>NZ_QPIB01000009.1 GCF_003671765.1 Xenophilus sp. E41 | reverse complement strand
GCGCCTGGCTGAGGAAGCTGCCAACGTAGGGCGTGCCCGCTACCGCATCGCGCGTGAAGATCACCAACTGCGGCCCGATGATGGCGCCCGCGAGACCGCCCACCATGACCCAGGAAATGGCCTTGGCCTTAAGCGCGTCCTCGGCGGTGTCGGCGGCTGCGAAGCGGTAGCTCTGCACATACGCGCCGTAGAAGCCCGCCAGGAAGGTGCCGGCGCAGAAGATCCAGAACGAGGCCAGCATGATGCCCAACGCGGCGATCAGGCCCGAGGCCACGCCGAAGCCGACCCCCACCACGTATCCGTTGCGGCGGCCATGGTGCCGCATGATGAAGGCGGCAGGCAAGGTGCCGATGGCAAGACCCAGGCCGAACAGACTCACGGGCAAGGTGATCCAGGCCGAATTCTTGGCAAGCTGCTGGCCGACCAGCCCACCCAGCGACATCACGATGGGCGCGCTGGCGCCGCCGAGCGCCTGCGCGGCGGTGAGAACGCCGATGTTTCGGCGCGTGATGCTCTGGTCGGTCATGGGCGTCTTTCTTATTCGTTTGTCTGGCCGGAAATATTACACGCATGAATATATATTCAGTTATATGGACATGCGATGCTCACGAACCATCGCGAGCCGGTCCATCCTCGGAAGCCCCGGCGGAAGCAGCACCGTGCAGGGCCAATGCGAGCAGGTGCTCTTTCACCTGGATCAGTTGCTCCATGCGTTCCTCAACACAGGCGAGATGGCCTTGGACAGCCTGCCTTAGCAGCTCAGGTTCCAGGAACCCCTCATGTGCCCAACCCAGTAGGCGGCGCACGTCATCCAGGCCGATTCCCGAGGCACGGTAGTTGCGAATCAGGTGAAGCCGTTCGACATGGGCCGGGCCATAGCGCCGATAGTTGTTGCGTGACCGCTCCGGGGCTTGCAACAGGCCCTCCCGCTCGTAGAACCGAATGTTCTCCGGGGGGGTGCCCGTCAAGCGCGCAAGTTCACCGATCCTCATCCGGTTCTCCGTGCGCAACGATGGGGAACGCCGCCGTTGCGCATAGCCCTTATCCCGGCGACCGGGCGGATGGTTGCCCGGTGGCGCCCGATTGCACCGTGTGCTCAGTCCAGCCGCCACCCAGCGCCTTGTAGAGGTGGATGAGGTTGTTCAGCCGCGTCAGGCGCGTGCGCACCAGGGTCTGCTGCGCACCGTACTGTGTGCGTTGCGCATCGAGCAAGGTGAGGTTGTCGTCCACGCCTTCCTGGAAGCGTTGCTCGGCTAGTTGGTAGGCTTTCTGGCTAGCCGCTACCAGGAGCTGCTCCGAGCGGATCTGCTCATCAAGCGTGCGCTTGCCCGCCAAGCCGTCAGCCACCTCAGCAAAGGCCGCCTGGATAGACTTCTCGTAGTTGGCGATTTCGATCCTCTTTTGTACCTGTGCCACGTCCAGATTGGCTCGCAACGCGCCGCCGCGGAAGATGGGCAGCGTGATCTGCGGCAGGAAGCTCCAGGCCCGCGAGCCCGAATCGAACAGGCCGTCCAGCGAAGCGCTGGCCGTGCCCGCCGAGCCCGTGAGGCTAATCGTCGGGAAGAACGCGGCCCGCGCCGCGCCGATGTTGGCGTTGGCGCCGATCAGCATCTGCTCGGCGGCGCGGATGTCCGGCCGACGCGCGAGCAGTTCGGACGGCAGGCCGCTCGGCAGGTCGGTCGGCACGATGTCGTCCGGCAGCGCCACGGCCTCGTCAAGCTGCCGGGACAGCTCCGGCGTCAGCGGCTGGCCCAGCAGCAGCACCAGCGCGTTGCGGTCCTTGGCCGCCTGCCGCGTGTAGGCGGCGCGGTTGGCCTCGGCGGTGCGCAGCGCGATCTCCGCGCGGCGCAGGTCGAGCTGCGTGGAATTTCCCGCTTCCACCAGTTGGGTGGTCAGGTCATAGGAGCGCTTCTGTGTGGCGAGGGTGTCGCTCGTCAGGCGCAGCAGTTCCTGGTCGGCGCGCAGCGTGAGGTAGGCGCTGGCCACCTCGGACACCAGGCTCATCTGCGTGGCGATGCGGGTCTCGTCGAGGGCCAGGTAGGACGCCAGCGCCCGGTCGTTGAGGCTGCGGATGCGGCCCCACAGGTCCAGCTCCCAGGCGGCCGTCACCCCGGCCACGTCGTAGCGCCGGAGCACGTCGCTTTGCCCCGTGGTACTGAGGTCGGCCGGTACGCGCTCTGACGCGCCGCGGGCGGAAACGCCCAGGTTCGGCAGCATCTCGGCACGCTGGATACGGTACAGCGCCTGAGCCGCCTCCACGTTGAGCGCGGCTTTGTGCATGTCGCGGTTGTTCTCCAGCGAAATGCCGATCAACTGCTGCAGCAGCGGGTCGCGGAAGAAGTCCCGCCAACCGATCTCGGCCGTGATCGCGTCGTCGGGCGTCGCGGCCGCCAGTTCCACATAGGCCGCGCCCGAGGGATAGGCCGTGTCGATCGGCGCTGCGGGCCGGTCATACTTCGGTGCCATGGAGCAGCCAGCCAGCGCCGCCGCGAGGGCGAGCGGCGCCAGCGTCCTGGCGGGTCGTGTGAATGCGAAAGATGTTTTCATGTCGTATGTCCTCCTGGCCGTCATGCGTGCTGGTCGGTCATGCCGCCACGGGCATGGCGCGCTTCGCGGCGCAGCGCCAGCTTGCGCACCACAACGTAGAACACCGGCGTCAGCACCAGGCCGAATACCGTCACGCCCAGCATGCCGGCGAACACCGCGATGCCCATGGCGTGGCGCATCTCGGCGCCCGCACCGCTGGCCAGCACCAGCGGCACCACGCCAGCGATGAAGGCGAACGACGTCATCAAGATCGGGCGCAGCCGCAAGCGCGCGGCTTCGAGCACGGCTGCCAGCGGATCGGCCCCTTCGCTTTCCTTCGCGCGGGCGAACTCCACGATCAGGATCGCGTTCTTGGCAGCCAGGCCGACCAGCACCACGAAACCGATCTGCGTGAAGATGTTGTTGTCGCCCCCAGAGAGCCAGACGCCGGCGATCGCCGAGAGCAGCGCCATGGGTGCAATCAGCAGCACAGCGAACGGCAGCGACCAACTGTTGTACTGGGCCGCCAGGAACAGGAAGGCGAGCAGCACCGCCAGCGCGAAGATGTAGATCGCCGTGTTGCCAACCCGTTTTTCCTGGAAAGTCAGGTCCGTCCATTCGTAGGTCATACCGTCCGGCAGCGATTCGCTCACGATCTTCTCAATCGCGGCGGTGGCCTGGCCGGACGAGTAGCCCGGCGCTGGCCCGCCGCTGATGTCGGCCGAGGGAAAGCCGTTGTAATGCATCACCCGGTCGGGGCCGGAACTGCGCTCGATGGTCGCGATCGCGCTCAGCGGGATCATGTCGCCCGCTGCATTGCGCACCTTGAGCATGCCTATGTCCTCAGCCTGCATGCGGAACTGCGCATCGGCCTGGGCCATGACCCGGTAGGTGCGACCGAAGCGGTTGAAGTCGTTGACGTAGAGCGAGCCAAGGTTGACCTGCAGGGTGTCGAACACCTCGGTCAGCGATACGCCCTGCGACTTGGCCTTCACCCGGTCGATGTCCACCTGCAACTGCGGCGCATTGGTCTGGAAGCTGGCGAGCATGTTCGCCAGCTCGGGCGCCTGCATGGCCTTGCCCATGATCTGGCCCTGTGCCTGCGCAAGCGCCTCGGGACCCAGGCCCGCCCGGTCCTCGATCTGCAGCTTGAAGCCGCCCATCGAACCCAGGCCCGGCACCGGCGGCGGCGGGAAGATGCCAACGAAGCCGTCCGGGATCTGGCTGAACTTGCCCATGAGCTTGCCCTGGATGGCGAAGGCCGACAGCGACGGGTCCTTGCGCTCATCGAAGGGCTTGAGCATGGCGAACATCAGCGCGGTGTTCGGCTGGTTCACCGGTCCATTGACCGACAGGCCCGGGAAGGCCACCACGCTCTCGACGCCCGGCTCAGCCAGTGCGATCTTGGTCATCTCCTTGACGACCGCCTCGGTGCGATCCAGCGAGGCGCCGGTCGGAAGCTGGGCGATGCCCACGAGATAGTACTTGTCCTGGGCCGGCACGAAGCCCGCAGGCACCTTGTGGAAGCCCAGCCAGGTCAGGCCCAGGAAGCCGACGTAGAGCAGCAGCACGATGGCGCTGCCGCGCACCGCGCGGCGCACGCCCCCGACGTAGGAATTCGAGGCGCGATCGAAGAAGCGGTTGAAGCGGCGGAAGAAGCCGCCGAACACGCCGTCGATGATGCGCGTGAGACGATCGGGCTTGGCCGCGCCGTGGTGCGGCTTGAGCAGGATGGCGGCCAGCGCTGGCGACAGCGTAAGCGAGTTGATCGCCGACAGGATGGTCGAGAACGCGATGGTCAGCGCGAACTGGCGATAGAACTCGCCCTGCAGCCCCGACAGGAACGCCGAGGGGATGAAGACCGCTGCCAGCACCGAGGTGATGGCCAGGATCGGGCCAGTCACTTCATCCATCGCCTTGCGCGCCGCATCCTTGGGCGATTCGCCCAGCGCCATGTGGCGCTCCACGTTCTCCACCACCACGATGGCGTCATCCACCACGATGCCGATGGAGAGCACGAGGCCAAACAGCGACAGCGTGTTCAGCGAGAAGCCGAACATGTGCATCACCGCGAACGTGCCGACCAGCGAGACCGGCACGGCGATCAGTGGAATGATCGACGCGCGCCAAGATTGCAGGAACAGCACCACCACGATCACCACCAGGAGGATGGCCTCCAGCAGCGTGACGGCGACGGACTGGAGCGAGGCGCGCACGAAGACTGTGGGGTCGTAGGGGATCTTGTACTCGATGCCTTCGGGGAACTTGGCCTGCAGCCGCTCCATCGTCGCGCGCACCGCGCTGGACGTGTCCAGGGCATTGGAGCCGGGCGTCATCAGGATTTGCAGGCCGACCGCGTTCTCGCCGTCGAGCTGGCCGCGCATGGTGTAGTTGTCCGAGCCCAGTTCCAGGCGTGCGACGTCGCGCAGGCGGGTCACCTGGCCGTTGGCGCCGGCCTTGATCACGATGTCGCCGAACTGCTCTTCGGTGGTCAGGCGCCCCAGCGCATTGACGCTGACCTGGAAGGCGGCCGACGCATTCGGCTGCTGGCCGATCGAGCCGGCTGCGACCTGCACGTTCTGCTCGCGGATGGCGGCGACCACATCGCTGGCGGTCATGCCCCGCGATGCGACCTTCTCGGGGTCGAGCCAGACGCGCATTGCGTACTCGCCTTCACCGCCGATGATCACGTTGGCGATGCCCGGCAGGCGCGCCAGTTCGTCGCGCACGTTGAGCATCGCGTAGTTGGACACGTACAGCGGGTCGTAGCGGTCCCCCGGCGAGAGCATATGCACCACCATGAGAATATCGGGCGCGGTCTTGTCGGTGACCACGCCGATGCGCTGGACCTCGGGCGGCAACCGGGGCAGCGCGCGTGAGACGCGGTTCTGCACCTGGATCTGCGCGACGTCGGGGTCGATGTGCTGCTCGAACGAGATGGTCAGCACCATCCGCCCGTCCGTGGACATCTGGGACTGCATGTACATCATGCCTTCCACGCCGTTGACCGCCTGCTCCAGCGGCGATGCCACGGTGTCGGCGATCACCTGCGGGTTGGCGCCGGGATAGCTGGCGGTGACCTGCACCGTCGGCGGCGTGACCTGGGGGTACTCGCTCAGGGGGAGCTGGAAATAGCTGATCGCGCCCGCGATCAGCATCAGCACCGACAGGACGATGGCGAAGATCGGCCGGTTGATGAAGAAGCGGGGGAAATTCATTTGCGGGCCTCCGCCGAGCCGGCCGCGCCGTCAGCCTTGGCGGGGTCCGCGCCACCGGCCTTGGCAGGCGCCGCAGCGGGAGCCGGAGCGTTTGCCGCAGCCTTGGTCGCGCCGGTCGCGCCGGCGGCCGGTGCCGCGGGCGCCTGCATGGGCACCATGCGCGGCGTGACCGCCATGCCGGGGCGCACGAGGCCCTTGATGATGATCTTCTCACCGGCCTGCAGGCCGCCGTTGATGACGCGCAGCCCGTCCACCACCGGCCCCAGTTCGATGGGCCGGTACTGGGCCTGGTTGTTCTCGCCCACGACCAGCACGTAGTTGCGCCCTTGGTCGGTGCCCACGGCCTGATCGTCGATCAGGACGGCCTCGCGCGCCGCGCCGGTGGACAGCTTGGCCCGGGCGAACATGCCGGGTGCCATGCGCCCATCCGGGTTGGGCACAACGGCGCGCGCGCGGATCGTGCCGGTGCTTCGGTCAATGGTGTTGCCCACGAAGTCGAGCGCGCCCCTGTGCGGGAAACCCTTGTCCGTGGTCAGCCCGACCTGCACGGGCAGCGAAGCCTTGCTACCGGCGCCCGCAGCGGGCCGCGAGCGGCTGACGACGTTGAGATAGGTGGCCTCATCAATGTCGAAGTACACGTGCAACGGGTCGATGGATACGATCGTGGTCAGCAGCGTGGCCGCGCCGGCGCCGCCACCGCTGACCAAGTTGCCCTCGGTCACGAGCACGCGGTCGACGCGCCCGGCGATGGGCGCAGTGACGCGGGCGTAGGACAGGTCCAGCTGAGCCGCAGCAACGGCGGCCTTAGCCGCCTGCACCTGAGCCTGGCGCGCGTTGCGTGCGGAGGCGGCATCGTCATAGGTCTTGCGCGCGACGGCGCCGGTCGCCACCAGGCGCTCGGCGCGGTCAAAGTCGGCCTGGGCCTGGCTGGCCAGCACCTCGGCCTGACGCAGTTGCGCCACGGCCGTGTCGAGCGCAACCTGGAACGGCCTCGGGTCGATCTGGAACAGCAGTTGGCCCTTGCGCACGAGGCTACCTTCGGGAACGCTCACCGCATCGACGGCGCCGCCGACCCGCGAGCGCAGCTCGACGGTCTTGGGCGCGGCCAGGAAGCCGGTGTACTCGGCCGATGGCGCGACCGTGCGGGTAATGACCTCGGCCACGGGCACCTGCGGCGCCATCGGCGCGCCCGCCGGGGGCGCCGCGGCCTTGCCCTCGTCCTTGGCGTCGCGGGCAGCGATCGCTATCCCCCCGACGGCTGCGATGACGCCTGCCACCACAATGATTCTGATTTTTTTACGCATGGAAGTGACCCTTTCTTGGATGCAGGACTCCGGCCCTTCCGAAGCGCTCTGCAGACATTTGTGTGGAGGCTAGGCGTTACAACGACGGCAAGGTCAAGCCCTCTTGTTGCCTCAGCGGGCAGACGGCACGGACAAGGTGGTGGGACGCCCGGCGTCGTCGCCGTGGTTGGCCTCCGGCGCGCCCTTGAAGCGCAGCAGGCGCAGTGCGTTCAGCGTGACCAGGGCCGTGGCGCCGGTGTCGGCCAGCACGGCAACCCACAAGCCGGTGATACCCAACACGGTGGTGACCAGGAACAAGCCCTTGAGGCCAATGGCGAATACGACGTTTTGGTGAATGTTGGCCATCGTCGCCCGCGACAGGGCCACCAGGTGGGCCACGTCCGTGACGCGGCTCTTGAGCAGCGCGGCATCGGCGGTTTCCAGCGCCACGTCCGTGCCGCCGCCCATGGCGATACCCACGTCGGCGGTCGCCAGGGCCGGCGCGTCGTTGATGCCGTCGCCGACCATCGCCACCTTGGCATCACGCTTCATCTCGTTGACCAAGCGCAGCTTGTCCTGCGGCAGCAGCTCGGCCTCCCACTCGATGCCCAGCTTGCCGGCGATCGCCTGCGCGGTGCGGCGGTTGTCGCCGGTCAGCATGACCGAGCGCACGCCCATGGCGTTGAGCTGGGCCACGCCTTCGCGCGCGTCGCGGCGGGGCTCGTCGCGCAGGGCCAGCAGGCCCAGAACGTTCTTGCTGGCTTCGTCGAACAGGACCACCACGGTCTTGCCGCCATCCTCCAGCTTGTCGATTTCCCTGCGGTGCGCGGCTGTCAGCGTGGCCGTCTGTTCCGCATGGGCGGGCGATCCGACAGCGAGCGCACTGCCGTTCACGGTGGCGCGCACCGCCTTGCCGGCAATGGCCGATGCGCCCGTGGCCTGGGGAATCGCCACGTCCAGGCTCTTGGCATGGGCGACAATGGCCTTCGCCAAGGGATGGTTTGAGCCGGACTCGACAGCGGCGGCAAGCGCAAGGACCTGTTGATGCTTGAACAGCCCGAAGGGCAGGACCTCGGTGATGCGCGGCTTGCCCTCGGTCAGCGTGCCAGTCTTGTCGAAGGCAATGGCGCGCACGCGGCCGATGGTTTCCAACGCGTTGCCACCCTTGATCAGCAGGCCCCGTCGCGTGGCCACCGCAAGGCCCGAGGCGATGGCCGCCGGTGTGGAGAGCACCAGCGCACATGGGCAGGCAATCAACAGCAGTGCGAGGCCGCGGTACAGCCAGGTACCCCAGTCGCCACCCATGGCAAGTGGCGGAACCACCACGATCAACGCCGCGATGGCCATGACGGCAGGGGTGTAGTAGCGGCTGAACTTTTCGATGAAGCGAGCCGTGGGCGCCTTGGAGGACTGCGCCTGCTCCACCAGTTGGATGATGCGAGAAATGGTGTTGTCCGATGCCGTCTTCTCGACTTGTACTTCGAGCACGCCATCGACGTTGATGGAGCCGGCGAACACGTCGGCACCGATAGCCTTTTGACGCGGTACGGACTCGCCGGTGATAGGCGACTCGTCCAGGCTGCTTTCACCGCGGAGGATCTTGCCGTCCGCAGGCACCCGGTCACCAGGGCGCACCAGCACGCGGTCGCTCACGCGCAGGGAAGCGGCGGGCACTTCGCGCT
Organism: Xenophilus sp. E41; assembly: GCF_003671765.1. Taxonomy (GTDB): domain Bacteria; phylum Pseudomonadota; class Gammaproteobacteria; order Burkholderiales; family Burkholderiaceae_C; genus Xenophilus. The sequence goes on along the minus strand of NZ_QPIB01000009.1, from coordinate 746,993 downwards.
GCCCGCCCGCGGCATCGAGCAGTACCGCCGTCTTAGGCACCAGGGAGGCCAGCGCCTTGATGCCGGCGCGCGCGCGGCCGGCGGCCACGCTTTCCAGCAGCTCGCCGATCGCGAACAGGAACACCACGGCAGCAGCTTCCTCGGCCTCGCCTATCACGAGCGCGCCCAGCGAGGCGACGACCATCAGCGTTTCGATAGAGAACGGCGAGCCTGACACAGCCAGCGCGAAGGCTTTGCGAGCGAACGGCAGCACGCCCGCGATCACCGCAGCGGCGAAGATCCATTCAGCGTAGCCAGGAACGAACTGCGCGATCGCGTAGGCCGAGCCCATCAGGCCGCCCAGGCCCAGCACGTGCTTGCCTTTCTTCGTCTGCCACCAGCGCTGATGGCGCGCCGTCGATGCTGCTGCTGGGGCCGCGGGTGCTGAGCCATCATGGCGGCGCACGTCGGAGACGCCGAAGCCCAGGCTCTTGATGGTCTTCTCGATGTGGCCGAGCTGCGTGGGGCCGCCAGACGCGAGCGTCAATTCCAGCGTTTCTGCGGTGAAGTTTATGCGGGCATCGGACACGCCATCCATGCGAGCGAGCGCCGTTTCGATCTTGCCGACGCAACTGGCGCAGTCCATGCCCTCGACGCGCATGGACACGTTGGGGGGCGTGCTGGGTGCTCCACGGGAGGCAGAGGCCGGCGCATGGTCATGCCCGCTGCAGGCCCCGTGATCGTGACCGTGGTCATGGGCATGGGCATGGCCGTGAGCATGGCCATGCCCATGGTCATCACCGCACGCTTTGCCGTGCGAATGATCGTGCCCGTGGTCGTGGGCATGCCCATGGTCATGGTGGCCGCCGCAGCCGGCGTGGTCATGCGCGTGGGCCGCATGGCACGGTGCAGGTGCTGCGGACATTTCGGACGCGGGCAGTGCCTGCACGTCGAAGCCCAGGGACCGGATTTTCTTGGCAATGTCGCGTGCAGTATTTCGGCTACTTGTGCTGCGCGTCAACGTCAGCGTCTCATTTGTAAAATTAACCTGTACATTTGATACGCCATCAATTCGACCAAGCGCTGTTTCAATCTTGCCGACGCAACTGGCGCAATCCATACCTTCGACCCGAAAGCCCAGTTGTTCGTCCTGCGCTCCTGTGCCGTCCAATGTTTCCAAAGACATATCAATCTCCTGGTTCTCTGAGTAATCGCCGTGGCAGGACGCACAAATCAGCGATCGGAATGTTATGCAAACAAATGAACACTTGTTTGTATGTTTATTCAAAAAAAAGAAAGAATCTCTTTCTGGCTGAACCATCCGACCGCTGCTTTATGCAGCTGCCATTAAGTCATTTTTTGTTGCGCAGCATCTGGTAGGTTTCAAATGCGGTGCGGTAGGCATCACTATAGGTATCAGGCGTCTGCTCACCAGCCCAGAATCCAGCCATTCCCGCAACCTGCCAATCTGCCAAATCACTCTTTACTTGAGCACGAGTCAATGCCACCGGAGCCTTGTAAGCCGCACCCAGCTTGAGCTGGAGATAGCTCTCGTAGGCTTGTTGGTAGGCTTGGGTGTGCGAAGCGGTGGTGATTCCGCGCGAGGTGAACGCGTGCATGCCGGAGATTTTCCACAGTTCCAAATCAGCCATCACTTCAGCACGAGTCTTTCCTGCTGAGGGCGCCTGATACATATCACCTTGGGTCAATTGCAAGTAGCGCTGAAAGGCAGCCTGGTATTGAGGGCTGAACGTATCCGGGCCGCTTTCGCCGCGAGACAACGCTTCCAACCCAGATTGCCTCCAAGCAGCCAGATCCTCCTGGACCTGTTGCCGTGTCATATCTGCGGCGAACGGTTGAGCGTTTACTCCAGCAGCAAAAAGTGCGGAAAGCAGAACAGCAAAGCGAATTTTCTTGGACATGGTCAATACTCCTTGACGTTAAAAATAATGGCGTGGTCCTTACGCCTTTCGGATACCCCGTAGACAAATAATAACACACATGAAGATATGTTCAAGTGTTTATTTTTAGAGTGCTTTTTGCTTGGGGTCTTCTAGGCATTCAGCAAGGCGCGCCGGTGTCTCTCTAGATTAATAGCCAAAAAAAGCCTACCCCTTGAAGGCGTAGGCCGGCGCGCACTCACATGTTCAGTCAATCGTCGTGTCTGTCCTCCGAAATGTGAACCGCCATGTCCTGGAGTACCTGGCTGACGTGCTGGTCGGCAATGCCGTAGAAGATGTGCTTGGCTTGGCGCTCGCCGCGCACGAGGCGCGCGCCGCGCAACAGGCGCAGGTGATGGCTGACCAAGGACTGCGACAGGTCTAGCGAGCCAGCAATGTCGCCCACTGCGACCGATCCGCGCATGCACTGCAACAGGATTTTCAATCGCGATTGGTCGCCCAGCAGGCGGAAGGTCTCTGCCAGAACAGCGACGTCACTTTGCGATAGTGCGAGGACATCAGTGGTCGTGCCGTGGTTAGAGGTCGAACATTGCACAATAGCGGCGCTGGTGGTTTTGCGGGATGTCATGGATTCAAACCCTCAAGTGAACTGCGAACCGTCTAGCACGGCCTCAATGCTTGTGACCGGGAGCGGAGTGGTCATGGTCATGATTGTGCTCACTGTGGTCGTGGCCGCTGTGGTCCTGACGGCCTGTCGTGGGTTGCAGGCTGCAGATGTTCTCGTCAGCCTCCGAGTTCCAGTCGATTCCGACTGTGGCGTGTTCGATGCTGAACTGCTCTCGCAGCACCGCCTCGACGCGCTTGACCACAGCTCGCGCCTCCTCGTCCACGTTGGGTCGAACGTGTAGCGTGGCCATCGTGCGACCGGAAGTGAGTTGCCACACGTGAACATGGCTGACAGCCGCCAGGCCGGGCACAGTGCTCATCAGGCCTTGTTCCACCTTTTCCGGCGAAGCGTCCTCTGGCGCACCCTCCAACAGGATATGGATCGACTTGGCCAGGAGCTTCCAGGCGCTGCGCAGAATCAACGCCGCTACTAGAACCGACAGGATGGGGTCGATCGGAGTCCAGCCGGTGAAGTAGATGACGATCGCTGCAACGATGGCGCCGACAGAGCCGAGCAGGTCACCCATCACGTGGAGGATGGCACCTTTCACATTGACGTGATCGGTTTCGCCGCGGGTCATGATCCACAGCACGAGGACGTTGATCAGTAAGCCGAGCACGGCGACGATCATCATCGGGCCGGCGAGGATGACGGGCGGCGCCTGCAGCCGCTCCCACGCCTCGTAGGCGATCCATGCGACGATCGCGAACAGGGTCACGGCGTTCAGGAAGCCGGCGATGACCTCGAAGCGCAGGTAACCGAATGTGCGTTTGCTGTCGGCTGCGCGGCGACCGAATCGGAAGGCAGCGTAAGCCAGGGCAAGTGCCACGGCGTCGGTCAGCATGTGGCCAGCATCGGCAAGTAGGGCTAGCGAGCCCGACAGCACGCCGCCGACAGCTTCCACGAGCATGAAGCCGAAGATCAGGAAGAAGGAAACCAGAACCTTGCGCTCGTTGGCGCTCGTCACTGTGGGGGTGTGGTCGTGATCATGGTCGTGACCATGGTCATGTGCATTGGATTGGGACATGGGCGCCTCTGCTGGTTGAGTGTTTGACTATGGCGAAATATAACACATGAATATGTGTTCATGTGATATATTTTCGCTCACCCTTCTCAGCCTCCGAAGCCATGCGTTGTGATGCCGCAACGAGAAAATGTGCCTATCCTTTCGGCCAGATACGGTGCAGGTCATCCAGAATCAGCTGGTGATGGTGCCTGCCTTGGTCTGCGTGTGTGCGTAAATGAGGGTGATCCGGCGGCAAGCTGGGGTGGTCATGCGCCACGTCAGAAGGGTCGCTGGCCGGCCACAGCCAGAGCGTCAGCGCCACGCCGGCCAAGCCGACCAGGGACATGACAATGAAGGTCGATGGCAAGCCCATGACCGCGCCGAAGCGGCCGGCAAGTGGGTAGCAGATGAGCCAACAGGCGTGCGACAGCGCGAAGTGTGCCGCGAAGATCGCAGGACGGTCCTCGGCATGGGCCGAGCGGCGCAGAAGACGGCCGGATGGCGTTTGCGCCACGCTGTAGCCAAAGCCGATGATCAACCACAGCGGCAGCAACAATGCATAGCTCGGCAGCAGTGCGCCGATCCCCGTGCCCACGACCAGTACGGTAGCGCCGGTGAGCATCGCGGTTCGGTCGGCCACCTTTTCCAGTAAGGATGGCAGAACGAAGGCTGCCACCATCGAACCGCCTCCGAATGCCGCCAGTGCCGACGCCACTTCGACCTCGCCTAGGCCAAAGCGCGCCTTCACGAGAACCACCGTGTTCACGATCACCATGGCGCCCGCCGCCGAGACGGCCAAGCTGATCGCCAGCAGGCCCCGCAGGCGTGGCGTAGCGAGATAGATGCGTGTGCCGCGGGTCGTGCGATCCCAAATGCCGCGGCGCGGTCCGGGAATAGTTGTGGGCAACCGCACGCTGACCACGAGCGCGGCTGAAACGAGGAAACCGAGCACTGTTCCCGCGAACAGGTTGTGAAAGCTGATGACGGTCAGCAGCGCAGCAGCCAGCATCGGGGAAATCAGGCTTTCCAGGTCATAGGCCAGCCGGGACAGCGACAGCGCCTTCGTGTAGTCCTCTTCATCGGGAAGGATGTCCGGGATAGTGGCTTGGAAAGTCGGCGTGAAGCCGGCGGATGCCGCTTGCAGGACAAAGATCAGCAGATAGATCTGCCAGACCTCGGTGACAAAGGGCAAACAGATCGCGACAACCGCTCGTACCAGGTCCAGCGCTACGAGCAATGACCGTCGCGGGAACTGGTCGGCGAAGGCCTGTGCGACTGGAGCGACTCCCACATAGGCCAGCATCTTGATAGCCAGCGCCGACCCGAGCACCGCACCTGCATCGGCCCCGGCCAGCTCGTAGGCAAGTAGGCCGAGCGCTACCGTCATCAGGCCTGTGCCGACGAGTGCGATCACCTGCGCGGTGAACAGGTGGCGGTAGGTGCGGTTCTTTAGGACGGAGAGCATCGAGAGACCTCAGAGCAGTCTGGTTAGCGCCTTCATTTCGGCTAGAACGGAGTCCTCATCATGAGATAGGCAGTGGTCGATGTGGTCATGGATCAGGACGCGCTTGGCCGCTGTGACGGCGCTCTCCACCGCAGCGAGCTGGCGAGCGATGTCCAGGCAGGTTTCTTCTCCTTCGATCATCCCGATGACGTGTCGCAGATGACCCTCGGCGCGCTTGAGCCGTTTCACGAGATCTGGGTGGCTGGTGTGCTTGTGCATCTCTTTCATGCAGCAATCATATCCCCCCCCGGGGGATATGCTCAAGGAGTCTGCATAGCTGTTTGCGCAGTGGATTAGCCCCACCTCGCCTCTCGATGTCTTGCGCCCGACGCCCTCTCTAAGGCGATTGGTGCTCAAAGGATGTAAGGTTTTCTTTCCCATTCATATGAATAGATATACAATTGTTCATATCTAAGCCAGTGAACAGTGGCTTTTCAACGACAAGCACTTGCTCGGAAAGAGAACACCCAGCCGGGGGTAAGTACTGATGCAACACCGATGGAGAATTGAATGCTTCGCAAAGACATACGCAAGGGATGGATATGGGCGGTATCCACGCTTTGGGCCGGCACCGTGCTAGCCCAGCCAGTAGCCGCCCCTCACGTCCCATCCAGACCAGACAGCCACATGGTCGCCCAATTGTGGGAGTCAGCTTGGCAGCGGCAGCCAGAAGCCGCTGGAGAAGGCGCCTGGCAGCAGGCCGCCCAAGCACGCCAAGAGACGGCCGGCAGTTGGGTGGCAGGTCCGATGGCGCTGGAAGCCTCCACCAAAACTGATCGGTTCAACAACCGCAACGGACAGCGCGAATATGAAGTCGGGGTGGCTATTCCCCTTTGGATGCCTGGTGAGCGCGCCTCGTCGGCACGCTGGGCGGACGCGGAAAGCCTCGCGCTATCCAGCCGGATGCTGGCCGCCAAGCTACGCACGGCCGGACAGGTTCGCCAGGCATGGTGGGCATGGCAGCGTGCCCAGGCCGAATTGGTGGCGGCGCAGGATCGCACCCGCAGCGCGGACGAGTTGGCGCAAGATGTGGCTCGCCGGGTTCGCGCGGGCGACCTGGCGCAAGCCGACAGAAACCAGGCCGATGGCGCCTTGGCGTCGGCTCGTAGTGCCCTGGCCATTGCTCAGGCCGAAGAAATCACGCAGCGCGAGGCGTTGTTGGCACTGACCGGCATCGAGAGTATCCCGTCGCAGGCCGATTCCGCGCAGCCGGAGCAGTCAGGTGTCCGAGTTCAACCGGCATCGGCACAGCCGTCCGGCGCGTTGTTGGGTAACCACCCTGCGCTGCTGGAACTGCAGCACAAGGCGCTGGCGGCCCGCCGCTCTGCGGAACTGGTGTCCCATCAGAAGTACGCCAACCCCGAACTGACCCTGGCGACCACGCGGGATCGGGGCGGCTACGGCGAACGCTACAACCAGACGATCACGGTGGGTGTGCGCATTCCCTTCGGTACGGGTAGCCGTCATACCGAGCAATTGTCCAGCGCCAATGCGCAGGCACTGGAGGCTGAGTCGGCACTCGCGGCCCAGCGCACCCGGCTACTCTCGGAAATTCGAACTGCCCAATCGCGCGAACTGGCAACCAGCACCCAGATGCAGGCCGCTTCGGAGCGCCAGCGACTAGCCCAACAAACGCGCACCTTCTACCAAAAGTCGTTCGCGATGGGCGAGACGGACATGCCGACACGCCTTCGCATCGAGCAGGAGGCCACCGAGGCCGAGCGCGCGGCGCTGCTCGCCAAGGTGGAGCATGCCGCGGCCATCTCGTCCCTGTTGCAGGCACAAGGCACGCTGCCGCAGCCGACCGAGACTTTCACTGACATCTCCGGCACGCGCTGATCGGCGCGCGCTCAACCATCCTGGAACCTTAGAAATGTCGCAATCCTCTTTCTGGCGTGCAGCTGCCTTGTCCAGCCTCCTGCTTGGCAGTAGCGCAACGTGGGCCGGCGACGGCCATGACCATGGCGAAGCCGCTCCTGCCCCCGCAGCGGCCGCGCTTCCGCGCTTTGCCGCAGTTTCCGATGACTTCGAACTGGTGGGTGTGCTGAACGGCCAGCGTCTCACACTCTACCTCGACCATGCTGCCGACAACCGGCCGGTGACCGATGGCGAGCTGACCCTCGAGCTGGGTGGTCAACAGGTAAAGGTCAGCTCACACGGGGTTGGAGAGTTCGAGGCCGATCTGACTGAGCCGCTATCCGATGGCGAGACCTCAATCATGGCCACTATTACTGCGCAGGGCCAATCGGACCTGTTGACGGGCGTTCTCGATGTTCATAGCGAAGACGCCGAACACGAGCATGCCGTCGCATCCGGCCGTGTGGTCGTACTAGGTGGCGGTGCCGCAGTCCTCGGCGTCGGTGTCCTAGCGTGGGCGCTGCGCAGACGTACACGCACCAACGGTGCACTGCGAGGTGCAGCATGAAGCGCAACTTCCGTTTCCTAATGACGACGGCCATGGCGGCTGCATTGGCTCTGGCTGCTCCCGCGTTCGCTCACGACGGCCATGACCACGGCGACGAAGCGCCGGCTGCGTCTTCCAATGGCCCCCAGCGCCAGCCTGATGGCAGCGTGTTTCTTCCGAAACCGTCGCAACGTCAGATCGGTGTACGCACCCAGCTGATCAAGCAGGAGCCCTTGGCCCGCAGCCATGAACTGGCTGGCAAAGTAATCATGGACCCGACGACAGGCGGCAAGGTCCAGGCAATGGTAATGGGCCGGCTGGTGCCCGGGCCGGATGGTCTGCCGCAGATCGGCCAATCCGTGCGCAAGGGCCAGGTGCTGGCTTACATCGAACCGGCCAGCGGTGTGCTGGAGCGCTCAGGCCAGATGGCCCAGGTTGCCGAGCTGCGTGCGGGCCAAGCGCTCGCGCAGAAGCGCTTGGCCCGGCTGCGCGAGCTGTCGGAGACCGTGCCCCGCAAGGAGATCGAAGCAGCCGAAAGCGAAGTGAACAGCCTGACCGAACGCGCCCGCGCCTTGAGCGGGGGCCTCGCCGGCAGGGACGTACTGAAGGCCCCAGTCAGCGGCGTCATCGCATCCAGCCCCGCAGTTGCCGGGCAGGTCGTGGATGCGCGCGAACTGGTGTTTGAGGTGGTCGATCCGACCCAACTGCGCATCGAGGCGCTTGCCTACGATCCGGCAATGGCACAGAACCTGGCCGGTGCTGCACTCGCAGTAGGCGGTCAGAAGGTGCCGCTGAGCTTCGTCGGTGCCGCCAGCAGCCTGCGCGAGCAGGCCCTGCCCATGCTGTTCAAGGGCACCAGCGAAAGCCTCTCGCGCTTGGCGGTCGGTATGCCGGTGGTGGTCTTCGTGCAAGAGGCGACGACGGTACCTGGCTACCGCGTGCCTTCCGGTGCGCTGATGAAGAACCCTGCCAACCAGAACATCGTCTGGGTCAAAGACCAGGCCGAGCGCTTCGAGCCGCGTGTCGTGAACATCACTCCTTTGGATGGTGCATCCATCGCTGTCACTTCGGGCCTGGCGGACGGCGACCGCGTGGTTGTCGAGGGCGCGTCCCTGATCAATCAAGTTCGTTGAGGGGCACCATTCCATGTTCAAGTGGCTTCTCGAAAATAGCTTACGAAACCGGCTCCTGGTCATCATCGGGGCGCTGGTGCTGATGGCGTATGGCGCGTTCACCCTGACGCGCACGCCGGTAGATGTCTTTCCCGATCTCAACAAGCCGACCGTCACTCTCATGACGGAGGCTGGCGGCATGGCTGCCGAAGAAGTCGAGCAACTCATCACGTTCCCGCTCGAAACGGCCATGAACGGCCTGCCCAGCGTCGAAAGCGTGCGCTCGGTCTCCAGCGCCGGGCTTTCCTTCATCTACGTGACATTTGACTGGAAGACCGACATCTTCCGGGCGCGCCAGATGGTCTCCGAACGCCTGACGTCCATGGAGGAAGGGCTAGCCCCGGGCGTGACGCCCACTATGGGGCCAATCAGCTCAGTGATGGGCGAGATCATGCAGATTGCAATCCCCATCGGTGCCAAGCCCTCAGGGCAGAAGAACGCAGCCCCGCCGCTGTCGGCCATGGACACTCGCGAGTACGCGGACTGGGTGCTACGCCCCCGGCTGATGGCCATACCTGGTGTTGCCCAAGTCATCCCGATCGGAGGCGAGGTCCGTCAGTTCCAGGTCCAGCCCAACACCACGCGAATGTCAGAGCTGGGCGTGACTGCGTCCGATCTGGATGCGGCTCTCAAGGGCTTCTCCGCGAACACTTCCGGCGGCTTCCTGGAGATCAATGGCCGCGAGTACCTGATCCGCAACCTGGGCCGCACGTCCCGACTCGACGACCTGCGTAACCTGCCTCTCGCGGTGCGTGCGGGCCAACCCATCCTGCTCCACCAGGTCGCCGATGTTCAGTTTGCGCCAGCCATCAAGCGCGGCGATGCGGGCTTCGAGGGCCTGCCAGCCGTGATCCTGGGCATCCAAAAGCAGCCCACGGCCGATACGATTGCACTGACCCGCTCGATCGAGTCAGCGTTGGCGGACATGAAGGGCTCACTGCCGGCTGGCATGGCCGAGCCACAGGTGACCTTCCGACAAGCCAACTTCATCGAGGCGTCCATCAGCACGCTGCAAGGCAAGCTCATCGGCGCATCGGTCTTCGTGGCGGTGATCCTGTTCTTCTTCCTGGGCACTTTGCGCCCCCTGGTGATCGCGTTGACCGCGATTCCTGCCTCGATCTTCGTGACCGGGCTGGTGTTCCACTATTTCGGCCTATCAATCAACACCATGACGCTCGGTGGGCTGGCGATCGCCATCGGCGGTCTCGTGGACGATGCTGTGGTCGATGTGGAGAACATCATGCGGCGGCTCAAGGAGGACCGCACCCGCCACCCTGAGAACCGGCTGACGCCCCTGGTCATCGTTGCCAGGGCCTCGATGGAGGTTCGCTCGGCGATTCTCTACGCCACGATGATCATTGTGCTGGTGTTCCTGCCCCTGTTCGCGCTGCCGGGGATGGAGGGGCGCTTGTTCGTGCCGCTGGGCATCGCCTTCATCGTCTCCACGCTGGCCTCGCTGCTGGTCTCTGTGACGGTCACTCCGGTGCTTTCGTACTACCTGCTGCCCAAGATGAGGACGCTGGACCATGGCGACACTCGGCTTCTAGCCTGGTTGAAGACGCGCTATCAGGGCGGCCTGCAGCGGGTCTTGCAGCGGCCGCGTGCCGCCCTTGGCATGGCCGCTGTGGCTGTCACACTGGCTGTCGCCGCGGTGCCATTCTTCCCGACCACGTTCCTGCCCCCGTTCAATGAAGGAACGTTGCTGGTGGGCCTGCGCCTGAATCCCGGTGTGACGCTGGCCGAATCTTCGGCGCTTGCCCAGCAAGCCGAGCTGCTGGTCGCGCAGGTGCCAGAGGTGCAGCACGTGGGCCGGCGCAGCGGACGGGCCGAGCTGGACGAGCATGCCGAAGGCGTGCATGTCAGCGAGCTGGACGTGGGCCTGCTGCCCGCCTCGGAGCTAAAGCGCTCCATGGAGGAGATCACCGCCGACATCCGTTCGCGTCTGGCTCACTTGCCCGGCTCCATCGGCATTGGCCAGCCGATCTCGCACCGCATCGACCACATGTTGTCGGGGGTGCGCTCGCAGATCGCCATCAAGGTGTTCGGCGAGGACCTGGACGTCCTGCGCGGGCAGGCGGATCTGCTGCGCGCCAAGCTGGCCGGAATTCCGGGGCTTGCTGACCTGGAGATCGAAAAGCAGGTCCTAGCGCCGCAGATCAAAATCCGCGTGGATTATGCGGCGGCGGGACGCTACGGCGTGGCCGCACCGCAAATTCTGTCCACGCTGCAAAGCCTGGTCGAAGGCGAAAAGATCACCGAGGTCATCGAGGGCAACCGCCGCTTCGCGCTGGTGGTTCGCCTGCCCGAGCAGGCGCGGTCGATTGAGGGCTTGAGCCGCATCCTCATCGACACGCCCATGGGTCGGGTCCCGTTGTCGCGCCTTGCCACCATCGAAGACAGCGACGGCCCCAACCAGGTCAGCCGCGACGATGGCCGTCGACGCATAGTTTTGTCGGCCAACGCTCAGGGACGGCCGCTGTCCGAAGTAGTGGCCGACATACGCAGCGTCGTCCAAGAAGTGCGCTTGCCCGAAGGCTACTTCATCACGCTGGGCGGCCAGTTCCAGGCACAAGAGGAAGCCTCGCGACTGGTGGGCCTGCTGTCCATCGTCTCCCTGACGCTCATGTTCGTGGTGTTGTACACGCGCTACAAGTCGGTCGTCCTATCAGCGCTCATCATGGTGAACATTCCATTGGCCCTGGTCGGCGCCGTGTTGGGGCTGTGGCTGTCTGGCCAGCCGTTGTCCGTGGCCGCCCTGGTCGGCTTCATCACGCTCGCGGGTATTTCTGTGCGCAACGGCATCCTGAAGGTGAGCCACTACCTCAACCTCATGCGCATGGAGGGCGAGGACTTCGACCAGAAGATGATCGTGCGTGGCTCGCTCGAACGGCTTTCCCCGGTTCTGATGACCGCGCTGGTCACGGCCTTCGCGCTGGCCCCGCTGCTGTTCGAGGCGTCCCGACCCGGTACTGAGATCCTGCACCCCGTCGCGGTGGTGATCTTCTCGGGGCTGGTCAGCTCCACGCTGCTAGACACCTTCCTTACACCCGCCATGTTCTGGCTGTTCGGCCGCAAGCCTGCCGAACGCCTGCTGGACGACCGCGACGCGGAGGCATTCTGATGCAACGCCTTCTGTCACCCGATTTCAACCACCGTAACCCTATAGGAGCTTTCATGTCTGTTCGATTTCGTTCCCTCACGGCCGGCACCGCCCTCGCCCTGGCATCCGTCACCGCCTTCGCCGCAGGCGACCATGACCACGCGCATGACCACAAGCCGCTGCATGGTGGCGTCGTGACCGAAGTCCGGGACGTGGACTACGAGTTGGTCGTTCAGCCCGCAGCAGCGCAACTCTACCTGCGCGACCACGGCAAGCAGGTCAATGTAAGCAACACCAAAGCCAAGCTCACACTGTTGACCGGCTCACAAAAGCAGGAGGTGCAACTCACGCCTGCCGCGGACGGAAGCCGCCTCGAAGGCAGCGGGACCTTCGCCGCAGCCAAGGGCACGAAGGCCGTCGTCCAAGTCGAACGTGGGGGCAATACCGCGAGCGCCCGGTTCGTTCTGCCGTAGTGTTCAACGTGATCGTCAGGGAACGAGCTGTAATCTGGCGACCACCTGACAAAAGGCGCGACATAGGCGCTCACTATTTCCTCAAAAACTTTGGAGATGTAAATCATGGAAATGCATTTCGACGTCATTGTTATCGGTGCCGGCCCAGGCGGATACATCGCGGCCATTCGCGCTGCCCAATTAGGCATGAAGGTCGCTTGTGTAGATGCCTGGAAGAACAAGGACGGAAAGCCAGCACCTGGCGGCACCTGCAACAACATCGGTTGTATCCCTTCGAAAGCGCTACTGCAGTCGTCAGAGAACTTTGAACAAGCCAAGCACCACTTTGGCACGCACGGCATCTCCACGGGTGATCTGCGCATGGATGTGACCACGATGTTGGAACGTAAGAATCAGGTCGTGAAGTCCAGCAACGAAGGCATCCTTTATCTGTTCCGCAAAAACAAGGTCCAGTTTTTCAACGGCCTGGCGTCTTTCACCAGGACTGTCGATGGTGGCTTCGAGGTGAGCGTCGCCGCCGATGAGGCTGTTACCTTGGTGGGCAAGCAGATCATCGTTGCCACAGGCTCCAACGTGCGGCCACTCCCCAACCTACCGTTCGATGAGCGGGTCGTGCTCTCCAACGACGGCGCGCTGGACATCGCGGCCGTGCCCGATCGGTTGGCCGTCATCGGTGCCGGCGTGATCGGCCTGGAGCTGGGCTCCGTTTGGCGCCGCCTGGGGGCGGATGTCACGATCCTCGAAGGCTTGCCCAGCTTCCTGCCAATCGTCGACCAAGCCATCGCCAAGGAGGCGAAGAAGGCGTTCGACAAGCAAGGCCTGAAGATCGAACTAGGTGCGAAGGTTCGCGAAGTCAATGCAACCGAGGCTGGCGTGACTATTCACTACACCGACAGCCAGGGCCAGACGCAGTCCTTGCAGGCAGACAAAGTGATCGTGGCTATCGGCCGTGTGCCCAACACCGAAGGCCTGAATCCGGCCGCCGTGGGACTCCAACTGGATGAGCGCGGCGCCGTGCTGGTGGACGATGAATGCCGCACCAGTGTGCCCGGCATCTGGGCCATCGGTGACGTGGTGCGTGGCCCGATGTTGGCGCACAAGGCGGAAGAGGAAGGTGTCGCAGTGGCCGAGCGCATTGCCGGCCAGCACGGTCACGTCGATTTCAATACGATCCCCAACGTCATCTACACCAGCCCAGAGATTGCCTGGGTAGGCCGCACCGAGCAGCAGCTCAAAGAGCAGGGCACCGCCTATCGAATCGGTTCCTTCCCGTTCATGGCCAATGGCCGCGCGCGTGCGCTGGGCGACACGCCGGGCCTCGTCAAGGTGATCGCCGATCCTGCCACTGATGAGATACTCGGCGTGCATGTGGTCGGCCCGCAGGCCAGTGAACTGGTGGCCGAGGCCGTGATCGCCATGGCGTTCAAGGCCAGCAGCGAAGACATCGCCCGCATCTGCTTTGCCCATCCGACCCTCTCCGAGACGTTCAAAGAGGCCTCGCTGGCCGTGGACAAGCGCGCGCTCAACTTCTGATTGATCGGAAGCGGCATCCAAACCACCTCACCGAACGCAGCTGCGGGCGGTGGGGCGCATATCGCCATGGAACGTAGGCCACGCCGCAACGGCATGCTATGCCCAACAGTTACTCGTCGTTGTGGTCTTCCGCGATGTGGGTGGCCATATCCAGCAGCACCTGGTTCACGTGCTTGTCCGCCACCTCATAGAAGATCTGTTTGGCTTGGCGCACGCCCTTGACCAGGCGAGCACCGCGCAGCAGCCGCAGGTGGTGGCTCACCAGCGACTGCGAGAGTTCGAGGGTTTCAGCGATGTCCCCGACCGAGGAAGAGCCTTTCATGCAGCACAGCATGATTCTCAGCCGGGACGGGTCACCCAGGAGGCGGAATGTCTCAGCCAAGATGGTCACGTCATTCTGTGACAGCGATTCCAAATCGGCGCTGGGACCCTTCGGTGGGGTACTGAATGGCTTACTTGTATTCATTTTTAAAATATTTCCTAACCTCGAATGGCTGTTTTCGCCCTTCAGAATTAACAAGGCAGCGGCCGCTTAGGCGCGCGCAGCAAAGAACCAGTGCGAGCCTGGCAGGCAAGGCCTCCGTTCCCCGTGCACCGGGTCATTTCTGAAACCTGACAGCATCCGAAAAAGCGCTTGACCTTCCCACGATGGTAAACCCTAAGCTCCCTCCATGTCGAATTTCAACTATGGGAAGCACACCATGAGCATGGCAACAACGAGTAGTGCTGGCGCCCAAGCAGCGGCAATCAGCCTGCCCATCGAGGGCATGACCTGCGCAAGCTGTGTCGGCCGAGTCGAGGCCGCCCTTGCCAAGGTCGAGGGCGTGGCAAGCGTGTCTGTCAATCTCGCCACCGAGCGAGCGGACATTCGCCTGAACCGTCCTGTCGATCGCATGGCGCTGATCCAGGCGATCGAGAAGGTAGGGTACGACGTGCCTCAGGGCACCATCGAGCTGGCGATCGGAGGCATGACCTGCGCTTCGTGCGTGGGCCGCGTCGAGAAGGCGCTCAAGGCGGTGCCGGGCGTCACTGAGGCTGTGGTCAATCTGGCGACCGAGCGCGCTACCGTGCGTGGCGTAGCATCCGTGCAGGATCTGATTGCTGCTGTCGATAAGGTCGGCTACGAGGCCAGCCCGGTCGATACAGGCATGCAGGCCGACGAGGAAGCTGCCGAGAAAAAGGACGCCGAGCGCGCCGAACTCAAGCGCGACCTGACCCTGGCCGCCGTGCTGGCGCTGCCTGTGTTCGTGCTCGAAATGGGCTCGCACATGATTCCCGGCATGCACGAGTGGGTGGCTTCCACCATTGGCATCCAGCAGAGCTGGTATCTGCAGTTCGTGCTGACCCTGCTGGTGCTCGCCATTCCGGGCTGGCGCTTCTATGAGAAGGGCTTCCCGGCGCTGTTCCGCCTGGGTCCCGACATGAACTCGCTGGTCGCGGTCGGCACGGCCGCGGCCTTCGGTTATTCGATGGTCGCCACGTTCGCGCCCAGTCTGCTGCCGGCCGGCACGGTGAACGTGTACTACGAGGCGGCAGCCGTCATCGTGGCGCTGATCCTGCTGGGCCGCTTTCTTGAGGCACGGGCCAAGGGCCGCACCTCCGAGGCCATCAAGCGCCTGATCGGCCTGCAGGCCAAGGAGGCGCACGTGCTGCGCGACGGCCGCATCGTGGACATCCCGATCAACGACGTGGCGCAGGGCGACATCGTGGAAGTGCGCCCCGGCGAGCGCGTGCCGGTCGATGGTGAAGTGACCGAGGGCCGCAGCTTCGTGGACGAGTCGATGATCACCGGCGAGCCGATTCCCGTCGAAAAGGCGGAAGGCAGCACCGTGGTCGGCGGCACCGTCAACCAGAAGGGTGCGCTGACGCTGCGTGCCACCGCCGTGGGCGGTCAGACCATGCTGGCGCAGATCATCCGCATGGTCGAGCAGGCGCAAGGTTCCAAGCTGCCGATCCAGGCCGTGGTGGACAAGGTGACGCTGTGGTTCGTGCCCGCCGTCATGCTGGCCGCGGTGCTGACCTTCCTGGTCTGGCTGGTGTTCGGCCCGTCGCCCGCGCTGTCCTTCGCGCTGGTCAATGCCGTGGCGGTGCTGATCATTGCCTGCCCTTGCGCCATGGGTTTGGCGACGCCGACCTCCATCATGGTCGGCACGGGCCGGGGCGCCGAGATGGGCGTGCTGTTCCGCAAGGGTGAAGCCCTGCAACTGCTCAAGGACGCCAAGGTGGTGGCCGTGGACAAGACCGGCACGCTGACCGAGGGCCGCCCGGTCCTGACCGACCTGGAGATTGCCGACGGCTTTGACCGCAACCAGGTGCTGGCGAAGGTCGCCGCTGTCGAATCGCGCTCGGAGCATCCGATCGCACGCGCCATCGTCGAGTCGGCCGTGGAAGGTGGCATCGCGCTGCCGACGATGACAGACTTCGATTCGGTCACGGGCATGGGCGTGCGCGCCACCGTGGACGGCGCGCGTGTCGAGGTCGGTGCCGATCGCTTCATGCGTGAGCTGGGGTTGGACGTGGGCAGCTTCGCTCGCACGGCCGAGCGCCTGGGCAACGAGGGCAAGTCGCCGCTGTACGCCTCGATCGACGGCCGGCTGGCCGCCATCATCGCGGTGGCCGATCCGATCAAGTCCAGCACGCCCGCGGCCATTGCCGCGCTGCACCAGCTCGGCCTGAAGGTGGCGATGATCACCGGCGACAACGCGCGTACCGCGCAGGCCATCGCCAAGCAACTGGGCATCGACGAGGTGGTGGCCGAAGTGCTGCCCGAGGGCAAGGTCGAAGCCGTGCGCCGGCTGAAAGCCAGCCACGGCCAGATCGCCTACGTGGGCGACGGCATCAACGACGCCCCGGCGCTGGCCGAGGCCGACGTGGGCCTGGCCATCGGCACCGGCACCGACGTGGCGGTGGAGTCGGCCGACGTAGTGCTGATGTCGGGCAACCTGCAGGGCGTGCCCAACGCCATCGCGCTGTCCAAGGCGACCATCGGCAACATCCGCCAGAACCTGTTCTGGGCGTTTGGCTACAACACGGCCCTGATCCCGGTGGCCGCTGGCGTCCTGTACCCCGCATACGGTGTGCTGTTGTCGCCGATCTTCGCGGCTGGCGCGATGGCGCTGTCCAGCGTGTTCGTGCTCGGAAACGCGCTGCGCCTGCGCCGCTTCCAGCCGCCGCTGGCGGCGGATACCGCTCATTGAGAAAGGAGGAACACCATGAACATCGGTGAAGCATCCAAGGCCTCGAAGGTCTCGGCCAAAATGATCCGCTACTACGAGCAAATCGGTCTGATCCCTCCGGCTGACCGCACCGATTCGGGCTACCGCGCCTATACCCAGGACGACGTTCACCGGTTGCATTTCATCCGGCGTTCGCGCGACCTCGGCTTCTCGGTAGCCGAGATCACGGACTTGCTGGGACTGTGGAATGACAAGTCGCGCCAGAGTGCTGATGTAAAGCGTCTGGCCCAGCAACACATCGACGAGTTGGACCGGCGCATCGAGAGCATGCTGGAGATGGCCGCGACGCTCAAGGCGCTGATCCGGTGTTGCGCCGGCGACGAACGGCCCGACTGCCCGATCCTGCACACGCTGGAGCAGCCCGATACCAGTGACAACAAGCCCGAAGCGCGCACTGGCGCAGTGCCGCGCCGCGCGCGAGCCAACGCAGCAGGAAAAAAGCCGCGTGCGCACTGAGCAGCCAGGAGAGATATGCCCAAAATCACAGTCTTGCCCCATCCTGAACTGGCTCCCGAGGGAGCCGAACTGAACGTGCCAGCAGGCACTTCGATCTGCGAGGCCCTGCTGGACAACGGCATCGAGATCGAGCATGCCTGCGACATGAGCTGTGCCTGCACGACCTGTCACTGCATCGTGCGCAAGGGGTTTAATTCTCTAAACGAAGTCGAGGAGTGCGAGGATGATCTGCTCGACCGGGCCTGGGGACTGGAGGCGCAGTCGCGGCTGAGCTGCCAGGCCATCGTTGCGACCGAAGACCTGACCGTCGAGATCCCCAAGTACACGATCAACCATGCCAAGGAGAACCACTAGGAGCCTGCGTGCTGCCTCAGGCGCACCGGCCTGCGGCAGGGTTGCTCTGGCAGATGGAGGACTGACGGCATTGCAGCCAGATAACCAACCCGTGGGCCAGACCAACCCGCGAGCCAGGTGTCTACACTCCCTTTGCACGGTCGTCGGTTAGGCTGGAAAGGTCATCAACGTCCTTAAATCCGTGACGGCCGGCCCATGGAAAGTCACACAGGAGAAGTCCTGCATGTCTGCGCCCAAGCTAGCCACGCTCTACCGAATGGTCATGCCCGGCCATACCTGCCCCTACGGGCTGAAGTCGCTCGATCTGCTCAAACGCAAGGGCTACGAGGTCGAGGACAAACACTTGGCGAGCCGCGAGCAGACGGATGCGTTCAAGAAGGAGCATGGCGTCGAGACCACGCCCCAGGTCTTCATAAACAGGCGGCGCGTGGGCGGCTACGACGACCTACGCAAATTCTTCGGCATGTCCGTGAAGGACAAGAACGCCGTGACCTACACCCCTGTGATCGCGCTGTTCGCCATGGCGGCCGCGATGGCGCTGGCGGCGAGCTGGGCGGCCTTCGGCCAGCTCTGGAGCATTCAGGCGGCAGAGTGGCTCGTGGCCTTTGCCATGTGTCTCCTGGCGCTGCAGAAGCTCAAGGACGTGGACGGCTTCGCGACGATGTTCCTCAACTACGACCTGCTGGCCAAGCGCTGGGTTCGGTATGCCTATTTCTACCCGTTCGCGGAGGCCATCGCAGGCGTCCTGATGGTCGCGGGCGTGGGGATGTGGGTGTCGATTCCGTTGGCGCTGTTCATCGGGACCGTCGGGGCCGTGTCGGTTTTCAAGGCGGTCTATGTCGATCGCCGGGAACTCAAGTGCGCCTGCGTGGGCGGGGACAGCAACGTGCCGCTGGACTTCGTGTCCCTGACCGAGAACCTGATGATGGTGGCGATGGCCCTGTGGATGTGGGCCAAGGTCGCCTACCTTGGGATGCACTGAGCGCCGCGCCAGATATGGCGCAGCGCACGTGCTCGCATCGGCCGTCCTGTGTGCATGCCGGCCACGACGCGGTGTTACTGCGCGCGCGGCGGGAAGCCAGCTTCGCTCAGGGCCGCGGCGATCTGCTCTTGCGAGGCCGAGGTCTGGACCTCGACACGGCGGGTCGGCGGGTCCGTAACGATCTTGGCGTTGGGGTCGATCGTTTGGATCGTTTTCGTCACAGTGCGGGCGCAGCCGCCGCAGGTCATGTCTTCGAGATGGAATTGCATGGAAAACTCCTTTCGGGTTGGGGTGTTTGAAGTGTGCTCCTTGCCACCGTTGGAAGGTCAATCGCTATTTGCATCCCCGCCACACCAACCGGCCGAATGCTCATAGGGGCAAGGCCGTGGTGCTCTTTACGCGATCCAGCACGAAGCTGGTCTTGCAGTCCTGCACGCTGGGGTGCTTGAGCAGCGTGTCGAGCACGAAGCGGGAGTAGTGAGCCATGTCCATGACGACCACCCGCAGCAGATAGTCCATGTCGCCGGTCAGCGCATGGCACTCCACAACCTCTGGCCAGTTCTGGACAGACGCGCGGAACACGTCCATGGGATTGCGCTTGTGCGAGTCGGAGTACTGGGCCGACTTCTACACGAAGTTCTTCAACTTCCAAGAGATCCGCTACTTCGACATCAACGGCGAGTACACCGGCCTAGCCTCCAAGGCGATGAGCGCGCCGGACGGCCTGATCCGCATCCCGCTGAACGAGGAAGCACGCCAGGGCGGCGGCCAGATTGAGGAATTCTTGATGCAGTTCAGCGGCGAGGGCATCCAGCACATCGCCCTGCTGTGCGACAACCTACTCGATGCGCTCGACCGCGTGCAGATGGCCGGTATCCCGCTGCTGACCGCCCCCAACGACATCTATTACGCAAACTTGGAAAAGCGCCTGCCCGGCCATGGCCAGCCCGTACCCGAGTTGCAGGCGCGCGGCATTCTGCTCGACGGCACGACCGAAGGCGGCCAGCCCCGCCTGCTGCTGCAGATATTCTCCGAGCCGCTGCTTGGCCCGGTGTTCTTCGAGTTCATCGAGCGCAAGGGCAACTACCGCGAGGGCTTCGGCGAAGGAAACTTCGGTGCCTTGTTCGAGTCGATGGAACGCGACCAGATCAACCGTGGCTCGTTGGAAATCAACCCGGCCTGATTTGGGCCTTTCCATGAAGGCAGAGCGCCTTCAGTCCTACATCTCGCGAGCCCCTCTGTGGGCTCGCGCTACTTTGGCGTCAGTACTGCCTTAGCCGCTCAAGCATTGAGCGGGTTGGCTTCGGCGTCACGTTCCGAAACAGTTGCTACCGCCCTTGACTTGAGTTAATACATGAACATATGTATTCTTATTCAGATACACCGATGGCCTTTTTCCTCGCCCTGAAGAGGGACCCAGCACTACGTCGCCCCCTCTAAGCGCACTTCGGCAGCAATGCGCCGTGGCCAACCCAATGACCAGGATTGCTGAAGGACGTGCCCATGGAACTTCGTCATTTGCGCTGCTTCGTGGCTCTCGCCGAAGAGCTGCATTTCACCCGTGCTGCGGAGCGCTTGCACATCGAGCAGCCGCCGCTGTCCCGCACGATCAAGGAATTGGAAGACGAACTGGGGGTGCTGCTCTTTGACCGCGATCGGCGGGGAACGCGGTTGACGCCAGCGGGCACCACCTTCCTTCAGGACATTCGCCGGCTGTTCACCAACCTGGAGCAGGCACGAGAAAACGTCAGGGCGATCGCCGCAGGCCTAAGAGGCAGCGTGCGCATCGCCATCTCCGATGGCGCCATCGACCCGCGGCTGTCTGCACTTCTTGCCCTGTGCCGCCAGGAGGAGCCGGAGATCGAAATACGGCTCTCCGAGGTCACCCTGGCGGAACAGTTGCGGGGGCTGCGATCCGGCGACTTCGCGATCGGTTTCGCACACACTGCGGACGTCGGCGACGGACTGGTGACGGAGCCCATCTGGCAGGACCCGCTGGTGGTGACCTTGCCGATCCGGCACCCGTTGCTGGCCCACAAGGAAGTGTCGCTACGTGAACTCGTGAGTTACCCGCTGGTGATGTGCGATCCGCAGCTTTGCGAGGGCTACTGCCGCGAATTGACCCGGCTGCTACATCCCCTGGAGCGCGAGTCCACCATCGTTGAGCATGTCTCGTCGCTGGACATGATGCTCACGTTGGTCGGAGCTGGTTACGGCATCGGCTTCGCAACGGCGACCCGAATCGCGGTATGCCAACGTCCCGACGTGGTGATCCGGCCGTTGGCGCTCGATTCGGCCGTCATCATCACCTACCTGCTTCGGCCCGAAGGCGGTAGCGGACTATCCGTTCCCGTAGAGCGCTTCATCGAGCGTTTGCGTTCGCCAAAGAGCGATTAGCTACGGCGCCTGCGCCACACCCGGCGTCACGCATCGCCCTGAAGGTAGAGGTTGCGCTCCGTGGCCGTCATCAGTTCGGCCGAGCTGATCTTGAGAGCCAGGGAAATTTTTAGAATGAGAGCGAGTGTCGGCATGTGCTCGCCGCGCTCAATCTTGCCCATGTGCGAACGCGCGATCCCCGCCAAGCCCGCGAACTCATCCTGAGCAATCCCCTGATCCAGGCGAGCGGCTCGCACCGCTTGCCCGAACGCCAACGCCGGTGCGGACTCATAGGTGGTTACTCCGGCGGGCCGTCCAGGCCGAATAGTGCGCTTCTGCATTCGCAGAAGCGTCATGGAATCACTGATCTTTAACCACGTTAAAGATATCTCTTTAGTATGATGTCGGTAGATCTTTTCGATCCCCTCCCGCCGCCTCTTTGGGGGTATCCATGCATGACGTCATCAGTCCGCCCCCGAATTTCACACTCGCCATAGCGCCAGGTGTACCGTCTTCACGGCTGTCGGCGCTGCTTGCACTGCAGCGAGCGCAGGAGCCGGGCGTCGCGATGGCCGTGCGTGAAGTTTCGGATCAAGAGTTGATGACGGGCCTGCAGGAGGGCCGCTACGACGCGGGACTATCTCTTAGCGGTGCGGGGGATCACCTGACGAGTAGCCGGAGGCTATGGTGCGAAAGCATGGCCGTTGCGATACCACCGCGGTCCCGCTTAGTTAACCAGGCGAAGCTCACCATCTCAGATCTTCAGGATTATCCAATCTATCGCTGGCGGGTGGAGGCTTGCCCCTTGCTGGACGAGAGGTTGGCCTCCCTCATGCCAGTGGACCAAGAGAACATCCTGTCTGCAACTTCATTCGAGATGATGGCGCTGTGGGTCTCATCCGGCTACGGCATCGGCGTATGCGCGCAATCGCGCATCGAGCGTGCCCATCAATGGGGGATCGGCATGCGACCGCTCGCCGATGGCCCCTACAATATCGTGACGTACCTCCAACGGCCCCACGCGCAAGCCGATTCTGCTGCCAAGCGGTTCGAGCGTAGAGCGCTACAGATTGCTGGGGAAGGTGCAAGGTGATGGGCCTACGGCCGGAAGCGTCATCCCGGCCATAGGCTGACCCGTGGATTAGGTTCCCTCGATCACCACAGCGCTGTCCACTAGCCTACGAACGCTCTGCCGCACATCTTCCGGGACGGGCTGCGGGGCGACGGCCTTGGGCACATCCTCGTGATGCTGGTAGTCGCCCATGATGACCCGTACGATCGCCGGCACGTTGGTCGGCGTGACCGCATCGATGGCGGCGCGATCGCCCAGGTCAGGGTGCGGCTGGGTCAGCATGCGGTAAAGTCCCCAAGAATCCGCGTGCGGGCACTGGTTCATGAGCACCTGGGCCAGCCTGTGTTTGAGCGGCACCAGTTGCCAGTCCGGAACACGCTGTCCCCGATTGCCAAGGCTGATAGCCAGCAACTTTCCGGCTTTCAGTTCGCGGTTGATCTGGTCCTTGGACTTCCCGGCCAGCTTGCCGAACAACGGGACCGGCAGGCTGTTCGGCGACTCATAGATAGCCAGCATTTCCTCGCGCTCGCGCTGGATCGCGGACACTTCCGGCTCTGGGACATGCACCGGAGGCGGCGGCAGATGCGACAGTCTCCGGAACGTGATTCCGCCGCTGCTCGAAGTGACGACAATGGGCGTTGCGACAAGGGACTGCACGCCGGGCACAGGGGGCTCGGCCACGATGGGGGCCGCACCCACCGCCTCTTCCACTTCTGCCATCGCAGGCACCCCATCGATGCGGATGGTCAGGTGTGCGCTCGCAGCTTCTACCTCGCCCTGTTCGAGCAGGTCGAGGCGATCGGCCCAGTCCTGCATCATCCGGCGCCTCGGCTCCACGTATTTGGCGTGGTTGTAGGCCGAGCTGACCTTGTTGGGGTCGGAGTGCGATAGCTGTGCATCCACCCAAATTTTCGGATAGCCGATTTCGTTGAGCGCCGTCGAGATGGTGCCGCGGATGCCGTGCCCGGTCAGGCGCCCCTCGTAACCCATGAGCTGCAAGGCCTTGTTCAGCGTATTTTCGCTGATGCGCTTCTTGAGTTCGCTGGTATGAGCCAACAAGTACTTCTGCGCCGGCCGCATCGCGCTCAGAAGATAGCGCACGATCTCGATGGCCTGCAGAGAGAGGGGCACGATGTAGGGCGGCACGTCCTGCGGCCGCTTACCGGCCTTGCGCATTTCGTCCTGGAGCTGCTTGACGAATTGTGGCGGGATGATCCACAAGCCGCGGTCGAGGTCGAACTGCTCAGGCTCGGCCAGCCGCAATTCGCCCGTCCGCACCCCAGTTAACAACAGCAGCCGCACACCAAGCTGGGTCTGCCAGCCGCGGGGGGTGTAGAGCCGAAGCTTCTGAAGGAACTCGGGCATCTCGGGCAGGTGCAGATAGGGATTGTGGGTCACCGGGGGCTTGGGTTCGGCCACCACATCCAGGTCAGCAGCAGGGTTGACCTCCAAGCCCTCGGCAACGACCAAGGCATAGCGGAACATCTGGTTGAACCAGGTGCGAACCTTCTCGGCGGTGGTGAACGCTTTGCGCTTCTCGATCGCCGCCAGAACTCCCAGGAGCTGAGGGCGGCGAATGTCGTAGATCGACATCTTCCCTAAGGCGGGCAGCACGTCCTTGTTGAAGATGCGCAGAATCTGCGACAGGGTGCTCTGGCGGCCTTCCTTGAGTTCCTTGCGGCGATGCTCGACCCAGGCATCAAAAACGTTCCTAAAGGTGTATTCACCCGCCAATTTGGCCGCGTGCCGGCGCTGGTCACGCTCGATTTGCGGATCAACCCCCCTGGCAAGCAGGGCTTGGGCCTTATCCCGCTCGGCGCGGGCCTCGCGCAAGCTGAGGGCAGGATATCCGCCCAGGGACATACGTTTTTGCTTGCCCAGCCAGTAGTAGCGAAACATCCACGACTTACCGCCTGCAGCAGAGACCATCAGGCCCAGGCAGTCATTATCGGAGAGGGTGTAGCGTTTTCCGGTGGTTCTTGCCTGCCGGACGGTCAGATCAGAGAGTGCCATTTCGAGGCTCCTAAGTAATGACTTAGGCCCTATGCTCGTCATGGTTCCCGCTCAGCCCCAGCAACTATCCGGTAGCCGTCCCACCCGTATTCTTGTGCCTCAATTGGTCACTCAAAAACGGTAGCTGTGGGTGGATTTCCGTGGCGCTCGCTGGAATGGAAAAAGGGGCCGAAGCCCCTTTTTTCAATGACTTACAGACGTCAGTAGAAGTCTGTAGATCATAATTTGGAGCGGGAAAACGGTCTCGAACCGTCGACCTCAACCTTGGCAAGGTTGCGCTCTACCAACTGAGCTATTCCCGCACATTTCAGACAGGCAGAAGAAAACTGGAGCGGGAAAACGGTCTCGAACCGTCGACCTCAACCTTGGCAAGGTTGCGCTCTACCAACTGAGCTATTCCCGCGTTTTCAACCAGTGCCACAAGACGCTGGCTGTCGTTTTCTTCCGTCGCCGGAAGCCTTGCAGTATATACCGTTTTTGGCCCGTTCAGCAACGCTCTCGCGCTGAATCAGTGCTTGACCGAACCGTCCGACGCAGGCGCCGGCGAGCCCGCACGCTGCTTGGCCAGTTCGGCCATCGCCGCCTGGGACGCTGCGACCTCCTCGTCGGACAGCGGCACCGGCTGCTTCTCCAGGGCGATCTCCAGCACCTTGTCGATCCAGCGCACGGGCACGATCTCGAGGCCGTTCTTCACGTTCTCCGGAATGTCCTGCAGGTCCTTGGCGTTCTCTTCGGGGATCAGCACCGTCTTGATGCCGCCGCGCAGGGCCGCCAGCAGCTTTTCCTTCAGGCCGCCGATGGCCGTCACTTCGCCGCGCAGCGTGATCTCGCCGGTCATGGCGACGTCGCCGCGCACCGGGATGCCGGTGAGCGCCGACACGAAGGCCGTCGTCATCGCGGCACCGGCGCTCGGGCCGTCCTTGGGCGTGGCGCCGTCGGGCACGTGGATGTGGATGTCCTTCTTCTCGAACATCTCGTCCTTGATGCCCAGGCGGCGCGCGCGGCTGCGCACCACGGTGCGCGCGGCCTCGACCGATTCCTTCATCACGTCACCCAGCGAACCGGTGCGGCTGATGATGCCCTTGCCGGGCATGGTCACGGCCTCGATGGTCAGCAGGTCACCACCCACCTCGGTCCACGCCAGGCCGACCACCTGGCCCACCTGGTTCTGCTGCTCGGCACGGCCGAAGGTGAACTTGCGCACGCCCAGGTAGTCGTGCAGGTTCTCGCTCGTGACGGTGACCTTGGGCTCCAGCTTCTTGAGCTGCAGGCCCTTGACCACCTTGCGGCAGATCTTCGAGAGCTCGCGTTCCAGGGAGCGCACGCCGGCCTCGCGGGTGTAGTAGCGCACGATGTCGCGCACCGCATCCTCGGTGACGAGGAGTTCCTCGGCCTTCACGCCGTTGTTCTCCATCTGCTTGGGCAGCAGGTACTTCAGCGCGATGCTGGTCTTCTCGTCCTCGGTGTAGCCCGACAGGCGGATGACCTCCATCCGGTCCAGCAGCGCCGGCGGTATGTTCATCGAGTTCGAGGTCGCCACGAACATCACGTCCGACAGGTCGAAATCGACCTCGACGTAGTGGTCGCCGAAGGTGTGGTTCTGCTCGGGGTCGAGCACTTCCAGCAGCGCCGACGACGGGTCGCCACGGAAGTCGGTGCCCAGCTTGTCGATCTCGTCCAGCAGGAACAGCGGGTTGCGCGTGCCGACCTTGTTCAGGCTCTGCAGCACCTTGCCCGGCAGCGCGCCGATGTAGGTGCGGCGGTGGCCGCGGATCTCGGCCTCGTCGCGCATGCCGCCCAGCGCCATGCGCACGTACTTGCGGCCGGTCGCCTTGGCGATCGACTGGCCCAGCGAGGTCTTGCCCACGCCCGGCGGGCCGACGAGGCACAGGATCGGCGCCTTGACCTTGTCGACGCGCTGCTGCACCGCGAGGTACTCGAGGATGCGGTCCTTGACCTTCTCCAGGCCGTAGTGGTCCTCGTTGAGCACCGTCTCGGCGTTGGCCAAGTCGTGCTTGATCTTGGTCTTCTTGCTCCACGGCAGACCGACCAGCACGTCGATGTAGTTGCGCACCACCGTGGCCTCGGCCGACATGGGCGACATGAGCTTCAGTTTCTTGAGCTCGCCCTCGGCCTTCTTGCGCGCGTCCTTGGGCATCTTGGCCGCGATGATCTTCTTCTCGATCTCCTCGATGTCGGCGCCTTCCTCGCCTTCGCCGAGTTCCTTCTGGATCGCCTTGACTTGCTCGTTGAGGTAGAAGTCGCGCTGGTTCTTCTCCATCTGGCGCTTCACGCGGCCGCGGATCTTCTTGTCGACGTTGAGGATGTCGACCTCGCGCTCGAGCTGGCCGAAGAGGTTCTCCAGCCGCTCCTTGACGTCCGACAGGTCGAGCACGGCCTGCTTGTTGTCGAGCTTGAGCGGCAGGTGCGCCGCGATGGTGTCGGCCAGGCGACCCGCGTCGTCGATGCTCGAGATGGAGGTGAGGATCTCCGGCGGGATCTTCTTGTTCAGCTTGACGTACTGGTCGAACTGCTGCATCACCGCACGGCGCAAGGCCTCGACCTCGTTGCCCGCGGTGGCGGCCGGATCGAGCGGCACGACGTTGGCCGTGAAATGGGTCTGGCTGTCGTCGATGCGGGCGACGCGCGCGCGCTGCTGGCCCTCGACCAGCACCTTCACGGTGCCGTCGGGCAGCTTCAGCATCTGCAGGATGGTCGACACGCAGCCGACCTCGAACATGTCCTCGACCGAGGGCTCGTCCTTGGCGGCGGCCTTCTGGGCGACCAGCATGATGCGGCGCTCGGCCTCCATCGCCAGCTCCAGCGCCTTGATGCTCTTGGGCCGGCCCACGAACAGCGGGATGACCATGTGGGGGAACACGACGACGTCGCGCAGCGGAAGCAGCGGCAGGTCGATCGGATCAGAAGGCAGGGGCGTATGACCGGACATGGAAATCCTCGAAAAGGGATAGGTCAAAGATGGTCGATCCGGCGCGATTTTCAAGATCGCGCCGGCGCACCGTCAGGACGCGCTTGGTACGCGCGCCGGTCGTAAGGTCAAGGCCTGCGGGCGGCACTCAGGCCTTCTTGGCCGCCTCGCGATACACGAGCAGCGGCGGCTTGCTCTCGTCGATGGTCGATTCGTCGACGACCACCTTTTCCACATTCGTCGCATTGGGCAGTTCGAACATGGTGTCGATCAGCGACTGCTCCAGGATCGAGCGCAGGCCGCGGGCGCCCGTCTTGCGGGCCAGCGCCTTGCGGGCCACGGCGCGCAGCGCGGCGGGACGCACTTCGAGCTCGACCCCCTCCATCTGCAGCAGCTTGGCGAACTGCTTGACCACGGCGTTGCGCGGTTCGGTGAGGATCTGGATCAGGGCGTCCTCGCTCAATTCGGCCAGCGACGCGACCACCGGCAGCCGGCCCACCAGTTCGGGGATGAGGCCGAACTTGATCAGGTCCTCGGGCTCCACCTCGCGGAACACCTCGGTGATGCTGCGCTGCTGCTTGCTGCGCACCACGGCGCCGAAGCCGATGCCCGAGGCCTCGGTGCGGGCCTCGATGACCTTCTCGAGGCCGGCGAAGGCGCCACCGCAGATGAACAGGATGTTGGTCGTGTCGATCTGCAGGAAATCCTGGTTCGGGTGCTTGCGCCCGCCCTGGGGCGGCACGCTGGCCATCGTGCCCTCGATGAGCTTGAGCAGCGCCTGCTGCACGCCCTCGCCCGACACGTCGCGCGTGATGCTGGGGTTGTCGGACTTGCGGCTGATCTTGTCGATCTCGTCGATGTAGACGATGCCGCGCTGGGCCCGCTCGACCTCGTAGTTGCAGCTCTGCAGCAGCTTCTGGATGATGTTCTCGACGTCCTCGCCCACATAGCCGGCTTCCGTCAGCGTGGTCGCGTCGGCCATCACGAAGGGCACGTCGAGCTGGCGCGCCAGCGTCTGGGCCAGGAGCGTCTTGCCCGAGCCCGTCGGGCCGATCAGCAGGATGTTGCTCTTGCTGAGCTCCACCTCGTCCGCGCCCTTGCCCTTGTCGGCGCGCTCCTTGTGACGCAGGCGCTTGTAGTGGTTGTACACGGCCACCGACAGCATGCGCTTGGCCACTTCCTGGCCGATCACGTAGTTGTCGAGGTTGGCCTTGATCTCGGCGGGCGTCGGCAGGTCGCCGCGGCCTTCGCGGCTTTCCTCGCCGGCCGGCAACTCGTCACGGATGATTTCGTTGCACAGGTCGATGCACTCGTCGCAGATGAAGACCGACGGGCCCGCGATGAGCTTCTTGACCTCGTGCTGGCTCTTGCCGCAGAACGAGCAATAAAGCGTCTTTTCGCTGGATGAGCCTTTTTTATCGGCCATGTAACAGTGCCTCGCAGGGGGAAGTGAGCAATGATAACGAAAGAAAAAACGGCGTTTCCCACAGGGAAAACGCCGTCGCGACGCCCTCGCAGGCGCCAGGAATGCCCGTAACCGGGGTCAGCCGCGCTGGGCGATGACTTGGTCGACGATGCCGTAGTCCTTGGCTTCGTCGGCGGTCATGTAGTAGTCGCGCTCGGTGTCGGCCTTGACCTTCTCCAGCGGCTGGCCGGTGCGCTCGGCCAGGATGCGGTTCATCTGGTCCTTGGTGCGCAGGATGTCGCGCGCCTGGATCTCGATGTCGGTCGCCTGGCCGCGGGCACCGCCCAGGACCTGGTGGATCATGACCTTGGAGTTCGGCAGCGAGTAGCGCTTGCCCTTGGCACCGGCCGCCAGCAGGAAGGCGCCCATGCTGGCCGCGAAGCCCAGGCACATGGTCGAGACGTCCGGCTTGACGAACTGCATCGTGTCGTAGATCGACATCCCGGCCGTGACGCTGCCGCCGGGCGAGTTGATGTACAGGGAAATGTCCTTGTCGGGGTTTTCGCTCTCCAGGAAGAGCATCTGCGCCACGACGAGGTTGGCGGTCTGGTCGTTCACTTCGCCGACCAGGAAGATCACGCGCTCCTTGAGCAGGCGCGAATAGATGTCGAAGGAGCGTTCGCCGCGCCCCGACTGCTCGATGACCATCGGGATCAGCCCGAGGGCCTGGGTTTCGTGTGCACTCATGTTTCTCTCCGGAAGAGGCCTAACTGTACGTCCTAACGAAATGGGGCTTGTGCCGCGAAGCACAAGCCCCAACCGGAAGCAGCCCGCAGGCCGGCCAATCAGCCCTGCTGGGCCATCAGCTCGTCGAAGGAGACGGCCTTGTCGTTGACCTTGGCCTTGCCCAGGACGAATTCGGTGACGTTGTTCTCGATCACCACGGCCTCGACCTCGGCCAGCCGGCGGTTGTCGCCGTAGTACCAGCGCACCACGTCGGCCGGCTTCTCGTAGCTGGCGGCCAGTTCCTCGATGTGGGCCTTGATCTGCTCGGGCTTGGCCTGCAGGTCGTTGGCGCGCACCACTTCGGCCACCACCAGGCCCAGGCGCACACGGCGTTCGGCCTGCTCGCGGAAGATGTCCGCCGGGATCGGCGCCTTGTCGGCGTCCTTGATGCCGCGCTGCTTGAGCTCGGCACGCGCACCCTCGACCATGCGGTCGATCTCGGCCTGCACCGTCGACTTGGGCAGGTCCAGCTCGGCGTTGGCGATCAGCGCGTCCATCACGGCCGTCTTGTTGCGCGCCAGGAGGCGGAACTTCACTTCGCGCTCGAGGTTCTTGCGGATGTCGGCGCGCAGGCCCTCGACCGTCGCGTCGGCGATGCCCAGCGACTTCGCGAGCTGCTCGTTCACTTCGGGCAGGTGCGAGGCCTCGATCTTCTTCACGGTGACCATGAAGTCGGCCTGCTTGCCGGCCACGTCCTTGCCGTGGTAGTCGGCCGGGAAGGCGAGCGGGAAGGTTCGGCTGTCGCCGGACTTCATGCCGCGCACGGCGTCCTCGAATTCCTTGAGCATCTGGCCTTCGCCGACCACGAACTGGAAGTCGGCCGCCTTGCCGCCCTCGAAGGGCTCGCCGTCGATCTTGCCTTCGAAGTCGACGGTCACGCGGTCGCCATCTTCGGCCGCTGCGTCCTGGGCGCGCTGCGCGAAGGTGCGGCGCTGCTTGCGCAGGATGTCCAGGGTGCGGTCGATGGCCTCGTCGTTGACTTCGGCCGACAGGCGTTCGACCTCGGCGCCCGACAGGTCGTTGACCTTGACTTCGGGGAACACTTCGAACACCGCGTCGAACGAGAGTTGGCCCTCGGGCGCGCCGTCCTTCTCGGTGATCGTGGGCTGGCCGGCCACGCGCAGCTTGGCCTCGTTGGCCGCCTGCGAGAAGGCTTCGCCGACCTTGTCGTTCATCACTTCGTACTGCACCGAGTAGCCGTAGCGCTGGGCAACGACGTTCATCGGCACCTTGCCGGGACGGAAACCGTCCATCTTCACGGTGCGGGCCAGGCGCTTGAGGCGCGAGTCCACTTCGGACTTGATGGTGTCGACCGGGAGGGTCAGGGTGATCTTCCGTTCGAGCTTCTCGAGGGTTTCAACATTCACGGTCATTGGAGTCTTCCTTGGAAAGATGCTGGTGCGCGGGGCCGGACTCGAACCGGCACGCCATTGCTGGCGTCAGGACCTAAACCTGGTGCGTCTACCAATTTCGCCACCCGCGCCAGTCCAGCTGCACCGCTGTGAAGCGGGCGCCCCGAGGGGTCGCTGCTGGAGGATGTGAAAAGCGGGCGGTCTCCTGTCGAAGACCGCCCGCTGAAATCGGTCAACCGCGTATTTTAATCCGGGTTTGGCGTCTTTTCCGGGTCCCGGCGGATCCGGAACCATGCGGCGTACATGGCCGGCAGCGCGAGCAGGGTAAGCACGGTCGCCACGATCAGGCCGCCCATGATGGCCACCGCCATCGGCCCCCAGAACACGCTGCGCGACAGCGGGATCATCGCCAGCACGGCGGCCGCGGCCGTGAGCACGATCGGCCGCAGCCGCCGCACCGCCGATTCGACGATCGCGTTCCAGGCCGGCACGCCGGACGCGCGGTCGAGTTCGATCTGGTCGATAAGGATCACCGAGTTGCGCTGGATCATGCCCATGAGCGCGATGACCCCCAGCAGCGCCACGAAGCCGAAAGGACGGTTCAGCACCAGCAGCGCCGCCGCCACCCCGGCGATGCCAAGCGGACCGGTGATGAAGACCAGCAGCGAGCGGCTGAAGCTGTGCAGCTGCAGCATCAGCAGGGTGAAGACGATGAACAGCATGATCGGCACGCCGGCCACGATCGATGCCGAGCCCTTGCTGCTCTCCTCGACCGCGCCGGCCACCTCGATGCGCACGCCGCCGTTGCCCTGGGCGTTCCACTTGGACTCCAGTTCGCGCAGCTTCGGCAGCACCTGCTCGGTCACCGTGGCGCCCTGCAGGCCCTCGACGATGTCGCCCTGCACCGTGATCGCGTAGTCGCGGTTCCAGCGCCACATGACGCCCGGTTCCCAGCTGAATACCGGCTTGGCGATCTGCGCCAGCGGGATCGAACGGCCCGACGTCGTCGGCAGGTAGGCGTTGCCGATGTCCGAGATCGCTTCGCGCTCGTCGGGCGACTGGCGCAGCACGATGTCGATCAGCTTGTCGTTCTCGCGGTACTGGCCCACGGTGGTGCCGCTGAACATGGTGCGCGAAGCCTGGGCGATGGCCTGGCTGGTCACGCCCAGCGCGCGCGCCTTGGCCTGGTCGACCTCCAGGCGGATGACCTTGACCGACTCGTTCCAGTTGTCGTTCACGCCCAGCAGGTTGGCGTTCTCGCGCATCGCGGCCTTGACCTCGTCGGCGCGCTGGCGCAACTTCACAGGGTCGGCGCCGATCACGCGGAACTGCACCGGATACGGCACCGGCGGGCCGTTGGGCAGCAGCTTCACGCGTCCGCGCACTTCTGGGAACTCGGCCGCCAGCAGCTGGGGCAGGCGCAGGCGGATCGCCTCGCGCTGCGGCAACGACTTCGCCAGCACGATGAACTGCGACACGTTCGACTGCGGGAACACCTGGTCCAGCGGCAGGTAGAAGCGCGGCGTGCCCGAGCCGATCCAGGTCGCGACCGAGGCGACGCCCTCCTCCTTCATCAGACGCGCCTCCAGGCGCTTGGCCACGGCCTCGTTGGCGGAGAAGGACGTGCCTTCGGGGAACCAGATGTCCACCATGATCTCGGGCCGGCTCGAATCGGGGAAGAACTGCTGCTGCACCTTGCCCATGCCCACGATGCCGAGCGCGAAGATGCCGACCGTCGCCGCGATGGTGATCCAGCGGTGGTCCACGCACCAGCCCACCACGCGCCGGAAGCGGTTGTAGAACGGCGTGTCGAACAGCTCGTGCGGCGGCGCGTCGGGGTCATGCGGCTTGACCTTGAGCAGCAGCGTGCCCAGGTAGGGCACGAAGTACACCGACACCAGCCACGACAGCACCAGCGCCGTCACCGTCACCGCGAAGATGGCGAAGGTGTATTCGCCCGTGGTCGACTTGGCGATGCCGATCGGCAGGAAGCCCGCCGCCGTGATGAGCGTGCCGGTGAGCATCGGCTTGGCCGTCACGTCGTAGGCGAATGTGGCGGCCCGCACCTTGTCGTAGCCCTCCTCCATCTTCCGCACCATCATCTCCACCGCGATGATGGCGTCGTCCACCAGCAGGCCCAGCGCGATGATGAGCGAGCCCAGCGACACCTTGTGCAACCCGATGCCGAAGTAGTTCATTGCCAGGAAGGTCACCGCCAGCACCAGCGGGATCGTGATGCCTACCACCAGCCCGGGGCGATAGTCGATGTGCCAGCCGAAGCGCCCGCCCTTGTGCAGCCCCAGCGAGATGAAGCTCACGGCCAGCACGATCACCACCGCCTCGATCAGCACGTGCACGAACTCGCCCACCGAGCTCGCCACGGCGGCCGGCTGGTCCTGCACCTGCGCCAGCGTCACGCCCACGGGCAGCGACTTCTGGATGCGCTCCGTCGCCGTGCGCAGCGACTGGCCCAGGGCAATGATGTCGCCACCCTTGGCCATCGAGATGCCCAGGCCGATCACCTCCTTGCCCTGGAAGCGCACCTTGACCGAGGGCGGGTCGATGTAGCCGCGCCGCACTTCCGCGATGTCGCCCAGACGCAGCTGGTTGCCCGAGCTGCCGCGGATCGGCATGGCGCGCAGCTGCTCGACGTCGGTGAACTGGCCGCCCACGCGCACCTGCACCACGTCCTGCGGCGACTGGATGGTGCCCGCGCTTTCCACCGCGTTCTGCGCGCCCAGCTGCTGCAGCACCTGGTTGAAATCCAGGCCCAGCTGCGCCAGGCGCTTCTGCGAGACCTCGATCCACACCTTCTGGTCCTGCACGCCGAACTGGTCGACCTTGGCCACGTCCTTCACGCGCAGCAACTGCTGGCGCACGTCGTCGGCGAAGTCCTTGAGCTCGGCATAGCTGAAGCCGTCGCTCTGCAGCGCGTAGATCACGCCATAGACATCGCCGAATTCGTCGTTGAAAAAGGGCCCCTGCACGTTGCCCGGCAGCGTGCCGCGCATGTCGCCGATCTTCTTGCGGACCGTGTACCAGACGTTCGCCACCTCGGTCGGCTTCGACGAGTCCTTGATCTCGAAGATGATCTGCGACT
Organism: Xenophilus sp. E41; assembly: GCF_003671765.1. GTDB lineage: Bacteria > Pseudomonadota > Gammaproteobacteria > Burkholderiales > Burkholderiaceae_C > Xenophilus. The sequence goes on along the minus strand of NZ_QPIB01000009.1, from coordinate 713,193 downwards.
CGCCGGGCTTGCTGTAGCTGCGGATCTTGTCGGCATAGGGCACCTCCTGCAGCGTGCGCTCGAGCTTGTCGGTCACCTGCTCGGCCACCTGCTGGGCGGTGGCGCCGGGCCAGTAGGTGCGCACCACCATCGCGCGGAAGGTGAAGGGCGGGTCTTCGTCCTGGCCGAGCTGGAAGTAGGCGAAGCAGCCCAGCACCATCAGCACCACCATCAGGTAGCGCGTGAGCGGCGCATGGTCGAGCGCCCATTTCGACAGGTTGAAGCCGGACTTGCCCGGCTCGGGCGCCGACTGCATCACTTGGCCCCCGACGCAGCGGGCGCTACGTTATTCATAGCACCTGGCGCAGGTGGGACGGGCGCTGCAGCCCCTTTTTCCTGATAGATCGTGACCTTCTGGCCAGGCGAGAGCACGTGCACCCCCGCCGTCACGACCAGCGTGCCGGGCGCCACGCCGCCCGCGATCACGGCCTCGTTGCCGTCGGCGGTGGCCACCTGCACCGGCTGCGACTTCACCGTCATCGAGCCCTTGTCGAGCACCCACACGGTCGTGCCGCCGCCTTCCTGTCGCAAGGCGCTGGTCGGCAGCTTGAGCACCGGCGCGCCGCTGTGCGACAGCGCCTGCGGACGGGCGTACACGGTGGCACCCAGCGGCGGCGAACTCGCCGCGTCGATGCTGACCTTCACCGTGTAGGTTCGCGTCACCGCGTCGGCGCTGGCCGCCACCTCGCGCACCCGGCCCTCGATCTCGCGGTCGTCGGCCCAGCCGCGCACCTTCACGGCCGAGCCGGGCGTGACCTGCCCGGCGCGGTCCTCCGGCACCGAGAACACCACGTCGCGCGCGCCGTCCTGCGCGATGCGCACGACCGGCGTGCCGGCCGAGACGACCTGGCCCGGCTCGGCCTCGATGCCGGTGACCACGCCCGCCGCGTCGGCCACGAGCGTGGCGTAGCTGGCCTGGTTGCCCTGCGCCGCGACCTGCGCCTGGGCCTGCTCGTACTGCGCCTGCGCCGACTTGAAGGTGGCCTCGCGCCGGTCCAGCTCGGCGCCGCTGATGAAGTTCTGCGCCCGCAGCTCGCGGTAGCGCTTGAGGTCCGCGGCGGCCAGGTCGCGGTTGGTCTGGGCGGCGACCGACTGCGCCCGCGCCGCCTCGGCTGCCAGCCGCAGGTCCTGCGGGTCGAGCTGCGCCAGCACCTGACCTGCCTTCACCGCCTGGCCCAGCTCGGCCTGGCGGCGCACGATCTTGCCGGCGACGCGAAAGCCCAGTCGCGACTCCACCCGTGCCCGCACCTCGGCCGCGAACTCCGGCTCGGTGCCGTAGGGGCTGGTACCGACGGCCATGACCTTCACGGCGCGCACCGGCTCCTCCTGCGGGGGCCGCTTCGAACAGCCGACGATGAGCGCGGCGACCACGAGCGGAATGGACAGCGCGAGCCCGAAGCGGCGCCATGGAGCGGGCAGGAAAAGGTCAGCGGCCATGGCGTTGCACCGGTCGTCAATGAGGGACAAGGGAATACGCGGACACTAATGACCGCGCGGTTAGTAATCTAGGGGATACCCCCTGCGGTGTCAATTGCCGCGGCGCGGCGGCGCTACACGCGCTGGCCCATCTCCACCAGACGGTTGTCGGGCAACTGGAAATAGTCGGATGCCCGCCCGGCATTGCGCTGCAGCCACCCGAACAGGGCCAGCCGAAGCGGGTTCATGCCCGGCAGCCGGTGCCGGCCGATCGCGGCGCGGGAGGTGAAGTACGAGGTCGTCATCGACTCGACCGCCAGCCCCTTCTGGTAGGCGAGCACGCGCACGAACTCGGGCACGTCGGGCCGCTCCATGAAGCCGTAGCGCACGGTCACGGCCCAGATGCCGTGGCCCATCGGCTCGGCATCGATGCGATCGCGGGCATGCACGCGCGGCGTGTCGACGCCATGCATGGCGAGGATGAAGACCTGCTCGTGCAGCACCTGGTTGTGCTCCAGGTTGTGCAGCAGCGCGTGCGGCACCAGGTGCGCGTCGGGCGCCAGGAAGACCGCCGTGCCGCGCACGCGCACCGGCATGTCCAGCGCCAGCGACTCGATGAAAGGCGCCAGCGGCACGCGGTGCTTCGCCTGCATCGCCAGACCGAGGCGCCGACCCTTGAACCAGGTCGTGAAGATCAGCAGCGCGAAGCCCGCCACTGCCAGCGTGAGCCAGCCGCCTTCGGCGATCTTGAGGCTGTTGGCCACAACGAAGGTCAGGTCGATCACGGCGAAGAGCAGCACCGCGACCGCCACGGCCCAGCGGTTCCAGTGCCACAGCCGCCAGGCCACGATGCCGGCCAGCAGCGTGGTCGTGACCATGGTGATCGACACCGCGATGCCGTAGGCCGCCGACAGCGCGCTCGAGCTGCGAAATCCCAGCACGAGCAGCAGCACGCCCACCATCAGCATCCAATTCATCGCCGGCACATAGACCTGGCCGATGGCGTCGCTGGACGTCTGGACGATGCGCATGCGCGGCAGGTAGCCCATGCGCATGGCCTGCGCCGTGAGCGAGAAGGCGCCCGAGATCACGGCCTGCGAGGCGATCACGGTCGCCATGGCCGCCAGCACCACCATGGGCACCACCGCCCACGACGGAAAGAGGCGGAAGAAGGGGTTGTCGACGGCCGCCGGGTCGCGCAGCACCAGCGCGCCCTGGCCGAAGTAATTGAGCACCAGCCCCGGCAGCGCGATGAAGAGCCAGGCCAGGCGGATCGGCCGGGCGCCGAAGTGGCCCATGTCGGCATACAGCGCCTCGCCGCCGGTGAAGGCAAGGAACACCGCGCCCAGCACCGCCAGCGACTGCGCGCGGTAGCTCAGCAGGAAGCCCACGGCATGCCGCGGGTCCAGCGCGGCCAGCACCTGCGGGTTCTGCACCACCTGCCATGCACCCGCCACGGCGATCACGCCGAACCACAGCAGCATCACCGGCCCGAACACCCGGCCGACCACGCCCGTGCCGCGGCGCTGCACCATGAAGAGCACCACCAGGATCACCAGCGTGAGCGGAATGACGAAGCGTTGCAGCCCGGGCGCCTGCACCTCCAGGCCCTCGACCGCCGACAGCACCGAGATCGCCGGCGTGATGAGGCTGTCGCCGTAGAACATCGCGGCACCGATCAGGCCCATCCACACCACGGCGCTGCCGAGCCAGGGCCGGCGCTTCCCGCTCTCCACCGCGTGGCGCGCCAGCGCCTGCAGCGCCAGGATGCCGCCCTCGCCGTCGTGGTCGGCGCGCAGCACGAAGACCACGTACTTGAGCGTGACCACCACCACCAGGCCCCAGACCACCAGCGACAGCAGCCCCAGCACCGCCTCGGCCGCGAAGGGCACACCATGGTCGGGGTTCAGCGTCTCCTTGAAGGCGTAGAGCGGCGAAGTGCCGATGTCGCCGAACACCACGCCCAGGGCGGCGAGCATGAGGGCCGGGCCGGCGGGATGGGCAGGGGCGCCGGGGGCGGCCGAAGGAGAAGTGGCGACGGGCATGCTGCGGCGGCGGGAATCGCGGGGCCGCCAGCATAGTCCTGCGGCGCTGACAGGCAGCCACCTCCATGCGGGCGGCGGCATATGACAATGCCGCGTGCCTTCGCCCTCCCCGTCCGCCCCGCCGGCTGTCGCCGCGCCGGTCGACCATTACGAGAACTTCCCCGTCGCCTCCTGGCTGTGCCCGCCCAGGCTGCGTCCGCCTATTGCCGCGATCTACCACTTCGCGCGCACGGCCGACGACATCGCGGACGAAGGCGATGCCACGCCCGACGCCCGCATCACCGAACTGCAGGCCTATCGCGCCGACCTGGCCGCCGTCGCCCGCGGCGGCACGCCCTCGGGCCGCTGGCCGCAGGTCTTCGGCCCGCTGGCTCGCGCCATCGCCGACTTCGGCCTGCCCGAGCCGCTGCTGGCCGACCTGCTCGACGCCTTCATGCAGGACATCGCCTGGACCCGCGACGGCCGCGCATATGCCGACCGCGCCGAACTGCTCGAGTACTGCCGCCGCTCGGCCAACCCGGTCGGCCGCCTGCTGCTGCACCTGTACGGCGAGCGCCGCCACGAAGCGCTGGCCCAGAGCGACGCCATCTGCAGCTCGCTGCAATTGATCAACTTCTGGCAGGACGTGTCGGTCGACCTGCCCCGTGGCCGCTTCTATCTGCCGCTGGCCGATTGCGCCGCGCGCGGCCTGAAGAGGACGGATTTCGAAGCTTTTCGACCTCTGTCGCCCATCCCGCCTGCGCAAGCAGCTATCGATTTGATAGCGGACGAGGTGCGTTGGGCGCGGGCGCTGATGCGCGAGGGGGCGCCCCTCGTGCATGCACTGCGTGGGCGGATCGGCTGGGAGCTGCGCCTGGTCGTCCAGGGCGGCCTGGCCATCCTGGACAAGATCGAGCGCCAGGGCTTCGACACCTTCTCGCGCCGACCGACGGTGGGCAAGACCGACGCGCCCGGACTCGCGTGGCGGGCGCTGTGGATGTGAATGCGGCTTCGGGAACCGGCATCTGAAAATTGCAAGCCATGGCTGACAAATCTGCCTTCATCGCCTTAAAATGCCAGCCATGACTGGCACCATCAGGCTTCCGGACGACTTGGGTCAACTGCTTCGCGCACGCCGCGAGGAGTTGGGCCTGAGCAAGTCCGCGCTGGCCGACAAGGCCGGCAAGGTTCGGGAGGTCATCTACCGCCTCGAAGCGGGCGAAGAAGCGACCGTGTCGTCCCTGCTCGCCGTGGCGGCGGCACTCGGTCTTTCGCTGCGGCTGGAGCGCACCGGCCTGCCGTCGGCCAGCGAGGTCTCGGCGCGCTTCCAAGACGACGACGATGCTGCCTGAGAAGCTTCGCCTGCTGGACGTCTCGATCGGCGACGCCGATCTCGCCGGCCAGTTGCTGCGCACGTCCACCTACGAGTTCCGGTACCTTGCCCCCGACCCGGACCAGCCGGTGGTGGCCCTGCTGATGCCGGCCGCCGAAAGCCTCACCTGGCAGGACGGCGACCTGTTTCCCGCGATGGACCAGAACCTGCCGGAGGGTGATCTGTTCATGCGGATCCGGGAGCTGTTCCCCAAGCAGCCCATGACGCCGATGCACCTGCTGGCCCTGATCGGGCGCAATGGCATCGGCCGGCTCGCCTATCGCCTGCCCGGCCAGGAAGCGCCCCCGCTGCCGCGTCCCCTGAGCAAGGACGAACTGCTGCGCACCGCCTACACCCCGGCGGTCTTCGACGAGTTGGTGGCGGCCTACCTGAGCACCGGCGCCGGGATTGCCGGCATGCAACCCAAGATCATGGTGCCGGACCGCCCCACCGTGCCCATTCCATCGCTCATCGTGAAGGCGGCCGGCCCGGCGTACCCGGGCCTGGCCGCCAATGAGTTCCTGTGCCTGTCGGCCGCACGGAACGCCGGCATCGAGGTGCCATCCTTCGCGCTGTCGGACGACGGGCACATGCTGGTGCTGGACCGCTTCGACCTCGTCGTACACGACGATGGCCAGGTCGAACGGCTGGGCTTCGAGGACATCGCCGCGCTGGCCGGTCTGCGGGTGCGCGACATCCTGTCGGACCGCAAGTACCAGGGCAGCTACCAGCGCATTGCCGAGTTGCTGCGCCAGTTCCAGTTGCATGCGAGCAACCTGCACCGCTTCTTCGAGCAGGTGGCCTTCTCCGTCATGGTGCGCAACGGCGACGCGCACCTCAAGAACTTCGGCCTGCTCTACCGTTCGCGCGATGACATCCGGCTGGCACCGATGTTCGACGTCGTGACCACATCGATCTACCGCTACGCGCGCTCCCCCGGCGGCCCCGAGCTCGAGGACAGGACGCTTGCACTCAAACTGTTCGCCGGCCGGCACCGAACGAAGGCCTACCCCACCACCGCGGAGCTGATGGATTTCGGCCGGCGCATCTGCGGCGTAGCACAGCCCGACGACGTGGTGGCCCGCATCGCCGAGGCGATGCGCAAGACCCTGGACGACGCGAAGGCGGACGCACGCGTTCCCGCCACGCTGCGGGTGCAGATGCTTGAGGCGTGGGAAGAAGGGTATGCGTACGCCCGGTGAAGTGCAGCGCCCGTCCGACGGCGATGCCGCGCGTCTGCCCGGCGCCCTTGCGCCGACAGCGGCCGAACGGTGGCGCCCGGACGCCGGTGCTTCCCCGGCCGATGCCTGCATTCCCGCATCCCCGACAATCGCCGACCGATGAGCCTCGCCCCGCGCCCCTTCCCGCCCCGATGAGCACCCCCGAGCAGTACGTCCAGGACAAGGCCGCCGCGTCGGGCAGCAGCTTCTACTACGCCTTCCTTTTCCTGCCCAAGGACCGCCGCGCGGCGATCACGGCCTTCTATGCCTTCTGCCGCGAGGTCGACGACGTGGTCGACGAGGTGTCGGACCCCGGCGTGGCCGCGACCAAGTTGGCCTGGTGGCGCACCGAGGTCGCGAGCGCCTTCGGCGGCGAGCCGCGCCACCCGGTGATGAAGGCGCTGATGCCGCACGTCGCCGCCTTTGGCATCGAGGCGCGGCAGCTGCAGGAGATCATCGACGGCTGCGAGATGGACCTCACGCAGACGCGGTACCTCGACTTCGCAGGCCTGGAACGCTACTGCCACCTGGTGGCCGGCGTGGTGGGCGAGGTGTCGGCGCGCATCTTCGGGCAGACCCAGCCGCAGACCACCGCCTACGCGCACAAGCTGGGCCTGGCGCTGCAACTCACGAACATCATCCGCGACGTGGGCGAGGACGCGCTGCGGGGGCGCATCTACCTGCCGGTCAACGAGCTGCAGCAGTTCGACGTCAAGGCGCACGAGCTGCTCAGCCGCACGTACTCCGACCGCTTCGTGGCGCTGATGCAGTTCCAGGCCGCGCGCGCGCAGAGCCTCTACGACGAAGCGCTGGCGCTGCTTCCGGCCGCCGACCGCCGCGCGCAGAAGCCCGGACTGATGATGGCCAGCATCTACCGCACGCTGCTCGCCGAAATCGAGGCCGACCGCTTCCAGGTGCTGAACCAGCGCGTGAGCCTCACGCCGCTGCGCAAGCTGTGGCTGGCGTGGAAGGTGCAGGCGCTGGGGCGCATGTGAGCCGGCTTGCTGTCGATTTGGTAGCTGACCGCGCAGTCCAGAACGGCACTGCAGGCCGATTCGGCTTGAAAACATGGCATTGAGGATCGCCATCGTCGGCGGCGGCTGGGCCGGCCTGGCGGCCGCCGTCGAGGCCACGCGGGCGGGTCACCACGTCACCGTGTTCGAGGCCGCACGCACCCTGGGCGGCCGTGCGCGCCGTGTGGTGGCGGACGACGGCATGGTGCTCGACAACGGCCAGCACATCCTTATCGGCGCCTACCACGCCACGTTGGCGCTGATGCGCGACCTGGGTGTGGACGCCGGCACCGCGCTGCTGCGCCTGCCGCTGGCGCTGCGCTTTCCCGACGGCGGCGGCCTCTCGGTGCCCGCCGGCCTGCGCCCACCGCTGGACTTGCTGGTCGGCATCGCGGGCGCGCAGGGCTGGTCGCTGCGCGACAAGTTCTCGCTGGTGCGCACCTCGCTGCGCTGGCGGGCGCGCGGCTTTCGCTGCGCACCGGATGACAGCGTGGCGACCCTGTGCGCCGGCCTCACGCCGCGCGTGATGGACGAACTCGTTGCGCCGCTGTGCGTCTCGGCGCTCAACGTGCCGGTCGAACGCGCGAGCGGCGAAGTCTTCCTGCGCGTGCTGCACGACGCCCTCTTCGCCGAGCGCGGCGGCGCCGACCTGCTGCTGCCGCGCGTGGACCTGGGCGCCCTGCTGCCCGATCCTGCCGCGCGCTGGCTGGGGGCGCACGGCGCGTCCATCCGCATCGGCCAGCGCGTGCAGGCGATCGCGCCGACCGCCGAGGGCTGGACGGTCGACGACGAGCCCTACGACCGCGTGCTGCTCGCGGCACCGGCGTGGGAGTCGGCGCGCCTGGCGCGCGGCGCGTCCTTGCCGCAGGCCATCGCCTGGGCCGATCAGGCCGACGCGCTGGGGCACGAAGCCATCGCCACCGTTTACCTGCGCGGCACACCCGGACTGCCGGGCGCCCCGCTGCGCGCCCTGCGCCACGGGCCGGGCGCACCGGCCCAGTTCGTGTTCGACCGCGGCGCCCTGGGCGGCCCGGCCGGCCTGGCCGCACTGGTCGTCAGCGCGAGCGAGGGCACGCGCGAGGCCATCGAGGCCCAGGCCCTCGCGCAAGCCCACGCGCAGCTCGGCTGGCACGGCGCTATGCCGGTCCAGACCATCGTCGAGAAGCGCGCCACCTTCGCCTGCACGCCGGGTCTTCGGCGGCCGCCCAGCGGCATCGCGCCGGGCCTCGCGGCCTGTGGCGACTACGTCGAAGGCCCCTACCCGGCGACGCTGGAAGGTGCGGTGCTCAGCGGCCAGGCCGCCGCGACAGCGCTCTGAGCCTCACCAGCCCCACACCAGCTTGCGCGACACCCAGCCGACACGGCCGGTGCCGGTGCGCACCTTGACCCACTCGCCGCGACGCTCCAGCGTGCGCAGCACGTCGCCGTAACCCGCCTTGGCCACGATGCGCGCGCGCGTGCTGGGCGTGCTGCGCACGTTCAGCGCGCTGGCGGTCGACACCACGTGCGCCTGCCGGCTGATGCGCGAGCTGCGCACCCAGGCACGGTCGTTCTCGAAGTCGCGCACCCGCAGCCACGAGCCCTTGCGGCCCAGCACCTCGAGCGGGTAGCCACGGTCGATGGACCAGGTGGCGGCTGCGCGCGGGCTCGGGCCCGTGCGCAGCATGACCCCATCCCGGGCCGCACTCACCATCTCCCTGGCCTGCACGGCCGTGGCGGCGAGCAGCAACATCAACAACGCGAGGAACACGGCGGGCAGGCGGCGGGAGAACTGGGTCATGCGAACGAATCCTTCTCTTGAAAAACAAAGACGAAAAAAGGCCGGGCTCGCCGCTCGGCAAGCCGGTCCGCCCCGTCTGTTTCAAGGATGAGGGATTGGTTCCCCGACGTTGCAAAACCCGGGCGAGCCTGCGCTCAGCGCCCTTCGAGTGCCACGCACAGCGCGTGCAGGTTCGGCACGATGAGCTGCGGCCGCGCACCCGCTTCCCAGGGTCGCTCGTCGCGCACCAGCCAAGCGGCCTGCATGCCGGCGTCGAGCGCACCAGCCACGTCGAGGGCCGCGTCGTCGCCCACGTGCAGCACGTCGCGCGGCAGCAGGCCTACGGCGGCAGCGGCGGCGCGGAAGATCGGCGCATGCGGCTTGCCGCTGCCGAAGGCGCGGGCGCTGAAGCCGGCACGGAACCAGCGCGCCACGCCCGTGCGCTCCAGGTCGGCGTTGCCGTTGGTGACCGCGACCAGCGGATAACGCTCGCTCAGCCAGCGCAGCGCCGGCAGCGCATCGTCGTACAGCGTCACGCGCTGACGCTCGGCGAAGAAGACCTCGAAGGCCGGGTCGGCCAGGGCCTCGTCGTCGCCCGCGCGGCGCAGCGCGCCCCGGATCGATTCGCGCCGCAGCGCGCTCAGGTCGTGGGCCAGGTCGGAACGCTCCTTGGCGGTGGCTTCGCGCAGCTCGCGCAGCACCTTGGGATCGGTGACGAGGTCGGCGGTGCGCGGCGCGTGGCGCTGCAGCCAGTCGTGGAGTGCGCGCTCGGCGCGCTCGATGGTGGGCCAAACGGGCCAGAGGGTGTCGTCCAGGTCCAGCGAGATGGCCTGGATGCGCTTCACGTCGAGGAGCGCGGCGCCCGGGGCGGCAGAGGTCATGCCGCAGAATATCGCATGCCCCGCTTCCGTCCCGAGCCACCGGTCATCCAGAGCCCCCCTATCGCCGCCTCGCGCACCGCCGTGCTGTGGTGCAACCTCGGCTCCCCCGCCGCGCCGACCGCCGCCGCCGTGCGGCCCTACCTCGCCGAGTTCCTCGGCGACCCGCGCGTGGTGGAGATTCCGCGCGCGCTGTGGCTGCCGATCCTGCAGGGCATCATCCTGCGTGTGCGGCCCGCGAAATCGGCCGCCAAGTACGCCAGCATCTGGACGCCCGACGGCTCGCCGCTCACCGCGGGCACGCTCAAGCAGGCGACGCTGCTGCAGGGCTGGCTCGGCGAGCGCGGCCACCGGGTCGTGGTGCGGCCTGCGATGCGCTACGGCCAGCCTGCGCTGGCCGACCAGCTCGAGGCGCTCAAGGCCGGCGGCGTCGACCGCGTGCTGGTGCTGCAGGCCTACCCGCAGTATTCGGCCACCACGACGGCCAGCGTGATCGACGCGGTGAACGACTGGTCACGCGGCGCGCGGCGCATGCCGGAGTTCCGCTTCGTCAACGACTACCACGACGATGCTGGCTACGTCGACGCCCTGGCACGCAGCGTCGAGGCGCATTGGCAGGCGCACGGCCGGCCCGACCGGCTGGTGATGAGCTTCCACGGCATCCCGGAGCGCAACATCCGCCTGGGGGACCCGTACCAGCGGCAATGCCTGCGCACCGGCGAGCTGCTGGCCGCGCGCCTGCAGTTGCACGAGTCGATGTGGCGGCTGACCTTCCAGTCGCGCTTCGGCCGTGCCAAGTGGCTCGAGCCCTACACCGAACCGACGCTGCGCGAACTGGGCGCGGCGGGCGTGGGCCGCGTCGATGTGTTGTGCCCCGGCTTTCCCGCTGATTGCCTGGAGACCCTGGAAGAGATCGCGATGGAAGGCCGCGAGGCCTTCCTCGGAAGCGGCGGCAAGGAATTCCACTACATCCCCGCGCTCAACGACGACCCGGCCTGGATCACCGCGCTGGCCGGCATCGCCGAGCGCCACCTGGCCGGCTGGCCGACGCGCGACTGAGGATGCCGCCGGCGATCAGCCGTTGGCGAACAGGCCGGCATAGGCACTGAGCGCCGGCACGCCGCCCAGGTGCGCATACAGCACGCGGGAGCCGGCCGGGAACTCGCCCAGGCGCACCTTCTCGATCATGCCGTGCATGGACTTTCCCTCGTACACCGGGTCGGTGAGCATGCCCTCGGTGCGTGCGCACAGGCGGATCGCCTCCAGCGTGCCTTCGCTGGGCAGGCCGTATTCGGGGCCGCCGAACCGGGTGTCGAGCACGACGTCCTTCTCGGTGATGTCGCGTTCCAGCTCGACCAGGCCGGCGGTGTTCTTCGCGATGCGCAGGATCTGGTCGAAGGTCTGCTGCGGCTTGGCCGAGGCGTCGATGCCGATCACCCGGTCGGCGCGCCCATCGGCCGCAAAGCCCACCACCATGCCGGCCTGCGTGCTGCCCGTGACCGAGCAGACCACGATGTAGTCGAACTGGAAGCCCAGTTCCTTCTCCTGCTGGCGCACTTCCTCGGCGAAGCCGACGAAACCCAGCCCGCCCTTCGGATGCTCGGAGCAGCCGGCAGGGATCGGGAAGGGCTTGCCGCCGGCGCGGCGCACGCCCTCCATGGCCTCTTCCCAGCTCTTGCGGATGCCGATGTCGAAGCCCGCTGCATCGAGGCGCACGTCGGCGCCCAGGATGCGCGAGAGCTCGATATTGCCCACGCGGTCGTAGACCGGGTCCTCGTAGTTGACCCAGTGCTCCTGCACCAGGACGCACTTCATGCCCAGGTGCGCGGCCACGGCGGCCACCTGGCGGGTCTGGTTCGATTGCACGCCGCCGATGGACACCAGCGTGTCGTAGCCGCCCTCGATCGCCTCGGGGATCAGGTACTCGAGCTTGCGCGTCTTGTTGCCGCCGAAAGCCAGGCCGCTGTTGCAGTCCTCGCGCTTGGCATAGAGCTGGACTTCACCGCCCAGGTGAGCGCTCAGGCGTTTGAGCGGCTGGATCGGCGTCGGACCGAAGGTGAGCGAATGACGGGGGAATTTCTGCAGGTTCATGGCGGCGGGCTCCGTGTTCGTTGGCGTGGACGAATCGTAGGAAGTAAGCCGCCTCACAGGGTTGCAAAATGGGGTCGCTTCAGGAAATCCAGGCCCTCGTTTCCCGGCGCCTCCGGCGCTTCGTTCCATGAAAAAGCCCATACACGCAACAACATTGCCTGCCGCGAGCGAACTCGATCGCACCGACCGCGCCATCCTCCGCGCGCTGCAGCGCGATGCCGCGGTCTCCAACGTGGCGCTGGCCGCCAAGGTGAACCTCAGCGCCCCAGCGTGTCTGCGGCGCGTGGATCGCCTGAAGACGCTCGGCTTCATCCGCGGCACGGTCGCGCTGCTGTCCCCCAAGGCGTTGGACTGCGGCATGCTGGTGATGATCGGCGTGGTGCTCGACCGCTCCACACCGGAGTCCTTCGCCGATTTCGAGAAAGCGGTGCAGAAGGTGTCGGGCTGCCTCGAATGCCACGTGGTGACGGGCGAGTTCGACTACTTCATGCTCGTGCGCACACGCGACAACGAGAGCTACAACCGGCTGCACGCCGAGCAGCTGCTCTACCTGCCAGGCGTGCGGCAGGTGCGGACCTTCATGGTCCTGAAGGAAGTGCTGTCGACGACGCAGCTGCCGCTGTGAGCAGCTGTCAGCGACCCAGGTAGTCCCGCTTGCCCACGGGCACGCCCATGTGCCGCAGGACGTCGTAGGCGGTGGTCACGTGGAAGAAGAAGTTGGGAATCGCGAACTGCAGCAAGTAGCGCTGCGCGTCGAAGACGATCTCGCCGTCGCCGACCTTCAGCCGCACCTCGCGGGCCTCCTGGCCGTCGATGGCGGCGCGGTCGACGCCAGCGAGGAACTCGCGCGTCCTGGCCACGCGCGCGAGCAGCTCGTCGTACGTGCTTTCGGTGTCGGGAAAGCTCGGCGCCGTCATGCCACCGAGGCGCGCCGCCGCGAGCTTGGACGCATCGCTCGCGCGCTGCACCTGGCCGGCCAGCGTGAGCATATCGGGCGCCAGGCGGGCCTGCACCAGCGTGGCCGGGTCCAGGCCCTGCGCCTGCGCGTGCGCGAGCCCCTTGCCAAGTATGTGCGTGAGCTGGTCGAGGCCGCGGATGAAGACGGGGACGGAGGCGTCGTAGAGCGAGATGGCCATGGCGGGAGTTCTCCGGAGTGTTGTTGTGGGCCGCGGATTCTCGCCACAAAGCGGTTTGCTACGCTTTTGATAGCTGCCCGCGCCCGGCCCGCGGGCGCTGCAGGCGCTTTTCGTCTGAAAGATCAGCCCGCTGCGCGAATGAATGCTTCGACCGCGTTCAACTGATCGGGCACGTTCAGCGCCGGCGCGTGGCCGCAGCCCGGCACCTCGATCACCTGCAGGCGCCCCGCTGCGCCGGGGCCGCGCGTCGCCATGCGCGCCACCACCTCGGGCAGCACCAGGTCGGACTCGGCGCCGCGCAGAAGCAGCACGGGCACGTCGAGCGCGTCGTAGTGGTCCCAGATCAGGTAGTCGTTCTCGTGGGCGGTGAACTGCCGCACCATGGCCGGGTCGTAGTGCGGCGTCACGCGGCCGTCGGGCAGGCGCCGCGTGGAGGTCTCGGTGAGGCGGCGCCACTGCGCGTCGCTGAGCCAGCCGTAGGGCTTGTAGACGGTGCGGAAGAAGGCCTCGAGTTCCTGCACCGTGCCGAATGCCGGCGGCGTGCCGGCATAGGCCTTGATGCGCTCCAGCGCCGGCGTGGCCAGTTCGGGCGCGTTGTCGTTGAGCACCAGGCTGGCGATGCGACGCTTCATGGCCGGCACGAAGAGCCCCGAGGCGCACACGGTGCCGATGGCCGCGCCCATCGAGGTGCCGACCCAGTGCACGCGCGCCAGGCCCAGGTGCTCGCACAGCGCGTCGGCCAGGCGGGCATAGAACGCGAGCTTGTACTCGTCGTCGGGCAGCGGACTCCACTGGCTCAGGCCGCGCCCGATCGTGTCGGGGCAGATCACGCGGTAGCCGGCGGCGGCGAGGTGCTGCGCGAGCTCGTCCATGTCGCGGCCGGTGCGCGCCAGGCCGTGCCAGGCGATGACGGCGGGCGCTGCGGCGGCCCCCCACTCCACCCAGTGGACCTCGCGGCCGCAAAGCGTCGCGTAGTGCGAAGAAGGCTGACTCATCGCGCGCTCCTGGCCCTGAGTTTGCCGACGATGCCCGTCGGGAAGTAGTACACCGACAGCACGAACAGCACCCCCAGCCACAGCAGCCAGCGGTCCGGCGACAGCAGCGCCGCCAGCCAGGGCAGACCGCTCACGGCCTCGTTGCCCAGGCGCAGCAGATCTTGCAGGTAGCTTTGCGCCACCACGAAGAGCACTGCGCCGATGGCCGCCCCGTAGATGGTGCCCATGCCGCCGATGACGACGATGAGCAGCACGTCGATCATGATCTCGAAGCTGAGCGAGGTGTCAGGCCCGTTGTAGCGCAGCCAGATCGCGAGCATCGCGCCGGCCAGCGTGGCGAACAGCGCCGACAGCACCGCCGACAGCGTGCGGTACACCACCACGCGGTAGCCGATCGCCTCGGCGCGGAATTCGTTCTCGCGGATGGCCTGCAGCACGCGCCCGAAGGGCGAATTCACGATGCGCAGCAGCATCAGCACCAGCACCACCGCGGCCACGAAGAGCAGGTAGTAGCACAGCAGCCGGCCATCGAGGGACACACCCAGGAAGGGCTCCTCCGCGAACTCGAAGCTCGGCGAAATGAGCTCGGGCAGCTTGAAGGTCAGCCCGTCCTCGCCGCCTGTGAATTCCGACAGCTGCGAGGCCAGCGTCTGGAAGGCCGAGGCCACCGCCAGCGTGATCATGGCGAAGAAGATCGCCCGCACCCGCAGCGAAAAGAGGCCGATGGCCAGCGCCAGCACCAGCGACACCGCCAGCGAACCCACCAGCCCCACCGCGATCGCGCCCCAGTTGGGCCCGAGCCGCGTCGCGGCGATGGCGATGCCGTAGGCGCCGATGCCGAAGAACATCGTGTGCGCGAAGCTCACGATGCCGGTGTAGCCCAGCAGCAGGTCGAAACTGGCCACGAGCACGACGAAGACCAGGATCTTCGCCGCCACGTTCAGCGCCTTCACCCCCGGAAAGATGAAGGGGGCGAAGGCCAGCCCCAGCAGCACCGCCACGAGCAGCACCGCCATCACCTTGTTGCGCGGGAGGTCGTTGGAAAGGAGACGGGTCAGCATGGCGTTCAATGCGGAAGCGGAGTCCGTACGCGAAGGGCGCGAAGGTTGCGCGAAGGACGCGAAAGAAATGCAGGAAGGAGAAGCAGAAAATCAAAGGGTCTTCTTCGCGACCTTCGCGTGACTTTCGCGTCCTTCGCGTAGGGAAGCCCGGGCCCGGATGTCATCGGCTCCCCGCCACCGGGTACACCCCCTGCGGGCGCCACAGCAGGATGGCGACCATGAGGGCGATGTTGGAGAACAGGGCCACCTTGGGCGCGACGAAGCCGGTGTAGTTGGCCATCAGGCCGACCAGCAGCGCGCCGATGAGTGCGCCCGTGGTCGAGCCCAGGCCGCCAATGATGATGACGATGAAGATCAGCACGTTGACCTGCGCGCCCATCTGCGGGATGACGTTCTGCTGGTACAGGCCCCACATCACGCCGCCCAGGCCCGCGAGCGCGCTGCCGGCCACGAAGATGCCGACGAAGAGCACGCGGATGCGGTAGCCCAGCGACTCGACCATCTCGCGGTCCTGCACGCCGGCGCGGATCAACAGGCCGATCTTGGTGCGCGCCAGCGTCCAGGCCAGCAGCGCGAAGACGACGGCGCCGACGACCACCGCCAGCACGCGGTACTTCTCGATCGCCGCGTCGCCCAGCAGCCAGGAGCCGCGCAGGCCCTCGGGCAGCGGCAGCGGAATCTGCGCCGGGCCCCAGATCACTTTGATGATCTCCTCCCCGATGATCATCCCGCCCATCGTGATGAGGATCTGCTTCAGGTGCTGGCCGTACACCGGCCGCACGATGAAGCGCTCGAAGGCCAGGCCCACCGCGCCGGCCACCAGCATCGCGACCACCATCGCAGGCAGCACGGCCACGAGGTTGGTGAGGATGGAGGACGACTGCGTCCAGTCGCCCATCGCTCCGAGCACGCTGGTGGCGACGAAGGCACCCAGCGCGATGAACACGCCGTGCCCGAAGTTCAGCACGTCCATCAGCCCGAACACGAGCGTGAGGCCCGAGGCGATGATGAACACGATCATGCCCATCGCCAGCCCCGCGACGGTGAGCGTCAGCCAGGTGGAGGTGGAGCCCACCAGGGGCAGTGCCAGCAGCGCCAGCACGGGCACCAGCAGCAGCGGTTTCCAGTCGAAATCGAGGGCCTTCATGCGGCGCGTCCTGGCTGTTGATTTGCTATCGAGTTCACAACGGGTGCACCTGGTGTGGGCGCAGCGGCCGGGTGAGGCTTGGAATCGGACATCCATACGCGAAGGACGCGAAAGTCACGCGAAGGCCGCGAAAGAAATCTTTCGACGGTTTTTTTCGCGTCCTTCGCGAAACCTTCGCGCCCTTCGCGTACGGATGTCCGCATTCCGCCCCCGCCGCTCACAACGCCAACCCCAGCAGCGACTGCTGCAGCTGCGCATCGGCCGAGAACTCGGCCATGGTGCCGGCGTGCACCACGCGGCCGTTGTCCATCACGGCCACGTGATCGCCCAGGCGTTGTGCGAAATGGATGTTCTGCTCCACCAGCAGGATCGTCACGCCGCTGGCCTTGAGCTCGGCGAAGGCGTCGATCATGTTGTTGATGATGGCCGGCGCCAGGCCCTTGCTGGGCTCGTCGACGATCAGCAGCTGGCGCGGCTCGACGATGGCGCGCGAGACGGCCAGCATCTGCTTCTGCCCGCCCGAGAGCTTGCCGGCCGGGTGGTTCCAGAACTTCTCCACGGCCGGGAACAGCTTGAAGATCCACTTCAACCGCGCGTCGTCCATGTCCTGGGCGCGGCGCGCGGCCCGGGCCGCCAGCAGCATGTTCTCCTTCACGGTCAGGTCCGCGAAGATGCCCATGGTCTCGGGCACGTAGGCGATGCCGAGGTCGGCGATCTGCGGGGTCGCGAGCCTGGTGATGTCCTGGCCCGCGAAGGTCACTCGCCCCTGCGAGGCGTGCCACAGGCCCATGATGGTCCGCAGCGTGGTGGTCTTGCCGGCGCCGTTGCGGCCCAGCAGCATGGTGAGCCGGCCTTTGGGCACGGCGAGGTCCACGCCGTGAAGGATGTGGTACGCGCCGATGTGCGTGTGCACGCCTTCGAGTTGCAGAAGCGCCTCGCTCATGCCGCCTCCTTCGCCACGCCCAGGTAAGCCTCTTGGACCACCGGCGACGCGATGACCTCCGCCGGTTCGCCGTCGGCCACCAGCGTGCCGTTGTGCAGCACGATGATGCGGTCGGCCAGCTCGCGCACCACGTCCATCTTGTGCTCCACCAGAAGGATGGTCTTGCTGCGGTCCTTCTTTAGCTTCCGGATCAGGTCGAGGATGACCGGCGCCTCGGCGGCGTTCATGCCGGCCGTCGGTTCGTCGAACATGAAGACCTGCGGCTCCAGCGCCATCAGCAGCGCGACCTCGAGCTTGCGCTGGTCGCCGTGCGGCAGGCTGGCCACGATGTCGTGCTCGCGTGCCTTGAGGTTGGTGTCGGCCAGCAGCGCATCGGCGCGCTCGGTGAGCGCCTTGTGGTCGCTCCAGATGCTCCAGAGGTTGAGCCCGCGCCGGTGCGGCCCCTCGTGCGCGGCCTGCACCGCCAGGCGCACGTTCTCCAGCACCGTGAGGTTGGGGAACAGGTTGGTGAGCTGGAAGGCCCGGCCCAGGCCGGCGCGCGTGCGCGCCGACGCCGGCAGCCCGGTCAGGTCGCGGCCATCGAGCCGCACCGACCCCGACGTGGCCTTGAGCTGCCCCGAGATGAGGTTGAAATACGTCGTCTTGCCCGCGCCGTTCGGGCCCACGATGGCCGTGAGCGTGCCGGGCGCGAAGGTGCAGCTCACGGCGTTCACGGCGACGTGCCCGCCGAAGCGGATGGTGAGGTCTTGGGTCTGAAGCATCGGGTCGAATGCGGGAGCGGGAACCGAACGCGAAGGGCGCGAAAGTCCCGCGAAAGACGCAAAGGATTCAAAAAAGGAATCTTTGAATGCGTCTTTCGCGACCTTCGCGAAACCTTCGCGTCCTTCGCGTACGGAAGTCCGCCTTCCGATCAGCGCTTGTTGCGGATCGGCACGTCCATCTCGGACGCCTTGATCTCGTGCACCAGTTCCGGCACGCCCCAGGCGAAGGCCGGGTCGACCTTGATCTTGAAGTGGTACATGCTCTGCAGGGCCTGGTGGTCTTCCTTGCGGAAGGTCATCGTGCCCTTGGGGGTGTCGAAGCTCATGCCTTCCATGGTGCTGATGAGCTTGTTGGTGCCGGTGTCGCCGCCGGTCTTCTTGAGTGCGGTGACCACCGCCATGGCGGCCGAGAAGCCGCCGGCGGTGAAGAAGTCCGGCGGGGTCTTGTACTGCTTGTAGTGCATCGACACCAGGGCGTCGTTGACCGGGTTCTTCGGAATGCCGAAGTAGTAGTACGTCGCGCCTTCCATCCCCGGGAACTGCTTGTAGCTCGCCATCGCCGGCAGGATGTTGCCGCCCGTGGCGATCTCGATGCCGTAGCGCTTGAGGTCGAGGTCGGCGATCTTGAAGGGGTTGCCGGCGCCGGCCCACACGATCCAGATCACCTTGCGGCCGGGCTGGTCCTTGAGCTTGTCGATCAGGCGCTGCGCACCGGCGGTGAAGTCGGTGGTGTTCTGCGGCAGGTATTCCTCGTGGACGATCTTGGCCTTCTTCACTGCGTCCTTGAAGGCCTTCACGCCGTCGCGGCCGAAGGCGTAGTCCTGGGCCAGGGTGGCGATGGTGGTGCCCGGCTTGTCGAGCGCCACGGCGTTGCTGATCGCGTCCTGGCTGGAATTGCGGCCGGTGCGGAAGATGTACTTGTTCCACTTGTCGCCGGTGATCGAGTCGGCCACGGCGGGTTCGACGATCAGCACCTTCTTGTACTCCTCGGCCACGGGCAGCATGGCCAGCGCCACGCCGGACGAGGTCGGGCCGACGGCCAGCGCCGCCTTGTCGTCGGAGTACGCGGCGGCCAGCAGCGACTTGCCCAGGTCGGGCTTGCCCTGGTCGTCCTTCTCGATGACGACGATCTTCTTGCCATTGACGGTCATGGTGCCGCCGGTGGCGTACTCCAGGCCCATCATCAGGCCGGCCTGCGTCTGCTTGCCGTAGGCCTCCAGCGGGCCGGTCTTGCTGTAGACGTGGGCGATGCGGATTTCGTTGGACTGGGCCCAGGCCGGCGCGGCGGCGGCAGTGGCGGCCAATGCGGCCAGGGCAACGAGATGGCGACGGTGCATGGAATGTCTCCTAGGATGAATGCCTGAAGTTTGCACAGTTCGTGCCAGCACCGAAAGCGGCCTTATCCTGGGCAATGGGCAGCATTTCCATAGAGAAATGACCAAAATCCGGCCGATCGCAACAGGTTGTATTGCCTGCATTTCAGGCAATTGTCTGTTTTTTGATCAGGGAAAACGCGTACCTGCCTGCTTCAGGGCCGACAGCGCGTCAGGGGCCACTCAGTGCAGCGCGCCGATGCTCGCGCAATGACCGAACGCACTTCTCCAACGCGCCCAGCAGGCGACCGTCCGCCCGGGCGTCCTTCCGCCGCCTGGCGCCGCCTCACCGGCTGGCTGCTGGTGCTGGCCGGCGCGGGCATGGTGCTGTCGGGCCTGAGCGCCGTGCTCCACCACTGAAGCGCCAGAGCTCAGCCTCGACCCTCGCCCATGCGGTCGTAGAGCGTGGCGCGCGAGATGCCCAGGCGCCGCGCCGCCGCGAGCTTGTTGCCGCCGGTGGCGGCCAGCGTGGCCGCGATGGCGCGCCGCTCCAGTTCCGCCACCTGCTCCGCCAGCGGCCGCAGCAGCAGGGCCGCGGCGTCGTCATCCTGGCCCGCCAGCGGCGCCGCCAGGAGCTCGGGCGCGGCGATGCTCTCCACCCCGGTCTCGGCCAGCACGCGCGCGACCTCGGCGGCATCGACGCGCTGGGAGTCGCTGCGCATCGCCAGCTGCTCCAGCACGTTGCGCAGCTCGCGCGTGTTGCCGCGCCAGTGCTGGCCTGCGAGCAGCGCCAGCGCATCGGGCAGCAGCTCGGGCGGCGCCTCGCCGGTGCGCTGGGCGATGTCTTCGCCCAAAGCCTCCACCAGCGCCGGAATGTCGGCGCGGCGTTCGCGCAGCGGCGGCACGCGCAGCGGCAGCACGTTGAGTCGATAGAACAGGTCTTCGCGGAACTTGCCTTCGCGCACCAGCGCCGGCAGGTCGCGCGAGGTGGCGGCGATCACGCGGGCGTCGAAGGGCACCAGCTTGTTGGAGCCCAGCGGCTCGATCTCGCCTTCCTGCAGCGCGCGCAGCAGCTTGGCCTGCAGCGACAGCGGCATGTCGCCGATCTCGTCGAGGAAGAGCGTGCCGCCGTCGGCGAACTTGAACTTGCCCTCGCGCCCGCGCCGGTCGGCGCCGGTGAACGCGCCGGGCGCGAAGCCGAAGAACTCGGCCTCCAGCAGCGTGTCGGGCACGGCGGCGATGTTCACCGTCACGAAGGGGCCGGCGGCGCGGGCCGAAGCACCATGGATGGCATGGGCCAGCAGTTCCTTGCCGGTGCCCGTCTCGCCCAGCAGCAGCACCGGGCTGCTCGACTGCGCCGCCCGGCGCGCATGGCGCTTGACCTCGACGGCCGCCGGGCTGCTGCCGATGAAGCTGGCGAAGCTGTACTTGGCCTGGCGCGGCAGCTCGCCGCTGCGCGCCGCCCGGCCGCGCTGACTGGCCAGTTCGCGCCGCGCCTCGTCGAGGTCGCGCTGCAGCAAGGCGAACTTGGCTAACAGCGGCTGCAGCGTGGTCTGCGGATGGTCGAAGAGCACGATGCCGATCGCGCCGATGACCTCCCCTTGCCCGCCGGGCCGCTCCTCGCGCAGCGGCAACCGGCTCACGACGAAGGTGCCGGCCTTGTTGGTGAGCAGGTCCACCAGCACCGGCTCCCCGGTCTCGAGCACGCGGCGCATCTGCGTGTTGGGGATCACGTCCTCCACCATGTGGCCCTGGAACTGGTTCAGGTCGCTGAAGCCCAGCGCCGGCAGGAAGCGCCGGTACCCCTCGTTCACCCACACGATGCGCCCGCTGCGGTCGATGAGGAACATGCCCTGGCTCATGCTCGAGAAGAGCTGGAACATCGAGCGCGCGGCCAGCGCGAGGATGCCTTCGGCGTCGAGGGGCAGCGCGGGCGATGGGCTTGCGGCGGGCATGGGGCGGGATCGTAGCGCCTGCATCCGGGCGCGCCGGAAGCGCAGGCGCGGGCGCACGTGGCGCCGGTGGCTCTTGTCCTACCCGGATCTTCAGGCCGCGCCGCGATGGGCGGCGACCTGCCCCGGTGCATAAGACGGATCATGAAGCGACTCACGACCCTCACCCTCGGCCTGACTTCATTGACGGTGGCTGCCGTCGCCACCGCTGCAGCGCCCGGCCAGGTCGACGCCAGCGGCAAGACCCTGGCCAGCTCGCAGCTGGCCACCGACGTGCTGAACAAGATCGTCGACTACACCCGCACGAGTGCGGGCTGCGCGACCGTCGACGCCGTGCGAATGGAGGTGCTGCCGCGCAGCTACGTGCCCCGGCAGCCGGCGGTGCCTGCGACCGATCGTGGCGGCCACTTCGAGCGGTGGAGCGTCGATGCATGCGGCGCTCGCCAGCAGTTCCAGGTCGGCCTGTGGCCATCCGCGCGAGGCGGCAGCGACTTCGCGGTCACGCCCCTGTCGGGCCGCGTGACCGTGACGGCCGCCGCCAGCGCAGCAGCGCCCGCCCCGCAGGTATCGCGGGCCTCGGGTCCGGTTGCGGCCTGGCACGGCCGCTACGTGTGGGAAGAGTCGCTGGGCCGCACGGGCGGCTCGTCGCCTTCGGAGGGCGTGGCGTCCTTCGTCACGTACACGCTCTCGCTCGGTCCGGGCCAGGGCGCGACGGGCTGCACGCTCAACGCCTCGGCCTTCCAGACGAACACGCGCATGCAGTGCACGGCCACGCCGACCGGCTCGTCGCTGGTCATCAAGTTCTACAAGTTCGGCCCGGACGACGTGCGCGGCCGCCACACGATGGGTGAACGCCTGCTGACGCTCACGCGCGACGCATCGGGGGTGGTCACGCAACTCGAAGGACTGCAGCCGGCCAGTGACAGCACGCCCCGCCGCGGGCGGCTGTTCGTCAAGCGCAGCTGATCCGGCTGCATCCTGCCGGCATCGGCGCCGTCGCACGCCGGCGCGAACGCGCGCAAGGACATCGCGTGCCGGGCTGCCGCAGTCGCATGCGCAGGCCCACCCGATTCGAAAGTCCGGGTCGATCTGAATCCAGCCACGCGGCCCGCCCGTATGGACAGGCAGCTGCAGCGCATCCTCGCCGCGGCGCATCCAACCCGAAGGAACCTCCATGCAGATCAAGTTCAACCGCATCGCTGCCACCGGCCTCGCAGCCGCGCTCACCATGGGTGCATTCAGCGCCATGGCCGCCGACGTCATGGTGGGCGGCGCACCGATGTCGCCGACCAAGGACATCATCGACAACGCCGTCAACTCCAAGGACCACACCACGCTGGTGGCTGCCGTCAAGGCGGCCGGACTGGTCGACACGCTCAAGGGCCCGGGCCCGTTCACCGTGTTCGCGCCGACCAACAAGGCCTTCGCGGCCCTGCCCGCCGGCACCGTCGACACGCTGCTCAAGCCTGAAAACAAGGACACGCTGACCGGCGTGCTGACCTACCACGTGGTGCCGGGCAAGCTCGACGCAGCCGAGCTGAAGAAGGAGATCAAGGCCGGCAAGGGCTCCGCCGAACTCAAGACCGTCGCCGGCGGCACGCTGATCGCCAAGACCAAGGGCAACAAGATCACCCTGACCGACGCCAAGGGCGGCGTCGCGACGGTGACCATTCCCAACGTGTACCAGTCCAACGGCGTGATCCACGTGGTCGACAAGGTGCTGCTGCCGAAGTAAGCAGCGCACGTCCGCTACGACCGGACGCGATTCAAGAAAAAAACGGCTGCAGCGCCCGCCCATCGGGCACTAGCAGCTATTTCTTTGATAGCAAGCAGCCAGCAATTGCGCAGCCTAAGACCGCCTTTGGCGAGCGGGTAATTCAATCAATCGATTGACCTAGATGTTGTAATCCGCGCTCCATGCGCGAATCCGCTCCATCGCCCGCCCCTCCACGCGCGTCCCGCACCGACGGCATCGAAGCCCGAAAGCGCCTGCTGTACGCAGCGCTCGCGCTGTTCGCCGAGAAAGGCTTCGCCAAGACCTCCACCCGCGAGATCGCGGCGGCGGCCGGCACCAACATCGCGTCGATCAGCTATTACTTCGGCGACAAGGCCGGGCTGTACGCGGCGACCTTCACCGAGCCGATGGGCGGCGCGATGCCCGACTTCATCGCCATGTACGAGGCGCCCGAACTGCCGATCGCCGAGGCCCTGCGCATCTTCATGGCCGGCTACCTGGAACCGCTCAAGCACGGCGACATCGTGCGCCAGTGCATGCGTCTGCACCTGCGCGAGCTGCTGGAGCCGACCGGCCAATGGGCCACGGAACTGGAGCGCGACGTGAAGGCGCCCCACGAGGCGCTGGTGCGCGTGCTGTGCCGCCACCTGCAACTGGCCGCCGCCGACGACGACATCCAGCGCCTGGCCTTCGCGATCAGCGGCCTGGCCACGCAGCTCTTCGTGATGCGCGACGTGGTCGAGCAGATGCAGCCGCAGCTGCTCGACGCCGACGCGCGCATCGACACCTGGGCCGAGCGCCTGAGCGCCTATGCTCTCGCGCTCGTGGCCGACGAGGCGCGGCGCCGCCGGCCATCGAAGCCCCGGGCCGCACGCCCGACGCGCTCGCGCGGTGCCGCGCCAAGAACCTCCCTGCTCCCATGACCCGATTGCCCCGTCTCGGCGCCGTGTGCGCGCTGTCCCTCGCTCTGGCCGCCTGCGGCCTCACCCGGCCACCCGCATCGGTCGAGGCGCCGACGCCCGCGCGCTGGAATGCCCCGCTGCCCGATGCCGCCCTGCCCCACGCCGGCTCGCTGCCGTCGCTGGCCACCTGGTGGCGCGACGCAGGCGACCCGGTGCTGGCGGAACTGATCGAGGCCGCGCAGGCCGCCAGCCCCAACATCGCGAGCGCCGCGACGCGCATCGCCGAGGCCCGCGCCACGCGCGTGCAGACGGGCGCCGCGCTGGCACCGAACCTCGACGGCGTGCTGTCCGCCACCCGCAGCAACTCGCCCACCAGCGGTGTCGGTGGCGGTGTGGGGACCACGGGCGCAAGCGGCACCACGGGTGCGACCGGCGGCTCGACCTCGATCCCGCCCGTCACCATCGGGCAGGCCGGGCTGCAGTCGAGCTGGGAGATCGACCTCTTCGGGGGGCTGCGCGCCGGCCGCGACGCCGCCGCCTCGCGCCTCGATGCAAGCAGCGCCCAATGGCACGAGGCGCGCGTGTCGGTGGCGGCCGAGACCGCCAACGCCTACTTCGCCGAACGCGCCTGTGCGCGCCAGCTGGCGGTGGCCGAGTCCGACACCCGCTCGCGGCTGGACAGCGCGCGGCTGACCGATCTGTCGGCACAGGCGGGCTTCACGGCACCGGCCGACGCGGCGCTGGCCCGCGCGGGTGCGGCCGATGCCTCGGGCCGGCTCAAGCAGCAGCGCGCGCAATGCCAGGTGCTTCGCCAGGGCCTGGTCGCGATGACGGGCCTCGACGCGGCCGAACTGGCGCGCAAGCTGGACGCGCAACCGGGCGAGCTCGCCCTGCCCGCCATGCACCCGGTCGACCAGGTGCCGGCGCGCACCCTGGCCCAGCGGCCGGACGTGTATGCGGCCGAGCAGGCCGTGGCGGCCGCCAGCGCCGATGTCGGCGCCGCGCAGGCGCAGCGCTACCCGCGGCTGTCCCTCACGGGCAACATCGGCCGCCTGCAGATCCGCACCGGCGGCTTCCGCGAGACGCTGGACAGCTGGAGCATCGGCCCGGTGCAGCTCACGGTGCCGATCTTCGACGGCGGCACCCGCGCCGCCAACGCCGAGTCAGCCAGGGCCCGCTACGACGAGGCGGTGGTGAAATACCGCGCCAGCGTGCGCAACGCCGTCAAGGAGGTCGAGGAGGCGCTGGTCAACCTGCAGAGCACCGACGCCCGCTCGGCCGACGCCGACAGCGCGGTGCGCAACTACCAGGCCTCCTTCGACGCCACCGAAGCGCGTTACCGCAGCGGCCTGGCCAGCCAGTTCGAGCTCGAGGACGCGCGGCGCACCCTCTTCGCCGCGCAGACCGCGCGCGTGGGCCTGCAGCGCGAGCGCGCCACCGCCTGGGTATCGCTCTACCGCGCGTTGGGCGGCGGCTGGTCGCGCCCCGAGGCGCAGGCGGCCGCCACGCCCGAGCCCCAGGCCACGCCCGTCGCCCGCCCCTGAGCGCACACACCGTTTTTCGCGAATCTGCCCATGAGAACTTCCAAACGCACCCTCCTCATCGTCCTGGCGCTGGTCGTGGTGGCCGCCATCGGCGCAGCCCTAGCGCTGCGCGGCAAGGGCGAGGCCACGCCCCCCAAGGACGCCAGGGCCGAGGCCGCCGCCGCACGGCCTGCCGTCACCGTGACCGTGGCCACGCCGGAGCCCGCCGAGCTGGACGTGACGCTCGGCGCCAACGGCAACATCGCCGCCTGGCAGGAGGCCAGCGTGGGCTCCGAATCCAGCGGCCTGCGCCTGGCCGAGGTCCGCGTGAACGTCGGCGACCGTGTGCGCAAGGGCCAGGTGCTGGCCACCTTCTCGGGCGAGACCGTCGCGGCCGACGTGGCACAGGCCAAGGCCGCGCTGGCCGAGGCCCGCGCCACCGCCGCCGACGCGGCCGGCAACGCCGCCCGTGCACGCACCCTGTCGCAGACCGGCGCCCTGAGCCAGCAGCAGATCAACCAGTACCAGACCGCCGAGCAGACCGCCAAGGCGCGCGTCGAGGCCGCCGAGGCATCGCTCGCCGCCCAGCAGGTGCGCAACCGCAACACACAGGTGCTCGCGCCCGACGACGGCGTGATCTCGTCGCGCACCGCCACCGTGGGCAGCGTGGTCGGCGCCGGCACGGAGCTCTTCAAGCTGATCCGCCAGGGCCGGCTGGAATGGCGCGCCGAGGTCGGCGCGGCCGAGCTCGGCAAGCTGTCGGTGGGCATGCCCGCCACCATCACCGCACCGGGCGGCACGCGCGTCACGGGCAGGGTGCGCAGCATCGCGCCGACAGTGGATGCGCAGACGCGCAATGCGCTGGTCTACGTCGACATCCCCGACGTGCAGGCGAACACCGGCGTGAAGGCCGGGATGTTCTCGCGCGGGGAGTTCCTGCTGGGCAAGAGCGAGGCGCTCACCGTGCCGCAGGTGGCCGTGGTGCCGCGCGATGGCTTCAACACCGTGATGGTGCTGCAGCCCGACCAGCATGTGCGCCAGGTGCGCGTGGAAGCCGGCCGCCGCGTCGGCGACCGCATCGAGGTGCGCGGCGAGCTGGCGAAGGACGCACGGGTGGTGGTAGCCGGCGCCGGCTTCCTCAACGATGGCGACCTGGTCCGCGTGAGCGATGCGCCGGCCGCCAACCCAACCGCCGGCGCCACGCCGGCAGCCGCCAAGTGAGCCGCCGGCCCACCGCACCCATGACCGCATCGAGAGGGCTGCGCCCATGAATGTCTCTTCCTGGTCGATCCGCAACCCGATTCCGGCGGCCATGATCTTCGTGCTGCTGACGCTGGCCGGACTGTTCTCCTTCAGGCAGATGAAGGTGCAGAACTTCCCCGACATGGACCTGCCGGTGGTCATCGTCACCGCCGCCCTGCCCGGCGCCTCGCCCTCGCAGCTCGAGAACGACGTGGCGCGCAAGATCGAGAACGCCATCGCCACGCTGCAGGGCCTGAAGCACGTCACGACCACGCTCACCGACGGCTCGGCCACGGTCGCGGCCGAGTTCGTGCTCGAAAAGCCGATCCAGGAGGCCGTGGACGATGTGCGCTCGGCCGTGAGCCGCGTGCGCTCCGACATGCCGACCGACCTGCGCGACCCGATCGTCACCAAGCTGGACCTGGCCGCGCAGCCGGTGCTGGCCTTCGCCATCGCCTCCGAGCGCATGGACGACCAGGCGCTTTCGTGGTTCGTCGACGACACTGTGGCCCGCCGCCTGATGGCCGTGCCGGGTGTGGGCGCGGTGAACCGCGTGGGCGGCGTGACGCGCGAGGTCCGCGTGGCGCTCGACCCGGCGCGCCTGCAGGCCCTCAACGCCACCGCGGCCGACGTGTCGCGGCGTCTGCGCCAGGTGCAGCAGGAAAGCGCGGGCGGGCGCACCGACCTGGGCGGCACCGAGCAGCCCGTGCGCACCATCGCCACCGTGGCCTCGGCCGACGAGCTGCGGCGCATGCAGATCCCGCTGTCCGACGGCCGGCGCATCGCGCTGCAGGACGTCGCGACCATCGAGGACACGGTCGCCGAGCCGCGCGCCGCGGCCGTGCTCAACGGGAAGCAGGTGGTCGGTTTCGAAGTGGCGCGCAGCCGCGGCGCCAGCGAGGTGGAGGTGGGGGCCGGCGTCGAGAAGGCACTCGCGCAGCTGCAGAAGGACTACCCGCACATCCAGCTCACCCGCACGCTGGACTTCGTGAAGATCGCCGCCGAGGAATACGACGCCTCGATCAAGCTGCTGATCGAAGGCGCCTTCCTGGCGGTGCTCGTGGTGTGGCTGTTCCTGCGCGACTGGCGGGCGACCATCGTGTCGGCGGTGGCGCTGCCGCTGTCGGTCATCCCGGCCTTCATCGGCATGTACCTGCTGGGCTTCTCGATCAACATCATCACGCTGCTCGCGCTGTCGCTGGTGATCGGCATCCTGGTGGACGACGCGATCGTGGAGGTCGAGAACATCGTGCGCCACCTGCGCATGGGCAAGACGCCCTACCAGGCCGCGATGGAAGCCGCCGACGAGATCGGGCTGGCCGTGATCGCGACCACCTTCACGCTGATCGCGGTGTTCCTGCCCACCGCCTTCATGAGCGGCGTGGTGGGCAAGTTCTTCAAGCAGTTCGGCTGGACGGCGTCGCTCGCGGTCTTCGCCTCGCTGGTGGTGGCGCGGATGCTCACGCCGATGATGGCGGCCTACATCCTCAAGCCCATCGTCGACAAGAGCGAGCGCGACCCGGGCTGGCTGGCCACCTACATGCGCTGGGTGCAGGCCTGCCTGCGCCACCGCTTCCTGACGATGGTGGGCGCCACGGTATTCTTCTTCGCCTCGCTGGCGATGATCCCGCTGCTGCCCTCGGGCTTCATTCCGCCCGACGACAACGTGCAGACGCAGGTGCGCGTCGAACTGCCGCCCGGCACCAAGCTGGAACAGACGCTGGCCGCGGCCGAGCAGGTGCGCCAGCGGCTGCTGAAGATCGACCACATCCACGACATCTACACCGCCGTCGGTGCCGGCAGCGCGGGGGCCGATCCCTTTTCGGGCAACTTCGTCGAGGCGCGCAAGGCTACGCTCACGCTGCAGCTGTCGCCGCGCGGCGAACGGCCGAAGAAGCAGGTGATCGAGGCGCAGATCCGCGCCGCCCTGCAGGACCTGCCCGGCATGCGCTACGGCGTCGGGCTCGGCGGCTCGAACGACAAGTACGTGCTGGCCCTGTCCAGCCAGGACCCGCACGCGCTGCGCGAGGCGGCCACCGCCGTCGAGCGCGAGCTGCGCACGATTCCCGGCATCGGCAACGTGACCTCCCTGGCCAGCCTGGTGCGGCCCGAGATCGTGGTGCGGCCCGACTTCGCGCGCGCCGCCGACCTGGGCGTGACCAGCGCCGCCATCGCCGACACGCTGCGCGTGGCGACCATGGGCGACTACGACAACCAGCTCGCCAAGCTCAACCTGTCGGAGCGGCAGGTGCCGATCATGGTGCGCCTGCGCGACGATGCGCGGCAGGACCTGTCGCTGCTCGAACGCCTGGCCGTGCCCGGTGCGCACGGCCCGGTGCGCCTGGGCGAGGTCGCCAAGCTCGAACTCGCGGGCGGGCCGGCCGTGATCAGCCGCTACGACCGCGCGCGCAACATGAACTTCGAGATCGAGCTGGGTACGCGCGGCCTCAACGACGTGACCGAGGCCGTGCGCCAGCTGCCGGCAGTGAAGAACCTGCCGGCCAGCGTGCGCATCATCGACATCGGCGACGCGGAAGCCATGGGCGAGCTGTTCACCGGGTTCGGCCTGGCCATGCTGACCGGCATCCTGTGCATCTACATCGTGCTGGTGCTGCTGTTCAAGGACTTCCTGCAGCCGGCGACCATCCTGGCCGCGCTGCCCTTGTCGCTGGGCGGCGCCTTCGTCGGCCTGCTGATCGCCAACAAGAGCTTCTCGATGCCCTCGCTGATCGGCCTGATCATGCTGATGGGCGTGGCGACGAAGAACTCGATCCTGCTGGTGGAGTACGCCATCGTGGCGCGCCGTGACCACGGCATGAGCCGATGGGAGGCACTGCTGGACGCCTGCCACAAGCGCGCACGCCCGATCATCATGACCACGCTGGCCATGGGCGCGGGCATGCTGCCCATCGCCGTGGGCTGGGGCGCGGCGGACTCGAGCTTCCGCTCGCCGATGGCCACGGCGGTGATCGGCGGCCTCATCACCTCCACGGTGCTGAGCCTGCTGGTGGTGCCGGCCGTGTTCACCTACGTCGACGACTTCGAGCACTGGCTGCGCCGCAAGCTGCGCCAGTTGCGCCGCCAGCCGCCCGACCCGCACGCCGACGACGACCTGCGCGGCAGCGGCGAGCCCCGGCCCGCCGCCTGAGCGGCGCGCCGTGCACCTACCGTGCACGGCGGCCGCCGCGGACAGCCGGCGCGCGTCGGACGACGCATGCTGCATGCACCATGCGGCACTCCGTCCCACTTCGTTCCATGGCCGCCGGGCTGCTCGGCGCGTGCGCTCTCATGGCCTCCGGCATCGCCATGGCACAGAGCGCGGCCCCCGGCGCGGCGCAACAACGCTACGAGCGCCAGATCGCGCAGTGCAACAGCGGCCAGCGGCCCGCGCCGGAACGCGAGGCCTGCGTGCGCAATGCGGGCCGTCTTCTGGACGGTGCGAATGGCGGTACGCCGCCGCAGCCGGTACCGCAGGAATCGGCCGACGGCCGCGCCATCGTGATGACGCCGCCAGGGGCGCCCCCACCGCCGAGCGCGTCGGACTACGTGACCTCGCCCGATGGCCGGGCGGTGATCGCGGTGCCTCCGCCCGGCGATCGCATCGTCCGCCCCTGAGTGCAAGGCGCCGGGCGCCCAGGTTCAGCGCCGCGTGGCGGCCAGCTTCTCCGCGCGCGCGATGGCGGCTTCGAGCACGTGCAGGTCCATCGGACTCGAATGCATGCGCTGGGCCTCCTGCCGCACGAGGCCGTCGCTCTCGGGCCCGGCCAGGTCCTGCAGGCGTGACTGCAGTTCGCGGCGCCGCCGCACCAGCGCCACCGTGGGCGTTTCCCTGGGCCTGCGTCGCAGCCTCCACACGATCCACGCGCCCACGAGCGCCAGGGCGGCCACCGCAGCGGCCACCATCATCCAATCGGTCATCGGGTTCTCTTTGTTGTCGGGCCCCAGGACGCCAAGCGCACCGAGGCGATGCGAACGCGAGCTGGAATGGGGCGATGTGTGCGGTTTTACCTTGCGCGCAGACTTCGATCAACCTCGACAACGCGCGCGAATACTTTCCTCTTCGGTCGATCGCCCTGATCAGGCGCCGGCCGGCGCGGCCACCATCGTGCCACGGCATCGAAGCGAGCCGCAGTGGCATGGGTAGTCCGTCGGACCCTCGGCATCGTCGACCGTGAGCGCGTAGTCGAGGAAGAGCTCCTCGCCCGCGCGCACGTCGCGCAGCGTGTGGATGGCCAGTTGCAACCGGCCGCGTGGGCCATGGACTTCGCGCGCTTCGCAGTTGGGCTCGCAGGCATGGTTCAGATGCCGCATCTCGTTGCCGCCGCGGCCGCCGTCGATCAGCGTGCCATCCGACAGGCCGAAGAGGTAGGTCAGTGCGCGGTCCCAGTCCATGGCGGCCGCCTGCACCGCCGTGAAGCGCCGGCCGGCATAGATGCCCAGCTTCGTACCCGCCGGTAGATCGGCGGCCGCGAACGCACCGAGGCCATGCACCCCGCTGGGCCGCACCTCGAGCAGGGAAAGGGATGGGACGAGGGCACGGATGGCGGTCATGTCGGGCGCGTGGAATGGCATCGAGGCCATGGGTGCAGCAAGAAGCCCGCCCGCCTGCAGAGCCTTCGCCGCTCGGGCGCCAGCCAGCGCCCGGTCGGCCAAAGGGGATGCTATCAAAAAAGAAGCGCCTCCCGCCCGTCCCGCGGGCGCTGGAGGCACTTTTCGTCTGGAAGAATGCGCTTGGGCGATCAGGCCGCCGCCTCGAGCCGGCGCTTGCGTTCCGACATGCGCTTGGCCACGCGCGGCAGGATCAGCACGGCCAGCACGATCACGATCAGCGTGATCGACATCGGCCGCTGCAGGAAGACCATCGGGCTGCCCTCGCCGATCGACAGCGCATTGCGCAGGTTGGCTTCGGCGAGCGGGCCGAGGATCATGCCCACCACCACGGGCGCGGTCGGAAAGTCGAAGCGCCGCATGACCACGCCCAGCACGCCGATGGCGTAGAGCAGGAAGAGGTCGAAGGCGCTCTGCCGCATGCCGTAGGCACCCACGGTCGCGAAGATCAGGATGCCGGCATAGAGCTGCGGCTTGGGGATCTTCAGCAGCTTGACCCACAGGCCCACCATCGGCAGGTTGAGCACCAGCAGCATCACGTTGCCGATGTACAGCGAGGCGATCAGCGCCCACACCAGCGCCGCGCTGGTGGTGAACAGCTGCGGCCCGGGCTGGATGCCGTAGTTCTGGAAGGCGCCCAGCAGGATGGCGGTGGTGTTGCTGGTCGGGATGCCCAGCGTGAGCAGCGGGATCAGCGCGGCGGTCACGGTGGCGTTGTTGGCCGCCTCGGGGCCGGCCACGCCCTCGATGGCGCCGGTGGTGCCGAACTCGGCGCGGTCGGCCGGGTCCTTGGTCAGCTTCTTCTCGGTGGCATAGCTCAGGAAGGTCGGGATCTCGGTGCCGCCCGCGGGAATGCAGCCGAAGGGCGTGCCGATGGCGGTGCCGCGCAGCCAGGCGGGGATCGAGCGCTTCCAGTCGCGCGCGCTCATGTGGACGCGGCTCATCCTGTTCTGGCTCTCCTGCACCCGGCCTTCGTACAGCACGGCGTACAGCACCTCGGCCACCGCGAACAGGCCGACGGCGACGAGCACGATCTCGATGCCGTCGAGCAGCTCGGGCACGCCGCCCACGTAGCGGCCCTGGCCCGAGATCTGGTCCATGCCCACGCAGCCCACGGCCAGGCCGATGAACAGCGCCGTCATGCCGCGCAGCGTGCTCTTGCCCAGCACCGCGCTCACGGTGGTGAAGGCCAGCACCATGAGCAGGAAATACTCGGGCGCCGCCAGCTTCACGGCATAGTCGGCAACGTAGGGCGCGAACAGCGTGACGATGACGGTGGCGATGGTGCCGGCCACGAAGGAGCCGATGGCGGAGGTGGCCAGCGCCGCGCCGGCGCGCCCGCTCTTGGCCATCTTGTTGCCTTCCATGGCCGTGACCATGGACGCCGTCTCGCCCGGCGTGTTCAGCAGGATCGAGGTGGTCGAGCCGCCGTACATGGCGCCGTAGTAGATGCCGGCGAAGAAGATCATCGAGGCCGTAACGTCGACCTTGCCCGTGATGGGCAGCAGCATGGCGACGGCCACCGCCGGGCCGATGCCGGGCAGCACGCCCACCGCGGTGCCCAGCGCGCAGCCGACGAGGCACCACAGCAGGTTGGTGACGGTGATGGCCTGCGCGAAGCCCTGGAGAAGTGCGTTGAAGATATCCATGAGTTCAACCTCGCAAGATCAGGAGCGCAGCATGTGCTTGGCACACGCCGCCAGCCGGGAGCAGCGCGGAACCGGCTTTGCCGGGCCGCAGATGCTGCCCCCCTCGAAGGGGGTTGGCGGAGGCACACGAAGTGCGCGCAGACTGGGGGTGGGCCATGTCAGATCCAGCCGGTGGCGGTCAGGCCCGGCAGGTTGATCGCCAGGAACTTGGTGAAGGCCCAGAACACGGGCGCCGAGATCGCCAGGCCCACGAGCAGGTCCTTGATCCAGGTGGCCGGCGCGTTGGCGATCGGCTGGCCGCCGGCGCGGCGCAGGCCCTGCACCGCCAGCACGTAGCACAGCGTGCAGCTGAGCACGAAGCCGATGGTGGTGATCAGCCCGGCGTTGAGCAGCAGGCCGGCCGAGACCCAGACGAAGCCGCTCCAATACGGCGGCGCGGTCGCGGCCTCCTCGTCCATCTCGCGAAAGCCCCCGGTGCGCGCTTCCCAGATGATCCAGCCGCCGCAGATCGTGAGCACGATCGACACCAGCCAGGGCAGGAAGTTGGGGCCGACGCCGCTGTAGCCGGCTTCGGACGAGATGCCGGTGGCGCCCCAGGCCATGCCCAGGCCGGTGAGCAGCACGCCCGCACCCACGAGGGTCTGCGGCCAGTTGCCGCCGGGCGGGGACGAAATGTCCGTGTTTGTCATGGTTGGAATCTCCGCAGGAAAGGCGTCGGGCACGAAGCCAAGGCCGAAAAAAGGCACGGGACCCGCGAGGGACACCGTGCCGAGGCACACGGGCCGAAAGCCCGGTGCGTGTGACAGCGTGACTCGATGGAAAGCGTGGCGTCCCCGCGCGGCCTCAGACCATGCCCGACTTGGTCATGGTGGCGCGCAGGCTGGCGAACTCGTCGTCGACGAACTTGTCGAAGGCCGGGCCGCTCAGCACGGCGGGCGTCCAGTCGTTCTTCTTCATGGCTTCGGTCCACGACGGCGTCTTCAGCGCGGCCAGCACCAGGTCGGTGAGCGCCTTGCGCTGCTCGGCGCTGATGCCGGGGGCGCCGTAGACGCCGCGCCAGTTGCCGATCTCGACGTCGATGCCCTGCTCCTTCAGCGTGGGCACATTGATGCCCGGCAGGCGCTGGGCCGAGGTGACGGCGATGGCCTTCATCTTGCCGTCGGCGATGTAGGGCGCGAACTCGCTGTAGCCGCTGCCGCCGACGGTGACGTTGCCGCCCAGGATGGCGGCGGTGGCTTCACCGCCCCCACGGAAGGCCACGTAGTTGATCTTCGACGGGTCGGCGCCGACCTTCTGCGCGATCATGGCCGCGGCGATGTGCTCGGTGGAGCCGCGCGAGCCGCCGCCCCACTTGACGCTGCCCGGGTCCTTCTTGAGCTGGGCGACCACGTCGGCCATGGTCTTGAAGGGCGAGTTGGCGGGCAGCACGAAGACGTTGTATTCGCTGGTCAGGCGCGCGATGGGCGTGGCCTGCGACAGGTTCACCGGCGGCTTGCCGGTGATGATGCCGCCGAGCATCACGGCGCCCATGACCATCAGCGCATTGGCGTCGCCCTTGGAGCCGTTGACGAACTGCGCCAGGCCCAGCGCGCCGGCGGCGCCGCCCTTGTTGTCGTAGGTCACCGTGTCGGCCAGCTTGCCGTCGGTCAGCGCCTTGCCCAGCGCGCGGCCCGTGGTGTCCCAGCCGCCGCCGGGGTTGGCGGGGATCATCATCTTGATGTTGGCCGCGGCGTGGGCCGACAGCGGCAGCGCGCCGGTGGCGGCCAGGGCGGCAAGGGATTTCAGGAAGGTGTCGCGACGCATGTCGATGTCTCCTAGGGGTCGTATGGATCGGATCGCTGGAAGGGAACCTGAGCGGAACCTGAGCGCCGCTATGATGCGCCGCCCCGCTGTCAGTTGGCTGTCGGACGCCTCGGGGTAATCACTGAGGGCCGGCCCGGGCCGCATGCCGTCACCCGGCCGCGGGATGGGTGAACATTGCCAGCGCCCGCGTGCCCGCCTCCTGCCCATGAAGCTGCTTCTCGTCGAAGACGATCCCACCATGCAGACCACGCTGCAGCGCACGCTGGGGCGCCGGCAGATCGACGTGCGCGTGTGCGGCGACGGTGCCCAGGCGCTGGCCCAGTGGCGCGCGCTGGACCCCGACGTGGTGGCCCTCGACCTGAGCCTGCCGAACCTCGACGGCCTGCAGGTGCTGGCCCAGGCGCGCGCCGCCGGCCTGCGCACCCCGGTGCTGCTGCTGACCGCGCGCGGCACGGTCGGCGACCGGGTGATGGGCCTGAATGCCGGCGCCGACGACTACCTGCCCAAGCCCTTCGACCTGGACGAACTCGAGGCACGCCTGCGGGCGCTGCGCAGGCGGCGCCAGGACGCACCCGCCGACGAGGGCGTGCCCACGCCGCTGGAGGTGGGCGTGTTGCGCTTCGAACCCGACAGCGGCGCCATCTACCGCGGCGCCGACGTGCTGGAACTCACGCCGCGCGAGCTCGCCCTGATGCAGGCGCTGATGGCCCGCCCCGGCCATGCCGTGAGCAAGGAACGGCTCTTCGAGCTGGTCTTCCCCGGCGAGGCCGAGGTGCAGTACGAGGCGATCGAGGTGGTGGTCTACCGGCTGCGCAAGAAGCTGGCCGGCACCGGCACCACGCTGGTCACGCTCCGCGGGCTGGGCTACCTGCTCAAGGCCGCGCCGGACGGCGGCTGAGCGCATGCGACGCACCTCGCTGCGCTTCCGGCTGCTGCTGGGCCTGCTGGCCCCGGTCGCGCTCTTCATCGTCATCAACAGCGTGAGCGTGTACCGGCAGGCGCTGGCCGCCGCCACCACCGCCTACGACCGCACGCTGCTCGCCTCGGCCAAGACCATCGGCGAGCAGCTCGACGTCGAGGGCTACGACGAGACCGCCTCCATCCGCGCCACGGTGCCCTATTCGGCGCTGGAGGCCTTCGAGGCCGACAACAAGAGCCGCCTCTACTACCGCGTCTCCAACCAGGCCGGCGAACTGGTGTCGGGCTTCGCGCAGCTGCCGGTGTGGCGCGGCACGCTGCCCATGCGCCCGCCCTATGCCGCGCTGGTCGATTTCTACGACGACCACTTCAACGAGCAGCCGGTGCGCGTGGCGGTGTTGCTGCAGCCGGTGGCCAGCGCACGCGGCCGCGGCACCGCCGTCGTGCAGGTGGCCGAGACGCTGGAACTGCGCGAGACCCTGGCGCGCCGCCTGCTGGTCGACATGCTGTGGCGCCAGCTGCTGCTGCTGGCGGTGGTGGCGGCGGTCACCGTGGCCGTGGTCCAGCGTGCCACCCGGCCGGTGCGCGCGCTGGGCGAGTCGATCGAGGCCCGCGCGGCCGACGACCTGTCGCCGATCGATGCGCCGCATGCCCCGCGCGAGCTGCTGCCGCTGGTCGACGCGATGACCGGCGTGATGGGGCGGCTGCAGCACCTCCTGGAACACCAGAAGCGCTTCGTGCGCGACGCGGCGCACCAGCTGCGCACGCCGCTGGCGGTGCTCAAGGCACAGGTCCAGTCGGCCCAGCGCGGCGACGTGCCGCCCGCGCAGGCCTTCGCCGAGATCCGCGCGACCGTCGAGCGCGCCACGGCCCTGGCCAACCAGATGCTGTCGCTGGCCAAGATCGAGCAGTTGCGCCAGCAGCCCGAGTCGGAACCGCTGGACCTGGGCGAGATGGTGCGGCAGGTGGCGCTGGACCTGTCGCCGCTGATCGCCGACCGATCGCTCGACTTCGAACTCGACGTGTTGCCGGCGCGGGTCGACGCCCACCGGTGGATGCTGCTGGAGCTCAGCCGCAACCTGCTGCACAACGCGATCAAGCACAGTCCCGTGGGCAGCCCGCTGTCGGTCCATGTCGCGGCCGAAGCCGCCAGCGCCGTCCTGCGGGTGCGCGATGCGGGGCCGGGCATCTCCGCCGAGCTGCGCCAGCGCCTGTTCGCGCCCTTCGCCGCGGGCGACGTGGCGAAGGGCTCCGGCCTGGGGCTCGCCATCTGCCGCGAGATCGTGCAGACGCTGGGCGGCGAGATCGCACTGGACAATCGCCTCGGACCCGACGCCCGCGTGCTCGGGCTGGATGCGGTGGTGCGGCTTCCGCTGGCGACGCCACCCCACCCGGCCATGCCTTGAGCCGGACGCAGACGCCCCCACCTACGCCGACGCACCCTTTCCGCCTTCAACGGTTTTTTTCGTTTCGCTGCAGATTTCGAATTCATGGAGCGCATGCGCATCGACAAGTGGCTCTGGGCCGCCCGCTTCTACAAGACCCGATCGCTGGCCGTCGACGAGATCGGCAAGAACCGGGTGCAGGTCAACGGCGACGCCGCCAAGCCGGCCCGCGAGATCAAACCCGGCGACACGGTGGCGCTGCGGCAGGGGGCCGTGACGCG
This sequence comes from Xenophilus sp. E41, assembly GCF_003671765.1. Taxonomy (GTDB): domain Bacteria; phylum Pseudomonadota; class Gammaproteobacteria; order Burkholderiales; family Burkholderiaceae_C; genus Xenophilus. The sequence goes on along the minus strand of NZ_QPIB01000009.1, from coordinate 676,027 downwards.
CACGGTGCGCGTGCTGGGCCTGAGCCTGCAGCGCGGCCCGGCGCCCGTGGCCCAGCAGCTCTACGAAGAGACGCCGGAGAGCCTCGCCGCCCAGGCTGCGGCGCGCGAAGCGCGACGCGTCTCGCGCGAGCCGGCGCTGAGCATCGAGCAGGGCCGCCCCACCAAGCGCGAACGGCGGCACCTCGACACGGCGCGCCAGCACGGCTGGGGCGACCGCTGGAGCGCCAGCGTGGACGACGCCCCGGACGGCAACACGCGCTGACACGGCGGATGCTACGGTTTTCATAGCGCTTCGCGCCCGCCGCTAGGGCGCTGCAGCCCCTTCTGGCTTGAAGCCGCAGGGGATCGGGTAGGCTGGCGGCTTTGCACATCCGCCCATCGCCATGAGCAGCCTCAAGCACTACCGCGTCGGCACCGACGGCCGTTTCAAGCTCTCCCGCATCGACCCCGGCGACACGCCCTTCCAGCTCGACGACGAAGCCACCGAACGGGTGCGCCTCGATGCCCTGGCCGAGGAACTGGACGAGCTGCAGAACCTGCTGCACGCCGAGGGCCGCCGCAAGCTGCTGCTGGTGCTGCAAGGCATGGACACCAGCGGCAAGGACGGCACCATCCGCTGGGTGTTCTCGCGCACTTCGCCGCTGGGCGTGCGCGTGGCCGCCTTCAAGGCGCCGACCGAGGAGGAGAAGGCGCGCGACTTCCTCTGGCGCTGCCATGCCGTCGTGCCGCGCGCCGGAGAGATCGCGGTGTGGAACCGCAGCCACTACGAGGACGTGCTGGTGCCGGTGGTCGAAGGCTGGATCGACAAGGCCGAGACGCAGCGGCGCTACGCGCAGATCAACGACTTCGAGCGCCTGCTGGCCGAGACCGGCACCACCCTGGTCAAGTGCATGCTGCACATCAGCAAGAACGAGCAGCGCGGGCGCCTGCAGGCCCGCATCGACACGCCGGGCAAGCAGTGGAAGTTCAGCATGGGCGACCTGGCCGTGCGCGAGAAGTGGGACGACTACCAGCGCGCCTACGGCAAGGCGCTGGCTGCCACCTCGACCGCGCATGCACCCTGGTACGTGATCCCGGCCGACAGCAAGCGCCAGCGCAACCTCATGGTCGCGCGGCTCCTGGTCAAGACGCTCAAGGACATGAAGATCGCCACGCCGCCCGGCGACCCCGCCCTCAAGGGCCTGCAGGTGGTGTGAAGAGGCCGCGGCCCGGCCTTCGCTGACGGCACGCGCCCGCCCGCACCGACGGCGTTCCCTCGTGCAGGGAGCGAAGATCGACCTTTCGCCGATGAACCGCCTGCGCCAACTCCTCGCCGCCGCGCGCCGCGCCGCCCTCGCCATCCCGGGCGTTGCGGTGCTTGCATCGGCCATCCGCCACTACATCCTGCACCAGAGCGCCAACCAGGCGGGCAGCCTGGCCTTCTCACTGGTGCTGGCGATGTTCCCGATGCTTATCCTCCTGTCCTCGGGCGCGGCCTTCGTGGGCGACCCGGGCGACGCGGCCTCCATTGCACGGCGCATGCTCGAGTACGCGCCTGGCGTGGTGCAGCGCGCGCTGCTGCCCGTGGTCGACCAGGTGCTGGCGCAGCGCAACCAGGCGCTGCTGGCGATCGGCGTGGTGGCCACCGTCTGGACCGCATCCTCGGGCCTGCAGGCGGTTCGCTCGGCGCTCAACCGCGCCTACGGCATCGAGCGGGGGATGGCCTTCTGGAAGGCGCGCATCAAGGTCACGCTCTTCACCGTGGTCGTGGGCTTCGGCGCCTGGATGATCTTCAGCTCGGTGATCGTAATGCCCTATGTCTGGGAGTTCCTCGCCCGCAACTTCGGCCGCAGCCGCGAGGTGCTGTGGCTGCATTTCGGCGTGCGCTATGCGCTGGCCTACGTGGTGCTGGTGGCGCTGTATGCGCTGCTCTACGGCTGGCTGCCCGACCGCCGGCAGTACCTGAGCACCGTGTTGCCCGGCGCCCTGCTGGGCGCGGCGCTGTGGGTGGCCGCGGCCATCGGGCTGTCGAAGACGCTGGCCACCGCCGGCAAGCTGGCGCTGGTGTACGGCAGCTTCGCCGGCGTGGTGGCCACGCTGGTCTTCCTGTACATGAGCGCCACCACCCTGATCTTCGGCGCGGAGGTGAACGGCGTCCTGCACCGCCGGCGCACGAAAGCCGAGGCAGGAGAGCCTGGCGACGGGCGCGAGGAAGGCAAGGAGCGCGGCCATGCCGAAGCCCTCGCCTGAGCCGCAGCGTGGCGCCCTGCCCTTTGCCGGCACGGGCCTGCCTCCGATGCTCGCGCGCACGCTCGACGCGCTGCCCGAGGGCGCCCCGGGCGACTGGCTGTTCGAGCCCAAGTGGGACGGCTTTCGCGCCGTCGCGCTGCGCGATGGTCAGGGCGTCGTGCTGCAAAGCCGCGACCTGAAGCCGCTGAACCGCTACTTTCCCGAACTCGAATCCGCGCTCGAGACGCTCCTGCCCGCCGGTTGCGCCCTCGATGGCGAGATCGTCATCGCCGGTCCTGCCGGGCTGGACTTCGACGCGCTGCTGCAGCGCATCCATCCCGCGGCCTCGCGCGTGCGGCGGCTGGCCAGCGAGACGCCGGCTTCCTTCGTCGCCTTCGACCTCGTCGCGCTCGACGGCGAGGACCTGCGCGCAAGGCCACAGGCAGAGCGGCGCCTGCTGCTGCAGGCCCTGCTGGCCGACAGCCCGCCGCCGCTGTACCTCACGCCGATGACGCTCGACCCTGCGCTCGCGCAAGCCTGGCATGCGCGCTTCGAGGGCGCCGGGCTCGACGGCGTCATGGCCAAGGCCGCGGATGCGCCCTACCAGCCCGGCGAGCGGGCGATGTTCAAGATCAAGCATGTGCGCACCGCCGATTGCGTGGTCGGCGGCCTGCGCTGGCGTGCCGGCGCCCGGGAGCCCGAGGTGGCGTCGCTGCTGCTGGGCCTGCACGATGCACGCGGCGTGCTGCAGCACGTGGGCTCGGCCAGCGGCTTCACGCAGGAATTCCGTCGCGAGCTGGGCGTCTTGTTCTCGCCGATGGTGCTGCCGGCCGAGGCGTCGCACCCGTGGCTCGGCGCGGGCCCGTCCGGCCAGCGCCGGCCCGGCGCGCCCAGCCGCTGGAGCCGTGCCAAGGACCTGGCCTGGGTGCCGGTGGAACCCGCGCGCGTGTGCGAGGTGCGCTACGACCACCTGCAGGGCGACCGCTTCCGTCACGTGACCCGCTTCGAGCGCTGGCGGCCGGACAAGCCGGCCGCCCAGTGCGGCTACGACCAGCTGGCCGTCACGCCGCCGTACGAACTGCACCGGGTCTTCGGCGAGCCGTCCTCCGCCCGATAACGAGCGATCAGGTCCCGGCCGCCGCCGCGCTGCGACCGCCGCGTCCACGCGCTGTGCGCACGAACTGCGGCTGGAAGCTGCGTTCGCTCCCGTCCGGGAACCTCAGCGTGATCGACAGGCTGTCGGCCGCCAGGACCTCGCCGACCCCGTAGCGTGGCACCTTGGCCCGATGGCCCGGTGCCGGCAGCGCGATGGACTGCGCGCCGGAGGCCGGGGGTTCAGGCGGGCCAGGCTGCGCCGCGGGCTCGGCCGCTGCCTGGGCGGCCTCGATGCGCCGGCAGTTGTCGCACTGACCGCAAGGCTGCGGATGCGCATCGCTCTGAAGCGCCTGGCGCAGCATCTGCCAGCGGCAGGCGCCAGACAGCGCATAGGCCGTCATCTGCTCCAGCGCCGCCTGCTGGGCGGCACGGTGGGCATCCTGCGTGCTGAGCAGGCCCGCCAGCGCCTCGGGCATCAGCGGCGCCGTCCCGGTCCAGCGCAGCGCCGAAGCGGGGCCCTGCACCAGCTCGGCGCGCCGCAGCGCCGACAGCAGGCCGCGCACCCGGCCGGCCGGCAAGCACAGGTGCTGCTGCAGCGCGGCCGTGGACCAGCCACCTTCGGGCGGCTGCACCAGGGCATCCTGCAGGCGGGCCAGCTCCTGGACCTGGGCCGGCGCCGAGGCCAGGAAGAACTGCTGCACCGCCCGGTCGCGTTGCACGAACACCAGCCGGCAGTCGGCGGGTTCTCCGTCGCGGCCGGCACGCCCTGCCTCCTGGTAATAGGCCGCGGGGCTGCCGGGCATCTGCGCATGCAGGACGAAGCGGATGTCAGGCTTGTCCACGCCCAGTCCGAAGGCGTTGGTGGCGACCATGATGCGCCGCTCGCCGGCCATGAACGCCTCCTGCGCGGCGCGACGTTCGTGCGCGGCGAGCCGCCCGTGGTAGAGGCCCGCGTCCTCGCCTGCCTCGCGCAACGCCTGCACGACCTGTTCGGCTGCGCGCACGGTGGCGGTGTAGACGATGCCGGTGCCCGGGGTGTCGTGCACGAAAGCCAGCAGCTTGGCCATCCGCTCCTGTTCGGAGCCGACCACGTCGACCGCCATCCGCAGGTTGGGACGGAAGGCGCCCGTCTGGACGCAACTGTGGCGGGCCATGCCCAGGCGCTCCATGATCTCCTGCATCGCCTGCGCATCGGCCGTGGCCGTGAGGGCGAGGATGGGCGGACTCCCGAGCGATTCGGCGGCGGCGCGCAGTTCCAGGTAGGCGGGCCGGAAGTCGTGGCCCCACTGCACGATGCAGTGCGCCTCGTCGACCACGAAGAGCGACACGCGCGCGCGGCGCAACCGCTCGACCATCTCGGGCTGCGTCACCCTCTCGGGCGTGCAGTACACCAGCCGGGCCTCGCCGGCATCGATCGCCGCAAGCGCAGACTCGATGTCCTGGGCGCTTCGATGGCTGTGCAGCGCCACCGCCCGGACGCCGGCCTCGTCGAGCTTGGCGCACTGGTCATCCATCAACGCGATCAAGGGCGACACGACGAGCACCGGCCCGTCCAGAAGCAAGGCCGGCAGCTGGTAGCACAGCGACTTGCCGGCACCTGTGGGCATGACGCCCAGCGTCGAGCGGCCGACGAGGACGCGGTCGATCACCTCCCGCTGGCCCTCGCGCAGGTGGCGGTGGCCGAAGACGTCGCGCAGGAGCCGATCGATCCGACGTGCCGACGCGTCGTGGCGTTTGCGCCGGCCCGCATAAGGAGAAGAAGGAGAAGAAGAAGAAGGGGTTGCCGCCATGACATCGAGGCTCGTCGCTGCGATGCGGCGAGCCCGTGGGCCGCCGGCGCACCCGCGTGTCAGCAGCGTCCTCCTGCCGGCGCCACGCTGGCCGTCAGCGGGAGGTGGCGCCGGGATTGGCACCGCGGCCCAGGGCATCAGCGCTGGTTGTCGCGCGCTGATTCGCCCAAAAGAAAACCCCGCGAGTCTTTCGACTGGCGGGGTTGTCTGGCGGAAACGGACGATTTCGCCCCCCTCCTCCACCCCAAAGCGATGATGAAGAGGCCCGGCAACCGGGCCTTTTTTAATGGAGTGAGGGGATCAATTGCTGTACGGCTATGCGCGAGTAGCCGCCGAGCTTCGCCGTGACGGTGATCTCGTCGCCCTTCTGGCCGAGCTGCTGCGTGCTGCGCACTTCGACCACGGAGGGGCGGCTGTAGGCATCCGGCGCCGGCGTGATGATGCGGGTGTACCGCTTGCTCTCGTGCCGACGCACCGCGTCGATCTTGCCCTTGACGATGACTTCCATCGGCGCGGCTGCGCGCGGCGCCAGGTTCGTGACTGCGTTCATGCTCTCATCCTTGATTTCTGGGCCTGCAAGTCCGCCCAGCCGACGCCAGCACTCCCGCTGGCAGGGTCTACCCGTTTGGGTATCCCGATGACGCGCACTTCCTCGATGAGGTCCTGTGCCGTGGCGCCTGTGACTGCGAGCACCTGGTGGATCGTCTTGCCATAGCAGCGCTCCAGGTGGTACGTGAGGTGAGCGAGAGAGGTCTTCGTCTCTTCGCGGATGGTGGGGATTTCCTCTGCCGCTGCTTCGAGGATGTGTGCCAGGGCAGGGTAGGCGCCCACAAAGTAGCGATCGGGGTTCGTGAGCACGTCCAGGGGAATGACGCGATCGCGGTTGCCCAGGCGCACCTCGTAGCGCGTCCAGTCGCTGTCGAGGTCCTTGAGCTGCTTGCCCTTCTCGTAGACGCAAAGCGTCTTTCCATTCTTCAGCTTGCCGATGTACACGGTGCGACCTTTCTTGCCTTCCGCGTGCCACGCACCCTGTGTGTCCAGGTCCGGGTTGCGCCCGCGGCTGATGAATGCACCCTCGTGATAGAGGTCCAGTGCGTCGTCCACGGTGTGCTCGCCCTTGAGGAAGTCGGCGGCGATGTCCACCCGTGAGATTTCGGCGCCGAGGTCTTCCAGCAGCTGCTGGAGGCTCGGCCAGTCGTTGACAAGGCCGCAGCCGCGGCCGTTGAGCTGGAGCAGCCAGCGGCCTTTCTGCGACTCGCCGCCGAGGGCAATGGCGCCGACTTCGACGCGCGCGCCGTCTGCCAGCTGCGCCGTCAGCCTGTGGCGCTCTGTGAAGCCAAAGAGGCCGCCGTCGAGCTTCGCCGACAGCGTGCCGGCCATGAGGCCATCAACGAAGGCCAGCAACCCGGGAACGCTCATCGCCGGCGTGTCGAACGTCGCGTTCAGCCAATCGATTTTTGAGACGTCGCCAGCAGCCGCCGATCGAGGAGAACTTTCCACCCGTGTTACAGCACGGGCGGAAGCCGCTAGCGCGGCCGGGTCCCGGCGCAGACGCCAGACACCCGCCCCGGCGGATGGGGGGGAGTCGTGCAGGTCGCTCACTGCACACCCCCTGCGATCAGCTCAGCGGCCAGCTCGCGCAGGCGGCACTCGTTGACCAGGTGCTCGGCCTCAGCCTTGGGCGACAGGGCCGGCGCCCACTGGTGGCACTGCCAGGCGAAGCGCACGTGACGGAATCGGCGGACGGTCGGCGACAGATCCGCGCCGAAGAGGCGGACGTGCTCGGCGGCAATACCGGCACCGGACTGCTGCTGGTAGCTCATGCCGAGTAGCCGGTGCGAAACCGGAAGAACATCGAGGAGCGTCCCAGGTGCGTCTCCGCCCAGGTGCCCATCGGCCAGGTGATCAGCCGAAACGAATGGAGCTTCGACCGACCTTGCCGAGCGAGACGGATCCGCTCGAGCTCCGCCTCCAGCGGATGCAGATCCCGCGGCAGCTCGAGCTCGAGCTGCTGTTCCCTTTGTCCCTCTGCCGCCATTGAGCAACTCCGGTATATTTGCAAAATACTCAAATGTTTGAGTAGTTGCGAAATGTACCAGAACTTTAGGAATCTCAAATGCTTGTAGAAACCCTCATCGACGTCGCGCGCACGCGCAGCCGCAAGAGCTACAAGGAAATGGCGGCCGAGTTGGGCATCGATCAGAGCCGCATCTCGCAGTGGAAGAAGGGCCAGTACTGGCCAGGCGCGACCGAAATCGCCTACTTCGCCGTCGAGGCCGGTCTCGACGTGATGGACACGATCGCGCAGATCGAAGTCGAAAAAAAACCGACTCTGTCCCGTGTCTGGGAGAGAGTCGGTGTTCTTGGCGGAAACGGAGGGATTCGAACCCTCGATGAGGCTCTACACCCCATACTCCCTTAGCAGGGGAGCACCTTCGGCCACTCGGTCACGTTTCCTGAAGCAAGCTCGCATTATGCCAGCTTCCGATGCGTCTCAAGCCGTCGGCTGGTCCAGATCGAAGGCCTTGTGCAGGGCGCGCACGGCCAGTTCCATGTACTTCTCGTCGATCACGACGGAGGTCTTGATCTCGCTGGTGGAGATCATCTGGATGTTGATGCCCTCCTCGCTCAGCACGCGGAACATCTTGGCTGCAACGCCCACATGGCTGCGCATGCCGATGCCGACGATGCTGACCTTGCAGATCTTGGTGTCGCCGACGATGTCGGTCGCGCCCAGCGAGGGCAGCACCTTGGCCTTGAGCAGGTCGACCGTGCGCGCGTACTCGTTGCGGTTGACGGTGAAACTGAAGTCGGTCTTCCCGTCCTTGGACAGGTTCTGGATGATGACGTCGACCTCGATGTTGGCGTCGGCCACGGCGCCCAGGATGTGGTACGCGATGCCCGGCTTGTCGGGCACGCCGAGCACCGAGATCTTGGCCTCGTCGCGGTTGAAAGCGATGCCGGAGACAACGGCTTGTTCCATGGTTTCGTCTTCCTCGAAAGTGATCAGGGTGCCCGACTTGGCTTCCTCGTTGATGTCGATGTCCCAGGGCGTGAAGCTGGACAGCACGCGCAGCGGCACCTTGTACTTGCCGGCGAATTCCACCGAGCGGATCTGCAGCACCTTGGAGCCCAGGCTGGCCATTTCCAGCATCTCCTCGAAGCTGATCTTCGAGAGTCGGCGGGCGTCGGGCTCGACGCGCGGATCGGTGGTGTAGACGCCGTCGACGTCGGTGTAGATGAGGCACTCGTCGGCCTTCATGGCAGCCGCCACGGCCACGGCCGAGGTGTCGCTGCCGCCACGGCCCAGCGTGGTGATGTTGCCTTCGTCGTCGACGCCCTGGAAGCCGGTGATGACGACCACGCGGCCCGCGGCCAGGTCGCCGCGCACGCGCTTGTCGTCGATGCTCTCGATGCGGGCCTTGGTGTAGCTGCTGTCGGTGCGGATGCCGACCTGCCAGCCGGCATAGCTCACGGCCTCGACGCCTTCGGTCTGCAGCGCGATGGCCAGCAGGGCCGACGAGGCCTGCTCGCCGGTGGAAGCGAGCATGTCGAGCTCGCGCCGGTAGTCGTCGCCGGGCTGGCTGGGCGCCAGTTCCTTGGCCAGGCCGAGGAGGCGGTTGGTCTCGCCGCTCATGGCGCTGGGGACGATCACCATCTGGTGGCCCGCGCGCGCCCACTTGGCGACGCGCTTGGCGACATTGCGGATGCGCTCGGTCGAGCCCATCGACGTGCCGCCGTACTTGTGAACGATCAATGCCATGGGTGAAATGGGAAGAAGGAAGCCGCTGCAGTTGCCGGCAAGTGCAGCGGACGCTGCGGGCCGGCGTGCCCTTCAGGAACCGATCAGCGCGTGGCCTTCGGCGAGGGCGGGCAATTGTAGCAACGCAGTACGTCACCCTCGCGGCGAACCGCTCCCCGCCCCGCCTTGAGGTGAATGTCGTGGCCGCGCGTGGTGCAGGCGGCGATCTGGTCGAGCAGCGCATCGAGCTGCACCGCGCTCGGCGCTGCACCCTGCTCGCGCACCAGCCAGTGTCTCAGCACGTTGGCCTGGCGGGCTCGGGAGAGCGCTCGCAGCACAGCGATGCGCGGGGGCTCGCCCACCGCCGCCAGGTCCTGCACCGCCACCTCCGCGAGCAGGGCCTGGGCCTGCGCGGCATGCGCGGCGCTGCGCGCGAAGGTCGTGCGGAACTGCGGGAAGGCACGCTCCAGGGCCGGCAGCACCTCCGCCCGGATGCGGTTGCGCGTGAAGCGCGTGTCGGCGTTCGTCGGGTCGTCGATCCACGGCAGGCCGCGCACCACCAGCCAGGTGCGAATGTCGGCAGCCGGCACGTTGAGCAGCGGGCGGTGCAGCGTGACGCCGCCACGCTCCGTTTGGCGTGGCATGGCGGACAACCCAGGCAGGCCGGCGCCGCGCGACAGCGCCAGCAGCAACGTTTCGGCCTGGTCGTCCGCGTGGTGGCCAAGCGCTACGGATTTGATAGCACCTTCTGCACGGCCCGCGTGCGCCAGGGCCGAAAAAGCCTCGTAACGCGCGCGACGCGCGGCGTCTTCGGGGCTGTCACCCGGCGCATGCCGCGCATCGACCCGCAACACCTCCAGCGGCACACCGAGACGCTCGCACAGCGCGCGGCAATGCTGCTCGAAGCCATCCGCCGCGGCCTGCAGTCCATGGTGGACGTGCACCGCCCGCACCTGGCCCGGCCAACGCTCGGCGCAGGCCACCAGCAGCGCCGTGGAGTCGGCACCACCGCTGAAACCGACGGCCAGGGGCAGCGGCGGATCGAAAGCCGCCATGGCGGATTCGAAGGCCGTAATCATGCGCGCCCCCGAATTCCGGGGAAGCATCGGGCACGGAGGCCCCATCCAAGCACAGGTGGCATCCGGCAATTCTTGGCGCGAACGCGCGCGGGTGGCCTTGTCATCGCGGGACACCGCCCCACGTTGAGCACATCGACCGCGCCGATCGGCGCACCACCGGAAGGGACTTCGTCACCATGTGGAAACTCGGACGTCTGTGGCTGCTGATGCGCAAGGAACTCGCCCTGGTCTGGGCCATGCTGCGCGATCCGCGCACGCCCGGTGCCGCCAAGCTCACCGCCCTGCTGGCGGTGTTGTATGTGCTGAGCCCCGTGGACCTGATCCCGGACGTCGTGCCGCTGCTCGGCTGGCTCGACGACGGCGTGGTCGCCATGCTGCTGCTGCGCCTGGCGATGCAGTTCCTCCCGCCGGAACTGCACGGTGCCCTCAGGGCGCAGGTCGAGCAGCGGGCCGCACGCCGCACGCGCTGAGGCGCGCGGCGGCGTGCTTCACTTGCCCGTGTCCTTGGTGTCGGCGAAGCGGCCGTAGCTCTGCAGCCGCTCGTAGCGGCGGTCGAGCAGCTCGCGCGGCTTGAGGTCGCTGACCTGGCGCAGCGCGTCGTTGAGCGCGCGCTTGAGGAAGGCCGCCATCTGGCGGTGGTCGCGGTGGGCGCCGCCCACGGGCTCGTTGACGATCTTGTCGATCAGGCCCAGTGCCTTCAGCCGGTGCGCCGTGATGCCCAGGGCATCGGCCGCGTCCTGGGCCTTCTCGCTGGTCTTCCACAGGATCGAGGCACAGCCCTCGGGGCTGATCACCGAATACACCGAGTACTGCAGCATGAGCACCTGGTCGGCCACCGAGATGGCCAGGGCGCCGCCGGAGCCGCCCTCGCCGATGATGGTGGTGATGATCGGCACCTCGAGCTGCGCCATCTCGTAGATGTTGCGGCCGATGGCCTCGGACTGGCCGCGCTCTTCCGCATCGATGCCCGGGTACGCGCCCGGCGTGTCGACGAAGGTGAAGACCGGCAGCTTGAACTTCTCGGCCGTCTTCATGAGGCGCAGCGCCTTGCGGTAGCCCTCCGGCTTGCTCATGCCGAAGTTGCGCGCGGTACGCTCCTTGGTGTCGCGGCCCTTCTGGTGGCCCAGCACCATGCAGGGGGTGCCGTTGAAGCGGGCCAGGCCGCCGACGATGGAGAGGTCGTCCGAGAAATGGCGGTCGCCGTGCAGTTCGACGAAATCCGTGAAGATCTCGTGCACGTAGTCGAGGGTGTAGGGACGTTCGGCGTGACGCGCGATCTTGGTGATCTGCCAGGGCGTCAGGTCGCTGTAGATGTCCTTGGTGAGCTGCAGGCTCTTCTTGCCGAGCTGGTCGATCTCTTCCGAGATGTCGACCGCCGATTCGCTCTGCACGTAGCGCAGTTCTTCGATCTTGCCTTCGAGCTCCGCGATGGGCTGTTCGAAGTCGAGAAAAGTTCGTTTCGCCAACGTCGTTTCTCCTTTTTGTGTCTTAGTACGCAACCGGGACCGGTTCGAGCGACCGCCAAATATACCAAGTGGCCACGCTGCAGTAGGGCGCCCAGGCCACCGCCACCTCGCGCGCATCGCTGCGGCTCACCGGGTCGCCCGAGAAGTAATTGGTGCTGATGCCGTTGATCAGGCCGATGTCGTCCAGCGGCAGGATGTTGGGACGCAGCAGGTGGAACATCAGGAACATCTCGGCCGTCCAGCGGCCGATGCCGCGGATGGCGACCAGCTCCTCGATGATGAGTTCGTCGGCCATGTCCTTCCACGCATCGACGTGGACGGTGCCGGAATCGAAATGCAGCGCCAGGTCGACCAGGTATTCGATCTTGCGTGCCGACAGGCCGGCTGCGCGCATGTCGTCCACCTTGAGCTTGAGCACGTTGGCCGGCGTCAGCTTGCGCGGCAGCTTCTCGAAGCGCTCCCACACCGACTGCGCCGCCTTCACCGAGATCTGCTGGCCCACGATGCTGCGCGCCAAGGTGGTGAAGGCGTCGCCGCGCGACTGCAGCCGGGCATCGCCGAACTGGGGGATGAGGCGGCGCATCACCCGGTCCTTCTTGACCAGGTGCTTGCAGGCGTCTTCCCAGTAGTCGGGGGTGACGAACTCGATCTCGGCGGGCGCAGCGGACTTGCGGGCAGGCGACATGGGGGCGGCGGAACGGGAGCAATTACTGGGTCGCGGCCCACGTCGTGCCATTCGGGCCGTCCTTGAGGACGATGCCCTGGGCCAGCAGTTCGGCACGGATGCGGTCGGCCGCGGCGAAATCCCTCGCCGCCTTGGCCGCCGCACGGTCGGCGATGCGCGCGAGGATGGTCGCTTCGTCCAGCGACGAACCGGCCTGCAGGAAGGCCTTCGGCTCGCCCTGGAGCAGGCCCAGCGTCCCACCGAGCGCCTTCAGCAGACCCGCCGCCTCGGCGCTGCGCGTGCGGTTGACCTCGCCCGCCAGTTCGAAGAGCACGGCCACCGCCTCGGGCGTGCCGAAGTCCTCGTCCATGGCCGCCTTGAAGCGCGCCGCATGCGGGCCGGCCCAGTCGATGGCCACCTCGGCCGGCGGCACGGCGTCGAGCGCGGTGTAGAGGCGCTTGAGCGCATTGCGCGCATCGTCCAGGTGCGCGTCGCTGTAGTTCAGCGCGCTGCGGTAGTGCGTGCGCACGAGGAAGAAACGCAGGCTCTCCGCGTCGTACTTCTGCAGCACCTCGCGGATGGTGAAGAAGTTGCCCAGGCTCTTGGACATCTTCTCGTTGTCGACGCGCACGAAGCCGTTGTGCACCCAGAAGCGCGCCAACGGCTTGCCGTGCGCGCCCTCGCTCTGCGCGATCTCGTTCTCGTGGTGCGGGAACTGCAGGTCGGCGCCGCCGCCGTGGATGTCGAAGGTCTCGCCCAGCGTGGCGCAGCTCATGGCCGAGCACTCGATGTGCCAGCCCGGCCGGCCGGTGCCGAAGGGGCTTTCCCACTTCGCGTCTTCCGGTTCGGTCGGCTTTGCGGCCTTCCACAGCACGAAGTCGAGCGGGTCTTCCTTGCCGTCGAGCACCGCGACGCGCTCGCCCGCATGCAACTCGTCGAGCGACTTGCCCGACAGCTTGCCGTAGCCCGGGAACTTGCGCACGGCGTAGTTCACGTCGCCGTCGGGCGAGCGGTAGGCCAGGCCCTTGTCTTCCAGCGTGCGGATGATCCCGAGCATCTGCGGCACGTACTCGGTGGCGCGCGGCTCGATGGTGGGTGGTTCGATGCCGAGCGCGCCGATGTCCTGGTGCATGGCCGCGACCGTCTCTTCGGTCAACGCGCGAATCGTGATGCCACGCTCCAGCGCCCGGCGGATGATCTTGTCGTCGATGTCCGTGATGTTGCGCACGTAGGTGACGCGCAAGCCGCTCGCGCGCAGCCAGCGCTGGACCACGTCGAAGGCCATCATCATCCGTGCATGCCCGATGTGGCACAGGTCGTACACCGTCATCCCGCACACGTACATGCGCACGTGTCCCGCTTCGAGCGGCGAAAACTCTTCCAATGCACGCGCGAGCGTGTTGTAGATGCGCAAGGTCATGGGATTCGGGACGGCACCGATGCACGGGGCCAAAAAGCAGAGCGCCGTCCAGTGAACGGCGCTGCATTGTGCAGCCAAATGTGCGGGCCGGCACTGCGTTCCGTCAGGGGATTGCAGGGAAGCCGGAGGAAGGCCCGCGGCTACAATCCGGCGAGTATAAGCGGCCCCTGGCCGACTTCGGGCGACCGGCGCGGGCACACCCCGGCGCAGCGGCCGCCCCCATCACGAGGCTCTCCGAGGCTCCATGACGCACGCCGCCCTTCCCTCCCGCACCACCCGACCCGCCTCCCCCCTGCGCGCCCTCGCCGCCAGCACCCTCTTCGCCTGCGCGCTGCTGGGCATGGGTGCCGCACACGCCGACGATTACGGCGACGTGAACGCGCTGCTGCGCTCGGGCAAGTCGGCCGAGGCGCTGGCCAAGGCCGACGCGTACATCAAGGCCAACCCGCGCGATCCGCAGATGCGCTTCCTGCGCGGCGTGATCCTGTCGGAACAGAACAAGCCGGCCGACGCGATCGACGCCTTCACCAAGCTCACGCAGGACTACCCCGAACTGCCCGAGCCCTACAACAACCTGGCCGCGCTGTACGCCAACCGGGGCGAACTCGACAAGGCGCGCGCCGCACTCGAATCGGCCATTCGCCTGAACCCGAACTACGCGACCGCGCACGAGAACCTCGGCGACGTGTACGCGCGCCTGGCCGCGCAGCAGTACGCCAGGGCGCAGCAGTTCGCCACCGCCAATGCCAGCGTGCAGCCCAAGCTGACGCTCATTCGCCAGATCTTCAGCACGCCGGGCAGCGCGGAAGCGGGCGCCCTGCCTGCTGCTGCCGGCACGCCGCCGCGCGTGTTGCGCAACAAGTGAGCCGTCGCCGGCGCCCGGCGCGGCGCCGGTGCATCGAGCGATTTCCTTGCCCCATCCTCCGTTTTCCGAAAGCGAGCCCGACGTGACCTTTCCCTCGTTCTCCCGCCGCGCCGCCTGCGCCGCCCTGCTGGCTGTGGGCCTGGCACATCTGCCCGCGATGGCGCAGAGCACCCCGCGCGTGAAGCTCGCCACCTCGCTCGGCGACATCGTGCTCGAGCTCGATGCGGCCAAGGCCCCGAAGACGGTCGAGAACTTCCTGCAGTACGTCAAGGACAAGCACTACGACGGCACGGTGTTCCACCGCGTCATCGACGGCTTCATGATCCAGGGCGGCGGCTACTCGGCGCAGCTGAAGGAAAAGAGCACGCGCGCGCCGATTCCGCTCGAGGCATCGAACGGCCTGAAGAACGACCGCGGCACCATCGCCATGGCGCGCACCAGCGATCCCAACTCGGCCACCTCGCAGTTCTTCATCAACGTGAAGAACAACGACATGCTCAATGCGCCCAACCCCGACGGCCACGGCTACACGGTGTTCGGCAAGGTGGTGTCGGGGATGGACGTGGTCGACAAGATCCGCGCCGTCGCCACCGGCGTGCAAGGCGGCATGCGCGACGTGCCCACCGTCCCGGTCGAGATCCGCTCGGCCACCGTGGTCAAGTAAGAAGCTGTCCAGCGGCTCAGGCCGCAGCATTTCAACCCGACATCCGAAGGAGTCCATTCATGAGCAACCCACAAGTCGAACTGAACATCAAGGGCCACGGCCCGGTCGTCCTCGAACTCGATCGCGAGAAGGCGCCCAAGTCGGTCGAGAACTTCCTCGCCTACGTCAAGAGCGGCCACTACGACGGCACCGTGTTCCACCGCGTGATCGACGGCTTCATGATCCAGGGCGGCGGTTTCGAGCCCGGCATGAAGCAGAAGCCCACGCAGGCCGAGATCACCAACGAGGCCAACAACGGCCTGAAGAACGACATGTACACCGTCGCCATGGCGCGCACCAGCGCACCGCACTCGGCCACGGCGCAGTTCTTCATCAACGTGGCCAAGAACGACTTCCTGAACCACACCGCACCCACCGCCCAGGGCTGGGGTTACGCCGTGTTCGGCAAGGTGGTGTCGGGCACCGAGATCGTCGACGCGCTGCGCAAGGTCAAGACCGGCCGCAAGGGCTTCCACGACGACGTGCCGGTCGAGGACGTGCTGATCGAGAAGGCCACGGTCCTTTCGGAATAAGCGCCTTCCCAACGCAGGCGCGGCCATGACGGGGCACGGGTCCATCGACTTCGCCGAGCTGGTCGCGCCCGCATCCTGGCGCACGGTCGACATCGTGTCCGACCTGCACCTGCAGGACGGCGAGCCTGCGACGATCGAGGCCTGGCGCGGCTACCTCCAGACCACGCCGGCCGATGCGCTGTTCATCCTCGGCGACCTGTTCGAGGTCTGGGTCGGCGACGACGCGGCCGAGGCCGACGGCTTCGAGCATCGCGCGGCGCAGTGGCTGCGCGACGCGGCCCGGCGCCTTCCCGTCTACTTCCTGCACGGCAACCGGGACTTCCTCGTCGGCCAGACCCTGGCCGACGCGACCGGCATGCACCTCATCGCCGACCCGACGGTGCTGGAGTTCCAGGGCCGGCGCTGGCTGCTGAGCCACGGCGACCTGCTCTGCCTGGCCGACACCGACTACCTCGCCTTCCGTGCCCAGGTGCGCACGCCCGCCTGGCAGCAGGCCTTCCTCACCCGCCCCTTGACCGAGCGCCGTGCGCTGGCACGCGAAATCCGCACCCAGAGCGAGGCGCGCAAGGCCGACCCTCGCAACCCGTGGGCGGACGTCGACGATGCCGCGGCCGCGCAATGGCTGCGTGCCGCCCGTGCCGACACGCTGATCCACGGCCACACCCACCGTCCGGCAGACCACGACCTCGGCGATGGCCTCTCGCGCATCGTGCTCAGCGACTGGGACGCCGCCGCCCATCCACCGCGTGCGCAGCTGTTGTGCCTGTCGGCCGCCGGTGCGCAGCGCGTCGATCTGCGCTGAAGTCCCGCCCATGTTCCGATGGCTGCGCGGCCTGCGGGCCGCTCCCGAGATTCCCGAGGCCGAGTGGCTCGCCACGCTCAGCGCCTACCCCTTCCTGGCGCGGCGCGACGCCCAGGACCTGCAGCGACTGCGCGAACTGACCGCCCGCTTCCTGCAGGACAAGGAGTTCCACGGCGCCCTGGGCTTCAGCATCACCGACGAGGTGGCGCTCGCGATCGCCGCGCAGGCGGTGCTGCCGGTGCTCCACCTGAATGCGCCGCTGAGCGGCCTGGACTGGTACGACGACTTCGTCGGCATCGTGGTCGTGCCCGAGGAAGTGACGACGCCGCGCGTGGCCATCGACGAGGCCGGCGTGGTGCACGAGTACGACGAGGCCATCATCGGCGAGGCGCGCGAGCACGGCCCCGTGATGCTGAGCTGGCCGCATGTGCAGGAAGGCGGCGGCCAGGCAACCGGGCCGATCCTGAACGTGGTGATCCACGAGTTCGCCCACAAGATCGACATGCGCGGTGGTGGCGTCGACGGCTGCCCGCCCCTGCCGGCCGGCTTCGGCGGCCAAGCGACCGCGCGCGAGGCCCATGCGCACTGGCTGGCGACGATGCAGGCCGCCTACGACGTCTTTCGCGAACAGGCCATCGTGGCCGAGCGCTTCGGCGGCGAGCCGCCATGGCTGGACGGCTATGCCGCCTCGTCGATGGGCGAGTTCTTCGCCGTCGCCTGCGAGGCCTACTTCGTCGAACCGGCCCGCTTCGCGACCGAAATGCCGACGCTGCGACCGCTGTTCGACGAGTTCTTCCTCGGCCGCGCCGAACAGCGCGCCGACCACGCCTGAGCCAGCGCACGCACCGATCACTAGGTTCGGCGTGGCAAAGCCTCAAAAAAAATAAGCTGCCAGCGCCCGTCGGACGGGCGCCAGCAGCCATCGATTTGGTAGCAAGGCAGCCGAGGCCGCCCGTGCTCAGCCCTTGCGCAGCAGCGTACGCAGCGCGCTCTGCAGGCGCCGCGCGTTGGCCGCGTCGTGCGCTGTCGCCAGCACGCGGCCGGCATCCTGCGCCCAGGTCTCGGCCGGGCCGGGCTGGTTGCGCTGGGTGAGCAGCTTGAGCTGCAGAGCGCGGCGCGCGTCGAGCTGGTCGGCCGGCGTCGGCACGTCGGCCGCCATCTCCAGACGCAGCAGCGCTTCGCCCGCGTCGCCGGCGGGCGCACCGCCGATCGCCTGCGCCCATTGCGAGCGCACCGACGCCGACACGCCGCGGCCCAGGTCCTGCGGGCTGGGCAGGGCCGCGCCGTCGCGCTGCTCCCAGGCCCCGAGCAGTTGGGTGACGACCTCGCCCTGCGCCTGCGCCGCCAGCTTGCGCAGGGCGGCCTGGGCGTGCTCGAGCGCGTCGCGCTGCGCGCGGAAGGCGGTATCGCCCAGGCGCGGACCGCGGTCTTCGCGCGGCGGGCGGTCGCCGAAGCGGCCACCCCGGTCCCCGCCGAAGCGGTCGCCGCCGCCACGTCGGTCGTCGCTGCGGGGGCCGGCGCGGTCGTTGCCACGGCCGGCCGGTGCGCCACGCGCGTCGCGCCGGTCGCCCGGACGGCCGCGGCCGCCCTGGACTGCAGCCGTGGCCGGGCGCTGGGCACCGGGCCGGTCGTCACCACGCACGGCGACCACGGGACGCGGCGCGGGCTTGGGTGCCGCGGCGGGTGCGGCGGCCTCGCGCGCTTCCTCGGCGTCGGCGCGCGCCGACGGATCGGCGCCGTCCGCCGGCGCGACCAGGTCGGCGGCCGCAGGAGCAGGCGCGGCGCTGCCGGCATCGGCCGTGCCTTCGTCGCTGAGCTGTGCGCTCTCCGCGAACTCGGCGGCGGCCTGGCCAGGCGCTACGACTTCCGTAGCGCCCTGCGCAGGACCGTCGGGCGCTGCAGCCGGACTGGCGTCGGAAACAGGGGCCGACTGCGCCGCGCGCTGGCCGCGCAGCGCGGCCTCGAGGGCGGCCATGGCGGCACGGATCTTCTGCGCGTCGCCGGTGCCGTTGGCGGCCTCCAGCGCCTTCGAGGCCTCGAGCACGGCGCGGTCATGTTCGCCCAGCGCGGCGGCGGCGCGCTCGCGGTCGGCCGTCTTGCGCTGGAAGGCGTCGTCGATCGGCTTGCGGAACGCGTCCCACAGCTTCTGTTCGTGGCGACGCTCCAGCGGCACGGCCTGGGCCTCGGCCTGCCAGCGCTGCTGCAGCGCCTTGACGGCGTCGATGCGCAGCTGCGGCGCGGCGCCGAGCTCGGTGGCCTCGGCAATCATCTGCTGGCGACGCTCGACGCTGGCCTTCTGGGCCGCTTCGAGCGGGCCGCGGGCAGCGGCCATGGCCTCGTTCCACTGCGGCTGCAGCTCGGCGAAGACCTTCTCGCTCACGTGGCCCGCATCGCGCCAGCGGTTGGCGAACTGGTGCAGGCTGCGGTTGCGCGACTTCAGGTCGTCGTCGGCATGGGCCGCCGCCCAGGCCTTGAGTTCCTCGATCAGCGCCAGGCGCTGGGCGCGGTGCTCGGCCGCGTCGGCACGCACCTTCTCCAGCCAGGCCTCGACCACCTTGTGGGCCTGGTTGCAGGCCTCGTCGAAGCGCTTCCACAGCGCATGGTTGGGGGCGCCGCCCTGGTCGGCCTGCTTCCACTGCTCGCGCAGGGCGCGCAGCTGTTCCTGCATCTTGCGGCCGCCCAGTGCCTGGCCTTCTGGGCGGTTGAGCAGGCCCTCGGCCTTGGCGACCAGGTCTTCGCGCACCTTGTCGGCGCTCCAGCGCTGCCAGCCTTCGAGTTCGCCGGCGGCCACGAGCGCGGCATGCACGCGCGCCTCGAGCTCGTTGCCGACCAGGCGGCCGTGTTCCTTGAGCACGGCGCGCAGCGCGGCCGCGGCGCCCTGGCTGGCCTTGCCGTGGCCTTCGGCGGTTTCCTGCTCGAGCTTGGCGAGCGCCGCCTGCACGGCCTGCTCGGCCGCGGCGCGGGCGGCCGGGTCGACCTTGGGCGCCGCGGGCTTGGCCGGTGCGGGAGGTGCCGATTCGAGCGGCAGCCCGCGAGAAGCACGGATCTCGTCGGCCCAGACGGGCACGGGCGGCAGCGGCGCGGCGGCGTCCGCGGCGGCAGCCACGGTCTGCGCCAGCGCGCTGTGGAAGGCGTCCGACACCACCTGCAGCTGCGCCTTCGAGGCGTCCAGCTGCGGCGCGAAGCGGGCGTCGAGGCTGCCCCAGTTGGCGTCCTGCGTGATTTCCTGCGCCTGGGCCAGCCAGTGCTGCACGTCGCCGCGCAGGCCCTCCTCGGCGGCCCGGGCGTCCTGCCAACCCTTGGTGGACAGCACCTCGAAGCGCTGCGCGAGCAGCACGGCGGCTTCGCGGTGGACCTGCGCGCGGTGCTGCAGGTCCTCGATGCCCTTGATGCGCTCGGCCAGCTGCGTCTTGAAGCCGGCCAGCGGCTCGCGCGACAGCGGCGCGCCGGCCTTGGCGGCGTCGCGCTGCCAGGCCATCGCGTCGGCGATGTTCAGGCGCGGCTGCTCCAGCAGCGCGCGCGCCTTGTCGGACCACTCGGCGGCGATCGCCTCCTGGCCCTTGGCGCGCTTGATCTCGTCCAGCCGCTCGCGCAACGCACGGGCGGCGCCCTTGTCGCGCCCGCTGAGCTCCTTGAAGACCTCCTGCATCAGCTCCGCCGCCGGGTCGGTGGCGAGCCAGTCGCGGATGCGCTGCGCTCGCTCGCCCGAGGTGGGCGCGGTGAAAGCGCCGCCCGTGAGCTGGTCGAGGGACGAAAGGTCGTGTTTGGGGGTAGCTTGGGTCACTGCGCGTGAGAAGGTGTCGTGTGGCTGAAGGCCCGGCGCCGGTGCGTCCGGCGCGCAAGCGAAGGCGCCGGCAAGGCCGGCGCGAACTGCGTATTGTCTCCGAGCTTGCGGGCCGCGTCAGCCCGGGGGTGACGCGGCCGCCCGCGCTCAGCGGGTGTCGAGCTTGAGCTCGGCCCCGGGCTTCCAGTCCGCACCGCCGCCGTCGGTTCGCACGGCACCGAGGAAGAGGCGATCGGAGGCGAGCTTGTGCTCCAGCAGGTAGTCGCGCACGGCCGCGCCGCGCGCCACGGCCAGCTCCCGGATCGCCTGCTCGTCGACCGGGATGCTGGCCAGCAGCAGCTTCTCCATTTCCTCGGTAGGCAGGTCCTTGGCCAGGCCGACCATGTTGCGCGGCTTGGTGATGTCCGCGCGCTTGTAGACCGCCTCCAGCAGCTTCGGGTATTCGGCGTCGGTCACGGGCTCGACCTGGGCCGGGTCCTGCCCGGCGCGCACGGCGACGCGCCGCTTCTCGGACAGCGCGAGCTGGCGCAGGCGCTGGCGCTTGTAGGCCTCGCGCTCCTTCTCGAAGCTCGAGACGCCGACCACGGTCATGCGCAAGGCCGGGCGGTCGTTCAGGGCCTTGATGACCTTGTCCAGGCTCTGCGTGGCCGCCGGCGTCAGGGTCGAACTGCCGGGGTCGAAGGGCACGACGCTGGAATCGC
This sequence comes from Xenophilus sp. E41, assembly GCF_003671765.1. Taxonomy (GTDB): domain Bacteria; phylum Pseudomonadota; class Gammaproteobacteria; order Burkholderiales; family Burkholderiaceae_C; genus Xenophilus. The sequence continues at coordinate 655,175 of NZ_QPIB01000009.1, read as the reverse complement.
CGCCCCCGCCGCCGAGCCCCCCCGTCAGCAGGCTGAAGGGCGCCGTGATGGCCTTGGTGATGAGGTTGAGCACCGCCTTCCAGATCAGCGGGCCGACGCTGAACTGCGGGTCGTTGAGCGAGCCGGACAGCGGCAGGTCGACGTCGATCACGCCGTTGCGATCGGCCAGCAGCGCAACGGCCAGCCGCACCGGCAGGCTGTTGGGGGCGCCCTTCACTTCCTCGCCGAACTGCAGCTGGTTGAGCACGAGGTTGTTGGTGGCCGTGAGGCGGCCGTCGGGCGCCACCTTGTAGTTCACGTCCAGGCTGAGCTTGCCCCGCTCGATGCCATGGCCGGCATAACGCACCGAATACGGCGACAGCGGCGGCAGATCGAGGTCGCGCATCTTGGCGGTGATGTCCAGCTCCAGCGGCTTGGCCAGGGGGTTGAGCTTGCCGGTGATCTCCAGCGCCGCAGTCTGTTGCGCCTTGCCGCGCAACTCGAGATCCGCCAGCGCCGGCTGGCCCTCCCTGGGCCGCGACGAGAAGGCGCTGAGCTTGCCGGTGAGCTCGCTCAGGTCGGCCGAATAGTTGGGCTTGATGAAGAGGTCGGTGAAGTCGACCTTGCCGTTGACCACGCTGACCGGGCCGAAGTTGATGACCGGCGCCATCGGGTCGGGCGCCGCCTCGGCCCGGGCGGCCTGTGCCGTGGGCGCCGCCGGCGCCGCGCCGCCGACCATCTCCTCGGCCGACACCGGGCGTGCGGGCGCCGCCCCCGGCTCGTTGGTGGTGACGGTGCCGCCGCCGCGCTGGCGCCGGGTGGCCGGGTCAGGCCTGGACGCATCGGCGACCGAGGATTCTTCGGCGCCCTTCTTGGTCAGGCCCTGCAGGTTCAGCCGGCCGCTCTCCTCGACGATGATCCGCGCGAACACGTCGGTGAGCGTGGTTTCGCGCACATCCACCTTGAGCGGCGCGCCGGGCGACAGGTCCACCTGCAGGCCGCGCAGGCTCAACGCCTTCCAGCTCAGCAGTTGCTGGTTGCCGTTGCCGAAGCTGCCCTTCTGCGTGAGCGTGGCGCTGTTGGCGCGGAAATCCTCGATCGCCGTGTCCCCGGCGAGCTTGAGGCTGATGCCGGCCGGCAGCTGCGCGAAGCGCAGCGTGCCGCGGTAGTTGGTGTAAGAGCGGCGGATGTCGACGTTGAGCGCGTCGGCGTAGTAGGCCTTGAAGGCATGCGAAGGGATGGCCGAGGTCTCCAGCCGGCCCTCGGCCGACAGGGGCTTGAGCACCAGCTGGCCCTTGAAGTCGAAGCGGCCCGGATCGGCCCGACGGCCCGCTCCGATGCGGCCCGACAGCTCGACGGGTGACACCGTGGCCGTGTTCGGTGCCAGCTTGTTCAGCTTGAGCTTCAGCGCGGTGATCTCGACCTCGACCGGCGTGCCGGCGTTGGCCTTGTCGGCGTAGCTGACGGCGCCGTTGTCCACCGCCAGCGTGGCGATGCTGAGCTGCCAGGGCTTGGCGTTGCCCGGCGCGGCTTCGGCGCCCGGCGCCTTGGGCGCGGCCACGGGAGCGTCGCCGCCGCCCGCGGGCGTGCGCATCCAGCGCTCGAACATCCAGCGCTTCTCGCCATCGCGCTCGACCCGCACCTTCGGATTGGTCGCGGTGAAGCTGCCGATGGCCAGCGTGTGCGCGGTCAGGTCGGCCCGGGCGTCGGCAACCTCGAAACGGCCGGCACTGGCAAGCGCCGTCTTGCCCTGCGTCAGCGCGAGGTTGTCGACCGAGACCTTGCGGGCGTGGAGTTGCAGGTTCGGCGCCGCCCAGCTGACGTCGACCTGGCCGCCCAGCTTGCCGTCGAGCGTCGGTTCCATGCTCTTGGCAAGATAAGGCGCGGCCAGCGACAGCGGCAGCGCCTCGACCTCGGTCTGGACCTGCGCCGCCTTGTCGGTCCCCTCGCCCTGGAACTTGAAGGGTGCGCCTGCCAGGTTGAGCGAGCCGCCGAAGCGCGCCGGCTTCGCCATGGGCCAGACGATCCCGCTGGCCTCCACCTGCAAGTCCTTGATCTGCACGGCCGCTGCGGGCTGCGTGGTTTCGTCGCGCCAGGTCACGCTGCCGCCCTGGAGCGCCACCTTGTCGACCTGCAATGCCCAGCCCGCAGCTGCAGGGGCATTCTGGGCCGGAGCGCTCGCCGCTGCTGCGGGAGGCGCTACTTTTTCTGTAGCGCCGGTGGCCGGATTGGTGGCCAGGAGATTGAGCTTGCCGGCCGCATCGCGGGCCACGGCCAACTGCGGGTCGGCCAGCGCCACGCTGCCCAGGTGCACCTTGCGGTCCAGCGGCCGGACGTCGGCCAACCCGATCTTGAGCGAACCGAAGCCCAGCAGGTCGCGGCCCTGCGCGTCGGCCACCTTGATGTTGCGGGCCTCGACGGTGCCGCTGATGCTCAGCGCCGCCGCGTCGGCGCGCTCGAAGTCCACCTTCAGGTCGGCACCGAGCGTGCCTGCCAGCACCTTCACCGGCAGGCTGCTCGGGACGTAGCCCAGGTAGGGGGCGAGGTCCAGGTCGGCGAAGCGCAGCTGTGCGTCGGTCTTGCGGTTGTCGGCGAAGGGCGTGCTGAAGGCGGACGAGTCGAAATGCGAGCCGTTGAGCGCGAAGGCCAGCTTGGGCTCGACCTTGACCTCGCGCTTGGACGCCAGGTTGCTGATGAACGGCACCTTGAGTTCGAGCTCGCGCAGTTCGTGCTTGCGCTTGACGGGCTGGTCGTCGAAATCGACCGAACCGCCGGTGATGGCGATGTTGTAGATGGCGAATCGCTGCGGCTCGCCCGGCGGCGGATCGTCAGGCTTGGGCGCGAAGCGCGCCAGGATGTCGTCGATGTCGTATTTGCCGTCCGTCAGATGGGCGAGCCGGACGGTGGGGCCTTCGATGCTCACGGCGTCGATCACCGGCGCCAGGCGCAGCACCGACTGGAGTTCGGCATCGGCATACAGGCGCCGCACCTCGAGCTGCGGCGGCGCGCCGGCCTGGGCCGACGCGATGCGCAGATCGTCGATGGTGAGTTCGAGGCTCCAGGGCTTGAAGTCGACCTTGCCGACCGTGACGGTGCGCCCGAGCTTCTCGCTGGCGATCTTCTGCAGCTGGCTCTTGGCAATCGGCGGCACGGCCAGCCAGAGCACCAGCCACAGCACCAGCAGCGACGCCAAGGCGACGATCCCGCGCCGCACCCATTTGTTCTGTTTCAGCCAAGCAGCGTTCTTCATCACGGCTGAGTGTGCCCGAAGTGCGCGGCCGTTCCCCCCAATGAAAAAGCCCGATGGCCAGACCGTGAAGTCTTGCCACCGGGCTTGATGGCCGGCTCAAGTCCGCTGCCATCTCTTTGCTCGGACGGAAGGTCAATGGTTCCGTCCTCGCAGGTGGCAAGAGATTGCCACCGTTGGGGGCCTCGGCTGGCGAATCGGTTGGGCGGAACGCCACGTCGATCCTGGGCCTCGGCAAGCGCCTGAAGAACAGGCAGGGCCAGATTAGGCCCATGAAAGCAGCAACGCAAGTCGATTTATTTATGGCACCGGGGTGGTCCATGGCCTTCTTCGAACATACCCCGTTAGCATAAAGAATGAATTCTTAAGTATTGACCGGGTATTAAGCGGTTTTTAGAATGCGCCGTGCCCCAGGACTTCGCTTGTGTCCTTTCCGGGCTCCCACCGCCGCCGGACTCCCCGGCGAGACCGGCCCCGTGTGCAAACCTCCACAGCACGCGCCGGTTCCTACCAATCCAAGCGACGCATCGATGCCCGGCCGGGCACCACCTCAGGGTGCCTGCCTCCGCTCGAAACCCGCATCGAAAGGAAGAGCGAAGAATGAAACAGGCCCTGCAAGCCGGCGCCCGAAGTCTGCGGACCGTGGCCGGCGACATTGCCGACGGCTTTTTCGAGATCACGCACAACGGCTTCGCCCTCATCGGCCTGGCCCTGGTGTTCGCCGTGGTCGCGCTGATCGCCCGCCCCGACCTCCAGCATGCCGGCGAGCAGCAGCTGGTGGCCTGGCTGGAGTCGCGCAAGCCTGCGCCCGAGCCGACCGACCTGCAGCCCAACGCGATCGAGCGCACTACGGCGGCGAGTCCTGCCGAGTTGCCGAAGCAGCAGGCCGCCGTGGCCTACTGGCTCAGCAAGAAGTACCGCGTCGCGGTGGAGCCGCTGAGCGTGCTGGTTGCCGAGGCCTACGAGATCGGCGGGAAGACCAAGCTCGATCCGACGCTCATCCTGGCCATCATGGCCGTGGAATCGAGCTTCAACCCCTTCGCACAGAGCCATGTCGGCGCACAGGGCCTGATGCAGGTCATGACCCGTGTCCATGGCGACAAGTACGAGAGCGCCGGCGGCATCCTCACCGCCTTCGACCCCGTCACGAACATGCGCGTCGGCGTGAAGGTGCTGCAGGAATGCATCGCCCGCGCGGGCTCCCTCGAAGGCGGCCTGCGCTACTACGTCGGCGCAGCCAACCTCGAGGACGACGGCGGCTATGCCGCCAAGGTGCTGGCCGAGCACGCGCGCCTGCAGCAGGTGGCCGGCGGCCGCGCGGTGCCGACGCTGCCGCCCAACGTCCGGCCGCAGCCGCTGCCCGTGGTGGCACCTGCCAAGCCGGAAAGCGCCGAACAGAAGGTGGCCCTGCTGTCCGACTCCTGAGCCGGTAGCCCCTGCCTCCGGAGTGCAGGCTGTCGGCTACACTCTTCGCGTGCGCGACTGGCGATAAGCGCAGCGCCCTCACTCACGGTGACGGACGCCTGCGCTGACGTGGAATGACCACTGGGAAGCGCACCGCCTGCTCCGCAGGCGTTCAGCCGTTCGCCTGGGCAGCCCTTGTCTGGTTTGAACCCGCAAGGACCATCTTCATCGAAGGACTGCCATGTACCACCGCGACATCCTGGTCGAACAGACCGACCCCGAACTCTGGGCCGCCATCCAGCAGGAAAACGCCCGCCAGGAACACCACATCGAGCTGATCGCCAGCGAGAACTACGCCTCGCCAGCCGTCATGGCCGCCCAGGGCTCGCAGCTCACCAACAAGTACGCCGAAGGCTATCCCGGCAAGCGTTACTACGGCGGCTGCGAGTTCGTCGACATCGCCGAGCAGCTGGCCATCGACCGCGTCAAGCAGCTCTTCGGTGCCGACGCCGCCAACGTGCAGGCCCACTGCGGCGCGTCGGCCAACGAGGCCGTCATGCTGGCCTTCCTCAAGCCCGGCGACACGATCATGGGCATGAGCCTGGCCGAAGGCGGCCACCTGACCCACGGCATGCCGTTGAACATGAGCGGCAAGTGGTTCAACGTGGTGAGCTACGGCCTCGACGCCAACGAGGTGCTCGACTACGACGAGATGGAGCGCAAGGCGCACGAGCACCACCCCAAGCTCATCATCGCCGGCGCCTCGGCCTACTCGCTGCACATCGACTTCGAGCGTTTCGCCAAGGTGGCGAAGGACGTGGGCGCGATCTTCATGGTCGACATGGCCCACTACGCCGGCCTCATCGCCGCGGGCGTGTACCCCAACCCCGTGCCCCATGCCGACGTCGTCACGTCCACGACCCACAAAAGCCTGCGCGGACCGCGCGGCGGCATCATCCTGATGAAGTCGCAGCACGAGAAGGCCATCAACAGCGCCATCTTCCCCGGCCTGCAGGGCGGCCCGCTGATGCACGTGATCGCGGCCAAGGCGGTGGCCTTCAAGGAAGCGCTGACGCCCGAATTCAAGAGCTACCAGCAACAGGTGGTCAAGAACGCGGACATCGTGGCCAGGACCCTGACCGAGCGCGGCCTGCGCATCGTGAGCGGCGGCACGCAGAGCCACGTCATGCTGGTCGACCTGCGCGCCAAGGGCATCACCGGCAAGGAAGCCGAGGCCGTGCTGGGCAGCGCCCACATGACCATCAACAAGAATGCGATCCCCAAGGATCCGGAAAAGCCGATGGTCACCAGCGGCGTGCGCGTCGGCACGCCGGCCATGACCACGCGTGGCTTCAAGGACGAAGAGGCGCGCATCACCGCCAACCTGATCGCCGACGTGCTGGACAACCCGCGCGACGCGGCCAACATCGAGGCGGTGCGCGCCAAGGTGCATGCCTTGACCAGCCGCTTCCCGGTCTACCGTTGAGCACGACAGGGGCCGCGGCGGTATGAAGTGCCCCTTCTGCGGCCACCCCGAGACGCAGGTCGTCGAGACCCGCGTCTCGGAAGACGGCGACTTCGTGCGCCGCCGCCGCCAGTGCAGCGCCTGCGACAAGCGCTTCACCACCTACGAGCGACCGGACGTCAACTACCCCGTCGTCGTCAAGAAGGACGGCAGCCGCGCCGACTTTGATGCCGGCAAGGTGCGTGCATCGATGATGCTGGCGCTGCGCAAGCGGCCCGTGAGCATCGAGCAGATCGATGACGCGCTGCTGCGCATCGAACAGAAACTCCTCGCCAGCGCCCAGCGGGAGATTCCGTCGCACAAGCTGGGCGAGCTGGTCATGCGCGAGCTGAAGAAGCTGGACAAGGTCGCTTACGTGCGCTTCGCGTCGGTGTATCGCAGCTTCGAGGATGTGGAAGAGTTCAGGCAGCTGCTGCGAGACATCTAGGAAACTTTTGCAGCAAGCGGCTGACATTTGAGCGGCCCTCGGACCGCTCAACGGCAACCCGTTCCGGATAAGCGGCACACAGGCACCACAGCGCGCTTCGAAAATCGTCCCGCCGGCCAAGACCGGAAGGGAGATTCAAATGCATGTGGCTGCAGGCGCTCGGGGGGGCGTTGCGGCAGGGTTCACTCTGCTCGAGGTCCTTGTCGCGATCGTGGTGCTTTCGTTCGGTGTGCTGGGCATGGTGGGCCTGCAGGCCGCCTCCTTGAACGCGCATCGAGAGGCGCGTCTGCAATCGGCCGGCGTCCGGCTCGCCAGCGAGCTTGCCGAGCTCATGCGCGGCAACAAGCAGGTCGCCACACAGCTCGACGCGACGGCCAACCCTTACCTCCAAGCTGATTTCCGCGGGCCTGCGCCCGCGCGGGACGTGGACTGCGTCCAGGGTTGCACCGCCCCGCTGGATGCTGCGCGCTATGACATGCAGCAGTGGCTCACGCAGGTCGTGGCGCAGCTGCCGGGCGCGCGCGTGGTGGTCTGCTTCGACGCCAGCCCGTACGACGCGGACGGCCTGCCCCGATGGGGCTGCACCTCCAATGGCAACACCGGCGTGGTCCAGGTGAAGCTTGGATGGACACGGGGCAAGACCCGGCGATCCGCCGCCGCACCGGATGCCTTCGAGGTGAGCGACGCGAAATCGCGACCGTACCTCGTCTTGCCCATCACCCCCGGGAACAGGCAATGAGGGCCGCCACACATTCTGCGGGCACCCGCCTGCGGCAAGTCGGCTTCACCCTTGTCGAACTTCTGGTGGCGCTCGCCCTGACCCTGCTGATCGTGACCGCGGCCGTCGCCACTCTGATCGTGTCCCGCCGCGGCTTTTCGACGGTCGACGCCGTCAGTCAGCTGGACGAAAACGCGCGCTTCACGACCGAGATCCTGCGCAGGACGATCGCACAGGCCGGCTTCCTCGACGTCGCCTTCGCCACGGGAACCACCGCCGGCCAGTTCAAGCTCGCCAAGGCCGCCGCCGCTCTTCCCATGGTGCATGGCTACAACGATGCACAGATGCCGGACCCGCCCGACGTCGAGCCCTTCTCGGTCAACGGCAATCGCAGCAGCTGCCCAGGCACCGCAGGCACCGCCTGCAAGAACGGAAGCGATGTCCTGATCGTGCGGGCGCAGGCCGCCGCCCGGAATGCGAACGAGGCCGACGGCGTCACGACCAATTGCCGGGGCAGCGCCGAGTCGACGGTGCCAACCGATGCGTCCGACGTCATCACCAGCATATTTTTCGTTCGGGTCGACACGAACACCGGGGAACCGACCCTTATGTGCCATGCGAACGGAACCAACTCCAAGGGTCAGAACCGGTTTTCGACCGTCCCATTGGTCTCCGGCGTCGAGAGCTTCCAGGTGCTCTACGGCGTCGACGGCGTGGATCCCGGCAAGGCAATGATACCCGCCAACAGCGTCGTGGACCGCTATCTGCGTGCTGACCAGCTCGACGTGCCAGGCGATGCTGCGGCCAGCCTGGCCAACTGGCAGCGTGTGCGGGCCATCAAGATCGGCCTGCTTCTGCGCAGCCCCGCGAACTCGGCACAGGAGTCCTCCGCAACGACCAGATATCCCTTCGGCGTCGGCGGCTACAGCAGCGCTGCAGACCCGGGCACGGCGTTGGCCGTGCCGGCCGACGGACGCCTGCGGCAGACCGTGAGCTTCACCGTCTACCTTCACAACCCGCAGGTCCACTGATGCGGCTGCCCCAAGCTCCCCTCAATCGACACATGCCGCGGTCGCAGCGCGGTGTTTCGTTGATCGCCGTGATGGTGGTGATGCTCGTCGCCTCCTTGCTCGGGCTGCTCGCCATGCAGCTGTCCATGCTCGGCGAACGCGGCGCCCGCAACGACCGAGACATCCAGATCGCGCTCCAGTCGGCCGAAGCAGCGCTGGCCGACGCCGAATACGACATGCGCGGCCCTGGCACCGCCACGCGGATGAGCACCTTCACCGCCGCCAATCGCATGGACTTTCTTGCCGGCTGCGGCACTGCCGGCGATGGCCATCGCAAAGGCCTGTGTCTGCCGTCGGACGCCGGCAAGCCCGTCTGGCTCGCCGTCGACTTCACCGACAGCGGCAGCTCGGCACGCTCGGCCGCCTTCGGCGATTTCACCCAACGCGCCTTCGACGCGGCGTCGTCGGGCGACGGCCTCGGCCTGAAGCCGGCCCGGAAGCCCCGCTACATCATCGAAGTGCTGCCCGACGCCGATGCGGGTCAGTTCCTGGACGCCCAGACCGGCGCATCCAGAGCGGTGTACCGCATCACCGCAATGGGCTTCGGCCCGCGGCCCGACCTTCAGGCGGTCGTCCAGATGATCTACCGAAAGGAATAAGAAAAATGCAGACAAGGGACAACAAGCAACCGCGCGCGCGACGCGTCGTCTACGGCGTGGGGATCCGGACCATCGTCGTGGCGGCGGGCTTGTGTGCCGCCGCTGTCGGGACGGCGCTGGTGGCCACGGGCCAGGACATCTCGGCATTCAAGTTGACGGCACTGTCGTCGGAGCCGCTCTACGCAACCGGTGCCGGGCAGAAGCCGACACTGACGCTGGCACTGTCGGTCGAGTTCCCGACGGTCGGTGCCATGTACACCGGAGGCACCGACTATGCCGTCGACAAGGAGTACCTCGGGTACTTCGACGCCAACAGCTGCTACAAGTATGTCAACGACGCAAACGCCCTCCGACGTCGATTCGACCGCACGGGACCGGCCAACAACCATGGATGTGGTGGCGCCGGGTTCAGCGGCAACTTCATGAACTGGGCGACAGGGTCCGCCATCGACGCGCTTCGCCTGGGCCTGTCGGGGGGTGACCGGATCGTGGACGAGGTCGACCTCACCGTGCTCCAGCGCGCGGTGCTGCCCAACACCAGCGTCAGCAACAACTTCTGGAACGGGGGCAATCTCCCGTCGAAGCAGCTTCCTGCCAGGTTGGCGGCCGACGCGGTCCCTGCCAGCCTGAGGGGACGCTGGACGGGCACCATCTACGTTGCCAATTGCCTGAACCGTGTGCACTTCGGCACGTCGGCCACGGGTTCGTGCGACGCGCCGGGCAACAACTCGAACCTCGGCATCAACGCTCCCCAGTACGAAAGCGCCGCGCTCAGCAGCGACAGCTTTTTCTATGCCCGCGTCAGGGTCTGCGAGTCGGACAGCTCAGGCGCGCTCACCGATCCGCGCTCCAGCCTGTGCCAACGCTACCCGAACGGCAGATACAAGCCGGTCGGCAACATCCAGAAATACAGCGATCGCATTCGCGTGGCCGCATTCGGCTACCTGATGGATCAAAGGGTCGAGCGCTACGGCGGCGTGCTTCGTGCGCCCATGAAGTACGTCGGCCCCAAGGCCTTCGACGCCAGCGGCTCACCACTCGGCGTCACGAACTCGGTGGCCGAATGGGACGCCAACTCCGGCGTGCTCGAACTCAACCCCGATGGCGCTCCCGAGCGCATCAGTGGGGTTCTCAACTATCTGAACCGCTTCGGCCGGACCGGCCCCGTGGCCGGGATGTACAAGACCTACGACCCCATCAACGAGCTCTACTACGAGGCCTTGCGATACCTGCAGGGCAAGCCGCCGACGCCTGAAGCTACCAAGGACATGACCGATGGCATGAAGGACGGATTTCCCGTCTACACCGATTGGGTCGACCCGGATGCGAACGGTTCGCCCGCGAAGAACTACGCCTGTGTCAAGAACAACATCATGACGATCGGCGACGTCAACACGCATTACGACAAGTTCATCCCCGGCAACACGATCGATGACGGCGTGGACCGCACGAGAGCGGCCAACGATGCCGACAACGAGCCCGACTTCAGGTTCTGGACCAACGTCGTGGGCAGCTTCGCCAGCAACGGCGGCATGAGCTACACGGACGGCAATGGCGTCAGCGGCAGAAAAGCCACAAACCCGAACCCTGCAGCTTCGCCTGAGCGCCCCTTAGGCTCTTTGGCAAACCTCGGCGATCAAATCTACGGCAACCACACGAACTACTACATTGCCGGCATGGCGTACTGGGCGGCCACGCACGACATTCGCGGCAAGGCCTGGACAGCGGGAGATGGCCCCAGCAAGCAGCGTCCAGGCATGCGAGTGAAGACCTATGCGCTCGACGTGGACGAGAACCACAATCAGGTGGGGGGCGGTGAGAACGAAGAACGGATGCGCAGCAAATACTTCCTGGCCGCGAAGTACGGAGGTTTCAAGGACAGTTCGGGCTTCGGCCACCCCTTTCTCGGCAAGGACGGCCAAACGATCGACAACGGCGGCTGGGAACGTCCGGGCACGCCTCGCGGCGATGCGCTGACTTTCTATCTGGCGAGCAGTCCGGAGCTCATCCTCCGGGGCCTGGACGAGATGTTCGCCAACATCGCGAGCAGCGCCAACAGCATTGCTGGCGGCTCGGTGTCGGCCCAGGAAGTCGGTCCCGGCGGCGCGGCCATCTATCAGGCCAGCTTCAATCCCGACCGCTGGAGCGGCAATGTGGTCGCGACGCCCCTGGTGCTGGCTGCAGATGGCACCATCGACGTGGGCAGCGCGCCGCTGTGGTCGGCCGCAGCACTGCTGGACCGGGCCGATCCCGATCTCCGCAAGATCTTCGTCGGCAAAGTCGACCGCAGCGCAGGGGCCGCCACCGAACTGCGTTGGAACCAGATCGAAAGCGGCGGGGCCGCTGCCAATGAGCGCCTGAAGGAACAGCTGAATCGTCCTGCGCCCGGCAGCCCCGCCGATGGCCTGGGCGAGAAGCGCCTGGATTTCATCCGCGGCGTACGAAGGGACGAAGGCAGCCTCTTTCGCCAACGCGCCAGCCGCCTCGGTGACGTGATCAACTCCGGCGTCGTCTATGCGGGGGCGCCCTCGCAGCGCTACAGCACGGACGCCTACCGCAGCTTCTACGACACCTACAAGAGCCGGCCCGCTGCCGTGTACGCCGGAGCCAACGACGGCATGCTGCACGCGTTCGATGCCGCCACGGGCGCCGAACTGTTCGCCTACATCCCGAGCTGGATGGGCGCGCGCCTGTCGCTCTTGACCTCCCCCACCTACGGCACCAGCGCGCACCAGAGCTTCGTCGATGCGACGCCCCGCGTGGCCGAGGCCGAGATCGTCAGTGGCAGCACCACCACATGGAAGACCGTGCTCGTGGGCGGCACGGGCGCCGGCGGACAGGGCGTCTACGCGCTGGACGTGAGCAATCCCGCGGCTTTCGACGCCGGCAAGGTGCTGTGGGAATTCACCGACCGCGACGACCTCGACCTCGGCAACGTGGTCGGCCGGCCGCAGATCCTGCGCTTTCGGACCAGCGCCTCGAACGCAACCACCGCCACGTACCGCTCGTTCGCCGTGGTGGCGAGCGGGGTCAACAACACGGCGCCGGACGGGCATGCCAGTACGAGCGGCAAGCCCGCCTTGTTCTTGCTGGACCTGTCCAAGCCGGCGGGCGCCGCCTGGGTGCTCGGCACGAACTACTTCAAGTTGTCGCTGCCGGTCAGCGACGCGGTGGCAACCGGCATGGCGCCCGGCGTGATCGAGTTCCGCGCCACCTCGGGGCCTGCCGGCGAGGTGCAGCGCATCTACGCGGGCGATTTGCACGGCAACCTGTGGAAGTTCGATTTCTCGCGGCCGACGTCGCAAGCGCAGTGGACGAGCAAGTACCTCTCGCCCTTCGTGAGCGGCGGCGACCCACTGCCCCTGTATGTGGCCAAGGACGCAGCGGACGTGCGTCAACCGATCTCCATGCCGCCCAGTCTCATCTCCGGTCCCGCCGGCAGCGTGATCGTGTCCTTCGGCACCGGCAAGTATCTGGAAGGCGCCGACAACCAGATCAGTGCCAGTACCCAGGTGCAGTCGGTCTACGCCCTCTACGACGACGACAGCTCGCAGACCGAGAGCGGCGCGGGCATTGCCGGCCGAGGCCGACTGGCCGGCGGGACGGTCGCCGCCGACGGATCGGTCGGCATGCCCGATTTCCTCTGGGGCCATGCGACCAGCGATGGCGACAAGACGCAGCGCTCGGGCTGGTATTTCGACTTCCTCGCGCGCGGAGAGCGCCAGGTCAGCAGCGCCGCGGGGCTGGGCACGGCGCTCATCTTCGGCAGCCTGATTCCGCCCGACGCGGCCGACCCGTGCGGACTGGGCGGCGGCAACCAGTACGTGCTGAACATCGCCACCGGAAAAGGCAGCAGCCGGGCGTCGACCCTCGGCCTGCTGGGCGAGCCCCTGGTGCTGAATGCCGGCGCGAGCTATTCGGACTCCGACAGCGCAGGGCAACGCTACAAGACGGTGACCGGCACCCTCATCGGCCAGGGCTCGGGCGGGACGGGGCGGGTGAAGATCGACTCCGAGCTGCTGAAGCACAAGAGCCTGGTCGGACGCCTGTCATGGCGCCGCATCACCAACTACGACGATCTGCACAGCCAACCATGACCATGCCTTCCTTTCGCCGCTCGCAGCGAAGCCAAGGGCGAATGGCCGGCTTCACGCTGATCGAAGTCATGATCGTCGTGGTGGCCATCGGCATCCTGGCGGCGATCGCCTACCCGACCTACCGGGACTCGGTCCTGAAAGGGCGGCGTGCCGAAGCTCGCGCAGCGCTTACCGAATTCATGCAGCAGCAGGAACGGTACATGACGCAACAGGGGACCTACAAGGCAGTGTCGCTCGGTGATACGAGCGCCGCCTTCAAGACATGGTCCGGCGATTCGGGGGCGGCAGCAGCCAGCTACCTGATGAAGGCCGAAGCTTGCCAGGCCGGCATCGCGCTCGCCCTTTGCGTCAAACTCACCGCTGTGCCCCGGCGTGCCGACCCCATCGGAGATCTGTGGATCACGAGCACGGGCGAAAAAGGCTGCACCGACAGCAGCAAGGGAGTCTGCTGGAAATGACGGCGATCCGGTCCCGTGCGCGCGCTTTCACGTTGATCGAGATGATGGTGACGCTGGCCATCCTGGCCGTCCTCGCCACGATGGCCGCGCCCCATCTCACCGATTTCGTGCGCAATTCCAACCTCACTTCGGCGGCCAACAACCTGAGCAGCGCCTTGGCTGCTGCGCGCTCGGAGGCGATGAAACGCAATCGGCCCGCGATGGTGATCGCCCAGCCGGGAGGCTGGAAGAACGGATTCATCGCCTTCGTGGACATGGACCGCGACGGCGCCTTCGACCCCGCCAAAGATGTGCTGTTCCTGCAGGAGACGACACCCTGGCCGGCCTACCTGGAAGCCTCCGGCACCCGCACCGCCGCTGAAGCGCGCCCCTACCTTCGCTACGACGGCAGCGGCTTCGCCACGCAGACCGACGGCTCCGCGGGCAACCTGACGCTGAGCCTCGTGCGCAACGACGTGCCGGCGAGCACCGCCTACAGGCAGACACGGCGCCTCATCCTCGCAGCGACGGGCCGCGTCCGCATCTGCACCCCCGCCAGCCCCACCGACGGCGCTTGCCCGCCGACCAGCGGCAGCTGACGCGCACGCATTCGGCGCCCACTATGATCGCGCCATCGTGTCGTCCTCCCCGGTCTCTCCCCACATGGTCGCGGCCCTGGATGCCGCTCGCGGAAGCCGGAACCGCACGCCGCCGAATCCCAGCGTCGGCTGCGTGTTGGTCGACGGGAATGGCGAGGTGATCGGCCATGGTTCGACACAGCCTGCGGGCGGCCCCCACGCCGAAATCATGGCCCTGCGCGACGCCGCAGCGCGCGGCCACACGACCGAAGGCGCGACGGCCTACGTCACGCTGGAACCCTGCTCCCACCACGGCCGCACCGGCCCCTGCTGCGATGCGCTGACGGCTGCCGGCGTGCGCAGGGTGGTTGCCTCCCTCGCCGATCCCAACCCGCTGGTCGCCGGGCAGGGCTTCGAGCGGCTGCGGGCGGCAGGGGTGGAGGTGGAGGTCGGCCCCGGCGCCGCCGAGTCGCGCGAGCTGAACATCGGTTTCTTCAGCCGCATGGTGCGCAAGACCCCCTGGGTGCGGCTCAAGACCGCGGCCTCGCTCGACGGCAAGACCGCGCTGCCCAATGGCGCCAGCCAGTGGATCACCGGCGAGGCTGCGCGCGCCGACGGGCATGCCTGGCGCGCCCGCGCCAGCGCCATCCTCACGGGCGTGGGCACGGTGCTGGACGACAACCCCCGCCTGGACGTCCGTCATGCGGACGCCGCCCGCCAGCCGCAGCTGGTGGTGGTCGACAGCCAGCTCCAGACACCGCTCGACGCTCATATTTTCATAGCACCTCGCCCAGTCTGGATCTACGCTGCAGCCCGAAACGATGCCAAGGCAGCGGCGCTGGAAGCACGTGGCGCGACGATTACCTACCTGCCCAACACGCAGGGCAAGGTCGACCTCGCCGCCCTCATGACCGACCTGGCGCGGCGTGAAGTGAACGAACTGCACGTCGAGGCCGGCCACAAGCTCAACGGTTCGCTGCTGCGCGAAGGCCTGGTCGACGAACTGCTGCTGTACCTCGCCCCCAAGCTGCTCGGCGACGGCCTGGGCATCGCCTCCAACGCCTTCGCCGACGGGCCGCTGAGCTCGCTCGCGGGCGCGCTGCCGCTGGAATTTCGCTCGGTGGACCGCCTGGGCGGCGACCTGCGCATCGTCGCGCGGGTGACCGGCCGCGACGCCTTCTAGGGTTTGCCCGGGGCGGCGTCGCGCTTCTCTGCGAAAATGCCGGGTTATGTTCACCGGCATCATCACCGGCGTGGGGCGCATCGCCGCCGTCCACGACCTCGGCTCCTCCTCCGCCCACGGCAAGCGCCTGTCCATCTCGGCACCGCCGGGCTACCTGGACGACGTGGGGCTCGGTGACAGCATCGCGCTCAACGGCGCCTGCATGACCGTCACGAGCTTCGATGCCTCAGCCGGCCAGTTCACCATCGACATCTCGGCCGAATCGCTGGACAAGACCGCCGGGCTGGCCGACGCCGGCACTGCCGTCAACCTCGAGAAGGCGCTGCGCGCCCACGACCGGCTCGGCGGCCACATCGTCTCGGGCCACGTCGACGGCATCGGCACCGTCAGCCACTTCGCGCCGCAGGGCGAAAGTTGGGAATTGCGCGTGGTGGCCCCGCCGGCCCTTGCCCGCTTCCTGGCCTACAAGGGCTCCATCACGGTCAACGGCGTCAGCCTCACCGTCAACAGCGTCAAGGACGCGGCCGAGGGCACCGAGATCAGCATCAACCTCATTCCCCACACGGTGGAACACACCGGCCTGGGGCAGTTGCGCGCCGGCAGCCGCGTGAACCTCGAGATCGACACCGTCGCCCGCTACGTGGAGCGCATGCTCCAGGCGGGCGCCCTGCCCACCACCGGCCTGCAACCATGAACGCCTCCGTCACCTCCCTCAACCCCGCCGCCGGTCGCAAGGCGCCGATCGAAGCCGCCCCCATCTCCTCGGTGGAGGAGATCGTGGCCGACATGCGGGCCGGCCGCATGGTCATCCTGGTCGACGAGGAAGACCGCGAGAACGAGGGCGACATCGTCCTGGCGGCCGACCACGTCACGCCGCAGGCGATCAACTTCATGGCCCGCCATGCCCGCGGCCTGATCTGCCTGACGCTCTCGCGCGAGATGTGCGAGCGCCTGAACCTGCCGCCCATGGTGACGCGCAATGGCGCCAAGCACTCGACCGCCTTCACCGTGTCCATCGAAGCCGCCGAAGGCGTGACCACGGGCATCTCCGCCGCCGACCGCGCCCGCACCGTGCAGGCCGCCGTCGCGCCGAACGCCGTCGCGGCCGACCTGGTGCAGCCGGGCCACATCTTCCCGCTGCAGGCGGTCGACGGCGGCGTGCTCATGCGCGCCGGCCACACCGAAGCCGGTTGCGACCTGGCCGCCATGGCCGGGTGCTCGCCCGCCTCGGTCATCTGCGAAGTGATGAACGAGGACGGGACCATGGCCCGCCTGCCCGACCTGCAGCTGTTCGCGGCCGAGCACGGCCTGAAGATCGGCACCATCGCCGCGCTCATCGAATACCGCAGCCGCACCGAGACACTCGTCGAGCGCGTCGGCAGCCGCGAGATCCGCACCGCGCACGGCTGGTTCACGCTGCATGCCTTCAAGGACAAGCCCAGCCACGGCGTGCATCTCGCGCTGGTGCGCGGCCAGTGGGGCGCCGACGAGGTGATCCCGGTGCGCGTGCACGAGCCGCTGTCGGTGCTCGACGCGCTCGAGCTCGAGCGCCCCATGCATTCCTGGAGCCTCGACGCCAGCCTGGCCCACATCGCGGCCGAAGGCAAGGGCGTGGCCGTTCTGCTCAATTGCGGCGAAAGCGCTGGCGAACTGCTGGCCCAGTTCGAGGGCACGGCCCGGCCGGCGCAAGCCCCCGAGCGTGGCCGCATGGACCTGCGCAGCTACGGCGTCGGCGCCCAGGTGCTGCGCGAGTGCGGCGTGCAGAAGATGCAACTCATGGGCACGCCACGACGCATGCCCAGCATGGCGGCAGGCTATGGCCTCGAGATCGCCGGCTACATCACCAAAGAATAGACCTCGAAAAAAATGCTCAACGCCAACAAGGGAGCGGCCGGCCCGCTCGACGGCAGCAGCCTGCGCATCGGCATCGTGCAGGCCCGTTTCAACGAAGACATCACGAACGCGCTGGCCTCGGCCTGCCTGGCCGAGCTCGACAGGCTCGGCGTGAAGGCCGAGCGCATCGACCACCAACTGGTGCCCGGTGCGCTCGAGGTGCCGCTGGCGCTGCAGGCGATGGCGCGCCGCGGCGGCTACGACGCGCTGGTGGCCTTGGGCTGCATCATCCGCGGCGAGACCTACCACTTCGAACTGGTGGCCAACGAATCCGGCGCCGGCGTGACTCGCATCGGCCTCGACCACCACCTGCCGATCGCCAACGCCATCCTGACCACCGAGAACCTCGAGCAGGCCGTGGCGCGCCAGACCGACAAGGGCCGCGACGCCGCCCAGGTTGCCGTCGAGATGGCGCTGCTGGTGAAGAACATGGCGGCCGCGGCATGAGCGAGACCACCCCGCCCCCGCGCGCCAGTGCGCCGCGCAAGGCCTCGTCCCGCTCGGCCCGCACGCGGGCGCGCGAGTTCGCCGTCCAGGCGCTGTACCAGCACCTCGTCGGGCGCAACGAGCCCGAGTCCATCGACGCCTTCACGCGCGACCTCTCCGGCTTCCACAAGGCCGACTCGGCCCATTACGACGCGCTGCTGCACGGCTCGATCCGCGAGTCGGCCGAATTCGACGGCCTCATCGCGCCCCTGCTCGACCGCAAGCTCGAGGAGATCTCGCCCATCGAACATGCCGTCATGTGGATCGGCGTCTACGAATTCCGCCACTGCGCCGACGTGCCGTGGCGCGTGGTCATCAACGAGTGCGTGGAGCTGGCCAAGGAATTCGGCGGCACCGACGGCCACAAGTACGTCAACGGCGTGCTCAACGGCCTGGCCCCGAAGCTGCGCGCGCCCGAGGTGGACGCCGACCGCGCCGCCGGCAAGCTGCGCGGCTGAAGGCGGGACGCACCATGCGGATCGCCTCCCGCGCCGAGCGCATCGAGCCCTTCTACGTGATGGAGGTCGCCAAGGCGGCCGGCGTGCTGGCGCGCGAGGTGGCCCGCACCGATCGGCCGATGATCTTCCTGAACATCGGCGAACCGGATTTCACCGCGCCGCCCCTGGTGCAGGAAGCCGCAGCCCGCGCCGTGCGTGCCGGCGCCACGCAATACACGCAGGCGACCGGCCTGGAGCCCCTGCGCGAGCGCATCAGCGCCTGGTACGCCCAGCGCTTCGGCCTGCAAGTGCCCGCTCGCCGCATCGTGGTCACGGCCGGGGCTTCGGCCGCGCTGCAGCTCGCCTGCCTGGCCCTGATCGAGGCCGGCGACGAGATCCTGATGCCGGACCCGAGCTACCCCTGCAACCGCCACTTCGTGAGCGCCGCGGAGGGCACGGCCGTGCTGGTGCCGACCACGGCGGCCGAGCGCTACCAGCTCAGCGCCGACAAGGTGGAAGCGGCCTGGACCGACAGGACGCGCGGCGTGCTGCTCGCCTCGCCCTCCAACCCGACCGGCACCTCGATCGCCCCCGACGAACTGCGCCGTATCCACGACGTCGTGCGCCGTCGCGGCGGCATCACGCTGATCGACGAGATCTACCTGGGGCTCTCCTACGATGACGCGTATGGCCAGAGCGCCCTGGCGATCGACGAGCAGGTCATCAGCATCAACAGCTTCAGCAAGTACTTCAACATGACCGGCTGGCGCCTGGGCTGGCTGGTGGTGCCCGAGGCCCTCGTGCCGGTGGTCGAGCGGCTGGCGCAGAACCTGTTCATCTGCCCGAGCACCGTCTCGCAGTACGCCGCCCTCGCCTGCTTCGAGCCCGAGAGCATCGCCGAGTACGAACGCCGCCGCGCCGAGTTCAAGGCACGGCGCGACTGGTTCATCCCGCAATTGCAGGCGACCGGGCTGGACGTGCCCGTCATGCCCGACGGCGCCTTCTACGCCTGGGCCGACTGCAGCGCGCTGGCCGAACGCCTGGGCATCTCGGGCACGGACACGAGCTGGGACTTCGCCTTCGAGTTGATGAAGCGGGCCCATGTCGCGATCACGCCGGGGCGCGACTTCGGCACGGCCGAGACGCGGCGCTTCGTGCGCTTCTCGACCGCCAGCTCGATGGCCCACCTGCAAGAGGCCGCGGCGCGGCTGAAGGCGTTGACGGCATGAGCGCCGCTCGGCCGCTCCGGAGGCGCTCGCGCCCGCAGTGCGTAGCACGGAGGGTAGTCCAATGAGCGCCGCTCGGCCGCTCCGGAGGCGCTCGCACCGGCAGTGCGCAGCACGGAGGCTAGTCCAATGAGCGCCGACGGCTTCACGCTGCCGCTGCGCGTGTACTGGGAAGACACCGACGCCGGGGGCATCGTCTTCTACGCCAACTACCTCAAGTTCATGGAACGCGCCCGCACCGAGTGGCTGCGCGCCATGGGCATCGAGCAACGCATGCTGCGCGAGCGCAGCGGCGGCATGTTCGTCGTCAGCGAAACCCAGCTCAAGTACCACCGCCCGGCCCGTCTCGACGACGAGCTGCTCGTCACGGCCACGCTGCAGCAGATCGGCCCGGCGTCGATGATCATCGCGCAGCGTGTGCTATCAAAAACAGAGCACAATAGCGTCCTTTGCGAGGGGTCCATCCGCATCGGCTGGGTGGACGCGGGCCGCATGCGGCCCGCGCGTATGCCCACCGAGCTGGTGGGAACCCTCGAACGTTTTCTCGGCTCCATGTCTCCCAGGGATGCGCAGCGCCCGGCCCGCGTGAGCCTGCTGTCCTGAGCGCCACCGTGCCGGCCCGCATCGCGTCCGATCCTTTCATGCCATGAACCAAGACCTGTCGATCACCACCCTCCTCCTGCATGCCAGCCTCGCGGTGCAGCTCGTCGTGCTGCTGCTGGTCGTGATCTCGGTGGCCAGCTGGGCCGCGATCATCCGCAAGTTCTTCGCGCTCAAGCGCATGCGCGCGCTCAACGAAGACTTCGAGCGCGAGTTCTGGTCGGGCACCAGCCTGAACGAACTCTTCGCCTCGGCGGCGCAGAACGCCAAGTTCGCCGGCCCGATGGAGCGCATCTTCGCGTCCGGCATGCGCGAGTACCAGAAGCTGCGCGAGCGCCACATCAGCGACGCCGGCACCCTGCTCGACGGCGCCCGCCGCGCGATGCGCGCGAGCTTCCAGCGCGAGATGGACGCCGCCGAATCGAACCTGTCCTTCCTCGCCACGGTCGGCTCGGTGTCGCCCTACGTCGGCCTCTTCGGCACGGTGTGGGGGATCATGCATGCCTTCACCGGCCTCGCTGCGCTGGCGCAGGTCACGCTGTCCACCGTCGCGCCCGGCATCGCCGAGGCGCTGGTCGCCACCGCCATCGGCCTGTTCGCCGCCATCCCGGCCGTGGTGGGCTACAACCGCTTCGCGCGCGAGATCGACAAGATCGCCATCGCCCTGGAGACCTTCATCGAGGAGTTCTCCAACATCCTGCAGCGCAACCTGTCGGCCGCCAGCGCCCATGCGGCGCAGAGCAGCGCGGCCTCGGGCCACTGAGCCCCGGAGAGTCCTGCCATGCCCGCCGTCTCCTCCCGCGGCCGCGGACGCCGCACGATCAACGAGATCAACATGGTCCCGTTCATCGACGTGATGCTGGTGCTGCTGATCATCTTCATGGTGACCGCCCCGCTCATCACGCCGAGCGTGATCAACCTGCCCAGCGTCGACCGCGCCAACAAGCAGCCCGACAAGCCGCTGGAGATCGTGGTCAAGAACGACGACGTGATCGAGTTCAAGAAGGACTCGACCGGCTCCATGCCGGCGCAGCAGATCCCGATGAACCAGATCGGCCAGGCCGTGAAGGCCGCCCAGGGCGGCGACGACCAGCGCCCGGTGGTCATCAGCGCCGACAAGTCCGTGAAGTACGAAACCGTCGTCGCCACCATGAACCAGCTCAAGCGCGCCGGCATCGAGCGCGTGGGCCTGTCGGTGCAGACCACCGGCGGACGCCGCTGAGCGCGGGAGCCGCACGCACGCATGTCGCTCGTCGCCGACCGCCCCGAATTCGCTCCGCCGCCCCAGCGCGGCACGCTGCGTGCCCTGGTGCTGGCGCTGATCGCGCACGCGCTGCTCATCGCGGCCCTGACCTGGGGCGTGCGTTGGAAGCGCGAGGGCGACGACGACGCCATCGAGGCCGAGATCTGGTCGTCCACCACCCAGCAGGCGGCGCAGCGCACGGCCGTGGCGCCGCCGCCGCCCCCGGCACCGGCGCCCCAGCCCGCACCGCCACCGCCGCCCCCTCCTCCCCCGCCGCCGCCCGAGGCGGTGAAGCCGCCGCCCGCGCCCCCGCCGCCGAAGGACCCGGACATCGCCCTGGAGCGTGAACGCCGCCTGCGCGAGCAGCAGCAACAGCGCGAACGCGAGCAGGAGCAGCAGCGCCAGCAGGAACTCAAGCGCCAGCAGGCCGAGAAGGCAGCGCAGGAGAGGAAGGAGCGCGAGGCCCGCGAGCGCGAACAGGACCGCAAGGAGCAGCTCGAGGCGCAGCGCAAGCAGGAGCAGCAGCAGAAGCTGGCCGAGCAGCGCAAGCGCGAGGCGGCCGAGAAGGCGGCGCAGGAGAAGGCCGCGCAGGAAAAGGCAGCGCAGCAGAAGGCGGCCCAGCAGAAGGCCGCCGCCGCGGCGGCCGAGAAGGAGCGTCAGGCCAACATCGCCCGCATGATGGGCCAGGCCGCCGGTTCCGCCAGCGGCACCGCCGACCAGAACAGCGGGCCGCGCTCGGGTCGCGGCAACGGCAGCGGCGGCGTCTCGGCCGGCTACTTCGGCCGGGTGGCGGCGCTGATCAAGCGCAATGTGGTGTTCGACCCGACCTCGGTGCCGGGCAACCCGGAGGTCATCGTGAAGATCGAGACCTCCCCCGACGGCACCATCGTCGGTACCCCGCGCATCGTCAAGTCCAGCGGCAACCCGGCTTGGGACGACGCGGCCATCCGTGCCATCCAGCGCACGGAAGTGATGCCGCGCGACACCGACGGCCGTGTGCCCTCGCCCTTCCCCGAGATCTCGCTGCGGCCCAAGTCCTGACGGCGCCGGGAAGCCCCAGGAGGGCAGGAACAGCAAAAGTGCTATCGGGCTGCAGCCCCCGCCAGCCATGGGCTGCGGCCGAATTCGTCACGAACGTGACGATCTCCGCTGCGACACTTCAGCCCGGCGCGGCCAAACGATCGGTACTGCGAATCAGCGCATCCAGAATGCCCGGCTCCGAGTAGGCATGCCCGGCGCCTTCGACGAGGTGGAACTCGGCCTCGGGCCAGGCCTGGTGCAGCTCCCAGGCGTAGCGCAGCGGGCACGGCATGTCGTAGCGGCCATGGACGATGGCACCGGGGATCCCGCGCAGCCGGTGCGCGTCACGCAGCAGTTGCCCCTCTTCCAGCCACGCGCCGTGGGTGAAGAAGTGGTTCTCGATGCGCGCGAAGGCCAGGGCGAAGTGCGGATCGCGAAACGGCGCCGAAAAGGCCGCGTCCGGCAGCAGGGTGATGGTCTCGCCCTCCCAGATCGTCCAGGCCTGCGCGCACTGCAGGCGCGCCGCTTCGTTATCGCCCGTCAGGCGCCGGCGGTAGGCCGCGATCATGTCGTGCCGCTCCTGCGGCGGGATCGGCGCCTGGAAGCCGGCCCACTTGTCCGGGAACATCTCCGACACGCCGAACTGGTAGTACCACTGCAGTTCGGCGCGCGTCACGGTGTAGACGCCGCGCAGCACCAACGCGCTCACGCGTTCGGGGTGCGCCTGCGCATAGGCCAGCGCCAGCGTCGAGCCCCAGGAGCCGCCGAACACCAGCCAGCGTTCGACGCCGGCCAGCACCCGCAGCCGCTCGATGTCGGCCACCAGGTGCCAGGTCGTGTTGGCCTCCAGGCTCGCATGCGGCGTGGAGCGGCCGCACCCGCGCTGGTCAAACAGCAGCACGTCGTAGCGTGCCGGGTCGAACAGGCCGCGCTGCGCGGGTGAGATGCCGCCGCCGGGCCCGCCGTGCAGGAACACGGCGGGCACGCCACCGGGCGTGCCGCAGCGTTCGTAGTACAGGACGTGGCCATCGCCGACATCCAGCGTGCCGCTGGCGTAGGGCTCGACGATGGGATAGAGGGTGCGCAGTGCGGTCATCGGGCGATTGTGGAGCGCCGCGGCCAGGTCCACCCCGCACCCCGGGTCGGCGTTGCGCCCGGCCGCCCTAGCCGCGCTGAAACAAGGGGCGGCGAGTCTTCAAAGAGCGTGCGAGTGCTGGCAACCGGGCCAATGCCGTGACTGTCCGTGCCCTCTCCGGACAAGCTCGGTTGTGCTCCCGAGCGCCCGTGTGCTCCCGACCGGCTCTCAAGCGCCTCGAAGGCTTTTGAGCTTGCGAATGGCGGTCCACGCGCCCGATTTGGCGCTGTCGCGCCACTGCGCCCGCCCCACGGCCGCGGGCTTCAGGCCCAGGCGCCGCAAGACCGGCCGCGCGGCGTGATTGAAGCGAAGCGCCTGACGCCAGGCGTGGCTCTGGTCGGTGCTGAAGAAAATGGACATCGAGATCGACACGTCCTCGCTGCCGTTGCGGACGTGATGGCCAGCCGAGAAAGGAATATGCAGCGCCTCGCCGGGATGGAACTCGAAAGTCTTGCCCAGTTCGTTCATGCTGTGGTCCCAGGGCAGGCGTGTGTTCTTGTTGGCGACGTAGGCTTCCTTGTTCTGAGAGCTCACCACACGCTCGTCCCATTGCGGAAAGATCGAGACGTGTTTGCTGCCCCGAAATTGCATCAGGAAGCCCGAGTACCGGTCGATATGGAACGGCGTCACGCTGTTGGGGGACGCAATGAACAGATAGAGCTTCGGGCTGATGGCCACATTGCCCAGGCCGCGACGCTTCATGATCTGCTCGACGTCGGCGATCAGTTCCTTGTACAGCGGCTGGAACGACGGATGCTCCTCGGGTCCATTCACCATGATGTAGGAGTCACTGGTGCGGATGTTCTCGATCACTGCCTCGATCGCGAACCGGCTCCCCGTGTTTCCGCACATCACGTCTTCGAAATCGTCGCCGTTGCTCAGCAGCCCCTTGGACGACATCACGCTGTGGGCAGGCAGCGCTGGCAGCACGTTGGCCAGGTTCTGCAAGCTCAGCGCAGGGTGGTCCATCAACTGGTGCTGGAACTTGAAAGTCTGCCGATCCAGCAAATCCAGACAGGCCTCATCCCGGAAACAACGCATCCATTTCTCCTCGTCAAACCGGTGGTGCTGTTTTGCCCACCATGTCGCATCTTCGTGGAGAAATGTATCCTTTTTACTGACAAATGCAAATGGCTGTTTCAAGAAGGTGGGCGCGAGCATGAGCGCCCGGCGCCCCATCTCCCCAGCCAGCTCCTCGAAATCGTCGCCGTTCCGGAGCTTGCGCGTCGACGACATGACATGCCGCCGGGGAAGGGACGACGCAAAAAACAACTACTTCTTCAGTTCAGGCTGGCCGTCACGGCATCTTGTCGTCATTCGTACACGATGGTTGCCTTGCCCGCTTCGGCCTGCGCCATCCAGCTGGCCAGTGCCGCGTCGACCGGAAAGAAGCGCGCCGCCTCGCCCAGTTGCAGTTCGACCTGCGCGCCCGAGCGCGCCATCGCCAGGCGCACCCCCAGCCCCTGCTGCACCTCGCCATGTTCGGTCGCCTCCCTGCGCGGCGGGAAGTCGCGCACGATGCGCGCGATGTCCGGCAGCTTGCCGTTGACGGCCACGCGCAGGAACTTGCCGAAGCGGCAACGCGCCGTCGCCAGGTCCCACACCTGCTGCACGTTGAAGCGCGCCTCGAAGCCGCCCCGGCCGGGCTGCAGCCGGCCGCTCACGATGACCAGCTCGTCTTCCTTGAGCTGGTTGCGCGCGGCGTCGAACACGGCCTCGTCGGCCACGGCCTCGATGGTGTCGGTCTTGTCGTCGAGCACGAAGATGGCCAGGCGACCGCGGTTGCCGTTGATGACACGCAGGCCGCTGACGATGCCGGCGATCACCTGCGGCTCGCGGCTGTCGAGCAGTTCGTCGATCTGCCGCCGCGCGAACTGGCGCACCTCGCGCGCCACCTCATCGAACAGGTGGCCCGAGAGGTAGAAGCCGATGGCCGTCTTCTCGAGCGTGAGGCGTTCCTTCACGCCCCAGGGCGTGGTTTCGACCAGGTCGGGCTCCTGCGTGCTCGATCCGTGCACGTCGTCGCCCAGGTCGAACAGGCCGCCCTGGTTGGCGTTGGCTTCCTGCGCCGCGGCGTATTCGAAGGCGCGGTCCAGCGAGGCGACCAGCGCCGCCCGGTTGGGCTGCAGCGCGTCGAAGGCGCCGGCCTTGATGAGCGCCTCCACCGTGCGCTTGTTGATGCGCTGGCGATCCACCCGCGCGCAGAAGTCGTACAGGCTCTTGAAGGGCCCGCCCTCCTCGCGCGCCCGGACGATCGCCTCGATCGCCAGCTGGCCGGTGCCCTTGACCGCGCCCAGGCCGTAGCGGATCACCTTGTCGCTCACCGGCTCGAAACGGTAGAAGCCGCGGTTCACGTCCGGCGGCTCGAAGCTCATGCCGAAGTTCTTGGTCGCGTCCTCGAACAGCACCTTCAGCTTGTCGGTGTTGTCCATTTCCACCGTCATGTTGGCGCAGTAGAACTCGGCCGTGTAGTGCACCTTCAGCCAGCCCGTGTGGTAGGCCAGCAGCGAGTAGGCGGCGGCGTGCGACTTGTTGAAGCCGTAGCCCGCGAACTTCTCCATCAGGTCGAAGATCTCGTCGGCCTTCTCCTGCGGGATGCCGTGCGTGGCCAGGGCACCGGCGCGGAACTTCTCGCGGTGCTCGGCCATTTCCTCGGCCTTCTTCTTGCCCATCGCGCGGCGCAGCAAGTCGGCGCCGCCCAGGCTGTAGCCGCCCAGGATCTGCGCGGTCTGCATCACCTGCTCCTGGTAGACCATGATCCCGTAGGTCTCGCTGAGCATCTCGGCCACCGCCGGGTGCGGGTACTCCACCTCCTCGCGGCCGTGCTTGCGCGCCACGAAGCTGGGGATCAGGTCCATCGGCCCCGGGCGGTACAGCGCGTTCAGCGCGATCAGGTCTTCCAGCCGCGTCGGCCGCGCGTCCTTGAGCATGCCCTGCATGCCGCGCGATTCGAACTGGAACACGGCCTCGGTCTTGCCGTCGGAGAAGAGCTTGTAGGTCGCCCGGTCGTCCAGCGGGATGTTCTCGTAGGCGAAGCCCTCCTGCCCCTTGTGCCGCCTGACGATGAACTCGCGCGCGATCTCCAGGATGGTGAGCGTCGCCAGCCCCAAAAAGTCGAACTTGACGAGGCCGATCGCCTCCACGTCGTCCTTGTCGTACTGGCTCACGGCCGAGTCGCTGCCCGGCTGCTGGTACAGCGGGCAGAAATCGGTCAGCTTGCCCGGCGCGATCAGCACGCCGCCGGCGTGCATGCCGATGTTGCGGGTCATGCCCTCGAGTTTCTGCGCCATCTCGACCAGCGACTTGACCTCTTCCTCGCGCTCGATGCGCTCGGCCAGCTGCGGCTCGGCGGCGATCGCGTACTTCTCCTTGTCCTCCTCGGAGAGGTTCGCAGGCGGGTACTGCAGCGTGACCGGCTTGCCCGGCTTGTTCGGGATCAGCTTGCTGATGCCGTCGCAAAAGCCGTAGCTCATGTCCATCACGCGGCCCACGTCGCGAATGGCGGCGCGCGCGGCCATGGTGCCGAAGGTGGCGATCTGGCTCACCGCGTTGCGCCCGTACTTGTCCTTGACGTAGTCGATGACGCGGTCGCGGTTGCCCTGGCAGAAGTCGATGTCGAAGTCGGGCATCGACACCCGCTCCGGGTTCAGGAAGCGCTCGAAGAGCAGGTTGTATTCGAGCGGGTCCAGGTCGGTGATCTTCAGCGCATAGGCCACCAGCGAACCCGCGCCCGAGCCCCGGCCCGGGCCCACCGGGCAGCCGTTGTTCTTGGCCCAGTTGATGAAGTCGCCCACGATCAGGAAGTAGCCGGGGAAGCCCATCTTCAGGATGGTGCCGATCTCGAACTCCAGCCTTTCCACGTAGCGCGGGCGCTGCGCGTCGCGCTTGGCGGGATCGGGGTACAGGTGCGCGAGCCGCTCCTCCAGCCCCTCGAAGGAGAGCACGCGGAAGTACTTCTCGATCGGCATCGGCACGCCGTCTTCCAGCGGCGTCGGGAAGTTGGGCAGCTGCGGCTTGCCCAGCACCAGCGTGAGGTTGCAGCGCTTGGCGATCTCGACCGTGTTGGCGATCGCGCTGGGCACGTCGGCGAAGAGCCGCTCCATCTCGGCGGCCGACTTGAAATACTGCTCGCGCGTGAACTTGCGCACCCGGCGCTGGTTGCCCAGGATCTCGCCCTCGGAGATGCACACGCGCGCCTCGTGGGCCTCGAACTCGTCGGGCTCCAGGAACTGCACGGGGTGCGTCGCCACCACCGGCAGATTGAGCCGCGCGGCCAGTTGCACCGCCGCCACCACGTGCGCCTCGTCGTCGGTGCGTCCCGCGCGCTGCAGCTCGATGTAGAAGCGATGCGTGAAAAGGCCCGCGAGCTGCAGCGCGATCTCGCGCGCCCGTTCGGCGTTGCCGGCCATCAGCGGCGCGCCCAGCGGGCCGGCCTGGGCGCCGGCCAGGCAGATCAGCCCGCCGTTGAGCTCCTGCAGCCAGGCCCACTTGGCCACCGCCTGGGTCTGGCCGCGGCCCACGTTCTGGGTCCAGGCGCGCGCCAGGATCTCGCACAGGTTGAGATAGCCCTCGAAGCTCTGCACCAGCAGCACGATGCGGCTGGGGGCGGCGTCGGCGTCCAGACCCTCGATCATCACCTCGCAGCCCAGCACGGGCTTCACGCCCTTGCCGCGCGCCTGCTTGTAGAACTTCACGCCGCCGAACAGGTTGTTCAGGTCGGTGATGGCCAGCGCGGGCTGGCCGTCCTTGGCCGCGGCCTTGACGACTTCGTCGATGCGGGTGGTGCCGTCGACGACGGAGAACTCGGTGTGCAGGCGCAGGTGAACAAACATCGCGCCATTGTAAAAACCGGCCGGGTGACCGGCATTCGGTCGGGTTGCCGGCCGGCACGGCCGATGGAGCGCGCGCCTAAGATCGGTTGTCGAACCTTCCTCCCTCGTCCCTCATGCCGGATCCACGTCCATTCAAGGGCAACAAGGCGGCCCTGCCGAGCAAGCCGTGCGCCGTCTGCGGCCGGCCCATGAGCTGGCGCAAGGCCTGGGCCCGCCACTGGGACGAGGTGCGCTACTGCTCCGACGCGTGCCGGCGCCGGCGCACCGACGCGCGGGCCGGCCCTGCGGACGCCGCATGAGCCGTACCGTCCTCGTCACCGGCGCCACCGGCTTCGTCGGCGGCCACCTGGTCGCCGCGCTGCTGGCCGACGGCCACCGGGTGATCGCGGCCACGCGCGACGCCGCAAAGGCGGCGCGCCGCCTCGGGCCGCGGGTGCAGTGCGTGACGACCCTGGCGGAGCTGCCGGCGCACACGCCCATCGATGCCTGCGTGCAGCTCGCGGGTGCGCGCGTGCTGGGGCCGCCCTGGACCCGCGCGCAGCGCGAGACGCTGCTGCGCAGCCGTGCCGAGCCGGCCGCGCAGTTGCTGGCCCTGATGCGGCGCCTGCAGCGGCCGCCCGCGGTGCTGGTGGTCGCCTCGGCGATCGGGTGGTACGGCCGCGTGGATGGCGCGGCCGACGCGCCCTGCGACGAGACCGAGCCGCCCCGCCCCGGCCAGTTCCAGTCGGAGCTGTGCATGGCGATCGAACGCGACGCGCTGCGGGCCGAGGCCCTGGGCGTGCGCGTGGTGCGCCTGCGCCTGGGCGTGGTGCTCGGCCACGACGGCGGCGCCTACCCGCCCCAGGCGCTCGCGGCCCGCCTGGGTCTGGGCGCCGTGCTGGGCGATGGTCGGCAGCCGGCGCCCTGGGTGCACGTGGACGACGCGGTCGGCCTGGCGCGCCTCGCACTCGCGCGCGAGGACCTGGTGGGGCCGATGAACGTCGTGGCGCCGCAGACGCCGTCGCAGGCCGGGTTCGTGCGCGCGCTGGCGGCCTCGTACGGCCGCGGCGTGCACCTTCGCGTGCCGGCGTCGGCCCTGCGCCTGGCCCTGGGCGAGATGGGCGACCTGCTGCTGGCTGGGCGCCGCGTGGTGCCGGCGGTCGCCGCCCGGGCGGGCTACGGCTTCGCCTTCCCGACGCTCGCCGGGGCGCTTGCCGACCTGGCCGCGCGCACGCGGCCCCGCCGCTGACGGGGCGCTCGACCGGGGCCCGGCGGGCCGCTTTTTACAATCGGCCGGTGTCCGACGTCCTCAACATCTCCGCCTACCTCTTCGTCCCCATCCACGACCGCGAGACGCTGCGGCCGAGGCTGTTCGAGTCGGCGCGCGCGCGCCAATTGATGGGCACCGTGCTGCTTGCCGAAGAGGGCATCAACCTCTTTCTGGCGGGTGCTGCCGACGGCGTGCGCGGCTTCCTCGACGAACTGCGGGCCGACCCGCGCTTCGCGCCGCTGGAAGCCAAGGAGAGCTGGTCGGCGCAGCAGCCCTTCCGGCGCCTCCTGGTCAAGCTCAAGCGCGAGATCATCCGCATGAACCACCCGGCCATCCAGCCGGCGGCCGGCCGCGCGCCGGGCGTGGATGCGCGCACGCTCAAGCGCTGGCTGGACCAGGGGCACGACGACGCCGGCCAGCAAGTGGTGCTGCTCGACACGCGCAACGCCTTCGAGGTCGACTACGGCACCTTCGAGAACGCCATCGACTGGCGCATCACGAAGTTCACCGAATTCCCGCAGGCGGTGATCGACCACCGCGCGGAGCTCGAGGGCAAGACGGTGGTGAGCTTCTGCACCGGCGGCATCCGCTGCGAGAAGGCGGCGATCTACATGCACGAGGCCGGCTTGCCGAACGTGCTGCAGCTCGACGGCGGCATCCTCAAATACTTCGAGGAAGTCGGCGGCGCGCACTACCGCGGCGACTGCTTCGTGTTCGACGGCCGGGAGGCGCTGGCGCCCGACCTGAGCGCCCGCGCGCAGCACGCCAGCGCGCGGCGCAGCGAAGACCCCGACATCGCTATCAAAAAGTGAGCTGCCCGCGCCCGCTGGACGGGCGCTGCAGGCACTTCTGGCTTGAATATCAGGCCGGTGTGCTGCCGGTATCGGGCGTCGGTGACTGCACCTGGAAGGGATGGCCCGGCAGCGGGATGAATTCGCTCTCGCCCGGCACGTGGCCCATACGCTGCGCGGCCCAGTCCTCGCCGGCCTGCAGGATGCGCTCGCGGCGGCTGGAGACGAAGTTCCAGGTGATGTAGCGCGGGCCGTCGAGCGGCTCGCCGCCGACCACGACCAGGCGCACGGCCTGCGCGGCCGTCAGCACCACCGCCTGGCCGGCAGGCAGCGCCGCCATGGTGTGCGCCGGCACGGCCTGGCCGTCGAGTTGCACCTCGCCATCGACCGCGTAGATCGCCAGCTCCGGCGCCAACGCGGGCAGCTCGAAGCGGCCGCCTGCCGGCAGCTCGATGTCCAGGTACAGGGTCTGCATGACGGTGGGCACCGGCGAGCGCGCACCGAAGGCCTCGCCCACGAGCACGCGCACCGGCACGCCCTGCACCGTCAGCGCGGGAATGTCGGCCGCGGCGGTGTGCGAGAAGCTGGGCTCGTCCTCCTCGTGCGCCCGTGGCAGTGCGCACCACAGCTGCAGGCCATGGTTGACGTAGGTCTCGGTCTTGAGCGGCTCGGGCTTGCGCTCCGAATGCACGATGCCGCGGCCGGCGGTCATCCAGTTGATGGCCCCGGGGCGGATCTCCTGCACGGTGCCCAGGCTGTCGCGGTGCATCATCGCGCCCTCGAACAGGTAGGTCACCGTGGCCAGGCCGATGTGCGGGTGCGGCCGCACGTCGTGCTGGTCGCCCGGCTTCTCGGTGGCCGGGCCGAAATGGTCGAAGAACACGAAGGGCCCCACGGCCCGCTTCTGGGCCGCCGGCAGCAGGCGGCGCACATGGAAGCCGCCCCCCAGGTCCTTGTCGTGCGGCTTCAGCAGCAGGGTGTCGGTCATGCGGGGAGCTCCTTCGTGGTCGTGGGGAAACAAGGCGGCAGTATCCCGCCTTTGCCTGCGGCCTGCGTTCAGCCGCGAGCGGCCGTGACCTCGGCGATACGTTCGCCAAAGGCCTGCGCCGTATCGAGGTCACCCTGCGGCACCTCGGCGGCGCTCGCGTCCGACGGCGAGGTGGTCAGCAGGCCACCGTAGCCGCCCACGTAGTTGGGCGAATGGCGCGTGGCGGCCTTGTCGTTGTGCGGCTTGATGCCGATGCTCAGCCACAGCCCGCTGTGCTGCATCGCCAGCTGCCACAGGTAGGTCAGCGTGGAGAACTTGTCGCCGTTCATGGTCGCGCTGTTGGTGAAGCCGGCGAAGAGCTTGTCCTTCCAGCCCTGGGCGTACCAGACCTTCGACGAGGCGTCGGCGAACTTCTTGAACTGCCAGCTCGGCCCGCCCATGTAGGTGGGCGAGCCCAGCACGATGGTCTTGGCGCCGGCCAGCAGCTCCCAGCCGCCTTCCGGCAGGTTGCCGTCCGCATCGATGGCGAGCAGCTCGGCCTGCGCGCCCTGCGCCACGGCCTGCGCCACGCGCTGGGTATGGCCGTAGCCGGAGTGGTAGACGATGACGATATCGCTCATGGTGGCGTGTCCTTGCGCGGAATTACTTCTTGTCGATGCTGAAGCGGCCCGGGCCGAAGGCGAAGAAGCCCAGCAGGCCGCCGGCGATGGCGATGTTCTTCCAGAACATGAGCTGGTTCACGAAGGCTTTGTCGGCCGGCATCGCCCAGTAGTTGTGGAAGAAGATGGCGGCGACCACCGTGAAGATGGCGATCAGCAGCGCGGCGATGCGGGTCTTGAAGCCCACCAGCAGCGCGATGCCGAGCACGAGTTCGACCAGGATGGCGATCACGGCGCCGACCTGCGGCAGTGGCAGTCCGACCGACGCGATGTAGCCGGTCGTTCCGGCGAAGCCCATCAGCTTGCCGAAGCCGGCGGGAATGAACAGCGCTGCGATCAGCACGCGGCCGAGAAGCGCCACGCCGTCTTGCGTGGGGGTGGTGGTCGAGGTGTTGGTGATGGCCATGGAAAACTCCTGTTGAAAAAGAAAAACGAGGAAGAAAGAAAGAAAGAAAAAAGAAAACGTCGAACACGAAAAGGGCCGGCACCGCCTTTCGGCGGTGCCGGCCCGGGGACTCAGGCGGCGAGGTCGAAGACCAGCACCTCGGCGTCCTTGCCGCCGGCCAGGTGCAGGGCACTCTCGTCGGCGATCAGCGCGGCATCACCGCCGCTGAGCTTCTGGCCGTTGACCTCGAGCTCGCCGCGCACCAGGTGCACGTAGCTCTTGCGCTTCGGGTCCAGCACCAGGTCGGCCGATTCGGCGCCGTCGAGCAGGCCGGCATAGAGTTTCGCATCGGCATGCACCGTCACCGAGCCGTCGGCGCCGTCGGGCGAAGCCACCAGGCGCAGCTTGCCACGCTTGTCGGCCGCGTCGAACTTCTTCTGCTCGTAGCCGGGCGTGATGCCGCGCTGGTTGGGTTCGATCCAGATCTGCAGGAAGTGCGTGGTCGAGTCCTGCTTGTGGTTGAACTCGCTGTGCATCACGCCGCGGCCGGCGCTCATGCGCTGCACCTCGCCGGGCGGGATCGACTCCACGTTGCCCATGCTGTCCTTGTGCGCCAGCTCGCCGTCGAGCACGTAGCTGATGATCTCCATGTCCTTGTGGCCGTGGGTGCCGAAGCCGGCACCGCCCGCCACGCGGTCTTCGTTGATCACCCGCAGGTTGCCCCAACCCATGAATTTCGGGTCGTAGTAGCCGGCGAAGGAAAAGCTGTGGAAGGACTTGAGCCAGCCGTGGTCGGCGTAGCCTCGTTCCTGGGACTTGCGGACTTGCAACATCGTTGAACTCCTTGTCTGCATCGGAGGCGGGCCTTGCCTCGCCCCTCTCGTGAGCAGCGCCGGATGCGCCGCGATGGAATGAACTTTAGGCCTTGGGCCCGAGCGAAAAGACGTGCGGACTTGAAGACATCATTCAAATTTTTTGAATGAGAATCGGGCGATGCCCAGACCGCCCCGCACCCCTGCCACGCCGCCGCCGCCCAGCCCCCGCGACGTGCTCACGCCCGACGCCCTGGCCATGCTGCAGACCATCGTGCAGGCGGGCAGCTTTGCCGGCGCCGCACGCACGCTCGACCTGGTGCCCAGCGCCCTGAGCTACCGCGTGCGACAGATCGAGGACGCGCTGGACGTGCTGCTCTTCGACCGCAGCGCCCGCCAGGCGCGCCTGACCGAAGCCGGTGCCGAACTGCTGCGCGAGGCCGGCCGCCTGCTCGGCGAGATCGACGCCGTGGCCAACCGCGTGCGCCGCGTGGCCACCGGCTGGGAGCCGCAGTTCACCATCGCCATCGACAGCGTGATCGCGCGCGACCCGCTGTTCGACCTGGTGGGTGCCTTCTACGCCGAAGAGCCGCCCACGCGCCTGAAGCTGCGCGACGAGACGCTGCTGGGCACCATCGAGGCCCTGACCCGCGGCGAGGCCGACCTGGCCATCGGCACCGTGCTCGACGCGGCGAGCCTGTCCTTCACGGCCACGGGCATCCGCAGCCGGCCGCTGGGCGAGATCCGCTTCGTCTACGCGGTGGCGCCGAACCATCCGCTGGCGCGCGCGGCCGAGCCGCTGAGCGACGCCACCATCCGCACCCACCGCGGCGTGGCGGCGGCCGACTCGGCGCGGCAGGGCCAGAGCATGAACGTCAACCTGGTGGGCGGGCAGGACATCCTCACCGTGCCGACCATGCAGGCCAAGCTGCATGCGCAGCTGCACGGGCTGGGCGGCGGCTTCCTGCCCGAGCCCTTGGCGCGGCCCTACGTGGAAGCCGGCCACCTCGTCGTGCGCGCCACCGAGCGGGTGCCGCCCGCCGGCTCGCTGCACTGCGCCTGGCGGGTGCGCGCCGCCGGCAGCCCCGGGCTGGCGCTGCAATGGTGGCTGCAGCGCTTCGAGCACGAAGGCACGCGCGAGGCGCTGCTGCACCGGCACCGCGGACGTTGATCGCCGGGACCCGGCGCGGGAAGTTGTAGAGTCGGCCCGGCATCCATCCCTCTCGCCGCCTCCGCACAACAACCATGACGACCCGCCGCCCTCGCACTTCCCGCCCCCCTGCCTCCGCCGCGGCCCCGCGCCGCATCGCCATCGTCGGTGCCGGCCTGGCCGGACTCACGGCCGCACGCACCCTGGTGCAGGCCGGGCACGAGGTCACGGTCTTCGAGCGGGCGGCGCAGGTCGGCGGCCGCATGGCCAGCGAGGACACGCCCTTCGGCAGCTTCGATTCCGGCGCGCAGTACTTCACCGTGCGCGACCCGCGCTTCCAGCAGGCGCTGGACGCGACGTACGCCCCCTGCAAGCGCTGGAGCGCCAACGCCGTGCGCGTGCTCGACGCCCATGGCCGCGTGGCCGAGGCGGCGCTGCCCCGACGCGAGTCGCACTGGGTCGCGACGCCGCGCATGGATGCCCTGGCCACGCACTGGGCCGCGCCGCTAGGTACGCACGTGCGCACCGGCTGCGGCGTCACGGCGATCGAACGCGACCCGCTGACCGAGCGCGGCTGGCAGTTGCGCATCGCCGAAGCCGAAGGTGCGCAGTCGGTGCAGGCGGGCTTCGACGCCGTGCTGCTGGCCGTCACGCCCGGTGCCGCGCGCGTGCTGCTGCGCGGCGCGGCGCCGGCCCTCTTCGAGGCGCTCGGCGGCGTGACCATCGCGCCCTGCTGGTCGCTGAACCTCGCCTACCCGCAGGCCAACCAGCCGGCGCTGTGGTCGCTGGGCCCGCAGTGGAACGCCGCGCTCTCCACCCACCACCGCGTGGCCTGGGTGGCGCGCGAATCCTCCAAGCCCGGCCGCACGCAGGTCGAACGCTGGACGGTGCAGGCCAGCCCCGCGTGGTCGCAGGAGCACCTGCGCGACGACGCGCCGCGCATCGAGGCCAAGCTGCAGCGCGCCTTTGCCGAGATCACCGGCATCCTCGCCACGCCCTCCTTCGCCCAGGCCCGCCTGTGGACCGAGGCCAAGACGCAGACGCCGCTGGGCAAGACGCACCTGTGGGACGACGCGGCCGGCCTCGGCGTGGCCGGCGACTGGTGCACCGGGCACCGGGTCGAGGACGCCTTCGTCTCGGGCCTTTCGCTCGCGCTCGACGTCGCCTGAGCGCGTGACCCAAGGCCCCGAGCCGCCGCCGGGCCGCCCCAAGGCGGCGAGCACCCCCTCGGGGGGCAGCGAACCTCGCGCAGCGGGGAGCGTGGGGGCCACATACATCGGCCGCTTTGCCCCCTCGCCGACCGGGCCGCTGCATGCGGGCTCGCTGGTCGCCGCGCTCGCCAGCTGGCTCGATGCCCGCGCCGCCGGCGGGCGCTGGCTGGTACGCATCGAGGACGCCGACACCGAGCGCTGCCTGCCCGGGCTGGGCGAGCACATCCTCGGCCAGCTCGCGGCCTGCGGGCTGATCGCCGACGAGGCGCCCGTGTGGCAAAGCGCGCGCGGCGCGCTGTACGAGGCCGCACTGCAGCGCCTCATGGCGGCCGGCCTGGCCTACCCCTGCGGCTGCACGCGCCGCGAGATCGACGCCGCCCTGGCCGCGCGCGGCGTGGCGCATGAGCGCCATGGCGAGCGCGTCTACCCCGGCACCTGCCGCGACGGTCTGCACGGCAAGCCCGCGCGGGCCTGGCGCTTCGCGACCTGGAAATTCGAACAAGAAGTGCCCGCAGCGTCCGCCCCGCCTGCGCAGGCAGCTATCGAAACCATAGCGGACGAGGTGCGCTGGACGGACCGGCGGCTCGGCCCGCAACGGCAGGCCGTGGCGCGCGAGGTCGGCGACTTCGTGCTGCGCCGCGCCGACGGCCCGTGGGCCTACCAGCTGGCGGTCGTGGTGGACGATGCGGCGCAGGGCATCACCGACGTCGTGCGCGGCGAAGACCTGGCCGACAACACGCCGCGCCAGATCCTGCTGCAGCGAGCGCTGGGCTGTCCCGCACCGCGCTACCTGCACACGCCGCTGGTGATGGGCGCCGACGGGCAGAAGCTGTCGAAGCAGAACGGCGCCACCGCGCTCACCACCGGCGCGCTGGCCGAAGCCCTGGGCGCGCTGCAGGCGGCGGCGGCCGTGCTCGGGCTGCCGCCTTCCGCCGCGGCCACGCCCGCCGAGGCACTGGCGCAGTGGGTGGCACCCTGGGCCGCTCTCTACAATCCGCGCCCGTGATCGACATCCCTGCCTCGCCCCCGACCGCCGACGGCTCCGACAACGACGACGCCACCACCCCGCAGGGCTTCCCGCACCGGCGCCTGAAGAGCTTCGTGCGCCGCGCCGGGCGCACCACCGGCGGCCAGGCCAAGGCCTTCGAGACCTGGGGCCCGGAGTTCCTGCTGCCCTACCGCGAAGAGCGCCTGGACCTCGACGCCGCCTTCGGCCGCCACGCGCCCACCATCCTGGAGATCGGCTTCGGCATGGGCGAGGCCACGGCGCACATCGCCCGCGTGCGGCCCGAGGACAACTTCCTGTGCTGCGAGGTGCACGAGCCCGGCGTCGGCGCGCTGCTCAAGCGCATCGGGGAGCAGCAGATCACCAACATCCGCATCTGCGCGCACGACGCGGTCGAGGTGCTGGAACACATGCTCGCGCCCGGCTCGCTGGCCGGGATCCACGTGTTCTTCCCCGACCCCTGGCACAAGAAGCGCCACAACAAGCGGCGGCTGATCCAGCCGCCCTTCGTGCGCCAGCTGGCCGAGCACCTCCAGCCCGGCGGCTACCTGCACTGCGCCACCGACTGGCAGCCCTATGCCGAGCAGATGCGCGAGGTGCTGGGCGCCGAGCCCCTGCTGGCGAACACCAGTGCCGCAGCGGACGGCTGGGCGCCCAAGCCCGACTACCGGCCGCTGACCAAGTTCGAGAACCGCGGCCTCAAGCTCGGACACGGCGTGTGGGACGTGGTGTTCCGCCGGCGCTGAGCCGCGCGCACCACGCAACCACGCCCGGCCGTCAGTCCCCGATCCGGAAACGGAAGACCTGGCGCACCGCCGCGGCCACCGGCTGGCCGGCCGCATCGCGCGCCGGCTGGAAACGCCAGCGCGGCAGCACCTCGCGCACCTCCTGTGCGAAGGCCGCATGCGAGGCCTGCGCCTCCACGTCCCGCGCCCGTCCGTCGGCGTCGACGACGAAGCTCGCCACCACCCGGCCTTCGACGCCGCTCTCGCGCAGCGCCACCGGGTAGCGCGGCGCCAGCTGCGCGATCGGCCGCGGCGCTTCGGCCACCGCACCCAGGGCGGGCCGCGTGCTGGCCACGCGCGGCGGCGCTGCCCGAGGCGGGCCGTCAAGCTGTCCGGGCGGCAGGGGCGCCGGTGACGGCGGCTCGATCTCGGCCACGGCCCCCGTCCCGCCCACGCTCGCCGACTCGGCCGTGGGGCGCGCCTGGATGTCCTCCGCGCGTCGCTCGGGCAGGCAGCCCGCCAGCAGCACCAGTGCGGCCAGCAGAACGCCCCGCCACACGGAACAGGCATCCCGCGATGCAGGACATTCATACCGCCGCGGCACACATGTTGCTAACATGAATGAATTGTTACTAAACGTCATTCCGCCATGAAGTTACGTCGACGCGCGTTGATCCAGTGGGCCGGTGCCGCGGCCTTCTCTCCTGCCGCCTGGGCGGCACCCCCTGCCGGCGGTCGGCCCGTCTTCGTGCTCGGCCAGTCGGCACCGCTCACCGGCGCGGCCAGCGAGATCGGCCTGGCCTTCGCCGCCGGGGCCAAACTGTACGTGGATGGCTTCAACCAGCGTCCGGACGCGCCGGTGCGCGTGGAGCTGCGCCAGCTCGACGACGGCTACGTGGCCGAGAAGGCCGGCG
The DNA here is from genome assembly GCF_003671765.1 of Xenophilus sp. E41. GTDB lineage: Bacteria > Pseudomonadota > Gammaproteobacteria > Burkholderiales > Burkholderiaceae_C > Xenophilus. The sequence goes on along the minus strand of NZ_QPIB01000009.1, from coordinate 617,149 downwards.
CCAACGCGCGCCAGTTGCTGGCCGAGGGGGCGGACGCCCTCTTCGGCTTCGTCGGCACTGCCAGCACGCTTGCCGCCGCGACGGTCGCCAAGGCTCAGGGGGCCGTGCTCTTCGCGCCCTTCGCGCCGCCCGATTCGCTGCGCGATGCGGCGCATCCGAACGTGTTCTTCGTGCGCCCCAGCATGGCCGACGAGGCGTTCAAGATGGTGCAGCACTGCGCCACGCTCGGGCTCACGCGCATCGCCGTGGTGGGCGAGGACGACGCCATGGGCCGCGCCGGCGTGGAGGCCGTCCACCGTGCGATCAGGGAGCTGAAGCTGCCGGCGCCGGTGGCGACGGCCTTCATGCCCGGCCAGTCGAAGCAGGTCGATGCGGCCGTGGCCACCGTGCAGGCGGCCCAGCCGCAGGCGGTGATCCAGGCCGCGCTGTTCCAGAGCACGGCCGCCTTCATCCAGAAGATGCGCAAGACCGGCTACGCAGGCGCCTTCCTCAATTTCTCGGCGGTGGGTATCGACCCGCTGTACATCGCGCTGGACAAGGACATCGGCGGCGTGGTGGTGTCGCAGGTGGTGCCTTCGCCGCGCAGCCGGGCCACGCCCATCGTGCGCGAATACCTGTCCGCGATCGACCAGTCCGACCTCAGCCCCGGCTACGAGGGATTGGAGGGCTTCATCGCCGCCAAGGCCATCTGCGAGGCAGCGCGCCGCGGCGGCCGCGGGCCGACGCTGGCACGCACGCTGGCAGGCATGACGACCTACGACGTCGGCGGCTTCCGCCTGAATCTGCGCGCCGGCGTGCGCGAGGCCACCTCGGCCATCGACCTGGTGTCGATCACGGCCGACGGGCGCGTGATCCGCTGAGCGGGTGCCGCGGCGGCCGTCGCTAGCGCGCGCGCTGCGCCAGCGCCTCGGCGTCGAGGATGTCCACGCGCCGGTAGCCCAGGCGGATCACGCCCTCGCCGGCCAGCGCGTTCAGCTGCAGCGACAGGGTCTGCCGCGTGACGCCGAGCATCATGGCCAGCGCCTCCTGCGGCAGCGTCACGCGCGGCCGCGCGCGCGGCGACTGGGTCGCGTCGCCCCGTGCGAGCGTCAGCAGCCGGCGCGCGACGCGTGCGCGCAGGTCGCGCAGGGTGTTGTCCTCGGCCAGGCCGTAGAGCACGCGCACGCGCCCCGCCAGCAGCCGCGCCATCGCGTTGGCGAAGGCCGCATCGCGCATGAGCTGGGTGAAGGCCGCCGGCGGCACCACCAGCACGTCGACCGACGACAGGGCCGTCGCATCATGGGTGCGCGGTTCGCCGTCGATGAGCGTGATCTCGCCGAACCAGTTGCCGGGCTCCAGCACGGCCAGGATGGCCTCGCGCCCGTCGCCGCGCAGCGTGGACGCCTTCAGCAGCCCCGCGGCCAGCCCGTAGAAGCCGCTGCCCGCCGCACCCACCGGATCGCCCTGGCGGAACAGCATTTCGCCGCGGCGCAGGTGCAGCACCTCCGCCGCGCCGAGCAGCGCCTCGCGCTGGCCGCGCGTGAGCGACGCGAACCACGGGTTGGCGAGGAAGGCGCCACGCTGGGCAGCCCGGAGACGGGAGGCGGAGGCCATGCAACAAGGGCGCGGATGCGAGCGCCGGGCCGGGTAAACGCGGGCGCTGGATTGTCCGATTCCGGACAGTTTGCCACTGCGCCCCGGCCTACAGTGGGCCCATCCCATCCCACGACCCGGAGACAACGATGAACGCAAGGGCGAATTTCGTGCGCATGCAGGACAGCACGCGCGAGGACTGGCAAGCCATCGGCGGCGAGTTCATGCACTTCACCCGCGGCCTGCCCGACCGCGTGATGGCGCACCTGAAGATCCTCGAGGGCGATTACGGCGGCTTCCCGGTCGACCGCTACACCCATTCGCTGCAGACCGCCACGCGCGCGCTGCGCGACGGCCGCGACGAGGAGTACGTGGTCTGCGCCCTGCTGCACGACATCGGCGACACGCTGGGCAGCTTCAACCACCCCGACATCGCCGCCGCCATCCTCAAGCCCTTCGTGAGCGAGGCCAATCACTGGATGGTGCAGAACCACGGCATCTTCCAGGGCCACTACTTCTTCCACCACATCGGGCTGGACCGCGACATGCGCGAGCAGTTCAAGGCCCATCCGCACTACGAGCGCACGGCCGAGTTCTGCGAGCTCTACGACAACCCGGCCTTCGACCCGAAGGCCGAGACCTTGCCGATGAGCGCGTTCGAGCCCATGCTGCGCCGTCTGATGGCGCAGCCGAAGCAGAGCATCTACAAGGCCGCGCTGCAGGAGCCCGCGGCGGCCTGATCCGGCAACCGTACGCGAAAGACGCGAAGGTCCCGCGAAGGACGCAAAACAGAGCCACCAGACCGAATTGCTTTCGCGACTTTCGCGCAATCTTCGCGCCCTTCGCGTTCGGCAGTCCGTATTCGTCATCCCACAGGAGACCACCCATGAACGCCACCACCGCCTCCGAAATCCAGAACCTCGTCTCGGCCGAGGAATGGCAGCTGCGCGTCGACCTCGCCGCCTGCTACCGCCTCGTCGCCCTGTATGGCTGGAGCGACCTCGTCTTCACGCACATCACGGCCCGCATCCCGGGACCGGAGCACCACTTCCTCATCAACCCCTACGGGCTGATGTTCGACGAGATCACGGCGTCGAGCCTGGTGAAGGTGGACATGAACTGCAACAAGGTCATCGACTCGCCCTACCCGGTCAACCCCGCGGGCTTCGTGATCCACAGCGCCATCCATGAGGTGCGCGAAGACGTGCAGTGCGTGCTGCACACCCACACGCGCGCCGGCATCGCCGTGAGCGCGCAAAAGGGCGGCGTGCTGCCCATCAGCCAGCAGAGCACCTTCGTGCTGTCGTCGCTGGCGTACCACGACTACGAGGGCGTGGCGCTGCGCGACGACGAGAAGCCGCGACTGCAGCAGGACCTGGGCCACAAGAACTTCCTCATGCTGCGCAACCACGGCCTGCTCACCGTGGGCAAGTCGGTGGCCGACGCCTTCCTCAACATGTACACCTTCGAAAACACCTGCCGCATCCAGATCGATGCCCAGGCCGGCGGCGAGCTGGTGCAAGTCGACCCGCGCATCCTCGAAGGGCTGGCCCAGGTCATGAAGACGGTCACCAGCGGCCAGGGCGCGAACATCGCCTGGCCGGCCCTGCTGCGCAAGCTGGACCGCGAAAGCCCCGGCTACAAGGACTGAGCCCCGCGGATCGTCACGTTCGTGACGAATTCGTCGCCAACGCCCACGGGGCGGGCGCTGGCGGCCGACTGCACCTTCGGAATTTGGAGCGCCGGCACGGCCGTGCGGCGTCCTACGCCCCCGCGCCCACCCTGCCGTCGCCCAACTGCCGCGCGTAGACCGCCAGCACGATGCGCTCGGAGTGCACGAGGTAGTCGTTGAGCGCCGACGATGCCTTGGCGAACTCGCCCGCCTCGGCCAGTTCGAGGATGCTGCGGTTCATGTCCACGTAGGGCGCGTGGAGGAACTCCGGGTCGCGCAGCAGCCCGAAGGCCAGCCGCAGCTCGGCCAGCACCTGCGCGAACAGCAGGTTCAGCCGCTCGCTGTCGGCCAGCTCCACGATCCCCATGTGGAAGGCCATGTTGGCCGTGCCCACGCCCAGCCAGTCGCCCGCCTCGCGCGCCTTGACGGCCTGCTGCACCGCCTCGCGCATGTGCTTCTTGGCCGGGTGCCGCGGGTAGGCCTGCGCCAGCGCCTGGCACTCGATCAGGCGCCGCACGCGGTAGATGTCGATGATGGCCGCGATGCTCGGCACCGAGACGAACACGCCGCGGTTCGGCTCGTGGCGCAGAAGTCCGTCCTTGGTCAGCACGCGAAACACCTCGCGCAAGGTGTTGCGCGAGATCCCCAGCTGATCGCTCAGCGCCTGTTCCGACAGCCGCTGGCCGGGCTGGTATTCGCCGGCCGTGATCTTCTGGCGCAGCTGTTCGGCCACGCGTTCGCTCAGCGTCAGGCTGGGCAGGGTGGAATGGGCGTCGGTCATGAAGCGGGCGTCGTTGCCGGATGGTTCCCGGGCCGCCGGTTGTAGCAGATCGCCGCTCGCTCGCCGCTCCCATCCCTGCACAAGGCGCCCCGCTTCGATGCGCTGCGCCCCGGGTTTGCACCAATGTATCCACCGTTTTAGTGCATCAACAATCCACTGATTGTTCAACAATTGATATTTACGAACCAATCATCGCCAAATTCTTGTTGATCGATTGGCACAGGTTTTGCACCTCGACGACTGCGTAACCGCGCACCCGGATCCACCCCGTCTCCCCCCAACCCAACTTCAACATCCAAGGAGCAAAGCTCATGGCGAGCACCATTTCCCTGTGGCCCCTGATCGGGGTCGCGGTCATCATTGCGGGCTTCGTGCTGCGCTTCAACCCGATGCTGGTCGTGATCGTCACGGCCCTCGTCACGGCCTTCGCGGCCGGCTTCCCGGTGCAGAAGGTCCTGGCGACGATCGGCACCGGCTTCGTCAAGACGCGCAACCTGCCGCTGATCATCCTGCTGCCGCTGGCCGTCATCGGGCTGCTGGAGCGGCACGGCCTGCGCCAGCATGCGCAGGCCTGGATCGGGCGCATCAAGTCGGCCACCGCCGGCCGCCTGCTCATCGTCTACCTGCTGGCGCGCCAGCTCACGGCCGCCGTCGGCCTGACCAGCCTGGGCGGCCACCCGCAGATGGTGCGGCCGCTGCTCGCGCCCATGGCCGAAGGCGCGACCGAGGCGCGCTACGGGGCGTTGTCCGACCGCATCCGCCACAAGCTGCGCGCCTATGCGGCCTCGACGGACAACGTGGGCCTGTTCTTCGGCGAGGACATCTTCGTCGCCTTCGGCGCCATCGTGCTGATGACCACCTTCCTGCACGAGGCCGGCATCGACGTCGAGCCGATCCACGTCGCGCTGTGGGGCATCCCCACCGCCATCTCGGCCTTCGTGATCCACGCCTGGCGCCTGCGCCGGCTGGACAAGGCGCTGGAGCGCGAGCTCGGCGCGGGCGGCGCGCCCGCCGCCGCCACCCCGACGACACTGCCCCGGGAGGCCTGAGATGACGCTCTCCATCGACCTCCTCTACGACCTCGTCGGCCTGATCCTCGCCATCACCGCGGTGATGACGCTGGCCGACCCGACGCACCCGCGCCGTTACGCGAGTGCGCTCTTCTGGGCGCTCTACGCCCTCGTGTTCCTCGTCGGCCAATGGGTGCCGCCCGAATGGGTCGGCGTCGGCGTGATCGTGATGGCGCTGATCGCCGGCTTCGGCGGCGTGGGCGCCGGCAAGCACAGGCTGCCCTCGGCCGAGCAGTACCTCGCCAGCGCGAAGCGGCTGGGCCACCGGCTGTTCATCCCTGCGCTGGCGATCCCGCTGCTCACGATGGTTGGCACCCTCTCGGCCAAGTACCTCGTCTTCGGCGGCGTGCCGCTGCTCGACCCCAAGAACACCACGCTGGTGAGCCTGGGCATCGGCTGCATCGTGGCGCTGGCACTGGCCTGCTGGCTGACGCGCGAGACGCCGATGCAGGGCATGCGCGAGTCGCGCCGCCTGACCGACGCGCTCGGCTGGGCGCTGGTGCTGCCGCAGATGCTGGGCATGCTGGGCCTGGTGTTCTCCGACGCCGGCGTGGGCAAGGCGGTGGCGCACGTGACGACCAGCTACATCAACATGGATCTGCGCTTCCTGGCCGTCACCGTGTACGTGGTGGGCATGGCGCTTTTCACCATCATCATGGGCAACGGCTTCGCGGCCTTCCCGGTGATGACGGGCGGCGTCGGCGTGCCGATCCTGGTGGGCGTCTACCACGGCGACCCGGCAGTGATGGCCGCGGTCGGCATGCTCTCCGGCTACTGCGGCACACTGATGACGCCGATGGCCGCCAACTTCAACATCGTGCCCGCGGCGCTGCTCGAACTGCCCGACAAGAACGCCGTGATCCGCGCGCAGATCCCCACCGCGCTCACGCTGCTGCTGGTCAACGTGTTCCTGCTGAACTTCCTGATGTTCCGTTGATGAGGGCCGCCATGGCATCCGAACGCATCCTGCTCACCGGCTTCGAACCCTTCGACCGCGACACGGTGAACCCGTCCTGGGAAGTGGCGCGCGCCCTCGACGGCTGGGCCTGCGAGGGGGCCACCGTGCAGGCGCTGCAAATGCCCTGCGTGTTCGGTGATGCACTGGCCGCGCTGGACGCGGCGCTTGCCGCCGGGCCGGCGCCGGTGCTGGCCGTCGGGCTCGGGCTGGCCGGCGGGCGCACCGAGGTCACGCCCGAACGCGTGGCCATCAACGTCGACGACGCACGCATCCCCGACAACGCCGGCCGCCAGCCGGTGGATGCGGCGGTCGAGGCGCGCGGCCCGGCGGCCTACTTCTCGACGCTGCCGATCAAGGCCATCGTCCATGCACTGCGCCAGGCCGGCCTGCCGGCCTCGGTGTCGAACACGGCCGGCACCTTCGTGTGCAACCACGCCTTCTACGGGCTGATGCACCGGCTCGCCACGCGCCCGGCCCTGGCCCGCACGCGCGGCGGCTTCGTGCACCTGCCCGCGCTGCCCGAACAGGCCGCGCGTGTGCCCGGCATGCCGAGCCTCGCGCTCGCCACCCAGGTCGAGGCGCTGCGCGTGCTGCTGCGCACCGCGCTCACCACCACCACCGACCTGCACGCGCAAGGCGGCAGCCTGCACTAGGCCGCGCCCTGCGCTTCCCCGATCCGGCCCGCGGCTGCGCGCAGCCGCAGGGCCTTCCCTTGCCATTCCTGCCATGACCATCGACCTCAACAGCGACCTCGGCGAAAGCTACGGTGCCTGGCGCATGGGCGACGACGCCGCCATGCTCGACCTCGTCAGCAGCGCCAACGTGGCCTGCGGCTTCCATGCCGGCGACCCGGCCGGCATCCTCACCACCCTGCGCGCGGCCGCCGCGCGCGGCGTGGCGATCGGCGCGCACGTGGCCTACCCGGACCTGGCCGGCTTCGGCCGCCGGGCCATGGACATCGCCAGCGCCGACCTGCGCGCAGCGGTGATCTTCCAGATCGGCGCGCTGCAAGGCCTGGCCACGGCCGCGGGCACGCGCGTGCGCTATGTCAAGCCGCACGGCGCGCTCTACAACACCATCGCCCACGACGCGCGCCAGGCACAGGACGTGATCGCGGCGGTGCGCGCGATCGACCCGACCCTGGCGCTGGTGGTGCTGGCCGGCTCGCCGCTGGCGGGCTGGGCACGCGATGCCGGCCTGCGCACGGTGGCCGAGGCCTTTGCCGACCGCGGCTACCGCGCCGACGGCAGCCTGGTGCCGCGCAACCAGCCCGGTGCGGTGCTGCACGACCCCGAGGCCGTCGCCGAGCGCATGCTGCGCCTCGCGCGCGAGGGCACCATGGTCGCCGACGACGGCAGCACCGTGCGCGTGGACGCCGAGTCCATCTGCGTGCACGGCGACAGCCCCGGCGCCGTCGCCCTGGCCCGGCGCGTGCGCGAGCGGCTCGAGGCCGAGGGCATCGCCGTCCGCGCCTTCGCGGATGCGGCCGAAGCGCAGGAGGTCTGAGCGATGCGCGTCCTGCCCGCCGGCGACGGCATGCTCCTGGTCGAACTGGACGATCTGTCGCAGACGCTGGGCCTGCTCGCGTCACTGCAGGCCGAGCCCATCGAGGGCGTCGGCGAGATCGTGCCCGGCGCGCGCACGCTGCTGGTCGCGTTCGACGCGCACCGGCACTCGCGCACGTCGCTCGCGGCCGAGTTCGCGCGCCGGCCGCTCGTGCTGGCCGCGGCCGGTGCCGGCGCGCGCATCGAGATTCCGGTGCACTACGACGGCGAGGACCTCGCCGAGGTCGCCGAGCTGCTGCAGATCACACCGCAGGAGGTGGTGCGCCGCCACAGCGGCAGCGACTGGTTCGTCGCCTTCACCGGCTTTGCGCCAGGCTTCGCCTACCTCACGGGCGGCGACGAGCTGCTGCGCAGCGTGCCGCGCCGCGCCTCGCCGCGCACCCGCATCCCGCCCGGCGCGGTGGCGGTGGCCGGCGGTTTCAGCGGCGTCTATCCCAAGGCCAGTCCCGGCGGCTGGCAGATCCTCGGCCAGACCTTCACGCCGATGTGGGACCTGGCGCGCGACCCGCCCGCGCTGCTGCAGCCCGGCCAGCGGGTGCGCTTCGTCGATGCGGGCCAACGCCCTGACAGTGCTGCCGAAACATCCACCCCCGCCGAGACACGCGCGACTGCGCCGGTGAAGGCACCTGCGCTGGAGATCCGCAGCCCCGGCCTGCAGGCCCTGCTGCAGGACCTGGGCCGCCCCGGCCGCGCAGGGCTGGGCGTGGCCGCGTCGGGTGCGATGGACCGCGGCGCGCTGCGGGCCGCGAACCGGCTGGTCGGCAACGCCGCCGACGCCGCCTGCATCGAGGTCGCCCAAGGCGGCTTCGAGCTGGCGAGCCGTGGCGACACCGTGGTGGCAGTCACCGGTGCCAGCGGCCCGCTGACCCTCACGGCCCCCGACGGCAGACAGTGGCCCGTGCCGCGCCATGCGCCGCTGGCCTTGAGCGAAGGCGACCGCCTGCGCCTCGGCGAACCCGAGGCCGGCGTGCGCAGCTACGTCGCCGTGCGCGGCGGCATCGACCGCGTTCCGGTGCTAGGCAGCCTGGCCTTCGACACGCTGGCGCAGGTGGGCCTGCCCCCGCTCGCGGCCGGCGACCTGCTGGCCGTGCGGCCGCAGCCAGGCGGCGCGCCGGTCGGCCTGCCCGGGCTGTCGCGCGACCTGCCGAAGCCGGGCGACCTGGTCATGCTGGACGTGCAGCTCGGCCCGCGCGCCGACTGGTTCACGCTCGACGCGCTCGAGCTGCTGTTCACGCAGGACTGGACGGTGACGCCGCAGTCCAACCGGGTCGGCGTGCGCGTGCAGGGCGAGCGGCCGCTGACGCGCGCCATCCCGGCCGAACTGCCCAGCGAAGGCACGGCCCTCGGCGCCATCCAGGTGCCCGCCAACGGCCAGCCCGTGCTCTTCCTGGCCGACCACCCGCTCACCGGCGGCTACCCCGTCATCGGCTGCATCGCGCCCTGGCACCTGGACCTGGCGGGGCAGGTGCCCGTGGGCGCGCGCATCCGCTTCCGCGTCGCCGCCGGCTTCGACCCCATCGACCTTCCCCGCCGAACCTCGAGAGACCCGTCATGAAGAAAGTCCTGATCGCCAACCGCGGCGAGATTGCGGTGCGCATCGCGCGCGCCTGTGCCGACTACGGCGTGCAGTCGGTCGCCGTGTATGCCGACCCCGACCTCGACGCGCTGCACGCGCGCGTGGCCGACGAGGCCTGGGGCCTGGACGGCCACCGCCCGGCCGACACCTACCTCGCCATCGACAAGCTGCTGGCCGTGGCGCGCCGGAGCGGCGCCGACGCGGTGCACCCGGGCTACGGCTTCCTGTCCGAGAACGCCGGCTTCGCCCAGGCCGTGATCGACGCCGGCCTGACCTGGGTCGGCCCGCCGCCCTCGGCCATCGCGCGGCTGGGCGACAAGGTCGAGGCGCGGCGCATCGCGCTCAAGGTCGGCGCGCCGCTGGTCCAGGGCACCGCCGACCCGGTGAAGGACGCGGCCGAGGTCGAGGCCTTCGCGCGCGCGCATGGCCTGCCCATCATCATCAAGGCCGCCTTCGGCGGCGGCGGGCGCGGGATGAAGATCGCGTGGCGTCTCGACGAGGTGGCCGAGCTCTACGAATCCGCCGTGCGCGAGGCCGTCACCGCATTCGGTCGCGGCGAGTGCTTCGTCGAGCAGTTCCTCGACCGGCCGCGCCACATCGAGGCGCAGGTGATCGCCGACACGCACGGCCATGTGCTGGTGCTGGGCACGCGCGACTGCTCGCTGCAGCGGCGCAACCAGAAGCTGGTGGAGGAAGCCCCGGCGCCCTTCCTCGACGACGGGCAGCGCGAGCGCATCCACGCCGCGGCGCGCGACATCTGCGCCGAGGCCGGCTACGTCGGCGCCGGCACGGTGGAGTTCCTGCTCAGCGCCTCGGGCGCGATCTCCTTCCTGGAAGTGAACACGCGGCTGCAGGTCGAGCACCCGGTGACGGAGGAGACCTGCGGCCTGGACCTGGTGGTCGAGCAGCTGCGCGTGGCCGACGGCCTGCCGCTCAGCCTGCGCGAGACACCCGTGCCCCGCGGCCATGCGATCGAATTCCGCATCAACGCCGAGGACGTGGGCCGCGGCTTCCTGCCCGCCCCCGGGCCGGTCGAGGTCTTCGACCCGCCGGGCGGGCCCGGCGTGCGCGTGGACAGCGGCGTGCACGCGGGCGCGGTGGTGCCCGGCAGCTTCGACTCGCTGATGGCCAAGCTGATCGTGACCGGCGCCACGCGCGCGCAGGCCTTGGCCCGTGCGCGCCGCGCGCTGGCGGAGTTCCGCATCGAGGGCCTGCCGACGGTGCTGCCCTTCCATCGCGCGGTGCTGCAGCAGCCGGACTTCGTCGGCACCGAGGGCTTCAAGGTCCACACGCGCTGGATCGAGACCGACTTCGCCGAGCCGCTGGCCGCCGCCGTGCGCGCCGAGCCCGCCGCCGCCGAGCCGCTGCAGCGCACCGCCATCGAGATCGACGGCCGGCGCGTCGCCCTGGGCCTGCCGGCGGTGCTGCTGCGCGGGCTGGCCGCGAGCGCCCCGGGCGCCGCCACGCCGGCGCAGGAAGCGCCTGCCGCCGACCCCGCCGCGGTCACGGCGCCCATCGCCGGCACGCTGCAGGCCTGGAAGGTGGAGGACGGCGCCGAGGTGGCCGAGGGCCAGACCGTCGCGGTCATGGAGGCGATGAAGATGGAGATGCAGGTGACGGCGCACCGCAGCGGGCGCCTGACGCGCCAGGCCGAGGCCGGCCGGCACGCGGCAGCCGGCAGCGTGATCGCGCGCATCGGCTGAACCCGGGCGTCCGGCGCCGGCACGGCACGCCGGTTGCTACGCTTTCGATAGCGCCTGGCGCCCGTCACATGGGCGCTGCAGGCCGATCGGGTCCTGAATTCCGAGCGCGGCCCTGCGGCGAGTGAGACCGGCGGCGCGTACGCCGCAGCGGCGCGGCATACTTCGCGGTTGCCGTCGCCGGCCCCGCCGCGCCGGGCCGCGCCGCATTCGGCGCGACAATGCCCGCCGGCCCGTTCCGTTCACCATCTTCCCAAGGACATCCAGCGCCATGAGCACGACGCCTCCGACCATCATCTACACCCTGACCGACGAGGCGCCCGCGCTGGCCACCGCGTCCCTGCTGCCGATCGTGCGCACCTTCGCCCAGGCCGCGGGCATCAACGTCGAGACCAGCGACATCTCGGTGGCCGGCCGCATCCTGGGCCAGTTCCCCGAAGCGCTGACCGAAGAACAGCGCGTGGCCGACAACCTCACCGAGCTGGGCAAGCTCACGCTCAAGCCCGAAGCCAACATCATCAAGCTGCCCAACATCAGCGCCTCGGTGGCCCAGCTCAAGGCCGCCATCAAGGAACTGCAGGACAAGGGCTACAAGATCCCCGACTTCCCCGAGAACCCGAAAACGGACGAAGAGAAGGACATCCGCGCCCGCTACAACAGGTGCATCGGTTCGGCCGTGAACCCGGTGCTGCGCGAAGGCAACTCCGACCGCCGCGCGCCCAAGGCGGTCAAGGAATTCGCCCGCAAGAACCCGCACAGCATGGCCGAGTGGAGCCAAGCCTCGCGCTCGCACGTCTCGCACATGCACGGCGGCGACTTCTACCACGGTGAGAAGTCGATGACGCTGGACCGCGCCCGCGACGTGAAGATGGAGCTCATCACCAAGAGCGGCAAGACCATCGTGCTCAAGCCGAAGGTCGCCCTGAAGGACCGCGAGGTGATCGACTCGATGTTCATGAGCAAGAAGGCGCTGCTCGAGTTCTACGAGAAGGAGATCGAGGACGCGCACAAGACGGGCGTGATGTTCTCGCTGCACGTCAAGGCCACGATGATGAAGGTCTCGCACCCCATCGTGTTCGGCCACTGCGTGAAGATCTTCTACAAGGAAGCGTTCGAAAAGCACGGCAAGCTCTTCGAGGAGCTGGGCGTGAACGTCAACAACGGCATGGTCGACCTGTACAACAAGATCGCCACGCTGCCCAGCGCCAAGCAGGACGAGATCAAGCGCGACCTGCATGCCTGCCACGAGCACCGGCCCGAGCTGGCCATGGTGGACTCGGCCAAGGGCATCACCAACTTCCACTCGCCCAACGACATCATCGTCGACGCCTCCATGCCCGCGATGATCCGCAACGGCGGCAAGATGTACGGTGCCGACGGCCGCCTGAAGGACGTCAAGGCCGTGATGCCCGAATCGACCTTCGCCCGCATCTACCAGGAGATCATCAACTTCTGCAAGTGGCACGGCGCCTTCGACCCCAAGACCATGGGCACGGTGCCCAACGTCGGCCTGATGGCGCAGCAGGCCGAGGAATACGGCTCGCACGACAAGACCTTCGAGATCCCCGAGGACGGCGTGGCCAACATCACCGACCTGGCCACCGGCGAGGTGCTGATGAGCCAGAACGTCGAGCAGGGCGACATCTGGCGCATGTGCCAGACCAAGGACGCCGCGATCCGCGACTGGGTCAAGCTGGCCGTCACGCGTGCGCGCAACTCGGGCATGCCGGTGGTCTTCTGGCTCGACGCCTACCGCCCGCACGAGAAGGAACTCATCACCAAGGTGAAGATGTACCTGCACGAGCACGACACCACCGGCCTGGACATCCAGATCATGAGCCAGGTGCGTGCCATGCGCTACACGCTGGAGCGCGTCATCCGCGGCCTAGACACCATCAGCGCCACCGGCAACATCCTGCGCGACTACCTCACCGACCTGTTCCCGATCATGGAGCTGGGCACCTCGGCCAAGATGCTGTCGATCGTGCCCCTGATGGCCGGCGGCGGCATGTACGAGACGGGTGCCGGCGGCTCGGCGCCCAAGCACGTGCAGCAGCTGGTGGAAGAGAACCACCTGCGCTGGGATTCGCTGGGCGAGTTCCTCGCGCTGGCCGTGAGCCTGGAAGACCTGGGCCTGAAGAACAACAACGCCAAGGCCAAGCTGCTGGCCAAGACGCTGGACGCCGCCACCGGCAAGCTGCTGGACAACAACAAGGGCCCCTCGCCCAAGACCGGCCAGCTCGACAACCGCGGCAGCCACTTCTACCTGGCGCTGTACTGGGCCCAGGCCCTGGCCGAGCAGACCGAGGACGCCGAACTCGCCAAGCAGTTCAAGCCGCTGGCCGTGACGCTGGCCGCCAACGAGAAGAAGATCGTGGGCGAGCTGGCCGACGTGCAGGGCAAGCCGGCCGACATCGGCGGCTACTACAAGACCGACGAGAAGAAGACCGAGGCGGTGATGCGCCCCAGCAAGACCTTCAACGACGCGCTCGCGGCCGTGAAGGCCTGAGTCGCTGCCCACGCGCGTCGAGCGCGAGCGCCAAGCCGTCCTTCGGGACGGCTTTTTTCATTTGCTGCTATGGCCTTTCTGCCGCGGAAGATCGCGCGAAGTCGACAAATGCCCGCAAGGCCGCGGAAAGGAAGCGCTGCCTGGGGTAGTAGAGATACGGGGCGCCGATGCCAGGCGACCACGCCTGCAGCACCCGCACCAGGTCTCCATCGGCCAGCTCGCGCTCGACGTACTTCTCGTGCACGTAGGCGAGCCCTCCTCCGGCCGCGGCAGCGTTCACGGCGATCTGGGCATCGTTGACGATGAGCCGCGCCGCGGGCATCTCGGGCGCGGCGTTGCGGCGCTGGAAGGCCCACTCCTGCAAGCCTCCCGCCGGGAATCGGCGGCGAATGCAGTCGTGTCCTGCGAGATCGCGGGGCGATTGCGGTACGGGTCGCCGCTTGAAATAGGCCGGCGAGCCCACCACCGCATAACGCTGCGGCGGCCCGATCCGGACCGCGATCATGTCCTGCTGCAGGTCCTTGGTGATGCGCACGCCCGCGTCGTAGCCATCCCGGACGATGTCGGCCATCGCTGCATCGGCCGTGATCTCCACCGATACACCGGGGTGCATCGCGGTGAAGCGCGCGGCCAGGCCGGCCAGCAGGAACTGCGCGATCGGCGCCGGCGCGTTGATCTTCAACGTGCCCAGCGGAGACCCGCGGTGCTGGTTCAGCCGTTCGAGTGCACCCCTGATGGTCGCCAGGCTGGGCTCGAGCTGCGCGAGCAGGTCGTTGCCGGCCGCCGTGGGCCTGACGCTGCGCGTCGTTCGCGTGAGCAGGGTGACGCCCAACTCCTCTTCCAGACGACGGATGGTCTTGCTGACGAGCGAGACCGAAACCCCCTTCTCGGCCGCCGCAGCACGGAAGCTCCGATGCCTCGCCACCGCAGAGAACATGTCGAGGTCCGGCAGGACCGATCTGTCCATTGTTGAATCCCGGTAAACAGCCCATGTCTGATTGTCCATCTAGTGTGCCGCAGATCGAGCTCCTAGCATTCGCACGTCGATGTCGTCGTATCGAATTCACGCAAGCCACATCGGCTGCACACAAGGACAGCAATGACCACTCCTCCTTTTTCTTCCACGCGGCGCAGGCTGTTGCAGGCGGGCACCGGCATCGCGGCCGCGCTGCCCCTGGCGCTGCCCACCTTCTCCGCCCACAGCCAGCAGGCGACGTCGCCGTCCGCGCCATCGACCCCGCCGCCGCCGCCCGCCGGTGTGCTGACCAAGACCATTGCGCGCACCGGCGAAACGGTCTCGGCCCTCGGGCTCGGAACCTTCCTGACCTTCGACGCTTTGCCGGGGCAGCCTCGCGAGAACCTGCGTGAAGTGGTCAAGCGCTACTGGGACGGTGGCGTGCGCCTGCTCGACACCTCGCCGCTCTACGGAAGCGGCGAGACCACCGTCGGCGACTTCATCACCGGCCTGGGCATCAATGCCGAGCTCTTCGTGGCCAACAAGCTCTGGACCACCGGCGACTACCTGACCGACGAGAGCCACGCCAACCGGAGCCTCGAGCAGTCGCAGTTGCGCCTCTGGCGCGAGCGCTTCGACCTCATGCAATGCCACAGCATCGTCAACGCCGATGCCGTGCTGCCCTTGCTGAATGTCTGGAAGAAGGAGGGGCGGATCCGGCTCGTGGGCGTCACCCACCACGAAAGCGACTATCACGATCTGCTGGCGCAATGGATCGATCGCGGCAGCGTGGACTTCGTCCAGGTGAACTACTCCATCTTCAACCGCAATGCCGAGAAGCGCGTGTTTCCGGCGGCCCGGGAGCACGGCGTCGGCGTGCTGGTCAACATGGCGATGGAGAAGGGACGGCTGCACAAGGTGGTCGAAGGCCAACCCGTTCCGGCGTTCGCGCGCGAGTACGGCATCGAGAACTGGGCGCAGTACTTCCTGAAGTTCGTGATGTCGCATCCCGCCGTCACCTGCTGCCTGAGTTCCACGGCCAATCCCGAGCATGCGGCAGAGAATGTGGGGGCGTTGAGAGGCCCGCTGCCCGACGCCGCCATGCGCGAAAGGATGCTGCGGCACATCGAACGTCTCCCCGGATTCACCGGGATTGCGTCGATGCCCTGGTATCCCGGCAAGGAAGGGCAGTACCAGGGCTTCATTCGACGCGGGCAGGCCTCGTTGAGGGCACGCAACGCGCTGTAGTTCACAAGCGCCCTGCTCTTGCCTCGCGCCGCGTTCGCGGTCAAAGCCCTGTTCGAAGACTGTCGAACGCGTCGCGCAAAAACTGGGCCGCGGGCTTTCGCTTGCCGGTCTGCTCCCGCCAGGCCTGCAGCGCCAGCCTCATGGCGCCGACGGACACCATGGCCACCATCCGAAGCGCGCTCTGCCGTTCGGGCTGCCGCCAGACCTCACGCAGCGCGAGAAACAGCGCCTGCTCCTGCTTCGCGTAGAACGCCTGCTTGCGTGCGAGCAGCGATTCGCTCGAGAGCATGAGGTTGTCGATGGCCGTCATCTGCTCGGTCGTGTAGCGGGCAATGCGCTTGACCATCACATCGCGGACGGCGTCCAGCGGCGGCACGTCTGGCGATGTCTTGAGCAGTTCGGCGATCAACTCGGCCGAATCGGCTTCCATCCCGCGACTGGGTCGATCCCGCGCGCTCCCGGCCGGTGCCGGCGCGGCTGTACTGGCCGGCGGGAGCCACGCCCGAGGGCACGGTGCCCTTGGTCGTGTTCTCGCATGGCATCGGCGGCTCGCGACAGGGCTACAGCTATCTTGGAAGGCACTGGTCGAGTCATGGCGTCGCCAGCCTGCACGTCCAGCACGTGGGCAGCGATGCGAGGCTCTGGTCGGGCAACCCGTTCGGTGTGGTCGGCCGCCTGCAGGCAGCGGCGCAGGAGCAAGAGGCGATTGCGCGTGCTGCCGACCTGCGATTTGCGCTCGATCGAATGCTCTCGGAGGAGATCGGCGAGCGCTGTGCCGCAGTGAACCGGCAGCAACTGATCGCGGCGGGCCACTCGTACGGTGCGAACACCACGCTGCTCGCGATCGGTGCAGAGGTCGTCAGGGACGGCCAGACCGTCGGTTGCCACGACCCGCGCTTTGCTGCCGCAGTCATCATCTCCGCGCCGCCCTTCTACAACGAGCCCGATCTGGCGGCCGTGCTGCGCAAGGTCGCTGTGCCGACCGTCCACGTGACGGCGACCGACGATGTCATCGAGATTCCGGGCTATCGCTCCGGCATGGCGGATCGGCTGGCCGTGTTCGACGCCATTCCCCACCCGCACAAGCTGCTGGCCGTTTTCCATGGCGGCTCTCACAGCATGTTCACCGACCGTCGGCTGACCGGCGGGCCAGGGCTGAACGTCAAGGTGAAGGCCGCCACGGCGGATCTGGCCCTGGCGTTCCTCGACCTGGCGTTCGGGCGCGGTGGTGCGGCGCTCGCGCAGTGGCAGGCGAACTGGATGCCCATCCTCGCGCGAACACCCATGCCCCACGGTTTGCCGGCGGCACCGCGTCCGCTGCCGGCGTGATGGGCCTGGCGCGCGAAAGGCCTGATCGGCACTCGGCAGGACCCAGGCAGTCGGACTCGTCTCAGCCCGGTCCGCCCAGCACCTGTGGCAGTTCCTGCAGGCTGCGCACCCGTGCCCAGCCGCCGGGGCCGAAGATGCGTGCCGCAGCGCTGCCGTCGTCGTCGGCGCAGACCAGCGCACGCATGCCGATGCCCTGCCGACGAGCCGCCTGCACCGCGTGTCGCGCGTCGGCCGCGAGGTAGCCGGGCTCGTGGATGTCGATGTCGTGCGCATCGGCATCGCCCAGCAGCCACAGCACGCGTCGCGACGCCGGCCAGGCCGCCAGCAGCCCGGTGGCATGGCGCAGGGCGGCGCCCAGGCGCGTGGAATGCGCCGCGCGCAGCGCGTGCAGGCGGCCCCGCGCGTGATCGTTCCAGCGCTCGCCGGCGTCGAGCACCCGCCACAGCGTCACGGCACGCCGGCCCTGCGACTCGAAGCCCTGCACCATCACGCACCAGCCCGCGTCGCCGAGCGCCTGCGCGAGTGCTTCGGCCGCGGCCAGCGCGAGCGGCAGGCTGGCCTCGCTCGAGGCCGAGGTGTCGATCAGCAGGAAGGCCGCCCCGCGCTCCGGCGTCGTGATCGGGCGGCGGTGCACGCGCGGGTCGAAGGGCAGACGGTGCCGCCGCGCCGCCGCGGCCTCGATGGCGGCGTCGAGGTCGATGCCCTCACCGTCCAGCGACCGCAGCCCCGCGCGGCGCGACGGCGCCCGCGCCAGGCGGCGCAGGGCCGCAAGCAGGGAGGCCTGCAGCCCTGCGGGCTGTGCTGCGGCCGCACGCGCAGGGGCCGGCGACGGCAGGCGCTCGCGCACTTCGCACCATGACGCCCTGAGGCGGCCGATGCGCGCATCCCATTCGGGATAAACACGCTCGGGCGGCACGAGCGCAGCATCCGGCGCAGCTTCGTCCTGCGGCGACGGCGAGAGTCCGGGTGGCCGCGCCGCCTGCTCCTGCTCGGGCGCCAGCCACAGCCAGCGGTTGTCGTCTCGGTACGAAGGCACGATGCGGTGCGTGCGCGGGTCGAAGGCCATGCGCATCTGGCCGAGGTCGTGCCCGAGCGCGGAGGCCATGCGCCGCAGCGCCAGGCCCTGCGCCGGTGAGACCACGTCCCCTGCTGCGTCGAGGAAGAACAGCGCCCGGCCCTTGCGCACCCAGGGATGCGGGTCGTCGTAGCCGGGGTCGGCCAGGGCACGTGCGAGCCGTGCCAGGAGCGCCGCGAAGCCCTGGCCATCGGCGGGCGATGCGGTGTGCCAGCGCGTCCACAGTGCGCGCAGACCGGGCAGCGCGCGCCGCGCCAGGGCCTCGACGCGGGCGTCCTCCAGCACGTCGACCAGGGCCTGCGTGACGGGCGCCACACCGACGCGCGCGAAGAGGCGGCGCGAAAACACCAGGTGGGCGGCCGCATGCGCCGCGGCAGCGCGCTGCCACGCGCAGGCATCGGCGCCCTCGAGTCCGGTCGGTGGCGACGGAAGGTGCAGGCCCTGTTCCGTCAGGAATGGGGCCGTATCGGCGTCTGCGCCCGGCGCCGGCGCATGGATCGGCGGCGCGATGTTCCAAAGCAGCCGCAGGTAAGGCTCCAGCACCGCATGGCCCGGCGCCGCAGGCAGCGCCTCAGAACGAGGCATCGATGGCCGCGCCCAGCGCCTCGGACAGCGTGGGGTCGTCGGTCAGCGGCGCCACCAGCGCCATGCGGCAGGCCTCGCGCGGCGCCATGCCGGCGCGCACCAGTTCCGCGGCGCGCACCAGCATGCGCGTCGACGCGCCCTCTTCCAGCCCCTGCCCCGCCAGCCGGCGGGACCGTCGCCCCAGCGCGACCAGGGCGCTGGCCAGCTCGACGTCGATGCCCACCTCGTGCATCAGGATCTGCGCCTCGTCCTCGGCCTGCGGGTGGTCGAAGGCCAAGCCGCAGAAGCGCTGGCGCGTCGCACTGCGCAGCATCCGGCTGCCGTGGCCGGGGTTGAAGGACACCACGAGCATGAAGTCGGGATGCGCCCGCAGCAGCTCGCCGCGCCGGTCCAGCGGCAGCATGCGCCGGGTGTCGGTGAGCGGGTGAATGGCCACGGCGGTCTCCGGCCGCGTCTCCGCCAGTTCGTCGAGGTAGCAGACGGCGCCGTGGCGGGCCGCCAGTGCCAGCGGGCCGTCCTGCCAGCGCGTGCCGTCGGCGTCGAGCAGCCAGCGACCCACCAGGTCACCCGCGCCGGTGTCCTCGTGGCAGGCCACGGTGACCAGCGGCCGGCCCAGACGCCAGGCCATGTGCTCGACGAAGCGGGTCTTGCCGCAGCCGGTCGGCCCCTTCAGCAGCAGCGGCAGGCGCCGCGACCAGGCGGCCTCGAACTGCGCGCATTCGTCGCCCACCGGCTTGTAGAAGGGCTCCTGCGCGATGCGCCAGGCGTGCAACGGGTCATGGGCGTCCATGCCTGCGAATGCTCAGAAGCTTGTCAGCGGTGCAGGTTCACCGTCTCTTCGTTCGGGATGCCCTCGATCGGCGCCTCGGCGGTGCCGACGGTGCTGCGCGTGAAGGACTCCACCATCGCCCGCGTGCCTTCCGGGTCGGACACCCACTTGCCGTAGAAGGAATAGGGGCAGTCGGCCACGCCCTTGTCGCCCTCGCGCGAATTGATGACGCCGGTGTAGCCCCGGTGCAGCAGCTTGAAGAGGTGGTTCTCGCTCTGCCCGTTCTTGCGGAAGTCCCGGATCAGGCTCTTGGACAGGGCGGCGTACTGCACGCCCATTTCCTCCTCGCCGCATTCGCCGAGCGTGCGGCCGTCGAAGCCGATCAGCGCCGAGTGCCCGAAGTACGAATACACGCCGTCGAAGCCGCTGGCGTTGGCCACCGCCACGTACACGTTGTTGGCGAAGGCCATGGCCTTGCTGATGAGGATCTGCTGTTCCTTGGCCGGGTACATGTAGCCCTGGCAGCGCACGATCAGCTCGGCGCCCTTCATCGCGCAATCGCGCCAGATCTCGGGGTAGTTGCCGTCGTCGCAGATGATGAGGCTGATCTTCAGGCCCTTGGGCCCTTCGCTCACGTAGGTGCAGTTGCCGGGGTACCAGCCCTCGATCGGCACCCAGGGCATGATCTTGCGGTACTTCTGGACGATCTCGCCCTGGTCGTTCATGAGGATCAGGGTGTTGTACGGCGCCTTGTTGGGGTGCTCCTCATGGCGCTCGCCGGTGAGCGAGAACACGCCCCACACCTTGGCCTTGCGGCAGGCCTCGGCGAAGATCTCGGTCTCGAATCCCGGCACGCTGGCTGCGTTCTCGTACATCTCGGCGCTGTCGTACATGATCCCGTGCGTGCTGTACTCGGGAAAGACCACGAGGTCCAGGCCCGGCAGGCCGGCCTTCATGCCGACCACCATGTCGGCGATCTGCTTCGCGTTCGCGAGCACCTCGGCGCGCGTGTGCAGGCGCGGCATCTTGTAGTTGACGACGGCGACGCCGACGGTGTCCTTGCTGCTGGAAATGTCGCCGTGGATCATGGCTGCGCTCCGGGGGAATGTCGATGCCGGCATTCTGGAAATCGCCGCGCGGCCGGCCCATACGTTGATTGACGTACGCAGCGGCGCGTGTGGCGCGCCGCCCTTCAGCCCTTGTGCGCGGCCAGCGTCGTGCGCAGGGTGCGGATGAAGCTCAGGCTGGCCGCCGACAGCGAGCGACCGCGCCGCGTGACCACCGACACGTCGCGCGACACGCGCGGCGCAACCAGCGGCAGGATGGCGAGCGAGGCATCGCCGGCGGCCCGCGCGAAGGCCGAGGGCATGATGGCCGCGCCCATGCCGCTGGCCGTCATCCACAGCGCGGTGGAAAGGAAAGACACCTCGTGCACCACGTCCAGCGCGACGCCGGCGCGTGCCGCCGCCGCCTCGATCTGCGGACGGATGCCGTACCCCGGCCGCACGGTGGTCAGCGGCTCGCCGGCCAGGGCGCGCCAGCGCACCGAGCGCTGGTTGGCCAGCCGGTGCGTGCGCGGGCACACCAGCGCCAGGTGGTCGCGCAGCAGCGTCTGCGTGTCGACCTCGGCGCCGGGCCGCTCCGGCGTGCCGATGCCGAAGTCCACGTGCTCGCCGATCACGCGCGAGACGAACTGGTCGGGCGCGCAATCGTCCACCAGCACCCGCACCTGCGGATGACTGCGCGCGAAGGCGCGGATCGCCTCGGGCAACAGGAAGGACGCCAGCGTGGGCGTGATGGCGATGCTGACGCGCCCGCGCTCCAGCTGCGCCAGCTCGCGAAAGCCCGTGGCCAGCGCGTCGACATCGCGCAGGATGCGCTCGGCCACCGGCAGCATCTCCGACGCGGCGGCCGTGGGCTGGAGCGAACGCGTGGTCCGATCGAAGAGCCGTGCGTCCAGCCCCTCCTCGAGCTGCCGGATCAGCATGCTCACGGCCGACTGCGTAACGAAGAGCTGCTCGGCCGCGGCACTCAGCTTGCGCAGCCGGTGCACCTGCACGAAGGCACGCAGTTGGCGGATCGTGGGCGCGAAGGTGGTATTCATCAGGTCATATTGAGAATGCTTTCGAATTTATTGATTTACGAATGAATGCGCCGCGGTTTCAATGTGGAAAACACCGAAACCGGAGACACGCATGCATCCCTCTTCAGGCCGCGCAAGCGCACGGCCCTGCCTGGCCCGCCGCCGCGCCCTGGCCGCCCTGGCCGCAGGCGCTTTCGCGCTGGCCGCACCGCTGGCATCGCAGGCCCAGCCCGACTACCCGACGAAGCCGATCCGCGTGGTGGTGACCTTCCCACCGGGCGGCAGCTCGGACGCCGTGTTCCGCATGCTGGTCCCGCGCCTGAACGAGCGCCTCGGCCAGCCGGTGGTGGTCGACAACCGGCCCGGCGCGGGCGGCAATGTCGGGCTCACGGTGGTGGCCCGCGCCGCGCCCGACGGCTACACGCTGGGGTTGGGGGCAGCCGGGGCGCTGTCGGCCAACGCGAGCCTCTATGCCCAGATGCCCTTCGACCCGGCGCGCGACCTGCAGCCGGTGGCGATGGTGGCAGCCATTCCCTTCGTGCTGGTCGGACACCCCTCCCTGCAGCCGCGCACGCTCAAGGCGCTGATCGACAAGGCGAAGGCCGAGCCGCGCAAGCTGTCGATTGCCCATGGCGGCAACGGCACGGCCATGCACCTGTCGGCCGCGCTGCTCTCGCAGATGGCTGGCGTGCAACTGGTCGAGGTCGCCTACCGAGGCTCGGGCCCGGCCGCGCTCGACGTGCTGGGCGGCCAGGTGCCGCTGGGCATCGTCGACCTGCCCTCGGCCCTGCAGCAGATCCGCGCCGGCAAGCTGGTGGCCTATGCCGTCACCAGCCCGACCCGCCTGCCGATGCTGCCCGAGGTGCCGACGATGTCCGAGGCCGGCGTGCCCGGCTACGACTCCACCGGCTGGTTCGGCATCGTCGCGCCCGCCGGCACCCCCGAGGCCATCGTCACGCGGCTCAACGCCGAGATCAATGCCGGCCTGGCCGACGAAGCGACCCGCGCGGCCATGCGCAACCTGGGCGTCGAGCCCGCGCCGCAGAGCACGGCGGCCTTCGCACGCTACATCGGCAGCGAGACCACCAAGTGGGCGCAGGTGATCCAGCGCGCCGGCATCAAGCTCGACTGAACTTCATTCCTCTCTCCCCTCCTCTTCCCCCAATGAGCCTCGAGACCCTCACCACCGACGTCCTGATCGTCGGCGCCGGCCCGGTCGGCCTGACCCTCGCGATGGACCTCGCCTCGCGCGGCGTGCGCGTCGCGATCGCCGAGACCCGCCACCGCGGCGAGCCGCCCAACGTCAAGTGCAACCACGTGTCGGCCCGCACGATGGAGCAGTTCCGCCGCCTGGGCGTGGCCGCCCAGGTGCGCGATGCCGGCCTGCCCGCGGACCACCCCAACGACGTCGTCTTCCGCACCACCTTCACCGGGCAGGAGCTCACGCGCATCCCCATCCCCAGCCGGCGCGAGCGCTACACCGCCACCGGCGGCCCCGACACCTGGTGGCCGACCCCCGAGCCGCCCCACCGCATCAACCAGATCTACCTCGAGCCGATCCTGCTGGAGCATGCCGCGAGCCGCCCCGGCGTGACGCTGCTCAGCCGCACGCAGGTGCTGGGCTTCGAGCAGGACGCCGACGGCGTGACGGCCACCGCGCTCGGCCTGGACGACGGCAGCACCCGCACGCTGCGTGCGCGCTACCTGGTCGGCTGCGACGGCGGCAGCTCGATGGTGCGCAAGGCCATGGGCGCACAGCTGGCCGGCACGCCGGTGATCCAGCGCGTGCAGTCCACCTACATCCGCGCGCCGGGCCTGCGCGAGCGCACCCAGGGCACCGACGCCTGGTGCTGCTACGCCGTCAACCCGCGGCGCTGCGGAACGGTGTTCACCATCGACGGCGGCGACAAGTGGCTGGTGCACAACCACCTCAACCCGCACGAGCCGGAGTTCGACTCGGTCGACCGCGACGCCTCGATCCGCGAGATCCTGGGCGTGGAAGCCGACTTCCCGTACGAGGTCATCAGCAAGGAGGACTGGGTGGGCCGGCGGCTGGTGGCCGACCGCTTCCGCGCCGGCCGCGTCTTCATCGCAGGCGACGCCGCGCACCTGTGGGTGCCTTACGCCGGCTACGGCATGAACGCCGGCATCGCCGACGCGGTCAACCTCGGCTGGCTGCTGGGCGCGTGCCTGCAGGGCTGGGCCGACGAGGCCATCCTGGACGCCTACCAGGCCGAGCGCCAGCCGATCACCGAGCAGGTGTCGCAGTTCGCGATGGAGCATGCCCAGAAGATGATCCGCGCGCGCGGCGCGGTGCCGCCCGACCTGGAAGCGCCGGGCCCCGCGGGCGAGGCGCTGCGCGAGGCCGTGGGCCGCGAAGCCTACGCGCTGAACGTGCAGCAGTTCTGCTGCGGCGGCCTGAACTTCGGGTACTTCTACGACGGCTCGCCCATCATCGTCGCCGACGGCGAGGCGCCGCCGCCCTACAGCATGGGCGACTTCACGCCGTCCACGGTGCCCGGCTGCCGGGCGCCGCACGTGTGGCTGGACGACGGGCGCTCGCTCTACGACGCCTTCGGCCCCGGCTACACGCTGCTGCGCCGCGACCCGTCGGTCGACGTCGCGCCGCTGCAGGCGGCCGCGCAGGTCGTCGGCATGCCGCTGGCGCTGGTCGACGCCACGGCGGACGAACTGCCGGCCGAGGCCGGCTACCGCCACCGCCTCGTGCTGTGCCGGGCCGACCAGCATGTGGCCTGGCGCGGCGACCGGCTGCCCGCAGATGCCGGCGCGCTGGTCGCGCGGCTGTGCGGGCGGGCCGAGGCCCGCGTGCCGGCCCTCAGTGACTGATCATCCAGGGCCGCTTCGACGGGAAGGCCTTGGCGCCGTTGGGCGCGGTCACCGTCGCCTTGCTGCGGCCCGGGCTGCAGCAGCCGCAGCCGGCCGGGTGGCGCAGCCGCTGGTAGTCGCGCGAGCTCTTCGGCTCGTGCCGCGCGCGCTCGTTGACGTCCATCGCGCGCCGCGTGCCGCCGTCGAGCAGCGCGAGGCGCGGCGCGCTCGCCAGCACCCGCGGCGAGGGCGTCGCGCACACCGGGCAGGCCGCGGGCTCGTTGCGCTGGCCCATGCTGCGGAAGGCATCGAAGCCCCCGCAGTCGGCGCATTCGTACTCGTAGGCCGGCATGTCAGTGGCGCCCGGCCGTCCGAAGCGACTGACGCGCCCCCTCGGGGGGCAGCGGACCTCGCGCAGCGGGGGAGCGTGGGGGCTGTTTCATCTCAGAGCAGGTCCGGCGAGAGCGGCATGTCGATACTGCCGTCGAGGAACTTCGTCGGCCCGGCCGCGCTCGGGTTGATGTCGAAGTCGAAGATCTGCGTGGGCAGCCACAGCGTGGCGCAGGCGTTGGGCACGTCGACCACGCCGCTGATGTGGCCCTGCACGGGCGCCGTGCCCAGGATCGAGTAGGCCTGCGCACCCGAGTAGCCGAACTTCTTCAGGTACTCGATGGCGTTGAGGCAGGCCTGGCGGTAGGCCACGTTGACGTCGAGGTAGTACTGCTTGCCGCTCTCGTCGACGCTGATGCCCTCGAAGATCACGTAGTCGTCGTACACCGGCTTGATCGGGCTGGGCTTGAAGATCGGGTTCTTGATGCCGTACTTGGCCATGCCGCCCTTGATGATCGACACCTTCATGTGCACCCAGCCCGCCATCTCGATGGCGCCGCAGAAGGTGATCTCGCCGTCGCCCTGGCTGAAGTGCAGGTCGCCCACCGACAAGCCCGCGCCCTCGACGTAGACCGGGAAGAAGATCTTCGAGCCGCGCGACAGGTCCTTGATGTCGCAGTTGCCGCCGTGCTCGCGCGGCGGCACGGTGCGCGCGCCGGTGGCGGCCGCCTTGGCCTTGGCCTCGCCGGTGAGCTTGCCCATGTGGGCGGTGCCGGCGAAGGGCGGGTTGGCCAGGCCGCTGGTGGCCGGGTCGGAATCGATCAGCGCCTGCTCGCGCGTGTTCCACAGCTCCAGCATCTTGGGGTCGGGCAGGCAGCCGATGAGGCCCGGGTGGATGAGGCCAGCGTACTTCACACCCGGCACGTGGCGCGAGGTGGTGAACATGCCGTGGAAGTCCCAGATCGACTTCTGCGCCTGGGGGAAGTGCTCCGTGAGGAAGCCGCCGCCGTTCTTCTTGCTGAAGAAGCCGTTGAAGCCCCAGAGGCTGTCGTCCTTGGCACCGATGTCCAGCAGGTCGACCACCAGCAGGTCGCCGGGCTCGGCGCCCTTCACGCCCACCGGGCCGCTGAGGTAGTGCACCGTGGTCAGGTCGATGTCGCGCACGTCGTCGGCGCTGTCGTTGTTCTTGATGAAGCCGCCGGTCCAGTCGTAGGTCTCCAGCACGAAATCGTCGCCCGGGTTCACCCAGCAGGCCATCGGGATGTCCGGGTGCCAGCGGTTGTGCACCATCTCGTTGCTGGGCGCGGGCTGCGAAAGGTCGACCTTGATCAGGGTGTCGGGCATTTGGGAAGGCTCCTGGTTGAAATGGCGGGAAGGAATGACGTGGGTCCCTCAGACCGAGAGGTAGGCCTTGATGTGGGCCTCGTCGGTCTTGTCGCGGGCGGTCTCGTGCACCAGCCGGCCGCCCTCGATGACGAAGAGGCGGTCGGCCACGTCCATGGCGAAGGACAGCACCTGCTCCGACACGACGATGGTGATCCCCTTCATGCGGCGGATCTCGTTGAGCGCGCGCGCGATGTCCTTGATGATGGAAGGCTGGATGCCCTCGGTCGGCTCGTCCAGCAGCAGCACCTTGGGCTCGGTGACCAGGGCGCGGGCGATGGCCAGCTGCTGCTGCTGCCCGCCCGAGAGGTTGCCGCCCTTGCGCCGCTTCATGTCGAAGAGCACCGGGAACAGCGCGTAGATCTCCTCCGGGATGCGGCGGGTCCTGCTGTTCTCCAGGCCGGTCTGGATGTTCTCCTCCACCGTCAGCGTGGGGAAGATCATGCGGCCCTGCGGCACGTAGGCGATGCCCTTGGCCACGCGGCGGAAGCTCTCGTCCTTCGTCACGTCCTGGCCCGCCACCTCGATGCGGCCGCTCTTGACCGGCAGCACGCCCATCAGCGACTTGAACAGCGTGGTCTTGCCCATGCCGTTGCGTCCCATGATGGCCACCGTCTCGTTGGCCATGCCCTCGAACGACACGCCGTGCAGCGCCTCGCTCTGGCCATAGGCCACGTGCAGGTCCTCGACCTTCAGCATCACGTTGCTCATCTCACATCTCTCCTTTGCACCATCCATCGCCGGCGGCGTCCATGCCGGCACGATTCGGGAGGCCGCGGAGCAGGCCATGCCAGGGCTCCCGCGGAACTGGCTTTGCCAGGCCGCTGGGTGCGCCCCCCTCGCGCAGCAGAGGGGGGTTGGCGGAGCGCGCAGCGCGGAGACTGGGGGGTGGCACGTCAGTGCCCCAAGTACACGTCGATGACTTTCGGATCGGCCTGGACTTTCTCCATCGGGCCCTCGGCGAGGATCTTTCCCTGGTGCATCACGGTGACCTTGTGGGCGATCTGCTTGACGAAGTCCATGTCGTGCTCGATCACGATCACGGCCCGGTTCTGGCAGATGCGCTTGAGCAGCTGCGCCGTCAGCTCGCGCTCCTTGGCACTCATGCCGGCGATGGGCTCGTCCAGCATCAGCAGCTCGGGCTCCTGCATCAGCAGCATGCCGATCTCCAGCCACTGCTTCTGGCCGTGACTGAGCAGGCCGGCCTCGGTCTCCAGGCGGTCGGCCAGGCCGATCTCCTCGGCCACCACCTGCACGCGGGCCTTGACCTCGTCGGTGCAGCGGAAGGCCAGCGCGCCCAGCACCGAGCGGCCGGCGGGGTACGACACCTCCAGGTTCTTGAACACAGAGAGGTTCTCGTAGATCGAGGGCGTCTGGAACTTGCGGCCGATGCCCAGCCGCACGCGCTTGTGCTCGGCCATGCCGGTCAGCTCGGTGTTCTTGAACTTGATGCTGCCCGCGCTGGCCTTGGTCTTGCCGCAGATCAGGTCCAGCAGCGTGGTCTTGCCGGCGCCGTTGGGGCCGATGATCACGCGCAGCTCGTTCCTGTCGATGTAGAGCGTCAGGGTGTCGATGGCCTTGAAGCCGTCGAAGGAGACCGTGAGGTCTTCCACGGCGAGGGCGAAGTCGGTGTTGCTCATGGGGTCGGTTCTCCTCAGGCGCCCTGCCCGCTCATGCCCTCGGGCAGCTCGGATGGGGACTTCTTGCCCTCGCGCGGCGGCAGCGCCTCGGGGTACGCGGCGTGGGCGGCGGCCACGCGCGCGGCATCGGCCTTGCGCTCCATGCGGCTGCGCTTCCACCACGGCTTGATCTTCTCGTCCCACAGGCCCGCCAGCCCCATCGGGAATGCCATGGTCACGCCAATGAACAGGCCCGCCATGAGGAAGAGCCACAGGTCCGGGAAGCTCTCGGAGAACAGCGTCTTGCCGGCGTTGACCAGCAGCGTGCCGTACACCGCGCCCACCAGGCTCATGCGCCCGCCCACGGCCGCGAAGATGACCATCTCGATCGAGGGCACGATGCCCACGAAGCTGGGCGACATGAAGCCCACCTGCAGCGCGAACATCGCGCCGCCGATGCCCGACAGGCCGGCCGCCAGGCAGAAGGTGAAGACCTTGAAGTTCGACACGTCGTAGCCCGAGAAGCGCACCCGGTCCTCCTTGTCGCGCATGGCCAGCAGCAGCGTGCCCAGCTTGCTGGTCTGGATCCAGCGGCACAGCACGATCGAGCCGATCAGCAGCGCCACGCAGACGAAGTAGAGGATGTACTTGGCGCTGTCGGTGCGCGTGTCCCAGCCCAGCAGCGTTTTCAGGTCGGTCATGCCGTTGACGCCGCCGGTGTAGCCCTGCTGGCCGATGATGAGCACGGTGCAGATCAGCGCCACCGCCTGCGTGATGATGGCGAAGTACACCCCGCCGACGCGCCGCTTGAACATCGCGAAGCTGATCAGCCAGGCCAGCGCCATCGGCACCAGCACCACCGCCAGCAGTGCCAGCGGCAGGCTCTTGAAGGGCACCCAGAAGGCGGGCAGCGAGGTGATCTGGTTCCAGTCCATGAAGTCGGGGATGCCCGGCGTCGACTGGATCTTGGTGCTCTCGGGGTCCGAGGCCTCGAGCTTGAGGAACATCGCCATCGCGTAGCCGCCCAGGCCGAAGAACACGCCCTGGCCGAGGCTCAGCACGCCGCCGTAGCCCCACACCATCACCAGCCCGACGGCGACGAAGGCGTAGCACAGGTACTTGCCCACCAGGTTGAGGCGGAAGATGTCCAGCGTGAGCGGCAGCACCACCACGAGTAACAGGGTGAGCAGCAGGAGGCTGCCGAGCTGGTAGCGCTTGATCAGGGCCTTGAGGGAGTCCATGGCGTCGTTTCGAGAGGAAGTGGGATCAGCGGCGGACCTTGGAGGCGAAGAGACCCTGGGGCCGCATCATCAGGATCAGCACGATCAGCGAGAGCGTCAGCACCTTGGCCATCGAGCCGGTCATGAAGAACTCCGAGATCGACTGCGTCTGGGCGATGCCGAAGGCCGAGACCACGGTGCCGAGCAGGCTGGCGGCGCCGCCGAAGGTCACGACCAGGAAGGAGTCGACGATGTACAGCTGCCCCGAGGTGGGCCCGGTGGAGCCGATGGTGGTGAAGGCCGCGCCCGCCACGCCGGCAATGCCGCAGCCGATGGCGAAGGTCAGGCGGTCGGTCTTCTTGGTGTCGATGCCGGTGGCGTTGGCCATGGTGCGGTTGGCCACGGTGGCGCGCACCCGCAGGCCCCAGCGGCTCTTGTGCAGGGCGATCAGCACGCCGACGGTCACCACGGCAGTGAGTGCCAGCACGAACAGGCCGTTGATCGGGATGTCGACGCCTTCCATGGGCGCCCACGAGCCCATCAGCCACTCGGGCAGCGTCGGGCTCACCTCCTTCGGGTTGATGAAGGTACGAAAGCACTGCTGCAGCCCCAGGCTCACGCCCCAGGTGGCCAGCAGCGTGTCGAGCGGGCGGCTGTAGAGGTGGCGGATCAGCGCCCATTCCATGAGCCAGCCCAGCGCGAAGGCCACGCCGAAGCCCAGCACGATGGCAACGGGAAAGTAGTACGCCATGGCCCCCGGCGCCATGCGCTCGGTGAACAGGGCCGACATGTAGACCGTGTAGGCGCCGATGGCCATGAACTCGCCATGGGCCATGTTGATGACGCCCATCTGGCCGAAGATGATCGCCAGCCCCAGCCCCATGAGCAGCAGCACCGCGAAGAGCGAAAGCCCCGCGAAGCCCTGCATGAGGCCGATGTTGAGCATGTCGGAGAGGGTCATGGATCAGCTTTCAGAACACGAGCCGGTGGGAGCGGGAGCCAGCGCCTCGACCGCGGCCAGCGCAGCGAGGCCCGCCCGGGGACACCCACGGAACCGGCTTTGCCGGGCCGTAGGGTGTGCCCCCTTGAGGGGGTATCGGCTCGCCGCGAGGCGAGCCAAACGGGGGTGGGCTTACTGGTAGCCTTTCGGGAACGGGTCCGGCTTGATCAGGTCCGGCGACTCGGCCACCACCTTGAAGGTGCCGTCGGGCTGGCCCTGCGCGATGCGCGACTTGCTCCACAGGTGGTGGTTGGCGTCCAGCTTCACGTAGCCCTCGGGCGCGGTCTTGAGCTCGATGCCGGGCGATGCGGCCACCACCTTGTCGACGTCGAAGCTGCCGGCCTTCTCCACCGCGGCCTTCCACAGCCAGGGGCCCAGGTAGCCGGCCTGCGTGACGTCGCCGATCACCGCGTCCTTGCCGTACTTGGCCTTGAAGGCCTCGACGAACTTCTTGTTGTTCGCGTTGTCCAGCGTCTGGAAGTACTTCATCGACGAGTAGAAGCCGGCGAAGTTCTCGCCGCCCACGCCGGTCATCTCGTCCTCGGTGACCGACAGCGTCAGCAGGAACTGCTTGTCGCCGGTGATGCCCGCGGCCTTGAGCTGCTTGTAGAAGGCCACGTTGGAGCCGCCCACCACGGCCGCGAAGATGCAGTCGGGCTTGGCCACCTTGATCTTGTTGATGAGCGAGTTGAAGTTGGTGTGGCCCAGCGGGTAGTACTCCTCGCCCTTCACGCTGCCCAGCTTGCCCACCGTCTCGATGTGCTTGCGCGCGATCTTCATCGAGGTGCGCGGCCAGATGTAGTCGGAACCGACCAGGAAGAAGGTCTTGGCCTTCTTCTCCTTCGCACCCCAGTCCAGGCCGTAGATGATCTGCTGCGTGGCTTCCTGGCCCGTGTAGATCACGTTCTTGCTCTGCTCCAGGCCTTCGTAGAAGGTGGGGTAGTACAGCAGGCCGTTCTCCTTCTCGAAGACGGGCAGCACCGCCTTGCGCGAGGCGCTGGTCCAGCAGCCGAAGACGCAGGCCACCTTGTCGTTGACCAGCAGCTTCTTGCTCTTCTCGGCGAAGGTCGGCCAGTCGGAAGCGCCGTCTTCCTTGATGACCTTGATCTTGCGGCCCAGGATGCCGCCCATGGCGTTGATCTGGTCGATCGCGAGCTGCTCGGCCTGGATCGAGCCGGTTTCCGAGATGGCCATGGTGCCCGAGGACGAATGCAGCTGCCCCACGGTGACTTCGGTGTCGGTCACCGCCAGCTTGGTGGTGTTCACCTTGGCGGTCGGCGGGGTCTGGCCGAAGGCCAGGCCGCCCAGGCCCATCACGGGCAGGGCCGCCGCGCCCTGCAGCAGCCGGCGGCGGCGCAGCGCGAGGAGGTCGGAGGGGTCTTGGGGTCGGGACATCGAAGGCTCCAGGTTGAGTGGCGAAGGGGCCTCGCCGCACCATCGGGGTGCAGCGGGAGGTGCCGCGAAGCACCATGGCCGCCACTGTAGGAACGGCCCTACGCACGGCGAATACGTCATTCAACGTAGCGGCATGCGGCGGCCGCGGCGGCAGACTGCGCGGGCGTGCTGCGGTGCCGGGCACCCTGGAGACAGCGCCCGCGGATCGCTTCTTGCAAGACGGCTCGCCTGCCCGCTTTCGCGAGACCCTTCGATGCAACCCCTTTCCGGCCAGAAGATCTTCCGCATCCGGCGCGACTACAACACCTGGGTCGCGAACGAGACGCTGGAGGACTACGCCCTGCGCTACACGCCGCGCAGCTTCCGCAAGTGGTCGGAGTTCCGCGTGGCCAATGCCGCCTTCGGTGCCACCTCCTTCCTGGCGCTGGAGGCGATCGGCGGCGCCATCGCTCTGTCGTACGGCTTCTCCAACGCGGTCTGGGCCATCCTGGTGGTGGGCCTGATCACCTTCCTCACCGGCCTGCCGATCTCCTACTACGCGGCGCGGCACGGCGTGGACATGGACCTGCTCACCCGCGGCGCCGGCTTCGGCTACCTGGGCTCGACCATCACCTCGCTGATCTACGCGAGCTTCACCTTCATCTTCTTCGCGCTGGAGGCGGCCATCCTGGCGCTGGCGCTGCAGATGTACCTGGACTGGCCGCTGCCGGTGCTGTACCTGGCCTCGTCGCTCGTCATCATTCCACTGGTGATGCGCGGCATCACGCTCATCTCCGGCCTGCAGTTGTGGAGCCAGCCGATCTGGATCGTGCTGTTCTTCCTGCCCTTCCTCGCGGTGCTGGCGAAGAACCCGCAGCTGTACGCCGACTTCACCAGCCTCGTGGGGCGCGTGTCGGGCAGCAGCGGCTTCGACCCGCTGATGTTCGGCGCCGGCGCCACCGTGGCCTTCGCGCTGGTGGTGCAGATCGGCGAACAGGTGGACTACCTGCGCTTCCTGCCCGAGAAGACGGCCGCCAACCGCGGGCGCTGGTGGGCCGCGGTGCTCATCGCCGGCCCGGGCTGGATCGTGCCCGGCATGCTCAAGATGCTGGGCGGCGCCTTCCTGGCCTTCCTGGCGCTGCAGCACGAGATCCCGGCCGAGCACGCGGTGGAGCCCACCCGCATGTACCTGGCCGGCTTCGCCTACGTGCTGCAGGACCCGGCCATGGTCATGGCGGTGACCACGCTCTTCGTGGTCGTCTCGCAGATGAAGATCAACCTGACCAACGCCTATGCGGGCTCGCTGGCCTGGTCGAACTTCTTCGCCCGGCTCACGCACAGCCACCCGGGGCGCGTGGTGTGGCTGGTCTTCAACGTGCTGATCGCGGTGCTGCTGATGACGCTGGGCGTCTTCGGCGCGCTGGAGAAGGTGCTGGGGTTGTACAGCAACATCGCCATCGCCTGGGTCGGCGCGCTGGTGGCCGACCTGGTGATCAACAAGCCGCTGGGCTTCAGCCCCAAGGTGATCGAGTTCAAGCGGGCGCACCTGTACGACATCAACCCGGTCGGCCTGGTGGCCACGCTGGTGGCGGCCGGACTGGCGATGGTCGCCTACGCCGGCCTGCTGGGGCACTGGGCCGCCGCCTTCTCGCCCTTCATCGCGCTGGCGACTGCCCTCGTGGTGTCGCCGCTGCTAGCCTGGCGCACGCGCGGTCGCTACTACCTGGCCCGGCAGGACCTGCAGCACTGGACGCCCGGCCAGAGCGTGACCTGCCATGTGTGCGACAACCGCTTCGAGGCCGAGGACATGGCCTTCTGCCCGGCCTACAGCGCGCCGATCTGCTCGCTGTGCTGCACGCTCGAGTCGCGCTGCCACGACCGCTGCAAGACCGACTCGCGCGCCGCCGAGCAGATCAGCGGCTGGCTGCAGGCGCTGCTGCCGGCCCGGCTGTCGGCGCGCCTGAACTTCCGCGTGGCGCACTACCTGGTGGTGGCCTTCTCGCTGGTGGCGCTGCTGGCCACCATCATGGGCATCGTCTACGCCCAGGAGCTGATCGGTGCCGGCGGCATGCCCAACGAGGCGCTGCGCACGCCCTTCCTCAAGGTCTTCGCGCTGCTGTCGCTGGTGGCGGCGGTGGCGGCCTGGTGGGTGGTGCTGGGCAGCGAGAGCCGCCACATGGCGCAGGAGGAGTCCAACCGCCACAACCACCTGCTGACGGTGGAGATCGAGGCCCACCAGCGCACCGACGCCGCGCTGCAGGCCGCCAAGGAGGCGGCCGAGGCGGCCAACCAGGCCAAGACGCGCTACGTGGCCGGCATGACGCACGAGCTGCGCACGCCGCTCAACAGCATCCTGGGCTACTCGCAGATCCTGCTCAAGTCCGAGCCGGCCGCCGCCACGCCGACCTCGGTGCACGGCGCGGTGCAGACCATCCACCGCAGCGGCGAGCACATGCTGGGCCTCATCGACGGCCTGCTCGACCTGGCGCGCATCGAGGCCGGCCGCCTGCAGCTGGAGCCGGCGCCGCTGGCGCTGCCGGCCTTCCTCGACGAGCTGGTGCGCATGGTGCGCCCGCAGGCCGAGAACAAGGGGCTGGCCTTCGTCTACACCCACCTGGGCCGGCTGCCGGACTGGGTGCAGGCCGACGCCAAGCGCCTGCGTCAGATCCTCATCAACCTGCTGGCCAACGCGGTGCGCTTCACCGAGGCCGGCACCGTCACGCTGCAGGTGGACGCGCGCCGCGAGGTGCTGCGCTTCGACGTCATCGACACCGGCCCCGGCGTCGCGCCGCAGGACCGCCAGCGCATCTTCCTGCCCTTCGAGCGCGGCAGCGTCGGCCGGCGTGCGGGCGAGCCGGGCACCGGCCTGGGCCTGACGATCACCGGCCTGCTCACCTCGCTCATGGGCGGCGAGCTCGCGCTGGCCGACAGCTCCAGCCAGGGGAGCACCTTCAGCGTGCGCATCTACCTGCGCGAGGTGGCGGACCCCGGCCCGCAGGCCGAGCCGCAGCGGCCCATTTCCGGCTACTTCGGCCCGCGCCGCACGCTGCTGGTGGTGGACGACCAGCCGGTGCAGCGCCAGATGCTGGCCGGGCTGCTCATGCCCCTGGGCTTCGACGTGCGCGAAGCCGCCAGCGGCACCGAGTGCCTGGACAGCCTGCGCGACCACCAGCCCTCGGCCATCCTGCTGGACCTGAGCATGGACGACATGGACGGCTGGGACACGGCCCGCCACGTGCGCGCGGCCGGCTTCGACCGGGTGCCGATCATCATCGTCTCGGCCAACGTGTTCGAGAACCAGGCCGACCGGCTGCGCGAGGCCGGCTGCCAGGGCTTCGTGGGCAAGCCGGTGATCGAATCCGAACTCATCGCCGCGCTCGAGCGGCACCTGGGCCTGGAATGGCTGGTGCACACCCCGGCGCCGCCGGTGCGCATGGACGCACCTCCGACGCCCGGCACCATCGCCCTGCCCGAGGAGGCCCGCGCCGAACTGCTGCACCTGGCCCAGATCGGCCACGTGCGCGGCCTGCAGCAGGCGCTGGACCGCATCGCGGCCGAGCGGCCCGAGCTGGCCGCGGCCTGCACCCAGCTGCGCGGCCTGGTGTCGCGCTTCGAACTCGACCAACTCAGGAAAGTGATCGCCGATGATGCCGTCGCCCTCGACCTCTGACGCCGAACGCCCCGTCGTCCTCGTGGTGGACGACGCGCCCAGCAGCCTGGGCATGCTGTGCGACACGCTCGAATCGAGCGGCTACACCGTGCTGGTGGCCGGCGACGGCGAGAGCGCGCTGGAACGGCTGGAACTGGTCGTGCCCGACGCCATCCTGCTCGACGGCATGCTGCCCGGCTTGTCGGGCTTCGACACCTGCCGGCGCATCAAGGCCAACGCGGCGCTGGCCCACATCCCGGTGCTGTTCATGACCGGGCTGTCCGAAACGCCGCACGTGGTGGAAGGCTTCGAGTCGGGCGGCGTGGACTACGTGGTCAAGCCCATCCGCGCGCAGGAGGTGCTGGCCCGGCTGCACACCCACACGCGCAACGCGCGCATCACCCGCATGGCGCGCGACGCGGTCGACGTGGCGGGCATGGGCGTGGTCTTCGTCGACGCGCAGGGCCGCATCGCCTGGCTGTCGCCGCAGGCCGCCGCCTGGTTGCAGGGCCTGCCGCAGGCGCCGTTGCCCGGTCACCTGCCGCCCGCGCTGGCGCCGGTGCTGCAGGGCGGCACCGAGCGGCTGACCACGACCACCGGCCAGCGGCTGTCGGCACGCAACCTGGGCACCGCGACCCTGGGCGAGACGATGCTGCTGCTGGCGCAGGACCGCGGGCCCAGCGGTGCCTCGCGCCTGGGCGAGGCGGCCCTCACGCCGCGCGAGACCGAGGTGTTGTCCTGGCTGGCCAAGGGCAAGACCAACCGCGACATCGCCGAGATCCTGGGCATGAGCCCGCGCACGGTGAACAAGCACCTGGAGCACATCTTCGAGAAGCTGGGGGTGGAGACGCGCGCCGCGGCGGCCGCACTGGCCAGTGGCCACCTGGACTGAGCAGCGCGGGGCGTGCGCCGTAAACTGGCCGGCACCTTTGCCCCTTGCCGCCACACCATGACCGCACCGTCCCCTGCCCTGCTCCAGGCCTTCGCGCCGACCGGCGTGCTGCGCGCCTCCATCAACCTCGGCAACCCTATCCTGGCGGGGCGCGACGCGGCGACTGGCGAGCCGTCCGGCGTCTCCGTCGACCTGGCCCGCGCGCTCGGTGCGCGCCTGGGCCTGCCCGTCGAGCTGAAGGTGTTCGACAAGGCGGCGCAGTCGGTCGAGGCGGTGCGCGGCGAGCAGGCGGACATCGGCTTCTTCGCCATCGATCCGGCACGCGGCGAAGGCCTGCGCTTCACCGCGCCTTACGTGCTCATCGAAGGCAGCTACCTCGTGCCGGCCGCTTCGGCGCTGCAGGACAACGCCGAAGTCGACCGCGCCGGCATGCGCGTGGGCGTCGGTGCGGGCAGCGCCTACGACCTCTTCCTCACGCGCGAACTCAAGGCGGCCGCGATCGAGCGCCTGCCCAACGCGGCTGCCGTGCGCGACGCGGTCGAGGCGGGCGGCATCGAGGTGGCGGCCGGCATCCGCCAGCTGCTCGAAGGCTGGGCGCGCGACGACGCGTCGCTGCGCATGCTGCCCGGCCGCTTCATGGTGATCCAGCAGGCGATGGGCCTGCCGGCAGGCCGGGGCCCCGAAGCGGCGGCCTTCCTCGCCACCTTCGTCGAGGACATGAAGGCCAGCGGCTTCGTGGCCGACGCGCTGGCGCGCCACCGCATCGAAGGCGCCTCCGTCGCGCCCGCCGCGGCCGCCTGAACGCCGCTCAGTAGGTCTTGTAGGGCAGGAACTTGCCCGACAGCACCACGTTCACGCGGTCGCCCTTGGGGTCGGGCTCGCGCACGATGTCCATCTTGAAGTCGATGGCGCTCATGATGCCGTCGCCGAACTCTTCGTGGATCAGCTCCTTGATGGTGGTGCCATACACGCTGACGATCTCGTACCAGCGGTAGATCAGCGGGTCGGTGGGCACGGCCGTGGGCAGCGAACCCTTGTACGGCACCACCTGCAGCCATTTCTGCTCCTCGGCGTCGAGGCCGAAGATCTCGCCGACCACCCGGGCCTGCTCGGCGTCGAGGGTCATCTGGCCCAGGCAGGCGGCCGTGACCCATTCCTTGGACAGGCCGACCTTCGTGGCCACGTCGGCCCACTGGATGCCCTTGGCCACCTTGGTGCCGATGATCTTTTCTGTGACGTCGTTGCGGTTCATGGATATCTCTCCTTGTGCAGTGTGGGAGGGGTTGGAAGTCCTCAGGCGGCATGCGCCCGGGTGACGAGGAAGTCGACGATGTGGTTGCGCAGCTCGTAGTAGCCGGGCATGTGGTGCAGCGTGCCGCGCGTGCGCTCGCGCGGCAGCTCGATGCGGATCGACTCGGCGATGCCGCCCGGCCGCCAGCCGCCGCCGGCCAGCTCCACGCCGTTGCGCATCATCAGCACGCGGTCGGCCAGCAGGATGGCCTCGTCCACGTCGTGGGTGATCATGAAGACGGTCTGCTGCGTGCGCCGCACGATCGCCGTCAGCTCGTCCTGGATGGTGCCGCGGGTGAGCGCGTCCAGCGCCCCGAAGGGCTCGTCGAGCAGCAGCATCTTCGGCTCGATGGCGAAGGCCCGCGCGATGCCCACGCGCTGCTTCATGCCACCCGAGAGCTCGGACGGCTTCTTGTCCAGCGCCGCCGTGAGGCCCACCATCGCCACGTACTTCTCCACATGCGCGGCCACCTCGTCCCGGCGCCAGTCGGGCCGGCGCGACTCGACGGCGAAGGCGATGTTGCGCCGCACGGTGAGCCAGGGCAGCAGCGCGTGGCTCTGGACACCACGCCCCGCTCCAGGCTGGGGCCGGCGACCTCGCGGCCGTCCATGAACACATGGCCGGCGCTGGCGCGGTCGAGGCCGGCCAGCACGTTGAGGATGGTCGTCTTGCCGCAGCCGGAGTGCCCGATGATGCAGACGAACTCGCCGCACGCGACCTCGAAGTCGACGTTGGCGAACACCGGCCGCTGTGGCTGGAAGGAGCGCGCCAGGCCCTGCACGCGAAGGAAGTCCGGCGAAGGGGTCGATGCTGTCATCGTGGCGCCCGGCGATGCGTTGCCATGTTCACTCCACATAGGTCACGGCCTTCTGCAGGCGGCCGAACGCGAGGTCCAGCAGCATGCCGACCACGCCGATCAGCAGGATGGCGAAGATCACGTTGGTCAGCGACAGGTTGTTCCACTCGTTCCAGACGAAGTAGCCGATGCCCGTGCCCCCGACCAGCATCTCGGCCGCGACGATCACCAGCCACGCGATGCCCATGCTGATGCGCATGCCCGTGAGGATGGTCGGCGCAGCGGCCGGCAGGATCACCCGGAAGGCCTTGCGCAAGGGGCTGACCTCCAGCGTGCGCGCCACGTTGAGCCAATCGCGCCGCACCGAGGCCACGCCGAAGGCCGTGTTGACCAGCATCGGCCAGACCGAGCAGATGAAGATCACGAAGATGCCGCTCACGCCCGAGTCCTTGATGGTGTAGAGGGCCAGCGGCATCCACGCCAGCGGGCTGATCGGCTTGAGCACCTGGATGAAGGGGTCGAGCGCCCGGTAGGCCAGCGGCGACATGCCGATCAGGAAGCCCAGCGGGATCGCCACCAGGCAGGCCAGGCCGAAGCCCAGCCCGACGCGCGCGAGCGAGTAGCCCAGCTGGATGGCGATGCCCTTGTCGTTGGGGCCGTTGTCGTAGAAGGGGTGCGCGAGGTGCTTCCACGCCGTGCGGCCCATCTCCAGCGGCGTCGGAAAACCCCCGGCCTTGGCCGCGCCGGGGTCCTTGCCCATCATGCGGGCGTACTCGATCTCCTCGGCCGTCATGCCGGTGGCACCACCGCCCGTCGCGCCCGTGGCGGTGGCCAGGTGCCAGATGCCCAGCACGAGCAGCAAAAGCAGCACCGACAGCAGCGCCGCCTTGGCGTTGAGCGATTTCATGACTTGTAGATCGCGAAGCTCTTGGCGTAGGCCGCGGCCTTGTCGGGATCGAACTCCCGGCCCATGACCTTGAACGAGGGGTAGGCGCCCTGCGGCACCGGCTGGCCCAGCTCCTTCATGTACTTCCTGGCGTCGGTGAGCAGAAACACCTTCTCGGCGATCTGCTTGTAGTTCACCTCGCCCTTGACGTAGCCCCAGCGCTGCATCTGCGTGAGCATCCACACGGCCATGCTCTGCCACGGGATGGGGTCGAAGTCGGCGCGGTCGGGCACCGTCTGGATCTTGCCCAGCCCGTCGGCGAAGCGGCCGGTCAGCACCTGGGCGATCACCGTCTCGGGCTGGTTCAGGTACTGCGCGGGCGCGATCACCTTGGCGATCAGCTCGCGGTTCTTGGCCTCGCGCGCCATCGCCGAGGCGGTGAGCACCGCCCGGTACAACGCCGCGAAGGTGTCGGGGTTCTTCTGGATGAACTCGGTGCTGGTGCCGAAGGCGCAGCACGGGTGGCCGTTCCAAAGCTCCCTGGTCAGCAGGTGGATGAAGCCCACTTCCTCGTACACCGCGCGCTGGTTGAAGGGGTCCGGGCACAGGTAGCCGTCGATGTTGCCGGCCCGCAGGTTGGCCACCATCTCGGGCGGCGGCACCACGCGGATCTGGATGTCGGTGTCGGGGTTCAGCCCGTGCTCGGCCACGTAGTAGCGCAGCAGGAAGTTGTGCATGCTGAACTCGAAGGGCACGGCGAACTTGAAGCCCTTCCACAGCTTCGGGTCGCGCTTGTCCTTGTGCTTCACCGCCAGCGTGATGGCCTGGCCGTTGGTGTTCTGGATGGTGGCCACGTTCATCGGCACCGGGTTGGAACCCACGCCCATCGACATGGCCAGCGGCATGGGGCTGAGGAAGTGCGTGGCGTCGTACTCCCGGTTCATCATCTTGTCGCGGATGAGGGCCCAGCCGGCCGTCTTGACGACCTCCACGTTCAGGCCCTCGTTGCGGTAGAAGCCCAGCGGGTGCGCCATGATCAGCGGCGTGGCGCAGGTGATCGGGATGAAGCCGATCTTCAGGTCCTTCTTTTCCGGCGCCCGCTTCTCCTGCGCCATGGCCTGCAGCGAGGCGACCGGCAGCAGTGAGGCGATGGCGGCGCGCGCCGTGCCCGCACCCACCGCCTTCAGGAAGCGCCGGCGCAGCGGCTCGTGCGGGAACAGCGCCTTGACCAGCGCCGCCTCGACGAAGTCGCGCGAGGCCTCCTCCACCGACGCGGCGGCCACCGCCTGCGCCGTGCCGTGGGCCTGCGGAGCATGGTCCTGACCGCAGGCGCAGCGCATCATCAGCGGGCGGTCGGCGTCGTAGGGATCGGCGCGGAGGGTGGTGGGCAGTCGCGGCATGGAGGCTCCTCGGGCAATGGACGAGCCTCGTCCCATGCAACGTGCGGGCCTGTTCGGGGCTGCGGCGAGGTCTGCACGACAAATCGTGCCGCGCCCGTCGAGGCCTTGTAGTGCTGGCCCTACAAGCCGGCCCGAAACCGCGCCCGGATCAGCCCGCCGGGGGCTTGCGGCCGTGCCGCTCTGCGTACAGCGCCAGTTCCACGTCGTTCTTGGTTCCCGTCTTTTCGAGGATGCGCGCCCGGTAGGTGCTGACGGTGTTGGGCGCCAGGCCCAGGCTTGCACCAATCTCGCTCACGCTGTGCCCCGCCGTGAGCAGGCGGAACACCTGGTGCTCGCGGTGCGACAGCGCCTCGGTGGCCGAACCGCTGCGCCCCACGGCGCTGGCCAGCGCCTCGGCGGTGGCCGGCGTGACGTAGATGCCGCCGCCGGCCGCCTTGCGCACCGCGGCCACCATCTCCTCGGCATCGGCGCTCTTGTTGAGGTAGCCGGCCGCGCCCAGGCGGATGCAGCGCACGGCGTACTGCCGCTCGGGGTAGGTGGACAGCATCAGCACCGGCAGCTCGGGCCAGCCCGCCCGCAGGTCCTGCAGCACGTCCAGCCCGTCGCGGCCGGGCAGCGCGATGTCCAGCAGCACCACGTCGAGGCCCTGGGTGCCGCCGAGCTGCGTCACGCGCTCGATCACCTCGGGGCCGGTGGCCGCCTCGGCCGCCACCGCGATCTCGGGGCTGCCGTTGGCCGGGTCGCCCAGCATCTGGCGCAGGCCCTCGCGCACGATGCGATGGTCGTCGCCCAGCAGGACGCGGATGGGGTTCGCCACGGCCTTGCTATTCATGGGACAGCGGCATGCGCAGGCACAGCAAGGTCCCGCGGCCGGTCCGGCTCGAGATCTCGACGCTGCCGCCGAAGTGCAGCGCCCGCTCCCGCATGCCGCGCACGCCATAGGATGTCGGCGCATGGAAGGCCTGCGCGGCCGCCCCGACGCCGTCGTCGCGCACCTGCAGGTACAGCGCGTCGCCCTCGAGGTGGATGTCGACCTCCACCCGGCTGGCGCGCGCGTGGCGGCCCACGTTGCTCAGCATCTCCTGGAAGATGCGGAACACGGCCATGGCGGCCGGCCCGGGCAGTTCCAGCGACTCGTCCACCGCCATGCGCCAGTCCAGCTGCAGCTCGGCCGCGCGCGCGAACTCGTGCGCCTGCCACTCCAGCGCCGCCCACAGGCCCTGGTGGTCGAGGATGCTCGGCCGCAGGTCGGTGATGATCCGGCCGACGTTGTCCACCGCGCGCTCGATCAGGCCGCTCATGTTGCTGCACTTGCCGCGCATCTGCAGGCGCATGTCCTCGGCGGCCTCGGGCGTGCGCGCGCCCTGTTCGCCCAGGCGCTTGCCGATCCAGTCGACGTCCATCTTCAGGGCCACCAGCAGGCTGCCCAGCTCGTCGTGCACCTCGCGCGCGATGCGGGTGCGTTCGTCCTCGCGCACCGATTCCATCCAGGCCGAGAGCTCGCGCACCTGCTGCAGGGCGGCGCTCAGTTCCGAGGTGCGTTCGGCCACGCGCCGCTCCAGCTCGTCGCGCGACTGCTGCAGGGCGTGCGCGGCGCGCCGGCGCTCGGTGATGTCGACGAAGGTGATGACGGCGCCGCGCACGGCGTCGCCGTCGAGGATGGGATGGCTCGAATACTCGACCGCGAAGGAAGTGCCGTCGCGGCGCCAGAACACCTCCGTGTCGATGCGGCACGGCAGGCCGCGCCGGAAGGCGTTGAAGATCGGGCAATCGGTGTCCGGGTACGGCGAGCCGTCGGCGTGGGAATGGTGGGTCAGCTCGTGCATGTTGCGGCCGATCACCGCCGCCGCATCGTGGCCGAGCAGGCGGGCCCCGGCACGGTTGATGAAGGTGCAGTGGCCGTCCAGGTCGATGCCGAAGACGCCTTCGCCGGTGGACTCCAGCAGCAGGCTCAGAGGATGGCCCCAGAGCGCATCGACGCCGGCATCGACGCCGGCATCGGCGTTGCGGGGCAGGTTCAGCGCGTAGGACATGCGCGCAAGGCATGCAACCGACATGCCATGGCGTTCACAGCAGGTCTTCGGGCAGGAAGCGCAGCAGCAGCCAGTCGCGGAAGCTCCCCAGCCAGTGGGCGCCCGGCTCGTCGGTGATGACCTTGCTGCTGCCGTCGGGGTTGTGCTCGATCCACTCCACCCCGCTGCCGCCGGCCGTGAGCTGCAGCTGGTAGGCGCCCAGCGCGCGCAGCGGCATGAAGCGCCCGACCTGCGCCGCCAGCGCCGGGCTGTCGATCAGCACGCCGATCTCGGTGTTCAGGCGCGCCGATCGGCCGTCGAGGTTCATCGAGCCGATGAACATGCGCCGCCGGTCGACGATGGCCAGCTTGGAATGCAACCGCCCGGTCGAGCTCTTGAAGTCGCCCAGCTGGTGGTCGCGCGGCGCCAGTTTGGCGCCCAGCTCGTAGATGTGGATGCCCGCCTTGAGCATGGCCATTCGGTAGCGCGCGTAGCCGGCGTACACCAGCGACTCGTCGGTGGCGTCGAGCGAGTTGGTCAGCACGATCATCTCCACGCCGTGCTTGACGCCGTCCTCCAGCATCTCGAGGCCGCGTTCGCCCGGGATGAAGTACGGCGACACCATCACCACCTGTTCGCGCGCGCCGTAGAGCATGGCGACGGTGCGCTGCGTCACGCTGTCGGCGTAGCTGGCCTCCGGGTCCTGGATGGTGATCTTCTCGGGGATGTCGGCCACCGCGCGGCCGTCGCCCGGCGTCTGCTCGAGCCGGCCGGCCTCGAGCTGGGCCGCGATGGTGGGGTGGCCGAGCACGTCGGTGTAGCGCTCGGGCAGGGGCTCGCGCTTGCCGACGAGGTGCGCCTGCAACCATTCGCGCGTGCCCTCGCCGTCGGTGGGCACGCGCATCAGCGCGCCGATCGGCCGCACCTGGGCGCTGTTCCAGTAGTCGTCGAAGGAGGCCGACAGCTCCGGCACCACCGGCCCGGTGGCCAGCACGTCCATGTCGATGAAGTTGGCCACGTCGCTGCGCATGAAGTACTCGTCGGCGATGTTGCGCCCGCCCGTGATGGCGACGCTGTTGTCGGCCACGAAGAGCTTGTTGTGCATGCGCCGGTTGATGCGCCGCACGTCGCCCAGCGACAGCGCGAGCCGCAGCGTCAGCGGGCCGGTGCGCACCGCCAGCGGGTTGAACAGGCGCAGCTCGAAGTTGGGCTGCGAGGCCAGCGCGGCGAAGAGCTCGTCCTTGCCCGCGGTGTAGAGGTCGTCGACCAGCAGCCGCACCCGCACGCCGCGCCGCGCGGCCTGCAGCAGTTCGTGCAGGAAGAGCAGGCCCGAACCGTCGGCCTGCAGGATGTAGTACTGCGCGTCGATGCTCTTCTGGGCGGCGCGCGCGAGCGCAACGCGTGCATTGAGCGCCGTCGGCCCCTCGGGCATGAGCTGGAAGCCCGAGAGCGCGTCCGGCCCGCTGCCGGGCGGCGTGCCGGCCCTGGCGATCTGCGCCAGGCGGGTGCCGGCGACGTCGGTCGGCGCGGTGGAGCGCGGCGCCGGCTGCGGCGGCGGCAGGCTGGCGCAGCCCGCCACGGCCAGCGCGGCCAGGGCAAGCAGCAGGCGGATCAGCGGCAGGGGCGTCATGCCGGCAATGTAGCGCCCCTTGGCCGACCGCCGATGGCGCTTCAGAGGCCCAGTTCCTCCAGCCCGGGGTGGTCGTCGGGCCGGCGGCCGAGCGGCCAGTGGAACAGGCGATCGGCCGCCGCGATGGGCAGGTCGTTGATGCTGGCGAAGCGCCGCTGCATCAGGCCCTGGGCATTGAACTCCCAGTTCTCGTTGCCGTAGCTGCGGAACCACTGGCCCGAGTCGTCGTGCCACTCGTAGGCGAAGCGCACCGCGATGCGGTGCTCGGTGAAGGCCCACAGGCCCTTGATCAGCCGGTAGTCCAGTTCGCGCGCCCACTTGCGCTGCAGGAACGCGCGGGCCGCCTCGCGGCCCCTCGGAAACTCGGCGCGGTTGCGCCAGATGGTGTCGAGCGTGTAGACCTGGGCCACGCGGTCGGGGTCGCGCGAGTTCCAGGCGTCCTCGGCGCCGCGCACCTTCTGGGTGGCGGTGGCCAGCGTGAACGGCGGCACGGGGGGACGGATCTCGCTCTGGGCTTCGGGTTGCGGTGCGGACATGCAGGGGCTCCTTCGGTTGGGTGGTGGTCGATGTAGACAGACCTGTCTACCTCGGCACCGACGATAACCCAAGTAGACAGACCTGTCTACAATGTCGACATGCCTTCCCCCACATCTGCCGCCACCGACCCGTCGGCACGCGAGCGCATCCTCGCGATGGCGCACGACCTCTTCTACCGCGACGGCATCCGCGCCACCGGCGTGGACCGGCTCATCGCCGAATCCGGCGTGGCCAAGCTGACCTTCTACCGGCACTTCGCGAGCAAGGATGCGCTGGTGCGCGAGTTCCTGGATTTCCGCCATCGCCGCTGGATCGCCTGGTTCATCGACGCGCTGGGCCGCCACGGCGCGGCGTCGCCGGCCGAGGGCCACGCGCGCCTGCTGCTGCTGGCCGACGTGCTGCAGGAATGGACCGAGCAGCCGGACTTTCGCGGCTGCGCCTTCATCAACTCCGT
This sequence comes from Xenophilus sp. E41, assembly GCF_003671765.1. Classification (GTDB taxonomy): domain Bacteria; phylum Pseudomonadota; class Gammaproteobacteria; order Burkholderiales; family Burkholderiaceae_C; genus Xenophilus. The sequence continues at coordinate 572,403 of NZ_QPIB01000009.1, read as the reverse complement.
GGTCGAGATCGCGCAGGCATTGCCCGAGGCGGTGGACATCGCGCGCGCACACAAGGCCGAGATGACGCAGGTGATCGCCGAACTGCTGCCCGACGGCGCGACCCGCGAGCTGCTGGCCGATGCGGCGGCGCTGGTCTTCGACGGCGCGATCGTGCGGGCGCAGATGGCGGGCGACACGGCAGGGCGCGAGGCGGCGGTCGGTACCCTGCGCACGGTGCTGGGTGCACTGGTGGCGCGGCGCTGACGAGGCCAGCGCCGGCAGCCCCGTTCGCTATCGAATCGATAGCGGACTGCGCCCGTCCCGCGGGCGCTGCAACCGGTTTTGGCTTGAAATTCGCTTGCGCGCTACAGACCGAGCGCGCGCTGCAGCGCGGCCGAATCCATGCGCACCGGCGGCTTCGGCCAGCCGCCGTCGAGCAGTTCGACCATCTTCGCGTTGCGCGGCGCGCTGCGGCCATGCGCTTCGGCCAGGCGCACCACCTCGCCGCTGAGCGCATCGACCTCGGTCCGCCGGCCCAGCGCCACGTCGTCCGCCATGCTCGAGCGCGCCTTGGCGTCCACCCGCAGCATGGGCGCGGCGACGCGGCGGAACAGCCAGTTGGGCAGGCGCAGCAGCATCGGCAGGCGGCGCGGCGACACGGCGGTCATCTGCGCCGGCTCGATGCCGGCGGCGTCCAGGGCGCCCAGGGCCTCGTCGATCAGTGCCGCGAAGCAGCGGCGGTAGCCGCGGTCGAGCAGTTGGTCGCGCAGCGGCAGTCCCGACAGCGCATTGACCGGGTTGTTGAGGTTGAGCAGCAGCTTGCCCCACTGGATGGCCTGCAGGTCGCTGCGCAGGTCGATGGGCACGCCCGCGGCCTCGAACACCGGTGCCCACGGCAGCAGGGCCGGATGCGCCACGCTGGCCAGCCGCCCGGCGGTGCCGCGGTGATAGGCCCCGGGCGCCAGCTCGGCCACGTTGTAGGGCACCATGCCCGGCAGCGCCTTGAGCGAAGGTGCGGTGCGCTGCGCCAGGCCCGCGTTGCCGATGCCGTTCTGCAGCGAGACGACCGGCGTGCCGGCCGGCAGGGCCGCCGCCAGTTCGGCCGCCGCCGCGGCGGTGGCGCCGCTCTTCACCGACAGCAGCACCAGCGCCGGGCGCGCGCCCGCAGGCACCGCGCCGGCCAGGCGCAGGTCGGCGGCCCGCACGCGCTGGCAAGCGCCGTCGCGGTCGGTCAGCGTGAGTCCGTGCTGCGCCAGCGCCTCGAGCACCCGCGGCCGTCCGACGAAGGTGACGGGCACCCCCGCGGCCGCCAGGCAGCCGCCGACGTAGCAGCCCACGGCGCCGGCGCCCATCACGAGCACCTCGCCGGGTGCTTCCAGATCATTCATGACCAAAGCGACCTCCAGCCCGCGGCCGTTCTGCGCGGGCAGCTATCGAATCCATGGCGACAGGCAGTTCGGGCGCAGCCAGCGGGTCTTCGCCGATCAGACGCCAGACGCCGTCCGCGTGGCCCAGCACCAGCTTCTGGCAATTGAGCACCGGCGAGCGCTGCTCGAAGGGCCAGAACTGGGCCATCTTGTCGCCATCGCTTTCGCCGGCCAGGCCCACGCTCTGGCGCACTGCCTGCATGAACTGCCCGTGGCTGAAGAGGAAGACCTCCGCGTCGTCGGGCAGCGCGGCCAGCCGCGCCAGCGCCGACTCGGCCCGCCGCAGCACCTGCGAGAAGCTCTCGGCGCCCTCCCCGTCCACGTAGGCCGGGTCGCCGCGCTGCCAGTAGGCCTCGACCGTGGGACGCCGCTGCGCGCGCGTGGTGTCGGCCCAGTTGGCCGGGCACAGGTAGGTGAACTCGTGGATCGGCCAGATCGCCATCGGCACGCCGGGAAAGCGCACGCAGGTGGGCTCGGCCGTCTGCCGCGCGCGCAGGAAGGGCGAGCTCACGATGTGCGTCGGCTCGCGCCGCCAGCTGCAGGCCACCTCGCGCGCCTGCGACACGCCCAGTGGCGTGAGCGGCATGGCCACCAGGTCGCGCGTGGGCTGGCCGGCGTTGCCGGTACTCTGCCCGTGGCGAACAAAGGTCGCACGCATGGCGCGGGCCGTGTCGCGGCGCCTCAGGCGCGTTCGGCCACCCAGCCCTGCACCGACGCCAGTGCCTTGGGCAGCCCGGCAGCATCGGTCCCGCCGGCCATCGCCATGTCGGGCTTGCCGCCGCCCTTGCCGCCGACCTGGCTGGCGACGAAGTTGACCAGCTCGCCGGCCTTCATCTTCGCCATCGCATCGGGCGTCACGCCGGCCGCGATCTGTACCTTGGCGCCGTCGACGGCGGCCAGCACGATGGCCGCGCTCTTGAGCTTGTTCTTGAGCCGGTCCATGGTGTCGCGCAGCTGCTTGGCGTCGGCGCCTTCGAGCCGGGCGGCCAGCACCTTGATGCCCTTGACGTCGACTGCCTGGTTGACGAGCTCGTCGCCCTGGCTGGACGCCAGCTTGCCCTTGAGCGCGCCGATCTCCTTCTCGAGCGCGCGCACCTGCTCCAGCACCTGCGCCAGGCGCGGCTGCACCTCGGCCGAGGGCGCCTTGAGCGTGGCGGCCACGCTGTGCACGGTCGATTCAAGCTGCTGCAAATACGCCAGCGCGTTGGCGCCGGTGATGGCCTCGATGCGGCGCACGCCGGCGGCCACGCCACCCTCGCTCACCACCTTGAAGAGGCCGATGTCGCCGGTGCGGTGCACGTGCGTGCCGCCGCAGAGTTCACGGCTGCTGCCGATGTCGAGCACGCGCACGGTCTCGCCGTACTTCTCGCCGAAGAGCATCATCGCGCCGGTCTTCTGCGCGTCCTCCATGCCCATCACGCGCGCCTGCGTGGACGTGTTGGCCAGGATCTCGGCGTTGACGAGGCGCTCGATCTCGAGGATCTGGTCGTGCGTGACGGCCGCGTTGTGCGCGAAGTCGAAGCGCGTCTTGTCGGCGTCGACCAGCGAGCCCTTCTGCTGCACGTGCGTGCCCAGCACCTCGCGCAGGGCCTTGTGCATCAGGTGGGTGACGGAGTGGTTGCGCATGGTGGCGGCGCGGCGCTCGCCGTCGACCGCGGCCTTCACCGCATCGCCGACCTTGAGCGCGCCCTGGGTCTGCACCCCGTGGTGGCCATACACGTCGGCCTTGATCTTCTGCGTGTCCTCGACACCGAAGGCGACGCCCTCGGCACTGATCGTGCCCTGGTCGCCGACCTGGCCGCCGCTCTCGGCGTAGAAGGGCGTGGTGTCGAGCACGACGATGCCGGCCTGCCCTTCCTTCAGCTCGGGCACCGACGCGCCCTCGTGGTAGAGCGCCACGACCTTGGCCTGCTCCTCGAGGTGCTCGTAGCCGGTGAAGACGTTGGCGGCGCCGCCGTATTCCACGGCGCGTTCCATCTTGAACTTGCCCGCCGCGCGGCCGGCGGCCTTCTGCTTTTCCATGGCGGCGTCGAAGCCCGCCTCGTCCACCGTCACGTTGCGCTCGCGCGCCACGTCCTGCGTCAGGTCGAGCGGGAAGCCGTAGGTGTCGTGCAGCTTGAAGGCGACGTCGCCGGGCAGCGTGGTCTTGCCGCCCTCGAGAGCGCTGTCGAGGATCTCCATGCCGTTGGCCAGGGTCTCGTAGAAGCGCTCTTCCTCGGCCTTGAGCGTGTCGGTGATGTGCTGCTCCTGCGCCTGCAGGCGCGGGTACGCGGCGCCCATCAGCGCGACCAGGTCCTTCACCAGCTTGTGGAAGAAGGGCTTCTTCTGGCCCAGCTTGTAGCCGTGGCGGATCGCGCGGCGAATGATGCGGCGCTGCACGTAGCCGCGGCCCTCGTTGCTCGGGATGACGCCGTCGCTGACCAGGAAGGAGGTCGCGCGCACGTGGTCGGCGATCACCTTGAGCGAGGGGTTCGCGAGGTCGGCGGTGCCGGTCTCGCGCGCCGCGGCCTTGATCAGCGCCTCGAAGATGTCGATCTCGTAGTTGCTGTGCACGTGCTGCAGGATGGCCGCCAGGCGCTCCAGGCCCATGCCGGTGTCGACGCAGGGCGCCGGCAGCTTCACCACGCTGCCGTCGGGCTGCATGTCGAACTGCATGAACACGTGGTTCCAGATCTCGATGAAGCGGTCGCCGTCTTCATCCGGGCTGCCGGGCGGGCCGCCGGGGATCTCGGGGCCGTGGTCGTAGAAGATCTCCGAGCAGGGGCCGCAGGGGCCCGTGTCGGCCATCATCCAGAAGTTGTCGGACTTGTACTTGCCGCCCTTGTTGTCGCCGATGCGGATCACGCGCTCGGGCGGCAGGCCGATCTCCTTGGTCCAGATGTCGTAGGCCTCGTCGTCCTCGTGGTAGACGGTGGCCAGCAGCTTATCGGCCGGCAGCTTGTAGACCTTCGTCAGCAGTTCCCAGCCCCAGGTGATCGACTCGCGCTTGAAGTAGTCGCCGAAGCTCCAGTTGCCCAGCATCTCGAAAAAGGTGTGGTGCCGCGCGGTGTAGCCCACGTTCTCCAGGTCGTTGTGCTTGCCGCCGGCGCGCAGGCAGGCCTGCACCGAGGCCGCGCGCACGTAGGGGCGCTTGTCGGTGCCCAGGAACACGTCCTTGAACTGCACCATGCCCGAGTTGGTGAACATCAGCGTCGGGTCGTTGCCCGGCACCAGCGGGCTCGACGCCACGACCGTGTGGCCCTTGGATTCGAAGAAATCGAGGAAGGTCTTGCGGATGTCCGCGACCGTGAACGTGGGCTGGCTCATGGGATGTGGAGGCTGGGGCACCGGCGGCCGGCCGGACCTCCCATCGACAGGGGTGGCGCGGCCGCTAACTGCTTGATTCGATTGAACATTCGATTATAGGTTTGGGGCCCTGCAGCGGCCGGTGGCGGCGGGCCGGCCATGCGGGGCCTGCGGGCAAGCGGCCCGGGCGTCCGCGCCCCGAGGGCATGCCGGCGGCCCCGGCTTGCGCCCGGTCAGTCCCGCGACTGCACAATGCGCGTAAGGTGCAGGTCGGCGCGGCCCACAGGTCCCGCCTGCCCCGCGCGAGCCGCCACCGCGGCGCCCGCACCCTGTCACAAGGAGTTTCTGCATGGCTGGCTACGAAGCCGCGCACTGGACCATCGACGACCTCGACTTCTCGCGCATCGAGCTCGAACGCATCCGCGACGACGACACGCTGTTCTACCTGGCGTGCTCGGCGTCCTTCATCGAGAGCGGCTCCGACCTCTACACCCACAACCTGGTCGACTTCTTCGCCGGCGACGAGGAAGTCACGGCCTGGCTGCGCGACCACTGGGAGCACGAGGAGCTGCAGCACGGCCGCGCCCTGCGCGCCTACGTCAACCACGTGTGGCCGGAGTTCGACTGGGAACCGGCCTTCCAGAGCTTTCTCACCGAGTACGCGACCTACTGCAAGGTGGAGCTGCTCGCCCCGACGCGCGGGCTGGAGATGTCGGCGCGCTGCGTGGTCGAGACCGGCACCGCCACCTACTACCGCGCGCTGGCCAAGGCGGCGAGCGAGCCGGTCTTCGTCGACCTGTGCACCCGCATCGCCACCGACGAGGTCAACCACTACAAGCACTTCTACAAGTTCTTCCGCCGCTATCGGCAGGAGGAACGCCTGGGCCGGCTGCGCGTGCTGGGCACCGTGGCGCGCCGCACCTGGGAACTGAAAAGCGAGGACGCCGACTGCGCCCTGCGCCACATCGCGCGCGGCCGCCACCCCGTCCAGGCCCCCGACCGCGCCTGGCAGCGCGGCCTGAGCAGCCGCGTGAGCCGCACCATCAGCAGCAACCTCAACCCCGGCATGACGCTGAAGATGCTGATGCGCCCGCTGGAGCTGCCGGCGCCGGTGCAGACGGCGCTGCAGGTGCCGATCGAGCTGTTCATGCAGCGCGTGTTCCTGCGCTGATCTTCAGAGCCGAATCGGCCTGCAGCGCTTATGTGGCGGGCACAAGCAGCTATCGATTCGATAGCACCCACCGCGCCAGGCACGCCAGCGACGGGCGCTCGCTAGAATCCGCGCCCCTCCCCCAACGCCTCTTCGACCCGGCCCGCGCCAGCGGCCTGCCGGGCGCCCGTGCCATGACCCGCTCCGCCCTGCCCTTCTGCGCCATCGACTTCGGCACCTCCAACTCGGCCATCGCGCTGTCGGCGGGCGACGGGCGCATGGCCCTGGTCGAGCTGGAGCCGGGCCAGCGCACCATGCCCACGGCCGTGTTCTACGGCGTCGAGGGCCTGGCCGCGCACGAAGAGCCGCAGCGGCTGTACGGCCGGCGCGCACTGGCCGCCTACGTCGAGGGGCACGAGGGCCGCCTCATGCGCTCGATGAAGAGCATCCTCGGCTCGGCGCTGGCGGACCAGAGCACCGAGGTCGGCGCCGGGCACGCGGTGCGCTACCTCGACGTCGTGGCCTCGTACCTGCGGCACCTGAAGACGACGGCCGAACGCGAGGCCGGCACGCCGATCGCGCGGGCCGTGCTGGGCCGGCCGGTGTACTTCGTCGACGGCGACCCGGCACGCGACGCCCAGGCGCAGGCCACGCTCGAGGCCGCGGCACGTTCGGTCGGCCTGGAGGAACTGAGCTTCCAGTACGAGCCCATCGCCGCCGCGCTCGACTACGAACAGCGCACCGAGCACGAGGAACTGGTGCTGGTGGCCGACATCGGCGGCGGCACCTCCGACTTCTCGCTGGTGCGGGTGGGGCCGCAACGGCGCGGCCGGCTCGAGCGCAAGGACGACATCCTCGCCAACCACGGCGTGCACGTGGCCGGCACCGACTTCGACCGCCATGTGGAGCTGGCCAGCATCCTGCCCCTGTGCGGCTACCGCGGCCTCGGCCCGGCGCGCGCGGGACAGACGCCGCGCGAAGTGCCCAGCCGCGTGTACTTCGACCTCGCGACTTGGCACCTCATCAACACCGTCTACACCGCGCCGCGCGTGGCCGAGCTGCGCCGCATGCGCGAGTTCTACGGCGACCCGGCGCACTACCGCCGTCTGATGACCGTGGTCGACGAGCACCTCGGCCACGCCCTCATCGGCCAGGCCGAAGCGGCCAAGATCGCCGTGGCCGAAGGCGGCGCCACGCGCATCGACCTGGGCCGCATAGAGGCCGGCCTGCAAGCCGGCCTGGACGAGGCGCAGGCGGTCCAGGCGCTCGACGCCGACCTGCAGCGCATCGTCGACTCAGCCGGCGAGACCCTGCGCATGGCCGGCGTGCAGGCGGCGGATGTGGCGGCCCTCTACTTCACCGGCGGCTCGACCGGCTTCAAGCCGCTGACCGACCGCATCGCCGCGCGGCTGCCCGCGGCGCGCGCGGTGCATGGCGACCGCAATGCGAGCGTGGCGCAGGGGTTGGGGGTGCATGCGCAGAGGATGTTTGGGTGAGGCTGTTGAGCAGCACAGCTGCGGCGACTACTGCCACGCGACCTCAGTGCGACGAGGCCCGGCGCACCACCAACGTCGGCGCCATCGTCAACCACCGCGGCCAAGCGCAACGTGCGCCGCCTGGCCAAGACCTTCGACTGCCTGTGCACCGTGAAGAACGGAAAGCTTCTGTTCAGCCAGGCCCGCGCCGCGCGCACCGCCAGCGGCAAGGCCCTGCCGGCCTTGCTCATCACCCGCACCGACGGCGACCAGCACCGTTGGAGCCGTGCCGACCGCGACGCATATTCAGGCGTGAAGGCTTGGTACAACAACATCAAGACCGGCCACCGCTCGTCGGTGCTCGCCGGCATCGGCGGCCGCGCGAAGGAACTGCGCACCACCTACGCCAGCGAGGCCGATGCCCTGGCCGCCGCGCGCGCCGAGTGGATGCGCATCCAGCGCGGCATCTTCGAGTTCGAGATCACCCTCGCCTACGGGCGGCAGGACGCCATGCCTCAGCGACCCGCGCGCGTGGTGGGCTTCAAGGACCGCATAGATAAAACGCCTTGGATCGTCACGCGCGTCCGACACTTGCTCGATGCGAGCGGCGGGTACCTCGGCCGGCTCACGCTGGAGACGGCACTGGCCGTGGGCGTTGAAGGGCAGGACGGTGCAGGCGTCGGCTGAGCGCGGATACCAACTCCCTCAAAAGACCAGCGGGCAACGTACCACGCACTGCGGCATTTCAAGATCTCCCACCCACAATTTGGGACCTAACCGCCGCTCTGCGTAAGGCAACGTTGCCCCAAACCAGCATAGAAAGTAAATTGGCCTTGGCGGAGGGGTGACCCGGCCATCGACGCAACATCTCACGGCGAGGGACAGCTTGGCTAAAAATGACGTTGTACTGATCGACTCGGTGCTGCAGCAGATGCAGGCACAAGATCCCAGCATTGACATCGGAGAACACTTCGAGAGGTTTGTTCTAGAGCAGATCCTTAAGAACTTCGATCTGTCGAAAGAAGAGATCGAATTCGGATGGACCGACGGTTCGCACGACGGAGGAATCGACGGGTTCTATGTGTTGGTCAACGGGCTACTTCTTACTGATCCGACCGACTTCGCGTGGCCGCGCACAGGAGCTGACATTCAAGTCATCCTATTGACGTGTAAGCACCATAGCACTTTCCAACAAGCACCCTTAGATGCCCTTTTGGCGTCAACACAAGAAATCTTCGACCTGACTCTTTCCAACGCGCAACTCTCGGGTAAGTACTCAGGTGACATAAAGCGATGCAGGGACTCTTTTGTTGCTGCATTTCAACACCTGTCTATCTATCGGCCCACAATAAGTTTCAACATCTACTACGCGTCCCGTGGAGAAACAGCGCTCCTCGGTGAAAGTATCACCGCCCGGTCCGCGCAGCTAAAAGCGCTTTTTCACCAGTATTTCAGCGCCGCCCAAGTCGAGTTCATTCCGCTTGGAGCTAGTGAGCTAGTCGAACTTCATCGCGAAGTCAGAAGCTTTGCGCTAGATCTCCCCGTATTAGAGTGCCTGACCGCAGGGCAAGAAGGCTACGTTGTCCTTGCTCGGCTGAGCGACTACTGCAGGTTTGTTCAGGATGAAAAGGGCGCGCTTCGGCGATATTTATTCGACTCAAACGTGCGGGCGTTTCTTGGAGCAAACTTGGTCAACGCGGATATCGCAGAGACCCTCTCGAACAAGGTCGGCCCGAACTTTTGGTGGCTTAATAACGGCGTGACGATCCTAGCCACAAGCGCATCTCTCGTCGGCAAGACGTTGAAGCTCAGGGACATTCAAATTGTCAATGGACTACAAACAACCGAATCCATCCATCGTCACTTCGTCACATCGATTGCAGGTGCGAATGAATCTCGCGCACTTTTGGTAAAGATCATCGTATCTCAAGATGAGACTGTGCGAGATCAGGTCATACGGGCGACTAACAATCAGAGTGCAGTGGAGCCGGCGGCTCTCCACGCGACTGATCGAATTCAAAGAAACATTGAGGAGATTCTTTTTCGCAGCGATTGGTTCTATGAAAGAAGGACCAACTTTTACAAGAACGAGGGCAGGCCCGACGCGCGAATAATCTCGCCGATCGTTCTTGCAACCGCGGCGGTCGCCCTCTTGCTCAAGAACCCAAAAAAAGCTTCAAAGCTCCGGCAAAAAAACATCCGAAGTCCGGAGGCCTACGCAGCGGCGTACTCCGAACACTTCCCTCTGAATGCTTGGCCAGTGGTGGCAGCTCTAATACGGGCAGCGGAGAATGCCATCACTCGGGCACACCGAGCAAGCCGAATCGCTCATGGCCAGCACTTAGCAGCATGGCGAGGGGTGCTTGCCTACGTCGCTGCAGTGCGCGCCATTGGGACATACAGCTACACCCACCAAGACCTCGTGGCGCTTGATACGGCCCGCCTTGTCGACTCCTTTATGGACGAGTGCTGGGCGACAATTAATCGTGCCGTGGGGCGTCCCGGGGCCGCAAAAGTGTCGACGCAGCAATTGACGACGATTGCTGCGTTAATGAATGAAAAGTGGGGAGTGACTGGCCAACTCACTGACGGTCAGCGAGAACTACCGCCAATTGTCAAGCCGCCGAGTCAAACAAACAAAGCCACCCGGGTAGAAGATGAGACCTTCATTGACCAGGTGGCCAAGGCTTTGCCGCCGCAGCCTTGGCGGCCAGGCATGCATGTCCAGGTTGCCAGAGAACTAGGCGCTAAGCCCTACCGCGTTTGGAATGCCATTCAAATTCTGATCTCGCGCGGCGTATTCATGAGGCAGCACGACGGGGTCGTCTACGACGCCAGCGGCAACGAGATCGCTCGCGACGCTATCCGAGAGAGACTCGTGTAGGGTGATTTTTCAGCGAACCCAAATAAGGAGTGCGGCCAGTCTGTACACGTTGCAATTACTGCTCCTCTCCGATGTACCGAAGCGCAAAACGTAGTCGCTCCAACACACCAGCAGACATCCGAACCGCTTGCTGGCTAACAATCGGTTCCGCGCCATGAATAATGGAATTTCGAAGTGTCACTAGCTCACGCAGCTGGTCAAAAAGAGACCTGTCAATTTTGTGACTACGTAGTAGTATTTCCGCCAAACGCATGTTAGACATGTAGCGCGAACGGCTGCGATCTATCGAGCTAGTGGTTGCTTTTTGATATAGCTCGCCGGCAGCGTTTAACAACGCTTCGATTTGATTGTAGTTTCTAAGGAACCCCTCAAGACTCCCCTTCTCATGGTCGGAACGGGACGGGTCCACTTGATCCTGAAGTCGCTGACTCTCCTTCTGAATTCTTTTCGGCGCAATCACGTCAAAGACGAAATAGGCTATGGCCAAAAGGCTCGTAAGGAACGCAGACTGCCCAACATTGATAATGACTGCATTCCCGAAACTTGGCCCTTCTGCCTCTCGCGCAATCGCCAAATTTGCAAGGAAGACAGTTCCCAAGACTAAAATAGTGATGAATACGAGTAGGGCGAAGTATCTTGCCTTTAGAGCTTCCACTGCCTCAGTCAACGTTTCATCTTCAAGCTCCTCCCGACTCAATTCGTTCCGGAAGAAGATGAAACCTGTAAGCGTCAAACCGTAGATTGCCGCGATCACTTGGCCGGTAGTCGAAGACAAATACAGAATCTGATTTTCGTTTAGCGAGGTCGCAAGCGAACTGTGTCCAATGGCCGTGCTGACCACCGAAAGTGCAGCAAAAAGCGCGGTGAACCACCATATAGCCCGGATACTTGTCCAATGACGCTGCATAAAATTTCCAACACAAATCTGCCGACGATATTTAGTTGTGCACGAATGCGCCTACAGCGCCGGCTTGCCTCTTTTAGGCACCACTGCCCCACCTGCGGGACACGATCCCGCCCTCATACTTGCCAGCCATTGCTTCGAAAGCCTCCTCTTCCCACTCCGCCGGGCCAAACAATGGCCACCAGCCTGTTGCGCTACGCGGCTTTCTGTTTCGCGAGCGTATCAAGAACGCCTCGCGCTGCAGCACGCCCTCGTTCGTCGGCTGCCTCCTGCACCTCGAGCCTATTCGCACGGTAGCCGTAGGAACACCGCTGCCGGTTGCTTCGGCGCCCTCTTCCGGCCCTCACGAGCTACGAGCTACGAGCTACGAGTAGTGGACCGCGCTGTATGGCTGTAACCATGACCCTAGATTTCCACGTCCCTCGGCAGCCGGACGCCGCCTGGACCGAGGATTTGGTCCCGGGGTCCTGACTTGCGTGCGCCTAAACTCGCCGCCATCGACGCGCCGGCTCCGCCGAGCGCATCGACGAGCCGAGCGATGCGGGTGTAGTTCAATGGTAGAACTGAGCCCCATTGGAAAGGTCTTCAGCTACTTGCTAAAGCTTCGCCAAAACCTACGCTCACCGCTGCCGCGTCGGCTTCAAGTGAATGCTGAGGTTGAGTGTTTGATTAAGCAGCCCAGCACGCGCTTGCTCAGCGCTCCCGAGGATGTCGCATAACCAGTTCAAACTCCATCCTGGCCAGTTGAAGCGGGCCCCGACGGTCGGAGAAATTCAGAAGGTCAGCAAGTCTCGGATCGTCCGGTAGTTGGCGGGTGCCGGTTGAAAACTCGGCCCGCACTCGGTCGATGTTTTCCCTGTCCGCCAAATACGCAACGAATTCGTGTGGCTCTGATCGCTGCGACTCGCCTGTGGCTTCGAACAGTTGTAATTCTTGGCGTGCAGCGTGTGTGTCTTCTCGCTGTAATGCGGCGGCGCGGGCGTGGCTTACGACCTTGAGCAGAATGAAGTAAGCAATAAAAATCGGGTCTCGCTCGAAGAACTGCTTTGTTGTAGCCCAGATGCGGATGGCCTTTTGAAGGTCCCTTAAGCTCGGCTGAAGTACTGCAGAAGCGTCGACAAGATTATCTATGAAGCGGTAGTCGGCAGCGTCGTGCACATAGCTCTTTCCGACCGCCCGTACAAAGGCATCGAACTCTGCACCGCGACGGCGCTGCTTGTCTGGTGCCAACTTGACATCCAGAGCAACGAACTTGGACAAGTACCGCTCGGCGTCCGTGCCCGTGCCATATGTGTGCCGAATCGATTCGTGAATGGAGCGAACATTCCAGAACAGAACGAAAACCACCTTCTCTGCTCCAAAAAGGTGTTTTACGCGTTCTAGAGTCTCAAGCGCGAAAGACGGTCTACATCTATCGAGTTCGTCCAAAATCACTACGAATGGCCCATCCAATGCCGAGGTGGCTTCACTAAATCGGCGCACAAATCTCTCTTGGATTTCCTGCGTCTTCGCGTAATCCGAGAAGATTTTTTCAACGGCAGTCGCGGACAATTCCCCAGCGCCATCGATCGTCGCATCAGCGACCTTTTTCAGATCTTCTTCTGACAGCCCAAGCTTCTCTACTGCCTTGTTGGCTGCGGCCTTTACGGCTATAGGAGCCGCAGTTTTCAAAACCGCGCCAGCAGCCGCTAGAAAATTCTTGCGGATCTCGGCGGTGGGCTTCAGCTCTGCAAGAACTGAAGATGCGATCACGGCGAACGGATCATCATGGTGGTCATACCGAAATAAATCGACGAACGCCACACGGCCACCTTTGTCGACGAGCATCTTCTGGAGTTCTAAAGCGACCCAACTCTTGCCTGAGCCCCACTCGCCATCTACCGCGATGACTCGGGGCGCTGGCAAAAACTCCGTGGGAGTCTGTACAAGACCCTCGATGCTCGCACCGAGCTCGACGAGAAAGTGGCCTCGCGCCATAGAGTCATCAGGTCTGGTCGTCGAGCTCATCATCCGTCCATAAAGATTGAAATAGGCCAAGTGGCCACACAAGAATTTATCGAAAATTTCAAGAAAAACCCGTAGCGTTGGATTGGTGGCAACCCGACCGTGTCCCCCAGCTGTAGGAGCGGTCCACAAGGTGACCGCAGGCACGTAAAAGCCTGTACCTGAGGCACGCGGGCTCGGTGGGGGCTAGACCGCGCGCCGGCGGGTGGGGGCAGGCCGGCGGGGTGGACTGCCGCCAGAGGCAAGCGTGCGGGCACGGCGAGGCCACCCAGGCGCCGCAGGTGAGCCGTAGCGGGTTGGCGAAGGGTTGCGGAGTGGCGGGGCAGGGCTGGACCTCAGCGGTTGCCGGACGCGCGTGCCTCGCGCTCGGCCCTGACCAGAGTGGCGACTTGGATGGGGACGCACCACCACACTTGCTCGCGCGGCTCCCCCTTCGACTTGGTGCCGCGGTACACCATGCGCTGCCCACGTACGAACACCGCGCCGCCGCGCACGCTGTCGATGTGTGCGTGATGCAGCCGCATCAGCTCGTGGCCAGTCGTCAGGTCGTAGAGGATGGCGTGCTTCTCGTTCATCCCCTCAACCCAGTCGTAGAGCAGCGCCCCGTCCCAGCCCATGCCATGACGCGGGCTGGTGGGCAGCACGCGGCCGACGGCATCGATGAGCGGGTAGACGGTGCAGAACACTGGACAAATATACAGTGCCGGGCATAGACTGGCCACATGGACGAGATTCCTCCACCCCTCTGGATTGCCGCCTGTGCACATCACCTGCAGCTGCACTGGCGCACCGTCGACCCGCAGGAACTGGAAGACACCGCGCGGGAGCTGATGCGCGACCCCCGCTTGCGAGAGATGGCGCCGGCTGATGCGGCAGCGAAGTGGCTGCGACCCATCGAGAGTTGAGCGTTAGGGCGCAACAAGCCTCGGCCGCCATCCTCGGCGCGCTGGCCGCGCGGTTGCCTCAGGATGATCGGCCGTGATGACAACGATCGCCGGTTGCCCATCTAGACACCCGCTAGAATCCGCGCCGCTGCGGGTGTAGTTCAATGGTAGAACGGCAGCTTCCCAAGCTTCATACGAGGGTTCGATTCCCTTCACCCGCTCCAGCAGCCTCCCCGGTCCGGCGGGACGGCCTCGCTCCCTTCCTCCCCTGATCCTTTGCGCAGCGCACATCGGCGCCCTCGGCCTACGCGGGATGCTGCAGCGCCTGCCTACGATGGCTCTTCAACCCAAGAACGAGGAGTCGACATGACGAACACCTTCCGCATGCTGGCGGCCGGCGCGATGGCGCTGGCCTGTGCCGCGGCATTCGCGCAGCCGGGCCACGGCCATGACCGCCGCGGGCCGGGTGGGCCGCACGCGGGCCGGCCTGGCGGGCCGCCGCACATGCAGGGTCCGGGCCCGGGCATGCACCGGCCGGGGCCGCCGCGGCATTACCGCGGACCGCATGGAGGGCCGCCGCCCATGGCCTATCCGGAATACCGCCGCTTCAACCGTGGCGAGCGCCTGCCGCCGCAGTACCGCCGGCCGCAGTACGTGGTGCAGGACTGGCGCGGCCACGGGCTGCGCCAGCCGCCGCGCGGCTACTACTGGGTGCAGAACGGGTCGGACTACGTGCTGGCGGCCATCGCCACCGGTGTGATCTCGGCGGTCGTGATCAATGCGATGACGCGCTGATCGCGGCGCCTCGCGCATTGCAGGCGCAAAAAAGAACCCGGCGCCGGCCGGGTTCTTTTCTTTTTGCGCGCGCCTCGAGGGCCGCAGGGCTCAGGCGACGCGCCGGTCCGGCTCGGCATCGCCCTCACCGTCGGCCAATAGCCTCTTGCGCTCGTACTCCTGCACCAGATGGTCGGCCAGCGCCTCGGGCTGGGCACGCAGGCGCATGACCATGTGCTCGCCCACGCACAGGCCCTGGAAGCGCACGTAGACGCGCGAGAAATACGGGCTGAAGGCTTCGGCCGCATCCGAGAGGCATTCGGCGAACGACGCGAAGCCCCCATCGACGTAGCAGGACACCGGCAACACCCCGCCCGAGCGGGGCGCGCGCACGCTGTAGGTGAATGACTTGGCGTGGCGTTTGACGATCTCGAGCACGGGCTGCATGCGGGCGGACTCCGGGGACCTGAAAACAAAAGTTCATTCTGTTTCCGTCCGGCAAGCACGTCCATACCGCCGGTCGCGGGGCCGCAACCTTCTGCGCTTCAGGCCAGTGCGCCCAGGAACTCCTGCGATTCCTCGTCGAAGCCGGCCACGGGCTGGGCTTTCGCGAGGGCCATCCACACGCTGAAGGGCAGGCGCTGCACCGGCCGATGGGTCGCGGCGCGTGCCACGACGAGGCGCGCGTTCTCCTGCACCAGCACGCCGCAGCCCTCGGGGATTTCCTCGGGCTCGGCGATGGGCCGGCCGCGCGCGTCACGGCCCAGGACGTACCAGCACTCGCCGCCCAGGTCGAGGTACGCGGCACGCTTGTCGGGCTTGCGCAGGTCGCCCAGCAGGTCGGCGCGGCTGACCTTGACCTCGTGCACCACCGGCTGGGCGTAGGCCTCGACGCTGGTGTTGCGGATGGAGAAGACATCGGGCCGCGCGATGCACCAGCGCGGCTTGCCGCCCTCCTCCGCGGGCGCCAACCGTGCGCGCAGGCTCAGGCCGCGCCAGGCGATGCGGCCGTTGCGCGTCATCTCGCGCGCGACCTGCTCGACCAGCGCCTCGTGCGCCGACAGCGCACCGCGGTTGACGACCAGCGAGGAGGCGATGTGCGCGATGCCGCGGTCGCTCACGCGCAGGGTCTCGTGGCCGTGCGCCGAACGCTGGCGCTCGAGCAGGCCGGCCGCGAGCAGGTCGACCTCGATCGCGTCGCAGCAGGGCCAGCCCGCCGAGCGGTACACCTCGCGCAGGCGGCGCGCATGCACGCGTCCGAGCACGACGGCGGCAGGGGGCGGATCGGCCACGGGCGGCGGTGCGCCGGGGTCGGTGAAGGGCGGGTCGGCCGGCGGCGGGTCGCCCGCGGGCGGAGGCGGCACGACGATGGGCGGGGACGATGGGGGCTGGGGCACGTCGGGGGCAGGCGGCGGTGGGCCGATGGGGGCGTCGGCGAGCCGGGGAGCGATGAGCGTCGCGGTCATGGGTACAGGTTAGCCCAAGGGCGTGCACCGTCCCGAAGACCTCGCGGCGCTCGCGGATTCGTCGGGTGGGACACGGGGCGCGTGATGAGTGAAGGTTTCAATGGAAATCCCGGCTGCGCTGCCCCTGCGCGAGGCGGCCCAGCCAGGGCGTGAGGTCCTTGAAGCGCTGGGCCACCAGGTGCTGCACGTTGCCGCCGCTCTCGGTGTCGCGCTGCCAGGTGCCCTGCACCGCCAGCAGCTGCGACTTGAGCAGCGGCTCGCGCCAGGCCTCGACCACGTGGCTCCAGACGATGACGTTGACCGGGCCGGTCTCGTCTTCCAGGGTGACGAAGATGGTGCCCTTGGCGGTGCCCGGCCGCTGGCGCACGGTGACGATGCCGCAGGCACGCACGGTGGCGCCGTGCGGCGCGTCGCGCAGCGCCTGCGCGCTCTGCAGCTTCAAGCGCGCCAGCCTCGGGCGCAGCAGCGCGAGCGGGTGGCGGCGCAGGGTCAGGCCCAGCGCAGCGTAGTCGCCGACGATCTCCTCGCCCTCGGGCGCGGCGGGCAGCGCCAGGGACGGTTCATGGATGGGCACGCCCTTGAGCAGGCCTTTCGCCCGCCCGGCCAGTCCGCGCGTGGCCGTGGCCTCCCACACCTGCTGCCGGCGGTGGCCCGACAGGGCGGCCAGTGCCTCGGCGCCGGCCAGGGCGGCCATGTCGCGCGGGTCGAGTTCGGCCCGCAGGGCCAGGTCTTCGACGCTCGTGAACGGCTGCTGCGTGCGTGCCGCCACCAGGCGCTCGGCGCCGGCCTTGCTCAGCCCCGCGATGCGCCCGAGTCCCAGGCGCACGGCCGGCTGGCCGGGCCGGCCCTGGCGCTGCGCATGGCGCGGGTCGAGGTGCGGTGTCGGCGCACCGGCGTCGCGAGGCTCCAGGCTGCAATCGATGGCGCTGACCATCACGTCCACCGGACGCACCTCGACGCCATGGCGGCGCGCGTCCTGCACCAGCTGCGAGGGCGAATAGAAGCCCATGGGCTGCGAATCGAGCAGCGCCGCGAGAAAGCAGGCCGGCTCGTGCAGCTTGAGCCAGGCGCTCACGGTGACGAGCTTGGCGAAGCTGGCCGCATGGCTCTCGGGAAAGCCGTATTCGCCGAAGCCCTGGCACTGCTTGAAGATGCCTTCGGCGAAGTCGCGGTCGTAGCCGTGGTCCACCATGCCTTCCACGAGCTGGCCGTGGAACTTGTCGATGCCGCCCTTGCGCTTCCAGGCCGCCATGGCGCGGCGCAGGCGGTCGGCCTCGTCGGCGCTGAAGCCGGCGGCGATCATCGCGATCTGCATCACCTGCTCCTGGAAGATGGGCACGCCCAGCGTGCGGCCCAGCGCCTCGTCGAGCGCCGGGTAGGGATTGGGGATCGGAAGGCCACGGCGCCGCCGTTCGCGGTTCTTCAGGTACGGATGCACCATGCCGCCCTGGATGGGGCCGGGCCGCACGATGGCGACCTCGATCACCAGGTCGTAGTAGCAGCGCGGCTTCAGGCGCGGCAGCATCGACATCTGCGCACGGCTCTCGATCTGGAACACGCCGATGGTGTCGGCGTCGCAGAGCATGTCGTAGGTGGGCTCGTCGTCGATGGGCAGCTGGTGCATCTCCACCGGCGGATGCAGCGTGCCGCGCCAGTGGTTCATGAAGTCGAGCCCGCGCCGGATGGCGCTGAGCATGCCCAGCGCGAGCACGTCGACCTTGAGCATGCCCATGTCCTCCAGGTCGTCCTTGTCCCACTGGATGACGGAGCGATCGGGCATGGAGGCGTTCTCGATCGGCACCAGGCGGCTGACCTTGTGCTCGGCCAGCACGAAGCCGCCCACGTGCTGCGAGAGGTGGCGCGGAAAGCCCTTGAGGGTGCGCGTGAGCTCGATCCACAGCCTGAGGCGGTGCAGGCCTTCGCGCACGCCGGCCCTCTGCATCGCCTCTTCCAGCCGCTGGTCGAGGATCGGGTCATCGAACCAGTAGTGGTCCTTGGCGAAGGCGTCGATCAGGCGCTCGTCGATCGCCAGCGCCTTGCCCACGTCACGAATGGCGCTGCGCGAGCGGTAGCTGATGACCACCGCGGCGATGGCGGCGCGGTGGCGGCCGTACTTCCTGTAGATGTACTGGATGACGTCTTCGCGGCGCTGGTGTTCGAAGTCGACGTCGATGTCGGGCGGCTCGTCGCGCGCGCGGCTGAGGAAGCGCTCGAACAGCAGGTTGCCGTCGTCGGGGTTCACGGCCGTGATGCCCAGGCAGTAGCAGACGGCCGAATTGGCCGAGGAGCCGCGGCCCTGGCAGAGGATCTTCTCCTGCCTGGCAAAGCGCACCACGTCCTCGACCGTGAGGAAGAACATCTCGTACTTCTTCTCGGCGATGAGTGCGAGTTCGCTCCGCACCTGCTGCCGCACCTTGGGCGGGATGCCCTGCGGGTAGCGTTCCTGCGCACCGGCCCAGGTCTTGCGCGCCAGGGTTTCGGTGGGCGTCTCGTGCGGACCCACCACCTCCAGGGGGTATTGGTAATGGTCGCGCAGTTCCTCCAGCGCAAAGCCGCAGCGCTCGCGCACCACCATCGTGTTGGCCAGCAGCTCGGGCGGGTAGGTCTGCGCCAGCCGCAGGCGCGAGCGCAGGTGGCGCTCGGCGTTGGCGCGGCGCGCGAAGCCGCACTCGGCCACCGGCCGGCCCTCGCGCACGGCAGTGACGACGTCGAGCAGCGGCTTGCGCGAGCGCACGTGCATATGCACGTCGCCGGCCGCCACCAGCGGCACGCCGGTGCGCTCGCCCACCTCGCGCATCGCGGCCAGCCAGAGGTCGTCGTCGAGTTCGTTGAAGAGTTCGACCGCGAGCCAGAGATTCGAAGAAAAAACGGCTGCAACGCTCGACACATCTGCGCAGACAGCGACGGAATCGATGGCAGCGCCGGGCTGACGGTGCGGCACGACCAGCAGCTCGCAGCGCTGCAGCGCGGCCAGGCGTGCCGGGTCCCAGGGCAGGTGGTAGCGGCCCTTGACGGTGGCCATGCGCCCCGCGGTGATCAGCTCGCACAGCTGGCCCCACCCCTCGAGGTCGCGCGCCAGCGCCACCAGCGTGAAGCGCTCGAAGACGAACTCGCTGCCGTAGAGCAGGCGGAAGTCGGGGTTGCGCGGCGTCTTGGGCAGGGTCGGATCGTCCCGCTCCTTCTCGTCGAGGTCCTCGATGAATTCCTTCAGCCCCGACAGCGCCCGCACCACGCCGGCCACCGAGCATTCGTCGGTGATGGCCAGGCCCCGGTAGCCCAGCGACCAGGCGCGTGCCGCCAGCTCCCACGGGTGCGAGGCGCCGCGCTGGAAGCTGAAGTTGGTGAGGCAGTGCAGCTCGGTGTAGTCGGGCAGGCCATCGGCCAGGGCCACCGGCCCCGGCTCCGACGGCGCCACCGGCTCGTTGGCCGCCGCCCGCGCCAGCCGAAGCCGGCGCCGGCGGGCGTGTTCGTCCTTGTCGCTGAGTTCAGGCATGGTCGTCAGCCGTACAGGCCCTGCAGGTACCAGCGCGGCGCGCGATCGGCGTGCTGGGCGCCGGGCCGCTCGCGGAAGATCCACACCAGCCCGGCACCCGGGCTCTCGGCCACGTAGTAGTCGCGCTCGGCGGGTGCTCCGCCCGGTTCGCCCCCTGCCTCGACCTGCTCCCACCAGCCGTCGCCCTCGATGCGCTGCGGGCCGACCAGCGAACGCAGCGCGCCCTGGTAGTGGGGCTGCTCGCCATGCACCTCGAGTTCGATCGGCACGCTCATCACCCAGTGCGGCAGCAGGTCGGCGCCAGGGTCGCCGGCCAGGCGGGACGGCACCGCCTGGGTGGGCGTGGCCAGGCCCGTGGCCTGCGCCTGCACCGCCGGGCGCCACGCCTGCATGCGCTCGGGCCGGTGGTCGGCCTGCGGGCGGGCCACCAGCACCTGCTGCGGGCCCAGGCGGGCGCTGAGCTTCTCGACCAGTTCGTGCAGCGGCTCGCCGGGGCGGTTGTCCTCGGGCAGAAAGCTGCGGGCGGCACCGCCCCAGGGCACGGTTTCGATGGAGCGCAGGCGCAGCCAGCCGGTGGGCGCCGCCAGCTGGGTGACGGCCAGCCGCTCGGCCAACAGGCGGCGCAGGTGGGCCATGTCCTGCGTGGGCTCGGCGGTGCGCACGCGCAGTTGCTGCTGGCGCGGCAGGTCGACGCCGTTCAGGCGCTTGAGGTCTAGCGTCCATTCGAGTTCGAAGGCCAGCACGCCGCGCTGGCGCGCCTGCAGCCAGATGCGCAGCGCCGCCAGCAGCCGCTGGGCCGCCCACAGCAGCTCCGGCGCGCTGGTGGCCAGGGCCGGCAGCTCGGCCTTCTGGTCGAAGACCTCGGGCAGCGTGAGCCAGGCGTGGCGTTCGGGCCGCAGGCCCCAGGCGATGTCCAGCGCCTCGCGCAGGCCGGCACCGAAGCGCCGCACGAACCCGGCGCGCGGCAGTGCCGCCGCCTGTCCCCAGGTGCGGCAGCCCATGCGCGCCAGCACGTCGAGGTGCGGCTGCGCGGCGCCGAGCACGGACAGCGGCAGCGCCGAAGGCGTCTGGCGACCGTCCGCGGGCGGCGGACGCTGGCCGGCGGCGTACATGCGCAGACGGGCCAGTGCTATCGAACTCGTAGCACCCTGCGCTTGCTGGACGCGCGTCGGGGCCGGATTCGTATGCTGAAGCTGGCGCATCAGCGAACGCCGACCGCCCCACAGCCGTTCGCAGGCCGAGACCTCCATCAGCAGGGTCTCGTCCTGCCAGGCGACGTGCGGCGTGAAGCCCAGCGCCCACCAGCCCAGCGCCTCGGGCGACACGGGCATGCGCACGGGCGCAGCCTCGGCCTGCGCCGCCAGGGACGCGGCGGCCGCCAGGGCGGCGTCGGCCGACGCGCCCTCGGGCACGGCCGCGGCCTCGGGCGCCGGCTCAGGCAACCACTGCAGGGCCAGCCAGTGCATGGGGAACTCCTGCCGCAGGCGATGCGCTGCCGGCCGGGCGCGACGCCCGGTGCTCGTGCAGCCGCACCACGGTGGCACCGGCCATCGCCTCGGGCTCGGGTGCACGCCAGGCCTGCCGCTCGCGGCGGCGCAACCGGGCCGCCGCCAGCAAGGCGGTCATGCGCTCGCTGCGTGCCGGCAGGGTGACCGGTGCGGCCAGCGGCGGACCGCGGCGCTTGAGGATGTGCACGTCCATGCTGCCGGGTTCGGCGGTGCGCTCGACCTGCAGCCGCAGGCGCGCGGGCGAGGCGCCCTGCGCCGCCGACGCCGGCCGGAACACGAAGAGCAACCCTTCGTGCCGCGCCGCCGCGAGCTGCAGCCGGCGCAGTTCGCCCACGCGCGCCTGGGGCAGCCAGGCCAGCACGGCAGACACGTCGGCACAACGCAGGGCCTGCTCGCTGCTCCAAAGCCGCGCGGATGCCACCTCGGCCCGCACCCACAACAGCGCCTCGACCGGCACGCCGGCCGCCGCCAGCGCCGGGCCGAAGGGCTCGTGCGGCGCGCCGACCAGCACCACCGGCGCGCGCGCATGCGGATGCCGGGCCACCGCCTGGGCCAGCGCAGGCAGCAGCAGGGACCAGACATGGGCGTCGGGCGCCGTCTGCAGCACCTCGGTCAGCGCCCCGACCGGCCAGCCCCCGCCGGGCAGCTGCGCATCGAGCGCGGGATGGCCGGTGGGCAGGGCCGGGGCGTCGGCCGCGCCCAGTTCGTCGGCGCGCCACACCCCCGCCTCTGCCGGCAGCAGAAGGGACGAGAAAGGGTCGGGGGAAGGCTGGCCCATGATGGATCGATGGCTGTATTTTTATACAGTATTTCACCTTTGATGCCCAGACCGAGCGCGCCACCCGGGCATTCAGCCGACACAGGCCCCGCAAATGCAACGAAACTTTGCACACCGTTCACAGAACCGGCTTACGCTTGCAACTTTCGCGTGCAGTCAGGTTCTTCTCATCTCGCCGTGATGAGCGTCCGACCCGGGCGTTCCGCGGCCCGTGACCCGCTCCGCGCGACTCCGATCTCCCGAGAAGGCGACCCCTTGAGTTCCTCCAGATTCCTGGGCCTCGTGCCCCTGTGCGCCCTGCTGTTGCTGGGCGCCTGCCGCGAACAGCCGAAGGCGGCCCCGCCCGCCGTGCCCGAAGTCACCGTGCGCACCCTGCAGAGCCAGACCGTGCCGCTGCGTACCGAACTGCCGGGCCGCACCGCCGCCTTCATGGTGGCCGAGGTGCGTCCGCAGGTGGGCGGCATCATCCGCAGCCGCCCCTTCACCGAGGGCGCCGCCGTCAAGGCCGGGCAGGTGCTGTACGAGATCGACCCGGCCCCCTTCCAGGCGGCGGTGCAGCAGCAGGAAGGCGCCCTGGCCAACGCCCGCGCCACCGTGAGCTCGACCCGCGCACTGGCCGAACGCTACAAGGCGCTGCTGCCGCAGAACGCGGTGAGCAAGCAGGAGCACGACAACGCCCAGGCCGCCTACGAGCAGGCCCAGGCCGCCGTGAAGGTGCAGACGGCGCTGCTCAACACCGCCCGCATCAACCTGCAGTACACCAAGGTGACGGCGCCCATCTCCGGGCGCACCAGCCGCAGCAGCGTCACGCCGGGCGCGCTGGTGAGCGCCTCGCAGGCCACGCCGCTTCTGACCATCTCGCAGCTCGACCCGATCTACGTCGACATCACGCAGTCCAGCGCCGAGCTGGTGCGCATGCGCCAGGCGCTGATGGCCGGCAGGATCAACCGCCAGGACGACGCCCAGCGCGTGTCGCTGGTGATGGAGGACGGCACGCCCTACCCGGCCGAGGGCCGCGTGCAGCTCACCGAAGTGACGGTGGACCCGAGCAGCGGCTCGGTCACGCTGCGCGCGCGCTTCCCCAATCCCGACGGGCTGCTGCTGCCGGGCATGTACGTGCGCGCCGTGGTGACCGAAGGCGCCACGCCCGACGGCATCCTGGTGCCGCAGGCCGCCATCATCCGCGACCGCCGCGGCACGCCGCAGGCACGCCTGGTGACGGCCGAGAACAAGCTCGAGCTGCGCAACGTGGTGGTCGCGCGCTCGGTGGGCCAGAACTGGCTGGTGAGCGAGGGACTCAAGCCCGGCGACCGGCTGGTGATGGCCGGCGGCCAGAACGTGCAGCCGGGCACGACGGTCAAGCCGGTGGACGAGCCGCCCGCAGCCGCCGCAGCGCCGCAGAACGGCACCGCCATCGCACCCACGGCCTCGACCGCGCCCTCGGCCGCGGGCAGCGCTCCCGCCAAGCCCTGACCGCGCGCCGATGATCTCCCGCTACTTCATCGATCGGCCCATCTTCGCCTGGGTCATCGCGATCACGATCATGCTGGCCGGCGCGCTGGCCATCCACCTGCTGCCGCTGACGCGCTACCCGACGGTGGCGCCGCCTTCGGTGAGCATCTTCTCGTACTACCCCGGCGCCAACGCGCAGACGCTGGAGAACAGCGTCACCCAGGTCATCGAGCAGCAGCTCACCGGCCTGGACGGCTACCTCTACATGACGGCGCGCAGCGACTCCTCGGGGCGCGTGCAGATCCTGGTGAGCTTCCAGCCCGGCACCAACCCCGACACCGCCCAGGTGCAGGTGCAGAACCGGGTGCAGCAGGCCATCCCGCGCCTGCCGCAGCAGGTGCAGGACCAGGGCATCACGGTGCGCAAGGCCGGCGTGGCCACCGACCTGTTCGTGACGCTCTACGACAAGAGCGGGCGCATGTCGCCCGGCGACGTGGCCGACTACCTGGTGAGCGACCTGCAGGACCCGATCAGCCGCGTGGAGGGCGTGGGCGAGGTGCAGGTCATCGGCGGCCAGTACGCGATGCGCATCTGGCTCGACCCCTTCCGCCTGCGCAGCTATTCGCTCACGCCTTCGGATGTGCAGACCGCCATCCAGTCGCAGAACGTGCAGCTGGCCGCCGGCCAGATCGGCGACCAGCCGGCGCCGCCCGGCCAGCAGCTCAACGCGGTGGTCAACGCACAGTCGCGCCTTCGCACGGCCGAGGAATTCCAGGCCATCCTGGTGCGCAGCAACCCCGACGGCTCCACCGTGCTGCTCAAGGACGTGGCGCGCGTCGAACTGGGCTCGGCCAACTACACCTTCAGCGGCAACTTCAACGGCTTCCCGGCCTCGGGCATCGCGGTGCGGCTGGCGCCCGACGCCAACGCGCTGCAGTCGATCGCGGCCGTGAAGGCGACGGTCGAGCAGCTGCGCGGCGCCTTCCCGGCCGGCGTCGACGTCGCCTACCCGGTGGACACCACGCCCTTCGTCGAGCAGGCCATCCACGACGTGGTCAAGACGCTGATCGAGGGCATCGTGCTGGTGGTGCTGGTGATGTTCCTGTTCCTGCAGAACTGGCGCGCCACGCTGATCCCGGCGATCGCGGTGCCGGTGGTGCTGCTGGGCACCTTCGGCGTGCTGTCGGTGTTCGGCTACTCGATCAACATGCTGACCATGTTCGGCATGGTGCTGGCCATCGGCCTGCTGGTGGACGACGCCATCGTGGTGGTCGAGAACGTCGAGCGCCTGATGGCCGAGGAGCACCTCTCGCCCAAGGAGGCGACGCGCAAGTCGATGGGCGAGATCACCGGCGCGCTGATCGGCATCGGCGTGGTGCTGTCGGCCGTGTTCTTGCCGATGGCCTTCTTCGGCGGCGCCACCGGCATCATCTACCGCCAGTTCTCGATCACCATCGTCTCGGCCATGGTGCTGTCGGTGCTGGTGGCGCTGATCCTCACGCCCGCGCTGTGCGGCCAGCTGCTCAAGCAGCACACGGCCGACCAGAAGAAGACCACCGGCTTCTTCGGCTGGTTCAACCGCTTCTTCGACCGCCAGGTGGACCGTTACGAGGGCAGCCTGCGCAAGCGGCTGCCCAGGCGCGCGCTCTTCATGGGCATCTACGTGCTGATCGTGGCCGGCATGGTGGCGATGTTCATGAAGACGCCCACCGGCTTCCTGCCCGACGAGGACCAGGGCTCGCTGATCGTCAACTACACGCTGCCCGAAGGCGCGACGCTGGAGCAGACGCGCGCCGTGGCGCAGCGCATCAGCGCGCACTTCCGCGAGAAGGACGCGGCCAACGTCGAGGGCGTGTTCACCTCGCCGGGCTTCAGCAACGCCGGCTCGGGCCAGAACCAGGGCCAGGCCTTCGTCAAGCTCAAGGACTGGAGCGAGCGCAAGGGCGCCGAGAACAGCGTCTTCGCGATTCGCGAGCGCGCGCGCCAGGCGCTGGCCAACGACCCGGTGGCGCGGCTGATCGTGGTGATCGTGCCGCCCTCGGTGTCGGGCCTGGGCAACTCGGCCGGCTTCGACCTGCAGCTGCAGAACATCTCCAGCATGCCGCGCGACCAGTTCCTGGCGTTGCGCGACAAGCTGCTGGCCACCGCCCGCAAGGACCCCGACCTGCGCCAGGTGCGTTTCCAGGGCCTGGAAGACCAGCCGCAGCTGCAGGTCGACATCGACCGCGCCAAGGCCGGTGCGCTGGGCATCGGGCAGGCGCAGATCAACACCCTGCTCACCTCGACCATCGGCAGCATCTACATCGGCGACTTCATCGACCGCAACCGGGTCAAGAACGTCTACCTGCAGGCCGACGCGCCCTACCGCATGAACCCGGAGGACATCGGCCTGTGGAGCCTGCGCACCAGCAGCGGCGCGATGGCGCCCTTCTCCACCATCGCCACCTCGCGCTGGATGTACGGCCCCTCGGCGCTGTACCGCTACAACGGCATGCCCTCCTTCAACATCCAGGGCGAGGCGGCGCCGGGCGTCAGCTCGGGCGCGGCGCTCACCCGCATGGAGCAGTACGTCGCCGACCTGCAGGGCGACGCCCAGAGCGGCGTGCGCGGGGCGTGGACGGGGCTGTCGTACCAGGAGAAGCTGGCCTCGGGGCAGGCGCTGTCGCTGTACCTGATCTCGCTGCTGGTGGTGTTCCTGGCGCTCGCCGCGCTGTACGAAAGCTGGAGCATCCCGGTGTCGGTGCTGCTGGTGGTGCCGCTGGGCATCGTGGGGGCGCTGGTGGCGGCCAACCTGCGCGGCATGAACAACGACATCTTCTTCCAGGTCGGCCTGCTCACCACCATGGGCCTGGCGGCCAAGAACGCGATCCTGATCGTCGAGTTCGCGGCCGACGGCGAGCGCCGCGGCCTGCCGGTGTGGGACGCGGTGCTCGAGGCCGCGCGCCTGCGCCTGCGGCCGATCCTGATGACCTCGCTGGCCTTCGTGGCCGGCGTCATCCCGCTGGCCGTGGCCACCGGCGCCGGCTCGGGCAGCCAGCACGCCATCGGCACCGGCGTGATCGGCGGCATGGTCACCGGCACCATCCTGGCGATCTTCTTCGTTCCGCTGTTCTACCTCATCGTGCGCACCGTCGGCCGACGCCCGGCGGCCGTCGACGCAGCGCCGCCGGAAGGCACGCCGCGTCTGCAGGGCGAGGGATGAACGCCGCGCGCGGCGGCCTGACCCGTGCGCAATGGCTGCGCGGGGCCGGTGCCGCCGCCGCGCTGGCCGGCGCGTCCGGCCTGGGCATCATCCCCGCGCGTGCACAGCCGCCCGCTCGCGCGCAGACTGGCGCCATGCACACGCGCCCCATCCCCTCCTCCGGCGAAGCGCTGCCCGTCATCGGCTGCGGCACCTGGCTCGGTTTCGACCATGCGCCGGGCAGCGCCGACTACCAGCGCCTGCCCGGCGTGCTGGCCGCGCTCTTCGCCGCCGGCGGCCGCGTGATCGACAGCTCGCCGATGTACGGGCGCGCCGAGGAGAACACCGGCACGCTGCTCGCCGCCGCTCCCGGCGATGGGACGCCCTTCATCGCCACCAAGGTCTGGACGCGCGGGCGCGAGGCCGGCATCGCGCAGATGCAGGAGTCGATGCGGCGCCTGCGCACGCAGCGCATCGACCTGATGCAGATCCACAACCTGGTCGACTGGAAGGTGCATCTTTCGACGCTGCGCGACTGGAAGGCCCGGGGGCGCATCCGCTACCTCGGCATCACGCACTACACGCCCAGTGCGCACGACGAGGTCGAGGCCGTGCTGCGCGCCGAGGCACTGGACTTTCTGCAGATCAACTACGCGCTGGACGACCGTGCCGTCGAGCAGCGCCTGCTGCCGCTGGCGGCCGAACGCGGCGTGGCCGTGATCGTCAACCAGCCCTTCGGCGGCGGCGGCCTGCTGCGCCGGCTGCGCGACCGGCCGCTGCCGCCCTGGGCCGCCGAGATCGGCTGCAGCAGCTGGGCGCAGGTGCTGCTTAAGTTCGTGCTGAGCCACCCGGCCGTGACCTGCGCGATTCCGGGCACCAGCCGGCCCGAGCACATGGCGGACAACGCCGCCGCCGGCAGCGGCATGCTGCCCGACGCGGCGTTCTGGCAGCGCCATATTGCCGGCGTGCTGGGCTGATCTGCTATCGATTTCGTAGCTGCTCGCGCCTGATCCGCGGGCGGTGCAGGCACTATTCGAACTTGACGTTGTGCTCGCGCACGGTGGCGCCGAAGGCGTCGTATTGCGTGCGGAAATACTCCGCGAACTTCGCGGGGCTCATGCCGTAACCCTCGAAGCCCTGCTGCACCAGCTGGGCACGCACCTCGGGGCGCTTGAGCGTGTTCTGCAGTTCCTGCGAGAGCCTGTCGGTGATGGCCTGCGGCAGCCCCGGCGGCCCGAAGAAACCGGCCCACGGCGTGATGGTGAGCTTGCCCAGTTCCAGCTCGCTGCCCGTGGGCACGTCGGGCAACAGCGCGCTGCGTTGGGGCTGCAGCGTTACCAGGGCGCGGATGCGCCCGTCCTTGACGTAGCCCGGTGCCAGCGTGCCGGTGGTGAACATCATCTGGATCTGCCCGCCGAGCAGATCGGTCATGGCCTGCATGTCGCCCTTGTAGCGCGCATTGACCACCTTGCGGTCGCCCAGCAGCTGCAGCATCGCCAGCTCCGAGGCGCTGTTGCTCGACGCCGAGTTCAGCGCGCCGGGCTTGGCCGCCACCAGCGCGAGCAGCTCGTTCACGCTCTTCACCGGCAGGCTTGCAGGCACGACCAGGAACATCGAGAACTGACCGGCCGAGCTGATCGGCGTGAAGGCCTTGAAGGGGTCGTAGGGCGGCGTCGGCCGCAGCGTGGGCGCGGCCACCATCGCGGTGTTGGTGCCCATCAGCAGCGTGTAGCCGTCGGGCCTGGCCGACGCGGCGGCCTGCGCCGCCAGCACACCGTCGGCGCCGGGCCGGTTCTCCACGATCACCTGCTGGCCGAGCTGCTTGGCCAGCCCCTCCGCGATGATCCGTGTGAGCGCGTCGGCGCCGCCGCCGGGCGCGAAGCCCACGATCAGCTTCAGCGGCTTGTTGGGGTACGCGTCGGCGCTCCAGGCCGCCGCGCCGGGCAAGGCGGTGGCCGCCGCCAGGGTCGCCAGTGTGAATGTCCTGCGTCGCATGATGAAGACCTCCGCTTCAGAAGAGATGGCGCACGCCGAATTCGGTGCCGGTCGAGCGACGCCCGCCCGCCGGCGCCACGCCGCCGCTGACCGCGTAGCGCGCCTGGGCGCTGTTCGTCAGCCGGGCGTAGGTGCCATAGAGCGCGGTGCGTTTGGACAGGTTGTGCACGTAGCCGATGCCGAACTGCCGCGCGTCGTCGCGATGGCGCGGCATGCCCGCGGCGTTGCGCAGGCTCTCGTCGCTGCGGTCGTCCAGGTAGGCGTAGCTGATGCGGATGCGCCCGACATCGAAGGCCGGGATGTGCGCCCCGATCTCGGCCGTGTTCTTGCGCACCGTGCCGGCCGCCAGCTTCACCGTTACCTTGTTGTAGAGCGCGAAGAACTTCGCAAAGCCCGCGTCCCAGGAGCCGCCGATGTTGGCGTGCGTGTAATTGCCGATGGTGGCGGTGGACCTGAACTTCGAGCGCGTGACGGCCGCCGCCACGTCGAACTTGCCCGAGGCGAAGCCCAGGCGTGCACCGGCGAAGTTGCCGTCGTCGCGGTTCGCCGCCGTGGAGTCGTTCTCGCCGGCGCCGATCATCGCCATGCCGTAGAAGCCGCCGAGGTTGGGAGGCAGCCAGTAGCTCACGGTGTTGCTGCCCGTGATGGCCGTGGGCAGCGGGCCGGTGCCGACGCCCGCGAAGGTGAGGTTGCCCGCGCGCGCCACGCCATTGGCGTTGAAGGGGTCGAAGTAGATGCTGTTGTAGTGCGTGGGAACGAAGTCGCGGCCCAGCCGCAGCTCGCCGAGCGTGTCGGAGGAGAGGCTCACATACGACATGCGGTCGAAGCTGATCGTGCCTGCCGGGCCCGCCCCGCTCGCCTGGTTGTTGCTGTTGCTCGGGCGGCCCGAACCCGTGTCGGGGTTCAGGCTGGCTTCGAGCCAGAAGCCCGCGCGCAGGCCGCCGCCGAGGTCCTCGGTGCCGCGAAAGCCGATCCGGCTGGTGGACAGGCCGCCGTTCGACAGCGCAGTCACCGAGCCGCCGCCCCGGCCGGCACCGTTCGTGTGCTGGACGCCGAGGTCCATCACGCCGAACACAGTGACGCTGGATTGCGCCTGTGCCGCCCCGCTGCCGGCGAGCCCCAGCGCAGACCATATCAAGACTTTCTTCATGGTTTCCTTGTCTCCTGCTTCTTCTCTTGGGTTGAAAACTACGCCGCGCGAATGAAGGCGCGCAGGGCTGCGCCACCGGGTGCGGACGGGGGTCCGCGCCGGTTGGCGAAAGCCGGGGTTGGAAGAGGTCTAGCCCGGGGGTGCGGTGCGCTCGGTGCGCACGAGCACGGCGCCCTTGGCGAGCGGCCCCACGTTGCGCCGGTACTGCTGCAGCCAGCCGGTGTCGTTCACCGGCGGCGGCGGCTGCCAGCCATCGCGGCGCGCCTGCAGTTCGGCATCGGTCAGCTCGATGTCGAGGCGGCGCGCGTCGAGGTCGATGGTGATGACGTCGCCGTCGCGCACCAGCCCGAGCGGCCCGCCGAGCGCGGCCTCGGGCGAGACCTCGGCCACCACGAGCCCCTTGCAGACCAGCCCCGAGAGGTGCCCGTCGGTCAGAAGCGCGACCTGGTCGCCGAGCCCCGCACCATCGACGGCGAAGACCACGCGCGACGCACCGCCGCCCATCGCGGGCCCGCCGCAGGCACCGGCGCCTCGCATCACGATCACCTGCCCGGGCACGATCTCGCCCTTCTTCAGCGCGGCGATGGCCGCGTCGGACGTCCAGAAGCACACGGCTGGCCCGGTGAAGCGGCGCACCTTGCGTTCGGCGATGCCGGTCTTGATCAGCCCCGACTCCGGCGCGAGGTTGCCGCGCAGCAGCACGATGGCCGGCAGCGGCGCCACCGGGCGGTCGATGGGGCGGATCACTTCGGCATTCGCCACCTCGGCATCGCGCAGGTTCTCCGCAACGGTGCGGCCGGTGACGGTGCGCGCGCCGGTGTCGAGCAGCGGTTCCAGCTGTTTCATCAACGCGCGGCAGCCGCCCGCCGCCTCGAAGGCCTCGATGGAGTCGCTTCCGATGGGCCGCACGCCGGCCAGCACGGGCGTCTCAGGGCCCAGGCGCTCGAACATGCCGTACACGTCGACGCCGGTCTCGCCCTCGGTCGCCACTGCCTGCAGGTGCTTGGCGGTGTTGAGCGAGCCGCCGATGGACAGCACCGCGCGCACCGCGTTGGCGAAGGCGCCGGGCGTGAGGATGTCGCGCGGCTTGAGGTCGTCCCACACCATCTGCACGATGCGCGTGCCGGCCGCGCGCACGTCGGCCATCATCTTCGGGCTCAGCGCGGCCACCGGCGCGCTGCCGGGCAGGGCCAGGCCGAGGGCCTCGCAGACGATGTGCATGGAGTTCGCCGTGCCCAGGCCCGAGCACACGCCGGGGCCGCGGATGGCCTCGCGGCTCATGCCCACGAGTTCCTCGACCGGCAGGTTGCCGGTGACGGCATGCATCGCGCCGATGAACACCTCCTCGATGTCCATGTGGTGGCCCTTGTATTCGCCGCTGGGCTGGTAGCCGCAGGGCACGAGCAGGGTCGGGATGTTCAGGCGCGCGGCCGCCATGAGCTGGCCTGGCACGGTCTTGTCGCAGGAGGTGAGGCAGACCATGCCGTCGAGCTGCGCGCCCTCGACGGCCACCTCGATGTCGTTGGTGACGAGGTCGCGCGCCGCCAGCATGTAGGCGCCGCGTGCGCCGGCACCGGTGATGAAGTCGCTCGGCGCCGCGGTGCGGATCTCGAAGGGCACGCCGCCCGCCGCGCGGATGGCCTCCTTGATCTCCGCTGCCACCCGGTCGAGGTGGCTGAAGCAGGCCGCCAGTTCGGAGGAGCTGTTGACGATGGCGATCTTGGGCTTCTCGCAATCCTCCTCCGGAATGCCGAGCGCGCGCCAGTGCGCGTTGCGCACCGACCAGAGGTAGGAGCCGCGCGGGAAGTTGCTGCGTAGCGGTCGGGTCATGCGGCACCTTCCTGTTTCTTCTTTTTCGTGATCTCGACCACTCCGCGGTCGGCGTCCACGCGCACCCAGTCGCCGGTCTCGATGCATTCGAGCGGGTCGCGTTCGAAGTCGGTCATGGCGGGCGCGTGCGTGACCACGGCGCCCAGCGCCATCTTGGTGGTCATCTCGTTGAACAGGAAGGCGGCGGGGGCCGAGTTCATGAGCCGCGTCATGTGGAACATGGCCGACCAGCCCGAGGAACCCTTGGCCCCCGGAAACACCAGCACCTTGCCTGCGAAGCTCTGGCCGCGCAGCGCGTGCCGCGTCTCGACGACGGTGCCGGTGCGCGGGTCGATGCCGCCCCAGCCGGAGATGCGGTCGCGCGTGACCAGCGCCTCGCCCTCCGCGGCGCCACCCACCACCTTGCGGCCGCGGATGACGATGGTGTGTTCGCTTATCACGGCGTCGCTCATTGCAATACCTCCGTGCTTCGCACTGCGGTGCGAGCTTGCTTGGGGCGGCCCGGCGCGTCGCTCATGCGTAGGCTCCGTTCCAGCGTCCCGTGCAGGCCGCGTCGATGCATTCGGCCGTGCTGCCGAACCAGGCCTGCACGCCGAGGATGGCGGGCAGGTAGTGCGCCTGCTTGGCCGAATCGAGCGCGACGGTCTTCGTGCCCTTGGGCACGGCGCGGCTCATGGCGGAGCAGCTGTCGCCCATGATGATCCCGCCCGCGTCCTCGATGATCTTGGTGTAGCCGTTGCGGTCGGCCAGCGCCTTGATGGCGCGCGGCGTGAAGATCCACAGTGCGCAGTCCGGATGCACCTTGCGTCCCTCGATGAGTTGCGCGGCCTCCCAGATCTGCTCGATGGTGTAGTGCGGGCAGCCCAGCATCACGTACTGCACCTCGGCATCCCTGGCCGTGATGTTGATCTTCTCGTAGGTGGCGCGGCGCTCGGCCTCGCCGTAGCGCA
This sequence comes from Xenophilus sp. E41, assembly GCF_003671765.1. Classification (GTDB taxonomy): domain Bacteria; phylum Pseudomonadota; class Gammaproteobacteria; order Burkholderiales; family Burkholderiaceae_C; genus Xenophilus. Next base: position 539,833 of record NZ_QPIB01000009.1, on the reverse strand, counting down.
GCACCTCCACCGGCGCCTTGCCGCCGAGCGCCTGCTCGAGCGTGAGCGCCTCGGGCGTGACGCCCGCGATGTGGTACATCTCCACGCCGCCCGAGGACGAGGCCGCCGCGCCGAAGTGCTTGAGCCGCGGCAGGTTCGGCACCCGCGCGATGCCGCGCCGGCTGTGCACCACCGGCACGCGCTCCTGCACGTGCTCGCCGATGTAGTAGCCCAGCAGCCCCCAGTCCTGCACGGACTCGACCTCCACGTCGAGCTCGACCACGTGCGTGGCGTGCCGGTTCTCGTCGATGTGGTAGCCCCAGTACGGAATGCGGCCGGTGAGCATGGCCGCGCCGGTGCTCTCGCGGCCTTCGGTGTTGGTGCGCGCGCCCAGCACCGAATTGCAGTACACGACCGCCGAGGATTCCATCCACGCGCAGTGCTCGCCGCGCGTGGGGATGTTGCCCACCTGGTAGGGCGTGCAGGTGTTCATGATCTGCGCGCCGAGCCCGGCGGCATGGCGCTCGCTCTTCTCGTAGAAGCGAACGATCTCCTCGCTCACGCCCATGCGCTCGGGCTGGCCGGGGTCGAAGCCCAGCTGCAGGTGGCTGGTGAAGACCTTGAACTTCGGGATCTCGACGGTCTCCTGGCTGTCCAGGCTGAATTCGGAGAACACGGCGTCCATGCCGCCGCCCTTGGCCAGCGCGAAGTCGCGCTGGAAGGGCGTGGTCGAGGTGATGGTGGCGCACACGTTGCGCGTCTCGACCAGTCGCTCGGCGCCGAGGGCTTCGCCGTAGCGCACCAGCAGGTCCATCGCCTTCTGCACGGCCGGGCCGTCGCGGCCGTCGTACATAGCTTTTTCTTCATCGCTCAGGTGCATGACCTGTGTCTCCGTTCTTCTGTCTCGTAGGGAAGAGTCCCCCGGCCGGGCTTCTCTAGCCGGATGAGGGGGTGGGCACGTGGCCGCCGATGTCGCGCGCGATGGTGAGCGCGATGTCGTGCAGGCGCGGTGCGAGTTCGTTGCGCAGGCGTTCCTCGGTGAAGACGAAGGCGGCCCCACCACCGTTGAGCGCCATCACCTCGCCGTCGGGCCCGACCAGGGGCACCGACACCGAGTTGATCTCGCGGTGGAATTCGCCCAGCGACAGGCAGTAGCCCAGACGCTTCGACTCGCCGATGGCGCGGTTCATGGCAGGGGCGATGCTGTCCCACTCGGGGCCGCGCAGCAGGCGCATCGAATCGACGAGCTGGTTGCGCTGCGCCTCGGGCAGTGCCGAGAGGTACGCGCGGCCCAGCGCCGAGTTGGCCAGCGGCGCGCGCGAGCCGACGTCCAGCCGCGCCGACAGCATCGACGAGCGCGGGCGGCAGGCTTCGATCAGCACCATCTCCATGCCGTCGCGCACGGCCAGGTAGACCGAGGCGCCGACCTCCTCCGCCATCGCCTGCATGCTGGGCCGCGCGGCGGCGCGCACGTCGAGGCTGCCGAGGAACACGCGCGCCAGCGACACCACGCCCGGGCCGAGCATGAAGCGGTCGGCCGCCTGTGCCGGCTTGAGCATGCCCAGCGAGAGCAGCGTGGCGACCAGCCGGTTGATGGTGGCGCGCGGGATGCCGGTCATGCGCGCCAGGTCGGCATGGCCGAGCACGGGCCGGTCCTCGCTGAAGCAGCGCAGCACCGAGATGCCGCGCTCCAGCGCACTCACGGTGTCGGAGCGCTCGCCGCGCGCGTCGGCCTGAGCTTCGGCCGGGGGGAAAGAGGTGTCGTTCTTTTCGGTGGACATGGCGGAACCCTTCGCAAGACTCTCAGGATCGGGATGGCCGAATGTAGAGGCTTGCGGACGGAGGGTTGCCGGGGTCATCGCCGCGCAGTGTCATCAGGCGCCGGCTTCGGCCGTGGCGGGCGACGCCGCCGGGCCCCGGCCCGTTTGCGCGCCGGCACGCAGGTACACGCCCTGGCTCAGCAGTTCGGACTGCAGCGCGCCCACGTCGACGGAACGCGGCGCGATGCCGCCGCGGGAGGCGAGCGCCGCGGCCACGCCGGCGGCCTGGCCGGTGATCCAGCACTGCGGGATCTCGCGCATGAAGCCGTGCGAATTGCGGTCGCAGGAGATGTGGCGCCCGCAGGCCAGCAGGCCGTCGAGCTGCTTCGGCACCAGCGCGCCGTAGGGAATCGAGATGTTCGGGAACTTGGGCGAGACGGCGGGCGACACGCCGATCTCGTCGGCCAGCGGCACGCCGTCGGGCCACTGGCTGCGCAGCACCGCGCCCACGCCGACGAGGCGCCGCGCATGGCGCACGCCGATCTGCGGCGCGCTGAGCATCAGGTAGGCGTTCTCGAAGCCCGGTGCATGGGCGCGGAAGTAGTCCAGGTGCGCGGCCATGGCGCGGTGCGAGCGCACCTCCACGGCGGTGAGGTCGTCCACGTCGAGCGCCGAGTAGCCCGACTGGCGCGGCCCCATGAAGAGCGCCACGTCGTTGCGCCAGGACACGAAGGGCCGCTCGAACAGGCCGCACTGCTCGCGGCCGCCTGCCATGAAGGCGCTGAAGGCCTCGGGCTGGCCGGCCTTGAACTCGATCCAACGGTTCATGTCCACGCCGCCGAAGAGCCAGGAGGTGTTCATGCAGTGATGCACGTCGGCCTCCTCGATGTCGTTCACGTACTCGGCACCCGCGCGGGCGAACAGGTCGCCGTCGCCGGTGGCGTCGACCACCACGTCGGCCATGATGGCCATGCGCCCTTCCTTGCTCTCGAACACCACGCCCTTGACGGCGCCGTCCTCCACGATCGGGATGGCGGCCCACGAGTGGTAGATGAGCTTGACCTGGCGCTCCAGCACGATCTCCTGCGAGAGCAGCTTCAGCCGCTCGGGATCGATGGTGGGCGACCAGGTGACGATGCCGTGGTAGGCCGCCGTGCGCTGCGACCAGTGCGCGGCCTTGTCCGCGTCCTGCGAGCCCCAGTCCTCGCGGACCGGCCCGGCAATGGCCTCCGGCGGCAGCCGGTCGAACAGCTCCTCGGCGAAGCCGCGGATGACCAGCTGGCCTTCCCAGTCGGTCATGCGGTCGATCCAGATCACGAGGCCGCCGGTCGACAGGCCGCCCAGATGGTTGTAGCGCTCCAGCAGGGCCACGTCGGCGCCCGCACGCGCGGCGGCGGCGGCGGCCGCGGTGCCCGAGGGGCCACCGCCCACCACCAGCACGCCACAGCGGTGATAGACCGGGATGCGCTTGCCCGGCTCGGCCCAGCTGCCGTGGTCAGTCCGCTTGACGCGGCTGTCGCGGTCGAAGATGTCGGAGCTCAGGATGCGCTCGTCGGTGCGGACGACTGTTTTCATGAATGCTTTCTGGATTCGGCTTGCTTCCTCTTATTTTGGTTTCACATTCCATTTTGTCAATTCATTGGTGCGGCAGTTTCGGGTATTCCCTAGCTAATCTAGCTTTTTTTGAATCTTCATACCAATATCGAGCGGGTTAGCCATGGAGACATCGATGAAGAAACATCAGGGCACCCGTCGTGCCTTCGGCTCGGCCCTCGGCGCCGCAGTCCTTCTGGGCCTTGCGCCCCTGGCCGTCGCGCAGGACTTCCCGGCGCGCGGCAAACCCATCCGCATCGTCGTGGGCTTCACCCCCGGCGGCGGGACCGACGCGCAGGCACGCATCGTGGCGCAGAAGCTTGGCGAGGTTCTGAACACCAGCGTGATCGTCGACAACAAGCCCGGCGCCAGCACCATGCTGGCGGCCAACGAGGTGTCGCGCGCCCAGCCCGACGGCTACACCCTGCTGTACGCGCCCTCGTCGACCATGGCGCAGAACCCGCACACCTTCGCGCACGTGCCCTACGACCCCTTCAAGGACTTCACCGCCATCTCGATGGGCGGGCGCGGGCCGCTGGTGCTGTCGCTGAGCAGCAGCGTGCCGGTCAACAACGTGAAGGAACTGGTGGCCTACGTGAAGTCGCACCCGGGCCAGGTGAGCTATGCCTCGTTCGGCGCCGGCACGTCTTCGCACATCTACGGCGAGGCCTTCGTGAAGAAGACCGGCATCGACGCCACGCACATCCCGTACAAGGGCGGCTCCGACGCGGCGAAGGACCTGATCGGCGGGCGCGTGCAGTACATGTTCGACTCGGCCTCCTCGGCCATCATCACGGCCTCCACCGGCAAGGTGAAGATCCTCGCGGTGGCGTCCAACGCGCGCATCGCGGCGCTGCCCGACGTGCCCACCTTCGCCGAGCAGGGCTACGCGGGGCTCGACCTGCCGAGCTGGCTGGGCTTCTACGGCCCGGCGCGCATGCCGGCCCCGGTGGTGGACAAGCTCAACGCGGCGCTCGCCAAGGTGCTGGCGATGCCGCAGGTGCAGGCGTTCTATCGCAACGGCGGCTACGAGGCCGGCTCGACCACGCCCGCCGAGTTCGCGAGCATCACGCGCTCGACCTACGACCGCTGGGGCGCGATGGTGCAGCAGGTGGGACTGGTGAAGCAATGAAGCGCAGACCTCTTTCTCTTCGCCGCCGCGGCCTTGCCGCCTGCCTCGCGCTCGCTGCCGCCGCGCCCGCGCTGCTGGTGCATGCCGCCACGCCCTTCCCGGACAAGGGCCGCACGATCCGCATCGTGCTGGGCCTGGCGGCCGGCGGCGCCTCGGACGCGCAGGCACGCTTCGTCGCCACCAAGCTCGGCGAGGTGCTGCAGACCCCGGTGATCGTGGAGAACAAGCCAGGCGCCAGCTTCATCCTCGCGACCGAGGAAGTGATCCGCTCCGCACCCGACGGCTACACCTTCATGTACGCGCCCTCCTCCGTGGTGGCGCAGAACCCGCAGACGCTGGCGCAGGTGCGCTACGACCCGTTCAAGGACCTCACGCCGATCTCGCTCGGCGCGCGCGGCCCGCTGGTGCTGACCGTGCACACGAGCGTGCCCGCGCGCACCGTGCAGGAGCTGGTGGCGTACATCAAGGCCAATCCGGGCAAGATGAGCTATGCCTCCTTCGGCACCGGCACCTCGTCGCACATCTACGGCGAGGCCTTCGCCCGCCAGGCCGGGCTGGACGTGGTGCACGTGCCCTACAAGGGCGGCGCCGACGCGGCCAAGGACTTTCTGGCCGGCCGCGTGCAGTACTACTTCGACGCGGCGCCCAATGCCATCCAGAACACGGCCACCGGCAAGGTGCGCATGCTGGCGGTGGCCGCGCCCCGGCGCAGCCCGATGCTGCCCGACGTGCCCACCATGGGCGAACAGGGCGTGAGCGGCGTCGACATGCCGAGCTGGCTGGGCTTCTACGGCCCGCCGCGCATGCCGGCGCCGGTGGTCGAGAAGCTCAATGCCGCGCTGGCGCAGGTGCTCGCCATGCCCGCCACGCGCGAGTTCTTCCGCCAGGGCGCCTACGAGGCCGAGTCGTCGAGCCCGAAGCAGCTGGCCGACCTGACGCGCTCGACCTACGACCAGTGGGGCGACATCATCCGCAAGCTGGGACTGGTGAAGCAGCCGCAATAGCGGTCGCGGCGAGGCTCAGCGGAAGAAGGCCACGAGCCGCGCGTTGACCTCGTCGGCGCGCTCGTACTGCGCCCAGTGCCCAGCGCCGTCGATCACCACGCCTTCGCGCCCCGGGCCTTCGGCGGCGAGCTTCTCCACCAGGGGGCGCGGGTCGGCCGTGACGTCGAACTCCCCCCACAGCAGCAGCGTCGGCACATCCAGCGCGCCGAGCGCCTGCTGCAAGCCGCCCGACTGCGACACCTCCTTGCTGCGAAAGCGCGTGCCGTGGCAGGAGATGTCGTGGATGGCGAAGGCCAGCGCGTCGACGGCGGACGCGTCGTGCAGCATCAGCGCCGCCAGGTTGTGCCGCAGCGCGGCTCGTTCCGCCTGTCGGTCGGGGGCGGCGCGCCAGTTGATCATCTGCACCGTCATGCGGCGCAGCGAGCCGTGGCCGCCGCTGCCGATGAGCGCGAGCCGGCGGACCGCGCCGCGCCCGACCCCGAAGCGCGCGGCCGTCAGCCCGCCGAAGGAAAAGCCGCCGAGATCGATGACGCTGCCCGCGCCGATGAGCTGATCGAGGGTGCCACCGAGCGCGGCCAGCAGCGGCCGCAGCGGGTCTTCGCCGGGAGCCGTTTGCGGCAGCGCATCGGATTCGTTGAAGCCCGGCATGTCGGGCAGCCACAGCGCGCGGCCGGCCGAGAGCGCCTCGGCATTGCGCAGCCAGTGCATCCAGCTGCCGTGGCCGCCGTGCAGCAGCACGAGCGGCGGCCGGCTGGTGTCGGCGCCGAAGCGGCGCCAGCGCACGCGCGTGCCGGCGTGCTCGCGGTCGAACACCGTGGCCAGCCCCTCGATGCGGGCGATCTGCGCACGCGCCTGCGGGTCGGCATCGGCGGAGGACCAGGAGAAGACGTCGGGAGGCGACAAGGACATGGCCGCGATTGTGGCCGCGGGCTCGCGGCCGGCACGGCCAGGGGGCATCGGCCTTGTCCGACGCGCGCCGCCGGCCGGCCTCATTGCTTTCCGGGACAATCGCCGGGGTCGCGGGTTGCCTCGGGCGCCCGGTCCGACTTCTCCGTTTCCTCCCCCAGCGATCGATGACGCAAGACCATCCGGACACCCGCCCACCCTCCCTGGCCGAGATCGAGGCACGCATCCAGCGCCTCACCCGCGCGCGCGAGGCACTCGCTGCACAGCGCGTCACGGCGCGCGAGGAAGAACTGAAGGTGCTGGCCGACGCCTTCGCGCGCAAGCTGCAGGCCGGCGGCTTTTCCATCCAGGAAGGCATTGCCGCCCTGCGGCCCTACGCCCGCAGCCGGCTGCAGGACGCACCGGCGCCAGCGCCGGCCATGCCGCCGGCGCCGCGAGGCCGCGAGCCGTCGAAGGGCGCCGGCGGCGAGGATCTGCGCGAGCATGCGCGGCGCGTGCTGGGCGGCGAGGCGGCTTCCTGGCTTCGGCGCCCGCACCCGCTGCTGGGTGGCCAGACGCCACAGCAGATGGCGACCACGCCGCAGGGCCTGGACAAGGTGCACGCGCTGCTCGCGGCCTACGCCCGCGGGGCGTGAACGGGCGGCGCGCGGCCCGAGCGTGAACGCATGAGCGTCGAACGCGCGCCGGTGCCGGCCGAACTGCTGAGCGCCGCGCGCACCGCGCAGCGTATCGTCGTCCTCACGGGCGCCGGCATGTCCAGCGAGAGCGGCATCCCCACCTTCCGCGACAAGGTCTCGGGCCTGTGGGCGCGCTTCAGGCCGGAGGACCTGGCCACGCCCGAGGCCTTCGCGCGCCAGCCCGACGTGGTGTGGGCCTGGTACGAGGCGCGCCGGCGCCAGGTGGCGCGTGCGCAGCCCAACGCCGGCCACAACGCCCTGCGCGCGCTGGCTGCGCTGCCGCACGTGAACGCCCTGGCCATCGTCACCCAGAACGTCGACGACCTGCACGAGCGTGCCGGCTCGGCCGGGGTGCTGCACCTGCACGGCAGCCTGTTCGCGCCGCGCTGCTTCGATTGCGGCCACGCCTTCGTGCTGCCGGCCGGCGCCGAGGCCGATGCACCCGAGATGGCATCGCTGCCGCCGCCGCGCTGCGACCGCTGCGGCGGCCCGGTGCGGCCCGGCGTGGTGTGGTTCGGCGAGGCGCTGCCCGAGGCGCCCTGGCGCACCGCGCTGGCACGGGTCGCGGCCGCCGACCTGGTGCTGGTGGTCGGCACCTCCGGGCTGGTCTACCCCGCGGCCGGCCTGCCCGACACCGCGCGCCAGCACGGCGCGCAGGTGGCCGTGCTCAACCCCGACGCCGATGCGCGGGGCGCGCCGGGCGACATCGTGTGGCAGACCACGGCGGCGCGCGGCCTGCCTGCGCTGATGCAGGCGCTGGGCGCCGGCTGAAGCCCGTCGCACCCGCGCCTGTCAGCGCGCGTCGCCCTCCGCAGCGCCGAAGCGGTAGCTCGACACGGTCAGGCCGCCCATGAAGGCGTTCTCGTGGTAGACCCGCGTGCCGGCCTCGCCCTCGGCCGCGCCCACCGCCACCATCAGCGGAATCAGGTGCTCCTCGCGCGGGTGGGCGATGCGCGCCGCCGGCGCGGCGGCCCAGTCGGCCAGCCCCTGCGAGCGGGCCTCGCCGGTGCGGCCGGTCACCGTGTCGCCCAGCCAGTCGTCGAAGGCCTTCGACGGTGCGGCCGCCTGCGGGCCGAAGGCGCGCAGGTTGTGGTAACTCAGGCCGCTGCCGACGATGAGCACGTCCTCGTCGCGCAGCGGCGCCAGCGCGCGGCCCAGCGCCAGGTGCTCGGCCGGGCTCAGCCCGCGCTTGAGCGAGAGCTGCACCACGGGCACCTCGGCCTTGGGGTAGATGGCCTTCATGGGCGAGAACATGCCGTGGTCGTAGCCGCGCTCGGCATCCACGGCGCTGGGCAGGCCGGCGGCCTCGAGCAGCTGCTGCACGCGCCGCGCCAGTGCCGGCGAGCCGGGGGCGTCGTAGTGCACGCTGTAGGTATGCGGCGGGAAGCCGCCATAGTCGTAGATCATGGGCGGGCGCGGGTTCGCCTGCACGGTGAACACCGGCGCCTCCCAGTGGGCCGAGACCATGAGGATGGCCTTGGGCGTGCGGCCGACCTGGCGCGGCATGTCGGCCAGCGAGGCCTCGAGCTTCGCGTAGGTGTCGCCCATCTCGGCCTTCATCCAGGGCCAGGGACCGCCCCCGTGCGAGATGAAGTAGGTCGGCAGACGCGAGCCGCTGCCGGAAATCGTGGATGTGGTCATGGAATGCTCCTTGCCTCGAATGTAGGGATTTCTTCATCGGAATTCGAGAGCGCTACATTCAATGGTCGATTTCTTCCCGGGAAAGCACCATGGACCGACTCACCAGCCTGCGCGTGTTCCGTGAAGTGGTCGAGGCCGGCAGCTTCGCGCAGGCGGCGCAGGTACTGGGCATTTCGGCGCCCATGGCCAGCAAGCACGTGGCGCAGCTGGAGAAGTCGCTGGGCGCCCGCCTGCTGCACCGCTCCAGCCGGCACCTGAGCCTGACCGAGGCCGGCACGGCCTGGTACGAGCAGAGCGCCCGCGCGCTCGACCTGCTCGATGCGGCCGAGAGTGCCATCGGCAGCCGCGACACCACGCCGCGCGGCCAGCTCAAGGTGAGCGCGCCCGTGTGGTGCGCCACGCCGCGCATCGCGCGGGTGCTGGCCGACTACCGCGCACGGTACCCCGAGGTGCTGGTCGACATGCACCTGGCCAACCGCAAGGTGGACCTGGCAGCCGATGGCTACGACCTCGCGCTGCGCGCCACGCAGGAGCCCTCGCCCGCGCTGATCGCCCGGCCGCTGTGCCGGGTGGCGTTCCACCTCGTCGCCTCGCCGGCCTACCTGAAGCGCGCCGGCACGCCCGAGACGCCGGCCGAGCTCGCGCGCATGGCGGCCATCGTGCCGAGCTACGTGAAGCTGGAGGGCCTGACGCTGCGCGGCCCGGCCGGGCGGCAGGTGCCGTTGCGCCTGACGCCCGCGATGCGCTCGGACGACACCAACCTCACCCTGCACACCGTGCGCGCCGGCCTGGGATTCGCCTACCTGCCCGACTGGCTGGTGGAAGACGACCTGGCCAGCGGCGCGCTGGTGCAGCTCGTGCCGCAGTACATGGCGCCGGTGAACACCCTCTTCGCGGTCTACACCAGCCGCCAGTACATGGCCCCCAAGCTGCGCAGCTTCATCGACTTCCTGGCGGCCGCCCTGGGCGGGGCATGATGCAGGCCCACTCAGCACGCAGGAGCCCCACCATGAGCACCGTCCACTACTTCGCCTCCGAAGGCCGCTTCAAGACCCCGCCGCTGTCGGCCGCGGCGCGCATCGGCGACCTGGTCTTCGTCTCCGGCACGCCGGGCTACCACGACGACGGCAGCATCGACGAGGGCGATTTCGGCAAGCAGTTCGACCAGGCGGTGGTGGCACTGCGCCGCACGCTGGAGACGGCCGGCTCGGGCATGCGCTCGCTGGTCAAGGTCAACATGCTGCTCACGCGCCAGAGCGACGTGGCCGAGATGAACCGCCGCTATGCCGAAGCCTTCGGCCCCGCCCCCTACCCGGCCCGCACCACCTGCGTGGTCGCCTCGCTGCCCGACCCGCGCATGCTGCTGGAGATCGAGTGCGTGGCGGCGGTGAGCGCAGGCTGAGCCCGCTTCATAGCGAAAAGTGCCTGGCGCGCGCGTCCAGCGGGCGCCTCCTGCTATCCATTCGATAGCAGAACATCCCTGCTGCTTCACGGGCCGGGGCACATCGCTACAGTGACGGCCCGGCGTCACGAGCGCCGCACGAGCATTCCCAAGGGAGACCCCGCGCCTTGTTGTTCCGCTTCTTCGAAAAGCTGCTTTCCCCCTACCCTCCGGCCGAGCCGGCCCTGCCGCCCAAGGGCTTCTTCGCCTTCCTCTGGGCCTGCACCGACGGCGTGCGCGGCAAGATCGCCTGGCTGGCCGCCCTCACTGCCGCCATGTCGGCCTTCGAGGCCCTGCTGTTCGCCATGCTCGGCCGCGTGGTCGACTGGCTGAGCGGCATCCAGCCCGGCCAGCTGTGGGCCGCGCGCGGCGGCACGCTGACGTGGCTGGCCGCGGCGCTGGTCGCCAGCATCGTGGTCGTGGCATTGCAGACGATGGTCAAGCACCAGACGCTGGCCATCAACCTGCCGATGCGCCTGCGCTGGAATTTCCACCGGCTCATGCTGGGCCAGAGCATGGCCTTCTACCAGGACGAGTTCGCCGGCCGCATCACGACCAAGGTGATGCAGACCGCGCTGGCCGTGCGCGACACCCTGTTCGTGCTGGCCGACGTGCTGGTGGCCATGGGCACCTACGTGGCGACGATCCTGATCCTGTCGAGCGTGTTCGCGGGTGGGCTGGTGCTGCCCTTCGTGGTGTGGCTGGCGCTGTACCTGGTGGCGATGTGGTACTTCGTGCCGCGGCTGGGGCGCATCGGCAAGGCGCAGGCCGACGCCCGCTCTGTGATGGTCGGCCGCGTGACGGACGCGTACACCAACATCGCCACCGTCAAGCTCTTCTCGCACACGCACCGCGAGGCGCAGTTCGCCCGCGCGGCGATGCAGGACTTCGCGCGCACCGGCTATGCGCAGATGCGCTTGGTGAGCGCCTTCGAGATCGTCAACCACACGCTCTCGATGGGCCTGGTGGGCGGCATGGCCGGCGTGGGCCTGTGGATGTGGTCGCAGGGCCAGGTCGGCATCGGGGCGGTGGCCGCGGCCACGGCGATGGCGCTGCGGCTGCAGGGCATGTCGCACTGGATCATGTGGGAAACGACCAGCCTCTTCGAGAGCGTGGGCACGGTGCAGGACGGCATCAACACCCTGAGCCGGCCGCGCACGGTGATCGACGCGCCCGGCGCCGTCGCGTTGCAGGTGCCGCGCGGCGAAGTGCGCTTCGAGGACGTGTCCTTCAGCTACGGCGAGGGCAAGCGCCGCGTGATCGAACACCTGAACCTCACGGTGAAACCCGGCGAGAAGATCGGCCTGGTCGGCCGCTCGGGCGCGGGCAAGTCCACGCTGATGAACCTGCTGCTGCGCTTCCATGACATCTCGGCCGGCCGGGTGCTGATCGACGGGCAGGACATCGCCCACGTCACGCAGGACTCGCTGCGTGCCCACATCGGCATGGTGACGCAGGACACCAGCCTCTTGCACCGCTCGCTGGCCGACAACATCGCCTACGGGCAGCCCGACGCCACGGAGGCGCAGATCCGCGCCGCCGCCGAGCGGGCCGAGGCCTCGGGCTTCGTCGACCAGCTCACCGACCCGCAGGGCCGCACCGGCCTGGCCGCCCATGTGGGCGAGCGGGGCGTGAAGCTCTCGGGCGGCCAGCGCCAGCGCATCGCCATCGCGCGGGTGATGCTCAAGGACGCGCCCATCCTGCTGCTGGACGAGGCCACCAGCGCGCTCGACTCCGAGGTCGAGGCCGCCATCCAGCAGAGCCTGAACACGCTGATGGAGGGCAAGACCGTGATCGCCATCGCGCACCGGCTGTCGACCATCGCGGCGATGGACCGCCTCATCGTGCTTGACGGCGGGCGCGTGGTGGAGGAAGGCACGCACCGCGAGCTGCTGGCACGCGGCGGGCTGTATGCGCGGCTGTGGGCGCACCAGAGCGGCGGATTTCTCGGCGACGACGACGACGAGGTGCTCGAGGGCGAGGCCGCGGCCGCCTGAGCGCCGGCCGGCCGGTGATGGCGTGCGCCTACAGCGCGCGTGCCCTCCGCCGAAGCGGCCGCGTGCGATCGCTGGCAACACTGCCTGCAGGCGCAAGCCAGATCGCAGGTCGAGCGATTCCCATCGAACGGGCTGACCGGCGATCCCTCGGACCGTCGTTCGCCATGAAAATCGCCCAGATCGCACCGCTGTACGAAGCCGTCCCGCCACGCCTGTATGGCGGCACCGAGCGCATCGTTGCCCATCTCGTCGACGCCTTGATCGACGATGGCCACGAGGTCACGCTCTTCGCTTAGGGCGATTCGCTCACCCGGGCCAGCCTGCATGCCACCCGGGCGACCGCCTTGCGCCTGGACCCGGCACCGCTCAAGTCGGACCTGGCGGCGCATCTGGCCCTGCTGCACGAGGTGCGCCGGCAGGCCCACCGCTTCGATGTGCTGCACTTCCACACCGACCTGCTGCACTTTCCATTGTTCGAGGAACTCGCGCCCCGAACGGTGACGACGCTCCACGGCTGCCTCGACATGACCGACCTGGTGGACGCGTACGAGCGCTGGCCAGCCTATGCGCTGGTGTCGATCTCCGAGCGCCAGCGGGCCTTCCTCCCCCAGGCGAACTGGGCCGCCACGATCGCGCACGGCCTGGACCCCGCCGCCTACCCGTGGAGCCCGGCCGCCGAACCCGGCTACCTGGCCTTCCTCGGCCGCATCTCGCCCGAGAAGCGCCCGGACCGGGCCATCGAGATCGCCAAGGCCGCGGGGATCGCGCTGCGCATCGCGGCCAAGGTGGACCCGGCGGACCGCGAGTATTTCCGGCGCGAGATCCAGCCCCTGCTGAACGACCCCCTGATCGAGTTCGTGGGCGAGATCGGCGAGGCCGACAAGAGCGCCTTTCTGTGCGGCGCACGCGCACTGCTGTTTCCCATCGACTGGCCCGAGCCCTTCGGCCTCGTCATGATCGAGGCGATGGCATGCGGCACGCCGGTGATCGGCTGGCGCTGCGGCTCCGTCCCCGAGGTGGTCGACGACGGCGTGACCGGCTTCGTCGTCGACGACATGCCGGCAGCGATCGCGGCGACCCGAAGCGTCGGCACGTTGTGTCGCCGCCGCGTGCGCGAGCGCTTCGAAGCGCGCTTCACCGCCCGCACGATGGCCCGGAACTACCTCCAGCTGTACGGGCAGTTGGCGGGCCGGAGCTGCCGCGGGCGCGGCATCGAGGAGATCGCATGACCACTCCGCCGTCCGAACCGAAGCCGGCCGTCGAGGACTCGTTGCCGACGGCACCGGACCGCTCCCTGCGCCAGTTGTTCGTGCTCAAGGAGGGCGACAGCTTCCTCGTGGCGGATGCCTACGGCGACGTCTCCGGCGAGGGCGACGGCTTCTTCCACGACGACACGCGCCTGCTGTCGGCCTGGCGGGTGCTGATCAACGGCACCTTGCCGACGCTCCTGTCCAGCGCAGTGAGCCAGGACAACGTCTACTTCAGCGCCAACCTGAACAACCGGCCCCTGCCTGCGCTCGGCGAGACGTCCACGCCGCAGGGGGTGCTGCACATGGAGCGGCGCCGGCTGCTGTGGGACGGGCGCATCTACGAACGCATCACCGTGCACAACTACAGCGACGCGCCGGTGCAGGTGCCGCTGCAGATCCGGTTCGCCGCGGACTTCCGCGACATGTTCGAGGTCCGGGGCGTCGACAGGGCGCGCCGCGGCCGGCTCGGCCCCGGCGAGGTCGACGGCTGCCGCGTGACGCTCGGCTACGAGGGCCTGGACGAGGTGCATCGCGCGGTGGTGCTGTCCTTCGCGCCGATGCCCGCGGCCCTTTCCGCGCGGGAGGCCGGTTACCGGCTCGAACTGGGCCCGCGCGAGCTGGCAGGCCCATGTGGAAATCGGTGCGGACGGGGCCCAGCCCGACGCCTGGCGCTTTCGCCGCGCGGCCGCGCAGGCGCGCTTCGCCATGCGGCAGCGCCGGCACAGCGGAGCTCGCCTGCAAGCGAGCGGACGCCTGTTCCAGGGCTGGATCGACAAGTCCGAGGCCGACCTGGCGCTGTTGACGACCATGCTGCCGAGCGGCCCCTATCCCTACGCCGGGATCCCTTGGTTCTCCACGCCCTTCGGGCGCGATGCCGTCATCACGTCGCTCCAGATGTTGTGGCTGCAGCCCCGACTGGCGGCCGGGGTGCTGGCGTTCCTGGCCTCGCACCAGGCGCACGAGGTCTCGGCCTTCCGCGACGCCGAGCCCGGGAAGATCATGCACGAGACGCGCAAGGGTGAAATGGCGGCGGTCGAGGAGCTGCCCTTCGGCCGCTACTACGGCGGGGTGGACACCACGCCGCTGTTCCTCGTGCTGGCGACGGCCTACCTGCGGCGCACCGGCGATCTGGGCCTCATCCGTTCGATCTGGCCGGCGCTGTGCGCGGCGATGCGGTGGATCGAGCACAACATGGCGGCCCACGGCGGCCTGCTCAGCTATGCGCGCGCCCAGGCCAGCGGATTGGCCAACCAGGGCTGGAAGGACAGCCACGACGCGGTGTTCCATGCCGACGGCAGCACGCCGAGCGGACCGATCGCGCTCGTCGAAGTGCAGGGCTACTGCTTCCAGGCCTTCCAGGGCATGGCGGCGCTGGGCGATGCGCTGGACCACGGGCCCGAGGCCCGGCGCTGGGCCGACGCGGCCGACGCGCTCGCGCGACGCGTCGAGGCGGCGTACTGGTTGGACGACCTGCAGTTCTACGCCATGGCGCTCGACGGCGAAGGCCAGCCCTGCCGCGTCCGCGCGTCGAATGCAGGCCATCTCCTCTACTGCGGCCTGCCGGCACCGGCGCGGGGGCGCGCCGTGGCTCGCCAGTTGATGTCGAACCTGCTGAACTCCGGCTGGGGCACCCGCACGCTGGCGACCGAGGCGACCCGGTACAACCCCATGTCGTATCACAACGGCTCGGTGTGGCCGCACGACGTCGCCCTGTGCGCGGCCGGCATCGGTCGCTACGCCGACCGGGCCGAAGTCGTGCGCCTCGTGGACCAGCTGTTCGCTGCGGCCTCCCATTTCGGGCTGCGCCTGCCGGAGCTGTTCTGCGGCTTCGATCGCGCGGCGGGCGAAGCACCCGTCGCCTACCCCGTGGCCTGCCAGCCCCAGGCCTGGGCCTCGGGCGCGGTGTTCATGCTGCTCCAGGCGTGCCTGGGGCTGGAGATCGATGCGCCCGGCCGCACCGTCGTGGTCGAACACCCGCGCCTGCCGCCGGACGCCGGCGCTCTCACGATCCGGCGGCTGGCCGTCGGCGATGACCTCCTGGATCTGCACTTCCAGCGCCAGGGGGAGCGCACGGTGGTGTTCGCCAACCCGGACGGCCGCCCGCACAGGACGGAGATCCGCCTGCACCTGTAGCGGGGGCGCAAAGGCTTGCGGGCCCGGCGCGGGGCCGGGCACAGTGGCAACGGGCGGGCTCGGGGCGCCGCGCCGTTCTGTGGTCCAATTTCGGGCTGGCCGCGCGCGCCCCATGGGGCTGCGCGCGTCGCATCCGTTTTCTGTCTTCTTCCCGTCGCGCCATGAGCACCATCCTCCAATCCCTCCCCACCGGCCAGAAGGTCGGCATCGCCTTCTCCGGCGGCCTGGACACCAGCGCCGCGCTCCTGTGGATGAAGAAGAAGGGCGCGCAGCCCTACGCCTACACCGCCAACCTGGGCCAGCCCGACGAGCCCGACTACGACGAGATCCCGCGCAAGGCCATGGCCTACGGCGCCGAGAAGGCGCGCCTGGTCGACTGCCGCCAGCAACTGGTGGCCGAGGGCATCGCCGCGCTGCAGGCCAACGCCTTCCACATCTCCACCGGTGGCGTGACCTACTTCAACACCACGCCGCTGGGCCGTGCCGTCACGGGCACCATGCTGGTGGCCGCGATGCGCGAGGACGACGTCAACATCTGGGGCGACGGCAGCACCTTCAAGGGCAACGACATCGAGCGCTTCTACCGCTACGGCCTGCTGACCAACCCCTCCCTCAGGATCTACAAGCCCTGGCTGGACCAGACCTTCATCGACGAGCTGGGCGGGCGCAAGGAGATGAGCGAGTTCCTCATCGCCAACGGCTTCGACTACAAGATGTCGGTCGAGAAGGCGTACAGCACCGACTCCAACATGCTCGGCGCCACGCACGAGGCCAAGGACCTGGAAGAGCTGTCCAGCGGCATCCGCATCGTCAACCCGATCATGGGCGTGGCCTTCTGGAAGCCCGAGGTGGAGGTCAAGCCCGAGGAGGTCACGGTGCGCTTCGAGGAGGGCCGGCCCGTCGCGCTGAATGGCAAGGGCTTCGACGACCTGGTGGCCCTGATGGAAGAGGCCAACCGCATCGGCGGCCGCCACGGCCTGGGCATGAGCGACCAGATCGAGAACCGCATCATCGAGGCCAAGAGCCGCGGCATCTACGAGGCGCCCGGCATGGCGCTGTTGCACATCGCCTACGAGCGGCTGGTGACCGGCATCCACAACGAGGACACCATCGAGCAGTACCGCATCAACGGCCTGCGCCTGGGGCGCCTGCTCTACCAGGGCCGCTGGTTCGACCCGCAGGCCATCATGCTGCGCGAGACTGCGCAGCGCTGGGTGGCGCGCGCCATCACCGGCGAGGTGACGCTGGAGCTGCGCCGCGGCAACGACTATTCGCTGCTCAACACCGAGTCGCCCAACCTCACCTACGCGCCCGAGCGGCTGTCGATGGAGAAGGTGGAAGACGCGCCCTTCTCGCCCGCAGACCGCATCGGCCAGCTGACGATGCGCAACCTCGACATTGTCGACACCCGCGCCAAGCTCGCCACTTATGTGCAGACCGGCCTGCTGGCCAAGCCCGAGGGGACGGAGCTGCCGCAGATCAGGGACGGCAAGGCGCAGTGAGGCAGTCCGCTTCGCGGGCATTCCGAAACAGCGGCCTTCGGGCCGCTTTTTTTTGGCGCGCTGCGAACATTCGAACCGAATCGGCTTCCAGCGCCCGCCATACCTGCGTCAGCAGCTATCAACTTCATAGCATTGCCGCAGGCCAATCCGACCCCGACGTCATAATTTCGGCGCGCCCTGTCTGGCGGCGCGCCCCCGGACCTCGAGGCGAAAGCACACGTTGAGCCCCCCATTGCGCACATTGACCCTGTCGGAAGCGACGCTGACCGAGGCCGTCCGCCTGCTCGAGGGCAACGGCCCGCTCGAAGACGGACAGGCCATGCGCGTGGGACTGGGCGCCGAGGGCGGGCCGATGGCCCAGGCGGCCGCGCGTGCCGCCGCGCTGGGCGAACGGCAGGGGCTGCAGGCGCGCCTGCGCCACGCCGCTGCGGCGGCGCCCTGGGTGCTGCTCGGGCTGGCGGCGATCGTGGTGCTGGCCGGGCTGGCGCTGGCCGGCGCCGTCGTGGACGGGAACGATCGGCGCATCAACGTCATGGCCGCCCTGGTCGCCCTGCTGGGGGTGCACGCGCTGACCTTCGTGCTCTGGCTGCTGGCGCTGCTGTGGCCGGGCGCGGCCGGCTTCGGTGCCGTGGTCGGGCGCCTCTGGATCGCGCTCACCGCGCGGCTGACGCTGGGCCGCGGGGCCGAGGGCGCGGCGCTGCTGCAGGCCGCCCTGCGCCTGCTCGAACGTGCCCGGCTGCTGCCCTGGGTGCTGGGGCTGGCGAGCCACACGGTGTGGGCGCTGAGCTTCGTCGCGGCCCTGGCGGCGCTGCTGTTCGCGCTGGCCTTTCGCCAGTACACGCTGGGCTGGGAGACGACCATTCTGGCCCCCGAGGTGTTCGCACGCTGGATCGACGTGCTCGGGGTGCTGCCCGGCTGGCTGGGCTTTCCGGTGCCGGCCGCCGCCGACCTGCGCGCCGCGCCCGGGCCTGCGCTGCCCGCCGCAACCAACGGCGTGCTGGCCTGGTGGCTGGTGGGCTGCGTCGTGGTCTACGGCCTGCTGCCCCGCGCCCTGGCCGCGCTGGCCTGCCTGCTGGTGTGGCGCTGGCGCCGCGCCCGCCTGCAGCCCGATGCCGCAGCGCCCTACTACCGCAAGCTCTTCGCCCGCTTCGACACCCTGGCGCCGGCGCTGGTGGTCGATCCCGACACCCACGGCGCCGACTGGCACCTGGCGCGCACCAGCCTGGCGGGCCAGACGCAGCCGACGCTGGCCGTCATCGGTTTCGAGCTGCCGCCCGAGCTGCCCTGGCCGCCGCAGCCCGTCCCGCGCGCGGCCTCGCTGGTGCGGCGCATCGACGGCAGCGCCGCCGAGCGGCAGGAGCTGCTGCAGGCGCTGATGCACGTGCGGCCGCGCGTGCTGCTGCTCGCCTGCCACGCCGCGTCCAGCCCCGACCGCGGCACGGAACGCCTGCTGCGCGAAGCACTGCCGCTGTGCGGCGAATGCCGGCTGTGGCTGGCCGCCGCACCCCAGGGCAGCGAGCCTGCGGCGGAGGAGCCGGCGGGCGCGGCACGCTGGCGCCGATGGCTGGCGTCCACCGGCCTCGCCGAAGTCCACGCCTTCACCGAGTGGGGCCGCGCCACGGCGGGGCTGGAAGCGTTGGCCGATGCGCCGCCTGCCAACGCCCGCGGGGAGGCCGCTTGACGACGACGACCATCACGCAGGCCGACACCGGCGCACCGCTGTGCATCGCGGTCGTCGGCCACACCAACGTCGGCAAGACCTCGCTGCTGCGCACGCTCACGCGCCGCATCGATTTCGGCGAGGTGTCCGAACGCCCGGGCACGACGCGGCATGTCGAACAGGTCGACCTGCGCATCGACGGTCGGCCGGCGGTGCGCTTCTTCGACACGCCCGGCCTGGAAGACGCCGTGACGTTGCTGGCACACGTGGCCGCGCTCGAAGGCGCGAGCCGGCCTGAGCGCATCCGCCGCTTCCTGGACGGCCCCGAGGCGCACGGCGCCTTCGAGCAGGAAGCCAAGGTGCTGCGCACCCTGCTGGAGGTCGACGCCGCCTTCCTCGTCATCGACACGCGCGAGGCGCCTTTGCCCAAGTACCGCGACGAGATCGAACTGCTGAACTCCTGCGCCCGGCCGGTGATGCCGGTGCTCAACTTCGTCGGCAGCCCGCAGGCCGCCGGCCGCGAAGGCGCCTGGCGCGAGCTGCTGGCCGCGGCCGGCCTGCATGCGGTGGTGCGCTTCGATGCCGCCGCCCCCTTCACCGGCGCCGAGCGCGACCTGTACCACGACCTCGGCGCGCTGCTGCCGGCGCACCGCGAGGCGCTGCGTGGGGTGGCCACGCACCTGGCACAGGAAGCGGCCGCGCGGCGCGGCGCCGCCTGCCGCGTCATTGCCGAAGGCATCATCGACGGCGCGGCGCTGCGGCGCGAAGTGCGCAGCGAGACGATGGCCGACCCGAAGGCGCGCCAGGCCGAGGTCGACGCCCTGCGCCGCAGCGTGTTCGAGCGCGCCCAGCGCGGCATCGACGACCTGCTGGCGCTGCACGGCTTTCGCGAGGGCGACGCGGCCGAGGCGCCGCTGCCGCAGCTGCAGGGCCGCTGGACGCTGGACCTCTTCCACCCCGAGACGCTCAAGCAGGCGGGCGTGCGGCTGGGCCAGGGCGCGGCGGTGGGCGCGGCGATCGGCGTGGTGGCCGACCTGGCGGTGGCGGGCATCTCGCTGGGTGCCGGCGCGGCGGTGGGCGGCGCCATCGGCGGCGCGCTGGCGCAGGGCTGGGGCCCCTTCGGCCGCCGGCTGATGGGCCGGCTGCGCGGCGTGCAGGAGCTGACGGTGGAAGACGGCGTGCTCTTCGTCATGGCCGACTGGCAGTTGCGCGTCTTGCAGGGCCTGGAGCGGCGCGGGCACGGCGCGACCGCCCCGGCCGCGAACGCCGCGGCGCCGCTTCCGCCCGGCCGCGCACAGGCGCTGACGGCGGCGGTGAAGGCGGCCCAACCCGCACGCGCGCATCCGGACTGGGCCGAGCCCAGGCGCCGCTTCGGCCGCACCCTGGCGGACGGCGCACGCGAGGCCGTGGTCGACGCGGTCGCGCAGCCCGTCGGCAGCGCCGCGGCCGGTCCGGCGGATTGAACGACCGCGCCTGCCGACGGGCTCCCGGGGCGTCCTACATGCGGCGCCAGTGATCTCCGACGGAGCGTGTACCGGCGCGCGGCCGACACTGCGTGCACGTCTTATCCGGAGAACCTCACTGTGAACACCATCATCTACGTTGTCGGCCTGATCGTTGTCATCGCTGCCGTGCTGTCCTTCTTCGGGCTTCGCTGATTCCGGCCGCGCATCGCGCGGGGCTGCCTTTCACGCTCCTTCATTCCGGGCCGATTGCGCAAGCCGCCTCCATGTCGAGGCGACTTGCGCGGTCGGCCCGGATCCCTTCCAGGCGAGCGTGACGACGCGTGCGGCATGATCGGGGCATGGACACGCTTCCCCTCCCCCGCCCGCTCGTCATCGTCAAGGCCGGCGACACGCGTCCCGACCTCGCCGAGGCGCAGGGCGACTTCGAACACTGGATCGCCCGCGGGCTAGGCGACAGCACCCTGCCCCTGGTCGTGCTCGATCCGCGCCGCGGCGACACGCTGCCCGACCCCCAGGCCATCTCGGGGGTGGTGGTGACCGGCTCGCACGCCATGGTCTCGCACCGTGAGGCGTGGGCCGAGTCCACCGGCCGATGGCTGGCGGGCGCTGCCCGGGCCGGCACGCCGCTGCTGGGCATCTGCTTCGGCCACCAGCTGCTGGCCGACGCGCTCGGCGGCCGCGCCGACGACCATCCGCAGGGCCTGGAGCTCGGGACGGTCGACGTCGACCTGCTGCCCGAGGCCGCCGACGATCCGCTCTTCGGCGGCCTGCCGGCGCGCTTCCCGGCCCACGTGGTGCATCGCCAGAGCGCCCTGCAGTTGCCCGAGGGCGCGGTGCGCCTGGCATCCAACGCGTGGGAGCCGAACCAGGCCTTCCGCGTCGGCGACCACGCGTGGGGCGTGCAGTTCCACCCCGAGTTCGACGACGACGCGATGCGCGGCTATGTCGATGCGCTGGCGGCCGGGCAGCCCGATACGCAGGCGCTGCGCGCGCAGGTGCGCCCGACGCCGGAGGCCGCCAGCCTGCTGCGGCGCTTCGGCGAGCTGGCCGAGCGACGCGACGCCAGCCGCACGGCCGCCGAAGCCGCCGCCGCCTGATGCGCACCCGCACGCCGTTCGCCCAGGGGCGGCCTGCGACTACAGCCGCCACCCGGGCGGCGCGCTAGTCTGCGGACCACCCGCAGCGCGCAGCGCCACAGCCCCATTTCCTTTGCGGAGACGTCCATGCCCCTGCCCCACCCATCCCAGGCCGCCGCCGACAGCTCGCCGCGCCGGCATTTCTCGATGATCCGCGAGTTCCATCTCGCCGACGTCTTCACGCTCGGCAACGCGGCCTGCGGCGTCGGCGTGGTCTTCCTCGCGATGGCCTTCATCGCCAGCGGCTCGCTGGCGCAGTTCTACTGGGCCGCGGCGCTGGCGCCCGCAGCCTTCGTCTTCGACGTGTTCGACGGCCGCATCGCGCGCTGGCGCCAGACCCAGTCGGCACTCGGGCGCGAGCTCGACTCGCTGGCCGACGTGATCTCCTTCGGCGTGGCGCCCGCCGCGCTGGGCTTCGCCGCCGGGCTGCGCGGCGGCTGGGACTGCCTGGTGCTGGCCTACTTCGTGTGCTGCGGCGTGAGCCGGCTGGCGCGCTACAACGTGACGGCCGAGCAGCTCTCCGAGGGCGGCGCCAAGGTGAAGTACTTCGAGGGCACGCCGATCCCGACCAGCGTGGTGCTCGTCGGGGTGCTGGCCTGGGCGGCGTCGCAAGGCCGCATCGGCGATGCGCTGTGGGGCGGCGCCTGGCAGCTCGGCCCCTGGACGCTGCACGGGCTGACGCTGCTCTTCGCGCTCTCGGGCACGCTCATGATCAGCAAGACGCTGCGGATTCCGAAGCTCTGAGCCAGTAAACCCCGCGACCGATGGCGCCGGCGCGCCTGCGTGTTTCGAGCCAAAATGGCCCGCAGCGCCCGTCCGACGGGCGCCTGCAGCTATCTTTTCGATAGCGAAAGAGGCTGAAGAGACTTGACTTCCACTCCCCCCGGAACCGCCGCCCCTTCCCGCCGCGCACGCATGCAGGCCGCCCTGGCCGCCCTGCGGCCGGCACCGGTGCACGTCGACCGACGCGAGCGCCTTCGGGCCGTACTGGGCGCGATGCTGGGCCTCGCCTTCACCGCATTGCTGAGCCAGGCCTGGGCCAGCCACGGCCACGCGGCGGCCTGGCTGGTGGCGCCGCTCGGGGCGACGGCCGTGCTGGTCTTCGCCGTGCCGGCCAGTCCGCTGGCGCAGCCCTGGGCGGTGGTGGGCGGCAACACCTTGTCGGCGCTCGTGGGCATCGCCTGCGCGGCCTGGGTGCCGGACCCGGCACTGGCAGGCGCACTGGCCGTGGGCCTGGCGATCGGCCTGATGTTCACGCTGCGCTGCCTGCATCCGCCGGGTGGTGCGTCGGCGCTGCTGGCGGTGCTGGGGCACATGACGAGCCCCTCCTTCGCGCTGTTCCCGGTGCTGGTGAACTCGGTGCTGCTGGTGCTGGCCGGCATCGTCTACAACAGCCTGACGGGGCGGCGATACCCGCATGCCCAGCGGCCGGCGGCGCCACCGGCCGGCGCGCCGTCGCGTTTTTCAGCCGCCGACTTCGACGCCGCACTGGCGCACTACAACCAGGTGCTCGACATCCCGCGCGACGACCTCGAGGCGCTGCTGCACGAGGCCGAGCTGGCCTCGTGGCGGCGCACGCTGGGCGAACTGCGCTGCGCCGACGTGATGTCGACCGGCCTTGTGACAGCCGAATTCGGCACGCCGCTGACCGAGGCCTGGGCCCTGATGCGGCAGCGCCGCATCAAGGCGCTGCCGGTGATCGACCGCGCGCGCCGCATCGTCGGCATCGTCACCGTGGCGGACTTCATGCGCCACGCGCAACCCGACGCCTCCCCGCTGGGCCTGGGCCAGCGGCTGCGCGCGCTGCTGGCGCCCAGCGGCCTCGTGCATTCCGACAAGCCCGAGGTGGTCGGCCAGATCATGACGCGCCAGGTGCGCGTGGCCAGCGCCGACCGCCTGGTCGTCGAGCTGGTGCCGCTGTTCTCGGAAGGCGGCCACCACCACATCCCCATCATCGACGGCGAGCAGCGGCTCGCCGGCATCATCACCCAGTCGGACCTGGTGCGCGTGCTCTATCGCGCAGCGCGGCCCGACTGAAGCACCCAGGAGCCCGCAGATGTCCAGAACCCCCTACGTCAACAACATGGCCGGCCAGACGCGCGGCGTGAAGGAACTGGTGGCCCTCGCCGGCGCGCATCCGCTCTCGCCCGAGTGCGACCACTTCTACTTCCTGCGCCACGGCCAGACGCCGCGCAACGCGCTGCGCATCTTCCAGGGCTACGACGAGCCGCTGTCGGAGCTGGGGCTGGAGCAGGCCGCCCTGGCGGCCACGGTGCTGGCGGGCGAGCCGATCCGCACCATCGTGACCAGCGACGCGCGGCGGGCCTTCGACACTGCGCACGCGGTGGCCGCGCCGCACAAGCTGTCGCCGATCGCGCGCGAGGTGCTGCGCGAGCGCAACTTCGGCGGGCTGGTGGGCACCTCCTCGGCCGACCTGGACTGGACCTGCACGCCCGAGGGCGGCGAAACGCTGGAAACCTTCATCATGCGCACCCGCTCGGCGCTGGACGAAGCGCTGGCCGAGCCGGCCCCCGTGCTGGTCGTGGCGCACGGCGGCACGCTCTACGTGCTGGCCGCCCTGCTGGGCGTGCCGATCGACATCGGCGTGCTCGACAACGCCCAGCCCCTTCGGTTCTGGCGCCAGGCCCCCATATGGCGGGTGGAGGCCTTGCAGGCCGCGGGTGATCCGGCGCAAGCTGCGATCGCCTGACCCTTTTCATCCCCTTCTCCTGCCGCACCATGGACTTCAAGGACTACTACAGCGCCCTGGGCGTGGAGCGAACGGCCTCCGAGGACGAGATCCGCAAGGCCTACCGCAAGCTCGCCCGCAAATACCACCCCGACGTCAGCAAGGAGGCCGACGCCGAGACGCGCATGCGCGACGTCAACGAGGCCTGGGACGTGCTGGGCAACAAGGAAAAACGCGCCGCCTACGACGCGCTGGCCGAGCGGGTGCGCAGCGGTCGCGGCACCGGGCCCGACTTCGATGCCGGCGGCGGTGGCGGCTTCCAGCCCCCTCCGGGCTGGGACGAGGGCTTCGAGTTCCACCGCGGCGCCGGCCATGGCCCGGCCGACCATGCGGACTTCAGCGACTTCTTCTCCTCGGTGTTCGGCGCGGCCGAGCGGCGCAACGCCACGCGCCGAAAGTACCGGGCCAAGGGCGAGGACCACCACGCGGCGATCGAGGTGCCGCTGGAGTTCGCGCTGCAGGGCGGCGAGCGCGAGATTACGCTGCGCGCGATGGAGGTGAACGACCAGGGCGAGCCCGAGTTCGTCACCCGCACGCTGCGCGTGAACATCCCGCGCGCCGTGCGGCCCGGTCAGTACATCCGCATCGCCGGCCAGGGCCTGCCGGGCCATGGCGGCGAGCCGGCCGGCGACCTCTACCTGGAGGTGCGCATCGCGCCGCATCCGGTCTACCGCGTGGACGGCCAGGACCTGTCGATGGACCTGCCGGTCACGCCGTCCGAGGCAGCGCTGGGCGCCGAGGTCGAAGTGCCGCTGCCGGGTGGCGGCACCGGTGCCGTGCGCGTGCCGCCCAACGCGCGTGCCGGCCTCAAGCTGCGCCTGAGAGGCCGCGGCCTGGGCGGTGACCTCTACCTGGTGCTGGCAATCGCCTTGCCACCCGCCGACAGCGATGCCGCACGCACCGCGTATGAACAACTGGCCAAGGCCACGGCCGGCTTCGATCCGCGCCGCCAACTCGCCGCCTCGGGAGCCTCCGCATGAGCACGCGAACCACCACCGTCACCATCTCCCACTGCACGACGGTCGGGCCGGCCGACCCGCTGGCCGCCCTGCAGCTCGCGCACGCCTGTGGCGCACCGATCGAGTGGGTGGCCGAACTCGCCGAGGTCGGCATCCTGCGGCCGCAATCCGCGCGGCTGGAAGACTGGCGCTTCGACGGCAGCGACCTGCGCCGCGCCCTCGACACTCGACGGCTGCAGCGCGACTTCGACGTCGGGCTCGACGCGGCGGCGCTGATCCTCGAGTTGCAGCAGGAAGTGCGCAGGCTCAAGGCGCTGCTGGGCTGAGCGAGCGCCGCTGGCGCACCGCATCGAACGATGGGGCGCGCCGGCGGTCAGCGCGCCAGCATCACGGCCGGGGCGGGTCTCGGCGGCGCCATCATGACCGTCCCCGGCGGCGCCATCAACGCCTGGATCTCGCGCGCCAGCCGGGCGGCGTCCGCCCGGGCGCCGGGCTCGCCCTGTTGCAGGGCGGTCAGTTTTCGGGCGTAAGCGTCGGTGAGTTCGGCCCACTGCGCAAATTGCGGGCCGATGTCCTGCGCACTCGTCTCTTCCATGCTTGTCCCCTCGGTGGCCTCTCGCGACGCGCGTGTAGGACCGCCATGTCATGGCGAGAGGCGTGCTCCCCGCGAAACAAAGTCTGCACCATCCGGGCCTCACCCCGCGAAGCCGAGGGTTGAAAACCCCGACGCGATTGTTTGCAATATTTCACATTTCGGCGAGGCTGAATGGGCCAGTTGCAAACCGCGTCGAGGCACCGGGGCCGACCCAGTCGGGCTGACGCCGGAGAGCTCAGTCCTCGCGCATGCCGGTGGCCTTGACCACGGCCCCGAGGCGCGCGCGCTCCTCGTCGACGAACTTGCCGAAGGAGGCCCGCGTGCCGCCGATCGGCTCGATCCCCACGGCTTTCAGGCGCTCGATCGTCGCCGGGTCCTTCATGGCCTTGTCAACGGCAGCGGCCATCTTGTCGAGGATGGCCGGCGGCGTGCCCGCCGGCGCATGCACGCCCGCCCAGTGCGCGATGCGGATGTCGTCGAAACCCTGTTCGACCGCGGTCGACAGCTGCGGGTAGGCCGAGATGCGCTGCGTCCAGGTCGTCGCCAGCGCCTTGAGCTTGCCGCTCTTGATGTACGGCAGCACCACGATGCTCGCTTCCGAAGTCGCATCGACCTGGCTGCCCAGCACTGCCGTGATCGACTCGGAGCCGCTCTTGTACGGCACCACGTCGAGCTTGGCGCCGTGGTTCTTCTCGAGCAGGCCCTCGACGAAATGGGGCGTGCTGCCCGTGCCGGCCGTCGCGAAGTGCAGGCCCTTGCCCTGCTTGGACGCGGCGACGAACTCCTTGAGGTCCTTGTAGGGCGCGTTGGCCGGCGCCACGATGACTGAAGGCGCCAGCCCGATCATGGCCACGGGCACCAGGTCGCTGTCCTTGTAGGGCACCTGCTTGCGGATCATGCTGTTCGACACCACCCCGGCCGCGCTGACCAGGAAGGTGTAGCCGTCGGGCGCGCTCTTGGCCACGACGTCGGTGCCCAGCATCGCACCGGCACCCGGCTTGTTGTCCACCACCACCGGTTGGCCCAGCACCTTGCCGGCGCCCTCGGCGGCGGCTCGCGCCATGAGGTCGTTGGCGCCGCCGGCCGAGAAAGGCACGACGAAGCGGATGGGTTTGGTGGGCCAGTTGGTCTGCGCCTGCGCGCCGACGGCGCCGAGCGTTCCGGCCAGCCCCAGCAGCACGGCCGGCGCAGCGAATCGGACGAAAGTCATGGGAGGTCTCCTGTGTGTTGGATGAGGTGTTCAGGAACCGGCGTCGCCGGCGCAACCATGATGCCACCACCCGGCCCGGCGCCGAGGGCGCGCGAACTTCCTCACGAAAGCGCGGCTTGCGTCGCCGGCGGCGCATCTCCAGCGGCACAAGCGCGCACTTGTGCCTGTGCCTCCAGCGCTGCGGCCCCTAAAGTGCCCCGCCAATCGCACGGTAGACCCTGCACCGGCCGCTGCCGGCGTCCGCCGCGCCCCAACCTCCACTACGAGCGTTCACATGCCCATGCCCCATCGCCGCCCCCTCGCTTCGCTGATCGTCCTGTGCAGCACCCTGGGGGCACTGCACGGCCCGGCGTTCGCCGCCGACACGCCTGTCGACGCCCATGCCGGCCGGCTCAAGACGGTCCGAGGCGAGGTCCAGTTGCAGGACGCGCAAGGCGCCGGCACGCCCGCGCGCGTGGGCGACGTGGTGAATGCCCGGCAGCGCATCGTGACCGGCGCGCAGTCGGGCGCCAGCGTGGTGCTGCGCGACGGCACGACCTTCGTGATCGGCCCGCAGTCGAGCTTCGACCTGCAGACCTTCCACTACGACTCGCGCACGCACGATGGCAGCGTGATCGGGCGGCTCGCGCGCGGCACCCTGCGCATGGTGACCGGCCTGATCGGCAAGGCCACGCCCGAGGCCGTGCGCATCGACACGCCCACCGCCACCATCGGCATCCGCGGCACGGACTTCATCGTCTCGGCCGACGAGACGCTCTGAACACCCCGCGGCACGCCAAAAAAAAACGCGCCCTCGGGCGCGTTTTTTCATGGGCTGGGCCGAACCGCCATCACTGCAGGAAGCTCGGCTTGGCGTAGCCCTGGAACTTCGCGTTGACCACCGCCTTGAAGTCGTTCGAACGGTAGACCTCCACGATGTCCTTCGCCCAGGGCGTGTCCTTGTCGGCACGCTTCACGGCCACGACATTGAGGTAGTGGTCGGGAGTCTTCTCCAGCGCCACCGCCTCGGTCAGCTTCAGGCCCGAGGAGATCGCGAAGTTGCCGTTGATGATGGCGTACTCCGTATCCCCCAGCGAACGCGGCAGCTGCGCCGCCTCGAGCGGAATGAACTTCAGCTTGCGCGGGTTGTCCGCCAGGTCCTTCTCGGTGGCGCGCAGGGGGTCGATGCCGGGCTTGAGCACGACCAGCTTGTTCTGCTCCAGCAGCACGAGGGCACGCGCCAGGTTGCTCGGGTCGTTGGGCAGGGTCACGCGGTCGCCCTCCTTGGCCTCGGCCAGCGACTTGCGGTTCTTCGAATAGACGCCCAGGGGCGCGATCGGGCCCTGCACCAGTTCGACGATGTCGAGCTTCTGGTCGGCCGCGAACTTCTTCAGGTACACGAGGTGCTGGAAGAAATTGGCGTCGAGCGAACCCTGCGCCAGCGCCAGGTTGGGCTGCACGTAGTCGTTGAACTCGACCAGCTTGACCTTGTAGCCCTTCTTCTCGAGCAGCGGCACGACGCCGAACTTCAGCTGGTCGTAGTTGGAACCGGCGGTGGCGCCGATCACGAGGTCCTTCTTGGCGGCCTGCGCCTGGGCCTGCAGCGGCAACACGGCGGCGACGGCCAGGGTCAGCGAGAGGGCGAGAGCGGAACGGCGAAGCATGCGGGATTTCCTGAGGATCGGGATGGAAAGGAGACGAAGGGGATCAACGTTTATCGAGGCGGCGCGCCAGGTGGTTGCCGACGAACTGGATGATCTGCACCAGCACGACGAGCAGCGCCACGGTGAGCACCATCACGTCGGTCTGGAAGCGGTAATAGCCGTAGCGGATGGCCAGGTCGCCGATGCCGCCGCCGCCCACCACGCCGGCGATGGCCGAGTACGACAGGAAGCTCACCGCCAGCACCGTCAGCGCCAGGATCAGGCCCGAGCGGGCTTCGCGCACCAGCACGCGCCAGACGATCTGCAACTCCGAGGCGCCCATCGCATGGGCTGCCTCGATGACGCCGCGCGGCACCTCGCGCAGGCACTGGTCGACCAGCCGCGCGAAGTACGGGATCGCCGCGAAGGACAGCGGCACCGCGGCCGCGAGCGGCCCGATCGAGGTGCCCGCGATGACGCGCGTGAAGGGCACCAGCGCGACCAGCAGGATGATGAAGGGGAAGGACCGAACCGTGTTCACGAGCCAGTTCAGCGTGACGAAGGCCGGCCTGTTCTCCAGCGACTGGCCCGGCCCGAGCAGGAACAGCAGCACGCCCAGCGGCCCGCCGATGACGATGGCGGCCGACAGGCCGATGCCCAGCATCAGGAAGGTCTGGCCCGTGGCGGTCCAGAGCTCGGGGAGGATGGCGAGGATGTTCTCAGACATAGGCCAGCCCTCCGGCGCCCAGCGCACGGGTGGCGCTCGCGCCCTGCTCCGCACGCGCGGCAGCGGCGGGCGGCGGCGCATCGAGCAGGGCCTCGCGCTCGCGACGGCGCAGCAGCGCGTCGAGCTCGCGGCCCAGCACCGACGCCCGTTCTCCGTCCTGCGTGCCGACGGCGAATTGCTCGACCAGCTGGCCCTGCTCCAGCACCGCGACGTGGCGGCACAGCAGCTCGACCACCGGCAGCTCGTGCGTGACGATCACGATCGTGACGCCGATCTTGCGGTTGATGTCGCGCAGCGTCTCGAGCAGCGAGCGTGTCGTCTCGGCGTCGAGCGCTGACGTCGGCTCGTCGCACAGCAGCACCTTCGGCCGCGGTGCCAGCGCGCGGGCGATGGCCACCCGCTGCTTCTGCCCACCGGACAGCTGCGCCGGGTAGCTGTCGATCTTGTCGACCAAGCCCACCAGCGCCAGGCATTCGCGCACGCGCGCGTCGATCTCGGCACGGCTGTGGC
This sequence comes from Xenophilus sp. E41, assembly GCF_003671765.1. Lineage (GTDB taxonomy): Bacteria > Pseudomonadota > Gammaproteobacteria > Burkholderiales > Burkholderiaceae_C > Xenophilus. Next base: position 510,184 of record NZ_QPIB01000009.1, on the reverse strand, counting down.
GGCCATGGATGCGCAGCGGGAAGGCCACGTTGTCGAACACGCTGGCGTTCTGCAGCAGGTTGAACTGCTGGAAGATCATGCCGATGTCCTGCCGCGTCTCGCGCAGCTCGCGCCGCGACAGCGTGGTGAGGTCGCGCCCGCCCACGAAGACGCGACCGGCGTCCGGGCGCTCCAGCAGGTTGATGAGGCGCAGCAGCGTGGACTTGCCGGCGCCGCTCTTGCCGATGAGGCCGAACACGTCGCTTTGCGCGATGTCCAGCGACACCGAACGCACGGCATCGAAGCGTTGCCCGTCGGGCAGGCGGAAGGACTTGCGGACCGCCTCGAGCCGGATCACCGGCGCGGCGGCTGCAGTCCCTGCAGTCTGTGAAGTCATGGGGAAGCGGGAGAAGAAGCGCGGCGCTGCTCGAAGCCCTGGAAGAGCCGGCGCGCCGCAAGGGGGCGGAGTATGCGTGCGCAGCGCCCGAAAACCAACGAACCATTCGTTGTCTGCTTATTCCGCATAAGCAAATGCGGCGATTCGGCGCGCATGTCGATCCGACGATTGCTTCGTTGGCGTCCGCACGGGGCGCTGGCACAGTCGCGCTCCTTCACTTTTCCTCGTGCCAAGCAAGCACCGCTCTTCTGCCATGTTGTTCTCCTCGCCGATTCGACGCCGCGCCGTCGCCCCCCTCCTCGCCGCCCTGTTCGCGCTGGGCAGCCTCACCGGCCACGCCCAGGACAAGTCCTCCATCAAGGTCGGCATCTCGGTCGGCAATGCCGAGAAGATCTTCGAGGTGGTGAAGAAGGTGGCGGCGCGCGACGGCCTCGACGTGCAGGTCATCGTCTTCAACGACTACCAGTTGCCCAACGCCGCACTGGCGGCGGGCGACCTCGATGCCAACGCCTTCCAGCACAAGCCCTTCCTGGACAACCAGATCAAGGCGCGCGGCTTCGACATCGTGCCCGTGGGCCTGACGATCACCGCGCCGCTGGGCTTCTACTCGCGCAAGATCAAGGCGGTGGGCGAGTTGCCCGACGGCGCCTCGGTCGGCATCCAGAACGACCCGTCCAACGGCAACCGCGCGTTGTTGCTGCTGCAGTCGGCGGGCCTGCTCACGCTCAAGCCAGAAGCCGTGCAGAACAACACCGCCACGCCGCTGGACGTGGTGAGCAACCCGAAGAAACTCAAGCTGGTGCCGCTCGATGCCGCGCAATTGCCGCGCTCGCTGGACGACCTGACGATCGCCTCCATCAACAACGACTATGCCGAAAAGGCGGGCCTGTCCTTCTCGAAGGACAGCGTCATCAAGGAGTCGCCCCGGGGCCCGTACGCGAACCTGATCGCCGTGCGCCGCGCCGACAAGGACAAGCCCTGGGCGAAAAAGCTGGTGGCGGCCTACCAGTCGCCCGAGGTGAAGCAGTACATCGAGAAGCAGTTCAACGGCTCGCTGATCCCGGCGTTCTGAACATCCGAAAGCGGGCAACCGGACGCGAAAGCCGCGCGAAGGTCGCGAAAGTCATGGACCTGAATCCCGTGTTCTTTCGCGTCCTTGGCGGAATCTTCGCGCCTTTCGCGTCCGGGTGTCCGTCCCCGGCTGAGCTCACTGCATCTGCGGCAGGTTGCCGATGCGCACCAGCATCTCGGTGAACATCTGCAGGTCGGCGTCGAGGTCGGGAACCTCCTTGTATTCCTTGGCGTTGTGCGCGGTGTACTTCTTGCCAGGCATGGCCGGGCCGAAGTTGATGGCATTGGGCATCAGCTTGGCCGTGGTGCTGCCGGCCGTGGGCACGGGCCTGGCCTCGAGCCCCGTGGTGTCGCCGAAGATGTTGAGCAAGGTCGACAGCCAGGCCCCGTTCGGGTCGCGCGCCATCCAGTCGCCCTGATCGTGCGCGAGCGTGTACTCGACCTTGTTCGCCGCCGCCCAGGCTGCGATCCGCGACGCCACCGCGCCCTTCAGCTCGTCGGGTGAGCGTCCCCGCGGCATCCGCACGTTGGCCGTCACGTCGAGCTGGTTGCCGTTGAGGCGCACCCAGGTGGGCGAGATCGTGAGCGGTCCCATGAACCCGTCGGCGTACGCCAGGCCGAGCGTGCGGCCGAGGTAATCGGTGCCATACAGCTCGCTGATGTACTTCACGGCCAGCGCGTAGTGGTTGCGCACCAGCGGCCTGGGCGCTTCGTTGAGGAACAGAGCCAGGCGCGGGACCGGGTTCACGCCTTCCTCCGGCCGCGAGCCATGGGCAGACACGCCCGTCACCCTGACGTCCACGCCATCGACGCCCTGCGCGTCGCGTCGCACGATGTCGATGGTGAAGCGCCCGCCCTGCGGCTCGAGGCGCTGGATGAAGCCGGCCTTCGCGGCCTCGAGCTGCTTGACGAGCGCGGGCACATCGCCCGCCACCAGGCGCGCGGTGGCGGTCTGGGGAATCGCGTTGACCGATGCCGAGCCGTTCATCTCGACGATGCGCGGGTCGACCGCACCGGGGGCATCGACCACCGGGAACGACACCTTCAGCGCACCCGAGCCCTTCTCGGTCACCACGGCCGGGTACTTGCTGTCCAGCACGATGTTGTAGGCCGGCAGCGCGGTCTTCTCGCGGTAGTACTTCATCGCGTCGCCGCCGGTCTCTTCGGTGGTCTCGACCATCAGCCGGATGGTGCGTGCCATGGGCAGGCCGCTCTGCTTCACGGCTTTCATGGCGTAGAGCACGGCGGCGATCGAGCCCTTGTCGTCGATGGTGCCCCGGCCGTACATCAGGTCGCCGACGCGCGTGAGCTTGAAGGGGTCCAGCCGCGTGCCGTCGTCGAGCACCCACTCGTCGAGGTTGGCCGGCACCACATCGGCATGCGTGAGGATGCCGAACTCCTCGGCGCCCGAGCCGGGCAGCTTGACCTCGAAGATGCGGTTGTCGACGTTGCGGAATGCGAGGCCGAACGCGTTCGCCATCGATTCGATCAGCGTGCCGGTCTCGACGATGGCCGGGCTCTCGTGCGGCGGCACGCGCGGGTTGCGCACCGTCGGCAGCGCGACCATCTTCTCCATGCTGGCGATCACCGCGCCCTGGTTCTGGAGCCGGTTGTAGAGCCCCAGCAGGCGCGCGACATCGACCAGATCGTCGCCGGCCAGCGGACGCCCGGCGGCATAGGCGTCGACGGCGCCCCGAACGGCAGGTTCCTGCTGCGCGGCAAGTGCGGCGAAGCGCCTGAAGTCCAGTCCGGGCGCACGCAACGCAGGCTGCGCCGCCAAGCGGTCGAGCGCCGGTTTCTTGAGCGTGTCGGCCTGGGCGGCGCTGGCCGTGGCGAGCATGGCGGCCAGCAGGGCGGGAGCGAGGAATCGTGGGGTCATCGAGGGATTGTGCGCTGCCTTGCACGGCCGGACTTAAGCCGCAGCTCGCCGCCTGCTTAATGAAAAACAAAGCGGGGCCACCCATCATCCGGCGCGTCGCGTCTTCTGAAAGCCCCCATGCAATCCGTCCCAGACCGTCGGCCCGCCGTGGCCACCACACCCCGCCGTAGGTGGCACGCAGCGGCCCGCTGTGCCGGGGTGGTCGGCGTCGTCGCGACCGTGGTCGCGATGCTGGCGCTGCAATGCGACGTCTACGGCGCCTTCGCGCAAGGCAGCCGTCTGAGCCTCGACGGCTCCGGCCTGCAAACGCTGCTGGCCTCGCTGGGCCTGGACGGCACCACCGCTGCGCGCTAGGGCGCCTGCCGGGCGAGAGGCGCGGCCGTCACTTCCGGTAAGGGCGAGAATAGACCCTGACTGGAACCTGACCGCGCCGCATAGCGACGCCTCGCCCGCCCATGCGCCTGATGATTGTGGAAGACGATGCCTTGCTCGGCGATGCACTGGCGCAAGGCCTGCGCCAGCTCGGCCACGTGGTCGACTGGTTCCGCAGTGGCGACCAGGCCGGCGCGGCGCTGGCCAGCGCCCCGTTCGATGCCGTTGTGCTGGACCTCGGCCTGCCCGGCAATGACGGCATGGTCTGGCTGCGCCGATGGCGTCAGGCGGGCGTGAAGACGCCGTTGCTTGTGCTCACCGCACGGGATGGCATCGAGCAGCGCGTGGCCGGCCTCGATGCCGGTGCCGACGACTACCTGGTCAAGCCGATCACCATCGACGAGCTGGCGGCCCGCCTGCGCGCGCTGTTGCGCCGCACCGCGGGCCATGCGCAATCGGTCTGGCAGCACGGTGCGCTGGAATACGACCCGGCGAGCAAGACCGTCCGCTGGCGTGGCGCGCCGGTCGAGCTGACGGGCCGCGAGCTCGCACTGCTCGAGGCATTCCTCACCGAGTCGCACCGCGTACTGTCCAAGGCCTACCTTCTCGAGAAGCTCTACGACTGGAGCGGTGCCGAGCCCGAGGGCAATTCGCTCGAGGTCCACATCCACCATCTGCGGCGCAAGATCGACCCCGCCATCGTGCGCACCGTGCGAGGTGTGGGCTACGCCCTGGGCTCCGACGAGGCGGTGCGATGAGCCTGCAGCGCAGGCTCCTGCTGTACCTGCTGATCTGCGCCCCCCTGGTGTGGGGCGTGGCCCTGTACTTCTCGATCCAGCGCGCGCGGCACGAGGTCAACGAGATGTTCGACACCCAGTTGGTCCGGCTGGCGCGCCAGGTGTATGCCACCGCCGGCCACGGTGATCCGCAGGGCGGCTTCACGATGCTGCCGGCCGCACCGAGGGAGGGAGCGGCCGACGCCGGCGATTCCGACGTGCGCGACCTCGCGGTGGCGGTGTGGGACGACCAGGGCGGCATGGCGATGTCGGACCGCGAAGGCGTCGACCTGCCCTATCGCCCTGGCGCCAGCGGCTTCTTTGACGAGCAGGTCGCCGGCCGGCTCTGGCGCGTGTACTACCTGCAGACCACCGACGGACGCTGGATGGTCGCAGCCGGACAGGGCGCCTACGAGCGCGACGAACTGGTCTACGGACTCACCATCACGCAGGTGGTGCCCTGGCTGCTCGTGCTGCCCGTGCTGCTCGTGGTCATGACCTGGGCCGTGCGCCGGGCCCTGGCGCCGATGCGCCAGCTCACCGACGAACTGGCCGGCCGCGACGCGCAGGATCTGCAGGCCGTGCCGGACGCGCGCGCACCGGCCGAACTCAAGCCGCTGCTGGGCGCCATGAACGGGCTGTTCACACGCATCGAGCAGTTGCTGGTGCGCGAGCGCCGCTTCACCGCGGATGCTGCGCACGAGCTGCGCACTCCCATCGCCGTGCTGCGTGCCCAGTGGGACGTGCTGCGCCGCGCCGCCACGCCCGCCGAACGGCAGCAGGCCGAAGACAAGCTCGGCGCCGGCCTCGACCGCATGGAACGGCTGGTGACGCAGATGCTCGCACTTTCGCGCGTGGAGTCGGGCGCCGCGGCACCCCTGCGCGTGGACGTGGACTGGTGCGCGATCGTCGAGCCGGCCATGAGCGACTGCCTTGCGCTCGCCGAACGCCGCCGCATCGACCTGGCCTGCGAGTGGCCGGACGCCGGCGTGCATCCACTGCCTCTGCTGGGCGACCCGCCGCTGCTCACGGTGATGCTGCGCAACCTGCTCGACAACGCGGTGCGCTATGCGCCTGAGGGCAGCAGCGTGGTGCTGCGCATCCACCGCGAGCACCTGGACATCGAGAACGACGGGCCGCCACTGTCGACCGAACAGATCCAGCGTGCAGGCGAGCGCTTCTACAGGCCCGATGGGCAGGTCGAGGTGGGCAGCGGGCTGGGCATCTCGATCGTGCGGCGCATCGCGCAATTGCATGGCCTGGAACTCGTCGTGGGCCCGCGTGCGGATGGCCGAGGCGTGCGCGCCCTGCTGCAGTTCGACGCGGCGCACCGCTGACTGACGCACCACGCCGCGCCGATGGGCGCTCAGCGGGCCTTGATCTTCTCGAGCAGGACGCGCGCCTCCTCCTTGCGACCGGTGTCGGCGATCTGCCGGCCGGGCCGGGCCGGCGCCTGCAGCGCCTTGTCGAGGTAGGCCACGGCCTGGTCCGGCTGCTTGGTCTCGACCAGGTACTCACCGTAGAAAAAGTTGGGGTCGATGCCCTTGGGATTGAGCGACAGCGCCTTCTGCAGCAGTTCCTTGGCCTTGGCCTTGTCACCGAAGCCCACCGGCCAGCCCGGCACCTTGTAGTAGAGGACGCCCAGGCTGTTGTACGCCGAGCCTTCGAGCACGTCGCCATTGATGGCGATCGCCGATTCGTACAGGGCCTTGGCCTGCTTGACCAGGCCGAGCGCGCCGAGGCCGCCCTTCTCGCCGGCAACGGAACTCACGATGATGCCCTCCCACACCAGGGGCTCCGCGCGGCCGGGGAAGGACTCGGACACCTTGTGCGCCTTCGCGCTCAGTGCCTCGAAGCGCTTCTCGCGCTCGGCCGATGGCGTCTGATAGCGGATGACTTCCCAGTCGTGCTGCAGCTCGGCCACGGCGTCATCGACAGGCGCGGCGCGGACCGTGAGTGGCAACGCGCTCGCCAGCAGTGCAAGACCGGCAAGGGCGGTGACCCAGGCGCGGCGCGCCGGAACCGGTAGAACGTGAGAAGCAGAAGTAGAAGAAAGGGTCATGGCACGTGTTGAAAATGGAGGGGTCGGCGCTGCAAGGATCCGGTCACAGGATGGGGTCGCGCAACGAATGCGAATCGGAGACCGGCTCGCCTGCACGCTCCGGAATCGTGAGCACCGGCTTGGGCGGGCGGCTCGCCGGCGCAAGGCTGCCGCGATGCGCTGCGAAGGCACCATCCAGCAGCCCGGGCGCCAGGCCGTTGATGCGCACGGCCAGCTTCTCGGGGAAGCCGAGGAAACGTTCGGCGGCGCCGCTCTGGATCAGTTGCACGAGCCCCGATGCCACGGTGTCGGCCGAATCCATCGCGGTCTTGGTCGCCTGGTTGTAGCGTTGCACGGCCTCGCTGTTGAACTCGGTGCGCGTGCTGCGCGGGCCCAGGTACTGCACGCGCACGCGGGTGTCGGCGAGCTCGCGGCGCAGCGCCTCGGCGAAGCCGCGCAGGCCGAACTTGCTGGCGCTGTACACGCTGAACCCGGGCAGCCCCAGGCGCCCGAGCGCCGAGCCGATGCACACCACGCGGGCCTCCCGCTGCTCCCGCAGGTGCGTCAGCAGGGCCTGCGTGAGCAGCATCGGCACGAACAGGTTGATGTGCAGCACCTGCGCCATGGTGTCGGCTTCGAAGGACTCCAGGCGGCCGAAGCCGGGCGCCCCCGCACCGTGCACCACGACGTTGCAGCGCCAACCCGCGGCGACGTCGGCCAGCGGGCCCAGGCTCGCCGTCTTCGTGAGGTCTGCCGCATACCACTCGACGCGTTGGCGGTCGATGCCGTGCTCGCGCACCAGCGCACGCGCCTGCTCAGCCAGGCGCGCTGGCGAACGACCGGCCAGCATCACGGCCGCACCCGCCTTGACGAGCTGCGCCGCGCAGGCCGCACCGATGCCGCCGCTCGCGCCCGTCAACAGCACACGGCTGTCGGCGAGTTTCACGACGCGGCCTCCGCGACGGCCCGTGCGTGCGGCAGCGGTAGGCTGCGGAACACGTCGCCATACAGGCGGTAGAACGCACGGGCCGCATGCACGATCGCGTCCTGGTCGCCCCGGTCTTCGATGCGGTCCATGAGCAATTCGAAATGCGCCGTGTGTTCGCGGTCCAGCGTGCCGTGCGATCGCAGGTAGCTGAAGGCGCTGTCGGGCAGGCCGAGCGGCTTCTGGATCTGGTCCGCCGCCATCAGCGCTAGCGAGACGCTGGTGCCCTCGAGCACGTGCACCATGCCGAAGAAGCCCAGCGGGTTGACGCGCGCGATGGTGTCGTAGGCGTAGGCCACCATCACCTCGGTAGCGTGGCCGGGCGGCCCGAGCCGCACGGCCTCGGCGTCGCCGCCGCACGCACGGATGTCGTCGAGGATCCACGCGTCGTGGCCCTGCTCTTCCTCGATGTACTCATCCAGCGGCTCGGCCAGCCAGCCGTTGCGTGCCGGCAATGCGGCCTTGCAGGCGTGCAGCAGCGGCACCGTGTGGCGCACGTGGTGGTACGCCTCGCGCAGGAAGGCCAGGTAGCTGGGCAGGGAGACGTCGCCGCGCAGGCAACCCTGGATGATCGGTGTGCCGAGGAGGCCGGCGCGGGCGTCCGCAGTGTCGGCAAGAAGGCGTGCATGAAAACTCATGAGAAGTCCGTGGCTTGGAAGATGGAAGGAAGGTGTCGCTCAGGCAGCCTTTTGTGCCGGGGAGAACGCAAGGCCCAGCGCCTGCGCATGCCGTTGCAGCACGGCGCCACGCTGGGGCCGCCCGTTGGCCGTGGCCATGCCGCCTTCGACCGTGAAAGGCGCCAGTGCGCGCACCCAGCGCTGCACCCGTGCATAGTCGGGCAGCGTCTCGTTGGCGGCGTCGACGGCGGCCTGCAGCTGCGCATCGGTCGCGTCGGGGCGCAGTGGCCACAGCACGGCACTCAACGCCGGCTCGCCGTCGCCCAGCACCACGGCCTGGCCGATGGCGTTGTCGCTGCGCAGGGCGGTCTCCACCCATTCGGGCGACACGTTGCGGCCGAAGGCCGTGATGAGCACGTGCTTCTTGCGGCCGTCGACGTGCACGAAGCCTTCGGCGTCGATATGCCCCAGGTCGCCGGTGGGCCACCAGTCACCGACGGGCGCACTGTTGCCGAGGTAGCCGCTGAACAGGCTGCCTCGCACTTCGATCTCGCCATCGGCCGCAACGCGCAACTCGGCATGCGGCAAGGCCCGCCCGGCGCTGCCCGGCAGATCGGCCCCCGGCAGGTTGAGCGCCTGCACCGACGCGCCTTCGGACAGACCGTAGCCTTCGTAGGCCGGGATGCCCAGCGCACGCGCCATCTGCAGCAACCGCACACCCACGGCCGCGCCCCCCACCGCCACCAGCTTGAGCGACGCGGGCGGACGCGCACCGCTCTGCGCGAGATGGCCCGCCCACGCGCGCAGCATCTGCGGCAGCAGGATCAGGCTTTCGGGCCGATGCTGCGTCACCGCGGCGTGGAACTTTGCCGCATCGAAGCTCGACGACCCCGTGAGCCCCAGGCTCTCCAGCGGCAGCGTGATGCAGGTCGCGCCACGCCGCAGCGGCGCCATGAGCCCCGCGATGTTCTCGAGCAGGACGGCGAAGGGCAAGGCACAGAGGTGGCGCCGGATGTCCAGCGGTGCCATCGCCAGCACCAGCCCGTCGGCCACGCGTCCCATCGCCCCGTCCGACAGGCACACGCCCTTGGGTGCACCGGTGGTGCCGGAGGTGAAGGTGATCTTCGACGTGCCTGCTGGCATGTCGACGGTGCGGGCCGGCAAGCGCAGCATCGAGAGCGCTTGCCCGCCGACCTCGCAGGCCGTCGCGGGCGCCTGCGGCCAGCGCGCAGCCACCGCCGGCAGCGTGAGTACGGTGTCGACGCCTGCCGCAGCGATCGCATGGCCCATCTGTTCAGCCGTGAAGAAGGCGGGCAGCGGCACATGGACCACCTTCGCCTGCGTCGCGGCCCCATCAGCGATGACCCAGGCGGGCGAATTGTCCATCAGCGTGGCGAGCACGCGCGTACCCTGGGCTCGCAGGCGCTCGGCAAGCTCGGTACTGGCCCCCTGCATCTCACCGAAGGTCCAGTCGCGCTGGCCATCGTGCAGCGCGACGGCGTCGGCATGCATCGCGGCGCTCATCGGGCACCCCGCATCGAAGCGCGCATCTGGCGCACGTGGTGCTGGCGCAGCGCGCGCTGCAGGTGGATGGCCAGCACGATCGGATGATGCTCGTAGTAGCTGCCCCAGATTCGGGCCGTGGCGCCCAACGATGCCGGGTCCGCTGCACCCAGCGTGAGCGGCGCCACGCCGAGGCGGACCAGCATCGCGCGCAGTTCCTGGGTGACCGTTCCCACGATCCAGTCGAAGCCCTGCTCCGCGAGATGCGGGCCGAGAAGCTGGATCAAGCGCCGACCCTCGCCCGCGCGCGACGCAGCCAGGTGGCCGACCTCGACGATCCGGTCGCGCTGAAGAGTCGCACCGGTCTGCTGGCCGATCAGCGATTCGACCGGTGCCGGGAGGTAGCCTTCCAGGAACAGCGGCCCCGCCGCAGCCGGCCGGTAGCCTGCAGCCGCGAGCACCGACTCGCCTGCGTGCAATGCCACCAGCACGGGTGCGAAGCCCGGGACATGGGCACCGTAGCGGTGTGCGTAGATGGCGCGCACGGACCGCTCGACGGCTTCGCGTTGCGCGTCGGAATGGGGATGGAGGGTGAGGCTGCTGGAAGCGGCCGGAACGGAAGAGGAAGACAAATCCGGAAGGGTTGCGCGCGAAGGTGCTGGCAGGGGCAAGGGCATGCGGTCCTCGTCAGGCCGCGCGGGATGCACGACCGATGGTTGGCAGGCGGATGCTCGTGGGCCGCAATTAACGGCAGATTAAGGCCCCGACCTGGGGGCGTGAACCGTGTCACGTGCCCGCGCACGCGTGTGCGTGCCGCAGCGACCTCAGGCGCCTTCGCCAGCCCGCTTGCGCCCCAACTGCAGCAAGCCCTTGCGCTCCAGCCGCAGCAGGATCTGCGCAATCGTCGAGGGCGGCAGGTCCAGGCCCTGGCGCAGCAACTCGGCCACGGCGCCGGAGGGCGTGCGGCTCTCTTCGGGCAAGGACGCAACGGCATCGAGCACGCGCTGCTCGCGCACGCGCAGGGGCCGCGCGCTCCCGGACGTGGCGGCGGGGCCTGCAGTTGCGGCAGAGAGGCTGGAGCGTCGGATCGGTGCCATCGGGCTTGCAGGTCGGCTGGGGGCCGCATGCTGTCACAGCCCGCAGCGCACGCGAGAAACGCCAACGATTCCGTTTTTCATCGCGGGTGCATTCAGCGCCGCTTCAGCGACTCCGGCAGGCGCTTCAAGCAAAAAGTGCTCGAAGCGCCGATGCAGTGGGCGAGGAAAGCTATGTTTTCAATAGCAGATCGGCGCGCCGCCCGTGCTCAGCCCGCCTTCTGCACCAGCTTGATGACGCTGGAGAAATCGAGCGCCCCGTGTCCCGCGAGGCTGTGCGCGGCATACAGGTTGCGCGCCATGCCGCCCAGCGGGGTGGCGGCCTTCACCGCCATCGCGTTCTCCTGCGCCAGGCCCAGGTCCTTGAGCATGAGGTCCGTGCCGAAGCCGCCGGCATAGCCCTTGGAGGCCGGCGCGTTCTCCATCACGCCGGGCAGCGGGTTGTACTTTTCGAGCGCCCAGTTGCCGCCCGAGCTGCGGCGCATGATCTCCGACAGCACCTTCGGATCGAGCCCGTTGGCCACGCCCAGCGCGATCGCTTCCGACGTGCCGATCATCAGGATGCCCAGCAGCATGTTGTTGCAGATCTTGGCTGTCTGTCCCGCACCTGCGGCGCCCGCGTGGAAGATGTTGGCGCCCATCTTCTCGAGCACCGGGCGCGCGCGCTCGAGGTCCGCTTCGCTGCCGCCGACCATGAAGGTCAAGGTGCCCGCGATGGCGCCGCCCGTGCCGCCCGACACCGGCGCGTCGATGACGGCGATGCCGCGTGCGGCGCCCGCCTCGGCCACCTTGCGCGAGGTCGCGGCGGCAATGGTGCTCGAGTCGATCACCAGCGTGCCGGGCGCAATCTGCGCCAGCAGGCCGCCCTCGCCCAGATACAGCGACTCGACATGCTGGCTGGCCGGCAGCATGCTGACGACCACCTCCGCGCCCTGCACCGCCTGGGCCGCCGACGCGGCGATCGCCACGCCCTGCGCACGCAGCGCGTCGCAGGCCGCGGCGGACAGATCGAATGCGCTGACGGCGTGGCCGGCCTTGTGCAGGTTCAGGGCCATCGGGCCGCCCATGTTGCCCAGGCCGATGAATGCGATCTTCATGGTGTGTGTCTCCGGAAGGGTTGTTGGAACGCGGGAACGGACAGCCGAACGCAGAAAACGCAGAGATTTCACAAAGGGCGCAGAAGGAATACCAAATTTGTGTTTCGTTTCTTCTGCGACCTCTGCGTGAGCTTTGCGCCCTCTGCGTTCGGCTGTCCGGATTCAGCAGCTCATCGAAGCGCGGCCAGCTCAGGCGCCATCTCGCCGCGCTCGCGCAGGTGGTCGTCCACGAAAGCCGGCGTGACCTCTTCGAGCGTCGCGGGCTGCCACTTCGGGTTGCGGTCCTTGTCGACCAGCACCGCGCGGATGCCTTCGGCGAAATCGTGGTGCGCGCAGAAGCCCAGCGAGGCCCAGTACTCGAGCCTGAACACCTCGGCCAGCGACATGCGCGGCACGCGCTGCCAGAGTTCCCAGGTGAGCGCGATGGAACTCGGCGCGCCCTTGGTGAAAGCCTTGGCGGCCCCCTGCAGCCAGGCGTCGTCGCTCTGCAGCGCCCGCAGGCGCTTCGCGATGTCCAGCAGGTCCTCGCCGGCCATCAGCGATTCGATGGTGTCGTAGTGCTGCCGCAGCTTCGAGGCCGGGCGCTCGCTGCCTTCGGCCGCGGTGGCGAGGATGCGCGAGAGCAGCGCGCGATCGGCCCGCTCGTCGCCGCTCCATGCCGTCGCGCCGATGGCTTCGAGCACCTGCGCCTTGCGCGCGTGCGGCACCAGCACGTCGGCCAGGCCCGCGAAGATGGCGTCGCTGCCATTGATCTGCGCGGCCGTGAATGCCAGGAACAGCCCGGTGCGGCCCGGCGCGCGGCGCAGGAACCAGCTGCCGCCCACGTCGGGGTAGAGGCCGATGTTGATCTCCGGCATGGCGACGCGGCTGCCCTCGGTCACGACGCGGTGCGACGCGCCCACCATCAGCCCCACGCCGCCGCCCATCACGATGCCGTGGCCCCAGCACAGGAAGGGCTTGGGAAAGGTGTGGATGAGGTGGTCGAGCTCGTACTCCTCGCCGAAGAAGCGTTCGGCGTACTCGTTGCGGCCCTCGCCGCAATCGCGCAGCGTCTGGTAGAGCTGGCGCAGGTCGCCGCCGGCGCAGAAGGCTTTCTCGCCCGCGGCCTGCAGCAGTACGCCGACGACCTTCGGGTCGGCCGCCCATTCGCGCAGCCGGGGCGTGAGCAGCCGCACCATGTCGACCGAGAGTGAATTGAGCGAGGCCGGCGCGTTGAGCGTGGCGACGCCGAAGCGCTTGCCGTTGGCGGTGGGCAGGGTATCGAAGAGGACGACGGGTTCGGTCATGGTGAGAGCTTGTCAGATAGGGACATCCGTACGCGAAGGACGCAAGGGTTTCGCGAAGGGCGCGAAGAATTCCATGTGATTGTTCTTGATCTCTTTCGCGTCCTTCGCGTGATCTTCGCGCCCTTCGCGTACGGATGTCCGATTTACCGGATGTCCGCATCCCCGTCGAGCAGCTTGCGCGACACGATGACGCGCATGATCTCGTTGGTGCCTTCGAGGATCTGGTGCACGCGGGCGTCGCGAACCAGCCGTTCGAGCGGGAACTCGCCCAGGTAGCCGTAGCCGCCGTGCAGTTGCAGCGCCTCGTTGCAGACCTTGAAGCCGGCATCGGTGGCGAAGCGCTTGGCCATGGCGCAATATGTGCTGGCGTCGGGGTGCTGGGCATCGAGCTTGCTCGCGGCCAGGCGCACCATCTGGCGCGCGGCGACCAGCTCGGTGGCCATGTCGGCCAGCTTGAACTGCAGCGCCTGGAAGCTCGCGAGCGGCTTGCCGAACTGCTGGCGCTCGTGAAGGTAGCGGCGCGCCGCGTCGAGCGCGCCCTGCGCCGCACCCACCGAGCAGGTGGCGATGTTGATGCGGCCACCATCGAGCCCCTTCATCGCGATGCGGAAGCCCTCGCCTTCCTGCCCGAGCAGGTGATCGGCCGGAATGCGCACGTTGTCGAAGGCGATGGTGCGCGTGGGCTGGCTGTTCCAGCCCATCTTGTGCTCCTTCTTGCCGTAGCTGATGCCCGGTGCATCCGCCGGCACGACGAAGGCGGAGACGCCGCTCGCACCCGCCCCGCCCGTGCGTGCCATCAGCACCAGCACGTCGCTCGAGCCGGCGCCCGAGATGAAGGCCTTGCCGCCGTTGATGACGTACTCGGCGCCCTGCAATTCGGCACGCGTCTTGAGCGAGCCGGCGTCGGAGCCGGCGCCCGGCTCCGTGAGGCAGTACGAGGCGAGCTTGCGGCCGCTGGTCAGGTCTTCGCCCCAGGCCGTGCAGACGACGTCGGTGCCCCAGGTGCCGAGCATCCAGGTCGCCATGTTGTGGATGGTGATGAAGGCGGTGGTCGACGGATCGACCGCCGCCATCTCCTCGAACACCAGCGCCGCGTCGAGCCGCGGCAGGCCCAGCCCGCCAATGCGCTCGGGCGCGTAGAGGCCGCAGAAGCCCAGTTCGCCGGCCTTGGCGATCGCCTCGCGCGGGAAGATGGCCTCGCGGTCCCACTGCGCCGCGTGGGGGGCAAACTCGCTGGCAGCGAACGCGCGGGCCGTGTCGGCGAAGGCGCGCTGGTCTTCGGTCAGTTCAAAGTCCATGGGTTTGGGTGCTTTCGGGTCTGAGGTCCGGGGTGGCGCGGCAGGTGGTGGCCGGCACGGGCTCATAGTGGGGCGGTCGATGCTTCGCATCGACTCCGCTGCGATGCTCAGCCGGGGCGCGCGTCGCAGAACTCACTGCGCGAACTGCGTTCGCTCCGTTCAAACAGCTGCGACGAGTCAGATCACGAAGCACGCCTGTCCTTCGGCAGGCGTGCCGCGCCCCGGCCTGCGCTAGTCGCCGCCCCACAAATCGCCCGCGCCGGCCACCACCTGCCGCGCGGAAACGTCGTGTCCGATCTGGCCGCCGAACACCGCCACCAGCCGTTCTGGCCCTGGCGTGGAAGGGCACCGCGACGCGCGCCTGTGAGGCGCCGAGAAGCGCAGCGTAGCCGGGCTGCGTGCCTGCCGAAGGACAGGCACGCTTCGTTGACTGACTCGGCGCAGCTGTTTGAGCGGAGCGCGCCTGCGGCGCGCGCAGCGAGTTCTGCGCCGGCCCGGCTGCGCGAGCACCGCAGGGAAGTCGGCGCAAAGCGCCGACCGCCTCACTGAAGCGCGGCGCGGTGCCCTTCCACGTCAGGGCCGGGGCGCAACGCTTGCATGCCCAGGGACGCAGCGTCACTTCAGCGAAATGGTCGTGTTGACCCCATGCGCCACCGTGCTGTCGTCGAACCACCGGGCCGTCACCGTCTTGGTCTGCGTGTAGAACAGCACTACCTGCTTGCCGTAAGGCCCGAGGTCACCCAGCTTGGAGCCGCGCGAGCCGGTGAAGGAGAACAGCGGCACCGGCACCGGGATCGGCACGTTGATGCCCACCTGGCCGACGTCGATCTCCTCCTGGAACTTGCGCGCCGCCGCGCCGGACTGCGTGAAGATCGCGGTGCCGTTGCCGTTCGGGTTCGAGTTGATGAGCTCGATCGCCTCGTCGATGTCGGCCGCACCGGCCACGCACAGCACCGGGCCGAAGATCTCCTGGTCGTAAATCGTCATGCCAGGCTTCACGCCCGAGAAGATCGTGGGGCCGACGAAGTTGCCCTTCTCGTAGCCGGGCACCGTGGGCTTGCGACCGTCCAGCTCCAGCGTCGCACCGTCCGCCGTGCCGCGCTCGATCAGCCCCGTCACGCGCTCGTAGGCCGCGCACGAGACCAGCGGCCCCACGTCCACACCCTTCTCGGTGCCGGCGCCCACCTTCAGCGTCTTCGCCTTGGCGACCAGGTCCGGGATCCACTGTTGCGCCTCGCCCACCAGCACGGCCACCGACACCGCCATGCAGCGCTGCCCTGCCGCACCGAAGGCCGCACCGGCCAGCGCGTTGAGGGTCTGCTCCTTGTTGGCGTCGGGCATCACGATGGCGTGGTTCTTCGCGCCCATCATGCATTGCACGCGCTTGCCGCTGGCGATGCCGCGGTGGTAGACGTGCGTCCCCACCTTGGTCGAGCCGACGAAGCTGATCGCCTTGATGTCCTGGTGGTCGCAGATCGCGTTGACCACCGCCTCTCCGTCGTGCACCACGTTCAGCACGCCCGGCGGGATGCCCGCCTCGAGCGCCAGTTCGCACAGGCGCATGGTCACCATCGGGTCCTGCTCGCTGGGCTTGAGCACGAAGGTGTTGCCGGTGGCGATGGCCATCGGGAACATCCACAGCGGGATCATGGCGGGGAAGTTGAAGGGTGTGATGCCGGCGCACACGCCCAGCGGCTGCAGCAGCGTGTAGGTGTCGACACCGCCGGCCACGTTGTTGGCCAGCTCGCCGAGCTGCAGCGTGCCGATGTTGGCCGCGTGTTCCACCACCTCCAGGCCGCGGAACACGTCGCCTTCGGCGTCGGGCAGTGTCTTGCCCTGCTCGGCCGTCAGCAGCGCGGCCAGTTCGCCCATGTGCTCGCGGATCAGCTGCTGCAGCTTCAGGAAGATGCGCGCGCGGGCGCCGATGGCGGTCTTCTTCCAGGTCTTGAAGGCTTCCTTGGCCGACGCCACGGCCGCATCGACCTCGGCCTGCGTGGCGAAGGGCACGCGGGCCAGCACCTCCTGCGTGGCCGGGTTGACGACGTCGCGCCACTCGGTGGTCTTCGATTCGACGAATTGGCCGCCGATGAGCAGCTTGACGGTGGCGACCTGGGTGGCCGGCGCGGTGGTGGCGTCCATGGGATGTCTCCTTGTGTATGTCGGGCGAACCGACGGATGCTAGCTTTGCAAAATTGCGTGCGCAATGGAGAAAATTGCGCTTCAGGTTTGCGAAAACGCAGAATGGGACACCCGTACGCGAAGGGCGCGAAGATCTCGCGAAGGACGCGAAAGAACATCAAAGACAGATTTCGCGTCCTTCGCGCAACCTTTGCGTCCTTCGCGTACGGATGTCCGTTTTACTGCTGCACCACGATGGACTGGAACAACCTTCGGTATTTCCTCGAGCTGTCGCGCGCCGGCACGCTGATGGCCGCCGCGCGCCGGCTCGCGGTCGACCACACGACCGTCGCACGCCGCATCCAGGCGCTCGAAAAGGAACTGGGCAGCCCGCTCTTCGCCCGCGAAGCCGGCGGCCATCGGCTCACCGAAGCCGGGCGCCGCCTCCAGCCGCAGGTGGAGGCCATGGAACGCGCCTTTCGCACGCTGGAGAAAAGCGCCACGCCGGCGCCCGAGGAAGGCCTGTCGGGCCTGGTGCGCGTGGGCGCCACCGAAGGCTTCGGCACGGTGATCCTGGCGCCGGCTCTGGCCGGCTTCGCGCGCGAGCACCCCAAGCTCGTGATCGACCTGCTCGCCATGCCGCGCCTGGTGCACCTGTCGCGGCGCGAGGCGGACATCGTCATCTCGCTCGAGCGGCCGGCGCGCGGCCCGGTGCTCGTGACCAAGCTCACCGACTACAGCCTGCACCTGTACGCGAGCCGGGCCTACCTGCGCGCGCATCCGCCCATCCGCCAGCGCGAGGACCTCAAGGGCCATGCCTTCGTGAGCTACATCGACGACCTGCTCTTCTCCAAGGAGCTGCAGTACCTGGACGAGCTGTACCGGCCCGACGCCTTCTCGCTGCGCAGCACCAGCGTGCTGGCCCAGCACCGCGCCGTGCTGGCCGACGCCGGCATCGCGGTGCTGCCGGCCTTCGTGGCCGAGGGCGATGCGCGCCTGGCGCGCGTGCTGCCCGCGCAGGCCAACTTCACGCGCACCTTCTGGATGTCGATGCCTGCCGAGGCCAGGCAACTCGGCCGCATGCAGGCGGTTTGGAACTTCATCCGCGCCGTGGCCGAGAGCCGGCGCGAGGCGCTGCGTCTGGGCCCGGCCTGAGCGGCGGCTCGCCCAGGGCCGCGAGCAGGCGGTCCTTGGTCCGGCCGGTGTGGGCCAGGTCCGCATCCAGTCGCGCGGCCAGCCAGTCGATGTGGGCGCGCATGAGCTCGGCCGCCTCGTCCATGCGGCCCGCCTCGAGTGCATCGACGATGGCGGAGTGCTCGTCGTTGGAGTCCTGCGCCTGCGTCTGCGACTGGTAGAGCGCCGACACGAGCGTGGTGCGCGCCGACAGGTCGACCAGCATGCCGGTGAGGAAGCGGTTGCCCAGGCATTCGGCCAGGCAGACGTGGAACTCGGCCAGCAGCACGCTGCGCG
Source organism: Xenophilus sp. E41 (assembly GCF_003671765.1). Taxonomy (GTDB): domain Bacteria; phylum Pseudomonadota; class Gammaproteobacteria; order Burkholderiales; family Burkholderiaceae_C; genus Xenophilus. The sequence continues at coordinate 492,201 of NZ_QPIB01000009.1, read as the reverse complement.
TCGCGGCGTTGGCGTGGGCCACGGCCTCGCGCTCCTCCGCCACATGCTGGCGCAGCGCGCGGATGGCCGACTGCAGCGGCCGGCCCGCGTCCTGGAGCATGCCGGGTTCGATGACGCGGCGCGCGGCATAGGTTTCGCGCGCCTCCTCGAAGGAGGGCTCGACCACGTACCAGCCCAGGCGCGGCCGCACCTCGACGAAGCCGCGCGCCTGCAGCTGCATCAGCGCCTCGCGCACCAGCGTGCGGCTGACGCCGAAGACCTCGGCCAGTTCCTTTTCGCCCAGCCGTTCGCCGGGGCGCAGCTTGCGGTCGAGGATGGAGCGCACCACGCGCTCCGCGATCGAGGTCTTGGCGTTCACGGGGTCGGTCACGTGCAGCTTCCGTGCCCGCGCGGGCCGATGGGGGTCAGGCGCGCGCGGCGGCGGGCAAGGTGCGCGGACGCGCGAGCGCCATGATCCAGTACACGCCGCCGCCGATCAGCACCCCGAAGAACCAGCCGTAGGTGCCCCACCAGGCCGGCAGCAGGCTCGTGAAGTTGGGCAGGATCGTCGAGAACACGCAGCCCACCGCCGTGGCCACCAGCGCATTGACGTTCCAGCCGCCCTCGTAGCGGTACTCGCCGTGCTCGTCGTACAGCGCCGCCACGTTGATGTTGCCCTTGGCGACCAGGTAGTAGTCGACCAGGATGATGCCCAGCAGCGGCCCCATGGTGGCGCCGATGGCGTTGACGAAGTGCGCGGCCCCGCCCTCCCAGGGCGCGAAGGGATAGAGCACCAGCGCGATGGCCGCGGCGATGTAGCCGCCCTTCTTGAAGTCGATGGACTTCGGAAACACGTTGGAAATGTCGAAGGCGGCCGAGACGAAGTTCGCCACCACGTTGATGCCCAGCGTGGCCACCGCGAAGGTCAGCGCGGCAATGAGGGCGAGCACCCAGCTGTCGAACTTGGCCGAGATCTGCTCGGGGTGCAGCAGCACCTCGCCATACACCTTGTAGGCCGCGATGGTGGTGATGCCGGCCACCAGCGAGAAAGCGATCAGGTTCACCGGCAGGCCCCAGAGGTTGCCCTTCTTCACCGCGTCCTTGTTCGTCGCGTAGCGCGAGAAGTCGCAGAAGTTCAGGTACAGGGCGGCGAAGTACGTGATCCAGGTGGCGCCCACCGCCATCAGGGCCCAGAAGCTGCCGGGCGTGCCGCTCACGCCGGCGTCCTTGGTCTTGTCGAGCAGCACGTCCATGGGGATGCCGTGGTCGAAGCTGAAGCCGCCGGCCTTCACGCACAGGCCCACGGCGAGGATCAGCATCGCGATCCACACCGCGGGGCCGGCCCAGTCCTGGAACTTGCGCACCGTCTCCATCCCTTTCTGGATGATGAGCAGCTGCAGCGCCCAGATGAGCACGTAGCAGATCACCTCCAGCCCGGAGTGGCCGAGGAAGTGCACCGTCTTGTGGAACTCCAGCATGCTGTCGTTGCGCACCAGCAGCGCGACCACCGCGCCCGAGGCCGCGGCCGTCTGGGCGCCGTACCAGAAGCAGGCCACCACCGCGCGCACCAGCGCCGCCAGGTTGGCGCCCCACACGCCGAACGAGGCGCGCGCGAGCACGGGGTACGGCACACCGGTCTTCTCGCCCGCGTAGCCGATGAGGTTCATCAACACGAAGATCACCAGCGACGACAGGCCGATGGCGACGAGGAAGTTGACGAAGCTGCCGCACAGCAGGAACAGGCTGGCCGCGAGGTAGTAACCCCAGAGGCTGTGCACGTCCGAGGTCCAGACGTTGAAGATGCTGAAGGCGCCCCACTGCCGTTCCTTGGCGGGGGCCAGGTCCTCGTTGTAGAGGCCGGGCGAGGGATTGCGGATGTCCATGGGTTGTTGTCTCCTGGTTCGCTGACAGACGCCAGGCCCGCACATCACCGGAAAACCCCTCCTCCCTGCGGCGGCGCAGCCTGGCACGCAAACTGGTATGCAAAGACTGTATGCAGTTTTTCACACAGGACCTTGCGGGATTACCCGTGGATGCGCAACCCACGCCGCCGCCGACCGGGCAGGTCGGCGGCGGCTGCAACGGTCGTCAGCCCTTGCTGCCCAGCGCCGTGAGTACCGCCGTGGTCATGGCCTGCACGCCGATCTTGATCGACGGCTCGGGCACCGGCGCGAAGTACGGCGAGTGGTTGAAGGGCAGCGGTTTGCCGCCCTTCTTCATGGACTCGGCCACGTCCTTGGGGTCGGTCACGCCGACGAAGAAGAACATCGACGGGATGCCCGCGTCGGTGAACACCGAGAAGTCCTCACTGGCGGTGATGGGCTGCACCTGCACCACCTTCGGGTCACCGAACTGCGCCTTGAGCGAGGCCACCGTGCGCTGCACCACGGCCTCGTTGTTGGTCACAGCGGCGGTGCTGCTGTCGGCGCCCAGGCGCACCTCGGGCTCGGGCGCGCCGGCCATCGCGGCCGAGGCCAGCGCGGTGCGGCGGATGCCGTCGAGCAGCTTCGTGCGCACCTCCGGCTTGTAGCTGCGGATGGTGCCGCTGAGCTTCGCCGCGTCGGGAATGATGTTGCCCGCCGTGCCGGCCTGGAAGGCGCCGATGGTGACCACGCCGAACTCGGCCGGGTCCTTCTCGCGGCTGACCACGGTCTGCACGTCGGTCACGAAGTGCGCGCCGATCGCGATCGGGTCGATGGTCGCGTGCGGCGCCGAGCCATGGCCTCCGCGGCCCTTGAAGGTGATCTCCAGGCTGTCGGACGCCGAGGTGACCGGCCCGGCGCGATAGCCGACGAAGCCGAAGGGCGACGGGCTGGTGTGCAGCGCGAAGGCGTAGTCGGGCTTGGGGAAGCGTTTGAAGAGGCCGTCCTCCACCATCGCCTTGGCCCCCGACACCGTCTCCTCCGAGGGCTGCGCGATGAACATCAGCGTGCCCTGCCACTGGTCCTTGAGCGCGAGCAGCGTGCGCGCCGTGCCGACCCAGCTGGCCATGTGGATGTCGTGGCCGCAGCTGTGGGCGACGAAGGTCTCGCGGCCGTTCCATTGCGCCTTGGCCTTGCTGGCGTAGGGCAGCCCGGTCTTCTCCTCCATGGGCAGCGCGTCGAGTTCGGTGCGCACCATGACCGTCGGGCCGCTGCCGTTGCGGTACAGCGCCACCACGCCGGTGCGGCCCACGCCCTCGGTCACCTCGAAGCCCAGCGCGCGCAGCTCGGCGGCCAGCTTGGCGGCGGTGCGGGTTTCCTGGAAGCCCAGCTCGGGATTGGCATGGATGTCCTTGTAGATCGACTCGAGCTGCGGGTACATGCCGTCGACCAGCGGCACGATGCGCGCCGAGGGCACGGCCGACTGGGCCAGCGCGGAAGATGCGGCGCACGCGGCGAGCGCGGCCAGGGTGAGGGAGCGAAGGGCGTTCATGGGCGTTGGAAAGGGAGGAATCGGACTCGGGTTCGATCGGGATCGCGGCACACACTGCGCGCCCGCGGCCCGAATCTAGGGAGGTCCGGGCCGCGCGTCCAATGCATTGTTCTATCCTCTCGAATGAGTTCGACTCATCGATTGGCCACCATGACGCTGGTTCAGCTGCGGCACTTTCTCTCCATCGCCGAGACGGGATCGTTCACGCGCTCGGCACGCGCCACCTTCCTCACCCAGTCCGCGCTCAGCCGCAGCCTGCGCGCGCTGGAGGACGAACTGGGCCAGCCCCTGTTCGACCGCATCGGGCGGCGCAGCGAACTCACGCCTTTCGGCCGCAGCCTGCTCGAACGCGCCCGCCAGCTCGTGCACGATGCCGACGCACTCGCCGCTGCGGGCCGCCGTGCGACCGGCGCGGCACCGGAGCGCCTGCGCGTGGGCATGGGCTCGGGGCCCGGCGCCCTGCTCACGCCGGCGCTCCTGCAGCGTGCCGCGCGGCCCGGCGCCGGGCTGCGCATCGACATCCAGCACGGCGACGTGCCCCGGCTGGTCGAGGCATTGCGACGACGCGAACTGGATGCGCTGGTGGTCGAGGTGCGCTCCTTCCCGCCGCTGCCCGGCCTGCGCATCGAGCCGGTGGTGGCGCTGCGCGGCGCCTTCATGTGCCGCCGCGGCCATCCGCTGGCCCGGAGGCGGCGCCCGCTGCGCTTCGAGGACCTGCTCGCCTATCCGATCGCGTCGACGCCGCTGGGCGACCACGTGGTGCGCGCGCTGGTCGATGTCTACGGCCCTGCCGCGCACCCGGACCTGTGCCTGAGCCTGCGCTGCACCGAGCTGGCGCCGCTGGTCGAGGCCACGCGCCAGAGCGACGCCGTGCTGATCGCGATCCGCGCCGCCGCGCCCGACCTGGCGGAACTGCGCGTGGGGCCGAGCGGCACGGGCGGCGCCCATTTCGGGCTTGTCACCCTGGCCCGGCGCACCGAGCCGACGGCGGTGGCCCAGCTGCGCGAAGCCATCGCGCAGCACCTGCGCGAAAACGCGCCGCCTACTTCAGCTCGAAGCTCTGCGACTTGACGTTCTCCGAATCGAGGCCCACCTGCACGTTGAACTGGCCGGCCTCGGCCACGTGCTGGAGCTTCGCGTTGTAGAACTTGAGCTTGTCCTCCCCGATCGTGAAGCGCACTTCCTTCTTCTCGCCGGGCTGCAGCATCAGCTTGCGGAAGTCCTTCAGCTCCTTGACGGGCCGCACCACGGAGGCGGCCACGTCCTGGATGTAGAGCTGCACCACGGTCTCGCCCGCGCGCTCGCCGGTATTGGCCACCGTGACGCTGGCTTCGACCTTGCCGCCGCGCGCCATGGTGTGTGCCGACAGCGTGAGGTCGGACACGCTGAAATCGGTGTAGCTCAGGCCGTAGCCGAAGGGGTACAGCGCGCCCTGCGGCTCGTCGAAGTACTGCGAGGTGTAGTTGCCCGGCTTGCCCGGCGTGAAGGGCCGGCCGAGGCGCGGGTGGTTGTAGTAGGTGGGGATCTGGCCCACCGAACGCGGCAACGAGATCGGCAGCTTGCCCGAAGGGTTCGCGTCGCCGAACAGCACGTCGGCGATCGCGTTGCCGCCCTCGGTGCCGGCGAACCAGGTCTCGAGCATGGCGTCGGCGTTGGCCTTTTCCCAGCCCAGGGTGAGCGGGCGGCCGTTCATCAGCACCAGCACCAGCGGCTTGCCGGTGGCCTTGAGGGCCCTGAGCAGCGCCTGCTGGCTCTCGGGCAGGTCCAGGCGCGTGCGGCTGGACGATTCGTGCGACATGCCGCGCGACTCGCCCACGGCGGCCACCACCACGTCGGCCTGCTTCGCCGCGGCCACGGCCTCGTCGATCATCTCCTGCGGCGAGCGCTTGTCCTGCACCACCTCGGGCTCGTCCCAGTTGAGGAAGTTGAGGTACTCGACGATGGCCTTGTCCTCGCTCACGTTGGCGCCGCGCGCATACACGAGCGAGCCCTTCTGGCCGGCCAGCGCCTGCTCCATGCCCTTGCGCAGGGTGACGGACTGCTTCCACACCGCCTGGGCCGACCACACGCCCATGATGTCGATCGGTGCATCGGCCAGCGGGCCGGTGAGCAGCACCTTGGCGCCCTTGGCGATGGGCAGCGTGCGGTTCCGGTTTTCCAACAGCACGAGCGAACGGCGTGCCACGTCGCGCGCCGGCGCGCGGTGCAGGCGCGAATCGGCCTTGAGGTCCGGCGGATCGTCCTCGGCCTTGCCGATGCGCAGGAAGGGGTCGTGGAACAGGCCCAGGTCGTACTTGGCGCCCAGCACCTCGCGCACGGCGTTGTCGAGCGCCTTCATCGGCACGGCACCCGACTTGACCAGGCCCGGCAGCTCCTTGAGGTAGACCTGGTCGGCCATGCTCATGTCGACGCCGGCGGTGATGGCCAGCTTGGCCGCCTCGCGCTCGTCGCGCGCCACGCCATGGCGCATCAGTTCGGTGATGGCCCCGTGGTCGGAGAAGGTCACGCCCTTGAAGCCCCAGTCCTTGCGCAGCAGGTCCTGCAGCAGCCAGGTGTTGGACGTGGCGGGCTGGCCGTTGACGGTGTTGAGCGCGATCATCACGCCGCCCGAGCCAGCCTCGATCGCGGCCTTGTAGGGCGGCAGGTAGTCGTTGTACATGCGCATCGGGCTCATGTCGACGATGTTGTAGTCGCGCCCGCCTTCCACCGCGCCGTACAGCGCGAAGTGCTTGACCGAGGCCATGATCGCGTCCCGCTTGAGCACGCTGCCGGCCTTGGCGAAGTTCTCGCCGTTCTGGAAGCCCTGCACCATGCTGCGCGCGATCTGCGACACCAGGTACGGGTCTTCGCCGAAGCCTTCGGAGGTGCGGCCCCAGCGCGGGTCGCGCGAGATGTCGACGGTGGGCGCGAAGGTCACGTCCACGCCGTCGGCCGCGGCCTCGACGGCGGCCGTGCGCGCCGTGAGGCGAATGGCATCCATGTCCCAGCTCGAGGCGAGGCCCAGGCCGATCGGGAAGGACGTGCGGTGACCGTGCAGCACGTCGTAGGCGAAGAGGATCGGGATCCTCAGCCGGCTCTGCCGCACCGCGGCTTCCTGCAGCGGGCGCTGCTCCTTGTGGTTGATGGAGTTGAAGGTGCCGCCCACGCGGCCGGCCGCGACCTCCTGCGCGAGTTGCGGCGCCGGCATCTCGGGACCGATGCTGATCAGGCGCAGCTGACCGACCTTCTCTTCCAGCGTCATCTGGCGCAGCAGGTCGGCCACGAAGGCGGGCTTGTTGTTCAGCAGCGCGGGCTTGGGCTGCGCGAAGGCCAGCGGCGCGGCCACGGCGGTGGTCGCGGCGACCATCACGGCAATGCGTTTCATCGGCAAGCGGATCCTCGGGTCGAAGAACGAAGCCGGGCATCTTAAGGGGCTGACTGGCCGCGCGGCCCGCATCGACCCGACGCACGCCCCATTCCTACAGCAGGCCGGGCACGCACGATGCTAAGCTCCACCGCGCTGTCTGCGCCGGTCCCGCCCATGCTGCGGGTCTGCACCGGTGTGCAGATGTTTCCATCCCACTGCTTCGACGACCTTCGCCACGGCCCATGATCGACAGGCTCGCCCACACCGCACGTTCCTCCCTCCTCGTCGGCTGCATCAGCCTGCTCACGGCCTGTGCCGTGCCGACCACGCAGAGCGCGCCTGCCGCGCCGCCCGCGACCGGCAAGGTGTTCTCGCTCGACGACGTCACGGCGCGCGCGCGCGACCTGGCCGCCCGCCCCTACGTGGCGCCCGCGAGCAACCTGCCGCCCTTCTTCGGCACCATGCAGTTCGCCGACTACATGCAGATCCAGCCGCGCTCGGACCGCTTCGAATGGCGCGACCTGCAAACCCCGTTCCGGCTGAACTTCTACCACCAGGGGATGCAGTTCAACTTCCCGGTGAAGATCAACGAGATCACCGAAGGCGGCGTGCGCGAGATCCGCTACGAGGCCGACCGCTTCGACTTCGGCAAGCTCAACTTCGACCGCGAGGCGACGCGCCAGCTGGGCTATGCGGGCTTCCGCGTGCTGTACCCGGTCAACCAGGCCGGCAAGTACGACGAAGTCATGAGCCTGCTGGGCGCGAGCTACTTCCGCGTCATCGGCAAGGGCCAGGTGTACGGCCTGTCGGGGCGAGGCCTGGCGATCGACACCACCTCGGTCGGCAAGGAGGAGTTCCCCAACTTCCGCGAGTACTGGATCCAGCGGCCCGGCCCGAGCGACAAGCAGCTCGTCATCTACGCCCTGCTCGACTCGCCCAGCGCCACCGGCGCCTACCAGTTCATCCTGCAGCCCGGCAGCGACGCCGTGCTCGACGTGCAGGCCAACATCGTGATGCGCCAGGACGTCGCCACGCTGGGCATCGCGCCGCTGACGAGCATGTTCCTGTACGGGCCCAACCAGCGCTGGCCGGAGTTCCTGCGCAACTTCCGGCCGGCCATCCACGACTCCAACGGCCTGGCCATCCACGCCGGCAACGAGGAATGGATCTGGCGCCCGCTGAACAACCCCAAGGGCGCCGTCGCGGTGAGCAGCTTCCAGGTCGAGAACCCGCGCGGCTTCGGTCTGCTGCAGCGCGGCCACGCCTTCCAGGACTTCCAGGACCTGAAGGACCGCTACGACCTGCGGCCCAGCGCGTGGATTGAGCCGCAGGGCAACTGGGGCAAGGGCAAGGTCACGCTGATGGAGATTCCCACGGCGGACGAGACCAACGACAACATCGTCGCCTTCTGGAACCCCGACCAGCCGGCGCGCAAGGGCCAGACGATGCAGTTCGCCTACCGCATGCACTGGACGATGGACGAGCCCGCGCTGCACGCGCAGAACAACGCCTGGGTGCGCCAGACCTTCCAGACCGAAGGCGAGCGGTACCAGCCCAACCTGATCCGCCAGAGCGACGGCACCACCGCGCTGATGGTCGACTTCGTCGGCCCGGCCGTGGCCAACCTGCCGGCCGGCACCGCGCTGGAGACGCAACTGAGCGGCAATGCCAATGCCGAGATCCTCGAGAGCAACCTGTTGCGCAACGACGCGATCAAGGGTTGGCGCCTGTCGCTGCGCGTCAAGGTGAAGGACCCGGCGCAGGTCACCGAGCTGCGCGCGGCGCTGACGCAGGGCGGCAAGGCGCTGAGCGAGACCTGGAGCTTCCAGATCCCGCCGGTGCCGCCGCCACCGCCCCCGGCCCCCGCGCCGCAGCCCGCGGCGTCCGCGCCGCAACCGGCGGCTTCCAAATAAAAAAAGGGGCGGAAACGTCCGCCCCTTTTGCGCCGCCGGCTATCGAAAAGATAGCAGGCTGTATCGGTCAGCTCACTGGATCAGCGTCACGCCGGTCTTCGACTGCAGCTCGTCGAAGCTCACGCCCTCGGCCAGCTCGACCACCTTGAGGCCTTGCGGCGTCACGTCGAGCACGGCCAGGTCGGTGATGATGCGGTCCACCACGCCCACGCCCGTCAGCGGCAGCGTGCAGGCCGGCAGGATCTTCATGTCGGTGGTGCCGTCCTTCTTCTTGGCGACGTGCTCCATCAGCACGATCACGCGCTTGACGCCGGCCACCAGGTCCATGGCGCCGCCCATGCCCTTGACCATCTTGCCCGGGATCATCCAGTTGGCGAGGTCGCCCTTCTCGCTCACCTGCATGGCGCCGAGGATCGACAGGTTGATCTTGCCGCCGCGGATCATCGCGAAGCTCTGGTCGCTGCCGAAGATCGCGCTGCCCGGCAGCGTCGTCACGGTCTGCTTGCCGGCGTTGATCAGGTCGGCGTCGACCTGGTCCTCGGTCGGGAAGGGGCCGATGCCGAGCATGCCGTTCTCGCTCTGCAGCCACACCTCCTTGGTGCCGGTGTGGTTGGCCACCAGCGTCGGAATGCCGATGCCGAGGTTCACATAAAAGCCGTCTTCCAGCTCCTGCGCCGCGCGTGCGGCCATCTGGTCTTGGGTCCAGGGCATGTCGGGCTCCTTACTTTGCGTTGTTCTTGACGGTGGCGGGCACTTCGGCCCCGGCGGCGGCCTGGGCGATCACGGCCTGGGCCTCGACTTTGGCGGCCGCGGCATCGACCGGGGCGGCGACGCTCACGGTGCGCTTCTCGATGCGCTTCTCGGGATTCGAATTGAGCACGATGCGGTGCACGTAAATGCCCGGCAGGTGGATGTCGTCGGGCGCCAGTTCACCCACCTCGACGATCTTCTCGACCTCGACGATGCAGACCTTGCCGGCGGTGGCGGCGGCCGGGTTGAAGTTGCGTGCCGTGAGGTTGAAGCGCAGGTTGCCCGACTTGTCGGCCACGGCCGCCTTGACCAGGGCCACGTCGGGCACCAGCGCGCGTTCCATCACGTAGGTCTCGCCGTCGAACTCGCGCAGTTCCTTGCCCTCGGCCACCTGCGTGCCCACGCCCGTCTTGGTGAAGAAGGCCGGGATGCCGGCGCCGCCGGCACGCAGCTTCTCGGCCAGCGTGCCCTGCGGGGTGAATTCCAGCTCCAGTTCGCCGGCCAGGTACTGGCGTTCGAACTCCTTGTTCTCGCCCACGTAGCTGGCGATCATCTTCTTGATCTGGCGCGTCTCCAGCAGCTTGCCCAGGCCGAAACCATCGACACCTGCGTTGTTGGAGATGCAGGTGAGGTTCTTCACGCCGCTTTCCTTCAGCGCCTCGATCAGCGCCTCGGGGATGCCGCACAGGCCGAAGCCGCCCACGGCCAGCATCTGGTTGTCGGCCACCACGCCGGCCAGCGCCGACTTGGCGTCGGGATAGATCTTGTTCGCCATGCTTCCTCGCTTGTGGAACAGTGAAAAAAGGGGGGTCGGTGGGATGCGAAAACGCCGACAACGATACTACGTACAGACATACGTAGTATTACGTCATGGAGACCCCCGAGCATCGCCGCGGCGCCCCCCGTGCGCAAGCCATTTCCCCCGCGTCGACGCCCGCGCAGGCGATCGACTACCGCCTGGCCTTCGAGCACGCGCCCGTGGGCATGGTGCTCTCGCGCCAGCGCATCATGGTGGACTGCAATGCACGCCTGTGCGAGATGTTCGGCGCCACGCGCGACGAACTCGTGGGCCGCTCTTTCGCCCTGCTCTACCCCAGCGTGGCGGAGTACGAGCGCATCGGCCAGCGCATGCTGCCCATCCTCAATGCCAGCGGGCGCTATGCCGACCACCGCATGATGCGGCGCGTCGGCGGCCTGCACGGCGCGCTGGCCGGCGAGACCTTCTGGTGCCATGTGACCGGCCGCGCCCTGAACCGCGAAGCGCCGCACGAGGCGGGCATCTGGACCTTCGAGGACCTGGGTTCGCGGCGCAGCACCAAGGCGCACCTCACGCCGCGCGAGCGCGAGGTGGCGGCGCAGCTCATGCAGGGGCTCACCAGCAAGGAGATCGGCAAGCAGCTGGGCATCAGCCACCGAACGGTGGAACTGCACCGCGCACGGCTCATGCGCAAATACGCCGCGGCGACGACGGCGGAGCTGGTGCAGAAATTGATAGCGGGATAGCGAACCCGGCGCTTACGCGCGCTCGCCGGCGAATTCCTCCACCGTGGCCGAGTGGGCGAGCGTGTAGATGTCGCTGACCGCTCCATCGGCGGCACCCGCGTTGTGCAAGGCCCCTGCAGCCAAGTCGGCGTGCAGCAACTGCTCGAGCACCTCGCGCGCGTAGCCGAGGACGACGAAGACCCGGTCCGCGAAACGGTCGGCGGAGTTTCGGATGCGTTGCTCGGTGGTCTCCGGCATGGCCGGCGCCTGGTGGCGCAGCAGGTGCGCGCCCACGAGCCCCGGCCGTTGCACGAGGCCGTCGCACAGCGTGCGAAGCGACGCGAGCATGTCGTCCTCCCTGCCGGGCTGCGGTGAAAGCCGCAAGGTCAACGCATGCCGGGCGACCGCGCTCCCCGCCGAGGCCAGCACGTGGCACTGGCTGCGCACCATGTTCCTGTGGTGCGGCATCATCTTCGTCGACCAGGGCGTCGGGCTGTTCAGGTGGCTCGCATAGGCCTGCGACGAAAGGACCGCGTGCGACGCGAGTTCGTACATGACGAACACCCCCTCGCCTCCGCCGGCGCTCGTCCAGCGCGACGCCCGGCGAAAGCCCGGCACGCCGAGGCGCTCCGGAAAGTGCTCGTGCGAATGCCAGTCCTCGAACTCGGACTTCATCTCGGGCGCCATGTCCCACCACATGGCCAGCGCTGCGGTTCCGCGAAGCGGCATCGTGTCGACCTCGTTGAAAGACGCAACGCCCTCAGGCGGCGTCGAGCACGAGCGCCATCTGCGACACGCACTCCTCGACGTGCGTGACCAGCGCGCGCTGCGCCGTCTCCCAGTCGCGCGCGATGGCGCTTTCCAGCAGCACGCGATGTTCCGAAGCCGCGAGCTCGCCCCGGAAGACGGCCGCGATCATCTGGTAGCGCAGGTACTTGTCGCAGATCGAGTTGTAGGTCTCCAGCAGCAGCTCTGAACCGCAGGCGGAGATCAGCGCGACGTGGAAGGCCCAGTCGTACTGGCGCCAGATCTCGGCCGGATAGGGATCGTTGGCGGCCATCTTCCTTTCCATCGTGGCCAGCTTGTGATGCGCCGCGACCACGCGGCCTTCCCACTCCAGGTCGCCGCGCTGGAAGGACTCCTTGATCCCGTGGCCTTCCAGCAGCAGCCGCATCGAGGCCACCTCGCGCAGGTTGGCCGACGACACCTCGCTCACCTGGAAGCCGCGTGAGCCTTCGGCCACGAGCAGACCTTCGGTAGCCAGGCGGTTGAACAGCTCGCGCAGCGTGCTGACGCTCGCGCCGTAGGTTTCCTTCATGCGCTCGAGCGGCAGGCGCCGGCCCGGCGACAGCCGGCCCAGCACGATGTCCGAGCGGATGCGGCGGTAGGCCACTTCGCCGGCGGTCGCGGTGTCCGCCTGGGTCTGGAGAGGGTCGGTCATGAGGGTCTCGGGCATCGCGTCGGGCTTCATGCCCGCTTTCTACGACAAATGAAGGCGCTACAGATAAGAGAATACCCCAATGCTCATATTTGTTGCCGATCATCTGATGATTTCATAACATTCAGACGCCGATCGAGTTGTCGATCGCCAGGGCCGGACGCGCCGGCACCCACAAAGGAGACCTCCATGGCATCGAAACTCTTCAAGCTCGCCGGTGCGCTGGCGCTGGTGGCGGCTGCGGCCGTCGCGCACGCGCAGGACATCCAGCAGCGCACCATCCGCATCGGGCACCTGAACAACACCGACCACCCCACGAGCTGGGGCGTCAAGAAATTCGCCGAGATCGTGGCCGCCAGGAGCGGCGGCAAGATCACGGTGAAGGAATTCGCAAGCAGCCAGCTCGGCAACGAACTGCAGCAGCAATCCGCCCTGCAGGGCGGCGTGCAGGAGATGCTGGTCGCCTCCACGACCTCGCTGACCGGCGTGGTCAAGGAGTTCGGCCTGTTCGACTTCCCCTTCCTCTTCAGCAACGGCCAGCAGGCCGACGCCATGGTGGATGGCCCGCTGGGCAAGATGCTGAGCGCCAAGCTGGCCGACAAGGGCATCGTGGTGCTGGGCTTCTTCGACCTGGGCTTTCGCAACGTCACCAACAGCAAGCGCCCGATCACCAAGGGCGAGGACCTGGACGGGCTGAAGCTGCGCGTCATTCCCAACCCGGTGTTCCTGGACACCTTCAAGACCTTCAAGGCCAACCCGCTGCCGATGCCCTTCGCCGAGCTGTACAACGCGCTCGAGAGCAAGGCGGTCGATGGGCAGGAGAACCCGTACTCGGTGATCCTCTCGAGCAAGTTCTACGAGGTGCAGAAGTTCGTCAGCGGCACCAACCACGTGTACGCCACCAACCCGGTGCAGGTCAGCAAGCGCTTCTGGGAGAAGCTGTCGCCGACCGAGCAGAAGCTGCTGCAGGACGCCGCCATCGAGGCACAGAACTACCAGCGCGCCGCCAGCCGCGACGCAGCCGGCAAGGCGCTGGTCGAACTGCAGGCCAAGGGCATGACCTACAACGCCGTCGCCCCCGCCGAGGTGGCCCGCATGCGCGAGCAGGCCAAGCCGGTCTACGACAAGTTCTCCGCCGCCTACGACCCGGCCGTGATGGGCCTGTTCAAGACGGAGCTGGAACGCGTTTCCAAGCTCTGATCGCACACGACTGACGGAGCCCGGGCGTCGCCCGGGTTCGCGCCCGCGCGTCGGGCCAAGGAACAGGCATGGTGAAACTGGTTAACGGGTTCTGTCGCGCCGTCACGGTGCTGATGGCCGTGGCGCTCATGGTCATGGTCGCGCTGGTCTTCGGCAACGTGGTTCTGCGCTACGTCTTCAACTCGTCGATCACGCAGTCCGAAGAGATCTCGCGCTGGCTCTTCGTGTGGATCACGTTCATGGGCTGCGTGGTGGCACTGCGCGAGCACACCCATCTGGGCACCGACGCGCTGGTGTCGCGGCTCCCTCCTCTGGGCAAGAAGATCTGCCTGGTGCTGGGGCACCTGACCATGCTGTACGTCTGCTACCTGGTCCTGCGTGGCGCCTGGGAGCAGACGCGCATCAACATGGACGTGCTGGCACCTTCCACGCAGCTGCCGATGGCGGTGCTGCACTCGGCCGGCGTCGCCTTCGCGGTCTGCGGCGGCGTGGTGCTGCTGCTGGACCTGTGGCTTCTGTTCACCGGCCACCTGGGCGACGCCGACCTCGTCACGGTGCAGGAGTCCGAGGACCTCGCGGCCCTGAAGCTCCCCGGCGGCGACACGGCACACACCGCCAAGAAGCACTGAATCCGGGCGATCACCATGACACTCACCATCTTCGTCGGATCGCTGCTGCTGGCGATGGCCATCGGCATCCCGATCTCGTTCGCCCTGCTGGTCAGCGGCGTGGCCCTGATGTGGCACCTGGACATGTTCGAGGCCCAGATCCTCGCCCAGAACCTTCTGGGCGGCGCCGACAACTACCCGCTGCTCGCCGTGCCCTTCTTCCTGCTGGCCGGCGAGATCATGAACGAGGGCGGCCTGTCCAGGCGCATCGTGGACTTCGCGATGGCGCTCGTCGGACACATCCGCGGCGGGCTGGGTTACGTCACCATCGTGGCCTCGATCATGCTGTCGGCCCTGTCGGGCAGCGCGGTGGCCGACGCCGCCGCACTCACCACCATGCTGCTGCCGATGATGGTCGCCGCCGGCCATGCGCCGCACCGCGCCGCCGGGCTGATCGCCGCGTCCGGCGTCATCGCGCCGGTGCTGCCGCCGTCCATCGGCCTGGTGATCTTCGGCGTGACGGCCAACGTGTCGATCTCGAAGCTCTTCATGGCCGGCATCGCGCCCGGTCTGCTGATGGGGCTGGCGTTGTGGGTCACCTGGGCCTATGTGGCCCGCAACGAAGGCGCCGTGCCGCCGCCCCGCAAGCCGCTGACGGACCTGCTGGCGACGATGCGGCGCTGCGGCTGGGCACTGATGCTGCCGGTGATCATCCTGGTCGGCCTGCGCATGGGCGTGTTCACGCCGACCGAAGCCGGCGTCGTGGCCGCCGTCTACGCCCTCTTCGTCTCCACCGTCATCTACCGCGGCCTGAAGCTGTCGCAGCTCTACGGCATCTTCGAGAAGGCGGCCAAGACGACTGCCGTGGTGATGTTCCTCGTGGCTGCGGCGATGGTGTCGGCCTGGCTCATCACCGTGGCCGACCTGCCCGGCAAGGTGGTGGGCATGCTCGAGCCCTTCCTCGGCAGCCCCATCCTGCTGATGATCGCGATCATGGTGCTGGTCATGGTCGTCGGCACGGCGATGGACATGACGCCCACCATCCTCATCCTGACGCCGGTGCTGATGCCCGTCATCGTGGCGGCCAAGATCGACCCGGTCTACTTCGGCGTCCTGTTCATCATGAACAACGCGATCGGGCTGGTCACCCCACCGGTGGGCGTGGTGCTCAACGTGGTGGCCGGCGTCGGCCGCATGTCGATGGACACGGTCACCAAGGGCGTGATGCCCTTCATGATCGCGCAGTTCCTCATCATGTTTCTGATGGTCCTGTTCCCGTGGCTGGTCACCGGGCCCGCGAAGCTCTTCCACGGCGGGCCGTGATCAGCGCGTCCCTGCTTTTGAGACACATCCCATGACGAAGGCCAGCATGTCGCACATCCTGATCCTGAACGGCCCGAACCTCAACCTGCTCGGGGTGCGCGAGCCGCACATCTACGGCCACACGACGCTGGCCCAGATCGAGGCGCAGTGCCGTGAAGCGGGCCAGCGCCTCGGGCTGGAGGTGGACTTCCGGCAGTCCAATTCCGAGGGCCAGCTGGTCGACTGGATCCACGAGGCGCGCACGACGATGGCGGGCATCGTCATCAACCCCGCCGCCTACTCCTTCACCTCGATCGCCATCCTCGACGCGTTGAAGGCCTCGCAACTGCCCATCGTCGAGGTCCACATCTCCAACATCCATCGGCGCGAGGAGATGTACCACAAGAGCTACGTGTCGCTGGCCGCGACGGGCGTCATCTGCGGCCTGGGCCCGCTGGGCTACGAGGCGGCCCTGCTCTTCCTGGCGAAGCACCTGGCGAAGTAGTCGGCGCGCGGCACGGCGCGCCCGCCACCTCACGCCCCGAACGCGCCATCGATCGTGTGCATCGCGCCGGTCACGAAGCCGGCTTCGGGCCCCGCCAGCCAGGCGACCATGCCCGCCACCTCTTCCGGCCGACCGTGGCGCTTGATCGCCATGAAGCTGTGCATCAGCTCGCGCATCGGGCCGTCCTCCGGGTTCGCGTCGGTGTCGACGGGCCCGGGCTGCACGATGTTGATCGTGATGCCGCGCGGCCCGAAGTCGCGCGCCAGGCCCCGAGCCATCCCTTGCAGCGCCGACTTGCTGAGCGCGTACGACGCCATGCCCGGCACGGGCATGCGGTCGCCGTTCACCGAGCCGATCACGATGATCCGGCCGCCCGGCGGCATCTTGCGCGCCGCCTCAACCGAGGCGTGGTACGGCGACTGCACGTTGATGCGGAACAGGCGGTCGACCGCGTCCGGGTCCTGCTCCAGGGCATCGCCGAAGATCGCGATGCCCGCGTTCACCACCAGCACGTCGAGCGGGCCGCTGTCGCGCACCCGCGCGATGACCGCGTCGCGGTCGGAACTGTCCGTCTGCACCGCCGTGCTCCCGGTCTCCGCGGCCAGCGCTTGGGCCGCATCGGGCGAGCCCGAGTAGGTGAAGGTGACCCGGGCACCGTCGGCGACGAAGCGCCGGACGATGGCCGCACCGATCCCCCGGCTGCCGCCGAGCACGAGAACAGACTTTCCTTCGAACATGGGCATCGAGCACTCCTGGTTAATTTGTAGTGCATCGTACATAATTAGCCCCATGCTCTGTCAATAATTTTGTAGCGATGACTAAGGAAATTTCGCGCGGGCGTGGACGGCCGCGCGGTTTCGATGCAGACGAGGCCGTGGCGACCGCGCAGCGTCTGTTCCATGCCCGGGGCTACGACGCCGTGAGCGTCGCCGACCTGACCCAGGCCCTGGGCATCAACCCGCCCAGCTTCTACGCCGCCTTCGGCAGCAAGGCGGCGCTGTACGAGCGCATCCTCGATCGCTATGCGCAGGATGGCGCCGTGCCGCTGGAGCGGCTCCTGCGCACGGACCGCCCGGTGGCCGAGTGCCTGGCCCGGGTGCTGGAAGAAGCCGCCCTGGCCTACGCCGCCGACGCTGGCGCCACGGGCTGCCTGGTGCTCGAGGGAACCCGCTGCAACGACGAGCAGGCCCGCGCCGCGGCAGGCACCTTCCACGTGGCGGCGCAGCGGCAGATCCGCAACTTCATCGCCCAGCGCCACCCGCAGGATGCCGACCGTCTGGCCGACTTCGTCAGCACCACGATGGCGGGGCTGTCGGCCAGCGCACGCCATGGACAGTCGCTGGATCGGCTCCTCGCCACGGCACGGCTCGCGGGCCTGGCGTGCGCGCAGGCGATTCCGGCCGAAAAGCCTCGAAGCCGACCGGCAACGTCGCGGATCAAGCCGCGCAGCGAAAGGTCAGATTGATCCGGCATGCCCCCATGAACGGATGCCTGCCCTCGGCCAGCGGCATCACGCCATGGAAGCGCAGACGCGCCGGCCCACCCCACACCACGACGTCGCCATGCACCAACGGCACGCGCCGCGTGCGATCGCCGCGCTGCGCGCCGCCCCACAGGAAGACCGCCGGCAGGCCGAGCGACACCGACACGATGGGCTGGCCCATCTGGCGCTCGTCGCGGTCCTGGTGCAGGGTCAGGCGCGCGCCGGGCACATAGCGGTTGACGAGGCAGGCGTCGGGCGCGAAGCCGTCGAAGCCGGCGCGCGAGGCGGCACGCACGGCCAGCGCGCGAAAGCTCGCGGGCATCGCGGGCCACGGGCGGTCGCTCAAGGGGTCGCGCCCGGTGTAGCGGTAGCCGCTGCGGTCGCTGACCCAGCCCAGCGCGCCGCAGTTGGTCATGGCGACCGACATGGTCTTGCCGCCGGGCGTGACGAGGTGGCGCAGGGGCGCCGCGGCGATCACTGCATCGAGGTCGCGGTGCAAGGCGTCCACCTTCGGCAGGGCGAAGCCGCGCAGCACCGATGCGCCCGGCTCCAGCACGAGCGGTTCGGTGGCCGAGGGGTCGGCGTCGGCATCGAAGAGATCGAAGGTGCTCACGGGTTCATTGCGCGTCGTGAAAGATCAGCCCCAGCGTGTGGCGCCGGCCGCTGCGCACCCGGCTCACGCCGTGGCGCAGGTTCACACGGTACACGCCGCGCGTGCCCTGCACCGGGCGATGGTGAACGGCGAACACCGCCGCATCGCCCTGGCGCAGCGGCAGCACCATGGCGCGCGACTGCATGCGCGGGCGCTGCTCGGTCATGACGAACTCGCCCCCCTCGAAATCCTGGCCGGGTGCGGACAGCAGCACCACCACCTGCAGCGGGAACACGTGCTCGCCGTACAGGTCCTGGTGCAGGCAGTTGAAGTCGTCCTCGCCATAGCGCAGCAGCAGCGGCGTCGGGCGCTGCTGGCCGGCGGCATGGCAACGGGCCAGGAAGTCCTCGTGCCCGGCCGGAAAGCGCGCCGGCAGCCCCATCGCCGCCTGCCAGCGGTTGGCAATGGGCGCCAGGTGCGGGTAGAAGGCGGCGCGCAGGGCGGCGATGGCCGGCGGCAGCGGGTAGTCGAAGTACTGGTACTCGCCCCGCCCGAAGCCGTGGCGCGCCATGACCACGCGGCTGCGGAATCGTTCCGGCTGGTCGTAGAGGGCCGCAGCGGCCTCGCACTCCGACGGCGTCAGCAGGCCGGGCAGCACCGCCGCGCCTTCTGCGTCGAGGGCCGCGCCGGCCGCAGCCCAATCCAGCGCATCGACGCGCGTAGCGCAGCGCCGTGCCGCCGCGTCGATCGGGTTCGTGCTCACGCGGCCTTGCCGGCAGACACCGCGGCGCCTTCGCGCGCCAGCAGGCTGCGCTTGCGCTCCACACCCCAGCGGTAGCCCGACAGGCTGCCGTCGCGCCGCACCACCCGGTGGCAGGGAATGGCCACCGCCAGCGTGTTCG
The DNA here is from genome assembly GCF_003671765.1 of Xenophilus sp. E41. Taxonomy (GTDB): domain Bacteria; phylum Pseudomonadota; class Gammaproteobacteria; order Burkholderiales; family Burkholderiaceae_C; genus Xenophilus. Next base: position 473,287 of record NZ_QPIB01000009.1, on the reverse strand, counting down.
CGCCGCAGGCCTGCGCCACGGCGCGGGTGGCGGCGGGGGCGCCGATGCGCGCGGCGATCTCGGCATAGCTGGCGGTCGTTCCCGGCGGGATGGCGCGCAGCGCCTGCCACACGCGCTGCTGGAAGGCGGTGCCGCGCACGTCCAGTGGCAGCTCGGTGCCCTGCCCCGGCGCCTCGACCAGGCCGACCACCTGCGCGACCAGGCGCTCGAAGTCCGCGTCGCCGCCCACCAGCCGCGCCCGCGGAAAGCGGTCCTGCAGCTCGCGCGCGAGCCGATCCGGGTCCTCGCCCAGGCTGATCGCGCAGACGCCGCGCGCGCTGCGCGCCACCAGGATCGCGCCCAGCGAGCACTGGCCGATGGCGAAGCGGATGTCGATGTCGGCGCCGCCGGCGCGCCAGGCGGTGGGCGTCATGCCCAGCACCTCGCCCGCCTCCTCATAGAAGCGGCTGGCCGCGCCGTAGCCGGCGTCGTAGATGGCGTCGGTCACGCGGGCCCCGGGTGCGTCGAGCGCGGCCCGCAGCCGCTGCGCCCGCTGCGCCGCGGCCCAGGCCCGCGGCGTGAGCCCGGTCACGGCCTTGAAGGTGCGGTGCAGGTGCGACACGCTCAGCCCGGCGCGCCCGGCCAGCGCCTCGAGCGAGGGCGGCCCGTCGGCGGCTTCGATGGCGCGGCAGAGCTCGGCCACCAGCGCCGCCTGGCGCTGCGCCAGCGGCGGCGCGTCGGGCCGGCAACGCTGGCAGGGGCGAAAGCCCGCCCGCTCGGCCTCGGCCGGCGTGGCGTGGAAAGCCAAGTTCTCCGGGCGCGCCGGACGGGCGCCGCAGGAGGGGCGGCAGTACACGCCGGTGGTCTGCACGGAATAGACGAAGCGGCCGTCGGCGGCGGCGTCGCGGGCCTGCACCGCGGCCCAGCGCGGGTCGGCGACGGTGGCGGCGGCGCGCAGGGCGCGGGCTTCGGTGCGGGTGCTCATGTTCATCGGGTCCTTCCTTTCGGGTGGGGTGCGAAGGACTGTAGGGAGCATGCCCCGAAGCGGCACCCCGCGTCTTGCTTTCGAATTCGACCGCATGCGCGTCGTGGGGGCCCATTGTTGGCGGTCAGGAAACACTCTTCTGGTCCGCCGCGCCTTGGTCGCCCAGGGCGCTGCACCCAGACTCGGGCGTTCGCTGTCCCGGCAGCCTGCCCTTGCCATCCCCTTTCCGACAGGAACTTCATGTCCGCCACCTGCCCCACCTGCGACGACGCCCTGCTGGCCCCGGCCGCCCAGCCCGCCGCCGTCCTCGCCCCCGCCGCTGCACCCTCGGCCCGTGCCGCCTGGCCCGCCGTCGCCGCCGTCTCGGTCGGCACCTTCGTCATGGTGTCGACCGAGTTCATGCCCATCGGCCTGCTCACCGACATCGCACGCGGCCTGCGGGTGACGGACGGCGTGGCCGGCCTCATGGTCACCATGCCGGGCGTGCTGGCGGCCCTCGCCGCGCCGGGGCTGGGCGTGGCGGCCGGACGCCTCGACCGCCGCACGGTCATGGTCGCGCTGACGGCGCTGCTACTGGTGTCCAACCTCATGGCCGCACTGGCGCCCAACTTCGCGACCATGCTCGCGGCGCGCCTGCTGCTGGGCCTGTGCGTGGGCGGCTTCTGGACCTTCGCGCCGGGCGTGGCGACGCAGCTGGTGCCGCCCGAAGCGCAGGCGCGCGCGGTGTCGATGGTGCTGGCGGGCGTGTCGGTGAGCACCGTGTTCGGTGTGCCGGCCGGCTCGCTGCTGGGCAGCCTCGCGGGTTGGCGCTTCGCTTTCTTCGCCTCGGCGGCGCTCACTGCCGTGGTGCTGATTGCGCAGATGCGCCTGCTGCCGGCACTGCCACCGTCACGCGCGATTCGCGCACGCGACCTGCTGACGCCGCTCACACGGCGGCTCTCGCGCGCCGGCCTGATCGCCGTGGTGCTGATGGTGATGGGCCATTTCGCCGCGTACACCTACCTCAAGCCGCTGCTGCTGCAGGTCTTCGGCCTGTCGGCCACGCACGTGACGGCGCTGCTGCTGACCTATGGCGCGGCGGGCTTCTTCGGCAACTTCCTGGTCGGCACGATCGTGGCGCGAAGCCCGCGCCTGGGCCTGGTGGCCACCACGGGCCTGCTGGCCGTGGCGCTGCTGATGTCGACGCTGGCTGGCGACGGGCTGGTGGCCGGCGCCCTGGTGGTGCTGGCCTGGGGCGTGGCCTTCGGCATGGTGCCGGGCGCCGCCACGGGCTGGATGCTCAACGCCCTGCCCGAAGCGCCCGAGGCCGGCCAGGCGATGCTGGTGATGGCCTTCCAGGTCGCCATCGCCAGCGGCGCCACGCTGGGCGGCCGCGTGGTCGACGGCAGCGGCATCACCAGCGCGATGCTGGTGGGCGCGGCGCTGGTGGCGGGCGCGATGCTGGCCGCCGCCACGCTGGGCCGCGGCGGGCGGGCGGCCGAACGCGCGGTCAGCGCCCCTTGATGGCGATCAGCTCGACCTCGAAGTTCAGCGTGGCGTTGGGCGGGATCACGCCGCCCGCGCCGCGTGCGCCATAGGCGATGGCGGGCGGGCACACCAGCTTGGCCTTGCCGCCCACCTTCATCTTCTGCACGCCCTCGGTCCAGCAGGGGATCACGCGGTTGAGCGGGAATTCCGCCGGCTCGCCGCGCGAATAGGAACTGTCGAACTCCTTGCCGCTGTCGGGGAAGGTGCCGCGGTAGTGCACGCGCACGGTGTCGGTGGCGGCCGGGCTGGGGCCGGTGCCCTCCTTCACGCTCTGGTAGACCAGGCCGCTGGGCAGCGTCTGCGCCGCGGCGGGGGCCTGGGCCTGGGCCAGGGAGGTCATGCACAGGGCGGCGAGCGCCGCGCAAAGGGAAAGTCGCACGGGAGAAGTCCTTGTTCGGATGGGAGACGGCCATTATGGGCGGCGCTGGCCGGCGCCCCGCCCCACACGGCTTGCTCCTGAATCCATAGCACCCCGCGCCCGCACCACGGGCGCTGCAGCCCGATTCGACTTGCAAACCGGCTTCCACGGCCTGGCACCGGTCTTGCTGCGGATGACAAGCGCCCCGTCCCGGGGCCATCATCACCCAGGGAGCCACGCCATGTCGAGCCTCACGCCCACGCCCCACACGCCCGCCCTCAAGAAGGTGCTGGGCCCGCTGCAGCTCTGGGGCATCGCCGTCGGGCTGGTGATCTCGGGCGAGTATTTCGGCTGGAGCTACGGCTGGAACACCGCCGGCACGCTGGGCTTCCTGGTCGCCACGGTCCTCGTGGCGGCGATGTACACGACCTTCATCTTCAGCTTCACCGAGCTGTCCACCGCCATCCCGCACGCGGGCGGGCCTTTCGCGTATGCGCGGCGCGCCTTCGGGCCGACGGGCGGCTTCATTGCCGGCTTCGCGACCCTGATCGAGTTCGTGTTCGCGCCGCCGGCCATCGCGCTGGCCATCGGCGCCTACCTGAACGTGCAGTTCCCTGGCATCAATGCCAAGTACATCGCGCTCGGCGCGTACGTGGTGTTCATCGGCCTGAATTGGCTGGGCGTGGGCATCGCGGCGGCCTTCGAGCTCTTCGTCACCGTGCTCGCCATCGTGGAACTGCTGGTCTTCATGGGCGTGGTGGCGCCAGGCTGGTCGTGGGCGAACTTCGTCGCGCACGGCTGGGCCGGTGGCGACGTGCTCAATGGCGCGGCGCTCTCGGGCATCTTCGCGTCCATCCCCTTCGCGATCTGGTTCTTCCTGGCCATCGAGGGCGCGGCCATGGCAGCCGAGGAGGCGCGCGACCCGCACCGCACCATCCCCGTCGCGTACATCGCCGGCATCCTCACGCTGGTGCTGCTGGCCTTCGGCGTGATGCTGTTCGCCGGCGGCGTGGGCGACTGGCGCCAGCTCGCCAACATCAACGACCCGCTGCCGCAGGCGATGAAGGCCGTGGTCGGGGCGAGCAGCGGCTGGCTGCACATGCTGGTGTGGATCGGGCTCTTCGGGCTGGTGGCGAGCTTCCACGGGATCATCATGGGCTACTCGCGGCAGATCTTCGCGCTGGCCCGGGCCGGCTACCTGCCCCGCTATTTCGCGGCCCTGAGCCCGCGCTTCGACACGCCGCACCGCGCGCTCGTCGCCGGCGGGGTGATCGGGGTGGCGGCAATCTTCAGCGACGAGTGGGTGCAGTTCGGCGGGCAGACGCTGACCGCCAACATCGTGACCATGGCGGTGCTCGGGGCCATCGTGATGTACCTGGTGTCGATGGCGTCGCTGTTTCGCCTGCGCCGCACCGAGCCCGGCCTGGCGCGGCCCTACCGCGCGCCCTTCTACCCGGTGTTCCCGGCCATCGCGCTGGGCCTGGGCCTGGTGTGCCTGGGCGCGATGGTCTGGTTCAACGGCATGCTGACGCTGCTGTTCGCCGTGCTGATGGCGCTGGCCTACGCGTATTTCCGAAGCACGGCCGCCCAGCGGGCCGCCGCCGCGCCCGACGATCTGCTCTCCACCTCGTCCTGAGCCGATGCGCTACCGCACCACCATCGACAGCCATGTCTTCAGCTTCGAGGACCTGAAGCAGGTCATGGCCTGCGCGAGCCCCGCGCGCTCGGGCGACTACCTGGCGGGCATCGGCGCCGCCACGGCACAACAGCGCATGGCGGCGCGCCACGTGCTGGCCGAAACGCCGCTCGCGCAGTTCCTCACCGAGGCGCTGGTGCCCTACGAGAGCGACAACATCACGCGGCTCGTGATCGACACGCACGACGCGGCGGCCTTCGCGCCGGTGGCGCACCTCACGGTGGGCGACTTCCGCAACTGGCTGCTGTCGGAACGCGCGACGTCCGCCGCGCTCGCGGCGCTGGCGCCGGGCCTCACGCCCGAGATGGCGGCGGCGGTGTCCAAGCTGATGCGCAACCAGGACCTGATCGCCGTGGCGAAGAAGTGCCACGTGGTCTCGCGCTTTCGCGACACGCTGGGCCTGCCGGGGCACCTGGCGGTGCGGCTGCAGCCCAACCACCCGACCGACGACCTGCGCGGCATTGCCGCCTCGACCCTCGACGGCCTGCTCTACGGCGCCGGCGACGCGGTCATCGGCATCAACCCCGCGTCGGACAGCCTGCCCGTGCTGGACAAGCTGCTGCGCATGCTCGACGAGCTGATCGCGCGCTTCGAGATCCCGACGCAGAGCTGCGTGCTCACGCACGTCACCAACACGCTGCGGCTCGCGAATGCAGGCGCACCGGTCGACCTGGTCTTCCAGTCCATCGGCGGGACGGAGAAGACGAACCGCTCCTTCGGCGTCACGCCCGAGCTGCTCGACGAGGCCCATGCCGCTGCGCAGGCCCTGCAGCGCGGCACGGTGGGCGACAACTGCATGTACTTCGAAACCGGCCAGGGCAGCGCCCTGTCGGCCGATGCGAACTTCGGCGTCGACCAGCAGACCTGCGAGGCGCGGGCCTACGGCCTGGCGCGCCGCTACTGGCCGCTGCTGGTGAACACCGTGGTGGGCTTCATCGGACCCGAGTACCTGTTCGACGGCAAGCAGATCATCCGCGCCGGCCTGGAAGACCATTTCTGCGGCAAGCTGCTGGGCCTGCCCATGGGCTGCGACGTTTGCTACACCAACCATGCCGAGGCCGACCAGGACGACATGGACACGCTGCTGGTGCTGCTGGGCACCGCGGGCCTGAACTTCATCATGGGCGTGCCCGGCGCCGACGACGTGATGCTCAACTACCAGAGCACCTCGTTTCACGACGCGCTCTTCGTGCGCGAGACGCTGGGCCTCCAGCGCGCGCCCGAGTTCGAGGCCTGGCTGCAGCGCATGCGCATCACCGGGGACGAAGGCCGGCTGCTGCCGCCCGCGGCGAACCGGCTGCTGACCGACATGCGCGGCCTGTCGGCGCTGGCTGCACCATGAGCGACGCCGACCCGCCCCTGGTGACACCCAACCCCTGGCAGGACTGGCGCCAGGCCACGCCCGCGCGGCTGGCGCTGGGCCGCGCCGGCTCGGGCATGCCCACGGACGAAACCCTGCGCTTCGGCTGGGCGCATGCGCTGGCGCGCGATGCCATTCACGCGGCGTTGGACGTCGATGCCCTGGCGGCGCAATTGGGCGAGGACGGCTGGACCGTCGCGCGCGCCCGCAGCCGGGCTGCCGACCGCACCAGCTACCTGCGCCGCCCCGACCTCGGCCGGCAACTCGATCCGCAGGACGCCGAAGCCCTGCACGCCCTGCCGCGCGACGCCGCCTGCGACCTGGCGGTGGTGATCGGCGACGGCCTGTCCTCGCTGGCCATCGAGCGGCAGGCGCGGCCCCTGCTGCAGGCGCTCAAGCCCCTGCTGCCGGGCGACCTGGTGCTGGCACCGGTGGTCATCGCCACGCAGGCGCGCGTGGCCCTGGCCGACGAGGTAGGCGAGATCTTCGGCGCGCGACTGGCGGTGATCCTCATCGGCGAGCGGCCGGGCCTGAGCTCGCCCGACAGCCTGGGCATCTACCTCACGCATGCGCCGCGGCGCGGCCGGAACGACGCCGAGCGCAACTGCATCTCCAACGTGCGGCCCGAGGGCCTGGCACCCGCGCTCGCGGCGGCCAAGCTGGCCTGGCTGGTACGAGAGGCCCTGCGGCGCGGGCTGACCGGCGTGGACCTGAAGGACGAGAGCGACCTGGCCGTGCTCGATGGCGGCACCGCCCCGCCGCAGCGCATCAGTACTTGATCTTCACCCCGGCCTTCACGCCGTGCCTGTCCTTCCCGTCGGACTCGGCACCGGCCGAGAAGGACACATTGCCCCCCGTGCTGCCGCCGACCGAATAGGTCGGTCGCGTGGTGGAGGTGTCCATGCCGCCGTAGAGGCTGCTGCCGTCCTTGCGCTCGACGCCAACGGTGGCGCCGTGCGCCTCCACCGAGGTCTCGGTGGGCGACACCTTGGGGGCAATGTAGACGGAGCCCTTGTCGTCGGTGTCGACCGGCAGCTTGGGCTCGTCGGCGTGGGCGAACACCGGCGCCAGGGCGAGCGCCAGCAGGGTGAGGGTGAACGAAGGGGATGGAGAAGCTGACATGGGATGGTGCCGGCAGGCTCGCGCCTGCGCAGCCGTGCATCGATGCGGCCCACTGTTGCAGAGCGTGCGCGGCCCGGCTGTCGGACGGCATCCTGTCCGGCCGCGAAGCCGGCGCGCGACGCTGCCTATGATGTGCCGATCGATCGACACCAGGAGACAACACATGGCCGCCCGCTACCCGCTCGCCGAACTCAAGGACCTCCCCGAGGACATCCGCGCCAAGGTGCTGGAAGTCCAGGAGAAGGCCGGCTTCGTGCCCAACGTGTTTCTCGCCCTCGCCCGCCGGCCGGCCGAATGGCGCGCCTTCTTTGCCTACCACGACGCGCTGATGGAGCCCGAGAGCGTGGGCCGCACGAGCTCGCTCAGCAAGGGCGACCGCGAGATGATCGTCACCACCACCAGCGCGGCCAACCAGTGCCTGTACTGCGTGGTGGCGCACGGCGCCCTGCTGCGCATCTACGAGAAGAAGCCGCTCGTGGCCGACCAGGTGGCGGTGAACTGGCGCAAGGCCGACATCACGCCGCGCCAGCGTGCGATGCTGGCCTTCGCGATGAAAGTTTGCGAGCGCTCGCACGAGGTCGACGACGCCGACTTCGAGGCCCTGCACGCCCATGGCTTCGACGACGAGGACATCTGGGACATCGCGGCCATCACCGCCTTCTTCGGCCTGTCGAACCGGCTGGCCAGCTTCAGCGGCATGCAGCCCAACCCCGAGTTCTTCCTCATGGGCCGCGTGCCGCGCGAGAAGAAGTGAAGCGCGCCGAGCGATTGCTATCTTTTCGATAGCTAGTCGCCCAGATGCAGCGGCCGCTTGCGGCCGATTTGGCTCAAAGAATCAGCCCGCCGCCACCGTACGGCAGCGCGCGAAGGCGTCGAGCGCCGGCTTGTAGGTCGGCGTCTTCACGTCCATCAGGCCCAGCACCGTCGGGTACAGGTTGTCGTGCGTCAATTCGGCGTCCTTGCCGCTGCGCAGGCACGCGTCGGTGATGCCTTCGCGCCGGCCGAGCCCGCCGTCCAGCCATGCCACGAAGGGCACATGCTTCTGCACCTCCGGCGCCAGGTTGTAGGGCATGCCGTGCAGGTAGAGCCCGTACTCGCCCAGCGATTCGCCGTGGTCGCTCATGTAGACCAGGCCGGTCTGGTAGCGGTCGGACCGCGACTTCAGCCAGTCGATGGTGCCGGCCAGGAAATGGTCGGTGTAGGCGATGGTGTTGTCGAAGGCGTTCATCAGCTCGGCGTGGCTGCACTCGGAGAGGGTGTTGGTGCGGCACTCGGGCTGGAAGCGCTTGAGCGCATCGCTCGAACGCTTGTAGTAGGCCGGGCCGTGGCTGCCGAGCTGGTGCATGACCACCACCACGCCCCTGGCGGCGCGCTCGGGCGGCAGCGCGGCGATGCGCTCGTCCAGGCCCTTGAGCATGACCTCGTCCAGGCACTCGTCGCCGCTGCACAGCGACGGGTAGGCGGCCTGCTGCTTCGCGTCGTTGGCCTGCACGTTGGGCACGCGCACGCACACGCCCTTGCAGCCGGCCTGGTTGTCGATCCACAGCACGGCCAGGCCCGAGGCCTGCAGCACGTCGAGCAGGTTCTCGTACTCGTTCTTGCGCGATTCGTAGCCCTGCTTGCCCAGGTGCGAGAACATGCAGGGGACCGAGGCCAGCGTGTTGGTGCCGCAGGAGTGCACGTTGCCGAAGCTCACCACCTGGCGGGCGGCCAGTTCGGGATTGGTGTCGCGCGCGTAGCCGTTGAGCGAGAAATGGTCGGCGCGGGCCGTTTCGCCGACGACGAGCACGAGCATCGGCGGCTTGGCCTGGCCGGCGTAGCTCGCGCCCAGGGCCGTGCCGGCGGTGATGGGCACCAGCTTGTGGCTGCGCTGGAACATCGGCCGCGCCAGCGCGGCACCGGCCGAATACACGCTGGCCAGCGGATTCATCATGTAGCGCACGTGCGGTTCGTTGCGCATCAGCGGTGCCAGGGTGCGCGACATCGCCATGCCCCCAGCCACCACGGCCGCGATGGCAACCGCGAACAGCACCGCGTTGCGCCACAGCCGCGACCACCAGCGCTCGGCCACGACCGGCACGCGCCACAGCCACACCACCGCGGGCAGGGACACGAGCAGCACGCTGCCGAGCATCGACAGGCTCATGAGGTCGCGCGCTTCGGCCGGGTCGGTCTGCATGACGTTGGCCGCCATCGACGGGTCCATGACCATGCGGTAGGCGAACATGTAGTACTGGACGAGGGCAGCCACCACCACGAGCGCCATCCACAGCGGCTTCATCCAGCGCGACCAGGCCGTGAGCGCCAGCAGCGCCACGGTGCCGGCCAGCAGCAGCCAGGCCATGCCGACGATGGAGACCAGGTACACGCTGGGCGCGCGCCCGATGCGCGCCAGGTCGAGCCACAGCGGCCAGTTGGCGGCGAGCAGCAGGTACAGCGACAGGGCCAGCACGATCGCGCGGATCGAGCGCGGGCGCGTCATCCAGGCGTCGATGGGCGCGAAGACGGAGCGGAGATTCGGGGACAAGGCACCTGGGTCGACGCGCGATGGCGGAAGGTGCACGGGCGGCAAGGCAGACATCCGGCGAGCGTAGGCAGAGGCACTGAAACCTCCCTGAATGCCTGCATCAGGATTCGTTCAGGCTGACACGCGAGCGCGCGCCATCGCTCCGGCGCGCCGTGCGTCGGGCGCCCCAGGCCTGTGCCAGCGCATCGACGGCACCGCCGACCACCCAGCAGATCCAGGCCGTCCAGAGGGTGTGGCTCGGGTAATGCGCGCCGCGCATCTGCTGGCCGAGGCCGAAGATCGCGCCCGCCAGCAGCGTGATCGTGAGCCACACTGCGGCCGCACGAGGCGCACGGCGGCGCAACACGAACCAGCCGCCCAGGAAGGCGAAGGCCGCCGAGGCGTGGCCGGCCGGGAAGCAGCCGCCCGGCCCACCGTCGCGGGCGCTCCAGTCCCAGTGCGACACGTAGGTCGCGACACCGCCGAAGGCCTGGACGTCCCAGGGGCAGCTGGTGTGGTTGGCATGCTTGAGCAAGGTGATGGCGCCCACCGAGAGCAGCGTGGCGATCACGAGCTGCCAGCGCTCGCCGCGCGAGAGGCGGCTCAGCACGCCCACCGGCCACCAGACGGCCAGCAGCAGGACGATGACCAGCACCCAGCTGAGGTTCTTGCCACCCTGGTGCACGACGGCCGTGAGCCACCAGTTCTGGCGCAGCGGAAAGCCGAAGGGCGTGCCGAAGAGACGGGCTGCCCAGAGGTCGCCGCCCGTCGCGTCCCACGCCAGCAGCAGGACCAGCGTGACGAGCGCGACGGGGAGGAAGGGGTGGACGAAGGAGGAATGGCGAGAGCGCATCGAAAGCAGGAGGAGCGCGCGGCGTGCGGCGCAGCCGAGGCGCAACCCGGCCTCGAGCCGGCACGATAGGCGCCGGCCATGAACCCAGCCTGAAAAGCCTCCGCAGCGACGTAGACTCGCGCCCACCCCCTGCCGCCAAGGACCCGACCGTGCGCATCCTTCTCGTCGAAGACGACACCACGCTGTCCGACGCCGTGTGCAGCTACCTGCGCGCCAAGGCCTTCGTGGTCGACGCGGTGCCCAGCCTGGCACTGGCCCGCGCCTCGCTGCTGTCGGCGCAATACGCCGCCATCCTGCTCGACCTGCACCTGGGCGATGGCGACGGCCTGCAGCTGCTGCCCGAGATCCGCGCGCTGCGCGAGCGGCCGATCGTCATCGTGCTGACGGCGCGCGACCAGGTCACCGACCGCATCCGCGGGCTGGACGCGGGCGCCGACGACTACCTGATCAAGCCCTACGACCCGGCGGAGCTGCTGGCGCGGCTGCGCGCCGTCGAGCGGCGCCGCAGCACCAGCCAGTCGGCCGTGGTGAAGCTCGGCGCGCTGGAGATCGACCTCAGCAACGACCTGGTGCGCAAGCGCGGCATCTCGGTGCCGCTGACGCAGAAGGAATGGGCGCTGCTGCGCGTGATGGCGACGCGGCCCGAGCGCATCCACACCCGCGAGGCGCTGCAGGACGCCCTGTACGGCTACGACGACGAGACCGACAGCAACACGCTGGAGGTCTTCATCAGCCGCCTGCGGCGCAAGCTCGGCCGCGCCCACATCCAGACGCTGCGCGGGCTGGGCTACCGGCTTGCCTTCTCGGAAGCGGACGAGGAATGAGCAGCGCCCCGGCTGCCCGCGGAGGCTGGCGCTGATGGGCCTGCTGTCGCACGCGCGTGCGCTGCCGGCCGCGGTCGATTCGCTGGCCGGGCGCCTGGCGCGCACGCTGATCCTGTCGGTCGGTGGCGTCTGGCTGGTCTGCGTGCTGGGCGTGGTCTGGTACATCGACCGGGAGATCAACTACAACTTCGACAACGAACTGGTGGAGGTGGCGCACCGCATGTTCGACATCGCGATCGAACAGTACGACGCCATGTCGAAGGGCAAGGAGCCGGCCCAGCCGCTGATCGCGCCACCGCCGCTGTTCATCGAGGACGAGGTCATCTACCAGGTGATCAACCCTGGCACCCGCGTGCTGCTGCACTCGTCAAACGCGCGGCCCGAGATCTTCGACGTGCCGCTGGCGCCGGGCTTCGCCAACAACCGGCCCGACTGGCGCATCTACACCGTGCGCCATCCCACGCGCGACCTGTACATGCAGGTGGCCGACCCGATCGAGGAACGTCGCCACGCGGTGAACCGCACGCTGCTCGGCCTGATCGTGGCCATGGGCGCGGTGCTGCCGCTGCTGGCACTGGTGCTGCGGCAGATCGCGAGGCGCGAGCTGCGCGTGCTGCAGCGCCTGGCCGGCGAGATCAGCGTGCGCAGCAGCGCCGACCTGCGACCCATCGCCCTGCCCGGCCTGCCGCACGAGCTGCGCTCGGTGGCCGACGACGTCAACCGCCTGCTCGAGCGCCTGTCGCATGCGCTCGACGTGGAGCGCGCGCTGGCCGCCAATGCGGCGCACGAACTGCGCACGCCGCTGGCGGCCGCGCGCCTGCGGCTGCAGACCGCGCTGGAGCACGACCTGGCGCGTGACGACGTCGAGGCCGCGCTGCACGCACTGCAGACGCTGAGCCACCGCACCGAGAAGCTGCTGCAGCTGTCGCGTGCGGAATCCGGCGCCTCGCTCGGCCGCACGCCAGTGGACCTGGTGCGCCTGGCCGGCACCGTGGCCGAGGAGTTCTGGCAGGACGAGCGCACCGCCTCGCGCCTGCACCTGAACGTGCCCGACGAGGCGGTGCCGCAGGCGCAAGGCGACGTCGACGCCCTGGCCATCGCGCTGCGCAACCTGATCGAGAACGCCCTTCGCTACAGCCGGGGCGGACGGGTGGAGCTTGCCGTGGAGCTGCCCTGCACGCTGGTCGTGCGCGACGACGGGCCGGGCGTCACGGCCGAGCAGCTGCAGACGCTCAGGCAGCGTCATGTGCGGCACAGCGACGACCGGGCCGGCTACGGACTGGGCATGTCCATCGTGTCGACCATCGTTCAGCAGCACAGGGCGGCGCTCGAACTGAACTCGCCGCCAGCTGGCGCGCACGGCGGTTTCGAGGCGCGCATCGTGCTGCAGGCCGCCTGACGACGGCCGCGCCCACAGCCTCTCAGGCCTCGGCGGACACGATCTCGCGCAGCCAGGCGGGCAGGTCCTTGGCCTTCTGCTTCGGGAAGTCGACCCAGATGGTCGTGGCGCCGCCGGCGGCGCAGATCACGTCGGGCGCATCGCGCCGCGCCATGGTGGCCCAGCTCTCGAAGGTGGTGCGGCCCGGATCGCTCACGTACATCTTCAGCAGCACGTCGCCCGGGTATTCGATCTGCCGGTAGAAGTTGCAGAAGGCGTTGACGATCACCATGCCTTCGCCACCCGGGTCGGGCTGGAAGCCGATCGCGTGCATCCAGTCGATGCGCGCCGTTTCCATGTAGCGGAAGTAGGTGCCGTTGTTGAGGTGGCCCATCGCGTCCATGTCGCCCCAGCGGATGGGGATGACGGTCTCGTAGACCAGCTTCTTCGTCTCGGGAATCTCGATCTTCATGGCTCTGCGGAAAGGGGCGGCGGGCCGCGCCGAGTCGCACCGGCGACGGGTCGGCCCCTGGGGGGTGCCGAATAGAATGCGCAAGGCCGCCGACGGGGCGGCCCACGCCTGCCTCGAACCATTATCAGCGACACCCCCGATGACCCAAGACGAAATCCTCGCCCAGTTCGGTCCCCGCGAAGCCATGGAATACGACGTGGTGATCGTCGGTGCAGGCCCCGGCGGCCTCGCGACCGCGATCCGCCTCAAGCAACTGGCCGAACAGGAAGGCAAGGAGATCTCGGTCGTCGTGCTCGAGAAGGGCTCCGAGCCCGGCGCGCACATCCTGTCGGGCGCCATCATGGACCCGCGCGCGCTCACCGAGCTCATCCCCGACTGGAAGGAAAAGGGCGCGCCGCTGAACCAGCCCGTCACCGCCGACACCTTCCTCTTCCTCACCGAGAAGGGCGCGATGCGCACGCCCAACTTCATGCTGCCGGGCAACTTCCAGAACCACGGCAACTACATCATCAGCCTGGGCAACGTGGTGCGCTGGCTGGCGCAGCAGGCCGAGGCGCTGGGCGTGGAGATCTTCCCGGGCTTTCCCGCCGCCGAGGTGCTCTACAACGAGGACGGTTCGGTCAAGGGCGTGGCCACGGGCAACATGGGCGTGGGCAAGGACGGCGAGCCGACCGAGAACTTCCAGCTCGGCATGGAACTGCATGCCAAGTACACGATCTTCGCCGAGGGCGCGCGCGGCAACCTCGGCCGCCAGCTGATCAGCCGCTTCAAGCTCGACGCGAACAGCGACCCCGCCAGCTACGGCATCGGCATCAAGGAGCTGTGGGAGATCGACCCGGCGCGCCACGAGCCCGGCCTGGTGCTGCACGCGGCCGGCTGGCCGCTGGACCCGAACACCTACGGCGGCGCCTTCCTCTACCACGCCGAGAACAACCAGGTCATCGTCGGCTACGTGGTGGGCCTCGACTACCAGAACCCCTACATCAGCCCCTTCGAGGAGTTCCAGCGCTTCAAGACGCACCCGAACATCCGCTACTACTTCGAAGGCCAGGACAAGGGCCTGAAGCCCGCCAAGCGCCTGAGCTACGGCGCGCGCGCCATCAATGCAGGCGGCCTGCTGGCGCTGCCCAAGACCGTGTTCCCGGGCGGCGCACTGGTGGGCTGCGACGCGGGCTACCTCAACGTGAGCCGCATCAAGGGCAGCCATGCCGCCATCAAGACCGGCATGCTGGCCGCCGAGGCCGCCTTCGACGCCGTGACCTCCGGCCGCCAGCACGACGAGCTGAGCGCCTACCCTGCCGCTTTCGAGAAGAGCTGGCTGCACGCCGAGCTGTACAAGGACCGCAACTTCAAGACCTGGTTCAAGAAGGGCCTGTACACGGCCACCGTGATGAACGGCATCGAGCAGTTCCTGCTGCGCGGCCACATCCCGTGGACCATCCACCGCAAGGAACCCGACCACGCGCGCCTGAAGCCGGCCGCGCAATACAAGAAGATCGACTACCCCAAGCCCGACGGCAAGCTCACCTTCGACCGCCTGGGCTCGGTGTTCATCAGCAACACCAACCACGAAGAGAACCAGCCGGCGCACCTGACGCTCAAGGACCCGACGGTGCCTACGCGCATCAACCTGCCCGAGTACGCCGGCCCCGAGTCGCGCTACTGCCCCGCCGGCGTCTACGAGTTCGTGCCCGACGAGGCCAATGCCGGCAAGGAGCGCCTGCAGATCAACGCCCAGAACTGCGTGCACTGCAAGACCTGCGACATCAAGGACCCGACGCAGAACATCGTCTGGGTCACGCCCGAGGGCGGCGGCGGGCCGAACTACGTGGGGATGTAAGCGCGACGCTTCCGCCGACCAAGGGCGCCTTCGGGCGCCCTTTGCGTTGGCGTCGCGGCGGCGCTGCGGGCCCGACCCTCCCGCTGCCGGACCGGCCCTAGACTCGACAGATTCCACAGGAGACAAGACCATGCACATCGTCATCACCGGCGGCGCCGGCTTCATCGGCGCACGGCTCGCGCGCACCCTGCTGCAGCGCGGATCGCTCGCGCTCGCGGGCGCAGCGGCACAGCCCGTCACCCGCATCACGCTGGTCGATCGCGCGCCGGCGCCGGCCGACCTCGCGGCGGACGCGCGCATCGTCGCGGCCACCGGCGACCTGAATGCCCAACTGGCGGACCCGGCCGCCGATTTCTGGTCGCGGGCCGACGTGGTCTTCCACCTGGCCGCCGCCGTCAGCGGCGAATGCGAAGCCGACTTCGACCTCGGCATGCGCAGCAACTTCGCCGCCACGCATGCGTTGCTCGAGCGGCTGCGCGCAGCCGGCACCGCGCCCGTCGTGGTGTTCTCCAGTTCGCTCGCCGTGTTCGGCGACTCCCCCGCGCAGCCGCTGCCACCGGTGATCGGCGACGACACGCTGCCCACGCCGCAGACGAGCTACGGCATCCAGAAGTTCATCGGCGAGCAGCTCGTGGCCGACTACACCCGCAAGGGCTTCGTGCGCGGGCGCAGCGTGCGCCTCATGACGGTGAGCGTGCGGCCCGGCAAGCCGAACGGTGCCGCCTCCAGCTTCTTCAGCGGCATGGTCCGCGAGCCGTTGGCCGGCGTGCGCGCGCCCTGCCCCGTGCCCGACGACACGCCCGTCGCGCTGGCCTCGCCGGCGCGCACCATCGAAGGCATCCTGCGCGCCGCCGAGGCGAGCGAGGCCGAATGGGGCCCGCGCACCGCGGTCAACCTGCCCTCGCTGTCCACCACCGTGGGCGAGATGGCCGCCGCGCTCGGCCGCGTGGCGGGGCCCGAGGCGCTCGCCCTGCTGGACCGCACGCCCGACCCGGCCATCATGCGCATCGTCAAGACCTGGCCCGGGCGCTTCGAGACGCCGCGCGCCCGCGCGCTGGGCCTGGGCAGCGACACGTCCTTCGACGAGGTGATCCGCGACTACGTCCGTGAAAATCCCGACGCTGTGAAGCTGGCAATCAGGGCATAGTCGACGCCCTGCCTGCCGCGGCCCGTTCTGGGCCGCGGCCACTTTCCACCGAGGAGACACCCCATGAAGTTGAACCGCTTGGCCGTCGGCCTGGTTCTCGGCTTTGGCATGGCCTGCGCCGCGATCGCGCAGACCACGATGAAGATCAGCATCTCGACCGCGCAGAACTCGCACCAGGGCGTGGCCATCGACACCTTCGCCAAGGAAGTCGAGAAGCGCACCAGCGGCCGCTACAAGGTCCAGACCTTCTACAACGGCTCGCTGGGCGGCGAGCGCGAATCGATCGAGGCGGTGCAGCTCGGCACGCAGGAACTGGCCTTCTCGTCCACCGGCCCGGTGCCGAACTTCGTGCCCGAGACCAAGATCCTCGACGTGCCTTTCCTGTTCCGCGACAAGGCGCACGCGCGCGCCGTGCTCGACGGCCCGATCGGTCAGGACCTGCTCAAGAAGTTCGACGCCAAGGGCTTCAAGGCGCTGGCGTGGGCCGAGAACGGCTTCCGCCACATGACCAACAGCAAGCGCGACGTGAAGGAGCCCGCCGACCTCAAGGGCCTGAAGATGCGCACCATGGAGAACCCGGTGCACATCGCGGCCTACAAGGGCTTCGGCATCATCACCACGCCGATGGCCTTCCCCGAGGTGTTCACCGCCCTGCAGCAGGGCACCGTGGACGGCCAGGAGAACCCGCTGCCCGTGATCATCTCGGCCAAGTTCGACCAGGTGCAGAAGCACCTCACGCTCACCGGCCACGTGTACTCGCCCTGCATCTTCGTGATGAACAAGGGCGTGTTCGACAAGCTGGCGCCCGCCGACCAGCAGGCCTTCCTCGATGCCGCCAAGGAAGCCGTGAAGGCCAACCGTGCACGCGTCGACGAGGACGACGCCAAGGGCGTGGCCGACCTGCGCGCCAAGGGCATGACGGTGATCGACAACGTCGACAAGTCGAAGTTCGTCGCGGCGCTGGCGCCGGTCAACGCCCAGTTCGAGAAGGACTTCGGCAAGGCCAACCTCGACAAGATCCGCGACTACAAGTGAATGCCCGGCACGCTATCTTTTCGATAGCTGCCCGCGCCCGCCCAGCTTGGCCTGGCGGGCTTTTTTCTTTGCAACAACTGGGTTGAGATGAAAGAGATGTTCCTCGGGCTGGAGCGCCGCACCACGGCGCTCTCGATGGCCCTGGCCTGCCTGATGCTGGTGATCGCGGCATCGCTGGGCATGTTCCAGATCGTCACGCGCTTCGTGCTCGAGCAGCCGGCCGAGTGGAGCGAGATCCTGATCCGCGTGAGCCTGATCTGGATGGTCTTCCTCGGCATCCCCATGGCCTTCCGCCAGGGCGCGATGGTGAGCGTGGACGTGCTCTACCGCTGGAGCCCGCCGAAGATCAAGCGCGTGCTCGATGCGGTGGTCAGCATCGCCGCGCTGGCATTGATGCTCGTCGTGCTGTGGTGGGGTTTCGACTACGCCATGCGCGGGCGCGTGCAGTCCATGGCCGGGCTCGAAAGCATCTCGATGGTCTGGGCCTACCTGGCGCTTCCGGTCGGCGCGCTCTTCTCGCTGATCGGCATCGTGGGCAACTACCTCGATCCGAAGCGCATGGAACTGGAGACTGCGCAATGAGCGCCGCGCGGAGCCGCCTCAAGCAAACTCGGCGCCCCCTCGGGGGGTGGCGAGGACACGAAGTGCCGAGTTGGGGGGCCACGGCATGACCCCCGTGATGGTCGTCACGATGGTGCTGTGCTTCGCACTGTCGATATCCGTCGCCGTCTCGATCGGCCTGGCCTCCGTGCTGGGCATGCAGGTCACCGGCGCGCCCATGCTGATCTCCGCCAAGGAGATGTTCAACTCGATCAACAAGTTTCCGCTGGCCGCCATTCCCTTCTTCATCCTGGCCGGCAACCTGATGGAGACCGGCGGCATCTCGCGCCGGCTGGTCGAATTCGCCAAGAGCATCGTGGGCGGCGTGCAGGGCGGCCTGCCGATGACCTGCGTGCTCACCTGCATGATCTTCGCGGCGGTGTCGGGCTCGTCGGTGGCCACCACCTTCGCCATCGGCGCCATCCTGATCCCGGCGCTGATCAAGCACGGCTACCCCACGAGCTATGCGGCCGCGCTGCAGGCCACGAGCGCCGAGCTGGGCGTGATCATCCCGCCCTCGATCCCGATGATCCTGTACGGCGTGAGCGCCGAGGTGTCGATCGGCGAGCTGTTCATTGCCGGCTTCGGCCCGGGCATCCTCATCAGCGCGGCGCTGATGCTCTTCGTCTGGGTCTACTGCAAGTGGAAGGGCTGGGGCAAGAACGACGGCGAAGGCCGCATGCCCTTCGGCAAGGCGCTCTGGCAGGCGGGCTGGGCGCTGCTCATGCCGGTCATCATCCTGGGCGGCATCTACGGCGGCATCTTCACGCCCACCGAGGCCTCGGCCGTGGCGGTGTTCTACGCGCTGGTCGTGGGCATGGTGATCTACCGCGAGATCAAGCTGCCCGACCTGTACAAGATCCTGCGCAAGTCGGTGATCTCGTCGGCCGTGATCATGTTCGTGATCGCGAACGCCGGCCTGTTCGCCTTCCTCATCACGCGCGCGGGCGTGCCGGAGGCGATCGGCCACTGGCTGGAATCCGTGCTCAAGTCGCCCGCGATGTTCCTGCTCGGCGTCAACGCCGCGCTGTTCGTCATCGGCATGTTCATCGAGACCAGTGCCGCAATCATCGTGCTGGCGCCCATCCTCGCGCCCGTGGCCCAGCACTTCGGCATCGACCCGGTGCACTTCGGGCTGATCATGGTGGTCAACCTGGCGCTGGGCATGATCACCCCGCCCTTCGGGGTGAACCTGTTCGCCGCCTGCACGGTGGCGCGCATCTCGCTGGACCGCATCGTCACGCAGCTGGTGCCCTTCGTACTGGTGGTGCTGGCCTGCCTGATGGTGATCACCTACGTGCCGGGCATCTCGCTGGGGCTGCGCGACCTGGTCTACGCGCGGTAGGCGACAGGGCCGTTCACGAGGATGTCATGGCGGCGGCGGATGCTGCCGCGCTCGGCATCCTCCTGACCGCCCATGCTGCTTCTCAAGACCGACAAGGCGCGCGACGAACTGCGCCCTGGCCAGCGTTCGCTGTCGCAGCGCGAACGCGCCCTGCTGCTCATGGCCGACGGCAGGCATTCGCTCACCGATTTCGGACCCCTGTTCGGCGGCCGCGACGAAGCCGGCCGTGCCGCGCGCGCCCTGGTCGAGCGCGGCTATCTGCAGGCCGCTCACGCACTGCAAGCGCCCGCGCCAGAGGCGCCGGCGGCGCCGGTTGCGGCCGACCCCTTCGACGGCAAGCGCTCCCTCGCCACGACGCGGATGTTCCTGTTCGACCTGTGCGAGCGCATGTTCGCGCGCCGCGATCCCGCGCAGGCCGATGCCCTGCGCGACGCTCTGCGCGAGGCCCGCGAGCGCGACGCGATGCTCGCCGTTGCGCGAACCATGATCGCCGACATCGAGGCCCATGCCGGCGCCGAGCGGGCCGCTTCGGTGCGCGAGCGCATCGAGCGGCTGCTGCCGCTGGAAACGGCGGCGTAGCCGGCGGCCGATCCACTACACTCGGCCGGGTCAGGAGAGAGCCCCGCGCACCGACCGCAGCAGGGCCGCCGAAGGCGCAGGAAGCACCATTCCGAACGCTCAGGCAAAAGGACTGACGACACGCCGGCCAGCGCCGGCGTTCCCGGCTGGAGAGCGGGGCCCGACCGCGTGTCGACGGCCCCCACCGAAGGAGCAAACCCCGATCGCTGGGGCGAATCTCTCAGGTACCAGGGACAGCAGGGGTGGCCCGCGATTTGCGTCGCGGATGATGACTGCCCTCGTTCCCGGAGACCTGCGCCATGGCCTCTTCCGCCGATACCGCCAACGCCGCCACCGACTTGCGCCAGACGCCGCTGCACGCCCTGCATATCGAACTGGGTGCGCGCATGGTGCCCTTCGCCGGCTACTCGATGCCGGTGCAATACCCCGCCGGCCTGATGGCCGAGCACCGCCACACGCGCACCGCCGCCGGTCTGTTCGACATCTCGCACATGGGCCAGTTGCGGCTGGTCGGGCCCGACGCCGCGGCCGCGCTCGAGACCCTGATGCCGGTCGACGTGATCGGCCTCGCGCCCGGCAAGCAGCGCTACGGCCTGCTGCTCAACGACGACGGCGGCATCGTCGACGACCTGATGTTCTTCAACGAGGGCCACGATTCGCTGTTCTTGATCGTGAATGGCGCGTGCAAGGAAGACGACCTCGCGCTCATCCAGCGGAAGATCGGCCACCGCTGCCAGGTCCAGCCCCTGCCCGAGCATGCGCTGCTCGCGCTGCAGGGCCCGCAGGCCGCCGCGGTGCTGGCCCGCCTGTCGCCCGGCATCGAGCGCTTCGTGTTCATGACCGGCGGCGCGGTGAAGATCGGCGACGTGCCGGCCTTCGCCACGCGCAGCGGCTACACCGGCGAGGACGGTTTCGAGATCTCCGTCGCCGCGGCCGACGCCGAGCGCCTGGCGCGCCTGCTGCTCGCGCAGCCCGAGGTGCAGCCCATCGGCCTGGGCGCGCGCAACTCGCTGCGGCTCGAGGCCGGCCTGTGCCTGTACGGCAACGACCTCGACCCCACGACCACGCCGGTCGAGGCCTCGCTCACCTGGGCCATCCAGAAGGTGCGCCGCGCCGGCGGCGCGCGCGAGGGCGGTTTCCCGGGCGCTACGAAATTGATGGCGCAGCTCGCAGCATCCACGGGGGCTGCAGGCCGTCTGGACCATGAAACCTTGAAGCGCAAGCGGGTCGGCCTGGTCGCTCTGGAGCGCGTGCCCGTGCGCGAAGGCACGGTGCTGCGCAACGCCGAGGGCACCGACGTCGGCCTCGTCACCAGCGGGCTGCTCGGCCCCACCGTCGACCGCCCGATCGCCATGGCCTACGTCGCCACCGCCTACGCCGAGCCCGGCACGCGCATCGACGCGATCGTGCGCGGCAAGGCCGTGCCGATGGAGGTCACGCAGATGCCCTTCGTGCTGGCCCGCTACTTCCGCGGCTGATCACCCCTTTCTTTTTTCTCTCCCTCATTCTTTCCACCCCTTCCACGAGGAGTCTTCATGAGCAACGTCAAGTACACCAAGGACCACGAGTGGGTCCAGACCGACGACAACGCCACCGCCACGGTCGGCATCACGGTGCATGCGCAGGACGCGCTGGGCGACGTGGTCTTCGTCGACCTGCCCGAGGTGGGCAAGGCCTTCACGCAGGGCGAGGTCGCGGGCGTGGTGGAGTCGGTCAAGGCCGCCGCCGACGTGTACATGCCCCTGACCGGCGAGATCACCGAAGTCAACGAGGCGCTGCGCGCCGACCCGTCCCTTGCCAACAGCGACCCCACCGGCGCCGGCTGGTTCTTCAAGGTGCGCCTGTCGGAGCCGGCCCAGCTCGACGCCCTGCTCGACGCCACGGCCTACGAGAAGTTCTCGGCCGAATCCTGAAATCGGGATCGGACAGCCGTACGCGAAGGGCGCGAAGGTTGCGCGAAGAACGCAAAAAAGACCTTTCTCGATTTCGCGCCCTTCGCGGCACTTTCGCGTCGCTCAAGTCCTGTCCCCGCCTCTGAATGCCCTCGAGCCCTGCCATGACCTCCCCCGCCGACTTTCCGCCCCTCGCCGCCCTCGAACATGCCGACGCCTTCGCCAACCGCCACATCGGCCTCTCGGCCGAGGACGAGGCGGCGATGCTGCGGGCGGTGGAGGCGCGTTCGCGCACCGAGCTGATCGACGGCATCGTGCCGCCGGCGATCCGGCGCAGCCAGGCGATGAAGCTGCCC
This sequence comes from Xenophilus sp. E41, assembly GCF_003671765.1. Classification (GTDB taxonomy): domain Bacteria; phylum Pseudomonadota; class Gammaproteobacteria; order Burkholderiales; family Burkholderiaceae_C; genus Xenophilus. The sequence continues at coordinate 451,433 of NZ_QPIB01000009.1, read as the reverse complement.
ACGCCGGCCACGGAGGGCGAGGCGCTGGCGGAGCTCAAGGCCATCGCCTCGAAGAACAAGGTGGCGCGCAACTTCATCGGCCAGGGCTACTACGGCACGCACACCCCGGGCGTGATCCTGCGCAACATCCTGGAGAACCCGGCCTGGTACACCGCCTACACCCCCTACCAGGCGGAGATCTCGCAAGGCCGCATGGAGGCGCTGGTCAACTTCCAGACGATGGTGACGGACCTCACCGGCATGGCGATCGCCAACGCCTCGATGCTCGACGAGGCCACCGCGGCGGCCGAGGCGATGACGCTGGCCAGGCGCAGCGTCAAGAGCCGCAGCAACGTGTTCATCGTGGCCGGCGACTGCCACCCGCAGACCCTCGAGGTGATCCGCACGCGCGCCGCGCCGATGGGGATCGAGCTCAAGGTGAGCACGGCCACCGAGACGCTGCCGCACCTCATGGCCGGCGGCGACTTCTTCGGCGTGCTCGCGCAATATCCGGGCACCACCGGGCAGGTGCACGACCTGCGCCCGCTCGTCGGCGTGGCGCATGAGCGAGGCGCGGCCTTCTGCGTCGCGGCCGACCTGCTGGCGCTGACGCTGCTCACGCCGCCCGGCGAATGGGACGCCGACATCGTCTGCGGCAGCACGCAGCGCTTCGGCATGCCGATGGGCGCGGGCGGCCCGCATGCCGCCTACCTCGCCTGCCGCGACGCCTTCAAGCGCTCGCTGCCGGGCCGCCTGGTGGGCGTGAGCGTCGATGCCCACGGCTCACCGGCCTACCGGCTCGCGCTGCAGACGCGCGAGCAGCACATCCGCCGCGAGAAGGCGACCTCCAACATCTGCACGGCGCAGGTGCTGCCGGCGGTGGTCGCGAGCATGTACGCGGTCTACCACGGCCCGGTGGGCCTCACGCGCATCGCCCAACGCGTGGCACTGCTCACGGCCGTGCTGGCGCGCGGGCTCGAACAGATGGGCCGCGAGCTGGTGCACGAGACGGCCTTCGACTCGATCACCGTCCGCACGGGCGAGGACACCGCCGACATCCTCGGCCGCGCCGCCGCCGCGGGCATCAACCTGCGCTGCCGCCTGCAGCAGCACCTGGGCATCTCGCTGGACGAGACGCACACCCGCACCGACATCGAGGCGCTGTGGGCACTGTTCGTGCCTGCCGGCACGCCGATGCCGCGCTTCGAGCAGCTCGCTGCCGACACCGCGCCGCGCCTGCCGGCCGAGCTGCGCCGCACCAGCACCTTCCTCACGCACCCGGTGTTCAACACCCACCGCAGCGAGACGGCGATGCTGCGCTACATCCGCAGCCTGTCGGACAAGGACCTGGCGCTGGACCGCAGCATGATCCCGCTGGGCAGCTGCACCATGAAGCTCAACGCGACCAGCGAGATGATCCCCATCACCTGGCCCGAGTTCGCGCACATCCACCCCTTCGCGCCGGCCGAGCAGCTGGCCGGCTACCGGCAACTGGACGAGCAGCTGCGCGCCTGGCTGTGCGAAGCGACGGGCTATGCCGGCATCAGCCTGCAGCCCAACGCCGGTTCGCAGGGCGAGTACGCGGGCCTGCTGGCCATCCAGGCCTGGCATGCGAGCCGCGGCGAGGCGCACCGCAAGGTGTGCCTGATCCCCTCGTCGGCCCACGGCACCAACCCGGCCAGCGCGCAGATGGCGGGCATGCAGGTGGTGGTGACGGCCTGCGACAGCCAGGGCAACGTCGACATCGACGACCTCAGGCGTGCCTGCGAGCAGCACGCGGCCGACCTGGCCTGCGTGATGATCACCTACCCCAGCACGCACGGCGTGTTCGAGACGCGGGTCAAGGAGCTGTGCGAGATCGTGCATGCGCACGGGGGCCGCGTGTACGTCGACGGCGCCAACATGAACGCGCTGGTCGGCGTGGCCGCGCCCGGCGAGTTCGGCGGCGACGTGAGCCACCTCAACCTGCACAAGACCTTCTGCATTCCGCATGGCGGCGGCGGACCCGGTGTCGGGCCGGTGTGCGTGGTGGAAGACCTCGTGCCCTTCCTGCCCGGGCACGCGACGGCCGGCGAGCCTGCGACCGTGGGCGCCGTGTCCGCTGCGCCCCTGGGCAATGCCGCGGTGCTGCCGATCAGCTGGATGTACATCCGCATGATGGGCGCCTCGGGCCTCACGGCGGCCACCGAGACGGCCATCCTCAGCGCCAACTACATCAGCGCCCGCCTGTCGTCGCACTACCCGACGCTCTACGCCAGCCCCAACGGGCACGTGGCGCACGAATGCATCCTGGACCTGCGCCCGCTCAAGGACACGAGCGGCGTGACGGCCGAGGACGTGGCCAAGCGCCTCATCGACTACGGCTTCCACGCGCCCACGCTGAGCTTTCCGGTCGCCGGCACGCTGATGGTCGAGCCGACCGAGAGCGAACCGCTGGCCGAGCTGGACCGCTTCATTGACGCCATGGTCGCCATCCGCGGCGAGATCCGCCGCATCGAGGAAGGTGTCTGGCCCAAGGACGACAACCCGCTCAGGAACGCGCCGCACACGGCCCCCACGCTCGCCGCCACCGAGTGGAAGCACCCCTACTCGCGCGAGGTCGCGGCCTTCCCGCTGGCCGCGCTGAAGCATGCCAAGTACTGGTCGCCTGTGGGCCGCGTCGACAACGTGTATGGCGACCGCAACCTGTTCTGCAGCTGCGTGCCGCTGTCCGAGTACGAGAAGGCCTGAGCCCACGCCGCGAGCGGCGCGGCCTCAGCGGCCGATGGTGCGGTCCAGGAAGCCCACGATCCGCGCCGTGACCTCGTCGCGGTTCGTCTCGTTGAGCAGTTCGTGGCGCGCCTGCGGGTACAGGGTGAGTTCGACGTCGCGCACGCCCGCATCGCGGTAGCGCTGCGCCACCACCTGCAGCGCCGCGCCGCCGCCCGCGATCGGGTCGGCGTCGCCCGAGAGGATGAGGATGGGCAGGTCGGCGCGAATGCCGGCCAGCGCCGCGGGGTCGGCGGCGCGCGCCAGCGTCTCGATGCCGGTGAAGGGCTCGGGCACGAAGCCGCAGGCCGGATCGGCACAGTAGCGGTCGACTTCCGCGGCATCGCGGCTGAGCCACTCGAAGCCGGTGCGATGCTCGAAGCCCTGGTTGAGCGTGCTCAGGTCCACCGGGCCCGGCGCCGTCATCATGGCCACGATGCCCGACACCTCGGTGGACCCCAGCAGCACGGCGGCGTCGACCTCGGCCGAATGGTCCAGCAGGAACTGCTGCGTGGCGAAACTGCCCATGCTGTGGCCGACCAGCGCGAGCTTCATGCCCGGGTGGTCCTGCCGGATGCGGTGGTTGAGCTGCACGAGGTCGTCGACCCAGCCCGGCCAGCCATCGCGGCCCCAGTGGCCGTAGCGTCCCGCGGCCGTGCGGCCCGAGCCGCGGCCATCGGGCGCCACCACGAGATAGCCCGCGGCGGTCAGTGCCTCGCCGAAGCGGCGGTAGCGCGCGCCATGCTCCCCGAGGCCGTGCTGCACCTGCACCACGCCACGCGGCGTGCCTTCGGGTGCCCAGCGCCAGGCCTGGATGCGAATGCCGTCGCGCGATTCGAATTCGATGCTGTCTTCCTTCATGGCGGTCTCCTGGTTCGATGGGCCGATAGGGCCCGCGCATTCTAGGAACGGCCCACGGCTGCACCTACCGCCCAGGCGTCGCGCAAGCCCCTGGCTCCGGGACCGCATTTCGGGGCCGGCCGAAGCGTGGGGGCTGCCGGCAGTTCAAGATGCCGCATGGACACCGCACGCCCCATCCCCGACGCCTCCACCATCGCCCGCCGCCGTGCCGACTTCAAGGCGCTGCATGCCAGCGGCTGCTTCATGCTGCCCAACCCGTGGGATGCCGGCAGCGCGCGCTACCTGCAGTCGCTCGGCTTCCAGGCCCTCGCCACCACCAGCTCGGGCCATGCGTGGTCGCAGGCGCAGGCCGACGGCGACCTGCCGGTTGACGCGGTGCTGGCCCACCTGCGCGAGATGGTCGCGGCCACCGAGTTGCCGGTGAATGCCGACTTCGAGGACGGATTTGGAGACACGCCCGAGGCCGTGGCCCGCCATGTCGCCCAGGCCGTCGGCACCGGCGTGGCAGGCCTGTCCATCGAGGACGGCACGGGCGATGCCAGCGCCCCGCTCTACCCCATCGACGTGGCGGTGGCCCGCCTGCGTGCCGCGCGCGCCGCCATCGACGCGGCCGGCGGCGACACGCTGCTGGTGGGCCGCGCCGAGAACTTCTTTGCCGGCCGGCCCGACCTCGACGACGCGATCGCACGGCTGCGCGCCTACGCCGACGCGGGCGCCGACTGCCTCTATGCGCCCGGCATCACGACGCGCGAGCAGATCGCGGCAGTGGTCGGCGCGGTGGCCCCCAAGCCGGTCAATGTGCTGGTGGGCGCCACGAGCGTCCTCACCCTGCAGGACCTCGCGGCACTGGGCGTGCGGCGGGTGAGCGTGGGCGGCGCGTTGGCCCGCGCGGCATGGGGCGGCTTCATGCGCGCCGCACAGGCACTGCAGGCGGGGCGCTTCGACGGTTTCGAGGGCGCCGCGCAGGGCGCGCAGCTCAACGGGCTCTTCCGGAAGGCCTGAGCGGGCCCCGCCCTGCCCGTGTGCTCCTACGCGCCTGCACGCAACACGCCGACCGCGCGACCCACCGGGCGGCGCAGACTGAAGCCATGCGAGGCGGCGTCCGTCGTCAAGCCGCATGGCGACGGCTCACCCCGAGTCGTTGCACATCAGGCGGGTGATCGACGTTCACCTGCGGATCAGGCCGCCCTCGCGTGCACATCCCTCCCATCCCTCTTCCCAAGGACACTCCATGCCATCCACCACCCTGCGAGACCTCAAGGTCGCCATCCTCGTCACCGACGGCTTCGAACAGGTCGAACTCACCCAGCCGCGCCGCGCACTCGATGCCGCAGGCGCCACCACGCACATCGTGTCGCCCGCCGGCGCCAAGGTGCAGGGCTGGAACCACCACGACAAGGCCGACACCTTCGCTGTCGAAGCCCGACTGGAAAGCGCGAAAGCCGCCGACTACGACGCCCTGCTGCTGCCGGGCGGCGTGGTGAACCCCGACGCCCTGCGCCTCGAACCCAAGGCCATCGCCTTCGTTCGCGCCTTCGTCGAGTCCGGCAAGCCGATTGCCGCCATCTGCCACGGCCCCTGGACCCTGATCGACGCCGACGGCGTCAAGGGACGCCGCATGACCTCCTGGCCCTCGCTGCGCGCGGACCTTACGAACGCCGGTGCGCAATGGGTCGACGAGGAAGTGGTCAACGACGGACCGCTCGTCACCAGCAGAAAGCCGGACGATCTCCCGGCCTTCAACAAGGCGATGGTCGACCTGTTCGCGACTGCGCGCACCCCTGCCTGAGGCGTCCGGCGCGCCGGGGCGCCCTCGCCTTCGCTCGAGCGCCGAAAAAGACAGCGCTCGAGCGAAGCAAGCGATCCGGCATGCATGAATAGATGTGCATCCGCGCGGTGAAAACGCCCTGCGCGCTGAGCCGCGCGTGGTGAGCACGCGCCAACGAACACTATTGGATTCGTTTCTGCGGCTCGCCGGGTCGCCGAAAAATGACGACGTTCTACTTCTGTTATGCGCATGACAAGAAACTAAAAGCAGTCGTTGCGACAGCGAAATGGCATTTCTAGTATCCATTTCATGCAACAGATCGAAACAGCGCTCCGGCACCCTCCGCAACCGGTCCACGCTGCAACTGCGTTACGCGGCGCTTTCGTTTACGCGAGCAACATCCTTCGCGTACGTGAAGCTTTCGGTCAGCGCGTCGCGCACGAATTCAGCGAGCAGATCGCGCGGCGGCTTGGCACCCTCACTGCCGACCCGGCGCGTCAGGTCATCAACATCGGCGACGACTGCCTGGTGCTGTGGCTTCCGCAGGGCGACGGCGCGCAGGAAGATGTGCTGGAGCAGCTCATGGTGCTGGGCGGTACCGAGCCCATCTGCATCGAAGGCCACGAACTCGTGCCGGCGCTGCATGCGGGCTGGACCGAGCTGCAGACCGCGACGCCGCGCTGCCTGACGGCCGACGAGTCCAGCTACGTCCTTTATGCCTCGGCCTCGTGCTCGGCACTCCATGTCGGCATGTGGCGAGGGCATTCGGACCGCTTCCAGGCAGACATGAAGATTGCCGCCGACGTTGCGCGCATGTACGCCGCTGACGGTGTCGACTGCGCGTGGCAGGGCGTCGTCAGCCCGTATTCCCCCCTCAGCATCCTCTACTGGCGCGGCGTGCCGCGTGCGACGGGCCAGCTTGCCGATGTGCACACGGCCTCGCACGAGGTCTTCATGCCTTCACTGGAGCGCCTGGGCCTCACGCGGCTGGTCGACCGTGCGCAGGCCCTGCGCATCTTCGGCAGGCTGCTGGAGGATCCGTCGCTGCGCCTGGCCTGCCGCATCTCGTCGATGAGCGTGCGCCACGACAGCTACTGGTCGCGGCTGTTCGCGCTCCTGAAGGCCAACCCCTGCGCAGCCAGCCGCTTCACGCTGGAGATCTCCGGCCGGACAGCGCTTCCCTCGCTCGAGGACGCCAGGGACTTCTGCGATGCCATCCGTCAGCGCGGCGCACGCATCGCCATGGCCGGCTTCGGCAGCGGGCCCGTCAACCTCGAAGGCCTCCAGGCGTGCAGTCCCCAGACCCTGTTGCTGGACGAGAGCTTCGTCCTTCGCAGCCGCCACAACCAGGACGCGGCCCGCGCGCTGCGCGACATGATCCGCATCTGTTCACACCTGGCCGAACAGATCGTCGTCGCCGGCGTGGAGAACGAGCATGACTATGCGAACGCACTGCGCACCGGCGCCCGCTGGATGTGCGGCCGGTTCGTGAACGGCGCCTCCTTCGATCCGTCGAGGGCCATCGCGCGCACCATGGAAGACACCTGGAGCCCGCCGGAGTCCCCCCTGCCCACGCGCAGTGCGCTGCCGCGCCGCGGGGCGTATGCCGAAGCGGCCTACCAGTGCACGTCGGCCGTGGTGCCCTGGGGGTTCGCGGGATGAACCCCATCGAGCAATCCGACAAGCGGCGGCTCAAGCTCTTCGTTCTGGAGCTGCGCGCGGAACTCAACCGCGTCGAGGAATCGATCGCGCAGATGCAACACCGTGCGACCGAACTGCTGGGGATGCTCCAGCAGGAATTCGAGGGCCAGTCCGAGCGGATGTACCGGGACCTGGAGCGCGCGATCGTGGATGGCGGCGACGAGGCGGCTCCAGAGACGCCGCATCCACCAGCCATCGAGGACGCACAGCCCCTTCCCCGAGCAGCACCGGTTCCGCACCTGCGCGCCGTTCCCAGCCTTCCCGTGGCTCGACGGAGCGCGTCGCAGCCATGAGCGGCTAAAGCCAAGACGCCCGACAACGGGCGCGCAGCGACGGGGCCAGCGCCTCGTTCGGGCCTTCCAGGCCTTCCCATCCTCAAGGAAATTTTCATGATTCACTTCCGAGTCAGGGCCGTGTTCGCCCTGCCGATTCTTCAACGCGCCTCGCTGCTGGCGGCCGCAGGCGCCCTGGCCAGTGCACCCGTGCTCGCCAACAACGCCGGCGAGAACGCGGCATGGCAGTTCCAGAGCGCGGCCGACAAGGTCAATGCCGCCGCGGTGCAGGACATGATCCAGAAAAGGAAGTCCGGCTACTACGCGGCACCGGTGACGAACAACAACTACATCACCAACATCGACCACCAGTACAACTGCGACGTCGCCGCCAACGCCACGGGCAGCCAGGGCACCAACAGCACCGTGGCCAACTCCCCGAGCAGCGCGGGAGCCTCCTCGCAGTCCACCGGCAACGCCAACCAGGCCGACGTCGGCACCTATGGCGCGACGCAGGTCGGCAGCAACCAGACCAACACCGGCGTGGTCGGTGCCGCCGCCGCCGGCAACACCGCCAACTACGTCAACGGCACGGCGTGGCAGGCGCTCAACTCCAACCAGACCAACCGCGGCAACCAGTCCGCCTCCGTCAGCGGCAGCACGGCCTGCGCCTACGGCGCCTTGAACTGAGCGCAGGAAAGAGCAAGTCATGCAGAACAAGACCAACAGCTCCGCCCGCGCCTGGCGCATCGGCCTGTGTGCAGCCGCCGTGGCCCTGGCCTCCGGTTGCACCTACATCCCCCAGCAACGCGTGGCGCCCGGTGAGGTGCCGATCCTGCTCGGCCCCTCGGTGCGCGACAACGTCACGCCCATGGAAGGCGTGCTCGCCTGCTTTGCCGACCACGTCGCGGCCTCGGCGCGCGCGCCGATCGTGGTCAGCGTCGGGGACGTGAAGGACTACACCGGCAAGTACAGCATCAACGAGGGCAACGCCATCACGCAGGGCGGCGCGCTCATGGTGTATTCGGCGCTGGGCAAGCTCACGGGCGCCGTAGGCGTGGCCGAGCGCTTCGACCCGGTGATCGCCGAACGCGAACTCGGCTACGCCGACCGGCGGCAACTCGGCGACGGCATGACGCACCGCCTGGGCAACAACGGCAACGCGCAGGTGGTGCCCTGGATGCCGTACTTCGGCGGCAGCATCCACAAGTCCGACTACTACATCGTCGGCGGCATCACGGAGCTGAACTACAACATCAATTCCGGCGGCTTCGACATCTCCAAGAACCAGGCGGGTGCCAAGGCCCGGACCTTCACCGCCTCGGTCGGCGTGGACCTGCGCATCGTCGACACCCGCTCGCTGGTGGTGCGCAAGACCGTCAGCCTGACCAAGCAGTTCCACGGCTACGAAGTGGGCCTGAACGTGTTCCGCTTCTTCGGCAGCGACCTGTTCGATGTCGACATCGGCAGCAAGGGGCAGGAGCCGCTGCAGCTCGGGATACGCACCGCCCTGGAGGAAGGCGTGGTCCGCCTCCTGGGCACCGTCACGCAGGTGGATCCCGAGCCCTGCCTGACGCTGCGCCCCGGCAGCGGCGCGCCCCTGCCCACGGCGGTCGCCGAGAAGCTTCGCACGATCCAGAACCCCGAGGCCAAGCCCGGGTCGGCGCCCGCAGCGGCCACCGGCCAGGCGGTCAACCTGGCGCGCGGTCCGGTGGCCGGAGCCAGCGCAGACGCATCGCCGAGCGCCAGCCAGATCGGCTTCGACATCGGTTCGTCCACCCTGGGCGGCGCGGCGATGTCCACGCTCGACCAGATCGCCGCCCTCGCGCGCAAGCAGGACGTCGAGGTCACGCTCGCCGCCCGCGACACCGAGAACTGGGATGCACGCAAGCGTGACGGGCTCATCGACGAGCGGGTCTCCGCCGTCGTGGGCGCCCTGGCCTCGCGCGGCATCGCGCCCGGCGCGGTCGCCGTGGCCTGGCGGCCGGACGCGGCCGACACCTCGATCCACCGTGGCGAGCCCGGCCTGCAGGTCATCGCCCGGCTGCGCGTGGCCGGCGGCGCCGAAGCGCCGCGCATCGAGCGGCCGGCGCGCAACGAACAAGGCAAATAAGAGAAGAGAAGACAAGACAAGAGAAGCGGCAAGGGGAACCGGAGGAGGAGACACCAGCGACCACATAGCTCTCGTTGATACATGCATGTCCGGCCGGCGCCGGCACCACCCACCTTTCATTTATCGAACACCAGTGTCATCATGAAATCACGCAAGAACCTTCGCGGCGCGCGCAGCCGCCAACCCACGCGCACCCAAGTCAGCATGGCCGTTCTGGCCTCGGTCATCGCCGGCGGCGCGATGGCCGAGACGCTGAACGCCGACGCCAGCATCACCGTGCACAACGCCGCGGGCGTCTACACCGCCACGGTGCTGGGCCACCCGGGCAGCCAGTCGAATCAATTGAACACCCAGACCATCGGTGCGCAGGCGGTCGACGGCACGACGATGATTTCGGCCGACTCGGCCAACGCCAGCACGGTCGGCGTCGAGTTCAACATCGTCAAGGCGAACGCGGTCGGCAACGCCTTCGTGGGCAACATCGACCTGTCCGTGGCCGACGGCGTGGGCGTGGCCGCCTATGCATGGCAGAACAACACCGGCCGGGTGAACTCGCTGGTGCAGGGCAACGAGCTCGGTGCGCAGCTGGGCTCGCTCAGCGGCAGCACCGCGTCGGTGCTCGACAACAGCATCGCCGCCAGCACCGTGGTCAACAGCGCCTCGACAACGCTTGCCGGCACCGTGCCCGTGGACTACGTGTCGGACTCGACCGGCTCGGTGGTCTTCGACAACACCAACCCGGACTTGTTCGTCTCCAAGGGCACCCTGGTCCTGCAGACCTACCAGAAGGGCCGCGACTCCACCGGCAACTCGGATCCCGCCGCGTCGACCGCGCGGGCGGTCGACAACTCCATCGCGCTGACCGTCGGCACCGACGTCAACGGCACCACCTCCTCCTCGCCCCAGCTGGACGGCAACGCGATCGCCTCGAGCGCCAAGAGCAACGTCGCGACCAACCTGATCGACATCCAGGCCGGCGGTGCGTCGACCTTCGCGGGCAGTGCCGTGCTGGTCAATGACCAGGCACGTTCCTCGCCGACGGAGACCACCTCCAAGCTCACCTCCGCCACCACGCAGGATGCACGGATCATCGCCGGCGTCTCGGGCAACGATGGCGCCGTGAACACCCTCACCGGCAGCCTCTCGGTCACCGGCAACAGCATCACCAGCGCCGCCACCGGCAACGAGGCCGTCGGCGCTGCGGCGGGCGCCGCGGGCAACCGCATCGCGCTGGCCCCGGGCGTTTCGTTCGTCGACGAGGCCGCGCCGGCCTCGCCCTCGGGCCAGGTGGCCTACGGTGCCGGCAGCGCGCTGGCGTACGGCGCCGACGCCTCCCTGGTGATCACCAATTCGCAGGTCAACTTCTCCCCGCTGTCGAGCAGCACGCAGTCCGCCGGCATCGTCGCAGCGGTCCAGTCGGTCAACGGCGGCGCGGTGGCGGTGGACGACAACACCATCCGCGCCAAGGCGACGGGCAGCGTCGCGTCGAGCGAGATCGCCGTCGGCGCTGCCGCGTCGTTCACGGGCTAGGCCGCGATCGTCAACAACCAGCAGAACCTGAACTCCTCGGGCAACACGGCAGCGTCCGTGACGGCCAGCTCCGCCGACGTGAGCACCGTCGCCATGACGGGCGCGACCGGCGGCGTCACGCACGACAGCACGGTGTCGGTGAGCGACAACAACACCTCGACGGCGGCCTACGGCAACGACGTGAGCCAGCGCATCTCGCTCGATGCGAACACGCTCGGCCTGGTGGGCTCGCCCGTGGCAAGCCTCACCGGCGGAAGCAAGGGCGCGACCGGCAACCTGAACGTTTCGGCCGAAGGCGCGCTGACGATCTCCAGCCTGCAGATCAACCAGGCCGCGCCGGTGTCGGCCACCGCGTCGAACATCGTCACGGGCATCGATGCCGACTCGCGCGGCACCGCCCCCTTCGTGCCCGGCTTCAACACGATCGCCGGCAGCACCCTCGGTGTGAAGGGCAACACGCAGGAGGCAGTCGCCGTCGGCAACAACGGCAGCAACGCGCTGGCCCTGGAAGGCACCACGCTCGGCGCCGGCGGCTCCACGGGCATCGCCAGCGTGCAATACCAGCGCGGGAATGCCACCGCCAGCCTGTCGGACGCCCTCACGGGCATCGCCGCGGGCACGCACGTCACCGGCGGTGACCTGACGGTGTCGGACAACCTGCAGCGCGCCGTGGCCTACGGCAACCTGGGCAGCAACAGCATCGGCGTGGACGCCAATGCCGTTCAGCTGGTGGCGCAACAGGGCGCGGTCGCGTCGCAGGTCACCTACGATTCGAAGGCGACCGGCGGCGCCGTCTTCGACAACGGCGTGGCCACCCAACCCACGGTGCTTGCGGTGCATGCCGTTCTCAACGACCAGAAGGTGGGCACGAACACGGCCATCAGCGGCAGCGCCGGCGGCATCTCCGTCGGCGCGTCGGTCGAGGGCAACCTCACCGGCAGCACGGTGGCCACCACCGGCAACGCCGTCGTGGGTGCCGCCTACGGCAACGACGCCACCAACGCGGTCACGCTGGCAGTGGGCAACCTGGGCACCGGCCTGGGCGAAGGCTTCGCACCGGTGGCCAACGTCACCAGCACCCAGGCCACCGGCACGGGTGTGGCCGTCTCGGCCGGCGTGGGCGGCGGCGACGTGGTGAGTACGACGATCGAGCGCAACGTGGTCGGCTCGACGGTGAGCGCCTCGAACAACGATGTCGAGGCACTGGCCTACGGCAGCCGCGCCGCCAACACCGTCAAGGCATCGGGCAACGACCTGGCGGTCGTCTCGTCGGCCCTGGAGGGCCGCGGCATCGCCTCGGCCACCAGCACCGGCACCACCACCACGCTGGTCACCGACGCCGCCTTCAGCCTGCAGAACGCACAGTCCGGGCTGGGCACGGTGACGGCCTCGCTGGTCGACAACCCGGTCGAGCCGGGCTCGTCGGCCCGCGTGCTGGTGCAGGTGGGGCGTGAAGCCAGCGTCGGCAACCCGTCGACGCTGCAGGCGACGCTCGTCGACAACGCGACGGTCAGTGCGCAGGGCAACCTGCTGCAGGCCAAGGCGGTGAGCAACGGCGCCACCAACGTCCTGTCGCTCGACGCCAACTCGCTGGCCGCCACCGGCGCGCTGCAGAACATGCAGGTGACCGCGGCGAACGTGTCGTCGGTGATCGGCGTGCCTGGCACCGCCCCGACGGACGGCGGCCCCTTCAGCTACCAGATCACGGGCACCGGCCTCGCGCACAGCAACGCCGTGTTGACCGCGGGGACGCTGTACGTCGACACGTCGAGCCTGTCCTCCGACGCGATCGCCTACCTGCAGACCCAGGGTTGGGGCGTATCGGGCCCGCACCAGCTGTCGCGCAATGCCGCGGGGTATCCGGCAACGGTCTCGCAGTACGGCGATCTCGTCGAAGGCGGTTCGCTTGCGCTGAGCGGCAGCGTTCCCCCCTCCACCGGCACGCCCAACGGCGGCGGCGTGATGCTGGCCCTGCGCGGCGGCGAGTCGATCACGGTGCGCGACAGCCGCCTGTCCGTGTCCGGCAACACGACGGCCGGTTCGGTCACGGGCAATGCCGCCACGAACACCGCGAGCGCGAGCGCGAACGGCCTGTCGAGCACCTCGGGCAGCGATGTCGCCTCGGCCAGCACGGCCGGCGGCGCACTCACCGCCCGGGCCGACCTGGCCCTGAGCAACCTGCAGGCGGTGGACACCTCGACCTTGAACAGCGCGGTCTACGGCACCTTCGCCATCGATGCCACGCCGGGCGCCGCGGTCAGCGGCTCGACCCTGGCCGTCGACGGCAATGCGCAGAGCGCCCGCTCGGTGGCCAACACCGCCACCAACACGGTCGCGACCGTCGCCAACCAGACGACTGCCAGCTCCGCGCTGCTGTCGGTGCAAGGCAGCGCCGGCACCGTCTCGGCCTCATCGGGCCTGGAAATGTTCGCCCCGGCGGCCGTTTCCCAGAGCACCGTTTCGCTGTCGAACAACAGCAACCTGGCACTGGGCGTCGCCAACGACGCGACCAACAAGGTGAGCGTCACCGGTGGGGCGAGCGTCGCCTCGCAGGACGAAAGTCTGGCGTACGCCTCGAACGGTGTTCTCGGCACCTCCGCGGTCGCCGACCATGTCCTGGTCAACCAGCAGTCGTCCAGCGGGACGGGGGTGAGCAGCCATGCGAGCACCCGGATCTACAACAACGACAGCGTCCTGACGGGCAGCACGGGCGTGGCGGGCAGCACCTTCACCATCAGCGGCAACAGCACGGTGGCCGAGGCCTCGGCCAACCGTGCGAACAACACGCTGAGCATCGACGGGCCGGCCAGCCTGGGCGCCAGCGCCGCGCTGAACAACGTGCAGACGAACGCGTCGGCGGTGAATGCTTCGGCATCCACCGAGCTCGGGGTCGCACTGAATGGTGGTGCCGGCCTTCCGTACTACGCGGCCCTCAATGGCGGTGCCGTGGCCGTGCAGGGCAACAGCACGTCGGCGCTGGCACGCGGCAACGCGGCCACCAACGTGCTCAATGCCACGCCGGGAGCCAACTACGCCTCGACCTGGAACGATGCGATGGTGTCCATGACCTATGGCGGCTCGCCCGCCAGCGGCGCAATCTCGGCGTCGGCCCAGGCAGCCGCCGTGGTGCTGAACAGCCAGACCAACACCGCGGCGGTCACGGCCAGCAGTTCCGGCTCCAGCTACCTCGTCGCCCTCAACAGCGGTGTCACACCGGCGACCGGAGTGAGCAACAGCGTCATCGGCATCAGCGCCAACTCCGTGTCGGCGCAGGCCTACGGCAACAGCGCCACCAATGCGCTTACGCTGTCCGGACTGAACACCGGAGTGGCCTCCGGCGCCATCGGCAACAGCCAGACCAACACCGGTGCGGTGACGGCCCTGGCTAGCGCCAACTCGGTCGGGACGGAGGTGAACGGGGGTGTCAACGCAGCGACCTTGCGCGCGTCGGGCAACCAGGTCACCGCCAGCGCGGTGGGCAACTCGGCGGTCTCCACGATCGCCGCCAAGTAGGAGCCTGCCCGACCCACGAGCCCCGGCCCTGCTTCCATCGAAGCCGGGCCGGGTGCGGAGTTTCCGCCCTGGCGCCTTCCGGCCCCCCGGCGCCAGTTGAACCTGGAGGTGCGATTCGCGCGCCTTCGGGTTCTCTTTTTTCGATCAGCACCCAGATGCCGACGAACCTGTGTGAATGCACCAACCATGAAGAGACGCCGAGAGCCAACATGTACATCCACCCCCTCCTGTCGCAGTTGCCCGACGCGGTCCGAAAGGCCGTGAGCGATGCCAGCAGCCTGCGCGACTTCCGCAAGAACGAAGCGGTCCTGCGTGCGCAGGAAGTCACCGACTCCGTGTACTGCGTCGCCGCCGGACTGCTGCGCGTGGTCTCCACCGGCTCGGGCGAGCAGGACCTGACGACGCACTTCCTCAAGCCCGACGACTTCTACCTGGGCCCCCACTTCGCCGATCAGGGCTACCAATCCGAGGTGAGCCTGATCGCCGCGCTGCCCTCGTCGGTCTACGTGATCCCCAGGCGCATCGTTCGCAGCCTGTGCATGGCCTACCCGTCGGTGGCCCTCGGCCTGCTGGACATGAAGGTGCGCCGCCTCGCCACCCTGGGCCGCAGGATGCGGCGCGTGGCCACCCTGTCGGCCGAACAGATCGTGGGACGGGCCCTCTACGACCTGACGCAGGAACGTCCCGACGGCAGGCGCGTCATCGACAAGCGGATCCCGCAGTCGGTGATCGCCTCCTACGCGGGGCTCTCCCGGCCGGTGGTGAACAAGGTCTTCAAGGAACTGGAGGCGCGCGGCCTCATCGAGCGCGGAGGCGATGTCTACACGCTGTCGGAGCGCGTCGGGCAGGCCACCAACTTCGACGCGCTCGTCGCGCCGGAAAGCCTGGAACCGGGCGCCCCATCGACATTCGCAGCGCCCGACTTCGACCTGGACCTGCCCCTCGACAAGGACAAGCCCAGGACATGATGCAAAGCGACAGCTGCCGCCCCCCTGTGAGGCCCCGCGCGTGCGCGGACGTCGGCCCCCGCCTGCGTCGCCCTACTCGAAGGAGAAGGTCCGCACGCCCTGGTTGTAGCTCATCGAGCGGACCTGCCAGCTCGACGCATGGGGGTTGCTGCTGCTGCCCAGGAACAGGTAGGCGCCCCGATAGGCCGCCCCACAGGCTGCGGGTGCATCGGTCGCCAGCCCTGCCGCCAGCGCGCAGGCGGGCGCCGCAGCGGCGTTCCTGAACATGCCACCGTCGCCGGTGGCCGCATCGGCGAAGCAGGCGTCGGCGGGCAACGCGGCGACATCCAGCGCGGTCTGGCCGGTCTCGCTGCCGTTGATGTCGGTCGACCCGATGGGCGTGCCTGCCGACACCCGCCAGCCGCGGCTCTGCGGCGTGATCACCATCGTCGAGAACTGGCCCGGGACGAGGGTGCCGTCGTGCTCGCCGCCGGGCTGCAGGTACTGGTAGTAGGTGTCGTAGGTCACCGTGCGGTAGCGCACCCGGGCCTGCGCGAGGGTCGCATCGGCAGCCAGCGGCGGCTGGCCGCATTGCATGTCGACCACAAAGTCGAAGGACACGTAGGGCAGACCCTGGCCGGGCGCGTACGCGGCGTCGGGCTGCATCTCGATCTCGATGCTCTTGAAGTCCCGCACCTTCAGGCCGTCGAAGCCGGGCAGTTGCAGGACCGCCTTGTTGCCGACCCCGCCGCCCACGAACGCACCCACCGCCGAAGCCAGCCCGCTGCCGGTGTTCAGCGACAGCACGCCGCCCGAGATGCCGAGCGACGCACTGTTGAGTTGCGGCATGGCCGCGACCTCGGCGTTCGTCCAGCGGCGCGTGTAGGGCAGCGCGGTGGGCGCTGCGTCGTCCGCGCCGATGAGTTCGGCGAACTGCTCCTGCGTCATCCCGGCGTTCTGCAGCGACTCGGCCAGCGAAGCGAAGAAGCCTTCGAGCTGGGCGGCGGCGTCGGCATCGAAGGCGATGGCCGGGTCCGCGTCCAGGGCATAGCCCGCACCGTCCAGCAAGGACTTCAGGCGCCCCGCGGCTTCGGTGATGGGGGCCGCCAGGTCCGCGACCGCCTGCGCCAGACTGCCCGCATGCGCATCGAGCCACGCGTCCAGCGGCTGGCCCGCGGCCAGCGACAGGACGAGGTCCGTCAGCGGATTGATGCCGGCATCGTGCCCGGGCTGGGAGGCGATCGAGTACATCACGGTCGTTTGCGGCGCGCCGGACTGCTTGGCCAGGGTCGCGACCTTGGCGACGGAGCCGCTCTCCGCGACCGCACGGAGCACGCAAGGAAAGGCGGACGCCTCGACGGACAGGCTCCACCGCCCCTCGTCGTCGGCCCGTGCAGCGGCGACCGGGCCGCTGCTGCAGAAGGCCGTCACCTCGGCACCGCGCAGGGTGGTGGTGCCCTTCAGCACGGAAGCCGGCGCCGGCGCGGGCGCGGGCGCGGGCGATGGGGCCGGTGCCGGTGCCGGTGCCGGTGCCGGAGCGGGCGCCGGGGCCGGCGCAGTCGCAATGGGAAGACCGAAGCCGCCACCACCGCCGCCACCGCCACACGCGGCGACCAGGACGGACACGGCCAGGGCAGGCCAGCTCAGGCGAAATGCGACTTGCATGCGGGACACTCTCTCCGGGGTTTGCGGGAAGCGGCGATTAGAGAGGCATGCCGACGCTGAACGCAGCGCGTTCTCGCGCGATCTGTCATGCCGATAACACTCCGGTGGAATGCATGGACCTGCGACCGTCCAACCTTCGCCTCTGAAATGCCCGCAGTGTCAGGACGCTGACAGTTCGCCGCACTTCGATCACCACGGATGAGGACCGCCCACCTACATTGGATGCATTCAGTAACAACTACACGCATCCAAGCCATGTCCTCTCGCTCCCTCCCCTTCTCCTGCCCGCCGCGTCGCCTCGCACGCGCGGCCGTTGCCGCTCTCGTCGCCTCGGCGTTCACTGCCGCCTTCGCGCAACCCGCGCCAACGGTCTTGAACGTTGCCGATGGCAGCATCGCGCCCGGCAGCACCGAAGCGATCAATGGCGGGCAGGCCTATCAGATCCAGACCGATGCCCAGCGCGCCCAGAGCACCGCCGACGGGGCGGCGAGCCTCGCTTCCGCCGCGTACACCGATGCCGGCAAGGCGCAGCGCACAGCCGAGGGTGCACGCGACATCGCGTCCACGGCCCTGGGCGTGGGCAACACCGCCAACAACGCCGCCAATGCGGCCCAGAACTCGGCCAACCAGGCACAGACCACGGCCGATGGTGCCCAGCAGTCCGCCAGCGCCGCGCAGACCACGGCCAACGGCGCACTGGGTGCCGCAGGCGCCGCGCAAAGCACCGCCGATGGTGCGATGGGCCTCGCGTCTGCGGCCTAC
Organism: Xenophilus sp. E41; assembly: GCF_003671765.1. Classification (GTDB taxonomy): domain Bacteria; phylum Pseudomonadota; class Gammaproteobacteria; order Burkholderiales; family Burkholderiaceae_C; genus Xenophilus. Next base: position 433,574 of record NZ_QPIB01000009.1, on the reverse strand, counting down.
AACGACGCCGGCAAGGCACAGCGCACGGCCGAGGGTGCACGCGACATCGCGTTCACCGCCCTCGGCGTGGGCAACACCGCCAGCAACGCCGCCAATGCGGCGCAGAACTCGGCCAACCAGGCACAGGCGACGGCCGACGGTGCGCAGCAGGCCGCCAGCGCTGCGCAGACCACGGCCACCGGCGCGCTGGGTGCCGCGGGCGCCGCGCAAAGCACCGCCGACGGTGCGATGGGACTGGCCTCCGCCGCGTACACCGACGCCGGCAGGGCGCAACGTAGCGCCGACAGCGCTCGCGACCTCGCCAGCGTCGCGCTCGGCGTGGGCAACACCGCCAACAACGCCGCCGGCGCGGCGCAGTCCACCGCGAACCAGGCCCTCACCAACGCGGGCCTGGCCCAGACCAGCGCGAACAACGCGAACGCCGCAGCAGGCGCCGCGCAAACGACGGCCAACACGGCGCTCGGCCTCGCGCAGAACTCGGCCCAGTACTCGCCCGACGGCAGTTCGCTGACGCTCAACAGCAATGGCGGTGCGGGCACCGTCATCAGCAACGTGCGCGCGGGTCAGGCGGCCAACGATGCCGTGAACGTGGAACAGCTGCAGCAGACCAGCCAGGCCACGCTGACCAGCGCCAACACCTTCGCCAACCAGCAGGTGCTGGCGCTGCAGGCCCTGATGAACCAGGCCTTCCAGAACGGCCTGTGCAACTTCACCGGCGGCACCGTCAGCTGCGGCACCGGAAGCATCGTCGAGGGCCAGGGCGCTACCGCCATCGGCGCGGGTGCCCAGGCCGTGGGCAAGGACACCACGGCGATCGGCGCCGGCGCCGAAGCGCGTTTCGCGGGCTCGGTCGCCATCGGTGCCGGCGCGCGTGCGCTGGCCGACCCGACCACCGCCGTCGGCAACAACGCCGTCGCGACAGGCAACAACGCGGTCGCCCTCGGTGCGAACACCCTGGCCGCGGGCGCCAACTCGGTGGCCCTGGGCCAGGGCTCGGTGGCAACGCGTGACAACTCGGTGTCCGTGGGCGATGCCTCGGCCGGCCTGACGCGGCAGATCACCAACGTGGCGTCGGGCGTGATGCCGACCGATGCCGCCAACGTCGGCCAGCTGCGCCAAGCCGTGAGCGCTGCCTCGGACGAGATGCGCAAGTTCGCCGCGCGGGGCGTTGCCGCCGCGCTGGCCATGCCGCAGATGCCGGCCCTGGCGCCCGGCAAGCAGTGGGTGGGCGTGGCCGTGGGCAACTACTCGGGAGAGAACGCGCTGGGTGCGACGTGGGGCTACCAGCTGACGGACGCCCTGAACCTGGGCGTCGGCGTGTCAGGCGCCATGGGTGGCGGCGGCAACCAGCTGGCCACGCGTGTGCAGCTGGGGTATTCCTGGTGAGGGTGCGCGCCGGCGTGGCGCGGGGCTTCCCGCCGTCGCCTTGAGCGAAGCTCGGTCCGCAGTGCATTCGAAAGCCTCTGACGCGGGCCGATCGGTGCCGCGCCTGACGACGGCCGCGAACACCCCCAAGGCCGCCGCGCGCGAGCCGCAAGGGACCGGCCCCTGCCGTTTCGGCGCGGCCGCGCATCTGCTGGATCGGCTCGACACCCGGCCGCTAGACATGAGGCGTCGGCGCAGCGCGTGGTGGCGGTTCTGGTGATGCCGGCGCTGCTTCTGCAACCTACAACATCGCGAAGCCGCCCGAGGCGCCGATGGTCTGACCGGTGACGAACAGGGCCCGCGCAGAGGCGAGGAACACCACCAGGCCGGCGACGTCTTCGGGCTTCGACAGCCGCCCGACGCCCTTGGCGACCGGATAAGCCCGGACCATCTTGGCCAGCAGTTCGTTGTTCTGGACGGTGGCGTCGGGGTGCAGCGGACCGTCCTTGATGCCCTCGTGGGAAACAGCACCCAAGGCCACCGAGTTGACGGTGATCGCATGCCGTCCGTGCTCGCGCGCGAGGGCCTTGCCGAAGCCGGCGATCGCCGCCTTGGCGCCGGAATAGACCGCCATGTTCTCCTCGCCGATGCGGCCGGCCTCCGAGATGATGTTCACGATCCGGCCTTGCCTGGCGGCCACCATGCCCGGAAGGACGGCGTGGCAGCAGTGGAAGGTGCCGTACACGTTCAGGTTGACGATCTTGGCCCAGTCGGCGACCGGCATGTCGACGAAAGCCGGCGTTCGGCCGCCCTTCTCCCGGCGCTCCGGAATGATGCCGGCGTTGTTGACCAGGATCTGCACGGGCGCGTCGAAGTGCTTCATCGCGGTGTCCACCATCGCCTGCACCTGGTCGGCCTGGGTGATGTCCGCAGGCGCCGCCAGCGCTTTGCCGCCCTCGCTTTCGATCTCGCGGGTCACGGCCTGCGCGCGCTCCGGGAACAGGTCGTTGACCACCACGCGAGCGCCCTCGCGCGCGAGTTCCAGGCAGATCTGACGGCCGACGCCCTGGCCGCCGCCGGTGACGAGCGCCACCTGGGATTCCAATCCGAGTTTCATGGGTGTTTCCTTGCTGTGTGTTCCGTGGATGGAGTTCGGGGCGCGGCTCAGCGCCCCTGGAAGACGGGCTTGCGCTTTTCGACGAAGGCCCGCATGCCTTCCTTGCGGTCGTCGCTGTCGACCAGCATGGCGGCCGCGTAGCGCTCGTATTCGAGGCCGCTGTCGAGGTCGGTCTGCATGCCCCGGTTGACGGCCCGCTTGGCGAAGCGCACGGCCAGCGGTGGCATCTCGCCGATCTGCTGCGCCAGGGCCAGCGCCGCAGGCATCAGTTCCGCGCCGGGCCGCACCTCGGTGACCAGGCCCCAGTCGAGCGCGCGAGCCGCATCGATCTGCGCCGCCGTCAACATCAGGGCCTTGGCACGCGCTTCGCCGATCAGGCGCGGCAGGCGCTGCGTGCCGCCGGCCGCTGGAATGACACCGAGGCGCACCTCCGGCAGGCCCAGCTTCGCATGGTCGGCCGCCATGCGCAGGTCGCAACACAGCGCCAGTTCCAGTCCGCCGCCCAGCGCCACCCCGTTGATGGCCGCGATGGTCGGCTTCTCGAACTCCTCGATGTTGCGAAAGAGGTCGTGCGTGGCCTTCTGTGCCACGAAGAAATCGGTGGCCCGCACCTGCTGATCGGCCCGCTCCTTGATGTCGGCACCGGCGCAGAACGCCCGGTCGCCCGCGCCGGTCAGCACCACCGCGCGCACCCGCGCATCGGCGCGTGCAAGCTCGAAGAAGGCGCGTGCCAGATCCGGCTTCATGCTCCCACCGAGCGTGTTCATCCGGTCGGGCCGGTTCAGCGTCACCAGCGCCACGTGGCCCTGGACTTCGTAGTTCAGCGTCGGCAGTTCGACGCGATCGGGACTGACTGGGTCGGTCATGATGGTTCCTTGTTCAAGCGTCGGCGCGTGACAGCACATGCGCGATGGCCACCGAGCCCAGGCCGATCATGTGGGCCATGCCCCAGGTTGCACCGGCATGCTGGCGTCCCTCGGCCTCGCCGCGCAGCTGGCGCGTGATTTCGGCAATCTGGCCGATGCCTGTGGGCCCCAGCGGATGGCCCATGCCGATGAGGCCGCCCGAGGCATTGATCGCGCAGCGGCCGCCGATCTGCGAGTCGCCCCGCAGCAGGTAGGCGGCGCCTTCGCCGGGCTCGCACACACCGATGGCTTCGCTGTAGATCAGCTCCTCCACCGAGAAGGCGTCGTGCAGTTCCAGGAGGTCCAGCCGCGACGCGGCGACGCCCGCCTGCGCCAGGGCGGCGGTGGCACTGGCGCGCACCAGGTCGACGGCGGCAGCGCCGTAGCGGCTTTCGGGCGTCTCGCTGCAGGCCGTGGAGGCACGCACGCGCACGCAGCGCGCGGGGTCCAGGCCCAGGCGGCGCAGGCCGCGCCCCGACACGAGGATGGCTGCGGCAGCGCCCTCGCCGCGCGGGCAGCACTGCTGCACCGTGAGGTCACCCGCCACGCGCGGCGAGCCCATCACCTGTTCCAGCGTGCGCGGTTTGCGGAACTGGGCATAGGGGTTGCGCGCCGCGTTGCCATGGTTCTTCACGGCCACCTGCGCCATGGCCTGCGCGTCGGCGCTGCGTTCGCGCAGGTAGGTGCGGGCCATCATCGCGAACTTCACCGCCGGCACGTTGGCCGTTTCGCTCAGACGCGCCAGCCCCTCCTTGTCGGCGGCGCGTCGGCCGTCGCCGTGCTTGTCCACGCCCACGGCCAGCACCACGTCGCTGACGCCGCTGGCCAGTTCCATGCAGGCTTGGCGGAAGGCGAAGGAGCCGGAGGCCGACGCGTTCTCTACCTGCGTCACGGCCAAGCCGGTCGAGCCCAGGTGGCGGAACATGACGCGGCCCGCCGCCATGCCGATGGAGGTGGTGCCCACGTAAGCGCTCTGCACCTGCGGCCAGGCGAGGCCCGCGTCGGTCAGCGCGGCGCGCACGGCCGTCAGCCCCAGCTGCGTATAGGGCGTCTCGCTGGGGAACTGATACGCATGCATGCCGATGCCGGCCACGTAGACGCCATCGTTGCCATCGATCCAGCGGCTCATGCGCGGGCTCCCGTGTGGGGCACGAAGCGGCAGGCGAAGCGCTCGCCGTCGGGCAGGGCCACGGCCACGGCGCGCACGGGCAGGCCCACGCGCAGCGCGGACTCGTCGGTGCCGGCCATCACGCCCTCCTCGATCGGTCCCCCCTCGAGCTGGATGTCCGCCGCGACGCGCGGCACTTCCATGCCGGGCAAAAGCGGCACGTGCAGCGTGACGTACTCCAGCAGCTCGCCGCGGCCGGGCCGCGCGATGCGCTGCGCATCGCGCAGCGGGTCGCCGCAGTGGCTGCAGCCGGGCACGTCGGCCGGAAAGGCCAGGGTGCCGCAGGCGGGACACCGGGCATAGAGGAAGTCCAGCGACTCGCCATCGGCGGCCAGCTGGAACAGGGAAGGATGCTGCGGCTGGAGGCCGCGCAGGTCGGTGGTCATGGGTCGAGGTTCAGGGATGGAAGAAAAGGCGATGCGGGCAGGCGGCTCACTCGAGCTTCGCGCCCGAGTTCTGCACCACCTCGCGCCAGCGGGTGAGTTCGGACTTGACGAAGGCGTCGAGCTTCTCGCCGCGCATGCCCCGCATGGGCACGCTGCCGAATTTCTCGGTGGCGGCCAGCACGTCGGGGTTCACGATGACGTCCGCCATGGCGTCCGCCAGGCGCTTGACGATCGGCGCGGGCGTCTTCGACGCCACGAACATGACGCCCCAGGCGCTGGATTCCGCCGCGGGGTAGCCGAGCTCGGCCACGGTGGGCAGGTCCGGGGCCCCGGCCAGGCGCGCCTTGCCGGTGACCGCGAGCGCTTTCAGCTTGCCCGACTGGACGAAGGGCAGCACCACGGCGGCGTAATCGAACATCAGGTCGAGGTTGCCCGCGATCAGGTCGGTGATCGCCGGGCTGCTGCCCTTGTACGGCACATGGGTCAGCTTGATGCCGGCCGTCGTCTGGAAGAGCTCGGCCGTCAGGTGGGTGCCCGTGCCGGCGCCCGCCGAGCCGAAGTTCAGCTTGCCCGGGTTCTGCTTCGCGTAGGCCACGAGCTCCGGCACGGTCTTGAAAGGCCGGTTGGGGTTGATCACCAGCACCAGCGGCGACTCGGACAGGCCATGCACCGGCGTGAAGTCCTTGATCGGGTCGTAGCGCACGTTCCTGTAGAGCGCCAGGTTGGCGGCGTGCGTGCCCTGCGTGCCGTAGATCAGCGTGTAGCCATCGGCGGGCTGGCGCAGCGCGGAGTCCACGCCGATCGACCCGCCGGCGCCCGGCCGGTTGTCCACCACCACCTGCTGGCCCAGCTTCTCGCCCAGCTTCTGGGCCAGCAGGCGCGACGTGTTGTCCGTGATGCCCCCGGGCGTGAACGGCACCACGAAGGTCAGCGGCTTCGTCGGCCAGGCTTCGGCCTCGCCGGCCGCAAGGGCGGCCGGGGCCAGCAGACAGAAGCCGCTGCACGCGGCCAGGACTTTGATCAGGGTTCTCACGGACTCGTCTCCTGGTTGGCGCAATCAGGATCGATTGCGTTTTTTCTACGAATGGGCGTAGACTACTTCAACAGGTCGTTGTTTGACAACTGCCTGCCGAAGATTTTTGAGTCCGCTGTTCCGTCCAACACCAGAGCTCCCGATAACAGATGCCATCGCTATGATCGACAGCTTCTACGACCTATCGGAGGAACCATGCCCACCATCGTCCCTGCTGCCGCCCGCACGATGACGCTGCTCGAGGTGTTTGCGCGCGAAAAGCGCGAACTGTCCAACTCGGATCTGGCACGCTTGATGGACCTGCCCGAGAGCAGTTGCTCGGACCTGCTCCACACCCTGCACGAGATGGGGTACCTGCTGCGCACCGCACGCAGCCGGCGCTTCTATCCAACGGCGCGGCTGCTCGCCGTGGCCAAGGACATCTCGGCCAGCGACCCGCTCTACGCCGTCGGTGCCGAGGCCTGCGAGCTGCTGCGCGACCGCACGGGCGAAACCGGGCTGTGCGGCCGTGTCGAGAACGGGGTGGTGAAGATCATTGCGCTGTCCGAAGGGCGCCACGCGCTGCGCTACATGCAGCACGTGGGCGACAAGCTGGCGCTGCACGTCTCGGCCCTGGGCAAGGCGGTGCTCGCCGCCGGCACGCCCGAGGAGGCCGCGCGCCAACTGCGCCTGAAACCCTTGCGCGTACTGGCCTCCGGAACCCTGACCGACCTGGCGGCGCTGGAGGCGCAGGTGGCCACCGCCCGCGAGCAGGGCTGGATCTGGGTCGAGAACGAAGGCAGCGAAGGTCTGACCGCCGTGGCCGTGGCCGGCCAGATCGGCGGCGAGACGCTGGCGCTGTCCGTGGCCGGTCTCACCCACCGCATGCGCGACCAGCGCGAGCGTTGCCTGGAGGCGCTCCAGGAGGTCAAGGCCATCGTCTTTCGCCAGACCGCGCTGGCCGACGCCACGCTGCGCGAACCCACACCCTCTTCGCGGCGCGCCAGCAAGGCGCCCGCACCGACCGACCCCTAGCCCCCCGGCACCCCTTCACGTTCCCAAGGAGACAACCGTGTACACCCAGACCGCCGAACAAGCCCTGCTGCGCGACAGCGTCCGCCGCTTCATGAAAAGCGAGATCGCACCGATCGTCGCGCAGCACGACAAGGCACACACCTTCCCGTTCGAAGTGCTCAGACCGCTGGCCGATTTCGGCTACCTGGGCGGGCGGCTGCCCGAGCAAGAAGGCGGCATGGGCCTGGACCAGTTGACCTGGGCCATGCTCATGGAAGAGGCGGGCTATGCATGGCTGTCGCTGCGCACGATCCTGAACATCACCAATGCCGCCATCAACAAGCTCGCGGCCGAGGCCACGCCGGCCCAGAAGGAGCGCTTCCTCAAGCCGCTGCTGGCCAACGAGCGCAAATGCTTCAGCGCCATCAGCGAACCGGGCACCGGTTCCAACATCGCGCAGGTGCAGACCCGGGCGGACTTGCAGGGCGACCACTATGTGCTCAACGGGCGCAAGCTGTGGATCACGAATGGCGCCTTCGGCGACTTCGGCATCGTCGTGGCACGCACCTTCAGCCCCGACTGCCAGGGCCAGCTGTCGACCTTCCTGGTGGAACGGGATGTGTCGCCGTACGAGATGCGCCGCGTCGACACCATGGTCCTGCGCAGCACGGGCACGGCCGAGCTGGGCTTCGACAACGTCAAGGTGCCGCGCGAAAACCTGCTGGGCGAGGAAGGCGGCGCGCTCAAGAAGATGCTGATCGGGCTGGACAGCGCCCGCGTCAACATCGCGATGGGCGCCGTGGGCGCCGCGCAGTCCGCGCTGGACCTGTCGATCGACTATGCCCGCACCCGCACGCAGTTCGGCAAGCCGATCGGGAGCTTCCAGCTGGTGCAAAAGCTCATCGTGGACATGACGATCCGCGTGGAAGCAGCGCGCGCGCTCGGCCTGCGGGCCGCAGCGGCACTGGATTCGGGGCACGACGCACGCACGGCCGCTTCCATCGCCAAGCTCTACGCCACCGAGGCCGCGCACGAAGTCGCCAGCATGGCCCTGCAGGTGCACGGCGGCCTGGGCTATGCGACCGACTACCCGATCGAGCGCATCTTCCGCGACACCCGCGGCGGCACCATTCCCGAAGGCACCACCGAAGTCCAGACCCTGATCGTCGGCCGCGAGATCCTGGGCATCTCCGCCATCGCCTGAACGATCCGGGAGCGAACGCATGACCGATTCGAACTTCGGCACCGACCTGGCACGCCTCATCCATCCTCGCTCGATCGCCCTGGTGGGCGCGTCGGACCGGCCACAGAGCATCGGTGGCCGCACCTTGACGAACCTGCTGGACCACTCGCAGATCGACGGTGAGCTCTATCTCGTCAACCCGACGAAGACCGAGCTGCGCGGCCAACGGTGCTGGCCCAGCATCAGCGCCCTGCCGCACACGCCGGACGTCGCCGTGATCGCCGTGCCCGCGTCTGGCGTCATCGCCGTGATGGAAGAGTGCGCTGCGCGGCGCGTGCCCTTCGCCGTCATCCTCAGTTCGGGCTTCGGCGAAGCCGGCGCCGAAGGAGAGCGCGCGCAGCAACGCATCAAGGAGATTGCCGACAGCGTCGGCATGCGCGTCTACGGCCCGAACTGCCCGGGCCTCACGAACGTCAACCAGCGCCTGGGCATGACCTTCTCGCCTTCGTTCCCGCACGACCTGGTGCAAGGGCCGATCGGGCTGGCCACCCAGGGGGGCGGCCTGGGACGCAACGTCATGCAGGCCATGGAGCGCGGCATCGGCATCGGGCTGTGGGCGTCCACCGGCAACGAAGTGGACCTGCAGGTCGCCGACTTCATCCACTACATGGCCACGGCGCCGGACATCAAGGTCATCGTGACCCTGCTGGAAGGCATCAAGGATGGCCCGCGCTTCGTGGCCGCGCTGCAGTGCGCGGCCGACCACGGCAAGCCGGTGATCGCGCTGAAGGTCGGCAAATCCGAATACGGGCAACGCGCGGCGCAATCGCACACCGCGTCTCTGACCGGCTCGGCGGAAGTGAACAGCGCGGTGTTCCGTCAGTACGGCGTGATCGAGGTCGACGACATCGACGAGCTGGTGGACACGGCCTGGCTCTTTGCCCGCGCCCTGCCCAGCGAGCGCGAGGCCGTCGGGGTGTACTGCTCCTCGGGCGGCACCACGGCACTCACGGCCGACGCCGTCGGCATGGCCGGCCTGAGGCTGGCGGAGTTTGCGCCCGAGACCACCGAACTGCTGCGCAGCAAGCTCCCCGACTACGCCGCCATCCACAACCCGGTCGACACGACGGCCGCCGTGCTGAGCGACGCCGACCTGATCGAAAGCACGCTCGGCGCCGTCGCTGCCGACCCGAACCTGGGGTGCGTGATCGCGCCGATCGCGCTGGACTACGGCGAAACCACCGTGCGCATGGCGCAAACCATCATCGCGGCGCAGCAGCGCGTACAGAGCCCGATCGTGCCGATCTGGATGAGCGACCGCATGGGCGAGGGCTACCGAATGCTCGTGACCGGCGGCTTTGCGCCCCCGCGATCGGTGAACAAGGCGATCAAGGCCATCGAGCGCTGGACGCGATGGGGGCGCGAACGCCGCGAGGCACCGCGCGCGGCGGCGCGGCCCGCGACGGCGAGGGCGGTCGCGGGCGGCAAGCTGCGGAACCTGTCCGAACTGGAAGCCAAGCAGTGGCTCGGCGAAGCAGGAATACGACTCCTGCCGGCCGATGTCGCCCGCACCCGCGCAGAGGCGCGCCGGCTGGCCGACGGCATGGGCTATCCGGTGGTCGCGAAGATCGCGAGCCCGGACATCCTGCACAAGTCCGACATCGGGGGCGTCAAGGTCGGCATCGCGGATGGCCAGCAGGTGGAGCTCGCATGGGACGACATCATGGCCAGCGCCCGGCATCACCAGCCGGGCGCCGTGATCGACGGGCTCCTGATCGAGAAGATGGCGCCCCGCGGCGGCGTGGAGCTGATGGCGGGCGTGACGCGCGATCCGGTGTTCGGCCATGTGCTGACCTTCGGCCTCGGCGGCGTCTACGTGGAGATCCTGCGCGACGTCACACGGCGCCTGCTGCCGATCGGACCGGCCGAAGCCGCATCGATGGTGCGCGAGATGCGCGCCTTCCCCCTGCTGGCAGGCGCGCGGGGCCGGCCCCTGGCCGACCTGGCCGCGCTGGAACGCCTGCTCGTGCAGGTTTCCGATTTCGTGACGGCGCACGCAGCCCGCATCGAGGAGATGGACCTCAACCCGATCTGGGTCGGCGCCGAGGGCGAAGGCGCGCTGCCGCTGGACGCCGTCATCGTGTCGAGGGACGCGGCATGAACGGGTCCGGTCCCCTGTCCGGCATCAGGGTCCTCGACCTGAGCGAACTGCTGCCCGGCCCCTTCTTCACGCAGAACCTGGCGGAGATGGGCGCGCGGGTCATCAAGATCGAACGTCCGCCCGCGGGCGACAACGCGCGACGGCTGGGGCCCGGAGGCTTCGAAGCCGTCAACCGGGGCAAGCTCAGCCTGCTGGCAGACCTCAAGGACGACGCTGCCCGCGCGCGCGTGCGCGAACTCGCGGCCGGCGCCGACGTGCTCGTGGAGACCTACCGTCCCGGCGTCATGGCGCGGCTCGGGCTGGACTACGCCAGCCTGCGCAACGACTTCCCTCGTCTCGTGTACGTCTCGTTGAGCGGATACGGGCAGTCGGGCCCGTGGTCCGGGCTGCCCGGACACGACATCAACTACCTGGCTGCCGCCGGCGCGCTGGCGGTCTCGGGCGACCCGGGCGGGCCACCGTCCCACACCCTGAATTTGCCCGTGGCCGACCTGGCGGGTTCGATGTACGCGCTCTCGGCCACCCTGGCCGCGCTGCTCCAGCGCGAGCGGACCGGCCGGGGCCAGCACCTCGACGTGGCCCTGGCCGACTGCGTGCTGCACTGGATGAACCCGCGCCTGGGCGCGTGGCGCGCCGACGATGCCGGCACCCTCGACCAGCAGCGCGCGGCGACCCAGGTCAAGCCCGCCTATGGCAGCTTCCGCTGCCGTGACGGCGGCTTCCTGACCGTGGCGGCCCTCGAGGATCACTTCTGGGCGCGCCTGTGCCAGGTGCTGGACATGGGCGAGTTCGGCGGCGAACCGTACCGAATGCTGAGCGTGAGAAAGAAGCACGCGCAGGCGATCAATCAACGCCTGGCGCAACAGCTGATGCTGCACGACGTGCAAGCCGCCTTCGAATTGCTGGCGCAGCATGACCTGCCGGTCGCGCCGGTCGTGACCCCTAACGAATTGGCCACCCTGCCGCAGTTCGCGCAGCGCGGTCTGCTGAACGGCGCGCAGCCCCTGTCGCTGGTGCGCTTCCCCGTACCGCTTGTGGGCGCCGATCCAGCCGCACTCTCGCCGGCGCCCGCACTGGACAACGCCCGGCACCTCCTGTGACGCAAGCCCCCTGGCCCACGCGGCTGACCCGGCTGTTCGGCACCGCGTACCCGATCCTGGGCGGTGGACTGATGTGGCTGTCCGATGCGCGCTACGTGGGCGCGCTCACCCGGGCAGGCTGCATGGGCTTCATCACGCCTCGCTCGTTCACGGGTACGTCGGCTTTGAGCGAGGAGCTGCAACGCTGCAGCGAGCACACGCAGGGCCGGCCCTTCGGCGTCAACCTCACGCTGTCGGCGCGGCCCGAGGCGAACGCCGGCGTACGGCCCGCCCTGGATCTCGCCCTCGCGCACGGCGTCCGCCACTTCGAGACCGCCGGGTACGCGCCGGATGCGCTGATCCAGGCCATCCACGCGTCGGGCGGCGTGGTGATCCACAAGGCGTCCAGCCTGCGCCACGCCCTCGCCGCACAGGCTGCGGGAGCCGACGCCGTCGCCCTGGTCGGCATGGAAGAAGGCGGCCATCCCGGCGCGAACGAACTGCCCACGATGCTGATGGGCGCCCTGGCCCTTGCGCGTGGCCAGTTCCATGTGCCGCTGGTGCTCGGCGGTGGCATCGGCCACGGCAGCCAGCTGGTGGCGGCCATGGCGCTGGGTGCCGATGGCGTGCTCATCGGCAGCCGATTCCTGCTGAGCGAGGAAATCTCCACCCATCCGGCCTACAAGGACCACCTGGCCCGCTGCGACGAGCACAGCACGATGCGGCTGCTGCACACCCTGGGCAACACCTGGCGCGTCCTGCGCAACGACACGGCCCGCGACGTCGACGCCATCGAACGCGCCGGCGCCGCCGACTACGCCGCCTTCGGCGGCCTGCTGGACAGCCGGGTGGCGCGCGACGGCTGCTATCGCGATGGCGACTGGCGCCGCGGCATGCTGTCCCTGGGCCCGTCCATCGGATTCGGCACCCGCATTCAACCCCTGGCCGAGATCGTCGACGAGCTCATCGAGCAGGCCCGCTCGGCCTTGAGCCATCTCGACGCATCCACCGCATCACCATGACGACACGACTCCCCTTCTCCAATCGCCTGACTCTGCCGCTGATCGCCGCGCCCATGCTGCGCGTGTCGGGCATCAACTGGGTGTCGGCCGCCTGCGCCGCCGGCGTCATCGGCGCCTTCCCGACGGCCAACTGCAACTCGCTCGAAGAGTTCGACGCCTGGATGAACAGGCTGGACGCCGAAGCCGAGGCCGCCGCGGGGCGCACGGCGCCCTACTGTCCCAACCTCATCATGCGGCGCGACCCGGCCCGCGTGATGGCCGAGGTCGAACTGATCGCCCGCCACAGGGCCCAGCTGGTCATCACCAGCGTCGGCTCGCCGGCCGCCGTGGTGCCGCGCCTGCACGAGGCCGGATGCCTGGTCTTCGCCGACGTCGCCTCGCTGCACCATGCCGTGCGAGCGGTCGAGTCCGGCGTCGACGGCCTGGTGCTGCTCACGGCAGGCGCGGGCGGCCACACCGGCTGGGCCAACCCCTTCGCCTTCGTGCGGGCAGTGCGCGATGTGTTCGACGGGCCGATCGTCCTATCGGGCGGCCTGTCCGACGGCGTCGCACTGCGTGCGGCCATCACGCTGGGCTGCGACCTCGGCATCATGGGCACGCGCTTCATAGCCACCCGCGAGAGCCTGGCGAGCGACGACTACCGGCAGATGCTGGTCGACAGCTCGATCGACGACGTGCTGCTCACGCGCGGCTTCACCGGCCTGCCCGCCAGCTTCCTGGCACCCTCGGCGCGCCGGCTCGGCATCGACATCTCGACGCTGGACGAGGGCATTTCCGTCGAGGAGGCACGCCGCCGCTTCGGCGGAGGCGCCAACGCGGCGCCCAATCAGCGCTGGACCGATATCTGGAGCGCAGGACACAGCGTCTCGGGTGTCGACGACGTGAAGACCGTGGCCGAGGTGGTGGACGAGCTTCGTGCGCAGTACGCGACGCGAACGCCCTAGGCCTCATCCGCGCGCCGGGCCCACGCCCAGGCGCCGGACGCGGGACCGCTCAGCGCGCCGACGCCCCGCCGTCGACCGGGATGATCGCCCCCGTCATGTAGCTCGATGCCGGGGAGGCCAGCAGCAGTGCCAGCCCCTTGATCTCGGAGGTGTCGGCGACGCGGCCGAGCGGGATGTGCGTGCGCATGCGCTCCGCGGACTCGGGCAGTCGCAGCCGCCCGCCGTTGATGCCGGTTGCGAAGGGGCCGGGGGCGATCGCGTTCACCAGCACGTTGTGCGGCGCCAGCTCCATGGCGGCCTGGCGCACCAGGTTGTTGACCGCGGCCTTCGACGTCACGTACGCGTAGCCCGACAGGGGCTCCGCGCGGATGCCCGCGATCGACGAGGTGACGACGATGCGCCCCGCGCCGCGCGGCTTCATGTGCCGGGCGGCGGCGCGGACCGTGGCCAGCACGCCGTCGAGGTTGATCTGCAGGACGCGGCTCCAGTGTTCGAGGTCGATGTTCTCCAGCTGGCCGGCCTCGACGACGAAGCCCCGCCCGGCGCTGATGCCCGCGTTGGCGAACACGCAGTCCACCGCACCGTGGCGGGCGACGATGCCGTCGACCACGGCGTCGACCGCGCCGGGACGCGACACGTCCAGGGGCAGCGCCTCGGTCAGGGGATGCCCGGCGCGCAGCCGCTCGGCCTCGTGGGCGAGCGCGGGCTCGTCGGCGTCCGTCAGCACCGTGCGCGCCCCCGCTTCGAGCATCGTCTCGGCGATGGCCAGGCCCAGCCCGCTGGCGGCGCCGGTCACGAGCACGGTGCGGCCCCGCAGGTCGAACAGCGCGGGCAGGCTCATCGCGACGCCTCCGCCTTGCGCATCGGCAGCAGGTGGTCCCAGCGCTCGGCCGCCTCGATCATGTAGTGGACCGTCAGCACCACGCGCTGGAACAGCCACTGGCCATCCAGCCGGATGTACTCGTCGTCGAAGCGCCCCACCACGTAGAGGCTCTTGCCCTGGCTCACGGGGCGGCCGTCGAGGTAGCAGTAGCCGGTGGCGCGCTCGCCCTGCAGCTGGATCTCGTGCTGGTGCATGAACTGGCGCGCATGCTGCACGGGGAAGGTCTCGAAGAAGCGCCGGATCGCTTCGCGCCCCCGGACCTCGGGGCGGCCGTTGTAGACCACGGACGCATCCGGGGCGAAGAGCTCATACAGGCGCGGCCCCTGGTCCTCGTTCACGAGCTCGTGGTAGCGGGCGCGCAGGGCGCGGATCGCCTCCTTGTTCTCGAGCTGATCGATGCGCGCCAGCAGCGATTGCACCTGGGCGGCCAGTTCGGCCGGTGTGGGTTCTGAAGCAGCCATGTCATTCCTGGTGGGTGCGCGCCGCCACCCCGGGGTGGAGCGCGCGATGGTCGTCGAGGATCGCCTGCATGCGCCGGCGGACCGAGTCCCCGGTCTGCGCATGCGGCACCACATAGAAGCGGCGTGCACGGATGGCGTCGAGCGTCATCGCGGCCACGTCCGCCGCATCGATCGGCGAGGCCGCCATGCCCTGGCGCACGCGCTCGTCGTAGGCGGCCGCAGGCGCCACCGTGTTCGCCAGCGCGGACGGCCGGTTGCGCCCGGACTGGTGGATGCCGGTCGGCAGGAGCGACGGGCACAGCACCGAGACGCCCACATCCGCGCCCGCCTGTTCGAGGTCGCGCGCCAGGCATTCGCTGAAGGCGACCACCGCGTGCTTGGTCGCGCTGTAGACCGAGGAGCCGGCCAGCGTCGCGAGCCCCGCCGCCGACGCGGTGTTGACCACATGGGCGCGCGTGCCACGGGCCATCATGCGCGGCACGAAGCTGCGTACGCCGTTGGCCACGCCCCGCACGTTGACGCTCCACAACCACTGCCAGTCCTCGTCGGTGGCGGCCCAGGCCGGCCCGAGAATCGCAACGCCGGCGTTGTTGAACAGCCAGTCCACGCCGCCGAAGCGGGCGTCGCACTCGCGGGCAAAGGCTTCGACATGGTCGGCGCGGCCGACGTCGCACGCGCGCGCCAGCACGTCCGCGCCGAGCGCTTCGGCCATCACGGCCGTCTGCGCGAGCGTCGCGGGTTCGATGTCGGTCAATGCCACCGCCAGCCCCTCGCGGGCGCAGGCCAGCGCAAGCTCGCGGCCGATGCCGCTGCCTGCGCCGGTGATCGCCGCTGCCGCAGGTGCGCTCATTCCAGCGTGATCCCGGATGCGCGCAGCACCGTGGTCCACTTCTTCGCCTCGGCCTCGACATAGCGCTGGAACTCCGCATGCGGCATGTCGATGGTGAAGCTCTCGACCGACTCCAGGCTGCGCCTGACCTCCGGCGACTTGAGCGTCTCGTCGACCGCGTCGGACAGCCGCTGGACGACGGATGCCGGTGTCTTCGCGGGCGCGAAGAGACCGCCCCAGCTCAGGGCCTCGACCCCGGGGTAGCCGGACTCCGCCATCGTCGGCACATCGGGCAGCGTCGGCATCCGCTTCGTGCGGGTCACGGCCAGCGCAGTGATCTTGCCGCTGCGGATCTGCGGCGCCGAGGTCTGCACGAAGTCGAACATCGCATCCAGGTTGCCCGCCACCAGATCGACGAGCGCGGCGGAGCTGGATTTGTACGGGATGTGCGTGAAACGCGCCCCGGTCTGGTTCTGCAGCAGTTCCAGGCACAGGTGCCCCGACGTGCCGTTGCCGCCCGAGCCGAAGTTGAGCTTGCCCGGATTGGCCTTGCCGTAGGCGACCAGGTCGGCCACCGTGCGGATCTTCAGGTTGGGGTTGACGACCAGCACGTTCGAGTTGCCCGAAAGGCCGTGGATCGCCACGAAGTCCTTCACCGGGTCGTAGCGGACCGTCTTGTACAGCGCGCTGTTGGTGCCCTGCGTGCCCTGGGTGCCGACCAGCAGCGTGTAGCCGTCGGGCGCGGCGCGCGCCACGACCTCGGCGCCCAGCGAGCCCGCCACGCCGGCACGGTTGTCGATGACGATCGGCTGCCCGAGCCTGGTGCTCAGCACACGCGCGATCACGCGCGCCTGCTGGTCGACCACGCTGCCTGCCGAGAAGGGCACGACCAGCGTGATGGGCGACTGCGGATACGACTGCGCCCGTGCAAGGGGCGCGAGCGCCAGGGCGCCTGCGGCCAGCGAGAAGTGGCGTCGGTTCATCATGGCGACTCAGTTCCGGGAAGCTTGGGATTCGGCAAACACGTTGGGCCAGCGCTCGACGTCGGCGAGCACGTCGGCCTCCTCGAGGTCGACCTCGAAGGTCTCCAGCAGCCGGCACACCAGCATGTAGTAGCCGATCGTCATCGTGATCTCCAGCATCTGCTGCCGGCTGACCCGGCCGGCCAGTTCGTCGGTCAAGGGCGGCGGTGCCTTGCAGTGCAGGACCACGGCCTCGGTGAAGCTCAGCACGAGCGCTTCGAGTTCGTCGAAGGCGTCGGCACGCAAGTCGCCTGCGGGTGCTTCCAGCACGGCGGCGACCTTCTCGGCCGGCACGCCCACCTGCGCCGCCACGCGGCGGTGCTGCGTCAACTCGTAGCGGGACCCGCACAGCACGCCCACCCGCAGGATGACCAGCTCCCGCAGGACCGGGCTGAGCGAGGAGCGCCGAAGAATCGCCGTGCCGAGGGTCAGGAAGCCCTCGGCCGCGGGGCCACCGTGCGCCACCATGCGGTAGATGTTGAGCGGCGGCCGGTCCTTGAGCAGATGCCGGATCTCCGGCGAGGCTTGGTCGAGGTCGAAATACGGGAGGCGAGCCATGGTGTCAGTCCAGGTGGATGCCGGCCTTGCGAATGACTTCGCGCCAGCGGAGGGTTTCTTCGGCGGCGAATGCGGCCAGCGCTTCGGCGCTGCCGCCTTGTGGTTCGACCGACAGTTCGCGCATGCGGTCGGCCACGGCCGGCGTCGCGAGCGCGCGGTTCATCTCGGCGTTGAGCCGTTGGAGGACGGGCGCGGGCGTGCCGGCCGGCGCCCACAGGCCGCCCCAGGCCGCGATCTCGCAACCGCGCAGTCCGAGTTCCTCGAAGGTCGGCACGTCCGGCAGCAGCGGCAAGCGTTGCCGCGAGGTGACGGCCAGCGGCCGCAGCTTGCCGGCGCGGATGTGCGCGAGCGTTCCCGCGACGTTGTCGAACAGCGCCGGCACCTGGCCGCCGAGCACGTCGGTGGCGGCCGGCGCGCTGCCCTTGTACGGCACATGGACGAAACGCGCGCCCGAGGCCTGCTGCACCAGCACCAGCGACAGGTGCCCGCTCGTGGCATTGCCCGGGCTGGCGACGGCGATGCTGTCGGGCGCCTTGCGCGCCAACGCGAGCAGCGCGTTCAGGTCTGCGGCCTGGAAGCCGGGATTCACGCACAGCACGTTGTAGACCTTGCCGTCGAGCGCGATGGGCGCGAAGTCCTTCACCGGGTCGTAGTCGAGCCGGGGATACAGGCTGACGTTCATCGCGTGGGTGGCGTTGCTGCCGTAGAACAGCGTGTAGCCGTCGGGCGCGCTGCGCGCCGCGGCGGCCGCCGCGATGTTCCCGGAGGCGCCGGGCCGGTTGTCCACCACCACGGGCTTGCCCAGTTGCCGGCCCAGTTGGTCGGCCAGGCGCCTTGCGGACTGGTCGGCCGAGCCACCGGCAGGGAACCCGACGACCATCCGCAGCGGCCGGTCCGGGTAGCCCTCGGTGGCGGCGAAGGCGCCGCGCAAGCCCAGGGCGTTGAGCGCTCCCGCCGCCAGCAGGTCACGCCGCGACAGTCGAACGGATCGCATCGTGCGCCACCTAGCGCGAAATGCCACCGGTCAGCCCGCCGTCCACCACCAGCGCGTGGGCGTTGACGTAGGAGGACTCGTTCGACACGAGGAAGAGCGCGGCGTGCGCGACTTCCCACCCGGTGCCCTGACGCCCGAAGGGCAGCGGCATGGCGAGCCGGTCCGCACGCCGCTTGGTCGCGAAGCGGCCCATGGGGGTGTCCATGAGCCCGGGCAGCAGGCTGTTGCAGCGCACGCCCTTGGGCTGCCCGGCCATCGCGATCGATCGCGCCAAGGCGACCTGCGCCGCCTTGGTGGTCTCGTAGGCCGGGTTGCGGCTGGAGTTGCGAAGCGCGGCGATGGACGACAGCAGCACGATCGACCCGCCCGGCGTCATGTGCCGCAGCGCCTGCTGGCCGAAGAGCATGCATGCGCGCACGTTGACCGCATGCTCGCGGTCCCACGCCTCGGCGTTCTGCAGGTCCAGCGGCAGGCCGGTCGCGACCCCCACCACCATCACCAGTCCGTCGAGCCCGCCCATCCGGTCGCTCGCGGCCTGGACCACCCGCGGGATCGCATCGGCGTCGGCCACGTCGGCCACCTCGGCGTACGCCGTGCCGCCGGCCTCGCGCACCAGTTCGCATGTGGTCGCCAGGGCCGCCGGGTTGACGTCGACGCAGGTGAGCGTCGCGCCCTCGTGTGCGAAGAGCATCGAGATCGCGCGGCCGTTGCCCACCGGCGGCTGCGGGTCGTCGATCTCCCGCTGCCCCGCCCCCACCACGAGGACCTTGCGCCCCGCGAGGCGGCCGGCGGAAGGTCGGAGTTGTCCGAGCGCCTCGGAAAAAAGCTGGGCGCCGGGGTCGATGGCGGTGGGCATGGGCGATGTCTCCTGTGGGCGAGATGCGGTCGCTGCTCTCGCGGGTTTGTTGTCGAACGTGTTCATGCTCGCGATTTGGAAACGTTTCCGACATGGGGATTACCCTTGACGCCTGTCACCTAGGATTCAGCCCATGAAAGAGCGGACTGGAAACGAACCCGAATGACGTCCACCAAGGCCAAGGTCGACCTGCGCGACGTCGCGCGGCTGGCCGGCGTGTCGCTGGGCAGCGCGTCGCGCGCCATCAACGGCGCGGGGGCGTCCCAGGCCGTGCAGCAGAAGGTCGAGCAGGCCGCCGCCCTGCTCGGCTACCGGCCCAACCATGCAGCCCAGGCGCTGCGATCGCGCCTGAGCCGCACCCTCGGCTGCCTGCTGCCGGACATCGCCAACCCGCTTTACGCCCAGGTGTTCCGGGCGATCGAGGACGAACTGCTGGGCGTCGGTTACCTGCCGCTGCTCGCCAACGGCGCGAACGACGAGGAGCGCGAAGTCCGGGCGCTTTCGATGTTCACGCACCGCGGCATGGACGGCGTGATCCTGGCGCCGGGCAACGAGCGCAGCGCCCGACTGGCCGAGGCGCTGAAATCATTACCCATGCCGGTCGTCGTCTTCGACCGGGAACTGCCGGGCCAGCACGACAGCGTGCTCATCGACCACGCCGCGGGCGTGCGCGGCGCGGTCGAACGGCTCCTGCAGATGGGGCACCGGCAGATCGCCTTGGCCGTGTGGCAGGGCGACACCCGGCCGGTCCGCCGAAGGATCCAGGGCTACCGGGCCGCGTTCACCGGCGCGGGCCTCGCCGTGCCGGACCTCGTGGTGCAGGCCGAGAACGTCACCGCCTCGGCGTTCGCCGAGATCAGCGGTCTGCTGGCACGGCCGCGCCCCCCGACGGCGCTCATCGTGCAGGGCACGCACATGCTCACCAGCGCCTTGCGCGCCGTGGCGGCGCGCGGCTTGAGGATGCCGCAGGACCTCTCGATCATCGCCATCGGCGACACGCCCTTCGCGCGCGAGCACGATCCGGCGGTGTCCGTGCTGACCATCGACATGCAGGTGGCGGCGCGGCATCTGGTGTCGCTCGTGCTCGGCCGAATCAACGAGCCCTCGCTCCCGGCCAGGCGCGAGCGCGTGGAGCTGCGCTACGAGCACCGCGAGTCGGTCGTCGGTCCAAGTCGGCGCTAGCGCCCGGGCGGCCGAAGCCCCGGCAGCCTCAACGCGGCACCGCGGGCAGCGGCGAGAACTCCGCCGGCACCCAGGCGTAGGCTGCGCCTTCGGCACGCACGTGGCCCAAGCCCGGAAACGGCAGGTGTGCCCCGGCCACCCTCCAGCCCGCACGCGCCGCCTGCGCCAGCAACTGCCGGCGCGAGGCGATCGCCCGCACGCGGTCCACGTCCGCCTCGAAACTGGCCGACGGCCGCGCGAACTGCACCACGTGGTAGTGCACCACGTCGCCCCACACCAGCAGCTTCTGCGCGTCGCCGCCGTCGATCAGGTACGAGGTGTGGCCCGGCGTGTGGCCCGGCGACGCCAGGGCCTGGATGCCGGCCGGCAGCCCCGCATCGCCCGGCTTGAAGCTGCGCACCTGCCCCGCCGCCTGGTAGGGCGCCAGAGCGCGCCGCGCCTGGCCGACCACAAAGCGCAGCGCCTTCGGCGTGCGCGCCTCGGCCTCGGGCCCTTCCCAGTAGCGCAGCTCGGTGTCGTCCAGCCACAGCGTGGCGGTGGGAAAAGCGCGCGCGCCGTCGGCACCCAGCACGCCGCACAGGTGGTCGGGGTGCGCATGCGTGAGCAGCACGTCGTCCACCTGGGCGGGCGACACGCCCGCCGCCTGCAGGTTGGCGACCACCTGCCCCAGGCCTGGGCCGAAGCAGTCGGCCGTGCCCGCGTCCACCAGCACGCGCCGCCCGCCGACGTGGACCAGGTAGGCATTGACCGCCGTCTGCAGCCCCTGCGGCGACTCGGGCACGTAGCGTCGCTGCAGCAGCGCATCGATGGCGGCGGGCGCGAGGCCCTGGATCTGTGCGCGCGGCAACTGCACCACGCCATCGAAGAGTGCGGTGACGCGCAGGGTGCCGATGGCCTGGTGGTAGTAGCCGGGGACCTGCTGGAGGGCCCGGGCTGCACCGGGTGGCGGCGCCGGCGCTGCGGGTTGCGCCGATGCGATGGCGCTCAGGGTCAGCGCTGCACCGAGGCCGGCACGGCGCAGGGCATGGCGAAGGCGAAAGGGAAAGAAGGCGAATGGCACGACGGGCTCCGGAAGCGAGAAGGTCGCGGCACCATGCCGCGGTGCCTCATCGTGCCGGACGGGCGCCACGCGAATCGCTCGATTGGCTGCGCGATTCGCTCAGGCAGGCGAAGCTCTCGCAAACTCGCTGGCAAAGTCCAGAAACCGCCGCGCTGCCGGAGGGAGCGTGCGGTGCGCCTGGAAGACCACGCTCACATCGCGGCGCACCACAGGTGCCCGGAGGCGACACACCGACAGGCCGGAGAAGTACGGCTGGCAAGCAATCTGACGTGGCGCGATCGTGTTGGTCACGCCCCGCGACGTCAGGGCCAGCGCGGTGGTCAACAGGCCCACCTCGTGTGAAACCTGCAGCGAGATGCCGGCGGCCAGCGTCGTCTTGTCGATGATTTCCCTGATGCCGTAGCCAGGGCGCGTGAGCGCAACCGGAATGTCCTTCAGGCGCTTCCAGCTCAGGTGATCGCCCTCGACACTGGGCGTCGCCGTGGGCATGACCAGGCACAGCTGGTCCTCGATCACGCGGTGCTGCTTCAGTTCGGTGTCGTCCCGGCCGAGGAAGCCGAAACCGATGTCGGCCTGGCCCGAGGCCAGCGTTGCCGCGAAGTGCTCGGGCGTGACGTCGATGACATCGACGTGGACATCTGCGCAGGCCGCCACGAAACCCGCGATGAGATTCGGCAGCAGCGTCTGTGCCAGCGTGGGCGTGGTCACGATCGACAGCCTGCCGCCCCGGGCGTGGGTGTGCCGGAACATGTTCTCCATGTGGCGGCTGTCGCGCAGCATGCGTTCGGCAATGGGTGCGAGTTCGAGCGCCGCAAGCGTCGGCACCAGCGAACGGGTGGTCCGGTCGAACAGCGGCGCCCCCACCGACTCCTCCAGCTGCTTGAGGCTCATGCTGACCGCCGACTGGGTCATGTGCAACTGCTCGGCGGCCAGCGCGATCTTCCGGCGGTGGAACACCTCGAGGAAGCAGCTGAGCTGCCGCGGCTTGATCCGGGTCATCAATGTTGTTGAAGAAACATTCGAGAAATTGAACTTTACCGTCTTTGTTCCTGGCGGCCCAATGCGCCCCCAAGGAGACAAGCCGATGACCCTCATCACGCTCGAAGAGCACATCACCACGCCCCTGCACAAGGAAGCATCCTTCGATCCGGTACGCCAGACCTGGTATGCGGCGCGCAGCGCCCACCTGGGCCACGACATCGAGAAGGAACTGCTCGACGTCGGCCACAGCCGTCTCGCCCACATGGACGCCACGGGCATCAGCCTGCAGGTTCTGTCGCTCACCACCCCGGGCTGCCAGGCCTACCGCGGCGACCTGGCGATCGCCCTGGCCCGCGAAGCGAACGACCGGATGGCCGCCGCGGTCGCCGCACACCCGATGCGCTTCCGCGCCTTCGCGGCGCTGCCCACCTCGGAGATGCCCCTCGCCTTGTCGGAGTTCGCGGCCCGGCTCGACCAGGGGTTCGTGGGCGCCATGATCAACGGGCACACCTTCGGCAGCTTTCTCGACGACAAGCACTTCTGGCCGCTCTTCGAGCTGGCGCAGGCGCGCGACGTGCCGGTCTACCTGCATCCCGGCGCGCCGCACCCCGGACTGATGGGCAGCTACTTCGACGGTTACGAGGACCTGGCGCGCCCGGCCTGGGGCTTTGCGATGGATGCGAGCATGCATTTCCTGCGGATGCTCTTCGGCGGCGTCTTCGACCAGTTTCCGCGGCTGAAGATCATCCTCGGCCACCTAGGCGAAGGCCTGCCCTTCGGCTTCGAGCGGATGGAGGACCACACGCCTTACGTGGTCAGCCGCCGTGGCCTCAGGAAGCGCCCGCGCGACTGCTTCCGCGAGAACCTCGTGATCACCACGAGCGGCGCCTTTTCTCCTCCGGCGTTCCGCTGCGCGCTCGACGTCATGGGCGAAGACAACATCCTGTTCTCGGTGGACTGGCCCTATGAGTCCAACGCAGTCGGCACCCGCTTCTTCCATGCGCTCGACCTGCCCGACGCCTTGCGCCAAAAGCTCGCCTGGAAGAACGCGGCGCGGGTACTCGGGCTCGACGTGGCCGACCTGGTCCATTCGACATGAAGCGGCGCCACTTCCTCCAGGCCGGTGCGCTCTGTGCGGCTCCGGCCTTCGGCACGGCCGCGCGCGCCGAGATCTATCCCTCCAGGCCCGTGCAGATCGTCGTGCCCTTTCTCTCCGGCGGGACCAATGACCTGCTCGCCCGCATCATGGCCCAGAGTCTGGGCGAGCAGATCGGCGGCAGCTTCGTCGTCGACAACCGCGCGGGCGGCGCGGCGGGCGCCGTCGGTGCGCAGGCGGTGGCTGCTGCCAGGCCGGATGGGTACACGCTGCTGCTGGGCAACACCGCCAGCCTCGCGATCAACCAGAGCGTCTATCCCAACCTGCGCTACGACCCGCAGCGCGACTTCGCGCCGATCAGCGTCATCGGCAGTTCGTCGCTGGTGCTGGTGGTGAACAGCAAGGTGCCTGCCAGGAACGTGGCGGAACTGGTGCAACTCCTGCGCGCGGCGCCAGAGAAGTACTCGTATGCCTCGGCCGGCGCGGGCTCACCGCTTCATCTGGCCGGTGAGCTGGTCAAGTACCGCACCGGGACCGAGATGCTCCATGTGCCCTATCGCGGCACCGCGCCGGCCTACACGGACCTGCTGTCCGGCCGCATCCCGGTGATGTTCGACAACACGACCACCGCCGTCCAGCACGCCCGTGCGGGCACCATCCGCGCGCTGGCGGTCACGGGCGGACGGCGCAGCGCCTTGTTCCCGGATGTGCCGACACTCGCCGAAGCCGGCTTCAAGGACATCGAGGTCCTCGTCTGGTTCGGCTTGGTCGCACCCCGATCCACGGATCCGGCCATCACCGGCCGGCTTTCCACCGCCATCGCGACTCTCGTCAGGGGCGCAGAAACGCGGCGCCGCCTTCTTGAATTCGATATCGAGCCGTGGGGCAGCACCCCCGAAGAGATGCGCCGGTTCATGGCGAGCGAGTCGGCGAAATGGAAGGCGGTGGTGCAGCGGTCGAATATCCGGCTGGAGTAGTGTCTGGCATCGACCACGGCTGGCGCCGATCTTCAATCAATGCATTTCAGCAAGCGCTTCCTTGACGCCTTCCTCGCGAAGCGGAAAGTCGGCCCCTTCCAGGTGCAGCGTAGCCTCCGCGGGGACGGGGGTCGCGCAATCCTTGTAGATCACGCCCTCCTTCATCACGAGCTGGATCTTCGCGGGGTCGGTCAGGAGCGAAAGGTCTTCCAGCGGGTCGCCATCGACCAGCACGATGTCCGCCAGGAAGCCCGCCCTCAGCTGGCCCAGTTCGTCAGGACGCAGCATGATCTGGCCGCCCAGCTTCGTCGCTGCCAGCAATGCTTCCTTGGGCGTCATGCCGATGTAGTCCACGAAGTACTGCAGGTCATTGGCGTTGGTGCCGTGCGGCATCCACGCAAAGCCGTAGTCGCCGCCCGGCAGGATGCGGATGCCGCGCTGATGCATCTTGCGCAGCGATGCCGAGGCGATCTCCAGTTCGCGCTTGTAGCCCATCTGTGTCGCGACAGCCTCGGTGATGCCGTACTCGGCGGCGTTGAAGGTGGTGCGAACCAGCCAGCCGATGCCCGGTGCGACAAAGTGCCTGTCCTTGGCCGCCTCAAGCATGTCCAGAGCTTCCTCGTCCGCAAAACTCGCGTGATAGACCATCTCGATCCCGTGGCGGACGCACTGCTTGACCGATTCGCTCGACCGGGCGTGCGCCGCAATGCGCTTGCCGTAGCGTTTGGCTTCATGCGAGAGCATCGCCACTTCTTCCTCCGAGAATGGCGACATCTCGGCCGGCAGGCCCGCAATGTACTCACCTGACAGGTTGATCTTCAGGTGGTCGACGCCGTACTTGATGAACTTGCGCGCAGAGCGACGAATCTCTTCGGGCCCGCTGCAAACGCTCCCGAAGCTCAGTTCTTCGAAGTCCATGTGAGGCAGCGTGTTGTCTCCAAGCGCGCCGATGGTCGTGATCTCCTGGCTGCCGGCGAGATAGCGAGGCCCCGGAAACTCGCCTGCCTCCACGGCGTTGCGAAGTACGACATCCAGGCGCGGCTTGGCCGCAGCCGCGCCGATCGCGGACGTCCAGCCCATGTCCAGGTAGCGCTTGGCAACTCGTACGCACCAAAGGATGTGCTCCTCCGGGGGCATGAACTGGATGGCGGCCAGGCTCGGCTGATCGTTCCACGAGAAATGCGTGTGCGCCTCTGTCATTCCGGGCATGAGGAAGCGGCCCCGTCCGCCGATGACGCGGGCGTCGTCGGTACTCACGCGATTGGGCGCGCGGGCCACCTCGACGATGCGCTTGCCTTCGACGAGTACGTCGCCGGTGTAGGTGTCTTCGCCCGTGCCGTCGAAGATGCGGACGTTGGTGAATGCGATGCGGGTCATGGCTTGTCTCCTCCGGCCCGTGGTGCCGGAAATCGGTCGATGAAAACTGCTCAGAAGATGAAATCAGCGCAGTGATGCGTAGAACTGCTCAAGTTCCTGCACGCAGCGTTCCGGCTTCTCGAAGGTCGTCCAGTGGCCACAGCCACCGAAGACCACCTGCCGCGATCCGGTGATCCGCGCCGCCATGGCGGCCACGTTGGCGGGCGGCGCCACGCCGTCCTGGTCGCCGGTGACGAGCAGGGTCGGCACGCCGATGCGCTCGATCTCCGCCGAATGTGCCGCGGCCAGTGCCTCGCAGCTTTGCGCATAGCCTTCCGGCGGTTGGCGCATCACGCTCTCGCGCACCAATGCCAGCACGGCGGGTTGCGCGGCCTTCGTCTCGGCGCTCGTGGCGGCCTTGACGATGGCGTCAGCAATCTCCTGCATGGCCACCGGACCGCGGCGCGCCGCCGCGGCACGCGCCGCGATGTTCGGCCGGGCTGCTTCGGGCGGTGCAACCAGCGGACCGAACAGCGCGAGCGACTTGATCTTTCCTGGGTTACGAACGGCCAGATGTTGCGCAACGACGGTGCCGAGCGAGTGCGCCATCACGTGCGCCGACTCGATGCCGAGTTCAGCGAGCAAGGCTTCGATCGACGAGACATAGCCTTCGATCGACAGCGGCTCCGCCAGCAGCGGCGAACGAGCGCTTCCAGGCAGGTCCGGGCGGATCACCCGGAAATCGGACAATGCAGCCAACAATGGCGTCCAGGTGTTCGACGAACCGCCGAGGCCGTGAATGCACAGCAGCGTCTCGCCATTGCCGTCGATCTCGACGGCCAGTCCGTTAATGATCTGAGTGGTCATCGCGTCACGCTTCAGACGAATTTGTTTTTGATCGCGCCCAGGCGATCGATCTCAACGCGCACCACGTCGCCCGCCTTTAGATAGCGCGGCGGTGACATGCCCATACCCACGCCCGCCGGCGTTCCCGTGGCGATGATGTCGCCCGGATACAGCGTGATCCCGCGAGAGATCGTCTCGATCAGGGTCGGAATGTCGAAGATCATGTTCTCGGTTGGGCCGTCCTGGCGCAACTCGCCGTTGACCCAGCAACGCACGCGCGTCTTGGCACCGTCGAACTCGTCGGCCGTCACGATCCACGGGCCCATCGGGCAGAAGGTGTCGAAGGACTTGCCCATGTCCCATTGGCTATGGCGCACCTGCACGTCGCGCACCGTCACGTCGTTGACGACCGTGTAGCCGAACACATGCTCCATCGCCGCGGCGCGCGTGATGTTCTTGCCACCTTTGCCGATCACCACGGCGAGTTCGGCTTCGTAGTCGATCTGCTTCGATATCTCGCTGGGTACGAGAACGTCGTCGTGGGGGCCGATCACGCATTCGGGCACCTTGGTAAAAACGATCGGCCACTCGTCGGTCTTCGAGCCACTGTCCTTGAACACGGAGGCGGAGAGCTCCTTGGCGTGCGCGTGGTAGTTGCGGCCGACGCACCAGACGTTGCGCCTGGGCTTGGGCAGCGGCGCGTCCAGGGCGACATCCGCCACCTTGACCGCGGTGCCCGTTGCGACCGGCGCTGCTGCGCCCTCGGCCATGGATTCGATGATGCTCAGCACACCCACGGCGGCTTGCTGCGGCGTCAGGTCGATCGGTTGAATGGTCAGGCCGTCGCCGGAAACAAGTCCCACGCGGCGGGTGCCGTCGGCGATGTAGGTTGCGATGCGCATTTCAGCTTGCTCCTGTGATTTCTCTCTACGGATTGCGGTTCCGATCAAGGCGCCGCGGGATGGAGCAACTTTAGAAATGCAAGGCTCTCGACGCTTATCGACGAATCCGGTCACGTATCAAGGAGTCCGGTGCAGCGCTAGGTACTTACCCGAGAGGCAGGCAAATCAGGCGTCGCCGAGGCGAACAATCGCACCGTCCACCACGTTGAAAGGATGTGAAAGATGGCGGAGGCGTACGCGCTGCACGAGGGGGCTTTTGGCACGGCGATCGTTCTCGAATCACGCGCCAACCTGGTGTCGCACGCCCACTCCGAATCACAGCTGGCGCTTTGGCTCGGCGGGAACCGCGCGGTCGCCAATGTGGGCGCCAAGGTCGTGCCTTACGGTGAGAACATTGCGCTCGGCGTCAATGCCTTCGAGGCGCATGACATGGTGATGGAGGGCAAAGGCGCATGCCTCTTCCTCGTCTTCATGATCTCCAAGCAATGGCTGGACGCGCTGGGCAACGCGACCGGACGCAACTTTCGATTTCCTTCGCCACGCGTTCCTATCAGCGCTGCGATGCGCCGCTCGTGCTGGCGCGTGCTCGACCTCATCATCGCCGCTGACAAGTCGCGCCTGACCATCGACGACGAGGTGGAGCAGTTGCTGGAGGCGGCCATCGCGGCGTCGACCACCGGCGGCCCGGAATCGCCTGCGAGTTCGGTCGGCGTGATGCTTGACCACCGGCTGCGCAGCGCCATCGCCCATATGCGTGAACACGTTTCCGAAATCACGACGATCGACGAGATCGCGGCGAAGGTCGGACTGTCGCGCGCGCACTTCTTCGCGCTGTTTCGCGATCAACTCAACACGACGCCTCAGGTGTTCTGGAGTGGCGTGCGGGTCGAGGAAGCCATGCGCCGCGTCGCCGAAGGCGGCGCACTGACCGAGGTTGCGATGGACCTCGGGTTCTCAGCACCCGGCAATTTTTCGCGCTTCTTCAAGGAGCACACCGGCGTCTCGCCGTCGATCTTCAAGCGGGCGGCGCGCGACCCGTCGCCTGTGACCGTTACCGGCATTCCCAGGGAGTACTTCTAGAGCCGGCGGTTGCTGCTTCAGCCCGCATAGCGGCCACAGGCCAGCGAGGGCGACACGGTGGCAGGAGAGCGCACACGCGCTGCCTGCGGTGAGGAGCTGAATGACCGCAATCGGTCTCGAGCCACCCGTCACCTGCGCCTACACGCCACCCACCGCCCTTCCTTCACCCATTCCCAATCCCCGCCGCCTCCACCCCATACCGCTGCGCAAACCTCCGCGTGAACGTCGCGACCGACCGATACCCCACGCGGGCAGCAACGGTCTTCACCGGCCAGCGCGTGGTGTAGAGCAGGTGCAGCGCGCACGCCAGCCGCGCTTCGGTGATGGCGCCCTGCAGCGAGCCGCCTTCGGCCGCCAGCCGACGGCGCAGGGTGGCGCCGCTCAGGCCCAGCTCGGCCTCGAAGTCGGGGGAGCGCCAGGCGCGTTGCGGCTGTTCCGCGACCAGGGCGCGGATGCGCGCCGCCAGGCTCGGCGGCGGAGGGGCGAGGATGGCGGTGTGGCCCAGGGCGCACAGGCGCACCAGCAGGGTCGCCAGCGCCGCGCGCGCAGGGCCGTATTCGGCCCGGCGCAGGGCGTCGGCCCAGGCGCCGAGCGGGGCGGCCAGACGCTCGGCCGGCATGGCGATGAGGTCGGGGCCATCCTGCGGCAGCACGGGCTGCGCCCACAGGGTGCGGGCGGCCGTGAGCACCTCGTCGCACAGCGGCAGCATGAGGGTGAGGTACACGCCCTCGGCGTCGGGCCAGTTGAAGGCATCCAGGCGGCCGGGCCGCGCGATGACGAAGAGGTCGCCGGCTTCCAACTCCACGGTCTCGGTGCGCATGTGCAGGCGCTTGCGCCCGCGCAGGACGACGGCGAGCGTGGGCCGGTCGATGGGCGCCGACCGCAAGCCGTGCTCGCGCCGCGCGGTGACGCACACGTACTCGGTCGCCCGCGGGCATTCGGCCAAGGTGAGCAGGTCGGCCACCAGGGCCTGCGAGGAGGGGGCGAGGACCAGGTCGTTCATGGGCGGGCGCAAATCGGGCGTGGATCGGACGGCAGGCCTGCCATCGTACGGCGCGCCGCGCCTCGCGCGCTGCCGCCGCGCTCAGCCGGCCTGGCGCTTCTTCGACCGCCGCGACAGCATGTTCAGCACCTCGACCAGGGTCGAGAAGGCCATGGCCGCATAGATGTATCCCTTGGGCACGTGCACGCCGAAGCCGTCGGCGATGAGCACGGCGCCGATCATCAGCAGGAAGCCCAGCGCCAGCATGACGACCGTCGGGTTGCGGTTGATGAAGTTGGCCAGCGGGTCGGCGGCGACGAGCATCACGCCCACGGCCACCAGCACGGCGATCACCATCACGGCCAGGTTGTCGGTCATGCCCACGGCGGTGAGGATGGAGTCGACCGAGAAGACCATGTCCAGCAGGATGATCTGCACGATCACGGCCGAGAAGCCGATGGTCGCGGCCGGCTTCTTGGTGTCGAACACGCCCTCGTCGGGCACCGGATCGATGTGGTGGTGGATTTCCTTGGTGGCCTTCCAGATGAGGAACAGGCCGCCGGCGATGAGGATCAGGTCGCGCCAGGAGAACTGCGTCTCGAAGCTCGGCTTGCCGTCGACGAGCGGGCCGGTCCAGCCCAGGTCGATGACCGGCGCCGTCAGGCCCACCAGCCACGCGATCATCGACAGCAGCGCCAGCCGCATGACGAGCGCGAGGCCGATGCCGATGCGCCGCGCCCTGGCCCGCTGCGATTCGGGCAGCTTGTTCGACAGGATCGAGATGAAGATCAGGTTGTCGATGCCCAGCACCACCTCCATGACCACCAACGCGAGCAGGGCCGCCCAGGCGGCGGGGTCGGAGAAGAGTGCTTGGAGACTGGCCATGGCAGGGCGTCGGAGTGGGGAATTCGCGCATCATGCCGGCGCGCGGACCGCGCGCCGCGTAAACCCCCGGTCGCGCGGCGGATTTGCAGGAGCGCCGCGCAGGTCAGCGTGGCGCGCGGACGTCCCTCAGCAGAGCCAGCAGCGCGTGCGGCTCCAGCGGCTTGCCCAAATGGGCGTCGAAGCCGGCCTCCAGCGCGCGGTCGCGATCCTGCACGCGGGTGAAGGCGGTGAGCGCGACGCAGGGCATGGGCGTGCGCCCCGCCGCGGCTTCGCGGCGCCGCAGTTCGCGCACCACCTCGTAGCCGTCGCGGCCGGGCAAGCCGACATCGCTGACCAGCAGGTCGGGCCAGCGTGCGTCGAGGGCCGCCATTGCACTGTCGAAGTCGCCCACCACGCGCACCTGCGCCCCTGCCTCGTGCAGCACCACGGCCAGCATCTCGGCCGCGTCCGCGCTGTCTTCGACGGCCAGCACATCGCGGCCGGCCAGGGGCGTGGTCGCTCCGGCGCCGGGCGTGGCCACCGCACGTCCCTCTTCGCCCCCGACGCCATCGGCCGCGTCGTCCGGCTCCACGTCGAAGCGCGCCACCAGCAACGCCCCCTTCCCTTCCCCGGCACTGAAGGCTTGCACCGACCCACCGTGCAGATCGACCAGCCGCTTCACGATCGCCAGCCCAAGGCCGAGCCCGCCATGGTGCCGGTTGTCCGGCGCATCGGACTGCGTGAAGCGGTCGAACAGGTACGGCAGGAAGTCGGCGCCGATGCCCTTGCCGTGGTCCTGCACGGCGAGCACGAGCATCGGGCCCTCACGGCTGAGCGTGACCTCGATCCCGGCGTTCGAAGGCGAGAACTTGATGGCGTTGCTGACCAGATTCCAGACCACCTGCTGAAAACGGGTGGCGTCCAGGCACGCGGGGCGGCTCGCATCGGCATCGCCGATCACCTTCACCTGGAGCGAGCGGGCCACGATGTCCTCGCGCAGGCCGTCGACGGCGCCGTGCGCCAGCGCGACCGGATCCGCCCACTCGCGGTGCAGGCGCAGCTTGCCGGCGTTCTCGCGCGACACGTCGAGGATGTCCGAGATGATTCGGCTCTGGGCCGCCACGCTGCGCGCGATAGCGTCGAGCGCCTTGCGAACCATCTCCGGTCTCGCACCGTGTTTCTGAAGGATGTGAACCCAGCCGCTGATGGCGTTGAGCGGCGTGCGCAACTCGTGCGACAGCACGGCGACGAAATCGTCCTTGGTGCGGCTGTGGCGCTCTGCCAGCGCACGCGCAGCCTGTTCCCGCTCCAGGACTTCCTGGCGCGCATGCTCGAGCGCGAGTCGTGCGCGGATGTCCGTGATGACCGCCACCTGCAACCCGGACGGCCCGTGCGGCGAGAGGCTCCAGGCCAGCGGCACCTCGTGGCCGTCTGCGTGCAGCAGCGGAAACTCTGCGCTCCAGACAGCGGGGGTGCCAGCCCCGCCCTGCTTGGCCTGCTCGATCAATGCGCGTGCAGCTGCCATGGCGGCCGGTGCGGCCAGCGCCTCGATCGGCTGGCCGACGAGCGCGTCGGGCGTACGCCCGAGCAGCACGGCCAGCGCCGGGTTCACGTCGTCGAAACAGCCCTGCGCGTCGATCAGCGCCATGCCGTTGGGCACCTGGTTGTAGATGGCTCTGAAGCGGTTCTCGCTCTGGCGCAGACGGTCTTCGGCGCTGCGCGCGCGGATCAGTGCCTGCAGCGTGGCCACGAGCACCGCTGGCTCGACCGGGTGCACCAGGTAGGCGTCGGCACCGGCGTTCAGGCCGGCCACCTTGTCATGGTCGCGCACCCGCGCCGCCGACAGGTGCACGACCGGCAGGCTGGCCGTGCGCGCATCGGCGCGCAGCGCGCGGCAGACGTCGAACCCGTCGAGATCCGGCAGGTGCACGTCCAACACCACTGCCGACATGCCCAGCGGCGCGCGCTGCAGGGCTTCGGTGCCGCTGCCCGCCTCTTCCGTGGCGAAGCCGGCCGCACGCAAGGTGCGCGCCGTCGAATAGCGGGTGGTGGGGTGATCGTCGACCACCAGGATGCGGTGAGCACCCCGGTCGATCGTCGCGTTGATGACGTCGGACGTCGCCATGGATTCAGACCGGATCGTGCGTGAAAGGCACATCGGCCACGGCCAGTTGTACCGGCAGCGTGACGAAGAAGGTCGATCCTTTTCCCAGTTCGCTCTCCACGCCCACCTCACCGCCCAGCAGGCCGGCCAGTTGCCGGCACAGGGCGAGGCCCAGCCCCGTGCCGCGCAGGCGTTTCTGAATCGGCGAGTCGACCTGCGAGAAATCGTCGAACACGGCTGCCTGATGCTCCGGGGCGATGCCGATGCCGGTGTCGATGACCGAGAAGCGCACCCGGTCGCCACCGCATCGCAGTGCGGCGACGCGCACCTCGCCGGCCTGGGTGAACTTCAGCGCATTCGAGACGAAGTTGCGCAGGATCTGCGAGAGCTTGCGGTCGTCGGTGTACAGCCGCGGCAGGTCGACCGGCTCCTCGAAACTGAGCGTGACGGCCTCGTTCTCCAGCATGGGGCGAAACATGCCGCGCAGGGCGGAGAACAGGTCGACCATCTCGAACCACGCCGGCGAGATCTCGACGCGCCCGGCCTCGATCTTGGCCAGATCGAGCAGATCGTCCACCATCTCGGAGAAGTCGACGGCCGCCGACTGAATGAACAGCATCTGCTTGTGCTGCTCGGGCGTGAGCGGCCCGTCGATCTGGTCGATGAGCAGCCGCGCGATGCTGCGGATGGCATTGACCGGCGTGCGGAACTCGTGGCTCATGTAGGCGAGGAACCGGCTCTTGAGCTCGGTGGCCTTGCGCAGCTGGATGGCCTGCTCGTCCAGCTCTGCATACAGGGCGACGACGCCGCGGTTGGTTTCCTCCAGCTCGGCGCGCAGGCTGGCGACCTCCGCCAGCGCGGCGTCCAGCCGGGCCGGAATGCCGTCGGAGGTGCCTGTGTCGGATGGCAAGCTCATGCGGCCTCCTTCGGACGCAGCGCGAGGACACAGACATCGTCGCGCCCGCGCGCATAGTCGCCGTAGATGCGCGCCGCGAGCAGCGCCGGATCTCGCGCCAACAGCGGCGCGATCGCATCGGCCGGCCAGCGCGACTGAACGCCATCGCTGTAAACCACCGCGGTCGCGTGCGGTGGGCGCGGCACGCACGTGGCATCGAAGCGGCGAGCCTGCAGGCCGAGCGTGCCGTGTGCCGTCGCCAATGCGCGGTCGGCCGTGCCTGAGACCAGCCGCGCCATCACGTTGCCCGCGCCGGAATAACGCACCTCGGCAGTGTCGGCCCACAGCGCAAGCACGGCCGCGCCACGCAGGGTGCGCAAGGCCGCGTGCATCGCCTGCAGCGAAGCGGCGCCGTCACGAAACGGGTTCTCGGCAAAGACGTCCACCGCCGCCTGCGCGGCGCGGGCGGCGTCGGGTCCGTGGCCCAGGCCGTCTGCCAGCAGCGCCGCGGCCTGGCCCCCCTCGAAGGCGACGAGCCAGCCGTCGCCGCAGACCGACTCGCCTCGCACAGGCACGCACACGGCGCCGAAGTCGAAGGCCGGCGCAGGCTCGGTGCGCACGGTCCGGGCCGCCGATGATCCACCGCCGCGCGCCACCCGCGACACGCACACGGTGCCGACCCCGGGCTCCGAATGAATGTCGACGAAATCGCTCTGCCGCACGATCGCGCCGAGGCCGGTGCCCGACGTGGCCGTCGTGGACACGCCATCGCGCATCGATCGCGGCACGTCGTCCATGCCGGGGCCCCGGTCCACGCAGAGCAGCTCGATGTCGTCGAAGGGTTCACGCGCGGCAACCAGCAACTGGCCCTGGCGCGCGTGCTTGGCCAGGTTGGTGGTCAGCTCCGTCGCCACCAGGGTCGCGCGGCCGGCGTCCCGCTCCGGCCAGCCGCGTTCCGCGCACAGGGCCGCGACATGACGCCGTGCCTCGCCGACACAGCTCATGTCCTGGACCTCGAACGCGCGGTGCGTCCAGCCGCGGATCACTTCCATTTGACGATGCTCACGCAGGTGCCCTGGCCGGGCGTGGAGCGCAGGTCGAACTCACTCACCAGTCGCTTGCTGCCCGGCAGGCCGAGGCCCATGCCGCCGCCGGAGGTGTAGCCGTCGGACATGGCGAGTTGCAGATCGGCAATGCCCGGGCCCTCGTCCTCGAAACGCAGTTGGAGGCCGCGCCGCATGCCGTCCTCGAGCACGGCCCAATGCATGCGACCGCCGCCGCCGTGGATGAGGGTGTTGCGCGACAGCTCGCTGGCCGCCGTGACCATCTTGGTTTGGTCGACCAGCGAAAACTTGAGCATCTGGCACAGCGCGCGTACCACTTGGCGGCTGGTCACGATGTGCTGCTCGTTCTCCAGAGGCAGCGTGCCTGTGGGATCAGGCGCCAAGGCCGCTCTCCTGCCGGATGCGATCGAGCAGCGCCATCCCGCGTTCGACGTTCAGCGCCGTGCGCACGCCTTCTAGCGACAGGCCCAGTTCCACGAGCGTGATGGCGACTGCCGGTTGCATGCCGACCACCACCGTGGTGGCCGAAAGCACGCGTGCGACGCCCGAGATAGTACTGAGCATCCGCCCGACGAAGGAGTCCACGATCTCCAGCGCCGAAATGTCGATCAGCACGCCGCTCGCGCCGGTCTTGGCGATCCTGTCCGCCAGGTCTTCCTGCAGCGCCCGTGCGGTCTGGTCCTGCATGTCGACCTGGATGGTGACCAGCAGTGTCTGGCCCATGCGCAGAATGGGGATGCGCTCCATGCTCAGGCTCCGACATCCTCGCCGCGCGTCACGCGCCACCCCGTGTGCCGCAAGGCCGCCGCCAGGGCATCGGCCAGCGTCGCCTTGGTGATGATGCCCTGCAAGTCGATGCCCAGGTGCACGATGGTCTGCGCGATCTGCGGGCGGATGCCGCTGATGATGCAGTCCGCACCCATGAGCCGGATGGCCGCCACCGTCTTGAGCAGATGCTGGGCGACGAGCGTGTCGACAGTGGGCACGCCGGTGATGTCGATGATGGCGAGCGCGGAGCCGGTGTCCACGATGCTCTGCAGCAGGGTCTCCATCACCACCTGCGTGCG
This sequence comes from Xenophilus sp. E41, assembly GCF_003671765.1. GTDB lineage: Bacteria > Pseudomonadota > Gammaproteobacteria > Burkholderiales > Burkholderiaceae_C > Xenophilus. The sequence continues at coordinate 398,159 of NZ_QPIB01000009.1, read as the reverse complement.
GTTGCTGTCGAGCGTGCCGATCATCGGCACGGCCAGCACGCCGTCCCACAACTTGACCACTGGGGTGGAGAGCTCGAGCAGGTCCTCCTGCTGGCGGCGGATGACTTCCTCGCGCGAGGCCTGGAAGGTGTTGGCCGTGTGCTGGGCCAGGCGGTCGACCAGAGTGGTCAGCGCCCACAGCGCGTTCGCCAGCGACGCCGGGTCCTGCGCGAAGACTGCCTGCAGCCGATCGAACAGAGGCTTCTTCAACGCCAGCACGAACACGCTGGTCGCGCCGGCCGTATCGCCCTTCGCGGCGCGGCTGGCCGACAGCTGCTCCAGCGTGCCCCGCACGCCGTCCCAGCCCGCGCCGCGCAGCGATGTGGGGTCGGCCCCGCCGGCCAGGGCCTCGCGCAGGCCCGCGACGAGTGCGGCCGCCTCGGCCTTGGCGCTGGCGTGCACCGTGCCCTGGCTGGCCTGTACCTCGCGCAGCCAGCCGTCGACGGTTGCGCCCTCCTCCTCGCGCAACACCTGCACGATGGCCGAGATTTCCTTGTCCATGGGGTCCCTCCGAAGTTCTGAAGCCCCGTCTTGAAGTTGTTTCCGGACCGGAGCGCGCGGATTCTAGAAGTCGGTCGCCCACGGCCTTGTCAGCCTCCGCGCCGTTCTGCGCCCCCGGTGAGTGGGCCGCTGCCGCGGCAACAGCAAATTGGTAACGAACGTGACGAATTTGCCCGTAGTGCCCGGCCGGCGTGCGCCGCAGCCCGATTGCGCTTTGGCCGCTTCAGGTCGAATACCAGCCCGCTGGCCCGCCATCGATCGCGCGCTGCGCCAGCAGGAAGGTCGCCGCGTTCCAGCTCTGCCCCGCCATGCCCATCGGCGCGAGGGTCTTGCCGTGGAACCACTCGGTGAAGCGCCAGTCTCCGTGCGCGTTCGCCTGCGCCAGCCGCAGCAGCGCGGCCTGCGCCTGATCGCCAAGGCCCAGACGCGCCAACGTCATGACCCAGAAGCCGCCCACGAAGGGCCACAGCCCGCCGTTGTGATACTGGTGCACCAGGTTCTGCTGGTGACGGCCCATGTACGCGCGCCACAGCTCGTGCGTGGGCGCCATCGGGTGCAGCGTGACCCGCACGGGCCAGGGCTCGGCGGCACGCGCCGCATCGATGGTGTGCACGATGCGGTGCGCCATCGACTCGTCGGCCAGGCCGGCGAGCACCGCCAGCACGTTGCCGAAGACATCGCCCTCGTCGCCGACGAAGGACAGGTTGACGAAGCTCAGGTACAGCCCCGGATCGCGCCGGCCGCGCCGCGCGTAATGCCGCAGCAGTCGTGCGCGGTGGTACTCGGGCAGGTCGCGTTGGAAGGGGTTGAAGAGGTGGTTGAAGTGGTGCCGCGTGTCGTCGGCATGCGCGAGCGCGAAGCGGCGCTTGACCTCGGCCCACAGCGCATTGGTGTAGAGCACGTAGCCCGAGCGCGGCATGATGTCGGCCCAGTCGCTGGCCTCGTTCTGCTGCAGCAGGCGGAAGTGCTGGTGCTCCTGCGCCAGCAGCCACTGGATGGCCAGTGCCACCTCGCGCGACCAGTGCGTGGTGCCCACGGCGCCGTGCGTGCGCACATGGTCCACCGCGATGAGCCACCACAGCGTCGCGTCGATGCAGCCGAGGTACCAGAAGTCCGCGTCCTGGCCCTCGGGATCGACGTACTTGGGGATCTGGCCGTTGGCCGCCTGCTGCGCCGCCAGCGCGTCGAGGCTGGCCACCGCGCCCTGCTCCAGCGCCGCCACGCCGCTGCCGCACATCGCCATCACGCAGATCGCGGCGTCGCGGCCGAAGATGCGCGTGTAGCGCCGCGCCACGGCCGCCTCGGTGCGGCTCGCGGCAAGGATGCCGTGGGGCGTGAGGTTGGCCTCGAGCAGGGCGAGCGAGGCGCGCCTGGCGTCGGCGACGAGGGACGATGTCGAATGAGGCGTCATGCGGCGGCGAGAACGGGTCCGTGCGGTCGCCCGCATTGTCGCGGCGGTATGCTGCCCTCCCGTCTTCCCGCCCCCACCATCTCGACGCTCTCCGTGGACCTGCGAACCCTGCGCTACTTCATCGCCGTGCTCGAGGCAGGCAGCCTTTCGCGCGCCGCGGGCACGCTCTACGTCGCGCAGCCGGCGCTCACCGCGCAGATCAAGAAGCTGGAGGCGGAACTGGGCACCCAGCTGTTCGAACGCTCGCACGCCGGCGTCACGCCCACGCCGGCCGGCCTGCAGCTGTACGAGGACGCGCGCCGCCTGCTCAGTGACGCCGACGCGATGCGCGAACGCATCCAGCGACTGCCGCAGGGGCCCGAGGGCTCGGTCACGGTGGCGCTGCCCTTCCTGCTGGCCTCGCTGCTGATCGGTCCGGTGCTCGCCCGGCTCAAGGCCTCGCATCCGCGCATCCGCGTCTTCGTGCTCGACGACCTCAGCCTGCTGGTCAAGAAGGCGATGCTCGACCGGCGCGCCGACGTTGGCCTGCTGGTCGATTCGCCGCAGGTCGACGGCCTGAGTTGCCGGCCCCTGGCACGCGAGCCCATGTTCTTCTGCGGCTGCGACCGCACGGGCGAGGTCGCCCGTCTTCTGCAGGCGCCGGGTGGCAGAAAGACGAAGACGCGCCCGCCGGCCGATGCGATCCCCGAGATCGACTTCGCACTGGCCGCCGCCCAGCCGCTGGTGCTGCAGTCGCGGCGCTTCGCCATCCGGCGCGCCGTGGAAGACGCAGCGGCCGCGCTGGGCGTGACGCTCGACATCGTGCACGAGCACGACTCGACGCGCGTGATCCGCTCGCTCTACACCAGCGGTGCCGGTTTCACCTTCACGCCCGCCTGCGCCCTGCCCGAGGCATCGGCGCCGGCCCGGCCGGGATGGATCGTCGCGCGCGTGGTGCGCCCCGACCTGTCGCGCACCTACACGCTCGCCACGCCGGCCGGGCGCACGCCGGATGCCGCGACCGAGGTGGTGATCGACGCGTTGGCCGGCGAGGCGCGGCGGATGATCGAAGCGGGCGAGTGGAACGCGCAGTGGCTCGGCCGGCGCTGACCGCCGGCACCGGCCATCAGTTCCGGTGATCGCCCCGCATCAGCAAACCGTATTTCCGCGATAGCCGCTCTTCTGGAACAGTGCCTCCCAGGTGCCGCGCGCCATGCAGCCGGCGCGACTTCCAGGAGACAGCCATCATTTCCCATTCCGCCTCTTCCTCGCCGGCCGGCCGCCCCGTGGCGAACGTGGGCATGCTCGTCGCCCGCAGCGCGCGCGCGCATGGCCGCCGCATCGCGGTGCTGAGCCCGGCACGCACCCTGAGCTACGCCGAACTCGAGCAGCGCAGCAACCGCCTCGCCAACGCGCTGCTCGGCCTGGGCCTGGCGCGCGGCGACCGCGTGGGCATCTACCTGCCCAACTGCGCCGAGATCGTCGAGATCGAGATCGCCTGCTACAAGGCCGGCCTGGTCAAGGCACCGTTCAATGCGCGCCTGTCGCCCGCCGAGGTCGGCGAGATCGCGGCCAACAGCGAGGCGTCGATCATCGTCACCACGCGTGAACGTGCCGAGCAGTTCCGGCCCCACATCCGCGGCGAGATGCCGCGGCTGCTGCTGCTCGACGGCGACGGGGCGACGAACTACGACGACGCGCTGGCCCGCGCCAGCGATGCCTTCACCCCGGTCCAGGTCCATGCCGACGAACTGGCGGTGCTGCACTACACCTCGGGCTCCTCGGGGGTGCTCAAGGCCGCGATGCAGACCTTCGGCAACCGGCTGGCGCAGCTGCGCAAGTTCCTCATCCGCTCCGAAGGCATGCGCGAAGGCCATGTGCTCGGGCTGGTGGGCCCGATCACACATGCCTCGGGCATGCAGATCGTGCCCGCCCTGTGCAACGGCGTGACGATCCGTCTCTTCTCGGGCTTCGAGCCGGCGCGCTTCCTGGCCGACATGCGCGCCGACCGCGTGACCCACACCTTCATGGTGCCGACGATGATCAACATGCTGCTGGGCGAGCTGCAGGGCCGCTACCGCCCACTGCCCGACCTGCAGCGCCTGGGCTACGGCGCCGCGCCGATGGCACCGGCGCGCATCCTGCAGGCGATGGACGTGTTCGGCCCGGTGCTGTCGCAGGGTTATGGCGCCGGCGAGACCACCTCGGGCGTGTGCGGCCTGTCGACCGACGACCACCTGTACGCCCGCGCCGCGCGGCCGGAACGCCTGGCCTCCTGCGGCCGGCCCTACCTTGAATGCGACGTGCAGATCCTCGACGACGCCGGCCAGCCGGTCGCGCAGGGCGAGATCGGCGAGATCGTCGTGGGCGGCGAGGACATCTTCGCCGGCTACTGGCGGGCTCCCGAGCTGACGGCCGAGGTGCTGAAGGACGGCCGCTACCACACGGGCGACCTGGCCCACATGGACGAAGAGGGCTACGTCTACATCGTCGACCGCAAGAAGGACATGGTCATCAGCGGCGGCTTCAACGTCTACCCGTCCGAGGTCGAGGCCGTCCTGTTCCAGCACGAGGCGGTGCAGGAGGCCTGCGTGTTCGCCATCCCCGACGACAAGTGGGGCGAGTCGGTGGCGGCGCACGTGGTGCTCAAGCCCGGGCGCCCGGCCGATGCGGCGCTGCTCGATGCCTTCTGCGCCGAACGGCTGGCCGGCTTCAAGCGCCCGCGGCGGCTGGAGTTCGTCGACACGCTGCCCAAGAACCCCAACGGCAAGGTGATGCGCAAGGCGGTGCAGGCGCCGTACTGGGCCGGCCAGACACGCATGGTGAACTGATGGACGCGATCACCACCCCCTCCCCCGCCACGCCCCCCGCGAGCGGCGGCGAGCGCTTCTTCGCCGGACCCTTCGAAGGCTCGGAGCGCGCGGCGCAGGTCATCGCGCAGGTCACGGCCTTCCTCGATGGCGAGCTGGCCGAGCTGGCGCGCGCGCACGGCATCGACCACGAGCACGGCGCCGACCGGGCGCTGCTGCAACGCGTGTGGAAGCGCTCGCGCGAGCTGGGTTTCTACGGCATGACGCTGCCCGAGAAGATGGGCGGCCTGGGCCTCACGGTGCTCGACCACGTGCTGGTCAAGGAGGCGATCTACGCCACCGGCTCGCCCTTCGCGCCGCATGTCTTCGGCGAGCTGAGCGGCCCGCCGCGCGTGGGCGCGCTGGCCCGCTTCGCCACGCCGCTGCAGATGCAGCGCTTCATCCTGCCGGTGGCCCAGGCCGAGAAGGCGATCTGCTTCGCGCTCACCGAAGCCGAGGCCGGTTCGGACGCGGGCAACGTGCAGACGCACGCGGTGCGCGACGGCGACGACTATGTCATCGACGGCCGCAAGCGCTTCATCTCGGGCTCGCCCTTCGCCGACTTCGCGGTGCTGGTCGCCTCGACCGCCACCGATCCGGCGCAGCGCGAGCACCCCCGAGAAATTTCGGCCTTCTTCGTCGACCTGCATGCGCCGGGCGTGCGCGTGGAGTCCGGCTACAAGACCATGGCCGGGCAGTCGAGCACCGGCGACATCGTGTTCGAGCACCACCGCGTGCCCGCCACGCAGCTGATCGGCGAGCCCGGCCGCGGCCTGGCACTGGCACTGGGCCGCATCACCGTCAACCGGCTGCTGCACTGCCCGGCGATGATCGGCCTGGCCACGGTCGCCCTGCGCGACGCGCGCGACCATGCGCTGCGGCGCCGGCAGTTCGGCCGTGCCATCGGGCAGTTCCAGGCCATCCAGCACATGCTGGCCGAGATGGCCACCGATCTGGCCGCGGCACGCGCACTCATGCTGCACACGGCGCGCCAGCTCGACGCCGGCATCGACGGCCGGGCCGAAAGCTCGATGGCCAAGCTCTGCTGTTCCGAGACGGCCTTCCGCGTGGCCGACCGCGCGGTGCAGATCCTCGGCGGCGAAGGCATCGTGCAGGGCCGGCGAGTGGAGTTCCTGTTCCGCATGCTGCGCATGTACCGGGTGCTCACCGGCACGAGCGAGATCCAGAAGAACACGATCGCCAGGGAACTGCTGGGCGACACGCGCTGACGACGCACCGCCCCCCCGAAACAACCAGGAGACAAAAGACATGCAACCCCTTACCCGCCGCACCCTTCTGGCCCAGGCACTGGCCGCTGCCGCGGCACCGACCCTCGCCGCCGCGTCGGCGCACGCGGACAGCTACCCGAGCCGCCCCATCAAGTGGGTGGTGCCCTTCCTCGCCGGCACCGCGCCCGACATCACCGCCCGCGTGGTGGCCGAGGCCGTGGGCCCGCTGCTGGGCCAGCCGGTGGTGATCGAGAACAAGGGCGGCGCCGCCGGCAACCTGGGTGCGCGCATCGTCGCCAACGCACCGGCCGACGGCTACACCTGGATCTATTCCAGTGCGCCCATGGCGGCCAACATGCGCATGTACAAGGAGCCCGGCTTCGACGCCCTGAAGGACTTCCGGCACGTGATGCGGGTGTCGAGCTCCGACATCGTGGTGGTCGTCAACGCGGCCGGCGACATCCGCACGCTCGACGACCTGCTGGGCAGGGCGCGTGCGCAACCCGGTGTGCTGAACTACTCCTCGGGCGGCGTAGGCACGCCATCGCACCTGGGCGTGGAGCTGATGCTGTCGGAGGCCAAGGCCCGCGCCACGCACGTGCCCTACAAGGGCGCGTCGGAACTGGTCAATGCCGTGCTCGGCGGCCAGGTCACCTTCGGCGCCCCGATCTTCTCGGTCGCCTACCCGCAGATCAAGGCCGGCAAGCTGCGGCCGCTGGCCGTCGCGGGCACGCGGCGCAACGCGCTGCTGCCCGAGGTGCCGACACTGGCCGAGCTCGGCATGAAAGACCTGGTGCTCACTTCGTGGGGCGGCATCTCGGTGCCGCGCGGCACGCCCGATGCCGTGGTGGCACGCATCCAGGCCGCCTTCGCGGAGGCGATGAAGCAGCCCAAGGTCATCGCCGGCCTGACCGACCTGGGCGGACAGGTCGACATGCAGGACGGCGCCACCTACACCCGCGGCTTCACGAAGGAGATGGCGCTGACAGAGACCATGATGAAGAAGGCCGGGCTGGAGGCGATGTAGCCACCGCGCCGCCGCTTCGCACGCGGCGCGGCACGGGGTGCGCATGCGCCTTCGCTGAGCTGAAGCTGACCGCCGACAGCCGCTTCGTTGGAATCGTCCTACAGGCCCGTGCCGCCCGGCCGGCGCATTCTCGAAGCCCGCACCACAGCAACACCGGTGCCTCGCGGGCACCACGAAGAATGCGATGAACGAGCCGTCCCGTCCGGCGCGGCGCAGTTTCCTGCGCCAGTCCTTTGTCCTCGTCCCTGCCACCGTCACGCTCGCCGGCGCCGGCACGGTGGTCGCCCAGAACACCGGCACTCCACCTCCCGGCCCTGCCACTGCAACGCCCGCGGCGCCCTACACGCCCACGTACTTCAATGCCGACGAATGGGCCTTCGTGCGCGCGGCCGTGGCACGGCTGATCCCCTCGGAGGAGACCGGTCCGGGCGCGATCGAGGCCGGCGTGCCGGAGTTCATCGACCGGCAGATGGAAAGCGCATGGGGCCATGGCGCGCTCTGGTACATGCAGGGGCCTTTCGCAGCCGACGCGTCGCCCCTCTTCGGCTACCAGGGCCGCATGCCGCCGCGCGAGCTGTACCGCGCGGCGATCGCGGCCGTCGACGCGTACTGCCGCAAGGAGCGTGGCGGCAAGCGCTTCGCGGAACTCGATGCCGCCGCGCAGGATGAGCTGCTGACGGCCATGAGCAAGGGCACCGTCCAGCTCGACGGTGTCGGCGCACAGGACTTCTTCGGCTTCCTGCTGCAAAACACCAAGGAAGGCTACTTCAGCGACCCGATCCACGGCGGCAACAGGAACGCCGCGGCCTGGGCCATGATCGGCTTCCCCGGTGCCCGCGCCGACTTCCTCGACTGGGTGCAACGCCCCGGCGTGCGCTACCCGCTGCCGCCGGTCAGCATCGCGGGGCCGCAGGGCTGAGGGCGACGACATGGCCACAGAGAAGAAGCCCTCGGTCGACGCGGTGCTGGTCGGCTTCGGCTGGACCGGCGCCATCATGGGCACCGAACTGACCGCCGCCGGCCTGAAGGTGGTGGCGCTGGAGCGCGGCGAGCCGCGCGACACCAACCCCGACTTCGCCTACCCGCGCATCACGGACGAGCTGAGCTACGGCATCCGCGGCAAGCTGTTCCAGCACCTCGCGCGCGAGACGGTCACCATCCGCCACACGCCGGCCGATACCGCCCTGCCCTACCGCCAGCACGGCTCCTTCCTGCTGGGCAACGGCGTGGGCGGCGCCGGCGTGCACTGGAACGGCCACCACTGGCGTCCGCTGCCCGCCGACCTGCGGCTGCGCAGCACCTACGCGGAGCGCTACGGCAAGAACTTCATTCCCGAGGGCATGACGATCCAGGACTGGGGCGTGAGCTACGAGGAGCTGGAGCCGCACTTCGATCAGTTCGAGAAGATCTGCGGCACCTCGGGCAAGGCCGGCAACCTCGGCGGCCGCATCCAGGCCGGCGGCAATCCCTTCGAGGGCGCGCGCCGCAGCGACTTCCCGCTGCCGCCACTGGCCTCTCCCAACAGCGCGCTGCTGTTCGCCAAGGCCGCGGCCGAACTGGGCTACCACCCCTTTCCGCAGGCCGCCGCCAACGCCTCGCGCTCGTACACCAACCCGCACGGCGTGCAGCTCGGGCCGTGCAACTTCTGCGGCTTCTGCGAGCGCTACGGCTGCTACACCTATGCCAAGGCCTCGCCGCAGACCACGCTGCTGCCGGTGCTCATGAAGCGGCCCAACTTCGAGCTGCGCACGCGCTCGCACGTGGTCCGCGTCAACATGTCGCCCGACGGCAAGCGCGCCACCGGCGTGACCTACATCGACGCGCAGGGCAACGAGATCGAGCAGCCGGCCGACCTGGTGGTGCTGTGCGCCTACCAGATGCACAACGTGCGCCTGCTGCTGCTGTCGAAGATCGGCCAGCCCTACGACCCGGTGTCGGGCAAGGGCGTGGTCGGTCGCAACTACGCCTACCAGCTCAACGGCGGCGCGACTCTCATCTTCGACAAGGCGCAGCCCATGAACCCCTTCGTGGGTGCCGGCGCGAGCGGCCACGTCATCGACGACTTCGACGGCGACAACTTCGACCACGGCCCGCTGGGCTTCGTGGGCGGCGCCAGCATCAACTGCATCAACACCGGCGGCCGCCCCATCCAGCAACTGGCCACGCCGCCCGGCGCGCCGACCTGGGGCGCGGGGTGGAAGAAGGCGGTGAAGGAGAGCTACCTGTTCCAGGCCAGCGTGGGCAGCCAGGGTTCGGTCATGGCCTACCGCGACAACTACCTCGACCTGGACCCGACCTACAAGGACGCCTACGGCCAGCCCCTGCTGCGCATGACCTTCGACTGGAAGCCCAACGACATCGCGATGACCCAGTTCATCGGCACCAAGGTCGAGCAGATCGCCAGGGCCATGGGCCCGAAGCAGATGTCGCTGAACTTCATGAAGCCCGGCGCGCACTACGACACGCGGCCCTACCAGTCCACCCACAACACCGGCGGCGCGGTGATGGGTACCGACCCGTCGACCAGCGTGGTGAACCGCTACGCGCAGGTGTGGGACGTGCCGAACGTGTTCGTCATGGGGGCCTGCCTGTTTCCGCAGAACTTCGGCTACAACCCGACGGCCATGGTGGCGGGCATCGCCTACTGGGCGGCCGCGGCGATCCGCGAGCGCTACCTCAGGCAGCCGGGGGCGCTGGCATGAGGCGGCCGCTCGCGAACGCGCGCAAGCGCATGCCCCTTCGCGCGGCCGCGGGTGCGGCGCTGCTGGTCGGTCTGGGGCTGGCGAGTGCCTGGACCTTCGCCCAGCGCACGGACGGTGCGGCCGGCGCGCCGGCACCGGCCCAGCCCCCGGCTGCCGCCACGCCCACCCCGGCCGCCGACCCGCTGGTGGAACGCGGCCGCTACCTGGCCCGCGTCGCCGACTGCGTGAGCTGCCACACAGCCCCCGGCGGTGCGCCCTTCGCGGGCGGCCTGCCGATGAAGACGCCCTTCGGCACCATCGTCTCCACCAACATCACGCCCGACAAGGACGCCGGCATCGGTGCCTACACCCAGGCCGATTTCGCGCGCGCGCTGCGCCAGGGCGTCGCGGCGGACGGCCACCACCTCTACCCAGCGATGCCCTACCCGTCCTTCGCGCGCGCCAGCGACGAGGACGTGCAGGCCCTCTACGCCTACTTCCAGAAGGCCGTGAAGCCGGTGGCCACGCGCCCGCCGGCCACCGACCTGCCCTTCCCCTTCAGCATGCGCGGGTTGATGGTGTTCTGGAACTGGCTCTACCTCGACGACACGCGCTACACGCCGCAGCCTCAGCAGAGCGCCGAATGGAACCGCGGTGCCTACCTGGTGCAGGGCTTCGGCCACTGCGGCGACTGCCACACGCCGCGCAGCCGCCTGGGCGGTGTCAAGGCCGGCAGCGAGCGCGATGGCGACCAGTTCCTCGCCGGCGCGCTGGTCGACGGCTGGTACGCCCAGCCCCTGCGCCACACCGACCGGCCGAGCGCGGTGCAGTGGAGCACGCAGGACATCGTCGAATACCTGCAGGCTGGCCGCACCGCCCACACCGCCGCCTTCGGGCCCATGGTGCAGGTGGTGGAGAACAGCACGCAGCACATGACGGCCGAGGACCTGAAGGCGATCGCGGTCTACCTGCAGTCCGTGGGTGCCCCGGCGTCGGGTGCTGCTACCGGCCCGGGCACTCCGAGCGCCCTGCGCGCCGCGGCGGCGGACACGCCCGAGGCCCGCAAGCTGCGCGACGGCCAGGTGGACGGCCTGCCGGGCTCGATGGTCTACCTCAACAACTGCAGCGCCTGCCACCGATCGAGCGGCGCGGGCTGGGACAACACCTTCCCGGCCCTTGCGGGCAACAGCGTGGTGAACGCCAGGGACCCGAGCTCCCTGATCCGGCTGGTGCTGGGCGGCTCGGCCATGCCGAGCACCGAGCGCTCGCCGGCCGCCATCGCCATGCCCGCCTTCGGCTGGCGCCTGAGCGACGCCGAGGTGGCCGAGGTGCTGAGCTTCGCGCGCCGCAGCTGGGGCAACCGTGCCGATGCGGTGACCGCCGCGCAGGTGGCGGACGTGCGCCGGCAATTGCCTGCGCCCGCACCAACCGCCGCGCGCTAGGCGACGGGCCGCTTCGGCGGCTTGGCGCCGGGCGCGTCCTCGCCTTCGGCGATCAGCTTCTCGTAGTTGCGCCGCAGGATGAGCCCGGCGTAGTACACGTGCTCGCGCATGAGCTCTTCGGCTCGCACGGCGTCGCGAGCGATCACGGCTTCGATGATGCGGTGGTGGTCGCCGTGCGAGCGCAGGATGATCGGGTGGTCGTCCCACAGGATGATGCGGTCCGACGCGAAGGGGATGTTCTGCGCCTGCTCCGCGAAGCGGTTCACCCAGGGGTTGCCCGAGGCCTGCAGCAGGGTGTCGTGGATGGTCACGTTCATCTGCTGGTAGGGCGCATGGTCCTCGGGCCGCAGTTCGCCCCGCGCCAGGATGCGATCGCCCTCGGCCAGCGCGTCCAGCAGGCGCTGTGACTGCTCCTCGGTCAGCCCACGCGTGGCGGCGTTGCGGCAGGCCAGGCCCTCGAGCACCGCACGCACGTCGTACGCCGCCGCGATGGCCTCCATGTCGAAGCCGCGCACTAGGTAGCCGCGCTTGGGCTGGTGGTCGACCAGGCCCTCGTTGGCCAGCGTCCCCAGCGCGGCACGCACCGGGGTGCGCGACACGCCCAGCTTCTCGGCCAGCGGAATCTCCTCCAGGCGTTCGCCCGGCTGGATCTGGCCGTGAAGGATCCAGTCGCGCAGTGTCTCGGTGACGTCCTGGGCCAGCGTTCTCATCCCTTGTTCTCCTTGCGGGGCAGCTGCTCCAAGTATACATATGGGCGGCTACACCGCCACTTTACGGGTTAACACCACCTCCCACACAGCGTTATGTATACATAATCGCCGCCTCACGCATCGGGCGTGATTCATATCAAGAAGGACAGAGTGTGCATATGGCTAAGGCCGAATCCCAGGCCGGCGGCGACTGGCTGGGCTTGACCGACCGCGTGTGCGTGGTCACCGGCGCCGGCGGCGGCATCGGCTCCGAACTGGCGGCGCAACTGCTGGCAGCCGGCGCCCGCGTCGCGCTGCTGGACCGCGACACCGCACGGCTGGCGCAGATCGCCGACAGCCTGGGCGACCACGCCGCACGGGTGATGACCCTGCACTGCGACGTGACCGAAGCGCAGAGCATCGAGGCCGCGGCCACGCAGGTCGAGCAGGCCTGGGGCCCGGTGGCGCTGCTGGTGAACAACGCCGCCTCCCTGTACGCCGACGCGCTGATGGACATCGCGCTCGACAAGTGGAACCAGCTGCTGTCGGTCAACCTCACCGGCTACCTGCTGTGCGCCCAGACCTTCGGGCGCCGCATGGTCGCCCACGGCGGCGGCTCGATGGTGCACATCGCGTCGATCTCCGCCAGCATCCCCCAGCCCTACAGCGGCGCCTACAGCGTGAGCAAGGCCGGGGTGAAGATGCTGTCGCAGCTGCTGGCCGTCGAGCTGGGCGAGCACGGCGTGCGCAGCAACGTCGTCAGCCCCGCGATGATCCGCACGCCCATGAGCGAGGGCATCTACCAGGACCCCGCCGTGCGCCAGCGCCGCGAGCAGATCGTGCCCGCGGGCCGCATCAGCACGCCGGCCGACATCGCCGGCGCCGTGCTCTTCCTGGCCAGCGACCGTGCCAGCTACATCAGCGGCCAGGAGTTCCTGGTCGACGGCGGCCTCACGCAGGCCTGGCTCAGTCTCATTCCGCGCCCCGGCTTCGAGAAGAGCGACACCGCCGCGCAGCCGGCGTCCTGATCCCGCGCCGTGTTCCCCGTTCCCACCCCGCATCCAACAAAGGAGACCGCCTTGAAAACAGCCAAGTCCTTGCTCGTGGCCGCCGTGGCCGCGCTGTCCACCCTCGCCGCGCACGCGCAGAGCGATCCCGGCCTGACCGACAAGACCATCAAGCTCGGCCTGTTCGGCCCGCTCTCGGGCAACTCGATGGCCTACGGCTTCGACGTGATGAACGCCGCCAAGATGTACTACGACAAGGTCAACAAGGAAGGCGGCATCCACGGACGCAAGATCGAACTCGTGGTCGAGGACGACCGCTGCAACGCCAACGACCTGCTCGCCGCCGTGAAGAAGCTGACGGAGCAGGACAAGGTGTTCGCGCTCAACGGCGGTTCCTGCTCCGCCGCGGTGGTGGGTGCACGCGAGTACGTCGAGCGTTCGCAGATCCCGCTGGTGATGCTCAACGCCTCGGGCGACGGCGCGCTGTATCCGCCGTCGAAGTACATCTACGGCGCCTTCTCCATCTCGCAGCGCGCGGTCGGCGGCTCGATGGTGCAGTTCGCGGCCGAACACCTCAAGGCCAAGAAGATCGGCTACATCAACCACGACGACGCCTACGGCGGCTGGAACCTGGAAGCCGCCGAGTTCCAGGCCAAGAAGCTGGGCGTGGACCTGCAGGTGCAGTCGGTCGCGCCCAACCTCACGGACGTGACGGCGCCGATGCTCAAGATCCGCGCCTCGAACCCCGACGTGCTGCTCATCACCACCTACGCCCGCCCGGTGAGCCTGCTGGTCAAGAAGGCGCAGGAACTGGGCTGGACCAAGCCGATCGTGATCGCCGTGAACGGCACGGCCGACCTGAAGCAGCTGGTCGAGAACGTGGGCAACAAGGACGCGTTCAAGAACGTCTACCTGCAGGAAGTGATGGCCGACGTGGCCGGCGGCCCCAAGCTCAAGTGGGTGTACGACATGTACAAGGCCTACTACCCCGAGCTGGCCGCCAAGCCCGGCTACCCGCAGACCTACATGCCCTACGGCATCCCGTCGGCGATGACGGTGGTGAACGCGCTCAAGGCCGCCGGCCCGCAGCTCACGCGCGAGAAGTTCCTCACGGCCCTGTCGCAGACCAAGTTCGAGTCGAACGTGATGGCCGGCCCGATCGAGCTGACGCCCACCGACCATGCCGGCCAGAAGTCGGCCATCTACCTGAAGTTCGACGGCGAGAAGATGGCGGTGGTGCCCGGCGCCTACCGCAGCCTCTGGACCTACCAGCCCAAGTAATCCAACCGAAGGGACGGGGCCGGACCGCGGCAAGCGGACGGCCCCCGCAACGCCATGAGTTTCAGTGAGATCTGGCTGTTTTTGCAGCAGGGCCTTCTTTCCGGGCTGGTGACCGGCAGCGTCTATGCGCTGCTGGCCATCGCCATCGTCGCCATCTTCAAGACCACCGACGTGCCGAACTTCGCCCAGGGCGAGATCTTCATGATCGCCGGCTACGTGGCGCTGTCGCTGCTGCTCATCGCCGGCTGGTCGTACACCCTCGTGATCCCAATCACCGTCGTCGCCGTGGCGGTGGGCGCCGCGCTCTTCCAGCGCGTGGTGATGGAGCGCGTGACGCATTCGAAGGGCGTCGGCCCGCAGCTGGTGATCGCCACCCTGGGCCTGGCCTACGCCCTCAAGGGCCTGGTGCGCCAGACCGGCCTGGGCGACACGCCGCGCTCGCTGCCCTCGCTGGTGTCGAACGACCCGGTGATCATCGGCGACGCCTTCCTCACGCGGCTGGACGTGGCGATCTTCCTCACGTCGATCGTCGCCATGGTCCTGATCTACCTGATGTTCAGCCACACGCGCATCGGCAAGGCCATGCGCGCGGTGGGCATGAACCCGCGCGCCGCTCAGATCGTGGGCATCCGCCTGTCGCGCATCCGCATGCTGGTGTGGGCCATGGCGGGCCTGATCTCCGCGCTCGCTGCGCTGCTCATCACGCCCAAGATCCTGATCACGCCGGACATCGCGCACATCGCCATCCTGGCCTACGCGGCGGCCATCGTGGGCGGCTTCACCAGCCTGCCCGGCGCCGTGCTGGGCGGCCTGATCATCGGCATCGTCGAGAACCTGGTGGGCCTGTTCATCTCGACCAACGCCATCGTCGTCGCGCCCTTCCTGGCCATCCTCGTGACGCTGATCGTGCGGCCGCAAGGCATCCTGGGCGGCAAGCCGCAGGTGAAGAAAGTATGAGAACCATGACCCTCGACCGCTGGGCCCTGCTGGCCGCCGCGCTGGTGCTGATCGCCCTGCCCTTCACCGTGTCCGGCTACGTGCTGTACGTGGTCAACCTCCTGATGGTCTTCGTCGTGCTGGCGCTGGGCATGCACGTGGTGATCGGCGAGTCGGGCCAGTTCGCCCTCGCCCATGCCGCCTTCTTCGGCATCGGCATCTACACCGCCGGCATCATCAACACCGCCTGGCACCCGCCCTTCGTGCTGTCGATCCTCGCCGGCGGCCTGCTGTCGGCGGTGCTGGGCTACCTGATCGGCTACCTCGCGCTGCGCATGCGCGACATCTACCTGGCGCTGGCGACCTTCGCCTTCGGCGAGGCGATGCAGTGGGTCTTCCTGAGCTGGGAGAAGGTCACCGGCGGCTCCAACGGCATGAAGATGGACCCGGCCGAGCTCTTCGGCCTGCGCCTGACCAACGACCTGCAGGCGTACCCCTTCGTGATCGTGCTGGCGGCGCTGATGCTGTGGCTCACGGTGGCGCTGGCGCGATCGCAGTACGGCTCGTCGCTGCGCGCCGTGCGCGAGAGCGACGTGGCCGCCATGGCCATGGGCATCAACGTCAAGGCCATGAAGCAGAGCGCCTTCGCGATCTCGGCGGCCTTCGCCGGCATCGCGGGCGGCATGTACACCCTGTTCACCTCCTTCATCCACCCGGAGAGCCTGGGCTTCCAGACCACCATCCTGGTGCTGACCATGGTCGTGGTCGGTGGCATGGGCTCGGTGCGCGGCGCCGTGGCCGGCGCCATCGCCTTCGGGCTCATCTCCGAGCTGCTGCGCCAGCTGATGTCGGTGCAGGAGATCATCTACGGCCTGATCCTCATGGGTTTCATGATGTTCAAGCCCAAGGGCCTGTTCGCGGACCGCAACCGCCGCGTCGCCCGCGAGGTGAAGCGCCAGGAGGTGCAGGCATGAGCGACGCACGCCCCTTCCTGGAGGTGTCCGGCATCACGGTGCGCTTCGGCGGCCTGGTGGCGGTGAGCGACCTGTCCTTCGAGGTGGCGCGCGGCTCGATCCACGCGCTCATCGGCCCCAACGGCGCCGGCAAGTCGACCACCTTCAACTGCATCTCGCGCTACTACCAGCCGAGCGAGGGCCGCATCGTGGTCGACGGCGAGGACGTGACGCGCCATGCACCCACGCGCATGGCCGGCATGGGCATCGCGCGCACATTCCAGAACCTGGAACTCTTCGGCGACCTGAGCGTGGCGGAGAACGTGCTGCTGGGCTGCCATTCGCACAGCGCCAGCACCCTGGGCCGCCTGCTGCGCCGGCCGAGCGGCGAGGTGCGCGACCTGGTCGACAGCCTGATCGAGCGCGTCGGCCTCACGCACGACCGAAACACCCGCGCCAAGGAGCTGGACTTCGGCCACCAGAAGCTGCTGGAGATCGCCCGCGCCCTGGCGCTCAAGCCGCGCCTGCTCCTGCTCGACGAGCCGGCCGCCGGCCTGCGCAACCGCGACATCGAGAACCTCGACCGCCTGCTGACCGAGCTGGCCGAGAAGGACGGCATCACCGTGCTGCTGGTGGAGCACGTGATGCAGCTGGTGATGTCCATCTCGGACCGCATCACCGTGATGTCCTTCGGCCAGAAGATCGCCGAAGGCACGCCCAGGGAGATCAGCGAGAACCCCGCCGTGATCGAAGCCTACCTCGGGAAGGGAGCCGCGCATGCCTGAATCGTCCAAGAGCCCGCTGCTCGAAGTGCGCGGCATCAGCGCTTCCTACGGCGCCATCCAGGCCCTGTCGGGCGTGAGCCTGGCCGTGCCCGAGGGCGCCATCGTCGCCTTGCTGGGCAGCAACGGTGCGGGCAAGAGCAGCACGCTCAACGCCATCTCGCACCTCATCAACCCCACCGCCGGCGAGGTGCATTTCGCCGGCGAGGCCATCCATCGCCTGCCTTCCGACGAGATCGTGCGCCGCGGCCTGGTGCAGGTGCCCGAGGGCCGCGAGGTCTTCAAGGACATGAGCGTGCGCGAGAACCTCGAGCTCGGCGCCTTCCTGCGCCGCGACCGCGCCGCGATGGCCGACGACCTGGACAAGGTCTACACGCTGTTCCCGCGGCTGAAGGAGCGTTCGGAACAGCGCGCGGCCACCCTGTCGGGCGGCGAGCAGCAGATGCTGGCGATCGGCCGCGCACTGATGTCGCGCCCGCGGCTCATCATGTTCGACGAACCGTCGATGGGCCTGTCGCCGCTCTTGGTGGAGCAGATCTTCGCGGCCATCCAGCGCCTGAACCGCGAGCAGGGCCTCACGATCCTGCTGGTGGAGCAGGACGTGCGGCTGGCGCTCACCGTCGCCAGCCATGCCTACATCCTGGAGAACGGCGAGATCTCGCTGCAGGGCGATTCGGCCCGACTCATGAACGACCCGGCGGTGCGCCGGGCCTACCTCGGCGTCTAGGCACGCCCTCAGGAGCAATTCGAATGGATCTGTTGAAGGACAAGCTCGCGCTGGTGACCGGCGCGGGCGGCGGACTGGGGTCGGCCATCTCGCTGGGCTTCGCGCAGGAAGGCGCCCGCGTGATCGTGGCCGACGTCGACGCGGCGCGTGCCGAGGCCACGGCGGCTGCCATCACGGCCGCCGGCGGCCAGGCCTGGAGCGTGGCGATCGACGTGCGCGACCGCGCCGCCGTGCAGGCCTGCGCGGCCGACCTGGAGGCCCGGCTGGGCCCGATCGACGTGCTGGTCAACAACGCCGGCATCTCCGGCCGCGCGCGCATCGACGACCCGAACGCCACCGAGGTGTGGGACCGCCTCATCGAGGTCAACCTGCAGGGCCTGTTCAACGTCACGCACGCCTTCGTGCCGGCCCTGAAGAAGACGCGGGGCTGCATCGTCAACCTCTCGTCCATCGTCGCCTTCGTGAGCGGCATCTCCTCGGCGGGCTACATCGCGTCCAAGGGCGCGGTGCGCTCGCTGACGCAAGCGCTGGCGCGCGACCTTGCGCCCTTCGGCGTGCGCAGCAACGCCGTGGCGCCGGGCCTGATGCTGACCGAGATGGTCGCGCCGCAGCTGGCCGTGCCCGGCGGCACCGACTGGTACATGAAGCGCGTGCCGATGGCGCGCGGCGGCGAGGTCGACGAGATCGTCGGCCCCGTGGTCTTCCTCTGCTCGGCCATGGCCAGCTATGTCAACGGGGTGGTGCTGCCGGTGGACGGCGGCTTCCTCTCGGCCTGAATCGGAGTCATCGGAGTCATCGGACATATGGACAACAACAGCAAACCGATCGCCCTCGTCACCGGAGGTGCCGGCGGCATGGGCCTGGCCACCGTCGAGCGCCTGGCGCGCGACGGCTACGCCGTGGTCATGGTCGACCGCGACGAGGCCCTGGCCACGCGCGAGACCGGGCGCCTCCAGGCCCAGGGCCTGGACGTGCAGTGCCGCGTGCTCGACCTCACCGACGAGGCCGCCGTGCGCGCGCTGGTGCAGTCGCTGCCGCCGGTGCGTGCACTGGTCAACAACGCGGGCATCTTCGACGAACGCAAGTTCATGGAAGTGAGCAACGCCGACTTCCGCCGCGCCTACGAGGTCAACCTCATCGCCGTCGCGACGCTGACGCAGGAGGTGGCGAAGACCATGCCCGAGGGCGGGCGCATCGTGAACATCGCCTCGCGCGCCTACCTGGGGGCCAAGAACCACCCGCACTACGTGGCCTCCAAGGCCGCCGTGGTCGGCTACACGCGCGCCAGCGCCATGGAGCTGGCGCACCGCGGCATCCTCGTGAACGCCATCGCGCCGGGGCTGATCGACACGCCGATCCTGCGCGCGTTGACCCCCGAGCGGCTGGCAGCGCAGCTCGCGCTGCAGCCCACGGGCCAGGCCGGCCGCCCGGAAGACATCGCGCAGGCCGTCGCCTTCCTCGTGTCGCCACAGACCGGCTTCATCACCGGCCAGGTGCTGTTCGTCGACGGCGGCAAGTCGCTGGGCGGGTCCGGCGCATGACGGCCGACCGCTGGGACGCCGAATACGACGTCGTCGTGATCGGCGCGGGCGCGGGCGGCATGGCCGCGGCGCTCACCGCGACGATCGAGGGCCTCAAGGTGCTGCTGGTCGAGAAGACCGACCGCGTGGGCGGCTCCACCGCCGTGTCGGGGGGCGCCGTGTGGGCACCGCTCAACGCGCAGTCCGAGAAGGTCGGCCACCCCGACAGCTTCGACAAGGTGTGGACGTACATGCGCAACACCGTGGGCGACGCGGCACCGGCCGCGCTGCAGCAGGCCTTCCTGCGCGAGGGCGCGGGCATGGTCGACTACCTCGAGAAGCACACGGCCGTGCGCCTCGTGGCGCGCAGCTTCTCGCCCGACTACTACCCGGACCGCGAGGGCGCCGCGATGGGCGGGCGCTCGCTCGACCCGGCGATGTTCGACGGCCGCGAGCTCGGCCCGAAGTTCAAGGAGCTGCGCGACCCGCTGCCCGAGTTCATGGTGCTCGGCGGCATGATGATCACGATGACCGATGCCAAGCACCTGCTGGCCGTCACGAAGTCGTTCAAGTCGTGGCGCGAGGGCATGAAGCTGGTACTGCGCTACTTCGCCGACCGGCTGCGCGGCTACCACCGCGGCACCCGCGTGGTGCTGGGCAACGCGCTGGCGGCGCGGCTCTTCAAGAGCGTGCTGGACCGGCGCATCGACTACTGGCTGAGCACACCGCTGCAGAAGCTCGAACTCGCAGGCGGCGCCGTGACGGGCGTCACCGTGCTGCATCAGGGCCGGCCCACGCGCGTGCGGGCCCGCCGCGGCGTGGTCGTGGCCACCGGCGGTTTTCCGTGGAGCGAGGCGCTGCGCGGTGAGCACTACCCGCAGCCCAGCGGCCCCTGGTCGATGTCGCCCCAGGGCAACCGCGGCGAGGGCATCGCGCTGGCGCGCGAGGCCGGTGCCGTGCTGGGCCAGGGCCATACCAACCCGGCCTTCTGGGCGCCGGTGTCGGTGCTGCAACGGCCCGACGGCAGCGTGACGCGCTATCCCCACCTCGTGTGGGACCGGGCCAAGCCGGGCCTGATGGCCGTCAACGGTACGGCGCAGCGCTTCGTCAACGAGTCCACCTCGTACCACGAGTTCGTGCGCGCCATGTACCGCTCGCACGAGACCGTGCCGACCATGCCCGCCTACCTGGTGTGCGACCACGACTTCATGGAGAAGTGGGGCATGGGCCTGGCGCTGCCGGGTGGCCGGCCGCGCGAGCATCTGGTGAAGGCCGGCTACCTGCACAAGGCGCCCACGCTGCGCGCGCTGGGCGAGGCGCTGGGCCTGGACGGCGCAGCCCTCGAGGCCACGGCCGCGCGCTTCAACGCGCTGGCCGACCAGGGCCGCGACGAGGACTTCGGCAAGGGCGGCACCGAGTACAACCGCTACCTCGGCGACGCCGAGCACCAGCCCAATCCCTGCCTCGGGCCGCTGCGGCGCGGGCCGTTCTATGCCGTCAAGGTCTATGCGGGCGACATCGGCACCGCGGTCGGCATCGCCTGCAACGAGAACGCCCAGGCGCTGGATGCGGACGGCCGGCCGATCCCCGGGCTCTACGCAGCCGGCAACGACATGCACTCGGTGATGGGCGGCGAGTACCCTGCACCCGGCATCACCCTCGGCCCGGCCCTGACCTTCGGCTGGATCGCCGGCCGCCACCTCGCGCACGCGCAACAGCCATGACTTGCTGAAACACCATGCAGATCTACTTCTCCCCCTTCTCTCCCTACGTCCGCAAATGCCTGGTCACGGCCCACGAACTGGGCCTGAACGACCGCGTGCAGCTGCTGCCGTCGAACGCCAACCCGGTCACGCGCGACCGCGCGATCATCGAGAAGAACCCGCTGGGCAAGGTGCCGACCTTCGTGACCGACGAAGGCGCGGTGCTCTACGACAGCCGCGTGGTCTGCGAATACCTCAACGACCTGGCGAAGGGTTCGCTGTTTCCGGCCGGCGGCGACGCGCGCTGGGCGACGCTGACCCTGCAGGCCCTGGGCGACGGCATCCTCGACGGCGCGCTGATCGCCCGCTACGAGGACGTGGCGCGCCCCGAGCCGCTGCGCTGGCCCGAATGGCGCGCCGCGCAGCTCGACAAGGCCGAGACCTCGCTCGCGCACCTGTCGGCCCACCCCGAGCTGATCGCGCCGGGCCGCGTGGACATCGGCACCCTCACCGTCGCGTGCGCGCTCTGGTACCTGGACCTGCGCTTCGCCGACTTCGGCTGGCGGGAGCGGCACCCGGCGGTCGCGGCCTGGTATGCCGCATTCTCGGCGCGGCCCTCGCTGTCGGCGACCTGGTCGCTCTGATCGCCGGCAATCGTAACGATCGTGACGAATTCGGCCGCGGCGCCCGTCCGACGGGCGCCGGCGGCCGATTGCACTTTGCCGTCTGTCAGCCCAGCCAGGCCGGCACGCCGCGCACCGTGGCCTCGCTGAGCAGGCCCTGCGCGGTGGCGATGTGCCAGAGCAGCGCCACGTTGTCGAGCGTGGCCCGCGCGCGCGGGCCGAGGTGGCCCGAGGCCGAGCGGGCCACCAGGTAGACGCCCACGACACCCAGCACCACCAGGTGGAAGCCCTGGTAGGCCAGCAGCACGCCCACCGCCGCGCTCCAGCCGTCGGCCGTGGGCCGCAGCCTCACGGCCGCGTGCCCGGCCAGGGCCGATGCGAAGGCGCCGGCCACACACAGCAACGCCAGCACGGTGCGCAGCCGCAGGCCGCGTTGTGCGCGGGCGCCCTCGCCGAGCCGCGCACGGGTGCTCCAGGCCATGAGCAGCGAGCCGGCGAGCAGCAGCGCCGCGTTGGCGCCCGAGGCCGCTGCGGGCGCGAGGGACGCCCCGGGCGGCGGGCACACGTCCAGCGCCATCGCCAGGTGGACGTAGGTGTAGAGGAAGGACGCCAGGATGGCGAAGTCCACCACGCCCAGCACCACCACCGCCCACCACGAGTGCGAACCCCGGCCGGCCGCGCGCACGGGCACGAACACGCCGTCTGCGATCTCGGCGCGCTCGGCCGGCGCGGCGCGGTCCGAGCCCCACAGCCAGACCACCATCGACGCGATGGCGCCGACGCCGAAGACGAAGGCCGGCACCACCCACTCCACCGTGAGCAGGAGGAAGAAGCCCGCCGTGCCGACCGCCGCGAGGAAGGGAGGCCAGCCGTCGGTGGGCAGGCGCAGCAGGTGCAGCGGGCGGGCCGTGCGCACGCTCGTGATCAGCGTCTCGCGGCCGCCGAAGACGGTGCCGGGCAGCCAGTGGCGGCCGGCCTCGACCTCCTCGGCCAGCGTGGGCCGGTCCCACAGCGGTTCGGTGCTGCTCACCTGCGGGATGCTGCGCACGCCGTAGTCGCGCGGCGGCAGCCATTCGAGCGTGCCGGCCCGCCACGGATTGCCGTGGTCGCGGTCGGGCTTGCGCAGCGTGCGCACCGCGTCGACGAAGCACAGCAGCACGCCGATCGCGAAGACGAAGGCGCCGACCGTCGACAGCAGGTTGAGCAGGTTCCAGCCCAGCCCGTCCGCATAGGTGTACACGCGCCGCGGCATGCCCAGCAGCCCCGCGATGTGCATCGGGAAGAAGGCCAGGTTGAAGCCGCCGAACATCAGCGCGAAGACCCAGCGCCCCAGCCGCTCCGACAGCCGCGCGCCGTTGAACACCGGCAGCCAGTAGTAGATGGCCGCGAACACCGGGAACACCATGCCGCCGATGAGCACGTAGTGCAGGTGCGCGACGATGAAGTAGCTGTCGTGCGCCTGCCAGTCGAAGGGCAGCACCGCCACCATCACGCCCGTCAGGCCGCCCAGCACGAAGATGAAGTGGAAGCCCAGCAGGAACAGGGTGGGCGACTGCGCGCGCACGCGGCCGCGCCAGAAGGTGGCGATCCACGCGAAGACCTGCAGCCCGCTCGGGATGGCGACCAGGAAGCTGGCCATCGAGGTCAGCACCAGCGCCGTGATGCCGATGCCGGTGGCGAACATGTGGTGGATCCACAGCAGGAAGCTCACCACGCCCACGCCCACCAGGGCCCACACCACCGCACGCTGCCCCACCAGCGGCGTGCCGGCCATGGTCGGCACCATCATCGACACCATGCCCGCCGCCGGCAGGAAGATGATGTAGACCTCCGGGTGGCCGAAGAACCAGAAAAGGTGCTGCCACAGCACCGGGTCGCCGCCGCGCTGGGGCAGGAAGAAGGGCCAGTCGAAGGCACGCTCCAGCTCCAGCAGCGTGGTGGCGGCGATCACCGCCGGGAAGGCGAAGACGATCATCAGCGCGCTCACCAGCACCGCCCAGGCGAACACCGGCATGCGGCCCAGCGTCATGCCCGGTGCGCGGGTGAAGAGGATGCCGATGATCAGCTCGATGGCGCCGGCGATGGCCGAGATCTCGATGAAGCCGATGCCCAGCAGCCAGAAGTCCGCGCCGACGCCGGGCGAGTACTGCTTGCTGGTCAGCGGCGGGTACATGAACCAGCCGCCGTCGGGCGAGGCACCGAAGAACACGGTGCAGAAGAAGGCCAGCCCGCCGATCGCATAGGCCCAGAAGGCATAGGCCGACAGCCGCGGGAACGGCAGGTCGCGCGCGCCCAGCATGCCCGGCAGCAGGTAGACCGCGATCGCCTCCACGATGGGCACCGCGAACAGGAACATCATCACCGTGCCGTGCATGGTGAAGAGCTGGTTGTAGGTGGCCGCGCCCACCAGCTCGTTGCCGGGCACGGCCAGTTGCGCGCGCATCAGCAGCGCGAGGATGCCGCCGAGCACGAAGAACACCATCGCGGCCACGATGTAATAGGCGCCGATGTGCGTGTTGTTGACCGCCGTGAAGCGCCGCCAGCCGCGCGGCCCTTCCCACGCGCGCTCCAGCGCCTCGCGCTCGCCGGGCGGGCGCGGCAGGCTGCTGGGAAGGTGTTCGTCCTGTTCCTGCATCACTTCAAGGCGCCCAGCCAGGCGGCGATGTCCTCGATGGCCGCAGGCGGCAGGCGGCCCTCGCCCGCCGGCATGCGCGCGCCCGGCTTGAGTTGCTGCGTGTGGGCCACCCAGTCGCGCATCGCCTCGGGCGTGTTGGGCACGGTGGCGGCGCCCAGCGACAGGCGGCTGCCTACGTGCGTGAGGTCGGGGCCGCGGCGCACGTCGCGGCCGTCCGGCCCGGGCGGGGTCACGCCGCGCACCGCGTGGCAGGCGTCGCAGCGATGCGCCAGGAAGGCCTCGCGGCCGGCCTGCACGCTGCGCGCGTCCTGCGGCGAGGCGGGCCGCGCCTGCGCATCGGCCCAGGCCTCGAACTCGGCCGGCGCGAGCGCCACCACGTCGAGCGCCATGCGCGCATGCTGCTCGCCGCAGTATTCGGCGCACTGGCCGCGCCATCGCCCCGGTGCGGCCGCGGTGAGCAGCAGGTGCTGCATGCGGCCGGGCACCATGTCCATCTTGCCGCCGAGCGCCGGCACCCAGAAGCTGTGGATCACGTCCTCGCTCGCGAGCGCGAAGTACACCGGCCGCCCGGCCGGCAGTCGGATCTCGTTGGCCGTCGCGAAGCGCCGGCCGGTGCGCGGGTCGTCGTAGCGCACCTCCCACCACCACATGCGGCCGGTGACGGAGACGACCAGCGCGTCGGCCGGCGGCACCGGCCGCCATGCGGGGCGGTGCCGCTCGCTGTAGACGAAGAGCGCCGACAGCACGACGACCGGGAAGGCGATGCCGCCGCCCAGCAGCCAGCGCCGCGCCCGCACCGGGCGCGGTCCGCCGCGCAGCGACATCGCCAGCAGCAGCATCACGCCGCCGAAGATCAGCACGGCGCCGACGGTGAGCACGGTGGTCACGTCCAGCAGGGTGTCGGCCACCGGGCCGCCCACATGCAGCGCCGACTGCGCCGGCTGGGACAGGCCTTCGCTCATTCCAGGGCGTCGAGGTAAGCCGCCATGGCGAGGGCGTCCCCGGGCGAGGCGCCCATGGCGGGCATGGAGGTCGTGGGCACGAGCGCGCGCGGGTCGGCGATCCATGCCGCCAGCACCGGCAGCTCGTTGGGCAGCCGCCCGGCGATGTAGCTGCGCGCGCTAAAAGCCTCCAGCGTGCCCGCCTGCCGTCCGCGCGCATCGGCCACGCCCGGTATCGCGTGGCAACTGCCGCATTGGTACTGGGCCAGCAGCACGCGGCCCCGTTCGATCTGCTGTTCGCTGCCGGCCGTCTGCGCCGCCAGGGGCCTTCCGCCGTCGCAGCCGACCGTCGCCAGCAGCAGGGCGAGCACGCCCGCACCGCGCCACGGGACGACAGGGCGCGGACGTGCAGGAAGCGTCGAGGACATGGCCCATTGTTGCGGCCCGTCGGCGGCATCGGCCGACACGATCGCAACGCCTCGCGTCGGACAATGCCTTGAACCGATGGGCACGCTCAAGACCGTCACGCTCACCCTCGCCGTCGCGGCAGCGTTGGGCGCGGCCGTGGGCGCGGTGGTGGTGCAGGCCGGCCTCTACGACGTCGGGGCGACGAAACAGCACTTCCAGCTCGTCTACTCGGTGCTAGAACACGCGATGCACCGCTCGGTGCGGCTGCGGGCGCGCGGCATCGAGGCGCCGCCCATGGAGGACGCCGAGCGCATCGCACGCGGCGCGGCCTGCTACCAGCAGAAGTGCGTGCAGTGCCACGGCGGACCGGGCGTGGCACAGGGCGAGATCGGGCGCAGCATGCAGCCCCTGCCCGGGCCGCTGGTGGATGCCGGCCGCCGCTGGGCGCCCCGCGAGCTGTACTGGATCACGCGCCACGGCATCAAGATGAGCGGCATGCCGGCCTGGGAGCATCGTCTGTCGGACGCCGACCTCTGGGCCGTCGTCGCCTTTGTCGACACGCTGCCCACGCTCACGCCGGAGCGCTACGCCGCCATGACCGGCGGCCGGTGGGCCGTCACGTCCAAGGACGGCCAGCCCGGCGCGGCGCCGGGCGCCTGCGGACCCGCTGCCGACGCACCGCTGCGGGTGGCCGACCCGGCGCGCGGGCAGCGGGCACTGTCCCAGTACGCCTGCAATGCCTGCCACATCATCCCGGGGGTCACGGGCTCTCAGGTGCAGGTCGGCCCGCCGCTGGCCGGCATGGGCGGGCGCACGCGCATCGCCGGTGTGCTCGACCACACGCCCGAAGGCATGGTGCGCTGGCTGCGCGAGACCCAGGCCGTGAAGCCGGGCACCGCTATGCCCCAGATGGGCGTGAGCGGACAGGACGCGCGCGACATCGCGGCGTACCTGCAGACGCTGCGCTGAGCGCAGCCGCCTTCAGGTGGAACGCGGCAGCAGCGCCGGCACCAGCGGGCGCTTGAGCCGGTCGCGCCACCACTGCAGCGCCTTGCCCTCCGCACCGGTCTTCCATGCGAGCCAGAAGGATTCGGGCGCACGGTCTTCTTCGGTCTTCAATGCCACCAGGCTGCCGCGCGCCAGGTCGGCCTCGATGCAGGCCCGCGGCAGGAAGCCGTGGCCCAGCCCGCTGCGCTGGCATGCGATCTTGGCGGCCATGGTGGGCACGGTGATGCGCGACTGGCCCGCGAGCAGTCCCACGGTGCGCTCCGACAAGGCCCGCGCGGTGTCGCCGACCACGATGGCGTTGTGCTCCATGAGGTCGCTGCGCCGCAGCGCGCGGCGCATGCGGGCCAGTGGATGCTGCGGCGCCACGCAGAACACGAAGTCCAGCGTGCCGGCCATGAAGGCCTGGTAGCCGCCGCCGACCGGCCCCTCGCCGGCGGCGAGCACGATGTCGGCGCGGCCGTCGCGCAGCGCCTCCCAGGTGCCGGTGAGCGCCTCGCAGCCGATGCGCAGGCGCGTGCCGCAGCGCAGGGCCTCGAAGGCCGCGATGTCGTCCATCAGTGCATCGGTGGGCACGAGCGAGTCGTGCACCAGGCGCAGCTCGGCCTCGTAGCCGGTCGCGACCTGGCGCATGCGCGATTCCAGCGCGCCGGCCGCGTTGAGCAGCCAGCGCCCCTCGTCCAGCATCTCGCGCCCTGCCGCGGTCAGCGACACGCGCGGCCCATGGCGCTCGAACAGGCGCAGGCCCAGCTGCTCCTCGAGCTTGGCCACAGCATAGGAGACGGTCGAGGGCACCCGGTTCAGCCGCGCCGCCGCGGCCGCGAAGGAGCCGTGCAGGGCGATGGCATCGACCAGTTCGATGGCGTCGAGGGTCAGCTTGAGCATGTGGGACTGCCTATTTTTTGATCATCGATATTTTCGACGATAAGCCGGCCAACAATTCGTTCATCGGCGCTGCATGGCCAGCGAAGATTCGCCCCGATTCATCGAAATCGAGAGCGAAAGCCCCAGCGCTACCGGTCTGGGCGCGATTGTGAACGAATTCGATGAATCGCAGGCCCTCTTGCACGTCCGTGCCGCCCCCGCGGCGGCAAATGTGCAAAGCAGCCCCCCAATCGACAAGACAAAGCGCCCCGCTCTTTCGCAACATCCCCGGCCGCCGCCACCACCCGAAAAAAGGAGTTCTCCCGTGTCCATCCAAGCCACCCCCGTTCCCGGCGCAACCCTGCTCAAGCCGCAGGACCACACGCTCGTCATGATCGACTTCCAGTCG
Organism: Xenophilus sp. E41; assembly: GCF_003671765.1. Lineage (GTDB taxonomy): Bacteria > Pseudomonadota > Gammaproteobacteria > Burkholderiales > Burkholderiaceae_C > Xenophilus. Next base: position 370,518 of record NZ_QPIB01000009.1, on the reverse strand, counting down.
CAGATGGCCTTCGCGACCAAGTCGATCGACGCCACCCTGCTGCGCAACAACGCGGCGCTGGTCGCGCAGGCGGCCGCGGGCTTCGGCGTGTCGACGATCCTCACGACCGTGGCGGAGAAGAGCTTCTCGGGCCCCATGTTCAGCGAGATCACAGAGGCCTTCCCCGGCCAGGCGATGCTCGACCGCACCTCGATGAACACCTGGGAGGACGCCGCCGTCATCGACCGCATCAACGCGATCGGCAAGCCGCGCATCGTGCTCGCGGGCCTGTGGACCGGCGTGTGCATCGTCGGCCCGGCCCTGTCGGCGATCGACCAGGGCTTCGAGGTGTACGTGATCGCCGACGCTTGCGGCGACATCTCGACCGAGGCGCACGACCGCGCCATGGACCGCATGGTGCAGGCCGGCGCACGGCCGATGACCTCGCTGCAGTACCTGCTGGAGCTGCAGCGCGACTGGGCGCGCGCCGAGACCTACGAGCTCACCACCGGCATCGCGCGCCGCTGGGGTGGCGCCTACGGCCTGGGCGTGACCTACGCCAAGACGATGTTCAACGCCCACGAAGGCTGAGCACACATGAAGCCCTACGTCCTGGCACTCGCGCTTGGCCTGCTGGTCGGCGTGATCTACGGCCTGTTCCAGGTGCGCTCGCCAGCGCCGCCGGTGATCGCGCTGGTCGGGCTGCTCGGCATCCTGGCCGGCGAGCAGATCCCGCCGCTGGTGCGGCAATGGTTCCGGCCCGACACGCACGCCGCCTCGTGGCTGCACGAGCAGGTCAAGCCGCACGTGTTCGGCGAGCTGCCGCAGTGCGCGAAGAAGCCATCCGCCCGCGCGGGCGCAGTGCCGGGACAGGACGCATGAACACCACCATCGACGACGGCCGCCGCCGCCTGGTCCTCGGCGCCCTGGGCGCCGCGGCCGGTGCCGCCACGGCCCAGACCCACCCCACCCGGAGCAACCCCATGGCCGATGCCGCCACCCCCGAGCTGATCCTGCACAACGGCCGCTTCACCACGCTAGACCGCGGCAATCCCACCGCCAGTGCCGTCGCCATCGCCAGCGGCCGCTTCCTGAAGGTGGGCCGCAGCGAGGACATCCTGCCGCTGGCCGGCACCCGCACCCGCGTGGTCGACCTGCAGGGCCGCAGCGTGCTGCCCGGCCTGATCGACAACCACCTGCACATCATCCGCGGCGGGCTGAACTTCAACCTCGAGCTGCGCTGGGACGGCGTGCGCAGCCTGGCCGATGCGATGGCCATGCTGCGCCAGCAGGTGGCGATCACGCCCGCGCCGCAGTGGGTGCGCGTGGTGGGCGGCTTCACCGAGCACCAGTTCGTCGAAAAGCGGCTGCCCACCATCGAGGAGCTCAACGCCGTCGCGCCCGACACGCCGGTCTTCATCCTGCACCTGTACGACCGCGCCCTGCTCAACGGCGCGGCGCTGCGCGCGGTCGGCTATGGCAAGGACACGCCGGCCCCTCCCGGCGGCGAGATCGTGCGCGACAGCGCCGGCAACCCGACCGGCCTGCTGCTGGCCAAGCCCAACGCGGCCATCCTGTATGCCACGCTGGCCAAGGGGCCGAAGCTGCCGCCCGAGTACCAGCTCAACTCCACGCGTCACTTCATGCGCGAGCTCAACCGGCTGGGCGTCACGGGCGCCATCGATGCCGGCGGCGGCTTCCAGAACTACCCTGAGGACTACCAGGTCATCCAGCAGCTCGCGGACGCGGGACAGCTCACCATCCGCCTGGCCTACAACCTCTTCACGCAAAAGCCCAAGCAGGAGAAGCAGGACTTCCTGAACTGGACGGCCAGCTCGAAGTACAAGCAGGGCGACGACTACTTCCGCCACAACGGCGCCGGCGAGATGCTGGTCTTCTCGGCCGCCGACTTCGAGGACTTCCGCCAGCCGCGGCCCGACATGCCGGCCGAGATGGAAGGCGAGCTGGAAGAGGTCGTGCGCGTGCTGGTGCAGAACCGCTGGCCCTGGCGCATGCACGCGACCTACGACGAGACCATCAGCCGCTCGCTCGACGTGTTCGAGAAGGTCAACCGCGACACGCCGCTCGCGGGCCTGAACTGGTTCTTCGACCATGCCGAGACGATCTCGGAACGTTCCATCGACCGCATCGCGGCGCTGGGCGGCGGCGTGGCGGTCCAGCACCGCATGGCCTACCAGGGCGAGTACTTCGTCGAGCGCTACGGCCCGGCCGCCGCCGAGGCGACGCCGCCGGTCAAGCGCATGCTCGACAAGGGCATCCACGTGTCGGCCGGGACCGATGCGACGCGCGTGGCATCGTACAACCCGTGGGTGTCGCTGTCATGGCTCGTTACCGGCAAGACGGTGGGCGGTCTGCAGATCACGCCGGAGCGCAACCTGCTCGACCGCGACACGGCCCTGCGCATGTGGACCGAGAAGGTGACCTGGTTCTCCAACGAGGAAGGCAGGAAGGGCCGCATCGAGGCCGGCCAGCTGGCCGACCTTATCGTGCCCGACCGCGACTTCTTCGCCTGCCCTGAATCCGAGATCGCCGACACCACCTCGCTGCTCACGATGGTCGGCGGCAAGGTGGTCTACGGTGTCGGACCCTTCGCGCCGCTGGACGCCGGCGGGCCGCCGCCCGCCATGCCCGACTGGTCGCCCGTGCGCCGTTACGGCGGCTACGGCGCCTGGGGCCGCGAAGGCGCACCGCTGCAGACCACGCTGCGCCGCGCCGCCCAGGCCTGCGCCTGCGCGACGAGCTGCAACGTGCACGGCCATGCGCACGCCAGCGCCTGGGGCAGCCGGCTGCCGGTGGCCGATCTCAAGAGCTTCTGGGGCGCGCTGGGTTGCGCCTGCTGGGCGGTCTGATGGGCTGGACGCGATCGCCCTGGGTCTACCGCGCGGCCCTGCTGCTGCTGTGCGCGGCCTACCTGCAGGGCGGCCTGGTCAAGGCCTTCGACTTCGACGGCGCCATCGCCGAGATGAGGCACTTCGGCCTGGCGCCGGCGGCGCCGCTGGCCGCGGCGGTGATCGTGCTGGAGCTGGGCGCCTCGGCGCTCATCCTCAGCGGCCGGCTGCGCTGGCTGGGCGCGCTGATGCTGGCCGCCTTCACGCTGGGCGCGACCTTCCTGGCGCTGCGCTTCTGGGAGATGCCGCAGCCGCAGCGCTTCGGCGCGGCCAACGCCTTCTTCGAGCACCTGGGGCTGGTGGGCGGCTTCATACTCGTGGCCTGGCTCGACCGGAAGGAACGCACGCATGGCTGAGGCCGCAACCAAAAGCAGTTTCGCGCCCTTGCGGCTCCCGGTCTTCGCGGTGCTGTGGGGTGCCACGGTGCTGGGCAACATCGGCAGCTTCATGCGCGACGTGGCCAGCGCCTGGCTGGTCACCGACCTGTCGCCCAGCCCCACCGCGGTCGCGCTCATCCAGACGGCGGCAACGCTGCCGGTGTTCCTGCTGGCCATCCCGGCCGGCGTGCTGTCGGACATCCTGGACCGGCGCCGCTTCCTGATCGTGGTGCAGGTCCTGCTCGCCGCAGTGAGCACCGCGCTGCTGCTGCTCTCACGGTCGGGCGCGCTCACCGTCGAGTACCTGATCGCGCTGACCTTCATCGGCGGCGTGGGCGCGGCCTTAATGGGGCCGACCTGGCAGTCCATCGTGCCGGAGCTGGTGCCGCGCGAGGAGCTGAAGAACGCGGTGGCGCTCAACTCGCTCGGCATCAACATCGCACGCGCGATCGGCCCCGCCCTGGGCGGGCTGATCCTCGCGAGCTTCGGTGCCGCGATGACCTACGGCGCCGACGTGGCGAGCTACGTCTTCGTGATCGCCGCACTGCTGTGGTGGAAGCGGCCCGCCGCCACCGACGCCGACGGCCTGTCGGAGAACTTCGGCGGCGCCTTCCGGGCCGGCCTGCGCTACGCGCGTGCCAGCCGCGAGCTGCACATCGTGCTGCTGCGCGCGGCCGTGTTCTTCCTCTTCGCGAGTGCCGCGTGGGCCCTGCTGCCGCTGGTGGCGCGCCAGATGCTCCATGGCACGGCCGGTTTCTACGGCGTGCTGATGGGCGCCGTGGGCGCGGGCGCGATCGTGGGTGCGCTGGTGATGCCGCGGCTGCGCGCCAGGCTCGACGCCGACGGCCTGATCCTGCTCGCGTCGGTGCTCACGGTGGCGGTGCTGGGCGCGCTGGTGCTGGCGCCGCCGCAGTGGCTGGCGGTGCTGCTGCTGCTGGTGCTGGGCGTCGGCTGGATCACGGCGCTGACCACGCTCAACGGCGTGGCGCAGGCGGTGCTGCCCAACTGGGTACGCGGACGCGGGCTGGCCGTCTACCTCACGGTGTTCAACGGCGCGATGGCCGCCGGCAGCCTGGGCTGGGGCCTGGTGGCGCAGCAGCTGGGCGTGCGCGGCGCGCTGGTGGGTGCGGCCGCGGGCCTGCTGCTCGTCGCCCTGCTCTTCCACCGCGTGCGCCTGCCTGCCGGCGAGGCCGACCTGCAGGCCTCGCGCCACTGGCCCGAGCCGCTGCTGGCCGAGCCCGTGGCCCACGACCGCGGGCCGGTGATGGTGCAGGTGGAATACCGCGTGCGCAAGGAAGACCGCCCGGCCTTCGTGGAGGCGGTGCGCCGCCTGGCGCCCGAACGCCGGCGCGACGGCGCCTATGCCTGGGGCCTGCACGAACACACGGCCGACCCGGAGCGCATCGTCGAGTGGTTCATGGTCGAGTCGTGGGCCGAGCACCTGCGCCAGCACCATCGCGTGTCGCATGCCGATGCCGACCTGCAGGACGAGGTGGTGCGCTGGCACATCGGGCCGCAGCGGCCGGAGGTGCATCACTTCCTGGCGCTGTGAAGGCGCTTCATACGGTTTTGCATTCAAGCGCAGAACAAGGCGGGGCGCCGCAGACAGTGCTGTAGCACGGCAAGGCGCCCCAACGCGGTTATGCGTTTGAATGCAAGACCGTATCAGACGTAGCGCGGGATCGGCCCGTTCTGCGGCGTGGTGTCGGTGCCCAGGTCGACCACCACCTTGTCGACGAAGCACCAGCCCCAGCCTTCGGGTGGGTCGTAGCCTTCGATGATGGGATGGCCGGTGGCCTTGAAGTGCGCCCGCGCGTGGCGGTTGGGCGAATCGTCGCAGCAGCCCACGTGGCCGCAGCTGCGGCACAGGCGCAGGTGCACCCATCGGCTGCCGGTCTTGAGGCATTCCTCGCAGCCCAGCGAACCGGGCGTGACGGTGTGGATGCTGTCGGTGTGCGTGCAGGCACGGGGCATGGGGGTGTTCTCCTCGCGGGGGTTCAGTGACGGTAGGTGCGCCGCCAGCGGCCGGGCGGCAGGCCCATGTGCTGCGTGAAGACGCGGCTGAAATGGCTCTGGTCGGCAAAGCCGCAGGTGGCCGCGATGTCGGCCAGCGTCAGCGTGGGCTTGGCGAGCAGCGTGCGCGCGCGTGCCAGGCGCTGCGCGACCAGCCACTGGTGCGGCGTCTGGCCGGTCGTCTCGCGGAAGGCATGGATGAAGTAGCTGCGCGACATGCCGCAGGCGTCGGCGATCTCCTGCGCCGACAGTTCGCCGTCCAGGCGCGCGGCCAGCATCTCCTTGGCCCGCAGTTCGAGCGTGCGCGGCAGCAGCCGGCGCCGGCGCGGCGGCTCGGCCCGCTGGCCCTCGCAGCGGCCCAGCACGTGGGCCGCCATGGCGCCGGTGACATGGTCGAGGAAGAGCCGGCTCGCGGTCTGCGGATGGGCCAGCGCCGGCAGCAGCGCCAGCGCCAGGTGATGCAGCACCTCGTCGCGCACGCCCGTCAGGCGGTTGGGCGCGCCCAGGCCCAGCGGCACGGCGCGGTCGGCGTCCTGCTCGAGCGCGGCATAGGGGAACTCCACCAGCAGGAAATCGAAGCCGCTCTTCATGTCGGCCCGGTAGCGCTCGTTGAAGTCGCGCACGTAGATGCTGCCGCAGGCGAAGTGGTGCGTGGTCGCGTGGTGGGCGTGGATGATGCGACGGCTGTGGCCGTCGGCCAGCGACACGCCCAGCAGGATGCCGCGGCCCGAGGGCGGCGTCTCGACGCTGCCGACCTGTTCGTCGGACACCGTCTTGCGATAGACCTGCAGGCCGCCGTCGAGCGAGATCTGCTCGTTGCGCAGCAAGCGGTGGGCGGAGCAGCCCAGGGCGTCGCGAGGATGGGCAGGAGCGGCGAGCGGGGCGGCAGCAGGCATGGTGCGAAGGCGTCGAGGGTCCGGGCCGGAACGGGACCCCGAGTGTGACCGAGTGCCGCGGCCCCGGTGTGACTTCGATGCATGCCCCTTCGCGCGGGAGGCCGCGGCGCCGCGGGCCCGTCAGGGCCGCGAGGGCGCGCCGGGCCGTGCCGTGGCGACCTGGGCGCGCAGTTCGCGCAGCCGGGCCTTGAGGCGGCGCTCGTTGTCCAGGCCCACCCGCACCATCAGCTTCTGCCCGGCGGACAGCGACTCCAGCTTCGGGTCGGCGTATTCATAGCGCACCCACGGCTTCTCGGAAGGCACCTCGCCCTTGACCTCGACCACGCGGATGGCGAGCGGTCCCTGCGGCTCGGGCGCGGCCAGCAGGTGGTCGATGACGGCGACGAGGCGGTCGTTGAAGTACTTGCCGGGGTAGCCCAGCTCCTCGTAGGCCTGCTGGAAGAGCGGGTACAGGCGGGCGTAGAGCGTCGCGGCCTGCTTCGCATCGATCGATTCGGCGAAGCGCACGAAGGGCGTGTAGCGCGCCGCGTTGTCCGGCGCGACGGAGCGCTGCACACCCTCGCCCGACAGCGCGAAGCGTCCGGCCGTCGGCCGCGCGGGCCACACCTGCACCGGCGCGTGCTCGCGCGGCAGGTTGTCGATGGTGGCGACGACGCGGCGCACGAAGCCATCCATCTGCAGGAAGGCCGCGACGTTCTTGCCGCCCAGCAGTTCGGTGAGGGCCGAGCGCACACGGGCATCGGCGTCGGCGAGAGGCGGCAGGCCCTCGTCGGGCCTGGCGATGTCCTCGACCTGGTTCTGGGGACCCTGCGCCACCGGCGGCGCTGGCGGCGCATCGTCGGGCGTGGCCGGCGGTGCCACGACGGAAGCCGCCGGCGTCGCGGCCGATTCGGCCTGGCGCTGCTGCCACCATCGCCAGCCGAAGAAGCCGGCCGCCAGCAGGGCCAGCAGCACGACGACGATCAGGCCCCCCGGGCGTTCGGCGGCGGGGCGGTAGTCGGGTTCGCGGTCGGTCATGGCAAGAGCTTTCTCCAGGTCGGGTGGACGGGCGTCCGACGGGCCATTGGACGCGCGTGACGGCATCCGCCCGTAACCTGCTGTGAACCGGCCGCGGGCGCCGCCGCCTGAAGGAGTCGACCGGGAGGCCCGAGTTCCGCCGCCCGGCGCTGCGACGAAATGCTACAAAAAAGATAGCTGTCGGCGCCCGGTGGGCGGGCGCCGTGGCCTCTTTTCGTTCAGATCGGCGGCGTGCCGCCGGCGAAGGTAGCGCTTTCGCCGTGAACGCAGGCGCGGTTGCGGCCCTGCGCCTTGGCCTGGTAGAGCGCCTCGTCGGCCCGGCGCATCAGGGCCCAGGCCGCCTGCTCGCCGGGCGGCGCCGCCGCGACGCCGATGCTCACCGTGACCTGGCCGTAGACCCCGCTGCGTCGCGCCGCCACGGCCGCCACGAGCGCCTGCGCCACGGCCAGGGCATCGGCCTGCGTGGCGCCGGGCAGCATCGCCACGAATTCCTCGCCGCCGTAGCGTGCCAACAGGTCGCTCTCGCGCAGCCGCGCCCGCAGCACGCCCGCGAGCATGACGAGCACGTCGTCGCCGACCGGGTGCCCGTGCAGGTCGTTGATGCGCTTGAAATGGTCGGCGTCGATCATCAGCACCGCCACGGGCTGGCCGTGGCGCCGCGCGGCGGCCAGGGCATGGTCCATTTGCAGGTCGAAGCTGCGGCGGTTGGGCAGCCCGGTCAGCGGATCGGTGCGCGCCTGACGACCGAGTTCGGCGTTGGCGGCCTCCAGCTCGGCCGTGCGCTCGCGCACCTGGCGCTCCAGGTCGTCCTGCGTGGCCATCAGCCGGGTGGTCATGCGGCCCAGGGCATCGGACAGCGAGCGCAGTTCGGCACTGCTGGCGGCCGGCGGCAGCCGTGCGCCCGGCACGCCCAGTTCGATGTCGCGCGCCGCCTTCGACAGGCGGCGCACGTCGGCGCCCAGCCGCACCGCGGCGAAGCGCACCAGCAGGGCCCCGACCAGCGCGGCCAGCGCGCCGGCCAGCAGCGCATGGCGGCTGGCGTCGCGCACGTCGGCGAACACGGTCGCCGCCGGCTCGCGCGCGGCAATCGTCCATCCCAGGTCGCCCAGCGCACGCGACGCCGGCAGCCGCGTCGCCGCCGTGAGCCATTCCTCGCCGTCGTGCCACCTGGCGACGGCGGGGCCACCACCCGGCAGCGGCGGCATCCGCACGCCGTCGGCGGCCAGCTTCTGGCTCTGGCCGCGCGGCGCGAAGATCACGTGGCCCTCGCGGTCGAAGATGAAGATCTCGATGCCGCTGCCGCGCGCCTGCGTCGACAGCACGGTGTCCACCACCTCGCCGACCCAGTCCCAGCTGGCGTGAACGCCCAGCACACCCAGGCGCTGGCCGTCGCGCACCACCGGCGCCGCATAGTCGACGAAGCGCTGCGGCTCGCCGTGGCGGTCGGCCGGCAGCAGCGTGGCCAGCAGCTTGGCGGGATGCACGTCGCCCACGAACGGGCCTTCCTGGCCGCGCTGGAACCACGGGCGCTGCGCCACGCTCTGCCCGCGCAGCAGGTCGCCGGTGGCGGCGCGCACCGTGCCCGCCGCGTCGGCCACGCCCACCCACAGGTGCGTGCGCGGCGCCGTGGCCTGGATCAGCTCCAGCGCCCGCTGCGCCTCGGGGCTGTCGAGCCCGGCCGCCCACACGGCGTCGCGGCGCGCCAGCAGGTCGACCATGTCGGCGTTGGTGACGAGGTCGTTGGAGAGGATGCGTGCCGCGTTGCCCGCCAGCAGCGCCAGCACGCGGCCGGCGTCGGTGCGCACCCGCTCGCTCAGCATGCCGCCGAGCGCCCAGGTGAGCACGATCGAGGCCAGGACCACCAGGGCCCCGAACACCAGCGTGAGCTGGAGCTTGATGGTCAGCGGCAGCGACAGGCGCCAGGGCATCGGGCCGGCCGTCTCCATCAGGCGAGCGACTGCAGCCAGTCCATGCTGTCGCGCAACTCCTGCGCGGCGATGGTGTGCGCCACCGGGTAGTCGCGCCCCGACACCGCCAGCGGCAGCGTCGCCGCGAACTCGCGCGTGGCCTGCGCCGCGGCGGGCGGGATCACGTTGTCGACACTGCCGTGGCTCACCCACAGCGCCTTGCCCGCGAAGGCATCGGCCGGCGCCACGTCGGGCAGCACCTCGGGCAGCAGGCGGCTGTGCCATACCAGCGCGGCACGCAGCCGCGCCGGCTGCGTCAGCAGCAGCGACAGCGCCATGATCCCGCCCTGGCTGAAGCCGCCGGCCACCACGCGATCGGCCGGCACGCCCAGCTGCTGCGCCGCCGAGGCCAGCAGCTCGCCGACCAGGAAGCGGCTCTCGCGCTCCTGCTCGCGGTCGATGCGGCGCTGGCCGTCGGCGCCGACCTGGAACTGGAACCAGGCGTACGCCCCGGGCACCAGCACGTTCGGCGCGCGCAGGCTCAGCACATGGAACTGCGGCGGCACGAAGCGCGCGAGGCCGAAGAGGTCTTCCTCGTGGCTGTTGACGCCGTGCATGAGCAGCAGAAGCCAGGGCGCGGCCGTGCCTTCGGCGGCGGGACGGTGCAGGAAGGTGAGCGGAAGCTGGAGGTCGGCCATCGTCGGTCGGGTACGCAGGGCGGGTGCAAGTGGATTCAAGCCGCGGCCGCGAAGCCGCGGGCCAGCGCATGCGTGAGCTCGGCCGCGGGAACCGCCCGGCAGCCGCTCGCATTCTGGCCCGACCACAGCGGCGTGAAGTCGCCGCTGCCGGCGGCCTCGGCCCTGGCCCGCAGCGGCGCGATGGCCGAGGTGGCGAGCGGGAACTCGGGCGCTGCCGAGCTCAGCGGGCCCAGTTCGCGCATCACGCGGTTGACGATGCCGCGGGCCGGACGGCCCGTGAACAGGTTGGTCAGCGCCGTGTGCCGTGCCGCATCGCTCTGCAGTGCGGCGCGATGGATCGCGCTGGTCGTCGCCTCGGGGCACAGCAGCCAGGCCGTGCCCACCTGCACGCCCGCCGCACCGAGCGCCATCGCCGCCGCCACGCCCTGCCCATCGGCGATGCCGCCGGCGGCGATCACCGGCACCTCGAGGGCGGCCACCAGCTGGGGCAGCAGTGCGAACAGCCCCGGCTGACGCGTGAGATCGTGCGACAGGAAGTGCCCGCGGTGGCCACCCGCTTCCAGCCCTTGCGCAATCACCGCATCGACGCCGCGCGCCTGCAGCCACAGCCCTTCCTCGACCGTGGTGGCCGAGGCCAGCACCTTCGCGCCCCAACCGCGCACGCGGGCCAGCAGCGCCGCGTCGGGCAGTCCGAAGTGGAAGCTCAGCACCGGCGGGCGCAGGGCCTCGACCAGGTCGGCCGTCTCGGCGGTGAAGGGGTTGCGGCCCGGGCCCGGGGCGATCTTCTCGGGATCGATGTCGTGCTCGCGGTAGTAGGGGGCCAGGGCCTGGCGCCAGGCCGCCTCGCGCGCGGCATCGGGCACCGGCGGCGTGTGGCAGAAGAAGTTGACGTTGTAGGGCCGGCCGCCGACTGCGGCGCGGATGGCCTCGATCTCGCTGCGCAAGGCATCGGCGCTCAGCATGGCGCCGGGCAGCGAGCCCAGGCCGCCGGCATTGCTCACGGCGATGGCAAGCGCGCTGCCCTGCACGCCGGCCATGGGCGCCTGGATCAGCGGCAGTTCGGTGCCCAGCAGCTGGGCGAGGGACAAGTCGGCCATGGGTCCATCCTCGAATCTCGGAGGGCCGCATTGTGCGACGCGGTGTGCGCCCCGAACGGTTCGGGGGGCATCCCGCGGCCCACGCGCGGGGCGCCGCACAATCGCGCCATGCGCCCTCTTGCCATCGCCCACGCCGGCGCCGCCCTCAGCCTTGCGCTGCTGCTGGCCGCCTGCTCGCGCGAAGAGGCAGCGACACCCTCCGTCGCCGCCGCGGGCCAGGCCGCGCCGCAGAAGACGGCGGCACGCAGCCCCTCGCTGCGCCGACAGGACCTGATGCCGCTGGCCTTTCCCGGATGGCAGGACAGCGACACCGCCCGCGTGGGGCAGCCCGCCCTGCCCGAGCTCGGCGACGACAGCCGACCCGTGCCCGGCAGCGCGAAGCCCACCGCCGCCCGCGTCACGCCGCGCGAGGTGGTGCGCCTGTCGGACAGCCGTGCCGTGCTGCTCACCGAGACCGTGCCGCTGGACGGCCAGGGGCATCCCCTCGATGCGCACGTGGCCGGCGCCTGGCTCGGCGCCTACGTCTTCGAGCGCCAGGGCGAGGGCTGGGTGCTTGCCCAGCGGCAGGACGCCGTGGACTACCTCGGCTTCATGGGCAGCTTCGGCGAGACCACGGTGCACCGCGTGGCGCCGACCCGGCTGGTGCTCAGCGCCACCTATGGCAGCTGCTGGCAGGGCTACTGCGGCAGCTGGCTGTCGGCCTGGGAGCTGCAGCCCGGCGGTGTGCGCAAGGTGCTCGACGGCGTGGCCCTCTCGGCCTCGAACACCGGCGCACAGGAAGCCTGCGAAGCCATCCTTGCCGGCGGCCGGCGTGCTCGCGCTGCCGGGGGGCCGCGCGACGCCTGCTACGACATCGAAGGCACGCCGCGCTTCGTCCAGGGTGTTCGCGACGACGCGCCCGGCGCACTGAACCTGAGCTTTCGCGGCGCGCGCACGGCCGAGGGCCGGCCCGCGGCGCGCTCGCGCGTGACACGCGTCGACGAGCGGGCCGTCTACGTGTGGCGCGACGGCGGCTACGTGCTGGAGAGCGGGCGCAACCCGGTGCCGGCCTTCTAGGCCCAGGCACGGCCGGCGCCGCTCAAGACAAGGGCCCGGCGCGCTTCGAAGCCAGCGCTCGGGCGGCCTCGGCCACCTGCAGCGGCACGCGGACCTCGATGTCCAGCAGCATCTGCGCCATGCCCTTGCCCAGCGGGTCCATGCGCATCGAGGAGGGGCCGCCGCCGTCGAGCGCGTCGTGCACGAGCAGGTTCATCGAGGCCGTGCCGGGCAGATGGAAACGTGTGACCCGTCCGGCTGGCAGGTGGGCGAAGTAGGCCTCGACCACCGCGGGCTGGAGCCGGTCCCACAGCAGCGGCAGCCACTCGGGACGCCGGGCGATCAGCCCGATGTTGGAGATGTTCCCCTTGTCGCCGCTGCGGCCGTAGGCCAGGTCGACCAGGCGAACGACTTCGCTCGGCCCGCCGGGCTCCTGCCACGCAGGCGGCGGCGCGACGGGCGGTACCTCCTGGTCGGCAGCGCCCGGCGCGATGGCGACCGGATGCCGCATGCCGTCCAGCACGAAGGCGGGCTGGATCGCCTCCTTGTCCAGCAGGAAGGAGAAGGGCTTGACCAGCGGTGACACGGCGGGACGCCCGCCGCCGGGGCTGGTGGTGCCCGGCGCCCAGGAGGTGCCCGACGGCGCAATCTCGCGCGCGAACATGGCGAGCGCGGCCTTCTGCGGGTGGTTCGCCACCACCCGCATCATCACCTCGCGCACGTGGCGCGTGCGGGCATGCGGGCCGTAGAGCGTTTCGGCGCCGATGACCTCGATGTACGTGGACGTGAAGGGCGGCAGACCGCCTTCGCGCAGGATCTCGCCCGTGCGCTCGAGGATCGCTTCCGCCGTGCGCCGCGCCTTCCTCTCGGCGTCGATGCCGATCATCACCATGCTGCCGGCACAGCGAAATCCGTCGAGCTGCGTGGCCGACACCTTGTAATGCGGCGTGGGTGCCCGGCCCTTGGCGGGGCTCACGTGCACGCGGTTCTCGCCCTGCTGGACGATCGTCACCTCGCGGAAGTCGCAGCTCACGTCCGGCAGCAGGTAGGCGCCGGGATCGCCGATCTCGTAGAGCATCTGCTCGGCGACGTTGGCGGCGATCACCTTGCCGCCGGTGCCCTCGGGCTTGGTCACCACGAAGCTGCCGTCGGCGTGGCATTCGACGATCGGGTAGCCGATGTGCGCCCAGTCCGGAATGTCTTCCCAGTCGGTGTGCAGGCCGCCGGTGGCCTGGCAGCCGCACTCGATGATGTGGCCGGCCAGGCTGCCGGAGGCGAGCAGGTCGTGGTCGCTGCTGCGCCATCCGAACTCGTGCATCAGGGGGCCGAGCGTGACGGCGCTGTCCACGCAGCGCCCCGTGATCACCACCTCGGCGCCGGCGGCCAGCGCCGCGGCGATCGGCGCCGCGCCCAGGTAGGCGTTCGCGCTCAGCACCTTGTCGGGCAGCGGCTCGCCGGTGAACATGTCGCGCACCCCGCGCTCGCGCAGTGCGGGCATGAGCGCGCCGACGTCGTCGCCCTCGACCACCGCGATGCGCAGTTCGATGCCCTGCGCCTCGGCCACGGCCCGCAGCGCGGCCGCGCAGCCATGCGGGTGGATGCCGCCCGCGTTGCTCACGACCCTGATGCCCTGGCGCTTGATCTCGGCGAGCACCGGCTTCATCGCGATGTCGACAAAGTCGGTGGCGTAGCCCAGCTCGGGGTTCTTCGAGCGTGCGGCGGCGAGGATGGACATCGTGGTCTCGGCCAGGTAGTCGAAAACCAGGTAGTCGAGCCGCCCGCCCTTCACCAGCTGCGGCGCGGCGACCATGCTGTCGCCCCAGAAGCCCGAGGCACCGCCGATGCGCACGGTGCGGCCTGCCTGGATGGATGAGTCTGTCATGTGTGTGTGTGCTGTAAGCCGCCCAGGCGCTGTCCGTGGCGCCGTGCGCGATGGCCGCAGCCTACGAAATGCGCGATCGAAAGGCTTGCGCGAACTGGCTGCCCGCGACCAGTTGCCGCAAGACGGTGCACAGCGCGAGCGCTAGGCTCGTGCGGCCCACAGGAACCCGCATGGAATTCTTCGACGCGCCCCCCCTGCCCTTCTACTTCACGCCCGAGCATGTGCAGTTCCGCGGCGGCCTGCGCGACTTCATCGCGCGCGAGATCACTCCGCACGTCCATGCGTGGGACGAGGCGCAGACCTTTCCGCGTGCGCTGTACGCGCGGGTGGCCGAGCTGGGGGTGCTGGGCCTGGGCTACCCCGAGGAATACGGCGGCACGCCGGCAGACCTCTTCCACCAGCTGATCGTCGCCGAGGAATTCGCGCGCTGCGGCGGGGGCGGCGTGCAGGCATCCCTCAACTCGCACAGCATCGCGCTGCCGCCGATCCTCAAGGCGGGGGGCGACGCCATCAGGCGCCGGGTCATTCCGCCGGTGCTCGCCGGGCAGAAGATCGCAGCGCTCGCCGTGACCGAGCCTTCGGGCGGTTCGGACGTCGCCAACCTGCGCACGACGGCGGTGCGCGACGGCGACCACTACGTCGTCGACGGCGAGAAGACCTTCATCACCTCGGGCATGCGCGCGGACTTCATCACCACGGCCGTGCGCACCGACCCGTCAATCAGGGGCGCCGCCGGCATCTCGGTGCTGGTGATCGACGGCGACACGCCGGGCCTCACGCGCACCGCGCTGCAGAAGATGGGCTGGTGGAGTTCCGACACCGCGCACCTGCACTTCGACCGCTGCCGCGTGCCGGTGGCCAACCTCGTCGGGGAAGAGAACCAGGGCTTCAAGATCCTGATGAACAACTTCAACAGCGAACGCCTGTTGATGGCCGCCCTGGCCTGCGGCTACGCCGAGGTGTGCCTGCACGAAGCGCTGGACTGGGTGCGGCAGCGCGCGATCGGCGGTCGCACGCTTTCCGAGCGGCAGGTGGTGCGCCACAAGCTCATGGACATGACGATGCGCATCGATGCGGCGCGGGCCCTGCTCTACGACCTGGCCTACCGCATCGAGCACGGGCTGGCCCAGCCCTCGCAGCTGGTGGCGCGCGTGTGCCTGTGCAAGGTGCAGGCCACCCAGGCGATGCAGTTCTGCGCGGACCAGGCGGTGCAGCTGCTCGGCGGCATGGGCTTCATGCGCGGGACGCGCAGCGAGCGCATCTACCGGGAGGTGAAGGTGATGATGATCGGCGGCGGCTCGGAAGAGGTGATGAAGGACCTGGCGGCCCGCCAGCTCGGTGTCTGAGACCCAAGGAAGCGACAGACCATGGAATCCACGATCGACGACCTGCGCGCCGAGTACGCCGAACTCGCCGGCCTGGCACGCGCGCTGACGCCCGCGCAATGGGCCGAGCCCAGCGCCTTCTATGGCTGGACCGCGTGGGACGAGATCGCCCACCTGTGCTTCTTCGACGAGACGGCGCTGCTGGCGGCGACCGACGCGCAGGCCTTCGCACGCGACACGGCCGCGCTCACCGCCCAGCTGTCGGCGGGCCAGGAGATCAGCGCGATCGCGCGGCACAAGTACCGGCCGCTCGACGGCCCGGCCCTCCTCGCGCGCTGGGAGCCGGCTTCCGCGCGGCTGGTCGATGCACTGGCGGTTCTCGACCCGAAGGCACGTCTGCCCTGGTACGGCCCGAGCATGAGCGCCCGCTCCTTCGCCACCGCACGCCTGATGGAGACCTGGGCGCACGGCCAGGACGTGTGGCACGTGGTGCGCCGCCGCCGTCCCGCGAGCGAGCGCTTGCGGCACATCGCGCACATCGGCGTCACCACCTTCGGCTGGAGCTTCGTCAACCGCAAGCGTCCCGTGCCCGCGGTCGTGCCTTACGTCGAGCTCGAGGCGCCCGGAGGCGGAGAACCGTGGACCTGGGGGGACCCGGCCTCGCCGGAGCACGTGCGCGGCACCGCGCTCGATTTCTGCCTGCTGGTCACGCAACGGCGAAACCTGGCCGACACCTCGCTCGTCTACACCGACGGGGCGGCGAAGGCGTGGCTGTCGATCGCGCAGTGCTTCGCCGGCGAGCCGGCCGATGCGCCCGCGCCCGGTGTGCGCAAGGTGGCGTACCTCGATTGACCGGCCAGCCCATCACGCTGGCGCTGCAGCCGCGCATCGAGGCGGCGCTCGACACCTTGCGGCGCGGCAGCGGCGAGCAGTGCCTGTCGGACCATGCCTTCTCCAACCTGTACCTGTTCCGCGAGGCGCACGACCATCGGTTCCTGCCCGGCGACTGGCCGGGCGTGACCGGTCGCACCTACGACGGCGCGCGCCATTTCATGCCCCTGTTCGACGTCGCTGCCGCGCCGCCGGAGCTGCTGCGCGAACTGATCGCGGCG
Source organism: Xenophilus sp. E41 (assembly GCF_003671765.1). Taxonomy (GTDB): domain Bacteria; phylum Pseudomonadota; class Gammaproteobacteria; order Burkholderiales; family Burkholderiaceae_C; genus Xenophilus. The sequence continues at coordinate 354,271 of NZ_QPIB01000009.1, read as the reverse complement.
CATGGCTGCCTCTACCCGGTGGCGAGCCGCCAGGTGAAGGCGCTGCCGCGCACCGGGTTCGTCGTGGCCCGGTCGGAGGACGATTCCGATTACCTCTACGACGCAGTGCGCTTTCGCGACTATCCCGGCCGGTCGCTGGCGAAGAAGCGCAACCTGGTGCGCCAGTTTCTTGCCGGCCATGCGCCGCATGCCCTGGCGTTCGACGCATCGCTGGCCGATGCCGCCCGCGAGGTGCTCGCGGGCTGGATGGCGCACAAGGGCAAGGCCGAGGGCGAGGCCGACGAGTCGCCCTGCCTCGAGGCCATCGCGCATGCGGCCGGGCTCGGCCTGGAGGGCTTCGTTCATTTCGACGGCCGCCGGCCCGTCGCGTTCCTGCTGGCCCAGGAACTGCAGCCCGGCGTGTTCGCCGTGCGCTTTGCCAAGGGCCTGGACACGCACGTCGGCGTCTACCCCTTCATGTTCCAGCACTTCTGCCGGCACCATGCGCGGCCGGTGCATTGGCTCAACTTCGAGCAGGACATGGGACTCGCGGGATTTCGCCGCAGCAAGCGCTCCTACGGTCCCACCGCCCTGCTGCCCAAGTGGCGCGTGACGCTGGCCGCCTGAAGTGACCGCGAGGACGGGCGCAGCCAGTTCCCGCAAGACCCGGCCGGACCCCTTGCCTAAGCTGGCGGCCATTCCAGGTACCGCAGCCCATGGCCATCATCGAATCGACCGTATCCCCCGGCAGCGACGCCTTCGAGGCCAACCGCGCCGGCATGCTGGCGCTGCTGGAGCGTGTGCGCGGCTACGAGCAGCGCAGCATCGCCACGTCGGCCAGGTCGCGCGAGCGCTTCGAAAAGCGCGGACAGCTGCTGCCGCGCGAGCGCCTGGCCCTGCTGCTCGATCCGGGCACGCCCTTCCTGGAGATCGGCTCGCTCGCCGGCCTGGGCCTGGACCATCCCGACCTCGACAGGAGCGTGCCCGGCGGCGGCGTGATCGGCGGCATCGGCTGGGTGTCCGGCGTGCGCGTCATGGTCAATGCCTCCGACTCCGGCATCGATGCGGGCGCGCTGCAACCCATGGGCATCCCCAAGCAGCTGCGCATGCAGGAACTGGCCCTGGAGAACAAGCTGCCCTACGTGCAGCTGGTCGAAAGCGCCGGCGCGAACCTCATGACCTACAAGGTCGAGGAGTTCGTGACAGGCGGCAGCCTCTTTCGCAACATCGCGCGCATCTCGGCCGCGGGCCTGCCGGTCGTCACCGTGACGCACGGCTCGTCGACCGCAGGCGGCGCCTACCAGACGGGCCTGTCCGACTACATCATCATGGTGCGGGGCCGCTCGCGGGCCTTTCTCGCGGGCCCGCCGCTGCTCAAGGCCGCCACCGGCGAGATCGCGACCGAGGAGGAACTGGGCGGCGCGCTGATGCACACCGCGATCTCCGGCCTGGGCGACTACCTGGCCGAGGACGACCGCGACGCGATCCGGCTGGCGCGCGAGGTCCTTGCCCACATCGACTGGAACCGCCGACTCCCGGCCGAGCCGGAGCGTCGCTTCAAACCCCCGCGCTACGACGCACAAGAGCTGCTCGGCGTGATGCCCATCGACCACAAGCGGCCGGTCGACATGAAGCAGGTGATCGCACGCATCGCCGACGACTCCGAGTTCCTGGAATTCGGCGAGAACTACGGGAGCGCGACGGTGGTGGGCCACATCAAGATCGAAGGCATGCCGCTGGGCCTCGTCACCAACAACGGGCCGATCGACCCTGCCGGCGCGACCAAGGCCACGCATTTCATCCAGGCCTGCTGCCAGTCGAAGACGCCGATCCTGTACCTCAACAACACGACCGGCTTCATGGTGGGCAAGGCCTACGAGGAGGCCGGCATCATCAAGCACGGCTCCAAGATGATCCAGGCCGTCACCAACGCCACCGTGCCGCAGATCACGATCTACTGCGGCGCGTCCTTCGGCGCCGGCAACTACGGCATGTGCGGCCGCGGCTTCCATCCGCGCTTCTGTTTCTCCTGGCCCAACGCGAAGACGGCGGTGATGGGCGGCGAGCAGGCCGCGCAGACCATGGTCAACGTGACCGAGGCCGCGATGAAGCGCAAGGGCGCCGAGGTCGACCGGGACAAGCTCGCCGAGCTCGAGCGCCGAATCATCGACCGCTTCGACAGCCAGATGAGCGTGTTCACCACCAGCGCGCACCTGCTCGATGACGGGGTGATCGACCCGCGCGACACGCGCGAGGTGATCGCCCAGGTGCTTTCGATCTGCCGCGACGCCGAGCTGCGCCAGCCGCAGACGATGCAGTTCTCCGTCGCGCGCCCCTAGCAAGGACCTGAAGGACTTCCAAGGACCACCATGCAGCTCACACCCGAACACGACGCCGTGCGCGACACCCTGCGCCGCTTCATCGACAAGGAGCTCAACCCCCACGTCGACGAGTGGGAGCGTGCCGAGATCTTCCCGGCGCACCAGGTGTTCAAGCGCCTGGGCGAACTGGGCATGCTGGGCCTGACCAAGCCGGTGGAGGACGGCGGCTCGGGGCTCGACTATTCCTACGGCGCCGTGATGGCGGAGACGCTGGCGCACATCCGGTGCGGCGGCGTGCCGATGGCGATCGGGGTGCAGACCGACATGGCCACGCCGGCGCTGGCGCACCACGGGAGCGCCGAGCTGCGCCAGGAGTTCCTCGCGCCCGCCATCCGCGGCGACTACGTGGCCTGCCTGGGCGTGTCGGAAGTCGGCAGCGGCTCGGACGTCGCATCGATCAGGACCACGGCACGCAAGGACGGTGGGGACTACGTCATCGACGGCGGCAAGATGTGGACCACCAACGGCACCCAGGCCGATTTCTGCTGCGTGCTGGCCAACACCTCGGACGGCGCCGCGCATCGCAACAAGTCGCTCATCGTCGTGCCGATGAAGTCCCGGGGCGTCGAGATCTCGCGCAAGCTGCGCAAGATGGGCATGCACGCGTCCGACACCGCCCAGGTGCACTTCGACGCGGTGCGCGTGCCGCAGCGCTACCGCATCGGCGAAGAAGGCATGGGATTCATCTACCAGATGGAGCAGTTCCAGATCGAGCGGCTCTGGGGCGCGCTCAACAGCGTCGGCATGGCGCAGCGCGCCATCGACAGCACCATCGACTACACCCGCGAGCGCCGCGCCTTCGGCCGCTCGATCCTCGACAACCAGTGGGTGCACTACACGCTGGCCGAGCTGCAGACCGAGGTCGCCGCGCTGCGGGCGCTGTGCTGGCACGGCGTCGAGGAAGTCGTCGCCGGCCAGGACGCCACGCGCACCGCCACCATGGCCAAGCTCAAGGCCGGCCGCCTGATCCGGGAGGTGGCCGACGGCTGCCTGCAGTTCTGGGGCGGCATGGGCTACGTGGACGAAAGCCCGATCTCCCGCATCTTCCGCGATGGCCGGCTGACCTCCATCGGCGGCGGCGCCGACGAGGTCATGCTGCAGATCCTCTGCAAGTTCATGGGCACCTTTCCGTCCACGCACTGAACGCGCCACCCACGAACGCCTCATGACCGCATCGACCGCAGGGCCCACGCCCTTTCGAAAGATCCTGATCGCCAACCGCGGCGAGATCGCGCTGCGCGTCATCCGGACCGCGCGCGCGCTGGGCTACCGGACCGTGGCGGTGTATTCCAGCGCCGACGCGACAGCGCGCCACGTGCGCGAGGCCGACCAGGCGGTGTGCATCGGCGAGGCGCTGCCGGCGCAGTCGTACCTGCGCATCGACGCCATCGTCGAGGCGGCCCGGCTCAGCGGCGCGGACGCCGTGCACCCGGGCTACGGCTTCCTGGCCGAGAACGAGGACTTCGCCCGGGCCTGCCACGACGCGGGGCTGGTCTTCATCGGCCCGTCCGCCGAGGCCATCGCCTCGATGGGCCACAAGGCCGGCGCCAAGACGCTCATGCAGGCCGCCGGCGTGCCCTGCATCCCGGGCTACCAGGGCGACGATCAGAGCGAAGAGCGCCTCGCGGCCGAGGCCGCGCGCATCGGCTTCCCGGTGATGATCAAGGCCACGGCAGGCGGTGGCGGGCGCGGCATGCGGCTGGTGCCGTCGGCGCGCGAATTCGCCGAGCTGCTGCGCAGCGCGCGCTCGGAGGCACAGAGCGCCTTCGGGGACCCCGAGGTCATCCTCGAGCGCGCCATCATGGAGCCGCGCCACATCGAGATCCAGGTCTTCGCCGACCGCCACGGCAACGTGATCCACCTCGGGGAACGCGACTGCTCGGTGCAGCGCCGCCACCAGAAGCTGATCGAGGAAGCGCCCTCGCCGGCCGTCGACGCCGCGCTGCGCGCCTGCATGGGCGCCACGGCAGTGGCCGCGGTCAAGGCGATCCGCTACGAGGGCGCCGGCACGCTGGAGTTCCTGCTCGACGCCGAGGGCCGCTTCTACTTCATGGAGATGAACACCCGGCTGCAGGTGGAGCACCCGGTGACCGAAGCCGTGACCGGGCTCGACCTGGTCGCGCTGCAGCTGCGCGTGGCGGCCGGCGAGGTGCTGCCCATCACGCAGGACGAGGTGCGATTCAGCGGGCATGCCATCGAGGTGCGCCTGTGTGCCGAAGATGCCGACAAGGGCTTCATGCCGCAGAGCGGCACCATGGCGCTGTGGGACATGCCAGCACAGTTGCGCGTGGAGCACGCGATGCGCTCCGGCGCCGGGATTCCGCCTTTCTACGACTCGATGATCGCCAAGATCGTCAGCCATGGCGAAACGCGCGACGCCGCGCGACGCCAGCTGATGGCCGGCCTGGAGGACGCCGTCGCGCTGGGCGTGACGACCAACCAGGCCTTCCTGCATCGCTGCCTGGACCATGTGGTCTTTGCTGCCGGCGGTGCGACGACCGCGTTCATCGCCCAGAACCAGGACGCCTTGCTGAGGTCCGACGACGCGGTGCGAGCCCGCGCAGCGGCCATCGCGGCGGTGCTGCTGCACGAGACCGCGCAGGATGCACGGTCGCCCGTGCCCGCGGGGCGCATGGCGCACCGCCTGCCGGTGTCGCTGCGCTTCGAGGTCGACGGCCACGCGTCGACGGCCGTGCTGACAACGTCAGGCCCGCGTTGCTACGAGGTCTGCATCGGCGACGCCACGCATTCGATCACTCTCCTGGACGCGGACGGTCACACGGTGCGCCTGACCTGCAACGGCCTCGACGAGAAGGCCGCCTTCCATCGCGACGGCGCGACCCTGCTGCTCCAGTACCGCGGCATCTCGTCGCGCGTCGAGGACAAGACCCGGGCCGCGACCGCGCGCCAGGGCCACGACGGCGGCGACGGCAAGGTGCGCGCATCGATGAACGGCCGCGTCGTCGCGGTGATGGCCAAGGTCGGCGATCGCGTGGCGGTGGGGCAACCGGTCGTCACGCTCGAAGCCATGAAGATGGAACACGTCCACGCGGCGGCCGTGGCGGGCACGGTCGTGGCCCTGCATGTGAAGCCCGGCGACCAGGTGGCGGCCAGCCGCGTGGTCGTGGAGATCGAGGCCGCCCAGGCGCAAGCCGTTCCCGCCTGACGACCACAGCAGATGAAGCCATGGAAGACCTCACCCTCATCGACAGCCTGAAGCGCCAGCTCAGCGAGCGCCCCGACGACATCGCCTACCGCCACGGGGAACGGCGCCTGAGCTACCGTGAGGTCGAGGCGCACACCAATCGCCTCGCCAATGCACTGGCGCAGGCCGGCGTGACGCGCGAGACGCGCGTCGCGGTGCTGACCAAGCACCACGTCGAGTGCATCCTGGTGACGCTGGCCGCCTGCAAGCTCGGCGCGGTCTGCATGCCGGTCAACTGGCGCCTCACCGCGGGCGAAATCGAATACATCGTGAACGACGGCCAGGCGCCCTTCCTGATGGTCGATGCCGAGTTCGTTCCCACGGTCGAGAAGGCCGACATGCCCGGCGTGAAGACCCGGGTCTGCACCGGCACCTCGCAGGGCGGTCTTCCGTCGCTGGCGCAGCGGTCTGCGGATTTCCCGGACACCTTCACGCCGGTGGCGGCGGACACGCACGACGCGGCGCTACAGCTGTACTCGTCCGGCACGACCGGCCTGCCGAAAGGCATCGTGCTCACGCATGCCGGATTGCTGTCGACCTCGCGCGTGGTGTCCAGGGAATGGAAGTTCGACCACCGCCACGTGCTCGGCAATCCGCTGCCGGTGTTCCACGTGGCCGGCATGACGATGCTGCTGCTCACGCTCTACACCGGCGGACAGACCTCTGCCTACGCCGACTTCGACCCGGGGGCCTACCTGAAAGCCTTTGCGCAGCACGGCATCACCCACACCTTCGTGGTGCCGGCCATGATCCTGTTCATGCTGCAGGTGCCCGACGCCAAGGCGCACGATTTCGGCACGCTGCAGCTGATGGCCTACGGAGGCTCCCCGGTGAGCGAGACCGTCCTCAAGCAGGCCTTCGACGTCTTCGGCTGCGACTTCCTGCAAGTCTACGGGCTCACCGAGGTGTCGGGCCCCGCCACCTTCCTGTTCCCGGAGGACCACCGCTCGGGCGACACCTCGCTGCTGCGCTCGGCCGGACGGCCGATCGGGGGCGGGCGCCTGCGCATCGTCGATCCGATCTGCCTGCAGGACCTGCCCGACGGGGAGGTCGGCGAAGTCTGGATCGAGTCCGACCGCAACTTCAAGGCGTACTGGCGCAATCCGCAGGCCACGGCGGCGGCGTACCCGGAGGGGCGCAACGCCAACGGCGGATGGTTCCGCTCGGGCGACGGCGGCTACCTCAAGGACGGCTACCTGTACATCAACGACCGCATCAAGGACATGATCGTCTCGGGCGGCGAGAACATCTATCCGGCCGAGGTCGAGAACGTGCTGATGCGGCACCCGGCCGTGCTGGACGGCGCCGTCATCGGCGTGCCCGACCCGACCTGGGGCGAGGCGGTCAAGGCCTGCGTGGTGCTGCGGCCCGGCGCCGCCGCGACCGAGCGCGACATCATCGAGTTCATGCGCGAGAACCTGGCGCACTACAAGTGCCCGAAAAGCGTCGACCTCCTCGATGCGCTGCCGCGCAATCCCAGCGGCAAGGTGCTCAAGCGCGTGCTGCGCGAGCCGCACTGGAAGGGGCAGACGCGGGCGGTCGGCTAGGCCGCTCGGCGCCGCGGGGGCATTCGAACGCGCGTCGGCGTTCGTCTTCGGCACAGGCCCCGCGCCGGCATGCGCGCGACTGGCGGCCCGCCCTTGGGGGCCTCACAGCCCGCCGGCCACCTTGAGCGTCGTGCCGGTCACGTACGAGGCCTCGGGCGAGAGCATCCAGACGATCGCCTGTGCGATCTCGTCGACCTCGCCCGGCCGCTGCATCGGGATGCGCGCCGCCACGCGCTGCGGGCGCCCCGGCTCGCCGGCGGTGGCGTGGATCTCGGTCAGCGTGGTGCCGGGCGACACCGCGTTCACGCGGATCCCCTGCCCCGCCAGCTCCTTGGCGAGACCCACGGTGAAAGCCTCGACCGCGGCCTTGCTGGCGGCGTAGTGCACGTACTCGCCCGGCGCGCCCAGGGTGGCCGCGATGGACGACACGTTGACGATGGCGCCCGCCGTGCCGTCGGCCTGCCAGCGCCGCACCACCTGCTGCGTCAGCACCATGAGGCCCAGCACGTTGACGTCGAGCACGCGGCGCAAGGTCGCCAGCTCCTGCCCGGCGAAGGGCCCCAGCGGTCCCGTCACGCCGGTGTTGTTGACCAGCGCCGTGAGCGGCGAACGCAGCGGCGGCAGGCGATCGAGCAGCGTGGCCATGGCCTGGGCATCCCCCGCGTCCGCCTGGATCGCATGGGCGGCCCGGCCGAGCCCCCGCAGCTCGGCCACCACCTGCTGCGCGGCGTCGTGCCGCTCGGCATAGGTGAAGCACACGTCATGGCCGCGCTGCGCGGCAAGGCGCGCAGTGGCGGCACCGATGCCGCGGCTGCCGCCGGTGATCAGCACGGTGCCAGGTGAGGCGCTCATGGGGCAAGGTCCTTTCGATGCTGTGCGAGACGATGCCCCGCATTTGAACCGCGGCGAGCGGCGAATCGCCGGAAATCCCGGCATGCCGCGCATGCGATGCGCTCAGGCCGTGGGCGGCTCGTACCACCGATCCTTGGCCAGCATGACCCGGTGATGCCCCTGCCCGGCGGGCATCATCGGGAAGCAGTTCTCCTGCGCCGCCACCTGCACGTCGAGGAAGAAGGGGCCGGGCCAGGCCAGGCATTCGGCCAGCGCCTCGTCGAGTTCGGCCGGATCGCTCACGCGCCGCGCGCCCCAGCCGAAAGCCCGTGCCAGGGCCACGAAATCGGGCAGCGCCTCGTTCCAGCTGTGGCTCAGGCGGTTGCCGTGGTTGAGCTCCTGCCACTGGCGCACCATGCCCATGTAGCCGTTGTTCGACAGCACCAGCTTGACCGGCGCGCGGTGCTGCACCGCGGTCGAGAGTTCCTGGATGTTCATGAGCACCGAGGCGTCGCCGCTCACGCAGACGGCGAGCGCCTCGGGGTGCGCAATCTGCGCGCCGATGGCCGCCGGCAACCCGTAGCCCATGGTGCCGGCACCGCCCGAGGTGAGCCAGCGGCGCGGCCGCTCGAAGCGCAGGTACTGGGCGGCCCACATCTGGTGCTGGCCGACGTCGGTGGAGACGATGGCGTCGCGTCCTGCGAGCTGCGCCTGCAGCGTCGACATGAGCTGCTGCGGCAGGATCTCGCCCGGGCGCGGCGTGAAGTCCAGGCATCGCTCGGCGCGCCAGCGCTCCACGCGCGCCCACCAGGGCGCAAGACGTGCGGCAGGCAGGCCTTCCAGGTCGGGCATGGCCAGCAGCGCGTCGAGCACCTGCCCGCAGTCGCCGACGATGGGCACGTCGACCTTCACCGTCTTGTGGATGCTGCTGGGGTCGATGTCGACGTGGATCTTGCGCGCATGCGGGCAGAACTCGTCGAGCTTCCCGGTCACGCGGTCGTCGAAGCGCGCGCCGACGTTGACGACCAGGTCGGCCTCGTGCATCGCGAGGTTGGCCTCCAGCGTGCCGTGCATGCCCAGCATGCCGACGAACTGCGGGTCGGAGGCCGGGAAGGCGCCCAGCCCCATCAGGGTGAGCGTGCAGGGCGCCCCCACCTGCCGCACCAGGCGCGTGAAGGCCTCGCAGGCGGCGGGCCCGGCGTTGACGAGGCCGCCGCCGCCGTAGAACACCGGTCGGCGCGCCGAGGCGATGAGGTCGGCCGCGCGCTGCAGGCTGGCGCGCACGGGCGGGCGCAGGGCCGCCGGCGCGCGCTCGGCCGCGGGCTCGGCGGCGGCGTCGAAACGGGCCAGCTGCACGTCCTTCGGCACGTCGATCAGCACCGGCCCCGGCCGGCCACCGGCCGCGATGGCCAATGCCCGGCGCACCACGCCCGGCAGCTCCGACGCGCGGCGCGGCTGCACGTTCCACTTGGTCACCGGGCGCGACATGCCCAGCGCGTCGCTTTCCTGGAAGGCGTTGGTGCCGATGACGGCCGTCGCCACCTGGCCGCTGATGCACAGCACCGGCACCGAATCGCTTATCGCGTCGAGCAGGCCGCTGATGGTGTTGCCCACGCCCGGGCCCGAGGTGACCAGCACCACGCCCACGCGACCGGTGCTGCGCGCATAGCCCTCGGCCGCATGCACGGCCGCCTGCTCGTGGCGCACCAGCACGTGGCGAAGCCGCGGCTCGCCGTGCAGCGCGTCGTACAGCGGCAGCGCGGCGCCGCCCGGGTAGCCGAACAGGGTATCGACGCCGCAGGCCACCAGCGCGTCGAGCAGGGCCTCGGCGCCGTTGCGGGGCATGCGCTGGGCCGGGGCTGGCGTCGGGGGTGAGGCTGGCAGGTCGAGGAGCGCTTCGGTGTTCATGCCACCGATTTTTCAGGGATCAGCGCAGAATGTGCTTCGCAAATTCGAAGAATCGGGGCCAAACCATGAAAACCCATCGGAAATCGAGCGAACCGGCCGAAGGAAATTTCGACAAGACCGACATGGCGATCCTGCGCATCCTGCTGGCCGACTCGCGCCGCACCCTGCAGGAGATCGGCGCCGAGGTCGGCCTGTCGGCCACCACCTGCTGGGGTCGCATCAAGCGGCTGGAGGCCGAGGGCGTCATCAAGCGCTACAGGGTCGACGTCGACGCCGGCAAGCTGGGCTACCAGGACTCGGTCATCGTCCAGGTCACGCTCGAGAGCCACACCGACGAGACCCTGTACGACTTCGGCCGCGTGCTGGCGACCATCCCCGAGATCCAGGAGGCGTATCTCGTGTCGGGCGACTACGACTACTACATCCGCATCGCCGTGCGCGACACGCGCGACTACGAACGGCTGCTGCGCGAGAAGCTCTACAAGATCCCCGGCATCCGCCACAGCAAGTCGCACTTCGTGCTGCGCGTGCTGAAGGAGGCGACCGTGCCCATTGCCAGCCTCGCCTGAGCGCGGCCGGCTACCGCTTGCTGGTTCGGCGGCGCGTTCGGCGCCGGCCGTGCGCCGTCTTCGCGGCCTTGCGGAATGCACCGCGGGCCGGCGCACCCTTCTCGCCCGGCTTGCGCATGTGTTCGCCGCTGCCGCGTGCGATGCGGCGGCGCTTGGCCTGGATGTTGGCGTACAGGCCGCGGCGGCGCTTGCGCATGCTCATGGTGCAGTTCCTATCTTTTGTGTCAGCAGGCGCAACAGCCTAGGAACCGGCGCGCGCCTGCGCCGTCGAACCGGGCGGCGTGCGCCGGTAGGACGGCGCGCCGCCCGATCTCCCCACCCCGGCCGATGCCGCATGGCCCACGTGGTCATGGAGCGCCGACCGACATCCCGTCAGCTTCACGCCGATAGAGTCCCTGCGATGAAAGCCCCCCGCCGATGAGCGCTTCCGCACCGCCCCCGTCGCGTCGCTACTGGGAGATCGACGCCGTGCGCGGGCTGATGCTCGTGCTGATGACGATCACGCACGTGCCCACGCGCTTCACCGACCCGGTGGGGCAGCCCTTCGGCTTCGTGTCGGCGGCTGAAGGCTTCGTGCTGCTGTCTGCCTTCGTTTCGGGCCTGGTCTACGGCCGCATCGGCCACACGCAGGGGGTGGATGCGATGCGCCGCGGCTTCTGGAAGCGTGCCGTGCGCATCTACATGAGCCAGGCGGCACTGCTGCTCTTCCTCTTCACGGTGATCACCGCGCTGGCCATCGGCCTGCACATCGAGGAACCGCAGGTCAAGGACCTGCTCAAGTACTACCTCGCGCATCCGCACGAGGGCTTCTTGTACTCGCTGCTGCTGGTCTACCAGCCTGCCCTGCTGGACATCCTGCCGCTGTACATCCTGTTCATGCTGCTCAGCCCCTGGGTCATGGCCTATGCGCTGCGTCACGGCTGGCAGCGGCCGATGCTGCTGAGCGCCCTGCTGTGGGCCGGCGCGCAGTTCGGCATGACGCCGTGGCTGCACGAGCATCTGATGATGGGCCTGCTCGGCATCCCCATCCCCTTCAACGAGACCGGATCCTTCGACACCTTCGCCTGGCAGTTCCTGTGGTTCTTCGGGCTGTGGATGGGCGCCAGCCGCAACGCGCCCGATGCGCGGCCGATCGTCGTCCCGCGCCGCGTGGTGCAGATCGCCGTGGTGGTGGCCGTGGGCTGCCTGGCCTGGCGCCACCTCGGCCCCTGGGGCCAGGCGCCCTTCGGCGAGCATGCCGAGCTGAACCTGCTGTTCGACAAGTGGCGGCTCGGCCCGCTGCGCCTGCTCGACCTGGCGGCCATCGGCATCGTGGCCTTCCGCTTCGGCCCGGGCTGGCTGTCGCACCTGCCCCGGCCGCGCTGGCTCGAGACGATGGGATCGGCCTCGCTGGCCGTGTTCTGCGCGCACCTGGTGGCGGTGCTGATCGTGGTGGCGCTCTTCGGCCACCGCGCACGGCCGCTGTGGGCCGACGTGGCGCTGCTGGGCAGCGTGTTCCTGTGGCTCTATGCGGTGGCCTGGGCCGTGGCGCGCTTCGAGGCCCGCGAGCGGGCGGGCAAGCGCCCGGCACCGGCACTGGCCGACGCCGGCCGACGCGCCTGATCTGCTATCGAAACCATGGCTGGCTGCGCCCGTGCCATGGGCGCTGCAGCCACTTTTTTTCGCTTTAAAAAAAAGCGCCGCTCAGGCGCTCATCACCGCCGGCGGCTGGGCCCCGGCGATCTGGCGCAGCGCGCGCTCGAAGACCTCCGGCGGCTGGCCGCCCGAGATCAGGTGCTGGTTGTTGATGACGATGGCCGGCACCGAATGGATGCCGGCGTCGGTGTAGAGCCGCTCGCGCTCGCGCACCTCCTGGGCGTACTCGTCGCCGGCCAGGATGGCGCGGGCGCGCGATTCGTCGAGGCCCGCGTCCACGGCCAGGCGCACCAGCAGCTCATGGTCGGCCGGGCTCAGGCCATCGAGGAAGTAGGCCTTGAACAGCGACTTCTTCAGGGCCAGCTGCTGCGCCTCGCCTTCCAGTTCGGCCCAGTGCAGCAGGCGGTGCGCGTCGAAGGTGTTCCACACGCGCTTGCGCTTGTCGAGGTCGAAGGGAAAGCCCACCGCCAGCCCGCGCTGGCGCAGGTGTTCGCCGTTGGCCCGCACCTGCTCTTCGCTGATGCCGTACTTGCGCTGCAGGTGCTCGACGGAGTCCTCGCCCTCGGGAACCATCTGCGGATTGAGCTCGAAGGGCTGGAAGCGCAGGTGCACGTCGATCTCGGGGCCGACGCGCGCCAGCGCCTGTTCCAGCGAGGCCAGGCCGACGGCGCACCAGGGGCACGAAACGTCGGACACGAAGTCGATCTGCAGGGCGGTGGGGGCGGAGGTGGGGCTGCTCATGCGCGGGATTGTCCGCCCGCTGCCCGACCCCGGTGGGCGCGGGGCTTTGGCTGCCGGTGCACGGCCTGGCGTCCGTCAGGGCCGGTGCATCGCCGTCGCGCATACTCCGCTGCCCCTTCCCTGCCCACCCCTGCCTTCCTTGTCCCGATGCGCTCCCTGAGGCTGCAACTCGCCGTGTTCTGGGCCCTGCTGCTGGCCGTGTGCCTGCTGCTGGGCGTGGTGGTGCTCGGGCTGTACCGGCTGAGTCCCGCCATGCAGCTGGAGCTGGGCCGTGCGCGCGTCGAAGGCAGCTGCAACCAGCTCGCGCAGCGCTACGCGCAGTCGGCGCCCGACACCGCCACGCTGCGGCTGGACCTGGCGCGCGTGCTGCTGCAGCTGGTGCTGACCGAGGCGCCGTACGTCGAAGGCGGCATCTGGCGGGCCGAGGGCGGCATCGGCGCGTACGCCTATCCCACCTACGAAGGCAGCAGCGTGAAGACCGACGTGCCCGCGGCCGAGCAGGCGCTGATCGAGCAGACGGCGCAGCAGGCCGTGGGCACGCAGCGCCTGCGTACGCAGCAGGTGCGCGGCAGCCGCGAACTGCTGATCGTCGCGGCCTGCCCGCTTGCCGCGCCGGGCGCCGCCGCCTGGACCATGACGCGCACCCAGCTCGGTGCCGCCGCCGCGGAAGGCAGCCTGCGCCTGGGCCTGGGCGCGCTGGCGGCAGCGATCGTGTGCTCGGCGTTGTGGCTGGCGGTGCTGCTGTACCGCGGCCGGGCGCGGCTGCGCGGGCTCGAAGCCGCCCTGGCCGCCGCGCCGGCCGACACCATGCCCACGCTGGCGCGCACCGGGCTGGACGAGCTCGACCGCATCGTCGCCAGCTACAACGGCTATGCGGCCCGCTTCGCGCAGGCACAGGCGGCCGCCCGCGACGCGCTGGCACAGCGCAGCCGCGACCTGCGGCTGGCCGCGCTGGGCCGCATGACCTCGGCCGTGGCGCACGAGATCCGCAACCCCATTGCCGCCATGCGCCTGAAGGCCGAGAACGCGCTGGCGGCCGATGCCGGCACGCAGGCCGTCGCCCTGCGCACCATCGTCGGCCAGATCGACCGGCTCGACGCGGTGGTGCGCAGCCTGCTCGCGCTGGTCCAGCCGCTGGACCTGAACCCGCAGGCGGTGCCGCTGCAACCCTGGCTGCAGGAACGCCTGGCCACGGTCGCCGAATCGGCCGCGCAGCGCCAGGTGGCGCTGGTGCTGGCCGAAGGCACGCCGACCTGTGCCGTCTTCGACCCCATGCACCTGGGACGCGCCGTCGACAACCTGCTCGACAACGCGGTGCGCCACGCCCGCAGCCCCGGCGGCAGCGTGCGCCTGTGGGCCGAGGGCGACGCGGCGCGCGGCCTGCTCGTGCTGGGTGTCGCCGACGACGGCGAGGGCGTACCCGAGGCGGTGCGCGGCCGTCTCTTCGAGCCCTTCGGCACCGGCCGCGCCGACGGCACGGGCCTGGGCCTGGCGCTGGCGCGCGAAGTCGCGATCGCCCACGGCGGCGAGTTGCGCCACGAGGCCGGCACGCCCGGTGCGCGCTTCATCCTGGAGATGCCATGGCAGCACTGCTGATCGTCGACGACGACACGGATTTCGCCGATTCGCTGCGCGAGACGCTCGAAGGGCTGGGCCATGCCGTGGCGGTCGAACACCGCGGCGAGGACGGCCTCGCGCGCCTCGCCACGCAGCGCTTCGACCTGGTCTTCCTCGACTACCGCATGCCGGGCATGGACGGCCTGCAGACGCTGGCCGCGATGAAGGCCACCCTGCCGCGCCTGCCGCCGGTGGTCGTGCTCACCGCGCACGCCGGCAGCGCCGGCACCATCGAGGCGATGCGCCTGGGCGCCTTCGACCACCTCACCAAGCCGGTGAGCCGCGACGGCGTGATCGAGGTGGTGCGGCGCGCGCTGGCCGCCTCGGCACCGCCGCCGGCCACGCCCGAGCGTGCCCCCTTGCCGGACGATGGCGAGATGATCGGCATCAGCGAGGCCATGCGCGAGGTGCACAAGCGCATCGGCCTGGCCGCCGGCAGCCGCGCACCGGTGCTGGTGGTCGGCGAGACGGGCACCGGCAAGGAACTGGTGGCGCGCGCGCTGCACCGCCATTCGGACCGCGCGGCCCAACCCTTCGTCGCCGTCAACTGCGCGGCCATTCCACGCGAGCTGCTCGAGAGCGAGCTCTTCGGCCATGTGAAGGGCGCCTTCACCGGCGCGGTCGCCGACCGGCCCGGCTGCTTCAAGGCGGCCGACGGCGGCGTGCTGCTGCTCGACGAGATCGGCGACATGGCGCTGGACGTGCAGGCCAAGCTGCTGCGCGTGCTGCAGGAGGGCGAGGTGACGCCGGTGGGCAGCCACCGCCCGCAGAAGGTGGACGTGCGCGTGGTGGCCGCCACCCACCGCGACCTCGCGCAGGCCGTGGCCGACGGGCGCTTTCGCGAAGACCTGCGCTACCGCCTGGACGTGCTGGCCATCCATCTGCCGCCGCTGCGTGAACGCCTGGCCGACATCGTGCCGCTGGCCGAGCACTTCCTGCGCATCGCGGCGGCGCCGGGCCCGGCCAAGCGCCTGTCGCCCGAAGCCGCGGCCGCGCTGCTGGCCCATCGATGGCCCGGCAACGTCAGAGAGCTTCGCAATGCGATGGAGCGCTGCCAGGCGCTGCAGCGCGGCGCGGTGATCCACCAGCTGGACCTGGCCGATGCCTCGCCCGCGCCCGGCGCTGCGGCCACCGACGCCCTGCCCGCCGACTGGTATGCGGGCACCCTGCCCGAGGCGATCGACCGGCTGGAGAAGCTGCTGCTGCGTCACGCCCTGGCCGAGGCGGGCGGCAACCGCTCGCTGGCGGCGCGCCAGCTCGGCATCCACCGTCAGCTGCTGTACGCCAAGCTGACACAGCACGGCCTCGACTAGCAAGCTGTCGTGTTTCCGGACAGGGGGTGTCCGGCCATCATCCGATCGCGGAGCGGGTCGGAGACGCAAGTCCTTGATTTCAAAGGAAATCGCCCTTGGCACGCGTCTTGGAAGCCCATGGCACATCCCTTCAAGGAGCACACCATGGCCACTTCCCTTCCTTCCTTGCGCGCCAGCCTGCTGGCCGGCCTGATGGCAGTCTCTGCCCTCGCAGTCGCGCAGCCCGCGCCCCAACCCGCACCGCCCGGCGGCCCGATGCCTCACCCCGCCGGCATGGCCGGCCCGCTGCCGCCACCCCCGGGCGGCCCGCTGGCCCCGGCACCGATGGCCACGGCCAGCGTGAGCGGCCAGGTCGCACGCTGGCTGGTCAACCCCAACGGCGAGGCCGACGGCCTGCTGCTGGACAACGGCACCCAGATCGCCTTCGCGCCGCATCTTTCGGCCAGCGTGACGGCACTGGCCAGGGTCGGTGACCGCATCGACGCGACCGGCTGGCGTGCAGGCGATGCCGGTGCGCTGCGGGCGCAGGAGATCCGCGCCAACGGCCGCGCCGTGACCGACCAGCCGCCCTCGCCCGGCGCCCTGCCTCCGCCGCCACGCCCCCTGGGCGCGCTGGCCTCGATGAGCGCCGGCGGCCGCATCGCGCGCGTGCTCTTCAACGACCGCGGCGACGCGCATGGCGCGCTGCTCGACGACGGCACCGTGGTGCGCTTCCCGCCGCACGTGGGTCGCATGATCGGCGGCCTGCTGCAGCCCGGTGCCCCGCTCTACGTGCAGGGCTGGGGCACACGCAGCCCCCTGGGCACCGGCATCGAGGCGACCCGCCTGGGCGCCACGCAGCAGGCGCTGCAGGAGGTGCTCTCGGGCCCCATCGACGCACCGCGCCCCGGCCCGCGCCGCCGCCCGGCCTGACTTGTCGGGGCCGCCGTGGCCCCGTGTCCCTTCCATCCTGTCTTCATTGCGAGATTCACTCATGCCCCACGACACACTCATCGACGTCTGGTCGGTCGAAGGCCGCTTCCAGCACCTCATCTACAGCCCGCGCGGCGAGCACGAAGGCGTGCTGATCGACACCGACGGCGTGCCCACGCAGTTCGTCTTCGACAAGCACGACACCGCTGCCGCGGCCGCCTTCGCGCAACTCGAGCCCGGCCAGCGCATCACGGTCGAAGGCAGCGAGCGCCCGGCCTCGCCCAAGGGCGAGGGTGCGCACGTGGTCTACGACTTCCACCGCCTGAGCGAGGTCGACGGCCACCCCGTGGCACCGGTGCACGACGACGGACCGGTCGAGGGCCGCGTGCTGCGCATCAACCACGCCCGGCACGGCGCTCCCAACGGCGTCGTGCTCGACACCGGCGACTTCGTGCACCTGAAGCCCGAAGGCTTCGCGCAACTGGGCCTCCAGCCCGGCGAGCACGTGCGCGCCGAAGGGCCGTCGCAGCCGCTGGCCGCGGGCCGTGGCCGTGTGATCGAGGCGCACACCGTCAACGGCACGCCGCTGGCCGCCCGCTGATCCGCGCCGAGGAAGAGGCCCGTCCATGTCCACCACGCTCGCCATGCCCCTGGAGGCCGGCCGGCGGGCCGGCGCGCCCGCCGCCGCTGCCTCGCTCACGGCCCTGGCCTGGACGGCCTTCTTCCTGGCCGACGTGCGCGACGGGCTCGGCCCCTTCCTCGCCACTTACCTGCAGAGTCAGCGGGTCGACCAGACGCTGATCGGCCTCACGATGACCGCCGGCGGGCTGGCCGCCGTGCTCATGACGCCCTTCGCCGGCGCCTGGGCCGACGGCTGGACTGCCAAGCGCGCGCTGATGGCCATTGCCGTGGTCGCGGTCACGCTGGGCAGCGGCTGTGCTTTCATGACGAAGTCGCCGTGGCTGCTGGTCGGCTCGCAGGTGGTCGCGGGCGCGGCCGGCGCGCTGCTGGCCGCCGCGCTGGCCGCGCTCACGCTGGGCCTGGCGCGGCGCGAGGGACTGCGCCGGCAGACCGGGCGCAACGAGGCCTGGAGCCACGCCGGCAACATCGTGTCGGCACTGGGCGCGGGCATCGTGGCACAGCAGTTCGGCGCGCCCTGGATGATGTCGGTGATGACGGTGATGGCCGTGGGCAGCCTGCTGTGCCTGGCCACCATCCGCGCCGGCGACATCGACCATGCCGCGGCGCGCGGCGTGGAGGCCGGCGCCGGCGCGCCCCAGGCCGAGGGCCCGGGTGGCTTCGGCGAACTGCTGCGGCACCGCGCGCTGTGGCTCTTCGCGCTGGCCTGCGCCTTCTTCCACCTGGGCAACGCGGCCATGCTGCCGCTGCTGAACCAGCGCCTGGCCGCGACGCAGCCCGATGCCGCGCCGCTGCTATGGACCGGCGTCGCCATCGTCGTCGCGCAGCTGACCATGGTGCCGGTCGCGCTGTGGGTGGCGCGCAGCCGGCGGCTGGACCTGTCGGCCTTCGTCTACCTGGCGATCCTGATCCTGCCGGTGCGCGGCCTGCTGGCCTGGGGCTTTCCCAGCGTGTGGGCCAACATCCCCGTGCAGGTGCTCGACGGCATCGCGGCCGGCGCGCTGGGCGTGGCCACGCCGCTGATGGTCGAGCGCTACGCGCGCGGCACCGGCCGCTACAACCTGGCGCTGGGCCTGGTGCTCACGCTGCAGGGCGTCGGCGCGGCCCTGAGCGCCGGCGTGGCCAACGCGGTGGTCGGCGCACGCGGCCACTTCGGCCTGGCCTTCGCCGTGCTGGCGGGCTGCGCGCTGCTGGCGATGCCGGTGTTCATGCTGGCGCAGCGTGCCAACGCGCGCGAGGCGGCACCGCGCAGCGCCTAGGGCCTGTCAAACGGCTGTCTTGGTCGGGGCCTAGAACCGCGCCATCGGCCCTCGGGGTCGCCCGAGAGCGTCGACCATGGCCCCCACTTCTTCGCTGCGCTGCGCCGCAGCGCCGGCTTCACGGCCGCGCCCGGCGCGCTGGAAGCGCATCGCGCGCGCCTCGCACAAAGCGCGCAGGTCGCGCAATGGGCGCGAACGGAGCTCGGACGCCGCAGCCACCCTGGGTGCGGTCGTCGCGATCGTGCTGTGCCTGGCCACTGCGCGCTGGTGGTCGCCGCTGGTCAGCGTGCCGCTGGGCGTGGCCACGGCGCTGCTGATCCGCCACGCGCCCCTGCGTAGTTGGCGCCCGGGCCGCTAGGCGGGGCGCGCAGGGACACGCGCCACCCCGAGGCGCGGCAGCCAGCCGAAAGCGATCGCCATGAGTGCCAGGCCCGCAGCGACCATCGGCAGCACCATCGGCCAGGCGCCGTGGCTCATGGTGTTGTCGACGAAGCGCGCTGCGAACTGCCCCAGGCAGAAGGCGACGAGCATCATCGCGAAGCCCGACCACGACACCGCGCGGCCGGCCAGCTGCGGCAGGTCGCCCACCGCGCCGGCCTGGCCGCAGGGCTGGTGGATGCCGTGGCCCAGCACGTACACCGCATGGCCGAGCAGCAGGGGCAGCGCCGACTGCGGCCACAGCGCACAGCCGAGCGCCTGGATGCAGGCACCCGCGAGGCTCAGCGACGCGCCCAGCTGCACCGTGCGCACGGCGCCCCAGCGCCGCAGCAGGCGCCGGCACAGGGTGGTGCTGACGATGTAGACCAGCGAACCGCCCGCCGGAATCCATCCGTACAGCGCCGGCGACAGGCCCAGCAGGTCGATGTAGACCATCGGCGAGAGCAGCAGGAAGCAGAAGATGCCGCCGTAGGTGGCGGCCGCGAGCGATGCCCAGGCGCGGAAGCTCCGGCTCGCGAACACCTCGCGCGCACTGCCGCGGGCCACGGGCGTGGCGGCCTCGCCGGGCGCCAGCGGCGCGTGCGTTTCGGCGAAGTCGCGCCAGCACAGCGCGAAGAGCACGCCGGCATAGACGGCCATCGCGCCCAGCACCCAGCGCCATCCCAGGCCCTGCACCAGCCAGGCGCCGAGCACGGGCGCGAACAGCGCGACCACGCCCAGCCCGGTGAGGCCGCGCGCCATGATGTGCGGCCCCTCGTGCGCCGGGTACAGGTCGCGCACCGCGCGCGCACACACCAGGATGGCCGCCATCGAGAAGCCCTGCACCGCCCGCCACCCCACCAGCCAGCCCACGCTGCCGGCCAGCGCACAGCCCACGGCCGCCACGGCATAGCAGCCCAGGCCCGCGAGCAGCACCGGCCGGCGCCCGAAGCGGTCGGCCAGCGGGCCGCACAGCAGCTGCGCCAGGCCGAAGGCCAGCACGAAGACGGTGAGGCTGCTGCTGGCCGAGCCGAGCTCGCGCGCGATGGCCGGCAGCGCCGGCAAGTAGCTGTCGGTCGCCACCGGCTGGGCGGCCAGCAGCAGCGGCAGCAGCAGCGCGAAGGACATGGGCCGGCGACGGCGAAAGCCGCCGTTCGGCTGCGAAGACGAGGGACCGCCCGGTACCGGACTCACCATGCGCCGGCCTTGCGGCGGCCGCGGGCGACCCGCGTGGCGACGAACGAGAGGATTTCTGCGAAAGGACTCATGAAGGCATCCGCGCTCTGGCGGATTCGAAGGATTTCGGGCTGCGGCGCCCGCCCCGCCTGCGCGAGCAGCTATGAAATCCGTAGCAACAAACGCGCCACGCCCGCCGGGCATGCGACCCGGCGGGCGTGGCAGGCAGGCGGCAGGTGCGCACCTCTACTTGCGCACCTTGGCGATCTCGGCCATCAGTTCCTTGACCGTCGACTCGCCCACGCTCGCGGTGTACTTGTCGATCACGGGCTTGACCTTCTCGCGCAGCTTCGCCACCTCGGCCGGCGGCAACTCGGTCACGGTCATGCCGGCCTGCTTGAGCGCAGCCAGCGCCGAGTCGGCGGCGCCGCGCGACACCTGGCGCTGGAAGGCGGTGGCCTCGGCAGCGGAATCGGTGAGCACCTTCTTCTCGTCGGCCGAGAGCGTGTCCCAGAACTTCCTGCTGATGATGAGCGCCTGCGGGTTGTAGATGTGCCGCGTCTGCGTGATGTGCTTCTGCACCTCGGCGAACTTGGAGGACAGGATCACCGTGTTGGGGTTCTCCTGCCCGTCGACCACGCGCTGCTCCAGGGCCGGGAACAGTTCGGGGAACGGCAGCGGCGTGGCGTTGGCGCCCAGCGTGTTGAACAGGTCGATGTAGATCGGCGACTGGATCACCCGCACCTTCAGGCCGGCGATGTCCTCGGCCTTCGCCACCGGGCGGCGGCTGTTGGTGAGGTTGCGAAAGCCCAGGTCCCAGTAGGCCAGTCCGTGCATCTGCTTCTCGTCCAGGCGCGCGAGCAGCTTCTGGCCGAAGGGGCCGTCGGTCACGGCGTCGGCCTCCTGCGCGTTGCCGAACAGGAAGGGGAAGTCGTAGACGGCGAACTCCTTGACCTGCGCCGCGAGGATGCCGGCGTTGAGCACCGTCATCTCCACCGTGCCGCCCTGCAATGCCGAGACGGTCTGCAGGTCGCCGCCGAGCGCACCGCCCGGGAAGAGCTTGACGGTCATCTTGCCGCCGGACTTCTGGGCCACCAGGTCGGCGAACTTCTGCGCGCCCTGGGCCTGCGGATGGCCGGTCTGGTTCTGGAAGGCGAACTTGATGGCGCGCTCCTTCACCTGCGTCAGCGCCGGGCCGGCCGCCAGAAGGCCCAGGGCCGCCAGGGCGGCGGCCAGCAGTTGTCTCTTCTTCATCTCGCTGTCTCCTTCTTCGTTGTGGAACCGTGTCGTGCGCCGCCCGCGGCGCATCCTGTCAGTAGCGCAGTGTCGCCACTTCGCGCAGGGCCTCGGGCGTGGTGCTGCCGAAGCCGAAGAACTCCAGGTAGGCAGGGATCTGCTCGAACAGCATGTCGGTGCCGACCTGCACCGCGCAACCGCGTGCCTTGGCGGCCTGCAACAGCGGCGTGTATTCGGACTTCATGACGACCTCGCCCACGAAGGTGGTGGGTGCGATGCGCTCGACGTCGAAGGGCAGCGGGTCGCCCTCCTTCATGCCCAGCGGCGTGGCGTTGACCACCACGTCGAAGCCGGCCGGGTCCTTCGAGCCGGTGTGCACGACGAGCTGCGGGTAGTGAGCCCGCAGGCGCCCGGCCAGCGCCTCGGCCGATGCGGGATTCGTGTCGAAGAGCATCAGCTCGGCCGCGCCGGCGGCGGCGATGGAGGCCGCGATGGCCGAACCCACGCCGCCCGAGCCCGACACCAGCACGCTCGTGCCCTTGAACGGCCGCCCCTTGCGCTCGACGCCGCGCACGAAGCCGGCACCGTCGAACATGTCGCCCAGCAGGCTGCCGTCGGCACGCTTGAGGATCGCGTTGCAGGCGCCGGCGATGCGCGCCGTGGGCGTCACCTCGTCGACCAGCGACAGCGTCGAGATCTTGTGCGGCATCGTCACCAGCGCGCCGCGCAGGTTCGAGAAACGCATGATCTGCGGCAGCGACACCGCGTAGTCCTCCGCTTTCACGCCCATGGGCACGACCACCGCGTCGATGTCCTGCTGATCGAACCAGGGGTTGTAGATCATCGGCGCCTTGAAGGTCTCGGTCGGGTAGCCGATGTGGGCGATGAGGGTGGTCTTGCCGGAAATCATGGGAATCGAAAGTTCGGGGGCGGGGGATCAGGCAGCGGCGTTCTGCAGGCGGCTCTCGCCCAGGGCCTGTTCGCGCAGGCGATCGTATTCGGCCTGGGGCACGGGCACGGCGTCGGCGTTGCCCAGGTCCTTCATGTGGACGCGGTAGGTCTCGCGGGCGCTGAGCGCAGCCAGGGCCGAGATCACGGTGATGCCGAAGGCGATGGCGCCCACCGTGAGCCAGATGTTGGCCGCACCGGGAGGCGCGACGGCGGTGAACAGCGCGGGCAGCATGGCCGTGATGGCGGTGCCGATGTTCTGCGAGATGGCCATGGCCGACACGCGGGTGCGGGTCGGGAACAGCTCGGGGTAGAACGAGGGGAAGACGGCGTTGTAGCCCTGGTAGACCACGCCCCACATCAGGAGCGACATGCAGATCGCGAGCGGCACGCTCCGGATGCTGATGGCGTACAGGTAGCCGAAGGCCAGCAGGCCCGAGAGCAGCGCGCCCACGATGATGGGCGGGCGGCGGCCGATCCTGTCCGACAGGTTGCCCACGAAGGGGATCACCAGCACCGCGAGGATGTTGCCCAGCACCGGGATCCACAGGTAGATGTCCTTGGCGAAGCCGATGCCGTAGGCCGGCTGCACCGCGTAGGCGGCGCCGAAGATGGTGGCGACCACCGGGATCACGTTCATCAGGGCCATGCACACCACGCGCAGCATGTCGGGCGTGCTGTACTTGAAGGCGTCGACGATGGGCGAGCGGGCGCGCTGCGTGGCTTCGGACTTGTCGGTGAAGGCCGGGGTCTCCTCCACTTCGCGGCGGATGATCCAGCCCGCGATGATGACGACGAAGCTCAGCAGGAAGGGAATGCGCCAGCCCCAGCTGTTGAACTGGTCGGTGGGCATGTAGTGCGCGAGCGGCAGGAACACGGCGGCGGCCAGGATCTGGCCCGCCTGCACGCCCTGCAGCGTGAAGCTGGCGAAGAAGCCGCGGCGGCCGAAGGGGGCGTGCTCCAGGATCATCGAGCTGGCGCCCGAGATCTCGCCGGCGACGGCGAAGCCCTGGATCAGCCGCATCAGCACCAGCAGCGCGGGCGCCCACAGGCCGATCTGGTCGTAGGTGGGCAGCAGGCCCACGGCAATGGTCGAGAAGCCCATCAGGAACATGCACCACACCAGCACCTGCTTGCGGCCGTGCGTGTCGCCCAGGTGGCCGAGCACGAAGGCGCCGATGGGGCGCGCCACGTAGCCCACGCCGTAGGTCGCGAGCGACGCGATGATCGCGATCGCCGGGTCGCCCTTGGGAAAGAAGATCTGCGGAAAGATCAGCGCCGCGGCGGTGGCGTAGATGAAGAAGTCGTAGTACTCGAGCGCGGAGCCGATCCAGCCGCTGGCGGCGGCCTTCTTCGACTGGTGCTTGCCCTGCGGCTCGTGGGCGGTGGCTGTGGACATGGCTTTGTCTCCGGGTGGAAGGGTCGGTGTGTGTGGAGGGAAGGAAAGAAAAACGGACGGGGCCGCTCAGGACTGCTGCGCCTGCGCCGCCATGCGGGCCGCGGCATTGGCCGCGCCGTAGGCGTCGTAGCCGCCGATGCGCTGCACGATCTCGAAGAAGAAGCCCTGCTCGCCGCCGTCGGTGTAGATGTGCAGGAAGTCGCCGGCGGCCGAGCGGTCGAAGAGCACGCCCGCGGTGCGCAGGCGCTCCACGAGGTCGTCGGCCAGGTCCAGGCGCGTCGGCAGGTCGTCGTGGTAGTTGGGCGAGATCGGCAGGAAGCGCACGCCGGCCGCGCGCAGGCGCTCCACCGTGGCGAAGAGGTCGTCGCAGGCCAGCGCGATGTGGTGCACCGCGCCGCCGCCGGTGCGCGTGAGCGTGCGTGCGGTGCGGGTGCGCTGGCTCATCGACGCGTTGAGCACCAGGCGCACGCTGCGATCGGCATTGGCCACGCCGCGGCTGCGCACGAGGCCGAAGGGGTCGGCCAGTTCCAGGCTCTCGCCGGGCGTGAGGCCCAGCACGGCGCGCGAGAACAGCACCCAGGTGTCCTGCTGGTCCACGGCCAGGCCCAGCGCGACGTGGTCGACGCTGCGCAGGCCCGCGCCGACGCAGTCGGCCCCGCCGTCGAGCACGAAGTCGGCGTCGAACAGGGCGCCGGTCGACA
Source organism: Xenophilus sp. E41 (assembly GCF_003671765.1). Classification (GTDB taxonomy): domain Bacteria; phylum Pseudomonadota; class Gammaproteobacteria; order Burkholderiales; family Burkholderiaceae_C; genus Xenophilus. The sequence continues at coordinate 329,858 of NZ_QPIB01000009.1, read as the reverse complement.
TCTCGCCCGGGATGAAATGGATCAGGTTGCCGCCCGGCGCCACGATGGCCGGCACGGACACTTCGCCGGGGCCGCGCGGGCTGTCGTGCCGCAGCGAACACATCGCCACCGCGCGTTCGACCGCCTGCTGTGCGTCGCCGGCATGCAGGCCCAGCGCGCAGACCGAGGTGCCGTGCAGCTCGAAGCGCTGGCGGGCGAAGGAATCCGGCTGGGCGTTGACGATGAAGTGCACCTCGCCCTGACGGTAGAGCGTGACGGCCTTGGACCGGTGCCGGCCGACCCGGCGGAAACCCAGCTGCTCGAACTGCGCGCCCAACTGAGGCGCCGAGGCCTCGTCGGCGGCGAATTCGATGAAGCCGATGTCGCAGAGCGCGGGCACAGGCGGCGGGGCGAACAGCGCGACCGGCTCAGCGTGAACGGGCGGCTGCATGGAATCGACCTTGGCCAACCGCCCCCGCACCTCGCTCTCCAGCCACAGCAGCGAGCGCATCGCATCGACCGCGGTGCGGCGGTTCGGCGTCTCCCGGAACACGTCGTTGAAGATCTCCAGCGACAGCGGCCCGGTGTAGCCGGCCTGCAGCGTCTTCTCGAGAAAGCTCACGCAATCGAAATCGCCCTGCCCCGGAAAGCTGCGGTGGTGCCGTGCCCACTGCACCACGTCGATGGCCATCAGCGGCGCATCGGCCATCTGCAGGAAGAAGATCTTCTCGCCCGGGATGTCGGCGATGCCGGCCGGGTCGTCCTTCAGCGACAGGGTGTGGAAGCTGTCGAGGATCAAACCCAGCGCCGGGTGGTCGGCGCGCCGGACGATCTCCCAGGCCTGTCCGTACAGCGAGGTGACCCGGCCCCAGGCCAGCGCCTCGAAGCCCACCCGCAGGCCGCGGCGGTCGGCGCGCTCGGCCAGCGCATGCAGCTGCGAGGCGGCCAGTGCCGGATCGTCGGCGACCAGCGGCGAGGTGTTGGAGCAGCACAGCATGAGCGATGCGCCCATGGCCTGCATGACGTCGAACTTACGTTCGGCGCGATCGAGGCTGCGGCGGAACTGCGCCTCGGGCATGCCCTCGAAATCGCGGAAGGGCTGGTACAGGTCGATGGTCAGGCCCAGGTCGGCGGCGATGCGGCCCAGCTCGGTGGCCGACCCGTTGAAGTTGATGAAGTCCGCCTCGAAGAGCTCGAAGCCGTCGAAGCCCGCGGCGGCGATGGCCTCGAGCTTCTGGCGCAGCGTGCCGCTGAGGGAGACGGTGGCAATGGAACGGTGCATGGCGTGGCCTTCAACCGGCCTTCGCCACGCGCCGCCCGACCGCAGCGTGGGGCATGGGACGGGCGGCGGTGGGTGGGCAGCGGTGCGACAGCATGGGGAGGGACTGTAGAAACGCGCCCCGCGTGCCGACAATGGCCGCGCCTGTTACCGCGTTCGATCATCGATCGCCAAGCGGCGATCATCGAACGCATGCCGGGTTTGCCCTAGGCCGGTGCGGACGGCACCACCGTGGGGAGCGCGCCGGCCGGCGTGACATCGCGGCACCGCGCAGAAGCCTGCACGGCGGCCTGTCGCAGGACCGGAAACGGCTGCAGTCCGGAAAGTGCAATCGGCCCGCAGCCCACATCCAGCGGGCGATGCAGCCAAACTCGTCACGAACGTGACGATCTGCCGGTAGGTTGTGAGGAGGCGGTTATCAGGCGCCGGGATGCCGCACCGGCAGCCGGATCTCGCCCGCCAGCGCCGGCGGGTAGATCAGTTCGCGGATGAAGTCCGCGTCCTCGCGCACCACCTCGGCCGCCTCGTGCAGGCCGAAGTAGTCCATGTAGTGCGACATCTGCTGGATCAGCATCTCGAAACCCGGCTGCGCCTGCAGGCCGCGGGCACGGGCCGCCTGCACCAGCGGCGTGGGCTGGTTGCGCAGCAGGATGTCGAACAGCGCCGCATGCGGCGCCATGCGCGACACGTCGCAGGGCAGCGGATCGTCGGGCTTCAGCCCCAGCGAGGTGGCATTGATGACCAGGTCGTAGCCGGACGGATCGGCATCCGGTGCCACCACCACCGTGGCGTCGAAGGCGGCATCGATGCGCGCCGCCACGCCGGCCGACTTGCCGGGCGCCGGGTCGTGGAAAGCGATGTGGCGCGCGCCGTTCTCGCCGCCGCCCTCGGCCAGCGAGACGCCCACGGCCGCAGCGCTCACGCCCGCCCCGAGGATCAGCACCCGCTGGCCGCGGAAGGGGATGCCGAAACGGTCCAGCGCGCCGACGATGCCCTCGCCGTCGAACAGGTCGCCCTCCAGGTCGCCGGTGTGCGTGCGCCGCACCACGTTGACCGAGCCCGCGATGCGCGCGAAGAGGCCGCAGCCGTCGAGCAGGTCCACGGCCAGCGGCTTGTGCGGCGGCGCGATCACCATGCCCTTGACGTTGCGCGCCAGGAAGCTGGCCTTGAGCCACACCGCGAAGTCGCGCGCGCGCACCTGCACCGGCACCATCACCGCATCGATGCCGCAGCGTTCGAAGACCGCGTTGAACATGCGCGGCAGCCGGACGTTGGTGACCGGGTCGCCGGGAATCAGGTAGAGGTCGGTGTTGCCGTGGATGTCCGCCATGAAGTGCCTTGGGTTGCCCGCTGCGGCGTTCGGGTGCACGCCGCGTCGCGTTCGATGAAGCTCGCCTCGCCGCCGCGCAAGCGGCAGGGATCGCGGTACGCACTGTACGCGGCGCGGGCCGGGGCCGACAGGTGCGGCGTGGCATGGCCCCGCGTCCGATGATCGTGCATCATCGAACGGACAAGCTTCGTTCACGCACTCACGCCTCCCCCGCCATGCCCTCCCCTGCGCGCGCTCGCCGCGCCACCCCCGCCGAAGAGGACACCGACGACATCGACGCCGCACCCGCCGGCCTCGACCGGCGCGACTGGATCGCCGGCCTGGAACGCGGCGTCGGCATCATCGAAGCCTTCGACGATGCCCACCCGCGCATGACCGCCAGCGAGGCCGGCCAGCGCACCGGCATGACCCGCACCGCCGCCCGGCGCTACCTGCTCACGCTGCAGCACATGGGCTACGTGGCCAGCGACGGCAAGCTGTTCTGGCTCACGCCGCGCGTGCTGCGCCTGGGCCAGTCCTACCTGGAGTCGGCGCGGCTGCCACGCATCGTGCAGCCCTTCCTGCAGCGCGTGGCCGCCGGCACGCACGAAACCGCCTACCTCAGCGTGCTCGACGGCGACGAGGTCGTCTACATCGCGCGCAACGGCCCCAACCGCAGCATGAACACCGGCTACGTGCTGGGCGCGCGCGTGCCCGCGCAGGTCACCGCCTCGGGCATGCTCATGCTGGCCCTGCGGCCCGACGACGCGCTGGCGCACTGGCTGGCGACCCACGAGCTGAAGGTCTTCACCTCGCACACCATCGCGAGCAAGGACCAGATGAAGACCGAGTTCGCCCGCATCCGCGCCCAGGGCTGGGCGCTGTCGGAACAGCAGCTGGACCTGAATTCCCGCGGCATCGCCGTGCCGCTGCGCGATCGCCACGGGGAGCTGGTCGGCGCGCTGAACATCACCATGCCGATCGGGCAGGAAGGCAGCGAGGAAGCGGTGGCGCGGGTGCTGCCGGTGCTGCGCGAGACGGCGCAGGCGATGAGAAATCTGATCTGAGCCGTCGAGCCGGGGCGGCGTGGACGGCCCGGGCGCCGGCCCGCGATCTCGGGCCGGCGGCCCGGCGGATTACGCGCCGCCGGATTGGCGCACCTGGTCCTCGTTGGTCGTCGCTCGCGTCCCCTTGAGATGCATCTCCACGTCCGGCGCCTTGTCGCCCACGGCGTCGACCGCCTCCTTGAGTTGCTCCGCCGTGACGTCCAGCTTGCCGGTCCATCGTGCGATGGAGTCTTCCGAGCGGATGTCGATGCGTTCCGGCCCTGCCGCGTCTGATGCGAATGCGCTGTCGTTCATGTGTGGTTCCTCGTCGGTCGAGCGTTGCTTGTGGACCCGTCAAGCTAGAAAGGATGGGCCGCCTGCGCTGTAGGTCTGGCCGACGTGATGGTGCGGGACCACGCTCGCCGGCTCGCCGGCACCGACCGCGGCACCTGGCGCTTCGCAGCGTCGCGAGTCAGGGGCGACGCACTGCTGTGGTCTGCGCAGGCCGTGCTGGCTCGGGCACGTCGCGCGTGCCCTGTCCGACAGACGCAGAGGTGCTTCGCCGGCCGGGTGCTTGCATCGTCCTTCGTAGCGTGTGGGCTCCCTCAACCCTCAGGAGACACTCCCATGAAAGAAGGCGAAAAGACGGCGACAGGTGCAGTGGTAGGCGGCGTGGCCGGCGGCGTCGCAGGCGGCGCGGCGGCAGGTGCGGCGGTGGGCGGCATGACCGGCCCGGTGGGCGCGGCAGTGGGCGCCGCCGTCGGCGCAGTGGCCGGAGCGATCGCGGGCAGGAGCATGAAGGCAGACCGCGATGCCGAGGACGCCTACTGGCGCGACAACTACAGCACCCGTCCCTACGTGGAAGGCGGCAGCTACGACGACTACGGTCCGGCCTACGGCTATGGCGTGGATTCGTTCAACAAGCACACCGGCAGGCGCTTCGATGAGGTCGAGCCCGATCTCGGTCGCGACTGGGATGCATCGCGCGGTCGGTCCAGCCTCAGCTGGGACCGCGCCAAGCATGCCAGCCGCGACGCATGGCAGCGTGCCAGCGACGCGATCGAAAGGGCGGTACCGGGCGATTCCGACCGCGACGGGAAGTAGCACCAGGCCCGAGCCCGAGCCCGAGCCCGCGCCGTGACGCGCGGGACGGGCTCGGCCGCCCGCGTGCCGGCCGGTGCGCTCGACTGCCGCAACACGGCGGCAGCCCGCTCACCGGAGGTTCATGTCCTTGAGCGTCGGACCGCCGCCTTCGAGCAGGGCCAGCCACGCCCGGAACATGGCGGCACAGGTGCTGGGATCGATGTCCCGCAGGTCACGGCGCGAATCCGGCGAGAAACTGCGGAAGATCGCCTCGGTGTCGGCGTTCCATTGCAGGTGCGCCATCCGCCAGTCGCCGAACATGCGTCTCGGAATGGCGCGCCGCTCCAGCACCTTGAGGTCGGAGTGACGCGGGTCGGCCAGCAGTTTCAGAAGCAAGGCATCCAGCGCCGCCGTGGTGCCCTCGAGGTACTGGAAGAAATCGTCCTCGAGCGTCGCCAGCGCGCCGGTGATGCCGGCGGCCTCGTTGCAGCGCGCGGCCTGCACGACCAGTGCGGGCACATCGACATCCGGTGCCTTTCGACTGGCGTAGATCAAGCGTTCAAGAAGCACCCAGAACCTTCACGGGAAAACACTCGCCGATGGCCGGGCCTCGGCGGCAGCCACTCTGCGGCCACGGCCCGCCGATCGACGAGGAAAGCCCGGCAGTCTAGGCGCTCCGGGGCCAGGCGCGAACACCATTCGTCCAACGCATGCCCGTTCGCGAAGGGGAGCGCCCCGGCACGCGCCCTCAGTCATCCACCGCAGGCCCGGAGCGCCTGAACATCTCGCCGGCACGGCTGGCGATCGGCCGCCGCCCGGCGTCCTGCCGCCTCGTCCAGCTCGCGTACAGCGCCCGCACCTGGAATTCCCAGGCGTCGCACAGGTGCAGATAGGCCAGGTCCAGGAGCCGGGCGTGGTCGGCGTGCATGGGCTGGCCGAGCGCGTGGAGGATCTCGGGATAGGGCGGGACGTCGACCTCCGCCGCTCGCATGTCGATCGCCATCTCGAACGCCGTCCGGGTCCGTGGAGCACCCTGCCGAACCGGGGCGAAGTCCTCGGGCCGGGCGTGGGGCCCCTGGGGGCGTCTCGGTCCGTTGCCGCCATGTCGCATCGATGTCATGCGTCCATTGCCAGCAATTGCGGGGCCAGCCGGCGAACGCGTTCCAGGCGCCTGCCTGCCTGCCATCCGGCACTCTTGCTGCAAGAATTGCCGCACGCCTTGCGGCCGCGCCGCGGCACGCGAAGTAAGCTCGTCACGATATTTGCTGGAGGCACGTGTGAAGCTCGATCGAGAAGGGGCCCCTCATGAACAGCCGCTCGCCCCGCAGGACTGGAGCATGGAGATCCTGCACGAGGAAGATCAGCACATCGCCGTGGTGTGCCGCCGCGGCGTGCCCATGTGCCGGGTATCGATGTCCCGGCACGGAGAGGCCGCCGAGAAGGTGAGGACGGCGCTGGCCGAACGGGCGCGCGCCTGGATCGCCGAATACCTGCAGAGGGAGAACAGCTCGGCGCCCTGATCCGGCCGCGCGCTGCATCGAGCGCGCGTGTGCGGCTCAGCCGTCAGGGGGCGTTCGCCAGGAACCTGCTCAAGGTGGTGAGGTCCACGGGCTTGACCAGGTGGGCATCGAAGCCGGCGCGCTCGCTCTCCGCGCGGTCGCTCGCCTGGCCGAGCCCGGTCAGCGCCACGATCGTGATCTGCCGGCCCCATGGCTGTTCGCGCAGTCGCCGGCACGTCTCGAGCCCGTTCAGCCCCGGCATGCCGATGTCCATCAGGATGACCTCCGGCTGCATGTCCTCGGCCACCGCGAGCGCCTGCGAGCCATCGAGCGCCATGCGCGCGCGATGGCCCTTCACGTTGAGCAGTGCCACCAGCGACCGGGCGGCATCCAGGTTGTCGTCGACCACGAGGACGCGACGCGCCGGCGACGAAGCCGGGACCTGCGCAACGGGCGGCTCGCCCTGCAGCGCGCCCGCGGTCGAGGGCAGCCGGACCCGGAACTCGCTCCGTGCCCCAAGCCCCTGCTGAAGGCCTGGACCGTGCCGCCGTGCAGCGTCACCAGTTGCCGCACCAGCATGAGCCCGATGCCCAGCCCGCCCTGCGCTCGCTCCAGCGTCCGATCGACCTGGCTGAAGAGGTCGAAGATGCGCTCGATGTGCTCGGCGGGGATCCCTGCGCCGTTGTCGGTGACGGTGACTTCCACCTCCTCGCCGAGCGGGACCATGCGCAGCAAGATGTCGCCGCCGGCGGGCGTGTACTTGATGGCGTTCGCCAGCAGATTGCCGAAAACCTGCGTGAGGCGCGCGAGATCGCCGGCAAGCATCACCGGTGCCTCGGGCACGTCGAGCGAGAGGCGGTGGCCATGCTCCTCGAGCTTGGGCCGGCAGACCTCCACCGCATGCTGCACCGCGGCCTGCAGCGGCATCGGTTGCAGGCGCAGGTCGAGCCGCCCGCGCGTGATGCGATTGACGTCCAGCAGATCGTCCACCAGCCGCACCAGCTGCACGACCTGCCGCTCCATCACGGCCCGCGCCGTGCGCGTGACCGCCTCGTCGCCCTCCGCGAGCTTCTGCAGTTCCAGCATGTTGCGCAGCGGCGCGAGCGGGTTGCGCAGCTCGTGCGCGAGCATCGCCAGGAATTCGTCCTTTCGCCGGCGCTCTTCGGCCAGCTCCGATTCGGTCTGGTGCCGCTCGATCAGCTCCGCGGCCTGGCGCGCGAGCAGGTCGATGTAGCGCAGCGCATCGGCCGTGGGCCCGCCGGGCCACCGGTAGTGGTTGTTCAGCATGCCCAGCAGCCGCCCGTCGCGCGTCACCAGCGGCGTGCACTGGATCGAGCGGATGTCGTCCTCGACCACGATCTCCAGGCCCAGGGTGCCGCGCAGCCCCTCGAGCTGCTGCACGTCGGGCACGATCAGGCGCTGCACCTGCTTGGCGGCCGCCCCGCAGCTCGCGTCCCACCCGTCCTCGCGGAAATGATCGACCAGGCGCTGGCCCAGGCCCTGGTGCACGACGATCCTCAACGTGCCGCGCACCGGGTCATAGATCTGGATGTTGCCCTTGTCGGTGCCGGAGATGTCCGCCGCGGCCGCCAGGATCTTCTGCAGCAGGGCCTCGAACTCGCCCGGGCCGACCAGTTCGGCGCTCAGCGCCTGGAGGCGGGACAGGGCCTGCATCTCCCGCCGTTGATGGGTCGCGGCGCGATCGCGCTCGACCACGATGCTCGTGGCGAGCGCGCCGAATTCGGCCACGCGACGCTCCCATGCGTCGGGCGCGCGTGCCTGCGACAGGCACAGGAAGAAGGAGCCCACGGCCTGCCCACCCTGCGCCAGTGCCGGGTGGGAATGGCAGGCCAGGATGCCGTTGGCCAGGCACAGGGACCGCCAGGCCGGCGCCCACAGCGTCGACCGCTCGATGTCCTCGCAGGTCACCGGCTGGCCCTGGTGGATGGCCACGCCGCAGGTGCCGATCAGTGCCTGGCCGATCGGCAGCCCGCGCACGGCGTCCGCGAAGCCGGGCGGCAAATGCGACGAATAGCTTTCGCCCACGGCGCTGCGCTCGGGGTTGGCCAGCAGCACGCAGGCGCGGGCGCCGGGCGCCAGGCGCGCGACGGCCTCCGTCAGTGCGTCCAGGCATTGGGGCAGGGGCGCGCCGGAAGCGATCATCAGGAGCGCCTTGCGCTGCTCATCGTCGAGGCTGGCGGTGCGCTGCGCGGCGGAGATTCGCTGGATCAATCTGAACTCCTCGTGCGCGCTGCCTTCTTCGACCACGCCGGGCCATCGTACCCGCGAACGGGCGACGGTGCGGAGAGCAAACGGTGAGGTCCGACCGCTGGCCGCAAGCCGCTCCTACAGGCCGACCGCGGCGCCCGCGCGAGCGTCGAAGCCTGCCTAAATGCGGCGCCGGAGCCTGCCACCGTGCGGGCGTGCGCGGCACAGCAGCGATTGCCGCCTCCACGACATGAAAGCGCCCAACGACATCCCCCTGCCGCACGGATTGCAGGAAGACCACCTGAAGTCGAAGTGGTACGACCGCCACGCGAGCCCCCTGTCCGTCATCGTGCTCGGGCTGCTGTTGGTGCTGGGGCTGTCGGGATGGCTGGGCCATGCCGGGCTCGAGGCGCGCACGACCGAGGGCGAGGCGGCCAGCATGCGTGTGGAGATGCCGGCGGTCATCCGCACCGGCGACTTCTTCGAGATGCTCGTGCACGTCCATGCACGGCAGCCGGTCGAGCGCCTCGAACTGGAGATCGCACCCAGCCTGTGGCAGAACATCACCGTGAACGGCATGGTGCCCACGCCCGAGAAGGAGTCGGGCGAGGACAGCAACTTCACCTTCCAGTTCGGCCCCCTGAAGCCCGGGCAGGATGCGCTGATCAAGATCTCGGCCCAGATCAACCCGCGCCTCTTCGGCCATGTGGAAGGCGAGATCCGGCTCAAGGATGCAGGCCGGCCGCTGGCGGCGATGCATCGCTCGATGAAGGTGCTCTTCTGATGGAAATCGTCCTGCGCGCCACCGTCATGTTCGCGATCGTGTACCTGCTGGTGCGGGTGCTGGGCAAGCGCGAGCTGGGCCAGATGACGCCCTTCGAGTTCATCGTCATGGTCGTGATCGGCGACCTGATCCAGCAGGGCATCACGCAGAACGACTTCAGCATCACCGGGGCGACCCTCGCGATCTGCACCTTCGCGTTCTGGGGGCTGGTGCTCAGTTGGTTCTCGTATCTCTCGCCGCGCGCGGCCCGCCTGCTCGAAGGCGAACCGCGCGTGATCGTGCGCCATGGCGAGGTGCTGCAGCACAGCCTGAAGCGCGACCGCCTGACGATCGGGGAGATCCAGTCCGAGATGCGCCTGGCGGGCATCGCGCAGCTGTCGGAGGTCGAGTGGGCCGTGCTGGAGCCCAACGGCAAGATCAGCTTCATCAAGACCGAACGGTCGGCCGAGCCGTCGGCGCAGCAGGATGAGGCCAGTGCGGCGTGAAAGCGCGCGGCGCTAGCCCAGGCTTTCCGACCAGGCCTGTTCGAAGGCATCGCAGAAGCTCCGCTGCAGCACGGACAGAGGCCGGTACGCATTGCGCAGGATGCGCACTTCGAGCGACTCCTTGCACCGGAACGGCCGCACCACCAGGTCGCCAAAGGAATGTCCGGCCACCGCGGCGCGGTCGACGACCGCGATGCCCGCCCCCGCCTGCGCGAACCAGCAGGCACTGGCTGCCGAGCGCACCTCGATGTCGAGCTTGGCGGAGCGCGCCGCGGCCCCGTAGGCACGGCGCAGGCTCTGGCCGTAAGGCGTGGCGGCCGGCGAGGAAATGACCCGTTCGCCGCCGAGGTCGCGCGCAACGATCTCGCGCTTCGCGGCCAGGCGGTGGTCCTTGCGCATCACGCACGCGAGGCCGCAGGCGTAGCTGCGCACCGCCGACAGGTTGGGGTGGTCGATGGGCTGCATGGCGATGCCCAGATGTGCGCTCTGGTCGAGCAGCGCCTCCACCATGATGGGCGCGATCAGGATCTCCATGCTGACCTTGACGTGCTCGTGTCGCTCGTAGAGCAAGGCGACGGCCCGCGGCACCAGGTGCGTGCCCAGGCTCGCGGAGACGGCGAGCCGCAACACGCCTGAGTTCGGATCCCCCAGGCCACGCGTGACGTCGCGCACGCGCTCGACGCCTCGCCAGAGCTTCTCCACCTCCTCGTACAGCTGCTGCGCCTCGGGCGTGGGCACCAGCCGCCCCTTGATGCGCTCGAACAGGACCAGCTGGCTCTGCCGCGCGGCATGGGCCAGCAGCTTGCTCACGGCCGGTTGGGAGACGTGCAGGATTTCCGCCGCGCCGCTGATGCTGCCGGTGAGCATCACGGCCCGGAAGACTTCCATGTGCCTCAGGTTCATCGATTCACCACCTTCTTTGCGTATAACCAAAGGTTAAGGGATACGGTGTTCTTTTCAATTGATCGATGGCGGCCCGCAGCCAAGAATTTGGGCGTTGCATCGACAAGAACGAAGGAGACATCCATGAAAGCGAGCTGTCGCGCGACGCTGCCATCGCGCCGGCTGGCCCTGCAGGCCCTGGGGCTGGCAGGCCTCGCGCCGGCCCTGACTGCATGGGGGCAGAGCTACCCCGGACGAACCGTGCACATGATCGTGCCCCAGACCGCCGGCGGTGCCGCGGACCGGCTGGCGCGCGTGCTGGCCGAGCGCCTGGAGGCGCAATGGAAGCGTTCGGTCATCGTCGAGAACCGGCCGGGCGGTGGCGTGGTGATCGGCAGCACGGCGCTGGCCCGCGCCAATCCCGACGGCCACACTTTCGGCCTGCTGGGCAGCTCGCTGAGCATCAACGCCGTGCAGCGCAACGACCTGCCCTACGACGCCGTCAAGGACTTCACCCCGCTGGCGCGGCTGGGCTACTACACCACGGTGCTCGTGGGCGCCAGGTCGCTGCCGGCCAACGACATCCGGGAACTGGTCGCGCTGGCGAAGAGCCAGCCGGGCAAGCTCTCGTTCGGATCGAACGGCATCGGTACGGCGGCGCAGCTCGCCGGAGAACTGCTGTGCAACGCAGCGGGCATCGACCTGCTGCACGTGCCCTACAACGGCGCCGCCAAGCTGTACACCGACATGGTGGGCGGCCTGATTCCGATGGGCTTTGCCGTGGCCAGCTCGGCCGAGCCCTTCGTCAAGGCAGGACAGCTCAAGGTGCTGGGCGTGACCAGCGCCAGGAGAAGCCCGCTCTACCCCGACTGGCCGGCCATCGCCGAGACCTACCCCGGCTACGAGGTCGTCAACTGGGCGGGGCTGTGCGGCCCCGCCGGCATTCCATCCGCGGTGGCCGGGAAGATCTCCTCGGACGTCGTGGCGCTGCTGAAGGACGAGCAGGTCGCCCGCCTGATGGCCGACATGGGGTTCGAAGTGGCGACCCAGCCGCCGCAGGAATTCGGCCGTTTCATCCGCGACGAGATCCAGCGCTTCGCCAGGGTCACGCAGCCCGTGTCCGCGAAGTAGCCGCCACGCCCCCTTGTTTCCGCAACCCCGATCCATGAGCACATTCAGCTACCAACGAAGCATCCGCGCTGGCGCCATCTACGACCTGGTGGTGGCAGGCGGCGGCCCCGCCGGCAGCGCGGCCGCCATCTGCGGCGCGCGCCTGGGCCTGCGCACCCTCCTGGTCGAAGCCACCGGCTGCCTGGGCGGCATGGGCACCTCGGGCCTGGTCGCGTCCTTCGGGCCCGTGTCGGACGGCGAACGCATGCTGGCCGGCGGCTTCATGCGGGAGCTGCTGGAGCGCATGTGGAAGGAGAAGGCCTTCGGCCCGCACGTGGTGCCCGAGTTCCTGAATGCGCAGCTCAACCGGTGGGTGCCGTTCAAGCCGGAGGCGCTCAAGCGCATCCTGGACGACTTCGCGATCCAGGCCGGGGTGGAGCTGCGCTTCTTCTCACGCGTGGCCGACGCGGAGTTCGTCGACGGCCGGGTCGAGGGCGTGATCCTGTCCAGCGTGGAAGGCCTGGAGTACGTCCGGGCCCGGGCCTTCGTCGACGCCACGGGCGACGCCGCGCTGGCGGCCATGACCGGCGCGCAATGCAAGGTGGTGCTGCGCGACACCGATTCGGTCGCCCCGTCCACGCTGTGTTCGCTCGTCGGCGCGATGAACTGGGACGACTCCGCCTACGGGGAGGACTGGCGCGGCGTGGATGCGGTCAAGGAACGCGTGCGCAAGGAGCTGGTGCCGCAGGGCATCGAGGACGGCTTCTTCTCGCAGGAAGACCGCTTCTTTCCGGGCATGAACAAGATCGGCCCGCGCAGCGCCACGCTGAACGCGGGCCACGTGTTCGGGCTCGACCCGCTGTCGGTTCGCAGCCTGAGCGACGGCATGGTGCACGGCCGCAAGCTCGCGGTGGAGTACGCCGAGTTCTACCGCCGCTACGTGCCGGGGTGCGAAGAGATCGAGCTGCTGAGCACCGCCCCGGTGATGGGCGTGCGGGACTCGCGCCGCATCGTCGGCGAGTTCGAACTGACCATCGAGGACTTCCGTCGGCGCCGGCAGTTTCCGGACCAGATCGCCGTCTACAACCGGCCGACCGACGTGCATCCGACCAACACCTCCAGGGCGGAGTACGAGCGTTTCCTGCAGGACTTCCACGGCAAGGACAACCTCGGGCTTGGCGGCAGCGTCGGGATCCCCTACAGCATCCTGGTGCCCAGGGGGTCGCAGAACCTCTGGGTCGCGGGCCGCTGCCATTCGAGCGACACCAAGGTGCACGGATCGATCCGGGCGCAGTCGGCCGCGTACATGATGGGCCAGGCCGCCGCCACCGCGGCCGCGCAGTCGCTCGCCACCGGGCAGCCCGCCTGCGACCTCGACACGGAAGCGCTGGTGACGCGCCTGCGCGAGGCCGGCGCCTACCTGCCGCAAGAGACGCTGTCGCGTCGCATGACGCGCTGACCTCCAACGCCCTCTTCTTGCAAACGCCGCCGCCGACCGCCAGCGATGCTCACCCTCGATTCACACCCCACCGGCCACCACTTCCTGCAGATCCCCGGGCCGAGCCCGGTGCCCGACCGGCTGCTGCGCGCGATGAGCCTGCCGACGATCGACCACCGCGGCCCCGAGTTCGCCCGGCTGGGCCGCCAGGTGATCGAGGGCATGCAGCGGATCTTCAGGACCCGGCAGCCGGTCGTCATCTACCCGGCCTCGGGCACGGGCGCCTGGGAGGCGGCGCTGTGCAACACGCTCAGTGCGGGCGACAAGGTGCTGATGTACGAGACCGGGCATTTCGCGTCGCTGTGGCCACCCGCCTCGGCCTGGATGCCGAATTGGTCGCCACGCCCCACGCCGATCCACTGCTGCCGGAGGCCGGCCACTGGCGCCACGGGGTCGATGCCGACCACATCGAGGCCCGGCTGCGCGCGGACACCCGCGGCGACATCCGCGCGGTGTGCGTGGTGCACAACGAGACCTCGACCGGCGTGACCTCCGACATCCGCGCGGTGCGCGATGCCATCGATGCCGCGGGCCATCCCGCACTGCTGATCGTCGACACCATCTCGGGCCTGGCCTGCGCCGACTACCGGCACGACGAGTGGGGTGTCGACGTCACGGTGAGCGGCTCGCAGAAGGGCCTGATGCTGCCACCGGGCATCAGCTTCAATGCCCTGTCGGAGAAGGCACTGACGGCCTCGCGCACCGCCCGCCTGCCGCGCGCGTACTGGGACTGGGAAGAGATCGTGGCAATGAACGCCACCGGCTACTGGCCGTCCACGCCCAACACCAACCTGCTCTACGCATTGGCCGAGGCCATCGAGATGCTGGAGGCCGAGGGCCTGGAGCGCGTGTTCGCACGCCACCAGCGATGGGCCGCGGGCGTGCGGGCAGCCGTCGACGCCTGGGGACTTCCCATCCAATGCGCCGACGCGCGCTGCCACTCGCCGGTGTTGACCGGCGTGATCACGCCGGCGGGCGTGGACGCGGACGCGTTGCGCCGCCTGATCCATGCCCGCTTCGACCTGTCCCTGGGCACGGGCCTCGGCAAGCTCAAGGGCCGCATGTTCCGCATGGGGCATCTGGGCGACAGCAACGACCTTACCCTGATCGCCATGGTCGCGGGGGGTGGAGATGGGGTTGCGGCTCCAGGGCGTGGCACTGGCGGGCAGCGGCGTGGACGCCGCCATGCACTTTTTCGGCGAGACGCCCTGAGCGGCCGTCGCCCGGGCGATCCGGCGAGCGGCCGCCACGCCGGCCTGCCCGACGCGCCCGGCACCAGCACCGGCTCGTAGCGCCCCGGCGCCAGTGACATGCGCTCCGGCTGGGTCACGGCTGGCTGCGCACGCCCGTTTCCGGAACGAACAGCTCGGAACCGCGGCTTCGGAGCCCCTTCGAGTGCTCCGGGAAAACCCCCGATTGAGCGTATCGGTCGACCCCCTAAACTTTATTCAACTTGAATTAATTAATAGGCGGGCTGGGCCGCCGCTCAGGAGACACGCTTGTCAACCACCGGTCCGGGCCGCGGCACCAACTCGGTCAACCTTCGCCAGTACAACGAGCGTTCGCTGTTGCAGCGGCTGCGCCGTGCGGGCGAGGCGTCGAAGGCCGACCTGGCCCGCTGGGCGCAGCTGACGAACACTGCGGCCGGCAGCATCGTCCAGGCGCTGGAAGAGTCGGGCCTGATCGAGGGCGCCGGCCGCCGCCACGAGGGCCAGCGGGGCCAGCCCGCCGGCCTGTACCGCATCAATCCGCAGGGCGCCTACGGCGTGGGCGTGCGGCTGGATCGCACCAGCATCGAAACCGTGCTGATCGACCTGGGGGGCCGCATCCTGGCCCGCGAAGTGCACGACCAGCTGCTGCCCCACCCCGACGAGGCGCTGGCGCTGGTGCAGGCCGACATCGCGCGCGTGCTGGCCGAGCTGTCGCCCGTGCAGCGCCGCCGGCTGGCCGGCGTGGGCCTCGCGCAGCCCTACAACCTCGGCAGCTGGCTGCGGCAGCTCGACCTGGAAGCCGACTTCCGAATCTGGGACGAGGTCGATTTCGCCCAGCGCCTGGCCCAGGCGGTGGACCTGCCGGTGTTCCAGGAGAACGACGGCAGCGCGGCCGCCATCGCCGAGCTGTTCTTCGGCGTCGGCCGCAAGGAGAACGATTTCCTGTACGTCTACCTCGGTGCCGCGCTGGGGGCAGGCGCGGTGCTGGGCGGCGAGAGCCTGCGCGGCCACTCGGGCAATGCGGCCGACCTGGGCCTGATGCCGGTGCCGCCGAGCGCCCTGCCCTCGGCGCCCGCGCCCGAGGGCGGCAAGTGGGACATCCTGCTCTCGCGCGCCTCGCTCAACGCGCTGACGCGCCACCTGCGCCACGGCGGCACGCCGGTCGTGGGGCACCCGCAGCTGGAGGCGATGGTCGCCTCGGGTCGGCCCGAGGTGCGCGAATGGCTCGACGACTGCGTCGACGCGCTGGTGCCGGCCGTGCGCGCCACGCTCGCCGTGCTCGACCTGCCGGCGGTGGTGATCGACTGCGACATCGACGCCGGCCTGATCGACACGCTGATCGCCCGCACCGAACAGGGCCTGCGTGCCATCGCGCCCGAATCGCGCCAGGTGCCGCGCCTGCTGCGCGGCAGCTTCGGGGCCGATGCCGGCGCGATCGGCGCGGCCAGCCTGCCGATGTTCTTCAGCTTCTCGCCGCGCGCCGACGTGCTGCGCGGCCATTCCACCGCGCGGGTTCCCGCGCACCGACCCAGGGAGTCCTTCCATGCATAAAACCCCGGCGGCGCCGCTGCTCGAGCTGCGCGGCATCTCCAAGACCTTCCCGGGCGTGAAGGCGCTGCGGGACGTGCAGCTCACCGCCCGTGCGGGGCAGATCCACGCGCTGATGGGCGAGAACGGCGCGGGCAAGTCGACGCTGATGAAGATCCTCTCGGGCGCCTACCTGCCCGACCCCGGCGCCGAGATCCGCATCGGCGGCCAGCCGGCCCGCATCGAGGGCCCGATCGACGCCAAGAACCTCGGCGTGTCGGTGATCTATCAGGAGCTGAGCCTGGCGCCCAACCTGAGCGTGGCCGAGAACATCTTCATGGGCCGGCCGATGACCAAGGGCCCGACGGTCGACCGCGCCGGCATGGCGGCCGCGTGCGCCGGCACGCTGGAACGCCTGGGCGCCGACTTCGGTCCGAACACCACGGTGGCGCAACTCTCGATCGCACAGCGCCAGCTGGTGGAGATCGCCCGGGCGGTGCAGTTCGACTGCCGCATCCTGGTCATGGACGAGCCGACCACGCCGCTGTCGACGCACGAGACGGAGCGCCTGTTCGCCCTGATCCGTCGCCTGCGCGCCGAAGGCCTGGCCATCCTCTACATCAGCCACCGCATGGACGAGATCGACGAGCTCGCCGACGAGGTGACGGTGCTGCGCGACGGCACCTACGTCGGCACCCTGAGCCGCGCTGAGCTCTCGCGCGACAAGCTCGTGAAGATGATGGTCGGGCGCGACCTCTCGGGCTTCTACCGCAAGGAGCACCACGGCCAGCACACGGGCGAGGTGGCACTCACCGTGACCGACCTGGCCGACGGCCGGCGCGTGCGCGGCTGCAGCTTCCAGCTGCATGCGGGCGAGGTGCTGGGCCTGGCCGGCCTGGTCGGCGCCGGCCGCACCGAACTCGCGCGCCTGGTCTTCGGCGCCGACCCAGCCACGGCCGGCGAGGTGCGGCTCAACGGCGCCGGCCCCCGGCTCGACATCCGCCAGCCCGGCGACGCGATCCGCAACGGCATCCTCTACCTCACCGAGGACCGCAAGGGCAACGGCCTGTTCCTCGACCTCTCGGTGCGCGACAACATCAACGTGATGGTGAGCCCGCGCGACGCCAGGGCCGGCGGCGTGATGGACGGCCGGCGCGCCGTCAAGCGCGCCATCGACGCCATCCGCCAGCTGTCGATCCGCGTGGCCTCGCCGCGCGTGAACGTGGGCGCGCTCTCGGGCGGCAACCAGCAGAAGGTGCTGCTCGCGCGCCTGCTCGAGGTGGGCCCGCGCGTGCTGATCCTCGACGAGCCGACGCGCGGCGTGGACATCGGCGCCAAGAGCGAGATCTACCGCCTCATCGACGAGCTGGCGCGGCGCGGCATGGCGGTGCTGGTGATCTCCAGCGAGCTGCCCGAGATCGTCGGCGTGTGCGACCGCGTGGTCGTGATGCGCGAAGGCCGACTGGTCGGCGAGGTGGGCGGCGCGAGCGGCCTGCCCATCACGCAGGAAAACATCGTCGCCCTGGCCACCGGCGCCGCAGTGCCCGGCGAGGCGCCGACGCTGCACTGACACAACCCGAACGAACGATCAAGGAGACAGCCCATGAACGCCCCACTCACCGCATCCGCGGCCCCCGTGGCCGGCCCCGCCGCCAGCGCGCGCGGCAAGGAAATCCTGCGCGCGCTGGGCATGCTGCCCGTGCTGGTGCTGCTGTGCGTGGGCTTCGGCCTGGGCACCGAGAACTTCGCGAGCCTGCAGAACCTGTCGATCATCACGCAGCAGGCCTCGATCAACATCGTGCTGGCGGCCGGCATGACCTTCGTGATCCTCACCGCAGGCATCGACCTGTCGGTGGGCTCGATCCTGGCCGCCTCGGCGGTGGCCGCGATGCTGGTGTCGAACATCCCCGGGCTGGGCATGCTGGGCATCGCCGCCGGCATGGGCTGCGGGCTGCTGTTCGGCCTGATCAACGGGTTCCTGATCTCGGTCGTGAAGCTGCAGCCCTTCATCGTGACGCTGGGCTCGCTCACCGCGGTGCGCGGCATCGCACGCCTGCTGGCGGGCGACAACACGGTCTTCAACCCGCAGCTGCCCTTCGCCTTCATCGGCAACGGCGATGTGTTCGGCATCCCCTGCCTGGTGATCATCGCCTTCGCCGTCATCGCGATCTCGTGGTTCATCCTGCGCCGCACGGTGCTGGGCCTGAACATCTACTCGGTCGGCGGCAATGCGGAAGCGGCGCGCCTGGCGGGCATCAAGGTGTGGGCCGTGCTGCTCTTCGTGTATGCGATGTCGGGCCTGCTGTCGGGCCTGGGCGGGGTGATGGCCTCGGCCCGGCTGTATGCCGCCAACGGCACCACGCTGGGCATGTCCTACGAGCTCGACGCGATCGCCGCGGTGGTGCTCGGCGGCACCAGCCTGGTCGGCGGCACCGGCTCCATCCTGGGCACGTTGATCGGCGCGCTGATCATCGCGGTGCTGACCAACGGCCTGATCCTGATGGGTGTCTCGGACATCTGGCAGTACATCGTCAAGGGCCTGGTGATCATCGGCGCCGTCGCCCTCGACCGCTACCGCCGCAAGGACGCCGCAAGGACCTGAAGGTCCCACGGCTCTTCGCTCTTTCTTCCCGTCAGCGCTCAATCAAGGAGACATTCCATGCGCAAACACCTCGTCGCCCTGGCCGTCGCGGCCGCCTCCGCCGCCCTGCCGCTCGCGGCCCAGGCGCAGCAGCAGATCAAGAGCGTGGGCATCACGCTCGGCTCGCTGGGCAACCCCTTCTTCGTCTCGCTCGCCAAGGGCGCCGAGGCCAAGGTCAAGCAGCTCAACCCGAACGCCAAGGTCACGGCACTGTCGGCCGATTACGACCTGAACAAGCAGTTCTCGCAGATCGACGGCTTCATCGCCGCCGGCGTGAACCTGATCCTGGTGAACGCCGTCGACGCGAAGGCCATCGAGCCCGCGCTGGTGAAGGCCAAGAAGGCGGGCATCGCCGTGGTGGGCGTGGACGTGGCCGCCAACGGTGCCGACGCCACGGTGCAGACCAACAACGTGCAGGCCGGCGAGATCGCCTGCCAGTACATCGTCGAGAAGCTCGGCGGCAAGGGCAACGTGATCATCCAGAACGGCCCGCAGGTGTCGGCGGTGATCGACCGGGTGAACGGCTGCAAGGCGGTGCTGAAGAAGTCGCCCGACATCAAGATCCTGTCGGACGACCAGGACGGCAAGGGCTCGCGCGAAGGCGGCCTGAACGTGATGCAGAGCCACCTCACGCGCTTCCCCAAGATCGACGCCGTGTTCGCCATCAACGACCCGCAGGCCGTGGGCACCGACCTGGCGGCCCGGCAGCTGAACCGCAAGAACATCGTCATCACCTCGGTGGACGGCGCACCCGACATCGAGACCGCGCTCAAGAGCGACACCCAGGTGCAGGCCTCGGCCAGCCAGGACCCGTACATGATCGCCCAGAAGGCGGTGGAGATCGGCCAGGACGTGCTCAACGGCAAGAAGCCCGCGCAGCAGATGACGCTGCTGCCCTCCACGCTGATCACGCGCGCGAACGTGAAGGACTACAAGGGCTGGTCGGCCCCACGCTGAGCGACCGCCTGACGCCCGGCCGCCTTGGGGGCGGCCCGGCGGCGGCCGGAGTGCCCTACAACCGAGGAAGCTTTGCGATGTTCGTTGTCTGCGGTGAAGCACTGATGGATGTCTACGTGCGCGACAGCACGCCCACCGGGCTGCTGCTCGACGCGCGCGTGGGGGGCTCGCCGTTCAACGTCGCGGTGGGGCTGGCACGGCTGGCGCAGCCGGTGCAATTCCTCGCCGGCCTGTCGCAGGACGTGCCGGGCGAGCGCCTGATGCAGGCGCTGCGCGACGAGGGCGTGGGCACCGCGCTGGTGGTGCGCAGCGCCGCGCCGACCACGCTCAGCGTGGTCACGGTGGGCCACACCGGCGTGCCCAGCTATGCCTTCCACGGGCACGGCGCGGCGGATCGCATGCTCGACGCCGCGGCCCTGCCTGCCCTGCCCGACGAGGCGCGCGTGCTGCAGTTCGGCTCGTACACGATGGTGGTGGAGCCGGTCGCCTCGGCCCTGCGCGCGCTGGCCGCACGCGAACGCACGCGCCGGCTCGTGGCCTACGACCCCAACGTGCGGCTGAACGTCGAGCCCGACCTGACGCGCTGGCGCACGGTGGTGCAGGAGATGGCGGCGCTCGCGCACGTGGTGAAGGTGAGCGACGAGGACCTCGGCCTGCTCTACCCCGACGAAGCGCCGGCGCACGTCGCGCTGCGCTGGCTCGACGCCGGCGCCCGCCTGGTGGTGGTGACGCGCGGCGCCACAGGCAGCGAGGCCTGGAACCGCAACGGCCACGCGACAGCACAGTCGCTGCTGGTGGACGTGATCGACACCGTGGGCGCCGGCGACACCTTCCAGGCCGCCATCCTGGCCTGGCTGGCCGAACACGACGGGCTGTCGGCCGAGGCGCTCGATGCGCTGGACGTGCCACGCATGGCGGCGCTGCTGCGCTTCGCGGCGCGGGCGGCGTCGATCACCTGTTCGCGCCGCGGGGCGGACATGCCGCGGCGGGGCGAGCTGGACTGAGCCCCGCCCGTTCTCAGACGTGCCCGAGGATCGGGTGCGGCCGGTACGGCGCTTCGAGCTGCGCGATCTCCTCGGCCGACAGGGCGACGTCGAGCGCCGCCACCGCCTGGTCGAGCTGCCAGGTCTTGCTCGCGCCGACGATCGGGCCGGTGATGCCCTTGTGCAGCAGCCAGGCATAGGCCAGCGTCGCGTTGGATACGCCCCGCGCCGCGGCCAGGCGCGACAGCACCTCGACCACCTCGAAGTCGCCGTCGTTGTAGTAGTACTTCTGCGCGATGTCGTCGGTCTGCGCGCGGCTCGTCTGGCCAGCGGTCTTGTCGTCGCTCTTGCGGTTTCCGGCCAGGAAGCCGCGCGCCAGCGGGCTCCAGGGGATGAGGCCCACGCCCTGGTCGTGGCACAACGGGATCATCTCGCGCTCTTCTTCGCGGTAGACCAGGTTGTAGTGGTTCTGCATCGAGACGAAGCGCGTCCAGCCGTTCTCCTTGGCCACCTGCTGCGCCTTGGCGAACTGCCAGGCGAACATGCTGCTGCCGCCGATGTAGCGCACCTTGCCGCTCTTCACGATGTCGTGCAGCGCCTCCATCGTCTCCTCGACCGGCGTGCCGTGGTCGAGGCGGTGGATCTGCCAGAGGTCGATGTAGTCGGTGCCCAGGCGCTTCAGCGACGCATCCACCGCATGGAAGAGGCGCTTGCGCGACAGGCCGTCCATGTTGGGCACGCGGTCGGGCTTGGCCGCCGCGCTGTTGCCGCCCTTGAAGTCGAGCGAGACGGGGTAGTAGACCTTGGTGGCGATCACCACCTCTTCGCGGCGGCAGAACTCGCGCACGAACTTGCCGGTGAGCACCTCGGACTCGCCGGCCGAGTACATGTCGGCGGTGTCGAAGAAGTTGATGCCCAGGTCGACGGCGTGCTTCACCACCTCGCGCGAGGGGCCCTCTTCCATCACCCAGGGCCGCCAGGCCGGCGTGCCATAGGTCATCATGCCCAGCGCGATGCGCGAGACGGTGAGGCCGGTGCGGCCCAGGCGGGTGTAGTGCATGGCGAATCCTCGAACGAAACGGTTCAGCGGCGCGGGAACGGCGGCTGGCCGCGCCAGTAGCGGATGAGCAGCCAGCCCGCGGCCAGGCCGCCCAGGTGGGCGAAATGCGCGACGCCGGCGAAGCTGCCGGTCACGCCGAAGAAGAGCTCCAGCCCACCGTACAGTGCCACGAAGACCGGCGCCGGCATCGGGATCGGCGGGATGAGCGGCACGATCTTGCGCGTCGGGAACATCATCGCAAAGCCCACCAGGATGCCGAACAGGCCCCCCGAGGCGCCCACCGTCGGGTACATGCCGCCGCTGGCCGCCGCCACCGCCAGCTGCGCCACGGCGGCGCCCAGCACGCTCACCACGTAGAACACCAGCAGCCGGCGCGAACCCCACACGCGCTCCAGGTCGGCGCCGAACATCCACAAGCCCAGCATGTTGAACAGCAGGTGCGTGAGGCCGCCGTGCAGGAAGGCGTAGCTCAGCAGCTGCCAGGGCGCGAACTCGCCCGAGCCGATGGGCCACAGCGCCAGCGCCGGCGTGAGGCCCGGCACCATGCCCTGCGCGAAATACAGGATGACGTTGGAGAGGATCAGGGCCTGGATGGCCGGTGGCAGGGAGAACATCCGTTCGGGCTTTCGTGGAGGAGCGGTCTCAGGCAGGGGAAGGCGCAGGAGGCGTTTCGAGACGCAGTGTGCGCCACGCGCACGCCGTGGCCACCAGTGCCAGCAGGGTGGCGGCCCCGAACATCGCGACGAAGCCGAAGCGCTGCGCGGCGGCACCGCCGGCCAGCACGCCGATCACGCCACCGAAACCATAGCCGATCACCGTGAAGAGTGCCTGACCCCGCCCCCGCAGCTGGCCGGGGAAATGCCGCGACACCAGCGCCACGCAGGTCGTGTGGTGCGCCGCGAAGGACAGCGCATGCAGCAGTTGCGCCACAACCAGCGCCCACAACCAATGGGCGGCCCAGGCCGTCATGCCGAGCCGCAGCACCGTCGCCACCCCGCACAGCAGCAGCCACTGCGGCATCGACAGGCGGCCGATGACGCGGCCCTGGAGGCCGAACCAGGCGATCTCGGCCACCACGGAGACGGCCCACAGCGCGCCGATGGTCCCCTTGCTGTAGCCCAGGGCGTCCAGGTACAGCGAGATGAAGCCGTAGACGGAGAAATGCGCCATCACATGGAAGAACAGCGACACGAAGAACCAACGCACCGCCGGCTGCCGCAGCACGGGCAGCACCGGCACGCGCGGCGCGCCGCGCGCGGCCGGTGGCTCCCGCATCTCGGGCAGGCGCAGCGTTGCGACGAGCACCAGCGCCAGCGTGATCGAGGCCCAGCCGGGGAAGTGGCCCATGCCGAAGCGGTCGAACCATTCGCCCGCCACGAACACCGTGACGAGGAAACCGGCCGAGCCGCACAGCCGGATGCGCCCGTAGCGGCCCCAGTCGCCGGCCACCAGCTGCGCCAGGGCCGCCTCGGTGAGCGACATCATCGAGCCGGTGTGCACGAACATCACCAGCAGCACGATGAAGACCCACCACGCGCCGCCATGCCACAGCAGCCCGAAGGACGCGACCAGCGCGACGGCGGCGCTGATGCGCAGCAGCTTCACGCGGTCGCCCAGGTGATCGCTCAGCGCGCCCCAGGCGTAGGGTGCGAACACCCGCGTGAAGGACTGCACGGAGGTCAGCAGGCTGATGGTGAAGATCGGCAGCCCCAGGCTCTGCAGCCACAGCGGCAGGTAGGGGTTGAAGAAGCCGATGTGCGCGAAGTAGCTGGCCGACAGGCCCGCGAACGCGAGGAGCGGACTGCGCCCGGCCGGCGCAGATGCCGCCGGGCCGGACACTACAGGAAGGACGACTGCGGGCCTTCGACCTCGTCGGAGGTCCCCGCGTCGGCCCGAGGGCGGCGGCCCGCCACGTCACCGTTCTGTGCGCGCTGGCGCAGCGCATGTTCCATGACCACCAGGGCCAGCATGGCCTCGGCGATGGGCGTGGCGCGGATGCCCACGCAGGGGTCGTGCCGGCCCTTGGTGATCACCTCGACCGGGTTGTCGTGCACGTCGACCGACTGCCGCGGGCTGATGATCGAGCTGGTGGGCTTGATGGCGATGCTCACCTCCAGGTCCTGCCCGGTGCTGATGCCGCCGAGCACGCCGCCCGCGTTGTTGCTCTCGAAGCGCCCGCCCGGGCCGATGCCGTCGCCGTGCGTGGTGCCGCGCTGCGTGACGCTGGCGAAGCCGGCGCCGATCTCGACGCCCTTGACGGCGTTGATGCCCATCATCGCGTAGGCGATGTCGGCGTCGAGCTTGTCGAAGAGCGGTTCGCCCAGGCCCACGGGCACGCCGCTGGCCGTGACGCGGATCTTCGCGCCGCAGGAATCGCCGGCCTTGCGCAGCGCATCCATGTACGACTCGAGCGGCGCGACGTCGGCGATGGGCGCGAAGAAGGGGTTGTTCGGCACGTGCTCCCACGAGGCGAAGGGAATCTCGATGTCGCCGATCTGCGCCATGCAGCCTCGGAACACGGTGCCGTACTGCTCGAAGAGCCACTTCTTGGCCACCGCACCGGCCGCCACCATGGGGGCGGTGAGCCGGGCCGACGAACGGCCGCCGCCCCTCGGGTCGCGGATGCCGTACTTCTTCCAGTAGGTGTAGTCGGCGTGGCCGGGGCGGAACTGCTGCGCGATGGCGCCGTAGTCCTTGCTGCGCTGGTCGGTGTTCTGGATCAGCAGCGCGATCGGCGTGCCGGTGGTCTTGCCTTCGTACACGCCCGAGAGGATCTGCACCGCGTCGGGCTCGTTGCGCTGGGTGACGTGGCGGCTGGTGCCGGGGCGGCGGCGGTCCAGGTCGCCCTGGATGTCCGCCTCCGTCAGCGCCATGCCGGGCGGACAGCCGTCGATGACGCAGCCGATGGCCGGCCCGTGCGACTCGCCGAAATTGGTGACGGCGAACAGGGTGCCGAAGGTGTTGCCGCTCATCGTGGGGTTCCGCAGGCCGGGTAGACGTCGCTCATGGCCGCGGATTATCCCAACAAAGTCGCAGGGCCCAGGCGCCAGAGGGCCGGTTTCAGGCGGCGGCCACCGCGTGGCGGTTGCCCAGCCCCAGGTAGGTGTCGATGATGCGGCGGTCGTTCAGCAAGGCCTGGGCAGGCCCCTGCAGCGCCACGCTGCCGGTCTCGAGCACGTAGCCCCGGTCGGCCACCTGCAGTGCGGCGCGGGCGTTCTGCTCCACCAGCAGCACCGACACGCCGTGCGTACGCAGCGCGCCGACCACCTGCAGCACCTCGCGCACCACCAGCGGCGCCAGGCCCAGCGAGGGCTCGTCGAGCATGAGCAGGCGCGGGCGCGCCATCAGCGCGCGGCCGATGGCGAGCATCTGGCGCTCGCCGCCCGACAGGGTGCTGGCCAGCTGGGTGCGCCGCTCCTTCAGGCGCGGGAAGATGGCGAAGACCTCGTCCATGCGCGCGCGCTGGTCGCGCCGGCCGGTGCGCCAGCGGTAGAAGCCGCCCAGCAGCAGGTTGTCCTCGACCGGCATCTCGCCGAAGAGCTCGCGGCGCTCGGGCACCAGCGCCACGCCGCGCGCCACCATCGCCTCGACGCTCGGGCGCGCGATGTGCTCGCCATCGAAGGTGACCGCGCCGCGCGAAGGCAACAGCCCCATCGCGGCGTTGAGCAAGGTGCTCTTGCCGGCGCCGTTCGGACCGATCACGGTGACGACTTCGCCCTCGTCGATGTGCAGCGCCACACCATGCACCGCTTCCACGGTGCCGTAGGCCACGTGGAAGTCCTCCAGCGTGAAGAGGCGTTTGGATTCAGGCGCGCTCATCTCGTCGCTCCCAGTACCGTCCCCGGCGCGACGTGCACCGGCGCAGGCACAGGCACTTCGTCGCCACCGCCGAGATAGGCGTCGAGCACGCGCGGGTTGCGCTGGATCGCTTCGGGCGTGCCTTCGGCAATCACGCAGCCGAATTCCAGCACCGTGACGCGGTCGGCCAGGTTCATGACGAACTCCATGTCGTGTTCCACCACCAGAATGCCCAGGCCTTCGGCCCGCAGTTGCGAGAGCAGCCGGGCCAGCGCCTGCTTCTCCAGGTGCCGCAGGCCGGCGGCCGGCTCGTCGAGCAGCAGCGCGGCCGGCTGGCCGGCCAGCGCACGGGCGATTTCCACCACCCGCTGCTGCCCCAGCGCCAGCGAGGCCGCGGGCAGGTCGGCATACTCGCCCAGGCCGCAGCGCTCGATCTGGCGCCGCGCCTCGGCCAGCAGGTCGGCCTCTTCCGCGCGGTCCAGGCGCAGCATGGACGCGAGCCAGCCCTTGCGGCCACGCAGGTGCGCACCGAGCGCGACGTTCTCGAGCACGCTGCGGTCGCCCAGCAGGCGCACGTGCTGGAAGGTGCGGCCCAGGCCGAGCGCGGCGAAGTCGCGCGAAGGACGTCCGTTCATGGGCGTGCCGATCAGCCGCACCTGCCCTTCCGTGGGGTCGTCCACGCCGGAGATCATGTTGAAGAAGGTACTCTTGCCGGCGCCGTTGGGGCCGATCAGCGCGTGCACCTCGCCGGCGCGCAGCGTCATGTTCACGTTGCTGTTGGCCACCAGGCCGCCGAAGCGCTTGGTCACGCCGGCCGCTTCCAGCAGGAGCTCGCCGGTAGGCGGCAGCGGTCGCGACGGCAACGCCTGGGCGGCACGCGGCGCCTTCTCGACGTCAGGCTTGAGCACCCGAGTGCTCCAGCGCGCGATCGTGGGCCACAGGCCCTCGGCGAAGCGCTGCAGCACCAGCACCATCAAGAGGCCGAACACGATCTGCTCGAAGTTCCCGCTCGCGCCCAGCAGGCGCGGCAGCCAGTCCTGCAACTGCTCCTTGAGCAGCGTGATGAGCGTCGCGCCGAGCACCGCGCCCCACAGGTGGCCTGCGCCGCCCACCACGGCCATGAAGAGGTACTCGATGCCGATGTTCAGGCCGAAGGGCGTCGGGTTCACGAAGCGCTGCATGTGCGCGTAGAGCCAGCCCGACAGCGCCGCCAGCAGCGCGGCGAGCACGAAGACCTTCACGCGGTGGCGCGCGGTGTCCACGCCCATCGACTCGGCCATCAGCTGGCCGGACTTGAGCGCGCGGATGGCACGGCCCTCGCGTGAATCGAGCAGGTTATGCAGCGCCCACAGCGCGAGCAGCAGCACGGCCCAGATCACCGGCCCCAGCACGCGCGGCGATGCCAGCGAGAAACCGAAGATGCTCAGTGCCGGCAGCCCGGTGATGCCGGTCTGGCCGCCCAGGAACTGCAGGTTGCCGAACAGGTAGTACAGGCTCAGCCCCCACGCGATGGTGCACAGCGGCAGGTAGTGGCCCGACAGCTTGACGGTGATGGCGCCCAGGCTCCACGCGACCAGGAAGGTCAG
The DNA here is from genome assembly GCF_003671765.1 of Xenophilus sp. E41. Classification (GTDB taxonomy): domain Bacteria; phylum Pseudomonadota; class Gammaproteobacteria; order Burkholderiales; family Burkholderiaceae_C; genus Xenophilus. The sequence continues at coordinate 302,933 of NZ_QPIB01000009.1, read as the reverse complement.
CACCAGGCCCAGAACCAGACCCAGCCAGGGAACGAGCGCAGGCGGCAGCGCAGCGAGCGCGCCCGCCGTCGTGGGCGAGGTGCAGACCCAGGCCGTGGCATAGGCGCCGATCGCGACGAAGGCCGCCTGTCCGAAGGAGGTCATGCCGCCGACCCCGGTGAGCATGACCAGCCCCGCGGCCACCAGCGAGTAGAGCGCGATGTAGCTGAAGACGGTGGTGCTGAAGTCCGAAAGGAAGGGCCAGACCACGGCCAGCGCGACCACGAACAGGAGTGTGAGGTGGCGGCGGGTCATGCGAGGCTCCCGGCGCGGATGCATGCGGACGCGGCGCTCATTCCTCGTCCTCCACATGACGGCTGTGCAGCGAGCGCCACCACAGCACGGGGATGATCAGCGTGAACACCAGCACCTCCTTGAAGGCGCTGGCCCAGAAGGACGAGAAGGATTCGAGCTGGCCCACGACCAGCGCGCCCAGCAGCGCCACCGGGTAGCTCGCCAGGCCGCCGACGATCGCGGCGACGAAGCCCTTCAGGCCGATGAGGAAGCCGGTGTCGTAGTACACCGTGGTGATCGGGGCCACGAGCAGGCCCGCCACCGCGCCGATCAGCGCCGCCAGGGCGAAGCTCAGGTCGCCCGACAGGTCGGTGGGAATGCCCATCAGCCGCGCGCCGACGCGGTTCATCGCCACCGCGCGCAGGGCCTTGCCGACGATGGAGCGCTCGAAGAACACGAACATCAGCACCACCAGCAGCACCGTGACGCCGACCACGACCAGCGACTGCCCGGCCACCGGGATGCCGCCGATGTCCAGCCTTGCATCGGAGAAGGCCGGCGTGCGCGAGCCTTCGGCGCCGAAGAAGAACAGCCCCAGTCCCACCAGCACGCCGTGCAGCGCCACCGACACGATCAGCAAAATCAGAACCTTGGCATGGGCCAACGGGCGATAGGCCAGGCGGTAGAGCAGCGGGCCGAGCGGCGTGACCAGCAGCAGCGTGACCAGCGACTGGGCCCAGATCGAACTGGGCCGGCCCAGCAGCACCGCGGCGGCCGCGATCGCGGGGAACAGCACCGCCCAGGCGAGCGTGGATTTCCACTCGACGAGGACGCCGCGCCGCGCGCGCCACAACTCCACCACCAGCACCATGGCGGCCAGCGCCACCAGCAGCCACAGCGTGCCGGGCACCTTGCCGGCGCCCAGGGCCGCCATCGACAGCGCGCCGAAAGCCACCAGCTCGCCCTGCGGGATGAAGATCACCCGCGTGACCGAGAACACCAGCACCAGGGCCAGCGCCATCAGCGCGTAGATCGCGCCGTTGACGATGCCGTCCTGCCCGAGCAGCAGGGCGATCTGTAGATCCATGTCGGTTCGCTCGCAAAGGGCCGCGACGCGGCCGGATACAGGAAGGCGACCGGCCCTCTGTGGGAAGGCACGGCCGCCAGGCTGGGGGAACTCAGTTCGGCAGGTACTTCCAGGCGCCGTTCTGGATCGTGACCATCACGCGGGCGCGGGTGTCCAGGCCCAGGTGGTCGGTCGGCGTCATGCTGAACACGCCATGCGCGCCGGCGACTTCCTTGACCTGCTCCAGTGCATCGCGCAGGGCGGCGCGGAACTCGGGCGTGCCGGGCTGCGCCTTCTTCAGCGCCTCGGGCACGGCCGCCTGCAGCACGAGGCCCGCGTCCCAGGCGTGGCCGCCGAAGGTGGCCGCCGAGCCCTTGCCGTTGGCGCCCTCGTAGGCGGCCACATAGGCCAGCGCCGACTTCTTCACCGGGTTGTTGTCGGGCAGCTGCTCGGCCACCAGCATCGGGCCGGCCGGCAGGATGGTGCCCTCGACGTCCTTGCCGCCCACGCGCAGGAAGTCGTTGTTGGCGACGCCGTGCGTCTGGTAGATCTTGCCCTTGTAGCCGCGCTCGACCAGCGTCTTCTGCGGCAGCGCCGCCGGCGTGCCCGAGCCGGCGACCAGCACCGCGTCGGGGTTGGCCGACATGATCTTCAGGGCCTGGCCCGTGACCGAGGTGTCGGTGCGCGAATAGCGCTCGTTGGCCACCAGCTTGATGTTCTTGGCCGCCGCGGCCTTGGAGAACACGTCGTACCAGCCTTCGCCATACGCATCCGAGAAGCCGACGAAGGCCACCGACTTCACGCCCTTGGCGGCCATGTAGTCGACGATGGCCTGGGCCATCATGCCGTCGTTCTGCGGCGTCTTGAAGACCCACTTCTTCTTGTCATCCATGGGCTCGATGATCCGGGCCGAGGCGGCCAGCGTGATCATGGGCGTCTTGCCCTCGGCCACCACGTCGATCATGGCCAGCGAGTTGGGCGTCACGCTCGAGCCGATGACCACGTCGGCCTTGCTTTCGGTGATGAGCTTGCGCGTGTTGTTGACCGCCGTCGTGGTGTCGCTCGCGTCGTCCAGCACCACGTAGTTGACCTTCTGCCCGCCGATGGTCTTGGGCATCAGCGCGATCGTGTTCTTCTGCGGGATGCCCAGCGAGGCGGCGGGCCCCGTGGTCGACAGCGTGACGCCGACGGTGAGGTCGGCCCAGGCCAGGCCGGCTGCACAGGCCAGCGCCGCGGCGGCCAGGGCTTGGATCTTGAACTTCATGGTTGTGTCTCCTTGGTTTGAGCGGAAGCGGACAATAATTTAATAAGTTAAATATCTGCGCGGAATAGATTGAAACACCTAGACACCTGAGGCCGATGCAGGTTCCGGCGCCTTGACAGCCGGCAGCCCGCCGAGGAACAGGTCGGCCACCACCAGTGCCATGTCCTCGTAGTCCAGCGGCCCCTCGGGCTTCATCCAGGTGAACATCCAGTTGATCATTCCGAAGAGCAGCATGGTCAGCGGCATGCCCATCACGGTCCTCGCGAGGTCGGGCCGCAGCGCCACCACCGCCTGGGCGAACCCGCGCACCACGGCGCGTTCCTGGTCCAGCACCCGCTGGCGGTCCTCCGGCTCGAGGAACTTCACGTCCTCGGTCAGCACGCGGTGCGCGCTCTGGGCGGTGGCGTACTCGCGCACCAGGCTCAGGATCAGCTCGCGCATGCGGGCCTCGGGACCGAGCCCGCGCGCGGCGACCTCCTCCACGATGGCCGCAAGCCGGGTGACGTGCGCCTCGGCGATGTTCACCAGCAGCGTGTACTTGTCCTTGTAGTAGTGGTAGAGCGTGGCCTTCGACAGGCCGCAGGCCTCGGCAACCTGGTTCATCGACGTGGCCGGGTAGCCGCGCCGTGCGAAGAGCAGGCCGGCCTGCTCGAGGATCATCTCGCGCTGCTCGTCGTAGCCTGCCGCCCGTCCTCTCGCCATCCGCCTGCTCCTTCAGCGCTCGTCGAAGGACAGCACCACCCGCTCGGTGGTCGGATGCGCCTGGCAGGTCAGCACGAAGCCGGCCGCCACCTCGGCCTTGTCGAGTGCGAAGTTGCGCTCCATGCGCACGTCGCCCTCGATGACCTTGGCGCGGCAGGTGCCGCACACGCCCGAGGTGCACGAATACGGCACCTCCAGCCCGGCGGCCGAGGCGCAGTCCAGGATGCTCGGCTGGTCGCGCAGGAAGTCGATCTCGCGGCGCAGGCCGTCGCGCACGATGACCACCCTGGCCCGCTCGGCGTCCCCCGGTCGCGCCTCGTGCATCACGGCGCCCACCGGCGCCGCGGCCGGCTGCGCGATGCCGAAACGCTCGATGTGGATCGCCGACTCGGGCACGCCAGCGGCGCGCAGGGCCGCCTCGGCCTCGTCGTTCATCTGGAACGGGCCGCAGATGTAGGCATGGTCGATGCTCCATGCAGGGACCAGCGTGGACAGGAACTCGCCCAGCTTGGCGCGGTCGAGGAAGCCCATGTTGATGGGCGCATCCGTGTGCTCGTCCGAGAACACATGGTGCAGCACCAGCCGCGTCAGGTAGCGGTTCTTCAGGTCTTCCAGCTCCTCCTTGAACATGGTGGAGCGCAGCTGGCGGTTGCCGTAGATGAGCGTGAAGCGGCTGCCGGGTTCGCGCGCCAGCACGGTCTTCATGATCGACAGGATGGGGGTGATGCCGCTGCCGCCCGCAATGCCCAGGTGGTGCCGCCGCTCCTGCGGCGCCAGCGGCACGTGGAAGCGCCCCTGCGGCGCCATGACGCTGATCTCGTCGCCGGGTTGGAGGGCCTCGTTGATCCAGTTCGAGAACACGCCGCCGCGCACCTTGCGCACGCCCACGCGCAGCACGCCGTCGTCGACGCCGGCGCAGATCGAGTAGGAACGTCGCAGGTCCTGTCCCCCGATCTGCTTGCGCAGCGTGAGGTACTGGCCCTGGGTGAAGCCGAAGGTCTCGCGCAGCTCGGGCGGCACCTCGAAGCTGACGATGACGGCTTCCTGCGTGTCGGGCTCGACGGACCGGACCTTGAGCGAGTGGAACAAGGTGCTCATATTGGCTTGAAATATTCGAAGGGCTCGCGGCAGGCGATGCACCGGTACAGCGACTTGCAGGCGGTGGAGCCGAAGGCCGACAGGCGCTCGGTGCGTTCGCTGCCGCAGCGCGGACAGGCCACCGCGGGCGCCGCCGCACGGCGGCCGACGATGCGGATGGGCACGCCCTCCCCCGCCGCGGCGGCGCCCGGCGGTGCGATGCCGTACTCGCGCAGCTTGCGGCGGCCGTCGGCGCTGATCCAGTCGGTGGTCCAGGCCGGTGCACGCTGCAGCGTGGCGCGCGCAGGGCCGAGGCCCGCCGCGGCCAGCGCATCGAGCACGCTCTGCTCGATGACCTCCGTCGCCGGGCAGCCGGAGTAGGTTGGCGTCAGCACCACCTCGAGCGCGTCGCCGGACTCGCGCACCTCGCGCACGATGCCCAGGTCGCACACCGACAGCGCCGGCACCTCGGGGTCGGGCACCTCGGCCAGCACCGCCCAGGCGCGTTCGACACGCGCCGCGGCCTGCTCGGCCAGCGCCGCGGTCACCACACGCCTCCCGGGTAGGCGCGCTGCAGGTGCTGCATCTCGGCCAGGATGTAGCCCATGTGCTCGCTGTGCACACCGCGCTTGCCGGTGCTCAGGAACTTCGATGCTGCCGGCACCGGCATGTCCGCTTCGGCCAGCACCTCGGCCATCTGCGATTCCCACTCCGCGCGCAGCTCGCTCCAGCGCGGCCCGAGCCCGCTGGCCGCCGCCGCCTCGTCCACGGCGTCGTCGGCGAAGAGCTCGGCCGCGTAGGGCCAGGCCATGTCGAGCGCGGCCAGCATGCGCCGGCGCGACTCGGCCGTGCCGTCGCCCAGGCGGACTACCCAGTCGGCCGCGTGCTGCTGGTGGTAGCGCGCCTCCTTCACGGCCTTGGCGGCGATGGCGGCCAGTTCGGCGTCCGACGATGCCTGCAGGCGCGTCCACAGCAGCCGGAAGAAGGTGGCGGCCATCGCGTTGCGCAGCACGGTGAAGGCGAAGTCGCCGCGCGGCAACTCCACCAACGTGGCGTTGCGGTAGTCGCGCTCCTCGCGCAGGAAGGCAAGCTGGTCCTCGTCGTGGCCCGCGCCCTCGGTGGCGCCGGCATGCGAGAGCACGGCACGCGCCTGCCCGACGAGGTCGAGCGCCATGTTGGCCAGGGCGATGTCCTCCTCAAGCACCGGCGCGTGGCCGGTCCACTCGCCCAGGCGCTGCGCGAGGATCAGTGCTGTGTCGCCAATGCGCAGCAGGTACTGCGTGGCGAGGTCGTCGGCGACGGCGATCGATGGCTGCATGTCGGTGCCGTCCTCACATGTGGTCGACCGCGCCGGGCAGCTGGTAGAAGGTCGGGTGGCGGTACACCTTGTCTTCCATCGGATCGAAGTACATGTCCTTGTCGCCCGGGTCGCTGGCCACGATCTGGTCGGCGCGCACCACCCACACGCTGGTGCCCTCCTGGCGGCGCGTGTAGACGTCGCGGGCCAGCTGGATCGCCATCTTGGGGTCGGCCGCATGCAGGCTGCCGCAGTGCTTGTGGTCCAGGCCAGCCTTCGTTCGGACGAACACTTCCCAGAGCGGCCACTCCGTGCCCTGGGGTTTCGCTTGCTCGCTCATGCGGCCTCCTTGAATCGTTGCTGCTGCTTCTCGGCGTGGGCCAGCGCGGCCTCGCGCACCCAGGCGCCGTCGTCCCAGGCCTTGACGCGGGCGGCGAGCCGCTCGCGGTTGCAGGGGCCGTTGCCGGCGATGACGTTCCAGAACTCGTCCCAGTCGATGGCGCCGAAGTCGTGATGCTGGCGCTCCTCGTTCCACTTCAGGTCGGGGTCGGGCAGCGTCACGCCCAACACCTTGGCCTGCTCGACCGCGGCGTCGACGAACTTCTGGCGCAGCTCGTCGTTCGAGATGCGCTTGATGCCCCAGCGCATGGACTGCGCCGAGTTGGGCGACTGGTCGTCGGGCGGGCCGAACATCATCACCGAGGGCCACCACCAGCGGTTCACCGCGTCCTGCACCATCGCCTTCTGCGCCTCGGTGCCGTGCTGCATCATGGTGAGCAGGCTCTCGAAGCCCTGGCGCTGGTGGAAGCTCTCCTCGCGGCAGATGCGCACCATCGCGCGCGCATAGGGCGCATAGGAACAGCGGCAGATCGGCACCTGGTTCATGATGGCCGCGCCGTCGACCAGCCAGCCGATGGCGCCGACGTCGGCCCAGGTCAGCGTGGGGTAGTTGAAGATCGAGCTGTACTTGGCCTTGCCGGTGTGCAGCGCGTGCAGCATCTCGTCGCGCGAGGTGCCCAGCGTCTCGGCCGCCGCGTAGAGGTACAGGCCGTGGCCGCCCTCGTCCTGCACCTTGGCCAGCAGGATGGCCTTGCGCTTGAGCGTGGGCGCGCGGCTGATCCAGTTGCCTTCGGGCAGCATGCCCACGATCTCGGAATGCGCATGCTGGCTGATCTGCCGCACCAGCGTCTTGCGGTAGTGGTCCGGCATCCAGTCCTTGGCCTCGATGAAGGCGCCGTCGTCGATGCGCGCATCGAAGCGCGCCTCCAGCATCGCCTGCTCGGTCGAGCGCACCGGCTTGCGGTCCTCGGCATCCTTGCCGAGCGTGTCCATGGCTTGGGTGTACATCGTCTGCTCCTTGAAGGTTCAGCGCGCCTTGGTGCGCTGGTCGAACACGCGGCGGGCCTTGCCGGTCAGCGTGCGTTCGATGGCGTCGGGCGGCAGCACGCTGACCACGGTGCTGATGCCCACCAGCGTCTTGATGCGCTGCTGAACCCAGGCGGCGATCTCGCTCACGGGTGCGGCAGCCGCGCCTTCGGGCTGCAGCTCGCAGCGCACCTCGACCTCGTCCAGGTGGCCCTCGCGGCGCACCTGGAGCTGGTACTGGCCCGAGAGCTGCGGGTGCGCCAGCACGATCTCCTCGATCTGCGTGGGAAACACGTTCACGCCGCGGATGATGAGCATGTCGTCGCTGCGGCCGACGATCTTGCCCATGCGGCGGAAGGCGCGCGAGGTGGGCGGCAGCAGGCGCGTGAGGTCGCGCGTGCGGTAGCGCACGATCGGCAGTGCTTCCTTGGTGAGGGTGGTGAAGACCAGCTCACCCTCCTCGCCGTCGGGCAGCACCTCGCCGGTGTCGGGGTCGATGATCTCGGGGTAGAAGTGGTCCTCCCAGATCACCGGGCCGTCCTTGGACTCGATGCATTCGCTCGCCACGCCGGGACCCATCACTTCCGAGAGGCCGTAGATGTCGACGGCGTCGATGCCGGCCCGGCCCTCGATCTCGCGCCGCATGGCCTCGGTCCAGGGCTCGGCGCCGAAGATGCCGACCTTGAGCGACGACTCGCGCGCGTCCAGGCCCTGGCGTGCGAACTCCTCGACGATCACCTGCATGTAGCTGGGCGTGACCATGATGATCGAGGGCTGCAGGTCGCGGATGAGCTGCACCTGCTTCTCGGTCTGGCCGCCCGACATCGGGATGACGGTGCAGCCCAGCCGCTCGGCGCCGTAGTGCGCGCCCAGGCCGCCTGTGAAGAGGCCGTAGCCGTAGGAGACGTGGACGAGATCGCCCGCGCGCCCGCCCGCGGCACGGATGGAGCGCGCCACCAGGTCGGCCCAGCGGTCGATGTCGCCCTGCGTGTAGCCCACCACCGTCGGCTTGCCGGTGGTGCCCGAGGAGGCGTGGATGCGCGCGAGCCTCTCGCGCGGCACGGCCAGCAGGCCGAAGGGGTAGTTGTCGCGCAGGTCGTTCTTGACCGTGAAGGGGAACTTCGAGAGGTCCGACAGCTGCTTCAGGTCGGACGGGTGCACGCCCTTCTCGTCGAAGGCGTGGCGGTAGTGCGGCACGTTGTCGTAGGCGTGCGCGAGCGTGGCACGCAGGCGCGTGAGCTGCAGGGCCGCGATCTCGTCGCGGCTGGCTGTCTCGATCGGCTCCAGGTCGCCGGGGGCGGGGCGCTTGACGGGCATGGGGTGTCTCCTTGATCTCTCGGTTTCAGCGCGGCACGGCCGGGCGGCCCCTGGCCGTGTACGAGCGGCCGCGGAAGATCGCGACGCGCTCGCCTTTCTGGTTCGTCACCTCGACGTCGTAAACGCCGGTGCGCCCCGCGCGCGACACCTCGGCGCAGCGGGCCGCCAGCACGTCGCCCAGGCGGCCCGGTGCCACGAAGTCGACGCTGAAGCCCGAGGCCACGGTGAGCTCGTCGTAGGAATTGCAGGCATAGGCGAAGGCCGAATCGGCCAGTGTCGAGATCAGGCCGCCATGGCAGATGTCGTGGCCGTTGAGCATGTCCTCGCGCACCGCCATGGTGGCGGTCGCCCGCCCCGGCGCGATCTCGGTCACGGCGATGCCCAGCGCCTGCAGCGCCCGGTCGTTGGCGAACATGCCGCGGCGCACGTGCTCGGCGATCTGCTGCGCGGTGGTATCGCTCATGGCTCAACGGTCCTCGAACACAGGGGCGCGACGTGCAGCGAAGGCGGCCACGCCTTCCTGGTAGTCGTGGGCGCGGCCCAGCCGGCTCTGCAGGCGCGCCTCTTCGTCCAGCGCGTCCTCCAGCGAGAGGGACGGGCCGGCGTCGAGCGCCGCGCGCGTCGCGGCCAACGCCGCCACCGGCATGGCGGCCAGGCGGGTGGCCAGCGCGACGGCCTCGTCGGCCAGGGCCGCATCGTCCACGCAGCGCCAGATCAGGCCGATGCGTTCGGCCTCCTCGGCCGGCAGCTTGTCGCCCAGCATCGCCAGGCCCAGCGCCCGCGCGCGGCCGACGAGCCGCGGCAGCAGCCAGGTGCCGGCGGTGTCGGGCACCAGCCCGATCTTGGCAAAGGCCTGGATGAAGCTGGCCGAACGACCGGCAAGGACGAGGTCGCAGCACAGCGCCAGATTGGCACCGGCGCCGGCCGCCACGCCATTGACCGCGGCCACCACCGGCACCGGGAAGCTCTTGAGGCGCAGCACCAGCGGCCGGTAGAAGCGGGCCACCGTGTCACCCAGGTCCTTGGGTGCGCCGCCCGGCTCCGGCGCCACGGCCGGATCGGCCAGGTCCTGCCCGGCACAGAAGCCGCGGCCGGCGCCGGTCAGCACCAGCGCGCGCACCTGCGGGTCGGCAGCGGCCGCCTCGAGCGCGGCCATCAGCTCGCCGTGCATGGCCTGCGTGAAGCTGTTGAGCGCCGACGGGCGGTTCAGCGTCAGCGTGCGCACGGGGCCGTTCGTGCTCTGCAGCACCAGGGCATCGGACATGGGAGTCTCCGGGTCTCTTATGAGGTCTACACCGCGGTCCTGTCGAAGAAAATACTTTCGACCGACCGGTCGGCAGATCATAGAATCCTCGCCTGCGTTGACGCAAGTCATGCTTCCCCGTGAAAACCCGAGGCCCGCCAAAGCCGCACCCGCTGGCCGGCGCGCCCGCATCAGGAGACATTGAGCCCATGCCCTGCTACGCCATCGAAGGCGTGGTCCCCGTGGTGGACCCGAGCGCCTATGTGCATCCCACCGCCGTGCTGATCGGCGACGTCATCGTGGGTCCCGGCTGCTACGTCGGCCCGGCCGCCTGCCTGCGCGGCGACTTCGGCCGCATCGTGCTGGAAGCCGGCTCGAACGTGCAGGACACCTGCGTGGTGCACGGCTTCCCGGCCCACGACACGGTGGTGCGCGAGAACGGCCACATCGGCCATGGCGCGGTGCTGCACAGCTGCATCGTGGGCCGCGACGCCCTCGTGGGCATGAACGCGGTGGTGATGGACGACGCGGTGATCGGCGAGCGCGCCATCGTCGCCGCCTGCGCCTTCGTGCCGGCCGGCACGCAGGTCCCGCCCGAGGTGCTGGTGGCCGGCGTGCCGGCGAAGGTCAAGCGCCCCTTGACCGAGCAGGAGATGGCCTGGAAGCACGAGGGCACCCTCACCTACCAGGACCTCACGCGCCGCAGCCTGGCCAGCCTGCGCGAAGTGGCCCCGCTGGCGCAGGTCGAGGCCGACCGCCCACGCCTGCAGGCGCCGGACGTGAAGCCGCTGATCGCCACCAAGCGTGGCTGAGCGCCACCGAATTCCCAAGCCCCCAAGGAGACTCCGATGATCCGTGTCAGCGTCATGTACCCGCACACCGACGGTGCGCGCTTCGACCACGACTACTACCGCGACAAGCACATGCCGCTGGTGCAGGCCCGCATGGGCGAGGCCTGCCGCGGCTACCAGGTCGACAAGGGGCTGGGCGGCCCGGCCCCGGGATCCGCGCCCGCCTACGTGGCGATGTGCCACATCCTGTGCGACTCCGTGCAGAGCTTCCAGGCCGCCTTCGGCCCGCACGCGAAGGAGATCAACGGCGACATCCGCAACTACACCGACATCGCGCCGGTGATGCAGATCAGCGAGGTCGTCGTTTGAACCACGACGGGGCACCGCCGGCAGGAATGCTTTATGCGTGCTGCGACGCAGCATCCCCCTCACTGCCAAGGAGTGCCCCATGTTGGATCGGACGGCGACGAAGTTCTCCCATGTGAAGCCTGGCGACACCGACTACGTCGGCGGCGGCCTGCGCGACTTCTTCCTCTACCGTGACCTCGGCATCGCCGACGCCACGCACGGCAAGGTGATCGCGCATCTGGTCAAGGCGAACATGGCCCCCGAAAAGGGCACGGGCTGGCACCGCCACGAGGCGGACTTCCAGATCGTCATCATGGTCAAGGGCTGGGCCCGCTTCATGTACGAGGACAAGGAGACGCTGGTGGAAGCTGGCGACGTGGTGCACCAGCGCCCCGGCATCCGGCACTACCTCTTCGACTACTCGCCCGACATGGAGTACCTGGAGATCGTGTCGCCGGCGGACTTCAAGAGCATCGACGTCGAGCCCGCGGCCGAGGTGCCGGAGCCCACGCCCTGGAAATGAGCGCGCGGCGCCATCGCGCCTCGCTCATCGGCCGACGCGCTGCGCCGCAGGCCGGTCGCCGACAGCGAACCAGGAAATTCAGAAATTCCTGAATCTTCAGCAGCGCGCCACAATGGCGGGATGAGCTCTCCCGCCGAACTCCCACCCCTGAACCGCCAGTTCGTCGCCCACTTCGGCGAGATGGGCAGCCGCTGGGGCATCAACCGCACCGTGGGGCAGATCTACGCCCTGCTCTTCCTTTCGCAGAAGCCGCTCAACGCCGACGAGATCGGCGAGCTGCTCGCCTTCTCTCGCTCGAACGTAAGCATGGGCCTGAAGGAGCTGCAGGCCTGGCGGCTGGTGCAGCTGCGCCACCAGCCCGGCGACCGGCGCGAGTACTTCGAGGCGCCGGCCGACGTGTGGGAGATCTTCCGCGTGCTGGCCGAGGAGCGGCGCCGGCGCGAGATCGAGCCGACGCTCTCGATGCTGCGTGGTGCGCTGCTCGAGGAGGTGCACACCGACGAGGAACGCCATGCGCAGCAGCGCATGCGCGAGATGCACGATCTGATCGACCGGTTGATGACCTGGTTCGACGACGTGCAGAAGCTGGCCCCGGAGACTGCGCTCAAGCTCATGGGCATGGGCGCCACGGTGACCAAGGTGCTGGGCCTGAAGGACCGCATCACCGGCGCCGCCGGCCGCAAGGCTGCCGGCAAGAAGACGGGCTGAACCACCTCGTCGAACGGCCAGCGCCTCGGCGCCGACCTGGGCTTCACGGCTTCTGTGTCTTGTCGCGGCGGATGGCGTCGTCCTCCATCAGCTCGAACCACATCGCGTTGAGCACCGCGAAGGCGGCGGCCAGGGGCAGGCCCAGGAGCCAGGCGAAATACCACATGGGGTGTCCTTTCTTGATGGGTGCCGTGGTCAGTAGGCGTGGGTGCGTTCGTCCTCGATCGCCCTCGGATCGACCTTGCCGCGCAGCACCGCATAGACCCAGCTCGTGTAGGCCAGGATGATCGGCAGGAAGATCAGCACGCACACCAGCATGATGAAGAGCGTGAGGTGGCTCGAGGACGAGTCCCACACCGTGAGGCTGGCGCGCGGGTCGATCGACGAGGGCAGGATGAAGGGGAACATCGACACCCCCACGCTCAGCACGATGCCGGCGATGCCCGCGCCGCTGGCCAGCAGCGCCAGCAGTTCGCGCCGCGCCGCCAGGCCGAGGGCGGCCAGCAGCGGCCCGGCGACGCCGAGCGCCGGCACGACCCACAGCGCCGGGTGCGCCGCATAGTTGGCGAACCACGCGCCCGCCTGGAGGCCGACGGTCTTGAGCAGCGGGTTCGACGGGCCCGTGCTCACCACCGGGCTCGTGACCTGGTAGCCCTGCACCCACAGCGACAGCGCCACGCCGGCCAGCACATAGAGCGCGGCGGCCAGCAACGCGGCGCCGATGCCTGCCGCCCGTGCCCGGGCCGCCACCGCGCCGCCGGACTTCAGCACCAGCCAGGCGGCGCCGTGCATCACCAGCATCGCGACCGACACCAGGCCGCAGAGCACGGCGAAGGGATTGAGCAGGCCGAAGAAGCTGCCGTCGTAGAAGATGTGCATCTCCGGCGAAAAGCGGAAGGGCACGCCCTGCAGCACGTTGCCCATCGCGACGCCGAAGATCAGTGAAGGCACGAAGCCGCCGACGAAGAGCGCCCAGTCCCAGCGGCTGCGCCAGGCCGGGTCCTCGCGCTTGCTGCGGAACTTGAAGGCGACCGGCCGCAGGATGAGCGCGACCAGGATGGCGAACATCGCCAGGTAGAAGCCCGAGAAGGACACCGCATAGATGTGCGGCCAGGCCGCGAAGATCGCGCCGCCGCCCAGGATCAGCCACACCTGGTTGCCCTCCCACACCGGGCCGACGGTGTTGATGACGACCCGCCGTTCCAGGTCGTTGCGGGCCACGAAGGGCAGCAGCGTACCCGTGCCGAGGTCGAAGCCGTCGGTCACCGCGAAGCCGACCAGCAGCACGCCCAGCAGCAGCCACCAGACGACGCGCAGCACGTCGTAGGAAATGAGTTCGTGAAGGATCATGGTTGCAATTCCTCGGGGTGGCTCAGCGCACGGGCGCGAGCGCGGGGCGCGCGGCGAGTTCGGGATCGGCCTCGGCACGGAAGCTCTCGACCGGCGCCATCGGGTGCTCGGCGGGGCCCTTGCGGATCGCCTTGAGCATCAGCTTCATCTCGATGACGAAGAGCACGGTGTAGATCGCCACGAAGCCGGCGATGGTCAGCAGCAGCGTGCCCGCGCCCAGGTTGGACACGGCCACTGCGGTGGGCAGCACGCCCTCGATCACCCAGGGCTGGCGGCCGAACTCGGCGACGAACCAGCCGCACTCGGCGGCGATCCAGGGCAGCGGGATCGACCACAGCGCCACCTTCAGCAGCCAGGGATGCGCATCGAGCCGGCGGCGGGCCGAGAGCCAGAAGAAGGTCGCCGTCAGCAGGATGAAGAACATGCCCAGGCCGACCATGATGCGGAAGGTCCAGTACAGCGGCGCGACCTGCGGTACGGTGTCCCAGGCGGCCCTTGCGATCTGCTCGGGCGTGGCCTGGCGTGGATCGTCGACATAGCGCTTGAGCAGCAGCGCGTAGCCCAGCATGGCGCCGTTGACCTCGAAGTCGGCGCGCGCCTGCGGCGGCACGTCGGCGTCAGTCTTCGCGGCACGGATCCGCTGCAGGGCGTCGTAGGCCTTGAGGCCGTCGCGGATGTGGACTTCGGCGCGCTTGACCAGGTCCTCGATGCCGGGAATCTCGGTCGTCAGCGAGCGGGTGCCGATCAGCCCCATGGCCCAGGGGATGTGGACGGCGAAGTGCGTCTCGCGTGCAGCCTGGTCGGGAAAGCCGAAGGCGGTGAAAGCGGCCGGCGCCGGCTCGGTCTTCCACATCGCCTCGATGGAGGCCAGCTTCATCTTCTGATGCTCGGTCGAGAGGTAGCCGCTCTCGTCGCCCAGCACCACAACCGACAACGCGGCGGCCAGGCCGAAGGACGCGGCCACCGTCATCGACCGCTTGGCGAGCTGCACGTGGCGGCCCTTGAGCAGGTACCAGGCCGACACGCCCAGCACGAAGAGCGCCGCGGTCACGTAGCCGGCCGACACGGTGTGGACGAACTTGGCCTGCGCGACCGGGTTGGTCAGCACGGCGAAGAAGTCGGTCACCTCCATGCGCATGGTCTGCGGGTTGAACTGCGCGCCCACGGGGTTCTGCATCCAGCCGTTGGCGATGAGGATCCACAGCGCCGAGAAGTTGGAGCCCAGTGCCACGCACCAGGTCGCGACCAGGTGGCCGACCTTCGACAGGCGGTCCCAGCCGAAGAAGAACAGGCCGACGAAGGTGGCTTCGAGGAAGAAGGCCATCAGCCCCTCGATGGCCAGCGGCGCACCGAAGACGTCCCCCACATAGTGGCTGTAGTAGCTCCAGTTCATGCCGAACTGGAACTCCATCACGATCCCGGTGGCCACGCCCATCGCGAAGTTGATGCCGAACAGCACGCCCCAGAACTTGGTCATGTCGCGCCAGACGGTGCGGCCGGTCATCACGTAGACCGTCTCCATGATGGCGATGACGATGGCCAGCCCGATGGTGAGCGGCACGAAGAGGAAGTGATAGAGCGCCGTGAGTGCGAACTGCAATCGCGACAGCGCGACGATGTCGAGGTCCATGGGTGGGTTTCCTTTCCTTTTCCTGTTCTCTTCTCAGTCCGGTCTGAGCGCGGACAACGCCGCCTCGAATTCGGGGGTGCCACGGCGCAGGTCCTGCACCACCCGGCCGTGGTCGATGCGCAGCAGCCGGTCGGCCAGCGCAGCCTCGCGGCGCAGGTGGGTGGCGATCAGCAACGTGTGGCCGGCGGCGCGCACGCGCAGACGCGCCAGCAGGTCGTTGGCGGTGGGGGCATCGAGCGCCTCCGTCGCCTCATCGAGCAGCCACAGCGGCCGCGCATGGAGGAAGAGGCGCGCCAGCGCCAGGCGGCGGGCCTGGCCGCCCGAAAGACCGAGGCCGCCCTCGCCCAGCGGCGTGTCGAGCTGTGCGCGCAGCGCGGCGACGTCGGCGCCCAGGCCGGCATCGTCGAGCGCGGCGCGCAGTGTGGCGTCGTCGGCCGCGGGGGCGGCGACGCGGAGGTTGTCGCGCAACGAGTCCTCGAACAGGTCGATGCGCTGCGTGAGCCAGCTGGCAGGCAGCGCCTGCACGCTGCCGCGCGCCGCGGCGATCTCGCCGGCCACCAGGGCCAGCAGCGTGGACTTGCCCGCACCGCTCGGGCCGACCAGCGCGACGCGCTCGCCGGGGCCGATGCGCAAGGACAGGGCAGGCAGGGCGGCCTGCGATGCGCCGGGGTGTCGCACCTCGGCGGCCTCGATGCGCACGGCGGCGCCTTCGGCCGGCGCGGCGAGTGAGTTGTCTTCGTGCGTGGCGCCCAGAGCGGGCGCCAGCCGCCGCAGCGCCAGGGCAGTGCGCCCCGCCTCCAGAGCACCGCGCCGCAGCGCGGCAAAGGGCTCGCCCGCCGCCAGCGCCACGAGGATGCACAACGCCGCCACCGGTGCGCCGACCTGCACTTCGCCGACCAGCCAGCCGGCGGCCAGCACCATCGCCGCCAGCGTCACTGCGCCTGCCGCGCCCTGCATGAAGACGGCACGCGCTTCCAGGCGGTTGAGCTGCTCGTCGGTGCGGGCGATGCGTGCGTCGGCGGCGGCGATGGCCTGCCGCTGTGCCTGGAGGCGACCGGCCATCAGCAGCTCGGTCTGGCCGGCCACGAGGTCGGCGGTGCGCGCACGCAGTGCTTCGAGTGCGATCGCGCGCCGGGCCGAGGGCCGTGCCGCCCGCCGCGCCAGCCACAGGGTGACGGCGCATCCGGTGACCGACAGCCACAGCGCGAGCGCCAGACCCAGCCACGGGCTGTGCACGCCGACCAGCACGCCCGCCAGCAGCGCCGCGCCCAGGCTGCTCAGCGCCGGCACCAGCAGCCGCAGGTAGAGCGCTTCCAGTGCGTCGATGTCGGCGGTCAGGCGGAACAGCAGCCGCGCGGGGCGCAGGGCCAGCGCGCGCGCCGGTGCCCGCTGCGCCCAGCCACGGAACAGCTGTTCGCGCAGGCGCGCCAGCAGGCCCAGCGTGGCGTCGTGCGTGACGATGCGCTCGCCGTAGCGCGAGAAGGTGCGTCCCAGCGCCAGCAGCCGGATCCCGGCCGAAGGCATGAAGACATCGAAGACGATGGCCGTTGCGGCCTGCAGGCCCGCCAGCGCCGTGGCGGTGATGAACCAGCCCGACAGTCCCAACAGACCGATGCCCATCGCGACGGTGAGCACCGCCAGCGCGGCGCCCAGCGCGAAGGCCCGCGCCTGGCCCGCGAACAGCGTGCGCAGCGCCGGTCCGACGGTAGCTCGGGCGGCCTGGTTCATTGAAGCACCTTCGGCCTCGCCTGCGGTGCGAGCCCCCTCCGGAACTGCCGGGCGGGGGCTCATGCTGCCTCCTTCAACGCGTCGGCGCCGAGCGTGACCACACGGTGCATGCGCGCGGCGACGCGCGGGTCGTGCGTGGCGACGACGAGCGTGCGCCCACGGGCCAGCGCCAGCAGGGCGTCGACCACGCGCGCGGCGGTCTCGGCATCGAGGTGCGCGGTCGGCTCGTCGGCCAGCAGCAGCCCGGCATCCGGATGCACCGCGAGGCGCGCGAGCGCCAGCCGTACCGCCTCGCCCCCGGACAGGCCGGCGCCACCCTCGCCGAGCTGGGTCGCCGGACGGGCCTGCGCCACCGCGTCGAGCGCGGCGAAGCGCATCGCGTCCTCGACGCTGGCCATCGACAGCGCAGGGCGTCCGAGCGCCACGTTGGCGGCGACCGAGCCGGCGAACACATGGGGACGCTGGCCCATCCAGCCGATGCGCGCACGCAAGGCGCCGGCGCTGCCGCTGTCGAGCACTTGATCGCCCAGCCGGATCTCGCCCGCATTCGGCGTGGCCAGGCCGGCAAGCAAGGCCAGCAGCGCCGTCTTGCCGCTGCCGCTGGCGCCCATCAGCGCGACGTGCTCGCCCGCATGCACGGTCAGGCCGAAACCCACGAAGACCGGCGCTTCGCCGGCGTGCGCGAAACGCAGGCCCCGCACGGCAACCGCCAGGGCCCCGGCAGCCCGCACGGGCCGAGTTGCCGCCGCATCGGCTCGCGCGTCGGGCAGCGCTTGACCCTGCGTGCTCAGGCGCTCGAGCGCCCCGATGGCGGCTTCGCCCGTGGCGCGGTCGTGCCACACGGCGGCCAGGTCGCGCAGCGGCTCGAAGAAGGCCGGCGCGAGCAGCAGCACGAACAGGCCCTGCCCCAGGGTCAAGGGTGCCCCCCAGGTGCCGAAGCCCAGGTGGCCCAGCAGGTGGAAGCCGATGTACACCGCCACCATCGCCACGCCGAGGGCCGAGAACAGCTCGAGCACCGCCGAGGACAGGAAGGCGATGCGCAGCACGGCCATCGTGCGCTGGCGCAGGCCCTCGGCGGCGTCACGCAGACGCACCGCCGTCGCGTCCACGGCACCGAGGGCGCGCAGCGTCACGAGGCCCCGCAGGCGGTCGAGCAGGAAGCCGTTCATCTGGCCCACGCGCACCATCTGCGCTTCGCTCGCGGCCTGTGCGCGCCAGCCGACGATCGCCATGAAGAGCGGGATCAGCGGCGCGGCCACCAGCAGCACCAGCGCCGCGGCCCAGGAGAACCAGGCCACGGCGGACACGATGACGATGGGCATCACCGTCACGCGCAGCCGCACCGGCTGGTAGCGCACGAGCCAGGGCAACACCGCTTCGGCCTGCTCGGCCACCACGCTGGCCGCGGCGCCGGATGCGGGCCGGGCCCGATCCACCGGCGAGCGCGACGCGAGCGCCGCGGTGGCCTGCACACGCAGCGCGGAGAGTTCGGCTCGCGCGCGGCCGAAGACGCGGCGCAGGCCCCAGGCCTCGCTGGCCGCGCGCAGCAGGCCCAGCGCCAGTACGCCCGCCGCCGGCCCCCACACCGCCTGCCATCCCCCGCCGTCGGCCAGCCGCTGGACCGCCCAGGCGATCAGCCCCGCCTGCGGCAGCCACAAGGCCGCCGCAAGCAATTGCGCCACGCTGCCGGCGTCGGGCCGGCGCCGTGGCGCGGCGCGTTGCGCTGGGAGGGAGGAGGCGTCGTGCACGCTGCTCTTTCGTGAATTTTCAGTAATTACTGAATTTTCAACAATCATACGACGAAGCTTGATCCAGGCCAAGCCGCGCAATGCTCCGCCAAGGCGCGGCCACGCGCCAGCTCACATGAATGGAGGTGCCAATGCAGCACGGCGGCGGCCGCGCCGGATCACCGGATGCGCAGCTGCGCGCAGGGGAAACGAGGCGCACGGGCCTCGTTGAAGGGTCAGCTGCCCGACGCGCCGCAGGTCCGCCTCACGCGCCTCGGCGACAAGCCCTCGCGCGTGCTGACCACGTCGATTTCAAAGCCAAATCGGGCCGCAGCGCCCGTCCTGCGTGCGCCAGCAGCTATCGATTTCGCAGCTGATATCCGAATCTGCGCCAGCCGCAAGGCCGGCGCGGCGGGGGCGCGAATTGCTCAGGGCGCCCGCAGTGCCTACCTCAGAGCGCCAGGCGTCGCCGCGCCGCAGCGTATTCGCGCTTGAGCTTCTCGATGTACGCGGCCGCCGTGGCCACCTCGGTGATGGCGCCGATGCCCTGCCCCGAACCCCAGATGTCCTTCCACGCCTTCGCCTTGCTGCCGTCGCCGGTGGCGAAGTTCATGGTCTTGAGGTCGCCCTGCGGCAGGTTCGTCGGGTCCATGCCGGCCGCGACGATGCTGGGCGCCAGGTAGTTGCCGTGCACGCCCGTGAAGAGGTTCGAGTACACGATGTCGTCCGACGTGCCGTCGACGATCGCCTGCTTGTAGGCGTCGCTCGCGCGCGCTTCCTCGGTGGCGATGAAGGCGGTGCCGATGTAGGCGAAGTCGGCGCCCATGGCCTGGGCGGCCAGCACCGCGTCGCCGGTGGAGATCGAGCCCGACAGCGCCAGCGGGCCGTCGAACCACTGGCGGATTTCCTGGATGAGCGCGAAGGGGCTCTTGGTGCCCGCGTGGCCGCCCGCGCCGGCCGCCACGGCGATCAGGCCATCGGCACCCTTCTCGATCGCCTTCTTCGCGAACTTGTTGTCGATGATGTCGTGCAGCGTCACGCCGCCGTAGCTGTGCACCGCGTCGTTGACGTCGGTGCGCGCGCCCAGCGAGGTGATGACGATCGGCACCTTGTACTTCACGACCATCTCCATGTCGTGCTCGAGCCGGTCGTTGCTCTTGTGCACGATCTGGTTGATGGCGAAGGGCGCCGCAGGCTTCTCCGGGTTGGCCTTGTTGTAGGCGGCCAGTTCCTCGGTGATCTCGGCCAGCCACTCTTCGAGCTGCGCCGCGGGTCGCGCGTTGAGCGCGGGCATCGAGCCGACCACGCCGGCCTTGCACTGGGCGATGACGAGCTTCGGGTTGCTGATGATGAACAGCGGGGAGCCGATGATGGGCAGCGGCAGATTCGCGAGGGCACCGGGGAGCTTGGACATGTCTTTGTGTGTCAAAGGTTGGGGAAGGCGGGGGCGGACCTCCATACGCGAAGGTCGCAAAGATTTCGCGAAGGACGCAAAGAACAACCAAGAAAACTTGGAATTACTTTCGCGTTCTTCGCGTGACCTTCGCGCCCTTCGCGTACGGATGTCCGATTTCAGAAGGCTTCGAGCGCCAGCCCCGTCACGCTCTCGGCGCCGTCGACGATGCTGTCGCGCAGCCCCGGCGCCTTGGCCAGGATGTGATCGGCGTAGAAGCGCGCGGTGGTGACCTTGGCGTTCATGAAGGCCGCGTCTTCGCCCTTGGCGGCCAGCGCCTGGGCCGCCAGCAGCGAGCGGGCCAGCTGCCAGCCGGCGACCAGGTTGCCGGCCAGCATCAGGTAGGGCACGCTGCCCGCGAACACGGCATTGGGCGAGGCCTTGGTCTGGCCGGCCACGAAGTCCACCACGTCGAGGAAGGCCTCGCGCGCCGCCTTCAGGCGCTTGTGCACGGCCTGCGCATCGGCGCTGCCGCTGGCCGCGAGTTCGGCCTCGGTCTGCTCGACCTGCGCCGCGATGGCCTTCGCCGTCCGGCCGCCGTCGCGGGCGGTCTTGCGGCCCACGAGGTCGTTGGCCTGGATGGCGGTGGTGCCCTCGTAGATCGTGAGGATCTTGGCGTCGCGGTAGTACTGCGCCGCGCCGGTCTCCTCGATGAAGCCCATGCCGCCGTGCACCTGCACGCCCAGCGAGGTGACCTCCAGGCTCATCTCGGTGCTGTAGCCCTTCACCAGCGGCACGAGGAATTCGTAGAAGGCCTGGTTCTGCGCGCGCGCCTCGGCATCCGGATGGTGGTGCGCGGCGTCGTAGGCCGCGGCGGCCACGCTGGCCATCGCCCTGCACCCCTCGGTGTAGGCACGCATGGTCATCAGCATGCGCTTGACGTCGGGGTGGTGGATGATCGGCGCGCTCTTGTTCATCGAGCCGTCGACGGGGCGACTCTGCACGCGCTCGCGGGCATAGGCCACGGCATGCTGGTAGGCACGTTCCGCCACGGCGATGCCCTGCACGCCCACCGCGTAGCGCGCGGCGTTCATCATGATGAACATGTACTCGAGACCGCGGTTCTCCTCGCCCACGAGGTAGCCGACGGCACCGCCGTGGTCGCCGTACTGCAGCACGGCCGTGGGGCTGGCCTTGATGCCCAGCTTGTGCTCGATGCTCACGCAGTGCACGTCGTTGCGCGCGCCCAGCGACCCGTCCTTGTTCACCATGAACTTGGGCACGACGAAGAGGCTGATGCCCTTGACGCCCTCGGGCGCACCGGCCACGCGCGCCAGCACCAGGTGCACGATGTTCTCCACCATGTCGTGCTCGCCGTAGGTGATGAAGATCTTGGTGCCGAAGATCTTGTACGTGCCGTCGGGCAGCGGTTCGGCACGCGTGCGCACCAGCGCCAGGTCGCTGCCGGCCTGCGGCTCGGTGAGGTTCATGGTGCCGGTCCACTCGCCGCTCACCAGCTTCTCGAGGTAGGTGGCCTTGAGCTCGTCGGAGCCGGCGGTGAGCAGCGCCTCGATGGCGCCGTCGGTCAGCAGCGGACACAGTGCGAAGCTGAGGTTGGCGCTGTTGAGCATCTCGCCGCAGGCCGCGCCGATGGTCTTGGGCAGGCCCTGGCCACCGAAGTCGGCCGGGTGCTGCAGGCCCTGCCAGCCGCCCGAGGCGTACTGCGCGAAGGCGTCCTTGAAGCCGGGCGTGGTGGTGACGGCGCCGTCCTTGAACGACGAGGGCTCGCGGTCGCCCGCCACGTTCAGCGGCGCCACGACGTCCTGCGTGAACCTCGCGCATTCCTCCAGCACGGCCTGGGCCGTCTCGAGGCCGGCGTCCTCGAAGCCCGGCAGCTTGGCGATTTCGTCGATGCGGGCCAGGTGTTCGATGTCGAACAGCATGTCCTTGAGGGGGGCGGTGTAGCTCATGGTGTCTCCTTGGGTCCGCGAAGCGGACAAAAAAAGGGCATCGCGAACGATGCCCCTTCGATGGCGGATCGGTGTGGGGACGGCCTCAGAGCGCCTTGACCAGTTCCGGCACGGCCGTGAACAGGTCCGCCTCGAGGCCGTAGTCGGCCACGCTGAAGATCGGCGCCTCGGGGTCCTTGTTGATCGCCACGATCACCTTGGAGTCCTTCATGCCAGCCAGATGCTGGATCGCGCCGGAGATGCCGGCGGCGATGTACAGCTGCGGCGCAACGATCTTGCCGGTCTGGCCCACCTGCCAGTCGTTGGGGGCGTAGCCTGCATCGACCGCGGCGCGGCTCGCGCCCAGCGCGGCGCCCAGCTTGTCGGCCAGGGGCGTCATCACCTCGTTGAACTTCTCCGAGCTGCCCAGCGCGCGGCCACCCGAGACGATGATCTTGGCGGCCGTCAGTTCGGGGCGATCGCTCTTGGTCACCTCGCGGCCCACGAAGCTGCTCTTGCCGCTGTCGGCCACGGCATCGACCGTCTCGACCGAAGCGCTGCCACCGGTGGCGGCCGCGGCATCGAAGCCGGTGGTGCGCACGGTGATCACCTTGGTGGCGTCGCTGCTCTGCACCGTGGCGATGGCGTTGCCAGCGTAGATCGGACGCTCGAAGGTGTCGGGGCTGACAACCAAAGTGATGTCGGAGATCTGGGCCACGTCGAGCTTGGCGGCCACGCGCGGTGCCACGTTCTTGCCCGCGGCGGTGGCCGGGAACAGGATGTGGCTGTAGTTGGACGCGATCGCCAGCACCTGGGCGGCGACGTTCTCGGCCAGGCCGTCGGTCAGGCTGGCGCCGTCGGCCACGATGACCTTGGCGACGCCGGCGATCTGCGCGGCGGCCTTGCCGGCTTCGGCGGCGTTGGCGCCGGCCACCAGCACGTGCACGTCGCCGCCGCAGGCAGCGGCGGCCGTGACGGTGTTGAGCGTGGCGGGCTTGATCGTGGCGTGGTCGTGTTCGGCAACAACAAGTGCGGTCATGTTCAGATCACCTTCGCTTCGTTCTTCAGTTTGTCCACCAGGGCGGCCACGTCGGGCACCTTGACGCCGGCACCGCGCTTGGGCGGTTCGCTGACCTTGAGGGTCTTCAGGCGCGGCTTGACGTCGACGCCCAGGTCCTCGGGCTTGACGGTGTCCAGCTGCTTCTTCTTGGCCTTCATGATGTTGGGCAGCGTGACGTAGCGCGGCTCGTTCAGGCGCAGGTCGGTGGTCACGACCGCGGGCAGGCTCAGCGAGAGCGTTTCGAGGCCACCGTCGACTTCACGCGTGACGTTGACCTTCTCGCCGGCCACCTCGACCTTGGAGGCGAAGGTGGCCTGCGGCAGCTCGGCCAGGGCGGCGAGCATCTGACCGGTCTGGTTGGCGTCGTCGTCGATGGCCTGCTTGCCCAGGATGACGAGGCCGGGCTGTTCCTTGTCGACCAGGGCCTTGAGCAGCTTGGCCACGGCCAGGGGCTGGAGCTCCTCGGTGGTCTCGACCAGGATGCCGCGGTCGGCGCCGATGGCCATCGCGGTGCGCAGGGTTTCCTGGCACTTGGCATCGCCGCAGCTCACGGCGATGACCTCGGTCACGGCGCCCTTTTCCTTCAGACGCACCGCCTCTTCCACGGCGATCTCGTCGAAGGGGTTCATGCTCATCTTCACGTTGGCGATGTCCACGCCCGTTTGATCGGACTTGACGCGAACCTTGACGTTGTAGTCGACGACCCGTTTGACGGGGACCAGAACTTTCATTGGTTGGACTCCATGGATTTGCGAAAACGGCGGCCGCGTGGCGCTCGGGCCGGGCAACAAATCATTCTAGGACCCGCCCCCCGGCGCCCCTGTCCATTTCAATCAGGACGCGGAAGGCGGACAAAAAAGAACGATCGTGCTTTTTTCGGATTATAGGCCAGCGCCCTGCCCCGCCGCCGATGGCCGACCTTCGGGCAGGGATTCGACCCGCACGACGCGCTGCGGATAGGGAATGTCGATGTCCGCGGCGCGCAGCCCTTCGAGGATCGCGATGTTGATGGCCGAACGCAGGTTGTCCTTGCCCTTGTCGGGATCGCGCACCCAGAAGTGCAGCGTGAACTCCAGCCCGTCCGGCGCGAAATTGGTGAGGAAGGCCACCGGCGCAGGCTCGCCCATCACGCGCGGCTGCGCCTTCGCCGCCTCGCACAGGACGGACTGCACCTGGCCCACGTCGCTGTCGTAACCCACCACGATGCTGGTCGTGATGTTGAACTTGAGGTCGGCCAGCGAGAGGTTCTCGACCCGGCTGGTGATGATCGACTCGTTGGGCACGATCGCCTGCCGCCCGTTGCCGGCACGGATGAGCGTGTAGCGCGTCTTGATGTCGGTGATGCGGCCCTCGAAGGTGTCGATCTTCACGTTGTCGCCGATCCGGATCGAGCGCTCCAGCAGGATGACGAAGCCGCTCACGTAGTTGGCGGCCAGCTTCTGCAGGCCGAAGCCCAGCCCGACCCCGAGCGCGCCGCCGAGCACCGACAGCGCCGTGAGGTCCACCCCCACCGCCGACAGCGCGAACAGCAGGCCGATGAGCAGCAGGAAGGCGCGCACCGCGTTCGACGCCACCTTGCGCATCGACAGGTCCGACACCGCTTCGCTGAGGATGCGCTTCTCGATCGTCGCGGCGATCCACAGCGCGATGACCAGCACCACGCCGGCCGAGAGCGTGCCCTCGAAGATGGTGCGCACGCTCACGCGCGTCTTGCCGAAGCCCAGCGTGATCTCGTCCAACTCGGCCAGCACCGGCGGCAGCAGCCCGACGATCCAGAGCACAGCGCCGATCCAGGCCAGCCAGGAGATCGTGCGCTCGACGAGCCGCACCAGCGCCGACGTCGGGAACACCGCGCGCAGCACCCTTGCGAAGAGCCGGATCGCCACCAGCGCGACGAACACCGACACCGCGATGCGCAGGACCAGCACGGGCTGGAAGTTCAGCACGCCGCGGCGCGCCAGGTCGGTCAGCACGAGCGCCAGCAGCGGGAACAGCAGGCCATCGAAGGTGCGCTCGCCGAACCAGACCGAGTCCCTGGGCTGGTCGCGGCCGAACCAGCGGCTCACGCCCCAGGCCGCCGCCACGCAGGCCACCAGCACGGCGATCTCGATCCAGAAGCTGCGCGCGTCGATCTGCTGCAGTCGCAGCAGGAAACCGTTCCAGTCCATCATCCCTTCGGCCGGCCCGCGGTCACAGGTCGGCCAGCACGCGCAGGTGGGCTTCGACGCTGCGGGCCAGGGCGTCGAGGTGGTAGCCCCCTTCGAGCAGGGACACGATGCGGCCCTTGGCATGGCGGTTGGCCACGTCGCGGATGCGGCTGGTGATCCAGGTGAAGTCGTTCTCGTTAAGGCCCAGCTGGCCGAGCTCGTCCTCGCGATGGGCGTCGAAGCCGGCGCTGACGAAGAGCATCTGCGGCTTGAACTCCTCCAGGCGCGGCATCCAGATGCACTCGATCATCTCGCGCACGTCCATGCCCTTGGTGTACGCCGGGATGGGCACGTTCACCATGTTGGCGGCCGGGTGCTCGGTGCCGGTGAAGGGGTAGAAGGGGTGCTGGAAGATGCCGACCATCAGCACGCGCGGGTCGTTGGAGAGGATGTTCTCGGTGCCGTTGCCGTGGTGCACGTCGAAGTCGACCACCGCCACGCGCGAGAGCCCGTGCTGCTCCAGCGCATGCCGCGCCGCGATCGCCACGTTGTTGAGGAAGCAGAAGCCCATCGCCTGCTCGCGGCAGGCGTGGTGGCCGGGCGGCCGCACGGCGCAGAAGGCGTTGGCGAGTTCGCCGCGCATCACCGCATCGGTCGCCGCGATGGCGGCGCCGGCCGCACGGCGCGCCGCCAGCAGCGTGCCGCGCGACAGCGAGGTGTCGGGGTCGAGCTGCGCATAGGCCGGGCCGCCGACGGACTCGTCCGCGACCAGGCGCTGGTTCAGCGATTCGAGATGGTCGAGGTGTTCGGCCGTGTGGGCGCGGGTGATCTGCGCCAGGCTGGCCAGCGGGATGTCGTCGTGGCGCTCGAGCGCGTCGGCCACGCCGGTGAGAAGCAGCCGGTCCTCGATGGCATCGAGCCGCTCCGGGCATTCCGGATGCCCCCGGCCCATCTCGTGCTTCCAGAAATCGCGATGGATGTAGTAACCGGTGGGTGCCATGTCTCGGAGGCGGTGCATGACCTCACTGGGCACGGGGGCCGCAGGCCATGCGGTATCGTTTGCATATGGATACAAAAATGGACGTCGCTGCGAAGCTCGCCAGTCTGCTGGGCCAGCTTAACACGGTGATCGTGGGCAAGGAGGCGCAGGTTCGCGACTGCGTGGCCTGCCTGCTCGCAGGCGGCCACCTGCTGATCGAGGACGTGCCCGGCGTGGGCAAGACCACGCTGGCGCATGCGCTGTCGCACACCTTCGGGCTGCAGTTCTCGCGCGTGCAGTTCACCTCCGACCTGATGCCGGGCGACCTCTCGGGCGTGGCCATCTACGACCGCGGCCAGCAGGCTTTCGTGTTCCATGCCGGACCGCTGTTCACCCAGGTGCTGCTGGCCGACGAGATCAACCGCGCCAGCCCCAAGACGCAGAGTGCGCTGCTCGAGGCGATGGAGGAGAAGCAGGTCACGGTCGAGGGCGAGACGCGCCCGCTGCCCTCGCCCTTCTTCGTCATCGCCACGCAGAACCCGCACGACCAGCTGGGCACCTTCGCGCTGCCCGAATCGCAGCTCGACCGCTTCCTGATGCGCATCTCGCTGGGCTACCCCGACCGCGCGGCCGAGCGCCAGCTGCTGGCGGGCGCCGACCGCCGCGAGATGCTGACTCGCCTGCCCGCGCTGCTCACGGCCGGCGAGCTGAACGCGCTGCAGCAGCGCGTGCTGCAGGTGCATGCGGCCGAGCCGCTGCTGGAGTACCTGCAGGACCTGGTCGCGGCCACGCGCTCGGGCCGCTGGTTTTTGCAGGGCCTGTCGCCGCGCGCCGCCATCGCCGTGCTGCGCGCCGCCAAGGCCCAGGCGCTGCTGGCCAACCGCGACTACGTGGCGCCCGACGACGTGCAGGCCGTGCTGCCGCAGACCATTGCGCACCGCCTCACCCCGGTGGGCGATGCGGGGCGCGGCGCGGTGGAGCAGGTGCGCGCGATGCTTGCCGCCATCCCCTTGCCCTGAGTGCGTTCATGAACCCGGCGGCAGCACTGCGCCATCGCATCGACGGCTGGTTCCTCTCGCGCCGGCCGCCTTCGGACCAGATCGCCCTCACCCAGCGCAACGTCTACATCGTGCCCACGGCAGCAGGCTGGATGCTGGGCGCGACGCTGCTGGTGCTGCTGGTCGCGTCGATCAACTACCAGCTCAACCTCGGCTACCTGTTGACCTTCCTGCTGGCCGGCAGCGTGGCGGTGGGCATGCACGTGTGCCACGCCACCCTGCGCGGACTCGCTATGCATCTGATAGCGCCCGACGCCCAGTACGCGGGCGCTGCAGCCGTTTTTCGCGTGGTGCTGCACAACGAGCGGCGGCGCGCGCGCTACGGCATCGGGCTGGCCGTGCGCGGCAGCGGCCACTGGGCCTGGACCGACGTGCCGGCCCAGGGCACGTCCACCGTGGAGATCGCCTTCCAGCCGCCACGGCGTGGCCTGCACCCGGTGCCGGTGCTGACGGCCGAGACGCGCTTCCCGCTGGGCACCTTCCGCGTCTGGACCGTCTGGCGGCCGGCCGCGAAGATGCTCGTCTACCCCGCGCCCGAGGCGCACGCGCCGCCGCTGCCCCCCGGAGAGCCGCGCGAGGGCGACGCCATCGCCGCCGCCACGACGCAAGGCGCCGGCGAATACGACGGCGTGCGCCCGTACCGGCGCGGCGACCCGCTCAAGCTCGTCGTCTGGAAGAAGGCCGCCCGCGCCCAGGCCGCGGGCTCCGACGAACTGGTGAGCCGCGATGCCGAGCAGGCCCAGCGCCACGAGCTGTGGCTCGACGCGCAGGCAACCGGGCTGGCCGACCTGGAAGGCCGCATCTCGCGCCTCACGGCCTGGGTGCTGCAGGCCGACCGGCTCGGGCTGGACTACGGCCTGCGCATCGGCAGCCGCACGGTCGCGCCGGCGCAAGGCGAGGCACACCGGCGCGCCTGCCTGGAGGTGCTGGCCACATGCTGACGCCGCCGGCCACGCTGCGGCGCGAGATGCCTCGCGACACGCGCGACACGCTGTTCCTGCTCGGCGTGATCGCGCTCATCGTGCTGCCGCAGACGCCCAACCTGCCCCTGTGGTGCGTCGGCCTGACGGGGGCGGTGCTGCTGTGGCGCGGCGTGCTGGCCGTGCAGGCGCGGCCGCTGCCCAGCCGCTGGTGGCGCGTGGCGCTGCTGGTGCTGGCGCTGGCGGGCACCTTCGCCAGCTACCGCACGCTGCTGGGCAAGGACGCGGGCGTGACGCTGGTGGTGGTGCTGCTGGCCCTCAAGACGCTGGAGCTGCGCGCGCGCCGCGACGCCTTCGTCGTGTTCTTCCTGGGCTTCTTCGCGATGCTCACGAACTTCTTCTATTCGCAGTCGCTCGCCACCGCCTTCGCGATGCTGCTGGCGCTGCTGGGGCTGCTGACGGCGCTGGTCAACGCGCACATGCCGGTGGGCCGGCCGCCGTTGTCGCAGGCCGCACGCACGGCAGGCTGGATGGCGCTGGCCGGCGCGCCGATCATGCTGGCGCTCTTCATGCTCTTCCCACGGCTGGCGCCGCTGTGGGGCACGCCCAACGACAACATGACCGGCCGCACCGGTCTGTCGAACACCATGCGGGTGGGCGCCATCGCGCAGCTCGCGCTCGACGACGGCATCGCCGCCCGCATCCGCTTCGACGGCGACATCCCGCCCGCGCGCGACCGCCTGTACTTCCGCGGCCCGGTGCTGACGAACTTCGACGGCCGCGAATGGACCGCTCCACAGCCCTGGGAGCGCGGCTTCCTGCCGGCCAATTTGCGCGTGCGCGGCGAGCCGGTGCGCTATGCCGTCACGATGGAGCCCAGCAACCGCCCCTGGCTGCTCACGCTCGACGCGGCGCGCGACGCGCCCGAGGTGCCCGGCCTGCGCGTCACGCAGACGCCCGACCTGCAGTGGTTCACCAGCCGCCCCGTCGGCGACCTGCTGCGCTACCGCGTCGAGAGCTACCTCGACTTCGACAGCGGCCCCACGCGTCGCCTGCCGGGCCTGCAGGCCTACACCGCGCTGCCGCCGGGCAGCAACCCGCGCACCGTCGAACTCGCCGCGCAGATGGCGGCCGAAGCACGCGCCTCGGCCGCCGGCGCCGACTTCGTGCCCCTGCTGGTGCGGGCCGCGCAGCAGCGCCTGCGCACCGGCGGCTACAGCTACACGCTGGAACCGGGCGTGTACGGCGACCAGACGGCCGACGAGTTCTGGTTCGACCGCAAGGCGGGCTTCTGCGAGCACATCGCGTCGGGCTTCGTGGTGCTGATGCGGGCAGCCGGCGTGCCGGCGCGCATCGTCACCGGCTTCCAGGGCGGCGAGCTCAACGGCGTCGACGGCTACTGGACCGTGCGCAACAGCGACGCCCATGCCTGGGCCGAGGTGTGGGAAGAAGGCCGCGGCTGGGTGCGCGTCGACCCCACCGCCTCGATCTCGCCCGACCGCATCGGCCAGTTCCGGCGCCTGGCGCCCACGCCCGGTTTCCTGGCCGGCGCAGTGGGCGCGATGAGCCCCACGCTCGTGCAGAACCTGCGCGCCGCCTGGGAAGCCGTCAACAACGGCTGGAACCAGTGGGTCCTGAACTACACGCAGAGCCGCCAGCTCGACCTGCTGAAGAACCTGGGCTTCGACAGCCCCAGCCTGGCCGACCTGGCCTACGTGCTGCTGCTGTTGCTGGTGGCCGCCAGCCTGGGCGGGGCGGCATGGACGCTGTGGGAGCGCAGCCGCGTCGACCCCTGGCTGCGCCTGCTGGCCGAGGCGCGCAAGCGGCTCGCGCGCGCCGGCATTGCCGTGGCCCCCCACGCCGCGCCGCGCCGGATGGCCGAACTGCTGGCGGAGCGATTCGGCAGCGAAGCCAGCGCGGCGCAGCGCGACTGGCTGCTGCGCCTGGAGGCCCAGCGCTATGCGCCCGACCCGGCCGCCGGGTTGCCGGCACTGCGCGCGGAGTTCCGCCGCCTGCGCTGGCCGGCGGCATCGGCTGCGGCAAGCGTGGTGTCGTCCACACCCTGAGTCGTTTCGATGCCGGGGCATGCCGCATGCGCGGGCACAATCCGCGCATGCCTCGCCTGCGCCCCCTCAAGCCCCTGTCGATTGCTCTTCTTTTCGTGGCGCTCTGCGCCCATCTGGCGCCGGCCGCAGCCCAAAAAGCCTCGAAGACCAAGGCGGTCGGCACGGCCCGGGGCGGCAGCTCCTACGCCACGCGCGAAGACGCGATGCGGTTCGCCGACGAGATCGCCCAGCGCCGCAACCTCGACCCGGCCTGGGTGCGCGCCACCATCGGCAGCGCGCGCATGCTGGCCAACGTGCCGCGCCTGATGCTGCCGGCGCCCGGCGGCACGCGCAAGAACTGGGCGGTGTACCGCAGCCGCTTCATCGACCCGGTGCGCATCGCCGCCGGCCAGCGCTTCTGGCGCGACAACGCCGACACGCTGGCGCGCGCCGAACGCGACTTCGGCGTGCCGCCCGAAATCGTCGTGGGCATCATCGGCGTGGAGACGATCTACGGCCGCAACATGGGCAGCTTCCGGGTGCTCGACGCGCTGGCCACCTTGAGCTTCGACTTCCCCGATGCGCACCCGCGCGCGGAGCAGCGGCGCGCCTTCTTCCGCGAGGAGCTGGAGAGCTTCCTGTCCACCGAGAGCCGCACGCACGAAGACCCGACGCGCCCGCTGGGCAGCTACGCCGGCGCGATGGGCATGCCGCAGTTCATGCCCAGCAGCATCGCCAAGTACGCGGTCGACTACGACGGCGACGGCCGCATCGACCTGGTGAACAACCCGGCCGACGTCATCGGCTCGGTCGCCAACTACTTCAAGTCCTTCGGCTGGCAGCGCGGCATGGCGGCCACCTACCCGGTGCGGCTGGGACCCGATGCGCGCATGCCCCTGCTGCTCGAGAAGGACATCCTGCCGAGCTTCAGCGCCGACAGCTTCGTCGCCGCCGGCGCGCAGCTCGACGCCGCGGGCGCCCGCCACCCCGGGCTGCTGGCGCTGATCGAGCTGCAGAACGGGGCCGACACGCCCGCGCAGTACGTGGCCGGCACGCAGAACTTCTACGTCATCACGCGCTACAACTGGAGCAGCTACTACGCGATGTCGGTGCTCGACCTGGGCAACGAGGTCAAGGCCGCGATGGCGCAGTGAGCCGACCATGGGCGTGCCGCTTCATCTCACCACCGTCCTGCGCCCGCCCTGGGATGCCGCCTGGCACGCGCTCGGGCGCCAGCCCTCGCCGGGCCTCTTCGAAGCGCTGATGCGGCGCTACGCCGAGCCTCACCGCCACTACCACGCACTGCAGCACCTGGCCGAATGCCTGGATGCTTTCGAGCAGGAACGCGCGCAGGCCGCGCGGCCGGCGGAAGTCGCGCTCGCCCTCTTCTTCCACGATGCGATCTACGAGCTGCAGGCGAGCGACAACGAGGCCCGCAGCGCCGACTGGGCGCGCGACGCCCTGCGCGCTGCCGGCGTGGCCGACGACGTGGCCGCACGTGTGCATGCCCTGGTGATGGCCACGCTGCACGACGCGCAGCCCACCGAGCCCGACGCGCAGCTGCTGGTGGACATCGACCTCTCGATCCTCGGCGCGCCGCCCGAGCGCTTTGCCGAATACGAGCAGCAGATCCGCCGCGAGTACGCCCATGTGCCGCCCGAGGTCTTCGAGCCGCGGCGCAAGCTGATCCTGGGCCGCTTCCTCGCGCGCGAGCCGCTCTACCAGACGCCCGGCGTGCGGGGGCGCTGCGAGGCCCAGGCCCGCCTCAACCTGCGGCAGGCCATCGGCGCCTGAGCCGGCCGGCTTCAGCCGTCGGTGCGGGCCTGCCAGCGCGCCAGCACGCGCGCCTGCGGGCCCACGACCAGCCCTTCGCCCATGGCGGGCACCTCGCCGGTCAGCGCCGTGATGTTGACCTGGTGCGTGACCCACACCTCGAAGCGTCCCGGCGGGATGCCGCCTAGAGCGTCACGCAGCGCCTGTGTGGCCGATGGCGACACGGACGGCGAATCGAAGGTGGAATCGAGCGGCGGCCAGGGCACGGAGGCGCCGAAAGCCAGCTGCGCCGTGTCGATGCAACGGCACCACGCGCTGCTGCGCACCGCCTGCGCTCGCAGCCCCGCCGCGGCGAACCAGCGCGCGATGGCGCGCGCGTCTTCGCGGCCGGCTTCGCTCAAATTGCGCTGCGTGCTGCACACGCCAAGCCGGAAGCCCGGCGGGTCGCCGACACCCGGCTCGGTGCGCGCATGCCGCAGCAGCAGCGCGCAACCACCCTGGCGCAGAGCCTGCGCGGCCGGGTCGCGTTCGGACGCCAGCGGCGTGCAACCTGCGCCCGCCAGCGTCAGGCCCAGGAGAAAAGGTCGACGTTGCATGCGACACCCTCGTGATCGGGTCGACTGTCGCTGCAAAAGCGGGCCGCTCGGCGCTTGACCCGCCGATCGCCAGGGCCAAGCGGCAGAGCGCCCCCGGCCGTGCCTGCACGCAGCGTCAGACCGTCGGCGCGTGCGCGTCCATCCAGGCCGCAACCTTGTCGCGCTGCGCCTGCGACAGGCGCAGGCCCAGCTTGGACCGGCGCCAGAGCACGTCGTCCGCCGTGCGCGCCCATTCGGTGTCGATGAGGAACTGCAGTTCGCGCTCGTACAGGCCCGGCGCGACCTCGGTGCCGAGGTCGGGCACGTCCTGCGACCGGCCCAGCAGTTCGGACACCCGCGCGCCGTAGGCCCGCGAAAGGCGCCGGGCCAGTGCGGCGGGCAGCCACGGGTACTTGCGCTGCACCGCCGCCACGAAGCGCTCGAAACGCTCCTGGGGCAGTTCGCCCGCCTGCGGCTTGCCGACCCAGGCCGACAGGTCGCCGCCGGCCATCACGGCGCCGTGCGTCCAGGCCGGGCGTTGTTCGCCCAGCATCCGGCCGACGTCGTCTGCGGCATCTTCGGCGAGCTTGCGGAAGGTGGTGATCTTGCCGCCCCAGACCGTGAGCAGCGGTGCGCCGTCGGTGTGCTTCTCGAGCAGGTAGTCGCGCGTCACGGCCGAGGGGTCGCCGGAGGCGTCGTCCAGCAGCGGGCGCACGCCGGAATAGGTCCAGACCACGTCGGCCGGCACGATCGGCTTGGCGAAGTAGCGGCTGGCCTGCTCGCACAGGTAGGCGATCTCGCCCTCGTCGATGCGCGCGCTGCCGGGCTCGCCCTGCACCTCGACGTCGGTGGTGCCGATCAGCGTGAAGTCGTCCTGGTACGGGATGGCGAAGATGATGCGCTTGTCGGGGTTCTGGAAGATGTAGGCGTGGTCGTGCTCGAACACCCGCGGCACCACGATGTGGCTGCCCTTGACCAGGCGCAGGCTCTTGGTGGCGAGCTTCTCGCCCGCCGCCGCGTGCGCCGCGCCGCGCAGGAAGGACTCGGCCCAGGGCCCGGCCGCGTTGACCAGCGCACGGGCGCGCAGCGTGCGCTGCACGCCGTCGGCGCCTTCGAGCGCGACGGTCCAGCCCGCCGCGTCGCGCTGCGCACCCACGCAGCGGGTGCGCGTGAGGATCTGGGCGCCGCGCGCCTGCGCGTCCAGCGCGTTGAGCACGACCAGGCGGGCGTCGTCCACCCAGCCGTCGGAATACACGAAGCCGCGCCGGTAGCTGGACTTGAGCGGCGCGCCGGCCGGGTGCTCGCGCAGGTCGACGCCGCGCGAGCCGGGCAGCACCTCGCGCTTGGCCAGGTGGTCGTACAGGAACAGGCCCAGGCGCACCATCCACGCGGGGCGCATCGAGGCGTCGTGCGGCATCACGAAGCGCAGCGGCCACATGATGTGCGGCGCACTGCGCAGCAGCACCTCGCGCTCCTGCAGCGCCTTGCGCACCAGTGAGAACTCGTAGTACTCCAGGTAGCGCAGGCCGCCGTGGATCAGCTTGGTCGACGAGGACGAGGTGTGCGCCGCCAGGTCGTCCTTCTCGGCCAGCACCACGCGCCAGCCGCGGCCGGCGAGGTCGCGGGCGATGCCGCAGCCGTTGATGCCGCCCCCCACCACGAAGACGTCGCAGTCGAAGGCGGCGGCCCCGGCGTGGGTGGGCGAAGGACGGGCGGTGGAAGGGGAAGAGCTGCTCATGGCGTGCGCAAGGGTCGGGCGGTGTCGGCCTTTTTGGACCCGCTTCGCCGCGATTTTGTTCCTATCGATTCGTTAATGCGCGATTTTCCTCCTAGTTATCCCTGAAGTCCATTCGTTTTTTTTCGGTTTAAAGTGCGAGGCGTGAACAATTCCAACCCGCGCCAGCTCAACCTGCTCGACACCGTGCGCGCCCGAGGCGCCATGACGGTGGAGCAGCTGGCCGAGCTGCTCGGCGTCACGCTGCAGACGGTGCGGCGCGACGTGCAGCGGCTGGCCGACGCAGGGCTGCTGGTGCGCTTCCACGGCGGGGTGCGGGCGCCGGCGTCCACCACCGAGAACATCGCCCACCCGCAGCGCGAGACCCTGAACGCCGAAGGCAAGGCCCGCATCGCGCGCG
Organism: Xenophilus sp. E41; assembly: GCF_003671765.1. Taxonomy (GTDB): domain Bacteria; phylum Pseudomonadota; class Gammaproteobacteria; order Burkholderiales; family Burkholderiaceae_C; genus Xenophilus. Next base: position 268,490 of record NZ_QPIB01000009.1, on the reverse strand, counting down.
CGGTGGCCGAGCGGGTGCCCAACGACTGCTCGCTGATCCTCAACATCGGCACCACGGCCGAAGCCATCGCCCGCGCCTTGATGCACCACCGCGGGCTGCGGGTGATCACCAACAACCTGCACGTCGCCCACATCCTGGCCGACAACGAGGCCTGCGACGTCATCGTGGCCGGCGGCACCGTGCGGGCCCGCGACCGGGCCGTGGTCGGCGAGACCACCATCGACTTCATGCGCCAGTTCAAGGTCGACATCGCGCTCATCGGCTGCTCCGGCATCGAGGCCGAGGGCGGCGAGGCCACGCTGCGCGACTTCGACCTGCGCGAGGTCAAGGTGGCCCAGACCATCCTGGCCCAGGGCCGCGAAGTCTGGCTGGCGGCCGACGCCAGCAAGTTCCACCGGCCGGCCATTGTGCAGATCGCGCCGCTGGCACGCATCGACTGCCTCTTCACCGACGCGCCGCCGCCCGCGCCCTTCCCCGAGCTGCTGGACGCGGCCGGGGTGCGCTGCGTGGTGGCGGCCGACCCGGCCACCGAATCCCCTTCTTCTTCCCCGACACCATGATCGACAAGACCTACCTGCTCGCCCTCGACCAGGGCACCTCCAGCTCGCGCAGCATCGTGTTCGACCGCGGCGGGCGCATCGTTGCCATGGCGCAGCGCGAGCTCACCCAGCACTACCCGCAGCCCGGCTGGGTGGAGCACGACCCGATGGAGATCTGGCAGGGCCAGCTGGCCACCGCGCGCGACGTGCTGGCCAAGGCCGGGTTGCAGGCCTCGGACATGGCGGGCATCGGCATCACCAACCAGCGCGAGACCACGCTGTTGTGGAACCGCCGGACCGGCCAGCCGGTGCATCCCGCCATCGTGTGGCAGGACCGGCGCGCCGAGCCGCTGTGCGCCCGCCTGCGCCAGGACGGCATGGAGGCCACCATCCGCGAGAAGACGGGCCTGGTGATCGACGCCTACTTCTCGGCCACCAAGCTGCGCTGGCTGCTCGACAACGTGGCCGGCGCGCGCGCCCAGGCCGCGCGCGGCGAGCTGGCCTTCGGCACGGTCGACAGCTGGCTGATCTGGCAGCTGACGGGCGGCAAGGTGCACGTGACGGACGTAAGCAACGCCTCGCGCACCATGCTCTTCAACGTGCACCGCAACGAATGGGACGCCGAGCTGCTGGCGGTGCTGGACATCCCCGCCTCGGTGCTGCCGCAGGTGCGTCCGTCGAGCTGCCACTTCGCCGATGCCGATGCCGACCTGCTGGGCCACGCGCTGCCCATCGGCGGGGTCGCCGGCGACCAGCAGGCGGCGCTTTTCGGCCAGGCCTGCTTCGAGGCCGGCATGGCCAAGAACACCTACGGCACCGGCTGCTTCCTGCTCATGCACACGGGCGAGAAGTTCCAGGCCTCGCAGAACGGCCTGCTGGTGACCAGTGCGGCGCAGATCGAGGCCCCCACGCTTCCCGCTTCGCGTGGTTCGCTGCCCCCCGAGGGGGCTGTGCCCGGCTTGGGGCGGCCCGGCGCCGGGCACGTCTCGGCGCAAGCTCGGTATGCGATGGAAGGCAGCGTCTTCGTCGGCGGCGCCGTGGTGCAGTGGCTGCGCGACGGCCTCAAGGCCATCAAGGGCAGCGCAGAGGTGCAGTCGCTGGCCGAGAGCGTGCCCGATGCGGGCGGCGTGATGATGGTGCCGGCCTTCACCGGCCTGGGCGCGCCCTACTGGAACGCCGACGCGCGCGGCACCATCACCGGCCTCACGCGCGGCACCACCGTCGCGCACATCGCGCGCGCCGCGCTGGAGAGCATCGCCTACCAGAGCGCCGCCCTGCTGCAGGCCATGAGCCGCGACGTGGTGGCCGCCGGCGGCCAGCCCGTGACCGAGCTGCGCGTGGACGGCGGCGCCAGCGTCAACGACCTGCTGATGCAGTTCCAGGCCGACCTGCTCGGCATCCCCGTCGTGCGGCCGGAGGTGACCGAGACCACCGCGCTGGGCGCGGCCTACCTGGCCGGCCTGTCGTGCGGGGTGTATGCGGGCACCGACGAGCTGTCGAAGCTTTGGCGCGTGGAACGCCGCTTCGTGCCCACGCTGGGCCGCCCGCAGGCGCAGGAGGCCATGGCGCGCTGGGAGCACGCGGTGCGGCAGGCGACGGCTGCCTGACACGGCGAGCGGGGTGCAATTGCTACTGTTTTGATAGCGTCCTGCGCAGGCGCGACGGGCGCTGCAGGCATCATTTCCTCGCACCATGACAGCCATCCGCCCTTTGCCGCTGGCCCGCGCGCTCGCGTGGTCCCTGCTCGGCGCACTGGCCGCCCTGGCTTTTTTCGCCTGCCTCTGGAAGGGCGCGGTGGGCCTGGTCGTCGGTGGCCTGCTGGCCACGCTGTGGGTCATCCTGGTGTTCGCCTGGCGGGACGCGCAGAAGGACGATCTGGCCCTGCTGGAGCGCATCCAAGGCCGGGTCGCGCAGCAGGACCCGGTGCTGCGCCTGGCCGTGGCGCTGGCGCAGCCCATCCGCTCCATCGTCCTGGCCATGCCCATCCCCGCGTTGACACGGCGCTTCGATGGCTGGAGCCTGTACGAGCCGGGGCACCTGCCGCCACAGGCACAGGCCCATGCCGTCCAGCTGCTGAACGAGTGGCGGGCCCAGGTGCGCGAGGCGGCCAGCGAAGCGCTGCCCTTCGACGACTTCGCGAGCCTCGCGACCCTGCTGCTGGACGCCCCGCTCGATGCACCGCATGAGTGGACCGCGGAAACATCGGCCCGGCTGTGCTGGCGCCTGAATCTGCTGCTGTGCGGCATCGAAACCGGCGCACTGTCGGCCGACGCAGGCCGCACCCTGCTGGCGCCCGCGGTGCATGCCCTGCAATCGCATCACGCCGACTGGGCCGGCTATGCCGCCGACCTGCAACAGCAGCGCTGGGACTTCGTGCGCCGCAACGCCTGGGGCGTGGCGGCGATGGGCGTGCAGTTCAAGGACCTGTTCGGCAAGCCGCTGAGCCCTTGGGCGCTGACGCCGCTCAAGTTGCCGCTCAAGTTGCCGCTCAAGTCACCGCACTAGCCATCGCGTGCGTCAGCGCGCCAGCGCCCGCCACACCAGTTCCACGCCGGCGGCCCACAGGTCCAGCGTGCCTTCGCGCCGCTCCTTCTCTTCCTCCCGCAGCGCGCGCTGGCGGTCCCGCTCTATGGCCACCAGCGCATCGGCCAGGTCGACCTGGCCGGCTGCCGGCGCCACAGGCCCACGCGCCGCCTGCGCGGCGTTGGCGCCATGGCGCTTCAAGGCCTGCTCCACCGCCTGCGGATCGAGCAGCGAGAACGGCGCCAGGCAATGGGGGCAGGCATGCTCGCGCCGGATGTCGACCGGCGCGCCGCAGCCGGTGCAGTAGATGGCGGCCACGCGGCGCGCCAGGTCCTCGACCTCGGGCCGGGTCATCTGGCGCACGAAGCCCTTCTCGACCATGAAGGACGAGAAGCTCGCGAAGCGGCCGTGGCGCTGCGGGCAGCGGTAGGTCACGTAGCGGCCGCTGCGCACCACGTCGAAGCTCTTGCTGAGCGTGCGCCGGCAATGCGGGCAGGCCAGCGATGCGTGCAGCGGGCCATGGGCGTCGTCGCGGTGCTGGTGGAGCAGCTCGAACAGTTCCAGCACGGCGGCCGGCGACAGGCGCGCGCTTTCCTGCGGGTCGAACCACAGGCCCTGGCAGGCGAAGCAGATGTCCAGCTCGGTCGCCACGCCGGTGTGGGTGGCGAGGCGGCGCACCTCCATGGGCTGGCGGCAGGACGGGCAGGCGGGTGTGCTGGACATCGGCCGATGCTAAGGGCCTTTCAGCGCGACGGATGGCCAGGGCGCCCGTGCCGTGGCAGCGGCTCGAGGGCCGCCAGCACCTGCTCGCGCAGCCAGCGGTGGGCCGGGTCGCGATGCACGCGCTCGTGCCACAGCATCGCCATCTCGTAGCCGGCCACCTCGACCGGCGGCCGCAGCACACGCAGGCCCGACACGCCCGCCAGCACGCGCGAGGGCAGCATGCCCACCAGGTCGCTGCCGGCGATGACCGAGCGCGCGAAGATGAAATGCGGCACCGACAGCACCACGCGGCGTTCCATGCCCAAGGCGCGCAGCGCGGCGTCCGTCGGCCCTTCGAAGCCGCCGCCGTCGGGCGAGACGATCAGATGCTCCAGCCGGCAGAACTGCGCCAGCGTCGGGCGCCGGCGCAGGGCCGGATGGTCGGCGCGGCCGGCCAGCAGGTAGTCCTCTTTGAAGAGCAGCCGCCGATGCAACGACGGCGGCGCGCCTTCGGCGGTGTGGAAGGCCAGGTCCACCTCGCCCTGCTCCGCCAGGGCCGCAAGCCGCGACGACGCCACCTGCCGCACCGCGAGGCGCGTGTTCGGTGCCGCGGCGCGCATCCGCGCCAGCAGCGGTTGCACGATGGCGGCTTCGCCGTAGTCGGCGGCGGCGATGCGCCAGGTGACGCTGGCCTGCGCCGGATCGAAGGCCGCCGCCGGCGCGACCGCCTGGGCCAGCGATTCGAGCGCCTGCCGCAGCGGCGCCTGCAGCTGCAACGCCCGCGTCGTCGGCCGCATGCCGCGCGGGCCGGGCAGCAGCAGCGGGTCGCCCAGCGCCTCGCGCAGTCGGGCCAGCTGCGCGCTCACCGAGGGCTGCGACAGGTGCAGGCGCGCCGCGGCGCGGCTCACGTGGTTCTCCATGAGCAGCACGTCCAGCGTGAGCAGCAGGTTCATGTCGAGGCGGCGCAGACGGTCGGTATCGTGCATGGGCATAGCGACTATGGGCAGGATCGATTTCCAATATAGCGCGCACGCTTCTACGCTGGCTGCTTTCCACAACGAAGGCACGCCCCATGAACATCCTGCTCGTCCACGCACACCCTGAAGAACGCTCCCTCAACGGCACCCTTGCGCGCTTCATGCGCGAGCACCTCGAAGCGGCCGGGCACACGGTCCAGGTTTCCGACCTGCACGCGATGCGCTGGAAGGCTTCGCTCGACGCCGAGGACTTTCCGGCGCGCGAGGCCGGCACGCCCTTCCACCCCATGCACGATTCGCAACGCGCTTTCGCCAGCGGCCGGCAGTCGCCCGACGTCGCCGCGGAGCAGGACAAGCTGCGCTGGGCCGACGTGCTGATCCTGCAGTTCCCGATGTGGTGGTTCTCGATGCCGGCGCGGCTCAAGGGCTGGGTGGACCGCGTGTACGCCCACGGCTTCGCCTACGGCGTGGGAGAGCATTCGGAGCAACGCTGGGGCGAGCGCTATGGCGAAGGCGTGATGGCCGGCAAGCGCGCCATGCTGGTCGTCACCACCGGCGGGTGGGCGTCGCACTACGACCCGCGAGGCATCAACGGGCCGATGGACGAGCTGCTGTTCCCGATCCAGCACGGCATCCTGCACTACCCGGGCTTCGACGTGCTGCCGCCCTTCGTGGTCTACCAGAGCAGCCGCATGGACGCCGAGCGGCTGCAGCGCACGCAGGCCGAGCTGGCGCAGCGCCTGGACACGCTGGCCACCACGGCGCCCCTGCCCTTCCGGGCGCAGAACGGCGGCGACTACGACATTCCGGCGCTGACGCTGCGCGCCGACCTGGCGCCCGGACAAGAGGGCATGCGCGTGCACCTGCGCTCACCGAACGAGGACCGGAGCGCCGCCGATCCACGCAAGGAACACGGGGCGCTATCGAACGATAGCGCCCCGTGCAGGGTGGGCGCGCGCTGCGGCCCTGTTTCGCTCAGACTGTGGCTCAGTGCGTTGGCACCAGGAAGTCCTGGCTGATGCGCGCGCCCAGCTCGTTCACGCGGTCGAGGAACTGCGTGAGGTAGGCATGCAGGCCGGTCGCGAGGATCTCGTCGACGCGGCCGTACTGCAGTTCGGCCAGCAGCTTGCCCGCCCGGCGCTGGGTCTCGGCGCTCTGGTCGTTCGCGACCTTGGCCAGGTTGGCAACCACCTCCGCCAGGCTGTGGTGCAGCGAGCGCGGCATGTCGGCGCGCAGCACCAGCAGTTCGGCGACGCGCTCGGGCTTGATCACGTCGCGGTAGACCTTGCGGTACACCTCGAAGGCCGAGACGCTGCGCAGGATCGCGCTCCAGTGGTAGAAGTCGTACTCCTGATCGCCTTCGGTGGCGGCGCCGAAGAACTCGCTGCCCACCGCGTGGAACTTCACATCCACCAGGCGCGCCGTGTTGTCGGCCCGCTCGAGGAAGGTGCCCAGGCGCGAGAAGAACAAGGACTCGTCCTGCAGCATGGTGCCCAGCGCCACGCCGCGCGAAAGATGCGAGCGGAACTTCACCCACTCGAAGAAGGCGCCCGGGTCGCGCTCGAAGCCGCCCGAGCGCAGCATGCGGTTGACGTCGAGCCAGGTGGTGTTCTGCGTCTCCCAGGCCTCGGTGGTGAGGGCGCCGCGCACGGCCCGCGCGTTCTCGCGCGCCGCCCGCAGGCAGGAGATGATCGACGAGGGGTTCTCCTCGTCCTTGACCATGAACTCCATCACGCCTTCGGGCGTCACGGTGTCGTACTTGGCAAAGTAGGCAGGACGCAGTTCGCTGATGGACAGCACGCCCTGCCAGCCCGATTGCGCCATCTCGGCCGATTGCGGCAGCAGCGAGGTCTGGTAGTTGATGTCCAGCATGCGGGCGGTGTTCTCGGCCCGCTCGGTGTAGCGAGACATCCAGTAGAGGTGATCGGCGGTGCGTGAAAGCATGGTGTGATCCTCCCCTCAGGCCGACTGGCTTTGCGACTGCGATTGCGACTGGCCGTTCTGGCTCTGCGACTGCGAGCCGAAGCGCTTGTCGGACTCAAGGATCCAGGTGTCCTTGGTGCCGCCGCCCTGCGAGGAGTTGACGACCAGCGAACCTTCCTTGAGCGCCACGCGCGTCAGGCCGCCGGGCACCATCTGCACCTCCTTGGCCGAGAGCACGAAGGGCCGCAGGTCGATGTGGCGCGGCGCAATGCCGGACTCGACGAAGGTCGGCGAGGTCGACAGGCTCAGCGTGGGCTGGGCGATGTAGCCGTCGGGCTTGGCGATCACGGCCTGGCGGAACTCCTCGATCTCGGCCTGCGTCGCGGCCGGGCCGATCAGCATGCCGTAGCCGCCGGCGCCGTGCACTTCCTTGACGACCAGGTCCTTGAGGTTGGCCAGCACGTAGCCCAGGTCGTCCTTGTTGCGGCACATCCAGGTCGGCACGTTCTTGAGGATCGGCTTCTCGCCGAGGTAGAACTCGACCATCTTAGGCACATAGGGGTAGATCGACTTGTCGTCGGCGACGCCGGTGCCCACGCCGTTGCAGATCACCACGTTGCCCGCCTTGTAGGCGCGCATCAGGCCGGCGCAGCCCAGCGTCGAATTGGGCCGGAACACCTCGGGGTCGAGGAAGTCGTCGTCCACGCGGCGGTAGATCACGTCGACCCGCTTCGGGCCGCGCGTGGTGCGCATGTAGACGAAGTCGTCCTTGACGAACAGGTCCTGGCCCTCGACCAGCTCGACGCCCATCTGCTGCGCCAGGAAGGCATGCTCGAAGTAGGCGCTGTTGTACATGCCGGGCGTGAGCACCACCACCGTGGGCTCGGCCGTCGCCGGCGGCGCGCTGGCGCGCAGGGTCTCGAGCAGCAGGTCAGGGTAGTGGGCCACCGGCGCCACGCGGTTCTGCGCGAAGAGCTCGGGGAAGAGCCGCATCATCATCTTGCGGTTCTCGAGCATGTAGCTCACGCCGCTGGGCACGCGCAGGTTGTCCTCCAGCACGTAGTACTCGCCCTTGCCCTCGGCATCGGGGGCGCGCACGATGTCGATGCCCGAGATGTTGGAGTACACGTCGTTCGGCACATTGACGCCGATCATCTCGGGCCGGAACTGCGCGTTGTTGTTGATCTGCTCCGAGGGGATGATGCCCGCCTTGACGATCTCCTGGTCGTGGTAGACGTCATGGATGAAGCGGTTGAGGGCGTTGACGCGCTGCGCCAGCCCCTTCTGCATGCTCTCCCACTCGTGCGCCGGGATGATCCGCGGCAGCAGGTCGAAGGGGATGAGCCGCTCGGTGCCCGAGCCGTCCTCGTCCTTGGCGCCGTACACCGCGAAGGTGATCCCGACGCGGCGGAAGATCATCTCCGCCTCCTCCCGCCGCGAATTCATCACCTCCTGGGGTTGCTTCGCGAGCCACTGGTCGTAACGTTGGTAGTGCTGACGGATCGCGGCCCCTGCATAGGGCAGCCGCTCATACATTTCGTCGAATTTGTGCATAGAACGACCAATCTCCTTGAGCCATAGCTTAGCAAGTTCAAGGCCAAGCCCCGGGCGATCTTTGCACAAGCGCGACCCGCGCTGCTCAGCCTCCCCGCTCGACCAGCGCGTCCAGCACCACGGCGCCCTGCCCCCGGGGCGCAACCAGTACCGGATTGACGTCGATCGAGGCGATGGAGCCGCGCGCGTCCACGATCAGCCTGCCGACGGCCACCACCACCTGCGCCAGCGCGTCGATGTCCAGCGGCGGGTCGCCCCGCACGCCGTCGAGCAGCGGCGCGATGCGCAGCGTGCGCAGGGCGTCCGCCACGTCGGCCGCGGCGAAGGGCGGTACCAGCACCGCGATGTCCTGGAGCGCCTCCACATACTTGCCGCCGTCGCCGACGACCACCACCGGGCCGAAGACCGGATCGACGCGCGCACCGACCATGAATTCGTGCTGCCCGCGACGCATCGCCGCGACGATCACGCCCTCCTGCGCGGCCCCGAGCGCGCCCAGCCTGGCCCATTGGCGATCGAACAGCGCAGCGACCTCCTCCGCCGAGCCGACGTTCAAGGCCACCAGGCCATGTTCCGACTTGTGCGGAACGTCGCCCGAGCAGGCCTTCACCACCGCCGGCGCCCCCACGGCCAACAGCGCGTCCGCGGCCTCCTTCGCGCTCCGGCACAACCGGTGAGCGACCACCGGCACCCCCGCCTCGGCAAGGAGCCCCAGGCTTTGCGCTTCGTTCAGGAAACGCCCGGTGCCGGCAGGCAGCGCCGGGGCCGGCGCGGCGGGCCACGGCACGATCGCCTTGCGCATCAGGGCGGTGTGCGACACCAGTTGGGCCAGCGTGCCCAAGGCGTCGTTCTCGTTGCCGTAGGTCGGCACACCGTGCGCCCTGAAGGGCGCCGCCACCGTGTCCTGCCAGGCGGCCACCACCACCGGCTTCCCCGTGCTGCGCTCGAACGCGGCCGCGTCGCGCGCGAAGGCCTCGACGTCGTAGCCGGCGCCGGCCACCGGGATGTTGATGAAGAACAGGTCGGCCGCCGGGTCCTGCGCCACGGCCGGCAGCACATCGCCGAACAGGCCGCTGTTCGACAGCAGCGCGGCCGTGATGTCGATCGGGTTCACCGCCGTCGCGAAGCCCGGCAGGCGGCTCGCCACGTCGGCACGCGTGGCGGGTGCCAGCTCGGCCAGCGGCAGGCCGAGTTCCTCCGAGGCGTCGGCCCCCATCACGCAGCTCGCGCCCGAGTTGCTGATGATCACGAGCCGCCGGCCCTCGGGCCGCCAGCCCTTGAGGTAGGCCTCGGCGGCCAGCGCCTGCGCGTGCGGGTCGCGCACCCGCCAGATGCCGTGATGCCGGAAGAAGGCGTCGACCGTGCGGTCCTCGTTGGCCAGCGAACCGGTGTGCGACGACGCGGCCTTCTGCCCGCTCTCCGAGCGCCCGGCCTTCACCGCGATGATGGGCAGGTCGCGCTCGCGCGCATAGGCGGCAGTGCGCGCGAGCAGTTCGGGATCGGCGACGTTTTCGAGGTAGAGCAGCAGCAGCTTCACGTCGGGGTCGTGCGCCACCGCCCAGGCCAGGTCCGACACGGTGACGTCGGCCTCGTTGCCGGTCGCGTGCACATGGCGCACGCCCAGGCCGCGGCCCCGCAGCAGGCCGTAGGCCATGGCGCTCATGCCGCCGCTCTGGCTCACGATGCCGACCGGGCCGTCGGCCGGCGGCACCTCGACGAACATGGTCGAGAAGCCGGCGAGCGCGCCGGTGCCGAAGTTGGCCAGTCCCTGGGTGTTGGGGCCGTACAGGCGCATGCCGGCAGCGCGCGCGGTGTCGACCATCGCCCGCTGCGCGGCGCGCCCCTCTTCGCCCGTCTCGCCGAAACCCGAGGCCACCACCACCACCGATTTCACGCCGCGCGACGCACACTGCGAGACGGCATCGACCGCCTTCTCGCCGCCGACGATGACCATTGCCAGGTCGGGTGCCTCCGGCAGCGCCGCGAGCGACGCATAGCTCCTGAGTCCCTGCACCTCCTCACGGGACGGATTGATCGGGTAGATGCGACCGCCAAAGCCATGCCTGCGCATGTAGTAGATCGGGCGCCCACCGATCTTGTGGATGTTCTCGGACGCGCCGATGACGGCGACGGATTGCGGGTTCAGGGCGGATTCGAGCAGGTCGGACATGGAAGGCCTTGCGAATGGACAGGGGCGCGCGGCTCAGCCGCGGCGCGCGTTGTTGAGGAAAGACGCGATGCCCGCGCCGCAGGCGTCGCTGTAGAGGCTGTCGACGAAAGCGTCGCGCTCGGCATCGAGCTGCGCCCGGCGCGAGCGCCCGCGGGCCGCATGCACCAGTTGCTTGATGCGCGCCTGAGCATCGGCGGGGCCGGCGGCCAGTTGCTGCGCCCAGGCCATGGCGGTGGCGACCGCCTCGCCGTGCGGCACCACGCGGTTGACCACGCCCAGCGCGTGCAGCCGCTGCGCCGTGCACACGCCGCCGTCGAGCAGCAGCTCCAGCGCCGTTTGCGGCGGCAGCGCACGCGCGAGCGAATCGGAGCCGCCGCCGTCGGGCGTGAGCGCGAGCTTGACGTACGACATGACGAACTTCGCGTCCTCGGCGGCCACGATCAGGTCGCAGCCCAGGCAGACCGAGAAGCCGCCGCCCGCCGCCGCACCCTCGACGGCGGCGATCACCGGCTGCGGCGCGTCGTGCATCGCCATCACCCAGTCGTGCAGCACGTCGAGGTGGGCGGCCTGCGTCTCGCGCGGCAGCTCGCGCTGGGCTGCGAGGCGCTTCAGGTCGCCGCCGCCGCAGAAGTGCTCGCCCTCGCCCCTCAGGACGATTGCGCGCACCGCGCGGTCAGCCGCCGCGCGGCGCAGCGTCTCGACCGCCGTGCGATAGAGCGACGGGTGCATCGCGTTGCGCGCCGCCGGGTTGCTGATCGTCAGCACCAGCACGGGGCCCTCCTGGTGGACGCTCAGGCGCGCCGCGGTGTCGGCGGATTCCAGCTTCGTCGCCATCAATCCACCTTGATTTCCGCCGTGCGCACCACCTTCGTCCACTTGACGATCTCCGCGTGCAGCATCTTCCCGAAGGCTTCGGGCGTGCTCGGCGCGGCTTCCGCGCCGGCGTCGGAAAGGCGCTGCCTGACCTGCGGGTCGCCGAGCGCCTTCCCGATGTCGACGCTCAGGCGCTGCACGACATCCTTCGGCGTGCCGGCCGGGGCCAGGAAGCCGGCCCACGAATAGGCCTCGTAAGCTGGCAGGCCCGACTCCACCACGGTCGGCACATCGGGCAGCAACGCCGAGCGCTGGGCACTGGCCACGGCGATGGCGCGCACCTTGCCGGCCTTGATCTGCGGCAGCGCCGTGGGCGCGTCGCTGAACATGAACTGCACCTGGCCGCCCAGCAGATCGGTCATCGCCGGCGCGCTCCCCTTGTACGGCACATGCAGCAGCTTCGTGCCCGCCTGCATGTTGAACAGCTCGCCCGCCAGGTGGGTGCCACCACCGCTGCCGGCGGAGCCGAAGCTCAGCTTGCCGGGCGAGCGCTTGTCCAGCGCGATGACGTCGGCCACCGTTTTCACGGGCACGTCCGGGTGCGCCACCAGTACTACCGGGAACATCGCGCCGAAGCTCAACGGCACGAAGTCCTTTTCGATGTCGTAGGCGAGCCGCGGCTTGAGGCTGGGCAGCACCGAATGGTGGATGCTGCAGACGAAGACGTTGTAGCCGTCGGCCGGCAGCTTGGCCGCGATCTCGGCGCCGACGATGCCGCCGGCACCGGCGCGGTTGTCGACGATGGCCTGCTGGCCCCACATCTCCGACAGCTTCTGCGCGACCGCACGGCCGGTGGTGTCCACCGGTCCTCCGGCAGGGAAAGGCACGACGAACTTCACCGGGCGGACGGGGTAGCCGGTCTGCGCGAAGGCGGGCACTGCGAGCGTGCCGAGAGCGGCGACCGCGCCACCGAGCAGGGTGCGGCGGCCGATGGCGATATCAGGGATGTGCTGGGTCATGTCGTCTCCTCGTCGTGGGTGTTGAAGCTCAGGCCGCGAACACGGCATGGCCGTGATCGAGCACCACCTTGTCGCGTGCCGGCACCCGGACGCGAAAGCGCACGTCGCCGCCCTGGCGGAACAGCTCGAGCCGCAGCGTCTCGCCCGGGAACACCGGTGCCGAGAAGCGCGCGTACAGGCTGCGCAGCCGCGTCGGGTCGCTGCCGGCGCACTGCGCGAGCAATGCATGCGCCGCGATGCCCCAGGTGCACAGCCCGTGCAGGATCGGCCGGTCGAAGCCGGCAGCACGTGCCGTGGCGGGGTCGGAATGCAGCGGATTGCGGTCACCGCAGAGCCGGTAGAGCAAGGCCTGCTGCGGCAGCGTCGGGATGTCGACGACGGCCTCCGGCTCGCTCGCAGGCACCGGCACGGGCGGCGCCGGGGCGGCGTCGCCGGGCACGTCGCTGGTGGCGAAGCCGCCATTGCCGCGTGCGAAGGTGGTGTGGGTCACGGTCGCGAGCAGCACATCGCTCTCGGCGTCGTGCAGCGTCTTGTCGTAGGTGATGGTCGCGCCGCGGCCCGGCCCCTTGTCGACAATCCGGGTCACGCGGTGCCGCGCCCGCACGGCGCCCGCCGCCGGAAGGGGCCGATGCCACACGACCTGCTCCTCGCCATGCACGATCTGCGCGAAGTCGATGCCGGTGGCCGGGTCCTGCATCCACGAGCCGGGGAAGCCGAGCACCACTGCCATCGTCGGCAAGGCCAGGGGCGCCGCGGGCACGTCATTGACGAACCGCAGCTGCGGCGCGTCGGTCGGGTCGCCGCCCAGGCCGAGCGCGAGGGCGTAGCGCATCGTGTCGTCGGTGCCGTAGCGCTGAACGATCTCGTCGAAGCGCCAGGCCTTGAGCCGATGGAAGTCGATCACGTCAGTCGACCTTGGCGCCGGACACCTTGACGACCTTGGCCCACTTGTCGACCTCGGCCGCCATGAAACGGCCGAAGTCCTCGGGCGCGTTCCAGGCCGCCGCGAAGCCCTGCGCCTCGAACTTGTCCTTCACGTCCGGCGCGGCCAGCACCTTCTTCAGCTCGGCGTTGAGCCGCGCCACCACCTCCGGCGGCGTGCCAGCCGGTGCGAGCAACCCGTTCCACGCAATGGCCTCGTAGCCCGGCAGGCCCGACTCGGCGACGGTGGGCAGATCGGGCGCGACCGGCGAGCGCATGGCGCTCGTCACCGCCAGCGCCTTCAGTTTGCCCGCCTTCACATGCGGCATGGCCGACAGCATGGTGTCGAACATCAGCTGCGTCTGGCCGCCCATGGTGTCGGTGAGCGCGGGTGCGCTGCCCTTGTACGGGATGTGGTTCATCTTGACACCTGCCATCGCGGCGAAGAGCTCGGCCGACAGGTGCGTGGATTGCCCGTTTCCCGAGGACGCGAAGTTCAATTCGCCCGGCCTGGCCTTGGCCAGCGCGATGAGCTCGGCCACGTTCTTCGCCGGCAGCTGCGGGTTGGCGACGATCACCAACGGCCCGCTGGTGAGCTGCGACACCGGTGCGAAGTCCTTCGACAGCGAGTAGCCGAGGTTCTTGAACAGCGAGGGGTTGATGGCATGCGCCGTCGTCGCGACCACCAGCGTGTAGCCGTCGGCCGGGCTGCGCGCCACCAGCTCGGCGCCGGGATTGCCGCCCGCGCCCGGACGGTTGTCGATGACGAACTGCTGGCCCATCGCGTCCGACAGCTTCTGCGCGACCAGCCGCGCAACGATGTCGGTCGGCCCGCCCGGCGGGTAGGGCACCACCAGCCTGACCGGCTTGTTCGGGTACGCCGAGCCGGATGCCTGCGCCTGCGCGAGGGCCGGAACGGCGAGGCACAGCGCGGCGCCCACTGCGGTGAGCAGTCGGCGGCGCAAGGGGAGGCGGATCGCATGCATGTGGTTGTCTCCAGTCGTTGTGTTCTCGTGACGGATGCCCGGCGCGCCCGGCGCTATCTCGTGGCGGGCGAAAAGCGGATCAGCACGTGGCCGTCGTGCATGAAGAAGCCGGCCACGACACGTTCGCCGATGCGCACACCCGGCTCGGCGTGCGCCATCAGGCGCGGCCCCTCATCGAGTTGTGCGATCACCAGCGTGTACGGGGCCAGTGCGCGGAACGCATCGGACGGCGCGCGCGACACCACCGTCACCGCATGCAGGGTGGCCGTGCCGCGGGCCGTTTCCCAGGCCAGGGCGTCGCTGCCGCAGCGCGCGCAGGCGTAGCGCGCCAGCGTCTGCGCCGTGCCGCACGCGGCGCAGCGCTGGAAGCGCAGTTCGTGCCGCGCGAGGCCGTCGACGAAGGGCGCGGCGAGCGCGCTGGAAGCGGTGGCGGTCATGACGAAGCGGCCTGCGACAGGATCAGGCTCACATGGGAGGACATCACGCCGCCGTCGGCGTGGACGAAGGCATGGCGCGGACGGGCGACCTGGCGCTCGCCCGCCTGGCCGGTCATCTGGCGGAAGGCCTCGACCGCGTGCGCCATGCCGCCCGCCACCCCGCAGTGCCCGAAGGACAGCAGGCCGCCGTGCGTGTTGAGCGGCAACATCCCGCCCGGTGCGAAGTCGCCGCTGCGTACGCGGTCGGCCGCGCCGCCGCGCGGTGCGAAGCCGATCTCCTCGAGCAGCATGGTCAGCGTGATCGTGAACGAGTCATAGATGCCGAGATGGTCGATGTCGGCCACGCCCAGGCCGGCGTCGGCGAACGCACGCCGTGCCGAGATGGCCGCGCCGCACTGCATCACGTCCGCCATCGCGCTCAGGTGCTGGTGGCGATGCGCCTGGCCGGCGCCCGCCATCGCAACGCGCGGGCCGTCGCCCGGCTCGGCCGACACCACCAGCGCCATGGCGCCGTCGGAGATGGGGCAGCAATCCATCAGCTTGAGCGGCGCGGCGATCGGCTTGGACGCCAGCACGTCGGCCACGGTCATCGGTCCGGTGAGATGCGCGCCCGGGTGGCGGCGCGCATTGGCCCGCATCAGCACCGCGAATTCGGCGAGGTCGGCTTCGGTCGTGCCCGTCTCGTGCAGGTAGCGCGAGGCCATCAGGCCGTAGTACGCCGGGACCGACGCACCGTTGGGTACTTCGTAATCGGGGTCGCCGACCTGCGCCAGCGTCTGGATGGCGCTGTCGCGCGACTGCCCGCTCAGCCGGTTCTCGCCGGCCACCACCAGCACCCGACGGCAGCGGCCGCTGCGCACCAGCTCACGCGCCAGCATCAGCATCGCGGCGCCCGTCGCGCCGCCGAGCTGGACGCTGTGCGCGTAGCCCGGGTCGAGCGAGAAGCGCTCGCAGAACAGCGTGGAGAGCATGAGATGGGGCAGCGTGGTGGCGTAGCCGCACAGCACGCCGTCGACGTCCGCCCGCTGCAGGCCGGCGCCCTGCAGCGCCTGCTGCGCGGCCTGCGCCATCAGGTCCAGCGCGCCCTGCCCTTCGTGGCGGCCGAAGGCGGTGCCGCCGACGCCGGTGATCCAGGCCGTCGCCGGGCTTGCGGCCATCAGTGCACCCTCCCACGCCGTGTCACGGCGGCGCCCGTGTGGGCGGCGCGGCTCCAAAGCACCTCGCAGGTGGCGGCCTCGAGCCGCAACGCGCGGGCCAGCTCGGCCTCGCGCGAGGTGATGCGGTCGTTCAGCGCTGCGATGCTGATGGCTGCCACCGGCCGCCCGTCGGCACCGAGGATCGGCACCGCGATGCCCCCCATGCGCTCCACCACCACGTCCAGCAGCACCGCATAACCGCGCTCGCGCGCCTCGCGGGCGTGGTCCTCCAGCAGCTGTGCGGTGATGCGCGGGTAGCGTTGCAGCTGCGGCGCGATCACCGCCAGGGCGGCCTGCCGCTCGGCCTCGGGCATCCAGGCCAGCAGTGCCAGGCTGCCCGCGCCGACGCCGAGCGGGCGGCGGCTTCCGATGGAGAGGTAATTGGCGCGAATCGGGTAGCGCCCCTCTTCCACGTCGACGCAGAGCGACTCGATGCCGCTCGGGATGGACAGGATCACGCTGTCCTCGAACTGCCCCGTGAGCCGCAGCAGCGCCGGCCGCACCAGCGGGCGGGGGTCGAAGCGGGCCAGTGCGGCAGCGCCCAGCACCAGCAGTTCGGCGCCGAGGCTGTAGTGCTTGCTGTGGGTGTCGCGCACCACGAAGCCGTCGCGCATCAGCACTTCCAGCAGGCGCAGCACCGTGGTCTTGTCCAGCCCCGTGGCCACGGCGATGTCGGTCAGGCGCGTGACGCCCGGGTCCGACAGCGCACGCAGGATGCGGCAGGCGCGTTCGACCGACGAGGTGGGCTCGACGGCCCGCTGGGCCAGCATCGAGGCAGGAGGACGCGTTCTTCCAGTCATGTTGTCTCTTGTTTCGTTCTTCGGAACATCATGAAGACGTCACGCATTGAACGCGGCGCCGCTTTTCCGCGTCAAGCAAAGGAAGGAAAGTTGCTGCAGGCGAAACTTTTCCAGGGAAAACCCGGAACGCCGGCCGCGGCTCAAGGCACGCGGTGCTGCCAGTAGCGCGGCTCGGCGTGGCGCTCGCAGCGCACCTGGGCAGGCAGGCGGCTCGACCACCGGGCAGCGCCGCAATGCGGGCTGTCGACCACCGTCGTGCCGCGGGCGACGTGGGCCTCGCGCACGGGCGTCGCGGGGTGGCCGAAGCGGTTGCGATAGCCCGCCTGCACCAGGGCCAGCCGCGCCCGGACCGCGTCGAGCAGCAGCGGGCTCGAAGACGTCTTGCTGCCGTGGTGAGGCACCAGCAGCACGTCGGCGCGCAGGGCGCCCTCGGCGCTGCGGCCGACCAGCGCCGCTTCCTGCGCGCGCTCGATGTCGCCGGCCAGCAGCGCGGTCGACCGTCCATTGCCGATGCGCAGCACGCAGGACAGTGCGTTCGGCTTGGCCGACGGAAGTCCGTAATCGGCCGCGACGGGATGCAGCACCTCGAAGCGCACGCCGTCCCAGTCCCACTGCTGGCCGGCCTCGCAGCGCACCGCGGGCCGCAGCGCCTGCAGCGGGTGCCCGGCCTCGATCGAGCTGAGCAGCGTGGCCTGCGGCTGCATGGCCAGCACGGCCGCGGCGCCGCCGGTGTGGTCGCTGTCGCGGTGGCTCAGCACCACGGTGTCGAGCGCCACGCCCTCGGCGCGCAACAAGGGCACCAGCACGCGGTGCCCGGCATCGCTCTCGAGGCTGTAGCGTGGGCCGGCGTCGTAGAGCAGGCCGTGCGTGGCGGTGCGCACGATGACGGCATTGCCCTGGCCCACGTCGGCGGCCAGCAGCTCGAACTCGCCGACCGGCGGCCGGGTCGCTGGCCACAGCAGCACCGGCGCGATGAGCGGCAGGCCGAGCAGCCGCATCGGCAGCGGCAGGCGCATGGCGATCAGCAGGCCGCCCGCGACGCCGGCGATGGCCGCCCACAGGGCCGGCGCGGGCGTCGACACCGTGGCACCGGGCAGCACGGCCAGCGCCTGCAGCCCCCACCCGAGGGCCTGCACCGCCCAGGCCGCAGCCTGCCACAGCGGCGGCCAGAGGATGCCCAGCATGGCCAGCGGCGTGACCACGAGCGTGACCCACGGGATCGCCGCCGCATTGGCCAGAAGCCCGACCAGCGACAGCTGCTGGAAGAGCAGCAGCGACAGCGGCGCGAGCGCCAGCGTGACGATCAGCTGCTCGCGCAGCAGATGCCAAAGCTTTGAACTCAAACGGGCTGCGGCGCACGTCCTGCCTGCGCGAGGCGCTCCTGAATCCGTAGCAAACAGCACCCCCACGGCGACGAAGCTGAGCCAGAAGCCGGCCTGCATGAGCGCCCACGGGTCGAGCGCCACCACGCCCGCGCACACGGCCAGCCAGGCGAAGGGCCAGGGCCAGCGCCGGGCCGACAGGCGCAGCAGCGCGGCCAGCGCCAGCATCCACACCGTGCGCTGCGAAGGCACGCCCCAGCCGCTGAAGAGCGCATACAGCGCCGCCAGGCCCACGCCGCCCACCAGCGCGGCATGCGGCGCCGGCCAGCGCAGCAGCAGGCGTGGGCTGCGCCGCCAGAGCCAGCCCACCACTGCCGCCGCCAGCCAGGCGAACATCGTCACGTGCAGGCCCGAGATGCTCATCAGGTGGGCCACGCCGGTGGCGCGGAAGATGTCCCAGTCGGCCCGCTCGATCGAGGCCTGGTCGCCCGTGACCAGCGCCGCGATCACGCCGGCCAGGCGCCGGTCGGCCACCTGCGCGTCGATGCCCGCGCGCACCGCCTCGCGGGCGCGCTCCACCGGGTGCGACCAGCCGCGGCCCAGCAGCTCGGGCGCCGCCTCGCCCGTGCCGGTGCGCACATAGCCCGTGGCTTGCATGCCTTGTTCCCACAGCCACAGCTCGTAGTCGAAGCCGTGGGGGTTGCGGTTGCCATGCGGCGCCTTGAGGCGCACGGTGAACGCCCAGCGCTGGCCGGCGCGGACCTGCGGCAGCTCCACCGTGCGCGCAGCGGCGCCTTCGTCGGCACCGCGCGACCAGGCCCCGGTGTCCGCGGCATACCAGCCCAACGCCAGCCGGGGCGGCAGCCTTGGTGGCGGCCCGGCCGATGCGCCGCCGACCGGGCGGACTTCGTCGACATCGAAGCGGAAGCGCACGCCGGTCTCGTTGCGCTGGGGCATCTGCGCCACCACGCCGACCACGCGGATGTCCTGGCCCTCGAGCACCGGATCGAGGGCATCGGCCAGGTAGGCGAGCGCCCGTCCGCCCGTGGCGCCGAAGCCCAGCGCCAGACCCGCCACCAGGCCCACCGCCACGAGGCCGACGCGGCGACGCCGCCGCAAGGGCAGCGCCGCAGCCAGCAGGCCCAGCAGCACGACCGTCGCGTAGACCGGCCAGCCCCACAGCGCGGGCTGCTGCAGTTGCAGCGCCGCACCCGCCACGCTGCCGGCCAGCAGGGCGAAGCCACGCCAGGCGGTTCGCCGGCCTTCCATGGCCAGCGCCTCGGCCTCGTCGATCTGCGGCGCCGCTGGCGCGCCCTCCCCTTGCCCTCGATCCATCCCTTGAACCTTCCGCGTCAGGCACGGCACCATGACGCTGTCGTGGCGCATTCCTTGCTTGGCTTGTCGGCTAGTATGGCGCCGGTCGGCCGCGCCACAGCGCGGACCGTACCCATAACAAGCACCCGAGCCTCAACCCATGTCGATCCACGCCGCCCTTCATCACGTCACTCACTACAGGTACGACCGGCCGGTGCAGCTCGGCCCGCAGGTGGTTCGCCTGCGCCCCGCGCCCCATTGCCGCAGCAACGTGATCTCGTACTCGCTGCGTGTCGAGCCGGCCGAGCACTTCATCAACTGGCAGCAGGATCCCTTCGCCAACTACCTGGCACGGCTGGTCTTCCCGAAGAAGACGACCGAGTTCAAGGTCACCGTCGACCTCGTGGTCGAGATGGCGGTCTACAACCCCTTCGACTTCTTCCTCGAACCGCAGGCCGAGAACTTCCCCTTCAAGTACTCGAAGGAACTGGCCGAGGAACTCGCACCCTACCTGGTGGCCGAGCCCGCGACGCCGCTGGTGCAGGCCTACCTCGACAAGATCGACCGCACCGAGAAGCGCACCATCGACTTCCTCGTGCAGATCAACCAGCAGGTGCAGCAGGACGTCAAGTACCTGATCCGCATGGAGCCTGGCGTGCAGACGCCCGAGCAGACGCTGCAGAACGCCTCCGGCTCCTGCCGCGACTCGGGCTGGCTGCTGGTCCAGCTGCTGCGCCACATGGGCCTGGCGGCGCGCTTCGTCTCGGGCTACCTGATCCAGCTCACGCCCGACGTGAAGGCACTCGACGGCCCGAGCGGCACCACGGTCGACTTCACCGACCTGCATGCCTGGTGCGAGGTCTACCTGCCCGGCGCGGGCTGGATCGGGCTCGACGCGACTTCGGGCCTGCTGGCCGGCGAAGGCCACATCCCGCTGGCCTGCACGCCCACGCCGTCGAGCGCCGCGCCCATCGAGGGCCTGATGGACGAGGCCGAGGTCGACTTCAGCCACGAGATGAACGTCACGCGGGTGTACGAATCGCCGCGCGTGACCAAGCCCTATACCGACGACCAGTGGGCCGAGGTGCTGGCCCTGGGCGAAGCCGTCGACGCGCGCCTGGCCGCGGGCGACGTGCGCCTGACCATGGGCGGCGAGCCGACCTACGTCGCCACCTCCGACCGCGACGCGGCCGAATGGAACACCGACGCGCTCGGCCCCACCAAGCGCGGCTACGCCACCGAGTTGGTCGACCGCCTGCGCAGCGAATACGGCCACGGCGGCTTCCTGCACTTCGGCCAGGGCAAGTGGTACCCGGGCGAACAGCTGCCGCGCTGGGCGCTGTCGATCTTCTGGCGCGCCGACGGCCAGCCGGTCTGGCACAACCCGGCCCTCTTCGCCGACGAGCGCCAGCCCGCGCACTACACCAGCGAGGACGCGCGCCGCTTCACCTACAAGCTGGCCGAGAAGCTGGGCCTGGCCGAACGCTTCATTCAGCCCGGCTACGAGGACGTGTACTACTACCTCTGGCGCGAACGCCGCCTGCCGGTGAACGTCGACCCCTTCGAGTCCAAGCTGGACGACGAACTCGAGCGCGCGCGCCTGCGCCGCGTCTTCACGCAGAAGCTCGACGCGGTGATCGGCTACGTGCTGCCGCTGGAGCCGGCCTCGGCCGGCGGCAATCCCGCGCTGGCCGGCGGCGGCTGGAAGACCGGCCCCTGGTTCCTGCGCGACGACCGCATGTACCTCATCCCGGGCGATTCGCCGATGGGCTATCGCCTGCCGCTCGACTCGCAGCCCTGGGCCAGCAAGGGCGACTACCCCTACCTGGTCGACCGCGACCCGAACGCGCCGAGCGTGCCGCTGCCCTCGCCCAGCGACTTCCGCAGCCGCTACACGGGCATGACCGGCCTGGCCGCCGCCGACCGCGGCACCGTGCCCTATGCCCATGGCACGCCGCAGCAGGCCCCGAGCACCTACCGCATGCAGTTCGGCACCGGCCCGCAGGGCCAGGGTCCGGCATCGGCCCGCACGCAGACGGCCGAGGGCGCGAACGTGCGCTTCCCGCTGCGCAACGAATCCGCCCACTGGATCACCCGCACGGCGCTGTGCGTCGAGGCGCGCGACCCGCGCCGCGCCAACGGCCCGGCCGCCGAGAAGGTGGGCAACGCCTCGGGCATCCTGTACGTGTTCATGCCGCCGCTGGCCTGGCTGGAGGACTACCTCGACCTGCTCGCCGCCGTCGAGGCGACGGCCGAGGAACTGGGCGTGAAGATCGTGCTCGAGGGCTACCCGCCGCCGCGCGACCCGCGCCTGAAGCTGCTGCAGGTCACGCCCGACCCGGGCGTGATCGAAGTCAACATCCACCCCGCCCACAGCTGGGGCGAGCTGGTGCAGCACACCGAGTTCCTCTACGACGCGGCCTTCCAGACGCGCCTGTCGGCCGAGAAGTTCATGACCGACGGCCGCCACACCGGCACCGGCGGCGGCAACCACTTCGTGCTCGGCGGCGCCACGCCTTCCGACAGCCCCTTCCTGCGCAAGCCCGAGCTGCTGGCCAGCCTGCTGCTGTACTGGCACAACCACCCGTCGCTGTCGTACCTGTTCTCGGGCATGTTCATCGGCCCGACCAGCCAGGCGCCGCGCGTGGACGAAGCCCGCAACGACCAGGTCTACGAGCTGGAGATCGCCCTCAAGGAGATCGCGAAGAACCGCGAGATCTACGGCCAGAGCATGCCGCCCTGGCTGGTGGACCGCACGCTGCGCAACATCCTCATCGACGTCACCGGCAACACGCACCGCAGCGAGTTCTGCATCGACAAGCTCTACTCGCCCGACGGTCCCACCGGCCGCCTGGGCCTGCTCGAACTGCGGGCCTTCGAGATGCCGCCGCATGCCCGCATGAGCATCGTGCAGCAGCTGCTGCTGCGCGCGCTCGTCGCCCGCTTCTGGGACGCGCCCTACGCCGCGCCCGCCACGCGCTGGGGCACCGAGCTGCACGACCGCTTCCTGCTGCCGACCTTCGTCAAGATGGACTTCGACGACGTCATCAGCGAGATGCGCCAGGCCGGTTTCGCCTTCGAGGCCGAATGGTTCGCGCCGCACTTCGAGTTCCGCTTCCCGCTGGTGGGCGAGGTGCAGGCCATGGGCGTGGAGCTGTCGCTGCGCAACGCGCTGGAGCCCTGGCACGTGATGGGCGAGGAAGGCGCGATCGGCGGCACCGTGCGCTACGTCGACTCCTCGCTGGAGCGCATCGAGGTGCGCGTGACGGGCCTGAACCAGAGCCGCTACGTGGTCACCGTCAACGGCCAGGTGCTGCCGCTGCAGCCCACCGGCGTCGCGGGCGAGTACGTGGCGGGCGTTCGCTACAAGGCATGGAATCCGCCGTCCTCGCTGCACCCGACCATCCAGCCGCATGCACCGCTGACCATCGACCTGGTGGACACCTGGATGAAGCGCTCGATCGGCGGCTGCCAGTACCACGTGGCGCATCCGGGCGGGCGCAACTACACGACCTTCCCGGTCAACGCCTACGAGGCCGAGAGCCGGCGCCTCGCGCGCTTCTCGCGCATGGGCCACACACCGGGCATGCTGCGCACGCCGCCGGCCAACATCGAGGTCACGGGCAGCCGCGAGTTCCCGTTCACCCTCGACCTGCGGCGATGAGAAATGCGCGACGGCGCGTGCTTTTGTCACGCCGCCGCCGCGCGCGGCCTTCGCGGCCTGCCGCGTGCACCCGCCGTCGATGACGAGGGTGTGACAATGGCCCGGCTGTGGATTCGCTGAACGACTCTCTCTTCGACGCGCAGGCGCTGGAATCGCCGGCCGCCTTCGCGTCCGCGCTCGCCCCGCCGGCACAGCCCGGCCATTTCGACGAGCTGCGCGGCTCGGTCACGCCGGCCACGCCGGCACCTGCCGCGCGTGCCATCGCACCGGTCGCACCGCTGCACGATGCGCTCGAACCGCCACCCGTCGAAGCGGTCTCCGAGGCGGCCGCGCCGGCGACCACGCCGAAGCCGCCGCTGACGCCCGCGTGGAGCGAGTTCTTCGAGGCGCTCGGCCCGGCCGGCTTCGCCGACCTGCCGCGGCGCGCCGTGAGCCTGGAGCGCCAGATCCGCGACAACGGCGTCACCTACAACGTGTACGCCGACCGCGACGGGCCGCAGCGCCCCTGGTCGCTCGACCTCTTCCCGCTCATCGTTCCACCGCAGAGCTGGGCGCAGATCGAGGCCGGCGTGATCCAGCGCACGCGCGTGCTCGACCGCGTGCTGGCCGACGTCTACGGCCCGCAGAAGCTGCTGTCCGAGGGCCTGCTGCCGGCCGCCCTGGTGCGCGGCCATCCCGGCTACCTGCGCGCCATGCACGGCGTTCGGCCGCCGGGCGACACCTGGCTGCGCATCGCCGCCTTCGACCTCGCCCGCGGCCCCGACGGCAACTGGTGGGTGGTCTCGCAGCGCACGCAGGCGCCCTCGGGCCTGGGCTACCTGCTGGAGAACCGCCTCGCCATCTCGCGCCAGTTCCCGCAGGCCTTCGAGTCGCTGCAGGTGCAGCGGCTGGCCGCCACCTACAGCGCCATGATGGAAGGCCTGCAGGCCATGTGCCCGGCCGGCGCGCCGCCGCACATCGCGCTGCTCACGCCCGGCCCCTACAACGAGACCTACTTCGAGCACGCGTACCTGGCCCGCTACCTGGGCGTGACGCTGGTCGAGGGCAGCGACCTCACGGTGCGCGACGAGCGCCTCTACCTCAAGACGCTGCAGGGCCTGCGCCCCGTGCATGGGCTCATCAAGCGGCTCGACGACCAGTACCTCGACCCGCTGGAGCTGCGGCCCGACTCCACCCTGGGCGTGCCCGGCCTGCTGCAGGCCATCCGCGCCGGCAACGTGCTGGTGGCCAACACGCCCGGCTCGGCATTCCTCGAATCGCCGGCCATGCTGGGCTTCCTGCCCGCGCTCGCACAGCACCTGATCGGCGAGAAGCTGAGCCTGCCGGCCCTGCCCACCTGGTGGTGCGGCGAGCGTGCCGCGATGGAATCGGTCCTGCCGCAGCTGGCCGACTGCGCCATCAAGCCGACCTACCCGGGTTCCGATGCGCATCCGGGCTTCGACGCGGTGCTGGGCACCCAGCTCGGCCGGCGCGAGCTCGACGAATGGGCCGGCCGCATCATGCGCCAGGGCGACGCCCACACGGTGCAGCGCTTCATGCCCCTGTCGCAGATGCCGACCTGGGCACAGGACCTCGGCCCCGGCCACATCGCGCCCAAGGCGGTGCTGCTGCGCGTGTTCGCGGTCAACGATGGGCCGCAGTCCTGGCGCGTGCTGCCCGGCGGCCTGGCGCGCCTGGCGGGCCCCGATGCGCAGATCGCCTCCATGCAGCGCGGCGGCAGCAGCGCCGACGTGTGGGTGCAGACCGACGGCGAGGTGGACCGCACCACCCTGCTCGCACCGCATGCCACGCCGGCCTCGCTGGCGCGCCACCGCGCCCCGGTCACCAGCCGCGCGGCCGAGAACATGTTCTGGCTGGGCCGCTACACCGAGCGCGCCGAGAACACGCTGCGCCTGGCCCGCCTGAGCCTGGACCTGCTGAGCGGCGAGGACCAGTCCTCGCGCTCGCTGGTCGGCTGGCTGCACGACCTGTGCCAGCGTAACGCCCTGGTGCCGCGCGAGCTG
The DNA here is from genome assembly GCF_003671765.1 of Xenophilus sp. E41. GTDB lineage: Bacteria > Pseudomonadota > Gammaproteobacteria > Burkholderiales > Burkholderiaceae_C > Xenophilus. Next base: position 243,627 of record NZ_QPIB01000009.1, on the reverse strand, counting down.
CCCGACGTGCAGCACCTGCAGGACGGCCCGCGCGCCGCGCAGTCGCGCCGCGTGTTCGAGCGCGCGCTGATCGCCGAACTGGGCGACGTGCGGCGGGGCCGCAGCCTGGGCTTCAACCTGCGCTGCCTGCGCGAGGCGGCCGCCGCCGTGCGCGAGCGGCTGTCGCAGGAACACTGGAACCACATCGTGCGCGCCGAGGCGGAGTTCCTGCGCCGCATGGCCGAGCAGGCCGGCGAATCGGGCGAAGGCCGCTATGCCATCGGCGCCACGCAGCGCTCGCTCGAGGCGGCCAGCGCCATGCTGTCGGCCATCACCGGCGCGCAGACCGACCGCATGACGCGCGACGACGCCTGGCGGCTGCTGTCCATCGGCCGCCACATCGAACGGCTGGGCTTCCTGTCGAACGCGCTGGCCGCCGGCTTCGTGCAGGGCACGGTGCACGAGGTCGCTGGCTTCGAGGCCATGGTCGCGCTCTTCGACAGCACCATCACCTTCCACGCGCGCTACCAGCAGCGGCGCGACGTCGCCACGCTGGTCGACCTGCTGGTGCTCGACGGCGACAACCCGCGTTCGCTGGCCTGGGTGGCGCAAACGCTGCGCGGGCGCATCGCGCGCCTGGCCGGCAGCGCGCCGGGCAAGCTCACCGCGCTGTCGCACGAGCTGCCCGACCCCGCGGCCTGGACGCTGGAACGGCTGTGCCACGCCGGCCCCGACGCGCGCTACGGCGCACTGATGGAAGTGCTCGAGGCCTGCGAGAACGCTGCGTACCACGTGTCCGACGCCATCGGCGTGCGCTACTTCACCCTCACGTCCGACACCGTGCGTTCCGTGGGGGTGTAATGGCCCACCCCCAGTCTGCGCGCTTCGCGCTTCGCCAACCCCCTTCGAGGGGGCACATCCAGCGGCCCGGCAAAGCCGGTTCCGCGGATGTCCCCGGATGGCCTGCTCCGCGGCCGTCGGAACAGGGGAATGCGACGCGCAACGGGCGCTAAGCCCACTTCTCGTCTGTCATGCTGCTCCACGTCACCCACGAAACGCGCTACGACTACTCGCCGGCCGTCGAGACGGCCCAGCACATGGCGCACCTCAAGCCGCTCACGCGCGCCTGCCAGCGCCTGCTGAACCACCGCCTGTCGGTCAGCCCCGAGCCGGCGCAGCGCAGCGAATCCATCGACGTGTACGGCAACACGCGCGCCTTCTTTGCGCTGGAGTCGACGCACGACCAGCTCGTGGTGACGGCCGAGAGCCTGGTCGAGACCGCCCCGCCGCAGCTGGCCCCCGAGGCCGCGCCCGAACTGCCCTGGGAGACCGTGCGCGAACGCTTCCGCTACCGCAAGGGCGTGCACGACGACCCGGCCTCGGAGTTCGTGTTCCCCTCGCGCTACGTGCCGCTGCACGACGACTTCCTCGCCTACGCGCGCCAGAGCTTCACGCCCGGCCGGCCGATCTTCGAGGCGGCGATGGACCTCACCCTGCGCATGTACCGCGACTTCGACTACGACAGCGGCAGCACCGAGATCAACACGCCGGCCGTGGAAGCCCTGGCGCAGCGCCGCGGCGTGTGCCAGGACTTCGCGCACATCATGATCGCCTGCTGCCGTGGCCTGGGCCTGCCCGCGCGCTACGTCAGCGGCTATTTGCTCACGCAGCCGCCGCCGGGCCAGCCGCGCCTGGTCGGTGCCGACGCCTCGCACGCCTGGGTCGAGGTCTACCTGCCCGGCCATGCGGCCGAGGACGGCGACGACGACGACGAGGCCACCTCCGTCACCGCGGGCGACTGGGCCGGCTTCGACCCCACCAACGGCCGCCAGCCCGGCGAGGACTACGTCGTGCTCGCCATCGGCCGCGACTACGCCGACGTGTCGCCCATGCGCGGCGTGCTGCACGGCGTCGCGCGCCACGTGCTGGACGTGGGCGTCACGGTGCGGCCTTACGATGAGCTGGCCGAGGCCGGGCCGCCCGCTGTGGCCTGACTCGCATTTGCTATCGAAAAGATAGCTGCTCGCCCAATACCGGCGGGCGTCGCCGGCCGATTTCATTCATCACCCTGTCAGGAGAACTTTCCATGAGCGTCCAAGACAAGCTCGCCCAGCTCGGCATCGAACTGCCGCCCGTTTCGGTCCCCGCAGCGGCCTACGTGCCCTTCGTGCGCACCGGCAACCTCGTCTTCCTGTCCGGCCACATCGCCCGCAAGGACGGCAAGCCCTGGGTCGGTCAGCTGGGCGTGAACATGGGCACCGACGAGGGCAAGACCGCCGCGCGCGCCATCGCCGTCGACCTGCTCGGCACGCTGAAGGCGGCTGTGGGCGATCTCGACAAGATCAAGCGCATCGTCAAGGTGATGAGCCTCGTGAACTCGGCCCCGACCTTCACCGAGCAGCACCTGGTCACCAACGGCGCCAGCGAGCTCTTCGCCGAGGTCTTCGGCGACAAGGGCGCGCATGCACGCAGCGCCTTCGGCGTGGCGCAGATCCCGATGGGCGCCTGCGTCGAGATCGAACTGATCGCCGAAGTCGAATGAGCCCGGCGCTCGTCCGCGTCGCGCTGGTCACGGCGGGCGGCAGCGGCATGGGCGCGGCGGCGGCGCGTGCGCTGCATGCCGCCGGCTTCCAGCTCGCGGTGCTCTCCTCGTCGGGCAAGGGCGAGGCCCTGGCCGGGGAACTGGGCGGCGTCGGCATCACCGGTTCGAACCGCGAGGACACCGACCTGCAGCGCCTGGTCGACGCCGCGATGGCGCGCTGGGGCCGCATCGACGCCGTGGTCAACAGCGCCGGCCACGGCCCCAAGGGCGAACTGCTCGCCATCAGCGACGCCGACTGGCATCTGGGCATGGAGTTCTACCTGATGAACGTGGTGCGCATCGCGCGCCTGGTCACGCCGATCATGCAGGCGCAGAAGTCGGGCGCCATCGTCAACATCTCCACCTACGCCACCTTCGAGCCCGAGGCGGCCTTCCCCACGTCGGGCGTGTTCCGCGCGGGCCTGGCGTCCTTCGCCAAGCTGTACGCCGACCGCTATGCGGCCGACAACATCCGCATGAACAACGTGCTGCCGGGTTTCATCGACAGCCTGCCCGAGAAGGACGAACGCCGTGCCCGCATCCCCATGGGCCGCTACGGCACCTCGGCCGAAGTGGGCGAGCTGATCGCCTTCCTGGCGTCGGACAAGGCGGGCTACATCACGGGCCAGAACATCCGGATCGACGGGGGCATCACGCGTTCGGTGTGAGGCCCGCAGCCCATGGAACTGCGCCAACTGCGCTACTTCGTGAAGGTGTGCGAGCTGCGCAGCATGGGCCGCGCCGCGCTCGAGCTGGGCGTGGTCACCTCGGCACTGAGCCAGCAGATCAGCCGGCTCGAAAGTGAATTGAGCACGCGGCTGCTCCGGCGCAGCAGCAGCGGCGTCGCGCCGACGGACGCCGGCCTCGCCTTCCTGCAGCAGGCCCAGCTCACGCTGCGCCACGCCGACGAGGCGATGCGCGCGGCACAGCAGGCACGCCTGTCGGGCCATGTGAGCGTGGGCCTGGCGCCCACCACGGCCGCGGTGCTCGGCATTCCGCTGATGCAGGCCATGCAGGCGCGCTACCCCGACGTGCGGCTGCACCTGGTGGAGTCGCTCTCCGGCAACCTCGCCACCATGCTGCAGGCGCGCCAGCTCGATCTGGCCGTGCTATTCAAGACCGACACCCCGCGCCGCTGGAGCATCGAGCCGCTGCTGGACGAAAGCCTGTTCGTGCTCGCCGCCAGGCAGCTGCCCCAGCGGCCGGTCACGGCCAAGGTCCGCCTCGCGCAATTGGCCGAGCTGCCGCTGATCATGCCCAGCGCCGGCCATGGGCTGCGCGCCACGCTCGCGGCGGCCTTCGAGCGCGTGCGCATCGTGCCGAAGGTGGTGGCCGAGATCGACGGCCTCGCCCTGCTGATGGACGCCGTGCGTGCCGGCTTCGGCGCCACCATCCAGCCTGGCGCCGCCCTCGCGCGGCAGCCGCAGGACGAGGTGAGCAGCAGCCGCATCACCGACGCCCACGTCGGCCGCCGCAACCTGCTGGTGAGCCTGTCCGACGACGAGCTCTCGCCCGCCGCGCTGGCGGCCCGCGTGGTGCTGGCCGACACGGCGCGCACGCTCGTCCGGGAAGGCCGCTGGGCGGGCGCTGCCCTTCTCGAAAACTGAAGACCCGTTGCCGGATCCGGCCTGTCGCTTCGGCGGCGGCCTGCCTACAGTCTCCTGCACCCCACAAGGAGACAGGAAGTGAGCGATCCCCAGGTCGACGTGCTGGTCGTCGGCGGCGGCAATGCCGCCCTCTGCGCCGCCCTCATGGCACGCGAAGCCGGCGCCAGCGTGCTGCTGCTCGAGGCGGCGCCCCAGGCATGGCGCGGCGGCAACTCGCAGCACACGCGCAACCTGCGCTGCATGCACGACGCGGCGCAGGACGTGCTGGTCGACGCCTACCCCGAAGAGGAGTACTGGCAGGACCTGCTCAAGGTCACCGGCGGCCTCACCGACGAGCACCTGGCGCGCCTGGTGATCCGCGCCTCGTCGAACTGCCGCGACTGGATGCGCCGCCACGGCGTGCACTTCCAGCCGCCGCTGTCCGGCGCGCTGCACGTCGCGCGCACCAACGCCTTCTTCATGGGCGGCGGCAAGGCACTGGTCAACGCCTACTACCGCAGCGCCGAACGGCTGGGCGTGCGCATCCGCTACGAGGTGCCGGTGGCCTCGGTCGATCTCGACGGCGAGCGTTTCGTGGCGGTGCACACCGAAGCCGGCGAGCGCATCGCGGCCAAAAGCTGCGTGCTCGCCGCCGGCGGCTTCGAGTCCAACCGCGAATGGCTGCGAGAAGCCTGGGGCCGCAACGAGCGCGGCGAGTGGCCGGCCGACAACTTCCTCATCCGCGGCACGCGCTTCAACCAGGGCGTGCTGCTGCGACACATGATCGACGCGGGCGCCGATGCGGTCGGCGATCCGTCGCAAGGCCACATGGTGGCCATCGACGCCCGCGCGCCGCTGTACGACGGCGGTATCTGCACCCGCATCGACTGCGTGTCGCTGGGCGTGGTGGTCAACCGCGAGGCCCGGCGCTTCTACGACGAGGGCGAGGACTTCTGGCCCAAGCGCTACGCCATCTGGGGCCGCCTGGTGGCGCAGCAGCCGGGCCAGCTGGCCTATTCGATCATCGACCAGAAGGCAGTGGGCCGCTTCATGCCGCCGGTCTTCCCGGGCACGGTGGCCGACACGCTGCCCGAGCTGGCTCGCCGCCTCGACCTGGACGAAGCGACCTTCCAACGCACCATCGACGACTACAACGCCGCCTGCCGGGTCGGCCACTTCGACCACACGGCGCTGGACGACTGCCACACCGAAGGCCTCTCGCTGGCCAAGACGCACTGGGCGCGTCCGATCGACACCGCCCCCTTCCACGCCTACCCGCTGCGCCCCGGCATCACCTTCACCTACCTGGGCCTGAAGGTGGACGACACCGCCGCCGTGCGCTTCGGCGGCCAGCCCAGCCCCAACCTCTTCGTGGCCGGCGAGATGATGGCCGGCAACGTGCTCGGCAAGGGCTACACCGCCGGCGTGGGCATGAGCATCGGCACGGCCTTCGGCCGCATCGCCGGCACGCGTGCCGCAGCCGCCGCGATGAAGAACCGGGAGGCCGCCCATGTCCACGCTTGAGGCGCTGGCGCGCGAAGCCGCCGCGCTGGCCGATGCGCCGCCGCGCGTCATCCCGATCCTGTCCGCCAGCGAGGCGGAAGTGGACCGGCAGATGCACATCTGCAACGCCTGCCGCTACTGCGAGGGCTTCTGCGCCGTCTTCCCGGCCATGACGCGCCGGCTGGAGTTCGGCCGGGCCGACATCCACTACCTCGCGAACCTGTGCCACAACTGCGGGGCCTGCCTGCATGCCTGCCAATACGCACCGCCGCACGAGTTCGCGGTGAACGTGCCCCAGGCCATGGCCGAGGTGCGCGGCCAGACCTACGCCGACTACGCCTGGCCACCGGCGCTGGGCGCGCTGTACCGGCGCAACGGGCTGACGCTCTCGCTGGCGCTCGTGGCGGCGCTGACGCTGTTCCTCGTGCTGGGCGCCGCCAAGACGGGCAGCCTCTGGGGCAGCGCGGCCGGCGGCAACTTCTACCGCATCTTTCCGCACAACCTGCTGGTCGGCATGTTCGCGCCGGTGTTCCTGTTCGCGGCGCTGGCCCTCGCCATGGGCGTGCGGCGCTTCTGGCGCGACGTCACGCCCGCCACCGGCAGCGCACCGGCGAACGCACCTGCCGCGGCGGAAGCGGCCGACGCGGTGCTGCGCCTGAAATACCTCGACGGCGGCCACGGCGAGGGCTGCCCCAGCGAAGACGACGCGTACACGCTGGCGCGCAGGCGCTTCCACCACTTCACCTTCTACGGCTTCATGCTGTGCTTCGCCGCCACCAGCGTGGCGACGCTCTACCACTACGCCTTCGGCTGGCCGGCGCCCTATGCGCTGCCGAGCCTGCCCAAGCTGCTGGGCGTCGTTGGCGGCCTGAGCCTGATGGTCGGCACGGCGGGGCTGTGGCGCCTCAACCTGCGGCGGCATCCGCTGCACGGCGACGCGAAGCAGAAGCCGATGGATCGCGGCTTCATCGCCCTGCTGTTCCTCACCAGCGCCAGCGGCCTGGCGCTGTGGCTCGGCCGCGGCACGCCGGCCCTCGCGCTGCTGCTGTGCCTGCACCTGGGCGCCGTGATGGCCCTCTTCGCCACACTGCCCTACGGCAAGTTCGCCCATGGCGTGTTCCGCAGCGCCGCGCTGCTGCGGCACGCCGTCGAGAAGCGCCTGCCCAACCCGGTCGGCCTCGGCGCCGACTGACCGCTCGAAGACACCCATCCATTCCAGGAGACTCACGATGAACAAGCGCCGATTGCTGCGCGCCAGCGCCTTCGCCTGCGCCCTCTGCCTGGCCGGTGCCGGCCACGCGCAGGACTTTCCTCCCAAGAAGCCCGTCACCCTGGTCGTCGGCTTCGCGCCCGGCGGTGCGGCCGACGCCGCGGCGCGCCTGATCGCGAAGAAGCTCGGCGACGACCTGGGCCAGACGGTGATCGTCGACAACCGCGCGGGGGCCGGCGGCAACATCGCGCACCAGGACGTGGCCAACGGGCCGGCGGACGGATCGATGCTGCTCTTCGGATCGATCGGCCCGCTCACCATCGCGCCGCACGTCATGAAGGTGAGCTACGACCCCTTCAAGGACCTTGCGCCCGTCTCCGGTGGCGTGAACTTCCCCAACGTCCTCGTCGTGCACAAGGGCGTGGGCGTGAAGACCCTGGCCGAGTTCGTGGCGCTGGCGAAGAAGAAGCCGGGCGGCATCGACTTCGCCTCGACCGGCGCGGGCTCGGCGTCGCACCTGGCCGGCGAGCTCTTCAACCAGCGCGCGGGCATCGACATGGTCCACGTGCCCTACAAGGGGGGCGCGCCTGCGCTGCAGGACCTGCTGGGCCAGCGCATCGCCTCCTACTTCTCGGCGCCGCCCACTGCGCTGCCGCAGGTCGAGGCCGGTCACCTGGTTCCCCTGGCCACGACCGGCCTCACGCGGCCCGCCTACATGCCCAACATCCCGACGGTGGCGGAATCGGGCTATCCCGGCTTCGAGGCGCTCAACTGGTACGCCTTCGTGGCCCCGGGCAAGACGCCGGCGCCCCTGCTGGACCGCTGGAACCAGGCCATCGTGAAAGTGCTGGCCGACCCCGGCGTGAAGGAGGCGTTGAACAAGCACGGCCTGACGCCGCAGCCGACGACCCGCGCCGAGCTGGCCGCGTTCATGAAGCAGGAGGATGCCAAGTGGAGCGCCATCGTGCGGGAGCGGAAGATCACGGCCAACTGATCGCCCTGCGCGCGTGATCAGCGCTGCAGGATTTCCGCCGCGCCCTTCTCTCCGATCAGGATCGCCGCCGCATTGGTGTTGGCCGACGTCATGGTCGGCATCACCGAGGCATCGACCACCCGCAGGCCCCGCACGCCCTGCACCCGCAGCGACGGGTCGACCACGGCGCGTGCATCGCTGCCCATCCGGCAGGTGCCCACGGGGTGGAAGACCGTGCCGCCTTTCTCGCGTGCGAAGCGCGCCAGGTCCTCGTCGGTCCGCAGCGCGTTGCCGGGCATGTACTCCACCCCGGTGGTCAGTCCCCGGAATGCGGGCTGGTCGTAGATCTCGCGCAGGATCTTCAGGCCTTCGACCAGCACGCGGATGTCGTGCGGCTCGGTGAGGTAGTTGGACACGATGCGCGGCGGTGCGAGCGGGTCGGCCGACCGCAGTTCGACGGTGCCGCGCGATTCGGGCCGGCACTGCGCGGCCGAGGCGGAAAAGCCCGAGAAGGCATGCAGCGCATCGCCGGGCTTGTCGACCGACAGGGGCATGACGTTGAAGAGCACGTCGGCCCGCGCGTCCCTGGCCACGGCGCTGCGCACCATGCCGCCCACCTGCCCTGCCCCCACCGTGAGCGGCCCGCGCTGCTGCAGCAGCCACTGCGCCCCCATGCGCGCCAGCCCGATCGGGCTGCGCACCTGGTCGTTGAGCGACATCTTCTCGCGCAGCTTCACGATCACGCGCGCCTGGTAGTGGTCCTGCAGGTTGGCACCGACCTCCGGCGCGTCGACCTGCACCGGGATGCCATGGCGTCGCAACTGCGCGGCCGGTCCGACGCCCGAGAGTTGCAGCAGCTGCGGGCTCTGCAGCGCGCCTGCCGCCAGCAGCACCTCCGAATCCGCCAGCGCGTGCTGCGGCCGGCCGTCCTCGATCCACTCGACGCCGCGCGCGCGGCCGTGCTCGATGCGCACCCGGGTCACCTGCACGCCGGTGCGCACCGTGAGGTTGGGCCGCTGCATCACCGGCCGCAGGAAGGCCGTGGCCGCGTCGCAGCGCCAATGCCCGCGGAGTGTGAGCTGGTAGGCGCCCAGGCCCTCGTCCTGTGCGCCGTTGAAGTCCTCGCTGGCCGGGTAGCCGGCCTGCGCGCCGGCCGCCAGCCAGGCCTCGCAGTAGGGATGGTCGTTGCGCAGGTCCGACACGCCCAACTCGCCGGAGCCGCCGTGGTAGGCGTTCTCGCCGCCGGCATAGCATTCCGACTTCTTGAACAGGGGCAGCAGTTCGCGGTAGCTCCAGCCGGTGGCGCCGGCCGCGGCCCAGTCGTCGAAGTCGGCCCGCTGGCCGCGGATGTAGATGAGGCCGTTGATCGCGCTCGATCCGCCCAGCACGCGCCCGCGCGGCCACACGATGCGGCGGTGGCCGGTCTCGGCCTGCGGCTCGACCTCGAACTGCCAGGAGAAGCGTCGGTCGTAGATCGACCGGAAGTAGCCCACCGGCAGCCGCAGCCAGAAGTGCCGCTGGGCACCGCCCGCCTCGAGCAGCAGCACGCGGCGCTTCGGGTCGGCGCTCAGCCGGTTGGCGAGCACGCAGCCTGCCGAGCCCGCGCCGACGATGATGAAGTCGTAGGCCGCTTCGCCCGAGCTCATCTCGTGCCCCGTGGGTCCGAGCCCGCGCCGCGCGACCTGCCCTTGCGAGCCATGGCGCTCACGCCTTGACCAGGCCCGTGAACAGCGACGCGTCGAAGTACTGCTGCGCCTTCAGGGCGTTCGGGATGTTGGCGCTCTGCACGAAGAAGTCCGTCACCTGCTGCAGCCACTGCGTCACCGTGCCGTCGGCGTACTTGGCGCGCCACTCGGCCGCGGAGTAGTACTTGGAGGCCTTGAACTGCTGCTTGAACTCGGCCAGCGGCACTTCCTTGTACTGCGTCTTCTGCAACTGCTCGGCTGCCGCCTCGGGGTTGGCCACGATCTGGTCGTTGGCAGGCAGCCAGCCGGCGATGAGCTTGGAGAGCACCGCCTTGTTCTTCTCGTAGTAGTCGTTGCGCGCGGCCCACCCGCCCACGATGGCCGCCTGCGGGAAGAAGGCCGAGGCGTCGACGATCTTGCGGGCACCGGGCAGCTTGCCGCGCACCACCGAGTCGAAGGGTGCCCACAGCGCCACGGCGGGCACCGCGCCGGAGATGAGCGAGGTCACGGCTTCGGACATGCGCTGGTTGACCAGGCGCACGTCCTTGGCCGGGTCCAGGCCGGCGGAACGCAGCGCACGGTCGAGGAACACATGCGCGGTGGTGCCGGTGGTGGTCGAGATCTGCTTGCCACGCAGGTCGGCGATGGTCTTCACGCCCGAGTCCTCGCGCACCCACAGCTGCGCGGTGGCGTATTCGACGTCGTTGATGAGGAAGACCTTGCCCTGCCCGCGGGCCGGAAAGTTGGACAACACCGCGCCCGTGGCCAGCACGTCCAGGCTGCCGCCGATCATGGCCTGGAACAGCTCGAGCCCGGTGGTGAAGAGCACGGGCTCCAGGTCCAGCCCCTGCTTCGCGAAGCTGCCGCTCTGCAGGCCCAGCCACAACTGCCCATCCACCGCCGGTGTGTGCAGGTAGCCCACCTTCACCTTGGTGCGCGACTGCGCGAAGCCGGGCAACGCGAGGCCCGACGCGGCGGAGGCCGCGACGGCGGTACGGATGAAAGCTCGGCGCTGCAGGGCCATGGGTGTCTCCTGTTGGATGAAGTGGGAAAAGGAAGGGGCGACGCTCAGTCGGACAGGCGCACGCCCTGGCGCGCCTGCGCCGCGTACTCCTGCATCACCAGCTCGCGGATCTGCGCGCGCAGCTCGACGAAGCGCGGGTCCTCGTGCACGTTCTCGCCGCGCGGGTAGCCGAAGGGCACGTCGATCACCGTCCGGATGCGTGCCGGCCGCGCCGTCACCACCACGATGCGCGACGACAGGTAGATCGCCTCCTCGACCGAGTGGGTGATCAGCATCACGGTCTTGCCCTCGGTCTGCAGGACGTCGAGCAGCAGGTCCTGCATGGCGCTGCGGGTCTGCGCGTCGAGCGCGCCGAAGGGCTCGTCCATCAGCAGGAACTGTGGCCGCACCGCATAGGCGCGGGCGATCGCCAGGCGCTGGCGCATGCCGCCCGACAGGTGCTTGGGGAAGTGGTCGGCGAAATCCTTCAGGCCCATGAGGCCCATGTAGCGCTCGACGATGGCGGCGTGCTCGGCCTTGGGCACGTGGTTGCCGGCGAGCTTGAGGCCGAATGCGATGTTCTGCCGCACCGTCAGCCAGGGAAAGACGCCGTATTCCTGGAAGATCACGCCGCGGTCGGGGCCGGGGCCCTGCACGGGCCGGCCGTCGAGCAGCACCTGCCCGCCGGTGGGCTGCACGAAGCCGCCCAGTATGTTCATCAGCGTGGTCTTGCCGCAGCCCGAAGGGCCGATGATCGACACGAACTCGCCCTGGCGGATGTCCAGCGACACGCCGTCGAGCACCCGCATCGGCCCCTGCGCGGTGGGGAACTCGACCGACACGTCCCTGAAGGCGACGCGCACCTGTGCGTCCATGGGCGCCGCGTTCATGCGAGCCGATCCTGCCAGGCCACCAGGCGCCGGCTCACGGCGCGCAGCACCAGGTCCATCGCAAGCGCGATGAAGCCGATGCAGATGATGCCCACGTAGATGATGTCGAGCTGGAAGAAGGCCGACGCGTTCTGGATCAGCGCGCCCAGGCCCTGCTGTGCGGCGATGAGTTCCGAGGCCACCAGCGTGGCCCAGGCCACGCCCAGCGCAACGCGGATGGCCGTGAGGATGTGCGGCACCGTGAGCGGCACGATCACCTTGGCGAAGATCTCGAAGTCGTTCGCGCCCAGCGTGCGGGCGACGCGCACGAAGATCGGGCTGATCTGCGCGATGCCTTCGTACATCACGATCACGCCGGCGAAGAAGGACGCGTAGAACAGGATCACCGTCTTGGCCGCCTCGCCGATGCCGAAGTACACGATCACCAGCGGGATCAGCGCGATCGGCGGCAGCGCCCGGAAGAAATTGATGACCGGGTCGATGAAGCTGCGCAGGCCCCTGTACCAGCCGAGGCAGAAGCCCACCGGCACCGCCAGCAGCGTGCCCAGCGCCACGCCGATGAACACGCGCTGCGTGGACATCCAGAGGTCCATCGGCAGGCGGTCCTGCATCAGCTCGAGGAACTTGGCCGCCACCTGGTGCGGCGCCGGCACCAGTGCCGGGTTGACGAGGCCGCTGGCCCGCACGCCGTACCACAGCAGCAGCAACAGCACCCACGGGGCGAGGATCAGGGCGGCGCGCACGGGCACCGGGCGATGGGGCATCGGATGGGTCTCCTGGCGGGCGGCGCGGCAGCGGCCGGGCGCCCTTGCTCTGCTATATTGGCTCGAACTCGATTGGTCGTCCTATAGACCATACCTTTGATTGTTCCGCCATGGCAAGTGCGTCGAACCCTGAGAGCGCTCCCGCGGCTCGCTTTTCGGACAGCCCGATCCCGCGTTACCTGCAGGTGGCCGACGTGCTGCGCCAGCGCATCGCACGCGGCACCTGGCCGCAGGGCCACCGCCTGCCCTCGCTCGAGGCGCTGATGGCCGAGTTCGGCGTGGCCCGCGTCACGCTGCGCCAGGCGATCGAGCTGCTGGCGCGCGACGGCCTGGTGTCGCCGCAGCAGGGCCGCGGCACCTTCGTCATCGGGCGGCCCGCCAACGAACGCTGGCTCAGCGTGGTCACCACGCTGGACGAGCTGGCGCGCATGTACCGCGACACCGAGCCGCAGATCGTCACCATCGGCGAGTCGTCCGACGCGCCCGCGCTGCGCCCCGACGAGGGCACGCCGGCCGAACGCTACGTCTACATGCGCCGCGTGCACTCGCGCGACGGGCAACCCTACTGCGTGATCCACATCCACATCGACGAGCGCGTGTTCCGCAAGGCGCCGAAGCGCTTTCGCGAGGAGACCATCATCCCGGTGCTGATCTCGCTCAAGGGCTTGACCATCGCGCGCGCCCACCAGGTGCTGACCATCGGCACGGCCGACATGGAGGTCGCGCGCCTGATCGGCATCCCGGTCAACTCGCCGGTGGCGGAGGTGCGCCGCATCTTCCACGACGAGACCGGGCGCGTGATCTACGTCGCCGAGGTCACCTACCGCGGCGACGCCATCCACGTCGAGATGAACCTCAAGCCATGAACGCTCCCACGCTGCCGGCCGCGCCCCTGGCCATCGCGCGCATCGACGCGCACGTGTTTCGCTACCCGGTCAAGGTGCCGGTGCGCACCTCCTTCGGCACCATGCATGACCGGCCAGCGCTCTTCGTGCGCGTGGAAGACAGCGAGGGCGCCTTCGGCTGGGGCGAGGTGTGGTGCAACTTCCCGGCCTGCGGGGCCGAGCACCGCGCGCGCCTGATCGACACCGTGCTCGCGCCCCTGTTGCTGAACCAGCGCTTCGACGGCCCGGTGGCCGCGTGGACGCAGCTCACGCAGCGCACCGCGGTGCTGGCCATCCAGTCGGGCGAGCCGGGTCCGATCGCGCAGGCCATCGCCGGCATCGATCTGGCGCTGTGGGACCTGAGCGCCCGCCGGGCCGGCCAGCCGCTGTGGCGTCACCTGGGCGGCTCGCGCAGCCGCATTCCGGTGTACGCGAGCGGCATCAACCCGGAAGCGCCCGAACAGACGGCCCTGCGCTGCCAGGCCCAGGGGTATCGCGCCTTCAAGCTCAAGATCGGCTTCGGCGAAGCCCGCGACCTGGACAACCTCGACGCCATGCGCCAGGCCCTCGGCGATGCGACGCCACTGATGGCCGACGCCAACCAGGGGTGGTCGCTGGACGAGGCCCGGCGCATGGCGCCCCGCCTCGCCCGCTACGGCCTGCAGTGGCTCGAGGAGCCGCTGCGCGCCGATCGGCCCTGGTCCGAATGGCAGGCGCTGCAGGCCGAGACCGCCATCCCCCTGGCCGCGGGCGAGAACATCGCGGGCGACGCGGCCTTCGACGCGGCACTGCAGGCCCGCGTGCTGTCGGTGCTGCAGCCCGACGCAGCCAAGTGGGGCGGCATCTCGGCCAACTGGCCCGTGGTCCACCGCGCCCGCTCCGCGGGCCTGCGCTACTGCCCGCACTACCTCGGCGCCGGCGTGGGCCTGCTCGCCTCCGGCCACCTGCTGGCCGCTGCCGGGGGCGACGGCCTGCTCGAAGTCGACGCCAACGACAACCCGCTGCGCACGGCCCTGGCGCCCGCGCTGGCACACATCGACGGCACGGGCTGCATCGACCTGGGCGAAGCGCCCGGGATCGGCGTGCTCCCCGACGCAGCGCAGATCTCCGACGCCGTGCGGCAGGCCGCCTGAGGCGCGGCAACATCCGGCCTCCCTCGACCGAATCTCCGGCAGGCGCTCCGAAGGGGCAAAGTGCAATCGGCCTGCAGCGCCCGTCCACCGGGCGCTGTGCCCGAATTCGTCACGAACGTGACGATCTCGCGCCGCTGTGTGGGTGCGAGAAGGCCGATGGCACGACGCTCAGAGCAGGCCGCCGGCCCGCGCCGCCTCGATCACCGCGCGCGCCAGGGCCGCGCTCTGCGCCTGCGGCGTCGGCGCGGCGCCCGTGCTCACGGTGGTGGTCCACGCCAGGCGGTTGGGCGCGACGTCCGTCACCCGCGCATTGGCCGCCAGTCCCCAGCTCCCGCCGCCACCGCCCAGCGGCGCGCTCAGTCCCACGCCTGCGCCGCCCCCGCGGCCCACGCTGAAGCCGCCCAGGCCGATCGACAGGCCCGAGCCACCTTCCGGCGCCGTGGGTTGCAGGCTCACGACGAACACGGCGCGTGCCGACGCCGCGGCTGCCGCCGGCACCAGCTGGGGATCGAGGGCGCGGTCGCCTTGCACGGCAGTGCCTTCGGGCACGCGCAGCGGCTCGGCGCCGCGCGCCCGGAGCTCGGCCGCCACCTGGTCTTCGCAGGCGCGTTGCAGCGCAAAGTCCGGCGCCTCGCAGGCCACCAGCACGCGCCCGGCCAGCAGGCGCGAACCCGGCCCGAGCGATGCCTCGGCCCATGTGGCGCCCTGGCGCGGACCGGTCGCGCATGCGCCAAGCAGCGCGCCCGCCGATGCCAGGACTGCGACGGACAGAGCACGGGTGCGCGAAGGATTCATGGCGGGGCTCCAGAGAAAAGCGGGGCGATGGACGGCATCGCCGCCCGTGTGAGGCGTCCAGTCTTCTCGTGTGCGAGGCCTCGCCCCGTCAGCCGGCGGGTCCGCGCCCGGTAGGACGGATGGCCTCAGCCCGCGGCGGCCTTCTCGCCCGCCAGCACCGCCACGAGTTCCGGCACGTAGCGCTGCGCACCGCCGGCCTGCACGGCGTGCGCGAAGGTGCCGAGCACCGCATCGGCAATGCCCTGCGCGGCACCGATGTCGTGGGCCATCTCGGTGTAGTAGCCCAGGTCCTTCTGCGCGTTGCTCATGGCGAAGCGCAGCGTGTTCGGGTCGCGCTCGGTGATGAAGGGCTTCAGGCGCTCCAGCGCCACGCCGCCCCCGCCGCCCTTGGCCAGCACGTCGACGAAGACCTGCGGGTCGACGCCCGAGCGCTGTGCGCAGGCCGCGGCCTCGGCGATCAGTGCCACCGTGCCCAGCGACACGTAGTTGTGCAGCAGCTTCATGCTGTGGCCCGTGCCCACGCCGCCGGTGTGGGTGATGTTCTCGGCGAAGCAGGCCAGGAGCGGCCGGCATTCGTCGAACAGCGCCGCGTCGCCACCGACCAGCAGGTTGAGCCGGCCTTCGGCGGCCTCCTTGGGCGTGCGCGTCATCGGCGCGTCGAGGAAGCGCACACCCGCCGCATGCACCGCCTCGGCCACGCGCAGCGTCGACGAAGGGATGGCCGTCGAGCAGTCGATGACCACCGCACCGGGCCTGAGCGACTTCAGCAGCCCGCCCTCGCCGAGCAGCACCGCCTCGACCTGGGGCGAACCGGTCACGCACAGGATGACGATGTCGGCCGCGGCGCCGAGCTCGGCAGTGCTGGCCACGCTCTTGGCACCCGCGGCCTTGAGCGCGTCGAGCGGCTGGTTGCCCGGGTGTTCGAGCACGGTGAGCGCGTAGCCGTGCTTGACGACGTTGGTCGCGATGCCATGGCCCATCAGGCCGATGCCGACCATGCCGATGGAAGGTTTGTCGTTGTTGTTGTTGTTGTTGTTGTTGTTGCTGCTGCTCATGCGTCTGGCTCCTGGTTCAGGTTCGGGATGTCGGGCGCGATTGTCGTGCTGCGGCACGCGGCGCGCTGGCACCGGTGCGTCGCACGGCCGTACGCCGGCGCGGCGCGGGCGCCTGCGGCGACGGCAGCGAGGCCACCATCGCCTCGCAGCGCTGGCGCAGCAGCGCGTGCAGTTGCTGCACGGCCGGCGAATACTGGCCGCGATGCGGGCACACGAGGTGCAGCGGCGCCGCCTCGCCGCGCAGGCCCGGCAGCAGCTGCACCAGGCGCCCCGCCCGCACGTCCTCACCGACGTCGAGCCAGGACTTGTAGGCGATGCCCTCGCCATCCAGCGCCAGCCGGTGGATGAGCTCGCCGTCGTCGCTCTGGATCGGGCCGCGCACGCTCGCCACCACGCGTTCCTCGCCGTCGAAGAAGGTCCAGCGGTCGTGGATGCGGCTGCTCAGCGCGTAGGTGAGGCAGGCGTGGCCCGCCAGGTCGTCGACCGACGCCGGCGCGCCGCAACGCTGCACATAGCCGGGCGAGGCCACCAGCACCCGGCGGTTCCCGGTCGCGAGCGGCAGCGCGACGAAGCTGGCGTCGGGCGGCGGCCCGTAGCGCACCGCGACGTCGATCGGCTCCTTGAACACGTCCGACACGCGGTCGGACATGAACAGGCGCAGCACCAGCTTCGGGTGCTGCCGCCGGAAGGCCGCGAGCCAGGGCAGGAGCACGTTGCGACCGAGGTCGGAGGGCGTGGCCACCTGCAGCACGCCGCGCAGTTCGGGGTCTTCGGCGCGCAGCTCGTCCTGCCCGGCGCGCAGGCTGCCCAGCGCCGCCCGTGCATGCGGCAGGTAGCGCTCGCCCTCGGCCGTCAGGCGCAGGCTGCGCGTGGACCGGGCGAAGAGCCGGATGCCCAGCTCGCGCTCCAGCCGCTGGATCGCGGCGCTCACCTGGCCGGGCAGCAGGCCGGCCTCGCGCGCCGCGTCGGAAAAGCTGCCCAGTGCCGCCGCGCGGTCGAAGAGGGCCAGGTCGTCGAAGCGGACCATTTTCACTCCGGCAATGAAAGTGTTGTTCGATTTTGCCGCTTCCAGAACAAGCAAGGAAGCCGCACCATTCACCCATCCCTCTTTTCTCGACCTCTTCCTCGGAGCTCTTCATGAAAGCCATTGCCTACATCCAGCACGGCCTGCCGATCGACGATCCGGCCGCGCTCGTCGACATCGACCTGCCCATGCCCCTGCCCGGCCCGCGCGACCTGCTGGTGCAGGTGCAGGCGGTGTCGGTCAACCCGGTCGACACCAAGGTGCGCATGAACTCGCCCGTGACGTCTCCGCGCGTGCTGGGCTGGGACGCGGTCGGCACGGTGCATGCCGTCGGCGCCGAGGTGACGCTGTTCAAGCCCGGCGACGAGGTGTTCTATGCCGGCGCCATCGACCGGCCCGGCAGCAACAGCGAGTACCACCTGGTGGACGAGCGCATCGTCGGCCACAAGCCGCGCAGCCTGAACGCCGCCGAAGCCGCGGCGCTGCCGCTCACGGCCATCACCGCCTGGGAGCTGCTCTTCGACCGCCTCGGCCTGACCGAGGGCGGTGGCGCGGGCCAGAGTCTGCTCGTGGTCGGCGCGGCCGGCGGGGTGGGCTCGGTGCTGGTGCAGCTGGCGCGGCAGCTCACGCGGCTCACCGTGATCGGCACCGCGTCGCGCCCGGACACCGCGCACTGGGTGAAGTCGCTCGGCGCGCACCACGTCATCAACCACAGCCGGCCGCTCGCCGCCGAACTGGAGAGCGAGGGCCTGCCGAAGGTGTCGATGGTGGCCAGCCTCACGCACACCGACCAGCACTACCTGCAGCTGGTCGCCGCGCTGCAGCCGCAGGGACGCCTCGCGCTCATCGACGACCCGGCCACGCTGGACGCCATGCCGCTGAAGTCCAAGAGCATCTCGCTGCACTGGGAGCTGATGTTCACCCGTTCGCTCTACCAGACGCCCGACATGCAGCGCCAGCACGATCTGCTGGAGCGCGTCTCCGCGCTGGTCGACGCCGGCACGCTGCGCAGCACCGCGAACGAGCATTTCGGCGCCATCAACGCCGCCAACCTGCGCCGCGCCCACGCGCTGGTGCAGAGCAACCGCTCGCGCGGCAAGGCCGTGCTGGCCGGCTTCTGACTGACCCCTCCTCTTGCCACCGACATCGCCATGAACTTCCTCGCCGCCACCCGCCACCGCTACACCACCAAGGCCTACGACGCCACGCGCCGCATCCCCGAGGCACAGATCGACGAACTGCTCGAGGGCCTGCGCCACAGCCCGTCGTCGGTCAACTCGCAACCCTGGCACTTCGTCGTGGCCGGCGACGCCGCCGGCAAGGCACGCATTGCCCGATCCACCGAGGCCGGCTTCGCCTACAACACGCCGAAGGTGACCAAGGCCTCGCACGTCATCGTGTTCGCCGCGCGCACCGAGCTGCCGGCCACGCACACCAGCGCGCTGCTCGACCAGGAAGAAGCCGACGGGCGCTTTCGCATCGAGGGCGCCCGCGCCGGCCAGCACAAGAGCCGGCAGGGCTACGTCGACCTGCACCGCTTCGACCAGAAGGACCTGCAGCACTGGATGGAGAAGCAGGTCTACCTCGCGCTGGGCACGCTGCTGGTGGGTGCGGCCTCGCTGGAGATCGATGCCACGCCGATGGAGGGCTTCGATGCACGCGTGCTCGATGCCGAGCTGGGCCTGCGCGAGCGCGGCTACACCGCTGTCGTGCTGTGCGCGCTGGGCTACCGCGCTGCGGACGACTTCAACGCCGGGCTGCCCAAGTCGCGCCTGCCCGCCTCGACCGTCATCACGCGGCTTTGACCGCTGCGGCCGACGAGCCGCGCACCTGCAGGCGCCCCGGCAGCAGCATCTCGCGCGCCGGGCCTTCCAGGCCATGCAGGCGCTCGATGAGACAGGCGGCGGCCGCACGCCCGATCTCGTCGGTGGGCTGCGCCACGGTCGAGAGGCCGGGCCCGATCAGCGAGGCCCATTCGGGATCGTCGAAGCCGACGAAGCCCAGCTCCTGGCCGAATTGCCAGCCCAGCCGGTTCATGGCCTGCGCGATGCGCAGCGTGACCACCGCATTGCCCGCCACCACCGCCGCGCGCCGGCTGCGGCCGGCCCGGCGGCGCAGCGCGCGCAGGGCCTGCACCAGGGCGTCGTCCTCGCCCTCGGCGCTCTCGAAGACTTCGCCGCGCAGCGTCGTCGGGTGCGCGGCCACGCAGGTGCCGAAGGCCGCGGCACGCTCGCGCCGCGTGCTCACGCCCTGCTGCGGCTCGGTCACGTAGAGCAGCTCGCGCCAGCCGTTGTCCAGCAGGTGCCCGCAGGCCTGGGCCATGGCGCCCGCGTTGTCGAGCGAGACGAAGTCGGCCGTCATGCCCGCGTGCCGGCGGTCGACCAGCACCGCCGGCTTGCCGTGCGTGGCGACCGCGTCGACCACCCCCGCGCCGCGGCCCAGCGTATTGAGGATGAAACCGTCGACCTGGTAGCCGGCGAGAGCGTCGATGGCCTCGCGCTCGCGCCCGGTCTCGTTGCCCATGTTGAAGAGCATGACGAGGTAGCCGGCATCCTGGCAGGCCTTCTCGGCGCCGCGCAGCACGGCCACCGAGTAGGGATTCGTGATGTCGGCCACGATCAGGCCGATGAGCCGCGAGCGCCCGCGGCTGAGCGCCTGCGCCATCGGGCTGGGCGTGTAGCCCAGCTGGGCGATGGCGGCCTCGACCCGCGCGGCGATGTCGTCGGACAGGAGGCGCTCGCGGTGGTTGAAGAAGCGCGAGACGGTGGCTTTGGAGACGCCTGCGGCTTGGGCGACGTCGGCGATGGTGGCGCGGCGGGGGGGGGTCATGGGATTGCGCGCTCTGGCCGCGCGGCCAAGAGGTTTGACGAAGCTCGCGCTGCGCCTTGTCCGAGGCAGGAGCCGGGATGTGCGCCCGGCGGCGCAGTCACTTTCTCTTGTCTCGCCAAGAGAAAGTAACCAAAGAGAAGGCGACCCCACTGTCTGCGTCCCTTCGCTTCGCTGCGGGCAACCTGCGGTGCTCGCGACTGGCGGGGTCCGCGCAAACTCGCTTCGCTCAAACATGCGCGGCCCTTTTTCCGCCAGCCGCTGCGCTCCTCGGCGCATACAGAGGGGACCCGAGAGACCAGGGTCAACAAGGCTGCTGCGCAGCCTTGTCCTTGTTGCGTGTTTTTCCGGGGGCCGAGCGAAGCGATGGCCCGTTCTGATGGGTCCCTTCTGGATGCGCCTGCGACGTGGCGATGGCGGGGTGGCAGCTGTGCCGCGTGCGGCAACAGCTGCTTCGTGATCTGACTCGCTGCAGCTGTTCGAGCGCAGCGCGAAGCGCGTAGCGAGTTCTGCAGCGCACCCCGACAGCGTCGCGGCGCAGGTTGCCCGCAGCGAAGCGGAGGGTCGCAGCCAGCAGGGTCGCCTTTTCTTTGCCTACTTTCTTTTGGCGAAGCAAAAGAAAGTAGGTCGCCCGCCGGGGCGACATCCCGGCCCCTGCATCCACATCCAAGCAAGGCCCAAATTCATAAACAAGAAGCCCGAACCGCGCGGCCAGCAAGCCCACCCCGCTACAAATTCAATAGCACCACCCTCAACCAACCGGCCAAACCACCCCGTTGTCATTCAAGATCGCATCCAGCGGCACATCATGCGCCTGCGGCTCGAAGTCCTCGATGAACCCGTTGGTGAACCCCAGCCCCACGGTGAAGGGCCGCGGCTCCAGCGACGCCAGCGTGCGGTCGTAAAAGCCGCCGCCGTACCCCAACCGGTAACCGCCCGCGCTGTACCCCAGGCAGGGCACGAACAGCAGCGTCGGCACGATCAGCTCGGTGTCCTTGGGCTTGGGGATGTCGTAGGCGTCGTTCTCCATCGGACAGCCGGGGTACCAGGCGTGGAAGGTCAGCGTCTTGTGTTCGCGGTTGACCACCGGCAGGCCGATGCGGCGGCGCTGCGACTCGGCCAGCAGCTCGCCGTCCTCCTTCCAGCGGTGCAATGCGGGCAGCGGGTCGAACTCGCCCTTGATCGGCCAGTAGGCGCCGATCACCGTGTCGGGCCGGCCCACCAGCCAGATGCGCATCACGCGCTGCAGCAGGTCGGCCTTGTGCAGCCGATCGGGCATGGCCAGGCGCTGTTCGATCAGCGCGGCGCGGACCTGGGCCTTGAGGAAAGATGCCGTTTCTTCGCGTTTTTCGTCGGGTGCTTTGTCCATAATCCCTCGATGCAGTTTCGAAGCATTTTGGCACCCTGTAGACATCTTCTTTCCGGTCTCGCAGTGGCCCTGGCCGCCCTGGCCCAGCCGGCCTGCGCGCAGACCAACACCAACGACGACGTGCTGCTGCAGATGAAGCAGGCCTTCCAGCGCGGCGACAAGGCCCGGCTCACGGCGCTTCTGCCGCAGGCCCAGGGCCACGCGCTCGAGCCCTGGGCCGCATACTGGGAGCTCAAGGCCCGCCTGCCGCAGGCCAGCCCGGACGAAGTGCAGGCCTTCCTCACACGCTACGCCGGCACCTACCAGGAAGACCGCCTGCGCAACGACTGGCTGCTGCTGCTGGGCCAGCGTCGCCAGTGGGACGACTTCCTCGCCATGCACGGCGCCTACCGCATGCAGGACGACCGCGAGGTGCAGTGCTATGCCATCGTGGTGGACGTGCTGCGCACCGGCCAGGCCACGAAGGCGCAGGCCGACACCGTGCGTCGCCACTGGTTCGGCCAGCGCGATGGCGACGACGGCTGCCTCACCGCCGCCGACCGCCTGATCTCGGCGCGCATGCTCTCGCCCAACGACGCCTGGAAGCGCGCCCGCCTGGCCATGGAAGCCAACCGGCCCGGCGCTGCCCGCGCGGCCGTCAACCTCGTCGCGCCCGACGCGCTGCCCACCTTCGACCAGGTCAACGCCGGCGCGGTGAAGTTCCTCACGGGCGCGGCCTCGGCGGCGTCGAAGGCGCGCAAGGAGATGGTGGTGCTGGCGCTGATCCGCATGGCCTCGGCCGACCCGGACGCCGCCGCCTTGCAGCTCGATTCCAAGTGGGGACCGATGCTCTCGCCCGAGGAGCGCAACTGGCTCTGGGGCCACATCGGCCGCCAGGCGGCGCAAAAGCTGTCGCCGCAGGCGGTGGGCTACTTCGCCAACGTGACCAAGAACAGCGACCTCACCGACGACATGCTCGGCTGGAAGGTGCGCGCCGCCCTGCGCATGGGCCAGTGGAAGGACGTCGCCACGGCCATCGACGGCATGAGCGACGAAGGCCGCCAGGACCCGACCTGGGTCTACTGGAAGGCGCGCGCGCTGATGGCCCAGGGCGGCGATCGCCGCACGGAAGAGGCGCGCGAGCTGCTGCAAGGCATCGCCGGCACGCGCGGCTTCTACGAACTGCTGGCGCTGGAAGACCTGGGCCAGCGCGCCCAGGCGGCCACCAGGCCGGACCCGCTCACGCCCGAGGAGAAGGCCGCGGCGCGCGCCAACCCGTCGCTGCAGCGCGCGCTCTACGCCATCGGCATCGGCCTGCGGCCCGAGGGCGTGCGCGAGTGGAACTACGCCACCAACCTGCACGACAAGGGCGGCATGGACGACCGCGCCCTGCTGGCGGCGGCCGACCTGGCCTGCCAGCGCGAGATCTACGACCGCTGCATCAACACCAGCGAGCGGACCAAGGGCGTGATCGACGTCGACCAGCGCTTCCCCATGCCCTTCCACGACACCGTGCTGCGCAAGAGCCAGGACATCGGCCTCGACCCGGCCTACGTCTACGGCCTGATCCGCCAGGAGTCGCGCTTCATCATGGACGCGCGCTCGGGCGTGGGCGCCTCGGGCCTGATGCAGGTGATGCCCGCCACCGCGCGCTGGACGGCCAACAAGATCGGCCTGCCCTACTCGCCGTCGATGATCACCGACCGCGAGACCAACATCACCATCGGGACCAACTACCTCAAGCTGGCGCTGGACGACTTCGACGGCTCCATGCCGCTGGCCGCCGCCGCCTACAACGCCGGCCCCGGGCGGCCGCGCGCCTGGCGCAACGGGCCGGTGCTCGATGCCGCCATCTGGGCCGAGAACGTGCCCTTCAGCGAGACCCGCGACTACGTGAAGAAGGTGCTGGCCAACACCACCAACTACGCGGCCATCATCACCGGCCGGCCGCAGTCGCTGCGCGAGCGGCTCGGCCGCGTCGGCCCGCGTTCGGCCGGCGAGCCGGAGCCGAACAAGGACCTGCCCTGAGCGGCGCCCGGGCGCCCGCCCGACGGGGGCGCGCCCCCTCGCCGTGCCTGCCTGCTGAATGAACCGCTACCTGCAAGCGCTGCGCGACGCGCTCCCGCGCTGGGCCGTCGAATGGCTCGACGTGCTCGTGCCGATGGCCCAGGTCGCCCTGATCCTGCTGGGCGCGTGGCTGCTGTTCCGCCTGGCCGCGCGCCTGATCCGCCGCGTGACCGGCGCCTATGCGCTGCCGGTCGAAGTCGCCGTGGTGTCGCGCCGCGTCAGCGGCTTCCTGATCTACGGCGGCGCGCTGCTGTGGAGCCTGGAGCGCCTGGGCGTGTCGGGCACGGTGCTGTGGACGGCCTTCACCGGCTTCGCGGCCGTCGGCGCGGTGGCCTTCTTCGCGGCGTGGAGCGTGCTGTCGAACATCTTCTGCGCGCTCCTGATCTTCACCACCCGCATGTTCCGCATCGACGACGTGGTAGAGCTGCTCGAGAACGGCGAGAAGCCCGGCCTGCGCGGGCGTGTGCTCGACATCAACCTGGTCTACACCACGCTGGAGGAAAGCGGCACCGAGGCGAGCGGCACCACGCTGCAGATCCCCAACAGCCTGTTCTTCCAGCGCTCGGTGCGGCGCTGGCATGGCAGCCGCCCGGGCGTGCCGCCCGCGGTCGGCGTGGCGCCCGCACCGGCCCCTGCAGCGGCCCCCGCCGGACCAGCACCCTGATCGGCGCCGCGGCCTGCGGCAGACAAGAGGACTTCTGCCTACAGCCGGCGGGCCGCCGGCCGCGCCACACTCGCGCTCACCCCCACTCCTGCCGCATCCATGGCCGCTTCGTCCTGGTGGAACGAGATCACCCAGGTGGTCGTCACGGAGTTCTCCGACGTTCCCGACCTCACGCAGTTCGTGCGCATCACCGTCCGGTTGCTCCTGGCCTCGGTGCTGGGCTTCATCCTCGGCTTCGAGCGCGAGCAGCAGGGCAAGGCCGCCGGCGTGCGCACCCACATGCTGGTGGCGATCGGCTCGGCGATGTTCGTGCTGGTGCCGCAGCAGACCGGCATCGAGCCGGCCGACATGAGCCGCGTGATCCAGGGCCTGGTCGCGGGCGTCGGCTTCCTGTGCGCGGGCACCATCCTCAAGCATGGCGCCGGCGAGCAGCAGGTGCAGGGCCTCACCACCGCCGCCGGCCTGTGGATGACGGCCGCCATCGGCATGGCCTGCGGCCTGGGCCGTGAGGCCACCGCGGTGCTGAGCGCGCTGCTGGCGCTGGCGGTGCTGCAGCTCGTGCCCCGGCTCGTGAGCGGCCTCGAGCGCATCGTCGGCCCGCCGCACGACAGCGACGAGCGCCCGCGCCCGCGCGTGATCGCTTCGCCGGACGACGACGGGCCGAAGCCGCCGGCCTGACGGCGTCGGCGCGGATTCGGCATCAATCCGCGGCCGATCCGGCATCAGCGCCGCACGGGCCAGCCGCTAGCATCGGCGGATTCATCCAACGGAGGATCCGGACATGGCGGCGCTCAAGCTCTACATCGGCAACAAGAACTACTCCTCGTGGTCCATGCGGCCATGGGTGCTGCTCAAGCAGGCCGGCATCCCCTTCGAGGAGGTGATGGTGCGCTTCGACTCCTTCGACGCCGACTCCGCCTTCAAGGCCACCGTCAAGGCGCTGAATCCCACGGGCACGGTGCCGGTGCTGGTCGATGGCGACCTTGCCGTGTGGGACACCCTCGCGATCGCCGAGTACGTCGCCGAGCGCTTCACCGACAAGGGCCTTTGGCCGCGCGACGTGGCCGCGCGTGCCCGTGCGCGCAGCGTGTGCGCCGAGATGCACGCCGGCTTCACCGCGCTGCGCGGCCACTGCCCGATGAACGTCGAGGCCGACCTGCGCGAGGTCGGCCAGAAGATCGTACGCGAACAGGCCGCCGTACGTGCCGACCTGGCGCGCATCGGCAGCATGTGGACCGAACTGCTCGCCACGCACGGCGGGCCGATGCTCTTCGGTGACTTCAGCATCGCCGATGCGTATTTCGCACCCGTCGCCTCGCGCATCCGCACCTACGGCCTGCCCGTGCCGGCCGAGGCGCAGGCGTACGCCGACCGCCTGCTGGCGCTGCCCGGGGTGCGGGCCTGGACCGACGAGGCTCTGAAGGAGCACGACTTCGTGCCTTTCGACGAGCCGTATCGGGCGTCGCGGGATTGACCATCCTGCCTCGTCGCCACGCGCAGCCCGGCGTCACTCGGGCGCGGCTTCACGTTGAAGCCCTCGCTGTCGTTGGTGTGCTCAATCTCACCCTTGACCGGGCCACGCGTGTTGCCCGGCGCGGAAGGCCCACCCACGACTCAGGTCTGCGCGAAGTATGCGGGCTTGAAGCGCAGCGGCACCTCGATGGCCCCGTTGTGCCCCATCCCGCCCTTGCCCTCGATCCCGCTCATCACGTGCAGGTAGTCCAGCGCCACGCACAGGCGCGGCTTCTCGTTCAGCCCGCTGTTGGGCATGTCTTGGGTCCAGCAGGTTGCCCGCAGGTGCGCGGCCTGTCCAGGCACTGAGCTCCCCATCCAGGTTCTGGTAGCCGATGCCGCCTCCGGCGCTGACCACGATGAAGGCGGTGGTGCTGTCCTTGGGCACGGTCCGCTCCCCGTGGATGCCGGGGTCCTTGGCGCTGATGACCTGTATCCAGCGCGTGGCGGTGGCACGGGCGTTGTCCTCCCAGCGCACCTCGTAGACACCCGAGCGGTGGCTGTGCCCTGACAGGTGCCAGTCCACGGCGGGCCAGCTCCCACGGCGCCCCGGGGCGCTGATGTAATGCTCCAGATAGGTCGCCTGGTTGCGCTCGCAGGTACCAACGTTCATTTGGTTGAAGGCGGCTTTCATGCCAAATCGGCCCGCAGCGCCCGTGGGTGGATCGCATCCAGCTATTGAATTCATAGCACCCCCTCCCCGACCGCACGCGGTAGCGTGTCCGCGTGCTTAGTGCGGCAGCTTGATGTTGGAGCCCTCGGCCTTGAAACCGCCGAGCTTGCGCAGGTCTGTGCCGCCGCTTTGCTTGAACTCCTTGACCTGGGTCTGGCTCAAGTCAAGGGTGAAGCTGAAGGTGTTTCGGGTGAACGTGAGCGTGTCAATGTGGCCCTGGCTGAAGTTGGCGCGCTCGATCTCGCAGTCTTCCACGGTGAATGCGGCCGCGTTGAGTCGGGCTGAACGCAGCATAGGCGCCTTGACGCGCCGGAAGGTGACGCTTTGGGTCAACACGGGTTGGGGTGAGGCGTCGCCGGGCCGGTAGCCACCGCCAATGCCCGCCACCTCGTTGACCGAACCACCAAAGCGGACGTCTTCGACGAGGACGTGCTTGAACGCACCCGCGTAGATGGCACAAACGCGTTCGCCGTCGCCGGTGATCCAACTGTCTTTGAGGCGCAGGCTTTGCGCACCTTCCTCGATGCCCATCTTCAAGCTGCTGGCCTTGATCTTCTCCATGACCACTTCGCCCTTGACGCTGGCACCCGTGAGGTCCAGTACGTCGATCTGGGTGTCCCGGATGGTGAGGGATTGCAGGCTCGCGGGCACCATGTCGAAGGTGCCGCGCAGTTTGCAGTTTTCGATAAGCACAGCCCCACTGTCTGGACTGAACGCGACATCATCAAACTCACAGCCTCGCGCCGTCATTCCCGAGTCGGCGGTAAGTTTGAACCACTTGGCCTTGCAGTTGATGAAAGAGGCTTGTCCGTAGTTGCCAATCGCGCCTTGATGATTGCGGTTGGGATCGTTGCCAAAGAATTGGCATGCCTTCGAATCGCTCAAGGCCCTGTTCGAGAAGATGAGGGCATGAGCCGTGACCACAACATGACCATCTACGAGGCGTGTTTGGCCTATGGCCCCACCTACGGCCAGGCACTGACCGGCTACAACTTCGATGGCGGGCAGTTCGATTGGTTCTACGCGCTGTTCACCCCTTTGGCCGATGTGGTGTACGCCTATGGTGCGAAGCCGGAGGAGAAGAGTGGCGCCGGTGCCAGCCAGGTCATCGCCGCCCTGGGCTGGGGCGTCAATGAAAACTTCAAGAACCTGTGGGACACAAAAGCCCTGAGCAAGATCGGCGTGGACCGCCAGGGCGCGGGCATCCTGCCGCGTGCCACCGAGTCCTTCAGTGCCGACCAGCTCAAGCTGGTGACGCAGGCGCGGCGCTACAAGCAGGCCGGCAACAGCGCCAGCTTCGGCAAGACCTACAAATACCTGAGCGACCCTGAGCTTCGTCGCAAGGAGACAGGCGATCAGGAAATGGTCGTCAAAGGCGCATTGTTCAGTGGTGCACGCTTTCAGTACCTAACTTGGAGAAACATCAAGTTTGTAGATTGCGACTTTGCGGGAGCCTATGAGATCAAGCTTGATGCGATGGAGAATTGCTCATTCGAGAGTTGCAAGATCGTGGGTATCCATGGTTTCGGAACGATGCGCAACGTGCAGTTCTACAAATGCCTTTCTGGCGGTGCATCCGTTTGGGGTGGTGGGGAGGAAAGCACAAACGTGCGCTTCGAGGAGTGCCAGTTCATCGGAGACACCAGCGATCGGAACCATCAGGGCGGTATCGGCACCTACGGTGAAGCCGCGTTCATCAATTGCAAAGTCAAATGGTTCGCGTTGACGGGTGATGCGAAGTTGGTTGTTCGCGGCTGCGAATGCGAAGATGTTCGAGTGACCCTAAGCGGTGAGGGCCTTGCAGCATCCGTCCTTGTCGAGAATAGCAAGCTACGCGGTGAGTTCCGAATGATTCCCGCACGCCTCCAATCCCTAACCATTCGCGACACCCAAATCGACCTACTGGACCTCACAGGCGCCAGCGTCAAGGGAGATGTGGTGATGGAGCGGGTCAAGGGGGGAGTTCTGAAAGTGGGCGTCCGCGATGCCCGCAGCCTGACCTTGCGCGACAGTCAAATTTACGGGGCTGCCGATAACTTCAATCCTCGAGTGTTCAGCATGGCCGCAGACAGCGTGGACCAACTTCTGATTGACAACGTGCAATTCGCCAGCGGACTGCAAGACGTTGTAAAGATCGGCAACACCGGCCCGCTCACCGAAAGCCAATGGAGCGCCGTACCGCAGGCTGCCAAGACCGTCAGGGTCTTTGAGGTAGTTGTACTTCTTGCCAAAGGTTTTGATGTTGGGTTTGCTCATGGGGCTGCATCCGGCGAGTGATGTGAGTGCAAGGGCTTGCAACAGAATGCGGCGTTGCATCAGTTCGATCCCGGAGGGGGCCGTATCACTTTTGCAGGGTCGGGATAAAGATTTCCCGTCTTGGTCGCCAACTTTCCCCACGTCTTCCACAAGCAATCCCATTCCGGCACCTCCCCCCGCTCCCCTGCAGACCTGCGGAACATCCAGTACGACTTGGGCGACAGCTGGGCCTCGCCAATCTGAATGTCCAGCGGGTACACCCACGGGTCGTTCTCGAACAGCATGTCCTTGGCCCAGTCTTCACCGGTGCCCGCAGGCTTGGGCTTTTTGAGCGTGACCTCCATGAACGCCTGCGCAATGCGCCGGTATTCGCTGCCCTTCTCAAATTTGGACGGGTTGGGGAATCGCGCCACCACACCCGACTGCATGGCCTGCGTGAGCTTGGCGATCTCTTCGCCGCTGAACGAGAGCGTTGCGCTCAGCGGGTCTTTGCCCCTGATGAGCGTGGGCGCCAAGCGCTGCCATTGGCCGCGCTTGGCCTGCTCGTATTCGTCCGTGCCGCCAGCAGTAAAAGTCCAAATCGCCATGGACTGCACACAGTCGAGCTCCGCCATCTGCCGGCTGAAGCTCACCTCCAATTGCTTGGGATAGCCCTCTTTCATGTTTGTCAGCAACAGCGGCACCTCGATGGCACCGTTGGGTCCCATACCACCCTTGAGCTTCGTCAAAAGGAGATAGGTGATGGGGTGTTGGTCATTGAGGGGGCCGAGGTCAGCGGTGTGGACTTTCAGTACTTGACATGGAGGAAAATTCGCTTTGTCAACTGTGACTTCGCGGGCGGCTACGAGATCAAGTTAAAGGCACTATCCGATACCAGCTTTGAGAACTGCAAGCTCGCCGGGATTTTTAGTTTTGGCGTCTTGAGCAACGTGCGATTCTTCAAATGCCTTTCGGGATTTAACTCAAACTGGGGTGGAGATGGAGGAAGTGTTGTCTTTGAGGAATTGCACACCTTTGCGTCCTTGCTCTGGCTGTCCTGGCCCACGTCCTCGATGAGGAAGTCGGTGTCCAGGACCAGGTATTCGGCATTGGCGTCTTGCCTGGGGTGCTTCTTCAGCTCGAAGGTGCAGCCCGGCACCATGCCCCGCAGGTTGCCGCTGGCCCTTGCTCTGGCCCCGTGGGTGCGCAGCTGCTGCATGCGCAGGCGGGCCAGGTGGTCGCCTTCGGCTTGGGGGTCGTTGGCTTGTCCTGTGCCCGCCCGGGGCTGGGCGTAGTGGCTGCCTGCCCGGTCGGCGTGCCACTGGTAGACCTCGCCATCAGCCTGGCCGGTGGGGCGCGGGTCCTTGCGGCCGCTGCTCAGGTCGGCCCTGGGCCTGGTGTAGTCGTAGTCCCGGGTGCTGTAGCTGCCGCTGGTGAGCTGGTGGTGGGGGACGAAGGCATGGAGGTACTCGGCATCGAGCTTCCAGCCCGGTGCGTGGTATTCGACCTGCTGGTAGGCGGCGCTNCCTGCGACGTGGCGATGGCGGGGTGGCAGCTGTGCCGCGTGCGGCAACAGCTGCTTCGTGATCTGACTCGCTGCAGCTGTTCGAGCGCAGCGCGAAGCGCGTAGCGAGTTCTGCAGCGCACCCCGACAGCGTCGCGGCGCAGGTCGCCCGTAGCGAAGCGGAGGGTCGCAGCCAGCAGGGTCGCCTTTTCTTTGCCTACTTTCTTTTGGCGAAGCAAAAGAAAGTAGGTGCGCCGCCGGGCGCACATCCCGGCCCCTGCCCAAAAACAACAAGCAAGGCAAGAACAAAGGCCCAAGTGCCCTCACCCCCACCCCTTCCCAAAGGGAGAGGGTGCAACCGAGGCGCACGAATCGACTCATGTCCCCGCCGTGTCGTACACCGCCACCGCCCCCTCCCCCGCCAACGCCCTCAGCAGATTCGTCACCGCCAGCTCCGCCATCGCATGCCGCGTCTCGTGCGTGGCCGACCCGATGTGCGGCAGCGGCGTCACGCGCGGATGCGTGCGCAGTGCCGAATCCATCGGCAGCGGCTCCTTGGCGAACACGTCCAGACCCGCGGCGCGCAGGTGCCCGCTGTCGAGCGCAGCCAGCAGCGCCGCTTCGTCGACCGTCGCACCGCGCCCGCCATTGATGAACACGGCACCGGGCTTCATCTGGCCGAACAGCGCGGCGTTCACCATGCCGCGCGTGCTGTCCGACAGCGGCAGCATCGCGACCACGAAGTCCGACTGCGCGAGCAGTTCGGGCAAGGGCGTGTGGCGGGCCTTGCCCTGCAGCTCGGGCGCCTGCGCCGACAGGTCGACGGCGCGGCGTGCGTGATACAGCACCGGCATGCCGAAGCCCAGCGCCGCGCGGCGCGCGATCGCCTGGCCGATGCGGCCGAAGCCCAGCAGGCCCAGCGCCTTGCCGTGCACGTCGAAACCGAAGCAGTCCTCGCCGATGTTCTTCGTCCAGCGGCCCTCGCGCACGAGGTTCGACAGCTCGACGACGCGGCGGCTCGTG
Organism: Xenophilus sp. E41; assembly: GCF_003671765.1. Classification (GTDB taxonomy): domain Bacteria; phylum Pseudomonadota; class Gammaproteobacteria; order Burkholderiales; family Burkholderiaceae_C; genus Xenophilus. The sequence goes on along the minus strand of NZ_QPIB01000009.1, from coordinate 212,710 downwards.
GCCATCAGCAGCGCGAACACGGTGTCGGCCACCGTCTCGTCGAGCACGCCGGGCGTGTGGGCCAGCACGATGCCGCGGCGATGCAGTTCGGCCAGCGCGTAGTTGTCGACGCCGACCGACACGCTGGAGACGGCTTCGAGCTTGGGGGCGCGGTCGAGCACGGCCGCGTCGATGGGAAAGCTCGAGCCGATGAGGCCCTGCGCTTCGGGCAGCGCGGCATCGAAAGCCGCGCGGTCCTTCTTCGGATCGGCCACGGTGACCGTGTGCACCGCCTGCAGGCGCGCCAGCTGGTCGGGCGGCAATTCACGGAAGACGAGGACGTTCTTGCGGGTCATGACAGCTCCAACGGCAAATGATCACGTTTGTTACGACTTTGTCGCCAGCGCCCATTGGGCGGGCGCTGCGGGCCGATTGCACTTTGCGAACTTCGGCCATTGTCGCCGTCACAGGCCGGCGGCTTCCAGCTCCGCCCGCGTGGGCAGCCCTTCCGTGTCACCCAGCACCTGCACGGCACGGGCGCCGATCCATGCGCCGCGGCGCACGGCCTCGGGCACCGACCGGCCTTCGAGCAAGGCGCTCACCACTCCGGCCGCAAAGCCGTCGCCCGCGCCCACGGTGTCGATGACTTCCTTGACGGGAAATCCCTCGACGCGCCCCGTGCCGGCCACGTCGCTGTCGTAGTACGCACCGGCCGGCCCGAGCTTGACCACCACCAGCTTGGCGCCGCGCTCACGATAGAAGCGCGCCACACCCTCGGGCGTGGTTTCACCGGTGAGGAAACGGCCCTCCTCCATGCCCGGCAGCACCCAGTCGGCACGCGCCGCCAGGTCGTTGATGCAGATGCGCATGCGCTCGGGCGAGGCCCACAGCGTGGGCCGCAGGTTGGGGTCGAAGGAGATGGTGCGGCCCGCCGCGCGTGCGATCTCCATGGTGCGGATCGCGGTGGGCAGCGTGGTGTCGGACACGGCGGCGAACACGCCCGTGGCGTGCAGGTGGCGCGCCGAGCGCAGCCAGGGCTCGTCGATGTCCTCGGGGCGCATGTGGCTCGCCGCCGAGCCCTTGCGGTGGTACTCGACCGGCGGGTCGCTGCCGTCGGTGACCCGGCCCTTGAACTGGAAGCCGGTCTTCTGCGCCGCATCGCAGATCACGTGCGAGCAGTCGATGCCTTCGCCCTGCATGGTGGCCAGCAGCGCGCGGCCCATCGAATCGGTGCCCAGGCGGCTGGCCCAGCCCACCTTCAGGCCCAGGCGCGCGAGCCCGATGGCGACGTTGGTCTCGGCGCCCGCGGTGCGCTTGTGGAACATCGTCGCGTGCTCGATCGGGCCCGGCTCGGCCGCCACCAGCAGCAGCATGGCCTCGCCGAAGGTGGCGACGTCGAAGGCGGTCGGCTCGGTCATGCGAGGCTCCGTGCGGCGCGGATGGCGCTCAGCTCGGCGCGCGTGACGGCGACAAGGTCGTTGCCCACCAGCGGGTATTCGATGGCGTGCGGCACCTCGGCCGGCAAGGCACGCAGCACGGCGCGCCACGGCGCGGACGACTCGGCCAGCGGCACCGCCACCCACTTGTCGGGGCGACGCTGCACGCCCTTGCAATGCACGTAGCGCACCTGCGGCGCGAAGGTGCGCGCGGCCTCCAGCGGGCATTCGCCGAGCCAGTGCCAGTTGCCCATGTCGAAGGTCATGCCCAGGTCGAGGCCGGCGTCGCGCTGGGCGGCGAAGAAGCGTTGCAGCGCGCCGAGCGTGCCGGCGCTCTCGGTCTGGTCGTTCTCGATGACGAGCTCGACGCCCTGGCCCGCGAGGCGCTCGCGCAGCGCGTCGAGCCCGGCGCGCGAGCGCACGGCGTCGAAGCCGCCGATGGCCATCTTCAGGCGCGGCGCCTGCAGCAGCTCGGCACGGCGCAGGCCTTCGGCCAGCGCGTCGGCATCGAGTGAGGCGTCGGCACGGAACAGGCCGTCGGGGCTGGAGTACACGGCGGCGCGCCCGCGCAGTTCGGCCAGTTCGGCCGCGGGGTCGCGCAGCATCTCGCCGCGCACTTCCACGCCGTCGGCGCCGGCCTCGGCGGCCAGGTCGGTGCACCAGCGCTGGCCGTGGCGGCCCACCTCGGCCGCGCCGAAGGAGGACAACGAGATCAGGAGCGAGAACATCGGCACCCGACTCAATGCCCGGACGTGAGGATCTGCCCCAGGAACTGGCGCGTCTTCTCGTGCTGCGGGTTGCCGAAGAACTCGGCCGGCGGCGCCTGCTCGAGGATCCTGCCGTCGGCCATGAAGATCACGCGGTCGGCCACGCTGCGGGCGAAGCCCATCTCGTGCGTGACGCACAGCATGGTCATACCGTCTTCCGCCAGGCCGATCATGGTGTCGAGCACCTCCTTGACCATCTCGGGATCGAGCGCCGAGGTCGGCTCGTCGAAGAGCATGATCTTGGGCGCCATGCACAGGGCCCGGGCGATCGCCACGCGCTGCTGCTGGCCGCCCGAGAGCTGGCTGGGGTACTTGTTGGCCTGCTCGGGAATGCGCACGCGCGTGAGGTACTTCATGGCCACCTCCTCGGCCTGCGCCTTCGTCATGCCGCGCGAGCGCATCGGCGCCAGCGTGCAGTTCTGCAGGATGGTGAGGTGCGGGAACAGGTTGAACTGCTGGAACACCATGCCCACCTCGGCGCGCACCGCATCGACGTTCTTGCCGCCTGCGGTGAGCTCGATGCCGTCGACTACGATCGTGCCCTTCTGCACCGTCTCGAGCCGGTTGATGCAGCGGATCAGCGTGGACTTGCCCGAGCCCGAGGGCCCGCAGATCACGATGCGTTCGCCGGTGCGCACCGACAGGTCGATGCCGGTGAGCACCTGGAATTCACCGTACCACTTGTTCACGCCTTCGAGGCGGATGATGGGGTCGCTCATGGATGGGTCAGGGGTGGGTCATGAAGAAAGCGGACTCCCGTACGCGAAGGACGCAAAGGTCACGCGAAAGTCGCGAAAGACAACCAAAAGACCTTTTTGATTTCTCTTTTGCGTCTTCGCGAAACCTTCGCGCCCTTCGCGTACGGATGTCCGCCCCCGATTTACTGGAACTTCGGGAAATCGCTCTTGAGCCACTTCTGGTAGAGCTTGTTCAGCTCGCCATTGGCGGTGTTCTTCGCGATGAAGTCGTTGACGTTCTTGAGCAGCTCGTCCTGGCCCGGGCGCATGGCGATGCCCATGGCCTGCTGCACGAGGGTGAACTTGTTCTCGAAGGTGTCGGCGGGCACGCGCTGGGCGATCTGGGCGGCGACGGTGACCGAGCAGCCGATGGCATCGACCTGGCCCGAGATCAGCGCCTGCATGGCCGACGCGTCGTCGTCGAAGCGGCGGATCTCGGTGCCTTCGGGGGCGGCCTTGGTCACGGCCACGTCCTGGGTCGACGCGCGGGCCACGCCCACGCGCACGCCCTTCAGATCGGCGGCCGACTTGATGGCTGCGCCCTTCTTGCCGTAGAGCACGATCGTGGCGGCGGCGTAGGGCTGCGAGAACTGCACCTGCTTGGCGCGCTCGGGCGTCACGGCCAGCGAGGCGACCAGCAGGTCGACCTTGTTGGTCAGCAGGAAGGGGATGCGATTGGGGCCCGTCACGGGGACGATGTTGGCCTTCACGCCCCACTCCTTGGCCAGCAGCTTGGCGACGTCGGCGTCGTAGCCGTCGGGCTGGTTCTGCGCGTTGGTCGTGCCGTAGGGCGGGAAGTCGACCAGCATGCCGATGGTGATCTCGCCCTTCTTCTTGATGTCGGCCACGGACTGGGCCGAGGCGAGCGGAGCGAAGGCGGTGGCGCAGGCGGCAAGGGCAAGTGCCAGGGTGGCGCGGCGGGAAGTGTTCATGCGGGTCTCCTTGGAGTGAGGAACGGACGAAGAAAAAGAAAAACGGAAAGCAGGGTTTCAGCGCGCCAGCGCACGGGCGCGCTTGCGCTCCATGCGCGCCGCCAGCAGCGACAGCGGCCAGCAGATGACGAAGTAGATGGCGGCCACCGTGGTGAACACCGGCAGCGGCTGGAAGGTGGCGTTGTTGATGATCTGGCCCGCGCGCGTGACTTCGGTGAAGCCGATGATGGCGGCGAGCGAGGTGCCCTTGATGATCTGCACCAGATAGCCCACGGTGGGCGGCAGCGCGATCTTGAAGGCCTGCGGCAGCACCACGTCGCGCATGCGGTCGACATACCCGAGGTTGAGCGCCTCGGCGGCCTCCCACTGACCGCGCGGGATCGCCTCGATGCAGCCGCGCCAGATCTCGGCCAGGAAGGCCGCGCTGTTGAGCACCAGCGCCACGCCGGCCGCGACCCAGGGGTTGATGTCCAGGCCCAGAACCGGCGCGCCGAAGAAGATCAAAAAGAGCTGCAGCAGCAGCGGTGTGCCCTGGAAGATCTGGATGAAGGTGCGCGACACGCCGCGCGCCACCGCGTTGTCGGACACGCGCATGAGCGCGATGACCAGGCCGAGGATGGCGCCGCCGACGAAGGCGATGGCCGAGAGCGCCAGGGTCCACTTGGCGGCCTCGAGGATGAAGAGGAATTCGGGAAAGCCGAAGGTGCGCATGGTGGTGTCCTTCGGTACTTACCGGCGGTCCGGGTAGTTCAGCAGGCGCTGGTAGATCAGCTTGAACAGGCCCGAGAAGGCCAGCGCCAGCGCCAGGTAGATGCCCGCCACGACGATGTAGATCTCGAAGCTGCGGAAGGTCTGCGACTGCAGGTTGGCGGCCACCGAGGTCAGGTCGTCGGCCGAGATGACCGAGACCACGGCCGAGCTCAGCATCAGCAGGATGAACTGGCTGGTGAGCGCCGGGTAGATGGCCTTGAGCGCCGGCTTGATGATGACGAAGCGGAAGATCTCGTGGCCCTTGAGGTTGAGCGCGCGGCCCGCCTCGATCTGGCCCTTGGGAATGGACTCGATGCCGGCGCGGATGATCTCGGTGGCGTAGGCGCCGAGGTTCACCACCATGGCCGTGAGCGCGGCCGTGTAGGGCGACCAGCGCAGCCCGATGGCCGGCAGCGCGAAGAAAAAGAAGAACAGCTGCACCAGGAAGGGCGTGTTGCGGATCACCTCGATGTACGCATTGACGATGAAGCGCAGCCAGGCGGGGCCGGACGTCTTGCCCCAGGCGCACAGCACCGCCACCGCGAGCCCGATGAGGGTGGCGGTGAGCGACAGCTGGATGGTGATCCACGTGCCCTTGAGCAGCAGTGGCCAGGCCGCGAACACGGCGTCGAACTGGAACTGGTAGTTCACTGAAGCAAGCGCCGGTGGCGCGTTTGTCTCCGATGGCGCGATTCTATGAAACCGGTTTCAGCAACGTCGATCAGGGTTTTACCTAGGGTCCGCCTTGGGCCCCGTGACATCGGAACTGGGCTACAGCCCGGCCGTTCAGAGCGGACCGAAAGGTGCCCGGTCCAGCAGGCAGTCGATGAAGGCGCCGAGCAGCGCGGGCCGATGCTGCCTGCTCGGGTAGTAGAGAAAGAGCCCGGGCCGCGAGATCGACCAGTCGGCCAGCACCTGCACCAGGCGCCCCTCGGCCAGGTGCTGCGCCACGCCATCGCGCTCGAAGTGGTAGGCGATGCCCAGGCCCTGGAGCGCGGCAGCGATGCCGATGTCGGCATGGTTGGTGACGACCGGGCCGTCCACCGCCACCTCCAGGCGGCGCCCGCGCTTGCTGAACTCCCAGCGGTAGCGCCGCCCGTCCATCTGCAGCCGCCAGTTGATGCAGGCATGCCGGTGCAGGTCGGCCGGCGAGCGGGGCGTGCCGCAACGCGCGAGGTAGTCCGGCGACGCGACGGCCACCATGTCGAGGTCCGGCGTGAGGCGGACGGCCACCATGTCCTTCTCGAGCTGCCCGCCCACGCGGATGCCCGCGTCGAAGCGGCCGGTGACGATGTCGGCCAGCGCGTCGTCGACCACGATGTCGAGCACCACGTCGGGGTGGGCGCGATGAAAGCGCGACAGGCGGGGCGCGATGAGGGTCCTCGCTGCGATGCCGAGCGTGTTGATGCGCAGCGTGCCGCTCATCTGGCCGGTGGCTTCGCTGGCTTGCGCCACGGCGGCATCCATCTCCCGGAACAGGGGCGCGATGCGCGCGTACAGCTGCTCGCCGCTGGCCGACGGCGCGACGCTTCGCGTGGTGCGGTTGAGAAGGCGGGCGCCGAGACGTCTCTCGAGCTGCCGGATGGTCTGGCTGAGCGCAGAGGGCGACACGCCCAGGTGTTCGGCGGCGCGCGCGAAGCTGCGACGCTCGACGACGGCCACGAAGGCTTTCAGCTCGGCGAAGTCGGACCCGCGCACTATGTATGTTTCTCTAAACAGCCTATCTCGATTCTAGGATATTCACTTCATTCACGGCGGCGCGCATCCTCGGGGCCTCACTCACCTCAAGGAGCCGACGCATGATTCCCCTGACCCTTCCCGAGCCGATCGCCGCGTACCCCGCGGCCGAGCACCCACCTCGCGCCCTGGCACGTTGCTTCACACCGCTGGAGGCCATGGCATGAGCTTCGACCTTCGACTCGATGGCCTGCGGGCCGTGGTCACCGGCGGCACGATGGGACTCGGCGCCGCCGTCGTGAAGGCCCTGAATGACGCCGGCGCGCGGGTGGCGACCTCCGCCCGCAGCATGCCGTCGCAGCCCTTCGACGGCGTCACCTATGTGGCGGCCGATCTGTCGACGGCGGAAGGCGCGCATCACTTCGCCCAGACCATCCAGCAGGCATGGGGCGGCGCCGACATCCTCGTCAACGTGCTCGGCGGCTCGAAGACTCCCGTCGGCGGCTTCGCCGCGATCAGCGACGAGCACTGGTTCGCGGAGCTGAACCTGAACCTGATGCCGGCCGTGCGCCTGGACCGCGCGCTGCTGCCCGCGATGCTGGCGCAGGGCTCGGGGGTGATCATCCACGTCAGTTCCATCCAGCGCGTGTTGCCGCTGCACGAATCCACCACCGCCTATGCCGCGGCCAAGGGTGCCCTCACGACCTACAGCAAATCGCTGGCGCGGGAGGTGACACCGAAAGGCGTGCGCGTGCTGAGCGTGGCACCGGGCTGGATCGAGACCGAGGCGTCGGTGGCGTTCGCGCAGCGGATGGCCGACGAGGCCGGCACGGACTACGAAGGCGGCAAGAAGATCGTCATGGACTGGCTGGGCGGCATTCCGACGGGCCGGCCCGCGAGCCCGCAGGAGGTGGCCGACCTGATCGTCTTCCTGGCGTCGCCGAGGTCCGCCTCGATCGCCGGGACGGAGGTCCGGATCGACGGCGGCACGGTGCCCACGCTGTAGCCGAGGACCGCGGCGACGGTCCTACACTGCCGCGCACCGTCACACGTCCACTCCGAGAAAAACGGCCATGGAAGACCTGCGCATCGCTCCCGATCCCACCGCGGCGCCGCATGCGCCTCCCACGGTCCGGCACCTGCGCCAGGCACTGCTGTGGCCGGTGCGGCTGATGCGGCCCGCGGGCGACGCGGCCGATGCGCGGCACACGCCCTGGCAGCAGTTGCGCGCCATGGGCGCCGGCTCGCCCTGGCAGGAGGTGGTCGACGAATACACCGGCGACGCCAGCCGCTTCCACGAGCGCCACTACAACGAGTTCGTGAGCTTCCTGCCCTACGTGCAGCGCTTCCTGTATGGCGAGGGCCGCTCGGCGGGCCGAGCCGACCACGACGGCGATTCGCCCATGCGCGTCTTCCGCCGCCACGACATCGCGGCCCTGCGCGTGGTGGCGCGGGCGGGCGACGCGCCGCTGACGCTGCAGGTGGTGCACATCGACCTGTACTTCTTCTACGACGTCGACGTGGTGATCCTCAACGTCGAGGTCGGTGCCGACGAGCTGAGCCTGCCGCAGGCACAGGAGCAGCTCTACCGCTTCGGCCGCGCCTACCCGGCCGGCTGGGGGCCCGACGGCTCGGCGCTGCACTGCATGCACAGCGTCGAGTGGCTCGACGCGCAGGGCCGGGCGCTGGCGTGCTCCGATGCCCAGCAACGCGACGCCTTCCTCTCGCACGTGGCCGAGCACCGCGCACCGCGCGTCGCCAGCCACTGGGCCCACGTGATGCAGCCGCTGGTCGCCGACCATTCCGGCGAGCCAGGCACGCTGCGCTACCGGCAGATCGAGTACTACCGCATGCCGGTCATGGCCTACCTGGCGGTGGACGATCCGCGCCGCCTCGCGCGTGCGGACTTCGTGCGCCTGGGCCTGGTCACGGGTGCCGGCGAGGGCGAAGGCGCCCTGCCCTACGCCGAACAGCATGTGAGCGACTTCGAGCAGCGCTACTGCTACGACCGCTTCTGGTCCGAGGGCGGCGCCGCGCCCCACACCCGCTACCTGTGCAACGGGCATGCGCTCATCGTCGTGGGCGACGCGCAGTCCGACTTCTTCTGCTGCCGCGACCGCGGCGTGCTGGCGCAGTTCCGGCACCAGCATTTCATGCTGTTCCTGATCGCGCACTTCCAGAAGGCCTCGCTGCTGATGTTCTCGGCGCAGCTGGTGGAAGCGCTGCAGCGCCTGCACATCCACGACGTGCAGAGCGTCAAGCGCTTCAAGCGCGCGATCCGCGCCAGCTTCGAGCGCTTCCTGCGCTTCACGCACCGCTACTGGTTCCACGAGATCTCGGAGCAGGCGCATGTGCGCGCTCTCTCGCACCTGTGCGCGCGCCACCTGGACACGGACACGCTCTACGCCGAGGTGAAGGAACGCATCGCCGACATGAACACCTACCTGGAGGCCGACAGCCTGCGCCGCCAGGCCAACACGGTGGTGCGCCTCACGGTGGTCACGCTCTTCGGCCTGATCGGCACCATCACCACCGGCTTCCTGGGCATGAACCTGCTGGCCGAGGCCGATGCGCCGCTGTGGCGCAAGCTCGTGTGGTTCGTGGTGGTGGGCGTGCTCACGAGCTGGCTCACCTTCTACACGCTCATCAAGTCGCAGCGGCTGTCGGACTTCATCGACGCCCTGTCCGACAAGCGCCTGACCTGGCGCGGCAAGTTCGCGGCACTGGCTCGCGTCTGGCGGGCCGGCGCCGACTGAGGCGGGGCACCTCGGGCCGCAGCGGGCCGACGTGCATCGCCTGCTGCCGCGCTCTCAGTTCACGGCATAGCCCGCCGTGCGCGGCAGCCACACCTCGAGCGTGCCGGGCGTGGCCTTCAGGCGCGCAGGCAGGGGCCGCAGCGCCCACGTCCCCGCGGAGGCGCCGCGCGCCGCCAGCAGGCGGGCACAGGGCTGCGACGCGGCATCGTGGAACACGATCGTCGGCTGGGCGTAGCCGGCCGGGGGCGCACGGCCGGCGTTGCGCGACGAGGCCAGCACGTCCTCGATGGGCGGCACCGTCGCGCCCAGTGCCCGCCAGGGCTCGCGCAGGGCGCGCGCAGCTTCGCGCTGCTGTGGCCCGTAGGCCTGGATGTAGACGAGCCTGCCGCGGCAGGCGTCGGAGGGCACGAGCACGGCCGGCGCAGGCGCCGGCGCGGCGGGCTGTTCGGGCGTGCCTGCGCCGGCCGGTGTCGGGTACGGTGGGCGCGCCGGGGGCACGGCACCGGCCGGGGCCGCGGCATCGCCCGTCGGCGCTGCCTCGTTCACCACCTCCACGTCGCGAAAGCGGACCTCGAAGGGCGCGCGCAGCCGGCCCCAGATGGCGGCCACCATCGAACTCGCGCCCGAGGCGAAGCCGCTGCAGTTGGCCTGCGGCGGCGTGAGGCCGCTGTAGTCGCGTGCCCAGTAGCGCGGCGCGCACGCCGGCGCACGCTCGGCCTGCAGGCAGTCGATGCCGTTGCCCGGATCGAGCAGGCGCGCGCAGGCCGGGCTGCTGCTCACGCGGGCGGGTGGTGCGTCGCCTGCTGCACGCGCGGCGTTGTCCAGCTCCTGCTGGCAGGCCGCCTTGGCGTCGTCGACGATGCGCACCGACAGGCGGAAGTTGGCCATGAAGTTCTCGCCGCCCTCGCGGCACAGCAGGTCGCCGGTGCGCAGCAGCTCGGCCGCCAGCGAGGCCGGCGCCTCGCCCGGCGGTGCGTTGACGCGCAGGCGCGACCAGCGCTCGGTGAGGTCCTTGAAGGCCAGGCTCTCGGCGCGCAGCTTCTCCGCGTTCTGGGTGCGCCAGGTGTCGATGCCCTGCCAGGCCGCGACGCCCAGGGTGGCCGCAGTGCCCAGCCCGAGGGAGGCCGTCACGGCACCGGCCCGGAGCACGCGCGACTGCAGCCGGCTGACGGCGACCGCGGCGCTTGCCGCGCTGGCGCCGGCTGCCGGGGCGTCGGCAGCGGGCGCCGCCGCCACGGCCCGCGCGGCCTGGCCGTCGTCGAACTCGAACAGGCCGCGCAGGTCGCCGGCCACGCGCGTGAGCATGGCGCCTTCCAGCCGGTGCCCGATCTCGGCCCCCAGGCGGAAGTAGCTCTCCCACTGCGCCTCGTCGAAGAACTGGTCGGTGGTCGGCTGCTGCGGGAAGAGCGGGTGCGCGGCCTTGAAGTTCACCAGGTCGACCGGCAGCTCGGCCGACATGTTCGGCTTGACCAGCACCAGGCGGCCGGAGCGCCCGCTGGCATAGCGCACCTCCGCCAGCGCCAGGCAGGCCTGGCTGCTCTGCGAGGCCAGGTCGCCCAGCGAACCGAACACCCCGTCGATGCCCGGCCCTGCGCCGGCGATCGGCTTGAGGAAGTCGATGTCGGCATGCAGGTCGATGCGGGCGCGGCGGATCAGGTTCTCGATGTCGCAGAAGCGGTAGTCGGGGTCGGCGCCGCAGTCGGCGATGACGACGAGCTCGCATTCCTGCTGCAGCAGCGCGTAGGCGCCGGTGTTCTCGAAATGCCCGCCGTCGCTGAGGTACCAGTCCGGCGAGCTGCTGCCGGGAAAGGCGCCGAAGCATTCGAGCAGCATGAAGTGCGTCTTGCGCACCAGGCCGCCGGCGCGCCGGCCGGCGCCGCGCTGCGCGAGGCCGGCCTCGCGGCTGCTCCACCAGTAGCCCAGCCGCAGGCCCGCGAAGACCGACAACGCCGCCAGGCCCCGCCGCGTGAGCCGCCCCAGGCCGGCCGACACGGCGGCGCCCGAGATGGCGGCCCAGGCGCCCAGCGTCATCGCGCCGTCGCCGCGCGCCTGGGTCCATGGCGTGCCCGCGGCCTGCATCCAGCCCAGCGGGGCCACCGTCAGCGGCAGGCTCTTGCGGTCGCGGTTGAACAGGCGCTGCCGCGGGTCGTGCGTCTGGTTGACGCAGACGTTGACGAGGTGCACCGGCCCGCCGCTGCGGTGCGGCGCGTACTGGCCCATCGCGATGTCGTCGCCGGGATCGACCTCACCCACCGGCACGTCGGGCGGGTCCTGGGTCGACAGTTCGGCCAGCGGGTCGGCACCCAGCCGACGGGCATTGGCGGCGCCCAGGTAGCCGCGCACGATGCGCGCCTTGTAGAACATGTGCAGCGACGAGAGGTTGAGGAACGCGAAGTTGCGCCCCGTGAGCAAGGCATAGGCCGCCACCACGCCACCGATGATCGCCAGCCAGACCCAGCCGCGCGCGAAATCCAGCCCGGCCGGCGTGAACACCGGCAGCAGCACGCCGGCATAGAACACGCCGATCCACCACGCCGCCAGCACGAAGGCCACGACCAGCCCGACCAGGCTGGCCAGGGCCATCGCCGCCTGGCGGCCGATGCCGGGCGCCTCCTGCTTGCCGCTGAGCAGCAGCGGCAGCACGCCGCGCAGCCCGGCAGCGCCCACGAGCAGCACACCGCCCCACGACGCGCGCGTCTTCTGCGTATGGGCCGCGAACCACCAGGCCGCCCAGTCCAGCAGCCCGAGCAGCGCGAGCACCAGCGCCAGCATCAGCAGGCTCGCCAGCCAGTCGGTAAGGCGGTTGCGCAGCACGCCGGCCTTGGCGCCCTTGCGGTTGCACACCGCGACGCCGGCCAGCGCCACCACCCAGCCCGCTGCGAAGGCCGCGAACAGCGGCGCCAGCCAGCGCGGTGCGCCGAACTGCTGCTGCAGCCCGTCGCGGAACACCCAGGCCAGCGTGCCGCCGATGCCCCACATCGCGAGCTGCCTGAGAAGGAAGAACCACGAGGGCCGGTCGCGCACCGACCAGTAGGCCTGCGCCAGCACGATCGACAGCGCCCAGGGCACAAGGAGGCCGAGCCAGAGGGTGGGCAGGCGGGTGACCTGCACCACCAGCGGGTCGACCGCCTGCGCGCCATCCAGGTCGACGGTGGCCGCCATCGCCTCCCACATCAGGAGGTTCACCGTGGCGAGCAGCGCGCCGGTGAGCATGGCGGCGATCGCCAGCTCGATGTGCGTGCCCAGCAGGTTGCGCAGGTAGAGAGCGACGGCGAAGAGCGTGTCGCGCATGCCGCCGGGAATGAGGTAGCGCCCGTTGGCGCGCAGCCACCAGCCCAGCCGCACCTTGTCGACTTCGGCCAAGGCCCCCTCGATGGCGCGCACGTCGTCGCCATGGGCGGCGCGGGTGCACAGGCGCCCAAGCATGGCACCGATGTAGCCACCGCCGGAGACGGTGGACATCAGGTCGAACCGGAGCAACTGCCGGCGCTGCGCCAACGCCTTGAGCAGGCCCAGGCAGAAGGTCGCGCTGCGGATGCCGCCCCCGGACAGCGCCAGGCCCCAGGCCCGTTGCCCGGCGTCGGTGCCCTGCAGTGCCTCGCGGCGCTGCCTGACCATCTGCGCGATCGTGTCGTCCATGGTGACTGTGGCTGGCCCGAATCGTGAAATCCTTCACGCATTCCGCATCGATGCCCATTCCGCAAACGGCCTATGACGGCAAGCCGTTGCTACCGAATCGATAGCTGCTCGCGCCCGTCCTGCGGGCGCTGCGGGCGCTTTTCGCTTCGAAGCACATCCCCGCATGGCCCAGCGGCAGCGCGGAGATGCGCGGGCCGCAACAATGCGAAACACGCCGATACCGCTTCGAAATGACGCGCCTCGCCGGCGGCGACGATGCTCGGCGCTCGCCATCGCACACCGCCGGCGCCAACGTTGGACCCCATGACCGCTGCCCCCACGCCCCCTGCCCCGGCCCCGAGCCGTACCCCTTTTCGCCGCCTGCGCAGCGGCTGGATGCTGGCCGCGGCCTGCGCCGCCGGCGGCTGCGCCACGGGACAGGCGGACGACCAGGTCACGCGTTACGAGCAATCGCCGCAGTACCGGGCCGAAGACCGGCGCTTCCACAACCTGCCGAACCCCGACGCCAAGCCCACGCAGAGCGCATGGCGCATCTGGTCGCGCTTCTTCTTCAGCACCAAGACCGGCACGGTGCCGGTGGACGCGATTCCCGTGAAGGCCGTGACGCGTGCCCAGCTCGATGCGCTGCCTGCCGATGGCAACCACGTGATCCGCCTGGGCCACTCCTCGCACCTGCTCAAGCTGCAGGGGCGTTACTGGCTCATCGACCCGGTGTTCGGCGAACGGGTGTCGCCCTTCAGCTTCGTCGGGCCGAAGCGCTTCCATCCCACGCCGTTGAAGCTGGAGGACCTGCCGCCGATCGAGGGACTGGTGCTCTCGCACGACCACTACGACCACCTCGACGTGCCGACCATCGAGTACCTCAACGGCAAGGTGCAGCGCTACTTCGTGCCGCTGGGCGTGGGGGCGCGGCTGAAGGACATGGGCGTGGCCGCCGAGCGCATCGCCGAGTTCGACTGGTGGCAGTCGGCCGCGCACGCCGGCGTACAGCTCACGGCCACGCCGTCGCAGCACTTCTCGGGCCGCAGCCTCAACGACCGCGACCGCACGCTGTGGTCGTCGTGGGTGCTCGAGAGCGGCGGACAGCGCATCTTCTACAGCGGCGATTCGGGCTACTTCGGCGGCTTCCGCCAGATCGGCGAGCGCTTCGGCGGCATGGACCTCGCGCTGATGGAGAACGGCGCCTACGACGCCTACTGGCCCATGGTGCACATGACGCCCGAGGAGACGGTGCAGGCCTTCCAGGACGTGCGGGGCAAGGTGCTGTACGGCGTGCACAACAGCACCTTCGACCTCGCCTTCCACACCTGGCAGGACCCGCTGGACCGCCTGTCCGCGCTGGCGCAGCAGAAGAACATCGCGCTGGCCACGCCGGTCATCGGCGAGGTGCTGACCGTCGGCCAGCCGCGCAGCAACCAGCTGTGGTGGCGCGGCCTGCGCTGAGCCGCGCCGGCCCGAAAAGAAAAGAGGCGGTGGGTCTGCACGACCCCACCGCCTCCTTGGCCGTCAGGCGAGGCAGCCGGCCGCGCGCCGGCCGCCTGCCGTGGCCGCCGGCGCGGGCGACCCGAGCGATTCAGGCCGCGGCCACCACCCGGTCGCGCCCCTGCGCCTTGGCGCGATACAGCGCCGCGTCGGCACTGGCGAAGAGCGCGTCGACGCTGGTCTGCGTCGACACCGAGGCCACCCCGATGCTCACCGACACCGGGCCCACCGGCTGCAGCGGCGAGCCGGACTCGAAGGGCGCGGCCACCGCATGGCGCAGGCGGTCGGCGTGGTCGAGTGCGGCCTGCGCGTCGGCACCGGGCAGCAGCAGCGCGAATTCCTCGCCGCCGTAGCGACCGAGCACGCCCGCCTGGCCGGTCGCCTCCTGCATGCGCTGCACGGCCGCGCGCAGCACGGCGTCGCCCTGCTGGTGCCCGAAGCGGTCGTTGATGCGCTTGAAGTGGTCCACATCGATCATCAGCAGCGCCAGGCCGCGGCTGCCGGCGCGTGCCAGCCGCCGCGCCTCGGCTTCGCAGGCATCGAGCAGCGCACGGCGGTTGAGCACGCCAGTGAGCGGGTCGCGGCTGGCGAGGTATTCGAACTCGGTGTGCACGCGGTCCGTCGCCATGAGAATGGCCGCGATGCTCAGCAGCAGCACCGTGAGCGAGTACATGGTGATGTAGAGCGACTGGATCCAGGTGGCTTCCATGAGGTCGCTGCCGGCGAGGCCGAACACGGCCGACACGAAGCGCAGGCCCGCCACCAGCGCCTGCAGGAGCAGCAGGCCCGTCATCAGCCCCATGCCGAACACCCGGCCGCGGTGGCGCACGTAGAGCCCGGCGTGATTGAGGAACAGCAGCGTGACCAGCAGCGTCACCACCAGCAGCCGCGCCTCGTAGTCGGGCCGCACGAGGGTGAACCACGCAAGCACCGCGCCCATCGCCAGGTTCACCAGCGTCCAGCCGCCGGTGCGGCTGTGCCCGAGCAGGAACTGCTGGCTGCCCGCGTAGTACAGGATGCAGGCCTGGAACAGGACCATGTTGGCGAGCACCACCGTCATCAGGTCGGGCAGCACGCTGCGCGCGGAGAAGAGCATCGTGCTGGCGAAGGCCACGAGCGGTGCCCAGGCCCACTCGCGCAGGCCACGGATGCTGCGCGGATAGCTGCGCCGCATGAAGAACACGACGACGGCCATGATGACGCCCATGATCCCGGCCAGCAGGATGATGGAACGCGGATCGATGACGGTCGGCATGTTGCCCATGGTGCGGGAATTCTGCCCTGCCCACGGGCCCGCGCAGCGTGACGACTTTCCCCTTATGCGCGTCGGATGCGGAGCGACCTGCCCGTCAGGCCCACGGCGGGCTCGGCCGCGGGCGCCTCACTTGCCGTGCTCGCGCCGCTCGCGTGCGCGCCGGGCCTGCCGGCTCTCGCTGGCGAGCGTGGCGGCGCGGTCGCGCTCGCGACGCTTGTCCAGGCGCTTCTGCCGCAGCCTGCGGCCGATCCAGAAGCTGAACACGCCGCCCAGGCCGCCGATCAGCAGCCCCAGTGCACTGAAGTCGATGCCGCCCATCACTCCACCCGCAGCACCGCGTCGGGTGCGAAGGTGAAGGCGCCCGGCTTGCCCTTGCGCGCCCGCGTGCCCCGCGCGTTGTTCAGCGTGCGGATGTCGAGCTGCTCGTCGCGCCGCTTGCCGCGGAAGTCGCCCTCGATGCGCACGCTGCGCGTGTACGCCGCGGCACCGGCCAGCGTGGCCTTGGGTGCCAGGTCCATCAGCGTGAGGCCGCGGCCGCCTTTGGGCAGCACCTTGAGCTCGGCGATGTCGAAGGTGAGGATGTGGCGGTCGCTGGCAGCGCAGCACACATGGGTGGCCGGCGCGGCCGGCGCCGCCCCGCCCGCGCCACCGACCAGCGACGGGCGGTTGAGCGCCTCGCCCTCGCCCACGTCGATGAAGGCCTTGCCGCCCTTCTGGCGCGACATCATGTTCTCGATCGCCGCGATGAAGCCGTAGCCGCCGGTGTTCGACAGCAGCAGTTGCGCAGCCGGCGGGCCGGCGAAGAAGTGCGCCACCTGCGTGCCGGCTTCCAGCTCGATCATGGTCGTGACCGGCTGGCCGTCGCCGCGCGCCCCGGGAAGGCTGGCCACCGGCACGGTGTAGACGCGCACCACCTTGTCCTTGGCGGTGCCGAAGACCAGCAGCGTGTCGACCGTGCGGCATTCGAAGGCGCCGTACAGGCCGTCGCCGGCCTTGAAGCTGTACTCCGGGCGGGCGTCGCCGTTGCGCTCGGTGGCCCAGCCCTTCTGCGCCCGGACCCAGCCCTTCTGCGACACGATCACCGTCACCGGCTCGTCGACCACCTTCACCTCGGCGACGGCGCGCTTCTCGGCCTGGATCAGGGTGCGGCGGGCATCCTCGAAGGTCTTGGCGTCGGACTCGATCTCCTTGACCAGCAGCCGGCGCAGGGCCGCGGGGCTGCCCAGGATCTCCTCGAGCTTCTTGCGTTCGTCGCGCAGCTTCTCCAGCTCCTGCTCGATCTTGATGGCTTCCAGCCGCGCCAGCTGGCGCAGCCGGATCTCGAGGATGTCCTCGGCCTGGCGATCGGTGAGCTTGAAGCGCGCGATCAGCGCCGCCTTCGGGTCCTCGGCCGCGCGAATGATGGCGATGACCTCGTCGATGTTGAGCAGCACCAGCTGCCGGCCTTCGAGGATGTGGATGCGGTCGTTGACCTTGTCCAGACGGTGGCGCGAACGCCGCTCGACGGTGGTGGCGCGGAAGCTGATCCACTCCTCCAGCATCTGGCGCAGCGACTTCTGCACCGGCTTGCCGTCCAGCCCCACCATCGTGAGGTTGATGGGCGAGGAGCTTTCCAGCGAGGTCTGCGACAGCAGCGTCGCGATGAAGTCCTCCTGCGGGATGCGCGAGGTCTTGGGCTCGAACACCAGGCGCACCGGCGCGTCCTTGCTCGACTCGTCGCGCACGCCGTCGAGCACCGCCAGCAGCGCCGCCTTGACCTGCTGCTGCTCGGTGGTGAGCGCCTTCTTGCCGGCCTTGACCTTGGGGTTGGTGAGCTCCTCGATCTCCTCGAGCACCTTCTGGCTGCTCACGCCCGGCGGCAGTTCGTTGACGACGATCTGCCATTGGCCGCGCGCGAGCTCCTCGACCTTCCAGCGCGCACGCACCTTGAGCGAACCGCGGCCGGTGCGGTAGGCCTCGGCGATGTCGGCCGCCGGGCTGATGATCTGCGCGCCGCCCGGGTAGTCGGGGCCGGGAATGATCGCGAACAGCTCCTCGTCCGTGAGCTTGCCGTTGCCCTTGATGAGCGCCACGCAGGCGTCGGCGACTTCGCGCAGGTTGTGGCTCGGGATCTCGGTCGCCATGCCCACCGCGATGCCGCTGGCGCCGTTGAGCAGCGCGAAGGGCAGCCGCGCCGGCAACTGCCGCGGTTCGTCCTCGCGGCCGTCGTAGTTGGGCACGAAGTCGACCGTGCCCTCGTCGATCTCGGACAGCAGCAGCTGCGTGATGCGGGCCAGCCGCGCCTCGGTGTAGCGCATGGCCGCCGCGCCGTCGCCGTCGCGGCTGCCGAAGTTGCCCTGGCCGTCGACCAGCGGGTAGCGCTGGCTGAAGTCCTGCGCCATGCGCACCAGCGCGTCGTAGGCCGCCGTGTCGCCATGCGGGTGGTATTTGCCCAGCACGTCGCCGACCACTCGCGCACTCTTCACCGGTGCGGCCGGCGTCGTGCCGTTGGCACCGCCGAAGCCCAGGCCCATGCGCGACATCGAGTACAGGATGCGCCGCTGCACCGGCTTCTGGCCGTCGCACACGTCGGGCAGCGCGCGGCCCTTGACCACCGAGAGCGCGTACTCGAGGTAGGCCGTCTGCGCGTAGTCGGCCAGCGTCAGCGCGTTCGGATCTTCGGGTTCCTGGAGGTCCAGGGTGGGTTGAATGTCGTCCATCGTCGGTCGGTCACTGGAATGTCGAAGGGCCGCGCATCAGTCCGAGCGCAGCCGCGTGCTGCCCAGCGAGCTCTCGGGCAGCGGAAGGGCATTGTCGGCGGGCACGTTGCCACGCCCCACGGCGCCGCCGGCCACGCCCGCGGATGCACCGGGCAGTTCCATGCGGATGCGCCCCGGCACCTTGCCGCCGCCGCGGCGGCCGCCGGTGGTGGCGCCGGGCTTGAGGTAGGCGTAGATCTGCAGCACGGTGCGCACGTAGTTCTGCGTCTCGCGGTAGTTGGGGATCTTGTTGCCGGCGCGCTGCACGGCGCCCTCGCCGGCGTTGTAGGCCGCCAGGGCCAGCTCGAGCCGGCCTTCGAACATCGCGATCAGGTCGCGCAGGTAGCGGCTGCCGGCCGCGATGTTGATGCGCGGGTCGTAGAGCTTCGATTCGAGCGTGCGCTTGCGGTCGGCCTGCACGCCATAGCGCTGCGCGGTGGCCGGCATGAGCTGCATGAGGCCGATCGCCCCCTTGGGCGAGACCGCCTGGGCGTCGAAGCCCGATTCGGTGGCCACCAGCGCCTGCAGCAGCTCGTAGTCGATGCCGTGGCGCTTCGACGCTTCCTGCAGCGCGGCCTTGGCGGGCTTGTAGGCCGAGGACTTCTCGAACAGCGCCAGCAGCGTCTGCGAGGCCGGCGGCAACTGGCCGCCGCCCGGCAGCGCGCGCCCGAGCCCGAGGCCGTCGGCGGTGTCGAAGCTCTGGCCGCCCTTGAAGAAGAGCTGGTAGCGCGCGTCGAGCTTCTCGGCGGCGAAATGCGCGACGCCGCGCTCGTCGACGTAGCCGTAGATGTCGGACGCGCGCACGCCCTGCTGCATGCCGAGCAGCAGCAGGAAGGCAGCCAACACACGCCGAAAAGCGAACGGTTTCATCGCGAAGAAAGGGCCGGCGTCGCCGCTCGCAGCGGCCCGACGCCCTGGCCCGGTGACAGCGGCCTCAGCGGCCCGCCGGCTTACACATCGATATCGACATCGTCGGCGCGCAGCTCCATCAGCTCGCGCCGCGCGGCGGCCTCGCCCTTGCCCATGAGCTTGGTGATCTCACCCTGTGTGCCCATGAAATCGAGCCGGCCGAGCCGGACTTGCAGCAGCCGCCGCGTGTCCGGATTGAGTGTGGTTTCCCACAGTTGTTCCGCGCTCATCTCGCCCAGGCCCTTGAAGCGGCTGATGGTCCACTTGCCTTCGGGCACCCCGTCCTTGCGCAGCTTGTCGAGGATGGCGGTGAGCTCGCCCTCGTCCAGCGCGTACTGCTTGGCGGCCGGCTTCTTGCCGCGCGCCGGCGCGTCGACGCGGAAGAGCGGCGGCTTGGCGACGTACACGTGGCCGGCCTCGATGAGCTTGGGAAAGTGGCGGAAGAAGAGCGTGAGCAGCAGCACCTGGATGTGCGAGCCGTCCACGTCCGCGTCCGACAGGATGCAGATCTTGCCGTAGCGCAGACCGCTCATGTCGGGTGTGTCGGCCGGGCCATGGGGGTCGACGCCGATGGCCACCGAGATGTCGTGGATCTCGGTGTTGGCGAACAGCCGGTCGCGCTCCACTTCCCAGGTGTTGAGCACCTTGCCGCGCAGCGGCAGGATGGCCTGTGACTCCTTGTCGCGGCCCATCTTGGCGCTGCCGCCGGCGGAGTCGCCCTCGACCAGGAACACCTCGTTGTGCGAGATGTCCTTGCTCTCGCAATCGGTGAGCTTGCCCGGCAGCACCGCCACGCCCGAGCCCTTGCGCTTCTCGACCTTCTGGCCCGCGCGCTGGCGCGTCTGCGCCGCCTTGATCGCCAGTTCGGCCAGCTTGCGGCCGTAGTCGACGTGCTGGTTGAGCCACAGCTCCAGCGCCGGGCGCACGAAGCTGGACACCAGCCGCACCGCGTCGCGCGAGTTCAGGCGCTCCTTGATCTGGCCCTGGAACTGCGGGTCGAGCACCTTGGCGGACAGCACGTAGCTGGCGCGCGCGAACACGTCCTCGGGCAGCAGCTTCACGCCCTTCGGAAGCAGCGAGTGCAGCTCGATGAAGCTCTTGACGGCGTTGAACAGGCCGTCGCGCAGGCCGCTTTCGTGCGTGCCGCCGGCGCTGGTGGGGATGAGGTTGACGTAGCTCTCGCGCACCGGCGCGCCGTCCTCGGTGAAGGCCACGCACCAGTCGGCGCCCTCGCCCTCGGCGAAGTTGTCGGCGTTGCGGTCGGCATGCCCCGCGCCCTCGAAGAGCGGGATCACCGGGTCGGCCGACAGCGTCTGCATCAGGTAGTCGCGCAGGCCGCCCTTGTAGAGCCAGACCTGCTGGTCCTTGGTCTTCTCGTTGACCAGGGTGACGGTGACGCCGGGCATCAGCACGGCCTTGCTGCGCAGCAGGTGCGTCAGCTCGTGCAGCGGGAAGGCGACCGACTCGAAGTACCTGGCGTCGGGCCAGGCGCGCACGGTGGTGCCCTGCTTGCGGTCGCCGGCCGTCTGCGGTCGCACCTGCAGCGGCTCGGCCACGTCGCCGCCGGCGAAGGCGAGCTGGGCGACCTGGCCCTCGCGGTGGGAAGTCACTTCGAGCCGGGTCGACAGCGCATTGGTGACCGACACGCCCACGCCGTGCAGGCCGCCCGAGAAGCTGTAGGCGCCGCCCTGGCCCTTGTCGAACTTGCCGCCCGCGTGCAGCCGGGTGTAGACCAGCTCGATGACCGGCGCGCCCTCTTCCGGGTGCAGGCCGAAGGGGATGCCGCGGCCGTCGTCCTCGACGCTGACCGAGCCGTCGGCATGCATCGTGACCTTGATCTTCTTGCCGTAGCCCGCCAGCGCCTCGTCGGCGGCGTTGTCGAGCACTTCCTGGATGATGTGCAGCGGGTTGTCGGTGCGGGTGTACATGCCCGGCCGCTGCTTGACGGGCTCCAGTCCCTTGAGGACGCGGATCGAGCCCTCCGAATAGGCCGGTGGAGTCTTGGGGGGGGTTGCCATGGCGGCGGATTGTAGTCAGCCGGCTGCGCAAACACTGGATGCCCATCCAGCCCTCTCGCCGAAGCCGATGCGCCGGAATGCACGAAATCGTCACGTTCGTTACGACTTCGGCGAGGGCGCCCGGCTGGCGGGCGCTGCGGGCCGATCGCACTCGCTGTCTCCCCGGCGCAGCGCGGCGAACGCAAAGCACGGACAATCGCGCGGCCGCCGCCCGGGCGCGCCAGAACTCCAGAGACACCTCCCTCCCATGTCCGCTCCCGCCCCCCTGTCGATGCGCCAGGTCCTCCTGTGCGGCGCCCTGGTCGTCACCCTCTCGATGGGCATCCGACACGGCTTCGGCCTGTGGCTGCAGCCGATCACCCAGGAACAGGGCTGGACGCGCCAGACCTTCTCGCTGGCCATCGCGATCCAGAACCTGGCCTGGGGCGTGGCCGGTGTGTTCGCCGGCATGCTGGCCGACAAGCTCGGCGCCTTCCGGGTGCTGCTGATGGGCGCCGTCTGCTACGCACTCGGCCTGGCCGGGATGGCGCTGTCGCCGACCCCGACACTCTTCGCGCTCACGGCCGGCGTGCTGATCGGCATGGCGCAGGCGGGCACCACCTACGCCGTGGTCTACGGCGTGATCGGCCGGCAACTGCCCGCGGAGCGCCGCTCCTGGGCCATGGGCGTGACGGCGGCGGCCGGCTCCTTCGGCCAGTTCTTCATGGTGCCCGTGGAAGGCCAGTTGATCCTGCACCTGGGCTGGCACAACGCCCTGCTGGCGCTCGCCGTGGTGGTGCTGATGATCGTGCCTCTGGCCTTCGGCCTGCGCGAGCCGCAGCGCGGCGCCGGGGCCGCGCGGCGCGAGCAGACCATCGCCCAGGCCGTGGTGGAGGCGTTTCGCTATCCGAGCTTCGTGCTGCTGATGGCCGGCTACTTCGTCTGCGGCTTCCAGGTGGTGTTCATCGGCGTGCACATGCCCAGCTACCTCAAGGACCACGGCCTGTCGCCCCAGGTGGCCGGCTACGCGCTGGCGCTGATCGGCCTGTTCAACGTCATCGGCACCTACATCGCGGGCTCGCTGGGGCAGCGCCTGGCCAAGCGCAAGATCCTGGCCTTCATCTACTTCGGCCGGGCGGTGGCCATCACCGTCTTCCTGCTGGTGCCGCTGACGCCGTGGTCGGTGTACGTCTTCGCGGCGGTGATCGGGGCGCTGTGGCTGTCCACCGTGCCACCGACCAACGCGATCATTGCGCAGATCTTCGGCGTGGCCCACCTGTCGATGCTGGGGGGCTTTGCGTTCCTCAGCCACCAGGTCGGCTCCTTCCTGGGCGTGTGGCTGGGCGGCTACCTGTACGACCGCACCGGCAGCTACGACGTCGTCTGGTACATCGCGATCGGCCTGGGCATCTTCGCGGCGCTGGTGAACCTCCCTGTCAAGGAAGGCGCCATCCCGCGCGGGGCGGCGCAGCCGGCATGAGGGCACCCGCCGTGAGCGCCGCGCCATCCGCCCCGCCCCAAGGTGAACGACGCGCCAGACGAACCGTCTGGCTCCCCGTCGCGCTGGCGGCCGCCGTCCTGGGCGGCGTCTTCACCCTGTATCGCCAGCCGGAGTTCCTCCGGATGCTAGGGGACATGATCTGGGCATGTTTCGGATGAGCCTGCCGCTGGTACAGCCGCCGCAGCCATTGTTTGCGCCCTCGCCGTGGCTGCTGCGCTGGGAACGGTTGCTTGCGCCCGGCGGTCGGGTACTCGACGTCGCTTGCGGCCCGGGCCGCCACATGTATTGGTTGCATTCGCGCGGTCACCGCGTCACGGGGATCGACCGCGACGGGGCCGCGCTGGCCAGTCTCGCGCCCCTGGCCGCGGCCGGGGCGGAAGTCGTTCAGGCGGACATCGAGAACGGCCCCTGGCCATTGCCCGGTCGTACCTTCGACGCTGTTCTGGTCACCAACTACCTCTGGCGCCCTCGCCTGGCAGACATCGCCGGGGCCGTCGCGCCCGGCGGTGTGCTGCTCTACGAGACCTTCGCGCAGGGCAACGAAAGCGTCGGACGGCCGTCCCGCCCGGAGTTCCTGCTGGCGCCGGGTGAATTGCTCGCGTTGTCGAACAGCGCCGGCCTGCGCGTGGTGGCCTACGAAGATGGTTTTATGGACGTGCCTGCGCCCCGCTTCGTCCAGCGCATCGCCGCCGCGCGACCCGCCGCCGCGCCTACGGGAACACCCCCGAGGTACCCGCTGGGGCCGGCCTGCGCGCCTCAGTAGAATGCCGGTTTACCTTCTACCGACAAAGAGACCTCCTTGGAGCAACTGACTGGCAGCATCGTCGCGCTCGTCACGCCGATGCACGAAGACGGCAGCGTCGACTACCCCGCGCTGCGGCGGCTCATCGACTGGCACATTGCCGAAGGCACGGACTGCCTGGGCGTCGTCGGCACCACGGGCGAATCGCCCACCGTGGACGTCGAGGAGCATTGCGAGATCATCCGCGTCACGGTCGAACAGGCGGCGGGCCGCGTGCCCGTGATGGCCGGCTGCGGCGCCAACTCGACCAAGGAAGCCATCGAGCTGGCCCGCTACGCCAAGGATGTGGGCGCCGACTCGCAGCTGCAGGTCGTCCCCTACTACAACAAGCCGACGCAAGAGGGCCAGTACCGGCACTTCAAGGCCATCGCCGAAGCCACCGGCGACCTGCCGATGGTGCTGTACAACGTGCCGGGCCGCACGGTCGCCGATATGGCGCACGACACCGTGCTGCGCCTGGCCCAGGTGCCGGGCATCGTCGGCATCAAGGAAGCCACGGGCAACATCGAACGGGCCCAGTGGCTCATCAAGGAAGCGCCTCAGGGCTTCGCCATCTATTCGGGCGACGACCCCACGGCCGTGGCCCTCATGCTGTGCGGCGGCCAGGGCAACATCAGCGTCACGGCCAACGTCGCGCCGCGCCAGATGCACGAGCTGTGCGTGGCGGCCATTGCCGGCGATGCGCGCAAGGCCATGCAGATCCAGCTCGCGCTGATGCCGCTGCACCGCCACCTCTTCGTCGAACCCAATCCGATTCCGGTCAAGTGGGCCTTGCAACGCATGGGCCGCATGGGCGGCGCGCTGCGCATGCCCCTGACCGAACTCGCCGAGGGCAACCGCCCCGTCGTGGAGGCTGCGCTGCGCGCCTGCGGGCTCATCGGCGACTGAATTTCTCCGCTTTCGGCTGGCAACCTTTGGCCGCCGGAGCACTCAGAACACGCGGGCGCGCCCGTTCTCCCGACCGACCGACTCCCATTCCGCTGAAGGAAGACTACGTTGAAAACCTGTACGCGACTCGTTCTGCTGGCCCTGGTGGCCAGCCTGGCCGCCTGCTCTGTCCTGGAAAGCGACAAGATCGAATACAAGAGCGCGGGCAAGGCCCCGACGCTGGAAGTGCCGCCGGACCTGACCCAGCTCTCGCGCGAGAACCGCTACGCCATCCCGGGCGGCGCCGTCTCCGCCAACGCCTTCGAGGCCGGCCGCGCCAACGCGCCCACCATTCCGACGGCCGTGGCCAGCCTGGGCGACGTGCGCATGGAGCGCGCGGGCCAGGAGCGCTGGATCGTGGTCAACCGCCCGCCCGAGCAGCTGTGGGACACCGTGCGTGACTTCTGGCTCGAGAACGGCTTCCTGCTGACGATGGAGCAGCGCAATCTCGGCATCATGGAAACGGACTGGGCTGAGAACCGCGCCAAGATCCCGCAGGACATCATCCGCAGCTCGCTGGGCAAGCTGATCGACAGCGCCTATTCCACCGGCGAACTCGACCGCTTCCGCACCCGCATGGAGCGCAGCCCCAACGGCACCGAGATCTACATCAGCCACCGCGGCATGGTCGAGGTCTACACCACCCAGCGCAAGGAACTCACCAACTGGCAGCCGCGCCCGGTCGATCCCGAACTCGAGACCGAATTCCTCCGTCGCCTGATGGTCAAGCTCGGCGTGACGCAGGAGCAGTCGAAGGCAGCCGTGGCCTCGGCGCCGCCCTCGGCCCGCGCCGCCCAGGTCGCCACGGTCGGCGGCCAGCCGGTGGTCCAGATCAGCGAAGGTTTCGATCGCGCCTGGCGCCGCGTCGGCCTGGCGCTCGACCGCACGGGCTTCACCGTCGAGGACCGCGACCGCAGCGCCGGCATCTACTTCGTGCGCTACGTCACCCCCGACCCGGACCGCAAGGAGCCGGGCTTCTTCAGCAAGATCTTCAACCGCTCCAGGGACGCCGAGAAGCCCGCGAAGTACCGCGTCCAGGTCAAGAGCCAGGGCGAATCGACCACGGTGTCGGTGCTCAACGAAGCCGGCGGTCCCGAGACCTCGGCCAATGCGCAGCGCATCGTCCAGGTCATCGCCGACGACCTCAAGTGATGAATATCCGCCGGGCAGGCCCCCTGCCCGTGCGGCCCGCCTGCGATGCCGGCTGCTGCCGGCATTCTTCTTTGTAGGAACCGCGCATGCTTCGTTTTCGCAGCCTGGGCAGCGGCAGCACCGGCAATGCGACGCTGGTCGAGGTCCACAGCGCCGGCCGGGTGTCGCGGCTGCTCGTCGACTGCGGCTTCGGGATTCGTCAGCTCGACGCGCGACTGGTGCGCGCCGGCGTGGCGCCCTCAGACATCGACGCCGTCTTCATCACGCACGAGCACAGCGACCACATCGGCTGCGCGCACGCGTTCTCGCGCAAGCACGGGGCGGCCGTCTGGATGAGCGAGGGCACTTGGCTGGCCACGGGCGCACCCGACTACGCGGGTCGCCTGCAGTTCGCACGCGACGGCCAGGACATCGTGGTGGGCGACCTGATGCTCACGCCCTTCACCGTGCCGCACGACGCCCGCGAGCCGCTGCAGCTGCGCTGCACCGACGGCGCCCGCACGCTGGGCGTGCTGACCGACCTGGGCCATGCCAGCGCGCACGTGATGACGCGGCTGCAGGGGCTGCAGGCCCTGGTGCTGGAGTCGAACCACGACCCGGAGCTGCTCGCCCAGTCGTCCTACCCGCCCTTCCTGAAGCGACGCGTCGGCGGCAACTACGGGCATCTGTCCAACCAGGCGGCGGCGGAGATCGCGCGTGCCGTGCACCATGCGGGCCTGCGGCACGTGCTGGCGGCGCACCTGAGCGAACAGAACAACCGGCCGGAACTGGCGAAGGCCCTGCTCGCGGAGGCGCTGGGCACGCAGCCCGAGGACGTGCTGACCGCTAACGCAGCCGAAGGCAGCTGCTGGCTCGACGCCTGAGGCTAGAGACCGAGCACCGACGCGGAAAAGGCCGGCCGGCCCTGCTGGAATTGCTCGTCGAGCGCCTGGCGCAGCCCCACGCGCGCCTCGGCCTCGAGCCCGCAGACGCCGCGGCAGCGCTCCGGGTCGATGCGGTGCAGGAACCAGCCCGGCGTCCAGAGGGCACTGGGCACCTCGCTGCTGCCCTCGCCCGGCACCGCCCGCGCCTGCACGATGTGGTCCCACATGCGCCGCCACTGGACGAAGCGCGCATGCTGGCGCTCGACGCCGTCGAAGCGCCGCGCCAGCAGGCGCAGGCTGCGGCCCGAAGCCGCCCAGGCCTGCAGCGCGTCGATCACCTCGCGCTCGCCCAGCGGCCAGTCGAGGAAGTCGGCGTCACTCAGAACCATTTCCTTCCAACCCTGCTGCGCGGCGGCTGCGAAGGCCGTGCGCAGGTGAGAGATGAAGGCCTGGCGCCCGTCGAAGGCGCCCTCGGGCAGTTCACTCGGCATGCAGCCACCCCGCTTCGTGCCAGTCCTGCAGCAGTTCGAGGGCCTCGGCGCTGGCATGCCGCAGCTCACGCGGCGCCAGCATGCGTTCGTCGCTGAGCCGGCGCATCAGCGTCGCGTCGCGGCCGCCGGCACGGAAGCTCTCGCCGTTGATGAACACGTGGCGCTCGTCGTAGAGCATGCGTGTGCGGCGGTCCAGCCGCACGCCCCGCGTCAGCTCGCCGGCTTCCGAAGGGTCGAACCACACGTTGGACTTGGGCTCCGTCAGCGCTTCGCCCAGTGCGCGGTCGATGGCCTCGTCGCCGGCAACCGCTCGGCGCACCGCCTCGCGCGCGAAGGCCTGCAGCGCCGCCGGAATGGCACCGGGCCGCTCGACGGCCGGCTGCGATGCGTCGCCGTAGCGTCGTGCCGGGCCGCTTTCGGCCAGCTCGTCGTTGGCCGCGTCGGCGACGCGGGCCAGGAGGTCGGCACCCAGTTCGGCGTCGGTGGCCGCACGCAGGCCGATGGAGTAGGTCATGCAGTCGCCGCCCACGGCCACCCCGTCGTGCGCATAGCGCGGCGGCAGGTACAGCATGTCGCCGGGCTCGAGCACGAAGCGCTGCTCGGGCTCGAAGTTCGCGAGGATCTTCAGCGGCAGGTCGGGCTTGAGCGACAGGTCACGCTGGCGCCCGATCGCCCATTCGCGCCGGCCGCTGACCTGCAGCAGGAACACGTCGTAGCTGTCGAAATGCGGCCCGACGCCGCCGCCATCGCTGGCGTAGCTGATCATGAGGTCGTCCAGCCGCGCGTCGGGCATGAAGCGGAAGGCCTGCAGCAGCGCATGCGCCGCCTCGTCGTGCAGGTCCACGCCCTGCACCAGCAGCGTCCAGGCGCGCCGGGCCAGTGGCGGCAGCGCGCGGCGCGCCAGGGGGCCATGGCGCAGGCGCCATCCGCGGCGGGCGTCGTGCTCGACCAGGCGGGACTCGACGCCCTCCTCGCCCGCGAGTTCGAAGAGCCGCTGGCGCGCCACCGGCGGCACGATGCCCGGCATGGCCTGGCGCACCAGCAGCGGCTTCTTCTGCCAGTGCCGGCGCATGAATCGTTCGGGCGTGAGGCCGCCCAGCAGGGGCAGCGGTCGGGAGATGTCCATGGGAGAATTCTCCCCCATGGAAATCACCCCCCAATGCGTGGTCGGCCTGACCTGGACGCTCAAGGACACCCTGGGCGACACGCTCGATGTGCTGGACGAACCGGTGGAGTTCCTCATCGGCGGCGACGACCTCTTCGACACCGTCGAGGCGGCCCTGCAGGGCCATGAGGTGGGCGACGTGGTGTCGCTGCACCTGGAGCCCGAGCAGGCCTTCGGTGACTTCGACGACCAGTTGCTCTTCCTCGAGCCGCGCTCGCTCTTCCCGGCCGAGGTCGAGGAAGGCATGACCTTCGACGGCGCTGCCCTGCCGCAGGGCGTGAGCGACAGCATCCCCAAGAACGCGCTCTACACCGTGGCCGAGATCTACCCGGACCACCTCGTGCTCGACGGCAACCACCCGCTGGCCGGCATCGCGCTGCGCCTGTCGGTCACCGTGCGCTCGGTGCGCGAGGCGACGGAGGAAGAGATCGGCAAGGGCACCGCCGGCACGGGCTTCTTCCGCTTCGAGCCGATGGCGCCGGGCAACGACCGCCTGCACTGAGCAACGCCCTCACCCTCCCCGCTCAGGTGGCCGCGGAGCAGGCCATGCGGGAACACGCATGGAACCGGCTTTGCCGGGCCGTCGCGTGTGCCCCCTTGAGGGGCTTGGCGAAGCGGAACGAAGTCCGCGAAGCCTTGGGGGTGGGTCAATAACGGGAGATCTGCCCGTTGTCGATGCGCACGCGGTCGCCGATGCGCAGGTCGCCCGGGCTGGGCACGTCGAAGGCGCGATACGCACCGTTGTCGGTCTGCACCGAGACGCGGTAGCTCTGGTAGACGCGCGGCGCGTTGTTCTGCGCCTCGATCGTGTTCCCCAGCAGGGCGCCGCCGATCACGCCCAGCGCCGTGGCCGCTGCGCGCCCGTTGCCGCGGCCGAACTGGTTGCCCACCACCCCGCCGATGACACCGCCTGCCACGGCACCGCCGCCCGAGGTGCCGTAGCCCGGGGTCTGGGACTGGATCACCTCGATGTTGGCGACGTGGCCCAGCTCGACGTACGGGTTGGCGCCGTAGCCGGCCGGATAGACCGGCTGCGCCGGCTGGTAGGGATAGCTCGACTGCTGGTAGTAGACCGGCGCGGGCGCCACGCAGGCCGTGAGCATGGATACCGCCACGGCGGCGGCGGTGATGGACAGGATGCGGGTCAGGCGTTGCATGTGAGGCTCCTCTGGGCAAGCGGTGGGCTCACCACTGATGCTGCTTCTTCAACGCCCGTGCTCGCCGGGCGATGACAGGTCCAACATTCTGAGATCTCGGATACGCCCGCACCTGACCGGGTTCACACCTTTACCCGGCCCTCACAGTTGCAACGAGGCGCTTTCAGCGCGTGCCGGTGGAGCCGTAGCCCCCCTCGCCACGCTCGGTGGGCGCGAAGGCGTCGACGAGGTTGAACCGCGCCTGAACGACGGGCACGACCACCAGTTGGGCCAGGCGCTCCATGGGCTGGATGACGAAGGCGGTCTGGCTGCGGTTCCAGGCGCTGATCTTGAGCTCGCCCTGGTAGTCGCTGTCGATCAGGCCCACGAGGTTGCCCAGCACGATGCCGTGCTTGTGGCCCAGGCCCGAGCGCGGCAGGATCAGCGCCGCGTAGCCGGGATCGGCCAGGTGGATCGCCAGCCCGGTGCCCACGAGTTCACAGGCGCCGGGCGCCAGCGTCAAGGGCTCGGCGAGGCAGGCGCGCAGGTCCAGGCCGGCGCTGCCGGGGGTGGCGTAGCGCGGCAGTTCGTCCTTCATGCGGGCGTCGAGCACGCGCACGTCGATCTTCATGGCTTGTTCTTTCCTTGTCGGTTCTGCACGGCCTGCTGCCGTGCGATGTCTTCGAGTGCCGCCTTGAGCCCGGCCGCCCCACCGGGCGGCAGCAGCCAGCGGCGCAACTGGAATCCGGCCCACAGCCCGGCGACGAGGACGCCCAGCGCTGCAACGGTGGCGCCGCTGCTGAGCAGCACCAGCAGCAGGCCGGCCCAGCCGATGGCCAGCGAACGCGCGAAGCCGCGCATCGCGCCGTCATTGCCGGCCGGCTTGCCGACCGTCGGAGCGGCGGGCGCTGCCGGCAAGCCCTTGCCCCGCGGCGGCGATGGCGGCGCGTGGTCGCCCATGCCGACGTCCATCTGGTGCTCGTGCGACTGCGGCGCGCTCACCTGCCGCAGCGATCGCGCCGTGAGCTGCTCCACGTAGCGGGCGAAGTCGCCGCCGGGCGGGGTGTTCCATTCGGGGTTCATGGGGCGGGCGGGTTGCGCGGCAGCCGTGCGGCGATCTCGGCCACCAGCTCGCGGGCGAGCTGCAGCTTGGGGGCACGCGGCAGTTCGCGCACGCCTTGGGCGTCCACCAGCAGCAGGCTGTTGTCGTCCTGCCCGAAGGTCAGCGGGCCGATGTTGCCCACCAGCAGCGGGATGCCCTTGCGCTCGCGCTTGGCCTTGGCATGCTCGACGAGGTTCTCGCTCTCGGCCGCGAAGCCGACGCAGAACAGCGCGCCCTGGCGGGCCCGATCGCTGCGGGCGATCCGGGCCAGGATGTCGGGGTTCTCGACGAAGTGCAGCACGGGCGTCTGGCCGTCGCCGTTCTTCTTGATCTTCTGGCTCGCCTGCTCCGCCGGACGCCAGTCCGCCACGGCGGCGGTTGCTATGAAAACTGTAGCTGCCTGCGCAGCATCCTCGGCCGCTGCGAGCATGTTTTGCGCTGAAAGCACGTCGGTGCGCTGGACGCCGCGCGGCGTCTCCAGGTGCACCGGCCCGGCGATCAGCGTGACCTGCGCGCCGGCCTCCCGCGCCGCGCGCGCGATGGCGAAGCCCATCTTGCCGGACGAGTGGTTGGTGATGCCGCGGATCGGGTCGAGCGCCTCGAAGGTGGGGCCGGCCGTGACCACCACGTGCTGCCCGGCCAGCACCTTGGACTGGAACTGGGCCACGATCTCTTCGAGCAACTGCGCCGGCTCCAGCATGCGGCCGTCACCGGTCTCGCCGCAGGCCTGCCAGCCGCTGCCCACGCCCAGCACGCGGG
This sequence comes from Xenophilus sp. E41, assembly GCF_003671765.1. GTDB lineage: Bacteria > Pseudomonadota > Gammaproteobacteria > Burkholderiales > Burkholderiaceae_C > Xenophilus. The sequence continues at coordinate 181,758 of NZ_QPIB01000009.1, read as the reverse complement.
CGCCGTCGGCATCGAGCTGGCGCAGGTTGCGCTGCGTGGCCGGGTGGGCCCACATCTCGCGGTTCATGGCCGGCGCGACCAGCAGCGGCACCCGCTCCATCGGCCGCGCGAGGCACATCAGGCTCAGCAGTTCGTCGGAACGGCCCTGCACCAGCCGCGCGATGAAGTCGGCGCTGGCTGGGGCCAGCACGATCGCATCGGCCTCGCGGCTGAGGTTGATGTGCGGCATGTTGTTGTGCTCGCGCGCATCCCATTGCGAGACATACACCGGCCGGCCCGACAGGGCCTGCATCGTCACCGGCGTGATGAACTGCGCCGCCGCCTCGGTCATCACGACCTGCACCTGCGCACCGGCCTTGACCAGCAGCCGGCACAGCTCGGCCGACTTGTAGCAGGCCACCCCACCGGTGAGCCCCAGGACGATGTGTTTGCCGGCGAGGTCTTGCATGGCGCGGAATGTAGCAGTCGGCCCGCGCCGGAATGCCCGTGGGCAGGTGCGGCCGCGCTCCCCCTCGGGGCATTGGGGTCGGGGGGCACACCTATAATCTCAATTTCCCACTGCCGAATGGCGCGCAAAACCCCGGTTCTGGCGCGCGTTCGCACAAGGCAATGACCAAATTCGTCTTCGTCACCGGTGGTGTGGTGTCTTCCCTGGGCAAGGGAATCGCCTCCGCCTCGCTCGCCGCGATCCTCGAATCCCGCGGCCTCACGGTCACCCTCATCAAGCTCGATCCCTACATCAACGTCGACCCCGGAACGATGTCCCCGTTCCAGCACGGCGAGGTGTTCGTGACCGATGACGGCGCTGAAACCGACCTCGACCTCGGCCACTACGAGCGCTTCATCACGACGCGCATGCGCAAGGCCAACAACTTCACCACCGGCCAGATCTACAAGTCGGTGCTCGAGAAGGAACGCCGCGGCGACTACCTCGGCAAGACGGTGCAGGTGATCCCGCACATCACCAACGAGATCCAGGAATACGTCAAGCGCGGCGCCGGCATCGGCACGCCGCACGAGGTGGACGTGGCCATCGTCGAGATCGGCGGCACGGTGGGCGACATCGAGTCGCTGCCCTTCCTGGAGGCCGTGCGCCAGATGAGCCTGAAGGCCGGCCCGAACAACAGCGCCTTCGTCCACCTGAGCTACCTGCCCTACATCGCCGCGGCCGGCGAGCTCAAGACCAAGCCCACGCAGCACACCGCGCAGAAGCTGCGTGAGATCGGCATCCAGGCCGACGCGCTGCTGTGCCGCGCCGACCGCCCGATCCCCGAGGAAGAGCGCGCCAAGATCTCGCTCTTCTCGAACGTGCCCGAATGGGGCGTGATCTCGATGTGGGACGTGGACACCATCTACAAGGTGCCGCGCATGCTGCACGAGCAGGGCCTGGACGGCCTGATCTGCGACAAGCTGCGCCTGAACACGCCGCCGGCCAAGCTCAAGCGCTGGGACGACCTGGTCTACGAGGTCGAGCACCCGCAGAAGGAAGTCACCATCGCCATGGTCGGCAAGTACGTCGACCTGTCGGACAGCTACAAGTCGCTCAACGAGGCGCTGCGCCATGCCGGCATGAAGAACCATGCGCGGGTGAAGATCGACTACGTCGATTCCGAGACGATCCAGCCCGACAACGTCTCGCGCCTGGCCAAGTACGACGCCATCCTCGTGCCCGGCGGCTTCGGCCAGCGTGGCGTGGAGGGCAAGATCACCGCCGCCCGCTACGCCCGCGAGAACAAGGTGCCCTACCTCGGCATCTGCCTGGGCATGCAGGTCGCGACCATCGAGTACGCGCGCAACGTGGCCGGCCTGAAAAACGCCAACAGCACCGAGTTCGACCCCGACACGAGCTGCCCCGTCATCGCCCTCATCACCGAGTGGAAGGACGCCGACGGCAGCATCAAGACCCGCAACGAGAAGTCCGACCTCGGCGGCACCATGCGCCTGGGCGCCCAGAGCTCCGACGTGGCCCCCGGCACGCTGGCCCACAGCATCTACGGCGACGTGGTGACCGAGCGCCACCGCCACCGCTACGAGGCCAACGTCAACTACCTCGACCAGCTGCGCCAGGCGGGCCTGGTGATCTCCGCCCTCACCCAGCGCGAGCACCTGACCGAGATCGTCGAGCTGCCGCAGGCCGTGCACCCCTGGTTCATGGGCGTGCAGTTCCACCCCGAGTTCAAGTCCACGCCGTGGGCCGGCCATCCGCTGTTCAACGCCTTCATCAAGGCAGCGCTGACGCACCAGGGCGAAGACAAGATGCCGCTGAAGGCGGTCGGCTGATCCGGGCAGGGAGCGCACATGAAACTCTGCGGCTTCGACGTCGGCCTGGACCAGCCCTTCTTCCTCATCGCCGGCCCCTGCGTGGTCGAGTCCGAGCAGCTGCAGCTCGACACCGCGGGCACGCTGAAGGAGATCACGGCTTCGCTGGGCATCCCCTTCATCTTCAAGAGCAGCTTCGACAAGGCCAACCGTTCATCGGGCACCAGCTTTCGCGGCCCGGGTCGCGAGAAGGGCCTGGAGATCCTGGCCAAGGTCAAGCGCGAGCTGGCCCTGCCGGTGCTGACCGACGTGCACTCCGAAGACGACATCACCGAGGCCGCCAAGGTGGTCGACGTGCTGCAGACGCCCGCCTTCCTGTGCCGCCAGACCGACTTCATCCGCGCCGCCGCGCAGTCGGGCAAGCCGGTGAACATCAAGAAGGGCCAGTTCCTCGCGCCGCACGACATGAAGAACGTCATCGACAAGGCGCGTGCGGCGGCCCGGGAAAAGGGCCTGGCCGAAGACAGCTTCATGGCCTGCGAGCGGGGTGCGAGCTTCGGCTACAACAACCTCGTCTCGGACATGCGCGGCCTGGCGATCATGCGCGAGACCGGCGCGCCGGTGGTGTTCGACGCCACCCATTCCGTGCAGCTGCCCGGCGGCCAGGGCACCAGCTCCGGCGGCCAGCGCGAGTTCGTGCCGGTGCTCTCGCGTGCGGCCGTGGCCGTGGGCGTGGCGGGCCTCTTCATGGAGACGCACCCCGACCCGAACAAGGCCCTGTCGGACGGCCCCAACGCGGTGCCGCTCAAGCACATGAAGGCGCTGCTCGAGACGCTCGTCGCGCTCGATCGCATCACCAAGAAGAACGGCTTCCTCGAGAACGCCTTCGACGCCTGATTTCCTCGCCCCTCATCCGGAGACACATCACATGCCCAGCGGCTACGTCATCGCCTACGTCGACGTCACCAATCCCACGCAGTACGAGGAGTACAAGAAACTGTCCTCCGCGGCCATGCAGGCGCATGGCGCCGAGGTCTGCGTGCGGGGCGGCGAGGTGCAGCCGCTCGAAGGCGACTGGCAGCCCAAGCGCGTCGTGCTGCTGAAGTTCCCGAGCTTCGAGAAGGCCAAGGCCTTCTACGAGACCGAGGAGTACCGCAAGGCGCGCGACGCGCGGGCCGGTGCCGCCATCATGAACATGATCGCCGTCGAGGGACTTTGAGGTCCCACCCTGCTGCACACCGATTTCAAAAAACTGGAGAGCCACTGAATGAGCGCCATCGTTGACATCGTCGGCCGAGAGATCCTCGACAGCCGCGGCAACCCCACCGTCGAATGCGACGTGCTGCTGGAAAGCGGCACCATGGGCCGTGCGGCCGTGCCCTCGGGCGCGTCCACCGGCTCGCGCGAAGCCATCGAACTGCGCGACGGCGACAAGGGCCGCTACCTGGGCAAGGGCGTGCTCAAGGCCGTGGAGCACATCAACACCGAGATCTCCGAGGCCGTGCTCGGCCTGGACGCGAGCGAACAGGCCTTCCTGGACCGCACGCTGCTCGACCTCGACGGCACCGACAACAAGAGCCGCCTGGGCGCCAACGCGACGCTCGCCGTGTCGATGGCGGTGGCGCGCGCCGCGGCCGAGGAATCGGGCCTGCCGCTGTACCGCTACTTCGGCGGCATGGGCGGCATGCAGATGCCGGTGCCCATGATGAACGTCATCAACGGCGGCGCGCATGCCAACAACAGCCTGGACCTGCAGGAGTTCATGATCATCCCGGTGGGCGCCCCCACCTTCCGCGAGGCGCTGCGCTACGGCGCCGAGGTGTTCCACGCGCTCAAGAAGATCATCGACTCGCGCGGCATGCCCACCGCCGTGGGCGACGAAGGCGGCTTCGCGCCCAACGTCGAGAACCACGAGGCAGCCATCCAGCTGATCCTCGAAGCCATCGACAAGGCCGGCTACACCGCGGGCGAGCAGATCGCGCTGGGCCTGGACTGCGCCGCCAGCGAGTTCTACAAAGACGGCCAGTACGTGTTGGCCGGCGAAGGCGGCCTGCAGCTCTCGGCCGCCAGCTGGACCGACATGCTCGCCACCTGGTGCGACAAGTACCCGATCATCTCGATCGAGGACGGCATGCACGAAGGCGACTGGGATGGCTGGAAGCTGCTGACCGAGCGCCTGGGCAGGAAGGTGCAGCTGGTGGGTGACGACCTGTTCGTGACCAACACGAAGATCCTGAAGGAAGGCATCGACAAGGGCATCGCCAACTCGATCCTCATCAAGATCAACCAGATCGGCACGCTGACCGAGACCTTCGCCGCCATCGAGATGGCCAAGCGCGCGGGCTACACCGCGGTCATCTCGCACCGCTCGGGCGAGACCGAGGACAGCACCATCGCCGACATCGCCGTGGGCACCAACGCGGGCCAGATCAAGACCGGCTCGCTGTCGCGCTCGGACCGCATCGCCAAGTACAACCAGCTGCTGCGCATCGAGGAAGACCTCGGCGACGTCGCCAGCTACCCCGGCCGCGCCGCCTTCTACAACCTGAAGTAGCCGGTACCCCACGGCGGGCCATGCGCTCCCGTTTCGTCGTTCCGATCGTCCTGGTCCTTTTGCTGGTGCTGTTGCAGTTCCAGCTGTGGACCGGGCGCGGGAGCGTGCCCGAGGTGGCCCAGCTGCAGAAGAAGCTCAACGACCAGAAAGAGGCCAATGCCAAGGCGCAGATCGCCAACGAGCGACTCGAATCCGAGGTGAACGACCTCAAGGAGGGCATCGAGATGGTCGAGGAGCGCGCCCGACAGGAACTGGGCATGGTCAAGCCCAACGAGATCCTGGTCCAGATCGCAAAATGAGCTCCCCCCCGTTTGGGCGGCTCACTGCGTGTAGCCGCCCGATACCCCCTCAGGGGGCACATCCTGCGGCCCGGCAAAGCCGGTTCCGCGGATGTTCCCGCGTGGCCAGCTCCGCGGCCTCCAGCACAGTCGATATTTCGTCGCTGCCGTCGATGGCTTATCGCTGAGGCTCGCGTCGTGCCCGCGCTGCTCGACCTCCTGGCTGCCCCCGCCTTCCACATCGACGGTGCGCCCGCCTCCTGGCTCGAACTCGTCGCCGCCGTGCTGGCGCTGGCCATGGTCGCGTGCAACATGCGCGAGGTGCACTGGGGCTGGCCGCTGGCGATGCTCAGTTCGCTGCTCTACGTGGGCGTGTTCGCCGCGCACCGCATCTATGGCGACGCCAGCCTGCAGGTCTTCTTCGCCGTGATGGCGGCCTGGGGGTGGTTCCAGTGGCTGCGCGGGCACCGGGCCGACGGCAGCAGTCTGCAGGTGGCGCGACTCTCGACGCACGGCTGGCTCGCCGCCGCGGCCGGCTCGGCGCTGCTCTGGCCGGCCCTGGCCCTCTTCCTGCACCGCTTCACCGACACCGACGTGCCCTGGTCCGACGGCTTCGTCACTGCGCTCAGCGTGGTCGGCCAGGTGCTGCTGGCGCGCAAGTTCATCGAGAACTGGGGCGTGTGGCTGGCGGTCAACCTCGTCAGCGTCGGTCTCTTCGTGCACAAGGGCCTGTGGCTCACGGTGGGCCTGTACGCTGTCTTCGCAGCGCTCAGCGTCGCGGGCTATGTCGCGTGGCGTCGGCGGCTACCAACGCCCGCCGCGGCTGCGCAACCGGCATGACGCCCCGCCTGCCCGCCGGCTGCGTGATCGCCGTGCTCGGTGCAGAAAGCACCGGCAAGACCGAGCTGGCTCGGGCCCTCACGGCACGCCTTCAGGCGCGCGGCATCGCTGCGACCTTCGTCGGCGAGTACCTGCGCGAGTGGTGCGACCGCGAAGGCCGCACGCCCCGGCCCGAGGAGCAGGCGGCCATTGCCGACGAACAGACGCGCCGCATCGCCGCGGCGGCAGCGGACGGCGTCGCCGTGGCCGACACCACCGCCCTGATGACGGCCGTCTACAGCGACCTGCTCTTCGCCGACACCTCGCTCTACGACGCCGCGCTCGCGGCCCAGCGGCGCTGCGCCATCACGCTGCTCACCGCCCTCGACCTGCCCTGGGTCGCCGACGGCCTGCAGCGCGACGGCCCGCATGTGCGCGAGCCGGTGGATGCGCTGGTCCGCGCGGCCCTGGCCCGTGGCGGCGTGCCTTACACGGTGGTGCATGGCAGCGGCCCGGAACGGCTCGCCAACGCCTGGAACGCCATCAATTCCATGGCGGAAAGCGCAGAGCGGACGGGGGCTTCGGGCCGAAAAGGCACCGAATCCCAGGCGTGGAACTGGCCCTGCGAGAAGTGCTCCGACCCGGGCTGCGAGCACCGCCTCTTCACCGACCTGCTGGCCGGCCGCACGGGCTGAGCGGCTTACTGGACGACGCTGCTGCCCGGCATCTGATCGCCCGGCGAGGTGAAGATCTGCGCCGCATCGACCGGGTCGAAGCGGTACTGCTTGCCGCAGAAGTCGCAGCCCACCTCGATGTTGCCGCGCTCGGCCAGGATGCTCTCGGCCTCTTCGCGGCCGAGGCCGCGCAGCATGTTGGTCACGCGTTCGCGGCTGCAGGTGCAGGCGAAGTGCGGGCCCAGCATGCCGCTGCGCGGCTCGAAGCGCAGCAGCTTCTCTTCCCAGAACAGGCGGCGCAGGATGGTCTCCACGTCGAGCGTGAGCAGTTCCTCGCGCGTCAGGCTGGCGGCCAGCGTGGCGATGCGGTTGTAGTCCTCGTTCAGGCCGATCTCGTCCTCGTTGGCGCGTGCCGTGCCGCCGGCCAGGTTGCCCTCGCCCGTCACGGGCAAGCGCTGGATCAGCAGGCCCGCCGCGACCTTGTCGTCGGCAGCCAGCACCAGCGTGGTGTCGAGCTGCTCGCTCTGCAGCATGTAGTGCTGCAGCACGTCGCTGAGCTTGCCCAGCTTCTCGCCGCGGTCGCCGAAGAGCGGCACCACACCCTGGTAGGGCTGCTGGCCGGGCAGGCGGTCCTTGGGGTCGAGCGTGATCGCGCAGCGGCCCTTGTTGTTCACGTTGACCAGGTCGGGCAGGGCCGCGTCGGCCGCGACCTCGCCCACCACGCTGGCCGTGGTGCGCACGCCCAGGTCGGGCTGCGCCTCGGCCACCGCGACCTTGACCGGCCCGTCGCCGAAGATCTGCAGGATCAGCGAGCCCTTGAACTTGATGTTGGCCTGCATCAGCGTGGCAGCGGCCGTCATCTCGCCGAGCAGTTCGGCCACCGGCTGCGGGTAGGCGCCGGTGTGGGTGTTGGAGGCGCGGCGCCCCAGCACCTCCTGCCAGGCCTGGTCGAGCCTCACCACCATGCCGCGCACGGGAAGGCCGTCGAAAAGAAAGGTGTGCAGTTCGGACATTGGACTTACACCCCCATGCGCCTTCGGCGCTCCCCCTCGAGGGGGCGCACCCAGCGGCCCGGCCCAGCCGGTTCCGCGGGTGCCTTGATGGGGGAAACGGGGAAGAAGCAGCGAGTGAACTTCATTCAAGCGATCTTTTTCAGGCCCTTCGCAAAGCGCCGGGCGTTGTCCACGTAATGCTCCGCGCTCTGGCGCAGCTTGGCGGCGGCAGCCTCGTCGAGCGTGCGCACCACCTTGGCGGGCGCGCCGATGATGAGGGAGTTGTCCGGGAACTCCTTGCCCTCGGTCACCACGCTGCCGGCGCCGACGATGCAGTTGCGGCCGATCCTCGCGTTGTTCAAGACCACCGCCTGGATGCCGATGAGCGAGTTGTCACCGATCGTGCAGCCGTGCAGCATGACCTGGTGGCCCACCGTCACGTTCTCGCCGATGGTGAGCGGACAGCCGACGTCGGCGTGCAGCACCGACAGGTCCTGGATGTTGCTGTTGCGACCGATGGAAAGCTGCTCGGTGTCGCCGCGCAGCACGGCGCCGAACCACACGCTGCTGTCCACGTCCATCTTCACGTTGCCGATGACCTGGGCGCTGTCGGCCACCCAGGCGCCAGCGGCGAGTTGCGGCGCGACGCCGTCGAGTTCATACAGGGCCATCGGGGAGTCTCCAGCGTGTTCGGATGTGGGGGATGAAGGCACTCGCCGCACAGGCGCAGTGCCATCGGCGATGCGATCCCTAGGGATGCTCTTCACGAATCCTCGCGCCGTGTGCATCTGCGCAATCGGGCGACCCACGTCGTTGCAAATGCTCGCAATAGCCGGGCTATTGCTGCGCTTTGCGCCTCGTGGCTCATCCCGATGCGCAGCGCACACTTGCCGCTCGATTCGTGAAGAGCATCCCTAGAATTGTAGGGATGCACCCCCGCCTGCGTGCCCTGCATGCGCTCCGCCTCACCGATCCCGAAGAGAAAGTGGCGGCGACGCGCGCCTTGTGGGCGCAGACAGCTATGGAATCGATAGCAGACGAGACCTGGTGCGTGCCGGTGCGCGACGCGGGCGACGAGCCCGGCGTGCCTGGCCGACCGGCAAGGCCGGTGCGCGTGTCGGCCACCGAGGTGCCCACGCGCTCGCCCTTCACCGACGAGGGCCGCGCCGCGCTGGTCCATTCGATCTGTCACATCGAGTTCAACGCCATCAAGATTGGTTAGATGCTTGATATGTAACAGTATGTTACTTGACTGGCGTTTGGCACTTCGTAGAATGAGCGCCGCCGCAAGGTCGCTGCTCAAAAGCGTTAGCCGATCCCGAACAGACGCAGTGCCCAGGTAGTGATGTGCGACCCAAAGATGGCCCATACACCAGCCGCAGCGGTGCCAGCGATCCCCATGTAGGTAAGCATCTTCGTCTTGAACGACATGAAGTCGTCCTCGACCTTGTCCATCTTTTCGTCAAGCACATCAATCCTTTCGCGAACAGCGTCTAGGCTCTTGTCAAAGATGTCTACTCTTTTGTTGGTTGCCTCAATCGCCTGAAGCTGGATTTGAGAGCTGGCATGGAGCTGGTACGCCATCTCCTTCATGTCCCTCATTTCCTGGGCATGGTCCTTTTGATCCGCCGCCAACTGCTCTACGTTCTCTTTGATGTGCTCAAGGTGCGTCTCAATGCGGGCCTGCGCTACCGCTGCTGCTGACTCTGGCATTTGCTCTCCCGCCTGAAAACCATATTTATCCTGACGCTCGTAGATAATGCAGACTTCCCCCAACAACAAGGAATGCAATGGCACAGAGCTACGCTGACATACAGAAGGAAATCGCTGAGCTGGAGAAGAAGGCGCAGAAGGCCCGTGAACTGCTCGCCAGCCGTTCTGTTGAAGAGGTAAAGGTGCTGGTGGATGCGCTGGCGAGAAAGCTGCAAGCTCAGGGATTGGACATCCATCTAGCTGTCGAGGAGCTGCGCAAGTACGCTCCCGCCCGTCGATCCACTCCCCGCAAAGAACGTGCTGACAAAGGCACGGTGAGCGCCCCCAAATATCAAGGGCCGAATGGTGAACTGTGGAGCGGCAAGGGTCATGCCCCAAGGTGGATGAAGCCTCTGCTTGCTGAGGGCAAGATCAAAGAGGACTTCCTAATCAAATAGTCGTGACTTCGCGGGTGATGGTGAAGTCGCCTTGCAAGACACGCTTCTTGACGCCACCAACCTCAATCTCAAGGTCGTAGCGGCCGGTGACTGAGTCGTCACCCTTCATCACCTTGATTGCTGCTGTCTGCGCCGCCGTGATGGTGGCCGTGATCGTGCCCTGAGCGGCGTCAATGACAAGCCCCGATGCAGAGGTCAGCGCCAACACTACCGCGCCATCATAGTCATCGCGCTTGAACTGCATGGCAGCGCTCGCGCCGCTCAAATCCAAAATGTCAGTGTTGCCTTCATCAGCGAAGAACTTGAATGGCTGCACGTATTGGCTGCCTTGATCAATTGTGAGTGCGACTTCTTGTGCCATACGTTTCCTATTGAATGGAAATATTTAGTGCTGGCTTGTCTATGACCTGTGCAGTGATCAAGCCATTTGGCAGCACCTGTACATCGATCTGTTCAGGCGCAAGCACCTGCACTTCGATGACTGGCTTGTCGCGGAAGCTTGCGACCAAGGACAGTGCTGCGGTAATCGTCGTTGCGCCAGTAAGCTGAGCTGCAAGGCCAACTTCCAGCGCCAACAGAGCAGTGATGTCGGAGTTGCCCTCTACTACAGCCGCAAGACCTCTCTCTACCTCAACGGCGGCAACGATGTCTGTTGCTCCAGTGAGCGCAGCATTCAGCTCGCGAAGCACTGACAGACCCGCAACGATGCCGGTTGATCCGGAGACCGATGCAGCAAGGCCACGAACAACTTGCAGCCCGCTTGCGTCGATGACAGAAGTACCAATGACCTCAGCCGACAGCTCCTTCGCGACACTTAGCGATGCCGAGATCTGACCTGTTGAAGTAATAGGCTGCGCCGCAAGCTCCTTCTTGATGCTCAACGCGGCAGTGATGGTGCCGGTAGAAGTCAACGATGCGGCAAGGCCCTTCTGCACCGAAAGCGCTGCACTGATGTTGGTTGTGCCAGCCACCGCCGCAGACAGCCCACGCTCGACAAGCAACGTTCCCGCCTGGATCGTGGTCGTGCCGACAATCGAATCGGCCTCAAGCGTCTTCAGCAACTCAATTGCGCCAGCTTCAACCGTACCCGTGGATACGATAGGTTGGGCTTCGAGGCTGACCAAGTTGCCCAAGGTGGCAGTGATGGTGGTCGTGCCAATGATCGGTTGCGCGCTAAGCTGCTTGTCAGCGCTCAAGGTTGCGGTGATGCTTCCCGTGCTCTGCACTTCGGCACTCAGCAACTTCTGCGCATCTAGCTTTGCAGTGATCGCGGTTGATCCAGTTAAGGACGCGCTCAGCTCCTTTGCGACGGACAGAGACGCAGTGATCGTCCCGGTTGACTGAATCGGATCAGCACTGAGTTGTTTGTACGTGTCGAGCGTTGGCGAGCTGATTGTTGAGGTGCCAACAACCGCTGCGGACAGCTCCTTGACAGCGCTCAACGAGGCTTCAATAGTCGATGAACCCGTTACCGCAGCGCTCAGCGAGACAAGCCTACCAAGGGATGCAGTGATTGTCGTGCTGCCAGTCAAAGCAGCCGACAGACCCCTTGTGGCGGCCAACGTACCGTTGATGTTTGACGTGCCCGTCAGAGAAGCAGACAGCCCGCGTTGGACCTGCAACGAAGGTGAACTGATCGCGCCTGTTGACGTAACTGACGCCGTGCCCAAATCCACCGGGTTAGAGCCAGTACCCTGCTTCAGTCCAAAGACTGAAACGATATCTGGCGAGTTAGCTGACATGGTTGCGCTGAACAACTCCTGTCCAGAGCCACCTACCTTAGTGAAGTTGGATTGACCCCAATATGCAGTGAAATCCGCGAACTCGTTCTGCTTTGTCCAACCCGATGCGCTGAACGTGACGTTGTCGCTGCCCTCTGATGCGATGATTGCGAACAGAAGGTTGTTCGTCTGCGATGGGTAGCCAGACGTGACCTCATACGGCGAGGTCGTGTCGTACGCAGAGGCAGTGACAGGTGTGTCTACCGTGACTGCGCCAGACAGCTCGTAGACGGATATCGTTGAGTACGCCGTGTACGTGCCGAAAGAGCCGGTGATGGAATGCGATGCACCAGCGGTCGTGATGGGGATCAGCCATGCACGGTACTTTGTGATGCCCGTGCCGTAGTCGAGGAACTGCGCAGGGACTGTGTTGCCCTTGCTGTCCGTGATGGAGCTGGTTCCACCGCTTGGGTCGTACGTCGCGATGACAAGCAGCGTGTTGCCTGCCGTTGTGGCACTAGGCAGAGTCGTCGTGCCACTGGTATTGATGGCCTGCTGAACGATGGTTGGCGCGGTGCCTGTTGGCAGGGGAGCGATGTAGCTGACGGTGATACGGACGTTGTCGATGTTGGCAACACGGTTGGCACCAGTACCGTTACCTACTGCTCGGACGCTGACACCGAAGGCGGAGTCATTAATTTCCGCTGGAGTCCACGTAGTGCCCCAGAGGTTCGTGTTGCCGCCGTACGTGACGTTCGTGTCGGTGGAACTCCAGTTCGTGCCAGTGACAGCGAGATTGCTCCCGACACGGGAGCCAGCCTTCATGAGCTGGACGGTGTTGTCTCTTACGTTGCCTGTCGAGCCACCGGTGTACTTCTTCTCGACAACAACCGTGATGCCCTTGATGGTGGCATTCGATGGGATGTTGAAGCCGTATCCCGACGTGTTGAGATACGGCATGTTGGCCGCAGTAGTGCTGACCGTGTGCGTGGTGTAGACGTTGTCGCTCTCGTTTGCGTCGCTTGGCGTCGCCCACGACACGGTGCCGCCCGAAGACACTGAAGAGGATGGGTTGAGCGGACCACTAGATGAGGGGTCAGCAAGTTCAATAGCAAGAAGCCCGACATCTGCGCCGTACAGATTTGCTGACGGAGTGTTGTCGCCAGCAGTGGTGTACCCCGAAATTACTTGCTGATAAAGGCCAGCGCCATACATTAAGCTGGTCTTTGTATCAGAGACGGACGTCCACCCGCTTTCGAACACCGCTGTTGGCGCGACTCTGATCTCAAGAGCAATTAGCGCGTTCGCTGTTCCACCACTTGTCGTGAACGATGGCGTCGTATCACCTGCCGTGTTGTAAGCAACTACGACTTGACTGAGTGGTGGTGAGCCGGACAGTGTGGCGTTCTTTAAGCTGGTCCATCCGCTCTCTAGCGTAATGGTGGTCATTTACGTCGATCCACCTACCATGTAAACAACGCTGCCTGGGGTGGTGCTGCTGAGCGTTACCCCCGGATTCGTGCCCGCTGTAGTAGTTTTCGCGGACTGAACAATCGTCCCCGACGACGAAAGTCCAGTGATGGCATCAGTGTTGCACCAGTAAGTGACTGCTGAACCCGTGTCTTGGGTTCCTTGCATGGTAATGTAGACGTTGGAGGTGGTGGAGGTGGCAAATCCGCCGTAGACATACATCTTTCCGGGAATCGAATCTATTAAGTTCAACGGCAGCACAGTCTTCGAGGAGCCGGCATACCACGGTGGACTGCCAAGACTAGTAGGCATATTCGCGCCATATATCGTTGCGACATAATATGTTCCACTGACTATATTAAAACTGCTTCCAATGGTTGGGTACGAAGCGCCATTTGAAACGGTCGTACCCGACGGGTAAATTGCCTGGACATTAGTGACTGTGATCGCCATTATTCTTCTCCCTCTTCTGGCTCTACGGCCTCAATGACCACCTCAAGGTCGTCGTATCCATCTGCGCTGAGCAGAAACGTGAAGCTACCTACCGCGCACAGCACGACATCGAACTGACCATCCTCAACGAGGAAGTCGTCCGTTTGTCCGAAGCCCTCTTGCCACACCTGAAAGCGGGTCGAGATCGGGATGTTGCTTGAGGTGGACGAATCGCTGCCGTCAAGCGCAGACGCATTGTTTGAATTCGCCCATGTAGTACCTGTATCGGAACAGGTACCGGGTGACAGCCATCCGGTATCAGCCATCCACTACCCCAACAGCGGATTAGCTTTGGGTGACGGTGATAGAACCAGTCGCGAAGGATGGTGTGTCGTCAGCGGCAATCGACTTCGATGCGCCAAGCGGAGCAAACCAAAGCATGTTGCCAGCAGTGGATGCGTCGTAAGCAACCACGTACGTCACAGTGCCCCAAGACCCAGTTGCCTTCGCAAACGAAATTGCTGCCGAGTTTGAGGTAGCTCCACCGGACGCTGTTGCCCACGTCGTACCAGAAACCCGTGCATATCCGTTGCCAGAAGGCTCGGTTGCACCAGTACCGGCAGCGACTGGGGTAGTAGTAGACAGACCAATGTAAACGGTCGGCGCAGTGAAAGTGGTCTTGCCAACAACGGCTTCTGCAACCTTGTTGAGCGTATAAGTTGTATGTGGCATCGAGCCTCCTGTAATAGCGTGAAGCTATTTATCCAGGTAGGGCCCATACGATGGCTTGGACTTCCTCTACGGTAGTTGCCGCCGTGATCTGGTCTTTCAGCTTCTGCCGCTGGCCGACCAACTGCTGCGATGCACCCATGAAGAGCAGGACGTTCTCCAAGGTTTTCTGCCGCATGTCTTCCGGTGTGATTCCCCGCGATGCTGCAATGCCGTCAAGGAATGGTGTCGGAGCAGTGCTGTTCGCCTGCCACGCCAGTGCTTCAGCCTGCTGCGTAGGCCATGTCAGCCGTTCGGCTGGTGGATAGCCCTCAACAAGTGCAGCCGAAGCCGCCTCGAAGCCACGATCTACCAACGCAATCTGCGCCGACTTCAAGTCGTCCAGGGTCCGTGGGTCTACCCATTCCTTGGTGCTGTAGTCGAAAACATGTGCGGCAGTCGGCTGTGGTGGCAGGGCAAAAATCACTCCGTCGAGCACGTAAGCACCCTCTCCTAGCGGCGTGCCAACCACGTATGGCAGACCTTCCTTGCCCGAAGCGTAGTCTGCCGTCTCCAAGTCTGGAACCGTCGTGTAGAACCTGATCTTGCCGTTTGGCTCGTAGAAAGAGATTTGTAGCATCGGCTATTTACCTCTTTACCGTCATGAGGATGACGCTTCCACTGAGCAAGCTGATTGCGCCACCCGAACTACTTCCTGTCGTCACGAAGATGTCACCACCGCCTGCCGGTGGTTGGATCGCAAAGCACGTTGCTGCACCGGCAGCACCTGAAGCCAACAGCGATCCACCGCGGTAGACGTAGACATCAATGTGATCATTGTTCGAAGTTCGGAACAAGCACCAGATCAAAATTGGCGAGCCCTGGCCATCGTAGTTGTAGAACACTGCGCGCGGATTCGACGCCCACGCAGAGCTGTTGTAAACCGGCCCGGTGCTCATGGTCGCTGCAGCAGGGATCGTGACGGCGTTGCCAGCGATTTGCAGTGTGTTGATGACGTTTGCCTGCGACACCGTCAGCCCGCCCGGTCCCATAGAGATGCCCGGTGCATCGAGTCCCCAAGACGCGGACACGCCGGCGTTGTGGTGAGCCCAAAGGCGGAAGTTGCTCATAGTCAAATCGAAGAACATGCTTCCGTTCGGGTGCTGCGCCATGATCCAGCCCCAGTTGCCGTCCAGCCATTTGCCCGGAGTGCGGATGTAACCCCAATCGCCAGCGTTGTTGCTGTTGATGGTGATTTGACCGGCAGAAAGAGTGCCGGCGTTGGCACTCAAAGCTGACAGGCTGTTAGTGGTGATCCCATTTGCGTCGATGAGCGTGCCACCCCCGTTTGGCGTGTATGGCGTGAACTCAGTCTGATTTGCGTATGCCTCACCAAGATATGGCTTGGTGAAGAACGCGTAGGAGTTGCTGTTGCCAGTGATCGTCGGAGCCTTCTTCACGCAAAGTCTGGCGTAGGCTGTGCCGGACGGCGCGTACGCAAACCCGCCGATGCGCTTGTAGCCGGACAGTGCCTTGCCGCCCGCCGCTTCTACGTTGTTGACCGTGCCGTTGATCGATCCCAAACCAGCGTCCGACGCGTTGTAGAACTCGATATGGCACCCGTTCATCGCGCGGTGAGCACCCGTGTACACGGAGAACTCGTAGCGTCTGCCTGCCACCACGGCAATCGGCGGCGAGTAGATTTGCTGGTAGACCGACCAATCTTGGTTGCCGTTGTAGCTGTTGTTCGGCTGGTAGATCGCCATCGAGTTTGAGCCCGATGGATTCCACGACAAGTCTGGGTAGTTGATACCGAACACCGGCGCAACGTCGTGCGTCTGGAAGGTTCCCCAGCCCTTTGGCAACCAGCCCGAGCGAGTAAGCGTGCCACCGTTCCCGTACGCCATTTCCGAGTCAGGCACAGAGTTGTTGCTTGCCGCCACCTTCAGCAAAGAGGTGTCAATGCTGCCCGCAGCGATCTTGTCGCCTGTGATGGTCCCACCAACAATCTTGTCACCCGTGATGGTGGTGCCTTTGATGTTGGTGCCCTCGATGGTGTTGCCGGCGATCTTGTCGCCCGTGATCGTCGCACCCTGAATCTTGTCGCCAGTAATGGTGCTTCCGACGATCTTGTTGCCGGTGATGGTGTTACCGGCAATGTTGGTGCCTTCAATCGTGTTACCGGCAATGTTGCCGCCAGTAATGGTCGATGCAGCTATCTCGTTCGCAGTGACTGCGCCCGCTGCAAGCTTGGCCGTCGTGACTGCTCCAGCCGCCAGCTTGCCAGTCGTGATCGACCCATCAGCAGGAGTAATGGCCTGCCATGCACCGCTCTTGCGGATATACATGACATTGTCTGGGGTGAGGATGAACGTGTCGCCCTCTTGAGCTGTGCTTGGCAGAGCAGTCCCTGTCGCAACACCTGCCGCAACCCATGCGCCCGACGTGTAGATGTAGAGCGTCTTGAGGTCAGTACGGTAGAAGGTGTCGCCCTCTTCCGCCGACGTTGGGAACGTTGTGCCGCCTGGAACACCGACCTCGAACTGCAAAGGCGTAGCGCTGAAGGATGCCGACAGGTTCAAATCTGATGCATCGTCAGCGAAGCCGAAGTCATCGAAGGCGGCGACCTTGTAGTAGTAGGTAGTTCCAGGCTCGACGGCGTTGTCAGTGAAGAAGATGCTGTCGCCACGGAAGACAAGAGTCGATGGTGATGGCGTGAAGCCTGCTGACGATCCTCTCCAGATCGCCACGCCCGCAAAGTCCGCGTCGGTTGGTCTGTTGAGCTGGATGTAGACCATGCCCATTGCTGGCGTGACCTCGATGCCAGTGACGTACGCTGGAGCTGGGTTCAAGAACGTGCGTTCGACTGCTGCGCTCAGGTTGTTCGACGTGTCGCGGCAGCGCACAGACACCTTGAGACGACGGATAGGACCGCCATCGTTGGTGTTCATGGAGAACGTGTAGGTGTACTGCTGGAAGCCGCCAGGAGGAACGCCAGCGACGTAGTCTTGGCGCATCACGTCGTTGCTGTCCGCATCGATGATCGTGACTTGGAAGTCACGTAGCGCAGCAAGAGCGGTGGACTGGTCGGATGGGTTTTGCCACTTCACGACAAGGTCACGGCCGACAAACTGCGTGGTGGACCCATCGATTGCGTTCTGCAAGCCAACAGGTGCCAGCAGTGGCGACGACTCGCCTCCGTTTGTGTCAATGTTCAAGAATGCGGTCGCGAAGTCTGCTGAAGCCATGCCAAAGACGGACACAGCACGGCACTGAATCTCGTATCTACCCGTGGAAACCTGCGGGATTGAGTACGAGGTGCCCTTTACGCTGACCGATACCCAAGAGTCACCGGCATCTACACCGCCAACGTCAGCCACGCGACGGTAGTCAAGCAGGTAGCTCACCGCCTTCCCGCGCGCTGGTGGAACCCATGACACCAGCGCCTGACGGATCAGTACGCCGTTGTCGTTTATGACCGATTCACGGGCTGTCAGGTCTTGCGGCGCAGAGCAGACACTTGGCTCGCTGTCCGTGTAGACCGGTGCAGGCAGGTCAATGCCTTGCTCGATCAGCAGATACTTGTTCGGGTTGTGCGCAATCGCCTCGATGTTGTACTGCTTGCCATCGCCAATGTTCGATGTGACGCGGAACTGACGAGGCTCAACAGAGCTGACGACAATGTAGTCAGCATGGTCGATGAGAGGCTGCGAGAACGGAGGGCTGACCGTGACTGTGCGGTATGTGCCAGGGACATTCGTGATGCTTCTCGACTCGACGGTAATGCCGTCTGCCAGCATGGCACGGATGGAAGAACCCAAGCCAATCTCTACGTCACGATCCAGCGTAACGGTGCCGGTCGCATAGCTCACAATTCGACCACCGCCTGCCTTGTCCGTGTAGTCCTCATCCCAGATGCTGACGATGTCGCCCGGCTCCAAGTCGGCGCCGTTCAAGCCCATGCTGAAGTTGACAATGTCTGTCTGTTCGTGCGCCGTGTACAGAGTCCACAGACCGTGGCGGCGTGCCTGTCCTTCTGTCACCACACCGAAGGCAGCGATGTCCGAAACGTTGTAGCCGTACAGGTCGATGTATTCCTCGCTCTCCACCGTGATGATGCGAGGCAGGTTCATGTTCAACCGGTCGTTGAACGTCACCTTGATCGACGTTGGGCGCTCTTCGAGGTCAGTGCCCTTGTAGTTGAAAGGAGCAGTGCCCTCCCCGCTGATGACGTTTGCCTTGGTGACAAGCATCTTCGGGTCGGCAGGTCTGTCTTGAGACAGCGAGATTTGGCCGCGCATGTCTTGGTAGATCGTCGCGTGCATGTTGGCAGCGATGGAGCTGAGCACCTTCCAGGCATCATCGCGGGATGCAATCGGGTAGTTAAAGCGGAAGCGTGGCTCGAATTCGGTGTGCGCTTCATTCGCCGGAACCATCTCATCGCAGTAGACGCCAGCGTCGTAGAAGCTCCACTTGTTCACGTCAGCGGCCAACAGTCCACGCGCGCCGAGGCCGTAGCGCTCATTGGTCAGGAGGTCATACAGAATCCAGGCTGGGTTGTCGGTCCATTCGTTCTTGAATGCGCCGTTCCACATGCCCGTGTACGCTCTCGTTTCAGTGTTGTAGTTGGATGGCACCTTGACGGTGAGGCCCTTCCACAAGACGCTGATCTTTGGGATTTGACCGTTGACGGCCTCAGCATCAACACCCACAGCAAACCATGCAACGTCGGGGTAGTTGTTGTCAGCCTGGATCGGGGTGTACTCGACGTGCTGAGCAATAGTCGTGTCGTTGCGGAGCGTGCTGACATTGCTGTCTGCGGTAACGCGCTGCACGCGGTACTGCCACTTCCCAACGCCATCAGGTCGTGTAATGCGGACCTGCTTCTGCGTGATGGAGTCGGTCTTTCCCGAAATCTGCACGTCAGTGACGAACTCCCAAGCCGTCGTGCCCGACAGACGACGGTAGATCTTCAGGTCCACCCATGTTGGGAACAACTGGCCTTGCCAGGAGAAGACAAGTCCGGTTGGCAGGTTGATGATGATCTTGACGGAGCTTGCATCGTCTTCTGTGGTCTCGCGGATCACATCAGATGTGGTGGTCAACACTGCGCCAACGTCCACAATGGATGGCGCTTCACCGAAGCCCGTGATGAGACTTTGACCTGGGGTACCCACTCGCCAGTCGTACTTGATGTTCTTATAGTTGTACGTACCATCAGAGTTTTGGAGCGGCGTCTCGTTGATGTAGATGCCCTGAGCGCCACCCATTGGACCTTGCACTGGCCCTTCGGATGCAAGCACACCGATCTTGACGATTGCTCGGGACGCGAGGGTATTTGGCAACTCTGGCGCTGAACCACCACCGCCGCCCTTCTTCTCACCCTTCAGCGGGTTAAGGTGGTATGCCTCCCATGCCTTCTGGATCGTCTTCTTGCTTCTGCCTTTGTTGTTCTTGTTCTGTGGCTCTGCCATTACATGTCTCCGGCGTTTTCGTTGTTCATCCATGCTTCTGCTGGAACGTGTCCTCTACCTGATGCACCACCCGCTGGATCAGGGAACATCGTTGCGAAGTCAAACGGAATGTCCTCTACGTCGATGTCGGTCCCGATGACGATGCCTGCGGCATGGTGATTGCCGTAGATCAACGGGATTGCGTATCCCTGCTCATACGTCAGGATGGACCCGTTGAAGAGGAACGACGGTCTCTTTGCTGCCTCTGCTGGTCCTTCGGACGAGTCAGGCGACGGCGCAAGCGCCTTGATGATTGCCGACGTGACCAAAGACACCGCAAGGTTCACTGCAACGGTGATGGCCACAGCAGCAGCACCAGTTGCACCGACTGCTGCAATGATGGCCGTCTCGATACCTGAGCCTGAGAATGCAGGCACGACCCACAGGTGGTCGCGGCCCTCAAAGGTCATTTCCCTGTTGTGGCTGACAATGGCCTTGGCATCTTCCATGCCGTCTTTCGACGCGGCCAGGATGATCTTGTTTTCCGCAGCGAACTTCCGGAAGCCCTTGACCTGGCTATTCAACGCACTGACGAGGTCTTGGGCGTTCTTCACGTCCATTTCTACCGTCTCGCATCCAGCAAGCTGGGCGATGGCTCCGTCAAAGTGGATCGTTTTCATTCTTGTCTCCCTGTAGCAGTGTTGGGTTGAACCGCACTGCCTTCTTTATGCATCGGTGCCAGCGGCTGAGCGAGTCAACGTGACTCAGCTTTCGCCATTGGTGATGCAAGATTTGGTTGTTGCCGACGACTACTGCTGCATGGTGGATGACTTGGATCGAGCCAATCTGGAGCATCACTACGTCGCCCACCTGAAGGTCGTCAACGTCTATCTCTTCAAAGCCTGCCGCTGCGAAGTTGTCCACGTAGAGGTTCTTGTCCATCTCCCACCAACCCCAGCCACGAGCAAAATTCTTCAGCGTGATGCCACGCTCTTGCCTGAACCAGTCGCGGATGACGCTGAAGCAGTCGTTGACGCCGTGAATGAACTCACGTCCGGTCAGGGGTTCGGGGTTCGCTTCGTCCAACCACGCCATGCGGGTAAAGCCAACACCGTCCGTGCCGACGATGCCAAATGGAATCTCCATCTTCCACGCCAGCCAACTTTCCATGTCAGCGGTCGTCGGCCATTCGGCAGGCTGCATCAGCCTCTCACCTTCTTTGTATGGGTGGGAGTGCAGCAGTGCTTCCAGAGGACCTTTCTTGAGTGCCTTTATGTAGTCCTTTGAATCGACCTCAAAGTGTGTCTCAGGTGTCGCGGAGACGTTCTTACAGGGGATGTACTTGCCCTTCACGATGAAGCCGCATGCTTCGTTTGGGTAGTCCCGCAGGACATGGGCTTGGAAGTCAGCCAAAGCTTTGTCGTTCAGCTTCATCGAATCCTCCGTGCCAGACCCGGGAAGCCTTTGCTGTTCGACGTTGGATCGCGCAGCGCCTGACGGATCGGGAGTTTGGTGTTCGGACGGTCGAATGGCGCAGCAATCTCCCACTGGATCATGGTGTGGTTGTGGACGATCTTTTTCGTGATGAGGTATTTTTCTGGTCCGAAGATTTGATCTGGATCGGGTGAAGAACCTCCGTCGAGGTTCTTCGCAAAGATGCGGATACGACTGATGGTTGACCCGACCATGTCGCCGTACGAAACGACCAAAGACAGTAGCTCTCTCGACACATTCGAAATGCTGATAGTCGGGCGCTGAGGCGCGCCGGTGTTGTTCTGTCCGAAGCCTTCTATGACTACGGGAAGCGGGTAATACGGAACTCCTGAAAGGAAGAGCGCTCCCCCGTCGGCTGCTGCCTCGTTGCAAAAGCGGTGAGTCTCCCCGTTTATCAGGTCCAAGATGAACAGGTCGATCAGGGGTGAGTCCTGCGTGAGGGACCGAATCTCTGAGTACGGAATCGGCATTAGAAGAACTGCTTGAGGTTGAAGCTCAGGGAGTACAGAGCGCCGGATTGCGGCGACTCAGTCCAACCTCCAACTACTCGCCACTTAAGCGGCGTAGATGAGCCGATGGGTGTCCACGTGAGGTAGTCCCAAGCACCCACGCTGCGAAGCACGTTGACAAGTGTTGCGCGCTCAGTGGCGTTCAGTGCCTCATATTGAATGGACCATTCATCAACAAGGTAGTTGATGCCGTCAGGGCGAATCTGTTCGTACCCGTCGCCAAACTGGCAACTGATGCTGCGTGGTGTCGTCTTGCGTTGAGACGACTGTGAAATGCGGTCTGTAAGTGGTAAAGCTGCTGGCATTCATACCTCCAGCAGCTATTTAGTTCTTACAGTGGGTTCAAGCGGTTGCCTCGTCGCAAGCCGTGGGTGATGCGTTGATCTACTAATCCGTTAATCACGGTGAGCATCTTCTTACTTACGACGTTGCCGGTCTCTTCGTTGGTCTGTCCACCTTGCACGTTGATGGTGATGCCACCCACGTTGAGGTTGCCACCGCTCAAAGCGCTGTTCGGGATGATCGTGCCCGCAGTCTTCGGCACGAACACCTCTGGTCCGTTCTCACCGACCACGGACACCTTTCCGACTGGAGGATCACCACCATCAGCAAAGAAGCCGCCAAAATCCATGTTCCCGAAGTTGCTGCCCGTGCCGAAGCCAGATCCGTTGGACGCCCAGTTGGTACCACTACCAAGCGCCGAGCCAATGGCACCGCTCAGGAGGTTGGCAATGCCTGATGCAGCTGCCTTCGCGGCCATCTTGCCCAGGTCAGCGATGACAGAGCGTGCAAAGTCGGAGAACGAGAACTTGCCCGTCTGGATGAAGTTGTTGAGGGCGCCTTCGACGTTGTTAGCGAAGCTGTTGAATGCGTCCTCGCCAGCCTTCGCGCTGTCCTGCGCGTCCTTGGAGAACTTCTTCATGGCGCTGCTCCAGCCCTCAGCGAAGGTCTCTGGTGCGCGCTCATCATTCAGCTTCTGGCGAGCCTTGATCGCCTCTTCCGTGGTGAGCAGCCCCTTTTCCTCAAGAGTGTTGACCTCTGCCAACTGCTTCATCACTTCATAGTTCTGGTCGATGTACCCCTTGTACAGCTCAGCACGGTGCTCAAGGAGCTTGTGCATGTGCTCTTCCTGCTTCGCCGCCTTTTCGCGCTCGCTCTTTTCCCAGTTCGCAAGCTCTTCCTCTGACTTGCGGAAGTCTTCGAGCGCCGCCTGCTGCTTCTTGTAAATGTCGATGTCGGAGAGTGTCTTTGGCTCCTTCTCCGCCTTCTCCTTGCTGCCCTTTGATGGCTTTGGGTCGCGAGCAGATGCCGTGGACTGACCTTCGCCCGGAGTACCTTGCAGGTCAAGCTTCTTTTGTGCTGCGGCTGCTGCATCCGTGGCGGTCTTGTACCGTGCCATTTCACGGCTGCGCTCCTGCAAGAGAGCAAGTTGGTCCTTGGCCGACTGCAAAGCCTTCTGACCCTGCGCGGTCTGGCCGAACTCGCTGCCCTCAAGCTTGGCGATGGTCGCCTCAGCAATGGACTTCTGGCGGTTGATGTCCCCAATGGCATCGTTGACCTTCTCCGTTGCTGGGTTCATGCCGGTGATACGCGCGATAGCCTGGGCAACCGTCGTCGCGACACTCAACACCTTCTCAGCCACCGCACTCAGCGCTGGAAGGGCTACCTTAGCGATGGTGGTGCCGATGCCGCCGAAGACGACCTTCAGGCGGTCAAGGTTGTCATGCAGCTCGCCCGACGCCTTCGACATGTCGCCGCTCATGTACCCACCTGTCTTGACCATCAGGTCGTACATAGCCTCGCCCTTCTCCTTCACGTCAAGGATTGGCTGGCGAAGCTTGTAGTAGGAGGTGCCCAGTGCGGCAACGGCCAGGGCGTGCCCTTCGGACGCGTCCTTGGCCTTCGATGCGGCCACGACGATGTCCTCTTGGAGCTGGAGCGCCGTCTTCTGTTCTCCGTTGGCGTCCTTCGTGGAGACACCCAACTTCTCCATCGCCATGACGACCTTACCTGTCGCCTCGTCCTGCTTGGCGAGCTTGCCAGAGAGAGCTTCAGCGTTGTCGATGACCTCCTTGGCCGTGACACCTGTCAGCTTGTATGCGTTGGTGAGGTAGTTGAGCCGGGTAGTGGAGATGAGCGTCTGCTCGGAGAAGTCATTGAGTTTGTCGGACACGTCGAGCGCTGTCTTCCCGAGGTCCACAAACCAGCCAATAGAGTCCGCTACCTTCGTGACTACAAATCCGACTGCTACTGCTGCTGCACCTGCAGCCACGGCAAACGTGCCAAGGCCAGCGCCGGCACCTTCTGCGGCACTACCGAGCGAGCCAAGGCCACCACCGCTCTTTGATGCGGTGTCGCCCAGGTCGCCAATTTTCTTTTTGGATTGATCAATGTCCTTGTCGAGCTTTGTCAGCTCGCTGGCATCGACCTTGATTTTTAATTCTGCAAATTCGTTGACTGTCGCCATTGCTGCCTTCCTTTTCAGTTAGCAGCTTGGCGTTGTCTTTCGTTTGCTCTCTCTTTGTTGTACTGGTGCGTCCAGGCATCATCCACTTGAATGATTATCTGGAGTTCTTCGTAATCAAGCTTTGCGCCAGTCAGTTCGAGATAAGCCTTGATCTCCACAAAGGAGAGACATTTTGCGAAGCCATGATCGTACGTGCGTGATCTACTGAGTTCGACAAACATCCTGTTCAAGTAATCCAGCTGCTCAGGATATTTATCCGCAGGTGGGAGAGCGTCGCCTTGCTCCTTGACCACGTCATCAAACAATTTCTTTGTCTGCGATGATATGCGCTTTAGATTTTCCCTGACAGTCAGGCCCGATTCGTACTCGGAATCAAGTGCAACTTGGTGGCGCGTCCAGTTGCACAGCCTTTCCGTCAGCCTTTGAAAAAATCGAACTTGTTAAATGCGGCGTCAACTTGGTAAGCGATCCAGCTTGTTTTACGGTCCATGAGCAAAGCAAGGGCCGCATCTTTGCTGTATTCACCGAAAAATTCTGGCGCGTTCCACCCAACAATTAACTTTGACAGGAATTCAAGATTGATGTTTTCAGTGACCTCAGGATCACCAATTTGCTCAACTTCAAGTTTCAACTTTTGACGTTGACACTCGATGTTTGCCTTCAAGAACTCTGCGCTAAATGGGCCAACAATTTCGATGGTCACTGGCGAGCCGTCTTCACGCAGAAAGATATCGTTCCGGTCTTCGGGGTTGTGGACTTTAACTGACTTGGTCTTCGAGTGAAAATCCTTGATGGATGTTGCTTTGGTCATGCGAGTCTTGTTTTAATTGTTAGTGCCGCGCGATCAACAATTTCTTGTCGTTCCTCAAGAGTGGCCCGCACCATGTGTGCTGGTCCCATCTTTTCGGTGCCCTCTTCAACGTAGAGCGCGTACGGGGTGTCGTTGACGATAGTGAAGCCGTCAGCGGTGAGGTCTTGAATCTCAAAGGAGCTTTGCAGAAGACCCGTATCGACTGGAGTGCGGAGCATGATCCGAAAGAGCATGTCCGCAGCAATCTCCGATACCAATTCCTCTTGCGCAGCCTTGACCTTGCTCATTAGGCAGCTTCGCGGGTGATTTCCAGCGGCCCATGTGTTCCGTCGTCATCGAGTGCCTCAAAGGACATCGTGATGGTGCGTGGACCAGCGCCACCGACCGGAAGAGTGCCAGTGTTGAACTGCACGTTGTTCATCAGCCAGGTGTACTTGTTGCCCGCTGGGTCTTCCGTCACAAGCTCGACAGCCACCTGCGTCTCATTGATGAAACGGTTGTACATGACGAGGTCTTGGAAGTAGACAGTCATAGAGCCCGTGACTGCGGCTTGCCCGTAGGCAATGTCAGCAGCGTCGCCCGAGCCGATTGCGTATGCAGCTTGGTAGCCGTTGTCGATCTGGAAGCTGAAGGCGGTGACGATGCCGAGTTCGACGCCGTCAACAGAGATGCTGCCTTCCTTGTGCACCATTGGCTCATTGGACAGAGCTGGGGTGACGGTCGTTGCCGCTGTCGAAGTAGCAGTAGTTTGGCTCTTGCCGATCAGGCCGAAGGACAGACCGATGATGGAGTCCTGTGCCACGTCAACCGACATGGTGTTAGGCACGACACCCTTGAAGAGCTGGTACTGGGCCACATCCAGCGAGCCGACTTCGACACTGAACGACTTACGGGTGGTGCCAATGCGAAGCACGTCCGTCGTCCAGTCGCTGAGCATTGCACCAGCAATGAGGTCGTCAAACTGACCATACGACAGCTCAACTGCGATTTCCCCGCCGACCGCCGTGTTGCCATGGCGGGAGAACTTCTTGCGGCGATTGCCGGTCAGTGCATTTGAGTTGATGAGGGTCTTGGTGAGGTTCACGCTACTCGAAACGACTGGCTTAAGCGCCATGGTCGGGGTAGCAGGCGTAACACCTAGGCTGGTTTCCGGTACGGTTAAAACCTGTACACGTGAGTTCTGTGCGAATGCCATTGTTTGGGCTCCCTAAATCTTGTAGTTCTTATTTATGCGTCACGCGTGAAGGCGTACCAACGCACGTATACGTTCAGCCTGGAGAAGGACGGACCGTCAATCGTGTTCGAGCCGAAAGACTTTTCGATGTGCACGATGTCAGGTGAGGTGCCAAGCCGCGATGCGGTCTTGAAGTGGGCGATGACAGCGTCAGCTTTGGTGAACAGCGAGGCTGCTCCCACGCCGACAGGCTCAAAGAGCTGGATCGTTGCAAGGCCGCCAATGCGCAGCCATGGGTCTTGTCCAACTGTCTGAACGATGGTCTCTACTGGCGTGAGACTGAAACGTGCCCACGGCTCCCGGTTCTTCGCCTCATAGTTGTCGTTCTCAACAGTAATACGGCCAATGTTCGTCAGCAGCTTTGCGTGCTCAAGAAGGATGGTGCGTGCGGTGCTTAGGTTCATGCGCCCTCCCCTTACGACACCAACAGCTTGAACATGATGGTTGTCTTGCCATCAGGCGTTAGGTCTTCGACTTCGCGAATCGTGAACGTCTGCTTCGCCATGACAATGAAGTCGTTTGCTCTCGGCGCCGTTTTAAGCGCACCAGACACCAGCGCCCTCTTTGCCTTGCGGTGCACGCTGCCTTCAAGGTAGCTTTCATCCGACGAGACGACTACGCACGAAATCTTTTGCTTCGCGCCTGTATCGAGGTAGTTGAGTTCAGCGTTCAGGCCATTACCGAACTTCGTGATGCTCTTGGTGGCGCTGGTCTGCTTCTTCAGGTAGTCCATCAACGCACCGCCTTGATCGTTCCGCCCTGGCTGAGCAGTGGTGCCAAGATGACGTTGATCTTGTAGAGGTTGCCCTCGTCACGACGTGGAGAGGCAAACTTTGCCTGCGTCTCCAGCACATCGAGCTTTTCTTTCAGCTCAAGGACTAGAGGCTCTGGCTGGGCGTAGAGGTCAAAACCCGCTTCAAGCAAGACTGCAAGCTCAACAGTTGCCTGGATTACCTCTGCGGGTACACTGTTGAAGTCTCTGTAGTTGCCGAAAGAGTCTGTGTAGTACCAATCATCAGAGACGGAAACATCACTGGAGGTCGGTATGCGGGGCCATGCAAGCTTTTGATCAAGCTGTGCCTTGCGGCCAATGAATCGACTGCCGTAAAGACGGTCAAGAGCCATCGTGGCTTGCACGAGGCTGGTTTGCGGATTTGACAGTGCGTCGAGGCCAGCCATCGTGGTGTACTCGCTTGCTGCGTCTTCGTCAGCGTATGTGTTTTGTCCAAGCGTGAGTGCCAATGGAGCCTCCAAATAGAAAAGGAGCGGACGAGCCGCTCCTTATTTACTGGGTCAACTTGGATTGACTTAGATGCCTACGTTCCAAAGACCTGCAACCGACTTGGTCGAGTGCACAGCCATCGTTGCGTACATCTTCACGCGCATGATCTTGAAGTCAGACGCTTCAGCGAAGCCAACGTCGTCAACGGTCAGACCGCCAGACTGTGGGATAACGCCAGAGACACCGAGCTTGCGAGTGCCGTCGTCAAAGCAACCAGCGATGATGTGGGTCTGATTACCAGCAGTGCCAGTAACGTAGTCCGACGCCATGAAGTCGTTGACGAAGATTGGGATGCCGTTCCAGGAAGCGACTTGCTCGCCGGAAAGTTCACGGTATTCAACACCGCCAGAAGCGCGCATGAGCGACTTGATCTTGCGGACAGCAGCAGGTGCAGCCATGATGAACTGAGCCTTTGCAGCCTTAACTTGGTCGACCAGCTCATCGAGCATGTCGAGCGTCAGAGCAGCATTTGCCTTGTCGAGCTTCTGCGAAGCGAATGCAGAGTCGGAGCCAATGAGCTTGATGAGGCCGTCAAATTCAGCATCGTTGGTCACGCCGTTGTCGTTGGTCGATGCTGGAGTTGCTGAGTCACCAGCGACCATCAAGCGCTGATATTCACGACCGACAGCCTTAGCCTTCGATGCGATCTGCATAGCGACTGGATCATTGCCAGCGCCTTCACCAATGCCCTGTGCAAGATCGTAGCCAGCAATCTCAGCATCACCGATCAGAGTGATGAGGGACTGAGCCACTTGCGTGAACGTTGGTGCGCCCTTGACCGAAGTCGTTGATGCGCCGCGACCTGCAGCCTTTGCAGTTGCAAGAGTAGCTTCGCGGTTGAATGCGTACGCGTTGCCGTTGACCGAGTTGAACGGCAGCATCGAGTACAGCGGGTTGACGGAGATAATCGACTCAGCCAGACCTGCGGAGAGGTCGTCGTAGCCAAGCTTCTTGATTTCGGAGAGAGTGATAATTGCCATGGTTGGCTCCCTTTGTTCTTCTTGTTGTGAGAGCGTCTAAATCAGCGACGCTTTGCCAATCCCGCCGAGATCAAGTCCACGCCGGACTTCTTTTCAGGCGTTAAGAATGGCCTTCCTGTTTTTCCTGCACCAGCACCGCTAGATGCTTTGAAGAGATGCGTTGCCTTGTCAGCGAGGCTCGCCATCCAGCTGTCCATCGTGTACGGATTGCCCTTGGCGTCTCGTACATCGTCAGCAGCTTGAAGCTCACCATCGACAACCTTGAAGGTTGCCTTGGCACGCGCAAGCACGTCTTCTAGTGCTGTCTCACTCACCCCGTGTTTGAGAGCAGCGGCTGCGACTGCGTTGTTAAGCACGATCTTTTCAAGACGACCATTCGCCGTTTGCAGGGACGCGCCCAATTCCGCAATCTGCGCTTCGTATGCGGTCTTCATTTCTGAAGACATCACCGAAGCCTGTTCCTTCACCTTTGCATTGATCTTTTCCGCAGAAAAGTCGCCGCTCTTGAACATCGTCTCAAAGCTTGAAAGCTCATCAACACGTCGCTTGAGCTCTGTGTTGTTGTCTCTAAACTCTTTGAGCTTGTTCTTTTGTTCATCAAATTGAGAGGTGGGAACCACACCCTCAACCTTCAGTCTGTAGATGCCGTTGCCGGCGTCTTCATAGTGAGCTTCCAGCCCCGCTGGTACCTCGTTCGTTTCAAATCTAAGCATCCGTCGTCCTCTCCCCGAGAGGCAGTAGTTGATGACGGAGTTATTTATTGCGCTGGTGGTGAAACCTCATCGCTAGGCGCATCAGCTTGCGGCTTTGGCTGTTCAGCGAGCATTGCGACCTCAACAATTGGGTCAGCAACTACCTCGCCTTCGTACAACTTCTGCATCAGCGACTCAAGCGTGATGACGCCTGCGCTGTAGAGGTTGAGCAGCGCAGACATTTGCTGCGGGTCGAGCATCGCTGCGGTGAAGTCACGATTGAGGGCGACTTCTGGCTCCACGGCCGACCCTGCCCATGCGTTGTAGCAATTCAAGGCAAGCTGCAATCCTTGCTCTAGTGCAGACGCCAGCGTTTCCAGCGTGGCGCTTTCAGAGCCGGAACGGAGCTGCAAAGCCTCGGCGCTTTCGACGCCTCGCTTGACGGTGAGCAGCCTTGACCCGGCCGCATACATTTGCTCTTCAACGCCTTTCGCCATTGACTCAATGCGTGGCAGACCTTGTCCGTTGGGCTCAAGGTAGCCAATCGTTGAACCTTGCTCTAGGTGAATGAAGTTTTCACTGCCAATCCTGATCTGTTGAGGCGGTAGACCGTCAACGGTGAACAGGGTCCCAGACACCCAAGGGGTCGGCAATGCAGCAAAGTGGGCGCCGTGGTAGAGGTCAACAGTTAGCCTGAAGTGCGCGACATTGAGGTCTGCAAGACCCGCCAGTGGTGGCGCGTACACGTCTTTTGAGCAGTCGTATGGGGTGACGAACCAGAAAGGGATGTAGTCGAGTCGAGCGCCACGGATGGTCGGTTCTTGCTCTGCGATGACCTCATAGGAGTTCTCGCTGATCTTTCGCCAGATCCGGACAACATAGAGGCCGTCAACGAGGCGCAGCTCACGCCACTGAGGAACACTGACAAGCTCAAAAGGGTCATCGGGGTTTGGCTCTGTGATGTGCTCTTCGATGACGACAAAGTCTTTCGACCAGTTGATGATGTTGCAGAACTCATAGGCGATGAGCTTTGGCGAGCCTGCTGCCTCGTCGTAGTCCACATGAAGACCGAGACGACCGCTCAGCAGGAGCTGCTTGTAGGACCGCTGGATGAATTCGTCAAAGGTCGTCTCATCGGTGTGAGGTACGTCGCCCGCAACGCCTTCGAGGGTGTATGGCTTGCGGATTAAGGCGCCAACGAGCGCCTGCGTCGTGCGCTCTGTGACGTTATAGAAGGCTGGTCTATCTACCATTGCCTTCCAGTCCTTTTCGGTCTGTGTGCTGAGCCTTGGAACGTAATCCAGCACGTCGCCAGCGAATGCGTCCTCGGTCTTCGCGACCTTTGGCAGCAGCTTGACGTAGGCTGGGTGTTGTGTTGCAACGGGCATTACTGAGTCTCCCTTTGTTGTTCTTATTTACTTGCGCACTGGTTAGACGCCTACGAGCTTGATGTTTGAGGCGCCGAAGCCGCGAACAGGCCAATTCGTGTAGATCATGTAGCCGAGCGCATCGAGTGGGCCGTCGATGTACGTGTTCTTCGTGCTTGGCAGCCCAATGGGCACGTTCTTTTTTGGCTTGTCGTTGCTATCCCAAACCTGAGTCATCAGCGACTTGTGGAGACCTGGACACGTCTGCTTGTTGACGAGCAGCCGACGGTCGC
The DNA here is from genome assembly GCF_003671765.1 of Xenophilus sp. E41. Classification (GTDB taxonomy): domain Bacteria; phylum Pseudomonadota; class Gammaproteobacteria; order Burkholderiales; family Burkholderiaceae_C; genus Xenophilus. The sequence goes on along the minus strand of NZ_QPIB01000009.1, from coordinate 151,119 downwards.
CATTGCCGTTTTTGAACATCGCGTTGACTGAGTTGACGCGGTCGCGGACGCGCGGGTGTGAAGACATCAAGCGCATTGGCATTGCGGCTTGACGAATCAGCCCGTGATCGGTGTTCGTAGTACTTGACTTGCGCTGGTTGCCAGCGGGGTCGGGGAAGACCAGCAACTGCTTCCCCGTGTACTCTTCCTTGATTTGATCAATGAGCGCCTGCGTGTTGAACGCACCAAGCAGTTCGTCTACGACGTGCACTTCTTGACCACGCTGCACTGCGATCACTGCTGACATGCCTTCGACGTTGAAGTCCACGCCAATGAGGAGTCGTTCAGTAGGATCAAGATCGCCGAGAGTGAGGTTGGTGAGGTTCGCACCATCCTCGAAGCTGTAGTGGTCGTAGACGGCTCGGCCCGCCATGTTGACGAACTCGCCGTTCAAGTACGCGTTCAGGTAGTGCGCTGGGTATGTCGCTCGAAGGTCATCAAGGTAGTTCGGTGGAAGGAACGGGTTGTCGAGCGTCTTGCCTCGGATCAGCCGGCGCATCGAGCGGTTGTCGTCGTTCAACGAATCAACCCAATGCTGATGCATGAAGCCGAATCCTTCGGGCGTAGAGACGGCCACCTTCTGCTGGTAGGCTGGATTGCCTGCTCGAAGTGCGCCGGACAACTTGCGCCATGATTCAAGCGCAACCTCCGTGTTCATCGTGTCAGCTTCGTCGATGCCGAAGAAAGCCAAATTGAGACCGAGCGCGTCTCGAATGTTCGTGGCGCTAAGGATGTGGATGATCGTGTGCTTTCGACCAAAGAAGAGTTTGAAGCGGCGGTAACTGCCGTGGTACTCGTACTTGATGCCGTGCTGCTGCAGGGCTTCGTGCATCCCAGGTATCAGTACCTTTTCAGCCATCGTCCCAGTCGGTGACAGCGCGGCTCCCACGTGACCGGCTTGGAGCGCAGCGAGCGTGATGAGCTTTAGACAAAGTGAGTAGGTCTTTCCGCAGCCACGGCCACCGACAAGAGCCAGGTCACGGGTTGTCGTGTCCTCTATGAACTCTGCTTGGTGCGGAAGAAGGTCAAGGTCAAGCTCCACGTTGCTTGGCCTCCCTGATGCGCTTCTTCGCCTGCGCCTGGGCGCTGAACATGGCCCCGCGCTTCTGGTACAGCCACTCCTTGCGCAGGGCGTGGACAAGCTTGAAGAACTCAGGCGAGTGCTCCCGCGTGAGTCCTTCAACGAGTTCGTAGTGAGAGGGCCGCTCCCATTCAGCGGACCATGCAGCTAGGGTGGCGACCCGTGACGCTGCTCTTCTCTTTAGTGCTTCTTCGGTGAATGGGCGACGCTTGCGTGGCCCCCGAATCATTCGTCAGCGTTGTCTTTGCGACGAACGATGTTGACGTTGATCTTGACGTCGTTGCTGTCGAAGTCCGTCTCATCTACGTCTACCGACCGCATGCTGCCGCCACCGTCGGACATGCCAGCGATTGCCTTGCCTGCCCAAATCTTTGCGACGACCTGATTGGTGTTCAGCGCTGCATCGAGCGTGTCGGTCGTGATGGCCTTCAGTAGCGCGTCATGACCCAACTGCCAGACGCCTTCATAGAGAGAGCGGAACTCTCCTGGCGTGACTCCAAACTCCCGTGCGAGCCATGACAGCTTCGTGCCGTTCATGGCCTCTTGGTAGACGTAGTCCTCGATGTCTTGGTGAATTTGGTCTAGGCTGCGGTTTGTCCATTCAACCTTGCGCTTAGCCAATTCAGCTCGCCAACCCGTCTCAGGTGGCAGGATTGCGTATTTGCGCATTTGTACTCCCGTCTTTTGTTATGACGGGAGTATTTAGTGCGCGCTACGTTAATCTTTCGGCGGACCTTCAGTCATGAAGCGGTAATGCTCAATTGCTTGAGCACGGAGTGCCTCCAACTTCTGCTTCAGCACTTCAATCTTCGCAACGTCATCAGGCGGCGTGATGGATAGTTCATCTTTGAACTTTGCGACCTCTTCGTGGAGAGAGTCGGGCATTGCTTGATGGATTGCCTTGGCTAGGTCTTCGTCAATGTCTTTCATGTTTGTTCGGCAATTGGTAGTCCGTATTTAAGGAGGCAAGTCAGCCCGCCCGGACTCCCAATCCAGCTTTTATGTCCGAGTGAGCCCGCCCGAGCGATATAACTTGGCGAGGACTTTCCGCGCGTCCTTATCTGGGGCGTCCATTACCTTAATGTGATACCCGCGAGTCAGCCCGTCCGGACGCCCAACAACCTGGGCCAAGACGTAATCCATGAGGTGCAGGTTGAGGCCCAGAGACACCTATCCTGCTCAGATGACAGAGCCATCACCTAATGGGACCCAAGTCCTCTGGGCCAGGACCTGTCAAGGTTCTGATAGAGCTTGACCAGCTGAGAGGACCAGCATGGCTCTGGGATCGGAGCGTAACTAGGTCGTTACCGTCCGATCCTGCAGCCACCTTCGTCCTGAATGAAGTGGATGACTTCACTCAAAGAGTTGGGAAACGCCTCAAAAGTGAATAAAGGCCGGATTTGCCAACTTGCCGGTAAAAGTAAACGGGGTTTGTGTAACGATGTCCGGGCGGGCCCACTTGCTCCTTATAGTTGGCACTTTTCAGAAGTTGCGTCTATAGGGTGGCGCTTTCTCCAAAAAGTACACAACTTTTGTGTTACGAGGCTCTCCGTTGAGGGGCTTAAAAAGGTGTAGAAATCACCAATCTACTCACTCCGGCGCAAGTCACCCCGGAACGCACCGGGTGCACCCAGACCCCTCCAGATCACACCAGACACCTCTTTTTTGTTACACTTAAAGGAGGCCCGCAGGTTGACGATTGGAGGCGGTGGTTGACGATTGGGGGCTGTGGAATGCGGCTGGGAATGGCGGCAGCGTGAAAATCTCGGCTGGCCGGAAGTTGTTACAAGCAATAATTGGGCCGGAAAACGGACGGCCCACCTACTGGAGCAAAGTTGTTACAAACATAGCTTGTTGTTGATGCTGCTCTGCGGGTGGCTCTCAAAATGGGTCGGTCGAGGCGGTGAATGAGCTGGTCGAAAGTTGTTACAAACATAGCTTGTTGTTAATGCTGCTCTGCGGGTGTCTCTCAGAATGAGCTGGACGAAAGTTGTTACAAACATAGCTTGTTGTTAATGCTGCTCAAGTGGTGTCTCTTCTTCCCGCTCGATCTGCAAGTCATAGCCCGTCTTGTCCTTGATCCACCCACTCAGCTCGTCCGTATCGACCTCGCCGCTCGATCTGAACCCGTCATGTTCAGTAAAGAATTGCAGGCCCTTCTCGTCCAGGTACCGCACGATTGAGTTCAGCACCGTCCGTTCGGCCGTGAAGTAGATGTTCCAGCGGACGGCGCCCTTTTTCGTATTGACATCCAGCTTGCGCCCGATCTTCCACCATGCGTGGTCGATGGCAGTCTTCAGCAGCGAAATTTCGACATCGCTTTGCAACCACTCCATGCGCCTGTTCTTGTCCACTGGCGGTCCAGGCAAGTCCCGGTAGATGGCGCAGAAGTTGTTCTTGGCAAGTCGTGCCCCGTTGAAGAGGGAGTTCAAAATTTGCTTAGCGTGCTGACGCGAAATTCCCAACTCTTCGGCAATCCGGGCACGCATTGAATCTTTGTTGTTAATGTAAGCGTGGATTGGTCCTTGCAGCAGCTCAAGCATCCCCACGTTGTGCGCGAGCTGGATAAGGATGGTTGGAGCGCAGGCGCTGATGTCGTAGTTGAAAGGCAGATTGTGGTGGCGCCAGAAAGCCACCTTGTCTGCTCTTGGGATGTTTTGCAGTCCATGCCACAGCCGGCCGTTCTTGTCTGTGTAGTTGAATGTCAGAGCGGACAGTTCGTCCACATGCCGCTTGGCGTATGTCGCAAGCCTCTTATCTGCAACGACAGCTTCGACCTTGAGGTCGTCAAAGTCTTTCAGTTTGTCCTTGAGCAGTCTGAAGCCGATGGCGTTCAGCTTGTACGAAATAGGAAAGCCCGCACCGTTAGGCCCTTCTGCCGATTTCTTGTACCCGCGTGTCTGAATAAGACACGTAGAGCGGATGTAGCGGCCCAGGTCGTGATTTGATTGCCCAATCAGCTCGCTGAGTCTGTCAGCGTAGATTTGCTTTGGCTTGTCGGCGGAGAAGCCCGCAGCTTCTAAGTTCGCCAATTTCTCAGCGACTGCTCTGCGTACCTTCTTATTGCTCAGGTTGGGTTCGTAAGCGCCAAAGGGCGCTTTTGGTTGTTTCATAGTTCTGCGATTCCTAGTCGTGGTGGCAACTAATGGTTCAACAGATTAAGGGAGACCTGAATGAGGAACACGTCCGCTTGCACGCATCGTACAAGGCCACCACAGCCACTCAGGTCTCTCTTAATCTGTCGCAACTTATTTATAAGAAAAGTGCATTCCTGCAATAATTAATGGAGAGTGTAACGCCCGTAATTGGTCCGTACGCTAATTAAAATTGTAAAGCAACTCACTTGAAAGGACCGCCATGACCAAGCTTCTAACCATTGTTCTTGTATGCGCGCACATCTTGGGCTGCGGCGTTAAGACAGAGGTCGATGAGCCCGCAGACGTAACTATGCAGGAGCGAAAGCAGTTCAAGCACTGCGTCGAGCAACTGTCAGAGCATTGGCCTGAAAACTACAGGGTGGTGTATCAAAGCATCGAACGCGACAAAGACGGCGGCCTTGACGTGGGCGTCAATATGGCCTTCAAATTCAACCAGCAGCGAATTGATCAGATTGTGGCGAAAGGAGGCGTGTTTGCTGGCCACTGCGTCTATAGGAAAGACGGGACCATGATGATGGCAACACGCTCAGATGCCGTAAAGCGGGTCTTTCAGATTGCCACTGACTTCAACTACGGGATCTTTCCAGTGTGGGATGAGCCGACGAAGTTTTAAGGTCTGCCAGCCTTGGAGTCAATGACGGCCAGACACGTGCGGTGCAGCCATTCTATGTTGAATACTTCTTACGAAGCTCGTCAAGTTCCGCGCGGACCTTCTTCAACGCTGCTTCGTTTCGTCCCGCACCTTCAGCCATGACGCCTGCCAATAGGCCGCATACCACTGTAGCGCCCACCGCGTAGTCAGCCCCAAATAGAGCAAACAGCGGCGACAGCAATGCTGCGCCGAACCAGCTCAAGCAGGAATAGCCAGCCACCTTCCACAGATCGACATCGTCTTCCATGTGTTCGCCCTCAACAATTATTCTGTAGGGCTCGATCGTATCGTCTTATCGCGCAGTTTGCTCACGCCAGCAGCGCCAGCAACGATCATGGTGAACCCTGTAGCCCACTCAATGGGCGCAAAGTCTTTGCCCTTCAGGCCGTAAGACCAAAAGCTGATGCCCATGAAGACGACCAGTCCGAGTGTGCCAATCACCTTAGCGTAGTCCCAATCACGGTCGCCGTCTGTGAAGATGTCGATGAACGCCTTTTTGATGTGTCGCATGCGTGTACCTCGCAAAGAGGTATTTAGCCGTGCACAGTGCGAATCCGACAATTGATCAGGTTTTTGTACTAAATAGCCATTTACCCACGAGAAGACAAATGGCTACCCCAAACTACACCGGCACAGACGAAGAATTGCAGAAGGCGCTGACTGCATTGCAGCACGCTTACGAGTTAGCTGCACCTCTTTTAACCGACAACTTCCGTGCAATCTTTGAGAAGCTTGTTCATTCGATGGAGCTGCGAGTCTATAGACGCCAGCGTGACCTTATCAAGGAGAAGATGCGTAGGCCCGTGGGAAGACCTAGAACGCGGCCGACTAAGACAACTAGCGAATAAATGCAGGAAAAAGCCACTTTTTCTATACATAGATTAAGAGCTGAAGCAATGGTGCTCGCTCTTAACCTAAGGAGAGAAAGATGGCTACTGCCCTCAAAACCAATCACATCACCCAAGAATACCTTGTGGACCGCTTCTACGACAATGAACTTAAATTGAAGGTCGCAAAGAAGTGGAGAAGCATTTCGCTCGATATGTGCGCCTTGCGGGATGCACAGCTTGCAATTCATCAGATCCACCGCGAGCTAAAGCACCTTATCGATATCAGCAAGAAAGCTGGCTTCAAGGATGTGAGCGCATTGATGGATGAGGCGCACTGCCGATTCATTCTGAACGGGCACGGAGAATGAGATGCTCTACCACTTTTACATCATCACGAACACCCGCACTGGCAAAGTCTATGTGGGCAAGACACTGGACACCTACTTCCGATTTAACGTCCATCGCAGCGAGCTACGACGCAATAAGCATTCAAATCCCACACTGCAAGCTGATTACAACGAAGACCCAACTTGCTGGGAATACACCGTTATTGAAACCGTGGACGGTGGGTCCGATGATGGTAGAGCAATTGAGAAGGAATGGGTCAACGCATTCCCGGAGGTCTACAACATTCTCGGCCGAGCTGGCGTCAAGGCGAAAAGGACAGGCGCAAACGGCTCGCCAGGACGAAAGTGCACGATTGACGGCGTGACCATTTACCGATCACAGCGGCAAATGATCAAAGAGCTTGGGCAGGGTAGGACTGGCACAAGGCATCCAAACTTCCGCTACATCTGAAAGGGCTACGGCCCTTTCGTCGTATTCAGCGCAAAAAAAGGCCCGCATACCATGTCAGGAATATGCGGGCCTTTAAGCCTAAGGAGATAACACGCTCAACAACCTTAACAACCTTAACCTAGGAGGAACTATGAACAGAACCTAGTTGAGCTTGTTGTCTACGAAGCTATTTATAGGCCCTAAATATCAGATCGAAACTACCACATTCGACATGAATTTTAGAGTCAAGCAAAAGATCAAAGACGAACGCAAGAAGCAACAAGAATTCAAGAACAGTACTGGCCGGCAGATCGACCAAGTCTACGCATTAGCCGTTGGACCAGAAGAATGCCCAATCTACTTCTACGTAGGAATTGCTGTCAACCCAAACAGGCGGTGGGACCAGCATCGTCGCGCTATCGAACACGGCAGAGATATGAAGCCTGCCTACGAGTTCGCCCGCTATCACAAATTTAGGCACACCCTGAGAATGGTCGTGCTTGATCCAGAGGGAAATGAGACGGAAACGTGGTGGAAGAACTTTTTACTGAGTGAAGGGCATCCACTGCAGAACGTCGGTGGAACAGTAGACATACGCCGCAAGAAGCGCGTGAAGTCTCCAGTTCAATTGGCGTTTGAGCAAGTCAACAAACCTCGCCCTGGAGAGCTTGACGAACTGGTAAGAGCCGCCAAAGTTAAAGGCTGGATTTGAGCTCTATCGGCTCCTCGTCTTGGCGTAAGCAGCCTTAACCGAGGCTGCTATTTTTGCTCTATGCTCGTCCGTAAATTTCCTGCCCAACGCCGCTTTACTGAGTTTGGCCCTGTGCTCCGCCGTCAGCGGGTTCCCGCGCCGTGCTTTTGAAAGCTTGGCACGATGTGAAGTCGCATCGTCTCTTCCGAAATAGTTGTACACCTCGGGAAAAGCCTTGATCCATTCAGTCTCTGCTCGAAGAGCTTCTTCGAGCGTCTCTACTTCTTCAAGAGTCTTACACCACTCCCATGAATCAGGGTCAGCGTTGTAATCTGCCTGCATCGCAGGATTCCAGTGCCTATTGTGTCTGAGCGCACTACGGTGATGTTTTCTTCGTCCCGCAATGGATTTACCCCTGCCAACGTAGACCTTGCCAGTGTGGGTGTTCGTGATGATGTAGATGCTGTGCATCTACTATTTTATTCCCACCAGACTTGCTAAAAAACTTAAATCACTCGCGAGTAAGCCTGCTTGACCTCATCGCCAAGAGAACCCATGTATGTCATGGTTTGCCGTGGGGACGAATGGTTGAGAATTTCCATTAGAACGATGAGAGGCACGTCATGCTCGTCATGAGACACCCTGCAAAATGTCTTCCTGGCTGAGTGACTGGAAAACCGCCCCTCCAATCCGACCTCTTTGCACCACCCCTTGAGCATCCTGCCCCACTGTGCAACTGTGAGCGCTCCACGTTGCCCACTGTAGATAAATTCTGACTCGCAGTGCTTGCGCCATTCCCGCAGAGCTGCCGAAGCTTCCGCGTTAAGGGGAATTACCCGGGGCTTCTTCGTCTTGCCCTCAAGAACTTTGAGTGTGATGGTCGTACCGTCGTCAAGGGTGTCAATCCATTGAAGCTTTGTCAGATCGCCACCGCGAAGAGCACTTCCGATCGCGACAGTAAAGAGTGCGTAGTTCCGAACGTGGTTGCGGATCAACTCTTTGATCTTGGCAACGTCCGCAGATGTCTTGATTGGGTCTGTGGCCGTGGTGCGCCCGCGATGAGAAGGAACGTGACCTGCTTGGAATTTCATCTTTTGGTACCCCATCAATTTGTTGATGAGTTATTTTTGTCCGCGGTCGTGGGCAAGTACACAGTTATGAGGCGTGGCCGGTGTAACGCGCCGGATCGTCATCGGACTGTGAGGCGGTCCGGATGACGCAGCTCGCAATTCGTGCACTCCGCTCTTGAATTCCGATGTGCCAATGAGGCTGCAAGCCTCCAGAATGCTCACTGGAATTCGGGAGCGAGAGTTGTGATAGTACCTATTGGACTTCTGCGAAAACACCTCTGGGAGCTTGATTTCCTCAAAAGTGTAAAAGTTGGCCCCAACCTTCAAAAGCCCGTAATTCCTTCAAGCCGAGGATATTATTTCTTTACCGCAACATCGCGGTTAATTGAAGGAATCAATCAAATGGCTACTCAAACCACCCCCGCTACCGCCGAAGCCAAGAAGACCAAGGGCCCCGCAAAGCCGCCCGTCCCCCTCTTCAACCGCATGACGGACAACATGAAGAAGGGTGCGCTGGGCGGGAAGCTCACCGCGGAAGAACTCGACAAGCTGGCCGCCCTGGCCGGAAGCCTCAAGGTCTTCGTCAGCGCTCCGTGATCATTCGCGCCAGCGTGTTCTGGCGCAATGACCGACCGGATGGGCTGGGCTTCACGCTCTGCCCTCCGGCGTTTTCGCCAGAAGAACTTACAGAGCTGTTCATGGGAGACACCATGAAGAAGTACATGCGCGACAGCGACGAGAACCTGGGGACGAACGTCGTTGACACGTACCTTGCGCAGCTCGGGGCAATCGCTGCCGGTGCCAAGGTCGCTCCCATGCCGCTGCAACAGGTGATCCTTGCAACGCTCAACATTGTCTGGTTGTCAGAGCGCGGGTTCATCCCAAACGACGACTTCAACGGGGTGCTGCTCGTTCACGCCCGTTGAAGTCGTCTACACGGCCCTCTTCGCGAGGGCCTTTTCATGCCTAGAGGTTGTGAAACTTCCACCCCTCCTTGAGTCGCAGCTCAACATGCTCAGGGTGGATCATTCCCGACAGCTTCCCCTTCCGCATCAGGTAGTACTCGGGCTCTAAGCCGGCTTCTTTGCGCTCCTTGAATCGCTGCCGCACCAGCTCTAGGAGTTTTTCTTGTTCAGCCTTGTCCATTTCGGCTCCTATTTCGTGAACGCGATACCACCGATGCGTTGAACTGTCTCAAGAGCGTTCGCCAGCTTGAGCACCTTCGCCGCATCGACCTTGCCGTCCTGTAGTTGGCGTGCGATGACCATGAGCTGGCCGCTCGCCACCTTGAGGACGTTGCTGTCAAACTGCTCCTGCTCCGCAGCGCGTCTTGCAAGAACGTTTTCCCGCCGAATCTGCTCAAGATTTGCTGCAAATTGCTGCTTTTTCTCGTGCCATTTCTCGCGTGTCGCACGCGCACTCAACGTGCCCCGTGCCAACCGCCATTTGTGCTGCACTTCGGCAAGCGTCATGGTGGTTTCGATGTAGTCGCTCTTGATACTCGGCCAATCGGGCTTCATACCGACCTCAGCTGCATGCCGTATTCGTTGGGCTCAGTGGGCAGCACGATCCCCTTGCGAAGAATCAGGCGCCGTCCCCGAAACGGCCGATAGTCCACGTAGTGATGCACTCGGCCGAACCGCCACGCAAGGCGTGCGACATCGGGATGGACCTTCACAAGCATTACCGACTTCGCAGTGGTGCCGCCAGCCGCATATGAGCCTTTCCCTACAACGCCCTCACGGTGGTAGAACTCAGCGGTGTTGCCGCCGCTCATCTTCTGCGTCTGCTGCTTGTGCTGCAGAAAGGCATTGAACTCAATCGTGCACCAGCCCGCCTTGAGCATGTCGATGGACATGATCGTGTCTTCGTTGTACCGGCACCGCCACCTGAAAGGCACGTTGTTCCGAATCAAGTTGCACGAGTAGATGCGCGTGTTCTTGAAGAACGGCGGATGACGCACGCGGTCTGGCACAAACGACAAGTAGTTCGGACCGACCATCGCGACGTTGGCGTATCGCTCTGCGTAGTCCTCCATCGCCAGGAAGATGCCTGGGTTGACGCACTTCGTTCTCCGGTTCTTGTGGAGCCGGTAGAAGTTCTTGATGTTGTCGTCCATGACCCAGTGCCATGACGCGCCAGCGCCGATGCTGTGCTCCCACGCGAAGTTGCGCGCTGGCCCAGGTCCGGTGCTCTTCGTCTGCCCGTGCTCATCGCACAGCTCGTACGTGTCCTTGTAGGTCAAGTCCAGCTCAAGAACTGAAGCCTTGAGACTGCGTGCGGCGATTGCATCGACGTACACATCGACCTCTTGCGGTTCAACGACGACGAAGTGATGGACTCCCATCGTCGTCAGCACCTGCGAAGTCATCATGTACTGGCTGCGGCCTTTGCTCACCACGTAGACGGGATGCTTCGGTAGGTGCATCAGGCGAACACCTCCTTTGGACCGGCAGGCTGCTCCTTCTTGGGAAAGAACACGTACTTGGTCTTCTCGGTGATGGTCTGTCCGATGAGCGCCGCAAATTGATCGGCCGCAGCTTGGTCCAGCATGTGCACGATCACAGAGCGGAAGGGCCTTGCGTCCGGCTGAACGAACTCCGGCATGCCGCTCCAGTCCTTCTCGGGTGGCGTCGGGAACCCGTCGGCCTGTGTTCCGTTTTCCACCTGCTCTCCCACACCATTGGAGACGTCAGGGGCTGGAGCGTCTACAACGACCTCGCACGAGAGATTGAGGATTTCCACTTCGCTGAACCCGGCAAGGTCAACGTCGAAGTGCAGTTCATCGAGCCGCGCAAGCTCCTTCATCAGCATTTCGGTGTCCCACGCTGAGTTGAGGCCAAGCTTGTTGTCAGCAATGACGTAGGCTGCCTTCTGCGCAGGCGACAGGCCAGCAATCACGATGCACGGCACTTCGTCCATCTTGAGCTTCTTCGCCGCCCTCCACCGCCCTTCGCCGGCGATGATGGTGTTGGCCTCATCGACCAGGATCGGATTCGTGAAGCCGAATTCCTTGATGGACGCGGCGATCTGTGCGACTTGCGCTTCGCTGTGGGTGCGCGAGTTGCGGTCGAATGGAACGAGGTCGTCCACTCGCCGCAAGCCGCCACCAGAGACAAAGCTTTTGATCTCGGTGGCGGTGGTCATCAGACTGACTCCGCCTTGCTCAGCCAGTCAACGCCGTCAGCAAGCATCCGGTGAAGGACGCCAAGCCGATATTCGACTGCGTCATGGAAAGGCTTGTGCAACTCCAGAACCAGCGAATCCTGAGTGGGGCTGGCGGCGAGGAATTGCTTGGCAGTCACCTCTTCCCAGCTTTCGTCTTCAGCATCGTCGGACAGGTAGTCTTCGCGAAAGACGTAGCCATCCAGTTGCACCTGCACGTCGACGACGAAGTCGGCACCATTGCTGATGCTGACGACCAGCTTCGCCGGCTTTTCGACGCCGTTGTAGCTGGAGCTGAACTCGTAGACGTACTGCGAATCGCGCGCCTTGAGCATGACAACGACCTGACCAATCGAGCGGTAGCTCGCTTCGATAGTCTTGATGAGGTCAAGGTAAGGAACCAGGCCGCCATCTTCCAGCACCGGCAGGCCGCGCAGATGTTCGACCGCCACGCTTGGGTGGATGTCTTCGATGTACTGGACCTTGAGCGCCTTGCAGAGCTTGACGTACCCAGCATGCACGGCGTCGAGCAGGATGGTTTCGTCGTCGCACCCCTTGGCCCGAAGTTCGTTCGCCTTCTCCGTCATGAAGAAGGCTGGCTGAGCCGCCCGCACCGCCGCGCACAGCTCGCTAACACGCGGCTCGATGTCCTCCGCTCGCCCAAGATCCCAGAAGGCCTCGCCGTCTTGGTTGATCAGCTCGTTTTCGTTTGCTTCCATTCAGTTCTCCATTTGCCGTAGCGAACTTGCTACGGGTGCAAGTCTGGAGAAACTAAAGATTGCTCGCTATAAACGCGAGCGATTCTTGCCTTTAGGCTGGATATCAGCGCTTGCCTTTTATATTACCCGGCTGAAATCCCTTGGGCGGCCTGCGATACGTGCGTTCGCGCTCTGTGCCGGACAGGAAGGTGACTCTGTAGTGCTCTACTCCGTCACTACCCGGCTTGTGGTGGAACTCGATCTTCTTGACCGCACCGCGCAGGCCGGTCTGAAGCCGCTTGCGCAGAGCCTTGTATTCCTCGCTGTCCTTGTCCGTCTTCTGCAGCTCAACGAAGCGCTTGTACGTCGTGACCAAGTCGTTGAGCACGTTGGTCGCCTTCGGAATCACCACAGCGTTCTTGATTTGATCCAGCAAGACGACCTTGTCGGCCTCCAGCTTTTCGAGCCGCCTGCTGAGGGCTTCAGACTTTGTCGAAAGAAGACGGTCAAGTGCCGTCTCGATGTCGCCCTCTAGGACCTCAAGCTGACGCCGCAGAATCTCTCGTGGGTCGTGGGCGACTTCTTCCCTGAGTTTGAAGACCAACCGATGCTGCGCAATGATCAAGTGCTTGAGGATGTCTTCCTCGAACGCGTGATAGGCCACCCTGGTTGCTTTGCAGTCTTTGCTGCCCTGGTATGCCCGCTCGCAATGAAGGTAGACGTTGTGCTCGTGCTGCGACACGGTCTTCATGCGCTTTCCGCATATGCCGCAGTAACTACGGCCGGAGAACAGATTCACGATGCCGCCCTGGCCTCTTGCTCCAGGCGCAAAGTGACGCTGCTTGAAGAGCATGCCCATGCTCTCGAAGACTTCCTTCTTGATGATCGGCGGGTAGTAGTCTTCCCGGTAAACCTTCTCCGTGTGAAGGATGCCGATCACTGCCTTGTTGTTAAGCACATGGGCCACGGTGCCATGTGACCATTCAGGCTCCAGCAATTCTTCGCCACGAGCGATCGCTTCCAATTCCTTTTTGGTCGGCTTCTTGAATGTTGGGACGCCGTCCGCGTTGAGGCGTCGAGCGATAGTCGGTGTGCCAAGTCCCTCATCGTGGGCCATAGCAAAGATTCGCTGCACGACCGCCGCCTTCTCGGGGTCGATTTCCCAGTGGACGTAGTCGTCGGTGCTTAGCCACGCGGGGACCATGCGAGTCATGATCTTGTCGGTGTTTCGCTTGTTCTCCCATGCCTCACTGACGCGCTTCGACTTCGTTGCGCTCTCGTCGTGAGCGCGCTCCATCTGAGCAAGCGTCAAGATTAATTCAGTCCAGTTGGCCCGAATCGATGCTGTCGAATATTCCTTGGGGTGGTCGCCTAGCGTGACGATGATGATTCCTGCCGCCGTGATGCGAAGGAACTGACTCATCGCCAAATCAACCGCCTCGCGCGAGAGCCGGTCAAGTGACTCCACGATCAGTCGAGAGCCTTTCGGTATCAGCCCCTTTTCTGCGGCTTCAACGAAGAGACCCAGCTTGCCGTTTGCCTTGTTCTCCCCGGTGAACGCTGAGATGCCCTTGAATTCTTGGTACGTCTGCGTGTCTAGGATCAGCCCATGCGCTGCGGCGTAGTCACGGGCGGCTTTGGTTTGCCGCCGTATAGAGTCGCCTTGTTCCTGCTTGTCTGAGCTGAATCGGATGTACGAATAGGCTGTGTCCATCCAAACATAATATCAAGGTTAAACTAAATCAACCTCGCGCTCGATGCGATGTGGCGCTACGACGGCCTGCCCGCGGCCTACTACCGCGACTGGCTGCGCGTGGCCGACGAGGAGGCCTACCACTTCACGCTGATCCACGCCCATCTGCAGACGATGGGCTGGCGCTACGGCGACTTCCCCGGCCACGACGGCCTGTGGACCATGTGCGAGAAGACGAAGGACGACGTGGTCGCCCGCATGGCCCTGGTGCCGCGCACGCTGGAGGCGCGCGGGCTGGATGCCACGCCGCTCATCCAGGCCAAGCTGCGGCGGGTGAACACGCCCGATGCACTGCGGGCGGTGGAGATCCTGGACATCATCCTGCGCGACGAGATCGGCCACGTGGCCATCGGCAACCGCTGGTACGCCTGGCTGTGCGCGCGCGACGGGCTCGACGCGCTGGCGCACTACCGGGTGCTGTACCGGCGGCACGAGGCGCCGCGGCTGAAGCCGCCCTTCAACCTCGAGGCACGGGCCAGGGCCGGCTTCAGCGACGCCGAACTGCAGGCCCTGCAGCAACCCGCCTGAGCAAGCTCAGCCCTTCGGCCGGCGCGACACCACCATCTTGGGCGAGAAGCGCTGCAGCACTTCGCCGCGCTGGTTGCGCGTCTCGCAGCGCATCACGACCATGCCGCGCTCGGGCTTGGAACGCGAGGGGATGATCTCCATCACCTCGCTTTCGACATGCAGCACGTCGTCCGGCCGCGTGGGCTGCGGCCAGGCCACCTCGCCGCCGGAGCCGATGATGCCGTCGGCCAGCGGAATGCCGCTCTCGACCAGCAGCTTCATCGTCAGCGCCGCGGTGTGCCAGCCGCTCGCGGCCAGCCCGCGGAAGAAGGTGTGCTCGGCCTTCTCGGGGTCGGTGTGGAAGGGCTGGGGATCGAATTCGCGCGCGAAGGCGATGATCTGCGCGGCGTCGAGCGCATGCTCGCCGCTGGTGAAGCGGTCGCCGACGTGCAGGTCTTCGAGGTACAGGCGCGGTGCTCTGGCATCGCTCATGGCTGGGCTCCGTGTGAATCCGCCGACGGCGGCCGGGCGATTGTCCGGTGTCGGCGCAGGCGATGCTTCATGGCCGCTCGAGCACGGTCGCGATGCCCTGGCCGCCGCCGATGCACTGGGTCGACAGCGCATAGCGCCCTTTCTCGCGCGCCAGCAGCGCCGCCGCCTTGCCCGTGATGCGCGCGCCCGTGGCGCCCAGCGGATGGCCGATCGCCAGGCCACCGCCGTCGAGGTTCACGGTCGCCGGGTCCAGGCCCAGGTCGCGGATGCAGGCCAGGGCCTGCGAGGAAAAGGCCTCGTTGATCTCCACCACATCGAGCTGGTCGACCGCGAGGCCCGCGCGGGCCAGCGCCTTGCGTGTGGCCGGAATCGGGCCGATGCCCATGATGGCGGGATCGACGCCCACGGTGGCGAAGCTGCGCACGCGCGCCAGCGGTGCGAGGCCGTGCCGCGCCGCGAAGTCGTCGCTGGTCACCAGCACCGCCGCCGCGCCGTCGGTCAGCGGCGACGACGTGCCCGCCGTCACCACGCCGTCGGGCCGGAAGGCGGGCTTGAGGCCTGCGAGCGCTTCCAGCGTGGTGCCGGGGCGGATGCAGCCGTCGGCATCGACGAGTTCGCCATCGGGCAGGCGGATGGGCACGATCTCCGCGGCCAACCGGCCTTCGTCCCGTGCGCGGGCCGCCTTCTGGTGCGACTGCAGCGCCAGCAGCTCCTGGTCGGCGCGGCTCACCTGCCAGTGCTCGGCCACGTTCTCGGCCGTCTCGCCCATCGACAGGTAGGCCGCGGTGTTCGCCAGCAGCTCGGGGTTGGGCGAGAAGTTGAAGCCGCCCTGCGGCACCATCGTCATCGACTCCACGCCCACGCAGAGAAAGGCCTCGCCCATGCCGGCCTCGATCTGCGCCGCGGCGATGTGCACCGCCTGCATCGACGAGCCGCAGAAGCGGTTCACCGTCATGCCCCCCACGGCCTCGGGCAGGCCGGCCAGCAGGCCGACGATGCGCGCCAGGTTGTTGCCCTGCGCCGCCTCGGGGTAGGCGCAGCCGAGGATCACGTCCTCCAGCAGCGCGGGGTCGAGGTCGGTGCGCGCGAGCAGGCCCTTGACGACCTCGGCCGCCAGCGTGTCGGGCCGCACTTCGGCGAGCCGGCCCTTGCGGGCGAAGTGGAACGGGGAGCGCGCATACGCGCTGATGAGGGCTTTCACGGATCGATCTCCTTGTATCGACTACCTACCGATCGGTAGTCTTGTCAGCCAAAGAAAAGGGCATGCGATGCATGCCCCACGGAACGGCGCTTCAGTCCAGCAGCACTGCGCGCAGCTGGGTCGTCACCTCGTCGAAATCGCGCACGCGCCCGCTCATGCGGGCCGTGATGAGCGCGCCCTGGCAGGTCGCGTAGATCCACGCCGCCTGCCGCTGCGCCGTCGGCGCATCGCGCCCCAGTTCGCCAAGCACGCCGGCGAGCCAGCGCACCTGCGCCTGGCGCAGGCCCTGCACGGCCGCCTGCAGGTCCTCGTTGATGCAGGCCCAGCCGGGTACCAACGCGCCTGCCGGGCAGACGGCCGAGCCGGCCTGCAGGCCATTGCGGTACATGCGGAAGTAAGCATCCAACCGTTCGGCCGGCGCGCCGGCGCGGCGCGCGGCCCAGGCGTCGAAGGCCTGCGCCGCCTCCTTCAACACCTCGATGCCCAGCGCCTCCTTGGTCGGGAAGTGGTGATACAGGCTCGCCTTGCGCACGCCGACCGCGTCGGCCACATCCTGGAAGCTGAAGCCCAGGTACGAGCGCGTCTGGACCAGCTCGCGCCCGACGCGCAGGATCTCGTCGCGGGTGTTGAAGGCAGAGGGATTGGCGGCGGCCATCAGCCTACTATAAGGTAGGCTGAATTTGCCTGCAACCCGACGACTTAATCGGCCTTGATGCCCGCGGCCCGGATGATGCGCCCATTGCTTTCATACTCCGCCAGGATCTCGCGGGCGAAATCGCTGGGGCTGCCGCCGGTGGGCACGTTGTCGGTGGCCGTGAGCTTGGCGCGCAGCTCGGGGCTGGCGAGCGCCTTGTTGATCTCGGCGTTGTAGCGCGCCACCAGTGCGGGCGGCAGCGCAGCCGGGGCGAAGACGCCGAACTGCGACGACAGGTTGGCCGAGCGGTAGCCCAGCTCGGCCAGCGTCGGCACCTGCGGCAGCGTGTCGAGGCGTGCGGGCGCCCCCACCGCCAGCGGGCGCAGCTTGCCGGCCTGGATCTGGGCGGCGACCGCCGGGCCTGCGTTGGTCGACAGCACCTCGAACTGGCCGGAGAGTGCGTCGTTCATCTGCTGGCCGCCGCCCTTGTAGGGAATGTGCGTGATGTCCACCCGCGCCGCCGCACGCAGCTGCTCCAGCATGATGTGGCCCAGCGAGGCCGGGCCCGAGGTGGCCCAGCGCACCGCTCCCGGCTGCGCCCGGGCGAGCTCCATCAGTGCTGAGAAATCCGCGCTGGCGCTCGCCGGGGTGGCCAGCAGGAGCACGGGCGAGTACATCACGCTGGCCACCGGCGCCACGTCGCGCAGCGGGTCGTAGGGCAGCTTGCCCAGGTGCGGACTTAGCACCAGCGGGCTGATGGCCGCGAAGCCCAGCGTCGCGCCGTCGGGCGCGGCCTTGGCCACCACGTCCATGCCGATCGCGCCGCTGGCGCCGGCGCGGTTGTCGACGATCACCGTGTGGCCCATCTGTGCGGCCAGCCGGTCGGCCAGGGCGCGAGCCACCACGTCGCTCACACCGCCGGCCGGATAGGCCACGACCAGGCGGAGGGTGCGCGGCAGTTCCTGCGCATGCGCCGGGCGCATCAGGCCCATGGCGCCCAGGGCCGCAAGGCCGGGCGCGGCCCGAAGAAGCGCGCGCCGGCGCATGTCAGTCGACGTGTTCATGGGCACGGTCAGTCCAGTTGCAGCTTGCGTTCACGAATCAGCTTGGCCCACTTCTCGTTGTCGGCCTTCACGAAGGCCGAGAACTCCGCCGGCCCGAGCGAGTGCACCTCGGCGCCCGCGGTGGCGAACTTGGCCTGCACGTCGGGCTGCGCGAGCGCCTTGGCCAGTTCGGCCGAAAGGCGGTCGACCACCTCCTTCGGCATGCCGGCCGGCCCGACAAGGCCCTGGAAGCCCACCGACTCCATGCCGCCCAGACCCAGTTCCTTGACCGTGGGCACATCGGGCAGTTGCGGGTCGCGCTTCGGCCCGGTGACGGCCAGCGCCTTGAGCTTGCCACCCTTGACCTGCGGCAGCAGCACGCTGCCGGCGTCGATGAGGATCTGCGTCTGGCCGCCGATCAGGTCCTGCACCGCAGGCGCGCTGCCCTTGTAGGGCACATGGGTCATGTCCAGCCCGGCGACCTGGTTCATGAGCTCGCCGTTGAGGTGGGTCGAGGTGCCGTTGCCGCCCGACGCGAAGTTCACCTTGCCGCCCTGCTGCTTGGCCCAGGTCACGAATTCCTTGAGGTTCTTCGCGGGGTGGTCCGGCCGCGTCACCGCGATGTAGCTGCCCTGGCTGATCTGGCCGATGTAGGTGAACTGCTTGATTGGGTCGTAGGGCGGCTTGGACTGCAGGTACGGCGCGATCGCGAACGGCCCCGTGTTGGCCAGCAGCAGCGTGTAGCCGTCGGCCGGCTGGCGCGTGAGTTCGGTGGCGGCGATCATGCCGCTCGCGCCCGGCTTGTAGTCGACCACGATCTGCTGCTTGAGCGCCTCCTGCATCGGCACCTGCACCGTGCGCGCCGCGAAGTCGATGCCGCCGCCGGGCGGGTAGCCCACGATCAGCCGGATGGGCTTGGCCGCGGGAAAAGCCTGTGCCGCGGCCAGGCCGCTGCCCAGCGCCGCGGCCACGGTCAGCGCGCCCAGCGCGAGAGGCCGCGTCCAGCGACGTGTCTGTGTCCTCATGTCGTCTCCTCGTTGAATCGATGCGAAAGCCGCGCCTTGAGCGTCAGCGCGTTGCCGGTGGCTTCGCCGCCGGCCGTGTTGTCGAAGATGCACCAGCAGGCCGCGCCATCGCTGCGTGCCTGCTGCAGGCGCAACGCCAGCCGCTCCAGTAGCGCGTCGTCGTAAGCCGACCAGTACACGCGCGGGCGCCCGTGCAGCCGAAGGTACACGAGTTGCGGCCAGCCGCCCGGCCATTCGCCGCCCGCGTGCAGCACCGGGTCGGCCAGCACGCGCGCGACGCGTTGCCGCGCCAGCAATGCATCGACCTCCGGCGCGAACCACGAGGCATGCCGCGGCTCGATGGCGACCGGTCCCTCATGCCGGCGCTGCAGGTCGGCGAGGAAGCGCCGCACCACGTTCGCGTCGAAGGCATGGCTGGGCGCGAGCTGGATCAGGAGGCAGCCCAGCTTCGGGCCGAGCCCTGCGACCTCGCCGAGAAAGGCATCGAGCGCATCGCGCGCGCCGTCGAGGCGCGCCTCGTGCGTGACGGTCTTCGGCAGCTTGACGGCGAAACGGAAGTGCGGCGGCGTCGAGGCGGCCCAGCGTGCATAGGTCTGCGCACGATGCGGGCGATAGAAGCTGGTGTCGATCTCCGCCGCGTCGAAGCGCGCCGCATAGCGTTCCAGGTGGCTGCCCTCGGCCGGGAAGCGCGGCCACTGCGCACGCGGCAGGCTCCATCCCGCGCAGCCCACACGGACGGCGGATGCCTCAGCCACGCGGGTGGTGCTGCGCATGCAGCTGTTTCAGGCGCTCGCGCGCCACGTGCGTGTAGATGGTCGTGGTCGAGATGTCCGCATGCCCCAGCAGCAGTTGCACGGCGCGCAGGTCGGCCCCGTGGTTGAGCAGGTGCGTGGCGAAGGCATGGCGCAGCGTGTGGGGCGACAGCGGCACATGGATGCCCGCGGCGGCGGCCTGCTTCTTGACGATGACCCAGAACATGGCGCGCGTCATGCCGGCGCCGCGAGCGGTGACGAAGAAATCCGCCGTCTGCTGCCCGCCGAGGATGACCGGGCGCGCGTCGGCGAGGTAGCGCTCGATCCAGCGGCGCGCCTCCTGGCCGAAGGGCACGAGACGTTCCTTGTTGCCCTTGCCCAGCACGCGCAGCACGCCGTCGTTGAGGCTGAGGTCGAAGGTCTTCATCGCTACCAGCTCGCTCACGCGCAGCCCGCTGGCGTACATCAGCTCCAGCATCGCGCGGTCGCGCAGGCCCAGCGGCGTGCCGAGGTCGGGCGCGGCCAGCAGCGCGTCCACCTGCGATTCGCTCAGCGTCTTGGGCACGCGCAGCGCCTGGCGCGCGGGCACGAGGCGCAGCGTGGGGTCGGCCGCGATGCGCCGCTCGCGCAGCGCCCAGCGGTAGTAGCGCTTGAACACGGTGAGCCGCCGGTTGGCCGAGGTCGCCTTGCCCTTGTCGGCCATGCGTGCGCCCATGTAGGCCTGCAGGTCGTGCTCGCGCGCGGCATCCATCGCCAGCCCGCGGCCGGCCAGCCACTGGCCGAAGAGCGCGAGGTCGCGCCGGTAGGCCGCCAGCGTGTTTTTCGACAAGCCGTGCTCCAGCCACAGCGCGTCGATGAACTCATCGATCTCGGGCGTGGGGGAGGCAGCAGCAAGCGCGGCGGTCATCGCACGAAGATAGCAAAAGAAAGGGCCGCCCGAAGGCGGCCCGGTCCTGGCAAGGCAGCCGGCTCAATCCAGCGTGAGCTTCTGCTTTTGCACCACCTGCTTGTACACGTCGTACTCGGCCTTGATCTGGGCCGCGAACTGCTCGGGCGTGTTGGCCACGATGATCGAACCCGTGTCCTCGATGCGCTTCTTGACCGCCGGGTCCTCCAGCGCCTTCTTGGTGCCGGCGCTGATCTTGTCGACCACGTCCTTGGGCAGGTTCTTGGGGCCCAGGATGCCGTAGTAGGCCATGCGGTTCACCGGCTCCAGGCCCACTTCCTTGAAGGTGGGCACGTTGGGCAGGTCCTTCAGGCGCTGCGGCGCTGCCACGACGATCGGCACCAGCTTGCCGGCCTTGATGAAGGGCAGCGCCGAGGGCAGGTTGTCGAAGATGATCGGCACCTGGCCGGCCACCACATCGTTCAGCGCCGGGCCGGCACCGCGGTAGGGAATGTGCGTGACGAAGGTGTTCGTCATGCTCTTGTACAGCTCCATCAGCAGGTGGCCGATGCCGCCCGTGCCCGACGAGCCGTACGAGTACTTGCCGGGGCTCTTCTTCAGTTCGGCGATGAAGGCCGCGTAGTCCTTGGCGGGGAAGTTCGGGTTCACCGCGATCACGTTGGGCGTGGCCGCGATGTTGATGATGGGCGTGAAGTCGGTGATCGGGTTGTACGGCGTCTTGGGATTGATGGCCGGGTTGGCCGCCGTGCTCGACACCGTTGCCACGCCGAGCTTGTAGCCGTCGGGCGTGGCGCGCGAAGTTTCGAGCGCACCCACGGCACCGCCGCCGCCGGCCTTGTTGACCACCACCACCGGCTGGCCCAGCACCTTGCCGAGCGGGTCGGCCACCACGCGGGCCACGATGTCGGTAGTGCCGCCGGGCGCGAAGGGCACCTGCAGTTCGATCGGCTTGTCCGGATAGCCCTGGGCGAAGGCGGCTGGCGCCGCGACCAGCGCGGCGAGCATGGCGCTGCCGGCAAGGGCATTCCACTGGCGACGTTGCATCGTCAAAACTCCTTGTATCTTGGGGTGGGAGGTGCACTTGAAACCAAATGCACGCGACCGCGGATGCTAAATGCTGCGCCGCGGACCGCCGCCCCAGGATTACCCACAAGTCCACAGGAAATGCGGCCCCGGCCTACGCCGCGGCGCTGCGCCGGTACACGCCGACCGCTCCGATATGCTCGCCCGGTGAACCATGCGCAGCTGCTCGTCCCCGACTTCTCCCTCATCGCCTGCGGCTGGCTGCTGTGCCGGTACACCGCCCTCGACCGGCGCGTGTGGGACCAGGTCGAGAGCCTCGTCTACTACTTCCTCTTCCCGGTGCTGCTGTTCCACTCGATCGTGCGCAGCCCGATCGACTTCGGCACCACCTCGCACCTGCTCGCGGCAGGCGTGGGCATCGGGCTCGCGGGCATCGCGCTGGCCTATGCACTGCCCTTCCTGCCCGCCATCGGTCCCCGCATCGACCGGCGCGACCACGCGGCGAGCGCGCAGATCGCGTTCCGCTTCAACTCCTTCATCTGCCTGACGATGGCCGAGCGCTTGGCCGGCGCCGAAGGGCTGCTCATGATCGCCGTGCTGATCGGCGTGTGCGTGCCGCTGATGAACGTGGCGGCGGTGTGGCCGATGGCGCGCCATGGCCAGTCGGGCTTCCTGCGGCAGCTGGTGCGCAACCCGCTGATCATCGCCACCGCGACCGGCCTGGTCGCCAACCTGCTGGGCCTGCGCATCCCGGGCTGGCTCGAACCGGCGGTGTCGCGCATCGGCGCCGCATCGCTGGCCCTCGGGCTGCTGGCCGCCGGTGCGGGCATGCAGTTCGCCAGCCTGGCGCGCGGCAAGCTGCTGGCGGTGTCGGTGCTGGCGATCCGCCACCTCGTGCTGCCGCTGATCGCCTGGGGGCTGGCGCTCGGGCTGCGCCTGCCGCCGGCGCAGGGCGCGGTGCTGATGGCCTTCTCGGCCGTGCCGACCGCCTCCAGTGCCTACGTGCTGGCCGCGCGCATGGGCTACAACGGGCCCTTCGTCGCGGGCCTGGTTACGCTGTCGACGCTGCTGGGCATGCTCAGCCTGCCCTTCGCGCTGAGCCTGCCGCGCTGACCCTCGTTCTTCGAAAGAAAAGTGCCCGCAACGCCCGTCGCACGGGCGCGACCAGCTATGGTTTCGATAGCAGCCGGGCCTGCGCCAGGCCCCAGTGCACGTGCTCGCGCACCAGCGCATCGGGATGCTCGCGGCGCGTGGCCAGCGCCTGTGCGGCCGAGGCATCGCCGCCGCGCAGCGCATTGCCCAGCGCCACGGCGATGTTGCGCAGCCAGCGCAGGTGCCCGATGCGGCGGATCGGGCCGCCCTCGGTGCGGTGCAGGAAGGTCGGCTCGTCCCAGGCGAAGAGCGCCGCCAGCGGTTCGCCGGCCAGGCCCGGGCGGACGTCGAAATCGGCCAGCGTGCCGCGGTGCGCGAACTTGTTCCAGGGACAGGCGAGCTGGCAGTCGTCGCAGCCGTAGATGCGGTTGCCCATGCGCGGCCGCAGCTCGAGCGGGATGGCACCCGCATGCTCGATCGTGAGGTAGGAGATGCAGCGCCGCGCGTCGAGCCGGCCGGGCGCGAGGATGGCCTGCGTGGGGCACACGTCCATGCAGGCACGGCAGCTGCCGCAGTGCGCGCTGACCGGCTCGCTGTGGGGCAGCGCCAGGTCGACGTAGATCTCGCCGAGGAAGAACATCGAGCCGGCCTCACGGTCCAGCACCAGCGTGTGCTTGCCGCGCCAGCCCTGGCCGCTGCGCGCGGCGAGTTCGGCCTCCAGCACCGGCGCCGAGTCCGTGAAGACGCGGTGCCCGAAAGGGCCCAGCTCCTGGGCGATGCGGTCGGCCAGGCGCTGCAGGCGCGCGCGCATCACCTTGTGGTAGTCCCGCCCCCGGGCGTAGGTCGACACCACGCCTTCGGCCGGGCGCTGGAGCCGCGCCCACTCGATGGCCTGCCAGTCGGGCGGCGTCTCGCGCGGGAGGTAGTTCATGCGCGCCGTGATCACGCTCACGGTGCCGGGCACCAGCTCGGCGGGCCGCGCCCGGCGCATGCCATGCGCGGCCATGTAGTCCATGTCGCCATGGAAGCCGTTGTCCAGCCACTGGCGCAGGCCCGGCTCGGCGCTCGAAAGGTCGATGCCCGCCACACCGATTTGGGAGAATCCCAGTTCCCGCGCCCACGCATTGATGTGGGCCACGAGTTTCCGAGTGACGAGTTGAGTGCCGACGACCACCCATCGATTGTAGGAACGCCCTCCTCCGCGACTGCGACCGTGCAGTGGCAGGACGAGGACGACACCGACCGCTTCGCGCACCGCCTGGCGGCAGCGCCCGCGTTGCGCGACGCCTTCATCACCCTGCATGGCGAACTGGGCGCGGGCAAGACCACCTTCGTGCGCCACCTGCTGCGGGCGCTCGGCATCACCGGCCGCATCAAGAGCCCCACCTACGCGGTGGTGGAGCCGCATGCAGCGCCCGATGGCCTGGCGATCCACCACTTCGACTTCTACCGCTTCGGCGATCCGCGCGAATGGGACGACGCGGGCTTCCGCGACATCTTCGCGGCACCGGGCCTGAAGCTCGCCGAATGGCCGAACAATGCCGCAGGGCGCATCCCGGTTGCGGACCTTGCTATTAAAATAGAAGCAATGAGCGACGACGATCTCCGCACTGTCACGTTGCACGCCCACACTGCGCGCGGACGCGAACTGCTGGCTGCCGCCACCGCTGCATGAGCCGAAACGACGACCACTCCTTCCCTTCCGCCAACGACGCCGCGCGCCGCCAGCTGCTCAAGGCCGGCACGCTGGTGCTGTTGCTCGGCGCCCAGCAGATCGCACGCGGCGCCACCATCGTCGCCGTGCGCGTGTGGCCGGCCAACGACTACACGCGCATCACCATCGAATCCGACGGCCGGCTGCAGACGCAGCAGCTGGTGGTGGGCAGCCCGCCCCGGCTGGCGGTGGACATCAAGGGCATCGACCTCAACCCCGCCCTGCGCGAACTGGTGGGCAAGGTGCGGCCCGACGATCCCTACATCGCCGGCCTGCGCGTGGGGCAGAACGCGCCCTCGGTCGTGCGCATCGTGTTCGACCTCAAGCAGGCCGTGCTGCCGCAGGTCTTCTCGCTCGCGCCGGTGGCCGCCTACCGCGATCGGCTGGTGCTCGACCTGTACCCCGCGCAGGCGGTCGACCCGCTTGAATCGCTGATCGCCGAACGCCTGCGCGACACGCGCGGCGGCGGCAGCGACACCACCGTGGCCGGCGTGGCGCCGCGCGAGCTCGCACGCCCCGGCGAGGCGCCGGCGCCCGTGCGTCCGGCGGCGCCTGCAGCCGATCCGCTGGGCGACCTGATGGCGCAGCAGTCGATGAAGCCGTCGCCCCCGTCGGGGCCGGCCACGCGCGACACGCCGAACCTCGTGGCCCCCGCGCCGCTGCCGCCCGTGGTCGGTACCGCGCCGGTGCGCCCGGCCCCGGCGCCCGCTCCCGCCCCCTTGCGGCCGGTGCCCAACACGGCGACCGCCAGCCGCACCGACCGCATCATCATCGTCGCACTGGACCCGGGCCATGGGGGCGAAGACCCCGGCGCCATGGGCCCCGCCGGCACGCGCGAGAAGGACATCGTGCTGCAGGTCGCGCACCGCCTGCGCGACCGCATCAACGCGGCCAGCGTCAACGGCAATCCGATGCGCGCCTTCCTCACGCGCGACGCCGACTTCTTCGTGCCGCTGCATGTGCGTGTGCAGAAGGCGCGGCGCGTGCAGGCCGACCTGTTCGTGAGCATCCATGCCGACGCCTTCACGACACCGGCCGCGCGCGGCGCCAGCGTCTTCGCGCTCAGCCAGGGCGGCGCCTCCAGCAGCGCGGCGCGCTGGCTCGCCAACAAGGAGAACCAGGCCGACCGCGTCGGCGGCGTCAACGTCGGCGAGCACGAGGCGCAGGTGCAGCGGGCGCTGCTCGACATGAGCACCACGGCGCAGATCAACGACAGCCTCAAGCTTGGCACCGCCATGCTGGGCGAGATCAAGGGCATCGGTGCACGCCTGCACAAGGGCAGCGTCGAGCAGGCCGGCTTCGCCGTGCTCAAGGCGCCCGACATCCCGAGCGTGCTGGTCGAAACCGCCTTCATCAGCAACCCCGAGGAAGAAGCGAAGCTGCGCACGGTCGCCTACCAGGAAGACCTGGCCGACGCGCTGATGCGCGGCATCCAGCGCTATTTCGCGCAGAACCCGCCGCTCGCACGCAGCCGCCAGCTCTAGCGCTCGATGCTGCGCCTTCGGCGCTCACGGCGTTCAGGCGCCGCCGCACACGCCGCGGCCCTTGCCGTCGCACAGGGGCCATCGGCGGGTTCCTACACCTGTCGCGGCGCGGCGTTGCGCAAGATGAGTCCATCCTCAAACAGAAAGGTGGACCACATGATCAAGTCGCGTTATTGGATTGCTGCAGCGGCCGCCTCGTCGGTCATGGCACTGGCGGGCTGCGCGAGCGGACCCAATCAGAATCTCGGCACCGGCATCGGTGCCCTCGGCGGCGCGGCGGTCGGCCACGCCATCGGCGGCAACACCGGCGCGACGCTGGGCGGTGCCGCCATCGGCGGCGTGATCGGCAACCAGGTGGGCCGAAGCGTCGACGAGCGCAACTACTACAACCAGCAGCAGTACTACCCGCCGGGCTCGTACTACCCGAACAACGGCCCGCGCTACTGAGCGGCAACCGGCACCGAAAAGGCGCGCCCCGTGGGACGCGCCTTTTTCTTTTCCGGGCTCAAGCCGTCGGTGCCGCCTTGCCCGTCCGCGAACCGCGCCATGCGCCGAAGATGGCGATCAGTCCCGGCACGATGATCAGCGCCCAGATGATCTTGTCCAGGTGCTCCTTGACGAAGGGCAGGTTGCCGAAGAAGTAGCCCGCCGTGCAGATGCCGATCACCCACAGCAGCGCGCCGCCGACGTTGTAGGCCGTGAACTTGGCGCGGCCCATCGCCGCCACGCCCGCCACGAAGGGCGCGAAGGTGCGGATGAAGGGCATGAAGCGCGCCAGCACGATGGTGATGCCGCCGTAGCGCTCGTAGAACGCATGCGCCTGGTCGAAGGCCTTCTTGTTGAAGAAGCGCGAGTTCTCCCACTGGAACACCTTGGGCCCGAAATAGCGCCCGATGCTGAAATTGCACTGGTCGCCCAGCACCGCCGCGACGATGAGGACCGGCACGGCGAGGCCATAGCTCATCAGCCCCGCGCCGCACAGCGCGCCGACGATGAAGAGCAGCGAGTCGCCAGGCAGGAAGGGCATGACCACCACCCCCGTCTCGACGAACACGATGAGGAAGAGCAGCGCGTACACCCACATGCCGTAGGTGACGACGAAGGCCTCGAGGTGCTTGTCGACGTGCAGGATGAAATCGATGAGGAAGGCGACGATGTCCATGGGGCTGGCATTATCCCGGGGCCATGACCACCGCCACCCCGAATTCCCCGCTCGTGATCCGGCCCCTCGTCGCCGCCGACTGGCCGGCCGTGTGGGCCCTGCTGCAGCCGACTTTCGCGCGTGCCGACACCTACAGCTATCCGCCCGACATCTCCGAGCCTGCCGCGCACGCGGCCTGGGTCGAGGCACCGGCCGGCACCTTCGTGGCCTGCGACGCGGACGGTACCGTCCTGGGCACCTACTGCATCAAGCCGAACCAGCCCGGCCAGGGCGCCCATGTGGGCAACTGCGGCTACGTGACGGCCGACGCGGCGCGCGGGCGCGGCGTGGCGGCGGCGATGTGCGAACACTCGCAGGACGAGGCGCGCCGGATGGGCTTTCGCGCCATGCAGTTCAACTTCGTCGTGTCCACCAACGAGGGGGCCGTGCGGCTGTGGCAGCGCCTGGGTTTCGCCATCGTGGGCACGCTGCCCGGGGCCTTCCGCCACCCGGTGCGCGGGTACGTCGATGCACACGTGATGTTCAAGACCCTGGTGGGCACCGAAACCTAGAATCCCTCCGGTGAGCGCCCTTCCCTCCTCCCTGCCGACGCCGCCCGGCGGACGGCGTCCCATCCGTGAACTGCCCGACGAGCTGATCAGCCAGATCGCCGCCGGCGAGGTGGTCGAGCGGCCGGCCTCGGTGGTGCGGGAGCTGGTCGACAACGCGCTCGACGCCGGCGCCACGCAGGTCACGGTGCGGCTGCTCGCGGGCGGCGTGCGGCTGATCTCGGTCGAGGACGACGGCGCCGGCATCCCGCGCGAGGAGCTGCCGATCGCGCTGCGGCGCCACGCCACCAGCAAGATCGCGAGCCTCGACGACCTCGAATCGGTCGGCACCATGGGCTTCCGCGGCGAGGCGCTGGCCGCCATCAACGCCATTGCCGACATGAGCGTGCTCTCGCGCCACGGCGACGCCGACAGCGCCTGGCTGCTCGACGGCCGCACCGGCGAGCTGCGTCCGGTGGCGCGCTCGCGCGGCACCACGGTGGAGGTGCGCGAGCTGTTCTACGCCACGCCGGCGCGCCGCAAGTTCCTCAAGACCGACGCGACCGAACTCGCCCATTGCCTGGAAGCCGTGCGCCGCCATGCGCTCGCGCGGCCCGAGGTCGGCTTCGCGGTCTGGCACGAGGGCAAGCTGGTCGAGCAGTGGCGGGCGGCAGGCGACACCGCCCGGCGGCTGGCGGACGTCTTCGGCGACGAGTTCGTGGCCCAGAGCGTGGCGGTCGAGCACGGCGTGGGCCCGGTGCGCGTGAGCGGCTATGCCGGCGTGCCCGACGCCGCGCGCTCCCGCGCCGACCAGCAGTACTTCTACGTCAATGGCCGCTTCGTGCGCGACAAGGTGCTCGCGCACGCGGTGCGCAGCGCCTACGAGGACGTGCTGCACGGCCAGCGCCAGCCGGTCTTCGCGCTGCACCTGGCCATCGACCCCGCGCGCGTCGACGTGAACGTGCACCCGACCAAGATCGAGGTGCGATTTCGCGACGGGCGCGAGGTGCATCAGGCGGTGCGCCGCGCGATCGAGAACGCGCTGGCCGCCCCCCGCGCCGGCGGCGCGACGGATGCCGAGGCCGCCACCGGGCGGCCAGCCCCGCTTTTCAAGCCCAATGTGCCCGCAGCGCCCGCCCCTTGGGCGCAACCAGCTATCAATTTCGTAGCGGAACGCGGCTTGGGCGACATGGCGGCCATGTGGCCTGCGGCGCCCGCGCCGGCCGCGGCCAACCGCCCGCGGCTCGAGGACGACCGCCCCGCGCTCCCGGCGCTGGCCGTGCCCTTCGTGGCGCCGCCCGCCGCCGCAGCCGGCGCGCCCGACGACGCCTGGCCGCTGGGCCGCGCGATCGCCCAACTGCACGGCATCTACATCCTGGCCGAGAACAGCCAGGGCCTGGTGATCGTCGACATGCACGCGGCGCACGAGCGCATCGTCTACGAGCGGCTCAAGGTGCAGCTCGACGGCGCCGCCATCGCCAGCCAGCCGCTGCTCATTCCAGCCACTTTCGCGGCCACGCCGCAGGAGGTCGCCACCGCCGAAGCCTGCGCCGAGGTGCTGCCGACCCTGGGCCTGGAGATCACGCCCTTCTCGCCGCGCACCCTGGCGGTGCGGGCGGTGCCCAGTTCGCTGGCCGACGGCGATCCGGTGGAGCTGGCGCGCAGCGTGCTGGCCGAACTGGCCCAGCACGATGCCAGCACCGTGGTGCAGCGCGCCCAGAACGAGCTGCTGGGCACCATGGCCTGCCACGGCGCGGTGCGGGCCAACCGCCGCCTCACGCTTGAGGAGATGAACGCCCTGCTGCGCCAGATGGAAGCCACCGAGCGCTCCGACCAGTGCAACCACGGCAGGCCAACCTGGCGGCAGCTGAGCGTTCGCGAACTCGACGCCCTGTTCCTGCGCGGACGCTGAGCGCGCGAATCTGTAACCGTCTGCACGCCCGCGGTCGCCGATCAGGCGGGTTCCGGGCATGGTCCTAAGGGCTCGCCCTGTGGTTTTGCGCAGACTTTCCGGTTAATTTCGGCGCCTGAAAGCGGTTACTTGCAGCGACTGACAGGGTTTTCCTCTGTCATCCGACACGCGGGCACGCCCGTTGCATGGTCCGTCGCAGACGTCGCAGAGCGTTGTTTCGGGGAGTTACCAGGATGTGGTGTCGGTCCATTCCCGGTCAATCGGTTTGAACTTTCGACCGGCTATCGCTCTCTTTCTGCCCAATGAAACGCTGGTCCCTGTTCGCATCGGCCATCTCCCTATGCGCCCTGCTCGCGGCGGGCTGCTCGACCCTCGACGAGCGGCAGCGCGAGTGGATCTTCCAACCCAGCGACCGCAGCTGGGGCAACACCGCCGCCATGACGGCCGGCATGCAGGACGTCTGGATCGACTTCCAGTCCTCCGTGACGGGGCAGCCTGCCCGCCTGCACGGGCTGTGGCTCGGCGACGCGCCGATGACGCCCGATCGCCCCGTCATGCTGTACCTGCACGGCGCGCGCTACAACGTGGCCGGGTCCGCCCCGCGCATCCAGCGCATGCACGAGCTGGGCTTTTCGGTGCTCGCCATCGACTACCGCGGCTTCGGCAAGAGCACCAAGGCCCTGCCGTCCGAGGATTCGGCGCGCGAGGATGCGCGCGCGGCCTGGGAATGGCTGGCCAGGAAGTACCCCAAGCAGCACCGCTACATCTTCGGTCACTCGCTGGGCGGCGCCATCGGCATCGACCTCGCCTCCCACGTCAAGGATGAGAGCGGCGTCATCGTCGAGAGCACCTTCACCTCCATCACCGACGTGGTGAGCAGCTTCAAGTGGGGCTGGCTGCCCTTCAGCGCGCTGGTGACCCAGCGCTTCGAGGCCATCAACAAGGTCAAGACCATCGGCTCGCCGCTGCTGGTGGTGCACGGCTCGAACGACACGCTGATCAACCCGACGCTCGGCCGCAAGCTGTACGACGCCGCCACGGGGCCGAAGATGTTCGTGCTGGTCGAGGGCGGCTCGCACCACAACACCAATTCGATCGGCGAGGTGCAGTACAAGTCCGCGCTGAGCCAGCTGTTCCAGATGAAGGAGCCCGCGCCGGTGCTCGCGATCGACGAGGGGGCGCCTGTTGCAACGCCCGCGGCGCCCGCGCCCCGGGCTCCCACGGCACGCGAGGTGCGCGCACGCGCGCCGCGCGCCACTCAGGCGATCTGAGTCGAAGGGGCGGCCGAACCCGGCACCGCCCCTCGTTTCGCCTGCCTGCGCGGGACGAGCAGTTTCATGCACACCCCCTGAGCGACGGGGCGCTGCGCCCATTTGCTACCCTCGGGCCGATGGCCCCGCCCCACGCGCCGGCCCGCCCCGCTGCCGTGGGCGCGGCCGCCTCCGAAATCCCCAGCACCGCCACCCGCCCCCGCACGACGCCGGGGCTGCTGGTGCTCACGCTGGCACTGCTGCTGGGCATCCAGCCGGTCACCACCGATCTCTACCTGCCGGCGCTGCCCGCGCTCACGGCGGGCTTCGGCGCGCGCATCGCCCATGCGCAGCTCACGCTGACGGCGCTGCTGCTGGCCTTCGGCCTGTCGCAGCTCGTGCTGGGGCCGCTGTCGGACCGCTTCGGCCGCCGGCCCGTGCTGCTGGCCGGGCTGTCGGCCTACGTGCTGGCCGCGGCCGGGACCGCGCTCGCGCCGTCGATCGAAGGGTTGATCGCGCTGCGCGCCCTGCAGGGTGCTGCCATGGGCGCGGCGGTGATGGCGGCGCGCGCCATCGTGCGCGACCTGTACCAGCCGGCCGAGGGTGCGCGCGTGATGTCGCGCGCACTCACCGGCCTGGGCGTCATCGCCTGCCTCTGCGCGCCGGTGGGCAGCGTGGTCACCGACGGGCTGGGCTGGCGCTTCGCGCTGGCCGTGCCGGCCCTCTTCGGCGTCGCCACGCTGGCGCTGGTGGCGCTGCGCTTTCGCGAGTCGCTGCCGCGGCCCGACGTGCACGCGCTGCGGCCCTCGGCCATCGTGCGCACCTGGGGCACCGTCCTGCGGCACCCGACCTTCCTCACCTTCTCGGCGCTCACCACGGCCGCCTACGGGCTGCTGTTCACCTTCCTCGCGTCCTCGTCCTTCGTGTTCCTGCAGGTGCTGGGGCTGTCGCGCACCGGCTACGGGCTGGTGATGCTGTGGAACTCGCTGGCCTACATCGCCGGCACCTTCCTGTGCCGGCACTGGCTGGCGCGGCACGGCGTGCGCGGCAGCGTGGCGCGCGGCGCGGTGCTGAGCCTGGCCGGCGGCACGCTGATGGGCGCCCTGGCGCTGGCCGGCGTGCAGACGGTGTGGGCGATCGCCGCGCCGCTCACGCTGGTGATGCTGGGCCACGGCGTGCACCAGCCCTGCGGACAGACCGGTGCCGTGGGCCCCTTCCCGCAGGCCGCGGGCGCGGCCTCGGCGCTCAACGGCTTCATCATGATGCTGGCCGCCTTCGGCATCGGCGGCTGGCTGGGCACCCACATGGACGGCAGCACGCGCCCGCTGGCGCTGGGCATCTGGTTCTGGAGCGGCTGCATCGCCGTGCTGGCCTGGACGGTGGTGCCGCGCTTCGGTGGAGGCCAGCGTGGCCGCTGACCGGGACACCCCGCGCTGGATCGGCCTGGCCGGTCCCACCGCCAGCGGCAAGACCGCCGCGGCCCTGGCGCTGGCCGCGCACCTGGCGCCGCTCCGCGCGGTGGAGATCGTCAGCGTCGACTCGGCGCTGGTCTACCGCGGCATGGACATCGGCACCGCCAAGCCCAGCGCCGCCGAGCAGGCGCAGGTGCCGCACCACCTGATCGACATCCGCGACCCCGCGGAAAGCTACAGCGCCGCCGCCTTCGTGGCCGACGCGACGCGGCTCATCGACGCCATCCATGCGCGCGGCGCGCTGCCGCTGCTGGTGGGCGGCACCATGCTGTACTTCAAGGCGCTGGTCGACGGGATCGACGCCATGCCCGCCGCCGACCCGGCCGTGCGCGCCATGCTCGACGCCGAGGCCGCCATCCACGGCTGGCCCGCGCTGCACGCACGCCTGGCCGAGGTGGACCCGCGCACCGCCGCGCGCCTGGCGCCGCACGACAGCCAACGCATCCAGCGCGCGCTGGAGGTGTGGCACAGCACGGGGCGGCCAATCTCCGACTTCCATCAACGCACTGCCGCGATGCCGGACGCTACCAAAACCATGGCTGGCGGCGCAAGCGTGGCGGGCGCCGCAGCCCTTTTTTCCCTGGAACCGCAGGACCGCGCCTGGCTGCACGCGCGCATCGCAGACCGCTTCGACGCCATGCTGGAGGCAGGATTCCTCGACGAGGTGCGCGCCCTGCGTGCACGTGGCGACCTGCACGCCGACCTGCCCTCGATCCGCTGCGTGGGCTACCGGCAGGCGTGGGAGCTGTTCGACAGGGCGGGCGACCGGCCCGACGCGAGCGCCGTTGCCGCCTTCCGCGACAGGGGCATCGCCGCCACGCGCCAGCTGGCCAAGCGGCAGATCACCTGGCTGCGCAGCATGCCGGCGCGCACCGTCATCACCTGCGACGCGCCCCATGCCACCGTGCAGGCGGTGCAACGCATGGCGGCCTGCGCGACATGACGACCGCCGCGCCCCGCCTGCGGATCGAATCGCTGGCCAAGCACTACGGCGAGCCGCCCGATCGCGTGGCCGTGTTCCGCGACGTGAGCTTTGACGTCGCGCCGGGTGAGTTCGTCGCCATCGTGGGCGAGTCGGGCGTGGGCAAATCGACGCTGCTGAACTGCGTGGCCGGCCTCGACCACTGGGACGCGGGCCGCATCGTGGTCGACGGCACCGACCTCGGCACCCTCGACGCCGACGCGCGCGCCCTGTGGCGGCGGCGCCAGGTCGGCTTCGTGTTCCAGGCTTTTCATGTGCTGCCGCACCTGGACGTGGCGCAGAACGTCGCGCTGCCGCTGATGCTGCTGGGCCAAGCCGACGCCGCCGAACGGCAGGCGCGTGTGCAGGACATGCTGCGCGTCGTCGGCCTCGAGGGCCTGGGCGCACGCCTGCCCCAGCAGCTCAGCGGCGGCCAGCTGCAACGCGTGGCCATCGCCCGCGCGCTGGTGCACCGCCCCACCCTGCTGCTGGCCGACGAGCCGACCGGCAACCTCGACCCCACCACCGCCGCCCGCGTGATGGACGTGCTCGTGGCCGAGGCGCGCAGCCAGGGCGCGGCGCTGGTGCTGGTCACGCATTCGGAGGCTGCGGCAGCGCGGGCCGATCGGGTGGTGCACCTGACCGCCACCGGGGTGCGATGACGACGCGCAGGGTCAGCGTCCGCTAGCCCACGGGCGGCAGCTGAAGGGCGACCGCCTGGATCTGTTCGCGCACCCAGCGCACCCCAGGATCGTCGTCGCGCAGGCGGTGCCACTGCAGGATCTCGGTGAGCCGCGGCGTGGGCATGGGCGGCTCCAGCAGGCGCAGCGGCATGGCCTGCACGAACTGCTGGGCCAGCCGGGTCTGGATAGTGGCGATGCGCGTCGTGCCGACGATGAAGCGTGGCATCAGCAGGAAGCCATGCGCCACCACCTCGACCCGGCGGTTGCCCCCATGCTCGTTGGCGTACCACTGTTCGAACCAGGGGTTGGCGCCCAGGTCGGCCTGGTAGACCACGTGGCCCAGTTCCACGTACTGCGCCGGCGTGATGCCATCGGCCAGCGCGGCGTTCTGCGCGCAGGCGACGACGTGGTAGGTGTCCTCGAACAGCAGCTGCTGCGGATGGTCGGCCAGCGTCAGGTGGGCCGGCGTGACCAGCAGGTCCGCGCGGCCCTGGTCCAGGTCCTGCGCCATCGCGGCGTGGGTGGGCCGCACGTCGAAGCTCAGGCCCGGCGCCGATCGGGCCATGCGCCGCAGCGCCTCGGCCATCAGCACCTGCGTGACGTAGTCCGACGCGATGATGGTGAAGTGCCGCCGCGCCGTGGCCGGATCGAACTCGGGCTGCACGCCCAGCGTGGCATCCACCTGCAGGATGATCTGGCGCACTGGCGCGATCAGCGCCTCGGCCCGGGGCGTGAGCTGCAGCGTGCGCCCCACGGGCACCAGCAGCGCATCGCCGAAGTAGTCGCGCAGGCGGGACAGCACGCCACTCATGGCCGACTGCGTCATGTGCAACCGCTCGGCCGCACGGGTCACGTTGCGCTCGGCCAGCAGGGCGTCGAGCGCGGCCAGCAGGTTGAGGTCGATGCGTTGATAGCGCATGCGGGTCGTCTCCGGGTGGGGCGCCGATCTTAAGAGTCTGTGCTGCAGCCCCTGGGAGCATCGAGCCATCGCGCCGGCCGATGGCTGGCATCGGGCGAATCTGTTGGTCTTTGCGCGCGGCCCGGCCCACACTGCGGACCGCTTCGAGATTCCCATGACCAGAGACAACCCCCTGCGCGGATGGCAGGTTGACCGCGCCGCCATCCGCCACGTGGGCCGCGACCTTCAGCGCCCCGAATGCATCCTGTGTCAGCGCGACGGCACCGTCTGGGCTGCCGATGCCCGCGGCGGCGCCATGCGCATCGCGCCCGACGGCCGCCAGCAACTGGTGGTGCCCGCCGCGCCGCCGGCCAGCGATGAGGCCGTGGACTTCGACCAGCGCTATGTGCGCAGCGAAGGCTCGCTGCCCAACGGCATGACCTTCCTGGCCAACGGCGACCTGCTGATCGCCAACTGGGGCAGCGACGCCGTCGAGGTGATGGACCGCCAGGGCCGCGTGCGCCGCCTGTTCGACCGCATCGACGGCCAGCCGCTGGGCAAGGCCAACTTCCCGCTGCGCGACCGGCAGGGCCGGCTGTATCTGACGGTGACCACGCGCATGCAGCCCTGGACCGAGTCCATCAACGCCCGCGCCACCGACGGCTACATCGCCCTCTTCGACGCGCAGGGCCAGGCCCGCATCGTGGCCGACGGCTTCGAGGGCACCAACGAGATCCGGCTCGACGACGCCGGCGAATGGATGTACGTGGTCGAGAGCAACGCCCGCCGCATCTCACGGCTGCGGGTGCGGCCCGATGGCACACTGGGCGAGCGTGAGGTGTACGGCCCCACCCGGCTGCCCGGCTTTCCCGACGGCTTCGCCTTCGATGTGTTCGGCAACCTGTGGGTCACGCTGATCATGACCGACCGCCTGGTCGCCATCACGCCCGACGGCGAGCTGCTCACCCTGCTGGACGACGGCAACCCCGCCGCCACGCAGGCGCTCGACGCCCACTACGACGCCCGCACCCTCACGCCCGAGATCATGGCCGCCGCCCACGGCACGCTGGCGCCGTGGATGGCCAGCCTGAGCTTCGGCGGCCCGGACCTGCAGACGGTCTACCTCGGAAGCCTGCGTGGCACCACCCTGCCCAGCTTCCGCGCCCCGGTGGCCGGCCAGGCCCCCATCCACTGGAACGAGGACTTCCCCGCATGAAACTCGCCACCCTCAAGAACGGCCGAAAGGATGGCCGCCTCGTCGTCGTCTCGCGCGACCTGCGGCAGGCCGTCGATGCCGCGGCCATCGCGCCCACGATGCTCGATGCTGTCGAACGCTGGACACAGACCGAGGCACCGCTGCAGGCGCTGTATGCGCAGCTCAACGCCGGCGACGCGGAGGGCGCCTTCGCCTTCGACCCCACGCAGGCCGCTGCCCCGCTGCCCCGCGCGCCCCAGTGGTGCGACGGTTCGGCCTTCCTCAACCACGGCCGGCTGATGGAAAAGGCCTTCGACATCGCGCCCATGCCCGACGCCGACCGCATTCCGCTGATGTACCAGGGCGGCTCCGACGACCTGCTGGGCCCGTACGACGACCTGCCGCTGCCCGACGAGGCGCACGGCATCGACTTCGAGGGCGAGTTCGGCGTGATCGTGGGCGACGTGCCGCTGGGCTGCCCGGCCGCGCTGGCGCTGCGCCACGTGCGCCTGCTGGTGCAGATCAACGACGTGAGCCTGCGCGCCTTCGGCCCGCGCGAGATGCGCACCGGCTTCGGCTTCTTCCAGGCCAAGCCGTCCACCAGCTTCGCGCCGGTGGCCGTGACGCCCGACGAGATCGGCGAGGCCTGGCGTGGTGGCCGCGTGCACCTGGACCTGACGGTGATGCGCGGCGACGAGCGCTTCGGCCATCCCAACGGCGGCGAGATGAGCTTCGGCTTCGACCAGCTGATCGCACATGCCGCGTTCACCCGCCGCCTGACGGCCGGCACGATCGTGGGCTCGGGCACCGTCTCCAATGCCGGCGGCCAGCGCGGCTCGGCCTGCATCGCCGAGCGGCGCGCCATCGAGCTGATCGAGCACGGCGCCAGCCGCACGCCCTTCCTGCACTTCGGCGAACGTGTGCGCATGGAAGCGCAATGGCAGGACGCGCCCGTCTTCGGCGCCATCGACCAGCGCGTGGTGCAGGCCCTGCCGCCCACCCACTGAAAGCGCACCGCCATGCCCCGCTTCGTCGACCTGTCGATCTACCTCGAGAACGACGTGCTCTCCGACCCGCCCCCGCTGGCGCCGAAGATCACCTACCAGACCCACCAGGACACGCTGCCCGAGTTCATGCACCTGATCCCCGGCACGCGCGCCGAGGACTACCCCGAAGGCCAGGCCGCCGCCGCCGAATGGGTGACGCTGACCACCCACAGCGGCACGCACCTGGACGCGCCCTGGCACTTCCATGCCACGCAGGACGCCAAGGCCGGCGGCGCGCGGCCCTCGATGACCATCGATCAGATTCCGCTGGACTGGTGCTTCCGACCCGGCGTGAAGCTCGACTTCCGCCACCTGCCCGACGGCCATGTGGTGAGCGCCGCCGAGGTGGAGGCGGAGCTGGCCCGCATCGGCCATGTGCTGCAGCCCATGGACATCGTCGTGGTCAACACCCGCGCCGGCAGCCGCTATGGCCATGACGACTACGTCAACACCGGCTGCGGCATGGGCTACGAGGCCACCATGTACCTGCTGGAGCGTGGCGTGCGCCTGACCGGCACCGACGCCTGGAGCTGGGACGCGCCCTTCTCGTACACCGCGCGGCGCATCGCCGAGACCGGCGACACCTCGCTGATCTGGGAAGGCCACAAGGCCGGCCGCGACATCGGCTACTGCCACCTGGAGAAGCTGCACAACCTGGAGTCGCTGCCCGGGCACGGCTTCACCGTCTGCTGCTTCCCGCACAAGATCCGCGGCGCGTCTGCCGGCTGGACGCGGGCCGTCGCCATCTTTCAGGACTGAGCATGAAAGTCCTCGTGACCGGCGCCGGTGGCTTCATCGGTGCGCATGTGCTCGCACTGCTGCACCGACAGGGCCACGTGGGTGGGCGTCGCATCGCAGCGCTGGCGGCGGCAGACCAGCGGCTGGGCACGCTGCCGGCCGGCGTGGTGGTGCTCGAAGGCGACCTCGGCAGCGACGAGGTGCTGGCCCGCATCGCCGCACTCGCGCCCGACCTCTGCTTTCATCTGGCGGCCGTGCCCGGCGGCGCGGCCGAGGCCGATCCAGCCCTGAGCCGCCGCGTCAACCTCGACACCACGCTGGACCTCTTCGACACCCTAGCCGCGGCCGGCACCGGCCATGCGCCGCCGGTGGTGGTCTATGCCAGCACCATCGCCGTCTACGGCAGTGCGCTGCCCGAACTGGTGACCCCTCACACGCCGCTGCGGCCGCCGCTGATCTACGGGGCGCACAAGCTGGCCTGCGAGGTGCTGCTGGCGGATTTCTCGCGCCGCGGCCGGCTCGATGGGCGCTCGCTGCGGCTGCCCGGCATCGTGGCCCGCCCGCGCGCACCTTCGGGGCTGGTGTCGGCCTTCATGAGCGAGCTGCTGCATGCGCTCGCGGCCGGCGAGCCGGTCACCCTGCCCGTGGGGCCGGAGGCCACGGCCTGGTGGATGTCTGCCCGCCGCTGCGCCTGGAACCTGGTGCATGCCGCCACCATGCCCGTCGGCGACGACCCGGCCCGCGCCTGGCCGCTGCCCGTGCTGCACCTGTCGATCGCCGAGGTCGTGCAGGCCCTGTCGGCCGAGTTCGGCACGGACGGCCACGCCCTGGTTCGCCACGCGCCGCAACCCGCCGTGGAGGCCGTGTTCGGCCGCTACCCGCCGCTGGACGACCGCGCGCCCCGCGCCCTCGGCCTGCGCGACGACGGCGACGCACGCGCCCTCGTGCGCCGGGCGCTTGCCGGGCACGACACGCACCCGAACTTCTGACTTCTGACTTCTGACTTCTGACTTCTGACTTCTGACTTGACGGAGACATTGCGATGACCGCTTCCCGAATCGACCGCCGTACGCTGCTGCGCGGCGCCGCCGCCCTGGCCGCTGTGCCATTGGGCCTGACTATCACCGCTGCACGCGCGCAGGCCGGCTTTCCCTCACGCCCGGTCACCTGGGTCGTGCCCTACCCCGCCGGCGGCTTCGGCGATGCGCTGTCGCGCATGCTGGCGCAGAAGCTCTCGGCCAGCCTGGGCCAGCCGGTCGTCATCGACAACCGGCCCGGCGCCGGCGGCCAGATCGGCGCCAACTTCGTCAAGCAGCAGCCGGCCGACGGCCACACGCTGTTCTATGGCGACCTCGGACCCTTCTCGATGAACGCCGGCCTGTACCCCAAGCTGAGCTATGACACGCTCAAGGACTTCATGCCGCTGACGCGGCTGCTGGTCTCGCCCACGCTGCTGCTGGTGCCGGCGTCGAGCCCGTTCCAGACCTTCCAGGATTTCGTCAAGGCGGCGCAGGCCGGCGGCAAGGGCCTGGACTACGGCTCCTACGGCATGGGCAGCCAGCCGCACATCTGGATGGAGATGCTGCGCGGGCAGATCAAGGGCAACCTCACGCATGTGGCCTACAAGGGCGGCGCGCCCGCGGTGCAGGACCTGATGGCCGGCCACATCGACGCCATGCTGGACGTGGCACCCAGCGCCATCCCGCTGGTGCGCGAGAACAAGGCCCGCGCCCTGGCCGTGGTGGGCAGCGACAAGCGCCTGGCGCAGCTGCCCAAGGTGCCCACCATCGCCGAACTGGGGCAGCCCGCCCTCAACATCCCGGGCTGGACCGGCATGGTGGTGCGCGCCGGCACGCCCGAGCCCATCGCCAACCGGCTGCACGACGAGCTGGTCAAGGCCGTCACGGCGCCCGACGTGGTGCAGCGCTACACCGACCTGGGCCTGATCGTGGCGCCCAGCTCGCGCACCGAGTTCGCCGAACTGATCCGCACCGAGACCACGCGCTGGGGTCAGGTGATCCAGCAGGTGGGGGTGAAGCTTGAATAGCGCCTCGTCGGCACGCCGCCTGTTCGCGTTGGACGGCCAGGTGGCGCTGGTCACCGGTGCCACCGGCGGCCTGGGCCAGGCCATCGCCCTGGCCTATGCGCAGAACGGGGCAAGCCTGGTGCTGTCGGACCGCGATGACGCGGCCCTGCGCGACATCGCGGCCCGCTGCGCATCGCTCGGCGGCGCCGTCCAGACTGTGGTGGCCGACCTGTCGGCACCGGCCCAGGTGCAGGCGCTGGCCGAACGGGCCCAGGCCGCCTTCGGCCCCATCGACCTGCTGGTCTGCAATGCCGGCATGCAGGGCCCGGCCGGGCCGCTGCTGGAGGTGCCGGCAGAAGACTGGGCACGTGTGTTCCAGGTCAACCTGGCCAGCGCGCATGCGCTGTGCGCTGCGCTGCTGCCGGCCATGGGCGAACGCGGCCACGGCCGCGTGGTCCTGATGGCCAGCATCGCCGCGCTGCGCGGCAATGGCGCCATCGGCCTGTACGGCCTCAGCAAGGCGGCACTGGCGCAGATGGCGCGCAACCTGGCCGTGGAGTGGGGCCCGCGCGGCGTGTGCGTCAACGCCATCGCCCCGGGCCTGATCCGCACGCCGCTGGCCGAAGGCCTGATGGCCAACGGGGCCTTCATGGCCCGCCGGCTGGCGGCCACCCCGCTGCGCCGCGTGGGCGAGCCGCACGAGGTGGCCGGTGTCGCCGTGATGCTGGCCTCGGCGGCGGGCGGTTTCATCACCGGGCAGACGCTGGTGGTGGACGGCGGCACCGTGATCTCGGACGGCAGCTGACTTGCTGCAGTCCACCACGACACAGCCCTATCGAAGGCCAGGAGACAAAGCATGTTCAAGTACTTCCCCGCCAACTACGTCTGGAACCTCTCGGTCGACCTCGCCATCGAGATGGGCGCCCGCATCGGCGAGATCGAGGCCATGTGCGCGCCGCTCAAGGAGGCCGCGCACCAGCCCGATGCGGCAGCGTCGCTCGCCTTCCGCCAGAGCTGGGAGCGCATGGCCGACCAGCTGTGCGAACTCGCCGCCGAAGACGAGGCGCGCGGACGACTGATCTCGGCTGGCGACAAGCTGGGCCGTGCCGCCACCTACCTGATCACGGCCGAGCGCCTGCAAGGGCATGGCGCAGCGGGCCGCGAAGCGCTGTACCGGCGCTTTCTCGACACCTTCGTACGCGGCATCGCGCTGGCGGGCGAGAACTGCGAGCGGGTGGAGATTCCCTACGAGGGCGGCGTGCTGGCGGGCCTGTATGTGCGCGCCCAGGGCGTGCAGGGCCGCGCACCGGTGCTGCTGCAGCTCAACGGCCTGGATTCGACCAAGGAGATGAAGTACCGCGTCGGCCTGCCGCACTGGCTGGCGCAGCGCGGCATTTCGTCGCTGGTGCTCGACCAGCCCGGCACCGGCGAGGCGCTTCGCCTGCATGGCATGACGGCACGCTTCGATGCCGAGCACTGGGCCAGCCGCGTGGTCGACTGGCTGGAGGCACGCGAGGACATCGACCCGCAGCGCATCGGCTGCGAAGGCGTCTCGCTGGGCGGCTACTACTGCCCGCGCGCCGTGGCCTTCGAGCCGCGCTTTGCCTGCGGCGTGGTCTGGGGCGCCAACCACGACTGGCGCGACGTGCAGAAGCGCCGGCTGGAGAAGGAAGGCAGCTTTCCCGTGCCGCATTACTGGGAGCATGTGCGCTGGGTCTGGGGCGCCAAGGACATGGACGACTTCATGCGCATCGCCGAACAGGTGCACCTGGACGGCGTGGTCGAGAGGATCCGCGTGCCCTTCCTGGTCACGCACGGGCAGAAGGATTCACAGATCCCGCTCAAGTGGGCCGAGCGCACCTACGAGCAACTGGTGAACAGCCCGAAGCGCGAGCTGAAGGTCTTCACCGACCGCGAGGGCGGTGCCCAGCATTCGAGCTTCGACAACTCGGCCAATGCCGGCGCCTACATCGCCGACTGGGTGGCCGAAACGCTGGGTGGCCGCACGGCCGTCGCCGCGCGCTGAGCCGACGAACGAAGGACGCAACACCATGTACAAGCGCAGAGATTTCCTGGCCGCCGGCCTCGCCGGCCTCGCCCCGCTGGCCATGCCGCTGCCCGCATCGGCGGCCCCGGCGAGCGACTACCCGCAGCGTCCCATCAAGCTCGTCGTGCCCAACCCGCCCGGCGGCCCATCGGACATCGTGGCCCGCTTCCTCGCCGAGGGCATGCGCACCAGCCTGGGCCAGCCGCTGGTCATCGACAACCGGCCCGGCGCCGCGGGTCTGATCGGCACCGGCGCGGCGGCTGCCGCACCTGCCGATGGCTACACCGTTCTGGTCACCTCGCGCTCCAACCACATCATCGCGCCGCTCGTGCAGCAGGGCGCCACGGTCCAGCCCGCGCGCGACCTGGCACCGGTGGGCCTGGCACTGCGGGCGGTCGGCATCCTGGCCACGCCCGCGCGCTGGCCGTGGCGCACCCTGCGCGAGTTCGTCGCCGCCGCCAAGGCCCAGCCGGGCAGGCTCTTCTACGGCAGCGCCGGCGTCGGCGCCACCAACCACATCGCCATCGAGCAGTTCAAGGCGCTGGCGGGCATCGACCTCGTGCATGTGCCCTACAAGGGCTCGGGCCCGCTCGTCACCGGGCTGATGGCGGGCGAGGTGCAACTGGCGCTGCTGGACTTTTCCTCGGCCCAGCCCGGCCTCAAGGGCGGCAGCATCATGCCGCTGGCGCAGACCGGCCTCAAGCGCCTGCCCTCGATGGCCGAGGTGCCCACGCTCTCCGAAAGCACCTATCCCCGCTTCGACGCCTCGTTCTGGATCGGGCTCGCCGTGCCACGTGGCACGCCGGCCGCCGTCGTCGCGCGGCTGTCGCAGGCGCTCGATGCCGCACTGGCCGACACCCAGATGAAGGCCCGCGCCCAGGTCAACGGATGGGAGCTGGCCGGCGGCGGCCCCGCACCCTTCGAGGCCCTGATCCGGCAGGACCTGGCGGACTTCCCGCCGCTGGTGCGGCGGCTGGACCTGAGGGCCTGAGATACGCGCCGCGCCCACCCGACTTCGGCTTCTTCTTCCAGCATCACGAGACATACGCCATGCGCCTCTTCACGATCTCCCGCCGCCACCTGTGCACCGCCGCCGCCGCCGCTGGCCTTCTGGCGGCCGGCCTGCCCACCACGGCGGCAGCACAGCCGGCCTACCCTTCCAAGCCGGTCAAGCTGGTGGTGCCCTTTCCGCCGGGTGTGTCGCCCGACGTGATCGCCCGCCTGTGGGGCGAGGGCTTCACCCACCTCACCGGCCAGCCGGTGGTGGTCGAGAACCGCCCGGGCGCCAGCACCATCATCGGCGCGCAGGCCGTCGCCAATGCACCCGCCGACGGCTACACCCTGCTCTGGACGGTCAACAACACCTTCTCGATCAACCCCTACGTCTACAGGAAGCTGCCGTACAAGGCCGAGGACTTCGTGCCCGTCACGCGCATCCTCTCTGTG
Source organism: Xenophilus sp. E41 (assembly GCF_003671765.1). Classification (GTDB taxonomy): domain Bacteria; phylum Pseudomonadota; class Gammaproteobacteria; order Burkholderiales; family Burkholderiaceae_C; genus Xenophilus. Next base: position 107,968 of record NZ_QPIB01000009.1, on the reverse strand, counting down.
CCCTATGTGCTCGTCACCTCGGTGGATTCGAAATACCGCACGCTGCAGGACCTGGTGCGCGAGGCCAAGGCCCGGCCCGATGCGCTCACCTACGCCAGCGCCGGTATCGGCCAGGGCACGCACGTGGCGTTGGCCCGCTGGCTGAACCAGGCCGGCTTGAAGATGACCCATGTCCCCTACAAGGACCAGTTCGTGCCCGACGTGATCGCCGGACGCATCGACGTGGCGCTGGACGCCAGCACCGGCGCCATTCCCCAGGTGCGCGCCGGCAAGGTGCGCGCCCTGGGCGTCACGAGCACGCAGCGCGTTCCCGGCCTGCCCGACGTGCCCGCCATCGCCGAGCAGTACCCCGGCTTCGTCGGCGACTCGTGGCACGGCATCTTCGCGCCCAAAGGGACGCCGGAATCCGTCCAGGCCGCCTTGCTCGCCACCTCGCAGAAGATCATGGCCGACCCGGCCTTTCGCGCCAAGCTGCTGGACTACGGCCTCACGCCCGTGGGCGAAGGCCCCGAGGCCTTCCGCAAGTTCCTGGACGAGGATGCCCGCGCCTGGGCCAAGGTCGTCAGGGACAACCACATCACGACCGAGTGAGGCGCACGGCCATCGAGCCGTCGCACCGACGGGTGAACGGGCCCGGTATGTCCGCGCCCCCGCCCCGATTCTTGGCAGCGATCTGGATGCTTTGCCCGGTGCGCGGAACGTCCCTGTAGGCGAGAGTCTTCAGGCGGCGCGCTCAGTACGCCCCGGGCTGCTGCCAATACACATAGGTCCATGCCGGCTCGAAGCCGATGCGCGCATAGAGCGAGCGCGCGAGGTAGTTCTCCACCTCCACCTGCAGGAAGGCGTCCGCGATGCCGCGGCGCTCGGCTTCGACGCCCATCGCGGCCATGAGCTGGCGGGCCAGGCCGCGGCCGCGGAAGCGCGGGCGCGTGCGCATGCCGTGCACGCCGACCAGGCCGTGGCTGAAGCAGGCGCAGCCGACGGCGCCCAATTGCTCGGGGGCGCCGGGCTCCAGCGCCAGGCGCACGCCGGCATACACCGCATCGTGCGCACGGCGCAGCAGCCGCACGCGGTGCGCGCCGTCGACGGGGTCGAAGCCCTCGCCGAGGTACACGCGCGCCCAGTCCTCGCCGGGCTGGGTGTCGAGCTGCACCGCGTTGGGGCGCCCGCCCGAGGCCATGGCCGCGGCACTGCCGGTCATGACCAACGTGGGCCGCGACGGCACGTAGCCGCGCTCGCGCAGCGCGGCGTCGAAGTCGGCGAAGGCCGGCGTCTCCACCGGCAGGCGGAACACCGGCGGCAGGCCGGCCGCGCGGTAGCGCGCCTCGATCTGCGGCAGCAGCGCCAGGTCCGGCGCGCCGTGGTGCAACGGGGCGGCACTGTGGGCGCGGCCCACGGTGCCGGCGTCCAGTGGCAGCAGCCAGCCGGGCTGTTCCTCGAGGGTGTCCGGCGGCACGGCCGCCAGGGTGGCGCGTTCGATGGCTTCGACGGAAAAGGACATGCCGCCATTGTCGGCGCGGCGCGTGACATCGCGGTGCCGGCTTTCCCTGCCCGGCGCGGCGGGCATTCGGTCAGGGCGGCGCCGCGAGACCCAGCGCGTCGAGCCCCTGGGGCCCGAGTTGCGCGGCCAGTGCAGCGCGCGTGCGCACATGGGCAGCCAGCAGCCTCGCGCCGCGGCTGCCGGTGCCGAAGTCGTGCGCCGACAGCGCGCGCAGGTGCAGCGTCACCTGTGCACGCAGCGGGTTCAGCGCACGGTCGAAGGCCTGCTCCACGACGTCCAGCGCCAGCACGCGCACAGGCTGCACGCGCTGCCGTCCCCAGGCGAAGAGCACCAGCTGCCGGTGCGCGGGCCCGTCGGCCTCGTGCAGCACCAGCGCCTCGAGCGCGGCCAGCACGGGGGCGATGCCCGCGGGCCCCGGCGCATTGGCGGGCATGGCGAGGGCGTCGAAGTGCGCTTCGAGGCGGATCGTCTCGACCACCCCGGTCGCCTCGGCTGGCGCCGCACCGGGCACGGGCCCGATCTGGCGGGTGAGCGTCTCGGGATTGAACTGGAAGACGATCGCCTGTCGCACCGCGGCGCCGTCGGGCGCCAGCACGAGCAGGCCGGCCTTGGGCGGTGCCTCTTCCTTCATCGTGCGGCCTGCGTCTCAGGCCGAAGCACCCAAGGACGGCTCGGCCGGCTCCACCACGTCGGTGTCGCGCTCCCAGCCCTCGTTCTCGAGCCGGATGCGCTGGATCGCGACGGCATGGGCGTTGGCGTCCAGCTCGGGCAGCGCGACGAACTCCGACACCCAGGCGCGGTAAACCTTGTAGGCCAGCACGAGCTGGCCGGCCTCGTTGAACAGCTCGATCAGCAGGTCCTTGCGGAAGTCCTTGAGCGACACCTCGGCGCCCAGGCCGCCGCCCAGATTCCACACCTTCTGCGCCCAGCGTTCGAACTCCGCGTCGTGCGTGACGCCGCGCTGCAGCGTGATGGCATCGAACTTCGTGCGCCCGGGCGACTTGCGCACCGACGAGGGGTCGCCGCCCTCGCGGTACTCGATCACCTCGGTGCTGCGGCGCAGGGCCGAGATGCGGCTCACGCCGGCGACGTAGCGGCCGTCCCACTTCACGCGGAATTTGAAGGCCTTGTACGGGTCGAAGCGGTGCGAATTGACGGTGAACTGGGCCATGCGCGGCTGCCTCCGGTCGGAAGCCGCAGCATCCGCGAGAGCCCCTGGCGCGGCAATATGGCAGAGGTGGTAGCGCCAGCCGGCTCAGCCCACGTCGTCGGCGCCCCGGGCGTTGAAGGTGCGCGGAAACAGCGCCGCCTGCGAGCGGTCGCGCAGCCGGTACGTCATGGCGGGCCGACCCAGCTGCCCAGCCTCGGCAGTGCGCATGCCCGCCTCCTCCATGAAGCCGCCATCGAGCATGCGCTTGCGAAACGCGCTCTTGTCCACCGGACGGCCCAGCACGACCTCGTAGACCTGCTGCAGCGCCGGCAGGGTGAACGGCTCTTCGATGAGGAAGGCCGGCAGCGAGGTGTACTCGACCTTGCTGCGCAGGCGTGCCAGCGCCGCGGCCAGCAGCTCGGCATGGTCGAAGGCCAGGCGCTTGCGCAGCGCGGCGTCCGCATCGAACCAGCCCACCTCGGTGGCGTTGGCGCCCTTCTGCAGCTCGACGGTTGGCGCCGGCACCAGTGCATAGAAGCAGTGCGTGGCCGACCAGCCGCGTGGGTCGCGCGTCGCGTTGCCCCAGCTGCCCAGCTGCTCCAGGTACGGCGTGATCGCGCCGGTCTTCTCGCGCAGCTTGCGCAGTGCGCAGTCGAGCAGGCTCGCGTCGGTCTCCACGTTCACGAAACCGCCCGGCAGCGCCCAGCGTCCTGCGAAGGGCTCGGCGGCGTCGTCGGGCCGGCGCACCAGCAGCACCTGCAGGGCGTCGGCCTGCACGGTGAAGAGCACCACGTCGACGGTGGTGAGGGGGCGTGGAAAGCTCGGGGCGCGGGGGACGCGCGGAGACAGTTTCGATGCGTACACGGGCAAACTCGGGTTCGATCGTTGTCTTATACAAGCAAGGCTGCCCGGCGCCGGACGCGGTTGAGCCTCAGCCGCGATGCCCCTGCGTGAGCTCGACCACGAAGTCCAGGAAGGCGCGCGTCTTCGATGGCAGGTGCTGGCGCGACGGGTACAGCGCATAGAGAGGAAAGCGCTCTTCGGCCCAGTCCGGGAAGAGCGCCACCAGGGCGCCGCTGGCCAGCAGCGGGGCGGCGCCCAGGTCCATCACCTGCGCGATGCCATAGCCGGCGATGCACACGCTGTGCAGGGTGCCCGCGTCGTTGAGCACCAGCCGGCCGCCGGTCGGCACGACGATGCGCCGCCCGCGACGATGGAACTCCCACGGAAAGGGCCGCCCGGTCTGCGGATCGCGGAACTCGATGCACACATGGCGGCCGTCGGCCAGTTCCTGCGGCCGCACCGGATGGCCATGGCGCGCGAGGTAGGCCGGCGCGGCCACGGTGAGGATGCGCGTGTCGAGCAGCTTGCGCGCCACCAGGCTCGACGTCGGCGGGTCGCCGAAGCGCAGCGCAAGGTCCATGCCTTCGGACAGCATGTCGCCGAGCTGCGGGCGGGTGGCGAGTTCGAGCTGAAGCTCCGGATGCCGGGTCATGAAGGACTCCAGCTGCGGCCCCAGGATCAGGCGCGAGAAGTACGGGTCGACATTGACGCGCAGGTACCCGCGCACGGTGGTTGCAGCGCCCGCCGCCGTGGCCGCGGCCTCCTCCAGTCCGGCGAGCAGCGGCGCCGTCTGCGTGTGGAAGCGCCATCCCTCGTCAGTGAGCCGCACCGCGCGCGCACTGCGCTCGAACAGCCGGATGCCCAGCCGCGCCTCCAGCCGCGCGACGGAGCGGCTCACCCCCGGCTGCGACATGTCGAGCTGCGCCGCCGCAGCGGCGAAGCTGCCACTGCGCACGATGGCGGCGAACACGCCCATGCCGTTGAGCATGCGTTCGTCGAAGCGTTCCATGCATGCCATTTTGGCATTCTTGGAATGACTTTCATGTCATTGAGAAATGTTATGTCACTTCTCAGAATGCATGTGATTGCCCGCACGGTGCGGGCGCAAGGAGTTCGACGATGTATGCAGTCACCGGAATCACCGGCCAGGTGGGAGGCGCGGTGGCGCGCACCCTGCTGGCCCACCACCAAACCGTGCGCGCCGTGGTGCGCGATGCCGCACGCGCAGTGCCCTGGAGTGACCAGGGCGCCGATGTGGCCGTTGCCGATCTCGAGGACGGCCAGGCACTGGCACGCGCCTTCTCGGGCACGCGGGGCGTGTTCGTCATGCTGCCCGCCAACTTCGACCCGGCGCCGGGCTTTCCCGAGGCACGCGCGCTGATCGGAGCCATCGCGCAGGCGCTGCTCCTGGCGCGCCCGCCGCGCGTCGTGGCGTTGTCCACGATCGGTGCGCAGGCCGCGCAGGAGAACCTGCTGACCCAACTCGGGCTGCTCGAGAACGCACTGGGCGACCTGCCACTGGACGTGCGCTTCATCCGGCCCGCATGGTTCATGGAGAACGCCCTGTGGGACGTGGCTTCCGCACGCGACACAGGCCTGATCGATGCCTACCTGCAGCCGGTGGAGCGACCCATCCCGATGGTGGCGACCGAGGACGTGGGCCGCACCGCCGCGGAGATGCTCCTGGCGCCCGGCGATGGCCCGCGCGTGGTCGAGCTCGAAGGACCTGCACCCGTGTCGCCCGCCGACATCGCCGCAGGCCTCGGCGCCCTGCTTGGCCGCCCGGTGCGGGCGCAATCCATCCCGCGCGGCGAATGGGAGGCGCGCTTCCGGCAGCAGGGTGCACGGCATCCGGGACCTCGCGCGCGCATGCTCGACGGCTTCAACGAAGGATGGCTGGGCTTCGAGGGCGCGGCGCGGCGCGGCACCGTGCCGATGGCCACGGTGCTGCGCGAGCTGGTCGCTCGCGCGGGATGAGCTTGCGCTGACGGCGTCGCGCCCTGCAGGACCGCCGGCCACCCGCGGCACCGGGCCACAATGCCCCCATGCTGGCCCTGCTGCGCACCTTCTCCTGGCAAGAGTTGCGGCACCACCCCTGGCGTAACCTGGCCGCGGTGGTGGCCGTCATGCTGGGCGTGGCGCTGGCCTTCTCGGTGCACCTGATCAATGCCTCGGCGCTGGACGAGTTCCAGGGCGCGGTGCGCTCGGTCAACGGCCAGCCCGACCTGGAACTGCGCGCGGTGCAGGGCGGCTTCGACGAGCGGGTGTACGCGCAGGTGGCGCGGCTGCCGCAGGTGCGGCTGGCGAGCCCGGTGCTGGAGGTGCAGGCCATTGCGCGCACGCCCGACGGCCGGCGCTTCGGCCTGCGCGTGGTCGGCGTCGATGCGCTGGTCGTGCCCGGCATCGCGCCTTCGCTGATGCCGGTGCCCACGCAAGGCGGCGAGGACGACGCGCGTTTCGCCATGCTCTCGCCCGGCCGCGCCTTCCTCAACCCGGCTGCGCAGCAGGCCGCGGGCGCCTCGCCCACCCTGCAGATCGACGGCGCGGCGCCCGGCCAGCCGCCCCTGCGCATCGCCGGCACCGTGGCCGCCGGCGGCAGCGCGCTGGCCGTGATGGACATCGGCGCCGCGCAGGACTTGCTGGGCCGCGGCGGCGAGCTCACGCGCATCGACCTGCGGCTGGCGCCGGGCACCGACCGGGCAGCTTTCGTCACCGCGCTGCAGCGCCTGCCGGGCTGGCCCGCGAACGTGCGCGTGGCCGAGCCCGGCGACGCGGCCGAGCGCGCGAGCAACCTGTCGCGCGCCTACCGCGTCAACCTGACGGTGCTGGCGCTGGTGGCGCTCTTCACCGGCGCCTTCCTGGTGTTCTCGGTGCTGGCGCTGAGCGTGACCAAGCGCGCGCAGCAGTTCGCGCTGCTGGGCGTGCTGGGGCTGACGCCGAGCCAGCGCCTGCGGCTGGTGCTGGCGGAGTCGCTGCTGCTGGGCGCCGTGGGCAGCGTCGCCGGGCTGCTGCTCGGCGGCACGCTCGCCTGGGCCGCGCTGCGGCTGCTGGGCGGCGACCTGGGCGGCGGCTACTTTTCGGGCGTGTCGCCGCGGCTGCAATGGAGCACGCCGGCCGCCCTGCTCTATGGCGCACTGGGGCTGGCGGCAGCGGGGGTGGGCGGCTGGTGGCCGGCGCGCGCGGCGCAGCGCCTGCCCGAGGCGCAGACGCTCAAGGGGCTGGGCGCAGCCAACGCCACCGCGCGCAGACCGTGGATTGCTTTGATTTTGATAGCTGGAGGCATAGGACTGGCGGGCGTTCCAGCCGTTTTCGGTATTCCGTTGGCGGCCTACGTCTCGGTCGGATTGCTGCTGGTCGGTGGCATCGCGGGCCTGCCCTGGCTGATCGAGGCGGCGTACGACCGGCTTGCGCCGCGGCTCGGGCAGCGCCTGCTGTCCATGCTGGCCATCGAGCGCGCCCGGCGCATGCGGGGCACGGCCGCCGTGGCGGTGAGCGGCGTGGTCGCCAGCCTGGCGCTGTCGGTCGCCCTGACGGTGATGGTGGCGAGCTTCCGCGACTCGGTGACGCAGTGGCTCGACGTGGTGCTGCCGGCCGACCTGTACCTGCGCGCGGCCGGCACCGGCGGCGCGGCGACCGACGCCGCGCCCTTCGACACCGCGCTCGTGCAGCAGATGGCGCAGCTCCCCGGCGTGGCGCGGGCCAGCACCCTGCGCACGCGCAGCCTGCTCCTCGATGCGTCGCGGCCGCCCGTCACGCTGATTGCCCGCGCCATCGACACCGACGACGCCGCACGTTCGCTGCCGCTGGTCGGCCCGGCCCTGCCCGTGCCCGCCGGGCGCATCGGCCTGTACGTGAGCGAGCCGATGGTCGCGCTGTATGGCCTGCGGCCGGGGCAGGACTGGCCGGAGCTTTCGAAGGCATTCGGGACGGCTGCGTCCGCACCGCCTGCGGCAGCCGCTTCGTTTTTCATCGCGGGGGTGTGGCGCGACTATGTGCGCCAGTTCGGCGCGGTGACGATGGACAGCGCCGACTTCGTGCGCCTGACGGGCGACCGGCGCGTGAGCGACATCGCGCTGTGGCTCGCCCCTGGCGCGCGAGAAGCCGACGTGCAGCAGGCCGCGCGCACCCTGGCGGCCAGGGCCTTCGGCGGCGATGGCAACGCCATCGAGTTCTCGTCGGTCGCGCAGATCCGCGCGAACTCGCTGCGCATCTTCGACCGCAGCTTCGCCGTCACCTACTGGCTGCAGGCCGTGGCCATCGCGATCGGCCTGTTCGGCGTGGCGGCGAGCTTCAGCGCGCAGGTGCTGGCGCGGCGCAAGGAATTCGGCCTGCTGGCGCACCTGGGCCTCACGCGGCGGCAGGTGCTGGCGGTGGTGGCCGGCGAAGGCGCCGCGTGGACCGCCATCGGCGCCGTCGCCGGGCTGGCGCTGGGACTGGCGGTGTCGGTGGTGCTGGTGAAGGTGGTCAACCCGCAGAGCTTCCACTGGAGCATGGATCTGCTCGTGCCCTGGGGCCGGCTCGCGCTGCTGTGCGGCGCGGTGGTGGTGGCCGGCACCGTCACGGCCTGGCTGGCGGGGCGCGCGACGGCATCGCGGGAGGCGGTGCTGGCGGTGAAAGAAGATTGGTAGGCCCTTGCCTTGCCAAATTTTGCCAAGCACACCACACTGCTCCCATGAGCACCATGAACATCTCCCTGCCCGAGCACTTGAAGGCCTTCGTCGATCGCGAAGTGGCCGAGCGCGGCTACGGGACCAGCAGCGAGTACGTGCGAGAACTGCTGCGGCGTGAGCAGGAGCGACGGCATTTGCGCGAGTTGTTGCTGGCCGGCGCGGCGTCGGGACCCGCTCGTCCGGCGGACGGCGACTACTTCGACGCGCTGCGGGCCCGCGCACGCAAGACGCTCAAGCCTGGCACCAAGCGGTGAGAGCGCTGCCGGTGCGCCTGCGACCGCTGGCGCAGGATGACGCGGACGACGCCATCGCGCACTACGTCGGCGAACAGGCCATCGAGGCGGCACTGGGCTTCGTCGACGCGCTGGAGGCCGCCTGTGCGCACATCGGCCGCCATGCCGGCACGGGCTCTACGCGCCACGCCCACGAATTGCAACTTCCCGGCCTCCGCTGCTGGCGACTCACACGCTTTCCCTATCTGCTGTTCTACATGGCGCACGAGGACCACATCGACGTGTGGCGCGTGCTGCACGAACGCCGCGACATCGCCGAGCAGATGCAGGATTGAGCGCGTCGCCATGCTGACCCGTCGCCACGCCCTCGCCCTGCTGCCCGCACTGGCCTGGGCCAGCTCGGCACGCGCACTGCCGCCACGCACGCTGCAGTTCCCGCGCGACTTCGGCAGCCATCCGGAGCTGCGTACCGAGTGGTGGTACATCACCGGTCATGCCGAGGCGGCCGAGGGACGGCGCTTCGGCTTCCAGGTCACCTTCTTCCGCTCGCGCGTGGATGCGGCGCAGCCGATGCGCTCGGCCTTCGCGGCGAAGCAGCTTCTCTTCGCACACGCGGCCGTGACGGACCTGCAGGGGCGCCAGCTGCGGCACGAGCAGCGCATCGCGCGCGCCGGCTTCGGCATCGCGAGCGCGTCCGAAGCCGACACCGACATCCGCCTGCAGGACTGGTCGCTGGTGCGCGATGCCACCAGCGGCCGCTACCAGGCCGAGGTGGCGGCCGATGCGGGCGCGGACGGCTTCGGCCTGTCGCTGCGCTTCACGCCCACGCAGCCGCTGCTGCTGCAGGGCAGCTCGGGCCTGTCGCGCAAGGGGCCGGACGCCTCGCAGGCCAGCTACTACTACAGCGAGCCGCAACTGGCCGTCCAGGGCCGCATCGCGCTGCAGGGGCAGGCACCGCTCGAGGTGACCGGCCGTGCCTGGCTGGACCACGAATGGAGCGAGGCGCTGATGCATCCCGAGGCCGTGGGCTGGGACTGGATCGGCATGAACCTGGACGACGGCAGTGCGCTCACCGCCTTCCGGCTGCGGCGGCGTGACGGCTCGGCGCTGTGGGTCGGTGGGTCCTGGCGTGCGGGGGGCGGCGTGGTGCAAGCCTTCGGGCCGCAGGAGGTGCGCTTCACGCCTGGCCGCGTGTGGACCAGTCCGCGCTCTGGGGGGCGCTACCCGGTGCAGTGGACGGTCGACACGCCGGCAGGCCGCTTCGAAGTGGCCTCCCTGCTCGACGACCAGGAACTGGACAGCCGCGGCTCGACCGGCGCCATCTACTGGGAAGGCCTGAGCGCGCTGCGCGACGCGCAAGGCCGCACCGTGGGGCACGGCTACCTGGAAATGACGGGCTACGTGGCGGCGCTGCGGCTTTGAGGCGCCGGCCGGCTCGCCACCGGCTTGCTACCAAATCGATAGCTGCTTGCGCAGACTGGGCGGGCGCTGCAGACCGATTCGGTTCAAGAAAACGAGCCCAGCCGCCGCAGCCAAGGCGCTCGTCAGCTGCCCTTGCGGCGACGCCCCAGCAAGGCGATCACCTCGCCCATGATGCCGCGCCGGAAGGCCAACACGCACACCACGAAGATCAGGCCGGTGACCATGGTGACGGACTCGCCCAGGGTGTTGAACCATTCGACGCCGGTGAGGTGCGCCAGCGCGGTGCCCAGGTCGCCGATCTTGTTCTCCAGCGCGACCACCACCGCCGCGCCGACGATCGGGCCCGACAGCGTGCCCAGGCCGCCCAGCAGCGTCATGAGGATGACCGAGCCCGAGGACGACCAGTGCACGTCGGTCAGCGTGGCGAAGCCCAGCACCAGGGTCTTGAGCGAACCGGCCAGGCCCGAGAGCGCGGCCGAGATCACGAAGGCCAAGAGCTTGAAGCGGCTCACGTCGTAGCCCAGCGACAGTGCGCGCGGCTCGTTCTCCTTGATGCCCTTGAGCACCTGGCCGAAGGGCGAGTGGATGGTGCGCACGATGAGCAGGAAGGCCGCGACCACGACCACGAGGGTGACGTAGTACATGGTCATGTCGTTGGACAGGTCGAGCACGCCGAAGAGCTTGCCGCGGGGCACGCCCTGCAGGCCGTCCTCGCCGCCGGTGAACTTCGCCTGCAGGCAGAAGAAGAACACCATCTGCGCCAGCGCCAGCGTGATCATCGCGAAGTAGATGCCCTGGCGGCGGATCGCCAGCAGGCCGAAGACCCAGCCGAGCAAGGCGCCGGTGAGCGTCCCGGCGATCAGGCCGAGCTCGGGCGTGAGACCCAGGTCGCGCAGGCAATAGCCGGCGATGTAGGCCGAGAAGCCCAGGAACGCCGCGTGGCCGAAAGACAGCAGGCCGGTGAAGCCGAGCAGCAGGTTGAAGGCCGACGCGAAGAGCGCGAAGCACATCAGCTTCATCACGAAGACCGGGTAGGCGCCCACGAAGGGCGCCGCGATCAGCGCGGCGAGCAGGAGGCCGTAGCCGAGGAGGGATCTGTTCATTTCAATGAACCCCGTCTTCGCACTGCACCGACGCCTCTGGCCAACGCACGAGCCTTCGGCCGCGGAGCAGGTTCAGGCGGGAAGCAGCGCGGAACCGGCTTGGCCGGGCCGCTGCTGCTGCCCCCTGGAGGGGGTTGGCGCAGCGACACGAAGTGCGCGAAGACTGGGGGTGGGTCATTTTTCTTTGCCGAACAGGCCGGCAGGACGGATCAGCAGCACGATCACCATGATCACGAACACGACGGTGGACGAGGCCTCGGGATAGAAGACCTTGGTGAAACCCTCGATCACCCCCAGGCCCAGGCCGGTGAGGATGGCACCCATGATCGAGCCCATGCCGCCGATCACCACCACGGCGAAGACGACGATGATGAGGTTCTGCCCCATCAGCGGCGACACCTGGATCACCGGCGCGGCCAGCACGCCGGCGAAGGCAGCGAGCGCCACGCCGAAGCCGTAGGTCAGCGTGATCATCAGCGGCACGTTGACGCCGAAGGCCTCCACCAGGCGCGGGTTCTCGGTGCCGGCGCGCAGGTAGGCGCCGATGCGGGTCTTCTCGATCACGAACCAGGTGGCAAAGCACACCAGCAGCGAGGCCACCACGACCCAGGCCCGGTAGTTGGGCAGGATCATGAAGCCCAGGTTGGTCGCACCGGACAGCTGGTCGGGCGCGTCGTACGACAGGCCCGACACGCCGTACACCGAACGGAACGCGCCTTCGATCAGCAGCGTGAGGCCGAGCGTCAGCAGCAGGCCATAGAGGTGGTCGAGCTTGTAGATCCAGCGCAGCAGCAGCCGCTCGATGAGCACGCCGAACAGGCCGACGATGACCGGCGCCGCGATCAGCATGACCCAGTAGTTGACCTCGAAATAGTTCATGGCCATCCACGTCAGCACCGCGCCCATCATGAAGAGGGCACCGTGCGCGAAGTTGATGACGTTGAGCAGGCCGAAGATGACCGCGAGGCCAAGGCTGAGGATCGCGTAGAACGATCCGTTGACCAGCCCCAGCAGCAGCTGGCTCAGCAGCGCGGGCATTGAAATGTTCATGGGGAGGCGGCGATCAGAATCGGGAAGCCGGGGCGCGCTCGGTGGCGCAGCCCGGCCGGGGCATCGTCATTTCCAGAGGGCGCACTTGCTCTCGGCCTTGGTCGTGTAGACCTGGTCGCCGGGCAGCTTGGACACGACCTTGTAGTAGTCCCACGGCTGCTTGGATTCCGCCGGGCTCTTGACCTGCATCAGGTACATGTCGTGCACGTAGCGGCCGTCGGGGCGGACGGTGCCCTGCGCGTAGAAGTCCTTCAGCGGCGTGCTCTTGAGGTAGGCCATGACCTTGTCCGAATCGGTGGTCTTGGTCGCCTGCACGGCCTTGAGGTAGTTCATCGTGGCGGAGTAGTCGGCCGCCTGGATGTCGGTCGGCATGCGCTTCATCTTCTCGAAGTAGCGCTTGCCGAACTTGCGGGATTCGTCGTCCAGGTTCCAGTCCCAGCTGGTCGTGAGCAGCAGGCCCTCGGTGTTCTTCAGGCCCAGGCTGTGCACGTCGCTGACGAAGACCAGCAGGCCCGCCATCTTCATGGTCTTGGTGATGCCGAATTCCTTGGCGGCCTTGATGGCGTTGATGGTGTCGCCGCCCGCGTTGGCCAGACCCAGGATCTGCGCCTTGGAGTTCTGCGCCTGCAGCAGGAAGGACGAGAAGTCCGACGCGTTGAGCGGGTGCTTGACGCCGCCCACCACCGTGCCGCCCTTCTCCTTCACCACGCGCGAGGTGTCGTTCTCCAGCGCCTGGCCGAAGGCGTAGTCGGCCGTCAGGAAGAACCAGCTCTTGCCGCCCTGCCCCACCACCGCGCCGCCCGTGCCCTTGGCCAGGGCCACGGTGTCGTAGGCGTAGTGGATGGTGTAGGGGCTGCACTGCTCGTTGGTCAGCGCCGAGGTGCCGGCACCGATGGCGATGAAGACGCGCTTCTTCTCCTGCGCGACCTTGGCCATCGCCAGCCCGGTGCCGGAATTGGTGCCGCCGATGAGCAGCGACAGGCCCTGCGTGTCCATCCACTCGCGCGCCTTCGACGCAGCGATGTCGGCCTTGTTCTGATGGTCGGCGCTGAGCAGTTCGATCGGCAGGCCGTTGACCTTGCCGCCGAAGTCGTCGATGGCCATCTGGATGGCCGTGAGGCCGCCCTTGCCGTCCACGTCGGAGTACAGGCTCGACATGTCGGTGACGAAGCCGATCCGCACCTTGTCGGGCGTTTGCGCGTGGGCGGGAGCGGACGCCAGCGCGAGGGCCAGCGGCAGCGCGGACAGGGCGAGGAGGGACTTGTTCATGGACGACCTTGGCGCAGGGTTAGGGGCAACGAGGCGACGCGGATCGCGTCACTTCCAGAGCTTGCACTTGGTGTCGGCCTTCGCGGTGAAGACCTCCTCGCCGGGCATCGTCTTCAGCACCTTGAGGTAGTCCCAGGGCTTCTTCGATTCCTTGGGGTCCTTGGCCTCGACCAGGTACATGTCGTGGATGAAGCTGCCGTCGGCGCGGATGGTGCCCTTGCCGTAGAAGTCGTCGATCTTCATGCTCTTGAGTTGCGCCATGACCTTGTCGGCATCGGTGGTCTTGGCGGCCTGAACGGCCTTGAGGTAGGTCGTGGTGGCCGAGTAGTCGGCGGCCTGCACGTCGGTCGGCATGCGCTTGGTCTTCTCGAAGAAGCGGTTGGCGAACTTGCGCGTGTTGTCGTTCAGGTCCCAGTACCAGCTGGTGGTGTGCAGCAGGCCGGCGGTGTTCTTCAGGCCCAGGCTGTGGATGTCCGACAGGAAGACCAGCAGGCCGGCGGTCTTCATCGTCTTGTCGATGCCGAATTCCTTGGCGGCCTTGATGGCGTTGATGGTGTCGCCGCCCGCGTTGGCCAGGCCCAGGATCTGCGCCTTGGAGTTCTGCGCCTGCAGCAGGAAGGACGAGAAGTCCGACGCGTTGAGCGGGTGCTTGACGCTGCCCGCGATCGTGCCGCCCTTGGCCTTGATCACGGCGGTGGTGTCGGCCTCGAGCGCCTGGCCGAAGGCGTAGTCGGCCGTCAGGAAGAACCAGCTCTTGCCGCCGCGGTCGACCACCGCACCGCCGGTGCCCTTGGCCAGGGCCACGGTGTCGTAGGCGTAGTGCACGGTGTAGGGCGTGCAGGCCTCGTTGGTCAGTGCCGAGGTGCCGGCCCCGTTGTTGAAGTAGACGCGCTTCTTCTCCTCGGCCACCTTGGCCATGGCGAGCGCGGTGCCGGAGTTGGTGCCACCGAAGATCATCGTCAGGCCCTGGGTGTCGACCCATTCGCGCGCCTTCGACGCCGCGATGTCGGCCTTGTTCTGGTGGTCGGCCGACATCAGTTCGATCGGCTGGCCCAGGACCTTGCCGCCGAAGTCGTCGATCGCCATCTGGATCGCGACGGCGCCGTTCTTGCCTTCCACGTCCGAATACAGGCTGGACATGTCGGTGATCAGGCCGATCTTGACCTTTTCCTGTGCCTGTGCGCCCGTGGCGATCGCCAGCGCGCCGATGGCCAGTGCGATCGCAGTGAAATGCTTGGTTGTCATCACGGAGTCTCCTTGGAATAAACGGAAAAGATTCAAACGCCGAGCAGTTCGTTGAGCACCGGCATCTTGGCCTGCAGTTCGGGCGCGCCGAAGCTCTCCACGATGCGGCCGTGCTCCATGACGTAGAAGCGGTCGGCCAGCGGCGCGGCGAAGCGGAAGTTCTGCTCCACCATCACCACCGTGTAGCCCTTGGTGCGCAGCATGGTGATCATGCGGGCCAGGGCCTGCACGATGACCGGCGCCAGGCCTTCGGAAATCTCGTCGAGCAGCAGCAGCCGGGCGCCGGTGCGCAGGATGCGCGCGACGGCCAGCATCTGCTGCTCGCCGCCCGACAGGCGCGTGCCCTGGCTGTGGCGGCGCTCCGCCAGGTTGGGGAACATGGCATAGATCTCGTCGACCGACATGCCCGCGTCGCTGCCCTTGAGCGGCGGCGGCAGCATCAGGTTCTCTTCGGCCGAGAGGCTCGCGAAGATGCCACGCTCCTCGGGGCAGTAGCCGATGCCGAAGTGCGCGATGCGGTGCGTGGGCAGGCCGATGGTCTCGTGCCCGTTGACGCGGATGCTGCCCTTGCGCGTGCCGGTCAGGCCCATGATCGCGCGCAGCGTGGTGGTGCGCCCGGCGCCGTTTCGGCCCAGCAGCGTGACCACCTCACCCGGCTGCACGACCATGTCGACGCCGTGCAGCACATGGGATTCGCCGTACCAGGCCTGCAGGCCGTTGATTTCTAGTGCGGGCGTCGTCATCAATGCGCCTCCCGCCGGGCCGCCCCAAGGGAGGCGTGCGCCCCCTCGGGGGGCAGCGAACCACACGAAGTGGGGAGCGTGGGGGTCATCATCAATGCGCCCCTTGCAGTTGGCCGTCGGTCGTGCCCATGTAGGCCTCCATGACCTGCGGGTTCTTCGACACCACGCTGTAGGGCCCTTCGGCCAGCACGGCGCCGCGCTGCAGCACGGTGATGGTGTCGGCGATGGTCGACACCACGCTCATGTTGTGTTCGACCATCAGGATGGTGCGCCCGGCCGACACGCGCTTGATGAGTTCGGCCACGCGGTGCACGTCCTCGTGGCCCATGCCCTGCGTCGGCTCGTCGAGCAGCATCAGCTCGGGTTCCATGGCCAGCGTGGTGGCGATCTCGAGCGCCCGCTTGCGGCCGTAGGGCAGGTTCACGGTCTCCTCGTCGGCCAGGTCCTCCAGGCCGACCTGCGCGAGCAGTTCACGCGCGCGGGCGTTCAGCGGCAGCAGCGACTTCTCGCTCTTCCAGAAGTGGTAGCTCGTCCCGAGGGCGCGCTGCAGGCCCAGGCGCACGTTCTCGAGCACCGTCAGGTGCGGGAAGACGGCCGAGATCTGGAAGGAGCGGATGATGCCGCGCCGTGCGATCTGCGCCGGGCGCTCGCCGGTGATGTCGTGGCCGTTGAAGAGAATCTGGCCCGAAGTGGGTTCCAGGAACTTCGTGAGCAGGTTGAAGCAGGTGGTCTTGCCCGCGCCGTTGGGGCCGATCAGCGCATGGATGGACCCGCGCACCACTTGAAGGTCGACCTTGCTGACCGCGGTGAATCCCTTGAATTCCTTGGTGAGCTGGCGCGTCTCGAGAATGATGTCGCTCATCGCCCGAGGCCACCTCGTGGCTGGAAGGAAATTTCAGTCATGCAGGTGCGATGGGAGGTACGTTGCGTTGGGCCGGCCGGGTGGCGAAGCGGGGACGATTGTTGGCGGCGCCCCCGCAATTGCGTACTGGGGCAAATGCGGATGCTGCGGTGCAATGCGCGGCCGGCGTGACGGCGTGCACGACGCGCCAAGAAAAAGGGGACCCGAGGGTCCCCTTCTGCTGGATGAGTGGCGGCTGACTTCAGTGCGCGCCGGCGGCAGCGTCCGACGAGCCGCCCCCGCGCGCCGGCTTCGACAGCCAGATCACCGGGATCAGCAGCAGGAAAAGCACCGCCGAACCATAGAACAGGTCGGAGGTCGCGAGCATGAAGGCCTGCTGGTCCACCAGCCGGTTGATCTGCGACAGCACCTGCTCCGTACTGAACCCGGCGCTGCCGAGCGCGCTGATGGCGCCGGTGGCCGCCGTGCTGCCCTGGTTGACGGCCTCTGCGAGCTGCGCGTGGTGCAGCGTGGCGCGGTTCTCCCACAGCGTGGTGGCGATCGACGTGCCCATCGCGCCGGCCGTGATGCGCGCGAAGTTCGATAGGCCCGAGGCCGCCGGGATGCGGTCCGGCGTCAGGCCCGACAGCGTGATCGTGACCAGCGGGATGAAGAAGAAGGCCATCGCGATGCCCTGGATCAGGGTCGGGATCATGATGGTGGCGAAGTCCGCCTGCGTGTTGAATCGCGAGCGCATCCACAGGATGAGCGCGAACACCAGGAAGGAGACCGTGGCATAGCGCCGTGGATCGACCTTGCCCACCGTCAGGCCCACGATGGGCGACAGCACGATCGCCAGCAGCCCCACCGGCGCCAGCACCATGCCGGCCTGCGTGGCGGTGTAGCCCATGTACTGCTGCAGCCACAGCGGCAGGATCACCACGTTGCCGAAGAAGAGGCCATAGCCCACCGCGGTGGCCAGCGCGCCCGACCAGAAGTTGCGCCGCTTGAAGAGCGACAGGTCGACCACCGGGTGCTTCTCGGTCAGCTCCCAGACGAGGAAGAAGGCGAAGCCGACCACCGCCAGCACGGCCAGAACCACGATCTGCACCGAGTGGAACCAGTCGAGCTCCTTGCCCTTGTCGAGCATCAGCTGCAGCGCGCCGACCCACAGCACCAGCAGCGCCAGGCCGATCGCGTCGATGGGCACCTTGCGGGTGACGCTCTCGCGGTCCTTGTAGATGGCCCAGGTGATGCCGGCGGCCATCAGGCCCACCGGGATGTTGATGTAGAAGATCCAGGGCCAGGAGATGTTGTCGGTGATCCAGCCGCCTAGCAGCGGCCCCATCACCGGCGCCACCAGGGTGGTCATCGACCACATCGCCATGGCCAGCCCCGCCTTGGCACGCGGATAGCTGGACAGCAGCAGCGTCTGCGACAGCGGGATCATCGGACCGGCGACGAAGCCCTGCAGCGCGCGAAAGGCGATCAGCGTCGTCATGTTGGGCGCCAGGCCGCACAGCCACGAACTGATGATGAACAGGATGACGCTGGCCATGAACAGGCGCACCTGCCCGAAGCGCTGCGTCATGAAGCCGGTGAGCGGCACGGCGATGGCGTTGGCGACGCCGAAGCTGGTGATGACCCAGGTGCCCTGCGTCGGGCTCACGCCCAGGTCACCCGAGATGGCCGGCAGCGACACGTTCGCGATCGACGAGTCGAGCACGTTCATGAAGGTCGCGGCCGACAGCGCGATGGTGCCCCAGACGCGCGCCGCCCCTTCGAGGGGCGGTGGCGGCACGTAGGCGGCTTGAGGGGTCGACATAGGAATCGATGGCGCGTGACGGGATCAGATCGGCTTGTTCTGTAGCGCCACGTGCGCGGCGTCGCCGGCCGTCGGCGCGGCCGAACCGGGGCGGTGCGCGGCAGGCGCTGCCGCCGGCTCGCGGCCGAGGTTCGCGGCGATGATGCGGCGCACCTCGGCTTCGGCGCCCTTGTCGAGCGCGCTGTAGACCTCGGTCTGCGCCAGCGCCGTGGTGCGCGGCGCCTCGGCCAGCATCTGGCCGTCCTTGTTGCGCACGTCGATCTCGACGTCCATCGACAGGCCCACGCGCAGCGGGTTGGCCTTGAGCTGCGAGGGCTCCAGCGCGATGCGCACGGGCACGCGCTGCACCACCTTGATCCAGTTGCCGGTGGCGTTCTGCGCCGGCAGCAGCGCGAAGGCCGCGCCCGTGCCCACACCCAGGCCGGCCACCTTGCCGTCGTACTCGACCTTCTTGCCGTAGAGGTCGGCGGTGAGCTTCACGCCCTGGCCGATGCGGATGTTGCGCAGCTGCGGTTCCTTGAAGTTGGCGTCGACCCACAGCTGGTTCAAAGGCACGATGGACATCATGGGCGTGCCGGGGCTCACGCGCTGGCCCAGTTGCACGGTGCGCTTGGCGACGTAGCCGTCGACCGGCGCCGGCATGGCGACGCGCTGCGTGGCGAGGTAGGCCTCGCGCACCTTGGCGGCCGCCGCCTGCACGCTGGGGTGGTCCTCGACGTTGGTGCCGTCGGTGAGCGAACGGTTGCTGGCGAGGTTCTCGCGCGCCGCCGCGACGCCCGCCTGGGCCGCTGCCAGGGCGCTCTTCGCGTTGGCCAGCGTGGTCTCGGAATGGTTGAGCTCTTCCTTCGACACGGCGCCGTTGCCCGACAGCGCCTGGCGGCGCTTGAGGTCGTCCTGCGCGCGAGCAATGTCGCTCTGCGCCTTCACCACGTCGGCCTGGCGCAGCGCCACCTGCGCGGCCAGCGAGCCGTTGTTGGCATACAGCGTGCGCACCTGGCGCACGGCCTGGCCCAGGGCGGCCTCGGCCTGCTCGAGCGCGACCTTCGCGTCGGCGGGGTCGAGCTGCACCAGCGGCTGGCCGGCCTTGACGAAGTCGGTGTCGTCGGCGCCGATGGCCATCACGGTGCCGCCGATCTGCGGCGTGATCTGGATCACGTTGCCCTGGACGTAGGCGTTGTCGGTGTCCTCGTAGTGGCTGGCGACCAGCCATTCGTACAGGCCCCAGCCACCGCCGACGACGATGACGACGGCCGCCAGGGCCGTGAGCGCGCGGCGGCGCTTGCCGTTGCCGGCGGGTGCTTCGGCCGGCGCTGCGGTTGCCGGGGCGTTGGGGGTGGTGTTCTCGCTCATGGTGTTGGAAGGATTCTTGAAGAGACGATGGAGTCGGCGGCGTGCGGACTCAACGGGTCGCCGATGCGGCGGGCACCGACGCGGTGGTCTGCGCGTCGGCCGGTCGCCAGCCGCCGCCGAGGGCGCGCGCCAGGGCCACCTGCGTGTCGAGTGCACGCGCCGCGAGGTCGACGGCCTGCCGGCGCTGGGCCAGCACGGTGGTTTCGGCGGTGAGGACGTTGAGGTAATTGCCCAGTCCCGCGCCATAGCGCTGCACCGCGATGTCGTAGGCGCCTTCGGCGGCGGCCTGCGCTTCGCGCTGCTGGGCCTGCTGGCGTGCCACGGACTGGATGCTGGTGACCTGGTCGGCCACGTCGCGCACGGCGTCGATCACGGCGGCGTTGTAGCTTTCCACGGCCGCATCGCGGTCGGCCGCCTTGCCGCGCAGGTTGGCGCGCAGGCGGCCACCCTCGAAGATCGGCAGCGTGATGGCCGGCCCCACGCCCCACTGCTCGCTGCCGGATTTCAGCAGGTTGCCGAAGCCCAGCGACTGCACGCCGACGAAGGCGGTGAGATTGACGTTGGGATAGAACTGCTTGCGGGCGTAGTCGACGTCGCTGGTCGCCGCCTCGGCGCGCCAGCGGGCGGCCGCGATGTCGGCGCGGCGACCCAGCAGGTCGGCCGGCAGCACGGGCTGCACCGCTATGTTTTTCATTGCCGACAGCGCAGGCGGGGTGAGCGTTTCGGTCGCATTCGGCTTGGCCACCAGCGCGTCGAGCGCATGCCTGGCGATGCCGATCTGCTCGTTCAGCGCCTCGATCTGCTGGCGCGCTTCGGGCAGGCCGCCCTCGCTCTGGCGCAACTCCAGCCGGGTGTCGAGGCCGGCCGAGACGCGGTCGCGCACGAGGCGCAGCGTCTCGTCGCGCTGGGCCAGCGTGCGCTTGGCCACGGCGAGCTGCGCCTCCAGCCGCGCCCACTGCACGTAGCCGCGCGCCACGTTGCTGGCGAGCAGCACGCGCGCGGCTTCGGCGTCGGCCTGCGCGGCCCGGGCGTTGCCCACTGCCGCTTCGATGGCGGCGCGGTTCTTGCCGAAGAAATCGAGTTCCCAGCTCCCGCCGATCTGCAGCAGCCCGCTGTTCTGGATCGATCCGCCCAGGGGGTCGGGGTAGATGTAGTTCTCGGAATACAGCGAGCGGTTGAGGTTCAGGTCGCCCTTGATCTGCGGCATGTCGGCCGAGCGCGCGGCGCGGATGGTCGCCTCGGCCTTGGCCAGGCGGGCCGATGCGACGGCGAGGTTGGGGTTGCCCTGCAGGGCGGTGTCGATCAGGCCATCGAGCTGGGCGTCGCCGAAGCCGCGCCACCATTGGCTGTCGACAGCCGGCGCCGTGCTGGCGGTGGCATCGGCTGCAGGCAGGCCGACGGCGGCCGCGTCGCGCATCTGCGCCTGCGAGTCGA
Source organism: Xenophilus sp. E41 (assembly GCF_003671765.1). Lineage (GTDB taxonomy): Bacteria > Pseudomonadota > Gammaproteobacteria > Burkholderiales > Burkholderiaceae_C > Xenophilus. The sequence continues at coordinate 87,289 of NZ_QPIB01000009.1, read as the reverse complement.
TGCCGGCCATGTCGGCGCAGCCCGCGAGTGCCGCAGCCAGCGCGGCCGCGGCGAGCACCACGGCACCACGCCGTGCCACGGGAAGATCAGGAAGAAGCGCTGTCATCTTTTTCTTTGCGCGCCGCGGCCCGGGCCGAGGCGTCGACGGAGTTGTTGAGGATGCGGCGCAGGTACGCCTTCAGCTGTTTCCATTCGGCTTCGTCGAAGCCGGCGAGGAATTCGTTCTGGACCCGGCACAGCACATGGGGCACGCGCTTGGCGTGCTCGGCGCCCTCGTCGGTGAGTTCGATGTGCACCACGCGGCGGTCGGCCACGGAGCGCACGCGGCGCACCAGGCCCTTGGCCTCCAGCCGATCGAGCAGGCGCGTCATGGCGCCGGTGTCGAGTTCGCACACGCGGGCCAGCTCGGCGACCGTGGTCGACGGGCCGGTGTGCATGTGCAGCTTGTGCAGCGGAATCCACTGCGGGTAGGTGGGGCCGCCCGGCTCCACCAGCTCGGCCTCCACGGCCTGCCCCACGGCGGTGATGATGCGCCGCATCATCAGCCCGATGCTTTCGTCGGCCGAGTAGTTGTCGGGACGGTAGAAGGTCTGGCCGACCGAACGATCGGCAGAGGGGGTGTCCTGGGGCATGAGGCGAATATTAGTTGCCATGGCAGTAATTGTCAAGGCTGACTTTGTGACGGCAACGGTTGGCTAGAATCGACCGATGGCTGCCTCCCTGCCCGCCACGGGCGACCTTTCCCCCGCACCGGCCAAGGCATCGCCGCGCGCGCTTTCGGGCCTGCGCCCGTTCCTGCGGCCCTATCGCGTCCAGATCGGCCTGGCGGCGCTGTTTCTGGTGCTGGCCGCCGTGACCACCCTGCTCTTTCCGCTGGCGCTGCGCGGCCTCATCGACGGCGGCCTGGTGCCGTCGGACCGCGGCGCGCAGGCGCTGGCGTTGCGCAACCACTTCTTCGAGCTGTTCCTGGTCGCGATCGCGCTGGGTGTCTTCTCGGCGGCGCGCTTCTACACGGTGAGCTGGCTGGGCGAACGCATCACGGCCGACCTGCGCAACGCCGTGTACCGCCATGTGCTGCGCCAGAGCCCGCAGTTCTTCGAGACCACGCAGACGGGCGAGGTGCTGTCGCGCCTGACGGCCGACACCACCCTCGTGCAGACGGTGGTGGGTTCCTCCCTGAGCATGGGCCTGCGCAACGCGGTGATGGGCCTGGGCGCGCTGGTGATGCTGGTGTGGACCAACCCCTACGTGATGGCCCAGGTGGGCCTGGTGCTGGTGCTGGTCGTGGTGCCGAGCATGCTCTTCGGCCGCCGGGTGCGCCGCCTGTCACGCGCCAGCCAGGACCGGGTGGCCGATGCCAGCGCGATCGCCGGCGAGGTGCTGAACGCCATCCCGGTGGTCCAGAGCTACACCGCCGAGGCGCGCGAGTCGGAGCGCTTCGCGGCCTCGACGCAAGACGCCTTCCGCACCGCGGTGCGCCGCACCAAGGCGCGCGCCGTGCTGGTGGCCTTCATCATCATCGCCACCTCGGCCGCCCTGCTCTGGGGCCTGTATGCGGGCACGCAGGCCGTGATGCGCGGCGAGATCACGGCCGGCCACCTGGGCCAGACGGTGGTCTACGTGATCATCCTGGCCAGCGCCTCGGCGGTGCTGGGCGAGGTGTACGGCGAACTGCTGCGCGCGGCCGGCGCGACCGAGCGCCTGATGGAACTGCTGCATGCGCGCCCGGTCATCGCCTCGCCGCACCAGCCGGTGGTCGCGCCGGTGCCGCAGGGCGGCAGCGCGGTGCGATTCGAGGCCGTGGACTTCCACTATCCCTCGCGGCCCGGCATTCCGGCGCTGCGGCAGTTCGACCTGGCGATCGCACCGGGCGAAACCGTCGCGCTGGTGGGCGCCAGCGGGGCCGGCAAGAGCACGGTGTTCCAGCTGCTGCTGCGCTTCTACGACGCGCAGTCCGGCCGCATCCTGCTCGACGGCCAGCCGCTCGCCACGCTGTCCCTCGAAGACCTGCGCCAGCGCATCGGACTGGTGCCGCAGGACGCGGTCATCTTCTCGACCAGTGCGCTGGAGAACATCCGCTACGGCCGACCCGGCGCCAGCGACGACGAGGTGCGCGCCGCCGCCCGCGCGGCGCATGCCGAGGCCTTCATCGACGCGCTGCCCGAGGGCTTCGACACCTTCCTCGGCGAACGCGGCGTGCGCCTGTCGGGCGGCCAGCGCCAGCGCATCGCGATCGCACGGGCGATGCTGAAGAACCCGCCACTGCTGCTGCTCGACGAGGCCACCAGCGCCCTCGACGCCGAGAGCGAACGCATGGTCCAGGCTGCCCTCGAGTCCGCGATGCAGGACCGCACCACGGTGGTCATCGCCCACCGCCTGGCCACGGTGCAGAAGGCCGACCGCATCGTCGTGCTGGACCACGGCGCGATCGTCGAGCAGGGCACGCATGCCGAGCTGGTGGCGCTGGGCGGCGTCTATGCGCAGCTCGCGGCGCTGCAGTTCGTGGCCTGAAGTTCGAAAGTGCAATCGGGCTGCAGCGCCCGCCGGGCGGGGGCTGCAGCCGAATTCGTCACGAACGTGACGATCTGGCGCCGGCCTGTTGGCAGGCTACTGCAGCGTGCCCTTGGCGCCCGGTGGAACCAGCAGCGGCATGACGACGATGCCCTCGTCGAGCAGGGCCTCGGCCTGCTCGGGGCTCGCCTGGCCGCGGATGCCGCGCTCCTCGGTCTCTCCGTAGTGCATGCGGCGGGCTTCGTCGACGAAGCGGTCGCCGACGTCCTCGGTGCGCGCCAGCACCTCGCGCACGGCACGCATCCAGCGGGCCTCGGGGGTGTCGACCGCGGGCGCCGCCTGGGGCGCCTCGGGCTCGCGCGCCGCGCCGAGGTTCAGGCGCGGGGCGCTGAGCCCCTTGGTGATTGCGGTGCTGCCGCACATCGGGCACTCCACCAGCCCGCGCGCGCATTGCGACTCGAAGTCCTCGGCCGACGCGAACCAACCCTCGAAGGTGTGGCTGTGCTCGCAACGCAGGTTGAGGACTTTCATGGCCGCGATTATCCGGCGGTGGCCGCGCCCTCGCCCGCCGACCAGTCCAGCGTCCATGCGCCCGACAGCACGTTCTGCAGCCAGACGGCGCAGCTCAGTGTCTTGGCGTCGGTGACGGTGCCATCGCGGCACCAGCCGAGCAGTTGTTCGGGCGTGGCGGCGAACACGTCGAGGAACTCGCCGTGGTCGAGCTGCCGCTCGCCCGCCGTGAGGCCGCGCGCGAAGTAGATGTGGATGATCTCGGTCGAATAGGCCACGGCGAGGTGCATCACGCCGGCGCGCGCCCACTCGCGAGCGCGGTAGCCGGTCTCTTCGATCAGCTCACGCTGGCCGCAGACGAAGGGGTCCTCGCCGGCGTCGAGCTTGCCGGCCGGGAACTCCACCATCACCTGGCCGACCGGGTAACGGTACTGGCGCTCGAGCACGATTCGGCCATCGTCCAAGAGTGGAATTACAACCACCGCCCCCGGGTGCACGACGTACTCGCGCGTCGCCGTCTTGCCGTCGGGCAGCCGGATGGTGTCGCGGCGCGCCTCGAGGAAGTGGCCCTTGAACAGCTCCTGCGAGCCGACGCGCTCTTCCTTGAGGTGGGTGTCGCTCATGATGGATCTCGCAAAGAAGTGGTGGCAGTGCGTCCGTCAGGTGGCCGCGCGGTGCTTGACGAGGTAGCGCCAGGTGAAGCCGGGAAAAGCCAGCACCAGGAAGAGCGCGCCTGTCACGGCGTAGAACTCCCAGCCCTGCGGCGCGATCTGGCCGAGACGCCGCTCGAACAGCAAGCCGACGGCACCGGTGAGGCCGTACAGCACGGCGAGTTCGGCCAGACGCCACGCCAGCGACTTGTGCCCGCCCGGGACGGGCAGGACGCCCAGCAGGCGCTCCGTCATGAAAGGCAGGTTCGCCGCCAGCACCGCGACCAGCAGCACCAGCCAGACCGAAGCGCTTTGCGACAGCCCGCCCATGCGGCTCCGAGGCTCAGTTGGCGAGCGTGGCCACGATGGCCTGCGCGCACAGCGTCATCAGCCCACCGGGCAGGATGCCCAGGATCAGGATCAGCGCGCCGTTGAGCGTCAGCACCGTGCGCACGTCGCGCGGCGCCGACACCGTGGTGGCGGTGAGGGGCGCATCGAAGTACATGACCTTGACCACGCGCAGGTAGTAGAACGCGCCGACCAGCGACATCACGACCGCGTACACCGCGAGGCCGATGTACAGCGCCTGGCCCGATGCGATCAGCGCCTGCAAAACGGCCAGCTTGGCGTAGAAGCCCACCAGCGGCGGGATGCCGGCCAGCGAGAACATCGCGATCGCCATCACGCCGGCGTAGAGCGGGCTGCGCTGGTTGAGGCCGGCCAGGTCGGAGATCTCCTCGCTCTCGAAGCCTTCGCGCGCCAGCAGCAGGATGATGCCGAAGCTGGCCAGCGTAGTCAGGACGTAGGTGACGATGTAGAACATCGACGCGCTGTACGCGTACTGCGCGTTGTAGGTGTTGCCGTTGACCACGCCCGCCACCAGGCCCAGCAGCATGAAGCCCATCTGCGCGATGGTCGAGTAGGCCAGCATGCGCTTGAGGTTGGTCTGCGCGATGGCCGCCAGGTTGCCCACCAGCAGCGAGGCGATGGCCAGCAGCGCCAGCATCTGCTGCCAGTCGATGGCCAGCGGCAGCAGCCCTTCGACCAGCAGGCGGATCACGATGGCGAAGGCCGCCAGTTCGGGCGCCGCGCCGATGAGGAGCGTGATCGCGGTGGGCGCGCCCTGGTACACGTCGGGCACCCACATGTGGAAGGGTGCGGCGCCCAGCTTGAAGGCCAGGCCGGCGACGATGAAGACCAGGCCGAAGACCAGCACCTGGTGGTTGACCTTGCGGCTGGCGATGGCCTTGAAGACCTCGTTCACGTCGAGCGAGCCGGTGGCGCCGTACATCATCGACAGGCCGTACAGCAGGAAGCCGCTGGCCATGGCGCCGAGCACGAAGTACTTCATGGCCGCTTCGCTGGCCACGGCGTTGTCGCGGCGCAGGGCGACGAGCGCATAGCTCGACAGCGTGAGCAGTTCGAGACCCAGGTAGATCAGCAGGAAGTTGCTGCCCGAGATCATGACGAACATGCCCAGCAGCGAGAACATGCTGATCGTGAACATCTCGCCGCCGCGCAGCATCTGGCGGTCGGCCGCGTAGGGACGGCCGTACACGAGCGTGACCATCAGTGCCACGGTGGCGAAGCACTTGAGCCAGTTGCCCATCGGGTCGCTGACCACCATGCCGCCGAAACCGTAGACGGTCCGGCCGGCATTCGCCTGCATGCCGGTGAGCACGGCCACCACGGCCAGGGTCAGCAGGGTGAGCACATAGGTGCGGGTGCGGCGCGCATCGGTGGTCGACAGGTCCACCAGCGCGATGATGCACGCCATCACGAGCAGGACGATCTCGGGGTAGATCGTGATCCAGCTGAGTTTGTCAATCATCTCGTTCTCTTGTTCAGCGCGCCGGCCCGCCGCCGGGCCGCCCCAAGGCGGGCCTGCCCCCTCGGGGGGCAGCGCAGCGGCGAAGACGCAAGCTTGGGGGTCATTTCGTCAGGGAAGCTTGGACGCGGCGACATGGCGCAGCAATTCCGTGACCGAAGCATCCATCACGTCGGTGAAGGGCTTCGGGAACAGGCCCATCCACAGCACCGCGATCGCCAGCAGGGCCAGCATCAGGAACTCGCGGCCGTTGATGTCGGTGAGTTCTTCCACATGCTTGTTGCCGACCGGGCCGAGGTACACGCGCTTGTACATCCACAGCGTGTAGGCGGCACCGAAGATCAGTGCGGTGGCCGCACCGAGGCCGATCCAGAAGTTGGCCTTGACGGCACCCAGGATCACCATCCACTCGCCCACGAAACCGGCCGTGGCGGGCAGCCCGCAGTTGGCCATCGCGAACAGCAGCGCGAAGGCCGCGAACTTGGGCATGGTGTTCACCACGCCGCCGTAGTCGGCGATCTGCCGCGAGTGCACGCGGTCGTACAGCACGCCGATGCACAGGAACATGGCGCCGGACACGAAGCCGTGCGAGATCATCTGCACGATGCCGCCGGCCACGCCCAAGCTGTTGAAGATGAAGAAGCCGAGGGTCACGAAGCCCATGTGGGCGACCGACGAGTACGCCACCAGCTTCTTCATGTCCTGCTGCACCAGCGCGACCAGGCCCACGTAGATCACGGCCACCAGCGACAGGGCGATCATGAACCACGCCCACTCGCGCGAGGCGTCCGGGGCGATCGGCATCGAGAAGCGCAGGAAGCCGTAGGCGCCGAGCTTCAGCATGATGGCGGCCAGCACGGCCGAACCGCCCGTCGGGGCCTCGACGTGCACGTCGGGCAGCCAGGTGTGCACCGGCCACATCGGCACCTTCACGGCGAAGGCGGCGAAGAAGGCGAAGAACAGCAGGGTCTGGGCATGGCCGCCCAGCGGCAGCTTGTGCCAGGCCAGGATGTCGAAGCTGCCGCCCGAGGTGTTGTACAGGTAGATCAGCGCGACCAGCATGAGCAGCGAGCCGAGCAGCGTGTACAGGAAGAACTTGAAGGCCGCGTAGATCTTGTTCGGGCCGCCCCAGATGCCAATGATCAGGTACATCGGGATCAGCGTGGCTTCGAAGAAGACGTAGAACAGCATCCCGTCGAGCGCCGAGAACACGCCGATCATCAGGCCCGACAGGATCAGGAACGCGCCCATGTACTGGTTGACGCGCTCGGTGATGACTTCCCAGGCCGAGATCACCACGATCACGGTGATGAAGGCCGTCAGCAGCACGAACCACATCGACAGCCCGTCCACGCCGACGTGGTAGTTGATGTGGAAGCGCTCGATCCACGGCGCCTTCTCGACGAACTGCATCGCCGCGCTGCCGACCTGGAAGCGCGTGTACAGCGGAAGGGTGACCAGGAAGCTGGCGGTGGCGCCGATCAGCGCGACCCAGCGGACAGCACGCGCTTGGTTCTCGCGGCCGAACAGCAGCAGGACGGCGCCCACCGCGATCGGCAGCCAGATGGCAAGGCTCAACAAACCCATTTTTCTTGTTCTCCAGCGCAGCGGATCAGAAGGTGTGGATGGACTCGGCGTGGCCGAGCAGGCCGCCACAACGCGGCCGATCAAGGCGCAAAGCGCAGGCATGGCTCACGCCATGGCGAGCATTTGCAACGCCGGGAGGATGTGTTTTGGAGGGCTGAGCGGTCATGACGGGTTCGTCCACACCTTCTATCGGTTGAACCAGACGAAGTACGTCATCAGGACGAAGATGCCCAGCAGCATCGCGAAGGCGTAGTGGTAGATGTAGCCGGACTGGAACCAGCGCACCACGCCTGCCAGACGCCCGATCAGCTTCCACGAGCCGTTGACCACGGCGCCGTCGATCAGGGCCTGGTCGCCGCCCTTCCACAGGCCGGTGCCCAGGGCACGCGTGCCGCGTGCCAGCACGTTCTCGTTGAACCAGTCCATGTAGTACTTGTTTTCGAGCAGCCGGTAGACCGGGCCGAAGGCGCGCTTGATGGCCGCCGGCAGCGCCGGGTTGATCATGTACATGTACCAGGACAGCGCCACGCCGGCCAAGGCCAGCCAGAAGGGCGGCGCCTGCAGGCCGTGCAAGGCCATGGCGATCGGGCCGTGGAAGGCCTCGGCCAGCTCCTTCATCGCGTGATGCTTGGAGCCATCCACGAAGATGGCGTCCTTGAAGAACTCGCCATAGAGCATCGGCTGGATGGTGAAGTAGCCGATCAGCACCGACGGGATGGCCAGCAGCACCAGCGGCAGCCAGACCACCCACGGCGACTCGTGCGGCTTGGCGTCGTGGCCATGGCCGTGGTGGTCGTCGTGCGCGTGCTCGTCGTGGTGCGCATCCGGGTTCTGGTCGTAGCGCTCCTTGCCGTGGAAGACGAGGAAGTACATGCGGAACGAATAGAACGCGGTGATGAACACGCCGGCCAGCACCGAGAAGTACGCGAAGCCCGAGCCCCACAGGTGGCTCTCGTGCACCGCCTCGATGATGCTGTCCTTGGAATAGAAGCCCGAGAACAGCGGCGTGCCGATCAGCGCCAGCGAACCCAGCAGCGAAGTGATCCAGGTGATGGGCATGTACTTGCGCACGCCGCCCATCCAGCGGATGTCCTGGTTGTGGTGCATACCGATGATCACCGAGCCGGCACCGAGGAACAGCAGCGCCTTGAAGAAGGCGTGGGTCATCAGGTGGAACACCGCGACCGAGTAGGCCGAGGCGCCCAGCGCGACGGTCATGTAGCCCAGCTGCGAGAGCGTCGAGTACGCCACCACGCGCTTGATGTCGTTCTGGATGATGCCCAGGAAGCCCATGAACAGGGCGGTGATGGCGCCGATCACCAGGATGAAGCTCAGCGCCGTGTCGCTCAGCTCGAACAGCGGCGACATGCGGCTGACCATGAAGATGCCCGCCGTCACCATGGTGGCGGCGTGGATCAGCGCCGAGATGGGGGTCGGGCCTTCCATCGAATCGGGCAGCCACACGTGCAGCGGGAACTGCGCGCTCTTGCCCATGGCGCCGATGAACAGGCAGATGCAGATCACGGTGATCAGCATCCAGTCGGTACCCGGAAAGCCGATCTTGGCGAGCTGGTCGGCCTTGGCGAAGGCTTCGGTGTAGTTCAGCGTGCCGGCGTAGGCGGCGATCAGGCCGATGCCCAGGATGAAGCCGAAGTCACCCACGCGGTTGACCAGGAAGGCCTTCATGTTGGCGAAGATCGCCGTGGGCTTGTTGAACCAGAAGCCGATCAGCAGGTACGACACCAGCCCCACCGCCTCCCAGCCGAAGAAGAGCTGGAGCATGTTGTTGCTCATGACGAGCATCAACATCGAGAAGGTGAACAGCGAGATGTACGCGAAGAAGCGGTTGTAGCCAGCATCCTCTTCCATGTAGCCGATGGTGTAGATGTGGACCATCAGCGACACGAAGGTCACCACGCACATCATCATGGCGGTGAGGCCGTCGACCAGGAAGCCGACCTCCATCTTCAGGCCGCCGACGACCATCCATTCGTAAATGGTGGCGTTGAAGCGGGCCCCGTCCACCACGACGCTCTTCAAGGTCATGGCGGAGATGACGAAGGCGACCAGCACGCCCAGGATGGTGATCGAGTGGACGACCTTGCGGCCCAGGTGGTTGCCGCCGAATTTCGTGCCGAACAGGCCCGCCAGCGCCGAGCCCACGAGGGGCGCGAGCGGCACGGCCAGCAGGGTGGAAGCAGATAGCGTTGCGCTCATGGTGGTTGTCGTTATCCCTTGAGCGAGTTGAGCTCGTCGACGTTGATGTTCGACTTGTTGCGGAACAGCAGGACGAGCAGCGCCAGCCCGATCGCCGATTCGGCGGCCGCGACCGTGAGGATGAAGAACACGAAGATCTGGCCGTGCATGTCGCCCAGGTAGTGCGAGAAGGCGACGAAGTTCATGTTGACCGCGAGCAGCATCAGTTCGATGCACATGAGCAGCACGATCAGGTTCTTGCGGTTCAGGAAGATGCCGATCACCGACAGCGCGAACAGCATCGCGCCCAGCGACAGGTAATGGCCCAGGGTCAGCGTCATGGCTTCTTCTCCGCTTCGGCGTCGGCGGCCGGCGCGGCCGGCGGCGGTGGGGGCAGCGTCGCGGCCAGCTTCACCACGCTCATGCGGTCGGCGGCCTTCACGTGCACCTGGTCCTTCACGTTGACGAACTTGGTGTCCTTGCGCTGACGCAGCGTCAGCGCGATGGCGGCGATCATGGCCACGACGAGGATCACGGCCGCGATCTGGACGGGATAGACGTATTCGCTGTACAGCAGCAGGCCCAGCGCCTTGGTGTTGGAGCCCTGCGCGGCGGCGGCCTGCGCCATCTCGGCCGGCACGGAGCCCTGCAGGCGGAAGCCCCCCATCAGCACGTAGGCCATCTCGAGGGCGATGACCACGCCGATCAGGGCGGCCAGCGGGAAGTGCTTCCAGAATCCCTGGCGAAGGCTGTCGATGTTGAGGTCGAGCATCATCACCACGAAGAGGAAGAGCACCATCACGGCGCCCAGGTAGACCAGCACCAGCGCGATGGCCAGGAACTCGGCCTTCAGGAGCAGCCACACGGCGGCGGCCTGCGAGAAGGCCAGCATGAGGTAGAGCACCGCATGCACGGGGTTGCGTGCGGTGATGACCCGGAAGGCTGCGAAGAGCAGCACGACCGAGAACAGGTAGAAGAAGCCGGTCTTGACGTCCATGAGGATGGTTCTTTTCGGGCGCCGGGATCAGCGGTACTTGGCGTCTGCCGCCTTGTTGGCGGCGATTTCCTTCTCGTAGCGATCGCCCACGGCCAGGAGCATGTCCTTGGTGAAGTAGAGATCGCCACGCTTCTCGCCGTGGTATTCGAGGATGTGCGTCTCGACGATCGAGTCGACCGGGCAGCTCTCTTCGCAGAAGCCGCAGAAGATGCACTTGGTCAGGTCGATGTCGTAGCGCGAGGTGCGGCGCGAGCCGTCGTCGCGCACCGTCGACTCGATGGTGATGGCGACCGCAGGGCACACGGCCTCGCACAGCTTGCACGCGATGCAGCGCTCCTCGCCGTTTTCATAACGGCGCAGCGCATGCAGCCCGCGAAAGCGCGGCGACAGAGGCGTTTTCTCTTCGGGGAACTGCACCGTGATCTTGCGGCGCAGCGCATAGCGGCCCGTGAGGGCCATGCCCTTGAAGAGCTCGGCGAGCATGAAGCTCTTGAAGAAATCCTTGATCGAAAAGGACGAGGCAGCAACGGCTGTCATCTTGTTCGCTCCGCTTATTTCCAGATGTTCCAGGGCGTCTGCATCCAGCCCCCGACCACCAGCAGCCACACCAGGGTGACAGGAATGAAGATCTTCCAGCCCAGCCGCATGATCTGGTCGTAGCGGAAGCGCGGGAAGGTGCCCCGGATCCAGATGAACAGCGAGACCACGAAGAATGTCTTCAGGCCGAGCCAGATCCATCCGGGGATGAAGTCGAGGAAGCCGATGGGGGACAGCCAGCCGCCCAGGAACATCAGCGCGGCCAGGATCGAGATCAGCCACATGCTGGCGTATTCGGCCAGGAAGAAGATCGCGAAGCCCATGCCCGAGTACTCGACCATGTGGCCGGCCACGATCTCGGCCTCGCCTTCCACCACGTCGAAGGGGTGGCGGTTGGTCTCGGCCACGCCGGAGATCACGTAGACGATGAAGATCGGCAGCAGCGGCAGCCAGTTCCACGACAGGAAGCCCAGGCCCATGTTGGCACCCATGCCCTTGGCCTGCGCGGCGACCACTTCGCCGAGGTGCAGGCTGCCCGACACCATGATGACCACCACCAGGCAGAAGCCCATGGCGATTTCGTAGCTCACCATCTGGGCCGACGCACGCAGCGCGCCCAGGAAGGCGTACTTCGAGTTGGAGGCCCAGCCGGCGATGATGACGCCGTACACCTCGATCGAGGTGATGGCCATGATCAGCAGCAGCCCGGCATTGACGTTGGCCAGCACCGCATCGGGACCGAAGGGGATCGCCACCCAGGCTGCCAGCGCCGGCATGATCGCCATGACCGGGCCCAGACGGAACAGGCCCTTGTTGGCCGCCGTGGGGTTGATCAGCTCCTTGGTCAGCAGCTTGAGCGCGTCGGCGATTGGCTGCAGCAGCCCCATGGGGCCGACGCGGTTGGGACCGTGGCGCACCTGGATCCAGCCCAGGAACTTGCGCTCCCAGAGTGTGAGGTAGGCGACCGCACCGAGCAGGGGCAGCAGCACGCACACGATCTTGATCAGCGACCAGACCACCGGCCAGCCGGCCCCGGTCCACCAGCCGGCATCGATCAGGCCGCGCCCGAAACCGTAGATCGAGTCGATCATGCGGTCACCTCGTCGATCGCCTGGTAGTACGCGACGCCACGGACGGCATGCGCGCTGCCACGGCCGTCGGCCGTGAGCTGCAGCGACGGCGCCCGTCGCACGAGACCGTCCAGCTGGTAGATGGACGCGGCCACAGGCTCGGCGACCGGTGCCGCCGATGGCGCAGCCAGGTCGACCGGCGTCGCCAGCGCATTGCTCAGCCGATCGGCCGGGACGTGCGTGGCAGCGGCGTCGAGCCCTTGGCGCACGTGCGCGAGCACATCCTGCGAGGTCTCGAAGTCGAAGCCCGTGAGGCCGAGCAGGTTGCCGAGCACGCGCAGAACCTTCCAGCCCGGACGGGTTTCGCCACGGGGCTTGACCACGGCATGGAAGCTCTGGATGCGGCCTTCGGCATTGACGAAGGTGCCCGGCGTTTCGCTGAAGGGCGAGATGGGCAGCAGCACGTCGCTGAAGGCGAGGTTCGCCTTGAAGGGACTCAGCGTCACGACCATCTGTGCGCCGTCCAGCGCCTGCGCCGCCTTGGCGCCCGCAGCCGAATCGAATTCGGGCTCGTTGTTGAGCAGCAGCACGGCCTTGAGGCCGCCCGCCAGCATTTGGCCCGCGTCGAGCCCCTGGGCGCCCGGCAGCGCGCCGACCCACTGGGCGCCGACCGTGTTGGCCGCTTCGGTCAGGTAGCCGACCGAGGCGCCGGTCTGCTCGCCGATCCACTGCGCCATGGCCAGCAGGCGCGAGGCGTCGGCGGCGTGCGCGGCCGCATTGCCCAGCAGGATCGCCTTGCGCTCGCCGCCCAGCAGGGACTTGGCGGTCGCCCGGGCGGCGTCCGTCGGCTGCGCATTCGAGGGAGCGGCCAGGCCCTTCTCGGCAGCCACGGCCGCGGCCAGAACGCCCAGTGCGTCGCCCCAGCCTGCCGCTTCGGCGGTCTGCACGCTGGCAAGCGGCATGGCCCACGCGTCCTGCGACGCGAGTTGCGCCTGGCCGGCGATGGCATGCACCGCGGCGCCCTTGCGGGCCGCCTGGCGGATGCGTTGGGCGAACAGCGGATGGTCCTTGCGCAGATTCGAGCCGACCACCAGCACGCGCTGCAGTTGCGACAGCGAAGCGATCGACGTGCCGAGCCAGCGCACGCCCGCGCCGCGCGTGAAGTCGGCGTGGCGCAGGCGATGGTCGATGTTCTCGCTGCCCAGGCCACGCATGAGGGCCGTGGCGAGCGCGAGTTCCTCCACGGTGCTGTGCGGGCTGACGAGCGCGCCGATCGATGCGGCGCCGTGGTCCGTCTTGATCTGGCGCAGGCCGTTGGCGACGTACTCGAGCGCGGTCTGCCAGTCGACCGCCTGCCATTGACCGCCCTGCTTGAGCATGGGCTGGGTCAGGCGATCGTCACTGTTGAGCGCTTCGTACGAGAAGCGGTCGCGGTCGGCGATCCAGCACTCGTTGATGTCCTCGTTCTCGAGCGGAACGACGCGCATGACCTGGTGATTCTTCACCTGCACGATCAGGTTCGTGCCCGTCGAATCGTGCGGGCTGACCGACTTGCGGCGGCTCAGTTCCCACGTGCGTGCGCTGTAGCGGAAGGGCTTGCTCGTGAGCGCGCCGACCGGGCAGATGTCGATCATGTTGCCCGAGAGCTCGGAATCGACCGTGTCGCCCACCACGGTGGTGATCTCGGAGTGTTCGCCCCGGTTGACCATGCCCAGTTCCATGATGCCGGCCACTTCCTGGCCGAAGCGCACGCAACGGGTGCAGTGGATGCAGCGGCTCATCTCTTCCATGCTGATGAGCGGGCCGACGTCCTTGTGGAAGACCACGCGCTTTTCTTCCTCGTAGCGCGAGGACGAACCGCCATAGCCCACGGCCAGATCCTGCAGCTGGCATTCGCCGCCCTGGTCGCAGATCGGGCAGTCGAGCGGGTGATTGATGAGCAGGAACTCCATCACCGACTTCTGCGCCTTGATCGCCTTCTCGCTCTGGGTGCGGACGATCATGCCCTGCGTCACCGGGGTGGCGCAGGCCGGCATGGCCTTGGGCGCCTTCTCGATGTCGACCAGGCACATGCGGCAGTTGGCCGCGATGCTGAGCTTCTTGTGGTAGCAGAAATGCGGGATGTAGGTGCCGGCCTTGTCGGCGGCATGCATCACCATGCTGCCTTCGGCCACTTCGACCTTCTTGCCGTCGAGTTCGATTTCAACCATGTCGTGTTCTCGTTCGCGCTCAGGCCTGGGCCGGCGTCTTGGGCACGTAGCCCGGCACCAGCGCCTCGAACTCGTGGCGGAAGTGCTTGATCATGGCCCGCACGGGCATGGCGGCCGCATCGCCGAGCGCACAGATGGTGCGACCCTGGATGTTGTCGGCCACCGAGTTCAGCAGGTCCATGTCGGTGGCGCGGCCCTGGCCGTTGTGGATGCGATCCACCACGCGCCACAGCCAGCCCGTGCCTTCGCGGCAGGGCGTGCACTGGCCACAGGACTCGTGCATGTAGAAGTACGACAGCCGCTTGAGCGACTCCACCATGGACCGCGAGTCGTCCATGACGATCACGGCGCCCGAGCCCAGCATCGAGCCGGCCTTGGCGATGGAGTCGTAGTCCATCGTGCAGTCCATCATGATCGCGGCCGGCAGCACCGGTGCCGACGAGCCGCCCGGGATCACCGCCTTGAGCTGGCGCCCCTTGCGCACGCCACCGGCGAGTTCGAGCAGCTTGGAGAACGGCGTACCCATCGGCACTTCGTAGTTGCCGGGCTGCTCGACGTCGCCGCTCACCGAGAAGATCTTGGTCCCGCCGTTGTTGGGCTTGCCGCACTCGAGGTAGGCCTGCCCGCCGTTGCGGATGATCCAGGGAACCGCCGCGAAGGTCTCGGTGTTGTTGATGGTGGTCGGCTTGCCGTACAGGCCGAAGCTGGCCGGGAACGGCGGCTTGAACCGCGGCTGGCCCTTCTTGCCTTCGAGCGACTCGAGCAGCGCGGTTTCCTCGCCGCAGATGTAGGCGCCGAAGCCATGGGCCGCATGCAGCTGGAAGCTGTAGGCGCTGCCCATGATCCTGTCGCCCAGGTAGCCGGCGGCGCGTGCCTCTTCGAGCGCCTCTTCGAAACGCTCGTAGGTTTCGAAGATCTCGCCGTGGATGTAGTTGTAGCCGACGCTGATGCCCATCGCGTAGGCGGCGATGGCCATGCCCTCGATGACGATGTGCGGGTTGAAGTGCAGGATGTCGCGGTCCTTGCACGTGCCCGGCTCACCTTCGTCCGAGTTGCAGACGAGGTACTTCTGGCCCGGGAACTGGCGGGGCATGAAGCTCCACTTCAGCCCCGTCGGGAAGCCCGCGCCGCCGCGGCCCCGCAGGCCCGAGCCCTTGACCTCGGCGATCACCTGGTCGGGCGTCAGCCCCTCCGTCAGGATCTTGCGCAGGGCCTGGTAGCCGCCGCGCGCCTCGTAGTCGGCCAGGCGCCAGTTGGTGCCGTTCAGGCCCGCATAGATCTGCGGATTGATGTGGCGGTCGTGGAAACAGGTCTGTACGCCGGTTGCCCGGAACTGGGACAGGACTTGGTCGGGCGTCATCAACGCTCCTCTCCGGCGGCAGCGCGAAGGCCGTCGACGAGCTGGTCGAGCTTCTCGTTGCTCATGAAGCTGCACATGGTGCGGTCGTTCACCAGCATCACCGGCGAATCGGCGCATGCGCCCAGGCATTCGCTCTGCTGCAGAGTGAACAGGCCGTCGGGCGTGGTCTCGCCCATCTTGATCCCCAGCTTCTTCTCGAGGTGCACCAGCGCCGTCACGCCGTCGCGCAGCTGGCACGGCAGGTTCGTGCACACGTTGAGCTTGAACTTGCCCACCGGATGCTGGTTGTACATGTTGTAGAAGGTCGTGACCTCGCGCACGGCGATGTGCGGCATGCCGAGGTAGTCGGCGATGGCCGCTTCGCTCTCTGCACTGACGTGACCGTCGACCTGCTGCACGATGGCCAGGCAGGCCATCACCGCCGACTGGCGGCCTGCGGCGTTGTCGGGGTACTTGGCCACCTCGCGCGCGAAGCGGTCGAGCACGGCCTGCGGCAGAAGGGCCGGCACCGGGGAAGCAGAAGCTGAAGAAGAAAAAGCGTCGCTCATCGGTCGATCTCTCCGAACACGATGTCCAGGGTGCCGATCACGGCCACCGCGTCGGCAATCATGTGGCCGCGCGCCATCTCGTCGAGGGCGGCCAGATGCGCAAAGCCCGGCGCGCGGATCTTGAGGCGGTACGGCTTGTTGGCGCCGTCGCTCACCATGTAGATGCCGAACTCGCCCTTCGGGTGCTCGACGGCGGCGTAGGCCTCGCCTTCGGGCACGCGGAAGCCTTCGGTGAAGAGCTTGAAGTGGTGGATCAGCTCTTCCATGTTGGCCTTCATCGACTCCCGCGCAGGCGGCGCCACCTTGTGGTTGTCGGTGATGACCGGGCCGGGGTTGGCCTTCAGCCACTGCACGCACTGGGCGATGATCCGGTTGGACTGGTTCATCTCCTCCATGCGGACAAGGTAGCGGTCGTAGCAGTCGCCGGTCTTGCCCACGGGGATGTCGAAGTCCATGCGGTCGTACACGTCGTACGGCTGCTTCTTGCGCAGGTCCCAGGCGATGCCGGAGCCGCGCAGCATCGGGCCCGTGAGGCCCAGGTTCAGCGCGCGCTCGGGCGACATCACGCCGATGCCCACCGTGCGCTGCTTCCAGATGCGGTTGTCGGTCAGCAGCGTGTGGTATTCGCCCAGGTAGGTCTGGAAGCGCTTGGTGAAGCCCTCGAGGAAGTCGAGCACCGAGCCCTGCCGGTCCTCGTTCATGCGCTCGAGCGCCTTCGCGTTCTTGATCTTGCTGACCTTGTACTGCGGCATGCTGTCCGGCAGGTCGCGGTACACGCCGCCCGGACGGAAGTAGGCCGCGTGCATGCGCGCACCGGACACCGCTTCGTACACGTCGAACAGGTCTTCGCGCTCGCGGAAGGCGTAGATCAGGATGGTCGAGCTGCCGCAGTCGTTGCCGTGCGAGCCGAGCCACATGAGGTGGTTCAGCAGGCGCGTGATCTCCGCGAACATGACGCGGATGTACTGCGCGCGGATCGGCACTTCGAGGCCGAGCAGCTTCTCGATGGCCAGGCAGTACGCATGCTCGTTGCACATCATCGACACGTAGTCGAGACGGTCCATGTACGGCAGCGACTGGATGTAGGTCTTGTGCTCGGCCAGCTTCTCGGTGGCCCGGTGCAGCAGGCCGATGTGCGGGTCGGCGCGCTGGACGACCTCGCCGTCGAGCTCGAGCACGAGGCGCAGCACACCGTGGGCCGCAGGGTGCTGCGGACCGAAGTTCAGCGTGTAGTTCTTGATTTCAGCCATGTTCGATCACCGGGGCGCGACGCGCCCTCAGTGCAGGCCTCCATAGTTGTCTTCGCGGATCACGCGCGGCGTGATCTCGCGGGGTTCGATCGTCACCGGCTGGTAGACCACGCGCTGCAGCTGTGCGTCGTAGCGCATTTCCACATGGCCCGAGAGCGGGAAGTCCTTGCGGAACGGATGCCCGATGAAGCCGTAGTCGGTGAGGATGCGGCGCAGGTCGGGGTGGCCGTCGAAGACGATGCCGAAAAGGTCGAAGGCCTCGCGCTCGAACCAGTTGGCCGAGTTCCACAGGGCGGTGACCGACGGCACGACGGGGAAGTCGTCGTCGGGGCAGAACACCTTCACGCGCACACGCTGGTTGAGCGAGACCGACAGCAGGTGCGACACCGCGCAGTAGCGCAGCCCTTCCCAATACTCGTCGCGGTACGAGGAGTAGTCGACACCGCAGATGTCGATGAGCTGCTCGAACTGGCAGCCCGGCGCATCGCGCAGGATCTGCATCGCTTCGAGGTAGTGGGCGGCATCGACCACGGCGGTGACTTCGCCCAGCGCGACGGAGATGCGCTTGAGCTTGTCGCCCAGCGCCAGGGAGATCGTGTCCTTGAGGACCTGCGGATCGACAGCAAACGACGTCATGGGGGCGTGGCTCCGATCAGGCACGGGCGATGCTGTTGGTGCGACGCACCTTCTGCTGCAACTGGATGATCCCGTAGATCAGCGCTTCGGCCGTCGGCGGGCAGCCGGGCACGTAGACGTCGACCGGCACGATCCGGTCGCAGCCGCGCACCACCGAGTAGCTGTAGTGGTAGTAGCCGCCGCCATTCGCACACGAGCCCATCGACAGCACCCAGCGCGGCTCGGCCATCTGGTCGTAGACCTTGCGCAGCGCCGGCGCCATCTTGTTGCACAGCGTGCCGGCCACGATCATCAGGTCGGACTGACGGGGGCTGGCGCGGAACACTTCGGCACCGAAGCGGCCGATGTCGTAGCGCGCTGCGGCCGCATGCATCATCTCGACCGCACAACAGGCCAGGCCGAAGGTCATCGGCCACAGCGAGCCGGTCTTGGCCCAGTTCACCACCGAGTCGTACGACGTGGTGATGAAACCTTCCTTGAAAACACCTTCAATGGCCATGGCCACACACTCCTGCCGCGTTCAGCTCATTCCCAGTCAAGGGCACCCTTCTTCCACTCGTAGGCGAAGCCCACGACGAGGATCGCGAGGAACACCACCGCGGCCCAGAAGCCGAGCGGGCCCACGTCCTTGAGCGCCACGGCCCAGGGAAAGAGGAACGCGATTTCGAGATCGAAAAGAATGAAGAGGATGGCCACCAGGTAGTAGCGGACATCGAATTGCATGCGGGCATTCTCGAAAGCCTCGAAGCCGCACTCGTAGGGAGAATTCTTCGCTGCGTCGGGTCGGTTGGGCCCGAGCACGTAACCGAGGACCTGAGGCGCGATGCCTACAGCGATACCGACCAGAATGAAGAGCAGGACGGGAAGGTAGGAATCGAGGTTCATCGGGGGCGTTCTTCTTTCACCGTCTGCGTACCGCAGAAAGGCCTTCGTGGAGAAGTCTTCTACGGGTGCAATCTGGTGCGGTCGGCGAGACTCGAACTCGCACAGCTTTCGCCACTACCCCCTCAAGATAGCGTGTCTACCAATTTCACCACGACCGCGGTTTGAAGCTGCCCGGATGGCATGAGGAGCCTTTGCTGGAAAGGCGGTTTGGCTTTCCGGACAGCTTTAGAGTTTACCCCGAAAAACACTGTTGCATGCTGCGGCGCACTATAGAAAGTGAGCCGTGCAGGCGAATCACTTCGACGGGATTTGTGCCGGGTTCTGCGCAGGGCTGGACGCCGGTGCGGCAGGCGTGCCCGTTGCCGCGCCGCCAGAGGGAATCTGCGATGCCGAATCCGGCGCAGGAGCGGCGGGCGCGGGTGCCGGAGCACTCACGGGCGCGCGATCCAGCAGGCTGCCGCCGCTGGTGGGGCGGGCATGGCTGAAGTAAGCCAGCAACAGGGTGCAGGCGAAGAACACCGCAGCCAGCACCGCCGTGGTGCGCGACAGGAAGTTCGCGCTGCCGCTGGCGCCGAACAGACTGCCTGCACTGCCGCTGCCGAAGGCGGCGCCCATGTCCGCGCCCTTGCCATGCTGAAGCAGGATGAGCCCGACCATCGCGATCGCCGCGAGCATCTGCACGCCCACCAGAATGTTCAACATCACGTTCATTCGTCAATACTCCTTGTTCGCTCGGGCGAATCGCGCCGCATTCAGCGCGCCGCCGCAATGATCTGCAGAAAGTCGGGGGCCTTCAGCGAAGCGCCGCCGATGAGGCCGCCATCGATGTCGGCCTGGGCCAGCAGCGACGCGGCGTTGGCCGCGTTCATGCTGCCGCCGTAGAGGATGCGGATGCGCCCCGCCAGATCGCCGGCCGCATGGTGCAGTTGCGCGCGCAGCACCGCGTGCACCGCCTGCGCCTGCTCGGGCGTGGCCGTCTTGCCGGTGCCGATCGCCCACACGGGCTCGTAGGCGACGACGATCTCGCTGATGCAATGGCCGTTGGTGTGGATCACCGCAGCCAGCTGGCGTCGCACCACTTCTTCCGTGTGGCCCGCCTCGCGCTCGGCCAGCGTCTCGCCCACGCACACGATGGGCGTGATGCCCGCCGCCAGCGCAGCCGCCGCCTTCGCGGCGACGGTCTCGTCGCTCTCGCCGTGGTACTGACGACGCTCCGAGTGGCCGACGATGGCATAGCGGACGCCGAAGTCCTTGAGCATGGCGGCCGACTGCTCGCCGGTGTAGGCGCCCTGCGCATGGGCCGACACATCCTGCGCACCCAGCGCGATGGGCGAGCCATCGACCAGGCCCTGCACCTGCGCCAGGTAGGGCGCGGGCACGCACACGGCCACATCGCATGCCGGCGCGTCGACGCCTTCGCGCAGCGCACCGACCAACGCGGCGTTGGCCGCGAGGCCGCCGTTCATCTTCCAGTTGCCGGCGATCAGTTTCTTCTTCGGATGGGACATGTCGGGATTCACCAGGTCAGCACGATCTTGCCGACGTGCTGGTTGGACTCCATCAAGGCATGGGCCTTGGCCGCATCGGCCGCGGCGAAGGTGCTGTGGATCACCGGCTTCACCTGGCCGGCCGACAGCAGCGGCCAGACCTGCTCGCGCAGGGCCTGGGCGATCGCGCCCTTGAACGCGACCGGCCGCGGACGCAGGGTCGAGCCGGTGATGGTCAGCCGGCGGCGCAGCACCTGCCCGGCATTGAATTCGCTCTTGACGCCACCCTGCACGGCGATGATGACCAGGCGGCCGTCCTCGGCCAGACAGTCGATTTCGCGCGCGACGTAGTCGCCCGCCACCATGTCCAGGACGACATCGACGCCGCGGCCATCGGTCAGGCGCTTCGCTTCGGCAGCGAAGTCGCTGCTGCGGTAGTTGATGGCATGGTCGGCGCCGAGTGCCAGGCAGGCCTCGCACTTGGCGTCGCTGCCGGCGGTGGCGATCACCGTCGCGCCCATGGCCTTGGCCAACTGGATCGCCGTCACGCCGATGCCGCTCGTGCCGCCCTGTACCAGCAGCGTTTCGCCGCGCTGCAGGCGTCCGCGCTGGAAGACATTGCTCCAGACGGTGAAGAAGGTCTCGGGCAGCGACGCGGCCTCGATGTCGCTCCAGCCCGCGGGCACGGGCAGGCACTGGGCCACCGGCGCCACGCACAGCTGGGCGTAGCCCCCGCCAGCCACCAGCGCGCACACCCGGTCGCCGACGGCGAGCCCGGCGGCGGCGAGCGCCTGCGCATCACCGGCCACGATCTCCCCGGCGACTTCGAGGCCAGGCAGGTCCGACGCGCCCGGCGGCACCGGGTAATTGCCGGTGCGCTGCAGGACGTCGGGCCGGTTGACGCCGCTGGCGCCCACGCGGATGAGCGCTTCGCCGGCACCCGCGACGGGATCGGGCCGCTCGCCCAGGCGCAGCACCTCGGGGGCGCCGTAGGACGTGATCTCGATGGCTTTCATGGTCTTTTCGGGCTGCAGCGCCCGTTGGACAGGCGCATGGCGCTATGAAAAAGAGAGCAATCCCCGCGTGTCGCGCGGGGCTGCGGCTCAACCCTGCTGCGCGTCGCCGTGGCCGGCGTCCCGCTGCTGTTGCTGCTGCTGGGCCGCATCCACCGGCGGCTGCTCGTTGCGCTCTTCGCGCGGACGGCGCTCCTCGCGCGGCGGGCGGTCGCCGCGATCACCACGATCACCGCGGTCACCACGCTCGCGGCGCTCGCCACGGCCTTCACCGCGGTCTTCGCGCGGCGGGCGGTCGCCGTATTCGGGCATGCCGGCCGGACGCTCGGCGAGCGCCTTCATCGACAGCTTGACGCGGCCCTTGTCGTCGGTCTCGAGCACCTTGACCTTCACGATCTGGCCTTCCGACAGGTAGTCGGTGACCTTCTCCACGCGCTCGTGCGCGATCTGGCTGATGTGCAGCAGGCCGTCCTTGCCGGGCAGCAGGTTGATCAGCGCGCCGAAGTCCAGGATCTTGGTGACCGGGCCTTCGTAGACCTTGCCGATCTCGACTTCCGCGGTGATCTGCTCGATGCGGCGCTTGGCCTCGTCGGCCTTGGCGCTGTCGGTCGAGGCGATGGTGATGGTGCCGTCCTCGTCGATGTTGATCTGCGTGCCGGTTTCTTCCGTCAGCGCGCGGATCACCGCGCCGCCCTTGCCGATCACGTCGCGGATCTTCTCGGGGTTGATCTTCATCGTGTACAGCTTCGGCGCGAAGCTCGACACCTCGGCCTTGGCCTCGCCCATCGCTTCCTGCATCTTGCCCAGGATGTGCATGCGCGCTTCCTTGGCCTGGGCCAGGGCGACCTGCATGATCTCCTTGGTGATGCCCTGGATCTTGATGTCCATCTGCAGGGCGGTGATGCCGTTGGTCGTGCCGGCCACCTTGAAGTCCATGTCGCCCAGGTGATCTTCGTCACCCAGGATGTCGGTCAGCACGGCGAACTTGTTGCCTTCCTTGATCAGGCCCATGGCGATGCCGGCCACGTGGGCCTTCATCGGCACGCCGGCGTCCATCATCGACAGGCAGCCGCCGCAGACCGAAGCCATCGACGAGGAGCCGTTCGACTCGGTGATCTCCGACACCACACGCACGGTGTACGGGAACTCTTCCTTGCTCGGCAGGCAGGCGACCAGTGCACGCTTGGCAAGGCGGCCGTGGCCCACTTCGCGGCGCTTGGTCGAACCCATGCGGCCGACTTCGCCCGTGGCGAAGGGAGGCATGTTGTAGTGGAACAGGAAGCGGTCCTCGAACTCGCCGGCCAGCGCGTCGATGCGCTGCGCGTCGCGCTCGGTGCCCAGCGTGGTCACGACCAGCGCCTGCGTCTCGCCGCGCGTGAACAGCGCCGAGCCGTGGGTGCGGGGCAGCACGGAGTTGCGGATCTCGATCGGGCGCACGGTGCGCGTGTCGCGGCCGTCGATGCGCGGCTCGCCTTCGAGGATCTGGCTGCGCACGATGTTGGCTTCGATGGCGAACAGCAGGTCGCTGACCTTGCCGGCGTCGTACTCGACGCCCTCGGCCTTCAGCGCCTCGAACACGCTGGCGTTGGCTTCGCGCAGGGCCTGCGTGCGGGCCTGCTTGCTGCGGATCTGGTAGACGGCGCGCAGCTTCTCTTCGGCCAGGCCCTTGATCTTGGCCTCGAAGGCCTCGTCCTTGGCCTCGGGGGCCCAGACGCCGGTTTCGGTCCACAGGGGCTTGCCGGCGTCACGCGTCAGTTCGTGGATGGCGTTGATGGCGATCTTGCCCTGCTCGTGGCCGAAGACCACGGCGCCCAGCATCACGTCCTCGGGCAGTTGCAGCGCCTCGGATTCGACCATCAGCACGGCGGCTTCGGTGCCGGCGACGACCAGGTCCATCTGCGAATCGACGCGGGCGCTGCGGCTCGGGTTGAGCACGTACTGGCCGTTGATGTAGCCCACGCGCGCGGCGCCGATCGGGCCGTTGAACGGCACGCCGGAGATCGAGAGCGCAGCGCTCACGGCGATCATGGCGGCGATGTCGGCGTCGACTTCGGGGTTCAGCGACACGGTGTGGATCACTACGTGCACTTCGTTCAGGAAGCCTTCGGGGAACAGCGGGCGGATCGGGCGGTCGATCAGGCGGCTGGTGAGCGTTTCCAGTTCGCTGGGCTTGGCTTCGCGCTTGAAGAAGCTGCCCGGGATCTTGCCGGCGGCATAGGTCTTCTCGATGTAGTCGACCGTCAGCGGGAAGAAGTCCTGGCCCGGCTTGGCGGACTTGGAGGCGACCACCGTGGCCAGCACGACGGTGCCGTCGATGTCTACCAGCACGGCGCCGGTGGCCTGGCGGGCGATTTCGCCCGTTTCCATGACGACGGTCTTGTCGCCCCACTGGAAGGACTTGGTGATCTTGTTGAAGAGGCTCATGGTTGCTCCTTTATTGATAGCAGGCCACACAGGGCCCGCGGGCGTTGGAGCGCAATCCAGAACACGATGCCATTCCAGCGGGGCCCGGAGCGGACCCCCTTGGAATGACACAGCTTCGCTCTGTTTTGCGGTCTCCGAAGTAGAAAACGCCTGAGCTAGCGGACTAACTCAGGCGTTTTTGCAAAGGCAGGTCTTACTTGCGCAGACCCAGCTTGGCGATCAGGGCGGTGTAGCGGTCGGCATCCTTGGACTTGAGGTAGTCCAGGAGCTTGCGACGGCGGCTCACCATGCGCAGCAGGCCGCGGCGACCATGGTGGTCCTTGGCGTGCGTCTTGAAATGGGGGGTGAGTTCGTTGATGCGGGCGGTCAGGATGGCCACTTGCACTTCGGGGCTGCCCGTGTCGTTGGCGGCGCGTGCGTTGTCCTTGACGATGTCCGCCTTCTTTTCGGCTGCGATCATGTTGAAAGTTTCCCGTTCCAAAGATGTTTGACTTGCGGCGCGCGCTGGAACTGAACGCGCCGTGCGCCTTGCGGCATGCAAAGCCTTGGGATTATATACCGGCGCCCCGGCCCGGCTGGCATGGCCCCAGGCGGTGTGCCCCCGGGCCGAGCGCGGCCATTTCGTCCGCCGGGTTGCGCAGCACGCAGCGGTCCAGCGACAGGCAGCCGCAGCCGATGCAGTCCGACAGCGAATCGCGCAGCCGCTCGAGCTGGGCGATGCGTTCGTCCAGCTCCGCCCGCCAGCGCGTCGACATGGCCGTCCAATCCTCGCGCGTGGGCGTGCGGCCCTGGGGCAGCGTGGCCAGCGCCTCGCCCACGTCGGCCAGCGGCACCCCGACCCGCTGCGCGACGCGGATCACGGCGACGCGCCGCAGCATCTCGCGGCCGTAGCGGCGCTGGTTGCCGGCGGTACGCCTGCTCGCGATGAGGCCCTGCCGCTCGTAGAAATGCAGCGCGGACACATTCACGCCGCTTCGCTCGGCCAGTTCGCCGACGCTCATCTCGCCCGCCAGACGGTCCATCGCAACCCCTCGGTGACAGGGCGCGAACGCCCGCTTGACCTCAACATTGGTTGAGATATTAGGGTGCGTGCCATGCCCCTGCCCTCGCTCGGTTTTCTCCGCCCGCTGGCCCCGCCAGCCGGCGTCCCACCCACCTCCCGGCAGCCACCCGCCTCGACACCGACGCCGCCGGCGGCCGCCGCGCTCAGCCCTGCGGCTGCGCCGCCAGCCAGGCCCTGAGCCGCTCGACCCCTGCCACCAGCCGCTGCGGGTCGCGCGAGGCGAAGCACCAGCGCAGCCAGCCCTGCGCCTCGGGCGCGAAGGCATTGCCCGGCGCAAGGCCCAGACCTGCCTCTGCGACCAGCCGCTTGGCCACTTCGAGCGAGTCGGCAAAGCCCGCCAGACGGAAGAAGGCGTACATGCCGCCGCGTGCAGGCGCGACCTCCACGCCGGGCACCGCGGCCAGCAGGGGCAGCAGCGTGTCGCGGCAGGTCTTGAGGTGGGCCACGACGCGGGGTGTGATCTCGGCCTCGTGCGCCAGCGCGGCCAGGCCGGCACGCTGGGTGAACACGCTGGTGCAGGAGGTGTTGAACTCGATCAGCTTGCCCATCGCGTCCATCAGCGACGCGGGCAGGACCAGCCAGCCCATGCGCCAGCCGGTCATGAGGAAGCTCTTGGAGAAGCTGTGCGCCACCACCAGCCGGTCGTCGGGCGCCGCGACGTCGAGGAAGCTCGGCGCGCAGGCCTTCGGCGTCGGCTCGTAGTAGAGGCGTTCGTAGACCTCGTCCGCCAGGATCCAGGTGCCCGTGCCGCGGCAATGCGCGAGGATGGCGGACTGCTCCTCGCGCGTCAGCGTCCAGCCGGTGGGGTTGTTCGGTGCATTGACGATCAGGAGGCGCGTCGCCGGCGTCACCGCCGCGCACAGCGCCTGCAGGTCCAGCGTCCATTGACCGTCCACGGGCCGCAGCGGCACGCAGCGCACGCGGGCCCCCAGGATGGCCGGCTGCGCCGTCAGGTTGGGCCACACGGGCGTGACCGCCACCACCTCGTCGCCCGCGTCCACCAGCGCCTGCACGGCCAGCATCAGCGCACTCACTCCCCCCGAGGTGACGGCGATGCGCTCGGGGCCGAGGGCCGGATGCAGGCCCGACAGGTAGCGGGCGATGGCAGCGCGCAACTCCGGCAACCCCAGGTTGTGGGCATAGAAGGTCTCACCCCGTTCCAGCGATTCGATGGCCGCGCGGCGGATCGGCTCCGGCGTCACCTCGTCGCTCTCGCCGAACCAGAAGGCCAGCACGTCCTCGCGCCCGAGGCCGGCGTTGGCCACCTCGCGGATCTTGGAGGCTTCGAGTTGTTCAACGGCAGGGCGCATGGTCAGCGGGTCTCGGCAAGGGCGGATTCACGATGCTGCCGACGGTCGGCAAGCCGGCATGAGGCGGCAGCGCGACAGTCGGCCCGACTTTTTTGAAACAAAAGGATTCGGAAACAATTGTGCGTCGCGCTCTCAGGCCGGCCGATGCATGCGGCAGCTCGTCGGCATCTCGGTCAGGTCGGCAGGAATGTCCTTGACGACGCGAAAGCCGTAGCCCGAGCCTTCGACATCGAAGGGCACGCCCGGCGTGCCCTGGCGGTCCATCACGCCGACCACCAACGGCTGCTGGAACTGGTGGTCCGATGCGCGCATGTGCCCGCTGCGCCCGCCCAGGCTGACGCGTGCATGCTCGAGCCGCGCCGCGACCTCCTGCGCATCGGTCGTGCGCGCCTGGCCGATGGCCTGCGCCAGTGCCTCGACCATCAGCTGCATGCGCATGTGCACGTAGTCGTCCGCAGGCTGCGGGAAGCGCTGGCGAAAGGCGCGGTAGAAGGCCGCGGACTCCGACGTCTGCACGTTGGGCAGCCAGTCGGCCACCGCGACCACCTTGCCCACGCCGGCCTCGCCGAGGGCGGCCGGCGCGCCGAGCGCATTGCCGTAGAAGGTGTAGAACTTGCCGTCGAAGCCGACCTCGCGCGCAGCCTTCACGAGCAGCGTGAGGTCGTTGCCCCAGTTGCCCGTGATCACCGCCTGCGCACCGCTGGCCTTGATCTTCACGGCATAGGGCGCGAAGTCCTTCACCCGGCCCATCGGATGCAGCTCCTCGCCCACCACCTGGATGTCGGGCCGCAGCTGTGCCATCTGGCGCTTGCTCTCGCGCAGCACGGCCTGGCCGAAGCTGTAGTCCTGCCCGATCAGGTAGGCACGCTGCACGCCGCGGTCGTCCTTGAGCACCTCCATCAGGGCCGTGACGCGCATGTCGGCATGCGCATCGAAGCGGAAGTGCCAGTAGCTGCAGCGCTCGTTGGTGAGGATCGGATCGACCGCCGAGTAGTTGAGGAACAGCGCCTGGCGCGCGCGAGGACTGCGTTCGTTGTGCTTGGCCAGCGCATCGAGGACGGCCGCGGCCGTCGCGGAGGAGTTGCCCTGCATGACCACGGCCGCGCCGTCGTCGATGGCCGAGCGCAGCGCCGACAGCGCCTCTTCCGTCTGGCCCTTGCTGTCGTAGCGGTCGATGCGCAATGGGCGCGCCCCGCCGGGCAGCGGCACGCCGCCGCGCTGGTTCACGCGTTCGGTGGCCCACAGCAGGTTGCGAAACACCGCCTCGCCAGTGTTCGCAAAGGGGCCGCTGAGGCTCTCCACCAAGGCGAGCTGGATGGGCGGGCGCGTGGCCTTGCCGGCAGCGTGGCCCAGGGCCGGCATGCATAGCGCCGCGGCGCCAGTTTTCAAGAGCGCACGGCGCGAAATAAAGCGAGGAGTCATTCCCTTGAAACGCCGCGCGGCACGCCCTAGATGGTGCTCAAGCGGCGCTCACGATTGAAAGGCCGCGCAGTGTACGGGACACACATTCCATGTCCCCTCCGTGTTCATTCCAGGAGATTGCCACCATGTTCTTCGCCCCCACCCTGCGCAGCCGCGCCTTCGTCTCGCCCCGCGCCTTCGACCGCAGCTTCGAGCGCTTCGTCAACGACGCCTTCGACGGCGCACGCCGCTCGCTCGACGTCGAACAGGACGACAAGGCCTGGACCCTGCGCCTCGACGTCCCCGGCGTTGCCCGCGAAGATCTCCAGATCGGCATCGAAGCTGCCGTGGTCCGCATCGAGACCCGCGCCGAGGCCCCGCGCCAGTTCAAGGCCGCCTATGAGCTGCCGCAGGACATCGACGCCGCGGCAAGCGAAGCCAAGCTCGAGAACGGCGTGCTCACCTTGCGCCTGGCCAAGCTCGAACCCGTGAGCAAGGTGGTGAATCTCGCGATCAACTGAAAACTTTTGAGTTCATTCAGGCCGGTAACACGTCGTTTCCGGCCTTTTTGTTTTCCGAACGCAAAATTAGTGAGAAATCCGTCACATCATCGCGACGGTTTTTCACTTTTGCCCACCACTTTCGGCGTTCGGACGACGGTTTTGCTTGACTGCAAACAAAGGTATCCGCGCCGGTCAGGATACCTATGGATACACATCTCAAGGTGACGCGCGCAGACGGCCAGCGTTCCGATGTCTTGTTGGTCTTCCTTCCCGGTGCGTTCCTCGCGCCGGAAGAATTCGAGCGCGAGGGCTTCGTCAGCGCAGTCCAGGAACGCGACGTGGCAGCCGACGTCATGCTGGTCGATGCCAACGTGTCGTACTACTACGACCAGACTTTCACCGAGCACATGCAGAAGGACGTGATCGAGCCCGCGCGCGCGCTCGGCTACGAATCCATCTGGCTGGTCGGCATCTCGATCGGCGGCTTCGGCGCCCTGATCCATCAGCTGTCGCAACCGGGCTCGGTGCAGGGCATCGTGGCCCTGGCGCCCTACCTGGGCCGGCGCCCCCTGGCGGCCGAGATCCACAAGGCTGGCGGTCTGCGCGCATGGAAGGCCCCCACCGGCCCGCTGCCCGACGAGGAAGTCGACCGTCGCCTGTGGCCCTGGCTGCAGCAGTACGCGCACGCGATGCCGCCCAAGGAACTGCCGCCGCTGTACCTGGGCTTCGGCCTGGCCGACCGCTTCGCCTCCAACCACCAGTTGCTGGCCGATGCCCTGCCCGAGGGCCGCGTGTTCACCACCGAAGGCGGCCACGACTGGCCGCAGTGGTCGCGCCTGTGGCGCAAGATGCTCGACGTGCTGCCGCTGCCTGCCGGTGTGCGCGCGGCCGCTACGCCCCTGGCAGCGCGTCCAGTGCCCAGCGCGGCCTGACGTCGAAGGCATAGCGCGCGCTCGCCTGCTCAAGCCCTGCCTGCAGCCGCATCGCGGCGGCCATGGCGATCATGGCGCCGTTGTCGGTGCACAGGTGCAGCTCGGGGTAGTGCACGCGCACCCGGCGCCGGCCGCAGGCCGCGTCGAGCTGGCTGCGCAGCAGCCGGTTGGCGCCCACACCGCCGGCCACCACCAGGCGCTTCATGCCCGTCTCGTCCAGTGCGGCCAGAGATTTGCGCAGCAGCACCTCCACGATCGCGGCCTGCGTCGAGGCCGCGAGGTCGGCCTTGCGCGCTTCAAGCTGGTCAGCCAGCTTCTTCGCCTGGGTGAGCACGGCCGTCTTCAGGCCGGCAAAGGAAAAGTCCAGGTCGCCGCTGTGCAGCAGCGGGCGCGGCAGCTTGAAGGCTTCGGGGTCGCCGCCCTCGGCGAGCTTGGCCAGCCACGGCCCGCCCGGGTAAGGCAGGCCCATCAGCTTGGCGCTCTTGTCGAAGGCCTCGCCGGCCGCGTCGTCGATGGTCTCGCCCAGGATCTCGTAGCGCCCCACCCCCTCCACGCGCATGAGCTGCGTGTGGCCGCCCGACACCAGCAGGGCGACGAAAGGAAATTCAGGCGGGTCGGCGCTCAGGAAGGGCGACAGCAGGTGCCCCTCGAGGTGATGCACGCCCAGCACCGGCCGCTCGAGCGCCGCGCCGAGCGCGCAGGCCACGCCCGCGCCCACCAGCAGCGCGCCGGCCAGGCCGGGCCCGCGGGTGTAGGCCACCACGTCGATCGACTCGCGGCCCACGCCGGCGTCGCCGAGCACCTGCTCGGTCAGGGGCAGCACGCGGCGGATGTGGTCGCGGCTCGCCAGTTCGGGCACCACGCCGCCGTAGGCCTGGTGCATGGCGATCTGGCTGTGCAGCGCATGCGCCACGAGGCGCGGCACAGCGGTGGTGCCACTCTCCACCAGCGCCACGCCGGTCTCGTCGCAGGAGGATTCGATGCCCAGGATTCGCATGCGGCTAGTGTAGGGAGCGGTGCCCGCCCCAAGTCGGGGCATGGAATTTGCACGGCGGGAACAGCGACCGCGCGACGGGCGCCGCGCTCCACGATTGCATGACCTTTCCATGACCTCCGGCCTCAGCTTCCTCGTCGCCGCCCGCCGTTGCGAGATCGACGAACTCGACCAGCTCAGCCGCACCAGCGCGCTGGTCGGCACCATCGGCCGCCTGGTGCACGCGCTGCAGAAGGAGCGCGGCATCTCCAACGTCTTCATCGGTTCCGGCGGCACACGCTTCGCGGAACAACGCCTGCAGCAGATCGCCGCCTGCGAGACCGTCACGCAGGAAGTGCGCACGGCGCTGGATGCGCTGCAGCACGAGCCGCAGCACCTGGGCAACGGCGCGCGCCTGTTCAGCCGCGTGGCCTGGGTGCTGCCCGGGCTGGACGGCCTGCCCGCGCTGCGCGCGCGCATCGCGACCCTGAAGATGCCGCCCGCCGAGGCCACCGCCGCCTTCGTCAAGCTGATCGCGGGGCTGCTGGCGCTGGTTTTCGAGGCCGCCGACGGCGCGACCGACCCGCAGATCTCGCGCTGGTTGGTGGCAATGTTCAACTTCATGCAGGGCAAGGAACTCGCCGGCCAGGAGCGCGCCTTCGGCGCCGCCGCCTTCACGCGCGGGCGCAACGACGACGCCCAGCGCCAGCAGTGGCTGCACCTGATCGAGTCGCAGGAGCGCTGCTTCGAGGTCTTCACCGAGTTCGCCGACGAGGCGTTGCGGGCGCACTGGCAGCAGCTGCAGGACGGTGCCGGGACCGCCGAACTGGAACGCCTGCGGCGCATCGGCTGTGCGGCACCCGGCGGCACGCTGGTGCCCGACCTCGGCCCGGTGTGGTTCGACTGCTGCACGCGCCGCATCGATGCCATGCGCCTCCTGGAAGATCGCCTCGCCGACGAGCTGCGCAGCCTGTGCGAACGCAAGACCGCGCAGGCGCGCACGGAGCTCGCGCAATACGAGACGCTGCTCGCCTCCCTGCAGGCGCAAGGCAAGGACGCCGACGCGCCGATGCCGGCCGGCTTCTTCGATGCGGCGCCGGCAGCAGCGGTCGACGAACTCGCCGATGCCTCGGGCACCGCCGGCTCGCGCTATGGCCGGCACCTCGAGCGCTCGGTGCTCGACATGGTGCAGGAGCAGTCGCGCCGCCTGCAGGCGATGAGCGACGAGCTCGCCACCGTGCGCGCCAGCCTCAACGAACGCAAGGTGG
This sequence comes from Xenophilus sp. E41, assembly GCF_003671765.1. GTDB lineage: Bacteria > Pseudomonadota > Gammaproteobacteria > Burkholderiales > Burkholderiaceae_C > Xenophilus. Next base: position 56,140 of record NZ_QPIB01000009.1, on the reverse strand, counting down.
TCGAGCGCGCCAAGGGCCTGCTGATGGCGCACCGGCGCCTCAGCGAGGAAGAGGCGCACAAGATGCTGCGCCAGACCGCGATGAACCAGAACCGCCGTCTGGTGGAGGTGGCCGAATCGGTGCTCGCGATGGCGGAGTTCCTGCCCGGGCACTGAGAAGGTGTGAGCGAATCCGGCGCCCGATTGGTGCGCCGCACAACTTCCGTGCTGCGGCTTCGCCCGGCGCGCTTTCAGGCCAAATCGGCCTGCAGCCCGCAACCCGCTTGCGCGAGTAGCTATTGGTTTCATAGCAAACCTAGGCGACCACACCCTGGCACGGGCTTTGCAACCGACACCGCCATGGACCGGCGACGGTCCCAGGCAGGCGGCATCCAAAGGCGGGTGCGGCCGACCGACCCGGACAAAGGCGTCCTCGACCCGCAAGGGCTGCTCGCGACATGCGACGGCTCCTGCGCGCTGAGGACGCCTTTTTTGTTTTTTCGTCTCCCGCTTCGCCCCTTTCCTTCCTCGACTGGAGTTGGCCCCATGACCGAACCCCTCATCCCCAGCAAGCTCAGCCGCCGCACCGTGCTCAAGGCCGCGGCCGCCGGCGCCGTCGGCATCGACCCCGCCCTGCGCGCCGCCGTCTGGGCGCAGGGCTCCGACAAGCCCGAGAAGGAGGAGGTCAAGATCGGCTTCATCCCGCTGACCGACTGCGCCAGCGTCGTCATGGCCTCGGTGCTGGGCATCGACAAGAAGTACGGCGTGAAGATCGTGCCCAGCAAGGAGGCGAGCTGGGCCGGCGTGCGCGACAAGCTGGTCAACGGCGAACTGGACTTCGCCCACGTGCTCTACGGCCTGGTGTACGGCGTGCACCTCGGCATCGGCGGCCCCAAGAAGGACATGGCCGTGCTGATGACCCTCAACAACAACGGCCAGGCCATCACCCTGTCGAAGAAGCTCGCCGACAAGGGCGCCGTCGACGGTCCCTCGCTCGCCAAGCTGATGGCCAGCGACAAGCGCGAATACACCTTCGCGCAGACCTTCCCCACCGGCACGCACGCCATGTGGCTCTACTACTGGCTGGCCGCCAGCGGCATCAACCCGCTCAAGGACGCGAAGGCGATCGTGGTGCCGCCGCCGCAGATGGTCGCCAACATGCGCGTGGGCAACATGGACGGCTTCTGCGTGGGCGAGCCCTGGGGCCAGCGCGCCATCATGGACGGCATCGGGATCACGGCCATCACCACGCAGGACATCTGGAAGGACCACCCCGAGAAGGTGCTGGGCACCACCGGCGACTTCGTGAAGAAGTACCCCAACACGGCACGCGCCGTGACGGCCGCCATCCTCGAGGCCGGCAAGTGGATCGACGCCGGCCTGCAGAACAAGAACAAGATGGCCGAGACCATCGCCGACAAGAGCTACGTCAACACCAGCGTCGACGCCATCAACCAGCGCATCCTGGGCCGCTACACCAACGGCCTGGGCAAGAGCTGGGACGACCCCAACCACATGAAGTTCTACGCCGACGGCGCCGTGACCTTCCCGTACCTTTCGGACGGCATGTGGTTCCTCACCCAGCACAAGCGCTGGGGCCTGCTCAAGGAACATCCCGACTACCTGAAGGTCGCCACCGAGATCAACCGCATCGACCTCTACAAGCAGGCCGCTGCCGCCACCAAGACGCCCGTGCCCGCCAGCCCCATGCGCAGCAGCAAGCTGATGGACGGCGTGGTCTGGGACGGCAAGGACCCGAAGAAGTACGCCGAGTCCTTCAAGGTCCAGATGGGCTGAACGCCCTCTTCCCACTCAACCCTCACGGAGCCCGCCATGGTCGCCGCCGTCTTCCACCTGCCGCTCGATGCGGACACCCGCACCGACATGCCTGCCGCCACACCGGCCAAGCCTTCGCTCAAGGCCGTGCCCCCGGCGGCCCTGCCCACCGCCCCGGCCGCCGCCCCCGTGCAGAAGGCGACGCGGGACTTCAGCGGCCTCTGGCTGCGCGTGCTGCCGCCGGCCATGGGCTTCGGCCTGCTGCTGCTGATCTGGGAGGCCGTGTCGCTGCAGAGCGGCGGATCCTTCCCCGGCCCGGCCGAGACCTGGAAGCAGGCGGTGACGGTGTTCAGCGACCCGTTCTACAGCAACGGCCCGAACGACCAGGGCGTGGGCTGGAACGTGCTGTCCTCGCTCAAGCGCGTGGCGCTGGGCTTCGGCCTGGCGGCGCTGGTGGGCATTCCGGCGGGCTTCGCGATCGGGCGCTTCTCGTTCCTGTCGCGCATGTTCAACCCGCTCATCAGCCTGCTGCGGCCGGTCTCGCCGCTGGCCTGGCTGCCGATCGGCCTGCTGGTCTTCAAGGGCGCCAACCCGGCCGCCATCTGGACCATCTTCATCTGCTCGATCTGGCCCATGGTCATCAACACCGCGGTCGGCGTGCAGCGCGTGCCCAGCGACTACATGAACGTGGCGCGCGTGCTCAACCTGTCCGAATGGAAGATCGTCACCAAGATCCTCTTCCCCGCCGTGCTGCCCTACATGCTCACCGGCGTGCGCCTGGCCGTCGGCACCGCCTGGCTGGTGATCGTCGCGGCCGAGATGCTGACCGGCGGCGTGGGCATCGGCTTCTGGGTGTGGGACGAGTGGAACAACCTCAACGTCAAGAACATCATCATCGCGATCTTCGTCATCGGCATCGTCGGCCTCGTGCTCGAGTACGCACTGATCAAGCTCGCATCGGCCTTCACGTTCGAGGAAGTGAAGTCCTGAAAGAACACGGGCTTCCGTACGCGAAGGTCGCGAAGGTTTCGCGAAGAACGCGAAAGGAAACCCCAAGATTTCTTCTGTCTTTTCGCGACCTTCGCGAAACCTTCGCGCCCTTCGCGTTCGGTTCCCGTATTTCAGGAGCACGCACACCATGACCGATTCCAAGTACATCCAGATCCAGAACGTCGAGCAGGCGTTCAAGACGCCCAAGGGTCGCTTCGTCGCGCTGCGCGACATCGACCTCGACGTGGCCAAGGGCGAATTCGTGGCGCTGATCGGCCACTCGGGCTGCGGCAAGAGCACGCTGCTGAACCTGATCGCCGGCCTGACCCGGCCCACGCAGGGCGTGCTGCTGTGCGCCAACAAGGAGATCGCCGGCCCCGGTCCGGAACGCGCAGTGGTGTTCCAGAACCATTCGCTGCTGCCGTGGCTGACCTGCTTCGAGAACATCTACCTGGGCGTCGAGCGCGTTTTCAGTGGCAGCGAGAGCAAGGCGCAGCTCAAGCAGCGCACCGACGAGGCGCTGGCGCTGGTGGGCCTCACGCACGCCACGCACAAGCGCCCCGGCGAGATTTCGGGCGGCATGAAGCAGCGCGTGGGCATCGCCCGTGCGCTGGCGATGGAGCCCAAGGTGCTGCTGATGGACGAGCCCTTCGGCGCGCTGGATGCGCTCACGCGCGCCAAGCTGCAGGACGAGCTGCTCGCCATCGTGCAGAAGACCCAGAGCACCGTCGTGATGGTCACGCACGACGTGGACGAGGCGGTGCTGCTCTCGGACAAGATCGTGATGATGACCAACGGCCCGGCCGCCACCATCGGCGAGGTGCTGCGCGTGGACCTGCCGCGCCCGCGCAACCGCGTGGAGCTGGCCGAGGACCGCGACTACGTGCACTACCGCAAGGCCGTGATCGACTTCCTCTACACGCGCCAGGCGCACGTCGAGAAGCAGGCGGCCTGAGCGCGCCGCGCCCCCTCCTCACCCCCCGATCCGGAGGCCCCATGACCCCGCAGCAGATCACCCTGGTCCAGCAAAGCTTCGCGCAGGTGGCGCCCATTGCGCCGCAGGCGGCGGAGATCTTCTACGCGCGGCTGTTCGAACTCGCGCCGCAGGTGCGGCCGCTCTTCACCGGCGACATGGCCGAACAGGGCCGCAAGCTCATGGCCATGCTCGCGATGGTGGTCAACGGCCTCACGCGGCTCGAGACCATCGTGCCGGCCGCGCAGAAGCTCGGGCAGCGGCATGTGGCCTATGGCGCCGAGCCGGCGCATTACCCGGTGGTCGGGCAGGCGCTGCTCGACACGCTGGAGCGCGGCCTCGGCCCCGCCTTCACCCCCGACGTGAAGGCGGCGTGGAGCGAGGCCTATGCGCTGCTGTCCGGCGTGATGATCGAAGCGCAGCAGCAGGCCTCGACGCCCACTGCGCCCTGAACGCGTCCGCACCACCCGCTGCACGCCCGCCATGCGCAAGATGAAGCTCGTCGTCGTCGGCAACGGCATGGCCGGCATGCGCACGGTCGAGGAGCTTCTGCGCCTCGCGCCCGGGCTGTACGAGATCACCGTCTTCGGCGCCGAGCCGCACCCCAACTACAACCGCATCCTGCTGTCGCCGGTGCTGGCGGGCGAGAAGACGATCGAGCAGATCGTGCTGCACCCGCGGGACTGGTACGTGCGGCACGGCATCACGCTGCACACGGGCTGCCGCGTGCGCGCGGTGGACCGCACCCGCCGCACGGTGCGGGCCGAGGCTGACGACGGCCGCGTCGTCGAGGCGGCCTACGACCGCCTGCTGCTGGCCACCGGCTCCAGCCCCTTCATGCTGCCCGTGCCGGGGGCCGACCTGCAGGGCGTGATCGCCTACCGCGACATCGCCGACACCGAGGCCATGATCGCGGCCGCCCGCACGCAGCGCCGCGCGGTCGTGATCGGTGGTGGCGTGCTCGGGCTCGAGGCCGCCAACGGCCTCGCGCAGCGCGGCATGCAGGTGACGGTGGTGCACACCAACGCCTGGCCCATGGACAAGCAGCTCGATGCCGAGGCCGGCGCGCTGCTGCAGCGTGCGCTGGAGGGGCGGGGCATCGCCTTTCGGCTGCGCACGCACACCGAATCGCTGCAGGGCGACGGCGGCGGCCGAGTGCGGGCCGTGCGCTTCAGCGATGGCAGTGAGGTCCACGCCGACCTCGTGGTGATGGCCGTGGGCATCCGTCCCAACGTGGCGCTGGCGAAGCAGATGCGCCTGCACTGCGAACGCGGCGTCGTGGTCGACGACACGCTGCAGACCGTGACCGATCCACGCATCTACGCCGTGGGCGAATGCGCGCAGCACCGCGGCATCGCCTACGGCCTGGTCGCGCCGCTCTACGAGCAGGGCCGCGTCGCGGCCACCCACCTGGCGCAGATGGGCATCGGCCGCTACGGCGGCTCGCTCACGCCGCTGCGGCTGAAGGTGACGGGCATCGAACTGTTCTCGGCTGGCGACTTCATGGGCGGTGAAGGCAGCGAGACGATCGTGCTGCGCGATCCGGCCGGCGGCATCTACCGCAAGCTGGTGCTCCAGGACGACCGGCTGGTGGGCGTGTGCCTGTATGGCGATGCCGCCGAAGGCAGCTGGTACCTGGACCTGATGCGCGAGCGCCGCAACGTGGCGGATCTGCGCGACCAGCTCATGTTCGGCCCGCCGGCGCCGCCGGCTGCACCCGTGGCGGAGATCGTAACGACTGTGACGAGTTTGGCGCGAGCCCAGGCGCTACGTGCGCTGGCGGCCGAATGCGAAACGTGATTCTGGCCATGGCGAACACCAACGAAACCCGCTCTACCTGCCCCTATTGCGGGGTCGGATGTGGCGTGGTCATCGAATCGCAGGGCGCCCAGATCACCGGCGTGCGCGGCGACCCCGAGCACCCGGCAAACTTCGGACGGCTGTGCACCAAGGGCTCGACGCTGCACCTCACGGCCTCGGCCGAGGTCACGCGCCAGACGCGCCTGCTGCAGCCGATGCAGCGCAGCACGCGCGGCACCGCGCCGACGCCGATCGGCTGGGACGAGGCGCTGGACCACGCCGCGGACCGCTTCGCCGGGATCATCCGCACGCACGGCCCCGACGCGGTCGGCTTCTATCTCTCGGGCCAGCTGCTGACCGAGGACTACTACGTCTTCAACAAGCTGGCCAAGGGCCTCATCGGCACCAACAACCTCGACACCAACTCGCGGCTGTGCATGAGCAGCGCGGTGGCCGGCTACAAGCAGACGCTGGGCGCCGACGCGCCGCCGGCCTGCTACGACGACGTGAAGCATGCCGACTGCCTCTTCATCGTCGGCAGCAACACGGCCTGGGCGCATCCCATCCTGTTCCGCCGCATTGAGGAAGCGAAGCGCGCCAACCCGGCGATGCGGATCGTGGTCGCCGACCCGCGCCGCACCGACACCTGCGAGATCGCCGACCTGCACCTGCCGCTGCAGCCGGGCACCGACGTGATGCTCTTCCACGGCATGCTGCACCTGATGCTGCGCGAGGGCTGGACGAATCCGGGCTACATCGCCGCGCACACCACCGGCTTCGAGGCCCTGGCCGCCCTCGTCGCGGACTGCACGCCCGAGACAGTCGCGCGGACCTGCGGCATCACGGTGGACGACCTGCTGCAGGCCACGCGCCTCTTCGCCGCCTCGCCCGCCACGCTGAGCCTGTACTGCATGGGGCTGAACCAGTCCTCCAGCGGCACGGCGAAGAACGCAGCGCTCATCAACCTGCACTTGGCGACCGGGCACATCGGCCGCCCCGGCGCGGGGCCCTTCTCGCTCACCGGCCAGCCCAATGCGATGGGCGGGCGCGAGGTGGGCGGCCTGTCGAACCTGCTGCCCGCGCACCGCGACATGGCGAATGCCGCGCACCGCGCCGAGGTGGCGGCGACGTGGGGCGTGGCGGACATCCCTGCCGTGCCCGGCAGGAGCGCGATCGAGATGTTCCGCGCCGCCGCCGACGGCGAGATCAAGGCGCTGTGGATCGCCTGCACCAACCCCGCCCAGTCGATGCCCGACCAGGCGACGGTGCGCCGTGCGCTCGAGCGCGCCGAGTTCGTGGTCGTGCAGGAGGCCTTCGCGACCACCGCCACCTGCGCCTTCGCCGACCTGCTGCTGCCCGCGACCACCTGGGGCGAGAAGGAAGGCACCGTGACCAACAGCGAGCGCCGCATCTCGCGCGTGCGCGCAGCCGTGCCGGCGGCCGGCGCGGCACGGCACGACTGGGCCATCGGCGTCGACTTCGCGCGGCGGCTCGAGGCGCGGCTCCCACGGCGCGCGCTGGGCACCGGCACGCTCTTCCCCTACGAGCACCCCGAGCAGGTGTGGAACGAGCACCGCGAGTCGACGCGCGGGCGCGACCTGGATATCACCGGCCTGAGCTACGGCCTGCTCGAAGCCGCGCCGCAGCAGTGGCCCCGGCCGGAACACGCCAGCGAGGGCCGCGCACGGCTCTACGAAGACGGGCTGTTCCCCACCCCCGACGGCCGCGCCCGCTTCGCCGCGACGCCTTACCGCCCGGTGGCTGAGCCGCGCGAGGACCGGTACCCCTTCTCGCTCAACACGGGCCGGCTGCGCGACCAATGGCACGGCATGAGCCGCACCGGCACGCTGGGGCGCCTCTTCGGCCACGTGCCCGAACCGGTGCTGCAGATGCACCCGCAGGACCTGGCGCGGCGCGGCTACGCGGAAGGCGAACTGGTCGAGATCACTTCACGCCACGGCCGCCTGGTGGTGCCGGTGGCCGCCAGCACCGAATTGGCGCCCTCGCAGGCCTTCATGGCCATGCACTGGGGCCCCGAGTTCATCGGCGGCCGCGGCCGCGGCAGCGACGGCAGGCCGATGGCCGGCGTCAACGGCCTCACCACGCCCGAGCACTGCCCCGTCTCCAAGCAGCCCGAGCTCAAGCACACGGCCGTGCGCATCGCCCGCGCCGAGCTGCGCTGGACGATGCTGGGCATGGCCTGGCTGCCAACCGGGCAGGCACTGGCGGCGCGCGAGGCGCTGCGTGCACAGGTCGAGTCGCTGCCCTTCTTCAGTTGCGTCCCCTTCGGCGCGCCAGGCGCGCTGAAGGACGGTGCGGCGCAGCCCACCGGCGTGCTGCTGCGGGCCGCGGCGCACCAGGCGCCGCCAGACGCGGTGCTGGCCGAGATCGAGCGCCTGCTGGGTCTGGGCGAGGGCGACACCCTGCGGTACGCCGACCCCGCGCGCCAGCAGCGCCGCGCGGTGCGCCTGCAGCGCGGGCAGGCAGCCGGCGACGCGGCCCACGTGGTGGGCCTGCTGTTGGCCGGCGACACGCGCGCCGAGGCGTGGATCAAGGCCCTGCTGCAGGACCAGTTGCCGGCCCAGGACTTCGGCCGGCAGCTGCTGTCCTTCCAGCCCACGGCGCCGGTCGCGGTCGCGGCGCGCGGCAAGACGGTGTGCAGCTGCTTCGGCGTGAGCGAGACCGCCATCGCCGGCACGCTGGCGCGCTGCGCCGGCAGCGACGCGGCGCGGCTTGCGCAGCTGCAGGGCGCGCTCCAGTGCGGCACCAACTGCGGCTCCTGCGTGCCCGAGCTGCAGCGCATGGTGCGCCTCGTGCCGGCGTCCCTGCCCGAGGCGGCCTGAGAAGCTCTGGACGGCAGCGCCATGAATGCCCGCATTCCCCCGCCGGACGGCATAAGCGACCCCGCGAACGGGCATAAGGCCTGCGGGACAATCGGCACCCCCATGGGCAGCATCGCGCATTACATCAAGGACATCGGCCGCGGCGCACGCGGCGCCAAGCCGCTCGCGCGCGAGCAGGCGGCCGACCTCTTCGGCCAGGTCCTCGACGGCCAGGTCACCGACCTGGAGGTGGGCGCCTTCTGCCTGGCCATGCGGGTGAAGGGCGAGACCACGCAGGAGATGGCGGGCTTCCTCGACGCCACGCATGCGCGCCTGGCCCGACTGCCCGCCAGCGACCGGCCCGTGGTCGTGCTGCCCAGCTACAACGGCGCGCGCAAGCTGCCGGTGCTCACGCCTCTGCTGGCACTGCTGCTGGCGCGCGAAGGGCTGCCGGTGCTGGTGCACGGCAGCGCCACCGAATCCAGCCGCGTTCCGGCGTCGAATGTGCTCGCAGCCCTTGATGTGCCTGCACAGGCGGCTATCAAAAAAATAGCAAACGGCGAGGTGGTCGTGGTCGAGACGGCGCTGCTGAATCAGGGCCTCAAGCGCCTGCTCGACGTGCGCCGCGTCGTCGGCCTGCGCAACGCAGGGCACAGCGTGGTCAAGCTCATGCAGCCGGTCGACGGCCCGCAGGTGATCGTGGGCAGCTACACGCACCCGGCCTTCGCCACCGTGATGACCGAGCTGTTCGAACTGCTGGGCATGACCGCCCTGCTCTCGCGCGGGCTCGAGGGCGAGGTGGTGAGCGACCCGCGCCGCACGCCGCAGATCGACGGCTTCGTGCGCGGCGCGCCCTGCGTGCTGCAGGCCCAGGCGCCCGGCACGCAGGCCGAGGTGCCGGGCCTGCCCGCGGCCATCGACGTCGAAACCACCGCCGACTACACGCGGCGCGTGCTGGCCGGTGCGCTGCCGGTGCCCGAACCCATCGCCGCCCAGGTGCGGCACATCGTCCATCTCGCGAGCCTCGCATGACCACGCACCACGCCCCCCTGCCCCTGGGCACCTGCACCCTCGTCGGCGCCGGCCCCGGCGATCCCGAACTGCTCACCCTGAAAGCGGTCAAGGCCATCCAGGCGTCCACCGTGCTGTTCGTCGATGACCTGGTCAACGACGAGATCCTGGCCTGGGCACGCCCCGGCGCGCGCATCGTGCACGTGGGCAAGCGCGGCGGATGCAAGAGCACGCCGCAGGCCTTCATCGAGAAGCTGATGATCACCGCCGTGCGCGAGGGCGAGCACGTGGTGCGCCTCAAGGGCGGCGACCCCTTCATCTTCGGCCGCGGCGGCGAGGAGGTGGAGCACCTGCGCGAGGCCGGCATCGAATGCCGGGTGGTCAACGGCATCACCGCCGGCCTGGCCGCGGTGACGGCGCTGGGCGTGCCGCTGACGCATCGTGACCATGCGCAGGGCGTGGTGTTCGTCACCGGCCACGCCAAGGCCGGTGAGCGGGCCCGCCACGACGCGACCGACTGGCGCCAGCTCGCCGCCGCGGCCCGCGATGCCCGGCTGACGCTGGTGGTCTACATGGGCGTGGCTGGCGCCGCGCACATCCGCACCGCCCTGCTCGACGGCGGCCTGCCGGCGTCGACGCCGGTCGCGGTGGTGCAGCACGCCACGCTGGCGCACCAGCAGCAACTGCTGAGCACGCTGGGCGCGCTGGATGCGGACCTTGCCGCCTCCGGCCTGGGCAGCCCCTCGGTGATCGTGGTGGGCGACGTGCTGCGGGGCGTGCAGGCCCTCGCCCAGCCATCCGCGGCGCGCGACTTCGGCACCTGACCTGGCGGCGCGCGGCGCCGTGATCTCTCCCGCCGTCGATCGGCCTTATCGATCGATGGCATCGATCGAAAGCATCGAAAAACATCATTTCCTGACTGCCGCTCCCATGGGCTACCGTTCGCGCCGATTCGCAACGGACCTGAACATGAAGATCGGCAAGGCCACGGTGGTTCGCACCGCCATCTCCACCTCGGACGCGCACAGCATCACGGTGCGCGGCCGCGACCTGAGCAGGGAGCTCATCGGACGCATCGGCTTCGCCGACTACTTCCACCTGCTGGTCACCGGCGAGATGCCGGGCCCGGCCGCCTCGGCCGTGCTCAACGCCACGCTCGTCGCCATCGCCGAGCACGGGCTGGTGCCCAGCGTGCAGGCCAGCCGCATGACGCTGGCCGCCGCGCCCGATGCACTGCAGGGCGCCGTGGCGGCCGGCATCCTGGGCTGCGGCTCGGTGATCCTCGGCGCTTCGGAGACCGCCGGGCGCATGTTCGTGGAGGTCGACCAGCGCGCCGGCAGCGACGGCGACCTGGCCGCAGCCGCCGAGGCCGTGGTGCGCGCCTGGCGCGAGAAGGGCCAGCCGGTGCCGGGCTACGGCCACCCGCTGCACAAGGAGCGCGACGCCCGCGTCGACGCGCTCTTCGGCGTGGCGCAGGACAACGGCGTGCGCGGGCGCTTCGTCGCCATCGCCGAGGCGGTGGAAGCCGTGCTGCCGGCAGTGATCGGCCGCGACCTGAAGCTCAACGTGTCGGCGGCCATCCCGGCGGTGCTGCTGGACGTCGGCTACCCGGTGACCGCGCTCAAGGGCGTGCCCATCCTGGCGCGCACCGCGGGGCTGATCGCGCACCTCAACGAAGAGCTGCAGCAGGGCATCGGCTTCGCGCTGTCGTACCAGGCGACGCGCGAGGTGGTCTACGACGGGCCGCCCGCGGGCAGCGGCGGCTGAGCCGAACACGCATCCCGGCAAGACAGACAACACAGGAGACAACCCATGAAATTCGCAGCAGCCCTCGCGGCCGCCGGCCTGGCCTTGGCCGCGCTCGCCCCTTCGCATGCCCAGACTGCGGCCTGGCCCAACAAGCCGGTGCGCATCGTGGTGGGCTTCGCGGCCGGCACGCCGCCCGACGTGTTCGCGCGCATGTACGGCGAGTACGCCTCGCGCAAGCTCAACACGCCCTTCGTGATCGACAACAAGCCCGGTTCGGCCGGCAACCTGGCGACCGACGCCGTGGCCAAGGCGCCGGCCGACGGCTACACGGTGCTCTACAACGTGTCCACGGCCTTCACCATCAACCCGTCGATCTACGGCAAGCTGCCCTTCGACGCCGAGAAGGACCTGGTGCCGCTGGCCACCACCATGCGCCAGGGCCTGGTGCTGATCGCCGGGCCGGGCTTCAAGGCCGACTCGTTGCAGGCGCTGCTGGAACAGGCGCGCGCCAGGCCGGGCACCATCACGCACGCGTCGTACGGCGCCGGCAGCCCCTCGCACCTGATCATGGAGTGGTTCAAGGACGAGACCAAGACGCACATGATCCACGTGCCCTACCGCACGACGCCCGTGCCGGAGCTCATCGGCGGACAGGTGGACCTGGTGCTGGAGCCGATGGCCTCGGCCTACCCGCTCATCGCCTCGGGCAAGGTCAAGGCGCTGGCCTATTCGGGCCCCGCGCGCCATCCGGCCATGCCCAACGTCGCGACCTTCGCCGAGCAGGTGCCGCAGCTGTCGATGATGTCCTGGCACGGCCTGTGGGCGCCGGCCGCCACGCCACCGGCCATCGTCGAGCGCCTGCACGCCACCTTCCTGGCCGCCAGCCAGGACCCCGAGATGCGCAAGCGCATCACCGACCTCAACTCCGAACCGCTGGGCGCGAGCCGCGAGGAGATGGCCGCCATGGTGCGGCGCGACTCGGACATCTACGGCCGCATCGTCAAGGCCCGCAACATCCGGCTCGACTGACCCGTTCCCGCACACGCACACGCACACGCACACGCACACGCACACATCGTTCATGGCCAAAGTACTCGAAGGCATCACGGTGCTCGAACAGGGCACGTTCATCACCGGCCCGGCGGCGGGCATGCTGCTCGCCGACCTGGGCGCCGAGGTCATCAAGATCGAACAGCCGGGCAGCGGCGACCCGTTCCGCGCGTTTCGCGGGGGGCTGTACAGCCCGCACTTCCAGACCTACAACCGCAACAAGAAGAGCATCACGCTCAACACCAAGAACGCCGAGGACGCCGCCGCCTTCGACGAACTGGTGCGCGGCGCCGACGTGTACCTGCAGAACTTCCGGCCCGGCGCGGCCGACCGGCTGGGTGCCGGCTGGGAGCGGCTGCATGGCCTGAACCCGCGGCTGGTGTACTGCGCGATCAGCGGCTTCGGCCAGGACGGCCCGGCCGCCGGGCGCCCGGCCTACGACACGGTCGCGCAGGCCGCGAGCGCCTACCTGCGGCTGCTGATCAACCCGGCCAACCCGCGCGTGGTGGGCCCGGCGCTGGCCGATGCGATGACCGGCTTCTACGCCGCCTACGGCATCCTCGGTGCGCTGCTGGAACGCCAGCGCACCGGCGTCGGCCGGCGCGTCGAGGTGTCGATGCTGGAGGCGATGTGCCACTTCAACCTCGACGCCTTCACGCACTACTTCTCCGAGGGCGAGGTGATGGGCCCCTTCAGCCGGCCCAGCGTGTCGCAGTCCTATGTGCTGGAGTGCCAGGGCGGCGAGTGGATTGCGCTGCACATGTCCTCGCCCGAGAAGTTCTGGCAGGGCCTGGCCGACGCCATCGAACGGCCCGACATCTTCAAGGACCCGCGCTTCGCCACCCGAGAAGGTCGCATCGCGCACCAGGACGAGCTCATCCGCATCCTCGGCGAAGCCTTCGCGCAGCACCCGCGTTCGCACTGGTGCGCACGGCTGGAAGCACTGGACGTGCCGCACGCGCCCATGTACGACACCAGCGAGGCGCTGGAGGACCCGCAGGCCAGGCATCTGCAGCTGACCATCGACGCGCCGCACCCCGAGGGCGGGCGCTGGCGCACGGTGCGCTCGCCCGTCAGCTTCGACGGCGAGCGCAGCCTCGAGGTGAGCGCCCCGCCGCTGCTGGGCCAGGACAACGAAGCGGTGCTGGGCCCGGTGCGCGAGCGCCTGCAGGCCGCGCGCTGAAGCGGCAATGGCGGCGATGGCGCGTTGTTGCTCAGGCCGCGCCGGGCGCGTCGTCGGGCTCGGGCACACGGCGGCTGCGGCGCAGCGCCATGCGGCGGATCTCGGCCGCCAGCGCGCGCAGGGCGGCGCTCTGGCGCGGGCGCTGCTTCCACAGCAGGCCGGGGGTGCGCACGGGCGTGGGCTCCTCCAGCGGCACGGCCGCGAGGTCCTCGCGCAGCGGCAGGGCGTGTTCGGACACGATGGTGGCCAGCCCCGTGCGGGCCACGAGGCCGAGCATCGGCATCACCGCGTTCATCTCCACCGCGATCAGCGGCTCGGCGCCGCTGTGGCGGAAGCACTCGTCGAGCAGCCTGCGCGTGGCGAAGCCCGGCGTGAGCAGCACCAGCGGCTGGCGGTGCAGCTCGACCATGCGCACGCGCCGGCGCTGCGCGAAGGGGTGCGAACGGCCCACCACCAGCACCATCTCCTCGCTGCGCAGCGGCTCGAACCACAGCGCGTCGGTCTCGGCCGGCTGGTAGGACACGCCCAGGTCCAGCCGCTCGGCCAGCAGGCCGCTGGCGATGTCCTGCGCCGAGAGTTCTTCCGCCACGATCTTCACCTCCGGATGCCGGGCCATGAAGCGCGCCAGGCATTCGGGCAGGAACTCCATGCTGAAGGTGGGCGTGGCGCCGATGCGCAGTTCGCCGCTCAGCGCCGCCGAGCCGCTGCGCAGTTCGTTGAGCCCCTGGTCCACCTCCCGAAGCGCCTTGGCGGCATAGCCGAGGAAGGATTCGCCCGCCTCGGTCAGCAGCACCTTGCGGCCGATGCGGTCGAACAGCGCCTGGCCCAGTTCCTCCTCGAGCTGGCGGATCTGGTGCGAGAGCGTGGACTGCGTCACATGCATCCGCTGCGCGGCGCGCGTGAAGTTCAGGCATTCGGCCAGGGCAGCGAAATAGCGGAGATGACGCAGTTCCATGAAGATCGCGGCGCGCGCGGACGGGAGGCCGATGCTACCGGCCCGCGGACCACACCCATGACGAAGACGGAGACACACCCATGAGCACCCACACGGCCCAGGCCTGCGCGCCCGAACTCACCCGCGAAGTCCTCGCCACGCTCGAAGGCGCCAAGGATGCGCGCTTCAAGCACATCATGAGCGAGTTGGTGACTCGGCTGCACGACTTCGTGCGCGCCGTCGACCTCAAGCCCGAGGAATGGATCCAGGCCATCGAGTTCCTCACCGCCACCGGCAAGACCTGCGACCCGAAGCGGCAGGAGTTCATCCTGCTGTCGGACACGCTGGGCGTGTCGATGCTGGTGGTGGCGCTGGCCCAGTCGCGCGCCTCGGCCACCGGCGCAACGCCCGCGACCGAGGCCACGGTGCAGGGCCCCTACTACTGGGAGGGCGCGCCGGAACGTGCGCTGGGCGACGACCTCGGCGAAGGCGTGCCGGGCGAGCCGGCCTTCTACAGCGGGCGCGTGCTCGACACCGAGGGGAAACCGCTGGCCGGCGCGCTGCTGGACATCTGGTCGGGCGACGGCGAAGGCGTCTACGACATGCAGATGGAAGGCAACGACCAGATGCTGGCGCGCGGCCGCATCCGCACCGACGCCGAGGGCCGCTACTGGTTCTGGTCGATCCGGCCGAGCTACTACCCGATCCCGATGGACGGCCCGGTGGGCCGCATGATCGACCGCCTGGGCCGCGACCCCAACCGGCCCGGCCACATCCACATGATCGTCTCGGCGCCGGGCCACGTGCCGGTGACCACGCACCTGTTCGTGTCCGACAGCCCGTACCTCGACACCGACGTGGTGTTCGGCGTGCGACCGGCGCTGATCGTGCCCTTCGAGAAGAAGCCGGCCGGCACGGCGGAGGACGGCCGCACGATGGCCACGCCCTACTGGACCGCGCGCTACGACTTCCGCCTGGCGCCGCAGCGGGACTGAACTGATCTGCTGCGCAGGGCGCAGCTGCTCCCCGCCCTGCGTGCGCGCTGGCCGACCCGAACGACCACTCAAGGAGACATCGATGCGTTTTCAATTGGCGCGGCGCACGCTGCTGCGCGCCGCATGGCCCGCCCTGGCCGCCCTGCTGCCCTGGACCGCGCAGGCCCAGGCATCCGCCGACTTCCCGACACGCCCGCTGCGCATGGTCGTGCCCTTCGGCCCCGGCACCTCCACCGACACCGTGGCCCGGGTGGTGGCCGAGGCCATGGGCCGGCAGCTGGGCCAGACGGTGGTGGTCGAGAACCGAGCCGGCAGCGGCGGCGTGATCGGCACCGAGGCGGTGGCGCGCGCGCCGGCCGACGGCTACACCCTGGTCATGGGCACCGTCGGCACGCACGCGATCAATCCGGCGCTGTACCGCAAGCTGCCCTACGACGCCGCCCGCGACTTCGCGCCGCTGGGCTTCGTGGGGCAGACGCCGACGCTGCTGGTGGTCGCTGCGGGTTCGCCCTTCCAGTCGCTGCAGGACCTGCGCGCCGCGGCGGCACGCGCGCCGGGCGTCAGCTTCGCCTCGGCAGGCAACGGCACCTCGGGCCACCTGGCCGGCGACCTGCTGCGGCGCGCCCTGGGTGGCCAGATGGTGCACGTGCCCTACAAGGACGGCGCGGTCGGCCTGTCGGACGTGATGGCCGGGCAGGTGCAGTTCATGTTCTACCACCCGGCCGCCGTGCTGCCGCAGATCAGGGCCGGCAAGCTGCGGGCACTGGGCGTGTCGAGCGCCAAACCCAGCCAGGCGGCGCCCGAGGTGCCGACGCTGCAGGCCCAGACCGGCCAGCCCTTCGACCTGGTGGCGTGGTTCATGGTCTATGCACCGGCCGCGACACCGGCGCCCGTGCTGGCGCGGCTGCGCGATGCGGCACAGGCGGCCCTGGCGGCGCCCGAGACGCAGGCGCGGCTCACCGCGCAGGGCCTGGAATCCGTCGGCGCGGCGGGCGAGTCGCTCGGCGCCTTCGGCACGCGCGAGACGGCCAAGTGGGGCGAACTGGTGCGCCAGAGCGGGGCCCAGGTGGACTGAAGACGCCACGGCCTGCCGCGCAGGGACCGGCCATTCGTCGTGTAGGCGAACGGCCTCGCGCGCCTAAAATCCCGCCCGTCCGAACGACAACACGAAGAGAGGGGCCGGGATGCTGGATATAGAAAAACTCAACCACCTGGCAGAAAGCCACGGGGAACTGGAACGGGGCAAGGGCCTGGTCACCGGCGTGATCGCGCTCAGCCTGGCGATCCTGTGCTTCCTGGGCGTGCTGGCCTTCCACTTCCCGCAGTACCTCACCACGCCCGAGCTGCGCAAGAGCTACAACGTGGACCTGATGCGCTGGGTGCTGCTCACGGCCATGGTCATCGCGGGCGGGCTGGCGCTGGTGAACATCGTCTTCAACCGCACGCGATGGCTCTCGTCCTTCGCCTTCCTGCTTGTGGCCGCTGCCGCGCTGCTGGGCGGCCACAAGGTGAACGTGGACCCGAACTTCCCCGACGGGACGCCCTACATCGGGCTGGACTGGTTCATCCTCGACCTGCTGGGCTCCTCGCTGATCTTCATCTTCATCGAGAAGCTGTTCGCCCACCGCAAGGACCAGCCGATCTTCCGCGCCGAGTGGCAGACCGATTTCCACCACTTCATCGTGAACCACATGATCGTCGGCTTCGTGCTGCTGGCGACCAACCTGATGGTGCACAAGTTCTTCGGCTGGGCGGCCAACGACGGCATCCGCGGCTGGATCGCCAACCTGCCCTTCTGGGCCGGGCTGCTGCTGATCATCCTGGTGGCCGACCTGGTGCAGTACTGGACGCACCGCGCCTACCACGAGGTGCCGCTGCTGTGGCGCCTGCACGCGGTGCACCACAGCGTCAAGAGCATGGACTGGATGGCCGGCTCGCGCCAGCACATCCTGGAGCTGCTCATCACCCGCACGCTGGTGCTGGCGCCGATCTACGTGCTGGGCTTCTCCAAGGAAGTGATCGACGCGTACATCGTGGTGGTCGGCTTCCAGGCGGTGTTCAACCACTGCAACGTGAGCGTGCGGCTGGGCCCGCTGCGCTACCTCATCGTCACGCCCAACTTCCACCACTGGCACCACAGCCAGGACGACGAGGCGATCGACAAGAACTACGCGGCGCACTACGCCTTCCTCGACTACCTCTTCGGCACGGCCGTGAAGAGCGACCGGCTCTGGCCCGACCGCTATGGCGTGGTGGGCGACTACGTGCCCAACGGCTTCTTCAAGCAGCTGAAGTTCCCCTTCGTCTGGAAGGGCTGAGATGCGCGGCGGCTTCGGCACCCGCGCGGGTGCGTCGGCGCTGCTCGTGGCGCTTGCCGCCGGCCTTGCCGGCTGTGCCTCGCGCGTGCAGGCGCCCTCGCCCGAGGCGCCACTGGGCGTGCACTTCCAGCACTCCGGCATCGCGCCGGGCAATGGCGGCGAGCTGGTGAGCGCCGCGGTGCTGGAGCCGGGCGACATCCTGCTCACCTCGGTGGCGACCGTGAATTCCTTCGGCATCCGCCTGGGCACCTTGTCGCCGGTGAGCCATGCCGTGCTCTACCTGGGTGACGGGCAGATCGCCGAGGCGGTGGGAACGGGTGTGCGCGCCCGGCCGCTGGAGGCCGTGACGGCCGAGGAGCAGATGGTGGTCGCCTTCCGGTTGCCGGGTGTGACAGCCTCCCACGCCGAGCGGATGCGCGCCTGGGCGGCGTCGCAGGTCGGCACGCGCTACAACACGGGCGGCGTGCTGCTGCAGGCGCCCTTCGTGCTCAACCGCCGAATGTGCGAGCTGCCGCTGCTGCCCGATGCGGTGCGCAACTTCTGCGTGAGCGGCATGGCCACCGTGCAGCTGGGCACCAGCCGCGACGACCAGTTCTTCTGCTCGCAGTTCGTGCTGGAGGCGTACCGCCGGGCCGGTCTGCCCATCACCACGGCCGACCCGCGCTGGGTGAGCCCGGCCGACCTGCTGCACATGCGCGAGGGCGACGTGCCCTCGATCCCGTCGACCCGGCCGCTTCGCTACGTGGGCCACCTCAAGTACAACCCGCCGCCGATCATCACGGCCGACGGGGCGGACAGCCGTTGAACGCCGACGTCCACACCTTCATCCACCTGCTGTTCATCGGCGTGGTGGCGCTGTTCCCGGTGGTCAATCCGGTAGGAACGGCCTTCGTCGTGATGCCTTCGCTGGCGCTGCTCGACCCGCCCGGCAGGCGCCGCGCGGTCGGGCTCATCACGCTGTACGCCTTCTGCCTGTGCACGGTGACGCTGGTGGCCGGCGGCTGGATCCTCAAGCTCTTCGGCCTTTCGATCCCGGTCGTGCAGCTCGGCGGCGGCATCATGATCTGCAAGATGGGCTGGGAGTTCCTGGCGTCCGACAAGAAGAAGAGCGAGCCGACCGACGATGCGGCCGCGCCGGCACAGCGCACCGACATCGACGACCAGCTGTTCTACCCGCTGACCTTCCCGCTCACCACCGGCGCCGGCACGATTTCGGTGCTGCTGACGCTGAGCGCACACGGGGCGTCGGAAACCTGGGAGCGCACGCTGCTGAGCCTGGGCGCGATCCAGCTCGCGATCGTCGTCATGTGCGCCATGGTCTACTTCTTCTACCTCAACACGCAGCGCCTGCAGCACTATCTCGGATCGCGCGGCGAGCAGATCTTCAACCGGCTGATCGCCTTCTTCATCTTCTGCGTCGGGCTGCAGATCGCCACCTCGGGCGCCAAGGCCCTGTTCGCCTGACACGCGCGCCTTCCCACCCAGGACACCCATCCAGCCGATGCCGACCCCCGCCCGTGCAGCCGCCGCCTTCTTCGACGTCGTGATCGTCGGCGCCGGCGCCGCCGGCCTGTTCTGCGCCGCGCAGGCCGGGCAGCGCGGGCTGAAGGTGCTGGTCATCGACCACAGCGAGCGCGTGGCGGAGAAGATCCGCATCTCGGGCGGCGGGCGCTGCAACTTCACCAACCGCGACCTGGACCCGCGCGCGCCGCAGCGGCACTTCGTGGGCGACAACCCGCATTTCTGCCGCTCGGCGCTCGCCCGCTACACGCCGCAGCACTTCATCGCGCTGGTCGAGCGCCACGGCATCGCCTGGCACGAGAAGCACAAGGGCCAGCTGTTCTGCGATGGCCCCTCGCAGCAGATCATCGACATGCTGCTGGCCGAATGCGCCGACGGCAGCGTCGAACGCTGGCAGCCCTGCGCCGTGCGTTCAGTGGCCTTTTCGGCCTCCAGCCCAGACGGCGCGGGCGCCGGAAGCTATCAAATCCATAGCGATCGGGGCTCCGTCGTCGCACGGCAGCTGGTGATCGCCACCGGCGGCCTGTCGATCCCCCAGCTGGGTGCGAGCGATTTCGGCTACCGGGTCGCCAAACAGTTCGGCCTGCGCGTGGTCGAGCCGAGGCCGGCGCTGGTGCCGCTGACCTTCGGCGGCGACGCGTGGACACCCTACGCCGGCCTGGCGGGGCTGGCACTGCCGGTCGAGATCGCCACCGGCTCGAAGAAGACACGCATGCAGTTCGTGGAAGACCTGCTGTTCACGCACCGCGGCCTCTCCGGCCCAGCAGTGCTGCAGATTTCCAGCTACTGGCAGCCCGGCACGCCCCTCGCGATCGACTTCGCGCCGGGCGTGGACGTGGGCGCCGCGCTCGCCGCCGCCAAGCGCGATTCGCGCAAGCGCATCGCCAACGAACTGGCGGCGCTCGTGCCCTCGCGCCTGGCCGACGCCTGGGTGGGCGAGGACCCGGCCCTGCAGCGCCCCATCAACGAAGCGGCCGACAAGGCGCTGGCGGGGCTGGCGGAGCGCATCGCCCACTGGGAGATCACGCCCGACGGCACCGAGGGCTACAGGAAGGCCGAGGTCACGGCCGGCGGCGTCGATACGCGTGAACTCTCGTCGCAGACGATGGAAGCCACCCGGCAGCCGGGCCTGCATTTCATCGGCGAGGTGGTCGACGTGACCGGCTGGCTGGGCGGCTACAACTTCCAGTGGGCCTGGGCGAGCGCGCATGCCTGCGCGCAGGCGCTGGCGGGCGACGCGTCCTGAGGCTGCCAGGTTCCATGGCCATGCGGACACCGACCGTCTCGATCATCACGCCGACGTCGCGGCGCGAACACTACCTGCCGGCCATCGCCGCGTGCGTCCAGTCCCAGACGGTCGACTGGGAGTGGCTGGTGCACGACGACAGCCCCGCGCCGAGCGCCTTCATGCAGGCGCTGGCCGCCGCCGATGGCCGCGTGCGCTACGTCCACAGCCGTGAGCGCGTGCCCATCGGCTCGAAGCGCAACCTGCTCATCGGCATGGCGAGCGGTGACTGCATCGCCCACTTCGACGACGACGACTACTACGCCCCGGACTACCTGCGCGAATTCTGCGGACTGCTCGACGCACAGGGTGCCGACCTGGTGAAGCTGTCGGGCTTCTACGTGTGGGCGCCCTCGCTGCAGTTCCTGGGCTACATGGACCTGAATGCGCGGGTCGGCCGGCATTTCGAGCTGGTGCGCGGCGAGCTGCGCGAGGTGCTGTTCCACGACGGCATGCAGATCGGCGCGGATTTGATCCTCTTCTACGGCTTTTCGTACGTCTACCGCCGGCGCCTGGCGCAGATGCATCGCTTCGACGACATCGACCTGTGCGAGGACGAAAGCTTCGCGCGGCGCGTGGTGGCCTCGGGCGCGCACTTCATCGCCGTGAACGATGTCAACGCCAGTTGCCTGCACCTCGTGCATCCGGCCTCGACGGCCCGCTGCTTCGCCCGCGAGCGCCTGCCGGCAGACGCCCTGCCGCGGCTGTTCCCCGGATGGCCGGAGCACGCCGCCCGCATCCTGCCCGAGCGGGGTGGCCTGGCCGGCTGACGCACGCCGTCAGCCGCCGGCGCGCCTGGGCTATAATGCCCGGCTAACTTCGGCCTTCCCTCAGCGGGCCACACACGATTTCAGTTGAGGACACCCGGCACGGGGCCCGATCTTCCCCGGCCACATTCAACAGACTGTTTGTATCCATGACCACCATCCGCGTTAAAGAAAACGAGCCCTTCGACGTCGCCCTGCGCCGTTTCAAGCGCACGATCGAGAAGCTCGGCCTGCTGACGGACCTGCGTGCCCGCGAGTTCTACGAAAAGCCGACCGCCGAGCGCAAGCGCAAGAAGGCCGCGGCCGTGAAGCGCCACTACAAGCGCGTGCGCAGCATGCAGCTGCCCAAGAAGCTGTACTGATCACGCCGGCACTGGCCCCGCCAGTGACCTGAAGGCCGCGCCGGGAAACCTGTCGCGGCCTTTTCGTTTTTCGCCCGTCCACCGGGCTTTGAAGGAAGACCCATGAGCCTCAAGCAACAGATCAGCGACGACATGAAGGCCGCCATGCGCGCCAAGGAATCCGAACGGCTGGCCACCATCCGCCTGCTGCTCGCCGCCATGAAGCAGAAGGAAGTCGACGAGCGCGTCGAGCTGGACGACGCCGCGATCGTGGGCGTGATCGACAAGATGATCAAGCAGCGCAAGGACTCGATCGCCGCCTTCACGCAGGCCGGCCGCACCGAGCTTGCCGACAAGGAAGCCGCCGAGATCAAGGTCATCGAGGCCTACCTGCCGCAGCGCATGAGCGCCGATGAGGTGGCCGCCGAGGTCAAGGCCATCGTGGCGGAGCTCGGTGCCAAGGGGCCTGGCGACATGGGCAAGGTCATGGGCGTGGTCAAGACACGCCTGGCCGGCAAGGCCGAGATGGGCCAGGTCAGCGCGGCGGTCAAGGCGGCCCTCGCCGGGGGCTGAGCACGCCATGGCGGAGGCCCTCGAGCCGATCGGCAAGGCCTGCGCGTGCCTCGTGGACACGCGCGGCCGGCTGCTGGTGTTCGATCATCCAGCCGATGGCGGCATGCAGTTGCCCAAGGGCACCATCGAAGCGGGTGAGAGCCCCGAAGACGCGGTGCGCCGCGAGTTGCTCGAGGAGTCGGGCATCCGCTTCGAGGGCCCGCTCGAGCCCCTGGGCACGCTGCACCGCTTCTGCGCCGGCGGTGTCGAGGGGAACCGCCACGACCACGACCAGCGCTGGCACCTGTTCCTGATGCGCAGCACCGCCGCCTGGCCCGAGCGCTTCGAACACACGGCCATCGGCAGCCCCGAGGAGGAGGGCCTGGTCTTTGCCTTCCGCTGGCTGGCGGCGCACGAAGCGCTGGACGGCTTCGCCCTGCCCTACCGGCAGGTCATCGAACGCGTGCGCGCCGTGCTGGCGACCTGAGCGGCGCCTTCATCCGCGCACCGCGCGCCACACCATCCACGCTCCCAGCGCGGCCAGGCCGACGAAGAAGCAGCGGCGAAAGGCCGCCACGGGCATGCGTGCGCGCAGCCGCTGCCCCGCCACCATGCCCACGGCGGCGGCGGGCAGCATCCAGAGCGATGCCGCGAGCTGCGGGCCCGTCGCCTCACCCTGCAACCCCAGGCCCACGCCAAGCGCGAGCGTGGACACGGTGAACGACAGGCCCATGGCCTGCACCAGCTCGTCCTTCTCCAGGCCGAGGCCCTGCAGGTAAGGCACGGCCGGGATGACGAAGACGCCCGTCAGCGCCGTGAGCAGCCCCGTCGCGGCCCCGGCGCAGGCACCGAGCCAGTCCAGCCTGGTGCGGGGGACGCGCAGCGCGCGCCCCGCCAGCCCCCAGACGGCGTAGCCGACCAGCGCCAGGCCCAGCAGCAACGCACCGGCGCGTCCCGAGGGCGCGCCGAAGGCCAACGCGCCGCCCACCGTGCCCACCACCACGCCCGCCTGGAGCCCCGCGAGCCGGCGACACAGCGGCGCCAGCGTGCGCACCGGCCCGGCCTGCCAGACATTGGTGGCCAGCGAAGGCACGAGCAGCAGCGCCGCGGCCTGCGCCGGCGGCATCCACAGGGCCAGCAGCGCCATCGAGAAGGTCGGCAGCCCCAGCCCGATCACGCCCTTGACCGCGCCGGCCAGCAAGAAAACGGCTACCGCGAGGCACCCCGTCTCCCACGACAGGGCCGGCGCCATCGACGCCCCGTTCATCCGCACCGCCGGCCGGCCGGCG
Source organism: Xenophilus sp. E41 (assembly GCF_003671765.1). Classification (GTDB taxonomy): domain Bacteria; phylum Pseudomonadota; class Gammaproteobacteria; order Burkholderiales; family Burkholderiaceae_C; genus Xenophilus. The sequence continues at coordinate 32,806 of NZ_QPIB01000009.1, read as the reverse complement.
AGCGATTGAGAAGGTCGCGGTGCATGCGACCGATGGCGCTGCCCTGCAGCGCCGCCCGGGCCTGCGCGCCCGGCAGCGGCGTCGCCGCGCCGATGGCTTCGTCGCCGGCGAACACGGCCGCGCCGCCCAGACAGAGGGCGGCAAGGATCAGGCGCAGCCTCAGCCACCCGGGCGTGTGGTGGCGAAGCGGCGACAGAGACACACGGCAATGCATGGCTTTTCCTGGAGGTGCCGCCCGCACCACGCGGACAGCGCCTGCAGTCTGGCCCGCTGCCCGAGGAGCGCCAATGCGGATCTCGCGCAGCCAGCCTCAGCCCCCGCCTGAGTCTCGCGTGCTACCGTGGCGCCATGCGCTTCGACCTCATCGACCTGCGCCTCTTCGTGCATGTGGCGCAAGCCGGCAGCCTGACGGGCGGCGCTCAGCGCGCGCACATGACGCTGGCCTCGGCCAGCCAGCGGGTGCGCGGAATGGAAGACGCGCTGGGCCACCCCCTGCTCACGCGCCACGCCCATGGCGTGCGACCCACCGAGGCCGGCCGCACGCTGCTGCACCATGCGCGCGTGGTCATGCAGCAGATGGAGCAGCTTCGGGCCGAGCTCGGTGCACACGGCCAAGGGCTGCATGGCCGGGTGCACCTGCTCTGCAACACCTCGGCCATGACGGAGCACCTGCCCGTGCCGCTGGGCCGCTTTCTGGCGCAGCACCCCAAGCTCTCGATCGATCTCGAGGAGCAGCCCAGCGGCGAGATCGCGGAGGCGGTGCGCGACGGGCGGGCCGACCTCGGCATCGTGTCCGATGCCGCGGACCTCGGCGGCCTGGAGGCGCTGCCCTTCCGGCGCGACGACCTGGTGCTCGTGGTGGCGCGAAGCGACGCCGTGGCCCGGCACCGACGCATCGGCTTCGCCGAGCTCAACGCCCGCGAGTGGGTCGGCCTGGTCGACGGCAACCCGCTGCAGGAGCACGTGGCCCAGCAGGCGCGTCGGCAGGGCCAGCGTCTGGCCTACCGGGTGCGCGTGCGCAGCTTCGACGCGGTGTGCAGCCTGGTGGAACAAGGCATCGGCGCCGGCGTCGTGCCGCTGGCCGCGGCGCGGCGCTGCGCGCGCACGATGAAGATCGCCCGCGTGGCGCTCACCGACCGTTGGGCCCGGCGCCAGCTGCTGTGCGTGGCGAAGGACGCCGCGGCGCTGTCACCCCACGCGCGTGGGCTGCTGGCGCACCTGTGCGATGCGCCGGCTGCTACGGCACCGCCACGCTGACCGGCCGCCCCTGCCGCGCCCGCGCCTCCACGAACGCGTCGAATGCCTCGGCGCTGGTCCTGCGCGGCACATAGCCGAAGCGTTCCTTCAGCGCGCTGTTGAGCAGCACGGGCCGGTAACGCAGGAAGTCCAGTTGCTCGGGGCCGTAGCGGCTCAGGCGGAGTGCCGACCCGACCGCCAGCGCCGCGCGCAGCACGCCCGCCGGCCAGTCGAGGGTGCGCTTGCCGAGACGGCGGGCGATCTCGTGGATGGTGAGCGCGCCGTCGCCGGCGAGGTTGTAGCAGCCGGGTGGCGCGCCCGAAACGGCATGCAGGACGGCGCCGGTCACGTCCTCGTCCCAGATGAACACGAAGGGGCTGTCGCTGCCCCGGATGGCAATGAGGCGCGGCTTCTCGAACAGCGCGGTGATCTGGTTGTCGACGCCTTCGCCGAGGATGGTGCCGATGCGCAGGACCGTCTGCGCCAGCGCGGGGTGGCTGGCGCGGTACGCGGCCAGCATTTCCTCGACCTGTCGCTTGTGGTCCGCATAGGCGAAGACGGGGTTGCCGCGCAGCGGCTGGTCCTCGGTGATCCAGGGCGGGTTGTCGGCGTGGTAGCCGTAGGCGGCCCCGCTGGAGGACACGACGACGTGCCGCACGCCCTGTGCCGTGCAGGCTGCCAGCAGGTTGGCCGTGCCGCCCACGTCGACCGAATGCTCGAAGGCGCGGGTCGAACCGCGGCCCGGCGTGACGATGGAGGCCAGGTGCACCACGGTGTCGATGCCGTGCAGCGAGAGCGTGTCGGCGATGCGCGGGTCGCGCACGTCCTGCGCCGCATAGACCACGCCCGGCAGGCGACGCTCGGGCGGCACCTCGCGCACATCCAGCGCCACGACGTGGAGGCCGCCTTGCGCGGCCAGGCCTGCCACCACGGAACGCCCCAGGAAGCCGTCGCCGCCGGTGACCAGCACACGCTGCGCGGGCACGCCTCCGGCCTCGCTCATGCCTGCACCGCCGGCCGCCGCCCCCACCAGCTCGCCAGCGCAAGGCCGGCGATGATGTCCCAGAAGCCCCACACGCCGGCCACCACCGCCATGCCGCCCAGGCCACCGAAGAAGCTGAAGATCAGCACCAGCCCGAGCCCGGCGTTGCGGATGCCGACCTCGATGGCGACGGCCCGCCGGTCGTAATCGGCCAGGCCCGCCGCACGCGCGCAGAGCCAGCCGGTGCCGAAGGCCAGCGCGTCGTGCAGCACCACCGCCAGCAGCACCAGGCCCACGTAGTCGAGAAAGTAGCGCCAGTTGCCCGCGATGGCGCCGACGATGAAGCCGACGAGCGCCAGGAAGCTCAGGATGCGCGCTGGCTTCTTGATGCGCGTTGTGAGTCCGGGCAGCCGGTGTGCGCACGCCACCCCGAGCACGAAGGGGATGCCGATGATCATCACGATGTGGCCCAGCATGTCGAGCGGGTCGAGAGCGATGGTCCTGAGCAGCGTCGACGCCGTCGGGTGCAGGCCACCCCAGAAGGCGAAGTTGAGCGGCATCAGCACGATGGCCAGCGCGTTGGAGATCGCCGTCATCGAGACCGACAGCGCGACGTTGCCGCCCGCCCGGTGCGTGAGGATCTGCGAGATGTTGCCCGGCGGGCAGCAGGCCACGAGGATCATGCCGAGCGCAATGCTGGGCGCCGGCTGCAGCAGCAGCGTGAGGCCGAAGGTGACGGCCGGCAGCACGATGAACTGCGCGCCGATGCCGACCGCCATCGCGCCGGGCATGCGGGCCACCCGCCTGAAATCCTCGATGCGCGTGTCCAGCGCGATGCCGAACATCAGGAAGCCCAGCACCACGTTCAGCGCCACGAGCGACGCCGGGTTGAAATTCAGGCGTATCTCGTCGACCGGCAGCATCAGTGCGCCCCTCCCAGGGAATGCGAGGCGGCGCGCACGGCGGCGCGGTAGGTGTCCTTGTGCACGTAGTACGCCATGCGTTCGAGCTGCAGGTACTTGAAGCCGCCTGACAGGTCGGGCGCAGGCCCCTGCACCGCGGCGCGCAATGCCGCCGCCTGCGGCGTGCCGGCCGCCTGGGCCGCCAGGTAGCGCGCCACCAGCTCGGCCTGCTCGTAGCGGCCCTGCCAGCCGATGCCGCTGGCTTCGATCATGCCGAGCACCGCGAGCGTCTCGTACCGGGGCGTGAAGATATTGAGGTACAGGCGGGGCGCCATGCCCTGCCAGTTGAGATGCGCCGGATCGATGAAGGGGTAGTGCAGCGCATAGCCGGTGGCCGCGAGCACGAGGTCGTAGTCGCGCGCGCTGCCGTCCTTGAAATGCACGGTGCCGCCGTCGAGGCGCGCCACGTCGGCCCGCACGCCGATGTCGCCGTGGCCGATGTGGTGCAGGACCAGCGAGTTGACGACGGGGTGCGACTCGTACATGCGGTAGTCCGGCTTCGGAAAGCCGAAGCGCACCGGGTCGCCCGTGAACCACTTGAGCACCGTCGAATCGACCTTCTGCTTGAGCCAGGGCGGCAGCTTCATCCCGCCGCCCAGCGTGTCGGCCGGCTTGCCGAAGACGTACTTGGGCACGAAGTAGTAGCCACGCCGCACCGAGATGTCGACCGATTCGGCGTAGTGCACCGCGTCCACGGCGATGTCGCAGCCCGAGTTGCCGGCGCCGACGACGAGCACGCGCTTGCCCTTGAACAGCTCGGGGTGCTTGTAGTCGGCCGTGTGCAGCAGTTCACCGTCGAAGCGGCCCTCGAAAGCCGGACGCTTGGGCTCGGCCAGCGTGCCGTTGGCGATCACCACTGCGCGATAGACAGCGGTCTCGGGCTCGGCCCCGCCCGCCTGCACCGTCACGCGCCAGGGCGTGCCGGGTGCATCGCTCACAGGCTCCACGCGCAGCACCCGCGTGCCGAAGCGGAAGTGCCGCCGCAGCTCGAAGCGGTCGGCAAAATCGCTGAAATACTGGCGCAGTTCGCGGTGGCTGGGGTAGTCGGCCACCGAGTCCGCCATCGGGAATTCGGCGAATTGCGTGGTCGTCTTGCTCGAGATGAGGTGCGCCGAGTGGTAGACGGTGGAGCGTGGGTTGTCGATGTCCCAGAGCCCGCCCACGTCGCGGTGCGCCTCGAAACCCTGGAAGGGCAGGCCCAGCTTCTGCAGGTTGCGGGCCCCGGCCAGGCCGGAGGGGCCGGCGCCGATGAGGGCGATGGTGTCTTCGGTGCGCAGGTCGGTCACGTGGGCGGCGGAGTGCGGTTGGAGGACGGAGCAAGCCCCGGGATGGCCGTGGCACCGGCCTCGCCCACGCGGGGCTTGCGCGGCTGGCCGAGCAGGAGGCGGTCATGCCAGGCCGCAGGCAGCAGGCCCAGCGCGCGCGACAGCCAGCCGATGCGGCGCGGCAGCACGATCTGCTCGCGCCCGCGGGCCACGGCGGCCAGCAGGCGCCGCGCCGCGTCCTCGGGTTCCAGCAGGGCTGGCATGGCGAAGCGATTGCCGGCGGTGAGCGCCGTGCGGATGTAGCCGGGGCTGACGGTGTGCACCGTGACGCCGCTGCCGCGCAGTTCGGCGCGCAGGCTCTCCAGGTAGCGGATCAGCCCCGCCTTGCTCGCGCAGTAAGCGCCATTGCCGGGCATGCCACGCCAGCCGGCGATGCTGGCCACGCCCACCAGGGCGCCGCGCCGTTGTTCACCCATCGCCGCGACAAAGGGCTGGAACAGGGTGGCAGCGCCGAGCAGGTTGATTTCGAGCATGCGGCGAAAGACGGCCAGGTCCCCGGCCACCGCGGTGTCGTAGCCGCCGGCGACGCCGGCGTTGGCGATCACCAGGTCTGGCGTGCCGAAGCGTGCGAGCCAGTCGTGTGCCATCGACTGCACCGCCACGCTGTCGGCCACGTCGGGGGTGTAGACGGCACAGCGCGCCGGCGACAGCGCGGCCAGGGCATGCAAGCGCGCGCTGTCGAGCCCGACCAGCGCCACCTGCGCACCGGCCGCGATCAGCTGGCGCGCCAGTGCCTGCCCCAGGCCGCCACAGGCGCCGGAGAGGACGACATTGCGAAAGGAAACGACAGGCATCGATGGCGAGGGGGCGCCCCGCCGACACGGGGCCTCGCCACTCTAGCCGGACACCTGCCGCAGGCGGCCCGGGCTTTTCCCTGCCGCGCTTGTGGTGGGCATCGCCACCACCGGGTCGCGACGGCTGCGTCGCGCAGCCGCGCCGGCGCTCAGGATCCGGCGACCTTCATGCGGTTGACCAGCAGCGATCCCGTGGTCTTGGCGCCATAGTTGTAGGCGTCGGCGCCCACCGCCTCGATGCCCAGGAGCATGTCCTTGAGGTTGCCGGCGATCGTGATTTCCTGCACCGGATAGGCAATGCGCCCCTTCTCGACCCAGAAGCCGCTCGCGCCGCGCGAGTAGTCGCCGGTCACGTAGTTCACGCCCTGCCCCATCAGCTCGATGACGAACAGGCCTGTGCCCAGCTTGCGCAGCATTTCGTCCAGGTCGTCACCGGGCTTCGTCAGGCGAGAACTCAGCGTGAGGTTGTGCGAGCCGCCGGCGTTGCCGGTGGTCTTCATGCCGAGCTTGCGCGCCGAGTAGGTCGACAGGAAATAGCCTTCGAGCCGGCCGCCGTCGACCACCTTGCGCCTGCGCGTCACGACGCCCTCGTCGTCGAAGGGCGAGCTGCCCTTGCCGCGCAGCACGTGCGGGTCTTCGAGCACGTCGATGTGCTTCGGCAGCACCGGCTTGCCCAGCGAATCGAGCAGGAAGGTGCTGCGCCGGTACAGCGCGCCGCCGCTGGTGGCCTGCACCAGGCCGCCGAGCAGGCCCGCCGCGAGCGGCGACTCGAACAGCACCGGGCACTCGGTGGTCTTGATCTTGCGCGACTTCAGCCGGCTCAGTGCCCGCTCGGCGGCGTAGCGGCCCACCGCCTCGGGGCTGGCGAGTTCCTCGGCAGAGCGCATGGAGCTGTACCAGGCGTCGCGCTGCATGTCGTCGCCCTTGCCTGCAATGGGCGCCACCGAGATCGAGTGGCGCGAGCTGGCATAGCCGCCGCGGAAACCGTGCGTGTGGGCGCTGAAGAAGTGGCTCTGCTGCGCCGAGACGCCGGCGCCTTCGCTGTTGGTGATGCGCCGGTCGGTCGAGAGCGCGGCCGCCTCGCATTCGAGCGCCAGCTTCGCCGCCTCCTCGCTCGTCACCGCCCAGGGGTGGAACAGGTCGAGTTCGGGATGCTCCCTGGCGATGTCGGCCTCGTCGGGCAGGCCCCCCACCGGGTCTTCGGCGGTGAAGCGCGCGATCTCGTAGGCGGCCTGCACCGTCTGCGCGATCGCCGCCTCGGAGAAGTCGGAGGTGCTCGCGTTGCCGCGCCGGTTGCCGACGTAGACGGTGACGCCCAGCGACTTGTCGCGGTTGCGCTCGACGTTCTCCAGTTCGCCCTTGCGCACCGACACCGTCAGGCCGCAGCCCTCGGAGGCCTCGGCACCTGCGTCGGTGGCGCCCAGCTTCTTGGCATGGGCCAGGGCGGTGTCGACCAGGTTTTCGAAGAAATCGCGGCTGTAGGCGAAGCCGCTGTCGGCACGGGAGGAGGAAGAGGTCATGTGGGGGACAATGATAGCGACGCCCTCCAATGAAGGACGGGCGGCCCATTCCATTTCCCGACATGCCCCGCAAACCCAAAAAAGGCTACTTCGTCCGCGGCCATTTCGTGGCCGAAGGCAGCGAACTCGACCAGGAGCTCAAGCGCGAGCTCAAGGGCGGCATCGAGGTCAGCAAGACCGACCTCAAGCGCGAAAGCGCCGACCTGCAGGCGCTGGGCGAGTCGCTCATGACCTTGCGCAGCGACCTGCTCGCGCGGCTGGAATTGCCCGACGGCCTGATCGACGCCCTGGCCGAGGCCAGGCGCATCACGAACTTCGAGGGAAGGCGCCGGCAGATCCAGTACATCGGCAAGCTGATGCGCAAGCTCGACGCCGCCACGCTCGACGCCGCGCGCATCGCCCTGGACGAGCAGGCCCGCGGCCCGGCGCAGGACACCGCCCTGCTGCACCAGGCCGAGCAATGGCGCGACCGCCTCATCGCCGACGACGACGCCCTGGGCGGCTGGATCGAGACCCACCCGGCCACCGACGCGCAGCAGCTGCGCGCGCTCGTGCGCCAGGCCCGCAAGGACCTGCAGGCCGGCAAGCCCGGCGAGGCACCGCGCCAGGGCAAGGCCTACCGCGAGGTGTTCCAGATCGTGCGCGCCCAGCTCGCCGTCCATGGCGACGCCGACCACGGCGAGCAGGCTGCGGCCGAGTCGCGCGAGGAGGATGCATGAGCCCCCGCCCGGCCGCTCCGAAGGGGGCTCGCACCGCGGTGCGAAGCACGGAGGTGATCCGATGAGCGCGGTGCCAGCCTCCTCCTTCGACCCGGTCAAGATCGGCATCGTCTCGGTGAGCGACCGGGCATCGACCGGTGTCTACGAGGACAAGGGCCTGCCAGCGCTGCAGGACTGGCTCGGCCGGGCGCTGAAGAATCCCATCACCTTCGAGCCGCGCCTCATTCCGGACGAGCAGGCGCGCATCAGCCAGACCCTCATCGAGCTGGTGGACGCCGGCTGCTCGCTGGTGCTGACGACCGGCGGCACCGGGCCGGCGCTGCGCGACGTCACGCCCGAGGCGACGCTGGCCGTGGCGCACAAGGAGATGCCCGGCTTCGGCGAGCAGATGCGGCAGATCAGCCTGCGCTTCGTGCCTACCGCGATCCTCTCGCGCCAGGTCGCCGTGATCCGCGACCGGGCGCTCATCCTGAACCTGCCGGGGCAGCCCAAGGCGATCGCCGAGACACTGGAAGGGCTCAAAAACGCGGACGGGTCGCAGGCGGTGCCGGGCATCTTCGCCGCCGTCCCCTACTGCATCGACCTGATCGGCGGGCCGTACCTCCAGACCGACGACGAGGTCTGCAAGGCTTTCCGGCCGAAGTCGGCGCTCAGGCCCGCGGCGGGCTGAGCACGGCGCGCGGGCGCTTTCAGCCCGCGACGGACATCAGCAGGTCCCGGAACGCCCCCACCCCCGGCGACATCGAGTTGCCCGGTGCGCGCAGCAGCGTCATGGTGCGGGCGAACTGGGGGCGTCCCACGGTGCGCACCTCCAGCCCGTGCCACTGCGCCAGCGGGCGCAGCGCCATGGTCACCACGGCCACGCCCAGCCCCTCGCGCGCCAGGCCCATCATGGTCCACGGCAAGGCGATCTCGAAGGTGTAGTTCAGCACGATGCCGCGCTCGGCGAGCTTCTCCTCCAGCAGCCGCCGGACCGGGTTGCCTGGCAGGTAGCCGATCACGTCCTCGCGTGCGATCTGCGCCCATTCGAGGCTGCGGCGCGCCGCCACCGGGTGCGAGGGCGCCATCACGGCGATGAACTCGTCGGTGTTGAGCGGGGTGGCCACCAGGTCGCTGCGCGCGTCGGTCTGGGTGGCGATGCCCAGGTCCGCGGTGCCGCTGCGCACCAGGGCATGCACCTCGTGCTCGGGCACATCGTGAAGCTCCACCCGCACCCCCGGGTGGCTGTCGCGAAAGCGGCGGATCACCGGCGGCAGCAGCAGCGCGCACTGGGCGTTGGGCGCCGCGATGGCCACCCGGCCGCGCGCGAAGCGGCTGAAGTCCCGCGCGTCGGCGACCAGGTGGTCCCAGTCGGCCACCAGGCGCTGCGCTGCCGGCAGCAGCGCGGTGCCCGCGTCCGTGAGGCGGCAGGCACGGGTGTGGCGATCGAACAGGCGCGCACCCAGCATGCGCTCGAGCTTGCCCAGAGCGGCGCTCAGCGAGGACTGCGACATGCCCAGGCGCTCGGCCGCGCGAGTGAAATGGCCGCTTTCGGCCAGAGCCACGAAGACGCGCAGTTCCGGCAGCGAGGACTTGATGCTCATGACAGCGCCGTGATTGATCGATCGATCCGATTGATTTATCGAATTGTGCTTCTTTTTCGATCCAGAGCTACCGCCTATTCTTGCGACCGCTTCCTGCTGCATCCCGCTCCACCCCGACCAGGAGAGTCGTCATGAGTGCGTCCGCGTCCACCCCCGTCCACCCCGTCGACCAGCGCCTCCCGCTGGGCAGAGTGACGGCCCTCGGCCTGCAGCACGTGCTGGTCATGTACGCGGGGGCGGTGGCCGTGCCGCTCATCGTCGGACGTGCGCTCAAGCTGAGCCCGGACGAGGTGGCCCTGCTGATCTCGGCCGACCTCTTCTGCTGCGGCATCGCCACGCTGATCCAGGCCATGGGCGCCACGCAGTGGTTCGGCATCAAGCTGCCGGTGATGATGGGCGTGACCTTCGCCTCGGTCGCGCCGATGGTGGCCATCGCCAACGCCAACCCGGGCCAGGCCGGCGCCCAATTGCTGTTCGGATCGATCATCGGCGCCGGCATCGTCTCGATCCTGATCGCGCCGCTGGTGAGCCGGATGCTGCGCTTCTTTCCGCCGGTGGTGACGGGCACGATCATCGCCGTCATCGGCATCACGCTGATGCGCGTGGGCATCAACTGGATCTTCGGCAACCCGGTCGGCCCGACGGCTCCGGCGGTGGTCGACCCGGTCTACGCCAAGTGGCTGGCCGAGGTGACCTCGCCCGGCTCATCGCTGCCGCCCGCGCCCAAGGGCCTGGCGATCGTGCCCACGGTGCCCAACCCCAGGTACGCCGACCTCAGCGGCGTCGGCATCTCGGCGCTGGTGCTGGTGTCGATCCTGCTGATCGTGAAGTTCGCCAAGGGCTTCGTCGCCAACATCTCGGTGCTGCTGGGCATCGTGATCGGGGCCGTCGTGGCCGCCGCGATGGGGCTCATGACCTTCGAGAAGGTGGGCAAGGCAGCCTGGGTGGACGTGGTGCTGCCCTTCCACTTCGGCATGCCGACCTTCGACCCCTTCCTGATCCTGACCATGACGCTGGTGATGATCGTCGTGATGATCGAGTCGACCGGCATGTTCCTCGCGCTGGGCGAGATGACCGATCGCAAGATCGGCCAGCAGGACCTGGCACGCGGCCTGCGCACCGACGGCCTGGGCACCCTGATCGGCGGCGTGTTCAACACCTTCCCCTACACCAGCTTCTCGCAGAACGTCGGGCTGGTGGCGGTCACGGGCGTGAAGAGCCGCTTCGTCTGCGTCGCCGGCGGCATCATCCTCATCGTGCTGGGCCTGTTGCCCAAGATGGCGGCTTTGGTGGAATCGCTGCCGACGGTGGTGCTGGGCGGCGCGGGCATCGTCATGTTCGGCATGGTGCTCGCCACCGGCATCCGCATCCTGGGCGGCGTGGACTTCAAGAACAACCGCCACAACGCCATGATCGTGGCCGTGTCGATCGGCGTGGGGATGATTCCGCTGCTCGCCCCCAACTTCAAGCAATGGATGCCGCACGGCATCCATTCGCTGATCGAGTCGGGCATCCTGCTCACCTCCATCTGCGCGGTGCTGCTGAACATGTTCCTCAATGGCGCGAAGTTCGACGAGCAGGCCGCGATCGCGGCGGCCAAGCAGGCCGAGGCGCACTGACACGGGCGCCGCCGCGCCCCGCCCCCGTCGCGCTCAGATCATCGCCAGCGGCGGTTTGCGCGAAGGCACGGGGTAGCGCGCGGCGAGCATGGCGCGCGTGCTTTCGTCGAGCACCTGCCGGGCCGCCGACAGGTTCTCCCGCAGGTGGGCCGACTGCACCGCCTTCGGGATCGGCACCACGCCGGGCTGCGCCGCCAGCCAGGCCAGCGCCAGCTGCGCGGCACTCAGGCCCAATTCAGCGGCACGCGCTGCCAGTGAGGGGTCGCGGGCGATCGCACCCTGATCGATCGGGCTGTAGGCCATCAGCGGCACGCCGCGGGCCTGCAGCCACGGCAGGAGGCTGTGCGCAGGCCCGCGCTCGCCGAGCGAGTAATAGACCTGGTTCGCGGCACAGCCTGCGCCGCCCTCGAGCGCCCACAGCTCTTCCATGTCGTCCACGTCGAAGTTGCTGACGCCCCAGCGGCCGATGTGGCCGCGCGCCTGCAGGTCCTGCAGCGCCTCGACCGTCTCGGCGAGCGGCACCGACCCGCGCCAGTGCAGGAGGTAGAGGTCGATGCGTTCGAGCCCGAGCCGCCCCAGGCTGCGCGCGCAGGCGGCCGGCGTGCCGCGGCGCGTGGCGTTGTGCGGGTAGACCTTGCTCACCACCACCAGATCGTCGCGACGGACGTCGCCCACGCGCAATGCCTCGGCGAGCGCTGCGCCCACCACGGATTCGGCGCCACCCTCGCCGTACATCTCGGCCGTATCGATGAGCCGGTAGCCCATAGCGAGCGCCTCGCGCACGGCGGCGACCTCCGCTTGGCGGCGGGACGCGTCCTCGCCCATGCGCCACGTGCCCAGGCCGAGCTTGGGCAGGGAGAGGGCTTGCGGCATATCGCTGGCGGGCATGAGGACGCTCCTGGGCTGGGGCCCATGTTAGGCCCGACGCCGGGAAAACCCGCAAATCCCTTCCATCCAACTTGACTACATTTCTTGCATGCAAGTTGAGCAAAAACTTGCATGCAAAAACATCCAGGAGACACGCCATGGTCCGATTCGTCAGATCCCTGTTCGGGCAGGTCGTCATTGCCCTCGTGCTCGGCGTCGTGGCCGGGCTGTTCTTTCCCGACTTCGCCGTGAAGCTGAAGCCGCTGGGCGATGGCTTCATCAAGCTCATCAAGATGATCATCCCCGTGCTGGTCTTCTGCGTGGTGGTGCACGGCATCGCCGGCGCGGGCGACCTCAGGCGCGTGGGGCGGGTCGGCGTCAAGGCGCTGATCTACTTCGAGGTGCTGACCACCGTCGCGCTGGCGCTCGGGATGCTGCTGGGCCACGTGTTCCAGCCCGGCACCGGCATGAACGTCGATCCGCGCACGCTCGACGCTTCGGCCATGAGCGCCTACGCGTCGAATGCCGACAAGCTGACCAGCGGCGGCACGGTCGACTTCCTGATGAAGCTGATTCCCACCACGGTGGTGAACGCCTTCGCCACCGGCGACGTGCTGCAGGTGCTGCTCTTCGCGGTGCTCTTCGGCTGTGCGCTGACGCTGCTGGGCGAGCGCGGCAGGCCGGTCGCCGCGGTGATCGACGCCACCTCGCTGGTGCTGTTCAAGATCATGGGCATCCTCATCAAGCTGGCGCCCCTGGGCGTGCTGGGTGCCATCGCCTTCACGGTCGGCCGTTACGGCGTCGGCTCGCTCAAGCAGCTGGGCATGCTGGTGGCGCTGTTCTACGGGGCGGTGCTCTTCTTCGTCTTCGTGGTGCTCGGGCTGGTGATGCGCCTGTCCGGCTTCTCGTTGTGGAAGCTGCTGCGCTACCTGCGCGAAGAGCTGATGGTGGTGTTCGCGACCACCTCCTCCGACAGCGTGCTGCCGCAGATCATGGCCAAGCTGCGCCGCATGGGCGTGCGCGACTCGACCGTGGGCCTGGTGATCCCGACCGGCTACTCCTTCAACCTCGACGCCTTCTCGATCTACATCACGCTGGCCGCCGTGTTCATCGCGCAGGCCACCAACACGCCGGTGTCGACGGCCGACCTGCTGACCATCCTCGCCATCGCCCTCGTGACCTCCAAGGGCGCGCACGGCGTGCCGGGCTCGGCCATCGTCGTGCTCGCCGCCACGCTGCACGCCATCCCGGCCATTCCGGCGATCGGCCTGGTGCTGGTGCTGTCGGTCGACTGGTTCATGGGCATCGCGCGCGCCCTGGGCAATCTGGTCGGCAACTGCGTCGCCACGGTGGCCATCGCGGCCTGGGAGGGCGACATCGACCGCGAGCAGGCCCATGCCGCGCTCGACGGCCGCCTGCCCCCGCTGGAGGACGCACCCGAAGCGGAGCTGCCCCTGCCCGACCCCGCGGCTGCGGCACACTGAGGCCATGCCCGACATCAGCCCCACCTCGATCGCCGAGCGCGTCGTCGAGTCCATCCTCGCCCAGAAGCTCGCGCCCGGCGAGCGCCTGGGCGAGCAGGACCTGGCCGACCTCTTCGGCGTCAGCCGCACCATGGTGCGTGAGGCGCTGATGCAGCTGCAGGCGCGGGGCTTTGTCGAGGTGCAGGCCAAGCGCGGCTGGTTCGTCGTTCAGCCTTCGGCCGAGGAGGCGCGCGACGCCTTCTCGGCCCGGCGCATCGTCGAGGCCGGCATCCTGGCCGAGGCCGGCCGCCCCCTGGCCAAGGTCATCCGGGCACTGCGCACCCACATCGCCGACGAGCAACGGGCGATCGAGGGCGCCGATGCCGCGACCCGGGCCTTCCTGCTGGCCGACTTCCACGTCTGTCTCGCCGAGCAGATGGGGCACCGCCTGCTGTGCGACGTGCTGCGCGACCTCACCGCCCGCACCACGCTTGCCGCCACCCTCTACCAGTCGCGCCACGAGGCGGGCGCGTCGTGCGCGGAGCATGCCGCCATCGTCGGCGCACTGGAAGCCGGCGACATTCCACGGGCGCGGACGCTCATGCTCGACCACATCGGCCATGTCGAGCAAGCCCTGCAGACCGAACTCCCGTCGCCGGAGCCGGCGACGCGGCTGCGGTCCACCCTCGCGCCGATTGCCCTGCCCCGGCGCGTCCGCTGACGAGAGGGCGACCGGGGCCTCGGCTACATTCGGCCCACCATGAATTCCCCCTCGCTCCAGCGCGGCGTGTTCCTCGCCCTGCTCTTCGCCGTCACCGCGGCCTTCTGCTGGATCCTGATGCCCTTCTTCGGCGCAGTGTTCTGGGGCATGGCGCTGGCGATCCTGTTCACGCCGCTGTACCGCTGGTTCCTGGGCAAGATGGGCAAGCGCCGCACCCTGGCCGCCCTGGCCACGCTGGGCATCGTGCTGGTGATCGTGATCCTGCCGCTGATCATGATCACCGCCTCGCTGGTGCAGGACGTGGCCGAGGTCGCGCAGCGCGTGCGCTCGGGCGACATCAATTTCGCGGCCTACTTCCAGCAGGTCGTCAACGCGCTGCCCCAATGGCTGCTCGGCCTGCTCGACCGCTTCGGCCTGGGCAACATGGAAGCCATGCTGGCCAAGCTCTCGACCGGGGCCGCCCAGGCCAGCCAGGCGATCGGGCAGCAGGCGCTGTCGATCGGGCAGAACACCTTCGATTTCATCGTGAGCTTCTTCGTGATGCTCTACCTGCTGTTCTTCCTGCTGCGCGACGGCAGCGACCTGTCGAAGACCATCCGCAACGCGCTGCCGCTGGCCAGGCCGCACACGCACTACCTGCTCAACAAGTTCACCACCGTGATCCGCGCGACCATCAAGGGCAACGTGGCCGTGGCCGCCGCCCAGGGCCTGCTCGGCGGGATGGCGTTCGCGTTCCTGGGGGTGCAGGGCGCCCTGCTGTGGGGCGTGGTGATGGCGTTCCTGTCGCTGCTGCCCGCCGTCGGCGCCGCACTCATCTGGGCCCCGGTCGCGGTCTGGTTCCTGGCCACCGGCGTGATCTGGAAGGGGCTGGTGCTGATCTTCGTCGGCGTGTTCGTGATCGGCCTGGTCGACAACCTCCTGCGCCCGCTGCTGGTGGGCAAGGACACGCAGATGCCCGATTACATCGTGCTGATCTCCACCATCGGCGGCATGGCGCTCTTCGGCATCAACGGCTTCGTCATCGGGCCGGTGATCGCCGCGCTCTTCATGGCCGTGTGGAGCCTGTACGCCGCCTCGAACGAAGAAGACGGCAACGCGCCACCGTCGCCTTAAGCGGCGCTCCAGCGGCACAGGCCCGCGTGCGTTGTCGAGAAAGGTTCGAAGGCTGCCACAAACAGCGTCAGCCTTGCCAGGTCCGCTGATAGTTGCCGGACCGACGCACATAATGCACGCAGCCGTCCGCGCCCTACAAGGCTGGCATCGGCTGCCATAAGAAGATTCAGGAGGAAACCATGCCCTACCACCCCAAAGGAGGCGTTTGCGATTGCACGGAGGCGCCCCTGCTCGAAGAGCAGGCCATCATCCTGTTCCCCAACCTGGGCAGCCCGCTGCTGCTGGCGCCGGGGCAGCAAAAGGCCAGCATCTTCATCGCCGCACCGAGCAGCATGCGCGCCAAGGTGGCCGGCCAGCCGTTGCGCGAGGAGGCCGTCAACATGTACAGGCTGGTGGACCAGCACATGCGCGTGACCGGCATCGACGACAAGAAGGAGGCGAACCAAGCCGACGGCTGCACCGAGACCGGCACCCTCTTCGGTGACGGCAAGGCCTGCGCGCAGGCCAAGGCACACATCAAAGGCTGGCGCGTGGGCGAGTTCGGGCCGGGTGCGCTCATCTCGGACCGGCATGGCCGCCCCTTTGCCACCGTCGCGCCGGCCGCCGCGCAGATCTACACCTCTGTGCAGGACGTCTACGAAATCGAGCTGGACCTGTCGGCGCCGCCCTTCGCCGATCTCCAGGCACCCGGCAGCATGAGCAACCTGGCCTGGATGGTGCGGCTGAGCAAGGCCGATCGGGAGTTGGAAGGCTTCAGGGACGTCAAGTACGCCGAGCCGCAGGACCTCGCCATCGTTCGCTTTCTGCAGAAGCAGAAGAAGCGCGACCCTTGGCATTTCGACAAGTTCTACGAATTCAAGATCCCCGAGCCGGGCAGCGCGTTTTCCTGGGCCTCGCCAGGCCAGCAGCGCAACATCCGCACGTTGCTCAAGAGCTGGCACCCCGTCAAGCGCATGGGCCAGCCCGTCCTCAAGCTGGGCCACCTGAGCGACGTGCACGTGAGCGCGCGCCACAACGCGCTGGCGCAATCGCCCGCCAAGGTGCTGGAAGACGCCGACGCCGCACAGGCCCCTTGGAACAAGGCGGTCGGCGGCAAGGTGTGCAATGCCTTCGAATCGCTCAAGGCCCTGTTCGAGAAGATGGCCGGCCAGGAAGGCGGCTCTGAGCGCGTGGATGCCGTGCTGCTCACCGGCGACCTGATCGACTACAACCGCAACGCCAACCCGGCTCAGTTCATGTCCAGCGTGTCCAACAACACCCGCGTGGGCATCGGCGAGCAGTGGAAGAAATTCAACCTGCTGGCCAATGTGTTCGATCCGGTCAAGGGCAAAGACCTGTACCCGCGCGGCCTAGACGACATGCTCGTGTTCAGCCTGGTTCGCGAGATGTACCGCAAGCACAAACTGCCCGTCATCATGACCAGCGGCAACCATGAGGCGTATCAGGTGCCTTATGGCATCAGCGCGCGGGTGGAGGCGGGGGACATGGGCAACTGGGCCTTCAAGCTGGGCGTGCTGGAGGCTGCTGCCGATGGGCGCAAGCTTTCGGACACAGTGGGCGGCCCCTTGGACACGGTGCTCAAGGGCACCGTGCCGGGCATCCTTACGGGCGGCGGTCTGCGTGCGTGGGGCGAGAACGCCCTGCCCGAGCACAAGAAGCAACTTGAAGCCGCCAGCGCATGGACTCGTGGCAAGGCGAATGAAGGCATGAGCCGCGACCACAACATGACCATCTACGAGGCCTGTTTGGCCTATGGCCCCACCTACGGCCAGGCCCTGACCGGCTACAACTTCGATGGCGGGCAGTTCGATTGGTTCTACGCGCTCTTCACCCCGCTGGCCGACGTGGTCTATGCCTATGGCGCCGACAGCAGCCAGGCCGGCGGTGCAGGTGCCAGCCAGGTGATCGCCGCTTTAGGCTGGGGCGTGGATGAAAACTTCAAGAACCTGTGGGACAGCAAGGCCCTGAGCAAGATCGGCGCGGACCGCCAGGGCGCGGGCATTCTGCCGCGTGCGACCGAGTCCTTCAGTGCCGACCAACTCAAGCTGGTGACGCAGGCCAGGCGTTACAAGCAAAACGGCAGCAACGCCAGCCTCACGGTAGCCAGTCACTTCACAGTCATCAGCTTCGACGAACCGCAGGCGTACAGCCTGGTGACTAAGGCGCCCGACCAGGCGCGGCTGTACCCCAGCGACAGCGCCAGCGGTGCACCGGGGGCGCTGCCGGCCTTCAACCACCTGAACGTAGGCACGTGCGAGCGCAACCAGAAAACCTACCTGGAGGAACACACCTGCATCCCTGGCTTGGGCGTGGTGGCAAGCCCGGTGGACTGGCACCTGTCGGGCCACAGCCACCGCTCGGGCGTGTACACGCTGCGCTGGGGGCAGCCCCGGCAGGTGGCCGTAGCGTCCTCGGGCCGGCCGGTGTATGCGGGCCGGCCGTTGGACGTGATCGGTGCCAAGGACCCCGGCATCCATGGCGCGCAGACGGTGCCCAAGGACAAGACCACCGCCTTTGTGGTCGTCAGTGCGGGGGGCGGCATCGGCTACCAGAACTTGGATGGCGAGCTGAGCGCGTGGACCGGGCGTGCGCCTGCGGGCAATCTGCTGGAGCCGGCGAGGGGAAGAATCACGCAGGTCAAGACCGAGCGCAGCCACGTCGAAGACGGCAAGGGCTTCAACGAGAGGCCGCGCCTGTGTGTGGCGCTGGACTACCTGCATGTGATGAGCGGGATCGAGGACAAGGGAGGTGAGGGGCCCGAAGGCCGCATTGCGCCGCCGCTGCGCTTCAAGCCGGGGTACTTCGCCAGAACGGGCGAGGTGGAACTGGTGCTGAGCGAGCAGGTGAGCAAGCTCGGCTGCCTCGGCGACATCGCGTTGTGGGTGTTTGAGGTGGCGGGCGAGAAGAACAGCACACGAGGGGCAGGCGCCATCAAGCATTGGCACCGCCTCACGCCTGCCCGCGACGGCAGCAAGCTCAAGTTCAGCGATGCCGACCGTGCCACGTTGGCGCGGTTGATGAATGCCAGCAATGCGCGCGCCGGCACCGAGCCGGTGCTGGTCTGGAGCCCGAAGTCGATGATCGACACGCACCCCCACACGGCCCACGTGACGCTGAGTCGCCGGTTGCCGCAGGTGTTCTGCGAAGTGGCGCTCAAGGCGCCTGCTGCCACCGCCGCTGGCGAAGACTGGGGCAAGGACATGCTGTACGACAAGGACCCCTGGGTGTTCCCGCTGGACATCGCGCTGATCGACGGCAATGTGGACCTGGGGGGCTGGAGCATGGACAAGTCGGATGCGGCCCATCCGACCCAGGCGGTGTGGCACTTCGGACGGCCTGCAAAAGAGCGGGGCGAGGTGCCCGATTGGGATTGGTTGCAAGTCACCTGGGGTGACACGCCGACTAAGACCGGGAACAAGTATCCGAAGGCAAAAGAAGTCATCCGGCCGTACGGCTAAAAAAATGAGGCGTCGACGGCTACTCCAAAAGGCTTTCATCCTAGTAACCCCTTGGGCACTGAGCACCGGATGCAGCATGAGCAAAACCAACATCAAATCTTTCGGCAAGCCCTACACGTACCTCAAAGACCCCGAACTGCGAACCAAAGAGACTCGGGACGCGCAACTGGTCATCAAGGATGCACTGTTCAGTGGGGTGGACTTCAAATACCTGACCTGGAAGAACATCCGGTTCGTGAACTGCGACTTCGCGGGTGGCTACGAGATCAAGCTCACGGCGATGGAGAACTGCGCGTTCGAGAGCTGCAAGATCTTGGGCATCCACGACTTCGGGGCGATGAACAAGGTTCGCTTCTACAAGTGCCTCTCTGGTGGCGCGTCCAATTGGGGCGGCAACGTCGGGAGCAAGGAAGTTTTTTTCGAGGAATGTCGGTTCATTGGCGAAACCAGCGACAGGAATCAGCAAGGTTCTGTCGGCGCATATGGCGAAGCTGTATTCGTTAACTGCAAGGCGAAATGGTTCGATATTGCGGCCGAAACCCGACTGGAGATTCGAGGCTGTGAGTTCGAAGACATAACTTGTGGGCCGGGTCTGCACAGCGAAGACGGAGCACCTGTCGTGATCGAGGGCAGCAAGCTTCTTGGAGAGTTTCGAATGCACCCGGCACGGTTGGCCTCCCTCACCATCCGCGACACCCAACTCGACTTGCTGGATCTGACGGGAGCCACGGTGAAGGGGGATGTGGTGATTGAGCGGGTCAAGGGCGGGGCGCTCAAAGCGGGCTTCGCATCGCGCAACTTCACGCTCAAGGACAGCCAGATTTATGGTCCGGCAGAGCAAGGAAAGCCTGTGTTCGATACAGCCATCGCTGCCAGCGAAACCTTCCTCATCGACAACGTCCAATTCGCCAGCGGCCTGCAAGATCTGGTGGGGGTGGGAGAGGGCCGCGCGCTGGGAGCCAACGAGTGGAGCGCTACGCCCCGCAACAAGATGGCCATCATCCGTAACAGCCGGCTGCCCCGGATCGATGCCTCGTGGCTAGAAACGCAGCATCTGCAACTCCAAGGCAACGAGATCGGCTCGCTGGACGTGAGCAACAGCCGCATTGGCCAGTTGGAGATCAGCGGCAACACCATCAACCGCGGCGTGGACTTCAGTCACACCCAGGCCAAGCAGGCCAACGTGCAGCGCCTGCGCAGCGATCAGGCCAAGCTCGAAGGCTCAAATCTCAAGCTACCCCGCTAAGTTTCTGGACGTGGGCACTACAAGCCGGGCCCCTCGCCTGCCCACCAGCCCTCGCCGAAGTGGCCCTGCAGGAAGGCCACGAAGCTAGACACCTTGCCCGGCACGAGCTTGGGCGACGGGAACACGGCATGGATCTCCTGCTCCGGCAGCGGATGGTCGGGCAGCACCTCGAGCAGCTTGCCGTGGGCCAGCGAATCGCTGGCCACGTAGCGCGGCATCAGCGCAATGCCCATGCCGTCGCGCGCCGCGGCCAGCACGGCCGACAGGTTGTTGGACCGCAGGCGCCCGGTCACCGGCACGCTGACCGCCTCGCCCCGCGGCGTGCGCAGCCGCCACACGTCGTCGCCGACCACGCTGCTGTAGATCAGCGCCGTGTGGGCGCTCAGGTCCTGCGCGCGGCGCGGCGCACCGGCGCGGCGCAGGTAGGCCGGCGACGCCACCATCACCCACGGGTTGGTGCCGAGAAAACGTGCCCCCAGCGACGAATCGGCCAGCTTGCCCATGCGGATCGCGACGTCGATGCCCTGTGCCACCAGGTCGACATAACGGTCCTCGAAGCTCAGGTCCACCTGCACCTGGGGATGCCGCTTCATGAAGGCCAGCGCCAGCGGCACCGCGACGCGCCGGCCGAAGGCCACCGAGGTGCCGATGCGCAGCAGCCCCTGCGCCTGGGTCTGCCGCAGGCGCACCACGCTGTCGGCCTCCTCGACCTCGCGCACGATCGCCTTGCACTTGTCGTAGTACAGGGCGCCGGGCTCCGTCAGGCTCACGCCGCGCGTGTTGCGGTTGAGCAGCCGCACCTTCAGCCGGCCCTCGATGGCCGCGACCTGCTTGGTCACGGTGGGCTGCGTGGTGTTGAACTCCCGCGCGGCCTTCGAGAAGCTGCCGGTCTCCACCACGCGCACGAACATCTCCATCGCCTGCAGCCGGTCCATCGCATCCCCTTGTCCGAGGGCCGCATCGTAGCCACTTATTCCATCCGGGAATAGCTTTTATGGCGAGGAAGGCGCTTCTGCGTCCGGCCCCGCTTTCCTACAGTGCGGCCATGTTCAAGGAGACAAGTGCATGGCAAAGATGACCGCGGCCCAGGCCGCCGTGCTGGTGATGGAGAAGGAAGGCGTGACGCAGGCCTTCGGCGTGCCGGGGGCCGCCATCAACCCGCTGTACGCCGCGCTGCGCACGCACGGGACCATCGCCCACATCCTCGCGCGCCATGTCGAGGGCGCCTCGCACATGGCCGAGGGCTACACCCGCGCGGTGGCCGGCAACATCGGCGTGTGCATCGGCACCAGCGGGCCGGCGGGCACCGACATGATCACCGGCCTGTACTCGGCCTGGGCGGATTCGATCCCGATCCTGTGCATCACCGGCCAGGCGCCACGGGCGCGCCTGTACAAGGAGGACTTCCAGGCGGTCGACATCGAGACCATCTCCAAGCCCGTCACCAAGTGGTCGGTCACCGTGCGCGAACCCGGCCAAGTGCCGCAGGTGTTCCAGCAGGCCTTCCACCTCATGCGCTCGGGCCGGCCCGGCCCGGTGCTGATCGACCTGCCCTTCGACGTGCAGATGGCGCAGATCGAGTTCGACATCGACACCTACGAGCCGCTGCCCGTCTACAAGCCGGCCGCCACCCGCGCGCAGGTCGAGAAGGCCATTGCCATGCTCAACGCCGCCGAGCGGCCGCTGATCGTGGCCGGAGGCGGCATCATCAACGCCGATGCCAGCGAGCTGCTGGTGCGCTTTGCCGAGGCGACAGGCGTGCCGGTCATTCCCACCCTGATGGGCTGGGGCACCATTGCCGACGACCACCCGCTGATGGCCGGCATGTGCGGCCTGCAGACCAGCCACCGCTACGGCAACGCGACGATGCTGGCCAGCGACTTCGTGCTGGGCATCGGCAACCGCTGGGCCAACCGGCACACCGGTTCGGTCGATGTCTACACCAAGGGCCGCACCTTCGTGCACGTGGACATCGAGCCGACGCAGATCGGCCGCGTCTTCACGCCCGACTACGGCATCGTGTCGGATGCCAAGGCGGCGCTGGCACTCTTCGTCGAGGTGGCCGAGGACATGAAGGCCGCAGGCCGCCTGCCCGACCGCAGCGCTTGGGCGGGCGAATGCCGCGAGCGCAAGCGCACGATGCTGCGCAAGACGAACTTCGACGCCGTGCCGATGAAGCCGCAGCGCGTGTACCAATGCATGAACAACAACTTCGAGCGCGACACCTGCTACGTCAGCACCATCGGGCTGTCGCAGATCGCCGCCGCGCAGTTCCTGCACGTCTACCAGCCGCGCCACTGGATCAACTGCGGCCAGGCCGGCCCGTTGGGCTGGACCATTCCCGCCGCTCTGGGCGTGCGCGCGGCAGACCCGACGCGCAAGCTGGTGGCCCTGTCGGGCGACTACGACTTCCAGTTCATGATCGAAGAGCTGGCGGTCGGCGCGCAGTTCAAGCTGCCCTACATCCACATCGTGGTCAACAACAGCTACCTGGGCCTGATCCGCCAGGCGCAGCGCGGCTTCGACATGGACTACTGCGTGCAGCTCGCGTTCGAGAACATCAATGCGGCACCCGACGCCGGCGTCGAGAAGAACTACGGCGTCGACCACATGAAGGTGGTCGAGGGCCTGGGCTGCAAGGCGATCCGTGTGCACCGGCAGGAGGAGATGCAGCCGGCGATCCGCCGCGCCGAAGCCCTCATGGCCGAACACCAGGTGCCGGTCGTGATCGAGGTGATGCTCGAGCGCGTGACCAACATCGCCATGGGCACCGAGATCGACGCCATCAACGAATTCGAAGCCCTGGCCGAAGGCACGGCCGATGCGCCGACGGCGATTGCTGCGGCGATGCTGGACTGAATACGGGATCGGGCAGCCGAACGCAGAGGACGCGAAGGTTGCGCAGAGGTCGCAGAAGAAATACCAAAAAATCTTCTGTCTTCTTCTGCGCCCTCTGCGAATCCTCTGCGCCCTCTGCGTTCGGCTGCCCGCTTTCAATACTCTCTACAAACACCATGCCCCGTTTTGCCGCCAACCTCACCATGCTCTTCACCGAGCTGCCCTTCATGCAGCGCTTCGAGGCCGCCGCGCGCGCCGGCTTCGAGGCGGTGGAATACCTTTTTCCCTATGCCTTCGACAAGCACGAACTGGCCGCGGCGCTGAAGGCCAACGGCCTGGTGCAGGTCCTGCACAACCTGCCCGCTGGCGATTGGGAGGCGGGCGAACGCGGCATCGCCTGCCATCCCGATCGCATGGCCGAGTTCCGCGAGGGCGTGAGCCGGGCGATCGACTACGCCACCACGCTGGGCTGCCCGCAGCTCAACTGCCTGGTGGGCAAGCTGCCGGCCGGCGCCACGCGGCAGGACGTGCAAGCCACGCTGGTCGAGAACCTGCGCTTCGCCGCGCGCGCGCTGGAGACGGCCGGCCTCAGGCTGCTGGTCGAGCCGATCAACACCTTCGACATTCCGGGCTTCTTCCTGAACCGCACCGACCAGGCGCTGGCGCTGCTCGACGCGGTGGGCTCGGACAACCTGCGCGTCCAGTACGACATCTACCACGCGCAGCGGACGGAGGGCGAACTGGCCAGCACCCTCTCTGCGCACCTGGCACGCATCGGCCACATCCAGCTCGCGGACAACCCGGGCCGCGGCGAGCCCGGCACCGGCGAGATCAACTACCCGTGGCTGTTCCGGCACATCGACGCGATCGGCTACACGGGCTGGATCGGCTGCGAATACAAGCCGCGCACGAACACCCTCGATGGCCTGGGCTGGCGCCAAGCTTTGACCTCCTGAAGAGAAAGATCACCATGAGCAACACGACGAACACCCCCCGCCGCATCGGCTTCATCGGCCTGGGCATCATGGGCACGCCCATGGCCGGCCACCTGATCGACGCCGGCCACACCCTCTTCGTGAACACGCGCGGCGACGTGCCCGGGGCCGTCGCGGGCCGGGCCGAGGCCTGCGCCAGCGCGGCCGAGGTCGCTCGCCACGCGGACGTGATCTTCATCATGGTCCCCGACACCCCTGACGTCGAGAAGGTGCTCTTCGGCGAGAACGGCGTGGCCTCGGCCCTCACCGCGGGTAAGACCGTGGTCGACTGCAGCTCCATCGATCCGATCGCGACCCGGGACTTCGCGGCGCGCATCGCCGCGCTGGGCTGCGGGTACGTCGACGCGCCTGTGTCCGGCGGCGAAGTGGGCGCCAAGGCGGCCAGCCTGACCATCATGTGCGGCGGCGAGGAGGCCGTCTTCGAGGGCGTGCGCCCGCTGCTCGAAACGATGGGCAAGAACGTGACACGCGTGGGCGAGGTCGGCGCCGGCCAGATCACCAAGGTGGCCAACCAGATCATCGTGGCGCTGAACATCGCCGCCGTGGGCGAGGCGCTGGTGTTCGCCAGCAAGGCCGGGGCGGATCCCGCGAAGGTGCGCCAGGCGCTGATGGGCGGCTTCGCGTCCAGCCGCATCCTGGAGGTGCATGGCGAACGCATGATCAAGCGCAGCTTCGCGCCCGGCTTTCGCATCGCGCTGCACCAGAAGGACCTGAACCTCGCGATGCAGAGCGCGCGCAGCCTGGGCGTCGCGCTGCCGCAGACGGCCGGCGCGGCCCAGCTGATGAACGCCTGCGCCGCGCTGGGACACGGGCAGGACGACCATTCGGCCCTGGTCTGCGCACTGGAGGCCCTGGCGCAACATCCGGTGATGCCCGATACGCATCGGTAAACGCCGCCTTTCGTAGTTTCACCACCCGGGAGAGGTGCCGCTTTGCGGTAGCCTCTCCTTCTGCTTTTCCGCAAGCAGTTGTCACGTTCCAAGAACCAAGGAGAGTCTGGATGACCCAGAAGCTGTCACCGGCCGAAGAAGCGCTGCGCGACGCCGCCCGCGAATACCACCGCACGCCCGTCAAGGGCAAGATTTCGGTCACGCCCACCAAACCGCTGATGAACCAGCGCGACCTGTCGCTGGCCTACTCGCCGGGGGTGGCCTACCCGTGCCTGGACATCCAGGCCGACCCGAGCAAGGCGGCCGAGTACACGGCGCGCGGCAACCTGGTGGGCGTGGTGACCAACGGCACCGCCGTGCTGGGCCTGGGCGACATCGGCCCGCTGGCCGGCAAGCCCGTGATGGAAGGCAAGGGGTGCCTGTTCAAGAAGTTCGCCGGCATCGATGTGTTCGACATCGAGCTGGCCGAGCGCGACCCCGACAAGCTGGTCGACATCATCGCGGCGCTCGAGCCCACCCTGGGCGGCATCAACCTCGAGGACATCAAGGCGCCCGAGTGCTTCTACATCGAGAAGAAGCTGCGCGAGCGGATGAACATCCCGGTCTTCCACGACGACCAGCACGGCACGGCCATCATCTCGGCCGCGGCGCTGCTCAACGGCCTGGAGCTGGTGGGCAAGAAGATCGAAGACGTGAAGATCGCCGTGTCGGGCGCGGGCGCCGCCGCCATCGCCTGCCTGGACGTGATGGTGGGCCTGGGCGCGAAGACCGCGAACATCTTCGCCTGCGACTCCAAGGGCCTGATCTACACCGGCCGCGCCGGCGGCTTCGACGAATCGAAGGCCCGCTATGCCCAGCCCGACACCGGCGCGCGCACCCTGGCCGACGTGACGAAGAACGCCGACGTGTTCCTCGGCTGCTCGGCACCCGGCGTACTCACCGCCGACATGGTCAAGACCATGGCCGACAAGCCGATCATTCTGGCCCTGGCCAACCCCGAGCCCGAGATCCGTCCCGAGCTGGCCAAGGCCGTCCGGCCCGACTGCATCATCGCCACCGGCCGCTCGGACTACCCGAACCAGGTCAACAACGTCCTGTGCTTCCCCTACATCTTCCGCGGCGCGCTCGACTGCGGTGCGACCAAGATCACCGAGGAGATGAAGCTGGCCTGCGTGCGGGAGATCGCCGACCTGACCAAGGCCGACATCTCCGAGGAAGTGGCGACGGCCTATGCGGGCCAGGAGCTGTCCTTCGGCCCCGACTACATCATTCCCAAGCCCTTCGACTCGCGCCTGATCCTGCGCATCGCGCCGGCGGTGGCCAAGGCCGCCGAGGCCTCGGGCGTGGCCACCCGCCCGATCGAGGACATGGAGGCCTACCGCCAGCACCTCACGCGCTTCGTCTACCAGACCGGCATGTTCATGCGCCCGGTGTTCAGCGCCGCCAAGGTGGCGGCGAAGAAGCGCGTGGCCTACGCCGAGGGCGAGGACGACCGCGTGCTGCGCGCCGCCCAGCTGGCCGTGGACGAGGGCCTGGCATTCCCCATCCTGATCGGCCGGCCCGACATCATCGAGATGCGCGTCAAGAAGGCCGGCCTGCGCCTGCGGCTGGGGCAGGACGCCGAGATCGTCGACCCCGAGAACGACCCGCGCTTTCGCACCTACTGGGAGGCGTACCACAAGCTCATGGGCCGCCGCGGCATCACGCCCGAAGCCTCCAAGGCGATGGTGCGCCGCTCCAACACGACCATCGCCGCGCTGATGGTGCACCTGGGTGATGCCGACGCCATGCTGTGCGGCCTGGTCGGCCGCTTCGACAGCCACCTGAAGATCCTCAGCCAGCTGCTGGGCAGCAAGCGCGACGCGCCCGGCTTCGCGGCGCTCAACGCGCTGACGCTGGACCGCGGCACGCTCTTCATCGCCGACACCCACGTCAACGAGGACCCGAGCGCCGAGCTGCTCGCCCACATCGCCCTCATGGCGGCCGAGGAGGTGCGCCGCTTCGGCCTGCCACCCAAGGTGGCGTTCCTCTCGCACTCCAACTTCGGGAGCTCCGAACGTGCCTCGGCCCGCAAGATGCGCGTGGCGGCCGACCTCTTCAAGCAGATGGCGCCCGACATCGAGTGCGACGGCGAGATGCACGGCGACGCGGCCCTGAACGAGGACATCCGCACCACGGCCATGCCCGAGACCACGCTCACCGGCGAGGCCAACTTGCTCATCTGCCCGAACATCGACGCCGCGAACATCCTCTACAACGTGCTGAAGATGACCGGCGCCAACGGCGTGACGGTGGGACCCATCATGCTCGGCGCCTCCAAGCCGGCCCATGTGCTGACCTCCTCGGCCACCGTGCGGCGGGTGCTCAACATGACGGCGCTGGCCGTCGCCGACGCCAACATCCAGAAATAGTGCATCGCCCCTGTCGACGCCCCGCCGCGGTGCACGCAGCGGGGCGTTTTTCATGACAAGAGCCTGACCGCTCCTGCGGGTTTCTACGCGGAAACCGTCGACGCCGATGCGCACCGCTTTGGCGCCTCGCTCGGGATTCGCACCAATGGCGTGCGGGCACCCTTATTGCTTGAATCGTGACATTCCTTATCCCGAGTCACCGATGAACAAGCGACAACTCCTCCAGTCCTTCCTTGCCGCTTCCGCCCTCTGCTTCGGGCTGGGCACGGCCCAGGCGCAGACCACGCCGATCAAGTTCCAGCTCGACTGGCGCTTCGAAGGCCCGGCCGCCCTCTTCCTGCACCCGGCCGCCAAGGGCTACTTCAAGAACGCCGGCATCGACGTGACCATCGACGCCGGCAACGGCTCCGGCGGCACGGTCACGCGCGTGGCCTCGGGCGCCTACGACATGGGCTTCGCCGACCTCGCGGCGCTGATGGAATTCCACGCGAACAACCCCGACAGCCCGAACAAGCCGGTCGCGGTGATGATGGTCTACAACAACACGCCGGCCTCGGTCATGGCGCTCAAGAAGAGCGGCATCACGAAGCCGGGCGACCTCACCGGCAAGAAGCTGGGCGCCCCGGTGTTCGACGCCGGCCGCCGGGCCTTCCCGATCTTCGCCAAGGCCAACAACATCGGCAACGTGACGTGGACCGCCATGGACCCCACGCTGCGCGAGACCATGCTCATGCGCGGCGACATCGACGCCATCACCGGCTTCACCTTCACCTCGCTGCTCAACCTCGAGGCGCGCGGCGCCAAGGCCGGCGACGTGGTGGTGCTGCCCTACCCCGACTACGGCGTGAAGCTGTACGGCAACGTCATCATCGCGTCGCCCAAGCTCATCAAGGAGAAGCCCGAAGTCGTGAAGGCCTTCCTCTCGGCCTTCGCCAAGGGCGCCAAGGAAGTCATCGCCAATCCGGCGGTGGCGATCGAGTCCGTGAAGGCGCGCGACGGCATCATCGACAGCAAGCTGGAAACGCGCCGCCTGCAGCTCGCCATCGACACCGTCATCAACAGCCCCGACGCCAAGGCGGAAGGCTTCGGCGTGGTGAACCCCGGCCGCCTGTCGCTCATGGCCTCGCAGGTGTCCGACGCCTTCAACACCAAGACCCGCGTGAGCCCCGACGCCGTGTGGACCAGCGCGCTGCTGCCGCCCGCGGCCGAGCTGGCGATCCTCAAGAAGTAAGTCCGCTTCCGGGGCTTGCTTTCAAAACGATTGCGGCCTGCGCCCGCCCCCTGGGCGTCGCAGGCCCTTTTCATATCCGAACCATGGCAGACACCGACACCCCCTTCGTCGACTTCCAGGACGTCTGGCTCGCCTACAACGAGCAGCTGCTGCGCGAGAACCACTTCGCCGTCGAAGCCATCGACCTGAAGGTCAGGCAGGGCGAATTCATCGCCATCGTCGGGCCCTCGGGCTGCGGCAAGTCCACCTTCATGAAGCTCACCACCGGGCTGAAGATGCCCTCGATGGGCAGGATCCGCATCGACGGCCAGCCGGTGACCGGCCCGCTCAAGATCTCGGGCATGGCCTTCCAGGCGCCCTCGCTGCTGCCCTGGCGCACCACGGTCGACAACGTGCTGCTGCCGCTGGAGATCGTCGAGCCCTACCGCTCCAGCTTCAAGAGCAAGCGCAAGGAGTACGAGGAGCGCGCCCGCCGCCTGCTGCAGAAGGTGGGCCTGGGCGGCTACGAGGACAAGTTCCCCTGGCAGCTCTCGGGCGGCATGCAGCAGCGCGCGTCGATCTGCCGCGCGCTCATCCACGAGCCCAAGATGCTGCTGCTGGACGAGCCCTTCGGCGCGCTGGACGCCTTCACGCGCGAGGAGCTGTGGTGCATCCTGCGCGACCTCTGGACCGAGCAGCGCTTCAACGTGATCCTGGTCACGCACGACCTGCGCGAATCGGTGTTTCTCGCCGACACGGTCTACGTCATGAGCAAGTCGCCCGGCCGCTTCGTCGTGCGGCGCGAGATCGAACTGCCCCGCCCGCGCGACCTCGAGCTGACCTACACCAAGGAGTTCAGCGACATCGTGCACGAGCTGCGCAGCCACATCGGGGCGATGCGGCAGCCGGTGGCCACCGGGGAGGTCGCATGAACAACAAGCAACTCGAACGCTGGTCGCCCTGGCTGCTGCTGGTGGCGGTGATCGTGCTGTGGCAGATCGTCTGCTCGGCCTTCAACGTCTCGGACTTCATCTTTCCCAGCCCCTGGCGCATCTGGACGCAGTTCTGGGAATTCAAGACCATCATCGCCGGCCACGCCTGGCGCACCTTCTGGGTGACGATGGCCGGCTTCGGCCTCGCGATCGTCGTGGGCGTGCTGCTGGGCTTCGTGATCGGCAGCTCGCGGCTGGCCTACGCGGCCATGTACCCGCTCATGACCGCCTTCAACGCGCTGCCCAAGGCGGCCTTCGTGCCCATCCTCGTGGTGTGGTTCGGCATCGGCATCGGGCCGGCCATCCTCACGGCCTTCCTCATCAGCTTCTTCCCCATCATGGTCAACATCGCGACCGGGCTGGCCACGCTGGAGCCGGAGCTGGAGGACGTGCTGCGCGTGCTCGGCGCCAAGCGCTGGGACGTGCTCATGAAGATCGGCCTGCCGCGCTCCATGCCGTATTTCTACGCCTCGCTCAAGGTCGCGATCACGCTGGCCTTCGTCGGCACCACGGTGTCGGAGATGACCGCGGCCAACGAGGGCATCGGCTACCTGCTCATCAGCGCCGGCTCGGCGATGCAGATGGGCCTGGCCTTCGCCGGCCTGATGGTGGTGGGTGCCATGGCGATGGTCATGTACGAGCTCTTCAGCGCCATCGAGAAGCGCACCACCGGCTGGGCACACCGCGGCTCTCAAGGCGGCTGAGCGCCTGGGCCAGCTCCGGCCGGCTCGCGCAGCGGGCTATGCTCGGCCGGGCATGCCTCTGCCCTTCCCTGCTTGCCGCGTCCTCGCCTGCGCCCTGCTCGGCGCCTGGCTCGCGTGGCCGACACCCGCCGCCGCACAGCCTGCCGACGCACGATGCGCCGCCGGTGCCACACAAAGTCCCCCGCCACGCGCACTGACGCTGGCCGCGCTCGCCCAGCGCGAGCACGCCGCCTGGGGCGGCGCGGCCCTCGACGCCCAGGGCCGCCTGCTCGACGCCGGCAGCTACGAGGCCGAGGACACGCCGCGTTCCCTGCGCGTGGCGCCGCCCTGGCAGCGTGTGATGGGTTACTGGGAGGCGGTCGACCCCGACGGCCGCATTCCCTCGCAGGTGCGCTTCGGCGCGCTGCGACCGGCCGACCGGCGGCTGTTGCAGCAGGCGCTGCAGCAGGCCAGCGCCTCGCATCTGCAAGGCCTGGGCGTGGGCCCGGACCAGGGCCTCTCGTCCGCCGAACTGCGCGCCCTGCAGACCGCGATCGACCGTGTCGCCGTGGTCGACACGCCCTGGTCCGCGGCCTTCATCAGCTGGCTGGCGCGCGAAGCGGGCCTGCAGGCCGGGGAGTTCGCATTTTCCGAAGCCCATGCCGACTATGCCGGTGCAGCCTGGGCCGCCACCCAGCGCGAGCAGGCCGGCCAGCCCACACCCTCTGCGCTGCGCGCCTGCGACCTGGCGCGCACCGCGCCGCGCGTGGGCGACCTGGTGTGCCAGGCGCGCGGGTCCGAGGCCGCTCTGGACACCTTCGACAAGCTGGGCGAGGAACTGGCGCGCCGGAACACCGCCGGTGGCGCCCTGCCCATGCACTGCGACGTCGTCACGCAGGTCGACACCCGGGGCTTCGACGCCATCGGCGGCAACGTGCTGCAGTCCGTCACCCTGCGCCGGCTCGAGTTCGCGCCGGGCACGCGGCGCCTGGACCCGAGCTACCTGCCTACCGGCTGCGTGGCCGGCACGCCCACCTGCGTCGATCGCCACATGAGCCGCCAGCCGTGGTCGCTGTTGCTGCAGTGGCGATGAACGCTCGAATCGAACGATTCGACTAAAGTGGGCACTTTTCGAGGCAAGCCATGCGGACCATGACGGCCAACCAGGCCAAGACCCAGTTCGGCGCCTTCATCGACATGGCGCAGAAAGAGCCCGTACGCGTGCTGCGGCACGACCGGGTCGTGGGGGTGCTGGTGTCGCCCAGCGACTACGAGGCGATGCGCGCTTTCTACGCCAACCGGCTGGCACACACGCTGGACCGCACCGCCGCCAAGGCCGAGGCAGGCGGTCTGACGCAGGAGGGCATCGACCGACTGCTGGCCGATGAGAGTTGACGCCGCACTGGTGATCGACTCGAACGTGCTGATCAGCGCCGCGCTGTCGACCACTTCGCCGCCCGCGCGCATCGTGCGGCATGCGTTGGCGCACGGGCGGCTTCTGTTTTCCGATGCCACCTTCGCCGAACTGCAGTCCCGGCTCTGGCGCCCCAAGTTCGACCGCTACCTCGACCTGGAAGACCGCAAGGCGATCCTGCACGACCTGGGCGCCGCCGGCGTCTGGGTCGACATTTCCCCGGAGCTTGCGGGCCGGACCTTCTCGCGCGATGCCGACGACGACAAGTTCATCCACGTGGCGCTGGCCGCATCGGCCGATGCCATCGTGAGCGGCGACCAGGATCTGCTGCTGCTCTCGCGCATCGAGGACCTGCCGGTGCTCACGCCCGGCCAGGCGTGCGCCTTGCTCGCCTGTTGACACCATGCCACCCACCCTCCAAGACCTCACCCCCGACCAATGCGCCCGCCACCTGCGCCGCGCCGACGCCGTGGCGCGCCGCGCGATGGCCATGGGCCGCCATCCCTTCGGCGCATTGCTGCTGGCGCCCGATGGCGAGACCGTGCTCGCCGAGCAGGGCAACATCGACACGGTGAACCACGCCGAGGCCACGCTGGCCCGAACGGCAGCGGCCAACTACCCCGGCAGCTACCTCGCCCAGTGCACGCTGGTCACCACCTTCGAGCCCTGCGCCATGTGCGCCGGCACGGTGTACTGGGCCGGCATCGGCCGCGTGCTGTACGGCGCCGAAGAGACGGCGCTGCTGGCGCTGACCGGCGACCATCCCGAGAACCCGACGCTGAGCCTGCCCTGCCGCGAGGTGTTCGCGCGCGGGCAGCGCACGGTGGAGGTGATCGGCCCGGCCGAAGCCGTGGCCGAGGAGATGGTGGCCACGCACCGCGGTTTCTGGCAGAGCCGCTGAGTTGGCGGCCGCGCGTTGCGGTCGGCCCACGATTGACCCTCATCGAGGCCGCCAGAGCAGGCGGGGCGGGCGCCGTCAGCTATAAACTTCATAGCATCCCAGCTCATCCGCCACTGCCATGCGCCTGGTCCTGCCGCTCCGAATCGCTGCCCTGCCTTCCGCGCCGCTGATCGCTGCCCTGGTGTGCGGCGCCCTGCTGGCCGGCTGCACCACCCCGCCCAGCGGCGGCCGCATGCCGGCCGCGCCGCGCACCACCTACTACCCGCCGCTCACGCCCTCGCAGTCCGACGACATCGCGATCCATGCATTGGGGTTGGTGGGCACGCCCTACCGCTACGGCGGCAACACGCCCGACAGCGGCTTCGACTGCAGCGGGCTGATCGGCTACGTGTACCGCAGCCGCGCTGGCCTGGTGCCGCCACGTACGGTGGCGCAACTCAGCGCTTTCGGCGAGCCCGTCGGCATCGACGAGATCCGCACCGGCGACTTGGTGCTCTTCGGCCGCGGCCGGCCCACGCATGCCGGCATCTACGTCGGCGACGGCCGCTTCGTGCATGCGCCGTCGACAGGCGGCACGGTGCGGTTGGACCAGTTGGCGGGGGTGTACTGGTCGAAGCAGCCGATGGAGGT
Source organism: Xenophilus sp. E41 (assembly GCF_003671765.1). Taxonomy (GTDB): domain Bacteria; phylum Pseudomonadota; class Gammaproteobacteria; order Burkholderiales; family Burkholderiaceae_C; genus Xenophilus. The sequence continues at coordinate 234 of NZ_QPIB01000009.1, read as the reverse complement.
TCGGCGGCCCTGAAGGCCGTGGACGTCCCGTTCGCTGCGGTCTTTATTGCGAGGCCCAGGCTTGGGTGAATAGCGGCTGCGGGCCTGAACCCGGCCGGCGGCGCCGGTGTGCGTTCTCCGGCTCAGGCTCGCGCTGACCGTCGTGCGGCACGACGGAGGTGCTCGCCTGGAATCGACGCGCTTTGGGCACTGCACGGCGCCGCGAATGGCGCCTGCGCCCGCACACCGGCACCA
>NZ_QPIB01000008.1:560000-616132 GCF_003671765.1 Xenophilus sp. E41 | reverse complement strand
CGGCGGCGCGGCGTCGCGCGCCGCGCGGCCAGCCCGCGCATCCGCCGCGGTGCGCGCGGCGGGTGGGGGACGACGCGCGTCGCCGGACGACGGCGGGCGCGGCCTCGGCGGCCGAACCGGCCGCGATGCCACGACACGCACGCCTGCGCGGCGCCCCGGCTCAGGCCGCGCCGCGCCGGAGGCGACGGCGCGCTCGCGCGATGGCAACGCGACCGACCGCATGCGCACCGGCGGCGACGTGGGCGCGCGTGCAGGCCCGCCGGCGGTCGGCCGTTCCCGCGCGGGGCGCGCAGGCATGGGCCGCTCCCGCGCAGGCCGCGCAGGCACCGGCCGCTGCAGCGTCGGCCGGGGCGGCGGCGTGGTCGGTGCGCCGGGTCGGGCGGCATCCGCTGCATGACGGGGTGGCAGGGGCGGCCGGGCCGCGACATCCACACGCGCCGCCGAACGGGCAGGACGGCCCCGCTCCTGGCGGCGCGCCTCGACCAGCGCCGGAAACCGTGGCCGCGACATGGGAGGTCCTGGGCGATGCAGCGCTCAGGCGCCGAAGGTCACCTTGGGCGGCGTGACGGTCGCGTCGACGGTGACGATGCGCGGAATGATGCGCGGCGGCGCGGGCACCGGCTTGAGCGTGGTGCGCAGCAGGCTCGAGCCCTCGGCCGAGTAGTCGTAGGTGGACGAGCTCTTGTAGTTGACGTGCGACGCGAAGGTGGTCGACACCGAGGCCGAGCCGCCGAATCCGAACAGCGAACCGTGGGCCTCGGCCTCGGTGCTGATCTCGAACTCGGCCCCGGCTTCGAATTCGCGCGAACTGGAGCTGCGGTGGCTGATCGACACCTTCACCTCGATCAGCGATTCGGTGAACTGGTAGAAGGTCGGCAGCAGCCCAGCCTGCATCAGCGTCATGTCGACGGCCTTGGCCGCCTCGGTGCGCACGGCGATCGTGTCGGTGTCGCCGGCATCGCCCGGCAGGGTGGTGCCGGGCTCGAGGGCGTCCGAGAGCTTCTTCTTCTCGACGATCTCGTAGATGTCGGGGATGACCTTGACCTTGGCCTTGGCCAGCGCGCGCGCCGTGTCCAGCGACGCCTTGTCCAGCTTGCGCTGGCCCTGGGCGATGGCGTTGGCCATCTTGTAGATCATGTCCGGGAAGGGGACGTCCAGAAGCTCCTGACCGATGCTCATGATTTCACCTCGCGACGGGTTGGGTGGAAATGCGGATGCCGGTGGCGCCGTCCGGCCGATGCTGCGCGGGCCGGTGCCAGACCAGCGGGCGGTGCGCGGGGCCCGGCGCCGGGGCGCCCGCTTCAAGGCCACCGCGTGCGGCCAGCTGGGCCGCCACGTTGGCCGCGAACAGGTGGCGCAGCTTGGTGGCGGCTGCGCCCTGGGGATCGAGGCTGAGCGCCCCACAGGACTCGACGGCCTCGTGGCGCAGGAAGAGCGGCTGCCACTGGTCGTCGAAGGCGGCGATGAGCGCGCCCGAGCCGGTCGCCATCAGCACGAAGCCGCCCAGCCTGTGCAGCAGGCCTGCGAGTTCGTCGCGCACGGCGTCGTCGTCCTGCGCGCCGGCCTTGAGTGCGATGAGGAAGATCTGGTGCGACATGCGCGTGCTAGTCCCCGCGTCGAGCGCCGGGACGGCGTCCGGCTGCGCGCCCCGGCGGCCCAGGGCCGCACGGGATGTAGTGAACTCTAGAAGTGCCCGCTCACCTCGTACATATCTCCTTCGACCGGTCGGGCACGCGGCGGACGGCCAAGGCGCGGCCTATGGCATTCGCCACACCCACTCGAAGGGAGGCCGTCGGATGTCGCGGGGGTACCCCGCCAGCGGCTCAGGCGCGGTGCGTCGGCCGGTACGCGGTCAGCACGGCGGGCAGCCGCGCCATGTCGGTGAACACGCGCGCCACGCCGATGGCGCGCATCGCGTCGGCACCGCTGTGGCCCAGGCCGCCCGGGCTGTAGCCGAAGACGGTGGCGCCGGCGGCGATGCCGGCGCTGGCACCGGTCACCGTGTCCTCGACCACGGCGCAGCGCGAGGGCTCGACGTCCAGCGCGCGCGCGGCGGCCAGGTAGACGTCCGGGTGCGGCTTGCTGCGCGGCGTCTCGTGGCCGCTGAATATCCGGCCCTCGAAGGCATCGAGCAGGCCGATCTTGGCCAGCTGCAGTTCGACCTTGCGGCGGTCCGCACCCGATGCGCAGGCGATGCGGCCGTCCAGTTGCGCGTGCAGCGCACGCACCGCCTCGACGGCGCCGGGGATGGGGGTGAGTTCGCGTTCGAGCGCCTCGTTGCGCCGCGCCCAGAACATCGCGAGCCAGTCCTGCGTCAGCCTGAAGCCGGTCTTCTCCTCGATCAGTGCCATCTCGTCCTTCACCGCCTTGCCGACGAAGATGCGCATCGTCTCCTCGACCGTCAGATGCCAGCCGAGCTCGCCGAGCATCTCGGTGAGCACGCGGTTGGTGATGGGTTCGGAGTCGACGAGCACGCCGTCGCAATCGAAAAGGACGGCATCGAAGGAAAGCGCGGCCATCACGTGAGGGCTCCTTGCAGCAGAACGGGGAAACGGGTCCCGCCGTGCGCCGAGCGGGCCGGCCTGCGGGACGCCGGCATCGTACCGCGCGCGTCACCCGCCCCGCGTGCCGAGAGGCTTCCGGCCCGCTCAGGCGGCGCCTGCAGCGCCCAACGATGCGGGGACGACCGGGGCCGCGTCGGCCGTACCGACCGCATCGACAGCGTCCGTCCAGGCCGACAGGCCGCCCTCCAGCACGCGCACCCGCGGCAGGCCGGCCGCCATCAGCACGCGCGCCGCGGCGACGGCCGACGCATCGTCAGGGCAGTCGCAGAACAGCACCAGTTCGCGGCCATCGGCCAGGGGGCCCAGCGCGTGCGGAAGTTCGCGCAACGCAAAGCCGACGGACCCCGGAATCGCCCGCGGGTCGAGCGCGCGCACCTGTTCGCCCCGCACGTCGACCACGGTCAGCGCGCGCCCCTGTGCGAGGGCGCTGCGCAGCGCATCGACGCTGATGGTGACGATGTCATCGGCGCGGCGCGCCAGCCGGCGCTGCCGGTAGCGCCAGACCAGGAAGGCCAGCAGCAGCGCGCCACCCACCGCAGTCGCCGCCAGCCCGATGTTCGCCAGCACCGCCAGCACGTCGCGGATGGCGGCATGGAACACCGCGCCCAGCAGCAGGTAGCCCAGCGTCCAGACCAGGGCGCCGACCGTCTCGTAGGCCAGGAAGCGGGCGTTCGACATGCCGATCGCGCCGGCCATCGGCGGTGCCACCACCGACACGCCCGGCACGTACTTGGCCGCGATCAGCGACAGCCCGCCCCAGCGCCCGAGGATCGATTCGCTGCGCGAGACGCAGGTGTCGGCCGAGAGCGAGACGCGGCACAGCAGCCGCATCACGCCGTAGCCCCAGCGCCGCCCGGCCAGGAACCAGGCACCGTCGCCCAGCAGGTTGCCCAGCAGCGAGGCGGCGACGATGGCTGCAGCGTTCAGCGCCGTGCCGCCCATCGCGAGGCCGCCCGCCACCACCAGGAAGGGCACCGCCGGCACCGGCGCGCCCAGCCGCGCGGCCAGCGTCACCAGGAAGACCACGGCGGGTCCCTGGGTGGCGAGCAGCGAGACGAGGTCGTTCATGGCGGTCCCGCTATTCGGCCGTGCCGTTGCCCGTCGGCCGCACTTCGGCGCGCAGCGCCGTGGAGCCGACCAGGCTCAGGTCGGAAAAGTAGGCCAGGCCGTGGCCGTGCGTGCTGTCGGCATCGGCCGAGACCACCACCGCCACCACGTCGGGTGTGGCGCCCTGCGCCTCGCCGCCGAAGGCGCGGCGGTAGTCGGCCAGCAGGTTGCGGCGCTCGCCCACCCAGGTGCCGGGGCGCGCGGCGGGGCCGGACTCCAGCACCACCATGTGCATGCGGTTGGTGAAGGCGTTGACCAGCATCTGGCCCTTGGCTTCCTTGCCGTCCCACACGTAGCACAGGGCCTCGCTGGGCACGTCCTCGCCCGACACGCTGCGGGCCAGCGCGAGACGCGTGCGCTCCATCAGCGGCAGGCGGTCGGCCGGGAAGTCGAAGAACACGCACAGCTTCGCGGCGCCGTCGTCGCCCGCGCGGGTGTGCAGGTCGGCGCCCTCGACGAACTGGTCGACCCGCCAGCGCCAGCTGAGCACCGTCGACTCGTTCAGCGGCATCTGCACGCGGTGGGACAGCAGGCCATAGGAATCGCTGGCTTCCACCCTGAGCACGCGGCGGCCGTCCTCGGACACGACATCGAAGCGTGTCGGCGTCTTGTTCGGCAGCGTGCTGAAGTGCCAGGGGGCGGGAGGCACGGCACCCGCCGCGGCCGAGAAGGGCGTCAGCGAATGCGGCTCCTCGGCTCGCGCATGTGGCATTGCCGCGCTCAGGACCAGCCAGGCACCGACGAGCAGGCCCGTGCCGCGTAAGGCAGCGCGACGGGCGGAGGCGAGAGCGGCGGCGAGTGGCATGGTCGGGTCCCTGGCGATGGCGGTTCTTGGTGTTGTGGCGCCGGCGCAGCCCGGAAGGGACCGCGCGCGAGCATCGGAGAAAGTGTGCCGCAGCGCAGCACGCGGATAAATCCCCCAAAAGGAATCACTTTGTCTCCCTGGTGCGGACAATCCATCGCGAGGCGCTCACTTTTTCATAGCTGCCCGCGCCCATTCCGCGAGTGCTTGGGGCCGATTCGGCTCGAAACCGGCAGCGCCGGGTCAGCCGCCGAGTCGCCCGTCGACGTAGTACCAGCGGCCGCCCTCGCGCACGAAGCGGCTGTGCTCGACCAGCCGCGAGGCGCGGCCCGTCGCATCGCGCGAACGCGCGACGAAGGCGACCTCGGCATGCGTGGCGTCGATCGGCAGGTGCGCCTTGACCTGCAGCCCCAGCCACTGCTGCGCTGGGTCGAGCGCGAGCGTGTCGGGCCGGGTGTCCGCGTGCCAGGTCGCGAGAAGGTAGTCGGCATCGCCCAGCACGAAGGCGGTGTAGCGCGAGCGCATGAGCGACTCCGCATCGGGCACGCCGAGACCCCCGTCCGCCATCGGCCCGACGAAGCGGCCGCAGCAGTCGCCGAAGGCCCTAACCTTCCCCTTGCCGGTGGCGGCCGGGCGGCCACAGGGGCAGGGGTCCGCCGGCGCTGGCCGTGGCCACCCGGCGCTGGAGGAATGGGAATGGGAAGAGGCAGTGCCTTGCTCAGCCACCGGGAGTCACCGTGAGAACCATGGCCGTGAGCGTACCCGCCACCGGCCGCAGCAGCTTGAGCAGCAGCGGCCGGCCGTAGCCCTCGCCCGCCAGACGCTTGAGCAGGTCCGACAGTTGCGCGAGCGGCACGCCGTCGCAGCCGACCAGGATGTCGCCCTCGCGCAGCCCGCCGCGCGCCGCCGCCGAGCCCGCCGCCACGCCCATCAGCCGCACGCCGGTGGCCACCGGCCAGTCGTTCTCGCGCACCCAGCGCCGCGGCAGCGGCACCGCCGCGCACTGCACGCCCAGCCGGCCACGCCGCACCGTGCCGTGGCGCATCAGCTCGCCGGCCACCCAGCGCGCGGTATCGACCGACACCGCGAAGCTCAGGCCCTGCGCGGACGGAATCACGGCCGTGTTGACGCCGATCACCTGCGCCGCCCCGTCGAGCAGCGGCCCGCCGGAATTACCCGGGTTGAGCGCCACGTCGGTCTGCACCACGTCCTCGATCATCCGGCCGCCGCGCGCGGGCAGGCTGCGGCCCAGCGCGCTCACGATGCCGGCGGTCACGGTGAAGTCGAAGCCCAGCGGATTGCCCACCGCCACGGCCAATTGGCCCGGCCGCAGCTGCGCCGAGCTGCCCAGCGGCAGGAAGGCGGCCGGGTGCGATTCGAGGCGCAGCACGGCGATGTCGGTCGAGGCGTCCTGCCCCACAAGCCGTGCCGTGCCTTCACTGCCGTCGGCGAAGGCGGCGCGCAATTCGCCCGCGCCTTCCACCACGTGCGCGTTGGTCAGCGCGAAGCCGTCGGGCGTGAACAGGAAACCGGAGCCGCTGCCGCCCGCCGCGGCCGCGCCGTCGCGCCCCTTGCGGCGCACCTTGATGTGCGCCACCGCCGCGCTGGCGGTCTCGGCCACGCGGGTGACGGTGGCGGAGTAGGAGTCGGGAAAGAAGTCGTCGCGTGCGCCCATGGCCGTGTCCTGCTTGAAGCGCACAGATGGAGACGCACGCGCGTCCTTTCAACGGGGCCGCTCAGGCGCCGGAGCTGCCGGCCGGCGCGATGGGCACGTAGAACTCGCCGCCGCCCGCGCGGAACTCGCGCGACTTCTGGTCCATGCCCTGCGCCGCGTACTCGCGCACCTCCTGCGTGATCTTCATCGAGCAGAACTTCGGGCCACACATCGAGCAGAAGTGCGCCACCTTGCTCGAATCCTTGGGCAGCGTCTCGTCGTGGAAGTCGCGCGCCGTGTCCGGGTCCAGGCCCAGGTTGAACTGGTCCTCCCAGCGGAACTCGAAGCGCGCCTTGCTCAGCGCGTCGTCGCGTGCGCGGGCGCCCGGGTGGCCCTTGGCCACGTCGGCGGCGTGGGCCGCGATCTTGTACGCGATGATCCCCTGCTTCACGTCGTCGCGGTCGGGCAGGCCCAGGTGCTCCTTGGGCGTGACGTAGCACAGCATGGCCGTGCCCATCCAGCCGATCATGGCCGCACCGATGGCACTGGCGATGTGGTCGTAGCCCGGGGCGATGTCGATGGTCAGCGGGCCCAGCGTGTAGAACGGGGCCTCGTGGCAGTGCCTGAGCTGCTCGTCCATGTTGGCCTGGATCATGTGCAGCGGCACGTGGCCCGGGCCTTCGATCATGGTCTGCACGTCGTGCTTCCAGGCGATCTGCGTCAGCTCGCCCAGCGTGCGCAATTCAGCGAACTGCGCCTCGTCGTTGGCGTCGGCACCGCAGCCGGGGCGCAGGCCGTCGCCGAGCGAAAAGCTCACGTCGTAGGCCTTCATGATCTCGCAGATCTCCTCGAAGTGCTCGTAGAGGAAGCTCTCGCGGTGGTGCGCGATGCACCACTTGGCCATGATCGAGCCGCCGCGCGAGACGATGCCCGTCATGCGCTTCGCGGTCATCGGGATGAAGGGCAGCCGCAGCCCGGCGTGGATGGTGAAGTAGTCCACCCCCTGCTCCGCCTGCTCGATCAGCGTGTCGCGGAAGATGGCCCAGCTCAGGTCCTCGGCCACGCCGCCCACCTTTTCGAGCGCCTGGTAGATCGGCACCGTGCCGATCGGCACCGGCGAGTTGCGCACGATCCAGTCGCGCGTGGTGTGGATGTTCTTGCCGGTGCTGAGGTCCATCACGTTGTCGGCGCCCCAGCGGATGGCCCACACCAGTTTCTCCACCTCTTCCTCGATGCTCGAGGTGACGGCCGAGTTGCCGATGTTGGCGTTGATCTTGACCTTGAAGTTGCGGCCGATGGCCATCGGCTCGACTTCGGGGTGATTGATGTTGGCGGGGATGATGGCGCGGCCCCGGGCCACCTCGTCGCGCACGAATTCGGGTGTGATGACCTTCGGGATTGCGGCACCCAACGTATTGCCGGCCACGCGCCGCGCGCGTTCCTCGTCGGCCAGGTACTCGGCCATCCATTCGCGGCGGCCGTTCTCGCGCAGGGCCACGTACTCCATCTCGGGCGTGACGATGCCGCGGCGGGCGTAGTGCATCTGCGTGACGTTCATGCCGCTTTTGGCGCGGCGCGGCTGACGCTGCAAGGCTGCCGCCTCGGCGCGTAGCTGGGCGATGCGCTCGTGCTCCTGCGGAGCGTGCTGCTCGGCATGCCTGGCGCCGTCGTCCAGCGCCTGGCGGATGCGGCCTTCGTAGCTTTCGGTGTCACCGCGCTCGGCGATCCATGCCCCGCGCAGATCGGGCAGGCCGCGGCGCACGTCAATCTCGGCGTCGGGGTCGGTGTAGGGCCCCGAGGTGTCGTAGAGCGAGACGACTTCGCCGTTGCTCAGGCGCACGTCGCGCACAGGCACCTGCAGGTCGGGCCGGCTGCCGGCGATGCGGCCCTTGGTGGAGGCCGGAAAGGGTTCGCGCGTCAGCGCGAGCATCTGCGCGAAGGAATGCGCGTTCTTGTCGGGGGCGTTCATGGGGCGGTCTCTCCAAAGCTCGTGGATGGATGCCCCGCCATGGGCGCCGAGGATGGATGCGCCCGCGCCCGCCACGGTGGACGGACCTCGGGCGCCTCGGCGCTGCAGCTCTTCTTACGCTGGTACTAACCAGATCAAGTTCGCGGTTCCGGCGGTCAGGTCCGCCATCTCAGCACGCCATACGTGCACCCCGGAGCGGGGCCGATTGTGCGGACGGTGCGCGGCAGCGTCAACCTGCAGGCACCGCCCCTGCGGACAAGCACGCTTGGCGTGGTGCTTGCTTCCGGCTAAGTTCGCGCTGCCGGCCGCCTCGCCGACTCGCGGCCCTCCCGAAAGGCACCCCTTCATGTACCTCAGCGCATCGGACCAGCAATCGCTGCGCGGCGTGTTGACGCTGCTCACCGGCGACGACTGCGGCGAACAGGAGATCCGCGAGCGCCTGGGCCACGCCCTGCTCGGCTTGCTGCGAGCTGACCAGTTCGCGTCCTACGTCTGGGATGCCGAGCGCGGCAGCTTCGGCGCCCGGGTTGCGATCAACATGGCGCCGTCGAACCTCGACACCTACGGGCAGTGGCACCAGCACCACGACCCGATCACCTTCGTGCTGCAGTCGCGCCGCCGCGCGACGCGCGTGACCGAGGTGATGCCGCAGCGCGAGCTGATGCGCACGCCCTTCTTCAACGACTTCCTCGCGCGCGACGGCCTGCACTGGGGCCTGAACCTGCACAGCTTCGACGGCGACCGGGCGCTGGGCGACCTGCGCATCTGGCGCCGCAAGGCAAGAGGCGACTTCGGCGAGCGCGAGACGCTGATGCTGGACCTGATCGAACCGGCCTTTGCAGGCGCCCTGCGGCGGGCGCAGCAGCGCAGGCCCTCGAACGACGCCACGATGCAGCGGGATCGCGATGCCTGGCTGAGCCTCAGCGCCCGCGAGCAGGAGGTGGCACGCGCGGTGCGCGAGGGCCTGACCGACAAGGACATCGCACGCCGCCTCGCGGTCGGGGTGCCCACGGTGCGCACCTACCTGCGGCGCATCTTCGACAAGCTGGGCATCGAGCGCCGCTCGGCCCTGGCGGCCGCGGTGCCGCCGGCGCCGCGCTGAACCGGGCCCGACTACTTCGGCGCGGGCAGCCGCCCGAGCACCGGCTCGATCGCCAGGCCGATGGCCAAGAGGCGCCGGTCGCTGCCGGCCGGCCCGTCCAGTTCCAGCCCCACGGGCAGGCCGGTCGAGGCGCCCAAGCCGGAAGGCAGCTGCAGGCCCGGGATGCCGGCGTTGCTGCCGGGGTCGGTGTTCTGGATCAGCGCACCGAAGTTCTCCGGGCTGCTGGCCTCGGGCGCGGCCACCGGCGCCACCTGCGGCACCGTGGGGAAGACCAGCGCGTCGAGCCGGTGCTGCTTGAAGGTGTCGGCATACAGCTTCTGCAAGGCCGGACGCGCCACGCGCATCGCCTGTTCGTAGGCCGGCTTCGCATCGACCACGCCGCTGGCCGCCGGCAGCTTGCGCGGCAGCACCAGGCCATCGAAGGTGCCCTTCACGTCCGGGCTGGCGATGCCCGCGGCCAGCTGCTTCAGGTCGATGCCGGTCGCGTACTTCGCCAGGTAGGCGGCCATGTCGTCGTTGGCTTCGTACAGTGCGACCGGGAAGCCCACCGCGCCGTTGAGTTCCGCCAGCTTCGGCATGTCCACGTCGACCAGCGTGACGCCCGCGGCGCGCAGCTTCGCGAGGGCGGCATCGGTGGCGGCGCGGGTGTCCGCATCGAGGTGCTCGTAGAAGTACGGCACCACCCCCAGGCGGACGCCCTTGAGCGACGCAGGCTTCACCGCACCGCCGCCGGCGATCGCGCGGTCCATGGGCACCAGGTCGGCCACCGCGCGGGCCATCGGCCCGGCGGTGTCGCGCGTGTGCGAGATCGGCGCGATGCCGGCCTGCGGGTAGCGCCCCATCGACGGCCGCAGCGACGCGCAGCCGTTGAATGCGCAGGGAATGCGCACCGAGCCACCCGTGTCGGTGCCCAACGCCGCGGACACGATGCGCGCGCCCAGCGCCGCGCCGTTGCCCGAGGACGAGCCGCCCGCCACACGTTTCGGGTCGTAGGCATTGCGCACGCCCACCTCGGGCCCGGTGTTGAAGGCCGGGTTGTAGCCGGTGACGCCGAAGGCCAGCTCGTGCATCTGCGTCTTGCCCAGCACGATGGCGCCGGCCGCGCGCAGCTTCGCCACGACTGGCGCATCGGACGTGGGCACGAAGTTCTTCAACGCCGGGGTGCCCGCGGTGGCAGGCAGGCCGCGCACCTGGATGTTGTCCTTGATGGCGATCGGCAGGCCTTCGAGCGGTCTGCAGGCCGCGCCCGGCTTGCGCGCGGCGTCGGCGGCACGCGCGGCCGCCAGGGCGCCGGCTTCGTCGAGGGTGACGAAGGCGTTGAGCGCCGGCTTGGCCTTGGCCTGTGCGAGATAGGCGGAAACGAGCTGTTCACTGCTCAGCCGGCCGGCGCAGATCCCGCGCACCGCCTCGCCGGCGGTCAGCGTCGCGATGTCGGCCGCCTGCGGCAGCGGCTGCGCCTGGACGCCCGCCGCACACAGAGCGGCGGCCGACACGACGCGACGGGCGAAGGACAGTGGCCGCGGGTCCGGCCGGGCGAAAGAAGAGCATGCGGTCATGGCAGTGGGATCGGCAATGAGACGAAGGCCAGATGGTGCGTCGAGCCTTCGTCCCTGTCTGTCGTCGAAATCGATGACACAGCGCGGTCGCCGTGCCGGTCATGGCCGTCGGTCCGCGCTGCCGGTTCGCTCAGGCTCGGCCCGGCCTGACTCTGGCCCGACCCGTGCTGCTAGCGCATCGCTTGCGACTCGGCGTGCGCGCGCTGGCCGATGGGATGCTCCTGAATGGCGCGCAGTTCCTCGCGCGCCAGCGCCATGAAGCGCTCGCCCAGCGTGGACAGCGGCCGATGCACATTGCTCACGCGCAGGATCGGGAAGCGCGGCGCCTTGGGCAGGGCCACCAGGGCCAGCCGTTCGGGCCGGAAGGCGCGTGCCGACAGGTCGTCGACGAAAGCCACGCCCGCGCCGTGTGCTGCCATGGCGCAGGCCGCATAACCCGAGCGCACCTCCACGCCGCGTCGGCGGTGGATGTCCCGCTCGCCGAGCCAGGCTTCGATCACGCGGCTCTGCGGCGCTTCGGGGCTGTAGAGCACCAGCCGTTCGCGCAACGCAGCCGTCAGGTCGAACCGTTTGGCGGCAAGCAGCGCGTGGCCCGGTGGCAGCGCGCACCACAGGCGCCACTGACCGAACTCACGCACGTCGAGCACGGGATGGTCCAGCGGCGCACTGGAGATGGCCAGGTCCGCCTCCTCGGCCACCAGCAGCTTCACGATCTCGCGTGTGGGCAAGGCCTCGAACGAGACCTGCGCATGCGGAAACTGCTGCATCACGCGCGCGATGGTGCGTGGCACCAGTTCGAGCGCCGTGTTGGCACTGGACAGCACGCGCAAGGTCGCATGCGCGCCGAAGCGCAGATGGGCTGCCACGTCCTGGACGTGAAGCACGCCGCGGTAGACCTTCTCGACCTCGGCTTCCAGCGTATAGGCCTCGGGTGTGGCGACCAGCCGGCCGCTGCTGCGAACGAAAAGCGCCACGCCGAGCTGCAGCTCCAGGTGACGGATCAGCCGGCTCACGCCGGGTTGCGACACATGCAGCAGCTTGGCCGCGCTGGTCATGGAGCCAGTGCTCATCACGGCACGGAAAACTTCGATCTGTCGCAGGTTCAAGAACATGCTCCTCGGACATGGGGCCAGAACAGATTCTCCCCGGATTGCGGCCAGGCATAACACCGACGCATGCCCTTCCCACGCCTTGGTATTGGCGCCCGACGCGGCCGGCTCCTAGCATTCCCCCACTCGTCCCGCTTGGAGGACGCGATCCGAACGGAGACACCCATGCACGTACTTTCGCGCCGCCGCGGCCTGCAGCGCGCCGCCCTCGCCCTGCTCGCCGCCAGCCTGCCTTTCACCGCCGCGCAGGCTGCCGACGCTTTCCCGAGCAAGCCCCTCACGATGGTTGTCGGCTTCGCGGCCGGCGGCTCGGCCGACATCCTGGCCCGGCTGCTCGGTGAGAGCATGGGCAAGGCACTGGGCCAGCCGATCGTGATCGACAACCGCCCGGGCGCGGGCGGCACCATCGCCAACAGCTTCGTGGCGACGGCACCGGCCGACGGCCATACGCTGCTCTTCGTGACCAGCGGCTTCCCCGGCGCCGCCGCGCTGTACCCCAAGCTCAAGTACGACAACCAGAAAAGCTTCGCGCCCGTGGCGCTGGTGGGGCAGTCACCCGTGGTGGTCGTGGTGCCTGCCGCCTCGCCGATCAAGGACTTCAAGTCGCTGCTGGAGGCGGCGCGCAAGGCCCCGGGCAAGATCAACTACTCCGCCGGCGGTGGCGGCGCAACGACCACCAGCCTGGCGGCGGAATTCCTCAAGAAGGACGCCAAGGTCGACATGCAGATGATCCCGTACAAGGGATCGGGTCCCGCACTCACCGCATTGCTCTCGGGAGAAGTCGACGCCGGCTTCGACATCCCGTCGAGCGCACTGCCCTACATCCAGAGCGGCAAGCTGCGCGCGCTCGCCGTGACGACCGCGCAGCGCGCCCCCGTGCTGCCCGACGTCCCCACCGTCGCCGAACTCGCGGTGCCCAAGTTCGAGGTCACCGGCTGGTTCGGCGTGCTGGCGCCCGCGGGCACGCCGTCGGCGGTGGTGCAGCGCCTGCACAAGGAAGTCAACGCGGCGCTCCAGCAGCCCGCGGTCGCGGAGAGGCTGAAGTCGCTGGGTGTCGAGCCCGGCAGGAACAGCAGCGCCGACTTCGCGAAGCTGATCGGCGCCGAGACACACCGCTATGGCGAAGCGATTCGCCGCCTGGGCCTGACGGCCGACTGAACCCATGGCCCCACCCCCAACGCAACCAGGGCACCCTCACCCCATGAAGTCCCCAGACCCGCACGGCCACGAACTGCACGCCGACCTGGTCGTGATCGGCGGCGGCCTCGGCGGCATTGCTGCCGCCCTGGCGGCACTGCGGCTGGGCGCGCGCGTGATCCTGACGGAAGAGCTCGACTGGCTGGGCGGTCAGCTCACGGCCCAGGGTGTTCCGCCCGACGAGCATCCGTGGATCGAGTGCCTGCAGGGCTCGCACAGCTACGCGGAGCTGCGCCGCGGCATCCGCCAGTACTACCGCGACCACTTCCCGCTGACGACGGCCGCACGGCTGAACCTGCGGCTCAACCCGGGCCAGGGCAATGTCAGCAGCCTGTGCCACGAGCCCTGGGTGGCGGTGAAGGTGATCGACCAGCTGCTGGCCCCGCACGAGGCCGCCGGCCGGCTCACGGTGCTGCGTGAGCATCGCCTGCAATCGGTGGAGAGCGACAGAGACCGCGTGCAGGCCGCCAATGTGCTGGACCTGCGCGAGCACCGGGTGCGGGTGCTGCACGCGCCGATGTTCATCGACGCCACCGAGATCGGCGACATGCTCGAGCTGGCCGGCGTGGAACATGTCTTCGGCGCCGAATCGCAGGCGCAGACGCAGGAGCCGCAGGCACTGGCCGAGGCCGACCCCTTCGACCAGCAGGCCGTGACCTGGTGCCTGGCGGCCGATTACCTGCCGGGCGAGGACCACACCATCGAGTGCCCGCGCGACTACGCACGCCTGCGCACGCTGAAGCTGGATTGCTGGCCCGGCCCGCAGTTGAGCTGGACGCTGAGCGACTTCGTCACGCACGAGCCGCGCGAACGGCCGCTGTTCGTCGGGCCGAGCGATGCCGAGACGCTGTACGACCTGTGGCACGCCCGCCGCATCGCCTGGCGACGGAATTTCGAGGCGGGCGCCTATCCCAGCGACATCACCCTCGCGAACTGGCCGCAGATGGACTACTGGGAACAGCCTCTGGTCGGCGTCGACCCGGAACAGCGACAGGCAGCGCTGCAGGGTGCACGAGACATCAGCCTGGCCTTCTTCTACTGGATGCAGACCGAGGCGCCGCGCCATGACGGCGGACATGGCTATCCCGGCCTCCGGCTGCGCGGCGACGTGCTGGGGACCCAGGACGGACTGGCCAAGCAGGTCTACTACCGCGAAGGCCGGCGCATCCAGGCCGAGTTCACGGTGCTGGAGCAGCACATCGGCGTGCAGGCGAGAGACGGCTTGGGCGCCGCCGAGCATTTCGACGACAGCGTGGGCATCGGCGCCTACCGCATCGATCTGCACCCCAGCACACGGGGCCGCAACACGGTGGACATCGACGCCTACCCCTTCCAGATCCCGCTGGGTGCGCTGCTGCCCGTGCGCGTGCAGAACCTGTTGCCCGCGTGCAAGAACCTCGGCACCACGCGCATCACCAACGGTGCCTACCGCGAACACGCCACCGAATGGAGCATCGGCGAAGCCGCGGGCTTCCTGGCCGCCTTCGCGCTGCAGCGCGGGCAGCCGCCGCGTGCGGTGCGCGCCTCGGCCGAATTGCTGGCGGACTTCCAGCGCCTGCTGCGCAGTCAGGGCGTGCTGCTCGAATGGCCGCAGTTCGGCGCGCTGACGCCGACAAGGCGCGTGGGCTACCAGTTCGCCAAGCCGTCCAGGGGGGCCGCATGATCTCCGGCCGGACCCAGCTGCTGCCCTTGCTGGGCGACCCGACGCACACCGTCAAGTCGCCCATGATCTACAACCCCTGGTTCGCGCACCACGGCATCGATGCGGTGGTGGTGCCCATGGCCGTGAAGGCCCCGGACTACGCGGCCGCGCTGCTGCACTTGCTGCGCATGGGCAACGTGCGCGGCGCCCTCGTCACCATGCCGCACAAGATCAGCACCTTGGAACTGGTGGACGCCGCCACGCCCGTGGCCCGCGTCGCCGGTGCCTGCAACGCGGTGATCCGCCGCGCGGACGGCACCACGCTGGGCGATCAGTTCGACGGCGCCGGCTTCGTGCGCGGCGCGCAGCGCAAGGGGCTGGATTTCAAGCGCACACGCGTGCTCATCTCGGGCGCCGGCGGCGTGGGATCGGCCATCGCGGCGTCGATCGCCCAGGCCGGTGCGGCCGAACTGATGCTGCATGACCTGAACCCCGGGAGCGCCGATGCGCTGGCCCGGCGCCTGGCGGCGCACTGCCCCGACGTGCGCGTGCGCACCGGGTCGCGCGACCCGGCCGGCTTCGACGTGGTGGTGAACGCCACGCCGCTGGGCATGAACGCCGACGACCCGCTGCCTTTCGACGTGGAACGCCTCCCCCCCGGCGCCTACGTGGGCGAGGTGGTGATGAAGTCGGAACACACGCCGCTGCTGCGCGCGGCCCTCGCACGGGGGTGCACCGTGCAGGTCGGCACCGACATGCTGTTCGAGATGATTCCGGCCTACCTTGAATTCTTCGGCTTCGGCGCGGCCACCGCCGAGGAACTGCGCACGCTGGCAGAGGTGCGCTACTGACGTTGCAACGCCTGGCGGCGATCAGGAGACATCGCCACCCGCGTGGCGGGCGCCGCTCACGCCAGCGCCCGCGTGATCAGCAGCTTCTGGATGTCCGAGGTGCCTTCGTAGATCTGGCACACGCGCACGTCGCGGTAGATGCGCTCCAGCGGGAAGTCGTTGACGTAGCCGTAGCCACCCAGGGTCTGGATGGCGGCGCTGCACACGCGCTCGGCCATCTCGCTGGCAAAGAGCTTGGCCATGGCCGCCTCCTTGAGGCAGGGCCGGCCGGCATCGCGCAGCGCGGCGGCATGCCAGATGAGTTGGCGCGCGGCCTCGATCTGCGTGGCGCAGTCGGCGAGGCGGAAGCCCACGGCCTGCTGCTCGAAGATCGGACCGCCGAAGGCGGTGCGTTCCTTGGCGTAGTTGACGGCGAACTCGAAGGCGCTGCGCGCCATGCCCACGCTCTGCGCCGCGATGCCGATGCGCCCGCCTTCGAGCGCGCCCAGCGCGATCTTGTAGCCCTCACCCTCCTGGCCGATGAGGTTCTCGGCCGGGATGCGGCAGTTGTCGAAGTTGATGAGCGCGGTGTCGCTCGAATGCTGGCCCAGCTTGTCTTCGAGCCGCGCCACGGTGTAGCCCGGCGCATCGGTGGGCACGAGAAACGCGCTCATGCCCTTCTTGCCCGCGGCCTTGTCGGTCATGGCGATGACGATCGCCACCTGGCCGTTCTTGCCGCTGGTGATGAACTGCTTGGTGCCGTTGAGCACGTAGCCATCTGCGTCCCTGGCCGCCACGGTGCGAAGGCTGCTCGCATCGCTGCCCGCCTGCGGTTCGGTGAGGCAGAAGGCGCCGAGCATCTGTCCCTGCGCCAGCGGCTCGAGCCACTGCTTCTTCTGCTGCGCGTTGCCGTAGCGCATGAGGATGGCGTTGACGGGGCAGTTGGTCACGCTGATGGCGGTGCTGGTGCCGCCATCGCCGGCCGCGATCTCTTCGAGCACGAGCGCGAGCGTGAGGTAGTCCAGCCCCGCACCGCCGTGCTCCTCGGGCACGCAGATGCCGTAGGCGCCGAGCGCGGCCAGGCCCTGGTGCGCCTCCTTGGGGAAGCGGTGCTCGCGGTCCCACTGCGCGGCGTGGGGCCACAACTGTTCTTGAGCGAACTCTCGCACCGCGTCGCGGATGGCTTCCTGGTCGGGGGTCAGCAGCATGGAACAGTCTCCGGTGCGCCCTGGGCGCTATGTTTTCGATAGCTGCTCGCGCCCACTGGGCGGGCGCTGCAGGCACTTCTGGCTTGAATGTCGACCTTCAGGCGGATGCCGGTGCAAGCTCGCCGGCGAGCTGGTCGCGGTAGCGCGCCAGCATCTGCTCCTGCGACTCGGTCACCGGGCCGGCGCCGATCTGGTCGTGGATCATCTGGTTCATGCTCGGCAACGCATCGCGCGGCCCCCAGCTGTCCGGGTGCCACAGCTGCGAACGCATGAAGGCTTTGGCGCAGTGCAGGTAGGCCTCGCGCACCGCGACCTCGATCACCAGCTTGGGCCGCTGGCGCTCGTGTGCGAATGAATCGGTGAACTCGGCCTCGTCGCGCAGCCGCGCCGTGCCGTTGATGCGCAGCGTCTCGTCCACGCCAGGAACCATGAAGATCAGCGCCACGCGCGGGTCGACGATGAGGTTCTCCAGCGTGTCCAGCCGGTTGTTGCCGCCCGAATCGGGCAGCAGCAGCGTGGCGCCATCCTGGGACGTCTTGACGAAGCCCGGCGCGCCACCGCGCGGCGAGGCGTCGAGCAGCGCCGCGGCCTGCCCCGCGCTGGCGATGACGCAGAAGGGCGACAGCGCCACGAAACGCCGGCCGTGCACGTCGAGCCGGTCGAGCTGCTTGCGCACGGCGCGCTCGCCGGGCTGGGCGTAGAGGCTGCGCAGTTGGGCGAGGTCGGTGATCATGCGTGCACGCCGCCGTGCCTACTTGCCTTGGCCGAGGTCCATGATCAGGCGCGTGGCCATGTACAGGCGGCGCGGGATGGCGTCGATCTGCACGTACTCGGCCTTGTCGCTGTGGTAGCCGAAGCCCGGCAGGCCCAGGCTCTCGATCGTGGGCTTGCCCGACAGCGCGGCGTACGCGGCGTCGGTGCCGCCGCCGGTGCGTTCCTCGATCGCCAGCGTGCCGCCGGCTTCCTTGTAGTAGCCCACCGCCTTGTCGACCAGCACCTTGCCCGCGGCGCCGGCGTCGAAGGCCGGCCGGCCGCGCGTGATCAGCAGCTTGACCTCGGCGTCGGGCAGCTTCTTCTTCTGGGCACGCTCTTCCAGCGTCTTCATCGCGGCTTCGAAGTCCTCGTTGCGCGCATAGCGCACGTCGGCATTGAGCGTGGCGCTGTCGGGGATGATGTTGCTCACCGCGCCGGCCTTGGCGATGGTCCAGTTGAAGCGCAGCCCCTTGGCCTTGTCGTCGATGTCGAGCGTGCGCTGCACCAGGTCGGCCGCCTCGACGAGCGCGTTGACGCCCAGCTCGGGCGCGGCGCCCGCGTGCGAGGCCTTGCCCTTGATGTTGGCCTGCACGTAGGCGATGCCAGAGGTGCCGAGCGTGAAGCTTTCCTTGAGCGCCGAGGTGGGCTCGAAGGACAGCACGTAGTCGGCCTTGGCGGCTTCTTCCTGGATCAGGTCGCGCGAGCCGAAGGAGCCTTTTTCCTCGTCGGTGTTGAACAACACGGTGATCGTGCCGAAGCCCTGGAAGCCCCGCGCCTTCAGCAGCTTCAGGCTGTGCAGCACCACGGCGTTGCCGCCCTTGTCGTCGGCGATGCCGGGCCCGTAGGCCTTGTCGCCCTCGACGCGGAAGGGCGCCTTGGCCAGGATGCCCTTGAGGTAGACGGTGTCCATGTGCGAGATCAGCAGCAGGTTCTTGCCGCCCTTGCCCTGCAGCTTGCCGACGATGTTGTCGCCCACCACCATGCCGGCCGACTTGCTGCGCGTGACGGCGAAGCCCAGCGCCTTGAGCTGGTCCTCGAAGTACTTGCCGGCCGCGGCCATGCCTTCGGCGTCGCCGGTGCCGGTCTCGATGTTGACCAGCTGCTCCAGCGTCTTCACGACGGCGGGCTGCTCGTCGGTGGCGGCCTTGAAGAGCGCCTCGTCGCGCTGCTGCGCGAAAGCGGCCGGCGCGGCGAAGGCAGTGGCCAGCAGGCCGGCGAGGATGGAGCGATGAAGGCGGAGTGCGGACATGCGGGTGTCTTTCTTGTCGGACGCAGTTCTATGAATAAAAAATGGCTGCAGCGCCCGCCAGTCGGGCGCGGTTAGCTATCAGAATCAGACCAGTTCGATGGCCACGGCCGTGCCCTCGCCGCCACCGATGCACAGCGTGGCCACGCCGCGCTTCAGGCCCCTCGACTGCAGCGCGTGGATCAACGTGACCATGATGCGCGCGCCGCTGGCGCCGATCGGATGGCCCAGGGCGCAGGCGCCGCCGTGCACGTTGACGATGTCGTGCGACACGCCGAGCTCGGTCATCAGCGCCATCGGCACCACCGCGAAGGCCTCGTTGACCTCCCACAGGTCGACGTCCTTCACGCCCCAGCCGGTCTTGGCGAACAGCTTCTGCACGGCGCCCACGGGCGCGGTGGAGAACCATTCGGGCTGCTGCGCGTGCGTGCTGTGCGCAACGATGCGCGCGATGGGCCTGGCGCCGATCTTCTGCGCGTGCGAGGCGGTGCTCATCACCAGCGCGGCGGCGCCGTCGTTGATGGACGAGCTCGAGGCCGCGGTGATGGTGCCGCCGTCCTTCTTGAAAGCCGGCTTGAGCGAGGGGATCTTGTCGAGCTTGACCTTGCCGGGACCTTCGTCGATGGCGATCACGGTGTCGCCGGCGCGGCCCTTCACGGTCACCGGCGCGATCTCGGCCTTGAAGAGGCCGTCCTTCGTGGCATGCTGCGCGCGCTGCACGCTGGCGATGGCGAATTCGTCCTGCTGCTCGCGGGTGAAGCTGTATTTGGCGGCGCAGTCCTCGCCGAAGGTGCCCATGCTGCGTCCGGGCTGGTAGGCGTCCTCCAGGCCGTCGAGCATCATGTGGTCGAAGATGCGGTCGTGGCCCATGCGGTAGCCGCCGCGGCCCTTGAGCATGAGGTACGGCGCGTTGGTCATGCTCTCCATGCCACCGGCGACCATCACGTCGTGCGTGCCGGCCAGCAGCAGGTCGTGCGCAAGCATCGCGGCCTTCATGGCCGAGCCGCACATCTTGCTGAGCGTGACGGCGCCCGCACTGTCGGGCAGGCCGCCCTTGTAGGCCGCCTGGCGCGCCGGCGCCTGGCCCTGGCCGGCCATCAGGCAGTTGCCGAAGAGCACCTCGCCCACCGCATCGGGCGCGATGCCGGCGCGCTCGACCGCCGCCTTGATCGCGACGCCGCCGAGGTCGTGCGCGGCCAGCGACGCGAAGTCGCCCTGGAAGCTGCCCATGGGGGTGCGCGCGGCACCGAGGATGACGATGGATTCGGACATGAGGTTCTCCTGGAAAAGGGGGTCAGGACATCGGACAGCCGTACGCGAAGGGCGCGAAGGTCACGCGAAGATCGCGAAAGAAGACTTCCAAATCTTTCATGGCAGCTCTTTCGCGTCCTTCGCGCAATCTTCGCGTTCTTCGCGTACGGAGGTCCGTGTTCGCAGTCACTTCGCGCTGCGCGGCGCCGGCGTCGCTTCGGAGGGCGCGCTCCACTTGTGGCGGATGCGCTGGACGGCTGCCTTGTAGATGGCTTCGAGCGGCTTGCTGCCGTCGACGGTGATGCCCAGGTCCTGCAGCAAACCGTCGTGCACGCCGAAGGCCCAGCCGTGGATGGTGACCTTCTGGCCGCGGCTCCAGGCGTCGACCATGACGGTGCTCACCGCGACGTTGACGACCTGCTCGGCCACGTTGAGTTCGACCAGCGCATCGGCGCGCACTTCCTCGGGCAGCGACTCGAGCATGACGTGATGGCGGTCGCGCACGTCCTGGATGTGGCGGATCCAGTTGTCGGCCAGGCCGACGCGGATGCCGTCGAGCGCGGCCTTCACGCCACCGCAGCCGTAGTGGCCCACGACCATGATGTCCTCGACCTTGAGCATGTCGACCGCGAACTGGATGGCCGACAGCGCGTTGAGGTCGGAGTGCACCACGACGTTGGCGACGTTGCGGTGCACGAACACCTCGCCCGGGTCCAGGCCGGTGATCTGGTTGGCCGGCACGCGGCTGTCGGAGCAGCCGATCCACATGTACTTGGGCGTCTGCTGCTTGACCAGGCTGGTGAAGAAGCCCGGGCGATCGCGTTCCATCTGGGCCGCCCAGGCACGGTTGTGGACGAAGAGGTCTTGGATGGAAGAGGTCATGGCGTCGATTTTCTGTATTTGGATGACGGTTGGCGAACGGGGAGGCGGGAAGAGGGGACGTGGGCAGGGTCAGCGCGCAGCGGCGCTTTCGGACGGGCTCCTTCGACTCTTGCGGGCCGGCTTGGCGGCGGCGGAAGCCGGCGAGGTGCGCGCCGGGGTGCCCTTGCGTGCCCGGGCGAGCACGGCGCGTGCCTGCGCCTCCTGTGCCCGCACCTCGACCAGGTTGGCCTGCAGCTCGGCCATCTGCGCCTCGAGCTGGGCGCGGTGCTCGCCCAGCACGCGCAGGAACTCCTCCAGCTGCGGCACGGTGTCGCGCGGGCTGTCGTACATGTCGAGGATGGCCTTGGCCTCGGTCAGGCTCAGGCCCAGGCGCTTGGCGCGCAGCGTGAGCAGCAGCCGCGCGCGGTCGCGCGCGCTGTACACCCGCTGCAGGCCGGCGCGCTCCGGCGTGATGAGCCCCATGTCCTCGTAGAAGCGGATCGCCCGCGTCGTGAGGTCGAACTCCTTGGCAAGCTCGCTGATGGTGAAGGTCTGGGCGGGCATCGGTGAAGGGGCCTTGGCGTCGGGTAGCCGACGCGACAACGCGGACGGCGGCAGGTGCCTACAATGAGGCTCGCCTGATGACGTTTACGTAAACGTCAATCGTACCCGAATCCGGCCGCCTGCGACAACGCGACGTCGTTGCAGCGCGCGGCCTGCACCCCACAGCGATCGGCTCCCCGATGAACCTCCTCGAACGCGAACTCCACTATCCGCTGGGCGACACGCTCCCCGCCATCGGCGAAACCATCGAGGTGCTGCCCGGCGTGCGCTGGATCCGCATGGCCCTGCCCTTCGCGCTCGACCACATCAACCTCTGGCTGCTGCGCGACACCATCGACGGCGTCGAGGGCTGGACGGTGGTCGACTGCTGCATCGCGCGCCCCGAGGCGCAGGCGCAGTGGGAGCAGATCTTCGCCACGCAGCTGCAGGGCCTGCCGATCCTGCGCGTCATTGTCACCCACATGCACCCGGACCACATCGGCCTGGCCGACTGGCTGTGCACGCGCTGGAATGCTCCCTTGTGGATCAGCTCCACCGACTACCACGTGGCGCGCGTGCTCACCCAGGCCGGCGACACGCTGGCCGGCGGCGACGCGGCGGCCGACTTCTTCGCCATGCACGGCCTCACCGACCCCGAGGCGGTCGCCAAGATCCGCGCCCGCACCAGCTACTACAGGAACATGGTGCCGGCCGTGCCCGAGCGCTTCGTGCGCCTGCTCGACGGCGACGTCGTGCGCATCGGCGGGCGCGACTGGCGCTGCATCGTGGGCTACGGCCACGCGCCCGAGCACATCGCACTCTATTGCGGTGAACTCAAGGCCCTGCTGGGCGGCGACATGATGCTGCCGCGCATCTCCACCAACGTGAGCGTGCATGCCGGCGAGCCGGAGGCGAACTCGCTCAAGCTCTTCCTCGACAGCATCGTGAAGTTCATGGAGCTGCCGGGCGACACGCTGGGCCTGCCTTCGCACGGCAAGCCTTTCACCGGCATCCACCGCCGCGTCGAGCAGCTGCAGGAGCACCACCGCGACCGCCTGGCCGAGCTGCTGGCCGCCTGCACGCAGAAGCCGCACACGGCGGCCGAAGCGCTGCCCATCCTCTTCAAGCGCGAACTCGACCTGCACCAGATGACCTTCGCGCTGGGCGAGACCATCGCCCACCTGCACCTGCTGTGGTTCGGCGGCCAGCTGCAGCGGCGCAAGGGCGAGGACGGCGTGTACCGCTTCAGCGCCGCCGCATGAGCGCCACGCCCGCCGGACAGGAGGCGCTCGCCGCACTGCGGGCCGGCGGCCTGGCGGGTGCGCAGCGCCTGGACCTGCGCGGTGCCGGACTGGCCGAACTGCCGCCCGAGGTCTACGCGCTCGCCAACACGCTCGAAGTGCTGGACCTTTCCGGCAACCGGCTGAGCGCGCTGCCTGAGGACCTGCACCGGCTGCACCGCCTGCGCATCCTCTTTGCCTCCGACAACGCCTTCACCGAACTGCCGGCCGCGCTCGGTGCCTGCGCGCAGCTGGAGATGGTGGGCTTCAAGGCCAACCGCATCGCGCACGTGCCGGCCGCCTGCTTTGCCGAAGGCCACGCGCTGCGCTGGCTGATCCTGACCGACAACGCCATCGAGGCGCTGCCCGACACGCTCGGACATTGCACGCGCATGCAGAAGCTGATGCTCGCCGGCAACCGCCTCACCGCTCTGCCCGCATCGCTGGCCGGCTGCGAGCGGCTGGAGCTGCTGCGCCTGTCGGCGAACCGTTTCGCGGCGCTGCCCGACTGGCTCGGCGGGCTGCCGCGCCTGGCCTGGCTGGCCTGCGCGGGCAATCCGTTCAATGCCGCGCTGGAAGCGGCTGCACTGTCCGACACGCCCATTGCCGCCGTGCCCTGGGCCGAACTCTCGCTCGGCGAGCGACTCGGCGAAGGCGCCTCGGGCGTCATCCACGCGGCGCAACACCGGGACGCGGCCGGCGAATCGGCTGTCGCCGTGAAGCTTTTCAAGGGCGAGGTCACGAGCGACGGCTGGCCGCTCAGCGAAATGGCGGCCAGCCTGGCTGCCGGCGCTGCCCCGCACACCGTGCGCGTGCGCGGCCGCCTGGCCGGCCATCCCGCGGGCACGGACGGCCTGGTGCTCGAGCGCATCGGCCCCGACTGGCGCAACCTTGCCGGCCCGCCGAGCTTCGCCAGCTGCACGCGCGACGTGTACGCCGAAGACCTGCGCCTGCCCCATGCCACGGCGCGCGCGATCGCTCGCGACATCGCCGCCGCCGTGGCGCACCTGCATGCGCGCGGCATGGTGCATGGCGACCTCTACGCCCACAACATCCTGTGGCGCCCCGGCGAGGCGCTGCTGGGCGACTTCGGCGCCGCCGCGCTGCTGCCCGAGGCCCTCGCGCCGGCGGCGCAACGCACCGAGTTGCGAGCCTTCGGCTGCCTGCTGGAGGAACTGGTCGCCCATGCCGACGCGGCGGACCCGCTCGCCGACCTGGCCGCGCTGCGCGACGCCTGTCTGCAGGCCGACCCAGCCGCGCGGCCGACGATGGCGCAGGTCCACGCCCGGTTGGCGCCCTGAAGGCTGGCGCCTGCGCGACGCCGGGCGGCCCGCACGCCGCTTAAGCTGCGCCGCGAACGCCGCCACCGGCGTGCATCCCACCTTCAGGAGACATCCATGGACATGAACCAGCTCTTCTCGCTCAAGGGCCGCACCGCCCTCATCACCGGCGGTTCGCGCGGCATCGGCCGCATGATCGCCGAGGGCTACCTCGCAGCCGGCGCGCGCGTCTACATCTCGGCGCGCAAGGCGGCGGCCTGCGACCAGACGGCCAAGGAACTGTCGGCCCTCGGCCATTGCGTCTCGCTGCCGGCGGACGTGTCGACCATGGAAGGCATCCGCGGCCTGGTCGATGCCTATGCGAAGCACGAGGACTCGCTCGACATCCTGGTCAACAACGCCGGCGCCGCCTGGGGCGCACCCTACGACGAGTTCCCGGAAAGCGGCTGGGACAAGGTCACCGACCTCAACATGAAGACCCCCTTCTTCCTCACGCAGGCGCTCACGCCGATGCTCAAGAAGGCTGCCACCGACCACCTGGCCAAGGTGATCCACATCGCCTCCATCGACGGCATCTCGGTCAACCCGTGGGAGACCTACTCCTACGCCGCCAGCAAGGCCGGCCTGATCCACCTGACCAAGCGCATGGCGCTGCGCCTGGCGCCCGAGCGCATCGTGGTGAGCGCGATCGCCCCCGGCCCCTTCGCGTCGGACATGAACAAGGACGCGCGCGACCACGGCGACGAGGTGGCCGAGCGCGTGCCGCTGGGCCGCATCGGCAGCACCGAGGACATGGCCGGCGCGGCCGTCTACCTCGCTTCGCGCGCGGGTGACTACGTGGTCGGCTCGACGCTGGTGGTCGACGGCGGCTGCGCCTGGGGGCGCTGAGCGTCCCGCCCGCAGGCTGCGGGAGGTCGTAACGATCGTGACGAATTCGGCCGCGGCGCCCGGTTGGCGGGCGCTGCGGGCCGATTGCACTTTCGCACCGCAGCGCGCCAAGGGGCCGCCACAATGCGGCCCATGAGCGCACCGCCCCCTCGCATCCCGCCGATCCAGGCCCTGCTGGCCTTCGAGGCCGTGGCACGGCTGCGCAGCATGACGCAGGCCGCCGATGCGCTGAACGTGACGCCCAGCGCGGTGAGCCACCGCATCCGCCAGCTCGAGGCGCAGCTGGGCCTCAAACTCTTCTCCGGCCGCGGCGACTGGGTGCCCTCCCCCGAAGGCGCGGCCTACCTGGCGCGCGTGCGCGAGGCACTCGCGGCGCTGCAGGACCATCCGTCCGCCGCATCGGGCAAGGGGCCGGCGCCGGTGCGGCTGCGGGTGGCCGTCACGCCCACCTTCTCGCGCCAGCTGCTGCTGCCGCGGCTGGCGCTGTTTCGCCACGCCTACCCCGACATCGAGCTGATGCTGCAGGTGGCGATCCCGATCCACCACGTGACGGCCGAGGAGGCCGACATCGAGCTGCGCTTCGGGACCGGCCCCTTCCCCGACCGCGAGTCGATGCATCTGCTGTCGGACGAGGTGTGCCCCGTGTGCAGCCCCGAGTACCTGCGCGAGGCCGGCCCCTTCGACGACGGCTTCGAGAGCGCCGAGTCGGTGGCACGCGCCCACCTCATCCGTTCGCCGCTGGAGCCCTGGCGCACCTGGTTCCGTGCCTGCGGCATCGGCCTGCCGGAGCCTGCCTCGGGCAACCAGTTCAACGACCTGGGCCTGGTGCTCGATGCCGCGGTGGCCGGCTTCGGCGTGGCGCTGATGCGGCTCAAGCTCGGCCAGAGCTGGCTCGACAGCGGCCGGCTGGTGCGCCTGTCGCGGCGCAGCGTGCGTTCGCCGCACGACTACTTCCTGTGCTGGAAGCCGGGCACGCTGGAGCGCTGGGAGTGCGCGGCCTTCGTCGACTGGCTGCGCCAGGCGCTGCGCTGATCGGCCGGGGGCCGGCGCGCCCGGCCTGAAAAACTTTCAAGCGGCGGGCCGCCGGATTTCATCCACCGACGTGGGCGCCGGACCTAGAGTCCATCCTGGACGCAGGCAGCCCCCGCCTCCCAGTGCACCGCCCGCCCGACGGGCAACGGAGACAATCCCCGCCATGACCGTGATCACCACCATCGAGGACCTGCGCGTGCAGGCCGAAAAGCGCGTGCCGCGCATGTTCTACGACTACGCCGATTCCGGCTCGTGGACCGAAGGCACCTACCGCGCCAACGAGGCCGACTTCCAGACGATCAAGCTGCGCCAGCGCGTGGCCGTGAACATGGAGAACCGCACGACGGCCACCACGATGGTCGGCCAGGCGGCGACGATGCCGGTGGCCATCGCGCCGGTGGGCCTCACCGGCATGCAGCATGCCGACGGCGAGATCCACGCAGCGCGCGCGGCCGAGAAGTTCGGCATCCCCTTCACCCTGTCGACGATGAGCATCTGCTCGATCGAGGACATCGCGCAGAACACCACGGCGCCCTTCTGGTTCCAGCTGTACATGATGCGCGACCGCGACGCCATGGCCCGCATGATCGATCGCTGCAAGGTGGCCCAATGCAGCGCGCTGGTGCTCACGCTCGACCTGCAGGTGATCGGCCAGCGCCACAAGGACCTGAAGAACGGCCTCACCGCGCCGCCGCGGCCGACGCTCAAGAACATCCTCAACCTCATGACCAAGCCGGCCTGGTGCCTGGGCATGGCCGGCACCAAGCGCCGGACCTTCCGCAACCTGGTGGGCCACGTGAAGGGCGTGAGCGACATGAGCTCGCTGGCCGCGTGGACCAACGAGCAGTTCGATCCGCGCCTGTCGTGGGCCGACATCGAATGGGTCAAGCAGCAGTGGGGCGGCAAGCTCATCCTCAAGGGCATCATGGTCGAGGAGGACGCGCGCCTCGCGGCCGACGTGGGCGCCGATGCGATCGTGGTGAGCAACCACGGCGGCCGACAGCTCGACGGCGCGCCCTCGAGCATCTCGGCGCTGCCGGCCATCGTCGAGGCGGTGGGTCACCGGCTGGAGGTGTGGATGGACGGCGGCATCCGCAGCGGCCAGGACGTGCTCAAGGCCTGGGCCCTGGGTGCGCGCGGCACCATGATCGGCCGCGCCATGGCCTACGGCCTGGGCGCCATGGGCGAGGCCGGCGTGACCAAGGCGCTGCAGATCATCCACAAGGAACTGGACGTGACCATGGCCTTCTGTGGCCACACGAACCTCCAGAACGTCGACCGCAGCATCCTGCTGCCGGGGACCTACCCCACCGCCTGACGCCGGGCGGCCGCTTCAGTTCCAGCGCGGCGCGGGCTCGTCCTTGAGCACCTTGCGGCGCTGGGCGTAGTCGGGCAGCACGCGCTCGACCTGGTCCCAGAAGCGCGGGCTGTGGTCCATCACGCGCAGGTGGGCCAGCTCGTGCACCACCACGTAGTCGACGATGTCGAGCCGGAAGTGCACCAGCCGCCAGTTGAGCCGGATGGAGCCGTCGGCGCTGGCGCTGCCCCATCGCGTGGCGGCGTTGGAGAGCGAGAGCTTGGTCCAGCGCACGCCCAGCTGCGGCGCGAAATGCTCCAGCCGCTCGAGGAAGACGCTGCGCGCCTGGCGCATGAGCCAGGCCTGCGCGGCGTCGCGGATCTGCGAGGCATCGGCGTTGTGGGCGATCGCCAGGCGCAGCACCGCCGGGCCGTCGCCCTCGGTGGCGTCGAGCACCGCGCCCACGCCCTCGAAGCGGTGGCCCGGGTCGATGCGCAACTGCACCGGCTGACCCAGGAAGGGCAGCATCGCGCCGTCGCGCCATTCGATGCGGCCCGCCTGCTGCTGCGCATCGCGCTGCTGCACCTCGACCAGCTTGCGCAGGATCCAGGCCGACTTCTCCTGCAGGGCCGCGTCGACGTCGCGCAGCGCCACCCAGCGCGGCGCGCGCACCGTGAGGCCGTCCACCCCGACCAGAAAACCGATGGTGCGGCGCTGACCGCGCGCGAATTCGTAGGCCACCTGCGCATGGCCCAGGCGCACCTCGCGGTTGGCGCGCGGGTGTGCGAAGCGTGCCGGTGCCAGCGCGTCGGGCAGCGACATGGGCGGCAGCGCCGGGGTCACCGGCAGCAGTGGCGGCAGGTCGTTCGCTATCTTTTCAGGAGCACTCTGGGCAGGCGGGACGGGCGCCGCGGCCTTCTTTTTCCTGGAACGCGTCGGTGGTGGCGCGGCGGGCGGAGCCGCCTCGCGCAGCCCGTCGAAAAGGTCCAGTGTCAGTTGCACGAGGGTGCGCACGCGGGCTCCGGTTCAGCGATAGGCCTCGGGATCGAGCCGACGCATCTCGGCCTCGATCCACGCCTCGACCTCGACCATCAGCTCGTCGGCCTTGCGACCCGCGCTCGGGATGGCGGGGCCGATGGACACGTCCACCACGCCCGGGTACTTCACGAAGGCCTTGCGCGGCCAGCACTTGGCCGAGGTGACGGCGATCGGGATCACCGGCGCGCCGGTGTCGATGGCCAGGCGCGAGCCGCCGGTCTTGTACTGGCCTTTCTGTCCGCGCGGGATGCGCGTGCCTTCGGGGAACATGATGATCCACACGCCCTGCTCCAGCAGGCGCTTGCCCTGCTGCACCACCTTGTTGAAGGCCTGCGCGCGCTGGGCGCGGTCGATGTGGATCATGTCCAGCCGCCCCATGGCCCAGCCGAAGAAGGGGATGTAGAGCAGCTCCTTCTTGAACACATAGGCCAGCGGGTGCGGCATCAGGGTGGGCATGAGGAAGGTCTCGTAGGTGGACTGGTGCTTGACCAGCAGCACCGCGCCCGCGCGCGGGTCCTTGGGCAGGTGCTCCATGCCCTGCACGCGGTGGCGGATGCCGAGGATCCAGCGTGCACCCCACATCGCCACGCGCAGCCAGCCGGCGGCGAACCAGTACAGCGGCTCGCCGCGGGCGAAGAGCGAGGCCAGCAGCAGCACGATGGCCCAGGGCACGACGGTGACCAGCATCCACAGCAGATGCAGAACGGAACGCAGGAAGGCCATCAGACGGAGATCTTGAGGGACTCGCGCGCCTCGCGCGCGAGCAGGTGCTTCACGAAGGCGGCGAGGTCCTCGTGGACGACGGTGCCCGCCGGGTACTCGGGCGGCAGCGGGTGCACGCCGCGGCAGGCTTCGCCCATGCCGGTGAGCAGCAGGTGCGGCTCGCAGCCCGCGGCCGCGCCGGCCACCAGGTCGCGCAGCGAATCGCCGGCCGTGGGCACGCCGGCCAGGTCGATGCCGTAGCGCTCGCCGATCTGGTGGAACAGGCCCGGCTTGGGCTTGCGGCAGTCGCAGTTCTCGTCGGGGCTGTGCGGGCAGTAGAAGATCGCATCGATGCGCCCGCCCACGGCGGCCAGCATCTTGTGCATCTTGGCGTGCATGGCGTTGAGCGAGGCCACGTCGAACAGGCCGCGACCCAGCCCCGACTGGTTTGACGCGATCACCACATGCCAGCCCGCCTGGTTGAGCCGCGCGATCGCCTCCAGCGCGCCGGGCAGCGGTGTCCACTCCGTCTCGCTCTTGACGAAGTCCTCGCGGTGCACGTTGATGCTGCCGTTGCGGTCGAGGATGACGAGTTTCATGTCCGGGCCCGGGCTGCTGCGCATCACGGCGAGTATGGACGCGCCGCCCTCAGGCCGCCAGCCGCTCCAGCAGCGCCACGCGGTTCATCGCGCGGTGCAGCGAGGCCAGCAGGCCCAGGCGGTTCAGGCGCAGGTCGGGCTCTTCGGCGTTGACCATCACGCCGTCGAAGAAGGCGTCGACCGGCGCGCGCAGCGCGGCCAGGGACTGCAGCGAGCCGGTGTAGTCGCCGGCGTCGAACCTGGCGTTGGCGTCGGGTACCACGCCCTGCATGGCGTCGTACAGCGCCGTCTCGGCGCTCTCGCGGAAGAGCTGCGGGTTGACGTGCGCATCGGCCTCGGGCGACTTCTTGAGGATGTTGCCGATGCGCTTGTTGGCCGCGGCCAGCGCGGGCGCCTCGGGCAGTTGCGCGAAGGCGCGCACGGCCGCCAGGCGTTTGGGCACCTCGGCCAGGCGCTCGGGGCGATTGCCCAGCACGGCATCCACTTCCTGTGCGCTGGCGCCCTGCTCGCGCAGGCTGCCGGCGAGGCGGTCGTAGATGAAGTCGAGCAGCTGCACCTGCGCGTCGGCCTGGGTCAGCAAGGGCCCCATGGCATCGGCGGCGATGCCCACGAGCCGGGACAGCTCCAGCGGCAGGTCGCGCTCGATCAGCATGCGCACCACGCCCAGTGCGTGGCGGCGCAGCGCGAAGGGGTCGCGGTCGCCGGTGGGCAGGTTGCCGATGCCGAACATGCCGACCAGCGTCTCGAGCTTGTCGGCCAGCGCAACGGCCAGGCCGACGTTTCCGCGCGGCAGTTCGTCGCCGGCGAAGCGCGGCTTGTAGTGGTCCTCGATGGCATCGGCCACCGCGGCCGGCAGGCCGTCGTTGAGGGCGTAGTAGCGGCCCATGGTGCCCTGGAGTTCGGGGAACTCGCCCACCATGTCGGTCACGAGGTCGGTCTTGGCGAGCTGCGCGGCCTGGTCGGCCTGTGCGATGAGCGTCGCATCGCCGAGCTCGGACGCGATGGCCGCCGCGATGGCGCGCACGCGCTCCACGCGCTCGCCCTGCGTGCCCAGCTTGTTGTGGTAGACCACCTTGGCAAGCAGCCCGACGCGCGAGGCCAGCGTCTTCTTGCGGTCCTGATCGAAGAAGAACTTGGCGTCGGCCAGGCGCGGGCGCACCACGCGCTCGTTGCCGCCGATGACGGCGCTGGCATCGTCGGGCCGGATGTTGCTCACCACCAGGAAGCGGTGCGTGAGCCGGCCCTTGGCGTCGAGCAGCGGGAAGTACTTCTGGTTGGCCTTCATCGTGAGGATGAGGCATTCCTGCGGCACCTCGAGGAACTCGGGCTCGAACTGGCACACCAGCACGTTGGGCCGTTCGACCAGCGCCGTGACTTCGTCGAGCAGCGCCTCGTCCTGGATCGGCTCGGCGCCGCCGCCCACCGACACGGCCGCCTCGGCCAGCTGGCGCGCGATCTCGGCGCGGCGCGCCTCGAAGCCGGCGATGACGGCGCCCTCGTCCTGCAGCTGCAGCGCGTAGCTGTCGGCGTTGCGCAGCACCACCGGGTCGACCGCCGCCTCGAAGCGGTGGCCGTGCGTGTCGCGGCCGGCCGCAAGGCCCAGCGCGGTGACGGGCACGACCGCATCGCCGTGCAGCGCCACCAGGCCGTGCGCCGGGCGCACGAAGCTCACGCTGGTCCAGCCCGGCAGTTCGCAATTCGTTTCGAGCTGATAGCTCATCACCTTGGGGATGGGCAGCTTCGCGATGGCTTCGGCCAATGCCTTCTGCAGTCCCTCGGCGAGCGTCGCACCGGGCGCCACGCTTTCGTAGAAGAGCGCCTCGGCCTTGCCGTCCATCGTGCGCTTGAGCGACGCCACGGCCGACGCGTCGGCGCCCAGCGCGGCCAGCTTCTTGAGCAGCGCCGGCGTGGCGTTGCCTGCGGCGTCGAGCCCCACCGACACCGGCATGAGCTTCTGCGACACCGCCTTGTCGGCCGCGCGCGCCGCCACCTGCGTGACATGCGCCGCCAGCCGGCGGGGCGAGGCATACGGCGTGAGCAGCGAGCCGGCATCGGCCAGCCCCTGCGCGCGCAGCTGCGCCAGCAGCACGTCGCCGAAGGCCTGCCCGAGCTTCTTCAGTGCCTTGGGCGGGAGCTCTTCGACGAAGAGTTCGACGAGAAGGTTCTTGGATTCCATGGTCATCGCTCAGGCCGCCGCTTTCTCTTTCTTGGGAATCTGCGCGACCCACTCGCGCGGCGCCATGGGGAAGCCCAGGCGCTCGCGGCTGTCGTAGTAGCTCTGCGCCACGGCGCGCGCGAGGTTGCGGATGCGGCCGATGTACGCGGCACGCTCCGTCACGCTGATGGCGCCGCGCGCATCGAGCAGGTTGAAGCTGTGCGCGGCCTTGAGCACCTGCTCGTAGGCCGGCAGCGCGAGCTGCACGTCCATCAGGTGCTTGGCCTGCTTCTCGTGCGCGGCGAAGGCGGTGAAGAGGAAGTCGGCGTCGGAGTGCTCGAAGTTGTAGGTCGACTGTTCGACCTCGTTCTGCTTGTACACGTCGCCGTAGCTCAGGCCTTCCGTCCACTTCAGGTTGTAGACGTTGTCCACGCCCTGCAGGTACATGGCCAGGCGCTCCAGGCCGTAGGTGATCTCGCCGGTGGCGGGCCGGCAGTCGATGCCGCCCACCTGCTGGAAATAGGTGAACTGCGTCACCTCCATGCCGTTGAGCCACACCTCCCAGCCCAGCCCCCAGGCGCCGAGTGTGGGGTTCTCCCAATCGTCCTCGACGAAGCGGATGTCGTTCTTCTTGAGGTCGAAGCCCAGCGCCTCCAGGCTGCCGAGGTAGAGCTCGAGGATGTTGGCCGGCGCCGGCTTGAGCACCACCTGGTACTGGTAGTAATGCTGCAGGCGGTTGGGGTTCTCGCCGTAGCGGCCGTCCTTGGGGCGCCGGCTGGGCTGCACGTAGGCGGCCTTCCACGGCTCGGGCCCGATGGCGCGCAGGAAGGTGGCGGTGTGCGAGGTGCCCGCGCCGACTTCCATGTCGTAGGGTTGCAGCAACGCGCAGCCCTGGGCGTCCCAGTACGACTGCAGTGTGAGGATGATCTGTTGGAAGGTCAGCATGGATGGGCCGGATCGGTGCCGCGCATCGGGCACCCGCCGCGCGGGCGGTGCGAACGGGTGGAAGGCGGCGAACCGGTCATTTTAGGAGCGCGGCCTGCGGGCGCCCGCCACGGCCACCGCGCCGACATCGCCAGGGGCTCTTGTCCCAGGTGCGCCGCGCGGTGTGCCGCCCACAATGCGCCGTCGCGGCGACGCCGCCCCTGCACTCCTCCATGACCCCTCCCCGCCTGGCCCCCGACGCGCCGCTCTTCGTCGTCTTCAACCCTGGCTCCGGCCGCGGCGACGCGCAGCGCACGCGCGCTGCGATCGAGGCCGGCTGCCGCAAGGCCGGGCGGCCGCTGACGCTGCTGACGCTGGACGGCGCACACCCGTTGCCCGCCACGCTGGAACGTGCAGTGCAGGGCGCGCTCGATGCCGGCGGCATCGCCGTGGCGGCGGGCGGCGACGGCACCATCAACGCCGTGGCCCAGCAGGCCGTGGCCCGCGGCTGCGCCTTCGGCGTGCTGCCGCAGGGCACCTTCAACTACTTCAGCCGGGCGCACGGCCTGCCGGCGCCGGTCGATGAAGCCCTGGCCCTGCTGCTGGCCGGCGAACCGCGCGCGGTGCAGGTGGGCGAGGTGAACGGCCGCGTCTTCCTGGTCAACGCCAGCCTGGGCCTGTATGCACGCCTGCTGGAGGAGCGCGAGACCTTCAAGGCGCGCTACGGCCGCAGCCGCAGCGTGGCGATGGGGGCGGCGCTGCTGACGATGCTCAAGGGCTTCCGGCTGTGGGACCTGCAGGTGGTCGACGACGGCCGGCCGAAGCGCCTGCGCACGCCGACGCTCTTCGTGGGCAACAACCCGCTGCAGTTCGAGCAGGTCGGCGTGCCCGAGGCCGAATCGGTGGAGAGCGGCGAGCTGGGCGCGATCGCGCTGCGGCCGCTGGGCCGGCTGGCGATGCTGGGCCTGCTCGCGCAGGCCGCGATGGGCCGCCTGGGCGAGGCCGAGGAGGTCGACAGCTTTTCCTTCCGCCGCCTCGAGGTCGCGCCGGCGCGCGGCCCCGCGCAGCGGCGCGTGCGCGTGGCCACCGACGGCGAGGTGCAGTGGATGCAGATGCCGCTGCGCTTCGAGGTGTCGGCGCGGCCGCTGTGGCTGGTCAAGCCGGCCGCCATCGAGCGGGAGCGCGCCGCATGACGGTGCTGGTGCAGATCTCCGACCCGCATTTCGGCACCGAGCAGCCCCCGGTCGTGCGCGCCCTCGCCGACTGGGTGCGCGCCCAGGCGCCCGATGTGCTGCTGCTGACCGGCGACATCACGCAGCGCGCGACGGCAGCGCAGTTCGCGGCCGCGCGCGCCTTCGTCGACGGGCTGGGCGTGCCGCAGTGCCTCACGATCCCCGGCAACCACGACATCCCGCTCTTCGCGCTGTGGGCAAGGCTCTTCTCACCCTACCGCCGTTATGCCGCGGCCTTCGGCGCCGATCTGGCGCCGGTCATCGAGCGGCCCGACTGCCTGGTGCTGGGCCTGAACACCACGCGCTGGTGCCGGCACGAGAACGGCGAGGTGTCGCGGGAGCAGATGGCGGACGTCACGCGGCGCCTGGCCCGGGCCACCCCTGCGCAACTGCGCATGGTGGCCGTGCACCAGCCCGTGGCGGTGACCCGCCGCGAGGACGAGAAGAACCTGCTGCGCGGCCACGCGGCGCTCGTGCGGCAGGCGTCCGAGGCCGGCGCCGACCTGATCCTCGGCGGCCACATCCACCTGCCCTATGCGCTGCGGCTGCCCGTCGCGCGCGCCACCTGGGCGGTGCAGGCGGGCACGGCCGTGTCCTCGCGCGTGCGCGCGGGCGCACCCAACTCGGTCAACCTCATGCGGGGTCCGGTGATTGGCGCCGACGGCGCGCGCTCCTGTACGCTGGAACGCTGGGACCACGATGCGCGCACGGGCCGTTTCGAGCCGGCGCAGGTCCGCACCCTGGAGCTGTCACCCATGCCCACCGGCCCCTCTGCC
This sequence comes from Xenophilus sp. E41, assembly GCF_003671765.1. GTDB lineage: Bacteria > Pseudomonadota > Gammaproteobacteria > Burkholderiales > Burkholderiaceae_C > Xenophilus. Next base: position 581,535 of record NZ_QPIB01000008.1, on the reverse strand, counting down.
GCCCCGTCGTCGAATCCCCATGCCCGTTGAGCACGCCGACTGGGCGGCACTGGGCGAGCGCATCGGCACCCTGGCCTGGCCCGGCTTTCCGATCGTGCTGGCTGTTCTCGTGGCGGTGCTCGCACTGACCGGCCGGCGCCTCGAGGGCCCGCTGCGCCAGCATGCCGGGCGCGCCGAGCCCCGGCCGCGCGACCTGGTCATCGGCCTGGTGCTGGGCTTCGGCGCCATCGTCGTGCTGGCGATGCTTTTCGCGCGACTGGCCGCCGGCCTGGGCGACGGCCGCCCCATGGGCGAGATGGACGATGCGTTGAGCCGCGCCATCGGCCTGCACACGCCCATGGCCGTGCGCCAGGCCTTCGGGTGGTTCACCCACCTCGGCGACCCGTTGCCGATGGTCGTCTATTGCACGGCGGCAGCGCTGCTGCTGTGGCGTCACGGGCACCGCAGCTTCGCCGTCGGCTGGGTGCTGGCCAACGGCGGCAACGCGGCACTGAACCTGTCGCTCAAGAACGTGTTCGAGCGCGTGCGCCCGGTGCACGACACCGCGCTGGCCCAGGCGCCGGGCTTCAGCTTCCCGAGCGGCCACACCTCCAGCGCCGTGGTGATGTGGGGCATGCTCGCCTACCTGGCGTTGCGCCTCGCCCCGCCGCGCTGGCAGGTCCCGGTGCTGGTGCTCGCCGTGGCCATGGCCCTGTCCATCGCCGCCAGCCGCGTCTTCCTGCAGGTGCACTACCTCACCGACATCCTCGCCGGCCTGTGCTCCGGCAGCGCCTGGCTCGCCGTGTGCATCGCCAGCCTCGAAGCCGCGCGGCACCGCAGGCGGTTGAAAGCCCATCGCGCCAATCAGGCTGCGACCGGCTGATCCGGGCGAGCGCGACGCGCCCCCCTCTCAGGACACCCGCGGAACCGGCTTTGCCGGGCCGCTGGGTGTGCCCCCCGGCAGGGGGGTTGGCGGAGCGGACGCAGTCCGCGGAGACTGGGGGGCGAGTCAATACTCCCAGAAGATCCGCTGCAGCTCCTTGGTGTCGCTGGTCTTGGTCAGCGCCACCATGGCGAGGATGCGGGCCTTCTGCGGACGCAGGTCGTGCGCCACCACCCAGTCGTACTTGTCGTCGGGCTGCTCGGCGTTGCGAATCACGAAGCCGTCGGGCACGCGGGCCGAGCGGATGACGATGGCGCCGTCGGTGCGCACCTTCTGCAGGTACGGCACGATGCGGTTGGCCACCGAGCCGTTGCCGGTGCCGGCATGCACCAGCGCCTTCACGCCGCTCTTGCCCAGTGCCTCGATGGCGGTGGGCTCGACACCTTCGTACCCCATCGCGATGCCGACGTTGGGCAGTGCGGTGATGGTGTCGATGTCGAACTCGGAGTTCATGGTGTGGCGCTTGACCGGCGCACGGAACCAGTAGTTCTTGCCCTCGACGACCATGCCCAGCGGGCCCCATTGGCTGGAGAAGGCGCTGGTCTTGATGTTGACCGACTTGCTCACGTCGCGGCCGCTGTCGATGTTGTCGTTCATCGTCACCAGCACGCCTTTGCCCATGGCGTCCTTGCTGCCGGCCACGCTCACGGCGTCGTACAGGTTCAGCGCGCCGTCGGCCGACAACGCCGTGCCCGGGCGCATCGAGCCCACCACCACGATGGGCTTGGCGGTGTGCACGGTCAGGGTGAGGAAGTAGGCCGTCTCTTCCAGCGTGTCGGTGCCGTGGGTGATGACGATGCCGTCGACGTCGGCCTGCTTGGACAAGGCCGAGACGCGCTTGGCCAGGGTCATGAGGTTGTCGTTGGTGAGGCTCTCCGAGGCGACCTGGAAGACCTGCTCGCCGCGCACGTTGGCGATCTTCGACAGCTCGGGCAGGCCGGCGATGAGCTTCTCGACGCCGACCTTGGCGGCGGCGTAGGTGGCACTGTTGACGGCCGAGGCGCCGGCACCGGCGATGGTGCCGCCGGTGGCCAGGATGACGACGTTGGGCAGCGCCTGCTGGGCGTGTGCGACGACGCTGGCGGCCAGCAACGCGGCGCCGGCCGCGAAGGCGCGGAAGCGGGGGGAAAGGTACATGGAAGCTCCTGAGAGGTGTTGGATTTCTCGGACCGCCAGGACGCACGATGCGAGTGCGTGCTTCAGCGCGGTGCATGGCACGGCGCGGCCCCGGCGGCCGCGCGAAAAGATACAGGAAGCGTGCCGCATTGCACGCCGGCGCGATGCCGTGTCGGCATGCGGCGATGCCGCGGGTGCAGCGCTGCGACCGCGGCCGCGGCGGCCAGGCCGGGCAGCGCCGCGGGCCCGCGCAGTACCATCGGCGCCCTGCCGTCACGCCGATGAATTCCGACACCGCTTCCCCGTTCGTGCCCGCCGTGCCGCCCGACATGCCGGTGCCGGAGGGGCCGCTGTCGCGGGCGCGGCCGGGGCGCGAGCGCATCCTGGCGGCGATCCGCGCCGCCGCGATCACCGAATTCAGCCTGCATGGGCTCAAGGGCACGTCCACGCAGGCGATCGCCGACCGCGCGGGCCTCACCAAGCCGCAGCTGCACTACTACATCACCGGCAAGGAGGAGCTCTACGCCGAGCTGCTGATGCAGGTGCTGCACGACTGGAAGGTGGTGTTCTCCTTCGACGAGAACGCGAACGACCCCGGCAGCGTGCTGGCGGCGTACATCCGCCAGAAGCTGGACCATGCCTTCGACAAGCCGGAGATGTCGCGCATCTTCACGCGCGAGGTGCTGGACGGCGGGCGCAACCTCGAGCGCTACTGGCCCAATTCGCGGCTGTGGACGCAGAAGAAGATCGACATCATCAACGGCTGGATCGCGCGCGGCCTGGTGCGCCCGCTCGACGCCCGGCTGCTGCTGCAGCACATCTGGGCCATGACGCAGTACCACGCTGACTACGCGCTGCAGGTGCGGGCCATGGGCGGCCTGCCGGAGGACGCGCATGTGGACCGCGAGCCGGTGGCGCGGGAGCTGATTGCGTTCGTGCTGGCGGGCTGCGGGATTCGGACCTGAGTCCGCTCTTTGCGGCCGGCCTGGGCGAGCCAGGATGGGTCCTGGCTGAACGTTCGAGCGTTTTTGGCGGGTTTTTGCGGTCTGGGCCTGAACCCGGCCGGCGGCGCCGGCCTGGACCGGGCGCGCGATCGGCCGGCATGACCCGGGCGCGTTCGGTTTCACTCTTCTCCCCGCTGGGGAGAGGTTGGGTGAGGGGCACTTCGGCGCTGGATGAGACACAGCTCTTCAGTCGCAGCTGCCCCCACCCCCGACCCTCCCCTAGAGGGGGAGGGAGAAGTCAAAGCACAGCACAGCGGTTCAGGGCGGTGGTCGTGGGCCTGCGGGCGCAGGCGCCATTCGCGGCGCCGTGCAGTCTCTCAAGCACGTCGATGGACAGNGCGGTTCAGGGCGGTGGTCGTGGGCCTGCGGGCGCAGGCGCCATTCGCGGCGCCGTGCAGTCTCTCAAGCACGTCGATGGACAGCGAGCACACAGGCAGCGCAACAAGTCGGTCAGCGCGAGCCTGAGCCGGAGAACGCAGGCCCGCGGTCGCCGCCAGCGCCCCATCCCGTCGTGCCGGCCCCCAAAACGACCTCCAACCATCGGGAGCACAAGAGCTCCCCACTTCGGTGCACACCCCCCTGGCACGCGCTTTGCGAGCAAACCTGACCAGTTGCTCTGATTAAGCGGTCAAAGTCCCATGCGCGTGCTTGTCGTCTACTGCCACCCGGTCGAAACCAGCTTCGCTGCCGCCCTGCATGCCGAAGTGGTGCAGCAGCTGCGCGGCGCCGGCCACGAGGTGGACGACTGCGACCTGTACGCCGAGGGTTTCAATCCCGTGATGTCGCGCGAGGAGCGGCTGGGTTACCACGACGTGCCCGCCAACCGCGCGCCGCTGCAGGGCTACATCGACCGCCTGCACCGAGCCGAGGCCATCGTCTTCTGCTTTCCGACCTGGTGCTTCGGCCTGCCCGCCATGCTCAAGGGCTGGTTCGACCGGCTGCTCATGCCCGGCGTGGCCTTCGACCTCTCGGATTCGGCCAACGTCAAGCCGATGCTCACCAACATCCAGCGCATCAGCGCCGTCGTCACCTACGGCCGCCCGCGCTGGATGGCCTGGTACATGGGCGACCCGCCGCGCAAGATGGTCACGCGCTACATGAAGCGCCTCACGGCCCAGCAGGCGCGGGTGGACTACCACGCCCACTACCACATGAACGTCGCGACACGCCCGCAGCTCGAGCGCTTCAAGGCCCGCGTCGGTCAGGCCATGGCGAGGTTCGCATGAACGTGCCTGGCGCCCTCGAACGCGTGCGCCTGCCGCGCTGGCTGCTGCCGCCGGAATGGCCCGTCGACGCCGCCGGCACGCCGGCGCTCGCACGCGTGGCGCTGGGGCAAGGGCGCATTGCCTCGGTCCGGCCTTCGCACGGCACCATGGCCGAGGGCGAGAGCGATTGGGAGCTGCAAGGCGCCCTCGCACTGCCCGGCTTCGTCGACGCGCACGTGCACCTGGACAAGACCTTCACGCTGCCGCGCATCCACCACATCGAGCCGGGCTTGCTCGGCGCCATCGACGCCATGCTGACCGACCGCGCCGGCTGGACGGCCGCCGACGTGCGCCAGCGCGCAGAACGCGCACTGCAGTGGGCCTTCGAAGCCGGCAGCACGCGCCTGCGCACCCACGTGGACTGGTGGGAGGCCGATCGCACGCCCGTCGCCTGGCCCGTGCTGCGCGAGCTGGCGCAGGACTGGCGCGGCCGCATCCGCCTGGAGCGCGTGAGCCTCATGCGCCTGGCCTTCTTCGAGGACGCGGCCGAGGCCGATCGCCTCGCGCGCCACGTCGCCGCGAGCGGCCCGGACGCGCTGCTCGGCGGCTTCGTCCACACCGCGCACTGGAACGAGCCGGGCCTGCGCCAGCTGCTGCTCGCGGCGCAGCGCCACGGGCTGGATGTCGACCTGCATGTGGACGAGGAGCTCGAACCCTCGGCGCATGGTCTGGCGACCATCGCCCGCATCGCCCGCGAGATCGGCTTCGACGGCCGCATCGTCTGCGGCCACGTGTGCGCGCTGGCCGCGCAGGACGAGGCGGTGGCGCTCGCCACCCTCGACGCCGTGGCGCGCGCGCCGATCACGCTCGTGTCGCTGCCCGCCACCAACCTGCTGCTGCAGGACGCCGTCACCGGCCGCACGCCGCGCCAGCGCGGCATCACGCTGGTGAAGGAAGCACGCGAACGCGGCATCCCGCTGCTGCTGGCCAGCGACAACGTGCAGGACCCGTTCTGCCGCGTCGGCAGCTACGACCCGGTCGACGCCCTGGCCACCGGTGCGCTGGTGGCCCAGTTGCCCGCGCCTTTCGATGCCTGGTCCGAAGCGATCTGCCGCGGCGACTGGCTCGACCGCGTGCCCGCCGCGCAGCCCACGCTGGCCGGCGCGCCGGCCGACCTCGTGCTTTTCCACGATGCCGATGCGCATGGTTTCCCCTCGCGCACCGCGCGGCGCGTGGTGCTGCGCGGCGGCCGCGTCGTTCATGGCGAGCTGCCCGCCGACTGGCTGGCCAACGCGGCCTCGCCGATTCCTGCCCTCACCTGAGATCGAAAACGCCATGCTCCACGGCTACATCCCGCCCCACCGCTTCCTGCCCTACCTGAGCTGGACCGAGATCGACGCGCTGCCCGATCGCGAGAACACCGTCATCGTGCTGCCCTGCGGCGCCATCGAGCAGCATGGCCCGCACCTGCCCTGCTCGGTCGACAGCGTGATCTCCTCGGGCGTGATGGGCAAGGCGCTCGAACGCCTGCCCGCCGAGGTGCGCGCCTTCGCCCTGCCCACCATCACCTACGGCAAGTCCGAGGAGCACCTGCACTTCCCGGGCACGATGACACTCACCGGCACCACGCTGCTGTCGACCATCGTCGAGGTCGGCGAGTCGGTCTACCGTTCGGGCTTTCGCAAGCTGCTGTTCGCCAACGGCCACGGCGGCCAGCCGCAGGTGCTGGAGATGGCGGCGCGCGAACTGCGCCTGCGCCATGGCGACTTCGTAGTAGTGCCGCACGGCGTGTCGCGCCTGCCCAGCGCGGCCAGCAAGCAGGTGAGCGAGCAGGAGAAAAAGCTCGCCATGCATGCCGGCCATTCCGAAACCGCGCTGATGCTGGCGCTGGCGCCCGAGACGGTGCACATGGAACGCGCGGTCGCCAACTTCCCGCCGCCCTTCCCGATCAAGCTGCTGTCGGCCGACGGCCGGCCGGCCTGCGCCTGGACGGCACGCGACTTCGGGCCCACGGGCGTGATCGGCGACCCGACCTCGGCCACGCGCGAGCAGGGCGAGGAAATCCTCAGCACGCTGGCCGACAGCTGGGTGCAGGCGCTGACCGAGCTCTACCACCTGCGCTGGGTGGTGCGCGACGCGCCGACCTGGGAGCGCGGCCAGTACACCGGCCACATCGAGTCCGCGCGCGGTCCGGCTCTTGCTTGAAGCGCGACCGCACACCTTCCCCCGCCTTCCCTCTTCCCTGCACTGATTTGTCTGACCTTTCCAGGAGCCCTGCCTTGACCCCTCGCATCCCCCGCTTCGCCGCCCGCGCCGTCCTGGCCCTGGGTGCCACCGTGCTCGGCCTGGCCGCCACCGGCGCCCATGCGCAGGAAAAATTCACCTACATGACCAACTGGTACGCGCAGGCCGAGCACGGCGGCTTCTACCAGGCGGTGGCCACCGGCATCTACAAGAAGTACGGCCTGGACGTGACCATCAAGATGGGTGGCCCGCAGGTCAACATCCTGCAGATCATGGGCGCCGGGCAAGCCGACTGCATCATGGGTTCGAGCGACCTGCAGATGATGATCGCACGCAGCGGCGGCCTGCCTGTCGTCACTGTGGCGGCCCTGTTCCAGAAGGACCCGCAGGTGCTCATCGCCCATGAGGACGTCAAGACCCTCGCCGACATGAAGGGCAAGACCATCCTCATCGCGCCCTCGGCCCAGCGCGGCTACTACGCCTGGCTGAAGACCAAGTACGGCTTCACCGATGCGCAGACGCGCCCCTACACCTTCAACATCCAGCCCTTCGTCGCCGACAAGAACGTGGTGCAGCAGGGCTACCTCACGTCCGAGCCCTTCGCGGTGCAGAAGGCCGGCGTGAAGGCCAACACCATCCTGCTGGCCGACAACGGCTACCCCTCCTACGCCACCACCATCTCCTGCATGGACAAGACGGTGAAGGAGCGCAGCAAGGCCGTGGACGGCTTCGTGAAGGCGACGGCCGAAGGCTGGAAGTCCTACCTCGCGGACCCGGCGCCGGCCAACGCCCTCATCAAGAAGGACAACCCCAACATGACCGACGAGCAGCTCGCGTACAGCGTGGCCAAGCTCAAGGAAATGGGCATCGTCGCCAGCGGCGACGCGCTCAAGCAGGGCATCGGCACGATGACCGAGGCGCGCGTGAAGCAGAACTATGACTTCGCCGTGTCGGCCGGCCTGATCGACGGCAGCAAGGTGGACCTGGCGCAGGCCTTCGACCTGAGCTTCATCAAAGCCGCCAAGGTTCTGCCCTGAACGCCCGTCCGAGCGAGGCCGCGATGAACGACAACGCCCCCGTGCCTGCGATCGAGGTCCTCTCGGCGCAGAAGACCTACCCCAACGGCACGATCGCGCTGCAGCCGGTCGACCTCACGATCCAGGAGGGCGAGTTCGTCACCCTGCTCGGCCCCTCGGGCTGCGGCAAGAGCACGCTGCTGAAGATGGTGGCCGGCCTGCTCGAGCCCACCGACGGGCGGCTGCTGCTGTGGCGCAAGCCGGTGGCGGCCGCTCAGGAAGGCGCAGGCAAGAAGATGGCTTTCGTCTTCCAGTCGCCCACGCTCATGCCCTGGGCCAGCGTACAGGCCAACGTGCGCCTGCCGCTGGACCTGGCCAAGGTGCCGCGCGCCGAGGCCGACGCGCGCGTGGCCGAGGCGCTCGAGCTGGTGGGCCTGGCCAGGTTCGCCAAGGCGCTGCCGCGTGCGCTCTCGGGCGGCATGCAGATGCGCGTGTCGATCGCCCGCGGCCTGGTGGTGCAGCCCAACCTGCTGCTGATGGACGAGCCCTTCGGCGCGCTGGACGAGATCACGCGCCACAAGCTCGACGCCGACCTGCTGGAGCTGTGGCGCAAGAAGAAGCTCACGGTGGTCTTCGTCACGCACTCGATCCACGAGGCGGTGTTCCTCTCCAGCCGCGTGGTCATGATGGCCGCGCGCCCGGGCCGCATCGTGGAAGAGGTGCGCATCGACGAGCCCTACCCGCGCAGCGCCGACTTCATGGTGAGCCCCGAGTTCACCCACTACGCCAAGCACCTGCAGCGCAGCCTGCTGGCGGCCAGCCAGGCCAACGAGGAAGAGGCGCTGTCATGAGCATCACCTGGAATGCCCCCGTCGCCCCGCGCGACGCCTCTGCCTCATCTCCCGCCCCCGCACCGAGCCCCGCCGTGATCGCTCCCGCCCCCAGCCAGCCGCCCCGCCCCGCCGCCGCCGTGCCCCTGCTGCGCCAGCCCCGCGCCCAGCGCATCCTGCTGCCGGTGCTGGTGGGCCTGGTGCTGATCGGCGCCTGGCAGGCGCTGGTGGTGGGCATGGAGCTGCCGCCCTACCTGGTGCCCTCGCCGGCGCTGATGATGAAGACGCTCTTCACCGACTGGGCCACGCTGGGCATGGCCTTGCTGGTGACTCTGAAGATCACGGTGCTGTCCTTCGTGGTCGCCACGGTGGTGGGCGTGCTGATCTCCTTCGTCTTCGTGCAGAGCCGCCTGATCGAGACCGCGCTGTTCCCCTACGCGGTGCTGCTGCAGGTCACGCCCATCGTGGCGGTGGCGCCGCTGATCATCATCTGGGTCAAGGACCCGACGGCTTCGCTGGTGATCTGCGCGACGCTGGTGGCGCTGTTCCCCATCATCAGCAACACCACGCTGGGGTTGCGCAGCATCGACCCGGACCTCCAGGCCTACTTCAAGATGAACCGCGCGACGCGGCTGCAGACGCTGGTGCGGCTGCGCATTCCGAGCGCGCTGCCCTACTTCTTCGGCGGCCTGCGCATCTCCAGCGGGCTGGCGCTGATCGGCGCGGTGGTGGCCGAGTTCGTCGCCGGCACCGGCGGCGCGGCCACGGGCCTGGCCTACCAGATCCTCATGGCCGGCTACCAGCTCAACATCCCGCGCATGTTCGCAGCGCTGCTGCTGATCTCGCTCACCGGCGTGGCGCTCTTCGCGCTGATGGCCTGGGCGACGAAGGCCGCCCTGGGCTCGTGGCATGCCAGCGAGCTCTCCCAAGACTGACTCTTTCCCATCCTTGCGCATGAACGCCCCCGTGACCCCCATCGAACAGCTGCACCTCGAACTGCCCGAGCTCGACTGGATCACCGATCCCGGCCGCATCGAGCGGCTGTCGCAGGACTTCTCCTGGTTCAGCCCGGTGCTCAAGCGCCAGCTCGACGGCAAGCTGGCCGACAGCGTGGTGCGCCCTCGCACCGAGGACGAGATCCGCCGCCTGGTCGGCGCCTGCGCCCGCCTGAAGGTGCCGATCACCATCCGCGGCAGCGGCACCGGCAACTACGGCCAGACCACGCCGCTGGCCGGCGGCGTGGTGCTCGACATGACGGGCTACAACCAGCTGCTGTGGGTGCGCCCCGGCGTGGCGCGCGCGCAGGCAGGCATCCGCCTGAACGACATCGAGAAGCAGGCGCGCACGCAGAGCCAGGAGCTGCGCTGCATGCCCTCGACCTACCGCAGCGCCACGCTGGGCGGCCTGTTCGGTGGTGGTTTCGGCGGCGTGGGCTCCATCAACTACGGCCCGCTGGCCGCGCCGGGCAACGTGCTCGGCGTGAAGGCCATGACCATCGAGCCCGAGCCGCAGGTGGTCGAGCTGCGCGGTGCCGAGGCGATGCGCATGCACCACCTCTGGGGCACCAACGGCCTGGTGCTGGAGCTGGAGATCGGCCTCGCACCCGCACAGCCCTGGCTGGAGACGCTCACCACCTTCACCGACTTCGACGCCGCGCTGGCGTTCGGCGATGCGCTGGCGCGCGCGCCGGGCCTGGCCAAGCGCGAGGTGGCCTTCTTCGCGAGCCCCGTGCCGGACCACCTGGGGCAGCTGTCGGAGTACCTGCCGCGCGGTTGCCACGCCGTGCTCTCGCTGGTGGCCGAGGGCGGCGAGGAGGCCCTGAAGGAACTGGTGGCCGCGCATGGCGGCACGGTGACCTACCGCCGCACGGCCGAGGAGGTGCACAAGAGCAACCGCACGCTGATGGAATTCACCTGGAACCACACCACGCTGCATGCGCTGCGCATCGACAAGAGCCTGACCTACCTGCAGACCAGCTTCACGCCCGGCCAGTACGTGCAGCAGATCACCGAGCTGAGCCAGCGCTACGCCGGCGAGGTGCTGATGCACGCCGAGTTCCTGCGCGGCATGGACGGCCTGATCAACTGCAGCGCGCTGCAGCTGGTGCGCTTCAGCACCGAGGAGCGCCTCGCGCAGATCATCCAGGAGCACCGCGACTATGGCGTGCGCATCAACAACCCGCATGTCTTCGTCGTCGAGGACGGCAAGGCGGGCGGCGACCTGCCAGCGGAGGTGCTGGCGATGAAGGCGCGCTTCGATCCGCTGGCCCTGCTCAACCCGGGCAAGCTGCGCGGCTGGCCGGTGGCGGTCTGAGCGCATCCCTCGGATCCGCTTGGCAATTTCCTCAAGAAAGAGGGGCTCTGGCGCCCGCTGGACGGTCGCGGGCAGCTCCTGATTTGATAGCGAACCGGGCCACCCTCAACGGGGCGAGCGACGGGCGGCGACGATGCCGAACACGGACCCGAGCAGCGCCAGCACCCACAGCGGCCACAGCCCCGCGCGCGACACCCACCAGGCGAAGGGCGTGATGCCCGCGCGACCTTCCACCTCGGCCTCGAGCACGCCGCGCGTGAGCCGCGGCAGCTGCTGCGTCACGTGCCCGCGGTGATCGATGACGGCCGTGGCACCGGTGTTGGTGGCGCGCAGCATCGGTCGCTGGAATTCGAGTGCGCGCATGCGCGAGATGGCCAGGTGCTGGTCGATCGCGATCGAATCGCCGAACCAGGCGATGTTGCTCACGTTCAGCAGGATCGTCGGCGCCGTGGCGGCATCGCGGAAGGCGGCCCCGATCTCGTCGCCGAACAGGTCCTCGTAGCAGATGTTGGGCGCGATGCGCTGGCCCTGCCAATCGAGGCGCGGCTGCGGCAGCGCGCCACGGGCGAAATCGCCCAGCGGGATGTTCATCATGTCGATGAACCAGCGAAAGCCCGTGGGAATGAATTCGCCGAAGGGCACCAGGTGGTGCTTGTCGTAGCGGTAGGGCGTGGACTGGCCGGGCGCGAAGCCCAGCACCGTGTTGCTGTAGCTGCCCGGCTTGTCTTCATAGGGCAGGCCCACGACCGCCGCCTGCGTGCCCTGCGCATAGCGCCGGGCGATGGCGTCGAGGTAGCCGGGCGGCAGCTGGCGCGGCAGCAGGGGCAGTGCCGTCTCGGGCGTCACTACCAGTGGCGCGCGGGCGGCCTGCAGTTGCTCGGCGTACCACTGCAACGCGGTGGCGATGCCGCTGCCGGGGATGAATTTCTCGTCCTGCGGGATGTTTCCCTGCAGCAGCGCCACGCCCAGGTGGCCGCGCGCATTGGACTCACCGCCGTCGTCGTGCAGCAGCGCCAGTCCGAGCGGCGCCGCCAACAGCACGGCGGCCGTGCCGGCGCTCCAGCCCTGCGCGCGACGCGGCGCGCGCCATGCCAGGCCCGCGGCAGCGGCGATGGCCGAGGCCACCGCGCCCACGCCGTACACGCCCAGCCAGGGCACGTAGCCGGCCAACGGCCCGTCGACGTGCGCGTAGCCGCCCGCGCCCCACGGGAAGCCGGTGAACCAGCTGTTGCGCAGCAGCTCGGCCAGCAGCCAAAGTGCAACAAAAAAGGAAGCGGCCCGCGCCCGGCTGGTGGGCGCAAACATCACGAAAGCCGCACAGGCCGCGGCGTAGTAAAGGCCCAGGCCGGCCGCCAGCGCGAGCACGGCGATCGCCGCCAGCGGCGCCGGCAGGCCACCGTAGGTGTGCATCGAGATGAAGAGCCACCAGAAGGTGCCGGTGAGCCAGGTGGTGGAAAACAGCCAGCCCCAGAGGCCCGCGCGGCGCCAGCGCGCGCCTTCGCGGCGAAGCCCCTCGAGCAGCGCGACCAGGCCGGCGAGGGAGATCAGCTGCAGCCACCATTGCGGCTGGCCATTCCACGGGCTGGCGATGGAGAAGGCCTGCGCCAGGCCGGCGGCGCCGAAGCCCAGCGCGCGCAGCAGGGTCGCTTTCAATCCGCCGCGTCTTCGCCGCGGGCGGGCGAGACCTTGAACCAGCGCACGGCGCCGCCCTTGGTGTGCAGCACGACGAAGTCGAAGCCGCCCACCGTGTGGCGCTCGCCGCGCTTGGGCACATGGCCCATCTCGTGCGCGATCAGGCCCCCGATGGTGTCGAAGTCCTCGCTGAGCTGCTCTTCGTCGAAGGTGATGCCGAAGGCCTCTCCCACGCGCTCGATCGGCGTGTCGCCGCTCACGCGGTAGGTGTGGTCGGCCAAGCCGAAGATGTCGCCCTCGTCCTCGGCGATGTCGAACTCGTCCTCGATCTCGCCGACGATCTGCTCGAGCACGTCCTCGATGGTGATGAGGCCGGCCACGCGGCCGAATTCGTCGATGACCACGGCCAGGTGCTGGCGGTTGCCGCGGAACTCGCGCAGCAGGTCGTTCAGGCCCTTGCTCTCGGGCACGAAGGTCGCGGGCCGCAGCAGCGCGCGAATGTTCAGCTCGGGCGAACGCTGCAGCTTGAGCAGGTCCTTGGCGAGCAGGATGCCGATGATGTTTTCCTTGTCGCCCTCGTACACCGGGAAGCGCGAGTGCGCGGTGTCGATGACCAGGTGCAGCAGCGCCTCGTAGGGGGCGTCGATGTCGACCAGGTCCATGCGGGGCGCGGCCACCATCACGTCGCCGGCCGTCATGTCGGCCATGCGCAGCACGCCTTCGAGCATCACGCGGGACTCGGCGCCGATGACGTCGTTGTCTTCCGCGTCGGCCAGGGTTTCGATCAGCTCGTCCCGGGAGTCGGGCCCCGGGTTGATGAATTCGACGAGCTTCTGGAGAAAGCTGCGCTTGTCTTCGCGGGATGCGGAGGCGCGCTCAGGATGGGGGTCTGCCACTGCGGGAGGGCGGTAGTTGCGGAAGGACAAGGATACCGGAAGCCCCGCGGCGCCGCGACCGCAGGCGGCGGGGGCGCTCAGGGCGACGTGCGGTCGCGTGCCTCGCGCACGCCGCTGCGCACTTCCTGCAGGCCGGCCAGGAGCGACCAGAACTGCTTGGCCCGGGCCTTGAGCTGGTAGTCGACCTGGGCGAAATGGTCGAGCGCGATTTCGTTCATGCGGCTGTCGAAGGTGGCTTCGGGCAGCTTGAGGAAGGCCTCGGATTCGGAACCGCTGCGCTCGACCTTGGCGCCGGCGTTGCGGGCGATCTTGAGCATGGCGGTGTTCTCGCTCAGCGCATGGATGAAGAGCATGCCTACGCCTTCGTTGCGGGCCGCCACCACGGCGCGCTCGAACAGCCGCGCGCCATAGCCGCGGCCGCGCGCATGGGCCGACACCGAGACGCCGAATTCGGCGCAGTCGCGGTGCTGCTCGCCCGGCGCGAAGGCCAGGTGCGCCATCGCGATCAGGTCGAGGCGGCGGTTGTGGATGCCGAAGATCTCGTCGCGCTCGAAGTCGAGGTTCTCCACGTAGCGGCCGATCTGCTCGTCCGAGGCGGCATAGCCGAAACGCAGATAACGGTCGCGCTCGGACAGCTCGAGCAGGTGCTTGAGGATGCGGCCGCGTTCGCGCGGGCCGATCGAGCGGATCGGCACCAGCACCGGCTGGGCAGGCCGCGGCGCCACCCCGCCGGCCGCGCGCGCCTCCACCACCGGCGGGCGCAGGAAGCTGCCGGCGCCGACGAGGGCTCGGGAAATGGCCAGAAAGGTACGCATGGGGGGATTTTAGGGTTTTCCCTAATCATCCGTGGGGGCCGGGGACACTCTCGGGACAACTGTGGCCCGATTGGTGACGAATTGCCAGCCGGACGTGGCGCTGGCGCAACCGCGGGCCCCGGCCCAAGGCGGACTCGTCGGGCCACGCCGGCCGCCGCACAATGGCCGCCCCCACTGTCAGAAACCTGTTCGAGAGAGCCCATGCACCGACGCCGCCTTGCCTCCACCCTGACCACCCCCCTCGCACTGGCGGCCCTGCTCCTGGCAGGCTGCGCCACTTCGGGCGGCCCGACTGCGCCCACGTCGCACCTCGATGCCGTTCAAAAGGCTGCGCAATTGCGCGTGTGCACGCCCGGCGACTACAAGCCCTTCAGCTTCCAGAAGCCCGACGGCAGCTACGAGGGCATCGACGTCGACCTGATGGCGGGCTTCAGCGGCAGCCTGGGCGCGAAGCCCGAGTGGGTGAAGACGACCTGGGCCAACCTGCTGCCGGACCTGGCGGCGGGCAAGTGCGACATCGCCGTCGGCGGGATCTCGGTGACGACCGAGCGCCAGAAGCGCGCCTTCTTCAGTGCGCCGTACATGGTCAACGGCAAGACGCCGATCGTGCGTTGCGCCGACGTGCGCAAGTACCAGACCGTGGCCGACATCGACAAGCCGACGACGCGCGTGATCTTCAATCCCGGCGGCAGCAACGAACGCTTCGCGCGCGCCAACTTCAAGCAGGCGAAGCTGACGCTGCACGGCGAGAACATCACGATCTTCGACGAGGTGCTGGCGGGCCGCGCCGACGTGTTCGTCACCGAGTCGGCCGAGGCCATCGTGCAGAGCCGGCTCAAGCCGGGGCTGTGCGCGGTGAACCCGGACAAACCGCTGCAGTACGGCGAGATGGCCTGGATGCTTCCGCGCGACGACGTGGCCTTCAAGGCCTATGTGGACCAGTGGCTGCACCTGCAGCAGGCCGGCGGCGAGTTCCAGCGCACGATGGACCGCTGGCTCAAGTGAGGCTGCACGCTGGCTGCGGCGCCGGCACGCGCCCCGGACCTCAGTCGGCGTCCAGCAAGGCCAGCGTCTCGCGTATCACGCGGAGGTCGAAAGCCATCTCGACGTGCGCCAGCCCGTGGACCGCACGGTTGTCGGCGCCGGGCAGCATGGCCGTGGGTGTGGGAAAGACGATGTTGTCGCAGTTGGAGTACCAGCAGGTGAAGCGCACCTGGCGCGCACTCTCCACATCCGCCGCCATGCGCTGGAGCCACTCGCCACCGATGCGCATCTCGCGGCCGTTGGTCGATCGGCCGAAGCGCGCCAGCCAGGTGCCGGCGTGCGGCGTGCCGAGCGTGACGATGCGATGCACTGCCCCGGCGCGCCCGTGCTCGCGCAGCCAGGCCCGCGCCGCGAGGCCCCCCATGCTGTGGCACACCAGCATCGGTGCCCGGCCCGTGGCGCCGCGCACGCGCTGCACGGCGGCTTCGATGGTGTCGACGTAGCGGTCGATCGAACCGAAGGGCGGCTCGAGGTTCACCGCCACAAAAGCGCGGCCCTCGCGTCGGAGCGTCCTCAGCCAGGGCGTCCAGAAGCCGCGGTTGCAGCAGAAGCCATGGACGAAGACGATGCCCCGGCGTCGGTCGCCATGCGGCAGGTGGTCGGGCACGGCGTTGGCGCGGAAAGGCTGCCGCCAGCCGAACACGCGCACGGCCATCCGACTCTCGGCCGCCCATGCGCGCAGCAGCGCCGCGAACCGGGGGCGCGGGGCGTGGCGGCGGTTGATGCACCAGCACGCTATGAATTCGATAGCTAGCCAAGCCGTATGGGCGAGCGCTGCGACCACGAGACCCATCAAGGCGAGAGCGGGCACGCGGCGCGCCCAATACGCACACCAGGCGGCAAGGAGCAAGGCGACGACGAACAGCAACACGCGCTGGAGGCGGGCGATCATGCGGCCACTATCGCACGCGCGACAGCCGCTGCGCGCGCCCTAGGACAAGCCCCGGGACGGCTGCGGCGGTGCCGCATCCACAATGCGCGCCACCCAGGAGAGAGACCGGAGAAACGCATGCTGCCGTCAGCGCTGAAGAACTACCCCGAGGGCGTGCCCCACGACGTCCACCCCGAGCAGTACCGCTCGCTGGGCCAGATGTTCGAGGAGGCCTTCCAGCGCCATGGAGAACAGCCGTTTTCCGTCTGCATGGAGCGCTGGATGTCGTACCACGAGCTGGACGCGCAGTCGCGCACGCTGGGCGCGTGGTTGCAGTCGCTGGGCCTGGAACCCGGCGCGCGGGTGGCGATCATGCTGCCCAACATCCCGCAGTTCGCCGTGACGATGGTGGGCGTGCTGCGCGCGGGCTACACCTGCGTCAACGTCAACCCGCTGTACACGGCGCGCGAGCTCGAACACCAGCTCAACGACTCGGGCGCGACGGCAATCGTCATTCTCGAGAATTTCGCGGCCACGCTGGAGCAGGTGATTGCGAAGACCGCAGTGCGCCACGTGCTGGTGACGGCCATGGGGGACCAGCTTGGCGGCATGTACGGCGCATGGATCACGACGGCCGTTCGACACATCGCGAAGATGGTGCCTCCCTTCAAGCTGCCCGTGGGTGGCGGGCGCACGGTCACGCCGTGGCCCAAGGCCATGGCGGCCGGACACAGCCGGCCGCTCGCACCCGACACGTCGACGCTCGATTCCATCGCCTTCCTGCAGTACACCGGCGGAACGACCGGCCGCTCGAAGGGTGCGGTGCTCACACACCGCAACATCGTGGCGGCCACGCTGCAGGCCGAAGCCTGGTTCACGCCCGCGCTTGCGCGTGCCGGCGATCTGTCGAAGGTCAACAGCATCGCCGCGCTCCCGCTGTATCACATCTTCGCCCTGACCTTGTCGCTGCTGGCGATCCGTCAGGGCTCGCACCTGACGCTGATCCCCAACCCGCGCGACATCGGCAAGTTCATCGCCGTGTTGAAGAAGCGCCCCTTCCACATGCTGCCGGCCGTGAACACGCTCTTCAACGGGCTGCTCATGCACCCCGAGTTCAAGACGGTGGACTTCTCCAGCCTTTTCGTCTCGCAGGCGGGCGGCATGGCGGCTTCCGAAGGCACGGCGAAACGGTGGATGGAGGTGACGGGCTGCCCCATGATCGAAGGTTGGGGCATGAGCGAGACCTGCGCGATCGGCACCAACAACCCGGTGATGAACACCAGCTTCACCGGCACCATCGGCCTGCCCCTGCCGGGCATCGACATCGCGATCAAGGACGACGAGGGCCACACGCTTCCCTTCGGCGAGCCGGGGGAGCTGTGCATCAAGGGGCCGAACGTGATGGCCGGCTACTACAAGCAGCCGGGCGAGACCGCCGCCGCATTCACGGCCGACGGCTTCATGCGAACGGGCGATATCGCCGTCATGCAGGAAGACGGCTATTCGCGGATCGTCGACCGCAAGAAGGACATGATCCTCGTGAGCGGCTTCAACGTTTTCCCGAACGAACTGGAGAACGTCATCTCTCTGTGCCCAGGCGTCGTGGAATGCGCGGCCGTGGGCGTGCCGGACGAGAAGCAAGGCGAGGCGATCAAGGTCTTCGTGGTACGCAAGGATGCGAGCCTCAGCGAGGACACGGTGATGCGCTTCTGCCAGGACCAGCTGACGGGCTACAAGCGGCCGAAGTACATCGAGTTCCGTGAATCGCTGCCCAAGACCA
The DNA here is from genome assembly GCF_003671765.1 of Xenophilus sp. E41. Classification (GTDB taxonomy): domain Bacteria; phylum Pseudomonadota; class Gammaproteobacteria; order Burkholderiales; family Burkholderiaceae_C; genus Xenophilus. Next base: position 563,847 of record NZ_QPIB01000008.1, on the reverse strand, counting down.
ACGTGGGCAAGATCCTGCGGCGCGAGTTGCGGGCAGCGGCTCCAGCGGCCGGTGTCCAGGCACATTGACTGCGGCCGCGCTTCCTCCCGGGCTGACCGTGTTCGAACGGGGCTGGCTCTCGTCGAACAATGTCCTTCTGCGAGGCGACGCCGGCCCGACGACCTTGGTCGACAGTGGGTACTTCACCCACGCCGGCCAGACGCTGGCACTTGTCGACAAGGTCTTGCAGGGCGACTCCCTCGATCTGCTCATCAACACCCACCTTCACAGCGACCATTGCGGCGGAAATGCCGCGCTGCAGGCGCACTACCCGGCGCTGCAGACCGTCATTCCGCCCGGAGAAGCCGAAGCAGTCGCGCGTTGGGACGAGGGCGCGCTCAGCTTCGAAGGGACGGGGCAGCACTGTCCGCGCTTCCGTCACGATCGCCTGCTCACCCCCGGCACCGACGTGGCCCTTGGCGGCCAGCGCTGGCAAGTGCATGCCGCGCCGGGCCATGACCCCCATTCGCTCATTCTGTTCGAGCCCCGAACACAAGCCCTGATTTCGGCCGATGCGCTGTGGCAGAGCGGTTTCGGTGTCGTCTTTCCCGAACTGGTCGGCGAGCCCGGCTTCGACCAGGTCGCGGCGACTTTCGATTTGATCGAGCGCCTCGCGCCGCGCGTCGTGATTCCGGGGCATGGCCCCGTGTTCCACGACGCTGCGAGCGCCCTTCACGTCGCGCGGGGACGGCTCGAGCGTCAAGCCAAAGCGCCCGAAAAGCACGCTTGGCATGCCATGAAAGTGCTGCTGAAGTTCAAGCTTCTGGAACTCGGCCAGGCCGATCGGAGCGCGTTGCGCCACTGGTTCGGCGCAACGCCCTACATGGCGCTCGTTCAGCAGCGATATTTCAACGGCACGACGCCATCGTGCATGTTCGACCAGCTGGTTGACGAGCTCACGCAGTCTGGCGCCGTCAAGACAGAAGATGGCCGCTTGACGAACAGCTGAAATCGCCGGCTTAGGGGTGGGGTTGCGTTTGCGTTCGCGACGCGCGCAAGCAAAAACCCCCAACCAGGCGATCTGATTGGGGGTTCTTGGGCTGTAAGAGCCTGACGATGACCTACTTTCACACGGGAACCCGCACTATNAAACCCCCAACCAGGCGATCTGATTGGGGGTTCTTGGGCTGTAAGAGCCTGACGATGACCTACTTTCACACGGGAACCCGCACTATCATCGGCGCTGAGTCGTTTCACTGTCCTGTTCGGGATGGGAAGGAGTGGGACCAACTCGCTATGGTCATCAGGCATAACTTGTTGCCGACTTGACTGGGTCAAGACGACGAATTCATAGAGCAAATCAGCTTATTTGTTTTGACTGCGTCACTTGGCATAACGACCTTGATCGACTGATCAAAGTTATAGGGTCAAGCCGCACGAGCAATTAGTATCGGTTAGCTTAACGCATTACTGCGCTTCCACACCCGACCTATCAACGTCCTGGTCTTGAACGACTCTTCAGGGGGCTCGAGGCCCCGGCAGATCTCATCTTGAAACGAGTTTCCCGCTTAGATGCTTTCAGCGGTTATCTCTTCCACACTTAGCTACTCGGCAATGCCACTGGCGTGACAACCGATACACCAGAGGTGTGTCCACTCCGGTCCTCTCGTACTAGGAGCAGGCTTCCTCAAATCTGCAGCGCCCACGGAAGATAGGGACCAAACTGTCTCACGACGTTTTAAACCCAGCTCACGTACCTCTTTAAATGGCGAACAGCCATACCCTTGGGACCGGCTACAGCCCCAGGATGAGATGAGCCGACATCGAGGTGCCAAACACCGCCGTCGATATGAACTCTTGGGCGGTATCAGCCTGTTATCCCCAGAGTACCTTTTATCCGTTGAGCGATGGCCCTTCCATACAGAACCACCGGATCACTATGTCCTGCTTTCGCATCTGCTCGACTTGTCAGTCTCGCAGTTAAGCACGCTTATGCCATTGCACTATCGTCACGATGTCCGACCGTAACTAGCGTACCTTCGAACTCCTCCGTTACGCTTTGGGAGGAGACCGCCCCAGTCAAACTGCCTACCATGCACTGTCCCCAACCCGGATAACGGGTCTAGGTTAGAACCTCAAACACACCAGGGTGGTATTTCAACGTTGGCTCCACCAGAACTAGCGTCCTGGCTTCAAAGCCTCCCACCTATCCTACACAGATCTGTTCAAAGTCCAATACAAAGCTACAGTAAAGGTTCATGGGGTCTTTCCGTCTTTCCGCGGGGAGATTGCATCATCACAAACATTTCAACTTCGCTGAGTCTCAGGAGGAGACAGTGTGGCCATCGTTACGCCATTCGTGCAGGTCGGAACTTACCCGACAAGGAATTTCGCTACCTTAGGACCGTTATAGTTACGGCCGCCGTTTACTGGGACTTCAATCAAGAGCTTGCACCCCATCATTTAATCTTCCAGCACCGGGCAGGCGTCACACCCTATACGTCCACTTTCGTGTTTGCAGAGTGCTGTGTTTTTAATAAACAGTCGCAGCCACCGATTCTTTGCAACCCGTTCATGCTCCGTTGTTCACTTCACACTAATAGGGCACACCTTCTCCCGAAGTTACGGTGTCAATTTGCCGAGTTCCTTCTCCTGAGTTCTCTCAAGCGCCTTAGAATACTCATCTCGCGCACCAGTGTCGGTTTGCGGTACGGTCGTATGCAGCTGAAGCTTAGTGGCTTTTCCTGGAACCTCGTTCACTCACTTCGCGAGCAAGCTCGCTCGATCGCTGGCCTCGGTATATGTGCAGCGGATTTGCCTACTGCACGCCTACATCCAGCTAAACCGGGATATCCAACACCCGGATGAGCTATTAAGATCCGTCCCCACATCGCACTGCATATCGGTACAGGAATATTGACCTGTTTCCCATCAGCTACGCATCTCTGCCTCGCCTTAGGGGCCGACTCACTCTACGCCGATGAACGTTGCGTAGAAAACCTTGCGCTTACGGCGAGCGGGCTTTTCACCCGCTTTAACGCTACTCATGTCAGCATTCGCACTTCTGATACCTCCAGCAGCCTTTACAAGCCACCTTCACAGGCTTACAGAACGCTCTCCTACCACTTGCAATAAATTGCAAATCCGCAGCTTCGGTAACTGGCTTAGCCCCGTTACATCTTCCGCGCAGGACGACTCGATCAGTGAGCTATTACGCTTTCTTTAAATGATGGCTGCTTCTAAGCCAACATCCTGACTGTTTTAGCCTTCCCACTTCGTTTCCCACTTAGCCAATTTTAGGGACCTTAGCTGGCGGTCTGGGTTGTTTCCCTCTTGAGTCCGGACGTTAGCACCCGGTGCTCTGTCTCCCAAGCTGTACTCTTCGGTATTCGGAGTTTGCCTTGGTTTGGTAAGTCGCCATGACCCCCTAGCCAAAACAGTGCTCTACCCCCGAAGGTAATACTTGAGGCACTACCTAAATAGTTTTCGGAGAGAACCAGCTATTTCCAAGTTTGTTTAGCCTTTCACCCCTATCCACAGCTCATCCGCTAGTTTTGCAACACTAGTCGGTTCGGACCTCCAGTACCTGTTACGGCACCTTCATCCTGGCCATGGATAGATCACTTGGTTTCGGGTCTACACCCAGCGACTGAACGCCCTATTCGGACTCGATTTCTCTACGGCTTCCCTATTCGGTTAACCTTGCCACTGAATGTAAGTCGCTGACCCATTATACAAAAGGTACGCCGTCACCCTTGCGGGCTCCGACTTTTTGTAAGCATGCGGTTTCAGGATCTATTTCACTCCCCTCCCGGGGTTCTTTTCGCCTTTCCCTCACGGTACTAGTTCACTATCGGTCGATGATGAG
>NZ_QPIB01000008.1:0-555000 GCF_003671765.1 Xenophilus sp. E41 | reverse complement strand
CGCCCTCGAAGCCGAGCAGAAGACCATCGACGAGGCGCTGGCGACGGAAGGCGGTGCCCTCTATGGCACCGACCCGGCGCGCGCCGCCCAGCTGGCCAGCCGCCACGCGCAGATCGAGAACGAGCTGCTCGCCGCCCTGGAACGCTGGGAAACGCTCGGCGCCGCTTGAGAGGCTGACGCCTTTGTCCGCGCCGGGCCGGCACAAGGCCCCACGACGCGGCGGCGGCTGCATCCCGCGCGCCCGGTTGTCCGACATGGACGCCGCGCCGCGCTTGCTATACCCGGGGTCCGTTCCACCCCGACCTTCCGCCATGCCCCCTCGACCGCGCGCCGCCGGGCGCTGGCTGCCCACCGCACTGCGCGCCAGCGCCAGCCTGCTGATCGCCCTGGCCATGACGGCCTGCGCGGAACTCCCCAAGAACGTGGACCGGCCCGAATCGGTGGCGCTCGCCTCGCCGGCCGGCACCGCGCTGGGCGACCTCGTCACGGCCCGGCGTGGCACGGCCGCCGCGGCCTCGGGCTTCGCACTTCTCGACGGACCGCAGGCGGCCTACGGCGCGCGCCTGGCACTGGCCGACGGCGCGCAGAAGACGCTGGACCTGCAGTACTACGCCATCCACGCCGACGCCAGCACCGGCCGCCTGCTGCGCAGCGTGCGCGAGGCGGCAGCGCGCGGCGTGCGCGTGCGCATCCTGATCGACGACTTCCACAGCACCGGCCGCAACGCGCTGGTGCTGGAACTGGCGTACGTGCCGAACATCCAGGTGCGCCTGTTCAACCCGCTGGCCGGGGCACGCTCGTCCTCGCTCGGCCGGATCGTGAACTCGCTCGGTGACGCCAAGCGCATCCAGCAGCGCATGCACAACAAGCTCTTCATCGCCGACAACGCGATGGGCATCACCGGCGGACGCAACCTGGGCGACGCCTACTTCGGCCACGGCGACGCCGGCAATTTCGTCGACCTCGACGTGCTGGCCGCCGGGCCGGTGGTGCGCGAAATGTCCAAGAGCTTCGACAGCTACTGGAACAACGAGCGCTCTTACCCGGTGCAGTCGCTGGTCAGCCGCGAGGAGCTCGACAAGATCCGCGACAAGGCGCGCAACGAGCGCGACCAGGGCAAGGGCTCGTCCGACGCGCCCAAGCCGCCCGATGGCGAGCCGCGCCCCTCGGGCGGCGCCTTTGAGGGCGACGGGGCCAAGGACAAGTCGCAGGCCGAGGCCCAGCGCCGTGCGCGCGTGTGGGACCAGAAGGCGCTGGACCTGAAAACGCTGCCCTTCACCTGGGCGCCCGCCACCCTGATCGCCGACGGCCCCGCCAAGATCGCGGCAGACGCGCAGGCCGCCGCCGGCCCCGCGCCCAACGCACCGCGGCCGCCGGCCGGAGAACTGCCCACCGGCGAGACGGTGGTCGAAGGCCTGCTGCAGTTCATCGGCCAGGCGCGGCGCGAGCTGCTCATCATCTCGCCCTACTTCGTGCCCGGCCCGGAGATCAAGAAGGCCTTCGCCGACGCGCGCGCCCGCGGCGTGCGCATCCGCGTCCTGACCAACTCGCTGGCCTCCAACGACGCGCCGATCGCCCACGTGGGCTACGCGCGCCACCGCGACGAGATGCTGGGCATGGGCCTGGAGCTCTACGAGATGCGCAGCGAGCAGGCCACCCTCGGCAGCGCGCTGGGCACCTCGGGCGCCGGCGTCACCGGCGAATCGCGCGCCATGCTGCATTCGAAGGTGCTGGTGCTCGACGGCCGCCTGCTGGTGGTCGGCTCGATGAACCTGGACCTGCGCTCGCAGGAGCAGAACACCGAGATCGCCCTGCTGATCCGCAGCACCGCGCTGTCGAAGGAAGCAACCGACCTCATCGAGACCAGCCTGCGCGAAGGCGCCTGGCACGTCGAAAAGAACCCCGACGGCCCCGGCCTGGTCTGGCGTGCGCCGCAGGGCAGCGGCCTGAAGGACGCGCGCAGCGAACCCGACGCGAGCGTGGGCCTGCGCATGCTGCTCAGGGTGATCGGGCCGCTGGCGCCGGATTCCATGCTCTGAGCGCGATTGCTATGTTTTTCATAGCTGCTTGCGCCCGACCGGCGGGCGCCGCAGGCACTTTTCGCTTGAAGACTCAGGCCGTGGGCGCGGCGGCAGCCGACGCCGGCAGCGCCCGCTCCACCGCCCACCACACGGGCAGCAGCGCCTGCACCGCAGGGTCGCGGAAGCGGTCGTCGAGCAGGAACAACACGCCGCGGTCGGTCTCGGTACGGATCACCCGGCCCGCCGCCTGCGCCACCTTCTGCAGCCCTGGATAGAGATAGGTGTAGTCGTAGCCGGCGCCGAAGCGCGCGTCCATGCGCTGGCGCACCTGCTCGTTGAAGGCGTCGTGCGGCGGCAGGCCCAGCCCCGCGATGAACACACCCACCAGCCGGTCGCCCGGCAGGTCCACCCCTTCGCCGAAGGCGCCGCCGAGCACCGCCACGCCTACGCCCCGGCCGCCCGGCGCGAAGCGGTCGATGAAGGCGCGGCGGGCGCCGGCGTCCATGGCCGGCGTCTGCGTCCACACGGGCAGGTCCGGCTGCGCGCGCGCCAGTGCCGCCGAGAAGGCGGCCACATAGTCCAGGCTGCCCAGGAAGACCAGGTAGTTGCCGGGCCGCTCGCGGCAGCGCGCCAGCACCGCACGCACCAGCTGCGGCAGCGCCCGCGCGCGATGGCGGGCGCGGCCCGACAGCCCGTCGGCGATGTGCAGCTCCAACTGCTCGGGCCCGAAGGGCGAAGGCACGTCCAGCGTCGCGGTGCGCGCCGGCAGGCCCAGCGTGTCGCGGTAGAAGTCGAAGGGCGCGAAGGTGGCGGAGAAGGCGACGCCTGCATGCGCCGCGGCCCAACGCCCGCGCAGCGGTGTCGCCGGCACGAGGTTGCGCACGGCGAGGCAGCCCTCGTCGGCGTCGCCGGCCACTTCCAGCAGGAAGTCGCGGTCGAAGTCCTCGATCAGCCGGTCCAGCTGCAGCAGCTCGAAGAAGCTCGCGTGCAGCGGCCCGTCCGCCGCGGCCGGGTCCTGCGCGAGGTGCTCGGTCAGCGCCACGACCGCCTGCCGCACGGCCTGCGTCAGCCCCTCGGGCACCTGGGTGCGGAAGCGGGTGGCGGCGTCCTCGGGCCGGGTGGCGCGCCCTGCCGCCGCCCACTCGCGCTGCACGGCGCGCATCGGCCCGGCCACGGCGCGCGGCGCCATCGCCACCGCCCGGCCCAGGGCGGCGCCGTCGAGGGCGCCCGAGTACATCGCCCTCGCGCGCTCCAGCAGGTTGTGCGCCTCGTCGACCAGCAGGGCGACGCGCCATTCCTCGTCCTGCGCCAATGCGAAGAGCAGCGCGTGCGGGTCGAACCAGTGGTTGTAGTCGGCCACGACCACGTCGGCCCAGCGCACCATCTCTTGCGACAGGTAGTAGGGGCAGACGTGGGCGTCGGCCGCGATGCGGGCCAGCGACGGCGCGTCCAGCCAGCCGGCCTCGGCCGCGGCGGCGCGCGCAGCCGGAAGCCGGTCGAAGAAGCCCTTGGCCAGCGGACAGGCGTCGCCGTGGCAGGCGCGCCCCGGGTGCACGCAGGCGCGTTCGCGCGATTCGAGCGCCAGCACGCGCAAGGCCGGCGCGCCGGGGCGCAGGCGTTCCAGCGCCTCCAGCGCCACGGTGCGGCCGGGCGTTTTGGCCGTGAGATAGAAGACCTTGTCCACGCGCGCGCCCGGGCGGGCCTTGAGCGCGGGGAACAACGCCGCCAGCGTCTTGCCGATGCCCGTCGGCGCCTGCGCCAGCAGCGGGCGGCCGTCACGCACCGCCTGGTACACCCCGGCCGCGAAGCGGCGCTGCCCGTCGCGAAAGCGCGCCTGCGGAAAGGCGAGCTGGACGAGGGCCTCGTCCAGGGCCGTGCGGCGCTCGCGCTCCTGCTGCGCCCACTCGGCATAGCGGCGGCACAGCGCGTCCACATGCGCCTGGAGCTCGGCAGCGCCGAAGCGTGCCTCGACCGGCGTCTCCTCGTCGCTGTCGAGTTCGAGGTAGACGAGCGCGATCTCCAGTGCATCGAGGCCGCGCTCGGCGCACAGCATGGCGCCGTACACCTTGGCCTGCGCCCAGTGCAGGGCCCGCTGGTTGGCGCGCACGCGGGCGATCGGGCCGCGGTGCGTCTTGATCTCCTCGAGCCGGCCGGCCTCGGCATCGAAGCCGTCGGCCCTTCCGCGCACCAGCAGGCCCTGGCATTCCAGGCGCAGGCCGATCTCGCTCTCGTAGCCCGGGCCGCGGCGCGCCTGGACCCGGCGGTGGCCCTCGGCGCCTTCCAGCCCCGTGGGCGCGGGCGTGAAGCGCAGGTCCAGGTCGCCCGCGCGCGCCGCGAACGCGCACAGGGCGCGCACCGACACCGGCATCGGCGCAGCGGGCGGTCCCTCGGGCAGAACGGATTCGGTCACAGCGCAACTGTACATTCGTACAGCCGAAGCCCTGCGCAACGGTCGGCGACGGCGGCCGCCCACAATGGCAGGCACATTCCACCGCCCACGGACCATGCCCGCCCAGGTCGCCTTCCTCCACACCTCGCCCGTCCACGTCGCCACCTTCGATCGGCTGATGCAGGCGCTCGCGCCCTCGGTCGCGGTGACGCACGTGGTGGACGAGGCCCTGTTGGCCGACGCCCAGCAGGTCGGCACCGACAACGCCGCGCTGAGGGCGCGCGTGCAGGCCACGATGGAAAGTGCGGCCGAGGGCGGCGCCTCGCTCGTCGTGTGCACCTGCTCGACGATCGGCGCGCTGGCCGAACAGGTGGCGACCGCGGGCCGCTTCACCGCCGCGCGCATCGACCGTGCGATGGCCGACCGGGCCGTGAAGCGCGGCCGCAAGGTCTTGGTGGTGGCCGCGCTCGCCAGCACGATCGGGCCCACCGAAGCGCTGATCCGCGAGTCGGCCCAGGCTGCAAAAGCCGACGTAACGCTGCGCTCGCACGTGGCGCCCGCGGCCTGGGCGCTGTTCGAGCGCGGCGATCGCGTGGGTTACATCGCCGCCATCGCGCGCGAGGTGCGCCAGCACTGCGGCGACGCCGACACCGTGGTGCTGGCGCAGGCCTCGATGGCGCCGGCGGCCGAGGCGCTGGTCGACCTCGGCGTGGAGGTGCTGGCCAGCCCGGTGCTCGGGGTGCAGGCGATCGCCGCACACTTCCGCCGCCAAGCGGCCTGAACCGCCGCCCGCGCGCGAAACGCCCTGTTGGACAACTGCCCGCGCGGGACGCACGGGCGCTGCCAGCACTTTTTGCTCAGGTCGCCGGCGCGATCCTCACTCCGCCTCGATGCCCGCCGCCTTGACGATGCGGCCCCACTTCTGCGATTCGGCGGTCTGGAACTTCGCCATCTCGTCGGGCGTGGTGGTGAAGACCTCGGTGCCGGTCGGCTCGTAGAAGGCCGCCTTCGCCGACTCGCTCTTCGCGGCCTTCACCAGCAGCTCGTTGAGCTTCGCCACCACCGCAGGCGGCGTCTTCGCCGGCGCATAGGCGGCGAACCAGTAGCCCATCTCGTAGCCTTTCACGCCCGCTTCGGCGATGGTCGGTACGTCGGGCGCGAGCGGCGAGCGCTTGGCACTCGACATGCCCAGCGCGCGCAGCTTGCCGCCCTTGACCTGCGGCAGGCCCGTGGCGGTGTCGGTGATCATCATGTGGATCTGGCCGCCCATGAGGTCCGTCACGGCCAGCGTGTTGCTCTTGTACGGCACGTGCAGCAGCTTGATGTCGGCCATCTGCTGCAGCAGTTCGCCGGCCATGCGGCTGGACGAGCTGCCGCTGCCGAAGCTGTACTTGCCCGGCTCCTTCTTCGCCAGCGCGATGAACTCGGCCACGGTCTTCGCCGGGAAGGTGGGCGCCACCACCATGATCTGCCCGCCCTTGCCCAGGCCCGTGATGGGCGCGAAGTCCTTCACCGGGTCGTAGGGCAGCTTCTTGTACAGGTGCTCGTTGGCGGCGTGCGTGGTGTTGGTGGTGACGAGCACCGTGTAGCCGTCGGCCGGCGCCTTGGCGACGAACTGAGAGGCGATGAAGCCGCTCGCCCCGGCCTTGTTGTCGATGACCACCGACTGCTTCGTCTCGGCCGTGATCGCGTTGCCCAGCGCACGGGCGATCTGGTCGGTGGCGGTGCCGGCGGCGAAGGGCACGACGAAGGTGATGGGCTTGTCGGGAAAGCCCTGTGCGCCGGCGGCGAGGGCGCTGAAGGCCAGCGCGGCGGCGGCGAGGCGGGGAATGCGGTGCATGTCTCTTGTCTCCTGGTTTGAAAAAATGGGAAGGCGTCAGGCGGGCCCGGCGAGGTGCTGAGCCAGTTCCGCCGGCACCTCGAGCTCCAGCGCCAGCAGCAGGTACGACAGGGCCTTGCCGTGCGTATCGAGGTTGAGCGCGTCGTTCACGCCGCCGTCGAGCACGTCGTCGATGACGAAATTCATCGCCTGCAGCTTCGGCAGCATGAAGCGCTGCACGCGGGTGGGCCGACGGTGCGCGAACTGCGCGGCCACGCGCGCCTCGCTCACCTGCTCGACGAGCAGCGGCCACAGCGCCGGGTGCCAGGCGATCACGCTGATGTTGGAACGGTTGCCCTTGTCGCCCGTGCGGCCGTGGGCCACGCGGTCGAGGGGGACGGTCAGGATGCGCGTCATGCGGTGCCTTCCACGATCTCGAAGCGGGTCGGGACCACCTCGCGCGGCAGCAGGCACGACACGGTGTTCAAGCGCGGCGTGAGCGCGCTGCGCACGCCGCCCCCGCCGGCCGGGCCGCAGGTGTACAGCGCCATGACTTCGCGCGCCACGCGCTCGGCCTGCGCGCGCTCGGCGTGCGTTGCCGCCACGCGCAAACGCACGTCGCGCGCCTCGCCGGCCGGCGTGCCGGCCAGCAGGCGACCCTCGTCGTCGGCGAACAGGCTCACGGCGCCGATGAGGTCCACACGCAGCGCCAGGCCCGGCAGGCGCTTGCGCAGCGTGTCGGCCGCCAGGCGGGCGCGCGCCTCGGCCCGCGCACCGGCGTAGGAGATCCCGGCCTCGGCCAGCCAGCCGCCCTCGTGGCAGACGTTGACCTTGAGGCTGGACGGCCGCGGGTGCCCGCGCACGCCCGACAGGCGCACCCGGTTCGGCCCGACCTGCGCGACCTCGGCCTCGCCGATGTCGGCCACCACGTCGGGCGTGAGGTAGGCCGCGGGGTCGTGCACCTCGTAGAGCAGCTGCTCCTTGACCGTGGCCTCGCTGACCACACCGCCCGGTGCGTCGGCCTTGCCGATGACGACGCCGCCGTCGGCATCGATCTCGGCGATGGGAAAGCCGATCGCCTCGGGCGCCGGCACGTCCTTGAAGCCCGGGTCGGCGAAGTAGCCGCCGCACACCTGGGCGCCGCATTCCAGAAGGTGCCCGGCCATGGTCGCGCGGGCGATGCGGTCCCAGTCGTCCGCGGCCCAGCCGAAGTGGGCAAGGGCCGGGCCCACGGTGAGCGACGGGTCGGCCACGCGGCCGCAGACCACGATCTGCGCGCCTGCACGCAGTGCCGCGGCGATGGGCTCGGCGCCGACGTAAGCATTGGCACTGACCACCTGCAACGCATCGAAGCCGGTGCCGATCTGCTTGCGCAGCAGCGCGCGTTGCGCCGGCGCCGAGAGGTCGTCCCCCTCCACCACCGCGATGGCCGGCACGGCGAGGCCCAGCTCGGTGGCCATGCGCGCGATGTGGCGTGCGGCAGCGCGCGGGTTCGCGGCGCCGAAGTTGCTCACGATGCGGATGCCGTGGGCGAGGCAGCGGGCCAGCACGGGGCGCAGCATGTCGTCCAGCAGCGGCTCGTAGCCCGACTCGGGGTCCGCACGCCGGCGCAGTTGCGCCAGCGCGAGCGTGCGCTCGGCCAGCGTCTCGAAGATGAGGAAGGCGCGCTGGCCGGCCGGCGCATCGGGCGCGCGCAGCCGTGCGACCAGCGTGTCGACCACCGGGCCGGCCGCATCGGTGCGGTCGCCCGAGAAGCCGGCGGCGCAGCCGATCAGCAAGGGGGAAGGCGCAGGGCTCGACATGTCTCCGGGGCGTTGTCGTTGTGCGCTCAATGTAGGCAGCGGCACCTCATCCGTAAAATCGAAACTTCGGATCGATTGATCCGTTCTTCAAATCAATGGCCACACCCGACCTGTCGACCCGTGCACTGCGCGCCTTCCTCGCGCTGGTGGAGCTGCGCAACTTCACCCGCGCCGCGCAGGCCACGCACCTGTCGCAGCCGGCCTTCAGCGCGCTCATCCGCTCGCTCGAGGACGCGGTGGGCACGCGCCTGTTCGACCGCAACACGCGCAGCGTGCAGCTCACCCCCGAGGGCCGGCTGTTCGAGCCGTCCGCGCGCCAGCTGCTGGCCGATGCGACGCGCGCGCTGGCCGACCTGGCCGACCACGTGGAGCGGCGCAAGGGCCGCGTGCACGTCGCCGCCCTGCCCTCGCTCGCGGCCGGTTGGCTGCCCGCGCTCTTCGCCGAGTACCGCGCCGCGTGGCCGGGCGTGACGATCGCGCTGTCGGACCTGCTGTCGGACGCCTGCATCGACCTCGTACGCGGCGGCCAGGCCGATTTCGCGCTCGCGGCCGCCGGCCTGCGCGGCAGCGATGCGGCCGAGCTGCACACGCGCGTGCTGGGCAGCGAGCGCTTCCACCTCGTGTGCCGCGCCGACCACCCGCTGGCCACCGCGCCGCGCCTCACGCTGCGCCAGCTCGCGCCCTGGCCCTTCATCCACATGACGCGCAACTCCAGCGTGCGGCAGGCTCTTGAGGCCGCGCTGCATCCGCTGCAGATGAACACCGTGCTGGAAGTGGAACAGCTCGCCACCGTGATGGGCATGGTCGAGGCCGGCCTGGGCATCAGCGTGGTGCCCACGCTCACGCTCTACCAGTTCCGGCGCGAGACGATCGTGACGCGTGCGCTCCCGCTGCCGACCCTGCGCCGCCGCATGCTGCTGGTACGCCGGCGCGAAGGCAGCCTGTCGGCCGCGGCGCAGGCGCTGCACGACCTGGTGGTGGAGCGCTTCGATTCGCTATCGATTTCATAGCTGCCCGCCCAAGCAGCTCGCGCGCTGCAACCCGAACTCATCATGAAATCGCCCGAACGGCGCGGTCTGCGGGACAGGCGGACGGCGTGATCGCCTGCGCCGACGCGGCCGCATCCGCGGCAGCATGGCGCCGTGTTCCACCCGCCCCGCCCCTCGCGTCGATGCCCCTGTCGCCTGCACCGCCGCGCCGCCGTGCGCCCGCCTTCGTCCTCCTTCTTTCCTCGCTGCGCCGCCGGCTGACGGCCTGCGGCATCGGCACAGCCCTGCTCGCCGCCACGCTGCCCGCGCACGCATTGCCCGACTGGCACGCCCGGCTCATGGGCGAATTCGCGGCCATCGATCGTGCAGAAGGCTCGGACCTGGGCGTGTACGTGCGCGAGCTCGCGAGCGGCGAGGACGCCAGCTACCGCGCCGGTGAACGCTGGTACCTGGCCTCGATGGTCAAGGTGCCGGTCGCGATCGCGGTGCTGCGCGCCGTCGAAGCCGGCCGGTTGACGCTGGACACCCCGGTCACCGTGCGCGCGTCGGACTACGTGGACGGCGCCGGCAGCACCAACCACGCCCCGGTGGGTTCGCAGCGCACGGTGCGCGCGCTGATCGACCAGATGATCATCCACAGCGACAACACCGCCACCGACATGCTGATCGACCTGGTCGGCCTGAAGGCCGTCAACGAGGTGGTGCAGTCGCTGGTGCCCGAAGGCATCGGCCGCATCACCACGCTGGGCGACGTGCGGCGGCAGGTGTATGGCCAGCTCACCCCCGCAGCGTCGCGCCTGTCGGGTGTCGACCTGCTGGCCATCCACCGCGAACGCAGCGACGAGGCGCGGGTGCGCAAGGTTTCGCAACTGCTGGACGTGCCGGTGTCTCGCTTGCGCATGCCGCTCGAGGACGCCTACACGGCCTACTACGCCAGCGGCGTCAACAGCGGCCGCCTCGACGCGTACGGCCAACTGCTGGCCTTGCTGGTGGACGGCCGCGCCCTGGGCCGTCCGATGACCGACTACCTGCTGCAGGTGATGGAGCGCACCGCCACAGGGACGCGCCGCATCAAGGCCGGCCTGCCGCCGGATGCGCGCTTCGCCCACAAGACCGGCACGCAGCGGCGGCGAATCTGCGATGCCGGCCTCGTCACCAGCCCGCGCACGGCCGACGCCGCGCGGGTGCTGGTGGTGGCCTGCGTGCGGGGCGACCTGTCGCTGGAGCGCTCCGAACGCGCGCTGCAGCAGGTCGGCGCCGCGCTGTGCCGCTCCGGCCTGCTGACCCGAGGAGTTCCCGATGCGCCGACTTGCCCTGTTGCTGTGCCTGCCGCTGTGCCTGCTGCCGCTCGCTGAAAGTGCGCGTGCGGCCGACTGGCGCGAAGCCCTCGGCGCGCAGATCGACCGCATCGATCGCGCCACGCCGGGCGAACTCGGCGTGTACGTCAAGCGCCTGAACGGCGGGGAGACCCATCGCCATGGTGCCGAGCGCTTCTGGTATCTCGGCTCGATGACGAAGGTGCCGATCGCCATTGCGGTGCTGCAGCAGGTCGACGCGGGCAAGCTCAAGCTGTCCGACAGCGTCGAACTGCAGGACGCCGACCGCATCGACGTGAGCCGCGTGGTGCGCGAGCGTACCGGCCGGCGCTACACGGTGGACGCGCTGCTCGACCGCATGCTCAAGGACAGCGACAACACCGCCGCCAACATGCTGATCCGCACGGTGGGCGAAGACACCGTGCAGCGCAGCGCTACCCAGGCGCTGGGCACGCAGGGCTTCAAGCGCATCACCAATTTCGCGACCATGCGGCGCGACGTGTACGCCGAGATCCATCCGTCCGCGCGCGAGCTGCCCAACACCGCCCTGGTCCAGGTGGCCAACGCGCCGCTCGGACCCGGGCGCGTGCAGGCCGTGCAGCGCGCCCTGAAGCTCAAGACCGGCGACCTGCAGGCGCGCACCATCGACGATGCCTACGACCGCTACTACCGGCACGACATCAATTCGGCGACGCTGGATGCCTACGGCGCCATGCTGGAGAAGCTGGCGCGCGGCGAACTGCTGCAGCCCGCGAGCCTGCAGCGGCTCTACGCCGCGATGAAGCTGGGCACCTTCACCAACCACCGGCTCCAGGCCGGGCTGCCGCGCAGCGAGCCCTTCATCCACAAGACGGGCACGCAGTACCGGCGTGCCTGCCATGCCGGCGTGCTGCGCCCGCAGGACCGCGGCGCCGATGCGGTGGTGGTGGCCGTGTGTGCGGCCGGGATGGACGAGCACAAGGACGTGGACGCCATCTTCCAGCAGGTGGGCCGGGCCGTCGCGCAGACCGCGCTGCGGCCCGAGCAGTCGGCCGCACGCTGAACCGCGGCGCCCCTCAGGCGGCCTGCAGCATCGCCTCGGGCGTGTCGTTGACGGTGGTGCGGCGCAGCTCGCGGCGCTCGGCGATGTCGTAGCGCCGGCCGCGGTGCAGCGTGGCGCGGTTGTCCCACATCACGGTGTCGCCCACCTGCCACTCGTGGCGGTAGACGAATTCGCGCTGCGTCGCATGTTCCAGCAGGTCGAGCAGCAGCATGCGGCTCTCGGCCGTGGGCCAGCCCACGATCTGCCGCGCATGCACCCCGACGAAGAGCACCTGGCGGCCCGAACCCGGGTGCGTGTCGATCAGGGGCCAGACGGCCGGCGGAATCTCCTTCTTCTGCGCGTCGGTGTAGGCCTCGTCGCCCAGCAGCAGGCGCGTATGCAGCGCATAGTGCTCGGCGCTCAGGCCGGCGATCGTGTCCCTCGTGCGGGCGTCGAGCGCGTCGTGCGCGGCGCGCAGGTCGGCGAACTCGGTCTCGCCACCCCAGCTCGGGTTGATGACCGAATGCAGCATCGAATACGCCGCGCGCGGGTTCATGAAGGAGCTGTCGCTGTGCCACAGCTGGTTGGCGAAGTTCGACAGGTTCTTGGGCGAGTCGCGCTTGGCCACCTGGCCCTGCGCATCGACGTTGGAGATGTCGATCAGGCGCTCGTCCTCCAGCCGCTCGGGCCGCTTGAAGACGCGCTTCAAGCCGATGTCCAGCGGGCCGAAGCTGTTGGAGAAGCGCAGCTGCTGCTGCGCGGTGAGCGGCTGGCCGCGCCACACCAGCACGCCGTACCGGTTCATGGCGGCGTTGATGGCGCGCACGTCGGCGTCGGCCAGGGGCTGCGTGAGGTCGAGGCCCGAGGCTTCGGCGACGAAATGCGGATGCAGGGCTTGCAGGTGGAGGGACGACATGGAAAAGGACTCCGTATTCAATCGAGGGAGATGCGCGCGTCGGCGATGACCTTGGACCAGCGCTTCATCTCGCTGCGCAGCAGGGCGTCGAACTGCGCGGGCGAGGACGCGACCACCTGCATGCCGAGGTCCTCGATGCGCTTGCGCGTCTCGGGCACGGCAAGCACGCGCGCCGTGTCGGCCTGGATCCTGTCGACAACCGGCCGGGGCGTCGCCGCCGGCGCGACGAAACCCAGCATGCCGATGACCGAGAAGCCCGGCACCGTCTCGGCCGCGATGGGGAAGTCGTAGCCCGGCACGCGCTTGTCGCCCAGCGTGGCGATCATCTTCATGCGGCCCGCCTGCACGTAAGGGATGACCGAGAGGAAGGGGTCGATCACGATGTCGATGCGCCCGCCCATCAGTTCGGTGTGCGCCGGCGCGCTGCCCTTGAATGGCGAGTGCAGCATGTCGAAGCCCGCCTCGCGCTTGAGCAGCTCGCCGCCCAGGTGCGTGGTGCTGCCGGCGCCGGGCGTGCCGTAGGTCAGCTTGCCCGGGTTCTTCTTGGCCCACGCGATCATCTCGGCCAGATTGTTGAAGGGCGCATCCACGCGCGCCACGATGGCCTGCTGCAGCAGCACCAGCTGGGTGATGCCGGCCAGGTCCTTCGCCGTGTCGTAGGGCAGCGCCTTGTGCAGGTACGGGTTGACGGCCAGCGACGAGTTGGCGATGCCGAAGGTGTAGCCGTCGGGCGCCGCCTTCGCGATGTAGTCCATGCCGATGATGGTGCCGGCGCCGGGCTTGTAGTCCACCAGCACGGTCTGGCCGCCCCAGGCTTCCTGCAGCTTCACCGCGATCAGCCGCGCCATGGTGTCGGTCGGCCCGCCGGGCGGGAAGGGCACGATCATCTTCACGGGCTGCCTGGGAAAGGGCGCAGCCGCGGGTTGCGCCCGGCCCAGGGCAGGCAGGCCGGCGGCGGACGCGGCCAGGGCCGCGCCGTGCAGGAATCGGCGTCGTTGCATGATGTCTCCTGATTATTTTGGAACAGTGTTCCGAAATAATGACATCGATGTCGATCGCTGTCCAGCGCCGCGCCACAATCGCGTCCGCCATGCCACGCCGTTCAGCGCCCCCCTCCCCTCCCGACGATGCCGAGGTGTCGGCCCCCGCTGCGCGCGACGAGGTGGCGGCGCTGGCGCGCGGACTGGCCGTGCTGCGGGCGCTGGCCGATGCGCCCGGCCCGCTGTCGAACCGCGCCCTGGCCGATGCGACGGGCATCCCCAAGGCCACCGTGTCGCGGCTCGCGGCCACGCTGGTGGCCGGCGGTTTCGTGCAGCAGGACCCCGACAGCGAGCGCTTCCAGCTGGGCCCGGCGCTGCTGGACCTGAGCAGCGCCTACCTGCGCAACTTCGACATGCGCGCGCTGTGCCGCCCCTACCTGGCCGAGCTGGCCGACCGTGCGCAGGCGAGCGTGCACCTGGGCCTGCGGGACGGGCTGGACATCCTCATGATCGACACGGTGCGCCCGCGCTCGGCCGTGATCCTCACCCGCACCGACATCGGCACGCGCATGGACATCGCCACCTCGGCCAGCGGGCGCGCGTATTTCGGCGCACTGTCGCCAGCCGAGCGCGACACGCTGCTACAGGATTACCGCCGCGAGGCGCCGCAGCGCTGGAAGGCCGCGCGCGACATGCTGCTGCGCGCCGCCGAAGACGTCGAAGCGCACGGTTACGGCAGCTCGTTCCAGGAATGGCACCGCGACATCAACGCGATCGGCTTCACGCTGCGCGGGCCGCGCGGCGAGCTCTATGCGCTCAGCTGCGGCGGGCCGGCCTATGCGCTGTCGCCGAAGCTGCTGCGCACGCAGGTCGCGCCGGCCGTGCTCGCGACCCAGCAGGCCATCGGCCGCGCCTGCGGTGTGGCGCCCCGCGGGGAAGCGCGCTAGCGCACGCAGGCCGGCGCCGCCACGCCCGCCGGCAGCACGATGCCCCAGCGCAGGTCCACCTGGGTGGGCGCACCGCCGCCGGCCCAGGGCAACTGCAGCCTGCCGCTGCACTGCGCCGAGGCCAGCAGCCCAGGGAGCTTCGAGCCCTGCGACTCGAAGCCGGGCGTGTCGAGGATGAGGACCATGCCGCCGTCGCGTGCCAGCGCGCCGGGCGCCAGCCAGGGCGAGTCGCGCGCTTCGCCATCGACCAGCAGGTCGACCTGCGGCCCGGCCTTCAGCGCCACGGCGCCGGCGAACCAGGTGTCGCCGACGAGCAGGCGCAAGGGCTGTCCGCCGGTCCGCTCGGCCCACACGGTCTGCACGGCCGCGGCGATGTCGTCGGCCGGCAGGTTGGTTCGGGCCGCGTGGCCGAAGCGGCGGCCCGCTGCACCGTCGAACAGGCCCTGGCCAATCGCGGCCAGCACATGGGCCGCAACGACCACGCCCAGCAGCACGGGCCAGCGGCGCGGCGGCCAGCGCTCGGCCTCCAGGCCCGGCCAGCACAGCACGGCCCACAGCGGCAGGGACAGGAAGAAGGTCGTCAGCCAGGCCGGGACGATGCGCACCTGAAGCACCGCGGCAACGAAGACGACCGCGACCAGCGGACCGAACGCGGCCCACGACAGGAAGCGCCGGTCGAAATCGGTGCCGGATTCGGGAGCGTCGACCGGCGAGGAGCGCGCGCGCGGTCGCGCCCACCAGGCCCACGCCAGCACGGCCAGCATCGGTGCCAGCCGGACGAACTGCAGCCGGACCATCTTGAGCAACGCGATCTGGTCGTGGGTGCCGTGCGCGTGGGGATGGACCGAGGCCATCGCATAGGCCGCGGACCCGCCGCTGTGCCCCACCACCCACGCCAAGTGCGGCGCGAAGAGCAGCAGGGCCACCGCCGCGGCGACCGCCATGCCGCGGCGCACGCGCGCCTCGCGCCATCGCCCTTCCCACGCGATGAAGGCCAGGCCCACGGCCAGCTGCACGACGGCGCTGTACTTGGTGAGCAGGGCCAGGCCCGCGAAAGCGCCGAGCGCGGCCCAATCGCGCCATCGCGCGTCCGGCCGCGCCAGCACGCGCCACAGCATCCACCAGTAGCCCGCAATGGACCACAGCTGCACGGTGTTGTGGTTGAAGACCACGGCCCGCTGCACGTGGTAGGTGACCAGCGTGCCCAGCAACAGCGCCAGCACCGCGCGCCGCGGACCCGCCAGCTCGCGCGCCCACATCCAGACGATGGCCAGCGCCGCAGTGCCACACAAGATGCCCGCCGCATAGGTCAGCCAGGGCTGCGGCCCGGCGATGCGCACCAGCACCCCCATGATCCAGCTCGGCAGCGGCGGATGCTTGTAGTAGCCGAGCTCGAGGCTCCTGGCCCAGAAGAGCTCTTCCACGTTGTCCCACGGCGGGCTCGGGAAGAGCATGGACGAGGACAGCGTCCACAGCAGGGCCATCGCCAGCAGACAGGCGACGACCCGGGGGCGCAAGTCGTTCCGGTCGGCGGGCCCGGATACCCCCGAGGCGCGCGCGACGGCTGCCGGGGGTGGACGTGTGTGGGAAGGGAAGGGCATCGGCTGGAGGATCGGCGCATGGCAGCACGGCCACCCGTCCATTGCCGACAACGCACGGCGCCGTCATGCGGTGCACCGTCGTGCGAGACGGACGGCGGCGCACCCTCTGCCGCTCGCGTCGCGATCCCCAGCGTCAGCTGACCTTATCGTCTTCCTGCTTGGCCTCGGCCATCGCCTCGGGCTCGAGCTCCTCGGCCTCGCGGTTGTAGTGGATGAAGACGCCCCAGCCGGCAAGCAACACCCCCACCGCGACGACGAGCGCGCTCGCATAGAGCATGTCGGCTGGCTCCTTCTGCGCCTTGAATGCGGCCACCAGGCCCTCGACGGCCAGCGCGACCACCAGCACGACCAGGAAGCGCGACAGGAAGCGGCGCACGCGCGTCGGGCCGCTGATGTGGGCTTCGCGGACCACCTCCTCCTCGGCGATGGTGCGGGAGATCTGCAGCGCCACCACCGCCGATGCCAGCACGCCCAGCGCCTCGATGATGCTGGCCGCCGAGCCGCGGTCCAGGCCGCTGCCGAACGCGTCCCAGCCGATGCGTGCCGCGATCACCAGCAGCATCAGCGAGGCCGCGGCAAAGACCACGGCCATGAGGGCGTGCACGATCGGGAAGAGGTCGAGGATGCGCTTCATGGCGCGCCAGCTTGCCCGCGGCGGCCCGGCGCGTCTGTCGGGCGACGCAGCGCCGCCGGGCCGGACGGCAGCCCGCCGCCCGGCTTTCCGATCAGGCCGCTGCGGGCTGAGCCCCGGCCGCTTCCCGCCGGGCCCGGTGGTAACGGCCGGTGCCCCGCGTGACCACGGCGTCGTCGGCCAGCACGGTGCCGGCTTCGTGCTCCAGCCGGCCGGCCAGGCGCTGGTACAGCGGCGCGAAATCGATCCGCGCCAGCTCCAGCAGTTCGTCGAGGTTGCCCAGCACGAAATACGTTTCCTGGAAGTCGTCGATGCGGTAGCGCGTCTGCATCACGCGCTCGAGCCGGAAGCGCACGCGGTTGGGCGAGTCGTCCTCGACCGCGAAGCGGGTCTCGCTGGCCGAGGAGGCGATGCCGGCGCCGTAGATGCGCAGGCCGTCGGCCTGCTGCACCAGGCCGAACTCCACCGTGTACCAGTACACCCGCGCCAGCTTGTCGAGCACACCCAGGCGGTGTGCACGCAGACCGCCTTCGCCATAGGCCTGGATGTAATCGGCGATGACCGGGTTCATGAGCATCGGCACATGGCCGAACACGTCGTGGAAGACGTCGGGCTCTTCCAGGTAGTCCAGCTCGTGCGGCTTGCGGATGAACTGCCCGGCCGGGAAGCGCCGATGGGCCAGGTGGTCGAAGAAGACGTCGTCGGGCACCAGGCCCGGCACGGCCACCACCTCCCAGCCGGTGCGCTTCTTCAGCACCTTCGACATCTGCTCGAAGTCGGGAATCTGCTCGGGCCCGATGGGCAGGTCCTGCATGCCGAGGATGAACTCGTCGCAGGCGCGGCCCGGGAGCAGCTTCGACTGGCGCTCGAAGAGCGTACGCCACACGGCATGCTCCTCGGGCGTGTAGTTCGACCAGCCCTGGTCGATGGTCCAGTCGGGGCGGTCGGGCGCGTGCCCCTCGCCTGCCGCCAGGCCGTGCTTGGCCGATTCCTTGAGTTGCTGCTTGAGCATGGGACTCCCTTCGCAGACCCGGCCTCGTGGTTCAGGCCGTCGCCTTGCTCGGCGCCTTCTTCTCGTCCACGGCGAGCACGCCGCGGTTGATCTGGTCGCGTTCGAGCGATTCGAACAGGGCCTTGAAGTTGCCTTCGCCGAAGCCTTCGCGGTAGTTGCCCTTGCGCTCGATGAACTCGAAGAACACCGGGCCCAGCATCGGCTCCGAGAAGATCTGCAGCAACAGGCGCGGCTGGCCGCCCTCGGTCGTGCCGTCGAGCAGGATGCCGCGCGCCTGCAGCTCGCCCACCGGCTGGCCGTGGCCGGGCAGGCGCTTCTCGAGGTTCTCGTAGTAGATGTCGTTGGGGGCCGTGAGCAGCGGGATGCCGGCCATCTGCAGCGCGTCGATCGACTTCAGCAGGTCGTCGGTCAACAGGGCGATGTGCTGGATGCCCTCGCCGTTGAACTGCATGAGGAATTCCTCGATCTGGCCGCCGCCCTGCTTGGATTCCTCGTTCAGGGGAATGCGGATCAGCCCGTCGGGCGCCGTCATGGCCTTCGACGTCAGGCCGGTGTATTCGCCGGAGATGTCGAAGTAGCGGATCTCGCGGAAGTTGAAGAGCTTCTCGTAGAAGCCGGCCCAGTACGCCATGCGACCGCGGTACACGTTGTGCGTCAGGTGGTCCACCACCTGGAAGCCGTGGCCCTTCGGGTTGCGGTCGACGCCGGGCAGGAACTCGAAGTCGATGTCGTAGATGGACTTGCCGTCTTCGTAGCGGTCGATCAGGTACAGCGGCGCGCCGCCGATGCCCTTGATCGCCGGCAGGCGCAGTTCCATCGGGCCGGTCGGGATCTCCACCGGCTGGGCGCCCAGCTCTAGGGCGCGCTGGTAGGCCTTGTGCGCGTCCTTGACCCGGAAGGCCAGGCCGCAGGCCGAGGCGCCGTGCTCGGCCGCGAAGTACGCGGCCTGGCCGGGCTCGTTGTTGACGATGAAGTTGATGCCGCCCTGGCGGTACAGCAGCACGTTCTTGGAGCGGTGGCGGGCCACCAGCGTGAAGCCCAGCTTCTCGAACATCGTCTCCAGCACGCCCGGCTTGGGGGAGGCGAACTCCACGAACTCGAAGCCGGCGAGGCCCATGGGGTTGTCGAACAGGTCGGTCATTGCATCGTCTCCAGGGTGGGGCGGCCGGCGGCCGGGCATCCATCGACTGTAGGCATTCCGGGACGCATTTATCTTGCAATCTCGGGATCGGGAGCGTCCTTGTGCGCCGGATTCGTGCGAGCATTGGCGAATGGACGACATGATCGAGCTCGATTCCCTGGACCGGCGCATATTGGCTGTACTCCAGAAGCAGGGCCGGATCTCCTTCGACGAGCTCGGCGGCCAGGTCGGCCTGTCGGCCTCGGCCGCCTTGCGCCGGGTGCGCCGCATGGAAGACGCGGGCGTGATCGCCGGTTATGCCGCCCTGGTCAGCGCCAGGCGTGTGGGCCTGAGCCTCACGGCGTACATCAACGTGCGGCTGGAAAAGCACAGCGGCCGTGGCAAGCGAACGCCCATGGACGATTTCGCCGCCGAGCTGGCCACCTGGGACGAGGTGGTCGAGTGCGTGTCCCTCAGCGGCGACATGGACTTCCTGCTCAAGGTGGTGGTGGCCGACATGGACCACTACACGCGCTTCGTCATGGAGACGCTGCTCAAGCACCCCAGCGTGCAGGACTGCAAGACCAGCTTCGTGATGCGGCCGCTGAAGTCGGGCGTGTCGGTGGTGTAGCCCCGAAGGTGCGGCCGATGGCGTCCGAGCGGCTCTACCTGCGCCTGGACGGCGACCCCGTCCATGCGCCCGAAACCACCGTCCCGGCCGGCACGCTGAAGGCCATCGCCGTGCCGGCGCCGCTGCGCCACCGCATAGCCAACGTGATCGCCTACGACGAGGCCCTGCCGGAGGATGCCGACATCCGCGAGCGGGTGCTGCCGGACGGCGCGCTGCGCCTCATCGTCGACCTCGTCCAGGGCCGCGCCCGGGTCGCGGGGCCGAGCGTGCAGCCCGTGCTGCTGGCGCTGCGCGGCCGGCAGCGGGGGCTGTCGCTCGCGCTCAGGCCGGGCGCGTCGCAGGCGCTGTTCGGCGTCCCGGCGCACGAGCTGGCCGAGCGCATCGTCGACTGGGAGCTGCTCGTGGCCGCGCGGCACCGCAGCCTGCCCCGGCGATGGCAGGAGGCCCACGACGAAACGGCGCGCGCCCGCCTGTTGCTGTCCACCTTGCACGGCCTGATGCGTCCGGCAGACCCGGTGCCGCTGGGCCAAGCGCTGCAGGCCGCCGCACGGCTGCGCACGACCGCCTCGCCGCCACGCATGGCCGATATTGCGGCGGCCGTGGGCGTCGGCGAGCGCCGGTTGCAGCAGATCTTCCGCGCCCAGTTCGGCCTGTCGCCACGCAGTTGGCGACGGCTGGCCCGGCTGCACGCCTGCCTGCTGCGCCTGCGCGGCACCGGGCCGCCACGCTGGAGCGAGCTGGCGCTGGAGAGCGGGTTCTACGACCAGGCCCACCTGGTGCGGGAGTTCCAGGCGCTCTGCGGGCTCACGCCGGGGCAGTACATGCTTCGGCGCGGCGTTTCGGATTCGTCCAAGACATCGGCGTGAGCGCACCGCATCATGGCCGGCACGCACGAGGAGCACCGCAAGCATGATGACGAATCTCGAACACTGCGTGGCCGTGGTCACCGGCGCCAGCCGGGGCGCGGGCCGCGGCATCGCCGTCGAACTGGGCGCGGCCGGCGCGACGGTCTACGTCACCGGCCGCAGCACGCGCGACGCACCGGCCCCCACCTACGGCGAGCTGATGGCCCGGTCGGGCCTGGACCGGCTGCCGGGCAGCATCGACGAGACGGCTGCCGAGGTAAACCGCGCCGGCGGCCGCGGCATCGCCGTGCGCTGCGACCACACGCAAGAGGACGAGGTGGCCGCCCTGTTCCAGCGCGTGGCGGACGAGCAGCGAGGACGCCTGGACCTGCTGGTCAACAACGCCTGGGGCGGCCATGAGCACTTCGACGGCGTGTTCCAGTCGTCATTCTGGGAACGCCCGATGAACCAGTGGGACGCCATGTTCGACCGCGGCGTGCGCAACCACCTGCTGGCGAGCCGGCACGCAGCGCCGCTGTTCGTGCAACAGGGCCGCGGCCTGATCGTCACCACCACCTTCTGGGACCGCGACCGCTACATGAGCGGCAACCTCTTCTACGACCTCGCCAAGTCGTCGATGACGCGCCTGGCCTTCGGCATGGCGCAGGACCTGAAACCGCACGGCGTGGCCTCGGTGGCGGTGTCCCCGGGCTGGATGCGGACCGAGTTCGTGCTGGCCGGCCACCACACCGACGAAGCGCATTGGCGCGCTTGTCCCGAGCTTGCCGGCACCGAGTCGCCGCGCTACGTGGGACGGGCGGTGGTGGCATTGGCGACCGACCCCGCCGTCATGGACAAGACCGGCCGCGTCCTGCGCGTGGGCGACCTCGCCCGCGAGTACGGCTTCGCCGACATCGACGGGCGGCAGGTCGCGCCCTTCGAACTCGACGGCGTCGCGCCCCCGCGCCCCTGAACGGCGCGACGCGTGCGCCCCGGCTCACGCCGGGATCGGCCCCAAACCGTCGCGCAGCAGCCCCACGCCCAGTTCGTGCACGCCGTCCCACACGATCTGCACGCCCAGGCACAGCAGGATGAAGGCCGACAGGCGCAAGAAGATGATGGTGCCCGCCTCGCCAAGCGGCCGGAGCAGTTGCTGGGCATAGCGGAAGGCCAGGAAGGTGAGCCCGCCGAGGGCGATCAGCGCCAGCACGGCCCCGGTGCTGCGCGCCAGGGTCAGGGTCCAGCGCATGTCGGCCAGCGACACGCCCACCGTGATCGCCGCGGCGATCGAGCCCGGCCCGCAGCTGATCGGGAAGGTGAGCGGGTAGAAGGCCTGGCGGCTCGCCATTTCGGGCGTGAAGGCTTCGGCCAGCTGGGTGCGCGAGTCGCTGCCGGCCTGGCTGGTGGTGAGCATGCGCCAGGCGTTGGCGGCCACGATCATGCCGCCGCCCACGCGCACGATGGGCAGCGAGATGCCGAAGAATTCCAGCACGTAGACGCCCACCAGCATGGCGCCGAGCAGCAGCCACACCATGTTGCGTGCGATGCGGCGCGCCAGCAGCGCCCGCGTGTCCGGTGAGGCGCCCTCGGTCAGGCCGAGGAAGATCGGCGCCGTGGCGGCCGGGTTGAGGATGGGCAGCAGCGCCGCGAGCACGAACAGGAAGCTCTTGCCCAGGGCACCCAGCAGTTCGAGCGTCATGGCGCCGTCTTCTTCAGGCCTTGGGCGCCGCCGCGCCCGCCAGCTCGCGCATGCGCCGGCGCAGCGCGCGCTCGCGCCGCGCCTCTTCTTCGTGGTCTTCGCGCAGGCCGCGCCACAAGGCCACCGCCATGAGCAGGATGACGACGGTGAAGGGCAGCGCGAACACGATGGTCGCGGTCTGTACCGACTTGAGGCCGCCGGCCATCAGCAGGCTGGCCGCCACGCCCGCAACCAGGAGGCCCCAGGCGATCTTGATGCGCGCCCCCGGGTCCTCCTTGCCGCCGGTGCTCATCATGCCCAGCACCAGCACCGCCGAATCGCCCGAAGTGACGAAGAACACGACCACCAGCACGGTGGCGATGCCCGACATCAGCGTGCCCAGCGGCAACTGGCCGAACATGCTGAACAGCGCCGTCGAGACGTCGGCCTTCACCGCCTGCGCGATCGGCACGTGCTGCATGATTTCGAGGTTGAGCGCGGTGCCGCCGAAGACCGAGAACCAAAGGAAGGCCGCGATCGTCGGCGCGGCGACGGTGCCCAGGACGAACTCGCGCACCGTGCGCCCGCGCGAGACGCGTGCGATGAACAGGCCCACGAAGGGCGACCAGGACACCCACCAGGCCCAGTAGAAGATGGTCCAGGTGCCCACCCAGCTGCTGTCGCGGAAGGGCGTCATGCGCAGGCTCATGCGCACGAATTCGCTGGCGTAGCTGCCCAGGGTCGAGGTGAAGGTGTCGATGATCGCCACCGTCGGGCCCAGCACGAAGACCGCCAGCGCGAGCAGGGCCGCGAGGATCAGGTTGAAGTTCGACAGCAGCTTGATGCCGCGGTCGACCCCGCTCACGGCCGACGTGACGAACAGCACCGTGGTCACGGCGATGATGACCAGTTGCGCCGTTTCGCTCACCGGCACGCCGATCACCGCGCTCAGGCCGCTGTTGATCTGCAACGCGCCCATGCCGAGCGAGGCGGCCACGCCGAAGGCCGTGGCGATCACCGCCAGCACGTTGACGAGCGGACCGAGGCGCCGAACGGGTGCCCAGGGCAGCGCCTCGACAGCCGTGCTGACCAGCGCCGAGCCGCCGCGCCGGAACTGGAAGAAGGCGATGGCCAGCGCCACGACGCTGTAGACCGCCCACGGGTGCAGCCCCCAATGGAAGAAGCTGTAGCGCATGGCCGCGCCGGCGGCCTCGGGCGTGTTCGGCACGATGCCCGGCGGCGGCGTGCCGTAGTGCGACACCGGCTCGGCCACGCCCCAGAACACGAGGCCGATGCCCATGCCGGCGGCGAACAGCATCGCGAACCAGGAACCGAGCGAGAACTCCGGTTCCTCGTCTTCGGCACCGAGCTTCAGTGTGCCGTAGCGGCTGAAGGCCAGCCACAGCGCGAGAACCACCAGGCCCAGCACCACCCACAGGTAGAACCAGCCGAAGTTGCGGATGATCGTGGCGAGCGCGCCGTCGAAGACGGCGCCGAGATGGGCCGGGGCGATGACGCCCCACACGACGATGGCCAGAATCAATCCGGCGGAAACGATGAGCTGCATGGCTCCTCCCTGAATGGCCGGCGGCCGCACGCGTCAGGCGGTGCGGACAGGCACGACCGTGGTCGGCGCGTCGGCGGGGGTTGAGACGGAGTGGCAAGACAGGGCGGCCCGATGTGCCAGAGATCGCCACCCGAAGGTGGTGCTGTCAGCAAGGGCCGGCAGACCTGGGCGCTGGCCGGCGTCGCGCAGTCGGGACGCCGGCAGGGCTGTGCCGGGCCCGTGATTTTAGCAAGGGCGATGCCGCGCTGCCGGTCAGGCGTTTGCGCCCGGGCCTACGCCGATGCGGGGGGCGGGCAGCGATACTGTCACCCTCCAGACGGCCGACTGCGGGCGCTTGACCTGCAGTGGCGGCTTTCAGCCAGTCATCGAAAGACGTGTCCGCACCCGATCTCCCTCCGCTCC
Source organism: Xenophilus sp. E41 (assembly GCF_003671765.1). Taxonomy (GTDB): domain Bacteria; phylum Pseudomonadota; class Gammaproteobacteria; order Burkholderiales; family Burkholderiaceae_C; genus Xenophilus. The sequence goes on along the minus strand of NZ_QPIB01000008.1, from coordinate 531,313 downwards.
ATGGCGAAGACGACCGCTGGACCCAGGCCGCCGGCGGCTTGCTGCTGGCCTTCGGCGCCTCGGCCGTGTGCTGCTACGACACCGAGGAGCGCGTCCGTGCCTGGAACGCGCGCTACCTCGACTTCTTTCCCGAGATGCGCGAGCTCGTTCGCGTCGGCCTGCCGGTGGCCGACACGATCCGGCCGTTTCTGCAGCGCCAGCACCCCGATGCCGGCGCGGCCGAGCTCGATGCCGCGCTGGCCAATGCCCTGTGGCGCCACGGCAATGAGCGGGGGCCGCTGCGCTACCAGCGGGCCGACAGCGGCCGCTGGCTGGAGCTGCGCATGTTTCCCGTGCCGGGCGGGCGGATCAAGCTGTGGACCGACGTCACGCACAGCGGGACAGAGGGCACCGATGCAAGCGTGCTGCTGGAACTGCTCACCGTCACCAACCTCGGCGTCATCCTGCACGACGCCCGGGGGCAGCTGCGCTACGCCAACTCGCGCTTCTTCTCGCAGCACTTCCTGCCGGTGCTGCGCGAGGTGCCCGACATCCGCGAGCGCCACGTCCAGGGCGACTACTGGCGCCGCTACTCGGCGATGTTCGAGCCCTCCGCGGCCTTCCGCGCGCTGTGCGACAGCCGGCTTGGCGGGCCGCTGCCCGGGCCCGTGACGCTGCGCGGCGTCACCGGCCGCAGCTACCGCATCGAGGAGCACGCGCTGCACGGCGGCATCGCCTCGCTGTGGACCGACGTGACCGACCTGGCCGATCGCGAGCAGGCGCTGGCGCGGGCGCACGCCGAACTGGCGGGCTTGAACGCGCAGTTGCAGCGCATGGCGCTGAGCGACCCGCTCACCGGCCTGCCCAACCGCCGCGCACTCGAACTTGCGCTCGCGGAAAGGCATGACGTGACGGCGGTCGCCCTGATCGACGTCGACCACTTCAAGGCCGTCAACGACCGCTTCGGCCACGAGGCCGGCGACACCGTGATGGCCGAGGTCGCGAGCCGGCTCGCCGGCGCATTGGCCGCGCAGGAACTGCTGGCCCGGTTGGGCGGCGACGAGTTCGCCATCCTGCTGCACAGCGCCAGCGAGGCCGAAACGCTCGCGCGCGCCGATGCCCTGCGACGCGCGGTGAGCGCACGGCCCGTGGCACTGGGCCACGACGCGCTGGTCGTCACCGTCAGCGTCGGCGTTGCGGCCGGCGAGGCATCGCAGGAGGCCCCTGCGGAGATGCTCCGGCGCGCCGACATGGCGCTGCTCGGCGCCAAGGCGCAGGGGCGCGACGTGGTCGGCAGTGCGCCCGCGCCCGCGCCGACGCCTGAGCGCGCCGGTATCGCCGACGCGCCCGCCACGGCGGCGGCCGACCCGAGCCTGGCCGCCGATTTCGGCCTCGAACCCGCGGCGCTGGCCGCCCGCCATGGCACACAACACCCGGTCTTCACGCGTGCGCGCTGGGCCCAGGCCCAGCGCGAGGGGCTGACGCTGGACCATTACTGGGGCTGGGTGCACTACAACCTGGGGCTGTCGGCCGCAGGCGACTGAGGCGCGCTACTGGATGATCCCGGCCTCCAGCAGCGCCGTGATCCGCGCGTCGTCGTAGCCGAACTCCTGGAGCACTTCGCGGGTCTGCTGGCCAACGCGGGGCGCGGGCGAAGCGGCAAAGGGCGCCTCGCCGTCGAAGTGGATCGGCAGGCCCAGGGATCGGGTTCGGCCGCCGGCACCGTGTTCGACCTCGACCACCATCGAAATCGCCATCGACTGCGGATGCTCCATCGCCTGCCCCACGTCGTGGACCGGCCCGACCGGCACGCCCGCACGGTCGAGGACCTCGACCCAGTGCTCGGCCGTGTGCGTGCTCAGCGCCTCCGTGATCAGCGCCTCCAGTTCGGCCTGGTGCCCGAGGCGGTCCCGCCCGGTGGTGAAGCGCGCATCCTGCAGCCATTCCGGATGGCCCAGCACATCGGCGATGCGCAGCCAGTTGGCCTGGTTGCCACCGCCCAGCGCGATGGCGCCCTCCTTGCAGCGGAAGGTCTGGTAGGGCGCGATCAGCGGGTGGGCGGTGCCCATGGGCCGGGCGATCGTGCCGTCATGGAAATAGGCGGCCGCGAACCAGTACATCTGCTGCAGCGACGCCTGCAGGAGCGAGGTCTCGACCCGGCTGCCCACGCCGGTGCGCAGGCGTTTCACATAGGCGGCCATGCACCCCAGTGCGGCCAGGATGCCGGCGTTGATGTCGGCGACCGAATTGCCGGGCTTGGCCAGCTCGCCGTCCCGGCTGCCGGTCACGCTGATCAGGCCGGAGAAGGCCTGCAGCACCAGGTCGAAGCCCCCCTTGTCGCTGAGCGGGCCGTTCGGCCCATAGCCGCTGATGGAGCAGTAGACGAGCTGCGGGTTGACGGCGCGCAGGTGCTCGTAGCCCAGGCCCAGCGCATCCATCTTTCCGCGGCGGAAGTTCTCCGTGACGATGTCGCAGCGCCCGGCCAGCGTCTTGATGATCTCCTGGCCCGCCTCCTTGCGGATGTCGACGGCGACGGAGCGCTTGCCGCGGTTGAGCATCACGAAGCCGGGCGCCAGGCCCGGGTCGCCTGGCCGCGCATAGCCCCGCGCATCGTCGCCGGCGGGAAACTTCTCCACCTTGATGACCTCAGCACCCATGTCGGCCAACATCAGCCCGCAGGTCGGGCCGGCCATGATCTGCGAGAGCTCGAGCACACGGACGCCCGCGAGCGGCAGGTCCGGGTTGCGTGGCGCGCCCATCAGGCCCCCGTGAAGCGCGGCGCGCGCTTTTCAGCGAAGGCCGTCAGCGCCTCGGCGATGTCGCGCGTCTTCAGGCTCGCGACGTGGGCCGCCTGGGCCGAGCCCTCGTCGTACTCCATGCGGCCGATCTCGTTGAGCGTGGCCTTCATGGTCACCAGTGGGATGGGCGCCTGTGCCAGAAGTTCGTCGATCCACTTGCGCAGTTCGGCGTCGAGCGATTCCGGAGGCACCAGCGCGTCCAGGTAGCCGATGCGCAGCATTTCCTCGGCCTGGAGGGTGCGCGACGTGAGGAACAGGCGCTTGGCGGCGCCCAGGCCCAGCCGCGACACCCAGCGACGCAGGCCGTGCGGGTAGTAGTGCAGGCCCAGCCGGGCCGCGGGCATGAACATGCGCATGCCTTCGACGCCGATGCGGAAGTCGCAGGCCAGCGTCAGGTCAGTCGAGCCGCCATACACGGGGCCGTGCAGCCTGGCGATCGTGATGGCCCGCGCGTTCTCGATGTCGTCGGTGAACTGCTGGAACTGGTTCTCGCCGGATGCCGCCGAGGCACCGAGGCGCCCCAGGTCGAAGCCGGAGCTGAAGCTGGTGCCCGTGCTTGCGAAGACGATGACGCGAACATCGCGGTTCGCCTCCAGCTCGGCCAGGTAGCCACGGAGCACGCCGAGGTCCTCGGGCTCGATGCGGTTGTGCGTCGCCGGACGGCGCAGCGTGATGGTGGCGACGGCGCCGTCGATGGCCAGCGCGGGGCTGGCGGGAACAGAGCCAAGAGAAGAGGCGGAGGATTCGGCTGTCATGGGAGGGTCCTGGAAATGGATGAATCAATCGAACTGGAGGTGCTGGCTACGGATGACCTCGCCCCACTTGCGCTGGTCGCGCCTGACCAGCGCGGCGGCGTCCGCGGGCGTCGAAGGCTCGGTGTTGCTGCCCTGCTCCGCGAGCTTCTGCTGGACGGCCGGCGTCGCGAGCGCGGCGTTGAGCGCCTCGTTCAATTTCGCGGCGATAGGTGCGGGCAGGCCCTTGGGCGCCGCCAGCACGAACCACCCTTCGGAGTCGTAGCCCGGCACACCCTGAGCGGCGATCGTCTTCACGCCCGGCAGCAGCGCCACCTCGCGGTCGGAGGTCACGGCCAGCGCGCGCAACTTGCCGGCCTTGACGAACGGTGCCGCCGGCGCAATGGTGGAGAAGGACACTTTCACCGCCCCGGCCATGACGTCCTGCAGCGCCGGTGCCGCTCCCTTGTACGGCACGTGCAGCATCGAGACCTGGGTGCTCGCCTGCAGCAGCTCCGACGACATCTGGTGGATGGTCCCGATGCCCGAGGTGGCGTAGCTCAGGCTGTTCGGCTTGGCGCGCGCCAGCGCCAGCAACTCCTGCAGCGTATTGGCCGGAACGCTGGGATGCACCAGCACGGCGAGGGGCGAGCGCGAGACGATACCCAGGTAGCTCAGCGAAGTGGCCGGGTCATAGCTCACCTTGCGCGCATTGGGAATGATGGTGAGCGGTGCGCCGTCGATCAGGCCGATCGTCAGCCCGTCGGCCGGGGCGTTGACGACGGCCTCGACGCCGATGGCCCCGCCGGCGCCTGGCCGGTAGTCCACCACCACCGGCTGGCCCAAGACCTTCTCCATCTGCGGCGCAAGGTCGCGGGCAACCGCGTCGGCAGCTCCGCCCGGCGTGTAGCCCAGGACCATCCGGATGGGGCGCTGCGGCTTCCACTCCTCGGCCATCGCCGCAGGGGCACCGGCCGATACGAGCGCGGTGGCCATGGCCGCAACCGCCCAGCTGACGCGCCGACTGGCTGCCGCAACGGGGCGGGCTGCCACCGAACGGCCCGATAGAATCCGCAACAACGCTGCTCTGTACATCTGAGTGCTCTTGGAAAATATTTAATACGTCGATAAATATATTTCTTCACCATGCAATTGCTATCGGGCAAAAACCCTGAGGCCGCCGGCTCGACGCTTGCCGAGTCCATCCGGATGGCGCTGATCAAGGACCTGGCGAGCGGCGCCATGCGCCCGGGCCACCCCATCGACGAGAAAGCGCTCGGCGCCCGCTTCTCCACCTCGCGCACACCGATCCGCGAGGCGATCCTTCAGTTGGCTGCGCAGGGCTTCGTGGTCATGAGCCCGCGCAGCGGCGCGAGCGTGCCCAAGCTGTCCATGCACATGCTGCGCGAGATGCTGGAACTGCTGGGCGAGCTGGAAGCGGTCGCGGCCGGGTATGCAGCGCGGCGCATGAAGCCCGGGGAGCGCCAGCAACTGGAGCGCAGCGTCGAAGCCTGCGCGCAGGCTGCGGCCAACGACGACGCGGCCGCCTACGAGCGCGCGAACGACGATTTCCACCAACTGATCTATGACGGCTGCCGCAACGGCGCACTGGTCGAGCAAATCGTGATGCTGCGCACGCGCTGCGCCGCCTACACGGCCCGACGCTTCGAATCGCCGGGCCGGATGCAACGCTCCGTCAAGGAGCACGGCGACGTGAGCCGGGCCATCGCGGACGCCGACTCGGGCGCCGCGCGCGAAGCGATGCTCGCGCACATCTCCATCGGGGGAAAGGATTTCGCCGAGTTCGTCAGCGGACTGCCGCCGGAGCTGCTCGGCATCTAGCCGGCCAGCGGTCCGGCACGCGCCCAGTCCCCCACCGCCCGCATGAAGCGGTCGGCGGCCACCAGCTGGTCCGACGCGATCCACTCGTCCGGCTGGTGCGCCTGGGCGATGGCCCCGGGACCGCACACCACCGCCGGGATGCCGGCCTGCTGGAAGAAGCCGGCCTCGGTGCCGAAAGGCAGGTCCGCCTCGGGCCAGAGCGCGCCCAGCGCGCGCGCGGCCGCGACTGCCGCCTCGTTGCCGTGGGTGGACAGGGGCGGCACGGCGGCCACCTGCTGCGCCTCGACCGTGACGCCGGCTGGCAGACCCGCCAGCGCCTCGCGGACCGCCTCGCGCACGAGTCGGGCGGTGGCCTCGTCCGGGGGTCGGCATTCCCACAGCACCTCGCAGCGGCCCGGCACGATGTTGATCGCGCTGCCGCCGTCGATGCGGCCGACGTTGAGGGTGGCCGGGTTGCCCTCGCCGGCGAATCTGCGCCGCAGGTCGACCAGCCGGGTGACCAGGTGCGCCGCCGGCTCGACCGCGCAGGCACCCAGCGAGGGGTCGCTGGAGTGCGCGGCCAGCCCGGTGAAGAGCGCCCGGTGGCCGAAGAAACCGCGATGCCGCACGCCGATCCTCATCTGCGTCGGCTCGCCGATGATGGCCAGCGCGGGCGCGCACGCCTTGAGTTGCTCCACGAGCTTGGGAGCGCCCAGGCAGCCGACCTCCTCGTCGTAGGAGACGGCCAGACGGATCGGGCGGCGCAGGGGCTGCCGCTGCCAGGCGGGCACCGCCGACAGGCATGCCGCGATGAAGCCCTTCATGTCCACCGCGCCCCGTCCGTAGAGCCGGCCCTCGCGCTCGGCCAGGACGAAGGGGTCGGAACGCCAGGCCTGTCCCGCCACGGGCACGACGTCGCTGTGGCCCGAGAGCACCATGCCGCCCGCCGCGTCGGGGCCGATGCGGGCCAGCAGGTTGGCCTTGCGGCCGTCCTCGCTGGGCAGCAGCTGCGCGTGCACGCCATGCCCGGCGAGGAAGTCCGCGACCCAGTGGATCAGGCCGAGGTTGGAGCGGTGCGAGGTGGTGTCGAAGCCCACGAGGCGCCGCAGGATCTCGGTGGTGGTCATGCCGTGCGCCCGCAGGGATGCGACCTGCCCTAGCTCACCAGGCCGATCCGGATGCGCCGGTTGTGCTGCCCCTTGTTCTCGATCTTCAGGATGCGCAGCGGTGCCGATTGCGCGGTGTTCGACAGGTGCGTGCCGCCGCAGGCCTGCCGGTCGAGGCCCTCGATCTCGATGATCCGCGTGGTGCCGTCGGCCTGGCTGGGCGGCGCGACCGAGCGGCTGCGCAGCACGCCGGGTTCGCGCGCGAGCGCGGCGGCGTCGAGGTACAGCGCTTTCACCGGCCGGCCGTCGGCGATGAGGTCGTTGAGGGCGGGCTCGAGCGCACGCAGCGCGTTGTTGTCCGCTGCAGGCAGGTCGAAGTCGATCCGCGCCGTGCCGTCGGCCGCCATCTGCACGCCGGTGACCAGCGAGCCCTCGAAGCGCTGGTAGACGAGCGCGTTCAGCAGGTGCAGGCCGGTGTGCAGCTGGCTCATCAGGAAGCGGAAGTCCGCGTCCACGTCCACGACGACACGGTCGTCGGGCACCCGGCCCGCGTCGGCGGTGTCGAAGCAGTGCCAGGCGTTGGCGCCCTGCATCTCGATCCGGTCGATCCTCACACTGCCGCCTCCTTCCCATGCGAGCGTGCCGCGGTCCGCCAGCTGGCCGCCGCCGCCGGGATAGAAGAACGACCGGTCGAGCAGCACGCCGTCGGGCCGGCGCGCGACCACTCGGGCTTCGAAGCGCAGGCAGTCGGGATCGATGTGGCACAGGTAGGGGGACATGGATTCCTCGTGGGGCCGGGCGGGCCGCTCATGAAAAACGCCGGGCGATGACGATGCCGGCGAGGATGACCACGGCCCCGGCGAACTCGACGGGGCTGAGGTATTCGTGGAACAGCCAGCCGCCCAGCACGGTGGCAATGACGGGCTGCACCAGCAGGGTGATCGAGGACAGCGCGGCCGGCAGCCGGGCCAGCGCATAGGCGATCAGGCCCTGGCCGCCGACGTGCGACACCAGGGCCAGTGCCACCAGCATCAGCACGCCGTGCAGCGTCTGCGGCACCAGCGATTCGCCGCGCGCGAGGGTCAGCGGCAGCAGCACGACCAGCGTGCCGACACTGCTCCAGGCCATCACGGTCATCGTCCGGTACTGGGCGCGCACCAGGCTCACGGCGAGCAGGTAGGCGCCGTAGAACACCGCCGACAGCAAGCCCAGCAGGTTGCCGGCCATGTGCCTCGAGCCGAAGTCGAGCCGATGGCCGATCAGCACGAAGGCGCCGGCCAGCGCGCACAGCATGCCGACCAGGAAGCCGGGCTTGAAGCGCTTGCCGAGGAAGAGCCTGGCGCCGAGCACCACGAAGATCGGCGCCAGGTTGGCCAGCAGGTTGGCATTGGCCAGCGTGGTCAGCGTCATCGACCAGTGGTACAGCGCCAGGTTGCCCGAGAAGATGAAGCCGACCAGGACGAGCCGGACCGGAATGGCCGGTGTGCCGGGCGCTTCGCCGCGGGCCGACAGCCGGTCGAGCAGGAAGAACACCGGAATGGCCAGCGCCACCCGGTACACCGCGCTGGCGGTGGGCGGCAGCTCGCTGTGCCGCAGGAACACGCCCCCCAGCGCCAGCGCGCCGGCGCCGAGCACCAGGGCCAGGAAGGAAAGAACGCTGCCGGTCGGGGCGGCGGGTCGTGCGAGGGTGTAAATCATGGGCGTCGTCTGGCGACGGCCCCGGGGCGGTCTGAGGACCGCGCAAGGAAAAGGCCGACGCCTGGGCCGCACGGTAGAACGCCGGCCGCGCGGCGTATTGGCGGAAATTGCGGCGCTGCTGTTGCCGCCGTGCAGGCGTCAGCCGGCCCGGGCGCGCACGTACTGCAGCGGCGTCATCCCGAAGGTGCGCTTGAAATGCCGGGTGAGCGCGCTCTGGTCGTAGAAGCCGCTCGCCACGGCGGCGTCGATCAGCGGGCGCCCGGCGCCTAGGTGGCGGATGGCGGCCCGCAACCGCAACTGCGTCAGGTAGGCATGCGGCGTCAGGCCGGTCGTGCGCTTGAACGCACCGATGAGCTGGAAGGGCGTCAGGCCGCCCGCGGCCGCCATCTGATCGAGGCTCAGCCGCTCGCCGAAAGCATCGTGCAGCAATTCCAGCACCGGCGCGAGTACGGCAGCGCCGGCGGGCGCCGCCGGCACGCGCTGGCCCGGGGCGGCGTATCGCTGGAACAGCGTGCCGAAGGTGTGGACGAAGCGTTCATGGCTCACCAGCGGGTCGTCCGACGCCGGGTCGGCGTCGAAGGCGCGATGCAGCGCGAGGAAGGCGTCGATCAGTGCCCGGTCGGCCAGCACGTTCGATGCGAAATGCCGGGGCTGGTCCAGGCCCAGCGCCGCCATCAGTTGCCGGATGCCGGGCTCCGCCAGGTAGAAGGCGCGGTAGCGCCAGCGCGCGCTGGCGCCCATGCGCCCGGAGTGGGGCTCGGACGGGTTGAAGACCAGCAGCGCCTGCGGTTCGGCCACACCCAGGCGGCCGCGGCTCCTGAACTCCGCGCCGCCCACCTCGGTGACCGCGATGACAAAGGAAGGGTGCACATGCGGTGCGTACTCGTGCGTGCTGAAGTCCGCGTGCAGCAGGTCCATGCCCGGCACGTCGGCGGCGTGCCAGTAGCGCGAGGTGTTCAGCGGGTCGAGCCTGGCCAAGAAAAGCCTCCGTGCGGATTGGCGTTGCCACGCGGCCAGTATCGCGCGGCCAGGGCTGTGAAGGCCCTAGAGCCCGTCGCGCACGCGGCCGAACACCTTCCAGAAGGTGGCGTCCTGCGTGGTCGCGAAGTTGATGCGCATCAGCGTGGTGGGCTGGCGGCGCGCGTGGAAGAGCGAGCCCGGCGCGATGAGGTAGCCCTCGTCCAGCATGCGCTGCGTGAGTGCATCGGTGTCGGCACCGGTCTCGATCCAGCCGAACAGCCCCGCCGGCTCGGAGGCCAGCGTGCAGCCGTGCGCCAGCGCGAGCTTCACCGCGCGGCTGCGTGCGCCGTCCAGCCGCACGCGGATGCGCTCGACGTGGCGGCGCAGCTGCCCCTGGTCGATACACCAGGCCAGCGCCCGCTCGAAGAGCGCCGGAGTGGTCAGCGTGGCCAGCAGCTTGGTCTCGAGCAGCCGCTCCACCAGCGGCGGCGAGGCGGCCAGGAAGCCGATGCGCCAGTTGGGCGCCAGGATCTTGGCGAAGCCGCTGACGTAGATGGTGCGCGAGAGGCCGTCAAGCGTCGACAGCCGCGTCGCATGCTCGGGCGCGAGGTGGCTGTAGGTGTCGTCCTCGACGATGTGGAAGTCGTGCTGGTTGGCCAGTTGCAGCACGCGGTGCGCGCCGGCCGGGCTGAGGCTGTAGCCCGTGGGGTTGTGCAGCACGCTGACGCTGACGAAGAGCTTGGGCTGGTGCGCCTCGCAGTAGCGCTGCATCACCGCCAGGTCGGGCCCGTCGGCCAGGCGCGGCACCGGCAGCACGCGCATGCCCAGGGCCTCGAGCCGCGCGAACTCCACCGCCCAGCCGGGCTCCTCGACCATCACCGGGTCGCCCGCGCGCAGCAGGGTGCGGCTGACGATGTCCAGCGCGTGGGTGGCGCCGACGGTGGTGACGATCTGCGAGGGCGCAACCTCGAGCTGGATGCCGGCCAGCTTCTTCACCAGGCTCGCGCGCAGCCCCGCGTCGCCCGCCGGGTCGCCGTACTGCAGCGAGAACTCCTGCAAGGCCTTGACGCCCGTGACCTTGCGCACCGCGGTGGGCATGAAGGTGCTCTCCAGCCAGTCCGGCGGCAGCACGCCCATGCCGGGTTGCGGCTTGGCGCTCTGGCGGTGGAACATGCCGCGGATCAGCGTGCTGGCGTCGGCCGGTGCGCGGGCCAGCACGGTGGTCACGGGTTGCGCCGGTTCTGCTACGTTCTTGATAGCTGCCGGCGCCCGCCCCGTGGGGGCTGCGGCATCGTTCCGCACATAGAAGCCGCGCTGGCGCCGGGCCTCGACCAGCCCCTGCGCGAGCAGCTGGTCATAGGCGGCCACCACCGTGTGCGGGCTCACGCCCTGCTGGCGCGCACACTCGCGCACCGAGGGCAGACGCGCGCCGGGCGCCATCAGCCGGTTGCGGATGCGCTCGGCAAAGCGCTCGGCAAGCTGGTCGGTCAGGGTCTGGGCGGAGGTGCGGGTCAGCATGTGTGTTGGTGCGCCGAGCAGTACAGACAGGCACCATGTCCGATCATCTGTACCGGTACTGTAATGGTCTCGAGTTTAGAGTCTGTGTCCATGAACTGGCAAGAATTCACCGCGCTGCTGGTGCTGGCCACGGCGATGAGTTTTTCGCCGGGGCCCAACACCACGCTGTCCACCGCCTTGGCCGCCAACGGCGGGCTGAAGCGCGCGATGCGCTTCGTGGTGGCGGTGCCGGTGGGCTGGAGCGCCCTGCTGCTGCTGTGTGCGGGCGGCGTCGGCGCGCTCGTCACGGCCGCGCCCACGGCGCGCGTGGCGATCAAGGTGCTGGGCATCGCCTACCTGCTGTGGCTGGCCTTGAAGTTGTCGCGAAGCGGCCAGCTCGGCCAGGCCGACGCCGGCCGGATGCAGGTGGGCTTCTGGCAGGGCGTGGGCTTGCAGTTCGTCAACATCAAGGCCTGGCTGCTGGCGTTGACGCTGGTCGCAGGCTGGGTCGCCGGCCAGGCCGAGCCGGCGCAGCGCGTGGCGGTGCTGCTTGGGGTGATGCTGGTCTTCGCCTTCGCGAGCAACCTCGCGTACGCGGCGGTGGGCGCGCTGCTGCGGGCCTGGCTGGCGCAGGGCCGGCGCCTGCTGTGGTTCAACCGCGGCATGGCGGCGGTGCTGGTGCTGACGGCGGCCTGGATGGTGAAGGCATGAGCGTTCCCGCAACCGATCCTCTGCACACGCGGCGCGAGACTCTGGGCCTGTGGCTCGGCGTGCTGGGCGTCGCGATCTTCGCGATCACGCTGCCCATGACACGCCTGGCCACCGGCACGGCCGACGCGCCGCAGCTCTCGCCCTGGTTCGTGACGCTGGGCCGCGCGGCGCTGGCCGGCGGGCTGTCGGCCGTCTTCCTGCTCGCCACGCGTTCGCCGCTGCCGCAGCGCCACCAGTGGAAGCCGCTGGGCATGGCGGTGCTGGGCAACGCCATCGGCTACCCGCTGCTGCTGGCCTATGCGCTGCGCGTGGTCACGGCCAGCCACGCGGCCGTCATCACGGCGTTGCTGCCGCTGGTCTCGGCCATGGTCGCGGCCTGGGTGCTGCACCAGCGCGCACGGCTGGGTTTCTGGGTGTGCGCCGTGCTGGGCAGCGCGCTGGTGGTGGCGTTCTCGCTGCTGCGCGCACAGCAGCAGGGCCATGGCTTCGGCTTCGAGTGGGCCGACCTGCTGCTGGTCGGTGCCGTCATCGCCGCGTCCTTCGGCTACATCTACGGGGCGCAGGTCACGCCGGCGCTGGGCGCCGAGCGCGTGATCTGCTGGGTGTGCGTGATGGCGCTGCCGCTCACGCTGCCGGCCACGGTGTTGCTGTGGCCCGCGCAGCCGGTCGCCACGTCGGCGTGGGTCGGCTTCGTCTACCTCGGCGTGTTCTCGATGTGGATGGGCTTCTTCGCCTGGTACCGCGGGCTGGCCATCGGCGGCGCGCTGCGCGTGAGCCAGACGCAGCTGCTGCAGCCCTTCCTCTCGATCCTCGCCGCCATTCCCCTGTTGGGCGAACCGCTGGACGCGGTCACCCTCGGCTTCGCCGCCGCCGTGGTCGCCACGGTGGTGGTGGGCAAACGGCTTTCGCAACCCCCGACTTCTTCACCGCCCACGGCGGCACATCCCAGGAGCACGACGACATGAAGTGGACCCTCGCCGCACGCGCGGAAAAAATGAACCCCTCGGCCATCCGCGAGATCCTCAAGGTCACCGAGCGGCCAAACGTGATCAGCCTGGCCGGCGGCCTGCCCTCGCCGAAGACCTTCCCGGTGAGCGCCTTCGCGCAGGCCTGCGCCGACGTGCTGGCCAACGATGGCCAGGCCGCATTGCAATACGCCGCCAGCGAAGGCTATGCGCCCCTGCGCCGCGCGGTGGCCGACATGCTGCCCTGGGACGTCAACCCCGACCAGGTGCTGATCACCACCGGCTCGCAGCAGGGCCTGGACCTGATCGCCAAGGTGCTGCTCGACCCCGGCAGCAAGGTGCTGGTGGAAACGCCCACCTACCTGGGCGCGCTGCAGGCCTTCAGCCCGATGGAACCGCAGGCCGTGAGCGTGGCCAGCGACGGCGAGGGCGTGCTGCCCGACGACCTCACGGCGAAGGCCGAGGGCGGACGCTTCGTCTACCTGCTGCCCAACTTCCAGAACCCCACCGGCCGCACCATGAGCGAGGCGCGGCGCGCCGCGGTGAGCGCCGCCGCGCAGGCTGCCGGCCTGCCGATCGTGGAAGACAACCCCTACGGCGACCTGTGGTTCGACGAGGCGCCGCCGCTGCCGCTCACCGCGCGCAACCCCGAGGGCTGCATCTACCTGGGCTCCTTCTCCAAGATCCTCGCGCCAGGCCTGCGCCTGGGCTTCCTGGTGGCCCCCAAGGCCATCTACCCCAAGCTGCTGCAGGCCAAGCAGGCGGTGGACCTGCACACGCCGATCTTCACGCAGCGCATGGTGTCGGCGGTGATGAAGGACGGCTTCCTGGACCGCCACGTGCCCACCATCCGCGCGCTGTACAAGCAGCAGCGCGACGCGATGGTCGCGGCCCTGCAGCGCGAGTTCGGCGTCGACGGGCAGCCCCTAGACGCCGAGCGCCCCCTCGGGGGGCAGCGAGGACACGCAGTGCCGAGCGTGGGGGCTCGACGTCCTGGCCTGGACGTCGAGTTCAACGTGCCCAAGGGCGGCATGTTCCTGTGGCTGCGCATGCCCGAGGGCATCGACAGCACCGCCCTGCTGGCGCAGGCCGTGGAGCGCAACGTGGCCTTCGTGCCCGGCGCGCCCTTCTACGCCGGCGAGCCCGACACGCGCACGCTGCGCCTGTCCTTCGTGACGGCGACCGTGGAGCAGATCGACACCGCGATCGCCGCCCTGGCCGCGACGGTGCGCGAGGCGCTGGCGCACCGCACGGCGGCGCAGATCACGCAGCAGCTCGCAGCCGCCTGATCGTCAGACCTTCAAGCCCAATCGGCCGCCCGCGCCCGCATGACGGGCGCCGGCAGCTATTGTTTCGATAGCAATCGGGGTTGCCCATGCACACCGCCATCCTCACCTTCGACGGCTTCAACGAGCTGGATTCGCTGATCGCCCTGGGCGTGCTCAACCGCATCAAGCGCCCCGGCTGGCGCGTGACGCTGGCGGCGCCGACCGCCCGCGTGACCTCGATGAACGGTGTCACGCTCGAGGCCACCGCTTCGCTGGACGAGGCCGGGACGGCCGACGCGGTGCTGGTGGGCAGCGGCATCCGCACGCGCGAGATCGTGGCCGACGCGGCGCTGATGGCACGCCTGCAACTCGACCCCGCGCGCCAGCTGATCGGCGCGCAGTGCTCCGGCACGCTGGTGCTCGCCCGGCTCGGCCTGCTGGGCCGGGTGCCCGCCTGCACCGACCTCACGACCAAGCCCTGGGTGCAGGAGGCCGGCGTGCGCGTGCTCGACCAGCCCTTCTTCGCCGACGGCAACGTTGCGACAGCCGGCGGCTGCCTGGCGTCGCCCTACCTCGCGGCCTGGCTGATCGCGCGCAGCGAGGGCCTGGAGGCCGCGAGCTCGGCCCTGCACTACGTGGCGCCCGTGGGCGAGAAGGACAGCTACGTCGCCCGCGCGCTGGCCGCCGTCACGCCCTACCTGCCCGCAACGACGGCGATCGGCTGAGGCACGGCGCCATGGTCACCCTCCCCACCCTCGGCCTCTTCGTGCTTGCCGCGCTGGCGCTGATGGCATCACCCGGCCCCAACATGGCCTTCGTGCTGGCGCAGGGCGCGGCGCACGGGCCGCGCGGCGCCGTCGCCGGCGCCATCGGCATCGCGCTGGCGGACTTCGTGCTCGCGCTGGCGGCCGCCAGCGGCGTCGCGGCGCTGATGGCCGCCTGGGCGCCGGCCTTCGACCTGCTGCGCTGGGCCGGCGCGGCGTACCTCGTGTGGCTGGGCGTGCAGGCGCTGCGCGCGGGCGCGCCGGGAGCGCGTGCGGCCGACGCGCCGCCTGCGGGGCTCGCGCGGGTGGCGCGCATGGGCTTCGTCAACACGCTGATGAACCCGAAGGCGCTGGTCTTCTTCGTCGTCTTCCTGCCGCAGTTCGTGCACCCGGCGCAGGGCTCGGTGAGCGTGCAGATGGTGCAGCTGGGCGCGGTGATGTCGGCGGTGTCCCTGCTCTTCAACACCGCGCTGGGCAGCGCCGCGGGCGTCGTTGCACGGCGCGTGGCCGCCAGCGAGCGCGGCGCGCGCCTGCGCCAGCGGCTGCTGGCGGGCGTGATGTTCGGCCTGGCGCTGCGGCTGCTGGTGATGGCGCGGCCGGCCGCGGCATGAGCTTGTCCTTTTTCTTTTGATCGAAGCATGAACGTCCAGCACATCGCCGCCTTCTCCGACGGTCCGCGCGGCGGCAACCCCGCCGGCGTGGTGATCGGCGACAGCCTGCCGCCCGACGACCGGATGCAGCAGCTCGCGACCGAGCTCGGCTATTCCGAAAGCGTGTTCGCCGCGCCGCAGCCCGGCGGCGGCTGGCGCGTGCGCTACTTCTCGCCTGCGGCCGAGGTGCCCTTCTGCGGCCACGCGACCATCGCGCTCGGTGCCGCGCTGGCGCGTGCCCAGGGCGACGGCGTGTTCGAGCTCGCCATCAACCATGCGCGCATCACCGTCGCGGGCCGGCGCGAGGGGGTGCTGGTGAACGCCGCGCTGCAATCGCCGCCCACGCGCAGCGAGCCGCTCGCACCGGCGCTGCGGGCCGAGGCGTTGGCGCTCTTCGGCCTGAGCGAGGACGAGCTCGACCCGCGCCTGCCGCCGGCCCTCGCGCACGGCGGCGCCGACCACTTCGTGCTGGCCCTGCGCAGCCGCGCCGCGCTGGCCGCGATGCGCTACGACTTCGACGCCGGCCGCGAGCTGATGCAGCGCGCCGGCCTGGCGACCATCGCGCTCGTGCATGCCGAGGGCGAGCGCAGCTTCCACGCCCGCAACCCCTTCGCCGGCGGCGGCGTGTACGAGGACCCGGCAACGGGCGCGGCTGCCGCGGCGCTGGGCGGGTATCTGCGCGACCTCGGATGGCCGCACGGCGGCGCGATCGACATCGTGCAGGGCGAGGACATGGGCGTCGTCTGCCGGCTGCACGTCGACATCGCCCCAGAGCCTGGGGCGTCCGTGCGCGTGTCGGGCACCGCGCGCATGATCTCGGCCTGACAGCACTTCAAGGAACACACGACATGCTCAACATCTGGGGCCGCATCAGCTCGATCAACGTGCGCAAGGTGGTGTGGTGCGCGCAGGAACTCGGGCTCGACTTCCAGCGCACCGAGGCCGGCGGCAAGTTCGGCATCGTCCAGTCCGAGGAGTACCGGGCCATGAATCCGAACGCGATGGTGCCGACCATCGACGACGGCGAAGGCGACGCCCGCGTGGTGCTATGGGAATCGAACGTCATCGTGCGCTACCTCTGCGCGAAGCACTGGACCTACCAGATGTACCCCGAGCAGTTGCCCGAGCGCTTCGACGCCGAGCGCTGGATGGACTGGCAGCAGACCACGCTGAATCGCGCCAGCGGCGGCGCCTTCGTGCAACTGGTGCGCGTGGCGCCGGAGCAGCGCGATGCGGCCGTCATCGAGGAATCGATGCGCGCCACGGAGCCACTCTTCGCGCTGCTCGATGCGCACCTGGCCACGCGCAGCTTCATGACCGGCGAGCGCTTCACCATGGCCGACATCCCGATCGGCTGCGAGGTGCACCGCTGGTTCGGCCTGCCGGCGGCCGACTACCGGCGCCCGAGCTGGCCGAACCTCGAGCGCTGGTTCGCGCAGATGCTGCAGCGCCCCGGCGCGCGCGGCGTGCTCGACCTACCGCTCGAATGAACACCCCCCGTCTTCGCGGACTTCGTTCCGCTACGCCAACCCCCTCAAGGGGGCACATCCAGCGGCCTGGCAAAGCCAGTTCCGCGGATGTCCACGTCCGGCCTGCTCCGCGGCCACTCGAAAAATGAAGTCCCATCCGTTCCAGCAAGTCGACGTCTTCACCGACACCCCCTACCGCGGCAACCCGCTGGCCGTGGTGCTCGATGCCGAGGGCCTGGCCGACGAGGCCATGCAGCGCTTCGCGCGCTGGACGAACCTGTCCGAAACGACTTTCGTGCTGCCGCCCACCGACCCCGCGGCCGACTACCGCGTGCGCATCTTCACGCCCGCCGGCGAGCTACCCTTTGCGGGGCACCCCACGCTGGGCACCTGCCATGCCTTTCTACGCGCCGGGAACGTACCGCAGGCGCTGGGCCGCGTCGTACAGCAGTGCGGTGCCGGGCTGGTGCAGATCCGGCGCGAGACGGGCCATGCGGCCGGCGAGCGCCTCGCCTTCGCCGCGCCGCCCCTGAAGCGCAGCGCGCCCAGCCCGATGCTGCTGGCCAAGGTCGCCAATGCGCTCGGCCTGAAAGCGGCCCAGATCACCGCGGCGCAACTGCTCGACAACGGGCCCGTGTGGCTGGGCCTGCTGCTGGCCGATGACGAAGCCGTGCTGTCGCTGCGGCCGGACCACCGGGCGCTGCGGGAATTGGGGCAAAAAGTGGGTGTGGCCGGCGTCCCGCCTGCGGAAGCTGCTCCGCCCGCCTGGCGCCGGGCCGCCCCAAGCCAGGCGGCCCCCCTCGGGGGGCGGCGCGACGAAGACGCGCCTGGGGGCGGATTGCTGATAGCGAAGTCGAATCGGGAAGCACGAGCTTTCGGCGGCGGGGCGAGTGCTGCTGTGGCAGAACGGCCGTCCGCACCGCAGGTCGATGTCGAAGTACGCGCCTTCGCCGCCCCGGTCGGCGTCGACGAGGACCCGGTCACCGGCAGCCTCAACGCCGGCCTGGCCCAATGGCTCATCGCCGACGGCCACCTGCCTGCGCGCTACGTGGCCGGTCAGGGCCAGTGCCTGGACCGCGACGGCCGCGTCTTCATCGAACGCGACGCGGCCGACCAGGTGTGGGTCGGCGGGCATTCAGTGACCTGCATCGAAGGGCAGGTCACGCTGTGACGCCCGCCACGCAGATCGATCACCTCGTCGTGGCCGCCGCCACGCTCGACGAGGGCGTGGCCTGGTGCGAAGCCACGCTGGGCGTCGTGCCCGGACCGGGCGGCCAGCACCCGCTCATGGGCACGCACAACCGCCTGCTGGGGCTGGGCGGCGAGCGCTTTCCGCGCTGCTACTTCGAGATCATCGCCATCGACCCCGCGGCCGTGCCCGCGCGTGCCCGCCACCAGCGGCGCTGGTTCGACCTCGACGACCCGGTGCTGCGGGCCGCGCTGGCCAAGGAGGGACCGCGCCTCGTGCATTGGGTCGCGCGCGTGCCCGATGCGCGGGCCGCCGTGCACGCGCTCGCGGCGGAGCCGACGCACATCGACCGCGGCCACGTGCTGGCCGCCTCGCGCGACACACCGCAGGGCCGCCTGGACTGGCAGATCACCGTGCGCGACGACGGCCAGCGCCTCTTCTACGGGGCTCTGCCGACGCTGATCCAGTGGGGCAGCGCGCATCCGGCCGATGGCTTCGCGCCTTCGGGCCTCGGCCTGCTGGCGCTGGAGGCCACGCACCCGCGGCCGGAGGTGCTGCAGGCTGCGCTGGCAACGGTCGGCGCGAAGGACCTGATGACGGTGAGAGCCGGTGCGCCCAATTTCATGGCGCAATTCATGACGCCCAAGGGCCCCGTCACCCTCGAATCCAAAGGACTCTGATGCTGAACGTGCACGACCTCCTCTTCTTCTCCCTCGCCGCGCTGGTGCTGGTGCTCACGCCGGGGCCGAACATGATCTATTGCGTCTCGCGCGCGCTGTGCCAGGGGCGCGCGGCCGGGCTGATCTCGCTGGGCGGCGTGCTGCTGGGCTTCGTGGTGCACCTGCTGGCAGCGGCGCTGGGCCTCACCGCCCTGCTGGCGGCCGTGCCCCTCGCCTTCGACGCGATCCGGCTGGCCGGCGCGGCCTACCTGATGTGGCTCGCGTGGCAGGCGGTGCGCCCCGGCGGCACCGCGCCGTTCCAGGCGCGCGACCTGCCGCACGACCCGCCCGGCAAGCTGTTCAGCATGGGCTTCGTCACCAACGTGCTGAACCCGAAGGTCGCAATGTTCTACCTGTCCTTCTTCCCGCAGTTCCTGCATCCCGAGAAGGGCTCGGTGCTGCTGCAGAGCCTGCAGCTGGGCGTGGTGCAGATCGGCATCAGCGGCGCGGTGAACTGCGCGCTGGTGATGGGCGCGGCGGGCATCACCGCCTTGCTGTCGCGCAGCGAGGCCTGGCTGCGCGCGCAGCGCTGGGTGATGGGCAGCGTGCTGGCCCTGCTGGCGGTGCGCATCGCCATGCCGGATCGCAAATGAGGGACGCACCGATGCAGTTCACCCGCGAAGAGATCGCCGACGCGCAACGCACCGTCTACGCCGCGATGCCGCCCACGCCGCAGTACGCCTGGCCGCTGCT
Organism: Xenophilus sp. E41; assembly: GCF_003671765.1. Taxonomy (GTDB): domain Bacteria; phylum Pseudomonadota; class Gammaproteobacteria; order Burkholderiales; family Burkholderiaceae_C; genus Xenophilus. The sequence continues at coordinate 512,295 of NZ_QPIB01000008.1, read as the reverse complement.
GGCCGAGGCGCTGGGCACCGAGGTGTGGGTCAAGCACGAGAACCACACACCCGCGGGCGCCTTCAAGATCCGCGGCGGCCTGACCTACTTCGAGGCCCTGGCGCGGCTTCAGCCGCAGGTGCGCCACGTGATCAGCGCCACGCGCGGCAACCACGGCCAGTCGGTGGGTTTCGCGGTGCGTCGCCACGGCCTCGCGGCGACCATCGTGGTGCCGCACGGCAACTCGCTCGAGAAGAACGCAGCCATGCGCGCGCTGGGCGTGACCCTGGTCGAACACGGCGACGACTTCCAGGCCGCGGCCGACCACGCGGCGGCGCTGGCGGTGACGCAGGACCTGCACCGGGTGCCCTCCTTCCACCGCGACCTGGTGCGCGGCGTGGCAACGGCGTATGTCGAGTTCTTCGAGGCGCTGAAGGACGCGCCGCCGGAGGTGCTGTTCGTGCCCATCGGCCTGGGCTCGGGCTTCGCCGGCGCGGCCGCGGCGCGGGCGCACGTGGGCGTGAAGACGAAGCTGGTCGGCGTGGTGTCCGCACACGCCACGGCGTACCTCGACTCCTTTCGGGCCGGCCGGCCGCTGGATGCGCCCGTCAGCACGCAGCTGGCCGACGGCATGGCCTGCCGCACGCCGGTGCCCGAGTCGCTGGAACTGATCCGCCGCGAGGCCGAGGACGTGGTGGCCGTGACCGACGACGAGGTGGCGTGCGCGATGCGCCTGCTCTACGGCGCCACCCACAACGTGGCCGAGGGCGCCGGCGCCGCGGCGCTGGCCGCGGCCTGGCAGCAGCGCGGGCGCTGGGCCGGTCGCCGGATCGGCGTCGCGCTCACGGGCGGCAATGTCGATGCCGACGTCTTCAGCCAGGTGTTGCGGCGGCCGCCTGCAGCATCTGCGCCAGCAGCTGCGGCTGCACCGGCTTGAACACGACGGTCAGGCCGCTCTCGTAGGCGGCGCGCACACGTGCCGGCTCGGTGTCGCCGGTGATCAGGATGGCCGGCAGCTGGCGCCCCGCTGCGCGGCGCAGGCGCTGCACGGCCTCGATGCCGTTGACCGAGCCCGTGAGGCGGAAGTCCACCAGCATCACATCCAGCGCCGCGCCCTCGCGCGCCACCACGCCCTGCGCCTCGGCCAGGGTGCGCGTGGCGTGCACCGCGGTGCAGTAGGGCTGCAGCCACAGGCGCATGGCATCGCCCACCGCATGCTCGTCGTCCAGCAGCAGGACGCTCGGCCGCCGCGCCTCCAGGCTGTGCGTGTGCGAATGCACGGGCTCCAGGTGCATGGGCGTGCTGGGTTCGGCCACCATCGGCGCCAGCGTGCTGTCGCCGAAGCCCGAGACCGGCCCCTGCCCCGTCGCCAGCGGCAGGTCGATCCAGAACGCACTGCCCCGCCCCGGCACCGAATGCACGCCCGTGCGCCCGCCCAGCAGCGCCGCCAGGCGGCGCACGATGGCCAGGCCGATGCCCAGCCCGCGCGCGGCGTCGCGCTCCGGGTTGCCCACCTGGTAGAACTCCTCGTACAGGCGGGGCAGGTGTTCCGCCGCCACGCCCGGCCCCTCGTCGCGCACGGCGATGCGAAGGCCGGCGCCGCGGCGCCGCGCCGTGACCAGGATGCGATGACCGCCCAGCGCCCGCGGCGCGTGCTTGATGGCGTTGTCCACCAGGTTGGACAGGATGCGCAGCAGCAGCGCCGCGTCGGTGTCGAGCGTGTGGCCGCTGGCCTGCACGCGCAGGCTCAGGCCCGCCGCCTCCACGCGCGGCCCCTGGACCTGCGACAAGTGCGCGAAGACATCCACCAGCGCCACCGGCTTGGGCACGGCCTGCACGGTGCCGGCATCGATGCGCGAGATGTCGAGCATGGCGTCGAGCAGGTGGCCCACCGACGCCGTGGCGGCGCCCACCTGTTCGGCCATCGCCCGAGCCGGGTGCTCGGCCAGTTCGCGGCGCATCGCGTCCGACAGCAGCGCCAGCGCGTGCACCGGCTGGCGCAGGTCGTGGCTGGCCGACGCGAAGAAGCGGGTGCGCTCCTCGTTGAGCCGCTCCAGGTCGCCCTTCTGCGCGGCGAGTTGCTCGCTCAGCGCTTCCATCTGGAACTGCATGGTCACGCTGTGGGCGATCATGTGCCGCTGGGCCAGCGCCAGCCGTGCGATCCAGGTCGAGAACAGCAGGATGCCCAGGCACAGGAACCAGCCGGCCGGCCCGCCGTGCACGGCCCCGTACACGGCCATGCCGGTGGTGAGCGGCACCAGCCAGGCCGCGATCGCGGGGCGCCACAGCGCCACCGCCGGCACCGACCCCATGAGCATGGCGCACAACGCCACCCCCAGCAGCGCCGCCAGTTCGACGTTCAGTGCGCCCGCCGGCAGCAACAGGAAGGGGGCGAGCCCCCATACGGCCGAGAGGGCGAGCAGCGGTCCCAGGTAGGGCCCTTCGCCGCCGGGCGGTCCGTCGGGATGGTCGGCCGCGGGAAAGCGCCGCTCGTTCGCCAGCGCGACGGCAAGCCGGGCCACCAGGGCCACGGCGGCCAGCCCGAGCCACAGGAAGACGGCCCGGCGGTGGGTCAGCGACCAGTACACCGCGGCGACCAGCAGGGCCGACAGGGTGTGGGGAACGAAGGTCTTTCGGGCGAAGGACAGGAGCCGCCGCCGCATCCACCGCTCGACGCGCTCGGCCTGCGCCGGGGGAGCGGGGGTCGCGCCAGCCGCCGGTCGTGCACGGCTGCGGGAGAACATGGCGGCCGAGTCTAAGGGCCGGCCACGGCGCCTCGCCGACGCTTGCGCCAGGAAAGCGATTGCAGCGGGCCGCCGGCGCAAGAGCCGCGAAGAAATTCAGTGAATTACTTCACGAATCTTGCGCCGGCGCAGAAAAGCGTCGAAAGGTGGGTACGCTATGGAATTCGTAGCTGGCGGCGCCCATTCCGCGGGCGCCGCAGCCACTTCTTACCAGCGCACCTTCACGCCCAGGCTGCCGTTCACGCCACTCTTGGTGCGCGCATCGCCGCCCGAGGCCCACAGCTTGCCCAGCTCGCCGTACAGGCTCGTGCTCTGGCTCAGCTGCCAGGTCGCGCCCAGCGCCACCTCNTACAGGCTCGTGCTCTGGCTCAGCTGCCAGGTCGCGCCCAGCGCCACCTCGCTGCTCGTGCCGCCCGTCCTCGTCAGGATCGGCGTGCTGGCCGCCGGGCCGATGAAGCTCGTGGTGTCCGTGCCGCTGCTGCGCTTGTAGACGTTCACCCGTGCATAGGGCTGCAGGGTGCCCATGCCGGTCTGGAACTCGCCCTTGATGCGCACGCCGGCACGGGCCATCCATCCACCGTCGGTGTTCTGGTGCACCCAGGCGCCGGTGATGGAGGTGTCGTCCAGGCTCAGGCGCTGGTGCACCAGTTGCAGCTGGGGCTCGATGGTCCAGTTCGGGGCAATGGCGAAGGCCTGGCCCACCTCGATGGAGGCCAGCAGGCTGTCGCCCTTGCCGCTGCCGGAGAAGGCCAGCGTGGGGCTCGTCGTGTAGCGGTGGCGCCCGGCCTGCAGCACGCCGTCGACATACAGGCCCGAGTCGTTCTTCCAGGTGGCGTAGGCACCCAGGTACTGGCTTCGGAGGTCGTTGGAGCCGGCGGCGTAGTTCACCACACCACGGGCGAAGCCGGTGACGCTCATGTCGCCTTCGAGCTGGCCGACGTAGACGCCCGTGCGCCAGTTGGCGTTGGCCCACAGGTCGGTGCCGGCCTGGAAGCCGGTGAGGCGCCCGGAGCTGGTCGGGCTGACCGTGCCCGATTGCTGGATGTCGCGGTCGATGCTGATCACGCGGCCCCAGGCCTGGCGGTAGCCCTGCTCGAGGCTGGTGCTGTTGCTGCCCGTGCCGCCGTCGTCGCCCGTGCGCTGGTGCAGGTTGCCCAGCATGGCCAGGTTGGACTGGCGCAGCTGCTCGGGCAAGGCGGCGTACAGGGGGACGTCGGCGCGGTAGGTGGGGATGGCCGGCGCGGCCGGTGCGGCCGGAGTGTTCGGGTTGGTGGGTGCGACGGGATCGGTGGGCACGACCGGTACGAGGTTGGTCAGGTAGCTGCCGGTGCTGGTCGTGTTGAGCCGATAGTCGTAGGCGCCGGCCGAGACGGGGGTCGCGAGCGTGAAGGCGCCAGCGCCGATGCTGCCGCCGTTCTCGGCCGTCACGATCGCGATGCCGTTGCCCGTGGTCTGCGCGCCCAGGCCGCCGATGTTGGTGACGGCGATGCGCGTGCTCCCGCTGGCCACGGCGCTGGCGCCGCTGAGCACCAGGCGGTCGGTCGGGCTGCCGTCGTTGCCCACTGCCGTGGCCACCGCCAGCGTGCCGTTGTTGCCCACCCACGGGCCGGTGACGGTGAGCACCGTGCCGGGCGTGCTCCCCGCGAGGCTCACCGTGCCGGCATTGTTGACGGAGGCCAGGGTCTGGGAGTGGCCGGCCAGGTCCAGCGTCGCACCGGCCGCAATGGTGGTGGCACTGGCGGGTGCGAAGGCGTTGGCCACGCCTGCGCGCAGCGTGCCCTGCGCGACGGTGGTGCTGCCGGTGTAGGTGTTGTTGGCAGCGCCCAGGATCAGCGTGCCGGTGCCCGTCTTGGTGAGGTCGGCCGCGCCGCTGATGCCGCCCGTGAGGGTGGCCGTGTTGGCACCGGTGTCGAAAGTCGGGTCGACAGTGCCCGTCATCGTGATCGGGTTGGCGATCGTCAGGTTGTCGGCCGCGAAGGCCAGCGTGGTGCCGTCGTCCATCGCCAGGCCACCGGTGCCCAGGGCGCTGTTGTTGCCCACGGCCAGGGTGCCGCCCTTGAGGGCCGTGCCGCCGGTGTACGTGTTGGCGCCCGAGAGGGTCAGCGTGCCGGGGCCGGTCTTCTCCAGCCGGCCTAGCCCCTGGCCCTGCTGGGTCGCCGCGGCGCCATCGCCGATGGTGCCACTGAAGCTGCCCTGGCCGACGACGAGCTTGCCGTTGCCCAGGCCGATCGTGCCGTGGCCCTGCAGTGCGCCGACGGTTTCCACCTGCGCCAGGCTGGCCATGAACCCCAGCATCGAGAAGCCTTCGACGGGGAAGGGCAAGTCGGTGCGGCCCTGGCTGTTGACGGTGAGCGTCGCGGTGTCGGCGATCTGCTCGTTCCCCGCGCTGCCCACGGCACTGTTGCCTAGGATCGTCAGGTCGCCCGAGATGGCCACGGCATTCTGCTTTCTCAGGCCCACGATGGCGTTGCCCTGCACGGTCGTGACGCCGGTGTAGCTGTTGGAGGCGGTGCCGGCGAGGTCCAGCTCGGCCCAGGTGCCGGCCTTGGTGCTGGCATCGATCGTCAGGCCATGGTTGCCGCTGACGGCGCCGGACCATTCCGATTGGCCAGGGCCTGTCAGCGTGACCGTTGGCGTGGCGTTCAAGCTCACCGGCCCACGCATGTCGAAGCCCGGCGCCAGGCGGAAGCTGGCGTTGATGGCCATCGCGTTGTCGACGTCGACGTTGCTGCCCAGCGTGCCGCCGTTGATCGTCAACGTGCCGGCGCCGAAGGCGCCTGCACTGTTGCCCACCAGCGTGCCGCTGTTGAGCACCGTGCCGCCGGCATGGCTGTTCTTGCCCGAGAGCGTGAGCGTGCCCGTGCCCTCCTTGATCAGGCGGCCGGCCGCACCCGAGATCTCGCCGTCGAAGCTGCTGCTGGCATTGCCTGCGCCGATCGTCAGGTCGCCGCCGCCCATGGCGACGCCGCCGCTGCCGGCGACCGACGCGATCGACTGGTCGAACCCTGCGAGATCCAGCGCGGCACCGCTGGCAATGGTGAAAGCCGACGTGCCGGCGAGCGCATTGTTCGCGCCCGCGGCCAGCGTGCCCTGATTGACCGCCGTGGTGCCGGTGTAGCTGCCGGTCCCGCTCAGCGTGAAGGTCCCGGTGCCTTCCTTGACGAGACCGCCCGCGCCCGAGATCGAGCCCGCGAAGGTGGTGCTGGTGCCGTCCAGGCCGGTGGTCAGCGTGCCTTTGCCCAGGGTCACGCTCCCGTTGCCACCCAACGAGCCGATGCCGAGGCTGAAGCTGCTCAGGTCCAGCGTCGCGCCGCTCGCCACGCGCACGGCAGTGGTCGCCGGCAAGGCGCCCCTGCTGCCGGCGCGCAGGGTGCCGGCATCGATGCGCGTGGCGCCGCTGTAGGTGTTGGTGCCGGCGAGCACCTGGACATTGCCGGCCCCCTGGACCAGGCCCCCCGTGCCCGAGATGTCGCCGCCGAAGACGGCGAGGCCACTGGTCTTGCTCGACAGCGTGAGCGTTCCCGCGCCGAGCGCGACGGTGCCGCTGCCAGTCAGCGCACCGATGGTCTGGTCGAAGCCGTTGAGCGCGAGCTGCCCGGCCGGCCCAACGCTGACGTTCGAGTGGTCGCCGAACACATTCTTGGCACCGGCCGCGAGCGTGCCCGCCGTCACGCTGGTCGAGCCGGTGTAGGTGTTGGCGCCCGACAAGGTCACCGTGCCGCTGCCGCCTTGCACCAGATTGCCGGCCCCGCCGATGGCCCCCGTTTGGGCGAGGCTGCCGGTGCGATCGAAGATGAGCGTGCCGTTGTTGACCACCGCGCCGCTGCCGAGCGCGCCGGTGGCACCGCCGTTGCCGACCTGCAACGTGCTGCCGGCGGTAATGATCGTGGCGCCACTGATCTTGTTGTCGCCTGTCAGCATGAGCACGCCGCTCCCTCGCTGCACCAGCGTGCCGCTGCCGCTCGCGACGCCGCTGTAGGTGGACGCGTCGCTGCGGTTGAAGACCAGCGACCCGACGGCCCCGACGGCCACGTTGCCCGCGATCGCTCCGCTCGTGCCGCCATTGCCGACCTGCAAGGCGCCGGCCGTGACCGTGGTGCCGCCGGTGTGACTCGCCGTGCCGGTCAGCACCGTGGTGCCGAAGCCGATCTGCGACAGCGTGCCGGCGCCGCTGATGGGGCCCTGGAGTGTGAAGCTGTTGCCGGCGCCCTGCTGGCCGACGATGCTGCCGTTGGCGCCGACGACGATGCCGCCTGCGGCCGCGATCGACCCGCTGCCCGTGAGCTGCAGCTCACCCTTGCCGCCGGCACCCGGCGTGCCGCCGGTGGCGTTGGTGGCAGCGCCGCCGACCGGCCCGCCGATCACCAGGGTGCCCGCCTGCACGGTGGCGCCGCCGCCCACCTGCAGGATGCCGTCGCCGCCTTGCCCGCCGGCGCCCCCCGAGGTGCTGGCCACACCGGTCGTCCCCGCGCCGGCACCGCCGCCCGCGCCGCCCACCCGCAGTTCACCGGTGACCGTGAGGGCACCGCCGCCGGTGACGGAGAGGGTCGCGTCGGCGCCCCGATTGCCTGTGGCGCCGGGCGTGGTGCCGTAGGCGCCACCGCCCCCGCTGCCGCTGCCACCGATGTAAACCGCGCTCGCGCTCAGTGCGCCGTTCAGGACCGAGCCGGACGGCTGCTCCACGTCCGCCGCGATGGCGTTGCCGCCGTTGCCGAAGAGGCTGCCCCCGCCGCCGGCGCCCGTGCCCCCGCCATCGCCGCCGACGGTGTCGGAGCCGAAGGTGCTGGTGCTGGAGGCACCCCCGCCGCCGCCGCCGATGCCGCCGGCGCCGCCGCCGTACAGGGTCGGGCTGCCCGGAGTGACGAGGCTGGCCCCGCTGCTGCCGTACTGATAGGCCTGGGCCCAGCCGACGGCCGGAGCGCACGCGGCTGCCGCGGCGAGCGCGCACGGTGCGAGCGCAACGCCCCACATGCGCCGTGACGCCTGGCCCGGATCACCCTGCCGCAGCGCACTGCCCGTGCGTGCGCCTGCCGCCGTTGCGCGCGTGAGTTCCGAGACGACCTGGTGCAGGCCTCGGGCGGGGTTGAAGATGGTTCGGTGGACGCGGTTCACGAGGTCTCCTCCGCGCACAGGCGGCCGGTGGGACGCGATGACGCGTCCACATTTATAAACATATGTAACTCAATGTTATCGCATGCCGGCTGTTGGGGCTCCGATGCGCAGCGCGGGGCCTCCGGTGCGCCGGCATTGATGGCTGGCGTCAGCGGGCCACCGGCCAGCCGGCGCGCTGCGGATGTCGGCCCGCGACAACCGCCGCTGCGGCGCCTCAGGCCGCGCTGGTGAGCTTCAGCCCGAGGATCCCCGCCACGATCAGCGCGACGCATCCCAGGCGCGCGGCCGTCGCCGGCTCGTGGAAGAGCACGATGCCCAGTACCACGGTGCCGACGGCGCCGATGCCGGTCCACACCGCGTAGGCGGTGCCGACGGGCAGGGTCTTCATGGCCCAGCCCAGCAGCACGACGCTGAGCACCATCGCGAGCACGGTGCCCACCGAGGGCCACAGCCGCGTGAAGCCTTCGGTGTATTTCAGGCCGATGGCCCAGCCGGTCTCGAGCAGGCCGGCGATGAAAAGGACGGTCCAGGCCATGTGCAGTCTCCTGTCAGGACGGGGACCGCCCCCCGGTCGATCGACGATGTGCAGCGCTGCGGGATCGCCCTGGCCGATCTGCTACGGAAACGATAGCGGCTCGCGCATGCTGGGCGAGCGCTGCAGGGCAATTTAATGTGTGAAGCCACGCCTGCGCGGGCGCGACTTTGCATGGCCCTGCCCGGTGCAGGCCCGCTCGGCCGGGCGCTTGACGCGCGCCGCTGTGCAGCTCAGGCCACCTCGGCGGCGCGCCCGATCTCGGGCCAGCGCCGGTGCAGCCACGCCCACGCCACCAGGCCGACGCCCATCATCAGCAGCGAGGTCAGCGCCAGGCCGAGCGGCGAGTGCATCACCAGCGGTGCAATGGCGCCGGCCACGATGCCGTTGGCCGTCGAGCCGATCACGGCCTGCAGCGACGAGGCCATGCCGCGTCGCGCGGGGTGCAGGTCGAGCACCAGCAGCGTGACCACCGGGACCATGAGCGCCCAGCCGAAGGCGAACACCGCGATGGGCCACAAGGCCCACAGCGGATGCGGCTCGAAGAACGCGTTGGCCGCCACGTTGACCAGCGAGGTCAGCAGCATGATGAAGAAGCCGTCGCGGATCTGCCGCTTGGGCGCCACCTTGCCCGCCTTGCGCCCGCTGGCCCACGCGCCGCCCATGATGCCGGCGATGGTGAGCAGGAAGAACCAGAAGAACTGCGTGGGCGCGAGCTTGAGGTGGTCGCCCAGGAAGGCCGGGGCCGACAGCACGTACAGGAACATGCCGTTGAAGGGCACGCCGCTGGCCAGCGCAAGCAGCAGGAAGCGCGGGTCCGAGCACAGCTGCCAGTAGCCGCGCATCAGGTCGCGCGCGCGAAAAGGCTGGCGCTGGGTCGCATGCAGCGTCTCGGGCAGCAGCTTGAAGTTGGCCACGAACAGCACCACGCCCACGCCGACCAGGAACCAGAAGATGCTGTGCCAGCCCAGGTGCACGAAGAGGAAGCCGCCCACGATGGGCGCGATGGCCGGTGCGATGCCGAAGTAGATCGTCACCTGGCTCATCACCTTCTGCGCCTCGGCCGGCGGGAACATGTCGCGGATCACCGCGCGCGACACCACGATGCCGGCACCGGTCGACAGCCCTTGCAGCGCGCGGAAGAAGACGAGCTGCCCGATGGTCTGCGACAGCGCGCAGCCCAGCGAGGCCAGCGTGAACACGGCGATGCCCACCAGCACGACCGGGCGGCGCCCGAAGCTGTCCGACAGCGCGCCGTGGAACAGATTCATGAAGGCGAAGCCGAAGAGGTAGGCCGACAGCGTCTGTTGCATTTCCACCGGCGTCGCGCCGATCGATGCCTGGATGCCCGAGAAGGCCGGGATGTAGGTGTCGATCGAGAAGGGGCCCAGCATGCCCAGCACCGCGAGCAGGGCGGCGAGGGCCCAGCGCGGGCTCTGCCAGAGTTTGGCGGCGTCGGGGTTCATGGGGAGGTCCGGGCGAAAAGGTCGTGAGCCTAGCAGAGCGTTGCGTCGCGCCCTGTCGTCCGGGCGGCCTCTTACACTTTCGCGCTTTGACGAACGGAGGGGAACGTGGAGCACCTGTCGATCACGAATGGCGAGCTGTGGCTGCGCCGCGGCGCGAGCGGCGACCGGCAGATCGAATCCACCTTCGCGCGCGAGATGCTGCAGCGCGAGGCCGACAGCCGCCGCACCACGTCCCTGGAAGCATGCCGAGCGCGAGGGCGGCGGCAGCGGCATGCTGTCGGGTGCGTCGCTGTGGGGCCGCGGCGGGGCCGGCGGCGCGCTGGCGCCCGCGCGCTTTCACTACGCCTGCCGTGGTGCGGACGCGAACACGCTGTACTACGTGCTGAGCGTGGGACGCAGCGTCGGGCTGTTCCGCTACCTGCTCGACGAGCAGCGGGAGCTGCGCCTGTTCCATCGGCAGCAGGTGCCGGTGCTGGGCATGGCCTACGTGCCGCAGGCCGGCCACATCGTGCTGGCGATGGGGCAACCCGACGGCACGGCGCAGCTCGAGGTCTTCGACGAGGACGGCAACGCCAAGGGCGCGATCACCGGCGGCGACAGCCTGGACGCCGCACCCGCGACCATGCCCGGCGCAGCTTCGACGCTCGTCTACCAGTCGTATGGCGTGGCCCGCCATCCGGAGAGCGGCGCCGTGGTCGCCATGGCGCATTCGACCGTGCACTGGCTGGACTACCGCGCGGGCCAGATGGACAGCCTGCTCGACGACCCGGCGCACGACTTCATCGCGCCGCGCATCGCGGCCGACGGCACGCTCTATGCCATCCGCCGGCCGGTCGAGCGGCCGGCGCACGAGCAGGCCGGCTCGGCCGTGAAGGACGCGCTGCTCATGCCGCTGCGGCTGGGCAAGGCGGTGTTCGGGTACCTCAACTTCTTCTCGATGATCTACGGCAAGGAACCGCTGCGCTCGGCGGGCGGACCCCGTGCACCGGAACTCGACCAGGACCTGGGCAAGCTCTGGCTGCACGGCCGCATGATCGAGCTGTCGAAGGTGCGCACCGATCCGCAGTACGCCGGCAACCTCGTGCCGGGTTCGTGGCAGCTCATCGCGCAGGAGGGTCGCCGCGCGAGCTCGCGCGTGATCGCCTCGCACGTCGCGCATTTCGACCTGGCGGCCGACGGCACCGTGCTCTACAGCAATGGCTACGACGTGCTGGCCTGGGCGAACGGGCAGACGCGATCGCTGGGCCGGCAAGAGCTCGTCGAGGGGCTCACGGCCCTTTGAATCGCATCGGCCCTCATCGGCCACGCGCCGCCAGGTGTCGACCCGGCCCGACAAAGAAAAAGCGCCCCGAGGGGCGCTTTTTTTTGGGTGCCGCAACGCAGCTGCGGGTCAGAGCGTGTCGATGAACGAGCGCAGCTTGTCCGAGCGGCTCGGGTGCTTGAGCTTGCGCAGGGCCTTGGCCTCGATCTGGCGGATGCGCTCGCGGGTGACGTCGAACTGCTTGCCGACTTCCTCCAGCGTGTGGTCTGTGCTCATCTCGATGCCAAAGCGCATGCGCAGCACCTTGGCTTCGCGCGGGGTCAGCGAGTCGAGGATGTCCTTCACCACGTCGCGCAGGCCGGCCTGCATGGCCGCTTCGATCGGCGCCGTGTTGTTGGTGTCCTCGATGAAGTCGCCCAGGTGCGAATCGTCGTCGTCGCCGATCGGCGTTTCCATGGAGATCGGCTCCTTGGCGATCTTCATGATCTTGCGGATCTTGTCCTCGGGGATCTCCATGCGCTCGGCCAGGATGGACGCATCGGGCTCGAAGCCGAACTCCTGCAGATGCTGGCGGCTGATGCGGTTCATCTTGTTGATCGTCTCGATCATGTGCACCGGGATGCGGATGGTGCGCGCCTGGTCGGCGATCGAGCGGGTGATGGCCTGGCGGATCCACCACGTGGCGTAGGTCGAGAACTTGTAGCCGCGGCGGTATTCGAACTTGTCCACCGCCTTCATCAGGCCGATGTTGCCTTCCTGGATCAGGTCCAGGAACTGCAGGCCGCGGTTGGTGTACTTCTTGGCGATGGAGATCACGAGACGCAGGTTGGCCTCGATCATTTCCTTCTTGGCATCGCGCGACGAGGCCTCGCCCTCGTTCATGCGCTTGTTGATCTCCTTGAGCTCGAACAGCGGCACCACGACCTGGGCCTGGATGTCGGTCAGCTTCTGCTGCAGCTCCTGCACCGGCGGGATGTTGCGCTGCATGACGGCGCTCCAGGGCTTGCCGGCAGCGGCCTGCTTCTCGATCCACTTGAGGTTCAGCAGGTTGGAGGCGACGCGGTTGCCGTTCTTGTCGAAGCCCGAGAACTCGGCGATGAACTGCTCCTGCGGGAAGCCGCACTTGTCCACGATGATGCGGCGCAGCTCGCGTTCCTTCTTGCGGACGTCGTCGACCTGGGTGCGCACCATGTCGCACAGCTTCTCGATGGTCTTAGCCGTGAAGCGGATGGTCATCAGCTCGTCGGACAGGGCCTGCTGCGTCTTGGTGTAGCTGGGCGTGCCGTAGCCTTCCTTGTCATAGATCTTGTGGATCTTCTCGAACAGCTCGGCGATGCGGTCGAAGCGCGACAGCGCCTCGTTCTTGAGCTCTTCCAGCTTCTTGGTCAGCGCCTTGGAGCCGCCGTTGCCGTCGTCGTCGTCCTCGGCGTCGAACTCGTCGAAGTCTTCCTCGGCCACGTAGTCGTCGGCCTCGTTGGGGTTGGAGAAGCCGTCGACGATGGTCGAGATGACGACCTTGCCCTCGCGGATGTCGCCCGCCATGCGCAGGATCTCGGCGATGGTCGCTGGCGAGGCGCTGATGGCGGCCATCATGTCCTGCAGGCCGCCCTCGATGCGCTTGGCGATCTCGATCTCGCCCTCGCGCGTGAGCAGCTCCACCGTGCCCATCTCGCGCATGTACATGCGCACCGGGTCGGTGGTGCGGCCGAACTCGCTGTCCACGGTGGACAGCGCGGCTTCGGCTTCTTCCTCGGCTTCTTCGACGGTGGCGGCCGTGGGCGTGACGTTGTTCTGGAACAGCGTCTCGGCGTCGGGCGTCGTCTCGTACACGGCCACGCCCATGTCGTTGAGCATGGTGACCACGACTTCCATGGTCTCGGCGTCCACCAGCTTGTCGGGCAGGTGGTCGGAGATCTCGGTCTGCGTCAGGTAGCCGCGCGTCTTGCCCAGCGTGATCAGCGTCTTCAGGCGCTGGCGGCGCTTGGCCATGTCTTCCTCGGACAGGACGGTCTCGTCCAGGCCGAATTCCTTCATCAAGGCGCGTTCCTTCGCCTTGCTGATCTTCATGCGCAGCGGCTTGACCTTCTCGACCACGGCCTCGGCGGCCGGCGCCGGTTCTTCCTCGGCGAATTCGGCTTCGACGTCGGAGAAGTCTTCCTCGATGTCCTTCGGCTCGGCGCCCTTCGGCTTGCGGCCGCGCTTGGCGCCGGTGGCGGCGGGCGCACCCGCGGCGGCGGCCTTGGGCGGGCGGCCGGGCTTCTTCTTGGGCGCGTCTTCGGTGGCGGCTGCGGCGGCAGCGGGCTTCTTGCTTTCGGCGGGGGCGGTCGGTTTCTTGGTCACGGTCTTGGCGGATGCGCTGGGCTTGGTGGCCGCCGAAGCGGCGGCCTTCACGGGTTTGTCTGCCGCAGCGGCCTTGGCCGTCCCCTTGGCAGGTGCCTTGGGGGCGGACTTGGCGGGGGCCTTCGCGGACGCTGTGGCTGCTGGCTTCTTAGAACTGGGCATAAGACCTCATGAATCAAGAACGACGGACGAGCGGAAACACAGGCGCCAATGGCGAAAGCCCGGCGCGGGGCAGACGGAAATCGATAGCCGGAAGGCTCCTGGCAGGCAAAAAGCTGCAAGGCGTCTTCCGCGGCAAGATGTGCGGGCGAACATTTGGTGTGCGGTCCTTGCGGTGGTCCTTCCGCCCGGGGACGGAAGGGGCCCTGATCCTGCTGGTGGGATGCTGCATCCGTGCTTGGATGCCGGGCCGGCCCGGAGGTGCCGCTGTCGCTCTTGCCTGATTCGCGTGATGCGAAGCCTTACATTATACCGCGATGCCGCTTTTTCAAGCACCTGGTCGCCGCGCCGCGTCCATCAACCGGTGTAGCGGCTGCGCGCCAGGCGCTGGCGCAACTCCAGCCGGCGGCGCTCCAGCGCCTTGTAGCGCTCCAGGGCCTGCGGGTCGCTGCCCACGGTGGCGAGCACGGCCGTCTGCTGGGCCTTCAGGTGCTCGTCCAGCATGAAGTCCAGCACGTTGCGCAATTCCGCCGCCACGTCGGCGGGCGCGGCCGCTTCCGCCTCGGGCCCGGCAGCGGTCGACGGCGCCATCAGCCGATCGACCAGGGCTTCGAAGTTGAGGCCGCGCATGCCTTCGCGCAAGGCCGCCCAGGGCAGGATGCCGTGTTCGTGCACCTGGCTGTCGAACCAGGTGAAGAACTCGCCGTGTTCCCCGGGCAACTCGCACAGCAGCGCATGCAGCTCGTGCGACAAGGCGTCCCACTCGGCCGGCTGCGACAGCAGCAGCCGCACGGCGACGTCGGCCCGCGAGAGCGGCTGGCTGCGGCCACGGGCCGGCGGCGGTCCACGGCGCGACGAACGGCCGCCGCGGCGCCCTTCCTGAGGCGAAAAAGGCTCGAAAGGCGCGTCATCCGGGCGCGACCAGCTCTCGTTTTGATAGCGCTCTTCGCTCCGTGGGGCGGCCCGCGGTGCCGGTGCCGCGGCCCACAGCCCGCCCAGCCCGCGGCTGTCGAGCTGGATCAGTTCGGCCAGCTCACCCAGCATCTGCCGCTTGAGCGTGCCGTCGGGCAGCGCGCTCCACAGCGGCCGCGCGTTGGCCGCCATGTGAGCGCGCCCCTCGGCCGTGCCCAGGTCGCAGCCCTCGCGCGCGGCCTCGACCATGAAGCGCGACAGCGGCGTCGCCTCGGCCACGAAGCGCGCGAAGGCCTCGGCGCCGTGCTCGCGGATGAAGCTGTCGGGGTCGTGCTCGGCCGGCAGGAACAGGAACTTGACGCTGCGCACGTCGGTGGCGAAGGGCAGGGCGGCGTCCAGCGCCTTGCGCGCGGCACGGCGGCCGGCGGCGTCGCCGTCGAAGCTGAACACCACCGCGTCGGTGAATCGGAACAGCTTCTGCACGTGCTCCGGCGTGCAGGCGGTACCCAGCGTGGCCACGGCGTTGGCGAAGCCCAGCTGGGCCAGCGCCACCACGTCCATGTAGCCCTCGGTGACGAGCGCGTAACCCTTGTCGCGCAGCGCGGCGCGGGCCTCGAACAGGCCGTAGAGTTCGCGCCCCTTGCTGAAGACCGGGGTCTCGGGCGAGTTGAGGTACTTGGGCTTCTCGTCGCCCAGCACCCGGCCGCCGAAGCCGATGCACTCGCCCTTGACGTTGCGGATGGGGAACATGACCCGGTCGCGGAAGCGGTCGTAGCGCTTGTCTTCCCCGTCCTCTCCGACGATGACCAGGCCGCTTTCGGCCAGCAGCGGGTCGGCGTAGTCGGGGAACACGCTGGCCAGCGTGCGCCAGCCCTCGGGCGCGTAGCCCAGCCCGAAGGCCTTGGCGACTTCGCCCGACACCCCGCGGCCCTTGAAGTATTCGATCGCGCGCGGCGACTGGCGCAGCAGCTTGCGGTAGGCCTCGCCGGCCTTCTCCAGCACGTCGCTCAGCGTGGCCTGCTTCTGTCGCTGCGCCGCGGCGCGTTCGCGCTCGGCCGGCGAGGCATCGTCCTCCGGCACCTCCAGCCCGTACTGGCCGGCCAGGTCCTGCACCGCTTCGCGAAAGCCCATGCCGCCGTGCTCCATGAGGAAGCCGATCGCATTGCCGTGCGCCCCGCAGCCGAAGCAGTGATAGAACTGCTTGGTCGGGCTGACCGAGAAGGAGGGCGACTTCTCGCCATGGAAGGGGCACAGCCCCATGAAGTTGGCGCCGCCCTTCTTGAGCTGCACGTAGCGGCCGACGATCTCGACGATGTCGGCGCGGGCGATGAGCTCCTGGATGAAAGAGGGGGGAATCGCCATGGCGGCGCGGATGAGGCAGGCGGGGCAGGGGAGCGACCGATGATACGCAAGCCTCTCCTACGCTGCCGTGCGTTCCGCCGACGGCATACTGCCCCACACCATGGCCGAGCCCCTGCTGCCCACCGACGCGCCCCCGCCCGCCGCCGCGGACGGGGCCACCCTCTGGCGCAACCCGCCGGGCTTCATGTGGCAGGCGCTCAAGGAGTTCCGCGCCAACCAGGGGCTGCTGCTGGCCGGCGCCGTGGCCTACTACGCGCTGCTGTCGATCGTGCCGCTCCTGATCCTGTCGGTGATCGTGCTGTCGCACGTGCTGCCGCAGGACCTCCTGCTGTCCACCATCGGCCGCTACCTGGGCTGGCTGCTGCCGGGGCAGTCGGCCGCGATGGTGCGCGAGCTGGCCAATTTCCTCGACCACCGCGACCTGATGGGGCCGGTGCTGCTGGTGACCATGATCTTCTTCAGCTCGCTGGCCTTCACCGTGCTGGAGAGCGCCATGGCGGTGATCTTCCACCACCGCAAGGCGACGCACGGGCGGCATGTGCTGGTGTCGGTGGTCATGCCCTACCTCTACATCCTGTGCCTGTGCTTCGGGCTGCTGCTGGTCACGCTGGTGTCGGGCGCGCTGCAGCTGATCGGGCAGGAGCAGGTCGACCTGTTCGGTCGCAGTTGGTCGCTCAGCGGGGTGTCGGGCGTGCTGCTGTACCTGGTCGGGCTCACGGGCGAGATCTTCATGCTCACGTCGCTGTACCTCGTGATGCCGGTCGGGCGCCTGTCCTTCCGGCATGCGCTGATCGGCGGCGTGACGGCGGCGCTGCTGTGGGAGCTCACGCGCCGGGTGCTGGTGTGGTACTTCTCGACGCTGTCGCAGGTCAACGTCGTCTATGGCTCGCTGACGACCGCCATCGTGGTGCTGCTGAGCCTGGAGATCGCGGCCACGCTGGTGCTCTTCGGCGCCCAGGTGATCGCGCGCCACGAGCGGCTGGAGCGCCGCAGTTTCCTGAGCAAAAAAGGCTTGTAGCGCCCGCGGCACGGGCGCGGGCAGCTATCAAAACCGTAGCAGAACGCCGGGCCGGCGCTCAGCGCGGTGCAAGGCGGATCGCACCGTCCAGGCGGATCACTTCGCCGTTGAGCATGTCGTTCTCGATGATGTGCTTCGCCAGCTTCGCGTAGTCCTGCGGCGTGCCCAGGCGCGAGGGGAAGGGGACGCTGGCGGCGAGTGCGTCTTGCACCTCCTGCGGCATGCCGAAGAGCATCGGCGTGCCGAAGATGCCGGGAGCGATGGTCATGTTCCGGATGCCGCTGCGCGCCAGGTCGCGGGCGATGGGCAGCGTCATGCCCACCACGCCGCCCTTGCTCGCGCTGTACGCGGCCTGGCCGATCTGGCCGTCGTAGGCCGCGACCGAGGCGGTGCTGATCAGCACGCCGCGCTCGCCGGTGGGCTCGGGCTCGTTCTTCGCCATGGCGTCGGCCGCCAGGCGGATCATGTTGAAGCTGCCGATGAGGTTGACCGTCACGGTCTTGCTGAACACGGCCAGCGCGTGCGGGCCGTTCTTGCCCACGGTCTTTTCGGCAGGCGCGATGCCGGCGCAGTTCACCAGGCCGACCAGCTTGCCCAGCTTGAGCGCCGCCTCGACGGCGGCCTGGCCGTCGGCCTCCTGGCTCACGTCGCACTTCACGAACACGCCGCCGATCTCCTGGGCGACCGCCTGGCCCTTGTCGGCCTGCATGTCGGCGATGACGACCTTGCCGCCCTGCTCAGCCAGCATGCGGGCCGTGCCCTCACCCAGGCCCGAAGCGCCGCCCGTGACGATGAAAACCTTGCCCTCGATCTGCATGGTGAATGTCTCGCTGTGAATGGGAAGCCGCCAATGATAGGCGGGCCCGTTCGGGCGAAAAAAAAGCCCCGTCGCGATGACGGGGCCTGAATTGGGTCCAGAGGAACCCAAGGAGACAACTTGTGGGGGTGACGCAGCGAGCGCACCCGGATCGATTGGCGGCCGGGCGCCAGGCCCGGCAGCCCGATCAGCGCTTGGCCTTGGCGGTGGCGGTCTTGGCGGCGTTGACCGCCTGGGCCGACACGGCGTTGAAGTTGGCTTCGGCGACGTCGCTGGCCTGCTTCACGGCCTTTTGCACCGACTCGAACGCGTTGTTGGCGGCTGCCACGGCGCTCTTCATCATGGCGACGGCGGTTTCGGAGCCGGCGGGTGCGTTCTTGGCAGCGCTGTCGACCAGGCCGACGAAGGCTTGCTGGGCTTCGGACGCCTTGGCTTCGAAAGCCTTGGTGAACTCGGCGCTGGTGCCCTGGGCGATTTCGTACAGGTGACGGCTGTAGGCAGCGGTCTTCTCGGCGATCGGCTGCATCAGGCTGGCTTGCAGCGTCAGCAGCTCTTGCGCGTCCTTGGCGCTCAGCAGCGCTTGCGTGGTGCCGGCGGCTTCGCTCAGGGCGGCCTTGGAGGCCTGAACGTTCAGTTCGACGATCTTCTCGACGCCTTCGAAAGCCTTGGTGGTGAGGCCGAAGAGGGCTTCGACGTTGGCCTTGTGGGCAGCGATCAGTTGGTCAGCGGTGAGTGCCATGGTGAGCTCCAGAGAAGGGGTCAAAAAGAGAGGGTGAACGGGTGCTGCTCTTTTTGTTGCGGTGCAGCATGGAACGAAGTATGGCAGCGCGCACCCGGCACTTCAAGCTCTTTTTGTTGCAATGCAGCAAATTTAGGGGCCGCCACCTAACTCGGGGTCCGGCCCGCCGATTCGCACGCGACAGGCCGCACCCATGGCGGCTGGCAGAATGCCGCCCCACCATGAGCAGCCGCCCCTCGCCCCAGCCTCGCAGCAGCTACCGCGCTTTCCGCGCGATCCCGACCCGCTGGATGGACAACGACCTCTACGGCCACGTCAACAACGTCGTGTACTACAGCTGGTTCGACACGGCGGTGAATGCCCTGCTGATCGAGGAGGGCGCGCTCGACATCCACCAGGGCAGCACCATCGGCTTCGTGGTCGAGACGCAGTGCAACTACTTTGCGCCCCTGGCCTTTCCGCAGACGGTGGAGGCGGGCATCCGCGTGGCGCACGTGGGCAGTTCGAGCGTGCGCTACGAGATCGGGCTCTTCGCGCAGGGGGCGCCCACGGCCGCGGCGCAGGGACACTTCGTCCACGTGTACGTCGACCGCGCCACCCAGCGGCCGGTGCCGCTGCCCGAGGCCCTGCTGCGCGTGATCGGCCCGCTCAAGGTCGGCGCGGCCGGCTGAGCAAAGAAAAACGGCGCCCGAAGGCGCCGTTGTCGGTCAAGCCCGCAGGCCTGATCACATCTTCATCGCCTTGATGTCGGCCTTGCCCTTGGCCTCCATGGCCTTGGCTTCCTTGACGCAAGCGTTCTTGGCGTCGCCCTTCATGTCGTCGCACTTTTCCTTCGCGACTTCATAGTCGGCCTTCACCTTCTCTTCGGCGACCTTGCGCTGGTGCGAGGCGCTGGGCTTGTACTGCTGCTCGAGCTCGGCCTTGGCAACGTTCTCCTTGCCCTTGGCTTCCTTCTCGCACACGTCCTTGGCGTTGTCCTTGAGCGTGTCGCACTGGGCCTTGGCGGCCTTGTAGTCGGCTTCGATCTTGTCCTTGCCGGCCTTGTACTCGTCGCTGGTCATGGCGCTGGCATGAACGCCGATGAAGCAGGTGGACGCAATGGCCATCATCAACAGGTGCTTTTTCATGGATCGGATCTCCTGAGGTTCTTGGTGGGTGTTGGGGTATGGATGGAGCGGGGTGATCGGTACCGGCGGCGTGCTCAGTACTTCTCGAACCAGAGAGCGGCAGGGGTGCGGCCTTCGGCGCTTTCCCACTGCTTGACCTGCTTCTCGGCTTCGTCCTTGCTGATGCCGTGGCGTTCCTGGATGCGGCCCAGCAGCTGGTCGCGCTTGCCCGCGATGACGTCGAAGTCGTCGTCGGTCAGCTTGCCCCACTGTTCCTTGACCTTGCCCTTGAGCTGCTTCCAGTTGCCTTCGATGGTGTCTTTGTTCATGTCGAACTCCTTTGCTTGAACAGGTGTCCGGCGGTCTTCGTCGCCGCCGTGCCAGCACTGTCCGGCACGCCCCTTTCCCAGGCGGTAGGACGCCCCGGGGACGGCCCGTAGGCAGAGGCCGACGGGCCCCGTGATAATCGGGCGCACGCCCCTGTCCCCCTCTCTTGAACCCCTGTGCCGCCGAGACAAGCGGCCTGCGCGCGCACCATGATCATCCAGAGCCTTCTCGACACCGATCTGTACAAGTTCACGATGATGCAGGTGGTGCTGCACCACTTCCCCGGCGCACGCGTCGAATACCGCTTCAAGTGCCGCAACGTGGGGGTCGACCTGGCGCAGTTCGCCAACGAGATCCGCGAGGAGGTGCGGGCGCTGTGCTCCCTGAAGTTCAAGGAGCCCGAGCTCGCCTACCTGCGCTCCATGCGCTTCATCAAGAGCGACTTCGTCGACTTCCTCGGCCTCTTCCAGCTCAACGAGAAGTACATCGACATCACGCCCAAGGACACGGGCGAGCTCGACATCAGCATCCGCGGGCCCTGGCTGCACACGATCCTGTTCGAGATCCCGGTGCTGGCCATCGTCAACGAGGTCTATTTCCGCAACACCCAGCGCCGGCCCGACTTCGCCGAGGGCCGCCGCCGGCTCGACGAGAAGATCGCGCTGCTGCAGGCCGACGGCCTGTCCGACCTGAAGATCGCCGACTACGGCACGCGCCGCCGCTTTTCCACGCAATGGCACGAGGAAGTGCTACGCACGCTCACCAGCCAGCTCGGCGCCGTGCAGCCGCGGCCGGTGCCCGGCGCCGCGGCGCAGCCCCAGCTCGCGGGCACCAGCAACGTGCTGTACGCGATGAAGCTGGGCCTGATCCCGCTGGGCACCATGGCGCACGAGTACCTGCAGGCCTGCCAGGCCCTGGGCCCGAGACTGCGCGACAGCCAGATCTTCGGCTTCGAGATGTGGGCCCGCGAATACCGGGGCGACCTGGGCATCGCGCTGTCCGACGTGTACGGCATGAGCGCCTTCCTGCGCGACTTCGACCTGTACTTCTGCAAGCTCTTCGACGGCTCGCGCCACGACAGCGGCGACCCCTTCAACTGGGGCGAGCGCATGATCGCGCACTACATCGCCAACCGCGTCGACCCGCGGACCAAGACGCTGATCTTCAGCGACGGACTCACGGTGCCGCGCACCATCGAGCTCTACCAGCAGTTCCGCGGCCGCTGCCAGCTGGCCTTCGGCATCGGCACGAACCTGACGAACGACCTGGGTTACGAGCCGCTGCAGATCGTCATCAAGATGGTCCGCTGCAACGACCAGCCGGTGGCCAAGCTGTCGGACACGCCCGGCAAGGGCATGTGCGACGACGAGAAATACCTGGCCTACCTGCGCCAGGTGTTCGAGATCGAGCAGCCCGCGGCGTGACGATGCGGCTGCCGACCTTGCCCCCCACCGCGTCGACCCACCCGATGAAACCCGCCCTTCGCCTCCTGGCGGGCCTGCTGCTGCCCGCGCTGTTGCCTGCCGTCGCCCATGCCGCCGAGTTCGACGGCGCCCGGCTCTCGCCCTGGTGGGGCGTGCCCTTCGCCGGCATCCTGCTGTCGATCGCGCTCATGCCGCTGCTTGCGCCTTCCTTCTGGCACCACCACTTCGGCAAGGTCGCGGCGGCCTGGGCCCTGGCCTTCCTGGTCCCGTTCGCGGCGGTGTATGGCCTGCCCATGGCCGGCAGCCAGCTCGTGCACGCGCTGGCGGCGGAGTACATCCCCTTCATCATCCTGCTGACGGCGCTGTTCACCGTCGCGGGCGGCATCCACATCCGCGGCAACCTGCACGGGGCGCCGGGGCTCAACACCGCGATCCTCTCCATCGGCGCCGCGCTGGCCAGCGTCATGGGCACCACCGGCGCCTCGATGCTGCTGATCCGCCCGCTGATCCGCGCCAACGACAACCGCGTGCACAAGGCGCACGTGGTCGTGTTCTTCATCTTCATCGTCTCGAACATCGGCGGCTCGCTCACGCCGCTGGGCGATCCGCCGCTGTTCCTGGGCTTCCTCAAGGGCGTGGACTTCTTCTGGACGCTGCTGAACATCCTGCCCGACACGCTCTTCAGCCTGGCGGTGCTGCTCGCGCTGTTCTACATCGTCGATCGCCACTACTACCGCAAGGAGGGCGTGCTGCCCGTCGACCCCACGCCCGACACCCGCGGCATCCGCTTCGAGGGCGCCGCCAACTTCGCCCTGCTGGCCGCCATCGTGGTGCTGGTGCTGCTGAGCGGCGTGTGGAAGTCCGACCTGAGCTTCGACGTGTTCGGCACGCCGGTCGGGCTGCCGGGCCTGGTGCGCGACATCGGCCTCGTCGGCGTCACGCTGCTCTCGCTGAAGCTCACCGCGCCGCAGGTGCACGCCGACAACCAGTTCGGCTGGGGCCCGATGGCCGAGGTGGCCAAGCTCTTCGCCGGCATCTTCCTCACCATCGTGCCGGTGATCGCCATGCTCAAGGCCGGCGTGAACGGGCCTTTCGGCGCCATCGTCGCGGCCGTCACGCGGCCCGACGGCCAGCCCGACCCGGCGATGTATTTCTGGGCCACCGGCATCCTGAGCTCCTTCCTCGACAACGCACCGACCTACCTGGTGTTCTTCAACACCGCGGGCGGCGATCCGGCCGCGCTCATGACGACCTACGCCAGCACCCTGGCCGCCATCTCGGCGGGCGCGGTGTTCATGGGCGCCAACAGCTACATCGGCAACGCGCCCAACCTGATGGTCAAGGCCATCGCCGAGGACCGCGGCGTGAAGATGCCCAGCTTCTTCGGCTACATGGCCTGGTCCGGTGCCATCCTCGTGCCGCTCTTCGTGGCGGTCACCTTCATCTTCTTCCGCTGAGGACGCTTTCATGAGCAAGCCCAAGGTCCTGGTCGCCCGTGCGATCTTTCCCGAATCCATCGAGCGCCTCGCGCAGCACTTCGAGGTCGAGTCCAACCAGGCCGACGAGGTGTGGAGCAAGGCGCAGCTGATCGCCAGGCTGCAGGGCAAAGTGGGCGTGTTCACCACCGGCAGCGAGCGCATCGACGCCGAGCTGCTGGACGCCTGCCCCGGGCTGAAGATCTGCGCCAACATGGCCGTCGGCTACAACAACTTCGACACCGACGCCATGACCGCGCATGGCGTGCTGGGCACCAATGCGCCCGACGTGCTGACCGAGACCACGGCCGACTTCGGCTTCGCACTGCTGATGGCCACGGCGCGCCGCATCGCCGAGAGCGAGCATTTCCTGCGCGCCGGCCAATGGCAGAAGTGGGCCTACGACATGTTCTCGGGCAGCGACATCCACGGCAGCACGCTGGGCATCATCGGCATGGGCCGCATCGGGCAGGGCATCGCCAGGCGCGGCGCGCACGGCTTCGGCATGAAGGTGATCTACCACAACCGCTCGCGACTCGATGCGGCGCTCGAGGCGGAGTGCAAGGCGAGCTACGTGGGCAAGGACGAGCTGCTGAAGACAGCCGATCACGTCGTGCTCGTCGTGCCCTACACGCCGGCCTCGCACCACACCATCGGCGCGGCCGAGATCGCGCTCATGAAGCCCACTGCGACGCTGATCAACATCGCGCGCGGCGGCATCGTCGACGACGCGGCGCTGGCCGTGGCGCTCAAGGAGAAGCGCATCGCCGCCGCAGGCCTGGACGTGTTCGAAGGCGAGCCGAAGGTGCACCCGGACCTGCTCACCGTGCCGAACGTCGTGCTCACGCCGCACATCGCCAGCGCCACCGTGCCCACGCGCAAGGCCATGGCCGACCTGGCCGTCGACAACCTCATCGGCTACCTCGTGAACGGCAAGCCACTGACCCCCGTGAACCCGGCCGTGCTGGCCAAGAACTGAGCGACGAAGCCACCGGATGCCCGCCTTACCTCTGGAGACCTGGCTGCTGCTTGCGCTGGCGGCCCTCAACCTGATCTTTGTGCTGGTGCTTCTGCTGCGCCGGCCCGCGCCGCCCGACCGCGAGGTGCTGGCGGCGGTGGTCGATGGTGCCGTCGACAAGGCCGAGCGCTCGCTGCGGCAGGAACTCGCCGATTCCGCCCGCGCCACCCGCCAGGAAAGCGCGCAGCAGCTCGCCACCTTCCAGCAGTCGCTGCTGGCGCAGGCGGCCGAGACGGCGCGCACGCAGAACGCGCAGATCGATGCCTTCGCCCAGCAGCTCGCCCGCATGCAGGGCACGCTAGGGGAAACGCTCAACAACCAGCTGCACGGGCTGACCGAATCGAACGCGCGCCGGCTGGCCGAGGTGCGCACCACGACCGAACAACTGCTCGGCCAATTGCAACAGACCCATGCCGGCAAGCTGGAAGAGGTCACGCTGTCGACCCAGGCCGCGCGGCGCGAGCAGGGCGAGGGGCTGGCGGCCTTCCAGGCGGCGCTGGTGCAGCAGGGCACGCATGCGATGCAGGCGCAGGCCGAGCGGCTGGACGCCTTCGCGCGCCAGATCGACACGCTGCGCCAGTCGCTGGCCGAGGCGCTCAACACCCAGCTGCAGTCGCTCAGCGAGACCAACGCCCGCCGCATCGCCGAAGTGCGCGCGACCATGGAGCAGCAGCTCACGCAGCTGCAGGCGAGCAACGCGACCAAGCTCGACGAGATGCGCCAGGTGGTCGACGAGAAGCTGCAGAGCACGCTGGAGGCGCGCCTGGGCGAGAGCTTCAAGCAGGTGGCCGAGCGGCTGGAGCAGGTCTACAAGGGCCTGGGCGAGATGCAGACGCTTGCGCAGGGGGTGGGCGACCTCAAGCACCTGCTGACCAACGTGAAGACGCGCGGCATGTTCGGCGAGGCGCAGCTCGCGGCGCTGCTGGAGCACGTGCTGTCGCCCGAGCAGTACGCGGCGCAGATCAGCACCCGGCCCGATTCGCGCAACCCGGTCGACTTCGCCATCCGCCTGCCGGGCCGCAGCGACGACGGCAAGCCGGTCTGGCTGCCGATCGACGCGAAGTTCCCCAACGAGGACTACGAGCGCCTGCTCGACGCGCAGCAGCGCGCCGACGCCGTGGCCGTGGAGGCGGCGGCGCGGGCGCTCGAAGCGCGCATCCGCCTGGAGGCGCGCGGCATCGCCGAGAAGTATGTGGAGCCGCCATACACCACCGATTTCGCCATCCTGTTCCTGCCCACCGAGGGCCTGTATGCCGAGGTGCTGCGCCGGCCCGGCCTCATGGAGGCGCTGCAGCGCGAGCACCGCGTGACGCTGGCCGGCCCGACCACGCTGCTGGCCATGCTCAATTCGCTGCAGATGGGCTTCCGCACGCTGGCGCTGGAGAAGCGCAGCAGCGAGGTCTGGCAGGTGCTGGGAGCGGTGAAGTCCGAGTTCATGAAGTTCGGCGGCGTGCTGGCCGACGTGAAGCGGCAGACGCAGACCGTGCTCAATACGCTGGACAAGGCGCAGACGCGCACCAACGTGCTCAACCGCCGGCTGCGCGACGTCGAGGCGCTGCCCGACGGCCAGGCCCAGGGCCTGCTGCCCGGCCTCGATGCCGAGCCGGGCTCGCTCGACGACGACGGGGCGCCGTGACGGTGCCCGCGGTGTCCGGTTGCTATCGAATTCATAGCTGCTTGCGCAGGCAGGACGGGCGCTGCAGGCCGATCTTGTTCGAAACGGCAGGGCGCCCATGAACGGCGCCGAACTGCTGCGCCTGATCCTCGCCCAGGTCTGCCTCCACGCCACCATGGCCGGCGTGCGGCTGGCCACGCCGCTGCTGGCGCTGCAGCAGGGCTACAGCCCGGCGGCGGTCGGGGTGCTGATCGCGCTGTTCGCACTCACGCAGGTGTTCCTTGCGCTGCCGGCGGGTCGCTTCGCCGACCGGCACGGGCTCAAGCGGCCGCTGGCCCTGTCGGTCGTCGCGGCGACGCTCGGTGCGGCACTGGTGCTGGCCTTCCCGGTGTTCCCGGCCATGTGCGTGGCGGCGCTGCTGACCGGCGGCGCCACCGGCGCCACGGTGATCGCGCTGCAGCGCCACGTGGGCCGGGCGGCGGGCAATCCGACGCAGCTCAAGCGCGTGTTCAGCTGGCTGGCGATCGCGCCGGCCGGCGCCAACTTCCTCGGGCCCTTCGTCGCCGGGCTGCTGATCGACCACGGCAGCCGGCTGTGGGGCGGCGCGCCGGCCGACCTGCCGTCCTTCCGCGTCTGCTTCGCCGTCATGGCCCTGCTGCCGCTGGTGTGCTGGCTGCTCGTGCGCCAGGTCAAGGAACCCGCGCGCACGCCGCCCGCCGCGGGTGCCGCGCCCACCCGCGCCTGGGACCTGCTGCGCGAGCCGATGTTCCGCCGCCTGCTGTTCGTGAACTGGCTGCAGTCATCGAGCTGGGACGTGCACGCCTTCGTGCTGCCGGTGCTGGGCCACGAGCGCGGCCTGAGCGCCTCGGTCATCGGCTCGATCCTGGGCGCCTTCGCGATTGCTGCTGCCGTGGTGCGGGTGCTGCTGCCGGTGCTGGCGGCGCGGGCGTCGGAGCGCAGCGTGATCCTGACGTCGACGATCGTTACGGCCCTGGTGTTCTCGGTCTACCCGCTGCTGGAATCACCCTGGCTCATGGGCCTGTGCTCGGTCGTGCTGGGCTTCGCGCTGGGCGCCGTGCAGCCGATGGTGATGAGCATGCTGCACCAGATCACGCCGCATGCCCGCCACGGCGAGGCGCTGGGGCTGCGGCTCATGACGATCAACGCCTCCAGCGTCGCCATGCCCATGCTCTTCGGCTCGCTCGGTGCGCTGATCGGCATCGGCGGCGTGTTCTGGGTGGTGGGCGCCGTCGTCGCCTCGGGCGCGCGGGCGGTGTGGGGGCTGCGCGCGCCGCCGTCCTGAACGCGGCCGGGCGGCGCGCCGACGCGGGCACACCGGCCGTTGCGTGACACTGCCGCCATGCGCAACGCCTTCGACTTCTCCTCCTGGTCCGCGGCCGCGACCACCCTGTTCGGGCTGGTGCTCGTGTCGCTGGTGGCCGTGGGCATCCGCCTGGTGTTCATGCAGACGCTGCAGCGCCGGCGCGAGCGCGAGAACCGGCAGATCAACGAGCGCCTGCGCACGCTGATCGCCGCCTACAAGGTGCTGGGCGGCTCGTTCACCGGCAACCTCGAGGTGGATCCCTCGCACGGCAGCCGTCGCGTCCGTGCGCAGCCCACGCCCGCCGGCGACGTCGAGGCCGTGCTGCCGGTGGAACGCGAATTGCCGGCGAGCGTCGCCGAGCGGCGGCGCCGCATCCGCGATGCGGTGGAGGCCGCGCTGTCCGATGTCATCCTGCTCGGCACCGAGGAACAGGTGCGCCTGGCCGTGCAGGCGGCGCAGGACATGGTGGCGGGGCGGGTCGTCCTCGTCGGGCCGCTGGTCGCCTCGCTGCGCGGCTTCATCCGCGAAGCGCTGGACCTGGCGGCCGTGCCGGCCGACCTGGCGGTGCCGCCGCAGGGGCCGGCACGCCCGGGTGCCGCGGGCGGCACCGGCGGACGCGGGGGGGCGACGGGGCAGGGTGGAGGCGCCGCGGGTGGCCGTGGCGGTGGCGGCGCCGGCGGAGGCGGTGGTGCGATGGCCGGCGCCGGCATGGGCATGGGGCTGGGCGCTTCGCATCCGCCGGCCGACGAAGCGCCGGACGCCGCGCTGTCCGAGGGGCCGGCTGCCGAGCGCCCGTGACGACCGTCAGAGCTTGTAGAAGCGCTTGATCGCCGCCCAGGCGTCCTCGGGCGTGTCGACGTACTCGAAGAGGTCGATGTCCTCGGGCGAGATCACGCCTTCCTCGACCAGGAAGTCGAAGTCGATCAGCCGCTTCCAGTATTCGGAGCCGAAGAGCACGATCGGCACCTGCTTGGACTTGCGGGTCTGCACGAGCGTGACGACCTCGAACAGCTCGTCCAGCGTGCCGAAGCCGCCCGGGAAGGCCACCAGCGCCTTCGCCCGCATCATGAAGTGCATCTTGCGGATGGCGAAGTAGTGGAACTTGAACGACAGCGCCGGCGTGACGTAGGGGTTGGCCGCCTCTTCCATCGGCAGCGCGATGGCCAGGCCGACCGACAGGCCGCCGCCCTCGTAGGCGCCGCGGTTGGCCGCCTGCATGATGCCCGGGCCGCCGCCGGTGCACACGAAGAGCTGGTCGGCCGGGTCCTTGTCGTTGCTGTAGTGGGCGACCAGCTTGCCGAAGGCGCGTGCCTGCTCGTAGTAGTGGCTGCCACGCGCAAGCCGGCGCCAGCGGGCGGCGGCCTTGGCGTCGCCGGCGGCGTCGGCCTGGGCGATCAGGGCGCCCATTTCCTCCTCGCTGCGAAAGCGGGCGCTGCCGAAGACGACGATGGTGTTCTCGATGCCGTGGGCGCGCATCTCCAGGTCGGGCTTCATCAGCTCCAGCTGCATGCGCAGGCCGCGGGTCTCGCGGCGCAGCAGGAACTCGGGGTCGGCAAAAGCCAGGCGGGAAGGATCGTGGTCGAGCGGCAGCCCCTGGTCGGCATGGGCCTGGAGCGTGGCCCAGGCGTCGGCGAGGCGTTTGTCGTGGAGGTCGTGCGTGTCGTTGGGGCTCATTCTTGGGCGGGGTCGCGGATGCTTCGGGTGACAGTGATTGTGCGCCCAGCAAGCATCGGGCCAGGCGGGCGGGCGGCGCGGTCAGAAGCGCCCGTGCCGGCCTTCGCCCTGGACGAAGCGCGCCGCGCCGGCCGCACCTTCGGCCGCCACGATGGGCACCCCCCGGCGGCCCTCGGCGCGCAGGGCCTCGGCCAGCGGCAGGTCCCACTGGCCGTAGGCGGAGGCGCGGTCGGTCAGCATGCACTGCTGTGGGAAGGCGGCGATCTCGCGCGCCAATTGCTCGGCCGCGGCGCGCGCCTGGCCCGGCGGCACGACCCGGTTGACCAGCCCCATGCCCAGGGCCTCGTCGGCCGCGACCGGCCGTCCGGTGAGGATCAGGTCCAGTGCGCGGCCCATGCCGACGACGCGCGGCAGGCGCACGGTGCCGCCATCGATCAGCGGCACGCCCCAGCGGCGGCAGAACACGCCGAGCACGGCGTTCTCTTCCGCCACCCGCAGGTCGGCCAGCAAGGCCAGCTCCAGCCCGCCGGCCACGGCGTGCCCGGCGATGGCCGCGACGAGCGGCTTCTTCAGCGCCATGCGGCTCGGACCCATCGGCCCGGTGCCGCCGCCGTCAGGGTCGAGTTCGTGGCGGCGGGCGGGGTCGTTCACGGCGCCCAGGTCGGCGCCGGCGCAGAACGTGCCGTGTTCGCCCCACAGCACGGCCACGCGCTGGCCTTCGTCGGCCTCGAAGCGCTCGAAGGCCTCGCGCAGCAGGGCGGCCGTCGGGCCGTCCACCGCGTTACGGCAGTGCGGCCGGCTCAGGACGATGGTGCTGACGGGGCCGTCGGTTTCGGTGCGGACGGCGGGTGGGGGCGTGTCGGCGTGCATGGCGCCAGCTTACGACCGCCGTTCACTTCGTTGAAGTCTTGCTCGGGAACAGGCCGATGTAGGGCAGGCCGTTGTACAGCTTGGCCGTGTCCCTGACAGGCTCCGCGGGGTCGGCATAGACGAACATCGCGTTCGCGCTGTGGATGCCGCGTTCGGCGCAGCCGGCCACGATCGCCTGCAGCGATGCGTCGGATTCGATCGTGCTCATCTCGGCCAGTTCGCGCACGGGCACCGGCGTCTCCAGGCGGATCACCAGCAGCAGGTCCTCGTCGTAGAGGAAGCGCATGCCCAGGTCGACGCACAGGCCGCAGCCCGTGAGGTCGGTGTCGGCCGCCTCGATGTCCTCGACCTCGTGCGACCAGTAGTCGTCGGCCGCGTCGAAGTAGGCGCCGAAGTCCGCGTCGGACAGGGAGGTGGTGCCGATCCAGAAGTGCAGCGACGAGAAGGGGGCCGGTGGCGGCGGCGGGCCCAGCGTTTCCACCCAGTCGAAGAGCGTGCCGGGCTTGAGGCCGTGCCGTTTCTCGAGCTCGGGGAAACCGCCGCGTGGCGTGCGGTTCAATGCTTCGTCGACGAGTTCTCGCTTGAATGCCTCGGAGTGCGGTGTCTTGGCCATGGGACGCTGCGGACGATGAAGGCGGCGAGTCTAGCGATGCCGGCGACCCCCGCGCGGGCGTCGTGCGGCTGCGGCGCGCAAAGAAAAGGGCTCCCGAAGGAGCCCCTGGCAGGAATCGTGGCGCGGCGCTCAGACGCGCTTGCGGTATTCGCCCGTGCGGGTGTCGATTTCGATCTTGTCGCCTTGCGACACGAACAGCGGCACGGGCACTTCGAAGCCGGTGGCGATCTTGGCGGGCTTGAGCACCTTGCCCGAGGTGTCGCCCTTGACGGCGGGTTCGGTCCAGGTGATCTCGCGCTCGACGCTGGTCGGCACTTCGACCGAGATGGCCTTGCCGTCGTAGAACACGACTTCGAGCGGCATGCCGTCTTCGAGGTAGTTCAGGGCATCGCCCATGTTCTCGGCTTCGACTTCGTACTGGTTGTATTCGCTGTCCATGCAGACGTACATGGGGTCGGCGAAATAGGAGTAGGTGCACTCCTTCTTGTCCAGCACGATCTGGTCGATCTTGTCGTCGGCCTTGAAGACCACTTCGGTGTTGAAGTTGGCGATCAGGCTCTTCATCTTCATGCGCACGGTGGCGCTGTTGCGGCCGCCGCGGCTGTATTCGGTCTTGAGCACGACCATCGGGTCCTTGCCGTGCATGATGACGTTGCCGGCGCGGATTTCTTGAGCGATTTTCATGAGTGTGTGTCCTTTCGAGGGACTTCTGACGTTGGCCGCTCGGTGCAGGTCGCCGGCTCACGGGCTGTGGCTGGCGCGCTGCGGACCCGCGGCGGGTGGTGCGAAAGGCCCCTGAAAAGGCCGCCGAGGTCGCAACCCCGATTTCCGCAAAGCCCGCTATTTTAGCTTTTTTGGGTGACGAAGCGCCGCAACTGGGTGGCGAGGTCGTCCTGGGCCAGCAGCCGCGCGCGGCCGGCGTGCGCGGCAGCGCGCCAGTCGGCCAGCATCGCCGCATCGGGCGCCAGCGCCGGAGCGTCCGAAAAGCCGTTCCAGGCGTGGTGGAAGGCGCGCAGCGAGGCCGGCGCATCCAGCCAGTCCAGCCAGGCGTTCAACTTGACGTGGTGGGCGTCGTCGTCCTGCGGGTAGATCTGCCAGACGAAGGGCGCGCTGGCCCAGTGGGCGCGCACGAAGGAGTCCTCGCCGCGCACGAGGTTCAGGTCGCAGGACCACAGCAGCGCGTCGAACGCGGGCTGCGGGAGATGCGGCAGGTATGAAATCGACAGCGTCCCGCGCCCGGCCGGCGGGGCTTCCAGCATCTTCAGGGCCTGTTCGACCGCGGCGTGGGCGCGGCCGGCGCTGACCAGCAGCCGGGTCGGTTCCGCGCCGGCCATCCATTGCCCGAGCAGCGGCGCCAGCGCGGGCGGCTCGTAGCAGAAGAGGGACACGAGCCGCTCGCCCTGCCAGGCGATGCCCTGGTCGGCGAGCCAGGCGCGCCGGTCGAAGGCCTCGCGTTGCGCCGCCAGGTCCGGCTCGCGCAGCAGCCCACCCGTGGCCGGCGTGAAGCCGGGGTAGAAGAACCACTTGGTCAGCCCCTCGCCCGGGCCGCGGAAGACGGGGGAGGGCAGGCGGTGCAGGCGTTCCACGTACGGTTCGGCCGAGAGGTATTCGAGGTTGATCCAGGCGCGGCGGCGCGCCGTGCCGGCATGGCGGGCGAAGTGTGCGACGAGTTCGGGCGCCGGGTCGCAGCCGAAGGCCTCGACCAGCACGTCGGGCGCCGGCGCTTCGGCCACGGCGCGGTGCACGGCGCCCGCGTCGCCCCAGTCGACCACCGTGACGCCCGCGTGGCCGGCGGGCGCCATCCAGGCGAGCGCGCGGCCGTCGTCGATCCACAGCCGCACCGCGTCGCCGCCGTCGGCGAGCTGGCGGGCCAGGCGCCAGCACACGCCCAGGTCGCCGTGGTTGTCGATGACGCGGCAGAACAGGTCCCAGCGCAGGCGGTCGGTGGCGGACGTCGGCATGGCGGCGATTGTCCGCGGCATGTCGGCGCATTGGCGTCGCTACGGAATTGATAGCTGCCCGCGCCCACCCCGCGGGCGCTGCGGGCACTCGCGGCTCGAAATCGCCGGCCCGCAGGGCCAAGCCACAATAGCCGCCATGTCAGACGTGCATTCCGAACAACTGCTGGCCGAGGTGGCGGCGCTGCCCTCGATGCCCGGCGTCTACCGCTACTTCGATGCGGCGGGCGGCGTGCTCTACGTGGGCAAGGCGCGCAACCTCAAGAAGCGGGTGTCGAGTTACTTCCAGAAGAACCACGGCGGCACGCGCATCGGCCACATGATCGGCAAGATCGCGCGCATGGAGACCACGGTCGTGCGCTCCGAGGCCGAGGCGCTGCTGCTCGAGAACAACCTCATCAAGACACTCAAGCCGCGCTACAACATCCTGTTTCGCGACGACAAGAGCTACCCCTACCTGAAGATCACCGGCACCCGCGAACGCGACGGCGCCGACGGGCTGGCCGCCGGCAGCGTGCCGCGCCTGGCCTACTACCGCGGCGCAACCGACCGGCGGCACCGCTACTTCGGGCCTTATCCGAGCGCGTGGGCCGTGAAGGAGACCATCCAGCAGCTGCAGAAGGTGTTCCGCCTGCGCACCTGCGAGGACACGGTGTACGCCAACCGCACCCGGCCCTGCCTGCTCTACCAGATCAAGCGCTGCACCGGGCCCTGTGTCGGCCACATCGAGCCGCAAGCCTACGCCGACGACGTGGCCGACGCCGAGGCCTTCCTGCGCGGCGACACGCAGCAGGTGCTGGCCGAGCTCGAGGGCCGGATGATGCAGCACGCCGAGAAGCTGGAGTTCGAGCAGGCGGCCGAGCTGCGCAACCGCATGTCGGCGCTGTCGAAGGTGCTGCACCAGCAGTCGGTGGAGATCGCGTCGGACAAGGACGTCGACATCCTGGCGGTGAAGGTGCAGGGCGGCAAGGCCTGCGTCAACCTGGCCATGGTGCGCGGCGGGCGGCACCTGGGCGACCGTGCCTACTTTCCCGCGCATGTCGAGGACGCCGCGCTGGTGGCGCAGGCCGAGGCACAGGAAGACGGCGGCACGGACGCCGCGACGGAGCTCGAGACCGTCGAGCAGCAGGTGCTCGAGGCCTTCATCGCCCAGCACTACATCGATTCGCCCGCGCCACCGACCCTGGTGCTGGGCGAGGCGGTCGGGCGCGAGCTGATCGAGGCCATCGCGCAGCAGGCGGGACAGCGCACCACCGCCGTCTTCCAGCCGCGCGCCCAGCGGCGCCTGTGGCTGGAGATGGCCCAGAAGAACGCCGACATCCAGCTTGCGCGCCTGCTGGCCGAGGAGGGCTCGCAGCAGGCGCGCACGCGCGCGCTGGTCGACGCGCTCGAACTGGCGCCGGACGACCTGGACAGCTTCCGCATCGAGTGCTTCGACATCTCGCACACGGCGGGCGAAGCGACGCAGGCCTCCTGCGTGGTGTTCGAGCACCATGCGATGCAGAACCGGGAGTACCGCCGCTACAACATCGAGGGCATCACACCCGGCGACGACTACGCCGCGATGCGCCAGGTGCTGCAACGGCGCTACGGCAAGATCGCCGAGGCCATCGCCGCCGAGGCCGATGCCCCGCCGCCGGGCGATGCGGCCGGGGCCGACGCGCCGCCCGGGACCGTCGGTGCACGCATGCCCGACCTGGTGCTGGTCGACGGGGGCAAGGGGCAGGTCTCGATGGCGCGCGAGGTCTTCAGCGAACTGGGGCTGCCGCTGTCGCTGATCGTCGGCGTGGAGAAGGGCGAGGGCCGCAAGGTGGGCCTGGAAGAGCTGGTCTTCGCCGACGGGCGCGAGAAGGTGTACCTCGGCCGCGATTCCGCGGCACTGATGCTGGTGGCCCAGATCCGCGACGAGGCGCATCGCTTCGCCATCACCGGCATGCGGGCCAAGCGGGCCAAGGTGCGCGTGGGGGGCAGCCAGCTGGAGGAGATTCCCGGCATCGGCCCCAAGCGGCGCGCCCGCCTGCTCCAGCGCTTCGGCGGCATCCGCGGCGTGGCAGCGGCCAGCGTGGAGGACATCGCCTCGGTCGACGGCATCGCCTTCGACCTGGCCGAGGAGATCTACCGCGCCCTGCACTGATGCGCCGCAAGTCATGGCCCGCACCGGCCGGGGCTTCACGGGCGCATGACACAATCACCCGCATGTTCTGGACGCTCCCCACCATCATGACCTGGACGCGCATCGTCGCGATCCCGCTCATCGTGGGGGTGTTCTACCTGCCCATCGCCGAGCCGATGCGCAACCTCATCGCGACGGTGATGTTCATCGTCTTCGCCGCCACCGACTGGCTCGACGGCTACCTGGCCCGCAAGCTGAACCAGACCTCGGCCTTCGGCGCCTTTCTCGACCCGGTGGCCGACAAGTTCCTGGTCTGCGCGTCGCTGCTGGTGCTGGTGCACCTGAACCGCTGCGACGTCTTCGTCGCGCTGATCATCATCGGCCGCGAGATCGCCATCTCGGCGCTGCGCGAATGGATGGCGCAGATCGGCGCCAGCAAGAGCGTGGCCGTGCACATGATCGGCAAGGTCAAGACCACCGTGCAGATGGTGGCCATTCCCTTCCTGCTGTACGACGGGCGCCTGTTCGGCTTCATCGACACGGGCACCTGGGGCCAGTGGCTGATCTGGATCTCGGCCGTGCTCACCATCTGGTCGATGGTGTACTACCTGCAGAAGGCGATCCCCGAGATCCGGGCGCGGGCCCGATGAGCGCCACGGCGCGCAGCGACGGCTGGCTGCGCGCCATGCCCGCGGTCTTCGTGCTGATCTGGAGCACCGGCTTCATCGTGGCGCGCTATGCGATGCCGCACGCGCCGCCACTGAAGTTCCTGGCCGTGCGCTACGCGCTGTCGTCCGCCTGCTTCCTGGTCTGGGTGATGGCGGCGCGCGTGGCCTGGCCGCGTTCTCGCGCGCAGGTGCTGCACCTTGCGGTGACCGGCGTGCTGATGCAGGCGGCCTACCTGGGCGGCGTGTGGGCGGCCGTGAAGGCCGGCATGGGCTCGGGGCTGGTGGCCTTGTTGGTGGGCATCCAGCCGGTGCTCACGGCGGTATGGATGTCCTTCCATGGCGGGCGCATCGCGCCGCGGCAGTGGCTCGGCCTGGTGCTGGGTTTCGCCGGTCTGGCGCTGGTGGTGGCCCGCAAGCTGGGGCATGGCGGCGAGGTCAGTGCGCTCACTCTTTCGCTGGCTCTGCTGGCACTGCTGTCCATCACGGCCGGCACGCTGTATCAGAAGCGCTTCGTGGCGCCCTGCGACGTGCGTTCGGCCAGCGCGGTGCAGCAGCTGGCCGCGCTGGCGGTCACGCTGCCGCTCGCGCTGCTGCTGGAGCATTCGTCCATCGAATGGACCCTGGGGTCGATCGGCGCCATGGCCTGGTCGGTGGTGGCGTTGACCTTGGGCGGCAGCTCGCTGCTGTACATGCTCATCCAGCGCGGCACGGCTACGGCAGTGACCAGCCTGCTCTACCTCGTGCCGCCCTGCACGGCCGTGATGGCGTGGCTGCTGTTCGCCGAGCCGATCACCGTGCTCACGGTGGCCGGCATCGCGCTCACCGCCATCGGCGTGAGCCTAGTGGTGCGCGAGCCGCGCGTGGCCTAGCGTCACGCCTTCCGGCGGGCGGTCGTGGACGGCTTCCACGGCTCGCCGCGGAAATGCTCCGCCAGCGCGTCGACCAGCAGGCGCACGCGGCGCGGCGTCTTCGGCTGCCAGGGTGCGATCCAGTGGACGTCGGCGTCGGTCATCGCGTACTGCGGCAGCACCCGCACCAGCCGGCCGGCGGCGAGGTGCGGTGCGACGTCCCACAGGCTGCGCAGCATGAGGCCATGGCCGGCGAGGCACCAGTCGCGCACCAGCTCCCCCGAGTTGCTCGACAGCGGGCCGTCCACGCGCACACGGTGCACCGTGCCGTCGCGCTCGTGGCGCAGCGTCCATATCGACCGGACATTCGCCGTGCGGCCGCTGTCCTCGTTCTCCTGCACCGACAGGCAGGCGTGGTGGGCCAGGTCGTCGGGCGATACGGGCGCGCCGTGCGCATCGAGATACCCGGGCGCCGCCACCACGACGCGTTGGTTTCGGGCCAGGCGCCGTGTGGTCCAGTCGGCGGCGTGCCGCGCCTGCACGGACCAGAGCCAGACGGCACCGTCATAACCCTCGGCCCCGAGCTCGGGCAACTGCTCGCTCAAGCGCAGGTCGATCCGCACCCCCGGGTTCTTCTGCTGGAATGTGGCGAGGGCCGGGCCGACCCAGCGACGGCCGAAGCCCAGCGTGGCGGCCAATCGGATGGTGCCGCTGAGGGCCTGCTGCCGTTCGCGCAGGTCCGATTCGAGTGCCGCGAAGCCTTCGAGTAGCTTCTGCGCATGGCCGCACACCGCCTCGCCTTCGCGCGTGAGTACCAGCCGGCGCGTGGTGCGTTCGAACAGGCGCTGGCCCAACCGCGCCTCGAGCGCGGCCAGGCGCTTGGTGACGACCGAGGGCACCACGCCCAGCGCTGCCGCGGCACCTGCCAGGCTGCCGCGGTCGCGCACGTTCAACACCAGCTCGAGGTCCGCGCGTTCCATTCGTTCGAAATCGGAAAGAGTCGATTGGCAGATTGTTGCTTGATCCGCAGGTGCGGCGCAACGCACAATCGCCGCGTGCTGGACGACTTCACCCCCTTCGACATCGAACGCGACGGCGTGCGCATCCATGGCCGCGTCGGCGGGCAGGGCGCGCCCCTGCTGCTGCTGCACGGCCATCCCCAGACGCATGCGATCTGGCATCGCGTGGCGCCGGCGCTGGCGCGGCAGCTCACGCTCGTGATGGTCGACCTGCGCGGCTACGGCGATTCGGGCCGGCCGCAAAGCGACGCCGAACATCGGCCCTACAGCAAGCGCGAGATGGCGCAGGACGTGCTGGCCGCCATGCGGCACCACGGGTTCGAGCGTTTCGGCGTGCTGGCGCACGATCGCGGCGCGCGCGTCGCGCATCGGCTCGCGGCGGACCATCCGGCGGCGGTCGACCGGATGATGCTGCTCGACATCGCGCCCACGCTGGCCATGTACGAGCGCACCGACCTGGCCTTCGCACGCGCCTACTGGCACTGGTTCTTCCTGATCCAGCCCTCGCCCCTGCCCGAAGCGTTGATCGAGTCCGACCCGGTGCGCTACGTGCGCAGCACCATGGGTGGTCGCTACGCCGGCCTGGGACCCTTCGCGCCGGAGGCGATGGCCGAGTACGAGCGCTGCATCGCGCTGCCCGGCAGCGCACGCGGCATCTGCGAGGACTACCGCGCCTCGGCGGGCATCGACCTGGCGCACGACCGCGAGGACATCGGCGCGGGCCGACGGCTCGAACAGCCGCTGCGTGTGCTGTGGGGTGCCCACGGCGTCGTGGGCCGATGCTTCGACGTGCTCGCGCTGTGGCGCGAGCGGGCCATGCAGGTGAGCGGCGCGCCGCTGCCCTGCGGCCACTACATCCCCGAGGAGGCGCCCGAGGCCCTGGCGGCCGAAGCCCTCCGGTTTTTCACCGAGTCCAAGGAAGACACACCATGAGCAGCAGCAAGAAGCGCATCGCCGTCATCGCCGGCGACGGCATCGGCAAGGAGACCATGCCCGAAGGCCTGCGGGTCGTCGATGCGGCGGCACGCAAGTTCGGCATCGACCTCGCCTTCGACCACTTCGACTTCTCCAGCTGGGACTATTTCGAGAAGCACGGGAAGATGCTGCCCGACGACTGGAAGGACCAGATCGGCGGGCACGACGCGATCTTCTTCGGCGCGGTCGGCTGGCCCGAGAAGATCGCCGACCATGTGTCGCTGTGGGGCTCGCTGCTGCTGTTTCGCCGCGAGTTCGACCAGTATATCAACCTGCGCCCCGCGCGCCTGATGCCCGGCATCACCGCGCCGGTCGTGCGACGTGACGGCAGCCCGCGCGAGCCTGGCGAGATCGACATGTACATCGTGCGCGAGAACACCGAAGGCGAGTACTCCAGCATCGGTGGCCGCATGTATGCCGGCACGCCGCGCGAGATCGTGGTGCAGGAGACGGTGATGTCCCGCCATGGCGTCGACCGGGTGCTCAAGTTCGCGTTCGAGCTCGCGCAGTCGCGGCCCAAGAAGCACCTGACCAGCGCCACCAAGAGCAATGGCATCTCGATCACCATGCCCTACTGGGACGAGCGTGTGGCAGAGATTGCCAGGCAGTACCCAGGCGTCACGCTCGACAAGTTCCACATCGACATCCTCACGGCGCATTTCGTGCAGCGTCCCGACTTCTTCGACGTGGTCGTGGCAAGCAACCTGTTCGGCGACATCCTCTCGGACCTGGGCCCGGCGTGCACCGGCACGATCGGCATCGCGCCGAGCGCGAACCTCAACCCCGACCGCACGACACCATCGCTCTTCGAGCCGGTGCACGGCTCGGCGCCGGACATCGCGGGGCAGGGCATCGCGAACCCGATCGGGCAGATCTGGTGTGGGGCAATGATGCTGGAGTTCCTCGGCCACAAGGA
Source organism: Xenophilus sp. E41 (assembly GCF_003671765.1). GTDB lineage: Bacteria > Pseudomonadota > Gammaproteobacteria > Burkholderiales > Burkholderiaceae_C > Xenophilus. The sequence continues at coordinate 473,911 of NZ_QPIB01000008.1, read as the reverse complement.
GGCGCACGACGCCATCCTGCGCAGCATCGAGGCGGTGCTCGCGCCGGGCAGCGGCGCACCGCGTACGCGCGACATCGGCGGCACTGCAGGCACGGCCGACCTGGGCAAGGCGATCGAGCAGGCGCTTTGAAAAAGGACTTCACAAAAGGCCCCTAAAATCGGTCAGCCCACTGCGGCGGAGGGCCTTCGTCTTATTGACACCCTCTGGCTGCGTGGCTTTAATCGCCTTCGGCAGCGCGCTGCCGAAGCGTCAGGACTGCCCTCCCACCCTCGCCCGAAATGCCCGGCATTTGCCGCAGGGCCGGTCGCGCACTTGACGTCACCCGATCAACTCTTCCGAACAAGGGGCCCTTGTGAACAAGACCGAACTGATTGAGCACATCGCAAAGAACGCCGACATTTCCAAAGCAGCCGCCACGCGCGCGCTCGAGTCGACCATCGGTGCCATCCGCACCACGTTGAAGAAAGGCGGTTCCGTGTCGCTCGTCGGTTTCGGCACCTTCGCCGTGGGCAAGCGGGCCGCCCGCACCGGCCGCAATCCCCGCACGGGCGCCGCGATTAAAATCAAGGCTGCCAAGATCCCGAAGTTCCGCCCCGGCAAGGCGCTCAAGGACGCGCTGAACTGATGGGGAACTGACGGTGGGGTGCTTAGCTCAGTTGGTAGAGCGGCGCCCTTACAAGGCGTAGGTCGGCGGTTCGAGCCCGTCAGCACCCACCACCCGAAGCAAAGGCGAACATCGGTTCGCCTTTTTTGTTGGTCTCGTCGAATGCGTTCCGGCGCGCAGCCAGAGAAAGTGTCCAGGCATGTTTGATTTCTTCCGCAAGTACAACAAGTTCGCGATGTTCTTCTTGTTCTTGCTGATCATCCCGTCGTTCGTGCTGTTCGGCGTCGAGCGCTACACCGAGCTCAACCGCGGTGGCGACAGCGTCGCCACGGTGGACGGCCAGCCCATCACGCGGCCGGAGTGGGATGCGCAGCATCGCAACGAGGCCGACCGCCTGCGCCAGCAGATGCCTGGCGTCGATCCCGCGATGCTCGATTCGGAGGCTGCGCGCTACGCGACGCTGGAGCGGATGGTGCGCGACCGCGTGCTCGTCGCTGCGGCATCGAAAGCCAACCTGACCGTCTCGGACATGGCGGTGCGTCTGGCGGCCGAGGACCGCGGCGTGAAGAACTTCCGCAATGCCAAGGGCGAGCTCGACGAAGGCGCGTTCCGTCTGGGCGTGGGCATGACGCCCGATCAGTTCGCGCGTGCCGTGCGCGCCGAACTCACGACCCAGCAGGTGCTGGCCGGTGTGACCGTCACCGCGCTGGCGAGCCAGGCGCAGGCGGACGTGGCGCTCAATGCCATCTACGACCAGCGCGAGGTGCAGGTGGCCCGCTTCTCGCCGAAGGACTTCGCCGCCAAGGTCAGCGTGAGCGACGCGGACCTCGAGGCCTACTACAAGGCCCACACCGCGCAGTTCCAGGCGCCGGAGCAGGCCAGCATCGAATACATCGTGCTCGACCTCGACGCCGCCAAGAAGAGTGTCGCCGTGAACGACGCCGACCTGAAGGCCTACTACGAGCAGAACAAGGAACGCTTCGGCACCAAGGAGGAGCGTCGCGCGAGCCACATCCTCATCACGGCGGCCAAGGACGCCCCGGCCGCCGAGCGCGAGAAGGCGAAGGCCAAGGCGGAGCAGTTGCTGGCCGAGGTGCGCAAGTCGCCGGCAAGCTTCGGCGACCTCGCGCGCAAGAACTCGCAGGACCCGGGCTCGGCCGAGAAAGGTGGCGAACTCGACTTCGTGACGCGCGGGGCGATGGTGAAGCCTTTCGAGGACGCCGTGTTCGGCATGAAGAAGGGCGAGATCAGCAATGTGGTCGAGTCCGAATTCGGCTACCACATCATCCGCCTGGACGACGTCAAGCCGGCCGTGGTGCCGCCCTTCGAGCAGGTGCGCGCCCAGATCGAGAACGACATGCGCACCCAGCAGGCCACGCAGGAGTTCGCCAAGGCGGCCGAGACGATGAGCGATCTGGTCTACCAGCAGGGCGACAGCCTGCAGCCGGCGGCCGACAAGCTCAAGCTGACGATCCAGAAGGCGTCGGGCGTGACGCGGACGCCGGCGCCGGACGCCAAGGGCGCATTGGCAAGCCGCAACTTTCTGGCGGCCTTGTTCGCGCCCGAGTCGCTGGATCGCAAGCACAACACCGAAGCGATCGAGATTGGCTCGAACCAGCTCGCTTCTGGCCGCGTGACACAGTACTCGCCGGCGCGTGCCGTGCCCTTCGCGGAGGTCAAGGAGAAGGTGCGTGAGCTGCTCGTGGCCCAACGCGCCGCGGCACTCGCCAAGGCCGAAGGCGAGGCCAAGCTCGCAGCCTGGCAGGCGAATGTGGCCGGCGCCTCGCTGGGTACGTCGATCCTGCTTTCGCGTGCGCAGGCGCAATCGCAGTCTCCCGCACTGGTCGAGGCGGCGCTGCGCGCGGATGGCGCCAAGCTGCCGGCATGGGTGGGTGTCGACCTGGGCAACGACGGCTATGCCGTGATGCGCGTGAACAAGGATGTGCCGCGCCCCGCGTCGCCTGCAGGTGTCCAGCAGCAGGAGCGCTCGCAGCTTGCCCAGGCCACGGGCGGGGCCGAGGCGGCGGCTTACTACGAGGTGCTCAAGGACCGGCTCAAGGTCAAGATCCTGGTGCCCCGTCCGGCGGAAAGTGTGGCTGCCAGCGCGCGAAGCTGAGCATTTTTCACAGTACAATTCGAAGTTCTCCGGTGGCTGTAGCTCAGTTGGTAGAGTCCCAGGTTGTGATCCTGGTTGTCGTGGGTTCGAGTCCCATCAGCCACCCCATCTTTTGATCTTGTCGGTTGCACGGACCAAGGTCGCTTTAAAGAGCAAAACCCCGCATTCGCAAGGATGCGGGGTTTTTTCTTGCACGACGTCGTGGCCGACGCAATTTGCGGCCCCTGCTGCGCCGTGAAACATCCGGTTTCCATCGTGCAATGAAAAAGCCGGCCGAATTGGGTCTTCCCTTCATTTCGACATGAATTAGAATTCACGGCGTTTCAATTGGAAGGACCCTTCGAATGGCCATCACCCTTGCCGAGATCAATTCCCAGATTCAGCAGCACGACGAGCTCATTGCGCAATTGCGCAAGCAGGCCGAGGAGTTGCGCACCCACGAGCGTGCCGGCGTGATCGAGGACATTCGCAAGAAGATTGCCGATTACGGCATCACCGCCGCCGATCTGAAGCTGTCGGTGCGGGGCGCTGGCAAGCGGGCCGTGTCGGCCCCGGCCGCGAAGCCGACCGTGAAATACCGCAGCCCGACGGGCGAGACCTGGTCGGGCGGCCGCGGCCGCAAGCCGCGCTGGGTGACGGAGGCGCTCGCCGCCGGCAAATCTCTCAGCGAATTCGAGGTGAACTGAGCAGCTGCCTGCGCGTCGCGCGCCGATTCAAAAAACAAAGGCCCGCATTCGCGGGCCTTTGTTTTTGGGCGCCTGTTGCGCTTCAGTTGACGAGCACGAGCTTGCCCATCACGCCGCGCGATCCCATGTGCGCATAGGCCGCCTTCAATTCGCCCATCGGCATGGTGCGGTCGATGACGGGCTTGACCTTGCCCTGTGCATACCATTGGGCGAGTTCGGCCATCATCTGCGCATTGGCCTTGGGCTCGCGCTTGGCGAAATCGCCCCAGAACACGCCCACCAGCGACGCGCCCTTGAGGAGCATCAAATTGAGCGGGAGCGACGGAATAGGGCCGGAGGCGAATCCCACCACCAAATAGCGACCGCGCCAGGCAATGGAACGGAATGCCGGCTCGGCGAAATCGCCGCCCACCGGGTCGTAGATCACGTCCGGACCCTTGCCGTCGGTGGCCGCCTTGACCGCCTCGCGGAATGCGCCCGGCAGGGCATGGGTGCTGTAGTTGATCGTCGCATCGGCGCCGATGGACGTGCACAGCGCACACTTCTCGTCGGTGGAGGCCGCCGCGATCACGCGCGCCCCCGCCGCCTTGGCGATCTGGATCGCGGCGGTGCCCACGCCACCCGCGGCGCCCAGCACCAGCACGGTCTCGCCGGCCTGCAGTTGGGCCCGATCGATCAGCGCGTGCCAGGACGTGGCGTAGATCATGATGAAGGCCGCCGCGTCCACGTACGAGAAGCCATCGGGCAGCGGCATGCACAGTGCGGCCGGCGCGAGCGTGTGTGTGCCGAAGCCGCCGGTGCCCGACAGGCAGGCCACGTTCTGACCTGCCTTCAGGTGCGTGACGCCTTCGCCCACGGCCCGCACGATGCCGGCGTATTCCGAGCCGGGCACGAAGGGCAGGGGCGGCTTGATCTGGTACTTGTTCTGGACGATGAGCAGGTCGGGGAAGTTCAGGCTCGCTGCCTTGATCTCCACCAGCACCTGACCCGGCCCGGGCTCCGGCGTGGGCAATTCCTTCCAGGTGAGCGCGTCGACGCCCACCGGATCCTCGCAAAGCCATGCATGCATCCGAAAGTCTCCGTCTGTGAAGCGGCGCATGATACGGGCCGCCCCCGTGGGCGCGATGTCCCTGGCGAGACCGGGATCGCGCGCCGGTCCAGGCGGCGCGGAGCGCCACAGGGGCGGCCTAGAATCGCGCGCTCTGCCATGAAGATCCTCATTTCCAACGACGACGGTTACCAGGCGCCCGGCATCGTCGCACTGCACAAGGCGCTGGCCGAGATCGCCGAGGTCGAGGTGATCGCGCCGGAGCACAACAACAGCGCCAAGTCCAACGCACTGACCCTGTCTGCGCCGCTGTACGTCCACCAGGCGCACAACGGCTTCCGCTACGTGACGGGCACGCCCGCGGATTGCGTGCACATCGCGCTCAAGGGTTTGCTGGACTATCGGCCGGACCTGGTGGTCTCGGGTATCAACAACGGCGCCAACATGGGCGACGACACCATCTATTCGGGCACTGTCGGCGCTGCGATGGAGGCCTACCTGTTCGGCATCCCCGCCATCGCCATCTCGCAGATCGAGAAGGGCTGGGCGCACGTGGACGCGGCTGCGCAGGTCGCGCAGCGGCTGGTGCAGCGCATCGAACGCGAGCGCATGCTCGGCGGCTCGGCCTGGCTGCTCAACGTCAACGTGCCCAACCGGCCGGTGGAGGAGCTCAAGCCGATCAAGGTCTGCCGCCTCGGCCGGCGGCACGCGGCCGAGAAGGTCATCACGCAGGACAGCCCGCGCGGCGACACCATGTACTGGATCGCCGGCGCCGGGGGGGCGAAGGACAGCGGCGAAGGCACGGATTTCCATGCCACGGCAGCGGGCCACGTGGCCCTCACGCCCCTGCAGATCGACCTGACCGACCACGCGCGCCTGGGCGAGTGGGGCGAGGCCGTGGCCCGCCTCGACGCGGCCGACTGAGCGCATGGCCCAGCAGCGCCCCTCGTTCCCGGTCAAGCTCACGCCGACCGCATCGGCCGTCACGCGCGGGCGCCAGCCGTCCGTGCCGGCCAGCCCGGTGGTCAGCAGCACGCCCTCGATGGCGTCCGAAGCCATCCGCGCGCGCATGGTGCAAAAGCTGGCCCAGCAGGGCATCGCCGACGGGCGGGTGCTTCGCGCCATGGGCACGGTCGAGCGGCATCGTTTCGTCGACAGCGCCCTCGTCAACCAGGCGTACGAGGACACCAGCCTGCCGATCGGCCTGGGCCAGACCATTTCCAAGCCGAACGTCGTCGCCCGCATGATCGAGCTGCTGCTCGGCGCGCCGGCCCTGGCCGGCAAGCCGCAGGAGCGCCTCGGCCGCGTGCTGGAGATCGGCACCGGCTGCGGCTACCAGGCTGCGGTGCTGAGCCACGTCGCGAGCGAGGTCTACAGCATCGAACGGCTGCGCGGGCTGCACGAGCGCGCCCGTTCCAACCTGCGGCCGTTCCGGCTGGCGAACGTGCACTTGATGCTGGCCGACGGTCGCATCGGCTATGCGCGCGGCGCGCCGTACGCCGGCATCATCGCGGCCGCTGGCGGCGAGGAGGTGCCGGCGGAGTGGGTCGAGCAACTGGCGGTGGGCGGGCGCATCGTAGCTCCGACGGTTTCTGCAAATGGTGGCCAAACGCTTGTCATCATTGATAAAAATGCCCGTGGGATCGAGCGGCGTGTTCTTGAGGCCGTTCACTTTGTCCCTCTAAAATCCGGGATTGCTTGAAGGAAAGACACATGCAGGGTTTTGGTAACCGGCGCTGGCTGGTGTGGTCGTCGTTGGCGCTCGTGCTGGCTGTCGCGGGCTGCAGCACCGCCAAGCGCGGCCCGGCCCCGGTCGAAGACCGCGGCACCATGAGCCAGGCGCCGGCCGCAGCCGCCGGGCCGGTCATCGGCCCGAACGGCCTGCCCATCACCGATGCCAACGGCAAGCCGCTGCCGGGCGTCGAGAACCTCGGAAAGCCCGGCTACTACGCCGTGCGGCCCGGCGACACCATCCGCCGCATCGCGTCGGAAACCAGCCAGAACTGGCGCGACCTCGTTCGCTGGAACAACCTCGACAACCCGGACCTGATCGAGGTCGGCCAGGTGCTGCGGGTGATTCCCCCGGCTGCGGGTGCCGTCGCCGCGGCCCCTGCATCCACCGCGCCGTCGGCGACGAGCGGTACCGCCGCCGCGACCAGCGCCGCAGCTGCAGCCGCGGCGGCCACGGCGCCGGCCGCCACTGCCAGCGCACCGGCCGTGAAGCCGACGCCGCCGGTCACCACCTCTTCGGTGGCGCCTGCCGCCGCCGCGTCGGGCGACGAGGACGTCGGCTGGATCTGGCCCGCCCATGGCAGCCTGATCGCCGGCTTCGACGAGGTGAAGAACAAGGGCCTGGACATCGGCGGCAAGGCCGGCGACGCCGTGCTCGCCGCGGCCGACGGGCGCGTCGTCTACGCCGGCGCAGGGCTGCGCGGCTACGGCAACCTCATCATCCTCAAGCACAACAACACCTACCTGACGGCCTACGCCCACAACCAGACCCTGCTGGTGAAGGAAGACCAGTCGGTGCAGAAGGGCCAGAAGATCGCCGAGATGGGCAGCAGCGACGCCGACCGCGTCAAGCTGCACTTCGAGATCCGCCGCCAGGGCAAGCCGGTCGATCCGTCGCGCTACCTGCCGGCGCGCTGAGCGGCGGCGGCTGCAAGTGCAGCCTTCCCCCTGCCGAGCCAGGCGCATGCCGGCTCGGCTTTTGTTTTTCATGAGCCCGATGGGCCTCCAGCGGTTGCCGCGCTTGCGCCGGCAGCTATGGAGTTTGTAGCGGTTTCTGCATGCTGAGCGGCGTGCACGACACTGGGCCGCCGGCCTCTGCCGCACCGCCTGCCAACGACAATCACCCGATGACGGATTCGACCCAGAACAACCCGGCGCTGACCACGACGCCACCCTCCGACGACGGCTGGCTGCACGTCGAATCGATCGACCTCGAAGCGCAGGGCGTCGCCCACCGGCCCGACGGCAAGGTGGTGTTCATCGACGGCGCGCTGCCCTTCGAGCAGGTGCGGGTGAACGTGCATCGCAAGAAGAACAACTGGGAGCAGGGCACGCTGTCGGCGTTGCGCCGCGAGTCTTCGCAACGCGTGCGGCCGGGCTGCCCGCATTTCGGCCTGCACGCCGGGGCCTGCGGCGGCTGCAAGATGCAGCACCTCGACCCGGCGGCGCAGGTCGCCGTGAAGCAGCGCGCGCTGGAAGACAACCTGTGGCACCTGGGCAAGGTCAAGCCCGAGACGCTGCTGCGGCCGCTGGAAGGTCCGAGCTGGCACTACCGCTACCGCGCGCGGCTGTCGGTGCGCTACGTGGAGAAGAAGGGAACGACGCTGATCGGCTTCCACGAGCGCAAGAGCCGCTACGTGGCCGACATGACGGTCTGCCCGGTGCTTCCGCGCGCGGTGAGCGACATGCTGGTGCCACTGCGCGGGCTGATCGATTCGCTCGATGCGCGCCAGACCTGTCCGCAGATCGAGGTGGCCTGCGGCGACGCGCCCGGCACCACGCAGCTCGGCGTGATCGCGCTCGTGCTGCGGCACCTGGAGCCGCTGAGCGGTGCCGACGTGCAGCGCCTGAAAAGCTTCGCGGCCGCGCATGACCGCGTGCAATGGTGGCTGCAGCCGAAGGGGCCCGACACCGTGCATCGGCTGGAAGAGGGCGGCCCGCAGCTCGCCTATGAACTGCCGGACTTCGGCATCACGATGCCCTTCAAGCCGACCGACTTCACGCAGGTCAACCCGCACATCAACCGCGTGCTCGTTTCGCGTGCGCTGCGGCTGCTGGACGTGCAGGCCGGCGAACGCGTGATCGACTGGTTCTGCGGCCTGGGCAATTTCACCCTGCCGCTGGCCACGCAGGCGGGCGAGGTGCTGGGCATCGAGGGCAGCGAGGTGCTGGTGGCGCGCGCGCAGCAGAATTTCGAAAGAAATCGGGCCGAAACGCCCGCCGGGCGGGCGCTGGCAGCTACGAATTTTGTAGCACGCAACCTCTTCGAGATGACGCCGGCGATGCTGGTGGCCGACGGGCGCGCCGACCGCTGGCTGGTCGACCCGCCGCGCGAAGGCGCCTTCGCCTTGGCCAAGGCGCTGGCCGACCTGGAACAGCAGCCCGAACTGCGCACCGGCGGCTGGACGGCGCCGCGCCGCATCGTCTATGTGAGCTGCAACCCGTCGACCCTGGCGCGCGACGCCGGGCTGCTGGTGCACCAGGCCGGCTACCGCTGCACGCTGGCGGGGGCGATCAACATGTTCCCGCACACGGCGCACGTGGAGTCGATCGCGGTGTTCGAACGCAGCGCCTGAACCGCCCGCCACACAGGGCGAAGCCGAGAAAGCACAAGGGGGCCATAACGGCCCCCTTGTTGTTCCAGCGAAGCGTCGTGGACTCGATGCGTCCCTTACTCCCGCTCGCCGCCGAAGATGCCCAGCAGCGCCAGCAGGCTCTGGAACACGTTGAACAGGTCGAGGTACAGCGCCAGCGTGGCGCTGATGTAGTTGGTCTCGCCGCCGTCGATGATCTGCTTCAGGTCGTACAGCATGTAGGCCGAGAAGATCCCGATGGCCGCCACCGAGATCGCGAGCATGCCGGCCGTCGAACCGACGAAGACGTTGATGATCGAGCCGATGAAGAGCACGAGCACGCCGACGAACAGGAACTTGCCCATGCCCGACAGGTCGCGCTTGATGACCGTGGCCAGCGATGCCATGACGAAGAACACGCCGGCCGTGCCGCCGAAGGCGGTCATCACCAGCTCGGAGCCGTTCTTGAAGCCCAGCACCATCGCGATCAGCCGCGACAGCATCAGGCCCATGAAGAAGGTGAAGCCCAGCAGCACCGGCACGCCGGCGGCGGAATTCTTGGTCTTCTCGATCGCGAACATGAAGCCGAAGGCGCCCAGCATGAACACCACCAGGCCGAGGCCGCCGGTCAGCGAACGGGTCAGGCCCGTGGCCACACCCAGCCATGCGCCAAGCACGGTCGGGATCAGGCTCAGCGCCAGCAGCCAGTAGGTGTTGCGCAGCACGCGCTGCCGTTCGGCCTGCGGCAGCGCCTGGCCGTAGGCGACGGGGGATTCGAAGGTGTCGGCGCGATCGGTCATGGCAGGAACTCCTGGAAAGGGTGGGCTGCGCAACGCGGGTGCGGACGCACGGGGAACAGATGGGGCGGATTCTAGAAGGCTGCAAGAGGCGCCCCGGAGAAACCGCGCGCCGAGCAAGCCCACCCTGGCTCCGCGCGCGATCCGTCACGACAGCGGCCGCCGGGCGCTATGCTCGACCTTTTGCCCTTCGCAGAGCTGACACCATGAAGACCAAGCACTACCTCGAACTCGACGACGTCAAGCGCATCGCCGCGGCTGCGGAAGCCGAAGCGCTGAAGAACAACTGGGCCGTGACCATCGCCATCAGCGACGACGCCGGCCACCTGCTGTGGCTGCAGCGCCTGGACGGCGCGGCCGCGCTGTCCTCGCACATCGCGCCGGCCAAGGCGCACACCGCTGCCTTGGGGCGCCGCGAGAGCAAGGGCTATGAAGACGTCATCAACGGCGGCCGCACCGCCTTCCTCACGGCGCCGGCTGTGAAGGGCATGCTCGAGGGCGGTGTGCCGATCGTGAAGGACGGCCAGGTGATCGGTGCCGTGGGCGTGAGCGGCGTGAAGTCCAACGAGGACGCGCAGATCGCCAAGGCGGGCATCGCGGCCCTCGGGCTCTGAGCACGCGGACACTTTGCCCATGAAAAAGCCGGCCTCGAGGGCCGGCTTTGTTCTTTCTGGGAGCGTCGCAGCGTGGAAAAAAGGGCTTGGCTGGGAAAACCGTGGCTAGCCAAAAACGACCCTCGGAGAATCATCTCCTCGAGTCGCCCCACGATGAAACTTGCGAGGGGCGCCGATCCTTTACTTGGTGAGGATCAGCTTGCCGAGTTTGGTGGCCTGCAGACGATAGAGCGAGCCGTTGTGCATGATGCCGATGGTCTTCTGCCCCTTGAGCAATTCGTTGCTCTGGACCAAGTGGGCCGGGTGCACGCTGGAGGCCAGGGCGGTGCCCGCGCCGCCGCCGGCTTGGTCCAGCGAAGGATGGCTCAGAACATTGAAGGCGGTCGGTGTGGCTTGCATGGAGGAAGTCCTTCTGGAAGGCGATGATCAAATGATAATGATTCGCAATAAGAAGTCAATCGCTGCGATGCATTTTTTTGTGTGCCGCCCTCAGTTCTTCGTCGGGTCGTTGATGAAGCCGATCTTGTGCACGCCGGCGCGCGTCGCGGCGGCCATGGCGCCCGCCACGCGCTCGTAGCGCACGTCCTTGTCGGCGCGGATGTGCAGATCCGGCGGCTGCTGCTGGGCGCCCGCCGCGGCCAGGCGCGACTCCAGCGTGGCGTCGTCGATCTTTTCCTGGTTCCAGTAATAGCTGCCGCTGGCGTCGACGCTCAGCGAGATCGTCTCGGGCTTGGTCTCTTCCCGCTGCGTGGTCTCGCGCGGCAGGTCGATGTTCACGGCGTGCTTCATCACCGGCACGGTGATGATGAAGATGATGAGGAGCACCAGCATGACGTCGACCAGCGGCGTCATGTTGATCTCGTTCATCACGTCATCGGGTTCGTCCTGGGTACCGAAGGCCATGGTGGTTTACCCTTTTTTCAGCGCGACGACCGTCGACTCCCCACCGGCCTGCACCCGGGCGCCGGTCACGAAGTACGCGTGGAGGTCGTGCGCGAAGCTGTTGAGCTTGGTCAGCACGAACTTGTTGCCGCGCACGAGCGCGTTGTAGCCCAGCACCGCGGGAATGGCGACGGCCAGGCCGAGCGCCGTCATGATCAGCGCCTCGCCGATGGGGCCGGCCACCTTGTCGATGGTCGCCTGGCCGGCCGAGCCGATGCTCATCAGCGCGTGATAGATGCCCCACACGGTCCCGAAGAGGCCGATGAAGGGGGCGGTGGAGCCCACCGAGGCCAGGATCGCCAAGCCGGTCTGCAAGCGCGCCGTGAACTCGTCGATGGTGTTGCGCAGCGCGCGCGTGATCCAGTCGCTCACGTCGAGCGCGTCGTGCAGGTGCGCCTTGGTGTTGCGGTGATGCGCGGCGGCCTCGCGGCCTTCCAGTGCCAGCACGCGGAAGGGGTTGGTGTCGTCCTTGCCCAGCTTGTCGAGCGCGGTGGCGAAGTCCTCGCTGTGCCAGAAGTCGCCCGAGCGCCGGGCCATGCGCTTGTAGCGCACGATGTCGAAGGCCTTCACGAGGATGACGATCCAGGAGGCGAGCGACATGCCCACCAGCAGGATGGCCACTGCCTTGGTGACGAAGTCGCCCTGCTGCCAAACGTGCATCAAGCCGAATTGGGAATCCATAAATGCTCCAGGAAAAAATCAGTTCAGGACGAAGGCCAGTGGCGCGGTGTACGCGTACTCCGGCGACCGTGGAGTGCCGGGGGGCAGGTTGATCGCAATGCGCGAACGCAGCGCGGCTTCGCGGCCGGCGGCGTCGAGCCGCTCGTAGCCGCTCGAGGTGACCACCGTGGCGCGCTTGGCGTTACCGTCGGAATCGAAAATGATGCGAAGGACCACCGTGCCCGATTCGCCGAGCCGCTTGCTCATGGCCGGGAACACGAGTGGCGGCTTCACCACCCACTGCGCCTGCGCGCCGGTGAGTTCCTTCTGCGCCGGGGCAGCAGGAGGAGCCGGCGGCGGGGCCGGGGGTGCCGGCGGCGCAGGGGGCGCCTCCGGCGCGGGCGGGGCTGGAGGCGGCGGCTCCACCACGCCGGTCGGTGCGTTGGGCGGCGGCGGCGTTGGCCGCGTCTCGCGCACGGCCTGCGGCCGGGGCGGCGGCTTGACCACCTCCTTCCTCGGCGGCGCGGGCGGCGGTGGGGGAGGAGGGGGCGGCGGCGGTGCGGGCCTGGGCGGCTCGATGATCTGCGCCAGCAGCTCCACCGGCACGACCACTTCGGCCGCCTTGCGCAGCAGGCCGCTCTGCAGGGCCCACAGCGCGGCGGCGTGGAACAGGATGACGCCGCCCGCGATCACCGCGGTGCGCGACAGGCCCAGGGGCGAGGAGGGGGGAGAAGACGAAAAACGACTGGACACGATCCACCAAGGTCAGGCCGCCGCGTGCGCACGCACGCGGGGCGCGGCGCAGGCCGCAGCGCGCTACTTACGAAATATCCACCAGGCAGAGCCTGCCACGAAGATCAGGCTGCCGGCGATGGTCGAGACGAATTCCATGCGTTGCTCTCCGTGATGGCGGTGGCAAGCTGGATCGCTCGTGGCTCGAAATCGCAGCTCAGGGCCGCGACCGGGTGCGATGCGCTGCATTGCGCCACTACGTCGCGCGCACAACCTTCGCAGCGGCCACATTGGGTGGCGACGCCGAGTTCGAACTGAACTTCGTCGAAGGTCATGCCCGCGCGCGCGTGCCGTGCGATTTCGCGATCGGAGACTCGACGACACACGCAGACGATCATGGTGGGCAGCAGTTGGCTGGCTGTTGGACGATGTGCTGATTATAAATACGAATCTATCGCATTTGCAATCGCTATCGACCACAAGATCGAGGGCCTCACACCTCGGACCACATGCGCAGGAGGTTGTGGTAGTGGCCGGTCAGCGCCACGGTCTCTTCGGTTTCGCCCAGCCGGCTGCGCAGGCGCTGCAGGGCCTGGTCGAGCTCATACAGCATCGAGCGCCGGGCGTCGTCGCGCACCATGCTCTGGACCCAGAAAAAGGAGCAGACCCGCGCCCCGCGCGTCACCGGATGCACGCGGTGCAGGCTGCTGGAGGGATAGAGGATCAGGTCGCCGGCCGGCAGCTTCACCTCGTGCGAGCCGTAGGTGTCGACCACCTCCAGCTCGCCGCCGTCGTAGTCCTCCGGGTCGCACAGGAAGAGCGTGCACGACAGGTCGGTGCGCAGCTGGTAGTTGGTGCCGGGCACGTTGCGGATGCTGCCGTCCACGTGCAGGCCGTAGTGCTCGCCGCCCTCGTAGCGGTTGAACAGCGGCGGCACGAAGCGAAAGGGCAGTGCGGCCGAGAAGAACAGCGGGTTCTTCAGCAGCACCTGCAGGATCCGCTCGCCCCATTGGCGGCCGAGGGGTGAGAGCTCGGCGATCTGCCGGTTCTGCTTCACCCGCGCACCCTGTTCGCCGACAGTGGCCTTGCCGTCCACCCACTCGGCCTCGTCGAGGGCGGTGCGCAGTGCGCGCACCTCGTCGCGGGTCAGCACTTCGGACACATGCAGCATCATGGGGAGGCTCCTTGCAGATCAACGGGGCGGGCCGGGGGCGCGCCGAGGGAATGAGTGTCGTGGGCTTCGGTGTCGATGGGGGTCGATCGGCGTCAATAGACGTCGCGCCGGTAGCGACCCTCGGCGGTCAGCGCGGCCAGGCGCTCCGGTCCGAGGACCTGCCGCAGCGCACCGTCCACACCCGCGGCCATGCCCTGCAGGCTGCCGCAGACGTAGATGGCCGCCCCGCGTTCGACCCAGGCGGCTACCTCCTCGGCCCGCTGCAGCAGGCGGTGCTGGACGTAGAGGCGCTCGCCCTGCGTCGCCTCGGCATCGCGCGAGAAGACCATGTCGAGCCGCGCCAGCGTACCGTCCGTGTGCCAGGCCTCGAGTTCGGCCCGGCACAGGAAATCGTTCGCTGCACGGCGTTCGCCGAAGACCAGCCAGTTCGGACCCTGGCCGGCAACTGCGCGTGCGCGCAGATGGGCACGCAGCCCCGCCAGTCCCGTGCCGTTGCCGATGAGGATGAGGGGCCGCTCTTCGTTGCCCGCGAGGCGGAAGCCGGGGTGCGGCTTCAGCCGCATCGCCACCGTGTCGCCCAAGGCCAGGGTGGAGGTGAGCAGGCCCGATGCCTCGCCCAGGCTGCCGTCGGGGTGGCGCTCCTGGCGCACGATGAGCTGCAACTCGCCGTCATGGACGGTGGAGGCGATCGAGTAGTCGCGCGGCCGGCCGGGGTCTGCAGCCACGGCCACTTGTACGAGGTCGCCGGCCTCCCACTCCGGATCAGGGCCGGGCGGCGGCATGAAGCAGAGCAGGAACGCCGGGCCGCCGTCGCTGCCGGGGTTCAGGTGCTCGCGTGACACGAGGCGCCAGGGTGCGAAGTCGGCAGTCGGCGAAGCGATGGCCAGATCCTGCTCGCTGGCGTCGGGCCTCAGCCGGCGTCGCCACTCGGCCAGCGCGGCGGGGGCGCCCTTGTCGACCTCGATGCGTGGAAATGCGGGCTGCGCGCCCTGGGCCTGCAGCCACTCGTCGAGGCGCCGGCCGAAGCCGCAGAAGTGGATGTATTCGCGGTCGCCCAATGCCAGCACGGCGTACGAGAGTTGCTTCAACGACGGTGCTTCGGGCCCTTCCATCAGGCGTTCGACGAACACGCTGGCGCCGTCGGGTGCATCGCCCTCGCCGTAGGTGCTGGCGATGAAGCAAGCCTGCCGCGCCTGACCGAGCGTCTGCGCATCGAGCGCGTTGAGCGCCACCACGCGCACCGAAGTGCCGCCGGCGTGCAGCCAGCGCGCGCTGTCCCATGCGATCGACTCGGCCTGACCCGTCTGGCTGGCATGGACCATCAGCACCGCTTCGCCTTCACCGGCCAGTGCGGCGGCGTCGGCCGCCGCTGCACCGGCGCGTGCGCGTACGCGCCACCAGATGCCGGCGCACAGCGCGCCATACGCGGCCACGGAGGCGCCGGCGGCGACCCAGCGAAGCGGCTCACTCAGCACACGACACCTGGCAGAATGCTATCGATTTCATAGCTGCTTGCGCCCGTCGCGCGGGCGCTGAAGGCCGATTGGGCTCGAAGTTCCTGGTGGTGCATCACGCCGCAGCCTGTGCCGCCCAGGTGGCGCTGGGATGCAGCGCCAGCGTGCCGTCGGGGTCGCGTTGCGCGAACAGGGCGGCCACGCCGTGCCGATCGGCGAAAGCCAGTCCATCCTCGACGCCCAGCACCGTGAGCACCGTCGCCAGCGCGTCCGCGTCCATGCAGTGTTCGTGCAGGACGGTGACGGAGGCCAACGCGTGCACGACCGGCTCGCCGGTGCGCGGATCGATCGTGTGCGACCAGCGCCGCCCGCCTTGCTCCTGCACGTGCCAGCGGTCGCCCGAGGTGGCGACCGCGCGGTCGACCAGTGCGATGCGTAGACCCGGCCCGGCACCGGGATCGACCTGCACCTGCCAGGGCAGGCCACCCGGTCGCCGCCCCACGCCGCGCAGCTCGCCGCCCACCTCGAGCAGGAAGTCGTGCAGCCCGAGCTGCTGCAGCGCGGCCACGCCGGCATCGACGCCGTAGCCCTTGGCGATGCCCGACAGGTCCAGCGACAGGCCGCCCGGTTGCACCAGGCGGCGGCTGGCCGCGTCGTGCGCGATGCGTTGCCGACCGCAGCGTGCGCGGGCTTCTGCCAGCGAGGCGGCGTTGGGCGGCAGCTGGCCATCGTCCACCGCGTCGGGCCCGAAGCCCCACAGGGTCACCAGCGGGCCGATGCCGGGATCGAGGGCGCCGCCGCTGAGGTCGGCCCAATGCAGCGCACGCGCGAGCACGTTGTTCAGCGCCTCGGGCAGCGTGTGCGTGCTGCCAGCCGGCGCGCGGTTGAAGAGGCCCAGCGCCGAATCCTCGTCCCAGTGGCTCATCTGTGCCACCACCTCGTCCAGCGCCGACTGCACGGCCTGCCGCAGTGCATCGAGCGGCAGCATGCGCGGGTTGTCGACGCGCAGCGACCAGGTGGTCCCCATCGTCTCGCCCGCAAGATGTTGCAGGCGGGCCGGATCGGCGGCGCGCGGCGCGTCGGGCAGTCGGTAGCCCGAGACGCGCGTGGCGAAGGAGGGGACGCCGGAGAGGCTTATGGCGCGACTTCCAGCGTTGCCGAGTAGCTCACGCGCCGCTCCTTGGCCTGCGGCAGCGTGGTCTTCGTGTCGCGCGCGCTCGCCTCCAGCCAGTACATGCCGGCGTGCGGCCAGGTCACGCTGAACTGGCCCTTGTCGTCGGTCTTGAGCTTGAGCTCCTCGAGCTTGTCGCGGTACACGGTGCCGCCGGCCGTGATGCCGACCTCCATGTCCTTCGCGGGCTGGCCGTCGAGCAGCAGCGTGAAGGTTGACTTCTCGCCCTTCACGTTGTCGGTCGGGCTGCCGGCGGCCACCAGTTCCAGGCCCACGCCGACCGGCTTGAGCGCGGAGGGCTTGCCGACGGTGACGAAGGTCTCGTTGCGGCCGACCGACTGCGTGACGTTGACCTCGGTCGCATCCGCGGGAATCTGGGCGGCGATGCTCTCCGCCGTGCCGCGCGCGCGCTTGGGCTGGCCGGTGGCCTTGTCCTTCCAGCTCGCGAACACACCGGCGTTGACCACGGCGATGCGGTAGGTGCCCGGCTGCGCCAGCTCGACGTCGAACACGCTGCGCTGCTTGAGCTTGGCCTGCGACTCGGCCTTCAGCGCGGCGCCGTCGGGCGCGGTGATCTGCAGGTTGTCGAGGTTCATCGCCGCATGGTTGGCCACGAACAGGTCGTTGGAGATTGCGGCGTCGACGGTCACGCGATCGGGCTTGGACAGCACGGTGGTCGAGGGCAGCAGCCAGGCGTTGTGGGCCTGGGCGGCGAGGGCGGCCAGCAGGGCGGTCGTAGCGACGGCGGCGGTGCGCAGGATCGGCTTCATGACAGAGGCTCCGACAGTGAAAGGGACAGGGTCTGGATGAGGCGATCAGGGCTTGAGTTCGACCCTGACTTCGCCGAGCTCGTCTTTTCCGGTGGCCGTGGCGCTGTCGGTCTTGGCGGGCGGCCACTGGAAGGGCACCGTGACGACTTCGCGGCCGCCGACTTCGCGTGCGGCTTCCACGACCAGCTTGTAGCTGCCGGGAGCCAGCTGCGCGAGCGGCTTGCTGCCTTCGGTGAAGCTCAGCGCATGCTTGCCGGCGGGCTTGGTCGCGCCGGTGACGCCATCGATGGGCACCGCCAGCTCGCGGCCGCCGCGGCGCCACCACTGGCGCAGGTCCTTCAGCCACTTGGTGCCTTCGCCCTCGGGATTGTTGGTCTTGGTGCGCACGTCGTACCAGACAGCCAGCGTGCTCGCCATCGAGTTGTCTGCGCGCTCGATCCAGGCGGCCACGTAAGGCCGGTGGTACTCCGAGACGTTCAGCCGCGGGATCTCTATGTTGACGCCCAGGCCGGCGGCGACGGCCGGGCCGGCGAACAGGGCCGACAGCGCGATGGGGGCGAGGGGATAGCGGAGCTGCACGGGAGGTCCTTTGCGGGATGCGATGGAAAAAAAGATGAAAGCGGGGAGGTCAGTGGATGAGCAGCAGCGCCAGCAGCAGCGGCACCAGCAGGCCCATGCCGACCATCGGCCAAGTGAAGGGCCGGTTGCCGGCATGCATCTTGAGGATCAGCAGGCCGGTGGCCGAGAACACGAGCGCGGCGGCCGCGAAGATGTCGATGAACCAGCGCCAGGCCGCGCCGGTGTTGCGGCCCTTGTGCAGGTCGTTGAGGTAGGAGATCCAGCCGCGGTCGGTCAGCTCGTACTCGGCGGCGCCGTCGCCGAGGTTGATGCGCATCCAGGCGTCGCCGCCGGGCCGCGGAAGGGAGAGATACACCTCGTCCTCGGACCACTCCGCGTCACGCTCGGCCGTGTCGAGTTGCCATTGCCGGCTGGCCCAGCGCTGCAACTCGAGCGGCAGCGGCGCCTTGCCCTTGTGCGCCTGCTGCACCTCCGGCTGCATCTTCTCGAGCAGCGTGCGCAGGGCGGGCTCCAGCGTGGCGGTGCGCTGCGTGACCGCGGGCTTGGCCTCGATCTGGCCCGCGTGGTTGAGGGTGATGCCCGTAATGCTGAACAGCAGCATGCCCACCAGGCACAGGGCGGAACTGACCCAGTGCCATTCGTGCAGGGTCTTGAGCCAGTAGGCGCGGCGGGGGGCGGTCGAAGAGGCGGACATCGGCGCGGCGCATTCTAACGATACAAATGAGAATCGATGTCATTTGTCGCGATGCCAATGCACAGCGAAATTTGGCGCCGGCGCCCG
This sequence comes from Xenophilus sp. E41, assembly GCF_003671765.1. GTDB lineage: Bacteria > Pseudomonadota > Gammaproteobacteria > Burkholderiales > Burkholderiaceae_C > Xenophilus. The sequence goes on along the minus strand of NZ_QPIB01000008.1, from coordinate 455,478 downwards.
CCCGGCTGGCGCGGGCAGCTATGGTTTTGAGAGCGGTGAAGTTTCGGTAAAGCAGAGGGACAGGCCTGAACGCAAACGAGGCCCCGCAGGGCCTCGTCTTGACGGAGCGCCGCACGACGGCGGCGGCGGGGGCGCTGTCAGCTCACCTCGCCCATCTGCGACTGCAGGTAGTTCTGCAGGCCGACCTTGTCGACCAGGTCGATCTGGGTCTCGAGGAAGTCGATGTGCTCCTCGGTGTCGTCGAGGATCTTCTGCAGCAGGTCGCGCGAGACGTAATCGCGCACCGATTCGCAATGCGCGATGCCCGCCTTGATGGTGGCCTGGGCGCCGTATTCGGCCTTCAGGTCGCACTGGAGCAGCTCGGGCACGTCCTCGCCTACATTGAGCTTGGCCAGGTCCTGCAGGTTGGGCAGGCCATCGAGCATGAAGATGCGGTCCATGAGCCAGTCGGCATGCTTCATCTCGCCGATCGACTCCTCGTATTCCTTCTTCGCCAGCTTGTCCAGGCCCCAGTGCTTGAGCATGCGGTAGTGCAGGAAGTACTGGTTGATGGCGGTGAGCTCGTTCTTCAGCTGCGCCTGCAGGTGGTCGATGACTTGGGGGTCGCCCTTCATGGATTTTTCCTTCGTATTGATCCGGATCAGGGCGCGATTCTGCGAGCGCGAGGCGGCCGCCTCAAGCGAAGGCCCCGCGATGGCGGTCTGCATGCGTTTGATCGTGATAGGCGTTCGTATTGCCCCACTGAGCGGACGGTCACACGCATGCGGCAACATGGATCGCATGCATGACGGCCCGATGACTCTGCTCCTGCTGCCTCATAGCCGAGCTGCTGACCATCAATAGTCTATTTCTATTGAAAACACCTCATTCATGCATATACTCATGGTTCGCCCATTTTTCTGACCAACCGACAGAGGAAATCAAATGTCCGTGATCAACACCGAAATCAAACCTTTCAAGGCCACCGCATACAAGGACGGCAAGTTCGTCGAAGTGTCCGATGCCGACGTGAAGGGCAAGTGGGCCGTCTTCTTCTTCTACCCCGCCGACTTCACCTTCGTGTGCCCGACCGAACTGGGCGACGTCGCCGACCACTACGCCGAGTTCCAGAAGCTGGGCGTCGAGATCTACTCGGTCTCGACCGACACCCACTTCACCCACAAGGCCTGGCACGACTCGTCCGAGACCATCGGCAAGATCAAGTACACGATGATCGGCGACCCCACGCTGGCCATCAGCCGCAACTTCGAAGTGCTGCGTGAAGACCAGGGCCTGGCCAACCGCGGCACCTACATCGTCGATCCGCAAGGCGTGATCCAGGCACTGGAAATCACCGCCGAAGGCATCGGCCGCGATGCCAAGGATCTGCTGCGCAAGGTCAAGGCTGCCCAGTACGTCGCCGCCCACCCGGGCGAAGTCTGCCCCGCCAAGTGGGAAGAAGGCGCTGCCACGCTCAAGCCTTCCTTCGACCTGGTCGGCAAGATCTAAACATCCCCATGACCGGCCTCCGGCTGGCTTTCGGGCCCGGTGCCCCCACCTTCCAAGGAAGGTGGACGGCGCTCGCCTGAACGCATCAGCCCGGCGGCTTTCACCAGCCGCCCCGAGTCGAGCCCGGGGGCGCCATGCACCCGGGCTTTTTGTTTTTCAGGACATCGAAAGAGAGAGATCACCATGCTCGACGCCGCCACCAAGTCCCAACTCGCCAGCTACCTCGAACGCATCTCGCAGCCCATCGAGGTCGTCGCCTCGCTCGACGACTCGCAGGCATCGCAGGAGACCCAGGCGCTGCTCAAGGACATCGCCGAGACGTCGAAGCTGATCACCGTGATCGAAAGCCGCGACGACACCCAGCGCAAGCCCTCGTTCTCCATCAACCGCCCCGGCGAGAGCCACGGCCCGCGTTTTGCCGGCCTGCCGATGGGGCATGAGTTCACTTCGCTGATCCTCGCGCTGCTGCAGGTCGGCGGCTACCCGCCCAAGGTGGAGCAGGCCATCCTCGAGCAGATCAAGGCGCTCGACGGCGACTTCGAGTTCGAGGTCTACGTTTCGCTCACCTGCCACAACTGCCCCGACGTCGTGCAGGCGCTCAACCTGATGGCCGTGCAGAACCCGCGCATCAAGACCACCATGGTCGAGGGCGGCACCTTCCAGGACGAAGTGAAGGAACGCCAGATCATGGGCGTGCCCACCGTCTTCCTCAACGGCACGCAGTTCGGCTCCGGCCGCATGACGCTGGAGGAGATCCTCGCCAAGATCGACACCAGCGGCGTCGAGCGCGAGGCGAAGAAGATTTCCGCCAAGGCACCCTTCGACGTGCTGATCGTCGGCGGCGGCCCGGCCGGCGCGGCGGCGGCCGTGTATGCGGCACGCAAGGGCATCCGCACGGGCATCGCGTCCGAGCGTTTCGGCGGCCAGGTGCTGGACACGCTGGGCATCGAGAACTTCATCTCGGTCAAGGAAACCGAGGGGCCGAAGTTCGCCCTGGCGCTGGAAGAGCACGTGCGCCACTACGACGTGGACATCATGAACCTGCAGCGCGCCAAGGCGCTGGTGCCGGGCGACGGGTTCATCGAACTGCAGACCGAGAGCGGCGCGACGCTCAAGGCGCGCACGGTCATCCTGGCCACCGGCGCCCGCTGGCGCAACATCAACGTCCCGGGCGAGAAGGAATTCAAGAACAAGGGCGTGGCCTACTGCCCGCACTGTGACGGCCCGCTCTTCAAGGGCAAGCGCGTGGCGGTGATCGGCGGCGGCAACTCGGGCGTCGAGGCGGCCATCGACCTGGCGGGCATCGTCGGCCATGTGACCTTGATCGAGTACGACACCAAGCTGCGTGCCGACGAAGTGCTGCAGCGCAAGCTGCGCAGCCTGGCCAACGTCACCGTGGTGACCAACGCGCAGACGACCGAGATCACCGGCACCGACAAGGTCAACGGCCTGAACTACAAGGACCGCAGCAGCGGCGAGGCGCACCGCGTCGAGCTCGAGGGCGTGTTCGTGCAGATCGGCCTGGTGCCCAACACCGACTGGCTCAAGGGCACGCTCGAGTTGAGCCGGCATGGCGAGATCGTGGTCGACGACCGTGGCCAGACCTCGGTGCCGGGCGTGTTCGCGGCCGGTGACGCGACGACGGTGCCTTTCAAGCAGATCATCATCGCGGCCGGCGATGGTGCGAAGGCGGCGCTGGGTGCCTTCGACCACCTGATCCGCACCACGGCGCCGGTGGAAGAGAAGGAAGCCGTGGCGGCTTGAGGGCGCGGCCCTGAAGAACAGCCTCGGCGCCGGGTTTGGATTGCTCCCTCTCCCAGAGGGAGAGGGAGTCAAATCTCAGCGCGCCCGCTTGCGCCCGCTTGCGCCGGCGAGAGCCCCGAGGTCTTGCAGCAGCAATCGCGTCGCCGGCAGCACCCATGCAGCGCCGCGCGCGCTGACGGCGATCGCGCGACCCAGCCCGCGCCGCTCCTCCTCGCCGAGTACCGTGCCGGCCTCCTGATGCGTGGCGGCGGCTTCCAGCGCCCCGGCTACCGCCGCAGCGAGCGCCGGGCCATCGACTTCGGGCTCGTCGGACCGCCGCAGCGCCGCGTGGCGCGTGAAGGCGGTCGCGTCATGCAGCGTGCGCGCCGCGATGCGCGCCGCACGCACCGGTTCGCCCGTCACCGGGCGGCGGCGCAGCCAGGCGGCGATGCGGGCCTCGCGTTGCGCGCCGACGGCCAGCACGGCCAGCGCGCGCAGCTCCGTGCGAAGCGCCTCCATGCGGCCTTCGCGTTCCCTTGCATCCTGCGGCGGGATGGCGAAGTCCCGTTGCACCTGCTCGGCGATCCGGCGCAGCACCTGCGCGCAGGCCGCGTCGAAGCGGCGCGCGGTCGCCTGCCACAGGCTGGCGAAGGACAGCAGCAGCCCAACGCCGACACCGATGCCGATCTCGGCCGCGCGCAGCGCCGCGACCTGCAGGGCGGGGTGCTGCGCCAGGCTGCCGCTGCCGAGCACGATCAGCGCCGTGATCGGCGCGCTGCGCAGCCAGGGCAGCAGCGCGCTGGCCGCCGCGAGCAGGCCCACGAGCAGCAGCGTGGTGCCCGTGCCATCGAAGCCGTGCAGATGGCGCAGCGCCACGCCGGCCAGTCCGAGGAGCGTGCCGGCCAGCGTGCCGCGGATGCGGTCCCAGCCCGCGCCCAGGGTGGCGCCCGCTGTGGGGCGCAGCACGATGAGCGCGCTCATCACCGCCCAGAAGCCCTCGGGCAGGCGCAGCAGCGCGGATGCGCCCCAGGCCAGTCCCACGGCGGCGCCGAGCTGGGCGGCGTGCGTCCAGTCCGCGGCGTCTCGTGCGCGTTCGGCGCGGGCCTGCATGGCGAGCTGCTCAGCTCGGGATGGTCGCCGGTGCTTCGGTCAGCGCCTGGGCCAGCCGGTCGAGCAGCCCGCAGGCGGCGCGCAACCGGGCGCGTTCGGCGGACGTGAGCCGGCTGGCGATGGCGTCGGCCAGCGAGGCCTCGCGGAGGTGCGCCTCGTCGGTCAGCGCGCGGGCCCCGGCGGGCGTCAGGGTGAGCAGGATGCGGCGCGCGTCGGCCGGATCGGGTCCGCGGGCGACGAGCGCCGCAGCCTCCATGTCGGCGATCAGCCGCGTGAGGCTCTGGGGCCGGACTCGCTCGTGGCGAGCGACCTGCGAGGGCGGAAGTGGGCCCAGGCGATAGAGCAGGGCGAGCACACCGAGCTGCGCCGTCGACGGGCCATCGCCGGGCGCCTGGCTGCGCAGTTCGCGCTGCAGGCCGGACAGGGCGGCGCGCAGCTGGATGGCCGTGGGCAGGGCGTCGGCAGGTCGCGTCATGCCTGAATCATAAGATCAGGCTTACGAATGCTTCAAAGGAAATGTGGGCCAAGCGCCCTACATACAGGCGCAATGCGCTATGAAAAATGTAGTAACGCGGCCCCGGCGCCGCAGGATGCGCGAGGCCCTCAGTAGCTCAGCCGCTCCGGTCGCAGCTCCTGCAGGATCGTCGTGGCGATCTCCTCGATGCTCTTGGTCGTGGTCGACAGCCAGCGGATGCCGGCGCGGCGCATCATGGCCTCGGCTTCGCTCACCTCGTGGCGGCAGTTCTCGATGCTGGCGTAGCGCGAGTTCGGCCGGCGCTCGTTGCGGATCTCGGCCAGCCGGTCGGGCGCGATGGTCAGGCCGAAGATCTTCTTGCGGTGCGGCACCAGCGCGGGCGGCAACTGGCGGCGGTCGAAGTCCTCGGGAATCAGCGGGTAGTTGGCCGCCTTCAGGCCGTGCTGCATGGCCAGGTAGAGCGAGGTCGGCGTCTTGCCGCTGCGGCTGACGCCCACCAGGATGACGTCGGCGCCTTCCAGGTCGCGGTTGCTCTGGCCGTCGTCGTGCTGGAGGCTGAAGTCGATGGCGGCGATGCGGTCGTTGTATTCCTTGCTCTTGCTGACGTCGGAGAAGCGGCCGATGCGGTGGTTGGACTTCATCGCCAGCTCGATCTCCAGCGGCCGCACGAAGGTGCCGAACATGTCCAGCAGCATGCCCTTGCAGCCGGTCTCGATCACCTCCAGCACTTCCATGTCGGCCAGGGTGGTGAAGACGATGGGCCGCAGGCCCTCGACCTCGCCCGTATGGTTGATCTGCCGCACCGCCTGGTGGGCCTTGTCGACCGTGTCGGTGAAGGGCAGGCGCACGTGCCGCGGCTTGATCTCGAACTGGTTGAGAACGGCGTTGCCGAAGGTCTCGGCCGTGATGCCGGTGCCGTCGGAGACATAGAAAACGGTGCGGGTGCGCATGGTGCGGGGGTGCCTTCGCTGTAGTTCCAGTCCTGCGGCGCCGGCCCGGGGCGACGCCTACAATCCGCGCCATTATCGGGATCGCGCACCGCTCGCGACCCGACACACCTCACACCTCCATGCAGCCCGGCCGCGCACCCAGAGCAAGAAGAACGACCGTGCCCCGTGCCCGCCTGCATGCGACCGCGCCGATTTCAACTTCCGGAGCTTTCCCATGTCTCAACTCTTCGAAGCGACCGCCCTGGTCGTACCGTTTGAAAACCTGAGGATGACCGACGTCGAGGCGGTCGGCGGCAAGAACGCCTCCCTCGGCGAAATGATCTCGCAACTTCCGACGAAGGGGCCGCAGGGCGTGCGGGTGCCCACGGGCTTCGCCACCACCGCCCACGCCTTCCGCCAGTTCCTGGCGCACGAAGGGCTCACCGAGCGCATCAGCCAGCGCCTGGCCACGCTCGACATCGAGGATGTGCGCGCGCTGGCCGCCGCCGGTGCCGAGATCCGCGGCTGGATCGAGGCCCAGCCCTTCCCGGCCGACCTCGAGAAGGGTGTGCGCGACGCCTTCGCCACGCTGTCGGCCGGCAACGATCAGGCCAGCTTCGCGGTGCGCTCGTCGGCCACGGCGGAAGACCTGCCCGACGCTTCCTTTGCCGGCCAGCAGGAGACCTTCCTGAACGTCGTCGGCATCGAGGACGTGCTTCACAAGATGAAGGAGGTCTTCGCCTCCCTCTACAACGACCGCGCAATCAGCTACCGCGTGCACAAGGGTTTCGCGCACGACGTGGTCGCGCTGTCGGCCGGCGTGCAGCGCATGGTGCGCTCCGACCTGGGCGCCGCCGGCGTGATGTTCACCATCGACACCGAGTCGGGCTTTGACCAGGTGGTCTTCATCACCTCCAGCTACGGCCTGGGCGAGACGGTGGTGCAGGGCGCCGTGAACCCCGACGAGTTCTACGTCCACAAGCCGATGCTCGAGGCGGGCAACAAGGCCGTGATCCGCCGCAACCTCGGCTCCAAGCTGATCCAGATGGAGTTCGCCACGCCCGAGGAGAAGAAGGCCACGGGCAAGCTGGTCAAGACCACCGATGTCAAGGCCGAGCTGCGCAACCGCTACTCGCTGACCGACGACGAGGTCGAGCAGCTCGCGAAGTACGCCATCGTCATCGAGAAGCACTACGGCCGGCCGATGGACATCGAGTGGGGCAAGGACGGAACCGACGGCCAGCTCTACATCCTGCAGGCGCGCCCGGAGACGGTGAAGAGCCAGCAGGCCGGCAAGGCCGAGCAGCGCTTCAAGCTGCTCTCCAAGGGCGCCGTGCTGGCTGAAGGCCGCGCGATCGGCCAGAAGATCGGCACCGGCCCCGTGCGCCTGGTCAACGACATCAGCCAGATGGACTTGGTGCAGCCCGGCGACATCCTCGTGACCGACATGACCGATCCGAACTGGGAGCCGGTGATGAAGCGCGCCTCCGCCATCGTGACCAACCGGGGTGGACGCACCTGCCACGCGGCCATCATCGCGCGCGAGCTGGGCATCCCGGCGGTGGTCGGCTGCGGCGACGCCACCGAGCGCCTGAAGGACGGCACGCTGGTCACCGTGAGCTGCGCCGAGGGCGACACCGGCCACATCTACGACGGCCTGCTCGAGACCGAGGTCACCGAGGTGCAGCGCGGCGAGATGCCCCCGATCAAGACCAAGATCATGATGAACGTGGGCAACCCGCAGCTCGCCTTCGACTTCGCGCAGCTGCCGAACGAAGGCGTGGGCCTGGCGCGGCTCGAATTCATCATCAACAACAACATCGGCGTGCACCCGAAGGCCATCCTCGACTACCCGCAGGTCGATGCCGACCTGAAGAAGGCGGTGGAGTCGGTGGCGCGCGGCCATGCCTCGCCCAAGGCCTTCTACGTCGACAAGGTCGCAGAGGGCGTGGCCACCATCGCCGCGGCCTTCTGGCCCAAGCCCGTGATCGTGCGCCTGTCGGACTTCAAGTCCAACGAGTACCGCAAGCTCATCGGCGGCAGCCGTTACGAGCCCGAGGAAGAGAACCCGATGCTGGGCTTCCGCGGCGCGGCACGCTACATCAGCGCCGAGTTCGGCGAAGCCTTCGCGATGGAGTGCGAAGCGCTCAAGCGCGTGCGCAATGACATGGGCCTGACCAACGTGCAGATCATGGTGCCCTTCGTGCGCACCCTGAAGCAGGCCGAGCGTGTGACGCAGCTGCTGGGCCAGCACGGCCTCAAGCGCGGCGAGAACAGCCTCAAGCTGGTGATGATGTGCGAGGTGCCGAGCAATGCGATTCTGGCCGACGAGTTCCTGCAGTTCTTCGATGGCTTCTCGATCGGCTCCAACGACCTTACCCAGCTGACGCTCGGCCTGGACCGCGATTCGGGGCTGGAACTGCTGGCCGCCGACTTCGACGAGCGCGACCCGGCCGTGCAGGCGATGCTCAGCCGCGCCATCAAGGCCTGCAAGGCCCAGGGCAAGTACGTCGGCATCTGCGGCCAGGGGCCCAGCGACCACCCGGACTTCGCGCAATGGCTGGCCGCCGAGGGGATTGAGTCGATCTCGCTCAACCCCGACAGCGTGATCGATACCTGGCAGCGACTCGCGCAGGGCTGACGCGCACGCCGCACGAAGACTGGGCCCGCTGTGGCTCGAAAACGACCAAAAGGCCGGGGTGATCCCGGCCTTTTTTCATGGCATGACCCTGTCAGTTTCGTGTAATTGCAAAAAAGTGTGTATTTTGGTGTCAAACTTCGTCTCACTCCGGAGCGGGGAAGCACTCACCTCGGCCGAACGAAGGGGACGACGACATGATTCTTGTGAAGACGGACATGGGCCAGCAGGTTCTGAAGGACCGTTCGGTGCGGCTGACGCCACGCCAGCGCTCTGCATTCATCCTGTTCGACGGCAAGCGCTCGGTGGCCGACGTGCTCGCTGCCGGCATGGGCGTCGTGCAGGAGGACGTGGATCAATTGGTGGACCTGGGCCTTCTCGGCCGCTCCGCTGCCGCGGCACCCGAGGCTGGCAGCGCAGCTGTGGCCGAGGTGGCGGCGTCGCCATCGCCGGCCGCCACCGCGGACGCCCGCAGCGCCCAGCAGCGCTACCAGGATGCGTATCCCGTGGCGACACGGCTCACCGCGGGCCTGGGGCTGCGCGGCTTTCGCCTCAACCTGGCGGTCGAGGCCGCCACCACCTACGAGGAACTCGCCGCGCTGGCGCCGAAGATCAAGTCGGTTGTGGGCCCCGAGAAGGCGGCACCCCTGGAGCAGGCGCTCGGAAACTGACAGTCTCTCGCCGGACTGCTACAATCGTGGGCTTTGCCTTGCCACACTGCCTGGACGCGGCGGGTGGCTTTCCAGGCCCGAGGGCCCAACGATGCTTGCATCGGATGGCCGCGGGCTTCAACCCACAAGGAGTGCCATGCGTCACTACGAAATCATTCTGCTCATCCATCCGGACCAGAGCGAACAAGTTCCGGCCATGCTGGAACGCTACAAGGGCATGATCGCCGCCGGCAACGGCAAGGTGCATCGTGTCGAAGACTGGGGCCGCCGCCAGCTGGCCTACCAGATCAACAAGCTGAACAAGGCGCACTACCTGTGCGTGAACATCGAGGCCGACCAGGCCGTGATGTCCGAACTCGAACATGCCTTCAAGTTCAACGACGCCGTGCTGCGCCACCTGACGGTGGTCAAGAAGAAGGCCGACACCGGCCCGTCGTCGATGATGAAGACGGTCGAGCGCGAAGAGGCCCGCAAGGCCCAGCAGGCCGAGTACGCTGCCAACAACAGCAGCAACTGATTCGCTCATTGGTGTGACGTCTGCCGCCGGTGCGGTCAACCAGCTCCTGCTGAGTGCCTGCATCGCCGAACTCGCCGCCTTGCGTTTCACCCCGGCCGGCCTGCCCGCCATCGATCTGCGGCTCGAGCACGAGTCCACCCTCGATGAAGCAGGACAGCCCCGGCAGGTGAAGGCGGCACTGAAGGCCGTAGCCTTCGGTTCGGTGGCCGAGCGGCTGGCCCGGCAGGCGCTGGGCAGCGGATGGCGCTTCCAGGGCTTCCTGGCCACGCCGCGCAACGGCAAGCACCCGGTGCTTCACATCACGGATTTCCAGCAAGATTAATTTTCGATAGAGGGTCCCGAAATGGCCACGTTCAAGAAATTCAACAAGGACAAGCGTCCGAAGCGCAACACCCAGTCGCTGCTGTTCAAGCGCAAGCGTTTCTGCCGCTTCACCGTCGCCGGCGTCGAAGAGATCGACTACAAGGACATCGACACCCTGCGCGACTTCATCAGCGAGAACGGCAAGATCATTCCCGCGCGCCTGACCGGCACGCGCGCGATCTACCAGCGTCAGCTCAACACCGCCATCAAGCGCGCGCGCTTCCTGGCCCTGGTCCCGTACAGCGACCAGCACCGCATCTAAGGAGCGACCCACCATGCAAGTCATTCTTCTGGACAAGGTCGTCAACCTCGGCACGCTGGGCGAGATCGTCAAGGTCAAGGACGGCTACGCACGCAACTTCCTGATCCCTTCGGGCCGCGCACGCCGCGCCACCGAAGCCGCCAAGGCGGAATTCGAAGCCAAGCGCGCCGAACTGGAAAAGGCTGCGGCCGCCAAGCTGGCCGAAGCGCAGAAGCAGGGCGAGAAGCTCGGCGGCACCACTGTCAAGCTGACGCAGAAGGCCGGCGTCGACGGCCGCCTGTTCGGTTCCGTCACCAACCACGACGTGGCCGACGAGCTGAAGAAGCAGGGCTACGAGGTCGCCAAGTCGCAGGTGCGCCTGCCCAACGGCCCGATCAAGACCGTCGGCGACACCACCGTGTCCGTGCAACTGCACACCGACGTGGTGGTCGAGATCACCGTGACGGTGTACGGCGAGACCGCGTAACTGTTGCTCGCCCCCAGGCTGCGCGGCACATGCCGCTACGCCAACCCCCGACCGGGGGCAACATCAGCGGCCCGGCCAAGCCGGTTCCGCGATGTCCCCCGCGTCGAACGCACAAGCCGCCCACGGGCGGCTTGTGCTTTTGTGGCCCGGGTTGTCCCTGGGCTTGCACCGGAAGATCACCGTTTTTACACAGCGTTGTCCACACACGGCAGGGTGTGTGAGGCATAGCATGCAAGGTTCCATGTCCGCCGTCTTCTCCTACGCCGACAACGATCCGCCGGATCGCCAGGTCGCACAGCTTCGCATCCCCCCGCACTCCCTCGAAGCCGAATCCAGCGTGCTGGGCGGCCTGCTGCTGGACAACGGCGCCTGGGACCGCGTGGGCGACCTGCTGGTCGACGGCGACTTCTACCGCCACGAGCACAAGCTCATCTACGCGGCCATCGGCGGCCTCATCAACGCCAACAAGCCGGCCGACGTCATCACCGTCTACGAGCAGCTGCAGAACCTCGGCAAGGCCGAGGAGGTCGGTGGCCTGCAGTACCTCAACTCGCTCGCGCAGTACGTGCCGAGCGCAAGCAACATCCGTCGCTACGGCGAGATCGTTCGCGAGCGCTCGATCCTGCGCAAGCTGATCTCCGCCTCGGACGAGATCGCGACCAACGCCTTCAACACGCAGGGCAAGGCGGTCGACAAGATCCTCGACGAGGCCGAGCAGAAGATCTTCAACATCGGCGAGGAAGGCTCGCGGATGAAGCAGGGCTTCCAGAGCATGGATTCCCTGGTGGTCGAACTGCTGGACCGCGTGACCGAGATGGCCGACAACCCGAACGACATCACGGGCGTGCCGACCGGCTTCTACGACTTCGACAAGATGACCTCGGGCATGCAGGCCGGCGACATGATCGTGCTGGCCGCGCGCCCCTCGATGGGCAAGACCTCGCTCGCCATCAACATCGCCGAGCACGTGGCGCTCAACGAGGGCCTGCCGGTGGCGGTGTTCTCGATGGAAATGGGCGCCGCGCAGCTCGCGGTGCGTATCGTCGGCTCCATCGGCCGCATCGACCAGGGCCACCTGCGCACCGGCAAGCTCACCGATGAGGAATGGCCGCGCCTGACCGAGGCGATCGAGAAGCTGCGCACCATCTCGCTGCACATCGACGAGACGCCCGGCCTGACCTCGAGCGAACTGCGCGCCAACGCGCGCCGTCTGGCTCGCCAGTGCGGCCAGCTGGGCCTGATCGTAGTCGACTACCTGCAGCTGATGAGCGTGTCCGGCGGCATGGCGGACGAGAACCGCGCCACGGCGGTCGGCGAAATCTCGCGCGGCCTGAAGATGCTGGCCAAGGAACTGAAGTGCCCGGTGATCGCGCTGTCGCAGCTCTCGCGCGGCGTGGAGTCGCGCACCGACAAGCGTCCCATGATGAGCGACCTGCGCGAGTCCGGCGCCATCGAGCAGGACGCGGACGTGATCATGTTCATCTACCGCGACGACTACTACAACAAGGACTCCAAGGAGCCCGGCGTGGCCGAAGTCATCATCGCCAAGCAGCGGAACGGCCCGACCGGCACGGTGAAGCTGGCCTTCCTCAAGCCCCTCACCAAGTTCGAGAATCTGGCGCCCGGCATGGGTGGCGGCGACGATTTCTGAAGTTTCGGTGCGCGGCTTGCCACGCAGGCAGTTTCATTGAAGAAAAAGCCGGTAGCGCCCGCCGTGCCTGCGCAGGGTGCTATGGCTTTTGTAGCGGTTGTGCCGGACGGTCGGCGAATTCGGCGCGCACCCGGCGCAGCAGATCGGCCAGCGTCTTGCCGGGCTCATCGCGAAAACGTTCGTCCAGCACCTGCAGCGCATCGATGCGGTCGGCCCGGAAGCCGCGGAAGTCCTGCCGCAGTTCGCACCAGGCCGACAGCGTCCACACCTTGCCCCAGTAGAAGCAGCCCAGCGGCCGCACGGTGCGGTCGCTCGGCGCGCCGGCCTCGTCGCGGTAAGCCAGCCTGAGCTTGCGGCGCGCCTGCACCGCCTCTCGCAGGGCCTGCAGGTGGGTGCGCGTGGCGGCGTCCATGCCCAGCGCCGGCGCGTACAGCGCAACGGCCTCGGCCGACACCCGCGCGGCGGGCGGCAGCACCGAGACGATCTTGCCCAGCGCGCTGTCGATGTCGGCCGCAAGCGCGGGATCGACCCAGCTCTGCGCCAGCCGTGCAGCCGCCGTCAGCGCGGCCGCTTCGTCCTGCGTGAACATCAGGGGCGGCAGGTCGAAGCCGTTGCCCAGCCGGTAACCCACGCCCGCCTCGCCCTCGATCGGCACGCCCTGGTGCTGCAGGTCGGCCACGTCGCGGTAGACCGTTCGCTCCGACACCTCCAACCGCTGCGCGAGGAAGGCCGCCGTGGTCAGGCGCCGGCCGCGGATGAGCTGGACGATCTGGAACAGGCGGTCGGCGCGGCGCATGGCGAGAGATGGCAGTCGGTCGGTGGGTCTTGGTCGTGGGAGGCGCTGCTACAGGCCCAGCGCGGCCAGGTCCGCGCCCATGGCCCGCGCGATGCATTGCATGTCGGCATCGCCGATCGCCACCAGGCCGAAGCGGAACTTCGAGCCCCAGTGCGTCGGATCGTCGATGAAGGCCAGCCGGGGAACCAGCGGGCCGATCGGCGCATCCTGCGCGGGCACGTAGCGTACATCGCGCCGCCAGGGGACGAAGCCGCCGCCCATGTCGACCGTGTACGGCACACCCGGCAGCACGACGCCCAGCGAGACGAAGGACTGCAGCCGGTCCTTGCCGCCCAGCACCGTGGAAGGCGCGTAGTACGCGATGCGGTCGCCTGGCGCGATACGCCGCAGGGGCGCTTCCTTGCCGTGGCCGACCTGCATGAAACCTGTCGGCGCGTGGTCGCGGCCGCGGCGCGCGTGTTCCGCGCTCGCGACGGCGATCCAGTTGCGCGGCGTACGGTCGGCGTGGCCGGCGCGTGGGCCAGCCGCGGCGCCGTCTTGGGCCTGCAGATACAGGCGCAGGGGCAGGCGCATCGGCATGCTCAGTCGGCAGCGTGCAGGCCGACGAGGTTGCCGTCCAGGTCCTGGACCTGGGCGAAGTAGCCGATGCCGGGCGCGATCAGCGTCCTGCCGACGACGACCTTGCCGCCTGCGGCCTGCGCGCGCGCCAGCGCGGCCTCGACGCTGGGCGCGCAGTCGAGGTAGACGACCGTGCCGCCGCTGCCGCCCGCGTGGGCCGGACGATGCACGATGCAGCCGCCGGCACCCGGCTTCTCGTGCGCGAAGACGGCCATCGTGTCGCCGCCGACGTCTTCGGTGCCGCGCATCGGGCGCTCGAGCAGGGCTTCGTAGAAACGCTGCGAGTTCGCGAGATCGGTGACCGGAATTTCGAACCAGGTGTTGGCGCTGTGCATGAAACTTCTCCAGAGGTTGAGGAGGGCTGCATGCTGCGCTGGCGCTCCTGACAGCGTGTTGTCAGGAGACTGGCAGGCGTCTTTCGTCGATGGGTCGTCGTTCGGGCAAAAAAGAGCCTGCGGCGCCCATGAGGCGTGCGCAGGCTGCTATGAAAAGCGTGGCGTTTCAGGTCAGAGCACGTCGCTCGCGAAGTCGGCCAGGCGCGAACGCTCGCCGCGCGCCAGCGTGATGTGGCCGCTGTGCGGCCAGCCCTTGAACCGGTCGACCGCGAAGGTCAGGCCCGAGGAGCCTTCGGTGAGGTAGGGCGTGTCGATCTGCGCCAGGTTGCCCATGCAGATGATCTTCGTGCCCGGGCCCGCGCGCGTGACCAGCGTCTTCATCTGCTTGGGCGTGAGGTTCTGCGCCTCGTCGATGATCACGTACTTGTTGAGGAAGGTGCGACCGCGCATGAAGTTCATGCTCTTGATCTTGATCTTCGAGCGGATGAGTTCGTTGGTCGCCGCGCGGCCCCATTCGCCGGCGCCCGAGCCGTCGCCCTTGGCCAGGAACTCGAGGTTGTCGTCCAGCGCGCCCATCCAGGGGCCCATCTTCTCCTCCTCGGTGCCGGGCAGGAAGCCGATGTCCTCGCCCACGCTCACCGTGGCGCGGGTCATGATGATCTCGGTGTAGCGGCGATCGTCCAGCACCTGCGTGAGGCCCGATGCCAGCGCCATCAGCGTCTTGCCGGTACCGGCCGTGCCGGTGAGCGTGACGAAGTCGATCTCCGGGTCCATGAGCAGGTTCATGGCGAAGTTCTGCTCGCGGTTGCGCGTGGTCACGCCCCACACGGCGTTCTTGCCCGAGGCATAGTCCTTCAGCGTCTTGAGCACCGCGGTCTTGTCGCGGATCTCGGTCACGCGCGCGTACATGCTCGGCTCACCGGGTGCCTCGAAGTAGACGAACTGGTTGATGTAGAGGCTCGGCACGATCGGCCCGCTGATGCGGTAGAAGGTGCTGCTGCCCGACTGCCAGCTCTCGACGGTCTTGCTCTGGCGCGTCCAGAAGTCGGCCGGCAGCGCGAAGGAGCCGGAGTACAGCAGGTCGCCGTCTTCCAGCGCCTTGTCGTTCTGGTAGTCGTCGGCGGCCAGGCCCAGCGCGCGGGCCTTGACGCGCATGTTGATGTCCTTGGACACCAGCACGACCTCGCGCCGGTCGGCACCGCTCTTGTTCTTTTCGTGCACCTCGCGCAGCGCCTGCACCACGCCGAGGATCTGGTTGTCGGCCTTGCCCTGCGGCAGGCTGGTGGGCAGGGTGTAGGCCAGCGGCTCGGTCTGGAAGAACAGCTTGCCGCCGGCTTCCTTGTGGCCGGTCGCGTCGAGCTTCAGGCCCTTGGCGATGTCGGCGCCCTGGGCGGCCGCAAGCGCGTCGAGCGTGCGGCTGGCCTGACGGCCGTTGCGCGCGACCTCGGTCGTGCCCTTCTTGTGGCCGTCCAGTTCCTCCAGCACGATCATCGGCAGGTAGATGTCGTGTTCCTCGAAGCGGAACAGGCTCATCGGGTCGTGCAGCAGCACGTTGGTGTCGAGCACGAAAAGCTTGGCCGGGCCGGTGCTCCTGGCCCGCTTCGGGCGAGCGGGCGGCTCCGCAGCAGGACGCGGGGCTGGGGCCGCGACGGGTGCCTCGACCGGCACGTTGGCCGGGGACTGCCTGGCGCGGGAGGCCGGCGCGCGCAGGTCCTCGCTGCCGCCGGCATCGACCACGCGGCGATCGTCGAACAGTTCGAGTGCCTGGCCTCCCCGCGTGCGCGGGTCGTCCGAATGCCGCTCAGCGGCCGGACGGCGCCCGTTTTTTGGCGCCGCGCGCGCCGGCGCGTCGAGCGCCTCCGGCGAGAGCAGGGCGGCACGTCGGGTGGGGGCGGGAGGCAGGGGCATGGGCGGTGGTACTCGCGGGATGGTGCGCCGACAGCGCGTGGGGCCTGAAAAACGAAAAAGCCGCCTGGAGACCAGAGCGGCTTTGTTCGGGGGATGCAGTCGTGACTCTCAACGGCATGGAGCCATTATGCACATCGCGCGTGGCAGGTCCTGCGGCCCGTTGCGCTGCGCCAACGTAGGCGCAGAACGCGTGCAAAGTGCGGAGCGCGAGGCTCAGGCGGCCTTCTTGAGCGCCTTGACTTCCTTGAGTACCTCGTCGACGTGGCCCGGCACCTTCAGGCCGCGCCATTCGGCCTTGAGCACGCCGTCGGCACCGATCAGGAAGGTGCTGCGCTCGATGCCCTTGACCTTCTTGCCGTACATGATCTTGTTCTTGACCACGCCGAACATGTGGCACATCTTCTCTTCGGTGTCGGCGATCAGTTCGAAGGGCAGTTCGAGCTTGGCCTTGAACTCGTCGTGCGACTTCATGTTGTCGCGCGAGACGCCGAACACCGTGGCGCCCGCCTTCACGAAGTCCTTGTAGTGGTCGCGGAACTGCATCGCCTCGGTGGTGCAGCCGGGGGTGTTGTCCTTGGGGTAGAAGTACAGCACCAGCACGTGGCCCAGGTGCGAGGTGTTCGAGACCTTGATGCCGCCGGTGGCGTTGGCTTCGAATTCGGGAATGGGTTTGTTGACAACGATCGCCATGAAAATTGTTTTCTCCGCTGTGGGTTCCCGAGTAAAAACGCGGAACTGCCATGATCGGCCGGCGCATGCCATACTGCATTGATGCCGAACAGGCCTTGGCAAGCCTGCAAGCGCCCATCCAGCGGGTCACGCATCGAGCCGCCACCGCCAGCGCGCAACGCCCGGCAAGGCATCGCGCAGTCGGCGGGCAGTCCGGTCTGCAACCCGCGATTTTACCCCGAATCGATTGTTAACCGCTACGTGCGGGCTCTTCGATGAGCAGCGCCGCGACCACGTGGCGACCTTCGCCGGCCAGGATGTTGTAGGTGCGGCAGGCGGCCGCGGTGTCCATGGTCTCGACGCCCACCCCGCGAGCGACCAGCGGCGCGATCCACGCTGGCCGCGGAAAGCGGATGCGCTCCCCGCTGCCGAAGATGACGACCTCGGCATTCAACGCAGCCAGCTGCGCGAAGTGCTCCGTGCCCAGTTCCTCGAAGCGGCCGCAGGGCCAGTCGAAGCGTTCTTCGCGTGCACCGACCACCACGCTGCGCTCGATGCGCTCGCCGTTCACGGCCACCCAGCCGGGGCCGTGCGCCGTCACGGTCTGCACGTCGGGCCTGTCGGGTTGGAGCTTCATGGAAAAGGGGGAGTGGAGCGTGCGTGCGGAGCGGCCCGCGAAGGGCGTGCACGGGGGTGAACTGTGGTCCAATTATAGGTTTCCCCTGGTACAGGCGCCCCTCGGAGGGACTTTGAAAACGCTCAAGAAATCGGACAAGCTGGCCAATGTGCTCTACGACGTGCGCGGTCCCATCGTGGACGCGGCGCGGCAGATGGAGGACGAGGGGCAGAAGATCATCAAGCTGAACATCGGCAACATGGCGCCGTTCGGCTTCGATGCCCCGGAAGAGATCCAGCAGGACATGATCCGCAACCTGCCGGACTCGGCGGGATATTCCGACAGCAAGGGCATCTTCGCGGCGCGCAAGGCCGTCATGCACTACACGCAGCAGCTCGGCATCGAGGGCGTGACGCTGGACGACATCTACCTGGGCAACGGCGCCAGCGAGCTGATCGTGATGGCCACCAACGCGCTGCTCAACGAGGGCGACGAGCTGCTGGTGCCGATGCCCGACTACCCCTTGTGGACTGCGGCCACGTCCCTGTCGGGCGGCTCACCGGTCCACTACAAGTGCGACGAGGACAACGGCTGGCTGCCCGACCTCGAGGACATGCGCGCCAAGATCACGCCGCGCACCCGCGGCATCGTGGTCATCAACCCCAACAACCCGACCGGCGTGATCTATCCGGATGCGATGCTCAAGGGCATCGTGCAGATCGCACGCGAGCACGGGCTGGTGCTGCTGGTCGACGAGGTCTACGACAAGGTGCTCTACGACGGCGTGAAGTTCACCGCCATGGGCAGCCTGTCGACCGACGTGCTCACGCTCACCTTCAATTCGCTGTCCAAGGCGTATCGCTCCTGCGGCTACCGCGCGGGCTGGATGGTGGTGTCGGGTCCCAAGCATGCGGCGGGCGACTACATCGAGGGCCTGAACATGCTGGCCAACCTCAAGCTCGGCTCCAACGTGCCGGGCCAGTGGGCGATCCAGACGGCGCTAGGCGGCTACCAGAGCATCAACGACCTGGTGAAGGAGGGCGGCCGCCTACGCCGCCAGCGCGACCTGGCCTACGAGCTCATCACCGCAATCCCGGGCGTGAGCTGCGTCAAGCCCTCGGCGGCGCTGTACATGTTCCCGAAGCTCGACCCCAAGGTCTACCCGATCGAGGACGACCGCCAGTTCTTCATGCAGGTGCTGCGCGAGACGCGCGTGATGCTGGTGCAGGGCTCGGGCTTCAACTACGCCGACAACCAGCACTTCCGCATCGTGTTCCTGCCGCACGAGGACGACCTGCGCGAAGCCATCGGCCGCATCGCGAAGTTCCTCGAGCGCTACCGCACCCGCTTCGCCTGATTCCTCCCGGGTGGCCCGCATGGGCCCGCCCCGTGTTTTCCCGTGACTGAAAAGACTGCATCCATGAAACCCATCCAGGTCGGCCTTCTGGGCATCGGCACCGTCGGCAGCGGCACCTTCAAGGTGCTGGCCCGCAACCAGGAAGAGATCAAGCGCCGCGCCGGCCGCGGCATCGAGATCACCATGGTCGCCGACCTGGACACCGCCCGTGCCAAGGCCGCGGTGGGCGAGGGCGTGAAGGTGGTGGGCGATGCACGCGAGGTCATCGCCAACCCCGACATCGACATCGTCATCGAGCTCATCGGCGGCTACGGTATCGCCAAGGCGCTGGTGCTCGAGGCCATCGCGGCCGGCAAGCACGTCGTCACCGCCAACAAGGCGCTCCTGGCCGTGCACGGCACCGAGATCTTCGCGGCCGCCCATGCCAAGGGCGTGATGGTCGCCTTCGAGGCCGCGGTGGCCGGCGGCATCCCGATCATCAAGGCGCTGCGCGAGGGCCTCACGGCCAACAGCATCCAGTGGATCGCCGGCATCATCAACGGCACGACGAACTTCATCCTGTCGGAGATGCGCGACAAGGGCCTGGACTTCGACACCGTGCTCAAGGAGGCGCAGCGCCTGGGCTATGCCGAGGCCGACCCGACCTTCGACATCGAGGGCGTCGACGCCGCCCACAAGGCCACGCTGATGAGCGCCATCGCCTTCGGCATCCCGGTGCAGTTCGACAAGGCCCACGTCGAGGGCATCACCAAGCTGGCCTCGCAGGACATCAAGTACGCCGAGCAGCTCGGCTACCGCATCAAGCTGCTGGGCATCACCAGGCGCACCGCCAAGGGCATCGAGCTGCGCGTGCACCCCGCACTGGTGCCGGCCAAGCGCCTGCTCGCCAACGTCGAGGGCGCGATGAACGCGGTGGTGGTGCATGGCGACGCCGTGGGCACCACGCTGTACTACGGCAAGGGCGCGGGCAGCGAGCCCACCGCCAGCGCCGTGATCGCCGACCTGGTCGACATCACGCGCCTGCACACGGCCGACGCGGCGCACCGCGTGCCGCACCTGGCCTTCCATCCCGATGCGATGAGCGACCTGCAGGTCGTGCCGATGAGCGAGGTCGTCACCAGCTACTACCTGCGCCTGCGCGTGGCCGACGAGGCCGGCGTGCTGGCCAAGGTCACCGGCCTGCTGGCGGGCGCCGGCATCAGCATCGACGCCGTGCTGCAGCGCGAGGCCGACGAGGTGGGCGGCGAGGGCTCCACCCAGACCGACCTCATCATCCTCACGCACGATACGCGCGAAGGCACGCTCGACGAGGTGCAGGCGCATCTGCAGGGCCTGCCCAGCGTGCTCATGCCGATCGTGCGCATCCGCAAGGAGGAACTGAGCTGATGAGGTACATCTCGACGCGCGGCGACCAGACGCCGCGCCGCTTCTGCGAAATCCTGCTCGAGGGCCTGGCGCCCGACGGCGGCCTGTACCTGCCCGAGCGCTACCCCCAGGTCGACGCCGCCACGCTCTCGAAGTGGCGCGGCCTGCCGTACCACGCGCTCGCCTTCGAGATCCTCTCGCTCTACATCGACGACATCCCGGCCGAGGACCTGCGCGCGCTGTGCGCGAAGACGTACACGGCCGAGGTCTTCGGCAGCGAGGACATCGTGCCGCTGCGCGAGTTGGAAGACGGCGTGTACCTCGAAGGCCTGTCCAACGGCCCCACGCTGGCCTTCAAGGACATGGCCATGCAGTTGCTGGGCAACCTGTTCGAATACGAACTGGCCCGGCGTGGCGAAGAGCTCAACATCCTGGGCGCGACCAGCGGCGACACCGGCAGCGCGGCCGAGTACGCGATGCGCGGCAAGAAGGGCGTGCGCGTCTTCATGACCTCGCCCGACGGCCGCATGAGCCCTTTCCAGCAGGCGCAGATGTTCAGCCTGCAGGACGCCAACATCCACAACATCGCCATCGCCGGCGTGTTCGACGACTGCCAGGACATCGTCAAGGCCGTGAGCAACGACCTGGCCTTCAAGCGGCAGTACCGCATCGGCACCGTCAACTCGATCAACTGGGCGCGGCTTCTGGCGCAGGTGGTGTACTACTTCGCCGGCTGGTTCCAGGCCACCAGCCCCGAGGGCGGCGAGGTGAGCTTCACCGTGCCCAGCGGCAACTTCGGCAACGTCTGCGCCGGCCACGTGGCGCGCATGATGGGCCTGCCGATCCGCAAGCTCGTGGTGGCCACGAACGAGAACGACGTGCTCGACGAGTTCTTCCGCACCGGCGTCTACCGCGTGCGCGGGGCGGCCGACACGCACGAGACCTCGAGCCCCTCGATGGACATCAGCAAGGCCAGCAATTTCGAGCGCTTCGTGTTCGACCTGCTGGGCCGCGACGGCGCCAAGACGCGCGGCCTGTTCCACGACCAGGTCGCCAAGACCGGCCGCTTCGACCTCAGCGCCGACCCGGCCTTCGCCGATGCGGCCTCGAAGTTCGGTTTCGTGAGCGGGCGCAGCACGCATGCCGACCGGCTCGCGACCATCCGCGACACCGACAAGCGCTTCGCCGTGCTGGTCGACACCCACACGGCCGACGGCCTGAAGGTGGCGCGCGCGTACGTCGAGCCGGACGTGCCGATGGTGGTGCTGGAAACCGCGCTGCCCATCAAGTTCGCCGCCACCATCGTCGAGGCGCTGGGCCACGAGCCCGACCGGCCGAAGCAGTTCGAAGGCATCGAGTCGCTGCCCAAGCGCGTGGTCAGGCTGCCGGCGGACGCCGACGCGGTGAAGCGCTACATCGCCGGGCACTGCGCCTGAACTTTCGAGCCGAATCGGCCTCCGGCGCCCGTCCCGCCTGCGCGAGCAGCTTTCGAATTCATAGCAACGCATGAAAGTCATCGCCTTCGCAGGCTATTCGGGCGCCGGCAAGACGACGCTGGTGGAGCGGCTGATCCCGGAACTCAAGCGCCACGGCTTGCGCGTGTCGGTGGTCAAGCATGCGCACCACAAGTTCGACATCGACCACCCCGGCAAGGACACTTACCGCCACCGCGAGGCCGGGGCTTTCGAGGTGGTCGTCGCGTCGGACAAGCGCCTGGCGCTGATGCGCGAGTTCGAGCGGCCCGCCGAGCTGAAGGTGCACCACCTCATCGCCGAGCTGTACGACGGGGTGGACTGGGTGCTGGTCGAGGGCTTCAAGCACAGCGACCTGCACAAGATCGAGGTCATGCGCACGGTCGAGCCCGGCCAGGCCGCGCGGCCTGCGCTCTACCCCGAGGACCCGTTCATCTGCGCCATCGCCGCCGACAGCGCCGCCAACCTGCCCGAGCCCACCGGCCTGCCCGTCTTCGACCTCGACGATGCCGCGGGCGTCGCGCAGTGGTTGATGGCCAACGGCGAGCGCTTCCACTACGACCCCGACATCCATGAATGACCCTGCCGCCTCCGCCGCTCCCCGTGCCCGCGCGCCGCTGATGGCGCTGGACGACGCCGTCGCCCGGCTGCTCGCCGAGGCGGCGCCGCTGCAGGAGGTGGAGCAGGTCTCCACCTTCGAGGCTGATGGCCGCGTGCTGGCGCAGGACATCGTTGCCGGCCTCACCGTGCCGCCGCGCGACAACAGCGCGATGGACGGCTACGCGGTGCGCCTCGCCGACTGCACCGGCGACGCCGTGCTGCCGGTGTCGCAGCGCATCCCGGCCGGCACCGTGGGCCAGCCGCTCGCAGCGGGCACCGCGGCGCGCATCTTCACCGGCGCGCAGGTGCCCGAGGGCGCCGACGCGGTCGTGATGCAGGAGGACACCGAGGCCATCGCCGGCGACGGGCTGGGCCAGGTGCGCGTCCGCCCCGTGCCGCGCCCGGGCCAGAACATCCGCCGCGCGGGCGAAGACGTGCAGGCCGGCGCCACGGTGCTGGCGCGCGGCGAACGCCTGACGCCGCAGGCACTGGGCCTGGCGGCCAGCATCGGCTTCGCGAAGCTGCCGGTCGTGCGGCGTCCGCGCGTGGCGCTGCTGTCCACCGGCGACGAACTGGTCATGCCCGGGGAGGTGCCGCCCGAGGCGATGCGGCCCGGCGCCATCTACAACTCCAACCGCTTCTTCATGCGCGGGCTGCTGCAGCGCCTGGGCTGCGAGGTGCAGGACCTGGGCCTGGTGCATGACCGGCTCGACGCGACCATCGAGGCGCTGCGCGCTGCGGCTGCCCGCAACGACCTCATCATCACCACCGGCGGCGTGTCGGTGGGCGAGGAAGACCACGTGCGCGCCGCCGTGCAGGCGCTTGGCCGGCTCGAGCTCTGGTCCGTCGCCATGAAGCCGGGCAAGCCTTTCGCTTACGGCCGCATCGGCGATGCCCACATCGCCGGACTGCCCGGCAACCCCGTCTCCAGCTTCATGACCTTCCTCCTGCTGGTGCGGCCCTTCCTGCTGGCGCTTCAGGGCGCGTCGCGCACCGCACCGGAAGCGGTGGCGATGCGGGCCGATTTCGACTGGCCGCGCCCCGACAAGCGGCGCGAGTTCCTGCGCGTTCGCACCACGCCCGAGGGTGGCCTGGCGCTCTTCCCCAACCAGGGTTCGGGCGTGCTCACCTCCACCGTGTGGGGCGATGGGGTGGTCGACAACTCGGGCGGCCAGGCGATCGCGCGTGGTGACACGGTGCGCTTCGTCCCCTTCTCGGCCTGGCTCGCGTGATGGCCCACAAGTCCGTCACCGTGCGCTACTTCGCCTCCGTGCGCGAAGCGCTGGGCCGCGGCAGCGAGCCGGTGCTCACCGAAGCCGGCACGCTGGGCGCGCTGCGTGACGAGCTCATCGCGCGCGGCGAGCCCTACGCCGGCGCCCTGGCTCGGGGCAAGGCCGTGCGCATGGCCCTCGACCAGCTCATGAGCGGCGAAGACGCCGCCCTGGCCGACGGCGCCGAGGTGGCGTTCTTCCCGCCCGTGACCGGCGGCTGATCAGGCTTCGAGCGGCGCGATCGCGGCGTCGATCGCGCGCAGGCGATCGAGCAGCGCAGGCGTGGCGACGGTCATCGGCGCACGCAACTCGGCCGCCATCTCGCCGCCCGCTGCGAGCAGCGCCTTGACCGGGCCCGGGTTGGGCTCGGCGAACAGCGCTTCCACCAGCGGCGCCAGCGGCTGCCACAGTGCCCGCGCCTGCGCCAGCCGGCCGGCCTGCAGGGCCGCCACCAGTTGCACCCAGCGCACCGTGTGCAGGTGCGCACTGGCTGCGATGGCCCCGGTGCCGCCTTCGGCCAGCGTCGCCAGCACCTGGGCATCTTCCCCGGCCAGCACCTGCAGGCGGCCGTCGGCGATGAGCGCGCGCACCTTGGCCGCGTCGCCGCTGCAGTCCTTGACGCCCACGATGTTCGGGTGCGCGGCCAGGGCCAGCAGCGTCTCGCGGGCGAGCGTGCTGCCGGTGCGGTACGGGATGTCGTAGACCAGCACCGGCACGTCGCTCGCATCGGCGATCGCCCTGAACCACTGCAGCAGCCCCGCCTGCGAGGGACGCACGTAGCTCGGCGCAGGCACCAGCAGGGCGGCGAGGCCGCGCCCGGCGAGCCGGCGCACCGCGTCCAGCGCATGGCCCAGGTGCTCGCCACCCAGGCCCATCATGCGCGGCACGGCCGGCGCCGCGGCGGCCACCGTGTCGAGCACGGCCAGGCGCTCGCCCTCGTCCAGGGCAGCGGCTTCGCCGGTCGAGCCGCAGACCACGAAGCCGGCGACGCCCTGGCCTGCCAGGCGCCTGGCGAGCGCCGCAAGGGCCGGGTGGTCGACGGCGCCTTCGCGAAAGGGCGTGACGAGCGGAATCCACAGGCCCGAGAAGTCGGGGCGTGAAGAGGTGGAGGCAGTACGGGACATGAAAAGCTTCCTTGCAGACAGGGACACACGACCGAGGACGAACCGTCGGTGGATGCGCGCATCGCGATGCAGGGAAGCCCGACCGGGAGAGGGGAGGTGGGACTGCAGGCTCCGTCGCTCATCCGACGACGGAACCGCAGCTCCGGTCAGACGAGCTGGAGTTTTTTGGCTTTGGCTGCCGCTCCACGTGCCGCGGCACGGTCTTCGTTCGAAGACCGGCGCTGTGCGGTGCGGGGGAGGGCAGCCATGGCGGCGAGTGTAAGTGCGGCGGTGCCACAATTTGCCGCATGAGTGCTTCTTCCATCCCCCGCGTGCGGGTCCAGGCCGAGGACTTCGAGCTCTCGACCGAGGTGGCGGCGCTGCGCGCCGGCGACCCGCGCGTGGGTGCCGTCTGCGCCTTCGTCGGCACGGTGCGCGACCGCCACGTCGCCGAGGGCGGCGCCGCGGGCAGCGTGCGCGCGATGGAACTGGAGCACTACCCCGGTATGACCGAGAAGGCCATCGAGGCCATGATCGACGAGGCGCATCGCCGCTTCGACATCCTCGGCGCCCGCGTGGTGCACCGCGTGGGCCTGCTGCAGCCGCAGGACCAGATCATGATGGTGGCAGTCACCTCGGCGCACCGCGGCGAATCCTTTCAGGCCTGCGAGTTCCTCATGGACTACCTCAAGACCCAGGCGCCCTTCTGGAAGAAGGAAGACACGCCCGGGGGCGGCCGCTGGGTCGATGCGCGCGTGGCCGACGACGAGGCGCTGGCGCGCTGGGGCATCGAGGCGCGCAACGCCTGAACCGCAT
Organism: Xenophilus sp. E41; assembly: GCF_003671765.1. Lineage (GTDB taxonomy): Bacteria > Pseudomonadota > Gammaproteobacteria > Burkholderiales > Burkholderiaceae_C > Xenophilus. Next base: position 430,239 of record NZ_QPIB01000008.1, on the reverse strand, counting down.
TTGCTATCGAATCGATAGCTGCTCGCGCCCGCTAGGCGCGCGCTACGAGCACTTTTTGTTTGAAGATTCGATGTCGCGACGGCCTCATTCCGGGATCGCGATCTGGCGCCAGTTCAGCACCCGCAGCGAGGTGCCGCTGACCAGGTTCGCGTCGATCCTCTTCGTGGCGCCCTGGTTGTCGCCCACGATCAGTTGCGGCTTGCCGTTGACGGTGACGAAGCGCACGTCCGTGAGTGCAGCCGTGAAGTTCTCGTAGGCCGCAGCGGTGTTGAGCACCGTCTTGCCGGTGCCGTAGTTCAGCACATAGAGCCGGCTCTGCCCCGCGGGGCTGCAGGCGTCTCCCGTGGTCAACAGCGGGCTGAAGGCGACGATGCCGTTGTAGGCGCTGGGGCTGGCAATGATGCGCCAGGCCACGCCGGAGCCGCTGCCCAGGTCCATGTACCAGCCCTTGCTCGTCGATGCGAGATTGATGCCGGCGGTCGGGTCGGTCAGCGCCGTGAGCTGCGCACGCGTGATCGGCGTCGACACGGTGTTGAAGGCACCCGAGGTGCCGTCGATCAGGGCGTAGAAGGTCTGGCCGGCGCTCGTGTTCACGTCGCTGCTGTCCAGCAGCTTGCCGGTGCCCACCATCACGAAGCGTGCGCGGCTCACCGGGTGGACCTCGATCACCGGTGCCGTGGTCACCGGCTGCGCGTTGCCGCTGGCATCGGTGAGCGTGGCGATGCGCGTCGGCGCCGGGTAGCTGCCGGTGGCGGCCGTCAGGTCGAAGCGCCACACGTTGCCGTCCAGGTCGCCCGCGTAGACGGCGTCGGCCGTGTAGTCGCCGAAGTCCTGCACGAAGGCGGACGCCTGCGCCAGCCCGTGGGAGGCGCTGCCGGTCTTCACCTTCTCGAGGATCGTGCCGTTGCGCGGGTCGACGAAGTACAGGTATCCGTAGCCGTCGGCATTGTTGTAGCCCGAGGTCAGCACCACCACCCAGCCGTACTTGCGCGTCTTCACGATGATCGGGCTGCCGAAGCTGTAGCCCATGGTGGGGTCGTTCACTTCCCACAGCACCTTGCCCGCGGTGGCCGTCTCGGAACTCATCGCGGCGGGGTTCGTCACGTCGATGCCGAACCAGCCCGTGCCGCCCTTGCCGAGCCCGCCGACCAGCAGCGTGCGCCAGTCGGCGTTGGCCCCCGTGCCGCTGGTCGTGAAGGCGCCGGCGGCCTTGTTGAAGTCCACGTCGGCCACGGTGGGCGTGGCGTCGACGTAGTAGTGGTGGACATAGTTGGGATTGCCCAGCTGGCCGAGCAGCGAATCGGTGTCGGTCGTGCTGGCCTTCAGGTACATGCCGCCCGGGATGTAGGCGAACTTCTCCTTGCCCGCCGTGCTGCCGGTGAGCGAGCCGTCGAAGGCATGCAGCATGCCGTCGTTGGCGCCCACGTAGACCATGGTCGTGCGCCCCGTATTGTTGGCCTTGAAGACGCCGTAGCCCAGGTTGGACGATTCGGCATACGGCGCGGCGGGCGGCCCGACCGGCACCACCTTCGAGTCGACGATGTCGGCCAGCAGCAGCGAGCGCGTGCGGTAGGCCTTGCTGCTGCCGGCCACGGTCGACGAGGCCTCCTGCGACCGGTCGCCGCGCAGGTAGTTGAGGTAGTCGCTGCTGTCGTCGCCGCTGCGGTAGCTGGTGTTCAGGGCGCCGATCTGCGCGCCGCTCATGCCTGTGGCGGTGCCGCTGTTGGTGGTGCGGAAGGGCACGCCGGTCGTGCCGTTCCAGGTGACGACCTGCCGCCCGGTGTTCCAGCCGGTGCCGGCGAGCTGGCTCTCGAGCGTGGTGGTGGTGTTCCAGACATCGGTGGACGAGGGCGTGCCGTCGGTCGCATAGGTCACGCGCCGCGCCGTCACGACGCCGGTCCACCCCTTGGAGTCGTACTGCGACGCATAGGCCGCGTCGCCCGACTGCACCGCGGCGCTGGCCAGCGAGTACGAGGTGGTGAAGGCCTTGATCGCGTTGGCGATGTTCGTGAAGGCGGCCTTCAGTCCGGCGACCATCAGCGCGGCGTTGCCGGCCAGGAAGTAGTTGGCGGGGCGCGGACGCGTCGTGCCGTTCATGTTGATGGTGTCGCCCGCGCTGTTCCAGGCGCTCTGCGCCAGCGGCGTGGTCGTCGCGATGTCGTAGCCCGAGGGCACGCTGAAGCCGCCGTACTTGGTGGCCAGCCAGTAGGGGTTGCGGTCGAGCGCGTACTGGTACTCCATCACGTCCATCCAGTAGGTGGACAGCGTCTGCGTGCCGGTCAGGTCCGGGCGGATGTCGAGCACGTGCGCGCCGTAGGCCAGGCCGGCGATGTATTCCGAGCCCTGGTCCGCCCACGCGGCGTTGCGGCTCGTCAGGCCTTCGAGCGTCTCGATCGCGCGGGTCCAGGTCTGCGACTGGTTGAAGCTGTCGCTGGCGACCAGCGCCGGCTTGGTACGGCCCGACCTGGTGAGCGTGCCGCCGCCGGTGTTGACGTCGAAGTGGGTGTTGTCGTCGCCGATGCCCAGCACGAAATTCTTCTGGCACGAATAGGAGATCGGGTCCTTGCCGGCCCAGCTGGTGGGCGCCGGGAAGCCATCGCGCTTGGTGGCGTCGAGGCTGGCCGTCCACTCGGGCACGTTGCCCAGGTTCTCGAAGTAGCGCAGCACGGCGTAGTAGAGCTCGCTCACGTTGTCGTAGGTCATGTACGCCTGCGCCGACTGGCCGAACTTGTTGAGGTAGTTCATCGCGCCGCTGTTGGTCACGGTGCTGTCGAGCGTGCTGTCCGGGTTGGCGGTCATGACGCCGGTCGTCGGGTCCCATTCGGCCTTGGGGTTCGTCACCACCGTGGTCGACAGCGGCTGGGGGTAGGTCGGCCCGATGAAGCCCATGGCCGCGCGCATCACCCCGCCCTGCGTATTGCCGTCGCTGGTGTAGAGGTAGGAGAACGCGCTGTAGCGGATCTTGTTGGCGTACTGCTGCATCAGCCCCTCGGGCTTGTAGTTGGTGTCGCCGTACTTCACGCAGTTGGCTTCGACGCCGCCCGTGCCCGTCGACGGGTCGCAGACCTTCACGCGCACGTACACCTGGTAGACCGCGCCGGCGTCGTTCTGGGTGGTGGTGCCGACCCAGTCGGCGCCGTTCTTGCTCGTGTCGCTGTAGGCGCTGTTGGTGCCGCTGAACACCATGCGGTTGCCGCGCTTCCAGATGCTCATGTTGAAGGCGCTCCACGCGAAGGGCGTCACCGACGCGATGAGCCCGCTCGCCAGCTTGTGGCCCGTGCCGGCGGAGGTGCCGCGCAGCGGGAAGTTCGACTGCGAGCCCTGCGCCGAGCCCCAGGCCTTCTCCAGCACCGTGGTGCCGGCCGTGTCGACCGAGCGGTAGCCGCCGGTCAGCGCCCAGCGGAAGGGGTCGATGGTCTGCATCGTCGCCCAGTTCATGAAGTTGCCGCTCCACTTGCCCGAGCAGCTGTGGCTGTTGGTGCCGCTGGCGGCGCCCGCCGGCTGGAAGTAGCCCTGCGCGGGCGCGGCGGTGTTCGCCTGGTAGGTGTAGCACTTCCTCGGGTCGAAGTAGCCCAGGTACTCGCTGGCGTCGGCATAGTCGCCGAGGTTGGCCACGCTGATGGCGGTGGGGTACTCCACCGACAGTGCCAGCGCGAGGTTGCCCGGCACGTCGGAGGAGGCGAACACAGGCTGGTCGGCCAGCGTGACCGCCGAGGCCGTGCCGACGGCGGCAGCCGCCAGCAGGAGCGCCATGCAGGGCGCGAGGAACCGGCGCGACGCCCGTCGCAGGCATGAAGGAATCGGCATGGTGCGTGTCCCCTGCGGGTTCAATCGGGTTTGGTGATGGACGACTGGACGAAGACCTGCGTGTTGCGCGGGCCGGTCACGCGGGCGCTCAGGCGGTACACGGTGGCCGTGGGCGGGCTGGGCCGCAGCGTGCCGGCGGTGCCGCCGGGCGGCGCACCCACCGACTGGATGCAGCCGGTGCTCACGGCGGCGCCGGTGGCCGCGCACAGGCGGTCCACCACGTAGCGGATCGTCACGCCCGGTGTGGCGCCGGGCAGGTCGGCGGCGGTGCCGACGGATGCGAAGGTGGCGTCGTCCAGCAGCACCGTCGGAATGCCCTGGGCATTGGCCGCCAGCATCGAGGACTTGTAGTTCAGCGACGGCTGGTCGGCGCCGGTGGCGTTCGCCAGCGCACCGCCGGGGCCGAACTGCGCGAGCACCGTGGACAGCGCCTGTTCGCCCTGGTTCACCAGGTCGCGCTTGAAGGCAAGGTTGCCCGCGGTGAAGAGCGACGCGTTCATCGAGCGGATCACCGCCACGCCGCCGGCCATGAGGATGACCAGCACGACCAGGCACAGCAGCAGCACGACGCCGCGCTGACGGGTGCGAGCCGGTAGGCGAAGAGGACGTGCATTCATGGCGCGGTGAGGATCAGCGTGTTGCGCAGGGGGATCGTGGTTTCGACCACGCGGTAGCGGTAGTGCCGTGCGTCCACGTCGGTGCTCGCGTTGGCGGCCAGGGTGGTGGTTCCCGCGAGGGAGGCCCCTGCCGAGTTCTTCAGGTCAGCGAAATAGGTGAGCGCCGTCGGTGCGACCATGTCCTTCTCGTAATTGGTGTCGCGCAGCACCAGGGCCAGTCGGACCGCGACGATGCGCTTCATCTTGGCGGGGGTGGCCATCACGGTGTCGATGTCGTAGCCGGGCGCGGGGGTCTCGGCCGGGTTGCCGGTCGCGTCCGGGCTTGCCCAGCTGTCCAGGATGCCGTCGCCGTTGCTGTCCAGCCCGTAGAGCGCGTGCAGCTCCATGACGTCGTTGGCCAGTGCCTGCGACGTCGGCGTGGCGCCGGAACTCAGCAGGTCGTAGGCGAAGAGGGTGTTGTCGTCGCCGACGCCGAACAGCTGGAACAGTGCGTTGCCGGCACCGCTGCTCCCCAGTTGGGTCACGTAGGTGCTCAGGTCGGTCGCGAAGCTGCTCATGGCCGTGGTCGGGCCGCTCGCGGCATAGCCGGCGCCGCCGAGCGTCAGCGTGCCGGTGCCCACCGAGCTGATCGGCTCAACCAGGCAGTCCGGCGTGCCGGAGCGGCTCACCAGCACGAGGTCGTTGGCGTTGAAGCCCGTCGAGGTGTCGAGCTTCAGCGTGGTGGCATCCCCAGCGCTGGTGACGCGGCGCGGCACGTCGCCGGCGGCGCCGTTGCCGCTCATGACCACCAGCACGTCGGAGCCGGCGTCGGACTGGTTCTTCGCGATCAGCACGGGCGCCAGGCGCAGGCTCGCCGTCTTGCCCGCCAGGAAGCTGTTCTTGAACGGCGCCGGAAAGGCGGTGGCCCGCGGCAGCACGGCACCCGCGCTGAGCTGGCAGCCGAAGGCCCCCTGGTCGGCGGCCTGCACGAAGCCCGAGCCGGCGCTGCGCACCGCGAGGTCCAGCACCGAGGCGGCGTAGGCGCCCGACTGGTTGGCGTCGTTCACTGCCGTCGTCGAGCGGCGATGCGATTCGCTCACGACGACGATGCCGGTCACGGCCAGCGTGAGGACCAGACCGATGGTGATGGCCACGAGCAGCTCGATCAGCGTCAGGCCGCGGATGGATCGGCGATGCGGGTGGAGGACGGCCGGGCAATTCATGGCAGCGTCACCCGGGTCTGGAAGCGGCTGCCGGTGTTGTTCGGGTCGCCGGCGTGGCCCGGCTCCTGCCAGGCGATGACGATGTCGGCGCTGTTGGCCGAGACGGGGGTGATGGTGCCGCTGGCGCCGGGCAGGCCCCCGGCGGCGGGGTTGCCGACCTTGGCCTGCCAGGCCGAGAGCAGGGTGGCGGGAATCGTCACCGACCGGTAGACCCACATGTCGGTGGCCGCCTCGTTGGCCAGCAGTGCGGCGCGGTTGCGGTCCTCGGCGTCGACCGAGAAGTTGATGGCGCGGGCCTGCAGACCGACGATGCCGAGGATGCCGAAGGACAACAGCAGGATGGCCACGAGGACTTCGAGCAGCGCGAAGCCTCGTGCGGCATCGGGGTTGGGGCGTTCCGCAGTCATGGGCATCCGTCCGGATGGGTGGACGACAGGGTCTTGGCGGGGTCGCACATGCGCACCTGGCCGCCCAGGCTGACCAGCACGCGCAGTGGCCTCGCGTCGGGCCCGTCCAGTTGGATGTCGTACTGCGCCGCACTAGCCGTCACATTGCAGCTGGCCCCCGTCACGCCCGTGTTCGTGTTCACGACCACGCGGCCCAGTGCACTGAAGCACAGTGCGGCAGGGCCCGTGATCTGCACGTTGGCGGCCGTCCCGCTCAGCGTGCCGCTTTCGATGAAGTCGGCCGTGTCGCTGCTGCCCGTCGTCAGCCGGATGGTCTTCGTGGCCCAGTAGCCGCCATTGGCCACCGCCGTCAGGCTGGTGGCGGGCGTCGGACTGTTGGTCAGCACGAACACCACCTGGCGGCTGCGGCGCGTGGCTTCGACCTGCGCGACGCGCAGGCCGTTCTCGAGCGCATCGGCGACCGTGCGCACCTTGTTGTTGCGGATCCAGGCCGCCATGCTCGGCATGGCGAGCAGCACCAGCACGCCCAGCAGCGTGACGGTCACCATCAGCTCGATGAGAGAGAAGCCGCGCGAGCGTGCACGGGGCAATGGTTGCGTCAGCATCCCCCGGCCCTCGTCACCCAGTCGTTGGTGCAACTGCTCCAGCCGGACACGCCGGTCACGGTGGTGGCGCGTGTGTTCTTCTCGTCCACCGTGTAGACGAACCCGGAGACGGGCCCGGTGCCTTGCGCCTGGAGGACGTAGCCGGTCGCCGTCAGGGTGGCGCTCGGGCAGCTCAGCTGGAAATAGCCGGAGGTGGTGGTCGTCGCGCAAGGCGGGGTGAAGGTCCCTGCTGCCAGGTACGTCCGGTTGTCCTGGAAGTACCGCTCCATGTTGGCGCGCAGCGTGGCCAGGCCCGTGGTTGCGTCCACCAGCCGCCCGCGCAGCACGTAGTCGCGGTACGACGGGTAGGCGATCGCGGCCAGGATCGCGACGATGGCCACCGTGACCATCACCTCGATGAGCGTGAAGCCGCCAGCGGGTCGGCGGCGGAGGCGGGCGCTGTGGCGCGCCGGTGTTCGGTCGGGGTCGTGCATGGGGTCCTCGCAGGTCGCCGCTTCATGTGGAGTCGGCTGGAGGACCTAGGGTCTCGATCGCGGCTGGGCGCCACCTGACCGCGGCAACATTTATTGACAAGCGGTCAATTTCGTCACGCGGACGGTTGGCGGCTCACCTGGATTGGAAGAAAGAAGGGGTCCCGAAGGACCCCTTGCTCAGGAAGGCGGATGCGGCCGAAGGGCGGATCACTGCGGCTGGAAGCCGCTCGCCTTGATGATCCCCGCCCAGGTGTTGGTGTAGCTGCGCACGCGGCCGGCGAACTGGCCCTGGGGCTCGTAGGCCACGTTCAGGCCCAGGTCGGTGAGCTTCTTCTTCACGTCGGGCATGGCCAGCACCTTCTGCAGCGCAGCGCCGAACTTGTCGACCACCGGCTGCGGGGTGCCCACGGGCGCGAAGACGCCGTACCAGGGGTAGTCGGTCAGGTTCTCGAAACCCAGCTCGGTGAAGGTGGGGACGCTGGGCAGCAGCGGGTCGCGCTTGGCGCCGATGGTGGCGACGATGCGCACCTTGCCGGTCTTCTGGTATTCGATGAAGTCGGGCACCGAGGCGATGCCGGCGGCGATCTGGTTGCCCAGCATGTCGGCCGTCATGGGTGCGCTGCCGCGGTAGGGCGCGGCCTGCACGTCGATGCCGTACTTCTTGGCGATCAGCTGCACGAGGAAGACCGGGATCGAGCCGGGCGCCGGCACGCCGATGGTGTCCTTGCCGGCCTTCTGGGTCTTCACCCAGTTGACGTACTCGTTCATGGTCTTGGCCGGCGTGGCGCCCGAGACCGCCAGCACATTGGCGAAGGTCGCGAAGCCCGCCACCGGCGTGAAGTCGGTGGCCGGGTTGAAGCCGGGGTTCTTCGTCACCAGCGGCAGGATGGAGATGCTGTGGTCGTGGGTGAGGAAAAGCGTGTGGCCGTCGGCCGGCGCGGCGCGCAGGGCCTGGGCGGCGATCTGTCCGCCCGCACCAGCGCGGTTCTCGACCACCACGGCGGTGCCGAGTTCGTCCTTGAGCTTCTCGGCCAGCGTGCGGGCGATGGCGTCGGTGCCCGCGCCAGCGGGAAAGCCCACCAGCAGGCGGATCGGCGCACCGGTGGGCTGGGCCTGGGCCAGGCCCGCCGCGGCCAGCAGGGCGCCGACGGTGAAGGTCCGGCGCAGCAGGCGCGTGCCGCCGGCCAGGAAGGTGTTCGGGAAGGAAGAAGCAGGCATGGAAGAGGAAACTCCGGTGGGAAAGCTGCAATGAGGCGCAACGCCATGCAGGAACTGCGCCCGCAACGGGCGGCCGGGCCGCATTGTGGGCCTTCGCCCCTGGCGCCATCACAGGGATCGCCCGCAGTGCGCCGCCGTGCCGTGCCTGATCCAGCGCAAGCCTTCGCCCGAAAAAAGCGGCTGCCGCCGATGGAAGCGCCTTGATTTCGCGGGTAGAAACCGCAAATGGGCGGCAGTCCGGAGGTTTATTTTTCATGCGACAAGACAAACTCACCACCAAGTTCCAGGAAGCCTTTGGCGACGCGCAATCGCTCGCCCTGGGCCATGACAACGCCTACATCGAACCCGTGCACTTGCTGCTGGCCATGCTGCGCCAGGACGACGGCCCGCGTGCGCTGCTCGAACGCGCCGGCGTCAACGTGCAGGGCCTGGCCATCGCCGCAGAGGGCGCCATCAAGCGGCTGCCGCAAGTGCAGGGCCACGACGTGGTCCAGGTCGGGCCCGAGCTGGCCAAGCTGCTGCAGGCGACCGAGAAGGAGGCCATCAAGCGCAACGACCAGTTCATCGCCGGCGAGCTGTTCCTGCTGGCGGTGGCCGACAGCAAGTCGGAGGTTGGCCAGCTCGCCAAGCAGCACGGCCTCACGCGCAAGAGCCTCGAGTCGGCCATCGACGCCGTGCGCGGCGGCCAGGGCGTGAACAGCGCCGACGCCGAGGGCCAGCGCGAAGCCCTCAAGAAGTACACGCTCGACCTCACCGAGCGCGCCCGCCAGGGCAAGCTCGACCCGGTCATCGGCCGCGACGAGGAGATCCGCCGCGCCATCCAGATCCTGCAGCGCCGCTCGAAGAACAACCCCGTGCTCATCGGCGAGCCGGGCGTGGGCAAGACGGCGATCGTCGAAGGACTGGCCCAGCGCATCGTGGCCGGCGAAGTGCCCGACACGCTCAAGGACAAGCGGGTGCTCTCGCTCGACCTGGCGGCGCTGCTGGCGGGTGCCAAGTTCCGCGGCGAGTTCGAGGAACGCCTGAAGAACGTGCTCAACGAGCTGGCCAAGGAAGAGGGCCGCGTCATCGTCTTCATCGACGAGCTGCATACCATGGTCGGCGCCGGCAAGGCCGAGGGCGCGATGGACGCCGGCAACATGCTCAAGCCCGCGCTGGCGCGTGGCGAGCTGCACTGCGTGGGCGCGACCACGCTGGACGAATACCGCAAGTACATCGAGAAGGACGCCGCGCTGGAGCGCCGCTTCCAGAAGGTGCTCGTGGGCGAGCCGAGCGTGGAGGCAACGATCGCCATCCTGCGCGGTCTGCAGGAGAAGTACGAGGTGCACCACGGCGTGGAGATCACCGACCCCGCCATCGTGGCCGCGGCGGAACTCTCCGACCGCTACATCACCGACCGCTTCCTGCCCGACAAGGCCATCGACCTGATCGACGAGGCGGCGGCCAAGATCAAGATCGAGATCGACTCCAAGCCCGAGGTCATGGACCGGCTCGACCGCCGCGTGATCCAGCTGAAGATCGAGCGCGAGGCGGTGAAGAAGGAGAAGGACGAAGCCTCGCAGCGTCGCCTGGCCCTGATCGAGGAAGAACTCTCCAAGGTCGAGCGCGAGTACGCCGACCTGGAGGAGATCTGGAAGGCCGAGAAGGCCGGTGCCCAGGGCACCGAGCAGATCCGCAAGGACATCGACCAGATGAAGACCGAGATCCAGCAGGCCACGCGCAGCGGCGACTTCAACAAGGTCGCCGAGCTGCAGTACGGCAAGCTGCCCGAGCTGGAGAAGCGCCTGAAGGAAACGCTGGCCAAGGAAGAAGGCCTCGAGAAGAAGGGCGGCAACCAACTGCTGCGCACCCAGGTGGGCGCGGAGGAGATCGCCGAGGTGGTGAGCCGTGCCACCGGCATCCCGGTCGCCAAGATGATGCAGGGCGAGAAGGAAAAGCTGCTGCAGATGGAAGACAAGCTGCACGAGCGCGTCGTGGGGCAGGACGAGGCCATCGCGGCCGTGTCCAACGCCATTCGCCGCTCGCGCTCGGGCCTGTCCGACCCGAACCGGCCGACCGGTTCCTTCCTGTTCCTCGGCCCCACGGGCGTGGGGAAGACCGAGCTGTGCAAGGCACTGGCGGGCTTCCTCTTCGACAGCGAGGACCACCTCATCCGCATCGACATGAGCGAGTTCATGGAGAAGCACTCGGTCGCGCGCCTCATCGGCGCGCCGCCCGGCTACGTGGGCTACGAGGAGGGCGGCTACCTCACCGAGGCCGTGCGCCGCAAGCCCTACAGCGTGGTGCTGCTCGACGAGGTAGAGAAGGCGCACCCCGATGTCTTCAACATCCTGCTGCAGGTGCTGGACGATGGCCGACTGACCGATGGCCAGGGCCGCACCGTGGACTTCAAGAACACGGTGATCGTGATGACGAGCAACAGCGGCTCGCCCATCATCCAGGCCATGGCCGGACGGGACCAGCAGGAGATCCGGGACGCGGTGTGGGACGAGCTGAAGAACCACTTCCGCCCCGAGTTCCTGAACCGCATCGACGAGACGGTGGTGTTCCACGGGCTCGATGCCGAGAACATCGCGCAGATCGCGAAGATCCAGCTCAAGGTGCTGGAGAAGCGCCTGGCCAAGATGGACATCGGCTTCGAGGTGGCGCCCGGTGCGCTGGCCGAGATCGCCAAGGTCGGCTTCGACCCGGTCTTCGGTGCGCGGCCGCTCAAGCGGGCGATCCAGCAGCGCATCGAGAACCCGCTGTCGAAGCTGCTGCTGGAAGGCGCCTTCGGGCCGAAGGACACCGTCAAGGTGACCAGCGACCCGATCCGCTCGCCCGGTACCTTCGGTTTCGAAAAATCGACGGAACCTGACGCCGCGGTGCTGGCCTAATCGGGCATGTTCAGCTTTTTGCTCCGCGTCATCCTGTTCTTCATGGGCCTGCTGGTCGCGGCCAGCTTGGCGGTGGCCGCCCTGCTGCTGGTCGCGGTGTGGATGGCCCGCGCCGGCTGGGCCCGGCTCACCGGCAAGCCGTTGACGCCGTGGACCGTGATGTTCGGCAACCGCTTCGACCCGCGGGCCGGCTTCGAGCGCTTCCGTGCTGCGGCCGCCCGCCAGAGCGGACCGACGGCCGCCGACGTGGCCGGCGCGCGTGCGCGCGGCGAGTCCGTGAAGAGCCCGGTGGCGAACATCGGCCGCGGAAGCGACGAGGTGACCGACGTGCGCGCCCGCCCGGTCACGGGCCGGGACTGACCCGCGTTCTGCATCGAGGGACTTCCTGCGCCGCTGCCGGCCCTGCCTGCAGCGGCGTCGTTCTACTTGCTCCTGATTTCATAGCGGGCCGCGCAGGCTGGGCGGGCGCTGCTGGCCGATTCGGTGCCAAAAACGCCGTGCACTCGCCGGGCCGGCCGGTTGATGCGGCGCAACGCGTCCGGTCGGCGGCAGTCGCCTCGCGGATTTCGCGGCATAGTCGGCGCTGACCTCGCTGTTCTTTCCATCCCAGGAGTTTGCTCATGACCTCTCGCGACATCTTCGTGGTCGGCACCGCCCGCACCGCCATCGGCACCTTCGGCGGCTCGCTCAAGGACGTGCCCAACACCCAGCTCGCCACCACCGCCGTCAAGGCGGCCATCGAACGCGCCGGCGTGGCGCCGGCCGAAGTCGGCCATGTGGTGATGGGCAACGTCATTCCCACCGACACCAAGGACGCCTACCTCAGCCGCGTGGCGGCCATCGACGCCGGCTGCCCGATCGAGACGCCGGCCTTCAACGTCAACCGCCTGTGCGGCTCGGGCCTGCAGGCCGTGGTGTCGGCCGCGCAGGCCATCGCGCTGGGCGACTGCGAGGTGGCCATCGGCGCCGGCTCCGAGTCGATGAGCCGCGGCCCGTACTTCGACACCGCCGCACGCTATGGCGCGCGCATGGGCGACGTGCAGCTGGTGGACTACATGCTGGGCATCCTGCACGACCCCTGGCAGAAGATCCACATGGGCATCACGGCCGAGAACGTGGCCGCGCGCCACGGCATCACGCGCGAACAGCAGGACGCGCTGGCCGCCGAAAGCCATCGACGTGCCGCAGCCGCGATTGCCGAGGGCCGCTTCAAGGAGCAGATCGTTCCGATCGAGATCAAGACGCGCAAGGGCGTGGTCGTCTTCGACACCGACGAGCATGTGAAGGCCGCGACCACTGTCGAGGTGCTGGCCGGCATGAAGCCCGCCTTCAAGAAGGAGAACGGCACCGTCACCGCCGGCAATGCCTCTGGCATCAACGACGGCGCCGGCGCCGTGGTGCTGGCCGAGGGGGCACGCGCGAAGGCACTGGGCCTGAAGCCGCTGGCGCGCCTGGTGGGATATGCGCACGCCGGCGTCGAGCCGGCCTACATGGGCATCGGCCCGGTGCCCGCCACGCGCAAGGTGCTGGAGCGCACGGGCCTGAAGGTGAGCGACCTGGACGTGATCGAGTCGAACGAGGCCTTCGCGGCCCAGGCCTGCGCCGTGATGAAGGAACTGGATTTCGACCCGGCCAAAGTCAACGTCAACGGCTCCGGCATCTCGCTGGGCCATCCGGTGGGCGCCACCGGCGCGATCATCACCGTCAAGGCGATCGCCGAACTGCACCGCGTGCAGGGCCGCTATGCGCTGGTCACGATGTGCATCGGCGGCGGGCAGGGGATCGCGGCGATCTTCGAGCGGGTCTGAAAGGGAGCGGACATCCGTACGCGAAGGGCGCGAAGGTTTCGCGAAGGTCGCAAAAGAGACATCCAAAAAAGTTTCTTGGAGCCTTCTGCGTCCTCTGCGTGACTTTGGTTTTTCCTCTGCGTCCGGTAGTCCGTATTCCATGACCTCCACCCTCGTCGACGAGCGCGACGTCGAGTTCACCGCCATCCGTGCCCAGGGCGCGGGCGGGCAGAACGTGAACAAGGTGTCGAGCGCCATGCACCTGCGCTTCGACGTGGCCGCCAGTTCGCTGCCGGAAGCCGTGAAGGCGCGGCTGCTGGCGCTGAGCGACGCGCGGCTGACGCAGGAGGGCGTGATCGTCATCAAGGCGCAGCGCCACCGCACGCAGGAACTCAACCGCGCCGATGCCCTGGCGCGGCTGCAGGCGCTGGTCGACAGCGTGGCCGTGCCGCCGCGCGTGCGACGCGCCACGAAGCCCACGCTCGGGTCGGTGCGGCGGCGGCTCGAAGGCAAGACGCAGCGCGCCGAAGTCAAGAAGCTGCGCGGGCGCGTGCAGGATTGAGCGGCTAAGGCGCTGCCCGAGGCACGCCCAGCCGGCCCAGCGCGATCGCCAGCGCCACGGCCGAACAGGCCGCGATGCCGGCGACCATCGGCAGCGGCGTGCCGTCGGCGAAGGGCGACACGGCCGCCATGACGATCGCGCCGCCGGCGAAGTTCGCGGTGCCGATCAGCGCCGATGCGGCACCCGCCAGCCCGGCATGGCGTTCCATCGCGAGCACGAAGGCGGAGGGAAGAATCAGCGCATTGAGCCCGAACCCCGCCATCAACAGCAGCACGAGCCACCCCAGCGCGTCGCCGCCGGCAAGCTGCATCAGCAACAGCGCCAGCATCAGAGCCGCCTGCGCCGCCACGGCACCCCGCAGCAGGCGCCGCAGGCCGAAGCGGGCGACCAGCCGCCCGTTGAATCGCGACATGCCGATCACCGCCAGCGCGTTCAGGGCGAAGAGCAGCGCATAGCTGCGCGGCGAGACGCCGTAGTGGGCCGTCATCACGAAGGCGGAGTTGGCGACGTAGACGAAGAAGCATCCCACCGCGCAGGACGCGATCAGCGCCAGCGCGAGGAACTGCCGGTCGGCCAGCGGCGTGCGGTAGCCGTCCACCGCGGCGCGCCAGCCACCCAGGCGCCGCACAGAGGCGGGGCGGGTCTCCTCGAGCAGCCACGCGACCATTGCCAGCGCCGCGACCGCCAGGGCGCACAGCACGGCGAAGACGCCGCGCCAGCCGAAGGCCGATGCCACCGCGCTGCCGGCCAGCGGCGCCAGGATCGGCGACACGCTGTACACGGTGAGCAGGCTGGCCATCAGGCGCGCCGCGTCCGGCCCGGTATAGAGGTCGCGCACGACGGCACGAGGGGTGACCATGGCCGTGCACGCTCCCAGCCCCTGGATGAAGCGCAGCACGACCAGCACCTGAAGGCTCGGCGCCAGCGCGCAGCCGATGCTCGCCAGCCCGAAGACCAGCAGCCCCAGGTACAGCGGCCGCTTGCGCCCGAAGCGGTCGGACAGCGGCCCGGCGATCAGCTGGCCCGCGCCCAGCGCGAAGAAGAAGCTCATGAGGCTGGCCTGGGCGCCATGCGCGTCGGCATGCAGCGCGCGCGTCAACGCGGGCAGCGCCGGCAGGTACATGTCGATCGCGAACGGGCCGATGGCGGTGAGCAGCCCCAGCACCATCGCGTGGCGTGCGGTGCCTGGGGACGGACGCGGCGTGGAGAGAGGGGGCGACGGTGGCGAGGTGGAGGCTGAAGACATGGGCGGCATCTTGCGCGCGCCTTCTGCATTACTGAATAATCAGGAGGCCGCATTTCCTATTCATTCGTACAGTTGGACCCGCTGTCAGACGTCCTGTCGATGCTGCGCGTGCGCAGCACCGCCACCACCCGCTTCGAAGGGCGCGGACGCTGGGCGATGTCGTTCCGGCCCTACGAATCGCACGTCAAGTTCGGGTGCGTGCTGTCGGGCAGCTTCCTGCTGCAGATGGACGGCGCCGCCGAGGCCGTGCGGCTCGAAGCGGGCGATTTCTACCTGCTGCTCAACGGAGCGCCCTTCACCACCTTTGCCACCGCAGCCGACCTGCGCGGCCCACGCCACAGCGGCTCGGAGATCTACCGCTCGCACCGCGGCAGCGACGGCGTCGTGCGCTTCACCGGGCGCGATGGCCCGGCGAGCCGTGCGGGCGCCGTGCCCCATGTCGCCCTGGCCAGCGCGCGTTTCGTCTTCGAGGGCGAGGCGACGGAGCTGCTGCTTCGCCACCTGCCGCCGATGCTCCATCTGCGCGCCGACGCCGCGGCCGTGCGCCCATTGGCCGGCCTGTTGCAGCTGCTGCGCCTCGAGCTCGAGGCGCCGCATGCCGGTGGGGCGCTGGCGCGCACGCACCTGGGCGGGCTGCTGCTCATCCAGATGCTGCGCGCCCACCTGGCGGAGGCCGACAGGCCCCGAGGCTGGCTTCATGCCCTGGCCGACCCGCGCATCAGCGCCGCGCTCGCAGCCGCGCATGCCGACATCGCCCGCCCCTGGACGCTCGACGAACTGGCCGGGCAGGCCCACATGTCCCGAACGGCCTTTGCCGTGCGCTTCAAGGCGCTGGTCGGCATGACGGCCCTCGACTACCTCACGCACTGGCGGATGGCGGTCGCCCGCGATGCGCTGCGGCGCGGCGACGAGAACATCGCCCGCATCGCCGAGCGCGTGGGCTACCAGTCGGAGACGGCGTTCAGTGCGGCCTTCAAGCGATCGACCGGCGACAGCCCGGGGCGCTACCGCACGCGGCAGCAACCGGCCGCCTGAACGCCGTGCGGCGGCTCAGCGTGGCCGACCCGAGAGCGCCGCGAGGCGGTGCCGCGCGCGCGCCAGCAGTCCGCGTGGCGCCGTGCCCGCATCGGCCTGGGCCTTGTCCGGCGCGACCAGCTCGATGCAGCCCTCGCCCGACAGCTGGCTCCTGAGCGGCTCGACCTGGCGCTGCCTGCGGAAGGCGGCCTCCGACAGCACCTGCACCTCCAGGTGCATGCGCATGCGGCCCGACTTGAGCAGCTTGCGCAGGGCAGCGTCCAGCTCGTCCGGCTCGGGCATCTGCTCGCCGTGCACGACCAGCACCGAAACCGTGCCGGCGGCGACGTTCTCGCCCAGGATCCAGGCCTGCCGCACCGCGCGGCGGAATTTCGTGCGCAGCATCTGGCGCAGCGGCTCCGCGGCCGCGAAGGACTTCAGCGCCATGCGGCGCAGCTCGGGGTAGAAGATGAAGTCGGTGTTGGCCTGGTACGTGGCCGGCCGGGTGTCACCCTCGTCGCCGTCCTTCGGTGCCGGGCCCGTCAGCAGGACCCGCTGCGCGAGCAGGTGCTCCAGGGCCAGTTCGAAGGCGGCCGGATCGACGCGGCCAGCCTTCGACACCTCGCTCGCCGCGAAGGGCTCGGCGGGCCGGGCGTAGGCGGTCTTGAGAAGTTCCTGGACCTCGAGGGACAGCAGGAAGTCGGCACTGCCCATCGTCGTTCAGTCCGCGGCTTGGCGGCGCAGGGCGGCCAGCGCTTCCGAGTCGGTGCGGTAGGTGAACAGCAGCGGCCCGGGCTGCAGCAGCCCGGCGCGCTCCAGCACCTGCATCGCGGGCAGCTTCAGGCCCGACACGTGCAGCCGGATGCTCTGGCCTTCGAGCGCGCGGCGGATGCTGCCGAACACCTCGGCGCCGGTCAGGTCCACGCGGTTGATCGGATGGGCGAAGAGGCACACGTCGGTGAGGCCCGGCCGCTCGGCGATGGCCGTGGTGATCGCGCGCTCCAACGTGCTGGCCGACGCGAAGTCCAGTTCGGCGTCCATGCGCAGCGCGTACAGATTGGGCGCCAGCGCCGGCAGGTTCAGCAGGTGCCGGTCGCGCAGGCTGCCGTCCGGGTGCAGACCGACCTCGACGATGCGCGGGTGCAGGTGCCGGTACATGTAGTGCGCCAGCGCCGCCAGCAGCCCACCCAGCACGCCCCAGTAGATCGAGGGTGCGGTGGCGATCGTGAGCACGAAGGTGCCGAAGGCGATGGCCGCCTCGATGCGCGAGATGCGCCACAGCGCCACGAAGGCCGAGGGCTTGAGCAGGCCGAGCGTGGCCGTGGCCACGATGGCTGCCAGCACCGCCTGCGGCACGTGGTAGAGCAGCGGCATGGCCCACAGCAGCGCGGCGGCGACCACCGCCACGCTGAACAGCGTCGACCATTGCGACTTGGCACCCGCATACAGCGTGATGGCCGAGCGCGAGAAGGACGAGCTGGTGGGAAAGGAGCCGCTCAGGCCCGAGGCGATCTTGCCCAGGCCCTGGCCGATCAGGTCCTGGTTCTCGTTCCACAGCTTGCCGGCGCGCGCGTTGTCCACCTTGGCGCTCGACGCGGTCTCCAGAAAGCTCACCAGGGTGACCAGGAAGGCCGGCAGCAGCAGCGCGCCCAGTTCGTTCCACGACAGGCCCATCGGCAGGTAGAAAGAGGGCAGGCCCGAGGGCAGGGCGCCGATCACGGCACCGCCGCGCAGCGCATAGCTCACGGCAAAGCTCAGCGCGGCGCTCAGCGCCACCAGCGCCATGGTGGTCGGAAAGCGAGGCGTGAAGCGCTTGCCCGCCCACAGCATCGCCATGCTGCCCAGGCCGAAGGCGATGGCGATGAAGTCCGGCGGCGGGCCGTGCAGCGCCTGCGCGAAGCTGCGTCCGGTGAAGCCCAGCAGGGCCGGCAGCTGCGACAGCGTGATCAGCACCGCCGCGCCCTGCGTGAAGCCCATCAGCACCGGCGAGTTGACCAGCCGCAGCAGCCAGCCGAAACGCGCCGCGCCCAGCAGCACCTGCATGGCGCCCGACAGCAGCGTGAGCCACACCGCCAGCGACACCCACTCGCGGCTGCCCGGCACCGCCAGCGGCGCCAGCGACGCGCCGACCAGCAGGCTGGTGAGCGCGGTGGGGCCGACCGACAGCCGCGCCGAGGAGCTGAACAGCACGGCGATCAAGGCCGGGAACAGCGCCGCATAGATGCCGGTGATCAGCGGCATGCCCGCCAGCGCCGCATAGGCCACGCCCTGCGGGATCACCATCAGCGCCACGGTGATGCCGGCCGAGGCCTCGTTGAGGAGCAGTGCGCGGTCGGGGCGGGGCCAGCCGAGAAAGGGGAGCCAGCGCGCGAGGCGCTCGCGGCGGGCGGCGGTCGTTGCTATCGAATTCATAGCTGTCTGCGCCCGGTGGGCGGGCGCTGCAGGCATTTTTTGCTCAAGGCGAAGATGTGGCGGCGCGTGGGCGATCCGGCCGCGCGATGTCGCCGATTGTGCGGGATGGGCCCGGTCCGGCGAGGGAGGGCAGGCGGTCGGCACTTACCATCGCCCATTCACAACCGGAGACAAAAGAACCATGTTCAGCCACGTGATGCTGGGGTCCAACGACATCGAGCGCTCCAAGCGCTTCTACGACGCGGTGCTCGCCGTGCTCGGGGTGGGGGCACCCGTGCGCAACCAGAACCTCACCGGCCAGACGCGCCTTTTCTACCGCCACGAGGGCGCGAGCTTCTGCATCAGCGAGCCGATCAACGGCGAGTCGGCCTGCGGTGCCAACGGCGGCACCATCGGCTTCAAGTGCAGTTCGCCCGAGCAGGTCACCGAGTTCCACGACGTGGCGGTCGCACACGGCGGCACGTCCATCGAGGAGCCGCCGGGCCTGCGCGAGGGCAAGCTCGGCGCCATGTACCTGTCCTACGTGCGCGACCCGGACGGCAACAAGCTGTGCGCGCTGCACCGGCCGAAGACGCCGGGCTGACAGGCGCCGGCGGTTGCGCCGCTAGGGGCGCTTCTTGTGCTGGAACGCCGTGGGGGATTGCCCGGTCGCGGCCTTGAACATCGCGCAGAAGGCGCTGTCGGTCGCATAGCCGCTGGCGGCCGCCACCTGGCTCACGGCCATGCCGCGCGCGAGCAGCGGCAGCGCGTGGGCCAGCACGGCCTGCTGGCGCCATTGCTGCCAGCTCATGCCGAGCTGGTCGCGGAACAGGCGCGCCACCGTGCGCTCGCTGGCGCCGATGGTGGCCGCGCGCTCGGCCAGGGTGGCGCGGTCGGCCGGGTTGCGCAGCAGCGCCTCGCACAGCTGACGCAGGCGCTTGTCGGCGGGCAGCGGCACGTCGATGCGAATCTGCGTGGCGCGCTCCAGTTCGTCGACCAGCAGCGGCGCGATCCACCGCTCGCGCTGCGCCGCATGGGGGTCGGCCGGCGGCAGGCCGTCGGGCGTGGTGTCCAGCGCCAGCATCAGCGCACGCAGCAGGGGGCTGATCTCCAGCACCTCGCAGCGCTCCCAGGCCGGCCCCAGCCAGCTGTGCAGGTAGACGGTGCGCAACTCCGCGTCCTCGATCAGCGTGATGCTGTGCGGCACGTCTGCCGGCACCCACAGCGCGCGCGAGGGCGGCACGATGTAGCTGCCGTCGGCGGTGCTCAGGCGGATCACGCCGCGCGTCGAGAAGGTGAGCTGCGGCCACGGGTGCTGGTGCAGTTCGACGAAGGTGTCGGCCGTGAGGAAATGCTCCTTGGCGCGCAGCGGCCGCATGGCGTCGGGCGCGTACAGGTGCGGCGTCAGCGGGCCGACGCTGGTGGTCGGCGCCTGCAGCCGGCCGGGCGCGCCGGGGCGGCGCTGTAGGGTCGGCGGGACCTTCGCAGCGGTCGCCTGTGAGGGGGGTGGCTGGTTTTCGGCAAATGTTGGCAAGGTGTCGCTATTCTGCCGCGGACGACGCGCCTAGGATCGGGCAGTCCAGTCTCCCGGCCACCCCGATGTCTGCTTCTTCCGACACTTCCGCCTCCACCTCCACGTTCCGCTCCGACGCCTCGCTCATCGGGCTGGTCGGGCTGGCGCACGGCATCAGCCATTTCAGCCAGCTGATCCTGGCGCCGCTCTTCCCGTGGCTGAAGGACGCCTTCGACGTCAGCTACACCGAGCTCGGTGCGGTGCTCACCGTGTTCTTCGTCGTCTCGTGCGCGGTGCAGGCGGCCTCGGGCTTCATCGTCGACAAGATGGGTCCGCGCCCGGTGCTCTTTGTCGGGCTGGGCTGCCTGGGGCTGGCCGCCTTCGGCTATGCAATGGCGCCCAACTACTGGGCGTTGCTGCCGTGTGCCGTGCTGGCGGGCGTCGGCAACGGGGTCTTCCACCCCGTCGACTACACGCTCTTCAACCGCAAGGTGGCGCCCACGCGGCTGGGCCATGCCTACAGCGTGCACGGCATCACCGGCAGCCTGGGCTGGGCGCTGGCGCCGGCCTTCGTGGTGCCGATCGCCATCGCCTACGGCTGGCGCGTGGCGCTGGCCTCGGCCGGTGTGCTGGCGCTGGCGGTGCTGGTGGTGCTGTGGTTCAACCGCGGCGCGCTGGCCCTGGACGTGAAGGCGGTGCAGAAGGCCACGGGGCAGGGCGCCGCGGCGCCGGCGGGCGGCGAGTTCGACTTCCTGCGCATCCCGGCGGTGTGGATGTGCTTCGGTTTCTTCTTCTTCTACGCGATGGTCATCAGCATCGTGCAGACCTTCGCGCCGGTCGCGGCCGGCAAGCTGCATGCGGTGCCGGTGGCGCTGGTGGCGATCTGCCTCACGGTCTACATGGTGGCGAGTTCGGCGGGCATGGTGGTGGGCGGCTTCCTGGCGTCCGACCCCTCGCGCTGCGAGCGCATCGTGGGCATCGGCTTCGGCATCGCGGCGCTTTTCGCGCTGGTGATGGCGCTGGCCGACTTCCCGCCGGTCGTGGTGCCGGTGCTCTTCGGTGCCATGGGCTTCGCCTCGGGGATCGCGGGGCCCTCGCGCGACCTGCTGGTCAAGCGCTCCACGCCGGCCAATGCCAGCGGGCGTGTGTACGGCGTGGTCTATGCCGGGCTGGACATCGGCCAGGCGGTGGCGCCGCTGATCTTCGGCCGCCTGATGGACGCTGGCCAGTACACCAGCGTGATCGTCGGCCTGGCGCTGGTGCAGGGCGTGCTGATCGCCAGCGCCTTCAACGTGCGCCGCGCCCGGCGCGAGGCCTTGCCGGCGGTGCCGGCTTGACGCGCGACGGCGCCGACGCCGCCGCGGGCGGTGCCGCGGCAGCGCGGTCGAGGCGGCCGGGCCGCACAATCCGCGCATGACCGCGAAGCAGTACTGGTTGATGAAATCCGAGCCCGACGAGTGCTCGATCGACGACGCGCTGGCGGCGCCCGAGTGCACCGTGCCGTGGACCGGCGTGCGCAACTACCAGGCGCGCAACTTCATGCGCGACGCCATGCGGGTGGGCGATGGGGTGCTGTTCTATCACTCGAGCTGCCCCGAGCCGGGCATTGCCGGCATCGCGCGCGTGGCTTCAGGCGTGAAGCCGGATCCGACGCAGTTCGAGCCGGACTCGCCCTACTTCGACCCGAAGTCGAAGCCCGAAGACCCGCGCTGGCTGCTGCTGGACGTGCAGGCCCTGCGCAAGACGCGCCTGCTGGGGCTGCCCGAGTTGCGCAGCGTTCCCGCACTGGCCGACATGCGGCTGCTTCAGCGGGGCAACCGGCTGTCGATCACGCCCGTGACGGCCGGGGAATGGGATGTGATCGAGGGCCTGCTGCGTTGATCGCGGCGCTTCGCTGAAGCGCCTGGGCGCGATGCGGGGGCGTCAGCGTCCGCGGCCCGCCACCAGCTTCATGCCGGGCATCAGTTCCGCGGCCAGCTCGGGCCGTTCGAGCGCGTAGTCGAGGTTCATGCGGGCGATCTCGACATGTTCCTCGCCCAGGGCCTGTGCGCGCGAACCCTGGCCGCGTTCGATCGCCTGCACCAGCGCGTGGTGGGTGCGGTGGGCCTGCTGCATCCACTGCTGGCCCTCGCGCATCGACGACTGCATCGGCAGCATGGCGCTGGGCGCCGCGAAGGGCTGGCTGTCGAGCATCTCCATGATGCGCCGGACCGATGCGTTGCCGCAGCCCTGGATGATGAGGGCGTGGAAGCGGTCGTTCATTTCCACGTAGCCGGCGTAGTCGTCCAGTTCCATGGTCGGCTTGTTCACGACCTTGTCGCCCTCGTCGAGGCAGTCGTGCAGTTCGCGCAGCAGCTGCCGGGGCGCGCCGTCCTCGGCGAGCAGGCGGGCTGCGAAGCCCTCGATGACGCCCCGCACGCGGATCGCATCCGCGATCTCCTGCGAGGTGAAGCGCCGCATCTGGTAGCCACCGGCGGGGGAGGGCTCGATGAGGCCTTCGTGCTCGAGGCTTGCGAGCGCGAGGCGCACGGGCGTGCGCGAGGCCCCCAGCTTCTCGGCCAGGGGGATCTCGGCCAGCCGCTCGCCGGGGCCGAACTCGCCCTTGAGGATCAGGTCGCGCAGTTGAACCAGGACACGTGACTGTTGGGAATCCATGGCTCTCCTTGTATGCAGTAGCCGGAGCAAATTCTAGGCGCGCGGTTCGATGTACGCATTGGGCGTGTGTTGGCCCGGATCATGCATGCATCAATAGGTGAAAACCACGGCACGGCGCATTTTTTACCTTATTAAGTGCGCCATTCTCCGAACCGGTGCATTGATTTCACGCAAAAAATAGTTAACCCGGCCGAGCATTTCACGACAATGCATCCCATTGCATACAACTGAATGCATTGACTGAAAGGCTTGGAGCTTCACGATGATCAGCGCCGAACAAAACGACCTCATCACCCGCGTGGGACGCGGCACGCCCGCAGGCACGCTGCTGCGCCGTTACTGGCAGCCGGTGGCCCTGTCGGAGGAGTTGCGCGGTCCGCGCCCGCTGCGGCCGGTGCAGCTCATGGGCCAGCACTTCGTGCTGTTCCGCGACGAGTCGGGCCGTCTGGGCCTGCTCGACCGCGACTGCCCGCACCGCGGGGCCGACCTGGCCTACGGCCGTCTCGAGAACGGTGGCCTGCGTTGCGCCTTCCACGGCTGGCTGTTCGACGCCAACGGCCAGTGCCTGGAGACCCCGGCCGAGCCGGCGGGCAGCAAGCTGTGCACGCGCATCCGCCAGGGCGCCTACCCGGTGGTGGAAAAGAGCGGCATCGTCTTCGCGTACATCGGCGAGGGCGAGCCGCCGGCATTCCCCGAGTTCGACTGCTTCGTCGCGCCCGACAGCCACACCTTCGCGTTCAAGGGCCTGTGGGAGTGCAATTGGCTGCAGGCGCTCGAGGTGGGCATGGACCCGGCGCACGCGTCCTTCCTGCATCGCTTCTACGAGGACGAGGACACCGCCGAGAGCTACGGCAAGCAGTTCCGCGGCGCGTCGGCCGACTCCGACCTGGCCATCACCCAGGTGCTGCGCGAGTACGACCGGCCCGACATCGCGGCCGAGCCCGCACCCTACGGCATGAAGCTGACCACGCTGCGCAAGCTCTCCGAAGAGCAGACGCACGTGCGGGTGACCAACGTCGTCTTTCCGCAGGCCTTCGTGATCCCGATGAGTTCGGAGATGACGATCTCGCAGTGGCATGTGCCGGTGGACGACACGCACTGCTACTGGTACGCGATCTTCACCAGCTTCACCGGTCCGGTGGACAAGGCGCAGATGCGCGAGCAGCGCCTCAAGACCATCGAGCTGCCGCTGTACACCTCGCGCAAGAACAAGCGCAACGAGTACGGCTACAGCGTCGAGGAACAGCTGACGCAGACCTACACCGGCATGGGCGAGGACATCAACGTGCACGACCAATGGGCCTGCGAATCCATGGGCCCGATCCAGGACCGCACGCGCGAGCACCTCGGCACGACCGACA
This sequence comes from Xenophilus sp. E41, assembly GCF_003671765.1. Taxonomy (GTDB): domain Bacteria; phylum Pseudomonadota; class Gammaproteobacteria; order Burkholderiales; family Burkholderiaceae_C; genus Xenophilus. The sequence continues at coordinate 406,505 of NZ_QPIB01000008.1, read as the reverse complement.
AGGGCATCATGCTCTACCGCCGGATGCTGGTGAAGGCCATCGAGGCCGCGCAGGCGGGCGAGGCACTGCCCATGCGGCCCACGGCGCAGGAAGCCGGCACGCTGACGGGGCCGCCGTCGATCGACGGCGTCGCGGCCGCCGACAAGGCCGCCAGCTACTGCGAAGAGGCCGACCTGGCCCGCCGGCAGGTTTCGGACTGGGCCTCGGCCCGCCTGGCGGCCTGAGATGAGCACCTTCGCCGAACGCTTCGGTCTCTGGAGCGACGAACAACAGGCCCAGGCCAGCGAGATCGTCGGGCGCATCGACGCCGGCGAGCTCGACGTGCTGCGCTTCGCGTGGGCCGACCAGCACGGTGTGCTGCGCGGCAAGACCCTGGTCGCCGAAGCTGCCCGGGGCGCGCTGGCGCGGGGCGTGAACCTCACCACCACGCTGCTCGCCAAGGACACCTCGCACCGCTCGGTGTTCCCCGTGTTCTCGGCCGGCGGGGGCTTCGCGCTCGAAGGGCTGCAAGGCGGTGCCGACTTCACGATCCTGGCCGACCCGTCCACCTTCCGCATGCTGCCCTGGGCGCCGCGCACGGGCTGGGTGCTGTGCGATGCGTTCATGAAGGACGGCCGGCGCTGCCCCTTCGACACGCGGCAGATCCTGCAGCGCGCGGTCGGCCGGCTGGATTCGCGCGGTCTGGACTTCGTGGCGGGTCTGGAGGTCGAATTCCACGTCTTCAAGCTCGACGACGCGCAGATGCGCCTCGCCGATGCGGGCCAGCCGGGCACGCCGCCGGCCGTGTCGCTGCTCACGCACGGCCACCAGTACCTGACCGAGCTGCGCTACGACCGCGTGGATGCGCTCATGGAGCTGCTGCGCACCCAGCTGCAGGCTCTGGGCCTGCCGCTGCACTCGCTGGAGATCGAGTTCGGCCCCAGCCAGTTCGAGCTGGTGTTCGGTCCCACGGTGGGAATGGCGCCCGCCGACACCATGGTGCTGCTGCGCAGCGCGATCAAGCAGATCTGCCAGCGCCACGGCTACCACGCCACCTTCATGTGCCGGCCGCGCATTCCCAGCGTCATGTCCAGCGGCTGGCACCTGCACCAGTCGCTGCGGCACGCGAAGGGGGGCGACAACGCCTTCATGCCCGACGCTGGCGGCGATGACGCAATGCCGCTGAGCCCGCTCGGCATGCAGTACCTGGCCGGCCTGAAGACCCATGCCCGCGGTGCCGCGGCGCTGGCGAGTCCGACGCTCAACGGCTATCGCCGCTACCGGCCGTTCTCGCTCGCGCCCGATCGCGCCATCTGGGCGCAGGACAACCGCGGCGCCATGCTGCGCGTGCTCGGCGCGCCGGGCGACAACGCCTCGCGCATCGAGAACCGCATCGGCGAGCCCACGGCCAACCCCTACCTCTACCTCGCGTCGCAGATCGTCTCGGGCCTGGACGGCGTCGAGCGCGGGCTGGATCCGGGGCCGTCCGCCGACGCACCCTACGAGACGCCTGCCGAGGAACTGCCCCGCACCCTGGAGGCCGCACTGGCCGCCCTGCAGGCGGACGCCGCGCTCGTCGACGGGCTCGGGAAGGACTTCGTCGACTACTACTGCCACATCAAGCAGGCCGAGATCGCGCGCTTCAACCTCGAGGTGACCGAGTGGGAGCACCGCGAGTACTTCGACATGTTCTGACCGCCGACGACATCCCGAAACTCAAATGCCCACGATCCACTACATCCTCAAGGATGGCAGCACGCGCAGCGTCGACGCCAAGCTCGGCGCCAGCGTGATGGAGACCGCCATCCAGCACAACATTCGCGGCATCGACGCCGAGTGCGGCGGCAGCTGCTCCTGCGCGACCTGCCACGTCTATGTCGACGAGGCCTTCGTCGACCGGCTCACGCCGCCGGACGAGATGGAGGACGAACTGCTGGACGGCACCGCCAGCGAGCGCGCGCCCAACAGCCGCCTCAGCTGCCAGATCCCGGTGACGGCCGAACTCGACGGCCTCACGGTGCGCGTGCCGGAGACGCAGGTCTGATGGCCGACGCGCTGGTCATCGTCGGCGCCTCCTACGCCGGGGTGCAACTCGCTGCTTCGGCTCGGGAGCTCGGCTTCGATGCGCCGATCGTGCTGCTCGGGGACGAGCGTCACGCGCCGTACCAGCGCCCGCCGCTGTCCAAGGGGCTGCTCGCCGGCAAGACCGCCGCCGACCAGCTCGCGCTGCGCGGCCCGGACTTCTACGCCCAGCAGCAGATCGAGTTGCGGCTGGGCACGCGTGTCACAAAGGTGGATCTCTCGACGCAGCGCGTGGAGCTGGCCGACGGCGGCCAGCTGGACTACGGCTGGCTCGCCTTCGCCACCGGCGCGCGCTGCAGGCCGCTGCAAGTGCCCGGCGCCGATCTGCAGGGCGTGCACCAGCTGCGCACCCTGGACGATGCCATCGCCGTGCACGCGGCGCTGGGCCGCAGCCGGCGGGCCTGCGTGATCGGCGGCGGCTTCATCGGGCTGGAGGTCGCAGCGGCGCTGACGGCGGCAGGCGCGAGCGTCACCGTGGTCGAGGGCCAGCCGCGCCTGCTCGCACGCAGCTTTCCCGCCCTGATGTCCGACTACGTCGCGGATGCGCATCGCGCACGCGGTGTCGCGCTGGAACTGGGCCGGGGCGTCGCGGCACTCGTGGGCGACGCGCAGGGCCATGTGGCGGCGGTGCTCCTGGACGACGGCCGCCAGCTCGAATGCGACCTGGTGGTCCTCGGCATCGGCGTGCTGCCGAACGTGGAGCTGGCCGAAGCTGCGGGCATCGCATGCGAAGGCGGCATCCTCGTCGACACGCTGGGTCGCACCAGCGCCCCCCGGGTGCTGGCAGCAGGCGACGTCGCCAACATGGCGTTGCCGTCCGCCGCAGCGCCGGGCACGGTGCGCATGCGGCTCGAATCCATCCAGGCCGCCAACGACGGCGCGCGCGCCGCGGCATCGGTGCTGGTCGGCCGGCCCCAGCCGCTCACGGCCGTGCCCTGGTTCTGGAGCGATCAGCACGACCTGAAATTCCAGATGGCCGGGCTGCCAGCGCCGGGCGACCGCACGGTGCTGCGCGGCGAGCTCGCCGACCACCGCTTCACGCTCTTCTACCTGCGCGAGGGGCGCGTCGCCGCGGCACACTCGGTGAATCGTCCGGCCGAGCACATGCTCGCCCGCAAGCTGATCGCCCATGGCGCCGACATCCCCGTCGAGCTGCTCGCCGACCCGGCCAGCGACCTCAAGCCTTTTTCCATCCCCCGGCCTGCGGGCTGAGTTCTTCCCACGGAGTTCCACGATGAAGATGACCAAACGTACCCTGCTCGCCGCCGCGGCACTGGCCTGCGTGGCCGGCGCGGTGCAAGCCCAGGACGCGCTGAAGATCGGCCTGATCGGCACCTATTCCGGCCCCTATGCCGATTACGGTCGCCAGTTCGACGCGGGCGTCGCGCTGTACCTCAAGGAGCACGGCAACAAGATCGCCGGCCGCCCGGTCGAGATCATCAAGAAGGACACGGCCGGCCCTGCGCCCGATGCCTCCAAGCGCATCGCGCAGGAACTGGTGGTGCGCGACAAGGTGCAGATCCTGACGGGCCTGGACTTCAGCCCCAACGCGTATGCCGTCGCGGCCGTGGCGACCCAGGCCAAGATTCCCACGGTGGTGATGAACGCCTCGTCCTCGGCGATCACGACCAGCTCGCCCTACGTCGCGCGCCTGTCGTTCACGGTGCAGCAGGTGTCCGACCCGATGGCCCGCTGGATGCTGCGCAACGGCACCAAGGAAGCCTATGTGGTGGTCGCCGACTACGCCTCGGGCACGGACTCGCTGACGGCCTTCAAGAAGGCCTTCGAGGGTGGCGGCGGCAAGGTGGTCGGGGAACTGCGCACGCCGATGAACAACCCCGACTTCTCCGCCTACGTGCAGCGCATCAAGGATGCCAAGCCGCAGTCGGTGTTCTTCTTCTTCCCCTCCGGCGTGATGCCGCCCGCCTTCCTCAAGGTGTGGAAGGAGCGCGGCATGGACGAGGCCGGCATCAAGCTCTACGCCACCGGCGAGGCGACCGACGACAGCTACCTCGACGCCACCGGCGACGTGGCCCTGGGCCTGGTGACCAGCCACCACTATTCCTACGCCCATCCCTCGGCCAAGAACCAGAAGTTCGTGAAGGACTTCGAGGCGCAGTTCGGCACCGGCCTGCGTCCGAGCTACTTCGCCGTGACGGCCTACGACGCCATGGCCGCCATCGACCTGGCCCTGAAGAAGACCGGCGGCAATGCCGATGGCGACAAGGTGATGGACGCCCTCAAGGGCCTGGCCTTCGAGAGCCCGCGCGGCCCGATCGAGATCGATGCCGCCACGCGCGACATCGTGCAGACGGTCTACATCCGCAAGACCGAGAAGGTCAACGGCAAGCTGGTCAACGTGGAGTTCGACAAGTTCGACCGCGTGAAGGACCCGGCCAAGGAAGCCAAGTGACGCTTGCGCCCACCGGGCGCTGACTCCGGCACGGGGCGCACGCCAGGGCGCCCCGCGCCTCGCATCGGGAATCCAATGGGAATCGTCCTTTTCGACGGGGTGGCCTACGGCATGCTCCTCTTCCTCATGGCGGTGGGCCTGTCCATCACCATGGGCTTGATGAACTTCGTCAACCTCGCGCACGGCAGCTTCGCGGTCGTGGGCGGGTACGCGGCCGCGGTGCTCATGAACCGGCTGGGCCTGCCGTACGGGCTGGCGCTGGTGGCGGCCTTCGTGGCCGCGGCGCTGCTCGGTGCCGTGCTCGAGTTCGTGTTCTACCGCCGCCTGTATCGCGCGCATCCGCTGGACCAGGTGCTGCTGTCGATCGGCGTGGTGTTCGTCTCGATCGCCGTGCTGACCTACTTCTTCGGGCCGACCATGCTGCCTTTCAACCTGCCGCCGGCGCTGCAGGGGCAGTTCTCCTTCGCCGGCGTCGGATTGGGACGCTACAGGCTGTTCCTCATCGTCTGCGGCGTGGCGACCCTGGTGTTGCTGCTGCAGCTCATGAACCGCACGCGCTACGGCGCGATGGTGCGCGCGGCCGTCGACAACCAGCGCGTGGCCGGCGGCACGGGCATCCATGTGCAGCGGCTGTTCTTCCTGACCTTCTCGCTGGGCTGCGGGCTGGCGGGGCTGGGCGGCGCGCTGAGCCTGGGCATGCTCGGCCTGGAGCCCTCGTTTCCGCTGAAGTACCTGGTGTACTTCCTGATCGTGGTCTGCGTGGGCGGGGCGGGCACCGTCACCGGGCCCTTCATCGCCGCGCTGCTGGTCGGCGTGGTCGACGTGGCCGGCAAGTACTACCTGCCCGAGGCCGGCGTGTTCCTGATCTACGTCTTCATGATCGGGATGCTGCTGCTGCGCCCGAACGGCATCGTTCCCAAGAAGGGGCTCGCATGAAAGCCATCACCCTGTCGCCGGGCCAGTCGCGCGCGGCCGAAATCGCGTTCTGGCTGCTGCTGGCCTGCAGCTACTTCATCGCGCCCAACCATCTCACGCTGCTGAGCCAGATCCTGATCTTCGGCCTTTTCGCCGTGGCGCTGGACATGGCGCTGGGCTATGCCGGCATCCTCACCGTGGGCCATGCGGCCTTCTTCGGTGCGGGTGCGTACACCGCCGGCCTGCTGGCCAAGCACGGCTGGGGCGAGCCCTTCAGCGGCCTGCTGGCCGCGCTGGTCGTGGCCGGCGTACTGGGCTACCTGCTCAGCTACCTCATCGTGCGCGGCGCCGACCTCACGCGGCTGATGATCACCATCGGCGTGTGCGTGCTGCTGGCCGAGCTGGCCAACCGGCTGTCGGGCATCACCGGTGGCACCGATGGCCTGCAGGGCATGGTCGTGAAGCCGGTCCTGGGCCTGTTCGAGTTCGACCTGTTCGGCAAGACCGCCTTCGTCTATGCCTTCGCCGTCGTGCTGGCCATGTTCCTGCTCGTGCGGCTGGTGCTGCGCTCGCCCTTCGGCCTGGCGCTGCGTGGCATCCACGACAACCGCAAGCGCATGCTGGCCATCGGTTCGCCGGTGGAGGCCCGGCTGCGCATGGCCTACGCCTTCTCGGCCGCAGTGGCCGGCGTGGCGGGCGCGCTGCTGGCGCAGACCACGCAGTTCGTGGGCATCGAGTCCATCGGCTTCAACCGCTCGGCCGAGATACTGATCATCCTGGTGCTGGGCGGCACGGGGCGGCTGTACGGCGGCCTGGTCGGCGCGATCGTCTACATGCTGGTGCACGACTGGTTCGCCGACATGAACCCGGAGTACTGGATGTTCTGGCTCGGCATCTTCCTGATCGCGGCCGTGATGCTGGGCCGCGGCGGCATCATGGGCGCGCTGTCGCGCCGCATCCGCATCAAGGAGCATGCACGATGAGCGCGCTCTCGCATCGCGGTGCCCGCGGCGCACGGCGCAAGACGGGGAGTGGGGCATGACCGCACTGCAGACACAGGGCCTGGGCATCAGCTTCGGCGCGTTCCAGGCGGTGGCCGAGGTCGGGCTGTCGCTGGAGCCCGGCGCACGCCAGGCGCTGATCGGCCCCAACGGCGCGGGCAAGACCACGCTGATCAACCTGCTGACCGGCATCTACCGCCCCAGCGCCGGCAGCATCCGCATGAACGGCGAGGACATCACGGGCTGGGCGGCGGACCGGCGCGCCCGCGGCGGTCTGGCGCGGACCTTCCAGATCAACACGCTGTTCCCGAGCCTCACGCCGCTGCTCTCCGTCGTGCTGGCCATCCACGAGCGCGAAGGGCAGGGCGCGACCTGGTGGCGCCCCTTCGGGCGCAGCAAAGCGGCCTTCGACGAGGCCCATGCGCTGCTGGATCGCCTGCGGCTGGGAGCCCTGGCCGACGTGCCGGTGGCCGAGCTGGCCTACGGCAAGCAGCGGCTGCTCGAGATCGCCCTGGCGCTGGCCGCGCGGCCGCGCATCCTGCTGCTGGACGAGCCGGCCGCCGGCGTGCCGGTGGACGAGAGCGGCGAGCTCTTCGAGGCGATCGCCGAACTGCCCGAGGACATCAGCGTCCTCTTCATCGAGCACGACATGAACCTGGTGTTCCGCTTCGCGCGTCGCATCTCCGTGCTGGTGGGCGGACGCATCCTGACCGAGGGGACGCCGGCCGAGATCGGCCGCGATCCGCGCGTGCGCGAGGTCTACCTGGGCAAGACCCACGTCAACATCCGCAAGGAGGCGACCGATGCCTGAACTGCTGGCCTTCGACGCCGTCACTGCCGGGTACGGCAATGCGGTCGTGCTCCACCGCCTCGGCTTCGCGCTGCAGGCCGGCCAGAGCCTGGCCGTCCTGGGGCGAAACGGGGTGGGCAAGACCACCACGCTCGAGACGCTGATGGGCAACACCCGCATCACGGGCGGCGAGATCCGCTGGCGTGGGCAGGACATTACCCGCCTCCCGGCGCACCAACGCGTGCGCGCCGGCCTGGGCTGGGTGCCGCAGGAGCGCGAGGTCTTTCCGTCGCTGACCGTGGAGGAGAACCTGGGCGTGGTCGCCCGGCCGGGGGCCTGGAACCTCGACCGTGTCTACGGCCTGTTCCCCCGACTGCGCGAGCGCCGCGCCAACTACGGCAACCAGCTCTCGGGCGGTGAACAGCAGATGCTGGCCATCGGCCGCGCGCTGATGACCAACCCCACGCTGCTGCTGCTCGACGAACCCATGGAGGGCCTGGCGCCCATCATCGTGGAGGAGCTTGCCCGGGCCATCCGCCACCTCTGCGAGAGCGAGGGGCTGGCCTCCATCGTGGTCGAGCAGCACCCGGTGCTGGCACTGGAGATGACGCATCAGGCGATCGTGCTGGAGCGCGGCACGGTGGTGCATGCCGGGCCCAGCGCGGCGCTGGCTGCGGATCCGGAGCGCCTGGACCGGCTGCTCGGCGTGGGCATGCCTGCCTGAGCAGCACCGCGCGTCCCCATTCGCCATGAGAGTCCCGGTTCGCCGGACCTCCTCAGGCAGCCCCTACCTGAAACGACAAGGAGACAGTCGACATGAAGACCCACGCATCCTCCCCACCCGATCGCACGGCCCGCACCGCGAGCACCCGTGCTCGCCAGCTTGCAATCAGCTCCCTGGCGATCGCCGCCGCCGTGCTGGCGGCGGGCTGTGCGCATCGCCCCGCCGCTCAGCCCGACGTGGCCTACGTCAACGGCCGGATCATCACCGCCGACAAGAGTTTCTCGATCGCACAGGCCGTCGCGATCAAGGACGGCGCCTTCGTGGCGGTCGGCACCGACGAGCGCATCCGTGAACTGATCGCCCCCCAGACCCGGGTCGTCGATCTGCAGGGACGCACGGTCGTCCCCGGCCTGATGGATGCGCACACGCACATGGACGGTGCCGGGACCGTCGAGACCACGGCCCAGGTGATCAAGGCACGGACCGTGGCCGAGGCGCAAGCCATCATCGGCGACTTCATTCGCACCAAGTCCATCCCCGCGGGCCAGTGGGTGCAGACGAGCCGCTGGCACCCGCCGTCGCAGTTGAAGGAGCAGCGCTACCTGACGCGCCAGGAACTCGATGCCGTGGCGCCGAACCACCCGGTCTACGTGCAGACCGTCGGCCACTTCGCGATGGCCAACAGCAAGGCCCTCGCCGCCGCGGGCATCACGCGCGACACGCCCGACCCGGTGGGCGGGAAGATCCATCGCGACGCGAACGGCGAGCCGACCGGCGTCGTCGAATCGAGCGCGCTGCAGCTGGTCGAGAAGATCATTCCGCCACCCAGCTTCGAGCAGCGCGTGGCGCAGAACATCGCGGGCCAGCGCGTGTACAACCGCTCGGGCATCACCAGCACGGTGGTCGCCGGCCTCAACGAGGAGCAGATCAAGGCGTACTACGCCGCGGCCGAGCGCGGGCAGTCGACGGTGCGGGCCGGCATGTTCTGGCTCTTCCCCGCGGCGGCGGCGCCCGACTTCGAGGCCAGGCTCAAGGCCGCGCCGTTCAAGGACGGCCAGGGCAACGACTGGGCGCGGGTGGCCGGCATCAAGCTGGTCTCCGATGGCGGCATGACCCTCAAGTCCGCGTACATCCGCGGCAACTATGCCAACGAACCCAACAACCACGGGATGGTCGCCGTCGATCCGGAGTCCTACGTGCGCATGGTTCGGGTGGCCAACCGCAACGGATGGCGGGTCCACACGCACGCGGTGGGCGACGCGGCCGTGGACCTCACGCTGAAGGCCTACGCCGCCGCCAATGCGGACAGCTCCATCGCGGGCCGGCGCTTCAGCGTCGTGCACGGCAGCCTGGTCGCGGCCGACCAGATCGAGACCGCACGCGGCCTCGACGTGCGCATCGACGCCCAGAACGCCTTCCTGTGGGACAAGGCGGCAACCGTCGAGCGCTACATGGGGCCGCTGCTCGCCAACCGGGCGGTTCCCACGCGGCGCCTGATCGACGTGCTGGGCATGGAGCGCACGTCCGCCGGCACCGACAACGAAGTCAACCTGCTCAACCCTTTCATCGGCATGTACCTCATGGTGACGCGCAAGGACCCGCGCGGCGTCGTGTACGGCGCGGACCAGAAGATCTCCCGCGAAGAGGCACTCCGGCTGTACACGAACGCGGGCCCCTACCTGACCTTCGAGGAAAAGCGCAAGGGCTCCATCGAGGCCGGGAAGCTGGCCGACATGGTGGTGCTGTCGGCGGACTATCTGGGCGTGCCCGAAGAGAAGATCAAGGACATCGTGGCGCTGGAAACGATCGTCGGCGGCCGCTCGGTGTACCGCGCAGCGCCCTGAGCGCCATCCCGCTGGCTACGGCGATCCCCTGGACCCACCTTCGGTCAACGCATGCCCCATATCGTCATCGAATACACCCCCAACCTAAAAGGCCTGCCACTGGACGCGATGCTGGCGGCCGTGACGCGGCGGCTGGCCGACAGCGAGGAGGTCGCCGACGAGGCGGACCTGAAGGCACGGGTGATCTGCGTCGAGGCCTTTCGCGTCGGGCTGGCCGAGTCCGCGCGGGCATTCATCCACGTCACCGTGCGCATCCTGGCCGGCCGCGATGAGCAGGCCAAGAAGGATTTCAGCGATCGGGTCACCGAGGGCATGCTCGAGCACCTGCCGAGTCTGCCTCCGGGCCTGCAGGCCCACCTGAGCGTCGAGGTCGTCGACATGGACCCGGGCAGCTACCGCAAGACACGCCTGGCCTGAGGCGCTCCTCGCCAGGCCCGCTCAGTGCCGGTGCGACTGCGCCTGCAGCAGGGCCGCGAAGGCCTGCGCGGCCGGCGACAGCGCCAGGCTGCGGCGCTGGTACACGAAGAACTCCCGGTTCAGCGCGGGCGACCGCAGCGCGAGGAAGCGGATGCCGAAATTGCCTGCGAAGGATCGCGCGTAGTCCGGCACCATCGCCACGCCCAGCCCGGCGCCGACCAGGGCCAGCGCGGTGGTCAGGTAGCGCACCTCGGTCGCCGTCTGCATCGACAGCGATGCGTCGTGCTCGTGCAGCCGCTGCTCGACGTAGCGGCTGAAGTCGCCCGAATACACCACCCAGCGCTGGTCGCGCAGATCGCGCCATGAGACGGTCTGCCGCCCCGCGAGCGGGTGGCTGGCGGCGCACACCAGGCGCATGGGCACGTGCATGAGGAAGCTGCGCGTCACGTCCTCGCCCGTCACCCGCTCGGGGCCGATGCCCAGCTCGGCGTCGCCGCGGCGCACGGCGCCCACGATGTCGTCGGCCGAGCCGTCGACGATCCGCAGGCCCACGGTGGGGTGGGCCTGCTCGAAGCGCGCCAGCACGCCGGCCACCCAGGTGCAGGCCATCAACTGCGGCGCCACCACGCGCAGCACGCCGCTCCTGAGCAGGCGAAGGTCGGTGGCGCCTTCCTCGATCTGGCGCAGGTCGTCCAGCATGCGGCGCGCCAGCGGCAGCAGCTGCTGCCCGCCTTCGGTGAGGGTGACGGCATGGCGCGAGCGGTCGAACAGCTTCAGGCCGAGCTCCTCTTCCAGTTGCTGCACCAGCATGCTGACGGCCGACTGGGTGAGGTTCAGCTGCCTGGCGGCCAGCGTGAAGCTCGCGGTGCGTGCCACCACGGAGAACGCACGCATCTGGCGGAGGGTGAGGTTCATGTCTGCACCATTGTGGCGCCGGCCGGCAGCAAAAATCAAAAATCCTCATGCATCAATCAAATGAATTCGTTGGATTGATGGACATGGCGTGCCCACAATGCGCTTCCTATGCATGTCGCCGTCATCGGGACCGGCATCGTCGGCACCTGCACCGCAGCATGGTTGCAGCGCGACGGTCAGCAGGTCAGCTTCTTCGATCCACTGCCGCCGGGCGAGGCCTGTTCGTTCGGCAATGCGGGGTCCCTGTCGCCCAGCGCCTGCCTGCCGGTGGGCATGCCGGGCATGGTCAAGCGGGTGCCGCAGTGGCTGCTCGACCCGCTGGGACCGCTCACGGTGCGCTGGCGCTATGCGCCCGCCGTGCTGCCGTGGCTGGTGCGCATGCTGCGCCACTCCACGCGCGAGGAGGTCACCCGCATCGCGACGGCGCTGCGCAGCCTGCTGGAACCCATCTTCGAGTGCTACGAGCCCTTGCTCGAGCAGGCGGGGGCGCAGCACCTGGTGCGCCGCTCGGGTTGCCTGTACGTGTATTCCTCCCGCGAGAAAGCGGCCCAATGGAGCTGGGGCATGAACCTGCGCCGGTCGCTGGGCGTCGAGATGGTGGACGTGGGCCAGGACGAACTCGAGGCGCTGGAGCCCGACCTGAAGGGACGCTTTCGCTTCGGCATCCGCGCGCCCGAGAACGGCTCCACGCTCGACCCGTCGGCGCTGGTCAAGGTGCTCCATGCGCATTGCGTGGCGCAAGGCGCAGCCTCCGTGCGGCAGGCCGTCACCGGCTTCGAGCGCGAAGGCCGCGGCGCGCGGCAGGTCACGGCCGTGCGCACGGCCGACGGGCAGCGCACGCCGGTGGACGGTGTGGTGGTCGCGGCCGGGGCGTGGTCTGCCAGGCTCGCGGCGCAACTGGGTTCGCGCGTGCCGCTGGAAACGCAGCGCGGCTACCACGTCACGGTGCGCAGCTCCAACCTCAAGCTGCGCCACACGGTGATGGCGGTGGAGAACAACCTGATGGTCAACCCCATGGCGATGGGCCTGCGGCTGGCCGGGACGGTGGAGTTCGCCGGGCTGAAGGCGCCGCCGCGCTACGAACGCGCGCAGGCCCTGCTGCGCCTGGGCCAGCAGCTCTTCCCGCACCTGGACACGAGCGACACGACGCAGTGGATGGGCCACCGGCCCTGCCTGCCCGACAGCCTGCCGGTCATCGGCCGTGCGGGCGCTACCGACAACGCCTGGCTCGCCTTCGGGCACGGGCACATGGGCATGTGCATGGGCGCGAGCACGGGGCGCGAAGTGGCGCACCTGGTGGCCGGGCGCACCACGCAGGTCGACCTCGGGCCCTTCAGTCCGGCGCGCTTCTGATGCGCTGTCTGATCATCCCCGTCACCGAGATGCGGCCCGCGCCAGCGGGCCGGTGCCCATGAGCGACATCGCGCTGATCTGCACCCGCGGCTTCGCGGATGTGCTGACGCTGGCGCGGCAGAACCGTGCCGACCCCTACGCGCTGCACGTGCCGGCCTCGCCCTGGCTGGCGTTGCTGCCGGCGCAGTGGCGCATCGAGACCGGCGGACGCATCGACGCCGCGGGCGTGGAAGTCGAGCCGGTCGACGCCCCGGAGGTGCTGCGGGCACTGGCGGCCCTGCCGCGGCTGCCGCAGGGCGTCGCCATCGCGCTCCTGTTCGCGCAGCGCAACCCGGCGCACGAGCGCGCGCTGGCCCAGGCCATCCGCCAGCGCTGGCCGGACCTGCGTGTGCTTTGCTCGCACGAGGTGCTGCCGCAGGACGGCGAGTACGAGCGCACGCTGGCCACGGTGCAGGCGCTCGGACTGCGGGCCCCGCCGGTGGACGAGGCGACGCGCGAAGCAAACGACGCCGACCCGCTGCCGTACGAACTGGAGCGGCTGTGCGACCGGATGCAGCAGCGCCTGGTGGCCGAGGCCGTCTCCAGCGTGGTGCGCGAAGCCATGGACTGCGCGGCCGCGGTCTTCCTTCCCGACGGACGCTTGGTGGCCCAGGCGCGCACGCTGCCGCTGCTGCTGGGCAGCCTGTCGCCGGCCGTGGCCGGGGTGCTGGCGCTGTATCCGGCGGCCGCGATGAAGGAGGGCGACGGGTACGTGCTCAACGACCCCTGGCACGGCGGCACGCACCTGCCCGACATCACGGTGCTGCGCCCGGTGTGCGTGGACGCCCAGGTGGTCGCGCTGGTGGCCTGCGTGCTGCACCACCAGGACGTCGGCGGCATCGCGCCGGGGTCGGTGCCCACGCACGCCACCTCCATCCAGCAGGAAGGCCTGCGCCTGCCGCCGACGCAGCTGTACCACGCCGACCAGGTCGACGCGGCGCTGTTGCGCCTGCTGCGCGCCAACAGCCGCATGCCCGACAACCTGCAAGGCGACCTGGGCGCGCAATGGCAGTGCCTGGCGCAGGGTGCCTCCGAACTGGCCGGGGTGTGGCGGGCCACACCGGGCATGGCCGAGCGCTGCGCCGCTGCGCTGGCCGCCTCCGAAACGGCGGCTCGCGCCGCCCTGGCGGCCGCCCCCGATGGCGACTACGTCTTCGACGATGCACTGAACGGCGACGGCATTCATCCGGACCCGGTACGGGTGTCGGTCTGCATCCGCAAACGCGGCAGCGGCGCCGAGCTCGACCTGAGGGCTTGCGCCGACCAGACCACCGGCCCCGTCAACGCGTCGCGCGGCGCGGTGCAGGCGGCGGTGGCGTACTTCGCCCGCATGCTGGCACCGCAGGCGGCCTGCAACGACGGCAGCCTGGCGCCTCTGACGGTGGTCACGCGGCCCGGCAGCATCGTGGACCCGGCGTTCCCGGCGGCGGTCAATGCCCGCACCAACCTCGTGAAGCTGCTGGCCAATGCGCTGCTGGGCGCATGGTCGCGCGCTCTGCCGGGGCAGATGCCGGCGCCGAATGCGGGTGAAGTGGTGGTGCTCTCTTTGGGCGGCGCGCGCGCCGACGGCACGCCCTGGCTGCTGACCGAGATCATTGCGTCGGCCGCCGGCGGCGCGCCGTGGGCGCCGGGCGGCTCCGGCGTGTCCACCGACGTGGGCAACGCACGCAGCACGCCGGCGGAGGCGATCGAAGCCCAGGCGCCGCTGCGCGTGGAGCGCGTGGCCCTGCGCACGGGCTCGGGTGGCGCGGGCCGCCACCGCGGCGGCGACGGCTTGGTGCGCGTCTACCGGCTGCTGCACGGCAGCGGCACCATTTCCTATCGGGGCGAGCGCCACGAGACGGCACCGCAGGGCGCCGCCGGCGGAAGCCCGGGCGCATGTGCCGCCGCGCGCATCGAGCGCGCCGACGGCCGCGTCGACATCCTGCCGGCCAAGGCCCGCGCGCAATGGCAGGCCGGCGACCGACTCATCATCGAAACCGCGGGGGGCGGCGGCTGGGGACAGCCCGCCGACCTGGAGACAGCCGCATGACGCCGCGCAGCGCACGCACCACGCCCCGACAGGCACGCCTCGTGCGCGTCGGCTCCGTTTCCCACCTCCCTCCATTCGCGACCGCCCCATGAAAACTTCCCTGTCCCGTCGTCAATCGATCCGCCGCGTGGCGATCGGCGCCTCGTCCCTGCTGGCCGCGTCGTGGCTCGCGCCCCTGGCGGCCCATGCCCAGGGCGCAGCGAAGACCGTTCGCATCGTGGTTCCGTTTCCCCCGGGCGGCAGCACCGACCTGCTGGCGCGCCGGGTCGGCGAGAAGCTGTCGGCCGCGTGGGGCCAGACGGTGATCGTCGAGAACCGGGCCGGCGCCGGCGGCACGGTGGGTGCCGACTACGTGGCCAAGTCGGCACCCGACGGCACCACCTTGCTGATGGGCGTGACCGGCAGCAATGCGATCGCCCAGGCGCTGTATCCGCGCCTGCCCTACGACGTGCTGAAGGACTTCGCGCCGGTGTCCATGGTCGTGAGCTCGCCGCTGGTGGTGACGGTCAACCCGGCCGTCAAGGCCAACACGCTGGCCGAGTTCGTCGCGCTTGCCAAGGCCAGGCCCGGATCGATCAGCTATGGGTCGGCCGGCAACGGGACCTCGATGCACCTGACCGGCGAGATGTTCAAGCAGGCCACCAAGACCTCGATGGTGCACATCCCCTACCGCGGCAGCGCCGGCATGCTGACCGACCTGATGGGCGGACAGATCGACGCCACCTTCGGCGACCTGCTGGTCGTGATGCCGCAGCTGGAGGCCGGCAAGCTGCGCCCGCTGGCCGTCACGTCGAAGCAGCGCCATCCGCAGTTGCCCAACGTGCCCACGGTGGCGGAGAGCGGCTACCCAGGCTTCGAGGCGCTGTCGTGGCAAGGCGTGTTCGCGCCGGCCGGCACGCCGCCGGAGCTGGTCGAACGCCTGAGCGCCGATGTGAACAAGGCGGTGCGGACGCCCGACGTGCGCGACTATTTCGCCGCGCGCGGCTTCCTGGTCGAAGGCACGACCCCGGCGGCGTTCAGGACCTTCCTCGAGGCCGAGGTGAAGAAGTGGTCGGCCATCGTCAAGGTGTCCGGCGCCAAGGCGGACTGATGGCGCAGCATCGAACGGACCTGGAGCGGATCGGCCCGGTGGTTCGGGCGGGGCAGCGCCAGCCCATCTCGGCCGCGGTGGCGTGGGAGCGGCTGGTGTTCGTCTCCGGCCAGGTGCCCATGCGCGCCGGCGCGCCGAGCGCACCCGACATCGCCGGCCAGACGCATGCCGTGCTGGACGGCATCGCCGCCACCCTGGCAGAGGCGGGGTGCACGCTGGCCGACGTGGTGAAGACCACGGTGTGGCTCACCGATGCGGCCGAGTACCCGGCCTTCAATGCGGCCTACGCGGAACGCTTCGGCGCCGACGCCGCGCCGGCGCGCTCGACCGTGATCGCCGGCTTGATCGCACCCGTGAAGGTGGAGATCGAGGCCGTGGCCGTGCGGCCGGGGCGTGCCTGAGCTTGCGACCGCGCTCACGCGGCGAGCGCGCCGGGCACGCGCTCCGCGTCCATGTCGAAGTTGAGTTCGACCTTGAGGCCCAGCGGGTCCTGCAGGAAGAGCTGGTGCAGCCGCGTGCCCTTGAGCGGCGTCTCGCTGAAGGGCACCTCGGCGTCGGCCAGCGCCTGCCGCGTCGCAGCCAGGCCGTGCGCCTTGAGCGCGATGTGGTCGACCGCGCCGCCCTGGGGCGCGGGCGATTGGGGCAGCAGTGCGTTCAGGTGCAGCACCGCATGTCCGCCCGCGTACAGCCAGTGACCGGGATAGCGCAGCGCGGGCCGGTAGCCGTCCTGCAGGCCCAGCGTGCCCGCGTAGAAGGCCAGCAGCACGGGCAGGTCGTCTTGCGCGCAGCCGATGGTGATGTGGTGCAGGGCGGAGACATCGATGCTCATGCCCGGCTCCCGGCGCGCGCAGCGCCGCGGCACAGCACGAGCGCGAGGGCGTCGCGCAGCGCCTTCTCCGCGTCGGCGACGCCGGTGCGCGAGCGCCAGGCGACATGGCCATCGGGGCGCACGAGCACCGCCCCTTCATCCTCGAGTCCGTAGAGGCGCTGCCAGGCATCGTCGGCGGGCGCGATGCCGCCATCGCCCACCGAGGTGACGGCGACCTCCGGGGCCGAGACGCGGCGCGCAGCGTTGTGCCAGGCCTGGCCGCGCGCGCCGGTGAACAGCACGAAGCCGCGGCCGAAGAGGTCGAGCGTGGAGACGCGACGATCGCCGTCCTGGAGCCATGCGTGCGGCGCGCGGCAGCCCGGCTGAGCACTCGGGACATAGTCCTGCACCGCGTCGGCCGGTGGCGCCGACTGGCCGTCCTCGGGCACAACGGCGGCCGAACGGTAGGTGGCGCCGAAGACCAGGCCGATCTCGTTGAGGAACTCCTTGCGCGGAAGCACGGGTTCGTCCTGCCGTGCGGTCCGGCCCATCGACAGGGCGTTGAGCAGGCTGCTGTGGGTCACGGCCTGCCCCACCGGGCGGCGCTCGGCGTCGTAGGTGTCGAGCAGTTCGTCGCCGGCCTCGCCATGCAGCACGGCGGCCAGCTTCCAGGCGAGGTTCTGCGCGTCCTGCACGCCGGTGTTCAGACCGAAGCCGCCGGTGGGCGGCATCTCGTGCGCGGCATCTCCGGCGAGGAACACGGCGCCGCTGCGGTAGGTGTCTGCGACCAGGGCCGAGGCTTTCCACGCGCCCACGCCGAGCACCTTCACCTGCAGATCGGTCGCTCCCACCGCGCGGCGGATGACCTCGGTGCAGAACTCCGGCGTGAACTGCTCGGGGGTGAAGCCGTAGTGCGACAGCGAGGTGACCAGGAAGCCCCAGCGGTCGGTGCCGTTGATGGTGAGGAAGGTGCCGCGCAGCTCGGGCTGCTCGATCAGGTAGAGCGCCGCCGGCCGCTCCTGCACCCAGGGCGTGAGGTCGGCGTTGAAGTGGATGTTGACGCTGTCGTACACGTCGCGCTCGCCGCGCCGGCCGATGCCCAGCTGCGTGCGGATGCGGCTTTGCGAGCCGTCGGCGGCGATGAGGTAGCGCGCTCGCACCTCTTCGCGCCGGCCCTCGGCATCCTGGATCGTCGCGTGAACGCCCTCGGAGGTGCAGGCCAGTTCGACCAGCTCGGTGTGGAAGCCAACCCGACCGGCACCGGCTGCTTCCGCACCCCTGCGCAGCACGGGCTCCAGCAGGTCCTGCGAGCAGCCGCAGTTGCCGGCGACCGAGAGACCCAGGTTCGCGCCGGTGCCACGGCCCGGATGGAGCCGCTTGATCTCGGCGCCGGCCAGGCTTTCGGACCACAGGATCATCTCGCCGAATCGGGCCGGCATCGCGACCGCGCGGATCTCGTCCTCCAGGCCGATCTGCCGGTACATCTCCATGGTGCGCGCGTTGAGCGCCCGTGCCTTGGGCAGGATGGCGGTGCCGGGGTGGCGTTCGACCAGCAGCGACTCGACGCCGAACCGGGACAGGAAGATGGAAGCAGTGAGGCCGACCGGGCCACCGCCCACGATCAGCACGGGAACATCGATCATCGGAACACTCCAGGCGCCTTCGGGCGCATCACACGGGAAGAACGGAACGGGGGCATCGGCTCAGGCGCAGAAGGTGCGCACGTGCGCGGCCACCACCTCGGGCACCTGCGCCAGGCTCAGGTGTCCCACGCCGGGCAGCACCACCGCGCGGCTGTCGCGCAGCTGTCCGGCCAGCGAGAGCGTCAGCGCCATCGGCACCACGCGGTCCAGCTCGCCGGCGATCAGCAGCGTGGGCTGCGCGATCGTCCGGACGTCGAGCGCGGGCCGGTCCTCCACGGCCGCGGCGCGCCGCTCGGAGCGAGCCGAACGCGGCGGCGCGGCCTTGAAGTGCGCACGTGCCGCAGGGTGTGACTCCAGGAAGGCCGGTGGATGGAACAGCGCGGCCAGCGCCTCGGCGCTGGCGGGCAGCTCGGCGCGCAGGCGTGCGATCTGACCCGCCACCTCGGGGTTGGCCTCGCCGATCGACACCGCCAGCGGCCAGGTGTGGGCCAGCACCAGCCGGCGGATGCGCGCCGGGTGGCGCACGGCCAGCGCCTGCGCCACCCGTCCGCCGAACGAGGTGCCGAACACGAAGGCCGAGCCATGGCCCAGCGCCTCGAGCAGGGCGGCGGCGTCGTCGGCGAGTTCGGTCAGCGTGGCCGGCTGAACTGCGCCGGTGGTCTCGCCGCAATCGCGCTGGTCGTAGCTGATGACGGTGTAGCGGTCGGCCAGGTGTAGCCGCACGGCCTCGAACTGCCGCCGGCTGCCTTCGGCACCGTGCAGCATCAGCAGGGGCGGGCCATTCCCGGCGGCCTCGTAGGCCGTGCGGATGCCGCGCAGGTCGATGAAATCGGGCATGGCGCGGCCCTCAGCTCATCTGGATGCCCAGCGGCGGCAGCACCTTGCGATAGCGCTCGATCTCGCCGACGACATAGGGGCCGAACTGTTCGGGCGGCGTGACCGCGACTTCTCCGCCGTTCTCGCGCACGAAGTCCTTCACCGGCTGCGTCTGCGCGGCGCGTGCCAGGGTGTCGTACAGCCCACGGACCACCTCGGGACTCATCCGTGCGGGCCCGAAGATGCCCGACCAGGCGGGGATGTCCTGCACCTTCAGACCCAGCTCGGCGAAGGTGGGCACGTCGGGCAGCATCGGCGAACGCGTCGGGCCCGAGATGCCCAGGGCGCGGAGCTGGCCCGCGCGGATCTGGGGTCCCGCCACCGAGGGCGACAGGAAGGCCAGGTCGACGGTACCGCCGATGAGCTCGGTCGTCGGCGTGCCCTTGAAAGGCACGTGCAGCAGGTCCACGCCCACGCCATTGGCGAAGAAGACGCCCATCACGTGCGTGGTGTTGCCCACGCCGGAGGAGCCGAAGCTGAGCTTGCCGGGCTGCCTGCGGGCCGCGGCGATCAACTGGTCGAGCGACTTGTACGGCGACTTCTCGCTCACCAGCAGTGCGAAGCCCGACGAGCGCAGCACCATGGTGATCGGCGTGAAGTCGGCGACCGGGTCGTAGGGCAGGCTCTTCATCAACGCGGCGTTGGTCGTGTGACCGCCGGTGGTGTAGAGCAGCGTGCTGCCGTCCGGCCGCGAGCGCACCACCTCGAGCGAGCCGATGACGCTGCCGGCCCCGGGCTTGTTGTCGACGATGACCGTGCGGCCGGTGGTCTTGTGGATGGCCTGGCCGAGCACACGCCCCCCGAGGTCGGTGCCGCTGCCGGCACTGAAGGGCACGACGATGCGCAGGACCGGGTCCTGCGCGCGGACGGTGAGCGGCCCGGCGGCGGCCAGCGCGGCGGCGCCGAGAAAGCTTCTTCGATGCAACATGCTTCTTGTCTCCTGCGTGGAGGCGTGCCGGCGCACCTTGCGTCCTGGCAGCCCTGAGGGTGTCGTCCGGCTGCAGCGGGTGCAGTGCCGGGCGAACGTCCGCAAGATTAGGGAGCGCTCGCCGGCAGGTCCAAGAGAATTTGCTGACCGATCCGATAACGGCAGGTCATCGGCGGCCGGCCCGGGCCGTCACGCGAGCTGCGCGTTGGGCCAGTGTCCGTCGCGCACATGGCGTTCGACCACCGTGCGCAGCACCCCCATCACGCCCTCGGTGGCTCGCGAGACGGGGCGGTCGGCGGCGCGCGCCAGCACGCGGTGCAGGTACAGGCCCTGGATGGGCACGGCGCGCAGCCGGCCGGCATCGACGTCGTCCTTGATCGCGGCGGCGAAATGCGCGGTGAGCCCGACGCCCTCGAGCACGAGCCGGCGTGCGACTTCGGCAGTCTCGACCTCGACCACATGGTTGAGCGCGATGCGAGCGCTGGCGGCGGCGGCTTCCAGCTCCAGGCGCACGCCGGACTTGACCAGCCCGGTCATGACCAGCGGTACGCCCGCCAGGTCGCGGATGTCGACCCCTGCCGCGCGCAAGCGGTGGTCCCCGGGTGGGCCGATCAGGCAGATCTGTTCCTTGAGCAGCGGCACGGCCTGCAGGTTGGAGCGCTCGAAGGGTTCGATGAGCAGGGCGATGTCGACTTCGCCCTGCGCCAGCATCGACTGCAGCGAGGGCGCGAAGCCTTCGATGAAACGCAGTCGCACTTCGGGCAGTTGCCGGAGCACGGCCTGGGTGAGCAGCACCGTGAGCTGCTGCGCCAGGCCCGGCGACATGCCGATGGCCACGGGCCCGCGTGGCTCGCGCTGCATGGCCAGCAGGTCGGCCTTCGTCTGCTCGGCATAGCGCAGCAGGAAGAGCGCGCGCTCCAGCAGAAGACGCGCCTCGTCGGTGGGTGCTGCGCCTCGCGCATGGCGCTCGAAGAGCTTGACGCCCAGCTCCTCCTCGAGCAGCCGGATCTGGCGGCTGAGCGCCGGCTGCGTGACATGCAGCACCTCCGACGCCTTGCCGTAGTGCTGCTGCGTGGCGAGGGCGACGAAGTAGCGCAGCTGCCGCAGATCCATCGGCGGATCTTAGCGGGGCAGCACCTCCAGCACCTTCTCCTTGGGCCGGCCGAGCCGCGTGCCCAGCGGCGTGACCAGCACCGGCCGCTCCATGAGCACGGGGTGTTCGACCATGAAGTCCAGCAACTGCTCGTCGGTCCAGGCCGGATCGGCCAGGCCCAGCTCCTCGTAGGGCGTGGCCTTGGTGCGCAGCAGCGCGCGCACCGAGCCGCCCATGGCATCGACCAGCTCGCGCAGGCGTGCCTTGCCGGGCGGGGTCTTGAGGTACTCGACGATGGTGGGCTCGATGCCGCGCTCGCGCACCATGGCGAGCACGTTGCGCGAGGTGCTGCAGCCGGGGTTGTGGTACAGGACGATGGAGGGGTCGGCGGAAGTCATGGGGGATTATTGGCTCGCGGGGCGGGCGTCGCCATACTGCCGGCCATGCCCCGTCGATCCCTTGCCCTTGCGGCCGTCGCGTTCGCTTCCGCCACCGCTCTCGCACAGTCCGACCCCACCTGGGTCGAGGAAGTCCCCTTCATCACCACGCCCGACCATGTGACGCTGGCAATGCTCGAGCTGGCGCAGGTGCGCGCGGACGACCACCTGATCGACCTCGGCTCGGGCGACGGGCGCATCGTCATCACGGCCGCCAAGCGCTTCGGCGCCAGCGGCCTCGGTCTGGAGATCGTGCCCGACCTGGTCGCCAAGAGCGAGCGCCATGCACGGCAGGCGGGCGTGGCGGAGCGCGCGCAGTTCCGCGTGCAGGATCTCTTCGAAGCCGACCTGTCGCCGGCCACCGTCGTCACGATGTACCTGCTGCCCGACGTGAACCTGAAGCTGCGGCCGCGCCTGCTGGCGCTTGCGCCGGGCACGCGCATCGTGTCGCACGACTGGGACCTGGGCGACTGGGCACCGGACCGCACCGTCACCGTCGAGGTGCCGGACAAGGCCGTCGGCCGCGAGAAGCTCAGCCGTCTGCACCTGTGGCAGGTGCCGGCGCCGGTCCATGGCCAATGGTGCGCGGGCGCATCGACGCTGCAGATCGCGCAGACCTTCCAGCGCTTCGAGGCGCGCCTGGAGGCGACCGGATCGGTGCGCCATGCGTGGTCGGGCCGCATCCGCGGCAAGGCGCTGCCGGCACCGGTGGGTGGGGCCGTGCGCCCGGCCCTGACATGGGAGGGCGAGGCCTTGGCAGTTGCCGCCGGCGCCGCCGGCGTGCCCGCCGGCACGCGCTTCGTGCGTTGCTGACGCGGGCTCAGGCGCCGGTGTCTTCCCAGCCGTCCTCGAAGGGAAAGCGCGCGGCCCAGAAGGCCGCCAGGCGCGGGTCGGCGTCGACCCGGCGCACCACCTCGGCCATGCGCGGGGCCTCGCGGTAGAAGCGACGGCGGCGCGGCGTCCAGCGCGAGGCGACGGTGACGTACAGGTCGAGGACGCTGAGGTCGTCGCCCAGCAGGTAGGGTGTGCCCCGCGGCAGCTGCTCGCGCACCTGGGCGTCCATCGTGCGCCAGCATTCGGCGATGCGTTCGGCGGTGCGCTCCCGCATCAGCGCGATGCCGGCATCGCCCGCCACCAGGCGCGTGGGCACATCGCGCACCCAGAACATCGAATAGATCGACGCCGGGATGAAGCACATCCAGCGCAGGAACTGCGCGCGCAGCGGCGCGTCCGGGGCAGGCGCGAGGTGGGCCTCCGGATGGCGGTCGGCCAGCCAGATCAGCATGGCCGCGCTCTCCGTCATCGTCTGGCCATCGGGCAGACGGAGCACGGGCACCTGGCGCATCGGGTTCACGTCGCGCAGGCGTTCGCGCTCGTCCTCGCTTTCCCAGGGCGAGACGTCGATCACCCGCACCGGTGCGCCGATGAGGGTCAGCGCGGCATGGACGGGCACCGCGCCCGAGCCGGGCGCGCCATGGAGCACATAGGGGGCTGCATCGTTCATGCAGCCAGTGTGGGTGCACCGGCGCCGCGCCGCAAGTCGGACTGCGGCGCGTGCACGGCCCTGGCAGTGGCGCTATGCGGCGACCAGCGCGTCGACGCGCTTGAGCCCTTCGATCGTCTTCACGCAGGCTTCGGCCGCCTCCGTGCCCTTGACGGCGAAATGGCGCTGGAAGTACTTGCGGTGCTCGATGTGCTCGTGGAAGTGGTGCGGCGTGAGTACCGCCGAGATCATCGGCACACCGGTCTCCAGCTGCAGGCTCATCAGCGTGCTGACGACCGCGTCGGCGACGAACTCGTGGCGGTAGATGCCGCCGTCGACCACCAGCGCGCAGCACACCACTGCCGCGTACTTGCCCGACTGGGCCAGGCGCTTGGCGTGTAGCGGGATCTCGAAGGCGCCGGGCACGTCGAGGATGTCGATGCGCGAGGCGGGCACGCCGAGGCGTTCCATCTCCGCGAGGAAGGCATCGCGTGCCTGGTGGACGATGTCGGCGTGCCATTGCGCCTCGACCAGCGCGATGCGCCGGTCGTCGGCGGCGCCGAGGGAAGAGACAGGAAGGTCATTGAGCTGACTCATGGTGATTCCTCAAAGGAGAAGAAGGACGGACATGAATCAGGGCGCACGAGCGCATGGCCCGCGCGCGCCTTGCAGCAAGACGCACGCCGGCCCCGGCGATCGCGCTCTCTTTCATCCGGACTATGGGGGCTGGTTCACCGCTGTGGATACGCACATGCCGGCCGATTCGGGCGCATTGCGTCGTTGCCCGTCGCTTGTGTGGCCCAGCCACACGGCGCGCCCGGCGCCTCGCACTGCATCCCGAATCAACCGGCCTGCGCGCACCCGGAGCAGAGAACCAGCCCCTGAACCGTCGGCCCCGGGATCGCACCGGGTCTGCTGACCCTTCCGCCCCTTGCGGGCGGAAGGCGCTCGCGGGCTTGTGCGCCGCGTGTCGCCACGCATCGCCATCACCGCCGGTGGGGAGTTTCACCCCGCCCTGAGAACGCTTTGCGGCATGGCCCGAGGGCACTGCCGCGCGGCGATTCTAGGCAGCGTGGTGGCGGCGTGCTGTCACGCAGGCGGCGAGCCCGGCGCGCGCGTGGGGGCATGGCGTGCGCGCTCGCGGTGGGCGGCGTACACGCCCGAGCCCACCAGCAGCGCGATGCCGGCCCAGGCCCACGCGTTGGGCCACTGGCCCCACAGGGCGTAGCCCAGCAGCACGGCGAACAGCAGCGCCGTGTAGCGGAAGGGGGCGGTGAGCGAGATGTCGCCCGTGCGCAGGCTGGCGATGAGAAAGAGGTAGGCCGTGGCCAGGAAGCCGGCCGCCAGCGCCAGCAGCAGCAGGTGCCGCAGCGCCACGGGCGCCCAGCCCTGCGTGAGCGTCATGGCGCCGGCCACCAGCGCGAGGAACGCGGTGGTCGACAGCGCGATCACCATCGAGGGCAGGGTGGGATCGATGCCGCGCGTGAGCAGGTCGCGCAGCGCCTGCAGCAGCGTGCCGCCGACGCACAGCAGCGCCCAGGCGTTGAAGCCGTCGCCCGTGGGCTGCACCACTGCGAGCACCCCGGCGAAGCCCAGCGCCACCGCCACCCAGCGCGCGGGCGAGGCGCGCTCGCCGAGGAACAGCACGGCGAAGAGCGTCATGAACACAGGCGCCGCGAGATTGATGGCCGTCGCGTTGGCCAGCGGCAGGTGGAAGAGCGAGAGCAGGTACATCACGGTGCCGAAGGCGTCGCAGGCGCTGCGCGCCAGCACGCGCGGCTGCAGCGCGCCGGCAAGGCGGGGCATCACGCCCTGGTGCCGGATCATCAGCAGGAAGAAGCCGGCGGCGATCAGGCTGCGCAGAAAGATCAGCTGCGGCCCCGGCAGCGACTGGCTGACGAACTTGACGATGGCGTCGTTGGCCGCGAAGCAGCCCGATGCGCCGATCATGAGCAGGATGCTGCGCCGGGCGGTGGCGCTGGCAGGCGCGGAAAGAAGAGAGGCGGTCATGGGCGCGGCGAGCGTACCCGATGCGCCGGGGCTCAGACGGCACTGCGGTGGCGTTCGATGCAGGTGTCGAGCACTTCGCCGCCGTCGCGCTGCCACCAGTCCAGCTGCGAGAAGATCTCGACCTCGCTGAAGCCCGCGAAGCCGGCGGCCTCGACCCAGCCGCGGATCTTCTTGAGCTCGACCACGCCGTCGCCCATCATCCCGCGGTCCGACAGCAGGTCGCGCGTGGGCGTGAGCCAGTCGCACACGTGGTAGGCCAGCAGGCGCTCCCTGCCGGCGCGTTCGATCTGCTGCTGCAGCTTCGGGTCCCACCAGACGTGATAGATGTCGAGCGCCACGCCCAGCATCCCGCTGCGCGTCGCATCGAGTTCGTCGCACAGGTCCAGCGCGTGCTCCAGGGTGTTGATGCAGGCGCGGTCGGCCGCCTGCATGGGGTGCAGCGGTTCGATGGCCAGCGGCATCCCGACCTCGCGCGCGTACTCGAGCGAGGCCGCGATGCCGTCGCGCACCTCGCCGCGCGCGCGGGCGATGTCCTTGTAGGCCGCCTTGCCCTCCAGCGCGCCGGGCAGGGCGCCGACGACCAGCACGAGGCAGGGTGCGTCGAGCGTCTTCGCCTCGTCGATGGCGCGGCGGTTGTCGTCCAGGGCGGCGCGCAGGCCTGCCGCGTCGGGCGCGGGGAAGAAGCCGCCGCGGCAGTAGCCCGACAGGCCGATGCCGTCCGCCTTCAGCTGTCGAGCCACCTTGTCGAGGCCCACCGCCGCCACCTGGTCGCGCCAGGGGCTGATGGCGCGGATGCCGCGCTCGGCGCACTGGTCGATGATGCGGTCGAGCGGCACTTCGGTGCCGCGCTGCTTGCGCACCGTGGCGGTGTTGATGGACAGCCAGTCGTGGTTCTGCGAGAAGTCGCGCATCGTCATTCCACGCCGTGCATGGCCAGCAGCGTCTTCATGCGCTGCACGGCCAGCTCCGGCTTCTCCAGCACGCTGGCCGCATCCGCCAGGCGGAACAGCTCGGCGAAGTGCTGCAGCGAGCGCGAGCTCTGCTGGCCGCCCACCATGCTGAAGTGCGACTGGTGACCGTTGAGCCACGCCATGAACACGACGCCGGTCTTGTAGAAGCGCGTGGGCGCCGCGAAGATGTGACGCGACAGCGGCACCGTCGGGCCGAGGATGGCGTGGAAGCTGTCGACATGGCCCTGCGCCAGCTCGCCCAGGGCCGAGCTCGCAGCCGGCGCGATGGCGTCGAAGATGCCCAGCAGCGCGTCGCTCTTGCCGTGCGTGGGCTCGCTGCCATGGCCGTCGCCCGCGATCAGCTCGGCATAGTTGAAGTCATCGCCTGTGTACATGCGCACGCCCGAAGGCAGGCGGCGGCGCATGGCGATTTCCTTGTCCTTGTCGAGCAGCGAGATCTTGATGCCGTCCACCTTCTCGGGGTGAGCGGCGATGATTCCAAGCGCCGTGTCCATTGCGGCGTCGATGTCGGCGGTGCCCCAGTAGCCTGTGAGCGCGGGGTCGAACATGTCGCCCAGCCAGTGCAGCACCACCGGCTGCTTCGCCTGGCTCAGCACGCGGTCGTACACGCGCTCGTAGTCGGCCGGGCTCTTCGCGACGCGGGCCAGCGCGCGGCTCGCCATCACGATGAGCTTGCCGCCGAGCTTCTCGATGGCGGCCATCTGCTCCTCGTAGCCGCGGATCACGTCGTCGACGCTCTTCACCTCGTCCAGGTTCAGGTGGTCGGTGCCGCAGCCGGAGGCCACCAGCGCGCCGGGCGCGTCCTTGGCGGCGTCGAGCGAGCGGCGGATGAGTTCCAGCGAGGTCGGCCAGTCCAGGCCCATGCCGCGCTGCGCGGTGTCCATGGCTTCGGCCACACCGAGGCCGAGCGACCAGAGGTGCTGGCGGTAGGCGATGGTGGTGTCCCAGTCGACGGCCGCCTGCAACCAGGGATCGACCGCGGCGAGCGGGTCGGCGACCACGTGCGCGGCCGAGTAGGCGATGCGGTTGAATTGGACGTTGGCCGGCGGCTTCGCGGGCACGCTGCCACGCAGGGTGTAGGGGGCGAGCGAGCCGCCAGCGGTCGGGAGGGTGAGGGTCAGGGCCATGCGGCGCTCCACCGGAAATTGAGAAGAAAAGTGCCTGAAGCGCCCGTCCAGCGGGCGCGAGCAGCTATCAAACTTGTAGCGCCGGAACGTCGATCCAGCGGCGGTCCTTCCACGACTCGAGCGCGGCCTCGACCAGCTGCACGCCCTTGGCGCCCTCGGGCAGCGTCCACTTGTAGGGTGCGTTCTCCACCACGTGGCGAATGAAGTGTTCCCACTGGATCTTGAAGCCGTTGTCGTAGACCTGCGAGTCCGGGATCTCCTGCCATTGGTCGAAGAAGTTCATCGTCTGCTTTTCGTCGGGGTTCCACACCGGGCGCGGCGTGGCCACGCGCGACTGGGCACGGCAGCTCGACAGGCCGGCCACGGCCGAGCCGTCGGTGCCGTCGACGTGGAAGGTCACCAGGTCGTCGCGTCGCACGCGCGTGACCCAGCTCATGTTGATCTGCGCGATCACCGGCTCGCCGTTGTGGCCGACCAACTCGCAGGTGGCGTAGGCGGCGTCGTCGGCCGTCGCTTCGTAGGGCTTGCCGGCCTCGTCCCAGCGCTTGGGAATGTGCGTCGTGCCCAGGCAGCTCACGGACTTCACTTCCCCGAAGAGGTTGTCCAGCACGTAGCGCCAGTGGCACATCATGTCCAGGATCATTCCGCCGCCGTCTTCCTTGCGGTAGTTCCAGCTCGGGCGCTGGATGGGCTGCAGGTCGCCTTCGAACACCCAGTAGCCGAACTCCAGGCGCACGCTGAGCATGCGGCCGAAGAAGCCGGCGCGGCGCAGCATGTCGAGCTTGCGCAGGCCGGGCAGGAACAGCTTGTCCTGCACGGCGCCGTGCTTCAGGCCCGAGCCCTGCGCGAGGCGCGCGATCTCCACCGCCTCGTTGAGGTTGGTGGCGATGGGCTTTTCGCAATAGACGTGCTTGCCGGCGCGGATCGCCTTGGCCAGCAGGGTGGGGCGCATCTGCGTGGTGCCGGCGT
This sequence comes from Xenophilus sp. E41, assembly GCF_003671765.1. Lineage (GTDB taxonomy): Bacteria > Pseudomonadota > Gammaproteobacteria > Burkholderiales > Burkholderiaceae_C > Xenophilus. Next base: position 378,566 of record NZ_QPIB01000008.1, on the reverse strand, counting down.
CGAAGAAGATCGTGTCGTCCTTGTTCTCCAGGGCCTTGTCGAGGTCGGTGCCCCAGCGCGCAATGCCGTGCTTCCTGGCCAGGGCTTCCATCTTCTCGGCGTTGCGGCCGATGAGGATGGGGTCGGGCATGACCTTGTCGCCGTTGGACAGCGTGACGCCGCCCTCGGCGCGGATCGCGCAGATGGAGCGGATGAGATGCTGGTTCATGCCCATGCGTCCGGTGACGCCGTGCATGATGATTCCGAGCCGTTGTTGTGCCATGGGGGTTCCTCCGAAAGGACGGTTGGGGTCCGAGCGCTAGACCAGGTCGGCGGCGCGCTCGAGCGGTTGAAGGTGATCGAAGTCGGCATCGGCCGCATGCGCGAGGCCGGTCGCGGCGAGCAGGCTGCCCAGCTGCAGCCGGCCATCGTCGATGGCCAGGCGCACGCGCCCGCCTTCGCGGCGGTACAGGTCGGGGTGTGCGGCGGCGAAGCGCTCGGCCTCGGCGTCCGGTGCCGGACCGAAGCCGTCGACATAGTGGTGGCCATTGCGCTCGCAGTGGCTCAGGCCCAGCAGCGCAGCGACCGCGAGGTCCTGCTGCACGGCGAGGCCGGCCTGGCAGGTGAGGTCTTCGGCCGACATGAACAGGCCCTGTGCGCGCTCGCAGCGGGCGCGGTTGACGAGTGCCTTGTAGACCCCCTTGCAGCCCTTGCTCGACACACCCTGCCAGCCCTGCGCGACGGCGCGAGGGAACGCGTCGAGCGTGCCATCCCCCTCGTCGAGCAGCAGCGGCGCGGGTGCCTGGAGCACCGCGAGCGAGGTGTCGAGCGCCGCGTCGCGTGCGAGCGGCTGTTCGATGTAGAGCAGGGCGTCGGGCCGCGCAGCCAGCCGCGGCAGGGCGCGCAGGCCGCGGCACAGTGCGGACAGGGTGTCGAGGTCGGCGTACTGCTCGTTCCCGTCGAGGCTGAAGCGGTGGCCCGGCGCCAGGCGGTCGAGCACGGCCAGCACGGCGTCGAGGCGGTCGAGGTCGGCGGCCGGGTCGCCGCCGAGCTTGATCTTGAAGCTGCGGTGGCCGTAGCGGCCGATCACGTCGGGCAGCCGTGTGGGTAGCGCGTGGTCGTCGGCGTCGGGATCGGCGTCCAGCGCATCGAGCATGCCGATGGTGTGGCGCGCTTCGATGGCGGTGGCCGGCGCACGGCCAGCGAGCCAGGCCGTCCAGTCGAAGCCGGCGAGCTCGGGCGCGAGCGGCGAGGGGCCAAGGCCGACGATGTTGCGCCGCATGCCGGCCGTGAAGCCTTCTTTGCAGGCGCGGAGCAGCGCGTCGAGCACGGCGCGGTCGAGCACGGCCTGCCCGTAGGCAGCGGACAGCGCGGTCTCGCCGGCCGACGCACCGGCCGCCATCAGCGCTGCATAGTGCCGCTCGAACAGGCCGAAGGCGGTGGCGGGTGCGTCGCGGCGGTAGGCGTCGGCGGCGCGCAGCAGGCTGGCCTGCAGGTCGCGCACGTTGTCGGCGTGGCTGCGCGCGGGCCGCTTGTCGAACCAGCGCGGCACCATCATCTCGGCGCAAAAGCCCGTGGCCATGCCCAGGCCAGGCACCTCGACGGTCGCGCGCACGAACAGTTGCGGGCAGCGCGTGAGCACGACGGCGCCGAACTTGAAGGGCAGGCGCAGATGCATGTCGCGCACGCCGGCTTCGACGGCCTGCACGCGCAGCAACGGCGCTTCGGCAACGATGGCAGTGGCCATGACGCGGAGAGTGGAGCCGGGCGGCGCGTCAGTGCGCGTCGAGGTTGCCCTGGGCGAAGAAGTGGGCGCGCAGCGTGCGGGTGTAGGCAGCGAAGCGTTCGTCGCCCATCACGTCGAGCGGGCGCGGGCGCGGCAGGTCGATGTCGTAGGTGGCGGCGATCTGGCCGGGGCGCTCGCTCATCACCAGCACGCGGTCCGACAGGAACACCGCTTCGGGGATGCTGTGGGTGATCAGCAGCACGGTCTTGCCGGCGTTCATCCAGATGCGCTGCAGCTCGAGGTTCATGCGCTCGCGCGTCATGGCGTCGAGTGCGCCGAAGGGCTCGTCCATCAGCAGCACCGGCGGGTCGTGCAGCAGGGCACGCAGGATGGCCACGCGCTGCTGCATGCCGCCGGAGAGCTGCCAGGGGTACTTGTGCTCGAAGCCCTGCAGGCCGGCCATGGCCATCAGCTCCTCGGCGCGCCGGCGGGCGGCGGCCATGGGCATGCGGCGGATCTCGGCCTGCAGCAGGATGTTGTCGATCACCCGCCGCCAGGGCAGCAGCAGCGCGTTCTGGAACACGATGCCGACGTCGGTCTGCGGCCCCTTGACGGTGTGCCCCGACAGTCGCAGGTCGCCGCCGGTGATGGGCAGCAGCCCGGCCACCATCTTCATCAGCGTGCTCTTGCCGCAGCCGGAGGGGCCGACGATCGAGACGAACTCGCCCGCGCGGATGTCGAAGTCCAGCGGCTTGAGGGTCTCGACCTCGCCCTCGCGGGTGCGGTAGGTCTTGCTGACGCCGCGGCCCTGGATGAGCACCTCGCGCAGGGACCGGTCGGCAGCGCGTGCGACGCCGGGCGCATCGAAGGGAACGACGTTCGTGGGGACGGCACTCATCGGGTCGGGCTTGGCAAAAGGAGCGGGAAGGGCGTCTTACTGCGGCAGGAAGTCGTTGGTGACCCAGTCGTCGGCCTTGCCGCGCAGCGAGGCGTCGAGGCCGCCGTACTGCACCAGCAGGTCGAGCGAGGCGTCGATGTCCTTCATGGAGGCGCGCAGGGGCCGCAGGTTCTTGGTCTCGGCCGTGTGATAGAGCGGCGTGGTCAGCTTGATGCCGATGATCAGCGTGTCGCGCTGGCCGGCCTTGGCGTTGGCCTTGAGCATGGCGTCGATCGCGCCTTCGGGGTCCTTCTCGGTCGCCTCGAAGGCCTTGGTGGTGGCGCGCATGAAGCGCTTCACCAGGTCGCCCTTGTTGGCCAGCGTGTCCTTGTTGGCGACGATGCCCGAGCTGACCATCTCGATGCCGTAGTCGGCGAAGCGGATCACCTGCACCGGCTTCTTCGTCGCGTCCTGGATCTTGATGTTCTGGTCCATCACGTAGCCGAGCAACAGGTCGGCCTGGCCGTTGATGACGGCGTTGAGCTTGGTCTGCCCGTCACCGGAGACGACCTTGTAGTCGCCCTCCTTGAGGCCGGTCTTCTTGAGAAAGAGGGGCCAGATCTGGCTCATCGAGTCGCCGGGCGTCATGGCCACCGTCTTGCCGACGATGTCCTTGGGGGTCTTGATGTTCTTCTCGGCCAGACCCATCACCGACATCGGGCTGACCTGCAGCGCGACGCCCACCGCCTTGACCGGCGCGCCCTTGGTGGCGGCGCGGATCATGGTGGGAACGTCGACGTAGCCGAAGGTGGCGGAGTTCGCCGCCACGGCCTGGATCGACACGGCCGAGCCACGTCCTTCCTGGATGTCGAGGTCGATGCCCTCGGCCTCGTAGAAGCCCTTGGCCTTGCCGATGAAGAAGGGCGCGTGTTCGCTGTACACGTACCAGTTCAGGAGCAGCGTCACCTTGTCGCGCGTCTGCGCCATGGCGCCGGTGGCCATGCCCAGGGCGAGGGCGGCGGCGCAGGTGGCGCCGATGAGTTTGCGTCGTTGCATGCGTGTCTCCAGGTCGTTGTGGTGCGGGAAAAAAATGAGAGCGGCGTCAGGCGGTGGCCTGCAGGTCGTGGCGTTGCGAGGCGTGCCAGGGCATGAGCCAGCGTTCCACCAGTTCGACGATCAGGAAGAGGATCACGCCCATCATCGACAGCACGACCAGCGCGGCGAACATCAGCGGCAGGTCGAAGGTGCCGGTGGCGCGCTGCAGCACGAAGCCCAGGCCGGAGTTGGAGCCCACGAATTCGCCGACCACGGCGCCGACCACCGCCAGGGTGACAGACACCTTCAGCCCGCTGAAGATCGCCGGCAGGGCCTGCGGCAGCCGGAACTTGAGGAAGATCTTCATCGGCCCGGCACCCATGGACCGCGCGAGGTCGATCACGTCGGGCTCGACCGACTTGAAGCCCTGCACCGTCGACACCACCACCGGGAAGAAGCCCAGCAGGAAGGCGGCGATCACCTTGGGCACGATGCCGAAGCCGAACCACACCACGAAGAGCGGCGCCACGGCGACCTTGGGGATCGACTGCGAGAACACGAGCAGGGGGTAGACGAAGCTCTCGACCGTGCGCGAATAGGCGATCCACATCGCGATCGGCACGCCGATGAGGGCCGAGGCGACGAAGCCGCCGAGCGTCGCGTACAGCGTCGGCAGGCTCTGCTGTAGCAGCATGGACCAGTCGGCGCCCAGTTGCTTGATCACCGCCATCGGGGGCGGGATCAGATAAGCCGGGATCTTGAACAGGCGCACCAGCAGGTCCCACAGGACCAGCAGGACGAGCAGCAGCCAGAAGGGCCGCGCGGCGGGGTGGGTGATCCAGCGGGTCATGTCAATGGCGCCCGGCCGCCCGAAGGCATTGACGTGCCCCCTTGGGAGCAAGCGATACGCGAAGCGATGAGCGTGGGGGCTGATTCATGTCAGGAGACCTGGAACTTCAGCGAGTGGTCGTAGGGCAGCGCGGGGTTGTCGAAGCTGTTGGCGTTGCTCACGAAGTGCAGGGCGCAGGCGCGGCGCCATTGGCTGCTGTGGTTGGGGCCGGAGTGGTGGAAGGTGTTCCCGTGGTGGAAGCTCACCCCACCCTTGCGCACCGGGGCCGGCGTCATCGGCTGCTTGTCGAGGATCTCCGGCGGGATCTGCAGGTTGTACGGCTCGTTCTCCGGCGCGAAGTGGGTGTAGACGGGGCCGAGGTTGGTGCCGTCGCCGAAGTAGAGGCAGCCGTTCTCGAGCGTGGCGTCGTCCAGTGCGATCCAGGCGGTCACCATGCCTTCGGGGTCGGCCGGGCCGAAGTAGAAGTTGTCCTGGTGCGCGGGCTTCGGACCGCCGCCCTCGGGCGGCTTGAAGAAGATCTGGCTGAAGTACACCGACACGCCCGGGCCGATCAGGGTCTCGACGTGGTCCAAGAGCCGCCGGTCGCGCGCCAGCGCCTGCACCGCGCTGCGGTGGAAGTGGGGGTTGTCGAGCTTGCGCAGCACGGTGCGCGCCTGCACGCCGCCGTCGATGTACCAGGCGCGCTGTTCCTCGGGCAGTGCCGCCAGGAAGCTCTCGCCCCATTGCTCGATGTCGCGCACCACCGCGTCCATCTCGCCGGGCTCGAAGACGTGGTTCACCGTGAGGTGGCCGTGGTGGCGGTAGTAGGCGACGTCGTAGGCATCCATGGCGCTGTGCTCCTCGGAGGGGCCACTACTGCTGGGCGGCGAGGCCGGCGGCCTTCACCACGTCGGCGTTGCTGGCGATCTCTTCCTTGATGTAGGCGTCGAACTGGCGCGGCTTGAGCGTCCAGGGATCGGCGCCCAGCTTGGCGAAGCGTTCCTTGACCTCCGGCGACGCGAGCGCCTTCTCGACCTCGGCATGCAGCCGGTCGACGATCTCGCGCGGCGTCTTGGCGGGCGCCATCATCCCGATCCAGAAGTTGAACTCGGAGCCGGGCACCCCGGCTTCGGCCGTGGTGGGCACGTCGGGCAGGGCGCTGGCGCGCTTGGGCGAGCCCACGGCCAGCGCGAGCAGCTGCCCGTCCTTGATCTGGCCGATGACCGGCGCGATGGGCGAGAAGTAGTAGTCGACGCGGCCCGCCAGCACCTCGGTCACCGCTTCGGCCGAGCCCTTGAACGGGATGTTGGTGGCCTGGATCTTCGCGGCAAGCTTGAACTTCTCGGCGTTCAGGTGCGTGGCACTGCCCTGGCCGGCCGAGGCGAAGTTCAGGCTGCCGGGCTTGGCACGTGCGGTGGCGAGCAGTTCCTGCAGCGACTTGATGTTCTTCGCGGGCGAGATGACGAGCGCATTCGACAGCGAGGAGATCGGGGTGACGCCGGCGAAGTCGTTCACCGTGTCGAAGGGCAGCTTCGCGAAGGTCGAGGGGCTGACCGTGTGCGAGGACGAGTGGATGAGGATGGTGTAGCCGTCGGGTGCGGCGGTGGCGACGGCCTGCTGACCGATCGTGCCGCTGGCACCGCCGCGGTTGTCGACCACCAGCGTCTGCCCCATGCTCTGGCCCATCTTGTCGGTGATGGCGCGGGCAATGATGTCGGTGGTGCTGCCTGCGGCGAAGGGCACGACCACGCGGATCGGCTTGCTCGGGTAGGCGTTCTGAGCCTGGACGCCCAGGGTGCTCAGGCTCACGAAGGCCGCGGTGGCGGCCAGTGCGGCGATGCGCATGCTCTTGTCTCCTGTTCTTTATTCACCAGAAAGTGAATTAAGGAATTCTAGGGAGACCGCTGCCGCGCCGTCAACGCGGCGTGTCTTGGTAGATACCCGGGTCAGCGCATCACGTAGCCGAGCACCAGCTCGGTCATGTGCGACAGGCGCTGCGCCATCGCCTTGGGGGCGCGCAGGTCACGGCCGAAGATGGCCGACAGGGTGGGGTTGTTCGAGAGGTAGAAATAGCACAGCGACGCGATCGAGATGTAGAGCTGGATCGGGTCGATGCCGGCGTGGAACAGGTGCTGGCGCCTGCCGCGCTCAAGGATGCCGTCGAGCAGCTGCACCAGCGGCGAGTTCATCTCCTGGATGCGCTCGGAGCGCTTGAGGTGCACCGCCCTGTGCAGGTTCTCGCTGTTGAGCAGCGTGATGAACTCGGGATGCTCCAGGTAGTAGTGCCAGGTGAAGGAGATGAGCTGGCGGATGGCCTCGACCGGTTCCACCTCGTCCAGGTGCAGGCGTTGTTCGGCCTCGCGGATGTCGGCGTAGGTGCGCTCGAGCACGGCCAGGAAGAGGTCGTCCTTGCTCCCGAAGTAGTAGTAGATGAGGCGCTTGTTGACGTCGGCGCGCTCGGCGATGCGGTCGACCCGCGCACCGGCCAGGCCATGGTTGGCGAACTCGTCGCGCGCGGCGAGCAGGATCGCCGCCTGCGAGCGGTCGGCATCGCGCAGGCGGGTTTCGACGACGGGGGCGGCGGCTGACATGGTCTGGGCTCTAATTCACTATATGGTTAATTCTCGCGGGCCGCAATCGGCACTGCCGATAATCGCCGAACTCTGCAGCACCACTTTCTCCAATGAGCACCCAGATCGCCGGACACCTTCTCGTCGAATGCCTGATCGCCCAGGGCGTGACCCATGTGTTCGGCGTGCCGGGCGAGAGTTACCTGGCGGCGCTGGACGGCTTCCACGACCATGCGGACGAGATCCGCTTCGTCATCTGCCGGCAGGAGGGCGGCGCGGCTTTCATGGCCGAGGCGCACGGCAAGCTGACCGGGCGGCCCGGCGTGTGCTTCGTCACCCGCGGTCCGGGTGCCACGAATGCCTCCATCGGCGTGCACACGGCGTTCCAGGATTCGACGCCGATGGTGCTGCTCGTGGGCGATGTCGGCAGCGACTTCCGCGACCGCGAGGCCTTCCAGGAAGTCGATTTCCAGAGCTTCTTCGGCCCCAGCACCAAGGGCTTCGCCAAGCGGGTGGAGCGCGTCGACGAGGCCAGCCGCCTGCCGGAGTACGTGGCGCGTGCCTTTGCCGCCGCGATGAACGGGCGCCCCGGGCCCGTGGTGCTGGTGCTGCCCGAGGACATGCTGCGCAGCGCCGTGCAAGCGAAGCCCCTGCCGCGTGTGGAACCGGCGCTGGCGTGGGCCGACCCGGGCGGGCTGCGCGAACTGCGCCAGCTCCTGCTGGCGGCACGGCGGCCCTTCGTGATCGCCGGCGGCGGCGGCTGGACGCCGCAGGCGGCGCAGGCGTTGCAGCGCTTCGCGGAGAACTGGCAACTGCCCGTGGGCAATGCCTTCCGTTTCCAGGACACCTTCGACAACCACCATCCGCTGTACGCCGGCGACGTGGGCATCGGCATCAACCCGAAGCTCGCGGCGCGGGTGCGCGAAGCCGACCTGGTGATCGCGATCGGACCGCGCCTGGGCGAGATGACCACCGGCGGCTACGCCCTGCTGGAAGCGCCGCGTCCGGCGCAGAAGCTGGTGCATTTCCACGCCAGCGCCGAGGAACTGCATCGCGTGTACCAGGCCGATCTGGTGTTCAACACGACGATGAACGCCGCGGCGCGGGCCCTGGAGGTGCTCACGGCGCCGCCCGAGCTGCCCTGGAGCGACTGGGCGCAGGCGGTGCATGCGGATTACGAGGCCAACCTGGTGCCGCAGCCGCTGCCCGGCCCCATCGACATGCCGGCCATCGTGCAGTGCCTGCAGAAGCACCTGCCGGCCGATGCGGTGCTGACCAACGGCGCCGGCAATTTCGCGAGCTGGGTGCACCGTTTCTATCGCCACCACGGGCTGGCCAAGGGCTTCAAGACGCAGCTGGCACCCACCAGCGGCGCCATGGGCTACGGCGTGCCGGCGGGCATCGCCGCCAGCATCACGACCGGGCGCGTGGCGTTCACCATCGCGGGCGATGGCGACTTCCTGATGAACGGGCAGGAGCTTGCCACGGCCGTGCAGCATGGCGGCAAGAGCATCATCGTGCTGCTCAACAACGGCATGTACGGCACGATCCGCATGCACCAGGAGCGCGAGTACCCCGTGCGGGTCAGCGGGACGGCGCTGCACAACCCCGACTTCTGCGCGCTCGCTCGGGCGTATGGCTATGCGGCCGAGCGAGTGACGGAGACGCCCGGCTTCGAGGCTGCGCTGCTGCGAGCGCTGGCGCACGAGGGCGGTACGCTGATCGAAATCCCGCTGGACCCCGAGGTCATCACGACGCGCGGCACCTTGAGCGCCATCCGGAGTGCCGCCCAGGAAAGGCGCTGAGCGCGCGATGCGGCCGAGCGCCGCACGGGCAAAGAAAAAGCCGGCTTGCGCCGGCTTTTTCATGGGGCTGCGCCGTCTTACTTGACGTGCTTGCCGATCAGCGAGGCCAGCTCGAACATCGAGACCTGGGCCTTGCCGAAGATTTCCTTCAGCTTGGCATCGGCGTTGATGTTGCGCTTGTTCGCCTTGTCCTGCAGGCCGTTCTTCTTGATGTAGTCCCACAGCTTGGACACGATGGCGGTGCGCGGCAGCGGGGTCGAGCCCACCACGGCAGCCAGCGCGGGGCTGGGGGTCAGGGCCTTCATGAAGGCGGCGTTGGGGGTGCGCTTCTTGGCGGGAGCCTTCTTCGCAGCGGCCTTCTTGGCGGGCGCTGCCTTCTTGGCCGGTGCAGCCTTCTTCGCAGGGGCCGCCTTCTTGGCCGGTGCGGCCTTCTTCGCCGGTGCTGCAGCCTTCTTGGCCGGAGCCGCCTTCTTCGCCGGCGCTTTCTTCGCCGGTGCTTTCTTTGCAGTTGCCATGGTTGATTTCCTTGTGATTTCGATAGAACGTTCTACCAATGAAAAACAGCGTCTCCACTGGCATTGCGGATGCTAAAGGAGAAAAAACGCGTTTCCAAGGGAGAAAGCGAATTTTTCATTGGGAGTTGTTGTTTTTTTCGAGGGGTGTTTTCCCTCTGAAAACGGCCTCTGGCGCGGGTCTTCGTCAAGGCGGCGGCAGCGGTGATGCGCGACGCGATGGCCACGTGGCGAGCACCACGCCGAGCAGGGCGATCCCGAAGGCCACGATCTGCGTGGTGGAGAGGGGCTCGCCGAGGACGAGGACGCCGACCAGTGCGGCACTCACGGGCAGCATGACGGTGAACACGCCGGCCTGCGCGGCCGGCACGCTGCGCAGGCCGGTCATCCACAGCCACACGGTCCAGATGCTGGCCGCCAGCGCGTAGAGCACGAGCAGCAGCCACAGGCCCGTCGAGACAGCACCGAAGTCGAAACGCAGGGCAAGCCACACGCCGAAGGGCGTCGACAGCGCGAAGCCCCAGAGGTTGATGAGCGAGGAGATCCGCTTGGGGCCGAGCCGGCCGGTCAAGGACTTGCCGATGACGGCATACGCGGCTTCGCACAGCACGGCACAGAAGACCAGCAGGTTGCCCAACCAGGGTGCCGACGTGCCTGCCGCGCCAGTGCCGTTGCCGCCGTGGTGCGGCGTGAGCGCCAGCAGGCCGATACCGACCGCCGCGCAGGCGATGGCCGCTGCAATGCGTCGCGTGATGCGCTCGCGCAGGAAAAGCCAGCTGGCGATGGCCACCACCGCGGGGATGGACGCCATGATCACCCCAGCCGAGACCGCGCTCGTCAGGCTCACGCCGAAGAGCATGCAGATCGAGAACAGGAAGTTGCCGAGGAAGGACTCGAGGAACACCAGGCCGCGGGTCCTGCGGGTCATCGGGGGTTCGTCGGCAGGGCGCCGCAGCCAGTGCGGCATGGCCAGGGCGGCGATGCCGAAGCGCAGCCAGGCCAGCAGCAGCACGGGGAAGGCCGCCGCGAGGGGCTTGGAGAGGGCGACGTAGCTGCCCACGAGCGACATGCTCAGCGCGAGGCAGCCGTAGGCGAGGAGGCGGGGTGGGGCGGCGGAGGTCAATAGACTGCGGGCATTTGGAACGACACAGGCGCCGGATCATGCCCGACCCAGAACACTCGTCTGCCCGTCATGTCTTCGTCTACGGCACCCTGCGTGCGGGCGGCAGCAACGACATCCGGCGTTTCCGGCCGCTGCCGCGATGGGTGGGGCAGGGTGCCATCGCCGGCACGCTCTACGACCTGGGCGCCTATCCGGGCATCACTCTCGGCGGCGAAGGGCGCGTGCTCGGCGAGATCTACAGCGTGTGTGCCGAGGTCGAGGCGGCCCTCGACCGGCTGGAGGAAGTGCGTGAGGACGACAGCGGCGAGTACCGGCGCCGCATGGTGCGCGTGCCTGTCCCTGGCATTGGCGAGGTCGATTGCCTGGTCTACGAGATCCATCCCAACAGGGTGCGCACCGCCCCCGTGATTCCGGAGGGCGACTGGCTGAAGCACCTCCCGCTGCGCGGATGACTGCCCAGGACGGACATGCTTTCATCCGCGGAAAATGCGTTTCTTATTATGGGAAACAGGCGTGCTGCGCCGCCGCATATTTTCTCAATGCAAGAAATACGATTTTGCATTGAGAAAAATGTGCTTTAAGTGGTTGATTTATAACGTCAAAAAATATGTCTTATATAAGACATAAGAGTCGATGCCTCGGCTACAGTTGATGCAACGGTTCCGCGCCGTGCCCGTTTTCATAACTGCACCCCTGGAGTGAACATGCCTCAGACCATCACCGAACAACTCAGCCGTGAACAGCAGATCGCCGCCCTCGAGAAGGACTGGGCGACCAACCCCCGCTGGAAGGGCATCAAGCGCGGCTACAGCGCCGCCGACGTGGTGCGCCTGCGTGGCTCGCTGCCGATCGAGCACACGCTGGCCAAGCGCGGCGCCGAGAAGCTGTGGGAGAAGATCAACGGCGGCGCCAAGAAGGGCTACGTCAACGCCTTCGGCGCCATCACCGCCGGCCAGGCCATGCAGCAGGCCAAGGCGGGTCTGGAAGCCGTGTACCTGTCGGGCTGGCAGGTGGCTGCCGATGGCAACACCTCCGAGACCATGTACCCTGACCAGTCGCTGTACGCGTACGACTCGGTGCCGACGATGGTCCGCCGCATCAACAACACCTTCAAGCGTGCCGACGAGATCCAGTGGTCGCGCGGCGTGAATCCTGGCGACAAGGAGTTCATCGACTACTTCCTGCCGATCGTGGCGGACGCCGAGGCCGGCTTCGGCGGCGTGCTGAACGCCTTCGAACTCATGAAGAACATGATTGCCGCGGGCGCTGCCGGCGTGCACTTCGAGGACCAGCTCGCGGCCGTGAAGAAGTGCGGCCACATGGGCGGCAAGGTGCTGGTGCCGACGCAGGAAGCCTGCGAGAAGCTGATCTCCGCCCGTTTCGCGGCCGACGTCATGGGTGTCTCGACCATCGTGCTGGCGCGCACCGACGCGGAAGCAGCCAACCTGATCACCTCCGACCACGACGCGAACGACAAGCCCTTCCTGACGGGCGAGCGCACGCAGGAAGGCTTCTACCGCGTGAAGAACGGCCTGGAGCAGGCCATCAGCCGCGGCGTGGCCTATGCGCCGTATGCCGACCTGGTGTGGTGCGAGACCGGCACGCCCGACCTCGGCTTTGCCCGCGAGTTCGCGCAGGCCGTGCATGCCGCGTCGCCCGGCAAGCTGCTGTCGTACAACTGCTCGCCTTCGTTCAACTGGAAGAAGAACCTGGACGACAAGACCATCGCCCGCTTCCAGGAAGAGCTCTCGGCGCTGGGCTACAAGTACCAGTTCATCACGCTGGCCGGCATCCACGTCAACTGGTACAACACCTTCAAGTTCGCCCATGCCTATGCCAACGGCGAAGGCATGAAGCACTACGTCGAAATGGTGCAGGAACCCGAGTTCGCGGCTCGCGAGCAGGGCTACACCTTCGTGTCGCACCAGCAGGAAGTCGGCGCCGGCTACTTCGACGATGTGACCACCGTGATCCAGGGCGGCTCGTCGAGCGTGAAGGCGCTGACCGGCTCGACCGAGGAAGAGCAGTTCCACTGAGTCTGCTGCCGGGCCGCCCGGCCTGCGACCCGAGAGCCCGGCCCTGGCCGGGCTTTTTCGTGCGGGAGCGTCTCGGGCGGGCCATGGAGCGGCGAGCTAGAATCCTGCGCTTCGACCGTCATTCCACACCAACAAGGGCGAGAAAGGCACTCTGGTTATGACACCGCGAACTACCGGCACCGCATCGAGCGGCCTCTTTCCGAAGGGAATGGGCCGGTAGCCCGCGCACGCTGGTACGCACCAGCCCATGAACCACAGCTAAGCGCGGCTCCCGGCCGCGCTTTTTGTTTTTCCGAACCAGGTTTTCACATGATCCAGATCACGCTCCCCGACAACTCGCGTCGCGAGTTCCCCGGCCCCGTCTCGGTGGCCGACGTGGCCCAGTCCATCGGCCCCGGGCTCGCCAAGATGACGGTCGCCGGCAAGGTGGACGGCCGGCTCGTCGATGCCAGCGACATCATCGACCACGACGCGAGGCTCCAGATCATCACGCCCAAGGACGACGAGGGGCTGGAGATCATCCGCCACTCCACGGCCCACCTGGTCGGCCACGCCGTCAAGCAGCTGTACCCGACGGCGAAGATGGTGATCGGTCCGGTGATCGACGAGGGCTTCTACTACGACATCGCCTACGAGCGCCCCTTCACGCCCGAGGACATGGCCGCGATCGAGCAGCGCATGAAGGAGCTGATTGCCCAGGACTACGACGTCGTCAAGAAGATGACGCCCCGCGCCGAGGTGATCGAGGTCTTCAAGGCACGTGGCGAGGACTACAAGCTGCGCCTGGTCGAGGACATGCCCGACGAGCAGGCCATGGGCCTGTACTACCACCAGGAATACGTGGACATGTGCCGTGGACCGCACGTGCCGAACACGCGTTTCCTGAAGGTCTTCAAGCTGACGAAGCTGGCCGGCGCCTACTGGCGCGGCGACGCCAAGAACGAGCAGCTCCAACGCATCTACGGCACGGCCTGGGCGGACAAGAAGCAGCTCGACGCCTACATCCAGCGCATCGAGGAGGCCGAGAAGCGCGACCATCGCAAGCTGGGCAAGGAACTGGACCTGTACCACATCGACGAAGTGGCGCCGGGCCTGGTGTTCTGGCATCCGAAGGGCTGGGCGCTGTGGCAGGCGGTGGAGCAGTACATGCGGCAGGTGTACCGCGACACGGGCTACCAGGAAGTGAAGGGGCCGCAGATCCTGGACAAGAGCCTGTGGGAGAAGACGGGCCACTGGCAGAACTACCGCGAGAACATGTTCACGACGGAGTCGGAGAAGCGCGACTACGCGCTGAAGCCGATGAACTGCCCGGGCCACGTGATCATCTTCAAGAACGACCTGCGCAGCTACCGCGACCTGCCGATCCGCTATGGCGAATTCGGCCAGTGCCACCGCAACGAGCCCAGCGGCGCGCTGCACGGAATCATGCGCGTGCGCGGCTTCACGCAGGACGACGGCCACATCTTCTGCACGGAGGATCAGATCCTCGACGAGTGCGTGGCGTACACGGCGCAACTGCAGAAGGTGTATGCGGACTTCGGCTTCACCGACATCCTCTACAAGGTCGCGACGCGGCCGGACAACCGCGTGGGCTCCGACGAGTTGTGGGACAAGGCCGAGCATGCCGTGATGGAAGCGCTGCGCCGTTCGGGCGTGGACTTCGTCATTGCGCCCGGCGACGGCGCCTTCTACGGTCCCAAGATCGAGTACACGCTGCGCGATGCGATCGGCCGCCAGTGGCAGTGCGGCACCATGCAGGTCGACTTCAACACGGCGGAGCGCCTCGGCGCGGACTACGTGACGGAATCGAGCGGCCGTGCGCACCCGGTGATGCTCCACCGCGCCATCGTCGGCAGCCTGGAGCGCTTCATCGGCATGCTGGTCGAACACCATGCGGGCGCCTTGCCCGCCTGGCTGGCGCCGGTGCAGGTGGCGGTGCTCAACATCAGCGAAGGACAGGCCGACTACGCCGGCGAAGTTGCGAAAACGCTGCGGAATCAAGGGTTTAGGGTGGCGCTGGACCTGCACAACGAGAAGATCACGTATAAAATACGGAAGCATTCGTTGCAAAAGCTCCCTTACATCGTTGTCGTGGGCGACAAGGAAAAGGAAGCCGGCGCCGTCGCAGTGCGCGCCCGGGGCAATATCGACCTCGGTGCAATGTCGGTGGAGGCGTTCTCCCAAAAGATCGCCGACGACATCTCTCACAAGCGTTGACCGGAGACGACCCGGGCCTCGGCCTGGGTTCCGAATCGCCGTTTGTGCGCGTGCCTGCTGCGGCATCCGCTACGTTTTTTGTAGCAAACAGACCAAAGGATCGAAGCCATCGCTACTGCATTTCGCGACCGCCGCCAGCGCGAGGAACGCCAACACCGCCTGAACCGGGAAATCATGGCCCCGGAAGTCCGCCTTTTCGGCCCCGACAACGAAGCGCTGGGCGTTGTCAGCCTGCAGGAGGCCTTGCGCCTTGCGGGGGAATACGACGTGGACCTGGTCGAGACGGTGGCTGCGGCCAATCCGCCGGTCTGCCGGCTGATCGAGTACGGCAAGTTCAAGTTTCTCGAGCAGAAGAAGGCCGCCGAAGCGAAGTCGAAGCAGAAGGTCATCGAGGTCAAGGAAATCAAGTTCCGGCCCGGGACCGACGACGGCGACTACAACATCAAGATGCGCAACATCCGGCGCTTCCTGGACGAAGGCGACAAGTGCAAGATCACCCTGCGCTTTCGCGGGCGTGAGATCACGCACCAGGAACTGGGTCTGGCGCTTCTGCAACGCATCCGCGACGAACTGGGCGACGCGATCGTGGTCGAGCAGTTTCCCAAGCTCGAGGGCCGGCAGATGATCATGATGATCGCGCCAGGCCGCAAGAAGGCGGGTGGGGCGGCCAAGTCGGCGACGGAACCGGCGGCCGCCTGATGCGTGGCAAGGCCCGTCTCCCGTAGCGGGCCGTGGATTGAAGAAGGGATTTCGCGGCAGCCAGCCTCCGGGCGGGCTGTCGCGGGATGAAGAAGTGCCTCGAGGGCCAACAAGTCCGTGGAGCATCCGCGGCGCCTTGCGAGCACAACGAAAAGGAGCATGCACATGCCCAAAATGAAGACCAAGAGCAGCGCGAAGAAGCGTTTTCGCGTTCGTCCCGGTGGCACCGTCAAGCGCGGTCAAGCCTTCAAGCGTCACATCCTGACCAAGAAGACCACCAAGAACAAGCGCCACCTGCGCGGTGCGGTGACGGTTCACGAGACCAACATGGTTTCGATGGCCGCCATGCTGCCCGGCCAAGGCATTTGATCAACCGACGAACTAGGAAGGATTCAATATGCCTCGCGTCAAACGTGGTGTAACCGCTCGCGCCCGCCACAAGAAGGTTCTCGCCCTCGCCAAGGGCTTCCGCGGCCGTCGCGGCAATGTCTTCCGCATCGCCAAGCAGGCGGTGATGAAGGCAGGCCAGTACGCCTACCGTGACCGTCGTACCAAGAAGCGCGTGTTCCGCCAGCTGTGGATCGCGCGTATCAACGCCGCCTCGCGTGAACTGGGCCTGACCTACAGCCAGTTCGCCAACGGCATCCGCAAGGCCGGTATCGAGATCGACCGCAAGGTCCTGGCCGATATCGCCGTGCACGACAAGGCCGCATTCGCCGGCATCGTGGAGCAGGTCAAGGCCAAGCTGGCTGCTTGATCCTGCTGCGGGTTGCTATCGTTTCGATAGCTGCTCGCGCCCACGGTACAAGGGCTGGCGCTTCAAAAGCACCAGCCCTTTTTTATTTCCCTTTCGCATTCCCGATTCCATGAACGAGCTGGACACCCTGGTCGCCAACGCCCGTGCCGCCTTCGCCGACGCCAAGGCGCCGGCGGAACTCGAAAACGCCAAGGCGCAGTTCCTCGGCAAGTCCGGCCGCGTCACCGAACTGATGAAGGGCATGGCCCAGCTCAGCGTCGACGAGAAGAAGTCGCGCGGCGCCGCCATCAACGTCGCCAAGCAGGCCATCGAGGCCGCGCTGACCGAGCGCCGCCAGCAGCTCGCCGACGAGGAACTCGCTGTGCAACTGCGCGCGGAGGCCCTGGACGTGACCCTGCCGGGCCGCCGCCGGGCCGGCGGAGGTCTGCACCCGGTCAGCCGCACGCTGGAGCGCATCGAGGCCATCTTCGGCAGCATGGGCTTCGACGTGGCCGACGGGCCGGAGATCGAGAGCGACTGGCATTCGTTCACCTCGCTGAACAACCCGCCGAACCACCCGGCACGCTCGATGCAGGACACCTTCTACGTCGACATCCAGGGCGACGACGGCATTCCGTACAACCTGCGGCCTCACACGAGCCCGATGCAGGTGCGTTATGCCCATCAGCAGGTGAAGAAGCACGCCGCGCTGTTCGAGGCGGCCGCCAAGGATCCGGGCGTGACCGCGCCCGAGATCCGCGTGATCGCCCCGGGCCGCACCTACCGCGTGGACAGCGATGCCACCCACTCGCCCATGTTCCACCAGTGCGAGGGCCTGTGGCTGGGCGCGAACGTGAGCTTCAAGGACCTGAAGGTCGTCTTCACCGACTTCTGCCGCACCTTCTTCGAGAGCGACGACCTGGTGCTGCGCTTTCGCCCGAGCTTCTTCCCCTTCACCGAGCCCAGCGCCGAGATCGACATCCAGTTCCAGAGCGGCCCGCTGGCCGGGCGCTGGCTCGAAGTGGCGGGCTCGGGCCAGGTGCACCCGAACGTCGTGCGCAACATGGGGCTGGACCCCGAGCGCTACATCGGCTTCGCCTTCGGCATGGGCCCGGACCGCCTCACGATGCTGCGCTACGGTGTGAACGACCTGCGCCTGTTCTTCGACGGCGACCTGCGCTTCCTGTCGCAGTTCCAGTGATTCCCGCGCGACCTCCCGCATAGATTCAAAGAGACCGAAAGCAATGCAATTCCCCGAGTCCTGGTTGCGCGAGTTCTGCAACCCGCCGCTCACGAGCGAGGAACTGGCCGACACGCTGACCATGGGCGGCTTCGAGGTCGAGGAGCGCCGTCCCGCCGCGCCACCGTTCACGAAGATCGTGGTCGGCGAGATCAAGGAGGCCGTGCAGCACCCCAACGCCGACCGCCTGCGCGTGTGCCAGGTGGACGTGGGGCAGGGCGCCTTGCTCAACATCGTCTGCGGCGCGCCCAATGCGCGCGTGGGCATCAAGGTCCCCACCGCGCTCGTGGGCGCCGAACTGCCGCCCGGCGAGGACGGCAAGCCCTTCCACATCAAGCTGGGCAAGCTGCGCGGCGTCGAAAGCCAGGGCATGCTGTGCTCGGCGCGCGAGCTGCAGCTCAGCGAAGACCACGGCGGCCTGCTCGAGCTGGCCGGCGAGGCGCCCATCGGCACCGGCATCCGGGAGTGGCTGCGCCTGGACGACACGCTCCTTACCCTGAAGCTCACCCCCAACCTCGCCCATGGCCTGTCGGTCTTCGGCATCGCGCGCGAGCTGGCCGCGCTCACGGGCACGCCGCTGCGCACGCCGGCCATCGAGCCCGTGGTGCCGCAGCACGACGACAAGCTGGCGGTGAAGGTCGAGGCGCCCGACCTGTGCGGCCGCTTCTCCGGCCGCATCGTGCGTGGCGTCAACACCCAGGCGGCCACGCCCGCGTGGATGGTCGACCGCCTCGCGCGCTGCGGGCAGCGCAGCGTCACCGCGCTGGTCGACATCTCGAACTACGTGATGTTCGAGTACGGCCAGCCTTCGCACATCTTCGACTTCGACAAGATCCACGGCGGCCTCACGGTGCGCTGGGGCCGGGCAGGTGAGCAGCTCAAGCTGCTCAACGGCAACACCATCAGCGTCGATGAGAAGGTCGGCGTGATCGCCGACGACCAGGAAGTCGAATCGCTCGCCGGCATCATGGGCGGCGACGCGACGGCGGTGTCCGACGACACGCGCAACATCTATGTCGAGGCGGCATTCTGGTGGCCCGAAGCGGTGCAGGGCCGTTCGCGCCGTTTCAACTTCTCCACCGACGCAGGACACCGCTACGAGCGCGGCGTCGACCCGAGCCGCACGGTGCAGGTGATCGAGCGCATCACGCAGCTGATCCAGCAGATCTGTGGCGGCCAGCCCGGCCCGATCGACGACCAGACGCTCAAGCTGCCGGAGCTCAAGCCCGTCACCCTGCGCGTGGCGCGTGCCGCGCGCGTCATCGGCATGCCGCTCACGCAGGCGCAATGCGCCGACGCGCTCCAGCGCCTGGGCTTCGCGCTGCACGAAGGCGAGGGCGTCATCACCGTCACGCCGCCGCCGCACCGCTTCGACCTCACGATCGAGGAAGACCTGATCGAGGAAGTGGCGCGCCTGGTGGGCTACAACAACCTGCCCACCACCCCGCCCCTCGCGCCTGTCACCGCGCGGGTCAAGCCCGAGAGCCAGCGCAGCCGCTTTGCCGTTCGCCATCGCATCGCGGCTCTGGGCTACCAGGAGACGATCAACTTCAGCTTCGTCGAAGCCGAATGGGAACGCGACTTGGCCGGCAACGCCGACCCGGTGAAGCTGCTCAACCCCATCGCCAGCCAGATGAGCGTGATGCGTTCGTCGCTCATCGGCTCGCTGCTGCAGGTGCTCAAGTTCAACCTGGACCGCAAGGCGCCGCGGGTGCGCGTGTTCGAGCTCGGTCGCGTCTTCCTGCGCGATGCGCGCGTGGCCACCACCGACAGCACCGTCAAGGGCGTGCGCCAGCCGATGCGTGTGGCCGGACTGGCCTGGGGCGATGCACAGGCGGCGCGCTGGGACGGCAAGCCGCAGCGCGCGGATTTCTACGACGCCAAGGGTGACGTGGAGGCCTTGCTGGCCCCCGCCGTGCCGACCTTCGAGCGCACCGAACATCCCGCCCTGCATCCCGGCCGTGCCGCGCGTGTTCTGCTCGACGGCCGCGAGATCGGCGTCGTCGGCGAACTGCATCCTCGCTGGCGGCAGCAATGGGACTTCGCCCAGGCGCCGGTGCTGTTCGAGCTGGACCTCGATGCGGTCACGGCGCGCACCGTGCCCGTGGCGCAGCCGGTGGCCAAGCACCAGGCCGTGGAGCGCGACGTCGCGCTCGTGGTGGCGGAGTCGGTTGCGGCAGGCGCCGTGCTCGACGCGGCGCGTGCCGCGCCGACGCAAGGTCTGCTGCGCGACGCGATGCTGTTCGACATCTACCGGCCGCAGCCGGGCGCTGCGTCGACAGGGGGCCTCGCCGACGGCGAGAAGAGCCTCGCGGTGCGCCTGAGCTTCCAGAGCGATGCCGGCTCGCTCACCGACGAACAGGTCGACGCGGCCGTGCAGGCCGTGCTGGGACAGGCCGCGGCGGCCGTCGGCGCGCGCCTGCGTGCCTGAGCAGGAGACATCGGCCATGGAATTCACCATCGAAGCCCTCGAGACGCCGGCGCTCACCAAGGCGCAGCTGGCCGACCTGCTGTTCGAGCAGATCGGCTTGAACAAGCGCGAGGCGAAGGACATGGTCGAGGCATTTTTCGACCTTATCGCGGCGCGTCTGATCGAAGGCGATGACGTCAAGATCTCTGGCTTCGGCAACTTCCAGATCCGCACCAAGGCGCCGCGGCCGGGCCGCAATCCGCGCACCGGCGAGCACATTCCGATCGGCGCACGTCGTGTCGCGACCTTCCATGCGAGCGCGAAACTCAAGGAACAGATTCACGGTTTGCCGACCCACGAGGGGGGCGCGAGCGTCGAATGGAGCGTCGAGGGCGAATAAGCGCTTGGCGCCGACAAGGTGCGTGGAGTAACCTCTGAGGTTTACCCCGCACCGTGTTGATTTCAATAGAGAAAATGGCCGAGAAGCAGGCCGGCGTTCATGCCGGGGGCTCGCTCCCACCCATCCCCGTCAAGCGCTACTTCACGATCGGTGAGGTCGGCGAGCTGTGCGGCGTCAAACCGCACGTGCTGCGCTACTGGGAGCAGGAGTTCACCCAGCTGCGGCCGATGAAGCGCCGTGGCAACCGCCGCTACTACCAGCACCACGAAGTGCTGATGATCCGCCGCATCCGCGACCTGCTCTACGACCAGGGCTTCACGATCAGCGGCGCGCGCAACAAGTTGCAGGAACTCGTGCAGATCGAGCGCGGCCGCCGCAAGGCCGGCGACGAAGCCGAGGCCCTCGTGGTCGATGCGGATGCGGCCGTGGATGCACCGATCGAGCAGGACGAGGCGGGCGCACATGAAGAGCGCGCCGCGTGGTACGCGACCACGTCCATGCCCTTCGTCGTGCTCGACCGCACGCAGCTCGCGCAACTGCGCAGCGAGCTCGTCGAGATTCGCGAGCTTTTGGCAGCAACTTACTGATCGACTGCCGGGCAATCGCCAATCCCGGCATATAATCGAGAGCTTCGGTGTGTGGCGCAGCCTGGTAGCGCACTTGCATGGGGTGCAAGGGGTCGAAGGTTCGAATCCTTTCACACCGACCAAAAATAAAAAGTAGATCAACGGGTTAGGCTCACAAGGCCTAACCCGTTTTTCGTTGGCTTTGACAACGGCGGCCCGTTCCTGACAAACGCGGGGCTGATCGCCTAGACGACGACGGTCTGCACGGAGTCGAGACCGTACAGCACGCCGGGCACCAGAATCGGCACGATCATCCGGCCCGTCGGACGTTCTTCGATGGCCAGGTCCGGCCCGGCCATCGCACTTCGGGTGATCGAGGTCACGCGGGTGTCGGTTCGTTCGACGAGCGCCATGAGCTCCTCGGCGTCGACGATCTTCGCGTCGTCGATCCACGTCCCTCGTATGCCATCGGCCTCCCGAATCTTGGCGCGCAAAATTCGATCGCCGTATCGTTCCAATGCGGTGACCACAAACAGCCGTCTCACACCTGACTCCTTTCGAGGCCACGGATATACCGCCGAGCGCGCCGCGTGAATGTCGGACGGGGGCGACCACGATGGCATCAATCCATCATTGCGGTCCTCGGATCCAGCGACGCGCCGGCATGCGTCGGGCTTCGGCGTCCGGACGAGTACACGCTGTCGGGAGAGCCCGACTTCCGAACCGCTCGCCGCGCTATCCGCGCACTACATCGACCACGGCGAAATACATCGCGCTCGCCGCCGCGGCGAGCCACGATGCAACGGCCGCAATGAACACGCTCGCATAAACGGCCTTCTTCATGCGGCAGGGCCAGCTGTCGGGATCGAGCTCACGTGACCGGTCGTCGCTGGAGGCCTGCGGTTGATCGATGGAGGTGGGTGTCATGGCGACGCGGATTCTGAAAAAACATCGCGTCGCCCGGTGTAGGAATGTGGCTGGGCGCTACCTTGCCGTCACAGGGAAAGGCGGGGTTGAAAAGCAAAGGCCGCTGGCGATGAGCCAGCGGCCTTTGTTCTAGGCGCCCCCGCTGTGCGCCCTCGAAGCGTCCGACGGCTCACAACGCGCGCGCAAAAAAAAGAAACCCGGCCACGCAGTGATGCGTGCCGGGTCCTGCATTCAGGCGCCTCCCAGGCCCGTTCCTGGACCTCTTTCAGGCGGCGCCCGCCTGAGTGCGCGGTGCGTGCCCCATGGGGCACGGTCGACGATCAGAGTGCGGCGCTGCGGGTGGCGGCGCGACGCACGGCCAGGCTGCCCTGGGTGTATTGCGAGGGGATCGTGCTGTTCACGAAGGCCTTGCGGTCNCGACGCACGGCCAGGCTGCCCTGGGTGTATTGCGAGGGGATCGTGCTGTTCACGAAGGCCTTGCGGTCCAGGTTCCACGTCGGGTCGTGGGCAGCGGCGACGGCACCGGCACGCACGGCGTTGCGGTCGGCCTGCGACACGATGGTGGCAGGCACTCCGGCGTTGGCGCCTTCGGCGTACGGGTTGGCCGAGTGCGCGGCCACGACGGCCTGGCTGTTCACTTCGGCACGGCTGGCCACCGAGTTGACGGTGGTCACGCCTTGGTATTCCTCGGCCTGGGCAACGCCGGCGGCGGCGACGAGGGAAAGGGCGGCGATGGCGATGATCTTCGAGGTCTTCATGATGTGCTCCTTGCTGGATAGCGTTTGAACAGAGCGGTGGGCACCTGCCCGGATCCGCTTCGGGTCTGCGTTCAATCGCTGGCCCGTGGGATGAATTGTGGACCTGGAAGATAAGTAGAAACCCGCACGATTCGGAACGAACCGTTCACGCCATCGAAACAATCGTGCGAAGTCGACCGACATTCACCCTGTGGGTGATGAAGACCAGCGAGCGCTGGCGCGCCGCAGACTGCGCGTCGGAGGGGGGGATTGGGGCCGATCGGCAGACCGGAGATGCGGGGTTCGGCGTTTCAGCGCTGCAGGCGCCACCAGCCACCCTGCTCGGTCGGCAGAGGCGCCGGATCGAGCTGCTGCCAGGCGCTTTGCACGATGCGACGGCGCTGCTCGGCTTCCAGCGCGCGCGCCATGCGCGCGGCCTGCCAGCTGCCCGTGAGCGCTTCACGCCGCCAGGTCTGCGCCAGGGTCTGCAGTTCGGTGTCGTCCAAGGCTTGCGGGGTGTCCATCACGGCAGTCGCTCCGGAGCGGGGATGTCGGGAGCTTAGGGCGCGCGCCGCCGCCGGTCACTACGCCAAATGCCGCAGGCCAGGTGGCCGAGGGCGCCGCCGCGGGCGGGATAGCGCGGTGGCGTCAGCGCGCCTTGCCGTCCAGGTAGGGCTGCGGATCGACCGCCACGCCCTGCTTGCGCACCTCGAAGTGCAGCTTCACGCGGTCGGTGCCGCTCCTGCCCATCTCGGCGATCTGCTGTCCCTGGCGCACGTTGTCCTTCTCCTTGACCAGGATCTTCTGGTTGTGCGCGTAGGCCGTGAGGAAGGTGTCGTTGTGCTTGACGATGACCATGTTGCCGTAGCCGCGCAGCTGGCCGCCGACGAAGACGACGCGTCCGTCCGCAGAGGCCAGCACCGGGTCGCCGGCCTTGCCGCCGATGTCCAGGCCCTTGTTGCTCCTGCCGTCGAAGCGGGCCAGCGTCGGGCCCTCGGCCGGGCGGATGAACGCGGCCGGTTGTGCAGGCGCGGCGGGCGCAGGGGCGGGCGCCGGCGCGGACGGCGCGGGCGCCTGGCGCGCGGGCGCAGGCTTGGGTGCGGGCGGCGGCGTGCTCGAGCAGGCCGCCAGAACGGCCGCGGTGGCGATCAGAAGGGAAGAGCGGAGGGTAGCGAAAGTCATTGTTCTGTGTGTCCCGTCGGGCGCGCATGTCGGGCGCGCGGATGGATGCAGCCGGTGCGCAGGACGGCACGCCCGGGCGTGGGGCCGTCGCGCCGCACCGTTGAAGGATCGGCTAGCTATGAAAATGATAGCTGCTCGCGCAGGCCCGGCATGCGGCCGACCTGTATTTGTCTTGTAAAGGTCTGCAGGATTTAACGCGGCGTGCCGCGCGCCTGCACCTGCGTCGACAGATGCGGGTGCCTCGCCAGCAGTTCGTCGCGGGGACCGAAGTCTGCCACGCGCCCGGCTTCCAGGATGACGACCGTGTCGAAGCGTTCCAGCAGGCTCAGCCGGTGCACCGACGCGATCAGGCAGGCCTGCGGAAAGGCGCTGGCCATGCGTTCGAACACCCGGCCCTCGGTCTGCGGGTCGAGGGCGCTCGTCGGCTCGTCCAAGAGCAGCAGCGAGCTGCCATGGGCCGCCAGCGCGCCGCGCGCCAAGGCCAGGCGTTGCCGCTGGCCGCCGGAGAGGTTGAAGCCGCGCTCTGTGAGCGGACTCGCCAGCCCGTCGGGCAGGCGGGCCAGCACCTCGTCGAAGGCGCTGGCGTGCACCGACTGCTGCAGCACGGCCTCGTCGGCGGTCTCGCCGAAGGTGAGGTTCTCGCGCACGCTGGCCTCGAAGACCTCGGCCTCCTGCGGGATCAGGGTCGCCAGCGCGCGCAGCCGCGCCCAGGGCTGCGGCTGGCCGTCGATCGTGAGCGTGCCCTGTTGCGGCACATAGAGCCCGGCCAGCGCCCGCAGCAGCGTGCTCTTGCCGCCGCCGCTCGGGCCGATCAACGCCACCCGCTCACCGCGGCGCAGCGTGAGCGACAGATCGTGCAGGCCGCCGCCGCGGCTGCTGTCGGCATAGCCCCAGTGCACGCCGTGCACCGCCAAGGTGGTCCAGTGCGCGCCGGCGTCCACCGGCGGCGGTGCGACCGCCGGATCGCCCGGTGCGGCCCAGATCGGCTCGGCGCTGCCGTAGTCGGTGTGCATGCGCGCGAAGTTCTGGAAGTTGGCTGCCATCGAGCTCACGACCGACGCCGCCTGCTGCGCATACTGGTAGATCATGAACACGGTGCCCAGCATCACCGCCGATGCCGTGCCGCCGGCCGAGATGGCCTGCCAGACGTAGATGGCCACCAGCAGCCAGGTCAGTCCCAGGCCCAGCATGTCGACCGCGAACCACTTGCCCTCGTTGACCACGACTGCGCGCTTGAGCGGCGCCGACACCGCTTCCATGCGCCGGCGCAGCAGCCTGGCCGATGCCGCCTGCAGCCGAAGGCCGATCACCGTCGACGCGTTGCCGACGAAGTCGAGCAGCGCCGCGGCGTAGCGGCGGTCGGCGTCGTTCTCCTGCCGGGCCAGGACCATCAAGGCCTTGTCGAAGCGCAGGATCGCCGCGCCGATCACGACGTAGCCCACCAGCGCGATCAGCCCGCTGGTGTGCGAGAGCAGCGCCAGTGCCACCAGCGGCCCTGCGAAGCTGAGCGCACTTTGCACGTAGACGAACTGGTTCTGCGCGAAGTCCGACAGCGCGCGGCTCGCCTGGTGCACCCGGTGCTGCAGTTCGCCCGAGTGGTGCCCGTCGCGCCAGGCCAGGGGAGCGGCAGTGATGCGCCCGTACAGCTGGTCGCTCAGCCGCTCGCGCACGCGCACGCCCACGTTGCGCTCGAGCACGCGGCCCGGCCCGTGCAGCAGCCAGGACACCAGGTATACGCCCATCAGCACCGCGATCCAGCGCCCCGCGGCGGGCACCTGGCCCTTCTGCAGCGCATTGATTGCCTGCGCCGCGAGCCAGGGCATGGCCAGCCGCACGAGCTGCGAGCCGCCCAGCAGCGCCGCCGCGCCCACGAGCTGGCCGCGCACGCCCTCGGCGTGCTGCCACAGCGCGCGGTAAAGGGTGCGGATGGCGCTGCTTGTCGTGGCGCTTGGCGTGCTGGCGGCGGTCACCCTGGCGCGGCCTTTCTCATTTCATCGGAATTGGCGTTGCGCGATCGACCGGCACCGCCGTCACCGCGTTCTGCGGCGAGCCGTCGATCAGCTTGTCGGAATAGGTGAGGTAGATCAGCGTGTTGCGCCTGGCGTCGACCAAGCGCACCACGCGCAGGCGCTTGAACAGGATCGACTGCCGCTCGGCGTACACCTCCTCGCGCTTGGGCAACGGGCCGGTGAAGCCGATCGGTCCGACCTGGCGGCAGGCGATCGACGCTTCGGCCTTGTCCTCGGCCAGGCCGAAGGCGCCGGAGATGCCGCCCGTCTTGGCGCGCGAGACGTAGCAGGTCACGCCGTTCACGCGCGGGTCGTCGTAGGCGTCGACCACGATCTTGTGGTCGGGGCCGATGAGCTTGAAGGCGGTGTCGACGTCGCCGACCGTCTCTGCGCCGGCCGTGGAAGCCGCGGCGCCGGCCAGGGCGCACATCAGCAGCGTAAGGAGCTTGTTCATGGCGTTCGCGAATCCTCGGCAGTGGCCTGCCATGCTATGAAATCGGTAGCTGCTTGCGCAGGTGGGACGGGGGCTGCGAGCCGATCGGGCTCGAAATGCCGCGTCGCCACCGGCTCACACGATGTCGACCGTGTGGATGCGGTACTCGCCCTGGCGGCGGTCCTCGAAGAAGCGTTCGAGCGCCTCGCGCACCGTCCGAAAGGCAATCTCGTCCCAGGGAATCTCTTCCTCGGTGAAGAGCTTCGCCTCGATGGTCTCGTGCCCCGGCGCGAAGATGTCGCTGAGCAGCTTGGCGCGGTAGAACAGGTGCACCTGCCCGACGCGCACCACGTTCATCAGCGCGAAGAGCCCGCCCAGCTCGTACTGGGCACCGGCTTCCTCGTCGGTCTCGCGCGCAGCGCCCTCGGCGGTGGTCTCGCCCAGTTCCATGAAGCCGGCGGGCAGGGTCCACTTGCCCCAGCGCGGCTCGATGTTGCGCTTGCACAGCAGCACCTTGTCGCCCAGCACCGGGATGGTGCCGACGACGTTGAGCGGGTTCTCATAGTGGATCGTGCCGCAGGCCGGGCAGACGGCGCGTTCCTTGACGTCGCCGTCGTCGGGCACGCGGTACACCACCGCGGTGCCGCAGTTCTTGCAGTGCTTGATCAGGGGGCGGGTGAACATCGCGCTCGGGCGGGCCTGTTGCTCAGGGCGCGCTCAGGCGACTTTCACCGTCAGCGTCGGCAGGCCGGCCACCTGGCCGACCATCGTGTCGCCCGACACCACAGCCGCCACGCCTTCGGGCGTGCCGGAGTAGATCAGGTCGCCGGGCTGCAGCTCCCAGGCGGCCGACAGGTGCTCGATGGTCTCGGCCACGTTCCAGATCAGCTTGGCGACGTTGCTGCGCTGGCGGTCGGTGCCGTTGACCTGCAGCGAGATCTCGGCGTTCTCGACGTCGCCGGCCTCGGCCTTGGGCACGATCGGGCCGATGGGCGCGCTCTGCTCGAAGCCCTTGCCGATGTCCCAGGGACGGCCCTGCTTCTTCATGTCGTTCTGCAGGTCGCGGCGCGTCATGTCCAGGCCCACGGCCCAGCCGAAGATGTGCTTGTGTGCATCGGCGGCAGCGATGTTCCTGCCGCCGGTGCCGATGGCGACCACGAGCTCGATCTCGTGGTGCAGGTTCTTGGTGAGGGACGGGTAGGCCATGGTGCCGGTGCTGCCGGCATCGACCACCACCAGCGCGTCGGCCGGCTTCATGAAGAAGAAGGGCGGCTCGCGGCCGGTGAAGCCCATCTCCTTGGCATGCTCCTCGTAGTTGCGGCCCACGCAGTAGATGCGGTGGACGGGAAACCGGGCGCTGCTGCCCGCCACGGGAACCGACACCACGGGTGCCGGGCTGAAGACATAGTCGGTGGCCATCGGAATGCTCTTTCTGGGAAGGGGAAAAGGCGCGAGGCGGCCAGTGTGCCAGAGCCGGCGCGCATCGGCTGGCGCGCGGCGGCGGTGGGCGGTGCGGGCGTATCCTCGGGCGCATGATGAAGCTGCACAACTACTTCCGCTCCTCGGCCTCGTACCGCGTGCGCATCGCCCTGAACCTCAAGGGCATGGCCTACGACTACGTCCCGGTGCACATCGCGCGCGGCGAGCACAAGACCGGTCCCTTCGCCAGCCTGTCGGCCGACCGCCTGGTGCCCCTGCTCGAGGACGAGGGCGAGCGCTTTTCGCAGTCGATGGCGATCATCGAGTACCTCGACGAGATCCAGCCCGAGCCGCCGCTGCTGCCGGCCGACCCGGTGGGCCGCGCCCACGTGCGTGCGCTGGCGCAGTCGATCGCGTGCGAGATCCACCCCATCAACAACCTGCGCGTGCTCAAGTACCTGGTGAGCGAGCTGAAGCTCGACGAGGCGGCCAAGAACGCTTGGTACCGCCACTGGGTGCGCGAGGGCCTGCTGGCCTTCGAACGGCAGCTCGCCCAGCACCCGGCGGGCATCTATTGCTGGGGCAACACGCCGACGCTGGCCGACTGCTGCCTGGTGCCGCAGATCTTCAACGCCCAGCGCTTCGACTGCGACCTGAGCGGCCTGCCGCGCACGATCGCCGCCTACGAGGCCTGCCAGCGCCTGGATGCCTTCCAGCGCGCCCAGCCCTCGCAGTGCCCCGATGCCGAAGCCTGACGCCGCCATGGCCTGGCCGGCCGACTGGATTGTGCCCGACTGGATTGTGCCCGACTGGCCGGCGCCGCCCGGCGTGCGCGCGCTGTGCACCACGCGCGCCGGCGGCGTTTCCCAGGGCGGCTACGCGAGCCTCAACCTGGGCGACCACGTGGGCGACCGGCCCGAGCACGTCGCCGAGAACCGGCGCCGCCTGCGCGAAGCCATCGGCGCCGAGCCCGTCTTCCTGCGCCAGGTGCATGGCACCGACTGCGCCGCGCTGGCCACGCCCGGCCCGGGCGCGCCGACCGCGGACGCGGCGCTGGCCGATGCCGTCGGCGTCGCTGCGACGGTGATGGTGGCGGACTGCCTGCCCGTCCTGCTGTGCAGCGAGGACGGCCGTCGCGTGGCCGCGGCCCATTGCGGCTGGCGTGGCCTGGCCGCCGGGGTGCTGGAGCGGGCCTACGCATCGTTTCGGCCGCCAGCGCCCGCGGATGCTGCGCAGGGTGCTACGAAAATCATAGCGTGGCTGGGTCCCTGCATCGGCCCGGAGGCGTTCGAGGTCGGCGACGAGGTCCGGGCGGCCTTCGTGGCCCATGCGGCCGAGGCCGCCGATTGTTTTCGTCCCGGCCCGCGGCCGGGCAAGTGGCTGGCCGACCTGCCGGCGCTCGCGCGCCAGCGCCTGCAGGCGCTGGGCGTCGGCGCGGTGCACGGCAACGACGGCAGCGCGCCGTGGTGCACCGTGGGCAACCCCTCAAGGTTCTTTTCGCACCGGCGCGACGGGGCTGGCAGCGGGCGCTTCGCCGCCCTGGTCTGGCGCGTCTGAAGCGGCGGCGTTGGCCGCGGCGCGCGCCGCGGCCTGGGCCTGCGCCTCGCGTTCCTTCGCGGCGCGCCGGCGCGCGGGCGTCGCCAGCAGGTACACCACCAGCGCCACGGGCAGCAGCCCGTACAGCAGGAAGGTGAAGACGGCGCCCAGCACGGTGCCGTTGGTGGCGGTGGCTTCGGCGACGGCCATCATCACGGCCACGTACAGCCATGCGATCACGACGAGATGGATGAACACGGTTTCAGCTCGGGGTGGCGCACCGCCGCTGTGGGGCATGCCAAAAAGTGCCTTGGAAATGCAGGATACTCAATCCACGCGCCACGTTCCGCAGTGGTCGCGACCCCAGGCGAGGAACACAGGAGACCCCATGACACAGGACCAGGCCATGGCGAGCGAGATGATGGGCTCGTTCCAGAAGGCGCTGAGCGAGGGCTGGCAGAAGGCGCTCTCGTCCTTCGGTGAACTCGGCCAGGGCGGTGCCTTCGGCGGCGGCCCGCAGTGGAACCTGCCGAGCTTCCAGTTCGCGCCCGACAAGCTGGTGAGCATCCAGCGCGAATACGTCGAGGAAGCCAGCGCCCTGTGGCGCCAGGGCCTCATGGCGCAGCCCGAGGGCGACAAGCGCTTCGCGGCCGAGCCCTGGCACCAGAACCCCATGGCCGCGTTCTCGGCGGCGGTCTACCTGCTCAATGCGCGCACCCTGATGTCGATGGCCGAGGCGGTCGAGGCCGACGCGAAGACCAAGGCCCGCCTGCGCTTCGCGGTCGAGCAGTGGATGGCGGCTTCGGCGCCCAGCAACTACATGGCCTTCAACGCCGAGGCGCAGCAGCAGGCACTGAAGACGCAGGGCGAGAGCATCGCCAAGGGCATCCGCAACCTGGTGCACGACATCCAGCAGGGCCACGTCAGCATGACCGACGAGAGCGCCTTCGAGGTCGGCCGCAACGTGGCGACCACCGAGGGCGCGGTGGTGTACGAGAACGAGCTCTTCCAGCTGCTCGAGTACAGGCCGCTCACGCCCAAGGTGCACGAGCGCCCGCTGCTGCTGGTGCCGCCGTGCATCAACAAGTTCTACATCCTCGACCTGCAGCCCGAGAACTCGCTGATCCGCCACGCCGTCGCCCAGGGACACCGCACCTTCGTGGTCAGCTGGCGCAATCCCGACGAGTCGATGGACCAGGTCACCTGGGACGACTACATCGAGAAGGGCGCGATCCAGGCCATCCAGGCGGTGCGCGAGATCACCGGGCAGGACAGGAAGGGCGGCCAGATCAACACGCTGGGCTTCTGCGTGGGCGGCACCATCCTCGGCACCGCGCTGGCCGTGCTGGCCGCGCGCGGCGAGCACCCCGCCGCCTCGGTCACCTTCCTGACCACGCTGCTGCGCTTCCAGGACACGGGCATCCTGGACATCTTCATCGACGAGAACTTCGTGCGCTTTCGCGAGATGCAGATGGGCAAGGGCGGCCTGCTGCCCGGCGGCGACCTCGCATCGACCTTCAGCTTCCTGCGGCCCAACGACCTGGTATGGAACTACGTCGTCGGGAACTACCTCAAGGGCGAGACGCCGCCGCCCTTCGACCTGCTCTACTGGAACAGCGACGCGACCAACCTGCCAGGGCCGATGTACTGCTGGTACCTGCGCAACACCTACCTCGAGGACAAGCTGGCCGACCCGGACGCCGTCACCGTCTGCGGCGAGAAGATCGACCTGCGCGCGATCCAGGCACCCGCCTACATCTACGGCTCGCGCGAGGACCACATCGTGCCCATCGGCGGTGCCTACGCGTCGACCCAGATACTCACGGGCAAGAAGCGCTTCGTCATGGGCGCCTCGGGCCACATCGCCGGCGTCATCAACCCGCCCGCCAAGAAGAAGCGCAGCTTCTGGACCCGCGAAGACGGCAAGCTGCCTGCGACCCACGCCCAGTGGCTCGAAGGCGCGACCGAGCATCCCGGCAGCTGGTGGACCGACTGGGACGCCTGGCTCAAGCCCCACGGCGGCAAACAGATCCCGGCCCCCAAGGCCTTCGGCAAGGGCATGGCCTACAAGGCCATCGAACCCGCGCCCGGGCGCTACGTCAAGGCCAAGGCCTGAGCGCGTCGCCCATCCCACCCACCCCCGCATCCACGTTCGCATTCATCCGGAGAGGACCATCATGGAAGACATCGTCATCGTTTCGGCCGCCCGCACCGCCGTCGGCAAGTTCGGCGGTTCGCTCGCCAAGGTCGCGGCCACCGAGCTGGGCAGCATCGCCATCAAGGCCGCGCTCGAGCGTGCCAAGCTCAATGGCGAGCAGGTGGGTGAAGTGATCATGGGCCAGGTGCTGGCGGCTGGCGCCGGCCAGAACCCCGCGCGCCAGGCCCTGCTCAAGGCCGGCCTGCCCAAGGCCGTGCCGGGCCTGACCATCAACGCCGTGTGCGGCTCGGGCCTGAAAGCCGTGATGCTCGCGCACCAGGCCGTGGTGACCGGCGACAGCGAGATCGTCGTTGCCGGCGGCCAGGAGAACATGAGCGCCAGCCCGCACGTGCTGCTGAACAGCCGCGACGGCCAGCGCATGGGCGACTGGAAGATGGTCGATTCGATGATCGTCGACGGCCTGTGGGACGTCTACAACCAGTACCACATGGGCATCACGGCCGAGAACGTGGCCAAGCAGGAAGGCATCACGCGCGAGCAGCAGGACACGCTGGCCCTGACCAGCCAGCAGCGCGCCGCCGCCGCCCAGGCGGCCGGCAAGTTCAAGGACGAGATCACCGCCGTCACGATCCCCCAGCGCAAGGGCGACCCGATCGTGTTCGACACCGACGAGTTCATCAACAAGAAGACCAACGCCGAGGCCCTCGCGGGCCTGAAGCCGGCCTTCGACAAGGCGGGCTCGGTCACGGCCGGCAATGCCTCGGGCCTGAACGACGGCGCCGCCGCCGTGGTCGTGATGAGCGCCAAGAAGGCCGCGGCCCTGGGCCTCACGCCGCTGGCCCGCATCGCCAGCTACGCCACCGTCGGCCTCGACCCGGCCACCATGGGCCTGGGCCCGGTCGGCGCCACCCAGAAGGCGCTGCAGCGCGCCGGCTGGAAGGTGGGCGACGTCGACCTGTTCGAGCTCAACGAAGCCTTCGCGGCCCAGGCCTGCGCCGTCAACAAGCTGCTGGGCGCCGACCCGGCCAAGGTCAACGTCAACGGCGGTGCCATCGCCATCGGCCACCCGATCGGTGCGTCCGGCTGCCGCATCCTGGTCACGCTGCTGCACGAGATGCTGCGCAGCGGTGCCAAGAAGGGCGTGGCTGGCCTGTGCATCGGTGGCGGCATGGGCGTGGCGCTGGCGGTGGAGCGCTGACCATAGCGGCCTGGCCCCGGCGCCGGGTTTCTTCACCAGCAGGCCGCGCGACGCGCGGCCTTTTTCATGGGAACGATGCAGGACTACTTTGCATTGCAGCTGACGGTTGCCGCGCACTACGCGCGGATCGCCAGGGTGCCGATGGACGTGGCGATCGCGCGCTGCACGAACCTGCGGCGCCGCTTCAGGCTGGCCGAGCCAGACGATGCGTCGCACTGGGCCGCGTTCCTTGCCGAGGTGCGGGCGTCGCGGGGCAGCGAGCAGGAGCTGTTGCTCCTGTGCATGCGCCGCTTCGAGGCGGGCCATGCGAAGCCCCGGTCGACCGGCTTCGGCCCTTTCTCCTTCGACCCGCCGGGCCCGGATGGCGCCCTGCGCCTGCACTTCATGTCCCAGGAGCCACCTGCTGCGTCGCCGCTGGCGAGCGCGGGCATCGATGACCGCCTCGACGAGTTGCGCACACTGTTCGAAGCGGTGCGCCGGCGCCACCGCGACGCGGCCTCGGTGCGCGGGTACTCCTGGCTCTATCACCTGCCGGCGTACCTCCGGCTGTTTCCGCCGGCCTACCGGCGCTCGGTCCGCGTGCCGGCCGTCGCGCCGCACCTCACGGGCAGTTCGGTCTGGGGTCAGGTCCTCGACTGGCGCCAGCGGGTCAAGCCGGCCGTGCGTGAAGCCGTGCTGTCACGCCTGCCCACGATGGAGGTGGACGCGCCATGGCGCATCTTTCCTCTGCAGCCGCTCACCGCCGAGTGTTCGATCTCGGAGTTCGACGCATGGCTGCAGCGGGCTCGGTGATGCGTGTGCTCAGCGCCCTGGAGTGCGCGACTGCAATTGCTGCGCCAGCCGCTGCAGCGCCGCCTCGGCCGAGTCCGCGAGCGGCGTGGACCGCGTGAGCATCAGGTTCAGCCGCTGGCCCAAGCCTTCGACCATCGCGCCGCTGCCCGCTTCGCGCAGGTGGCCGTCGGCGGACCGGGCGCAGGGCAGGGCGGCACTCACACGATCCGCATAGCTGCCCGGCGCCACGCCGTAGCCCACCACCGGTTTGCCCAGCGCCACCGCATAGCCGACCTCGAACACCGTGCCCGAATCCGGCTCCAGCCCGCGGAAGGCGCACAGGTTGGCAATGACGCCGTCGCAGGCGTGGATGAGGCGCACGTTGCCCTCGTAGATGCGCTGCGCCAGTTCGTCGTCGGCGGCGCCCTGCGGGCCGGATTCGGCCAGCCCGCCGTCGGAGGGTTCGACCCCCTCGAGGCCCAGGCGCGCACACGCGGCGCGCAGGCGCTCGAAGACGTCGCGGCTGTCGGCAAGGAACACGTCCGGCCCGGCCAGGTAGACGCGGGGACGTGCAGGGTTCGCATTCATCGCCGCCATTGTCGGCCAGGGTTCGGCCGTCGCCGACCGGCCATAAGCGATCGTGATGGTCATTGCGGGAGCTTCGATGCCCGCCGCTTCGCAGCCGGCCTAGCATGGGCGCATGCCCTCCAGCGCTTGCGCCTTCGATCTTCTGCCCTCGGACCTCGGCGACGCGCACGCACCCGTCGGCGTGCTGGGCGGCATGGGGCCGCTGGCCACGGTCGACTTCATGCACAAGCTGCTGGCCGCCACGCCGGCCCGCCGCGACCAGGACCACCTGCCGCTTTTGGTCAGCTCCATCCCGCAGGTGCCCGACCGCACGGCCGCGTACCGGGGCGAGGGCGCCTCGCCACTGCCGGCGCTGATCGCCAGCGGGCGGCGCCTGGTCGATGGCGGCGCCGCGCTGGTCGTCATGCCGTGCAACACCGCGCACCTGTGGTTCGAGCCGCTGCAGGCCGCGCTGGGGGTGCCAATGCTGCACCTGGTGGATGCCGCACTGGCCGAGGCGGCCGAGGTGGTGGGTGCTGCGCCGCTGGGCCTGCTGGCCACCGAGGCGACGCTGGCGTCGGGCCTGTACACCGAACGCGCGCCGCAGATCGACTGGCGCTTGCCCACGGCGGCGGAGGTCGGCATGTGCATCACGCCTGGCATTGCGGCCATCAAGGCCGGTGACCTGGCACTCGGGCGTGCCCGTCTGAGTGCCGCCGCGTGCGCGCTCGTGGAGCGGGGCGCCCGGGCGCTGGTGCTGGGCTGCACCGAGATCCCGCTGGTGCTCGATGCTGCATCCGTGCCGGTCCCCGTGATCGATGCCACCGCGGCCCTAGCGCGGCTCACCGTCGCCTGGTCGGCAGCCCGCGCCTCATCGCCAGCGGGCGCGCGCTGATCGGCGAGCGCCGGTCGACAATGCGCCACCGGCAGTCCCGCGGCCTTTGGCGGCGCGGCACGGCGGAACACGCAGGAGATCGGCGATGAAAGACAGGATGGCGCTGGTGCTCGGGGCTTCGGGCTCGGTCGGGCACGCACTCGTCGACGAACTCGTCCGCAGCCGGGCTTTCGCGCGCATCGTCGTGGTGGTGCGCCGTCCGCCGGAGCCGGCCTGGGGCCCGCCGGTGATCCTCTGCCTGGTGCCCGACATGCGTCCCGAACTGCTGGCGCCGGCCGTCGAAGAGGCCGCCCGGGCGTGGCAAGGCGAGGTCACGGGTTTCAGCGTGCTGGGCGTGGGCGCAGGCACCGCGCGGATGAGCATCGACGAACACCGCGCCGTCGACGTGGAACTCAATGCCGC
Source organism: Xenophilus sp. E41 (assembly GCF_003671765.1). Lineage (GTDB taxonomy): Bacteria > Pseudomonadota > Gammaproteobacteria > Burkholderiales > Burkholderiaceae_C > Xenophilus. The sequence goes on along the minus strand of NZ_QPIB01000008.1, from coordinate 343,572 downwards.
CTTCGCACGTGGCCTTCGCGCGTCGGGCCGGGTCGGCCACCTGGCGTTCATGTCGGCCATCGGCGCCGACGCCACGGCCCGCGCCACCGGCTCGGGGGCTGCGGGCATGCCGCGCTACGCGCGCGTGAAGGGCGAGGCCGAGGCGGCGGTGCTGCGCGAGGGGCCGCCCGTCGTGAGCATCTTCAGGCCCGCGATGATCCTCGGGTCCCGCCACACGCCGGCGCTGCTCGCGGCCCTGCTGCCCCTTTTCACGCCGTTGACGCCGGCGCGCTTCCGTTCGATCCGCACCACCGAGATCGCGCAGGCGATGGTGGCGGCGGCGCTGCGCCCCCCGGTGCAAAGCCAGGTCTACAGCTATCCGGACATGATGCGCCTGATCGCGGGCGACTGAACCCGCTGCGGCGCCGTCAGCCCGGCTGGGCGTCCGACTCTGCCGTCACCGCCTTGAACGCCCTGATGAAATCCGCCACCGGCCGCGGTGATCGCGTGCCCTGCGGCAGCAGCGCGCGCACCTCGACGGCTATCTCGGGCAGCAGGGTGCGCACGTGCAGCGCCGCGTCGTGGCGCGCCTGCGCGGTGAACGAGTCGACGATCGCCGGGCCGAAGCCCTGCTCGGCCAGCACCAGGGCGATGTGGTGCGTCTGCACCGTGATGCCGCCGGTGGGCGCCACGCCCAGGCGCGACCACTGTTCGGCCAGCATGGTGCCGATGGGGTCGTGCTCGTCGATGCGGATGATGGGGCTGCGCAGCAGCTCGTCCAGTGCCACGGTGCTGCGGCGGTCGGCGCCGCGCGCCTCGACGCGGGACACGCACACCAGGCGCCCGCGCGCGATGGCTTCCTCGTGCAGCGCCGGGTGCGGCGTGCTGCCGTAGACGATGCCGATGTCGCCTTCCTGCAGCGCCATGGCCTGCGCGATCTCGCGCGAATGCAGGGTGCGGATCGTGACCGGCATGTCGGGGTGCTTCAGGCGAAAGCGCCGCAGCGCGTCGGGCAGCGCGCGCACGGCCAGAGAGGGCACGATGAGGATGCGCAGCGGCCGGTCCTCGTCGCGGCCCAGCGCGCCGGCCAGCCGCCGCACCCGCTCCAGCTGACTCATCAGCGGCTGCACCTCGGCGTACAACGCGACCGCCTCGTGCGTCGGCACGAGCCGGTTGCGCTCGCGGGTGAAGAGCGCGTAGCCCAGCTGCAGCTCGGCGTGCTGCAGCGTCTGCGTGGCGGCGGGCTGCGTCACGTGCAGCAGGCGCGCCGCGGCGCTCACGCTGCCGGTGAGCATGATGGCGTGGAAGACCTCGAGGTGCTTGAGCTTCATGGCCCGCGCAGTGTGCACGAGGCCGCGCGCAGGTGGCGGAGTCAGCCCAGCTCGATCAAGACCGGCTGGTGGTCCGAAGCCTGCGTGTGGACGTCGACTTCGATGCGGCGCAGGCGCGGCACGAGCGCATCGCTGACGAAGACGAAATCGCAGGCCACCGGCTGCGGCCCGTAGCGCCGGTCGAAGAGGCGGAAGGTGGGCGCGTGCGGCGAGTCGCCGTGAAGCACGCGCCAAGCGTCGTGCAGGCGGGGCTGGTTTGCTATCGAATTCGTAGCTGCACCCGCAGGCGCAGCGGGCGCTGGAGGCCCATTTTCTTCAAGACCGCCTGCGTCCTGCAGCAACGCGTATTCCGGCGCGTCCGTGCCGAGGTTGAAGTCGCCGCACAGGACGGCATGCGGCGTGTGCGGCTTGTCCTGGAAGGGCGACCGGCTGGCGTCCGCGGCCGGCGGCGCGGCGGCCTGCGCGCAGGCGTCGCGGTGCAGCGCGCGCAGGGCGTGCGCCTGCGCCATGCGCTGCACGGCGGAGTAGTACTCCAGGTGCGTGGTCATCACCCGCACCGGGCCGAGCGACGGCGACTGCAGCGTGACGATGCTGCACATGCGCGGCATCGAGCGCACGCCCGCATCGGCCGGCCAGGGCAGCGCATGGTGCTCCACGCGCAGCACCGGCAGGCGCGTGGCGATGAGATTGCCGAAGCGCTGGCGGCGGCCGTCGGGGGTGAACTCGTCGACCGCCGCGCCGAAGAAGAGCTGGAAGCCCGGCAGCAGGGCCTGCAGCTGCGCCGGCTGGTCGCCGGGCGCCCCCGGCATCCCGTCGTAGCCCTGGGCGATCTCCTGCAGGCACAGCACGTCGAAGTCGCCCATCGCGCGCGCGCCGTCGACGATGCGCTGTGGGCTCACGACGCCGTCGAGGCCGCAGCACCATTGGGTGTTCCAGGTGACGAGCTTCACTTGATCCCCGCGCGCATGAAGGACTGGACGAACTGCCGCTGGAACAGCAGGAAGGCGATGAGCAGCGGTGCCGCCGTCATCAGCGTGGCGGCGGTGATCACCGACCAGTCGACACCCTGGTCGACCGACGAGAAGACCTGCAGGCCCACGGTGAGCGTGCGCGCCTGAGGGCTGTTGGTCACCACCAGCGGCCAGAGAAAGTTGTTCCAGTGGTAGCTCACCGACACCAGCGCGAAGGCGGTGTAGACCGGCCGCGCCAGTGGCACGTACACGCGCCACAGCGTCTGCAGCGCGCTGGCGCCTTCCACGCGCGCCGCCTCGTCAAGCTCCTTGGGGATGCCCATGAAGGTCTGGCGCAGCAGGAAGATGGCGAGCGCCGAGCCGAAGTAGGGCAGGCCGATGGCCAGCAACTGGTCGACCAGGCCCAGCCGGACCATGGTCTTGTAGTTCTCGACCACCAGCATGTCGGGCATGACGACCAGCTGCACCAGCACCAGTGAGAAGGCGACGTCGCGGCCGCGGAAGCTCGCGCGCGCGAAGGCATAGGCTGCCAGGGTGGCCAGCACCAGCTGCGCGACCAGCGTCGTCAGCACGACGATGCCGGTGTTGAGGAAGTAGCGCGCGAAGGGCGCGGCTTCCCAGGCGCGGCGGAAGTTGTCCAGGGTGAGCGGCGCGCCGAGCGAAAAGCGCGTCGAGTACTCGGCCGGGTGGAAGGCGGTCCACACCGCGTACGCCAGCGGCAGGACCCACAGGAGCGCGAGCATCCAGGCGGCCAGGGTGTCGAGCCGGGTGGGCCCGTTCCAGCTCGGGTGGGGGGCGACCTTCATCGGTAGTGCACCCGGCGGTCCAGCGCGAAGAACTGGAAGAGCGCGATGCCCACCAGCACGACGATCAGCACCACGGTGAGCGCGGCGGCATAGCCGGTGTCCCAGAAGCTGAAGCCCACCTCGTACAGGTGGTAGAGCAAGAGGGTGGACGCGTTGTCCGGCCCGCCGCGCGTGAGCACGAACAGGTGGTCGACCATGCGGAAGGCGTTGATGAAGGCATTGACCAGCACGAACAGGGTGGTCGGCATCAGCAGCGGCCACTGCACGCGGCGAAAGAAGTACCAGCGGCTGGCGCCCTCGATGGCCGCGGCCTCGCGCAGGCTGGGGTTCAGCGTCTGCAGCGCCGCGAGGTAGAAGATCATGAAGAAGCCCGCTTCCTTCCAGATCGCCACCACCGTCACGGCGCCCAGCGCCGTCGACGGGCTGCCGAGCCAGTTGTGCGAGGGCAGGCCCAGAGCGCCGGTGATCTGCTCCAGCAGGCCGTACTGCGGCGTGTAGAAGAAGAGCCAGATGTTGGCCACCGCGATCATCGGCAGCACCGTGGGCGTGAAGTAGGCCATGCGCAGGAAGGCGCGGCCCACGATGCGCTCGTTGACCCACAGCGCCATCGCCAGCGCCAGGCCGATCGAGCAGGGGATGGTGGCGGCGGCGAAGAGCAGGTTGTTACGCACCGCCTTCCAGAACACCGGGTCTTCGGCCATGACCTGGTAGTTCTCCAGGCCCACCCAGACCGCGGCGCGGCCTGCCTTGGGCGTGGAGAAGAAGCTGTCGACCAGCGTCGCGACCGCCGGCCAGTGCGTGAAGCCGACGAGCAGCACCAGCGCCGGCAGCAGCATCAGCCAGGCATGCAGGCTCCGAATCGATGGCGTGTGGCCCATCCGGATCAGAAGGCCGCGGAGCAGGCCATGCGGGGACACCCACGGAACTGGCTCTGCCAGGCCGTAGGGTGTGCCCCCTTGCAGGGGGTTGGCGAAGCGGAACGAAGTCCGCGAAGACTGGGGGTGGTCACTTGTACCCGCGCAGGATGCGGTTGGCTTCAGCCTGGGCGTCCTTCATCGCCTGACCGGCCGGCTTCGCGCCCGTGAGCGCGGCCTGCAGCCCATCGTTCAGCGCCTTGGTCACGCGCTGGTTGTCGTGCGTGGAGAACTCGGCCACCGAGACGGGCAACTGGTCGCGCGCAACCAGCGCGGGCGGGAAGTCGGCGGCGTACTTCTTCAATGCCGCCGTGTCGTAGGCCGCGGCCGAGGTGGCGACATAGCCGGTGTCGATGCTCCACTGGGCCGCACGCTCGGGCTGCGTGATCCACTGGACGAACCTGAAGGCCGCCTCCTGCTGCGCTGGCGTGCTCTTCTTGAAGATGTAGAAGTTGCCGCCGCCCGTGGGCGAGCCCTTGCGCTTGTTGCCGGGGATCATGCCGACGCCGAAGTCGAACTTGGCGTTGGCCTTGATGTTGGTCAGGTTGCCGGTGGTGGTGTAGATGATGGCGGCCTTCTTCTCGAAGAAGTCCTTGGGCGTGGTGCCCCACTCGACGACGCCCGGCGGGTGCACGCCCGCCTTGCCCAGGTCGACCCAGAACTGCAGCGCCTCGACCACCTTCGGGTCGTCGAACTTGACCTGCGTGCCGGCCTCGTTGGCGAGGATCGCGTCGTTGGGCGTGGTCAGGGTCTGGAACAGCCAGTAGGGGAAGCCGCTCGAGGGGATCTGCACGCCGTACTGTGTCGTCTTGCCGCTGGCGTCCTTCTTCGTCAGCTTGCCTGCCATGTCCTTGAGCTCGGCCCAGGTGGCCGGCGGCTTGTTGGGGTCGAGGCCGGCTTCCTTGAACAGTTCCTTGTTCCAGTACATGACCACCGTGGAGCGCTGGAAGGGGATGCCCCAGGTCTTGCCGCCGGTGCGGCTGTTCATCATGAAGGCGGGGTAGAAGCTGGCGAGCCAGGCCTTGTCCTGCGGCGTCTTCACGAAGTTGTCGAAGGGCACCACGGCGTCCTCGTCGATCAGCGTGAACATGTCGGTGGACAGCAGCACCGAGGTGACCGGCGGCGTGCCGGACTTGTGCGCCGTCAGCGCCTTGACGATGGTCTCCTGGTAGGTGCCGGCGTAGATGGGCGAGACCTTGATGCCGGGGTTCTCCTTCATGAAGCCCTCGGCGAAGCCGTCGATGACCTTCGCGATGGGGCCGCCCACCGCCACCGGGTAGTAGAAGGAGATCTCGGTCGGCGCCTGGGCCTGTGCCTGCGAAAGAAAAGTGCCTGCAGCGCCCGTCAGCAGGGCGCCTCCAGCTACGAAATTGATAGCAACGGTCTTCAGGAAGGTGCGCGATCGCATGGGTTCTTCTCCGGGTGGATCAGGGGGAGGGGAGTCGTCGGCCTTCGGCGTCGAAGGCGTGGGTGTCTTCGGCGGCCCAGCGCAGGTGCACGGCATCGCCGACCTTCGCGACGTGGCGGCCCTCGGTGCGCACGAGCAGCGTCTCGCGGCCGACCGCGCAGCGCAGCACCAGGTCGGCGCCCAGATACTCGGTCGACCGCACCACGGCGGGCATCCCGTCGGCGGCGAGCGTGATCGCTTCGGGCCGCACGCCCAGCGTGGCGCCGGCCAGGCCGGTGTCGACCTCGCTGCCCGCGATGCGGCCGCCCTCGAGCGCCACCAGGTTCATCGGCGGCGTGCCGACGAAGCGCGCGGCGAAGGTGGTCGCCGGGCGCGCATAGAGCTCGCGCGGCGCGCCGGCCTGCTCGACGCGGCCCTGGTTCAGCAGCACCACCTGGTCGGCCATGCTCATGGCTTCGGCCTGGTCGTGGGTGACGTAGACGACGGTGAGCCCGAGCTGGCGCTGCAGCTCCCGCAGCTCACGCCGCATCTCCTGGCGCAACTGCGCATCGAGGTTGGACAGCGGCTCGTCCATCAGGCAGACCTTGGCCCGGGCGACGAGCGCACGCCCGAGCGCCACGCGCTGCTGCTGGCCGCCCGAGAGCTGCGCCGGCTTGCGATCGAGCAATGCGCCCAGGCCCAGCAGCGAGGCGGCGTGTTCGAGCCGCTGGGCGCGCTCGCTGGCAGGCATCTTGCGTACCGCCAGGCCGAACGTGATGTTGTCGGCCACCGAGAGATGAGGAAAAAGGGCGTAGTTCTGGAACACCATGGCGATGCCGCGCTGCGCGGGCGGCAGGTCGCCGACGTCGCGGCCATCAATCAGCACGCGGCCGGCGCTCGCGCTCTCCAGGCCCGCGATGATGCGCAGCGTGGTCGACTTGCCGCAGCCCGAGGGGCCGAGCAGCACGCAGAAGGTGGCGGGTTCGATGCGCAGTCGGACGGCGTGCAGCGCGGTGGTATCGCCCCAGGACTTGGCGACGTCGATCAGCTCGATGGCAGACATCCAGGCGAGTCTAGGAACCGAATGTGACAGTTCGTCCCCGGTCCAACCCGCACACGAAAACGTCCTGTCACACGCGCTGCGGACGCGCTGCGCAAGATGTCGGCCACGTCGCCGGCCGCAAGGCATCCTCAGTGTTTTCCTGAGCCGGATCCGCGGAAAAATGTCGCTAAAGTGACCGAGCCCGGCCAGCAGGTCCGGGCCTCAATCAAGGAAATATCATGAGCAAGAAAGTCGCATACGTCACCGGTGGCATGGGAGGCATCGGAACCGCCATCTGCCAGCGCCTGCACCAGGACGGCTTCACGGTGATCGCGGGCTGCGGACCCACGCGGGACTATGGCAAGTGGCTGGCCGAGCAGAAGGAACAGGGCTACACCTTCCACGCCTCGGTGGGCAATGTCGGCGCGTGGGATTCCACGGTCGAGGCCTTCGGCAAGGCCAAGGCCGAGCACGGCAGCATCGACGTGCTGGTGAACAACGCCGGCATCACGCGCGATCGCATGTTCGTGAAGATGACGCCCGAGGACTGGAACGCCGTGATCGAAACCAACCTCAACAGCATGTTCAACGTCACCAAGCAGGTGGTCGGCGACATGGTCGAGAAGGGCTGGGGCCGCATCATCAACATCAGCTCGGTCAACGGCGCCAAGGGCCAGGCCGGCCAGACCAACTACTCGGCCGCCAAGGCCGGCATGCACGGCTTCACGATGGCGCTGGCGCAGGAGCTCGCGGCCAAGGGCGTGACCGTGAACACCGTCAGCCCGGGCTACATCGGCACCGACATGGTCAGGGCCATCCGCCAGGAAGTGCTGGACAAGATCGTCGGCACCATCCCGGTGAAGCGCCTGGGCGATCCGTCCGAGATCGCGTCGATCATCTCGTGGCTGGCCTCCGACGAAGGCGGGTACTCCACGGGCGCCGACTTCCCCGTCAACGGCGGCCTGCACATGCACTGACTCGCTGACCTTCGGCTGACCCGGCCGAGCGATCCGCAAAGCCCGCCTCCGGCGGGCTTTGTTCTTGTTGCATCCCGTTGCGAATGGATGTGGATTCCCACATCTCGGCCGCGTGTGCCCGGCGCTAGAGTGCCGGCGTCACACCCCAGTCCTATTCCAACAGGAGACAGCCATGTCCGCACCCGCTGGCCCACGCGTCAAGCAGCCGCTGTATCGCTCCCTCTACGTCCAGGTCATCTTCGCCGTGATCGTGGGCGTGCTGCTGGGCTACTTCTACCCCTCGCTGGGCGAGCAGATGAAGCCCCTGGGCGACGGCTTCATCAAGCTCATCAAGATGATGATCGCCCCCATCATCTTCTGCACCGTGGTGGTGGGCATCGCCGGCATGGAGGACATGAAGAAGGTCGGCAAGACCGGGGGCCTCGCGCTGCTGTACTTCGAGATCGTCAGTTCCATCGCGCTGATCGTCGGCCTGGTGCTGGTCAACGTGCTCAAGCCCGGCGTGGGCATGAACGTCGACGCTGCCAGCATCGACACCAAGGCCATCGCCGCCTACACCGGCCCGGGCAAGATGGAAGGCACCGTCGACTTCCTGCTGCACATCATCCCGAACACCCTGGTGGATGCCTTCGCCAAGGGCGAGATCCTGCAGGTGCTGCTGATCGCCGTACTGTTCGGCTTCGCCCTGCACCGTTTCGGTGGCCGCGGCACGCTGGTGTTCGACGTGATCGAGAAGGGCTCGCACGTGCTCTTCGTGATCATCGGCTACATCATGAAGCTCGCGCCCATCGGCGCCTTCGGCGCCATGGCCTTCACCATCGGCAAGTACGGGGTGGGGAGCCTCTTTTCGCTGGGCAAGCTGATGGCCACCTTCTACGCCACCTGCCTGCTGTTCGTCTTCGTGGTGCTGGGGCTCATCGCGCGCTTCCACGGCTTCTCGATCTGGAAGTTCGTCAAGTACATCAAGGAAGAGCTGCTGATCGTGCTGGGCACCAGCTCCAGCGAATCGGTGTTGCCGCGCATGATGGAGAAGATGGAGAACCTGGGGGCCAACAAGACCACCGTGGGCCTGGTGATCCCGACGGGCTACTCCTTCAACCTGGACGGCACCTCGATCTACCTGACGATGGCGGCGGTCTTCATCGCGCAGGCGACCAACACGCCGATGACGCTCATGCAGGAGCTCACGCTGCTGGCGGTGCTGCTGCTGACCTCCAAGGGGGCGGCGGGCGTGACGGGCAGCGGCTTCATCGTGCTGGCCGCCACGCTGTCGGCGGTGGGGCACGTGCCGGTGGCGGGGCTGGCGCTGATCCTGGGGATCGATCGCTTCATGTCGGAGGCACGCGCGCTCACCAACCTGGTGGGCAACGGCGTGGCCACGATCGTGGTGGCCAAGTGGACCGGGGACCTGGACACCCAGCGGCTGCAGGCGGGTCTCAACGGCGAGACCTGGGTCGAGGCCAACGAGCCGGAAGAACTGGTCAACGCGCGCGACAGCAAGATGGCCGGCTGACGGGCGCCGTTCGTTCACCGTCGCGCCGCGGCCCGGGCCGCCGGCGATGGCCCCACAGGGCCGTCCCGGCGGCTTCGTTCTTGCACAATGGGCGCCATGCACCAAGGCGCCTCCCTGATCAACACCATCGCGGCCGCCCTGGGCCTCGCCCTGATCTTCGGCTTCGCGGCCGCGCGCCTGCGGCTGCCCGCCCTGGTCGGCTACCTGTTGGCCGGCGTCATCATCGGGCCGTTCACACCCGGCTTCGTGGCCGACGCCGACATTGCCGCACAACTTGCCGAGATCGGCGTCATGCTGCTGATGTTCGGCGTGGGCCTGCATTTCTCGCTCGACGACCTGCTGGCCGTGCGCAAGATCGCGCTGCCGGGGGCGCTTGTCCAGATCGTGGCCGCCACACTCATGGGCGCGGGCCTTGCCACCTGGTGGGGCTGGAACCTGGGTGCCGCGCTCGTGTTCGGGCTGGCACTGTCGGTCGCCAGCACGGTGGTGCTGCTGCGCGCGCTGGAGAATTTAGGCCTGCTCGAGTCGCACACCGGCCGCATCGCGGTCGGCTGGCTGGTCGTCGAGGACCTGGCCATGGTGCTGGTGCTGGTGCTGCTTCCGCCCCTGGCCGGCGTGCTCGGCGGCCGGGCGGACGGCGTCGAGGGCGAGGGTGCGTCGCTCTGGCGCACGCTGGGCATCACGATGCTGCAGGTGGGCGGCTTCCTGACCTTGATGCTGGTGGTAGGGCGGCGCGTCTTCCCCTGGCTGCTGTGGCAGGTCACGCGCACCGGGTCGCGCGAGCTCTTCACCCTGTGCGTGGTGGCGGCGGCGGTCAGCATCGCCTTCGCATCGGCCGCGCTCTTCGGCGTGTCCTTCGCGCTGGGTGCGTTCTTTGCCGGCATGGTGATGCGCGAGTCGGAGTTCAGCCATCGCGCGGCGGAGGAATCGCTGCCGCTGCGCGACGCCTTCGCCGTGTTGTTCTTCGTTTCGGTGGGCATGCTCTTCGACCCGATGGTGCTGGTGCAGCGGCCGCTGCAGGTGCTGGCGGTGGTGCTGGTCATCGTCGTGGGCAAGTCCGTGGCAGCCTGCGCGCTCGTGCTGGCCTTTCGCTATCCGCTGGCGACGGCCCTCACCGTGAGTGCGAGCCTCGCGCAGATCGGCGAGTTCTCGTTCATCCTCATCGCCCTCGGCCTGAAGCACCAGATGCTGCCGCCACAGGCGCAGAGCCTCGTGCTCGCCGGGGCGCTCATTTCCATCGCGACCAACCCGCTGTGGTTCGGCGCCATCGGCCCCATGCAGCGCTGGCTGCAGGCGCATTCGCCGCTGGCCCGCCGGCTCGACGCCCGCGAGGATCCGCTGGCCGAATTGCCCATGAGCACCGAGGCGCGGTACCTGTCCCGGCAGGTGGTCCTGGTCGGCTACGGGCGCGTCGGCCGCCGCATCGCGGCCGCGCTGCGGGCCCAGGACATACCCTTCGTGGTGGCCGACCAGAACCGCGAACTCGTCGAGCGGCTGCGCGAAGAGGGCATGGCGGCCGTGTGGGGCGACGCCGCCGAGCCGGCCGTGCTCATCCAGGCGCACATCGCACGCGCGCGGGTGCTGGTGGTGGCGACGCCCGACGCGCTCAACGTGCGGCAGATGATCGAGACCGCCCGCACCCTCAACCCGACCATCGAAACGGTGGTGCGCAGCCACAACGAGGCCGAGGCGACGCTGCTCACCCAGGAAGCCGACGCGACGGTGTTCCTCGGCGAGCACGAACTTGCCCAGGCCATGGCGCGCGACGTGCTGCGTCGGGCCGCCGTGGCCTGAAAGCTCAGAGGTCTTCGATCACCAGGCGGCGGTAGCGCTGGGCGATGGCGTACGGCGTCGAGCCCACGGCGGCCATCAGGCGATCCCGCGCCTCGTCCTCTTCGGTCCGCACCAGGAGGCCCGCATGGCCCTCGCGTGCCAGCTTGGTGAAAGCCCGCACCGTGGCACCGTCGGTCCCGGCGGAGGGCAGGGGGTTGTCGGCGTCCGAGACGGTCGGCGTGATCTGCGCGAGCACCACGTTGGCGGGCACGAAGTAGATCTCGTCACGCGTGAAGCCGTGGTCCAGCAGACGCTGTCCGACTTCCTTCGCGAGATCCTCGGTCTCGAACATCAGCATCGAATGGCCGGTGGGGTAGAAGGCGCCGCCGATGGGGGCGAGCATGCTGCTGTCGACAGCCAGGTTCCTCATGATTCAGATCTCCTCGTATCGGGCCCGTCACGGGCGATACACAGACCGTAGGCATCCGGCAGGTGCCCGACGTGTAGGAGGAGCCCGGCGGGGCGCGCGCGCGGCTGTCGCTTTCTCATGACCGACTTGCTTTTTTGCGCTGAAGAGCGCCAGAATTGCGTAAATATCGTCACATTTGTAGCAAAACGTGAATTTATCGCTTCGGCCGCTGAAGTCCTTCGACCTACGATCCGGGCAACGTTCGGGTGCACCTGCACCCCTCATTCCCAAGGCATGGTCACCTCAGGTCTTCGAAACATCGCTCTCACCGTCCACGAACTCGAGGACGGCGAGTACCACTGGGTCCTGATGGAAGCAGTGGACGGAGCCGTGGACGATGTCCTGCCCTACATGGTCCTGGAGACGGCCGCACAGCCGCAGCCGAGCTACTCGAGCGCCCTGGTGGCCGGCGTGGCAGCGATGCGCCGCCTGTTCGGCGGCGATGGGCCCCGCCGCGATGGCGACGGCCCCACCTTGTACTGAAGGGCTTGCCCATTGCACGGCGGCCCCATGAATCGACTCGTCCCCCTCGCTGCCGTGCTCGTGCTGGGCTTCGGCCTGGTGCTGTGGTTCGCGCGCCCGCAGAGTTCCTTCGAGTGGGCGGCGTGGATCCAGGCCATCGGCGTGCTGATGGCGCTGCTGTGGGGCGCCCAGCTCCAGCGCGAGGCCGCCAACCGCACCAACCGGCAGGCGCAGCACGTCGCGGCGCTCTTCGCGGCCAACATGCACTGGGTGTTCCGTGAACTTGCCGACGCCTGCGGCAAGGCCAGTTGGGCCGATTTCGTCGTGCATCGCCGCATCCTCGAGGAGATTCTCGCGCAGGGCCGCGAGGCCAGCCTGCAGCAGCTCGACGGCCGGGGCCTGGCGATGGTGACCAGCCTGCGGACCATCGCCGTCGAGGCGCTGGAGATCATGGTGCCGCACACGCCGGACGGCGACTGGCTCGCCCTGCACGGGCACTTCGACCGCCGGCTGCCCAGCATCACCGGCTGGCTGTCGGCGGCCGGCTACCCGCCCGCCGCCAGCGGCCCCACCGACTACCAGGGCCTGCGCACCTCCTTCGGGCAGCTCGGCAACCCCTGAGGGACAATCCCGGGCGGCGCCTTCGCCGATGCCTGCCCTCATGTCCGAGTCTCCCCGTTTCCCTGCCGATCGCCTGTCCGTCGCCCCGATGATGGATAGGTAGAAATCCCTAGCGTTTTCGCGGTTTGCAGGCTGATCGTGTGCACCCTGTGTTCGAACATTGTGAGGAGAAGGGCATGAGCGAGAAACCCGGCATTGAGGAGTTTGTGGCGCCGACGCACGTTCAAGTCGCTGCGCATCGCACCCAATTGACGCTCGCGGACGTAGTCGCATCACGCTACGACAAGCTGACTGGCTGGCTCGTCGCAGGCATGGGCGCGGCGCTCACGCTGATGATCTCGAACATCGATAAGTCGAGCGCGATCATCTCGGTGCAGAGCATCCGCAACGCGCTCAAGATTTTCATCGTCCTGTTGCTCGTACATGTCGCGCAACGCTTGCTCGCGCTCGTGATCGAAACCGCCGCAGCAGCGCAGGAAAAAGCCTCGAAAGAGGACCTATCCAAACTGAACGGGTTGGCTGAGCTCTTTGCCTACCTTGATCTTTTGGAGAAGCCTGCCGTGAGGCCGTTTTCGTGGTTTGTTTCCAAGACGCTAAATCAGGCTCGGAAAGGGCGGCTGATGGGGGCGCGCATGGTCCTGCTAATGCAGTTCGTGGTTTTCCTGGCGCTCGCTCAAGTGCTTCTTGCAGTAGGCGCGCTCATAGCCCTCGTGAGAGGACTTGTCTAGCGCTGGGGAAGCGGAAGGGCCGACCCATGGCCGCAGCGCATGATCCGGCAGAATCGCTTCTTCAATCGACGAGGAGAAAGCCATGGAAAAATTGCTAGAGCGCCTGATCGATCAAAATGCCCGATTGATCGAGCTCGGGGAGCGACAGGTCGAGATGCTTGCGGACCTGAACGACAAGATCGCGCTTTTCCAAAGCATGGTGACGCTGCAGGACTGCAGCGCTGACGTCACCTCAATTTCCATGACACTCGACGAGATGAAAGAGACTCTCGAGGAGATGGCGGAGAAGTAGTAGCGAGCATCAAGCTACCCGAGCCGGAAGCTCGCCTGCCGGCCCTTGCGGTACAGCTCGGCCGTGATCTGCTGCGCGGTGCGCCGATCGACATTGCCCTGCACGTTGATGGTGTTGGTCTGCGTGAACCCACCGCCGAGCATGTGATTCGGGACGATGTTCCCGCCATGGTTTCCGGTCATCAGGAATTGGCTTCCGTTGGCAGCCTCGAAGAGTTCGGGACCGTTCTCGTTCACCCGATAGAGCATGTTGGGGGCGACGGTGCCGCCGACTGCCTTACCGCCTCCGAAGATCGACGCGAGCAGGGAGCTGAAGTCGAAGCCTCCACTGCCTGAGCTGGCGCCCTTCAGGGAGCCATTCAGCAGCTCAGCGAGAGGTCCGGTGATCTGCTGCTTGATGACGATCCGGGCGATGTCCTTGAGGATCGAGTCGACTAGAGACTTGAAGTCCGCTTTGCCGGTGGTCACGAAGTCGACCAGCGCGTCTTCCAAGCCCTTGAAGGCGTTCCCCACAGCGTTCTCTACCTGCTTGGCGACGTTGGCCGCGTCGTCGCTGTAGTTCTTCAATGCCTCGCCTGCGCCCTTGGTCCAATCCTTCGACGCGGCCTCGATCTGGGCATAGGTCGACTTGTAGGCAGCGGTCGCCTTGTCGGAGAACTCGTTGATGATGGCTAGCTGTTCCTCGAAGCGCTTGCGTGCTTCAGGGGTGAAGGTGCCGGCCAGCTCAGCCTGAGCGCGCAGGTTCTGCAGGTTCTGGCGCTGGCGCTGATAGTTGTCCTCGATCTGCTGCAGGCCCGACAGGTACTCGCGGAACTTCGAGCCCTGGCCGATGCCTTCAACCTGCCGCTGGAAGCCCTTGACGGTGGTATCAAAGAAGTCTTGAGCAGCCTGGCGGGCGTTGAGGATCGACACCTTCGCAGCGTCATAGGCAGCGCGCGACTCGATGCCGAGGACGCGCACAGCGGTTGCACCATCCTGCTGCACCTTGTTCAGCTTCGCCTGCAGGTCGGCGATCTTGCGGGCGTTGTCGATCGACGCCTTCCCGCCCAAGTCCTCCTGCTGCATGCGCGTGATCTCTTGGCGCAGCGCATCTTCCTGGGCCGAGGTCGTGAGGTTGAGCAGCCTCAACTTCTCGTTGTAGTACTCCTCCTCGTCCTTCAGGCCGGCGCCGCGCAACGCTTCAAGAATGCGCTCTTGGTTGCGGTAGGTGTTGGTCAATGCCTCCTGAGCATTCTTGATCGCGTCGAGGTCTGCAGCGAGGCGTGCAGCGGCTTCTTGGGCCGAGGTGTCGGCACCACCACCGCGGGCCTTGGGCACCTTGATGGCGTCCTGCACGACCGGGGCGGCAATCTTCGGATTGATGAAGCCACGCCCGCCACCGGCCGAAGGGCCGCCGAGCTTGTTCACGTAGTCCTGGATGGCCTGCGTCGACTTCATCATCTTCGCGGCTTCCCCATTGAACAGGGTTCCGCTCCAGAAGGCTTTCACGCCGGAGAAGTACGACTGCATGCCCGCAGCGAATAGACCGCCGTTCTTTTTGGCCTCGATGAACTCGGTACTGAGGTTCGCCAAAGACTTGATGAGGCCGGAGCTGATGCTGATTGACGCGGCCTCCGACGCGATGCGGATCTTCGTAAGGTTGTCGTTGAAGTCCGCGGCTGCCTTCGCCAGGTCGCCGTCATAGATCGCGCCCAGCTTGCGGGCTTCCTCGGTCAGTCGGGCGATGCCGGCAGAACCTTGATTCAAGATTGGGATGAGGTCTTCACCCGACTTGCCGAAGACGCGCACAGCCAATGCGGCCTTTCCGGCGCCATCCTCATAGCCTGCGAAGCGCTGGGCGACGTCCTTGAGAACATCGTCCGTCTTGCGCAGCGTGCCGTCCGTGTTGGTGATCTCCACGCCCAGCGCCTGGAAGGTGGCGATTGCCTCCTTGTTCCCGCCTGCGGCCTCGGCCATGTTGCGGGCCAGCTTGGACAGGCCGCCTCCAAGCTGTTCAAAGTTGGTGCCGGCCGCTTCACCAGCGTACCGAAGACCGCTCAGCGCCTCGGTGGCAATGCCGGTCTTCTCGGCCATGTCGTCCAGCGCATCCAGGCTGTTCACCAGTTGCGGGATCTTCGCCATGATGGCGTCGAAGCCTGCAACGATGCCCTGCCCAAGTGCGGTGCCGACTGCAACCGCCTTGGCGTTGATTGCCTCCATCGATCGCTGAATCTCGCGGGAGGACTTGTCTGCCTTGCGGGCAGCGGCATCCATGCCCTGCTCAAAACCGCCGATTTTGGCGACGAGATCGAGCGTGAGGGTGCCCAAACTTCTTGATGCCATGGCCTATATCCTGAATTGTGGGAGTGTGAAAAGAGGGTCGGACGCGGTTTCCGCGATCGACCGGGTTTCGTTGGCCGACTTCCCCCCCGAGGTCTACCGGACGTGTGCCACCCAGGAGGACAGGAAGCCTTCCATGTCGGACAGCTCCACAGTTCGGTGCACCAGCTCACCACCGCGATAGAGCTTCCACTGGCCGGCCTTGGTGTCGTGGCTCAGTTGCATGCCGGCGAAGTCGGCCAGCCGCTCAACCTGCGTGCGCGTGCTCAATGCTGCACCTCATCACGGGCAAGCTGCATCGTGTGCAGTTGCTCATCGCTCAGCGGGCCGGTGACAGCAGCGATACCAGCCATCTCGGTTTCATCGCCGTACAGGTCAAAGGTTGGACCCCACAGGAACAGGACTAGCCGGGAGTCCATCACTGCAGTGGTTGCATGGGCAGGCGCTACCCGAAGCGCATTCAATGCGAGCTCGTATGCCCTGGGCCACAGCATGCGGGCAACGTCGATGCCGACAGGCGTCTCATGCGGTGGGCGCTTGAGGTCGTTGTTATGAAACATGACAGTTCCTTAAAAGATCTTTTCCCAGCCGCTGCCTTCGCGGCCGGACAGGCTTCCGCCCGAGTGCTGATGTTTCGTGGCGACAAAGAATTGATCGCCGCGTCGGACCAACGAACCCTTTGGATAGTCGAGTGCTGATTGCCATTCGCCAGCGAACGACAGGCATTTGTCCAGCTTTGCCTGCATGCCTTCAATACGCTTGTGCAAGGGCTCCACAGCGTCGCGGATCATCTCGCCCACCGCCTTGCCGAACATCTCAGGATCAAAGTCCATGGCTTACCATCTCCTATCTTTGGGGGCCTGGAACAGGCGAACAGGGGGGCGCTCGATGCGCGGCTTCGGATCAACCAGCTTGATGCCTGGCATGTGCCGCTGAATCTTTGCGTCGGGGTTGGCGGGGATGACCACAGCGGACACCTCCAGCAGTTCCCATTTCGTGAAGCGTCGGCCGCCCGTGGGCAGTTGCTCCCAGTCCGATGCCTTGAAGCCGATCGAGTAGGAGCTGACAAGCCCACCCTCTACCATCTTCCAGATCTCGTCTGACTTCCCCAGCCCTTCAGCGAACTGCGCTTCGATCCAAAGACCTTGCGCGCGAACCTCGATGCTGCGCACCCAGCCCACCGGGGAGCTGTGGTCGTGCTGCCAGAGTAGGGGGACGGGAAGACTCCATCGCCCGCCTTTGGGCTCCACGATGTCGCCGACACGATCGACTGAATCGGTCGAAGCGAAGCCGCGCACAGTGCGCGTGCCAGCGGTTGCAAACTTGGTGATGCCGGAGAGCGCCAGCTCTACCCGCTTCTCCACTAGGTGGGCCATGCTCAAATCTCGTAGGAGACGTCGATGATCGAGACGGCCACCTCGGAGCGGACGGCCTGCCAATTGACGAGAACCTCGCCCAGCATCGCAATCGAGTTGCATTGCCACATCGAGACCATCTGTGCAGCGCCATCGGTCGGCGTGTTGGACATCTGAATGAGAGCTTCACGCGTCGCCTTCAGCTCGGCATCCACAAGGCCAGCCAGCTGCACGCCGCTCGCATCGATCAGCGATAGATAGCCGCCGCTGGAGTCCTGAGGACGTGCGTCGGTGATGAGCAGGGGCACGCCGAAGACGACACCCGTGCCGTTCGCGATGTCGATCGACCCACCGCCGAGCGCGGAGGGCATCTGCGCCAGGGCCACTGCAGTGACGCTGTCCATCACGACCACGGCCGAGCGCCAGTTGCCGCGGTAGTTGCGGGCCAGGACGCGGAAGTCTTCGCGGGCTGCAGCGGCATCGCTGCCTGAGCTGGTGAACGTGGGCTGTCCGTTGGTGATCGATGCGGGTCGCTCGCCAGCCTCGCCAGCGTTGTCCGGATCGATGAATGCCAAGTCCACTGCCTGGACTGCTGCATCGCCAAGATCGCGGAGCAGCTCGTTTTCTGCACCTTGAGCAGCACGGGCTAGCTCCTGCGTAATGACAGAGATTGCCGCCACCTTCCGGGGCATCAGGCTATCCTGCTCCTCGAAAGCCATCGGTTGAACAGGCTTCGGCCCGAACTCGCCGATCCACTGGGCATTGACGCCGCCGGTCTGGGTGGTGGTCCGGGTAGTGAACGGCACTCGCCGCAGCCCGCTCATACGGCCCAGCAGCGTTGCAGGGCGGATCATGTTGACAAAGTCCCGGCCCACTCGCGAGACCAGCTCGTAGGCGTTGGTGGTCATGTGCGGCGCGACTGCCGCCTTGATGAAATGATCATCAACCCAGCGCTGAGCTTCGATGTAGTGGAGCTGCGCGAGTTCATCCTGGGCGATGGCCTTGGCTTTGAAGACGCGCCCGGCCAGCGTGCCGTGGTTCATGTCGAGTCGCATTCGGAGGTTCCTTGGTGGTGTGACAGTGATGTCCGCCACCATAGAAAGCGTCACGTCATCGGTTAGGACGTGACGACCTCTCACGCGCTCGCGTGAATGCGGCCTTCGACTTCGGCGCTTTGAGTCGGGCCAGCCTGTCGACGATCGGCTGCACATCACTCCTGCACCGCGCACCTTTAAGGACTGCCCGGGCCTGGGAATCGCCGCCGCAAGCAGCCGACAACCGCATCAGCAAGCTGTCGATCTCGACTTGCCGCACGCGACTTTGAGCAGTGGCACGCGAGCCGCGCTCAGGGCGCAGACCTAGCACCGCATCCAACCCACCACCTCGTTCTAGCCACTGACCCAGGCATCGGCCCAGCCATTGCATGTCGACGCGGTTGTCACCCAGCAGCCGGCCAGCCAATCCGCGCAGGGTGTCTATGCGCTCGGTGCGGGTCAGGCGCTCAGGCGGCGTCAGCAGGTTGCCGAATGCATCGCGCATCGGGGGGGACCTCAGCCAACAGAATCGAGTGCGTCGGTGAAACCGCGTCCGACCCAAATTCTTCGCATCCACAATTCAAAAGTTGACCCTGAGAGCGCCGGGTCAGGGGCCGGAGCGAGGGGGATTTCCCCTGGGTGAAAAGCCTTTTTTGTGGACGTTTTGAAAAAGAAGACTGAGGGCGCGGTTTCACCGAAAGGCCCATCCAGAACGGACGACCTCCCCCCGTCATCGGTAGAGCTCCCTGAAGTACTTCAGCAGGTCCGGCCAGTCCTCGGGCGGCATGGCGGTGATGTCCTGGACCATCTCCTGTCTGCGCTCGGCCGAGTCACCCCAGTAGTCGCAGCAGCGCATTGCGGCGTCCAGCAATTCCGCCGATGGCAGGGCTTGCGGCGCGCTCATCGAAGATTCCCAACCGTCGAAGATTCCGCCGAAGATTCCGAAGGTTCCACGTTTAGAAAGGCGGAATGTTCGGAATCTTCGAGGGAATCTTCGGAGTCGCCACCGGGCCTGCGCCAGTACCAGCCATCGTTCATGGCGCCCTTGCGACGCTCCACGTTCAGCTTCTTGGACGCTGCCCAGACCTGCTTTTTGGAGAAGCCGGCATCGATCAACGGCTTGGTTGCCTGCTGCATCGGGAACCAGCCGGGTCCGGTGAGCTGGGCGCGCAGCATCTCCACAGCATCGCTCGCGGTGTCCTTGCTGTCGTCGTCGGCCGGGTCGGTCAGCAGTTCTCGGGCGCTGCCCTGGACTGCCTGTCCCCACACGATCCGGCTGGCCGGGATTCCCTCTTCGGCTTCCACCTGTTCAAGGAAGTATTCGAAACCGCCGTCGTCCGCACCGATGTTGGACTTGCTGCGTGCCAGGATGCGCGTGTCCCTGCCTTCCTCACTCTTCACCTTCGCTGCCACCATCACCACGCGGGCGACTGCTGCGAAGGCCACAGAGCCGATTACGCGCTGCGTGGGGTCCAGTCCTTGCCCACCCTTGGAGAAGTGGCTGATGCCCAGCACAGCGGCGTCGGTAGTCGCTGCCAGGTCGACCAGAGGCTGCAGCGCACGACGTACCTCGGTGTTCTTGTGGCTGTCGCCGGTCACGGCCGAAACCACGGGATCGACGATAAGCAGGTCGACGCCACCAATCGTGTCGATCGCAGCCAATAGCGATGCCAGGTCGCGAGCCGGGTCGAACGGGACTGTCTCGCCATCAACCACGGACGCCTTCACGAAGTAGCAGCGATCGCGATCCGCACCGGCCGCCAGCAGGCGCGGCATCAAGGTATCGGCAACGTCGTCCTCGCCGCTCCAGACCAACACGTTTCCGGCTGGGCATGAAGTCTGGTCAGGGAATCTCCCGCCGAGGGTCACGGTGGCGGCCATGGCGAGCGCGAGAGTGGTCTTTCCGGTGCCGGGCTGGCCGGCCAGCAGACAGAGCTTCCCGCGCGGTAGGAAGCCGGGCCAGAGCCATTCAATGGGGCGCATCGTGATCGACGAACCGCATTCGAGAATGACAGACGGTGGTGCAGGCGGGGGCGGCGTCGTGGCTGCGCGCATCTCGGCGTCGTAGTCGATCCGTGGGCGGCGGGGTGCCGTGGGTGGGACAGGGCCGGGAGCGCCAGCGCCGAAGAGTGCGTCAACCGCGCTCATCCGGGGAACCTCCAGCCGCGAGCGATCAACCGTTCTTTCAGCTCCTGCAGCAGATACGCTTCCACCCATTCACGATGTACAGGCCAGTAGGTGCCAAGGGCCTTGGCGCTGATCTCGCACTGGCGATCGAACCACGCTTGTGCACGCGCCTTGATCTCGGCCTGGCTCAAGTTCTGTTCGACCTTCATTCGGGCACCCCGACTCGGCGCGCAAACGCCTCCAGGTCTTCGATTCGCTGGCAGTAGTGGGATTGGTCCCACCGCGCCACGATCCAGCCGCCTGTAACCGTGTCATGCACTGCAAAACTGCGCAGTGCCAATTGCGCCTTCAAGGTTGCGATTTTTTTCCCCAGTTCCTCGCTCACAGTGCACCCCTCGGAATGGGGTTATGCGTCTGACGCACGCGAGAAGCGAGAAATTCGGCAACGGCCTTCTTGGGGTACAGGACCCGTTTTCCGAGCCGCATATAAGCGGGGCCTTGACCGCGCTTGCGCATTTGCTCGGCGGTCTTCTCGGTGTATTGGCTCAGCGCCAAATAGTCTTCGAGGATCCAGCTATCCAGGCTGTCCGCCATCTGGCGCAGCCGTTCGATCTCCGTGTCGACTTGCATTCACCCATCCTTCCCCGGACTTGCGCCGGCAATTAGCGATGGGGTGGAATGTCGTGTCCGGTCGGCCCTCTGAATAGCCTCGGATAATTCGTGTTGGGTAGGGATAGGTAGGGTGGGACTACCTAGGACAACTACTAGCGCGGGCCTGTTCGCAGGCCGTCAGCTCTGAGGATTGAGGCAATTGCCTGAGCTTGGACCTCAGAGACGCCTCGTTCATCCCGCAGCCAGCGAGCCACCATTTTGTTTGTGGGCGCAGTCCCAGGGTCGGCAGGATCGTACAGCACCCAAAACTTTTTGGCTGCGGCTTCCAGATGGCCGAGCAGTTCAGTGTGATGCGCGCCCCAAGGCCAGTGGGTTTTAGGCTCTCGTGCTCCTTCAATTTCAGGCTTTTGAATGAGAGCCTCAAGCTTTGCGATGCGGTTTGTTGCCGCAGCGGCAAACCATTCGTGTTCTTTGTTTAGACGATTAACATTGATGAATGCGACGGTTCCCGCAGCCGATGCCAGAACTAAAAAGACGAGGGTTTCCGTCGTGACAACTCGACCTTTGAGAAAATAATACGTCGACCAGAAAATGAGGGCTGCCAGCGTCAAGACCCCCGCGAATTGCAATGCCTGACGCCAATTAAATTTGTTCATTCGCACCTCTGCGCACCTGAAAAGGTGCCGCGCCAGCCCGTCAGGTATACGGGGTTTCGGGGATCAGCCTAGGCGCGGCAATCTTGCTTGTTATGCCTTCAGGCACTCTTTGAGGAATTTCTGGAAACGCTTGTCGGTCTCTGGACCTGGTGGGCGAGACACAGTGCCCTGCAGTCGCCCTTTGTCGAACAGTTCCCACATGTGATACAGGTGCGCTTCGAGCTGCAGCGCGTCTTCATGCGCGAACTCATAGGGATGGGGAGGCACCTTCAACCTCCGCGCCGATGCCGGGTGTGCGAACCTGCCGAGGAGCTGCAGCAGGCGCTTGCCGTGCTCGCGGAAGTCTTCCGGGCTGCCAGGCTTCGGCTCATTCATGGCTGGCCTCCATCGCAGGCTGCAGCTTCAATGCCAGTTCGTGCGCGTCTTGGATCAGGGTGCTGCAGGTGCTCAGATACCCGGCTCGCAAAGTCCTGTTCATGGCCTCGAAAGCGTCCCCACCTTCGCCCGCGATCAGCACGATCAATGCTTCGGCCTGGTGCAGCTTCATCGTCATCTGGTCGTAGATGTCGAGCTGAGACGTGTCAGGCGCGGCCTGCGGGGTAACATTCTTGCTAGCCATTTGCACGGTCCTTTCAGGTTGTGCGATTCGGTCAGAGCGGCTGGGGTGTTAGCGCACCCTGGCCGTTCGCTTTTGTGCCTCAGACCGAAATCAAGTGATGCCACATTGATTTCCCGCCCTGAGGCGCGGCGGATCAGGTGAAGGCGTTGTGAACGTCCTCCGGTCGGGTGAGCGTGTAGCGCTTCAGCATCGCCCATGTCTTGTGCCCGGTGAGCAATGCCACGCGCGGAATGTCCAGACCTCGGCGGAAGAACTCGGCCGTAGCCCGGTGCCGCAGGTCATGGAAGTGAAGATCCTCGATTGGCGGCTTCACGTTCTTGCAAGCCCGGGTGAAGGCCGTAGAGACCGACGTCGCCGAGTGCGGGAACAGGAACCCCTCTTGCCGCTCCTTCAGGATCGGCTCCACGATGGCCCAGGCGTCCGGGAGGAGGGGCACAGTCTGGTTGTTGCCGATCTTCTTCCTGGGGTCTTTTCGGTCCCGGATCACCACGGTCTTTCGATCGGCGTCGACGTCCTCCGCGAGGAGGTTGCAAATCTCGGCCTGGCGCATTCCGGTGGCCAGCGCGAAGCGGCACAGTGTCTCCATGTCGATCAGCTGGCGCGGATTGTTCGACCAGTGCAGATAGAGGCGCTGCAGCTCCGCGTCCGTGGGTTCCCGGTCGCGCTCCTTGCTGCGCGTCTCCAAACCCCGATGCTTCAGGCTGGCGCGGGCCTCTGTGGGCAGATGGTCGGGCAGGTTCAGGTGCCGAGCGTGCTTGCCCCACTTCATGATGGCCGACAGGTGCGACAGGTCGCCAGCGATGGTCACGCCACCGGCCCCGTCCATGATCCGATCGTCGATGAAGTCGCGCAGAGTCATGGCGGTAAAGGCGCTCAGCTTCACCTTTCCCAGGCGATTCCGGAGCATCGCAATTGAAGCGGTCTTGCTGCGTCCGGCCGTCTTGCTGTGCTTCTCCTCGTAGGCGTCGATCAGGTCGGCAACCGTTGCCCCCTTGGGTGGCTCGGCGTAACCGCTCGCTGCAACTTGGTGTGCCTGCCCCTCGATCGCCTTTGCCCAGGCTTCGGCATCGCGCTTGAGCGGGAAGGTGGCCGAGCGGTAGTGACCTCCACGGCGAACCTGCGCACGCCATTTGCCGCTGGGGAGTTGGGAAAATGTGGGCATGTGTGCAATCTGTGTCGGTCCAAATGTGGATCACATCTTATCGGTTTATGGACCGGGTGTGCACTTCGTGTGCACTGATTTATGCACACGCCCTGTTTTCAGGAAAAGTAACCCTGATAAAAACCGATATGAATCAACAACTTAGCTACGATAGCCTGTCCGTCGCTCCGATGATGGACTGGACCGACCGGCACTGCCGCTTCTTCCACCGCCTGCTGACGCGCCACGCGTTGCTCTACACCGAGATGGTGACGACGGGCGCGCTGATCCACGGCGACGTGCCGCGGCACCTGCGTTTCCACGACAGCGAACATCCCGTGGCGCTGCAGCTGGGCGGCAGCGAACCGGCCGACCTGGCGCACTGCGCCAAGCTGGGCGAACATTGGGGCTACGACGAAATCAACCTCAACTGCGGCTGCCCCAGCGAGCGCGTGCAGCGTGGCGCCTTCGGCGCCTGCCTGATGGCCGAGCCGCAGCTGGTGGCCGACTGCGTGAAGGCCATGGTCGACGTCGTCGACGTGCCGGTGACGGTGAAGCACCGCATCGGCATCGACAAGGTGGAGAGCTACGAGTTCGTGCGCGACTTCGTCGGCACCGTGAGCGAGGCGGGCTGCCGAACCTTCATCGTCCATGCCCGCAACGCTTGGCTCAAGGGCCTGAGCCCGAAGCAGAACCGCGAGATCCCGCCGCTGCGCTATGCGCTGGTGCATCGGCTCAAGCACGACTTTCCGGCACTGCGTTTCTCGGTCAACGGCGGCATCCAGACCGATGCACAGGTGCACGAGCACCTGCGCCTGCTCGACGGCGTGATGGTGGGCCGCGAGGCGTACCACAACCCCTGGTGGCTGGCCGGCTGGGACGAAAGCTTCTTCGACGCGGCACCGAACGCGCTGACGCGCGAGGACGTGGAGGCGCAGATGTGCGACTACATGGCGCGTGAGGCGGCCGAGCACGGCACGCCGTGGTCGAACGTCGCGCGCCACATGCTGGGCCTGCGCAACGGCCTGCCGGGTGCGCGGCGCTGGCGGCAGGTGTGGAGCGACCACCGCCTCAAGGCCCTGCCGCCGCACGAGGTGATGGCGCGCGCGCACGCCGTGGCCGTGGCCGATCCCGCCTGAGCTTTCTTTCGAGCCGAGTCGGGCTGCAGCGCTCGTCCTGCTTGCGCCGGACGCTATCGATTCAATAGCAGACGACGCTCAGGCCGCGGCCTCGAGCCCGTTGCGGAAGTGCGCTTGCATGCGCGCCATGGCCGCCGCCGGGTCGCGCGCCTCGATCGCTGCCATCACGGCGCGGTGCTCGGCCAGCGATTCCGCGATGCGCCCGGCCTTGAGCAGCGAGTTGTGGCGGTTGAGCTTCATCACCTTGCGCAGGTCGGCCACCATCTGGTCGCGCCAGCGGTTGTCGGCGATGGCCAGCACCCGCATGTGGAAGCGCTCGTTGATGGCGAAGAAGTGTTCCCGGTCGACGTGGCCGGGCTTGGCCGCGGCCTCCAGCTCGGCGTGCAGGGCCTTCAGCTCGGCGATCTGCGCGTCGCTCGCGCGCTCGGCCACCACGGCGACGGCGTCGCTCTCGAGCAGCGCGAGCAGGTGGTACACATCGGCCAGGTCGCGCTCCGACACCTCGGTCACGTAGGCGCCGCGGCGCACCTTCATCGTGACAAGCCCTTCGGCCGCGAGCACCTTCAGCGCTTCGCGCAGGGGCGTGCGGCTGATCCCGAATTCCTCGGCGATCTTCAGTTCGTCGATCCAGCTTCCCGGCTCCAGCTCGCGGCGGAAGATGCGCTGGCGCAGCAGCTCGGCCACCTCTTCGTAGAGGGCGCGCGGGGTGAGCGTGACGGCAGACATGGCCGCGACTGTATCGCAGAAACCGGGTTTGAATTAATAATTACGGATGGGTTAGACTGCTCGGCGGCCCGACCTTCCAACACATTGCCACCGCACGCGCCGCCATGAGCACACCCGAACCCACCTTCCACACCGCGACGCTCGAGGCCTGGACGAAGGCCGCCGCCAAGTCGGCACCCGGCGGCGACGTGAACGCGCTCAACTGGATCACGCCCGACGGCATCACGGTCAAGCCGCTCTACACGGCGGCCGACCTCAAGGGGCTGAAGTACAGCGACACGCTGCCCGGCTTCGAGCCCTACCTGCGCGGCCCTCAGGCCACCATGTACGCGGTGCGGCCCTGGACCATCCGCCAGTACGCCGGCTTCTCCACGGCCGAGGAGTCGAATGCCTTCTACCGCAAGGCGCTGGCCGCGGGCGGACAGGGCGTGTCGGTGGCTTTCGACCTGGCCACGCACCGCGGCTACGACAGCGACCACCCGCGCGTGACGGGCGACGTGGGCAAGGCGGGGGTGGCGATCGATTCGGTGGAGGACATGAAGATCCTGTTCGACGGAATTCCGCTGGACAAGGTGAGCGTGTCCATGACGATGAACGGCGCCGTGCTGCCGGTGCTGGCGGGCTACGTGATCGCGGCGGAAGAGCAGGGCGTGGCGCAGGACCAGCTCAGTGGGACCATCCAGAACGACATCCTCAAGGAGTTCATGGTCCGCAACACGTACATCTACCCGCCCGAGCCGAGCATGCGGATCATCGGCGACATCATCGAGTACACGGCGCAGAAGATGCCCAAGTTCAACTCGATCAGCATCAGCGGCTACCACATGCAGGAAGCCGGCGCCAACCAGGCGCTGGAACTGGCCTTCACCCTGGCCGACGGCAAGGAGTACGTGAAGACCGCGATCGCCAAGGGCATGGACGTCGACGCCTTCGCGGGGCGCCTGTCCTTCTTCTGGGCGATCGGCATGAACTTCTACCTGGAGGTCGCCAAGATGCGTGCCGCGCGCCTGCTGTGGTGCCGCATCATGAAGGGCTTCGATGCCAAGAACCCCAAGAGCCTGATGCTGCGCACGCACTGCCAGACCTCCGGCTGGAGCCTCACCGAGCAGGACCCGTACAACAACGTCGTGCGCACCACCATCGAGGCGATGGCCGCCGTGTTCGGCGGCACGCAGTCGCTGCACACCAACGCTCTGGACGAGGCCATTGCGCTGCCCACCGAATTCAGCGCCCGCATCGCGCGCAACACGCAGCTCATCATCCAGGAAGAGACGCACATCACGAACGTGATCGACCCCTGGGCGGGCAGCTACATGATGGAGAAGCTCACCCAGGACATGGCCGATGCCGCCTGGGCCATCATCGAAGAAGTAGAAGCGATGGGCGGCATGACCAAGGCCGTCGACAGCGGCTGGGCCAAGCTCAAGATCGAGGCCGCGGCGGCCGAGAAGCAGGCGCGCATCGACTCGGGCAAGGACGTCATCGTCGGCGTCAACAAGTACAAGCTCAAGAACGAGGACCCGGTCGAGATCCTCTCCATCGACAACATGAAGGTGCGCGAGGGCCAGGTCGCACGCCTCAACAAGCTGCGTGCCGAGCGCGACGCGGCCAAGGTGCAGGCCGCCCTCGATGCGCTCACGCAGGCGGCCGAGTCGGGACAGGGTAACCTGCTCGACCTCAGCATCCAGGCCGTGCGCCTTCGGGCCACGGTGGGCGAGATTTCCGACGCGCTGGAAAAGGCCTTCGGCCGCCACCGCGCCGACACGCAGAAGGTGACCGGTGTGTACGCTGCCGCTTACGACTCCGCCGAAGGGTGGGACAACCTCAAGAAGGAGATCGCCGAGTTCGCCGAGGCCCAGGGCCGGCGTCCCCGCGTGATGATCTCCAAGCTGGGCCAGGACGGCCACGACCGCGGCGCCAAGGTGGTGGCCACGGCCTTTGCCGACCTGGGCTTCGACGTCGACATGGGGCCGCTCTTCCAGACCCCCGAGGAGTGCGCGCGCCAGGCGATCGAGAACGACGTGCACGCGGTGGGCGTCTCCACGTTGGCCGCCGGCCACAAGACGCTGGTGCCGGCCATCATCGACGAGCTCAAGAAGCAGGGCGCCGACGACATCATCGTGTTTGTCGGCGGCGTGATCCCGCGGCAGGACTACGAGTTCCTGTACGACGCCGGCGTGAAGGGCATCTATGGGCCGGGCACGCCCATCCCCGCGAGCGCGAAGGACGTGCTGGAACAGATCCGCGCGGCGGTGTCGGCCTGACGTCCTCTTGATCAACAGAGGTCCGTTCCACCGTTCGGGCTGAGCTTGTCGAAGCCCTTTTTCCAAAGTCGCTTGAAACCCTTCTTCGTCCACTTGCTGCGTTGTGCGGGCTGTTCCTGCTACGTGGAGCACGCCGACGACATCGTGGTGCGCACGCAGCACCACGGCGACGCCCCGAATCGATGCACCTTGGCACGCGTGCCGGTCGAGTTGCTGCAGATGGGTGGTGGTCGGCCGATGGGAGAGGCCCCATGAGCGCATCGCCGGCCAGCCACCTCGACGGCATCCTGCGCGCCGCCACGCCCATGGCCCAGCGCCGTGCCATCGCCAAGACCATCACCCTGCTCGAATCCACCCGCGCCGACCACCGCGCGCAGGCCGACGAGCTGCTCACGGCCTTGCTGCCACATACAGGCCACAGCTTCCGCCTCGGCATCTCCGGCGTGCCCGGCGTGGGCAAGTCCACCTTCATCGAGGCGCTGGGCCTGCACCTCATCTCCGCGGGCCACCGCGTGGCGGTACTCACCATCGACCCGTCCTCCACCGTCTCGGGCGGCTCGATCCTGGGCGACAAGACGCGCATGGAGAAGCTTTCGGTGCACGAGAGCGCCTACATCCGCCCCAGCCCCTCGTCGGGCACGCTGGGCGGCGTGGCCGAGAAGACGCGCGAGGCGATGCTGGTGTGCGAGGCCGCGGGCTACGACGTCGTGATCGTCGAGACCGTGGGCGTGGGCCAGTCCGAGACGGCCGTGGCCGGCATGACCGACATGTTCGTGCTGCTGCAACTGCCCAACGCCGGCGACGACCTGCAGGCGATCAAGAAGGGCGTGATGGAGCTCGCCGACCTGGTGGTCATCAACAAGGCCGACCTCGACCAGGCCGCCGCCACGCGGGCGCAGGCGCAGATTACCTCGGCGCTGCGCCTCTTCGGGCACCAGGGCAATCCGGACCATGCCCATGCGATGCACGATGCGCACGCGGGCACAGAAGTGCGCTTCTGGCTGCCGAAGGTGATGCAGCTGAGCGCGCTCACCGGCGCCGGTGTCGACCGCTTCTGGGCCGCGGTGAGCGAGTTCCGCGCAGTGCAGACCGCCAACGGCCGCCTGGCCGCGCGCCGCGAGAAGCAGGCGCTGGCCTGGATGTGGGAGCGCATCGAGGCCGGCCTGCGCCAGGCCTTCCGCCAGCACCCGGGCGTGCGCGAGCAGTTGCCGCGCCTGACCGACGAGGTGCGAAGCGGACGTCTCCCAGCCTCCACCGCAGCGCGCCAGCTCCTGGAAACCTCGAGGCAAACCGTGCCGCAGCGCCCGCCGGACGGGCGCGGGCAGCTCTCGAATTCATAGCAAACAGCCCTCACGAGCAAGAACCCCAACCGAGTCGAAGCACCATGAAAGAAATCCTCGAAGACCTCGAACGCCGCCGCGAGCAGGCGCGCCAGGGTGGCGGCCAGAAGCGCATCGACGCGCAGCACAAGAAGGGCAAGCTCACGGCGCGCGAGCGCATCGAGCTGCTGCTGGACGACGACACCTTCGAGGAATGGGACATGTTCGTCGAGCACCGCTCGACCGACTTCGGCATGGCCGAGCAGAAGATCCCGGGCGACGGCGTGGTCACCGGCTACGGGATGATCAACGGCCGCCTGGTCTTCGTCTTCAGCCAGGACTTCACCGTCTTCGGCGGCGCGCTCAGCGAAGCGCATGCCGAGAAGATCTGCAAGGTGATGGACCAGGCCATGAAGGTCGGCGCGCCGGTCATCGGGCTGAACGACTCGGGCGGCGCGCGCATCCAGGAGGGCGTCGCGTCGCTGGGCGGGTATGCCGACGTGTTCCAGCGCAACGTGCTGGCCTCGGGCGTGGTGCCGCAGATCAGCATGATCATGGGCCCGTGTGCCGGCGGCGCGGTGTACTCGCCGGCCATGACCGACTTCATCTTCATGGTGAAGGACTCCAGCTACATGTTCGTCACCGGCCCCGAGGTGGTGAAGACCGTGACGCACGAGTCCGTCACGGCCGAGGAGCTGGGCGGCGCCATCACCCACACGACGCGCAGCGGCGTGGCCGACATGGCCTTCGAGAACGACGTCGAGGCGCTGATGATGCTGCGGCGCCTGTACAACTACCTGCCGCTCAACAACCGCGAGAAGCCGCCGGTGCGCCTGGGCAACGACGGCAAGGGCGACCCGGCCGACCGGGCCGACCCCTCGCTCGACACCCTGGTGCCCGACAACCCGAACAAGCCCTACGACATGAAGGAGCTGATCGTGAAGGTGGTCGACGACGGCGACTTCTTCGAGCTGCAGCCCGACTACGCGAAGAACATCGTCATCGGCTTCGCCCGCATGGAAGGGCAGACCGTGGGCATCGTCGCCAACCAGCCGCTGGTGCTGGCAGGCTGCCTGGACATCAAGTCGAGCATCAAGGCGGCGCGTTTCGTGCGCTTCTGCGATGCCTTCAACATCCCGGTCGTCACTTTCGTCGACGTGCCCGGCTTCATGCCCGGCACGAGCCAGGAGTACGGCGGCATCATCAAGCACGGTGCCAAGCTGCTGTACGCCTACGCCGAATGCACCGTGCCCAAGATCACCGTCATCACGCGCAAGGCCTACGGCGGCGCCTACGACGTGATGGCCAGCAAGCACCTGCGCGGCGACGTCAACCTGGCCTGGCCGCGCGCCGAGATCGCGGTGATGGGCGCCAAGGGCGCGGTGGAGATCATCTTCCGCGAGGACAAGAACGACCCCGAGAAGCTCGCCGCCCGCGAGGCCGAGTACAAGGCCCGTTTCGCCAACCCCTTCGTGGCGGGTGCGCGCGGCTACATCGACGACGTCATCCTGCCGAGCGAGACGCGCAAGCGCATCTGCCGCAGCCTGGTGATGCTGCGCGAGAAGAAGCTCGAGAACCCGTGGCGCAAGCACGGGAACATTCCCCTCTAAGCCTCTTGGCGACAAGGAGCACCACCATGTCCCTCAGTCTCTGCTACCACCCGTACTCGCGTGCCGCGGGCACGCTCTGGGCACTGGAAGAAGCCGGTGTCGACTACGACCTCAAGGTGATCGACATCATGAAGGGCGCGCAGAAGGGCCCCGAGCTGATCGCCAAGAACCCGATGGGCAAGCTGCCCACGCTGGTGGACGGCGACATCGTTGTCACCGAGGCGGCCGCGATCGCGCTCTACCTGGCCGACCGCTACGCGCCCGCGTTGGCGCCGGCGCAAGGCGATCCGCAGCGCGGCACCTATCTGCGCTGGTCTTTCTTCGCCCCGAGCGTCATCGAGCCCGCGGTCATGGCCAAGCACGCCGGCTGGGCCGTGAAGGACGTGTCGGCGGGCTGGGGCACCTTCGAAGCCATGCTCGTGGCGGCCGAGAGTGCGATCGCAGGCAAGTCCTTCGTGCTGGGCGACACCTTCTCCATGGCCGATGTGGTGTTCGGCGGCACGCTGCGCTTCATGATCGGCTTCAAGCAGATCGAGCCGACGCCCGTGTTCGAGGACTACGTCAAGCGGCTCGAAGCGCGACCCGCCTTGCAGCGCGCCGAAGCCAGGAACGCGGCCATGCGCAAGGAACTGGGGCTGCAGTGAGCAGCGCCGGTCGAAGACACCAGACATCGGAGCAACCGTGTTCAAGAAAATCCTGATCGCCAACCGCGGTGACCAGCCGCGCAGCGGCGAAGCGACGAAGTCAAATTGCATGGCACGCGCAGCGGGCCGAGGCGATTTCCCCGCGGAGACGACCCATGTTTAAGAAGATCCTTATCGCCAACCGCGGAGAAATCGCCTGCCGCGTCATCAAGACCGCCCGCAAGATGGGCATCGCCACGGTGGCCGTGTATTCGGACGCCGACAAGGACGCTCGTCATGTCGAGCTGGCCGACGAGGCCGTGCACATCGGCGCGGCGCCCTCCCGCGAGTCCTACCTGCAGGCCGACCGCATCATCGAAGCCTGCAAGAAGACGGGCGCCGAGGCGGTGCACCCGGGCTATGGCTTCCTGTCGGAGAACGAGGCCTTCGCCAGGCGCGTGGAAGAGGAGGGCATCGCCTTCATCGGCCCCAAGCACTACTCGATCGCGGCGATGGGCGACAAGATCGCCTCCAAGAAGCTCGCCAACGAGGCCAAGGTCAACACCATCCCGGGCTGGAACGATGCCATCGAGTCGGCCGAGCGCGCGGTGCAGATCGCGAAGGACATCGGCTACCCGGTGATGATCAAGGCCAGTGCCGGCGGCGGCGGCAAGGGCCTGCGCGTGGCCTACAACGACAAGGAGGCGCTCGAAGGCTTCACCGCCTGCCAGAACGAGGCGCGCAACTCCTTCGGCGACGACCGCATCTTCATCGAGAAGTTCGTGCAGGAGCCGCGCCACATCGAGATCCAGGTGCTGGGCGACGCGCACGGCAACGTGATCTACCTCAACGAGCGCGAATGCTCCATCCAGCGCCGCCACCAGAAGGTGATCGAGGAAGCGCCATCGCCCTTCATCAGCGAGGCCACGCGCAAGGCCATGGGCGAGCAGGCCGTGGCGCTGGCCAAGGCGGTGAAGTACCAGTCGGCCGGCACGGTGGAGTTCGTGGTCGGCAAGGACCAGGACTTCTACTTCCTGGAGATGAACACGCGGCTGCAGGTCGAGCACCCGGTCACCGAGTGCATCACGGGGCTCGATCTGGTCGAGCTGATGATCCGCGTGGCGGCGGGCGAGAAGCTGCCGCTCACGCAGGCCGACGTGAAGCGCGACGGCTGGGCCATCGAGTGCCGCATCAACGCCGAGGACCCGTTCCGCAACTTCCTGCCGTCCACCGGCCGGCTGGTGAAGTTCCAGCCGCCGGTCGAGTCGCTCAGCGCCTCGCAGCCCAACGCTGCCGACGACTACGGCGTGCGCGTGGACACCGGCGTCTACGAGGGCGGCGAGATCCCGATGTACTACGACTCGATGATCGCCAAGCTGATCGTGCACGGGCGCGACCGGCCGCACGCCATCGCGCTGATGCGCGAGGCGCTCAACGGCTTCGTCATTCGCGGCATCCACAGCAACATCCCCTTCCAGGCGGCACTGCTGGCGCACCCGAAGTTCGTCTCGGGCGACTTCAACACCGGCTTCATCGCCGAGCACTACGGCCACGGCTTCCGCGCGGAAGACGTGCCGCACGGCGACCCGGACTTCCTCGTCGCGCTGGCGGCGTACGTGCATCGCCGCTACCGCGCGCGGGCCTCGGGCATCAGCGGGCAGCTCGAGGGGCATGGCGTGAAGGTGCGCGAGCAATTCGTCGTCGTCACGCTGGCGGCCAATGGCCAGCATGTGCACACGCCGGTCTCGGTCACCGATTTCCAGGGGAAAACAGGCTCCAGCGCCGTCACTGTGGGCGCGAACAGCTATCGAATCGACAGCATGTCGCCGCTCGGCAGCATCCGGTTCGAGGGCCGCGTGGACAAGGGGCAGGGCAGTGTGCCCTTCACCGCCCAGGTGGAGCGCGGCGCCGGCAAGAACCCGCTCGCGCTGCGCGTGCAGCACAACGGCACGCAGATCGAGGCGATGGTGCTCTCGCCCCTCGGCGCGCGGCTGCTGGGCCTCATGCCCTACAAGGCACCGCCGGACCTGAGCAAGTTCCTCATGTCGCCCATGCCCGGCCTGCTGGTCGATGTGGCGGTCAAGGAAGGCCAGCAGGTGCAGGCCGGCGAGAAGCTGGCCGTGATCGAGGCGATGAAGATGGAGAACGTGCTCTTCGCGGCGCAAGATGGCGTGGTGGGCAAGATCTCGGCCGCCAAGGGCGAATCGCTGGCCGTGGACCAGGTGATCCTGGAGTTCGTGTGATGGGTGCGAACGATCTGGCCACCGTCACGCTGCACCGGAGAGCCGCGCCGTCGGCCGAGCCTGTGCGCTGGTCGGTCGAGGCGGTGCAGGCGCTGCTCGACCTGCCGTTCGACGAACTGCTGTTCCAGGCGCAGACGGTGCACCGGGCCCACTGGCCGGCGCGCGATATCGAGCTGGCCACGCTGCTGTCGGTCAAGACCGGCGGCTGCCCGGAGAATTGCGGCTACTGTCCGCAGTCGGCCGAGTTCGACACCGGCGTGCAGGCGCAGAAGCTGATGAGCGTGGAGGAGGTCACGCGCGCCGCGCAGGCTGCCAAGGACGCCGGTGCCACGCGCTTCTGCATGGGCGCCGCCTGGCGCGCGCCCAAGGACCGGGACATCGAGAAGGTGGCCGAGCTGATCGGCGCGGTGAAGGGGCTGGGCCTGCAGTCCTGCGCCACGCTGGGCATGCTCGAGGCGCACCAGGCGCAGGCCTTGCGTGCCGCCGGCCTGGACTACTACAACCACAACCTCGACACCGCGCCCGAGTACTACGGCGACATCGTCGACACCCGCAGCTACCAGGACCGCCTCGACACGCTCGCCCACGTGCGTGCCGCGGGCATCAGCGTGTGCTGCGGCGGCATCGTCGGCATGGGCGAGGCACCGGTGCACCGCGCGGGCCTGATCGCGCAGATCGCCAACCTCGACCCGTACCCGGAGTCGGTGCCCATCAACAGCCTGGTGCGCGTGCCCGGCACGCCGCTGGCCGACGCGCCGCCCATCGATCCGCTGGATTTCGTGCGCGTCATTGCCGTGGCGCGCATCACCATGCCGACGGCGCGCGTGCGCCTGTCGGCGGGACGCCAGCAGCTCGGCGAGGCGGTGCAGGCGCTGTGCTTCCTGGCCGGCGCCAATTCCATCTTCTACGGCGACAAGCTGCTCGTCACCGGCAACCCCGACGTGGAGGCCGACCGCGCGCTGCTGCACAAGCTGGGCTACGCGACGCGTGCGGTCCAGGTCCAGGCAGGAGAGCACCCATGAGCGTACCGAACCGGCCCTTCAAAGTCCTGGGCGTCCAGCAGATCGCCATCGGCGGCCCCGACAAGCTGCGCCTGCAGAAGCTGTGGGTCGACATGCTGGGCCTCTCGGTGACCGGCACCTTCCGCAGCGAACGCGAGAACGTCGACGAGGACATCTGCGCCATCGGCGAGGGGCCCTTCAAGGTCGAGGTCGACCTGATGCAGCCGCTCGACCCCGAGAAGAAACCCGCCGTGCACGCTACGCCGCTCAACCACATCGGGCTGTGGATCGACGACCTGCCGAAGGCGGTGGAATGGCTCACCGCACAAGGGGTGCGCTTCGCGCCGGGCGGCATCCGCCAGGGTGCGGCAGGCTTCGACATCTGCTTCCTGCACCCCAAGGCCAGCGACGAGTTCCCGATCGCGGGGGAGGGCGTGCTCGTCGAGCTGGTGCAGGCGCCGCCGGAGGTGGTGAAGGCCTTCGGGGCCCTGGCGGGGTCGCGTTGATCCGCGGCCTTCGGGCCGGGACCAGGCATTCACCGCGCGCCTTCGCCAACTGGCTCGTTCCCATCGCGCTCGCCGGGCTGATGCTGGCCCTGCAGGCGGGCGGCGAGACGGTGTACGACGCGCTGCGCTACGAACGCGCGGCCGTGCTCGGCGGACAGCCGTGGCGTCTGCTGACCGCGCACGTGGTGCATCTGGGCTGGGCGCACTGCCTGCTGAACGTCGCCGGTCTCGCGCTGTGCGCCGCGCTCGCCGCAGGCACCCGCAGCTGGCGCGCCTGGGCTGCCGCGCTCATCGTGCTGGCGCTCGGCGTGGGGCTTGCGCTGCTGGTGGCATCGCCGCAGGCCACGAACTACGCGGGCCTCTCGGGCGTGCTCTACGGGCTGTTCGTCTGGGTGCTGGCGCCACGTGCCTGGCGCGGCGATCGCGTGGCCTGGGTGGTCCTGGCTGCGGTCGTCGCACGCATCGGCTGGCAGATGGTCCACCCGCCCTCGGACGCGCAACGTGCGCTGATCGGTGGCGAGGTGCTGGTCGAAGCCCACCTGTACGGCGCGCTGTGCGCCGGGGTGCTTTGCCTTTGGCAGGGCATCTGGCCGCGATGGCGGCGAGGATGAGCCGCCGCCGGGTCTTGCCCCGGCGGCGGCTTCTTCGCTTCAGTGCCGGCGGCGGCGGGCGAGGGCGAGCGCCGCGAGGCCGGCCAGCACCAGCACCAGGTCGCCCGTGCCCAGCGATCCACCGCTTCGCGTGAACGGGAAGGCGATCGGCATCGCCGGCTCGGTCGGGGGCGGCGTCGTCGGGTTGGTCGGGGTCGTGGGGGTCGTCGGGTTCGTCGGGTTCGTCGGGTCCGTCGGCGTGTTCGGCTCGTTCTCGGCCGCATACGGCTCGACGTCATAGGCATACAGCTTCACGCTGGTGCCCTCCTTGGGGCTTTCGGCCTGGCGGGCGACAAAGCCGCCGACGGACCCCTGGCGCTGGCTGATGGCGTTCCCGGCATCCCGGTTGGGCGTCTCGCCGTCGGCCACTTCCTTCAGGACATGGTGCTGCTTGACGCCGTCCTTCTCGCTGTACAGGAACATCTTCATCTCGCCGGTCTTCGGGTCGATGGGCGTGTTGAACCACACCGCCTGGTCCAGCGCGCGCTCGGCGATCTGCGAACCTTCCTGGCCATTGGTCTGTCGCGTGATCAGTGAGTTCTGGCCCCCCACGACCGTGCCGGTGGCGCCGTTGCCCCTGAACACCACGTGCGGGTAGACGTTGGTGCCGTGGATGTAGCTGATCATGGTGTGCCCTTCCTGGCCCGCGTACGGTCCCGGCGTCGGGCTCTTCGCGTCCTCGAACATGAACTTGAGGTTGTCCTGGGCCAGGGCGGGCTCGCTCTCGGGCGCATTGGCGTTGCGCGACGGCCAGAGGATGCCGCCACGCAGCGTGACGGGCGTGCGCGACAGCGATTCCGGCGAGCTCGTCGTCGCCGGCTTGCTTCTGTTGGTCAGGGCCACAGCCTGCGCCTGTCCCTCGAAGCCCAGGCCGTCGGACACCACCATGTAGGTCCGCCCGGGTTCGATCCGGGTGACGGGTCGCCACGCCTTCTCGGTCGCCGCCTGCTTCTGCAGCCGCAGGCCGAACGGGCTGTCCATCGGGTCGCGGCCCGACAGGACGAGCGTGCTGCGCCCATGCTTGGGCACGGCCTTCATCTCGGTGACGCCGGTCGCCCTGGCCATGCCGTCGCTGGCGTAGGTGGTCTGGTACTGCTTGAACTGCGTCACGCCATCGCTGAAGCGCACGTCGGCATAGGACAGGGGCGTTTCCAGCGCGTTCGCGGCGTCCATCCAGCCGACGGTCATCTTGCCGAAGGACAGTACGAAGGTGGCCGTGTTCTCCGCATAGCTTGTCTTCGGTGCGGGGCCTCGGGCCGTCACCGTCACATGGCAGGGCTTGCCGGGAATCACGGCACAGTCGGGCGGGTTGAACTTCATGCTCTCGACGGCAAAGCCCGGGGGCAGCGACACGTTGTCGGCGGTGAAGACGACGTTCTTGGTCGCGGCCGGCACGTGGATGTCGAGCATCGCCTGGGCGTTCTTGCCGCCCCAGGTCCTGGCCTTGAAGCTCTCACCGCCATAGCTGAAGGTCGCGGTGACCCCGTTGGGCGGCAGGCCCGCATCGATCAGGTACTGCTCCGGGTCGGTCGTCGCCCAGTACGCCTCCTTCGGCTTGCCGACTGCGGACCACGGATACCCGTTGGTGTGATAGCCCGGGTCCGTCATTCCCCACCAGGTGACGCGGTGCACGCCGCC
The DNA here is from genome assembly GCF_003671765.1 of Xenophilus sp. E41. Taxonomy (GTDB): domain Bacteria; phylum Pseudomonadota; class Gammaproteobacteria; order Burkholderiales; family Burkholderiaceae_C; genus Xenophilus. The sequence goes on along the minus strand of NZ_QPIB01000008.1, from coordinate 306,726 downwards.
CTTGTACTCGGGGTGGCGGCCGGCCGGGCCGGCCGCGTATTCCTTGAGCAGGCTGAACAGCTTCGCGTACTGGATGCCCTGCTCCATGAAGAGCGCGTCCATCTCGGGGCCGTTCTGGATCCGCTGGCCCTTGTCGAGGCCCAGGGTCGGCGCCAGGTCGAGCTCCGTCAGGTCGACGTTCACGCCGGTCTCGAGGTAGGTACGGATGGTCCGTTCGAAGGCGTCCAGGTTGAGCCGCATGTCCCAGTGGCCCTGCGTGCCGATGACGTCGACCAGTGGCCGCGGCTTGCCCTTGTCATCCAGGAGAATCCGGCCCTTGCCCGCGGCCGACTCGGCGGCGTAGCGTTCGTTGAATTCCTTGACCATCGACGCGATCGCGGTGGCCTTCGAGGCGCGCTCGTTGTCGTTGAAGTCGTTGTAGTTCAGGATCGCCGTCGTGTTCTGGCGCGCGTAGAAGAACGCGTCGTACATGTAGTCCCAGCTCTTACCGCCCTTCGCGTAGGCCTGGGCCCAGCGGGAGGGCCGCTCTTCCGGGCTGTAGCCGGTCCGCAGGGCATTGCGCCAGTCGGCGGGGTTGTCGGGGTTGTCCTTGAAGGCCTCGTTGACGACGTCCCACGCGTAGACCTTGAAGGGTTCCTTGTCGAAGTGCCCGGCCACGGTCCGGACGTAGTACTCCAGGTTCGTCTTCGCGGTGGTGTAGTCCCAGGGGGTCTCCCATCCGCCGTTGGCCGTCAGCACATTGGCGGCGGGCCACTGCCCCGACTGGTTGTGCCACACCAGCACGTGGCCGGTGACCTTGACGCCACGCGCGTTGGCCGCGCTGATGTCGGCATTGATGCCCGAGCTGAGGTTGGTGAGGAAGCTCGGGTTCGGGTTGCTGCTGCCGCCGTTCCAGAAGTCGGGCTTGAGCGCGTTGCTGGGCGTGACCGCATTGAAGTGCTTCACGGTCATGGCGGCGGTCGAGTTCTCGCCCGGCACCACGTCGGGCCCGAAGTTGCTCGCGGCCAGGTTGGTGCTGCCGATGAAGAAGTGGTTCTTGTAGACGTCCTTCAGTGCCGGCCACTGGGCCGGGTCCGTCGGCCGCTCGGCGGCCAGGGCTGCGCCCGCCATGACCAGTCCGGCGGGCAGCGCGACCAGGATGCGCCTGAGCTGGGGCCCGCTAGGCATGGTTTGTGGACGCCGAGGCGTGGAAGCTGGTCGTGGCGGCGCGCTGCGGCAGACGTCTTGGCGCGCTGCCGTTGATCGACAGTCGATGGTCAGTTGCATGCTTGTCTCCTTGGGTTGGACGGAATCACTCCCGGGTCGGCATGCGCCCAGGACTTCGAGGGTGCAGGTGCAGGTCTGTCGGCGTGCGCGCTCGCCGTCACAGGCGCGCGCGCTCGAGCAGCCCGCGCTCGGCCAGGTTGCGGATGAACTCGCGCAGGCCGAAGCGCCAGGGCGGCGCGGTCTCGCAATGGGTGACCCGGTTCCTCAGCGTTCCGAGCCAGTGGCTGTGGATGGTGACCACGTCGCCCAGCTTGTGGGTGAAGCCGCCGCCGGGCTCGTCCCGGTCGTCGGTGGGGGCGAACAGGGTGCCGAGAAACAGCATGAATCCGTCGGGATACTGGTGGCAGGCCAGCGTCTGTGCCACCAGGTCGAGCGGGTCGCGGCTGATGCTGGCCATGGTGTTGATGCCCTGCAGCGTGTAGCCGTCCTGGCCGGCCACGTGCAGATGCACGGTCTCGCGGCGCACCTGGTCCAGGCCGAAGGTGCCGTCGAAGAGGCGGATGAAGGGGCCGATGGCGCAGGACGCGTTGTTGTCCTTGGCCTTGCCCAGCAGCAGCGCGCTGCGGCCTTCGATGTCGCGCAGGTTGACGTCGTTGCCCAGCGCCGCGCCCACGACATCGCCGCGGCTGTTGACGGCCAGCACCACTTCGGGCTCCGGGTTGTTCCACGCCGAGTCGGCGCGGATGCCGATGTCCTGGCCGTGCCCCACAGACGCCAGCACCGGCGCCTTGGTGAAGACCTCGGCGTCGGGGCCGATGCCGACCTCCAGGTACTGCGACCACAGCTTCTTGTCCTGCAGGAGCTTCTTCAGCGCCTGCGCTTCGGCCGAGCCGGGCCGGATCCCGGACAGGTCGGCACCGATCAAGGCCGTGACCTGGCTGCGCAGCCCCTGTGCGCGGCTGGGGTCGCCACCGGCCTGTTCCTCGATCACGCGTTCGATCATGCTGGCGGCGAAGGTCACGCCGGCGGCCTTGACGACCTGCAGGTCGCAGGGCGCCAGCAGCCAGGGCAGGGCGGGGTCGCGCTCGTCCGCCTGGCTGCTGTTGTCCAGCAACGCATCGACGCTGCAGAGGAACTCGCCGGCGACCGAATGCACGGCGTGCGCGGCCTGCCCGGTCTGCCCGGTCTCCAGCAGCGTGCTCATGGTGGGGAAGCGCCTGCTCAGGTCGAAAACGCCATCGGGGCGCAGCACCACCACGGCCGGGCCGGCAGGCGCGCCCGGGCGCCAGACGCGACCCACGAGCGTGCCGGCGAGACCGTCCTGCGGAAGCGTGGGATGCAGGCCATCGGCGCGCGCTGCGATGGCCATGGTCGCGGTCGTTCCCACGTCCTGTGATGTGCTTTTCATGATGTCTCCGGAATGGGCGAACGCCGGGGCGAACTTGCCGCGACGCGCTGGCCCTCTGCGGAGCCCTACCCGATGGACCCGCAGGCTAGGGGACGACCCCCTGCGGGTCCACTGACTTTTTCGCTAGCATCCATTCCAAATGGTGATGAGTCCGGACGGCACCCCAGGCAAACCGCTGGCGCTTGCGCAGGTGTCGCGCCTGCGTTTCCGGCATTTGCAGTTCCTCGACATCCTGGGAAAGACGCGCAATCTGCGGCTCGCGGCCGAGCAGATGTACATCACCCAGCCGGCCGCCACCAAGGTGTTGATGGACATCGAGGAGATGCTCGAGGCGCGCCTCTTCGACCGCCTGCCGCGCGGCATGCAGCCGAACGAGCTGGGCCTCTTCACCCTGCGCTATGCGCACGCGGCCCTGGATGGCCACCGCAGGTTCGTGGACGAGTTCAGCACCCTGAAGCAGGGCGGGCACGGCCACCTGACCATCGGCGCGATCACCGGCGCGGCCGCACACCTGCTCATTGCCGCGGTCGCCGAGCTGCAGCGGCTGCGGCCCCTGCTGGTGGTGAAGGTGCTGGAGCAGAGCAGCGACCAGCTGATCGTGTGGCTGGCCGAGCGCAAGATCGACGTGATGATCGGCCGCTTCACCGAGGACTCGCAGCGCGACCAGTTCCACTACGAGAACCTCAGCGGTGAAAGCCTGGCGATTACCGCGGGCGTGCACCACCCGCTGCGTGGGTCCCGGGCGCCCGGGCTGCGCGAACTGTCGAACTGGCCGTGGATCGTCTACCCGGCCTCGACCGCGCTGCGCAAGGTGTCCGATGACATCTTCAACAGCACGGGCCTGTCGCTCGCCTCGGGCATCGTCGAGACGCCGTCCTTCCTGTTCGCGCTGGAGCTGATGCAGAGCACGACCATGCTGTCCTTGCAGCCCGCCGCGCTGGTGGACAAGTACGTACGGCGCGGGCTGCTCACGCGCATCCCGGCCGAGCTCCCGCACCGCATGCCCGACTTCGGCCTGATCACCCTGCAGGGTGAGCCGCCCGGCACGGCGGTGCTGGCTTTCATGGACGTGGTCCGCAGCCTGGCGAGCCCGCAGGCCGGGTCCGCATAGAACGAGCTCGGGACGCCGGTACGAGCGCCGCATCGCGAAGTGGCGCGACGCCTGCTGCGAGGCGGTCCCGCCATTATGTTGACATCTAAACTAATGCAAAGTAATGTTTATGGCAGGTCCGGGCGCGTCCGTCCGGCCGACCTTGCCAGGAGCAGACATGCGTATTGCGGTGTTGGGTGGTGGTCACGGTTGCTATGCGGCCGCAGCGGACCTGTCGGAGGCCGGACATGAGGTCAGGCTCTGGCGCCGCGATGCACAGGCGCTGCAGCCGGTCGTCGACGCCGGCGCCATCACGCTGAAGGACGCCGCGGGGACGCGGGAAGTCCCGATCGCGCTGGCCACGCCCGACATCCGGCTTGCGATGCTGGACGCCGAACTGATCGTCGCACCCGTGCCCGCCACGGCGCAGCTGGACATTGCGCGGGCCATGGGGCCGCACCTGGTGGACGGGCAGGTGGTGTTCCTGCCGCCGGGCACTTTCGGCAGCTACGTGATGGCGCAGGCGGTGCGCGAGGCGGGTCAGCACGCCGACGTGGCGTGGGCGGAAACGGGCACCTTGCCCTATCTGGCGCGCAAGCACGGGCCGCGCGAAGTGAACCTGACGGTGCGTGCCATCCGGCTGCCGACCGGCGTCTACCCGCAGCGCGCCTCGGCGCACGCGCTCGCCGTGATCCGCCAGGCGTATCCGGCCGTGCACGATTGCGGCGACGCGCTCTCCGGCGCGCTGATGAATGCCGGGCCGGTGATCCACCCGCCGCTCATGGTGATGAACGCCGCGCCCCTGCAGCACTTCGAACGCTGGGACATCCATAACGAGGGCACGCAGCGCGCCGTGCGCGATGTCACCGACCGGCTCGACCGGGAGCGGATCGCGGTGCGCGAGGCCTTCGGCTATGGCGGCCCGCACTACCCGCTGGCCGACCACTACGACAACGACCGGTGGATGTACGGCGACGCGCACAAGCAACTGGTGAAATCGGGCGACTGGCGCGAGCACATCGACCTGTACGGCCACCGCTACATCACCGAGGACACCGAGCTCGGCCTGGCCCTGCTCGCCTCGGCCGCGCGGCAGGTCGGGGTCGATGCACCCGTCGCGCACGGGCTGCTGGCAATCGTCGGCGGCGTTCTGGGGCGCGACCTGCGCACGGGGCCCCGGAGCTTCGAGGCCTTGGGGCTCGCCGGCCTCGGGCGCGACGCGCTGGCGCAGAGGCTGCACGATGGCCGCTGAGCAGCGCGCCCGCGCGGCGGATGCTCCGCCGCGCTTTGCCGCCGCCGGCGCCGGCCGCATGGGGCGCGGCATTGCGATCGCCTTCGCCTATGCCGGCCACCGCATCTCCCTGATCGACCTGCGACAGCGTTCGCACGCGGCGAGGGACGCGCTCGCGGCCGAGGTGCGCAACGAGGTCGAGGGCGCATTGCGCGGTCTCGTGCAGCAGGGCGTGGTGCGCGAGGACCAGGTGGCGACGATCGCCGCACGCGTGGAGCTGGTCGATGCAGAAGGTGCCCCGTCCGCGCTCGCGGCGGCCGAACTGGTGTTCGAAGGGGTTCCCGAAACGCTGGAGGCCAAGCGGGACGCCTTCGCATGGCTCAACGCCCATTGCACGCCGGACGCGATCCTCACCTCCACCACAAGCAGCATGCTGGTGACCGAACTGGCCGCACTGGTCGAGCGGCCCGAGCGCTTCCTCAACATCCACTGGCTCAACCCGGCGTACGTCATTCCCGTGGTGGAGCTGAGCTGCCACGAAGGCACCTCCGCCGAGGTGGTGTCCAGGGCGAAGTCGCTGATGGAGTCGATCGGCAAGCTGCCGGTGGTGTGCGGCGCTGCGCCGGGTTACATCGTGCCGCGGCTGCAGGCGCTCGTCATGAACGAGGCGGCGCGCATGATCGAGGAGGGCGCGGCCACGGCCGAGGAGATCGACAAGGCCACGCGCTACGGACTGGGGCTGCGCTTCGCGGCGCTCGGCGTGGTGGAGTTCATCGACTTCGGCGGCTGCGACATCCTGCACCACGCGAGCCGCGAAATGTCGCGCTCGATCGACGCGGCCCGCTACGCCGCGCCGGCGATCGTCGGCGAGATGGTGGCGCAGGGCCGGCTGGGCCTGAAGACCGGCAGCGGCTTCTATGCTTACGAGGGCCGTGACCTGCAGGCCTACCGCGGGGACGTGCTGGCCCGCACGCTCGGCATGCTCCGGCATGCGCAGCTGCTGCGCCCGCCCAGCGACACCACGCTGTCATGACACACATCCGGCGTGCCTTCGCCGACCTGAGCGTCGGACAGGTGCACTACGCCGCCTGCGGCGACCCGCGGGCGCAGCCGGTGCTGCTGCTGCACCAGTCGCCGCGGAGCTGGCGCGAGTACCAGGCCGTGCTGCCGCTGCTGGGCGCGCGCTGGCATGCGATTGCCATGGACACGGCCGGCTTCGGCGATTCCGAAGGCGGCGGACCCGCATCGATCGCCCACTACGCGCAGGTCGCGCTCGAACTCGTGGATCACCTGGGCCTGGCGCAGGTGCACGTGGTGGGCCACCACACGGGCGGCGTGATCGCGGTGGAACTTGCGGCCACCGCGCCGCAGCGGGTGGCGTCGCTGACCCTGTCGTCCACGCCGTTCACCGACGCGGCGTTCCGCGCCGAGCGTGCGACCCGTCCGCCCATCGACGAGGTGCCGGCCAGCGCCGACGGCAGCCATCTGGCGGCGCTGTGGCAGCGACGTCAGGGCTTCTATCCCGAAGGCATGCCGGAGCTGCTGCAGGCCTTCGTGCGCGACGCGCTCGCGGTCGACGACCCGGAGGCGGGGCATCGTGCGGTCGCGAGCTATCGCATGGAGGAACGCGTCGAACACATTCGCCAGCCCGTGTGCGTGCTGCGGACGACGCACGATCCCTTTGCCGCGCCGCACGCGGCGGATTGGATCGAGCGCCTGCCACAGGCCCGGCTCGTCGAGATCGAGGGCGGGATGGTCCCGCTGCCGGACCAGATGCCGGCGCAGTTCGCCGAGGCCGTCGACCGTTTCCTGTCGGGGCTTCTTCGATGAAGGCGTGGCGTGTCTCCGCCTGGGGTGCGATGCCGAAGCTGCACGAGCTTCCTGTGCCGGCCCATCGGCCCGGCCGCAGCATCGTGCGCATGGCCGCGGCCACGGTGGGCCACATCGACCGCACCGTGATGGCCGGCAAGTTCATGGGACCGCCGCCGCTGCCCTACACGCCGGGCGTGGAGGCGGCCGGCACGGTGGTCCATTCGGACCGGTTTGTGGCCGGCACGCGCGTGTGGCTGCGCGGTGGGGGCCTGGGCACGCGCACCGACGGCACCTGGTGCGAACTGATCGATGCGCCGGACGAGGCCCTGGGCTTCTTGCCCGATGGCGTGTCGATGGCCTGGGGCTCGGCGTTCTTCTCGCCGTCCACCTCGGCGTGGGTGGCATTGCACGAGGTCGGCGTCCTGCGCCCCGGCGAGCGGGTGGCGGTCACGGGCGCCAGCGGTGCCGTGGGCTCGATGGCCGTGCAGCTCGCGCGCCAGGCCGGCGCCACGCTCGTGGACAGGCCCGACGCGTCGTCACCGGTCGATCTTCTGGTCGACACCGTGGGCGGCGCGGTCCTGGAGCAAGGCATCCGGGCGGTGGCGCCGGGCGGGCGCGTGGTGCTCGTGGGCTACACGGCAGGCGAGCAGGTCAGCCTGTTCCTGCCGGAGCTGCTCCAGCGCGACGTTCAGCTGTTGCCGCTGAACATGTACCGCCGCGAGGCGCAGGGCCGAGCGGCCGCGCCGGGACTGCTCGAGCAACTCGCCGATGGGCGGCTGCAGCTGGCCACCCAGTGCTTCGCATTCGCGGAGGCGCCGCAGGCCCTGAGCTGGATCGCAGAGCGTGGTCACCGTGGGCGCGCCGTGCTGGTGGCCGACACCGAGACCCGGCGCCCCTAGTCTTCGTCGTCGGAATCCTCGCCGGGGCCTTCGCTCCCGGCATGCAGTTCGACCAATCGTCTCAGTGTTCTCTTGAGCTCCTCGGCGCGGGCGAGGCCGAAGGGTTCGAGCACGCGGCGTTCGTGCTCGCGCGCCAGGGCGATCAGGTGCTCGACGGCCTTCGCACCTTTGCGGGTGATGCGCACCAGCGTGATGCGTCGATCGCTGTCATGGGGCAGCCGCTGGACCTGCCCCTTGGCCTCCATGCGGTCGAGCAAGCGCGTCACCGTGGGTTGCTTGGTGACGGTGACCTGCGCGAGGTCGGTGATGCTGATCGGCTCGCCATCGGCCAGCGAGGCCATGACGCGCCATTCGGACACGGAAAAGCCGTGCTGGCGCGCCACCTTGTGGAACTCGCCCGAGATGAGCTGGCTCGCCTGGGCGAGCAGGGCAGGCAGGTAGTCGTCGACGAAGTGACGCGAATTCGGCTCGTGAAGGGTCATAGCGGGATCCATCGTACAGATGGCACAGCGATTGCTTCGGTAGGGTAATACATGATTGTGAATAGATTTAGGTCTAAACAGAATCATCCAGCCGATCCCCAATGGACGCTGCCCCCCACGGCGGCTCTGGAGCACGTAGACCGATGGCCGAGCGATCTTTCGTCGAAGAAGTGAAGAAGCTGCGTCTTGCGGAGGGCGAGACCTTCCGCGGCGAGGGCATCCTGGCCGTGACCAAGGCGCTGCTGGAATCGGGCGTGTCCTACGTGGCCGGCTACCAGGGCGCGCCGATCTCGCACCTGATGGACGTGCTGGCCGATGCGCAGGACATCCTGGCAGACCACGGCATCCGCTTCGAGAACAGCGCGAGCGAGGCGACGGCCGCGGCCACGCTGGCCGCTTCGGTCAACTACCCGCTGCGCGGCGCCGTGACCTTCAAGGCCACGGTGGGCACCAACGTCGCGTCGGACGCGCTGGCCAACCTGGCCTCGGGCGGCGTCACGGGCGGGGCGCTGGTCATCGTCGGCGAGGACTATGGCGAGGGCTCCTCGATCATGCAGGAACGCAGCCACGCGTTCGCCATGAAGTCGCAGATCTGGCTGCTCGACCCGCGCCCGAACCTGCCGAGCATCGTGCAGGCGGTGAAGACGGGCTTCGAGCTTTCGGAAGCCAGCAACACGCCGGTGATGCTGCAACTGCGCATCCGCGCCTGCCACGTGCACGGCCAGTTCACCGCCTCGGACAACCGCCGCGCGAGCTTCACGCTGAAGGAGGCGCTTGAGCATCCACAGCGCGACGTCAGCCGCATCGTGCTGCCCCCGGCGAGCTTCGTGCACGAGCAGGAGAAGATCAAGGAGCGCTGGCCGGCGGCCGTGCGCTTCATCGAGGAGCGCGGTCTCAACGAGTTCTTCGCCGAGGGCGCCGACGACATCGGCATCATCGTGCAGGGCGGCTGCTACAACACGCAGGTCCGCGCCCTGGAGCGCCTGGGACTGGCCGACGTGTACGGCCGCTCCAGCGTGCCGCTGTACGTGATGAACGTGGCCTATCCGGTCATCGACAACGAGGTGCTGCGCTTCTGCGAGGGCAAGCGCGCGGTGCTGGTGGTGGAAGAGGGCCAACCCAACTTCGTCGAGCAGAACATCGCCACGGTCCTGCGACAGGCGGGCAGCACCACGGCGCTGCACGGCAAGGACGTTCTGCCGCTGGCCGGCGAATACACCGCCCAGGCGGTGATGGCGGGCACGCGTGCCTTCTGCGAACGCTACGGCCGCCTCGCGCCCCAGGCCGCCCCGGCCCGGCAGGTGCCCGCCGCGCCGCGCAAGATCATCCCGCTCGTCAGCGAGGCGCAGCTCATGCCGCTGGAGCGCAGCGTGCATGCCCGGCCGCCGGGCTTTTGCACCGGCTGCCCCGAGCGCCCGATCTTCAGCGCCATGAAGCTGGTGCAGCGCGACCTGGGCGAACACCATGTGTCGGCCGACATCGGCTGCCACCTGTTCTCGATCCTGCCGCCCTTCAACATCGGCAACACCACCATGGGCTACGGCCTCGGGGCGGCCGGGGCCGCGGCGTTGAACACGCAGGCCGACAAGCGCGCCATCGCCGTGATGGGTGACGGCGGCTTCTGGCACAACGGGCTGACCAGCGGCATCGCCAACGCGGTGTTCAACCAGAGCGACAACCTCACGGTGGTGGTCGACAACAACTACACCTCGGCCACCGGCGGGCAAGACATCCTGTCGTCGAAGGCCGTGAACGCGACGCGCAGCACCGGCCACGAGATCGAGCAGGCGGTGCGCGGCGTGGGCGTCAAGTGGGTCAAGACCCTGCGCCGCACCTACGACGTGGCCGGCATGCGCGACACGCTCAAGGAGGCGCTGACGACGAAGGACAAAGGTCCGAAGGTCATCATTGCCCAGTCCGAATGCATGCTCAACCGCCAGCGCCGCGAGAAGCCGCTGGTGCGCAAGGCCATCGCCGACGGCAAGCGCATGGTGCGCGAGAAATTCGGCGTCGACCCCGACACCTGCACCGGCGACCATTCCTGCATCCGCCTGTCGGGCTGCCCGTCGCTGTCGATCAAGCCGAACCCCGATCCGCTGCGGCAGGAGCCGGTCGCCGCCGTGATGGACAGCTGCGTGGGCTGCGGCGTGTGCGGCGAGGTGTCGCACGCGGCGGTGCTGTGCCCTTCCTTCTACAAGGCGCAGGTGGTGAGCAACCCCACGGGCTGGGACCGGCTGCGCGAGCGTGTGCGCGGCGCCGTCATCGGCTGGTTGCAGCGCCGAGATGCCGAGCGCCGTGCGCGCCTGGCCTTCTGAGCCGACACGGGATCCCGAGATGACGCAACAGCAACCCATCAAGATCGCCATCCTCGCCATGGGCGGCGAGGGCGGCGGCGTGCTGGCCGACTGGCTGGTGGACCTGGGCGAGGCCAATGGCTGGATCGCGCAGACCACGTCGGTGCCCGGCGTGGCGCAACGCACCGGCGCCACCATCTACTACGTCGAGATGTACCCCGAGGCGCAGGCGCATGCCGACGGCGGTCAGCCTGTTCTGGCACTGATGCCGCTGCCGGGCGACGTCGACGTGGTGCTGTGCTCCGAGCTGATGGAAGCCGGCCGCGCCGTCCAGCGCGGGCTGGTCACGCCCGACCGCACCACGCTGGTGGCCTCCACGCATCGCGTCTATTCCATCGCCGAGAAGAGCGCCATGGGCGACGGCCGCGTCGACAGCGCGCAGCTGCTGGCCCATGCCGACCAAGCGGCGCGGCGCTTCGTGCGCTTCGACATGGCCGAGGCCGCGGCGCAGAACGGCAGCGTGATCAGCGCCGTGCTCTTCGGCGCGCTGGCCGGCACCGGCGTGCTGCCTTTCGGCCGCGAACAGTTCGAGGCCACCATCGAGCGCGGCGGCGTGGGCGTCAAGCCCAGCCTGAAGGCCTTCGGCGCGGCATTCGTGCGGGCGCAGTCCGGCGAGGCGCCGGCGCAGGCCCAGCCGGTCGCAACTGCCGCGCCGCGCGCCACGTCGGCCGACCCGGCCATCCAGGCGCTGCTCACGCGCCTCTACGGCGAGTTCCCGGCTCAGGCACAGACCCTGATGCTCGAAGGCCTGCGCCGCCTGGTCGACTACCAGGACGTGGCCTATGCCACGCTCTATCTGGACCGCATGGCCCAAGTCTGCAAGCTGCCCGACGACGCGGCCCGCACGCTGGCCTGCGAAACCGCGCGACACCTGGCGCTGTGGATGAGCTACGAGGACACGGCGCGCGTCGCGCAGCTCAAGACCCGCTCCAGCCGCTTCGCCCGCGTGAAGCAGGAAACCGGCGTCAACGCCGACCAGGTCATCGCCATCAACGAGTACATGCACCCGGGACTGCGCGAGATCTGCGAGACGCTGCCTGGCGGCCTGGGCCGGTGGCTCATGGGCTCGGGCGCGCCGCGCCGGCTGGTGGAGGGCATGACGAAGAAGGGCCGCGTGGTGCAGACCAGCTCGGTGCACGGCTTCCTGCTGCTCTCGGCCGTGGCCTTCGCCCGCCGCTGGCGCCGCAGCACCCTCCGCTACGCGGAAGAAAACGGCCGCATCGAGCAATGGCTGCAGGGCCTGGGCGACGCCGCATCGGCCTCGCCCGAGCTGGCGGTGGAGCTCGCACGCTGCCAGAAGCTGGTGAAGGGCTACAGCGACACCCACGAGCGCGGCGTGCGCAACTACGACGCCGTGATCGCCGCATGGCGGCAGGCCAGCCCCACGCTGGCGCCGGCCACCCTGCGCGCCTGGCGCGAGGCGGCGCTGGCCGACGAGCACGGCCATGCACTCAAGGCTGCGCTGGCGAAGCATTCGGCCACCCCCACGGCCGGCGCCCTGGCCGTGCCCGCCTGACGGAAGGCGAACCATGACCGCACCGCCCGCCATCGCCACCCTCCCAATGCGTGTGGCCGAGACCCGCGCGCTCAACCCGCTGATCCGCCTGTTGCGCCTGGAGCATGCCGAGGGCATCGCGCTGCCCGGCTGGGCGCCCGGTGCGCACATCCAAGTGCAGGTGCAGTTGCCGGACGGCCAGGCCGACTGGCGCCACTATTCGCTGATCGACCTGGAAGGCGTGGCCGGCACACCCGGCTTCGCGCCCGGGGCCTACACCATCGCCGTCCGACTGGAGGAGGGCGGCCGCGGCGGCTCGCGCTTCATGCACCAGGGCCTGAAGCCTGGCGACCGCGTCACCGTGCAGCCGCCGCGCAACGACTTTCCGCTGGACGACGGCGCGGCCCGCGCCGTGTTTCTGGCCGGTGGCATCGGCATCACGCCGCTGGCGAGCATGGCCGCGCGCTGCCGGGCCCAGGGCCGGCCGGTGGACCTGCATTACGCGGGCCGCAGCCGCGCGCTGCTGGCCTTCGCCGACGAGCTGCAGGCGCTGCTGGGCACCGGTTTGCGCCTGCATGCGGACGACGAGGCCGGGGGCGCGGGCTTCGACATCGGCACGCTGCTGGACGGCATGGCGCAGGGCGAGCCGCTCTACGTCTGCGGACCCAAGCCGCTGCTCGACGCCGTGCTGGCCGCCACGCAGGCGCGCGGCTGGGCGCCGGGCCGCGTGCACTTCGAACTGTTCAGCGCCGCGGCCGTGGAAGCGGGTGACCAAGCCTTCGAGGTCGAGCTCGCGCAATCGGGCCAGCGCTTCACCGTGCCGGCCGACCAGACGGTGCTGGACTGCCTGATCGAACACGGCTGCGACCCGCTCTACGACTGCAAGCGCGGCGAATGCGGCGTGTGCGCCGTGCCGGTGATCGAGGGCCAGGTGGACCACCGCGACTATGTGCTGTCGCAGGCCGAGAAGGACGGCGGCCAGGTGATGCAAATCTGCATCTCCCGCGCCAAGGGCCCGCGCCTGGTGCTCGACCTGTAGAGACCGGGACCCCGAAAGAGAAGGCATGCCATGACACGCTACCGAGACAACCCCGACGCCATCCGCGCCCTGGTGCAAGCGCAGCAGGTGCACCGCGACCTCTACATCGACCCGGAGCTGTTCGCGCTGGAGCAGGAGCATTTCTTCGCCAACACCTGGAACTACGTCGGCCACGACAGCCAGGTGCCCAAGCCGGGCGACTACATCACCGTGGACATCGCGGGCCGGCCGCTGATCGTGGTGCGCCACACCGACGGCGCGGTCAAGGTGCTGATGAACCGCTGCGCCCACAAGGGCTCGCGGGTGGTCAACGGCGCCTGCGGCAACACGGGCAAGTTCTTCCGCTGCCCCTACCACGCCTGGACCTTCAGGACCGACGGCGCGCCGCTCGCGATCCCGCTCAAGAACGGCTACGAGGGCACCGGCCTGAAGGACTGCGACGCGGCCAGGGGGCTGGTGCCGGTGCGGCATGTGCGGCTCTACCGCGGCTTCATCTTCGTCAAGCTCAACGACGTGGGGCAGGACTTCGAGGAGTACTTCGGCGACTCGCTCTCTTCCATCGACAACATGGCCGACCGCTCGCCCGAGGGTGAGCTGGAGGTGGCGGGCGGGTGCCTGCGCTTCATGCACCAGTGCAACTGGAAGATGTTCGTCGAGAACCTCAACGACACCATGCATCCCATGGTGGCGCACGAGTCCTCTGCGGGCACCGCCAAGTCGATGTGGGCCGGGCAGCCGGACGATGCGCCCAAGCCCATGGCCATCGAGCAGTTCGTGCCCTTCATGTCCGACTACCAGTTCTTCGACGGCATGGGCGTGCGCGTGTACGACAACGGCCACAGCTTTTCGGGCGTGCACTTCAGCATCCACAGCAAGTACTCGGGCATCCCCGGCTACGAGGAGGCCATGAAGGCCCGCTACGGCGAGGAGCGCACGGCGCAGATCCTGGGCATGGCGCGGCACAACACCGTGTACTACCCCAACCTCACGATCAAGGGCGCCATCCAGGCCATCCGCGTGGCACGCCCCATCGCGGTGGACCGCACCCTGGTCGAGAGCTGGACCTTTCGCCTGAAGGGCGCACCCGAGGAGCTGCTGCAGCGCACCACCACCTACAGCCGGCTCATCAACTCGCCCTTCTCGGTGGTGGGCCACGACGACCTGCAGGCCTACCGCGGCATCCAGGCCGGCCTGCATGCCAGCGGCAACGACTGGGTCAGCCTGCACCGCAATTACGACGCGCACGAGGGCCGCGAGCGCGAGCAGACCAGCAACGGCACCAACGAGCTGCCCATGCGCAACCAGTACCGGTCGTGGCTCAAGCACATGACCCTGACGATGTGAGCGAGCGCACGACCATGGCCGAACTCACCCCCGCCACCGTCACCCGCGAGCAACTGCTCGACTTCGTCCTGCACGAGGCCCGGCTGCTCGACGAGAAGCGCTTCGACGAATGGAATGCGCTCTTCACGGACGACGCCATCTACTGGGTGCCGCTCACACCCGGCCAGCCCGACGGCCTGAACCACACCTCGCACCTGTACGAGGACAAGCTGCTGCGCGACCTGCGCATCGAGCGCTTCAAGAGCCCGCGCGCCTTCTCGCAGCAGCCACCCAGCCGCTGCCAGCACGTGCTGCAGCTGCCCGGGCTGGAGTCGCGCGACGAGGCGGCCAACCGCTTCGTGCTGCGCACGCCCTTCCACTACAGCGAGGCGCAGGCGGACGAGATGCTCTTCCTCACCGGCGTGGCCTGGCACCACCTGTGCGTGCAGGATGGCGCCCTGCGCATGGTGCTCAAGCGCGTGGACCTGATCAACAGCGATGCCGCGCTGCCGGCGGTGCAGCTCTTTCTGTGAGGCAGGCATCGGCATGACGTACCGCACGATCCACGACGCCTTCACGGCCAGCGCCGGGCGCACGCCGCAGGCGGACTTCCTCTACACCGAGCCGGCCACGGCGGAGGTCTATGGCATTCCGGCCGGCGCCACGCCCTGGGCCGCGGCCGCGGCCGAGGTCGAACGCCTGCGCCTGGCCTATGCGCAGGCCGGCTGGGGCCATGGCCACCGCGTCGGCCTGCTGCTGGAGAACCGGCCCGCCTTTCTGTATCACTGGTTCGCGCTCAATGCGCTGGGCGTGAGCGTGGTGCCCATCAACGCCGAGATGCGCTCGGCCGAGCTGGCCTACCTGATCGGCCACAGCGAGATCGGCCTGGCCGTCACGCTGCCGCAGCGCGCCCGCGACCTGGAGGCCGCTGCGGCCCAGGCCGGCCGGCGCCTGCACACCATGGCCGCCGACGCCGCCGACGTGCCGGCGCCCACCGAGCCGGCACCCCGCGCCCACGAGGTCGTCGGCCTGGGCACGGAATGCGCGCTGCTCTACACCTCGGGCACCACCGGCCGGCCCAAGGGCTGTATGCTGAGCAATGCCTACTTCCTGCGCGCGGGCGAGTGGTATGCGGGCCTCGACGGCGTGTGCGCCTTCCGCCGCGACCAGGAGCGGCTGATGACGCCGCTGCCGCTGAACCACGTCAATGCGATGGCCTTCTCGACCATGGTGGTGCTGGTGGCCGGCGGCTGCCTGGTGCAGCTGGATCGATTCCACCCCCGCAGCTGGCTGCAGAGTGCGCGCGACAGCGGCGCCACCATCGTCCATTACCTGGGCGTGATGCCCGCCATGCTGCTGGCCGCGGCCGAGACGCCGGCCGACCGCGACCATGCGATCCGCTGGGCCTTCGGCGCCGGCGTGGACCGCAAGAACCACGCGCCCTTCGAGGCCCGCTTCGGCTTCCCGCTGGTGGAGGCGTGGGCCATGACCGAGACCGGCGCCGCCGCCTGCATCATGGCCAACCACGAGCCGCGGCACGTGGGCACCAGCTGCTTCGGCCGACCCGAGGACTTCGTCGAGGTGCGGCTGGTCGACGACGGGGGCCAGGACGTGCCCGCCGGCACGCCCGGCGAGCTGCTGGTGCGGTCCAGCGGCGACGACCCGCGGCGCCACTTCTTCGGCGGCTACCTGAAGGACCCGGCCGCCACCGGCGAAGCCTGGCAGGGCGGCTGGTTCCACACCGGCGACATGGTGCGGCGCGACGAGGCGGGCAGCCTCTTCTTCGTGGACCGCAAGAAGAACGTCATCCGCCGCAGCGGCGAGAACATCTCGGCGGTGGAGGTGGAAAGCGTGCTCAATCAGCACGCCGCCGTGAAGGTGTCGGCCGTGGCCGCCACGCCCGACGCGGTACGCGGCGACGAGGTGCTGGCCTGCATTGTCCTCGAGCCCGACGCGGCGGCCATGCCCGACGAGGCGCTGGCCGCGGACATCGTGCGCCACGCGCTCGCCCAGCTGGCCTACTACAAGGCGCCCGGTCACGTGGCTTTTGTCGAGGCGCTGCCGCTCACGGCCTCGCAGAAGATCCAGCGCGGCGAGCTGCGGCAGATGGCGCAGGCGCTGCCCGGCACCGGCGCTTGCTTCGACACCCGCGCGATGAAGAAGAGGCAGGACTGATGGCACGGCGCCGCAGCAACTACGAGGGCGCGGCCGTGGCCGTGCCCGTCACCGTGCCCTACCAGCGCTACTCCACCGAGGGGGCGCACTGGTTCCTCGGCAGAGCGGTGCGCGCGCTGGTCGAGGCCAGCGGCATCGCCAAGGACGACATCGACGGCCTGTGCCTGTCGAGCTTCTCGCTGGCGCCCGACACGGCCGTGGGCGTGACCCAGCACCTGGGCCTGTCGCCGCGCTGGCTGGACCATGTTCCCACCGGCGGCGCCTCCGGCGTGATGTGCCTGCGCCGCGCCGCGCGCGCGGTGCAGTGCGGCGATGCCGAGGTGGTGGCCTGCGTGGCAGCCGACACCAACCATGTCGACTCCTTCCGGCAGACGCTGGGCGCCTTCAGCAATTTCGCCCGCGATGCGACCTATCCCTACGGCTCGGGCGGGCCGAATTCCATCTTCGCGATGATCACGGCGCACTACATGCGCCAGTTCGGCGCCCGCCGCGAGGACTTCGGCCGCATCTGCGTGGCGCAGCGGCAGAACGCGCTGGGCAATCCCAACGCCATGTTCAAGAAGGCGCTGACGCTCGATGAATACATGGCGGCGCGGCCCATCTCCGACCCGCTGCACCTGTTCGACTGCGTCATGCCCTGCGCCGGCGCCGAAGCCTTCCTGGTGATGACGTCCGAGCGGGCCCGCGACCTCGGCCTGCCCTATGCCACGCTGCGCGGCGGCATCGAGCGCCACAACGCCTTTGCCGACGATCCGATCATGGTGCGCGGCGGCTGGGCCCGCGACCGCGACGACCTGTATGCGCAGGCCGGCGTGCAGCCCAAGGACATCGACTTCATCCAGACCTACGACGACTACCCGGTCATCGTGATGATGCATTTCGAGGACCTGGGCTTCTGCGAGAAGGGCGAGGGCGCGGCCTTCGTGCAGTCGCATACGTTGACGCACGACGGCAGCTTTCCCAACAACACCAGTGGCGGCCAGCTCTCGGCCGGCCAGGCGGGCGCCGCCGGCGGCTTCCTGGGCATGACCGAGACGCTGCGCCAGCTCACCGGCCAGGCCGGGCCGCGGACGGTGCCCGACGCGAAGCTCGGACTGGTGGCCGGCTTCGGCATGGTCACCTACGACCGCTGCCTGTGCACCGGCGCCGTGATCCTCGGGAGGCAGGAATGATGCGTTTCGTTTTCCGCAGGAGGGCCGCAGGATGACCATGCCCCTCATGCGCCCCAAGCGCAAGAACCCCGTCCTGCGCACGCGCCAGATGAATCTGCCGCCCTGGGCGCGCGGGCGGGAGGCCCTGGGCATCACCGCCGCCGCGGCCGAGGGCCGCTTCGAGCTCCAGGTGTGCGAGGAATGCGGCACCGTGCAATACCCGCCGCGCGGCGCCTGCAGGAAGTGCCTGTCGACCGAGCTGCGCTGGCGCCCCCAGACCGGCGAGGGCGAGTTGCTCAGCGCCACCACGCTGCACCACAGCAACGACCTGTTCTTCCGCGAGCGCCTGCCCTGGCGCCTGGGCATGGTCCGGCTGGACAGCGGCCCCTCCCTCATGGTCCACCTGCACGGCGAGGTGGGCGAGGCACCGCAGCGCGTGCGCGTGGGTGCCCGGCTCGACCGCGCCGGACAGGCGGTACTGATCGGATTCCCCTTTGAAGGAAGTGCACACATGGCCGACGACCCGATGCTGCGCGAGATGACCAGCGACCCCAAGTTCCGCAAGGTACTGGTGACGGACGGCAAGACGCCCGCCGGCCAGGCCCTGGTGCGCGCCCTCGTCAAGGCTGGCGCCGACATCGTGTGGGTGGGCCATGCCGAGCCCTGGAAGCATCTCGGCGGCCTGGAGGACATCAGCGCGCTGCCGCAGGTGACGCTGGTGCCGCTGGACCTGACGAACGGCCGCGCCGTCACCGAACTGGCCGGCGAGATCGGCGGCAAGGTGGACATCGTGATCAACAACGCCGAGGTGCACCGCACCTTCGGCATCGGCGCGCGCCGCGGCACCGACGTGGCCAAGCTGGAGATGGACATCAACTACTTCGGCCTGCTGCGCCTGGCGCAGGAGTTCGGCCCCGCGCTCAAGGGCCGCTCGGCCGACGGCGCGACCGGGGCCACGGCCTGGGTCAACCTGCTGTCGATCTACGCGCTGTCCAACTTTCCGCCGCACGGCACCTTCAGCGCCAGCAAGGCCGCGGCCTATTCGCTGGCCCAGTGCCTGCGCGCCGAGATGCGGCCGGCCGGCATCCGCGTCATCAATGTGTTCCCCGGCCCGATCGACGACGAATGGAACCAGCACATGCCGCCGCCGAAGCTGGGCCCCGACGCGCTGGCCAATGCCATCGTCAAGGCGCTGCGCGATGGCGTGGAGGACGTCTACCCCGGCGACGTGGCGCAGGAATGGCTGCAGCGCTGGCGCGACAACCCCAAGGTGCTCGAGCGCGAGCTGGCGACGAATGGTGGATGAGGCCACTGGCAAGGAGACACCCATGAGCAACGCAACCCTGACCCCCGCTGCCGCATCTACCGGCCTCGACGCCCTGGCCGGCCTGGTGGGCGCCCTGGCCAGTGGCCAGATCCGCGTGGTCGACCTCACGCAGACGCTGACGCCCGAGTTCCCGCAGATCGCGCTGCCGCCCGAGATGGGCCAGTGCTGGCCCTTCCGCATCGAGGAGGTGTCGCGCTACGACGAGCGCGGCCCGGGCTGGTACTGGAACAACTTCTCCTGCGGCGAGCACACGGGCACGCACTTCGATGCGCCCATCCACTGGATCTCCGGCCGCGACCTGCCCAACAACGCGGTGGACACCATCCCCGTGCAGAACTTCGTGGCACCGGCCTGCGTGATCGACTGCTCGCCCCAGGTCAAGGACGACCCGGACTACCTGCTGACGCTGGAGGACATCGCCGAGTGGGAGGCCGCGCACGGCCGCATCCCCGCCGGCGCGTGGGTGCTGATGCGCACCGACTGGTCCAAGCGCACCGACCCCGCCGAGTACCAGAACTTCGACGAGACCGGCCAGCACACGCCCGGCCCCAGCACCGCCGCGGTGCGCTTCCTGGTGGAAGAACGCGGCGTGCTGGGCTTCGGCTCCGAAGCCATCGGCACCGACGCCGGCCAGGGCTACCACCTGCGCCCGCCGTACCCCTGCCACTACTACATGCACGGAGCAGGACGCTACGGCCTGCAGTGCCTGTGCAACCTGGACCTGTTGCCGCCCGCGGGTGCGGTGCTGATCTGCCCGCCGCTGAAGATCGAGAAGGGCAGCGGCAGCCCGTTGCGCGTGCTCGCGCTGGTGGGTTCGGCATGAATGCAGTGCACGACCGCGGCGTTGCCGTCGTCACCGGCGGCAGCGCCGGCATCGGCAAGGCGATCTGCCAGGACCTGCTGGACGGTGGCTGGGAGGTGGTCAGCCTGGCCCGACGGACCGCCGACATCGCGCATGCGCGTCTGCACAGCGTCGAGGTGGACCTGAGCGACCGCGCCGCCACGGCGCAGGCCGCGGCGTACGTGGCGTCGCGCTGGCAGGTCACCACGGTCGTGCACAACGCGGGCGTGATCCGCGCCGCGCTGCTGCCGCAGGTACAGCTGACGGACCTGGATGCACTGGTGGAACTGCACCTGGGCTGTGCCGTGCAGCTGGTGCAGGCCGCGTTGCCGGCGATGCGTGCCGCGGGCTTCGGGCGCGTGGTGCTGCTGTCGTCGCGCGCCGCGCTCGGCCTGGCCACGCGCACCAGCTATTCGGCGACCAAGGCCGGCATGCTGGGCATGGCCCGCACCTGGGCGCTGGAGCTCGGCGGCGAGGGCATCACCGTCAATGTCGTCGCGCCCGGCCCCATCCGCACCGACATGTTCTACGACGTGGTCGAGGCCGGCAGCGACAAGGAGAAGGCGCTCGCGGCCAGCGTGCCGGTCAAGCGCCTCGGCGAGTCCGCCGATGTGGCACGGGCCGTGCGTTTCTTCGTCGAGCCGGCCAACAGTTTCGTGACGGGGCAGGTGCTGTACGTGTGCGGAGGCACCAGCGTGGGCAGTCTCGCGCTGTGAACGTGCGCCGACGCACCAGATCGCACCCACCACCCGCTTGAGGACAGTCCCCTTGTCACCCGTGTTTCCGGTCGCTAGGATTGTTTAGGACTAAATAATTGATAAGTCATGTGCTGAGGCGAGGGGGCCGCGGACCGCGGCACATCGGCGTCGGCGCTGTTCCGTGCGTTTTCACCCATCAGATGGAGTTCGCCATGATGAAATCTCGACGTCCCCTGCGCAGCCTCGCTGCCCTGGCCTGTGCCACGCTGCTGGGCGCTGCGGCGCCGGCCGCATTCGCGGCCGACTACAAAGTCGGCTTCATCACCTCCCTGTCCGGGCCCGTCTCGTCGCTGGGCATTCCCTATCAGAAGGGCATGGCGGCAGCGCAGGCCTTCAAGGGCGACATCGACGGCAAGAAGGTGCAGGTGATCCAGCTCGACGATGCGTCGGACCCGAGCACGGCCGCACGCAACGCGCGCAAGCTGATCGACGAGGACAAGGTCGACGTCATCATCGGCACGGCCGGATCGCCCGGGGCGCTGGCCATCGCCGCCGTGGCACGCGAGACCAGGACGCCGCTGATCTCCATCGCCAACGCCAACCTGCCGGGCGAGGAGGGCGCATGGATGGTCACGCTGCCCCAGCCGGCGCCGCTGATGGTCAGCGCGGTGGTCGACCGGATGAAGAAATCCGGCGTGAAGACGGTGGGCTACATCGGCTTTTCCGATGCCTGGGGTGACCTGGTGTACGACGCTCTGCAGAAGAGCGCCGAGCCGGCCGGGATCAAGGTGGTATCCAACGAGCGCTATGCGCGCGCCGACGCGTCGGTGACGGGCCAGGTGCTGAAGATCGTGGCGCTGAAGCCGGACGCGGTGCTCACCGGAACCTCGGGCACGCCCGGCGCGCTGCCCTACCTGGCGCTGGCCGAGCGCGGCTACAAGGGCCAGATCTACGGCATGCATGCGCTGATCAACCCCGACTTCGTGCGCGTGGGCGGCGCGGCGGTCGAGGGCCTGCTGGCACCCACCGGCCCCGTGATCGTGGCCGAGCAGCTGCCGGCCGACAACCCGATCCGCAAGGTCTCGATGGACTTCCGCGCCGCCTACCAGAAGGCCAACGGCGCCGCGCCCACCGATGCCTTCTCCGCCTACAGCTTCGATGCCTGGCTGATCTTCCTGGATGCGGCCAAGCGCGCCTCGGCGAAGGCCGAGCCGGGCACGCCGCAGTTCCGCGTCGTCCTGCGCGACGCCATCACCAGCACGAAGGAGCTGGCGGGCACGCACAGCGTCTACAACTTCAAGCCCAACGACCGCTACGGCTCGGACGAACGCTCGCGCGTGGTGGTCAGGCTCGAGAAGGGCCAGTGGAAGCTCGTGCCCTGAGGCACACAGCGCACTGCACTGCATGCCGGCAGCGCGCGTACCTCGCCGTGATGGCCTGAGTGCCGCGCTCCCAGGTCCCGGTCTTCCTTTTCATTTCCTTCTTCCGGAGTTTTTGCCGATGGCCTCTCTGCTGCTTCGTCCCCTCGCCCTGCTGGCCGCCTCGGCCTTTGCGGTCGGTGCCTTGGCCGCCGACCTCAAGGTGGGCGTCATCAGCTCGCTCTCCGGCCCGGTGTCGGCGCTGGGCATCCCCTACGAGAAAGGCATCCGCGCCGCCCACGCGCAGATGCCCACCGTTGCCGGTCGCAAGGTCGAGCTGATCGTGCTGGACGATGCGTCGGACCCGACGACGGCCGGCCGCAATGCCCGCAAGCTTGTGACGGAAGACAAGGTGGACGTGCTCATCGGCACCTCGGGTGTCCCGGGCGCCATGGCCATCGCCGCGGTGGCGCGCGAAATGAACGTGCCGCTGATCTCGCCCACGCCGGTCTCCTTGCCCGGCGCCGAGAACGGCTGGACGGTGTCGGTGTCGCAACCCTTCGAGCTGATGGTCGCGGCCGTGGTGGACAAGATGAAGGCCGCGGGCGTGAAGACGGTGGCCTTCATCGGCTTTTCCGATGCGCTGGGCGACCTGGCCTACGACTCGCTGGTCAAGAGCGCCGACGCGGCCGGCATCAAGGTGGTGGCCAACGAGCGCTATGCGCGCACCGACAGCTCGGTGGCTGGGCAGGTGCTCAAGATCGTGGCCCAGCGTCCCGATGCGGTGTTCGCCGGCAACTCCGGCACGCCGGGCGCGCTGCCCTACCTGGCGCTGGCCGAGCGCAACTACAAGGGCCGCATCTACGGCACGCACGGCTTGATCAACGCCGATTTCGTGCGCGTGGGCGGCAAGGCCATCGAGGGCCTGGAAGTGCCCAGCGGTCCGGTGCTGGTGGCCGAGCAACTGCCGGCCGACAACCCGATCCGCAAGGTGTCGATGGACTTCCGGGCCGCCTACCAGAAGGCCAACGGCGCAGCGCCGGTCGATGCCTTCTCGTCGTACACCTACGACGCCTACCTGCTGCTCGCCAATGCCGCAGCGCGCGCCAAGGGCGAGCCTGGCACCCAGGCCTACCGCCAGTCGCTCAAGGATGCCATCGTCGCGACGCGCGAGCTGGTGGGCACGCATGGAATCTACAACTTCACGCCCGACAGCCGCTACGGCTCGGACAAGCGCGCGGTGGTGATCGTGCGCATGGACAAGGGTCAGTGGAAGCTGGTGCCCTGAACGCCCACGCGCCCGACCCGCTGCACGGCCCCACGCCATGACCACGCGCTTTCGCAACGACCCGGCCGCCCTCCAGGCGCTGGTGCAGGAACAGCGGGTGCACCGCGACCTGTACCTGAGCCAGGAACTCTTCGAGCTGGAAGAGGACCGCTTCTTCGCCCGCACCTGGCAGTTCGCCGGCCATGCGAGCGAGGTGCCCGCCGCGGGCGATTACTGCACGCGGGAGATTGCCGGCCGCCCGCTGCTGATGGTGCGGCAGGCCGACGGCGGCGTGGGCGTCTTCTACAACCGCTGCGCGCACAAGGGCGCGCAACTGGTGACCGAGGCGCATGGCAACACCGGCCGCTTCTTCCGCTGCCCCTACCACGCCTGGACCTACAAACTGGACGGCGCGCCGCTCGCCCTGCCGCTGAAGGCCGGCTACGAAGGCACGGGCCTGGCGCAATGCGAGTCGGGCCAGGGGCTGCAACCGGTGGCCGGCGTGGCCGTGTATCGCGACTTCGTGTTCGTGCGGCTGGCGAAAGACGGCCCGGGCTTCGACGAGTACTTCGGCGACGTCCTGCACGTGATCGACAACATGGTGGATCGCTCCCCCGAGGGCCGGCTCACCGTGGCGGGCGGCGTGCTGCGCAACGTCATCCACTGCAACTGGAAGATGTACCTGGAGAACATCAACGACACGGTGCATCCCATGTCCACCCACGAGTCGGCCACGCAGGCGGCCGATGCACTGTGGAAGGGCCAGCCCGCCGATGCCCCGAAGCCCATGGCGATGGAGCAGATCCTGCCCTTCGGCTCGGGCTACGACTTCTTCGACCGCATGGGCGGTCGCGTGTACCCCAACGGCCACAGCGTGCTGGGCACGCGCTTCAGCATCCATTCGAGCTACGCGCAGTTGCAGGACTACGAGGACGGGCTGCGCAGCGCCCTGGGCGAAGAGCGTGCCAACGAGGTGCTGCAACGTTCGCCGCAGAACGCGGTGCTCTTCCCCAGCCTGTCGGTGAAGGGCTCGCCGCAGGCCATCCGCGTGATCCGGCCGCTGGCCGCCGACCGCACGTTGGTGGAAGCCTGGAGCTTTCGTGCCGAGGGCGCGCCCGAGCTGCTGCTGCAGCGTTCGATGGGCTACAACCGCCTGGTCTTCTCGCCCATGTCCGTGGTGGCCCATGACGACGTGCACCTGTTCGAGAGCATGCAGCAGGGGCTGCGCGGCGAGGGCAACGAATGGGTCAGCCTGCACCGCGGCTTCGTGCCCGGCGAGCGCGACGACGCGGTGGAAGAGACCAGCGGCACCGACGAGCGCCTGATGCGCAACCAGTTCCGGGCCTGGGCGAAGTGGATGGGAGAGGGCGCATGACGCTTTCCGCCGAAGACTTCGTCCTCCACGAGGCCGAGCTGATCGACGACCGCCGCTGGGACGACTGGCTTGCCCTGTTCGCCCCGGACGGTCGCTACTGGATCCCGCTCCAGGGCGCGGCGCAGGCCGATGCCGACAGCCACAACGCGCTCGCACTGGAAGACCGCATGCTGCTCGAGCTGCGCGTCAAGCGCCTGCACAGCCCGCGCGCCCATTCGCAGCATCCGGCCAGCCGCTGCCAGCATGTGTTGCAGACCGCGCGCCGTCTGGCGGCGTTGCCGGGCGACGGCGGGATCGTCCGCCTGCGCACCGCCTTCGTCTACATCGAGGTCCGCGGCCCGCAGCAGGTGCTGCTTGCCGGCCATTGCGTGCACACGCTGGTGCCGGGCGGGCCGCTCGGATGGCTGATCCGCGAGAAGCGCGTCAACCTGCTCGATGCGGACCAGCCCTTGCCAGCCATCCAGTTGTTCGTCTAGTCCATTCCCTTCCTCCAACCAGGAGTGCTCCCATGAAGAAGATGCTGATGTCCCTCGGCCGTGGTGTGCTGGCCGCCGGCGCGCTAGCCGCGGCCGCCGTGGCCGCCCAGGCCGCCGACCTCAAGGTCGGCCTGAGCGTGTCGCTGTCCGGCCCGAACTCCTCGTTGGGCGTGCCCTACGCCAAGGGCATGCAGGCCGCGCTGGCCTACAAGGGCGAGATCGCGGGCCGCAAGGTGCAGCTCATCGTGCTGGACGACGGCTCCGATCCGACGACCGCGGGCCGCAATGCCCGCAAGCTGGTGGAGGAAGACAAGGTCGATGTGCTGATGGGCACTTCGGGCGTCCCCGCCGCCATCGCCATGGCGCAGGTGGGCCGCGATGCCAACGTGCCGATGATCGGCCTCACGCCCATCCTCCTGAACCCGGCCGACAACGCCTGGGTGATGACGGTGGCGCAGCCCACGCAGCTGATGATCGACGCCGTGGTGCAGCGCATGAAGAAGGACGGCGTGCGCACCGTGGGCTACATCGGCTTCTCCGATGCCTGGGGCGACCTGGTCTACACCGCACTCAACAAGGCCGCGGCCGACGCCGGCATCCAGGTGCTGGGCAACGAGCGCTACGCGCGTTCGGACCAGTCGGTGACCGGCCAGGTGCTCAAGCTGCTGGCCATGCGCCCGGACGCGGTGATGACCGGCGGCGCCGGCACGCCGGGCGCCTTGCCCTTCCTGGCCCTGGCCGACCGCGGCTTCAAGGGCAAGGTCTACGGGCAGCACGGCCTGATCAACCCCGACTTCGTGCGCGTCGTGGGCGCGGCCGGGCAGGGCGCACTCATGCCCACCGGCCCGGTCATCGTGGCCGAGCAGCTGCCTGCCGACCATCCCACCCGCAAGATGGGCCTGGCCTTCCGGGAGGTGTTCCAGAAGGTCAACAACGCAGCGACGAGCGATGCCTTCTCGGCCTATTCCTTCGATGGCTGGCTGGTGTTCGCCGATGCCGCCCAGCGCGTGCTGTCGGCCGGCAAGGCCGAGCCGGGCACGCCCGAGTTCAGGCTGGCCCTTCGCGACGCCATCTTCAGCACGCGGGAGGTGGTGGGCACGCACGGCGTCTACAACTTCAAGCCCGGCGACCTGTACGGCGTCGACGAGCGCGCCCGCGTGATCGTCACGCTCGACAAGGGCCAGTGGAAGCTGGCGCCCTGAGCGGCGCGAAGGGAGCGCAACGCATGTTGAACAACGACGCCACCGAACGAAGGACCCCACGACCATGACCTGGGACGTCGCCCTCATCCTGGGCATCGACGGCTTGGCCAACGGCGCTGTCTACCTGCTGGCCGGCCTCGGGCTGGTGCTGATCTTCTCGGTCACGCGGGTGGTGTTCGTGCCGTTCGGCGACATCGCGGCCTTTGCCGCGCTGACGCTGGCCGCCTTCGAGACCAACAAGCTGCCGCCGACCATCGGCATGGTGATCTTCCTGACGGCGCTGGCGCTGCTGACCGAGCTGGGCAGCCTGCTGCGCAAGGGGGAGGCACGGCGCATGCCCAAGGCGCTGCTGATGTGGGGCGTGCTGCCGCTGGTGCCCTGCGCCATCGCCTGGGCGGCGGCGCGGGCCGGCGTGCCGGTGGCGCTGCAGATCGTGGCTTCGGTGCTGCTGGTGGTGCCTGTGGCGCCGTTGCTGGCGCGGGTGGTGTTCCAGCCCATCGCCGATGCGTCGGCGCTGGTGCTGCTGATCGTGTCGCTGGCGCTGCACTTCCTGCTGTCCGGCCTGGGCCTGCTGTTCTTCGGGCCGGAAGGCTCGCGCACCGGCGCACTGACCTCGGCCACCCTGACCCTGGGCGACGGCTTCGCCGTCAGCGGGCAGGTGGTGCTGATGGTCAGCGCGGCCATCGTGCTGAGCGGGCTGTTCTTCCTGGTCTTCGAGCGCACGGTCACCGGCAAGGCGCTGCGGGCCACCGCCGTCAACCGCGTGGGTGCACGCCTGGTCGGCATCCGGCCGGCACGGACGGCGCTGCTGGCCTACGGCTGCGCGTCGCTGCTGGCCGGGCTGATCGGCGTGCTGATCGCGCCGGTGACGACCATGTACTACGACTCGGGCTTCATCATCGGGCTGAAGGCCTTCGTGGCAGCCATCATCGGCGGGCTCGTGAGCTACCCGGTGACGGCGCTGGGCGCACTGGCGGTGGGCATCATCGAGAGCTTCGCATCCTTCTGGAGCGGGGCGCTGAAGGACGTGATCGTGTTCAGCCTGCTGATCCCGGTGCTGATGGCGCGCTCGTACATGGCCCGCCACCACGAAGAAGAAGCCGAGGAGATCGACCAATGAAGCGCGGCACTTCCGCCATCCTCATCGCCGCCGTGGTCGTCGTGCTGGCCCTGGTGCCCGCGGTGGCCGGCAGCTTCACCGTCTCGCTGCTCAACGACATCGGCATCGGTGCGCTGGTGGCGCTCGGCCTGGTGCTGCTCACCGGCGTGGGCGGTGCCACGTCCTTCGGGCAGGCGGCCTTCGTCGGCATCGCGGCCTATTCGACGGCCTGGCTCACGACCGCCCAGGGCCTGTCGCCGTGGATCGGGCTGCCCTTCGCGCTGCTGCTCACGGGCCTGTCGGCGCTGGCCATCGGCGCGCTGACGCTGCGGCTGGGCGGCCACTTCCTGCCCCTGTCGACCATCGCCTGGGGCCTGTCGATCGCGCTGCTCTTCGGCAACGTGGATGGACTGGGGCGGCACACGGGGCTGTCCAACATCCCGCCCTTGCGCATCGGCAGCTGGGCGCTGTCGGACCCGCGCTCCATCTACTACCTGATCTGGGCCATCGTGGGCCTGGCCTGCCTGTTCAGCCACAACCTGCTGAACTCGCGCCCGGGGCGTGCCATCCGCGGGCTGCGCGGGGGCGCCACCCTGCTGGCCAGCGTGGGCGCCGATGCCTACCGCGTGAAGCTCACGCTGTTCGTGACGGCGGCGCTGTTCGCCGGGCTGGCGGGCTGGCTGTACGCGCACATGAACCGGTTCGTCAGCCCTTCGCCCTTCGACGTGCGCGCCAGCATCGAGTACCTGCTGATGGCCGTGGCCGGCGGCCTGGGCAGCCTGGCCGGTGCCCTGGTGGGAGCCGCCCTGGTGCTGGTGCTCAAGAACGTGCTGCAGGACGTGCTGCCGCTGGTCACGCAGTGGGCCGGCCAACTCGAGGCGGTGACCTTCGCGGCCCTGTTCATCGCGCTGCTGCACTTCGCCCGCGGCGGGGTGATGGGCTTCGTGCGGCGCTGGCGTCTGCGCGGCGGCGCGGCGGTGCGTGGCGCCGTGGCGGCGCCGCTCACGCCGGTCGAGCCGCTCCCGCAGCGCGCCATGCCCGCCCGCGGCACGCCGCTGCTGTCGGTGCAGGGGGCGGTCAAGCGCTTCGGCGGGCTGGTGGCCGTCAACGACGTGAGCTTCGACGTGCAGGCCGGCGAGATCGTCGGACTGATCGGGCCCAACGGCGCCGGTAAGTCGACCATGTTCAACCTGCTGACGCGGACCGCGCAGATGACCGCCGGCCGGGTGCAGTTCCTGGGGCAGGACATCACCGGCATGCGCCAGCGCGACGTCGCGCGGCTCGGCTTGGCGCGGACCTTCCAGCACGTGAAGCTGCGGCCGCACATGAGCCTGCTGGACAACGTGGCCCTGGGCGCCCACGCGCGCGCGGCCGCCGGCGTGCTGCGTGCCGGCCTGCGCCTGGACCGCCAGGAAGAGCGCCAGATCCTCCAGGAGGCCCAGCGCCAGCTGGAGCGCATCGGCCTGGGCGATCGTGCCCACGAGATGGCCGGGGCGCTGCCGCTGGGCACCCAGCGCATCCTGGAGATCGCCCGCGCGCTGGCGGCCGACCCCGTGCTGCTGGTGCTGGACGAGCCGGCCGCGGGCCTGCGGCGCAAGGAGAAGATGGCCTTGGGCGAGCTGCTGCGCAAGCTTCGCGATGAGGGCGTGACCATCCTCATCGTGGAACATGACATGGACTTCGTGATGAAGCTGGTGGACCGGCTCGTGGTGATGAACTTCGGCGCCAAGCTCGTCGAAGGTGTCCCGGCCGCAGTGCGCGCCGACGAGCGGGTCCAGGCCGCCTACCTCGGGAGCACGGTATGAGCGCGACCGTTCCCATGCTGGAGATCAGCGACCTGCACGTCGGATACGGCCAGGTCGAGGCGGTGCGCGGCGTGTCGCTCACGCTGCAGCCGGGCCAGATCATCTCGGTGATCGGCCCCAACGGCGCCGGCAAGACCACGCTGCTGGGCGCCGCCATGGGGCTGCTCCCCTCGCGCGGCTCGATCCGCTTCGAGGGCGAGGACCTGGCCGCGCTGGACGTCGAGGCCCGTGTGGAGCGCGGCCTGTGCCTGGTGCCGGAGAAGCGCGAGCTGTTCGGCGAGCTCTCGGTGCTGGACAACCTGCGCCTGGGCGCCTATTCGCGCCGCCTGCGCGCCGACGCGTTGCGCCAGCGGCTCGACGGCGTGTATGCGCGCTTCCCGCGGCTGGCCGAGCGGCGCGGGCAGCGCGCCGACACGCTCTCGGGTGGCGAGCGGCAGATGCTGGCGGTGGGCCGCGCGCTCATGTCGGCCCCACGCCTGCTCATGCTGGACGAGCCCAGCCTGGGCCTGGCGCCGCTGATCGTGCAGGAGATCCTGGCCATCGTTCGGCAACTGCGCGAGGAGGGCGTCTCGATCCTGCTGGTGGAGCAGAACGCCCGCGCCGCGCTGGAGAGCTCGGATTTCGGCTATGTCCTCGAGACGGGCGAAGTGGCGTTGTCGGGCGATTCGGCCGCGCTGGCCGACGACGAGCGGGTACGCGCCACCTACCTGGGGGGCGGCACCCATGACGACGACTGAAGGGGCGCTGCTGGCGCCGCCGCAGCGCACGCTGCCGCAGATGCTCGCGCGGCAAGCGGCGCAGTTCGGCGACCGGCCGGCCGTTCGCATCGGCGGGCAACGGTGGCGCCATGTCGATCTGCCCGCCCGCGCGGCAGGCCGCGCCGGCGCGCTGCAGGCGGCTGGCGTGCAGCGTGGCGACCGCGTGGCGATCCTGGCGGGCAACCGGCCGGAGTTCCTCGAGGCCTTCCTCGGCTGCGGCTGGATGGGCGCGGTGGCCGTGCCGATCAACACCGCCTCGATGGGGCCGCAGATCGAGTACTTCCTGGCCAACAGCCAGGCCGGGCTGCTCGTCATCGAAAGCCAGTACCTCGCGCGGCTGGCCACCGCGGATCTCACGCGCACCGCGCTGCAACGCATCTGGGTGGTGGCGGATGAAGGGCGGGCGCCGATCCCGCAGGTGCAGGGCCTCACGACCACGGCCTGGCCGGCGGCCGGCGAGGACGTGCCACCTGCCGACGTCGGCCCCGCCGACACGCTGGGCATCCTCTACACCTCCGGCACCACCGGGCCGTCGAAGGGCGTGCTGTGCCCGCATGCGCAGTACTACGGGTGGGGCGTGAACAGCCTGCGCGTGCTGGGCGTGCGCGCCGACGACGTGTTGTGCACCACGCTGCCGCTGTTCCACATCAACGCGCTCAACACCTTCGCCCAGGCCTGCCTGTCGGGCGCCGAGGTGGTGTTCGAAGGCCGCTTCTCGGCATCGGGCTTCTGGCCCGCCATGCACGCCTGCGGCGCCACGGTGGTCTACCTGCTGGGGGCCATGGTGCCGATCCTGCTCGCGCAGCCTCCGGGCGAGACCGAGCGCGGGCACCGCGTGCGCATCGGCCTGGGCCCGGGCGTGCCCGGCCAGGCAGGCGAGGCCTTCACGGCCCGCACCGGCGTGCGCCTGCTCGAAGGCTACGGCTCGACCGAGACCAACTTCGTCATCGCCACGGCGCCCGGCTCGCCGCGCGCTGGCGTCATGGGCTGGGTCCTGCCCGGCTTCGAGGCCCGGGTGGCGGATGAGCACGACGCCGAACTGCCCGACGGCGAAGCCGGCGAACTGCTGCTGCGCGCCCGTGAGCCGCATGCCTTCGCGAGCGGCTACTTCAACATGCCCGACAAGACCGTCGAGGCGTGGCGCAACCTGTGGTTCCACACCGGCGACCGGGTGGTGCGCGAGCCCGATGGGGCCCTGCGCTTCGTGGACCGCATCAAGGACGCGATCCGCCGCCGCGGCGAGAACATCTCCTCCTTCGAGGTGGAGCAGGTGCTGCAGAGCCACCCCGCCGTGGCGACGGTGGCCGTGTACCCGGTGCGCTCCGAACTGGCCGAGGACGAGGTGATGGCCGCGCTCATCCTGCGCGAAGGGCTGGCGCCGCCGCCGCAGGAGCTGGCCGCCTGGTGCGAGGCCCGCCTGCCGTACTTCGCGGTGCCGCGCTGGTTCGACATCGTGGACGACCTGCCGCGCACCGAGAACGGCAAGGTCCAGAAGTACAAGCTGCGCGAGCGTGGCGTGACGGCGTCCGCCTGGGAGCGCACGGCGCCTGCGCGCGCGCAGCGGGGCTAGCGTTGGACGCAGGCGGCATGCCCGTTCCCACCGCGCCGCCGGGCGCATTGAAGGGGCGCGTGGCCATCGTGACCGGCGCCGCCCAGGGCCTTGGCGCGTCGATCGCCCGGGCCCTGGCGGCTGCGGGTGCGCAGGTGGTCCTGGGCGACGCGAATGCCGAAGTCCTTCAGATGGCCCAGCGCCTCGCCGGCGAGGGGGCCGGCAGCCTCGGCGTGGTGGCGGACGTGTCGGTCGAGGCGCATTGGGAATGCCTGCTGCGCGAAGCCGTGGACGCTTTCGGACGCGTGGATGTGCTGGTCAACAATGCCGCGCGGACCGCGTCGACTTCCCTCTGGGACATCACGCAGGAGGAATGGGACGCGGTGATGGCCGTGAACCTGCGCGGCTGCTTCCTGGGATGCAGGACCGTGGGCCGCCACATGCGCGAACGCGGACGCGGCGGGCGCATTGTCAATCTCTCGTCGCTGGCGGGCCAGCAGGCGAGCCCGGCCACGGGGGTGCACTATGCAGCCTCCAAGGCCGGAATCCTGGCGTTGACGCGCAGCTTCGCGGCGGAGTTCGCGCCCGATGCGATCACCGTCAATGCGGTGGCGCCCGCGGCGATCGAAGGGCCCATGCTCGACGCACTGGCTGCCGATCGCCGGGATGCACTCCTCGCGCGCATCCCGCTCGGCCGCTTCGGGCATCCCGACGAGGTGAGCGGCGCGGTGCTTTTCCTGGCGTCCGACGCGGCGGGCTTCGTCACCGGGGCGACGCTGGACGTCAACGGCGGGCGGTTGATGCGCTGAGACGGCGCAAGGACCACATCCCGCCAAGAACCAAATGCAAGAGGCTGGACGATGAACATGGAAAACAGGACGAACGCCCGGCGGCACGCCCTCGTGACCGGTGGCGGCACCGGCATCGGCGCCGCGGTGGCGCAACGCCTCGCGGCCGACGGCATGCACGTGACCGTGCTGGGGCGGCGGCGCGAGAAGCTGGCCGCGCTGGTCGCGGCGGACCCCGAGCGCTTTCACGCGGTGGCGGCCGACGTGTCGGATGCCGACCAGGTGGCCGCGGCGCTCGCCGATGCCACGCGACGCTTCGGCACCGTGCAGGTGCTGGTCAACAACGCGGGGGCGGCCGAGAGCGCGCCCTTCCTGAAGATGGACGCGGCGCTGTGGCGGCGCATGCTCGACGTCAACCTCACCGGGACGATGGTCTGTACCCAGGCGGCGTTGCCCGACATGCTCGAATCCGGCTGGGGCCGTGTCGTGAACATCGCCAGCACGGCGGGGCAGGTGGGCTATGCCTACGTCTCGGCCTACTGCGCCGCCAAGCACGGCGTGATCGGCCTCACGCGCTCCCTGGCGCTCGAGCTCGCGACCAAGGGCGTGACCGTCAACGCCGTGTGCCCCGGCTACACCGAGACCGACATCGTGCGCGAGAGCATCGAGCGGGTGGTGGCCAAGACCGATCGCAGCGCCGAGCAGGCGCGCGCCGAATTCGTCAAGGCCAACCCGCAGCGCCGACTGGTGCAGCCGCTGGAAGTGGCCGATGCGGTGGCGTGGCTCTGCGGCGAGCGTGCGGGCGCCGTCACCGGCCAGTCCGTGTCGGTGAGCGGCGGCGAAGTCACCTGAAGCCGGACACGCGCACCACCATGGCCACGCACGCCAAGAACTTCAAGCTCGTCCAGGCCCTGGGCGACGCGCACATCGGCCTCGAAGCGCGCGCGCAGGCCGACGACCACCTCGACACCAAGATCTGGCTGCGCCTGTTGGCCTGCAGCACGCAGATCGAGCGCCAGATCCGGCAGATGCTGCGCGCGCGCTTCTCGACCACGCTGCCGCGCTTCGACTACCTGGCGCAGCTGGACCGCCACCCGGACGGGTTGCGCATGAGCGTGCTGTCGCGCTTCCTGATGGTCACCGGGGGCAACGTCACCGGCCTGACGGACCAGCTGGTGAAGGAGGGCCTGGTGCAGCGCATCGACGACCCCGAGGACCGGCGCTCCTGGCGGGTGAGCCTGACGGCGCAGGGGCGCAAGGAGTTCTCGGAGATGGCCGGCGAGCACGAGCGCTGGCTGGCCGCCCTGTTCCAGGGGCTGCCCCAGGGCAGCAAGGACGCGCTCTACGAGCAGCTCGGGCAGCTGCGGGTCCACCTGGTGCGGCGTGCGGAGACCCTCGGTCTCGCGCCGGCCGATTCCGCGGGGCGCGCACGATGAACGCCCCGGTGAGTGGCGACGTGCCGACGAAGCAGCCCTTCGTGCGGCAGGTGCCGATCCGCTTCTCGCATTGCGACCCGGCGGGCATCGTCTTCTTTCCGCAATACCTGGTGCTGTTCAACCAGCTGGTGGAGGACTGGTTCAACGAGGGGCTCCAGGTGCCTTACGCGGACATGATCGAGCGACGCCGCATCGGCCTGCCGATCGTTCGCCTGGAATGCGACTTCAAGGCCGTCAGCCGCATGGGCGAGCAGGTCGCCATGTCGCTGGCGGTGGAGCGGGCCGGCACCCGGTCGATCACCCTGGCGCTCGAGTGCAGGGGCGGGCAGGCGCTGCGCGTGGCGTCGCGCCAGGTGCTGGTGTTCACCGACCTGCAGACCCATCGCGCCATCGACATCCCGGCCGACGTGCGCAGCCGCCTCTAGGGCCGGCGGCGCGCTTCAGGCGTTGAGCACCTTGCGGATCGGCGGCTTCACGTCTTCCCGCTGCGGCGGCAGCATCGGCTGGTGTTCGCGCGCGGGGTTGAGGATGATGGACGTTGCCGTCTCGGTGAGGATGCAGAACTTGGTGACCACGGCGTCGAGGTGCGCCACGTCGATGACGGCGATCTCGAGGATCCAGCTGTCGTCGCCGGTCACGTTGTACGCGTTCACGCATTCCGGCGTCTGCTGGATCAGCTTCACGACGCGTGCGTAATCCGCGCGGCCGACGCGGATGATGGCCCGGATGCCGTAGCCCAGGCGACCCAGGTCGACGGTGGCGCGGTAGCCGCTGATGACGCCGGCGGCTTCCAGCTTCTTCACACGCTCGGTCACGGCGGGCTGGCTCAGGTGCACGCGACGGCCCAGCTCCGCCATCGACAGGCGTGCGTCGGCCTGCAGTTCGGCCAGGATGCGGGTGTCGTAGGCGTCCAGTGGCGGGTTCAAGGTGGCATTCATGAAAGTCCTTCGATTCGACGGCGAAACGGGCTCATGACGATGAAACACCCATGGCTGGCCGCCAGGGGCCTTCATACCATGGAGCGAACGATTCCCGAAACCCGCTCCCGAAAGCCGCGCCTATGTCCAGCCTCGTTTCACCCGTCTCGCAGGCACGCGTCGACGCGCGACGCGCTCTGCCCCCGCTGATCCTGCTGTGCCTGGCGGCCACCTGGCTGGTCTGGGGCTCGACCTACCTGGCCATCAAGTACGCGCTGATCAGCTTTCCGCCCTTCCTGCAGATGGGCTCGCGCTTCCTCCTGGCCGGCGTGGTTCTGGCGCTGTGGATGCGCTGGGGCGGGGCGGCCTGGCCCACGCGCCGGCAGTGGGGCCACGCGCTGGTGGTGGGCGCGTTGATGCTGGGTGGTGGCATGGGCGGCACGGCCCATGCCGAGGTGTCGGTCGGCTCGGGGCTGGTGGTGGCGTTCATCGCCGTGGTGCCGCTGCTGATCGCGCTGCTCAACCTGCTGTGGGGCATCCGGCCCGCGCCGCTCGAGTGGCTGGGCATCGCGCTCGGGCTTGTGGGCGTGCTCATGCTCACGCAGGGCAGCGGGTTCCAAGCCTCGCCGGCCGGACTCGCGGCCATCGCGATCGCGTGCGTCTGCTGGTCGCTGGGCAGCGTGCTCAGCCAGCGCGCGCTGCCGCTGGCGCCGGGCGCGATGGGCTTCGCCAGCGAGATGGTGTGCGGCGGGCTGGTGCTGATGGGCCTGGCGGCGCTGTCCGGGGAGCGCGCGCTGTGGCCGCCGCAGCCGGTGGCCGTGGCGGCATGGGCGTACCTCGTGGTGTTCGGCTCGCTGGTCGCCTTCAACGCCTACATGCTGCTGCTGGCGAGGGCGCCGGCGGCCCTGGCGTCGAGCTACACCTTCGTCAACCCGGTGATGGCGATGCTGCTGGGCGTGTGGATCGCCCACGAGACCGTGACGCGCTTCGAGTGGTACGCGGTGGGCGTGGTGCTGGCGGGCGTTCTGCTGCTGCTGGTGCAGCACGGCCGGCCACGGCGTTGAGCGGGTAGCCGACGACGGAAACGGCTCGGCCGGCTATGGCTTGCCGACCCGCGCCGCCGCGGCCTGACGGGCGCGGGCGAGGGCAGCCTCGACCACGCTGCGCTTGCGCTCCGAAGCGTCGGCGTCGTCCGCCTCCGCGGTTTCGGACGAGATCGGCGCTTCTCGCCCATCCATCGGGCGCCGGGCGCTATGAATTTCGTAGCGTTTGCGTGCGTCGGCGGCCTGCTCGGCCGACCACGCGTTCCAGCCCGTGCGGCCGGGGGTGGCGCTCTCCAGGGCGATGCAGTCCACGGGGCATACGGGAACGCACAGTTCGCATCCGGTGCAATGGGGCGCGATGACGGTGTGCATGCGCTTGTTCATGCCGACGATGGCGTCGGTCGGGCAGGCGTCCAGGCACAGCGTGCAGCCGATGCACCAGGCCTCGTCGATCACGGCCAGCATGCGCGGGCCCTCGGTGCCGAATTCGGGGTTCAGCGGGACGGCTTGCCGCCCCGTGAGCGCCGCGAGGCGGCGCACGCCTTCATCGCCGCCCGGCGGGCACTGGTCGATGCCGGCGCCGCCCGCGGCGATGGCTTCGGCATAGCCGGCGCAGTCGGGATAGCCGCAGCGCGTGCACTGCGTCTGCGGCAGGGCGTCGAGCAGTCGGGTGGCGAGGGGAGGCATGGCGAAGGGGTCGGAAAGAATGAAAAACGCCGGCAGGGCGCCGGCGTGATTCTCGGGGCCGGCGGTCGCTCAGGCGCGTGGCTTGCGCGAGGTGGCCGACGCCTTGCGCGCCGCCGTGGGCGCCAGCTTGCGCGAACCGGCGGCCTTGCGGGCGGGCGTGGCGCTGGCGACCGGTGCGGCCTGCGCCGTGGCCTTGCGGGCGGCGGCGCGCGGGCGGGCGGCGGCCGGTGCAGCCTTGATCGTGTCTTCCGCCGTCAGGGCCGGCGGCGTCTCGACGCGGCGCGTGCGAACCTGGGGCTCGTCGTGCGCGGCGACGAAGGCCTGCACGCGCGGGTAGACCAGGTCACGCCAACGGCGGCCGCTGAAGATGCCGTAGTGGCCGGCGCCCTTGACCTCGTAATGCTCGCCTTCGGGAATCTGCGTGCACAGCTCGTGCGCGGCGCGCGTCTGGCCCGAGCCCGAGATGTCGTCCAGCTCGCCCTCGACGGTGAGCAGGGCAGTGGTGCGGATGTCCTGGGGCCGCACGCGCTCGACCTGGCCTTCGGGGTTTTTCACGTCCCAGGTGCCGTTGACGAGGTCGAACTCCTGGAACACGGTCTTGATGGTCTCGAGGTAGTAGTCCGCGTCCATGTCGAGCACGGCGTTGTACTCGTCGTAGAACTTGCGGTGCGCCTCGGCGCTCGCGTCGTCGCCCTTGATGAGGTCCTTGAAGTAGTCGTAGTGGCTGCTGGCGTGGCGGTCCGGGTTCATGGCCACGAAGCCGGTGTGCTGCAGGAAGCCCGGGTACACGCGCCGCCCTTCACCGGGGAAGCCCTGCGGCACGCGGTAGATGACGTTGTTCTCGAACCATTCGAAGCTCTTGTTCATCGCCAGGTTGTTCACCGCGGTGGGCGACTTGCGGGCGTCGATGGGGCCGCCCATCATGGTCATCGACAGCGGCGTGGTCTCGCCGCGGCTGGCCATGAGCGAGATGGCGGCCAGCACCGGCACGGTGGGCTGGCACACGCTCATCACGTGGCAGTTGCCGTACTCGGCCTGCAGGTGGCGGATGAAGTCCTGCACGTAGTTGATGTAGTCGTCGAGGTGGAACTCGCCGTCCGACAGGGGCACCAGGCGGGCGTTCTTCCAGTCGGTGATGTAGACCTTGTGGCCCTGGAGCATGGTGCGCACGGTGTCGCGCAGCAGCGTGGCGTAGTGGCCCGACAGCGGCGCCACGATCAGCACCACGGGTTGCGCCTTCAGCGTCTCGAGCACCTGCTCGTCGTCGGTGAAACGCTTGAAGCGGCGCAGCTGGCAGAAGGGCTTGTCGATTTCCACGATCTCGTGGATGACGACGTCGGCGCCGTTGACCTTCACGGTCTTGATGTCGAACTCGGGCTTCTCGTAGTCCTTGCCCAGCCGGTAGATCAGGTCGTAGCTGGCCGCCACGCGCTGCGCCATCGGCATCTGGCTGAACATCGCGCCGGAACTGAAGAGCTTGGAGGCAGCCTGCGCGAAGTCGGCGAACGGCTCCATGAGGGAGCGTTGCGCTTCGTAGAGTTGGTACAGCATGGGGACCGCGTGAGTTTTGCTGCGGTGCAATATAGCAGCGGGCGCGCTGCGCTTCTATCCGCAAAACTACCGTCCTGACGGCACAAGCGCACATCCGGCGGGGCCAGGTGGCGCCCGGAGTCGCGCAGGTGACGCCGTCGCCGCTCAGGTGCCGGCGTAGCGACCCGGCTTGTGGTTGATCCCGAGAAAGCCGCCCATGACCACGGCGCCCAGGACCGACCAGCCCACCCGCGCCGGCTCGACCACGAAGAGCGCCAGCACCACCACCGTGCAGTCGATGGCCAGCTGCACCTTGCCGGCCCGCCAGCCGCGGCGCTCCTGCAGGTACAACGCCAGGATGGTCGCGCCGCCCAGGCTCGCCCGGTGCCGCGCCAGGAACAGGCAGCCCGTGCCCAGCATCAATCCGCCGAAGACGGCCGCGAAGGCGGGGTGCAGCGACTGGATGGCGATGAAGCGTGGCGCCAGAGCGGTCATGACCGACAGCAGCGCGATGGCCGCGAAGGTCTTGAGCGTGAACTCGCGCCCCATCTGGCGCCAGGCGAACCAGTAGAAGGGCAGGTTGACCACGAAGAAGAGGGGGCCGAAGCCGATGCCGGTGGCGTAGTGCAGCAGGAAGGCCGCCCCCGCCGTGCCGCCCGTCAGCAGGCCGGCCTGGCCGAACACCACCATCGCCATGGCGACGAAGAGCGTGCCGGCGAGCACGGCCTGCACGTCTTCGAAGCGGCTGTGGCTCAGCGTGGGGCGCACGGCGGGGTGGGGGGTGTCCATCGACGCGGATGGATGCAAGAGCCGCGCCACGCGCGGGGCGCGGCTGTCGTGCCGACCGCTATCGAATCGATAGCTGTCAGCGCCCATCCGGCGGGGGCTGGAGGCCGATTCGATGCACAAGCAAGGGGCGGGCGGGCGCCTGGCTTTCGGTGTCCAGCACGGTGAGCCAGGGCCAGCGGCGTCGGTAGTCGGCCGCCTTGGCGGCGTACAGCCGGGGATCGGGGCTGCGCCGGTTGGGGCGCAGCACGCCGCCCATGAGGCCGGCGAGCCCGTCGGGTGCGTACAGCGTCAGCCCGTCGGCACCCGCCTGCAGGCCGACGCAGGTGCCTTCGACGAGGAAGCGGTCGATGCCGTCCATCGAGTGGGTCAAAGGGGCGTACGGTGCGCCGAAATGCGCCTCGTACCAGGTGTGGACGCGGGCCTGGTTCTTGACTTCCAGCGTCACCGGCAGGTCGGCGCACGCCGCTTCCACGCGCCGCGCCACGGCATTCTCGGCCTCGGCCGAGAGGTCGCCGGCGTCGAAATAGAAGAGGTCGTAGTCACGGATGCCGTCCATGGCCGGACGGCCGGTGCGCAGATTCCACACGGTCTGGAACAGGCAGCCGGCGACCAGCCATGCGTCGGGCAGGCCCAGCGCGGGCAAGCGCTCGAGAATGGCGCGGTTGGCGGGGTTGGCCAGCGCCTGGTCGACAAAAAGCCGGGCCGGCGCCTTGACGGCGCCGCCCGGCAGTTCAAGAGACGAGCTCAGTTCAGACCACCTTGGCGATGGCCTGGCAGACGTAGTCGATGTTCTTGCTGTTCAGCGCCGCCACGCACATGCGGCCGGTGTCGGTGCCGTACACGCCGAACTCGTTGCGCAGGCGGACCATCTGGTCCTTGGACAGGCCCGAGTAGCTGAACATGCCGATCTGGCTCGTGATGAAGCCCATGTCCTGCTTCACGCCGGCGGCCTTCAGGCCGTCGACCAGCTTCTGACGCATGGCCTTGATGCGGGTGCGCATGCCGGCCAGTTCTTCTTCCCACAGGGCGCGCAGCTCGGGGTTGCCCAGCACGGCCGCGACGACCGCACCGCCGTGCGTCGGCGGGTTGCTGTAGTTGGTACGGATCATGATCTTGAGCTGCGAGAGCACCCGTGCGGCCTCGTCCTTGTCGGCGCACAGCACCGACAGGGCGCCCACGCGCTCGCCGTAGAGGCTGAAGCTCTTCGAGAAGGAGGTCGACACGAAGAAGCTGAGGCCGGCCGCAACGAACTTGCCGATCACGGCACCGTCTTCCTGGATGCCGTTGCCGAAGCCCTGGTAGGCCATGTCCAGGAAGGGCGTCAGATTGTTGGCCTTGACGGCGGCGACGACCTGGTCCCACTGGGCCGGGGTGATGTCGTAGCCCGTCGGGTTGTGGCAGCAGGCGTGCAGCACGACGATGGTGCCGGCGGGCGCGGCATTGAGCGCGGCCAGCATGCCCTCGAAGTTCACGCCGCGCTTTTCGGCGTCGTAGTAGGGATGCGTCTCGACGGTGAAGCCGGCCTGGGTGAACAGGGCGCGGTGGTTCTCCCAGCTCGGGTCGCTGATGAGCACCTTGGCGTTCGGGCTGAGCTTCTTGAGGAAGTCGGCGCCGATCTTCAGGCCGCCGGTGCCGCCCAGTCCCTGGACGGTGGCGACTCGGCCGGACTTGACCGGTTCGCTGTCGGCGCCGAAGACCAGCGACTTGACGGCCGCGTCATAGGCGGCGATGCCGTCGATCGGCAGGTAGCCGCGGGCGCTTGGCGCCTTCATCATGTCGGCTTCGGCCTTCTTCACGCACTCGAGCAGGGGCAGCTTGCCGTTGTCGTCGTAGTACACGCCCACGCCCAGGTTGACCTTGTTGGGGTTGGTGTCGGCGGCAAATTGTTCGTTGAGACCCAGGATCGGGTCGCGCGGCGCCATTTCGACGGCGGTGAACAGAGACATTTGGAAAAAGTCCTTCGGATGGTGGGCTGCCCGGCGCACAAGGCGGGGCTTTCGGCGAGCCCGCGGCTGCGCTAGCCTTGCGGGTTCGCTTGAATTTTACCGGGCCGGTCTGCAGCTGTACTGGAACACCGTCTCCCGACAACCGTCCCCTCCTGTTCTGTAGCGCACGATGCCATCCGCCCCCGACACCCCCGAAGCCGTCCTGGACTCCCCCCGCGAGGGCGAGTTCGTCAGCTTCCCCGATTCCCCGTTCCAGCTCTTCCAGCCCTACCCGCCGGCCGGCGACCAGCCGACCGCCATCGCCAAGCTGGTCGAGGGCGTGCAGGACGGCGAGGTCTTCCAGACCCTGCTGGGCGTGACCGGCTCGGGCAAGACCTACACCATGGCCAACGTGATCGCGCGGCTGGGCAGGCCGGCGATCGTCTTCGCGCCCAACAAGACGCTGGCGGCGCAGCTGTACAGCGAGTTCCGCGAGTTCTTCCCGAAGAACGCGGTGGAGTACTTCGTCAGCTACTACGACTACTACCAGCCCGAGGCCTACGTGCCGCAGCGCGACCTGTTCATCGAGAAGGACTCCTCGATCAACGAGCACATCGAGCAGATGCGCCTGTCGGCCACCAAGAGCGTGCTGGAGCGGCGCGACGTGGTGATCGTGGCGACGGTGAGCGCGATCTACGGCATTGGCACGCCCGAGGACTACATGGAGATGCGGCTGATCATGCGTGTGGGCGACAAGGTCGGCCAGCGCGACCTGATCGGCCGGCTGATCCGCATGCAGTACACCCGCAACGAACAGGACTTCGCACGCGGCACCTTCCGGGTGCGCGGCGACACCATCGACGTGTTCCCGGCCGAGCACAGCGAACTGGCCGTGCGCATCGAGCTCTTCGACGACGAGATCGAGACGCTGTCGCTGTTCGACCCCCTCACGGGCCGCATCCGGCAGAAGGTGCCGCGCTTCACCATCTACCCGTCGAGCCACTACGTCACGCCGCGCGACAAGACGCTGCGCGCCGTCGACACCATCAAGGCCGAGCTCGCCGACCGGCTCAAGGAACTGGTCGGTGCCGGCAAGCTGGTCGAGGCCCAGCGCCTGGAGCAGCGCACCCGCTTCGACCTGGAGATGCTGGCCGAGATCGGCCACTGCAAGGGCATCGAGAACTACACGCGCCACCTCTCGGGTGCCGCGCCGGGGCAGCCGCCGGCCACGCTGACGGACTACATGCCCAAGGACGCGATCATGTTCCTGGACGAGAGCCACCAGATGATCGGCCAGCTGGGCGCCATGTACAACGGCGACCGGGCGCGCAAGACGACGCTGGTGGAATACGGCTTCCGGCTGCCTTCGGCGCTGGACAACCGGCCCCTGAAGTTCGAGGAGTTCGAGACGCGCATGCGCCAATGCATCTTCGTGTCCGCCACGCCGGCCGACTACGAGAAGACGCACACCGGGCAGGTGGTCGAGCAGCTGGTGCGGCCCACGGGCCTCATCGACCCCGAGGTGGAGGTGCGCCCGGCGACGCACCAGGTCGACGACGTGCTGCAGGAGATCCGCATCCGCGTCGAGAAGAACGAGCGCGTGCTCATCACCACGCTGACCAAGCGCATGGCCGAGCAGCTCACCGACTACCTGGGCGACAACGGCGTGAAGGTGCGCTACCTGCACAGCGACGTGGACACGGTGGAGCGGGTCGAGATCCTACGCGACCTGCGCCTGGGCACCTTCGACGTGCTGGTGGGCATCAACCTGCTGCGCGAGGGGCTGGACATACCCGAGGTGTCGCTCGTGGCCATCCTCGATGCCGACAAGGAGGGCTTCCTGCGGGCCGAGCGCAGCCTGATCCAGACCATCGGCCGGGCGGCGCGCAACCTGCACGGCAAGGCCATCCTGTACGCCGACAACATGACGGCGTCGATGAAGAAAGCCATCGACGAGACGGAGCGCCGGCGGGCCAAGCAGATCGCCTTCAACGAGGCCAACGGCATCGTGCCGCGCAGCATCGTCAAGCAGGTGCGCGAGCTGATCGACGGCGTCTACAGCGAGAAATCGGGCAAGGAGGCGGCCAAGCGCGACCTGGAACGCGCCAAGGTCGAGGACATGTCCGAGAAGGACATCGCCCGGGAGATCAAGCGGCTGGAGAAGCAGATGCTCGAGCACGCCCGCAACCTCGAGTTCGAAAAGGCAGCGCGCGTGCGCGACCAGCTGGCGCTGCTGCGCGAGCAGGCCTTCGGCGCAGCGGGCGGCGACAACATCGTGGTCCTGCCGGCCGGCGGCTCCTGACCGTCGAGTGCCGCGTTCCGCCGCCTTCGCGCGGGATGGAACCGGTTTCAGCGGGTTTACCCGAGCAGAACTCAGGGCTTTCTGATAAACTTGAGCGAAACACTCAACAAAAGTCTGAAAAGTCTGAACTTCGCGAAGAAGGGCCGTCTCTGATCCTCGATGGGCATGAGACGGGCAGGGGCGGAGACGACGCCACCCGGGCTCTGTTCCAGGTGTCATTTCAACGGTAAGCACTTCGAAGGAGCTTGCGATGCGTCTCACAACCAAGGGCCGTTTTGCGGTCACCGCCATGATCGATCTGGCACTGCGCCAGAACACCGGCCCGGTCACGCTGGCGGCCATCAGCCAGCGGCAGCAGATCTCGCTGTCCTACCTCGAGCAGCTGTTCGGCAAGCTGCGTCGTCACGAGCTCGTCGAATCCACCCGCGGCCCCGGCGGCGGCTATTCGCTGGGGCGCAAGGCCTCGGACATCACCGTCGCCGACATCATCGTCTCGGTCGACGAGCCGATCGATGCCACCCAGTGCGGCGGCAAGGAAAACTGCCTGGGCGAAGCCGGCCGCTGCATGACGCACGAGCTCTGGGCTTCGCTGAACCAGAAGATGGTCGAGTTCCTCGATTCGGTCACGCTGCAGAAGCTGGTCGACGACCAGATCGCCAAGGGCGTCCAGATCGAGAACAAGCCGGCCGTGAAGCGCGCCATCTCGAGCCAGCCGGTGGTCAAGCCGATTCGCGTGAACGCGCCGAATTCGGTCTTTGCCCTCGGCAACGCCTTCGCCAAATCCTGATTCGACCGGCCAGTCGCCGGCGGCTGCGGCCCCGGCCGGCCCACGCGCATTGTTTGACCCACGCCAGCACGAGCAAGCCATGGATGTGACCCCCCATTTCCCGATCTACCTGGACTACGGCGCCACCACGCCGGTCGACCCGCGCGTGGTCGACGCGATGATTCCCTGGCTGCGCGAGCACTTCGGCAACCCGGCATCCCGCAGCCATGCCTGGGGCTGGGAGGCCGAGGAGGCCGTCGAGAAGGCCCGCGCGCAGGTGGCCGACCTGATCGGTGCCGACCCGCGCGAGATCGTGTGGACCTCCGGCGCCACCGAGTCCGACAACCTGGCCATCAAGGGCGCCGCGCACTTCTACAAGGGCAAGGGCAAGCACCTGATCACCGTCAAGACCGAGCACAAGGCAGTGCTGGACGTGATGCGCGAGCTGGAGCGCCAGGGCTTCGAGGTGACCTACCTCGACGTCGAGGAGAACGGCCTGCTCGACCTGGAGAAGTTCAAGGCGGCGATCCGTCCGGACACCATCCTCGCGAGCGTCATGTATGTGAACAACGAGATCGGCGTCATCCAGGACGTGGTTGCGCTGGGCAATCTGTGCCGCGAGAAGGGCGTGATCTTCCACGTCGACGCTGCGCAGGCCACGGGCAAGCTCGAGATCGATGTCGCCAAGCTGCCCATCGACCTGATGAGCCTGGCCTCCCACAAGACCTACGGCCCGAAGGGCATCGGCGCGCTCTACGTGCGCCGCAAGCCGCGCGTGCGGCTGGAAGCCCAGATGCACGGCGGCGGCCACGAGCGCGGCATGCGTTCGGGCACGCTCCCCACGCACCAGATCGTCGGGATGGGCGAGGCCTTCCGCATCGCCAAGGCAGAGATGAAGGACGACATCGCCAAGGCCCAGCGTCTGCAGAAGCGTCTGCTGGATGGCCTGAAGGACGTCGAGCAGGTCTTCATCAACGGCGACCTCGAGCACCGCGTGCCGCACAACCTGAACATGAGCTTCAACTTCGTC
The DNA here is from genome assembly GCF_003671765.1 of Xenophilus sp. E41. GTDB lineage: Bacteria > Pseudomonadota > Gammaproteobacteria > Burkholderiales > Burkholderiaceae_C > Xenophilus. The sequence continues at coordinate 262,093 of NZ_QPIB01000008.1, read as the reverse complement.
GAAGGCGAGTCGCTCATCATGGGCATCAAGGGCCTGGCGGTGTCGTCGGGGTCGGCCTGCACCTCGGCCAGCCTGGAGCCGAGCTACGTGCTGCGTGCCCTCGGCCGCAGCGACGAGCTGGCCCACAGCAGCCTGCGCATGACGATCGGCCGGTTCACGACCGAGGAAGAGATCGATTACGCCATTGCCACCATCAAGCACAACGTGAGCAAGCTGCGCGAGCTCAGCCCGCTGTGGGAGATGTACCAGGACGGCGTCGACCTGAGCACCATCCAGTGGGCGGCGCACTGAGTGCCGCGCACCGTAGAACACCACGATTGAAGAGGTAACACCATGGCTTATTCCGAGAAGGTCATCGACCACTACGAGAACCCGCGCAACGTCGGCTCCTTCGACAAGGGCGACGACTCCGTCGGCACCGGCATGGTCGGGGCACCGGCCTGCGGCGACGTGATGAAGCTGCAGATCAAGGTCAATGCCGAGACCGGCGTGATCGAGGATGCGCGTTTCAAGACCTACGGCTGCGGCTCGGCGATCGCCTCGTCGTCGCTCGTGACCGAATGGGTCAAGGGCAAGACGCTCGACGAAGCGGCGGCCCTCAAGAACGCGCAGATCGCCGAGGAACTGGCGCTGCCGCCGGTGAAGATCCACTGCTCGATCCTGGCCGAGGACGCGATCAAGGCCGCCGTGAACGACTACAAGGCCAAGCACGGCACCAAGGCGCCGGCCGGCGAAGAAGCCGTTCACTGATCCCTCCTTCTCGTTCGTTCGTTCGTTTGTTCGTCCGCTCCCGCACCATGTCCGTCACCCTGACCGAAGCCGCTGCCCGCCACGTGAACCGCTACCTGACCAAGCGGGGCAAGGGGGTGGGCGTGCGGCTGGGTGTCAAGACGACGGGCTGCTCGGGCCTGGCCTACAAGCTGGAGTACGTGGACGAGATGGCGCCCGAGGACGTTGTCTTCGAAGACCATGGCGTGAAGGTGCTCGTGGACCCCAAGAGCCTGGCCTACATTGACGGCACGCAGCTCGACTTCGTGCGCGAGGGGCTCAACGAAGGCTTCAAGTTCAACAACCCGAACGAACGCGACCGCTGCGGCTGCGGCGAGAGTTTTCGGATCTAGCCACTCGCTGCGGCGAGGGCGATTGCAAGAGCCGCCGCCCGAGGCGGCTTTTTGTTGGCAGTCCTGCGATCGACATGAACCTCAACGACACCGATTTCGAACTCTTCGCCGTGCCAGCGACCTTCGCGCAGGACCGCGCCGCGCTGGACGCGCGCTGGAAGGAACTGCAGCGCGAGGCACACCCGGACCGCTTCGCGGCCCAGGGCGCAGCCGCCCAGCGCGTGGCGATGCAGTGGTCGGTGCGCATCAACGAGGCCTACCAGCGCCTGAAGGATCCGCTCCAGCGCGCCACTTACCTCTGCGAGCTGAACGGCGCGCCGGTGCAGGCCGAGACCAACACCGCCATGCCGCCCGAGTTCCTCATGCAGCAGATGGAGTCGCGCGAGGCACTCGACGAGGCGGCCGACGAACCCGCTCTCGAGGTGTTGCAAGCCGAGGTGGATGCGGCACGTGCGCGGGCCCTGTCTTCGCTGGACTGGCTCATCGACGAGAAGGGCGACTTCCCGGCGGCGGCGGCGCAGGTCAGAGCCCTCATGTTCATCGAGCGCTTTGCCTCCGAGGTCGACCAGCGTTTCGACCGGCTGGGACAATAGGTCTTCGCTCCTCAGTTTCCATGGCACTCCTCCAGATTTCCGAACCCGGCCAGGCACCCGACCCGCACCAACGGCGCATCGCCGTCGGCATCGACCTCGGCACCACGCATTCGCTCGTCGCCGCCGTGCGCCACGGCGTGGCCGAGTGCCTGCCCGATGACCAGGGCCGTGTGCTCCTGCCTTCGGCCGTTCGCTACCTCGACAAGGAGCGGCGCCAGATCGGTTTCGAGGCCGTGGCGGCGCGCGCGCAGGACCCGGCCAACACCATCACCTCCGTCAAGCGCCTCATGGGCCGCGGCCTGGCCGACGTGGCGAATCGCGATGCGATGTCGTACGGCCTGGTGGACGAGGGTGGCATGGTGCAGGTGCGCACGGCGGCCGGCCTGAAGTCGCCGGTCGAAGTGAGCGCCGAGATCCTGGCGACGCTGCGCTACCGCGCCGAGGACACCTTCGACGACGAGCTCTACGGTGCCGTGATCACCGTGCCTGCGTACTTCGACGAAGGCCAGCGCCAGGCCACCAAGGACGCGGCGCAGCTCGCGGGCCTGAATGTCCTGCGCCTGATCAGCGAGCCCACGGCGGCTGCCATCGCCTACGGCCTGGACAACGCGTCCGAGGGCGTCTACGCCGTGTACGACCTCGGCGGCGGCACCTTCGACATCTCCATCCTGCGGCTCACGCAGGGCGTGTTCGAGGTTATCGCCACCGGCGGCGATTCGGCGTTGGGTGGCGACGACTACGACCACGCGCTGGCCGATTTCGTCGTGGCGCGTACCGGCGTGCAGCCGAATAGCGACGCCGACCGCGCCGCGCTGCTGGTCGCTGCCCGCGCGGCCAAGGAAGCATTGACTGCTGCCGAATCGATAGCCTTCTCCGCAGATGTGGCGGGCGCTGCAGCCCGATTCGACCTCAAGCGCAGCGATTTCGACGCGGCGACGCGCCATCTCACCGACCGCACGCTCGCAGCCGTTCGCAAGGCCTTGCGCGACGCCAGGCTCAAGCCCGATGACCTGCAGGGCATCGTGCTCGTCGGCGGTTCGACACGCATGCCCCAGGTGCGCCGCGCGGTCGCCGAGTTCTTCGGCCGGGAGCCGCTGACGAATCTCAACCCCGACGAGGTCGTGGCGCTGGGCGCCGCCATCCAGGCCAACCAGTTGGCGGGCAACGACGGCGCTGGCGACCTGCTGCTGCTGGACGTGATTCCGCTGTCGCTGGGCCTCGAGACCATGGGCGGCCTGGTGGAGCGCATCGTGCCGCGCAACCAGACCATCCCGACGGCGATGGCCCAGGACTTCACCACCTACCAGGACGGCCAGACCGCGCTGGCGCTGCACGTGGTGCAGGGCGAGCGCGACCTGGTGGCGGACTGCCGCAGCCTGGCCCGCTTCACGTTGCGTGGCATCCCGCCGATGGCGGCGGGGGCGGCGCGCATCCGCGTCACCTTCACCGTCGACGCCGACGGGCTGCTATCGGTCAGTGCCAAGGAGCAGACCAGCGGCGTGGAAGCCAGCGTGGCCGTCAAGCCTTCGTATGGCCTGTCGGACGACCAGATCGCGACCATGCTGCAGGAGAGCTTCTCCACGGCGCAGCAGGACATGCAGTCGCGCGCGCTCATCGAGGCGCGTGTCGACGCCGAGCGCATGCTGCTGGCGACCCGCAGCGCACTGGAGGCTGACGGCGCCCTTCTCAGTGCCGAGGAACGCGCCACCATCGATCGCCTCATGGCCGAGCTCGACACGACACGTTCGCTGCAGGACGCGGCGGCCGTCGAGGCCGCGACGAAGGCGCTGGCCGCCGGCACCGAGGCCTTCGCCGCCCAGCGCATGAACCAGGGCATCGCCAGGGCGCTCGCCGGCCGCAAGCTCGAATCCATCTAGAACCACGCCACGATGCCCGTCATCAAGATCCTTCCCCACGCCGAGTACTGCCCGCAGGGCGCCGAGATCACGGCGCCGGCCGGCACCTCGATCTGCGAAGCGCTGCTCGACAACCACATCAACATCGAGCACGCCTGCGACATGAGCTGTGCCTGCACGACCTGCCACGTCATCGTGCGCGAGGGCTACAACTCGCTCAACGAAGCCGACGAGGCCGAGGAAGACCTGCTCGACCGCGCCTGGGGCCTGGAGCCGCAGTCGCGCCTGTCCTGCCAGGCGATCCTGGCGCAGCAGGATGTGACGGTCGAGATCCCCAAGTACTCGATCAACCACGCCAAAGAAAATCATTGAGATGAGCCGCCAGATCGTCCTCGACACCGAAACCACCGGCCTCTCGGCCGAGAACGGTGACCGCATCATCGAGCTGGGCTGCGTGGAGCTGTTCAACCGCAAGCTCACCGGCAACGACCTGCACATCTACTTCAACCCCGAGCGCGAGAGCCACGAAGACGCGCTGCGCGTGCACGGGCTGACGACCGAGTTCCTGAGCGACAAGCCGAAGTTCGCCACCATGGCGCAGGAGATCGTCGAGTACCTGCGTGGGGCCGAGCTCATCATCCACAACGCGGCCTTCGACGTCGGCTTCCTCAACAAGGAGCTCGAACTGGCGGGCCTGGCGCCGCTGCGTGAGTTCGTCGGCGAGGTGACCGACACCCTGGCCATGGCCAAGCAGGTCTATCCGGGCAAGCGCAATTCGCTCGATGCGCTGTGCGACCGCTTCGGCGTCGACCGTTCCAACCGCACCTTCCACGGCGCCAAGCTCGACGCGCAGTTGCTGGCCGATGTCTACATCAACCTCACGCGCGGACAGGACGCGCTGCTCATCGAGGTGGAAAGCAGCGGCGACGAGCAGGGCATCGTGGTGGCGGCGGACCTGCGCAGCTTCACGCTGCCGGTGCTCATGGCGTCCGACGACGAAATGACGGCTCATGAGAAGGTGCTGGCCGATCTGGACAAGGCGAGCGGCGGCAAGACGCTTTTCAAGCTGCTGGCCGAAAAAGCTGTGGCATAATCGTGGGCTTCGCAGCGCACGGCATCTGCAGTGCATCGCGAACATCCAACCAGGGCGGTTAGCTCAGGGGTAGAGCACAGCATTCACACTGCTGGGGTCGGGGGTTCAAAGCCCTCACCGCCCACCACACACCTCACGATCGCGGCACCTTCGGGTGCCGTTTTCGTTGGTGAGCCGGACGATCCGATTCCGGTGTGTCGGCCGCTGCCGACGTACGCGCCGCCTGTGCGCCGGTACGCACTGCTGCGAGGGGGCGTAGAACTCGGCTCAACAAGACTCAACCAGGGGTTGACCATGCAGCCGATGTCCACCGAGCTTCCTACGCCGATCACGCCTTCCGGCCCGGACCTTCCCGTTGAGCCGGACCGCGGGCCGGCCGCGCCGACCCTGCCGCCGTCCGACGCATCGATCCCTGCACCGGGCAAGGCCCCCCATCCTCCGACGCTGCTCTCGTGGCAGGCTCGCGCCAACCGCCACTTCATGCGGGCTGCCGCGTTCCGCTGGCGCGGCTTCTGAGGACGCCGCTCTTCAAGCGACGTGCCGCTAAGCTCGCGGCATGGACGAATTCGATTGCGCCGTGATCGGCGCCGGTGTGGTGGGCCTGGCAGTCGCGCGGGCCATGGCGTTGGCAGGGCGCGAGGTCGTCGTGCTGGAGGCCGAAGGCGCCATCGGCTCGGGCACCAGCTCGCGCAACAGCGAGGTCATCCACGCCGGCATCTACTACCCCGCCGGCTCGCTGAAGGCTCGCCTGTGCGTGGAGGGCAAGCAGTTGCTCTATGCCTATGCGCAGGAGCGGGGCGTGCCGCATCGTCGCTGCGGCAAGCTGATCGTCGCCGCTTCGCAGGCCGAAGCTGCCGAGCTCGACGCCATCGTGGCCAAGGGGCGGGCCAACGGCGTCGACGACCTCGTGCTGCTCGATGCTGCGCGAGCCCGGACGCTCGAGCCCGCGTTGGCCTGTGTTGCCGCGATCCACTCGCCTTCGACGGGCATCGTGGACAGCCACGCCCTGATGCTCAGCCTTCAAGGCGACATGGAGCACGCAGGCGGTGTCCTCGCCCTCAAATCGGCAGTGCGCGCCGCGCGCTGCACGGTCGCGGGCATCGAACTGGAGATGGTCGACGGCACGGCGTTGCGGTGCCGCACGGTGGTCAACGCGGCGGGCCTGAACGCGCCAGCGCTGGCGTCCCGCTTCGACGGGCTGGATCCATCGCACGTGCCGCAGGCGCATTGGGCCAAGGGCAGCTACTTCGTGCTTGGCGGCCGTGCGCCCTTCAGTCGGCTGATCTACCCTGTGCCTGAAGCGGGCGGCCTGGGCGTGCACCTGACGCTCGACCTGGGCGGACAGGCCAAGTTCGGCCCCGACGTGGAATGGGTCGCCAGCCCCTCGGACCTGCAGGTCGACCCACGCCGCGGCGACGGCTTCTATGCCGAGGTCCGCAAGTACTGGCCGGGCCTCCCGGACCATGCGCTGCAGCCGGGCTACGCCGGCATCCGCCCCAAGATTTCAGGGCCCGGCGAGGCGGCGAGGGACTTCGTGATCCAGGGGCCGGAGGTCCACGGCGTGCCCGGGCTGGTCAATCTTTTCGGCATCGAGTCGCCCGGTCTGACAAGCAGTCTGGCCATTGGCCGACATGTGTGTGAATTGCCGGGAATTGCCGCGTGATTGCGCTTCATGTCGCTGTAATATGGCCGGCACGCCAGTTGCTGGCGTGCCCACTGCCGGTGTTCCTGCCGGTGTCCAGACTCCACTGAGGGAAGGTTTCTCCATGTCCGTATCCAACAATCTCGAAGCGGCCGCCAATGCGGTGGTCGAAGACCTCGCCAACGACGTGAAGGGCGTGCTTTCGAACAAGGACCTCGAATCCGTGCCCCAGATCAAGGCGCTCAAGCAGCGGGTGGAGGCCAAGCTGGCCATCGCGCGCGAGCTCGCCTCCGAGAAGAGCAAGATCGCGGCGAAGAAGGCCAAGGATGCGGCGCAGACGGCCAACGCCTATGCGCACGACGAGCCCTGGCAGATCGCCGGTGCCGCGCTGGCGGTGGGGGTGCTCGTGGGGCTGCTGCTCGGCAGCCGCCGCTGATCGGGTGCGTGCATTGCTGATGCCCGTGGACCGACCCCGCTTGCGGCGCGCGGGAAGGCAGGCCGCATGAAGCAGCTGCTGTCCCTACTCGGCATCGACGCGCGCATTCGTCGCGTGCGTGCCGCGTTGAGTGAAGGCGCCGCCGCCGCCGAAGACCGGGCCCAGTTGCTGGGCATGGCATGGGAAGACGAGAAAGGCCACCTCAAGCGGCTGATGGTGCTCCTGGTGGCTTTGATCGGCCTCACGATCGTGATGGCATCGCTGCTGTCGGTCGCCGTGGTGGTGCACTTCTGGGACACGCCACATCGCGCGACCGCCGCCTGGCTGGTCGCGGCGCTGTGGGTCGTCCTGTGGGTGGCTGCGCTGGTGGGCCTGATGTCCAGCCTGAGCGGCGCCTCGGCCGCTATGGAGCCTGCCCGCCGGGAATTCGAGCGCGACTGGGTTTACCTCCAGACCCGCTTCGGCGGCGACGACGAGGACAAGCCACGCGAGCCGCGCCCTGCGACGCGCCAGGCGCTACTGGACCGCATCGAGCGCCAGCGCCAGCGGCTGATGCTCGAAGAGCGCATGGAGGCGGCCGCCGAGGCCGCTGCTGCGCAGGAGGCTGCGGCCTACGAGCCGCCCGCCGACAAGGCGATGCGGCTGGCACGCGAGCATCCGATCGCGACGGGCGCCGCGGCGGCCGTGGTGATGGCCGTGGTCGGCCCGCGCCGGCTTCTGCGTGTCACCGGCTGGCTCTTTCCGATCCTCTGGAAGCTGCGCTGAGCCTGCGCACCAGCGCTCATTGAACGCCGCCGCAGCCCCGTGCTCCGGCGGCGTTTTCTCGACGGCGTCGAACGTTCAGCGCTCGCGCAGCGCTTGCGCCACCTCGCGCACCAGCGACGGCCCGCGGTAGATCAGCCCCGTGTAGACCTGCACCACATCGGCGCCGGCCGCCAGCTTGGCGCGCGCATCGTCGCCGCTCATCACGCCACCCACGCCCACGATCGGAAAGCCCGGCCCGAGGGCGGCACGCAGTTGCGCGATCACGCGGTTGCTGGCCTCGCGCACCGGGGCGCCCGACAGGCCCCCGGCTTCGCTGCCATGCGGCAGGCCGGCGACTGCATCGCGCGCCAGCGTGGTGTTGGTGGCGATGACGCCGTCCAGGCCGTGGCGCTGCAGCGTCGCGGCGATGACGGCCACCTGCGCCTCGTCCAGGTCGGGCGCGATCTTGAGGAACACCGGCACGCGCCTTTGCTGCGTCGCCGCGAGCAGCTGGCGCCGTTCGGCGATGGCGCCCAGGAGCGCATCCAGCGCCTCGTCGCTCTGCAGGCTGCGCAGGTTGGCGGTGTTGGGGCTGGAGATATTGACCGTGACGTAGTCGGCATGCGGGTACACGCCTTCCAGGCCCAGCAGGTAGTCGTCGACGGCGCGTTCGATCGGGGTGCTGGCGTTCTTGCCGATGTTCAGGCCCAGCAGCATCGGCTTGCGGCCGGCCGCAGCCGCCTGCTGCCGGAAGCGCGCCCGCTGCACGTTGGCAATGAAGGCGTCGAGCCCTTCGTTGTTGAACCCCAGCCGGTTGATGAGCGCGTCTGCCTTGGGCAGGCGGAACATGCGCGGCTTGGGATTGCCCGGCTGCGCCTTCGGCGTGACGGTGCCGACCTCGACGAAACCGAAGCCCATGGCCGAGAAGGCGTCGATGCAGCGCGCGTTCTTGTCCAGCCCGGCCGCCAGGCCCACGCGGTTCGGGAAGGGCAGGCCGGCCAGGATCAGCGGGTCGTCCACGCGCGGAGCGGCGTACAGGCAGGCCAGCGGCGTGTTCTGCGTGCGGGCCAGGCTGTCGAGCGTCAGTTCATGGGCCGCCTCCGGGTCCATGCCGAAGAGGAAAGGGCGGGCGAGGCCGTACAGCGCGGGGAGCGAGGCGAGCATTGGATAATTTGCGGCTTGTGATTCTTCAGACGAACCAAGGATTTTCCGCGATGAGCGCCCCCGCATCCGCCGCCCCCACCCAGGACGAACTCAAGACCCTCGTGGGCCGCGCCGCGCTCGAGTACGTGGTACGCGGCGAGATCGTCGGCGTGGGCACCGGCTCGACGGTGAACAAGTTCATCGACGCGCTGGCCACCATCAAGCACGAGATCAAGGGTGCCGTCTCGAGCTCGATCGCCTCGACCGAACGGCTGCGTGCGCTGGGCATCGAAGTCTTCGACAGCAATGCGGTCGACGAGCTTGCGGTCTACATCGACGGCGCCGACGAGATCGACGGCCGTGGCCACATGATCAAGGGCGGCGGTGCGGCCCTCACGCGCGAGAAGATCGTCGCGGCCCAGTCGCGGCGCTTCGTGTGCATCGCCGATGCGTCCAAGCGGGTCGAGGTGCTTGGTGCCTTCCCGCTGCCGGTAGAGATCATCCCGATGGCGGCGCGGCGCCTCATGCGCCAGTTCGCGGCGTTTGGCGGCCTGGCGCAGGTCCGCGAGAAGGACGGCCTGCCGCTGGTGACCGACAACGGCCAGCACATCCTCGACGTCACGGGCCTGAAGATCTCCGATCCGCTCGCCTTCGAGAGCGAGGTGAACCAGTGGCCCGGTGTGGTGACGGTGGGCGTGTTCGCGCACCAGAAGGCGCAGGTCTGCCTGCTCGCGACGCCCGAGGGCGTCCAGACCCTTCGCTACGACTGAACAGCGATCGAACTTCAGGGTAAACAGGCCGCAGCGCCCGTCCCGCCTGCGCGATCCGCTATCGATTCAATAGCGAGCCGGCTGGGCCGCCGCCACTGGCTTCAGAAGCGAATGCCGGCCGGGTTCGACGGCGTCGGCGCCTCGGGTGCCGGCGTCGCGGGCGGGGCCTGCACCGCAGCGGGCGCCGGCGCCGGCGCCGCGGGGGCGGCCTGCTGCGCCACCAGCGGCTGCGCCGGCGGGTTGCGGTAGCCCGGGGGCAGCTGCACGCTCTTGGGGTAGCCGGCCGCGTCCAGGTACTGCGACCACTCCGCATCGGAGAAGCCCTTCAACTGCTGGCTGCCGATGGTCAGCAGCGGCAGCCCGTTGCGGCCGCTCAGCCGTTCGAGCGCGGCGATGTCCTCGCTGCTCTTCACGGTGCGTTCGTCGAAGGGAATGCCACGTGTCTGCAGCAGCTGTCGACCGGTGGCGCAGGGCGCGCAGTCGTCGCCCGTGTAGAGCGTGACCGGGTAGCGCTGCACGATCTGGCGCAGCTCGAAGGGCAGCTGGGCGCTGGTCCCGGCACTGCCGCCGCTGCGGCCCACGGGCGCGGGCTGCGCATTCGCCGCCGGCGGCCGGTCGGTGTAGGTCACGCGGCCGTTGGCGTCGACGTTGCGGTACAGGCCCTGGGCCGAGGCCGCACCGGCGGCGAGGAGCAGGGCGCAGGAGCAGCAGAACAGGCGGGCGGTGGCAGGCGTCATGGCGATGCAGCAGGTGAACGGCGGGCGGCGCGGCCGCAGGCGAAGGCCCGAGCGTACCGCAGCCGGCCGCGCCCGCGGCCGGCGCGTTCACGCCAGCTCAGGCCGGCTGTGCTTCCTCGGCCATGCCCTGGTGGCGCAGCAGGGCGTCGAGCTGCGGCTCGCGGCCGCGGAAGGCCTTGAACGACTCCATCGCCGTGCGGCTGCCGCCGGCCTCGAGGATGGCCTGCCGGTAGCGCCGGCCGGTGTCCACGCTCGGCTCGCCATTTGCGCCCGCGCTCTCCTCGAAGGCCGCATACGCGTCGGCCGACAGCACCTCGGCCCACTTGTAGCTGTAGTAGCCAGCCGCATAGCCGCCCGAGAAGATGTGGGTGAAGGTGTTCGGTGTGCGGCTGAAGGGCGGGGCGGGCAGCACGGCGACCTCGTCGCGCACACGGCCCAGCAGCGCCATCACCGCCCCGGGGGCAGCGGTGGCGGCATGGAATTCGGTGTGCAGCAGCATGTCGAAGAGCGAGAACTCGATCTGGCGCAGGGTCTGCATGCCGCTCTGGAAGTTCTTCGCCGCGATCATCTTGTCGTACAGCGCGCGCGGGAGCGGCTCGCCGGTGTCGGCATGCGCCGTCATGTGCTTGAGCACGTCCCACTCCCAGCAGAAGTTCTCCATGAACTGGCTGGGCAGTTCGACCGCGTCCCACTCCACGCCGCTGATGCCCGAGACGTCGCGCTCGTTCACCTGCGTGAGCATGTGGTGCAGGCCGTGGCCGAACTCGTGGAAGAGGGTGATGACGTCGTCGTGCGTGAGCAGCGGCGGCTTGCCATCCACACCTTCGGCGAAGTTGCACACCAGCTGGGCGACCGGCGTCTGCAGCGCGCCGGTGTCGGGGCGCAGCCAGCGCGCGCGCACGTCGTCCATCCAGGCGCCGCCGCGCTTGCCGACGCGGGCCGACGGGTCGAGGTAGAACTGGCCGACCTTCTGGCGGCCCTGCGGCGTGTCGCGCTCGATGCGGTAGAACTCGACCGTGGGATGCCACACCGGCGCGCTGTCGCGGCGGATGTTCACCTCGAACAAGGTCTCGACGATCTTGAACAGGCCCGCCAGCACCTTGGGCGCCGGGAAGTACTGCTTCACCTCCTGCTCGCTGAAGGCATAGCGTGCTTCCTTGAGCTTTTCGCCGATGTAGCTCCAGTCCCAGGGCTGCGGGTCGGCCAGGCCCAGTTCCTTGGCCGCGAACTCGCGCAGTTCGGCCACGTCGCGCTCGCCGTACGGGCGGGCCTTGGCCGCCAGGTCGCGCAGGAACTTCACCACCTGCTCGGGCGACTCGGCCATCTTGGGAACGACGGACAGTTCACCGAAGTTGGCGTAGCCCAGCAGCTTCGCCTCTTCCTCGCGCAGCGCCAGGATCTCGGTGATGAGCGCGGTGTTGTCGAAGGCCGGGTCGCCGAACTCGCTGGCGCGCGTGACATACGCGCGGTACAGGCGCTCGCGCAGGGCGCTGCTCCTGGCGAACTGCATCACCGGCAGGTAGCAGGGCATCTTGAGCGTGAGCTTGTAGCCGTCCTTGCCCTCGGCCTCGGCGGCGGCGCGGGCGGCCGCGATCACGTCCTCGGGCAGGCCGTCCAGGTCGGCCAGATCGGCATACCAGGCGAAGGCATCGGTCGCGTCCAGCGCGTGCTCGCTGAACTTCTGGCTCAGTTCCGCCTGGCGTTCCTGGATCTCGGCATAGCGCTTCTTGGCCTCGCCCTGGAGTTCCGCACCACCCAGCACGAAGTTGCGCACGGCGTTCCTGTGGGCCTGGGCCTGCTCGGGGTTCAGCGTGGAGGGGTCGATGGCCTTGTACTTGGCGTACAGGCGCTCGTCGGAACCCAATTGCGTCCAGAAGGCCGTCACGCGCGGCATCGCCTCGTTGTAGGCGGCGCGCAGTTCCGGCGTGTCGGCCACGGCGTTCAGGTGGCCGACGGCGCCCCAGGCGCGCGAGAAGCGCTCTGTGGCGACGTCGAGCACCTTGGCGATGGCATCCCACCGGGCCGGGAATTCGGGCGCGGTGACTTCCTCGAGCGCGACCTCGGCCTGCTTGAGCAGCACGTCGACCGCCGGCGCGACATGCTCCGGGCGGATCTGGTCGAAAAGGGGCAGGTCGTCGAAGTCGAGCAGCGGATTGGTCATGAATGGCATTTTGTGGCGAGGCGGGTGGCTTCAAGTCGCCGGCGTTTGCATGGCGCCGATCGAGGCGCGCTATGGTGGCCCGTTGGAGCGCGTCAGCCGGCCGCGCGTTCCGCGGCCTCGAGGGTGTTGGCCAGCAGCATGGCGCGCGTCATCGGGCCGACGCCGCCGGGCACGGGCGTGATCCAGCCCGCCACCTCCTTCACGCCGGCGAAGTCCACGTCGCCGCAGAGCTTGCCTTCGGCGTTGCGGTTCATGCCCACGTCGATGACCACCGCGCCCGGCTTGACCATGTCGGCCGTGAGCAGATTCACCTTGCCGACGGCCGCGACCACGACGTCGGCCTGCCGCGTCATGGCGCCCAGGTCGGCCGTGGCGCTGTGGCAGATGGTGACGGTGGCGTTCTGCGCCAGCAGCATCATGGCCATGGGCTTGCCCACGATGTTGCTGCGGCCGATGACCACAGCGTGCTTGCCGCGCAGGTCGTAGCCGATCGATTCGAGCATCTTCATGCAGCCGTGCGGCGTGCAGGGCCAGAAGCCCGGCTGGCCGACCATCAGTGCGCCGGCGCTGGCGACGTGGAAGCCGTCGACGTCCTTGGCGGGCGAGATGGCCTCGATCACCTGGTGGCTGTCCATGTGCTTCGGCAGCGGCAGCTGCACCAGGATGCCGTGCACGGCCGGGTCGTCGTTCAGCGCGTGGATGCGGGCCAGCAGGTCGGCCTCGGCCATGTCGGCCGGGTAGCGCTCGAGATTCGCGACCAGGCCGGTCTCGCTGCTGTCGTTGACCTTGTGCTTCACGTAGACCTGGCTGGCCGGGTCGTCACCCACGAGCACGATGGCCAGCGTGGGCTGGATGCCGCGCGCCTTGAGGGCGGCGGTGCGGCCGGAGACGTCGGCGCGGATCTGGCGGGCGAGGGCGTTGCCGTCGATGAGCTGGGCGGTCATGGCGAGGGGCTTTCTGAATCTTGCAAATGAAAACGCCCGCTCACGCAGGTGGGGCGGGCGCTCGTAGCTATGAAATGTGTAGCGTCAGGGTGTCGCGGCCTTGGCAGCAGGGGCGGGCGTCTGGCCCAGCGCGATCTTCAGCAGGTCGGCCACGGTGTTGGCGTTGAGCTTTTCCATGATGTTGGCGCGGTGCGCCTCCACCGTCTTGATGCTGATGCCCAGGTCGTCGGCGATCTGCTTGTTCAGGCGACCGGCGACGATGCGCTCGAGCACCTGCGCCTCGCGGCCGGTGAGCTTGGACAGCAGCGCATCGCGGCTGGCCGACTGCTGGTGCTGCGCGAAAGCGCTGCGGGCATGGTCGAGCATGCGTTCGACGAGCGTGACCAGGGCCTCCTCGTTGAAGGGCTTCTGGATGAAGTCCATGGCGCCCTTCTTCATCGAGTCGACCGCCATCGGCACGTCACCGTGGCCGGTGATGACCACGATCGGCAGGGGGGACTTGCGCTCGATGAGCTTGTCCTGCAGTTCCAGGCCGGTCATGCCGCCCATGCGGATGTCGACGATCAGGCAGGCGACTTCGCGCGGGTCGTAGCGGGACAGGAAGGACTCGGCGGAATCGAAGCAGCGGACGCGGTAGTCCTTGCCTTCGAGCAGCCATTGCAGCGAGTCGCGCACCGCTTCGTCGTCATCCACCACATAGACCGTGCCTTTCTTGGGGATCAAACTCATGCAGGTACCTTTGCCTCGTCGCTTGCTACGGAATCGATAGCGCCGGACACCGGAATCCAGAAGGAAAAACGGCATCCGACCACATCCGGACCATTGTAGAGGTTCTCCGCCTGCATCCGGCCGCGGTGGGATTCCACGATCGTCCGGCACAGGTTGAGCCCGATGCCCATGCCCTCGGGCTTGGTGGAGAAGAAGGCCTCGTACAGCCGCTCCATGACCTCCGGTGCCAGGCCCATGCCTGTGTCCTGGACCGAGAACTCGACGGCGTTGTGGCCATCGACCACCTTCGGCACCACCCGCAGCTCCACGCTGCGGCGCGCCACCGGCCGGTCGGCCAGGTCGATCGACTCGGCCGCGTTCTTCATCAGGTTGACCAGCACCTGCTCGATCAGGATGCGGTCCACGCGCAGGATGGGCAGGCGCGCGGCGACGTAGTGGTTCAGGCGCACGTTGCGCCGGCGCAGCTCGATGCCGGCCAGCTCGACGGCCTCGCTCACCATCGTCGACACCTCGGCCGGCGTGCGGTTGGGCTCGCTGCGCTTCACGAAGGTGCGGATGCGCTGGATGATCTGGCCCGCGCGCTGCGCCTGCTTGGAGGTCTTGTCCAGCGCGGCCAGCAGCGCCTCCTCGTCGATCTGGTGGCTGCGGATGCGCGAGGCCATCCCGTTGCAGTAGTTGCTGATGGCCGTCAGCGGCTGGTTGAGCTCGTGCGCCACGCTGGAGGCCATCTCGCCCATGGTGATCAGGCGGCTGGCGGCCTGGGCCTTGTCGGCCTGGGCAGCGGCCTGCTCCTCGGCGTCGCGGCGCGGCGTGATGTCGGTGGCGATCACCAGTTGCGCCAGACGGCCGTCGACCCAGGTGAGGTAGCGCGAGCGCACCTCCAGCCATTTGCCCAATTCGGGCAGGAAGATCTCGTTGTTGGCCGCCTGCGCGGCGGTGAGCGTGTCCACCGGAAGTCCGGCCAGCGCGTCGACGTCGTCGAAGGCGGAGTCCTGCGCCGGCGTGTTCGGCACGCCCGCCTGCGCCACCATGTCGAGGTGCCCTTCGGTGTCGGAGCCGAACCAGGAGCGGTACATCTTGTTGGCGAACAGCAGTTCCTGGCTGCCCAGCGGCGCGACCGACACCGAGGCATCGAGGGCTTCGAGCACGGTGGTGAAGCGCTCGTACGAGGCCGACAGCTGCTCGCGGATGCGGGTGGGCTCGGTGATGTCGGTCATCGAGGTCATCCAGCCGGCCTGGTGGCCGTGCGCATCGATCAGCGGCGAGACGTACAGGCGGGCGTTGAAGACGCTGCCGTTCTTGCGCTTGACGCGCACCTGGAAGCCGCCAGGCAGCGACCGGCCGTGGATTTCTTCCTCGAGCCGCTCGCTCATGATCTCGTGGTCGGCTTCGAGCCAGTAGGGGAAGGGCGGCGTCTGGCCGACCAGTTCCTGCTCGCTCCAGCCGGTCATCGCGCAGAAGGCGGCATTCACATAGGTGATGCGCCCCGAGAGGTCGAGCACCCGCATGCCGGTGAGCATCGAGTTCTCCATGGCGCGCCGGAAGTTGGTCTCGGCCACCAGCGCCTGCTGCGCCGCCAGCCGGCGGCGGGTGTGGCCCCACATGCCGATCAGCGTCCAGCTCGTGAGCACGCTGAGCGCCGCGACCAGCCAGAACAGGCCATTGCCGACCAAGCCCTGCGAGGTGCGGTACGCCTGCGCGCGCAGCACCAGCCCGTTGCCCACCGGGGAGACGGGCACTTCGAACTGGTTGGTGTGTTCCGCCCACGGCAGCAGGCGCACCGCCGCGCCGTCGCGCGGATTCACGGTGTTGCCGGCCAGCAGGCCGTCCTTGCCGTCGAGCAGGGCCACCGCGTAGCGGGCCGACACCTCCGGCGGCACGCCGTAGCGCAGCAGGCCGTCGATGGAGAACTCGCCAAGCACTACCCCCGCGAACAGCCCCTGGTCGTACAGGGGGATGTGCAGTTGCAGCATGGAGGGCGGCTCGCGGCCGGCGCCCGGCTGCGAGAACACCGGCTGGCGCAGCTCGCGCGCGAGCGCGTAGTTGCTCTCGATCTCGCCGGGGCGCAGGACTTCGCCCTGCGGATGCTGTTGCGAGGGGTGGACGCTGGGCGCCGCATAGCTGGCACGTACGGCACGGCGGTCGTCGATCCAGCTGATCACCTGGAGCTCGGGGTACTGGCTCACCAGCGACTCGGCGCGGCTGGCGAACTCGTTGGGGTCGATCTCGCGGTTGCCGGCATCGCGCGCCAGGCGCATCAGCTGTTCCTGCCGCTCGAGCAGGCGCAGGCGAAGGCGCTGCTGCGCGTATTCGACGTCGCGCTTCACGGATTCCTGCTCGCGTTCCATTTCCTCGGCGCGCAGGTAATAGAACGCCGCCACCAGCGCGGCGAGGAACAGCAGAACCGCCACCAGGGGCATCAGCATGGCGACGCTGTCCTGGATCACCGGCGTCTGCCGGCGCCACCACCTGCGCCACCACGACAAGGGCGAAGCGGGGACCGCATCGCGGGTGACGGGCAGGCTGGGGACGGACATCGTTCCAGTGTAGAGGGTCGGCTTCCGCAACGTGGATCGAGACCCTGATGCGCGATGGCAAGCCTGCCGAATATTTCACATAAAGAAATCAATACGCACCATTTGGAATGAGCAATTTTTTGTGAGACACTGCCGCGGCCGCAGGAAGCGGCACTAAATTACTGCCCACACACATCAAGGAGACACAGGATGTCGGCGAATCCCGAGAACCACTTCGGCGCGGCTGCGAACGACGCGGACACGCAGGAAACCAAGGAGTGGAGGGATGCCCTCTCCGCCGTCATCCAGGCCGAAGGCCCAGCACGCGCCCACTTCCTGCTGGAAGAGCTGCTCGAGCACGCGCGCCAGAACAGCGTGGACATGCCGTTCTCGGCCAACACCGGCTACGTGAACACCATCGAGCCCGAGATGGAGGCGCGCAGCCCCGGCAACCTCGAGATCGAGCAGCGCCTGCGCGCCTACATGCGCTGGAACGCCATGGCGATGGTGGTCAAGGCCAACCGCCACCACCCGCCCGAAGGCGGCGACCTGGGCGGCCACATCGGCTCCTTCGCATCGCTGGCCAGCATGTTCGGCGCCGGCTTCAACCACTTCTGGCAGGCCGAGAGCGAGAAGCACGGTGGCGACCTGCTTTACATCCAGGGCCACGTCTCGCCCGGCATCTACGCCCGCGCCTACCTCGAAGGGCGCCTGACCGAAGAGCAACTGCTGAACTTCCGCCAGGAAGTCGACGGCAAGGGCCTGTCGAGCTACCCGCACCCGAAGCTGATGCCCGAGTTCTGGCAGTTCCCGACGGTGTCGATGGGCCTGGGCCCGCTGATGGCCATCTACCAGGCGCGCTTCCTGAAGTACCTGCATGCCCGCGGCATCGCCGACACCGCCAACCGCAAGGTCTGGGTCTTCTGCGGCGACGGCGAGATGGACGAGGTCGAATCGCTGGGCGCCATCGGCCTCGCTGCGCGCGAGAACCTCGACAACCTGATCTTCGTCATCAACTGCAACCTGCAGCGCCTGGACGGCCCGGTGCGCGGCAACGGCAAGATCATCCAGGAGCTCGAAGGCGAATTCCGCGGCTCGGGCTGGAACGTCATCAAGCTGATCTGGGGCAAGGGCTGGGACGCGCTGCTCGCCAAGGACCATGACGGCGCCCTGCGCGAGCTCATGATGAAGACCAACGACGGCGACTACCAGGCCATGAAGGCCAACGACGGCGCCTACGTCCGCAAGCACTTCTTCGGCCGCGACCCGCGCACGGCCAAGATGGTCGAGAACATGACGGACGACGAGATCTGGAATCTGCAGCGCGGCGGCCACGACTCGCAGAAGGTGTATGCCGCCTTCCACGCCGCGCAGAACCATGAGGGCCAGCCCACCGTGCTGCTCGTGAAGACCGTCAAGGGCTTCGGCATGGGCAAGATCGGCGAAGGCAAGAACACCGTCCACCAGACCAAGAAGCTCAGCGACGAGGACATCAAGGTCTTCCGCGACCGCTTCAACATCCCGATCCCGGACAGCCAGGTCGCCGAGCTGCCCTTCTACAAGCCGGCCGACGACACGCCGGAGATGAAGTACCTGCACGAGCGCCGCAAGGCCCTGGGCGGCTACCTGCCGCACCGCCGCGTGAAGGCCGACGAGAGCTTCACCGTGCCCGCGCTCGAGACCTTCAAGGCGGTGCTCGAGCCCACGGCCGAGGGCCGCGAGATCAGCACCACGCAGGCCTACGTGCGCTTCCTCACGCAGTTGCTGCGAGACCAGGCCCTGGGCCCGCGCGTCGTGCCCATCCTGGTGGACGAGGCCCGCACCTTCGGTATGGAAGGCCTGTTCCGCCAGGTCGGTATCTACAACCCGCACGGTCAGCAGTACACCCCGGTCGACAAGGACCAGGTCATGTACTACAAGGAAGACAAGGCCGGCCAGATCCTGCAGGAAGGCATCAACGAAGCCGGCGGCATGGCCAGCTGGATCGCGGCGGCCACGAGCTACAGCACGAACAACCGCATCATGGTGCCGTTCTACGTGTACTACTCGATGTTCGGCTTCCAGCGCATCGGCGATCTGGCCTGGGCGGCCGGCGACATGCAGGCCCGCGGCTTCCTGCTGGGCGGCACCTCGGGTCGCACCACGCTCAACGGCGAAGGCCTGCAGCACGAGGACGGCCACAGCCACATCCTCGCGGGCACGATCCCGAACTGCGTGAGCTACGACCCCACCTTCGCGCACGAGGTCGGCGTCATCCTGCACCACGGCCTGAAGCGCATGGTCGAGAAGCAGGAGAACGTCTACTACTACCTCACGCTGCTCAACGAGAACTACGCGATGCCCGGCCTGCAGCCCGGCACCGAGGAGCAGATCATCAAGGGCATGTACCTGAGCAAGCAGGCGCCGGCCATCAAGGGCAAGAACGTGCCCACGGTGCAGCTGCTGGGCAGCGGCACCATCCTGCGCGAATCCTTCTTTGCCCAGGAGCTGCTCGAGAAGGACTGGGGCGTGGCCGCGAGCGTGTGGAGCTGCCCGAGCTTCAACGAGCTGGCGCGCGACGGCCAGGACGTCGACCGCTGGAACCTGCTGCACCCGACCGACGAGCAGCGCGTGCCCTTCGTGGCGCAGCAGCTGGGCGGCACGACCGGTCCCGTCGTCGCCTCGACCGACTACATGAAGGCCTACGCCGAGCAGATCCGTCCCTTCATCCCCAAGGGCCGCAGCTACCGCGTGCTGGGCACCGACGGCTTCGGCCGCAGCGACTTCCGCAGCAAGCTGCGCGAGCACTTCGAGATCAACCGCCACTACATCGTGGTCGCCGCGCTGCGTGCGCTGGCCGACGACGGCGCGGTGCCCGCGACCAAGGTCGCCGAAGCGATCAAGAAGTACGCCATCAAGGCCGACAAGATCAACCCGCTCTACGCGTAACCAACAACCAGAACACACACGCCTAGCGGCGGGAGACACAGAACATGGCAGCCATTGAAGTGAAGGTGCCGGACATCGGCGATTTCGACGAAGTCGCGGTGATCGAGGTGCTGGTGAAGGTGGGCGACACGGTCAAGGCCGAACAGTCGCTGATCACGGTCGAGTCGGACAAGGCCTCGATGGAGATTCCGTCGTCCGCCGCCGGCGTGGTGAAGGAACTGAAGGTCGACGTCGGCTCGAAGGTGAGCGAGGGCTCGGTCGTGCTGGTCCTCGAGGCCGAAGGGGCGGGCGCCGCGGCACCCGCACCGGCCCCTGCGGCGGCACCGGCTTCCGAGCCGAAAGCGGCTGCAGCGCCCGCTGCGCCTGCGCAGCCTGCTACGAATTCAGGAGCAAGCGCTGCTGTCGGCCCGGTCGAGGTCAAGGTGCCCGACATCGGCGACTTCAAGGACGTCGCCGTGATCGAGGTCCTCGTCAAGCCCGGCGACACCATCAAGGAAGAGCAGTCGCTCATCACCGTCGAGTCGGACAAGGCGTCGATGGAGATCCCGTCGTCCGCGGCCGGCACGCTCAAGGAGCTGAAGGTCAAGGTCGGCGACACGGTCAACATCGGCGACCTGATCGCCGTGCTCGAAGGGGCAGGGGGCTCGGCAGCGCCCGCACCGGCGCCGGCAGCTGCCGCCGCCGCGGCGCCTGCGCCCGTCGCATCGGCCACGTCGCCCGCACCCGCGCCCGCTGCTGCGGCGCCCGCGGCGGCCGCACCCGCGCACGACCCGACCAAGGCGCCCACCGGCAGCCTGCCGCATGCCTCGCCCTCGGTGCGCAAGTTCGCGCGCGAGCTCGGCGTGCCGCTGGAAGAGGTCAAGGGTTCCGGTCCCAAGGGCCGCATCACCGAAGCCGACGTCCAGGCCTTCACCAAGGCCGTGATGAGCGGCGCCACGCAGACCAGGGCCTCGGCTGCCAAGGCGCCGGCCGGCGGTGGCGGCGCCGACGGCGCGGCGCTGGGCCTCATTCCCTGGCCGAAGGTGGACTTCACCAAGTTCGGCACGGTGGAGCGCAAGGACCTCTCGCGCATCAAGAAGCTCAGCGGCGCCAACCTGCACCGCAACTGGGTGATGATCCCGCACGTCACCAACAACGACGAGGCCGACATCACCGAGCTGGAGGCCTTCCGCGTCTCCACCAACAAGGAGAACGAGAAGTCGGGCGTCAAGGTGACCATGCTGGCCTTCGTCATCAAGGCGGTGGTCGCGGCACTGAAGAAATTCCCCGAGTTCAACACCAGCCTGGACGGCGACACGCTCGTCTACAAGCAGTACTTCAACATCGGCTTCGCGGCGGACACGCCCAACGGCCTGGTGGTGCCGGTGCTCAAGGACGCGGACAAGAAGGGCATCATCCAGATCAGCCAGGAGATGGGCGAGCTCGCCAAGAAGGCGCGCGACGGCAAGCTCGGCTCGGCCGACATGCAGGGCGGCTGCTTCTCGATCAGCTCGCTGGGCGGTATCGGCGGCACGCACTTCACGCCGATCATCAACGCACCCGAAGTCGCCATCCTGGGCCTGTCGAAGGGCCAGATGAAGCCGGTGTGGGACGGCAAGCAGTTCGTGCCGCGCCTGGTGCTGCCGCTGTCGCTGTCGTACGACCACCGCGTCATCGATGGCGCCGCGGCCGCGCGTTTCAACGCGTTCCTGGGCCAGCTGCTGGCGGACTACCGCCGCATCGTCCTCTGACGCTCACCGCGGGCCACAACCGATGACAACCGTGGTGGCCGTTCGCAAGGGCGGCCAGGTGGCGATCGGTGCCGACACGCTCGTGACCTTCGGGGACACGCGGCTGTCGCACCGCTCCGAGGACAACCGCAAGCTGTTCACCATCGACGGCGCGAACGGGCGCAACGTGTTCGCCGCCTCGGGGTCGATCGCGCACTTTCCGGTGCTGCGACATGCGCTCGCGGCCATGCCCAAGGCCGACATCCGGCTGGGCAGCAAGGACGAGGTGTTCCTCACCTTCACCAAGCTGCACCCGATGCTCAAGGAGACCTTCTTCCTCCAGACCAAGGAGGAGGACCACGATCCCTACGAGTCCAGCCAGTTCAGCCTTTTGCTCGCCAACGCGAGCGGCATCTACGGCGTGTACAGCTATCGCGAGGTCTTCGAGTTCAAGGAATTCTGGAGCATCGGCTCGGGCCGCAGCTTCGCGCTCGGCGCCATGCACGCCGCCTACGGTCGCGCCAAGGGCGCGCGCGAAGTGGCCGAGGCGGGGCTGGCCGCGGGTTGCGAGTTCGACCGCAGCACGGCGGGCCCGCTGGAAATCATCACTCTCAAACTCAAGGGCGCCTGAAACCGCAAGGTTGGCGTCCGCACACCAAACACTGACTAGGGGACAGCGCACATGAGCGAACAACAAGTCAAGGTGCCGGACATCGGCGATTTCAGCGAAGTCGCGGTGATCGAGGTGCTGGTCAAGCCCGGCGACACGATCAAGGTCGAGCAGTCGCTCATCACCGTCGAGTCCGACAAGGCCTCGATGGAGATCCCGTCGAGCCACGCCGGCGTGGTCAAGTCGGTGGCCGTGAAGGTCGGCGACAAGGTGAGCGAAGGCTCGGTGGTGCTGACCGTGGAGGCGACCGAAAGCGCGGCGGCACCTGCGCCCGCGCCGGCCGCGGCGCCGGCCCCTGCGGCTGCTGCGCCAAAAGCGGCGCCGGCGCCCGCCCCGTCTGCGGCGCCGGCGATCAAATCCGCAGCATCCACCTACACCGGCAAGGTCGACATCGAGTGCGACACGCTGGTGCTGGGCGCCGGCCCGGGCGGCTATTCGGCCGCCTTCCGCTCGGCCGACCTGGGCATGAAGACGGTGCTGGTCGAGCGCTACGCTACGCTCGGTGGCGTCTGCCTGAACGTGGGCTGCATCCCGTCCAAGGCGCTGCTGCACGTCGCCGCCGTGATGGACGAGGTCAAGCATTTCGCCGACCTGGGCGTCGAGTTCGGCGCGCCCAAGATCGACCGCGCCAAGCTGCTCGCGCACAAGAACAAGGTCGTGGGCAAGCTCACCGGCGGGCTCACCGCGATGGCGAAGATGCGCAAGGTAACCACCGTGCGCGGCCTGGGCACCTTCCTCGATGCCTACCACCTCGAGGTCGACGAGACCACCGGCAGCGGCTCGGAAACGACCGGCAGCAAGAAGGTCGTCAAGTTCCGCAACGCCATCATCGCGGCCGGGTCGCAGGCCGTCAGCCTGCCCTTCATGCCCAAGGACGACCCCCGCGTGGTGGACTCGACCGGCGCGCTGGAGCTGGGGACCGACCCCAAGCGCATGCTGATCCTCGGCGGCGGCATCATCGGCCTGGAAATGGGCACGGTGTATTCCACGCTCGGCGCGCGCCTGGACGTGGTCGAGATGCTCGATGGCCTCATGCAGGGCGCCGACCGCGACCTGGTGAGGGTCTGGCAGAAGATGAACGCCCCGCGCTTCGACAACATCATGACCGCCACCAAGACCGTCGGCGCCGAGGCGACCAAGGACGGCATCAAGGTCATGTTCGAGGGCGCCAACGCACCCAAGGAGCCGCAGGTCTACGACCTCGTGCTGCAGGCCGTGGGCCGCAGCCCCAACGGCAAGAAAATCGGCGCCGACAAGGCCGGCGTCACGGTGAGCGACCGCGGCTTCATCCCGGTCGACATCCAGATGCGCACCAACGTGCCGAACATCTTCGCCATCGGCGACATCGTCGGCCAGCCCATGCTGGCCCACAAGGCGGTGCACGAGGCGCACGTCGCGGCCGAGGTCATCGCCGGCGAGCAGCAGGGCAACAAGGAGCTGGCGGCAGCCGCCTTCAACGCCCGCGTGATCCCCAGCGTGGCCTACACCGACCCCGAAGTGGCGTGGGTGGGCCTGACCGAGGACCAGGCCAAGGCCGAGGGCATCAAGGTCAAGAAGGGCCACTTCCCCTGGACGGCGTCGGGCCGTGCCATTGCCAACACGCGCGACGAGGGCTTCACCAAGCTGCTGTTCGACGCCGAGACGCACCGCATCCTGGGCGGCGGCATCGTCGGCACGCATGCCGGCGACATGATCGGCGAGATCGCGCTGGCCATCGAGATGGGCGCCGACGAGATCGACATCGGCAAGACCATCCACCCGCACCCCACGCTCGGCGAATCGATCGGCATGGCGGCCGAAGTGGCGCACGGCACCTGTACCGATCTGCCGCCGCAGAAGAAAGCCGGCTGACGCGCCCTGGGCTGCTATTCTTTCGATAGCTGGCTGCGCAATCCCGATGCGGGTTGCGCGGCTTTTTCATTCTGAAGCTCGAACATGCAAGCCCTGCTCGACGCCATCGCCCGCATGGACCGGCCCACCGAGACCGTGCGCCTCTTCCACGGTCGCGGCGGTCTGCATCCCGGCTGCGAGCACTGGGCGCTCGACGCCTACCCGCCCGTGCTGCTGCTCACCAGCTTTCGGCCGATGGACCAGGCCGAGATCGACGCCGTCGGCGACGCGCTGGCCGCGCGTTGGCGGCAACTCGATGCCGGGCCGCTGAACTGGGTGCTGCAGGTGCGCGAAGGCGGCGGCCGCACCGAGACGTGGCCCATGGCGGGTGCGGTGCCCGATCCGCACGAGGTGACCGAAGACGGGCTGCGCTACCGCGTGCACGTGCTGCGCGGCCAGAACCATGGCCTCTTCCTGGACATGGCGGCGGGCCGCCGCTGGGTGCGCGAGCACATCGCGGGGCGCGTGGCCGCCGATGCCGCGTCGCGCGCTGGCGGCGGCTGGGCGCCGCGCCTGAAAGTGCTGAACCTCTTCGCCTACACCTGCGCCTTCTCGGTGGCGGCGCTGCATGCGGGGGCCGATCAGGTGCTGAACATGGACATGAGCAGCGGGGCGCTGGCCATCGGGCAGCAGAACCACCGGCTCAATGGCCTGGAGGGCGGCGCGAGCTTCCTGGGGCACGACATCTTCAAGTCCTGGGGGCGCATCGGCCGCGAGGGGCCGTATGCGCTGGTCATCGTCGATCCGCCGAGCTTCCAGAAAGGCAGCTTCGTCGCCACCAAGGACTACGCGCGGATCGTGCGCCGCCTGCCGGAACTGCTGGCGCCCGGCGGGCACGCGATGCTGTGCCTCAACGCGCCGGAACTCGGGCCGGAGTTTCTGCAGGCGCTGGTGCAGGCCGAAGCGCCGGCGCTGCGCTTCGTCGAGCGTCTGGCCAACCCGCCGGCGTTTGCGGACGCGGCGCCCGAACGGGCGCTCAAGGTGCTGATCTACCGCGCAGACTGACGACGGCGCTGCCGGCGGACGAAAAAAATCCCGCAGCGCGCGGGATTCTTCTGGGCATCGGTCCGGGCGGTTATTCGCCGGCCGTCTTGTTGTCCTCGATGACGCGGCGGGCGCCATTGAAGCGGCGCTGCCAGTAGCTGCCGTTCATGTCTTCGACGCGCACTTCGGAGCCGGTGCGGGGGGAGTGGATGAACTTGCCGTCGCCGATGTAGATGCCGACATGGCTGAAGGCGCGGCGCATGGTGTTGAAGAAGACCAGGTCACCGGGCTTGAGGTCGCTGCGGTCGATCTTCTCGGTGGCGGCGGCCTGCTCTTCGGCGCGGCGCGGCAGCAGCAGGCCGACCGACTTGTTGTACATGGCGCGCACGAAGCCGCTGCAGTCGAAGCCCGTCTCGGCGCTGTTGCCGCCGCGGCGGTAGGGGACGCCCAGGAAGCCCATGGCGCTGACCACCAGCTCGGACGTGCGGTCGCTCACCGCGTGGCGCACGTTGTCGATGTGGCCCATGAGGCTGCGATCGGCAAGCGTCTTGTCCATGTCATCGGTCTGGTTCTGTTGCGGGGCTGCGTAGGCAGAGGCGGCAAGAGCGAGGGCCAGAGCGGTGAGGACAATTTGACGCATGGGCGCGTAGGATATTGATGACACTGAACGATGTCAATTTGGAATATTGATTCAAAAAGTAGCGTAACCCATTGATTTTGTTCGACTTATTGCGGTGCAGCAAAAATAAAGTTGTAACACGTGCGGTTTTCATTGCCTGAGGTCATTGATCGCACACGCTCATTTGCGACTAAGTTAACGCGAAAGTTTAGGTTTCTGATTGCAAAGAGGCTGCATATGAAGGCAAGACACGGCATGTGGATCGGGCTCCTGTGGGCGGCAATGGCGACTGCGCAGGCCCAGGTGCGGCCCGAAGTGGTGGCTTCGGGGCTGGAGAACCCCTGGGCCGTCGCGTTCCTGCCGGGCGGGCGCTTCCTTGTGACCGAGAAGCCGGGCAGGCTGCGCGTCGTCGAGCCCGATGGCCGCCTGAACGAGGCGCTGCAGGGTCTGCCCCCCATCGCCGCAGGCGGGCAGGGCGGCCTGCTCGATGTCGTCACCGACTCGGCCTTCGCCAGCAACCGGACCGTCTACTTCTGCTACTCGGAGCCGGACGCCGGCGGCAGCGCCAACAGCACGGCGCTGGCCAAGGCGCAACTGTCGACCGATCGCACGCGGCTGGAGAACGTCCAGGTGCTCTTCAGCCAGAAACCGAAGGTGGCCAGCCGCCATCACTTCGGCTGCCGCATCGTCGAGATGCCCGATGGCACGCTGTTCATGACCCTGGGCGATCGCTTCAGCCGCAAGGAAGACGCCCAGACGCTGGACAACCACCTCGGCAAGGTGATCCGCATCCGGAAGGACGGCAAGGCGCCCGCCGACAACCCCTTCGTCAACCGCGCCGGCGCGCTGCCGGAGATCTGGAGCTACGGCCACCGCAACGGCCAGGGCGCCACGCTGGGACCGGATGGCAGGTTCTGGATGCACGAGCATGGCCCGCAAGGCGGCGACGAGATCAACGTGCCGCAGGCCGGCCGCAACCACGGCTGGCCGGTCATCACCTACGGCGAGAACTATGGCGGCGGGAAGATCGGCGACGGCCTCACGGCCAAGGCCGGCATGGAGCAGCCGCTCAAGTACTGGGTGCCCTCGATCGCGCCGTCGGGCATGGCCTTCCTCACCAGCGACCGCTACGGTTCCGGCTGGAAGGGCAACCTCTTCGTGGGATCGCTCAAGTTCGGCTACCTCGACCGCATGGAACTCAAGGACGGGAAGGTCGTGGCCGAACACAAGCTGCTGGAGGACGGCCGCGCGCGCATCCGCGACGTGCGCCAGGGTCCCGACGGACTGCTCTACGTGCTGACCGACGCCCAGGACGGCAAGCTCGTCCGCCTGCAGCCGCGCTAGAAGGCTGCGGGCCACCCTTCAAAAGGCTCAAGACCCGTTCGGGCTGAGCCTGTCGAGAGGGCTCAGCCCGCGCAGTGCGGCAGCGGTGCAGCGGCGAGCAGCCGCGCCCACAGGCCACGCCACGGGTCCCAGTCGTGGCCCCCCGGCGCGGTGAATACGCGCTCCGGCGGCAATGCGCCCGCGAGCACGGCATGGCTGGCGGCGAGCCGGTCCTGAAGGCCATAGCCCAGGAAGATCGGCGACGTCGCCGCGCGGCCGGGCTGCAGCCGGCCCTGCAGAGCGCGCCACAGCCGGCGGTCGAAGGCCGTGTCGGGCAACTCGCCCGACGGGGCGGTCCAGCGGCGCAGGCCGCCTGCTGCGGCGATCTCGGCGGTCGCGTCGGGCTCGCCCAGGTAGGGCGCCAGCAGCAACGTGCCGGCGATGTCGGCGGGATGTTCCTCGGCATACAGCAGGGCCCCGAAGCCGCCCAGCGAGATGCCCGCGAGCCAGACCTGCCGGTAGCCCTGCGCACGCGCCGGCGCGACAACGTCGTCGTGCAGCCGATCCACGACCGTCCGGGCCTTGAAATAACCCAGGTGGGCGTCGGCCAGCCAGACGTCGATGGCCAGGCGCTGCGCACGCACCGCCTCGACGAAGCCTTCGCGCTCCAGTTCGCCCAGCGTCATGCCGCGGCCCGGCAGCAGCACCAGGAGCGTGTCGGCGCCTGGCCCGCAGGCGGCCGCAAAGCGCCGCACGGGCATGGGCACTGCCGGCTCCCGCGGCAGCCAGCCGCAGCCCGGGATTCCCGCCGCGGCGAGTGCGGCGGTGGCGGCAGACAGCAATGCGAAGCGGCGGCGTGGCGGCATCGACGCAGTATCGGCCGCCGGTCCGCCGCCCGCGTCAGCGCGGGTCGCGACGTGGCGCGGGCAGGTCCACCATCACCGGCTGGCCCGGTGGCGCGCAGCCCGCGTCGCAGCAGCGGCCCGGCTGGCGGTTGCGGGTGATGGCGCGGGCCGGGTCGTGCGGCGCGGCGGCGGCGGAGCCGTCGGCGGCGATGCCGCGCTCCAGCAGCCGCTCCACCAGTTCGACCTTCGAGCCGACGGGGTAGTGGCGCCAGATCTCCTGCTTCATCGCCGCGGGCGAGCCGCCGCCGTGCAGGCTGATGGTGCTGTACCACCCGCCCTGGTAGCCGGCCGTGAGGTCCTCGATGAAGCGGGCGGTCTCGATGCGCTGCTCGTATGGGACCTCGGGGTTGGCGCGCAGCAGGTCGGCCAGGCGGCCGGCCGTCTCGGGGTTGTGGTCCTCGTCGGGGCCGGGCAGGGTGACGATGAGCCCGCCGCTCACGTAGTGCGCGATGCGGTGCATGTCGTAGATCTTCGTGGCCAGCAGCAGCTTGCCGATGTTGGCGAACACCGGCTCGGGCATGAAGACGGCGCAGTGCGGGTCGGCCTTGGCGTACACGCTGGCGGCCACGCCGCAGGCGAAGAAGCTCTCGGTGATGGTGATGAGCTCGACCATCTGCTCGCGAAGATGCGTCTCTTGCCCCGGGTCGAAGCCGTTGGCCTCGCACATCAGCGCCCCGGCGCCGATCAGCAGGTCGCCGAAGCCGGCGCGCGCGCCGATGCAGCTGTGGCGGTGGTGCGTGGCGTAGCTGTAGGTGAGGTGGCTGCTGTGCTCCCAGCTGCCGTTGCTGCCGTCGTAGAAGACACGCGCCTCGGGCACGAACACGCGGTCGAAGATGCACACGCCGGTGCTCTGGCCGTACTTGCGGCTGAAGAGCGCGTCGCCGTGCTCCAGCTTTTCGCCGGGGCGGCCGGCGGGGCGGGCCACGATGGTGAGGCCGGGTGCGTCCAGCGGCACGGCGCAGCAGACGGCGAAGTCGGCGTCCTCGCGGCCCATCGCGCGGCATGGCATCACCAGCAGCTCGTGCACGTAGGGCGCACCGGTCACGATCGCCTTGGTGCCGCTGATGACGATGCCGCGCTGGCCGCCTTGCACGGCGTTGCGCTCCACCACGTGCACGTAGCTGTCCACGTTGGCCTGCTGGTGCGGGCGGCGGCTGCGGTCGCCCTTGGCGTCGGTCATGGCCACGCCCAGCGTCAGGTCCTGGTCCTGCACGCGGTGCAGGTACTCGGTGAAGCGCTCGGTGTGCGCGCTGCCCCCGCCGGCATCGTCGAGCCGCGCCGACACCTGCGCGATGGCGTTGAGCGCGTCGTGCGTGAGGTAACGCTGCGCGCAGCCGGTTTCCTGGCAGATGAGCCGCACCGCCTCCAGCTTGTTGAGCAGGTCGCCGCTGCCGGTGTCGATGTGGGTCATGCGGTTGACCCGCTTGCCGCTGGTGTGCTGCATCGCCGTCATCAGCGCTGCGTACTCGGGGCGGTGCGCAAAGTCGTAGGTGAGGGCGATGGCGTTGATGCCGGGTTGCAGCGAGGGCGCATCGGCGATGGAGTCGATCCGCCGGCCATCGACGTAGACGGTGGGGTTCAGGCGCCTGAGCGATTCGCGGTAGTCGTCGCCCGTCATGAGCGCGGCGGTGGCGTGGGGAGCGTTCAAACGTGTCTCCTGCTGTTGTCGGGGCATTTCAGCATCGAAGCGTGCTCGCACCAAGTCCGCCCGGCGCGGGGCGGGTTCGGTGGTAGGGTCCGGCTTTCGCTTCGCTTTTCCCTCCCGACCGCCATGCTGCTCGACGCTTCCCAATCCCAACTCGTCCTGGTCGACTACCAGGCCCGCCTGATGCCGGCCATCTTCGAGGCCGAGGCGGTGCTGCGCAACGCCAGCCGCCTGGCACAGCTCGCGAAGCTGCTCGACGTGCCGGCCTGGGGCACCGAGCAGAACCCGTCCAAGCTCGGCGAGAACCCGGCCGAGATCCGCGGCCTGTGCCGCAAGACACTGGCCAAGATGCACTTCAGCGGCGTCGAAGAGGGTTTGGGCGAGTGGCTGCGCACGCCCGCGCCGCAGGCGCCACGCGGCAATGCGCGTAGCCTGCCCAAGCACCTGCAGAAGCCCGCGGCACCGGCCGAGGAGCGCAACACCCTCGTCGTGGCCGGCTGCGAGGCGCATGTGTGCCTGCTGCAGACCGCGCTCGACCTGCTCGAGGACGAATTCGACGTCTGGGTGGTGACCGATGCCTGCAGCTCGCGCACCGAGCGCAACCGCGACGCGGCCTTCGACCGCCTGGCCGGTGCCGGCGCCGAACTGGTCACGACCGAGATGGTGGGCTTCGAGTGGCTGCGCACGGCCGAGCACCCCGCGTTCCGGGAGTGGCAGGCGCTGATCCGCTGATACCCGTCGCGGGATGCGCCGCCGGCGTCGTGCGCTTCAGCGCTGCGGCACGTCGCGGGCGAACAGCGGCATGCCCAGCGCCTGCAGCGCCTGCTGGACCTGCACCACCGGCACCTTGCGCACGCTGACGCCGGTCTCCACGGCGATCGCCGCCGCCACGCCGGCCGCCTGCCCGGTGGCCATGCAGGCCGGCATGTTGCGCGAGCGGGCGTGCGCGTCGTGGTCGGCCGAGATGCAGCGGCCGGCCACCAGCAGTTGCTCGACCTTGCGCGGCAGCAGGCAGCGATAGGGAATCTCGTAGGGCGGCATGCTCTGGAAGTCGACGTCGCCGCCCTTCGGGTCGTGGATGTCGAGTGCCGAGGCGTCGGCGCCGATGCTGTCCTCGAAATGCGTTTCGCCGCGCGAGTCGGCCCCGGTCAAGGTGTACTCGCCCTCGATGTGCCGCGTCTCGCGCACGCCCAGGATGGGCGACACCTGGCCGAGGCGCGCCTCCTCGAAGCCCGGCACGCGCTCGCGCAGGAAGCGGCACACGCCCTCGATCTGGCGGTAGCACTCGAGGATCGCACCGGTGAACTCGGCCGGCGAGAACACGTTTACGCCGAGCACGCGCGTGGCGTTCACGTACATCTGGCCGTCGGCCGTCTTGAGCGTGATGTTGTCGCGCTGCAGCTTGACGCCGGTCTCGTCCTGGAATCGCCTGAGCATGCCGTTGAAGCCCGTCAGCCACAGGCCGTAGGCGAGGCCTTCGCGATCGCCCGGGATCGCGCGGGCTGGTACGTCATCGCAGTCGCGGGCCCAGTCCGCCAGGCGCACCAGGTCGACGTTCTTCATGATGAAGTACATCGACACGGGCTGCATGCGCGCCTCGGCGTCGCCCGAGCCCATCACGAAGGGTGCACCGGCCTTGGCCGCCATGTCGGCGTCGGCCGAGCAGTCGATCAGCACCTTGGCCGCCACGAACTGGCGGCCGGCCTTGCTTTCGACGAAGACGCCCTTGACGGTGCCGTCCTCCACGTGAGGCGAGGATACGAAGGTCTCGAACAGGATCTGCACGCCGGCCTCCACGCACAGGCGCGTGAGCAGCATCTTCATGATCTCCGGGTCGGTGGGCGAGGCGATGCGCACGCCGCCGGTCTTGGTGGTGGCCATGTAGTCGTCGCCCGCGCCGCCGGCTGCGCGCGCCAGGTTCCAGATCTCCAGCGGGATGCCGCCGATCAGCGCGCCCGAGGGCTTGGTGTTCAGGCCCAGCGTGAGGATGCCGCCGAGCGAGCCGAAGCGCTCGATCAGCACCACCTTGCTCCCGCGCCGCGCGGCGGCGATGGCCGCGATCGGGCCGGTCGTGCCGCCGCCGACGACGACCACGTCGGCCTCTGTCAGCACGGGGACGTGTCGGCTGGGTTCCTGGATCATGGAGAGGCTCACGGGGATGTTCCTTGCGGTGTCTGGAGGAAAAGAATGGGGAGAGGGTGGGACGGGGTCAGTCCAGCTTGGCACCCGACTGCTTGACGGCCTGCGCCCACTTGGCGATCTCGGCCTCGTTCCAGCGGGCGAATTCCTGGCGGCTGTTGCCGACCACGATGGCGCCGGCCGAGGCGAGCTGGCGGCGCAGATCGGGGTCGCGCAGCACCGCCACCATGTCGGCGTGGATCTTGTCGGCGACGGGTTCGGGCGTGGCGGCCGGCACGAGCGCGCCGATCCACGACACGGCCTCGAAGCCCGGCAGGCCCGACTCGGCCAGCGTGGGCACGTCGGGCAGCGTCTCGACGCGCTCCTTGCTGCTGACGGCGAGGGGGCGCAGGCGCTCGGACTTCACGTGCGGCGTGGCCGCCACGATGTTGTCGAACATCAGCGCGATCTGGCCGCTGAACATGTCGTTGTAGGCCGCCGGCGTGCCCTTGTACGCAACGTGCACGAGGTCGGTGTTCGTCGCGCGCTTGAACATCTCGCCCGCCAGGTGGTTCGAGGTGCCCACGCCGCCCGAGCCGAAGTTCAGCTTGCCCGGGTTGGCGCGCGCATGCGCGATCAATTCCTTGACGTTTCCGAAAGGCACCGAGGGGTTCGCGACCAGCACCAGCGGCGTGATCGACACGAGGGTGATCGGCTTGAAATCCTTCAGGTAGTCGTAGTTGAGCCTGGTGTAGAGCGTGGTGCTGATCGCGTTGGCCACCGTGCCGAAGAAGATGGTGTAGCCGTCGCCCGGCGCCCGCGCCGCCAGCTCGGTGCCCAGGTTGCCGCCCGCACCGGGACGGTTCTCGATCACCACCGGCTGGCCCCACTTCTCCGACAGCTTCTGCCCCACGGCGCGCGCGATCACGTCGGTGGCACTGGCGGCCGGAAAGCCGAAGAGGATGCGCACCGGCTTGGTCGGCCAAGCCGGGTCTGCGGCGATAGCGGGCGCTGCCAGCGCCAGAAGGGCGGTGCCGATGGCGGCTGCCATCAGCGGTCGTCGTGTTTGCATGCCTGTCTCCGTGGGGCCTCCGCCTGCCGGCGTGCCAGGTTTCTGAATCCAAGAGCTTGGATGCTATGGTGCTATAGAGCACTTGTCAAACGGCCAGCGACGTTAGCATCCGGCCACGCCTCCATGAACGCACGCCTCGCCCCCTCCACCGACGACCCGCTCGCTCCCTTCACCCAGCCTCCGGCTCCGGGCCTGGCGAAGTACGCGCAGCTGCGTGCCACCCTGGCGTCAGCCATCCGCGGCGGCCACTGGAAGCCCGGCAGCCAACTGCCGGCTGAGCGCGAGCTTGCCCGGATGACGAACTACAGCCTGGGCACGGTGCAGCGGGCGCTGCGCGAATTGGCGGACGAGGGCGTCGTGGTTCGCACCCACGGCAGCGGCACTTACGTGGCCGAGGGCCGCGGTGCGATCGATGCGCCGCTGCATCTGCGCTTTCTGGGACGCGAGGACGAGCCGGCCTTCCTGCCGCTGTATCCGAAGATGCTCGACCGCCAGCGCGTGGCCGAGCCGGGGCCCTGGTCCGACTGGCTGCATCCCGCCGACGGCGAGGTGGTGCGCATTTCGCGCCGCATCAGCGTCAATGGCGAATTCGACGTGTTCAACCGCCTCTACTTCAGCGCCCGGGCGTTTCCCGGCCTTGCGTCGGCGCCCCTGGCCGCGCTGGACGGCGCCAACCTGAAGCAGATGCTCGGCAGCGAAAGCAGCATGCCGGTGACCGAGGTGTCGCAGCGCGTGGCCTTCGTGGCGCTGTCGGCCGAAGCAGCCGCTGCGGTCGGCGTGCAGGCCGGTTCGCTCGGCATGCTGCTGGAGAGCGGGGCGATGGCGGGGCGCGAACCGCTGTACTTCTTCGAATCCTTCATCCCGCCCAACGCGCGGCGTCTCGACGTGTCCTGAGAGCGCAGGACGCGCGGGACGGCACGTCAGCTTCGCGAAAGCGCCGCCACTCACGATGCCCGCGCGCATCGCAGCCGCGGGCTGGCGCGCCACAAGAACGACAGGAGACCGCATGTCCAGCTACGCCGAATTCCACCGCCGCTCCCTGGAGCATCCCGAAGCCTTCTGGGCCGAGCAGGCCCGCCTGATCGACTGGCACCAGGCGCCGACGCAGATCCTGGACGCCAGCCGGCCGCCGTTCTGCCGCTGGTTCGTGGGCGGCCAGACCAACCTGTGCCACAACGCGGTCGACCGGCACCTGGCCCAGCGCGGCGAGCAGCCGGCGCTCATCGCGATCTCGACCGAGACGGGCAGCGAGCGCAGCTATACCTTTCGCGAACTGCACGCCGAGGTGCAGCGCACGGCGGCGATGCTGATCGAACTGGGCGTGCAGCGCGGCGACCGCGTGCTCATCTACATGCCCATGATCGCGCAGGCCGCCTTCGCGATGCTGGCCTGCGCACGCATCGGCGCCATCCACTGCGTGGTGTTCGGCGGCTTCGCCAGCGGCTCGCTGGCCTCGCGCATCGAGGACGCGCAGCCGAAGGTGGTCGTCAGCGCCGACGCGGGCTCGCGCGGCGGCAAGGTGGTGCCGTACAAGCCGCTGCTGGACGAGGCGATCCGCCTGTCGGCCCACAAGCCGGCGGCGGTGCTGCTGTACGACCGGGGCCTCGCTGCTATGGAATTGGTAGCGGGTCGCGACCATCTGGCGGCCGCTGCAGGCCAAAACCATGCCCAAACGCAGGTGCCGTGTACCTGGCTAAATGCGACCGATATCAGCTACACCATCTACACCAGCGGCACCACCGGCAAGCCCAAGGGCGTGCAGCGCGACGTGGGCGGCTACGCGGTCGCGCTGGCGGCCAGCATGCGGCACATCTTCGATGGCCGAGCCGGTGAGACGTACTTTTCCACCAGCGACATCGGCTGGGTCGTCGGCCACAGCTACATCGTCTATGGGCCGCTGATCGCCGGCATGGCCACGATCATGTACGAGGGTCTGCCCACGCAGGGCATGGACCGCCAGCCGGATGGCGGCATCTGGTGGCGCCTGGTCGAGAAGTACAAGGTGACAGTGATGTTCAGCGCGCCCACGGCCGTGCGCGTGCTCAAGAAGCAGGACCCGGCATTGCTCAGGAAGTACGACCTGTCGAGCCTGCGCGCGCTCTTCCTGGCCGGTGAGCCGCTGGACGAACCCACGGCCCGGTGGATCAGCGAGGGCCTGGGCGTGCCGATCATCGACAACTACTGGCAGACCGAATCGGGCTGGCCGATCATCACGCTGCCCAGCGGCGTGGAGCGTCGGCCGGCGAAGTTCGGCAGCCCGGGCATCGCGATGTACGGCTACAAGGTGAAGATCGTGCACGAGACCACGGGCGAGGAACTCACGGCGCCCAACGAGAAGGGCGTGGTCGTGATCGAAGGACCGACGCCACCGGGCTTCATGCAGACCGTGTGGCGCGACGACGAGCGCTTCGTCAACACCTACTGGAAGAGCATCCCCGGCAAGCTCGTGTACTCCACCTTCGACTGGGGCATCCGCGACGTGGAGGGCTACTACTACATCCTCGGGCGCACCGATGACGTGATCAACGTCGCCGGCCACCGCCTGGGCACGCGCGAGATCGAGGAGGCCATCTCCGGCCATGCCAACGTGGCCGAGGTCGCGGTGGTGGGCGTCGCCGATGCGCTCAAGGGGCAGGTCGCGATGGCCTTCGTGGTGCCCAGGACGGGCAACGCTGCGACCGACAGCGCCGAGGCGATGAAGCTCGAGGGCGAGATCATGAAGCGGGTGGCCGACGACCTCGGTGCGCTGGCGCGGCCGGCGCGCGTGCGCTTCGTGCCCGGCCTGCCCAAGACGCGCAGCGGCAAGCTGCTGCGCCGCGCCATCCAGGCCGTGTGCGAGCAGCGCGACCCGGGCGACCTGACCACGCTCGACGACCCCGCCACGCTGCAGGCCGTGCGCACCGCCGTGGCGGCGGGTTGAAAGGCGGGCCGGGTCATCCCGGTTGCCGCGCCGGTCCGGCATGCCAAGAATGGTCGATTTCTGCACGCGCGGATGACTGCACTGCCGACACTTGTATTGGGCGCCGTCCGGCGTCACATGCTTGACGTGGCACAATGCGATGGTACTCAGGCCCTTCCCCAGCCACAGTCGCATCCGCCAATCGGTTCAGCCGTGTCGCGGAAGGTTTTCAAACCAGCTAATGCTTCCTTCAGGGAAGCGGAGGTCAGCGGAACATGAGCGATTCTTCGTCTCCATCGACGGTCTACACCGCCTATCAAGGCAACTCCTACCTCTTCGGCGGCAACGCGCCCTATGTCGAAGAGATGTACGAGAACTACCTCGCCAACCCGGGCAGCGTGCCCGACAACTGGCGCTCCTACTTCGACGCACTCCAGCACGTGCCTGCCACCGACGGCAGCAACACGAAGGACGTCCCCCATCTTCCGGTCATCAACGCCTTCGCCGAGCGTGCGAAGCAGGGCACCACGAAGGTCGTGCAGGCCAGCGGCGCCGATTCCGAACTGGGCCGCCAGCGCACCGCCGTCCAGCAGCTGATCGCCGCGTACCGCAACGTCGGCGCCCGCTGGGCCGACCTCGACCCGCTCAAGCGCACCGAGCGCCCGGCCATTCCCGAGCTCGAGCCGTCCTTCTACGGCTTCTCCGACGCCGACCTCGAAACCGTCTTCAACACCAGCAACACCTTCTTCGGCAAGGACACGATGTCCCTGCGCGAGCTGCTGAATGCGCTGCGTGAAACCTACTGCGGCACCATCGGCGCCGAGTACATGTACATCACCGACCAGGCGCAGAAGCGCTGGTGGCAGGAAAAGCTGGAAAGCGCCCGCACGAATCCCAAGCTGAGCAACGAGCAGAAGAAGCGCGTGCTCGACCGCCTCACGGCCGCCGAAGGCCTGGAGCGCTTCCTGCACACCAAGTACGTCGGCCAGAAGCGCTTCTCGCTCGAGGGCGGCGAGAGCTTCATCGTCTCGATGGACGAGCTGATCAACCGCGCCGGCGAGAAGGGCGTGCAGGAGATCGTCATCGGCATGGCCCACCGCGGCCGCCTGAACGTGCTGGTCAACACCCTGGGCAAGATGCCCAAGGACCTGTTCGCCGAGTTCGACCACACCGCGCCCGAAGATCTGCCCAGCGGCGACGTGAAGTACCACCAGGGCTTCAGCTCCGACGTCAGCACCCCTGGCGGCCCGGTGCACCTGTCGCTGGCGTTCAACCCCTCGCACCTCGAGATCGTGAACCCGGTCGTCGAAGGATCCGTGCGTGCACGCATGGACCGCCGCGGCGACAAGGAAGGCGACCAGGTCCTGCCCGTGCTGGTGCACGGCGATGCGGCCTTCGCCGGCCAGGGCGTCGTGATGGAAACGCTGGCGCTGGCCGAGACCCGCGGCTACTACACCGGCGGCACGGTCCACATCGTCATCAACAACCAGATCGGCTTCACCACCAGCGACCCGCGCGACAGCCGCTCGACGCTGTACTGCACCGACGTGGTCAAGATGATCGACGCGCCGGTTCTGCACGTGAATGGCGACGATCCCGAAGCCGTGGTGCTGTGCACGCAACTCGCCCTCGAGTACCGCCAGGAGTTCAACAAGGACGTGGTGGTCGACATCGTCTGCTTCCGCAAGCTGGGCCACAACGAGCAGGACACCCCGTCCCTCACCCAGCCGCTGATGTACAAGAAGATCGCGGCCCACCCCGGCACGCGCAAGCTGTACGCCGACAAGCTGGCCGCGCAGGGCCTGGGCGACACGCTGGGCGACGACATGGTCAAGGCGCAGCGCGCCGCCTTCGACGCCGGCAAGAACACTTCCGACCCGGTGCTCACCAACTTCAAGAGCAAGTACGCGGTCGACTGGAGCCCCTACCTCAACAAGAAGTGGACCGATGCCGCCGACACGGCGATCCCGCTCGCCGAGTGGAAGCGCCTGGCCGAGAAGATCACCACGGTGCCGTCGGGCTTCACCGTGCACCCGCTGGTCAAGAAGGTGCTGGACGACCGCGCCGCCATGGGCCGAGGCGACGTCAACGTCGACTGGGGCATGGGCGAGCACATGGCCTTCGCCTCGCTGGTGGCCAGCGGCTACCCGGTGCGCCTGTCGGGTGAGGACTCCGGCCGCGGCACCTTCACGCACCGCCATGCGGTGCTGCACGACCAGAACCGCGAGAAGTTCGACGAAGGCACCTACGTGCCGCTGCAGAACGTGGCCGAGAACCAGGCACCGTTCGTCGTCATCGACTCCATCCTGTCCGAAGAGGCGGTGCTGGCCTTCGAATACGGCTACGCCTCCAACGACCCGAGCACCCTCGTGATCTGGGAAGCGCAGTTCGGCGACTTCGTCAACGGCGCCCAGGTGGTGATCGACCAGTTCATCGCCTCCGGCGAAGTGAAGTGGGGCCGCGTGAACGGCCTGACGCTGATGCTGCCGCACGGCTATGAAGGGCAGGGCCCCGAGCACAGCTCGGCGCGCCTGGAGCGCTTCATGCAGCTCGCGGCCGACACCAACATGCAGGTCGTGCAGCCGACCACGGCCAGCCAGATCTTCCACGTGCTGCGCCGTCAGCAGATCCGCAACCTGCGCAAGCCGCTGGTCATCATGACGCCGAAGTCGCTGCTGCGGAACAAGGACGCGACCTCCCCGCTGTCGGAGTTCATCAAGGGCGGCTTCCAGACCGTCATCCCCGACAGCAAGGAACTCAAGGCCGAGAAGGTCAAGCGCATCGTCGCCTGCTCGGGCAAGGTGTACTACGACCTGGCCAAGAAGCGCGAGGAGAAGGGCGCCGACGACGTGGCCCTGCTGCGCGTCGAGCAGCTCTATCCCTTCCCGCACAAGGCCTTCGCGGCCGAGATCAAGAAGTACGCCAACGCGACCGAGATCGTGTGGTGCCAGGACGAGCCGCAGAACCAGGGTGCCTGGTTCTTCGTGCAGCACTACATCCACGAGAACATGCTCGACGGGCAGAAGCTGGGTTATGCCGGCCGTGCCGCCTCGGCCTCGCCGGCCGTGGGCTATTCGCACCTGCACCAGGAACAGCAGAAGGCGCTGGTCGACGGCGCCTTCGGCAAGCTGAAGGGCTTCGTGCTGACCAAGTAAGACGGGCAAGGGGCCGGCGCATCGCGCGCCGGCCCGCGTCCATGTGCGCCGAGCCCCGCGCCGGTACCGCTCCCCAGAAATGAACAGACAGAGATAAAAAATGTCCATCGTTGAAGTCAAGGTTCCCCAGTTGTCCGAATCCGTGGCCGAAGCCACGATGCTCCAGTGGAAGAAGAAGGCCGGCGAAGCCGTCGCGGCCGATGAAATCCTGATCGAGATCGAGACCGACAAGGTCGTGCTCGAAGTGCCGGCGCCCGCCGCCGGCGTGCTGGCCGAGATCGTCCAGGGCGACGGCGCCACCGTGGTGGCCGACCAGCTGATCGCCAAGATCGACACCGAAGGCAAGGCCGCTGCCGCCGCGCCCGCGCCCGCTGCTGCCGCGCCGGCGCCCGCCGCCGCAGCGCCCGCACCCGCCGCGGCGGCTGCCCCGGCCGGCGGCGCCAAGTCGGATGTCGCCATGCCCTCGGCCGCCAAGCTGCTGGCCGACAACAACCTCACCGTGAACGACGTCGCCGGCACCGGCAAGGACGGCCGCGTGACCAAGGGCGACGTGCTCTCGGCCGTGGCCAGGGGCGCCGGCGCACCGGCCGCCACGCCGGCCGTGCAGATTCCGACCGGCGCGCCCAAGACCGCGCTGCCGCAGGTGTCTGCGCCCAAGGGCCAGGACCTGGGCGACCGCCCCGAGGAGCGCGTGCCGATGAGCCGCCTGCGCGCACGCATCGCCGAGCGCCTGCTGCAGTCGCAATCCACCAACGCCATCCTGACCACCTTCAACGAGGTCAACATGGCGCCGGTGATGGAACTGCGCAAGAAGTTCCAGGACGCCTTCACCAAGGAACACGGCACCAAGCTCGGCTTCATGAGCTTCTTCGTCAAGGCGGCCGTGCACGCCCTCAAGAAGTACCCGGTGCTCAACGCCTCGGTCGACGGCAACGACATCGTCTACCACGGCTACTTCGACATCGGCATCGCCGTCGGTTCGCCGCGCGGCCTGGTGGTGCCGATCCTTCGCAATGCCGACCAGATGAGCTTCGCCGACATCGAGAAGAAGATTGCCGAGTTCGGCAAGAAGGCCCAGGAAGGCAAGCTCGGCATCGAGGAGATGACCGGTGGTACCTTCTCCATCTCCAACGGCGGCACCTTCGGCTCGATGCTGTCGACCCCGATCATCAACCCGCCGCAGTCGGCCATCCTGGGCGTGCACGCGACCAAGGACCGCGCCGTGGTCGAGAACGGCCAGATCGTCATCCGCCCGATGAACTACCTGGCCATGAGCTACGACCACCGCATCATCGACGGCCGCGAAGCCGTGCTGGGCCTGGTGGCGATGAAGGACGCGCTGGAAGATCCGTCGCGCCTGCTCTTCGATATCTGAGGACCAGGCAGATGGCTGACACCAAGCAATTCGACGTTATCGTCATCGGCGGCGGCCCCGGCGGCTACATCGCCGCCATCCGCGCCGCGCAACTGGGCTTCAACGTCGCCTGCATCGACGAGTGGAAGAACAAGGACGGCAAGCCCGCACCGGGCGGCACCTGCACCAACGTGGGCTGCATCCCCTCGAAGGCGCTGCTGCAGTCCTCGGAGCACTACGAGCACGCGGGCAAGCACTTCGCCGAGCACGGCATCGAGGTCAAGGGCCTCGGGCTGGACGTGGGCAAGATGCTGGCGCGCAAGGACGCGGTCGTGAAGCAGAACAACGACGGCATCCTGTACCTGTTCAAGAAGAACAAGGTCAC
Organism: Xenophilus sp. E41; assembly: GCF_003671765.1. Lineage (GTDB taxonomy): Bacteria > Pseudomonadota > Gammaproteobacteria > Burkholderiales > Burkholderiaceae_C > Xenophilus. The sequence continues at coordinate 221,952 of NZ_QPIB01000008.1, read as the reverse complement.
GTTCTTCCACGGCCGCGGCGCCTTCGTGAAGGCGTCCGATGCCGGCTACGAGATCAAGGTGACCGGCGCGGCCGAGGAGTCCATCGTCGGCAAGCAGATCATCGTGGCCACGGGCTCCAACGCGCGTGCACTGCCCGGGGCGCCCTTCGACGAGGAGAACATCCTCTCGAACGACGGCGCGCTGCGCATCGGTGCCGTGCCCAGGAAGCTGGCGCTCATCGGCTCCGGCGTGATCGGCCTGGAGATGGGCTCCGTGTGGCGCCGCCTGGGCGCCGAGGTGACGGTGCTCGAGGCGCTGCCCAGCTTCCTGGGCGCCGTCGACGAGCAGATCGCCAAGGAAGCGAAGAAGGCCTTCGACAAGCAGGGCCTGAAGATCGAACTCGGCGTGAAGGTCGGCGAGATCAGCTCGGGCAAGAAGGGCGTGTCGATCGCCTGGACCAACGCCAAGGGCGAAGCGCAGACGCTGGAGGTCGACAAGCTGATCGTCTCCATCGGTCGCGTGCCCAACACCATCGGCCTCGATGCCGAAGCGGTGGGCCTGAAGCTCGACGACCGCGGCGCGATCGTGGTCGACGACGAGTGCAAGACCAACCTGCCGGGCGTCTGGGCGATCGGCGACGTGGTGCGCGGCCCGATGCTCGCGCACAAGGCCGAGGAAGAGGGCGTGGCGGTGGCCGAGCGCATGGCGGGCCAGCACGGGCACGTCAACTTCAACACCATCCCGTGGGTCATCTACACCAGCCCCGAGATCGCGTGGGTCGGCCAGACCGAGCAGCAGCTCAAGGCCAGTGGCCGCGCCTACAAGGCCGGCACCTTCCCCTTCCTGGCCAACGGCCGCGCACGCGCGCTGGGCGACACCACCGGCATGGTCAAGTTCCTGGCCGACGCGACGACGGACGAGATCCTCGGCGTGCACATGGTCGGCCCACAGGTCAGCGAGCTGATCTCGGAAGCCGTGGTGGCGATGGAGTTCAAGGCGAGCAGCGAGGACATCGCGCGCATCTGCCATGCGCACCCCTCGCTGTCGGAAGCGACCAAGGAAGCGGCCCTGGCCGTGGACAAGCGCACGCTGAACTTCTGATCGGCGTGTCGGCGGGATTCGAGTGAAATCGGGCTGCAGCGCCCGCCCAACGGGCGCGTGCAGCTATGAATTCATAGCGGTCTCGCCGTGCCTGCATCCTGGTGATCTCCGTCAAGCAAGCCTACGAGGCCGAGCTCAAGCAGCGCGGCTTCCAGAGCGATCCCGCACAGCTGCGTGCCGTGGAAGCGCTCGACCGCTGCGCCCGTGAATGGGCCGAGTACAAGACGCAGCGTTCCAACGCGTTCAAGAAGCTGATCCACCGGCCGGAGATCCCGCGCGGGGTCTACATGTACGGTGGCGTCGGCCGCGGCAAGAGCTTCCTGATGGACTGCTTCTTCAACGCGGTGCCGCTGAACCGCAAGACGCGCCTGCACTTCCACGAGTTCATGCGTGAGGTGCACCGCGAGCTGGCGGACCTGCAGGGCATCCAGAACCCACTCGACGAGCTGGGCAAGCGCATCGCCAAGCGCTTCAAGCTGATCTGCTTCGACGAGTTCCACGTCGCCGACATCACCGACGCGATGATCCTGCATCGCCTGCTGGTGGCGCTGTTCGACAACGGGGTGGGCTTCGTCACCACCTCCAACTTCAAGCCCGACGACCTGTACCCTGGCGGCCTGCACCGTGACCGCATCCTGCCGGCCATCGAACTGCTGAATCGAAAGCTGGAGGTCATCAACGTCGACAACGGCACCGACTACCGGCGCCGTACGCTGGAGCAGGCGCGCCTGTACCTCACGCCCAACGATGCGGCGGCCGAGAAGGAGATGCGCCACCTGTTCGACAAGCTGGCCGAGAAGGGCGACGACAGCCCGATCCTGCACATCGAGCAGCGCGAGATCCGCGCGCGGCGCCGCGCCGGCGGCGTGGTGTGGTTCGACTTCAAGACCCTGTGCGGCGGCCCGCGCTCGATGAACGACTACCTCGAGATCGCGAGCCAGTTCCACACCGTGCTGCTGTCCGACGTGCCCCACATGCCGGTGCGCATGGCCTCGGAAGCACGCCGTTTCACCTGGCTGGTGGACGTGTTCTACGATCGGCGGGTGAAGCTCATCATGTCGGCGGCCGTCGAACCGGAGGCGTTGTACACCGAAGGCCCGCTGGCCCACGAGTTTCCGCGCACCGTGTCGCGCCTCAACGAGATGCAGTCGACCGAATTCCTGGCGCTGGAGCGCCGCACTGTCGATACCCGCCTCACATGATCCTGCGTTCTTCCCTGGCCGTCTTCCTGGCGCTCGCGTTCGGCGCCGGCGCAGCCTTCGCCCAATCGGGACCCGCCGGCTCGCAGGGTGCGGCGGGGGCACAGAAGAACTACCAGCCCGAACGCGATCGCATCGCGGCCGAGCGAAAGGCCATCGAGGCGCGCTTCCAGCAGGAAGAGGCCGCCTGCTACCAGCGCTTCGCCGTCGACAACTGCCTGCGCGACAGCCGCGCCCGGCGCCGTGCCCAGACCGATGACCTGAAGCGCCAGGAAGCGGCGATCAACGACATCGAACGCAAGCGCCGCGGGGCCGAGCAGCTGCGGCGGCTGGATCAGAAGCAGGCCACGCCGCGCACGCAGGACCGCCCCGAGCAGCAGGAGCAGGCTCGCCAGGCTCAGCGCGACCGCGAGCAACGCGCGGCCGACCACGCACAGAGCCGTGCGAACACCGCGGCGCAAGCGCAGCAGCGCGAGCAGGCCTTCGAGAACAAGCAGCAGCGCCATGTGCAGGACGAGGCCAAGGCCGCCGGCCGGGCCGCCCAGGCGCCGGTGCAGCTCGACCGCTACCAGCGCAAGCAGGCTGCGGCCGAGCGCCGCCGTGCCGAGCGTGATCGCCGCAACGCCAGCCAGACCAAGCCGCCGGCCGCGCCGCTGCCGCCGGCGCCCTGAACCGGATCAGCCGGCCGCGCTGGGCAGCGCCTCGAGCTTGAGCAGGGCCAGCGAGAGGTTGTCGCCCGTGCCGTGCGCCCGCTGGCGCGCCTCCGACACCAGCAGCGCCACCGCCTCGCGCGGCGACTGTTCGGCGATCACCGCGCCCAGTTCCTCGGGCGTGAAGTAGTGCCACAGGCCATCGCTGCAGGCCAGCAGCGCGTCACCGGCGCCGAGGGGCTCCATCTCATGCACGTCGATCGGCGGCGGCGTGGCGTGCATCCCGAGGCAGCCGACCAGGATGTTGGCCTGGGGGTGGCGCATCGCCTCGTCTTCGGTCAGCTCACCGCGCTCGATCAGCACTTCGACATAGGAATGGTCGCGCGTGCGCCGCACCAGCCGACCCTTGCGGAACAGGTAGACCCGCGAGTCGCCGGCATGGATCCACGCGCCGTCGCCCCCCGGGTTGAGCAGGAAGCCCGCCACCGTGCTGTGCGGCTCCTGCTCGCTCGAGATCGCCGTGAGCTTGATGACCGTGTGTGCGTCCTCCACCACCTGGCGCAGCAGGGCCGACGCCGGCTGCGCATCGGGCGCGTAGCGCTCGAAGAGCTGGCGTGCGGTGAGCAGCACCTGGTCCGAGGCCTTGCGCCCGCCACTGCGCCCGCCCATGCCGTCGGCCACCACGGCCAGGATGCAGCCGGGCACGCGCGGATGCGCGATCAGCAGGACCTGGTCCTGCTGGTAGGGCCGGTCGCCTTGATGGAGGCCGGTGGCCGCAGTGAGTCGGAAGCCTCGGGGCATCGGGGGGAGGGCGGTGAGGATGGCGAGACCGGATGTGCGCACCGGCCGGAAGGCCAAGGAGGAGCGCGTATTATCTGTTGAACATCGGTGGTCTTTTTTCACACTGATGGCCTCTTTGGATTCCGATCTTCATTCCCTGTCACGCCGTCTGATCGAGCTGCGCATCGAGCATGCCGACCTCGATGCCAGCATTGATCGCCTGGGCGAAGCCCGGCCACAGGACGAGCTGCTGTTGCGCCGGTTGAAGAAGCGCCGCCTGGCCCTGCGCGACGAGATCCAGAAGACCCAGCAACTGCTCGTGCCGCCCGAGCCCGCCTGATGGCGCTGCGCGACGAGGTCGAAGGCGCTTTTGCCGAGGACGGCGTGCTGTCGCGCGCGGCCGAGCACTTTCGCGTGCGCAGCGGCCAGACGCAGATGGCGCTGGCGGTGGCCGACACCATCGACCGCGGCGGCGTCCTGGTGGCCGAAGCCGGCACCGGTGTCGGCAAGACCTTTTCCTATCTGGTGCCGGCGTTGCTCAGCGGCGAACGCGTGCTGCTGTCGACGGCCACCAAGGCCCTGCAGGACCAGCTGTTCGGCCGCGACCTGCCGCGCCTGGTCGAGGCGCTGGGCCTGCCACTGAAGACGGCGCTGCTCAAGGGGCGCGCGAGCTACCTGTGCCTGCACCGCCTGGGATTGGCCCGGCACGACGCAGGCGTGGAGCGCGGCATGGCGCGCACCCTGGGCAAGATCGAGCAGTGGTCGCTGGGCACACGCACCGGCGACCTGGCCGAGCTGCCTGGTCTCGACGAGCGCTCGCCCGTGATTCCGCTGGTGACTTCCACCCGCGACAACTGTCTGGGCGCGCAGTGCCCGCAGTTCAAGGCCTGCCATGTGAACCTCGCGCGCCGCGAGGCGCTGGCCGCTGACGTGGTCGTGATCAACCACCATCTCTTCTTCGCCGACCTCGCGGTGCGCGAGTCGGGCATGGCCGAGCTGTTGCCGAGCGTGCGCGTCGTGGTGTTCGACGAGGCGCACCAGCTCAACGAGACCGGCGTCCAGTTCCTCGGGCTGCAGCTGGGCACGGGACAGGTCCTCGATTTCGCGCGCGACGTGCTGGCCGCGGGCCTGCAGCAGGCGCGCGGCCTGGCCGACTGGCAGCAGGTCGTGGCGAGCCTGGACCGGGCCGCGCGCGAACTGCGGCTGTCCGTCGGCAAGTCATGGCCGGGCGCCAAGCTGCGCTGGGCCGGGCCCGCGCCCGAAGGCGTCGCCGAGAGGCCATGGCAGGAGAGCCTGGAAGCACTGCGCCGCAGCCTTCATGACTCCATGGAAGCCCTGGACACGGTCAGCGAGATCGCGCCGGACTTCGTGCGCCTGCACGAGCGCGCCGCCCAGATGCTCGAGCGCGCCGAGCGGCTCGCCCAGCCGTGCGCGCCCGAGGCGGTGCGCTGGGTCGACGTGGGCACGCAGCTGCGGCTGGTCGAATCGCCGCTGGACATCGCGGATGCGGTGCGCAAGCGAGTGCTCAAGACCGACCGCGCGCCGCAGGACGGTGATGCGTCCGCCGACGGTCGGGCCTGGATCTTCACCTCCGCCACCCTCGGCGACGACCCGCGCCTGCGCTGGTTCACCGAGCCCTGCGGGTTGAGCGACGCGCAGATCCTGCGCGTGAGCAGCCCCTTCGACTACGGCGAGCAGGCCGCGCTCTACGTGCCGCGCAGCTTTCCGAAGCCGAACGATCCCGCGCACAGTGCCGAGGTGGCCCGGCTCGCGGCGCACGGCGCCGAACGGCTCGGCGGCCGCACCCTCGTGTTGACGACCACCTTGCGCGCGCTACGGACGATCGGTGATCTGTTGCGCCAGAGGGCGCAGACCGGCGGGGCCGACCTCGAAGTGCTCGTGCAGGGCGAGTTGCCCAAGCGGGTGTTGATGGAGCGCTTCCGCGAGGGTGCCTCGGCCGGCCGCAAGGGCTGCGTGCTGGTCGCTTCGGCCTCGTTCTGGGAGGGCTTCGATGCGCCGGGCGATGCGCTGCAGTTCGTGGTGATCGACAAGCTGCCCTTTCCGCCGCCCAACGACCCGCTGGTCGAGGCGCGCTCCAGGCGGCTGGAGTCGCAAGGGCGCAGCGGCTTCAACGACTACTTCGTTCCGGAGGCTGCCGTGGCGCTCAAGCAGGGCGCGGGGCGCCTCATCCGGCGCGAGAGCGACCGCGGGGTGCTCGCGGTGTGCGACACGCGCCTGACCGCCATGGGCTACGGCCGCCGCCTGCTGCAGGCCCTGCCGCCGATGCGGCGCCTGGACGACGCCCAGGCACTCGACGCGGCATTCGACGACTTGCTCGCATCGGCTCCATGAGAAGAAGGCCCCCACGCTCCCCCGCTTGGCGAGGTCCGCTGCCCCCCGAGGGGGCGCCTTTTCCATCTTGGGGCGGCCCGGCGATGAAAAAGCACGACGGCCGCACAGGGCGGCCGTGGAATCAGGTGGGGCGCCGAGCAGCGGGCGCTCTCACCAGAGCTTCCACCAGGGATCGTCCTTGCGCTTGAAGCCGCTCACCAGGTATTCGCTGTTGGGGTAGTTGGTCGTCAGCACGCGCTTGGCATCGTCGCGCAGCTGGGTCATGCCCAGCGCGTCGTAGGACTGCACCATGATGTAGAGCGCTTCTTCGAGGGCCGGCACTTCGCGGTAGTCGGCGAGCGCGATCTGCGCGCGGTTGATGGCCGCCAGGTAGGCGCCGCGCGAGTAGTAGTAGCGCGCCACGTGCACTTCGTACTGCGCCAGCGAGTTGACGATGTAGCGCATGCGGTCGCGCGCATCCTTCGCGTAGCGCGAATCGGGGAAGCGCTCGACCAGTTCCTTGAAGGCCAGGAACGATTCCTTGGCCGCCTTCTGGTCGCGCTCCGACAGGTCCTGGCGCGTGAGCCACGAGAACATGCCCAGGTCGTCGTTGAAGTTCACCACGCCCTTGAGGTACAGCGCGTAGTCCAGTGCGGGGCTGGCCGGGTGCAGCTTCATGAAGCGGTCGAGCGTGGCGATCGCCTGGGTCCGGTCGCCGCCCTTGTACTGGGCGTAGGCCTTGTCCAGCTGCGCCTGCTGGGCCAGCGGCGTCCCTGCGGCGCGGCCCTCGAGCTTCTCGTACAGCGGCACGGCCTTGTCGTAGGAGCCGCCGTCGGCTTCTTCCTTGGCCTCGGCATAGATCCGGTTGGGGCTCCAGTTCGCCGTGCGGTCTTCCTTGGTCGACGAGCACCCGGCCGTCAGGGCGACCCCTGCTGCGAGGGCGAGCCAGACGGGGACGGCCGATAATTGGGTGCGAAACATCTGAGGCAGCTTTCTTGAAACAGGTCCTTCCAATTATATCGACGCCCCCTCCGGACCCCGGGGGCGCGGCGGTGGAAGGAGAGGAGGGCGGCGACGCCGCGGAAGGCAGCGAGATCCGCCCCTTTGCCATTGCTGCGGCATTGCACGGCCAGCGGCTGGACCGGGCCCTGGCTCTGCTGGTGCCCGAGTTCTCGCGCAGCTACCTGCAGCAGCTCATCGAGGACGGCGCGGTGCTCCTGCAGGGCCGCGTCGTACGCAAGCCCTCCGTCGCGGTGCGCGTCGGCGACGCCGGCCAGGTCGAGCTGCGCCCGACGCCACAGAGCCAGGCCTTCCGGCCCGAGCCGATGCCGCTGGTGGTGGTGCACGAGGACGAGCACCTGTGCGTGATCGACAAGCCCGCCGGACTGGTGGTGCACCCGGCGCCGGGCCACTGGAGCGGCACGCTGCTCAACGGCCTCCTGGCGCGCGACCCGCGCGCCGCGCAACTGCCGCGCGCCGGCATCGTCCACCGGCTCGACCGCGACACCAGCGGCCTGATGGTGGTGGCCCGCAGCCGCCTGGCCATGGAGGCGCTGGTGCGCATGATCGCGGCGCGCGAGGTCACCCGCCAGTACGTGGCCCTGGCGCACCGGCGCTGGGAGGGGGCGCCCAGCCGCCAGGTCGATGCGGCGATCGGCCGCGATCCGCGCAACCGGCTGCGCATGGCGGTGGTCGACCTGCGCCAGCACCCCGGCAAGCCGGCGCGCACGCTGATCGAGTCCCTGGGCAGCCACGACGCTGGCTGCCTGGTCCGCTGCACGCTGGAGACCGGGCGCACGCACCAGATCCGCGTCCACATGGCGTCCATCGGCCACCCCCTGGTCGGGGACGAGACCTATGGCGGCGCGCCAGCGAACGGGCTGACGCGACAGGGCCTGCACGCCTTCCGCCTGGCCTTCGTGCATCCCGTCACGCAGCAGGCGCTGGACTTGCGCTCGCCCGTGCCGGACGACCTGGCCCATGCCGCCCGCGCATGGGGGCTGGACTACAATCCCGCCTGACGGTGTCCTGCCGTCCCGGCGCCCCTCGGGCCCGGACCGCGTTGCTTCGCCGGCCCTGGCCCGCAACGCCTCGCCGATCCCCTCTCTGTTCTGAACGTGCGCCCCTGGCGGCGCCTCTTCCCGGACACCGCGAACCATGAATACGGCGGATGCGAAGCGCATTCTTGAAACCGCCTTGATCTGTTCGGCCCAGCCGTTGCCCCTGCGCGAACTGCGCGTGCTGTTCAACGACGAAATCGGCGCCGACACCATCAAGTCGCTGCTGCACGAGATGCAGGACGACTGGTCGCAGCGCGGCCTGGAACTGGTCAACGTCGCCACCGGCTGGCGCTTCCAGAGCCGGCCCGAGATGCGCGACCACCTGGATCGCCTGCACCCGGAGAAGCCGCCGCGCTACACGCGCGCCGCCCTTGAGACGCTGGCCATCATTGCCTACCGCCAGCCCGTGACCCGCGGCGACATGGAGGACATCCGCGGCGTGACCATCAACTCGATGATCCTCAAGCAGCTCGAGGACCGCGGCTGGGTCGAGGTCATCGGCCACCGCGAGACGGTCGGTCGCCCGGCGCTCTACGCCACCACGCGCCAGTTCCTCGACGACCTGGGCCTGGCTTCGCTCGACCAGTTGCCGATGATCGAGGCGCCGCAGCATGCCCAGGCCATGGCCGAGGCGCTGTCCCGTGGCGTCGATGCCGACCAGCCCGGGCTGCCGATCGGCGAGCCCGATGCGACCGAGACAGGCGGGGAGGGTGCCGACCCCACGACGCCTGCGCAGGCCGATGCGGCTGCCGAGTCCACGCCACCGCATGAAGCGCCCTTGGCGACTGCTGCAGACCCGGAAGGCGATGAACCTTCGCGCACGGCACAAGCCGACGCCACACCGGCGCGCGGTCTTCCCGCCGGCGAGCCGCTCCCACCTTCCTCCTCCCCTGACTCCTCTTCCGGAACCCCCTCATGAGCGCACCCGACCACGACGACGTCCCCCCCTCCGGTGCGCCTGCGGAGTCAGAAGAAAAAGTGGCCGCAGCCCCCGTCCAGCCTGCGCAGACCGCTACCGAATCCATAGCAGACGGGGCGGTGGCGCCGGCCCGCAAGCGTCGTCCGCGCAAGCCCAAGGCGGAGGCCGCCGATGCGTCGGCGGCTGCCGCTGACGCCGAGCCCGTTGCCGCACCCGAGCCGGTCGCCGCGCCTGCTGTTGCCGAGCCCCCGACGTCTCCTGCGGCGCCCGTGCCCAGCGACAACGGTGCCGTCCTGGACGGCGACGATGAGGCCGAGGAAGAAGAGGACGACGAGGACGACGAAGACGAGGACGAGTTCGACCGCGCCCGCCGCGCTGCCGAGCGCGAACAGCGCAACGCGCCGCCGCCGGAGCCGATCCAGTTCGCCGACGTCGTCTCTGGCCAGTTCGATGCCGACGAGACCAGCCCCGACGTGGCGCCGCTCAAGCGCGTGCTGCTGCCGCAGGCCGATGCGCCCAAGCTGCACAAGGTGCTGGCCCAGGCCGGGCTCGGATCGCGCCTGGAGATGGAGCGCCTGATCCTCGAGGGCCGCATCTCCGTCAACAACGAACCGGCGCACATCGGCCAGCGCATCCAGTACGGTGACCAGGTCAAGGTCAACGGCAAGCCGATCCGCTACCGCATCGCGCCCCCGCCGCCGCGCGTCATCGCGTACCACAAGCCGGTGGGCGAGGTGGTCACGCACGACGATCCGCAGAATCGCCCCACGGTCTTCCGCAAGCTGCCGCGCCTGGTGCAGGGCAAGTGGCAGTCGGTCGGACGGCTCGACCTGAACACCGAAGGCCTGCTGCTCTTCACCAGCTCGGGCGAGCTGGCCAACCGGCTCATGCACCCGCGATTCGGGCTGGAGCGCGAGTACGCCGTGCGCGTGCTCGGCGCGCTGAGCAACGAGGAGAAGCAGCGCCTGCTCGACGGCGTGCGGCTCGACGATGGCATGGCGCAGTTCGGCACCATCGAGGATGGCGGTGGCGAGGGTTCGAACCAGTGGTACCGCGTGACCATCTCGGAGGGCCGCAACCGCGAGGTGCGCCGCCTGTTCGAGGCCGTCGGCCATGCCGTGAGCCGCCTGATCCGCATCCGCTACGGCGCCATGGTGCTGCCGCGCGGCCTGCGGCGCGGCGCCTGGCTGGAGCTGGACGAGCGCGACATCCGCGCCCTCACGCAGGCGGCCGGTGCCGACATGCCGGCGCCGCGCCAGCGCGAGGACGGGCCCGGCCGCGGCGCCAGCGACCGTGGCAAGAAGCGCCGCCGCGGCGGCGCGAACAAGGGCGCCGGCGGTGGCGGTGGTGGGGGCAACGGCCCGCGCCAGCCGAACCCCCTCGCCACCCGTGGCAACCCGCAGGGCGGCAACGCCGGCGGCCCCGGCGGCAGGAAGAAGCGCGGCAACGACCGCGGTCCCAAGGCCGGCGGCGGGGCAGGGGGCGGGCAGCCCGACCCGATGAAGACCTCCTTCGGCTACATCGGGGCCGACAGCTTCTCGCGCCAGCGCAAGGATCCTCGTCGCGGCGGCGGCTCCGGCGGTGGTGGCGGTGGCGGTGGCGGCGCCCCGGGCGGCGGCGGTGGCCGCGGCCGGCGTTCACGTCCGCGCTGAAGGCGGGCACCGACGCAGGCAAGCCATGGGGCTGCCTGCGGTTTTTGCAGCGGGATGGCGCGAATCGGTCATTCGCCCCGGTTAAAATGCAAGGCTTTGTCAAGACTGGCACACGCATCGTTTCAGGCGATGCAACTTCGTGCCGGTTCGACAGCTCATTCAAGATCAACATCCGCTCAGAAAGCACTCCATGGCCATCGAACGCACCCTCTCCATCATCAAGCCCGACGCCGTCGCCAAGAACGTCATAGGCAAGATCGTTTCCCGCTTCGAAGCCGCTGGCCTGAAGATCGTCGCTGCCCAGTACATGCAGCTGTCGCAGGCCCAGGCCGAGCAGTTCTACGCCGTGCACAAGGAGCGTCCCTTCTTCAAGGACCTGGTGAGCTTCATGGTGTCGGGCCCGGTCTTCGTGCAGGCGCTCGAGGGCGACAACGCCATCGCCAAGAACCGCGACCTGATGGGCGCCACCGACCCCAAGAAGGCTGCGCCCGGCACCATCCGCGCCGACTTCGCCGACAGCATCGATGCCAACGCCGTGCACGGCTCGGATGCCCCCGAGACGGCCAAGGCCGAGATCGCCTTCTTCTTCCCCAACCTGAAGTAAGCCCGCCACCGGGCCGGGCCGCCGCATGAACGCAAGCACCAACCTGCTCGACTTCGACCTCGAGGGGCTGGCCGCGTTCTGCGAGGCGCTCGGCGAGAAGCGCTTCCGCGCCACGCAGCTGTTCCGCTGGATCCACCAGCGGGGCGCGAGCGACTTCGAGCAGATGACCGATCTGGCGAAGTCGCTGCGCGGCAAGCTCGCCGGCACGGCGCACGTGACGGCGCTGCCGGTCATTTCGCAGCAGCTGTCCGCCGACGGCACCATCAAGTGGCTGTTCGACGTCGGCGACGGCAATGCCGTCGAGGCCGTCTTCATTCCCGAGGATGACCGCGGCACGCTGTGCGTGTCGTCCCAGGCCGGGTGTGCGGTGGGCTGCCGTTTCTGCTCCACCGGCCACCAGGGTTTCAGCCGCAACCTCAGTACCGGCGAGATCGTCGCCCAGCTGTGGTTCGCCGAGCATTTCCTGCGCAAGCACCTGAACCGCGACGAACGCATCATTTCGAACGTCGTCATGATGGGCATGGGCGAGCCGCTGCAGAACTACGCAGCCCTCGTTCCCGCACTGCGCACCATGCTCGACGACAACGCCTACGGCCTGTCGCGCCGCCGCGTGACGGTGTCGACCTCCGGCGTGGTCCCGATGATCGACCGCCTGGGCCAGGACTGCCCGGTCGCGCTCGCGGTGTCGCTGCACGCACCCAACGATGCGCTGCGCGACGACCTCGTCCCGCTGAACCGCAAGTACCCGCTCGAGGAGCTCCTCGCGGCCTGCAAGCGCTACCTGGCGCATGCGCCGCGCGACTTCATCACCTTCGAGTACTGCATGCTCGACGGGGTGAACGACCAGCCCGAACATGCGCAGCAGCTCGTCGAGCTGGTGCGCTCGCAGGGCGTGTCGTGCAAGTTCAACCTGATTCCCTTCAATCCGTTCCCGGCCTCGGGCCTGCTGCGCTCGCCGCAGGCGCGCGTGCAGGCCTTCGCCCGGGCGCTGGGCGACGCCGGCATCGTGACCACCGTGCGCAAGACGCGCGGGGACGACATCGACGCCGCCTGCGGCCAGCTGGCCGGCGACGTGAAGGATCGCACCCGGGCCGCCGAGCGCATGGCGCAGCGGCGCACCGTGGTGCTCCACAAGGCGCGCCCGGGAGTGGCGGCCGATGCGACGCAGGAGCATTGAACCGATGACAGAACACTCCCTGACCGCGGCGCGGCGTTCGCCACGCTGGCTGTGGAGCGGCGCAGGGGTGGTCGCGCTGGCGCTCGCCGGCTGCACGACGACCACCACGACGACCACTTCCTTCGCCGACATGAAGAACAGCCCGCCCACGACGGTGGCGGCCGAGTCGGCGCAGGCGCAGGCGCAGCGGCGCGCCGAACTGCGCCTGCAGCTCGCGGTCGGTTACTTCCAGCACGGCCAGACCGAGGTCGCGATGCAGGAGATCAACCAGGCGCTGGCGGCAGACCCCAATTACGCCGATGCCTACAACCTGCGCGGCCTGATCTACATGCGCCAGGACGATGCGGCCCAGGCCGAGGACAGCTTCCGCCGCGCGATCGCGCTCAAGCCGCGCGACCCCGACACGCGCCACAACTACGGCTGGCTGCTGTGCCAGCAGAAGCGCTACGGCGACGCGATGGCCCAGTTCGGCGCCGCGCTCGCCGTGCCCACCTACCAGGACGCCGCCAAGACGCTGATGACGCAGGGCGTGTGCCAGATCCAGGCCGGCGATCGCGCCGCGGCCGAGAAGAGCCTCACCCAGGCCTACGAGATGGACGCCGGCAACCCGGTCATCGGCTACAACCTCGCGTCGCTGCTGTTCCAGCGCGAGGACTACACGCGGGCGCAGTTCTACGTCCGCCGCATCAACAACGGCCAGCAGGCCAATGCCGAGTCGCTGTGGCTCGGCGTGAAGACCGAGCGCCGCCTGGGCAACCGCGAAGCCATGGCACAGCTGGCCAGCCAGCTGCAGCGCCGCTTCCCCCAATCGCGCGAGGCGCTGGCGTACGAGCGCGGCAACTTCAATGATTGAGCGGGCCAGTGAATTCGGCGCGTCGGCGGCCGTGCCGCTGACGCCGGGCGATACCACGCACATGAGCGCGGGCGACATGCTGCGGCAGGCCCGCGAGGCGCATGGCCTGCATGTGGAAGTGGTGGCCGCGGCCCTCAAGGTGCCGCCGCAGAAGCTCGAGGCCCTGGAGGCCGACGACATCGACGCGCTGCCCGACCCGGTGTTCGCGCGTGCCCTGGCCGCCAGCGTGGCGCGCGCGCTGCGCATCGATCCCGCGCCGGTGCTCGCCAAGCTGCCCGGCGCGCCGCAGGCCGCCCTGGCCGAGGCCGACCGCAGCATGAGCGGCAACATCCGCCAGCATCCGCACCGCGGTGCCGGCCGCCAGCCGCAGGGCCGCCTGCTCCCCAGGCCGCTGCTGGCGCTGGTGGCGGTGCTGCTCATCGGCGCAGCGGCGGTGTTCTGGTTGCCGCAGTCGGTCTTCGACGGCGCCGGCGCATGGCTGGGCAAATTGACGGATCGGCAAGGCACGTCGTCGGCGACCGCGTCGTCGGACGGCGCAGCGGCGCCCGCCGCACAGCCCGGCACAGTGGTCGAGTCCGTGGTGGCCGCGCCGACGGCCGCGGCGGCGCCCGCAGACGCGGCGCCTTCCGCACCGGCTCCGGCGCCGGAGCCGGTCGCCACGGCCCCCAGCGACATGCTGGTGCTGACGGCTGCGCGCGGCGAATCCTGGATCACCGTCACCGAGGCGGGCGGCAAGGTGCTGCTGCGCAGGCTGGTGGCGTCGGGCGAGACGGTCAAGCTATCGGGCAGCCTGCCGCTGTCGGTGGTGGTCGGCCGGGCCGGCAACGTCGACGTGCTCGTGCGCGGCAAGGCTTTCGACCTGGCGCCGCTCGCCAAGTCGGGCGGCGTGGCGCGCTTCGAGGTCAAATCTTGACGCGGCGCGTCTGCGCGCTGCGAAGGAGCTGCAGATGACCGATCGCATGGACAAGCTGCCAGACGGCCCCATCGCGCCGGCGGCGCCGGCGGCGCGCCGCTCGCGCCAGGCGCGCGTGGTCTGGGGCCCGCGGGTGGTCACCGTGGGGGGCGACGCGCCGGTGCGCGTGCAGTCGATGACCAACACCGACACGGTCGATGCCATCGGCACCGCGATCCAGGTCAAGGAACTGGCCCAGGCCGGCTCGGAGATGGTGCGCATCACCGTCAACACGCCCGAGGCTGCCGCGCAGGTGCCCTACATCCGCGAGCAGCTCGACCGCATGGGGGTCGACGTGCCGCTGGTGGGCGACTTCCATTACAACGGGCATCGCCTGCTCACGGAGTTCCCGGCCTGCGCCGAGGCGCTGTCGAAGTACCGCATCAACCCCGGCAATGTGGGCAAGGGCGACAAGAAGGACCGCCAGTTCGGCCAGATGATCGAGGCCGCGATGCGCTGGAACAAGGTCGTTCGCATCGGCGTCAACTGGGGCAGCCTCGACCAGGAGCTGCTGGCCAGCCTGATGGACATCAACAGCCGCCGCGCCCAGCCCTGGGACGCCAAGAGCGTGATGTACGAGGCGCTGGTCAGCTCCGCCATCGATTCCGCCAGGCTCGCCGAATCGATGGGCATGGACGGCAACCAGATCATCCTCAGCTGCAAGGTCAGCGGGGTGCAGGACCTGATCTCGGTCTACCGCGAACTGGCCCGCCGCTGCGACTACGCGCTGCACCTGGGCCTGACCGAGGCCGGCATGGGCACCAAGGGCACCGTGGCATCGGCGACGGCGCTGTCGATCCTGCTGCAGGAGGGCATCGGCGACACCATCCGCGTGTCGCTCACACCGCAGCCCGGCGAGTCGCGCACGCAGGAAGTCGTGATCGCCTCGGAGATCCTGCAGGCGCTCGGCCTGCGCGTCTTCGTGCCGAGCGTCACGGCCTGCCCCGGCTGCGGTCGCACCACCAGCACCACCTTCCAGGAACTGGCCAAGCAGATCGACGACTACCTGCGCATGCAGATGCCCGTGTGGCGCCACAAGTACCCCGGCGTCGAGGCCATGAAGGTGGCCGTGATGGGCTGCATCGTCAACGGCCCCGGCGAGAGCAAGCATGCCGACATCGGCATCAGCCTGCCCGGCACCGGCGAAGCACCGGCCGCGCCCGTCTTCATCGACGGCGAGAAGGCGCTGACGCTGCGCGGCGAGAACATCGCCACCGAGTTCCACCAGATCGTCGAAAACTACATCGAGAAGCGCTTCGGCCAGCCCCAGGCCGCCGATGCCGCCTGAGTTCCTCTTCCATGGCTGACAAGATCAGTGCCGTCAAAGGCATGAACGACATCCTGCCGGCGAGCGTGCCGCGCACGGACAAGCTCCCCGACTCCGCCCTGTGGCACTGGTTCGAATCCACGGTGCGCACCGTGCTCGCGCGCTACGGCTACCATTACATCCTCACGCCGGTGGTGGAGCCGACGGCGCTCTTCGTGCGCGGGCTGGGCGAGGTGACCGACATCGTCGAGAAGGAGATGTACTCCTTCACCGACTCGATGAACGGCGACAAGCTCACCCTCCGCCCGGAGGCCACGGCCGGCATCGTGCGGGCGATGGTCGAGCACAACGCCCTGTACAACGGCCCGCTGCGCCTGTGGACGATGGGCCCGATGTTCCGCCACGAGCGGCCGCAGAAGGGCCGGTACCGGCAGTTCCACCAGCTCGACGTCGAGGCCCTGGGCTTTGCCGGGCCGGACGTGGACGCGGAGCTGATCCTGCTCGTGCGTGCGCTTTGGCGCGAGCTGGGCCTGGTCGAAGGCCAGCACGTCCGCCTGGAGATCAACAGCCTCGGCCAGCCCGCCGAGCGCCAGGCGCACCGCGAAGCACTGATCCGCCACTTCGAGGCGCATGCCGAGCTGCTCGACGCCGATGCCCAGCGCCGCCTGCACAGCAACCCGCTGCGCATCCTGGACACCAAGAACCCGGCGATGCAGGCCATGGTCGAGGCCGCGCCCCAGCTCATGGACTTCCTCGGCGAGGAGTCGCGCGCGCACTTCGACGCGGTGCGCGCCGTGCTCGACGCTGCCGGCCTGGCCTACCGCATCAACCCGCGCCTGGTGCGCGGCATGGACTACTACAACCTCACCGTGTTCGAGTGGGTCACCGACCAGCTCGGCTCCCAGGGCACGGTGTGCGGCGGCGGCCGCTACGACGGCCTGATCGGCCAGATGGGCGGCAAGCCGGCCCCGGCCGTCGGCTTCGGCCTGGGCATCGAGCGCCTGCTGCTGCTGGTGCAGGAGCTGGGCCTGGCCGTGCCGTCGACGGCGCCCGCCGCGTACGCGATCGTGCCTTCGGCGGCCGCGCTGCCGCGCGCCATGGTCGCGCTCGAGCAACTGCGTGCGGCCGGGGTGGCCGTGGTCCAGCACGCCGGCGGCGGCGGGATGAAGGCCCAGTTCAAGAAGGCGGACGCCAGCGGCGCGCGCTTCGCGCTCATCTTCGGCGACGACGAAATGGCGCGCGGCGAGGTCACCGTCAAGTCGCTGCGCGACGGCAGCGGCGCTCAGGTCGCCCGGCCGCTGGCCGATGTGGCCGGCTGGGCCGCCACCCTACAATCCGCGGCTGCCCAGGGCGCCACGTCCTGAGGCTCTCTCTCACATAACGACAACGCATGGCGACCCATCTCGATCTCGAAGAACAGGAACAGCTCGACCAGCTCAAGCACTTCTGGAACAAGTACGGCACGCTGATCACCTGGGTCGTGCTGCTGGTCGCCGGTGCCGTGGTGGCGTGGAACGGCTGGCAGTTCTACCAGCGCAACCAGGCGGCGCAGGCCGCAGCGCTCTACGACACGCTGGAACAGGCGGTGCAGGCCGGCGATGCGGATCGCGTCGAGCGCGCCTTCGGCGACGTCAAGAGCCGCTTTGCCCGCACGGCCTACGCGCAGCAGGCCGGCCTGCTGGCCGCGAAGTCGCTGGCCGACAAGGGCAAGCCCGAGGCCTCGCGCGCGGCCCTGGCCTGGGTGGCCGAGAACGCCGTCGATCCCGGCTACCAGGCGATCGCAAGGCTGCGCCTGGCCGCCGAACTCATGGACACCAAGGCCTGGGACGAGGCGCTCAAGCAGTTGTCGGCCAGCGTGCCCCAACCCTTCGAAGGCCTTGTGGCCGACCGCCGCGGCGACATCTACGCCGCGCAGGGCAAGCGCGACGAGGCACGCACCGAGTACGAAAAGGCCTGGAAGGCGCTCGGCACCGGCTCCGAATACCGCCGTCTGGTGGAGATCAAGCTCAATGCCGTGGGCGTGGACCCGAAGACCCTCGAAGCAACCGCGGCTCCGGCCAAGACCAACCCCTGATCGCACGCACCATGAATTTCAAGCGTTTTAGTGCTCCAGCGCCCGTCCTTCGTGCGGGAGCAGCTATGGTTTTGATAGCGGTCGCCGCCAGCATCGCGGCCTGCTCGGGCACGGCCAAGCCCAAGCCGGCCGAACTGCCGCCCAACAACGCCTTGATGGGCGTTCGCCAGGCCTGGACCGCCAAGCTGCCCTCGGTGGCCTTCCCGCTGCAGACGGCGGTCAGTGGCGACACCGTCACGGTGGCCGCGGCCGACGGCACCGTGGTGGCGATCGATGCCCGCACCGGCGCCGAGCAGTGGCGCGCCAGCGTGGGCGCGCCCCTGATCGCCGGCGTCGGCAGCGACGGTTCGCTGGCCGCGGTGGTCACGGCCAACAACGAACTGGTGGCCCTGCAGGGCGGCAAGGTGCTCTGGAAGGAGCGCCTGCCTGCCGAAACCTACACCGCGCCGCTGGTGGCCGGCCGCCGCGTGTTCGCACAGACCGCCGACCGCAGCACCACCGCCTTCGACGGGCAGAGCGGCCGCCGCCTCTGGACCCAGACCCGTGCCGCCGGCGACGCGCTGGTGCTGCGCAAGCCCGGCGTGATGTTCCCGATCGGCGACACCCTGGTCGCCGGCGTGGGCGCGCGCATGGTGGGCATGAACCCGAACAACGGCGTCTCGCGCTGGGAAGTCCCCATCGCCTCGCCCCGTGGCACCAACGACGTCGAGCGCCTGGTCGACCTGACCGGCACCGTGAGCCGTGTCGGCGAGACCGTCTGCGCGCGCGCCTACTACGCGGCCGTCGGCTGCGTCGACACCACCCGCGGCACGCTGCTGTGGAACAAGCCCTCCGTCGGCGCCGAAGGCGTGGGCGGCGACGAGCGCGCGGTGTACGGCACCGATTCGAACGGCAGCGTGGTCGCCTGGCGCCGCACCGACGGCAACGTGATGTGGACCTCCGACCGGCTGCGCCTGCGCACGCTCACCGCGCCGCTGGCCGTGGGTCGCACGCTCGTGGTCGGCGAAGACACCGGCACCGTGCACTTCCTGTCGCGCGAGGATGGCTCGCCGCTCAACCGCCTGGCACCCGATGGCTCGGCCATCGCGGCCGCGCCGGTGCTGGCCGCCAACACCGTGGTGGTCGTGACCCGCAACGGCGGGGTCTTCGGCTACCGGCCCGAATAGGTCCGGTACGGCGGCTGCGCCGCCCATCTTCCTGCCGCG
Source organism: Xenophilus sp. E41 (assembly GCF_003671765.1). Lineage (GTDB taxonomy): Bacteria > Pseudomonadota > Gammaproteobacteria > Burkholderiales > Burkholderiaceae_C > Xenophilus. The sequence continues at coordinate 203,148 of NZ_QPIB01000008.1, read as the reverse complement.
CCGGCTGCAAATCCGGCCTTCCAAACGACGCCGCCCTGCGGCGTCTTTTTTCTGCCGGCCGCGTTGTGCGCGTCCGCGGGATACAGTCAGCCCATGAAACCCGTCATCGCCCTGGTCGGCCGCCCGAACGTGGGCAAGTCGACCTTGTTCAACCGCCTCACGCAGACGCGTGACGCGATCGTGGCCGACTTCGCCGGCCTGACGCGCGACCGCCACTACGGCACCGGGCACATCGGGCCGCGCGAATTCATCGTCATCGACACCGGCGGCTTCGAGCCCGACGCCGGCAGCGGCATCTACCGCGAGATGGCCAAGCAGACGCGCCAGGCCGTGGCCGAGGCCGACGTCGTCGTCTTCGTGCTCGACGGCCGACAGGGCCTCTCGGCCCAGGACCACGACATCGCCAACGAACTGCGGCGCCTGGGCAAGCCCTGCCTGCTGGCGGTGAACAAGGCCGAAGGCATGAAGGACAGCAGCCGCCTGGCCGAGTTCTACGAACTGGGCTTCGGCGACGTGCATCCGATTTCCTCGGCCCACGGGCAGGGCGTGCGCGCGCTGATCGAACTGGCGCTCGACACGTTGCCGCCGCCGCCCGACGAGCCGGAGGAGGGCGAGGCGGACGACCCGGCCAGCCGGCCGATCCGCCTGGCCGTCGCTGGCCGGCCGAACGTGGGCAAGTCCACGCTGATCAACACCTGGCTGGGCGAGGAACGGCTGGTCGCCTTCGACCTGCCCGGCACCACGCGTGATGCGATCAGCGTGCCTCTGGAGCGCAACGGGCAGCGCTTCGAACTCATCGACACCGCGGGGCTGCGCCGCAAGGGGCGCGTGTTCGAGGCGATCGAGAAGTTCTCGGTCGTCAAGACGCTGCAGGCCATCGAGTCGGCCAACGTGGTGCTGCTGCTCATCGATGCCACCGAGGGCGTGACCGACCAGGACGCCCACATCGCGGGCTTCGTCCTCGAGGCCGGGCGCGCGGTGGTGGTCGCGATCAACAAGTGGGATGCCGTCGACAGCTACCAGCGCGAGCAGATCCAGCGCCAGCTCGAGAACCGGCTGCCCTTCCTGAAGTTCGCCGCGGTGCATTTCATTTCGGCCAGGAAGCGCCTCGGCCTCGGGCCGGTCTGGCAATCGATCGTCCAGGCCCACCGCTCGGCGATGCGCAAGATGTCCACGCCGGTGCTGACACGCCTGCTGCTCGAATCCGTGCAGTTCCAGGCGCCCAAGAAGAGCGGCATGTTCCGGCCCAAGCTGCGCTATGCCCACCAGGGCGGCATGAACCCGCCCGTGATCGTGGTGCACGGCAATTCGCTGGAGCACGTGAGCGAGAGCTACCGGCGCTTTCTCGAGGCGCGCTTCCGCAAGGAGTTCGACCTGGTCGGCACGCCGCTTCGGATCGAGTTCAAGACCTCGCACAACCCGTACGCCGACAAGCCAGGGGCTTGAAACGGGCGGCAGCGTGCCCACCTGCTGCGTTCTGCCTTCGCGGCTGTCGGTCGCAACCGTCAATTTTCGAAGGCCATTCGGAAACCTTGCTGCAGCGCGGAAACGCTGTGTTAAGGTGCCCGGTCCAACAACTTCTTTTTGAACACGGAGAATATCGTGAGCAACAAAGGGCAACTCCTACAAGACCCGTTTCTGAACACGCTGCGTCGCGAGCACGTGCCGGTCTCGATCTATCTGGTCAACGGCATCAAGCTGCAGGGCCAGATCGAATCGTTCGACCAGTACGTCGTTCTGCTTCGCAACACAGTGACGCAAATGGTCTACAAGCACGCCATCTCCACCATCGTGCCGGGCCGCGCGGTCAACTTCTCGGTCACCGAGAACGACGACGCAGGCGGCTGAACGGCGCAGGGCAGGGCGGCTTCGGCCGCCCCGCCTTTTTCTGAAGTCCGTTCCGATTGTCTGAACCCATTCCCCGCCAGGACGGCGCCGTCATCCTCGTCGGCGTCGATTTCGGCCACCCCCATTTCGACAGCGACCTCGAGGAGCTCGGCCTGCTCGCGCAGACCGCCGGCCTCGAGCCCGTCGCCCGCCTCATCTGCAAACGCAAGGCGCCCGATGCGGCGCTCTTCGTCGGCAGCGGCAAGGCCGACGAGATCCGCGAACTCGCCGAACTGCATCGCGCCAGCGAAGTCATCTTCGACCAGGCCATCTCGCCGGCCCAGCAACGCAACCTCGAGCGCGCGCTCGGCGTGGCCGTCTACGACCGCACCTTCCTGATCCTCGAGATCTTCGCCCAGCGCGCGCGCAGCCACGAGGGCAAGCTGCAGGTCGAACTGGCGCGCCTGCAGTACCTCAGCACGCGGCTCGTCCGTCGCTGGTCCCACCTGGAGCGCCAGACCGGCGGCGCCGGCGTGCGCGGCGGCCCGGGCGAGAAGCAGATCGAGCTCGACCGCCGCATGATCGACGCGTCGATCAAGCGCACACGAGAGCGCCTGTCCAAGGTGCAGAAGCAGCGCGGCACGCAGCGCCGCCAGCGCGAGCGTCGCGACACCTTCAACATCTCGCTGGTGGGATACACCAACGCCGGCAAGTCCTCGCTGTTCAACGCGCTGGTCAAGGCCCGAGCGTATACGGCCGACCAGCTCTTCGCCACGCTCGACACCACGACGCGCCACCTGTACCTGGGCGACGTTGGGCGGCGCGTGTCGATCTCCGACACCGTGGGCTTCATCCGCGAACTGCCGCACGGCCTGGTGGATGCCTTCAAGGCCACGCTGCAGGAGGCCGTCGATGCCGACCTGCTGCTGCACGTGGTCGATGCCTCCAACCCGCACCACCCCGAGCAGATCGCCGAAGTGCAGCAGGTGCTGCAGGACATCGGCGCCGGCGATGTGCCGCAGCTGCTGGTCTTCAACAAGCTCGATGCGCTGGATGCGGACCACCGGCCGCACGCCCTGGCCGACGAGATGGAGATCGACGGCCAGCGCGTGCCGCGGCTCTTCCTCAGTGCCCACTCGGGCGAGGGTCTGCCGGCGCTGCGCGAGCTGCTGGCGCAGCGCGCGGCGCAGGCGGCCGCACAGGACGAGAGCATGCCCCCAGCCGAGCACACCGAATTGCAGGGCGCCACGCACTGATTGGGCACAATAGCTGCCTTCTATAAGAAGCGAAACGAATGACGTCCATGCCAGAGAGCGCGCCCCGACCCGGATTGCTGCCGGCGCAGCCCCCGAGGAAGACAGAACGACGGGGAGCGGTGCTGCGTTTTCTCGCCAGCCGGTTTCCGGGCATGTTCAACCTGAACGACGGTCGCTGGGGCCGCAGCGACGAGCCGTCCTCCTCCGACGGCGAGCGCCCGGCACCGAGCCGACCGCCCGAGAACGATCCGTCCCCTCCGTCGGGCAACAACGGCAACCGCCCGCGTGGCCAAGGCCCCAACCAGGGCCCGCCCGACCTCGACGAACTGTGGCGCGACTTCAACCGCAAGCTCGGCGGCATGTTCGGCGGCGGTCGCGGCGGCGGCCCGCGACCCAACGGCAATGGCGGGGGCGGCAACAACTACAAGCCCGACATGAAGAACGCCGGCTTCGGCATCGGCCTGATCGCCGCCGTGGCGGTGCTGATCTGGCTGGGCACGGGCTTCTTCATCGTCAACGAAGGCCAGCAGGCCGTGATCACCCAGTTCGGCCGCTACAAGGAAACCGTGGGCGCCGGCTTCAACTGGCGACTGCCGTACCCAATCCAGCGCCATGAACTGGTGGTGGTGACGCAGATCCGCTCGACCGACGTGGGCCGCGACAGCATCGTGCGCTCCACCGGCCTGCGCGAGTCGGCCATGCTCACCGAGGACGAGAACATCGTCGAAATCAAGTTCGCCGTGCAGTACCGCCTGAACGACGCCCGCGCCTGGCTCTTCGAGAGCAAGAGCCCGAGCGAGACGGTGGTGCAGGTGGCCGAGACGGCCGTGCGCGAGGTGGTCGGCAAGATGCGGATGGACGCCGCGCTGGCGGAGGAGCGCGACCAGATCGCGCCGCGCGTGCGCCAGCTCATGCAGAGCATCCTGGACCGCTACAAGGTCGGCGTCGAGGTCGTCGGCATCAACCTGCAGCAGGGCGGTGTGCGCCCGCCGGAGCAGGTGCAGGCGGCCTTCGACGACGTGCTCAAGGCGGGTCAGGAGCGCGAGCGGGCCAAGAACGAGGCCCAGGCCTATGCCAACGACGTGGTGCCCCGCGCCGTCGGTACCGCCTCGCGGCTGAAGGAAGAATCCGAAGCCTACAAGGCCCGCGTGGTGGCGCAGGCGCAGGGTGATGCGCAGCGCTTCGCGCAGGTGCTCACCGAATACCAGAAGGCGCCGCAGGTGACGCGCGACCGCATGTACACCGACGCCATGCAACAGATCTACAACAACACCACCAAGGTGCTGGTGGAGACGAAACAGGGGTCCAACCTGCTGTACCTGCCGCTCGACAAGCTGATGCAATCCTCCGGCGCCGCAGCCGCTGCGCCCGCCGACGGCGCGCCGCCGAGCGTGGCCGGCACGGCGCCGCCGCAGTCCTCGTCCATTCCCGTCGCCCCGAGCGATTCGCGCGCCCGCGACAGCGGCCGCTCGCGCGACCGCGACGCACGCTGAGCCGGGAGACCACAACCATGAACAGAATCGGATTCATCGGCGCCTCGCTGCTCGTGCTGCTCGTGCTGGCCAGCTCCATGCTCTTCGTCGTCGACCAGCGCCAGTTCGGCGTGGTCTACGCCCTGGGCCAGATCAAGGAAGTCATCACCGAGCCGGGCCTGAAGTTCAAGCTGCCGCCCCCGTTCCAGAACGTGTCGTACATCGACAAGCGGCTGCTGACGCTCTCCAGCCTGGACACCGAGCCCATGCTCACGGCCGAGAAGCAGCGCGTGGTCATCGACTGGTACGTGCGCTGGCGCATCGTCGACCCGCAGGCCTACATCCGCAACGTGGGCCTGGACGAGAACGCCGGTGCGGTGCAGCTCAACCGCGTGGTGCGCAACGCTTTCCAGGAGAACATCAACAAGCGCACCGTGCGCGAGCTGATCTCCACCCGCCGCGACGACGTGATGAACGACGTCAAGCGTGAAGTCCTCTCGGTCGTGAAGGGCGGCAACCCGTGGGGCGTCGACATCGTCGACGTGCGCGTGACGCGCATCGACTACGTCGAGGCCATCACCGAATCGGTCTACCGCCGCATGGAGGCCGAGCGCAAGCGCGTGGCCAACGAGCTGCGCTCCACCGGCCAGGCCGAGGGCGAGAAGATCCGCGCCGATGCCGACCGCCAGCGCGAGGTCACGGTGGCCAACGCCTACCGCGACGCACAGAAGATCAAGGGCGAGGGCGACGCCCAGGCCGCCGCCGCGTATGCCGATGCCTTCGGCAAGGACGCGCAATTCGCGCAGTTCTACCGCAGCCTCGAGGCCTACAAGCAGAGCTTCAACAAGAAGAGCGACGTGCTGGTGCTCGACCCTTCGCAGTCGGACTTCTTCCGCGCGATGCAGGGGTCCGGCGCAGCCGGCAGCCAGCCGCCGCGGCGCTGAGTCGCGGCGCTGGGTCCGGCCGTGAGCAGCGATGCCTTCTGGAGCGCCGTGGCGCTCGTCCTGGTGATCGAGGGCATCCTGCCCTTCGTGTCGCCCGGCGGGTGGCGGCGCGGCTTCAGCCAGCTCATGCAGCTGCGCGACGGTCAGCTGCGCTTCTTCGGGCTGTGCAGCATCGTCGCCGGGCTGGTCCTGCTCTGGCTCGCCAGCTGATCGGCGCCCTGGCCGTGTGAAGGGGCTGCGGTCACCCGCGCCCGTTAGAATCCGTTTTTAACCACGGCCCCGTTTCCCATGTCCGCCTGGGTCCTCCCGGATCACATCGCCGATGTGCTGCCTTCCGAGGCGCGCCACATCGAAGAGCTCCGACGCCAACTGCTCGACACCGCCCGTGGCTACGGGTACGAGCTCGTCATGCCGCCGCTGCTCGAGCACCTCGAATCCCTGCTGTCGGGCACCGGCGAAGCCCTCGATCTCCAGACCTTCAAGTTGGTCGACCAGCTCTCCGGCCGCAGCATGGGCCTGCGCGCCGACACCACGCCGCAGGTCGCGCGCATCGACGCCCACCTGCTCAACCGCAGCGGCGTGGCGCGCCTGTGCTACTGCGGGCCCGTGCTCCACACCCGGCCCGATCGCCCGCATGCCACGCGCGAACCGCTGCAGTTCGGCGCCGAGATCTACGGCCACGCGGGCCGCGAGGCCGACCTCGAGGCGCTGCTGCTGGCGCTGGACTGCCTGCGCGCCGCGGGCATCGAACGCCCGCTGGTCGACCTGGCCGACGTGCGCATCGTGCGCTCGCTGTTCGGTGGCGTCATGGTGTCGCCCGACGTCATCGAGGACGTCCACGCCGCCCTGGCCGCCAAGGACGCGAGCACCCTGGCCGAGCTCACCCGCAGCTTCCCGCAGGCGGCCCGCGAAGGCCTGCAGGCCCTGCTGCACCTGTACGGCGACGCGAAGGTGCTCGACGAAGCCGCACGTGCGCTTCAGGGCACGCCGGCAGTGCAGGCCGCACTCGACCACATGCGCTGGCTGGCGGCGCAGCTCGGCGACGCACAGGTGAGCTTCGACCTGGCCGACCTGCGCGGCTATGCCTACTACAGCGGCGTGCGCTTCGGCATCTATGCCGAGGGCGCGGCCGATTCGCTGGCCCGCGGCGGGCGCTACGACGAGGTGGGCGCCGTGTTCGGCCGCAACCGCCCGGCCGTGGGCTTCAGCCTCGACGTGCGCGAACTGGTCGGCGTGCTGCCGGCGCGGCCGCTGCGCGCGGCCATCCGCGCGCCCTGGAGCGACGCCGATGCGGGCCTGCGCGCCGCCATCGCCGCCTTGCGTGCGCAGGGCGAGACCGTCGTCTGCATGCTGCCGGGCCACGACAGCGAGATCGACGAGTTCCATTGCGACCGCCAGCTCGTGCAGCGCGGTAACGCCTGGGCCGTCCAGCCCATCTGATTCCTGTTTTTTCGAGCGATACATCATGAGCGTGACTACCGGACGTAACGTCGTCGTCGTCGGCACCCAATGGGGCGACGAGGGCAAGGGCAAGCTGGTCGACTGGCTGACGGAGAGCGCGCAAGGCGTGGTCCGCTTCCAGGGCGGCCACAACGCGGGCCACACGCTGGTCATCAACGGCGTGAAGACCGCGCTGCACCTGATCCCCAGCGGCATCATGCGCCCCGGCGTCACCTGCTACATCGGCAACGGCGTGGTGCTCTCGGCCGCCAAGCTCTTCGAGGAGATCGAGGGCCTGGAGAAGGCCGGCGTCGAGGTGCGTTCGCGCCTGCGCGTGTCCGAGGCCTGCCCGCTGATCCTGCCCTTCCACGCCGCGCTCGACGTGGCGCGCGAGGCCTACCGCGAGAAGGGCGGCATCGAGAAGATCGGCACCACCGGCCGCGGCATCGGCCCGGCCTACGAAGACAAGATCGCCCGCCGCGCGCTGCGCGTGCAGGACCTGAAGCATCCCAAGCGCTTCGGGGAGAAGCTCCGCGTGCTGCTGGACCTGCACAACCACGTGCTCACGCAGGTGCTCAGCGCACCGGCCATCGACTACGACACGGTCTACGACGAGGCGATGAAGCACGCCGAGCTGCTCAAGCCGATGATCGCCGACGTCTCGCGCGAGCTGAACGAGGCGCACCGCAACGGCGCCAACCTGCTGTTCGAAGGCGCGCAGGGCACGCTGCTCGACGTCGACCACGGCACCTACCCCTACGTCACCTCGAGCAACTGCGTGGCCGGCAATGCGGCCGCCGGCTCGGGCGTGGGCCCGGGCATGCTGCACTACGTGCTGGGCATCACCAAGGCCTACTGCACGCGCGTGGGCGGCGGTCCGTTCCCCACCGAGCTGGATTGGGAAACGCCCGGCACGCCCGGCTACCACATGAGCACCGTGGGCGCCGAGAAGGGCGTCACCACCGGCCGCTCGCGCCGCTGCGGCTGGTTCGACGCCGCACTGCTCAAGCGCTCGGCCCAGGTCAACGGCCTGTCGGGCCTGTGCATCACCAAGCTCGACGTGCTCGACGGCCTCGACAAGCTCGAGCTGTGCACGGGCTACGAGCTCGACGGCGAGCACATCGACATCCTGCCGATGGGCGCCGACGAGATCGAACGCTGCGTGCCGGTCTACGAGACGATGGAAGGCTGGAGCGACAGCACCGTCGGCGTGACGCAGTACGACAAGCTTCCGGTCAATGCCCGGCTGTACCTGCAGCGCATCGAGCAGGTCACCGGCGTGCCGATCGCCATGATCTCCACCAGCCCGGACCGCGACCACACGATCATGATGCGGCATCCGTATCTGGCGGATTGAATGCGGACATCCGTACGCGAAGGGCGCGAAGATTGCGCGAAGGTCGCGAAAGAACAGCCGAAATTTTTATTCCTGATTTCTTCGCGTCCTTCGCGCAACTTTCGCGCCCTTCGCGTACGGAGGTCCGGTTTTTGAAGTCAGATCGGCCTGAAACGCCCACCCCACCTGCGCCACCAGCTATCAAATCAGGAGCAAACGCCCCATGTTGACCGAAGACGGCAAGCACCTTTACGTGAGCTATGACGAGTACCACAACCTGATCGAGAAGCTCGCGATCAAGGTGCACCAGTCGGGCTGGGAGTTCGACAACATCCTGTGCCTGGCGCGCGGCGGCATGCGGCCGGGCGATGTGCTGTCGCGCATCTTCGACAAGCCGCTGGCCATCATGTCGACCAGCTCCTACCGCGCCGAGGCCGGCACGGTGCAGGGGCACCTCGACATCGCCCACTACATCACCACGCCCAAGGGCGAGATCGCGGGCAAGGTGCTGCTGGTCGACGACCTGGCCGACTCGGGCCACACGCTCAACGCCGTGGTCGAACTGCTCAAGACCAAGTACGCGCCCATCACCGAGCTGCGCAGCGCGGTGCTGTGGACCAAGGGCCTGTCGAACTTCACGCCCGACTATTCGGTGGAGTTCCTGCCGACCAACCCGTGGATCCACCAGCCCTTCGAGGGCTACGACAACATGACGCCGGCGAAGCTGCTGGCGAAGTGGTCGGTCTGAAGCCACCTTTCGCCGACGATGAAGAAAGCCGCTCCTTCGAGCGGCTTTTTCTTGGCCCCCGGCGGCGCGGAGGGCTCAGGAGGTAGCTGCCTCCGCCAACCGTCGCACGACCGCGCACAGCGGACTCGCCGCGTCCTCGAAGCCATGGATGGCGCTCAGGTGATCGGCGCCCGGCTGCGGCATCAGCTCACCCGTGTTGCCTGCGGCGCGCCAGGCGTCGAGCATGCGCGTGGACTGCTGCTCGAAGGCCGGCTGCTCGCGCTCGCCCCAGGTCAGCACCACCGGTGTGCTGCAGCGGCGTACATGGTGTACGGGTGAGTTGCGCTGCACGATGCCGTCGTCCAGCTGGATGGCAGGCTGCAGATAGCTGTAGCGCAGCGGCGCGATGTCGTACAGGCCGCTGACCAGCACCGCGCCGGCGAAGGGATCGTCCGGCAGCCCGTACTGCGCCTGCCAGGGCGTGTTCAGCAGCATTGCGCCAAGGTGGCCGCCCGCCGAGTGGCCGCCGATCACCACGCGGCGCGGGTCGCCGCCGTGCTCGCCGATGTGGCGCAGCACCCAGGCGGCCGCGGCACGCACCTGGCGCGCGATCTCGTCGAGCGTGACGGCGGGGCACAGCGCGTAGTCGACCAGCACGGTGGTGAAGTTCATCGCATGCGGCCCGAAGGCCACCTGCGCGAAATCGCGCGCGGCGTTGGCTCGCCAGTAGCCCCCGTGAATGAAGAAGAAGACCGGCGCGCCGGGCCGCCGGGCGGGCACGATGTCGACGGTCTCGGCCAGCGTCGGGCCGTACGGCAGGTTCGCCCGGTAGGGGAGCTCGGCCTGCGCCTGCGCGCTGCGTTGTGTCTGGCGCCGCGCTGCGCCATCGACGTCCGCCACACGCAGGCGCGGGTTGTAGGCTTCGTCGATCGCCTGCAGGCTCTCGAAACCGTGGGGCAGGGGCAGAGGCATCCGTCCATTGTGCCGCGCCGCATCGCCGCAGCGGCCGAAGTCGCGCCGCATCCGGGCTAGGATGGCCGCATGACCAAGCCTGCGACCGACCTGATCCACCACCCCTACACGCCACCCGATACCTTCGATGCCCCACAGCCCGGCGTCTTCAAGGCGTCCACCGTCTTCTTCAAGGATGTGGCGGCGATGCGGGCACGGGACTGGCGAACCAAGGCCGGCTACACCTACGGCCTGCACGGCACGCCCACCACCTTCACGCTGGAGGAGCGCCTCGCCACGCTGGAAGGCGGTACCGAGTGCCTGCTGGTGCCCAGCGGCCTCGCCTCGATCGCGCTGACGGACTTCGCGCTGCTCAAGCGCGGCGACGAGGTGCTCATCCCCGACAACGCCTACGGCCCCAACAAGGCGCTGGCCACCGGCGAGTTGGCCAGCTTCGGCATCACGCACCGGCTCTACGACGCGATGAATGCAGCCGACCTGGCCGCCAGGATCTCCGAGCGCACCCGCCTCGTGTGGGTGGAGGCGCCCGGTTCGGTGACCATGGAGTTTCCCGACCTGCGTGCGCTGGTCGCCGCCTGCCGCGCGCGCGGCGTGCTGGTGGCCCTGGACAACACCTGGGGCGCAGGCCTCGCCTTCGATCCCTTCGACCTGGCCGGCAGCGGGGAGGGCGTGGACATCTCGGTGCATGCACTGACCAAGTACCCGAGCGGCGGTGGCGACGTGCTGATGGGCAGCGTGGTCACGCGCGATGCGGCGCTGCACCTGAAGCTCAAGCTCACCCACATGCGCATGGGCTACGGCATCGGCGTGAACGACGTCGAGACGGTGTTGCGCTCCCTGCCCAGCCTGCCGCTGCGCTACGCGGCGCACGATCGCGCGGCGCGCGAGCTGGCGAACTGGCTGGCGGAGCGCGAGGAGGTGGCGCAGGTGCTGCATCCGGCGCTGGAAGGCTCGCCGGGCCATGCGCACTGGAAGGCGCTGTGCGGCCCCGCCGACCTGGCCGCCGGCCTGTTCTCGATCGTCTTCGACGAGCGCTACGGCACCGAATCGGTCGACCGTTTCTGCGACAGCCTGCGGCTGTTCCGGCTGGGCTATTCCTGGGGCGGCCCGACCAGCCTCGTGGTGCCCTACGACATCGGCCTGATGCGCGACGCCTCGGTGGCGCGCTGGCCGCACAAGGGCACGCTGGTGCGCTTTTCCATCGGGCTGGAGGATGTGGACGACCTGCGCGCCGACCTGGCGCAGGCGCTGGCGCGGCTCTGAACGCCGCGCCGCATCGCGTAGGCGGTGTCGGTTTTATCGCTTACATTGCACCGCAGGGCGGTCCCGACCCCGGGGCACATCGACACAGGAGCCAAAGTGGCCACACCCAACTACGGATACGAGAAGCGCCAGAAGGAGCTCGCCAAGAAGAAGAAGAAGGAAGACAAGCTGCGCGCCAAGGCCGAACGCAAGCTCAATCCGGGCAGCCCCGACGGTGCGGACGGTGATGCGGCTTCCCTCGAGCAGGACGCCCCCGCCACCCCGGGAACGCCGCCCCAGGACGATTGAGCGCCGCACGGCTGTCCACCCCGGGTACGGCCTGCAAAGACATGCAACCGCTGCTGGCCAGGCCGGCAGCGGTTCTTTTTTTGGAGCGCCGTGAATCGTCCCGACGCGCTCAGCGGGCGCTCTGGATCAGCTTGCGCAGCTCGGGCCACACGTTGTCCAGCATGCGCGGCTGCGCCACCGCCAGCGGGTGGATGCGGTCGGCCTGGAACAGGTTCGCCGAGTCGGGCGCGTCCGCCACGTTCTTGAGCAGGAAGGGCACCAGCGCCGATTTCGTGGCCGCCGCCACCTTCGGGAACACCTCGCCGAAGCGGCGCGTGTAGTCGGTGCCGTAGTTGGGCGGCACCTGGATGCCCACCAGCAGCACCTTGGCGCCCGCGGCCTGCGAGGCCCTGGCCATCTGCGTCAGGTTGTCCTCGGTGCTGGGCAGCGGCAGGCCGCGCAGCGCATCGTTGGCGCCCAGTTCGAGCACCACGATGTCGGGCTTGTGCTGCGCCAGCAGGCCCGGCAGCCGGGCGCGGCCGCCCGAGGTGGTGTCGCCGCTGATGCTGGCGTTGACCACGCCGGCCGTCACCTTCTGCTCGGCCAGGCGCTTCTGCAGCAGCGGCACCCAGCCGTCGCCGCGCTTGAGGCCGTATTCGGCCGACAACGAGTCGCCCACCACCAGGACCAGCGGCCGCGCCGGTGCGGGCGCCGCCGGGGCCTGCGCCCAGGCGGAAGACCCCACGGCGGCGGCCGCCACCGCGGCAAGCGCGCTGCGCAGGCTAAAGTCACGTCGATTCATCCAGCCGATCACTTGCATCCTTTCATGTCTTCGAGCCCCGCTTCCGCATCGCCGATCGTCAGCGTCGAGCATGTGTTCAAGTCCGTCACCGATTCGGCGGGCACGCTGGACATTCTGCGCGACATCGATTTCACCCTCGGCGCGCGGGAAACGGCCGCCATCGTCGGCGCCTCGGGCTCCGGCAAGAGCACGCTGCTGTCCATCGTGGCCGGCCTCGACGTCCCTTCGCGCGGCACCGTGCGCATCGCGGGCGACGACCTCTTCGCCATCGACGAGGACGAACGCGCCGCGCTGCGTGCCAGACAGATCGGTTTCGTGTTCCAGAGTTTCCAGCTGCTCGGCAATCTCACCGCGCTCGAGAACGTGATGCTGCCGCTGGAGCTGTCCGACCGCCCCGAGGTGCAGCGAACGGCGCGCAAGGCCGCCACCGAGATGCTGGGCCGCGTCGGCCTGGGCCAGCGCCTGTCGCACTACCCCAAGGTGCTCTCGGGCGGCGAGCAGCAGCGCGTCGCGCTGGCGCGGGCCTTCGTCGTGCAGCCGCAGCTGCTGCTGGCCGACGAGCCCACCGGCAGCCTGGACTTCGCCACCGGCGAGCAGGTGATGCGGCTGATGTTCGACCTCAACCGCGAGCTGGGCACCACGCTCGTGCTGGTCACGCACGACCGCGGCATCGCGGCCCAGTGCGAGCGGCGCATCACCATCGAGGCGGGCCGCGTGTCCAGCAACGAATCTTCCGAGCCGGATTGGCCTGAAGCCCCCGTGGACAGTGCGCAGGCAGCTATCAATTCCGTAGCACCCTGAGACGCGGAGCACCGCACACGCCATGAACCGACCGCCCCCCGATGCCATCGCCGCCCTGGAACGCGGCAACCTCATCGATGCCATCAAGCGCACGCGCGAGGCGACCGGCCTGGGCCTGAAGGAGTCGAAGGACCTGGTCGAGCGCTACGCGAACGGCGAGGCCGGCGTCGACACCCCCGAGGACGCAGACGAGTTCGAGCACCTGCTGCAAGGACATCCCACCCCCGCGTCGGCACTGCCCGCGGCCGCGCGCGCCGCGCTGCAGCGGGGGCAGGTGCTCGAGGCCATCAAGCTCACGCGCGAAGCCACCGGCCTGGGCCTGAAGGAGGCCAAGGACCTGGTCGACGCGGCGCGCGCCGCGGACGGGTCGGTGCCCGGCCTCGCCGCCGCCGGTGCCACCTTCGACCCGATGCACGAGCCGGGTCGCGTGCGAGGTGGCGGCGCCAGGGTCGCGCTGCTGGTGGTCGTGCTGCTGTGTGCCCTGCTGGCCCTGTGGGCGGTGTTCGCCCGGTGATGCTGGAGGCGGGAGACGCAGGCCGCATGCATCCGCGGCCCGCAGCGGTGGTCGTGGCCGTGATCGCCATCGGCTTGCTGTACGAACTGGCGCGCGGCTTTCTCCACCAGCGATGATCGTTCCCGCCTGCTGGGCCGAAGGCCACCTCTAGCAGCGCGTCGCTGCAAGCGGTGCACACGCATCGACCGCTTCATCCGCCCGCACCACCGATGGCCCGAGACCGGCGCCTGCAGCCTACACGGGGTCGCCAGGCGCTGCCTCGATAATCGGCCGCGATATGGCTTCCTCCCCCAAAGTGATCTTCGGCTTCCACGCCGTCGGCGTGCGGCTCAAGACGGCACCGGCCTCGGTGATCGAGGTGCTCTTCGATGCCAGCCGGCGCGATGCGCGCATGAAGCAGTTCATCGCCCGCGCACAGGAGGCCGGCGTGCGCCTCATCGAGGCCGACGGCATCCGCCTGGCCAAGCTGGCCGGCAGCCACGGCCACCAGGGTGTGGCCGCGCGCGTGGAGGCCGTTGCGCAGACCCACTCCCTCGACGACCTGCTCGATGGCCTCGAGGCCGCGGGCACTGTGCCGCTGCTGCTGGTGCTCGACGGCGTGACCGACCCGCACAACCTCGGCGCCTGCCTGCGCGTGGCCGACGGCGCGGGTGCCCATGCCGTCATCGCGCCCAAGGACCACGCCGCCGGCATCAACGCCACGGTGGCGAAGGTGGCCAGCGGTGCGGCCGAGACGGTGCCGTATTTCATGGTCACCAACCTCGCGCGCACCCTGAACGAGCTGAAGGAGCGCAACATCTGGTGCGTGGGCACCAGCGACGATGCGCCCGGCACGCTCTACCAGTGCGACTTCAGGCGGCCGCTGGCGCTGGTGCTCGGTGCCGAAGGGCAGGGCATGCGTCAGCTCACGCGCAAGACCTGCGACGAACTGGTCAGCATCCCCATGGCCGGCGCGGTCGAGAGCCTGAACGTCTCCGTCGCCAGCGGCGTGTGCCTGTACGAAGCCCTGCGGCAGCGCCAGCCCATCCCGGCCTGAGCGTCACATCGACGCACTAACATCCCAACCACATCCAGCAGCGGGAGCATAGAGAACCATGGAGCACGATCCCATCGACGGCCTGAAGATCACCGACAAGCTGGTCTTCGATCTGCAACTGGCGCTGTACCTCGACCTCGTCGCCGTGCTCGAGCGCGCGGGAGCCGTGAGCTACCGGCAGATGGCCGCGCGCGTGCTCAACCTCAGCCTGATCGCGCAGAACGACGGCGACCAGCCGCTGGCCAACGTGCTCGAAGGCATCGCCGGCGGCTTCGCCAGCCAGGAGAACGGCCTGTCGCTCGGCGTGCTCAAGGCGGCGAGCGAGCTGCGCAACGACGAGGCGTTGGGCGACATTCCTTCGCGGCCCGAAGGGCTCTGAGCCGCTTGCGCGGCCCTGCCGCTAGCGCGCGGCGCCCGAGCCGAACAGCGCCACCACCGTAGCCCTGAGCCAGCGGTTGGCCGCATCCTGGTGGTAGCGGGCATGCCAGTGCTGGCGCACGGCGAAACCCTCCACCGCCACGGGGCAGCGGAACACCGACAAGCCATTGGACCGCGCCAGGGTCTCCCCGATATGGCGCGGCAGCGTGGCGATGAGGTCGGTGCTGCGGATGATCGCGCCCAGGCCCAGAAAGCCCGGCAGTTCCAGCACCACGTCGCGCTCGATGCGCGCACGCGCCAGCGCCAGCTCCAGCAACTGCGCCCCCGTGCCTGCCGCGATGGTGACGTGGCCCTCGGCGGCGTATTGCCGGATGCCCAGCCGGCGCCGCAGGCGGGGATGGTTCGCGTTGGCCAGGCAGACCCAGTCCTGTTCGTAGAGCTGCTGCTGGTACACGCCGTTGCCCAGCCAGGGCACGTAGCCGATGGCCAGGTCCGCCTCCCCCGACTCCAGCGCCCGCTCGGTGTTGCCATCGATGCGGGCCGCTTCCAGCCGCACGCCCGGCGCCTGGCCTCGCACGTGCGCCAGCAGGCGGGGCAGCAGCGCCACATGGCTGGCGTCGGTCATGCAGATGCGAAAGCGCCGGCGGGCGGTGGCCGGATCGAAGTCGGGCTCCCATGAGGTCAGCCGGCGCACCGACTCCAGCGCGGCGCGGCAGGGGCCGATGAGCGCGTCGGCCTGCGGCGTGGGCGCCATGCCGCCCGGCGTGCGCACGAAGAGCGGGTCCTTCAGGTGCGCGCGCAGGCGGTTGAGCCAGATGCTGACCGTGGGCTGGCTCTGGCCCAGCTGCTCGGCCACGCGCGTGACGCTGCGGGCGTCGTAGAGCAGGTCGAAGAGCTGCAGCAGCTTGAGCTCGGGAAGGTCGGTGGCGGCCATGGACCGATATTGCACCAGGCAATGAAGCTATTGCAATCATTGCATTGCCGGCACCGATCGCGATGCCTATCGTCACGGCTCCTCAAGGAGACATGGTGAAGATTGCGATCCTGGGTGCGGGTGCACTCGGCTGTGCCATTGGTGCCGCGCTGACCGAAGCGGGCCACGAGACCTGGCTGCTCAACCGCTCCGCTGCCCACGTCGAGGCCATGCGGCGCGACGGGCTGCGCGTGGACGATGCCGCCGGCACCCGCCACGTGGCGGTGAAGGCGGCCACGGCGGCGGCCGACGCCGGCGTGGTGGACCTGGTCGTCGTGCTGGTCAAATCCTTCCACACCGACGCGGCCATGCGCGGTGCGCTGAGCCTGGTGGGCCCGCACACGATGGTGCTGTCGCTTCAGAACGGCCTGGGGCACGAAGACCTGCTGGCCGACATCGTGGGGCGCGAACGCCTGCTGGCCGGCAAGACCTACGTCGGCGGCGTGATGCGCGGGCCGGGCCACATCCAGTCCGGCATCGCGCGCAAGGCGACTTACATCGGCGAACTGGACGGCCGGCGCACCACGCGCGTGGAGGCGATCGCCGCCGCCTTCGAGGCTGCAGGCCTGCACACCCTCGTCAGCGACAACATCCTGGGCACCATGTGGGACAAGCTGCTGGTGAACGTGGCCACGGGCGCCATCACCGGCATCACGGGGCTCACCTACGGCCAGCTCTACGACGAGCCGCTGCTCCAGGCCACGGCCCTGGCCGCGGTGCAGGAGGCCATCGACGCCGCGCAGGCGGCCGGCGTGCGGCTGTCGATGACCGAGCCCGAGCAGGCCTGGACGCTGGCAGCGGCGGGCCTGCCCGCCACCTTCAAGACCTCGATGCTGCAGAGCCTGGAGAAAGGCTCGGTGACCGAGGTCGACTTCATCAACGGCTCGGTCGTGCGCTGGGGACGGCGCCACGGCGTGCCCACGCCGGTCAACGCCACGCTCGTGGCCTGCATCAAGGGCATCGAGCGCGCCATGGCCGACCGGACACACAAGGAGACCTCCGCATGATCCATCCCAAGAAATCCTACCTGGAGCACGTTGCCATCTGGGTCAGGGACATCCATTGGCACATCGACTTCTTCCAGCAGGTGTTCGGCATGGGCATGCGGGAAGTGGACGGGCCGGTCGAGGCCCCGCGCCAGTACTGGACGCTGGGCGGCCTGCAGTTCATCCACGACCCGGACCATCAGGCGCCCGAGGGCCGGCTGGCCCACCTGGGCGTGATGTGCGAGGACCTGGAGGCGGCGCTCGCCGCGGCCCGGGCCTTCGGCGTAACCGAGATGCCGCAGGGGCGCAACTGGCTGCGCCTGCCCGACGGGCTCGCGATCGAGTTCATCCAGGCCAAGCCGGCCTCGTGCGTTGCACAGGCCCTTTCCATCGACCCGCGCGCGGAGGCTTGACCATGATCATCACGGAAAAGTATTGGGACGACGCCCGCGAAGGCGACGCGTGCACCAGCCCGAGCTACACCGTCACCAGGGAACGCATCCTGGCCTATGCCGACCTCACGGGCGACCACACGCCCGTGCACGTGGACGAGGCCTATGCCAACGCCAGCCATTTCGGCTCGATCGTCGCGCACGGCCTGTTCGGCCTGTCGATCGCCGACGGACTGAAGACGCAGAGCGACTACCGCTTCCTGCCCGGCATGTCGCTGGGCTGGACCTGGGACTTCCTGCTGCCGATCAAGGTCGACGACGTGCTCCACGTGAAGTTCCGCGTCGGCAGCATGCGCGCCAGCAGGAGCAAGCCCGGCTGGGGCATCGTGGTGCTGCCCTCGGAGCTGATCAACCAGCACGGCCAGGTCGTGCAGCGCGGCGAGCACCGTCTCATGGTGCCGCGCCGGCCGGGAGCGCAATGATGCAGGCCCGTCCCCTCGAAGGCATTCGCGTCGTCGACTACAGCCACTTCCTGGCCGGCCCCTATGTGGGCCGCTGCTTGGCGGCGCTGGGCGCCGAGGTGATCAAGGTCGAACGGCCGGGCAGCGGCGACGCGGGCCGGCAGCACGCCACCGTGCTCGACGACCAGCAGAGCGGCTACTTCCTGCAGCTGAACATGGGCAAGCAGGGCGTGAGCGTGAACATGAAGGACCCGCGCGGCAAGGACTTCATGCAGCGCCTGTGCGACTCGGCCGACGTGTTCATCGAGAACTACCGCCCCGGTGCGCTGGACCGGCTCGGTCTGGGCTATGCCGAGCTGTCGGCACGCAACCCTGGACTCGTGTACTGCTCCATCTCGGCCTACGGCCACACGGGCCCCGATGCGCACCGCGCCGGCTTCGGCCTCATCGCCGAGGCCAAGAGCGGCATCATGCAGATGGTGGGCACGCCGGGCGAGGCGCCGCCGCTGCTGCGCATCTCGCTGGGCGACATGTACACCGGCATCCATGCCGTGGCCGCCATCAATGCCGCGCTGCTGGGCCGGGCGAAGAGCGGCAAGGGCCAGCACATCGACATGGCGCTGTACGACACGCTGGTGTCGATGCACGAGTACGCGGTGCAGTGCTACACCCTCGGCGGCGTGCTGCCCGCGCAGACGGGGCACGACATGCCGACCTCCACGCTCTACGGCGTGTTCCGCGCGGCCGAAGGCGACCTGGTGATCGCCGCGCAGGTGGACGATGCGTGGAAGCGCTTCGCGGCGCTGGTCGAACAGCAGGGCGGCCCGGCGGGCTTCGGCAGCGACGCGCGCTTCCACGACAGCGGGGGGCGCAACGCGAATCGCGAGGCCATCCTGGCCGTCGTCAAGCCCTGGGTGGCGGCGCGCCCCGTGGCCGAGGTGCTCCGGCTGCTGGACGGCATCGACGTGCCCAGCGCCAAGGTGCAGCGCATCGACGAGGTGATGGCCGATCCGCAGATCCGGGCCCGCGGCATGGTGGTGGAGCAGCAGCACCCGCGCCTGGGCACGCTGCGCCTGCCCAACCTGCCGTTCCGCTTCTCCGACTGCGACACCACCATCCATCAGGTGGCGCCCGACCTGGGCGAACACAACGCCGAGGTGGCACACACCCTCGGCTTCTCGCCCGCCGAGATCGATGCCATGCAGACCGATGGCGTGCTCTTTTCCCGCTGAGGAATTCCAATGACTGACCGCTACGCCGTGATCGGGAACCCGATCGGCCACACCAAGTCGCCCCTGATCCACGGCCAGTTCGCGCAGCAGACCGAACAGGACCTGCGCTACATCGCCATCGAGGGTCCGCGTGAGCCCGAAGGCGCGTTTGCCGAGGCGGTCCGCTCCTTCATCGCCGAAGGCGGCAAGGGCCTGAATGTCACCGCGCCGTTCAAGCTGCAGGCCTTCGCCATGGCCGACGAATCGAGCGACCGGGCCCGCATGGCGGGCGCCGTGAACGCGCTGAAGTTCGTGGACGGCCGCATCCTGGCCGAGAACTTCGACGGCATCGGCCTGCTGCGCGACATCGCCGTGAACCTGAGCCGGCCGCTGGTCGGCCGCCGCGTCCTGCTGCTGGGCGCCGGCGGTGCGGCGCGCGGCGCGCTGCTGCCTTTCGTGGAAGCGGGCCCGAAGGAGCTGGTCATCGCCAACCGCAGCGTGGCGAAGGCGCAGGCTCTGGCCGAGCAGGTGAACGGCAAGGGCAGCGTCGTGCGCGCCTGCAGCTACCCCGGCCTGGCGGGGGAAGGCGCCTTCGACCTGGTGGTGAACGCCACCTCGGCCAGCCTCACGGGCGCCTTGCCGCCCGTGCCCGCAACCGTCTTCGATGCGGAGGGCCTCGCCTACGAACTGGCCTACGGCAAGGGCCTGACGCCCTTCCTGCGGCTGGCCCGCGACGCCGGCGTGCGCCAGCTGGCGGACGGCGTGGGCATGCTGGTCGAGCAGGCGGCCGAGGCTTTCGAGTGGTGGCGCGGCGTGCGTCCGCCGACGCGCGGCGTGATCGAGCAGCTGACGGTGCCCTTGCAATGAGCGCGCCCGCGGCTTCCGCTGGGGTGGCGCCCGAACGAAAGCGGGTGCTGATGCTGCATGGCATCAACCACAACATGTTCGGCAAGCGCGACCCGGCGCAATACGGCACCGTCACGCTGGCGGACATCGACGCGCGGCTGCAAGGGCTCGCGCACGAACTCGGCGTCGACGTCGATTCGTACCAGACCAACAGCGAAGCGCAGATGTGCGAACGCATCCACCAGGCCTTCGAGGACAGGCAGGACGCGGTGCTCATCAACGCCGGCGCCTGGACGCATTACAGCTACGGCATCCGCGACGCGCTGGCGATCCTCATCTGCCCCGTGGTCGAGCTGCACATGTCCAACATCCACGCGCGCGAGGCCTTCAGGCACCACTCCGTGTTCGCGGACATCGTGACCGGGCAAATCAGCGGCTTCGGGGTGGACAGCTACGAGCTGGCGCTGCGGGCCGTGGTGATGCGTTTGAGCCCTGCCACGGCCTAGCCCGGTTCTCAATCCGCCTTGAAGCCCGTCGCCTTGACCGCCTTGCCCCAGGTCACGGTGTCGCTGTCGATGATGCGCGCGAACTCCTGCGCGGTGGTGCCGGTCACGCCGAAGCCGGCGTCTTCCATCTTCGACTTGCCGTCGGCCGATTGCATGGCCTTGCGGATGTCGGCCTCGAGCCGGGCGACGATCTCCGGCGGCGTCTTCGCGGGCGCGACGATGCCGAACCAGGAGTTGAAGACCAGCTGCGGGTAGCCCTGTTCGCGGAAGGTGGGCACCTCGGGCAGGCCGGCGCTGCGCGCCTCGCCGCTGGAGGCGAGCGCGACCAGCTTGCCCGCTTTCACGTTCGGCGTGGCCAGGCCGACGCTGGCGAAGGCGCCGGACACGTCGCCGCTCATCAGGCCGGCCAGGGCGTCGCCGGTGTTCTTGTAGTGCACCGGCTCGGGCTTGATGCCGATGGCGTCGCCGAACAGGTAGGCACCGAAGTGGCCGGGCGTGCCGGCGCCGAAGGTGCCCATGAACAGGCCCTTCTGCTGCCTGGTCCAGTCGACGAATTCCTTGACGTTCTTCGCCGGCACCTTGGCCGGGTTGACCACCAGCATGAAGTTGCTGGTCACGACCTGGCTCACGGGCACGAAGTCCTTCTTCGGGTCGTAGGGCAGCTTGCTGTAGCTGCTGGGGGCGATCGCGAGCTGGCCGGTTTCGCCGAGCATCAGTGTGTAGCCGTCGGGCTGGGCGCGCACGGTCTCGTTGGCCGCGATGAGGCCGCCGGCACCGGGCTTGTTGTCGACGATCACGCCCAGGTTGCCCCAGCCTTCGGACAGCTTCTGCGCCAGCAGGCGGGCGACGATGTCCGGGCCCGTGCCGGCCGGGAAGCCGACGATGATGCGCACCGGCCGGTTGGGGAAGGGCGCGGCCTGGGCGGTCGCCTGCGATGCGGCCAGCGCGGCGGTCAGGCCCAGGGTGGCGCTGGCAATGAGCGTGAGCGCGCGGCGGCGCGCGCCCGTCGTGGGGGCGTTCGTCATGGTTGTCTCCTCTTGGGTCGGAAAAAAAGGCGAGTGCTACAGCACGGTGAAGAAGCGCATGACCACCTGTGCCGGATGGCGGACCCCCACGCCGACGAACAGGCGCTCGGTGATCCAGCGCAGGGCCGGCGATGTCGTTTCGAAGCTCGGGCTGCAGCGGAAATAGATCTGCGACGGGTCCACCGGCTCGCCGCGCAGCAGCTTCGCCATGACCTCGGCCGGCGCGGTGCGCACGGCGCGGTTCTGCACGTAGACGAGGTCGCCGGCGTCGGTCTCGAGGCCGTAGCGGGCGTCGAGCTCGGAGGCGGTGTCGCTGGTGATGCGCTGGAAGTCGGCGCCGCCGGGCAGCACGCGGGCGCGCCAGCCCTCGCCGTGGGCGCTGCCGCCGACGATGGGGACCACGCGGCGCAGGCCGCCGGCGCCCTGGCCCAGGACCAGCGGCTCGCCCACGTCGACGGCCACGTCGGCGAACCAGCCGAGGGCAGGGGGGGCGAGCGGGTTGGTGTCGGCGGGGGAGAGAGGCATCGCGCTAGCGTAAGTCCGGTGGCTGGGCGAGGCTGTCATCCGCGAAGATGACGGGCTTACCCGCACCGACTCCCATGCGCACCTGGACCCCCGAACCCTCGACCGAAGGCGCCGAGGCGCTGCTGGCGCGGTGCATGCCGCAGGTGGTGCCTGCCCTGGGCGAGCCGGGCTTCGGCGCCTGCCTGCTCGACGCGATGGCGCAGGCGCTGCCGGTGGGTTCGTTCTCCGTCTACCGCACCGGCCCGCGTCCGGCGATCTTCGTGAGCGGCAGCCGCGGCGTGCCCGACACCACCCGCGACTGCTGGCGCGCCTACCTGTCCGGGCCGATCCGGCACGACCGCACGCTGCGCGACGCTGGCGCGCCGCCGCTGCGCGTGTGCCACATCACGGCCGGCGAGGTGCCGCCCGAGCACCGCGCCAAGGTGTACGAGGCGCACGGCGTGCTCGAGCGGGTGTCGGTGGTCGAGGACGAATCGACCGAAGAAGGTGCGCTCTTCGCCGTCAATTTCTACCGCCACAGGCACCAGCATGCATTGAGCGACGCCCAGATCGCGGACTTCGGTGCGGCCGGGCGCCTGCTGATGGCCCTGGCGCGCAAGCACGTGGCGCTGGTGCGCGCGGACGAGCGCCCGAACCTGCGCGAGCGCCTTCTGGCGCACTGTCCCGCACTCACGGTGCGCGAGCAGGAGGTCTGCCTGCGCCTGCTGCGCGGCATGACGCAGGAGGGCATCGCTGCCGACCTGGGCGTGGCGCTGCCGACGGTCAAGACCTACCGAAACCGCGCCTTCGGCCGGCTCGGCATCCACTTTCGCAGCGAGCTGTTCGCGCTGATGCTGCCCGACGGCCGGACGCCGCCCGATCTGCTATCGGATGGATAGCTGCTCACGCCCGTGGGGCGGGCGCTGCAGCCACTTTTGACCAATATTAAGGCTGGCTCAGGACGGGTCCTTGCTGCGAGTGCGCCCCACCGCACTGAAGATGCCGATCCCCAGCAGGATCAGCGCGCCGATGCCGATGTAGACCGAAGGCACGCCCGCGACGGACGCGCCCCAGATGCAGCCGGCCAGAAAGATGATGAAGCCGATCATGTAGAGGGCGAAGGACATGGATCTCTCTCCGTTGAGTCGAAACGGGAGCGAGATTGCCCGGGCGCGCGGATGCCGTCGTGCAGCGCGCGCCGCCTTTGCCTGTCGGCCGGTGCCTACCGGCAGGCCGGGCTCAGTCTTCGGCGCTTGCCGCGTCGAGCCGGGCGATGGTCTGGGCATCGAGCTTCAGCGTCGCCGCCTTCCTGAGCTCTTCCAGTTGCTCGAGCGAGGTCGCGCTGGCGATCGGCGCCGTGATCGAGGGCCGGGCGATCTGCCAGGCGATGGCGATCTGGCCCGGCGTGGCGCCGTGCTCCTGGGCGGCAGCGTCGAGCGCGTCCAGGATGCGCAGGCCGCGCGGGTTGAGGTACTTGCCGGTGGTGCTGGCGCCGCGCTTGCTCTTGGACGCATCCTCGGCGGTGCGGTACTTGCCGGTCAGGAAGCCCGCAGCCAGCGCGTAGAAGTTGATCACGCCCACGCCGCGTTCCAGGCACAGCGGCTCCAGCGCCTCCTCGTACACCTTGCGGTCGTACAGGTTGTACAGCGGCTGCAGTGATTCATAGCGCGGCAGCCCCGCGCGCTCGGACACGTCGAGCGCCTCGGCCAGCCGCGGGGCCGTGTAGTTGGAGGCGCCGATGGCGCGCACCTTGCCCGCACGGATCAGGTCGGCGAAGGCGCCCAGCGATTCCTCCAGCGGGGTGTCGGCGTCGTCGTCGTGCGACTGGTACAGGTCGATGTGGTCGGTCTGCAGGCGCTTGAGCGACGCGTCCACCGCCTCCTTGATGTAGGCCGCGCGCAGGCCCTTCCTGCCTTCGCCCATCGGTTTGCCGACCTTGGTGGCCAGCACGATGCGCTCGCGCTTGCCGCTCTGGCGCAGCCACTTGCCGATGATCGTCTCCGACTCGCCGCCCACGTGGCCCGGCACCCAGGCCGAGTACACGTCGGCGGTGTCGACGAAGTTGAAGCCGGCATCCAGCCAGGCGTCGAGCAGGCTGAAGGACATCGCCTCGTCGACCGTCCAGCCGAAGACGTTGCCGCCGAAGGCGAGCGGAGAGACTTGCAGGCCGGAGCGGCCGAGGGGCTTGAGTTGCATGGTGTCGTCCTGGATGAGGGCCGGCCAGTGTGCGCCCGTGCGGCCGGGCGTGCGGCCGGCTGCGCCCAAATCCCCGCGCCGCGTTCGGGCGTCGGCCCCAGCGCAGCGGGTCAGACGAAGCCCAGCACGCCCAGCAGCGCGCCCGCGCCCAGCAGCCACAGCAGGTGGATGCGCGTGCGCCAGACGATGAGGCCGGCCACGGCCGTGAGCAGCCACACGTGCCAGCCCGGCCGGCCGGGCGACTGGTTGCTGTTGGACAGCACCCAGCCGGTGGCGATGAGCAGGCCCACCACCACCGGCGCCATGCCCTGCTTGAAGGCGCGCACCTCGCGCCGCGTGCGGTTGTGGTGGGCCCAGCGCGTGGCCAGGTAGGTGAGGGCGGTGCTCGGCAGCATGATGCCCACCATCGTCACGGCCAGGCCCAGCAGGCCCATGGCCCAGGCCTGCGGCCCGGCACCGATGCCGCCGCTGGCATTGAGGCCCACGTTCCAGCCCATCAACGCGACGAAGAGCACGTTGGGCCCGGGCGCGGCCTGCGCGATGGCCACCGACGAATTGAGCTGCGCGGCCGTCAGCCAGTGCTTCTGGTCGACCAGGTAGCGGTGCATGTCGGGCACGGTGGTGATGGCGCCGCTGATCGACATCAGCGACAGCAGCATGTACTGCCCCAGCAGGGCCAGCCAGTCGTGCCAGTGCATCGAGATCGTCATGCCGACAGCCGCGTCCAGGTCCACACGCAGGCCGCGCCGCCGACGCACAGCAGCACCCAACCCAGCGGCACCTGCACCACGCCGATCAGCACGAACACCAGCGCGACGATGGCCAGGCTGGCACCGAAGCCCAGCGGGTGGCGCCGCAGCGGCGGGATCAGCTTGACGCCGGTGGCCGCGATCAGCCCGCCCGACACCGCGCCCATGCCGCGCAGTGCCGCCGCCACCTGGGGGTTGGCGGCGTAGTGGGCATAGAGCACCGCCAGCGCGAGGATCACGACCAGCGGCACCGTCAGCATGCCGGCCACGGCGGCCGCCGCGCCGCGCCAGCCGAAGTGGCGGTCGCCGATCATGAGCGCGAGGTTGATGACGTTGGGGCCGGGCATCACCTGCGCGACGGCCCAGTCCTCCAGGAACTCGTCGGCCGTGAGCCACTTCTTCTTCTCGACCAGCTCGCGCTGCACGATGGCCAGCACGCCGCCGAAGCCCTGCAGCGCCAGGAAGGTGAAGGAGACGAAGAGGTCGCGCGGCGAGCGCGGTTGGGGGCGGCCCGCGTCGGCGGGCGCGGGGGCGTGTTCGGGGGCCGGCGGCATGGTCGGCCGATTATGTCGGCGCCAGCCGGCCCGCCGGCTGACCGCGCGACCGCGTCAGTGGGCCGGCAGCGGCTCGCCCGTTCCGGGTGCCTGCAGCCGGGTGCGCAGCAGCAGGCCGCCCAGCAAGGCGGCGGCAGCGGCGAACAGCGCCCCGACGAAGAAGGCCGTCTGGTAGCCGCCGTTGAGGGCCGCGACCGGCGTGGCGCCCGCGGCCCCCAGCGCCGCCGTGCGTGCCGCCGCCAGGCTGGCCAGCACCGCCAGGCCCAGCGAGCCGCCCATCATGAAGGCCGTGTTCACCACGCCCGAGGCCAGGCCCGCGTCGGCCGGCGACACGTCGCTCATGGCCGCCAGCAGCATCGGGTTGAAGGCGATGCCCGCACCCAGGCCCAGCAGCAGCATGCCCGGCAGCACGTCGACCACGAAGCTGCCGCCCACCGGCGCCCGGGCGAAGAGCAGCAGCCCGACCATCGCGAGCCCGAGCCCCGCGGCCAGCGGGCGGCGGATGCCGAAGCGCATCACCAGCCGCGCCGACAGGCCCAGCGACAGGACCGCCATGATGAGGTTCGCCGGCAGGAAGGCCAGGCCCACCTGCATCGGGCTGTAGCCGAGCACCAGCTGCAGGTACAGCGCCGACATGAAGAACCACGCGAACATGCCGGCCGACCACAGCACGCCGGTGATGTTCGACACCGCGACATTGCGCAGGCGGAACAGCGACAGCGGCACCAGCGGATGCGCGACGCGCGATTCGATGAGCACGAAGGCCCCCATCAGCACCACGGCCGCACCGAGCAGGCCCAGCGTGCGCGCGGAGGTCCATCCGGCTTCGTTGCCGTTGACCACGCCGTACACCGCCAGCATGAGCGACAGCGTCACCGTGACCGCGCCGCCGACGTCGAGCCGCCCTGGCGCCTGCTCGGCGCGCGAGTGCGGCAGCAGCGCCATGCACAGCGCGTACACCGCCACGCCGATGGGCAGGTTGACCAGGAAGATCCAGTGCCAGCTCAACGTGCTGGTGAGCAGGCCGCCCAGCAGCACGCCGATGCTGCCGCCGCCCGCGCAGACGAAGCCGTACACGCCCATGGCCTTGGCGCGCTCGGCCGGCTCGCGGAACAGGTTCATGATCAGCGAGAGCGACACGGCCGACACCACCGCGCCGCCCAGCCCCTGCACGGCGCGCGCGGCGATCAGCAGCCATTGCGAGCGCGACAGCCCGCAGGCCAGCGAGGCCAGCGTGAACAGCACCAGCCCGGCCAGGAACAGGCGGCGGTGGCCGTAGAGGTCGCCCAGCCGGCCGCCCAGCAGCAGGAAGCCGCCGAAGGTGAGCATGTAGGCGTTGACCACCCACACCAGCGAGGTCTCGGTGAAGCCGAGGTCGGCGCGGATCGAGGGCAGGGCGACGTTCACGATCGTGGTGTCGAGCACGATCATCAGCACGCCCAGGCACAGCACCATCAGGGCCAGCCAGCGGCGGCGGGAATCGGAGTCAGCCGTCATGGCAGTTCATTCCAAAAAAAAGCGGCCCGCAGGCCGCGGTGTGGAGCCACGGTGATCAGGCCGGCGGGTTCCCGCTGTCGGTGATGACCATCCAGTTGACGCCGAAGCGGTCGGCGACCATGCCGAAGGACGAGGAGAAGAAGGTCTTGATGAGCGGCTGCTGCACGGTGCCGCCCTCGCTCAGCGCGTCGAAGGCCTTTTTCGTCTCGGCATCGTTCGGGTAGCTCAGCGACAGCGACACGCCCTTGAACTCCGGCTTGCCGGAATTCATGCCGTCGGAGCACATGATGCGCGCACCGCCGACCAGCAGGCTGGCATGCATGACCTTCTCGGGATCGGCCTGCATGGGGCCGCAGCCTTCCGAGGCACTGGCGTTGGGATCGGGCGGGGCGTCCTTGAAGCGCATCAGCATCTCGACTTCGGCGCCGAGCGCCTTCTTGTAGAACGCGATGGCTTCCTCGGCGCGGCCTTCGAGGAAGAGGTAGGGCTGGATCAGCATGGGGGCTCCTTGGGCGGTTGTGAGTCGGCGTCGGTTTGTGTACGCCGTCCACAAACAATAGCAGGATCGATGCGCGGCGTCCACCGCGCGGCCGTCACGATGAGGAAAAGCGTGCGGAATGCCTCCCTCTGTGCGTGCCGGGCCGCAGTCGGGCACTGAACCGTGGCTGCCCGCTCGTGTCCAATGCGCCCATGACCGTTTCCCGCCGCACCCGCGCGTCGCGCGCGCCCCTCGCCCCACGACCGCTCGAGGACCTTGCCGCGCCCCGGCCCGTGGTCGCCTCGCCGGACGAGGCCGCCGCTGGGGCCACCAAGGCCCTGGTGCTGCAGGGCGGCGGCGCCCTCGGCGCCTACCAGGCAGGGGTGTACGAGGCGCTGTTCGAGCGCCACAAGGACATGGACTGGGTCGCCGGCGTGTCGATCGGGGCCATCAACGCCGCGCTGATCGCCGGCAACGCGCCCGAGCACCGGGTGGCGCGGCTGCGCGAGTTCTGGAACCTCGTGTCCTCGGCACCGGGGCAGATGCTGCCCGGCTGGGCCGGCGAGCGCAGCTGGCTCAACCAGTGGAGCGCCGGGTCGGCCGTGGCGCTGGGCATCCCGGGCTTCTTCGAGCCGCGCGTGACGCCCGCGCTGATGATGGGCGCGGCGGCGCCCATGCTGAGCTACTACGACACCAGCCCGCTCAAGGCCACGCTGGAACGGCTGGTCGATTTCGACCGCATCAACCGCCGCGAGATGCGCTTCTCGGTAGGCGCCGTGAACGTGCGCACCGGCAACATCGTCTACTTCGACAACGGCACGACCACGATCCGGCCCGAACACATCATGGCCAGCGGGGCGCTGCCGCCGGGCTTTCCGCCGGTCCACATCGACGGCGAGGACTACTGGGACGGCGGCATCGTGTCGAACACCCCGCTGCAGTACGTGCTCGACGAGCACGTGCGCAGCCGGCGCCTGCTGGTGTTGCAGGTCGACCTGTTCAGCGCCCGCGGCACGATGCCGCGCACGCTGGGCGAAGTGGCGGCGCGGCAGAAGGACATCCAGTACTCCAGCCGCACCCGGATGAACACCGACGCCCTGGCCGCCAACGTGAACCTGCAGCAGGCCCTGGCGGCGCTGCTGGAGCGCCTGCCCGCGCACCTGCGCCGCGAGCCCGACGTGGCCGCGCTGTGCGCCCACCTGCGCAGCGAGCCGATCGACATCGTCCACCTCATCTACCGCCACAAGCCCTACGAGCTCGACTCGAAGGACTACGAGTTCTCGCGCATCACCGTCGACGAGCACTGGGAGAGCGGCGCGCGCGACATGCGCATCACGCTGCAGCACCCGGAGTGGCTGCGCCCCACGGCGCAGGCCGGCGGCGTGACCACCTACGACCTGAGCGAGCCGGACGTGGCGCGGGTGCGCCACCCGGGCACGGCGGTCTGAGGGGCGATTCAGCTTCCCCTAAGGCGGCGCGGCGAAGCTGCAGCCTCGCTGTCACACAGGCCGTGCGCCCGAGGCCGGCCCCGTTCTTGCAGGCTGCGCGCACGCTCCCCCCGCTTGAATGCGGGCTTCCGCACGCCAAGGACGCAGAACTCACGCAGAGGACGCAAAAGATTCCGAAGAAATTTTTCTCGAATTCCTTTTGCATCCTTCGCGAAACCTTCGCGCCCTTCGCGTACGGATGTCCGACCCCGCTTTCTCTCAACCTCAAGGACCACAACATGCAACTCAAGGAGAAGGTCGCCTACATCACCGGCTCGGCCAGCGGCATCGGCAAGGAAATCGCCATCGTCTATGCGCGCGAAGGCGCCAAGATCGTCATTGCCGACCTGAACAAGGAGGCCGCCGAGGCGACGGCCGCCGAGCTGAGGGCCACGGGTGCTCAAGCCATCGGCGTGGCGGTGGACGTGACCAACGAGGACCAGGTCGACGCCTCGGTCGAGGAGGCCGTGAAGGCCTTCGGCGGCATCGACATCCTGGTGAGCAACGCCGGCATCCAGATCGTCCACCCGGTGGAGGAATTCGCCTTCGCCGACTGGAAGAAGATGCTCGCCATCCACCTCGACGGTGCCTTCCTGACCACCAAGGCCTGCCTCAAGCACATGTACGCGCAGGGCCGCGGCGGGCGCGTGATCTACATGGGCTCGGTGCACTCCAAGGAAGCCTCGCTGCTGAAGGCCCCCTACGTCACGGCCAAGCACGGCCTGATCGGCCTGGCCAAGACGGTCGCCAAGGAAGGCGCGAAGCACGGCGTGGCGGCCAACGTGATCTGCCCGGGCTTCGTGCGCACGCCACTGGTCGAGAAGCAGATCCCCGAACAGGCGAAGACGCTGGGCATCACCGAGGAAGAGGTGGTCAGGAACGTGATGCTCAAGGAGACGGTGGACGGCGAGTTCACCACCACCGACGACGTGGCCCAGGTGGCGCTGCTGTTCGCCGCCTTCCCGACCAACGCATTGACCGGCCAGTCGATGGTCGTGAGCCACGGCTGGTTCATGCAGTGAGCCGGGTGCGTGCGGCCTCCGCCTACAAAGGGAGGCGGCGCGCGCCGAGCGCGGCGATGGCGAAATCGTCGTTCGGGAGTGATAAGGTCGCGGCCATGCCTGCCCACCTGGACCTCCCCCGTTTCCCCTCGTTCATGACGGCATGCCGCGGCGCGGGGGCGACCGCCCTCGCCGCGGTCGTGCTCGCCGGCTGCACCTCCGTGTCGCTGGACGAACCGCCGCGCCGACCGCCGCCGCCGATGCCGTACCCGCAACAGGTGCCGCCGCCGCAACCCATGCCGCCGCAGGCGATGCCCGCCCCGGCGCCGGCCCCTGCGCCGCCCGTGGTGCGCGAGCCGCAACTGGCCGCCTTCAGCACCCGGCTCGACGGCCGCAACGAGGTGCCGCCGGTCTACAGCATGGGCACCGGCACGCTGGATGCGGTTCTCGACCGCGAGAGCGGTCTCTTCCGGTTCCGCCTCAGCTTCTCGAACCTCAGCGGCCCGGTCACGGCGGCGCATTTCCACGGCCCGGCCGACGTCGGCGGCAACGCACCGCCCGTGGTCACGCTCAACGGCCCCTACAACGTCCCCTACGAAGGCCGCCTGACGCTGACGCCGGCGCAGCGGGCCGACCTGCTGGCCGGCCGCTGGTACGTCAACATCCACACCGAGCGCAATCCGGCCGGCGAACTGCGCGGCCAGATCATCGAGCGGCGCTGAGCCGCGCCTGCGCGCGCGTCAGAGCCTCATGGACCAGGTCTCGCCGACCAGTTGCTGGCCGAAGCCTTCATAGGCCTCGGACTTGTCCAGCACGAAACCGCGCTTGGCATAGATGCCGCGCGCGGCCGTGAGGCAGCTGTTGGTCCACAGGACCATCTTCCTGTAACCCCTGGCGCGCGCGAAGGCGATGGCCTCGTCGGTCAACCGCGCGCCCAGGCCCAGGCCGCGGGCCTGCGGCGCCAGGATCAGCATGCGCAACTGCGCCACCGTGGCCGACTTGCGGACCACGAAGATCGCGCCGACGCGCTCGCCATCGAGTTCGGCGATCCAGCATTTCTCCCACTCCCGCTGGAACTTGCGCACGAACTGCGCCGCGATGTCGGCGACCAGCGCCTCGAATTCCATGTTCCAGCCGTACTCGCGGGCATAGACCTCGCCGTGCTGCTGCACCACCCAGCCGATGTCGCCGGGCACCGGGTCGCGCAGCAGCACCGTGCGGGTGGACGGGGGCGGGGCGTCGAGCAGCGCCTCGAGCCGCGCCATCGCCGCCACCGCCTCGGCGCGCTGCGCCGGCGCCAGCGGCGCCAGCAGGGCCGCCGCCTCTTCGCGCGACTTCTGCTGCAGCGGCGCGAAGGCGGCGTGGCCGGCCTCGGTGAGTTCGAGAAGGCTCTGGCGGGCGTCCGTCGGGCTGGGTGTGCGCCGCAGCCAGCCCGCGGCCTCGAAGCGCTTGAGGATGCGGCTGAGGTAGCCGCCGTCCACACCCAGTTCGCGCTGCAGCACGGTGGCGCTCAGGCCGCTGCGGTGCGCGAGTTCGTACAGCACGCGCACATCGGTCAGCGACAGCTCGCTGCCCAGGTAGGGGTCGAGCGCGCCGATGCGGCGGGTGAAGAAACGGTTGAAGCGGCGCACGGCCTTGACCTGGGCAGTCGGAACGGAAACGGCTGTCATCTTGCTATTGTCAACTTGAATGGTTGACAAAAGCAAGTTTATGGCGGGGTGGTGGGCGCATGGTGGCCCGGGGCCGCGCGTCCGGTCCGGCCTTGGGTCTCGTGGGGCCATCGGCCCCTTCGGTAAAATGCGCGGTCCCCACGCGTAGCAGACAACCGGGCCCCGCCGCCACCCGGACCGCGTCTGCCATTCCCTTCCACGATGAACGCCCCCGTCGACGTCTCCTTCTTCGCGCGCGCCGCGAAGCCGATCACCAGCTACCGCAAGTACTGGGCGCATCGCTTCGGCACCGCGAAGTTCCTGCCGACCTCGCGCGAGGAGATGGCGGCGCTGGGCTGGGACAGCTGCGATGTCATCGTGGTGACGGGCGACGCCTACGTCGACCATCCGAGCTTCGGCATGGCCGTCATCGGCCGCGTGCTGGAGGCGCAGGGCTTTCGCGTGGGCATCATCGCCCAGCCCGACTGGCAGAGCGCCGAGCCCTTCAAGGCGCTGGGCCGGCCCAACCTGTTCTGGGGCGTGACGGCGGGCAACATGGATTCGATGATCAACCGGTACACCGCCGACCGGAAGATCCGCAGCGACGACGCCTACACCCCCGGCGACGTGGGTGGCGCGCGGCCGGACCGCGCCGCCATCGTGTATTCGCAGCGCTGCCGCGAAGCCTTCAACGACGTGCCGATCGTGCTCGGCGGTATCGAGGGCAGCCTGCGCCGCATCGCGCACTACGACTACTGGAGCGACAAGGTGCGCCGCAGCATCGTGGTCGACAGCAAGTGCGACCTGCTGCTGTACGGCAATGCCGAGCGCGCCATCGTCGAGATCGCGCACCGCCTCGCGGCCCGGGAGCCGGTGCAGCAGATCACCGACGTACGCGGCACGGCCTTCGTGCGGCGCGAGACGCCGGACGGGTGGTTCGAGCTGGACTCCACCGAGGTCGACCAGCCCGGCCGGGTGGACGCGCACCTCAACCCGTACCTGATGGTGTCGGAGCAGGCCAAGGCCCAGGGCCAGAGCTGCGCGCGCGAGGACGAGGCGAACGCGGTGGCCGCGGACGCCAATGCGCGCCAGCCCGCCCAAGCCGCGCCGGCGCAACCCATCCACTTCGTCGCCAACCCGGCCGTGCGCCTCAAGCCCCCGCCGCGCGAGAAGACCGTGATCCGCCTGCCCAGCTTCGAGCAGGTCAAGGCCGACCCGATCCTCTACGCGCATGCCAACCGCGTGCTGCACCTGGAGACCAACCCCGGCAACGCGCGCGCCCTGGTGCAGGCGCATGGCGAAGGCACCACCGCGCGTGACGTGTGGATCAACCCGCCGCCCATTCCGCTCACCACGGCCGAGATGGATTTCGTGTTCGACCTGCCGTACGCGCGCAGCCCCCACCCGCGCTACGCCGACGAGCAGGGCAGCCACGACGGCGCGACCAAGATCCCGGCCTGGGAGATGATTCGCTTCAGCGTGAACATCATGCGCGGCTGCTTCGGCGGCTGCACCTTCTGCTCGATCACCGAGCACGAGGGCCGCATCATCCAGAGCCGCAGCGAGGACTCGATCATCCGCGAGGTCGAGGAGATCCGCGACAAGGTCCAGGGCTTCACCGGCACCATCTCCGACCTGGGCGGCCCCACGGCCAACATGTACCGCCTGGGCTGCCGCTCGCCCGAGATCGAGGCCGCGTGCCGCAAACCCAGCTGCGTGTACCCCGGCATCTGCCCGAACCTGCACACCGACCACGCGCCGCTGGTCAAGATCTACCGCCGCGCGCGAGCGCTCAAGGGCATCAGGAAGATCCTCATCGGCTCGGGCCTGCGCTACGACCTGGCCGTGAAGTCGCCCGAGTACGTGAAGGAACTCGTGCAGCACCACGTGGGCGGCTACCTGAAGATCGCGCCCGAGCACACCGAGCAGGGCCCGCTGTCGAAGATGATGAAGCCGGGCATCGGCAGCTACGACCGCTTCAAGCGCATGTTCGAGCAGTACTCGGAAGAGGCCGGCAAGAAGCAGTACCTGATCCCGTACTTCATCGCCGCGCACCCGGGCACGCGCGACGAGGACATGATGAACCTCGCCATCTGGCTCAAGCGCAACGGCTTCCGCGCCGACCAGGTGCAGACCTTCTACCCGAGCCCGATGGCCACCGCCACGGCCATGTACCACTCGGGTCGCAACCCGCTGACCAAGGTCCGGCGCGAGATGCGCGATGCCGGCGAGGAGTCGGTCGACATCGTGCGAGGCGAGAAGCGCCGCCGGCTGCACAAGGCCTTCCTGCGCTACCACGACCCCAACAACTGGCCGATGCTGCGCGAGGCGCTCAAGGCGATGGGCCGCGCCGACCTGATCGGCAACGGCAAGCACCACCTGATCCCGAGCTTCCAGCCCGTGACCGACGGCGGCTACCAGAGCGCACGGCGCAAGAATTCCACGCCGGTCAACGCCAAGGCTTTGCCCGGCAAGCCGGGCACCCCGCCCAAGGGGCGCCTGCTGACGCAGCACACGGGCCTGCCGCCGCGCGAGACCGGCACCGGCAAGCCCAGGCCGGCCTTCAAGAACGCGCGCAAGCCGCGCTGAGCAGGAGAGGCCCGAGGCGCCGTCACGCCGAGCGTGTATGGTGGCGCCATGACCGCGTTGCGCATTCCCGTCCCCCGCCGTGCCTGGCTGGCGGCGCTTGCAGTGGGATTGGCGCTGCTCGGCGGCCACGCGCGCGCGGCGGAATCCTCCGGCGGCCAGGCGCTGCTCGACAGCTTCGCGCAGATCAACGCGCGCATGGCCAAGAGCGGCCTGGGCCGGCCGATGGTGCTCGAGTCGGCCGAGACGCCGAACGGCCTCAAGGGCGACGTCTATGCCGTAGTCGACCACCGCCTCGACGAGCTGCGAGGCGCGCTGCAGAAGCCCGAGCAGTGGTGCGAGCTGCTCACCCTGCACATCAACAACCGCCGCTGCCGGGTGGGGCAGGCCGCGGGGGGCGGCGCCACGCTCACGCTGAGCGTGGTGCGCCGCTACGACAAGCCGGTGGAAGAGGCCTTCGAGCTTCCATTCAGCTACCGCGTGGCCTCCTCGACGCCGGACTTCCTCGCGGTCGACATGCGCACCGCCGAAGGCCCCTTCGGCACCAGCAACTACCGCGTGCTGCTGGAGGCGGTGCGGCTGGATGACGAGCGCACCTTCCTGCACTTCGGCTACGGCTACGAGCACAACATGATGGTCAAGCTGGCGACCCAGGCCTACCTGGCGACCTTCGGTGCCAACAAGGTAGGCTTCACCGTCACGGGCCGCGACGAGAACGGCCAGCCGGTGCACATCACCGGCCTGCGCGGCCTGGTGGAGCGCAACGCGATGCGCTACTTCCTCACGCTCGATGCCTACCTCTCGGGCCTGGATGCGCCGGCCGCCGAGCGCCGCGAGCGTCGGCAGCGCCTGTGGTTCACGTCCACCGAGCGCTACCCGCGCCAGCTCAAGGAGGTCGACCTGGCGACCTACCTGGCCCAGAAGCGCGCCGACCGCGAACGCGACGGCGGCCGCTAGCGATCGTGTGCCGGCTCAGCGCCTGACCAGCGGGCACCTCGACTCGGCCAGCGGCGAGAAGGCCTTGTCGCCCGGCACGGTCTGCAGCACCTTGTAGAGGTCCCAGGTGCTCTTCGATTCGGCGGGCGTCTTCACCTGCACCAGCAGCATGTCGTGGACCATCTTGCCGTCGGCGCGCAGCTGGCCGTTGCGGATCACCGCGTCGTCGAACTTCATCGTGCGCAGCTTCGCGACCACCGCGTCCACCTCGTCGGTGCCCGTGGCCTCGATGGCCTTGAGGTAGTTCAGCACGGCCGAGTACACGGCCGCCTGCATCATGGTCGGCATCTTCTTGTGCACGGCGAAGAAGCGCTGGCCGAAGGCGCGGGCGCGGTCGTCCATGTCCCAGTAGAAGCCGTTGGTCAGCACCATGCCCTGCGCGTTCGCAAGGCCCATGGCCTGGACCTCGGTGATGAGCGACAGCAGCGGCGTGAAGGTCTGCTTGCCGCCGCGCACCATGCCGAACTGCGCCGCCTGCTTGACGGTGTTGAGCGTGTCCAGGCCCGAGTTGGCCATGGCGATGACCTGCGCGCCGGAGTTCTGCGCCGTGAGCAGGTAGGAGGACTGGTCCGACGAGTTGATCGGATGCCGCGAACTGCCCAGCACCTTGCCGCCCGACTTGTTGATGATGGCCGTGGCGTCCTTCTCGAGCGCGTTGCCGAAGGCGTAGTCGGCCGTGATGAAGTACCAGCTCGTCAGGCCCCGGGCGATCAGCGCCGGCACGGTGGTGTTCGACAGCGCGTAGGTGTCGTACATCCAGTGCACGCTGCGCGCGGTGCACTGGTCGTCGCTGATGGTGGAGGCGCCGGCACCGGTGACCATGGCGAAGCGCTTCTTCTCGTCGGCGATGCGCGTCACGGCCAGCGCCACGTTGGAGTAGGTGAGGTCGGTGATCATGTCGACCTGCTGCTGGTCGAACCACTCGCGCACCTTCGTGGCGCCGATGTCGGTCTTGCCCTGCGAATCAGCCGACACCAGCTCGATCGGCATGCCCAGGACCTTGCGGTCCTTGCTGAACTCGTCGATGGCCAGTTGCGCCGCCACGATCGAGCCCTTGCCTGCGTTCTCGCTCGACACGCCCGACAGGTCGGTGAGCACGCCGATCTTGACCACGTTGTCGGAGATGCGCGGCGGCGAGGCCGGCTGGGCAAGCGCGGCGGACGAGAGGGCGAGCAGGGCGGCGGACGCGAGCGCGTGCCGCAGCCGCAAGGGGATGCATGGCATGGGAGTGTCTCCTTCGTTGTCGTTTGAAAAGGCGCGCGCCAGTCTACGGGAGCGGGTGCGCGGCCGCTGTCGCCCGTGGGCAGAACGCGCTTAAGAAGTTCTTAGGAAGCCGTTAAGCAATTCTTAGCGGCGCGTCGCGGGCGGCGTTCCTAGACTGCCTTCCAGCAGCCCACGAGGCCTGTCGCCGCGGCGAAGCTGCCCTCCAGAAACCGACAACGGAAAAGCACACCATGCACATCGACAAGAACGAACTGCAGGCCGTCGCCTGCACCTCCGGCGCTGCCGCCCAGCGTTTCGACATCTACGCCGGCATCCACAAGGCGCTGCGCGCGCTAATGGCCGACACCTTGCTGACCCTGGGCCGTCTGGACCCGGACGACAGCTTCGAGCTGGCCGACGGCACGCAGCGCCTGTTGCAACTGCTGGACTTCTGCCGCAGCCATCTGGGCCACGAGAACGCCTTCATCCACACGGCCATGGAAGCACGCGCGCCCGGCGCCAGCGAGGCCATCGCGCACGAGCATGCGCAGCACGAGGCGGCCATCGCACGCCTGGCCGCCCAGGCCACCGGTCTGCTGCATGCGCCGCCCGAAGCCCGCGCCGCCGGCGTGCTGGCGCTCTACCGCGAGACCTCGCTCTTCGTCGCGCACAACTTCGAGCACATGCATGTCGAGGAGACGGCGCACAACGCGGTGCTCTGGGCCCGCTACACCGACGCCGAACTGGTCGCCATCCACGATGCGCTGGTAGCCTCGATCCCGCCGCACGAGATGATGTTCACGCTGCGCTGGCTGGTTCCGTTCATGAACCCGGCCGAGCGGGCCGCGATGCTGCGCGACATGCAGGCCCATGCGCCGGCGCCGGCCTTCGCCGCGGCGCTGGACGTGGTGCGCCCGCACCTGAGCGAGCGCGAGTGGGCCAAGCTGTCGGCGGCACTGGGCCTGCCGCCGGCGCCCGGCCTGGTCGCCGCCTGAGGCGGGCGCGGCGCGCGCTTCAGCCTGCCTCGTCGAGGCGCACCGGCCGGGCCACGCGCAGCGCGAAGCGGCCGCGGCCGGTCTTCTCGATGCGCAGGGCCGGGCACTGCTCGGCCAGGCGGCGCTGGAGCAGCAGCAGCCGGGCCTCCAGGTTGTCGGCGACATCGGGCAGGCCCAGCGAGCCGTCCAGGCGCAGCTCGCGGTTGCTGAATTCGGTGCGGCCCTGGCCGGCGTACTCCCGCAGCAGCTTGCACAGGATGGCGCCGGCCACGCCCTTGATGAGGTACTGGCCGTCGATGAACACGCTGTCGTTCACCGGGTAGCGGCGCACCTGCAGCGGCGCGCCGTCGACAGGCGCGCGTGCCGGCGGCTGCGCAGTGGCCTCCGCGGCAGGCTCGGCCGCGGCCTGCAGCAGGTCCAGCGCGGTACCCAGGTGGCCGGCGATGGCGGCCAGCGCATCCTCGTCCTCGAAACCGAAGGCCATGCCGCATTCGCTCTCGGCGAACAGCACGCCCAGCAGCCGCCCGGCCGAGACGATCGGGAGGGCGACCTGGCTGCGTGGCTGCGCCAGGCCCGGAAAGGGGATCTCCACTTCCAGAAGTTCGGGCGCATCGGCCTGCACGCTCGTGCGGAAGGCGTGGCTGTAGCTCGCCGCGTTGGTCATGTGGCCGATGCGCACCGCGGTGCGTTCGCGCGCGGCGACGCCAATCACGCCGTGGCCGACCGGGATTTCCGAGCCCACCCCCGAGCTCGCGTAGCCGGTGCTGGCCAGCGTGTAGAGGCGGTCGGTCGCCGGGTCGTGCATCAGCACCATGGCATGGCCGATGCCCAGCGCGTCGGTGAGCACTGCCAGCGCGCCCTGCAGCAGCTCGTCGGTGGCGGTGCAGCGCGTGAAGCCGTCCGCGGCGCGGCGCACCGCTGCCAGCAGCCCGCTGCGCGGCGGCGGTGCAGGCAGTTGCTCGCCCTCGACCGCCTCGACCGACTCCACGCGGTAGACGTCGGCGCCCCGCAGGCGAAACACCGCGGCCATGCCCGAGTGCGACGCGATGCCCGCGAGCTGGGCCTTCATGCCTTCGAACAGCGGCCCCCCGGTCTCGGTGCGCAGGTAGCGCACGTGCAGCCGGTGGAAGGCGGCGGTGCGCGGGTCCATCAGCAGCAGCGTGGCGAAGGGGTTGGCCAGGATGTTCTGCCGCGTCTTGTTGAAGAACTGGAAGGACAGGGCGACATGGCCGCCGTCGACATGGAAGACCTGCGAGATGTAGGCCACGTTGGGCGTGCCGTCGGCGGCGCAGGTGGCCATGATGGCCGGGATGGCGCCCTCGAAGCAGGCACGCAGGGCGGTGGTGGGGTCGCTGCTCACGGGGCGGCGCTCAGGCGGCGTGGGGCAGCGCCGTGCCAGCGCGCGGGCCGGGCGTCTGGTCGTAGGCCTCGGCGGGCGTGAAGCCGATGGCGACCAGGTCGTCCAGCCGGTGCGCGAACATGGCATGCACGAAGGCCGGCCCGAAGCCGACGGCGCCGATCTCCTCTTCCATCGACGCGAGGTAGCGCCGCAGTGCGGGTGCATCCGCGTCACCGGCGGGCCGCAGCGTGGCCTGGCGGCCCTTGAGCTGGACGGTACGGTGGCTGAGGGGCTGGCTGAAGACCACCGCCACCTCGCCGGTGGCCGCGATGTCGAGCAGCAACTGGCGCGACTGGCTGCGCGACACGAAAACGGTGACCTGCCCGCCGTCGGGCGAGATGGTCGCGCCCACGGCGCGCATCAGGCTGGGCCGCAGCGCCGCGTCCCGCGAGGCGACGATCGCCGAGACGCCCTTGTCGATCAGGGCGATGTGGTCGGGTGAGAGCAGGGCGGCGGGGGGCGGCATGGCACGTCGAGGGCGGTGCGACCGGAGCGCGGCGGATTGTCAATGAAAGTCACCGAGTCGTCGAATACTTCGAGCCGAAAAAGCCGCCAGCGCCCGCCGGTTGGGCGCGGGACGCTATCAAAAGACGAGCATTCACCTCGCCAGGCCGGATGGCCGCACCAGCGGCGCAGGCGTGCGCAGGTGGCGCGTGGCGCCCGCCGTGCGCACCACGGCCGAGAGCAGCGACCGGAACCAGATGTGGCCCGGCGCGTGCTGCGTGCGGCCGTGCCACAACTGGTAGAAGCGCATGGGCGGGAAGTCGATGGGCGAGGGCACGATGGCCAGCGGCAGCATCGCCGCGTAGTGCTGGGCGAAGTGGCGGCTGGTGGTGAAGATCAGGTCGGTGCCCGGCAGAAGGTGCGGGGCCATGCCGAAGTAGGGCACCGTGACCGACGCGGTGCGCGCCATGCGCTGGGCCGCCAGCGAGGTCTCGACCACGCCGCGCTGCGTCATGCTGTAGAGCAGCGGCACGATGTGCGCGCCCTGCAGGTAGTCGGCCACCTTCATGCCGCCGGCCAGCGGGTGGTCGCGATCGACCAGGCAGACGATCTCGTCCTCCAGCAGCAGCGTGGTGCGCAGATGCTCCGGGGGTTGCGGCCAGTTGCCGATGACGACGTCGAGCTCGCCTTCGGCCAGCGCTTCCTCGAAGTCGTAGTCGGGCCCCAGCGGCTGCAGCAGCAGGCGCGCATTGGGCGCGGTGCCGCGCATGTAGTTGACGACGGCGGCCATCAGCGGCGGCGCCAGGTAGTCGGGTGTGCCGATGCGAAAGACCTGCTTGGTCGTCGCCGGCTCGAAGGCGGTGCCGGGCGCGAGCAGCACGTCGATCTCGCCCAGCACCACGCGCACCGAGACCTCGAGCTGCAGCGCGCGCTCGGTCGGCACCATGCGCTGCTTGTCCTTGACGAGCAGCGGGTCGCCGAAGATCTCGCGCAGGCGCTTGAGCGCGGTGCTGATCGCGGGCTGGGACTGGTTCAGGCGCGTGGCCGTGCGCGAGACGCTGCGCTCGCGCATCAGGATGCTGAAGACGCGCAGCAGGTAGGTGTCGAAGGGATCGTCGGGACGGGACATGGATCGGTCGGGTGCACAGCTTTGGTGCCGGGGCGGCCCGGAACGAATGCCAAAGGCCTCGCATCCGGCCCCTTCTGCTATGCCGTTCATTCGGCTTGGGCAATTGGCGTGCCCGTGCGCGCTTTCGAGAATCCCGGGCATTGCCCTTGCTCTGGTGCCACCATGCCTTCGTCCTTCGCTCCGTCCCTTCCCCTGTCGCGCCGCGGCGCCCTGCGCCTGCTGGGCGCGGGTGGCCTCGCGTCCCTCGGCCTGCCTGCCTTCGCGCAGTGGCCCGACAAGCCGATCAAGATCGTCGTCACCTTCCCGCCCGGCGGCTCGAGCGACATCCTGGCGCGCATCGTGGGCGAGCAGCTGGCCCGCAAGCTCGGCCAGCCGGTGGTCATCGACAACCGGCCCGGCGCCGGCGGCACCATCGGTGGCCAGATCGTGGCCACGGCGCCGGCCGACGGCTACACCCTGATGCTGTCGAACACCACGCCGATCGCGCTCGGGCCCTTCACGCTCGAGAAGGCACCCTACGACCCGGTGGCCGCCTTCACGCACATCGCCTACCTGGGCTCGGCCCCGCTGGTCGTCATGGCCAGCAAGGAATCCGGCATCAAGAGCTTCGGCGAGCTGCTGGCCAAGGCACAGAAGGAGCGCGTGGACTTCGGTTCCGGCGGCCCCGGCTCGGTCGGCCACATCCACGGCGAGCTGACGCGCAAGGTCACGGGCGCCAACCTGGTGCACGTGCCCTACCGCGGCGGTGCCCCGATGACCACCGACCTGCTGGCCGGGATCATCCCGGTCGGCATCGACGTCATCACCGCCTATGTGCAGTATTTCAAGACCGGCCAGCTGGTGCCGCTGGCGGTGACGAGCACGGCGCGCTCGCCGCTGATGCCCGAGGTGCCGACGGTGGTGGAACTCGGCCAAGCCAAGCTGGTGCTGGAGAACTTCTTCGGCCTCTCCGGCCCGGCGAAGCTGCCCGCGGACATGGTCGCCAGGCTCAATGCGGCCTGCAACGAGGTGCTGGTCATGCCCGAGGTGCAGAAGAAGATGGTCGACCTCGGCATCGTCGGCAAGCCCGAGACCACGGCGAGATTCGACAGCTTCGTGAAGGAGCAGGTCGGGGTGCTGGGGCCGACCGTCAAAGGCGCCGGCATCAAACTCTGACCACGGCTACGCGTCGTCGGCGCACTCCATGGCGTAGAGCGGCACCTCGCAGTCGCGGCTGAGCCAGACGCCGCCGCCCGCGTGCCTGAAGTTCGGCGCGAGGCCGCGCCGGTAGGCCTCGGCACGGTGCCGGAAGAGGCGCGGGTCGGTCAGCGTGTCGTCCACGATGTCGTTCTCGTAGTCCTCGCGCGTGACCACCTCCAGGTACAGCGCGCCGCGCGTGAGCGTGCCCAGGTTGCGCAGCGCGCGCTTGAGGTCTGCCGGGCTGAGGTACGCCAGCACGCCCTGGCAGATCACGAGGTCGAAGGGCTCGCGCGTCGTGTAATCCACCACCGAGCCCTGTGTCCAGCCGTAGCGCTGGCACAGGTACTCGCTGATCTCCACGCCGTGGAACTGCGCCTGCGGGAACTGACGCGCCACGATGTCGCGCCACAGCCCGATGCCGCAGCCCACATCGAGCACGCGCTGCACCGGCACGCGCAGGTATTGCAGGTAGCTGCACACGAAGGCGCCTAGGCGCTCGACGTGCTGCGGGTCCGACACCCGCGTCTTCTGGTCGAAGTAGAAGCGCTCGTAGTAGGCCGCGTCGAAGAGGGCGGCGTCGGCCGATTGCATGCCTGGGTTCCTTTCGATGGCGAAGGCGGGGGATTTCAGGGCGCGGCACGGTGTCGTGCGGCATCCGCGACGGCGATGCGCCGCAGCGGCTGCGCGAGGCCGAGGGTCCGTGCCCGCAACTGCCCGCAGCCGCCATCGATGTCCTGCCCGGCCGAGTCACGCAGCTTGGTGAGGATGCCGCGCTCGTGCAGCGTGCGCGCGAAGGCGCGGCAGCGCTCCCAGCCCGGCCGGCCGAAGCCCGCGCCCTCGACCTCGTTGAAGGGGATGACGTTGAGCACGCCGTACTTGCCTCGGAGCAGGCGCACGAGGCCGTCGAGTTCTTCCTCGCCGTCGTTGACGCCGTCCAGCAGGGTCCACTGGTACTGGATCGGGTAGCCGGTGGCGCGTGCATAGCCTTCGGCGGCGGCGACCAGTTCCTCCGGGCTCAGCTCGGGGGCGCGCGGCAGCAGCTCGCGGCGCAGGCCGGCGCGCGTGGTGTGCAGCGACACCGCGAGGGCCGGCCGCACCTGCTGGCGATGCAGCCGCTCGAAGGCGCGCGGATCGCCGACGGTGGAGAAGACGAGGTTCTTGTGGCCCACGTTGCCCGCCGTGCCGAGGAAGTCGATGGCCTCCAGCACGTTGTCGAGGTTGTGGGCCGGCTCGCCCATGCCCATGAAGACCACCTTGCGCACCGGCCGCCGCGCGCGGGCGAGCGCCACCTGCGCCACGATCTCGGCACTGCCGACCTGGCGCAGCAGCCCGTCGCGGCCGGTCATGCAGAAGCGGCAGCCGACCGCGCAGCCGACCTGCGTCGACACGCACAGCCCGTCGCGCGGCAGCAGGACGCTTTCCACGGCCTGGCCGTCTGCCAGTGCCACCAGCAGGCGCTCCGAGCCGTCGGCGCCGGTGTGGGCGCTGCGCAGCCGCGCCAGGCCCGCGAGTTCGGCCTCGATGCCGGGCAGGGCGGCCAGCAGCGGGGCGGGAAAGAAGGTCGACGGCCGGCGGCGGCCGCTCTCGCGCGCCAGCGCATGCGACCAGTTGCGCAGGATGCGCTGCTCGTGGCTGGGGCCGGCCCCCGCATCGCGCAGGCGCTGTCGCAGTTGGTGGAGTTTCATGGGTGGTGGAACGCGCCGGGCCGCGGCGGCGCCTCGATGCCGGCGGCGCCGCCCACATCGTGGAGCGTGTGCGGCCATTGTCCATGCACGCGCGGACCCAAGGGTTTGTCCGACGCCGGGGCGCTTGCGCTTGCACGGGTGCATTCCCATAATTACCGGTAATTACAGGCGCCTCTCCCCGCATCGACTTCCGTAGGCAGGGGCGCCCTGATCTTCGACGCATCGCGGGCTTCTGGCCGCGTCGCGTCCTGCCGCTGGAGCCCGTCACCGCCATGCGCATCGTTCCGCATTCGCTGCACGACCAGGTCGCCGCCACGCTGCGCGAGGAGATCTTCGCGGGCACGCTGGTGCCCGGCAGCTTCCTCGACGAGGCGGCGCTGTGCGAGCGGCTGGAGATCTCGCGCACGCCGCTGCGCGAGGCGCTGAAGGTGCTCACGGCCGAGGGCCTGCTGCGTCACGAGCCGCGCCGCGGCTGCTTCGTGGCCGAGGTGACGCAGAAGGACCTGGACGAGATCTTCCCGGTGATCGCGCTGCTCGAGGGCCGCTGCGCCTGGGAAGCCGCGCGCAACGCCACCGACGCCGAACTCGAGGCGCTGGAGTCGATGCACGAGAAGCTCGAGCGCCATGCGAAGGCCAGGCGCATTAACGAGTACTACGCGACGAACTACGCCATTCACGAAGCCATCATCTCCCTGGCCGACAACCGCTGGCTGGCGCAGGTGATCGGCGACCTGCGCAAGATCCTCAAGCTCGCGCGCCTGCAGCAGCTGCATGCGCCGGGCCGGCTCGACCAGAGCCTGTCGGAGCACCTGGCCGTGTTCGCTGCCCTCAAGGCACGCGACAGCGACGGCGCCGAGGCCGCGATGCGCACCCACCTGAACCGCCAGCGCGAGGCCCTGCGGGCCGTGGCGCTGCAACAGAAAGCGAGGTTTTCCGCATGACCCCATCGAACACCCGTCGCCCGGGAGCGGGCGCATGAGCGCATCCGAATGGCTGCAGCGCAGCGTGTCGCTGCTGCGCGCCACCAGTTCCGAAGAAAAAGGGGCTGCAGCGCCCGCGGCGCCTGCGAAGGCTGCTACGAAAAAAGGAGCGTCCGACGACCGCCCGCCGCGCACGCTGGCCGAACGGCTGGACGCCACGCTGCGCCGCCACGGCGAGGCGATGGCGCCGCGCGCCCTGCGCAAGATGCTCGAGGACCTGCAGGCCGTGGTCGACGCGCGCGTCAGCGAGGTCGAGGCGGGCCGCCGCGCGCATGCCGTGGCCCAGGCCTACGCGGCCCTGCCGGCTGCCGAGCGGCGCGACGTCTGGCTGCTGATGGCCGAGTGCTTCGCGCCGGACGGGCAGAAGATCAAGGTGGCGCGGGAGCAGTACGAGGCCACCCCGGTCGGCTCGCCCGAACACAGCCAGGCCGAGCTCAAGCTGCGCCGCGCGCTGGTGTCGCCGCGCGCACGGCTGCTGCAGCGCTTTGCGGTGGATGCGGACGGGCTGGGCTTCCTCGTCGACCTGCGCGCCGAACTGCTGCCCGAGCTCAAGAAGGACCG
The DNA here is from genome assembly GCF_003671765.1 of Xenophilus sp. E41. Taxonomy (GTDB): domain Bacteria; phylum Pseudomonadota; class Gammaproteobacteria; order Burkholderiales; family Burkholderiaceae_C; genus Xenophilus. The sequence goes on along the minus strand of NZ_QPIB01000008.1, from coordinate 158,441 downwards.
TCGCCTGCTCGCGCTCGACGCCGAACTGGAGCAGCTGTTCACCACCTGGTTCGACGTCGCTTTTCTCGAGCTGCAGCGCATCAGCTGGGATTCGCCGGCCTCGCTGATCGAGAAGCTGATCCGCTACGAAGCGGTACACGACATCAAGAGCTGGTCGGACGTGAAGAACCGGCTCGACGAGAAGGACCGCCGCTGCTACGGCTTCTTCCATCCGCGCATGCCCGGCGTGCCGCTGATCTTCGTGGAGGTGGCGCTGACCGATGCCATCAGCGACAGCATCACGCCGCTGCTGGACGAAGCGGCGTCGCCCGGCGTGGAGAAGGCCACGACCGCGATCTTCTATTCGATCAGCAACACCCAGTCGGGCCTGCGCGGCGTGAGCTTCGGCGATTCGCTGATCAAGCGCGTGGTGGAGACGCTGCGCGCCAAGTTCCCCAAGCTCAAGACCTTCGCGACCCTGTCGCCGATCCCGGGGCTGCGTTCGTGGCTGGGCCAGAACGCCGCCGGGCTGCTGGCGCGCCTGCCCGAGAAGCAGGCCGAGGCGCTGGGTCGCCTGCTGGGCTCGATGCCGCCCACGGCCGAGCGCTTCCTGTCCGCGCTGGACGACGCGCTGACGCTGGGCCCGAAGTCGCCGCTGCGCCTGGCGCTGCTGCAGTGCGCGGCCGAGTACCTGGGGCGGGGCCTCAAGGACGACAAGCCGCTGGATGCCGTGGCGCGCTTCCACCTGGGCAACGGCGCGCGGGTCGAGCGCCTGGACTGGGCGGCCGACCCTTCGGCCAAGGGGATGAAGCAGTCCTGGGGCCTGATGGTGAACTATCTTTACGACCTCAAGCGCCTGGACAAGCACCGCGCGCTGCTGGCGCAGGGCAGGGTGCCGGTGTCCGGCGACATCGAGGACCTGTTCCTCAAGACCTGAATCTTCCGGGCCGTATCACACACACAAACGATGCCGAAGGCCCCGGCATCACAGCAGACTGGAGACAACAGATGGCAGAACAGTTTCAGCGGCGCGACGTCTTGCGCCTGGCCGCCGCGGGTGCGGCGCTGGCGGTGGGCGGCGTGCAGGCCCAGGGCAGCGGCTGGCCGACCAAGCCGGTGACCATGGTCGTGCCCTTTCCGGCCGGCGGCGGCACGGACGCCTTCGCGCGGCCGCTGTCGGCGCAGTTCGGCAAGGTGGCGGGCCAGACTCTGGTGATCGACAACCGCGGCGGCGCCGGCGGCACCGTCGGCGCCAGCATCGCGGCCAAGGGCGCGCCGGATGGCTACGTGCTCTTCATGGGCGCAGTGCATCACGCCATCGCGCCGTCGATCTACCCCAGGCTCGACTACGACATCGAGAAGGACTTCGTGCCGATCATGCTGCTGGCCAACGTGCCGCAGGTGGTGGTGGTCAATCCGCGCCGCGTGACGCAGCCGACGATCCAGGAATTCATCGCCTACGCGAAGAAGAACCCCGGCAAGCTCAACTACGCATCGGCCGGCGCGGGCACCTCGCACCACCTGGCGGGCGAGCTGTTCAAGCTGCAGACCGGCACCTTCATCACCCACATCCCCTACCGTGGCGCCGGTCCGATGCTGCAGGACCTGATCGCGGGCAATGTGGACTGCGGCTTCGACGGCCTGGGCTCCTCGGCGCAGCACATCAAGGCCGGCCGCATCAAGGCGCTGATGGTGGCCGGCGCCAAGCGCAACCCCGCGTTTCCCGACGTGCCCTGCGCCGCCGAGGTGGGGCTTCCGGACTACACCGTGACCACCTGGTACGGGTTGTGGGCGCCCAAGGGCACGCCGGCCGACACGGTGGCCCGCATCACCGACGACATGCGCAAGTCGCTGGCCACCGACGAGCTCAAGACCATCTGGGCGCAGAACGGTTCGGAGATCCCGAATCTGGTGGGCGCGCCGTACGGCCAGTTCGTGAGCGGTGAGGTCAAGCGCTGGGCGGCGGTGGTGAAGGCCTCTGGCGCGAAGCTCGAATGACATCCCCCATGCCGCTTCGCGGCTCCCCCTTCCGCTGCGCGAAGGGGGCGCACCCAGCGGCCTGGCAAAGCCAGTTCCGCGGGTGCCCTGATGGGGGACCGGCCCGAGTTCCGAGGCCGATGCTGCATCGTTTGTGGCCAGAATGCATGCCATGAATGATGTGCCCGCTGTCCTCCTGCACCGCGACGCCGCGGTTGCCACCCTCACGCTGCGCAATCCCGGTCGGTTAAACGCCATGACGCGGGCGATGTGGCGCGAGCTGCGGTCGGCGGCCGAGGCGCTGTCGGCCGACGCAAGCTTGCGCTGCGTGATGGTGCGGGGGGAGGGCGGGGCGTTCTGCGCGGGCGGCGACATCTCGGAGTACCCGGACTTCCGTTACGACGAGGCGCGCCTGCGGGCCTTCCACGAGGACGAGGTCTGGGGCGCCCTGGCGGCGCTGCTGGCCTGCCCGGTGCCGCTGGTCGCGCAGATCGAGGGCGCCTGCATGGGCGCGGGCCTGGAGATCGCCAGCTGCTGCGACATCCGCCTGGCCGGCGCCGGGGCGAAGTTCGGCGCGCCGATCGCCAAGCTGGGCTTCCCGATGGCGCCGCGCGAAGCCGCGCTGGTGCGCGGCGCGGTCGGCGACGTGCTGGCGCGCGACATGCTGCTGGCCGCCGGCGTGCACGACGCGCAGCGGCTGTACGACGCGGGCTTTCTGCTGCGCGTGCTGCCCGACGACGCGGTGGCCGATGCGTGCTTGCAGCATGCGCGTCGCATCGCCACACTCGCACCCCAGGCCGCGCGGCTGAACAAGGCCACGTTCTCGGCATTGAATCGGGCGCCGGCACCCGTGGATGCTGGGGGCGGTGCTATCGATACGATAGCAAGTCTGTTGGCGGACGCCTACCGTTATGCCGACTCGGCCGAACACCGCGAGGGAATCGGCGCCTTCCTGGCCAAGCGCAGCCCGAATTTCTGAACCGTCGCTTTCTTCTCTTCTGCCTTCTTCTTCCTTCCTTTCGCCCTTCGTTCCACCGCCATGAGCCCGATCCAGAACGCCAACCTGTTCGCCCACCTGCGCGCCGCCTTCCCGCACGACCTCGACGCCATTGCCGTGGAGACGGACGAGGGCCTGGCCTATTCCTGGCGCGACCTCGACCGGGCCAGCGCGATGATCGCCAACCTGTTCGAGGCGCTCAAGCTCAAGGCGGGCGCGCGCATTGCCGTGCAGGTCGAGAAGTCGGTCGAGGCCATGATGCTGTACCTGGCCACGCTGCGGGCCGGCTATGTCTTCCTGCCGCTCAACACCGCCTACCAGAGCGCCGAGATCGAGTACTTCCTCGACAACGCCGAGCCCTCGGTCGTGGTCTGCGCCAGCCGCAATGCCTCGTGGGTCGGTCCCATCGCGCAGAAGCTGCAGAAGAAGCTGGGCAAGAAGGGCGGCCCGGTGCACGTCTTCACGCTCGACGACAACCGCACCGGCACGCTGCTCGAGCTGGCCGTGCAGTGCAGCAGCGAGCACACCGTGGCGACCCGTCAGGACGACGACCTGGCCGCCATCCTCTACACCAGCGGCACCACCGGCCGCAGCAAGGGGGCGATGCTGACGCACCGCAACCTGCGGTCCAACGCCGAGGTGCTCAAGGACTACTGGGGCTGGACGCATGGCGACGTGCTGCTGCATGCGCTGCCGATCTTCCACGTGCACGGCCTCTTCGTGGCGATCCACGGCGCGCTGCTCAACGGCAGCAAGATGATCTGGTTCTCCAGGTTCGATCCCAAGCGGGTGGTGGCGCGGCTGCCGGACGCGACCGTGTTCATGGGCGTGCCCACGCTCTACGTGCGCATGCTGGCCGAGCCGCTGCTGGGCAAGAAGCAGTGCGAGGACATGCGCCTGTTCATCGCCGGCTCCGCGCCGCTCCTGATCGAGACCTTCAACGAGTGGCAGGAGCGCACCGGCCACACCATCCTCGAGCGCTACGGCATGAGCGAGACGATCATGCTCACCTCCAACCCCTACACCTCGGTGCAGGGCGCGCGCCGCGGCGGCACCGTGGGCTTCCCGCTGCCGGGCGTCAGTCTGCGGGTGCGCGCGTACGACGAGAAGGGCGAGGCGCGCGACTGCGGCACCGACGAGATCGGCAACATCGAGGTCAGCGGCCCCAACGTCTTCGCCGGCTACTGGCGCATGCCCGAGAAGACCAGGGAGGAATTCACCGCCGACGGCTACTTCAAGACCGGCGACGTGGGCAAGGTCGACGGCCTGGGCTACGTCACCATCGTCGGGCGCAGCAAGGACCTCATCATCAGCGGTGGCTACAACGTCTACCCGGCCGAGATCGAGGGCTACATCAACGAGATGCCCGGCGTGGCCGAGAGTGCGGTGGTCGGGGTGCCGCATCCGGACTTCGGCGAGGTGGGCGTGGCGATCGTCATCGCCAAGGCGGGAGCCAGCCTCGACGCCGACGGCATCGTGACCGAACTCAAGGCCAGGCTGGCCAATTTCAAGATTCCCAAGCGCTGCTTCGTGGTGCCCGAGTTGCCGCGCAACACCATGGGCAAGGTGCAGAAGGCCCTGCTGCGCGAGCAATACAAGACGCTGTTCGCCGGACATTGATCACGGTTGCGCCCGCGGCGGATGGCCGGCAGACGGCCCGCGGGCCTGCGTGCTGACTAGAATTTGCGCACAAAGACATCAGGGATCGCCGCGATGGATTGGGATATGACGGTCATGCTGTTCTGCGCTGTGGGCATTGTCTGGATGGCGATCGCCATGCCCTATTCGCGGGGTTGGCGCTATCTGAACGTGCGCATGGAGGACAGCCTGTCCCGCTCCAACGCGCTGCTGGAGGCGCAAAGCCGTTCCCTGGAGAGCGAGGCCGCCGACGAGGCGGCCGTCACCGTCACTGGACCAGCAACACGCTGATGTCCGCCTCGGCGATCACCTTGGTCGCCACCGATCCCATGAGCGCCCGCCCGAAGATGCCGTGGCCGTGCGTGCCCATCACGATCAGCCCGGCCTGCGCGGCGTTCGCGGCACGAAGGATCTCCTCCGGCGCGTAGCCGTGCCGCAACTCGATGCCGTAGGCGCCGATGTCGTGCGCCGCCAGCTGCGCCTTCACAGGCTCGATGACCTTGGCGCCCTCTTCGGCGTAGTAGGCCTGCAGCACGTCCTTGCCGATGTGCCGGGTGACGTGGGGCGGGATGCCCGTGCAGACGTGCACCATCAGCAGTTCGTTGCCCTCCACGAACATGCGCCGGTTGACTGCGATGTAGTCGATGGCCTTGCGTGTGAATGCGCTGCCATCCACGGCGACGACGATCTTCATGACATGACTCCTCGGGTTGAAATGGAAGCGGGTTGTTCTTCGCAGAGTCGTCAGCGCAGGACCAGCACCGGGACCTCGGAGTGCGTGAGCACGTTGAGGGTCTCGCTGCCCATCAGCACGCGCTTGAGGCCCTTGCGCCCGTGCGACGCCATCACGATCAGGTCGGCCTTGTGCTTGGTGGCCGCCGACACGATGGATTCGGCCACCAGGTCGGACTTCACCACCACGGCCCGCGCCTGGATGCCACGTGCCTGGGCCTGCTCGGCCACGCGGTTCACGAGGGTGCGCGCCTGCTCGGCCCACTGCGTCTCGACCCGCGCGACGTCCTCGGCCTCGAAGACCATCGCGCCCTCCAGGTAACTCGTGGGGTAGCGCGGCATCACGTTCAGTACCACCAGTTCCGCGCCCTGTTCGGCGGCCAGGGTCAGCGCGTGCGTCACGGCCTTCTTCGACAGCGGCGTGGCGTCGGTGGGAACGAGGATGCGCTGGTACATGGGGAGGCTCCAGTGGACGGTGCGTCAGCTTAGGGTCGGTCGCCGTGGCCGGACTTGTCCCAGATCAAGCTTTCCGAGAGGGCCGCGCACGACCCCGGCCAACACGGCGCACGCCCGGCGGGGCGGTGCAGAACCCGGTCGAGCCGCTTCCCCGCGATGCTCACGCGGCCACGGGCAACCGCTCCTCGGCCGGGGGCGGCGCCGCCTCCGCCGCAACGCCGGCGACGGCAGGCTCGGGCTCGGCCGCGCCTTGCACCACCACGGGCATCCGGCGCGTCTTGTCGAGCAGCAGCCGGGTGACGTCGGGGCGCGAGTAGTGGCCGCTCGGGTCCGCGGCCGCCTTGGCGAGCGCATTCATGCCCAGGTCGATGTCGGCGACGACCAGCCCTTCGGCGTCCTCGGGCAACGGCGTGCCCAGCGGCGAGCCGTCCGGCGCGTAGATGCGTGCGTAACCGCCGCCGACGCCCAGCATCTGCTGTTTGCCGGCGTCCGTGCACATCAGTTCGCTCATGGCCTCGGAAACCGTGGCACACGGCGCGAGCACGAAGCAGCCGCCCTCGGTGGCGTACACCTGGCTGGCCGCGTTGTTCACCTCGTGGCCCAACGCGTAGGCCGCGCCGCGGTACAGCGAGAAGCTGGGCCAGGCCGCGCAGTGGATCTGCTCGTTCTGTGCATACATCGCGTACTTGCTCAGCGGCTGCAGGTGTTCCCAGCAGCACAACGAGCCGATGTTGCCGATGGGCGTCTCCACCACCTGCAGGTCCGACCCGTCGCCTTCGCCGAAGACCGTGCGCTCCACGTGGGTGGGCTTGAGCTTGCGCCGTGTCTGGACCGTGTGGCCCTGGTCGTCGATCAGCGCCTGCGCGATGTAGAGGCTGCCGCCGGCCTTCTCTGCGAAGCCGAAGGACAGCCAGATGCGGTGCTGGCGCGCCGCGGCCTTCAGGCGATCGAACTCGGGCGAGCCGATCACGAGCGCGTTGTCGTGGTAGCGCTGCACGAACTGCATGCCCCAGGCCGGGGAGTCCAGCCAGATCCACCAGGGATAGCCCGGCACCCACGTCTCGGGGAAGGCGATGAGCTGCACGCCCTGGCCGGCGGCCTGCGCCATCAGGTCGATGGTCTTGTCGATGGTGCCGTCGAGGTCCAGGAACACGGGGGCGGCCTGGACCGCGGCGACGCGGAGCTTGGGATGGACGGTGGTGGGCATGGTGCTTCTCCTGAGGCGTTGAAGAGAGGTGGGCGCCTCGCATGACGCACCGGGTTTGCGTGGTGGCATGCGGGTTGCTTGAAGCGTAAATTCGCGCCCGCCGGAACGCCTTGCCTCGGCTTGGCGTCGTTCTTGTCTCAGCGTTGCACGGGTCGAGAGATGTCTGCGTGCAGGCCCGGTCCTCGAAGGAGCTGCCCATGTCCCAGTTGCTCAGCACCGACGTCGTGTCGCGCGGCCAGCGGCTCGCCTACTGGACCGACCTGATCTGCAACGTCTACGTGCAGCTCGAGTGCGACTCGGTGGACACCGGCGGCGCGCGGCCCTTCGAAGGCAGCATCCGCCAGCACACGCTGCCCAGCCTGGGCATCTCCGTGGTCACGTCCTCGCCGCAGACAGTGACGCGCACGCCGGGGCACGTGGCGAAGTCGAGCGAAGACTGCTTTCTCGTGAGCATACAGGCCCGCGGCCGTGGCGTGGTGCGCCAGGACGGCCGCGATGCCGTGCTGGACGCAGGCGATTTCGCGCTCTACGACAGCACGCGCCCCTACCAGCTGGTGTTCGAGCAGGCCTTCGAGCAGATCGTGCTCAAGCTGCCCGGCGAGCGCCTGCGCAGCGAGCTGCGCGACACCGAGCGGCTCACGGCCACGACCGTATCGGGGCGTCAGGGCGCCGGCCACCTGCTGCTCAGCATGATCCGGACGCTGCGCGAGGACATCGACGCGCTGCAACCGGCGTCGGCACTGGCCGTCTCGCACGGCGTGCAGAGCATCCTGGTGGCGGGGCTCCAGACACTGCCCGCCGCCCGCACACCGGTGGTGAGCAATCTCACGGCCTACCACCTCGCACGCGTGAAGCGCTGCATCGACGCGGAACTGGGCGATCCGGCGCTGTCGGTGGGCACGCTGGCCGGACGGCTCGGCGTGTCCGTGAGCCACATCCACCGCGTCTTCAGGAGCGAGCCGCTCACGCCCTCGCAGTACATCTGGGACCGCCGCCTCGAAGCCTGCAGCCGCGACCTGCTCGAACCCGCGTTCGCGGGAAGGTCGGTGGCCGAGATCGCCTATGCCCGCGGCTTCAGCGATGCCGCCCATTTCAGCCGTGCCTTCCGCGACCGCTTCGGATGCACGCCGCGTGAGTGGCGACAGCGGCCGGTCGACTGATGGGTCCCGCTCGGGCGGGACCGTCGTGCGGACCGCCAGGGCCTTGACCTGGCTCAATACCTCGCCGGCGCGGCGGCGGCACCATTGCACACACCATGGTGGATGCCGTACTCGACCCCCCTGGCCCGCACCTTGGCCCGGGCCCGCGCGTGCTCGCGCCCAAGCGCGACGCGCAGCTTGCGGGCATTGACGACCCGGCCGAGTGGCCGGCGTTCGGCCGGCCGCTGGGCGGCGACGATCCGCGCTGGGAGTCATGGGTCGCGGTCGAGGGCATCCATTGCGCGACCTGTGCCCTCACGGTCGAAGACGCGCTGTGTGCCGTCCCCGGCGTGAGCGCGGCCGCGGTGCAGTCGGGCGGGCGGCGCGCGCGCGTGCTGTGGTCGCCGCAGGCCACGACGCCCTCGCGCTGGTTCGAGGCGGTGCGCGAGGCCGGCTACCGGCTATCGCCCGTCGGCGCCGACGGCCGCCAGGCGCTGCGCCGGCGCGAGTCGCGCCGTGCGCTCTTCCGCTGGCTGGTGGCGGGCCTGTGCATGATGCAGGTGATGATGTACGCCGTGCCGGCGTACGTGGCCGGCCCCGGCGAGATGACGCGCGACATCGAGCTGCTCCTGCGCTGGGCCTCGTGGGTGCTGTCGCTGCCCGTGGTGCTGCTGGCCTGCGGCCCCTTCTTCCGCGGCGCCTGGCAGGACCTGCGGCGCCTGCGCGTGGGCATGGACACGCCGGTGGCGCTGGGCATCGCCATCGCCTTCGCCGTCAGCACGGCCGGGACCTTCGACCCTGACGGCGCGCTGGGCCGCGAGGTGTATTTCGACTCGCTCACCATGTTCGTCTTCTTCCTGCTCACCGGGCGCTGGCTGGAGTCGCGCCTGCGCGACCGCACCGCCGGTGCGCTGGACGCACTGCTCGAACGGCTGCCCGACAGCGTAGAGCGGCTGCGGCGGGACGGCGGCACGGAGCGCGTCGGCGCCCACCGCCTGCGCGTGGGCGACGTGCTGCGGGTGCGGCCCGGCGAGTCCTTCGCGGCCGACGGCTGCATCGTCGAGGGCGACACCAGCGCCGACGAGGCGCTGGTGACCGGCGAGGCGCATCCGGTGCCCCGGCCCCGTGGATCGCGCGTGCTTGCGGGCAGCCACAACGTGGGCGCCCAGGTGCTGGTGCGTGTGGAGGCGCTGGGCGGCGACACGCGCTTCGGCCGCATCGTGGCGCTGATGGAGGCCGCGTCCGTCGAGAAGCCGCGCCTGGCGCGCGCGGCCGACCGCGTGGCGCGGCCCTTTCTGCTCGTCGTGATGCTGGCCGCGCTGGCGGCGGCCGTGTGGTGGTGGCCGTCTGGGCCCGGGCATGCGCTGATGGTCGCGGCGTCGGTGCTCATCGTGACCTGTCCGTGCGCCCTGTCGCTGGCCACCCCCGCCGCCATGCTGGCCTGCGCGGGCGAACGGGCCGGGCAGGGCGTGCTGGTGGCCCACCTGCAGGCGCTGGAAGCGCTGGCCGCGGTCGACACCGTGGTCTTCGACAAGACCGGTACGCTCACGCGTCCGCTGCCCCGGCTGGACCGCATCTACAGCCGGCGCGGCGTGCCGCCGGGCGACGCGCTCGGCCTGGCGGCGGCGATGGCCTCGGGCTCCGTGCATCCGGCCTCGCGCGCGCTGGTTGCGGCCTGGACCCAGCATGCGGGCGAGCGCAGCGACTGGACGGCGGCCGAACTGGTCGAGGTCGCCGGTCGCGGGGTCGAGGGCCGTCTGCTGCCCAGGCGAAGCGCGGGCGCCGCGGGTAGTCGCCTTCGACTGGGCTCGGCCGCGCATTGCGGCGTGCCGGCGCTGGAAGTGCCGGCGATGCAGGTGCACCTGAGCGACGAGGAGGGCTGGCTGGCCAGCTTCGTCCTCGACGAGGACCTGCGGCCGGACGCCCGCGCCACGGTGGCTGGCCTGCGCGAGGGCGGCATCGACGTGCGCCTGCTGTCGGGCGACCGCAGCGAGGCCGCGCATCGCCTGGCGAGCGCGGCCGGCATCGGCAACGCGCGCGGCGACTGCCAGCCGGAGGACAAGCTCGAGGCGGTGCGCCGCCTGCAATCCGAAGGCCGGCATGTGGCCATGGTCGGCGACGGCCTCAACGATGGGCCGGTCATCGCCCAGGCCGACGTCGCCTTCGCGGTGGGGCAGGCCGCGGCCGGGACGCGCGCCCGGGCCGACTTCATCGTGCTGGGCGACGCGCTCACCGCCATTCCCGCCACATGGCGGCAGGCGCGGCGCACGATGCGCGTGGTGCGGCAGAACATCGCCTGGTCGGTGGTCTACAACGCCGCCTGCGTGCCGCTGGCGCTGGCTGGATCGATGCCGGCCTGGCTGGCAGGGCTCGGCATGGCGGCCAGTTCGCTGATCGTGGTGCTCAACAGTGCACGGCTCGCGCGCTCGCCGGCCATGCCTGCCGACGCACCGGGAGCCTGAGGTGGACGTCCTCTTCGTGCTCGTTCCTTTGTCGGTGCTGATGGTGCTCGCCATCATCTTCGGCCTCTGGTGGGCCGTGGAGCGCGGGCAGTTCGACGACATCGAGCGTGAAGGTTCACGCATTCTCGGCAACGATTGATCCGGATCAAGTGTCGCGCCCGCATGGCGCTCGACACTGCAGTCATCCCCAACGGACGACTGCGACCATGCCGACCCACGATGCTTCTCCCGCGACCTACACCGACACGGTCGTCCGACAGTTCTCGCTGATGGCGGTGGTGTGGGGCGTGGTCGGCATGCTGGTCGGCGTGGTCATCGCCGCGCAGCTCGCCTGGCCCGACCTCAACCTGGGCATCCCGTGGCTCAGCTACGGCCGCCTGCGCCCGCTGCACACCAATGCGGTGATCTTCGCCTTCGGCGGCTGCGCGCTCTTCGCCACCAGCTACCACGTGGTGCAGCGCACCTGCCAGGTGCCGCTCTTCGCCCCGAAGCTCGCGGCCTTCACCTTCTGGGGCTGGCAGGCCGTCATCGTCGCGGCCGCCATCTCGCTGCCGCTGGGCTACACCACCGGCAAGGAGTACGCCGAACTCGAATGGCCGATCGACATCCTGATCACGCTGGTGTGGGTGTCCTATGCCATCGTGTTCTTCGGCACGGTGGGCACGCGCAAGGTGCGCCACATCTACGTCGCCAACTGGTTCTACGGCGCCTTCATCATCGCGGTCGCACTGCTGCACGTGGTCAACAGTGCCGAGGTGCCTGCGGGCTGGATGAAGAGCTATTCCGCCTACGCCGGCGTGCAGGACGCGATGGTGCAGTGGTGGTACGGCCACAACGCGGTGGGCTTCTTCCTCACGGCGGGCTTCCTGGGAATGATGTACTACTACATCCCCAAGCAGGCCGGGCGGCCGGTGTACAGCTACCGGCTGTCGATCGTGCACTTCTGGGCGCTGATCTTCACCTACATGTGGGCCGGCCCGCACCACCTGCACTACACGGCGCTGCCGGACTGGACCCAGTCGCTGGGCATGCTGTTCTCGCTGATCCTGCTGGCGCCCAGCTGGGGCGGGATGATCAACGGGATCATGACCCTCTCGGGGGCCTGGCACAAGCTGCGCACCGATCCGATCCTGCGCTTCCTGATCGTCGCGCTGTCTTTCTACGGCATGTCGACCTTCGAGGGCCCGATGATGTCCATCAAGACGGTCAATGCCCTGAGCCATTACACCGACTGGACCATCGGCCACGTGCATTCCGGCGCCCTGGGCTGGGTGGGCCTGATCTCGATGGGTTCGCTGTACTACCTGATCCCGCGCATGTGGGGCCGCACCACCATGTACAGCACGCGGGCCATCGAGCTGCATTTCTGGATGTCCACCATCGGCATCGTGCTGTACATCGCCGCCATGTGGATCGCCGGCGTGATGCAGGGCCTGATGTGGCGCGCCATCAATCCCGACGGCACGCTCACCTACACCTTCGCCGAGGGCGTGAAGGCGACCTATCCCTTCTACGTCGTGCGCCTCACGGGCGGCCTGCTGTACCTCGCCGGCATGCTGGTGATGGCCTGGAACGTCTGGATGACGGTCGCCTCCGGCCGCGTGCAGCGCGCCACCGTGCCGGCCCTCGCCACAGCCTCCACCGCCTCCGCATGATGGCTCGAAGCCCTTGACACCATGAGCAGCTCCAACACCGAAAAGACCGGCTTCTCGCACGAGAAGGTCGAGACCAACAACTTCCTGATGATCGTGCTCATCCTGCTGGTGGTCGCCGTGGGCGGCCTGGTGGAGATCGTGCCGCTGTTCTTCCAGAAGTCGACCACCGAGCCGATCGCCGGCCTGAAGCCCTACACCGCGCTGCAGCTCGCCGGCCGCGACATCTACCTGCGCGAGGGTTGCTACAACTGCCACTCGCAGATGATCCGCCCCTTCCGCGCCGAGACGCTGCGCTACGGCCACTACTCGGTGGCGGGCGAGTTCGTCTACGACCACCCCTTCCAGTGGGGCAGCAAGCGCACCGGTCCGGACCTGCACCGCGTGGGCGGCAAGTACAGCGACGAATGGCACCGTGTGCACCTGAACAACCCGCGCGACGTGGTGCCGGAGTCGAACATGCCGGCCTACCGGTGGCTCGAGAAGACCCCCGTGGATGCCGCCGCCATGCCGTCGCACATGAAGGCCTTGCGCCGCGTCGGCGTGCCCTACACCGACGAGGAGATCGGCACCGCCGTCGCCGACGTCGACGGCAAGACCGAGATGGACGCGCTCGTGGCCTACCTGCAGTCGCTCGGCCGCAACCTCAAGTGAAGCCAGCACCGGGAGTCGACCCATGAACCTCACCTTCCTGCGCGAAGCCGCCACCGTCGTGTGCTTCCTGCTCTTCGTCGGCATCGTCTGCTGGGCCTACGCGCGCAGCAACCGCACCCGCTTCGACGAAGCCGCCCGCCTGCCCTTCGAGCAGGACTGAGAACGCGCCTCACCCTTCGCAGAGCCAAGCCATGAGCGATTTCGTCAGCAACTTCTGGTCCCACTACGTGGCGGCCGCCTCGATCCTGAGCATCGTCGGCTGCCTGCTGCTGCTGTGGCTCACGGCGCGCAAGCGCGTGGTCGCCGACAGCGACAACACCACAGGCCACGTCTGGGACGAGGACCTGCGCGAGGCCAACAACCCGCTGCCGCTGTGGTGGGTGGGCCTGTTCGTCATCACCATCGTGTTCGCATTCGCCTACCTGGCCTTCTACCCCGGCCTGGGGCGCATGGCGGGGCAACTGGGCTGGAGCTCGGCCGGCGAATACGCCGACGAGGTGAAGAAGGCCGAGGCCGAACTGGCGCCGGTCTACGGCCGCTTCGCATCGATGACCACCGAGCAGATGGCGGCCGATCCCGCGGCCCATGCCATCGGCGAGCGCCTCTTCATGAACAACTGCGCCCAGTGCCACGGTTCCGATGCGCGCGGCAGCAGGGGCTTTCCCAACCTGACCGACGACGACTGGCTCTACGGCGGCACCCCGGAGAAGATCGTCGAGACCATCACCAAGGGACGTTCCGGCACGATGCCGCCGATGGCCGCCGCCGTGGGCAGCGCCGATGACGTCAAGAACCTTGCGAACTACGTGCTGAGCCTGTCGGGCAGCCCGCACGACTCGGTGCGCGCCGGCCTGGGCAAGACGCACTTCACCGCCTGCGCGGCCTGCCACGGCATCGGCGGTGTGGGCAACCAGGCGCTCGGCGCGCCACGCCTGTCCGACAACATCTGGCTGCACGGCTACGGCGAGGCGGCCATCATCACGGCCATCACCCAGGGCCGCCATGGCGAGATGCCGGCGCAGGAAGGCCGCCTGACCGATGCGCAGATCAAGGTGCTGGCCTCCTACGTCTGGGGCCTGTCGAATGGGGCGAGCGCCGCTCGTTGACATGGAACGCGCGGACGACGTTGCTGCCGCACCTGGTGGATCGCCTGCGCGGGTGATTCCCATCGCCGCCGAGGGCGTCGCGCTCTACGCCGCGTCGAAGAAGGTCTATCCGCGCACCATCGACGGGCGCTTCGCCCGCTGGCGCTGGGCCATGGTGTTTCTCACGCAGGCGGTGTTCTACGGCCTGCCCTGGATCGAGTGGGGCAACCGGCAGTCGGTGCTGTTCGACCTGGCGGCGCGTCGCTTCTACCTCTTCGGCTGGGTGCTGTACCCGCAGGACCTGATCTACCTGGCCGGGCTGCTGGTCATCTCGGCGCTGTCGCTCTTTCTCTTCACCGCGGTGGCCGGGCGCCTGTGGTGCGGCTTCAGCTGCCCGCAGACCGTCTACACCGAGATCTTCCTCTGGGTCGAGCAGAAGATCGAGGGCAACCGCGGCGCCCGCATCCGTCTCGACGGCGACCACCTGTCGATGGAGAAGCTGGTCAAGAAGTGGTTCAAGCACCTGGTGTGGATCGCCATCGCCGCCTGGACGGGCTTCACCTTCGTGGGCTACTTCACGCCGATCCGCGAGCTGGGCCTGGCCTTCCTGCAGACGCGCATGGGCTCGTGGGAGGTGTTCTGGGTCTTCTTCTACGGCTTCGCGACCTACGGCAACGCCGGCTTCATGCGCGAGCAGGTGTGCAAGTACATGTGCCCCTACGCGCGCTTCCAGAGCGCGATGTTCGACCGCGACACGCTGATCGTGAGCTACGACGCGCAGCGCGGCGAACGCCGCGGTCCGCGCCGCAAGGACATGGATGCACGGGCCGCGGGCCTGGGCGACTGCATCGACTGCGCGCTGTGCGTGCAGGTCTGCCCGACCGGCATCGACATCCGCAACGGCCTGCAGTACGAGTGCATCGGCTGCGGCCTGTGCGTGGATGCGTGCAACTCGGTCATGGACAAGGTGCAGCTGCCGCGCGGCCTCATCCGCTACGACACGCAGAACGGCCTGGCGGGGCGCTGGTCGCCGGCGCAGGTCATGCGGCGCGTGTTCCGGCCGCGCGTGCTGGTCTACGCCGGCGTGCTGACGCTGCTCGTGGTGGGCCTGCTGGCCAGCCTGGTCACACGCACGCCGCTCAAGGTCGACGTGGTGCGCGACCGCGCCTCGCTGGCGCGGCTGGTCGAGGGCGGCCGGCTGGAGAACGTGTATCGCCTGCAGGTGATGAACGCCACCGAGTCCGCGCAGCGCTACCGCATCGAGGCCCGCGGGCTCGACGGTCTCGCCCTGGCGAGCGAGAACTCGGTCGAGGTGGGACCGGCCGAGTCCCGCTGGGTGCCGGTGCGGCTGCAGATCGTGGACGGAACCGCCTCGCCGGGCTCCCACCCCATCCATTTCGACGTGCGGCAGGAGCAGGGCGGGGCGCAGGTGTCGGAGAAATCCGTGTTCCTGGTGCCGCGCTGATGCGACAGCCCGAAGGAGAACGACCCATGACGAACCGCAAGCTTCCCGCAGCCGACGCCCCCTGGTGGCGACATCCGATCATGTGGATGGTGGTCGGTGGGCCCGCCATCGTCGTGCTGGCGGCCATCTACACCGCGTGGCTGGCGATGCGATCGCCCGACCCGGTGGTCGAGGCCGACTATTACCGCCGCGGCATCGAGATCAACCGCACCCTGGCCGGCGGCACTGCGATGCTGCCGGCGCAGGCGGGCCGCAACCATGCGATGACGCCGGCGGACGACCTGCCGCAAGCGCTGCAGGCGCGCAGGGAGGCGAGATGAAGGGCCTGCTGTGGGCGATGTGCGTGCTGTGGCCGTCGTTCCTGGCGGCCTGCGCGCTCGAGATGCTGGTCTTCGGGCTGGTGGATCCGGGCGACCTGCACTGGCCGGCGGCCGGCGGCCCGCTGTCGCGGCAGGCGGTCTACGCGCTGGGCTTCTTCGCCTTCTGGGCCGCCACCGCGGCATCGAGCGCGCTGACGGCGATGCTCATCAAGACGCCGCCGCTGCCGCAGGAGCTCAGGCGCACACCGTCGGATTGACCAGGCGGCGCAGGGCGTCCGCGTCGAGGATGCGCACATGCCGCTGGTTGACCTCGACCAGCCCGTCCTCGGCGAACTTCGACATCGTGCGGCTCACCGTCTCGAGCTTCAGGCCCAGGTAGCTGCCGATCTCCTCACGCGTCATGCGCAGCACCAGCTCCGACGCCGAGAAGCCGCGCGCATGCAGTCGCTGCAGCAGGTTCAGCAGGAAGGCCGCGAGACGTTCCTCGGCACGCATGCTGCTCAGGAGCAGCATCACGCCGTGCTCGCGCACGATCTCTCGGCTCATGATCTGATGCACGTGGCGCTGCAGGGCGGTCACCTCGCGCGACAGTTCCTCGATGCGCTCGAAGGGCATCACGCACACCTCGGCGTCTTCCAGTGCCACGGCGTCGCAGGTGTGGTGGTCGTTCACGATGCCGTCCAGGCCCATGATCTCGCCGGCCATCTGGAAGCCGGTGACCTGCTCGCGGCCGTCCTCGGCCGTGACCTGGGTCTTGAAGACGCCGGTGCGGATGGCATAGAGGGAGGTGAAGCGCTCGCCGCTGGCAAAGAGCGTCTCCTTGCGGCGGACCTTGCGGCGCGTGGCCACGATGTCGTCGATGCGTTGCAGTTCCTGCGGCTGCAGGCCGACCGGCATGCACAGCTCCCGCAGGTTGCAGTTGGAGCAGGCGACTTTGATCGTGTCGGCGTTGAGCGTCATGGCAGCGGGCAGGTTGGTGCGCCGTCCCGGGAGGGCGCGGTGAATGTCAATCGATTGTGCGCTCTCGATTGCGCGCGGGTTTGATCCAGGTCAAGCAAGACTAAGCCGCTTGCCGCCACAGTGCAAGGACGCGCCGTGCCACCCTCGGCCCGCGCTCCTGTTGCCATGACCTTGCCCCTGTCCACGATCTCCGAGGCGGAACCGGCCGCCTGGCCAGGCGTCGTCTCGCCGTCGCTGCTGCGCCGCTTCGACGTGCCCGGGCCGCGCTACACCTCGTACCCCACGGCCGATCGCTTCGTCGACGCCTTCGGTGCCGACACCTACGCCCAGTCGCTGGAGCAGCGGCGCCAGGTCGGCCTGGCCGCGCGGCTGCCGCTGTCGCTGTACGTGCACATCCCCTTCTGCGAATCGCTGTGCTACTACTGCGCCTGCAACAAGATCGTGACGCGGCGGCGCGAGAAGGGGCAGGACTACATGGCCTACCTGGCGCGCGAGGTCGAGCTGCAGGTGGCGCACCTGGGCCCGAACGCCTCGGTCAGCCAGCTGCACCTCGGCGGCGGCACGCCCACCTTCCTCGACGACGCGGCCCTCACCGCGCTGGTCGCCATGCTGCGGCGCTCCTTCAGCTTCACGGCCGACGGCGAGTGGTCGATCGAGGTCGACCCTCGCACGGTGGACGCGAAACGCCTGGCCCACCTCGCCACCCTGGGCTTCAACCGCATCAGCTTCGGCGTGCAGGATTTCGATGCGCAGGTGCAGAAGGCGGTGCACCGCATCCAGCCGGCAGACGAGGTCTTTGCGCTGGTGGAATCCGCGCGGCAACTGGGCTTCCGCTCCATCAACACCGACCTGATCTACGGCCTGCCGCGGCAGGGCCCGGCCTCGTTCAGGCGCACGCTCGACCAGGTGGCCGAACTGCGACCGGACCGCATCGCCCTCTACGCCTACGCCCACCTGCCCGAGCGCTTCAAGCCGCAGCGGCGCATCGACGCCGAGGAACTGCCGTCGGCGGATGCCAAGCTGGAGATGCTGTCGCAGGCCATCGAGCGCCTCACGCAGGCGGGCTACCGCTACATCGGCATGGACCATTTCGCGCTGCCCGACGATTCGCTGGCCATCGCGCGCCGGCAGGGCCGGCTGCATCGCAACTTCCAGGGCTACAGCACCCAGCCGGACTGCGACATCGTCGGCCTGGGCGTGTCGGCGATCGGCCGCGTGGGCGCCAGCTACAGCCAGAACGCCAAGACGCTGGACGAGTACTACGACCTGATCGACCAGGGGCGGCTGCCGGTGGTGCGCGGGCTGGCGCTGACGCGCGACGACGTTCTGCGCCGCGCGGTCATCATGGCGCTCATGTGCCAGGGCCGGGTAGATTTCGAGACCATCGACGCGGCGCACCTGATCGATTTCCGCCGCTACTTCGCCGCCGAACTGGCGGCACTCGAATCGCTCCAGGCCGACGGGCTGGTCCGCCTGAGCGCACGCGAGATCGAAGTGACCGAGACCGGCTGGTTCTTCGTGCGCGCCGTCGCCATGGTGTTCGACCGCCACCTGCAGGCCGACCGGGCACGCACGCGCTTCTCGCGCATCATCTGAAGGGCCGCGCCGATGACGCTGGCCCTGGCCATGACCTGCGGCCTGATGGGCCTGGCCGGCGGCGCGCACTGCCTGGGCATGTGCAGTGCGCCTTGCGCCGGCGTCGTGCACGCGGCCGGTGGCACGCGCCGGGCGCTGTGGCAGTTCCATGCGGGTCGTGCGGCAGGCTACGCGGCGCTGGGCGCGCTCGCCGCGGTCAGCCTGCAGGGGCTGGGCTGGCTGGGCACGCAGGTGGCCGCGCTGCGGCCCTTCTGGACCCTGCTGCACGTGGCCGCGCTCGCGCTCGGGGGGGTGCTGCTGTGGCAGGCGCGGCAGCCGCTGTGGCTCGACGGCCTGGCGCGTGGCGCCTGGGCGCGCGTGCGCCGCGCGGGCGGCGCCCGTCGATGGCCCTGGTTGATCGGTGCGCTGTGGGCGCTGCTGCCGTGCAGCCTGCTGTACTCGGCGCTGGTGGTCGCGGCACTGGCGGGCGACGCCGTCGCCGGCGCGCTGTGCATGGCGGCCTTCGCGGCGGGCAGCGCGGTGTGGCTGCTCGGCGGCACCTGGCTGGGCCTGCGCACGTGGGTCGCGGCACGTGACGGCACGGCGGTCGGCAGCCGTGGGGAGATTGCGGTGCGGCTGTCGGGCCTGGCGCTCGTCGCCGCCTCCGCCTGGGCGCTGTGGCACGACGCGGGCGCCGCTTTCCTCGCATGGTGTGGCGTGCTTTGACGTCGACATGCTATCGAAACGATAGCTGCTCATCCCGACGGGACGGGCGCCAGCGGCCGATTTGGCGTTGAACTGTATCGGGGGCAGGGCGGTCGCGCTTTCATGGGCGCGACATGTGCACCGCCTAGCCTGCGCGCATGCTCGACTTGAACCGCTGGCTGTTCAGCTGCATCGCCGCCGGCCATCAGGTCGATGCGCCGCTCATCCCCGCCGCGCGCTGGATCGCCGAGCACGGCGCCGCCATCGGCATCCTGATGCTGCTGGCGCTGTGCTGCCTTCGGCCCACGCAGCGCGCAGGCGTGCTGGGGGTGGGGCTCGTGGCGGTGCTGTCGGCTGCCGTGGCCCATGCGCTGGCCGATGCATTTGCCATGCCGCGGCCCTTCGTCACGGGCGACAGCGCGCCCTGGATCGCGCACGGTGGTCGCGGTGCCTTCCCGAGCGCGCATGCCACCGTCATGTTCGCGGTCACCTTCAGCCTGTGGCCGTTGCGAGGGCTGCGCCCCGCCGCGCTGGCGATGGGCGCGCTGGCGCTCGCGACCGCCTGGGCGCGCGTCCATGGCGGGCTGCACTATCCGATGGACATCGCCGGCGGTGCGGCGCTGGCGGCCGTGCTGGTCTACGGCCTTCGGCTCATCGCCCTGTGGCTGCGGGCGCGCTGGGCCGCACCGCGCGGCCGTCGCGTTCGCCGGCAGCTCCTGCGGCGCTGGCGCGGCGCCGCGGCCGGCGGGGCGCCGTAGCGAGGCGAGGCGCTTCGTTCACAGCGTCTCAGCCGCGCAGGCCCTTCCACAGCATGTACGCCGCCAGAAGGTAGAGCACGCTGGCGAACACGCGCTTGAGCTTGCCCACAGGCAGCGCATGCGCGGCGCGTGCGCCCAGCGGCGCCAGGAGCACGCTGCACGCGGCGATCACCACCAGCGCCGGCAGCCAGATGTAGCCGAAGGCGCCGGGCGGCAGGCCCTGCAGCGAGAACCCGCCCGCGATGTAGCCCGCCACGTTGGCGACCGCGATCGGAAAGCCCAGCGCGGCGCTGGTCGCCACCGCGTTGTGGATGGCGACGTTGCAGCAGGTCATGAAGGGCACGCTGATGAAGCCGCCGCCCGCGCCGACCAGGCCCGAGACGAAACCGATCACGCCGCCTGCGCCGAGCTGGCCTGCGGTGCCCGGCATCTGCCGCGTGGGCTTTGGTTTCTTGTCCAGGAACATCTGCGTGGCCGAGAAGCTCACGAAGAGTGCGAAGAAGATCGCCAGCGCCGTGCCCTTGAGCAAGGAGAACACGCCCAGGCTGCCGATCAGGCTGCCGATGACGATGCCCGGCGCCAGCCGCTTCACGATGTCCCAGCGCACCGCGCCGCGCTTGTGGTGCGCACGCACGCTGGAGATGGAGGTGAAGATGATGGTCGCCATCGAGGTCGCGATGGCCATCTTCACGGCCAGGTCGGCCGGCACGCCGCGGTTGCCCAGGATGATGGTGAGGAAGGGCACCATCAGCATGCCGCCGCCGATGCCCAGCAGCCCTGCGAGAAAGCCGGTGCCGACGCCCAGCACGGCGAGTTCGAGGACGAGCAGGGGTTCGATCGGCATGCGGCGGTGTCGGAGTTCTTATGCGGACGGCCCACAAGGAAACGGCCCGCCAGAAGGCGGGCCGTCGGAAGAGGTGTCTGCAGGTGCCACCGGACCGTCATCCTGAACGCAGGGTTCAGGTGGGCGAGGGCAGCAAGGCATTGGGATCATCTGACGCGAGATGTTCACGCTTGCCAAGCGATGTACCAAGCCCGGGCTCCGTAGAGCATTGGTTCAAGGAAATATAAAGCCCGGCATGCACCGCAGACGCCTTCGATTTTACGCGCTGCATCGGGCGCGTACAGGCTTGACAACGCAAAGCCGGTGTCGTCCGACAGGGCAAAAAAATCAGAGCAGCAGGCCGTCGCCCGCCAGCGCCTGATCCAGGCGCTGCACGAGCTGCGCGGCACGCACCTCGTCGGCCGGGGCGTCGGTCATGGCATCGGATGCCGGCGCGGCCGGCTGGGCCGGTGCGGGCGCCGCGACCGGCGCGGCGTCGCGTTGCACCAGGTCGAAGGCGAGGTTGAGCGACGCCAGCACCGCGATGCGGTCGCGCGCCTTGACCTTGCCCGCATCGCGGATCTTGCACATGGCCGCGTCGACGCGGTCCACCGCCTCGCGCAGCTGCGCCTCGCCGTCTTCGGGGCAGCCGAGCAGGTAGCTCTGGCCCATGATCTGCACTTCGATTTGTTTCACGTCGCGTTGGAGGGGGAGTCGTTGGACGGTTCGGCGGGCAGCCGCTCCAGCATGGCATCGATGCGGGTGCGCGCGGCTGTCAGGCGTGCCTTGAGCGCGTCGCGCTCGCGGGCGAGCGCTTCGACCTGCTGCTGCAGCAACGCGTTGGTGCGCTGGGTTTCCTCGTAGCGCACGAGCAGACGTTCAACGCGCTCGGCGATCTGGTCGAAGTGGCTCGGTGCGGACATGGCCGCGGATTGTAGGTTCCGCCGATACACCGGTCGTTTCAAATTAAACTCGCCGCCTGTTGGTGCTCGCGCCGCGGTTCGCGCGTCGCAGTTCAACGGGAAGCAGGAGCCGACGCACCCCCGGTGCCAAAGCCAGCCTGCGCTGCCCCCGCAACGGTCAAGCAGCCGGCGTCCACGCGAATCCGCAGGGGCGCCACACCTTCCAACCAGCCACTGGGCGCCGCCGACACACGGCGCCTGGGAAGGCGGCAGGTGCGCGCTGTCAGCCCGGATACCGGCCAACAAGGCGGTTGCCGCGTTCGATGCCTTGAGGCTCGTCGCAGCGGCCATGGCGCCCAGGCGCCGGCGGGGAAGCCGGCCAGGGCATTGCTGCTGGAATCCTTTTCGTCCCATGACCCCCCGTGCCCCGTTCGCGCGCCCGTTGCCGCGTGCCTCCCTTCTGTCCGTCGCCCTCGCATCCGCGCTGCCGGTCCTTGCCATCGCACAGACGCCGCCCTCGCTGGGCGAAACCGTCGTCACTGCGACGCGCGTCGAGCAGCCGATCTCCGACCTCGTGGCCGATGTGTCGGTGATCGACCGCGCCACCATCGAGCGCAGCGGTGCCTCGGGCGTGGCCGACCTGCTGGCGCGCCTGCCGGGCGTGGAAATCTCGCGCAACGGCAACGTGGGCAACACCACCAGCCTCTTCATCCGCGGCGCCGAGACGCGCTTCACGGCGGTGTACCTCGACGGCGTGCGCATCGACTCGCAGTCCACCGGCGGCGCGCCCTGGGAGTCGATCCCGCTGGCGCAGATCGAACGCATCGAGGTGCTGCGCGGTCCGGCCGCGGCAGTGTACGGCTCCGACGCCATCGGCGGCGTCGTGCAGCTGTTCACGAAGAAGGGCGAGGGCAAGCCGACGCCCTTCGTGAGCTGGGGCGTGGGCAACCGCCGCACGCAGGACATCCAGACCGGCATCAGCGGCTCGGCCGGCGCCTTCGACTATTCGGTGGGCGCCTCGTACCAGCAGAGCGCCGGCTTCGACGTGCGCACGCCGAACGTGAGGCACAACACCGATGCCGACTCCTACAAGAGCATCTCGGGCAATGTGCGCCTGGGCTGGCAGATCGGCGAGAAGCACCGCGTGGACCTCACGGCCCTCGAGAGCGAGATGGACTCGGGCTACGACGCCTTCCTGTCGCGCCCCTTCAACCCGCTGCGCGGCGTGGACGACCGCAACCAGTACCACCTGCGCACGGCCGGCCTGACCTGGACCGCGCAGTGGACGCCCGAGTACAAGACCAGGCTGTCGGTCACCGACTCCAACCAGCGCTACCAGACCAACGTCAAGGGCGAGCAGCCCGACTACATCACCCAGACCCGCCTGCGCGGCTACCTGTTCCAGAACGAATACCGCGTGGGTTCGCACCTGTTCACCGCGGCGCTCGAGCGGCGCGAAGACAAGCTCTTCAACCCGGCGCTCGACAGCTACAGCACCACGCTTTTCCGCAAGCGTTCGCAGGACGCCCTGGCGCTGGGCTACGGCTTCGTGCAGGGCCCGCATTCGCTGCAGCTCAACCTGCGGCATGACGACGACAGCGAGTTCGGCGGCAAGAACACCGGCAGCATCGCCTACGGCTACGAATTCGTGAAGAACTGGCGCGTGACGGCCTCGGCCGGCACGGCCTTCCGTGCGCCGACGCTGTACCAGCGCTTCAGCGAATATGGCGACGCGAACCTTCGGCCCGAGACCAGCCGCAACGCCGAGGTCGGCCTGCGCTACGGCGACGGCACCACCAGCGCCAGCCTGGTCGCGTACCGCAACCGCGTGCGCAACCTCATCACCTTCGACTACAGCAGCACGGCGTGCGAAAGCCTCTTCGGCTGCTATGCGAACGTCAACCGCGCCAGGTACGAGGGCGTGACGCTGGCCGCGAGCCACCGGCTCGGCGACGTCACCCTGCGCGGCTCGCTGGACTACCAGAACCCGCGCGACGTCGAGACGAACCACATGCTGCCGTTGCGCGCGCAGGTGCACGGCACCCTCGGCGCCGACTGGCGCGTGGGCGGCTGGACGCTGGGCGCCGAACTGCAGGCCTCCGGCCGGCGCTGGGCCGATGCGGCCAACACGCAGCGCCTGGGCGGCTACGGCATCGTGAACCTCAGCGCCAGCGGCGAGGTCGCGCGCGACCTCACGCTCGTGGCCCGTGTGGACAATGTCGCCGACAAGAACTACCAGCTCGTCAAGGACTACGCCACCGCCGGCCGCACCGTGTACGTCGGCCTCAAGTGGAGTCCTCGATAACCCCCTCGTTTCTTGCTCACTTCGTGTAGCCGAATCCTCCCCCAGGGGAGCAACACCAGCGGCCCGGCAAGGCCGGGTCCGCGGTGTTCCGCGCAGCAGAGGGCTGCGGAAGGTTGCACCGAAGTGTCGAAAAGTGAGTCTTGCACCATGAACGCACCGGTCGCAGCGCCAGCCACCGACATCGCCGCCAGCGAGTTCATCCTCGGCGGCCAGAAGAGCGGCAAGTCGCGCCGCGGCGAATCGCTGGCCGCGGCCTGGCTCGCGCGCTCGCCCGCGCACAAGGCGGTGATGATTGCCACCGCGCAGGCCTGGGACGACGAGATGCACCAGCGCATCGCGCTGCACCAGTTCGAGCGCGCCGCGCGCGTGCCGGCGCTCGAGACCATCGAGGAACCCTGGCGCGTGCCCGAGGCCGTCATGGCCGCGAGCACGCCCCAGACGCTGGTGCTGGTGGACTGCCTCACGCTGTGGCTCACCAACCTCATGATGCCGGCCGAGCTGGCGCCCGAGCGCGCATCGGCTCCCGAATGGCAGGACGGCGTGGCGCTGCTGCCCGAGGCGCTCGCGACGGCGCAGGGGCCGGTCGTGCTGGTGAGCAACGAGATCGGGCTGGGCGTGATTCCGCTGGGTGCCGAGACGCGCGCCTTCGTCGACGTGCTGGGGCGCCTGAACCAGCAGGTGGCTACGGCCTGCGAGCGCGTCACGCTGATGGCCGCGGGACTGCCTTTGCGGCTGAAGGGTGGCGCATGAAGGGCTGGCTCCTGTCCGCCCTGGCCGCGCTGGGCATCGGCGCGGCCGCCGCGGCGCCGGTCCAGGTGACTGACGAGCGCGGCGTCGCAGTGCAGCTGCCCGCGCCGCCGCAGCGCATCGTCTCGCTGCTGCCCTCGCTCACCGAGACCGTCTGCGCGCTCGACGCCTGCGGACGGCTCGTCGGCGTCGACCGCTATTCCAACTGGCCCGATGCAGTCAAGGCTCTGCCGCAGGTCGGCGGCGGGATCGACCCGAACGTCGAGGCCATCTCGGCGCTCAAGCCCGACCTGGTGCTGGCGGCCAAGTCCTCGCGCGTGTCGCAGCGGCTCGAATCGCTGGGCCTCAAGGTGGCCGTGCTGGAGCCGAAGAACCATGCCGACGTGCAGCGCGTGCTGAAGCAGGTTGCACAACTGCTCGCGGTGCCGGGGGCGGACACGGTGTGGCGTGCCATCGACGCCAGCGTGGACGCGGCGGCGCAGTCGCTGCCCGCATCGGCCCGCGGCACGCGCGTGTATTTCGAGGTCAACGCCGCGCCCTATGCGGCCGGCGAAAGCTCCTTCATCGGCGAAACGCTCGCGCGCCTGCATGCGCGCAACATCGTGCCGGCCTCGATGGGGCCGTTCCCCAAGCTCAACCCCGAGTTCGTGGTGCGCGCCGATCCTGCCCTGATCATGGTCAGCGAACGCAGCGCCCAAGGGCTGGAGCAGCGGCCCGGGTGGGCGTCGATCCAGGCGGTCAGGACGGGTCGCATCTGCCGCTTCAGCGCCGAGCAGGCCGACATCCTGGTGCGGCCCGGCCCGCGCATGGGCGATGCGGCCCGCCTGATGGCCGGCTGCCTGGCCGGCAACGCGGGCCGTTAGTGATGCACGCCCGCCGAGCGCGCTGGGTCGCCCTCGTGCTGCTGCTGGCGGCCGCGGGTCTGCTGGCGCTGGGCGCCGCTGTCGGCAGCACCGGCATCGACATGCTGTGGTCGATGCGCGGCGACGCGGTGGCCTGGCAGATCGTGTGGGACATCCGGCTGCCGCGCACCCTGGGCGCCTGGCTCGCGGGCGCGCTGCTCGGGCTGGCCGGGGCGGTGGCGCAGGGGCTGTTCCGCAATCCGCTGGCCGACCCGTACCTGCTGGGCAGCGCCTCGGGCGCCTCGCTGGGCGTGGCGGCGGCGCTGTCGCTGTTCGGCGTGTCCGTCCACTCGACGGCCTGGGTGGTGCGCCTGGGCCTCACCGGCGCGGCCTTCGTCGGTGCCGTGGCGGCGGTGCTGCTCACCCTGGCGCTCGCGCGCGGCGTGCAGCAGACGCTGCGCCTGCTGCTGGCCGGCGTGATCGTCGGCGTGGTGCTGGGCGCGGTGAAGGACCTGATCAGCATCGCGTCGGCCGACATCCTGCAGGCGCTGCAGGCCTTCATGCTCGGCAGCACCGGCCTGGTGGGCTGGGGCGCCAGCGGCGTGATGGCCGGCGTGCTCGCGCTGTGCCTGATCGCTGGCGCCGCGCTGGCGCCGGTGCTCGACGGACTGGCGCTGGGCGAGGCCACGGCCACCAGCCTGGGCCTGCCGCTGCCCGCGATGCGGGTGGCGCTGGTGGCCGTGCTGGCGCTGGCCACCGGCGCCGCGGTGGCGCAGACCGGTTTGATCGCCTTCGTCGGCCTGGCGGCGCCACACCTGGTGCGCTCGCTGGTCAAGACCACGCATGTGCGCCTGGTGTTGCTGTCGGCCCTCATGGGCGGCCTGTTGCTGATGGCGGCCGACCTGGGCGCGCGCTGGCTGATCGCGCCGCAGGAACTGCCGGTGGGCGTGCTCACCGCGGTCTTCGGCGGCGGCTACCTGCTGTGGCTGATGCATCGGCGCGCGGCGCGTGCGGCGGGGCGGGGCGCATGACTGCCATGAATTCCATAGCTGATGGCGCAAGCGGGGCGGGCGCTGCAGCCCGATTTGGCTTGAAAGATCAGGCGATGGCGGTCCGAGGCCTGCGCGTCGCGCTGGGCGGCACGGAGGTGCTGCACGGCATCGAGCTCGTGCTGCCGCGCGGCACCTGGACCAGCGTGGTCGGCCCCAACGGCGCCGGCAAGTCGACGCTGCTGCGCGCGCTGGCCGGCCTGCTGCCGCATGCGGGCCGGGTCGAACTGCTGGGCCGGCCGTGGCCGCAGTGGCCGGCACGCGAGCGCGCACGGGCGCTGGCCTGGCTGGCGCAGAGCGGGGCGGGCGATGGCGCCGCCGACGACCTCACCAGCTACGACATCGCGATGCTCGGCCGCCTGCCGCACCAGCGCTGGCTGGCCGCGCCCTCGGCCGCCGACCGCGCAGCCGTGGAGCAGGCGCTGCGCCGCACCCAGGCCTGGGACTGGCGCGACCGGCCGATCGGCCAGCTCTCGGGCGGTGAACGCCAGCGCGTGCTGCTCGCGCGGGCCCTGGCCGTCGAGGCCGCGGTGCTGCTCATGGACGAACCCCTGGCCAACCTCGACCCGCCGCACCAGGCCGACTGGCTGGCCACCGCCCGCGAACTGGCCGCGGCCGGCTGTGCCGTCGTGAGCGTGCTGCACGAACTGCATGCCGCGCTGGCGGCCGACGCGCTGGTCGTCATGGCGGCCGGCCGCATCGCCCACCACGGCCCCGCCGCCGACCCGGCCACGCACCGCGCCCTCGAAGCCGTCTTCGACCACCGCGTCGCCGTGCACGAGGTGGCGGGCGAGTTCGTGGCCCTGGCACGCTGAAACCGGACACCCGTACGCGAAGGGCGCGAAAGTTTCGCAAAGGACACGAAAGAACAGCCGGACATGAATGTCTTCTTTCGCGTGCTTCGCGGAATCTTTGCGTCCTTCGCGTCCGGCTGCCCGTATTGAAAGACCCCATGCACATCGAAACACCCCCCAACGACAAGCCCTACGACAAACCCGAGGGCGAGCGCCGCGGCCTGGTGCTGGTGAACACCGGCGACGGCAAGGGCAAGAGCACGGCGGCCTTCGGGCTGGCGTTGCGCGCCCATGGCCGCGGCAAGGCGGTGAAGATCTTCCAGTTCATGAAGGTGCCGACGGCGCGCTTCGGCGAGCACCGCATGTTCGAGCAGATCGGGATACCGATCGAGGGGCTCGGCGACGGCTTCAGCTGGAAGAGCCAGGACCTCGAACGCTCCGCGCAACTCGCCCGGGACGGGTGGGAGAAGGCGAGGGCGGCGATTCTCTCGGGCGAGTTCTTCCTGGTGGTGCTCGACGAGATCACCTACCCGCTGATCTACGGCTGGCTGCCGCTCGACGCGGTGCTGCAGACGCTGCGCGAGCGGCCGCGCGAGGTGCACGTGGTGCTCACCGGTCGCCGCTGCCCGCCCGAGATCGTCGAGCTGGCCGACACGGTGACCGAGATGCAGATGGTCAAGCATGCGTTCAAGGCCGGCATCCCGGCGCAACGCGGCATCGAAGACTAGTGGCGCCGGCCGCTCTCGTCGCCATCGGCGCGCTGTGGCTCGCGCTGGCCATCGACCGCTGGCTGGGCGAGCCGCCGGCGCGCTGGCATCCGGTCGTGTGGATGGGGGCGTGGCTGGGCTGGGCCGGCCCGCGCATCGCGCCGGCGGTCGATGCGCGTCGGCCCGGGCGCTTCAAGCCTTTTGTGCTCGGAACCCTTGCCTGGTGCGCGGGAGCAGCGATGGTTTTCGTAGCGGCCTGGGCGGTGCAGTGGCATGTGATGCGCCATCTGCCCTGGCCGGTGGCGGCGCTCACGCTGGCGCTGGCCCTCAAGCCGTTGCTGGCCTGGCGCATGCTGCGCGACGAGGTGCTGGCGGTGGAGGCGGCGCTGGCCGAGTCGCTCGACGCCGGCCGGGCGCGGCTGGCCCATCTGGTGAGCCGCGACACGCAGTCGCTCGATGCCGGCGCCGTGCGCGAGAGCGCGATCGAGTCGCTGGCCGAGAACCTCAACGATTCGGTGGTCGCACCGCTGTTCTGGTTCGTGCTCTTCGGATTGCCGGGCGCGGCCCTCTACCGTTTCGCCAACACGGCGGACGCGATGTGGGGCTACCCGGGCGAGCGCGGCGGGCGCTGCTGGGCTTGGGCAGGCAAGTGGGCGGCGCGGCTGGACGACGGACTGTCGTGGGCGCCGGCCCGGCTCAGCGCGCTATTGATTGCGCTGGCGGCGTGGTGCTGGCCGTCGGGGCTGGCGCGCGAGGCAAGACGCACGCCGTCGCCCAACAGCGGCTGGCCCATGGCGGCGATGGCGGGGGTGCTGGGCGTGCGCCTGCGCAAGCCCGGCGTCTATGCGCTGAACGCCGGGGGCCGTGCGTCCGTTTCGGTCGATGTGCACACATGCGCCATGCTGGGCGGCCGTGCGGTGGTGGCCGCTGCCGTGCTGGCCACTGCGGCGCTGGCCGGCACCGGGGGCGCCGGCCTCCTGCGGATCGGGTGACGGCATGCCGGAGATGAGCATGCACGGCGGGCCGGACGCGCAGGGCGTTGCGCTCCACGACTTCTCGACCAACGCCAACGCCTGCGGCCCGTGCCCGCCGGCGCTGCAGGCGCTGCGCGGCGCCGACCCCTCGCGCTACCCGGACCCGGAATCCACCCGGCTGCGGGAGCGGCTCGCAGCCTTCCACGGCGTGCGCCGGGAGCGCATCGTGGTGGCCGCCAGCGCCAGCGAGTTCATCGTGCGCATCACGGCGGCGGCCGCTGCCGACGGCGGCGGGACTGCCGTGCTGCCGGTGCCGGCCTATGGCGATTACGCCCGCGCCGCGCGTGCGCACGGGCTGGAGGTGCATCTGGCCACGGCGACCGGGCCCGGAGCGCCCGCGCCGCGCCTGGCCTGGGGCTGCGAGCCGTCGACGCCGTACGGGCAGGACGATCCGCAACTGCCGGCGCGCGTCGATGCCTGGCGGGCCGGTCGGCCCTTCGTGCTCGACCGGGCCTATGCGCCGCTGCGCCTCGACGGGCCGCCGGGCGGCAGCCTGGGGCCGGATCGCCTCTCTCGCGTGTGGCAGCTGTGGTCGCCCAACAAGGCCCTGGGCCTGACGGGCGTGCGCGGCGCTTATGCGATCGCGCCGGCCGATGCGTCGCCGGCTTTGCTCGCCCGCGTCCAGGCCCTGGCCCCGTCGTGGCCGCTAGGGGCCCACGCGGTCGCGATGCTCGCGGCCTGGGTCGAGGCGCCCGTGCAGGACTGGCTGTCGGGCAGCCTCGAGGTTCTGAAGGACTGGAAGCGCCGCCAGCAGCGCCTGTGTACCGAGTTGGGTGGCGAGGTGCTGCCCAGCATTGCCAACTTCTTCTGCATGCGCTGGCCGGCCGAGCTGCCGCTGCAGCCCGCCCTGGAGTCGCTGCGCGCGCAGGGCATCAAGCTGCGCGACTGCGCCTCGTTCGGGCTGCCGCGCCACGTGCGCCTGGGCGTCCTGCCGCCGCGGAGCCAGGACGCGCTGGCGGCGGCCTGGAAGTCCTGACGGCCATCCGCGCGCCGGCCGGGGCCGGCGGCGCCGTCCTGCGCGGACGCCCCAAGGGTCAGAGCGGCAGTGGCGATGCCAGCGCGCGCTCGAACACGTCGGCGTCCATGGCGTCGATGCTGTAGTGCCGCACGATCACGTCGCGGTCGAGCAGCTTGCCCTTGTCGTCCGGCTCGATGGAGGGCTTGAGGTAGTCCGGCCCGGCGAAGGCCTTGATGCTGTCCAGCGAATCCCACAGGGAGGCGACCACGACCTCGGTCGTGCCGTCACCCAGGTCGCGGAAGATCGCGGCCGTGCGCAGGTTGCCCGGCACGGCACGCAATTGGGGGAGCTTGGTGTTCTCCAGGTGTTCCCGGCATTCTTCTCGGAGTTCGGCGCGGATCCAGAACGTCCAGGCGCGCATCACGTGATTCATCAAGGGTGCCCGATTGGCCGGGGCCCGAAGCGGCGCCGGTGCCGCGAAATTTAACCCAAAGGTTCGCTATTTTTGCGACCTCAAGCGCGCGCGAGCTGCGGATCCCGGGCAAATATCTCGGCTGCCCAGTCCACGAAGGCCCTCACCTTGGCGCTCAGGTGCCGGTTCGGGGGGTAGACCACGTGCACCGGCAGCGAATCGCGCGTCCAGTCGGGCATGAGTTGCACCAGGTCGCCGCTGGCCAGGTAGGGCGCCGCGATGAAGCTCACCATCTGCGAGACGCCGAAGCCGGCCAGCACCGCGGTGGTGTGGGCGTTGCTCTCGTTGACCGACACCCGGTAGGGGCCGCCGATCTCGATGGTCTCGCCGTCCTTGTTGAACTCCAGCGGGTAGATGCGCCGCGTGTTGCCGGCGAAGAAATTCACCACGTGGTGGCGGCCGCGCTCCAGGTCGCGCGGATGGGCCGGCGTGCCGTACTTCTTCAGGTAGCCGGGCGAGGCCACGGTGACGAAGGGCAGGTTGCCGATGCGCCGGGCCACCAGCGACTGGTCGGTGATGTCGCCGGCGCGGATCACCACGTCCACGTTGTCGCTGATCAGGTCCACCGGCCGGTCGCTCACGCCCAGGTCCACCTGGATGTCGGGGTACTTGTCGCAGAAGGACGCCAGCGCCGGGATGACCACCAGGCGCGCCGTGGAGGTGCCCACGTCGATGCGCAGCCGCCCGGTCGGCGCCGCCTGGGCGTTCGCCATGCTGGCCTCGAGCTCGTCGAAGTCGTTCAGCAGGCGCGCCGCACGTTCGAAGTACGCGGCGCCGTCGGGCGTGACCGTGACGCGCCGCGTCGTGCGGTTGAGCAGCTTCGCATGCAGCCGGGCCTCCAGGGCCTGGATCTGCTTGGTGACGGTGCCCTTGGGCAGGTCGAGCGAATCGGCGGCGCGCGTGAAGTTGCCGGCCTCGACGACCCGCACGAACACGCGCATGGCTTGGATCTGGTCCATAGGTGCAAAGGGATGGTTGCTGACGTCGCAGGCGCTGGGGAACGCGCATTCTTGTGGATGCGCATTGACCTGTTCCGGGGGAGGGGTCGGATTCTGGGCCCTGGAAACGCGGCGATTGTTGTCGCGCCGGAAACAGAGTGGGGCGCCCGGCCCGGTTTCATGCCTCGTCGGCGACCCTTATATTTCATCCATCGTTGATCCGGAAGGTCCACACCATGTCATCCCGTCCCACCCCGCAGCAGCCAGAGGCCCAAGCCCCGGCCGGGCGCGCCGTGGCCGAGAAGGACATCCGTATCGAGCTGCCGCAGGGCGAGGGCGTCGACGCCCGCACCTATGGCGAGAAGACGGGCAGCGCCGGCCAGCCGGTGGTGCTGCACTTCCATGGCGGCACCTTCGTCTGCGGCGACCTCGACAACGGCCGCACCGTGGGCCGGCTGCTGGCGCGCGCCGGCGCCTTCGTGGTGTCGCTGGCCTATCCGCTGGCGCCCGAATTTCCGTTCCCCAAGCCCATCGAGGTGGGCTACGCGGTGCTGGAGTGGCTCTACAAGCAGCGCACCAAGCTGGTCGGCAAGGGCGCGCGCATTTTCCTTGCCGGCGAGGAAGCCGGCGGCAACCTGGCGGCGGCCGTGGCCCTGGTGGCCCGTGACCGTGCGCACCCACCGCTCGCCGGCCAGGTGCTGCTGTCGCCGATGCTCGACCCCTGCGCCGGCACCGCGTCGCTGCGCGAGGCCAGCTGCGCCGAAGCGACGGTGAGCTGCAAATGGGCCGAGGGCTGGCAGAAGTACCTGCACCGGCCGATGGACGCGCTGCATCCCTACGCGGTGCCCGGCTCCTCGCTCCGCCTGGCGGACATCGCGCCGACCCTGGTGCTGGTGGGGCAGGACGACCCGATGCGCGACGAAGCGCTCGCCTACGCCAAGCGCCTGGGCGACGCGGGCATCCCGGTGACCAGCCAGGTGCTGCCCGGCGCGTCGAACTGGCCCGAGGCGCTGTACGAACCCGACAGCAATGCATGTGCGGCCTGCGAGCAGAGCGTGGAAGAACAGTTCCGCGCCTTCTTCCAGGCCGCGACGCCGCCGCCCCACTAGGCGCGAAGGCGCCCGACGCATCGGCCTCCGCAGAGGGGCGCACATCAGAACAAGGCACGAGACGGCGCGGAGACCGCCGTCCGGAGGGAGTTTTCGCCTGACGAACGCCGACGGGGCCCGAGCGCCCTGAGCCGGCGCGCTGGCGGCACACCGCTTTCACCCATTCCGTTCCCGACGGGCGCCACCCGCGCCCGGAGGGTTGTCGCATCCCCGAAGTACCCACAAGGACGAACCATGTCGAACCCAAGCAACAACAACACGCCCGACCGCTCCGAAGGTGCCGGGTCCGAAACTCCTTCGCTGGCACGCCGCAGCGTGTGGCCGACCGTCACCGGCGTGACGGCGGTGCTGGCCGTCGCCGCCGGCTTCTTCGGCATGCACAGCTTCAAGGCCGAGGCCAGCAACCCGCCGGCGCAGCAGCAGCCGCAGGCCACGCCGGTGTCGGTGGCGACCGTCACGGAAACAGAGGTCAACGCCTGGGACGAGTTCTCCGGCCGGCTGGAAGCGGTGGAGCGGGTCGACGTGCGCTCGCGCGTCGCCGGTGCCGTGCAGAGCGTGCATTTCCGCGAGGGCACGCTGGTCAAGCAGGGCGACCTGCTCGTGACCATCGACCCGGCGCCCTACAAGGCCGAGGTGGACCGCGCCGAGGCGCAGGTCGCGTCGGCGAAGGCGCGTGCCGCCTACACCCGCAGCGAGCAGGAGCGCGCGCGGCGCCTTTACGCCGAGCAGGCCATCGCCCAGCGCGAGCTGGACGAGCGCCTGAACGCCGGCAACGAGGCCGAAGCGAACCTGCGCGCCGCGCAGGCCTCGCTGCAGAGCGCGAAGCTCAACCTGTCGTACACCCAGGTGCGTGCACCGGTCGCCGGCCGCATCGGCAAGCTCGAAGTCACGGTGGGCAACCTCGTCGCGGCCGGCCCCGGCGCGCCGGTGCTGACCACGCTGGTGTCGGTGAGCCCGATCTACGCCAGCTTCGACGCCGACGAGCAGGTCATCGGCCGCGCCCTGCAGGGCATGCCCGGCGGCGCCAGCGCCCGCTCGCTCATCGGCCAAATCCCCGTGCAGATGGGCACCGCCGCCACCGAGGGCACGCCCTTCGAAGGCAAGCTGCAGCTGATCGACAACCAGGTCGATGCCAGGAACGGCACCGTTCGCGTGCGCGCCACCTTCGAGAACAAGGACGGCGCCCTCATCCCCGGCCAGTTCGCCCGCATCCGCATGGGCCAGGCGCAGGAGAGCAAGGCCCTGCTGGTGGCCGAACGCGCCGTGGGCACCGACCAGAACAAGAAGTTCGTGATGGTCGTCAATGCCGACAACAAGGCCGAGTACCGCGAGGTGACCCTGGGCGCCCCGATCAACGGCCTGCGCGTGGTGGCCAGCGGACTCAAGCCGGGCGAGCGGATCGTGGTCAACGGCCTGCAGCACGTGCGCCCCGGCGTATTGGTGGACCCCAAGCCGGTGCCGATGGACGCGACCGCACAGAGCGGCAACGCCAAGGCCGGCAAGCTGGCCTCGAACCCCTGAACGCGCGCGAGCGCTTCGCTGAAAGTTCGTCATGAACCTCTCCAAATTCTTCATCGACCGGCCGATCTTTGCCGGCGTGCTGTCGCTGCTCATGCTGATCGCCGGCCTGATCGCACTGCGCGGGCTGCCGATCTCGGAATACCCCGAGGTCGCACCGCCGCAGGTGGTGGTGCGCGCCCAGTACCCGGGCGCGAACCCCAAGGTGATTGCCGAGACGGTGGCCACGCCGCTCGAAGAGCAGATCAACGGCGTCGAGGGCATGCTCTACATGGGCAGCCAGGCGACGACCGACGGCGTGATGACGCTCACCGTCACCTTCCGCCTGGGCACCGACCCCGACAAGGCGCAGCAGCTGGTGCAGAACCGCGTTTCGCAGGCCGAGCCGCGCCTGCCCGAGGAAGTGCGCCGCCTGGGCGTGACCACGGTCAAGAGCGCGCCCGACCTCACGATGGTGGTGCACCTGGTGTCGCCCAACGGGCGCTACGGCATCGACTACCTGCGCAACTACGCGGTGCTCAACGTCAAGGACCAGCTGGCGCGCATCGAGGGCGTGGGCCAGGTCCAGGTCTTCGGCGGCGGCGACTATTCGATGCGCATCTGGCTCGACCCGCAGAAGGTGGCCCAGCGCGGGCTGTCGGCCGCCGACGTGGTCGCGGCCATCCGCGGCCAGAACGTGCAGGCGGCGGCTGGCGTGATCGGCGCCTCGCCGGGGCTGTCGGGCATCGACGTGCAGCTGTCGGTCAACGCGCAGGGGCGCCTGAGCACCGAGGAGGAATTCGGCGACATCATCGTCAAGAGCGGTGCCGACGGCCAGGTGGTGCGGCTGCGCGACGTGTCGCGCATCGAGCTCGGCGCGGCCGACTACTCGCTGCGCTCGCTGCTCAACAACAACCCCGCGGTGGGCATGGGCGTGTTCCAGGCCCCGGGCTCGAACGCGCTGGACATCTCGTCCAACGTGCGCAAGACCATGGTCGAGCTCAACAAGAACATGCCCGAAGGGCTGGAATACCGCATCGCCTACGACCCGACGCAGTTCGTGCGGGCGTCGATCGAATCGGTGATCCACACCCTGCTCGAAGCCATCATGCTGGTGGTGCTGGTGGTGATCCTGTTCCTGCAGACCTGGCGCGCGTCGATCATCCCGCTGCTGGCCGTGCCGGTGTCGGTGATCGGCACCTTCGCGGTGCTGCACCTGCTGGGCTTCTCGATCAACGCGCTGTCGCTCTTCGGGCTGGTGCTGGCCATCGGCATCGTGGTGGACGACGCGATCGTGGTGGTCGAGAACGTCGAGCGCAACATCGAGGCCGGGCTCACGCCGCGCGAGGCGACCTACCGCGCCATGCGCGAGGTCTCGGGCCCGATCATCGCGATCGCGCTGGTGCTGGTGGCCGTGTTCGTGCCGCTGGCCTTCATCAGCGGCCTCACGGGCCAGTTCTACCGCCAGTTCGCGGTGACGATCGCCATCTCGACGGTGATCTCGGCCATCAACTCGCTGACGCTGTCGCCAGCGCTCGCGGCGCTGCTGCTGCGCGGCCACGATGCACCCAAGGACGCGCTCACGCGCGGCATGGACAAGGCACTGGGCTGGCTGTTCCGCGGCTTCAACCGCCTGTTCCAGCGGGGCTCGGACGCCTACAGCGGCGGCGTGAAGAGCGTCATCTCGCGCAAGACGATCATGTTCGTGATCTACCTCGCGCTGGTGGGCGTGACCTTCGGTCTCTTCAAGGCTGTGCCCAGCGGCTTCGTGCCGACGCAGGACAAGCAGTACCTGATCGGCTTCGCCCAGCTGCCCGACGGCGCCACGCTGGACCGCACCGACGAGGTGATCCGCCGCATGGGCGAGATCATGAAGAAGAACCCGAACGTCGAGGAGACGCTTGCCTTCCCGGGCCTGTCGATCAACGGCTTCACCAACAGCTCCAACTCGGGCATCGTCTTCGCGACGCTCAAGCCCTTCGACCAGCGCAAGCGCGCCGACCAGTCGGGCGGTGCCGTGGCAGGCCAGCTCAACCAGGCCTTCGCCGGCATCCAGGACGCGTTCATCGTGATGTTCCCGCCGCCGCCGGTGGCGGGCCTGGGCACCACGGGGGGCTTCAAGCTGCAGTTGGAAGACCGTGCCTCGGTCGGTTACGACCAGATGGACGCGGCGGTCAAGGCCTTCATGGCCAAGGCCTACCAGGCGCCGGAGCTCACGGGCATGTTCACGAGCTGGCAGGTCAACGTGCCGCAGCTTTATGCCGACGTCGACCGTACCAAGGCGCGCCAGCTCGGCGTGCCGGTGACGGACATCTTCGACACCATGCAGATCTACCTGGGCAGCCTGTACGCGAACGACTTCAACAAGTTCGGCCGCACCTACAGCGTGCGCGTGCAGGCCGATGCACCGTACCGGGCGCGGGCCGAGGACATCGGCATGCTCAAGGTGCGCTCGTCCTCGGGCGAGATGATCCCGCTGTCGGCACTGCTGAAAGTGCAGTCCAGCTTCGGCCCCGAGCGCGCCATGCGCTACAACGGCTACCTCACGGCCGACATCAACGGCGGCGCCGCGCCCGGCTTCTCGTCGGGCCAGGCGCAGGACGCGATCAAGCGCATCGCGGCCGAGACGCTGCCCAAGGGCGTGAGCTTCGAGTGGACCGACCTGACCTACCAGGAGATCCTGGCCGGCAACTCGGCGGTGGTCGTGTTCCCGCTGGCGATCCTGCTGGTGTTCCTGGTACTGGCCGCGCAGTACGAGAGCCTGACGCTGCCGCTGTCGATCATCCTGATCGTGCCGATGGGCCTGCTGGCCGCCATGACGGGCGTGTGGATCTCGGGCGGGGACAACAACGTCTTCACCCAGATCGGGCTCATCGTGCTGGTGGGGCTGAGCGCGAAGAACGCGATCCTGATCGTGGAGTTCGCCCGGGAGCTGGAGTTCGCCGGCCGCACGCCGGTGCAGGCTGCCATCGAGGCCAGCCGCCTGCGGCTGCGCCCGATCCTGATGACCTCGCTGGCCTTCGTGATGGGCGTGCTGCCCCTGGTGCTGGCCACGGGTGCCGGCGCCGAGATGCGCACGGCCATGGGCGTGGCGGTGTTCGCCGGGATGATCGGCGTGACGGCCTTCGGCCTGTTCCTGACGCCGGTGTTCTACGTCGCGCTGCGCCGGCTCACCGGCAACCGGCCGCTCAAGCTGCATGGCGAGGTGCCGCACGGCGAGGACTTCGTCTCCGCCAGCCATCCCGCCCCGGGCGCTGGCGGCGGCCATGGCGGCGGCCTGTTGCCGCAGCCTGCGGCCCCGGTGGGTCGTCACGAGTGAATGAAGCAACGAAGCGAAGGAGAAGAACCATGCATGCTTCGATAGCAACCCGCCTGCGCCAACCGCTGCGCGCGGCGCTGGCCCCGCTGATGGCCGCCCTGGTGCTGGCCGGCTGTGCGACGGCGCCCTCGGGCCTGCCCGAGGTGGCCACGCCGGCCCGATTCAAGGAAGCGCCGACGGCGCAGGCGGCGCCGCGCGAAGGGCAGTGGACACGCGCCGTGCCCGCCGAGTCGCAACCGCGCGGCGAATGGTGGCGCGCCTTCCGCGACCCCATCCTCGACAGCCTGGTCGAGCGTGCGGTGCGTGACGAGGGCGGCAACACCAGCATCCAGCAGGCCGTGGCCCGCGTGCGCCAGGCGCGGGCGCTGGCCCGCATCACCGACGCCGACCGCTCGCTGCAGCTCGGTGCGGGCGCCGGCGCCACGCGCCAGCAGGGGCTGGATCGGAACCAGAGCAACCGGCCGTCGACCCTCGTCAACGCCGGCCTCACCGCCTCGTACGAACTGGACCTGTTCGGGCGCCTGTCTCGCACCAGCGAGGCCGCGCGTCTCGATGCGCAGCAGCGCGAGGCGCTGCTGCAGAGCACGCGCCTGCTGGTGCAGGCCGAGGTGGCGCAGACCTACCTGGCTTTGCGCGCCGTCGACGCCGAACGCGTGCTGGTGCGCGACAACGTCGAGGCGTACCGCGACACGCTGCGCCTGACGCAGCGCCGCCAGCAGGCGGGCGACGTCGCGGACCTCGACGTGGCGCGGGTGCAGACCGAGGTGTCGGCCACGGAATCCGACGCCATCGCCCTCGATCGCCGCCGTGCGGAACTCGAACACGCGTTGGCGGTGCTGACCGGTGAGGCACCGGCCAGCTTCGAGATCCGTCCCGAGAACTGGACCACCACGCTGCCGAGCATCCCGGCCGGCGTGCCGGCCACGGTGCTGACGCGGCGCCCGGACGTCGCCGCCTCGCAGGCGGCCGTGCTGGCGGCACAGGCGCGCGTGGGCGCCGCACAGGCGGCGTACTTCCCCGACATCTCGCTGACGGCCGGCGGCGGCTTCGCGTCGCCGGAGATCGGCGACCTGTTCAAGTGGTCGGCCCGTTCCTGGGGCATCGGCGCGCTGCTGTCCTTGCCCATCCTGGACGGCGGGCGGCGCGAGGCTGGGGTGCAGAACGCCTCCGGCCAGCTCGACGAGGCCCTGGCCGACTACCGGGCGCAGGTGCTGAACGCCTTCAAGGACGTGGAGGACCAGCTCTCGGCGATCCGCCTGCTGCAGCAGCAGGCGCAGGTGCAGCAGACGGCTGTCGACTCGGCGCGCCGCGCGACCCAGCTGTCGGACACGCGCTACCGCAACGGCTACATCAGCCAGCTCGACCTGCTCGATGCGCGCCGCAGCGAACTGCGCAACCAGCGGCAGGCACTGCAGGTGAAGGCCGCGCAGTACCAGGCGGCGGTGGGGCTGGTTCGCGCCCTGGGCGGCGGGTGGGAGGCACCGGCCAGCGTCGGCGCTGCGGCGACGCCGGCCGAGCGATCGTCACGTTCGTGACGAATTCGGCTGCAGCCCACGCCCGGCGGGAACTGCAGGCCGATTGCACTTGGCGCGCAGCGCGCGTTTTCAAGCCGCTGCGCCAACAAAAAAAGGCGCCAGAGGCGCCTTTTTTTGTCGGCCGGCTCAGGACGGCAGTCCCATGCTGGCACCCGCGGCGCCCGAGGTGCGCCCCCAGAAGCGCCACCAGGGCCTCGGCGAGCGGGCGACGGTGAAATCCAGCGGCGGGCCGAAGCTGCTGATGGTGCCGGCGCGCCGACGCAGTTCGCACTCCAGCACATGGGCACGACCGAAGGCGCTGCGGTCGCCGCGCAGGGCGCGCTGGCGTTCGGCGCTGGCCATCTCGGCCAGCGCGCCGTCGGTCAGCAGGTCCAGGTCATCGGCGGTCGTCATGGGCAGATCCTCGGTTCAATGCATTGTGTGGACCGAGCATGCCGCTGGCCATCTCCATTTCGTGGTAGGACGGCGCCGGGACCGCGTCCTGTGCTCTTGTTCCGTTGGAATACGTGGTGCCGGTGCAACGCCGTGCTTCGGAGCAACGTCACGATCGGGTGCGACGATGGGGTTCGAGGACGCGGGCGTAGTTCCTTGCTGCGGGCCGTCTGCCCCCTTAGCCTTGGTCCCAGGCCCGAGGGAGTGGCCTTCACCCATAGGATTGCCGAACCCCATGCGACTCGTTCTCTTGCTGTTGGTCTCGCTGGCACTGCCGGCGGGCCTGGTCTATGCCTTCGGCTGGTGGTCGCTGGTCGGCTGCGCGCTCGTCGTGTTCGCGCTGTGCGCGTTCTCGGTGCGCGCGGGCCGCGGCATCGAGGCAAGCAAGGGCGGAGCGCTCACCCGCTACGACACCGGTATGGGCGGCTGAGTACCGCCGCCGCGACCCCCGGCGCTCGGCGCCTGCGAGCGTGCTCAGTGCGCGGCCATCAATTCGCAGAAGCGGGCGATGTCGACGTTGCCGCCGCTGATCAGCACCCCCACCCGCTGGCCACGCAGTTGCTCGCCCATGGCGCGCGCGGCGGCGAAACCCAGGCAGCCCGTCGGCTCGGCGATCAGCTTCATGCGGGAGGCCATGAAGCGCATGGCGTCCACCAGCTGTGCATCGGTGGCGGTCAGGATGTCGTCGACGTCGCGCCGGATGATCGCGAAGGTCAGCTCTCCGAGGTATTGCGTCTGCGCGCCGTCGGCGATCGTCTTGGGCGTGTCGATGCGCACGATGGCGCCACTGCGGAAGGACTGCTGGCCGTCGTTGCCGGCTTCGGGCTCGACGCCGTAGAGCCTGCAGGCCGGCGACAGCGCGCGCGTCGCCAGCGCCGAGCCCGACAGCAGGCCGCCGCCGCCCAGGCAGACGAAGAAGGCGTCGAGCGGGCCGACCTCCTCGAACAGCTCCTTGGCCGCGGTGCCCTGGCCGGCGATCACGTCCGGGTGGTCGTAGGGCGGGATGAGGGTGTAGCCGTGCCTGGTGGCCAGGTCGCGGCCGATCTGCTCGCGGTCGTCGTTGTAGCGGTCGTAGATCACCACCTGCGCGCCATAGCCGCGCGTCGCCGCCACCTTCATCTCCGGCGCATCGTGCGGCATCACGATGGTCGCCGGCATGCCCAGCAGCCGGGCCGACAGCGCGATGGCCTGGGCGTGGTTGCCGGACGAGAAGGCGACGACGCCGGCGCGGCGCTGTTCGGGCGTGAACCTGGACAGGGCGTTGAAGGCACCGCGGAACTTGAAGGCGCCCATGCGCTGCAGGTTCTCGCACTTGAAGAAGACCTCGGCGCCGAGTTCGGCGTTCACGGTGCGCGAGGTCATCACCGGCGTGCGGTGGGCGTGGCCTTGCAGTCGCTCGGCCGCGGCGGCCACGTCGTCGGAGGGGGGGAGGGCGGGGGCGTTCATGCGGCCGAGCATGCCATGGCGGCGCCATGGCCGGCGTGTACAGATGCGGCCTCCTGCATGCGAAACAGCGGTGCCGCGGCCGCGGCTATGATTTTTCGATGCGCCTCGCCCACCGTCATCCCGCTTCGAGCCCGGTCCGCTGATGCCCGCCCGCTGCGTGATGGTCCTCGGCACCACCAGCGGTGCCGGCAAGAGCTGGCTGGCCACGGCCCTGTGCCGCCTGTACGCACGGCAGGGCTTGAAGGTGGCGCCCTTCAAGGCCCAGAACATGAGCAACAACGCAAGGGTTGTCGCCAGCGGCTCGGATGAACCCGGTGGCGAGATCGGCAGCGCCCAGTACTTCCAGGCCCTCGCGGCGCGTGCCGTGCCCGAGGTGCGCATGAACCCGCTGCTGCTCAAGCCCGAACGTGACACCGCCAGCCAGGTGGTGATGCTGGGCCAGGTCGACGAGGCCCTGTCGCGCATGCCCTGGCGCGCCCGCAGCGCTGCCGTGTGGCCGCGCATCGCGCAGGCCCTGGACGAGCTGGTGGCCGAGAACGAAGTGGTCGTGATCGAGGGCGCCGGCTCGCCGGCCGAGATCAATCTGCGCGAGAGCGATTTCGTCAACATGCGCACGGCGCAGCGCGCCCGGGCGCGCTGCCTGCTCGTGACCGACATCGACCGTGGCGGCGCCTTCGCGCATCTGTACGGCACCTGGGCCTTGCTGCCTGAGGAAGACCGCGCGCTGCTCGCCGGCTTCGTGCTCAACAAGTTCCGCGGCGACGCTTCGCTGCTCGCGCCGGGGCCCGAGCAACTGCAGGCGCTGACTGGCGTGCCCACCGTGGCCACGCTGCCCGTGTGGTGGCAGCATGGCCTGCCCGAGGAAGACGGTGTCTTCGACGATGGCGGCACGCCGGGTGCGGGCAAGGCGGTGCGCACGGTCGCGGTCGTGGCCTGTCCGCGCATCAGCAACCTCGACGAGTTCCAGCCGCTCAAGCGCGTGCCCGGCCTGCGTCTGGTGTGGGTTCGCAGCGCCGCCGCACTGGCCACGCTCGGCCCGCAGGACTGGATCGTGCTGCCGGGCTCCAAGCACACGAGCAGCGATCTGCAATGGCTGCGCGCCCAGGGGCTGGACCGCGCCGTGGCCGCACACGCGGCGGCGGGCGGCCCGGTGCTGGGCATCTGCGGCGGCCTGCA
This sequence comes from Xenophilus sp. E41, assembly GCF_003671765.1. GTDB lineage: Bacteria > Pseudomonadota > Gammaproteobacteria > Burkholderiales > Burkholderiaceae_C > Xenophilus. The sequence goes on along the minus strand of NZ_QPIB01000008.1, from coordinate 116,595 downwards.
GATGCTGGGCGAGGCGCTGGTCGATCCGCACGGCATCGACGGCAACGCGCCCGGCCTGGGCCTGCTGCCGCTGGTGACAGTCTTCGCACGGGGGAAGACCGTGCGGCATCGCCGGGCGCGTTTCGCCGGGTTGCAGGGCGCCTGGGCCGCGCTCTCGGGCGTCGAGGTGGCTGGCTACGAGATCCATCACGGCCAGACGGCCGAGCATCCGCAGCTCAAGGGCGACGGCGGCGCGGTCATGTCCGACGGCCTGGCCTGGCAGAACGCCCGCGGCAACGTGCTGGGCGTGTACCTGCACGGCCTGTTCGAAGACGCCGCGGTGCTGCGCGCGCTCTTCGGCGCCGCGGTGCCCACGCTGGACGCCACCTTCGAAGGCCTGGCCGATTTCATCGACCGGCACTTCGCGCCCGGCGTGCTGCAAGGCCTGATCGAGTGACGCACGCAGTGCCAGGTCCGCGTGGCGTACCGAAAGCGCATCGTGCCCCGGCCGTGCAAGGCCGGGCCTGCGCGTTTTTCTCGAAGCCTCGTGGCGCCGCCGGTGCACGGCGGCTTGCCTCTTGTCCCATGTCATGAACAACCTCTCCTTCCTTTCGCCCGTCGACGACCTGCACGATGCTGCGCTGGCGCAGCGGCTGCAGCACGCGCTCGACAACAAGACGAAGCCCCTCGGTGCCCTTGGCCGCCTGGAGGCGATGGCCCTGCGCATCGGCCTGATCCTGGGCCACGAGGCGCCCCAGTTGCAGCACGCGCAGATGCTCGTCTGTGCGGCTGACCATGGGCTGGCCGCGCGCGGCGTGTCGGCCTACCCGAGCGACGTGACCTGGCAGATGGTGCAGAACTTCCTGGCGGGCGGCGCGGCCGTGAGCGTGCTGGCGCGCCAGCACGGGCTCGCGCTCACGGTGGTCGATTGCGGGGTGGCGCGCGAGCTGCCGCCGCAGCCGGGCCTGGTGGCACGCCGGCTGGGCGCCGGCACCGCCGACGCCGCGGCCGGCCCCGCCATGAGCGCCGCCCAGTGCCACGAAGCGATCGCCAATGGAAGCGAGATCGTGCGCACGCTACCGGGCAACGCGTTGCTGCTCGGCGAGATGGGCATCGGCAACAGCTCGGCCGCGGCGATGCTGCTCGCACGGCTCACGGGCGAAGACATCGACGCCTGCACGGGCGCCGGCACCGGGCTCGACGCGGCGGGTCTGGCGCGCAAGCGCGCGGTGCTGCGGGCGGTGCTCGAACGCCATGCGCAGGCCAGCGCGCCGCTCGACGCGCTGGCCGCCCTCGGCGGCTTCGAGATCGCCACGCTGGTGGGCGCGGTGCTGCAGGCCGCGCAGGAACGGCGCGTGATCGTGCTCGACGGCTTCATCGCCAGCGTGGCCGCGCTGGTCGCGCAGGCCCTGCAACCGGCGGTGGTGCAGCGCTGCATCGCCGCGCATGTGTCGGCCGAGCCGGGCCATGCCCTGTTGCTGCGCTCGCTGGGGCTCGATCCGCTGCTGCGGCTGGACCTGCGCCTGGGCGAGGGCAGCGGCGCGGCGCTGGCCTGGCCGCTGCTCGAATCGGCCTGCCGCATCCTGCGCGAGATGGCGAGCTTCGAGTCGGCGGGGATCTCGCGCAAGGAGGGTGAGTCCACCGTGTCTCGAGGAGCCAGCGCATGAGGACCGCAACCAGGGTCGTCCTCGGCGCACTGGCGGTGCTGGCCGTCGGCGCAGCCGCCCTGTGGTTCAACCTCGACAAGGAAACGCGCGGCTTGCTGCGGGCGCTGCCCACCAACCGCGACGTGCTGTTCTGGACCCAGGCGCAGCGCGACGCCGCCTTCCGCGCAATGGACCGCATCCCGGTGCTGGCACGCTGGCACACCATCGCGCCCAGTGCCACGCCCCGGCCGCTGCCGCCCGGCCCGCCGCTGGCGCTGGGCGTGGACGCCGATGCCTTCATGGCGGGCCAGCGCAGCTCGGCACTGCTCATCGTCCAGGGCGGCCGCCTGCGGCTGGAGCGCTACGGGCTGGGCTTCGACGCGGAGGGCCGCTGGACCAGCTTCTCCGTCGCCAAATCCTTCACCTCCACGCTGGCGGGCGCAGCGGTGCGCGACGGCTTCATCCACAGCCTCGACGACAAGCTCAGCCGCTACATCCCGGAGATGAAGGGCTCGGCCTACGACGAGGTGAGCGTGCGGCAGCTGCTCACCATGACCTCGGGCGTGCGCTGGAACGAGGACTACGGCAACCCGAACTCCGACGTCGCCCGCTTCAACAACCACAAGCCCGAGCCGGGCGTGGACGCGCTGGTGAGCTACATGCGCACGCTGCCGCGCGAGGCGCCGGCCGGCACGCGCTGGCACTACAGCACGGGCGAGACCAACCTGGTCGGCATCCTCGTCTCGCGCGCGACCGGCAAGCCGCTCGCGCAATACCTGCAGGAGAAGGTGTGGCAGCCCGCCGGCATGGAGCGCCCCGCCACCTGGCTGCTGAGCAAGACCGGGCAGGAGATCAGCGGCTGCTGCCTGCAGGCCGCGCCGCGCGACTTCGCGCGCTTCGGCCAGTTCATCCTCGACGGCGCGCGCGTGAACGGCCAGCCCATCGTGCCCGACGACTGGCTGGCGAATGCCACCACCCGGCAGGCCGACATCGGCCGCCCCGGCAGCGGCTACGGCTACCAATGGTGGACGCGCGACGACGGCAGCTTCGGCGCACGCGGCATCTTCGGCCAGGGCATCTTCATCGACCCGAAGCGGCAACTGGTGATCGTCTTCAATGCCGACTGGCCGTCCGCGCAGGACGCCCAGGCCGCGGCCGCGCGCGAGTCCTTCTTCCGCGCCGCGCAGCGGGCGGTCGACGCCGAGGCGGCGCAGCCGCTGCGATGAGCGTGAACCCTTTGCGCCACTTCCTGCTCGCGCTGCAGTTCTTCACCCGCGTGCCCGTCACCGGGCGGCTGGCCGCTTGGGTCGGGTACAGCCCGCAGATGCTGCGTGCCAGCGCGGCGCATTTCCCGGGCGTGGGCTGGATCGTGGGCGGCGTGGCTGCGGCCGTGTTCGTGCTGGCGTCGCAGGGGCTGCCGCCGCTGGTGGCCGCAGTGCTGAGCACCGTCGCCACCGTATGGCTGACCGGCGCCTTCCATGAGGACGGCCTGGCCGATGTCGCCGACGGGCTGGGCGGCAGCGCGCAGCGCGAGCGGGCGCTGGAGATCATGAAGGATTCGCGCATCGGCGCCTTCGGAGCCATTGCGCTGGTGCTGGCGCTGGGGCTCAAGGTGGCATTGCTGGCGGCCATTGCGCTGCAGGGCGTGTCGGCGGTCGTGGCGGTGCTCTTCGCGGGGCACGTGCTGTCGCGCTTGGCGCCGCTGTTCCTGATCCGCTTCCTGCCCTACGTGGGCGACAGCGGGGCGAGCAAGTCCAAGCCGCTGGCCGATGCCATCGGTGGCGGCGCGCTGGCGGTTGGCATCTTGTGGTCGATTCCGGCTGCAGCGCTCGTCCTGCTTGCGCAAGGCGCTATGAAAACAGGAGCAATGCTGGCCGCGTGCGCATTCGCCGCGCTGTGGATGGCCCGCCTGTTCCGCCGGCGGCTGCAGGGTTTCACGGGCGATGGCCTGGGCGCCACGCAGCAGGTGTGCGAGCTGGCGATGTACGGGGTGCTGGCATGGCAACTCGCCTGAGGCTCTGGCTGCAGCGCCATGCGCCCGTGCTGTGCGCGCCGGGCCTGTGCTACGGCGCCACCGACCACGCGGCCGAGGACGCGGCGACGCACGCCGCGGCGGCGGCACTGGCGGCCGAACTGCCTGCCGGCGTGGCGCTGTGGAGTTCGCCGCTCGTCCGCTGCCTCGCGCTGGCGCAGGCGCTCGCCGCGCTGCGGCCCGACCTGCCGCCCGTGCGCATCGACCCGCGCCTGGCCGAGATGGACTTCGGCGCCTGGGAGGGCCAGCCCTGGCACGCCATTGCCCGCGGCGAGTTCGACGCCTGGACCGCCGACTTCGCCGACGCGCGGCCAGGCGGCCACGGCGAGAGCACGCGCCAGTTCATGGCCCGCGTGGCCGGCGCCTGGGACGACTGGCGCGCCGTGGGCGCCGACGCCGCGTGGGTCACGCATTCGGGCGTGATGCGGGCGGTGGAGCTGATCGCGCGCGGCGTGCGCGTGCCGGCCAGCGCGGCGGACTGGCCGTCGGCACCGATGGCCTTCAGTGCGCGCCGCTGCGTCGATATCGACCTGGATTGATCACCGCTGCGGCTCCCGCGTTGCGTGGGGCTGCAACGACGGCCTCGGCAGGGGCGCAGTCGTCCTCAGGCCGGTGGCGGCGTCTTCGGTTTGAAGCGGCACATCGTGTGCACGGCGCATTCCCAGCATCTGGGCTTGCGCGCCACGCAGATGTAGCGGCCGTGCAGGATCAGCCAGTGGTGCGCGTGCTGCACGAATTCCTTCGGCACCCGCTTCTCCAGCTTCAGCTCGACCTCCAGCGGCGTCTTGCCGGGCGCGAGGCCGGTGCGGTTGCTCACGCGGAAGATGTGCGTGTCCACCGCGATGGTCGGCTCGCCGAAGGCGACGTTGAGCACCACGTTGGCCGTCTTGCGGCCCACGCCGGGCAACGCCTCGAGCGCCTCGCGCGAGCGCGGCACCTCGCCGCCGTGCTCCTCGACCAGGATGCGGCAGGTCTCCATCAGGTGCCTGGCCTTGCTGCGGTACAGGCCGATGGTCTTGATGTAGCCCTCCAGCCCTTCCAGCCCGAGGTCGAGGATGGCCTGCGGCGTGTTCGCCACCGGGTAGAGCTTGCGCGTGGCCTTGTTCACGCCCACGTCGGTCGCCTGCGCCGACAGCAGCACCGCGGCCAGCAGCTCGAAGGGCGTGGTGTATTCGAGCTCGGTCTTGGGCGCGGGATTGGCGGCCTGCAGGGTGGTGAAGAAGGCGACGATGGTGTCTTTTTTCATCGGACGGGGGAGCGGACGATTGCTCTTCAGGAATGCAAGGGCCGGCCCAGGCGGCGCGCGCTCTCGCGCAGGCCCTGGAAGATCACCTCTGCCACCGGCTGTGGAAAGCCCGCGGGCAACGCGCTCTGCATGCGCTCGATCACCTCGGGCGTGTGTTCGATCAACTCTTGGCGCAATCCGTCGGCATTGCCCAGCCCGGCCAGTCTTGCGACGACGTCCCAGTGCCGCGGCAGGATATCGACCAGTCGCCAGTGCGGATTCTTGCTGCGCACGGCCATCGCGAGCTTGGCCTTCTGGTGGACGATCTGGTTGGGGCCGCGGCCGATGATGGGCCAGGCCGACAGCACGTCGTAGAAGGGGGTGAGACGATAGCCGCCCCCACGCTCGAGAAAGATCGAGAAGTTCTTGGCATGGCCGTCGGTGGCGGCCAGCATCCAGAACAGCATCTGGGCCTTGACGAAGTTGCGCTTGTCCTCGTCGGCACGGGTGCTGGCGTCGAGCACGCGCAGGATGTCGCGCATGCCGGGGCCGCCATCGGACTCGTATTTCATCGCGCCGGCCACGCCCAGCGCCTGGCAGAAGTCCTCCTGCGGCAGGCGCGCGATCCAGGGCGGCGCGTCGTTCGGCTGCACGCCGGCGCGGTCGAAGCGTTCGACCGCAAGCACCTTGCGCCTGCCGAAAGTGACGATCTCGCACCGGGCGACCGGCAGTCCGTAGGCGGCGAGCAGTTGCATGCAGAGCCACTCGTTCTCGACCGAGCTGTGCATGTCGGCCCGCATGTTGCCGACCAGACCCAGTGGCAACTTCAGGATGTGTGTCGTCGGCGTGGCGTGCACAGGGCGGCCCCACACGCCCTGCCACTTGAGCAGCGCGGTTTTTTCCTGGGCGCCTGCGATCGAGATGCGAAACTTGTCGTCGTCCTGCTGGCCCAGCACCCTTCCGGCGGAAAGCGACGCGTCGATCAGCTGCTCGACGCCGGCGTCGTTCAGCGGGTGGGCATCGATCCGGTCGAAGCCGACGGGCTCGGCTCCCGGCGGCAGGAGCTGGATGGCCCCGACGCAGTCGCGCCCGATAGCGCTCAGGAGCGAGAAGGGGTCAGTGCCTGCTGTCGCGAATTTACCCTGCAGTCGGCGGCGGATGCTGTCGTTGTCCGGAAGCAGGTTGTCGAAGAAGTTCTCGACCACGGTTCCGCGGTGCACCGCGTTGCCGGGCGTGAGGGGCAGCGACAGCGAAAGTCGTCGCACCATCGGCGAGGCCAGCCATTCGTCGGCGTAACGGAAGCGGTGCTCGTTGCCGACCGTCGACCATTCGCCCACGCGTTGGCCGTTGGTCCACACCACGAGCGTCGCGTCCGTGGCGGGCGTGCGGCGGCTCACCATGGTGGATCGGTGTCGTGAACGGCCGGCGCGGGCTTGGGCAGTTCCTCGAGGACCAGCCGGCAGCCCATCAGTGCCGCGATACGCGCGATCTGGTCGAAGCTGGTCACACCCGGTGTTGCTTCGATGCGTGCCACGCGCTTCTGGTTGACGCCCAGACGCTCACCGAGCTCGGCTTGCGTCAGGCCGCGCGATTGCCGCAGAGCTTTCAGCACTGCGGCAAGTTGCTGGCCGGTTTCAAGGGGGTAGTGCATGCATTTACCACTTTGAAGTAGTGAATTGAATTTACCATCTTGGAATAGTAAATTCAAGTTACTACTCCGGGATAGTGCGCATTACCTGGCGGCATTGGCCACAATGTTGGCCTGCTCCCGCGCCTCGCCGCGCACTTCCCCGGACACCACCATGCAATTCGCCTCCCGCCTCGACAACGTCGAAACCTCCGCCATCCGCGAACTCTTCAAGCTGCTGGGCAAGCCCGGCATCATCAGCTTCGCGGGCGGCTTCCCCGACAGCGCGATGTTCGACGTCGAGGGCCTGAAGGAGGCGGCCGGCAAGGCCCTCGCCCAGGAGCCGGGCGGCGCACTGCAGTACGGTGCGACCGAGGGCTACGACCCGCTGCGCCAGCAACTGTCGGCTTTCATGAAGACCAAGGGCGTGACGGTCGACCCGTCGGGCCTGATCGTCACCACCGGCAGCCAGCAGGCGCTCGACCTGCTGGGCAAGACGCTGATCTCGCCCGGCGACAAGGTGATCGTCGAGGGCCCGACCTTCCTGGCCACCATCCAGTGCTTCCGCCTTTACGGCGCGCAACTCGTCAGCGCGCCGGTCGACGCGAACGGCGTCGACACCGAGCGGCTCGAGCAGCTCATCGCCGAGCACAAGCCCAAGTTCGTCTACCTGATTCCCACCTTCGGCAACCCCAGCGGCGCGATGCTGAGCCTGGAGCGCCGCAAGAAGGTGCTGGAGATGGCGGTGAAGCACAACACCGTGATCGTCGAGGACGACCCCTACGGCGACCTCTACTTCGGCGAGGCGCCGCCGCCGTCGATCATGGCCCTGAGCGACCAGGTCCCCGGCAGCCGCGAACTGCTGGTGCACTGCGGCTCGCTCAGCAAGGTGCTCAGCCCCGGCCTGCGCATCGGCTGGATGATCGCGCCGGCCGAGCTGCTGGCCAAGGCCACCATGTGCAAGCAGTTCAGCGATGCGCACACCAGCACCTTCGCGCAGGCCACGGCGGCGCAGTACCTCAAGAGCGGCCGCATGCCGGCCACGCTGGCCCACGTGCGCGAGGTCTACGCGGGCCGCGCGCAGGCGATGGGCGAGGCGCTTCAGCGCGAACTGGGCGACGCGATCAGCTTCACCCAGCCCCACGGCGGCCTGTTCTTCTGGGCCGCGCTCACCGGCGCGCGCGGCAAGGAGAAGGATGCCAACGCCTTCGCCAAGAAGGCGATCGAAAAGGGCGTCGCCTTCGTGCCCGGCGCGCCGTTCTTCGCCGAGAAGCCCGATCTGGCGACGCTGCGCCTGAGCTTCGCGACGGCCAACGTCGACAAGATCCGCGAAGGCATCGCGCGGCTGGGCCAGGCGCTCTGATCTGGCGGGGCGAGCCGCGGCGTCGAGCGAGCGCACCAGGCGCGACGGTGCCGCCCGCCCTAAGGTCGAAATGGCGAGGAAGGGGGCGTGCGGTCGATCCACACCCACGCGCAGCCCGCGCCGAGAACGGCGAGCGCCGCGGCCGCACCCATCACCCAGCGGAAGCCCGCGATGTAGGCCTCGCCGATGGCGCGATGCAGCCGCTCGGCCAGCGCCGCATCGAGTCCGGCGGGAATCGCCGCCCCGGCCAGGCGGCTCTCCTGCGCCAGCATGGCGTCTCTCGCGGCGACGGGCAGGGCGAGCGCGTCCAGCGCATTGCGCAGGTGCTGGCCGAAGACCCAGGCCATCAGCAGGCCCAGGACCGCGATCGCCAGCACGCCCGCCACCCGCGACACCGCGTTGTTGACCCCCGAGGCCGTGCCCGAGTGCTCCACGTCCACGGCGTTCATCACCGTCGTCGTGAGTGGCGCGATGGTGATCGTCATCCCGATCCCGAGCAGCACCACGGCGGGCAGGTAGGTGCGCCAGTACGCGCCGCCGACGCCGGGAAGCGCGAAGAGCGCGAAGGCAGCGGCCGCCACCAGCGGGCCGACGACGAGCGGCCCGCGCGGACCGAAACGGTCGACCAACCGGCCGGCCGGGCGCGAGAAGGCGAAAAGAATCAGCACGAAAGGAAGCAGCGCCGCACCCGCCGCCGTGGCGGAGTAGCCCTGCACCTGGATCAGCGCGAGCGGAAAGAAATAGAGGCTGCCCCCGAGCGCGCTGTAGAGCAGCAGAGTCACCAGGTTCGCACCGGTGAAGTTCCGGTTGCGGAACAGGTGAAGCGGCATCATCGGCACCGTCGCGCGCGCTTCGGTGAACACGAACGCGGCGCACGCCACTAGGCCACCGAGCAGGCTGCCCAGCACTGCTGCCGCCTGCCAGCCCTGCGTCGGCGCTTCGACGAAGGCGTAGACGATGCCACCCAGCGCGGCGGTGGCCCAGAGGGCGCCCCATCCATCCAGCGGGGTGCCACGCGCCGACGGGTCACGGCTTTCCGGAACGTGGCGCCATACCAGCCAGAGCACGGCGGCGGCCAGCGGGACATTCAGCAGGAACGCCCAATGCCAGCTCCAGTGGTCGACCAGCCAGCCGCCCAGCACCGGCCCGATCGCCGCGGTGATGCCGCTGAAGCCGGACCAGGTGCCGATGGCCTGACCGCGCTCCTGCTCGCCGAAGTTGGCGCTGATCAGCGCGAGGCTGCCCGGCACCAGCAGGGCCGCGCCGACGCCTTGAACGGCGCGCGCGGCGATCAGTTGCTGGATGCTTGCGGCCAGGCCGCAGGCGACGGACGCCAGGGCGAAGATCGCCACGCCGGTCGCGAAGACCTTGCGGCGCCCGAGCCGGTCGCCGAGTGCGCCGCCGGCGAGCAGGAGCGCCGCCAGAAAGAGCGCATAGGACTCCACCACCCATTGGGCCTGGAACGCGGTGGCCTGCAGGTCGCGCTGGATGGCCGGCAGCGCGACGTTGACCACCGTGCCGTCCATGAACGCCATGCTCGAGCCGAGGATGGCCACGATGAGCACGGCACGCTGGACGCGCGCGGGTTGCGCTGTCGCTGTCGCTGGCTCGGGCGAAGTCACGTCCGTGGGTGCGCAGTTCCAGGCAGTGGATGCCCGGATCAGGGCGAGCGATGCAGCCTGGGCGCCGAGAGCAGGGCGAGGTTGTCTTCGATCGCCGCGTCGAGTTGCCGGTATTTGCCCGTCAGCTTCGACAGTTTCATGATCGTCGCCAGCGCCTGCAGGTCCTTCACGCTCGGCGCGACCTTGATCTGCGCGATGGCCGCAGCGGTGTTGCCGCCGTGGACCAGCGCCATCACCTTGCTTGCCCAGTCGTTTGCGCGCGCCATGTCCTGATCTCCTGCGGTGTCGTCGAGGGGTCGACTGTACGCAGGTCCGCCCCTTCGTGCCGTGCGAGAAGGGCAGCGCGATACGATCGCGCATGAGAAAAACCTTTCCCCTGCAGATCGAGGGCCGGCACCCGGACCGTGTGCTCGACGCGATCCGCCACGACATCCGCAAGGCGCTCAAGCGCGACCGCCGCCATCCGCTGCCCGAGGGCGCCCACCACTGGGAATTCGATTGCCGCTTCGGCCCCAGCGCCGAGGAGGCGCAGGCCGTGAACCTGGCCTCGCTCAACGCGCTGATCGACGAGGCGGCGCGCACGCAACAGCCCCAGATCTACGTGGAGTTCACGGCGCGGCCGGCGGCGCGGCATGCGGCACCGGCCGGGAGCGAGGACGCCGCCGAAGACAATATCTAAAGGGGAATCTGGCTGCAGCGCCCGCCCCGCCTGCGCAAGCAGCTACGAAAACGATAGCAAAGCGGTGGCTGGGGCCTCAGGCTCGCATCACTTCCAGCAGCCGATCCAGCCCCCCTTCGTCGATCGCCACCATGGCCTGCTCGCGCACCTTGGGCTTCGCGTGGTAGGCCACCGAGAGGCCGGCTTCGCCCATCATCGGGAGGTCGTTGGCGCCATCGCCCACGGCAATGCACTGCACAGGCGAGGCACCGATCAGCGATGCGACCTCCAGCATCGTGCGGCGCTTTTCCGCACCGTCGCAGATGTCGCCCCACGACTGCGTGACCACCCGGCCGGTGAGCTGGCCGCCGGCCTCCTCGAGCAGATTCGAGCGCGCAAAGTCGATGCCCAGGCACTGCTTCACGCGGTCGGCGAAGAAGGTGAAGCCGCCCGACACCAGCAGCACTTTGAGCCCTGCGGCCTTGCAGGCAGCCACCAGCGTGTCGGCGCCCGGGTTCAGGCGCAGGCGCTCGTCGTAGACCTGCTGCAGCGCGGTGGTCGGCACGCCCTCGAGCAGGGCGACGCGCCGGCGCAGGCTCTCCTTGAAATCCTTGATCTCGCCGCGCATGGTGGCTTCGGTGATCGCCGCCACCTCCGCCTTCTTGCCCACGGCGTCGGCGATCTCGTCGATGCACTCGATGTTGATGAGCGTCGAGTCCATGTCGAAGGCGATGAGCTTGAAGTCGGCGAGCTTCAGCGGCGGCGTGATGTGGCGGACGACGAGGCCCGGCGCGAACCCTGGCGTGGAGACGGCTGCAGTCATGGGGCCGATTTTCTCATCGCCCCCACCCGGAGGCCGAGGCGCGGCCCTACTGGGGCACCAATCCCGCCGCCTTCACCAGCTCCGCATGCAGCTTGAGGTCGGCCGCGATGATGCGCTGCAATTCCTCGGGCGAACTCGGCGCGACCTCGATGCCGTTGGTCGCCAGCTTGGACTTGAGCTCCGCATCCAGCGCGGTGCGCACGGCGGCGTTGAGCTGGTCGATGACGGGCCTGGGCGTTCTGGCCGGCGCGAGGAGGCCGACCCAGGCGGAGAGGTTCAGGTCGCGAAGGCCGCTTTCGGCCATGGTCGGCACGGCGGGCAGCACGGGCGAGCGTTGCGGGCTCATCACGCCCAGCGCGAAGAGCTTGCCTGCCTGCACGTGCGGCATGGCTTCGGGCATGACGGCGAACATGCAGTCGACGCTGCCGGCGAGCGTGTCGTTGATGGCAGGCGCGCCGCCCTTGTAGGGCACGTGCAGCATCTTCGCGCCGGTGCGGGTCTCGAACATGAGCGCACCCAGGTGCTGCGGGCTGCCGTCGCCCGACGAGGCGTAGCTGAGCTTGCCCGGCTCGGCCTTGGCGGCTGCCAGGAAGGCGGCCACCGTGGGGTACTTGGCCCGGTCCTTCACGATCAGCACCATCGGCTGATTCACCAGCCGCGAGATCGGCGCGAAGTCGGCCTCGGGGTCGTAGGGCAGGGTCTTGAAGACGCTCTTGTTGGTCGTGAGGAAGGATGCGGGCGAGACGGTGAGCGTGTAGCCGTCCGGCGCGGAACGGGCCACTGCCGGCATGCCGATCTGACCCGAGGCGCCCGCGCGGTTGTCCACCACGAAGGGCTGGCCGAGCGCCGCGGCGAGCTTCTGGCTCAGCTCGCGCGCGATCATGTCGGCGCTTCCGCCGGCCGGCAGTCCCACGATGACCTTCACCGGCCGGTCGGGGTACCTGGCCTGCGCGAGGGCGCGCCCGGTGGCGGCCATCGCACCCAGCGCGCCCGTGAAGATGATGGCTTGGCGTCGGCTCTGCATGCTTTCCTTGTCTGTCGTGGTTCGGGGTGGCAAGGAAATAGCAAGGCTTGTGCCCAGCAAGCTTGTGCCGACACCGCTGTCAGGCCGTCTCCACCGCCTTGGGCTGCCCCAGCGATCGCAGCACGTCGCGCACCATCTGGGCCCGGTCGCGCGGTTCCTTCAGTTCGCGCTCGATGCGCAGCTTCTCGTTGCCCGCCAGCTTGATGTGCTTGTTCTTCTGGATGAGCTGGATGATGGCCATCGGGTCCACCGGCGGGTTCGGGCGGAAGCTGATGGTGATGATGCCCGGCGCGGCATCGACCTTGGCCACGCCGTAGGGCCGCGCCAGCACGCGCAGGCGGTGCACGTCGATGAGCGTCTGCGCCTGCGGCGGCAGCTTGCCGAAGCGGTCGACCAGTTCCTCCAGCAGCGTGTCGATCTGGTCGGAGGTCTTGGCCGTAGCCAGTTTTTTGTAGAAGGACAGGCGCAGGTGGACGTCGCCGCAGTAGTCGTCGGGCAGCAGCGCGGGCGCATGCAGGTTGATCTCGGTCGTCACGGACAGTGGCGAGAGCAGGTCAGGCTCCTTGCCGGCCTTGAGCGAGTTCACCGCTTCGGACAGCATCTCGTTGTAGAGCTGGAAGCCGATCTCCATCATGTTGCCGCTCTGGTTCTCGCCCAGCACCTCGCCGGCGCCGCGGATCTCCAGGTCGTGCATCGCCAGGTAGAAGCCGCTGCCCAGCTCTTCCATCTGCTGGATGGCGTCCAGGCGCTGCGCCGCCTGCTTGGTCAGGCCCTCGGTGTCGGGCACCATGAGGTAGGCGTAGGCCTGGTGGTGGCTGCGGCCCACGCGTCCGCGCAGCTGGTGCAGCTGCGCCAGGCCGAACTTGTCGGCGCGGCTGATGACGATGGTGTTGGCGCTGGGCACGTCGATGCCGGTCTCGATGATGGTCGAGCACAGCAGCAGGTTGAAACGCTGCGCCACGAAGTCGCGCATCACGCGTTCCAGCTCGCGCTCGGGCATCTGGCCGTGGGCCACGGCGATGCGCGCCTCGGGCAGGATCTCCTGCAGCTTCTGGCGCCGGTTCTCGATGGTCTCGACCTCGTTGTGCAGGAAGTAGACCTGCCCGCCACGTTTGAGCTCGCGCAGCACGGCCTCGCGGATCACGCCGGTGCCCTCGTTGCGCACGAAGGTCTTGATCGCCAGGCGACGCTGCGGCGCGGTGGCGATGACCGACAGGTCGCGCAGGCCTTCGAGCGCCATGCCCAGCGTGCGCGGGATCGGCGTGGCGGTGAGCGTGAGCACGTCCACCTCGGCGCGCAGCGCCTTCATCGCCTCCTTGTGGCGCACGCCGAAGCGGTGCTCCTCGTCGATGATGAGCAGGCCCAGGTTCTTGAACTTGACCGATTCGCTGAGCAGCTTGTGCGTGCCGACCACGATGTCCACGCTGCCGTCGGCAAGGCCCTTGCCCGCCGCGGTGATTTCCTTGGCCGAGCGGAAGCGGCTCATCTCGGCCACCTTGACGGGCCACTTGGAGAAGCGGTCGACCAGGGTCTGGTAGTGCTGCTCGGCCAGCAGCGTGGTCGGCGCCAGGAAGGCGACCTGCTTGCCGCCGGTCACGGCCACGAAGGCAGCGCGCAGGGCCACCTCGGTCTTGCCGAAGCCGACGTCGCCGCACACCAGGCGGTCCATCGGGCGCGGCGAGATCATGTCCTGGATCACCGCGTGGATCGCGGCCTTCTGGTCGGCCGTCTCCTCGAAGCCGAAGTCGTTGGCGAAGACCTCGTAGTCGGCGGCCGAGAAGCGGAAGGCATGGCCCTCGCGCGCGGCGCGGCGGGCGTAGATGTTCAGCAGCTCGGCGGCGGCGTCGCGCACCTGCTCGGCGGCCTTGCGCTTGGCCTTCTCCCACTGGCCGGAGCCGAGCTTGTGCAGCGGCGCCTCGTCGGCGCTGACGCCGGTGTAGCGGCTGATGAGGTGCAGCTGCGACACGGGCACGTAGAGCGTGGCCTTGTCGGCGTACTCCAGGTGCAGCATCTCCTGCAGGGCGGGTGTGCCGTCGGCATTCTTCGAGCCGAGGTCCATGTTGATCAGCCCGCGGTAGCGGCCGATGCCGTGCGCGCTGTGCACCACCGGGTCGCCGACGTTGAGCTCCGACAGATCCTTGATCAGCGCATCGACGTCGCTGGTCTGCTCCTGCCGCTTGCCACGGCGGCGCGTGGTGGGCTGGGTGGCGAAGAGCTCGGTCTCGGTGACGAAGTCGATGCCCGTTTCGAGCCAGACGAAGCCGGCTGCGAGCGCCGCGGTCGCGATGCCGACCTTCTCGTCGGCCGCGCCTTCGAACTCGGCGAGCGAATCGAAGGCCGGCGGGTTGACGCCGCTGGCGCGCAGGAAGTCCAGCAGGCTTTCGCGCCGGCCCTCGCTCTCGGCCAGCACCAGAACGCGGTGCTGGGTGTTGCGGATGTGGTCCTTCAGGCGCGTGAGCGGGTCTTCGGCGCCGCGCACCACGGCCAGTTGGGGCAGGGTGTCGAATTCGGGGTAGGCCGAGGCTCGCGAATCATCCGTTTCCGTTCGGGCTGAGCTTGTGGAAGCCGGGGCCCGCGCTTCGACAGGCTCAGCGCGAACAGGTGGGGTGGGACGTATCGCCAGCTGCGGATGCGCCTTGGTCTTCGCATAGAACTGTTCGGCCGACAGGAACAGCGCATCGGGCGGCAGCGCCGGCCGCTCCGGGTCGCCCTGCACCAGGCGAAAGCGCTCGCGGGTGTCCTGCCAGAAATGCTGGAACGCAGCTTCCAGGTCACCGTGCAGCACCAGCGTTGCATCGGCGCCCAGGTAGTCGAACACCGTGGCCGTCTCGTCGAAGAACAGCGGCAGGTAGTACTCGATGCCGGCCGTGGCGACGCCGTTGCCCATGTCCTTGTAGATGCGGCTCTTGGTCGGGTCGCCCTCGAGCAGCTCGCGCCAGCGACTGCGAAAGCGCGCCCGTGCCTCGTCGTCCATCGGGAACTCGCGGCCCGGCAGCAGCCGCACCTCCGGCACCGGGTACAGGCTGCGCTGGCTGTCGGGGTCGAAGGTGCGGATGGAATCGATCTCGTCGTCGAACAGGTCGACGCGGAAGGGCTGCGGCGAGCCCATCGGAAACAGGTCGATCAGCCCGCCGCGCACCGCGTACTCGCCCGGGCTCACGACCTGCGTGACGTGGCTGTAGCCGGCCAGCGTGAGCTGGGCCTTGAACTTCGCCTCGTCCAGCTTCTGGCCGGTCTTGAACTGGAAGGTGTAGCCGGCCATGAAGCCCGGCGGCGCCACGCGGTACAGCGCCGTGGTCGCGGGGACCAGGACCACGTCGACGCCGTCCGTCTGGTCGCGCTGCAGGATGCGCCACAGCGTGGCCAGGCGCTCGCTGATGAGGTCCTGGTGCGGCGAGAAGGCGTCGTAGGGCAGCGTCTCCCAGTCGGGGAAGACGGCGGTGCGCAGTTCGGGCGCGAAGAAGGCCAGCTCGTCGACCAGGCGTTGGGTGTCGGTGGCATCGGCGGCGAACACGGCCGTCACGCGGCCGGCGGCCTTCTCGCGTTCGGCCAGCCGCGCGAGCAGCAGGGCGTCGCTCGACGCGGGCGGGCGCGGCAGCGTGAAGCGCTTGCCGGAGGGAAGGGTGGGGAGGTCCATGCAGGAAGCCAGGCAATGCGAAACACCCCGCGCCGCATGGCGAGGGGTGTCGAAGGGCACGATTTTAGAATGGCGCCCCTTTCTTCGCTGGCGCTGCCGTCACGGCCCGCCGCCGTGTTCACCACCCCATGCCGTCCCCGCGCTTTCACGTCCTCATCCCCTCGGCCGGCATCGGCAGCCGGGCGGGCGTCGCGGGGCCCAAGCAGTACGAGCCGCTGGCCGGGCAGGCGCTGGTCGCACACACGCTCGACGCCTTCCGGGCACTCGGCGCCCGGTTTGCGACGATCGCGCTGGTGGTGGCGCCCGAGGACGTGCTGGTGGAGCGCGTGCTGCCGGAGTTCCCCCGTGCGGGCGAGCGCCTGCTGCGCGTCGGCGGTGCCACGCGCGCGGCCAGCGTGCGCCATGGCCTCGCTGCGCTGCTGGCAGAGGGCGCCGATGAGGACGACTGGGTGCTGGTGCACGACGCCGCCCGCTGCCTCGTC
This sequence comes from Xenophilus sp. E41, assembly GCF_003671765.1. Lineage (GTDB taxonomy): Bacteria > Pseudomonadota > Gammaproteobacteria > Burkholderiales > Burkholderiaceae_C > Xenophilus. The sequence goes on along the minus strand of NZ_QPIB01000008.1, from coordinate 100,477 downwards.
ACCCCGGCGCAGATCGAGGCGCTGATCGCCGCTTGCGAGGGCGACGCCGTCGGCGGCCTGCTCGCGCTGCCGCTGCCCGACACGCTCAAGGCCGCGACGCCCGAGGGCCGCGTGCAGACCACGCTCGAGCGCGGCGACAAATGGCTCGCGCAGACGCCGCAGATGTTCCGCATCGGCGCATTGGCATCGGCCATCGACCGGGCGGGCGAGGGGGTGACCGACGAGGCCAGCGCGATGGAGGCGACGGGCGTCGCACCGCGGCTGGTACGCGGCAGCGCCCGGAACTTCAAGGTGACCTATCCCGAGGACTTTGCGCTGGCCGCCGCCGTGCTGGCGAGCCGCGTCACACCGCCATGAACACTTCTTCCGCACCCCAAAGCTTCCCCTTCCGCATCGGCGAGGGCTGGGACGTCCACCAGCTCATGGCCGGCAGGCGGCTCGTGCTCGGCGGCATCGAGATCCCGCACACGACCGGCCTGCTCGGCCATTCCGATGCCGACGTGCTGCTGCATGCGATCACCGATGCGCTGCTGGGCGCGGCGGCGCTGGGCGATATCGGGCGCCACTTCCCCGACACCGACCCGCAGTTCCGCGGCGCCGACTCCGGGGTGCTGCTGGCCGAGGCGGCGCGGCGCGTGCGCGCAGCGGGCTGGCAGGTCGGCAACGTCGACAGCACCATCGTCGCGCAGGCGCCCAAGCTGGCGCCGCACATCCCGGCCATGTGCGCGCGCATCGCGCAACTGCTGGAACTCGATGCGTCGCAGGTCAACGTCAAGGCGAAGACGGCCGAGAAGCTCGGGCCGGTGGGCGAGGGCCGCGCCATGGAGGCGCGCGCCGCGGTGCTGCTGCACCGCTGATTGGCACGGGTGCTATCGAATCGATAGCTGATGGCCCATGTCCCACTTGGGATGCGGGCAGATTTACCTTCGAACTCAGGCCGTCTCGGCCGGCTCGTCCTTGTTGGCGGTCGCGGCCTGGCTGGAGGCGCGCTGCATGCGGATGTGCGCCGCGAAGCCGCGGCCGGGCGTGCTGGTGAGGGCGAAGGTGCCGCCCATGCGCTCGATGTTCTTGGCCACGATCGACAGGCCCAGTCCGGCCCCCGCGGCCGAGGTGCGCGCGACGTCGCCGCGGAAGAAGGGCTTGGTCAGCTGCGAGAGCAGGGCGGGCGCCACGCCGGCGCCGTGGTCGCGCACCTTGAGCAGCACGGCATCGTTGTGCGCCTGGGCCTGGATGTTGATCTGCGCCACGTCCTTGCCGGGCGTCTTGCCGTAGCGGCGCGCGTTCTCCAGCAGGTTGGAGATCACGCGGGTGAGCTCCACGTCGTCGGCCATCACGGCCAGGTCCTTGGCGACGTCGACCTTGATCTCGACGTCCTCGTAGTCCTGCACGGCGTAGGTGCAGGCGTCTATCACGTCGCGCAGCAGCACGGGCTTGAACTGCACATGGTCGGGCCGCGCGTAGTCGAGGAACTTGTCGATGATGGCGTCGAGCTGCGAGATGTCGGCCGCCATGTGGGCGCGCGCGTCCTCGTCTGCCACGCTCATCTCGGTCTCGAGCCGCAGCCGGGCCAGCGGCGTGCGCAGGTCGTGCGAGATGCCGGCCAGCATCACGGCGCGGTCCTGCTCGATCTTGGCGAGCTGGTCGGCCATGCGGTTGAAGCCGATGTTCACCGCGCGGATTTCGGCGGTGCGCGCATGCTCGTCGAGGCGGTTGGCCTCGTATTCGCCCTCGCGCACCTGCGAGGTGGCGCGAGACAGCTGCTTGAGCGGCCGGTTGATGAAGCGCGCAATGATGGCCGACCCGGCGAGCGACAGCGCCACGGCGGTGATCAGCCAGGTGAGCCAGGTGCGCCCGCCGACGCGCGAGAAACGCGTCGGATCGAGCAGCAGCCAGTAGTTGTCGGTGTCGATGGTGAAGCCGATCCACAGGCCGGCGTCGTCGTTCACGCGGCTGGCGATGGTGGTGCCTTCGCCCAGGCGGTCCATCAGTTCCTCGGTCACGCGGCGGTCCAGCGTGCCGCTGGTGTACGCCTCGAAACGGTCGTTCGGCTCGCGCGGCAGGATGCGCACGCCTTCCTGGTCGGCCAGCGTCTTGATGAGCGACACGCGGGTGATGGCGTCCGAGTACACGAGCGCGGCGCGGGTCAGGTTCACGAGCGACGCGATCTGGTGCGCCGTCTGCACGGCGCGCGGCTCGTCCTCGAAGGCGCGGAAGGTCTGCAGCCAGCCGAAGATGCAGACCATCAGCAGCAGCGACAGCAGGAAGAAGGTGCGCCAGAAAAGGCTGAAGCCCAGCCTGAGCCGGTTGCGACGGCGAACGCGCTCCGTCAGCTCCAGCGGGCTGGGCATCGTGACCGACGCACCCTCCTCGCCGAAGGGACTGGGTTGCGTCGTGTCGGGGCCGCGCGATCCTGCGTGGGCCGCCACGGGATCAGGCGGCTCCGTCCGGCACGAAGACGTAGCCGACGCCCCACACCGTCTGGATGTAGCGCGGTGCCGCGGCGTCCGACTCGATCAGCTTGCGAAGGCGCGAGATCTGCACGTCCAGGCTGCGGTCGAAGGGCTCGAACTCGCGGCCACGCGCCAGCTGGGCCAGCTTCTCGCGCGACAGCGGCTGGCGCGGGTGGCGCACCAGTGCCTTGAGCATCGCGAACTCGCCGGTCGTGAGGGACAGCTCCTCGCCGTCCTTCTTGAGGGTGCGCGAGCCCAGGTCGAACTCGAAGGGGCCGAAGCTCACGGTCTCGTTCTCGGTGGACGGGGCGCCCGGTGCCTCCTGCGGCGGGCGGCGTCGCAGCACGGCGTGCACGCGCGCCAGCAGTTCGCGCGGGTTGAAGGGCTTGCCCAGGTAATCATCGGCGCCGACCTCCAGGCCGACGATGCGATCGACGTCCTCGCCCTTGGCCGTGAGCATGATGATGGGTGTGCGGTCGTTGGCGGCGCGCAGGCGGCGGCAGACGGACAGGCCATCCTCGCCCGGCATCATGAGGTCGAGCACGATCAGGTCGACGGTGTCGCGCAGAAGGATCCGGTTCAGCGCCTTGCCGTCTTCCGCCACGATGACCTCGAAGCCCTCTTGCGTGAGGTAGCGGCGCAGGAGGTCACGGATGCGGGCGTCGTCATCGACGATGACGATCTTGTCGGTACGGGCGGGTGCTTGAGTCATTTGAGCAACAGTTCCCAGGGATGAATTTGTAACAGCGGCGATTCTGAAGGCGTTGTGTCCTCATCCCGGCCGAAAAGGACGTTGTCTGACACTAAGTTACAAAACTTGCCTGGGCTCGCGGACGCGACGCCGTGGCGATACGTGGCGGTGGCACAGTCGGACTCCTTGATGCACCGACACCCTCCGATGCCCCTGGCTGCGCGGCCCCTGTTCTCCTTCGTCCTGGCGCTGGGCGCGGCGTTGCCGCTGGCCGCTTCGGCCGAATTCCTGAAGGTCGGCGGTCCGCGCCGCGACGAGGTCCGTGCCGCGGTCGCCGCCCATCGCGCCGAACAGCGCGAAGCGATCCGGCAGGACGAAGCCGTGGCGGGCCGCCGCCTGACGCCCGCCGAGCGGGCACAGCTGCGCGAACAGGTCCGCAGCCAGTGGCCCGCGCGGACTGACGCGACGCAGACGGCCGAGTCCGCTGCACCGGGACAGCACGGCCCGACCCCGCAAAATGCCGGGGGCGGCTGGCGGGCGCTCTTTCCCTGGGTCGGCTCGCGGCAGTAGCCGCGGGCGCACGCATCCGCAGCGCCGGAGTCGGCGCTTTTCCATTCATCCACTCGACGGGAGATCATTGTCTTGAATGCTATTAAATTGATAGCTGCATGCGCAGTATTGGCGGGCGCCGGCGCCGCATTTGCTCAGAATAGCGGGCCCGCGCAGCCGCAGAACGTGCTGCAGCTGTCGGCCAACGGCACGGTCGAGGTGCAGCAGGACCTGCTCAACATGACGCTGGTCACGACGCGTGACGCCACCGATGCGGCGACGGTGCAGAACCAGCTGCGCAGCGCCATCGACGCCGCGCTTGCCGAGGCCAAGAAGGACGCGCAGCCCGGCCAGATGGACGTGCGCACCGGCAACTTCAGCCTGTCGCCGCGCTACACGCGCGACGGCAAGATCAACGGTTGGCAGGGCAGCGCCGAACTGGTGCTGGAAGGGCGCGATTTCCCGCGCATCACCCGCGCGGCGGGCCGCATCACCACGCTGAGCGTGGGCAACGTGGGATTCGCGCTCAGCCGCGAGCAGCGCCTGAAGTCCGAGGGCGAGGCGCAGACCCAGGCGATCGAGAACTTCAAGCGCAAGGCGGGCGAGCTGGCCAAGGACTTCGGTTTCGGCAGCTACACGCTGCGCGAGGTGTCGGTCAACGCGAACGAGGGCGGTCCGATCCGCCCGCGCATGATGGCGGCGGAAGCGAAATCCTTCTCGGCCGCCGACGCGCCGATCCCGGTCGAGGCCGGCAAGACCACGGTGGTGGTCAACGTCTCGGGATCGGTTCAGCTCAAGTAAGCAGACGCGCAGGGCCGCCAGCAGGTGGCCCGCGCCATGGACAGGAAGGCCCTGGCTACTGCGCCGTCCAGCCGCCGTCCACTTGCCACGCGACGCCGCGCACCTGATCGGCCGCTGCCGAACACAGGAACACCGCCAGGCCTCCGAGCTGGTCGACGGTGGTGAACTGCAGCGACGGCTGCTTCTCGCCCAGCAGGTCGATCTGCGCCTGCGCGACGCTGATGCCTTCGCGGGCGGCGCGGTCGTCGATCTGCTTCTGCACCAGTGGCGTCAGCACCCAGCCGGGGCAGATGGCGTTGCAGGTCACGCCCGTGGTCGCCGTCTCGAGCGCCACGGCCTTGGTCAGCCCGACGATGCCGTGCTTGGCTGCGACGTAGGCCGACTTCTGCGCCGAGGCCACCAGGCCGTGTGCCGACGCGATGTTGATCACGCGGCCCCAGTTGGCTTCGCGCATCGCAGGGATCGCGAGGCGCGTGGTGTGGAAGGCGCTGGTGAGGTTGATGGCAATGACCGCGTCCCACTTCTCGACCGGGAAGTCCTCGACCTTCGCCACGTGCTGGATGCCGGCGTTGTTGACCAGCACGTCGACGCGGCCGAACTTCGAGGCCGCGAACTTCATCATGTCCTCGATCTCGGAGGGCTTGCTCATGTCGGCGCCGTGATAGGCACTTGCCACGCCCAGCGCTTCGACCTCGGCCTGCGGGCCCTTGGCATCCCCGAAGCCGTTGAGGACGATGTTGGCGCCCTGCTGCGCGAGGGCCTTGGCGATGCCGAGGCCGATGCCGCTGGTGGACCCTGTCACGAGGGCAGTTTTGCCTTTGAGCATGATGAGCGATCTCCGGATCAATTAGGATGAACCGCGCGATTATCCGCAGCAAGACGGACCCCAGGACATGACCCAACCGGCACTCGAATTCGTGGCTTGCGCCGATGCCAAAGGCAGCCACCGCATGGCCTATTGGCAATGGGGCGACCCGGCTGCCGCGCATGTCGTGCTGTGCCTGCACGGGCTCACGCGGCAGGGGCGCGATTTCGATGTGCTCGCGCAGGCGCTGCTGGCGCGCGCCGACGGCGGCCTGCGGGTGGTGTGCCCCGACGTGGTGGGCCGCGGCCGCAGCGACTGGCTGGTCGATCCCATGGGCTACCAGGTGCCGCAGTACGCGGCCGACATGGTCGCACTGCTCGCGCAACTGCATGCGGCGCAGCCGGTCGAGCGGCTCGATGTGGTGGGCACCAGCATGGGCGGCCTCATCGGCATGGTGCTCGCCGGCCATGCCGAACTCCCCTTGGCGGCGCCGGTGCGCAGGCTGGTGCTCAACGATGTGGGCCCCACCATCGAGGCCGGGGCGATCGCGCGGATCGCGAGCTACGTGGGGCAGGGCGGCCGCTATGCCAGCGTGCAGGCCGCGGCCGATGCCATGTGGCAGCTCTCCACCACCTTCGGCCCGCATACCGCGCAGCAGTGGCTGGCCTTGTCGGCGCCGATGGTGGTGCCGGCGAACGCGCGCAGCGCCGATGGACGGGCCAAGGTCGACGAAGCCGCGGCAGTGCCCGGCGATGGCACCGTGGTGCTGCACTACGACCCGGCCATCGCCGTTGCGATCCGTGCCATCACGCCCGAGATCGCCGCCCAGGCCGAAGCGGCGACCTGGGCCCTTTACGACGGCATCCGTGCCCCCACCTTGCTCACGCGCGGCGCCGAGTCCGACCTGCTGTCCGCGGCGACCGCCCGGCAGATGACCGAGCGGGGGCCGAAGGCGAGGCTGGTGGAATTTGCCGGCGTCGGCCATGCGCCGACCTTCGTCGACCCGCGCCAGTCCGGCGTCGTGGTGTCCTTTCTTCTGGATTGAGTGTTCGTTTGGTTTCAGAGAGTTTGTCCGTGTCCGAGCCCGCCCTTGCCGACCACGCCTTGTCGGCCGCCACAGCGCAGGCGCCCGCGATGGCGAACATGCTGGAGCGCGCACGCCTCTTTGCGGCCCCGCTGATCGCCGACGAGGTGCTCGACACCGGCGAGAACACCCTTGCGCATGCCGACGCGGTGGCCGCGATCGTGGCCTCGATGGGCGGCTCGGAGGCGATGCAGGCGGCCACCTATCTCGTGTACTCGTGCCAGCACCTGAATCGGCCGCAAGAGGTCATCGCCAAGGTCTTCGGCGACAACTTCGCATCGTTGGCGGTGGAGACCACCAAGCTCGTGCAGGTGCAGAAGCAGACGCGCAGCGCCGTGCACCTGCACGAAGGCGCCGCCGGCCAGACCGAGAACGTGCGCAAGATGCTGCTCGCGTTCTCGCGCGACCTGCGGGTGGTCATGCTACGGCTGGCATCGCGGCTGCAAACGCTGCGCCACGCGGCTGCGACCCGGCAGCCGGTGCCCGAGAGCCTGGCGCGCGAGTCCCTGCAGGTCTTCGCACCGCTGGCCAACCGCCTGGGCATCTGGCAGGTGAAGTGGGAGATCGAGGACCTGTCGTTCCGCTTCCTCGAGCCCGAGACCTACAAGCTGATCGCGCGCCTGCTCGACGAGAAGCGCATCGAGCGCGAAGGCTACGTCGCGCAGTTGCGCGAACGGCTGGAGCAGGGACTGGAGCGCGAGGGCATCCATGCCACCGTGCAGGGCCGGCCCAAGAACATCTACAGCATCGTCAAGAAGATGCGCGGCAAGTCGCTGGACTTCGACCAGGTGTTCGACATCCTGGCGCTGCGCGTGATCGTGCCCGACGTGAAGGATTGCTACGCCGTGCTGGCCTGGGTGCATTCGCATTTCCAGCCCATCGTCGAGGAATTCGACGACTACATCGCACGCCCGAAGGCCAATGGCTACCAGTCCTTGCACACCGTGGTGCGCGATGCGGTGGGCGGCCGGGCCGACAAGCCGATCGAGATCCAGATCCGCACCGAGGAGATGCACGACCATGCCGAGCATGGCGTGGCGGCGCACTGGGCCTACAAGGAAGCGGGCCCGCGCGGGTACGCGGGCGTGTGGGCGGGCGGCGAATACGACGCCAAGATCGCCGTGCTGCGCCAGCTCCTGGCCTGGGAGCGCGACCTCAGCGGCCAGCAGGGCCAGGGCCTGTTCGACGACCGCATCTACGTGCTGACGCCCGATGCGGCCATCGTCGAGTTGCCGCAGGGCGCGACGGCGGTGGACTTCGCCTACACCGTCCACACCACGCTCGGCCACCGCTGCCGCGGCGCGCGCATCGACGGTGCGATGGTGCCGCTGAACACGCCGCTGCAGAACGGCCAGACCGTCGAGATCATTGCCGCGAAGGAAGGCGGCCCCTCACGCGACTGGCTGAACCCCGAACTGGGCTACCTGGCCAGCCACCGCGCGCGGGCGAAGGTGCGCGCCTGGTTCAACGCGCAGGCCACGCACGAGACGATCGCCCGCGGCCGCGAGGCCGTGGAGCGGCTGCTGCAGCGCGAGGGCAAGACGGCGCTCAAGCTTGAGGACCTGGCGTCCCAGCTGGGCTTCCGCTCGGCCGACCATCTCTTTGAGGTGGTGGGCAAGGACGAGTTCTCGCTGCGCAACATCGAGAACCTGCTGCGGCCGCAGGAGGCGACGCCGGCGGAGGAGGCACCGCTCATCCGCAAGCCGCGCGTGAACGACGGTGGCAAGGGCGGGGTGCTGGTGGTGGGCGTCTCGTCGCTGATGACGCAACTGGCCAAGTGCTGCCGGCCCGCACCGCCCGACGCGATCCGCGGCTTCGTGACGCGAGGCCATGGGGTCAGCATCCACCGCGCCGACTGCAGCAACTTCCGCACGATGGCCGTGCGCGATGCGGAACGTGTCATCGACGTCGAATGGGGGCGGCCGAAGGCCGCGGGCGACTCGGTCTATGCCGTCGACGTGTCGGTGGAGGCGGCCGATCGGCAGGGGCTGCTGCGCGACATCTCCGACGTGTTCGCGCGCGAGAAGATGAACGTGATCGGCGTCCAGACCCAGTCTGTGAAGGGGACGGCGTGGATGACCTTCACCGTCGAGATCGCCGACACCGCGCGGCTCGCGCACGTGCTGGGGATCGTCACCGGCGTGGCCGGCGTGCGTTCTGCACGCCGCCGATGAGAGTGCGTGCGAATTCGCGCTATACTTGCGGTCTCGAATACAACCTAGGCGCGTAGCTCAGCTGGTTAGAGCACCACCTTGACATGGTGGGGGTCGTTGGTTCGAGTCCAATCGCGCCTACCAATTTTCCTTTGTCGTCCATGCCGCTGCGGCGCTTCGTGCCGCAGCCGTGTGACTTTCGCCGTGCGAGTCGCACGCTTCGGTCATCCGGCTGGCATGCATCGCCCATCGGGTCGATGGCGGCGGCGGTGGGGTTGTGTTACCTTGCCGTGGAGTCTGGCCGCAAGGGCCGGCGTCTTTGAAGTTCCCACGTGATCAGCCCGACCGAAATCCCCGTCGACGCCACGCGCACCGAACAGCGGCTGGCCGCCTTGTTGCGCCAGGCGCCGCTGGAATTCGCCCGTGTGGTGTACGGCATCAACGACCGCGCAGCGGGCCGCCACCATTCGATGGCGGCCGAGGACGTGGCGCTTGCCGAGCGCCTGCACGGCATGACGGTGACACGGGAGCGTGCAGAGCAGCGCGCACGCGGCTACCTTCCCGTGGCAGGCCACGAGCATTGCCCGCGGTGCTGGGTGTTCAGCGGCACCAAGACCTTGCTGAGCTTTCACGACAGCGAGGATGGCACCGTGGAGACCGCCAAGTGCCGCAACTGCGGTGCGGAATACGCCAGCGTCAGTGTCTGATGGCTCGCGTCGCTGCGCCCGAGCGGCCGTGAGGGTAAACCTTGGCGCGGTGCAACAAAACGTCTCCCTAGAATGCCCTGAGCCCTCATCGGGGCGCGCCATCTGAAGGAGTCCGCAGTGCAGAGCAAGAAGGTTGCTTCCAAGTCGCCGCAGCGAGTGATCAAGAAGTATCCGAACCGCCGCCTGTACGACACCGATACCTCCGCGTACATCACGCTGGCGGAGGTCAAGCAACTCGTGATCGAAGGCGCCAGCTTCGTCGTGCGCGACGCCAAGAGCGGCGACGACCTGACGCGCAGCATCCTGCTGCAGATCATCCTCGAAGAGGAAGCGGGCGGTGCGCCGATGTTCACCGAGCAGGTGCTGGCCAGCATCATCCGCTTCTATGGCCAGGCCATGCAGGGCTTCATGGGGCCGTACCTCGAGAAGAACATCCAGGCGATGACCGAGGTGCAGGCACAGCTGGCCGAGAAGGCGCAGACGCTGACGCCGGAGATGTGGTCGCACTTCATGACCATGCAGTCGCCGATGCTGCAGGGGCTCATGGGAAGCTACGTCGAACAGTCGAAGAACGTGTTCGTGCAGATGCAGGAGCAGATGCAGAAGAACACCGAACAGGTCCTCGGCGCCTTCGGCCTGAAGCGCCCCTGAGCGCCGCTTCGCCCCGCGGCCCCTCGGCCGCAGAACTGGGACAATAGGCGCATGAGCGAAGTTGTCTCCCCCGAACGAAGCGTGGCCGCCCCCAAGGTCGGCTTCGTCAGCCTGGGCTGCCCCAAGGCCCTCACCGATTCCGAACTCATCCTTACCCAGCTGAGCGCCGAGGGCTACCAGACCGCGAAGACCTTCGAAGGCGCCGATCTGGTGATCGTCAACACCTGTGGCTTCATCGACGACGCCGTGAAGGAGAGCCTCGACACCATCGGCGAGGCGCTGGCCGAGAACGGGCGCGTGATCGTCACGGGTTGCCTCGGCGCGAAGTCGGGCGATGCCGGTGGCAACCTGGTGCGGCAGATGCATCCCAGCGTGCTCGCCGTCACCGGCCCTCACGCGACGCAGGAGGTGATGGATGCCGTGCATGCCAACCTGCCGAAGCCGCACGACCCCTTCTTCGATCTCGTGCCGCCCATGGGTATCAAGCTCACGCCCAAGCACTACGCCTATCTGAAGATCAGCGAAGGCTGCAACCACCGCTGCACCTTCTGCATCATCCCTTCGATGCGCGGCGACCTGGTGTCGCGGCCGGTGGGCGATGTGCTCAAGGAGGCGAGGGCGCTGTTCGAGGGAGGCGTGAAGGAACTGCTGGTCATCAGCCAGGACACCTCGGCCTACGGCGTCGACGTGAAGTACCGCACCGGCTTCTGGGACGGCAAGCCAGTCAAGACGCGCATGCTCGAGTTGGTGCGCACGCTCGGCGAAATCGCCGAGCCCTATGGCGCGTGGGTCCGCTTGCATTATGTGTACCCGTACCCAAGTGTGGACGAGATCATCCCGCTGATGGCCGAAGGCAAGGTGCTGCCGTACCTGGACGTGCCGCTGCAGCACAGCCACCCCGACGTGCTGCGTCGCATGAAGCGGCCTGCCAGTGGCGAGAAGAACCTCGAGCGCATCGCGCGCTGGCGCGACATGTGCCCGCAGCTCGTGATTCGCAGCACCTTCATTGCCGGCTTCCCCGGCGAGACGGAAGAGGAGTTCGAGCATCTGCTCGATTTCATCCGCGAAGCAGGCATCGACCGCGCGGGCTGCTTTGCCTACAGCCCGGTCGATGGCGCCACCGCGAACGAGTTGCCCGGCATGCTGCCCGAGGCCGAACGCGAGGCACGGCGTGCGCGCTTCATGGAAGTGGCCGAGGCGGTATCGACCGCGCGGCTCACGCGGCGCATCGGCGCCACGATGCAGGTGTTGGTCGATTCGGCACCGGCGCTCGGCCGCAAGGGCGGCCTGGGCCGCAGCTATGCCGACGCGCCGGAGATCGACGGCATCGTGCGGCTGCTGCCACCCGAGAAGATCAGCAAGCAGCTCAAGGTCGGTGAATTCACGCGCGCCCGCATTGTCGGGACCGAGGGCCACGACCTGATCGGCGTGCCGATCTGAGAAGGTGCGAACGACCCGCCGAGTGACTGCCGCCTTGCGATCCGCCGATGCGATGGGCCCACGGGCCGGGTCGCGTCGTCGTCACGGCGCGGTGATCGAGGCTGCGTTCGCCCAAGAAAAAAGCCACCGGGTTGGCCGGTGGCTTCATCTGTTGTTGGTGCCCAGGAGAGGACTCGAACCTCCACGATGTTACTCGCTAGTACCTGAAACTAGTGCGTCTACCAATTCCGCCACCTGGGCCCTCATAACTGCTGTACCGTTCGGCGCTGCAGTTATGTTTTGAATTTCAGGAACGAAGGAGATCATATCAAAAATACAGGCCCCTCCGGCACCTTGCTGGAAGAAATTGAAGGAACAGTCCAAGGCCATCGCGACGGACACGGCTTCGTGCAGCGCGACGATGGCGAAGCCGACATCTATCTGCCGCCCAACGAGATGCGCGCGGTGCTGCACAAGGACCGCGTCAAGGCGCGCATCGTGCGGCTCGACCGCCGCGGTCGCCCGGAAGGCCGCGTGGTGGAGATCGTCGAGCGACCCGAACAACCCATCATCGGCCGCCTGCTGCACGAGGGCGGCATCTGGCTCGTCGCGCCCGAGGACAAGCGCTACGGCCAGGACGTGCTGATCCCCAAGGGCGCGACCGGCACCGCCAAGACCGGGCAGGTCGTGGTGGTTCAACTGACCGAGCCGCCCGCGCTCTTCGGCCAGCCCGTGGGCCGCGTGACGGAGGTGCTCGGCGAGATCGACGACCCCGGCATGGAGATCGAGATCGCCGTGCGCAAGTACGGCGTGCCGCACGTGTTCTCCGATGCCTGCCTGGCCGAGGCCAGGGCGCTGCCCGACAAGGTCCGCGCCGCCGACAAGAAGGGACGCATCGACCTCACCGACGTGCCACTGGTCACCATCGACGGCGAGGACGCGCGCGACTTCGACGATGCCGTGTACTGCGAGCCCGCGAAGATCGGCCGTTCGCGCGGCAACAACGGCTGGCGCCTGCTGGTGGCCATTGCCGACGTGAGTGCCTATGTGAAGACCGGCTCGGCCATCGACATCGATGCCTACGACCGCGCGACCAGCGTGTACTTCCCGCGCCGCGTGATCCCGATGCTGCCCGAGAAGCTCAGCAACGGTCTGTGTTCGCTCAACCCCGAGGTCGAGCGCCTGTGCATGGTTTGCGACATGCTGGTGACGGCCGAAGGCGAGATCTACGCCTACCAGTTCTATCCGGCGGTGATGTTCAGCCATGCCCGCTTCACCTACACCGAGGTGGCGGCCATCCTCGCCAACACGCGCGGGCCCGAGGCGGCCAAGCGCAAGGAGCGGGTGCAGGACCTCCTCAACCTCGCCGACGTGTACCGCGCACTGCTCAAGCAGCGCGGCAAGCGCGGCGCGGTCGACTTCGAGACCACCGAAACCCAGATCATCTGCGACGAGGCCGGCCGCATCGAGAAGATCGTGCCGCGCGTGCGCAACGAGGCGCACCGCCTGATCGAAGAGGCGATGCTCGCGGCCAACGTGTGCAGTGCCGACTTCATCGCGCAGGGCAAGCATCCGGGCCTGTACCGCGTGCACGAAGGCCCCACGCCCGAGAAGAAGGAAATCCTGCGCAGCTACCTCAAGGCCATGGGCGTGGGCATGTCGATCAGCGACGAGCCGCATCCCTCGGAGTTCCAGGCGATCGCCGCGGCGACCAAGGAGCGTCCCGACGCGCAGCAGATCCACACCATGCTGCTTCGCTCGATGCAGCAGGCCATCTACACGCCCATCAACAGCGGCCACTTCGGCCTGGCCTACGAGGCCTACACGCACTTCACCAGCCCGATCCGGCGCTATCCCGACCTGCTGGTGCACCGCGTGATCAAGGCGATCCTGGGCAACACCAAGTACCAGCTGCCCCTGCTGCCGACGCCGGGCGAGGCGCAGGCCAAGCTGGCCAAGCGCCTCGCAGCGCGTGTGAAGGCGCCGACCAGCAAGCCTGCGAAGGCCACTGTGGTGCCCACGAAGGAACTGCAGGGCTGGGAAGCCGCAGGCCTGCATTGCAGCGCCAACGAACGGCGCGCCGACGAGGCCAGCCGCGACGTCGAGGCCTGGCTCAAGTGCAAGTACATGCGCGAGCACCTGGGCGAGGAATACGGCGGCGTGGTCACGGCCGTCACCACCTTCGGCATCTTCGTCACGCTCGATGCGATGTACGTCGAGGGCCTGGTGCACATCACCGAGCTCGGCGGCGAGTACTTCAAGTTCGACGAGGCGCGGCAGGAGCTGCGCGGCGAACGCACCGGCATCCGCTACGCCATCGGCAGCCGGGTGCGGGTGCAGGTCAGCCGCGTCGACCTGGACGGCCGCAAGATCGACTTCCGCCTGGTGCGCGAAGGCGAGGAGCTCACGGCGCGTGCGCTCAAGGACAAGGGCATCGCGGGCGCGTCCGGCGTGCCGGCCAAGGCCTCGGACAAGCGCCAGTCGCGCAAGGCCGCGGCCAAGTCGGCCGAGCGGGGCGAGCGCGCGGAGCGCACGCCCTCGTCGCCGATCCAGGCGCTCCGGTCGGCCGTCAAGAAGGCGGCCGGCAAGATGAAGAAGAAACGCAAGACGCCGCGGCCCTGAGGCACATGCCTGGCCGTGTTCGCGCTTTCCCTGGAGATTGAACCCATGACCGAAAAGACTTCGAGAGGCGTCGCCATCGTCACCGGCGCCGGCACCGGCATCGGCCGCGCGGCGGCGCTGGCCCTTCTGAACGACGGCTGGCGCGTGGCGCTGGCCGGCCGCCGGCCCGACCCGCTCGACGCGGTGGCCGACGAATCCGGCGCCGGCGAGCGCGCCTTCACCGTGCCGACCGACGTGTCGAATCCCGAATCGGTGGCGGCGCTGTTCGCCGCCGTGGTCGAGCGCTTCGGCCGCGTCGACCTGCTCTTCAACAACGCCGGCGTGGGCAATCCGCCGGGTCCGTTCGAGGACTGGACACCCGAGCAGTGGAAGGGGGTGGTCGACATCAACCTCAACGGCATGTTCTATTGCCTGCAGCAGGCCTTCCGCACGATGAAGGCGCAGACGCCGCAGGGCGGGCGCATCATCAACAACGGCTCGATCTCGGCCACCACGCCACGCCCCAACTCGGCCGCCTACACCTCGACCAAGCATGCGGTGCAGGGCCTGACCAAGACCGCTGCGCTCGATGGCCGCAAGTGGGACATCGCGGTGGGGCAGATCGACGTCGGCAATGCGCTGACCGAGCTGGCCGCGCGCTTCCAGAAGGGCGTGCCGCAGGCCAACGGCGAGGTCGCGACGGAGCCGACGATGGACGTCGCATTGGTGGGGCAGTCCGTGCTCTACATGGCCAACCTGCCGCTGGAGGCCAACGTGCTCTTCCACACGGTGATGGCGACCAAGATGCCTTTCGTCGGGCGCGGCTGAACGTCGCGGCACCACGCGACCGATATCTTTTCGATAGCTGTTGACGCAGGCAGGACGGGCCTTCGGGCCCGTTTTCGCTTTAGAAGCCGCCGCGTGCCAGGGCGGAAGCCGTCAGCGGCAGGTCGGCCGGCCAGCGATCGGCCAGCGCGCCGTGATGCCACACGGCCGCGATCGCCGCCTCGCGCGGCGGTCGGCCTGAGGCAAGGGCGGCGCCCACCATGCCGGCCAGCACGTCGCCCGTTCCCGCCGTCGCCAGCCGCGCATTGCCGGTGGGGTTGATCGATGGGCGGGCAGCCGGATGCGCGACCACGCTGCCCGAGCCCTTGAGTACCACCGTGCAACGGTGCCGATCGGCCAGCGCCTGCGCCGCGGCCAGCCGGTCGGCCTGCACGCCGCGCGTGTCGCTGCCGAGCAGCCGCGCCGCCTCGAGCGGATGTGGCGTCATCACCGTGGCGGCCTCGCGCGCAGCGACAAGGGCCTGCAACTGCGCGTCCCCCGCCAGCGCGTTGAGCGCATCCGCATCCAGCACCAGCGGCCCTTCATGGGCCAGCGCGCGCGGCAGCACGGCGCGCACCGCCTCGCCGCCGCCGCAGCCGCAGACCAGCGTCTGCCCGGCAACGGGCAGCGACGCGGCATCGCGGAACATCAGCTCCGGCTGGGTGATGTCCCAGGCCACCTCGGCGCCCAGCAGGCCGACGAAAACTCGCCCGGCGCCGGCGTGCAGCGCGGCCGTGGCGGCCAGCACCGCGGCGCCTGACATGCCCGGCGCGCCGCCGAGCACGGCGACGTCGCCGTAGCTGCCCTTGTGCGAGGCATGGGCGCGCGGCGCATCGACCAGGGTAGCGCCCAGTTCCGCATCGGCTTCGATGCCCGGCACGGGCGCGCAACCCAGGTCGTCGAACCAGACCTCGCCGGCCCAGTCGCGGCCCTCGGCGGTGAAGAGGCCCGGCTTCAGGCTCAGAAGGCTCAAGCAAAATGCGGCTGCAGCGCCCGTGGGGCGGGCGCGAGCAGCTATGAAATCCATAGCATGGCGGCCGGTGTCGGCATCCAGGCCCGAGGGCAGGTCGACCGCCAGCACCGGCGCCGCGCCCTCGTGCATGCGCTGCAGCCACTGGGCCATGCGGCCTTCCGGCGCGCGCGTGCTGCCCAGGCCGAGCAGGGCGTCGACGACCAGGTCGGGCGCGGCCTGCGGCTCGTCCGTGATCGTGACGCCGGCCGCCTGCGCACGGCGCAGCGACGCCTGCGCATCGGGCGGCAGGCGCGCGGGGTCGCCGATCCAGGTCGCGGTCGGGGCGTAGCCGCGCTGCTGCAGGTGCATGGCCGCCTCGAAGCCGTCCCCACCGTTGTTGCCCGGGCCGCAGGCGACCCACACCGACCGCGCATTCGGCGCGATGGCCATCGCCAGCCGCGCCACGGCCAGGCCCGCCCGCTGCATCAGCGTGTGCGGGGGCAGGGCGGCCGCCGCGGCCTGCTCGAGCCGGCGAGTGGCCTGCGTGCCGAACAGTGGCAGCGGGGCAGGAATGCGGTCGGGATGGATGCGCTGCATGCGCCGATTCTGAGGCCGGCCGCGCGCGGGCGGCATGTCGTGGCTCAGCTTCTCAGGCGCGCAGCAGCCGCTCCAGCCCGAGCCCGTCGAGGTCGATCTCGGACGCGCGGCCGCCCACCATGTCGGCCAGCACGCGCGCGCTGCCGCACGAGAGCGCCCAGCCGCTGGAGCCGTGGCCGAGGTTGAGCCACACGCCCGGCACGCCGCTCGGGCCGATGACGGGCGGGCCGTCGGGCAGCATGGGGCGCGCGCCTTTCCATTGCTGCACACCCGAGCTCAGCTGTGCGGCGCCGGGGAACCAGTCGTGCAGCACCTTGTAGAGCGTCTGCAGCGCCGCCGGGTGCAGCGTGGCGGGGTCGCCGCCCAGTTCTGCACTGCCGGCCACGCGCACGCGCAGGCCCAGCCGGCTGATGGCGACCTTGTAGCGCTCGTCCATGACGGCGCTGCGCGGCGCGTTGAGCGGCTCGCGGATGGCGGCACTGATCGAGTGGCCATACACGGGCGCGATCGGAATGCGCACGCCCAGTGGCCTGAGCAGCGCCGCCGAGGCCACGCCGGCGCACACCACCACGGCGTCGTAGGGAACGGCCTCGGAGCCGCCCGCCAACTGCAGCGCGCGCGGCGCCGCGCGCGACAGCGGCGCGATGTCGCAGTTGAAGAAGAACTGCACGCCAAGGTCTTCGGCCTCGCGCTTGAGCAGCATCGCGAACTGCCGGCAGTTGCCGACCTCGTCCTCGGGCAGGTGGATGGCACCCACGAGCTTGCTGTCGGCCGACAGGGCCGGTTCGATGCGGCGTGCCTCGTCGGCGTCGACCTCGCGGAACACGCTGCCGGCCTCGCGCAGCACGTCCAGGCCGGGCTGCACGAGCTTCTTCTCGCGCTTGCCGCGCAGCAGCACCAGATAGCCGTCGCTGCGTTCGTAGCTCAGCTCGCGCGCCTGGACGATCTCGTGCAGGCGCGCGCGGCTGTAGAAGGCCAGGCGCTGCATGCGCGCGCGGTTGGCGAGGTAGGTCTCGAGCTGGCAGGCGCGCTGCCACTGGCGCATCCAGCCGATGTCGCGCGCCTTCAGCGGCCAGCGCAGCTTGATGGCGCCGTGCGAGGACAGCAGCGAGCGCAGCACCTTCATGCGCATGCCCGGGGCGGCCCAGGGAGTGACGTAGCCCGGCGCGACCACGCCGGCGTTGGCGAAACTGGATTCCTCGGCGGCGGCGCCGCGGCGATCGAAGACGTGGACCTCGTGGCCGTCGCAGGCCAGCTCCCAGGCAGTGGTCACGCCGATGATGCCGGCGCCCACGATGGCGATTTTCATGGAACGAGAGAGTGCAGCAGGGCGCGTCAGCGGCGCGCCGGACGTCCGAGGATAGACGAGCCGCCGACGCCTGCCCTGTCGCTTACACCTTCACCGTCCCCGGGCGTTGCACAGGCGCCACCGTGCGCTGCCGCAGCGCCGAAGTGCCCCCGTTCCGCGCGCGCTGGCACCGGGTCGCGCGCCGGAGATGCAGGCCCCATCGGGCTGCAGCGCGCGCCGCACCTGCGCAGACCGCTATCGATTTCGTAGCATCTGCTCGACCTGCGCGGCGATGGCGAGCACGGCGTCGTCGCGCAGCGCGGCATGCCACAGCATCAGGCCCACCGGCAGCTCGCCGGGCGCATGGCAGGGGATCGAGATGGCGCAGCCGTCGAGCATGTTCACGACCGATGGGTTGCGCAGCAGCAGCGCATTGACGCGGAAGAACTCGGCATCGCGGTCCTCGCCGGGCGCGACGTCCGCCAGCGGCGGCGCGACGATGGGCACCGTGGGCGAAAGGATCGCGTCATAGGGCGCGAGCGCCGCTTCCATGCGACCGATCCAGGCGGCGCGCGCGTGGACCAGGTCGATGTATTCGTACGCCTTCATGGCCGCGCCCTTGAGGATGCGCTGTGCCACGCGCGGGTCGTAGCCTGCTGCGCTGCGCTCGAGCGGCAGGCGGTGCCAGGCATAGGCCTCGGCCGCCGAGAAGCCGCCGGTGGCGTTGATGGCCGGCAGGTCGGCCAGCGGGGGCAGGGCGATCTCGTCGATCACGGCACCGCCTGCACGCAGTTGGCGCAGGGTGCGATCGAAGGCGGCGGCCACCGTGGCGTCGAGGCCGTCGAGGAAAAGGTCCTTCACCACGGCGAGGCGGCGCTGCGCGAGCGGCGTAGGGGCGAGCTGGACGCGGCGATCGGCCAGGATTTCATGGACCAGCACGGCATCGCGCACCGAGCGCGTCATGGCGCACGCGGTGTCGAGCGTGGTCGACAGCGGCACGGCGCCGGCCGTGGGCACCAGGCGCGCGGTGTTCTTGAAGCCGACGATGCCGTTCAGCGCGGCGGGGATGCGGATCGAGCCGCCGGTGTCCGAACCCAGGCCGACGAAGGCCGCGCCGGTCGCCACCGAGATCGCGGCGCCCGACGAGGAGCCGCCCGGCACGCGCGGGGTCCGGGCATCGGCGACGTTGACCGGCGTGCCGTGGTGCGGGTTCACGCCCACGCCAGAGAAGGCGAACTCGGTCATGTTGGTGCGGCCGATCAGTGCACCGCCGGCCGCCAGCAGGCGCGCGACTGCGGGCGCATGGGATCTGGCAGCTGGCGAATGGGCCAGCACCACCGAGCCGGCCGGCGTGGGCTGGCCGGCGATGTCGAACAGGTCCTTGACCGACACCGCCAGGCCAGCCAAGGGCTGCTCGGTGCGCGCGGCGGCAGCGGCGGCGCGGGCGCCGTCGAAGTCGGTGTGCAGGAAGGTTCGGGCGTTGGCGGGCGACTCGGCCGCGGCGATGGCGCGTTCCAGTTCGGTGCGGGCGTCGGTGCGGCCCGCCTGCAGGGCCTCGCGGGTGGTGACGAGATCGGGGAGGGCGGCGGGTTCGGGCATCGAGGGCATCGGCGGGACGGGGTCGAGGTCAGGGACCACGGGCGGCCTGCACCACCCGGGCATGCAACCGGAGGTGAATCACCCGGCTGAAAATCGCCTGCGCATGCTATACTCTTTGGGTTCCGCTGCAGGCCCTTTCCTCGAGTGATGAGCCAGCGGCGGGATGCATCCGCGAACCAGCCCTTTCAAGGTGTCCGGTGCATGGCCGGTCTGCAGCACGTTCAGTGCGTACGCAGTCCAGGCGATGTCCGGAAGCGGGCTGGATTCAAGACCCAACCTTTGGAGCAATTCAATGTCCACCACCATGCGTGAAATGCTGGAAGCCGGTGTCCACTTCGGTCACCAAACCCGCTTCTGGAACCCCAAGATGGCGCCGTTCATTTTCGGCAGCCGTAACAAGATCCACATCATCAACCTGGAAAAATCGCTGCCGATGTTCCAGGAGGCGCAGAAGTACGCCAAGCAGCTGACCGCCAACCGCGGCACCATCCTGTTCGTGGGCACCAAGCGCCAGGCCCGTGAACTCGTCGCCGACGAGGCCCGCCGTGCCGGCATGCCCTACGTCGACACCCGCTGGCTCGGTGGCATGCTGACCAACTTCAAGACGGTCAAGACCTCCATCAAGCGCCTGAAGGACATGAAGGCCCAGCAGGAAGCCGGCCTCGACAGCATGTCGAAGAAGGAACAGCTGACCTTCACCCGCGAGATCGAGAAGCTCGAGAAGGACATCGGCGGCATCCAGGACATGGCTGCACTGCCCGACGCCATCTTCGTGATCGACGTGGGCTTCCACAAGATCGCCGTGGCTGAAGCCAAGAAGCTCGGCATTCCGCTGATCGGCGTGGTCGACTCCAACCACTCGCCCGAAGGCATCGATTACGTGATCCCCGGCAACGACGACTCGTCCAAGGCCGTGGCGCTGTACGCCCGTGGCATGGCCGACGCCGTGATCGAAGGCCGTAACAACGCGGCCGCCGACGTGGTCAAGGCCGTGGCCGCCGAAGGCAGCGACGAATTCGTCGAAGTCGAAGAGGGCGCGTCCGCCTGAGCTGGCGCTGCGCGAGCCTGAAGAAGGGGCTTCGTTGCCCCTTTTTTTTAATCTGAATTTGAGATAACGGACGGAGTAATCAAATGGCTGCAATCACCGCTAGCATGGTCGCCGAACTGCGCGCCAAGACCGACGCGCCGATGATGGAATGCAAGAAGGCCCTGACCGAGGCCGAAGGCAACATGGAAAAGGCCGAGGAGATCCTGCGCGTCAAGCTGGGCAACAAGGCCGGCAAGGCCGCCGCCCGCGTCACGGCCGAAGGCGTGGTCGCCGCGTACCTCGACGGCAAGACCGGCGCCATGGTCGAAGTCAACAGCGAAACCGACTTCGTGAGCAAGAACGACTCGTTCATCGCCATGGCCCAGGCCGCGGCCGAGCTGGTCGCCAAGCACAACCCGGCCGACCTGGCCGCGCTGGGCGCGCTGCCCTATTCCCAGGACAGCTTCGGCCCCACGCTGGAAGACGTGCGCAAAGGCCTGATCGGCAAGATCGGCGAGAACATGAGCTTCCGCCGCTTCAAGCGCTTCGCGTCGGATGCCAAGCTGGCCTCGTACCTGCACGGCACGCGCATCGGCGTGGTGGTCGAGTTCGAAGGTGACGACACGGCCGCCAAGGACGTGGCGATGCACGTCGCCGCCATGAAGCCGGTCGCGCTGACGTCGGCCGACGTGCCCGCCGAGCTGATCGAGAAGGAACGTTCGGTCGCCGCCGGCAAGGCCGAGGAAGACCGCAAGGCCGCCGAAGCCGCGGGCAAGCAGCCGCAGCCGGCCGACATCGTTGCCAAGCGCATCGAAGGCGGCGTGCAGAAGTTCCTCAAGGAAGTCTCGCTGCACAACCAGGCTTTCGTGAAGAACGACAAGCAGACCGTCGAGCAGATGCTCAAGGAAAAAGGCACCACCATCAAGGGCTTCACGCTCTTCGTGGTCGGCGAGGGCATCGAGAAGAAGGTCGACGACTTCGCGGCCGAAGTGGCCGCCCAGGTCGCTGCCGCCAAGGCCGCCGCCTGAGCCCGCCCGCCGGGGCGCGCGCCGTCGTGGCGCCGCCCCGTCCTGACTCCTCCACGACTTACACTCCCACCGCCAACCTCCAGAGGACCTTGCCCATGCCCGACGCCCGCCCAGCCCACAAGCGAATCTTGTTGAAGCTGTCGGGTGAGGCGCTGATGGGTGACGATGCCTTCGGCATCAACCGCGCGACGATCGTGCGCATGGTGGAGGAGGTGGCGGAGGTGGTGAACCTCGGCGTCGAGGTGGCCGTCGTCATCGGCGGCGGCAACATCTTCCGCGGCGTCGCGGGCGGTTCCGTCGGCATGGACCGCGCCACCGCCGACTACATGGGCATGCTGGCCACGGTGATGAACTCGCTGGCGCTGGCCGATGCCATGAACAAGCAAGGGCTCACGGCACGCGTGATGTCGGCCATTGCGATCGAGCAGGTGGTCGAGCCCTACGTGCGGCCCAAGGCGCTGCAGTACCTCGAGGAAGGCAAGGTGGTGGTCTTCGCGGCCGGCACCGGCAACCCGTTCTTCACCACCGACACCGCGGCCGCACTGCGCGGCGCCGAGATCGGTGCCGAACTGGTGCTCAAGGCCACCAAGGTCGACGGCGTCTACAGCGCCGATCCCAAGAAGGACCCGTCGGCGACGCGCTATTCGAAGCTCAGTTTCGACGAGGCCATCGCGCAGAACCTCGGCATCATGGATGCGACCGCGTTCGCGCTGTGCCGCGATCAGAACCTGCCGATCAAGGTGTTCTCGATCTTCAAGAACGGCGCCCTCAAGCGCGTCGTGATGGGCGAGGACGAAGGCACGCTGGTGCATGCCCAGGAGACTCACTGATGACCATTGCAGATATCCGCAACCAGGCCGAAGCGAAGATGAAACAGTCGATCGCGGCCTTCCAGAACAACCTGTCGAAGATCCGCACCGGCCGTGCCAACCCGGCGCTGCTCGATGCCGTGCACGTGGAATATTACGGCTCGCAGGTGCCGCTGTCGCAGGTCGCGAACGTGGCGCTGATCGATGCACGCACGATCAGCGTGCAGCCCTGGGAAAAGGGCATGGGCGCCAAGATCGAGAAGGCCATCCGCGAAAGCGACCTGGGCCTGAACCCCGCCAGCATGGGCGACCTCATCCGTGTGCCGATGCCGCCGATGAGCGAGGAGCGCCGCAAGGAGATGACCAAGCTGGCGCGCAACGAGGGCGAGAACGCCAAGATCGCCACCCGGAACCTGCGCCGCGATGCCAACGAGGCCGTGAAGAAGCTGGTCAAGGACAAGCAGGCCTCCGAGGACGACCAGAAGCGCGCCGAGGCCGACATCCAGAAGGTCACCGACCGCTACATCGCCGAGATCGACAAGCTGGTCACCGCCAAAGAGGCGGAGATCATGGCCGTATGACCCTGGCCCCCACGCTCCGCCCGCTGCGCGTGGGTCGCTGCCCCCCGGGGGATCGCTCGCGGCTTGGGGCGGCCCGGCGCCGCTCGGCGGCGCCCGTGGCCATCGCTTGCGCCGACCTTCGATGAGTGCCTCGCGCACCGTCCCGCATCACATCGCCATCGTGATGGATGGCAACGGCCGTTGGGCCACCCGCCGTTTTCTCCCGCGGGTGGCGGGCCACAAGCAGGGCGTCGAGTCGCTGCGTCGCTGCGTCAAGGCCTGTGCCGACCGGGGCGTGGCGGTGCTGACCGTGTTCGCCTTCTCGTCGGAGAACTGGAACCGGCCCCAGGACGAGGTGTCGGGCCTGATGGAACTCCTCGTCGTGGCGCTCGGCCGCGAGGTGCCGCAGCTTCAGGCAGACGGCGTGCGGCTGCATTTCGTCGGCGAGCGTCAGGGGCTGTCGGAGCGGATCCGCAACGGCCTCGCGCAGGCAGAGGCTGCCACGGCGCACAATGGGCGGCTGGTGCTCAACGTCTGCTTCAACTATGGCGGACGCTGGGACATCGCACAGGCGGCGGCCACGCTGGCAGCCCAGGGCCTGCCGCCGACCGAGCTCAACCTCGACCGCGCGATGGCGCTCGCCCACGTGCCGGACCCGGACCTGTTCATCCGCACCGGCGGTGAGCAGCGACTGTCCAATTTCCTTCTCTGGCAGAGCGCCTACGCGGAGCTGTTCTTCAGCGACCGCCTCTGGCCCGATTTCGACGAGGCCGCGCTGGACGAGGCGATCGCCGCCTTCGGCCGACGCGAACGGCGTTTCGGCCAGACCTCCGCCCAGCTCGATGGCGCTGCCGCCCCGGCGGCTCCCCAGCAACAAACAGCCTGACGGCGCGCATGCTCAAGCAACGCATCATCACCGCGCTCGTCCTGCTCGCGATCCTGCTGCCGGCGCTGTTCTATCCCGGATCTCACGTCCCCTTCGCCTGCATCATGCTGGTGATGATCTCAGCGGCCGGCTGGGAGTGGGGCCGGCTGAACGGCTATGGCCCGCGCATGGCGCTGTTCATCGGCTTCGAGGCCTTGGCGCTGTGCGTCCTGTCCTGGGTTCTGGGCCTGCTTCAGCTGCGGTTGACCGGGTTGTGGATCGTCGCCGGCGCGGCGTGGGTGCTGGTCGGTGGCGCCTTGCTCAAGGTGGCCGTGCCCGGATGGCCGCGGATTCCCAAGCCGCTTCGGCTCGTGGGCGGGCTGCTGGCACTCTGGGTGGCGTGGCTGGCCGTGGTGCATGCCCGCATGATCGGCATCAACTTCCTGCTGTCGATCCTGGTCCTCGTGTGGGTGGCCGACGTGTTCGCCTATTTCGCGGGTCGTGCCTTCGGCCTCAAGTTCACGCGCAACAAGCTGGCGCCGGCAATCAGTCCCGGCAAGAGCTGGGAAGGCGTCTGGGGCGGCATGATCGGCGTGCTGGTGCTCGCCTTCGCCTGGGTCTGGGCGGACCGGGCGGCGGGGGCGCTGGTGCCGAGCCTCTACTCGCACCTGGCGGGGCGCGGATGGTGGCTGCTCGTGCTGGGCGCGTTGTTCCTCGCGGCAATGAGCGTCGTGGGCGACCTGGTCGAGTCGCTCATCAAGCGCAGTGCCGGCGCCAAGGACAGCAGCCAGCTCCTGCCGGGCCATGGTGGCGTGCTCGACCGGGTGGATGCCCTGTTGCCGACGCTGCCGCTCGCGATGATGCTCGCGTCCCTGTGAAGACCCTTTCCGTTCCCCGCCAACGCGTCACCGTGCTGGGCTCGACCGGCTCGGTGGGTGTCAGCACGCTGGACGTGATTGCCCGTCACCCGGATCGCTTCGAGGTGTTCGCGCTGTCGGCGGCCACCAAGGTGGACGAGTTGCTCGCACAGTGCGCGCGGTTCAAGCCGCGGTTCGCGGCGATGGCGAGCGAACCCCATGCTGCGCTGCTGGTCGAAAAGCTCAAGCAAAACGGGCTTGAAACCCGCGTGATCATTGCCCAAGATGCTATTGAAACCATAGCGTCGGACGACGACGTCGACATCGTCATGGCCGCCATCGTCGGCGCTGCCGGCCTGGCGCCGTGCCTGGCCGCCGCGCGTGCCGGCAAGCGCCTGCTGCTGGCCAACAAGGAAGCGCTGGTGGTGGGCGGCGAACTGTTCATGGACGCCGTGCGGCGCGGTGGCGCGACCCTGCTGCCCATCGACAGCGAGCATTCCGCGATCTTCCAGTGCCTGCCCGAAGACCCGGCGGTCTGGCCGCAGCGCATCGACAAGATCGTCCTGACTGCATCCGGTGGGCCCTTCCGCGAGCGCGAGGCCCATACGCTGGCGGCCGTCACCCCCGAGCAGGCCTGCGCCCACCCCAACTGGGTCATGGGGCGCAAGATCTCGGTGGACTCGGCGACCATGATGAACAAGGCGCTCGAGGTGATCGAGGCCCGCCATCTCTTCGGCGTATCGCCGGACCAGATCGAGGTCGTCATCCATCCGCAGAGCGTGATCCATTCGATGGTGCAGTTCGTCGACGGCTCGGTGCTGGCGCAACTGGGCACGCCCGACATGCGGGTGCCCATCGCCTGCGGCCTCGCCTGGCCGGCGCGGGTCGAGAGCGGCACCGCCCGTCTCGACTTCCGCACTCTGGGCGCGCTGACCTTCGAAGTCCCCGACGCCGGCCGTTTCCCCGGCCTCGATCTCGCCTGGCAGACCTTGCGCGCCCCACCGGGCACCACGGCGGTCCTCAATGCGGCCAACGAGGTCGCGGTCGCTGCCTTCCTCGACCGGCGTCTGCGTTTCGATCGCATCCATGCCGTCAACCTGGAAACTTTGGAGGCGGTGGCGCCGTCCAATCCCGGATCGCTGGCGGATCTGCTGGCGCTCGACGCCAGCGCGCGTGCGGCTGCCAACGCCGCAGCGATCAGGCTGGCGGCCTGAAGCCGCTCACAGGAGCCTCCCATGCTCACCGTCGTTGCCTTCATCGTCGCCCTGGGCGTGCTCATCGCCGTCCACGAGTACGGGCACTATCGCGTGGCAGTCGCATGCAACGTGCGGGTGCTGCGCTTCTCCATCGGCTTCGGCAAGACGCTGCTGCGCTGGAGGCCGCGGCGTCAGCACCCCGGCCAGGACACCGAGTTCGTCATCGGCGCGTTCCCGCTGGGCGGCTACGTGAAGATGCTGGACGAACGCGAGGCGCCGGTGCCGCCGGAAGAGCGCCATCGTGCCTTCAACACCCAGCCGCTTCGTGCGCGCGCCGCGATCGTGGCTGCGGGTCCGATCGCCAACCTGCTCCTGGCCGTCCTGCTGTACAGCGCCGTGAACTGGATCGGCGTGCAGGAGCCCAGGGCCGTGCTCGGCCAGCCGGTGGCCGGCTCGCTGGCCGCCGAGGCCGGGTTGCGTGGCGGCGAGCTGGTGACGCGGGCCGGCTTCGATGGTGACCTGGAGCCCGTGCAGTCTTTCGAGGATCTTCGTTGGCGCATCACCCGTGGCGCGCTGGACGGGCGGGACCTGACGCTCGAACTCGCGCAGCCCGACGGCACGCGCGCCCACCAGGTCATGCTGCCGCTCGGCCGCATGGGGGCCAAGGATGCCGATCCGCAGATGTTCCGCAAGATCGGCATCCTGGCACCCTTCACGCGACCGGAGATCGGAGAGGTCATGGCCGGCGGCGCTGCCGAAAGGGCAGGTCTGCAGCGCGGCGACGTGGTGCGCGCGATCGGCAGCGCCGAGGTCGTCGACGGCCAGCAGTTGCGCGAACTCATCCGTGCCTCGGTCGACGGCAATGCACCGCGCACGCAGGCATGGCGCATCGAGCGCCAGGGCAGGGTCGTGACCTTGGATGTGACGCCCGACGTGCGGGAGGAGGGCGCCGCGCGCGTCGGCCGCGTCGCCGCCTACGTGGGCAGCCCGCCCGAGATGCTGACCGTGCGCCAGGGTGCGGTCGACGGACTCTGGCGTGGCGTGGTGCGCACCTGGGAAGTGTCGGCGCTCACGGTGCGCATGATGGGCAAGATGCTGATCGGCGAGGCGTCCATCAAGAACATCAGCGGACCGCTCACGATCGCCGACTATGCAGGCAAGTCGGCAAGCCTCGGATTGACCCAGTACCTCGTGTTTCTCGCCCTCATCAGCGTGAGCCTCGGCGTGCTGAACCTCATGCCTTTGCCGGTCCTCGATGGGGGGCACCTGATGTATTATCTTTGGGAGGGCCTGACCGGCAAGGGCGTCTCCGACGCCTGGATGGATCGGTTGCAACGCGGGGGGGTCGCGCTGCTGCTGGTCATGATGTCGATCGCACTCTTCAACGACGTGAACCGGCTCTTTGGTTAACTATCCGCCGGCCCCATGCGCGCCGGCCCATTTCTCAGATGAACACACACTTCAGTCGCTTTCGCCTGCGTAGCGTGGCAGCGGTGGTGGCCAGCGCGCTGGCCGCGACGGCCGCCTGGGCCGTCGAACCTTTCACGGTACGCGACATCCGGATCGAAGGCCTCCAGCGGGTGGAACCGGGCACCGTCTTTGCGTCGATGCCGTTGCGCGTGGGTGAAACCTACACCGACGACCGAGGCTCTGCGGCGATCCGTGCACTGTTCGATCTGGGACTGTTCAAGGACGTGCGCATCGATGTCAGCGGCAACGTCCTGGTGGTGATCGTCGAGGAACGGCCCACGATCGCGAGCGTCGACTTCTCGGGCACCAAGGAGTTCGAGAAGGAAGCGCTGCAGAAGGCTCTGCGCGAGATCGGCCTGGCCGACGGCCGGCCCTACGACAAGGCGCTGGCCGACCGCGCAGAGCAGGAGCTCAAGCGCCAGTACATCACGCGCAGCCTCTACAACGTCGACGTCGTCACCACGGTCACGCCGATCGAGCGCAATCGCGTGAACCTCACCTTCACCGTCACCGAAGGGGAGTCGGCGCGCATCAAGGACATCCGCGTCGTGGGCAACCAGGCCTTCAGCGAATCGACGCTGCTGGGCCTGTTCGACCAGGACACGGGCGGCTGGCTGGCCTGGTACACCAAGTCCAACCAGTACTCGCGCACCAAGCTCAACGCCGACCTCGAGCAACTGCGCTCGTACTACATCACGCGCGGCTACATGGAGTTCCGAATCGACTCCACGCAGGTGGCGATCTCCCCCGACCGCCAGGACCTGTCGATCACCGTGAACATCACCGAAGGGCCGAAGTACGTCGTCTCGGGCGTCAAGCTCGAAGGCAACTACCTGGGCCGGGAAGAAGAGTTCAAGTCGCTCGTGACCATCAAACCGGGTGAGGCCTACAACGGCGACCAGGTCACCGAAACCACGAAGGCCTTCAGCGACTACTTCTCCAGCTTCGGCTATGCCTTCGCCAAGGTGCAGGCCAAGCCCGAGATCGACCGCCAGAACAATCGCGTGACCCTGGTGCTCCAGGCCGAGCCGGTGCGCCGGGTCTATGTTCGCAAGGTCAACGTGGCCGGCAACAACAAGACGCGCGACGAAGTGATCCGCCGCGAGTTCCGCCAGTACGAGGCCTCCTGGTACGACGGCGACCGCATCAAGCTGTCGCGCGAGCGCGTCGACCGCCTGGGCTACTTCAAGGAAGTCAACGTCGAGACCCAGGAAGTGCCGGGCTCGCCGGACCAGGTCGACCTGACCGTGCAGGTCGAGGAAAAGCCGACGGGCACGCTGCAGCTCGGTGCCGGCTTCTCGAGCGCGGAGAAGGTGTCGCTCAACTTCGGCATCACGCAGGAGAACGTGTTCGGCTCGGGCAACTATCTGGGCCTGCAGGTCAACACCAGCAAGTTCAACCGCACGATCTCGCTGACCACCACCGATCCGTACTTCACCAAGGACGGCATCTCGCGCACGCTGAGCGTCTTCCACCAGCGCACCACGCCGTACTACTCGCAGGACGGCGATTACACGCTGACCAGCGAAGGAGGTTCCATCCGCTTCGGTGTGCCGTTCAGCGAGATCGACACGGTGTTCTTCGGCGCGGGCGTCGAGCGCTACAAGTTCGAGACCGGTGCGTCGTCGTTGCTCAACGCGGCCGACATCTACGACCTGCTCAATCAGCCGACGACGGCGAATTACTACCGCTACATCTATGCACGCTCGGTGCCCGGCGCCTACCTGAACTACTTCGGGTGCAGCCGCGGCGGCTCCAACGGTGCGTACCTCAACGCCGTGAGCAACAGCTACGCGCTGAGCTGCAGCCAGGACTCGGTGTGGGGCATCCCCCTGACCGTGGGCTGGGCACGCGACGACCGCGACAGTGCGCTGGTGCCGACGCGCGGCCGGCTGCAGCGCGCCAACCTGGAGGTGGGCGTCGGTGGCGACTTCAAGTACGTCAAGACGAGCTACCAGTACCAGCAGTTCATCCCGCTGTCCAAGCAGTACACACTGGCGCTCAACGCGGACATCGGCGCTGCCAAGGCGTACGGCGGCAAGGAATTCCCGATCTTCAAGAACTTCTACGCCGGTGGCCTGGGCTCCGTGCGCGGCTTCGAGCAGAACTCGCTTGGCCCGCGCGACTCCATCACGCAGGCGGCACTCGGCGGCACCAAGAAGGCCGTGTTCAACATCGAGCTGAGCACGCCGTTCCCCGGTGCCGGCAACGACCGGACGCTGCGCCTGTACACCTTCCTGGACGCCGGCAACGTGTTCGGCGACAAGAGCTGCGCGGTGGCCAATCCCTTCATCGGCCTGCCGGGCGAAACGGCGGAGCAGTGCGAGCGCCGCTACAAGGCCGAGCGCAAGTTCCGGGCATCGGCGGGCATCGGCATCAGCTGGATCTCGCCACTGGGCCCGCTGCGTCTGTCGTACGCGGTGCCGATCCGCCAGCAGAAGGAAGTCACCAACCCTGACAACCCCTTCTACCCCCTCATTCCTGCGGACCGCGTGCAGCGCGTCCAGTTCCAGATCGGGACTTCTTTCTGATGAAGCAGCTGTATCAATGGGTCGCCGCTGCCGCGCTCGCAGGCGCGGCCGCCGTCAATCCCGTCTGGGCGCAGGAAGCATTTCGCTTCGGCGTCGTCAACCCCGACCGCGTGATGCGCGAGGCGCCCGCGGCCAAGGCCGCGCAGGCACGTCTCGAGCAGGAGTTCCTCAAGCGCGAGAAGGACCTCAAGGACCAGGAAGCCGGGCTGAAGACCGCTTCGGACAGGTTCGAGCGTGAAGCGCCGACCCTGTCCGAGTCGCAGCGCACCGCCCGCCAGCGCCAGCTGGTGGACCAGGACCGCGACTTCCAGCGCAAGCGGCGCGAGTTCCAGGAAGACCTGAACCTGCGCCGCAGCGAAGAGCTGCAGAAGGTCTACGAGAGCGCACAGCGCGCCATCAAGCAGGTCGCAGAGGCCGAGAAGTACGACGTGATCCTGCAGGACGCGGTGTATGTCAATCCGAAGCACGACATCACCGAGAAGGTCATCAAGGCCCTGAACGCGGCGCCGGCCGGCAACGGCAAGTGACGCCCTGACTGGCGTGGCACTGCGACTCGGTGAGATCGTCGATGCGCTCGGTGGCGAGCTGCAGGGCGACGAGGCCTTCGAAGTCCGGCGCCTCGCGCCCCTGGCCACCGCCGGGCCCGATGCGCTGAGCTTCCTCAGCCACCCCAAGTACCGCAAGGAACTGGCCGCCTCCCGGGCGGCCTGTGTCATTGTGTCGCCCGCGATGCGCGAGGCAGCCGCCGAGCGCGGCAGCTTCATCGTCAGCGACGACCCCTACCTGTACTTCGCCCGGCTCACGCAGCTGTGGAAGGCGCGGCATGCGCGCGTGGAAGGCCCACGCATCCATTCCTCGGCGGTGATCGACCCGGCCGCGCAGGTCGACCCCACCGCGCGCATCGGTGCGCTGTGCGTGGTCGAGCGCGGCGCCCGCATCGGCGCCGGCACGGTGCTCAAGTCGCGCGTCACCGTCAGCGAGGACTGCGTGGTCGGCGCCCGCTGCCTGCTGCATCCGGGCGTGGTGGTCGGTGCCGACGGCTTCGGGCTGGCGCCGCACCAGGGCGCCTGGGTGAAGATCGAGCAGCTCGGTGCCGTGCGCATCGGCGACGACGTCGAGATTGGCGCCAACACCTGCATCGACCGCGGCGCGCTGGAGGACACCGTCATCGAGGACGGCGTCAAGCTCGACAACCTGATCCAGATCGGCCACAACGTGCGCGTCGGCAGGCACACCGCGATGGCCGGCTGTGTGGGTGTGGCCGGCAGTGCCGACATCGGCGCGAATTGCACCATCGGCGGCGGCGCGATCGTGCTCGGGCACCTCCGGCTGGCCGATGGCGTGCACATCTCGGCAGCGACGGTGGTCACGCGCTCCATCCTGAAGCCTGGGCAATACACCGGCATGTTTCCCATCGACGACAATGCGGCGTGGGAGAAGAACGCTGCCACCCTGAAGCAGCTGCACACGCTGCGGGAACGACTCAAGGCCCTCGAAAAGTCGATGGGGCCGGACAACAAGACACCATGACGACGACGCTCGACATCCACCAGATCCTCAAGCTCCTGCCGCACCGCTACCCCTTCCTGCTGGTGGACCGCGTGCTGGACATGGAGAAGGGCAAGCGCATCACCGCGCTGAAGAACGTGACGATGAACGAGCCCTTCTTCAACGGCCACTTCCCGCACCGCCCGGTGATGCCCGGCGTACTCATGCTCGAGGCGATGGCGCAGGCGGCGGCGCTGCTGTCCTTCAAGTCGCTGGACATCGTGCCGGACGAGAACATGGTCTATTACTTCGCGGCCATCGACGGCGCGCGTTTCAAGCGCCCGGTCGAGCCGGGCGACCAGCTCACGCTGGAGGTCGAGATCGACCGCATGAAGGCCGGTATCTCCAAGTTCAAGGGCCGTGCCCTGGTGGGAACCGAAGTCGCTTGCGAGGCGCACCTGATGTGCGCCATGCGCCGGATCGACGCCTGAGCCGCCGGCCGAATGACGCAGATCCATCCGACGGCGCTCGTCGATCCGAAGGCCGAGCTCGACGCCACGGTGACGGTCGGGCCCTATGCGGTCATCGGCCCCAAGGTGCGCATCGGCGCCGGCACGACCGTCGGCCCGCACTGCGTGATCGAGGGCCGCACGACCCTCGGCCGCGACAACCGCATCTTCCAGTTCGCGTCGCTGGGCGCGATTCCGCAGGACAAGAAGTACGCCGGTGAAGACACCGAGCTGGTGATCGGCGATCGCAACGTGGTCCGCGAGTTCTGCACCTTCAACCTCGGGACGGTGCAGGACGCCGGCGCGACGCGCATCGGAGACGACAACTGGATCATGGCCTACGTGCACATCGCGCACGACTGCCAGATCGGCAACCAGACCACCATGGCCAACAACACCACCCTGGCCGGCCACGTGCAGGTGGGCGACTGGGCCACCATCGGCGGGCTGGTGGGCGTGCTGCAGCGCATGCGCATCGGCGCCCATGCGATGGTGGGTTTCGCCGGCCACGTCAACAAGGACGTCCCGCCCTTCATGGTGGTGGATGGCAACCCGCTCACGGTGCGCGGCGTCAATCTCGTCGGCCTGCGGCGGCGCGACTTCTCCGCCGAGAGGCTGTCGGCAATCCGCGAGATGCACAAGCTGCTCTACCGCCAGGGCAAGACGCTCGACGAGGCGCGCTCCGGTATCCAGGCCCTGGCCGCGCTCGGCGGCGGCATCGAGGCCGACGTGGCGCTGATGGACGGCTTCCTCGCCACGGCGGCCAGCGGCATCGCGCGCTGATGCGGGGCTGGGGCGACATCTCCCTCCACCGCCTGCCGTCGACGTCCAGGCACGCGGCATCGGGGTGCACGCGATGACGGGCGAGAACGCGCAGGCACGACAGTTCGCCCTCGTGGCCGGCGAGCCCTCGGGCGACCTGCTCGCGGGCCTGCTGCTGGACGGCCTGCAGCGCCGCTTCCCGGACGTGAAGACGGTCGGCATCGGCGGCCCGCAGATGATCGCGCGCGGCTTCGAGAGCTGGTGGCCGCAGGAGAAGCTGGCGGTGCGCGGCTACATCGAGGTGCTGCGCCACTACGCCGAGATCGCCGCTATCCGTCGCCAGCTCAAGGCGCGGCTGCTGCGCGAGTGGCCCGAGCTCTTCATCGGCGTCGATGCGCCCGACTTCAACCTCGACCTCGAGGCCGGCCTGCGCGGGCGCGGCATCAAGACCGTGCACTTCGTCTGCCCCTCCATCTGGGCTTGGCGCGCCGACCGCATCGAGAAAGTCCGCGCCGCAGCAGACCACGTGCTGTGCATCTTCCCATTCGAGCCGGCGCTGCTGGCGGAGCAGGGCGTCGCGGCCAGCTACGTCGGCCACCCGCTGGCCAACGTCATTCCCATGCAGCCCGACCGGGCCGCGGCGCGTCGGGCGCTGGGCCTGTCGATGGAGGCACCCGTCGTGGCGCTGCTTCCGGGCAGCCGCCGCTCCGAGTTGCGCTACCTCGCTTCGCGGTTCTTTTCAGCTGCAGCGCTCATGCAGCGTACGCAGCCTGCTATGGAATTCATAGCGCCCGTGATCCCCAGCCTGCGCGCGGAGGCCGAGCAGCTGCTGGCCGCCAGCCCGATGGCCGGGCGCGTCCGTCTGGTCGACGGCCAGTCGCACGCGGTGCTGGCGGCCTGCGACGCGACGCTCATCGCCAGCGGCACGGCGACGCTGGAGGCGGCGCTGTTCAAGCGGCCCATGGTGATCGCCTACAACATGAACCGTGTGTCCTGGCACCTGATGCACCGCCAGCAGCTGCAGCCGTGGGTGGGTTTGCCGAACATCCTGTGCGGCGAGTTCGTGGTGCCCGAACTCCTGCAGGACGCGGCCAGCCCGGAGGCGCTGGCCGAGGCCACGCTGGCCTGGCTCCAGGATCCGGACCGGGTGCAGGCGGTGGAACGAAAATTCACCGCCATGCACGTGCAACTGCAGCGCGATACGCCGACACTGTGCGCCGATGCGATCCAGAAAGTTCTTGAAGGCTGAGCAAGCGCGTCTGGTCTGGGACGCGCCCGGTCTCCTTGCCGGCGTGGACGAAGCAGGCCGCGGCCCGCTGGCCGGCCCGGTCGTGGCAGCCGCGGTGATCCTGGACGACCAGAAACCCATCCGCGGCCTGGCCGACTCCAAGACGCTCACGGCCCTGCAGCGCGAGAAGCTGCACGACCAGATCCTCGCCAAGGCGCTGTGCTGCTCCATCGCACAGGCCAGCGTGGAGGAGATCGACACCCACAACATCCTCGGCGCCACGATGCTGGCCATGCGTCGCGCGGTCGACGGGCTGCGGCTCAAGCCGGCCAAGGTGCTGGTGGACGGCAACCGCCTGCCCACACTGGACGTGCTGGCCGAGGCGGTGGTCAAGGGCGATGCGCTGGTGAAGGCGATCTCGGCCGCGTCGATCCTGGCCAAGGTGCACCGCGACCGGCTGTGCGAGCAGCTGCACGTGGAATTCCCGGCCTACGGCTTCGCCGGGCACAAGGGCTACGGCACGCCTGAACACCTGGCGGCCCTGCAGGTGCATGGCGCCTGCGTGCATCACCGGCGCTCGTTCTCGCCTGTGGCAGAGGCCCTGGCGCGTGTACCCGTCATGTCGGCTTCCATCTCCGTGCAGGTGCAGACTGTCGAGCTCGCCCTGTCGCAGCCCGCCGCCTGAATCTCGCCGTGTCCGTGAGCCCGCCCGAGCCGACGCGCATCCAGTCGCGCGACAACCCCTTGCTCAAGGAGCTGCGCAAGCTGGCGCAGGACCCCGGCGCCTACCGCAAGCTCGGCCGGGTGTGGCTCGAGGGCGACCACCTGTGCCGGGCCGCGCTCTCCCGGGGCCTGCGGCCGTCCGTGGCGGTGTTTTCGGAGTCTTTTTGGCCTCGGGCCCCCGCGGGATGGACGCAGGCTGCTATCAAGACCGTAGTGGTCGACGATGCGCTGCTGGCCGCCGGCAGCGGCCTCGAGTCGCCGGCGCCCATGGGTTTCGTGCTCGACCTGCCGGCGCCGCCTGCGTTGTCGCCCAGCGTGCCGACGGTCCTGCTCGATCGGCTGCAGGATCCGGGCAATGTGGGCTCCATCCTGCGCAGTGCGGCCGCCTTCGGCTTCGGCCAGGTGGTGGCGCTCAAGGGCACGGCGGCGCTGTGGTCGCCCAAGGTGCTGCGGGCCGGCATGGGTGCGCATTTCGGTTTGCAACTGGTCGAAGGTGCGACGCCCGATGCGCTCGACGCCCTGCAGATGCCGTGGATCGCCACCAGCTCGCACCGTGGGGAGTGGCTGCACGAGTCCCGGTTGCCGATGCCCTGCGCCTGGCTGCTGGGCCACGAAGGGCAGGGCGTCTCGCCGGCGCTGGAGGCGCGCGCGTCGCAGCACATCCGCATCGCGCAACCGGGTGGCGAGGAATCGCTGAACGTGGCCGCCGCGGCCGCCATCTGCCTGCATGCGAGCGCGGCGGGGCGGTTGTCGGACAGGGCCTGAATGCCGCGCCGCGGCCTGCGCACTTGGCCCGCCGCCAACTCCCCAGATCGGTGCCGAACTCGCGCCACCCACAGGGAAAGTACCGAGTGGCCGGGCTATAATCAGAGGCTTTCCCGCTCACACCCGCCCACAGCGCACGCAAGCCTCATCCCTGACGAAAGCCGCAACCCGTTTGCCCGACTGCCGGGCGTCTTGGGTCCGCTTTGGGCGTCATCCATCAACGGAGAACCCCAGTGCTTTCATCCCTTCAGGGATCCTTCCCGCCCGCCATCCTGGCGCTCGCAGACGGCACGGTCTTTCTCGGCAAGTCGATCGGTGCCACCGGCACCACCGTCGGCGAGGTGGTGTTCAACACCGCCATCACCGGCTATCAGGAAATCCTCACCGACCCCAGCTATTGCCAGCAGATCGTCACGCTGACGTATCCGCACATCGGCAACTACGGGGTCAACGAGGAAGACGTCGAGGCTGACAAGATCCATGCCGCAGGCCTGATCATCAAGGACCTGCCGCTCATCGCCTCCAACTTCCGCAAGACGGCGACCCTCTCCGAATACCTGGTCCAGGGCAAGACCGTCGCCATTGCCGGCATCGACACCCGCAGGCTCACCCGCCACCTGCGCACGAAGGGCGCACAGAACGGCGCCATCGTCGGCCTCGCTGCCGGCGAGTCGGTCACGCAAGCCGTCATCGACCGGGCGATTGCCGCCGCCAAGGCCGCGCCCAGCATGGCCGGCCTGGACCTGGCCAAGGTGGTGTCGGTGACGCAGACCTACGAGTGGACCCAGACCGAGTGGAAGCTCGGCGCGGGCTACGGCGTGCAGATCACGCCGAAGTTCCACGTCGTCGCCTTCGACTACGGCGTCAAGAAGAACATCCTGCGCATGATCGCGCAGCGCGGCGCCCGCATCACCGTGGTGCCGGCCCAGACGCCCGCGGCCGACGTGCTCAAGCTCAAGCCCGACGGCATCTTCCTGGCCAACGGGCCCGGCGACCCGGAGCCCTGCGACTACGCGATCAAGGCCGTGGCCGAACTGATCGAGACGGGCATTCCCACCTTCGGCATCTGCCTGGGCCACCAGATCATGGCCCTGGCCTCGGGCGCCAAGACCTTCAAGATGAAGTTCGGCCACCACGGCGCGAACCACCCCGTGAAGGACCTGGACAACGGCCGCGTGAGCATCACCAGCCAGAACCATGGCTTCGCGGTGGACGAGAAGACCCTGCCGGCCATCCTGCGTCCCACGCACGTCAGCCTGTTCGACAACACGCTGCAGGGCCTCGCCCGCACCGACCGGCCGGCCTTCTGCTTCCAGGGCCACCCGGAAGCCTCGCCCGGCCCGCACGACATCGGCTACCTGTTCGACCGGTTCACGGCACTCATGGAAAAACACAAGGCGGAGGCCGCGAATGCCTAAGCGCACAGACCTCAAGAGCATCCTCATCATCGGCGCCGGCCCGATCGTCATCGGCCAGGCCTGCGAGTTCGACTACTCCGGCGTGCAGGCCTGCAAGGCGCTGCGCGAAGAAGGCTACAAGGTCATCCTGATCAACAGCAACCCGGCGACGATCATGACCGACCCGGCCACGGCCGACGTCACCTACATCGAGCCGATCACCTGGCCCACGGTCGAGAAGATCATCGCCAAGGAACGCCCCGACGCGATCCTGCCCACGATGGGCGGCCAGACCGCGCTCAATTGCGCGCTGGACCTGTGGCGCAACGGCGTGCTCGACAAGTACAAGGTCGAGCTGATCGGCGCCACGCCCGAGGCCATCGACAAGGCCGAGGACCGCCTGAAGTTCAAGGACGCGATGACCAAGATCGGCCTGGGCTCGGCGCGCTCGGGCATCGCCCACTCGATGGACGAAGCTTGGGCCGTGCAGAAGAACGTCGGCTTCCCCACGGTGATCCGCCCCAGCTTCACGCTCGGCGGTACGGGCGGCGGCATCGCCTACAACCCGGAAGAGTTCGAGACCATCTGCAAGCGGGGCCTGGAAGCCTCGCCCACCAACGAGCTGCTGATCGAGGAGTCGCTGCTCGGCTGGAAGGAGTACGAGATGGAAGTGGTCCGCGACAAGGCGGACAACTGCATCATCGTCTGCTCGATCGAGAACCTTGACCCGATGGGCGTGCACACCGGCGACTCGATCACCGTGGCGCCCGCACAGACGCTGACCGACAAGGAATACCAGATCATGCGCAACGCCTCGCTGGCGGTGCTGCGCGAGATCGGCGTCGACACGGGCGGCTCCAACGTGCAGTTCTCGGTCAACCCGAAGGACGGCCGCATGATCGTCATCGAGATGAACCCCCGCGTGTCGCGTTCGTCGGCGCTGGCCTCCAAGGCCACCGGCTTTCCGATCGCCAAGGTCGCGGCCAAGCTGGCCGTGGGCTACACGCTCGACGAATTGCGCAACGAGATCACGGGCGGCGCGACGCCGGCGTCCTTCGAGCCCAGCATCGACTACGTGGTTACCAAGATCCCGCGTTTTGCCTTCGAGAAGTTCCCCCAGGCCGACTCGCGCCTGACGACGCAGATGAAGTCCGTGGGCGAGGTGATGGCCATGGGCCGCACCTTCCAGGAATCGTTCCAGAAGGCGCTGCGCGGCCTCGAGGTCGGTGTCGACGGCATGAACGAGAAGACCCAGGACCGCGAGGTCCTGGAGAAGGAACTGGGCGAGCCCGGACCCGAGCGCATCTGGTACGTGGGCGACGCCTTCGCCCAGGGCATGAGCGTCGACGAAGTCTTCGCGCTGACGAAGATCGATCCCTGGTTCCTCGTGCAGATCGAGGAGATCGTGAAGATCGAGCTCGAGCTGGAAACGAAGAGCCTCGAAGACATCGACGCCGACACGCTGCGCCTGCTCAAGCAGAAGGGCTTCTCCGACCGCCGCCTGGCCAGGCAGCTCAAGACCACCGACACGGCCATCCGCGAGAAGCGCCGCGCTCTGGGCGTGCGCCCGGTCTTCAAGCGCGTGGACACCTGCGCCGCCGAGTTCGCGACCAACACCGCCTACATGTACTCCACCTACGACGAGGAGTGCGAAGCCGAGCCGACCGGCAACAAGAAGATCATGGTGCTGGGGGGCGGCCCCAACCGCATCGGCCAGGGCATCGAGTTCGACTACTGCTGCGTGCATGCGGCCCTCGCGATGCGCGAGGACGGGTACGAGACCATCATGGTCAACTGCAACCCCGAGACCGTGTCGACCGACTACGACACCTCCGACCGCCTGTACTTCGAGCCGCTCACGCTCGAGGACGTGCTGGAGATCGTCGACAAGGAAAAGCCCACCGGCGTGATCGTGCAGTACGGCGGCCAGACGCCGCTCAAGCTCGCGCTCGACCTGGAGGCCAACGGCGTGCCCATCATCGGCACCAGCCCCGACATGATCGACGCCGCGGAAGACCGCGAGCGCTTCCAGCAGCTGCTGCACGAGCTGGGCCTGCGCCAGCCGCCCAATGCCACGGCCCGCACCGAGGCCGAGGCGCTCGAGAAGGCCGCGGCGCTGGGTTACCCGCTGGTGGTGCGCCCGAGCTACGTGCTGGGCGGCCGCGCGATGGAGATCGTGCACGAGCAGCGCGACCTGGAGCGCTACATGCGCGAGGCCGTCAAGGTGAGCAACGATTCGCCCGTGCTGCTGGACCGCTTCCTGAACGATGCCGTCGAATGCGACGTCGACTGCATCCGCGATGCCGAAGGCGCCACGCTCATCGGCGGCGTGATGGAACACATCGAACAGGCTGGCGTGCACTCCGGCGATTCGGCCTGCTCGCTGCCGCCGTACAGCCTCAAGGCCGACACCATCGCCGAACTCAAGCGCCAGAGCGCGGCCATGGCCAAGGCACTGAACGTGGTGGGCCTGATGAACGTGCAGTTCGCCATCCAGGAGAAGGATGGCCAGGACGTGATCTACGTGCTGGAAGTGAACCCGCGCGCCTCGCGCACGGTGCCTTACGTGAGCAAGGCCACGGGCATCCAGCTGGCCAAGGTGGCGGCGCGCTGCATGGCCGGCCAGTCGCTGGCCAGCCAGGGCGTCACGAAGGAAGTGACGCCGCCGTACTTCAGCGTCAAGGAAGCGGTGTTCCCCTTCGTCAAGTTCCCGGGCGTGGACCCGATCCTCGGGCCGGAGATGAAGTCCACCGGCGAGGTGATGGGCGTGGGCAAGACCTTCGGCGAGGCCTTCGTGAAGAGCCAGCTGGGTGCCGGCACCATCCTGCCGACCTCGGGCAAGGTCTTCATCTCGGTGAAGAACAACGACAAGGCCCGCGCGGTGGAATGCGCCCGCGGCCTGGTCGGCCTGGGCTTCGAGCTGATCGCCACCAAGGGCACGGCGGCCGCCATCCAGGCCGCCGGGCTGCCGTGCGCGGTGGTCAACAAGGTGACCGAGGGCCGTCCGCACATCGTGGACATGATCAAGAACAACGAGATCGCCCTGGTCATCAACACGGTGGAAGAGCGTCGCAACGCCATCACCGATTCGCGCCAGATCCGCACCTCGGCGCTGCTGGCCCGCGTGACCACCATCACCACCATCTTCGGTGCCGAAGCGGCGGTGGAGGGCATGCAGCACCTGGGCAAGCTCGACGTGATCTCGGTGCAGGAGATGCACCAGCAGTTGGTCGCTGCCTGAGGTGACGACGCGCCGCGGAGCCGCTTGATGCGGTCCGCGGGCGCGGCATAATGGACCGCAATTCGACACCGCCAGGCGGCAACGCCCGGCGGTTTTGCTTTTGATGACGGCCTTCGGCACCCCGGCGTGCCGCGGCCGCAGAGACAACGGAGATTCGCAATGGCCACGACCACCCTTCCCATCACCAAGCGCGGCGCCGAGAAGCTGCGCGAGGAACTGCATCGCCTCAAGACCGTGGAGCGTCCCGCGGTGATCAACGCGATTGCCGAAGCGCGCGCCCAGGGCGACCTGAGCGAGAACGCCGACTACGACGCCGCCAAGGACCGCCAGGGCTTCATCGAGGGCCGCATCCAGGAGATCGAGGGCAAGCTGTCGGTGGCGCAGATCATCGACCCCACGGCCATCGACGGTGGCGGCAAGGTGGTCTTCGGCGCCACGGTCGAGCTGGAAGAGGAGAGCTCCGGCGAGGCCGTGAAGTACCAGATCGTCGGCGAGGACGAGGCCGATCTGAAGCAGGGCCTGATCAACGTCTCCAGCCCGATCGCACGCGCGCTCATCGGCAAGGAGGAGGGCGACACCGCCGTGGTGCAGGCGCCCGGCGGCGAGAAGCGTTACGAGATCGTGGCGGTCAGCTACCGCTGAGCAGGGCGGGTCGCACGGTGCGATTCAAGCAGGCCCTGGCGCTCTTCGCCATCGCGCTGTGGTGGGGCAGCCTCACGGCGATCGGCTTCATCGTCGTGCCGATGCTGTTCGCGCACCTCGCCACGCCCGCCATCGCGGGCACCATGGCGGCGAAGTTGTTCACGGCGCAGAGCTGGGTCTCGATCGGCTGCGCCCTGGTGCTGCTGCTTTCCACATCGAATCGGGCCGCAGCGCCCGTCGCACCTGCGCCGGCAGCTATCTTTTTCATAGTGAGCGGGCTGCTGCTGGCGCTGCTGGGCGAGTACGCGGTCGCGCCGCGCATCGTCGCCCGGGAGAACCTCAGGCTCTGGCATGCCGTTGGCAGCGGGATGTACCTGCTGCAGTGGCTGTGCGCCGGGGCGCTGCTGTGGCGCCAGGGTCGGCTGCGGGCCGCGAGACAGGAGGCAGCATGACATCCACACCGGCCGAATCGCAGGTCGTCGCGATCGACGCCACCGACTGGGAAGGCGTCCCCAGCCGTCCGGAATGGACGGCGGCGCTGGAGGCGGGCAAGGTGCTGTTCTTCCCGCACCTGCGCTTCGATTTCCTGCCCGCGGAGCGCGGCTTCCTGCGGGCCGACATCCGCGACCCCAAGTCGCGCAACATCAGCCTGAACGTGGACGGCACGCTCAAGGGCGCGGCGGGCGACGCCGCCACGCAGGCCGCCCTGGCCGCCATGATCGGCCGCTTCCGCCAGCGGGCGCAGGCGCTGATCGCCGGGCTGCTGCCGGACTACGTGCCCTCGCTGCGCCTGGCGCCGACCAGCTACCGGCCCACGCAGGTGGAAACGCGCAGCCAGTCCTGGCGCGCCGACGACCGTCGGCTGCACGTCGACTCCTTCCCGTCGCGTCCCAACTACGGCGAACGCATCCTGCGCGTGTTCACCAACGTGAACCCCGAAGGCGCACCGCGCGTGTGGCGCGTGGGTGAACCCTTCGAGACGGTGGCGCGCAACTTCCTGCCCAAGGCCAAGCCCTATGTGCGCTGGCAGGCCAAGGCGCTGCAGGCGCTGCACGTCACCAAGTCCTTCCGCAGCGAGTACGACCACCTCATGCTGCAGCTGCACGATGGCATGAAGGGCGACATGGACTACCAGCGCAGCTCGCCCCAGGAAGAGGTGCCGTTTCCGGCCGGGTCCACCTGGGTGTGTTTCTCCGACCAGACCTCGCACGCGGTCATGGCGGGGCAGTACATGATGGAGCAGACCCTCTACCTGCCGCCCGGGCGCGAGTACGACCCTTCGGCCAGCCCCCTGGCCATCCTTCAGAGGCTCACGGGGCGGGCGTTGGTGGATTGAAGCAAGCGGACGCGGACATCCGTACGCGAAGGACGCGAAGGTTTCGCGAAGAGCGCGAAAGCAAGAAAAAGAGATCTGACTTTTTCGCGACCTTCGCGAAACCTTCGCGCTCTTCGCGTACGGAGGTCCGTTTTTTATTCCCGCCAGTGCTCAGCCACCCACGTCGCCGGCTCGATGTGGGCAAATCGCTTGTTGCGCTTGCCTTCGAGGGCGTCCGGCGGGTTGACCTCGCCATGGAAGATCACGATGCGTGCGCCCTTGGGCACGAAGGGCGGCTTCCAGTGGTTGGTGGGCCAGGCGGGGATGGCGTGGTACTTGAAGCTGGGGCACCAGGCCGCGGGCCAGTACGACAGCTTGCCCTGCGCGTGCAGGAAGTGCGAGAGGTAGTCCTGCTCGTTGCGGTACTTGGCACGCATCGCATCGGTGTGCGCGCGGAAGTTCGCCAGCACGTCGGCATGGGCCCCGATCTCGAAGCGGTAGACCGAGGAGTTGCCCACGATCCGCTCGCCGAAGCGCCAGAAGCGCGGGTAGTCATGGATGATCAGGAACTGGCCGGGCTGGGTGAAGAAGTCGTCCAGTGAACCGACCACCACGACGTCGAGGTCGAGGAAGAGGGCGGTGCCCTTCAACCCGTGCAGGTCGGCCTCGAAGGTGGTGAGCTTCTTCCAGGCGCCGTCGCGTTGACCCGGTGCGAGCTCGATGGCCAGCGGCGGAATCGGCAGGCACTGCACCTCGGGACGCACGCCGGTCGCGTCGTCGGTCAGGCACACGAACTTGAAGTCGCCGGACAGATGCCGGCGGACCATCGCATAGAGGCGGTTGACGTAGTGGGGCCCGTACTTGGTGCCCCATTTCATGCACAGGATGTGGCGCTGGCCGCTCATCGTGCGCTTCAATCGGCCTGGCGCTTCTTGATCGACTTCTGCTTGGGCTTGGCGCGCTTGACGGTGCCGCCCGGCGTCAGTCGCTGGTTGCCCAGCACGCGCAGCATCTTCACTTCGGGGCGCTGGCCGCCGCGCTTGCTGTACTTGATGACCTTCACGTCCTTGGGGCCCGGCATGCGGTCCTCGTCGACGCTGCGCTCCTTCTCGGGCATGGGCCGCCAGAGGACTAGGAGCTTGCCGATGTGCTGGATGGGCGCGGCGCCCAGCTCGTCGGCCAGTTCGGCCAGCATGGCGTCGCGGGCGAGGCGGTCGTCCGAGAAGACGCGGATCTTGATCAGGCCGTGCGCCTTCAGGGCCGCATCGGCTTCCTTCTTGACGGCCGGGGTGAGCCCGTCGCCACCGACCATGACGATCGGATCGAGGTGATGCGCGTCGGCACGGTGGGCCTTGCGCTGGGCGGGGGTGAGTTGGATGGCGGGCATCCCCGTATTATCGAACCAGCATCGCGGTCTTCCGGCGCGACCGTCCCCTGGCGACGAAGTCCACGCTGCGGCCTTGCGCCCGATCAAATCGCCCGAGGCATCGCGCCACCCATCTCCCATGAGCACCCAGAGCAAGACCACCGGCAAGAAAGTCAACAAGGCGTGGCTGCACGACCACGTGAACGACCCCTACGTGAAGCAGGCCCAGAAGGACGGCTACCGGGCCAGGGCCGCCTACAAGCTCAAGGAGATCGACGAGGCGCTGGGCCTGATCAAGCCCGGCCAGGTGGTGGTCGACCTGGGGTCGACGCCAGGCGCCTGGAGCCAGTACGTGCGCCGGCGCCTCGCGCCTGCGGGGGCAGCCGCCGGGACGCTCCACGGCGCCATCGTCTCGCTGGACATCCTTCCCATGGAGCCCATCGAGGGCGTGACCTTCCTCCATGGCGATTTCCGAGAGCCTGAGGTGCTGGCCCGGCTGGAAGCTGCCGTCGGTGGCCGCCCGGTCGATGTGGTCGTCTCGGACATGGCCCCCAACCTGTCGGGGATCGGGTCGGCCGATGCGGCGCGGATCTCGCACCTGGTGGAACTCGCCGTCGATTTCGCGGTTCAACACCTGCGTGCGGAGGGCGCGCTCGTGGCGAAGGTGTTCCACGGCGCGGGATACGACGAACTGGTGCGCCTCTTTCGTGCCAATTTCCGTGTTGTGAAACCGTTCAAGCCCAAGGCGTCGCGTGACAGGTCGTCCGAGACCTTCCTGGTCGGGATCGGCCTGAAGGCGCAGGCGGGGGCCTGAAACAGACGGATACGGGCGTCGCACCCATCGTGTCGGTGCTCGTGCCGAGCCCGCGTGCGAAAGCCCCGCTGCTATGGTCCCCATAGGGAATTCACGGCTTTTCGCAGCTTGAAAAGCCTAAAATGGGTCGCAACTGACTGCCTATCGGGCGTGTCGCGTCACACGTCCGTCATCGACTGGAGCTTCGTTTGAACAATCAGTGGTTTTCCAAAGTGGCCGTCTGGCTCGTCATCGCAATGGTGTTGTTCACTGTGTTCAAGCAGTTCGACACCCGCGGCGGCGTCGGTTCGGGGACCGTGAGCTACTCCGAATTCCTGGAGCAGGTTCGCAACAACCAGATCAAGAGCGCCGT
Source organism: Xenophilus sp. E41 (assembly GCF_003671765.1). Lineage (GTDB taxonomy): Bacteria > Pseudomonadota > Gammaproteobacteria > Burkholderiales > Burkholderiaceae_C > Xenophilus. The sequence goes on along the minus strand of NZ_QPIB01000008.1, from coordinate 56,360 downwards.
CATCCCCGAAGGCCTCTCCGGCGGTGAGATCACTGCCATCACCAACGACGACCGCAAGATCCGCACGAACGCCACCGTGCTCGACCGCGGCATGGTCGGCGACCTGATCGACCACAACGTCAAGTTCGACGTCAAGCCGCGCGAAGAGGGCTCGCTGCTCATGACGCTGCTGGTCAGCTGGGGCCCCATGCTGCTACTGATCGGCGTGTGGGTGTACTTCATGCGCCAGATGCAGGGCGGCGGCAAGGGCGGGGCGTTCAGCTTCGGCAAGTCCAAGGCCCGCATGCTCGACGAGAACAACAATACCGTGACCTTCGCCGACGTCGCCGGCTGCGACGAGGCCAAGGAAGAGGTGAAGGAAGTCGTCGACTTCCTCAAGGACCCGCAGAAGTTCCAGAAGCTGGGCGGCCGCATCCCGCGCGGCCTGCTGCTGGTTGGCCCCCCCGGCACCGGCAAGACGCTGCTGGCCAAGTCCATCGCTGGCGAGGCGAAGGTGCCGTTCTTCAGCATCTCGGGCTCCGACTTCGTGGAAATGTTCGTCGGCGTGGGCGCGGCCCGGGTGCGCGACATGTTCGAGAACGCCAAGAAGAACGCGCCCTGCATCATCTTCATCGACGAAATCGACGCCGTGGGCCGCCAGCGTGGCGCCGGCCTGGGCGGCGGCAACGACGAGCGTGAACAGACCCTCAACCAGATGCTGGTCGAGATGGACGGCTTCGAGACCAACCTGGGTGTGATCGTGGTCGCCGCGACGAACCGTCCGGACATCCTGGATGCCGCACTGCTGCGTCCCGGCCGTTTCGACCGCCAGGTCTACGTGACGCTGCCGGACATTCGCGGCCGCGAGCAGATCCTGTCGGTGCACATGCGCAAGATCCCGGTCGGCCAGGACGTGAACCCGAGCATCATCGCCCGCGGCACGCCCGGCATGTCGGGTGCCGACCTGGCCAACCTGTGCAACGAGGCTGCGCTGATGGCCGCCCGCCGCAATGCGCGCGTCGTCGAGATGCAGGACTTCGAGAAGGCCAAGGACAAGATCTTCATGGGCCCCGAACGCAAGAGCATGGTCATGCCCGAGGAAGAGCGCCGCAACACGGCGTACCACGAGTCCGGCCATGCGCTCATCGGCAAGCTGCTGCCCAAGTGCGACCCGGTGCACAAGGTCACCATCATCCCGCGCGGCCGCGCGCTGGGCGTGACCATGAGCCTGCCCGAGAACGACCGCTACAGCTACGATCGCGAGTACATGCTGAACCAAATCAGCATGCTCTTCGGCGGCCGCATCGCCGAAGAGGTGTTCATGAACCAGATGACCACCGGCGCCAGCAACGATTTCGAGCGGGCCACCAACCTGGCGCGCGACATGGTCATGAAGTACGGCATGAGCGAGGCGCTCGGCCCGATGGTCTACGCCGAGAACGAGGGCGAGGTGTTCCTGGGCCGCTCGGTGACCAAGACCACCAACATGAGCGAGACGACCATGCAGAAGGTCGACGCCGAGGTGCGCCGCATCATCGACGATCAGTACAGCCTGGCGCGGCGCCTGATCGAAGAGAACAGCGACAAGATGCACGCCATGGCCAAGGCCCTGCTCGAATGGGAAACCATCGACACCGAGCAGCTGGACGACATCATGGCCGGCCGCGAGCCGCGTCCGCCGAAGGACTGGACACCGCGCGTGCCGCCGACCGGCAGCGGCGGCAGCGGTGGGACGCCGGCCGTCAAGCCGGACCCGGCGCCCACGGCCGCATGAGCGTGGCGCTGCGCCAGCACGACGGGGCTTCGGCCCCGTTTTTCTTTCTCTCGCCCGGGATCGGCACATGACGGTTCCGCGGCCGGACGCCGTGTGGCAGACCGCCCGGCATCGGATCGATCTGCGCCGCCCGCGGGTGATGGGCATCGTCAACGTCACGCCGGATTCGTTCTCCGACGGTGGTGCGCACGAATCCGCGTTCGCGGCCCTTCGGCACTGCGAGGCACTGCTGACCGAGGGCGCCGACATCCTCGACATCGGCGGCGAGTCGACGCGGCCGGGCAGCCCGGCGGTGCCGTTGGAGGAGGAACTGGCGCGCGTGCTGCCGGTGGTCCGTGAGGCGGTGCGACTCGGCGTACCGATCTCCGTCGACACCTACAAGCCCGAGGTGATGCGCGCGGCGCTCGACCTGGGCGCCGACATCGTGAACGACGTCTGGGCGCTGCGCCGTCCGGGTGCGGCCGAGGCGGTCGCCGCCCATCCGTCGTGCGGGGTGTGCCTGATGCACATGCACCGAGATCCGCAGACCATGCAGACGGCGCCCATGCAGGGCGATGTCGTGCCCCAGGTGCTATCGTTTCTGGAGCAGGCTGCGCAGGCGGCATGCGCGCTGGGAGTCGATTCGGCTCGCATCGTGCTCGATCCTGGCATCGGCTTCGGCAAGACGGTGGCGCAGAATTTCGCGCTGCTCGCGCGGCAGCGCGAGCTGCTCGGCGCGGGCTTCCCCCTGCTGGCCGGCTGGTCCCGAAAGTCCTCGCTCGGGGCGGTCACCGGCCTCGAGTCGCCGGCAGAGCGCATGGTGCCCAGCTTCGCCGCCGCGCTCATGGCGGTGGAGCGGGGCGCGCGCATCGTGCGCGTGCATGATGTGCGGCCGACGGTGCAGGCGCTGGCGGTCTGGCAGGCTGCGGAGGATGCGGCGAGCGAAGGCACAGCAGAACAAGGACGGGAAAGGCAAGAACGATGACACGACAGTATTTCGGCACCGACGGCATCCGCGGCACCGTGGGCAAGGCACCCATCACCCCGGACTTCGTGCTGCGCCTGGCGCATGCCGTGGGCCGCGTCCTCAAGCGCACCGAGGCGCGCCCGACGGTGCTGATCGGCAAGGACACCCGCATCTCGGGCTACATGCTGGAATCGGCCCTCGAATCGGGCTTCAACTCCGCCGGCGTCAACGTCGTGCTGCTCGGCCCGCTGCCCACGCCCGGCGTCGCCTACCTGACGCGTGCGCAGCGTGCGAGCCTGGGCGTGGTCATCAGCGCCAGCCACAACGCCTATCCCGACAACGGCATCAAGTTCTTCAGCGCGCAAGGCACCAAGCTCAGCGACGAGTGGGAAGAGGCCGTGGAAGCGGCACTGGCCGAACCGCCCCTGTGGGTCGATTCGGCTGCCCTCGGCCGCGCGCGGCGGCTCGACGATGCCGCGGGCCGCTACATCGAGTTCTGCAAGAGCACCTTTCCCAACGACCTCAGTCTGCGCGGGCTGAAGCTGGTCGTCGACGCGGCCCACGGGGCAGCCTACCAGGTGGCGCCCAACGTCTTCCACGAACTCGGGGCCGACGTGACCAGCATTGGCGTGCAGCCCGACGGCCTGAACATCAACAAGGGCGTGGGTGCCACCCATCCCGAGGCCCTGATCGAGGCCGTGAAGGCGCAGGGCGCCGACTACGGCATCGCGCTGGACGGCGACGCGGACCGCCTGCAACTGGTCGACGCCAGCGGGCGCCTGTTCAACGGCGACGAGCTGCTCTACCTCATGGCGGCCGACCGCATCGCGCGCGGCGAGAAGCCCGTGGGCGTGGTGGGCACGCTGATGACCAACAAGGCGGTGGAGATGGCTTTCAGGCGGGCCGAGGTGGAGTTCGTGCGCGCCAAGGTCGGCGACCGCTACGTGCTCGAGGAACTCGACCGCCGTGGCTGGCTGCTGGGTGGCGAGGGCTCGGGTCACCTGCTGGCGCTGGACCGACACACGACCGGCGATGGCCTCGTGAGCGCCCTGCAGGTGCTGCAGGCCGTGGTGCGCAGCGGCAAGGGCGTCGCCGATTTGCTGGGCGGCGTGCGGCTCTTTCCCCAGACGCTGATCAACGTGCGCCTCGCCGAGGGCCAGGACTGGAAGAGCAGCGCCGCGCTCGCCCAGGCGACGGCGCAGGCGGAGGCGGAGCTGGGTGACGCCGGCCGTGTGCTGATCCGGGCGAGCGGCACCGAGCCGCTGCTGCGTGTCATGGTCGAGGCGCGCGATGCCGCGCAGGCCGAGGCCTGTGCGCGGCGCATCGCAGCCACCTTGGAACCCGCCACGGCGCCGACGGCGCGCTGAAGGCACCGTCCATGCCGGCCGCACGGGTCCAGGCCGTCCAGAGCCGACCTACGCGCGGCTTCACAAAGCAAGTTTGGCAGGCCGTCTTTTGCGGGTAGGCTCGGGCCTGGCCGGCGATGCGCATGCCGGCACGACGGTACAGCACTTGCCGCGTCTTTTTCTGGAGCCCGTGTGATCGAGATTTGCCTAGCCGACTACTGCAACCCCGTGCATGCCCGCTGGTTGGTGGAGCTCCTGGACCAGTACGCCTGCGACCCGGCCGGTGGAGGCACACCGCTGGACCCGGCCGTCAAGGCCGCGTTGCCCCAGGCGCTTGCCCAGCGACCGCAAGCCTTCAGCGTCCTGGCCTTCGACGCCGATCAGCCCATTGGCCTCATCAACTGCATGGAGGGTTTTTCCACCTTCGCTTGCCGGCCCCTCGTCAACGTGCACGACGTGGTCGTGAACGCCGGTCATCGCGGCCAGCGTGTGGCGCATCGCATGCTGGCGCGTGTGGAGGAAGAAGCGCGTCGACGGGGCGCGTGCAAGCTCACGCTCGAGGTGCTTTCGGGGAATCGGTCGGCGCTGCAGGCCTATGTGCGCGAAGGGTTCGCTGGTTATCAGCTGGATCCGGCGTTCGGTGCGGCGCTGTTCCTGCAGAAGCCGCTTTAACAGAAAGCGCCCTGCAAGCCTGCCAAGTCGGTGCAGCAGCTATCAAAAATATAGCGGCGCGGAAGAACTCCGGCGGCGTCGCGTGCCGACTGTGCCGGGCCATCGCCTTGCCCGCGTGTGCGCGCTCGTCGGCAGCTCGCCGCCGCCCGGCGATGCAGCGGACGCTTTCGTCTATGCGAATCCTTAACAGTTCTCTACACGCTTCACAGAGGACAGCTTCCCACAACTGCTGCAAGTCTGGCGTGCTCGCTATGTTCAACGAGAGGTGGAGGCGCGAAGGCAGTGAAGATTCTCATCCACAGCTCGGTTTTCTACCCGGCTGTCGGCAACATCGCGAACCACACCCGCATGCTGTCCGCCGGGTTCGTACGGGCCGGCGACCAAGTCAAGGTGGTGACCCGACAGGCGCAGGACGACGCGCGAGCCCCTCGCACGCTGCCTCAATCGGCAACCGCACGATGGTCGTGCCCTCGATGGGCCCCGAAGGCTTCGGCATCGTCGCGCTCGAAGGCCCGGCCTGCGGGTGTCGCATGATCGTCTCGTAGGCCAGCGGCCTGCCGGAAGCTGTGGCCGGCCACGCGGACACTTTCTCCACGGGCGACCGGGTGGCGCTGCACCCACTGCTCGAACGCGCGCTGGACGAGGGCGAGCCCAGCACATCGGAGCGCGGTCTGTTCCTGGACCGCCACATGCGCCCGCATGTGGCCAGCCAGTACCTGGGCGTGTTCGAACGCGTCGTCGGCCCACGGTTTTCCCGGGGCGAACAGGCAGGGCAGCCTTGCTAGAACGCGGCAGCATCGCCGGCCTGCGCCTGCCCGAGCGCACGCTGTGCCTCCCCAACACGACGGCCCGGGTTCGGATAGCGCAGCCATCGGCAACTTCCTCGCCGAGCGGGGCGTGGGTGCGACCTTCTTCGTCGTTGGCAAGTGCGCCGAGCAGCGTCCCGACGCGCTGGCCGGCCTGCATGCGGCGGGCCACATCATCGGCAAGCACACCTACGACCACCCCGACATGCCCTACTACGTGGCCGGGGGGCGACGTTCGCGAGCAGATCATCCGCGCCGACGGCCTCATCCGCCGCGACAGCCGCGACGGCCGGGTCTTCCTGCGCGCGACCTACGGCAAGTGGTCGCCCGAAGTGGCCGACGACCGAACATCGAGCCACGCAGTTTGCTGGGCCACGTGGCCCCGTGTACTGGGAAGTGCCCGATATCAACTGCCACTGCTGGCGACTGGGCCAGTCGGTGGAGGCGGCCGAGCAATACATGGCGCAGTTCGAGCGCCATGGCAGGGGCATCGTGGTCGTGCCCGAATCCGATCCAAGCTGCTCCCGGCCTGGACGACGGCGGGTTTCCATAAGAAAAATGCCGCCGGCCCTTGCGGGGCGGGCGGCAGATGCTATGGAAAATATAGCAAGCCGACGGGGCAGCTCAGAAGCGCGTGACCGGCGGCGCGCTTTCGCGCTTGTCCGTCGAGTACTTGCCCAGCTCCCACTTGGCGATCGCGTTGCGGTGCACCTCGTCCGGGCCGTCGGCGAAGCGCAGCGTGCGAGCCTGCGCGTAGGCGTAGGCGAGCGGGAAGTCGTCGCACATGCCGCCGCCGCCATGGACCTGCATGGCCCAGTCGATCACCTGGCAGGCCATGCTGGGCGCCACCACCTTGATCATGGCGATTTCGCTCTTGGCCACCTTGTTGCCGGCCACGTCCATCAGCCACGCGGCCTTGAGCGTGAGCAGGCGGGCCATGTCGATCTTGCAGCGCGCCTCGGCGATGCGCTCCTGCGTCACGGTCTGCTGCGCCACCGTCTTGCCGAAGGCCACGCGCGAGGACGCGCGTCGGCACATCAGTTCGAGCGCGCGCTCGGCCAGCCCGATCAGGCGCATGCAATGGTGGATGCGACCGGGGCCGAGGCGGCCCTGGGCGATCTCGAAGCCGCGTCCCTCGCCCAGCAGGATGTCGGAGACCGGCACGCGCACATTCTCGAAGTACATCTCGACGTGGCCATGCGGCGCGTCGTCGTAGCCCATCACGTTGAGCGGGCGCACGATGCGGATGCCCTTGGCGTCGGCCGGCACCAGCACCATGCTCTGCTGCGAGTGCTTGGGGGCTTCAGGGTCGCTCTTGCCCATGGTGATGAACACCGCGCAGCGCGGATCGGCCGCACCGGAGATCCACCACTTGTGGCCGTTGATGACGTACTCGTCACCCTGGCGCTCGATGCGGGTGCAGATGTTGGTCGCATCGCTCGAGGCGACTTCGGGCTCGGTCATCGCGAAAGCCGAGCGGATCTTGCCGTCGAGCAGCGGCTGCAGCCAGCGTTCGCGGTGCTCGTCGGTGCCGTAGCGGGCGATGGTTTCCATGTTGCCGGTGTCGGGCGCCGAGCAGTTGAAGACCTCCGAGGCCCATGGCACGCGGCCCATCAGCTCGGCCAGCGGTGCGTATTCCATGTTGGTCAGGCCGCCGCCCTTCTTCTTGGCGATCTCCGCCGTGTCGTTGGGCAGGAACAGGTTCCAGAGGTCCTGTGCACGCGCCTTTTCCTTCAGGCGCTCGATGACCTGGAGCGCGGACCAGCGCTTGCCCGCCGCCGTGTTGGCGGCCAGCTCGGCCGTGTACTCGGCTTCGGCCGGGAAGATGTGCTCGTCCATGAAGTCGCTCACGCGCTTCTGGAGCTCCTTGGTTTTGGCCGAAAAGTCGAAGTCCATGGTGTCTCCTGGGGTGGGGTAGGGAGTGGGAAAGGCGTTACGCCTTCTGGGCGAACTGCCAGGCCATCGCGGCCATGGGCCGCGCGCCGCGCGCGGAAGCCACGGCCTGCTCGCTCGAGGCCGTGCCCGCCTCGACCCGCTTGGCGATGCCTTGCAGGATGGCGGCCATGCGGAACAGGTTGTAGGCCTGGTAGAAGTTCCAGTCGGGCGCGAGCGCCTCGGGTGTGCTGATGCGGGTGCGCTCGCAGTAGCGGCGGATGTACTCGGCCTCGGTCGGGATGCCGAGCGAGGCGACGTCGACGCCACCGATGCCGCGCCCCGTCGTGGGCGGCATGTGCCACGACATGCAGTGGTAGCTGAAGTCGGCAAGCGGATGGCCCAGCGTCGACAGCTCCCAGTCGAGCACGGCGATGATGCGCGGCTCGGTCGCATGGAACATCACGTTGTCCAGGCGGTAGTCGCCGTGCACGATCGAGACCTTGCTCTCGTCGCGCGCGCTGGCCGGCATGTGCGTGGGCAGCCAGTCGATCAGGCGCTCCATCTCCTCGATGGGCTGCGACAGTTCGCCGGCACCGTCGGCCGAGGCCTTGTACTGCTTGCTCCAGCGACCGATCTGCCGCTCGAAGTAGTTGCCGGGCTTGCCGTAGTCGGCCAGGCCGCGCGCGGCGAAGTCGACCGTGTGCAGGGCCGCGATGACGCGGTTCATCTCGTCGTAGTAGGCCGCGCGTTCGGCGTTGCTGAAGCCGGGCAGCGACTGGTCCCAGAGCACGCGGCCTTCCATGCACTCCATGACGTAGAAGGCGCGGCCAATGACGGATTCGTCCTCGCACAGGCAGTACATGGCGGGCACGGGCACGTCGGTGCCGGCCAGGCCCTTCATGACCTTGTATTCGCGCTCGATGGCATGCGCGGAGGGCAGCAGCCTGGCGACCGGGCCTGGCTTGGCGCGCATCACGTAGCTGCGCTGCGGCGTGACCAGCTTGTAGGTGGGGTTCGACTGCCCGCCCTTGAACATCTCGACCGTCAGCGGGCCCTGGAAGCCATCGAGATGCGTGCTCAGCCAGCCGGCCAGCGCCTCGGTGTCGAAGGCATGCTGGGAGGAGACGGCGCGCGTGCCGATGAAGTTGCTGAAATCCTGCGTCATGTCTCGAAAGCTTGTTGTTCGTTCAGGGCGCCGCATGCGTCAGTCGTCGGCCTGCGAGATGCGCATGAGCGCATCCCGGTCGAGCACCACGAGGCCTGCCGGCTCGATGCGGATCGCACCTTCGCGCTCCATCGATTTCAGTTCCTGGTTGACGCGCTGGCGCGAAGCGCCGAGCAGTTGCGCCAGCTCTTCCTGCGCCAGCTGCAGGCCGATGCGTGTCTGGCTGCCGTCGGCCAGGTTGGGCACCCCGTAGCTGCGCACCAGGTGCACCAGCTGCTTGGCCAGGCGTGCGCGCAAGGGCAGGGTGTTGAGGTCTTCCACCAGCCCGAACAATGTGCGGATGCGCCGCGCCTGCAGGCGCATCAATGCTTCGTACAGCTCGACGTGCGAGGACAGGATCTTCTGGAAGTCGGCGCGCGCGACGCACAGGATGGTGGTCTCGCCATGCGCATAGGCGTCGTGCGTGCGACGGTCCCCGTCGAACATCGCCACGTCGCCGAACCAGATGCCCGGCTCGACGTAGGTCAGCGTGACCTGCTTGCCCGACACGGCCGTGGAACTCACGCGCACTGCGCCCTTCGCGCAGGCGATCCACGAGTCGGGTGGATCGCCGCGTGCGGCGATGAGTTCGCCGTCCTTGTAGCGTCTGACGAAAGCGCATCGGAGGATGTCGTGCCGCAGCGAGGGTGAAAGTGATGTGAACCAGCGACCACCGTTGATCGCTTCTCTTTCTTCGATGGTAAGAATGGGGTCGTCCATTGGTCTGTCTTTTCCGCGACTGGATGAGAGAGGGTTGTCGCACGAGCGACCGGGGCCGTTCGCCGTGCTGCGCCGCGTGCGGCCTATTCGTACTGCGGCTTGCTCTTGGCGAGGAAGGCCGAGATGCCGATGCCGGCGTTGGCATGGTGCAGGTTGCGCACGAAGTGATCGCGCTCGCTCGCAAGCTGGGTGTTCAAGTCGACGCCACGCGCTTCGCTGACGAGTTCCTTGATGCTGGCGAGCGCGTTCGGTGCACGTTCGGCCAGGCCGTGGGCGAGGGCCATCGCCGTGCTCAAGGCATGGCCCGCGTCGGTCAGCTCGTTCACCAGTCCCAACTCGTGCAGTCGCGTGGCGGCAATGCGTTCGCCCTTCATGAGCCATTCGCTGGCGAGCTGTCGCGGCAGTGCCCGTGCAAGGTGCCAACTCAAGCCGCCGTCCGGCGACAGAGCGACGTTGCTGTACGACGCGGCGAAGATCGCATCGCGTGCGGCGACGACGAAGTCGCAGGCCATCGCGAGCGAGAAGCCGGCGCCCGCGGCAGCACCCTCGACGGCGGCGATCACGGGCTTGGGGAAGGTGCGGATGGCGTCGATCCAGCTGTGCAGCCCCTCGATGCTCTCGGCCTGCACCTGCGGGTCGCGTTCGCGATTGGCCTGCAGCCGCTGCAGCGAACCGCCGGCGCAGAACCACGCGCCTTCACCGACGATGACGACGCAGCGCACCTCCGGGTTGCTTTCCGCGCCGCCCAGCGCCTCGATGCCGGCGGCGTAGATCTCCGGCCCCAGCGCGTTGCGCTGGCTCGGATTGGACAGCGTCAGCACCATGGTGCGGCCTTCGCTGGTGCTCTTCAGTTCTGCGGTCATCGGTGGGCCTCTGTCTCGCGTGCGCCTGACGTGACGCGTGTCATTCTTCTTCGTGCCTGAGGCTCAGGCCCAGCGCGCCGCGGCGGCGCAGCCAGGGGCTCGGGCGATAGCGCGGATCGCCATACACGGTCTGCATGTTGAACAGCACCTCCAGCATGTTGGTCGGTCCGTACAGATCGCCCATCGCCAGCGGACCTCGGGGATAGCCGAGCCCCAGCGTGACCGCCGTTTCCAGGTCGGCGGGCGTGCAGATGCGCTGCTGGCAGATGTCGGTGGCGATGTTGACGATGGTGGCGAGCACGCGCTGCGTGACGAAGCCGCCGCTGTCACGTATCACGCTGACCGCCTTGCCGTCGCGCGCGAAGAGCGCATGTGCGGCATCGCGCATGTCGCGCCGCGTGGCCGGGTTGGTGGCGAGCACGCGGCGCTTCGTTGCGGCGTCGTCGACCAGCATGTCGATGCCCACGGTGCGGGTGGCATCCAGGCGCTCCACCGCCGCGACGGTCGTGATGTCGAAGCCCAGTGGCGCGACGACGACCAGCGCTTGCGACGACGGTGCGGCGCCGGTCTCCAGCTGGCCGCCGAGCGTGTGCACCAGCCGCAGCAGCTCCGCACGGCGCGTGGCGCGCGGCGGGACCCACACGGGTGGCAGCGTGTCGACGGCGGGCGCCGCGGGCTCGTCGGGCACCGCAGCCGCGCCGTCGGCGTAGCGGTAGAAGCCTTCCCCCGTCTTGCGGCCCAGCGCGCCGGCCGCCAGGCGCTGCGCGGTGATCACGCTGGGCCGGAAGCGTGGCTCGTCGTAATACTGCCGGTAGATCGATTCCATCACGGGGTGGGACACGTCCAGCGCCGTGAGGTCCATCAACTCGAAGGGGCCGAGCTTGAAGCCGGCCTGGTCCTTGAGGATGCGGTCGATGGTGGCGAAGTCGGCCACCCCTTCGCCGACGATGCGCAGGGCCTCGGTGCCGTAGCCCCGGCCTGCATGGTTGACGATGAAACCCGGGGTGTCCTGCGCCAGGACGGCGCTGTGGCCCATCTGGCGCGCGTACTCGCGCAGCCGGTCGCAGACGGCCGCTTCGGTCTTGAAGCCGGCGACCACCTCGACCACCTTCATGAGCGGCACGGGGTTGAAGAAGTGGAAGCCGGCGAAGCGGCCCGGGTGGCGAAGGCCGGCGCCGATGGCGGTCACCGACAGCGACGACGTGTTGGTCGCCAGCACCGCCTCCGGCGACACGATGTCCTCGAGGTCCTTGAAGAGCTGTCGCTTGACGTCGAGCTTCTCGACGATCGCCTCGACCACCAGGTCGCACCCCTTGAGGGCCGAAAGCGCCTCCACGGGACACAAGTGTGTCGCATAGACGTCACGTTGCGCCGGATCGAGGCGTCCTTTCTCGACCAGCTTGTCCCATTGGGCGACGATGGCGGACGCCGCCTTCTGCGCCGCACCCTCCTGTGCATCGAGCAGGTAGACGGTGCTGCCGGCCTGGGCGGCGATTTGCGCGATGCCCCGGCCCATGGCGCCGGTGCCCACGATGGCGATGGTCGAAAATTTCACGGTCATCTTTTAAATGTGTCCCAAAGATGTACTTTGTTGATGTTGGTGTCAAAATGTGTCTACTTTTGACTTCTTCCTTGCAGCCCTCGATTGTGCGATTCCGTCACGCTGCGGCGACCCTGTTTGTACTCGGGTTCGTGCTTCCCGCGTCCGCGCTGACGATCGGGCGCCCGCAGGGTGCGGCGTGGATCGGCAAGCCGCTCAACATCGTCATCCCCCTCACGCTGGATGGCAACGAGGTGGGTGGCTCGCTCTGCCCGCAGGTCGAGGTGGTGCAGGGCGATGCCGCCATGGACGAGCGGCGCGTGAGTGTCTCGCTCGAGCCCGGCGCGGCGCCGGACGCCCCCCGGCTGCGCGTGCGCACCAGCCGGGCGGTGGAGGAACCCATCGTCACGGTCACGGTCAAGGCCGGTTGCTCGGCGACCTCCACCCGGCAGGTCGTGCTGCTGGCCGACCCGCCGCCTGTGGACGCGGCGCTGCCATCCTTCGAGGCACCGGGCGAAGCCGCCCGCGCCGCCGTTGTTGCGGCGCCTCAGCGTCCGCCGGCGCGCGTCGCACGTGCAGCGCGGCCCGACGGCGGCGGCGGCGAAGGGGGGGCCGAACGGCGCCGTGCAAGCGCACCCGCCGCGGCGCGAAGCGCTCGCAGCGTCGCTCCCGAGCGCCAGAACGCCGAAGCCGCCGCACGTCGGCGCGCGGCGGCTTCGGCGCGCGCCAGTGTGCCTGCCGGCGCTTCGTCGGGCGGGCGCCTCCAGGTCGATGCGCTGGCACCGCTTGCTCCGCGCGAGGCGGCAGCGCCGGCACCGTCGGCCGCCACGGGACGACAGCCATCGTCGTCGGGTCAGACCCCCGCGCCGGCGACCGCCCAGCCGCCGACTCCTGCGGCGAGCGAGCCGGTACGCAACGAGGCCGCGGCGGCGGTCGCGCCCCAGCCCGCGGCGAGCGCGCCTTCGGTGGTCGCGCCGACGCCGGAGGCGGTGCGCGACGCGCAGCGTACGGTGGCGCTGGAACAGGCGCTGGCCTCCCTGCGCGAGCAGACTGCCCGCAACGAGCAGACGCTGCTCGAGATGCGTCGCGAACTGGCCGCGGCACGGGAGAGCCGCTACAGCAATCCGGTGGTCTATGCGCTGGTGCTGTTGCTGCTGCTTGCCCTGACTGCCTTGGTGTGGATGTGGCTGGCGTCGCGTCGTGCCGCACAGTCGGTGTGGTGGCCCGAAGGGGGCGGGGCTGCGCCGGCGCGTTCGTCTCAGCTGGGCGCGCTCGACGATGCCGCCGACACCTACCCGGGCGAGAACAACGCGGGGGCCGAGCGCGCTCTCGCAGGGGCCGCCGCAGCTTCGGCCGTTGCGTCCGGTGCCGCGGCGCACGGGGTGCCCAGCGGATTCATCGACCCGGACGCACCTCGCAGCGCGGAACACTCCGGCTCCGACCTGCGGCATGCGGATTTCGACGCCCCTGCGCTGCCGGGGCAATCGCAGCCGACCTCCCGCTCGGTGAACACCGAGGAGCTCTTCGATGTGCAGCAGCAGGCCGAGTTCTTCCTTTCCCTGGGCCAGCACGAGCAAGCCATCGCCGTGCTGTCCGAGTACGTGGCCGACCATCCGGACACCAGTGCGCTGGCCTACCTCGAATTGCTGCGCATCTTCCACAGCCTGGGCCGCATGCTGGATTACGAGCGGGTGCGCAGGCAGTGCCAGCAGGCACTGAACGTGCGCGTGCCGTCCTTCGACGATTTCCACCAGGACGCCGGCCGGCCCCTGGACCACCACAACGAGGTGCTCCAGCGCATCGAGGAGCACTGGCCGGGGCCCGAGTCGCTGCCGGTCATCGAGGAGCTGCTGTTCCGTCGCCCGGGCGAGGACGGCCAGCCGACCTTCGACCTGGCGGCCTACCGCGAACTGCTCATGCTCTACGCCATGGCCCAGGAGCAGCCGGTCGACGGAGATTCGCAGCGTCCGTCGCTGGCAGAGGTGCTCATGCGCCACCAGCAGCACGAAACCATGCCGATGGCCTTGCCCACATCGGCGGTCGAGTTGCCGACTGCGCCGCAGTCGCTGGCACGCGACACCTCGCTCGTGGAGCCGCGCCACACGGATTTCCAGCCGACACGACCGCCGCACCCGCTCACGGCGTCGCTGGACTTCGACCTGGACGACCTGGACATGGCCGGCGTCAACACCATTCCAGCGGCCTTGCGTCGTGCCGAGGCCGAAAAAGCGAAGGCGGTGCCGGTCATCGAGCCGGCGGTGCTGGACCAGCCCACCACGGAACTCGCATCCGCATCATCGGATTCGCCCTCGGCGCAACTGCCGGACCTGGAGCTCTTCGATCCCGAGATCGAGGAATCGATCAAGCCCGGCTCGCTCAAGCGTTGACCCAGGCGGCCCGCCGCAGCGGGCGCGGCCTCAGCGACGAACCTGCAGCGCGCCCGGGTTGACGATGTTGGTGGGATTGCCCCGGATGAAGCTCACGACATTGTCGAAAGCCTGGCCGAAGTACATCTCGTAGCTCTCCTGCTCCACATAGCCGATGTGCGGCGTGCAGATGCAGTTCTCCAGGCGCAGCAGGGCATGGCCTTGCAGCGGCGGCTCGCTCTCGAAGACATCGATCGCCGCCAGGCCCGGCCGGCCGCGGTTCAGGGCTGCCAGGAGCGCGTCCGGTTCGACCAGCTCGGCGCGCGAGGTGTTCACGAACAGGGCCGTGGGCTTCATCCGCATCAGGTCGTCCAGGCCCACCAGGCCGCGCGTCTCGTCGTTCAGGCGCAGGTGCACCGACAGCACGTCGGCCTGCTCGAACAGTGCTTCGCGGCTTGCGGCCACCTGGAAGCCGTCGGAGCGTGCCTTGCTGCAGCTGCCCTCGCGGCCCCAGATCACCACCTGCATGCCGAAGGCCTGCCCATAACGGGCCACGAGCTGGCCGATGCGGCCATAACCCCAGATGCCCAGCGTCTTGCCCTTGAGCACCGAGCCGAGCCCGAAATTGGGCGGCATCGCCGCGGACTTCAGCCCCGACTGTTGCCAGGCGCCATGCTTGAGGTTGCTGATGTACTGGGGCAGGCGCCGCATGGCGGCCATGATCAAAGCCCAGGTCAGCTCGGCGGGGGCGAGCGGCGAGCCGCTGCCTTCGGCCACCGCCACACCGAATTCGGTGCAGGCATTGACGTCGATGTGCGAGCCGGCCCGGCCAGTCTGCGAAATGAGCTTGAGCTTGGGAAGCTTCTCGACGAGTTGCCGCGTGATCTGCGTGCGCTCTCGGATGAGCACGATCACGTCGGCGTCCTTGAGCCGGACCGAGAGCTGCCCGATGCCCTTGACGGTGTTGGTGTAGACCTTCGCCGCGTAGGCGTCGAGCTTGGCGGCGCAGCGCAGCTTGCGCACGGCATCCTGGTAGTCGTCCAAGATCACAATGTTCATGGCTGCCCATTGTGCCTTGCGCATGACAGGCGTTTGGCGTGTGCAGCCGACGGCACAGCCTGCTGCTGTGCCATTCGGAGTCGGCCGCGGGCGCGGTGCCGGATGGCCGCGCGGGGCGGCGCGCTCAGTGCAGTTGCTTCGGTGAAGCCGTTGTGGCGGCGGCCTCGAGGGCCGCGAGGCGGTCCAGTTCGGCGCATACGTCGGCCATGCGGCCCGAAATCACGACGCGGCCGTCATTTCCGGCGGATTGGCCGCGCTCCACGATGCGCACCACGCGCACCACACCGTGCTGGCGTGCCGGTGCTGGCAGGGCAGCGGCACCGTTGCGGACGCCGCATGCCGGCCGGACCGCCACGTAGCGCAGCCCTGCCGACGCCCTGCGGCGCGAGTCGCGCGCCGGCATCCAGCGGCTGGCGAGCGATTGAAGGGGGGTGAACAAATCGGCGATTGCGAGCAGAGCGATTCCCATGTGAACTCCTGAGATCAAGGGGTGGAACACAGGCAGGATTCACGGAGGGACAGCCGCAGCAGGGTGATGGCCACTCGCCATACGCCCGCCACCTGATACGGCTGTTGTGTGGCGTTACATCAGCATCGTGTTGCGAATCAGCCCGACGGCCAGGCCCTCGATCTCGAAGGGCTCGCCGGGCTCGACGACGATGGTGGGGTAATCGGGGTTCTCGGCGTGGAGCTCGACCACGTACCTGGTGCGCTTGAGGCGCTTGACGGTTACTTCCTCGCCCAGGCGGGCCACGATGATCTGGCCGTTGCGTGCTTCCTTGGTGGCCTGCACCGCGAGCAGGTCGCCGTCCATGATGCCGGCGTCGCGCATGGACATGCCGCGCACCTTCAAGAGGTAGTCGGGCTTGCGCTGGAACAGCGTGTTCTCGACGTAGTAGGTCTGGTCCACGTGCTCCTGGGCCAGGATGGGAGAGCCAGCTGCCACCCGACCGATGAGCGGCAGCGCCAACTGCGCGATGCCGGGCAGGGCGAGAGACAACTGGCTGCCGTCGCGATGGCGTGACTCCTGCAGCGAGCGCAACGCATCGCCGCGCAGGCGGATGCCGCGCGAGGTGCCGCTCACCAGTTCGATGACACCCTTGCGTGCCAGGGCCTGCAGGTGCTCCTCGGCGGCGTTGGCCGACTTGAAGCCCAGCTCGGCGGCGATCTCGGCCCGCGTGGGCGGCGCGCCGGTGCGCGCGATGGCGGCCTGGATGAGGTCGAGGATCTGCTGCTGGCGAGCGGTAAGCTTCGCGGCGAAAGGCGAGGCGGGCAGGTTGAGCATGCGAACGGCTCCTTGGCGTGTGAGCTGAATTCGGCGGCTTGCGGCCGCCGCTGGGTGCATCCACTGGGTGTTCATCCAGTAACTGTATTTTTAACCAGTTTCCATTCGATTGGCAAGCAAACGATGAAGGCAGGCGAAACCAAGGCGGGCGCGGCCGCCCATGTGGTGGTGCTGGGTACAGGCGGCACGATCTCGGGCCGTGCCCGGGCGGCGGGTGACAACGTCGGGTACACGACCGGCGAGGTCCAGGTGTCCGAACTGATCGACGGCCTGGAGGTGCCGGGCGTCGCGCTGTCTGCCGAGCAGGTGGCCAACATCGACAGCAAGGACATGGACTTCGGCGTGTGGCGGACCCTGGCCCAACGCTGCGCCCACTGGCTGGCGCAGGAGGAAGTGACGGGCGTGGTCGTCACGCACGGCACCGACACGCTCGAGGAGACCGCCTTCTTCCTGCACGAGCTGCTGCCGGCCTCCAAGCCGGTGGTTCTCACCTGCGCCATGCGGCCCGCCTCGGCGCTTGTGCCGGACGGCCCGCAGAACATCCTGGATGCCGTTGCGCTGGCCGCCACGCCTGGGGTGCAGGGCGTCACCGTCGTATGCGCGGGCACGGTCCACGGCGCGCCCGACGTGCAGAAGGTGCACCCCTACCGGGTCGATGCCTTCTCCTCGGGCGACATGGGGCCCATCGGCTACATCGAGGAAGGACGGTTGCGTCAGGCGCGAGACTGGCCCGCAGCGTCCGCGGGGCGGGCGCAGGCGGTCATGAAAAACATGGCGGCGGCCGCCCCCTGGCCGCGCGTGGAGATCGTGACGAGCCACGCCGGCGCGGGAGCTTCGCTGGTCGATCTGCTGGTGCGGGAGCGCGAAGCCGGCGCCGCCGATGCGGTGCAGGGCCTGGTGGTCGCCGCCACCGGCAATGGCTCCGTGCACGCCGCGCTGGAGCAGGCGCTGCTGCGCGCGCAGGCTGCGGGCATCCGCGTCGTGCGGGCCACGCGTTGTGCCTTCGGCCGCATCGTGCCGGGCGCCGCGCATGCGCTGCCCGATGCCGGCGCGCTCAGCCCGGTCAAGGCGCGCATCGCACTGATGCTGTCGCTCATGCAGGGCTGAGGCCTGCGTCGGGCAGAAAAAAGCCACCGCATGCGGTGGCTGTGGGCAGGGAGCGCGGGCGCTTCAGCTCGACAGCGCTTCCAGTGCGCGGCGCGTGATCTCGTCGACGGTACCCACGCCGCTGATGGCGCGGTACTTCGGAGCAGCGACCGGGTCTTTCTTCGCCCAGTCCGCGTAGTAGTCGACCAGAGGGCGCGTCTGCTGGCTGTACACGTCCAGCCGCTTGCGCACCGTCTCTTCCTTGTCGTCCTCGCGCTGGATCAGGTCTTCGCCCGTGACGTCGTCCTTGCCCTCGACCTTCGGCGGATTGAAGCGCAGGTGGTAGGTGCGGCCCGAGGCCGGATGCGAGCGGCGCCCGCTCATGCGTTCGATGATGTCGGTGAAGGGCACGTCGATCTCGAGCACGTAGTCGAGCTTGACGCCGGCCGCCTTCATGGCGTCGGCCTGCGGGATGGTGCGGGGAAAGCCGTCGAAGAGGAAGCCGTTCGCGCAGTCGGGCTGGGCGATGCGGTCCTTCACGAGATTGATGATGAGGTCGTCGCTGACCAGCGCGCCGGAATCCATGACCGCCTTGGCCTCGAGGCCCAGCGGCGTGCCGGCCTTGACGGCGGCGCGCAGCATGTCGCCGGTGGAGATCTGGGGGATGCCGTATTTCTGGCAGATGAAGGCCGCTTGCGTGCCTTTGCCGGCGCCGGGTGCGCCCAACAAAATCAGTCTCATGGTGTCCTCGGACGTTTCTTGGAATTCGTGCCGCGGCCCCAGCAGCCGCGCGCGCCGCAGGGCGCCATTGCATCGAGGATAGCATGCGCCCCCCGGCTGACTGGGCGCTTGCGCCCCCGTGAAAGCCGCGTTTTCAGGCGAGCAGCGCCCGCACCCGCGCGAGGTCTTCGGGCGTGTCGACGCCGGGTCCCGGCGCCCGCGCGCTTACGTGCACGGCGATGCGGTGGCCGTGCCACAGCACGCGCAGTTGCTCCAGCGCCTCGGTGCGCTCCAGCGGCGCGGGCGCAAGCGACGGAAAGCGGCGCACGAAGCCGGCGCGGTAGCCATAGATGCCGATGTGGCGCAGCGGCGGCGGCTCGGGCAGCGCGGCAGGCGCGCCACGTACGCCACCGTCGCGCGGCCAGGGGATGGGCGCACGGCTGAAGTACAGCGCATGCCCCGCATCGTCTAGCACGGCCTTCACCACGTTCGGATTGGTGAAATCGTCGAGCGAGTCGATGGCGTGGACGGCCGTGCTCATCGGCGCTTCGGGTCGCTCCGCCAGGGCGTGTGCCACGGCATCGATGAGCGCCGGATCGATCAGCGGCTCGTCGCCCTGGACGTTGACCACGATCTCGTCGTCGGGCAGGCCGAGCAGGGCGCAGGCTTCTGCCAGCCGGTCGCTGCCGCTGGGGTGGTCGACGCGCGTCAGCAGCACGTCGACGCCGTGCCGGGTGCAGGCTTCGGCGATGCGCGCATCGTCGGCCGCCACCACCACGCGCGAGGCCGACGACTGCGCCGCGCGCTGCGCGACGCGCACCACCATCGGCAGCCCGGCGATGTCGGCCAGGGGCTTGTCGGGCAGGCGCGTCGAGGCCAGCCGGGCAGGAATCAGGACGGTGAAGCTCACGGGTCGCAGTTGCTCAGAGCCCGAGTTCCTCGTCGGTCAGGGTGCGCGCCTCGCTCTCCAGCAGGATCGGAACGCCGTCGCGCACCGGGTAGGCCAGTCGCGCGCTGCGCGAGGCGAGTTCCTGCTTTTCGGGGTTCCAGGTCAGCGGGCCCTTGGTGACGGGGCAGACCAGCAGTTCGAGCAGCTTGGTGTCCATGTCAGCCTCCGCAGAGCCGCCTCAGGGAGGCGATGGCCCCCTCGGGGGGCAGTGAAGACACGAAGTGCGAAACGTGGGGGCTCATTCTTCAGATGATAGTCGCGCGTCCAGGGCCGCGAAGAAGGCCGGCTCGGGTGCGAACACGAGCGGCACGGCCAGCGCGTCGGGCGCCACCTGCCACAGCTTGCCAGCATCCTTTTCGGTGCAGATCAGGCGGTAAGGCCCACCAGACGGGCGCGACCAGCTATCGAAATCATAGTGGTCGGGCAGTGGGATGCACTGCGCGGGCACCACCCCGCGCGCGCGCAGCATGTCGAAGAAGCGCTGCGGCTGCGCGATGCCGGCCAGCGCAATCACGTTCGGCTCGCGCGCGAGTTCGGCCAGCGGCACCCGGCGGCCGTCCCGTCCGACGGCGTGGTCGGCCAGCGCGCGCCGTGCCGTGAAGCCGGCGAAGGCCGGGCGCTCGCCCGTGTGGAGCACGATGTCGCAGGCGCGTGGCCAAGGCTCGCGCAGCGGCCCGGCGGGGAGCAGCCAGCCGTTGCCGACGCCCCGGTCGTCGAACACGCAGATCTCGACCTCGCGCCGCAGCGCCAGGTGCTGCAGACCGTCGTCGCTCACGATCACGCGCAGTTCGGGGTGGGCGGCCAGCAGGCGCCGCGCGGCGGCCACCCGGTCGCGGTCCACCACCACGGGCGCGCCGGTCGTGCGATGCACCAGCAGCGGCTCGTCGCCCACGTCGCGCGGGTCGCTGACGGCATGCACTTCGCGGCCGTCCTGCGTGCGGCGACCGTAACCGCGCGAGACCACGCCCACCGCCAGGCCGCGCGCCTGCAGATGACGCACCACGGCCATCACCACGGGCGTCTTGCCGGCGCCCCCTGCGATGACATTGCCCACCACGACCACGGGCACGCCGACCCCGTGCGAGGTCTTCCAGCCACGCCGATAGGCCAGGCTTCGCAGGGCGGCGATCGCGCGATAAAGGAGGGAGAACGGCCACAGCAGGCGAGCCAGCAGGCCGCGGTGCAACCAGGCGCGTGGCAGCATCGCGGTGGGCGGCCCGGCGCGGCTCAGCGTGCGGCCTGCGCCGCCGTCTGGGTGGCGAAGGTGATCTGCATCAGGCCGGCGCGCCGCGCGGCCTCCATCACCGTGATCACCGACTGGTGCGCAGCGGTGGCGTCGGCGCTGATGATGACGACGTTGTCCTTGTTGCCGCCGGCGACGGCGGCCAGTGCCGCGGTCACGGCATCGACGCTGCGCTCGGGCAGCACGGTCCTGTTCACCGCATAGCGGCCGTCGGCGCCGACAGCCACCACGATTTCCCTGGGCCTGTCGCGCTGCGCCTCGGCATCGGCCACGGGAAGGCGCACTTCCATCTCGGTGAACTTGCTGTACGTGGTCGACAGCATCAGGAAGATGAGCACCACCAGCAGCACGTCGATGAAGGGGATCAGGTTGATCTCCGGCTCCTCCTGCGAGCCATGGCGAAAGCGCATGCGGCTCATCGTCGCAGCCTACTTGCGCACGGCGGTCAGATGGCGCGCGAAGCGCTCGCCGGCGAGCTCGAGGTTGAGCAGGTACTCGTCCACGCGGGAGCGGAAGTAGCGCCAGAAGATCAGCGTCGGGATGGCGACGATCAGGCCGAAGGCGGTGTTGTAGAGCGCGATCGAGATGCCGTGCGCCAGCTGCGCGGGGTTGCCCGAGCCGGCGGCGCCGCTGGCCGGCGACTGGGAGCCGAAGATCTCGATCATCCCGATCACCGTGCCCAGCAGGCCCAGCAGCGGCGCGGCAGACGCGATGGTGGCCAGGGCGGGCAGGTAGCGCTCGAGCCTGTGGGCCACGGCGCGGCCGGTCGATTCCATCGCCACCCGCACGTCTTCCTCGGTGCAGCGCGGATTGGCGTTGACGGCGCGAAAGCCCGCCGCCAGCACCTGGCCCAGTGCCGAGTTCTGCTCCAGCTTGGTGACCACGTCGGGCCCGGGGATGCCCACCTGCGACACGCTCATCGCCTCGCTCAACAGCTTGGGCGGCAGCACCTTGGCGGTCTTGAGGCTCACGAAGCGTTCGATGACCAGCGCCAGCGCCAGCACCGAGCAGAGAAGCAGCGGCCAGATCGGCCAGCCTGCAGCAACTATGATCGAAAACAAGGGGGTCCCTCCGGGCCGGCGGCCACGCAAATGCGCGGCGATTATGACCGAGCCCACCCAGCGGACACGGTGCCTCGCACTGTCGGACTTCGCTCACAGTTTCTGTGGACAACTTTGTGACTAACCCCCTTGGCAACTCTGCGAAAGCCACGCCAGCCGTGGCCTGCACCAGATCGACCGAATTTTGAGCAGCACTTTTTCCAATCAGATCAAGCACTTGCACGGCAACACGTGGCTGCCGTGCCGGTGGGCACGCGGCCCGGGGGTGGTGGCGCACCGTTGTGGACGATGCGAGGCTCCGGCAGGAGCGGCGCGATGAACGATTTCGAGCACGGTCGTGGCCTGCGGGCAGAGGCAGGCCCGCGCATCTGGGCTGTCGGCGCGCTGTGCCGCGCCGTGGCCGACGCGCTCGATGCGCGCTTCAATCCCGTCGCGGTCCAGGGCGAGATCTCCGGCTTCTCGCGCGCCGGCAGCGGGCACTGCTACTTCTCGCTCAAGGACGCCGCGGGCCAGCTGCGCTGCGCGATGTTCCGGCGTGCTGCGTCGCTGCTCGACTTCACACCGCGCGACGGCGACCAGGTCGAGGTGCGTGGCCGGCTCGCGGTCTACGAGCCGCGCGGCGATCTGCAACTGGTGGTCGAAAGCCTGCGGCGCGCCGGGCAGGGCGCCCTGTTCGAGCAGTTCATGCAGCGCAAGGCCAAGCTGGAAGCGGAAGGCCTGTTCGACCCCGCACGCAAGCGCAGCCTGCCCACCATGCCCCGGCGCATCGGCCTGGTCACCTCCCGCGGCGCGGCAGCGCTGCACGACGTCGTGACCGCGCTACGCCGCCGGGTGCCGCACATCCCGGTGGTGCTCGCGCCGGCGGCGGTGCAGGGCGCCCAGGCGCCTGCCGAACTGGTGCAGGCGCTGGAGTCGCTGTACGTGCTCTCGCCACCGGTCGACCTCATCCTGCTGGTGCGTGGCGGCGGCTCCATCGAGGACCTGTGGGCCTTCAACGACGAGACGCTGGCGCGCACCATCGTGCGCAGCCCGGTGCCGGTGGTGGCCGGTGTCGGGCACGAGACCGACTTCACCATCGCCGATTTCTGCGCCGATGTGCGCGCCCCCACGCCCACCGCGGCGGCCGAGCTCGCGTCCGCGCCGCGCGAGCTGTGGCTCGGTGCGCTGGAGCTGATCGAGGAGCGGCTGCGCGACGCCATCGGCGGCCGGCTCGACGCGCAGGGCCAGCGCCTGGACCTCGCGGCGGGGCGTCTGGGCCGTCCGTCCGCCATGGTGGCGCGCCAGCGCATCGAGCTCAGCCATGCGGCCCAGCGCATGCACCATGCGGCGCTATCGAAACTGGAGCGCGCCGCGCAGGCGCAGCGAGCGCTCCAGGCCGATTGGCATGCCAGGTTCGAGGCGGCCTTGTCGCAGCGCCACGACCGGCTCTCGCGTGCGGCGCTGCGTCTGGAACTGCTCGACCCGGCCCTCGTGCTGCAACGTGGCTATGCCTGGCTGGCCGACGCCGACGGGGTGCCCATCACCCGCGCCGCGCAGTTGGAGCCGGGGCAGCCGGTGCGCGCCGAGCTGTCCGACGGTGAAGCCTTCCTGACGGTCGATGCGGTGGGCACAAGCCCACGTCCGACGCGACCCGAATGAATCCTTTCTAGAATCGTTCGTCCTTCAACCAACCCACGAGCAACAAGATGGAACACGTCCTGCCACCCCTCCCGTATGCCCTGGACGCGCTGGCGCCCGAGTACTCGAAGGAAACCATGGAGTACCACTACGGCAAGCACCACAATGCCTACGTGGTGAACCTCAACAACCTGCAGAAGGGCACCGAGTTCGAGAGCATGACGCTCGAGGAGATCGTGAAAAAGTCCAGCGGCGGCATCTACAACAACGCCGCGCAGATCTGGAACCACACCTTCTTCTGGAACTGCATGAAGCCGCAAGGCGGCGGCGCGCCTACCGGCGCGCTGGCCAAGGCCATCGACGCCAAGTGGGGCAGCTTCGACGCCTTCAAGGAAGCTTTCGTCAAGTCCGCCGTCGGCAACTTCGGTTCGGGCTGGACCTGGCTGGTCAAGAAGCCCGACGGCTCCGTCGACATCGTCAACACCGGTGCAGCAGGCACCCCGCTGACCACCGACGACAAGGCCCTGCTCACCGTCGACGTCTGGGAGCACGCCTACTACATCGACTACCGCAACCTGCGTCCCAAGTTCGTCGAGACCTTCCTCGCGAAGCTCGCCAACTGGGACTTCGCGGCGAAGAACTTCGGCTGAGCCCGGCTCCCGCCCCGACGAAAAAGCCGACCCTTGGGTCGGCTTTTTCATGGGCGATCGGCGGGCGTGTCAGCGGCGCGCTTCGAACAGCGGTCCGCCCAGCTTGAAGCCCTTCTTGATGTTCTTCTTGGCGAACCAGCCCTGGTTCATCTCGAGCACATAGCGCACCGGCTCGCTCGAGCAGTGGTTGTCCGTGGTCTGCGGCTTCATGTCCTCGATGTTCACGATGCGGCCGTCGTCGGCCACGAAGGCGGCCGACAGCGGGATCAGCGTGTTCTTCATCCAGAAGCACTGGGGGGAGGGCTGCTCGAAGACGAACACCATGCCCTCGGACTGCGGCATCTCCTTGCGGAACATCAGGCCGATCTGGCGCTGCTCGGGCGTGGCCGCGACCTGCGCATCGATCTGGTACATGCCTGCGGAGATGCGGACGCGCTGGAGGTCCATCTGCGGCTGCTGGCCGAAGGCCGTGCCGGCCGCCAGCAGGGCGGTGCCGAGGATGGCCGTGCGAAGGGAGGCGGGGAGCGAAAGAGACATGGGGTTGGATCCTGCAGCGGCCGATCCGGTCGGTGGCCGCGGAAGCGCTGATTGTGGCCGAGCCATCGGCGCCGGTCGGCTCATGCACGAATGGACACAGGGCGCGCCACCGGGTCAGCCGGGGTTCAGGGTGGGAGGGCCCTGGCGACGGGCAAAGAAAAAGGCGCCCGGAGGCGCCTTTTCATGGTTCAGACCGGCGTCCGAATCACTGGGGCGTGCCACCCTGGGTGCTGCGGCGCTTCAGGCTGCCGTCCTTGTTGCGACGACGCTGGTCGCGGCTCTCGGCGCGCTTTTCGCCCGACTGGGCAGCCTTGTCGGTGCCGATGGCGCCGCCTTCGGGGGTCTTGTTGATGTCGCCGCCGGCCGCCTTGACCTGGCCTTGGGGCTTGGCGTCGCGCTTGGCTTGCGCCTTGGCTTGGCCGGGGGTGTTGGTCACGGGGGCTTGCTCGGCCGAAGCGCCGGGCGGGTTCTGGGCGTAAGCGCCAGCGGCGAACAGGCCAGCGACCAGGGCAGCGAGAAGTTTGCTCATTACGGATTCCTCTGTGGAAGTGATTGGAAAACGCCTCCCGACCAGCAGAAGGTTTGCCAACAACGAGACGGGGGTGCCGGTCGTTGACAAATCTCTCGCCTCCTCAGGGTGCCGCAAAATTCTACGGCCATTCATCCGGGGGCAGCGGCACGAATGTCGCGGGGCCGCCACTGGCGTTTTCGAGGTGGCTTGGCGCGTAATTCGACAGCCGCCGCCCAATTCATTTTTTTCGGACTGGCGTGCCATCCGCCACATTCCCCGGCGACTTGAATTCCGGGGGCGAGGCGCCAAATCCTGTGCCTGCGCCATGGCGTGGCGCCGCTCTATAGAATGAATTTCATGGCCACGAAAAAACCCTCCACGCCACCTCCGGCGCCCGTCCAGCCTCAGCGGGACGACAGCGATTCCGTGGTGCTGGAGCGCCGTCCGCAGAAGACGGCGCCGCCGAAGATGTACCAGGTCGTGATGCTCAATGACGATTACACCCCGATGGAATTCGTGGTCGTCGTCATCCAGGAGTTCTTCAACAAGGACCGCGAATCGGCCACCCAGATCATGCTCAAGATCCATCTGGACGGGCGCGGAGTTTGCGGTGTGTACCCGCGCGACGTCGCCGCGACCAAGGTCAATCAGGTGATGGAAGCCGCGGTGCAGGCGGGCCACCCGCTGCAGTGCGTCAGTGAACCGGTTGAATAAATCCGGTTCCAACCCATCTGAAGTCTCAGTCTCAATTCACAGCAAGGCAAAGGAAATCACATGATTGCCCAGGAACTGGAAGTCAGCTTGCACATGGCCTTCGTCGAGGCCCGGCAGCAGCGCCACGAGTTCATCACCGTGGAGCACCTGCTGCTCGCTTTGCTGGACAACCCGAGCGCCGCAGAGGTCCTGCGCGCCTGCTCGGCCAACATCGACGACCTGCGCGGGTCCCTGACGAACTTCATCAAGGACAACACGCCGCAGGTCGCCGGCACCGATGACGTGGACACCCAGCCGACGCTGGGCTTCCAGCGCGTCATCCAGCGCGCCATCATGCACGTGCAGTCCACCGGCAACGGCAAGAAGGAAGTCACCGGCGCGAACGTGCTGGTGGCGATCTTCGGCGAGAAGGATTCGCACGCCGTCTATTACCTGCACCAACAAGGGGTGACGCGCCTCGACGTGGTGAACTTCATCGCCCACGGCATCAAGAAGAGCGACCCGCCGGAAGCCGCCAAGGGCAACGAGTCCTCGGCCAGCGAAGGCGAGGAGGGCGGCTCCGAGAAGAACGAGAAGTCGTCCCCGCTCGAGCAGTTCACCCAGAATCTCAACCAGCTGGCCAAGGACGGCAAGATCGATCCGCTGATCGGCCGCGACTACGAGGTCGAGCGCACCATCCAGATCCTGTGCCGCCGGCGCAAGAACAACCCGCTGCTGGTCGGCGAGGCGGGCGTGGGCAAGACCGCCATTGCCGAGGGTCTGGCATGGCGCATCACGCAGGGCGACGTGCCGGAGATCCTGGCCGAGTCCAACGTGTACTCGCTCGACATGGGCGCGCTGCTGGCCGGCACCAAGTACCGCGGTGACTTCGAACAGCGCCTCAAGGGCGTGCTGAAGTCGCTCAAGGACAAGCCGAACGCGATCCTCTTCATCGACGAGATCCACACCCTTATCGGGGCCGGCGCGGCCTCGGGCGGCACGCTGGACGCGTCCAACCTGCTCAAGCCGGCGCTCTCCAGCGGCCAGCTCAAGTGCATCGGCGCAACGACGTTCACCGAATACCGCGGCATCTTCGAGAAGGATGCGGCGCTGTCGCGGCGCTTCCAGAAGGTCGACGTGGTCGAGCCCAGCGTGGCCGAGACCATCGAGATCCTGAAGGGCCTGAAGTCGCGCTTCGAGGAGCACCACAGCGTCAAGTACGCCAACGCGGCGCTGCAGGCAGCGGCCGAGCTGTCGGCCAAGTACATCAACGACCGCCACCTGCCCGACAAGGCCATCGACGTGATCGACGAGGCCGGTGCGGCGCAGCGCATCCTCACCGCGTCCAAGCGCAAGAAGACCATCGGCAAGACCGAGGTCGAGGAGATCGTGGCCAAGATCGCCCGCATCCCGCCCGCCAACGTCAGCAACGACGACCGCGGCAAGCTGCAGACGCTCGAACGCGACCTCAAGAGCGTGGTGTTCGGCCAGGACAAGGCGCTGGAGGTGCTCGCCTCGGCCGTCAAGATGGCGCGCTCGGGCCTGGGCAAGGGCGACAAGCCGATCGGCTCCTTCCTCTTCAGCGGTCCCACCGGCGTCGGCAAGACCGAAGCGGCCAAGCAGCTCGCCTACATCATGGGCATCGAGCTGATCCGCTTCGACATGTCGGAGTACATGGAACGGCACGCGGTGAGCCGCCTGATCGGCGCGCCTCCGGGCTACGTCGGTTTCGACCAGGGCGGGCTCTTGACCGAGGCGATCACGAAGAAGCCGCACGCCGTGCTGCTGCTCGACGAGATCGAGAAGGCGCACCCGGACATCTTCAACGTGCTGCTGCAGGTCATGGACCACGGCACGCTGACGGACAACAACGGGCGCAAGGCCGACTTCCGCAACGTCATCATCATCATGACGACGAACGCGGGTGCCGAGACCATGAACAAGGCCACGATCGGCTTCACCAACCCGCGGCAGGCGGGCGACGAGATGGGCGACATCAAGCGCCTGTTCACGCCCGAGTTCCGCAACCGGCTGGACGCCATCGTGAACTTCAAGGCGCTGGACGAGCAGATCATCCTGCGCGTGGTCGACAAGTTCCTGCTGCAGCTGGAAACCCAGCTGGCCGAGAAGAAGGTCGAGGTCACCTTCAGCGACAAGCTGCGCAAGCACCTGGCGAAGAAGGGCTTCGATCCGCTGATGGGCGCGCGGCCGATGCAGCGCCTCATCCAGGACACGATCCGTCGTGCCCTGGCCGACGAGCTGCTCTTCGGTCGCCTGACCGAGGGCGGCCGCCTGGAGGTGGACCTGGACGACAAGGACGAGGTCGTGCTCGACATCCAGCCGCTGCCCAAGAAGGAAGGCAAGAACAAGCCCGAGGCCGAGGAGGCCGCCGCAGGCTGACCCTCGTCGCGAGCCGGACCTCCCCGGGTCCGGCCCGAGGCCACGAAAGGCCGGTAGCATCGCGCTGCCGGCCTTTTGCTTTGCTATCGATTCGATAGCGGGTCGCGCCCGGTGGACGGGCGCTGCAGGCATATTTCGCTTGGAAACTTCGACGTGATCCTGCCTGCCATCCCGCCCGAGTGGAAGACCGCGATGTCGGTCGCGTGGAGCGTCTACATCGCGGTGCTGTCGATCTGGATCGTGATGCAGAAGCGCGCGCCGGTGTCGACGGTGGGCTGGATCCTGTCGATGGCTGCGCTGCCCTACCTGGGCTTTGTCATCTACTACTTCTTCGGCCCGCAGCGGCTCACGAAGCAGCGCCTCAAGCGCCTGCGAAGCCGCGCCATCGCCCATGCGCCGGCCGACCTCGCCCTGGTCCGCGACCGCGCCGAGGAGGCGCCCCACACGCTGCGGCAGATGTCGGCGCTGGGCACCGCGGCCTGCGGTCTGCCGGTCTCTAGCGCCACCGGCGTGCAACTGCTCTCGGGCGGGGCCGCCGCCTTCGATGCCATCTTCGAGGCCATCGCCGCCGCGCAGGACCACGTCCACCTCGAGTACTACATCTACGAGCCCGACCGCATCGGCACGCGCCTTGCGCAGCTGCTGACCGAACGCGCGCGCGCCGGCGTCACGGTGCGCCTGCTCATCGACGCGCTGGGCTCCAAGCGCATCGGCCGCCGCTTCATGGCGCCGCTGCGCGAGGCCGGCGTGCACATCGCGCTCTTCCACGACAGCCGCATCGGCCGCCGCCTGCGGCCGGTGACCAACTACCGTACCCACCGCAAGATCGTGGTGTGCGACGGCCACACCGGCTTCACCGGCGGCGTCAACATCACCGACGAGGAAGACGCGCGCACGCGCCCCGACGCCTATCACGACGTTCACCTGCGCGTCGAAGGCAGTGCCGTGCGCTGGCTGCAGACCACCTTCCTGGAGGACTGGGCCTATGCCACCGGCGAACAGCTGCGCGACATCGACGCGCAACTGGTGCGCCTGCTGCCCGACATCGAGGCCGGGCCGATCCCGGTGCAGATCGTCACCAGCGGCCCGGACAACCCGCTCGAGGCCATCCACCGCATGCACGTGTCGGCCATCCATGCGGCGCAGGAGCGCTGCTGGCTCACCACGCCGTACTTCGTGCCCGGCGAGCCCGCGCTGATGGCGCTCACCAGCGCGGCACTGCGGGGCGTCGACACGCGCCTGCTGGTGCCCCGGCGCAGCGATTCGCTGATCGTCAGCGCGGCCGCGCGCTCCTATTTCGACGAGCTCATCGCCGCCGGCGTGAAGATCTGGGAATACAAGGCGCGCATGCTGCATTCGAAAACGCTGGTGGTCGACGACCACTGCGCCATGATCGGCACCGCCAATTTCGACAACCGCAGCTTCCGCCTCAACTTCGAGGTCATGGCCGTGGTCTACGGCCCGGAACTGGCGCGGCCGCTCGCCGCCCAGTTCGAGACCGACCTGCACAGCGCCGCGCCAGTGCGCGCGCATCGCGCGCAGCCGGTCCTGCGGCGCGTGGGCGATGCCTTCGCGCGGCTGTTCTCGCCGCTGCTCTGACGCGCGTCAGCGCTCGTAGCGGCCTTTCACCTCGCGTGTCGCCACAGCCTCCGGCACATTGCGCGAGCCACCCAGCCACAGTTCCTTGACTTTCCCCTTGCCGTCGCGCACCAGCCGCGCCGGCTCGCCGAAGCCGGCGTAGCCGTTGGCTTGCGAGGTGAGGGCGCGGTCCTTGCCCTTGACGGTGAGTTCGGTCGCATCGGTGAAGGGGGCGGTCAGCGAAGGCACGACGGCGAACACGCGGTCCTTCATCGGCACCAGATCGACAGGACCCCACAGGTTCCAGTAGCGGCCGGACCACGCGCGGGTGGCCGCACCGGGCGCGCCGTGCCGCGCGAAAGCCTGCAGGATCTGCAACACGCCGTCCATCCAGGGCCAGGTGAAGGCGTCGATCGAATTGGCCAGCAGCGAGATCGCTATGCCCTGCTGCGGCAGTGCCAGGCTGCGCGACAGAAAGCCTTGCAGGCTGCCCGTGTGGCCGACCCAGTCCCAGCCCTGGTAGCTGCCCTGCATGGTGCCCAGGCCGTAGCCGCCGGGCACGGTGCTGTGCGGCACGGTCCATTGGCGGCGCAGCATCTCGCGTCGGCTGGCCACGCTCAGCACGCTCTTCTTCGCATCCGGCAGCAGTTGCGCGTAGAAGGCCGCGACGTCGGCGGCGGTGCTCACGAAGCCGCCCGCGGGCGCGATCGCGTGCGTCGACTGGTCGCCCGGGATGATGACGCGCCGCCCGAGCAGCAGGCGCCCCGAGTGCCCCGATGCGAGCCGCGTCGTGCCCGGCCCGGCATCAGGCTGCGTGTGGCGCAGGCCGGCGGCGTCGACGATTTCGCGCTGCATCCAGTCGGCGTAGGGCTCGCCCGTCACGGCTTCGATCACCAGGCCCAGCAGCGCGAAGCCGTGGTTCGAGTACTTGAAGCGGGTGTTGGCCTCCAGGGGCGGCGCCTCGGCCAGCTGGGCCATCAGCTGCGCCTTATCCAGGAACGGGTGGCGGTCCATGAACTGGCCGGCGTCGGGGCCGTCGCGCGTCGTGCCGGCGCTGTGCGACAGCAATTGCAAAAGCGTGGCCTGCGCCAGCCGCGGGTGCAGGCCATCGACGTGCTTGCCCACCGCGTCGTCCAACTGCAGGCGCTCGGATTCGCGCAGCTTGAGGATGCCGGCGGCGGTGAAGCTCTTCGAATGCGAGGCGATGCGAAAGCGATGGCGTGTCGTGAGTTTCTGTTTCGTCTGCGCGTTGGCCACGCCGAAAGCCGCATCGAGCACGGTGCGCTGCCCGTGGTCGATGGCGAGGGCCACGCCCGGCCGTTCGGTGGCGCGGATCTGGAACTCCAGCCAGCGCGGGATGTAGTCGATAGCGGCCTCGAGCCAGCGGTCCATGGAACGTCCTTGCGGGGGAGGGTGGAGGGGTGGCCGAGAATACAGGCCGATCACGGGCACCGCCGCCCGCCACTGCACACCCATGGCCGACACCCCTCGCACTTTTCTCTGGCACGACTACGAAACCTTCGGCGCGAACCCGCGACGCGACCGGCCCTCGCAGTTCGCCGCCATCCGCACCGATGCGCAGCTCAACGAGATCGGCGAGCCGCTGATGATCTACTGCCGTCCGGCGCCCGACTTCCTGCCCAGCCCGACCTCGTGCCTCATCACCGGCATCACACCGCAGCTGTGCCTGGAGCGCGGCCTCCCCGAGCGCGAGTTCGCCGCGCAGATCGAGCGCGCCTTCTCGCAGCCCGGCACCATCGGCGTGGGCTACAACACCATCCGCTTCGACGACGAGGTCACGCGCTTCCTGTTCTGGCGCAATCTCATCGACCCCTATGCGCGCGAATGGCAGAACGACTGCGGCCGCTGGGACCTGCTCGACGTCGTGCGCCTGACCTACGCGCTGCGCCCCGAGGGCATCGTGTGGCCCACGCACCAGGAGGGCGAGCGGGCCGGCAAGCCGAGCTTCCGGCTCGAGGATCTGACGAAGGCCAACGGGCTCGCACACGAGGCGGCGCACGACGCGCTGTCGGACGTGCGCGCCACCATCGCCCTGGCCCGCCTCATCCGCGACAGGCAGCCCAAGCTCTTCGAGTTCGCGCTCGCGCTGCACCGCAAGGACCGCGTCGCGCAGGAGCTGGGCCTGCCCGCCACCCGTCAGACCGCCAAGCCCTTCCTGCACGTGTCGGGCATGTTCCCGCCCGAGCGCGGCTGCCTGGCCGTGATGTGGCCGCTGGCGAGCCATCCCACCAACAAGAACGAGCTGCTGGCCTGGGACCTGGCCCACGACCCGAGCGAACTGGCCACGCTCGACATCCCCACGCTGCGCCAGCGCCTTTTCACGCGCAGCGCCGATCTGCCCGAGGGCGTGCAGCGCCTGCCCGTGAAGGGCATCCACCTCAACAAGTCGCCCATGGTGGTCGCGAGTCTGCGCACGCTGAGCGACGCCATGGCCACGCGCTGGGCGGTCGACCTGCCGCAGGCGATGCGCCATGCCGAGATCGCTGCCGGCCTGCCCGACATGAGCGCCATCTGGGGCGAGGTCTACGCACGCGAGCCGCAGGGCCCCGCCGACGTGGACGAAGACCTCTATGGCGGCTTCGTCGGCAACAACGACCGGCGCCGGCTCAACGAGCTGCGCGCGCTGTCGGGCGAGCGGCTGGCGGCCCAGCGCGCGTCCTTCGACGATCCGCGCCTGGAGGAGCTGCTGTTCCGCTACCGCGCGCGCAACTTCCCCGAGACGCTGAACGAGGACGAGCAGGCGCGCTGGCTCGAGCACCGCGTGGCCAAGCTCATCGACGGGGAGGGCGGCGCCTTCAACGTCGACCGGTACTTCGCCGAGATCGACACCCTGTCCGAGACCGCCGACGCGCGGGCCGAAGACATCCTCGGCGCGCTCTACGAGTACGCCGAGATGGTGGCGCCCGAAAGCTGAGGTACATCGCCGTGCACGTGCGTCGCCTCGCGCCCGCCGATGCACCGGCGTACAGAGCCCTGATGCTCGACGCCTATGCGCGCCATCCCGAAGCCTTCACCTCCACGGTGGCCGAGCGCGAGCCACTGCCGCTGGCCTGGTGGGAGGCGCGCCTGCCCGAGGGCGATGCGCCCGGCAGCCTGACCGTCGGCGCCTTCGACGCAAATGGCGCGCTGGTCGGTGCGGCCGGTCTGCTCTTCGAGACGCGCGAGCGCTGGCGCCACAAGGCAACGCTGTTCGGCATGGTGGTCGCGCCCGCGGCGCGCGGCACCGGCCTCGGGCGCGCGCTGGTGGATGCGCTGCTGGCGGCCGCGCGCGCACGGGCAGGGTTGCGCACGGTGCAGCTCACGGTCACGCAGGGCAACGCCGCCGCGCAGCGGCTGTACGAAGCAGCGGGCTTCCGTGTCTTCGGCATCGAGCCCATGGCGGTGGCACACGGCGACGGCTTCCTCGACAAGCTGCACATGGCCTGCGACCTGCAGGCGCCGCGCCCGTCGGGGCCCGAAGCGTAGGGGATGCGGCATCCGGGAAGGCGTTGGGCCGCATGTGCACACCACGTGTGCAACGATTCGTTCAACCCGCGACGGATTCGCCCGCCGCTCGCGTTGAAGCAGGCATGGCCCGCGTTCGGGCCGAAGGAGCCTGCCCATGTTCCCGTTTCCCCGATCGATTCGCCCGGCCGCGCTGGCTGTCGCGCTGTGCACCCTGGCCCTCGGCGGCTGCGTGGTCGCGCCGGTAGCGCCCGCGTACGTGGCGCCCCCGGGCGTCGCCTACATCGCCCCGACGTACCCGGCGCCTGGCGTCGGCTTCGTGTGGGCCTACCACGCGCACTACGGCTGGGGTTGGCACCATCCCGTTTACGGCTGGCACCGCGGCTGGCGCTGAGCGGGGCAGGCTGCTATCGAGTCCATAGCGGCCAGCGCAGACGTGGCGGGCGCTCCAGGCCCTTTTGTCTCCGAAGATGCTTCTCGCCGCGTTTTTGAGTACGGGGCGACCGATTGCCGCCCGCCGCGCGTTGAAGCTGCATGCCCCGGTGCCGCTGCGCCGGCCCGTCCTCCCGCTGGTGTCCATTGGCCGAATCCGATGATCCCGACGACGAATTGCTGTCCCGCCTCGGTCGGGGCGAGCCGCAGGCCGCCCGCGAGCTGGTGGCGCGCAAGCTGCCGCGCGTGCTGGCGCTGGCGCAACGCCTGCTCGGCCAGCGCGCCGAGGCCGAGGAAGTGGCGCAGGAAAGCTTCCTGCGCGCCTGGAAGCAGGCGCCGAGCTGGCGCCGCGGCGAGGCCCGTTTCGACACCTGGCTGCACCGCGTGGTGCTCAACCTCTGCAACGACCGGCTGCGCTCGCCGCGCCGGCGCCACGAGCAGGCGACCGACGAACTGCCCGAAGCGGCCGACCCCGCGGCCACGCCCGAGCAGCACTACGCCGACCGGCGCATGTCGCAGCGCGTGGCCGCGGCGCTGGTCGCACTGCCACCCCGCCAGCGCGAGGCGCTGGTGCTCTTCCACTACCAGGAGCTCTCGCAGGCCGATGCGGCGGCCGTCATGGGCGTGTCGGTCGACGCACTCGAGAGCCTGTTGGCCCGCGCACGCCGCGGCCTGCGCGCGCAGCTGGCCAACGGAGGCGCGCCATGACGCCTGAACGCTTCGCCGACCTGGCCCAGGCCTGGGGCAGCCGCATCGCACGCTGGCCTGCGGAGGAGCGCGATGCCGCCGAGCAACTGCTGCGGCGCACCCCGATGCTGCAGGCCGTGCTCGATCGCGAGGCGGCGCTCGACCATGTGCTCGATGCGCATACGGTGCCGGCGCCCAGCGCAGCGCTGGTCGCTGCCGTCGAGGCCGGCGCGCCCCGTCCCGCCCGCGCCCCGGGGCGCCGGCCCCGGACGACGTGGTGGCCGTCGACCGGCTGGTCCGGCGCCGGCGCGGCCGGCCTGGGCCTCGCCGGTGTTGCGGCGGGCGCGCTGGCCGGTGTGCTGCTGGTGTCGGCCGCGCTCGACGCCGTCGGCCCGATGCATGCCGCCGCGACCGAGTCCGGCTGGGCACGCACGGCCTTCGACCCGGCGGGCGCGCCCGCGGAAGGAATCGACGAATGAACGACCAAGCCCACCACACCACCTTGAGGCGCTGGCTGCTGATGCTGTCGCTGGTGCTCAATCTGTTCCTGCTTGCCGCCATCGCCGGCGGCGCCTGGCGCTGGTGGGCCGTGCGCGCGCACGACGCGCCGCCCGTCCAGGCCAAGGCGGCGGAGGGCGCGGCACCGGCGGCCCCGCGTGGCTTGCGCTTTGCCGCCGATGGGCTCTCGCCCGAGCGGCGCCAGGCGTTTCGCGCCGCGCTGCGCGATGCCCGGCGCGACGTGGCCGAGCTGGTTCGCCAGGGGCGGGAAGGGCGGCGCGAGCTGGCGCAGCTGATGGCTGCCCCCGTCTTCGACCGCGGGGCCTTCGACGCGACCCTGTCGCTCACGCGTGCCGCCGACCTCGGCGTGCGCGAACGCACCGAACGCGCGGTGGCCGACTTCGGTGCCAGCCTCACGCCGGCCGAGCGCGCCACCTTCGCGCAGGCCCTGGCGTCGGCCCAGGGCAGCTTTCGCGTGCCGCCCGCCAACCCCGCGACTCCGGCTGCCCCGGCCGTAAGGACAACGCCATGAACACCCCCGACGCCCTGGCCCCGGCCATCGCCCTCAACCGCTTCGGCCTGGGCGCACGGCCCGACGACGGGCCGCCCGCCGACCCGCGGCGCTGGCTGCTCGACCAGTTCGGCCGCTTCGCGCCGCGGCCTGCCGCGTGGATGCAGCAGTCCGGCACCGATGCGATCCTGGCCGATTACCAGCAGCGCGAGCGCGCCGTGCGCGACCTGCCCGAGGCCGACCGCCAGGCCGCGCGGCAGGCGATCCGCAAGGACGCACGCGAGGGCTACCTCGCGGCCGTCCACGCGCGAGTAGCGAGCGCGGTCGACACGCCCGCGCCCTTCGTCGAGCGGTTGGTGCATTTCTGGTCCAACCACTTCGCCATCTCGGTCGAGAAGCCGCAGGTGCTGGCGCTGGCCGGTGCCTACGAGGCCGAGGCGATCCGCCCGCACGTGCTGGGCCGCTTCGACCAGATGCTGCTGGCCGCGGTGAGGCACCCGGCCATGCTGGTCTACCTCGACCAGGCACAGTCGATCGGGCCCGACAGCCCGGCCGCGCGCCGGGCGGCCGAGCGCAACCCCGAGCGCCCGCGCGGCTTGAACGAGAACCTGGCGCGCGAGATCATGGAACTGCACACCCTGGGCGCCCGCAGCGGCTACACCCAGGCCGACGTGACCGAGTTCGCCCGCGCGCTCACCGGCTGGAGCCTCACGGCACCGAACGCGAACGCTGGCGCTGCGCCGATGGCGCAGGACATGGCCGCGGCGGGCGGCTTCCAGTTCCGGCCGCAGCAGCACGAGCCCGGCACGCGCACGGTGCTGGGCCGCGCCTATGCGGAGGGCGGCGAAGCGCAGGCCCTGGCCGTGCTGCGCGACATCGCCGTCGCGCCCGCCACCGCACGGCACGTGGCGACCAAGCTGGCGCGCCACTTCGTCGCCGACGACCCGCCGCCGGCCCTGGTCGATCGGCTCGCGTCCAGCTTCCAGCGCAGCGGCGGAGACCTGCCAGCGGTATACCGGACGCTGGTCGAATCGCCGGAAGCATGGCGCGCCGGCAGCGGCAAGTTCAAGACGCCGTGGGACTGGACGCTCTCGTCGCTCCGCGCCCTGCGTGCGCCTGAAGCGGCGATGGGCAACGCCCGCGAGCCCAGGGGCCAGCGGCTGGCGCAACTGCTCGACCAACTGGGCCAGCCCGTCTGGCGACCCGGCTCGCCGGCAGGCTTCGACGACATCGCCGGCAGCTGGGCCGCGCCCGATGCGCTGGTGCGCCGGGTCGAACTGGCGCAGCGTCTCGCGGCCCAGGCCGGCAACACCATCGACCCGCGCGCCATTGCGCCGGCGGTGCTGCCCGGTGCCGCGCTGGGCGATGCGACGCGCACGGCCGTCGCGCGCGCCGAGAGCGCCAGCACCGGTTTGGCGCTGCTGCTCGTGTCCCCCGACTTCCTCCGGAGATGAATGCCATGCCCGTCCGCTCGAACCGATCCCTGTCCGATCGCCGACATTTCCTGCGCCTGGCCGCGGCCGGCGCGGGCCTCGCGCTCGTGGCGCCGCACCTGGCGCTGGCCGGCGCGGCCACCTCGCGGCGTTTTGTCTTCATCATCCAGCGCGGCGCAGCGGACGGGCTGGAGACGCTCGTGCCGTACGCCGAGCCCGGCTACGCGCGGCTGCGCGGCGCCATCGCGCTCGACCCGGCGAGCGCCACGAAGCTCGATGGCATGTTCGCGCTGCACCCGGCGCTGGCCGAGTCCGCGAAGCTCTACGCCGCGAAGGAGGCGCTGTTCGTGCACGCCGCCGCCTCGCCGTACCGCGACCGTTCGCACTTCGACGGCCAGAACGTGCTCGAGACCGGCGGCACCTCGCCCTACCAGGTCAAGGACGGCTGGCTCAATCGCCTCGTCGGCCTGCTGCCGCGCAGCGATCGCGAAGCCATTGCTTTTGCGCCCACCGTGCCGCTGGCGCTGCGTGGCCGGGCGGAGGTCGCCTCGTACGCGCCTTCGGCGCTGCCGCAGCCTGCCGACGACCTGCTGCTTCGCGTGTCGCGGCTGTACGAGGAGGACCCGCAACTACACGCGCTGTGGAGTTCGGCCATGGAAACCCGCGGCATCGCCATGGGCGGCATGAATGGCGAGGGCGGCGCCAGGCCGCGGCAGGACGCCGCCGGCCTCGGCAAGCTCGCGGCCGGCTTTCTCGCGCGCCCCGACGGCCCGCGCATCGCCATGATCGAGACCGGCGGTTGGGACACCCACAGCGCGCAGAACGGCCGCCTCGCCGCGCAGCTGCGCAACCTCGACGCCATGGTCGCCGCGTTGCGCGACGGCCTGGGCGCGGCGTGGGCCGACACCGTGGTGGTCGTCGCCACCGAGTTCGGCCGCACCGCCGCCGCCAACGGCACCGGCGGCACCGACCACGGCACCGGCGCCGTCGCCATGCTGATGGGCGGCGCCGTGCAGGGCGGCCGCGTGATCGCCGACTGGCCGGGGCTGGGCGCCGGCCAGCTGTACGAGAACCGCGACCTGCGGGCCACCACCAGTGTCGATGCGCTCATCGCCGGCGCGGCCGGCGAGTGCTTCGGCATCGACCCCGGGCAGGTGGCGCGCACGCTGTTCCCGCAGGGCGGCAGCGTGCCGGGCGGGGCGGCGGCGCGGCCGCTGCCGCGCCTCCTGCGCGCCTGACGCTACGAAATCGATAGCTGCCCGCGCCCGGCGGACGGGCACTGCAGGCCGATTTGGCATTGGACGCCAACGCGCGTAGGCTCGGCGCCTTTTTCCTGCCCAGGAGCGACGCACGATGGCTGTTCCCGACACCGGCCCCTTCTTCCACGGCACGCGGGCCGACCTGCAGGTGGGCGACCTGCTCACCGCCGGCTTCCGCTCGAATTACGACGGCCGCGTGGTCATGAACCACATCTACTTCACCGCCTGGCCAAAGGGCGCCGGGCTCGCGGCCGAGATGGCGAAGGGCGACGGCCGTGGCCGCGTCTACATCGTCGAGCCCACCGGCCCGTACGAGGACGACCCCAACGTCACCGACAAGAAATTCCCCGGCAACCCCACGCGCTCGTACCGCAGCCGCGAGCCGCTGCGCATCGTGGGCGAACTCGATGCGTGGGAGCTCTTCGACGAGGAGTACATCCGGCAGCTGAAGGAGCGGGTGAGGGTGGGCATGGGCGAGATCATCAACTGAACGCACGCCGGCGCGCCGCGACCGCGCATTGGCCGGTACATTCGCCGCACCCATTACCAAGAAACGAACGGAGCACCCCGTGGCCAAAGGCGATCAGCGAAGCAACAAGATGGTGAAGAAGCCCAAGAAGGACACCAGCCCCCCGCCCAACCCCTCCACCACGTCAGACCGGCCCACGCCGCCGGTGACGACGGTGATGCCGAAGGGGAAGTTGAAGAACAAGTGAGCGGAGGGTGGTATCGCGAGATAACTGGTCATTCCAGCGGACGCCTTCGGCGCCCGCGGAATCGCGGCGTTAGGCGGCAGATGTACAACACCCCAAACGTCACGGCCCGAGTTCCGCTCCCTCATGAAGATCACCTCGCTCGACCACCTTGTACTGACGGTTGCCAGCATCTCGCGGTCCATTGAGTTCTATCAGCGCGTGCTTGGCTTCGAACCGAGGGAGTTCAAGCCTGGCCGGTACTCGCTCCACTTCGGAAGACAAAAGATCAATCTGCATGAGGTCGGCCATGTGGTTGATCCCAACGTGCGCCACGCCACACCGGGATCCGCCGACATCTGCCTCCTGACAGAAACTCCCCTGGAGCAGGTGTTGCAGCATCTTTCCGGACACGGCGTTGCGGTGGTGGAAGGGCCAGTTCGGGCGACCGGTGCGTGTCGAACCCTCCTGTCGGTGTACTTCTACGACCCGGACGAGAACCTCATTGAAGTGAGCAATGAGGTTCAGACGCCACTTCCGAGCGACCACCGCAGCCTGCACCCTGGCTCAAGCTGACTTACGCGATTTGTTGGCTGCTTTGAGGACGGCGAACTCACGCTGGAATGCCGTTCGTGGAAGCCGTGAACATCCCTGAGCACTTTCGTGCGACCCTCAAGCCGCAACAACACCGAGACCCAATGAACCCAGACGAAATCAAGGCCATCTTCGACCAGCAAGCCGCCAGCTACGACACGCAGTGGGCCAAGACGGCGCCGATCCGGGGGTGCCTGCACCTGCTGACGGCGTCCCTCTTCGCAGAGCTGCCGGCCGACGCGCGCATCCTGTGTGTCGGCGTGGGCACGGGCGCGGAGCTGGCGTATCTGGCGCAGCGGCAGCCCGGCTGGCGGTTCACCGCCGTAGAGCCGTCCGGCCCTATGCTCGCGGTCTGCCGGCAGCGGGCCGAGCAGGAGGGCTTTGCGGCGCGCTGTGCGTTCCACGAGGGCTACCTCGACTCGCTCGCAGCGCCCGACCTGCATGACGCCGCCACCTGCTTTCTGGTGTCGCAGTTCATCCTCGATGCCCAGGCGCGCGCTGCGTTCTTCCGGGGCATCGCGGGCAGGCTCAAGGTCGGTGGGTTGTTGGCGAGCTCGGACCTCGCATCCGATGTGGACTCGTCCGACTACGAAGTGTTGCTGCGCGGCTGGATGCACATGATGGCGGCAGCCGACATCACGCCCGAAGCCATCGCCCGCATGCGCCGCGCCTACGCGAACGATGTCGGCGTGCTGGCGCCGACGCGCGTCGCGTCCCTCATCGCCGCCGGTGGTTTCGAGCCGCCCGTGCAATTCTTCCAGGCCGGCCTCATCCACGCGTGGCTGTCCCGGCGCGCAGCGCACGGCGCGGCCTGAGCGGTGCCGCGTGTCCACACGCCGGGCGGGCGGCGCAACGCTTCTGGCATGGGCGCTTCGGAGCCGGCGGGCCGCACGCCGTATTTCCGGTTCCGCCATGTTGAGATCGCCTGCTGCAGGCCCTCCTCTGTTCGGGCCACCGCAGACTCCGGTCGCTAGAGAGCCGCTTGGCCCGACCTCGGGTCTGCGGCGGGGTGCGGCTCCCACCAGGCGAAGGCCGCCATGCCAGCCAGCATCGCGACAACGAACACCACCGCCTGCCCGACGCCCATTCCCAGCGCGACCATGGCAGGCCCCGGGCAGAAGCCGGCCAAGCCCCAGCCGATGCCAAAGACCACGCTGCCGGTCATCAGCCGCCGGTCGACGGCCCGGCTGGTCGGCAACTGCAACGCCACGCCGCGCCACGTAGCATTGCGCAGCCGCACCCACGCGAAAGCCGGCGCAGCGACGGCGATGGCACCCGCCATGACGAACGCAAGCGAAGGGTCCCACGTACCGGCCAGGTCAAGAAAGCCTAATACCTTGCCGGGGTCGGCCATGCCCGAAAGCAGCAGGCCAGCTCCGAAGACGAGGCCGGCGAGGAGGGCGGTCAGTATGTTCATGAACCGATGCTCCGTTCAGGCGGTGGCCAGCACGTGGCGCACGAGGAAGACGGTCGCGAAGCCCGCGGCCATGAAGCCGAGTGTGGCCGCCAGCGAGCGCGGCGACATCCGCGCCAGCCCGCACACGCCGTGGCCGCTGGTGCAGCCGCCGCCCAGCCGGGTGCCGAAGCCCACGAGCAGGCCTGCGATCACCAGCACGGCGGTGCCAGCCTCGATGCGCGGCACCGGCAGCGGCGCGACGAGCGCGTAGACCGCCGGTGCGGCCAGCAGGCCGATGACGAAGGCGAGGCGCCAGCCCCAGTCGTTGCGCGCGGGGCGCAGCAGGCCGCCGAGGATGCCGCTGATGCCGGCGATTCGGCCGTTGGCGACGATCAAGATCGCCGCAGCCAGGCCGATGAGGGTACCGCCGGCCAGCGAGCGCCAGGGCGTGAAGTGGAGCCAGTCGATGGTCATGGTTGCACCCTTCGGCCTGCGGCCTGTCCCGCCAAGCGGGAGCGAGCTTGCCTGGGGCGGCCCGGCGCGGCGCTCATGCTTCATCCTTCGGGCAATACAGCGAATGCAGCAGTGCCACCACCTGCATCAGCGAAGGGTCCGCCAACTGGTAGTAGATGTTCTTGCCTTCGCGCCGCGTGCTCACCACGCCTTCACTGCGCAGCACGCCCAGCTGCTGCGACAGGGTGGGCTGACGAATGCCGAGCAGGCCTTCCAGCTCGCTCACGCAGGCCTCGCCCTGCGAGAGCTGGCACAGCAGCAGCAGGCGGTCTTCGTTGGCGAGCAGCTTGAGCACCGCAACGGCGCGGCCGGCGGCCTGGTGCAGGGCCGCGGGGTCGATGGCATGGGTGTTGACGGAAGTCATGGCTCGGCTAAATGTTGGCGGTTCGATCTACTTGTTGATAGTATATAAAAACGTAGAGTGAACGGAAAACGCATGACTATCGCCGTAACGC
Organism: Xenophilus sp. E41; assembly: GCF_003671765.1. Lineage (GTDB taxonomy): Bacteria > Pseudomonadota > Gammaproteobacteria > Burkholderiales > Burkholderiaceae_C > Xenophilus. The sequence goes on along the minus strand of NZ_QPIB01000008.1, from coordinate 14,945 downwards.
AACCCGCCATCCAGGCCTTCCACGACCCGGCCACCGGCACGGTGTCGTACGTGGTGTGGGACCGCGCCACGCGCCGCGCCGCGATCGTCGACCCGGTGCTCGACTACGACGCTGCGGCCGCGCGCACCTCGACCCGCTCGGCCCAGCGGCTGCTGGCCTGCATCGAGGCTGAGGGGCTCGCGGTCGACTGGATCCTCGAGACGCACGCGCATGCCGACCACCTCTCGGCCGCGCGCCACCTGCAGTCACGCGTGGGCGGGCAGGTCGCCATCGGCGCGCGCATCCAGGAGGTGCAGGCGCGCTTCGGGGCGCTCTTCGATCTGCGGGGCGACGCAGCACCCGTCGCAGCGGATTTCGACCGGCTGCTGGACGACGGCGAAACCATCTCGCTGGGCGGCCTCATCATCGAGGCGATGGCGGTGCCCGGCCACACGCCGGCCGACATGGCCTACCGCATCGGCGATGCGGTCTTCGTGGGCGACACGCTGTTCATGCCCGACGTGGGCACGGCCCGGGCCGACTTCCCGGGCGGCGACGCACACACGCTGTACCACTCCATCCGCTGCCTGCTCGACCTGCCGGGCGAGACGCGCCTGTACGTCTGCCACGACCATCCGCCTGAAGGCCGCGCGCCGGCCTGGTGCAGCACCGTGGCCGAGCAACGGGCGCACAACATCCATGTGCACGACGGGGTGGACGAGGCGGCCTTCGTGGCCCGCCGCCAGGCACGCGACGCGACGCTGGGTGCGCCGGCGCTGATCCTGCCTTCGCTGCAGGTCAACATCCGCGGCGGGCGGCTGCCGAAGCCGCAGGCCAACGGGCTGGCTTATCTGCGCATTCCGCTCGATGCGATCGGTGGGGCGCAAGGCAAGGCCTGAGCCCTCAATCCTCCGCCGCCCACTCCACCCGCGCCCCCAGCCCCTGCAGGTTCTCCACGAAGCGCGGGTGCGCGCGCCGGATCGGCGTCGCGTGCTGGATCTCCGATCGCCCCTCGATACGCGCCGCGACCATGAAGAGGGCGATGGCCACGCGGATGATGTAGGGGCTCTCGACCACGGCCGGCGTGAGCGGGTGGCCGCCGAAGGTGACGATGCGGTGCGGGTCCGAGGCATACACATGCGCGCCGAACTTCGACAGCTCGCCGGTCCAGCCCAGGGCGCCGTCGTAGACCTTGTTCCAGAACATGGCGTTGCCCTGCGCGCTCACGCCCAGCGCGATGAAGATGGGCAGCAGGTCGACCGGGAAGTACGGCCAGGGCGCGGCCTCGACCTTGGTCAAGGTGTTGGGGGTGAAGGGCGTCTGCACCTGCAGCGGGCCTGCGCGGTGCGCCCGCGACCAGCCGTCGGCATGCTCGATGCGCACGCCGAACTTGGCGAAGGTGCGGTCGATGAGCGGGAAATTGTCGGGCGCCGAGTTGCGCACGACCACGTCTCCGCCGGTGATGGCGCCCAGCGCCAGGAAAGTGGTGATCTCGTGGAAGTCCTCGTCGAAGCGGAACTCGCCGCCGTGCAGTGGCGCGCCGCCGTCGACCACCAGGCGCGAGGTGCCGATGCCCTCGATGCGCGCGCCCATCATCCCCAAGAAGCGGCAGAACTCCTGCACGTGCGGTTCGCAGGCGGCGTTGGTCAGGGTCGAGCGGCCGGACGCCGCGGCGGCGCAGAGCACGAAGTTCTCGGTGGTGGTGACCGAGGCGTAGTCCAGCCAGTGGTGCACCGGCACCAGCTCGCCGCAGCGGCGCACGATGAGCGAGCCTTCCGCGCGCTCGACCTCGCCACCGAAATGGCGGAACACCTCGACGTGCGGGTCGATCTCGCGCACGCCCAGGGTGCAGCCCTTGACGTTGTCCTCGAGCCGCGCGACGCCGAAGCGCGCCAGCAGCGGCGGCACCAGCATGATGGACGAGCGCATTTCCTCGGGCAGTCGGTGCAGGGCGGGGTCGAAGGCGGTGGCGCGGTGCTGCAGCTCGAGCACGCCGCCGGTCTGGTCCCAGCGCACCTCGCTGCCCAGGGTGCGGAAGATGTCGAGGATCTTGCGCACGTCGGTGATGTCGGGCACGCCCACCAGCCGCAGCGGATCGGGCGTGAGCAGCGTGGCGCAGAGGATGGGCAGGACGGCGTTCTTGTTGGCCGACGGCACGATGCGGCCGGCGAGCGGCGTGCCGCCGTGGACGATGAGGTTGGACATGGGCGCCGACTGTACGCCCGGCCCGCGGGCGCTGGTGACCGCGCCCGTTCGTGAATACCGGCAAGCTGACAACTTTGTCATCCTGCCGTCAGCGTGGCGTCCGGGCGTGCTTCCTACATTGGGACCGACGGAACGAGTCACGCCATGCCTGCCTTTCATCCACTGCCCGCCCCGCGGGCTTCCCATCGGCCTGCCCACGGACGGCGCCTGCTGGCCGCCGCGGCCGCCACGGCGCTGCTGGCCCTCGCCGGCTGCGCGGTCGGGCCCGACTACCAGCGCCCCGCAGTGGCGGCCGGCGCTTCGCTGCCCGCCTTCAAGGAGGACGGCCCCTGGCGCCCGGCGGCGCCCGCGCTGCCCGATGCCCACACGCCCTGGTGGTCGCAGTTCGGCGACCCGCAGCTCGACGCCCTGGTCGCCCAGGCCCTGGCCGCCAACCAGACCCTGCAGCAGGCCGACGCAGCTTATCGCCAGGCGCAGGCGGTGGTGCAGGGCGCGTCGGCGGCCTTCTACCCGACGGTGGGTCTGTCCGCCTCGGGCGGGCGCGGGCGCAGCAAGAGCAACGGGCAGTCGGTGCTGGGCGACACGCACGCCTGGTCGCTGCAGGCCGCGTGGGAGCCCGACCTGTGGGGCCGCGTGCGGCGCACGGTCGAGGCCGGCAGCGACAGCGCCCAGGCCAGTGCGGCCGACCTGGCCGCGGCGCGCCTGAGCATCCAGGCTGCGGTGGTCAACGACTACATCCAGCTGCGCATCGACGACCGCCAGAAGGCGCTGTATGCGCGCACGCTGGAGGGCTACCGCCAATCGCTGCGGCTCACGCAGGCGCAGTACCGCGCCGGCACGGTGATGCGCTCCGACGTGGCGCTGGCCGAGAGCACGCTGGCCTCGGCCGAGGCGCAGGCGATCGACATCGATCTGACACGGCGCCAGCTCGAGCATGCGCTGGCGGTGCTGCTGGGCAAGACGCCGGCGGAGTTCAGCCTGCCGCCCCTGGCGGCCGATGCGCCGCTGGCGCTGAAGCTGCCGGTAACACCGCCGGGCCTGCCTTCGCAACTGCTGGAGCGGCGCCCGGACATTGCGGGCGCCGAGCGTCGCGCGGCAGCCGCCAATGCGCAGATCGGCGTGGCCACGGCCGCCTATTACCCCGACTTCACGCTCAGCGCGAGCGGCGGCTTTGCCGGCGCCGGCCTCACGGCCTGGGCCCGCACGCCCGACAAGGTGTGGTCGCTGGGCTTCGCGCTGGCGCAGACGATCTTCGATGCCGGCGCGCGCAGCGCCAAGGTCGACCAGGCCCGCGCCGCCTTCGACGCCGCCGCGGCCAGCTATCGCCAGACGGTGCTCGCCGGCTTCCAGGACGTCGAGGACAACCTGGCCGCGCTGCACCAGCTGGCCGACGAGCAGCAGGCGCAGGACCGCGCCGTGTCCGCGTCCAACGACTCGGTGCGCGTGCTGCTGAGCCAGTACCGCGCCGGCACCACCAACTACACGACGGTCATCACCGCGCAGGCGCTGGCACTCACGGCCGAGCGCACGGCGCTGCAACTGCAGGGCCGGCGCTATGCGGCGAGCGTGGCGCTGGTCAAGGCGCTGGGCGGCGGCTGGGATGCGGCGCAGCTGCCCGCGATGGCGCGGGCCTCGGCCGAGGCGGTGCCCGCCTCGACGGCGCCCGATGCCGTTGCCGCTGCCAGCCCCGCGAAGTGACGCATCGCCTGCCGGTGCCTCGGAGCCATTCCATGTCCAACAGCGATCAAGACCTTTCACCCATGTCTGCGCCTGAACAATCACAACCCGTCCACGCTGCGCTTGTCGAAGCGCCGCGCGACGCTTCGACAAGCTCGGCCCGAACGGAAGTGGGTACGACACGTCCTGTGAGCCGCCGTGGCCTGGCGCTCAGCGCGGTGGCCGTCGCGATCCTGGTGCTCGTCGCCTGGCCAGCCTGGCGCCATGGCGGCCAGGGCGAAGCGCAGGCCGCCGCGCCGGCCACTGCATCCAAGGTGCCGCCCGTGCCCGTGCACACGGCCGTGGTGAAGAAGCAGAACATGCCCGTCGCCGCGACCGGCGTCGGCAGCGTGCTGCCGGTCGCCTCGGTCACGGTGCGCACGCGGGTCGACGGACAGCTCGACCGCGTCGAGTTCAAGGAAGGGCAGGACGTGAAGGCCGGCCAGCTGCTGGCGCACCTGGACCCGCGCACCTTCCAGGCCCAGCTGCAGCAGGCCCAGGCGGTGCAGGCCAAGGACGAGGCCCAGCTCGCCAACGCGCGGGCCGACCTGCAGCGCTACACCGAGCTCATCAAGGAAGACGCGGCCACCCGCCAGCAGCTCGACACGCAGACCGCGCTGGTGCGCCAGCTCACGGCCGCCGTGCAGAGCGACGGGGCGCAGGTGAACGCGGCGCGGGTGCAGCTGGGCTTCACCACCATCGCGGCGCCCATCTCGGGCCGCATCGGCGCGCGGCTGGTGGACCCCGGCAACATCGTGCACGCGGCCGACGCCAACGGGCTCATCGTCATCAACCAGATCGATCCCATCGCGGTGCAATTCACCCTGCCGGAGAGCGCCTTCCAGTCGGTCAACCGCGCCCTGAATGCCGGCAGTGCGCCGCTGCAGGTGCAGGCCATCGACCGCGCCACGCGCGAGGTGCTGGCCACCGGCAACCTGACGCTGCTGAACAACCAGATCGACAGCACCACCGGCACCATCGCGATGAAGGCGCACTTCCCGAATGCGGCCCACAGGCTGTGGCCGGGCCAGTCGGTCGATGCGCGCCTGGTGCTCGGCGTGCAGCAGGACGCGCTGACGGTGCCCGATGCGGCCGTGCAGCGTGGGCAGGACGGCCTGTTCGCGTACGTGGTCGACGCCGACCACAAGGCGCGGCTGCAGCGCATCGAGGTCAGCAACAGCGAGAATGGCGTGTCGGTCGTCTCCAAGGGCTTGGCCGAGGGCGACCGCGTGGTCACCGACGGCCAGTACCGCCTCACGCCCGGCGCGCCGGTGGCCGATGCAAAGCCGCCGACGTCCGCGGGCGGCACGCAGGACGCGCAGCGCGAGACGCCCGCCGCCGGCGCCGGCGGGGCAGGGGGCAGCAAGTCATGAGCATCTCCGCCCCCTTCATCCAGCGGCCCATCGGCACCTCGCTGCTCGGCGTGGCGCTGCTGCTCATCGGGCTGGTGGCCTGGCCCATGCTGCCGGTGGCGCCGCTGCCGCAGGTGGACTTCCCGACCCTGCAGGTCACGGGCAAGCTGCCCGGCGCCAGCCCGGAGACCATGGCGTCGAACGTGGCGCAGCCGCTGGAGCGGCAGTTCTCGCTCATCCCGGGCCTGTCGCAGATGACCTCAACCAGCTCGCTGGGCCTGACGCAGATCACGCTGCAGTTCGACCTGGACCGCAACATCGACGGCGCCGCGCTCGACACGCAGTCGGCCATCAATGCGGCCACCGGCCAGCTGCCCAAGAACCTGCCGAGCCCGCCGAGCTTCCGCAAGATCAACCCGGCGGATTCGCCGGTGCTGCTGTACGCGGTGCATTCCGACGTGCTGCCGATGACCGAGGTGGACGACTACGCCGAGAACATCCTGGCGCAGCAGATCTCGCGCATCGAGGGCGTGGGCCTGGTCAACGTGTTCGGCCAGCAGAAGCCGGCCGTGCGCATCCAGGTCGACCCGGCCAAGATCAAGGGCCTGGGCCTGAGCCTGGAAGACATCCGCGGCGTGATCGCCAACACCACCGTCAGCGCGCCGACCGGCACCCTGGACGGCAGCAGCCAGGCCTTCAACGTCTACACCAACGACCAGATCCTGAAGGCCGGGCCATGGAACGACATGGTGCTGGCCTGGCGCAACGGTGCGCCGATCCGCGTGCGCGACGTCGGCGTGGCGGTGGACGGGCCCGAGAACGCCAAGATCGCCGCCTGGGCCTACCCGGGCGCCGCGGCGCCGGCGGACAGCGGCATCAAGGGCGGCACGGCCATCACGCTGGCCATCACCAAGATGCCCGGCGCCAACGTGATCGAGACGGTGGACCGCGTGCAGGCCGCGCTGCCCAAGCTCAAGGCAGGCATCCCGCCGAGCGTGCAGGTCGACACCATCATCGACCGCACGCAGACGATCCGCGCGTCGGTGAAGGACGTGGAGTTCACGCTCATCCTGTCGATCGCGCTCGTGGTGGCGGTGATCTTCGTCTTCCTGCGCAACCTCACCGTGACGCTCATCCCCAGCGTGACGGTGCCGCTGGCCATCCTGGGCACCTCGGCGGTGATGTATGTGCTGGGCTACTCGCTGGACAACCTGTCACTCATGGCGCTGACCATCGCGGTGGGCTTCGTGGTCGACGACGCGATCGTGATGCTGGAGAACATCTACCGCCACATCGAGGACGGCATGGAGCCGCTCAAGGCGGCGCTGCAGGGCGCCAGCGAGATCGGATTCACCATCGTGTCGATCTCGGTGTCGCTGGTGGCGGTGTTCATTCCGCTGCTGCTGATGGGCGGCATCGTGGGGCGGTTGTTCCGCGAGTTCGCGGTGACGGTCACGCTCACCATCCTGGTGTCGGTGCTGGTGTCGCTCACGCTCACGCCGATGCTGTGCGCTAAATTCCTCAAGAACCACCCCAAGGACGCAGCCGGCCACAGCACCGAGAAGCACGGCCGCCTGTTCCAGCTCTTCGAGCGCGGCTTCGACGCCATGCTGGGCGGCTACCGGCGCGGGCTGGAACTGGTGCTGCGCCATCCCTTCGCCACGCTGATGAGCTTCCTGGCCACGGTGGCGGCGACGGTGGTGCTGTTCATCGTCATCCCCAAGGGCTTCTTCCCGCAGCAGGACACGGGCTTCATCTTCGGCTCCGCCGTGGCGGGGCAGGATTCCTCGTCCGAGGCCATGCACGCGCGCATGCTGGCGCTGGCCGACATCGTGCGCGAGGACCCGGACGTCACTACCTTCGGCATGCAGGCCGGGGCCAGCACCTTCAACGCGGGCAACTTCTTCATCGCCCTCAAGCCGCTCGACGAGGGCCGTACCGCCAATGCCGACCAGATCATCGCGCGCCTGAGGCCGGAGCTGGCGCGCGTGCCGGGCATCACCCTGTACATGCAGGCGGGGCAGGACATCAACGTCGGCGGCCGGCTGGCGCGCACCCAGTACCAGTACACGCTGACTGACACCAACCTGTCGGAACTCAACGACTGGACGCCGCGCATCGTCGAGAAGCTGCAGGCGCTGCCGCAGCTGGCCGACGTGACTTCCGACCAGCAGAACGCCGCCCCCACGGCCAACGTGACCATCGACCGCGAGAAGGCCTCGAGCTACGGCATCACGCCCGCGCTGGTGGACGCGACGCTCTACGACGCCATCGGCCAGCGCCAGGTGGCGCAGTACTTCACCCAGCTCAACAGCTACAACGTGGTGCTGGAAGTGACGCCCGCGCTGCAGAAGGACCCGCAGCTCTTCGACAAGCTGTTCCTGACCTCGCCCATCAACGGGCAGCAGATTCCGCTGTCGACCTTCGTGAAGATCGACACCACCCGCACGGGCTACCTGGCGGTCAACCACCAGGGCCAGTTTCCGGCCGTGACCATCTCCTTCAACCTCAAGCCGGGCGTGTCGCTGGGCGACGCGGTGAACGCGATCCAGAAGGCGCAGGCCGAACTGGGCGTGCCGCCGACGCTCACCGGTACCTTCCAGGGCACGGCGCAGGCCTTCGGCGCGTCGCTGCGCACGCAGCCCTACCTGATCGCCGCCGCGCTGGTGGCGGTTTACATCGTGCTGGGTCTGCTGTACGAGAGCTACATCCACCCGCTGACGATCCTGTCGACGCTGCCCTCGGCCGGCGTGGGCGCGTTGCTGATCCTGATGGCGGGCGGCTACGATCTGTCGGTGATCGCGCTCATCGGCATCATCCTCCTCATCGGCATCGTGAAGAAGAACGGCATCATGATGGTCGACTTCGCGCTGCATGCCGAGCGCGACAAGGGCATGAGCCCGCGCGACGCGATCTTCGAGGCCTGCCTGCTGCGCTTCAGGCCGATCATGATGACCACCATGTGCGCGCTGCTCTCCGGCCTGCCGCTGATGCTGGGCCACGGCGCCGGCTCGGAACTGCGCCGCCCGCTGGGCTACGCCATGGTGGGCGGGCTGATCCTGTCGCAGGTGCTGACGCTCTTCACCACGCCGGTGGTCTACCTCTACCTGGACCGCGCGCACCACTGGTATGTGCGCCGCAAGGAAGCCCGCGTGTCGCGCCGCGGCGGCCCCGCGCCCCTGGCACCGGAGGCGGCGGCCCATCCATGAGAGTGCTGATCGTCGAGGACGAGCGCAAGACGGCCGACTACCTGCGCCAGGGCCTGACGGAGCAGGGCTGCACCGTCGACGTGGCGCATGACGGCATCGACGGCCAGCACCTGGCCGTGCACTACGACTTCGACGTCATCGTGCTCGACGCCATGCTGCCCGGCCTGGACGGCTTCGAGGTGCTGCGCTCGCTGCGCGCCGTGAAGGGCACGCCGGTCATCATGCTCACCGCGCGCGACGGTGTGGAGGACCGCGTCAAGGGCCTGCAGGGCGGCGCCGACGACTACCTGGTCAAACCCTTCTCCTTCATCGAGCTGCTGGCGCGGCTGCAGGCGCTCACGCGCCGCGGCCGTGCGCAGGAGCCCACGCTGCTGCGCGTGGGCGAGCTGCAGGTCGACCTGATCGGCCGCAAGGTGCACCGCGGCGGCCAGCGCATCGACCTCACGGCCAAGGAATTCGCGCTGGTGGCCCTGCTGGCGCGCCGGCAGGGCGAGATCCTGTCGAAGACCACCATCGCCGAACTGGTGTGGGACATGAACTTCGACAGCAACACCAACGTGGTCGAGGTGGCGATCAAGCGCTTGCGCGGCAAGATCGACGCACCCTTCGCGCAGCCGCTGCTGCACACCATCCGCGGGATGGGGTACGTGCTGGAGGAGCGGGGCGGGCATTGAATGCGGGCAGCCGTACGCGAAGGGCGCGAAGATCACGCTAAGGACGCAAAAAAATCCAGAAGAATTCGGCTGTCTTTCGCGCTCTTCGCGAAACCTTCGCGCCCTTCGCGTACGGATGTCCGTCCCCCCATGACCCCACGTAACTCCATCGCCATCCGGCTCGCACTCATGTATGCGGCGGTGGCGCTGGTCGTGTTCTCGCTGGTCGGGGTGGCGCTGCACCAAGTGCTCAGCCGCGAGCTGGCGCGCCACCAGCACGAGCAGGTCCAAGGACGGCTGGAAGACGTGCGCTACCTGCTCGTGCACGGCCGCTCGCCGCAGTTGGCGATCCGCGCCAAGGACAAGATCGCCGCGCTGGTCAGCAACGGCGGCGAGACGCGCTTCTGGATGTGGAGCGACGACCCGGCCTTCCGCTGGGGCGAGGGCGCAGAGGCGATCGCCGCGCACATGCGTACCCACTCGGGCGTGGTCGACCTGCCGGTGGGACCGGGCGGCAGCTCGATGGCCGTGCTGTCGGTCGATGTGCCCGCCAACGACATCCGCGCGGGCCTGCAGCTCATCGCGGCCGTGAGCGAGGCGTCGTTCTCGCGCACCCTGCGCGCCTTCGAGACTGCGCTCGCCCTGTTGACGGTGGTCGGTGTTCTCAGCGTCGGTCTGCTGGGCTTCTGGATCGCGCGGCTGGGCCTGCGGCCCGTGCAGCAGCTGTCGGAGGACGCGCAACGCATCGGCCCCGACAACCGTGGCCAGCGCTTGGAACTGCCCGACCTGCCGCTGGAACTGTCGCAGCTGGGCGGCTCCTTCAACGCGGCGCTGGACCGGCTCGATGCGGCCTACCGGCAACTGGAGACCTTCAACGCCGACGTGGCGCACGAGCTGCGCACGCCGCTCGCCAACCTCATCGGCCAGACCCAGGTCACCCTGGCGCGCGAGCGCGACGCCCCCGAGCTGCGCGAGGTGCTGCAGTCCAACCTGGAGGAGCTCGAGCGCCTGCGCGCCATCGTGGCCGACATGCTGTTCCTGGCGCGGGCGGAGCAGGGCGAACGGGCGCACCGGCTCACCGAGTCGTCGCTGGCGCGGGAGGTCGACAAGACCGTGGAGTTCTTCGACGTGCTGCTCGAGGACGCGGGCATGCAGGTCGAGGTGGTGGGCGACGCCGTGGCGCCCATCGAGACCTCGCTCTTCCGGCGCGCGCTGAGCAACCTGCTGCAGAACGCCATCCAGCATTCGAAGGGCGGCGGCACCATCGTCGCCCATGTCGAGCGGCAGGCCGGCCGCGCCGTGGTGAGCTTCTCCAACCCCAGCGACCCCATTCCCGCCGAACAGCTCGCGCGCCTGTTCGACCGCTTCTACCGCGTCGACGCCGCACGCCACAACAGCGGCGAGAACCACGGCCTGGGCCTGGCAATCGTGAAGGCGGTGGCGGCGATGCACGGGGGCACGGTGTTCGCGCGTTCCGGCGGGGGGGTGACGACGATCGGGTTCAGTGTCGGATTGCTGTCAATAACATAGCAGGCTGCGCGGATGGGACGGGTGCTGTGGGCGGATTCGACGCTCAAACTTTCGCCACCCAACGCAGCGGCTCCTCGGGGCCAATGCCACTCTCGCGCCGCTTCTGGCCACAGTCGCCGTTCCACTCCTCGGGGAAGGTGGGCCAGTAGCACAGGCGTTCGGCCAGGGTGTGCAGCGGCGCCCACAACACATTCAAGCCGAAGTTCGTGGCGGTGGCCGCCGATGTGCCTTGGCCCACCATCTTGTCGCGCACCAGGGAGCCATGCATCACGGTCTCTTCCATGTGTTGGCCGGGGCTGCTGAAGCCTTTGCGCAGCCAGTTGTATTCGGCAGGTTTGGGCACCGCGTCCATGCCTTCTTCCATGAAGGTGCGGATGTACTGCCACAGGGCTTCACCGCTGTCGTTGGGTCCGACCCAGATCACATCTTCGCCCTTGCGTTCCGGATCAGTCGGATCAATAGGTGGCCAATAGAGAAGCAGGTTGCTGTCGATGCCGGCAGACTGCAAGCGCTCTCGCCGGGCATCCTCGCTGCTTGCCAGTTCTTCGGCAGTCCATGACTTGGGCGGCGCCCATTTCACATGGGCCCTGACGCGATCCCAGTCGAGGACGGCGTTGCCACCGTACTTCTTGGGGCGCAGCACGTACACCCTGCGGGTGGTGCGATTGAAGCGGTAGCGGGCGCGTAGGGCGGTGAAGAAGGCGGGGGCGAAGATGTGGGGCCAGAAGAGAAAGTGGACCAAGGCATATGCGCCAGCGAGCGTGGCAAAAAACAAGCCTAATACAAGATGCCAGTCACGAAGGTGTGATGGGCCATCGATCAATAGCAGAGAGATGAATCCCGCAGGCAACCCAAGCATCAAAACCGCTAGAACGGCAATCATGAAGGTTAATGACCGCTTGTTCTCCTCCGCATTACTTTGCTCAATGAAGTGCTCATTGAAGTCAAACAGCGTACGACCGATTAAAAGGGAGGGGCGTGCAATCTCCTGCTCCTTGAGCTTCTCCTTGCGCGTGGGTTTGGGGTCGTTCACACCATACGTACACGGTCCTTCATGAATGCCGCACAGCCTCGTGTACTCGTTGATGTCGGCGTAGTAGCCAACGGCCTTCGCCGTACCGCCTCGACGCTTTTCAAACTGATAGCCGGATTCATTGAGGAACATGTGCCCTACTCCATGTCCGCGATGGCATTGGCAAGGCTGCTGAGCATCAATGCTTCGGTGCGATGAGGTTGCACCTTGCTGCCACTATTCCGGAAGGGCTCGGCCTGCAGCCACTCGGCCCATTCCTTTTCCTTGAGCTTCTCGATCGCATAGCCGGCCGCCGCTATGAGGATGCCTGTCACGATGTTGATGCGGGTACACCAGAGGACGACAGTCATGTTCTTGGAGTAGTACGCAGTGGCGAGGCCAGTGCCAATCGCTCCCGCACCAGCCACAGATCGGCCAAAGTATGCAAACATCAAAAGACCGTTTTCTCGCCTGTACGCTGTTAGCGCATCCACCGCATCCCAAACGACCCCCACCACGGCCCCCGCAGCCACCCAGTGCGCCGCGCCAATCTTCAACGCCGCAAGGTCTGCCTCCGAGGCTCGCGCCAGATTGGCCGACTGCTTGTGCACCGTGATCTGTGCCTTGATCTCTTCCAGCACATTGCTTTCGTAAAAGCTCGCCCGCCAGCCCTTGAGCGTACCCATCGCATGGGCCACCGCCCCGGCCGCTTGGCTGCCTGCCCTCGGGTCGTCCTGCTGGTTGGCCGCTCGCCCGAAAGTCGGCAGGAACCCCATCACCTCGATGGCCGCGAAGACTGAAGGTACCCTCCCAAACCAGCGCGCCCCATGTGAGCCGCACTTCGTTCGGATCGATGTTCTCGGACAAGTCCGGCTGGGTACCCGTGCGGGTTGACCACATGGCCCTGCCACTCTGGCATGGCGCCCTCGCGCTCGATGAGCAGGTACAGGTAGCCTTCGCGCAGCAGGCGCACGTTGTAAAGCGCCGTCTGCAGCGCCACGCCGCCAGGCCGGGGATCGAGCGGAGCAACAGGTTGGAGCTTGCGCAGCTCGGCCATGCCCGGCTGGCGGGCGCTGTAGGCGGCAGCGTAGCGGGCAATCAGGATGGGCAGGCCCTTGCGTTCGCAGTTGCTGCAGGGTGAGGGACAGGGCATTGTGGTTCTCCGGAAGGGTCAGGCGGCCTTGGAGGCTTGGGCATACAGACTGATGAAGCGGGAGTCGGGCTGCTGGCGCAGTTGCGCGAGCACGCGCTTGAGCGCCGCGGCCTCGCGCGGTGTGTGCCAGGGGCGTTCGCAGGTGCCGTCGGGCGCAGGGTCGTGCCACCAGGTGCAATAGACGTAGTCTTCGAGGTTGGCGCCGCTCAGTCCAAGCCCGTCGGCATCGGCGAGCAGTCGGTCCACGGTGGCGGCGTCAGGCTGGCTTGCTGCGGGCACGCCGTGGCGGGCATAGCCGGCCCAAATGCGGTTGGCTGCCGCCACGGTGTGCATGGCCCGCCATTGGGCAGAAGTGAAAAGGTTGCCGGTTGTGCTGCGGGTGCGCACCTGCGATGCCTCTTCGGCACAGAACCAGCGAGCCAGCTGACCCGGCGCGTCATCAGCCGCATATTCAGCAGGTGCCCAGGGACCCCAGGGCTGTGCCAATGACCACCATTGGGCCGTATCGCCCAACCAAGCACGGCGCTGTTCGGTCGTCAGCAAGGGCCATACGCGCTGCAGGATTCGGGCATCCTGGTACTGAAGCAGACGCATTTGGCCGTCGCTGGGCGAGCGCTGATGGTTCAGTGCGCTGCAGTGCGTGGCCAATGCGTCGGCCTTGAGGGTGGCGAAGATCACGCCCCCCAGGTGCTGCTTGGCGGTGCGAGGCCAACTCTCCTGCCAGGCCAGCGACAGCCACTGCGCGCAGGCCTCACGCGCAGCCTGGGCGGCCAGCGTGTCACCGGCACTCCAGGGCGCCAGTGCCTCTGGCAGGGGCGCGACACAGGTTGCATGCTCCACGCGGTGCTCGAAGCGGGCGGCCATCACCGCGCGGCGCGCGCGGGCGGCATCGGGGAAGTGGGCCTCCAGCAGCTGCGCCAGCGGGTTGTCGGCCCAGCGATTGAGCAGCAGGTACGCGCGCATGCGCGGGGCCTCGTCGCCGGAGCGGACATCCGCCGCAGCAGTTGGCCGCACTTGGCGGTCCTGGAGGGTTCGCCAGCCCTGCAGCAATTCCTCTACAAGTGCGAGGTACGGAGTTGGGGTGTCGGCGGCGGGGCTCATGCGGAAATGGATCCACTGGCCTCTTGATCGGCTTTGCTCTCTTCCTGCGCGCAGGCCTTGAAGTTCTGCGGCTGCAGCGGCAGCGAAGCCGGCCCCATCTTGACGTGGCTGGCCGCATGCTCGATCCATCGCCCTGTCGTGCCGTGCAGGATGCCGGCGTTGCTCCACTCCGTGAACGAACCGCCCCCGTTCACGACCACCTTGGTCGGTGCGCTGATGAAGATGCTCTCGGTGGTGCTTTTGATGGTCACCTTCTGCTTGGCGGTGACGTTGACCTTGGCCGATGCGGTCCCAGGGGAACTGGACCTTGATGCGCCCGAGCTCGTCGGTCCACAGGTTCTGGCCCTCGGGACCGACGACCAGCGCCACCTGCGGGCCGTGGGTGTGGGGCTTGGCGTGGGTGGGCTGCGGGCGCAGGGGCTCCTTGACGGGGTGAGCGGTCAGGTCCACCTGCACACGCCACACCTGCCTTCTGTCCAGGCTCGCGTCCTTGTTCTGGCTGTCCTGGCCCACGTCCTCGATCAGCAGGTCGGTGTCCAGGACCAGGTATTCGGCATTGGCGTCTTGCCTGGGGTGCTTCTTCAGCTCGAAGGTGCAGCCCGGCACCATGCCCCGCAGGTTGCCGCTGGCCCTTGCTCTGGCCCCGTGGGTGCGCAGCTGCTGCATGCGCAAGCGGGCCAGGTGGTCGCCTTCGGCTTGGGGGTCGTTGGCTTGTCCCGTGCCCGCCCGGGGCTGGGCGTAGTGGCTGCCTGCCCGGTCGGCGTGCCACTGGTAGACCTCGCCATTGTTCTGGCCGGTGGGGCGGGAATCCTTGCGGCCGGTGCTCAGGTCGGCCCTGGGCCTGGTGTAGTCGTAGTCCCGGGTGCTGTAGCTGCCGCTGGTGAGTTGGTGGTGGGGGACGAAGGCATGGAGGTACTCGGCATCGAGCTTCCAGCCCGGTGCGTGGTATTCGACCTGCTGGTAGGCGGCGCTGGGGTTCTTCTGGTGACCACCCATGTTGTCGATGAGCACCAGGCGGTGTTTGCCGTCGCTGTG
>NZ_QPIB01000007.1 GCF_003671765.1 Xenophilus sp. E41 | reverse complement strand
ATATAGTCGTCAAGGCACTCGGGCAGCAAGGTGACTTGCTCGCGGGACTCGCCTTCGATGAATCGCTTCATGGGCACCTCGCTTGAACGGGTGACCTGATCTTATTTTTGAGAGGGCGTATGGGGAAGGGTTTTCACACAGCCTCGGCCGAGAGCGGCCCATTTGAGAGGATGACCCGACCGTGGGCTTGCGCTGCATAGCCGCCCTTCGGTGTCGCTAAGTCGAAGACGTAAGGCGCTCACGAAGAGCGGTCGGCGAGACCAACTTTAACGCCCCTAACTCCTGGACCTGTGCTGGCTTTGGACGCCCTTTTCCCTGCTCCCAGTTGTAAATGGTCGCACCGCTCACTCCCACAAGCTTGCCATAGTCGGCCGCCGGAAACCCGAGTTTTGCTCGATGCGCCCCGAGGCGCGCTGCACTGAATCTCCGAGGCGTTCCATCGCCATGCATTGATACAGGCCGATTCCCATCGGCGCTCCCCGGCGCGGCAGAAGCAGATTCCCGCTCGCTCCGTGACCGCTTCGCGAAGCGCTGAAGTTCAGCAATTTCTCGACGAAGATCGGCGATCGCGTGGCGCTGCTTCGTCGACGCCTTCTTCAAGGTCTCGATCTCTGCTCGGATCTCCTTGCGCGCGACTCGCGCTATCTCGGCCTTCAAAGCTGATGCGATGTTTGTCATGCCCGCTATTGTGTCCGCAATCGATCGCCATTTTCCAGCGCCAACAAGGTATGTCATCGTTTCGCAGACAACCCGTCGGGCTTGCCTAGAGCCAATCTAGGTCTGCTCAGGCCTTCGGCCCAGAACGTCCGTTAAAGGAAGCTCATGCCGTCACTAGGTGTCCAGTACATCGCCACTCCCGGGTCGTAGCGCATGTATCGGTCGCAAAGGAACTCCGACTCGACCAACTGCTCCGTCGCAGATCGCTCGCGCTTGTTAGCGCGCTCGAGGACGCCCAAGCCGTCGTTCAGAAACCCTTGATCGGCGTTCCGGTTGTAATAGCAGCCGCATCCGGACATGACTTGGTCGACCCACAACCTTCCGATCTGGGCAGCCGCCTCCTCTGGCGAATCCGCAATGGCTGGGTCGACATAGGCGATGACGCTGAATCGGTAGCCCGCATCGGGACTGAAATACACCTTGATCTGCATCCCCAGAAGTATGTTGGAGAAGCGCTCAAGCGCATAAAGCCTATAGCGGTCAGCAAATCCGAATGCTCGCCCATCTCCCTCTGCTGAGCGAGGCCATCTTGCCGGATCTGCCTGCCCACGACGCGCATAGCCGAGCCGCACGCCGACTACAAAGACCTTCGGCGTGCCGGCCAACACCGAGTTCAGCAAATTGGCTGCGCGAGCGGCCTTTTCGTTGGAGTCGGCGACCCGCTTCGCCTCCTCTCGGAGGAAGTCCTCCGAGCGTCCCTGCGCACACACATGATCGACCAGTTCTCGGAACAGCGGTACATACTTGCCGGTCGGAAGCATGTTCTCATCGTCTGCAGTGATCCCAGTATCCATCAGCCCCAGCTCAACAGCACGCTGCGAGATCAAAGACGCGTATGCGTCAAAACTGTGCCGCTCGGTGGACGGAGTGGTGTGCATTGGCGCGTGGTCGATCCATGACAGCGTCGTGAGATCGTCTTCAGCATCCCACTCCTGCTCGCCCCAGCCCTCAGGGATGCGGAAAGTTAAGCGAAGCAGGTGCTGGCACAGTTCCCGCTGCCAGCGCACGCTCATGATCAGAAAGGTGGAATCGCCGTAACGAGCGGCATGTTCCTCATGATCGACCCTGTCTCGCCGGCAATAGTGAGCCATCAGCAAGGCCCACTCGCGCTTGTCGGGCTCAAACGAGGCGAGATCGTGCCATGGCAGCACGTCGCCCACGTCGTGTTCCATCTTCATGGTGGTAGTTCCATTTTGGGCCGGATGACACGCGATCTCCTCAGCGTCACCCAGCTCCTGTTAATGCGATGCAGGAACGCTCCGTCGTCATCCAAGTGGCGTTGCGCAGAACGATTCCGACTACACGTGTCGTGTCCAGAGTCCCGGGAACCCCTGTTCTGTTGGGTAGTGCATGTGACGATCCGCCAGCATGAGACTGGTGACCCTCGCCTCCAAAGCCTGGCGTCCAGACTGATGGCCGGCACTGATCACACCAATGGCTCGCGGGCTCCAACGCTTGTGCAGGTTGTGGTTGAAGAAGCAACCTGTCCCCCTGCTCTCCTTGTTCCATAGGAGGCCCAGGGTTTCGCACTGCTGGTGGTCGTGGAATCCTCCGCGGTCTTCAAGGAGTACGACGAACGTGAATCGGTGCCCGAGGATGTAGCTGAAATCTGGGCGCAGCAGGGCCCCGGTGAGGGCGCTTCCGTACACCGACTGCACTGCCAACAAGAAGGAGTTGCTCAACTCAAGCACGCGCTCACGCGCTTGGGCGTTGTCCTGGAAAGCCCAGGTAGCCGACGGAAGGTACCGTATGAACCCGCACTCTATCCATAAGACCGAGTTGCGCGCACTTCGATGAAAGGCCTGATTGACCTCGCTGGTCGCCCGCGCGGCCAGATCGAACGCGCGTTGGTCATTCTGATCGGAAGCGCGCAGGAGCTCGTCCAGGTCCGTGTCCTGCACAGCAGTAGCAAACTGGCTCCAACGCAAGCCAAGGTAGTCGCTCGTGCCAGTTGTTTCACCGGCAAGCTGCTCGATCCAAACCTTGTCTTCCCACAGCGCCACTCGCTCTGCGCAGCGCAGCAGGTGTGCAGTGCCCGGGTGGAGTCGGTGAGTCTCCAGGAACGTGAGAGCCGGCGGACGTTGCGTCAAGAGATCGCGCACCTCGGAAAGGCGGCGCAGAGATGCCGCAACCTCGGACCACGACGGGAGAAGTGTGCCCCGGGGCTGGCGTTGTTCCTCGCGCGCACGACGCGCGAAGCCGTCCCAATTTTGAAGGCTGTCCAGCGCCTGCAGCTCTTGGAAGACCGCTGGCTCGTGGATGTCCGAATCGGTCAAGGGAGACTCGATCGGGCCAAACTGCGGCCGCGGCAAGTAGCGTTCGTGTAGCGAGGCCCAGTCGAAAGCATCAAAGTTGGTGTGCATTGAGATTCTCCGCGTGACAGTTAGTGCGCGGGCTGCGCGACTGCAACATCAGTTTGGCTGTTTGCATTGGTGTCAGCGGTGCTGGCGCACTTGAGGCAGGTCACTGCCACCGGACAGCCCGTGAGCACGCCACGGTCAGGCGCCCGCGGATCGAGGACCTCAAGGGCGTAGTGCATGTGGGGCTCGCGAACATCAATTTGCGATCTGCAACAGCCGCAAGTCGAGACAGGTTGCAGCCACATGGGCAAGAGGGAGAGGGTCACGCCTTGCCGGGTCATCAGCGCGACGAGGTCGGTCTGCATGCAGTCGAAGCTGCAGTAGGTAGCGAGCACATGGACGTCGCTGACGTCGAGCCAACGATCTCCAGAGGTCTCTTCGACACGTAATTGCTCGGTGGAGCGCATGACGACGAAATGAGGTGGGGATGCTTGCCCACAGGCTTGGCAGTTCGCGCAATGTGGGCGTGCCGGGTCGATGGAGTGGATCATTAAGTTCTCCTGAGCAAAGTAGTGCGAGGACGTGGCCGGGCCACTGGCGGCGGGTCGCAGCGGTGTGCTCCCATGCCATAGGGCGGCGCGGTATTTTTTTTGGATGCTTGTCCGGCGATGCATGGACTTGGTTCCGTTCAGCTCGCGTGGGATCAGGAACTCGAAGCAGGCACTGCCACTCATTGCGTGCCAGCTGTTGCTCAAACCTGCGCCCTTGCTCGCTCCAGTCCGGTGGGAGATCGGCATGGCCGGACAGCCGCCCGGTTAGCCTTCCCCTGGTCTGCCTGCTTTCTTAGGTCGCCAGCCTCGGAGTCCGCATAACCGAGGGGCTGCAGCGGCCGGCAAGGATGTGTCCGCGCGAGCGCTTCGTCTCGCGTCGCCAGCATGCCGATACGACCGCCGCGGATGCTCTTGCGGCCCAAAGGGCGCGACAGCGCCGCCGATACCTAGGACGGCACTAGTCGGACGGGCGCCGGTCAGCGGTACGATGTTCCACAGGAGTGGTGGAAAAGAGATGAATAAGTTTGAAGCCGAAGCTCGCTCAGTTGCCCTGTACTGGGACTTCGAAAACGTTCACGCCGGCTTATGCGAAGAGAAGGAGCCAGGCTCCTACTCCAAGCCCGACAACAGGTTCAGGCCGCAAGAGCCGCTCGTGAACGTGCAAGCCGTGGTGGACTTTGCCGCTTCCTTCGGCTCCATCGCTATCAATCGGGCGTATTGCAACTGGCAGTTCTATGGCCGATACCGCGATTCGCTGCTCCAGAATGCTGTCGAGTTGATCCAGCTTTTCCCTCCTGGAGGCGCAGCCAAGAACGGCGCGGACATCAAACTTTGTCTGGATGCCACCGAAGACATTGGCCGCTTCGACCACATCGGGACTGTCATTGTCGTTGGCGGTGACAGCGACTTCATGCCTGTGTCACAGAAGATCAAGGCAGCCGGCCGGACCTTGATCGGAGTGGGGATCCGAAAGGCCACCAACCGACACTGGGCGAAAAGCTGCCACGAGTTTCGCTACTACGACAACCTCGTCGAGGTCAGGGATGAAGCTAAGACCGAACAGGACGCTACGCCGCCAACGGACGATGCTCTACCACCAGCCGTGATGCTGACAGTCAGCGCTTCAAGTGCATCCCCAGCGCCTACCCAGCCCATGCACGCCACCGGCGAACCCCAGGAACTGGTTCGTCGTGCGCTGCGGCTGCTGGCGGAAAAGCGCGCCGACATCTGGGTCAACAAAGGAGAGATCTGGCCCATGGTCAAGCGGCTTGATCCCACTTTCGAATTGAACGAACACGGCTTCACCAGCTTTTCTGGCATGCTCAAGGCATTGCCAGACCTGATCGAAGTACGTAAAGGTGAGCACGATCAGCAGGTTCGCCTCAAAGAGTGCGGTTGATGATCAAATCGGCTATCCCGCTGTGCGAAGAGCACCTTCTTCGAGGAACTGAAGACAGTCCGATGCAGAAACCTGGCTTTTCGAGCCGGCGCCCGGCGCGTTCGGGAGCGCACAGCCTGTGAATGCAATTGAGACTGCGTTGTGACACTCGCCGAATGCCTTGCCTCGATTGCCAGCGTTGCAACAGCGGTCGGCGTTGGTGTGGCGGCGTATCAGCTGTTCGTTGCCCGCCAGCAGGCGCGAACGACATTTGAGGATTCGCTCAACGCCCAGTATCGGGTCGTCATTGAGCGCCTCCCTCTTGAGCACTGTTCGGCGAGCACATCGACCGGGAGAAGGTGCTCGACCATCTTCCTCACTTCTACCGATACTTTGATCTCTGCAACGAGCAGGCATTTCTTCAGAAGAACGGCAGGATCTCAAAGAATACCTGGCAGAACTGGGAAGACGGCATTCTCACGAGCATGGCCCGACCGCATTTGCTTTCGCATGGTCGGAGGTGGCAGCACGCGCAAGCCTCGACTTCGACTACCTGCGTAACCTGTGCCCTCCAGTCCACCGCGCCGATGGAAGGAAAGCGTAGCGTCGCGTCTGTATCCGTCTGATGCAGCCAGGCTTGGACATGGGACTCCGCGAAGAAGAATCGGCTCTTAGTAACGCCGCACGAGCGACGGAACCAGAGCGCTGCCCGCATGTCTTTGAGCAGGGCGACATCTGTTTGATTGAACCCTACTCCGTCACGTGGCCATCGCGTACGCGTGCCGGTCCGGTCTGCCGTCCCTGACGCCTCCGGTTCGATGTCGGCCCGTACCTCTTAAGGGCACTGATCGACGTCCAGGGGTTAAACCCAGGCAGCACCTGGCCCCGACGGTTGGTATACCCGTAGTCAGGGACCACGCGCTGTCGCGGGCGACCCTTCTTCTTCGGCACAGGCAGCCTGGAGCGCAGGAAGGTCTTCGAGCCGTCCGCCAACTCCAAAGCGATGAGCTCGTCGCCCTTGGTGAGATACCAAAGGATCTTGTGGATCCCAGCCTGCACCTTGGCGCTACTAAGGTCTAAAAGGCCAACAGCGCAGTTGAAATGGTCCGTACCCTTCACCCGACGGCCATATCCTTGGCGCATTGTCACAGCCATCCAGCGG
The DNA here is from genome assembly GCF_003671765.1 of Xenophilus sp. E41. Classification (GTDB taxonomy): domain Bacteria; phylum Pseudomonadota; class Gammaproteobacteria; order Burkholderiales; family Burkholderiaceae_C; genus Xenophilus. The sequence goes on along the minus strand of NZ_QPIB01000007.1, from coordinate 579,972 downwards.
CCCTCGATGACCTCGCAGACCCGGCGCTGAATTCGGTACATGTGTCGGTTGAATAGGTACCAGCAGTGGATGTGGAAGCCAGCGGTCTCGCCGAACTCAACCTTGTAGATCCACCCGATGAGTCCGCGCTTGAACTTCTTCTTCACTGCCTTGCGGTGCTGCAGGATCAGGTTCTTGAGCTGCTTGGCTTGAGACAGGCGATCTTCATTCGTGCGCGGAGTTATCCGCATGACTGCATCGGGATGAAAGAGCAGGTCCATGCGGACGCTCAAGATCTTGCTGGAGCACTTCGAGCACGCCTCAAACAGCCTCTTGCCAGAAGCGTAGTTCTTGTTTTCCTTGCGTCTAACATTCGCGGCACGGCTGGCAAGTACACCGGTGCGAAGCTGAGCCCGCAGCCGCTGCTCCATCTTGAGCAGCGTGTTCTCCAGTTCGACGGCGTAAGACGGCGACAACATCTCCATCGCCGTCAACGATGGCAGGTAGTCGATGTAAAGCTCATCGGCGACGTCAGCGAGAGCCTGTAGGTACGGCGAGAGCCGATGCCTCGTCAAGGACTGGCGTGCGTTCAAATACACAGCCGTGGCCACGTAGATCTCCCGCATCGGCGAGTCGATGACGAGCTTCTGGGGATGGCGCGCACTTCCCGGCCGCAGTCTGACAAGCGACCCCGGCTTACCACCGAGCTGCTGCAAAGCCTTGACGGCGGGAGCCATCTTGCGGATCGCATCGGCTTCCTGGGTGTAGCCAATGCGTTGGTTGCCCAGATGGTCATCGACGACGACGAGTTGACTTTCAATCAGTTGCGACACGGTGTCGTCATCGAGGATGGTCGCGCCATCCTCGCCATTGATGCCTCGCAGGTGCGAGCGCTCTTCAGCGTCTTCGAATGCTTCGAACATAGAGGGGTCATTCCAAAGAGGCGGACACGCACCCAAGAGGGCCGTGTCCTGGGTGGTACCGCCCTCATGACCGCTGGTCAGGCAAGTCAGGGGACGAGTCGGAGACGAGCGTCAGTGCCCAACGCCAACCATCGATCTAGCCGTACGGCTCAAACCTCATGGCTTCCACAAGTGCACAAGGAGGGCTGGCGTGTGTCGCGATGACAAGGTCCTGCACGCACAGCCATGCAAGCAAGCGCAGCATGTAGTCCAAGTAGAAGGAATAGGCAGAACAACACTAGGCAGACGCTGACCATGAATGGTCAGCTGCCTGGCTTCTTGCTGGCAGATCACTATCAACTTATAGCTAGTAGGTACAAGACTGATAGCTGGTAGGCGGTGGAAACCCCTACCTTGTCTTCTACCTGAAGTCGCCACCCATTGCCGTCGCCTCGCGAGAAGGCGACATTCAGTGGAAAGCAAGCAGCCACAGACGCTCGGTGAGTGGCGAATTCCACTCATCCTATTAGTTCTCGCACGATATTTATTTACTGCGGCCCGCTACTGCCGGATCTAAGGGAAATCGACCGTGAGCGAGGTGCGGGCCCCCGGCTTTCGCTGCTTTGATGCCGTGCATTGGATATGACATCGAGCATTGCGAGACGCGAGAACGACTCACCGCCACTCGACGACGAAGTTCAGGTTGATTCTTCGACGCACTCCGCTTTCCCTTGAACATGCGGTCCACGTCCGTCGTCACCCAGTACCTTCTCCTTTGCTACCCGGTCATGGGAAGTCATCGGAAGAGTGAACTCAGCATGGCGGCTCGTTGGCCGGGTACCTCCGCTGCCTAAGCGCGGCGGGTCGGTGGGCTGTCCATGCGACCGTCCTGTCACCGCTGGCCGACGAAGCCGCCTAGGCTCAGGCGGCTGCCGGGAGGCGGCGCAGGTGCGTGGGCGGCCTGTCAGCGTGGTGAGCCGGGGAATAACGTGGAAGGCCGGGAGATTCAGCGCTACACGGAGGCCGCACACGCCGCGCTACTTGGACAGGAGCCGGTAAGCGAAGGCAAGGCGCGACGCCTGCGCCCTAAGTTCGACGAGCTGGAGGCGTTCCGTCAAATCGTCCAAGCGGCGGCGGCGCGACGGGCACGAGCGAGCTCCCTGCGATCAAACCGGCCGCCGACAAGGCCTAGCGGGCTAAGTTTGGAGGTGGTTGCTGACATCCGTCTTTGCTTGGCTGGCTGGTGGCGCCGGCCGAGGCGCCTCCAGAGCGTGTTAACTGGGCGGTCGAGTTGACGGGGCCGCTGCCGGACAGCGAGATTGCCGCGGCGGCCGAGGTAGCTCAGCAGGCCAAGTTCCGCAGGTCGACCAAATTGTCGAGAGGCTGAGGCCGGCGATCCAACCCAACTCGCGACCGACTTCACGGCCAAAGAAAAAGCCACTGCCGAGGGAACGGCGGTGGCTTTGCTTTATGTGGGCGTCTTTGTGGGACTGATTGCCTTGTCTCGCGTAACTTGTTGATTTTATTGACTTACTGGCGGAGAGGGTGGGATTCGAACCCACGGTACGGGGAAACCGTACGCCTGATTTCGAGTCAGGTACATTCGACCACTCTGCCACCTCTCCACAAGACGCAAATTTGTCGAAGCGTGCGATTCTAGCAGGACTTCGGGCCTGGTCCGGCCCAGATCGGCAAGATCAAGCGCTCAGCACCTCGAGGCCGCCCAGGTAGGGCCGCAGGGCCTTGGGCACGGCGATGGCGCCGTCCTCGCGCTGGTGGTTCTCCAGCACCGCGACCAGCGCACGGCCCACGGCCAGGCCGGAACCGTTGAGCGTGTGCAGCAGCTCGTTCTTGCCCTGCGCGTTCTTGAAGCGCGCCTGCAGGCGCCGCGCCTGGAAGGCCTCGCAGTTGGACACCGAGCTGATCTCGCGGTAGGTGTCCTGCGCCGGCAGCCACACTTCCAGATCGTAGGTCTTGGACGAACCGAAACCCATGTCGCCGGTGCACAGCAGCACCACGCGGTAGGGCAGTTCCAGCGCCTGCAGCACGGCCTCGGCATGGCGCGTCATCTCCTCGAGCGCGTCGTAGCTCTTCTCGGGGTGGACGATCTGCACCATCTCGACCTTGTCGAACTGGTGCTGGCGGATCATGCCGCGCGTGTCGCGCCCGGCGCTGCCCGCTTCGGAACGGAAGCAGGGGGTGTGGGCCGTCAGACGGATGGGCAGCTGAGATTCGGGCACGACGGTGTCGCGCACGAAGTTCGTCAGCGGCACCTCGCTGGTGGGGATGAGGTACAGCGCCGCGTTGTCGGGCACCGGCTCGCCCTCCTGCCCGCCCTTCTTGGCGGCGAAGAGGTCGCCCTCGAACTTGGGCAACTGGCCGGTGCCGCGCAAGGTGTCGGCGTTGACGATGTAGGGCACGTAGCACTCGCTGTAGCCATGCTGCTGCGTCTGCAGATCGAGCATGAACTGCGCGAGCGCGCGGTGCAGGCGCGCGATCGGCCCCTTCATGACGGTGAAGCGCGAGCCCGCGAGCTTCACGCCCATCTCGAAATCCAGCCCCAGCGGTGCGCCGAGGTCGACGTGGTCGCGCGGCGTGAAGCCCAGCGGCACGGCATCGGCGCCCTCGCCGCCCTGCGGGCTCCAGCGGCGCACCTCGACGTTGGCGTGTTCGTCCTCGCCCACGGGCACGCTGGCATGCGGCAGGTTGGGCACGGCCAGCAGCAGGGCCTGCAGTTCGGGCTGCAGCGCGTCCAGGCGCGTCGCCGAAGACTCCTGCTCGGCCTTGAGCGCGCCCACCTCGGCCATCAGCGCTTCGACCGGTTCGCCCTTGGCCTTGAGCGGGCCGATCTGCTTGTTCAGGGCATTGCGACGGGCCTGGATTTCCTCGGTGCGGGTCTGCAGTTGCTTGCGCTCGGCCTCCAGCGCGGTGAAGCTCGCCACGTCGAGATAGGGCTGGTTCTTCTTGCGGGTTTCGAGGCGGGCCACGACCGAGTCGAGGTCCTTGCGTAGCAGTGTGATGTCGAGCATCGGGCGATTTTAGGTTGCGCTCCATGGCGCCCCGCAGCGCGACCAGCGCGTCAGGCCAGCGTCGCGGGATCGACGTTGGCGCCGCAGACGATCAGGCAGACCTTCTCGCCCACGCGCGGCACGTAGGTGCCGGTCTGCAGGGCCGCCAGCGGCAGCGCGGCCGCAGGCTCGACGGCCAGCTTCATCTCTTTCCACAGCCACAGCTGAGCGGCGCGGATGGCGTCGTCGGGCAGCAGCAGCGAATCGCGCACGTGCTGCCGCGTGATCTCCCACGCGATGGCGCCGATGCGCTTGGCGCCCAGCGAGTCGGCCGCGACCCCGCCCACCGCAACGTCCACCGGCTCGCCGGCTTCGCGCGCCGCGTGCAGCGTCGGGCAGGCTTCGGGCTCCAGTGCCACCACGCGGCTGCGCTGCTGGAACCAGCCGGCCAGGCCGCCGATGAGGCCGCCGCCGCCCACGCTCACCAGCACGGAATCGGGCAGGCCGCCCTGGCGCTCGATCTCCACGCCCAGGGTGCCGGCACCGGCCACCACCTCGGGCTGGTCGTAGGCATGCGTGAGCAGCGCGCCGGTCTCCTGCTGGCGCGCCAGGCAGGCGGCCAGCGCATCGGGATAGAACTCGCCCACCACGCGCACGTCGGCGCCCAGGGCACGCAGTCCAGCCCGCTTGGCCTCGGGCGACACGCCGGGCAGGTAGACCTCGCAGCGCACGCCCAGGGCCTGCGCCGCGGCGGCGGTCGCGATGCCCGCGTTGCCGCCCGAGGCGACCACCACACCGGCGGAGGGAATGTTGTTGGCCAGCAGCCGGTTCATCATGCCGCGGGCCTTGAAGCTGCCGCTGACCTGCAGGTGCTCGAGCTTGAGCCAGACCTCGGCGCCGGGCGCCGCCACGCCAAGGGCGGAAGCCGGCAGCCTCCACAGCGGCGTTTCGCGCAGAAAGTGGCCGAACTGCGCGCCCAGCCTGTGGGAGGCGCTGTCGATTTCGGAGCGCCAGTCGATGTCTTGCATGCGATTCATGAGATGTGCTGCGGCGGCGGGATGTCGTCGAGCTTGAGGCCCTTGGGCAGCGGGAACTTGATCGTCTCCTCGATGCCCTGCAGGCTGCGCACCGACACGGCGCCCAGCGCCTTGATGCGCTCGATCACCTCGCGCACCAGCACCTCGGGCGCCGACGCACCGGCCGTGAGGCCCACGCGCGCCTTGCCCTCGAACCATGCGGGCTGGAGCTCGGCGGCCGAATCGACCATGTGCGCCGGCGTGCCCAGGCGCTGCGCCAGTTCGCGCAGGCGGTTGCTGTTGGAACTGGTCGGGCTGCCGACCACGATGACCAGGTCGACCTGCGGACTCATGACCTTCACGGCGTCCTGCCGGTTCTGCGTGGCGTAGCAGATGTCCTGCTGCTTGGGCTCGCGCACGGCCGGGAAGCGCGCGCGCACGGCGGCGGCGATCTCGGCGGCGTCGTCGACCGACAGCGTGGTCTGCGTCACGACGGCGAGCTTCTCGGTCTGGCCCGGCTGCACGCGCGCCACGTCGGCCACGTCCTCGACCAGGTGGATGCCGTGGTCGAGCTGGCCCATCGTGCCTTCGACCTCGGGATGCCCCTTGTGGCCGATCATGATGAACTCGTAGCCCTCCTTCGCGAGCTTGGCCACCTCGACGTGCACCTTGGTCACCAGCGGACAGGTGGCATCGAAGACGGAGAAGCCGCGCTGCTGCGCCTCGGCCTCGACGGCCTTGCTCACGCCGTGCGCGCTGAAGACCAGCGTGGCGCCGGGCGGCACCTCGGCCAGGTCCTCGATGAAGACGGCGCCCTTGGCGCGCAGCGTCTCGACCACGTAGGTGTTGTGCACGATCTCGTGCCGCACGTAGATCGGGGCGCCGAACTTGGCGATGGCGCGCTCGACGATCTCGATGGCGCGGTCCACGCCGGCGCAGAAGCCGCGCGGCTCGGCGAGGAGAATTTCCTGGACGTCCTGCATCGCGCGGTCCGTCACAGCACGCCGATCAGGCGCACCTCGAAGGTCACGGGCTGGCCGGCGAGCGGGTGGTTGAAGTCGAAGCGCACCGCGGTGTCGCTCGTCTCCATCACTGCGCCCGCATAGCTGCCCGCGCCGTCGGGCGTGGGGAACTGCACCACGTCGCCGGGCTGGTACTGCTCGTCGGGGTCGCCCAGTTGCGCCAGCAGCGCCTTGGCCACCCACTGCTGCATCTCGGGGTTGCGCTCGCCGAAGGCTTCGCCGGCCGGCAGTTCGAAGGTGGCGTGCGTGCCCTCCTCCAAGCCCAGCAGGCGCTGCTCGACGGCCGGCGACAGCTCGCCGGTGCCCAGCGACAGCGTGGCCGGCTTGTCGGCGAAGGTGTTGATGATGTCGCCGGCCGGGCCGGCCAGGCGGTAGTGCAGCGTGAGGAAGGAGCCGGGCTGCACCACGGCGGCGGTGGTGTTCAAAGACAAGGGATCGCCCCGATAAACTGGTCCATGATTTTAGAAGAGGGGTGCCGCCGGCCCGGCCGAGGGGGTTTCGGCCGCCGGGCGGCGCTTCCAGGGAGGAACACATGGCATTCAAGGACCTGCCGGCGGACCTGCGTCCGCGCGAGAAGCTGCTCACGCGCGGGGCCGCCGCGCTGGGCGACGCGGAACTGCTGGCCCTGCTGCTGCGCACCGGCGTGGCCGGCACGAACGTGCTGCAGCTCGCGCAGCAGTTGCTCGACACCTTCGGCGGACTGGCCGGGCTGCTGCAGGCCGGCACCGACGATCTCCGGCGCGTCCGGGGCCTGGGCGGGAGCGCCAAGCGCGCCCAGCTGGTGGCCGTGCTGGAACTGGCGCGGCGCGCCATGGCGGAACGACTGGCCGAGCGCACCGTGTTCGAGGCGCCCGACTCGGTCAAGCGCTACCTGCAGCTGCACCTGTCCGGCCGCCCGCACGAGGTCTTCGCCGCCCTCTTCCTCGACAGCCAGCATCGCCTCATCGCGCTGGAGGAACTGTTCCGCGGCACGCTCAACCAGACCAGCGTGTACCCGCGAGAAGTGGTGCAGCGCGCCTTGCACCACCATGCCGCCGCCATGGTGCTGGCCCACAACCATCCCAGCGGCAGCGTCGAGCCCTCGCGTGCCGACGAGGCGCTCACCCAGACACTGAAGGCCGCGCTTGCGCTGGTCGACGTGCGTGTGCTCGACCACGTGATCGTCGGCCCGGGCCAGGCGCTGTCGATGGCCGAACGCGGGCTGCTGTGAGCGGCGCCGGTTTGGGTTACGCTGGCCGACGGCGCGCCGCCCCGGCGAACGCGCCCCGGCGCCTTCCGGGGGCGCCGAGCAACGACTCCTGTCCGGCCCGTCCCATGCCCCGCCCCACCCTTCCCCTCAAGAGCCTGGCCGACCTCAAGCAGGTCCAGCGCGCCCTGAGCGAGACGCGCGAGCGCGAAGCGGCCGAAGCCGCCGCGCGCGCGGCCGCCGAGAAGCAGCGCCAGGCCGAGCAGAACCTGTTCGCCCGCGCCGTGGGCGCAGACACCGGCGCCACGCGCCCGCTGCGCAGCAAGCCCATCGTGCACCTGGCGCCCGCGCCGCCGGCGCCGGTGGCCGTGCAGCACCAGCGCGACGAGGCGCAGGCGCTGCGCGAGGCGCTGTCCGACGAGTTCGACGTCACCACCCTGCTCGATGCCGACGACCAGATGAGCTTCCGCCGTCCCGGCGTGGGCACCGACGTCACGCGCAGGCTGCGCGCCGGCGACTGGTCGATCCAGCGCGAGCTCGACCTGCACGGCCTGCGCAGCGACGAGGCGCGCGAGGCGCTGGCCGCCTTCGTCCGCACCGCCCACCGCCAGGGCGTGCGCTGCGTGCGGGTCGTGCACGGCAAGGGCCTCGGCTCGCCCGGCAAGCAGCCCGTGCTCAAGACCAAGGCGCAGCGCTGGCTGATCCAGAAGAAGGAGGTGCTGGCCTTCGTGCAGGCCAAGCCCGCCGAAGGGGGCGCCGGCGCGCTGGTGGTGCTGCTGGCGCCGGTGGGGCGCTGAACCGGCGCCCTACGCGCCCTTGTTGCGCATCCAGTCCGCGGTCTGGAAGAAGGACTGGCGCAGGCGCGCGCGCAGGTCCTCCGGCACGCCGGTCTCGCCCATCGCCTGGTCCATGCAGGCCAGCCACTGGTCGCGCTCGGCGATGCCGATGGGGAAAGGCATGTGCCGGGCGCGCAGCATGGGATGGCCGAAGCGGTCGGTGTAGTGCTGCGGGCCGCCGAGCCAGCCGCACAGGAACCAGAACAGCCGCTGGCGCGCGTTGTCCAGGCTGGGCCCGTGTGCAGCGCGCAGGGCCGCATAGCCGGGCTCGAGGTCCATCAGGTCATAGAAGCGCTCGGTGAGCTGGTGCACCTTGTCCTCGCCGCCGATCCACTCGAAGGGCGTGTCGAAGGGAGGCTTGTCCTGGATCTGCATGGAGCGATTGTCCGCGGACCTCGCCCCGCCCTTCCTACGCCAGCCTCATACGGATTTGCATATTTGAAAGTTCTATTTCATTACTTCGGGCCGAGTTGCTACGCTTCACCCCCTGAACGCATTCCAAAGGAGAAGTCCATGCGCCATGCCATCCTCGGAGCCACCGTCGTGGCCACCTCGCTGCTGTGGGCCGGCGTCGCCCAGGCCGACCAGTTGGCCGACATCAAGAAGAAGGGCGAACTCGTCGTCGGCGTGCTCGGCACCGACGAGCCCGCCACCTTCATCGATCCCAAGACGCGCGAGATCATCGGCTACGAGGTGGACCTGGTGAATGCCATCGCCAGGAAGATCGGCGTCAAGCCGGTGCTCAAGCAGATCGCCGTGGCCGCGCGCATTCCCGAGCTGCAGCAGGGCCACGTGGACCTGATCGCGGCCGGCCTCACGCACAACAAGGAGCGCGAGGCGCAGATCGACTTCTCGCTCACCACCTTCGTCACCGGCCAGAAGGCCATCGTGAAGAAGGACAGCGGCATCGCCGACGTCGCGGGCCTGGCCGGCAAGAAGGTACTGACCATCCGCGGCGGCACCCAGGAGCCCAACATCCGCAAGGCCGTGCCCAACGTCGAGGTGGTCACTTTCGACACGAGCCAGCAGGCCTTCCAGGCGCTGCAGCAGGGCAAGGGCGTGGGGTACCTCGACGACGAGGCCGCGCTGCTGCGCAGCTATGCCAAGCTGGGCCCGCAGAAGGCGCGCTACACCGTGCTGCCGCAGAACCTGAGCACCGAGGCCCTGGCCATCGGCATCAAGAAGGGCGAGCCGGCGCTCAAGGCCGTGGTGGACGACACCCTGCGCGAACTGGAGAAGTCGGGCGAAGCCGACAAGATTTTCCTCAAGTGGTACGGCCCGAAGACCGCCTCGGGCTTCGAGAAGCGCAGCTTCAAGCTCGAAAGCGACAAGATCGACGGCTGACCCTGTCGCACCCGGGCTGCCCGCACACGGGCGTGCGGACGGCCTGATGTCGCACGCTGCAGCGCGCCGATGGGCCTACCATCGGCCGCCAGCGCCCCGCGTCCATGCCCGTCTTCGATTTCTCCTTGCTGCTGCACGGCCAGTACCACGACATGCTCGTGGCCGGGCTGCTGCTCTCGCTGCAACTGCTGGCAGCCGCTTTCGTGATCGCATTGCCGCTGGGCACGGTCGTCGCGCTGCTGCGCCTGTCGCCCGTGCCCATCCTGCGCGCCATCGGCTTCGGCTACGTCGAGCTGATCCGCAACATACCGCTGCTGGCGCACATGCTGTTCTGGTACTTCGGCGCGCCCGAGCTGCTGCCCGACACGCTGAAGGAACGGCTCTACGCCGGCAAGGTGGAAGCCATCAGCGCCGTGATCGCGCTGGCCCTCTACACGGCGGCCTACATGGCCGAGGACATCCGCAGCGGCATCCGCGCCATCCCCGCCGTGCAGATGGAGGCCGGGCGCGCGCTCGGCTTCGGCTTCCTGGCGACGATGCGGCGCGTGATCCTGCCGCAGGCGCTGCGGGTGACAGTGCCGCCGCTCATCTCGCAGACGCTCAACCTGTGGAAGAACACCTCGATCGCCACCGTGGTCGGCGTGGCCGAGCTGATGTACCAGGCCGGGCAGGTGGAGAGCGCCACCTTCCGCAGCTTCGAGTCCTTCGCCTTCGCCACCGCCGCCTACCTGAGCGTGTCGCTCGCCATCACGGGCCTGGCGGCGTGGTACCACCACCGCTGGCCCGTGCGCACCGCCTGAAGGCCCGCGATGCTCGAGATCGTCCAGACCTACTGGCTCTACTTCCTGATCGGCCAGTACCCCAACGGCCCGCTGGGCGGCCTGGCGCTCACGCTGATTCTCGCGGCCTGCGGGCTGGTGCTGGCGCTGCCGCTGGGCATCGCTTTCGGCCTGGCGCGCGTGAGCCCGTGGCGCTGGCTGCGCTGGCCGGTGACGGCATTCGTCTTCGTGGTGCGCGGCGTGCCGCTGCTCATGGTGGTGTTCTGGGCCTACTTCTTCCTGCCCAGCGTGACGGGCGTGAAGACCGACCAGTTCGCCACCATGCTCATCGCGCTCGTGGTGTTCGATGCCGCGTACCTGGCCGAGATCGTGCGCGCGGGCATCCAGGGCCTGCCCAAGGGGCAGATGGAATGCGCCCGCGCACTGGGCCTGGGTTACGGCCGCGCCATGCGCTTCGTGGTGCTGCCGCAGGCGCTGCGCAGCATGCTGCCCTCGCTGGTGAACCAGTTCGTCTCCACCATCAAGGAAACCTCGCTGGGCTACATCATCGGCCTGGCCGAGCTGTCCTTCATCACCACGCAGATCAACACCCAGGTGTTCACCAAGCCGGCGCAGGTGTACGCCATCCTGGGCCTGAGCTACTTCGTGATGTGCTTCGGGCTGTCGCGCTTCGCGTACTGGCTGGAACGCCGGCTGGCGCGCCGCACGTCCGCGCGCACCGCGCCCGCAGCCGGAGGCACCGCATGATCGAACTGCAGAACGTCAACAAGTGGTACGGCGACTACCACGCGCTGGTCGACGTGACCGAATCCATCCCCGCTGGCGAGGTGGTCGTGGTCTGCGGCCCGTCGGGCTCGGGCAAGTCGACGCTGATCCGCACGCTCAACCGGCTCGAGCCCATCCAGTCGGGCCACATCCGCATCGACGGGCAGGACATCCACGCCCCCGGCATCGACGTCAATGCGTTTCGCTCGCGCATCGGCTTCGTGTTCCAGCAGTTCAACCTGTTCCCGCACCTGACGGTGATGCAGAACTGCACGCTGGCGCCGGTCCAGCTGCGCGGCCTGAGCCGGCGCGAGGCACAGGAGCGCGCCCTGGCGCTGCTCGAGCGGGTCGGCCTGGCGGCCAAGGCCGACGCCTGGCCGAGCGAGCTCTCGGGCGGGCAGCAGCAGCGCGTGGCCATCGCCCGCGCCCTGGCCATGGAGCCGCCGCTGATGCTCTTCGACGAACCCACCAGCGCCCTCGACCCCGAGATGGTCGGCGAGGTGCTGCTGGTGATGCGCGATCTGGCCGAGGCCGGCATGACGATGGTCTGCGTGACGCACGAGATGGGCTTCGCGCGCGAGGTCGCCGACCGCGTGCTCTTCATGGACCAGGGCCGCGTGCTGGAGCGCGCCACGCCCGACGACTTCTTCAACCGGCCGCAGCACCCGCGCGCGCAGCAGTTCCTGTCGGACATCCGCTCGCCCTTCGCGCCCGCCGTCTAGGACACACGCCATGACCGCATCCGCACTCCCCGTCATCGACGTCGCGCCGCTGGTGGCCGGCGGCCCGGGCCGCGAGGCCGTCGCCGCACAGATCGGCGAGGCCTGCCGTGCGCACGGCTTCTTCTACGTCGCGCACCACGGCGTCGACGCGGCCCTGGTGCAGCGGCTCGAAACGCTGAGCCACCGCTTCTTCGCCCTGCCCGAGGCCACCAAGATGCAATGGCGCATGGCCCTGGGCGGACGCGCCTGGCGCGGCTACTTCCCGCTGGGCGGCGAGCTGACCTCGGGCCGGCCGGACTGGAAGGAAGGCCTGTACCTCGGCACCGAACTGCCGGCCCACGATCCGCGCGTGGCGGCGCGTTGGCCGGCGCACGGCGCCAACCTCTTCCCCGACGCGCCCGGCCTGGAAGACTTCCGCCAGACCCTCCTCGACTACATGGCGGCCGTCACGCAGCTGGGCCATCGGCTGATGGAAGGCATCGCGCTCAGCCTGGGCCTGCCCGCCACGTACTTCGCCGACCGCTACACGGCCGACCCGCTGATCCTCTTGCGGCTCTTCAACTATCCGAGCCAGCCGGTGCCCGAGGGCCTGGACGTGCCGAACCAGCCCATTTGGGGCGTGGGCGAGCACACCGATTACGGCCTGCTCACCGTGCTGCACCAGGACGACGTCGGCGGCCTGGCCGTGCACACGCCCGCAGGCTGGATCGACGCGCCGCCCGTGCCTGGCACCTTCGTGTGCAACATCGGCGACATGCTGGATCGCATGACCGGCGGGCTCTACAAGTCGACACCGCACCGCGTCAAGCGCAACACCTCGGGGCGCGACCGGCTGTCCTTCCCGCTCTTCTTCGACCCCCACTTCGAGGCCCGCGTGCAGCGCATCGAAGGACTGGCCGGCGCCCAGGCCCTGGACGACAGCGCCCTGCGCTGGGACCGCGCCAATGTGCATGCCTTCAACGGCCGCTACGGCGACTACCTGCTGGCCAAGGTGTCGAAGGTGTTTCCGCAGTTGCGGGACGAGGTGCTCTGAGACGGCCTCGCACTCCATAGACAAGCACCGTTCACGCTGAGCTTATCGAAGCCTTGCGCGGCGCTTCGACAAGTTCAGCGTGAACGGATTAGTGCCGTTAAAGGCACTTGCGCATACCGCTCACAGTTAGGTGCCAAATCGGCCCGCATATCGCGTGGTGTAGGCGCAACTTGCTACGAATTCGATAGCGGGTCGACGATGCCGTAGCTGAGGGCAGCATCCCCTGAATCCGAGCCGAAACTCGCTCGCAGCGTTTCGACTCGGCGGTGCTTGGGCGTCCCAAGTGTCTCATTCATCCCATGCCCTGTGTACCCACGACGCGGCATGCGCGCGCGCGTTCCGCCGCGTACAACACCAGCCATAGGGGAGCGGCAGAACAGACGCAGCCAGACCGGCTCGATGCAGGAGGCCTCAGATGGACACACGGATCTTTCGTGCCAGCCCAAGCGCCGCTCTCGGCCTGGCGTTGTGCCTAGCCGCGACTGGCGCTGTTGCGCAACGTAGCGCACCTGCCACCGGGGTAGACGACTACCCGCCTGCGCTGGCGGAACGGTTGGCCCGCCAGCACGGGCTGGAGCAGCAGGCCGCAGCCAAGCTGTCTTCGCCCCGAAGCGACTTCATCATCAGCCGCCGGCGCTGGTCGGCAGGCGACACGATCTTGGTGGCATTCAACGGCGGCACGCCCGCGCTGCACGCGGCCATTGCGCAGGTTGCGACCGAGTGGGGACGCTCTGCAAACCTGAAATTTGACTTCGGGCCGCCCGGGCGACCTCGAACGTGGAGCACTGCGGACACGAACTACACGGCCCACATCCGGATCGGGTTCAACCAGCCCGGCTACTGGTCGGCACTGGGGCAGGACAGCCTGAACACGGTGTCCTTTCCGCCGAACGAGCCGTCGATGAACTTCGAACGCTTCGACGTTCAATGGCCGCATGTGATGCCGGCCCGGTGGAAAGGGGTGGTGTTGCATGAGTTCGGTCATGCTTTGGGTTTCAACCACGAGCACCAGCACAAAGAATGCTTCGACGAGATTCGCTGGGAGGCCGGCGAGGCTGGAGAGCCAGACGTGTACCAGGTCTTCCTCGCTTGGCAGGGCTGGGACAAGGCCAAGGTCGACAACAACCTGAGGGCTATCGGCATCGGCCCAGGCGTCGACTTGGCGTCGCCCCTGGACCGCCGGTCGATCATGCTGTACGCGATGCCGGCTGCGGCCTACATCCGCAAGGAGCGAAGCAAGTGCTTTATTGCGCAGGAGAACCTGGTGCTGTCGGTGCAGGACAAGCAGGGCGCGCGGCAGGCCTACCCCGGCGCCGCCGGGGAAGTGTTCGCCAACGCGCGCGAGGTCGTCGACGAAGCGATCTCCCGGGCTGCATCGCCGCTCAGCGACGCGGAGGCCGGCGCACTGCAGACCCGCACCAGCACCATCGCCGTGGCGCAGAAGCCGCTGCTCTACATTCAGTTCGGCAGCGAATCGCAACGCAGCCTGGCGCGGCGTATCCAGGCGTCAGGCCGCACTGCCGGTTTCATGGTGCCGGACATCGAAAACGTCAAGAACAAACGGGCCATCCCCTCGGAGCATCAGGTGCGCTACTTCCGCGAGCAGGACAAGGCGTCCGCCGAGGCCGCGGCCAAAGTGCTCGAAGCCGCGGCAGGCCCGGTGCGCGTGCTGGCGGTGCGCGGTCGTGTCGCCAGCCGCGTGCATCGCAATCTCATCGAAATCTGGATCGCGGGACCAACGACGTGAATGCCGCTCCCACGACCAATTTGCGCGCGCACGCGCTGTCCGCGCTCACCCTGGCCTGCGCCGCCGTGCTGCCAGCCTGCACGACCATGCGCGGCGCTCCTCCGGTCGTGGCCGCGACGGGCGCGGTGGCGCAGCCGACAACACCGGCCAGCGGGTTGATCCCGAACTTCGTCGCGGCCGAAAGCGCTGCCAGCACCGACCCCATGAACGCCGACAAGGCGCGCCTGATGCTCGAGTTGGGCTTCACGCTCGTCTACGCCAATTGCAGCGACTTTTTCGCTACTGCGGGGCACACCCAAAAATGGCTGGTCTTTAGCCGCGACGTGGTGGGCGCGGTCGGGACCCTGTCCACCTCGGTGATGGCCCTGCACCACGCCGGCCAGACCGCCGTGGCCAATGTGGCCATTGCGACCGGACTGGGGTTCACCGGGCTCGATCTTTACACCAAGAACTTCCTGTTTTCGGCCGAGAACATTGACGGAGTGCGCGAACTGACCACGCGTGCGCTGAGCACACACCGGCAGGCACTGGGAGATATCGAGCCAATGACCTACGGGTCCGCGCTGACTGCGCTGAGCGACCACCAGAACATTTGCGCGCCAATGCACATCGCAGCCCTGGCCAAGGAAGCGATTAAGAAGGGCATAGTGGTAGCGTCGTCGGACCCGGCTAGCGGCGCGGCACTGGTGGCGCAGGTCCAGGACCAGGGCATGCTGCGCGCGCTCGGCGCGCTTCTCCAAATGCCCGGCCCCGTCACAGCGCAACAGGCCGGCGCGCTGTGGTGGCTGCTGCGCGAGTCGCCCACCCCTGCGCAGACGACGGGCCAGATTGCCTCCGCGCTGGCGGACATTCCGGCCGCCGCCAATCCGTTCGGCTTTCCGCCCGGCGGCACACCGGTGCGCAGGACGCCGTGGCCGCAGGAAGCGGAGGTTCAACGGCTGCTCGATGGTTTCAGCAGTACCACCCAAGCGGCGTTCCACGCAACGGTCGTGTCAGCCAAGCCACCGGCAGCCGGTGGACCGGGGGCGGCGCCGGCTGCACTCGGCATCCCCCGAGCACCGTCACCGGTCTTCAAGCTCGGCGCCCCGCCCCTTGCCGGTGCGCGCGACGGTCACGTTAGCGTCGGGATCCGCTGATCATCGCGGGGGCAGCGGGTCCGTCGCGACCGATGCCGCATCAGACCAGGGCAGGGTCCGCAGCGACGCGCTCGCAGCGACGCGCTCGCAGCGCTTGAAATAAGACGCCGCATCCGGATCCGAGATCGGCCGCAGCTTGTCGGCATGGCAATAGAAGGTCCAGCCCTCGAACAGCACGTCGTAGTAGGTGCCGGGCAGGTACTGCCAGGGGTTGGGCGCCTCGTAGGGCGCGGAGCAGACCTCGACGATGCGGCCGACCGCACGCTCGGTGGCGGGGCTGGCGGTGCAGCTTTCGACGACGTAGCACAGGGTTCCGATGCGGATCATGGGCGGCCTCCAGCGCGGTCATTCTGCGGGCCGCCGGGCGCGGGCGCAATGCCGGTCAGGTGGCGCGCGGCCCGCCGTGCCACCTCAGGCGAAAAATGGCTGCAACGCCCAGCGCTCCTGCGCGAATAGCTACGAAATCGATAGCAGACCCCCAGCAAGCGGCGGGGCGTCAGGCGCCTTGCGCACCCCGCTCGGCCTTTTCCTGACAGGCCACGCAGCGCAGTGCGGCGGGCTGGGCCTGCAGACGTGCGAAGGGGATGTCGATGCCGCAGTCGATGCATTCGCCGTAGCTGCCGTCGTCCAGGCGTGCCAGCGCGGCGCGCACGGTACGCAGCTCGCCGTGCTCGCGCGTGGCTTCGTCGTCGTCGATCTCCTGCTGCTCGTGGCGGTAGGCCAGCTCGCCCGAGTCGATCACTTCGTGGCTGCCGTCCATCGGCTCGGCGCCGAGCTGTTCGCGCTGCGCGGCGCGCAGGTCCTGCAGCAGTTCGGTCTCGCGTTGCGCCAGGGCGCTGCGCAGTTGCTGGCGTTGGGCGGTGTCGAGTGCGGGCATGGGCTCTCCGAGAGTTCGGCGGCGGCTCACGACGAGGCCGCGCATTGGCGCCAGCTTAGGCCCGGCGTGCCGCGCGGGCCTTGCGCTGCGTCATTCCGCCGCCTGCCGCAGCGTCGCCACCACCGGCCGGCGCAGCACCTCGCGCAGGCCCCACCAGCCGGCCGCCAGCGCCAGCACCGCGCCGGCCGCCGCGCCGGCCAGCGGCACGAAAGGCGAGGCGGTCCAGGTGAAGTCGAACACGTAGCGCGCCAGCCCCCAGCCGATGACCGAGGCCACCACGCTCGCCAGCAGCCCGGCGAGCAGGCCCACGCCGACCAGTTCGGCACGCTGCACCTGGCGCAGCAGGCTGGCGCGGGCGCCGACGGCCCGCATGACGGCGAACTCCTTGGCGCGTTCCTCGCGCGTGGCCGTCACGGCCGCGAACAGCACCACCAGCCCCGCGGCCAAGGTGAAGCCGAAGAGGAACTCCACCGCGCGGATCACTTGGTCGAGCACGCGCTGCACCTGGTTGAGCGTGGCGCTCATGTCGACGATGGTGACGTTCGGGAATTGCCGGACCAGGGCGTTGTCGAAACTCGGCCTTCCATCGCCGGGCCGCCCCAAGATGGAAGGCGCCCCCTCGGGGGGCAGCGGACTTTGCGCAGCAGGGGAGCGTGGGGGCCGCGTTTCGGGAGCGCGGAAGGCGCCCATGTAGGTCACGGGCAGCTCGGGCGGCATCGACGCCACGGGGTACATCACGAAGAAGTTGGCATGCAGCGAGCCCCAGTCGACCTTGCGCGTGGAGGTGATGCGCGCCTCGCTGGGGATGCCGCCGACGTCGAAGCCCAGCGTGTCGCCCAGCTTCAGGCCCAGCGTCTCCATGAGCCCTTCTTCCACGCTGACGGCGTTCGCCTCGCCCTGCTTCCAGGCGCCCTGCACCACCTCGTTGTGCGGCGGCTTGTCGGCGGCGTTGCTGAGGTTGAACTCGCGGTCGACCAGGCGCTTGGCGCGGTCCTCCGCGTAGTCGTCGGGCGAGACGGGCTTGCCGTTCACCGACACCAGCCGGCCGCGGAACATGGGGTACCAGTCGTAGTTCGCCACGCCGTCCTTCTGCAACGCGGCGCGGAAGGCCTGCTCCTGGTCGGGCATGACGTTGATGACGAAGCGGTTGGGCGCATCGGGCGGCGTGGCGCGGCGCCAGCTCGACACCAGGTCGGTGCGCAGCAGCACCAGCAGCACCAGCGCCAGCAGCCCGACCGACAGGCTGCTGACCTGCACCACCGCGTACACCGGCCGCGCCGAGATCTGCCGCGTGGCCAACACCAGCCAGCGCGGCGCGGTGGCTTCGTTGACGCTGCGTCGCAGCACCTTCACCGCCACCCAGGCCAGCGCCGCGAAGACCACCACCGCGGCCGCGAAGCCGCCCACGGCGATGAGGCCCAGCTTGATGTCGCTGCTCGCGGCCAGCAGCAGCGCCGCGAAGCCCAGGATGCCCACGCCCAGCACAGCGACCGAGGCCGGCTTGAGGCTGCCGACGTCGCGCCGGATCACGCGCAGCGGCGGCACCCTGGCCAGCTGCAGCACCGGCGGCAGCCCGAAGGCGAAGAGCAGCGTGAGCCCCATGCCGACACCGAAGGCCACCGGCCACAGCGTGGGCGCGGGCAGCGCCGTTTCGACCAGACCCGCCAGCAGGAGCACGAAGGCGTAGTGCACACCGAAGCCGACGGCCGTGCCCAGCAGGCTGGCCGCCAGGCCGATGACGGCGAACTCGAAGCCGTAGGCGCCGGCAATCGTGCGCTGGCTCTGACCCAGCACGCGCAGCATGGCGCAGTCGTCCAGGTGCCGGGCCGCGAAGCCGCGCGCGGCCAGGGCCACCGCCACGGCCGACAGAAGCGCCGCCAGCAGCGCCACGAGGTTGAGGAATTTCTCGGCGCGGTCCAGGGTCTGGCGCATCTCGGGCCGGCCGCTCTCGAAGGACTCGAGCCGCGCGCCGCGCAGCGCGTTCTTCTTCAGGTCCGCCTCGGTGCCGTCGGCGAAGGCCTTCACCGCGCGCTCCGGCCCGGCGACGGCGAAGCGGTAGGTCACGCGGCTGGCCGGCTGCACGAGCGCCGTGCGCGCCACGTCGGCCTGGTTGACCATGACCCGCGGCGAGAAGCTCTGGAAGCCGCCGCCGCGGTCGGGCTCGAGGGTGATCACGCGCGAGATCGTGAGCTGCGCATCGCCCAGCAGCAGCGGGTCGCCGACCTTCAGCTCCAGCGCGCCCAGCAGCGACGGGTCGACCCACACCTGCCCCGGCGCGGGCACCTCGCGCGTCGCCTCGCCGGCGCCCTCGGGCGTCGTCGCCACCTGCACGCTGCCGCGCAGCGGGTAGCCGGTGCTCACCGCCTTGAAGGCCACCAGCCGGCTGGCGCCGCCCTGCGCATCGGTGGCGCGGGCCATGGTCGGAAAGCTGAAGGTGGTGTTGCCCTGCAGGCCCAGCTGCGCCGCGCGGTCGACATACGCCTGGGGGGGAGGGTTGTCCGTGACCAGCACCGCGTCGCCGCCCAGCAGCTGGCGCGCGTCGCGCTGCAGGCCGCCCTTGAGCCGGTCGGCAAAGAAGCCAACGGCCGTGAGCGCGGCCACGGCCAGCAGCACGGCGACGATCAACAGGCGCAGCTCGCCGGCGCGCAGGTCGCGCCAGAGCGTGCGCCAACCCAGGCGGAGGGAGGCGGTCATGCGGCGGACGATAGCCGAAGGCGCAGCGCCGGCAGCGCGCAGGGGCACTGGGCGAAGGGCTTTGCGCCTGCCCCTCCGATTTCGAGCCAAATCGGGCTGCAGCGCCCGCCCTGCTTGCGCAGGCAGCTATGTTTTCGACAGCAGAGGCGAGGCGTAGAGCACGCCGCGCGGCGCCCGGACCAGCCCCCACAGCGTGAGCCCGCACAGCTCGGCCATGCGCACCCCCATGGCCGTGGGCGCCGAGATGGTCGCCATGGCCGCGACGCCCAGGCGCGCGCACTTGCGCACCAGCTCGTGGCTGCCGCGGCTGGAGAGCAGCACGAAGCCCGGCTCGCCCAGTCGCCCGCCCCGCGCGAGGCGGCCCAGCAGCTTGTCGAGCGCGTTGTGGCGGCCGACGTCCTCGAGCACATCGGTCACCGTGCCGTCGATCGTCGACCACGCGGCGGCATGGATGGCGCCGGCCTCGGCGTTGAGCAGCTGCCGCGGCTTGAGCTGATCGAAGCCCCGCAGCACGGTGGGCAGGTCGACGCGCCCGATCCACTCGCGCGCCGGCACCGGCACCGGCGACAGGTCGAGCGCCGCAAAACTCTCGACGCCGCACACGCCGCAGCCGGTGCGCCCGGCCAGGCTGCGGCGCCGGCCCTTCAGGCGCTCGAAGGCGCGGGTCGAGATGTCGAGCCGCAGCTCCAGGCCCGGCATGCCCTCGGGCAGGCCGGCGTCGACGGCGGACACCGCGTCGACCTCGATGCCGCGGCAATCCTGCGGCATGTCGAGGATGCCTTCGGACAGCGCGAAGCCAAGGGCAAAGTCCTCGATGTCCTGCGGCGTCGCCATCATCACCGCGTGCGAGATGCCGTTGAAGACCAGCGCCACCGGCACCTCGGCGGCCAGCGTGTCGGTGCGCCGCTCGCCCGCGGCCGGCAGGCCGGCCTCGCCGAAGACCTGCACGGGCAGCTGCAGCAGGGGCGGAAGGGAAGCGTCGACGTCGTCGAAGGAAGGCATGGCCGGACCTTAGCGCAAAGCGCAGCCATAGCTCGGGCTATGGCGAGCATTTGCAACAACGAGCGGGGGCGTTCTGGCGCGGCGAGCGGGCACGGACGAAAGACTCCCAGGCTCTCAGCCCTTGCCCCTGCGCCGGTCGGCCTTCGGCAGGGCCGCCTGCGCCACCATCTGCTCGGCGCGCGCCTGCAACTCGGCCATCATGGCGTCGAAGGCCTGCTCGCGATCGGCGCCCAGCACGGCCAGCAGCTGCTCGTTGATCTGCGACACGAGCGGGAACAGCGCCTCGTACACCGCCAGCCCCGCCGGCGTGAGGCGCAGCGCCACATGGCGGCGATCGCTGCCCGCCTGCGTGCGCGACACGAGCTGCTTGCCCACCAGCGAGCTGACCGCCTTGGACGTGCGGGCACGGTCGAGCTGCGCGTGCTCGGCCAGCTGCGACGAGCCCAGCTCGCCCCGGCTGGCCAGGGTGGCGATCAGGCGCCATTCGCGGCGCGTGATGCCGAAGCGGCCCTCGCACAGGCGGATCACCATGCCGCCGGCCACCGACAGCAGCCGGCTCAGGCGATAGAGCAGCAGGTCGTCCAGCGGGCGGGCGCCGCCGTCGCCGCGCGCGGCAGGAGAGGACATGGGGAAAATCCGCAAGACAGTTGATTTGAACAATCGATTGTGGGACTTCCAGAATCGCCGGCAGACGCCCGGCACGGGCGCCCGCCCCCTCACGACGGAGACTACGCATGCATCCCGCTTTCCTGCGCAGCCGCGGCGCCCTGGCCGCCTTCGGCGCGCTGGCGCTGTGCGCCCTGCCCCTGTCCACGGCCCATGCCCAGGCCTTTCCGAACGGCCAGCCCATCAAGGTGCTGATCGGCGTGCCGGCCGGCGGCACGCAGGACGTGCTCACGCGCGCCATCGCGCACGAGGTGCGCGACTCGCTCGGCCCGTTGATCATCGACAACCGCTCCGGCGCGGCCGGCCGCATCGCGGTGGAGGCGGTGAAGACCGCGGCGCCCGACGGCCACACGCTGCTGCTGGGCACCGCGGGCATGATGACCATGTTCCCGAGCGCCTACAAGAACCTGTCGTACGAGCCGATCAAGGACTTCCAGCCGATCGTCAACGCCGCCCGCTTCGAGCTGGCCCTCGTGGTCAACAAGGACGTGCCGGCCAACACGCTGCCCGAGTTCATCGCCTGGGCGAAGTCGCAAGGCGACAAGGTGAGCTTCGCCTCGTACGGCGCGGGCACGCCTTCGCACTTCTTGGGCGAGATGCTCAACCGCGCGGCCGGCCTGAAGATGGTGCACGTGCCCTACCGCGGCTCCACGCCCGCCCGGCAGGACGTCATGGGCGGGCAGATCCCGGTCTACTTCGACACCGTGGGGGGCGCGCAGCAGATGCTGCCTTCGGGCCGCATCAAGGTGCTGGCCACCAGCGGCGAGAAGCGTTCGCCGCTGATGCCGTCGCTGCCCAGCTTCGTCGAGGGCGGCTACAAGGACGTGGTCGCCACCGCCTGGTTCGCCTACTACGCGCCGCTGAAGACGCCGAAGCCGGTGGTCGACAAGCTGCGCGCCGAGTTCACGCGCGCCGTCAATTCGCGCGAGGTGCGCCAGCAGCTGCTGGCCAACGGCATGTACCCGGTGGCCGACGATGCCGAGGCGCTCCTGAAGACCATGCGCGAGGACACGGCGCGCTGGGGCGCGATCATGAAGGCCGTGAATTTCCAGGCCAACGACTGAAGAAAGAGCCATGCCATTGCGTTTCCATCCCCTGCCGCGGCTCGCCGCGGTGCTCACCCTGCTGGCCGCCGCGGCCGTGCAGGCCCAGCCGCTGGACGGCCCGCTGCGCGTGGTCGTCGGCTATGCGCCCGGCGGCGCCACCGACATGGTGGCGCGCTTCGTGGGCGACCGGCTGGCGCAGAAGCTCGGCGTGCCGGTGCTGGTCGACAACAAGCCCGGCGCGGGCGGGCGGCTGGCGGCCCAGCAGGTCAAGGCCGCGCCGGCCGGGCAGAACGTGCTGATGGTCGCCAACCCGGCCGTGATGGTGGTGGCGCCGCTGGTCTTCAAGGACAACGGCTACGACCCCGAGAAGGACTTCCAGCCCGTCGCGCACGTCAACGACTACGACTTCGGCCTGGTCGTGGGCCCGCAGGTGCCGGCCAGGGACCTCAAGCAGCTCTTCGACTGGATGCGTGCCAACCCGGCCCAGGCCAACGTCGGCGTGCCGGCCACGGGCAGCCTGCCGCACTTCTTCGCGCTGATGCTGGGCCAGAAGGCCAAGGTGCCGACCGAGGTGGTGGGCTACAAGGGCTCGGCCTCGGTCATCACCGACCTCATCGGCGGCCAGGTGCCGATCGCCGTCGACACCTTCGACGTGCAGCTGCCCCAGTACCAGGCGGGCAAGATGCGCATCCTCGCGATGTCGGGCGTCAAGCGCTCGCCCTTCGCGCCCGATGTGCCGACCTTCAAGGAGGCCGGACTGGACTTGGCCGCGTCGGGCTGGAACACCTTCTTCGCACCGGCTTCGATGCCGCGCGAGAAGGTCGAGCGCCTGGCGCGCGAGATCCGCGAGGTGATGCAGGAACCCGAGGTGCAGCGCCGCTTCACCGACAACAGGCTGGTGCCGGTGGTCGCGACGCGCGAACAGACCGAAGCCATGCTCAAGGCCTACCGCGCGCAGTGGGCGCCGGTGGTCAAGACGTCGGGGTACAACCCATGAGTACAGCCAAGCGTCCCAACATCATCTTCATCGTCGCCGACGACCTCGGCTACGCCGACCTGGGCTGCTACGGCGGCCGCGAAGCGGTCTTCGGCCCCGTCTCGCCGGTGCTGGACCGGCTCGCGTCGCAGGGCGCGCTCTTCACCCAGGGCTACGCCAACTCGCCCGTGTGCTCGCCCACGCGCTTCGGCATGATCACCGCGCGCTACCAGTACCGCCTGCGCGGCGCGGCGGAGGAGCCCATCAACAGCAAGAGCCGCGGCAGCACCACGCTGGGCATGCCGCCCGAGCATCCGACGCTGCCTTCGCTGCTCAAGGACGCCGGCTACCGCACCGCGCTCATCGGCAAGTGGCACCTCGGGCATCCGCCGCACTTCGGGCCACTGCGCTCGGGCTACGAGGAGTTCTTCGGGCCGATGGCGGGCGGGGTGGACTACTTCACGCATTGCGACTCGCGCGGCACGCATGACCTGTACGAAGGCGCCGAGGCGTCGAAGGCCGAGGGCTACCTCACCGACCTGCTCTCGCGCCGGGCCGTGGACTACGTGGACCGCATGGCGCAAAGCAGCGCGCCCTTCTTCCTCAGCCTGCACTACACCGCGCCGCACTGGCCCTGGGAAACGCGCGAGGACGCGGAGCGCGCCCCGGCCGTCAAGGACAACCTCTTCGACCTGGCCGGCGGCAACATCCACGTGTACCGCCGCATGATCCACCACATGGACGAAGGCATCGGCTGGATCGTCGAGGCGCTGCGCAAGAACGGCCAGCTCGACAACACGCTGATCGTCTTCACCAGCGACAACGGTGGCGAGCGCTTCTCGGACAACTGGCCGCTGGTGGGCGGCAAGATGGACCTGACCGAGGGCGGCATCCGCGTGCCGTGGATCGCGCACTGGCCGGCCGTGATCGCGCCGGGCTCGCAAAGCCGCCAGCTGTGCATGACCATGGACTGGTCGGCCACGATGCTCGATGCCGCGGGCGTGGCGGCGCATCCGGACTACCCGCTCGACGGCGTGTCGCTGCTGCCCGTGCTGCGCGACGCCGGCCACAGCTTCGANGCGGGCGTGGCGGCGCATCCGGACTACCCGCTCGACGGCGTGTCGCTGCTGCCCGTGCTGCGCGACGCCGGCCACAGCTTCGAGCGCCCGCTGCACTGGCGCATGAACCACCGCGGCCAGCGCGCGCTGCGCGAGGGCGACTGGAAGTACCTGCGGGTGGACGGCAACGACTACCTGTTCAACATCCCGGGCGACGAGCGCGAGCGCGCCAACCTGGGCAAGAAGGAGCCCGAGCGGCTCGAGCGCATGCGGCAGGCCTGGGAGGCGTGGAACGCTTCCATGCCGCCGATCCCCGAAGACGCGACCGTGAGCCTGGGCTACTCGGTCAAGGACATGCCGCAGCGCTGAGTCAGGGCCGGAATTGCTCAGGGTCAGCTGAGTAATTCCTTGAAGAAAAAGCGCTGCTGGCGCCCATTCATCGGGCGCTGGGAGCTCCTGAATTCATAGCAAACCCAATGTCAACTCCGGCCGCGCCAACAGGTGCAGGCCGGCGTCGGCGCTTGCGTCGCTCGAGTTTTAGATATATCTTTACTGTTCACGATATAAATCGAAAACTCATGAACTCTATCGACGACACCCCTCGTCCCGAGCGCGGCACCGGCACCGGCACCGGCACCGGCACCGGCACCGGCACCGGCACCGGCCGCGGCCGCCACGGCCACGGCGAGCACGGGGGCGGCCACCGCGTCTTCGGCCGCGGCGGCCTGCGCCTCGTGCTGCTCCAGCTCGTTGCCGACGCACCCCGCCACGGCTACGAACTCATCAAGGCCATCGAGGAACGCCTGGGCGGGCGCTACAGCCCGAGCCCCGGCGTGGTGTACCCCACGCTCACCCTGCTCGAGGAAATGGGCCTGGTGCAGGTCGATGCCCCCGACGCCGGTGGCCGCAAGCGCTACACGGTCACGCCGGCGGGGCAGGCGCACCTGCAGGCCAACCGCACTCTCACCGATGAACTGATGGCCCGCATGCAGGCGGGCGCGGATGGCGCGGGCCTGCGCGCCGGCCGGCCGCCGCAGGTGATGCGGGCCATCGAGAACCTCAAGCTCGCGATGCGCATGCGGCTCGCGCGCCAGCCCCTTGACGATGAACAGGCGCACGCCTTCGCGGCCGTGCTGGACCATGCCGCGCAACAAATCGAACGAATCTGACCACCCCCAGTCTCCGCGGACTTCGTTCCGCTACGCCAACCCCCTGCAAGGGGGCACATCCTGCGGCCCGGCAAAGCCGGTTCCGCGGATGTCGCGCGCATGGCCTGCTCCGCGGCCCTCGGCCCAGGAGCGCGGTCAGGCCGCCGGCGCAATCCGACCTGCTTAAAAACTTGTCATGAACACCACCACCGACCTCCCCGCGGCCGCCGTGCCGCACCCCGAACGCATGCCGCAGCGCGTGCGCCACACCCTGCGCTTCCGGCGCCTGACGGTGCAGCGCACCGAACGTCTCACGCCACACCTGATCCGCATCACGCTGGGCGGCGCCGAGATGGAGGGCTTCACCAGCCCCGGCTTCGACGACCACGTGAAGCTGTTCTTCCCCGACCCCGCCACCGGCCGGCTGGCGCTGCCCACCGCCACGCCCGAGGGCATGGCCTGGCCCGAGGGCGCCAGGCCGGTGATGCGCGACTACACGCCCCACCACCACGACGCGGAGGCCGGCACGCTGCAGATCGACTTCGCGCTGCACGACGCCGGCCCGGCGACCGCCTGGGCGCAGCGCGCCGAGCCGGGCGACCTGATCGGCGTGGGCGGCCCGCGCGGCTCCTTCATCGTGCCCACGGCCTTCGACTGGCACCTGCTGGTCGGCGACGACACCGCCCTGCCCGCCATCGCGCGCCGCCTGCAGGAGCTGCCCGCCGGCGCCCGGGCCGTCGTGCTGGCCGAGGTCGACGGTGCCGAGGACGAGGTCGCCCTGCCCACCGCGGCGCAGGCGCGGATCGTCTGGGTGCACCGGGGCCGCACGCCGTCGGGCGCGTCGGAGCCCCCGCTGCTCGCCGCGCTGCGCGAGACCCTGCTGCCCACCGGCGACTTCCACGCCTGGATCGGCTGCGAATCGGCCGCCGCCAAGGCCCTGCGCGCCCATCTGGTAAACGAATGCAAGGCCAATCCGAAGTGGATCCGCGCCTCCGGCTACTGGCGGCGCGGCTCGGCCGGCACGCACGATTCGCACGACGACTGAGCTGCCCGCGAGGCGGCGCCGCTTCGGCCATCCGGCGCATTGACGAGGTGAGCACAGAAGTTCACAATCCGCGACCTCTGAATACCAAAGAATTACATCCGGTGGAGCAGGGAGCTGACCGGCGGGGCCAGTCCCCGTCATCGCGGATAGGGATGTCACCGACATGAAAATCGATCTCGCCAGTTGGCAGCAATTCATGCTGATCGCGGTCCTGGCGCTGGGCGCGGTGGCGCTCGTCTATCGCCTGGTGGACCGACTGATGAGCCGGCGTCAGCAGCGACGACGCATCGTGGCGGCGCGCGTGCGCTCGGGGCACGTGCCCCTCGGCATCCCCACCACCCGAGGCAGCCTCGGCCACGCGAGCGAGCCTGCGACGCTGTGGGACCAGCTCGGCGACACGCAGGACGGCAACGCCGCCATCGTGGTCGACGAACAGCCGCGCATCCACATCCGCTACCTCGACATCTACGGCAAGTACGCCGAGCGGACCATCCACGTCGAGCGTCTCGACCTGCACCGCCAGGCCATCATCGCCAAGGGCGACGCGCTGCACGATCCGAAGATCTTCCCGCTCGAGCGTATCGCCTCGGCGCGCAGCGCGACCTCGGGCAAGCCCTTCAACGTGGGCCTGTGGGTCGACGCCGTGCGCGTGGCGCGCCGCAAGCGCGAGATGCACGAGGAATCGCAGATGGGCGCCCTGGCCTGAGTCCGGCACCCCACCCACCTTGAACAGGCCGCATCCGCGGCCTGTTTTCATTGGGCCGACCGAAGCGGTCCTTCGGCCTTCGGATAATGCGCGATGCGAACGGCACCGGCACCGGCCCGGTCGCGGCCCGATGCCGCTGCGCCTTCGCACCGCTCACGCCTGGATCCCAGATTGGACCTCTCCGCCCACACCCCCATGATGGCGCAATACCTGCGCCTCAAAGCCGACCACCCGGACACGCTGCTGTTCTACCGGATGGGCGACTTCTACGAGCTTTTCTATGCCGACGCCGAGAAGGCCGCGCGCCTGCTCGACATCACGCTCACGCAGCGCGGCCAGTCGGCCGGTGCGCCGGTGACGATGTGCGGCGTGCCCTTCCACGCCGTGGACACCTACCTGGGCCGCCTCATCAAGCTGGGCGAATCGGTGGCGATCTGCGAGCAGGTCGGCGAAGTGGGCGCGACCAAGGGGCCGGTGGAGCGCAAGGTGGTGCGCGTGGTCACACCCGGCACGCTGACCGACGCCGAGCTGCTTCAGGACAAGAGCGAGTCGCTGCTGCTGGCGGTGCATGCCGGCTCGCGCAACACGCTGGGCCTGGCCTGGCTGAGCGTGACGGGGGCCGAACTGCACCTGGCGGAATGCCCGGCCGACGCGCTCGAGGCCTGGCTTGCGCGCATCGGCGCGAGCGAGGTGCTGTACAGCGCCGAGGTGACGCCGACCTTCGAGCAGCGCCTGAAGGCCGCGCGCGCGGCCAGCGGCGCCTTCACGCTCTCGATCCGGCCGGCCTGGCAGTTCGGCCCCGCGCTGGGCGAGCGCAAGCTGCTCGAGCAGATGGGCGCCGCCAGCCTGCAGGCCTGGGGCGCCGATGGGCTGGAGAACGCCCATGCGGCCGCGGCGGCGCTGCTGGGCTATGCCGAGCACACGCAGGGCCGCGCGCTGTCGCACGTGCAGCGCATCGTGGTCGAGCGCGACGGCGAGCTGATCGAGCTGCCGCCGACCACGCGGCGCAACCTCGAGCTGGTGCAGACGCTGCGCGGCGAGGATGCACCCACCCTCTTCTCGCTGCTTGACACCTGCATGACCGGCATGGGCAGCCGCGCGCTCAAGCGCTGGCTGCTGACGCCGCGGCGCGACCGCAGCGAGGCGCAGCTGCGCCTGGAAGCCATCGCCGCGCTGCAGACGCCGGCCCCCGGCCAGACCGCCGCGCCCTTCAAGCTGCTGCGCGAGCAGTTGAAGAACACCAGCGACGTCGAACGCATCGCGGCCCGCGTCGCGCTGCGGCAGGTGCGCCCGCGCGAACTGCTGGCGCTGTGCATGGCGCTACAGAAATCGAAGCAGCTCGCGCCCGTCCTTCCTGGGTCCGCGGCACTTCTGACCCATATCTGCGAAGAACTGGAAGCGCCGCCGGGCTGCGCCGAACTGCTGACCGCGGCGATCGATGCCGAGCCCGCCGCCCTGGTGCGCGACGGCGGCGTGATCGCGCCGGGCCACGACGCCGAACTGGACGAGTTGCGTGCCATCAGCGAGAACGCCGACGGCTTCCTGGTCGAACTCGAGGCGCGCGAGCGCAACCTGACCGGTATCGCCAACCTCAAGGTGCAGTTCAACCGCGTGCACGGCTTCTACATCGAGGTGACGCAGAGCGCGCTCTCGAAGGTGCCCGATCACTACCGACGCCGCCAGACCCTGAAGAACGCCGAGCGCTTCATCACGCCCGAACTCAAGGCCTTCGAGGACAAGGCGCTGAGCGCGCAGGACCGCGCACTGGCGCGCGAGAAGTGGCTGTACGAGCAGCTGCTGGACGCGCTGCAGGCGCACGTGCCCGCGCTCACGCGCATGGCGAGCGCCCTCGCCACGCTCGATGCGCTGTGCGCGTTGACCGAACGCGCCCAGACCTTGGACTGGAACGCGCCCCACTTCGTCGGCCACCCCTGCATCGAGATCGAGCAAGGCCGCCATCCGGTGGTGGAGGCGCGGCTGGCCGAGCGCTCGATGGGCGCCTTCATCGCCAACGACACGCGCCTGGGCCCGTCGCAGCGCATGCAGGTCATCACCGGCCCGAACATGGGCGGCAAGTCGACCTACATGCGGCAGGTGGCGATCATCGTGCTGCTGGCCTCGATCGGCTCCTTCGTGCCCGCGCGCAGCTGCCGGCTCGGGCCCATCGACGCGATCCACACGCGCATCGGCGCGGCGGACGACCTGGCCAACGCGCAGTCGACCTTCATGCTGGAGATGACCGAGGCAGCGCAGATCCTTCATGCCGCGTCGGCGCACTCGCTGGTGCTGATGGACGAGATCGGCCGCGGCACCAGCACCTTCGACGGGCTGGCGCTGGCCGCGGGCATCGCCGCGCAGCTGCACGACCGCACCAAGGCCTTCACGCTCTTCGCCACGCACTACTTCGAGCTGACGGAATTTCCAGCGAACCACCACGGCGCCGTGAACATGCACGTGAGCGCGACCGAGTCGGGCCGCGACATCGTCTTCCTGCACGAGGTGCAGCCGGGCCCGGCCAGCCGCAGCTACGGCATCCAGGTCGCGCGCCTCGCGGGCATGCCGGCCGCGGTGGTCAACCACGCCCGCCAGGCGCTGGAGGCGCTGGAGGCGCAGCAGAACGAGACGCGCGCCCAGGTCGACCTGTTCGCGCCGCCGCCGGCGGCCGAGGCCCCGCTGGACAGCCCCGTAGAATCCGCGCTGGCTGCGCTCGACCCCGATGCGATGAGCCCCCGGGAGGCGCTCGACGCGCTGTACACACTCAAGAAACTGCACACCCGCGAGCGGGCCTGACGACGCCACGCACGGCGGGAGCCAAGATGACATATTGCGTAGGCATCAAACTCAACGCCGGCCTGGTGTTCCTGTCCGACTCGCGCACCAACGCGGGCGTGGACCACATCAGCACCTTCCGCAAGATGATCGTCTACGAGCAGTCGGGCGAGCGCACCATGGTGCTGCTGTCGGCGGGCAACCTGAGCATCTCGCAGTCGGTGCGAGAGATCCTGCAGATCGAGGAGCTCAAGGAAGCGGGCAGCGACACGCCGATCACGATCTGGAACGCCAAGAGCATGTTCGACGCGGCGCGCGTGCTGGGCTCGGCGGTGCGTCACGTGTACGACCGCGACGCCGAGGCGCTCAAGCATGCGGGCGTCGACTTCAACGTCACTTTCATCTTCGGCGGGCAGGTCAAGGGCGAGGGCATGCGCCTGTTCCTCGTCTACTCGGCCGGCAACTTCATCGAGGCGACGACCGAGACGCCCTACTTCCAGATCGGCGAATCGAAATACGGCAAGCCGGTGCTGGACCGCGTGCTCACGCCCGACACGCCGCTGGACGAGGCGGCCAAGTGCGCGCTGGTGTCGATGGACTCGACGATGAAGTCCAACCT
This sequence comes from Xenophilus sp. E41, assembly GCF_003671765.1. Lineage (GTDB taxonomy): Bacteria > Pseudomonadota > Gammaproteobacteria > Burkholderiales > Burkholderiaceae_C > Xenophilus. The sequence goes on along the minus strand of NZ_QPIB01000007.1, from coordinate 549,891 downwards.
CTCGGTCGGGCTGCCGCTGGACCTGGTGGTGTACGAGGCGGGCAGCCTGCACACCGACAAGATCGTGTGCATCGATGCCGAGAACCCGTACTACCGCATGATCCACAACGGCTGGGGCCAGAAGCTGCGCGAGGTGTTCGACAGCCTCGAGGACCCGGTCTGGGACGATGCCGCCACCGAGCACCCGCTCAAGATGCCGGCGGTGCGGCACGAGGTGCTGCGCAAGATCGCCACGCCGGACGAGAAGCTGATCTGAGCGACGCGGCCCGATGCCGGGCCGAGCGCGCCCGCTCGCTCCCCCTGCCTTCAGGCCCGGCCGGTCAGCGCGGCCAGGAAGCGTTCGGCCAGCCCCCTGGGGTTGCGGCGAAGGGATTCGGTCGCGCAGGCGCCGACGACGCGCCCCTCGTAGCGCATGTGCACGCTCGGGAAGTAGTGGCCGATCGAGTCTCCGGCGTCGCGCAGGCACGTTTCCAGCGAGTCGAAGGCACTTTCATAGTACTGCGCGCCATCCGGGTGCAGCCCGTCGGTCTTGATCGAGTAGGCGTAGCGATTCGGCCGCAGCTGGTGAATGTCCAGTAACAATTTCATGGTGTACTTCGGGCTCGCTGCCGTGTGTCAAGGGGGAGAGTTCCCAAAATACGACCGAAATTCGTTACGGGAACACTACATGAAGGGCCACAAAGATACAAAATGAAGTCTTTCGCACCAATCCCCGAAAACTGGTAATCCTTAGGTATTCGTATACGCCAGATGGCGGATGCGGTCCTTGGAGAGGACGGCAATGTTGGAAGAGTTGGAACCCGTCTCGCTCAGCCCGGCCCTCGTGGTCGACGACGAGGACGCGATGCAGCGCCGACTGGGCGCCGTGCTCGAGTCCGTGGGCTGCCCGGCGGCAAGCATCGTTCGTGCCCATTCGGTGGCGCAGGCCCGCGACCGCATCGCGGACCGCCGCTTCGGGGTGGTGCTGGTGGACATCGGCCTGCCCGACGGCAGCGGCACCGAGCTCATCGCCTGGATTCGCACGCACCGTCCGCAGATGCCCGTCGTCGTGGTGTCGGCCTGGCGCACCGAGGAAGTGATCGTGGGCGCGCTGCGCGCCGGTGCCATCGGCTACCTGCTCAAGGAGCGGGACGACGTCGAGCTGGCGCTGGCTCTTCGCAGCATCGAGCGCGGCGGCGCGCCCATCGACCCCTTCATCGCGCGGCGCATCCTGGCGCTGCTGCCCCCCGCCGCGCCGGCCGCCGCGCCGAAGGAAGCCGCACCGGCTCCGTCGCTGAGCGGCCGCGAGAAGGAAATCCTGCGCCTGGTCGCGCAGGGCCTGAGCAACCGCGAAATGGCCGAGATGCTGTCGATCTCCCGGCTCACCGTCGAATGCCACACCAAGAACATCTACCGCAAGCTGGTGGTGGGCTCGCGCACCGAGGCCGTCTTCCAGGCACGGCGGCACGGCTTGCTCTCCTGATCGCCGGCTGGCTGCTGCTGGCGACAGGCGCGCTGGCCGATCCGGTTGCCGGCTCGGCGTGGGCCCCCTCGCCGCTGACGCTGCGGCATGCCGAAGCGGTGCCGGGCGGTTGGGCCGACGCCGCGCCGCCCGAGGACGGCTGGACCCCGGTGGCCCTGCCCGACAACTGGGGGCGCCGGTGGCCGGCCCACGACGGCGTGGTGTGGTATCGCCTGCGCTGGGAGCAGCCCGACGCCGCCTTGCCCGTCGGGCTGCTGCTGCCCTGGACCAACATGGCCAGCGCCGTGTGGGTGAACGGCATCGAGGTGCACCGCGATGCGCACCTTCTGGACCCGCTCTCGCGCGCCTGGCATTCGCCGCTGTACCGCCGGCTGGTGCCACCGCTGCTGCAGGCGGGCGAGAACACGGTGCTGGTCCGCGTGTCGGGCATGGCGGCCTACCAGGGCGGCATGGCGCCGGTCACGGTGGGCGATCCCGCACGGGTCCACGCGCGCTATCGCGTGGAGCACCTGGCGCGGCAGGACCTGCAGCTCGTGGGCGTGACCGTGGCCCTGGTGATCGCCCTCTTCTTCGGCGCGCTCTGGGCCATGCGCCCGCGCGAGCAGGCCTACGGCTGGTTCAGCCTGATGACCTTCTTCTGGCTGCTGTTCGAATACAACCACGTCGCGACCGAGACCTGGCCGCTGCCGAGCACCGACGCCTGGCAGGCCGCCAACACCTCGGTGCTGCTGGCCTTCGCCGGGTGCTTCGTGCTGTTCGTGCTGCGTTACCGGCATCGCCGGCTGCCGCGCACCGAGTGGGCCCTGTTCGCCGTGATCGCGCTGGGCTGCATCGACCTGTGGACGGTCGACCGCACCCAGATGGCGCTGCGGCGCGACCTGTGGACCGGCGTGGCCGCGCTGGTCGTGATCGGTGCCGCACTGACGTCCAGCGCCGCCAACCTGCTGCGCGCCTCGCACCCGCAGCCGGGGCTGGTGCCGATCCTGCTGCTGATCATGGGCATCACCGTGCGCGACCTGCTGGTGTTCCTGCAGCTCGTCGAGAGCAGCATCTACTACTCGGGCATCGCGTCCTATGTGCTGCTGGTGGGCGTGGCCCTGCTGCTGGCGCGGCGCTTCACCCATGCGCTGGAGCACACGGAAAGCTTCAACGCGCGGCTGCTGGCCCAGGTCGAGGGCGCCAAGTCCGAACTGCGCGAAAGCCTGGAGCGCGAACATGCGCTGAAGCTGCTGCACGCCCGCGCGCACGAGCGGGTCAACCTCGCGAGCGACCTGCACGACGGGCTGGGCGGCATGCTGGTGGGCAGCATCGCCACCCTCGAGCACGCCGCGGCGCCCGTGCCGCAGGCCCAGATGCTCGCGATGCTCAAGAGCCTGCGCGATGACCTGCGGCTGATCATCGACGCCACGGGCCAGCAGACCGGCCTGCAGGTGCTGGGCGAGGTGATCGCGCCGCTGCGCCATCGCATCACCGAACTGTTCGAAGCCAGCGGCATCCGCTGCCGCTGGCACCTGTCGGGGGTGGACGACCTCACGCTGGACGCCTCGCTCAACATCGGCGTGCTGCGCTTCCTGCAGGAGGCGCTGACCAACGCGCTCAAGCACAGCGGCGCCCGCCAGGTCGACGTCCACATCCAGCGCACCCGCACCCACCTGCGGCTGGATGTGCGCGACGACGGGCGCGGCTTCCAGGAGGCGGCGCTCGGCGCGCACGACGGCAACGGCCTGCGCAACATGCGCGCGCGGGCCGAACGACTCGGCGCGCAGGTGCAGTGGCAGTCCGAACCGGGTGGCACCACCGTCAGCCTGCTGGTGGATCTGCTCTCATCCTGATAGCAGTCGGCGCAGGAACAGCGGGCGTTTGAGCCGCATTTTTCTCGAAGAGCTTGCGCGCTCAGTCTGCCCAGGTGACCAGCCCGCTCCAGGCCGTGGCCAGCACCACGATGCCGAACACGATGCGGTACCAGGCGAAGGGCACGAAGCTGTGGCTGGAGATGTAGCGCAGCAGCCAGCGCACGCACACCCAGGCGCTGAGGAAGGAGAACACCAGCCCGACGGCGAAGAGCGGGATGTCGGCCACCGACAGCAGCGCACGCTCCTTGTAGAGGCTGTAGACGCCGGCACCGATCAGGGTCGGGATGGCCAGGAAGAAGGAGAAATCCGTTGCCGCCTTGCGCGACAGGCCCAGCAGCATGCCGCCGATGATGGTCGAGCCGCTGCGGCTGGTGCCGGGGATCATCGCGAAGCACTGCACCAGGCCGACCTTGAGCGCGTCCAGCGGCGTCATGTCGTCGACGTTCTCGATGCGCACCGCGCCCGGTGGCCGCTTCTCGGCCCACAGGATGATGAAGCCGCCGAGGATGAAGGTGGTGGCAACCACCACGGGCGTGAACAGGTGCTCCTTGATCACCTTGCCGAACAGCAGGCCCAGCACCACCGCGGGCAGGAAGGCGATCAGCACATTGAGCGCGAAGCGCCGCGCCTTCGCCTGCCGGGGCAGCGCCACCACGGTGGACTGGATCTTCTGCCAGTACACGAGTATGACCGCGAAGATGGCGCCGGTCTGGATCGCGATGTCGAAGACCTTGGCCTTGCCGTCGTCGAAACCCAGCAGCGCGCCGGCGAGGATGAGGTGGCCGGTCGAGGAGATCGGGAGGAATTCGGTCAGCCCCTCCACGATGCCCATGATCGCGGCCTTGACCAGCAAAACGATGTCCAAACTGACGCTCCTTGTTCGAGGGCCCCGGCGCACCGCACCGGGCGCCGCAAAGCGAGCGCCGATTATCGCGAGGGCGCAAGTCAGTTCGGCTTCAGCAACCTGCGCCTGAGTGCGCGTACCGCGCTGTCGACGGTCGTGAGCACCGCGAGCCCGCTGGCGGCCTCGCAGGCCGCGCGTGCCCGCGCCATGCTGAACTGCGCCAGCGCGATGCGCGTGCAGCCGCGTGCGGCCAGCGCCGCGGCCTGCTCGGCGACGAGCGCGTCGTGTCGCGCCGCGTCGCCGGCGTCCAGGGCCTCCAGCGCGCCCTCGGCCAGCGCGGTGTGCAGCGTCACGCCTGGCGGAAATTCAGGCGGCATCGACCGCAGCGTGGCCGCGAAGGTGGCGATGAGCCCCAGCGGCCCCTCGCCCTGTGCCGCCTCGTCGATCATGGCCTCGTTGGGCTTGAGCACCGGCATCGGCGCATGGGCGCACGCGACCGCCTCGATGCAGGGCCCGAAGGCCGAGCAGGTGAAGAGGATGCCGTCGGCACCGGTGTCGACCGCGTACTGCCCCAGGCGCATGAAGCGCTCGTGCATCGCCGCGTCCAGCCCGCGCCCACCGGCCGCCAGGTCGGCCGACAGGCTGTCGTCCAGCAGGTTCATCCGCTGCGCCTCGGACCAGTCGCGGGCGAAGGCGGCGTTGATGGGTGCCACCGAATGGGCCAGGGCGTGGATGAGGGCGATGCGCATGGTGCTTGCAGGTCAGATGCCCTTGTCGGACGGGTTGGCGAAGGCCTCCTTCGTCTCGACGTTGAGCGGGTAGTTGATGTTCACGCCCTTGGGCGGGATCGGCGAGGTGAACCACCGGGCGTAGAGCTTCTCCATCTCGCCGGATTTCATCATGCCCGTGACCACGCGGTCGACAAGGGCCTTGAACGCGGGGTCGTCCTTGCGCAGCATCAGTGACTGGTTCTCGGTGCGCAGCGCTTCGCCGGTGATCAGGAAGTCCTTCGGGTTCTTCGCCGTCGCGAGCAGTCCTGCAAGCAGGATGTCGTCGAGCACGAAGGCTTGCGCGCGCCCGTTCTCCACCAGCAGGAAGGAGTCCGCATGGTCCTTGCCGGCCATCGGCGTGATCTCGAGGTTGCGCCCCTTGTCGGCTTCGCGCAGCAGGCGAAAGGAGGTCGTGCCGGTGGTCGTCACCACGCTCTTGCCCTGCAGGTCGGCGATGCTCCGGATGCCCGAGTCGGCCTTGACCAGCATGCGCACGTTGTAGCGGAAGATGTCGGGCGAGAACGCGACCTGCTTCTGGCGCTCGACCAGGTTGGTGGTGGAGCCGCACTCGATGTCCACGGTGCCGTTCATCACCAGCGGGATGCGGTTCTGCGAGGTGACGAGCTGGTACCGGATGTCGAGCCTGGGCAGCTTGAGCTCGGCCTTCACCGCGTCGACGATCTTCATGCAGATGTCGATGCCTGGGCCTGTTCGCGCTCTGTATGGGGTCGCGAAGCTCATCCCAGCCCGCCCATCAAGGCGCGCGACGCCGTGCGTGTGTCCACACGCACCAGAAGCGCAACGCCGAAGGGCGGGCTGGGATGAGCTTCCCTTCGGGTTGCTTCGCCAAGGGACCGTCTGCGGCGTTGCCCGCGCTTGCAAGGCGCGAGCCTTGCTGCGCACGGGCGCCTTGCATCCAGCCCCTTGGCGAAGCAACGCGATCCCCTTACAGAGCGCGAGCAGGCCCACTGCCCACCGGCGTGGGCCCGCCGTCGTTGTACGAGAAGCCGAAGGACGATTCACGGTGGCCCAGCGTGATGCTGCCCGTGTCCTTGATCTTCTTGAGCGTTCCTTCCTGCGCATGGGCGGCCAGGGGCGAGGCGGCCGCCACGCACAGGGCGAGCAGCAGCACGGGGGAGGCAGGGCGAATCCGAAGCATGGCAAAGCTCCTCGTCAGAGTGGAAGAAAGAAGGGGAAAAAAGAAGGAGGCAGGCGGGGTCAGCGCATCGCTGCCCGCGTGACTGCATCGACCGACTCGGCCAGCAGCGTCGCGACGTGCTTGAGCTCGTCGCGCGTGGCAATGAAGGGCGGCGCCAGCAGCACGTGATCGCCCAGCCGGCCGTCGACCGTGCCGCCCATGGGGTAGCACAGCAGGCCGCGCGCCATGGCGTCCTTCTTGATCGCGGCATGCACCCTGCGGGCCGGATCGAAGGGCGTCTTGCCCGCTCGATCGGCCACCAGCTCCACACCCCAGAAGAAGCCGCGCCCGCGCACGTCGCCCACGTGCGGGTGGCTGCCCAGCGCGTCGCGCAGCGTGGCCCCGAAGACCTCGCCGTCGGCCCGCACCTTGGCCAGCAGGCCATCGCGGTGGATCACGCGCTGCACCGCGAGTGCCGCCGCGCAGGCCACCGGGTGGCCCAGGTAGGTATGGCCGTGCTGGAAGAAGCCGCTGCCCTGCGACATGGCGTCGACGATCCTCTGCTGCGCCAGCACCGCGCCGATCGGCTGGTAACCGCCGCCCAGGCCCTTGGCGATCGTGACCAGGTCGGGCACCACGTCTTCCTGTTCGCTGGCATAGAGGGTGCCGGTGCGGCCCATGCCGCACATCACCTCGTCCAGGATCAGCAGCACGCCGTAGCGGTCGCACACCGCGCGCACGGCCTTGAAGTAGCCGGGCACGGGCGTGAGCACACCGGCCGTGGCGCCGCCGACGGTCTCGGCGACGAAGGCGATCACGCGCTCGGGCCCCTGGGCCAGGATGGCCTGCTCCAGCTCGTCGGCCAGGCGCTGGCCGTACTGCTGCGGGCTCTCCCCCCCGCGCTGCTCGCGGTACGGGTAGCAGGGCGACACGTGGGTGACCGGCACCAGGATGGGCGCAAAAGGCTCGCGCCGCCACGCGTTGCCGCCCACTGCGAGCGCGCCCAGGGTGTTGCCGTGATAGCTCTGCCGGCGCGCGATGAAGTGCGTGCGCTGCGGCTGGCCGATCTCGACGAAGTACTGGCGCGCCATCTTGAGGGCCGACTCCACCGCCTCCGAGCCGCCGCTGACCAGGTAGGCGTGCTGCATGCCGGCCGGCGCCGTACGCACCAGTTCGTCGGCCAGTCGCTCCGCCACCTCGGTGGTGAAGAAGCTGGTGTGCGCATAGGGCAGCGTGTCGATCTGCGCGTGCATCGCGGCGAGAACGTCGGGGTGGCCGTGGCCGAGGCATGACACGGCGGCGCCCCCGGAGGCATCGAGGTAGCTGCGCCCCTGGGCGTCGCGGATGTGCAGGCCCTGCGCAGAAGCGGCGACGGGCGGCGTTTGGTGCAGGTGACGGTGGAAGACGTGCGTCATGGGCGGAGTGATCGGGCTGATGGAACCAATGTTCTGGCCCAATTCTTATATGGAACATTTGTTCCGTCAACTGCGTCAGCGAAACAGGCGTGTCGATTCCGGTACATTCGTTCCACCCTGCCCTCGCCGCCATGACTTCGATCCAGGACCAGATCCGCCAGCGCTTTGCCGACCTGAGCCCCGCGCTGCAGCAGGTAGCGAGGTACCTGCTGGATCACCCGGCCGAGGTCGTCACCAGTTCGATGCGCAGCGTGGGCGTGAATGCCGGGGCCACGCCGGCCACGCTGGTGCGCTTCGCGCAGCACCTGGGCTTCGAAGGCTGGCCGCCGCTCAAGGCCGCCTTCGCGGCCGACATGGGCCTGGGCGGCCAGGCCTATGGGGCCCGCGCGAAGCGGCTCATCGGCCGTGCCGGGGACGGCGGCCTGACGCAGGAGATGTTCGAGGTGCAGCGCCGCAACCTCGAGGCCACGCAGGCCCAGAGCGCGGGCGCGCTCGACCGGGTGTGCGCGCTGGTCGAGAAGGCACCGGCCGTGCACGCGGCGGGCTTTCGCGCCTGCTTCCCGATCGCCTTTGCCTTCGTCTACCAGTACCGGCTGTTCCGGCCCACCGTGCACCTGGTCGACGGCCAGGGCGGCGTGCTGGAGATGCAGCAGCGCGCCTTCGCCAGGGGCGACGTGCTGCTGGTGGCCAGTTTCGCGCCCTACTCGCGCGAGGCGCTGCAGGTGGCCGAGGCGGCCAGGGAGTCCGGTTGCCGCATCGTGGCGCTGACCGACAGCGCGGCCTCACCCCTGTCGCTGCTGGCGCAGGAAACGCTGCTCTTCACCATCCACAGTCCGTCGTTCTTCCCCTCGGTGGCGGCCGGCATGGCGCTGGCCGAGGCGCTGGTCGAGCTTCTGGCCAGCCGGGCAGGCAAGGGCGCGGTACGGCGCATCGACGAGGCCGAGCGCCGGCTGTTCGACACAGGCGCCTACCTGGAAGCGCCCCGGCCGCGGCGCTGAGCGCCGGCGGCGCGCTCAGGGCGCCTGCAGCCGCTGCAGCAGTTCGGTGGTGGGGTAACCATCGGCCGGCAGGCCGACGCTGCGCTGCCAGTCGCGCAGCCCGCGGCGCGTGGCCGGGCCCATCACGCCGTCGGGCGTGCCGGTGTCGAAGCCCCGCGTGTTCAAGGCGGTCTGCAACGCCGTCACCTGGCTGCGCGACAGCGGCACCAGGTCGCGCGGCCAGGCGGCCTGCACGCCGGGTCCGCCGGCCAGCCGCTGCGCCAGCAGGCCGACGCCGAGCGCGTAGCTGGTCGAGTTGTTGTAGCGCAGAAGGGCACGGAAGTTCGGGCCGACGAGGAAGGCCGGGCCGCGTGCGCCGGCGGGCAACAGCAGCTCGGCCTCGGGCAGCTCGGGCAGCGGCCGGCCATCGGCGGCACGCACGCCCTCGGCCGCCCACTGGCTGGCCGCCTGGCGCAGCGACGGATCGGCGCGCGCGGGGTCGAATCCCGGCGGCAGGCTCACCTCCAGGCCCCAGGGCTGGCCGCTGCGCCAGCCGGAGCGCGCCATGAAGTTGGCGGTCGAGGCCATGACGTCGGCCATGCTGCCCCAGATGTCGCGCCGGCCGTCGCCGTCGGCGTCCACGGCGTAGGTGAGGAAGGTCGAGGGCATGAACTGCGTCTGGCCCATCGCGCCGGCCCAGGAGCCGACAATGTGGGCGCGATCGATGTCGCGCCGGTCGAGGATCTGCAGCGCCGCCAGCAGCTCCTTGCGCGCCCAGTCGCCACGGCGGCCGTCGAAGCCCAGCGTGGCCAGCGCATCGACTGTGGGCGTGCTTCCATAGTTGCTGCCGAAGTTGCTTTCCATGCCCCAGATCGCCAGCAGCACCTCGGCCGGGACGCCATAGCGCGCGGCCGCGGCGTCGATGTCGGCCCGGGCCAGGGCGCCCTGCTGCTGGCCGCGCGCGACGCGCTCGGTGCTGGCGGCGGTGTCGAGGTAGTCCCACACGGCACGCGTGAATTCGGGCTGTGCGCGGTCCAGTTCCACGACGCGGGGCAGGTACTGGGCGCCGTCGAGCGCGGACTGCAGGGTGGCATCGCTCACGCCGCTGGCGCGGGCGAAGCTGCGGTAGTCGGCAAGCCAGGCGGCGAAGCGCTGTTGCAGCGTGGCGTCCTGCGGCGGCAGCGCGGGGCTGGCCGGCGGCAGTGCCGGCGCGCTCGGGGCGGGCGCAGGGGCGGCGGCAACGGGTGCGGCCGGCGGCGGGACGGGCGGTGGCGAAGACGCACATCCCGCGAGAAGGACGGCAAGGCCGACGTGGGCCGGGGCCAACGTGGACGAACGATGGAACAAAGGAAAAGGCCGAAGCATGCGCCCATTCTCCACATACCCCTGGCGCTGCCCTCGGCACAGGGCCCGGGCACTGCGAGGCGTCGCCCGCGGTGACCCGGCGCCCGCGCCGACTCAGGCGCGCACGTAGCGCAGGTGCGTGGCTCCTGGCCCGTCGAGCACGCGGTCGATGCGCCAGGCCGGGCCGGGTTCGCGCAGGTGCTCGAACAGCCGCCGGCCGCCGCCGAACAGCACCGGCGCGAGGGCGATCTCGAGTTCGTCGACGACGCCCAGGTTCAGGTACTGCTGGATCACGTCGGCCCCGCCCGAGATGCGCACGTCGCGCTCGCCGGCGGATGCGCGCGCGAGTTCCAGTGCGCGCTCCGGGCCGTCGTTGACGAAGTGGAAGGTCGTTCCGCCCGGCCGCACCCAGGGCGCGCGCTTCTCGTGCGTGAGCACGTAGACGGGGGTGTGGAAGGGCGCCTCCTCCGGCCAGGCGGCCTCGCCCTGGTCGAACATGCGCTTGCCCATGATGTTGGCCCCGATGCGCTCGAAGGTGCTGCGCACGTGGTCGTTGATGGGCCCGGTTTCTCCGCCCGGCCCGGCCTTGAGCACGTTCTCGCGGAAGTGCTGCTGGCGCAGCAGCCAGCCCATCATCGCGCCCCACTTGGCGCCCCAGCCCAGGTGATCGGGCCGGTCCATCCGCATGCCCTCGGGAGCCATGTAGCCGTCGAGGCTCAGGCCGATGTTGACGAATACCTTGCCCATGCTGTCCTTGCTGAAGCGGCACCGCAGCCGGTGCGAGCCCGGACTGTAGGCGATGAAGTGGACGCCATCCACAACAATTTCGGGCCTGCCGCCCGGCGTGCGTCCCAGGCCGCTCAGCCCGGGCTTCGAGCGGGCTCGACCGCGGGCGCGGCATCGCGCAGCCAGGCCGCCTCCCACCCACCGCCCAGCGACTGGATCAGCCCCACGGCCGCGGTCTGCCGCGCGAGCTGCACCTGCACCAGGCTGCGCCGCGCGCTCAGGGCCGAGGCCTGGGCGCTGACCACGTCGGTGTAGCTGACCTGCCCGGCGCGGTAGCGGTTGAGCAGTTGCTGCTCGGTGCGGTCGGCCGCCAGCGAGGCGGTGCGGCGCAGGCCCTCCTGCTCCGCCAGCGCGGCCGTGGCGCTGAGCTGGTCTTCCACGCTCTGGAAGGCGGCGAGCACGGTCTGGCGATAGCGTGCCACGCTGGCTTCATGCGCGGCCTTGGCGGCATCGACGCCGGCACCGATGGCGCCCGCATCGAACACCGTCTGCGCCACCGACAGGCCCAGCGCCCACAGCATGTTCGACGCATCGAAGAGGTCGCGCACGCGGCTGGTGCTGCTGCTGATCGACGCCGTGAGCCCGATGTTCGGGAAGTACGCGGCGCGCGCGATGCCGATCTGCGCATTGGCCGACGCGACGGCACGCTCGGCCGCCGCGATGTCGGGCCGGCGCTGCAGCAGCAGCGAAGGCACGCCGGTGGGCACGGCCGGCACGGTCGGCTTCCAGTCGGCCACCGCGATGGAGAAGTCCGCCGGCACGGCGCCCACCAGCACGGCGATGGCGTGCTCGTAGGTGGCGCGGGTGCGGCGCAGTGCCACGCGCTCGGCCTGGGCACTGACCAGCTGCGTCTGGGCCTGCAGCACGTCGGTCTGCGCGGCGATGCCGGCCTCATAACGGTTGCGCGTGATGGTCAGCGCGCGCTCGTAGCCCTCGATGGTCTCGTTCAGCAGACGCAGCTCGGTGTCGGCCTCGCGCAGCGAGAAGTAGTTGGTGACGAGGTCGCCGACCGCCGACAGACGCGCCGACGCCAGGTCGGCCTCGCTGGCCTGCGCGTTGGCCTGCGCGCTGCCGACGGCCTCGCGCAGCCGGCCCCACAGGTCGGGCGACCAGTCCGCCGCCAGGCTGGCCGAGAAGCTATTGGTGGGCGAGCCCGTGCCGTCGTTGCGCACCGCGCCCGTGCGGCGCCCGCTGCCGTCCAGGCTCACACTCGGGAACAGCGCGGCGCGCTGCTGGCGCACCAGCGCCTGGGCCTGCGTGTAGGCGGCCACGGCGGCGGCGATGTTCTGGTTCGAGATCTGCACGCGCGCGGCCAGCGCGTCGAGCTGCGGGTCGCCGAAGCGGGTCCACCACTCGCCGCGGTCGAGCGCATCGCCGGGCTGCGCCGGCACCCAGCCCTCGGCAGCCGGTGCTTCCTTGAAGGCCGAGGCCGTGACCGCAACAGGCCGCTCGTAACGCGGGCCGACCGCGCAGCCGCCCAGCGCCAGCGCCGCGGCCAGCGCGGTAGTCGCAAGAAAAAAGTGCCTGGAACGTCCGCCGGACGGGCGCGGACTGCTATGGATTCGATAGCGTTCGAGAAACAGGATGGTCATGGGATCAGGCCCTCGCCAGGTGGCGTTCGTTCGCGGGCCGGCGGCGCAGCTTGTCGAGCAGCACGTAGACCACGGGCACCGTGAGCAGGGTCAGCAGCTGGCTCGCGATCAGGCCGCCGATGATGGCCACGCCCAGCGGCTGGCGCAGCTCGGCCCCCTGGCCGAAGCCGATGGCCAGCGGCAGTGCGCCCAGCGCGGCGGCCAGCGTGGTCATGAGGATGGGTCGGAAGCGCAGCAGGCTGGCCTCGCGCACGGCCTCGAGCGCCGTGAGCCCGCGCGAGCGCTCGGCCTCCAGCGCGAAGTCGATGATCATGATGGCGTTCTTCTTGACGATGCCGATCAGCAGGAACAGCCCGATGAGCGCGATGATCGACAGCTCCATGCGGAAGAGCAGCAGCGCCAGCACCGCACCGACGCCGGCCGAGGGCAGCGTGGTCAGCACCGTGATCGGGTGGATCAGGCTCTCGTACAGGATGCCCAGCACGATGTAGATCACCACGATGGCGGCCAGGATCAGCACGGCCTGCTGCGAGTTGGAGTCCTGCGCCGCGCGCGCCGTGCCCGAGAAGCTGCCGCGCACGTTGATGGGCATGGCGATGTCGTTCTCGGCCTGCTTGACCAGCCGCTGCCCCTCCGCGAGCGTCACGCCGTCGGCCAGGCTGAAGGACACCGTACTCGCAAGCTCGGTGTCCTCGTGGCTGATGGAGCTGGGCACCGCCCGCTCGGCCACCCGCGCGAAGGCCGACAGCGGCACCAAGGCCGTGGTGTTCGACGCGATGGCCTGCCCCGCCGAGGAGGTGCGCGACGCCGGGTTGGCCGAGGTCACGGTGGAGGTGCCTGTGCTCGCGTCGGTGTTGGCCTGGACGCTGCTCACCGTGGTGGCACCCGTCGCGGCGTTGGTGCTGGTGTTGAGCGTCGAGGGCACGTACAGGTCCTTCAGCACGATGGGCGACAGCTGGAAGCGCGGCGACCACTCCATGATCACTGAGTACTGGTTCAGGTCGTTGTAGATCGTCGCCACCGAGCGCTGGCCGTAGGCGTTGTACAGGGCGGTGTTGATGGCCGAGGTGTTCACGCCCAGACGCGCCGCGGCGTCGCGATCGACCTGCACGAAGGTCTCGACGCCGTTGTCCGAGGACTCGCCGTCCACGTCGGTGAGCTGCGGCAGCTCCTGCATGCGGTCGGCCAGCTTCTTCGACCAGGTGCGCAGGTCGGCCAGCGAATCGCTCTTGAGCGTGTACTGGTAGGTCGAGTTGCTCTGCCGCCCGCCCATGCGCAGGTCCTGCACCGGGCCGAGGAACACGCGCAGGCCGGTGAGCTGGTTGAGCTGGGGCCGCAGCCGGTCGATCACGACCTGCGTCTTCTCGGTGCGCGCCGAACCGTAGGGCTTGAGGTTGACGAACATGAAGCCGCCGCCCGCGCGCGAGCCGCCACCGAAGGCCACCACGGTGTCCACCGCCGGGTCGGCGTTGATGATGTCCACCGCCTGCTTGAGCTTCGCCTTGAGCGCGGTCGACGAGATGCTCTGGTCGGCACGGATGCCCGCGTTGAGCTGGCCGTTGTCCTGCTGCGGGAAGAAGCCCTTGGGGATGTGGGCGAACAGGTACACGTTCAGCCCCACGACCACCGCCAGCGAAAGCATCACCAGCGCCTTGCTCGCCAGCGCCCAGTCCAGGCTGTGTGCATAGGTGCGCAGGCTCCACTGCCACAGCCGCTCGGTCCAGCGCAGGAACGGACCGGACATGCGCCCGGGCTTCTTGCGCGCGTAGTACGACTCGGCGCGAAGCAGCGTGGCGCACAGCATCGGCGTGGTGGTCAGCGAGATCACCAGCGAGATCAGCACCGAGGCCGACAGCGTGATGGCGAACTCCTTGAACAGGCGCCCCACCTGCCCGCCCATGAACAGCAGCGGAATGAACACCGCCACCAGCGACAGGCTGATCGACAGCACCGTGAAGCCGACCTCGCGCGCGCCCTTGAGCGCGGCCTCGAGCCGGCCCATGCCTGCCTCGATGTGGCGCTGCGTGTTCTCCAGCACCACGATGGCGTCGTCGACGACGAAGCCGGTCGCCACCGTGAGCGCCATCAGCGACAGGTTGTTGAGCGAGAAGCCCAGCAGGTACATGACGCCGAAGGTGCCGAGCAGCGACACCACCGTGGCCACCGCCGGGATGATGGTGGCCCGCGCACGGCGCAGGAACACGCCCACGACGAAGACGACGAGCATCACCGAGATCACCAGCGTGACCTCGACCTCGCGCAGCGAGGCGCGGATCGAATTCGTGCGGTCCGACGCAACCTGCACCGAGATGTCCTGCGGCAGTTGCTCGCGCAGCTCGGGCAGGAGCCTGCGCACGCCGTCCACCGTCTCGATGATGTTCGCGCCCGGCTCCTGCGTGACCAGCACGATCACCGCCGGCTGGCCGTTGAACAGGCCCACGGTGCGCGTGTTCTCCACGCTGTCGGTCACTCGGGCCACGTCCGAGAGCTTGACCGGCGCGTTGTTGCGCCAGGCGATCACCAGGTCGCGGTAGTCGGCTGCGCGCAGGCCCGGCGCGGGCGTGTAGATCTGCAGCCGCCGGTCCTCGCTCTGGATCGTGCCCTTGGGCCGGTTGGCGTTGTTGGCCTGGATGGCGGCGCGCACGTCCTCGGTGCTGATGCCCATGCGGTTGAGCGGGAACGGGTCGAGCTCCACGCGCACCGCCGGCAGCGAACCGCCACCGATCTCCACGTCGCCGACGCCGTCGACCTGCGACAGGCGCTGGCTGACGATGTTGGACACCGCGTCGTAGATCTGCCCGGGGGTGCGCGTCTTCGAGGTGAGCGCCAGGATCATCACCGGCGCCGCGGTGGGGTTGGCCTTGCGGTAGGTCGGGTTGCTGCGAAGCGTGCTCGGCAGGTCGGCGCGCGCGGCGTTGATCGCGGCCTGCACCTCGCGCGCGGCGGAGTCGATGTTGCGGCTGAGGTCGAATTGCAGCGTGACGCGCGTCGAGCCGGTGGAGCTGTTGGACGTCAGCTCGTTGACGCCCGGGATCACGCCCAGGCGCCGCTCCAGTGGCGTGGCGACGCTGGACGCCATCGTGCTCGGGCTGGCGCCGGGCAGGCTGGCCGACACCGAGATCACCGGGAAGTCGACCTGCGGCAGCGGCGAGACCGGCAGGACGAAGAAGGCCATGATGCCGGCCAGGGCGATGCCGATCGTCAGGAGGACGGTGGCGATGGGGCGTTTGACGAAGATGTAGGAGAGGTTCATGGGCCTGCTCCTATGTTCGTTTGCTGAGTTGTCCGGGTGCCTTTTCTAAGGCAGGAGCCGGGATGTGCGCCCGGCGGCGCACCTACTTTTCTTTGTCTCGCCAAAGAAAAGTAGGCAAAAGAAAGGCGACCCCACTGTCTGCGTCCCCTTCGCTTCGCTACGGGGCAACCTGCGGTGCTCGCGGCTGGCGGGGTCTCGCTCAAACTCGCTTCGCTCAGACAATCGCGAGCCCTGATCCGCCAGCCGCTGCGCTCCTCGGCGCATACAGAGGGGACCGGGGTCAACAATGCTGCTGCGCAGCCTTGTCCTTGTTTTGTGTTTTTCCGGGGGCCGAGCGAAGCGATGGCCCGATCGTCTCCCCAGGTCCCTTCTGGATGCGCCTGGGGCGCGGCGATGGCGGGGTGGCAGCTGTGCCGCGTGCGGCAACAGCTGCTTCGTGATCTGACTCGCCGCAGCTGTTCGAGCGTAGAGAACGAAGTGAACGCAGCGAGTTCTGCGGCGCACCCCGCCAGCGTCGCGACACAGGTCGCCCGCAGCGAAGCGGAGGGTCGCAGCCAGCAGGGTCGCCTTTCTTTGGTTACTTTCTTTGGCGAAGCAAAGAAAGTGACTGCCCTGCCGCGGCATGAGCGGCCCCTGCGCATCACCCCTGAGCAAGGCCAAACAATGCTCACGCGGAAGCCCCTTCCGTATCGGAGGCTTCCCCAGAACGCCTCGAAAACCTCCGCCCCATCCGATCAAACGCCAAATAAATCACCGGCGTCGTGAACAGCGTCAACACCTGCGACACCACCAGCCCGCCGAAGATGGCCAGCCCCAGCGGCCGCCGCAGCTCGGCCCCCTCGCCCCAGCCCAGCATCAGCGGCACCGCCGCGAACAGCGCCGCCAGCGTGGTCATCAGGATGGGCCGGAAACGCAGCAGCGCCGCCTGGTGGATCGCCTCCTGCGGCGACTTGCCCTCGTTGCGTTCCGCGTCGATGGCGAAGTCGATCATCATGATCGCGTTCTTCTTGACGATGCCGATCAGCAGGATGATCCCGATGATGCCGATCACGCCCAGGTCGTTGCCGGTCAGCATGAGTGCCAGCAGCGCCCCCACGCCGGCCGAGGGCAGCGTCGACAGGATCGTGAGCGGGTGCACATAACTTTCGTACAGCACGCCCAGCACGATGTACACGCACACCACGGCCGCCAGGATCAGCCACAGCTGGCTGGTCAGCGACTTCTCATAAGCACCGGCCGCGCCCAGGAAGCGCATCGTGATGCTCCCCGGCATGCCGATCTCCTGCGCCGCCGCGCGGATCGCCGACACCGACTTGCCCAGCGCCACGCCCGGCGCGGTGTCGAAGCCCACCGTGGCCGAGGGGTACTGCGCCACCCGCGTGACCTGCAGCGGCGCGAGCTGCTCGCGCACGGTCGCGAAGGACGACAGCGGCGTGGTGCTGCCGCCCCCCGTCTTCATCTGCAGCGTGCCCAGGCCCTGGATGGACTCGAGGCCATCGCGCTGCGCCTCCAGGATCACGCGGTACTGGTTGGTCTCGGTGAAGATCGTCGACACGATGCGCTGGCCGAAGGCGCTATACAGCGCGTCGTCCACCGAGCTGGCGGTGACGGACAGGCGCGACGCGGTGTTGCGGTCGATGTCCACGTACGCCGCCAGGCCCTGCGCGCCGGCATCGGTGGTGGCGTTGCGCACCGTGGCCGTGAGCGCATCGCTGCGCAGCTTGTCGACCAGCTTCTTCGCCCAGTCGTTCACCGCCTGCGTGTCCACGCCCTCGAGCGAGATGCGGAACTCGGTCGGGCCGGTCTCGGCGTCGATGGTCAGGTCCTGCGTGGGCTGCAGGTACAGCGTGACGCCCGCCACCTGCTGGCGCACGCGCTCGCGCAGGCGCTGCATGGTCTCTTGCTGGTCGCCGCGACCGGGCCGCAGGTTGACCAGCACGCTGCCGGTGTTCAGCGTGGTGTTGTTGGCGGCGTCCACGCCGACCACCGCGCTCACGCTCTGCACGTCCTCGTCGCCCAGGATCGACGTGGCCGCCGCCTGCTGCAGCTCGGCCATGCGCTGGTACGACACGTCCTGCGCCGCCTCGATGCGGCCCTTGAGCTGGCCGGTGTCCTGCGTCGGGAACAGGCCCTTGGGGATGGCGACGTACAGCAGCACCGTGAGCGCCATCGTCGCCACGGCCACGATCAGCGTCAGCGGCTGGTGACGCAGCACCCAGTGCAGGCCCACGTCGTAGCGCGCGATCACGCGGTCGAAGAAGGCCTGCACCTTGTGGCCGAGCCGGCCGCCCTGCTGCGATTCCGGCTTGAGCCAGCGCGCCGACATCATCGGCACGAGCGTCAGGGACACCACCGCCGAGATGAGGATGGTGATGGCCAGCGTCACGGCGAACTCGCGGAACAGCCGCCCGACCACGTCGCTCATGAACAGCAGCGGGATCAGCACCGCGATCAGCGAGATCGTGAGCGAGATGATGGTGAAGCCGATCTGCGTCGCTCCCTTCACTGCCGCGGCGAAGGGCTTCTCGCCCTCCTCCAGGTAGCGCGCGATGTTCTCGATCATCACGATCGCGTCGTCGACCACGAAGCCGGTCGCGATCGTGAGTGCCATCAGGCTCAGGTTGTTGAGCGAATAGCCCAGCAGGTACATCAGCCCGCAGGTGCCCACCAGCGAGATCGGCACCGCGATGCTGGCGATGACCGTCGCCTGCACGCTGTGCAGGAAGAAGAAGATCACCAGCACCACCAGCACCACGGCCAGGATCAGTTCCAGCTGCACGTGCTCGACCGACGCGAGGATGCCCGTGGTGCGGTCCGACAGGATCTCCACCCGCACCGCGCCGGGCAGCGAGGCCTCCAGCTCGGGCAGCTGCTTCTTGATGGCGTCCACGGTCGCGATCACGTTGGCGCCGGGCTGGCGCTGCACATTCAGGATGACGGCGGGCCGCAGCACGCCGTCCCCGCCCTTCGCCTGACTCTGCGACACCACCTCGCCGCCCTTGAGCGCGGCCCAGGCGCCCAGCTCGGTGTTCTCGGCGCTGTCGACCACCTTCGCCACATCGCGCATGCGCACCGGGGCGCCGTTCTTCCACGCCACGATGAGATTCATGTAGTCGGCCGCCGCCATCAGCTGGTCGTTGCTGTTGATGGTGTACGAGCGCTTGGGGCCGTCGAAGCTGCCCTTGGCACTGTTGGCGTTGGCCGCGGTGATCGCGCTGCGCAGCGTGTCGATGCCGATGCCCACCGAGGCCAGCGCGTTCGTGTCGGCCTGGATGCGCACCGCCGGCCGCTGCCCGCCCGAGAGCGTGACCAGGCCGACGCCGTTGACCTGGCTCATCTTCTGCGCCAGGCGGGTATTGACCAGGTTCTGCACCTCGGTCAGCTTCATCGTGTCCGAACTCACGGCCAGCGTGAGGATGGGCGAATCGGCCGGGTTGACCTTGGCATACACCGGCGGCGCCGGCAGGTCGGCCGGCAGGAAGGAACCGCCGGCATTGATGGCGGCCTGCACCTGCTGCTCGGCGACGTCGAGCGTCTGGTTCAGGTCGAACTGCAGGGTGACGATGGACACGCCCGCCGCGCTCACCGAGCTCATGCGGTTGAGCCCGGCCATCTGGCCGAACTGGCGCTCCAGGGGGGCGCTCACGGTGCGGCTCATCACCTCGGGGCTGCCGCCGGGGTACAGCGTCTGCACCTGGATGGTCGGGTAGTCGACCTGTGGCAGCGCCGCCAGCGGCAGGAAGCGCAGGCCCACCAAGCCGGCCAGCACGATCGCCAGCATCAGCAGGCCGGTGGCGACCGGGCGTTCGATGAAGGGCTTGGACGGACTCATCGTGCGTGGCCATCCGCGCGGTGCAGGGCGTCGAGCCGAATCGGCCCGCAGCGCCCGCGCACCGGGCGCAAGCGGCTATCGATTTCGTAGCAGAACGCCATGGTGCGATCAGCCGCCCGCGCCGTCGCGCCGGCGCTGCTGCATGCGCTGCCAGCGTTCGATGGCGGCCGGGTCGCCCTTGTCGAGCTGCTCCAGGAACTGCTTGCGCCGCGCGAGCTGCTCCGGGTCGTCCTTGACGGACTCCAACATGCGCTGGCGCTGCTCGGCTGTCGGCAGGCCGGCCGCGCCCGGCGCCACATGCGCACCCGACGGCGCGGTGGTGGCGGCCGTGCCCTCGCCCACCGGCGCCGGGCCGGGCGCGCCCACCACGGGCGCCGACGCCGTGCCCTGCGGCGCGGGCGCGGCGCCCGGGCCACCGGGCCCCGGGCCGCCCGCCCCCTGCTGGCCACGCCGGCGGCCCTGGCCGTTGCCCTGGCGCGGGCCGGCCGCAGGGCGCTCGCCCTGCAGCTGCACGCGCGAGCCTTCGCTCAGGCGGTCGCCGCCTTCGGTCACGACCAGCTCGCCGGCCTTCAGGCCCTCGGTGATGGCGGTCACGTCGACGGTCGATTCGCCGCGCTTGACGTTGCGCATCGACACCATGCGGTCCTCGCCGATCACGTAGACGTAGGGCCCGTTGGGGCCGGTGCGCACGGCCGTCACCGGCACCACCAGCGCGCTGATGGTGCGCAGCGTGAGCCGCACGTTGACGAACTGGCTGGGGAAGAGCTTGGCCTCGACGTTGTCGAAGCGGGCCTTGGCCTTGACGGTGCCGGTGGTGGTGTCGACCACGTTGTCCAGGGTCGAGAAGCTGCCGCTGTCGAGCCGGTCGCTGCGGGTGCGGTCCAGCGCGACCACGGCCAGCTTGCGCCCGGCCGCGGCCTCGGCCTGGATCTCGGGCACGCGGTCCTGCGGCACGGCGAACTGCACGTCGATGGGATTCATCTGCGTGATCACGGCGATTCCCGTGGTCGAACCAGCCGCCACGGTGTTGCCCGGGTCGACGGCGCGCAGGCCGATGCGGCCCGTGACCGGCGCGGTGATGCGGGTGAACTCGAGGTTCACCCGGGCGGCCGCCTCGGAGGCCTTGTCGCTGACGACCGTGCCCTCGAGCTGCTTGACCAGCGCGGCCTGCGTGTCCACGTCCTGGCGGGCGATCGAGTCCTGGCCGAGCAGCGTGCGGTAGCGGCCCAAGGTGACGCGCGCCGCCTCGAGCTGCGCCTCGTCGCGCATGCGGGTGCCGCGGGCCTGCTCCAGCGCCTGTTCGTAGGGGCGCGGGTCGATGCGGGCGAGCAGCTGGCCCTTCTTCACCGTCTGCCCCTCGGTGAAGAGCACCTCGGTCAGCACGCCGCCGACCTGGGGCTTGAGCGTGATGGTGGCCAGCGGCGTCACGGTGCCGAGTGCGTCGATGGTGATCGGCAGCTCGGCCTGGGTGACGGCCGCATGGCCGACGGTGACGAGGCCGGCACCGCCGCCGGGGCCGCCCGGCCCGCCTGGCCCCCCCGGGCCGCCGGGACCGCGCGGGCCGCCGGCGAAGCCACCGCGGGCATCGGCCGCCGGCCGCTTGATCAGGTAGTAGCTGCCGCCGACCAGCGCGCCGAGCACCAGCACCGCGACCAGCGCACCGATCCAGCGGCGGCGGCGGGACGGGGGCCGCATCGGCGGCGCATTCGGTGCGTGGGGGGGTGGGGTGACGGGATCGGGATGGTCCATGGGACGGCGCGGCGCCTGGCGGCAAGCACAGAAGTGGTGCGAGTAGAGCCGCGAATCGTAGCGGCATGTAGTAGCAACCGTTAACGGCCGGTAAAGCGGCCAGGCGCTGCGCGCGCCGGCGCGGCCGTGGGCCGGCGGCACGGCGGGACGGACCCCGCCTGCACGATCGTGGGCCTGAAAAAAATCAGCCCGCGGCGCCCGCTGCAACTGCGCGGGCAGCTATCTTTTCGATAGCAATCAGAACTCGGCGTCGAGTTCGTCGATCTCGTCGGGCTCCTTCAGGGCGGCCTGCACCCACTCCTGCATCGCGGGCAGTTCCATGACCCGCTTGCAGTACGCGGCGCACAGCGAATCGAGCGCCACGTCGTAGCTCAGGAAGCGGGTGACGACCGGCGCGTACATCGCATCGGCCAGGCCCGGCTGCTTGCCGAAGAGGAAGGGCCCGCCGTAGGTGCCCAGGCACTCGCGCCAGATGGCGACGACGCGGTCGATGTCGGCCTGCGCGCGCGACCACACCTTGAAGCCCTTGAAACGCGCCTTGATGTTCATCGGCAGTGCGCCGCGCATCGACGCGAAGCCCGAGTGCATCTCGCCGCAGACGGCGCGGCAGTGCGCGCGCGCCTTGCGGTCGGCGGGCAGCAGGCCGGCCTTGGGCTTGATCTCGTTCAGGTATTCGCCGATGGCCAGCGTGTCCCAGACCTCGATGCCCTCGTGCTCCAGCGCCGGCACCAGCATCGACGACGACAGCAGCAGCATCTCGGCCTTCATGGCCGGGTCGTCGGGCGGGATGACCATTTCCGTGAAGTCCAGCCCCGCGAACTTGCACATCAGCCAGCCGCGCAGGGCCCAGGCACCGTAGTTCTTGCTGCTGATGGTGAGAACGGCCTTGGCCATGGGAATGCTCCTCGCTCCGGGGTCCAACAGGGGGATGGCGCGCGTGCGCGCCGCGGCGGCAGCACACCGCGTGCAAAGCCTGTGCCAGAACGGTGCGACCGCCGCTTGCACCGGCGTGCAGCGACTTGGCCCGCAACTTGCCTGCCACCCGGCCATGCTGTACCAGGCGTACCAAACCCAGGCCGACTTCCTGTCGCCATGGCGGCTGATGTCGCAGTTCGCCGGCGCGGCGCTCTGGTCGCCCGGCGACGACCGAAGTGCGCGGCGTCGCACGGCCTCGGCGCTGGAGGTGTTCTCGCGCATGCGCCTGACGCACGCGCGGCCCGACTACGGGATCACCGAGGTGCTGGTCGACGGCCAGCCGGTGGCGGTGACCGAGGAGGCCGCGCTGGTGGCACCCTTCGGCACGCTGCTGCATTTCCGCAAGGCGCTGCCGGCCGGCACGGCACCGCACCCGCCCGTGCTGCTGGCCGCCCCGCTGTCGGGCCACTTCGCGACGCTGCTGCGCGAGACGGTGCGCACGCTGCTGCGCGACCACGACGTCTACATCACCGACTGGCACAACGCGCGCGACGTGCCGCTGGGCAGCGGCCGCTTCGGGCTGGACGAGTACACCCTGCAGGTGATCGAGTTTTTGCGCGCCATCGGGCCCGGCGTGCACATGGTGGCGGTGTGCCAGCCCTGCGTGGCGGCACTGGCGGCCACCGCGCTGATGGCCGAGGACGACGACCCCGCCGCGCCGCGCAGCCTGACGCTGATGGCCGGCCCGGTCGATTGCCGCATCAACCCCACCCAGGTCAACCGACTGGCCACCGACCGGCCCATCGGCTGGTTCGAGCGCAACCTCATCAGCCGCGTGCCCTGGCCGCACGCAGGCTTCATGCGGCGGGTGTACCCGGGCTTCCTGCAGCTCACGGCCTTCATGAGCATGAACATGGAACGGCACAAGGAGCAGTTCCGCAAGCTCTACCAGCACCTGGTCGAAGGCGAGGTCGAGCAGGCCGCGACGATCAAGACCTTCTACGACGAGTACCTGGCGGTGAACGACCTGCCGGCCGAGTTCTACCTGGAGACGGTGGAGCGCGTGTTCCAGACCTACGACCTGCCCCGCGGCGAGCTCACCGTGGCCGGCCGCACCGTGAACCCCGCCGCGATCCGCCGCACCGCGCTGCTCACTGTCGAGGGCGAGCGCGACGACATCTGCTCGGTCGGCCAGACCGTGGCCGCGCAGGACCTGTGCGGGAGCATCCGCCCCTACCTCAAGGCGCACCACCTGCAGGCCGGCGTGGGCCACTACGGCGTCTTCAGCGGGAGCAAGTGGAACGCGCAGATCTACCCGCGCGTGCGCGAGACGATCCACGCGGCCGCTGAGCTGCACTGAACGAACACGCGCGACCAACGAAAAAGCGCAGCCGGGGCTGCGCTTTTTTTGTTGGGGATCGATCAGCTCGGCCGCCGGCTCAGCGCCCCGGCTCTTCCTCGGCGGGCCAGTCGCGGATATAGGCCTTGAGCATCTTGTTCTCGAAATTCTGGCTGTCGACGACGGCCTTGGCCACGTCGTAGAAGCTGATCACGCCCATGAGCATGCGCTTGTCCATCACCGGCATGTAGCGCGCATGGCGCTCGAGCATCAGGCGACGCACGTCGTCGAGGTCGGTGTCCATGGTGCAGGTGACGGGATGCGTGTCGATCGCCTTGCGCACCACCGAGTTGCCGACGCTGCCGCCGTTGGCCTGGATGGCGAGGATCACTTCCCGGAAGGTGAGCATGCCCACCAGTTCGCCCTGGTCCATCACGACCAGCGAGCCGATGTCCTTGTCGGCCATCACGGCCACGGCCTCGGCCAGCGGCTGGTCGGGCGTGATCGTGTGCAGGGTGTTGCCTTTCACGCGCAGGATGTCGCTGACTTTCATCGGGATGCTCCTCGTACTCTCAGGATGGCGCTTCGGGGCCCGTGGAAGCGGGGCGATTTGAATATAGCCCACAATCGCCGGCGATTGACAAGGCCCTGCCCGCAATGCGCACGCCGCAACGTGACCGGGCGTTACCAAGGAGACAGCAGTGACCTCCCCGAATCGCGCGCGGCTCCCTTCCATCCACTCCGAACCCACTGAACCATGAGCGGCTATTCCGACCCCGGCTTCGACACCCTGGCGCTGCACGCCGGTGCCGCGCCCGACCCGGCCACCGGCGCACGCGCGGTGCCCATCCACCTGACGACCTCCTTCGTCTTCGAATCGAGCGACCACGCGGCGGCGCTGTTCAACCTGGAACGTGCGGGTCACGTCTACAGCCGGATCAGCAACCCGACGAACGCCGTGTTCGAACAGCGCATGGCCGCTCTCGAGGGCGGCATCGGCGCCATCGCCACCGCCAGCGGCCAGGCGGCGCTGCACCTGGCGGTCGCGACGCTGATGGGCGCGGGCTCGCACATCGTCGCCAGCACGGCGCTGTACGGCGGCTCGCAGAACCTTTTGCACTACACGATGCGCCGCTTCGGCATCGAGACCACCTTCGTCAAGCCCGGCGACATCGACGGCTGGCGCGCGGCCGTGCGGCCCGAGACCAAGCTGTTCTTCGGCGAGACGGTGGGCAACCCGGGCCTGGACGTGCTCGACATCCCCACCGTGAGCGCCATCGCGCACGAGGCCGGGGTGCCGCTGCTGGTCGACTCGACGCTGACCTCGCCCTACCTCATCAAGCCCTTCGAGCATGGGGCCGACCTGGTCTACCACTCGGCCACCAAGTTCCTGTCGGGCCACGGCACCGTGATCGGCGGCGTGGTGGTCGACGGCGGCAGCTTCGACTGGGAAGCGTCGGGCAAATTCGCCGAGCTGACGCAGGCCTACGACGGCTTCCACAACATGGTCTTCAGCGAGGAGTCCACCGTGGGCGCCTTCCTGCTGCGCGCGCGGCGCGAAGGGCTGCGCGACTTCGGCGCCGCCATGAGCCCGCACACGGCCTGGCTGATCCTGCAGGGCATCGAGACGCTGCCGCTGCGCATGGAACGGCACATCGCCAACACCGAGAAGGTGGTGCAGTTCCTCGCCGCGCACCCCTTCGTCTCGCGCGTGGGGCATCCGCTGCTCGAATCGCATCCGAGCCATGCGCTCGCGAACAGCCTGCTCAGGCACGGCGCCAAGGGCGCGGGCTCGGTGTTCAGCTTCGACATCAAGGGCAACCGCACGCAGGGCAAGACCTTCATCGAAGCGCTCAAGCTCTTCAGCCACCTCGCGAACGTGGGCGATTGCCGCAGCCTGGTGATCCATCCCGCGAGCACCACGCATTTCCGCATGAGCGACGAGGCCCTGGCCGGCGCCGGCATCGGCCAGGGGACCATCCGCCTGTCGATCGGGCTGGAAGATCCCGACGACCTGATCGACGACCTCAAGCGCGCGCTCAAGGCGGCAGAGAAAGCGGGGGCGTGATGATCCTCACCGTCCACGGCCATCCCACCTACTGCTACACCGGCGGCAAGCCCTTCGATGCGGCCCGGCCCACGGTCGTCTTCATCCACGGTGTGCTCAACGACCACAGCGTGTGGATCCTGCAGAGCCGCTACCTCGCCAACCACGGCTTCAACGTGCTGGCGGTCGACCTGCCCGGCCACTGCCGCAGCGGCGGCGAAGCGCCCGCATCGGTCGAAGAGGCGGCCGACTTCATCGGCGCGCTGCTCGACGCCGCGGGCGTGCAGCGTGCCGCGCTGGTCGGCCACAGCTGGGGATCGCTCATTGCGCTGGAAGCCGCGAGCCGGCTGCGCGAGCGCATCACGCACCTGGTGCTGGTGGGCACGGCCTTTCCGATGAAGGTGTCGCAGGCGCTGCTCGACGCATCGCAGAACGACCCGGAAGCCGCGCTGCGCATGGTCAACGTGTTCTCGCGCTCGACGCTGGCCGCGCCGCCCTCGGCTCTGGGGCCGGGCACCTGGGTGTACGGCGCCAGCATGGCGCTGGGGCGGCGCGTGCTGCGCAGCAACCCGAAAGTGAACGTGTTCCACCGCGGCTTCCTGGCCTGCGACCGCTATGCCAACGGCGAGCAGGCGATCGCGCAGGTCACCTGCCCGGTGCTCTTCGTGCTCGGCGCGCAGGACCAGATGACGCAGCCGCGCGCTGCCCAAGGCCTGGTCGAGAAGGCCCGCGCGACGGGCAAGACCGTGCAGATCGCCTCGCTGCCGGTGGGCCACCACCAGATGACCGAAACGCCGAACGAGATGCTCTTCGCGCTGCGCGACTTCCTGCAGGCGCCCGCGGGCTGAAGTCAGTCGCCGGCCGCGACGTCGAAGGCGCCGGCGGGGGCGCGCTCCAGCGCGGCGATCAGCGTGGCCACGGCCGCATCGGCCGGCTGGGCGGCCGGCAGCGCGCCGAGCATGCGGCGCAAGGTCTCGGCATGCGGCAGCAGCGGACCGAGGAAATGCGTCCCGGCACCGCTGGCGACCAGCACCGTCGGGAAGGTCTCGACGTCGAAGTCGTCGGCGATGTCGGCGTGGTCCTCGATGTCGACCCAGGCGAAGCGCAGGCCCGGATGGGCGCGCGCGATGTCCTCGAACAGCGGCCGGTACTCGCGGCAGGTGCCGCACCATTCGGCACACAGGCACACGACCCACGGCGCTGCGGCCGCGGACGGCGTCGCAAGGATGGCGTTCGAAGAAGGCTGCGACACGGCGCTGGGACCTGAAGGTTCGGGTGATGGAGGTGGCTGGGACCAAAGCCCGTCGCTATTATGGGCAAGCACCCGCCGGCGGGCAGCGCGCCTGCCCATTTCTGCGCCGGCACCCCGAGACGCACAGGAGACCGCGATGACCAGCACCACGACCACCGCGCCCGCCGCCGTCGATCCACGGCAGTTCAGGAGCTTCGCCGAGTTCTACCCCTTCTACCTGAGCGAGCATGCCGACCGCACCTGCCGGCGGCTGCATTTCGTGGGGTCAAGCCTCGGCCTGGTCTGCCTGGCGCTGCTGGTGCTCACCGGCAACCCGTGGTGGCTGCTGGCGGGCCTGGTGGCCGGCTACGCCTTCGCCTGGATCGGGCACTTCGGCTTCGAGAAGAACAAGCCGGCCTCGTTCAAGCGCCCGCTCTACAGCTTCATGGGCGACTGGGCGATGTACCGCGACATCTGGCTGGGCCGCATCAAGCTCTGAAGGCCGGCGTTCGCATCCGCGGGGGCCGGCGGCGCTCCGGTTTGCTCCTGATTCGATAGCACGTCCCGCAGGCGCAGCGAGGCCAGCGGGCCTTTTTCCCACAGATTCTCGAGCGCGGGCGCGCGCGGCACCATGAGGGCCACGGCCAGCGCCTCGAGCGGCGTGTGGTCCGGGTCCGCCAGCAGCACGTAGCGCGGGTCGTCGCTGTCGTCGACCTCGGCGATCTCGCCCACCCAGTCGAGCGCCACCAGCGTGTCGAGCACCGCGGCGAGCTGCAGCGCGTCGACGCGCATGCGCACCACCAGCTCGCGCGCACCCACCCCCTTGTACGGCTGCGCCCGCGCGCGGTCCAGGTGCTGCAGCACCTCCACCGCGAGCTGCATCGGCCAGCCCGCCGTGCCGCCGCGGCGCGCCACGCCCGTGAGCAGGCTGGGCAGGTAGGCGGCGATCACAGCGCCCAGCAGCACGATGACCCAGGCCACATAGATCCACACCAGCAGGATGGGCACGGTGGCAAAGGCGCCGTACATCACCGAATAGGTGGGCACCTGGCCCAGGTACCAGCCCAGCACCCGCTTGGCGACCTCGATGGCGGCGGCGACGAAGAAGCCGCCCGTCCATGCATGCGACCACTTCACGTGCGTGTTGGGCACGTAGTGGTAGAGCGCGCCGATGCCCGCGGCCAGCAGCATGAACTCGAAGGTGTCGAACAGGAACTTGAGCAGGTCGTTGTCGTGCACCACGCCGCGCGAGGCGGAGAACACGTAGGCGGTGGTCGAGAGGCTGGCCGCCAGCACCAGCGGCCCCAGCGTGATGGCGGCCCAGTAGATCAGCACGCGCTGCGCGAAGGGACGCGGGTTGGGCACGCGCCAGATGTTGTTGAGCGTCTTGTCGATGGTGAGGATGAGCGCGATCGCCGTGACCAGCAGCACACCCAGGCCCGCGATGCCCAGCCCGCTCGCCTTGCTGGCGAACTGCGTGAGGTAGCCCAGCACCTGGCGCGCGATGTTCTCGGGGATCAGGCTCTCGACCAGCCAGCGCTGCAGGCGTCCCTGCATCGCCTGGAACATCGGGAACACCGTGAACAGCGCCAGCGCCACCGTGAAGAAGGGCACCATCGCGATGGTGGTGGTGAAAGTCAGGCTGCTGGCCGTCAGGCCCAGGCGGTCCTCCCGGAAGCGCTCCCCCAGCACCGCCGCCGTGTTGCGCCACGGAAAGTGCGAAAGGTCCCTCCAGAGCTGCCGGCGATTCATGGCCGGTATCATGCCATTCGCCCCTGCGTGCGCTGCCGAGCCCGAGGCGCCGTGCCCCGTTTGCCCCGCCCCGCCGTCTCTCGTGAACACCCCTCTCCTCCCCGTCCCCTCGCCCGCCGTGCTTGCCACGCGCCGCCTGGCCGTGGGCAGCCTGGTCGGCCTGATCGCGCTGGGCTTCGCGTGGGAGATGTGGCTGGCGCCCCTGCGCCCGGGCGGCTCGTGGCTGGCGCTGAAGGTGCTGCCGCTGGTGCTGCCGCTGGCCGGGCTGCTGAAGAACCGCATGTACACCTACCGCTGGGTCAGTCTGCTGGTCTGGCTCTACTTCACCGAAGGCGTGGTGCGCGCGTGGAGCGACACCACGGCCGTCAGCCGCGCGCTGGCGGGCCTCGAGATCCTGCTGTGCCTGACGCTCTTCGCGGCCTGCGCCTGGCATGTGCGGCTGCGGCTGCGCGCCGCCGTCACCGCGACCCCTCCTGCCACCGCTTCCTCCCCATGAGCACTTCCCTGATCGACGACCTGCGCGCCATCGTCGGCGCCACCCACGTGCTGACCGACGGCGACCTGAGCGCCTGGGAGCAGGACTGGCGCAAGCGCGCCCGCGGCAAGGCGCTGGCCGTGGTGCGGCCCGGCAGCACCGACGAGGTGGCGCGCATCATCAAGGCCTGCGCGGCAGCCGGCACCGCGATCGTCCCGCAGGGCGGCAACACGGGGCTGGCCGTGGGCTCGGTGCCCGACGGCTCCGGCACGCAGGTGGTGCTGAGCCTCACGCGCCTGAACGCCATCCGCGAGATCGATGCCGCCAACCTGACGGTCACCGTCGAGGCCGGCTGCGTGCTGCAGGTGCTGCAGGAGGCTGCCGAGAAGGCGGGCTTTCTGTTCCCCCTGAGCCTGGCGGCCGAGGGCAGCTGCACGATCGGCGGCAACCTCGCGACCAACGCCGGCGGCACGCAGGTGGTGCGCTACGGCAATGCCCGCGAGCTGTGCCTGGGCCTGGAAGTGGTCACGGCCCAGGGCGAGGTGTGGCACGGCACCAGTGGCCTGCGCAAGGACAACACCGGCTACGACCTGCGCGACCTGCTGGTGGGCAGCGAGGGCACGCTGGGCATCATCACCGCCGCCACGATGAAGCTGTACCCGCTGCCGGCGGCGCAGCTCACGGCCTGGGCCGCGGTGCCCTCGCTCGACCATGCCGTCCGGCTGCTGGGCCTGGCGCATCAGAAGCTGGGCGCCGGCCTCACCGGCTTCGAGGTGATGGGCCAGTTCGCGCTGAGCCTGGTGGGCAAGCACATGCCGCAGCTGCGCGTGCCTTTCCTGGGCGAAGAGGCGACGCCGTATTGCGTTCTCTTGGAGAACTCGGACAGCGAATCCGAAGACCATGCCCGCGCGCGCTTCGAGGCGCTGCTGGAAAGCGCCTTCGAGGACGGCTGCGTGACCGATGCGGTGATCGCCGAGAACCTGACGCAGGCGCACCAGCTCTGGCACATCCGCGAGAGCATCCCGCTCGCGCAGGCCGAAGAGGGCCTGAACATCAAGCACGACATCTCCATCGGCGTGTCGCGCATCCCGGCCTTCGTGGCCGAGACCGATGCGCTGCTGCAAAAGGAGATCGCCGGCGTGCGCCTGGTCAACTTCGGCCACCTGGGCGACGGCAACCTGCACTACAACGTGCAGGCCCCGGTCGATGGCGATGCGAAGGTGTTCCTGCGCGAGCAGGAGGAACGGGTGAACACGCTGGTGTACGACCAGGTGGAGAAATTCGGCGGATCCTTCTCGGCCGAGCATGGCATCGGCGAGCTCAAGGTCCACAAGCTCGAGAAGCACAAGTCGCCGGTGGCGATGGGCATGATGCGCGCCATCAAGGGCGCGCTCGATCCGCACAACCTGCTGAACCCCGGGCGCGTGCTGCGCGCCTGAGCCACGGGTTCAGCCCGCCGCGAAGCGCGGCGCCAGCCAGTACCAGAGCGCCACGGCGACGGCGATCCACACCGCGACGACGAGCACCGCACCCATGCGGCTGCGCGGCTTGGCGCCCTGCGCCGCCATCCAGGCCTCGGCCTGCGCACGGCATTCGGCCAGCACCTCGGGCGGCAGCAGGCGGATCGCCAGCCAGATGAGCGCGGGCAGCAGCAGCACGTCGTCGAGGTAGCCCAGCACTGGGATGAAGTCGGGCACCAGGTCGATCGGGCTCAGCGCATAGGCGACCACGAACACGCCGAGGGCCTTGGCCAGCCAGGGCGTGCCCGGGTGCCGGCCGGCGAACCACAGCGTCACGCCGTCGCGCTTGACGCGCCGGGCCCAGCCGCGCAACCGATCGCTGAGCGCCATCGATTCAGACGGTGGGCGCGGTTTCGCGCTCCAGCCGGCCCAGCCAGGCCAGCGCCGCGCTGCGGTCCGCGCCGCACATGTCGACCGCGGGCTGCAGGCCGCTGCACACCGCCGGCCGCTCGGGCCGGCCGAACAGGCGGCAGCGCAAAGCCTCGTCGAGCTGCACGCAGGGCACGCCCGCCGGCTTGCCGTCGGGCATGCCGGGAATGGGCGAGCTGATGGAGGGCGCGATGCAGCAGGCGGCGCAGCCGCTGCGGCAGGCCGGGGCGAAGGTCGACATGGGCCGATTGGACCATGCGCCGCGATGCCCGCACGCGATGCCTCATCGGACATGCGCCTAAAATATGCGCATCCGTCATGCCCCACCGGGAAGGCCATGCTTCGCTTCGACAACGCGCCCAAGAAAGCCACCAATCTGTCGCTCAACTCCAAGGTGCTCGAAATGGCCCGGGAGATGGGCATGAACCTGTCGCAGACGGTCGACGAGCTGCTGGCGGCCGAGGTACAGCGCCGCTACTGGGAGCGCTGGAACGAGGACAACCGCGAAGCCGTGGCCGCCTACAACGCCCGCATCGCCAAGGAAGGCCTGCCCCTGGCCAAGTACCGCAGCTTCTGACGTGGCCCGCTTCGACGTCTTTCGCCACCCCGACGCGGCACTGCGGAAGTTCACGCCTTTCCTGCTCGACATCCAGAATGACTACATCAGCAGCATGGACACGCGCGTCGTGCTGCCGATGCGCACTGCCAAACTCTTCGGTCCGCCCATGCGCGACCTGAACCCGCTGTTCGACGTCGACGGCCACCCGGTCGTGCTCGACACGCCCGCGATCGCCGCCTTCCCTGCGGCCGAACTGCGCCACGCCGTCCTCAACCTTCGCACCCAGTCCGATGCCATCATCCGAGCCCTGGACACGCTGTTCGGCTCCTACTGAGATGAAACCCCCACGCTCCCCCGCTTCGCGAGGTCCGCTGCCCCCCGAGGGGGCGCGTCAGCGGCTTCGGGCGGCCGGGCGCCACTGACATGAACGCTCCCATGACTCGCCCCATCCGCCACCAGTACGAAGACTTCATGCGCCACGTCGACCAGACCGGCGTCTTCAAGAGCGACCGCACCGGCACCGGCACGAAGAGCGTGTTCGGCTACCAGATGCGCTTCGACCTGAACGAGGGCTTTCCGCTGGTCACGACCAAGAAGGTGCACCTCAAGTCCATCATCCACGAGCTGCTGTGGTTCCTGCAGGGCTCGTCGGACAACAACTGGCTGCGCGAGCGCGGCGTGACGATCTGGGACGAATGGGCGCGCGAGGACGGCGACCTGGGCCCGGTGTACGGCGTGCAGTGGCGCAGTTGGCCCACGCCCGACGGCGGCCACATCGACCAGATCGCGCAGGTGATCCAGACGCTCAAGACCAATCCCGACTCGCGCCGCATCATCGTGAGCGCCTGGAACGTGGCCGAGCTCGACAAGATGGCGCTGATGCCGTGCCACGCCTTCTTCCAGTTCTATGTGGCCGAAGGCAAGCTGTCGTGCCAGCTCTACCAGCGCAGCGCCGACATCTTCCTGGGCGTGCCCTTCAACATCGCCAGCTACGCGCTGCTCACGCACATGGTGGCGCAGCAGTGCGACCTTCAGGTGGGCGACTTCATCTGGACCGGCGGCGACTGCCACATCTACAGCAACCACGCCGAGCAGGTGGCGCTGCAACTGAGCCGCGAGCCGCGGCCCTATCCCACGCTGCACATTGCGCGCCGGCCGCCCTCGATCTTCGACTACCGGTACGAGGACTTCCACTTCGAGGGCTACGACCCGCATCCGGCCATCAAGGCGCCCGTGGCCGTCTGAAGAGAGCGAAAGAAGCCGCCGATGCGCGTCAACCTCATCTACGCCCGCGCCGCCAACGGCGTGATCGGCGTGAACGGCGACCTGCCCTGGCACCTGCCCGAGGACATGGCGCACTTCAAGCGCATGACGGCGGGCTGCCCGGTGGTGATGGGCCGCAAGACCTGGGACTCGCTGCCGCCGCGCTTCCGGCCGCTGCCGGGGCGCCGGAACATCGTCGTGACCCGGCAGGAAGATTGGAACGAAACCGGGGCGCAGCGCGCATCCAGCCTGCGCGAGGCGCTATCGATTTGTGAGCAGGAGCCGGAAGTCTGGGTGATGGGCGGCGCGCAGATCTATGCCGCGGCCGAGCCGCTGGCGCAGCGCGCGGTCGTGACCGAGATCGACCGCGACTTCGAGGGCGATGCGCACGCGCCCACGCTCGGCGCTGCGTGGCGCGAGACCGCGCGCGAGGCGCATGTCTCGGCCAAGGACGGGCTGCCCTTCGCCTTCGTCGTCTACGAGCGTGACGCCTGAACATGGGCCCGCTGCGGCACACCGGCCGCGCCGCCGGCAATTGGCAGCCGCGGCGGGCCTCGCGCTGATGGCCCTGGGCTGGCCCCGCGCGCGCGTGCGCGCCGCCGAAGCGCTGGAGGCCGACGAACGCGTGCTCTTCCTGCCCAGCACGGCCCGCTGGCTCGAGGACGGCCGCATCGAGGCCGAGGTGCATGCCTGGGTCTACGAGCCCGACCACCTGCGCGGCCTGAACACCGCCTTCGCGCGCTACCTGGGGCTGCGCCTGTCGAAGATGAGCCCGGCCGCGCAGCTGCGCTTCCGCCAGCGGGCCGCCCTCTTCCATGCCGAGTCGGAGGACGGCAAGCAGATCGACGTCGTGTTCGGCGGCGACCAGCCCGCGCTGCGCCTGCCGCCCACCGACCGCGCCGGTCGAACGCAGGCGCGCGTCGTGGTAGCGCCGCCCGCCGACGCGACGCGAGACGCCCCCTGGCTGCGCTTTCGCGCCGAGATGCCGCGTGGCGACCTGCGGCGGGCGGAAAAAGACGCCGGGCCGCCCCAAGTCTTTTTGGCCCCCTCGGGGGGCGGACCGGGCGCAGCACGGTCCTGGGGGCACGTGGAAGGTCGGGTGCTGCTGGTGCCGGCCGAAGGCCTGTCCGTCATTTCGGACATCGACGACACGATCAAGCACACGGCGGTGCACAGCCGCCGCGAGATGCTGCTCAACACCTTCGCCCGCCCCTTCGAGGCCACGCCCGGCATGGCGGCCCACTACCGGCGCCTGGCGCGCGTGCCCGACACGCGCTTCCACTACCTCTCGGCCAGCCCGATCCAGCTCTTCCCGGCGCTGTCGGACTTCGTGCGCAGCGCCGGCTTTCCGCCGGGCAGCATGCACCTGCGCGAAAGCACGACCTGGCGCACGCTGGTGCCGGGCGAGCAGGACTCGCGGCGCCACAAGCGCGCGATGATCGAGCAGTTGCTGGCCGACTTCCCGCTGCGCCGCTTCCTGCTGGTGGGCGACTCGGGCGAGGCCGATCCGGAGATCTACGCCGAGGTCGCGCGCGAGCACCCGGTGCGCATCGAGGCCGTGGTGATCCGCGACGTGACGGACGAGGGCCGCGACGCGCCACGCTACCGCACCGCCTTCGACGGCATCGCCGACGCGCGCTGGCACCTGCTGCCGCGCGACGGCGGCCACTGGCCGTTGCCGCTGCCCTGAAGCCGCCCGCCAGCAGCGGCTGGCGCGCATGGGTGGACGTACTACATGCAGCGCGATGCGCCGCTGCTAGCATGCGCCAGCGCTGCCTGGCCAGCCCGCGGATCGCAGGCGCCACGCAGCCCCCTCCGGGAGACCCTCGTCTGAGCGCCCTGCCCCTGCCCTTCTCCGCGTCGCCGGCCCCACGGGGCCTCGATGCGCTCTGGCCCCTGTGCCTGGAGATCGCCGAACGCCGTCGTCGGGGCGCAGCGCCTGGCACGGCCGGCCTGCCGGCGGCCTGGTCGGCCGGCGGCGGCTATGTCCTGGAGGGCGAGTGGGACAGCGAGTCGCAGGCCGTCTTCGCGCTCTTCAAGCCGCTGCTCGACCGCCAGCGCGACGACGCACGCTGGGTGGTCGGCCAACTGGGCCAGAGCCTGGACGGCTGCATCGCCACCCACAACGGCGACTCCTTCTTCGTCAACGGCCCCGAAGGGCTGGTCCACGTGCATCGGCTGCGCGCGCTGTGCGACGCGGTGATCGTCGGCGCCGGCACCGCCTGCCTCGACAACCCCCAGCTCACGACCCGACGTGCCGCCGGCCCCAACCCGACGCGCGTGGTGATCGACCCCAACCTGCGCGTGCCGGCCGGCGCGCGCGTGTTCACCGACGGGCAGGCGCCCACGCTGCTGGTGTGCGATCCCGAGCATGTCTCTCGCGCGGTGGCACGGCTGGGCGCCGACCGCGTGATCGCCGTGCCGCGCAACCCGGCGCTGCGCGGGCAGATGCCGCTGGCCGAGGTGGTGGCCGCGTTGCGCGAGCGCGGACTCGACCTGCTCTTCGTAGAAGGCGGCGGCGTGACGGTGTCGCAGTTCGTGCGCCAGGGCTGCCTGGACCGCCTGCACCTGCTGGTCGCGCCGGTCATGATCGGTGCCGGCCACCCGGGCCTGCAGGTGCGCCGGGCCGACGCGATGCGCGAGGCGCTGCGCCCGCCGGCCCGCACCTTCCCGCTGGGCGCCGACCTGCTGTGGGACCTGGACCTGCGGGCCGCCGCGTCCGCCTGAGCGGGACCGATCAGTCGAACCAGGCGAGCAGGTCGGTGTGGCCGACGACCAGCCCCATGGCTGACGGCTCGGCAAGCAATGCATGGCGACGAGCGCGCCATGCCCGCACGCGGCTGACCGCCGCAGGGTCCTGCTCACACGCTGCCGAGGCGATGCCGTCGACCATCGCGGCCAGCATGGCGCGATGCGCCGGCCCCTGCGCCGCATCGACCTGCCAGTCGCTGGCGGCCGTCGCGCAGCGATAGCCCGCACGCGCCAGCAACGGCAATGCGACATCCACCGCCGCGCCGCCCAACGCCGGCCCGAAGCCCTTGTCGCGCCGCTGGTGGGCCCTGAAGAGCGCGTGCACCTCGTCGTCCGCCGCATCGGACGGCTGCCAGTGCAGCCGGTCGTCGACGCTGAGCGCGAAGCACAGCGCCGCCGCGGCCGCACGGCTGCGCGCGATCCATCGCGCCAGCCAGTCGGCCGACACCAGGTCCAGCAGGGCCGAGGCGGTGACGAGGTCGGTGTCGTCCAGGCGCAGGCCCTCCAGATCTGCGGCCAGGTCGGCCTGCTGCCAGACGACGTCGAGGCTCAGCCGCGGCGCCTCGATGCGCAGGCCGGCGCCCGTGCGCTCTGCATGCCATCCCAGAGACAGCGCCCAGCTTTGCAGCGCGATGGGCAACACCGCGAGCAGTTGCGGGTCGTGGTCGACCAGCCGCCAGCGCTGCGGCCCGCCGAGCTGCGGGGCAAGCGCGCGCAGGTTGGCGCCGGTGCCGCAGCCCAGGTCCAGCACCTGCAGCGCCGCATCCGGGCCGCGGCGACGACGCGGGCGCGCCGCGAAGGCCGGGACGTCCAGCGCTTGCGCGGCCGCCTCGCGCGCCGCGAGGTCGAAGGGCTCGCGCAGGGCCAGCCAATCCGGATCGAAGCCGCTCATGGCGATCCCGCGTCGATGGCGCGCAGCAAGGACTGCTCGAATCGCGCGCCGGCGTCGGCCCAGCGCGGCAGCCGGCCAGCGGCATGCCGCGCACCGGTGGCCAGCGCCGCACGCCAGGCGGGCTCGTCCATCGCGCGGCGCAGTGCGCCGCGCAAGGCGTGCACGTCGCCCGGCGGCACCAGCACGCCGGCTTCCGCCGGCACCGTGTCGACGATGGCGCCGGCCGTGGTGCTGACGACCGGCAGGCCGTGCGCCAGCGCCTCCGCCAGCGCCATGCCGTAGCCCTCGTGCAGCGAGGGGAGCACGAACAGGTTGGCCCGCGCATAGAGCGCTTCGAGTGCCGCGCCCTCGACCTCGCCGTGCCAGCGAATGCGCTCGCCCAGGCCTTGTTGTGCAACAAGTGCGTCGACGCGCTCTGCCTCGGCCGGGTCGCGCGCGCGGCTGCCCGCGCAGTGCAGCACCCAGGGCCGGTCGCGCAGTCCCGCCAGCGCCTCGATGAGCACTGCATGGCCCTTGCGCGGCGTGAGGGTGGCCACGCACAGCATCGACAGTGCGCCGGGGCCGGCACCGCCACCGACGGCCCACGGGGCGCGCTCGGTGCCTGGCTCCACGACAGCCACTCGCCCGGCCGGCACGCCATAGGCAGCCAGCGCCTTCGCGGTGGCGGCGCTGGTCACGACCACGCCCCGCGCCCACGCCAGCGCACGTCGCTCGCTCCGGTCGAGCAGGTGCTGCTGCGCGGGCGTGAGCCCGGTCTCCAGCGCCAGCGGATGGTGCACCAGCGCGACCCAGCACAGACGCTGCGCATGGCGCTCGGCCAGTTCGGGCAGCACGCCGAAGCCCAGGCCGTCGGCCACCACGCAGGCGCCATCGGGCAAGGCCCCGACGACCTGCGCCGCGTGCGCCAGATCGGCGGCATCGGGAAAGGGATAGCCCTCGCCGGGCGAGAACACCTCGACCCGCCACCCGCGCGCGCGCAGTTCGTCCACGATGCGGCGGTCGTAGAGGTAGCCGCCGGTGCGGCTGTTCCAGTCGCCCGGCACGAGGAAGACGCAGGACCGGGCCATGGCGCGCGACGCTCGCTCAGCCGCCCACCGGGCGAGGCAGCGTGCCCTCGTAGGCGGCCCATGCGATGTGCGATTCGTGCAGGCGCACCCGCAGGTGCGTGAGCCCGGCGGCGTGCGGCCCGAGTTCACCGGCCACCACACGGTCGGCGATGCGGTCGAAGACCACACGCGCCATGAACTCGGTGGTGGTGTTGCGGCCGGCGAAGGCAGGATCGTCGTCGAGGTTGCGCAGGTTGAGCTCGCCCAGCACGGTGCGCAGCACCTCGGTGGCGCGCGCGATGTCGACCACCATGCCGTCGGGATCGAGTGCGGGTCGACGGAATTCCGCGTCGACCACGTAGGTGGCGCCATGCAGCCGCTGCGCCGGCCCGAAGGCCTCGCCGCGGAAGCTGTGGGCGATCATGAAATGGTCACGGACGTTGACGCTGTACATGGGCAGGAACAGGTGAAAGGGTCAGGGGTAGTCGATGCGCTGACACAGCGTGTCCGGCGCACCGGCCGCGAGCCGTTCGAGCACGGCGGGCAGCTCGGCGAAGGGGGCATGGTCGGTGATCAGGGCGTCGAGCTCCGGCGCCGCCAGCAGCGAAAGTGCGAGTGCCATGCGGCGGCCGTGGTCCCAGCGGCTGCGCTGCGCGGTGGCGACATGGCCTACCTGCGAGCTGCGCAGGCTCAGGCGCCGGGCATGGAAGGCCTCGCCGAGCGGCAGGCGCACGGCACGCTGGCCGTACCAGCTCAGTTCGAGCACGGTGGCCTCGAAGCCGGCCAGGCCGAGCGCGGTCGCGAGCCCCGCGGGCTGCCCGCTGGCGTGCACCACGAGGTCGGCTTCGGGCGTCGCCGCCTCCGGTGCCGCGAAGCGCAGGCCCAGCCTTGCGGCGACGGCGGCGCGCCCGACGTGCACGTCGATCAGCTCCACCTCGCAGCCCGGGATGCGCCCGGCGAGCCAGGCCACGAGCAGGCCCACGACGCCGCCGCCCACGACCGCGATGCGGTCGCCCACGCGCGGGGCCGCGTCCCAGAGGGCGTTGACGGCCGTCTCCATGTTCGCGGCCAGCACCGCGCGTGCGGGCGGCACGCCGTCGGGCACGCGGTGCAGGGCCGCCGCCGGCACGACGTAGCGCGTCTGGTGGGGGTACAGGCAGAACACCGTGCGGCCCAGCCATTCGGGCGCACCTGCTTCGACGCGGCCCACACTGGCGTAGCCGTACTTCACGGGGAACGGGAAATCGCCCGCCTGGAAGGGTGCGCGCATGCGGCCGTACTCGCTGGGCGGCACCTCGCCACGGAACACCAGCAGCTCGGTGCCGCGGCTCACGCCGCTGTGCAGGGTGCGCACCAGCGCCTGGTCGTCAGCCCGGGCGGGCAGCACGCCGGGGCGCAGCACCGCGCGGCCGGGGGCTTCGGTCCAGAGGGCGTCGAAGGTGTGTGGCGCCACGAGAGGCTCGGTCGCTGCCATGGTGAGGGTGTGTGCCGTTGCTGCGTGCTGTCGTGCGGCGCGAGCCGGCGGTGGATGATCTTAAGCCGCCCGGCGGCCGTTCACGGACGCTGGGCGAGCGCGCGGCGCAGATAGGTCGCCGTCGCACTCGCCGACACCTTCGCCACCTGCTTCGGCGTGCCCTGCGCCACGATGCGGCCGCCCTCGGCGCCGGCGCCGGGGCCCATGTCGATGACCCAGTCGGCGGCGGCGACGACGCGCATCTCGTGCTCGACGACCAGCACCGTGTTGCCCGCGTCGACGAGCCGCTGCAGCGGCCCCATCAGCCGGTCGACGTCGGCCGGGTGCAGTCCGGTGGTGGGCTCGTCCAGGATGTAGAGCGTGCCCCCGCGCGGCACGCGCTGGAGCTCGGTCGCGAGCTTGATGCGCTGCGCCTCGCCCCCGGACAGTTCGGTCGCCGGCTGGCCGAGGCGCAGGTACCCTAGGCCAATTTCTCCGAGCAGCTTCAACGGCGCGGCCACGCGTGGCTCGTCGTCGAAAAATTCGCGCGCCGCATCGACCGTCATGTCGAGCACCTCGGCGATGTTCCGGCCCTGCCAGGTGACGGCGAGGGTGTCCGCGTTGTAGCGCGCGCCGTGGCAGGTCGGACAGGGTGCGTACACGCTCGGCATGAACAGCAGTTCCACGCTCACCGAGCCCTCCCCTTCGCAGGTCTCGCACCGCCCCTTGGCGACGTTGAAGGAAAAGCGCCCGGGCCCATACCTCCGGCGACGCGCCAGGGGCGTCGCGGCGAAGAGCTGCCGCACCGCGTCGAACAGCCCGGTGTAGGTGGCGAGGTTGGACCGCGGCGTGCGGCCGATCGGCTTCTGGTCGACCTGCACCAGCCGGCGCACCGCATCGGCGCCCGCCCCCAACCTGCCGGACGGGGGCACGCCGGAGACTTCGGCGCCGGTGTCCGCTTCCTCGTCGGGCTCGGCGTGGTGACCGAGGCGCTGTGCCAGCAATTCCGCAAGCACCTGGCTGGCCAGCGTGGACTTGCCGGAGCCGGACCGGCCCGTGACCGCGCACAGGACGCCCAGGGGAATGCGAACGTCCAGGTCCCTGAGGTTGTTGCGGCTGATGCCTTCGAGCACCAGCCAGTCTTTGGGGGCGCGGTCGCGCCCGGGCGCCGCCGGCGCATCGCTGCGCAGGAAGCGCCCGGTGACCGAGCGCCCGACATCCGCGAGACCGGCAGGCGGTCCGCTGTAGAGCACCTCGCCGCCCTCGCTGCCGGCGCCGGGCCCCACGTCGACGATCCAGTCGGCACGCCGCATGGCCTCGACGTCGTGCTCCACCACGAAGACCGAGTTGCCGTTTCGTCGCAGCTGCTCCAGCGCGGCGAGCAAGGCTTCACCATCGGCCGGGTGCAGTCCGGCCGACGGCTCGTCCAGCACGTAGACGACGCCGAAAAGGCTCGATCGGATCTGCACGCCCAGCCGCAGGCGCTGCAACTCGCCGGGCGACAGCGTCGGCGTCGTTCGGTCCATCGTGAGGTAGCCCAGGCCGAGTTCCATGAGGGTCTGGATGCGCTCGTCCATCTCCCTGGCCAGCCGCTGGGCCGCCAGGCGTTTCTCCTCCGACAGTTCGGGCGTGCGGCGCACGTCGGGCGCAGCCGCGTGCGAGGCCTGGCCCTTGGCGCTTCGCGCGTCGCGTGCCGCGCGCGACTGCGCCGCGGTGAACGTGCCGGGCGCACGAGCCCCCGCCGAGAAGCGCCCCGCGGCGACGCCGGCCATCAGCGCCTGGACGGCCGCGAGCGGCATGGCGGACAGCTCGCCGATGTCGTGCCCTTCGAAGGTCACGGACAGCGCCTCAGCCTTGAGCCGCTTGCCATGGCACACCGGGCACACGCCGCCCACCATGAAGCGCGCGACGCGTTTCTTCATGAGCTCGCTCTGGCTGGTGGCATAGGTGTGGAGCACGTAGCGGCGCGCGCCGGTGAACGTGCCCTGGTAGCTCGGCTCCAGCTTGCGCCGCAGCGCCTGGCGCGTCTCGGCCGGGGTGAAGCCGGCGTAGACCGGCACGGTCGGGTGCTCGTCGGTGAAGAGGATCCAGTCGCGGTCCTTCTTGGGCAGATCCTTCCAGGGCGTGTCGACGTCGTAGCCCAGCGTGACGAGGATGTCGCGCAGGTTCTGGCCCTGCCAGGCGGTCGGCCAGGCGGCGATGGCACGCTCGCGAATCGTCAGCGTCGGGTCCGGCACCATCGATGCCTCCGTGACATCGAAGACGCGGCCCAGGCCGTGGCAGTGGGGACAGGCGCCCTGCGGCGTGTTGGGCGAGAAGTCCTCCGCATACAGCATCGGCTGGTCGGCGGGATAGTGACCGGCGCGCGAGTACAGCAGGCGCAGCAGGCTGGACAGCGTCGTCATGCTTCCGACCGAGGAGCGGCTGCTCGGGTGGCCGCGCGACTGCTGCAGCGCCACGGCCGGCGGCAGGCCGTCGATCCGGTCGACGTCCGGCACGCCCGCCTGGTCGATCAGGCGGCGGGCGTAGGGCGCCACCGAGTCGAGGTAGCGCCGTTGCGATTCGCCGAAGATCGTTCCGAAGGCCAGCGAGGACTTGCCCGAGCCCGACACGCCGGTGAACACGACCAGGGCGTCGCGCGGGATGTCGACGTCGACATCCCGCAGGTTGTGTTCCCTGGCGCCACGCACGCGCACGAAGCGTCCGATGTCGCGTGGATCGATGGCGGGCGTTGCCGTCGGCGCGCCCGACGCTGCGGGGCGGCCGGCAGCCCCCGAGTAGGCCCTTGGAGCGGATCCTTGCCGTGCTGGTCTGGTCATGCCACAAGCATCCCACCCCGTACGCCCCTGGGCACGACAGCGCCGGCCGGCAGCTCGCATAGGAGCTCGCTTGCTTGGGGACCCGCGGCCGTCGGTCGGGCCGGGGCTGCCCGCCCGGGAGGGCGTGCCCTTTTGGGGTAGGCTTCGCCACCCACCGCCGCCCTGGCCCGCAACCGGCGCCGTCTCACGAGGACAGCGGCCCAGGGCGTGCGCGGACAGTCAGCTCCGCGATTTTTCCCGTGGGTTGAGAACTGCTGAGAGCTTTTTATGCGCATCGCCACCTGGAACGTCAACTCCCTCACCGCCCGCCTCCAGCATGTGCTGGACTGGCTCATCGCCAACCCGGTCGACGTGCTGTGCCTGCAGGAACTGAAGATGAGCGACGACAAGTTCCCGCTCGAGGTGCTGCAGTCGGCCGGCTACCACGCCGCGGTGTTCGGGCAGAA
Source organism: Xenophilus sp. E41 (assembly GCF_003671765.1). Taxonomy (GTDB): domain Bacteria; phylum Pseudomonadota; class Gammaproteobacteria; order Burkholderiales; family Burkholderiaceae_C; genus Xenophilus. The sequence goes on along the minus strand of NZ_QPIB01000007.1, from coordinate 507,999 downwards.
GACCTACAACGGCGTGGCGATCCTGAGCCTGCAGCCGGTGCGCGACGTGGTGCGCAACATCGGCGGCTTCACCGACGAGCACTCGCGCGTGATCAGCGCCACCATCGACACGGACCACGGCCCGCTGCGCGTGGTCAACGGCTACTTCGTCAACGGCCAGGCGCCGGGCTCGGACAAGTTCGCCTACAAGATGAACTGGCTCACGGCGTTGCGCGAATGGCTGCGCGCCGAGATGGCGGCGCACCCGGAGCTGGTGCTGCTGGGCGACTTCAACATCGCGCCCGAGGACCGCGACAGCTTCGACCCCGTGGGCCTGGCCGAGACCATCCATCACACCAGCGAGGAGCGTGCGCACTTCAAGGCGCTGCTCGAGCTGGGATTGACCGACAGCTTCCGGCTCTTCGACCAGCCCGAGAAGAGCTACTCCTGGTGGGACTACCGCATGCTGGGCTACCAGAAGAACCGTGGCCTGCGCATCGACCACATCCTCGTCAGCCAGCCGCTGGTGCCGCGCGTTCGCAGCAGCACCATCGACCGCGTGCCGCGCAAATGGGAGAAACCGAGCGACCACGCGCCCGTGGTGCTCGAGCTCGGCCCCGTGGCCTGAACCGACAACACCTTCTGCCGATGACGCTCTTCTCCTTCGATCGCCTGCGCCAGCCCCTGGCGCCGGCCCTCGTCGCGCTGGCCCTGGCCGGCTGCGCCCTGACGGACAAGCCCAAGACCGAGGAGCCCGCGCGCACGGACACGCCCGCGCCCGCAGCGGCCGCGCCCGAAAACCCGGTGGCCACGGTGCGGCTCATCACCGCGCAGACGCCGGCCGTGCGCGCCTACCGCAAGCTGGGCGCCGAGGCGATCTACAAGAAGTACCCCAAGCGCATCTACCGTGGCCGCATCCCGCCGCTGGTGTATGCCGTGGTGGTGGTGGAGACGGACATCGACGCGCAGGGCAACGTGACCAACGTGACCTTCAGCCGCGTGCCCAGCCATGCCCCCGAGGTGCCGCCGAAGATCGCCGAGCTGGTCCGCGCCGCATCGCCCCTGCCCAACCCCGGCAAGCTGGGCGCGCACACCTACGTCGAGACCTGGTTGTGGGACAAGAGCGGCAACTTCCAGCTCGACACGCTCACCAAGGGCCAGCGGAGTCGGTGACCGCGGCCGCGAGGCCAGCCGTTGCCGGGAGATCGTCACGTTCGTGACGAATTCGGCCGCAGCGCCCGCCACACGGGCGCTGCAGGCCGATTGCACTTTGCGATTTCGAGGGCCGTAGCGCCTTGGACTCGAGCGCTCAGGCGCCGTCGCGGTCCAGGTCGAGTTCGGCGATCTTGCGCGTGATGGTGTTGCGCCCGATGCCCAGCTTCTGCGCCGCCTCGATGCGCCGGCCGCGGGTGAAACCGAGTGCGGTGAGGATCAGGCGCGACTCGAAGCGGCGTGACAGCACGTCCCACACGTCGGTGCGGCCTTCCGCCAGCAGGGCCTGCGCCTCGTGTTCCAGGCCGCTTTCCCAACTGGCGGACTGCGGCGCTGCAGGTGCAGGCAGGGCTGCCGGCGCCGCGGTTGCATGGACCGCGGCGGGCATGGCCTCGAGCGCCTCGCCCGACGACGTCACCGGGGCGACCGGTGCGGGCGCCGGGCTCGGCGCCATGGCAGCAAGCGAGCCTTCGACCGGCGCATTGCTCATCACCTCGGGCGGCAGGTCCTTGGGCTCGATGAGCTGGGCCGGTGCCATGACGGTGAGCCAGTGGCAGATGTTCTCCAGCTGCCGCACGTTGCCCGGGAAATTGAAGGCCGACAGCTGCGACAGCGCCGCATCGGAGATGCGCTTGGGCTCCACGCCCAGTTGCTTGGCGCTTTGCTGCAGGAAGTGGCGGGTGAGCGAAGGCACGTCCTCCTTGCGCTCGCGCAGGGCCGGCAGGCGCAGGCGGATGACGTTGAGGCGGTGGAACAGGTCTTCGCGGAAGGCACCCTGCTTGACGCGCTGCTCGAGGTCCTGGTGCGTGGCTGCAATCACGCGCACGTTCGCCTTCACGGCGTTGTGCCCGCCCACGCGGTAGAAATGGCCGTCGCTCAGCACGCGCAGCAGGCGCGTCTGCAGGTCGAAGGGCATGTCGCCGATCTCGTCGAGGAAGAGCGTGCCGCCCTCGGCCTGCTCGAAGCGGCCGCGCCGCATGGTCTGCGCGCCGGTGAAGGCGCCGCGCTCGTGGCCGAAGAGCTCGCTCTCCAGCAGGTCCTTGGGGATGGCCGCCGTGTTGATGGCCACGAAGGGCCCGTTGGCGCGCGGCGAATGCTTGTGCAGCGCACGCGCGACCAGTTCCTTGCCCGAGCCCGATTCGCCGGTGATGAGCACCGTGACGTTGCTCTGCGACAGCCGGCCGATGGCGCGGAACACGTCCTGCATCGCTGGCGCCTGGCCGAGCATCTCGGGCGCGGCCTGCATGCGTTCCTCGGCCACCTCTTCGCGCTGGCTCTCGTCGACGGCGCGGCGGATGAGTTCGACGGCACGCGGCAAGTCGAAGGGCTTGGGCAGGTATTCGAAGGCACCGCCCTGGAAGGCCGACACGGCGCTGTCCAGGTCGCTGAAGGCGGTCATGATGATGACCGGCAGGCCGGGGTGCTTGGCCTTGATCTTGTCCAGCAGGTCGAGGCCCGAGCCACCGGGCATGCGGATGTCGCTCACCAGGACCTGCGGGCCCTGCATCTCGTCGTCGTTCGCCGCGTCGAGTGCGGCCAGCACCTCGCGCGTGTTGGTGAAGCTGCGCGTGGGCAGGTCTTCACGCAGGAGGGCCTTCTCGAGCACGAAGCGTATCGATTGGTCGTCATCCACTATCCAGATCGGCTTCATGCAGCTCCTTGTGGTCCTTCTCGCTATGGCAATGGAATGGTGATCTTGAAATCCGTTCGGCCCGGGACGCTGTCGCACTCGATCACACCGTGGTGTTGTTGTACGAAAGTCTGCGCCAGGGTCAGCCCCAGTCCCGTTCCGCCTTCACGCCCCGATACGAGGGGGTAGAAGATGCGGTCCTTGAGGCCGTCCGGCACGCCCGGTCCGTTGTCGATGACATGCAATTCCAGTGCCAGTCGGTACCACTGCTTGTTGAGGATGACCTGACGCACGACGCGCGTGCGGAAAGTGATCTTCGCGTCGCCCGCGGCGCGGCGTTCGGCCAGCGCCTGTGCCGCGTTGTGCGCGATGTTGAGCGTGGCCTGGATGAGCTGCTCGCGGTCGCCGCGGAATTCGGGGATCGAGGGGTCGAAATCGCGCTCGATCTCCAGGTCGTGGGGAAATTCGGCCAGCAGCACCGAGCGCACGCGCTCGCACACCTCGTGGACGTTGACGTCGCCCACCACGTGCGGCCGGCGGTGCGGCGCCAGCAGGCGGTCGACCAGCGTCTGCAGCCGGTCGGCCTCGTGGATGATGACCTGCGTGTATTCGACCAGGTCGCGCGAGTCGACTTCCATCTGCAGCAACTGCGCCGCGCCGCGGATGCCGCCGAGCGGGTTCTTGATCTCGTGCGCGAGGTTGCGGATCAGTTCCTTGTTGGCCTGGGCCTGGCCCAGCAGGCGCTCCTCGCGGTCCTGCCGCGCCTGCTGCTCCTGCGGCGACATCTCGACCACCAGTTCGCCGGCCCGGTCGGTCTGCGCGAGCGTGACCTGCACCGGCAGCGGCTCCTGCGTGCCGCGGCGCAGGAAGGCCTCGTAGCGCAGGGTGGCGAAGTCGTTGCTGCGGGCGCCGTCGATGGCCGTGAGCAGCACATTGGGTTCCATGAAGCTCTGGCTGAACGGCGCGCCTTCGAGCGTGCGCCGCGAGATGCCCATGGCGTCCTCGAGCGCCGAGTTGGCGAACAGCAGCGTACCGTCGCCGCGGATGACGGCGATCAGCGTCGCCAGCAGGTCGAAGGCCTGGAAGCGCTTGCTGGCCGGCGCCGGCTTGCCGAAGGCCATCAGCGGTTGGCCGGCAGGCGGCCGATCTCGCGCTGCAGGCCGGCGATGTCGCTCTCGTTGCGGGCGATCTGGGCCTTCATGTCGGCCACGCGGTCCAGGTACTTCTGGTAGTTCTTCGCCTCGCTGCCCTGCTTCTCGGGCTCGCCGTTGTTGTATTCCTTGAGCAGTTCGGCCTGGCGGGCCTGCGCCTTCTTGAGCTCGGATTCGAGCACCGCGCGCGCGTCGCTGTCGCGTGCACGCTGGTCGGCACTCTCGACGCGCGGGCTGCCGGCAGGCGCACGCGCGGCACTGCTGCTGCTGGCCGTGCTGCCCGACGAAGCGGTCGATGCGCCCGAAGGCCGCGTGCCCTGGACCACCGTGATGTTGCCGCCTTCCATCAGCTTGCAGCCGCGGCGTTGCGCGTCGGTGGCGTTGTTCGTGTATTCGTTGCCGCAGCGCCAGACGCGCTCCTGCGCCTGCGCGCTCGGGCCGGCCAGCGATGCGAGCAGCGCGATGGCAAGGGTCAAGGTCTTCATGGTCGTCGGGTCGGTGGGAGGCGTCGAGCCTTGCATTTTCTTGCAATTCGACGGCGGGCCCTCGCGGCGGTTCCCCTGCCAATGAAAAAGGACGGCCGAGGCCGTCCTTCTCCACGTTCGAAAGGAAACCCTTCGATTACAGCGAGTAGTACATGTCGAACTCGACCGGGTGCGGCGCCATGCGGAAGCGCGTCACTTCGGTCATCTTGAGGTCGATGTAGGCATCGAGCATCGAGTCGGTGAACACGCCGCCCTTGGTCAGGAAGGCACGGTCCTTGTCGAGGTATTCCAGCGCCTGGTCGAGGCTGTGGCACACGGTCGGCACCAGCGCGTCTTCTTCCGGCGGCAGGTGGTACAGGTCCTTGGTCGCGGCTTCGCCCGGGTGGATCTTGTTCTCGATGCCGTCCAGGCCGGCCATCAGCAGGGCCGAGAAGCACAGGTAGGGGTTGGACGACGGATCGGGGAAGCGCGCCTCGATGCGGCGGCCCTTGGGGTTGCTCACGAACGGGATGCGGATCGATGCCGAGCGGTTCTTGGCCGAGTAGGCCAGCTTCACCGGGGCTTCGAAGCCGGGCACCAGGCGCTTGTAGCTGTTGGTGCCGGGGTTGGTGATGGCGTTCAGGGCGCGGGCGTGCTTGATGATGCCGCCGATGTAGTACAGGGCCGTGTCCGACAGGCCGGCATAGCCGTCGCCGGCGAACAGGTTCTTGCCGTCCTTCCAGATCGACTGGTGCACGTGCATGCCCGAGCCGTTGTCGCCGGCGTAGGGCTTGGGCATGAAGGTCGCGGTCTTGCCGTAGGTGTTGGCCACGTTCCAGACCACGTACTTCAGGACCTGCGTCCAGTCGGCGCGCTGCACGAGCGTCGAGAACTTGGTGCCGATCTCGTTCTGGCCGGCGCCCGCCACTTCGTGGTGGAACACTTCAACCGGGATGCCCAGCGACTCGAGCACCAGGACCATCTCGGCGCGCATGTCCTGCGTGCTGTCGACCGGGGGCACGGGGAAGTAGCCGCCCTTGGTGGTGGGACGGTGGCCGCGGTTGCCGCCTTCGAGCTTGGTGCCGCTGTTCCAGGGGGCTTCGTACTCTTCGATCTCGCTGAACACGCGGCCGGGCTCGTTGCTCCAGCGCACGCCGTCGAAGATGAAGAATTCGGGTTCGGGACCGAAGTAGGCGGTGTCGCCCAGGCCGGTGGACTTCAGGTAGGCCTCGGCCTTCTTGGCCACCGAGCGCGGATCGCGGTCATAGGGCTTGCCGTCGGCGGGTTCCAGCACGTCGCACTGCAGGAACAGGGTCGTCTCTTCGTAGAAGGGGTCGATGTTGGCCGTGTTCGGGTCGGGCATGAGCTGCATGTCCGAAGCCTCGATGCCCTTCCAGCCCGCCACCGAGGAGCCGTCGAAGGCATGGCCCGAGCTGAACTTGTCTTCGTCGAAGGCGCTGATCGGCACCGTGACGTGCTGTTCCTTGCCGCGGGTGTCGGTGAATCGGAAGTCGACGAACTTGACCTCGTTTTCCTTGACGAGCTTCAGTACATCGGCGACGGTCTTGGCCATCAGGTTCTCCTGGTTTGGATGGTTGGTTGAGAGAAAACGGATTCGGGGAATGCAGGTTCTGTGCCCATTCTCACCGGCGGCGGCACACGGGCCCGATACGTCTTTTGGCGGTCAGCAGAAGCACATAATCCCGAAATGGTGCGCGAAGGATCATCGCACCAACTGTGGGCCCATGGACGCACCAAAATCGATCAAACCCGCCTTCAGTTGCGCGTAGGCGGCTTCGAGCCGTGCGGCGTCACCTTTCACGCCGAGCTCGATATGACGGCCGTACTGAGGGTGATCCACGCTCGGCAGGCTGAATACCTTCACGCCTGAGTGCGCCGCCTCGACGGCCTGCATCAACGGCGTGAGGCTGGCTTCCATTGCACCGAAAACGATCACGGAGCGCTCGCTCACGCCGGGCGGACGCGCAAGTTCGGGGTAGAGCGTGTCGAGCACCCACTCCACCATGGGCCACGCCATGACGGGGAAACCGGGCACGAAATGGACATCACGAACGCTGAAGCCCGGAATCTTGTTGTAGGGATTCGGGATGATGGCCGCCCCCTCCGGGAACACGCCCATGTTGAGGCGGTGCACGTTGTCGGGCCGGTCGGGTTCGTAGGGCACGCCCTGCTCGCGCGCGGTGTCCTGCATGCGCTCGCGGATCAGCGCTTCGGCTTGCGGATGCAGCGCCAGCGGCACGCCCAGGGCCGCCGCCGCGCACTGACGCGTGTGGTCGTCGGGCGTGGCGCCGATGCCCCCGGTGGAGAACACGATGTCGCCCGAGGCGAAGGCGCGGCGCAGCGCGGCCGTGATGCGCACCGGGTCGTCCCCCACGTACTCGGCCCAGGCCAGCGGCAGGCCGCGGGCGGCCAGCAGTTCGATCACCTTGGGCAGGTGCTTGTCGGCGCGCTTGCCGGAGAGGATCTCGTCGCCGACGATGATGAGTCCGAAGGCGCGCGGTGCGGCAGCGGAGCTGGCGGTGATGTTGGTCATGGCGAACCCCATTGGGAAAGTGCGGCGCGCTCGGCGCCGGAGCCGTCGGGCAGCGCCGCCGCTTCGGCCGTGGGCACCAGCGCGGCGGCGGCGCGCTGCGCACGCAGCTGCGCCAGTGCATCCAGCGTGTAGTGGGCGAACCAGAGCGCCGAGAAGGCGAAGACGACGGTGTAGATCCAGATCGCGATCGGCACCAGCACGAAGAAGGCGGCCGCGAAGAGCAGGCCCGAGGCCCAGACGATGCTCGGTGCCGCGCCCAGGTAGCCGCACAGCACGCCGATGCCCAGCAACGGCCAGCGGTGCTGGCGCAGCAGCGTGGTGCGCTCTTCGGCACTGGCGTGGTCGGCCAGCGCGTCGAAGGCCATCACCCGTGCCGTGAGCCAGCCCCAGATGAGCGGCGGCAGCACCAGCACCAGCGGCGGGATGAGCCACAGCGGCATCGACACCACCAGCGCCACGACGGCGAGCACGGTGAGCCCGAGCGACCGGAAGACGCTGAGGATGAGCGAAGCGCCCTTCTTCTTCTCGAGCGTCGCAAAGCGCCGGTCGGCCACCAGGCGCGTGAGGGCGGGCGCCATGAAGGCGGCCACGATCAGCAGCGACACCAGCACCACGGCCGGCGTGAGCGCCAGCACCACCACCAGCGGCGCCAGGAAGGTCTTCACGTCGCCGGAGAACAAGCCCGACATCCAGCCCCAGAAGCTGGCCAGGAGCGGCCAGGCATCGAGCGCCTCGCGCGTCCAGGCGACGGCGGCGTCCCAGTACAGGTAGCCCAGGCCCAGCGCCAGCAGCACCATCAGCACCAGGGGCAGCAGCGACAGGACGATGACCCGCGGATGCAGGCAGTAGGCCGCGGCGCGCCAGAAGGAATCGAGCAGGAGACGCATCGCGGCGAGCATACCTGGGCGGGAACGCCGCCCCGCTGCGTGGAGTGCACTCAGCCGCGCCCGACCAGCCGCCTCAGCCCCAGCCACTGCTGGGCCCAGAACCCGCGGCCGTAGTCGCGCACACGGCCGCTCGCATCGGGCTCGACCTGATCGCGGATGCCGGTGGCGTCGTAGCGGTCTTCAAAGTTGGCGGAGCGAAAGAGCATGTCCCACCAGGGCAGCAGCACGCCGAAGTTGCGGCCTCCCAGCGTCTTCGGGCCCTCCGACTCGTGCCCGATGCCGATCGCGTGGTGCACGCGATGGAAGCGCGGGCTGATCCACAGCCGCTCGCCGATGCGGCCGAAGGAAAGCCGCAGGTTCGCATGCTGCAGGCTCTGGCTGAGCTGCATGAAGGCCACAACGGCGATGAACTGGCCTGGTGCCACGCCGATGAGTTGGGCCACGAGCACGATGATCGCGTCGTGGATCAGGTCGTCGAGCAGGTGGTTGCGGTCGTCGCTCCACATGGTCATCTGGCGCTGCGAATGGTGCAGCGCGTGCAGGCTCCACCACCAGTCGAAGTGGTGCTGGCCGCGGTGGATGAGGTACTCGACGAAGTCCAGCACCACCAGGTAGATCGCGAAGGCCACCCAGGGGATGTCCGTCACGCCGGGCCACAGTTCGTCGAGGTGCAGCGTGCCCCAGCCGGCCCCGCGCAGTTCGCCCAGCAGCGCATCGAACAGCGGCGTGACGGCGAAGAACAGCGCCAGCCGGAACAGGCCCAGGCGGTGGATCAGGGTGTAGAGGATGTCGATGCGGATGGCCTGCCGGTCGCGCACCGGCTCCACCGGCCGCCAGCGCTGCAGCGGGCCGATGACGGCCACCAGGATCAGGATCTGGATCACGCCCACCAGCAGCCAGCCGGTGGCGTCGAAGGCGTCCTCGGTCCAGCCGCCCAGGCCGGCGGCGAAGACCAGCGGCTGCACCACCGCTTCGAACAGCCACTGCTGCACGGCGGCGAATTGGTCGGTGAACCACTCGATCACGCCGTGCTCCTGCCACGTCCCGGGCCGGGCCGCCCGATCACCAAGATACGTCTTAGCAATTTCATGAATCAAAAGTGGCTGCAGCGTCCGGCGGACGCGCGCAAGCAGCTATCGATTTCATAGTAACCCCGGCGACCTGACTGCGTGCTTTCATGGGTGTGCGGCAATCCACTCGCGGTACGCCGGATGCTGGCGCAGCGTGCGGAAGCAGAAGCCCTTGGCCTTCAAGCCGACGATCAGCGGCTCCAGGTCGGCCGGCGCCCACGGGTCCTGGCGCGACCAGATGCCCAGGTGCGCCAGCAGGATGTCGCCGGGCCGGATGTGCTCCAGCGCCTGCGCCAGCAGCTTGTCGTTGGGGTACTTGTCGCTCGGCAGCTCGTCGCCCAGGAAGCCGGCGGGCGACCAGCCGACATGGGCGAAGCCGCAGCTCTTGGCGGCTGCCAGCAGGCGCGGCGAGGTCTTGCCGCCCGGCGCGCGAAAGAGCGGCAGCGGCTTCTTGCCGGTGATGTGCGCCAGCCGGTCGGTCGAGCGCTGGATCTCCTGGCAGTACTGCGCCGCGTCCCAGGTGAAGGTGCGTCCCGCATACGCGCCGGCGCTGGGCTGGATCCGGAATTTCGGTTCCACGCCCTTCACGTCGCCCCGCCAGTACGCATGGTCGTAGGTGTGCGAAGCGAACTCGTGCCCCTCGGCCGCGCGGGCCTTCCACCAGGGCGCCCAGCGGTTGTCGAGGCTGTCGCCGCCGTCCTGCGTCTTCTCGGCGGCGGCGAAGAAGGTGACCTTCACGTCCTGGCGCCTGAGCACCTCGGCCACCAGCGGCGCGATGCCCATGTGGCCGGTGTCGAAGGTCAGGTAGACCGGCTTGTCGCAGTCATTCTGGGCTGCAGCGCCCGCCGATGCTGCGCAGGCCGCTATGAAAAAGGTAGCAACCGCGGCGGCCTGGCGCAGCGCGCCGACGGGCCGGAATTCAGCGGACCCGGGCATGTTCGACCGTCCACACACCGTGGGGCGAGCGGCCCACGTTCACGGTGCGCACCACCTTGCCCGCCGCGAGGTCGACCACGCTGAGCTTCTTGGCCCAGCGCGAGGTGACGAAGAGCGTCTTGCCGTCGGCCGAGACGTCCATGCAGTCGGGGCCGCCGGGCACGGGGTAGGTGGCAGCCACGGTGAGCGTGGCGATGTCGATGCGGCTGATGGAGTTGGCGACGCGGTTGCTGACGAACACCGACTTGCCGTCGCCCGCCGAACGGAAGGCGTGCGCGCCCTTGCCGGTCGGGATCTTGCCGACCAGCTTGGGCTCCTTGCCCGCCACATCGAAGACCTGCACGCCGTCGCCGCCGGTCAGGCCGACCAGCAGCGTCTTGCCGTCGTGGATGCCGAAGACGTCGGCCGGCATCGGCCCGGTGGGCGTGCGCCAGCGGATGGTCTGGGTCGCCAGGTCGACGGCGATCAGCTCGTCGCTGTCCTGCATCGTGACGTAGGCCACCGTGCTCTTGCCGTCGATCCAGATGTGGCTGGGCGTCTTGCCGGTCGGGATGCGCTTGGCCAACTGCAGGTTGCTGCCGTCCCAGCGGTAGACGTCGACGTGGTTCAGCCGGTTGCCGGCCGTGATGAACCACTTCATGTCGGGCGAGAACTGCAGCTGGTACGGATCGATGATGCCGTAGACCGTGCGCTGGACCTCGCCCGTGCGCGGGTTGAAGAAGGTCAGCGAATCGCCGGCCGAGTTGGCCACGATCACCGACTTCTGGTCCGGCGTCATGTAGATGTGGTGCGGCTCCTTGCCCACCGCGACGCGGTTGCGTTCGGTCCAGGTGGCGGGATCGATCAGGCTGACCGAGGCGTCGAGCGAATTGAGCACGAACAGTGGCGGGGCCGACGCTGTCGCGGGAGCGGCCGGTTGGGCCGGTGCGGCCGCGCAGGCCAGCAGACAAACGAAAAGAGCCGCAAGGCGGCTCAGGGAGCGAACGGACAGGCGCAAGACACGGCTCCGGAAAGGGACTGGAAAGTTTAACGAGCGAGGCTGCCGCGCGGCCGACAGGAAAGACCGCCGCGACGACGGGCCGGCAGGCGCGAACCGCGCGTCAGGCGGACCCCGACTGCCGCACCGCCTGAAGCTCGTCGGGTCGAAGCCAGCGCCACTGGCCCGGCGCCAGGTCGGCCGGCAGCACCAGGCCGCCGATGGCACTGCGGTGCAGCGCCGTCACCCGGTTGCCCACGGCGGCGACCATGCGCTTGACCTGGTGGTATTTGCCCTCGGTGAGCGTGAGTCGCAGGTGGTGGGTGGCCACCGCCTCGGCCGCGGCCGCACGCACGGGCTTCGGATCGTCGTCGAGCACCACGCCGGCCAGCAGGCGCTGGATCTGCGCGTCGGTCAGGGCGTCGGCGGTCGTCGCCTCGTAGACCTTGGGCACATGGTGCTTGGGCGACGCCATGCGGTGGATGAACTGGCCGTCGTCGCTGAGCAGCAGCAGGCCGGTCGTGTCCTGGTCCAGCCGGCCGATGGCCTGTACGCCCGGCTGGCCGCCCTTGACCGGCCGCTGGCGCAGCGGCGCAGGCAGCAGGGTGTAGATGCTGGGCCAGGCCGAAGGCTTCTGCGAACACTCGGTGCCGGCCGGCTTGTGCAGCATCAGGTAGGCCTTGGCGTGGTATTCCCACGGCGTGCCCTGCACGGTGAAGCGCAGGCCGTCGGCTGCCATCAGTTCCGTCGCTGGCTCCGGCGCATCCACGGCGTCCACGGCCACGAAGCCCTGTTGAACGAGGCCCGCGCAGACGCGGCGCGTGCCGAAGCCCTGGCTGTAGAGAAGATCCTGGAGTTGCATGGCCTCGCCGATGGCTGGAAGAAAAAGCGGCCGTGCCACCAGGGCACGGCCGCTGGGGAGAACGCGGCTCAATAACCCAGCGCCAACCCCGTGTTGCGGCGCGGATCGTTGGCGCCGTAGAAGCGGTTGTTGCCCACCGGCTTGCCGCCCAGCGAGGGCGCGCCGACGATGATGGCCGCCAGGTGGTTGGCCGGCTGCGGCACCCCCAGGTTGTGGCCCATGTCGGTGAGGATCTTGCGCGTGTCGGGGCTGAGCGCGTAGGCCTCGACGTTGGTCACGTCGGGCAGCCACTGCTGGTGGAAGCGAGGCGCGTCGACGGCCTCCTGCACGTTCATGCCGTAGTCGATGGCGTTGATCATGGTCAGCATCACGGCCGTGATGATGCGGCTGCCGCCCGGCGTGCCGACCACCATGACGGGCTTGCCGTCCTTGCTGACGATGGTGGGGCTTATCGACGAGAGCGGCCGCTTGCCGGGCTCGATCTTGTTGGCCTCGCCCTGCACCAGGCCGTAGAGGTTGGGCACGCCGACCTTCGAGGTGAAGTCGTCCATCTCGTTGTTCAGCAGCACGCCAGTCTTTGCGGCCGTGACCTTGGCGCCGAACCAGTCGTTGAGCGTGTAGGTCACCGACACCGCATTGCCCCACTTGTCGGCGATCGAATAGTGCGTGGTGTTGCTGCCTTCGTGCGGCGCCACGCCCGGCTTGATGTCCTTGGACACGCCGGCCTTCTGCGGGTCGATGACGGCGCGGATCTTCTCGGCGTAGCCCTTGTCGAGCAGACGGTCGAGCGGGTTCTTCACGAAGTCCGGGTCGCCCAGGTAGCTGTTGCGGTCCACGTAGGCGTGCCGCATGGCCTCGATCTGGTAGTGCGTGGCCTGCGCCGAGCGCCAGCCCAGGTCCTTGAGCGGGTAACCCTCGAGGATGTTGAGCATCTCGCAGATGATCACGCCGCCCGAGCTCGGCGGCGGCGCCGACACGACGCGGTAGCCGCGGTAGTCGCATTCCACCGGCGCCATCTCGCGCGTCTTGTACTGCGCGAGGTCTTCGGTGGTGATGATGCCCTTGCCCGCCGCGCTCGAGTCTGCGATGGCCTTGGCCACCCAGCCCTTGTAGAAGCCGTCGGTGCCCTTGGTGCTGACCTCGCGCAAGGTCTTGCCCAGGTCCTTCTGCACGATCTTCTCGCCGACCTTGAAGGCCTCGCCCTTGTTCAGGAAGATCGCCGCCGTGGCCGGGTCGGCCTTGAAGTCGGCCGTGGCGGTGTTGAACATGTCGATGTCGCCCTGCTCGAGCACGAAGCCCTTCTCGGCCAGGTCGATCGAGGGCTTGAGCAATGCGGCGCGCTGCATCGTGCCGTACTTCTCGCGTGCGTATTCCATGCCCGAGACGCTGCCCGGCACGCCCACGGCCAGGTGGCCCTTGGTCGACAGGCCCTTGACGACGTTGCCGTCCTTGTCGAGGTACATGTCGGGCTTGGCGGCCAGCGGCGCCTTCTCCCGGAAGTCGAGAAAGGTCTTGCGTCCGTCGGCGAGCTGGATGGTCATGAAGCCGCCACCGCCGAGATTGCCGGCTGCGGGGTAGACCACGGCCAGCGCGTAGCCGACGGCGACCGCGGCATCGACCGCATTGCCGCCGCGCTTGAGTACGTCGACGCCCACCTTCGTGGCCAGGTGCTGGGCCGTGACGACCATGCCGTTCTCGGCCATGACCGGCGCCTGCGATGCCGCCATGGCCTGGCCGCCGCCGCACAGTGCGAGGGCAGCGGCCAGCGCGGCGCGCGTCGAGTGGGTCCATGCAAACTGCTTCATCGTCGTCTCCTGTTCAAAAAAGTGTCCCCATGCTCCCCAGAGGGCGCCTTTCATTCCGGGCGGCCCGGCGATGAAAAATGCAAGCGGAAGGCATCGGTGGCATGCCGCGCTCAGGCGATCAGCAGCGCCTTGCGCCGCAGATCCTTGAGCACGAGTGTGACCTGCTGCCGCGTGAACTCGTGCAGCTCGGCATCGTCGGTGATCGGTCGCTCGTCCTTGATGAAACGCAGGCGGTCGGCCCGCGCTTCGGACCGGAGATGTTCGGCCAGTTGTTCATGGCTGTGCGCTCCGTCGAGCAGGGGCAGCACGCAGCGCTCGAGCAGGGACAGGCCCACCGGCTCGTGCCACTGGTTGCACACGCTGGCGCTCTGCCCGGCAGCCAGCGGCAGGCCGGGCGACTGCCGCACCGACATCAGCGCCTGCGGTGTCGCCGCGATGGCCGCAGCCGTGACGACCGGCGTGCGGCGGATGCGCACCGCGCCGAGGATCAGGAGTTCCTCCAGCATCGCGACGACCGCAGCGTCCACTGCCGCATGCGGCTCGCCGATGCGTGCGGACACCGCCTCGACCAGCTCATCGACAGGCACCGTCGCGGGATAGCGTTCGTCCAGCAGTTGGGCCACCGCCTTGTGGACCGGCAGACGCAACGTGATCTTGAGGTTGCGAATGGCGTTGCTCGGCTGGTCGCGCGCGTCGAGGGTCAGTGGCGAGCCATCGGCGGCCGAGAAGGTGCCGGCGTAGTGGAGCTTGCGCAGCCGGTCCCGATCGAGGCGATAACGGATGTCGCCATTGCGCGCCTGCTTGACCAGGAGGGTCTGGCGGAAGGTGCGGTTGACCAGGAAGTCCAGGTATTGCTCCATGAGGATCTGGCTGCCGCCGCACTCGCGCAGCAGGGGCTCCCGCACCTTGTCGCCATAGTTCTGCACGAACATGGTCGAGGGTTCGGCGTCGCACAGGTAGCTCAGGCCCTGGGCGTCGGCACGGCCGACGAACTCCTTGAAATAGCAGGGTGCGTTGCAGGGCTCGAGAAACTCGTGCAGCAGGTAGGAATCGTGCGAGCCGCGCACGATGGGCATGGTCTCTTCCAGCGTCTTCTTCAGGACGCTGTCGGGCCTCGCGGACCCCTCGAGGAACTCGAGCATGCCGCGTGCGTACGAGAGCTTCTCTTCAGGCGCGTCACGCGGCCCGCCACGCAGGATCATCGCGTCGCGGACGATCTCGCGCGCCTTCCAGCCGGGATAGACGTTGTAGCTGATGTACGCCACGCCGCCGGCGGCGAGATGGCGCGAACACACGCGCAGGATGGCTTCCTGGACGGCTTCGGGCACCCAGCTGTAGACGCCATGGCAGATGATGTAGTCGAACTCGCCGAGGCTTTCGTCGATGTCGGTGATGCTCAGCGTCCGCAGCTCCACGTTCGTGACCCGCGTCTGAGCCAGCATGCGCTGCCCCTGTTGGATCTGGACCGGGGAGAGATCGACCCCCAGCAGCTTCGCCTGCGGATGTCGGGCGCCCATCGGGATCAGGTTGCCACCCGAGGCACAGCCCAGTTCGAGCACGCGTGCGCGGGCCAGGGCGGGCGCCTCCAGGCCGAACAGCCAGGCCAGGGCCTCGAGGTGTTCGATGGAGCTTTGGGGAAAGGGGTGGGAGTCGTAGGGAACGCTGTCGTAGTACGACGTGATCGTGCTGGTCAGTGCATCCGACATGCGGTGGGTCCCTCGGCGTGATGATGGTCGCGATGTTCTTGTTGTCGCTTCGCGCACGAGGCCGGGAGCGCGTCCGGCAGGGCGAAGAGCGCCGACTATAAGCCCGCCCATCGATGGCCACGCAACAAAAAAAAGGCCGGATTCGTGAGAATCCGGCCCTTGTCGTGTGGTGGAGCTGGGGGGATTTGAACCCCCGTCCGCAAGCCATCGTCGCGCAGTTCTACATGTTTAGCGATCTGATTTGGATCTCGCCACCGGCGTCGCGCAGTCGCACGCTACACCGGCCGCCAGCACCCTTGAATCTCGCCGCCGCCCAAGGTGCCCGGACGGCGGCCAGCCAATGTAATTAACCTTGCAGCCGGGAGGCGTCAGATTGCTCTAACGCCCCCTTGCCCAGCCCATCGGCCAACTGTTGCAAGGCTCACCGGGTTTAAGCGGCGAGTGCGAAACGTTCGTCGTTTGCAGTTAGTTTGTTTGAATCTGTTTAACGAGCGCATTCAGCTCGACATGCCCCGCTGCGATCCCGAACCCACGTCGAAACCAGTGCAGCCCCTGGACTCGTTATTTTAGTCCGTATGCAGCCATTTCAAGAGCTCGAGCGGCTCGGCGATCGCGGCATCGGCCTTCCAGAGGGTGGTGTCGGCATCGGCGCCGAGGTAACCATAGGTCGCCGCGACGGTGCGCATGCCCGCGGCGCGGCCGGCCACCATGTCGCGCTCGTCGTCGCCCACATAGATGCAATCTGCCGCCGGCAGGCCCAGCCGGCGCGCCGCTTCGAACAGCGGCTCCGGATGCGGCTTGGCGTACGGGGTGCTGTCGCCGCTCACGATGGCACCCGCACTGCCGAACAGCGCCAGTGACGCGGTGAGCGGTTCGGTGAAGCGCCTGGACTTGTTGGTGACCACGCCCCACGCGAGCCCGGCGCTGCGCAGTTCCGCGATCAGCTCGGCCACCCCGTCGAAGATGAAGGTGTTGTCCAGCATGCGAGCTTCGTAGTTCTGGAAGAACTCCTCGCGCAAGGCGGCGAACTCCGGCGCCTCGGGGGTGATGCCGAAGGCCACGCCCAGCATGCCGCGGGCGCCGGCCCCGGCCATCGGCCGGTAGTCGTCCAGGGGCAGCGACGCCAGGCCGCGCTCTGTGCGCATCTTGTCGGCTGCCGCGCCGAGGTCGGGGGCGCTGTCGATCAGGGTGCCGTCGAGATCGAACAGCACCGCACGTGGACGCCATGTGCTCATCGGGGCACCTTCGGGACGGTCGGGCGGGGACTCATGCAGCCACCGGCGGCTTGCGCGTCGCCACCAGATAGTTCACGCCGGTATCGGCGTTCAGCCAGTAGCGTCGCGTGATCGGGTTGTAAGCCATGCCCCGCATCGGACCGACGTCCAGCCGCGCCGCGCGGCAATGCGCCGCCAGTTCGCTGGGCCGGATCAGCTTGCGGTACTCGTGCGTGCCGCGAGGCAGCATGCCGAGCACGTACTCGGCACCGACGATGGCGAGGAGAAAGGCTTTGGCGTTGCGATTGATGGTAGAGAAGAACACCCAGCCGCCGGGCTTGGCCAGGTCGGCGCAGGCCTGCACCACGGAGGCGGGATCGGGCACGTGTTCCAGCATCTCCATGCAGGTCACCACATCGAAGCTGGCAGGCGCTTCGGCCGCCAGGGCCTCGGCGCTGACCTCGCGGTATTTGACGCCGCGAGTCCCCGCCTCGAGCGCATGCAGTTGGGCGACCTTCAAGGCCTTGGAGGCGAGATCGATGCCCAGCACGTCCGCACCGCGACGCGCCATCGCGTCGGCCAAGATGCCGCCGCCACAGCCCACGTCCAGCACGCGACGCCCCGCCAGGGGCGCTTGCGATTCGATCCACTCGAGCCTCAGCGGATTGATTTCATGCAGGGGCCGGAATTCGCTGTCGAGATCCCACCATCGGTGTGCGAGTTCGGAAAATTTCGCCAACTCCGCAGGGTCGGCATTGAGGTTGTCGGTCATGTCGGCAGATTATCAAGTTGCGCGCGCGGACGCGAACGCGCGCCAAGTCGGTCCGCTGCGTTGTGGCGTAGAAATAAAAAAACCCCGCCAAAGCGGGGTTCTTCAAAGCCGAAGCTTGCGGAATCAGTTGGGGCGGGTGCCGACCACTTCGATTTCCACGCGGCGGTTCTTGGCGCGGCCTTCCTTGGTGCGGTTGTCCGCGACCGGCTGGCTCTTGCCCTTGCCTTCGGTGTACACGCGGTTGCGCTCGATGCCCTTGCTGACCAGGTAGGCCTTGACGGCTTCGGCACGACGCACCGACAGACGCTGGTTGTAGGCGACGCTACCGATCGAGTCGGTGTGGCCGACGGCGATGATGACTTCGAGGTTGATGCCGCGGATCTTCGAGACCAGATCGTCCAGCTTCGCGCGACCTTCGGGCTTGAGCACCGACTTGTCGAAGTCGAAGAAGGCGTCGGCAGCGAAGGTGACCTTCGAGGCGGCGACCGGGGGAGCAGCCGGAGCGGCCGGAGCAGCCGGGGCGGCAGGCGTTGCGGCGGGAGCGGCAGGCACCAGGGCGCCGTCGCAGCCGACGGCGGCCGTTGCCGGGGTCCAGTTGGCATCGCGCCAGCACAGTTCGTTGGTGCCGTTCTTCCAGACCAGTTCGCCGGTGCCGTTCTGCCAGTTGTCGATCACGGGACCACCGTTTGCGGCGGTGACACGGGTCTGCGCGCCTGCGGCCGTGGCGAGCGCAGCGACTGCAAACATCATCGCCACTTTATTCAGTTTCTTCATGGTTCTCCTCTTGGGGGAAAAAGCCGCAGCCGCGCTGCGAAACAAGGACGTCTCAAGTGACCACCACCCAAAACGTTCAGATGATTGTGCCATAGGGTCTTTCCCAAACCGGCCGTGCCGGGGTGCCAAAGCGTAGGACTGGGGCGGAATCCGGGCGTTGTGTTGCGGCGTTACGACAGGGCGCAGGACGTAAAATCTTGGGTTCCCGTCGCCCGACCGCTCCTGCATGACCTCGTTCGCCAAAGAAACCCTGCCCATCAGTCTCGAAGAGGAAATGCGGCGCAGCTACCTCGATTACGCCATGAGCGTGATCGTGGGCCGGGCGCTTCCGGACGCCCGGGATGGCTTGAAGCCGGTGCATCGGCGCGTGCTCTACGCCATGCACGAGCTCAACAACGACTGGAACCGCCCCTACAAGAAGTCGGCCCGTATCGTGGGCGACGTGATCGGCAAGTACCACCCGCACGGCGACCAGTCGGTCTACGACACGATCGTGCGGCTCGCGCAGGATTTCTCCATGCGCCACATGCTGGTCGACGGCCAGGGAAATTTCGGCTCCGTGGACGGCGACAACGCTGCGGCCATGCGGTACACCGAAATTCGCCTGGCGAAAATTGCGCATGAAATGCTGGCGGATATCGACAAGGAAACGGTCGATTTCGGTCCGAATTACGACGGCAGCGAAAAAGAGCCGATCGTTTTGCCGAGCAAATTGCCCAATTTGCTGGTGAATGGTTCCGGCGGTATTGCCGTGGGCATGGCGACCAATATTCCGCCGCACAACCTCAACGAGGTGGTGGATGCCTGCCTGCACCTGCTGCGCCAGCCCGAAGCCACGATCGACGAGCTGATGGAGATCATCCCGGCCCCGGACTTCCCCACCGCCGGGATCATCTACGGCATCAATGGCGTCAAGGACGGCTACCGCACCGGCCGCGGCAAGGTAGTGATGCGCGCCAAGTGCCACTTCGAGGACATCGACCGCGGCCAGCGGCAGGCCATCATCGTCGATGAGCTGCCCTACCAGGTCAACAAGAAGACGCTGCAGGAGCGCATGGCCGAACTGGTGCACGAGAAGAAGCTCGAGGGCATCAGCCACATCCAGGACGAGTCCGACAAGTCGGGCATGCGGCTGGTGATCGAGCTCAAGCGTGGCGAAGTGCCCGAGGTGGTGCTCAACAACCTGTACAAGCAGACGCAGCTGCAGGACACCTTCGGCATCAACATGGTGGCGCTGGTCGACGGCCAGCCGAAGCTGTGCAACCTCAAGGACCTGATCCAGGTCTTCCTGCAGCATCGGCGCGAAGTGGTCACCCGCCGCACGGTCTTCAACCTGCGCAAGGCGCGGGACCGCGGCCACGTCCTGGAAGGCCTGGCGGTGGCGCTGGCCAACATCGACGACTTCATTGCCATCATCCGCAACGCCCCCACCCCGCCGGTGGCCAAGGCCGAGCTGATGGCGCGCTCGTGGGACAGCAAGCTGGTGCGCGAGATGCTGACCCGTTCGCGTGCCGATGGCGGCACGGTGAATGCCGACGACTACCGGCCCGAAGGACTCGAGCGCGAGTACGGCCTGCACAGCGACGGCCTGTACCGCCTGTCCGAGACCCAGGCCCAGGAAATCCTGCAGATGCGCCTGCAGCGCCTGACCGGCCTGGAGCAGGACAAGATCGTGGCCGAGTACAAGGAGGTGATGTCGGAGATCGACGACCTGCTCGACATCCTCGCCCGCCCCGAACGCGTGTCCACCATCATCGGCGACGAGCTCACGAGTCTCAAGCAGGAGTTCGGCCAGACCAAGCTGGGTGCGCGCCGCAGCCAGGTGGAACACAGCGCCTACGACCTGTCGACCGAAGACCTCATCACGCCGACCGACATGGTCGTGACGCTTTCGCACAGCGGCTATATCAAGAGCCAGCCGCTGAGCGAGTACCGCGCCCAGAAGCGCGGCGGCCGGGGCAAGCAGGCGACGGCGACCAAGGAAGACGACTGGATCGACCAGCTCTTCATCGCCAACACGCACGACTACATCCTGTGCTTCTCGAACCGCGGCCGCCTGTACTGGCTGAAGGTGTGGGAAGTGCCGGCGGGTTCGCGCAACTCGCGCGGGCGCCCCATCGTCAACATGTTCCCGCTGGCCGAAGGCGAGAAGATCAACGTCGTGCTGCCGCTCACGGGCGAGACGCGCAACTTCCCGGCCGACCGGTACATCTTCATGGCCACCTCGATGGGGACCGTGAAGAAGACAGCGCTCGACGAATTCAGCAACCCCCGCAAGGCCGGCATCATCGCCGTCGACCTCGATGCCGGCGACTACCTCGTGGGCGCGGCGCTCACCGACGGCCAGCACGACGTGATGCTGTTCTCGGACGGCGGCAAGGCCGTGCGCTTCGACGAGAACGACGTGCGCCCCATGGGCCGCAACGCCCGCGGCGTGCGCGGCATGATGCTCGAGGAAGGCCAGGGCGTGATCGCCATGCTGGTCGCCGAAGACGAGCAGCAGAGCGTGCTCACGGCGACCGAGAACGGCTACGGCAAGCGCACGAGCATCGTCGAATACACGCGCCACGGCCGGGGAACCAAAGGCATGATCGCGATCCAACAGAGCGAGCGCAACGGCAAGGTCGTTGCCGCCACGCTGGTCCATGCGGACGACGAGATCATGCTCATCACCGACAAGGGCGTGCTGGTGCGCACACGTGTGGCCGAGATCCGGGAACTCGGGCGGGCCACGCAGGGCGTCACGCTCATCGGCCTCGATGAAGGCGCCAAGCTCAGCGGTCTGCAGCGCATCGTGGAGAACGACGCCAACGGCACCACGGACGGCGACGACTCTTCCAATCCATCAACGGAGAACACTCAATGAAACAACTCAAACGCATCCTGCTCGCCACCGCCCTCGCGTCCGCCGCCACCGCTGGCTGGGCCCAGGACAAGGCGACGCTGGTCAAGCAATTCCTCGACGTCCAGAAGCCTGCCGTCGAGCTGATGGCCCGCGGCATCGTCCAGAGCACGTCCGACCCGGTGGCAGCTGCCGCCTCCGAGTACCTGAACACCCGCGTCGCAGCCGACAAGCGCGATGCTGCCGCCAAGGCCGCCGACGAAGAGTTCCGCAAGTACTACGACGCCACCTTCCCGATCGTGCGCGACAAGGCGGCCCAGGTCTTCCCCGGCGTCGTCACGCCCATCCTCGAGCAGGACTTCACCGAAGACGAGCTGAAGACGCTGATGGCCTGGCTCAACTCGCCGGTCAGCCGCAAGTTCGCCGAAACCAGCGGCAAGATGCAACAGGCCCTGGGCCAGAAGATCGTGGGCGACCTGCGCAGCACGCTGGAGCCCAAGGTCGAGAAGCTCAACGTCGATGTGGCCAAGGCCATCGGTGCTCCGACCGACGGCGGCCAGGCGGCGCCCAGGTCGGGTGGCGCCAAGGCGCCCGCCAAGAAGTGACCACGCCCTTGCCCCGCCGCCCGTACAACTTCTCCGCCGGCCCGGCCACGATGCCGGAGGCGGTGCTGCAGCAGGCCGCCGCCGAGATGCTCGACTGGCACGGCAGCGGCCTGGGCGTGATGGAGATGAGCCACCGGGGCAAGGAGTTCGGCGAGATCCTTGCGCAGGCGGAGGGTGACCTGCGGCGCCTGCTGCACGTGCCCGAGCAGTTCCACATCCTGTTCATGCAGGGGGGCGGCCTGGGCGAGAACGCCATCGTGCCGCTGAACCTGTCGCGCGGCGGCGCCGTCGACTTCGTCGTCACCGGCAGTTGGAGCCTCAAGTCCCACAAGGAAGCCCAGCGCTATTGCGAGGCGCGCATCGCCGCCAGCAATGCCGAAGGCGGCCACCTTAACCTGCCCGATCCGGCCGGCTGGAAGCTCAGCGGCGACGCCTCGTACGTGCACCTGTGCTCCAACGAAACGATCAACGGCATCGAATTCCAGGAGCTTCCGGACCTGCGGGCCCTGGGCAGTTTTGCCCCGCTGGTCATCGACTTTTCGTCGCACGTGGCCTCGCGGCCGGTCGACTGGTCGCGTGTCGGGCTGGCCTTCGGCGGCGCGCAGAAGAACCTCGGGCCCGCCGGCCTCACGCTGGTGGTGGTGCGCGACGACCTCCTGGGCCACGCGCTGGACATCTGCCCCAGCGCCTTCAACTACCGCACGGTCGCCGACAACCAGTCGATGTACAACACGCCGCCGACCTGGGGCATCTATGTCGCCGGCCTCACCTTCCAGTGGCTGCTGGCGCAGAAGGAAGGCGAGCTGACCGGTGTCGAGGCGATGGCCCGGCGCAACGCCGCCAAGGCGAAGCTGCTCTACGACACCATCGACGGCTCGTCCTTCTACAGCAACCGTGTCGACGCCGGCTGCCGTTCGCGCATGAACGTGCCCTTCTTCCTCGCCGACGAAGGCCGCAACGCCGACTTCCTGGAAGGTGCCCGCGCTGCCGGCCTTCTGCAGCTCAAGGGCCACAAGTCGGTGGGCGGCATGCGTGCCAGCATCTACAACGCAATGCCGCTGGAAGGCGTGCAGGCGCTGGTTGCCTACATGAGAGAATTCGAGCGACTGCATGCCTGAATGCACGTGCGCCTGATGACCTCTCCCGCCGCCTCGCCCCCCTCCATCGATTCCTCTGCCAGCCTCGCCGATCTGCGTGTGCAGATCGACGCACTCGACGACCAGCTCCTGCAACTGCTCAACGCCCGCGCCCGCGTGGCGGAGCGGGTCGGCGAGGTGAAGAAGCGCGAGGGCACGCCCTTCTTCCGGCCCGACCGGGTGGCCCAGGTGATCGAGAAGGTGCGCAGCAACAACCCGGGGCCGCTCAAGGGCGGGCACGTGGCGGCCATCTGGCGCGAGATCATGTCGGCGTGCCTGGCGCTCGAGTCGCCGCAGCGCGTGGCGGTCCTGGGGCCCGAGGGCACCTTCTGCGAACAGGCCGCCATCGAGTACTTCGGTGGCGCCGCGGACCTCGTCTACTGCGCCAGCTTCGACGAGGTGTTCCACGCCACGGCCAGCGGCAGCGCGCAATACGGCGTCGTCGGCGTGGAGAACTCCAACGAGGGCGTCGTCACCCGTTCGCTGGACATGTTCCTGCAGTCGCCCACGCACGTCGTGGGTGAAGTGAGCCTGCTGGTGCGCCACAACCTGCTGCGCCAGACGAATTCGCTGGACGGGATCGAGGCCGTGCTGGCCCATCCGCAGGCCCTGGCGCAGTGCCAGGGCTGGCTCGCCAAGCATCTGCCGAAGGCCGAGCGGCGCGCCGTCTCGAGCAACGCCGAAGGCGCGCGCCTCGCAGCCACCAACCCGGCCTGGGCCGGCCTGGCCAGCGAACGTGCGGCCACGGAGTACGGCCTTCACATCGTGGCGCACGCGATCCAGGACGACGCCTACAACCGCACGCGCTTCGCCGTCATCACCCTGCCGGCCACGCTCGCCATGCCGCCGGCCTCGGGCCGCGACTGCACGAGCCTCGTGGTGTCGGTGCCGAACCGTCCCGGCGCCGTGCACGACCTGCTGGTGCCGCTGAAGACGCACAACGTGTCGATGACGCGCTTCGAATCCCGGCCCGCGCGCACCGGCCAGTGGGATTACTACTTCTACATCGACCTGGACGGGCACCCCAGCCAGCCCCACGTCGCGGCGGCGCTGGCCGAACTGCGCGCCCTGTGCGCGTTCTACAAGGTCATCGGCGCCTACCCGGTGAAGGCCTGAGATGTCCGCCCCCACGCGCATCACTTCGTGTATCGCTGCCCCCCGAGGGGGCGCAGGCCTGCCTTGGGGCGGCCCGGCGGAGGCCTGATGTTCGATCAACTCGGCCTGATCGGCTGCGGACTCATCGGCGGCTCGTTCGCACTGGCGCTCAAGCAGGCGCGCCTTGTCAAGCGCGTGGTGGGCTACAGCAAGTCGCCCTCGACCACCGAGCGCGCCCGCCAGTTGGGCGTCATTGACGTAGCCGCGCCGTCCGCGCTGCTCGCTGTTTCAGGCGCCGACCTGGTGCTCATCGCCGTGCCGGTCGCGGCCTCTGAATCGACCTTCAAGGCGATCCGCCACGGCATCGCGGACAACGCCCTCGTGATGGACGTGGGCTCGACCAAGCGCGACGTGATCGCAGCCGCCGAGCGAGGCCTGCAGCAGCAGCTGTCCCATTTCGTGCCCGCACACCCGATCGCGGGCAAGGAGCTGTCGGGCGTCGAACACGCCGAGGCCACCCTGTTCGCCAATCGCCAGGTGGTGCTGACGCCGGTCAAGTCCACCCGGCGCGCCAATGTCCAGCGCGCGGCCCAGGTGTGGACCGACATCGGCGCCAAGGTCATCCAGATGGCACCCGAAGCCCATGATGCCGCCTTCGCCGCGGTGAGCCACCTGCCCCATCTGCTGGCCTTCGCCTTCACCAACGCCGTTGCCGGGCAGCCCGACGGATCGCAGTTCCTGGCCTTGGCCGGCAGCGGCTTTCGCGACTTCTCGCGCATCGCCGCGAGCGACCCTGCCATGTGGCGCGACGTGCTGCTGGCCAACCGCGAACAGGTGCTGCTGCAGTCCCAGGCTTTCCGCAAGGCGCTGCTGCAGATGGAAGCGCTCATTGCCGCCGGCGACGGCAGTTCGCTGGAACAGGCGATCGCCGCGGCCAGCCGCACCCGTGCCCAATGGCAGCTGGCATCGCCCAACGCGCCAGCCAACGACTGACGATGTACGCCACCGCTTTTCTCGACGTCCCGCCGCTGGTGGCGGCCGGCGGCACGGTCCGCCTGCCGGGTTCCAAGAGCATCTCCAACCGGGTGCTGCTGCTGGCCGCCCTGGCGCACGGCACCACTACCGTCCACGACCTGCTCGACTCGGACGACACGCGCGTGATGCTCGATGCGCTGGCGACGCTCGGCTGCGGCCTGCACCGAGACGGGGGCGTGCTGCGTATTCAGGGACTCGGCGGCCGCCTGGGCGATGACGTCCGCCAGCGCGCCCTGTCGCTCTTCCTCGGCAACGCCGGCACGGCCATGCGGCCGCTCACCGCGGCACTCGCCCTGCTGGGCGGCGACTTCGAGCTGCGCGGCGTGCCGCGCATGCACGAGCGTCCGATCGGCGATCTGGTCGACGCGCTGGTGCAACTGGGTTGCCAGGTCGAGTACCTCGGCAACCCCGGCTATCCGCCGCTGCGCATCCGACCCGTCGCCGCTTCGGCGCTGCAGCTGGACGCGCCGATCCGCGTACGCGGCGACGTCTCGAGCCAGTTCCTCACGGCGCTGCTGCTCGCTCTTCCCCTGGCGGCGGCTTCGCGCGCCATCACCATCGACGTGATCGGCGAACTGATCTCCAAGCCCTACATCGAGATCACGCTCAACCTGCTCGCGCGATTCGGCATCGACGTCCAGCGCGACGGCTGGTCGCGCTTCGTCATCCCAGCTGGTGCACAGTACCGGTCACCGGGCGACATCCATGTCGAGGCGGATGCCTCCTCTGCCAGCTATTTCATAGCGCTTGGCGCAATCGCAGCGGGCGCTGCGGGCCAAGATGGCTTGAAGATCGAAGGCGTCGGCGCCGACTCCATCCAGGGCGACATCCGCTTCGTCGAGGCCGCGCGGCAAATGGGCGCGCAGGTCAGCAGCGGTCCCAACTGGCTGCAGATCGAGCGTGGGGCCTGGCCGCTGCGCGCCATCGACATCGACGCCAACCACATCCCCGACGCCGCGATGACGCTGGCCGTGATGGCGCTGTACGCCGACGGTCCCAGCACGCTGCGCAACATCGCCAGCTGGCGCGTGAAGGAGACCGACCGTATCGACGCCATGGCGGCCGAACTGCGCAAGCTCGGCGCCACGGTCGAGGCCGGACCGGACTTCATCCGCATCGACCCGCTGCCGCCCGGCCACTGGCGGCGTGCCAGCATCCACACCTACGACGACCACCGGGTCGCCATGTGTTTCTCGCTCGCGGCCTTCAATCCGGACCGGCTGCCGGTGCGCATCCTCGACCCGAAGTGCGTCGGCAAGACCTTCCCGGACTATTTCGAAGCGCTGTTCTCCGTGGTCCAACCGGCCGAGGTGCCCGTCATCTGCGTGGACGGCCCGACTGCCTCGGGCAAGGGCACGCTCGCGGCCGAGATCGCACGTCGGCTCGGCTACCACTACCTCGACTCGGGCGCCCTGTACCGGGTCGCAGGCCTGGTCATGCGGCGCGCGGGCTTGGAAGCCGATGCGGCCCATGAGGCCCGGATCGCCGAACTCGCCCGCGGCCTGGCCCTGCGCTTCGACGCCGGCCAAGTGCTGCTGGCCGGCGAGGACATCACCGAGGCGATCCGCACCGAAGCCGCGGGCATGGACGCGTCCCGCGTGTCGGCGCTTCCGGCCGTGCGCGAGGCCCTGCGCGAGCTGCAACTGTCCTTCCGCCAGTTGCCCGGCCTGGTGGCGGACGGACGTGACATGGGCACCGTCATCTTCCCCGACGCCTCCCTGAAGGTCTACCTCACGGCCAGCGCCGCGCACCGCGCCGAGCGCCGGCATAAGCAGTTGATTTCAAAGGGAATTTCGGTTACACTCGACAGTCTTCGCGCCGACCTGGAGGCGCGTGATGCGAGGGATTCGTCCCGCAGCGTCGCGCCGCTCAAGCCCGCCGAAGACGCCCGCCTCCTGGACAACTCCGACCAGAGCATCGAGCAATCGGTGGATCAGGTCCTGGCCTGGTGGCGGCAGGTGCAGCCTTTCGACGCCCGCTGAAGCAGGCATTGAAGGCTCGGGCCTCCGGCACAACATCTGCCGGGCGGTCCTTGGTCCAGCAGGTCCTCCTCGCGCGTCAGCGCACCGGCCTGCTGGTTGTTCAACCCCAACCCGGGGTCACGTCCGTGTGACCCAAACCGCCGTCTCCAGTCATAGAAACAGCCGCAAGCGATCCTGCATGGGCGGCTGGAAACCTGGGTGGACGGAACAGGAAACTCAATGTCTGAATCTTTTGCCGCTCTCTTCGAAGAGTCCCTCCAGCGTTCCGAAATGCGCGCAGGCGAAGTCATCACCGCCGAGGTGGTGCGTGTCGAGCACAACCACGTGGTGGTCAATGCCGGCCTGAAGTCCGAAGCCTACGTGCCGATCGAAGAGTTCAAGAACGACAAGGGCGAACTCGAAGTGCAAGCCGGCGATTTCGTGTCGGTGGCCATCGGCTCCGTCGAGAACGGCTACGGCGACACGATCCTCTCGCGTGACACCGCCAAGCGCCTCGCTTCGTGGCTGGCGCTCGAGAAGGCCCTGGAATCCGGCGAATTCGTCACCGGCACCACCAGCGGCAAGGTCAAGGGCGGCCTCACGGTGCTGGTCAACGGCATCCGCGCCTTCCTGCCGGGTTCCCTGATCGACACGCGTCCGATCAAGGACCTGACCCCCTTCGAGAACAAGACCCTCGAATTCAAGGTCATCAAGCTCGACCGCAAGCGCAACAACGTCGTGCTGTCGCGCCGTGCCGTGGTCGAAGCCAGCATGGGCGAAGAACGCGCCAAGCTGATGGAAACGCTGAAGGAAGGCGCCGTGGTCCGCGGCGTGGTCAAGAACATCACCGAGTACGGTGCGTTCGTCGACCTCGGCGGCATCGATGGCCTGCTGCACATCACCGACATGGCCTGGCGTCGTGTCCGCCACCCGAGCGAAGTCGTTCAGGCCGGCCAGGAAATCACCGCCAAGATCCTCAAGTTCGACACCGAGAAGAACCGCGTGTCGCTGGGTCTCAAGCAGATGGGCGACGACCCGTGGATGGGCGTTTCGCGCCGCTACCCGCAGGGCACCCGCCTGTTCGGCAAGGTCACGAACATCGCCGACTACGGCGCGTTCGTCGAACTCGAGCCGGGCATCGAAGGCCTGGTCCACGTCTCCGAAATGGACTGGACCAACAAGAACATCGCGCCGAACAAGATCGTGTCGCTGGGTGACGAAGTCGAAGTCATGGTCCTCGAGATCGACGAAGACAAGCGCCGCATCAGCCTGGGCATGAAGCAGTGCAAGGCCAACCCCTGGCAGGAATTCGCGCAGAACACCAAGCGCGGCGACCGCGTCAAGGGCCCGATCAAGTCGATCACCGACTTCGGCGTGTTCGTGGGCCTGGCTGCCGGCATCGACGGCCTGGTGCACCTGTCCGACCTCTCGTGGAACGAAGCCGGCGAAACCGCCGTTCGCAACTACAAGAAGGGACAGGAAGTCGAAGCGATCGTGCTGGCCGTCGACGTCGACCGCGAGCGCATCAGCCTGGGCATCAAGCAGCTCGACGGCGACCCGTTCACCACCTTCACGACGGTGAACGACAAGGGCCAGATCGTGACCGGCAAGGTCAAGACCGTGGACCCGCGCGGCGCCGAGATCGACCTGGGCAACGACGTGGTCGGCTACCTGCGTGCGTCGGAAATCTCCCGCGATCGCGTGGAAGATGCCCGCAACGTGCTCAAGGAAGGCGACGAAGTCACGGCCGTGGTGGTCAATGTGGATCGCAAGACCCGCAACATCCAGCTGTCGATCAAGCAGAAGGACATGGTCGACCAGCAGGAAGCCATGGCCAGCCTGAGCCAGCAGTCGGCCCGCGAGAACGCCGGCACGACCAGCCTGGGCGCCCTGCTGCGCGCCAAGCTGGACAACAGCGACAAGTAAGCCGCCAAGCGCGGTACCCGGACACGGCGAGGCTTGCCTCGCCGTGTTTCCATCTGCCGACCCATGACACGCTCCGACCTGGTTGAAGAACTCGCCGCCCGCTTCGCGCAATTGACGCATCGCGACGCCGAGTACGCCGTCAAGACCATCCTCGACGCCATGAGCGACGCGCTGGTGCGCGGCCATCGCATCGAGATCCGTGGCTTCGGCAGCTTCTCGGTCAGCCGCAGGCCGCCGCGCATCGGACGCAACCCGCGCTCGGGCGAGAGTGTCCAGATCCCCGAGAAGCGGGTGCCCCACTTCAAGCCGGGCAAGGCCCTGCGCGAGGCCGTGGATGCGCGCAGCGCCGAACTCGAGGCCGAGCAGCAGCGCCAGCGCGAGAGGGCCTGACACCCGGCTCCGTAGAATCGGTCCCGGGCTCACGGGACACCGATGAAATACTTCCTGTGGCTGCTCAAGGCAGCCATTTTTTTTACCCTGTTCGCTTTCGCGCTGAACAACCAGCACGACGCGACCGTCTACTTCTTCTTCGGGACGTATTGGCGCGCGCCGCTGGTGCTGGTGGTGCTGGCGGCCTTCGCCGGCGGCATGGTGGTCGGCGCGCTGGGCATGCTCCCCGGATGGTGGAAGCATCGGCGCGCCGCCACGCAGGCGCCCGCGATCCCCACCCCCGTCGGCACGAATCCCGCGCCCGAAGGCACGGGCCCCGTCGCCGTCCAGGAACCCCAGATCGCCCGCCAGCATGGACTTTGATTTCAGTTGGCTCCTGCTGGGCCTGCCCGTCGCCTTCGTGCTGGGCTGGCTCGCCTCCCGCCTCGACCTGCGCCAGCTGCGGCTGGAGAACCGCCAGGCGCCCAAGGCCTACTTCCGCGGCCTCAACTTCCTGCTCAACGAACAGCAGGACCAGGCCATCGATGCCTTCATCGAGGCGGTGCAGAACGACCCCGACACGCAGGAGCTGCACTTCGCACTGGGCAACCTGTTCCGCCGACGCGGCGAATACCAGCGCGCAGTGCGCGTGCACGAACACCTGCTGGGGCGCGGCGACCTCAGCCGCGCCGACCGCGACCGCGCGCAGCATGCGCTGGCGCAGGACTTCCTGAGCGCCGGCCTGCTCGACCGCGCCGAGACGGCATTGCAGAAGCTCGAGGGCACGCGCTACGAGAACGAATCGCGCCTGGCCCTGCTGGCCATCTACGAACGCTCCCGCGAGTGGGCGCAGGCGGAGATCGTGGCCAGCAAGCTCGACGCATCGGAACAGGCCAGCTACGGCACGCGCCGCGCGCACCACCTGTGCGAACAGGCGTCCGAGCAGGCCTCGAAGGGCGCATTGGACGAGGCCATGCGCCTGCTGCGCCAGGCCGCGACACTGGCCCCCGACGCACCCCGGCCGCCCATCGACATCGCCGCGCTCCAGTTGCGCAGCGGCCAGGCAGCCGAAGCCTTCGACACCTTGATGGCGTTGGCGGACACGGCACCGATGGCCCTGCCCCTCTACGCCGCGCAGCTGCAGCAGACCGCGGTGGCCGCGCACCGCAGCGGCGAGGCGCTGGCCCTGCTGCAACGACGCTACGCCCAGGCGCCGTCGATCGACGTGGTCGAGGCCATCGTCGCACTGGGCGGACAGCTGCAACCCGCCGGCGAGGGCCGCGAGGCCACGACCACCACGCCGCGCGACGGCTACCTGGCGCACCTCGCGCAGCAACCGGGCTCGCTGGTCGCCGCCTCGCGCTGGCTGGCCGGCGAGCAATTCACCGACGACGCATTGACCCACCCACCCGTGCAGCGCGCGCTCGATCAGGCCGCGCGGCCGCTGATGCGCTACCGCTGCGCGGCCTGCGGCTTCGAGGCGCACCAATACTTCTGGCACTGCCCGGGTTGCCAGGCCTGGGACAGCTACCCACCCCGTCGGGTGGAGGAACTATGACCGGATCGATGGCCTGACGCATCAGGCCCTTGCATGATGGCCGGGCGCGATCGACGCGCATTGTCAACCAACACACAGGGAGTCATCATGTTCAAGAAAGTCCTGGCCTCGCTGGCGTTCGCCGCCGTCTCGATGGCCGCATCCGCCGCGGTCGAAGTCAACAAGGGTTCCGTCGCCGATTTCGACGGGCTGCCGGGCGTGGGTCCGGCCCTGTCCAAGCGCATCGTCGACGCGCGCCAGCAGTCCCAGTTCAAGGACTGGCCCGACCTCATGGCGCGCGTGAAGGGCGTCAAGCAGAAGTCGGCCGCCAAGCTCTCGGCCGCGGGGCTCACGGTCAATGGGAAGCCGTTCGACGGAGCGGCCGACGCGTCGGCGGCAAAGAAGCCGGGCGCGGCCAAGAAGTCCGCCCACTGAGCCCGCGCCAGCCATCCAGGAAAGCCGCCTCCGGGCGGCTTTCCTGCTTGTGCGCCGGTGCGTGGTCGTCCGGGAAATGCCCCAGCCGTGGCCCGATATTTGCACGTATCCTGCTCACGCTTTTCACTTCCCCGCACAGGAGAGAGTCGATGATCCACAAGTTCGGTTTCGCGCTGGCCGCGTTCACGGTCGGCGCCACCGCCCTGGCCCAGACCAAGTGGGACCTGCCCACGGCCTACCCCCCCACCAACTTCCACACCGAGAACATCAGCCAGTTCGCGTCCGACGTGGACAAGGCCACGGCCGGCAAGCTGAAGATCACGGTGCACTCCAACGCCTCGCTGTTCAAGGCACCCGAGATCAAGCGCGCCGTGCAGGGCGGCCAGGCGCAGATGGGCGAGATCCTGCTGGTGAACTTCCAGAACGAATGGCAGGTCTTCGGCACCGACGGCATCCCCTTCCTGGCCGACAGCTACGACGCCGCCTGGAAGCTCTACCAGGCACAGAAGCCGGTGCTGTCCAAGAAGCTGGCCGAGCAGGGCATCATGCTGCTCTACACCGTGGCCTGGCCGCCGCAGGGCATCTTCGTCAACAAGGCCATCAACTCGGCCGCCGACCTCAAGGGCATCAAGTGGCGCGCCTACAGCCCGGCCACCGCCCGCATCGGCGAACTGGTGGGCGCGCAGCCCGTCACCGTGCAGCAGGCCGAGCTCTCGCAGGCCATGGCCACGGGCGTCATCGAGTCGTACATGTCCTCGGGTTCGACGGGCTACGACACCAAGACCTACGAGTACATCAAGAACTTCTACGACACCCAGGCCTGGCTGCCCAAGAACGCCGTGCTGGTGAACAAGAAGGCCTTCGACGCGCTCGACAAGCCGACGCAGGACGCCCTGCTCAAGGCCGGCGACGAGGCCGAGAAGCGCGGCTGGGAGCTGTCGAAGAAGAAGAACCTCGAGTACCTCGAACTGCTCAAGAAGAACGGCATGACGATCCACGTGCCGTCGGCGCAGCTCAAGGCCGACATGAAGAAGGTCGGCGACACCATGATCAAGGAATGGACCGAGAAGGCCGGGCCCGAGGGCCAGGCGGTGCTGGACGCGTACAAGAAGATGTGAGCCCCGGGTCCGGGCGTGGCCCGGGCCCTTCCCACGCGACCTGCCCATGCGCAAAACCCTCGATTTCCTCTACGACAGCGCCGCCGCCCTGGCGGCGCTTTTCATGGTCGGCCTGCTGGCCATGGTGCTGACGTCCATCCTCGGGCGGCAGCTGCACTTCAACGTGCCGGGCATCGACGCCTACGCCGGCTACATGATGGCCGGCGCCGGCTTCATGGCACTGGCCCACACCCTCAAGAAGGGCGAACACATCCGCGTGACGCTGGTGCTCAACGCCCTGGGCGCGACGCCGCGCCGCTGGCTCGAGCGCTGGGCCATGGGCGCGGGCGCGGCGCTGGCCATCCTCTTCGCGGTCTACGCGGTGCGGCTGGTGCTGCAGTCGCACGAGTTCAACGACATGTCCACTTCCAACGACGCCACGCCGCTGTGGATCCCGCAGCTGAGCATGGCGGTGGGCGCCGTGGTCTTCGCGATCGCGGCCATCGACGAGTTCATCATCGAATGGAACGGCCGCGCGCCGGTGGCCGACGGGGAGATGCTGCGCCATGAGTGACATCGCCATTGCCGGCCTGCTCATCCTGTCGCTGTTCCTCATCCTCGGCAGCGGGGTGTGGATCGGGCTCACCCTCTCGGGCGTGGCCTGGATCGCGATGGAGCTGTTCTCCTCGCGCCCCGCGGGCGATGCCATGGCCGTCACCATCTGGGGCTCGGCCTCGGGCTGGACGCTCACCGCGCTGCCGTTGTTCGTGTGGATGGGCGAGATCCTGTTCCGCACCCGGCTGTCGCAGGACATGTTCAGCGGCCTGGCGCCCTGGATGCAACGCCTGCCCGGCCGGCTGCTGCACACCAACGTGGTGGGCTGCGCCATCTTCGCGGCGGTGTCGGGTTCCAGTGCCGCCACCTGCGCCACCATCGGCAAGATGACGCTGCCCGAACTGGGCAAGCGCGGCTACCCGCAGGACATGGTCATCGGCACCCTGGCCGGCGCCGGCACGCTGGGCCTGCTGATCCCGCCTTCGATCATCATGATCGTCTACGGCGTCGCGGCCGACGTCTCGATCGCGCGGCTGTTCATCGCGGGCGTGATCCCCGGCATCCTGCTCGCGGTGCTGTTCTCGGGCTACATCGCGGTCTGGGCGCTGGTGAACCCCGGCAAGATCCCGCCGGCCGACGCGCGCATGAGCTTCATGCAGAAGCTCGCCGCCTCGCGCAGCCTGATCCCCGTCACGCTGCTGATCCTGGCGGTGCTGGGTTCGATCTACGCCGGCATCGCCACCGCCACCGAGGCGGCGGCCGTCGGCGTGGTGGGCGCGCTGGTCATCTCGGCGGCACAGGGCTCGCTGAACTGGAACACCTTCAAGGAATCGCTGCTGGGTGCCACGCGCCTGTACTGCATGATGGCGCTGATCCTGGCGGGCGCCGCGTTCCTCACGCTGGCCATGGGCTACATCGGCCTGCCGCGCCACCTGGCCGAGTGGATCGGCTCGCTGGGCCTGTCGAAGTTCCAGCTGGTGGCGATGCTCGCGGTGTTCTACATCGTGCTGGGCTGCTTCCTCGACGGCATCTCGATGGTCGTGCTGACCATGGGCGTCATCATGCCCACGGTCACGGCCGCCGGCATCGACCCCATCTGGTTCGGCATCTTCATCGTGCTGGTGGTCGAGATGGCGCAGATCACGCCGCCCGTGGGCTTCAACCTCTTCGTGCTCCAGGGCATGACGGGCAAGGACCTGCTCTACATCGCGCGGGTGACGGTGCCGATGTTCCTGCTGATGATCGCCGCCGTGCTGATCATCTACTTCTTCCCGGCGCTGGTGACCTGGCTGCCGAAGCAGATGTGAGGCACGCCGGCCCGCAAGCACGGTGAGAATCGACGGATGCCCCTGCTGCCCGTATTGGCCATCTCGCTCGGCGCCTCGCTCGGGGCGCTCGCCCGCTGGGGCCTCGGCCTCGCACTCAACACGCAAGGCGGCCTACTGCCCTGGGGCACGCTGGCCGCCAACCTCATCGGCGGCTACCTGATCGGCGTGGCCGTCGGCACCTTCCAGGCCATGCCGCAGCTCGACCCGGTGTGGCGGCTGCTGCTCATCACCGGCTTCCTCGGCGGCCTCACGACCTTCTCGAGCTTCTCGGCCGAGGTGGTGGCGATGCTGCTCGACGGCCGGCTGGGGCTCGCGCTGCTGACCGGCTGCCTGCACCTGGCGGGCTCGCTGGCGCTGACGTGGGTCGGGATTCGCACGGTGCATTGGTTCGTCGCCTCGTGATCAAGGCATTGGCAACGCGCTACTGAATTCATAGCTTCCCGCCCAAGGCTGGCGGTCGCTCCGGGCACTTTTCGTTCAAAAGACCAGCGCCCCGTCTGCGGTTTTTTCCAATGGGCCGACGAGGGTCGGTCGATAGAATCGATCGCAATGCCCCTGGTCCTTCTCGTCGCACTCCCCTTCATTGCCA
This sequence comes from Xenophilus sp. E41, assembly GCF_003671765.1. Taxonomy (GTDB): domain Bacteria; phylum Pseudomonadota; class Gammaproteobacteria; order Burkholderiales; family Burkholderiaceae_C; genus Xenophilus. The sequence goes on along the minus strand of NZ_QPIB01000007.1, from coordinate 473,497 downwards.
GCGTGCTGGCGGCGTCGCTGCCGTCCGACGCCCGCAACCGGGAATCGACGCTGGCCGGCGTGGTGGCGCTGTTCGGCGCGGTGCAGGTGGCGTGGATGTTCCCGCGCCTGGCCGATGGCAACGTCCTGCGCCAGACCTACGAGTGGATCCCCTCGCTGGGCCTCGACCTGTCCTTCCGCATGGACGGCTTCGCCTGGCTGTTCTGCATGCTGGTCCTGGGCATCGGCACGCTGGTGGTGCTCTACGCGCGCTACTACATGTCGGCGTCCGATCCGGTGCCGCGCTTCTTCGCCTTCTTCCTGGCCTTCATGGGCTCGATGGTCGGCGTGGTGCTATCGGGCAACCTGATCCAGATGGTGCTGTTCTGGGAGCTCACCAGCCTGTTCTCCTTCCTGCTGATCGGCTACTGGCACCACCGGCGCGATGCGCGGCGCGGTGCGCGCATGGCGCTCACCGTCACCGGTGCCGGCGGGCTGTGCCTGCTGGCCGGCGTGCTGGTGCTGGGCCGGATCGTGGGCAGCTACGACCTCGACGTCGTCCTCGCCTCGGGCGACCGGATCCGCGCCCATGCGCTGTACCCGCTGGCCCTGGTGCTGATCCTTCTGGGCGCCTTCACCAAGAGCGCGCAGTTTCCCTTCCACTTCTGGCTGCCGCGCGCCATGGCCGCGCCCACGCCCGTCTCGGCCTACCTGCATTCGGCCACGATGGTGAAGCTGGGCGTGTTCCTGATGGCGCGGCTGTGGCCGGCGCTCTCGGGCACGCAGGAATGGTTCTGGCTGGTCGGCGGCGCGGGAGCGCTCACCCTGCTGCTGGGCGGCTACGTGGCGATGTTCCAGCGCGACCTGAAGGCGCTGCTGGCCTACTCCACTATCTCGCACCTGGGGCTCATCACGCTGCTGCTCGGCATGAACAGCCCGCTGGCGGCCGTGGCCGCGGTCTTCCACATCATGAACCACGCGACCTTCAAGGCCTCGCTGTTCATGGCGGCGGGCATCATCGACCACGAGACCGGCACGCGCGACATCCGCAAGCTGAGCGGCCTGCTGCGCGCCATGCCCATCACCGGCACGCTGGCCATCATCGCCAGCGCGTCGATGGCGGGCGTGCCGCTGCTCAACGGCTTCCTGTCCAAGGAGATGTTCTTCGCCGAGACGGTGTTCCTCGATGCGGCGCCCTGGGTCGAGTACACGCTGCCCGTTCTGGCCACGCTCGCGGGCGCCTTCAGCGTCGCGTACTCGGCGCGCTTCGTGTTCGACGTGTTCTTCGGCCCGCCCTGCAACAACGAGGTGCCCAAGCCGCCCCATGAGCCGCCCCACTGGATGCGCGTACCGGTGGAACTCCTGGTGCTGGTGTGCCTGGTGGTCGGCGTGGTGCCGGCGTGGTCGGTTGGCGCCTTCCTCGCGGCCGCGGCCGCGCCGGTAGTGGGCGGCACGCTGCCCGAATACAGCCTGGCGGTGTGGCACGGCTTCAATCTGCCGCTGGTGATGAGCTTCGTCGCCCTGGCCGGCGGCGCGGCGCTCTACCTGCTGCAGCGGCGCCGTCGGCAGGCCGGCGGGCTGGAGCACACGCCGCTGCTGCACCGCTTCGACGGGCAGCGCATCTTCGAGAACGTCCTGGCCCGCCTGTCCGAAGCGGGCCGCCGCAGCCGCAGGCTGCTCGGCACGCGTCGCCTGCAGCCGCAGCTCTTTCTGCTCGTGCTCGTGGCCGTGCTGGGCGCGGGCAGCTCGCTGTGGTTCGTGCCGGCCGAGCGCGGCACGCGCGAGCTGCTGCCCTTCTCGCCCATGTTCGCGATGACCTGGGTCATCGGCTGCATCTGCGCACTCGCGGCGGCGTGGCAGGCCAAGTTCCATCGCCTGGCCTCGCTCATGCTGGCCTCGGGCGCGGGCCTGGTGAGCTGCATCACCTACATCTGGTTCTCTGCCCCCGACCTCGCGCTCACCCAGCTGGTGGTCGAGGTCGTCACTACGCTGCTCATCCTGCTGGGCCTGCGCTGGCTGCCGATGCGCAAGGCGCAAATCCAGCGGCCGCGCGAGCGCCTGCGCCCCTGGGGCCGCCGCGGGCGCGATCTGGCTGTAGCCGCGGTGGCCGGCGGCGGCATGTCGGCCCTCGCCTGGTTCATGATGACGCGGCCCAACCCGCTGAGCATCTCGCCTTTCTTCCTCGAGCGCGCGCTGCCCGAAGGCGGCGGCACCAACGTCGTCAACGTGATGCTGGTGGACTTCCGCGGCTTCGACACCTTCGGCGAGATCACGGTGCTGGGCATCGTGGCCCTGACCGTCTACGCGCTGCTGCGGCGCTTCCGCCCCGCCCCCGAAGCCATGGCGCTGCCGCCCCAGCAGCGCGTGCAGCCCGACGACGGCAGCAGCGACCTCGTCAACCCGCGCCTGGCCAAGGACACCGCGGTCGGCTACCTGATGGTTCCGGCGGTGCTGGTGCGCCTGCTGCTGCCGCTGTCGGCGCTGGTGTCGGTGTACTTCTTCATGCGCGGCCACAACGCGCCCGGCGGCGGCTTCGTGGCGGGCCTCGTGATGTCGGTCGCGCTGATGCTGCAGTTCATCGTCTCGGGCGCGGCCTGGACGGAAGAGCACCTGCGCATCTACCCGCGCCGCTGGATCGCCATCGGTCTGCTGCTGGCGCTGGCCACCGGCGGCGGCGCCGTGGCCCTGGGCTTCCCCTTCCTGACCACGCACACCGCCCACCTCACGCTGCCGGTGCTGGGCGAGCTGCACGTGCCCAGCGCCCTGTTCTTCGACACCGGCGTGTTCGCGCTGGTGCTCGGCGCCACCATGCTGATCCTCACCGCGCTGGCCCACCAGTCCATCCGCAGCCACCGCTGGGCCGACGAGCAGGCCGAGAAGGCCGCGCAAAAGGACGCCGAGCGACGTGCGGCCGAAGAAGGCGGCGGCGCCGTCGTCGGAGGCACCGCCTGATGGAAATCGTGCTGGCCATCGCCATCGGCGTGCTCACGGGCTCTGGCGTGTACCTGCTGCTGCGTCCGCGGACCTTCCAGGTCATCATGGGCCTGACGCTGATCGCCTATGCGGTCAATCTCTTCATCTTCAGCATGGGCCGGCTCAAGGTCGACAGCGAGCCGGTGCTGGTGCCCGGCTTCAAGGCCACGCTGGCCAACACGGCCGACCCGATGCCGCAGGCCCTGGTGCTCACGGCCATCGTGATCGGCTTCGCCATGACCGCGCTCTTCCTCGTCGTGATGCTGGCCTCGCGCGGCATCTCCGACACCGACCACGTCGATGGTGAGGAGCGCGAAGAAACATGAACCCCCCGGCTTTTCACGTGCTGCGCACGTGTAACTCCACCCCCCGAGGGGGAGGCGCGGCCGCCTTGGGGCGGCCCGGCGGCGTCCGCATGGAGCCTGGATGCTGAACGAACTGTTCTCGCTGCTCGACCAGCTGCTCGACCACACGATGCCGCACCTGATCGCGGTGCCGATCCTCGTGCCCATGCTCACGGCCGCGCTGATGCTGATGATGGGCGAGCAGCGGCGCCGCGCCAAGTCCTTCCTGTCGGTCGTGTCGGGCCTGGTCGGCCTGGTGGCGGCGCTGGCCCTGCTGCGCTGGGTCAATGCGCCCGACACCGGCGGCGGACCGGGATCGATCGGCGTCTACCTGCCGGGCAACTGGCCGGCCCCCTTCGGCATCGTGCTGGTGGCCGACCGGCTGTCGACGCTCATGGTCGCGCTCACCGGCGTGGTGGCCTTCGCGGCCTCGATCTATTCCACCTCGCGCTGGGACCGTGCCGGCGTGCATTTCCACCCCCTGCTGCAGCTGCAGCTCATGGGCCTGAACGGCGCCTTCCTCACCGGCGACCTGTTCAACCTCTTCGTGTTCTTCGAGGTGATGCTCGCCGCCTCATACGGGCTGCTGCTGCACGGCTCGGGCCAGCTGCGGGTGCGTGCCGGGCTGCACTACATCGCGATCAACCTCGCCGCCTCGTCGCTGTTCCTCATCGGCGCGGCCATGCTCTACGGCGTGACGGGCACGCTCAACTTCGCCGACCTGGGCGCACGCATCGCCGAGATCGCGCCGGCCGACCGCGGCCTGCTGCACGCCGCGGCAGCCATCCTCGCCACCGCCTTCTTCGCCAAGGCCGGCGCCTGGCCGCTGAACTTCTGGCTGGTGCCGGCCTACAGCGCCGCCGTGTCGCCGGTGAGCGCGGTGTTCGCGCTGCTGACCAAGCTGGGCGTCTACACGCTGCTGCGCACCTGGACGCTGTTCTTCGGCGCCGACGCGGGCGCCTCCGCCCAGTTCGGCCAGGTTGCGCTGCTCGGGCTGGGCATGGCCACGCTGGCGGTGGGCGCGATCGGCATCGTCGGCACGCAGCGCCTGTCCAACCTCGCGGGCTATTGCGTGCTGGTGTCGGCCGGCACCCTGATCGCGGCGGTGGGCCTGGGGCAATCGGCCGTCTGGGCCGGCGCGCTGTACTACCTGCTGAGCTCCACGCTGGCGGCCAGCGCCCTGTTCCTGCTCATCGACATGATCGAGCGCTGGCGCAACGCCGGGCAGAGCATCGCGCCACACGAGTCCGCCGGCAACGCGCCCTTTCTGTCCGAGGACCTGCAGTCCTTCGACGACGTCAACCTCGACGACGAGGCGCAGGCGCTGTACGGGCGCGCCATCCCGGCCGGCGTCGCCTTCCTGGGCCTGAGCTTCGTGGGCTGCACGCTGCTCATGGCGGGGCTGCCGCCGCTGTCGGGCTTCGTCGGCAAGTTCGCGATGCTGTCGGGGCTGCTCGAGCACCGGCCGACGTCCAGCGGCTGGCTGTTCCTGGGCCTGCTGCTCGCTTCGGGCTTCCTCACCCTGGTGGCGCTCAGCCGCAGCGGCATCCGCCACTTCTGGACGCAGACGCAGGCCAGCGTGCCGGCCCTGCGCGCGCTGGAGGTGCTGCCGGTGGCGGTGCTGCTGGCGGCCTGCGTGGCGCTCACCGTCGGCGCCGGGCCGGTGATGATGCATGCCCAGGCCACGGCCGAGGGCCTCGCGCATCCCGCCGACTACCGCACGGCCGTGATGGCGGCACGCCAGCGCCCGGGCCCCACGCAGAAGATCGGAGGCGAGTGACATGTTCCGCGCCCTGATCCCTTCACCACCGCTGTCGATCGCATTGCTGGTCGTGTGGCTGGTGCTGAACCAGTCGGTGCATCCGGCCACGGTGCTGTTCGGTGCGCTGCTGGCCATCGTGGTGCCGCTCATCACCAAGGGGCTGCGCCCGGCCACGGTCCGCATGCGGCATCCGCGCACCGCCCTGCGGCTGGTGGGCATCGCGCTGCACGACCTGGTGGCCTCGGCCCTGACGGTCGCCCACCGGCTGCTGATGCGGCGCACGGCCGAACTGCGACCCGCTTTCGTCCAGGTACCGCTGCGCATGCGCGATCCCAACGGGCTGGCCGTGCTGTCGATGATGCTGACCTTGGCGCCCGGCACGGCCTGGGGCGAACTCGCGCTCGACGGCTCCGTGCTGCTGGTCCACGTGTTCGACCTGGCCGACGAGGCGGCCTTCATCGCCATGGTGCAGCAGCGCTACGAAAAGCCCCTGATGGAGATCTTCGAATCATCATGACGCCCGTGCTTTTCTGGGCCCTCAAGGGCGCCCTGTTCCTCCTGGCCGTCGCCATGCTGTGCGCACTCGCGCGCCTGCTGCTCGGCCCCTCGGCGCAGGACCGCGTGATGGCGCTGGACTGCCTCTACATCAACGGCATGCTCATGGTGCTGGTGCTGGGCATCGTGTACGCCAGCAGCGTGTATTTCGAGCCCGCGATGCTGATCGCGCTGTTCGGCTTCGTCGGCACCTCGGCGCTGGCCAAGTTCCTGTTGCGCGGCGAGGTGATCGAATGACGGCGCGCACCGGAGTTCGCCTGTGAGCGGCGGGTCGATGCCCTGGTGGGCCGAGTGGCTCACGGCCCTGCTGGTGCTGGTGGGTGCCGCCTTCGCGGCGATCGGCTCCTTCGGCCTGGTGCGCCTGCCGACCTTCTTCAGCCGCATCCACGCCCCCACGCTGGGGGCGACGCTGGGCGTGTGGGCGATCTCGCTGGCGACGATCGTGTACTTCTCGGTCCAGGGCTTCCAGCTCTTCCTGCATGCGGTGCTGATCGCCTTCTTCGTCGCGCTCACGGCGCCGGTCACCACCATCTTCCTGATGCGCGCGGCCCTGTTCCGCGAGCGACAGAAGGGAGGCGACGTGCCGCCGCCCGCCCACGGCCCGCAACGCCCACCCCAGGCGGCGAGCGAGGAACCCGAAGCGCTATCGAATCGATAGCTGACGGCGCCCGCGTAGCGGGCATTTCTGGCACTTTTGCTTCGAATTCGTCTAGCCGAGGCGCGTGGCTCGCAGCCGCGCCTCGGCGGCTCCTACCCGGCGGTAGGTACCTTTGCCTTATGTTGCAGTGCAGCGCGTAGTTCGTTAACGTCTTGTAACTTCTACGCCTGACTCTGCCATGATCGACAAACGCCGCCTGCTTCAATCCGCCGCTGCCGCCACGGCCGCTCTGTGCCTGCCCGCCTGGGCGCAGGACACGGCCCGTGCCACCCCTCGCGCAGCCGCGGGCAGCAGCGCCTGGCCGAACAAGCCGCTGCGCATCCTGGTGGGCTTTCCCACCGGCTCGTCGCCCGACCTGGCGGCCCGTGCGATCGCCGAGCCGCTGTCCAAGCTGCTGGGCCATCCGGTGGTGGTCGAGAACAAGCCCGGCGCCAGCGGCAACACCGCCGCCGACCTGGTGGCCAAGTCCCGCGACGACCACACCATCGGCGCGCTGATCAACGGCAACCTCACCATCGCGAGGCTGCTCAACAGCAGCACGCCCTTCGACCCCGAGAAGGACTTCGCGCCCGTGGGCCTGATCGGCACCGCGCCGCTGGTGCTCACCGTGTCGGACAAGGCGGTGGGCAGCACGCCCGCCCAGCTGCTGCTGTGGGCCCGCAACCTCGGCACCGAGGCAAAGTACGGCACGCCCGGCAACGGCACCGTCGGCCACCTGGGCATGGAGCTGCTGAAGATGCGCACCAGCATCCGCGCCACGCACGTGCCCTTCAACGGCAACCCGCAGGTGATCGCCGCGATGCTGAAGAACGAGGTGCAGATCGCGCTGCTGCCGCCGGCGCTGGCGATGGCACAGGTCAAGGCCGGCAAGCTCAAGGCGATCGGCGTCACCTCGCCCGACCGCAGCCCGCTGGTGAACGAGCTGCCCACGCTGCGCGAGGCCGACGTGCGCGGCGCCGACCTGGAGATCTGGACCGCGCTGGCGGCCCCCTCGACGATGCCCGATGCCGCGGTGGACAAGCTCAACGCGGCCCTGGACCAGGTGCTGCGCGCCCCCGACGTGAGCCAGGCCCTGCTCAAGGCCGGCTGGCAGGCGCGCGCCGGCTCGGCCGCGGCGCTGGCCAAGCGCATGCGCAGCGACACCACCACGCTGGGTGGCGTGATCCTGATGCGGGGGATCAAGGAGGCGGCCTGAGAAGCCGTGAACGAACCGGCCACGTCCGCTCGACGCGCCCTAACGACGTCCCTCGTCGTTGCAAATGCTCGCCATAGTCCGAGCTATGGCTGCGCTTTGCGCCTCGATGGGCGCCGCCCTGGCGCGCCGCTCGAACGCGGCCGATTCATTCACAGCTTCTGAGCCCGCGGACGGCGACGCCCACGCCGCGGGCGCTCACTCGGCCGTCTGTAGCTGCCTGTCCTTGGCCGCCGCGACTTCCATCTCGCGCGGCAGGCGCACCGCGTTCTTCACGGCCAGGATCTCGGCCATGACGCTCACCGCGATCTCGGGCGGCGTCTTGCTGCCGATGTAGATGCCGATCGGGCCGCGCAGCCGCGCCAGCGAGGCCTCGGTCTGGTCGAAGTGCTCGATCATCCGTTCGCGCCGCGCCTGCGCGTTGCGCCGCGAGCCGATGGCGCCGACGTAGAAGGCCGGCGTCTGCAAGGCCTCCAGCAAGGCCAGGTCGTCCAGCTTGGGGTCGTGCGTGAGCGCCACCACGCAGCTGCGGCTGTCGGGCCTGAAGGCGACCACGGCGTCGTCGGGCATCTCGGTGCTGATCGCCACGCCCGGCACCTGCCAGCTGCCGCGGTACTCCGCGCGCGGGTCGCACAGCGTGACGGCAAAGCCGCTGAAGCTGGCCATGGTTGCCAGGTATTCGGCGAGCTGGCCGGCACCGATCAGCAGCATGCGGTATTCGGGGCCGAAGGTGTTGACCAGGTGCTGCTCGTCGATCGCCAGCTCCGCCGGCGCGTGCGCGGGCGCCAGCGTGACCGCACCGTCGACCAGGGCGACGGTGCGCTGCATGAGCTGGCCCGCCTCCAGGCGCTCAACCAGTTCGGCGAGCGAGGCGGCGTCGGGGTCGAATTCCAGCAGCAGTTCCAGCGTGCCGCCACAAGGCAGCCCGAAGCGGTGCGCCTCGTCGGCAGTGATGCCGTACTTGACCTGGGCCGGCGCGCCGGTCGGCATCTGCGAGGCGCCGACGCGGCTGTGGCGCGCGATCAGGTCGTCCTCGATGCACCCACCCGAAACCGAACCGACCACGGTGCCGTCTTCGGCCAGCGCGAGGATCGAACCGATCGGCCGCGGCGACGAGCCCCAGGTGCGCACCACGGTGGCCAGCAGCGCACGGCGCCCTGCCTGGCGCCAGTCGCGCAACTGGCGCAGCACCATGACGTCGAGGTTCTCCATGGCGCTCAGCCCTCGTCCTGCGCGCCCTCGGGCCTGTCCTTCTTGCCGAAGCCGAGTTTCTGCATGAATCCGGCCACGGCGCCCGTCTTCTCTGCGGCAGGCGCTCCCGTTTCGATAGCAGCGGCCTCGGCCGGCGGTGGGCCATGGCGGCGCTGCATCTCGGCGTCGAAGCGCTTGAAGAAATCGTCGGCCATCGACTTGGCCGCGCCGTCGATCAGGCGCTGGCCCAGTTGCGCGATCTTGCCGCCCACCTGCGCCTGCACCGTGTAGGCCAGCTCGCAGCCCGCGTCGTTGGGCGTGAGCGAGACCGCCGACGCGCCCTTGCCGAAGCCGGCCACGCCGCCCTGCCCCTCGAAGGCCAGCTTGTAGCTCGCCGGCGGCTGGATGTCGCTGAGCGTCACCTTGCCGTTGAACTTGGCCGACACCGGGCCGACCTTCACGGCCATCGTCACGGCGTACTGGTTGTCGCCGGTCGACTCGAACTTGTCGCAGCCCGGCAGGCAGCCCTTGAGCGTCTCCGGGTCGTTGAGGGCTTCCCAGGCCTGTTCCTGGGTGACGCCGAGCTGGCGGGTGCCTTGCATGTCCATGGGGTGTTCCTTCGTGGAGTGTGTCGTTATCGGTTGCGCAGCAGCGCGGCGATGCTGCGCGCCAGGTCTTCCAGGGCCTGCAGGTTGTGCACGGCCAGCATCGCGTCGGCCGCGCGGTGCAGCTCGTTCGCGCCGCGCGCCAGCGGCGCATAACCGGAGAAGCGCAGCAGCGGGTTGAGCCACAGCAGGCAGCGGCTGTGCCGGCGCAGCCACTGCAGCTCGGCACGCAGTACGTCGGGCTCGCCGGTGTCCAGGCCATCGCTGACCAGCAGCACCAGCGTGCGCCGGCCGATGAGGCGCCGCGCATGGGCGCGCCGCAGCTGGGCCAGCGACTCGCCCAGCCGCGTGCCGCCAGCGAAGTCGTCGATGGCCTGGCCGGCCTGCGCGAGCATCGCGTCGGTGTCGGCAATACGGAAGGCCGGCGTGAGGTCGGTCAGGCCCGTGCCGAAGGCGAACACGTCGCGCCGCCCGCCCTGGCTGGCCAGCGTGCGCGTTGCCGCATGCAGGAAGGCCAGCAGCAGGCGCGCATAACGCTCCATCGAGCCCGACACGTCGACCAGCACCAGCAGCGGCAAGGGCTGCTCGCGCCGCACGAGCCGCGGCAGGCGCAGCATCTCGCCGCCGGTGCGCGCCGCTTCGTGCCACACGCCCGGCCAGTGCATGCGGGCCTGCGCGCCGCCATGGCCCGCCACGCGCAGGCGGCGGCTGGGCACACGGGGCAGCGGCAAGGGAATGTCGCGCGCCAGGCGTTCGACGAGGCGGTACTCGGCCGCGCCGAGGGCGTTGAAGTCGGCATGCTGCAGCTGCCGCCGGTCGCCGGCCGTCATGGCGGCGTCGAAGTCGACCTCGCGCTCGTTCTGCGGCGCGGCCTGCGGCGGGCGCGGCGCAGCCAGGGCCTCGCGCACCCGCGGGCGGCGCTTGACCGGCTCGGCTCGGCCCTCGGCGGTGGGGAGCATCTGCGCGAGCATCTTGTTGGCGAGCTCGGGATCACGGAACCACGCGTCGAACAGCTCGCGGAACACGGCACGGTCCTGCTCGCGGCTGACCATCACCGATTCCATGGCCGCGGCCAGGTCGTGCCGGCTGCCCACGCCCACCAGCTGCGCCGCCTCGGCCGCGAGCGCGATGCGCGAGGCGTCGAGCCGCACGCCCGCGCGCCGCAGGGCGCGGCCAAAGCCGACGAGGTTGCCCGCCAGCTTGCCGCGCCGGGCGTCGCCGAGTTGCTGCACGCGCTCCATGGTCGCAAGAAAAAAAGAGAAGCTCAGGCGTCGGCCGGCGCCAGCAGCTCGGTCGCGAGCTGGTGGTTCAGCGCCGCCACGTCGTCGCGCTGCTTGAAGAGGATGCCGGCGGTGTCGACCACCACCTCGGGGTCGAGCTCCACGGTGTCCATCGCGACCAGCGCGCGCGCCCACTCCACGCTCTCGGCAATGCCGGGTGCGCGCTGGAAGGCATCGGCGAAGGGCTGGCTGCGCAGGCGCTGCACGAAATCGGCCACCTGCGTGGACAGACGCTCGCCGGCCCCGGGCACCTGCGCGCGCACGATGGCCAGCTCGCGTTCGCGCTCCGGGTAGTCGAGCCAGTGGTAGAGGCAACGCCGCTTCACGGCGTCGTTGAGCTCGCGCGTGCGGTTGCTGGTGAGCAGCGTGACCGGCGGCACCACGGCCCTCACGGTGCCGAGCTCGGGAATGCTGACCTGGTACTCGCCCAGGTATTCGAGCAGGAAGGCCTCGAAGGGCTCGTCGGCCCGGTCGACCTCGTCGATCAGCAGCACCGCGCCGGGCGGCGGCGCCTGCAGGGCCTGCAGCAGGGGGCGGCGGATGAGGTAGTGGGGCTGGTAGACCTCGGCCTCGACGTCGTCGGCGCTGCCCTTGGCTTCGGCCGCGCGCATGTGCAGCAGTTGCGCCGCGTAGTTCCACTCGTAGAGGGCCTCGCGCTGCTCCAGGCCGTCGTAGCACTGCAGACGCAAGAGCTCGCGCTGCAAGGCGGCCGACAGGGCCTTGGCGAGTTCGGTCTTGCCGACACCCGGCTCGCCCTCCAGCAACAGCGGGCGCTGCAGCTTCAGGGCCAGGAACACCGCCGTCGCCAGCCGCCGGTCGGCCAGGTAGCCGACCGCCGCCAGCCCCTGCACCACGGCGTCGATCGAGGCGAAGGGTGCGGCGGGATCGGGCGTGGCGGCGGGTGCGGTCATCGGCTCAGCTTAGCCCAGGGCCTTTGCCACCGCGCGCTGTGCGAGTACCGAGATCAGGTTGGCCCGGTAGGCCGCGGTGGCGTGCAGGTCGCTGTTGAGTTCGCTGTCGTCGATGGCGACGCCGGCGGCCGACTCCGGCGTGAAGCTCTTCGACAGCGCCGCCTCGAGCCCCGCATGGCGAAAGACGCCATTGCCCGCGCCCGTGACGGCCACGCGCACGCCGCTCTCGAACTGCGCCACGAAGACGCCGACCAGCGGGAAATGCGAGGCCTTCTGGCGCAGCTTCTCGTAGGCCGCCCTCTTCGGCAGCGGGAAGCGGATCGCCTTGATCAGCTCGCCGTCTTCGAGTGCCGTGGTGAACAGGCCCTGGAAGAAGTCGTCCGCCGCGATCTCGCGCTTCGTGGTGATCACCGTGGCGCCAGAGGCCAGCACCGCACTGGGGTAGCAGGCGGCCGGGTCGTTGTTGGCGACCGAGCCGCCCATCGTGCCCATGGCCCGCACCTGCCGGTCGCCGATGCGCGAGGCCAGGTCGGCCAGCGCCGGGTAGGCCGACTTGACCTCGGGGCTGTTGGCAACCTCGAGGTGGCGCGACATGGCGCCGATGACCAGCGCGTCGCCCTCCTTGCGGATGCCGGTCAGGTCCTTGCAGGCGCCGAGGTCGGCGAGCTGCTCGGGCGCCGACAGCCGCAGCTTCATCGAGGCCAGCAGGGTCTGTCCGCCGGCCAGGGGCTTGGCGCCGCCGGCCACGAGCTTCAGGGCGTTGTCCAGGGTGTCGGGACGTTCGAAGGTGAATGCGTACATGGTGGGTCTCCTCAGGCGGCCGGGCGGCCCTGGGTGCTGGCGGTCAGCGAGGGCTCCTGCGGTTGCTGCGTCGGCGTGGTGGCGCCCTTCTTCATGGCCTCCCACACGCGGGCCGGCGAAGCCGGCATGTCGAAGTCCTTCACACCCAGCGGGGCCAGCGCGTCCAGCACGGCGTTGATGACGGCCGGCGGCGAACCGATGGCGCCCGCCTCGCCGCAGCCCTTGGTTCCCAGCGGGTTGTGGGTGCAGGGCGTGCAGATGGTGTCGAGCTTGAAGTTGGGGAAGTCCTCGGCGCGCGGCATGGCGTAATCCATGAAGCTGCCGGTGAGCAACTGGCCCGTCTCGTTGTCGTAGACGCAGTTCTCCATCAGCGCCTGGCCGATGCCCTGCACGATGCCGCCGTGCACCTGCCCCTCCACGATCATCGGGTTGATGATGGTGCCGAAGTCGTCCACCGCGGTGAAGCGGTCGATCCTGACTTCGCCCGTGCCCTTGTCGATCTCGACCTCGCAGATGTACGTGCCCGAGGGGTAGGTGAAGTTGGTCGGGTCGTAGAAGGCGGTCTCGTTCAGGCCCGGCTCGAGCTTGTCGAGCGGGTAGTTGTGCGGCACGTAAGCCGTGAGCGCCACCTGGCCGAAGGGGATCTTCTTGTCGGTGCCCTTGACGGTGAACTCGCCGCCGGCGAACTCGATGTCGGCGTCGCTCGCTTCCATCAGGTGCGCGGCGATCTTCTTGGCCTTGGCCTCGATCTTGTCCAGCGCGCGCATGATGGCCGCGCCGCCCACGCTGATCGAGCGCGAGCCGTAGGTGCCCATGCCGAAGGGGATGCGGCCGGTGTCGCCGTGCACGATGTCGACGTTCTCGACCGGGATGCCGAGGCGCGCCGCCACCACCTGCGCGAAGGTGGTCTCGTGGCCCTGGCCGTGGCTGTGCGAGCCGGTGAAGACCGTGACGCTGCCGGTGGGGTGCACGCGCACCTCGCCGGCCTCGAACAGACCCGCCCGCGCGCCCAGCGCACCGGCGATGTTCGATGGCGCGAGCCCGCAGGCTTCGATGTAGCTCGAGTAGCCGATGCCGCGCAGCTTGCCCTTCTTCTCGCTCTCGGCCTTGCGGGCCGCGAAGCCGCCGACCTCGGCCAGTTCCTGCGCGCGCGTCATGCACGCTTCGTAGTCGCCGATGTCGTACTGCAGGGCCACGGGCGTCTGGTAGGGCCACTCGCGGATGAAGTTGCGCTTGCGGATCTCGTCCTGGCCCAGCCCCAGCTCCCAGCCGCAGCGCGTGACCAGGCGCTCCAGCAGGTAGGTCGCCTCGGGGCGCCCCGCCCCGCGGTAGGCATCGACCGGCGCCGTGTTGGTGAACCAGGCATCGACCTCCACGTAGATCTGCGGCGTGGTGTACTGGCCCGCCAGCAGCGTGGCGTAGAGGATGGTCGGGATGGCCGTCGAGAAGGTCGACAGGTAGGCGCCGAGGTTGGCGTCGGTGTGCACCCGCATGGCCAGGAACTTGCCGTCCTTGTCCATCGCCATCTCGGCATGGCTCACATGGTCGCGGCCGTGCGCGTCGCTCAGGAAGGCCTCGGAGCGGTCCGAGGTCCACTTGATGTTGCGGTTGAGCTGCTTGGAACCCCAGGTGAGCGCCACGTCTTCCGCGTAGAGGTAGATCTTGGAGCCGAAGCCGCCGCCGACGTCGGGCGCGATCACGCGCACCTTGTGCTCCGGCAGGCCGAGCACGAAGGCCGTCATCAGCAGCCGCTCGACGTGCGGGTTCTGGTTGGCCACGTACAGCGTGTATTCGTCGCCGGCGCGGTTGTAGCCGGCCACGGCCACGCGCGGCTCGATTGGGTTGGGAATGAGGCGGTTGTTGACGAGGTCCAGCTTCGTCACGTGCGCCGCGTTGGCGAAGGCCGCGTCGACCGCGGCCTTGTCGCCCAGCGTCCACTTGTAGCACTGGTTGTCGGGCGCGGCGTCGTGGATGGTGACGCCGCTGGCCTTCTTCGCCGCGTCGGCCACGCTCACCAGCGCGGGCAGCACCTCGTAGTCGACCACGATGGCCTCGGCCGCGTTCTTCGCCTGCTCGACCGTCTCGGCCACCACCATCGCCACGTGGTCGCCCACGTAGCGCACCTTGCCGATGGCGAGAATCGGGTGCGGCGGCTCCTTCATCGGCGTGCCGTCGGGGTTGTTGATGAGCCAGCCGCAGGGCAGCCCGCCCATCTTGCCGTCGATGTCCTTGCCGCTGAAGATGCCGACCACGCCGGGCATCTTCTCGGCGGCCGAGATGTCGATCGACTTGATGGCCGCATGCGCATGCGGCGAGCGCAGGAAGACGGCGTGCGCCTGGTTGGGCAGCAGCACGTCGTCGGTGTAGTTGCCCGCGCCGGTCAGGAAGCGCGCATCCTCCTTGCGGCGGATGGCCTCGCCGATGTGCGGCAGCTTGGCGAAATCGGAAGCACCCATGTCAGCCTCCGTTCAGGCGGCGGCCGGGGCGGCCGGTTGCGACGCCATCGCCTCGCCGCCCTGCTTCACGGCCTTGACGATGTTCTGGTAGCCCGTGCAGCGGCACAGGTTGCCGTCGAGCAGCGAACGGATCTGCTGCTCGTCGGACCTGGGGTGGTGCGTGCACAGGTCGATGGCGCTCATCACCATGCCGGGCGTGCAGAAGCCGCATTGCAGGCCGTGGCACTCCTTGAAGGCCGCCTGCATCGGGTGCATGGTGCCGTCGGCCTGCGCGATGCCCTCGATGGTGGTGATGTTCCCGCCGGCCACCTGCGCCACGAGCACGTTGCACGACTTGATGGCACGGCCGTTCAGGTGCACGGTGCAGGCGCCGCACTGCGCCGTGTCGCAGCCCACGTGGGTGCCGGTGAGCCGCAGGTGCTCCCGGATGGCCTGGACGAGGAGCGTGTTGGGCGGCGCGTCGATCGTGACCTCGCGCCCGTTGACGGTGAGGGATACCTGCATGTGGCTGTCTCCGTGGTGGTGATGGCTGGGCCGACGCCGGCGAAGGCGCGACCGTGCGATCTTGTTCGCCGTGCCTGCCCCACTCCCTAGGCAAAACCCTAGGCGGTTGCGCGGCCCGCGCGAAATTCTCAAAATGGAGCAGCTTCCCCGCCTCCCCACGATGACCTTCCCCGCACGCACGCTCGCGCTGCCCGACCGCGGCGCACTGATCGCGCAGGCGCGCCACGCCTGGCTGCACGGCGGCGCGTCGGCCGGCCCCGCGCCGCTCGCACCGTGGATCGCGCGCTCCTGGCAGCGCTGCCTGGCGGCCGGCCGCACGCCCGATCAGCGCGTGGTGTTCGACGCCGTCGCGCCCTCGGCGCAGCGGCAGGCGAAGGAGCGCCACGGGCCGCTGCTGGGTGCGGCGCGGCCGGTGCTCGAACGCCTGTCGCGCGCCATCGCCGGGACGCGCTATTTCGCGATGCTGACCGATGCGCAGGGCACCGTGATCGAGGTCGGGCCGCTGTCGGGCCACGACGACCCCGCCACGCGCAGCATCGCGCGGGTGGGCGTCGACCTGTCGGAACGCGCCGTGGGCACCACTGCCATCGGCGCCGCGCTGGCCGAGCAGAGCGCCGTGTGGCTGCACCGCGGCGAGCACTTCTTCGACGACACCAGCGTCTACACCTGCGCCGGTGCGCCGCTCTTCGACCCCGAGGGCCGTTGCGCCGGCATGCTCGACCTCACCGGGGTGAACGTGGTCGAGCGCCCCGAGCTCCAGCACCTGGCTGAACATTCGGCGCGCGCGATCCAGAACGCGTGGCTGCGCAGCCTGCCGTGCGCACTGCTGCTGCAGTTCAACTGGCCCGGCAGCCTGGCGGCGCTGGAGGCGGGCGTCGATGGCGATGGCCTGCTGTGCCTCGATGCCGACGGGCTGGTGCTCGGTGCCAACACCGTCGCCCGGCAACTGCTGCCGCTGCCGTCACAGGGGCGCGGGTCGGCAACCGACCTGTTCGCGGTGCCGACTTCGCTGCTCTTCGACGCGGCCGCACGCCACCCCACTCCGGCCGAGGTGCCGCTGTGGTCGGGCCTGCGGCTGCATGTGCGGGCCCTGCGGCGCGACGGCCGCGCCACCGCCGGCACGGCGCCGGCCGCGCGCCTGCGGGACGTGCAGGCCTCGCTCATCGAGCAGGCGGTGCGCGAGGCGCGCGGCAACGTGGCCGAGGCGGCGCGGGCGCTGGGTGTCAGCCGTGCCACCGTCTACAGAAAGCTCTCGGCCGGCACGGGCAAGCGCTGAGCGCCCCTGCGGCCGCACCGGCGGCGCACCACAATGGCTCGATGACCCAGCCCTACGAACCCGAACAGACCACACGCGCCGAGGTCGACGCCCAGCGCGGCCTCGCCTTGATCGAATTCGGCACCAACTGGTGCGGCATCTGCAAGGGCGCGCAGCCCGCCATCGCCGAGGCGCTGGCCGATGCCCCCGCCGGCCTGAAGCACCTGAAGGTCGAGGACGGCAGCGGCCGCCCGCTTGGCCGCAGCTTCGGCGTCAAGCTCTGGCCCACGCTGGTGTTCCTGCGCGACGGGCTGGAGGTCGCCCGCGTCGTGCGGCCCGCCAACGCCGGTGCCGTGCGCGAGGCGATGGCCCGACTGGGCTGAAGCAGGCCAGCGGCTTTGCTCAAGCGGGCAGCGCCAGCACCAGCGCCACGGGATCGACCCGGGCCGCCACGCGCTGCCGGCGCCGCAACCCGCTGCCGGCTGGCGCAAAGCCCACCACCTCCATCGCAGCGCCCTCCAGCTGCAGCGCCACCTCGTCGCCTTCAGGGCTGCGAACGACCTCCGAGACGACGCCCTGGAGTTGATTGGTCGCACGCGCACGCCCCGGGGCCTCGACACGCACCGCCGTCGCCTTGCACAGCGCCAGTGCCTGCATGCCCGCTGCCAGGCCGAGCAGCTCCGCACTCTCGCGCGTGATGCGCGCCTTCAGCTGCTGCGCCGATTCGCCCAGCGCCAGCGCGACATGCAAGGTCGGCCCGCTGCCTTCCAGCGCCTCGATGCGCACCGGCCACTGGTTGCGCATGCTGGTGCGGATCGCCAGCCCCGCCACCGCCGCCCCCGCGCCCGGCGCGGGCCACAGCGTGCTGCGCGCCGCGAGCAGTTCGTCGGCCATGGTCAGCAGGCGCAGGCCCTCGGCCGTCAGCACCGCGCCGCCGCCGCCGGCACCGCCCACGGCCTTGTCCACAAGCGGCACGCCCGCGAGGTTGGTGAGCGTCGCCACAGCCTGCCAGGCGGCCTTGTAGCTCACGCCGGCGTCGCGCGCGGCCTGCGAGATGCTGCCGCTGCGGCCGATCGCACGCAGGATGTCGATGCGCTTGTCGGCCGCCTTGTGGCCCAGCGCGTCCATGAAGCCCGGCGGTGGCCTGCGGCGGGATGCGGGTTCGGTCATGGCGGCATTGTGCGACGGTGGGCGACCGCGCTGTTCCATTCTCGAATCGCGCTGACCGGATGCGGCGGCCATGCGCCCGTCCGTCGCTATGATCGCTATTCCACTTTTGAATAGCGAGAGGATGGACATGCCGACATGCCGTAGGTTGCGCATAGGTGCGCTGGTGCTGGCCCTGGCCGCTGCCAGCCCCGCCCTGTGGGCGCAGGAGATCGTCGTGTCGGCCGCGGCCAGCCTCACGAACGCGTTCCAGGCCATCGGCCAGGCCTGGGAGAAGGCCCACCCCGGGCACAAGGCCACCCTCAACTTCGCCGCATCGGGCGCGCTGCTGGCGCAGATGCAGCAGGGCGCACCGGTCGACGTCTTCGCATCGGCCGACCAGCCCACGATGGACAAGGCGGTGGCCGCCCAACTCATCGTGCCCGGCTCGCGCGCGGACTTCGTGAAGAACGAGCTGGTTCTCGTCGTCCCGGCGAAATCGGCGCTCGCGCCGAAGGCGCTGGGCGACCTGAGCGCCCCCGACTACAGGCGCATTGCCGCCGGCACGCCGGCTTCGGTGCCCGTGGGCCGCTACACCATGAACGTGGTCGAGCAGGCCGGGCTCGCGACGCCGCTGCAGCCCAAATGGATCTACGGCGAGAGCGTGCGCCAGGTGCTCGACTACGTGGCCCGCGGCGAGGTCGACGCCGGCTTCGTCTACCGCACCGACGCCCTGTTGAAGAAGGATGAGACGCGCGTGGCGCTGGTCGTGCCGACGGCCTCGCCCGTGACCTATCCCATCGCCCAGCTGGCTGCCAGCAAGCAGCCGGCCGCTGCGCAGTCCTTCATCGCGTTCGTGAAGGGGCCGCAGGGCCAGCAGATCCTGGGCAGCTTCGGTTTCTCCAGGCTCTGACGCCAGCGCACCACCACGCCTGCCGCCCGTGCTCACCCCCCTCTGGCTGACCCTGAAGGTCGCCTTCCTCGCCACGCTCTTTGCCGGTGCCGCGGGCATCGCGCTGGGCTGGTGTCTGGCGCGCCGGCGCTTTCCGGGGCATGCGTGGGTCGACGCCGCGCTGGTGCTGCCCATGGTGCTGCCGCCCACGGTGCTGGGCTACTACCTCATCGTGCTGGTTGGCCGCAACGGCGTCATCGGCCAATGGCTGGACCGGTGCTTCGGCGTCACCCTGCTCTTCACCTGGCAGGGTGCGGTGCTGGCGGCCGCGGTGGTGTCGCTGCCGCTGATCTACAAGGCCGCGCGCGCCGCGTTCGAGGAGACCGACGGCCGCTTCGCGCAGGCCGCGCGCACGCTCGGCGCGGGCGAGTGGGAGGTGTTCTGGCGCATCTCGCTGCCGCTGGCGCTGCGCGGCATCGGTGCCGGGCTGGCGCTGAGCTTCGCGCGGGCCATGGGCGAGTTCGGCGCCACGCTGATGATCGCGGGCAACCTGCCCGGCCGCACGCAGACGCTGTCGGTCGCGGTCTACGCGGCCGTGCAGGCGGGCGACGACCGGCTGGCGCTGACGCTCACGCTCGTGATCTCGGCCGTGTGCATCGTGCTGCTGGTGCTGGCCAACCGGCTGCTGCAGGCGAGGCATTGATCGAGCATGCTCGACGTCCACATCCGCCTCACCTTGCAGTCGCCCGAGCGCAGCTTCGCGGTCGACGCGGCCTTTCGCTCTGCCGCGCGTCGCACGGCGCTGCTGGGCGCCTCGGGCTCGGGCAAGTCGACCGTGCTGCAGGCCATCGCCGGCCTGCTGCCGGGCGTGCAGGGCCATGTGCGCGTCGATGGGCAGACACTGCTCGACAGCGCGCAGGGCATCGACCGGCCGGCCCGCGAGCGCGGCGTGGGCTTCGTGTTCCAGGACTATGCGCTGTTCCCGCACCTCACGGTGCACCAGAACCTGTGCTTCGGCGTGCGGCGTCTGGGGCACTCGCCCGCGCCCGAGGCGATGGAGCGCGTCGAGGCGCTCATGGCGCAGTTCGACATCCAGGCGCTGCGCCGCGCCTACCCGCGGCACCTGTCGGGCGGCCAGCGCCAGCGCGTGGCCCTGGCGCGCGCGCTGGCGACCGCGCCGCGCCTGCTGCTGCTCGACGAGCCCCTGTCGGCGCTGGACACCGAGCTGCGCATCCGCCTGCGCGCCGAACTGGCGCAGATGCTGGAACGCGTGCAGGTGCCGACCCTGCTGGTCACGCACGACCCCGAGGACGTCAAGGCGCTCGCCCAGTCGGTCGTGCGGCTCGATGCCGGCCGTGTCGTGACCATCTGAAGGCGGTCAGGCCCCGACCGGCACCTTGTCGAGAAAGCCCGTGACGCGGGCCAGCTTGCCGTCCGCGAGCTCGACGAAGTCGGTGCCCTGGATCAGGTCCTCGGCGCCCGCCGGCCCGAGCGTCCACGAGAAGCGCAGGTGTTCGCCGTGCGCATCGGGGCGGCCCAGCAGCGCGAAGCGAAAGCCCGGATAGCGCTGGTGCACGGCGCCGACCAATTCGCTGATCGGGCCGTGGCCGCGGCCCTGCATGAGCGGGTCGATGTAATGCGCGTCGTCGCGCCATCCTGCACGCAGCAGTTCGGCGCGGCGCTGGGCGTCGGTCTCGTTCCACAGCGCGATGTAGTCGCGGGCGACGGATTCGGCAGCGATGGGGGCGGTGTTCATGGCGATCTCCTGAAGAAGGGGTGGGCCGCTCGCGGCGGGGTGAAGGAATGCTCGCCGCACCGGCGCCGCCGGTCGATGACCTGGCAGGTCATCGCCGGCCCATCCACCCCTCAAAGAAAAAGTGGCCGCAGCGCCCGTCCAAGGCGCGTGCACCGCTATCGTTTCGATAGCAACCACGAGCCGTGCGATTGCGGGCTCCGCTGACACGCGGGCCGCGGGCCCGCTGCCCATAATCCGCCGCGACCTCCGCGCAACGCACCCCCAGCCTGCACTTCCCCACCTGCCATGTCCGCCGCCTCCGCCCCCGACCGCTGGCCCTACGCGCCGGGGGAGGCGGCCGCCTGCATCCGGGCGCTGTCCGATACCGAAACCCCGCTGGGCCCGCCCTCGCAATGGTCGGCGGCGCTGCGCACCACCATCGACCTGATGCTGCCCTCGCAGGCCGAGATCGTGCTGTTCTGGGGCCCGCAGTTCGTCGCCTTCTACAACGACACCTACGCGCCGACGATCGGCGTCAAGCACCCGGGGGCGATGGGGCGGCCGGCGCAGGAACACTGGACGGAACTCTGGGACGACCTGCACCCGCTGCTCGAGCGCGTGCTCACGCTGGGCGAGACCGTCTCGGCCAAGGACCGCCCCTTCCAGATCAATCGCCACGGCCACATGGAGGAGGTGTTCTTCGACATCTCCTACTCGCCCGTGCGCGAGCCCGACGGCAGCGTGGGCGGCGTGCTGTGCATCGTGAGCGAGACCACCTCGCGCGTGAAGGCCACGCGCCAGTTGGCGGCCAGCGAGGAACACCTGCGCGAGCTCCACGAGCAGTGGCGACTGGCCCAGGCGGCCGGCGGCGTCGGCGTGTTCGTGCTCGACATCCAGCGCGACACGCTCACCGCGTCGCCGGGCTTCTGCCGCGTGTTCGGCCTGCCCGAGCAGGAGATGCACGCGCCCGCCGACGTGCAGCGCCTGCGCACCGACAGCGCCGACGGCGACCCGGTGTCCACGCGCGAATCGCGCATGCGCGGCACGGCGCCGCTGGACGTCGAATACCCGATCCGCCGCGCCGACGACGGTGCGTTGCGCTGGATCTGGCGTCGCGCCGAGATCGTGCGCGGCGCCCACGGCCAGCCCCTGCTGATGCGCGGCGTGGTGCAGGACGTGACCGAGCGCCACGAGGCCCGCCTGGCGCTGGCCCAGCTCAATGCCTCGCTGGAGCAGCGCGTGCAGGAGCGCACGCGCGAGCTCAACCGCATCTGGTCGCTGTCGGCCGACCTGATGATCTCGGTGCGCCTGGATGGCCGGATCGTGTCGGTCAACCCGGCGTGGACGCAGGTGCTCGGCTGGCCCGACGATGCCCTGGTGGGCACCGACGTGCTCGCCCTGCTGCACCCCGAGGACGTGGAGCCCTCGCGCCATGCCCTGGGCCAGCTGGCGCAGGGCCAGCGCCTGCTGCGCTACGAGAACCGCTTCCGGCACCAGGACGGCAGCTACCGCAGCTTCTCCTGGACCGCCGTGCCCGACACCTCGGGCCAGATCCACGCGGTGGGCCGCGACGTCACCGCCCTGCGCGAATCGGAGCAGCGCCTTCGCCACAGCCAGAAGATGGAGGCCATCGGCCAGCTCACCGGCGGCATCGCGCACGACTTCAACAACATGCTCCAGGGCATCACCGGCGCCATCGAGGTGATGCGCCGGCGCGTGGCGGCCGGACGCACCACGGACCTGGAGCGCTTCATGGACAGCGCCAGCCAGTCGGCACAACGCGCGGCGTCACTGGTGCAGCGGCTGCTGGCCTTTTCGCGCCGCCAGTCGCTGGACCTGAAGCCGGTGGACGTGAATGCGCTCATCGGCTCCATGGAAGAGCTCATGCACCGCTCGCTCGGCGAGCAGGTGCGCCTGGCGGTGCAGCTGGCGCCCGATGCGCGCCACGCGCTGGGCGACGAGAGCCAGCTCGAGAGCGCCATCCTCAACCTCGCCATCAACGCGCGCGATGCCATGCCGGGCGGCGGCGAACTGCGCATCTCCACCGCCAACGTGCAACTGGGCGATGCCGAAGTGCGCGCCTTGGAGGGCGTGCCGCCGGGCGACTACCTCGCCATCG
Source organism: Xenophilus sp. E41 (assembly GCF_003671765.1). Classification (GTDB taxonomy): domain Bacteria; phylum Pseudomonadota; class Gammaproteobacteria; order Burkholderiales; family Burkholderiaceae_C; genus Xenophilus. The sequence goes on along the minus strand of NZ_QPIB01000007.1, from coordinate 451,140 downwards.
CGGTGGCCGACAGCGGCACCGGCATGTCGGCCGATGTGCTGGCGCGCGCCTTCGATCCCTTCTTCACCACCAAGCCGATCGGCCAGGGCACGGGACTGGGCCTGTCGATGGTCTACGGCTTCGCGCGCCAGTCGCGCGGGCTGGTGCAGATCGACAGCACGCCGGGCCAGGGCACCACCGTGACCCTGTGCCTGCCCCATGCGCCGCAGGCCGCTGCGCCGGCGGCGGCACGCGAGGTGGCCGCGCTGCCGCAGGGCGACGGCGAGGTGGTGCTGGTGGTGGAGGACGACCCGGGCGTGCGCCTGCTGGTGCGCGAGGTGCTCTCGGAACTGGGCTACCAGGCGCTGGAGGCGGCCGACGGGCAGGCGGCGCTGCCGATCCTTCAGTCGCAGGCACGCATCGACCTGCTGGTGAGCGACGTCGGGCTGCCGGGGCTCAACGGCCGCCAGGTGGCCGAGATCGCGCGCCAGTACCGCGACGGATTGCCGGTGCTGTTCATGACCGGCTACGCGGAGTACGCGACCAACCGCGCCGAGTTCCTTGCGCCCGGCATGCACATGATCGGCAAGCCCTTCGCGGTCGACCAGCTGGCGCACCGCATCCGCGCGCTGATGCGCGGGATCGAGCCCTGAGCCGCACACGGGCACCGCAGCGCAATTTTGAAGAGATCGGGCTGCAGCGCCCGTCCTGCTTTGGCTGCAAGCTATCGATTCGATAGCACCTCGGTCACAGGGCGCAGGTGCGGAAGCCGAAGAAGCCGTCGTCGCGACCGGGCATCGCGAAGCCGCGCCAGCGCAGGGCGCGCATGCGCGCACGCGTCGCGAAGGAGGCGCCGCGCAGCACGCGCGACTGGCCCCAGGCGGGGCCCGGGTCGAAGTCGGTGCCGGCGCTCCATGGGTCGGGGCGCTGACCGGACCAGGGGCGCAGGGTGCCGGCGGTCCATTCCTGCACTTCGCCCCAGCGAAAGCCTCGCCGTGCCGCGCTGTGGGCGGCGATCTCCCACTCCACTTCGGTGGCCAGGCGTCGGCCGGCCCAGCGCGCCCATGCGTCCGCCTCCCACCAGCTCACATGCATCGCGCTCTGCTGCCCCGCGGCGCGCACGGTGGCGCCGAAGCGCTGCTGCAGCACCGACCCGCCGCCACCGCCGTGGCCCAGGCCGATCTGTTCGACATGCCGCGGCGCCCGGCGGCCTTCGGCCTGGGTCCATGCCCAGCCGGCGGGCGCCCAGAGTTCCTCGCGGTCGTAGCCGCCGTCGTCGACGAACTCGCAGAACTGCTGCCAGGTGACGGGCTGGGCGTCGATCTCGAACTCGGGCACCTCCATCGGCTGCGCGCCCGTTTCCTGCGCCAGGTGCAGGCCCGGCGCATCGGCCGCGCCGAGCGTCCAGCGCGTGCCGGGCACGACCAGCGGCGCCCGCGTGGTGCCCGGCGGCGGCAGCTCGGCACCGATGGCCAGGCCCAGGCTCTGCGCCATCACGATCAGCTGCTCGCCGCGCAGGTCTTCGTGGAGCAGCGCGAGGCGATAGAAGTACAGCCCCGCATCGGTCTCGGCGGCGTGCTCGAGCAGTTCGAGCGTGCTCTCCAGCGTCTCGAGCAGGTAGGCGCGCGTGTCGGCCATGCCGGGCAAGGCTCGCACCTCGTGGGCGGGCGGACGCTCCCAGGCCGCATCGGCGCCTGGATCGATGGCCGCCAGGCGCGTGGGCCGCGCGGGGCAGTCCACGCCCAGCGCGCGCTGCGTGTTGCGTGCGATCCAGTACTCGGCGAACCAGCCGATGTGGCCCGCCAGCCAGCGCGGTGGCACCACGTCGGCCGGCGGCGGCGACGGCAGCTCGAGCTCGGGCGACGCGAGCGCGGCCTCGTACAACGACAGCAGGTGCAGTGTGTGGTTGCGCGCGTCGATCAGCGCGAGCGACAGCAGCTCGCGGCCGGCGCGGCGCATGTCGGGCGAATCGATCGACGCCGGCAGGCGTGAGGCGGTGGGCAGCGGTGTGCCGGGGGTCTCGGCCATCGATCGATTATGGCGGCGCGCCCCGCCCGCAGGGCCCCCGATGGCTCCGGGTACACCCCGTCGGGAGCACAGGCCGGCGCCCGTAAAATCCGCGGCGCCTCACGCACCCGACCCGTTGGCGCACAACGCCGGCATGTCGGGTGTGTTCGTATCCGGAGGCCCAATTCAAAAATGGAGAAGACATGCAAGGCTTGCTCAAGCTTTCGCGGGCCATCGACTGGCTCAACGCCCAGGTGGGCAAGTGGGTGATCTGGCTGATCCTGGCGTCCACCGCCATCAGCGCGATCAACGCCGTGGTCCGCAAGGTGTTCAACACCAGTTCCAACGCCTACCTCGAAGTCCAGTGGTACCTCTTCGCCTGGTCTTTCCTGGTGGCCGCGGGCTTCACGCTGCTCAACCGCGAGCATGTGCGCATCGACGTGCTGAACAGTAGGCTGCCCAAGAAGGCGCAGATCTGGATCGACATCGTCGGCTTCGCGCTGTTCCTCACGCCGCTGTGCCTGCTGGTGCTGTACTACACCGTCCCCATGACCCGGCAGATGTACGCCACGGGCGAGATGTCGGGCAACCCGGGCGGGCTGATCCGCTGGCCGGTGTGGCTGGCACTGCCGGTGGGTTTCACGCTGCTCATGATCCAGGGCTGGTCGGAACTGATCAAGCGCATCGCCTTCCTGACCGGCGACGGGCCCGATCCGAACCTCAAGGTGGGCGAGAAGAGCGCAGAGGAAGAGCTGGCCGAGATCCTGCGCGAACGCGAGGCCGCCAAGGCCGCCGGCGCCGTCCCTGCCCCCTGACCGCCGGAGCACCGTTCGATGGAATTCATCACCGCCAACTTCGCCCCGATCATGTTCGCGGGGCTGATCTGTTTTCTGCTGCTGGGCTTTCCGGTGGCCTTCAGCCTGGGCGCCTGCGGCCTGACCTTCGGCATCATCGGCATCGAGCTCGGCGTGTTCCCCTCGTCGGTGCTGGCCTGGCTGCCGCAGCGGCTGATCGGCATCATGGCCAACGACACGCTGCTGGCCGTGCCCTTCTTCACCCTGATGGGCCTGATCCTCGAACGCAGCGGCATGGCCGAGGACCTGCTCGACACGGTCGGCCAGGTGTTCGGCCCGATGCGCGGCGGCCTGGCGCTGGCCGTGGTGTTCGTGGGCGCGCTGCTGGCGGCCACCACCGGCGTGGTGGCGGCGTCCGTGATCTCCATGGGCCTGATCTCGCTGCCGATCATGCTGCGCTACGGCTACGACCGGAAGTTCACCAGCGGCGTGATCGCGGCCTCCGGCACGCTGGCGCAGATCATTCCGCCCTCGCTGGTGCTGATCATCATGGCCGACCAGCTCGGCCGCAGCGTCGGCGACATGTACAAGGGCGCCTTCGTGCCGGCCTTCATGCTGGTCGGCTGCTACGTGGCCTACATCGCCGTCCTGGCGATCTTCAAGCCCAAGAGCGTGCCGGCCCTGCCGCCGGAAGCACGCATCTACCGCGAACCCAACGGCAGCGGCGGCTATCCCTCGCTGCTGGCGCTGACGGTGATCTCCTTCCTGGTGTCGGCCTTCCTCGCGCGGCACATGGCCGAGGTGCACACCTGGTGGCTGGGCGAGCAAGTCACCAGCGTCGCCACCGACGAGAAGATCGTGGTCGCGATGTGCGGCGGCGCGACCGTCGCCCTGCTGATCGCGCTGGTCAACAAGTTCACCGGGCTGGGCCTGCTGTCGCGGCTGGCCGAGCGCGTGACCTTCGTGCTGATTCCTCCGCTGCTGCTGATCTTCCTGGTGCTGGGCACCATCTTCCTGGGCGTGGCCACGCCGACGGAAGGCGGGGCCATGGGCGCCATCGGCGCACTCATCATGGCCTTTGCCCGCGGACGTCTGAACATGGCGCTGCTCAAGCAGGCGTTGGCGACGACGACCAAGCTGGGCAGCTTCGTGATGTTCATCCTGATCGGCGCCACCGTCTTCGGCCTGGTGTTCCAGGCCGCGGACGGCCCGATCTGGGTGGAGCACCTGCTGTCGAGCCTGCCCGGCGGACAGGTCGGGTTCCTGATCTTCGTGAACCTGCTGGTGTTCGTGCTGGCGTTCTTCCTGGACTACTTCGAACTGTCGTTCATCGTCGTGCCGCTGCTCGCGCCGGTGGCCCACAAGCTGGGCATCGACCTGATCTGGTTCGGCGTGCTGCTGGCCATGAACATGCAGACCTCGTTCATGCATCCGCCCTTCGGCTTCGCGCTGTTCTTCCTGCGCTCGGTGGCGCCCAACAAGCCCTATGTGGACCGCGTGACCAACAAGGTGATGGACCCGGTCACCACCATGCAAATCTACAAGGGCGCCATCCCGTTCCTGTTGATCCAGCTGTTCATGGTCGGCGTCATGATCGCCTTCCCCAACCTCGTGACGGGCAGCCTGGACAAGGCGCAGGCCTATGACCTCAAGGCCGTGGGCGAGCAGATGCGCGAGGGCCTGCAGCCCGAAAGCAGCAGCGAAGGCTACGGCTCCGATGGTGGCTACGGCGCCGACGAGAAACCTGCCGAGCCTGGCAACGGCGCCCCGTCCTCCCCCGCCGAGACGGCACCTGCGCCCGAGGCGCCTGCCGCGGCGGACGACGACCCCATGAAGGCGATGCAGGACGCGCTCAAGCAGAAGAAGCCTTGAGCGCCCACCAATGAAAAAAGCCCCGCGGCACAGGCCGCGGGGCTTTTTTAATTGCGCTCGAAGATCAGATCTTCACGCCGTTCATGTACTGGTTGAACGGGAATTCGGAGAAGCGGTTCCAAAGGATCTGGTCGCGCTGGAAGGCGCGCATGTCCTGGTGGATCTTCTTGAACTCGGGCGACTTGGCCTCGTGCTCGGCGAACACTTCCATGCAGGACTTGAAGCCGGCGTCGATCACGGCCTTGGGGAAGGCCACCAGCTTCGTGCCTTCGGCCACCAGCTTCTTCAGCGCGATGGGGTTGTAGGCGTCGTACTTGGCGGTCATGTCGGTGGCGGCCACGGCCATCGCGGCGTTCAGGATGGCCTTGTTCTCGTCCGACAGTGCGTTGAACTTCTTCAGGTTGATGAAGAACTCGAGGTCGGCGCAACCTTCCCACCAGCCGGGGTAGTAGTAGTAAGGCGCGACCTTGTTGAAGCCCAGCTTGGCATCGTCGTAGGGGCCGACGAACTCGGCCGCATCCAGCGTGCCCTTTTCGAGCGCCTGGTACACGTCACCGGCGGGCATGTTCTGCGACACCACGCCCAGCTTGGCCATGCCTTCGCCGAACACGCCGCCGCCCATGCGCATCTTCAGGCCCTTGAGGTCGGCCACGGTCTTGATTTCCTTGCGATACCAGCCGCCCATCTGCGTGCCGGTGTTGCCGGCGCTGGCGGTGCGGAAGTTGTACTTCGCAAAGAAGGCGTCGAGCAGCTTGCGGCCGTTGCCGTAGTCCTTCCACGCGGTGTTCTGGCGCGCGGTCAGGCCGAAGGGCACGGCGCAGCTGAAGGCGAAGATCGGGTCCTTGCCGGTGAAGTAGTACGCGGCCGATTGGGCCATCTCGATGTTGTCGCCCTGCAGTGCGTCGACCACGCCGAACGCCGGCATCAGTTCGCCGGCGGGGTGCACCGTGATCTCGAACTTGCCGCCGGACAGGGCCTTGACGGTCTTCGACAGCATCTCGGCACTGCCGAAGATCGTGTCCAGCGAACGCGGGAAGCTGGACGCCAGGCGCCAGGCGCCAGCGTACGGCGGCCTGCGCATGCACGGCGGGTGCTATGCCGGCAGCCAGCACACCGGCCATGCCGGCATTCTTGATGAGGGAACGACGATCCATTGAGAACTCCGAGAGCAGATGAAAAAAACGAACGCGGCTCGTGGCCGCGTTGTCGACGAAAGCCGCGCGATTGTAAGAAGGCGTTTTCTGGCCTCCGTTTCGGGTTTTCCCTGCGGAAAACCCGCCCCGTCCGCCCGCGCAAACGCCCTACGCTGACGATTTGTTTCGGGCATCTTCAGGGGGACTTTCATGCGCTTGCGCACCCGTGCCCTGGTGGCGCTTTTCTGCGACGGGCCGGCGATCAACGCTTCGCTGGAGAACCCGAAGCGCACGCACTACGGCGTGGTGACCAGCTACGAGCGCCCCTTCAGCAGCGCCGACCACGACGCGCTGACGCAGAACATGCTGGTGATGGGCACGGTGCGCAACGGCAGCGTGACCTTCGCCTACCCCGAGGACGCGAAGCGCAACCTCTTCGTGCAGCGCAAGCAGTAGCCGCGGCGCGGCTCAGGGCGGCGTGCCGAAGCGCGTTTCGATGGCCGCGCGGATGCCGGCCGCGTCGAGGCCCGCGGCCGCGAGCAGCTTGGCCGGATCGCCATGCTCGATGAAGCGATCGGGCAGGCCCAGCTGCAGCAGCGGCTTGACGATGCCCATCTGCTGCAGTGCCTCGGCCACGGCACTGCCCGCGCCACCCATGACGGCGCCCTCTTCCACCGTGACCAGCGCCTCGTGCGTGCTCGCGATCTCGCGCAGCAGTTCCGTGTCCAGCGGCTTGACCCAGCGCATGTTGGCGACCGTGGCGCCGAGCGCCTCGCCGGCTTCGAGGGCCGGATACAGGAGCGTGCCGAAGGCGAGGATGGCGATGCGCTGGCCCTGCCGGCGCACTTCGCCCTTGCCGAAAGGCAGGGCATCGAGCGTGAGCGGCGGCGTCACGCCGGCCCCCGCGCCACGCGGGTAGCGCACGGCCACCGGATGGCTCTGCGCATAGGCGCTGGACAGCAGCTGCCGGCACTCGGCCTCGTCGGCCGGGCAGGCGAGGCTCATGTTCGGGATGCAGCGCAGGAAGGCGATGTCGTAGGCGCCCGCATGGGTCGCGCCGTCGGCGCCCACCAGGCCCGCGCGGTCGAGCGCGAAGACCACCGGCAGGTTCTGGATCGCCACGTCGTGGATCAGCTGGTCGTAGGCGCGCTGCAGGAAGGTGGAGTAGATCGCCACCACCGGCTTCAGGCCCTCGCAGGCCAAGCCAGCGGCGAAGGTGACGGCGTGCTGCTCGGCAATGCCGACGTCGTAGTAGCGGTCGGGAAAGCGCTGCTGGAACTCCACCATGCCCGAGCCCTCGCGCATCGCCGGCGTGATGCCGACGAGCCGCCCGTCCTGCGCCGCCATGTCGCACAGCCACTGGCCGAAGACCTGCGTGAAGGTCTGCTTGGGCGCGGTGGTCGGCTTGACCAGGCCCACCGAGGGATCGAACTTGCCCGGGCCGTGGTAGGCCACCGGGTCGGCCTCGGCCAGCTTGTAGCCCTGGCCCTTCTTGGTCACCACGTGCAGGAACTGCGGGCCCTTGAGCTGCTTGATGTTTTCCAGCGTGGGGATGAGCGAATCGAGGTCGTGGCCGTCGATCGGACCGATGTAGTTGAAGCCGAACTTCTCGAACAGCGTGGCCGGCACCACCATGCCCTTGGCCTGCTGCTCGAAGCGCTTGGCCAGCTCGAACAGCGGCGGCGCGGCCTTGAGCACGCTCTTGCCCACGTTCTTGGCAGCGGCGTAGAACTGGCCGCTCATGAGCTGCGCCAGGTAGCGGTTGAGCGCGCCCACCGGCGGGCTGATCGACATGTCGTTGTCGTTGAGGATCACCAGCAGCTTGCAGTCGTCGCTCACGCCCGCGTTGTTCATCGCCTCGAAGGCCATGCCGGCGGTCATCGCGCCGTCGCCGATCACGGCGATGGCGTGGCGGTCCTCGCCCTTCTGGTGCGCGGCCATGGCCATGCCCAGCGCCGCCGAGATGCTGGTCGACGAATGCGCGGTGCCGAAGGTGTCGTAGACGCTCTCGGCCCGCTGCGGAAAGCCCGAGATGCCGCCGAGCTGGCGCAGCGTGGGCATGCGCTCGCGCCGGCCGGTGAGGATCTTGTGCGGGTAGGTCTGGTGGCCCACGTCCCACACGATGCGGTCTTCCGGCGTGTTGAAGACGTAGTGCAGCGCCACCGTGAGTTCCACAGTGCCCAGGTTGGAGCTCAGGTGGCCGCCGGTGCGCGAGACGTTGTCGAGCACGCAGGCGCGGACCTCGTCGGCCACCTGCTTGAGTTGTTCGCGATCGAGCTGGCGCAGGTCCGCGGGGTCGTTGATCTCGGGAAGCAGTGGGGCCATCGGGGTATTTTTATCGGTCGCGGTCGACGACCATGTGGGCGAGTGCGCGCAATGCGGCCGTGTCTGACAGCGCCGAGCGGTCGAGTGCGGCCAACGCCTGCGCCAGCAGCTGCTGCGCACTGGCGCGTGCACCTTCGAGGCCGAGCAGCGACACATAAGTGGGCTTGTCGGCCGCGGCGTCCTTGCCGGCGGTCTTGCCCAGCGTCTGGGAATCGGCGACGACGTCGAGGATGTCGTCCACCACCTGGAACGCGAGCCCGATGGCCGCGCCGTACTCGCGCAGGCCGGCCAGCGCGAGCTCGGGCAGATCGCCCGCGCAGGCCGCGCCCATCTCGACGCTGCCTTGCAGCAGCGCGCCGGTCTTGAGGCGATGCATCTCGCGCAGTTCGGCTTCGCTCAGGCGGCGGCCGACGCTGGCCAGGTCGATGGCCTGGCCGCCGGCCATGCCCTGGCTGCCGGCCGCCCGCGTCAGCAGGCGCACCAGCCGCGCCTGCACGGTGGCGGGAATGTCCGCCTCGTCGGGCACCAGCAGTTCGAAGGCCAGCGCCTGCAGCGCGTCGCCGGCCAGCAGCGCATCGGCCTCGCCGAACTTCACGTGCACGGTGGGCTTGCCACGGCGCAACACGTCGTTGTCCATGCAGGGCAGGTCGTCGTGCACGAGCGAATAGGCATGGATCAGTTCGACCGCACAGGCCGCGCGCAGCGCCGCCTCGCCGATGGCGGTGCCCGCCGGGGCGAGCGGCGCCACCGCTTCGCTCGCGGCCAGCACCAGCAGCGGTCGAAGGCGCTTGCCGCCATCGAGCACCGCATAACGCATGGCCTCGCCGAGCAGCACCGGGGCATCGATGCCCACCCAGCGCGACAGCGCCGCCTCGACGCGCGCGAGCTGCGGCTCGGCCCAGTCGGCCAGCTGGTGCTCGCTCCAGCGCTGCGACACGCCGCTCACTGCGCCGACCATGTCTTGAGGCTGCCGGCGTCCAGCACCTTGATCTGGTCTTCCACGGCCTGGAGCTTGTCGCGGCAGAAGGCGAGCAGCGCCGCGCCGCGCTGGTAGCTCACCAGCAGCTGGTCCAGCGGCAGCTGGCCGGACTCCAGCGCGGCGACGAGCTGTTCGAGTTCCTGCAGGCCCGCCTCGTAGCTGGCGGGCAGTGCCGCGGCATCGGAAGCGGGGGACGAGGAAGGCGCCTTGGGCATGCAAAGACCGTGGGTGAAAACCGGCCATTCTAGAAGGGCGGGCCGGGCCGGACAGATATGTCCGGGGTACAATCCCCTCTCATCCCCGCGCCGGCCTGCTTTCCTGTGGGCCGGCGCAACTTTTTCCGCGGAGATGCCGGCCCGAACACCCGTTTCGATGCCGGCTCAGTCGCAGGAGTGAGGCGGGGCATTTTGGTTTTTCCCTCCCTGTGGGGGGGCTTGGTCAGGTCACCCATGTCTGATTTAAGTCTTCAACTGCAGCAGGCCTCGAGCCAACTCCCGGTTTCCGCGTATTTCGATCCGGCGCTGTATGCGCTCGAGATGGAAACCTTCTTCGCCAAGGGTCCCCGCTACGTCGGCCATTGCCTGGCCGTGCCCGAGCCGGGCGACTTCTACGCCCTGCCCCAGGAGCACGAGGGCCGTGCGCTGCTGCACACGCCGCGCGGGGTGGAGCTCGTGTCCAACGTGTGCCGCCACCGGCAGGCCGTGATCATGAAGGGCCGCGGCGCGCTCGATGCGCGGGGCAGCGGCCACATCGTCTGCCCGCTGCACCGCTGGACCTACAACGCCGCCGGCCCGCAGCCCACCGGCACGCTGCTGGGTGCGCCCCATTTCGCCGAAGACCCGTGCCTCAACCTGCGCACCTGGGAGCTGCAGGAATGGAACGGCCTGCTGTTCGAAAAGAACGGCCGCGACGTAGCCGCCGACCTCGCCCACATGGGCCCGCGCAGCACGCTCGACTTCACCGGCTACCAGCTCGACCGGGTCGAGATGCACGAGTGCAACTACAACTGGAAGACCTTCATCGAGGTCTACCTCGAGGACTACCACGTCGGCCCCTTCCACCCGGGCCTGGGCAACTTCGTGACCTGCGAGGACCTGCGCTGGGAATTCAAGCCGCGCTATTCGGTGCAGACCGTGGGCGTGGCCAACCGTCTCGGCCGTGCCGGCAGCCCGGTGTACCAGCGCTGGCACGAGCAGCTGCTCAAGTACCGCGAGGGCAAGCCGCCGGAGTACGGCGCCATCTGGCTGACCTACTACCCGCACATCATGGTCGAGTGGTATCCGCACGTGCTCACCGTCTCGACCCTGCACCCGATGGGGCCGGACAAGACCATGAACATGGTCGAGTTCTATTACCCCGAGGAGATCGTCGCCTTCGAGCGCGAGTTCGTCGAGGCGCAACAGGCCGCCTACATGGAGACTTGCATCGAGGACGACGAGATCGCCGAGCGCATGGACGCCGGCCGCAAGGCGCTGCTGCAGCGCGGCGACAACGAGGTCGGCCCCTACCAGAGCCCGATGGAGGACGGCATGCAGCACTTCCACGAGTGGTACCGGCGCGAGCTGCAGGCCTCGCCCGATGCGCTGGCGCGGCTGGCGGCAGTGCGCCGGTGAGGCTGTCTGCTATCGAATTCATAGCTGCTGGCGCACGACCGGCGCGCGTTACGGGCCGATTCGGCTCGCGACGCCTTTGTTCCTTCATGCACTGAGAACGAGCGGCATGCAAAGCCTCTGGATGCTGCTGTCGGCCCTGCTCTTCGCGAGCATGGGCGTGTGCGTGAAGATCGCCTCGGCCTGGTTCGCCAGTTCCGAGATCGTGTTCTGGCGCGGCGTGATCGGCATGGTCGTGCTGGCCGCGCTGGCCCGCCGCCAGGGCGTGACGCTGAAGACGCAGTACCCCGGCATGCACGCCTGGCGCAGCATCATCGGCACCGCATCGCTGGGCGCCTGGTTCTACGCCATCGCCCACATGCCGCTGGCCACGGCCATGACGCTGAACTACATGAGCAGCATCTGGATCGCGGCCTTTCTCGTCGGTGGCGCGCTGCTCGCGTGGGCGCCGGTGCCCGGGCGCAACGGCCGCGTGCCGCTGCCACCGCTGCAGGGGCCGCTCACGCTCACGGTGGTGGCCGGCTTCGTGGGGGTGGTGCTGCTGCTCAAGCCCAGCACGCAGGGTGCCGACGCCTTCGCCGGCCTGGTGGGCCTGCTGTCGGGCATGGCCGCCGCCTTCGCCTACATGCAGGTGATCGCGCTGTCGCGCATCGGCGAGCCCGAGACGCGCACCGTCTTCTACTTCGCCGTGGGCTCCACCGTGACCGGCGCGCTGTGGATGCTCTTCACCGGTGTGTCGGCCTGGTCCTGGGCGCATGCGCTGTGGCTGCTGCCGGTGGGTGTGCTGGCCGCCCTGGGCCAGTTGTGCCTGACGCGGGCCTACGCCAGCGCCAAGACCCAGGCCGCCACGCTGGTGGTGGCCAACCTGCAGTACTCGGGCATCGTGTTCGGCGCGCTCTACAGCGTGCTGCTGTTCGGCGACCGCATCGACCTGGCCGGCTGGGGCGGCATCGCGCTGATCATCGGCAGCGGCATCCTGGCCACGGTGCTGCGCCAGCGCGCGGTGCCCAAGGCGCCGGCCGAAGAGCACTGAACACGAGTCAGGTCGGCCAAAGCCCCGCCGTCCAGAATGGCCGCGGGTGCCCGCACAATGGTTGCCGCGCGCCAGGCGCGCGCCTCCAGCCCACCTGCCATGACCTACTCGACGCTCATCTCCGTTTCGCAACTGCAGGCACTGATCGATGCCAAGGCGCCGCTGCGCATCTTCGACTGCACCTTCGACCTCACGAAGCCCGAGGTCGGGCCGGCGCAGTACCTCGACGCCCACATCCCGGGCGCGGTGTACGCCAACCTCGACACCGACCTCAGTGCCAGACATGGCCACCCGGGCCCGGGCGGCCAGGTGCTGGTCGCGCAGGAGGCCGACAAGCCCGCATCGGGCGGACGCCACCCGCTGCCCAGCCGGGAGAAGTTCGCGGCCTGGCTGTCGTCGGTGGGGCTGGCCAACGACATGCAGGCCGTGGTCTACGACCGCAACGGTGCCAACTACTGTGGGCGCCTGTGGTGGATGCTCAAGTGGATGGGCCACGACGCGGTGGCCGTGCTCGACGGCGGGCTGCAGGCCTGGCAGGCGGCGGGCCTGCCCGCGAAGGCGGGCGAAGAGCCGGCGCACTTCCAGACCAACTTCGTGCCGGGTGCGCCCTTGGTGCGGCTGGTCGACACGAAGACGGTCGCGGCCGGACTGGACGATCCCGCGCAGACCCTCGTCGATGCCCGTGCTGCACCTCGTTACCGCGGCGAGGTGGAACCTCTGGACCCGATCGCCGGTCACATCCCCGGGGCGCTGAACCGCCCCTTCGCCGACAACCTGACGGCCGATGGCCGCTTCAAGCCTGCCGAGCAGTTGCGCGCCGAATTCGAGGCGCTGCTGGCCGGGCGCGATCCCGCCACCGTGGTGCACCACTGCGGCAGCGGCGTGAGCGCCGTGCCCAATGTGCTGGCGATGCAGATCGCCGGCCTGGGCACCCCGGCCCTGTACGCCGGCAGCTGGAGCGAATGGAGCAACACACCGGGCCTGCCGACCCGCCAGGGGCCGCAGCCCTGACCGCTGACGATGCGCATGACACGACCCTTCTTCCGCACCTTTCTCGTCCTTTCGCTGTTCACGGCCGGCGCCGTGCTGCTGTCCTCACCGGCGCTGGCGCAGCGCGCCCAGCATGCGCACGTGCACGGCAAGGTCGAGCTCGGCATCGCCGTCGACGGCCCGTCGGTCACGATCGAGATGGAGTCGCCGCTGGACAACCTGCTGGGCTTCGAGCGCGCGCCGCGCACCGACGTCGAGAAGAACGCGGTCGAGCAGATGGTGGCACGCCTTCGTGCGGCCGACCACCTGTTCCAGATCGACCCGGCCGCCGGCTGCAAGCTCGGCCCGGTGCAGCTCGAATCGGCCGCGCTCGGCCTGGGCAAGGCCGAGCCCGACAAGGACGGGCATGCGGAACTGGAGGCCAGCTTCGCCTTCAACTGCACCAATGCGGCCAAGGCGCGCTTCGTCGACACGCAGCTGTTCGAGGCATTTCCCGCCACGCGTCAGATCGAGGCCGAGATCGCCGCGCCCGATGGCCAGTTCAAGCGCAGCCTGAAGCGACCCGCGTCCGGCAGCGCCCGCATCGGCTGGGGCAAGTGACGCGCGCATGAGCCCGCGCCCGGCCGCTCCGAAGGGAGTTTGCACCGCAGCGCGTCGCGCGGGGGCTATCCAATGAGCTCCGTAGTCCTGCAGGCGCAGGACCTGCGCTTCGCCTGGCCCGGCGCCGCCGCGCCGTGCATCGACATCGAGCGCTTCGAGGTGCGCGCCGGCGAGGCCGTGTTCCTGCATGGCCCCAGCGGCTGCGGCAAGAGCACGCTGCTGTCGCTGCTGGCCGGCGTGCTGGTGGCGGACAGCGGCCGCGTGTGCCTGCTGGGCCACGACTGGGCTGCCATGGGCGGCAGCGCGCGCGACCGCTGCCGCGTCGCGCACGTGGGCTACATCTTCCAGCAGTTCAACCTGCTGCCCTACCTGAGCGTGATGGACAACGTGCTGCTGCCCTGCCGCTTCTCGGCACGACGACGTGTGCAGGGGTCGCGCGCACAGGCCGAGGAACTGCTCGCCCGCATGGGCCTGCCCGCCGAGCTGTGGCAGCGCACCGCCCTGCAGCTGTCGGTGGGCCAGCAGCAGCGCGTGGCCGCCGCGCGTGCGCTCATCGGCCGGCCCGAGCTGGTCATCGCCGACGAGCCCACCTCCGCCCTCGACGAGGACCGGCGCGAGGCCTTCCTCGACGTGCTGCTGGCGGCCTGCGAAGCCAACGGCAGCGCCCTCGTCTTCGTGAGCCACGACCGCCGCATCGCCGACCGCTTCGCGCGCCACGTGCTCTTGCCCGAGATCAACCGTGCGGCGGTTTCGGCGGTGGCATGAAAACGGGATCGGACCTCCATACGCGAAAGGCGCAAAGGTCCCGCGAAGGTCGCAAAAGAATTCAATGAAAATTTTCCCGCTGTCTTTTTCGCGTCCTTCGCGAGACCTTCGCGTCCTTCGCGTACGGTTCCCGCATCCGTATCCATGAACGCCCTCCTCGCCATTGCCTGGAAGAGCGCCTGGAACCGGCGCTTCACGCTGTCGCTGACGGTGCTGTCGATCGCGCTCGCGACGCTGCTGCTGCTGGGGGTGGAGCGCATCCGCACCGAGCTGCGCGAGAACTTCGCGTCGGCCGTGTCGGGCACGGACCTGATCGTGGGCGCGCGCACGGGCAGCACGCAGCTGCTGCTGTACTCGGTGTTCCACATCGGCAGTGCGACCAACAACATCGCGTGGAAGAGCGTGCAGGCGCTGGAGGCGCACAAGGGCGTGGCCTGGGTGGTGCCGCTGTCGCTGGGCGATTCGCACCGCGGCTTTCCGGTGGTGGCCACCACGCCGGCCTACTTCGACCACGTGCGCCGCGGCGAGCAGTTGCTGGCCGAGGGCAAGGTGTTCTCCCAAAGAAGCGCCGGGCCGCCCCCAGCTTCTTTGCCCCCCTCGGGGGGCGGATCGGGCTCAGCCCAATCCTCGGGGCCAACGGGTTTGTTCGATGCGGTGGTGGGCGCGGACGTGGCCGAGCAGCTGGGCTACCACGTCGGCAAGCAGATCACCCTGGCCCACGGCAGCGGCGAGCTCACGCCCGAACATGCCGACAAGCCCTTCACGGTGGTCGGCATCCTCAAGCGCACCGGCACGCCCATCGACCGCACCGTGCACATCGGGCTGGAGGCGATGGAGGCCATCCATCTCGAATGGGTCGGCGGTGCGCCGATGCCCGGCGTGAAGATCAGCGCCGAGCAGGTGCGCAAGTTCGACCTCACGCCCAAGAACGTCACGGCCGCGCTGGTCGGCCTGAAGAACCGCGCCGCCGTGTTCTCGGTGCAGCGCTGGGTGTCGACCTATCCCGAGGAGCCGCTGATGGGCATCCTGCCCGGCGTGGCGCTCGACGAACTGTGGCAGGTGATCGGCGTGGGCGAGAAGGCGCTGCTCGCGATGTCGGGCCTGGTGGGCATCGTCAGCCTGGCCGGGTTGGTGTCGGTGGTGATGGCCGGGCTCAACGAGCGGCGGCGCGAGCTGGCCGTGCTGCGCGCCGTCGGCGCGAGCCTGCGCCACGTGCTGGCGCTGCTGGCGCTCGAAGGCGCCATCGTCACCGTGCTGGGCGTGGCGCTGGGCGCCCTGCTGGCGGCCCTGGGCATCGCCGCACTGGGGCCGTGGTTGCAGGCGCAGTACGGCCTCGCGCTGCAGCTGTCGGCCCCTACACTGAACGAATGGCTGCTGCTGGGCGGGCTGCTCGCCGCCGGCTGGCTGGCCAGCCTGCTGCCCGGCATCCGGGCGTACCGCCTGTCGCTGGCCGACGGCCTGTCTCCGAGGATCTGACGATGACCACCCTGCGCTCCACTCTGATCGCCCTGCTGGGCACTGCCGTTGCCACCGCCGCACTGGCGGCAGGCCCTGCGCCCGAGGCCACCACCGCGACCAACCCGCTGGGCGGCAAGGGTGCCTCGGCCAAGCCAAGCAGCGGGCCACGCCAGATCACCTGGGAAGAGCTGGTGCCCAAGGACTGGGACCCGGCCAAGGCCTTCAAGGACATCGACCTGTCCAAGCTCGACGACGCCGACCCGCGCGCGAACGAGCTGCTGCTGAAGATGCAGGAGGTGTCGAACAACGCCCCCACCAACCCCGAGATGAACGGCCAGAACGTGAAGCTGCCGGGCTTCATCGTGCCGCTGGAAGAGAACAAGGGCGAGGTGAGCGAGTTCCTGCTGGTGCCGTACTTCGGGGCCTGCATCCACACGCCGCCGCCGCCGGCCAACCAGATCCTGCACGTGCGGCCCAAGTCGCCGGCCAAGTTCCGTGCCATGGACACGGTGTGGGTCACGGGCAAGCTGGTGGCACAACGCAACGACTCGATGATGGGCACCAGCGGCTACACCATGACGGCCGACACGGTGACCAAGTACACGGGCGGCGCCAAGTAGAAGTTCAGGAGCCGAATCGGCGTCCGACGCTTATGGGGCGGGCGTCGACTGCTACTAAAAGGATAGCGGGTGCGCGCCGCGCGGCCCGGAAGCCGGCGGCCCGACTACAGCCGCTGTCGGCACGGGACGGCAGCCGCGCACGCCTGCCCGGGCGCACACTGACGCAAACGGTCACACGCTTGACTCGGGCTTGACGCGAGGCGGTCCGCCGGCCGGCGGGTTCGACCGTTGGACGTTCATCCATACAGGGAATCGTGCCATGAACCGACCCGTCCCCCTTTGCCACACGACCGCCGCGACGCGACGCGCCTCCAGCCGCGCCACGGTGCTGGCCGTTGCCGCAGCCCTGGTGCTGGCCGCCTGCGGCAAGACCGAGACGCCGGCCCCACAGGCCGCTGCAACAGAGCCCGCACCCGCGCCCGCCCCGGCACCGGCTGCAGCGGCCCCCACGCCTGTCGCCTACACGCCCCCCACCGCCGAAGCGCTCTACCAGATGGTGGCGCCGATCGCGCTCTATCCCGACAAGCTGGTCGCCCAGGTGCTCGCGGCCTCGACCTTCCCCGACCAGGTGACGGCTGCACAAGGCTGGATGAAGCAGAACGCCGGACTCAAGGGCGGCCCGCTCGCGGACGCGGCGAACCAGCAGCCCTGGGACCCGAGCGTGAAGGCGCTCACCGCCTTCCGCCCCGCGCTCGACCAGCTGGCGAACAACATCCCGTGGACCACCGCCCTGGGCCAGGCCTACTACAACGACCCGAACGACGTCATGAACGCCATCCAGGTCATGCGCCTGCGCGCGCAGAAGGCCGGCGAACTCAAGAGCAGCAAGCAGCTGCGCGTCGCCCAGGCCAGCAGTGCGCCGCCGATGTACCAGGGCAGCGCGCCGCCGCCGGGCTACGGTGGCCCCCTGATCGTGGAGCCGCCGCCCACCTACATCACGATCGAGCCGGCCCAGCCCGACGTGGTGTACGTGCCCGCGTACGACCCGCGCGTCGCGTACGGCGAGCCGGTCCCCTACTACTCGGGCTACGACTACAACCCGCCGGTGTACTGGGCCGAGCCCCAGCGCGTGAACCCTGTGGTGGTGGGCGCCCTGGCCTTCGGCACGGGCATCGTCGTCAGCTCGGCGCTGCAGCGCCACGACTGGGGCTGGCGCAACTGGGACATGTATTGGGGTCGGCCGAACTGGCGTGACCGCGACCGCGGACCGGACCGCCGGCCACCCGGCTGGGACCGCCCCGCCGTGGTCTTCAACAACAACGTGTGGGTGCCGCCCGCGAACGTGGAGCGAGGCCGCTTCGGCCCGGGCGGCAACCCGCAGGCGATGCTGCAGGCGCAGATGCAGCAGCAGGCCCAGCAGCAGCAACAGCAGTTGGCGCAGCAGCAGCAGTTGGCGCAGCAGGCGCAGGCCGCCCGCCAGCAACAAGCCGCGCAGATGCAGCAGGCGGCGCAGCAGCAGATGCTGCAGCAACAGCAGGTGCAGGCCGGGCGCCAGCAACAGGCCCAGATGCTCCAGGCGCAGCAGGCCCAGCAGGCACGCGAGGCGCAGATGGCCCAGCAGCAGCAACAGCAAGGCCGCATGCAGCAGCTCCAGGCGCAACAACAACAGGCGGCACGCGCCCAGCAGGACCAGGCACGGCAGCTTCAGCAGCAGCAACAGTTGCAGCGCGGCCGCGAAGCGCAACTTCAGGCGCAGCAACAACAACAGCAGCAGCAGCAGCAGGCCGCGCGTGCTCAGCAACAGCAAGCCCAGCTGCGGGCCCAGCAGGACGCGCAGGGCCGCCTTCAACAGCAGCAGCAACGCCAGGCACTGATGGAACAGCAGCAGCGCCAGGCGCGGGACGCACAGCAGAATCAGCTGCAGGCCCAGCAACGCGACCGGGCGCGCCAGCAGCAACTGCAGCAGGCCCAGCAGCAGCGTGCCCAGGAGATGGCCCAGCGCCAGCAACAGCAGCAACAGGCGGTGCAGGAGCAGTCCCGCCGTCAGCAGATGCAGCAGCAACAGGCAGCGCAGCAGCAGCAACAACAGCAGCAGCAGCGCGCGATGCAGCAGCAGGCCGAGCAGCAACAGCAGCGCGCCCAGCAGATGCAGGCCATGCGCCAGCAGCAGGAGGCGCAACAGCACGCCATGCGTCAGCAGCAGGAAGCGCAGCGCGCCCAGCAGATGCAGGCCCAGGCACGCGAGCAGCAGATGCAGGCGATGCGCCAGCAGCAGCAACAACAACAGCAGCAGATGCAGCAACAGATGCAGCAGCGGGCGCAGCAGCAAGCCCAGATGCAACAGCAGATGCAGCAGCGCGCGCAGCAGCAGGCCCAGATGCAGCAACAGCAGCAGCAGGCCGCCCAGGCCCGCATGCAGCAGATGCAGCAGCAGGCGCAACGCCGTCCACGCGGCGACAACCCGCCGCAGTGAGCGTTTCGGCTCGCTCCGAGGCGCCCCAGTACGCCGTACCGGTAGCTCAGTCGCGCAGCAGGATCCAGTAGTCCGCGCCCGTCACCGGCTCGCGGTGCATGGCAAGCGGCCGGAACCCCAGCCGCTCGTAGAACGGCAGGTTGCGCGGCGTGAAGGTCTCGAGGTAGCACGGGCGCCGATGCGCCGTGGCGCGTGCGAGCGCAGGCGCCAGCAGTTGCGCGCCCACGCCCCGCCCTTGCAGCGAGGGTGCGACGCCCACGATGGAGAGGTACCACGCATCGGGCGGAACGGCGCGCGCCGCATGGGGCGCCATGAAGTCGACGATGGCCCGGTAGTTCCTCAGGCCGCGCGCGCCGAGCAACGCCGAGAGCTGCGCCCGCTTCGCCGCATCGGCGCGCGCAGCCACCTCGGGCGGCTGCGGCAGATGCCAGATCGCCGCCCCGGCCTCGTCGTGCTGGGCGCGGGTGCAGAAGCCCACCGTCGGCGCCTCGTCGAGGGCCTGGTCCACATAGGCGCCGAGCACCGCCAGCCGGCGCGCGGGGTCGTCGGCATGGTCGACGGTGACGGCGAGATAGAAGGGATCGGGCAGCAGGGCCTCGGCCACGGCCGCGGCGCAGGGGGTCACGGGGTGCATGGCGCCATGGTAGGCTGAGGCCGAACCATCCTCGCGCCTTCGACGCCGCACGGCGCGGGGCCGGACGCGCGACCGCACGGAGACATCCCGCGTTGACCTCCAGACCGCCGCGCGCCACGCCCCAACCCCCAGGCTCACGCAAGCCGTCGTCCCGCCGTATCGAGGACTACGCTCTCATCGGCTCCACCCACAGCGCCGCGCTCGTGCACCGCGACGGCAGCATCGACTGGCTGTGCCTGCCCCGCTTCGACGCCGCGGCCATGTTCGCCAGCCTGCTGGGCGACGAGCGCAACGGCCACTGGAGCCTGCGCGCCGACCATGCGAAGGCGCGTGTCACGCGACGCTATCTGCCCGGCACGATGGTGCTGGAGACCACCTGGCAGACGCCGCACGGCACGGCCACGGTGACCGACTTCATGCCACAGCCCTCGCGCGACGGCACGCACGAGGTGGTGCGCATCGTGCGCGGCGTGCGGGGCACCGTGGACCTGCGCACCGAACTGCGCATCCGCTTCAACTATGGCGAATGGGTGCCATGGGTGCAGCGGGTCGACGGCGCGATCCACGCCGTAGCCGGCCCCGATGCGGTGCGCATCACGGCCGGCGTGCCGCTGGTCAACGAGGACTTTGCCAGCTGCGCCGAGTTCTCGGTCACCGCGGGGCAGTCGATGGCCTTCGCGCTGGAGTGGTTCCCCTCGCACGAGCGGCCGCCGATCACGCGCGACGCCTACTCGCTGCTCGAGCACACGACGCGCCGCTGGCGCGCCTGGAGCGCGCATTGCGGCAACCGCGGCGAGTACCGCGAGCCGGTGGAGCGCTCGCTGCTCACGCTCAAGGCCCTGACCTACGCGCCCACCGGGGGCATCGTGGCGGCGCCCACCACCTCGCTGCCCGAGCAGCCCGGTGGCGCGCGCAACTGGGACTACCGCTTCTGCTGGCTGCGCGACGCGGCGCTCACGCTGTACGCGCTGATCGGTTCGGGCTACCTCGACGAGGCGAGCGAGTGGCGCTGGTGGCTGATGCGCGCGGTAGGCGGTTCGCCCGAGGACCTGCAGATCATGTACGGCCTGCACGGCGAGCGCGTGCTCAACGAGTTCGAGCTCGACTGGCTGGCCGGCTTCGACAACAGCCGGCCGGTGCGCGTGGGCAACGGCGCGCACGTGCAGCGCCAGCTCGACGTGTACGGCTCGGTGATCGCCGCCTTCCATGCCTCCCGCAAGGCGGGCCTGGCCGACATGGACAAGGTCTGGCCGCTGGAGCGCGCCATCGCCCGCCAGCTCACCACGCTCTGGCGCGAGCCCGACAGCAGCCTGTGGGAGGTGCGCGGCGAGCCCCGCCACTTCGTGCATTCCAAGATCATGTGCTGGCTGGCCTTCGACCGCATGATCTCGAGCGCCGAGCACTTCGGCCTCGAAGGACCCGTCGAGCAGTGGCGCAAGACGCGCGACGCCATCCGCGCCGACGTCCTGGCGAAAGGCTACGACGCGGCCAGCAATTCCTTCGTGCAGTACTACGGCGCCGACACGGTCGATGCGGCGCTGCTGCTCATTCCGCTGATCGGCTTCCTGCCCATCCACGACGCGCGGGTGCAGGGCACGATCGCGCGCATCGAACGCGAGCTGATCTCCGGCGGCCTGGTGTACCGCTACCGCACCGAACTCGGCGTGGACGGCCTGGCCGGCGGCGAAGGCGCCTTCCTGGCCTGCAGCTTCTGGCTGGTGAACGTCTATGCAGCCATGGGCCGGCTGCGCAAGGCCCGTGCCCTCTTCAAGCGACTGCTGGCACTGGGCAACGACCTGGGCCTGTTCGCCGAGGAATACGACCCTGCCAGCGGCCGGCAGCTGGGCAACTTTCCGCAGGCCTTCTCGCACATCGGCCTCATCAACAGTGCGCATGCCATCACTCTGGCGGTGGGCGGCGTGTGGGAGCTTGCGGACATGGACGGCCACGGGCCTGCGCATCTGCCGAAGACACTGCGCAAGAAGGCAAAGGAGACGACGACGAAGGCGAAGGCGCGGCCGTCGCGCCAGCCGCGTCAGTAGCCCTTGGCGCGCTCCGGCCGCACGCCCACGCCCACCGCATAGGCCGGCAGGCCCTGCAGAGCCGGCACGCGCTGCAGCAGCTTCACCGGCCAGGGCAGCGCCAGCGGCGCCGCCTGGCCCGCGCTGCGAAGGACCGGCGCCAGCAACCGGTTCTGGACCGCGACCTGCACCGCCTGGGTCAGCCGCGCAGGCAGCATGCGCCGGGCCTGCACCTTCGCGAGCAGGGGCGCGAGGTCGGCCTGCGACACCGCCGGTGCGGCCAGCACCCGGCGCAGCAGGTTGGCCGTGGCCACCGCATCCTGCACCGCCAGGTTGATGCCCACCCCGCCGATGGGCGACATGGCATGGGCCGCGTCGCCGATGCACAGCAGGCCGGGCTTCCACCAGGTGTCGAGGCGGTCCACCGTCACGCTCAGCAGCTTCACGTCGTCCCAGCTCGCGATCTCGTGCATACGGCCGGCCAGCGGGGGTGCGGCACGTGCCAAGGCCTCGCGGAAGGCCTCGAGCCCGCGCGCCCGGAGCGCGTCGATGCCACCCTTGGCGATGACGTAGGCACATTGCCAGTAGTCGTGGCGGTCGATCATGGCCAGGAAGTGGCCGGCGTCGACGAAGCCGCCGCTCTCGTTGTCGTCCGTGGGCGCCTTCGACAGGCGCATCCACAGCACGTCGATGGGCGCACCGATGTCGCGCACCTTCAGCCCCGCCGCATTGCGCAGCACGGAGCGGCGCCCGTCGCAGGCGACGACGAGGTCGGCCCGGATGCTCAGCTCGCCTTCCGGGTCACGGGCCTGCACGCCCACGACACGGCCTTCCTCTTCGATCACGTCCGTGCCCTCCGTGCGCAGCAGCAGACGGAAGCGCGGGCTGCGCTCGGCCTCGTCGCGCAGGAAGTCGAGGAAGTCCCATTGCGGCATGAGCGCGATGAAGCGGCAGGGCATCGAGCGCAGGCGCTCGAAGTCGGCCAGGCGCGCACGCTGGCCCGAGACGGTGGCATGCAGACGGCGCACCTCGTCGTGCGGACGCGCCAGGAAGGCGTCGAGCAGGCCCAGGTCGGCCATGACCTGCAGGGTCGACGGATGGACGGTGTCGCCACGGAAGTCGCGCAGGAAGTCCGCGTGCTTTTCCAGCACCGTGACCTCGACGCCGGCACGCACGAGCAGCAGGGCGAGCATCAACCCTGCGGGGCCGCCGCCGACGATGCAGCAGCGGGTGTGGAGGCTTCGGATGGGCGGGGGCACGGCGCTCCTTCGACGGGGGTGTCGCAGGAGTATGCAGCTTGAAGCGGGCAGCAAAAAGCCCGCCGAAGCGGGCTCGGATGGCCGGTGCGCATCGGCTGCCGCCGATGCGAACGCATGGCCGATCGCTCAGGCGGCGACGCCGTCGGCCGCTTCCTTGAACTCCTCGATCTGGTCGAAGTTCAGGTACTGGTAGATCTTGTCGCCGTTGCTGTTGATGACGCCGATGTCCGCCATGTACTCGGCCTTGGTCGGGATGCGGCCCAGCTTGGAGCAGATCGATGCCAGTTCCGCGCTGCCCAGGTACACGTTGGTGTTCTTGCCCAGGCGGTTCGGGAAGTTGCGGGTGCTGGTCGACATGACCGTGGCGCCCTCGCGCACCTGGGCCTGGTTGCCCATGCACAGCGAGCAGCCGGGCATCTCGGTGCGCGCGCCGGCGTTGCCGAAGACGCCGTAGTGGCCCTCCTCGGTGAGCTGGTGCGCGTCCATCTTGGTGGGCGGCGCGATCCACAGCTTGACCGGGATGTCGCGCTTGCCCTCGAGCAGCTTCGAGGCTGCGCGGAAGTGACCGATGTTGGTCATGCACGAGCCGATGAACACTTCGTCGATGTGGGCGCCGGCCACGTCGGACAGCGTCTTCACGTCGTCGGGGTCGTTCGGGCAGGCCACGATGGGCTCGTGGATGTCGGCCAGGTCGATCTCGATGACGGCCGCGTACTCGGCGTCCGCGTCCGGCTGCAGCAGTTGCGGGTCCTTGAGCCAGGCTTCCTGCGCGGCGATGCGGCGGGCCAGCGTGCGGGCGTCGGCATAACCGTTGGCGATCATCCAGCGCATCAGCGTGATGTTGCTGTTGAGGTACTCGATGATCGGCGCCTTGTTCAGGTGCACCGTGCAGCCGGCAGCCGAGCGCTCGGCGCTGGCGTCGGACAGTTCGAAGGCCTGCTCCACCTTGAGGTCGGGCAGCCCCTCGATCTCGAGGATGCGGCCGGAGAAGATGTTCTTCTTGCCCTTCTTCTCGACCGTGAGCAGGCCCTGCTTGATGGCGTACAGCGGAATGGCGTTGACCAGGTCGCGCAGGGTGACGCCGGGCTGCATCTTGCCATTGAAGCGCACCAGCACCGATTCGGGCATGTCCAGCGGCATGACGCCGGTGGCGGCTGCGAAGGCCACCAGGCCCGAGCCGGCCGGGAAGCTGATGCCGATCGGGAAGCGCGTGTGGCTGTCGCCGCCGGTGCCGACGGTGTCGGGCAGCAGCAGGCGGTTGAGCCACGAATGGATCACGCCGTCGCCCGGGCGCAGCGAGATGCCGCCGCGGGTGCTGATGAAGTCGGGCAGCTCGTGGTGCATCTTCACGTCCACCTTCTTGGGATAGGCGGCCGTGTGGCAGAAGGACTGCATGACCAGGTCGGCCGAGAAGCCCAGGCAGGCCAGGTCCTTCAGCTCGTCGCGGGTCATGGGGCCGGTGGTGTCCTGGCTGCCCACCGAGGTCATCTTCGGTTCGCAGTAGGTGCCAGGGCGCACGCCCTGCCCTTCCGGCAGGCCGCAGGCGCGGCCGACCATCTTCTGGGCCAGCGAGAAGCCCTTGCCGCTGTCGACCGGGGCCTGGGGCAGGCGGAACAGCGTCGACACCGGCAGGCCCAGCGCCTCGCGCGCCTTGGCCGTCAGGCCGCGGCCGATGATCAGCGGAATGCGGCCACCGGCGCGCACTTCGTCGAAGAGCACTTCACTCTTGACCTTGAACTCGGCGATGACCTGGCCGTCCTTGAGGGCCTTGCCTTCGTAGGGGCGCAGCTCGATCGTGTCGCCCATGTTCATCTGGCTCACGTCCAGCTCGATGGGCAGGGAGCCCGCGTCTTCCATGGTGTTGTAGAAGATCGGCGCGATCTTGTTGCCCAGGCAGATGCCGCCGAAGCGCTTGTTGGGGATGTAGGGGATGTCCTCGCCGGTGAACCACAGCACGCTGTTGGTGGCCGACTTGCGCGAAGAGCCGGTGCCCACGACGTCGCCCACGTAGGCCACGGGCAGGCCGCGCCCCACCAGGTCCTGGATGAACTTGACCGGGCCGCGCTTGCCGTCTTCCTCGGGCTCGAAGGGCGCGCCTTCGCGCTTGTTCTTCAGCATCGCCAGGGCGTGCATCGGGATGTCCGGCCGCGTCGTGGCGTCGGGCGCCGGCGACAGGTCGTCGGTGTTGGTCTCGCCCGGCACCTTGAACACGGTGAAGGTGATGCTCTGCGGCACTTCGGGGCGGCTGGTGAACCATTCGGCGTCGGCCCAGCTCTGCAGCACGGCCTGGGCATGGGCGTTGCCGGCATCGGCCAGTTCCTTGACGTCGTGGAACTGGTCGAACATCAGCAGCGTTTTCTTCAGGCCTTCGGCGGCCACGGCGCCGACTTCGGCGTCCTTGAGCAGGTCGATCAGCGGGCCGATGTTGTAGCCGCCCAGCATGGTGCCCAGCAGTTCGGTGGCGTGCGCCCGGGAGATCAGCGCGTTCTTCTCGGTGCCGTGCGCCACGGCGGCCAGGTAGCTGGCCTTGACCTTGGCGGCGTCGTCCACGCCCGCCGGCACGCGGTGCGTCAGCAGGTTGAGCAGGAACTCGCCGTCCTTGGTGGACGCGTTCTTCAGCAGCTCGATGAGCTCGCTGGTCTGCTTGGCCGACAGGGGCAGCGGCGGAATGCCCAGCGCGGCGCGCTCGGCAACGTGGTCAACATAGGCTTGCAACATCTTCTTTTCTCCGGGAACGGGGCTGGCGGCAGCGCAAGCAAGACGCGCGCCGCCAGCGTGGGGCGAAATCGCGGGTTATTTCTTCGGCGCGTCGGCGCCGTCGAACAGGGCCTTCGGCGGGTTCTTCTTCATCTCGTCGGCGAACGCGACCTGCGCCGGCGACTGGCACTCGTCGGCCAGGCGGATGCCCTGCTTCTGGTTCATCAGCATGGACTTGTTGCCCAGCTGGAGCCACATGGCACCGGCACGGGCATCCTCGAGGCGGATGGCGCCGGTGCGGCTTTCGACCGGGTGCATGCGGTAGCGCGCGCCCTTGGTCGACACGGTGAAGAAGCCGGGCTTCTTGTCGTCGGCGGCCACGGTCACGTCGGCACCCAGTTCGCACTGGATCTTGCCGGTGAACACCTTCTGCGCCACGGCCAGTTCGGCTTCGGTCAGCACCACGCTCGGGTCGTCCGCGATGGGCGTGACTTCCTCGACCGCCTTGGCGGCGCTGCGCGCGATGGGGGCCTTCTTCTTCGGGGCCGGCTTGGTGGACTTCGTGGTGGTCTTGGCGGCCGGCTTGGCGGTGCTGCTGCTCTGCGCCGAAGCGGCGAACGGCAGGGCGACGGCGGCGGCAACGAGGAGGGCGAGCGTCTTCATGGAGTGGGTTTCCTTGGCGTGAATGTCTTGCATCAGTTTTCGGCGTCGGCGGGCGCGAACCACGCCTTCGCTTCGGACGGCAGCGCACGCCCGGTGGCGTGCGCACGCGCCAGCACCTGCCAGAAATGGCGGTAGCTCGCGCGGTCGTGCAATGTGCCATCAAACTGGACCGGAGCCCAGTCGGCATCGGCGGCAGCAGCTATTATTTTTGTAGCAATGTGAATCTGTTCCTCGTCGGGCGCGAAGGCCTCGAGGATGGGGCGGATCTGGTCCGGATGGATGCTCCACATGCGCGTGTAGCCGAACTCCCGGCTGGCGCGGCGCGCGGCGGTGCGAAGGGCCTGCGCATCGCGGAACTCGGTGACGACGCAATGCGAGGGCACCTTGCCGAAGGCATGGGCAGCGGAGGCGATCTCGAGCTTGGCGCGCACCACGAGCGGATGCGAGAACTGGCCCGCCACGCCCATGCCGTCGGCCGGGATGGCGCCCGCGTGGGCCGAGACGAAATCCATGAGGCCGAAGCTGAGCGACTGCACGCGCGGGTGGGCGGCCATGTCGAAGGCATGGCGCACCGCCAGCGGCGACTCGATGAGCACGTGCAGCGGCAGATCGGCGGCACCAGCCGCGTCCAGCGCCGCGGCGGCGCGCACCACGTCTTCCAGCCGCTCGACCTTCGGCACCATCAGGTGGCTCAGACGATCGCCGGCGCGGCCGGCGATGGTGGCCACGTCGGCTTCGAAAGCCGGATGGTCGACCGGGTGCACGCGCACGCCGACACGCATGCCCGGTCTCGCGGCGAGTGCGAGTTCGGTGACCAGATGCGCGAGCTCGGCTTCGCCGCCCACGGGCGCGCCGTCCTCGCAGTCGAGGGTGACGTCGAACACGCAGGCGCCGAATTCCTCGGCCATCTGGGCCTGCAGCGCGAGGCTCTTGCGCATGCGCGCCTCGACGCCGCTGTAGTGGTCGCACACCGGCAGGCTCACGGCACCGGCCTGCGCCCCGAGCAGCACCTCGGCAGGATGGGAGCGGCGCGGCGTGGTCATGCCGCCTTGCGCGCCACGATGAACATGCGTGGGAAGGCCAGCAGGCGCTTGCCGTCCGTGCGCACGGGGTAGGCCGCGTCGATGCGGCGCTCGTACTCGGCCAGGTAGCTCGCCCGCAGCTCGGGCGGGAGCGGATCGATGAAGGGCCGCAGCCCGGTGGCGCGCACCCACTCGACGATGGCAGCCGCCGAATCCATGCGGTGCTGGTAGATGGTGTGCCAGACATCGACCTCGGCCGCCACCGGCGCCAGCAGGTCGTAGTAGCCGCCGATGGTCAGCAGTTCGGTGCGCAGGCGGGTGTAGTCGCCGATGGGCTCCGTCCACGGGGCTTCGGCCGCTATTTCGCGCATCAGGCGGTGCGTGGGCTCGGCGCGGTTGTCGGGCATCTGGACGGCGAGCACGCCGCCGGGCGCCAGGGCCGCGAAGAGGCGCGGGATCAGCGCCTCATGGTCGGGCACCCATTGCAGCGCCGCGTTGGCGTAGATGAGATCCGGCGCGCCGGCATCGGCGGCCGGCGCCCAGGTGGCGATGTCGCTCAGCTCGAAGCGGGCCTGCGGCAGCCGCTCGCGGGCGCTGACCAGCATCGCCTCGGAGTTGTCGGTGCCGGTGACCTGCGCCTGCGGGAAGCGCCGCACCAGCAGTTCGGTGGAGTTGCCGGGGCCGCAGCCCAGGTCGACCACACGGGAGGCCGCGGCCAGCGGTACCCGCGCCAGCAACTCGGCCGCCGGGCGCGTGCGCTCGTCCTCGTAGCGACGGTAGAGCGCGGGGTTCCACTCGGCCATGGCGGTCGCTCAGAGAAGGTGCTTGACGCCGTCCTGCTCGCCCTGCAGCTCGGCCAGGGTCTTGTCGATGCACTTCTGGCTGAACTCGTCGATCGGCAGGCCTTCGACGATCTTGTACTTGCCGCCTTCCGTGGTGACCGGGAAGCCGAAGATCACGTCCTTGGGGATGCCGTACTCGCCGTTGGAAGGCACGCCCATCGTGACCCACTTGCCGTTGGAGCCCAGGGCCCAGTCGCGCATGTGGTCGATGGCGGCGTTGGCGGCCGAGGCGGCCGAAGACAGGCCACGCGCCTCGATGATGGCCGCGCCGCGCTTGCCGACGGTCGGCAGGAACACGGTCTCGTTCCAGACCTGGTCGTTGATGGTGTCCTTGACCGACTTGTTGCCGATGGTGGCGAAGCGGTAGTCGGCGTACATCGTGGGCGAATGGTTGCCCCACACGGTGAGCTTCTCGATCTCGCCGACCTTGCCGCCGGTCTTGGCGGCGATCTGGCTGGCGGCGCGGTTGTGGTCCAGGCGCAGCATGGCGGTGAAGTTCTCGCGCGGCAGGCTGGGCGCGCTCTTCATGGCGATGTAGGCGTTGGTGTTGGCGGGGTTGCCGACGACCAGCACCTTGACGTCGCGGCTGGCGACCTTGTCCAGTGCCTTGCCCTGCGCGGTGAAGATCTGCGCGTTGGCGGCCAGCAGGTCGGCACGCTCCATGCCGGGGCCGCGGGGGCGGGCGCCGACGAGCAGCGCGTAGTCGGCGTCCTTGAAGGCCACTTCCGGGTCACCGGTCGGCACCACGCCGGCCAGCAGCGGGAACGCGCAGTCCTCGAGTTCCATGATCACGCCCTTGAGCGCCTTCTGCGCCTTCTCGTCAGGAATCTCGAGCAGCTGCAGGATGACCGGCTGGTCCTTGCCGAGCATTTCGCCCGAGGCGATGCGGAACAGGAGGGCGTAACCGATTTGACCTGCGGCGCCGGTGACGGCAACGCGAACGGGCTTTTTGCTCATGGGAGAACTCCAGAAGGTGAAAGGAAAACGCGCAGCCCTTCTGGCGACATGGAACAACAGAAGGACCGCCGAAACGCTGCGATCCCGGCGCGGGGCCCACGGCCATGCCTTGCACCGTGCATGGCCCGCCTGCGCTCGGGAACCACCGAGCATTCTAGGCTCAATCGATGGCGCTTGTCTTATGTCTTATATAAGATACGGCCCGCTCATCGCAGAAGACGGATCCAGGCATGCCCCATGGATCGCGCTGCGGGCGCCACCGACCTGCCCATGCCCTCCCCCACACCCATCGCCGAACCGAGCACGCCTTCGTTCAGCCCCTTGTACCAGCAGATCAAGGCGCTGATATTGCAAAGCCTGCAGGCGGGCGAATGGAAGCCGGGCGAACCCATCCCCAGCGAGATCGAACTGGCCGCGCGCTACCGCGTGAGCCAGGGCACGGTGCGCAAGGCGATCGACGAACTCTCCGCCGAGAACCTGGTGGTGCGCCGCCAGGGCAAGGGCACCTTCGTCGCCACGCATGCCGAACAGCATGTGCAGTACCGCTTCCTGAAGCTGGTGCCCGACGCCGGCGATCCGAACACCGAAGGCCCCGCCGAACGCACCATCGTCGACTGCAGGCGCCAGCGCGCGAGCGCCGAGGTGGCGCGCGCCCTGGCATTGCGCACCGGCGATCCGGTGCTGCAGGTGCGACGCGTGCTGGCCTATGGCGGCGTGCCGACCATCCTGGAAGACCTCTGGCTGCCGGGCACCCCCTTCAAGGGCCTGACGGCCGAACGGCTCACCCAGTGGCACGGCCCCATGTACGCGCTCTTCGAAACCGAGTTCGGCGTGCGCATGGTGCGGGCCGAGGAAAAGCTGCGCGCCGTGCTGCCCGATGCGCAGCAGGCACGGCTGCTCGACGTCGACACCGCCACGCCGCTGCTGAGCGTGGAGCGCGTCGCCCACACCTACCACGACACGCCCATGGAGCTGCGCCGCGGCCTGTACCGCACCGACACGCACCACTATCGCAACGAACTCGGCTGATGCACGACAACAAGGAAATCGGGCGGCAGCGCAGGCGCGACGGGCGCATGTAGCTATCAAACCGATAGCAGTCGAGCGAGTTGGTGCGATGAGCCCTTCGCGACCGGTGCGTCATGGTGCATTGCAATAGAATTTTGCGTTGTTTGCATTTCGCCTGAAGAACAAGCCGCTTCCTCAATAAACACGAAAGCCATCCCCATGACAGAGCTTGCATCCTCCTCACGGCCACGCCGCGAGTTCCGAAACATCAACGCGTTCACGGACCTCACCACCTACCGGCTGCCGCCTGCCGGCATCGTGTCGATCCTGCATCGCGTGAGCGGTGTGCTGATGTTCCTGCTGATGCCCTTCATCATCTGGATGTTCGACACCTCCGTCTCTTCCGAAATCTCGTTCGCCAAGTTCAAGGCCGCCTTCAACAGCGGCCTTGGTTTCGTTCCGGGCTGGTTCCTCAAGCTGGTGGCGCTGGCGCTGATCTGGGCCTACCTGCACCACTTCATCGCCGGCCTGCGCCACCTGTGGATGGACGTCAGCCACGCGGCCGTGACCAAGGAGTTCGGCAAGACCTCCGCCATCATCACCCTGGCGCTGAGCGTGCTGCTCACCGTGGTGCTCGGCGCCAAGCTCTTCGGCCTCTACTGATCAACGGAGCACATTCATCATGGCAGTGAACTACGGCTCCAAGCGCGTTGTCGTCGGCGCGCACTACGGCCTTCGCGACTGGCTCTCGCAGCGCATCACCGGCGCCCTCATGGCGCTCTTCACCCTCATCGTGCTGGCGCAGCTGCTGCTGACCAGCGGCCCGATCAGCTACGACAAGTGGGCCGGCATCTTCGCCTCGCAGTGGATGAAGGTCCTCACCTTCGCCGTCATCGCGGGCCTGCTCTACCACGTGTGGGTCGGCATGCGCGACGTGTGGATGGACTACGTCCAGCCCGTCGGCATCCGCCTTGCCCTGCAGATCTTCACCATCGTCTGGCTGGTGGGCTGCGCGGGTTGGGCCATCCAAGTCCTCTGGAGAGTGTGATTCCAATGAGCTACACAAAAGAAAAAATTGCCCATCGCAAGTTCGACGTCGTGATCGTCGGGGCCGGCGGCTCCGGACTGCGCGCCGCGCTGGAACTCTCGCGCGCCGGGCTCACCGTGGCCTGCCTGTCCAAGGTCTTCCCCACCCGCTCGCACACGGTGGCGGCGCAGGGCGGCGTGTCGGCCTCGCTGGGCAACATGTCCGAGGACAACTGGCACTACCACTTCTACGACACCATCAAGGGCTCCGACTGGCTGGGCGACCAGGACGCCATCGAGTTCATGTGCCGCGAAGCGCCGAACGTTGTGATCGAGCTCGAGCACTTCGGCATGCCCTTCGACCGCAACCCGGACGGCACCATCTACCAGCGCCCCTTCGGCGGCCACACGGCCAACTACGGCGAGAAGCCCGTGCAGCGCGCCTGCGCCGCGGCCGACCGCACCGGCCACGCCATGCTGCACACGCTGTACCAGCAGAACGTGAAGTCCAAGACGAACTTCTTCGTCGAATGGATGGCGCTGGACCTGATCCGCGACGCCGACGGCGACGTGGTGGGCGTCACGGCCCTCGAACTGGAAACCGGTGACCTGCACGTGCTGCAGGCCAAGGCCGTGCTGCTGGCCACCGGCGGCGCGGGCCGCATCTTCGCGGCGAGCACCAACGCCTTCATCAACACCGGCGACGGCCTGGGCATGGCGGCGCGCGCCGGCATCCCGCTGCAGGACATGGAGTTCTGGCAGTTCCACCCCACCGGCGTGGCCGGCGCGGGCGTGCTGCTGACCGAAGGCTGCCGCGGCGAAGGCGCGATCCTGCTCAACAGCAACGGCGAGCGCTTCATGGAGCGCTACGCACCCACGCTCAAGGACCTGGCACCGCGAGACTTCGTGTCGCGCTCCATGGACCAGGAGATCAAGGAAGGTCGCGGCTGCGGTCCCAACAAGGACTACATCCTGATGAAGCTCGACCACCTGGGTGCCGACACCATCCGCAAGCGCCTGCCCTCGGTGGAAGAGATCGGCCACAACTTCGCCAACGTCGACATCACCAAGGAGCCGATCCCGGTGGTGCCGACCATCCACTACCAGATGGGCGGCATCCCGACCAACATCAACGGCCAGGTGGTGGTGCAGAACGGCGACGTGAACAACCAGGTCGTGAACGGCCTGTACGCGGTGGGCGAATGCTCCTGCGTGTCGGTGCACGGCGCCAACCGCCTGGGCACCAACTCGCTGCTCGACCTGCTGGTGTTCGGCAAGTCGGCCGGCAAGCACATCGTCGAGTTCGTCAAGAGCAGCGGGGAGCACAAGCCGCTGCCGAAGGACGGCGCGGACCGCTCGCTGGCGCGCCTGAACCAGCTGCAGGACTCGACCAGCGGCGAATACGCCCAGGACATCGCCAACGACATCCGCAGCACCATGCAGCAGCACGCCGGCGTGTTCCGCACGCAGGCGAGCATGGACGAAGGCGTGGGCAAGATCGATGCGATCCGCGACCGCGTCGGCGCCGTGGCGCTGGCCGACAAGTCGCTGGTGTGGAACACCGCCCGCATGGAAGCCCTCGAGGTCGACAACCTGATCGAGGTCGCGCAGGCCACCATGACGTCGGCGGCCGCGCGCCACGAATGCCGCGGTGCCCACACCGTCGACGACTACGAGCGCCCGGCCGACGATCCGGAATGCCCGCTGGGCCGCAACGACAAGGAATGGATGAAGCACACGCTGTGGCACAGCGCGGGCAACAACCTGACCTACAAGCCGGTCAATTTGAAGCCCCTGACGGTCGACTCGGTTCCGCCGAAGGTCCGCACGTTCTGAACAAGGTCCCACCACGATGAAGCGCACATTCAAGATCTACCGCTACGACCCGGACAAGGACGCCAAGCCCTACATGCAGACCGTCGAGATCGAACTCGACGGCCACGAGCGCATGCTGCTGGACGCGCTGGTCAAGCTCAAGGCGCAGGACCCGACCATCTCCTTCCGCCGCTCCTGCCGCGAAGGCGTGTGCGGTTCGGATGCGATGAACATCAACGGCAAGAACGGCCTGGCGTGCCTCACCAACATGAACACGCTCAAGGACCCGATCGTGCTCAAGCCGCTGCCCGGCCTGCCGGTGATCCGCGACCTGATCGTGGACATGACGCAGTTCTTCAAGCAGTACAACTCGATCAAGCCGTACCTCATCAACGACACGCCGCCGCCCGAGCGCGAGCGGCTGCAGTCGCCCGAGGAACGCGAGGAACTCAACGGTCTGTACGAGTGCATCCTGTGCGCCAGCTGCTCCACCAGCTGCCCCAGCTTCTGGTGGAACCCCGACAAGTTCGTCGGCCCGGCCGGCCTGCTGCAGGCCTACCGCTTCATCGCCGACAGCCGCGACGAAGCCACCGGCGCCCGCCTGGACAACCTCGAGGACCCGTACCGCCTGTTCCGCTGCCACACCATCATGAACTGCGTGGACGTGTGCCCCAAGCACCTGAACCCCACGCAGGCGATCGGCAAGATCAAGGAATTGATGGTGCGCCGCGCCGTCTGACGGCCACGCCCTTCCAGGAAAACGCATGCCCCCTGAGCACGACGCCACCCTCGAGCTGCTCGACCCGCGCGAGGTCGGCAAGCTGAAATGGCGCTGCCGGCGGGGCCTGCTGGAAAACGACCTCTTCATCGCCCGTTTCTTCGAGCGGCACGAATCTCGCTTGACCGTCGGTCAGGCCCAGGCGATGGAGACGCTCATGGATCTGTCGGACAACGACCTCCTGGACCTCCTGCTGCAAAGAAAGGAGCCCGAGCCCGCATGGGCCGGGGCCGAGGTGGTGGCGTTGATCGGGTTGATGCGCGCCGAGGGCGCGCACTCGCCCTCCGCTGCGTCTCCGTCTTCGTCTTCTTAATCAACCTTCCGAGAGAAAGTCGCTATGAAAGCTTCCGACACCAAGGCCGCCCTGTCCTTCAGCAATGGCGGCCAGACCGTGGACCTGCCGATCTACAAGGGCACCATCGGCCCCGACGTGATCGACATCCGCAAGCTGTACGCGCAGACGGGCATGTTCACCTATGACCCGGGCTTCATGTCGACGGCCTCGTGCCAGTCGGCCATCACGTACATCGACGGCGACAAGGGCGAACTGCTCTACCGCGGCTATCCCATCGAACAGCTCGCGACCAACTGCGACTACCTCGAGACCTGCTACCTGCTGCTGAACGGCGAACTGCCGAATGCGTCCGAGAAGCAGAAGTTCACGCACCTGGTGACCAACCACACGATGGTCAACGAGCAGATGCAGTTCTTCCTGCGCGGCTTCCGCCGCGACGCGCACCCGATGGCCATCATGACCGGCCTGGTGGGCGCCCTGTCGGCCTTCTATCACGACAGCACGGACATCAACAATCCCGAGCACCGCGAGATCGCCGCGATCCGCCTGATCGCGAAGATGCCCACGCTCGTGGCCATGGCCTACAAGTACACGATCGGCCAGCCGTACATGTACCCGAAGAACGACGAGACCTACGCGGGCAACTTCCTGCGCATGATGTTCGCGACGCCGTGCGAGGACTACAAGGTCAACCCGGTGCTGGAAAAGGCACTGGACCGCATCTTCATCCTGCACGCCGACCACGAGCAGAACGCCTCGACCTCCACCGTGCGCCTGTGCGGCTCGTCGGGCACGAACCCGTTCGCGGCCATCGCGGCCGGTGTGGCCTGCCTCTGGGGCCCCGCCCACGGCGGTGCCAACGAGGCGGCGCTGAACATGCTCTACGACATCCAGAAGCAGGGCGGCGTGGAAAAGATCGGCGAGTTCATCAAGAAGGTCAAGGACAAGAACTCCAACGTCAAGCTGATGGGCTTCGGCCACCGCGTGTACAAGAACTACGACCCGCGCGCCAAGCTCATGCAGGAGACCTGCAACGAGGTGCTGACCGAGCTGGGCCTGGAGAAGGATCCGCTGTTCGCGCTGGCCAAGGAGCTGGAGAAGATCGCTCTGGAAGACGAGTACTTCGTCTCGCGCAAGCTCTACCCCAACGTGGACTTCTACTCGGGCATCGTGCAGCGCGCCATCGGCATCCCGGTGCCGCTGTTCACCGCCATCTTCGCGCTGGCCCGCACGGTGGGCTGGATCGCCCAGCTCAACGAGATGATCGCCGACCCCGAGTACAAGATCGGCCGCCCGCGCCAGCTGTACGTCGGCGCCGCGTCGCGCGACGTCAAGCCGATCGGCCAGCGCTGATCGCCGCGCGATGGAGGGTGCGCCGCCTGCGGCGCGCCTCCCACGCCACCCGGCCGCCCGAGGGCGGCCTTTTTCATGCCTATGCACGGCGCAATGCTATTGATTCGATAGCTGCAGGCGCAGGCAGGACGGGCGCTGACGGCCGATTTTCCTCGGCATTGCCCAGGCAGCACCACGCTCTTCGCGATACGCGATGGCCGACGCGGTCAAACGGTAGGAAAATCCCGGCTCGCCTTCGCGAACCACGATGCCAGCTTCCCCCGTCCTCCCACCGTCCGAGCGTAACTTCGCGCGCCGCATCGACCTGACGTCGCTGCAGCTGTTCGTGGCCGTGTGCGAGCTGGGCAGCATCGGCCGTGCGGCCGAGCGGGAGTTCATCGCCGCCTCGGCGATCAGCAAGCGCCTGTCGGACCTGGAGGCCACGCTCGGCATCACCCTGCTTTATCGCCACGCGCGCGGCGTGGACCTCACGCCGGCCGGCGAGAGCCTGCTGCACCACGCCCGCTCGATGCTCTACAGCCTGGAGAAGATGCAGGGCGAGCTCAGCGAATATGCCGAGGGCGTGCGCGGGCACGTGCGCGTGCACGCGAACATCTCGGCGATCGTGCAGTTCCTGCCCGAGGACCTGGGCGCCTTCGTGCAGGCGCACGACGCCATCAAGATCGACCTGGAAGAGCACCTCTCCAGCGAAGTCGTGCGTGCGGTGCAGGAAGGCGCGGCCGACCTGGGCATCTGCCACGTGCCCGACGGTGCCGGCGACCTGCAGACGCAGCCCTATCGCCAGGATCGCCTGGCACTCATCGTGCCGGCCGGCCACCCGCTCGCGGCGGGCGGTGCCATCGATTTCGTCGACGCGCTCGATTTCGACCACGTCGGCCTGCACACCAACAGCTCCATCTATGTCGCCATGCACCAGGCGGCGCTGGACGCGGGGCGCAGCGTGCGCCTGCGCATCCACGTGACCGGCCTGGACGCCATGTGCCGCATGATCGACAACGGCCTGGGCATCGGCGTGATGCCGCAACGCGCCTTCGAGCTCATGCGCGGCGGCATCGGGCGGCGGCTGGTCAGCGTCGCGCTGAACGACGCCTGGGCGCTGCGCGAGATCCGGCTCGTCGCGCGCGACTTCTCCACCCTGCCGGTGGCGGCCCGAACCCTGGTGCAGCACCTGCAGGCACCCGCCGCCACCGAGGCGCTGGCCGCCTGAGCGCGGCGCCCACCTTTTCCCCACGCTTCCCACGAAAGAAACGAGACCCCACCATGGCACGCACGCTCTACGACAAGATCTGGGACGAACACGTCGTCCATACCGAGGAAGACGGCACCGCGGTGCTCTACATCGACCGCCACCTGGTGCACGAGGTGACCAGCCCGCAGGCCTTCGAGGGCCTGCGCGTGGCCGGCCGCAAGCTGTGGCGCATCAGCTCGGTGGTGGCCACCGCCGATCACAACACGCCCACCACCGGCTGGGAGCGCGGCTACGACGGCATCGAGGACCCGATCAGCAAGGAGCAGGTGACGACGCTGGACCACAACATCGCCGAGTTCGGCTCGGCCGCCTTCTTCCCCTTTCTCAGCAAGCGCCAGGGCATCGTGCACGTGATCGGCCCCGAGTCGGGCGCCACGCTGCCGGGCATGACGGTGGTGTGCGGCGACAGCCACACCTCCACGCACGGCGCCTTCGGCGCGCTGGCGCACGGCATCGGCACCAGCGAGGTCGAGCACGTGATGGCCACGCAGACGCTGCTGGCCAAGAAGGCGAAGAACATGCTGGTCAAGGTCGAGGGCAAGCTGCCCCTGGGCTGCACGGCCAAGGACATCGTGCTGGCCATCATCGGCAGGATCGGCACCGCCGGCGGCACGGGCTACACCATCGAGTTCGCCGGCTCGGCCATTCGCGACCTGTCCATGGAGGGCCGCATGACCGTGTGCAACATGGCGATCGAGGCCGGCGCGCGTGCGGGCCTGGTGGCCGTGGACCAGAAGACCATCGACTACGTGAAGGGCCGGCCCCTCGCGCCGTCGGGCGTGGAGTGGGACCAGGCCGTGAGCTACTGGAAGACGCTGCACTCCGACGCCGGCGCGCACTTCGACACCGTGGTCGAGCTCGACGCCACGCAGATCAAGCCGCAGGTGACCTGGGGCACCTCGCCCGAGATGGTGCTGCCCGTCGACGGCCGCGTGCCCGACCCGGACAAGGAGAAGGACGCCAACAAGCGCGGCGCCATCGAGCGCGCGCTGACCTACATGGGCCTCGAGCCCAACAAGGCGATGGACGACATCTTCATCGACAAGGTGTTCATCGGTAGCTGCACCAACAGCCGCATCGAGGACATGCGCGAAGCCGCGGCCGTGGTGAAGAAGCTGGGCCAGAAGGTGGCGAAGAACGTGAAGCTCGCGATGGTGGTGCCCGGCTCGGGCGTGGTGAAGGAGCAGGCCGAGCGCGAGGGCCTGCACGAGATCTTCAAGGCCGCGGGCTTCGAGTGGCGCGAACCCGGCTGCTCGATGTGCCTGGCCATGAACGCCGACCGCCTCGAACCCGGCGAGCGCTGCGCCTCGACCAGCAACCGCAACTTCGAAGGTCGCCAGGGCGCCGGCGGCCGCACCCACCTCGTGAGCCCCGCCATGGCGGCCGCCGCCGCGGTGCACGGCCACTTCGTGGACGTGCGCAAGTTCGCCTGAAAACCGACACGGGCATCTATCCGCGAAGGACGCGAAGACACGCGAAAGTCGAAAAAGAACAGCCCGTAGAAATCTTGGATTTCCTTTGCGTCTTTCGCGAAACCTTCGCGTACGGCAGTCCGCCTTTTTGGAGTCTCACATGCAGAAATTCACCGTGCACCAGGGCCTCGTCGCCCCCATGGACCGCGAGAACGTCGACACCGACGCGATCATTCCCAAGCAGTTCCTCAAGTCGATCAAGAAGACGGGCTTCGGCCCGAACCTGTTCGACGAGTGGCGCTACCTCGACCACGGCGAGCCGGGCATGGACCCGGCCAGCCGCAAGCCGAACCCGGACTTCGTGCTGAACCAGCCGCGCTACCAAGGCGCGTCGGTGCTGCTGGCGCGCAAGAATTTCGGCTGCGGCTCCAGCCGCGAACACGCGCCCTGGGCGCTCGACCAGTTCGGCTTCCGCGCGATCATCGCGCCGAGCTACGCCGACATCTTCTTCAACAACAGCTTCAAGAACGGCCTGCTGCCGATCGTGCTGCCCGAAGCGACCGTGGCCCAGCTCTTCGACGAGGTGTACGCCTTCCCGGGCTACCAGCTCACCATCGATCTGGAGCGCCAGGTGATCGTCAAGCCCGACGGCGTGGAGATCGCCTTCGACGTGCAGCCTTTCCGCAAGTACTGCCTCGTCAACGGCCTGGACGACATCGGGCTCACGCTGCGCCACAAGGACAAGATCAAGGCCT
This sequence comes from Xenophilus sp. E41, assembly GCF_003671765.1. Lineage (GTDB taxonomy): Bacteria > Pseudomonadota > Gammaproteobacteria > Burkholderiales > Burkholderiaceae_C > Xenophilus. The sequence continues at coordinate 412,776 of NZ_QPIB01000007.1, read as the reverse complement.
TCGAGGCGGAGCGCCTCGCGGCCAAGCCCTGGCTGGCGCACCAGCTCGTCGGCTGAACTTCCAGAACGGGCTTCGTACGCGAAGGACGCGAAAGAGACTTCGCACTATTCTTTGATTCTTTCGCGCCCTTCGTGAAGCCTTTGCGCCCTTCGCGTATGGATGTCCGCATTCCAAACGTCTGAACCAACCAATCATTGACCATGAAAATCGCAGTCCTGCCCGGAGATGGCATCGGCACCGAAATCGTCGCGGAGGCCGTGCGCGTGCTCGACGTGCTCGACCTGAAGTTCGAGATGGAAACGGCACTGGTCGGCGGCGCCGCCTACGAGGCGCACGGCCACCCGCTGCCCGATTCGACGCTCAAGCTCGCCAAGGAAGCCGACGCGGTGCTCTTCGGCGCCGTGGGCGACTGGAAGTACGACAAGCTGGACCGCCCGCTGCGCCCCGAGCAGGCCATCCTGGGCCTGCGCAAGAACCTGGGCCTGTTCGCCAACTTCCGGCCGGCCATCTGCTACGAGCAGCTGGTGGGCGCGTCGAGCCTGAAGCCCGAGCTGATCGCGGGCCTGGACATCCTGATCATTCGCGAGCTGACCGGCGACATCTATTTCGGCCAGCCGCGGGGCAAGCGCGTCGCCACCGACGGGCACTTTCCGGGCGCCGAGGAAGCCTTCGACACGATGCGCTATTCGAAGCCCGAAATCGAACGCATCGCGCGCGTCGCCTTCGAGGCCGCCCGCAAGCGCAGCAAGCGCGTGACCAGCGTCGACAAGGCCAACGTGCTGGAGACCTTCCAGTTCTGGAAGGACGTGGTCACCGAGGTCCACAAGGACTACCCGGACGTCGAGCTCGACCACATGTACGTCGACAACGCGGCCATGCAGCTGGTGAAGGCACCGAAGAAGTTCGACGTGGTCGTGACCGGCAACATGTTCGGCGACATCCTCTCGGACGAAGCCGCGATGCTCACCGGCTCGATCGGCATGCTCCCCTCGGCGTCGCTCAACAGCAACAAACAGGGCCTGTACGAGCCCAGCCACGGCAGTGCACCCGACATTGCAGGGCAAGGGGTTGCCAATCCTCTGGCTACAATCCTGTCTGCTGCCATGATGCTCCGTTTCTCCCTCGACCAAGCCGAAGCTGCCGACCGTATCGAGTCGGCGGTCAAGTCGGTGCTCGCGTCGGGGCTGCGCACGGCGGACATCTGGTCCGAGGGCACCACCAAGGTCGGCACGCGCGAGATGGGCGACGCCGTCGTGGCCGCCATCACCAAAAAGACGATTACCGGCTAACCGCAGCCCGCTTCGTCACGCCCTCCCCCGGCTCGACGAGCCGGGCGCAAGAAAACTGAATTTCCTGGTTTTTTCTTCGAAGGGCACTACTGAAATGGCGAACGCACAACAACCCCTGGTCGGCCTCGTGGGCTGGCGCGGCATGGTCGGCTCGGTCCTGATGGACCGCATGCAGGCCGAAAACGACTTTGCGCTCATCGAGCCGGTCTTCTTCTCCACTTCCAACGCCGGCGGCAAGGCCCCGGCGGTGGCGAAGAACGAGTCCACGCTGCAGGATGCCCACGACATCGCCGCGCTGAAGAAGTGCGACATCGTCATCACCTGCCAGGGCGGCGACTACACGAGCGAGGTCTTTCCCAAGCTGCGCGCCGCGGGCTGGAACGGCCACTGGATCGACGCCGCCTCGACCCTGCGCATGCAGGACGACGCCATCATCGTCCTCGACCCCGTCAACCTGCCGGTCATCCAGAACGCGCTGGCCAAGGGCGGCAAGAACTGGATCGGCGGCAACTGCACCGTCAGCTGCATGCTGATGGGCGTGGGCGCGCTCTACAAGGCCGGCCTGGTCGAGTGGATGACCAGCATGACCTACCAGGCGGCCTCGGGTGGCGGCGCGCAGCACATGCGCGAGTTGCTGACCCAGTTCGGCACCCTCAATGCCGAGGTCAAGGCACTGCTGGACGACCCCAAGAGCGCGATCCTCGAGATCGACCGCAAGGTGCTGCACAAGCAGCAGACGCTGAGCGCCGCCGAAACGGCCAACTTCGGCGCGCCGCTGGGCGGGTCGCTGATCCCCTGGATCGACAAGGACCTGGGCGACGGCATGTCCAAGGAAGAGTGGAAGGGCGGGGCCGAGACCAACAAGATCCTCGGCCAGGGCGCCGGGTTCGGCACGGCCGCGACGCCGGTCGACGGCTTCTGCGTGCGCATCGGTGCCATGCGCTGCCACAGCCAGGCGCTGACCTTCAAGCTCAAGAAGGATGTGCCGGTCGCCGACATCGAGGCCATGATCGCCGCCGACAACGACTGGGTGAAGGTCGTGCCCAACACGCGCGAGGCGACCGTCAAGGACCTGACGCCCGTCGCCGTGACCGGCACGATGTCGATCCCGGTCGGGCGGATCCGCAAGCTCGCCATGGGGCCTGAGTACCTCGGCGCCTTCACCATCGGCGACCAGCTGCTGTGGGGCGCAGCCGAGCCGCTGCGCCGGATGCTGCGGATCCTCCTGGAAGCCTGACCGGGGGGTGCGCGGGGCGCCCGGTCGCCCCGACGTTGCACAGGCGCAACGAGACGCGTGTGCCGAAGTTGGCGCGCACTGGTGGAACACTTCCGTTGCCTTGTCAGTCCGGGCGGGATGATGTTAACGTCCTCTTACATTTTTGGGCGTCCCGCCCCGTTCAGCATGACCAGACCTTCGCTGCCCGCGACCGGCGCCCCCTCCGATCGCTCGAACCCGGCCCTCGCCAGCCGCAGCCAGTTGTCCCTGCTCGGCATGGCTGTGGCCTTGGCCATTGGTGCGGTCAGCGGCAATGCCCACGCCCTTGCGCTGGGGCGCTTGAACGTCCAGTCCGCCCTGGGCGAACCGCTGCGGGCCGAGATCGATGTCACCGAGATCAGCGCGGCCGAGGCCGACGGCCTGAAGGTCGGCATGGCCTCGCGGGAGGCCTTCCAGGCGGCCGGTGTCGCCTACAACGACGCCCTGTCGAACGTCCGTGCGGCCCTGCAACGTCGCGCCGACGGCCGCTACGTGGTCCGCCTGACCGGTTCGCGGCCGATGAACGAACCCTTCGTCGACATCCTGCTCGAAGCCAACTGGTCCAGCGGGCGGATCGTCCGTGACTACACCGTCCTGCTCGACCCGCCCAGCAGCCGGCAGCCCAGCGCCGCGGTGCCGATCACTCCGGTCGCACCCCAGATGTCGGCGCCGGCGCCCGCACCGCGCGTGGCCATCGCACCCTCCGGCGATGCCGGGGCCGCCGCCCCGCGGCGCCAGCGCCCGGCCGCGCCCGCGGCCGCGCCCCTGCCGGCAGAAAGCCGCGTGCGTGCCGAAGGCGGCGGCGACCAGCAGGTGACCGTGCGCGCCGGCGACACCGCCGGACGCCTGGCGGCCAGCCTGAAGCCGGCCGACGTCTCGCTCGACCAGATGCTGGTGGCGCTGCTGCGCGCCAATCCCGATGCCTTCATCAACGGCAACGTGAACCGCATCAAGGCCGGCGCGGTGCTGCAGGTGCCGAGCGCCGCGACGGCCACGGCGATGCCGCCGGACGAAGCCCGTCGCACCGTCGTGGCCCAGAGCCGCGATTTCGGCGACTACCGCCGGCGCCTGGCCGAGAACGCACCCACTTCGCGCGTCGCCAGCGCCGACCGACAGGCTTCGGGCCGACTGCAGGCCAACGTCGAGGACCGCAACGCGAACGCCGCCGCGCCGGACAAGCTCACGGTCTCGCAGGGCAGCGCCGCCCGCGCCGCCGAGGACAAGCTGGCGCAGACGCGCCAGGCGCAGGAATCGAGCACGCGCGTGGCCGAGCTATCGCGCAACATCAACGAACTCAACAAGCTCCAGAACGCCGGCGCCGGCGCAGGCGCCGCCCCGGCCGCCAGTGCGGCACCTGCTGCGCCGGCAGCGGCGGCCGCTCCAGCCGCCGCTGGCGCACCAGTGACTGCCCCGGCCAATGCGGCTGGCCCGACCGCCGCGGCACCGGCGTCCCCGGCGCCAAGCGCGGGCACGGCCACCACCGCACCGGCCGCCTCACCTGCCGCGAGCCCGGCAACGCCGGCCGCAAGCGCACCAGCGGCGCCTGCTGCAGCAACGGCGCCTGCAGCGGCCGCGCCCGCTCCTGCTGCTGCACCCGCTCCCAAGCCCAAGGTCGCAGCCCCTCCTCCACCGCCCGAGCCGAGCCTCTTTGACCAGTTGATGGAGAACCCCATCCTGCTGGCCGGCGGCGCACTGATCCTGCTGCTCATCGGCTTCCTGCTCTACCGCGTGCTGGGTCGCAAGAAGCAGGATGCAGCCGACAGCGTGTTCCCCGAAAGCCGCCTGCCCAAGGACTCCTTCTTCGGCGCCACCGGCGGCGAATCGGTCGACACCAAGGGCCGCAGCAGTTCCATGGCGTCGTCGCTGTCCTATTCGCCCAGCCAGCTCGATGCCGGCGACGTCGACCCGGTCGCCGAAGCCGACGTGTACCTGGCCTACGGCCGCGACCTGCAGGCCGAGGAAATCCTGCGTGAAGCCCTGCGCACCACGCCCGAGCGCACGGCGATCCACCTCAAGCTGCTCGAGATCCACGCCAAGCGCCGCGACCTGCGCGCCTTCGAAGCCCTGGCCAACGACGTGCACAAGCTCACCGGCGGCAGCGGTGCCGACTGGGGTCGCGTGATCGACATGGGCCGCGAACTCGATCCGGGGAACCCGCTGTACCAAGGCAGCGCAGCGCTCGCCGACAACGAGAAGACCCTGCCGCTGGCCGGGCTGGCCGGCACCGCCGCCACGGCAGCCGCCATCGCCGCCACGGCGCCGCCACCTCCGGCCGAACCGCCGCCGCCCTTCGTCCCGTCCGTCGCCCCGCTGGATTTCGACCTGGACCTGGCCAAGCCCTCCGACGTGGCACCGCTGCCCGACACGGCGCCCGCGCCGATCTCCTCGCCAGCGCCCAGCGCCAGCTACGAGCCCACGGCCCGGGCCCCGCTGGGGGGCGTGTCGGCTGCCCCCAAGGCAGCGCCGGCCGCGTCGATGTACGAGCCGCCTGCGCGTGCCCCGCTGTCGCGCGGCGCGATGCCCGAGCTGGACAACGACTTCGACACGGCGCCCGCCGAACTCGATGCGCTGCCGCGCAACGGCGCGCTCAACGACGACGAGCACACCCAGCCCGCCACGCTGCGCGCCGGGCTGCCCGGGGACTCGGGCTTCATCGAGTTCGACATGAGCACGCTGTCCTCGCTGCGCTCGGGCACCGGCGACACGCGCCCTGGCGCGCTCGAGCCGACGCGTGCCGCCGAACTGGACGACGCCGGCGGCGACAGCCCGCAGGCGATCAAGCTGTCGCTGGCCCGCGAGCTGCAGGCCCTGGGCGATGCCGAAGGCGCCCGCTCGCTGGTCGAGGAAGTGGCGAGCGAAAGCTCCGGCGAGATGCGCCACCAGGCCGAACAACTGCTCGCCCAACTGCGCTGAGCGTTTGTGCAAGACTCCGGGGCGGCCCTTTCGGCCGCCCTTTTCTTTTCCGCTCCACGACTTTCATGAGATTGGCGCTCGGCGTCCGCTACAACGGCCAGGCCTACGACGGCTGGCAGAGCCAGCCCTCGGGCCGCACGGTGCAGGACCGCCTCGAGCAGGCGCTCGCCCGATTCACCGCCGGCCCGCGCGTCGGCACGCTGTGTGCCGGCCGCACCGACGCCGGCGTGCACGGCTGGATGCAGGTGGTGCACTTCGACACCGAGATCGACCGCGTGCCCTTTTCATGGGTGCGCGGGCCGAACCGCTTCCTGCCGGACGACATCGCCGTGCAGTGGGCGCAGACGGTGCCGGCGGAATTCCACTGCCGCGCGAGCGCGCTCGGCCGGCGCTACCTGTACGTGCTCTCGCAGTCGCCCGTGCGGCCCAGCCTCGACAACGGCCGGGTCGGCTGGTCGATGCACGCGCTCGACGGCGACGCGATGCGCGCCGCAGCCGCGCACCTGCTCGGCGAGCACGACTTCTCGTCCTTCCGCGCCTCGGCCTGCCAGGCACGCTCGCCGGTCAAGACGCTGCGCCGCATTGCAGTCACCCGCGTGGGCGATGGCGCGCGGTGCCGCTGGCACTTCGAGTTCGAGGCCGATGCCTTCCTGCACCACATGATCCGCAACATCATGGGCTGCCTGGTGCGCGTCGGCCAGGGCCATGCGGCGCCCGATTGGGTGCGCGAGGTGCGCGACGCCCGCAGCCGCGAGGTGGCGGCGCCGACCTTCTCTGCCGACGGGCTGTACTTCCTGGGGCCGCTGTACGACGCGCATTGGGGCCTTCCGCCGGAGGTCACGCTCGGGGAGCAGGGCGCTTCGTATGATGGGCCGCCATGAAGGATGCCGCTTCCAAGCTCTCCGCCTCGACGCGCACCCGCGTGAAGATCTGCGGACTGACGCGCGAACAGGACGTCGATGCGGCCGTGGACGCAGGGGCCGACGCGGTCGGCTTCGTGCTGTACGCCAGGAGCCCGCGGGCCGTGAGCGCGCAGCGGGCGGCCGAGCTCGCACGGCGCCTGCCCCCCTTCGTCACGCCCGTGCTGCTGTTCGTCAACGAGGATGCTACGAAAACGATAGCTGCTCTCGCAGGCATGGCGGGCGCTGCAGCCCAATTTCATGGTGATGAAACGCCCGAGCAATGCTGGGCCGCCAGCGGCGAGGGACGCTTTCGCTACCTGCGCGCCGCGCGCATTCCCCTGGGCGAGGCGGGGCGCGGCTTCGACCTCGTAAACTATGCGTCCGATTTCTCCCGCGCCCACGCCATCCTGCTCGACGCCCAGGTCGACGGCTTTGGCGGCGGCGGCAAGGCATTCGATTGGTCACTGCTTCCAACCGCCGTCGACGCTCACCTCGTCTTGAGTGGTGGGCTCACACCTGCAAACGTGGGCGATGGCCTGCGTGCCTTGCAGGCGTTGCGGACGGGCGCAAAGTCGCTGTCCGTTGACGTGAGTTCCGGCGTCGAGGCCAGCAAGGGCATCAAGGACGCCGGCAAGATCCGCGAGTTCATCGCTGCCGTGCGGGAGGCCGACACCGCCCTCGTCCGCACCCCGGCAGCCGACGCGCCCGCCGCTTCCTGAACCTGCCGCGCAGCCGTCTCGACGTCGAGGGCTTCGCGGCCCTCATCGAGAGTCGAGCACCATGGCAACCCCCTACCAACAACCCGACGCCGCCGGCCACTTCGGCATCTACGGCGGCACCTTCGTGAGCGAGACGCTCACCTACGCGATCGCCGAACTGCGCGAGGCCTATGCGAAGTACAAGGACGACCCGGCCTTCGTGGCCGAGTTCGAGTACGAGCTCAAGCACTTCGTGGGCCGGCCTTCGCCCATCTACCACGCGGCCCGCACCAGCCGCGAACTGGGCGGCGCGCAGATCTACCTCAAGCGCGAGGACCTCAACCACACCGGCGCGCACAAGATCAACAACGTGATCGGCCAGGCCATGCTGGCGCGCCGCATGGGCAAGCCGCGCATCATTGCCGAGACCGGCGCCGGCCAGCACGGCGTGGCCACGGCCACCATCTGCGCGCGCTACGGCCTCGAATGCGTCGTCTACATGGGCAGCGAGGACGTCAAGCGCCAGAGCCCCAACGTCTACCGCATGAACCTGCTGGGCGCCACCGTGGTGCCGGTCGAGTCCGGCAGCAAGACGCTGAAGGACGCGCTGAACGAAGCCATGCGTGACTGGGTCACGAACGTCGAGAACACCTTCTACATCATCGGCACCGTTGCCGGCCCGCACCCCTACCCGGCCATGGTGCGCGACTTCCAGAGCGTGATCGGCAACGAGTGCATCGAGCAGATGCCGTCGATGCTGGCGGCGCAGGGCATCGTCGGCGAAGCCGAAGGTCGCCAGCCCGACGTGGTCGTCGCCTGCGTGGGCGGCGGCAGCAATGCGATGGGCATCTTCCATCCCTACATCCCCTTCCCCGGCGTGCGCCTGGTGGGCGTGGAGGCCGCGGGCGAGGGCCTGGACAGCGGCAAGCACTCCGCGTCGATCCAGCGCGGCAGCGCGGGCGTGCTGCACGGCAACCGCACCTACATCCTGCAGAACGAGGACGGCCAGATCACCGAGACCCACAGCATCAGCGCCGGACTGGACTACCCTGGCGTGGGCCCCGAGCATGCGCACCTGGCCGACATCGGCCGCGCCGAATACGTCGGCGCGACGGACGCCGAGGCGCTGGCCGCCTTCCATCACCTGTGCCGCACCGAAGGCATCATCCCCGCGCTCGAATCCAGCCACGCGCTGGCCTACGCGATGAAGCTGGCGCCGACGATGCGTCCGGACCAGTCGATCCTGGTCAACCTCTCGGGCCGCGGCGACAAGGACATCGGCACGGTGGCCGACCTGTCGGGCGTCGACTTCTACGACCGGCCGTCGATGCGCGGCCTGGCGGTGAAGGGGGGGAAACAATGAGCCGCATCGCCGCCACCTTCGAGACGCTGAAGAAGGACGGGCGGCGTGCGCTGATCCCGTACGTCACCGCCGGCTTCCCCTACGCCGACATCACGCCCGAGCTCATGCATGGCATGGTCGCCGCCGGCGCGGACGTGATCGAGCTGGGCGTGCCCTTCTCCGACCCCATGGCCGACGGCCCGGTGATCCAGAAGGCCGGCGAGGCCGCGCTGGCGATGGGCATCGGCATGGCCCAGGTGCTGGCGATGGTGCGCGCCTTCCGCGAAAAGGACGGCGCCACGCCCGTGGTGCTGATGGGCTACGCCAACCCGGTCGAGCGCTACGACCTGCGTCATGGCACCGACGCCTTCGTGCGCGACGCCGCGGCCGCCGGCGTGGATGGCGTGCTGATCGTCGACTACCCGCCCGAGGAGTGCGAGGACTTCGCCGCCAGGCTGCGCGCCGCCGGCATCGACCTGATCTTCCTGCTCGCACCCACCAGCACGCCCGAGCGCATGGCGCAGGTCGCCCGCATCGCCAGCGGCTACGTGTATTACGTGTCGCTCAAGGGCGTGACCGGCGCCGGCCACCTGGACACGGAAGCCGTCGGCCTGATGGTGCCGCGCATCCGCCAGCACGTGAAGATCCCCGTCGGCGTGGGCTTCGGCATCCGCGACGCACGCACGGCACAGGCCGTGGGCTCGGCCGGCGACGCGGTGGTGATCGGCACGAAGATCATCCAGCTGATCGAGGGCCAGCCGCGCGACCAGGTGGCGCCGCGGGTGGCCGGATTCCTGGCCGAGATCCGCCAGGCGCTGGACGCCCTGCCGGCGGCCGTGCCCAAGAACGCGGCTGGCGGATAATCGCCCGCTGCCTTTCCAACCCTCCGCCCGGCCGCCGGGCGGGGGAAGCCTTCAGGATGGAACCCCATGAGCTGGCTTGAAAAACTGCTTCCCCCCAAGATCGCCCAGACCGACCCCGCCGAGCGCCGCCAGGTGCCCGAGGGCCTGTGGATCAAGTGCCCGAGCTGCGAGACGGTGCTCTACAAGACCGACCTGGAGCAGAACCAGAACGTCTGCCCGAGCTGCAGCCACCACCACCGCATCGGCGCGCGCGCGCGGCTCGATGCCTTCCTCGACCCGGAAGGCCGCTACGAGCTCGGCCAGGAGGTGCTGCCGGTCGACGCCCTCAAGTTCAAGGACAGCCGCAAGTATCCCGAACGCCTGAAGGAAGCCCTGGAATCGACCGGCGAGACCGACGCGCTGATCGTGATGGGCGGTTGCGTGCACAGCATCAGCGTGGTCGCGGCCTGCTTCGAGTTCGAGTTCATGGGCGGCTCGATGGGCAGCGTGGTCGGCGAGCGCTTCGTGCGCGGTGTCGAGACCGCCATCGAGCAGAAGGTGCCCTTCATCTGCTTCACCGCCACCGGCGGCGCGCGCATGCAGGAAGGCCTGCTCTCGCTCATGCAGATGGCCAAGACGAACGCCGCGCTCACGCGCCTGGCCAAGAAGGGCCTGCCCTACATCAGCGTGCTGACCGACCCGACCATGGGCGGCGTGTCGGCCGGCTTCGCCTTCGTGGGCGACGTGGTGATCGCCGAGCCCAAGGCTCTGATCGGCTTCGCGGGCCCCCGCGTGATCGAGTCGACCGTGCGCGTGAAGCTGCCCGAGGGCTTCCAGCGTGCCGAGTTCCTGCAGGAAAAGGGCGCCATCGACTTCATCAGCGACCGCCGCGAACTGCGCAAGACCATCGCCAGCGTGCTGGCCATGCTGACGCGTCAGCCGGCCGATGCGGTGAGCTGAACGCGCTGCTCGCAGCACACCGACGAAAACGGCGCCCTCGGGCGCCGTTTTCGTTGGGTCGGGTGCCGCGGCTTCAGCGCCCGAGCGCGTAGGCCCCGGCCAGCAGGTTGCCGAGGATGATCGCGCCCACCTGCAGCAGCACGATCGCCACCAGCGGCGACAGGTCGACGCCGCCCACCAGCGGGACCACCTTGCGCAGCGGCCGCACCAGCGGCTCCGCCAGGCGCTCGACCAGGTCGCGCAGCATCGACGACACGTTCGGCACCCACGAGAGCACCGCATACACCACGAGCAGCGCCGTGAGCCCCGAGACCGCGAGCTGCAGCAGCCCGAAGATCGACAGCAGGGGCAGCACGCTCAGGCGCATCACGCCGCCCAGCAGCATCAGCAGCAGGTACTTCAGCATCACCAGCAGCCACGCGGCGATGAGGCTGGCGAGGTCCCAGCGCTTGACCGAGGGCACGATCTTGCGCAGCGGCAGCACGATCCAGTCGGACAGCGCGAACACGAAGCGGCCCAGCGGGTTGCCGAAGGGCACGCGGTGGTACTGCATGTACAGGCGCAGCAGGCAGGCGCCGCCAAGCAGACCGACGATCACATCGAGCAGGAACGAAGGGATCTGATAGAACATCGACGGCCAGGGCGAAAAGGGAGTGCGATGATAGCCACGCGAAAGGCTCCGATGACCTCCCCTCCCCCGCGTTCCGTACTGCCTTTGTTTCCACTGGGCACCGTGCTCTATCCCGGCGGCCTCCTGCCGCTGCGGATCTTCGAGGTGCGCTACCTCGACATGATCGGCAAGTGCCACAAGGCCGGCACGCCCTTCGGCGTGGTCGGGCTCACGCAGGGCTCCGAAGTGCGTGTGGCCGGCGCCGACGCCGAGCAGTTCGCCAGCATCGGCACCGTGGCCCACATCCGCCGCTTCGAGTCGCCCCAGTCCGGCCTGATGCAGATCGAATGCGTCGGCGGTTCACGCTTTCGCGTGCGCAGCAGCGAACTGCACAAGCACGGCCTGTGGACGGCCGAGGTGGAGATGGTGGACGAGGACGTCGCCTTGGCCATCCCCGACGACCTGCGGCACACGGCCGAGGCCCTGCAGCGCCTGCTGCGCACGCTGGAAGAACGCCAGCGCATGCAGGCCGAGGCGACGGGCACTGCGCCCAGGCTGCCCATCGCCGAGCCCTTCCGCTTCGACGACTGCGGTTGGGTGGCCAACCGCTGGTGCGAGCTGCTGCCGCTGCCACCCGAACTCAAGCAGCGCCTGATGGAGCTGGGCAGCCCGCTCATGCGGCTGGAGCTGGTGAGCGACCTGCTCGCGCGCACCGGCATCGCCAAGGAGTGATGCTCCTTTTTTCATAGCACGTTGCGCCCGTCCCACGGGCGCCAGCGGCCGATTTGCCTTGCAACCTGCGCAGCTAAAATGTGCGGCTGCGCCTGGCGCCCCCTTTCCGTTTTCTTTTTTCTTCATGTCCGACACGCCCGCCCTCCCCCCCGATGACAACCAGCTGATCGCCGAACGGCGCGAGAAGCTCAAGACGCTGCGCGCTGCGCAAGCCGAGGGCAAGGGCGTGGCCTTCCCCAACGACTTCAAGCCTGCCGACCGCGCTGCCGCGCTGGCCGCAGTCCACGGCGAGACCGGCGCCGACGCGCTCGAAGCGCAGCCCGTCGCGGCCAGCGTGGCCGGCCGCATGATGCTCAAGCGCGTGATGGGCAAGGCCAGCTTCGCCACCCTGCAGGACTCGACGGGCCGCATCCAGCTGTATGTGACGCGCGACGCGATCGGCGAAGAGGCGTATGCCGACTTCAAGAAGTGGGACCTGGGCGACATCGTCGGCGCCGAAGGCACCTTGATGAAGACCAAGACCGGCGAGCTGTCGATCAAGGTCACGTCGCTGCGCCTGCTGACCAAGAGCCTGCGCCCGCTGCCGGACAAGTTCCACGGCATGGCCGACCAGGAGCAGAAGTACCGCCAGCGTTATGTGGATCTCATCACCGACGAGACCGCGCGCGAGCGCTTCAAGGCCCGCAGCCGCGCCGTGAGCGCGCTGCGCGAGTTCATGGTGGCCAACGACTTCCTCGAGGTCGAGACGCCGATGCTGCACCCCATCCCCGGCGGTGCCAACGCCAAGCCCTTCAAGACGCACCACAACGCGCTCGACCAGGAGATGTTCCTGCGCATCGCGCCGGAGCTGTACCTCAAGCGCCTGATCGTCGGCGGCTTCGAGCGCGTGTTCGAGATCAACCGGAGCTACCGCAACGAGGGCATCTCGGTGCGGCACAACCCCGAGTTCACGATGATGGAGTTCTACGCGGCCTACTGGAACTACCGCGACCTGATGGACTTCACCGAGCTGCTCATCCGCACCATCGCCGACAAGGCCGTGGGCTCGCAGCAGCTGAGCTACCAGGGCCAGCCGGTCGACCTGAGCCAGCCCTTCGCTCGGCTGACGATCCGCGAGGCGATCCTGAAGTACACCGACGCCGGGGAGCACGTCGACGATGCCGCATGGCTGACCCACGCCCTGCGCAAGCTGGGCCTGAGCGAGGAGAAGGACCGCCTGTCCGGCCGCAGCCTGGCCAGCCTGCAGGTGCTGTATTTCGAGGAAACGGTGGAGGAAAAGCTCTGGCAGCCGACCTTCATCATGGAGCACCCGACCGAAATCTCGCCGCTGGCCCGCGCCAACGACGATCGCCCGGAGGTGACCGAGCGCTTCGAGCTCTACATCACCGGTCGCGAGTTCGGCAACGGCTTCAGCGAACTGAACGACGCCGAGGACCAGGCCGCCCGCTTCAACGCGCAGGTCAGCGCCAAGGACGCCGGCGACGACGAGGCCATGTACTTCGACCACGACTTCGTGCGTGCCCTCGAGTACGGCATGCCGCCCACCGGCGGCTGCGGCATCGGCATCGACCGGCTGATGATGCTGCTCACGGATTCTCCGAGCATCCGGGACGTGATCCTGTTTCCTGCGCTGCGGCGCGAAAGCTGAGCGGAGGCGCCATGGCGCAGTTTCTCTGGCAGGACCGAGAACAACGGGAGTATGTCTACCCGTTCAACCCGCGGCCAGAGTGCCTCGCCATGATCCAGCGGCCGCCCACGGTCGCGCTGGACATCGGCTGCGGCTCGGGCGGCGTGGGCCACGCGCTGCGCGAGCGCTTCCCCGACTGCCAGACCTGGGGCTGCGAGTTCAACGCCTCGGCCGCGCAGATTGCCCGGCAGCACTTCGACTTCGTGGTGGAACAGGACGTCGAAAGCGTGGATTTCGCGGCCCTCGGGCTGACGAAACCGTTCGATCTGGTGTGCCTGTTCGATGTGCTGGAGCATCTCGTCAACCCGTGGCAATTGCTGCATGGATTGAGCCGGATGGTGGCCCCTGACGCCCAGGTGCTGGTGAGCCTGCCCAACGTCTCGAATCTGCCGCTGCTGTACGACGCGCTGCGCGGGCATTGGAAGTACGGCAGTTGGGGCCTGCTGGACTTCACGCACCTGCGCTTCTTCACCGACTTCGACGCGCGCAAGATGTTCTACCAGGCCGGCTATCGCGTGCTCGACCACCGCCTGAACTTCATCGGCGCAGGCCGAGATATCTTCGAACGGCACCAGGGCACTGATTTTCCAACCACGCTCTTCGTCGGCGACATGAGTTTGAAGGTCGCGTCCCGCCATGACCTTGCGTTGCTGTGCGCAGACCAGAACCTCTACTTGATCTCTCCCCACCACGGCGAGTTCGCCAACGACGCCGAGCGCGAGTTGGCCTCCAACCACTACCCTCCCGTCTACGCGTTCGGCGGGGGCAGCTGATCAGACGTCCAGATGGCCCTGCCAGAGTTGTCGCCTGTCCTCAGCGGCAACGTAGGGGGCAGTCGATACAGACGTGGTCATAAGCATCGACTTCGCCGGCAGTTCCGCTCCGTTCGAGCACCCGGGTGAATCGAAACTGACCGTCGGCCAAGCATGGATGGTCGGTCGATCTGACAGCAGAGGCGAGCATGGTTGCGCAGCACTGTGCCGTCGACGCGCGCAAGATGGGACCGGCGGAAACCACCCCTGCGGCAGCCGCGGCGAAGGGCGTGCCTGTGACCGAAACATGGCGTCAACACCCGTCCGATCAGGCACGCCGGCCATCAACTCGATAGCAGCCGGCGCGCTGCATCGTACGGAGCGAAGACCTTGAGCGCGCCCCAGTCCCGCCCCGCAGCCTGCGGCAGCAGGGCCTGGCGTCGCACTTCGCTGTCGTGCACCGGCCGCCAGCGCCGCCCCGCCGCCGCCGCGGCGAAGCCCTCCAGCAGTTCGTCCAGCGGCGCACCGGCGCCCACACTCTGGTTGCACAGCATCGCCAGGTCGCATCCGGCCGCGAGCGCCGCCAGCGCGGCGTCGGTGTAGCTCAGCAAGCGGCCATCGATGTAGCGCCCCGCCTCCATGCTGAGGTCGTCGCTGAAGATCGCGCCCTCGAAGCCGAGGCGGCCGCGCAGGATCTCCTGCAACCACTTGGCCGAGAAGCCAGCGGGCCGGGCGTCGACGCGCGCATAAATGACGTGCGCCGGCATCACGGCATCCAGCGTGCCGGCCAGCCATTCGAAGGGTCGGCCGTCGTCGCCGAGGATGGCCTTCAGCCCCCGGCGGTCGACCGGAATGGCGGTATGCGAGTCGGCCTTGACGAAGCCATGTCCCGGAAAGTGCTTGCCGCAGTTGGCCATGCCGGCCTGCAGCATGCCGTGCATGACGCTCTTGGCCAGCAGGGCCACGACTCGCGGGTCGCGGTGGAAGCTGCGGTCGCCGATGACGCTGCTCTCGCCGTGATCGAGGTCGAGCACCGGGGCAAAGCTGAAATCCACGCCGACGGCGCGCAGTTCGCTCGCCAGAACGAAGCCCACCGCGGTGGCCACCTGCGTGGCTTCTATCGGGTCGTGCATCCAGCGTTCGCCCAGCGCGCGCATCGAGGGCAGGCGCGTGAAGCCGTCGGTGCGAAAGCGCTGCACCCGACCGCCCTCGTGGTCGACGCAGACCAGCACCTGCGGGTTGATCGACTTGATCTCGGCGTTGAGCGCCGTCATCTGCGCGCAGCTTTCCCAGTTTCGCGCGAAATGGATGACGCCGCCGACCTGTGGATGCGCGATGCGCCGGCGGTCGTCGGCCGTGAGCGTGGTGCCCGCGACGTCGATGACGAGGGGGCGGTGAAGGGAGTCGGCCATCTCAGGGGTTCTTCTTCTCGACCACCACGAAGCTGGCGGCGTAATCGGTCTCGTCGGTGACGGTCACGTGCGCCGTCAAACCCTGCGCCTCGAACCAGCTCCTGAGCGGGTCGTGCAGCACGATGCGGGGCTTGCCGCTGGGCTCGTTGAGGATTTCGCACAGGCGCCACGCCATGGGCATGCGCATGCCCAGGCCGATGGCCTTGCTGAAGGCTTCCTTGGCGGAAAAGCGCGTCGCCAGGTAGCGCAGGCCGCGCTTGGGCCAGCGGGCGCTGCGGGCCCGCCAGACGGCCAGCTCGGCGTCGCCCAGCACGCGCTCGGCGAAGCGATCGCCCTGGCGTTCGAAGGTGGCGGCGATGCGCCGGATGTCGCAGATGTCGGTGCCGATGCCGTGGACCAAGGCGTGTGCCCTCAGGCGATGCGCGCCGCATCGTCGATGCAGCGCAGGTAGTCGCGGGTGGTGGCGGCGTAGCCCAGCTCCAGCGCATCGGCGATGAAGGCATGGCCGATCGAGACCTCCTTCACACCGGGCACCGCACGCAGGAAGTCGGTGAGGTTGTCGCGGCTCAGGTCGTGCCCCGCATTCACCTGCAGACCCACGTCCTGCGCGGCGCGTGCCGCCTCGGCATAGCGGGCCAGCACCTGGGCCGCGCGCGAAGTGCCGCGCGAGGCCGCATAGCCCTCGGTGTATAGCTCGACGCGGTCGGCACCGGTGGCCCTTGCCTGCGCCATCTGGTCGGCATCGGGGTCCATGAACAGGCTGACGCGCACGCCGAGCGCACGCGCCTCGGCCACCAGGGGCTTGAGGCGCGCCAGATCGTCCGGGAAGCGCCAGCCGTGGTCGCTGGTGAACTGGTCTTCGCTGTCGGGGACGAAGGTGGCCTGCTGGGGGCGGAACTCGCGCACGAAGTCCATCAGGTTCTGGAACGGGTTGCCTTCGATGTTGAACTCGACCTGCGGCCAGTCGCGGCGCAGCAGCGCGGACAGGTCGGCCACGTCCTGCGCACGGATGTGGCGCCCGTCAGGCCGCGGATGAACGGTGATGCCGTCGGCACCGGCGTCCAGGCACAGCGCGGCGGCATACACCACGCTGGGAATGCCGAGGTGGCGCGTGTTTCGCACCAGGGCCACCTTGTTCAGGTTGACCGACAGGGCCGTGCGGTTGAGCGAGGAGGAAGAAGCACTCATGGCAAGACTTTCATGCGCCCGGAGGCAGGACGCGCCGCGCCAGGCCGGGCATCGGCGGGGCTCAGAGGTTCTGCAGCTCCCGCATCAGCTGCCGCGTGCGCAGCGTGGACACGCCGCAATGGTAGTTGAGCAGGGTGCGCAACTGGCCGCGCAGCGAGGCGTTGGCCCCCGCCGACAGCTCGGCCACCGCGCGCAACGTGGCGGTGAAGGGCGCGGGGTCGTCGAGCGCGCGCTGCAGAACGGACCAGCCCGCGCCGTTCAGCGACGCCTCGCCGGCCTGCGCCTCGCGCAGGCCGGCTTCGGCGACCAGCGCATAGGCGAGCCGGGCATCGAGCGGCGCGAGGGTGGAGGTCTGCGCGTCGAGCGTGGGCAGCAGGCCCACCTCGCGCAGCAGCAGCAGTTCGAAGGCCCGCAGCGCCGACGCCTGCACGCTGGCCTGCGAGCCCGCTTCATGTGCCGTGGCCAGCACCCGCACGGTGGCGGCGTAGGCGTCGAAGAGCGCCGGATGCGCATCGTCGCGCGCCAGCAGGCGGATCAGCAGCTCGTTGAGGTAGTAGCCCGACAGCAGGGCCTCGCCGGTCGGCATCACATGGCCGCCCATCCACTCGGCGGCCTTGAGCGTGCGGATCTCCGCGTCGCCGCCATAGCTCAGCTGCAGCGGCTGCAGCGGCAGCAGGATGGGCCGGAAATTCGAGCTGGGCCGCTTGGCGCCCTTGGCGACCAGCGCGATGCGGCCGTGGTGCCGGGTCAGCGTCTCGAGGATCAGGCTCGATTCGCTCCAGTCGTAGCGGTGCAGCACGAAGGCCGGCTCGTGCACGACGCCACGCTTCACGTCACGCTCCGCCCGGCGGTTGCGCCGCGGCGGCATGTTGCCGCACGGTGCCGTTGATGGTGCGCAGCAGGCGATGGAGTTCGGGCAGGCTCAGGCCCGGCGCGGCCAGTTCGCGCAGCCTGGACGGCGAGGCCAGCGCGCAGGGCCGCTGCACCATGCCGCCGATGTAGACGCGCTGCGACTCGCCGGTGCCGGATTCATCGTCCTCCACGATCTGCACCGACCAGCGCTGCGGCAGCGGCAGCAGCGCGCGAACGACAGCCTGCACGACCGCGACGGGCACGCGGCTGCCGACCTGCAGCTCGGTACAGCGGGGGACGTGCGGGGGGCGGAATTCCTCCAGCAGCACCTGCCCGGCCATCTGGCGCTGCGCCAGTTCCTGCACCAGCCGCCGGTCGAGCTCCGCCGCGCCCTCGAGCGCGACGTTGAGCGACACGGCCCACGGCCGCCGCTGCGGCGCGGCGGCATCGCCTTCGACGGAAAAGAGGTGCGGCAGGCGCGGGTCGCCGGAGGCATCGATGATTAGATGCTGTTCGGTGCCGGCGCGCAGCAGCAGCGGCGTCGGCGCGGCGGGCGGCGTCTGCGCCAGGGCGCCCGCGCCGCCGCCGAGCAGGCAGGCGGCAAGCATCAGCACCCGCAGGCGGCCGGCGGCGCGCCGGCCCGGTTCACTCATAGCCGAAGGACTTGACGCGTGCCTCGTCGTCGGCCCAGCCGGAGCGCACCTTGACCCACAGTTCGATGAACACCTTGGCGTCCATGAGTTTTTCGAGCTCCTGGCGCGTCTCGGTGCCGATGCGCTTGATGCGCTCGCCCTTGTCGCCGATCACCATCGCCTTGTGGCCGTCACGCTCGACCACGATGGTGGCGGCGATCTTGACCAGGCGCTTCTGTCCCTTCTTCTGCGGCGGCTCTTCCTCGAACTTGTCGATGACCACGGTCGAGGTGTAGGGCAGTTCGTCGCCGGTGAGCCGGAACAGCTTTTCGCGCACCGTCTCGCTGGCGAGGAACTTCTCGCTGCGGTCGGTCAGCTCGTCCTCGTCGTACCACCAGGGCTGCTCGGGCAGGAACTTCTCGCAGATGCCGATGAGCCGCTCGATGTCCTTGGCGTTCTTGGCCGACATTGGCACGAACTCGGCGAAGCGCTC
The DNA here is from genome assembly GCF_003671765.1 of Xenophilus sp. E41. Lineage (GTDB taxonomy): Bacteria > Pseudomonadota > Gammaproteobacteria > Burkholderiales > Burkholderiaceae_C > Xenophilus. The sequence goes on along the minus strand of NZ_QPIB01000007.1, from coordinate 394,217 downwards.
GGCGCCCTCGCCCGCGTTGTCGGCCTGCATCTGCGCCAGCCAGGGCGCGATGTCGGCCCGGCGGTGCACGGTGTCGAGCTTGTTGGCAACCAGCAGCACCGGGATGTTCTTGCCCAGCAGCGACAGCACCTTGGCGTCGGCCGGCGCAAAGCGCCCCGCTTCGACCACGAAGAGGATCAGGTCGACGTCCGCCACCGCGCCCAGCACGGTCTTGTTCAGCGAGCGGTTGAGGGCGTTGGCGTGGCGGGTCTGGAAACCCGGCGTGTCGACGAAGACGAACTGTGCGCCGCCGCCGTCCGGCGTCGCCACGGTGCGGATGCCGGTGATGCGGTGACGCGTGGTCTGGGCCTTGCGCGAGGTGATGCTGATCTTCTGGCCCACCAGCGCATTGAGGAGCGTGGATTTGCCCACGTTGGGCTTGCCGACGATGGCCACGAGGCCGCAGCGCCGCACGCCGCCCGCGCCCGGGATGTGCGAGCCATTTGGGGCGGGAACGCCCGTGGCGCCTGCGGGGGGCGCTACGGAATCGATAGCATTGGGATCGGTGGTCATGGATGTGTTCAACGGCCGCGGGCCTTCAGCTGGAGCAGCATCGCCGCAGCGGCGGCCTGCTCGCCGGCCCGGCGCGAACCGCCGATGCCGCGTGCGACCAAGCCGAGTTCGGCGACTTCGCACTCCACCTCGAAGGTCTGCTTGTGCGCCGCACCCAGTGTGCCGGCCACGCGGTAGGCGGGCAGTTTCATTTTGTGGCCCTGCAGCCATTCCTGCAATTCGGTCTTCGGGTCCTTGGAGACCGCCTCCATGCGCGGGTTGATCTCCACGGCCTCGTACAGGCGTTCGACGAGCGCCTGCGCCGCGCCGTAGCCCGCGTCCAGGTAGACGGCGCCGATCACGGCCTCCAGCGCGTCGGCCAGGATCGAAGGACGCGCCGAACCGCCCGATCGGGCCTCGCCCTCGCCCAGCCGCAGCAGCGGCGACAGTTCCAGCTGCAGGGCGATGCGGTGCAGGGTGTCCTGCTTGACGAGGTTGGCCCGCACGCGCGAGAGGTCGCCCTCGGGCAACTGGGCCAGGCGGGTGTAGAGCAGATGGGAGACGGCCAGGTTCAGCACCGAGTCGCCCAGGAATTCCAGGCGCTCGTTGTGCTCGGACGAGAAGCTGCGGTGCGTCAGTGCGCGCTGGAGCAGCCCAGCGTCGCGGAAGGCGTGCTGCAGGCGCGCCTGCAGTGCCCCGAGCCCGCTGGGAGCCACGTCGACGGGGCGCTGGCGGCTGGTCGGGCTCAGTTGGACTGGCCTCGGTACTTGATCAACAGATAGGCGGGGCCGAAGAGCGGGATCTCCTTGTCGTATGCGAAGGAAACGACCACCTTGTCGCCCACCTTCTGCACGTCGAGATCCTTGCCCGATATGGCGTCGAAGTAGTCGACCGCCTGGGCCCGATCGAAGATGGCGCGGACTTCCGGCACGGTCGAGCCTTCCTTGGCCTTGTTGGCGGCCTTGAGGATGCTCTGGTACTCGATCGCCGTCGGCACCACCTTGGCCACCACGATGCCCACGCACACGAAGACGACCGCCACGAACAGCAGGCCGATGAACGAGATGCCGCGCTGGCGCGCCCTGGATTGCATTGCCCTCATACCCTCTTCTTCCTCTTCCCTGGTCAACGGGTTATTGAAATGGACCGATGCGCTTGAGGTTGCCGAAGTTCATCCAGACGAAGAAGGCCTTGCCCACGATGTTCTGGTCCGGAACGAAGCCCCAATAGCGCGAATCGAGCGAGTTGTCGCGGTTGTCGCCCATCATGAAATAGTGACCGGGCGGCACCTTGCAGACCACGCCCTCGACACTGTAACGACAATTTTCACGGTTCGGGAACGACATGATCTCGGCATCGGACAGGCCCGCGCGGCGCGTGTCGTCGTTGAGCAGCAGGTGCTCCTTGCCTCCGAGGTTCTCGCGGTACTGCTTGAAGTAGCGCATCACCTCGTCGTCGAAGTAGTCGGGCACCTCGACCTTGCTGACCGGCTGGCCGTTGATGGTGAGCTTCTTGTTGAGGTAGGCCACCTCGTCGCCGGGCACGCCCACCACGCGCTTGATGTAGTCCATGCTGGGCTTGGGGGGGTAGCGGAAGACCATCACGTCGCCGCGCGCCGGCGGCGTGCCGTCGGTCACCTTGGTGTTGGCCACCGGCAGCCGCAGCCCGTAGGTGAACTTGTTCACCAGGATCAGGTCGCCGGTGAGCAGGGTCGGCATCATCGAGCCCGAGGGGATCTTGAAGGGCTCCACCACGAAGGAGCGCAGCAGGAACACGACCAGGATCACCGGGAACAGCCCGGCCGTCCAGTCCAGCCACCAGGGCTGGGCCAGGATCTTCTCGCGCGCCTTGCTGTCCTCGCGGTCGAACTGCGTGATCCCCTGCTGAGTCAGCGCCTCGCGCCGCTGCGCGCTGGAAGTCTCGAAGGCCTCCGCGGCGCGCCGGCGGCGCGGCAGGAAATAGAAGCGCTCGACCAGCCAGTACGCGCCGGTGACCACGGTCGCCAGCAGAAGCAGCAGGGCGAAGTTGCCCTCCACGGCGCCGGTGTACCAGGCGCCGATATAGCCGACGAAGGCGGCCAGGATCAGGGAAGTCAGGAGTGCCATCGCTGGGAATTCTTCTTCTGGCGGGCCGGGCCGCCGCTTATTCTTCGACCTGCAGGATGGCGAGGAAGGCCTCTTGCGGGACCTCGACCGAACCGATCTGCTTCATGCGCTTCTTGCCCGCCTTCTGCTTCTCGAGCAGCTTGCGCTTGCGGGTGATGTCGCCACCGTAACATTTTGCCAGCACGTTCTTGCGCAGCGCCTTGATGGTCTCGCGCGCGATGATGTTGGCGCCGATGGCGGCCTGGATCGCGACGTCGAACATCTGGCGGCTGATGATTTCGCGCATCTTGCTGACCACCGCCCGACCGCGGAACTGGGCCTGCGTGCGGTGCACGATGATCGACAGTGCGTCGACCTTCTCGCCGTTGAGCAGGATGTCGACCTTCACCACGTCGGACGCCCGGTACTCCTTGAATTCGTAGTCCATCGAGGCGTAGCCGCGGCTCACCGACTTCAGCTTGTCGAAGAAGTCCAGCACGATCTCGCCCAGTGGCATGTCGTAGGTCAGCATGACCTGGCGACCGTGGTAGGCCATGTTGATCTGCACGCCGCGCTTCTGGTTGGCCAGCGTCATCACGGCGCCGACATACTCCTGCGGCATGTACAGGTGCACGGTGACGATGGGCTCGCGGATCTCCGCCATCTTGCCCACGTCGGGCATCTTGGCGGGGTTCTCGACCATGATGACCTCGCCGTCGTTCTTCATCACCTGGTAGACCACGCTCGGCGCGGTGGTGATGAGGTCCTGGTCGAACTCGCGCTCCAGGCGCTCCTGCACGATCTCCATGTGCAGCAGGCCCAGGAAGCCGCAGCGGAAGCCGAAACCCAGCGCCTGGCTCACCTCGGGCTCGTAGTGCAGCGAGGCGTCGTTGAGCTTGAGCTTCTCCAGCGCGTCGCGCAACTGGTCGTATTCGCTCGCCTCGGTCGGGTACAGGCCCGCGAAGACCTGCGGCTGGATCTCCTTGAAGCCCGGCAGGGGCTCCGTCGCGGTGAAGGCCGCGCCGCCCGTGCCGCCCTTGATCAGCGTGACGGTGTCGCCCACCTTCGCGGCCTGCAGCTCCTTGATGCCGGCGATGATGTAGCCCACCTCGCCCGCCTCCAGCGCGTCGCGCGGCTCGTTCGCCGGCGTGAAGACGCCGAGGTTGTCGGCGTTGTAGCTCGCGCCCGTCGCCATCATCTTGATGCGCTCGCCCTTGGCCAGGCGGCCATCGACGACACGCACCAGCATCACGACGCCGACGTAGGGGTCGAACCAGCTGTCGATGATCATGGCGCGCAGCGCCGCATCCGGGTTGCCGCGCGGCGCGGGCACCTTGGCGACGATGGCTTCGAGGATCTCGTCCACGCCCATGCCGGTCTTGGCCGAGCACGGGATCGCGTCGCTCGCATCGATGCCGATCACGTCCTCGATCTCGGCCTTCGCGTTGTCGGGGTCCGACTGCGGCAGGTCCATCTTGTTGAGCACCGGCAGCACTTCCACACCGAGGTCGAGTGCGGTGTAGCAGTTGGCCACCGTCTGCGCTTCCACGCCCTGCGATGCATCGACGACGAGCAGCGCACCCTCGCAGGCGGAGAGAGAGCGCGAGACTTCGTACGAGAAGTCGACGTGGCCCGGCGTGTCGATGAGATTGAGGTTGTAGACCTGGCCGTCGCGCGCCTTGTAGTGCAGCGCGGCGGTCTGTGCCTTGATGGTTATCCCACGCTCTTTCTCGATGTCCATCGAGTCGAGCACCTGCGCTTCCATCTCGCGTTCGGCGAGGCCACCACAGCGTTGGATCAAGCGATCAGCCAGCGTCGATTTCCCGTGGTCGATGTGCGCAATGATCGAAAAATTTCTGATGTGATTCATCAACGGGAACGCTTAAGTACTTGAAATAGCTGGCGCACAGAGGGAAGCGCACAAGAAAAAAGGGCGCGTCCTCGAGAGACGCGCCCTGAACCAACAAGCAATGGCAACTGCAGTAGTTGGAACTTCATTGTAGGCAAAACAGGGGGCGCGTACAGGCCGAGGGAGGGGCCACGATGCTCGTTGCAGGTCAGCAACATGGATTTTATAAACAACTTATCCACAGCATCTGTGGGCTACTTGATGAACAACTTGTGGGCGATCTGTGGAGCGGCGGTGCACGGCACAGGGACATCCCGCATCGTGGCGCACGGTGACCTGCTTATGCGTCGAGCTGGCTCGGGCAGGCCCGCATTCTATCGAATTTGGTCATTAACCCGGCAATAAGTTAGTGGTCGCAAACAATTCTGCCGCCTGACCCGGAGCCAAAATTTTCTCCAGCGTGCCGGTCCGCGCGGACGCTGTCGCTAAAAAAAGACCCCAATCCCGACTGGCGGGTGGGGCCACTTGACCGTCACAAAGCTGTCAGCGGGTGGGCCGGATCAGCGCGTACTGGGCCCATTCGCCGCGCCGGAACAGCACGCTGATCGGCTTGGACTTGTCGGCCTTGGCAAGGGCGGCATCGAACTCCTTGACGTTCGCCACCTCCAGGTTGCCGACCGCCAGGATGACGTCGCCCTCGCGCAGCCCGGCGCGCGCGGCGGCCTCGGAAGCGGCCTCCACACGCACGCCGCCCCGCAGCTTCAGATCCTTCTTCTGTGCATCGCTGAGCTCGTTGACGAGCAGGCCCAGCGCCTTGGCCGCCGCAGAGGCCGACGAGGGCTTGGGCGTGGGCTCTTCGCGGGTCGTGGCCGGGCGGGCCGGCTTGTCCGGCTCCAGTTCGGCGACCGTGACCGTGAGGTCCTTGGTGGCCCCGCGACGGAACACGGTCAGGGTGCTCTTGGTCCCGGGCTTGGTGTTGCCGACCAGGCGCGGCAGGTCGCTGGGCTTCTCGATCGCGCGGCCGTCGAACTTCACGATGATGTCGCCCGCCTCCACGCCGGCCTTCTCACCCGGCGAGCCGGCCTCGACGCCGCGCACCAGCGCGCCCTGCGCCTTGCCCAGGCCGATCGATTCCGCCACGTCCTTCGTGACCTGGTCGATCTGCACGCCGATGCGCCCGCGCGAGACGCGGCCCGAAGTGCGCAGCTGGTCGCTGACTCGGATGGCCTCGTCGATCGGGATCGAGAACGAGATGCCCATGAACCCGCCCGAGCGCGAATAGATCTGGCTGTTGATGCCCACCACCTCGCCGCGCATGTTGATCAGCGGCCCGCCCGAGTTGCCCGGGTTGATGGCCACGTCGGTCTGGATGAAGGGCAGGTAGTCGCCCGTGTCGCGCTGCTTGGCACTCACGATGCCGGCCGTCACGGTGTTCTCCAGGCCGAAGGGCGAGCCGATGGCCATCACCCATTCGCCCACCCGCAGGCGCGAGATGTCGCCCACCTTCACCGCCGGCAGGCCGGTGGCTTCGATCTTGACCACCGCAACGTCGGTGCGCTTGTCGGCCCCCACGATCTTGGCCTTGAACTCGCGCTTGTCGGGCAGCGTGACCAGCACCTCGGACGCATCCTCGACCACGTGCGCGTTGGTCATCACGTAGCCGTCGGGCGTGAGGATGAAGCCCGAGCCGACGCCGCGCGGCCGTTCCTCTTCCTGCGGCTGCTGCGGCCGGTTGGGCCTCGGCCCCTGGCGCGGCACGCCGGGAATGGGCTGGCCGAAGAAGCGGCGGAAGAACTCCTGCATCTCCTCGTCCATCTCGCCGTTGCCGCCGCGCTGCGCCACGCGTTCCACCGTGCGGATGTTGACCACGGACGGTCCCACCTGGTCCACAAGGTCGGTGAAATCCGGCAACGTGCGCGTCGGTGCCGCAGGCTGCGGCGCCGATTGCGCAAAGGCCGGTGTCAACGGCGCCTGCACGGCCGCCAGGGCCCCCACGGCCAGCGCGCCGGCGACCAGCCGTGCATGAAGTTTCTTGCCCTCGGGTTGGAACATCATTGAACTGCTTTCAGGAATGGATGGGGATTCAAGACAGTGCTCTGAATTGTCCTGGTCGCTTTGGTTCAGCGCTCGTCGGCCAGGGCCGCGGATTTCAGCGATTGCGCACCAGATTGCGCGCAAAAGCCTCCAGGGTCTGCGCAGGCACCTCACCGACGGCCGTGAGCCACCAGTCGCCCTGCGCATCCGGAATGCGGCGTGTCAGGGTGTTCGTGGCGCCGAGCGCCATCGTGCCCTCCTGCAGCGGATGCTCGGCGTCGTAAGGCTCGACGAACAGCGACACCGTCGCCAGGCCGTCGGAGAAGGTCCACTGCATCGTGCGCTCGCCGGATTCGGCCCCGCGTGCGGTGAGCGCCCGGCGGTAGCAACTGACGGGCTTGAAGCCGGCGACCCCTGCGCGCAGCGACCAGCCCTCGGCAGCGGGCGTCGTGCGCTCCAGCTCCGACCGTTCCACGCGATAGCCGGCCGTCTTGTTCATCATCTGCGCCAGCGCGTGCGTCTTGATGGGCGCGTCGAGCTGCAGCTCGGAGAAGGCGGACTGTTCGACGACACGCCCTTCCGCGTCCAGCGTCTGCAGCTTGAGCACCAGCCCCGAGCGGCGTTCGCTCCACACGCGGTAGCCGAAACGCAGCGCGTCCCGTGGTGCCAGTTGCACCACGTCGGCATCGATGCCGGCCACCCGGCCCTTGCCGAGGAGGCGCGCGCCATAGAGCTCGGCGATCGCCGATTCGGAGGCGCCGAGCAGGTTCGGGAACACGTCGAAGTTCTCGCGCCGTTCGCTCCTGATGAGCTTGGCTTCCGGCAGGAAGGTCATCACGAGGTCGTTGCGGCGGAAGGTGGAGCGCGGCGGGCCGGACAGCGTGTCCACGCGCTCGATCTGCAGGTCGGCCTCGCAGGCGTGCCAGATGCGCGCACTCGAGAGGTTGCCCGCCGCCGCCGTGACGACGAAGGTGCCCACGTAGTTGGTGCGCCGCGCCGCCAGATGCATGCGACGCAGCCAGTCGATCACGCCGTAGCTCGCGGGATCGGCCGGCGCCTGCGCGACCGCCGCCTCAGGGTGCGTGCGCCCTGACGCCGGTGCCTGCTCGCGGCCCGCCCATGCCCCGGTCCACGTCGCGCAACCAGCGACCACGGCGACGGCCACAGCCGTTCGCACAGGTGCAGGACGCCGAACGGGCGATGCTGGATTCATCAAACGGCGGCTTCGCACGGGCCTCAGCGGGAAGGTGCCTCGAAGGTGGCGTTGCGCAGGAAGCCCGAAGGCATCTGCGACGCGCCGCTGGCCTGCTGATGGGCCTCCAGCAGTTCGTCCAGGCGCGGGTTGCGCAGCATCACCTGCGGTGCGCCGTTGCCGACCAGGACGCGTGTGCGGCTGAGCGGCACCGCCGAGCCGGCCGTGGCCGAAGCCGCCAGGATCGACCCCTCGGGAGAGGCAGAAGAAGCACCGCCCGGAGTCGTGAAATCCACCCGCGCGGGCACCTGGGGCGCCTGCATGGCGAGTTGAGCGCCCCCTGCCGCAGCCGGAACAGGCCCCTGCCCCATCCACGTCCAGCCGATGGCCGCGGCTGCCGCGATCGTCGCCACGCCGGCCACCATCTTCCAGCGGAACACGGGCTCGTTGGCGGCTTCCGCGACTTGCGGCAGCGCCACTGGCGGCGCAGCCGCCGCGACCGGCCGGGCCACGGACTCGGCAGCCAGGCGCTGCTGCAAGCGGGCCATGAACACCCCGGAGTCGGTGCACGGTGCATGCGCGCCGGTACGCAGCACGTCGCCGACCAGGTGGTACACCTGCCAGCTCGCGCGCAATTCGGCGCCCGCGCCCACCTCATCCACCGCCCGCGCGAATTCCTCGCCCTCGAGCTGGCCATCGGCCAGCGCGGACACCCATTCCAGCGATTCCGATCCGTTCGTCTGCTTCATGTCGTTCACCTGTGATCACCAGCGCTTGCCGGACTGGTTGTCCAGCAGCGGCTTCACCCGCGCCGAGATGGCTTCCCGCGCCCGGAAGATGCGCGAACGCACCGTCCCGATGGGGCAGTTCATGACCTCGGCGATCTCTTCGTAGCTCAAACCCTCGATCTCGCGCAGCGTCACGGCCTGGCGCAGCTCGGCCGGCAACGCCTCCATGGCAGCGTTCACCGCTGCCGCAATCTCATTGGCGGCCAGCACGGAATCGGGGGTTTCGTCGCTGATTGGTTCGTTTGCCGGGCGGTAAGTTTCATCGTCGTCGTCGCTGGCGCCGCGCAGGGCCGCCTCCGGGATGGTGGGGTCGCGCTTCATGTCCACCAGCGCCTTCTTGGCGGTGTTGACGGCGATCCGGTACAGCCAGGTGTAGAACTGCGCCTCGCCGCGGAACTGGTGCAGGGCCCGGTAGGCGCGGATGAAGGTTTCCTGCGCGATGTCCTCGACCAGGTCGACGTCGCGCACCATGCGGCCGATCAGCCGCTCGATGCGGCGCTGGTACTTCAGGACCAGCAGTTCGAAGGCCTTGCCATCGCCCGCCACCGTGCGCTGGACGAGCTGGAAATCGGGATCGACCGGCCGCGCCGGCGCGGCGGCTGCCGCGTCGGGCAGCTCGCCCGAAGGCGGCGGTGGCGGCGCGGACGAGGTCATGCGGGGAGATCGGGGGTGCGGGGAGGCGGCGCTGCAGCGACGGCAGGGGCGAGACCGGCGTCTTGCGGGCTCGGGGCGCGGCAATATACCGCACGGCGCATCGCGTTCCAGCGCTCGGGCGCCGCGGCCCGGTCGGTCCAGAGCCATTGGGTGGCGCGGCCGGCTTCCTGCAGGCGCAGCAGCAGCGTGCCTTGCAGATCGAGCGCCACGCTTGCTTCGGCCATGCCCAGGGGCTTGGCGCCCGAGAGGGACCAGAAGGCCCCGTCCCACCGCAACACCCGGGCCGCCTGCGGCCTGAGCGCCCACGCCAGCGCGAGCGAAGCGAGGACGAAAGCGCCGAGCACCATCGCCCAGCGCCCCTCATCGCTATTATTTTGATAGCGCCATGCGCAGGCGCAGCAAGCGCCTGCGGCCCAAAGGGTCCAGAGAATGGCGTGTCCGACGCGCGAGCGCCCCACCGGATAGCTCACCGATGGGGCGCTGTGCATGCGGGCGACGTGTTCCGGCGGGTCAGACGCGCTTGAACACCAGGGTGCCGTTGGTGCCACCGAACCCGAAGTTGTTCTTCACGGCCACGTCGATCTTCATGTCCCGCGCCTCGTTGGCGCAGTAGTCCAGGTCGCATTCCGGGTCCTGGTTGAAGATGTTGATGGTCGGCGGACTCTTCTGGTGGTGCACGGCCAGCACCGTGAACACCGACTCGATGCCACCGGCGCCGCCCAGCAGGTGGCCGGTCATCGACTTGGTCGAGTTCACGACGAGCTTCTTCGCGTGGCTGCCAAAGGCGTTCTTGATCGCGTTCGTCTCGTTGAGGTCGCCCAGCGGCGTCGAGGTGCCGTGCGCATTGAGGTAGTTCACCTGGTCGGCATTAATGCCTGCGTTGCGCAGTGCCGCCTCCATCGAGCGGCGCGGGCCATCGACGTTGGGCGCGGTCATGTGGTACGCGTCGGCGCTCATGCCGAAGCCGACCAGTTCCGCATAGATCTTGGCGCCGCGGGCCTTGGCGTGCTCGTACTCCTCGATCACCAGCACGCCCGCGCCCTCGCCGAGCACGAAGCCGTCACGGTCCTTGTCCCACGGACGAGAGGCCGTCGCCGGATCGTCGTTGCGGGTGCTCAGGGCGCGAGCCGCCGCGAAGCCGCCGATGCCCAAGGGCGAGACCGTCGACTCGGCACCGCCGGCGACCATCACGTCGGCATCGCCGGCCTGGATCAGCCGGGCCGACAGGCCGATGGCGTGCAGGCCGGTCGTGCACGCCGTCACGACGGCGATGTTCGCGCCGGTGAAGCCGTACTTGATCGACACGTGGCCCGAGATCATGTTGATGATCGAGGCCGGTACGAAGAAGGGCGAGATGCGGCGCGGACCGCGGTTGACCAGTTCGGCGTGCGTGTCCTCGATCAGCGGCAGGCCGCCGATGCCCGAACCGATGTTGCAGCCGATGCGCGAGGCCAGCTCCGGCGTGAGCGCATCGCCGGTGGGCAGCCCACTGTCCTCGACCGCCTGGATCGACGCGGCCATCCCGAGATGGATGAAGCGGTCCATGTGACGCGCTTCCTTCTCGGAGATGTACTTCGTGATGTCGAAGTCCTTGACTTGGCCGGCGAACTTGCAGGCGAAGGCGCTGACATCGAACTTGGTGATGGTGTCGATCCCGGACCTGCCTGCGATCAGGCCGGCCCAGCTGTCGGCAACGGTGTTGCCGACGGGAGAAACGCAACCGAGCCCGGTCACGACGACGCGGCGTAGGGTCATGCCGGCGAGCCTTTCTGGGAAAAGGGAAGGAAGCGATGCCGCATCGCACGGTCACGCGGGCGGCAGCAGCGCCATCGGCGCCGGCCCCGGTTGCGCGGGCTCGGCTTCCGCAAGGGCCTGGATCAGTCCTTCTGGTTCTTGGTGGCGTAGTCGATGGCGTTCTGCACCGTCGTGATCTTCTCCGCGTCCTCGTCGGGGATCTCGATGCCGAATTCGTCTTCCAGGGCCATCACGAGTTCGACCGTGTCGAGCGAGTCGGCACCCAGGTCGGCCACGAAAGCCTTCTCGTTGGTGACTTGCGACTCTTCCACGCCGAGTTGTTCGGCGATGATTTTCTTGACACGTGCTTCGATATCGCTCATTGGGTTCCCTCTCAGGGTTGTAGACAATCGATGGATTTTAGCCGGGCGGACCGTGGTCGATGCCGCTCCGGCCGTGCGGGAAAAAGGGCGACCTGGGTCGTCCTACATGTACATGCCGCCGTTGACGTGCAGTTCCTGCCCCGTGATGTAACCGGCCTGCGGCGACGCGAGGTAGGCCACGGCATGCGCGATGTCGGACGGCTTGCCCAGATGGCCCAGCGGAATCGACGACAGCAGCGCCTGCTGCTGCGCCTCGGGCAGGCTGGCGGTCATGTCGGTCTCGATGAAGCCCGGTGCCACACAGTTGACGGTGATGCTGCGGCTGCCCAGTTCGCGCGCCAGGGCGCGGGTCATGCCGGCCACGCCGGCCTTGGCCGCCGCGTAATTGGCCTGGCCCGGGTTGCCGGAGGCGCCGACCACGCTCGTGATGCTGATGATGCGGCCGAAGCGCTGCTTCATCATCGGGCGGATGGCGGCGCGCGAGGCACGGAACACGGCCTTGAGGTTGGTGTCGATCACCGCGTCCCAGTCCTCGTCCTTCAGGCGCATGGCCAGCATGTCCCGCGTGATGCCGGCGTTGTTGACCAGCACATGCAGGCCGCCGTGCGCCTTGACGATGCCGTCGACCAGCGCATCCAGCGCCGCGCCGTCCGTGACGTTCAGCACCTCGCCGAGGCCGCCGTGCGCCGCCAGGGCCGCGCCGATCTTGGCTGCGCCGTCGGCCGACGTGCCGGTGCCGATGACCTTGTAGCCGCGCTGGGCCAGTTCGAGGGCGATGGCGGCACCGATGCCGCGCGTCGCGCCCGTGACCAGGGCCACCTGGCCCGCAATGGTGGGAATGCTCATGACAGAAGGAAGGTGAATGCGGCGCTTCTCAGGCCAGCAGTTGCTTGGCGTCGGCCAGCGAGGCCGGGTCGTAGATGGCGCCGTTGCCCACGTCGGGCGCGATGCGCTTGACCATCCCGGACAGGACCTTGCCCGGGCCGCACTCGACGATGGCCTGGACGCCGCGCGCCTGCAGCGCCTGCACGCTCTCGACCCAGCGCACCGGCCCGGCCGCCTGTCGCACGAGGGCGTCGCGGATGCGCGCCGGGTCGCTCTCGACCGCGACATCGATGTTGTTCAGCACCGGAATGACGGGCGCCTTCAGCTCCACGTCCGCCAGCCGGCCCTTGAGCGCTTCCGCCGCCGGGCGCATGAGGCTCGAGTGGAAAGGCGCCGACACCGGCAGCGGGAGCGCGCGCTTGGCGCCGTTCGCCTTCAGCACCTCGCAGGCCTTCTCAACCGCCGCCTTGCTGCCGGCGATCACCGTCTGCACCGGGTCGTTGAAGTTCACCGCCTCCACCACCTCGCCGCTGCCTGCGGCGAAGCCGGCCGATACCTCGGCACAACCGGCGATGACCTTGGCGGATTCCATGCCGAGGATGGCGGCCATGGCGCCAACGCCCACCGGCACCGCCTCCTGCATGGCCTGGGCGCGGAAGCGCACCAGCGGCGCGGCCTGCGCGAGCGTGAGCACGCCGGCGGCCACCAGGGCCGAGTACTCGCCGAGCGAATGGCCCGCCACGACGGCCGGCTGCGCGCCACCCTCGGCCAGCCAGGCGCGCCAGGCGGCGACGCCGGCCACCAGCATCACGGGCTGGGTGTTGGTGGTGAGCGCCAGCGCTTCCTTGGGGCCTTCGTGGATCAGCTTCGCCACGTCCTCGCCCAGCGATTCCGAGGCCTCGGCCAGGGTGTCGCGCACGGCGGGATGGTCGCCCCAAGCGTCCAGCATGCCCACGGCCTGCGAACCCTGCCCAGGAAAGACGAATGCGAAGGTCTTCATCGTTTTGTGTCTCCAATCGAGCCGCAGCGCCCGTCCAGCGGGCGCAAGCTGCTACAGATTCAATAGCACCGCGCCCCAGGTGAAGCCGCCGCCCACGCCTTCGAGCATGAGCGTGTCACCCTTCTTGATCTTGCCGTCGCGCACGGCGGCGTCGAGCGCCAGGGGAATGGACGCCGCGGAGGTGTTGCCATGCTCGTCGACGGTGACGATCAGCTTGTCCAGCGGAAGCTTCAGCTTCTTGGCCGTGCCCTGCATGATGCGGATGTTGGCCTGGTGCGGAATCAGCCAGTCGATGTCGGCATCGGTCTTGCCGGCCTTGGCGAGGGTGGCGCGGGCGGCATCCTCGAGCACGCGGACCGCGAGCTTGAAGACCGCCTGGCCGTCCATGTGCAGCAGGGGCGTGCCCACCACCTGGCCGCCCGAGACGTGGCCGGGCGTGCAGAGGATGCCGACGTGCGAGCCGTCGGCGTGCAGGTCGCTCGCCAGGATGCCGGGCGTGTCGCTCGCCTCGAGCACCACGGCCCCGGCGCCGTCGCCGAAGAGCACGCAGGTCGTGCGGTCGTTGAAATCGAGGATGCGCGAGAAGACCTCGGCACCGACGACCAGCGCGCACTTGGCGCCGCCGGTGCGGATCATCGCGTCGGCCACCGTGAGCGCATAGACGAAGCCGCTGCACACCGCCTGCACGTCGAAGGCCGGGCAGCCGGCAATGCCAAGCTTGTTCTGAAGAATCGCCGCCGACGAAGGGAACACCATGTCGGGTGTCGAGGTCGCGACGATGATCAGGTCCACGTCCTGCGCATCGCGGCCGGACGCTTCTAGGGCGTGGCGGCAGGCGTGCAGGGCGAGATCGCTGCTGGTCACCTCGGGCGCCGCGAAGTGGCGCGCCCGGATGCCGGTGCGCTCGATGATCCACTGGTCGGACGTCTCGATGCCGCGGCCGGCCAGTTCGCGGGCCAGATCGTCATTCGTCACCCGGCGCGGAGGCAGGTAGCTGCCCGTGCCGGTGATGCGGGAATAAAGGGTCATCAGGCGTGGATCACGACCGGGGCCTCGACCGTCGCCGGAGCAGCGTCGGTGCGGGCCAAGAGCGGTGCGGCATGGGCGATGCGGGCACGCACTCGGTCGAGCAGGTTGTTGCGAGCGGCATCATAAGCGCGATCCAGCGCATGCCCGAAGGCCTCCTCGTCCGCCGAGCCGTGGCTCTTGAAGACCAGCCCGCGCAGACCCAATAGCGCGGCACCGTTGTATCGGCGATGATCGAGCCGGCCTTTCAGAGCTTTTAGGACCGGATAGGCCACGATGGCCGCCAATTTGCTGAAAATGCCGCGCGAAAACTCCTGGCGCATGAAGTCGACGATCATCGAAGCCACGCCCTCCGTGGCCTTGAGCGCCACGTTCCCGACGAAGCCGTCGCACACCACGATGTCGGTGGTGCCCTTGAAGATGTCGTTGCCCTCGACGTTGCCGTAGAAGTTCAGATCCTGCGAGTTGGCCGCTTTTTGCAGCAATTGGCTCGCTTTCTTGATCGTTTCGCTGCCTTTAATCGCTTCCTCACCGACGTTGAGAAGACCCACGCTGGGCGACTCGTTGCCCGTCAGGGCCGACACCAGCGCCGAGCCCAGCACGGCGAACTGCAGCAGGTCTTCGGCATCGCAGTCGACGTTCGCTCCCAGATCGAGCACCGTCGTGGCGCCCCCCTTGCTGTTGGGGAGTTGAGGAGCGATCGCAGGCCGGTCGATGCCGTCGAGCGTCTTGAGCAGGTAGCGGGCGATGGCCATCAGCGCGCCGGTGTTGCCGGCCGAGACCGCCGCGTGCGCCGCACCGTCCTTGACCTGCTGGATCGCCACGCGCATGGACGAATCCTTCTTCTTGCGCAGGGCGATCTCGATCGGGTCGTCCATGCCGACCACTTCGGTGGCCGGAATGACCCGGCCACGCGGATGACTGAAGGATGCCAGCGCCGCAGGCGCACCCACGAGCAGCAGCGACGCGTCGGCGTGGCGCTCCAGGAATGCACGGCAGGCCGCGAGCGTGACGCGGGGGCCGTGGTCGCCACCCATGCAGTCCACGGCCACCGTGATGGCCGAGGGTGGAGTGGCGCTCGAAAAAGAGGAAGTCGAGGGCATCAAAACAAAGGCCCGACGCTACGGATTCAGTAGCTTCGGGCCTTGGCCTTGAAAGAGCAACTCAGGCTTCGGACTTGGTCTTCAGCACCTTGCGGCCACGGTAGAAACCGTTGGGGCTGATGTGGTGACGCAGGTGCGTTTCGCCGGTGGTGGGCTCGACGGCGATGCCGGGCACGCCCAGGGCGTTGTGCGAGCGGTGCATGCCGCGCTTCGAAGGCGACTTCTTGTTTTGCTGAACGGCCATGATGGCTCCTGATAGACGGTGAGGTGAGTGGGCAGTGCGGCCGGCGCCTGGGGCTTCCGAAGCCGGCATCGCCTGCCACTGCCGCCGGGTGCGCGGATCCTTCGGATCCCGCTCCTCGGTCGGCGATCCAGGTCATCGACCAGATCGGCAAGCGCGCGCGTAGCCCACGATTATAGCCCGCCGGGAGCGGACCGCGCCAGCCCCCGCCTCAGCCCCCGTCGGCGGGCTTCTTCTTCAGGGCTTCCAGCGCGGCGAAGGGGTTCGGGCGTTCCTGGCCAGCCGCATCGAAATCCGGATCGGCGGCGGACATGGGCACCGGGGCCGGACAGACCTCGTGCACGGGGGCGAAGGGGATGTCCATCAGCAACTCGTCCTCGACCAGCTCGCGCAGGTCGAAATCGTGGCTGCTGACCAGCACGTCCTCCTCGGCCTCCTCGTCCTCCAGCGCCGCAGTCTCCTCGTCGGCGACGAAGCGGAACCATCTGTCGGCCTGCAGCGGGGTGTCCACCGGCTGCAGGCAGCGCTGGCAGACCAGCGGCAGCGTCACCGTCGCGTCCAGGTGGATCCACGGCACGGCCGGACCGCCCGTGGCGGTGCGCATCTCGCCTGCGGCCGTCCAGCGAACCTCGGCCGCGGCGTCTGCCACGGCCGACTCGTCGAGTAGGCGCCGATAGGCCGACAGCGGCTCGGCCGCCGACAGCGTGGCACCCGCCTGGGCGAAGCCCGGTACGTCGAGGCGGCCGGCATCGAAATCCTTCTTCATCTCACGCAGTCTACGCGGCCCCGACAATCGCCGGCATGCAACGCCTTGTCATCCTCGGTTCGACCTCCCGCTATCGCCGCGACCTGATGTCGCGCCTGCACCTGCCCTTCGACGTCCAGGCCCCCGAGGTCGACGAAACCCCGCAGCCCGGCGAAGCGCCGGCGGACCTGGCCGTGCGCCTGGCGCTGGCCAAGGCGCAGGCCGTGGCGGCACGATTTCCGGAGGCCGTGGTGATCGGCTCCGACCAGGTCGCCGACCTGCACGGCGAGCCGCTGGGCAAGCCCGGCGACCACGCCCGCGCCACCGAACAGCTGCGCCGCATGCGCGGCCAGACGCTGATCTTCCAGACCGCCGTCGCCGTGGTCTGCCAGGCCACCGGCTTCGCGCAACAGGACATCGCGCCGGTGCGCGTCGTCTTTCGCGACCTGAGCGATGCGGCCATCGAGCGCTACCTGCTGGCCGAGCAGCCCTACGACTGCGCCGGCAGCGCCAAGAGCGAAGGGCTGGGCATCGCACTGCTCGAGGCCATCGACAGCGACGATCCGACGGCCCTGGTCGGCCTGCCGCTGATCCGCACCTGCCGAATGCTGCGCGCCGCGGGCGTGGACCTGCTCTGAGCTGGCGAACGACATCGGCCGCCAGCGCCCGTGCGGTGGGCGCTGAATGCTCCTGAATTGATAGCAACCATCACCATGCCCACGCTCTACTTGGTCCCCGCCCCGCTCGACTTCGGCTGCGAGGTGCAGGCCCCGCTGCAGGACGCCCTGCCCCTGGGCACGCTGCAGGCCGCCGCGCGGCTGACGCACTGGGTGTGCGAGAACGCGAAGACCGCCCGCGCATACCTCAAGCGCATCGATGCCGTCGTGCCGCTGGCCGCGCCGCTGCAGGCGCAGTCCATCCAGGAGCTGCCGCGCGAAGTGCATAAGAAGGGCGACCATGACGGCGTCCCTGCGCCGGCGGCCATCGCGGCCCTGCTCGCGCCACTGCGCGAGGGCCACGATGTGGGCCTGCTCAGCGAGGCCGGCATGCCGGCGGTGGCCGACCCGGGATCGTCGGTGGTGCGTGCCGCCCACGAGGCCGGCGCGGCGGTGGTGCCGCTGGTCGGGCCGGTGTCGCTGCTGCTCACGCTGGCGGCGAGCGGGCTCAACGGCCAGAACTTCGCCTTCGTCGGCTACCTGCCGCAGGACGCCGAGGCGCGCCGCACGCGCATCCGCGAACTGGAAGCGCTGGCGCTGCGCACGGGCCAGACCCAGCTCTTCATCGAGACGCCCTACCGCAACGCCGCGCTGCTGCAGGCGCTGGTCCAGACGCTGCAGCACCACACGCGCCTGGCGGTGGCCAGCGGGCTGACGCTGCCGGCCATGCGGGTGTGCAGCCAGAGCGTGAAGGCCTGGCGTGCCGCGCCCACGCTGGCCGAGGAGCGCCTGCCGGCGGTGTTCGCCATCGGGCGCTGATATCCGGGCACCCGGACACGCCATCCATCCAAGAACAGTTCCGCAGACCGATCCCTTGACCGACACCACTCTCGCGCGCAGCGCCCCCACCCGCTGGGCCACCCGCACCCAGTTCTTCTGTTCCGGCTTCATCTTCGCGACCTGGGGCGTGCACATTCCCACCGTCAAGGCGCACTACGGCGTCGACGAGGCCGAACTGGGGCTGGCGCTGCTGGCCGCGGGTTTCGGTGCGCTCTTCGGCATCAGCCGAGCGGGCAGCTGGATCGGCCGCCACGGCGCGGCACGCATGGCGCTCATCACCGGCACCGTGTACGCGCTGCTGGTGGCGTTGCTGACGCACATGCCGTCGTACGCCTTCCTGCTGGTGCTGCTGGCCGCCTTCGGTCTGGTGACCAGCGTGTTCGACGTCGCCATCAACACCGAGGCTTCGCAACTCGAGTTGCACGGCGGCCGGCCGCTGATGAGCGGGATGCACGGCATGTTCAGCCTGGGTGGCATGGCCGGTGCGGTGAGCGGCAGCGCGGCGCTCGCGGCCGGCCTACCGCCCAACTGGCATCTGGCGCTGGTCGCGGGCGTCATGGCCGCGGCGGTCGCCGGCGGCACGCGCTGGATGCTGCCGCGCCGCTTCACCGCCAGCACGACGCCGGCGCAGGGGGGCTTTCGCCTGCCGCGCGGGGCGCTGGTGGTGCTGGGCGTCCTGGCGGCACTGGGACTGGTGGCCGAGGGCGCGATGTACGACTGGAGCGTGCTCTACCTGCAGCAGGAGTTGGGCAGCCCGCAGCAGCAGGCCGCCCTCGCCTACGCCAGCTTCTCGGCCGCGATGGCGGCGGCGCGCTTCGGCGGCGACGCGCTGCGCGCGCGCTTCGCCTCGGCCACGCTGCTGCGCGCCAGCGCCTCGCTGGCGGCGCTGTCGATGGCCGGGGTGCTGCTGACCGATTCGCCCTGGCTCGCCCTGGCGGGATTCGCGGGCGTGGGCATCGGCTTCGCGAACGTGGTGCCGATCCTGTTCGCCGCGGCGGCGCGGGTGCCGGGCGTGGATGCGGCGCGCGGCATCGCCGCCGTCTCGGCCGCCGCCTACCTGGGCTTCATGGCGGGGCCGCCGATGATCGGATTCCTGGCACGCGTGAGCTCGCTCACCGCCGCGCTGTCGGTGGTGGTGGTGTTTGCCGTGGCGCTGGCGGTGGCGGCGCCGCGGGCCGCCGCCAGTGCGGGCGCGCCGACGCCGGCGGGCGGCCACTGATGCTTTAAGCCGAATCGGCCGCCAGCGCCCAGGGGACGAGCGCGCGACGCTATAGAAATGAGAGCAACTCGATCCAAAGGCCGTGCATGAAAAACGGCGCCGAAGCGCCGTTTGAAGCGAAGGCCGCGCAGCGCGTTCAGCGCACCGTCGGCGTGCTGCGCATGCTGCGCACGGTGGTGTCGGCAAAAGCGGCGCCGAACTTCTTGGCCAGGCGCTCGGCCACGTTGTCGCGGCGCGTGTAGTCGATGGTGTCCTCGGCCTTGATCACCTCGCGCGCCACGTAGTCGACGTTGCCCACCTGGTCGGCCAGCCCCAACTCGACGGCCTGCTGGCCGGTCCAGAACAGGCCGCTGAACAGGCCCGGGGTGTCGGCCTTCAGGCGCTCGCCGCGGCCCTTCTTGACCACGTCGATGAACTGGGCGTGGATCTGGTCGAGCATCTGCTGCGCGTGCTGCTTCTGCGTGTCGCTCATCGGACTGAAGGGGTCGAGGAAGCCCTTGTTCTCGCCCGAGGTGAGCAGACGCCGCTCGACGCCCAGCTTTTCCATGGTGCCGGTGAAGCCGAAGCCGTCCATCAGCACGCCGATGCTGCCGACCAGGCTGGCCTTGTCGACGTAGATCTTGTCGGTCGCGGCGGCGATGTAGTACGCCGCCGACGCGCAGCTTTCCTCCACCACGGCGTAGATCGGCTTCTTGTACTTGGCCTTCATGCGCTTGATCTCGTCGTTGATGATGCCGGCCTGCACCGGGCTGCCGCCCGGCGAGTTGATCAGCAGCACCACGCCCTTGGCGCCCTCGTCCTCGAAGGCGCTCTTCATGGCGGCGACCACGAACTCGGCGCTGGCGTCGGCACCGCTGGCGATCTCGCCCTTGATCTCGACCACCGCCGTGTGGGCGGTCGTCTTGGCTGCGGAGGGCTGTGCGCGCATGAAGGCCAGCCAGGCCAGCGCGACGAAGAAGATGAGCCAGGCCAGGCGCACGAAGGTCTTCCAGCGGCGCGCGGCGCGCTGTTCCTTGAGGGAGGCGAAGGCCAGCTTCTCGAGCGTCGCGCGCTCCCAGCCGGGCGAGGAGGTGGGGTCGTTGTTCACGGGAGGGGTCGCCAGGTCCGGCGCTTGCGGCTCAAAAGGTTCGAAACCCGAAGGTTCCTTCCGGTCGGAGGTGCTCATGGGCAAAAAGGGGCGCGGTCGAGGGGCCGGGCCGGGTCAGAACTGCAGGGGCTGCAGGTTCCAGGCAGTATGCCAGTGCACCACGCCGTCGCGCTCGCTCAGGTCGATCTTGACCAGGCCGCCGCGGCAGGGGCCGCCACCGCATTCACCGGTGTCCGGGCGGTACGCCGCGCCGTGCGTGGCGCACAGCAGCCACTGGCCGGTGTCGTCGAAGAAGCGGTCGGGCTGGTAGTCCATCTCCATCGCCACGTGGGTGCAGCGGTTGAGGTAGGCATGCGGCTGCCCTTCAAAGCGGATGGCGAAGGCGCGGCAGCTCTCGCCGCCGTAGACCACATCGAAGGAGACGGCATCGCCGCCTTCGACCAGGTCGCGCGAGTTGCACAGGGGAAGTTCTTCGGTGCGCATGGCGTCGTCGGAAGCGGAAGTCAGGCGTGGCGCAGCAGCCAGTCGTGCAGGTCTTGCACGGAATGGGCCACGTGCAAGGGGCCATGGTCCGCAAAGCTGGCGGGCTCGTGCGCGCCGTAGCTCACGCCGACGCTGGCGCACCCGGCGTTGGTGGCCAGCTGCAGGTCGTGGATGGTGTCGCCGATCATCAGGGTGCGCTCGGGGAGCACGTCGAGTTCCTCCATCAGCTCGAGCAGCATGCGCGGGTGCGGCTTGCCGAAGGTCTCGTCGGCGGTGCGCGAGCTGTCGAAGCGCTCGCGCAGGGCCACGGTGTCCAGCGCCAGGTCGAGGCCGCGGCGCGATTTGCCCGTCGCGACCGCGAGCTTGTGACCGCGCGCGCGCAGGGCATCGATCATCGGCAGCACGCCATCGAAGAGCACCAGGTCGTCCTGGTGGCGCAGGTAGTGGTGGCGGTAGCGGGCGCCGAGCTCCGGGTACTTCTCGGGGGGCACGTCGGGCGCCGCCTTGGCCAGCGCCTCGGCCAGGCCGAGGCCGATCACCCAGGCCGCGTCGCGCTCGCTGGGCAGGCGCCCGCCGACGTCGACCACCGCGGCCTGGATGCAGCGCACGATCACGGCGGTGGAGTCGTAGAGCGTGCCGTCCCAGTCGAAGGCGATGAGGTCGAAGCGGCGCACGGCGCCGTCAGGGCTTGTCGTTGTTGTCATGGGTGTCGAGGGTAGCGCGCTCGGCCGCGGGCAGCAGGTCGGCCAGCTCGGGCGGCAGCGGCGCCTGCAGCGCGACGGCTTCGCCGGTGGCCGGATGGGTGAAACGCAGCCGCCAGGCGTGCAGGAACATGCGCTTGAGCCCCGCGCGGGCCAGCGCTCGGCGGCGTTCGAAGTCGCCGTACTTGTCGTCGCCCGCGATGGGATGGCCGGCCGAGGCGAGGTGCACGCGGATCTGGTGGGTGCGGCCGGTCTTGATCGTCACGGCCAGCAGCGACATCGGCGCGGCGTCGCCGGGCAGGCTCAGCCGCGCCAGCACACGGACCAGCGTGACCGCCCGCATCGCATCGGGGTGGTCCTTGTCGACCACCTTCACCCGCCGCTCGCCCTCGCCCGCCTGGCCGTCCTTGCCCGGCAGCAGGTAGCGCGCCAGTGGGGCATCGAGCACCTTCAGGCGCGCCGGCCAGTCGCCCTCAACCAGCGCCAGGTAGGTCTTGCCGGTCTCGCGGCTCTTGAACTGGGCCTGCAGCGCGGTGAGGGCGCTGCGCTTCTTGGCGACCAGCAGCACGCCCGACGTTTCCCGGTCGAGCCGGTGCACCAGTTCGAGGAAGCGCGCGGCCGGCCGGGCGGCCCGCAGCTGTTCGATGACGCCGAAGCTCACGCCGCTGCCGCCGTGCACCGCGGTCCCTGCAGGCTTGTCGATCGCGATCAGGGCCTCGTCTTCCAGCAGCAGGTCGAAGCTGCGCGCCGGTGCTGGCGTCGCACTGGCCGGTGCAGCACTGACCCGCACCGGCGGCAGGCGCACGGTGTCGCCGGACTCGACGCGGGAATCGGCCTGGACGCGCCCTTTGTTCACCCGCACTTCGCCGGAGCGGATGATCCGGTAGACGTGCGTCTTGGGCACGCCCTTGAGGTGGCGGAAGAGGAAGTTGTCGAGCCGCTGGCCGGCGGACTCCGCATCCACGGTGAGCATGCGCGCCTCGGCGGGCGGGGCCGACGGGGCGGGGAGGGCTTTCCCCGTCGCGGCCCGCGGCTTCGCACCTATAATGTTTTTCACCAGCGCGGTCGTGTAAGTGCTTGATTAAGCGAGAAGTTTAGAGCACCCCACGAAGGCGCTGCGAGGTCGATGCCACTTCGTTGCACGGCTTGCAGACCCCGCGCTTCAGCGCAAAGTGGCAAGCCAGGCAAGGCAGTCAAGCCGACGCAAACGAAACCCCAAGTCATTGGGACCACGGAATACCCAAGCCAGCCAGCGCGCCCGCTCTTTGCGAGGCGCTGGCCGGCGGATCGAAGCGAGTGCCCTTGTGTTGATGTGGCTGATTCAGATGTGCCTGCGCTGGCTGACCCCAGCGAATACAGGCATTGAATCGCCCGCAACGCCCGTCGTTGTTGCGCAACCAGCTATCAAAAAGATAGTGGCGCGGCAGCCCATCGGCCTCGCGCCCATCCTCGCGCCACCACCACCGCGGCTGCAGGGCTGACCGCCCCGGACCGGTGGCGGCGCTCGCGCCCCTCACCAGTCCCAGCCTCCGGAGTGCAACGGCAATTCCCGTCGTTTCGCTGCGTCGTCCGTGCATCGTGGGCCCTTTGCGGGCCAGTGACGAGACACAACAAAAGGACACGCACTCCCATGAAACGGATGCTGATCAATGCCACGCAGGCCGAAGAGCGCCGCCTGGCCATCGTCGACGGACAGAAACTCCTCGACTACGAAATCGAGATCGAAGGGCGCGAACAGCGCAAGGGCAACATCTACAAGGCCGTCGTGACGCGCGTCGAGCCCTCGCTGGAGGCCTGCTTCGTCGACTACGGCGAGGACCGACACGGCTTCCTGCCGTTCAAGGAAATCTCCAAGCAGTACTTCGCCGAAGGCGTGTCGGCCAGCTCGGCCCGCATCCAGGACGCGATCAAGGAAGGCCAGGAGATCGTCGTCCAGGTCGAGAAGGAAGAGCGCGGCAACAAGGGGGCGGCCCTCACCACCTTCATCAGCCTGGCCGGCCGCTACGTGGTGCTGATGCCCAACAACCCGCGCGGCGGCGGCGTGAGCCGGCGCATCGAGGGCGAGGACCGCGCCGAGCTCAAGGAGGCGATGGACCAGCTCGAGTACCCCAAGGGCATGAGCATCATCGCGCGCACCGCCGGCATCGGCCGCTCGGCGCCCGAACTGCAATGGGACCTGAATTACCTGCTCAAGCTCTGGAGCGCCATCGACGGCGCGGCCAAGGGCGGCAAGGGCGCTTTCCTGATCTACCAGGAATCGTCGCTCGTCATCCGCGCCATCCGTGACTACTTCAATCACGACATCGGCGACATCCTCATCGACACCGACGACATCTACGAGCAGGCGCAGCAGTTCATGGCGCACGTCATGCCCGAGCATGCCGCCCGCGTGAAGCGCTACCGCGACGATGCGGCGCTGTTCAGCCGCTTCCAGATCGAGCACCAGATCGAGTCGGCCTACGCCCGCACCGTGCAGCTGCCCTCGGGCGGCGCCATCGTGATCGACCACACCGAGGCGCTGGTCTCGGTCGACGTGAACTCGGCCCGCGCCATCAAGGGCGGCGACATCGAGGAGACCGCGACCCGCACCAACCTCGAGGCTGCCGACGAAGTGGCCCGCCAGATGCGCCTGCGCGACCTGGGCGGCCTGATCGTCATCGACTTCATCGACATGGACGAGTCGAAGAACCGCCGCGAGGTCGAAAGCCGCCTGCGCGACGCGCTGCGCCAGGACCGCGCCCGCGTGCAGTTCGGCTCCATCAGCAAGTTCGGCCTCATGGAAATGAGCCGCCAGCGCCTGAAGCCGGCGTTGAGCGAAGGCTCGTCGATCCCCTGCCCCCGCTGCGGCGGCTCGGGCCACATCCGCGACACCGAATCGAGCGCCCTGCAGATCCTGCGGATCATTCAGGAGGAGTCGATGAAGGACAACACCGCCGCCGTGCATGTGCAGGTGCCGGTGGAAGTGGCCTCTTTCCTCCTGAACGAGAAGCGCACCGAGATCACCAAGATCGAACTCAAGCAGCGCGTGAACGTGCTGATGGTGCCCAACAAGACCCTGGAGACGCCGAACTACAAGCTCGAGCGCCTCAAGCACGACGACCCGCGCCTGGACCACCTGCGTGCCAGCTACACCATGGCCGAGGAAGTCGAGGACCCGACCCACGTCACGCGACGCTCGCAGGAACCGACCAACAAGCAGACGCCGGTCATCAAGGGCGTGCTGCCCGATGCGCCGGCGCCTGTTGTGGCGCCCAAGGAAGTCGCGGCACCCGCGCCGGTGCAGGCCCCGGTGGCCGCCCCGGCCCCGGCGGCACCGCGTGCACCGGCCGAACGCGGCTTCTTCGCCTGGCTCAAGGGCCTGTTCGGCGGCGGCGCCCAGGACGCGCCCGCGCCCGCAGCGGCGCCTGCACCGGCTGTTCCGGCTGCCGACGAGGCCAAGCCCGCGCGCCGCGAGGGCGGCCGTGGCGAGCAGCGCCGCGGCGGCCGTGGCGAAGGCCGCGGCCGTGACGGAGAAGGCCGGTCCGCGCGCGACGGTGAACGCCGCGGTGGTCGCAACAACAATGGCGAGCGCCGTGAGGGCAGTGGCAGCGACGCACGCCGCGAGGGCCGCGTCGAGGGAAGCCGCGAGCTGCGCGGCGACGCACGTCCGCCGCGCGAGGGCGAGCGCCGCGGCAGCAGCCGTGGCGAGCGTCGCGAGTCGATCGAGGCGCGCGACCAGGAGATGGGCGACAAGGCAGCGCTGGCTCAGGGAGTCGCTTCGGCGGCTGCCGACGAGCAGCGCGAGGCCGGTGCCGAACGCGCGCCCCGCGGCCGCCAGGGCGAGCGCCGCGATCGCGGTGATGCACGCCGCGACGAGGCTTCGGTCCGCGAACCCCGCACTGCCGCCTCGGACCTGCCCGGTGCAGGCGAAGAGCAGGCGCCGCGCGAGGGCCGCCGCGAACGCCGAGGCGCCAGGCCGGCCGATGTGGCCGAGCGCGGCGGCGAGCTTGTCGACGCGCCGGTGCCGAACGGCGCCTCGCCCGAAGACATGTCGGTCGAGGGCGAGGCACCCCGTCGCGAGGGTGAAGAGCGGCGCGGTCGCTCCCGCGACCGCTATGGCCGGGACCGCCGCGAACGCGCGCCGCGCGAAAGCCGTGAAGGCGAGCGCGAAACCGGCATCGCCGAGCCGGTCGCGCAGGTCGCCACCGAAGCAGCAGCCGAAGCGACAGCCGACGTGGCCGTCGTGGCGGTGTCCGCCAGCACTTCGGCGCCCGTGGCCGCACCGGTGTCGGCGCCTCCCCCGGCAGCACGGTCGTCCTCGAGCCGACCGGCCCTGCCCAAGGTGTCGGCTTTCGACCTGCCCGCGGCGGAGCTGTCCCGGATCGCCGAGGGCGCCGGCTTGCAGTGGGTCAATTCGGATGCCGAACGTGTGGCGGCGGTGCGGGCGGCCATCGACGCCGAGCCCCGTCCGATCCACGTTCCTCGCGAGCGGCCCGCCGTGGTCGTCCTCGACGACGGCCCGCTCGTCCTGGTGGAGACCCGCAAGGATCTGGCGAGCGTGACCCTGCCCTTCGAAAACCAGGCCACCGCCACGGGCACGCCAGCGCCCTGAACGCCGCCGCCCCCAAGGGCGGCTCCCAGGCCCGCCTCACCAGGGCCCACCACAAGACGCCCGCTCCGGCCCCGGAGCGGGCGTTTTGCATTTGCTCGCCCTGTTTCCGCGCCGCCGCACCCGGAAGCGCCTGGTTACAAGTCCTCACATCCGCCCCGACGTGGTGAACTAGGCCACAAAAAGAGTACTTAAGTTAGAAGTTCAGATATCTGTCAGCCGAAAGGACTACAATTTGAATCACCTTGCTGCAGCGCAACAACCGAAGATCGGGACGTGCGCGAGGTCAGGAGTGAGGCAGCAAGTTACATATTCTGTCGCCGACGGCATACGACGAATGCTGACACGACAACGCAGATCGCCTGTGATTCAATGGCGGCCTTTTAGTAGAAAAGAGTTACTTTGACAGGTGCCTCAGCGCTGCGGCAGCAAGGCACCCCTCTCGAAGGAAATCGTGATGTTTCGTTCTGACTCGACAGCGCAAGGGCCCGTTGCACGCCACATGCCCCCCGGAGGCGGAGGTGCTGCTGCCACGCCGAATCTAGTGGTGGGCAGGAAGATGCACTGGCTGGAACGTACGGCGAAGCGCACGATGGACATCGTGGGGGCCCTGGCCTTCTTCGCATTGTTCGGCCCCCTGTACCTGCTGATCGCCCTCTGCGTGCGGATCAGCATGGGGGCTCCCATCCACTATTGGCAGAGCCGACTGGGCCAGGACGGCGAACGCTTCAGGTTCTACAAGTTCCGCTCGATGGTCCACGACTCCGACGCCGTGCTCGAGGAATTCCTGAGCAAGAACGACATGGCACGTACGGAATGGGACACCTTCCAGAAGCTGGAGAAGGACCCGCGCATCACCCCCATGGGGCAATCTGATCCGCCGAGCCAGCCTGGACGAACTGCCCCAGTTCTGGAACGTGCTCAAAGGCGACATGAGCCTCGTCGGCCCGCGTCCCTGCATGGAACGCCAGCGAAGCCTGTACGGCAAGCACTGGTCGCACTACTGCAGCATGCGTCCGGGCATCACCGGACTGTGGCAAGTGAGCGGCCGCAACCGGCTTCCCTATGCCAAGCGCGTCGAGCTCGATGCCTACTACGTCGACAACTGGTCGCTGTGGCTGGACATCAAGATCCTCCTGCGCACCTTCCGTGCGGTGTTCATGGCCGACGGATCGCGCTGATCGCGATCCTCGACGAGCCAGGGCGCCAGCCCGCCTCAGACCCCCGACCCGCTTCGCCCGCCCCTGACGACGACCCCATGAAAAACGCGGCCCAAGGCACTGTCGTGCTCGAGCAGGACCTCGTGGCGTCGCCTGCGCCACGACGACAGGACGAGCCGGGCATGCAATCTTCCTGGCGCGGTCGCGTCAAGAGCGTTGCCGGGTTCCTGACCGGCGCCCTCGCCGCGCAGGGCCTCTCTGCCGTGACCGGCCTGCTGCTGACGCGTTGGCTGAGCGTCAACGACTACGCCATCTACACGGTGCTCGCGATATTGACCGGGGCGCTGACGGTGCTGACCATGGGCGGCGTCAACATCGCCTTCTCGACCATCGTCGGCCGCGTCTGGCCGGACCGCCAGCGCGCGGCCGAAGCGCTTGCAGCCTGCCGGCGCGAGCGCCACCTGATCTCTGCCGTGGTCCTGCCCTTCTTTCTTGCCATCGCCAGCTGGCTGCTGCTCAAGGCGGGCGCGCCGGTCTGGCTGGTGGTCGCCCTGCTGACGCTGCTGATGATCCAGTGGTTCGTGGAGCTGAGATCCCACATCACGGACCAGATCCTGCTCTTCGCCCAGCGGGCGGCACGTCTGCAGTCGCTCGAAGCCGCGCTGGGAGCGGCACGGCTGGCTGCGGTGGCCCTGCTCCACCTGCTGAACGGCGTGTCGATCCTGCTGGTCACGGGGCTGGCGGTCATCGGCGCCGCGCTGCGGGTGCCGTTCGTGCAGAAATGGGCCCGGCAGGAAGTCCCGGTGGATGCCGCCCGGGTGGTGGAGTCCGATCGCAAGGAAATTCGGTCCCTCACCCTGCGACAGCTGCCGGTCGAGCTGTACTACTGCATCCAGTCGCAGATCCCCCTGTTCCTGCTGGCGGCAATGAGCGCACCGGCGGAGACCGCATCGTTCGGGGCGCTGGGGCGCCTCGCGCAGCTTTTCGTGCCCGTCTCCATGCTGGTGTCCGCCTTTGCGATCCCGCGCTTCAGCCAGACCAGGAGTCGCACGCTGTCCACCTTCATGGCGTGGTCGCTGCTCGGGCTGGTGCCCGGGCTGGTGCTGGTCGTGATCGCGGCGCTGACGCCGTCGCTGCTGCTCCTGCTCATCGGCCCGAACTACGCCCACCTGCAGCACGAGGTGCTGATCGCCAGCATCTACAGCGCCACCGTGATTCTCTCGATGACGATGTGGCGGCTGGCTGCCAATCGCGGCTGGAACCGCTGGACCTTGATCCAGATTCCGGTGTTCTGCCTCTGGTGTGCGCTGTGCCCCAGCTTCCTGGACTTGTCCACGCTGGACGGTGTCCTGATGTTCCAGTTCGGATTTCCGCTGGCCATGATCAGCGCGACGCTGGCGGACCTGGTGCATGCGCATGTGCGAGGAGATCTCAAATGATCGGCGCCTCCTTCGCGCCTGCGTGCCATCAGCGCCGCTCGGGCGGCCCGGCCTCGCGCATCGACGGATCGACGGGTCCGATGAACATCCTTCTCACGAGCCACGCCTTTTTGCCGCAGCTCGGCGGCATCGAGTTCGTGTCGGCCACGCTGGCCCGCGAGTTCGCCGCGGCGGGTCACCATGTCCGCGTCATCACCCACACGCCGAACGAGGCCGAGGACGCGCTGCCTTACGAGGTCTACCGCCGCCCGAGCGCGATGCAGACCGCACGCCTGCTGCGATGGTGCGACGTCCACCTGCAGTCCAACATTTCCCTGCGCTACCTCTGGCCGGCGCTTCTGCTGCGAACGCCCTCCCTGGTGACCTACCACACCTGGCTGCAACGGCCCGACGGGTCGGTGGCCTGGCAAGACCGCGCGAAGCGGCTGGCCACGCGTTGGGCGACCAGGAACCTGGCGGTCAGTGCGGCGGTTGCGGCGAGCCTGCCCGGACGGGTCGGGGTGATACGCAACCCCTACGACGACCAGACCTTCAAGCCGCAGCCACAGCCGGAGCCGCTGGGTGATCTGGTGTTCCTGGGACGCCTGGTCGACGACAAGGGCGTGGATCTGCTGGTCGATGCGATGGCCTTGCTCCACTCGCGCGGCATCCGCCCAACCCTGTCCATCGTGGGAACAGGCCCCGAGGAGGCCGCCCTGCGCCAGCGGGTCGATGGCCTCGGCCTCCACCAGTCGATCGCATTCCTCGGCAAGCGGTCCGGTCCCGCCCTTGCCCGCACGCTGGCCGGTCATCGCGTCCTGGTGGTGCCGTCGCGATGGCAGGAACCCTTCGGCGTCGTGGCCCTCGAGGGCCTGGCCTGCGGCCTGCGGGTGGTCGCCAGCGACGTCGGCGGCCTGCCCGAAGCCGTCGGCAAGTGCGGACGGCTGTTCAAGCCCGGCAGCGCCGAATCGCTCGCCGACATGCTCGAACAGGAACTGCAGGGACGGGCCACTCCTCCATCGACGCAAGCCCTGGACCCGGCCGTGGAGGCCCATCTGAAGCCGTACCGCGCCGCTTCCGTGGCGGCCGAGTACCTGGCGCATCTGTCCGCCATCCGAAAGCGAAGGGCTCCCAGGGACGCTGGTGACGAACTGACCATGACATTCAACGACTCCATCACGCCGCGCGGCGAACACCTGCATTCCGGCTCCAAACGGGAGACGTCCGCATGACGGCCCCGGGTTCGGTTTTCGTGAGCCAGTTCGGCCTGCAGCACGCGCAACAGCTTGCACTGGCCCTGCACGAGGGCGGGATGCTCAAGGCCTTCTGGTCGGGCGTTCCGGTCTGCACCGACGAGAGCGAGATCTCGCCCTGGCTGCCGCGCTACTACAAGGAACGGGTGCGGCGCGTGCCCATCCCGCGCGAGCTGCGCCACCATCCATCGCGCTTCCAGATCCTCTGGCGGGTCGGCAAATCCCTGCCGCTGCCCTACCAGAAGGGGGACTTCTTCTTTCGCATGCAGCATGCATACGACCGATGGATCGCGCGGCAGATCCGCACCATCCGGCCGAAGGTCGTCGTGGCCTACGAGAGCGCTGCCCTGGAGACCTTCCGCGCCGCCAAGGCCATCGGGGCGACCTGCGTCCTCGACGCGCCCTCGCTGCACCACGTGGCTGGCGAGCAGCTGATGGAGATCCCGCGCACGCCGTTCACCCCCGAGATCTACCGCCAGAGGGACGAGGAAGTCGAACTCGCCGACCTCATCCTCACCTGCTCTCCCCTGGCCGCCGACAGCTACACCGACAACGGCGTGCCACCCGAAAAGGTCTTCCCGCTGCTGCTCGGCGCGGAGCTGCCCACGGACCGCCCGCCTCCCTTCACGGTCCACGAGAAGCCCCGCTTCGTCTTCGCCGGCGTGATGAGCTACCGCAAGTCGGTCGACCTCATCATCGACGCCTTCCGCCGTCTGCACCAAGAGCAGATTCCGTACGAACTGCATTTCGTCGGCGGCGTGGCCTTCCCCGAACTCCTCGAACAGGTGATGGCCCTGCCCGGCACCACCTACCAGCCCAGCGTGCCACAGGCGCAGCTGTATTCGGTGCTGGCAGGGGCAGACTGCCTGCTGCTGCCCTCGCGCTTCGACTCCTTCGGCATGGTCGTGGCCGAATCGATGGCCAGCGGCACGCCGGCGCTGGTCTCGACCCAGACCGGCGCCAAGGCGATCATCGAAAAGCATCCTGGCAGCGGCTGGGTGGTGGAGCCGACCGCGGAGGCCCTCTACGCGCAGGTGCGCGCGCTGGCCCTCTCGGTGCCCGAAATGCGCGCGGCCCGGGCGGCAGCCCTGCGTGCCGCCCAGGACTTCACCTGGCAAAGCTACCGCCAGCGGGTGCGCGATGTGTTCACCGAACGGGTGCTGACATGAATCCACCGGCCCATTCCAACGCGACCCTCCCTGCGCGCAGCGCGGCCGAAGCCCGGGCGGGGCGCCCCAGCCGGGCGGGGACGTTGTTCATTTCCGTGCTCCTCGTCATGGTGCTCGAAGGCGCGCTCCGGAAATGGGTCTCCAATTCGCTGACGCTCCCGCTGGTGCTGCTGCGCGACCTGCTGGCGATCTACACCGTCTGGTATGCGCTGCGCACCGGGGCCCTGAACTTTCGCCGGCTGCCGGCGCAGCTGCTGCTCGTGTGGACCGGGGTGCTGATCCTCTGGGGATTCGTTCAGCTCATCATCAACCAGTTCTCCCCTGCCATCCTGGTGATCGGGCTGCGCTTCTGGCTGCTGTACTTCTGGTTCGGCTATGCGGCCGCGGTGTCGATGACGCTCGAAGACTATCGCCGCAGCCTGTGGGTCATGCTCGCGCTGCTGATCCTGATGATTCCGCTGGTCGTGCTCCAGCAGGGTTCGCCGCCGGGCGCCTTCATCAACACCCAGATCGACACCGACGTGCGGGACATCTTCGTGGTGGTCGCCGGCGTCGTGCGTCCGACCGGCACCTTCAGCTTCACGCTGGGCTTCACCACCTTCCTCGCGATGGGGATCTCCGCGCTGTTCTGCTATCGCCAGCTGTCCCGCCGGAGCGGGCGCGCGCGGCTGATGTTCATCCTGGCCTTCATCGCCCTGCTCGTCGGCTCGATCCTGAGCGGCTCGCGTGCCGCCGTGCTGTTCTACGTCGGGCTGCTGGGCGTCTCCCTGCTCGGGTCCCTGTGGTTCTCGCGCGGCGTGGGCAAGGTCTATGCGGCCATGGGCGTGATCCTCACGGTGTCGCTCATGGCCGGCGCGGCCATTCTGTTCAGCGGCGCCCTGGTGGCCACGCAGGAGCGCTTCGAGAACGCATCGCAGACCGAAGACCTCGGCGAGCGCATCCTCGCCATGCTGGCCGGGGAGCCCGAAACCTACAGCCAGATCACCTGGCTGGGCGCCGGACTGGGCAAGGGTTCCAACCTGGCGAGCTACTTCGAGTCGGGCGAGCGCAGCTTCATGCTGGCCGAAACCGAATCGGCGCGCATCCTGCTGGAAGGCGGCGTGATCGGCGTGCTCTTCATCGTGCTGAAGCTCGCCGTGATCGCGGTCGGCATGTGGGCCGCCTGGCGGACCTCGGTGCGCATCCGCTCTTCGGCACCGCTGCTGGTGTGGCTGACATTGGCAATCGCGCTGATGACATGGTCCACGATCGGCCAGCTGACCGTGAACGTGGCCACCGGCCTGCTGTTCGCCCAGGCCTTGCTGGCGCTTCGCTATCTGCCGCTCGCGGTGCCGGCCCGGAGCCAGCCTCGTCCAGCCGTCGCGCCCATCGCCCCGGCCTGGGCCCTGGAGCGCGCCGCTTGAGTCATTCGCTTCCTTCCCCCATGCGCCTGCTGCGCATCATCCCCAGCATCGATCGACGTTCCGGCGGCCCGGCAGAAGCCGCCCGCCGGCTGGACGCCGAACTCCTGCGGCTCGGCCATTCGGTCGAGGTCGTGTCGCTGGACGACCCCGGCGAGCCCTGGATCCGGGACTACCCGGTGGCCGTCCATGCCCTGGGCGGTCGCGGCCATTTCCGCTATTCGCCCGACCTGAAGCCCTGGCTCGAGCAGAACGCCTCCCGCTTCGATGCCGTCGTGGTCGACGGCCTCTGGCAGTACCCCGGCCTCGGCGCCTGGCGCGCCCTGGCAGGCGGCGACGTGCCGTATTTCGTTTTCACGCACGGCATGCTCGACCCCTGGTTCAAGCGGGCCTACCCCCTCAAGCATCTCAAGAAGTGGCTGTACTGGCCCTGGGCCGAATACAGGGTGCTGCGCGACGCGCGCGCCGTCCTGTTCACCTGCGAGGAAGAACGGCGCCTGGCACGCGAGTCCTTCTGGCTCTACCGGCCGCGGCAGGAACTGGTGACGGCCTTCGGCACCGCCGATGTGCCGGCCGACGCCGGCAACCTGCGGCAGGCCTTCCACGACCAGTTTCCCGGCCTGGCGGACAAGCGACTGTATCTGTTCCTCGGACGCATCCAGGAAAAGAAGGGATGCGATCTGCTGATCCAGGCCTTCGCCGAACTGGCGCGGGACGACCAGCGCCTGCACCTCGTGATGGCCGGCCCGGGCGAGGAGGCCTGGCTGGCCCAGCTTCGGCAACTGGCCGGCAAGGCCGGTATCTCCGAGCGCATCACCTGGACCGGCATGCTGACCGGCGACCTGAAGTGGGGCGCCTTCTACGCGTCTGAACTCTTCTGCCTGCCTTCCCACCAGGAGAACTTCGGCATCGCCGTGGCGGAGGCACTGGCTTGCGGCCGTCCCGTCGCCATCTCCGACAAGGTCAATATCTGGCGGGAGATCGCCGACGACGGTGCCGGCTGGGTGGGCAACGACACGGTGGAGGGCACGCTCGGTGCGCTGCGCCAGTGGTTCCAGGCTTCCGACGACGAGCGCAGGCGCGCATCGCTCGCCGCAAGACAAAGCTTCGAGAAGCGCTTTCGCATCGACGCGGCGGCAGCGCACCTGGCGAGCCTGATCGGCAGCCAGCTCGAGTCCGCGCGAGTACCCGACAGCCGCCTGATGGGCGTGACGCCATGAGCCTGCTGGACGCACGCATGAGCAAGCCGCTGGAGGGCGGCCCCACCTTCAGCCTGAGCCACCGCCTGTTCCGCGCCTGCTGGGGCATCACCTGGCTGTGCTTGGCGTCGTGGACGCCACCGCCGCTGCACGCCTGGCGCCGGATGTTGCTCTCGCTCTTCGGCGCGCGTGTGCATCCGACGGCGCGTGTCTACGGGTCCGCCAGGATCTGGTATCCGCCGCTGCTCGAGATGAAGGCCCACGCCTGCATCGGCCCCGGTGTCATCTGCTACTGCATGGCGCCCATATCGTTGGGCGAGCGCGTCGTGGTTTCGCAGCGCGCGCACCTGTGCGCCGGCACGCACGACGTGCGTGATCCGAATTTCCAGCTGGTGGCGCGGCCCATCCGCATCGGCGACCAAGCCTGGGTGGCGGCCGAAGCCTTCATCGGCCCGGGCGTCTGCGTGGGCGAAGGCAGCGTGATCGGAGCGCGCACCGTGCTCATGCGCGACGCCGAGCCCTGGACCATCTACACCGGCAATCCCGCAACGCCCATCAAGAAGCGCGTGCTTCGCACCGACGCTGCATGAAGATCCTGATCTACGGCATCAACTACGCCCCTGAGCTGACCGGCATCGGCAAGTACTCGGGGGAAATGGCGGAATGGCTCGCCGCGGCAGGGCACGAGGTGCGGGTGATCACCGCGCCGCCCTACTACCCCGAATGGGAAGTCCAGGCGCCCTACCGCGCCGGGCGATACCTGCGCGAGCAGCGCAACGGCGTGACCGTGCTGCGTGCGCCCTTGTGGGTGCCGCGCAAGGTGTCCGGCCTCAAGCGGCTGGTCCACCTGGCGAGCTTCGCGCTCACCAGCGCGCCCCTGCTGTTCACGCAATGGCGCTGGAAGCCCGACGTGGTCTGGGTCACCGAGCCGCCGCTGTTCTGCACACCTGCCGCGCTGGCGTTCTGCCGCCTGCGCGGTGCGGCCTCGTGGCTGCACATCCAGGACTACGAGGTCGATGCGGCCTTCGCACTGGGCGTGCTGAAGGGCGAGCGCTCCAAGCGGGCCGTGCTGGCCCTGGAGCGCTGGCTGATGGGGCGCTTCACGCGCGTGTCGACGATCTCGCAGCGCATGATGGAACGGGCGCGCAGCAAGGGCGTGGCCGATGCCCGCCTGGTGTCCTTGCCCAACTGGGCGGACATCACCGCCATCCGGCCGCTCGAGCGCAGGAGCCGCTTCCGCGAACAACTGGGCATCCGCGACGACCAGGTCGTCGCGCTGTACTCCGGCAACATGGGCGGCAAGCAGGGCCTCGAGATCCTGGGCGACTGCGCACTCGCACTGCGCGAGCGCGACGACATCCATTTCGTCTTCTGCGGCTCGGGGCCCGCGCGCGAGACGCTGGAGGCGCGCTGCGCCGGACTGCCGCGGGTGAGCTTTATGAACCTGCAGCCGGTCGAGGCACTGGGGGACCTGCTGGGGATGGCCGACATCCATCTGCTGCCGCAGCGTGCCGATGCCGCCGACCTGGTGATGCCGTCCAAGCTCACCGGGATGCTCAGCAGCGGCCGGCCGGTGATCGCCACCGCGCACGAAGGCACCGAACTGGCCACCGTGGTGTCGCGGTGCGGCGTGGTGGTGCCGCCGGAAGACCCCGAGGCGCTCGTGAACGCCATCCGCACGCTGGCGTCGGCCCCCGAGCTGCGCGCGCAGTTCGGGCTGGCCGCACGCGCCTACGCCGAGGAGCACCTTGACCAGGGCGCGGTGCTCCGGCGCTTCGAGTCGGCGCTCGAGCGTGTGGTGAAGCACGGCGCCAACGCCGCCGCAGAGCGCGTGCGCACCTCCTGACCCGACGGCCGCACCGGCGCGCCGCCTCGCGTAGCGCCGCAGCCCAAAAAAGAAAGGCGCCTTGCGGCGCCTTTCTTCTTTTTGCTCACTGCTCGTCCGGCAGGATGCTCTCGTAGTTGTAGTTGGTGTAGCGGTAGCGCCCGTACTTGTAGGTGCTGAAGTTCCGGCGCTTGGCCTCCATGCCGTTGAGCAGCACACCGCTGGCCACCTTGCCGCCGAGCGACAGGCGGCGGGTGCTCTCGCGCAGTTCGCCCATCGTGGACACCGCCGCCCGCGCCACCAGCAGCACCGTCCCGGCCTGGGCGGCGATGGTGGTCGCGTCCGAGGCCACCAGCACCGGCGGCGTGTCGATGACCACGAGGTCGTACTGTTCCGACATGCGTTCGAGCACGCTGTGGAAGGATGCCGAGG
Source organism: Xenophilus sp. E41 (assembly GCF_003671765.1). Taxonomy (GTDB): domain Bacteria; phylum Pseudomonadota; class Gammaproteobacteria; order Burkholderiales; family Burkholderiaceae_C; genus Xenophilus. The sequence continues at coordinate 358,598 of NZ_QPIB01000007.1, read as the reverse complement.
TCAGCAGCTCCCCCGGGTTGGGCGGCAGCTGGCCGGTGGCCAGGAAGTCGAGGCTCTGCACCACGTCGCGGTGGACGGTCTGCTGGATCGTCAGGCTTCCCGCGATGAGTTCGGACAGGCCGCCGTGCCGCTGCAGGCCCAGGTACTGGTGCAGGTGGCCGCGCCGCAGGTCGGCATCGATCAGCAATGTCTTCTTGCCGGCCGCCGCCATCAGCGCCGCAAAGTTCGCCGTCACGAAGCTCTTGCCCACCCCCGGGGTCGGGCCGGTGATCATGACGCGGTTGTTCGGCGACTCGAGCATGGCGAACTGCATCGCGGTGCGCAGGCTGCGCAGGCTTTCGACCGCGGGCTCGTCGGGCTGTTCGACGGCCAGCAAGCGCACGCCCGTGGCGCCGGTGAGGCGACGCTGACCGATCGACGTCTGCACCTTGCTGTGGGGGATGGACGAGAACACCGGCAGGTGGATGTTCTCCTCGACCTCGTGCGGATCGCGCAGGCGCTGCTCCACCAGGGCGCTGCGCAGCAGCGCCAGCAGGAGGCCCGCCACCAGGCCGGCACCGAGCGAGGCCAGCACGATCAGGCGGCGGTTGGGCTTGATCGGCACCTCGGGCTGCGCGGCGGCGTCGAGCAGGCGCACCGTGCCCACCTTGCCTTCCTTGACCAGCCGCAGTTGAAGGGCCTGGTTCAGCAGGGATTGGTAGAGGCCCGTGTTCACGCGCACCTCACGCTCCATCCGGACGGCGTCCTGCTGCACGGCAGGCAGGCCCTTGATCCGGTTCTGGATCTCGCCGATCTGGCGCGAGTAGGCAGCGATCTGTGCGTCGAGCGTCTGAACCGTCGGGTGGGCGGCGGTGAAGCGGCTCTCGAGTTCGCGGCGCTTCTGCTGCGCCTCGAGCAGCTTGGTCTGCAGTTCAACGGAGTTGGTGAGGATCAGCTTCGCTTCCTCGTCGAAGGCGACCGTCCCCTTCTGGTTGCGGTAGCGGTTGTAGATCTCCTCGGACTGTTCCAGCTGCTTCTTGTACAGCGGCAGCTGCACGTCCAGGAAGGCGAGCGTCTTCTGCGCCTCGGCCGCCTTGCGTTCGATGTTCTGGTTCACGTACTGCGAGCCGATGGCGTTCAGCACGCGCGTCAGCCGCTCCGGATCGGTGTCCTGCAGCGTGGCGCTGATGACGCCCGACTGACGGCCGCGCTCGGCCAGGACAAGCTGGCCCTGCAGGCCCTCGACGGTGGCCAGCGTCGGCGCGCGCGTGAGCACGAACTGCGCGCCCGGCTTGCCCTCGAGGCGATCGACCATCAGTTCGATCTTCCTGCCGCTGGGTTGGAGCGTGGTCTGGAGCAGCTGGCCGACGCTTCCCTCCATCGGCTCGCTCAGGCCCTTGTGCGAAAGCGAATAGCGGCCACCCTCCTGCGCCGTGAGGATGAAGGGCGTGCTCTCGAACGCGGGCGGCACATTGAAACGGCTCACGTCGATGCGTTCGGTGCCCGAGGTGTAGCCGCCGAAGCCGAGGAAGCCGGGATCGGAGAGTCCGGTGGCGCGACGCGACAGCCAGCCGCCGATCAGCGGCACATAACGCGGGTGCGCGTCGATGTACAGATGCGTGGCTTCGACGGCGCTGCCCACGATCATGCGCGAGCGCATGATCTCGATCTCGGCGCTGGCTTGCGTCTTGACGTCGAACAGCGCACTCGCCTCGCCCAGGAAGCTCTTGCTGGCGCTGGCCTCGCTGTCCTCAACCTGCACCAGCAGGTTGGCCTCGTAGACCGGCCGCGTGAGGTAGGCGTAGGCGACACCGCAGGCCAGGACCACCAGCGTCACGAAGGCGATCAGCCATCGGTTGGCGACGACGACATCGATGTAGTGGCCGAGTTCGACTTCCTCGCCGTCGGTGCCGCCCTGAAAGCCGGAACCAAAGGAAGAAGTGGGAGGGGTAGCGGTCGATGACTTCATGATGGGGTCACTCTGGAGATTCGTTCGGCCCAGGCCTGGGCCCCTTGGTCGATCAGGGCCAGCGCGGTCTGGAAGGAGGCCAGCGTTCGCCGGTAGGGGTCGGGCACGTCGACCCGCAACTGCTCGGTCAGACGGAACACCTTGCCGGTGCTCTCCGGATGCCGTTGCTGGATCCACTGCCGCTGGGCGCTTTCCATCACCAGGACCAGGTCCGCCTCATGGCAGAGGCGGGCGTCCAGCTGGCGTGCGCGATGCGCGTCGATCGGCAGGCCGCGCTCCCGCATCAACGCACGGGCGGTGTCGTCGGCGCCCACCCCGACGAGGGCGTGCGTGCCCGCCGACGACACCTCGAAGCCCGGCAGCGCTTCGCGCATCACGCGCTCGGCCATGGGGCTGCGGCAGATGTTGCCTGTGCACACGATGAGGATCCGCCGGATGGACACCGCTGGCCTACTTGTAGGTGGCGCGGATGGTGTTGGCGGTCGTGGCCGACGGCAGGATCAGCGTCACGATGCGGTTCCAGCGCACCAGCGCGACCGGGTCGACGTACACCACGTCCTTGGGCTCGAGCGGGAAGGTGTCCGCCAGTGCCAGCGCCGTGGCGGTGCGCGCGTCGAGGTGGAAGACCGTCTGGCCACCTCCCGGCTGATTGCGCACCACGTAGATCTGCCGCGGGTTCGCCGTGCCCAGGTCGACGCCACCGGCTTCGCCCAGCGCGTCGTTCAGGCTCAGGCGCCCGTTGCGCATCAGGATGGCCGACGGACGCAGCACCTCGCCCATCACGAAGATCTTGCGGTCCTCGCGGTTGCGCACCATGACCATGTCGCCGTTGCGCAGCGGAATGCGCGTCGGGTCGACCCCGACCTCGGCCATCTGCATCAGGTCGATGTTGGTCGTCTTGTTGCCGCGCGTGAGCGTGACGAAGGAGCGATCGCCCGTCGGCAGGATGCCGCCGGCGCGGTTGATCGCCTCCGGCAGGGTCATGGGAATGTCGGTGAAGACCTGCAGGCCGGGGTTCTTGACCTCGCCCTCGACGTAGGCGCGCTTGCTCCGGAAAGCCGAGACGCGGACGCTCACCTGGGGCTCGCGGAAGACCTTGGTCAGTCGACGGGTCAGCGTGTCCTCGAGTTCCTGCACCGTCATGCCCTCGACCTTCAGGGTGCCGGCGTAGGGAAAGGCGAGCTGCCCCGTGTCCGAGACGATGAAGCCGGGCGCGGGCGACACGCTGGCCGGGTCGGCCACGGTCGTGGCCGGGATCGCGCTGGAGACCAGTTCGGGATGGTCGAAGACCGTGATCCCTATCACGTCACCCGCGCCGATGCGGTATTTCTCCGGAGTGCCGAGCAGGGCCTGCACGTCGGCGCTGATCGTCGTCGGCTGCCGGGCCCTCATGCGGGCCACGAGTTCGGCGTCGATCTCTCGAAGCGCGCCCTCCGGTGGCGTGCCTTCGTCGGCCGCTGGCAGCGGCGGCGGAAGCGCCACCTTGGTGGAGTCAAAACCCGGTCCGATGGCCGCGCAGCCCTGGAGAACCAGAGCCGCCGCCGTCAAGCCGATCGCAAAAAATGTAGAAGTTCGTTCCAATCTGGGCCCCCAACCGCATCCGCAATTAGTACTTTTGGACACAGTTCCGACTGTAACCTACGAAGTGAAAGCGCCCAAATGTTTCTTGGGTTACTTCGTCTGGTCGATGCGCATTTCGTCGAAACGGAGGGCGTTTCGGGCAAAAAAACGGGGCGCCGATGCCCCGGAAACCCGCTCAGTCGGCCTGCGCGGCGCGTTTCCAGGCCTCGGCGGCCTGGGCCGGATCGTCCCGGTCCTCGGCCAAACGGGCGAGGGCTGACCAGGCCCGACGGTGCAGAGCAGCATCCTGCAGCCCCAGGCCCGCCTGGGTCAGGAGCTGCTGCGCCTTGCCCCACAGCTGCCGCTTCATGCAGGCCATGCCGGCCAGGTACTGCAGGTTGGGATCGCGCGGATTGGCCCGCTGCGCCGCCTCGATGCGGGCCAGCCAGTCCCCGTCCACGGTGTCGAGCCCGGCCTCCAGCGCACGGACGAGCCGCACCCGCAACGCGTCGCTCAGGCTCTTCGGCTCGGCGGCCGCGCGCTCCCACACGGGGAGCAGCCAGATCCTCGCCAGGGCGAGGTCGCCATGCAGCGCCAACATCCGCTGCGCGGCCTGGATCGCGACTTCAGGCGTCTCCCGCTCCGCCGGCTCCAGTTCGGACCAGGCCCGGCGCAGCTGCTCGGTGTCGTGCGCGCTGGCGATCAGGTCGGACGCCAGCCCGCGCACGATGCTCTGTGCCCCGGCCTCGGGGAAGGCGCGGTGCTTGGCCAGCAGCCGGGCGGTTTCCAGGGCTTCCAGGGTGCGGCGCTCCTGCCGTGCGGCCTTGAGCCGCAGACGCAGGGCCAGCGTTCGGCGTTGGGCGCCCTGCGGCAGCTCGGCCAGGCGGGCCAGGGCACCGGCCGGATCGCGGTCTTCCAGCGCCCAGCGGGCGGCCCGCAACTGGACGCCTTCGCGGGTTTCGTTCGGCAGCGGCGCCGCGCCGCGCTCGTCGCCGTCGTTCAGGGCCTGCTGCAGGTGGGCGTCGCGCGCCGCGCGGTCCTGCAGCGCCTGGGCCCCCTCCGCCGCCAGCAGATGGGCCAGGATGCGGACCTGCTGCGCCTGCGGCAGCCGCGCGTCCAGGGCCGCCAGCATGCGTTCCTGCGCCAATGCCGCCTGGGCGGCCTTGCGGGCGCGCGTGAAGCGGCCGGCCAGCAACTGCACCATGGCATCGAGCAGTGCCGTGTGCAGCGCGCGCTCCTTCTGCTGCAGGCGCCACTGGCGCGCCTGGCGCGGCAGCGAGAACAGCGCCGCCAGCGCCCGCAGCGCCAGGTGCAGCAGCACGAAGAGCACCACCAGCACCAGGAGCACCAGATTCAGCGACAGGTCGACCCGCGTGGGCGGCCAGAACACGGTGATCGTGCCCTGGTTGTTGCCCGCGAACAGCGCCACCGCGGCCGCGATGCCGAACAGCGCCAGGAGCCAAAGCGCAGCCCGCATCAGTCCCCTCCTTCGCCAAGACCGGTCGTCGTTGCACGGAACCACGACAAGTCGGCGAGCGCAGCGAAGTCCCCAGGGCACCCGCGGAACTGGCTTTGCCAGGCCGCTGGGTGCGCCCCCCTCCAAGCCGAAGGCGCAAGAGAGGGGGGAGCCGCGAAGCGGCTTGGGGGGTGCTTCATCTCACCGCCCCGCCGCCGCAGTGGCCAGTGCTGCGAGGGTCTCGTCGATGCGCGGGGGTGCCGACGCCTTAACCGCCGCCTGCACCTGCTGCAGCAGCGTCGCCGCCTGCTGCACGCGGCGCGAAGCCGGGTCGAAGTACCGGTTCAGCGACGCCGACACCGAAGCGAGTTCGGTGCGCGCGTTGTCGACCTGCCGCGACAGCAGGGCGAGGCGCGCATTGAGCAGCTTGAGCTTCAGGTTCTCGCGCAGGAAGAAGGTCTGACCGGGCGAGAGCAGTACGGCCTCGGGCCGGTCGATGCGCGACACGCGCACCAGCGAACGCAGCTCGTTGCGCGCGCTCAGCAGGATGCGCTCCCACCACGCCGCGTCGGCCGGAACGGCCTCGTTCTGCCAGACGTCGCCGCCGCCGACACCGCGCACGGCCAGCGCGTTGAGGGGAGGCAGTTCGTCCACGCTGCGCAACAGGTCGTCGAGCCGGGCCAGGGCCTCGCCGCCATCGCCGCTCGCGGTGGCGCGGATGCGGTCGGCGTCGCGCTGCATGGCGCGCTGCAGGGGTGCGAGGCGTGGCTGGGCGGCACGCGCGACGCGCTGCTCGCCCGCCTTGAGCGCGGCCAGCAGCGGCTGCACGTTGCCCGTGACCTGGGTCTGCTCCTGCGCCAGGCGCACGGCGGATTCAATGTCGACGACCAGGTTCTCGTCGCGCGAGCGCGAGAGGCTCTGCATCAGTTCCTCGAGCTGGCTGCGCTGCAGCGCGACCTCGGCCACGCGCGATTCCATGAGGGCCAGGCGACCGGCGGTGTCGCGCACCACGTCCTGGGCCTGGCGCGCGAGCGCGCGGGCTTCGGCGGCCTGCATGGTGGCGTCGGCGCTCTGGCGCGCGAGCTGCTCCTGCATGCCGCCCACCTTCTGCCACAGCACGATGGCCATCACCAGCGCCACGAGGGCGATCAGCCCCAGCAGGACGAGGCCGATCCGTGCCAGCGCCACGGCCCCCGCCTCGGGGGCCGGCACCACCACCGCCGGCAACTGCCCGCGGCCCACGGCGTCGGGTGCGGAGTCGTCGGGCACGGAAGCAGCAGTCATCGAAACGATTCTATCGACGCGACCAGCGCGTCCAGGCTGGCGGGAACCTCCCGCACCGAGCCGAAACCTGCCGCGCGCGCTGCCTGGGCGATGCGCGCATGCGTGGCCCATGCGCGGGCGCCGCGCCAGTCGGCGGCGGGCATCGCGGCCACGAGATGGGCGATCGCTTCCGAACTGCTGAACAGCCACACCTGCCCCTCGTCGACCGTGCTGGCGGCGGCCAGCGCGCGTGCGGCGTCGTCCAGCCGCGGCGCGAGCCGCCGGTAGACGACGGCCGTGTCCACCCCCACGCCCGTCGCCTCGAGCGTCCGGGCCAGCCAGTCGCGCCCCGCGGGCCGGCCGGCCGCGTCGCTGCCGCGCACCCGCAGCACGCGCGCGCCAGCCTGCAGCTGGCCTTGCACCTGCGCCCACAGCGCCTCGGAATCGAAGCGGCCCGCCGCGGTCGGCGGCACGTCGATGCGCTCCGGCGGCACGCCCGCATCCACGAGCGCCTGCGCCGTGCCCGGGCCGGTCGCCCAGCAGCGCGCGTTTGCTATCAAATCAATAGCTGCCGGCGCCCGTCCAGCGGGCGCTGCAGCCCGATTTCGTTCGAAGAATCCGTCGACGGCCGCTGCGCTCACGAACATCAAGGCCGCATAGGGCCGGGCGTCGAGCGGGCCAGCGGCCATGCCCGGGAGCAGCGGCGCGATCTCGATCAGCGGCAGTGCCACGGCCTCGATGCCATGGGCTGCGAGGCCCTGGACCCACCGGGCCGCCTCCCGCGCCGGCCGGGTCACGATCACCCGCAACGGGTGGCCGCTCATGGCCGCCTCAACGGGCGCCCTGCGCCTGCAGCGAAGCCGCCACCCGCGTGCCCAGTGCGTCTGCCTGCGCCAGGTCGCCGACCGCTGCCTCGGCCTGCGCATGCAGCAGCGGCGCGGCCTGTTCGACCTCGCCCCACGCGGCCGCCAGGTGCAGGCCGCCGTCGATGCTGCGCGCATGCGCCGCCAGGGGCATCGAACAGCTGCCGCCCATCGCGCGGCTCACCGCGCGCTCCGCGGCCGTGGCCAGCCAGGTCGGCTGATGGGCCAAGGGTGCCAGGGCAGCAGTGAGCTCGGGGCGGCCGCTGCGGATCTCGATGCCCAGCGCGCCCTGCCCCGCCGCCGGCAGCATGGTCCTCGCGTCGAAGCACTGGCGGATGCGTGCCTCCATGCCCAGGCGCTTGAGGCCCGCCGCCGCCAGCACGATGGCCGCGTACTGGCCGTCGTCGAGCTTGCGCAGGCGGGTGTCGAGGTTGCCGCGCAGGGGCTCGATGCGCAGGTCCGGCCGCAGCGCGCGCAGCAGCACCGTGCGGCGCAGGCTGGAGGTGCCAACCACCGCGCCCTCGGGCAAGGCGTCGAGCGAGGCGTGGTGCGGCGAGACGAAGGCATCGCGCGGGTCCTCGCGCTCCAGCACGCAGGCCAGTTCGAAGCCCGGCGGCAGGTCCATCGGCACGTCCTTGAGCGAGTGCACGGCGATGTCCGCGCGGCCGTCCTCCAGGGCTGCCTCGAGCTCCTTCACGAACAGGCCCTTGCCGCCGACCTTGCTCAAGGTCCGGTCGAGGATCTGGTCGCCGGTGGTGGTCAGGCCCAGCAGGTCGACCGTGTGGCCTCGTTCTTGCAGGAGATGGCGCACATGCTCGGCCTGCCAGAGGGCCAGGCGGCTTTCGCGCGTGGCGATCACGATGTGGGTCACAGGGCCGTCCGGGTGCTGTTCAGGGGGGTCGGGGATGCTAGCATGTTGCATTGCAGCAACGCTGCCCGGCCCGGTCTTTTCCCCTTCGCCCCTCAGCCTCAAGGAGCCACGTCGAATGCCCACCGCCCGCAAGAACAACAACAAGAGCAGCGCCCCGGCCCAGCCGAAGCGGCAGGCCGAGGACCAGCCGCTGATCGAGGACATCCGGCTGCTGGGCCGCATCCTCGGCGACGTGATCCGCGAGCAAGAGGGCAAGGACAGCTACGAGCTGGTCGAGAAGATCCGCACCCTGTCGGTGGCCTTCCGGCGCGACGCCGACCATTCGGCCGACCGGGCCCTGAAGAACCTGCTCAAGGGCCTCTCGGCGGCCGAGACGGTGCGCGTGATCCGCGCCTTCACCTACTTCAGCCACCTGGCCAACCTGGCCGAGGACCGGCACCTGATCCGCCGCCGCACCGACGCCGAGCGGGCGGACGACGCGATCGACGGCAGCCTCGACGTCGCGTTGGCGCGCATCCGCAAGGCCGGCGTCGGCCCCGAGCAGGTGGCCGCCTCGCTGGCGCACAGCTACCTGTCGCCGGTGCTGACCGCGCACCCGACGGAGGTGCAGCGCAAGAGCATCCTCGACGCCGAGCGCGGCATTGCCGCCCTGCTCGCCGCGCGCGACGGGATCCGCGCGCGGCAGAAGATGTTCGCCGGCCAGAAGGACGCCCTCACGCCCCGCGAGCTGGCCGACAACGAGGAGCAGATCCGCACCCGCGTCACCCAGCTGTGGCAGACGCGCCTGCTGCGCTTCACCAAGCTCACCGTGGCCGACGAGATCGAGAACGCGCTCTCGTACTACGAGGCCACCTTCCTGCGCGAGATCCCGCGCGTGTACGCCGACCTGGAGAAGGCCCTCGGCCGCGAGGACATCGCCTCCTTCTTCCGCATGGGCCAGTGGATCGGCGGCGACCGCGACGGCAACCCGAACGTGACGGCCGAGACGCTCGACTACGCGCTGCGCCGCCAGTGCGAACTGGCCCTGCGCCACTACCTCACCGAAGTCCACTACCTGGGCGGCGAGCTGTCGCTGTCGGCAGCACTGGTCGACGTCACGCCCGAGATGCAGGCGCTGGCCGAAGCCTCGCCCGACCCGAACGAACACCGCCACGACGAGCCCTACCGCCGCGCGTTGACCGGCGTGTACGCCCGGCTGGCCGCCACGCTGCGCGACCTGACCGGCGGCGTGGCCGCGCGCCATGCCGTCGCGCCGCAGAACCCCTACCCCAACGCCGAAGCCTTCCTGGCCGATCTGCGCACGATCGAGGATTCGCTGCGCGAGAAGCATGGCACGGCCCTGGTCAACCAGCGCCTGCGCCCGCTGATCCGCGCGGTGGAGGTGTTCGGCTTCCACCTCGCCACCGTCGACCTGCGCCAGAGCTCCGACAAGCACGAGGCGGTGGTCGCCGACCTGCTGAAGATCGCGCGCATCGAGCCCGACTACGCCGCCCTGCCCGAGGACGCGAAGCAGACGCTGCTGGTCAAGCTGCTGGAGGACGCGCGCCCGCTGCGCGTGCCCGACGGCGCCTACCAGCCGCTCACCGTGAGCGAGCTGGCCATCTTCTCGCAGGCCCGCACCTCGCATGCGCGCTACGGCCGCGCCGCCATCCGCCACTACATCATCAGCCACACCGAGACGGTGAGCGACCTGCTGGAAGCGCTGCTGCTGCAGAAGGAAGTGGGCCTGATGCGCGGGACGCTGAACGAAGATGCCGTGTGCGACCTCATCGTCGTCCCCCTCTTCGAGACCATCGAGGACCTGCGCAACGCCGCGCCCATCGTGAAGGCCTTCTACGCCCTGCCCGGCATCGACGCGCTGGTGCGCCGCTCGGGCTCGGAGCAGGACGTGATGCTGGGCTACAGCGACAGCAACAAGGACGGCGGCATCTTCACCAGCAACTGGGAGCTCTACCGCGCGGGCATGGCGCTGGTGAAGCTGTTCGACGAGATGAATGCGGGCCGCGAGCCGAGCGCAGCGCCGGGCCGCCCCAAGCGAGCGAACGCCCCCTTGGGGGGCAGCGAGGACACGCCAGTGCCGAGCGTGGGGGCACAAGTTCCGATCCGGCTGCGCATGTTCCATGGCCGTGGCGGCACGGTCGGAAGAGGCGGCGGCCCGAGCTACCAGGCCATCCTCGCGCAGCCGCCCGGCACGGTGCGCGGCCAGCTACGCCTCACGGAACAGGGCGAGGTCATCGGCTCCAAGTACGCCAACCGCGAGATCGGCCGCCGCAACCTCGAGACGCTGGTCGCCGCCACGCTCGAAGCCACCTTCCTTGCACCGGCCAAGCCGGCGCCGGCCGCCTTCATCGCCACCGCCGAGACGCTCTCGCGCGCCAGCATGGCCGCCTACCGCGCGCTGGTGTACGAGACGCCCGGCTTCGTCGACTACTTCTTCGGCTCCACGCCGATCCGCGAGATCGCCGAGCTCAACATCGGCTCGCGCCCGGCCTCGCGCAATCCCAAGCGCAACATCGAGGACCTGCGCGCCGTGCCGTGGAGCTTCAGCTGGGGCCAGTGCCGCCTCACGCTCAACGGCTGGTACGGCTTCGGCAGCGCCGTCGCGGCCTTCCTCGACAGCGCGGGCAGCGCCGCCGAGCGCAAGGACCGCATCGCCCTGCTGCAGCGCATGTACGCGCAATGGCCCTTCTTCCGCACCTTGTTGTCGAACATGGACATGGTGCTCGCCAAGAGCGACCTGCAGCTGGCCACGCGCTATGCCGAGCTGGTCGCCGACCGCAAGCTGCGCCAGAAGGTCTTCGGCATGATCGACGCCGAGTGGCACCGCACCTCCGACGCGCTCACGCTCATCACCGGCGCGAAGCAAAGGCTGGAAGGCAACGCCGAGATGCAGCGCTCGGTGCGCCACCGCTTCCCCTACATCGACCCGCTGCACCACCTGCAGGTCGAGCTGATGCGGCGCTTTCGCGCCGGCGAGGGCGGCGACCGCGTGCAGCGCGGCATCCACCTGTCGATCAACGGGGTGGCGGCGGGGCTGCGGAATACCGGCTGAATTTCCAAGCCGAATCGGCCTGCAGGGCCCGTCCGGCGGTCGCGAGCAGCTACTCTTTTTATAGCGAACCACTTGCCATCGCCGGTGGCCTATGCATCCCACGGTGCGAGTGGCCGCGGAGCAGGCCATCCGGGAACATACGCGGAACCGGCTTCGCCGGGCCGCCGGATGTGCCCCCTTGAGGGGGTTGGCGAAGCGACACGAAGTGCGCGAAGACTGGGGGTGGGTCTAATCCCCCAGCAGCTCCCCGATCGGCTGCAGGTCCTCGACCCGGTCGCACACCGCCTTCACGACCATCATGATGGGAATGCCCAGCAGCAGCCCCCACACGCCCCACAGCCAGCCCCAGAAGATCACGCCCACGAACACGGCCACCGGGTTCATGCGCGAGGTGCGGCTGGTGAGCCAGGGCACGAGCAGGTTGCCCACCAGCGTGTGGATGAGCAGCGAGCTGCCGCCCACCAGCAGCGCCATCTCGATGCTGCTGAACTGCAGGAAGGCCACCAGCCCCGCCGCCGCCAGCATGATGACGGAGCCCACGTAGGGGATGAGGTTCGTCACGCCGGCCAGGATGCCCCACACCGCCGCGTTCTGCAGCCCGATGGCCCAAAAGGCCAGACCGGTGGCCAGGCCGACGACGGCGCTCGACAGGATCTGCACCAGCAGGTAACGCTGGATGTGTCCGGTGATGTCGTCCAGCACGTGCACGGTGATGCGCTTCTTCTGCAGGCTGGGGCCGGCCATCTTGACCAGCTTGCGGCGGAAGGTGTCGCCCGCGCACAGCGCGAAGAAGGTGAGGAAGGCCACCAGCGTGAGCTGGCTGGCGGCGCTGAGCACGCCGACGGTGCCGGTCCACACATAGTCGCGCACGTTGAAGGGCGGGCGCTCGACGATGACGCGTTGAACGCCGCGGCGCGGCGCGGGGGCCGGCGCGGTGTTGTCCTGCGTGGCGCGCTCGAGCTGGGCCGCGGCCTCCTGCACGTTGTCCAGCGGACCGGCCTTGGCGGTCTTGGCCCGCAGTGCGGCGCGCAGTTTCTGCGCCGCGACCGGCAGCGAGTCGATGAGCTGGCCGGCGCTGTCCGAGAGCGAATAGCCCGTCCAGCCCAGCCCGCCGCCCAGGCCCAGCAGCAGCACCGTGGCGGCCAGCCAGCGGGGGATGTGCATGCGCACCATGGCGTTCACGACCGGCGTGAGCGCATAGACGAGGATCAGGCTCAGCATCAGCGGCACGAACACGGCCGACGCCCAGCGCAGCGTGAACACGCAGCCCAGCACCGCCAGCACGACGAGCGAGGCGCTGCGCACGTCCACCGGCATCTGCAGCAGCACGCGCGGCTGTTCGGACGGCAGGGCGGCCACGGGCGCCTCGCCCGGCGGCTGCGCGGCGCGTTCGCGCTCCACCTCCTCGATCACCTCGGCCGCCTGGCGATCCGCCTCGGGCGAGGCCAGCGGCGGTGCGGGAGGTGCAGCGGGAGGCGCTGCGGAATTCATGGCACCGCCTTGAGCGCTTCGCGCACCGCCGTGAGCATGCGCCGCGAGACGACGATCACCTCGGGCACGCCCGCGAGCTTGACGGCCCAGCCCTCGACGTCCTCGCCGTCGTCGTAGCGTTCGAGCGAGCGGATGGCCGAGCGCGCCACCAGCGCGTTGCGGTGCGCACGCACGAAGCGCTCGGGGTAGCGCTCCTCGAGTTCGCCCAGGGTGCCGTCCATGATCAGCGTGCGGGTGGCGGTGCGCACGGTGATGTACTTGAGTTCCGACTTGAAGTAGACGACTTCCGTCAGCGGGATGCGCTCGGCGCGGCCGCGGTCCTGGATGAGCACGCTTTCGACCGGCGCGTCCGCCTGTTCGGCGCGCCGCTCCTTCAGGTAGCGCTCGGCCTTGGCCAGCGCCTGCTGCAGCCGCTCGGCCCGCACGGGCTTGGTGAGGTAGTCGACGGCGTCGAGCTCGAAGGCCGTGACTGCGTGGTTGGCATGCGCGGTGACGAAGACCACCGCCAGCGGGTCGGCCCGCCCGCGCAGCACGCGCGCCAGCTCCACGCCGTCGATGCCGGGCATGTGGATGTCCAGCAGCACGACATCGAAGGGCCGGCCGTCCAGCAGGCGCAGCGCCTCGGCACCGTGTTCCGCCTCGGCACTGACGAGCGCCGCCGGGGACTGACAGTCGCCCAGCAGGGTGCGCAGGCGCGAGCGGGCGAGCTGCTCGTCGTCGACGATCAGGGTGCGCAGGGCCGGCGCGGCCGGGCGGCGCTCGGGCGCGAGGGTCGGTGTCTCGAGGGCATTGTTCTTGGTCATGGTTCAGCGGGAATGTCGATGCGCACGCGGTACTGGTCCTGGTCGACCCCGGCGCGAAAGCTCGCCTGCATGTCGTGCAGCAGGCGCAGCCGGTCGCGCACGTTGGCCAGCGCGATGCCGTGCCCGCGCGGCAGCGGCTGGTCGGCCCACCGCAGGGGCGGCAGGCTGTTGACCACCTCGATCACCACCTTGCTGCCTCGCCGCTCGGTGCGGATGCGCAGCTTCGCGCCCTGGGGACTGGGCTCGACCCCGTGCTTCACGGCGTTCTCCACCAGCGGCTGCAGCAGCAGCTTGGGCAGGCGCGCATCGTTGGCCGCCGGGTCGATGGCCCAGCGCACGCGCAGCCGCCCGCCGAAGCGGATCTGCTCGATGGCCAGGTAGCGCTGCGCGAGCGCGATTTCGTCGCCCAGCGTCACCGACTCGTCGGGGTCGGCCAGCGCCGAACGGAAGAGCTCGCTCAGGTCCTCGAGCATGGCCTCGGCCTTGGCGGGCTCCTCGCGCACCAGGGCGATGGCGCTGTTGAGCGTGTTGAAGAGGAAGTGCGGGCGGATGCGCTGCTGCAGTTCCTCCAGCCGCGCCGTGGTGGCGGCCGGCGTTTCGCCGCTGGCGCGCAGCACCATGGCCACCATCACCACCGCCGCGAAGGCGGCGCCGGCCAGGCCGCTCGCCAGCCAGGGTGCGGTCGCCATCACGCCGGTGAGGCGCAGCAGGCCACAGCCGTACAGGCCGGTCAGCGCACCGATGCTCGCGCCCACCGCGTACTGCACCTGCAGCGGCCAGCGCGCCAGCAGCTTCTTCGCGGCACAGATGAGCACCAGCCACAGCAGCGTGGCAGGCAGGGCGCCACCGGTCACCGTGGCGGCCAGCGTCAGCCAGTCGGCCGCACCCGCGGCCACGAAGAGCGTGGCCAGCGCCACCGCGGCCTCCACCGCCAGCACCGTGCGCAGGACCACACCGATGCGGCAGGCGTCGAAGCGGGGTTTCGCGCGCGCCGGCGACGAGGACGAGCCAGTGCCCGGCGGCTCCAGCGGCGCCGGCATCGTCGTGTCGCCCGGGCCCCAGGGCGCGGCAGGGGCGCCCGCCGGCCCGGAGGCCGTGGCGCCAGTGGGCCGGGCACTTCTGTCCGAGCCAGGGGGCGTCGATAAAATCGATGGGTTGCGCATCGCTTGCGACACGTTGGAAGGGCAGCGGGCCATTATTGCTGCTGTTCCCGACCGCCCTGCCCCCGGCCCGCCCCACCTGCACACCCTGCCCATGACCCAGAACCAACTCGACAAGAAATCCGAAGCCTGGTCGGCCCTCTTCTCCGAACCGATGAGCGAGCTGGTGCAGCGCTACACCTCGAGCGTGTTCTTCGACAAGCGTCTGTGGCAGGCCGACATCGAGGGTTCTCTGGCGCATGCCGGCATGCTGGCGGCGCAGAAGATCATCGGCGCGCAGGACCTGGCCGATATCCAGCGTGGGATGGCGCAGATCCGGGCCGAGATCGAGGCCGGCAGCTTCGAATGGAAGCTGGCGCTGGAAGACGTGCACCTGAACATCGAGGCACGCCTGACGCAGCTGGTGGGCGACGCCGGCAAGCGCCTGCACACCGGCCGCAGCCGCAACGACCAGGTCGCGACCGACGTGCGGCTGTGGCTGCGCGGCGAGATCGACCTGATCGGCGGCCTGCTCACCGACCTGCAGAAGGCGCTGCTCACGATCGCCGAGGCCAACGTCGAGGTCATCCTGCCGGGCTTCACCCACCTGCAGGTGGCGCAGCCGGTGAGCTTCGGCCACCACATGCTGGCCTACGTGGAGATGTTCGCGCGCGACGCCGAGCGCCTGCAGGACGTGCGCAAGCGCGTCAACCGCCTGCCGCTGGGCGCCGCAGCGCTGGCCGGCACCAGCTACCCGCTGGACCGCGAGATGGTCGCGAAGACGCTGGGCATGGAGGGCGTGTGCCAGAACAGCCTCGATGCCGTGAGCGACCGCGACTTCGCCATCGAGTTCACGGCCGCCGCCAGCCTGTGCATGGTGCACATCAGCCGCTTCAGCGAGGAGCTGATCCTGTGGATGAGCCAGAACTTCGGCTTCATCCAGATCGCCGACCGCTTCACGACCGGCAGCTCGATCATGCCGCAGAAGAAGAACCCCGACGTGCCCGAGCTCGCCCGCGGCAAGACCGGCCGCGTGGTCGGGCACCTGATGGGCCTGATCACGTTGATGAAGGGCCAGCCCCTGGCCTACAACAAGGACAACCAGGAAGACAAGGAACCTCTCTTCGACACCGTCGACACGCTCAAGGACACGCTGCGCATCTTCGCGGAGATGGTGGGCGGCATCACGGTGAAGAAGGAGGCCATGGAGGCCGCCGCGCTCAAGGGCTACGCCACCGCCACCGACCTGGCCGACTACCTGGTGAAGAAGGGCCTGCCCTTCCGCGACGCGCACGAGACCGTGGCGCATGCGGTGAAGGCCGCCATCTCGCACAGCGTCGACCTCTCGGAGCTGCCGCTCACGGTGCTGCAGGGCTTCAACCCCGCCATCGAGAAGGACGTCTACGAAGTGCTGAGCCTGCGCGGCTCGCTCAACGCCCGCAACACGCTGGGCGGCACCGCCCCGGCGCAGGTCAAGGCGCAGATCGCGCGGCATCGGCAGCGGCTGGGCTGAAACGCGGAAAGCGGACAGCCGTACGCGAAGGGCGCGAAGGGCGCGAAGGTTGCGCGAAGAACGCGAAAGATTTTGAAGATGTCTTTCTTGCGGCCTTCGCGTGACTTTCGCGTCCTTCGCGTACGGAGCCCGCATCCAGGCCCGGGCGGCCCACAGCGCCCGCACAACCTGCTCGAGAAGCTGCAAAAGCAATAACCATCGGCCGCCCTGATGTTCTACGCCATTCCCCTGGAGAACCGCCCCACCTGGCGCAACCCGCCGTGGATGACGGTGCTGCTGATCCTGGTGAACATGGCCGTGTGGTGGGGGCCGCAGCGCAGCGAGAACAAGGTCGAGGAACGCGCGGCGCTCTTCTACGCCAAGAGCGCCCTGCCGGCGATCGAGTTGCCGGCGTATCTCGACTGGCTGGACCAGACCGGCGCGAAGCACGCCAGGCAGGCGCGCCGCGCCTACGCCCGCAAGCAGTACGCCGACCTGGCCGAAGCGATGAACCAGGCCACACCCTTCCTCGCGAAGCTGCGGGCCGACGAGGTCATCACGCCCGCCGACCGCCGCTACGACGCCTGGAAGGCCGCGCGCACCGAGTACGACGCCATGCTGCCCAAGCCCTTCACCGCGCGCTGGGCGCAGGACCACAACCCGGGTGCCGAATGGCGACCCGTCACCTGGCTGAGCTCCGCCTTCCTGCACGGCAGCACGGGGCACCTGTTGGGCAACATGCTGTTCCTCTTCCTGTTCGGCTGCTCGGTCGAGCTGGCCTTGGGACGCGCGACCTATCTCGCCTTCTACCTGATGGGGGCCGTCGGCGCGTCGGCCATGGCCACCTGGGCCTATGCCGGCCAGGGCGGCCTGGGTCTGGGCGCCTCGGGCGCGGTGTCGGCGCTGATGGGCATGTACGCGGTGCTCTACCGCATGCGGCGCATCCGCTTCTTCTACCAGTTCCTCGTCTACTTCAACTACGTGACCGCGCCGGCGCTGCTGCTGCTGCCGGCCTGGATCGCCAACGAATTGCTGCAGCACTGGCTGGGCGGCCGCGGCATCGCGTACATGGCGCACCTGGGCGGGCTGCTGACCGGCGCGGCGCTGATGGGGCTGGCCCTGGCGGAGCGGCGCATCGAGGCCCCCACCACCGCCGCGTCGCCGGCCGAGGCCGACGACGGCCATGCGGCCCAGGTCGCGCTGGCGCGCAGGCTCACGGGCGAGCTGCAGTTCGAACGCGCCGCCTCGGCATGGAAGGCCGCCGCGAAGCTGCGCCCGCGCGATGCCGACACGCTGCGCCAGTGGTTCAACCTCGCCAAGCTGTGGCCGGCCAGCGAGGACTTCCACCGCTGCGCGCGCCTGGTCTTCGCGCTGCCCGGCAAGGACGACGCCACGCTGGCGCTGCAGCACGCGAGCTACCGCACCTACCTCGACATCGCCAAGCCCGGTGCACGGCTGCAGGCCGACGACATGGTGCGCCTGGCGCGCCGCTTCACCCGCGCGCGCGAATTCACCGATGCCGAGCGTCTGTGCCAGGCGCTGCTGCGCACCGCGCCCGAGCATCCGCGCCTGGCCGAGACGCTGTGCGTGTGCGTCACCGGCCTGCTGCAGGCCGGCGAGCAGCAACGCGCGCGTGCCTGGCTGCCCGAGCTGATGCAGCGCGCGCCGGGCGAGCCGGTCACGCGGATGCTGGCGCAGGCCTGACGGGCCCGCTCGGACGGCTCAGGCGGCGCGCCCGGGCAGGATGCCACCGCGCTCGCTGCGCAGCGCCCGCACCTGAAGGAAGGCGCCGACCAGGAAGACCACGAACAGCCCGCCGACGATCTTCTGCAGCAGCGGGTCGTCCGGCCCCGAAAACCAGGGCGCGCCCTGCGGCAGGCGGGTGAAGGTTTCGGTCAGCCCGGGAATGAAGTGGAAGAACACCGTGAGCGAGTACCCCACGGTCTCCACATAGGGCGACCACCCACCGAAGCTCCCGCGCCCGCCCAGGGCCGCGATGCCCAGCACCACCAGCGTGAGGATGCCCAGCACGTGCGGCGGGCCGAAGCCGCCGTGCTGGAAGATGGGAAAGCCGGTGAGGCAGGTGAGCACGGTCGCCCACACGTACAGGCGCCCGCTGCCGCTGCGCGGCGTGATGCGGCCGTGGCGCGCGAGGGCGACCAGGCCGGCGGCGAGCGCGACGAGGCCGATGGCGGTGTGCACGGTACCCAGGGAAGTCAGTCCGAACATTGGCAGCTCCTGTGTGTTGGCCCGGGGAATCGCCCTGCCCTCGCGGCCTTCGGGCCGGACCGCGGCGTGCGGATCGTCGTCCGTGCGCTCGTTGAGTGCAAGAGGCGTGCCGCGGATCACGCAGGATGCCGGCCCCATCGCAGCCGGCGGTTGCTACGCTATTCATAGCTGCCCGCCCAGGCGGGACGGGCGCTGCAGCCCTTTTTCCCTTCGAACGACCGAGTTCAGGCGCGGGCAGCGGCCAGGGCCCGGGCCGCGCGCGATGCGCTGGCGCGGCCCAGCGCGGCGCCGATGAAGGCGCCCGCCTCGGCCAGTCTGGGCAGGTCGATGCCCGTTTCGTAGCCCATGCCGTGCAGCAGGTACACGACGTCCTCGGTGGCGACATTGCCCGACGCGCCGGCGGCGTAGGGGCAGCCGCCCAGGCCCGAGACCGAGCTGTCGAAGCTGCGCAGCCCCATCTCCAGCGACGCGGCGACGTTGGCGATCGCCATGCCGTAGGTGTCGTGGTAGTGGCCGGCCAGCGCCGACGCCGGGATGTGCTGCAGGCAGGCCTCGAGCATTCGGCGTGCGGCGTCGGGCGTGCCGCGGCCGATGGTGTCGCCCAGCGAGATCTCGTGGCAGCCCATCTCCCGCAGCTGAACCGCAACGCGCGCCACCTGCGCCGGGGCCACCGCGCCTTCGTAAGGGCAGCCCAGCACGCAGGACACGTAGCCGCGCAGCTTCACGCCGGCCGCCAGCGCCGCCTCGGCCACGCTGCGGAAGCGCTCCAGGCTCTCGGCGATGGAACAGTTGATGTTCTTGCGCGAGAAGGCCTCGGACGCGGCGCCGAACACCGCGACCTCCTCGCAGCCGGCGGCCAGCGCGGCCTCCAGCCCTTGCAGATTCGGCGTCAGCGCGCTGTAGTGCACGCCCGGCGGGCGCGGCACCGCGGCCATGACCTCGGCGCTGCCCGCCATCTGCGGCACCCAGCGGGGCGACACGAAGGACGCCGCCTCGATGTGGGTGACGCCGGCGGCCACGAGCCGCTCGATCAGCGCCACCTTGGTCGCGACGTCGACCGGCTGCTTCTCGTTCTGCAGCCCGTCGCGCGGGCCGACCTCGACGATCTTCACGCGCTCGGCCATGGCGCTCGCGCTCATCCGAAGATCTTCAGCAGCGCCGGCACCGACAGCACGGCCGTGTAGTAGCCCATGAACTGCACGCCGGTGTTGAAGCCCAGGATGCGCGACAGCAGCCCGCCGACCAGGCCCATGGTCATGATCACCAGCAGCCCCAGGAACTGCCCTTCCCACACGCTGATGACGAAGATCAGGCCGATGAAGGTGGCGATGATTGCCTCGTGGCTCACCTTGCGTGACACGAAGAGCGCCGCGCGGCGTGCGAAGTTCATCGCAAAGGGGTACGACACCACCGCCGCCAGCAGCACGGCCAGCATGCCGTAGCCGAGGAACTCCCAGTGGTTCATCAGGTTGTGCAGGTTGTGCGTCTGGCCCGTGGCCGCATCCACCGTGAAGCGCGGCGGCGCGTTGAACAGCGGCGCCGCAGGCCCCGCGGCCACCGGGCTGAGCGGCAGGCCGAAGGCGATCAGCGGGATCAGCGCCTCGGCGATGTAGGTCGCCTCGGTCACGCCGTTGCGCGCAGCCAGCACCGTGGTGAGGCGGTGGTAGGCGTGCTTGATGCGCGAGCCCACCAGTTCGCCCAGCACCACCGTCATGGCGACCGGGCTGAACACGAAGGTCGCGCTCGAGATAGTCGCGGTGGCCAGCGTCCACTGCGTCTGCTTGCGGTCCAGCACCTTCAGCGGGTTGGGGAAGTAGCCCGACCAGCCCTTGACGTCGGGCGCGAGCTGGAAGGTGCGTGGCTGGTCGCGCTTCATGCGGCCGCGGTCGGCCGGCGAGATGACCGAGAACAGGTCCGCCACCAGCGGGCCGATCGCGATGCCGAGGAAGTAGCTCACGCTGAGCTTGACGTTGTACTTCGCCGTCAGGGTCTGCAGCGCGATGATGAGCACCACGAAGGGCAGCAGCAGCGCCACCGAGGCCCAGCGGCCGGGCGAGAAATACGCGATCAGCACGGCCGCGGCCAGGAAGATCCACGGCGCCGCCTTGGTGATGGTGGGCCCGAAGGGCGCGAGCATCACCGCGAACAGCACGGCCAGCGGCACGGCCACGAAGGCCGCGACGATCGCGCCCGAGATCATCTTGCGCAGCGCGATGTGCGGCACGCCCAGCTTGCGCAGCGCGTTGGCGTCCTGCAGCAGCGGCGTGGCCAGCGTGTCGCCCGGAATGCCCAGCAGCGCCGTGGGCACCGCATGCGTCATGTGCTTGGCCACGGCGCCGGCCAGGAAGAAGGTGAACACGCCCGCGGCCGGCACGCCCAGCAGCACCACGAGCAGCGTGAGCGGCGCGAGCGTGGTGGTCTCGTCGGTGCCCGACACGAGCCCGATGGCGGCGAAGACGATGGCGCCGACCAGGCCCATGGCCCCGGCAACCCAGATCTGGTGGAGGAGTTCGGCGCTCATCGGGCGGCTTTCGTGGGGGTGGCTTGGGCGGGGTCGTGCTGCGCGAAGAGCTCGTAGATCTCCAGCTCCTTCATCTCGCGCGCCACCACCGGCGGCAGGTCGCCCATCGAGCCCAGGCCGCCGTGTTCCTCGGCCAGCTGGGCGACGACTTCCTCGCGCCATGCCGGGTCGGAGGCGGCGCCTTCGACCACCTCGCGCTTGGGCTGGAAGATGAAGGCGCAGATGACGCCCGACAGCACGCAGCCGGCCAGGCCGGCGAGCATGGCGTAGGCGCGCGCCAGCTCGGGGCTGCTCACGTGCGCGACCAGGATGCGGCTGGCGATCAGGAAGCCGGTCAGGCTGATGCCGATGCCGATCACGATGGCCCAGGCCAGGTGCCGCGTGTCGGCGGTGTCGCCCCAGACCTCGACGAGTTGCCGAGGCGGCGATGCAGAGTCACTTCTCATGGTGCTGTCTCCGGTGGTTGGAAGGGCCCGCCCTCGTCGGGTCCCGGGGGGATGCGGCCGGCACGCTGCAGCGCAGCCTGCCGGCCACGCGCTCACTGGCGGCGCAGCGCCTCCAGCAGCGCGACGGCGCGGTCGGTGCGCACGTCGTGCTCGGCGGCCATCTGCCTGGCGACGGCGTCGATCTCCTCGCCCGTGGCCCCGGCCACCAGCGCGATGTTGCGGGCATGCAGGGCCATGTGGCCGCGCTGGATGCCTTCGGTGGCCAGCGCGCGCAGCGCGCCCAGGTTCTGCGCCAGGCCCACGGCCACGGCCACTTCGCCCAGTTCCTGCGCGGTCTTGACGCCCATGATCTTCAGCGACAGCTGCGCCAGCGGGTGCGTCTTGGTCGCGCCGCCGACCAGGCCGACGGGCATCGGCATCTCGATCGTGCCGACCAGCGCGCCGGCCGTGTCCTTCTCCCAGGTGGTGAGCGAGGTATAGCGGCCGCTGCGGCAGGCCCAGGCATGGGCACCGGCCTCGACCGCGCGCCAGTCGTTGCCGGTGGCGACGATCACGGGGTCGATGCCGTTCATGATGCCCTTGTTGTGCGTGGCCGCGCGGTAGGGGTCGACGGCGGCGAAGGTGTAGGCGTCGAGCACGCCCTCGACAATCTCCTCGCCGCTGCGTTCCTTCGTCTTGAGCGTCTCCGGCGTCAGCCGCACGCGGGCGCGGGCCAGGCGCAGGTCGGCCAGGTTCGACAGGATGCGCAGGCGCACCTGGCCGCCGGTGAGCTTCTCCACCAGCGGCGAGACCGACTCGGCCATGGTGTTGACGGTGTTGGCGCCCATGGCGTCGCGCACGTCCACGATCAGGTGCATCACCACCATCGCGCCGCGCGGCGTGGCGGGGAAGACGTGGACTTCGATGTCGCGGCAGCCGCCGCCCAGGCCGATGAGCACCTTGTCGCGGCTGTTGGCCACCGACAGGATCTCCTCGCGGTGCTTGAGCAGCGCGATGCGCGCGCCGTAGGGGTCGGTCACGCCGAGCACCTGCACCTGGGCCCGCATGATGGGGCCCGTGCTGGAGGTCTCGAAGCCGCCGCCTTCGCGGGCCAGCTTGGCCATGAAGGAGGCCGCCGCCACGATGGAGGGCTCTTCCACCGCCATGGGCACGAGCACGTCGCGGCCGTTGACCTGGAAGTTGCCGGCCACGCCGAAAGGCAGCTCGAAGGTGCCCACGACGTTCTCGATCATGCCGTCGGCGCGGGCCAGGGGCAGCGCGCCGGGCTGGGCGAGCAGGGCTTTCTCGTCGGCGCTGAGCGCCACGGCGTCGGCGATGTGGTCCAGGCGCTGGGCGGGCGTGAGGGCGCGGAAATTGGGCAGGCGCGAGTCGGCCATGGCAGTCACTCTCTCTGGCAATCGGTGATGGAAAGGCCGCGACTGTAGGCGCCCTGTACCAGTCCTCATAGGTACAGTTGGCAGGGACAGTTCGGCGCGCCGGTCGCGGACACGGGCCGCTGTGTCATAGTGAAAACCATGACAGAAGCGTCACGCCCTGCCCCTGTTTCCCGACCGGTTTCACGCACCGTCCAGCTGGCCGACACGATCGAGCGGCAGATCGCCGACGGCGCGTACCGGGCGGGCGACAAGCTGCCCTCGCTGCGCGAGCTGGCCGAGTTGCACCGCTACGCCAAGAACACGGTGGTCGCCGCCTTCGAGCTGCTGGTGGCGCGCGGGCTGGTCGAGCCGCGCCGCGGCTCCGGCTACTACGTGCTCGAGCGCGCGGTGCCGCCCGCGCCGGCCGAGGACGAGCGCGGCAGCCTGGGCCGTGCGATGGACATCGTGTGGCTGATGCGCGAGCAGCTCAAGACGCGGCCCGACGCGCTGGCCGTCGGCGACGGCTATCCGCCCGTCGAGTGGCTGGCCGACGTGCGGCTGGACAAGTTCCACCACAAGGTCGTGCGCACCGGCCTGGGCGCCCTCTTCCGCTACGGCAGCCGCTACGGCTATGCGCCGCTGCGCGAACACATCGTGCGCAAGCTGGCCGACATCGGCGTCGGGGCCGAGCCGGCGCAGGTGGTGCTGACGCAGGGCGCCAACGAGGCGATGGACCTGGTCATCCGCTACTTCGTGCCGCCCGGCGGCAAGGTGCTGGTGGACGACCCGGGCTACTACCCGCTGTTCGGCAAACTGAAGGTGGCGAGCGCCGAGGTGTTCGGCGTGCCGCGCGGCCCCGACGGGCCCGACCTCGAGGCGCTGGAGCAGTTGCTGATCGTTCACCGGCCGCGCCTTTTCTTCACGCAGTCGGTGGCGCACAACCCGACCGGCTCGGACCTGTCGGCCGCCAAGGCCTTCAAGGTGCTGCAGCTGGCACAGAAGTACAACCTGCTGATCGTCGAGGACGACCCGCTGGCCGACTTCAAGCCGATGGCCTCGACGCGCCTCGCGGCGCTGGACCAGTTGGAACGCACGATCTACATCGGCAGCTTCTCCAAATCCTTCTCGGCCGCGCTGCGCGTGGGCTTCATCGCCTGTGGCGCCGACCTGGCCAGCGACCTGGCCGACCTCAAGGCGCTGCTGCACGTGAGCAGCTCCGAATACTGCGAGCGCACGGTGGACGTGATGCTTGCCGAGGGCCACTACCAGCGCCACCTCACGCGGCTGCGGGCCCGCCTCGAAGAGGCGACGGCGGGCGCCATGCGGCTGTTCGATTCGGTGGGCGCCGAGATCTATGCGCGCAACGCCCAGTCGCTCTACCTGTGGGCCGCGCTGCCCGGCGTGGAGGATTCGATGGCCTTCGCGCAGGAGCTGCTGGCGCAGAACATCGTGCTGGCGCCGGGCCGCATCTTCACCGTCGATTCGACGCCCTCGCGCTGGGCCCGCTTCAACGTCGGCGCGGTCGCGGCGCCACGCTTTGCACGCGCACTGCGCCAGGCGCTGCGGCGCGGCTGAGCGGGCTCAGGCCTGCGCCGGCGCGGCCGGGCCGGCGGGCGACGCGCTCACCACCACGTCGCGCAGCAGCCATTGCACCTCACGCGTCTGCTCGCTGCCCGGGAACTTGCGCTCCAGCTGCTGCAGGATCGGCAGCGCCATCTTCGGCCGGCCCAGGCCCTGGGCCAGCGCGCGCGCGGCCAGTTCGTAGACCTGCGGCACCAGCGCGTCGCCCTTGAAGCGGCGGTCGAAGCCGTTGACCAGGCGCAGCGCCTCCTTGGCGTCGCCGCCCTGCCACGCGTGACGCGCCAGCGCGAAGGTGCTGGCGCTGCCCTCGGGCACGAAGGCCTCGTCCTTGCCGCGGCAGGCCTGGTAGACGCGCAGGGCCTCCGAGGTCTGGCCCTGCGGCACGAGCTGCTCGATGAAGCGGCGGCCGTGGTCGAGCAGGGTGGGCGTCTTGTCGGACAGCAGCAGCACGCGGTGGTAGCGGCGCTGCGCGGGCAGCGAGTGCGGGTCGGTGCGCTGCGCCTCGTAGGCCGCGGCCAGTGCGGCGCTGATGTCGCCCGCGGCCACCAGGCGCGAGACCTCCTTGTCGGCCTCGCGTTCCATCTGCTGCTCGGGCGTGAGCTGCGGGCGCCCGGCATCGGCCTCGCCGCCCGGCAGCAGCTCGACGCCGAAGGCCCGGTGGTGCTGGTAGATCACGTAGCCCAGCAGGCTGAACATCACCCAGCTGAAATACACGACCACGAAGGTCAGCAGCGGCAGCGCGACGGTACTGCCGATCTTGGTGATGACGAACACCGCCCCGACGCCCATGCCGCCGTTGAGCAGGTACAGAAAGAAGAAGAGCAGCAGGTAGGGCCAGCCCACCACCGCCATCGTGTCCCACAGCCGCGCCGGGTTGAGCGCCGCGAAGCCGCTGCCCGACAGCAGCAGCACGATCATGGTGGCCGGCATCACCAGCGACACCACGCCGGTCGCCACCAGGCCCAGCCCCTCGCCGAACATGCGCTGCACGAGGGCCGCGACGAAGCCCTGGGCCAGCAGTACGAAGAACAGCTTCCACGGCAGCGCCGTGACGTCCTCCTCCATGCGGTGCGGGTAGTCGGCCGAGCGGAACATGCCGTGCGCGCCCAGCGCCATCACCTTGAAGCCGTAGCGGCTGATGGCCAGCAGCAGGCCGATGACCACCACCACGCCGGCCAGCGGCAGGCTGATGGCACGCCCCAGGGGAAACACGAGCAGGCTGCTGGCCGACAGCAGCGCCGCATAGAACAGCGGCCGCATCTGCAGCGGGAAGCCGAAGAAGGTGTTGAGCCGGTGCCAGAAGGGTGCGGGCGCCGGCAGGCTGTCGTCATCGTCGTCGTCGCGGCTCACGGTGGACATGCGCTCTCCCGGGCTAGGCCCTCTTCTCCAGACCACGCTGGCCGGCAAGGCATGCCGGGCCAGTTCCTCAAATCTCTTGGGCGGCCAGTATAGGTTTCATATTGTTTCCCGTGCGCTGTCGTCCACTGTGGAGCACCCAAAGAAAAACGGGCCCTGGGGCCCGTTTCTTCTGCGCGGATAGCTACCAAAACGATAGCAATCCAGCTGTGGCGTGCTTACATCGTCGGCTTGTAGAAGATGTAGTCGGCCTGGTACTGCACCACCTGCTTCTGGCCCATGTTGGTGCCGCTGCAGGCCGCGGCTGGCGCGACACCGCCCTGCGTGGCCACGCGCTGGATGTAGCTTACGCCCTGCATCGCGCCGGTGCCCATGGCCGGGTTGGCCTTCACGAGCTGGTGCGGGATGTTGCCGGTGCCGTTGGGCGCCACGGCGACCTGCGTCGCGGTGAGCTTGGAGCCGTCCATGCTTTCCCAGGTGGCGGGCGGGCCGTAGTACTTGCCCACCTGCTTGCCGGCGCGGTCCATCAGCTTCGCGTCGGGGCCGACGAAGAACCATTCGTACTGGCCGGGCGCGTTGGCCTTCACGCGGCATTCGTAGGTGATCGAGCCGGCACCCACGGTTTCCATGGCGACGCGGTGGCCGGCCGGCACCTTCACGGCGTCGGGCAGCGCGGCCTGCGAGAACGGCGCCATCGGCGACTTGGACATGCCGCCACAGGCGGTGAGCGCCG
Organism: Xenophilus sp. E41; assembly: GCF_003671765.1. Taxonomy (GTDB): domain Bacteria; phylum Pseudomonadota; class Gammaproteobacteria; order Burkholderiales; family Burkholderiaceae_C; genus Xenophilus. The sequence goes on along the minus strand of NZ_QPIB01000007.1, from coordinate 332,439 downwards.
CGGCGGCGGCGACCAGGGCGAGGGTGGAGCGAAGGTGCATGGCTGGTTCCTTTTTCTGAGATCGGAGGTTGGATAAGGGGGTCGCGGACGGGCGCACAACGCCTGCCTGCCCTCCCGGTACGCGAGGCTGGGGCGTTCGGATTCAGCTTCCGGTCAGTTTTTGCAGCGTGGCCGCGTCGGCGAATCCGCCGAGCCCGTACGGCCGTATGAACGGGATGCGCCGTTTCCATCCAGAATCCGCCGATGTCCTTGTCGTCACCGGATGCCGAACTCACCGCCCTGCTCGATCGCGTGGGGCAGCGCGACACCCATGCCCTGCAGCAGCTGTACGAACGCACCTCGTCGCGCCTGTTCGGCCTGGCGATGCGCATCGTGCGGCAGCGGGAGGTGGCCGAGGATGTGCTGCAGGAAGCCTTCCTGACCATCTGGCGCTCGGCGCCCGACTACCGCGCCTCGCTCAGCCCGCCCCTGGCCTGGATGGGCCTGATCGTGCGCAGCCGGGGCCTGGACCAGCTGCGGCGCCAGACGGCCGACCGCGCCGGCCTGACGCAGGAGTTCGACGAGGTGCTGGCCGACACCCTGCCGGCCGACGCGCCCGGCCCGATGGACCTGGCCGACGCCAGCGAGCAGGCTTGGGCCCTGCACCAGTGCCTGGAACAGCTGGAGCGCAAGCAGCGCGAGGTGCTGAGCCTGGCCTACCTCCGCGAGCTGAGCCACGGCGAACTGGCCGAGCAGCTCAAGCTGCCGCTGGGCACCGTCAAGACCTGGATCCGCCGCGGGCTGGAAAAGCTGCGCGGCTGCATGGAACGCCTCGCGTGAAGGCCCCGCAATGAATCTCGCCGCCCACCCCCGCCTGCTGGCCCTGCTCTCCGCCGCCCATGCGTTGGGCACCCTGCGCGGCGGCGCCCGCCGCCGCTTCGAGGCGCTGGCCCGCGAGCAGGCCGCCGTGCGTGCCTCCGCCCTGCTGTGGCAGGACCGGCTCGCCAGCCTGACCGAGCTCGAGACGCCGATCGCGCCCGACCCGGCCGTCTGGACCCGCATCCGCAACCTGGTCGATGCCGAGCAGCAGCGCGAGGCGCTCGCCCGCCAGCGCAGTGCGCCGCCGGCGACGGCACCCCGGCCCGCCGGCTGGTGGGGCAGCCTCGCGCTCTGGCGCGGCGCGGCCGCCGCCGGCGCCCTGGCCACGGTGCTGGCGGTGGTGGTGGGCGCCGGGCTGCGCGAGCAGCTGCGCAGCGCCCCGCAGGTGCAGTACGTCGCCGTGCTGTCCGACGACCGCTCGGCCGCGTCCATGCTCGTCACCTTCGACCCCAAGAACCGCCAGCTCACGCTGCAGCGCGTTGGCGCCTACCGCGAGGCGGCCGACCGCTCGCTGCAGCTGTGGGCACTGCCCCCGGGCGGGGCGCCGCGCTCGCTGGGCGTGCTGGGGCCGCAGCAGGCGCTGCACCTGGCGGCCAACCCGTCGGAACTGCAGGCGGTGCCTGCGCTGGCGATCAGCCTGGAGCCCAAGGGCGGCGTGCCCTCCGAACGCGGCCCGACGGGGCCGGTGCTGTTCCACGGCCCGTTGATCGAGAAGACGCTCTGACACGCCGGCCTGCGCTGTTGTTTTTGCGCCGCATCGCCCGACCGTCCGTCGGCTGCCCGCCGGCACGCCCCTGCGCGGCGTAGGACAAGACGCCGCCGGCCCGCCGCTGCCGTTAACATTTTTCTCACTGTCGTTGCCGCGCGGTCAACCGGCAGGCGGCTCCAACGGTTTCATGGCCTTGCCCCCACTCTCGAGCTGAGCGCGTGCCCTCCTGTCGCCTTTACTCCTTCGCCCCGTCCGCCGCCATGACCCGCCGGCTGGTCGCCCTTGCGGCTGCCGCGATCCTGGGCGCTGCCGTGCAGGCCGAGCCGGTGGTCATGCCGGCTGCCGAGCCGGCACAGACGGTGGCGATGACGGCCTACCAGGCCGCCCAGGCACGCTGGAAGAGCTCGCTCGAGGCCTTCGCCGCCGCCGACAAGGCGCAGCTGCCGGCCGCCGGCGGGGTCCTCTTCGTGGGCAGCTCCACCATCCGCATGTGGAGCAGCCTGGCCAAGGACTTCCGCGAGCAGCCGGTGGTCATCAACCGCGGCTTCGGCGGCTCGACCATGGCCGAGTGCAACCTCTTCGTGCGCGACCTGGTCACGCGCTACAAGCCGCGCCACGTGCTGGTCTACGCCGGCGACAACGACCTGGCCCTGGGCCGCACGCCCATCGACGTGATGCACGACTTCGCCCAGTTCGCCCGCACGGTGCGCGAAGAGCTGCCCGACACCCGCATCAGCTACATCTCGATCAAGCCCAGCCCCTCGCGCGAGGCGCTGCTGCCCAAGATCCGCGAGACCAACGACATCGTGGCGGCCTACCTGCGCACCCAGGCCAACACCGACTACATCGACATCTTCACGCCCATGATGGGCAGCGATGGCCGGCCGCGCGCCGAGCTGTTCCTGCCCGACCGGCTGCACATGAACGAGACCGGCTACAAGCTGTGGCACGGCGTGATCGCCGCGCACGTGCCGGCCACCGCCGCGCCCGCGATGGCCGCGGTGCGCAGCCCCGGCACCGACGGCGCCATGGCCGCCGCCCTGCCGTCCGTGCCGGTGATGGCCGGCGCGACGCCGCGCCCCTGAGCGGCGCCGTTCAGGCGCCGCGCGCCGGCGCGTCGGGCAGGTCCACCGTTTCTTCCGGCGGCGCCGCGTCGGCGCCCTGCGTGAAGCGCGCCACGGCGTACATCGCGGCCAGCACCGTCACCAGCAGCGCGCTGTCCTCGGTCCAGCTGCGCGCGGTCTGGCTGTCGCCGAAGAAGGCCAGCACCGTCAGCACCGCCACCAGGTGCACGCAGAAGGCCGGCAGCGACGCCCGGCCCATGGTCTCGAGCCAGCGCACGCGCGGCAGCCAGCGCACCCAGGCCGGCCCGAAGCGGATGACCACCACGCCCAGCGCCGCGAGGTCGAGCAGGCGCAGCGGCCCCAGCAGCCACTTGTCCACCAGCAGGTTGAGCTGCACATCGGCGCCGAAGGGGGCCTGCCCATGCTCGCCGAAGTGGCGCCACACCAGGCCGGCCAGCGCGATCGCCACGGCCGCGGCGGTGACCGGCCAGGCGAAGCGCAGCGGGCGGGCCCCCGGGGCGCTGCGCCCGGCCCCGAGCCACAGGCCCGCGAACCACAGGAACTGCCACGCGCAGGTGTTGAAGGCGCCCATCTCCGGGTAGGGCACCGGCATGCCGGTGAGCGCGAAGGTCCAGCCGTAGAGCCATTCGGTGAAGCCGAACTGCGCCAGCACCCACAGCGCGAAGCTCAGCACCAGGATGCCCGTCCAGCCCCGCCGCATGCCCCAGGCCAGCACCCAGGGACTCAGCAGCATGAAGAAGATGTACATCGGCAGGATGTCGAGCAGCGCCGGCTCGTAGATCAGCAGCAGCCCGTAGAAGAAGCCCTCGAAAGGCTGCGCGAGGTAGAAGGACACCAGGTTCTTCACCGCCGGCTGGTCCACCCGCACGCCCACCGCCGTGATCGCCGTCAGCAGGAACAGCAGCAGCGCGGCGTGGCACAGGTAGATCTTGAGCGCGCGGCGGAAGAAGGCGCTGCGCATCGCGTCGACGCCGTCGCGCCGCGCATAGCGGCTGTAGACCAGCCCCGCCATGAAGGCCGACAGCAGCACGAAGCCCTCGGCCGCCGACACCCAACCGAAGGGCTGCCCCAATGGATCGGTGAAGCGGGTCGGCAGGTGGGTGACGGTCATCAGCACGAGCATCAGCCCGCGCAGCACGTCGATTTCCCAGTGGCGTTTCATGGCGTCCGAGGCTTGGCACATCGGCCATGGAGGTGAAGCCCGCTCGCGTGGACGAGGTGCCCGCACGGCGCGTGTCTGGAATTCTAGGCGGCCACCCTGAAAGACCACGGCCAGACGACGAGCATGCACCCGGCCCGCCCGGCCGTGTCAGCCATCGGTCCTGCGCATCCGGCCTCGGTGCCACCCCGCACGGGCCAACGAATCAGCGAAAGTCCGCCTCGTCCACCGTGCTCACCCGACAGAAGCGCCCGAGGCTCGCGATCGAGCTGGCATGTTCCGCTGGACTGTGGGCTGCGCAGGCGTCCGCGAGGAGGACCACCTCGAAGTCCCGGTCATGGGCGTCGCGCACCAGGGCCTGGACAACCGCCTGGGTGGAGACGCCGGAGCAATAGATCCGGTCGACGCGGCGCTGTCGAAGCAGAAGCTCGAGTGCCGTGCCATAGAAAGGGCTCACCCGGTGTTTGACGATCTGGATGTCGCTGGGCCGCACGTCCAGCGATTCGTGCATCTCCGCACCCCACGACCCGAGGATCAGCAGTCCGGCCCGTCGGACTGCGCCGAAGAATGGGGAGTTTTCCGGGCATTCCTTGAAGTCTTCCGAGAACGCCACTCTGACGAATCCGATCTGTGTGCCGGCTTCCCTGGCTTTCCCGATCGCACGGGCGGTGGTGGACAGCACGCCATTCCTGGCGACTTCGGCGGCCAGAGGGCCATTTCCGAGAGGCCCGTCGGCATGGACAAGGTCGTTCTGCATGTCCAGAACCAGATAGATCGCAGTCATCCGGGTGATGTGCTTGAAGGATAGCGGCGCAGGGTCCGCCTCCCCGGTGGTTGAAGGTCCATCGCCTGCGCGCCGTGGGTGGTTTCACGCACGTCAGTAGGCCCATGGTCTTGTCGTCCGGTCCCTGCGCCGGAACGCCTCGATCTCCGCCTGGCGGCCGAGGGTCAGGGCGATTTCGTCCACGCCCTGCATCAGCATGTCGCGCAGGGTGCCGGGCGCCGTGAAGCCGAAGCGCAGGCCGCCGCGGGTGCTCACGGCGAGCGCACCGAGGTCCACCGTCACCGCCGCGTGGCCCCCCGAGGCCTCCACCTCCTGCGCGATGCGCCGGATGTCCTCGATCGGCAACTCGACCGGCACGATGCCGTTGCGCCAGCAGTTGTTGTAGAAGATGCCGCCGAACGAAGGTGCCACGATCGCGCGGAAGCCGAATTCCCGCAGCGCCTTGGGTGCCCGCTCGCGCGAGGAACCGCAGCCGAAATTGCGTTCGGCCAAAAGGACCTGCGCCCGGTCGTACGGTAGCCGGTTGAGGATGAAGTCCGGATTCGGCCGGCCGTCCTGCAAGAAGCGCCAGCCGTGGAAGAGGTGCGCGCCGTAGCCCTTGGCATCGGTGCCGCCCAGGAAGATCGTGGGGATGATCTGGTCGGTGTCGACGTTGATGCGAAGCAGCGGCGCCGCCACGCCGGTGACCTGTTGCAACGCTTCCATCAGACGGGCCTCCTCGGGTCGGCGATGCAGCCGGCCACGGCACTGGCCGCCACCGTGGCAGGGCTCGCGATGTGGGTGCGCGTGCGCGGCCCCTGCCGGCCCTCGAAGTTGCGGTTGGTGGTGCTGAGCACGCGCAGGTCGGCGAAGCGGTCGTCGCCGATGTGGCCGCAGAAGCCGCAGGCCGACTCCAGCCATTCGAAGCCGGCCTCGCGGAAGATGCGGTCCAGGCCCTCGGCCTCGGCGTCCCGCTTGACCTGCGTCGAGCCCGGCACGCACAGCGCCTGCAGCCCGGGCCTCACCTTGCGCCCGCGCAGGATGGCGGCGGCCTCGCGCAGGTCGGACAGCCGCGCGTTGGTGCACGAACCGATGTAGGCCGCATCGATGGGCAGGCCCTGCAGCTGCATGCCGGGCTGCAGCCGCATGTACGCCAGGGCCTTGTCCGCCAGCAGGCGCGACTCGGCGTCCACTGCGGACGAGGGCTCGGGCACGGGCTGGTCGATGCCGACCGTCTGCTGCGGGCTGGTGCCCCAGCTGACCTGCGGCACCAGCGCGGCACAGTCGATGCGCACCTGCCTGTCGAAGGCAGCGCCCTCGTCGCTGCGCAGCGTGCGCCAGTGGGCGACGGCGGCGTCCCACTGCGCCCCGCGCGGCGCGAACTCGCGGCCCGCCAGGTACGCGAGCGTGCGCTCGTCGGCCGGCACGAAGCCGTACTTGCACGAGAACTCGATGGACATGTTGCACAGCGTGAGCCGCCCTTCGACCGGCAGCGAGCGCACGGCCGAGCCGCCGTACTCCGCCGCGTAGCCGATGCCGCCCTGCGCGCCCACGCGGGCGATTAGCGCCATGACCATGTCCTTCGCGAACACGCCGGGCGGCAGGGTGCCGTCGAAGTCGACGCGCATCGTGCGCGGCCGGGCCTGTGCCAGCGTCTGCGTGGCCAGCACGTGCTCGGCCTCGGAGGCGCCGATGCCGAAGGCGATGGCACCGACGCCGCCGACCGTGCTGGTGTGGCTGTCGCAGCACACCAGCGTGGCACCGGGAAAGGCGATGCCCAGCTCCGGCGCCACGACGTGCGCGATGCCCTGCCGCGGGTCGTCGTGATCGATGAAGTGGAAGCCCCACTCGCGCGAGGCACGCCGCGTGGTCTCGATCATGATCGGCCCGCTCTTCGAGGGCGACTCGTTCGGCCCACGCCCCGGCCGCGTCGAGATCAAATGCTCGATCACGGTGTAGACCTGCCGCGGGTTCATCGGCTGCCGCCCGCTCTCCGCCAGGGCGCGGACCGCCTGGCTGCCGGACAGCTCGTGCAGCACCAGCCGGTCGATCTGCAGCAGGTCGGCGTCGTCGCCGAGCCGGCAGACGACGTGCTCGTCCCACATCTTGTCGAAGGCGGTGCGAGGCACCTGCGGGGTCGGCGTGTTCATGCGTAGCGGCGCTCCAGCTCGGCATAGTCCCCGGCGCCCAGCATCGCCTGCCGCTCGGCGAAGCTCATGAGCTGCGCCTCGGCGCCTGCCACCGAGCCGTGCGTGTGCAGGTGCTGCAGCACGCTGCGCATCGCGAGCGCCGAGGCCTGGAGCGCCGCGTTGGCATAGCAGACCGCCGCGAAGCCCGCCTGCGCGAGTTCTTCGCGCGGCAGCAAGGGCGTGCGCCCGCCGACCACCATGTTGCACAGGTGCAGCCCCGGCACCTCGCGCGGAATGGCCAGGAGTTCGTCGCGGTCCAACGGCGCCTCGATGAACAGCATGTCGGCACCCGCGGCGCGGTAAGCCCGCGCGCGCTGCAGGGCAGCGTCCAGGCCCTCGACGGCCCGGGCATCGGTGCGCGCAAGGATCACCATGTCGGCGTCCGTGCGCGCATCGACCGCCGCATGGATCTTGGCCACCATCTCGGCCACGGGCACCACCGACTTGCCGTCGAAGTGGCCGCAGCGCTTGGGAAAGGTCTGGTCCTCCAGCATGACGGCGTTGGCCCCGGCACGCTCGAGCGTGCGCACCGTGCGGCGCACATTGAGGGCGTTGCCGAAGCCGGTATCGGCATCGACCACGATGGGGATGCCCACCGCGTCGCGGATCGCCTCCACATGCAGGGCCAGTTCCGTGACCGAGCTGAGGCCGATGTCGGGCACGCCCAGGAAGGTGTTGGCCACCGCGGCACCGCTCACCATGAGCAGCGGATGGCCCGCCGCCTCGATCAGGCGCGCCGTCAACGCGTTGGCGGCACCGGGCATCATGAGGCCGGCACCGGGGACCAGCTGGCGGCGCAGCCGGCGATTCAGGGAGTCGTCCACCCGCATCTCCTCATTCCAGCCGGATGCCGGTCCTGCCGACCAGCGCCTGCCAGCGCGCGATGTCGGCACGCAGCGTCTGCGTTAGCAGCTCCGGCGCGCCGCCCACCACCGTCGAGCCATCCGCCTCGAAGCGGGCCGACACCTCGGGACTGGCGAGCACCTCGTTGAGCGATTTGTTCAGCCGGGCCGTGACCTCGGCCGGCATCCCCTTGGGGCCGGCGACCGCCTTCCAGTCGAACACCGCGTAGGCATAGCCCTGCTCGTCGAAGGTCGGCACGGCCGGCAGCACGCTCAGCCGCTTCGCGCCAGACAGGCCCAGCGCCCGGACCTTGCCCGACTTGACGTAGGCACCGGCGAAGGTGGTGGTCGTCAGCACCAGCTGCACATTGCCACCGAGCAGGTCGGTCATGGCAGCCGACGACCCCTTGTAGGGCACGTGCAGGAATTTCGCGCCCATCGCCACTGCGAGCTCCTCCATGCCCAGGTGCGCGATGGAGCCTGCGCCCGCGGAGCCGTGGCTGATGGTGCCCGGTGCCTTCTGCGCCGCCGCGGCCAGTTCGCGTGCGCTGCGCCAGGGCGCCGAGGGGTGGACCAGCAGGACCAGCGGATCCCGCGTGGCCAGGATGACCGGCTGCATGTCGGCGACGGCATCGAAGCCGGGCTTGCCCACCGCGGCCTGGATGCCATAGGTGCTCGACAGGCTCAGCAGCGTGTAGCCGTCCGGCGCGGAACGCATCACGTAGGCCGCGCCGATGTTGCCGCTGGCGCCCGCGCGGTTGTCCACCACCACCGTGCCGTCGAGCCGCTCGGCGAGGCCCTTGGCCAGCAGCCGGGCGGTGGTGTCGCCGCCGCCGCCGGCCGCGAAGGGCACGACCAGCGACAGGGGCCGCGATGGATAGCGGGCCTGGGCGACGAGCGCCGGCGCCAGCGCCGACAGCGCGCCGCCGGCCAGGCCCTGGATGAGTTGTCTGCGAAGCATCTGCGTCACCTCTACGTTTTTGTCTCCGAGGCCGAGTATCTGGATCCGCCAGCCCTCCACAATGGGACCACTGGTACTATTTCTGGAACCAGCCGTGAGGTGCCCCCGCATGCCCAGCGACCCGAGGCGCAGTCCCGTTGCGAAGTACCACCGCGTCGAAATCGCCCTGGCGGAGCGCATCCGCAGCGGCGCGTTCGCCGAGGGCACGCTGCCCGCCGAGCGGGAGCTGGCGCAGGAGTTCGGCGTGGCGCGCGTGACCGTTCGCCACGCGCTGCAGCGGCTGGAAGACCAGGGCCTGGTGACGCGGCACGAGCGGCGCGGGACCGTCGCCACCACCAGCGGACACGCGGGGTCGCGCCGCCTCCTGCGCGAGCACGTCGACCAGTTCCTCGACCGCGGGCGGCCCGACCAGCGCAAGGTGCTTCGCTTCGGCCGCGTCGCCGCCAGCGTGCCGGTGGCCCGCGCCCTGGGCCTCACCCCCGGCGAGCAGGTGCTGCGGGTCGTCCGGCTGCGCAGCCGCGCTGGCTTGGCGCTGACATACACCGAAAGTTTCATCCTCGAGCCGCTGGCACACCTGCTGGACCGCTCGCGGCTGTCGAAGCGCCCGCTCATCGCGGCCCTGGAAGACGGCGGCGTGAAGATCGGTGGCGCGCAGCAGACGGTGCGCGCGGAACGGTGCCCGGCGCCCATCGCGTCGGCGCTCGGCATCCACGAGCACGAGCCCGTGCTGCACCTGGAGCGCGTCGTGTTCGATGAAGCGGGCACGGCCGTCCAGTGGCTGCTCGGCTGGTACCGGGCCGACCGCTTCGAGATACGGATGGAGATGTCACGCGCGGACGATCGCACGCGCGTGTGGGTCAACACGCGCTGAAGCGAAGCGCCCGGACCCACGACTTCGGCTACGCTCCCGCCCCTGTACAGGAGGCCCGGAAGAAGTGACCCGATCGATCCAAAAACGACTGTTCGTCCTCGCCGCGCTCGCGCTCGGCGCGGCATCGGCCCAGGCGCTCACCATCACCAACCTCACGCCCCAGGGCGAGGTCTCGCGCGTGCGGCAGGTGGTGGCCACCTTCGACCAGGCGGCGGTCAACTTCGGCGATCCCAAGGCGCCCGCCCCGCTCGCCGTGAGCTGCAGCGACGCGCAGGCCGGCAAGGGCACGGGCCGCTGGACGGGCGAGAAGCGCTGGGTCTTCGACTTCGAGAACGACCTGCCCCCTGGCGTGCGCTGCACGGTGACACGGGTTGCGGGATTCAAATCGGCCTCGGGCGCAGAGCTGACGGGCGCAGAGCGCTATCAATTCAATAGCGGTGGGCCATTCGTGCGCTACGTGACGCCCGGCGGCGGGCGCATCGACGAGGAGCAGTTCTTCCTGCTCGAACTCAACGGGCCCGCCAGCCTGCAGAGCGTGCGCGAGAACATGTGGTGCGCGGCCGATGGCGTGGGCGAGCGCATCCCGGTGAAGCTGCTGGACGGCGCGCCACGCGACGAACTGCTCAAGGCCCAGGGCAACGCCGAGTCGGCGAAGAAAGACCCGCTGCGCTTCGTGACGCTGCAGTGCAACCGGCGCCTCGGCGCCAGCGCCCGCGTGCAGCTGGTCTACGGCAAGGGCGTGGCCACGCCCTCGGGCATCGCCAACAACGTGGAGAAGCGCTTCAACTTCCAGGTCCGCGAGCCCTTCGCGGTGTCCTTCAGTTGCGAGCGCGAGAACGCGCAGGCCGCCTGCCTGCCGCTCAAGCCCATGTCGCTGAGCTTCAACGCGCCGGTCACGCGCAAGCTGGCGTCGCAGATCACGATGAAGGGCGGTGGCCAGACGATCCAGCCGAAGTTCGACGACGAGAACGCCGGCGACGATGCGGTGGTCGAGTCGGTCACGCTGCCCGGCCCCTTCCCGGAGCAGACCCCCTTCACCATCGAACTGCCCAAGGGCTTCGAGGACGCCTCGGGCCGGCCGCTGGCCACGCCCGAGAGCTTTCCGCTCAAGACCGCCACCGGGCCGATGCCGCCGCTGGCCAAGTTCGCGGCCTCGCCCTTCGGCGTGGTCGAACGCCTGGCCGAGCCCGACGGTGTGGCGCTGATGCCGGTGACGGTGCGGCGCGTCGAGCCGGCCCTGCAGGTCAACGCGCTCACGCCCGGCAAGGTCAGCGACCTGAACCCGAAGACCGACGCCGAGATCATCGCGTGGTTCCGCAAGGTGCGCCGTTACGACAACGGCTACACCGTCTTGCGCAAGACGGCGCAGCAGGACAGCAAGATGGCGCTGCCGCCAGTCATCGACAAGGACGACCGCACGAACGTGCAGACGCGCATGGTGTCGCTGCTGGGCAAGCAGCCGGGCGCCAGGATGCTGGACGTGCCGAAGTCGGACGCTGGCGACAACCGGCCCTTCGAGGTCGTCGGCATCCCGCTGACCCCCGGCTTCCACGTGCTGGAGATCGCGTCGCAAAAGCTGGGCGACGCGCTGCTCGACGAGCGCTACGGGGCAGGCCGCACGATGTACGTGCGCACCACGGCGCTGGCGACCAACCTGGCGGTGCACTTCAAGCTGGGCCGCGAGAACGCAGCGGCATGGGTCACCACGCTCGACAAGGGCCAGCCGGTGGCCGGCGCCACGGTGCGCGTGTCGGGCTGCGACGGCAAGGAAGTCGCCACGGCCACCACCGATGCGAAGGGCCTGGCCTTGCTCGCGGGCGTGTCGCCCGAAGCGCCCAACTGCAACAGCGACGACGACTACGGCAGCAACGCGTACTTCGTGAGCGCCCGGGCCAAGGACGCAGCGGGCGTGGAAGACCTCGCCTTCACCTGGAGCGACTGGCAGCGCGGCATCGAGCCCTGGCGCTTCAACGTGCCGACCAGCCTGCAGCCCGAGCCCGACGTGGTGGCGCACACGATCTTCGACCGGCCACTGCTGCGCGCGGGCGAGACGGTGTCGATGAAGCACCTCATCCGCACCCAGACCCGCCAGGGCTTCGGTCTGCCGCAGGAGGCGCCGGACACCCTGGTCATCACCCATGTGGGCAGCGGGCAGCAGTTCACCCAGCCGCTGGCCTGGCGCAAGACCGGCACCGGCGGCCAGAGCGCCGAGAACAGCTTCGCGATCCCGGCCGCGGCCAAGCTGGGCGTGTACACGGTCGAGCTGCGCAGCAGCAAGGACGGTGGCAAGCGCAGTGAAGAGGAAGAAGGCGACGGCGACAGCGGCGGCCGACGCAGCTTCTCCACGGGCATGTTCCGCGTCGAGGAGTTCCGCCTGCCGGTGCTGGAAGGCCGCGTCGCGCCCAGCGACAAGAAGCCGCTGATCGCCGTGACCGCGGTGCCGACCGACGTGCAGATCAACTACGTCTCGGGCGGCGGCGCGGCCAACCTGCCGGTGCGCGTGTCGGCCATGACGCGCGGCAAGTCGCTCAACTTCGCCGACTACGACAGCTTCAGCTTCTCGCCGCCGCGCAAGCAGGAGGGCGATGCGGCCGTGGACGCCGACGAGGAGGCCTCGGCCTCGCAGGACACACGCGTCATCGCCGACAAGCTGCCGCTCACGCTGGACCGCAACGGCGCCGGCAAGCTCACCATCGACAAGGTGCCACAGGCCAAGGCCGCACCGCGCGAACTGCTGATCGAGGCCACCTACTCCGACCCCAACGGCGAGTTGCAGACGATCCGCAGCGTGCAGACGCTGTGGCCCGCGGCCGTCGTCGTCGGCCTGAAGACCGAGGGCTGGGTCTCCACCGACAAGAAGCTCAAGTTCCAGGCCCTGGCGCTCGACCTCACCGGCAAGCCGGTGGCCGACGCCAAGGTCGAGGTGAACGCCGTGGCGCGCATCACCACCACCAGCCGCAAGCGCATGGTCGGCGGCTTCTACACCTACGACAACAAGACCGAGGTCAAGCCGCTGGGCACGGTGTGTTCGGGCAGGAGCGACGCGCGCGGCCTGGTGCTGTGCGAATCGCAGCTCAAGGAAGCCGGCCAGGTCGAGCTGGTCGCCACCGCCACCGACAAGGACGGCCGCGCCAGCAAGGCCGCGAGCACCGTGTGGGTCACGAAGCAGGGCGAGCTGTGGTTCGGCGGCGAGGACCACGACCGCATCGACGTGCTGCCCGAGAAGAAGGCCTACCAGCCCGGCGAAGTCGCCAAGTTCCAGGTGCGCAGCCCTTTCCGCTTCGCCACTGCGCTGGTGGCCGTGGAGCGCGAGGGCATCATCGATACGCAGGTGGTGCAGCTCAACGGCCAGGACCCGACCATCAGCCTGCAGGTCAAGCCCGAGTGGGGCCCGAACGTGTACGTGAGCGTGCTGGCCCTGCGCGGCCGCCTGCGCGACGTGCCCTGGTATTCGTTCTTCACCTGGGGCTGGAAGGCGCCGCGCGAGTGGTGGACGGCCTTCTGGGTCGAGGGCAAGGAATACACCGCGCCGACGGCGATGGTGGACCTGTCGAAACCCGCCTACCGCTTCGGCCTGGCGGAGATCCGCGTCGGCACGCAGGCGCACCAGATCGAGGTCAAGGTGGCGGCCGACAAGCCCAGCTACACCGTGCGCACCAAGGCGCAGGTCACCATCACCGGCAAGCTGCCCGACGGCAAGCCCGCGGCCGGCGCCGAGGTGGCGCTCGCTGCCGTCGACCAGGCCCTGCTGGAGCTGATGCCCAACGACAGCTGGAACCTGCTCGAGGCCATGCTGCAGCGACGCAGCTGGGGCGTGAGCACCTCCACCGCGCAGATGGAGATCGTGGGCCGGCGCCACTACGGCAAGAAGGCCGTGCCTGCAGGCGGCGGCGGCGGCAAGGGGCAGACGCGCGAACTGCTCGACACCCTGCTGCTGTGGAACCCCAAGGTCGTGCTCGACGCCAACGGCCAGGCCGTGGTGACGGTGCCGCTGAATGACGCACTGACCACCTTCCGCATCGTCGCGGTGGCCGATGCCGGCACCGGCCTCTTCGGCACGGGCCAGACCACCATCCAGAGCACGCAGGACCTGCAGATCATCAGCGGCCTGCCGCCCCTGGTGCGCGAGGAGGACCAGTTCCGCGCCCAGATCACGCTGCGCAACACCACGGGCAAGGCGATGAAGGTGGAAGCCACACCGCGCGCCACCCTGCTTACGCTGGAGCCGCAGACGGTGGACATCCCCGCCGGCGAGGCACGCGAAGTGGCCTGGACCGTGACCGCACCGGCGCAGCTCGCGCAGACGCGTGCCGAGGCGATCCTCTGGGAGATCGAGGCCAGGGACACGGTCGGCGGTGCGCGCGACGCGCTCAAGGTGCGGCAGCGCATCGTGCCCGCCGTGCCGCTGACGGTGCAGCAGGCCACGCTGGTGCAGATCGACGGGCCCTTCACGCTCGACGTCGCACCACCCGCGGACGCCCTGCCCGGCCGCGGCGGCCTGAAGCTGGCGCTGCAGCCCAGGCTGGCCGAAGGCATGCCCGGCGTGCGCGACTGGTTCGCCAACTACCCCTTCATCTGCCTGGAGCAGAAGACCAGCAAGGCGGTGGGCCTGCGCGACGGCAAGATGTGGCAGGGCGTGGCCACGCAGATCCCGAGCTACCTCGACAGCGACGGCCTGGCCAACTACTTCCCGCCGCGCGACGGCGAGGCGAATCGCGGCAGCGACATCCTCACCAGCTACCTGCTCGCCGCGACGAACGAGGCAGCGGCGCTGAACCCCGCCTTCGCCCTGCCCGACGACGTGCGCGCCCCGATGGAAGCCGGCCTGATCGCGTTCGTCGAAGGCCGCATCCAGCGCGAGTTCTGGAGCCCGCGCAAGGACCTGGACGTGCGCAAGCTGGCCGCACTGGAAGCCCTGTCGCGCTACGGCAAGGCCACCGGCGCGATGACGACCAGCATCACGATCGCGCCCAACCAGTGGCCCACCAGCGCGGTGATCGACTGGTACAACATCCTCAAGCGGGTGAAGGACGTGCCGCAGCGCGAGCAGCGCATGGACGAAGCCAGCAACGTGCTCAAGGCACGGCTGTCGTACCAGGGCACCAAGCTGATCTTCAGCACCGAGCGCGACGACTACTGGTGGTGGCTGATGACCAACGGCGACGTCAACACCGCGCGCCTGCTGCTCGCGGTGATGGACGACCCGGCCTGGAAGGACGACATCGGCAAGCTCGCCAACGGCTTCATCGCCCGGCAGCAGAACGGCGCCTGGCACACCACCACGGCCAACCTCTGGGGCGGCCTGGCGCTGGACAAGTTCAGCAAGGCCTTCGAGAGCACGCCCGTGACCGGGATCACCGCCGCCACCATCGGTGCCGCCAAGGCCCAGGTGGACTGGAGCAAGGTCGAACGCATCAAGGCGAGCGACCCGCAGGGCGCGCCCAACCAGACCACCTTCTTCGGCGCCCCGGCCTCGCCGGGCAACCTGCGCAACAACAGCATGTTCCTGCCGTGGCCCAGCCCTCCGGTGCGTGACACGCTGCTCGTCACGCAGCAGGGCACCGGCAAGCCCTGGCTCACGCTGCAGTCGCTGGCCGCCGTGCAGCTGAAGGCCCCCTTCGCCGCCGGCTATGCGATCAAGAAGATCATCACCCCGGTGGAACAGGCCACGAGCGGCAAATACACGCGCGGCGACGTGCTGCGCGTTACGCTGGAGGTCAACGCCAGCGCCGACATGACCTGGGTCGCCATCACCGACCCCATCCCCGGCGGCGCCACCATCCTGGGCGGCGGCCTGGGCCGCGACTCGCAGATCGCCACGCAGGGCGAGAAGAAGTCCAGCGGCGCCGGATGGCCGGCCTTCGAGGAGCGCAGCTTCGAGTCCTTCCGCAGCTATTACGAGTACCTGCCCAAGGGCACGGTGAAGATGGAGTACACGGTGCGCCTCAACAACGTCGGCGACTTCGCGCTGCCACCCAGCCGGGTGGAGGCGATGTATGCGCCCGAGATGTTCGGCGAGGTGCCGAATGCGCGGATGAAGGTGGAGGCGGCGAAGTAACGCCTTTGCCGCTGGACCGCCATGCATCGATGAAGGATGCATGGCGGTTTCCCGGCCAAAAGCCTACGTCGCCGGAGGCAGGTGGAAGCAAGCTCCCGGAGCCCGAAGCAAGCTGGTTGCGGATTCGGTCCAAGAATTCGATTGCGACATGCTCGCCGTCGGCGTTCACTCTTTGCCAATGTTGCCACGCCTCTTTAGGCACGGCATGGCGGCGAGAGCCCGCTTTGGGCGCCAAGCGGAAACAGCCGGCGTCGACAACAGCAGACATTGAACGTGGTCTAGCCCGACTCGTACCAGCGCCGAGAACGGTTCACCACCGCAACCACTGCCAGCATCACCGGCACCTCGATCAGCACGCCCACGACTGTGGCGAGGGCCGCGCCTGAGTTGAGCCCGAAGATGCTGATCGCCGTCGCGACTGCCAGCTCGAAGAAGTTGCTGGCGCCAATGAGTGCCGAGGGGCCAGCGACACAGTGCGCAACGCCGAGCTTGCGGTTCAGCAAGTAGGCGAGGCCCGAATTCAGGATCACCTGCAGGAGGATCGGCACGGCGAGCAGGGCGATGACCAGCGGCTGGCGCAGGATCGCCTCGCCCTGGAAGGCAAACAGCAGCACGAGGGTGAGCAGCAGCGCCGCGATAGACCACGGCCCGAGCTTGCCCGCAACGGCCTGCAAACGGCCAGTCCCGTCCCGGAGCAGCCGAACGCGCAACGCCTGGGCCAAGATCACCGGCACAACGATGTAGAGGCCGACCGAGATGAGCAGCGTGTCCCATGGAACGGCGATGGATGACAAACCGAGCAGCAGCGCCACCAGCGGCGCGAACGCCACGACCATCAGCGCATCGTTGAGCGCCACCTGGGACAGCGTGAAGTACGGATCGCCCCGGCACAACTGGCTCCACACGAAGACCATCGCGGTGCACGGTGCGGCGGCCAGCAGGATGAGCCCCGCAACGTAGCTGTCCAGCTGGTCCGCCGGCAGCAGCGGCACAAAGACGTGACGAATGAAGATCCACCCCAGCACCGCCATCGAGAACGGCTTCACGGCCCAATTCACGAACAGGGTGACGCCGATGCCACGCCAGTGGGCCTTGACCTGGCCCAGCGCGCCGAAGTCGATCTTCAGCAGCATGGGGACGATCATGACCCAGATCAACAGGCCCACCGGCAGGTTGACCTTGGCGACTTCCATCGCCGCCACGGCATGGAAGACGGCCGGGAACCACTGGCCGAGCCCGACGCCCGCGACGATGCACAGACCGACCCACACGGTGAGATAGCGCTCGAAGAAGCCGATGGCGGGCACCGGGGCCGCAGCGGACGGCGCGGAGGCGATGGAGGTCATGGCTCAGGAGTTCGACAGCGAACGCGCGGTGGACTCCAGCACCATTTTTTCCAGGCTGGCGGCGGGCAGGTTCACCAGCAGTTCCAACCGGCGCCGGATGGCGTGCAGAGTCTGGCGAAAGGCCTCCAGCCGTTGCTCATCGGACCCCGAAACCTCCGACGGGTCCGGGTAGCCCCAGTGCGCTGTCGCGGGGTGGCCCGGCCAGTAGGGGCACACCTCGCCGGCCGCGTTGTCGCACACCGTAATGACCAGGTCCATGTGCGGCGCGTCCGCCTGGCCGAACTCGTCCCAGCTCTTGCTGCGCAGGCCTGCGGTGCTGATGCCCGCACGCTCGAGAACCTCCAAGGCCAGTGGGTTCGGCTGCTGGTTCTCGCGCGGACTGCTACCCGCGGAGAACGCACGGAAGCGACCGCCACCGAGATCGTTCAGCACCGCCTCGGCCAGGATGCTGCGGGCGGAGTTGTGGGTGCAGAGGAAAAGGACGTTGAGCGGTGGTGCGTCGGACATCGTGGGGCTCGCAAGGTGAGGAATCGAAGGCGCAGGTCTAGTCACACGGCGCCGGCAGAGCGCCACGCGGCGACAAAAAGATCAGGTGATCAGCAGCAGGTAGAAGACCGGGCTTCCACCGCACACGGTTCACCCGCGCAGCAGTTCTCCGTGAGGTAGCCCAGCAGCCCGTCCATCTGCTCGAACGCGGCCCTGTAGCGCAGATTCCGACCCAACCGCTCCTGCGTGACCAGCCCAGAGCCGGTCAGCTCCTTGAGGTGGAACGAGAGGCTCGTGGCCGGCACGTCGATGCTCTCCAGCAGCAAACCGGGCGTCGCGCCATCGGCGCCGGCGACCACAAGCGCACGGAACACGCGAAGGCGAAGTGGGTGCGCCAGGGCGGCGAGGGCTTGAACGACCTTGTCTTCATCCATAATTCAAGAATACTCGTATTATCGAAGTCATGCAATCTCCCATCGCCGACTTGCCCAACATCGATGCCGCTCACTTTGACAGACCGACACCCGACCGGCTGACCGACGTACCGCGAGCGGCACATCCACCGCGCATCCTCGTGCTGTACGGCTCGGTGCGCGAGCGCTCTTACAGCCGGCTGCTGGCGGAAGAGGCCGGCCGGCTGCTGCAGGCCATGGGCGCCGAAGTGAAGACCTTCGACCCGACCGGCCTTCCGCTGCCTGACAGCGTCGCGCCAGAGCATCCGAAGGTTCAGGAGTTGCGCGAACTGGCACGTTGGTCCGAAGGCATGGTGTGGTGCTCTCCCGAGCGGCACGGCGCCATGACCGCCATCATGAAGGCGCAGATCGACTGGATACCGTTGAGCGAAGGGGCTGTACGGCCGACCCAGGGCAAGACGCTGGCCGTCATGCAGGTGTCGGGCGGCTCGCAGTCCTTCAATGCGTTGAACCAGTTGCGTGTGCTGGGCCGCTGGATGCGCATGCTGACCATCCCAAACCAGTCCTCGGTGGCGAAGGCCTACCAAGAGTTCGACGAGGCTGGCCGCATGAAGCCCTCGGCTTTCTATGAGCGCGTGGTCGACGTGATGGAAGAGCTGATGAAGTTCACGCTGCTGACACGGGACGTGGCCCCCTATCTGGTGGACCGTTACAGCGAACGGAGGGAGAGTGCGGTTGAGGCCGAGGGACGAGTTCGGCTCGCCTCGATCTGAACCGTCGTAGAAGTCGCATGGCAGGTATTGGAAGAGGTTGGGCATCGCTCCAAATACCCCGCTCTTGGCCGGGCCCTGCCACAGGCAGAAGACCCCCGGCGTGGCCTTCGGACGACTCAAGCGCTGGCCCGAATCAACCCGTGCGCCGGTGAACACCCGTCGTGCGCAGAGCTTTGCCGGCTGCCGGCAGAGACTTTGCAGTGTTGGCGCTTCCCGCTACAACGCCCCCATGTGCCGCAGCATCAAGACCCTCTTCAACTTCGAGCCGCCCGCCACCGAGCAGGAGATCCGCGCGGCCTCGCTGCAGTTCGTGCGCAAGCTCAGCGGCTTCAGCGTGCCCTCCAAGGCCAATGAGGTCGCCTTCGAGCAGGCCGTGGACGAGGTAACGGCGGTGGCCAGCCGCCTGATCGCTGCGCTGGTGACCACGGCCGAGCCGCGCAACCGCGAGGACGAGGCCGCCAAGGCGCGTGCGCGGTCGATCGCGCGCTTCGGCATCGGCGACTGAGGCGGCCGCCCGACCGGCGCAGGAGCGGCCGACTCGCTTCCCCGGCGGTGGCCTCGGTTAGGCTTGTGCCGCGCGCCGCGCCGCGGGCCGGCGCGAAGGCTGTCACACCTCCCAACGACGAAAGGACTCCGCCCATGCGCACCGCCCTCTTCCTCGGCTCCGGCTTCCTGATGCTCGCTGCCTTCTGCATCTGGGCGCGGCTCTTCTCAGAAAACTTTCCCGCCGCCGCCAGTTGGGCGATCGGGCTGTTCCTCGTGGTGTGGCTGGCCATCACCGGCTTCAACATGTGGGTGGGCGTGAGCCGGGCCGGCTACAGCGCCGCCGAGGAACTGCCCGTGCTGCTGCTGCTCTTCGGGGTGCCGGCCGTGGCGGCGCTGCTGCTGAAGTGGAAGCTGCTCTGAGCCTGCCTTTTCGCCTCAGCGGCCGCTTCTTCCCGGGGCGGCGGGCCGGGCCAGCAAAGCGTCGATGACCGCCTGCATCAGCGGCGTCGGCGCAGTGCCCTGCCGGGACAGCAGCACCACGGCGCGCGGAATGCGAAGTGCGGCGATGGGCAGCACCGCGAGGCCGTCGCCGGCCAGTTGCCGCACCAGCGAGCGCGGTGCCAGCGTGAGCAGGTCGGTGGCGGCCAGCAGCGACAGGTTCATTTCCGACGAGTAGGGCACTTCCACCACGATGGTGGGCGCAGCGAGACGGTGGCTCGCGAAGATGGCCGCGAGCGCGCCGTAGGCCCCGGAATGCTCGGGCCCGATCATCCAGCCGTAGGGCGCCAGGTCCTTCATGGTCAGGCGCGCCCGTGCCGCCAGCGGATGGCCGGCGCGGGCCAGCGGCAGCAGCGGGTCGTTGTCGATCTTGATGCGCTCGGCATCCAGCGGGCGGCCTTCGTAGGCCGGCACCAGGGCGAGGTCCAGCGTGCCCTCGCGCACCTGCTCGGCCAGCGCGTCCGAGCGGTCCACGCCGATGCGCACGCGCAGTCCAGGCCGCTGCTTCAGCAGCGTGGCCAGCACCGCGACCATGCGGTTGCGGCTGCTGGTGTCGGTCACGCCCACGCGAAGCAGTCCGGAGCGCTGGGCGCGCATCTCGTTGGCGAGCAGCACCACGTCGGCATAGTCGGCCTGCAGGCGCCGCATCTGCTGTGCCACGCGGATGCCGGCGGCCGTCAGCACCACGCCCCGCGCCCGGCGTTCGAAAAGCTGCAGGCCGAACTCGCCTTCCACACGCTTGATGGCCTTGCTCAGCGCCGGCTGCGTGACGCCGAGCGCCTCGGCCGCGCCCGACAGGCGCCCCGCGTCCGCCACGGCGAGGAAGTACTCGATGTCATGGATCGCCAGAGACATTCCCCGAGTTTATGGACAAGCGCCTGTCGAGGAATAGGTGGTGGCTGCCTGGGGCCTTAGATTGCGGCTTCCGACTGCTTCGTCTCGCCCCCATGCCCAGCCCTGCCGCTCCCAACATCGTGCTCATCGTCGCCGACAACCTCGGCTGGGGCGAACTGGGCTGCTACGGCGGCGGCGCGCTGCGGGGCGCGCCCACGCCCCGCATCGACCAGCTGGCGCGCGAAGGCCTGCTGCTGCAGAACTTCAACGTCGAGAGCGACTGCGTGCCCACGCGCTCGGCCCTGATGTCGGGCCGGCACCCCATCCGCACCGGCTGCCTGCAGTCGGTGCCGCCGGGCCTGCCGCAGGGCCTGACGCGCTGGGAGGTCACGCTGGCGCAGGCCCTCTCGGCCGCGGGCTACGCCACGGCGCATTACGGCAAGTGGCACCTGGGCGACGTCGACGGGCGCTACCCGTCCGACCGCGGCTTCGACGAGTGGTACGGCATTCCCCGGACCACCGACGAAAGCCAGTTCACGTCCTCCGTGGGCTTCGACCCCAGCGTGGTCGACCTGCCGCACATCATGGAAGGCCGGGCCGGCGAGCCCTCGCAGGCCGTCAAGGTGTACGACCTGCAGTCGCGGCGCGGCATCGACGCCGAACTGGTCGATCGCTCCTGCCGCTTCATGGCCCGCCATGCCGCGGCCGGGCGCAGGTTCTTCCTGTACCTGCCGCTGGTGCACCTGCACTTTCCGACCCTGCCGCACGACGACTTCGCCGGCCGCACGGGCAACGGCGACTTCGCCGACTCGATGGCGGAGATGGACCACCGCGTGGGCCAGGTGATCGACGAGGTGCAGCGCCTGGGCATTGCCGAGGACACGCTCTTCATCTTCTGCAGCGACAACGGGCCGGAGTTCCGGGCGCCCTACCGCGGCACGGCGGGCCCCTGGCGCGGCACGTACCACACGGCGATGGAAGGCAGCCTGCGCGTGCCCTTCATCGCCCGCTGGCCGGGACGCATCGCGCCCGGCCGCGTCAGCAACGAGATCGTGCACGTTACGGACCTCTTCACCACGCTGTGCCGCATCGGCGGCGCCGAGGTGCCGCAGGACCGGCCCATCGACGGCGTGGACCAGCGCGCCTTCCTGTCCGGCGAATCGGAGAAGTCGGCGCGCGAGGGCTTTCTTTTCTACATCAAGCAGGAGCTGCGCGCCGCCAAGTGGCGCGACTGGAAGCTGCACTTCTACTGGGAGCCCGAGGTCAACCATGGCCAGGGCAAGCTCGAGTCGCCCTACCTCTTCAACGTGACGCGCGATCCCAAGGAGGAGACCGACGTGCTGGTCTTCAACACCTGGGTCATGGGCCCGATCCTGCGAATGATCCGGGACTTCAACGCGAGCAGCGCCGCCCATCCCCACACACCGCCCGGCCAGCCGGACCGATGACCGCCACCAAGACCCCAGGACCCGCCATGCCCCGCTCCTCTTCCATCGCCCGACGGTCGCTGCTGCGCGTCGCCGCCCTGCTCGCCGCGGTGCCCCTGTGCACGGCGGCCTACGCCGACAAGCCCTGGCCCACCGCGCGCCCGATCACCTGGATCGTCGGCTACGTGCCGGGCGGCTCGGTGGACGTGCTCACGCGCGCCTTCGCCAAGAGCGTGTCCGACCAGATCGGCCAGTCGATCGTGGTGGACAACGTGCCGGGCGCGTCCGGCGCGCTGGCGCTGCAGCAAGCGGCCCGTGCGGGCGCCGACGGCTACACGCTGGTCACCGTGCCGGGGCCGGTGCTGTTCGCGCGGCCGCAGCCGCAGATCGGCACGGAGCTCAAGGCCGTGGCCATGCTGTCCCAGGGCCCCATCGTGCTCGTGGGCCGGGCCGCGCAGGCGCCGTCGGACCTCAAGGCGCTGATCGCCGCGATGAAGGCCGAACCCGACAAATGGGACTTCGCGAGCTCGGGCATCGGCACCGGGCAGCACCTGGCCGGCGAGCTCTTCAACACCATGGCCGGCACGAAGATGCTGCACGTGCCCTACAAGGGCGGCGGCCAGGCGGTCGTCGACGTGGCGGGCGGGCAGGTCAAGTTGGGCATGCTGGGGCTCACGCCGGTGCTCGCGCAGATCAAGTCGGGCCAGCTCAAGGCCTATGCGGTCACCACGCCCTTCCGCGTGCCCAGCCTGCCGGACGTGCCGACCATGGACCAGGCGGGACTCAAGGGCTACGAGGCCACGCAGTACTTCGCCGTCGCCGCGCCCAAGGGCACCCCCGACGCGGTGGTGAGCCGGATGAACGCCGCCATCCTCAAGGCGGCCTCCGCCTCCGAGGTGAAGCACGCGCTCGAGGCCGGCGGACAGGTGGCGAGCACGATGTCGCCGGCCGAAGCGCAGGCTGCCGTGCAGAAGAGCTTGGCCAAGTTCACCGAGGTGGCCCGGCAGGCGCAGATCACCCTGAACTGATCGCAGCTCGCGCGACGCGGGGTGCGTCACGCGAGCCCATCACGCCCTCAGTTGCGCCAGGGGTCGTTCGGCCGGCGGTCGGCCCGGTTCGGCACGCCGTCGCCATCACGATCGCGGTCGTAGCGATTGGGCACGCCATCGCGGTCCCGGTCGCCGTAGCCCGGTGCCGGACGCGGCGGCGGCGGGCGGTCATAAGGCACGGCCACGCAGCCGGACAGCACGGCGGCGGCGGTGAAGAGGGCAGCAAGTCTTTTCATGGGCATCTCTCCTGGCAAGAGCCCGAACCTTCGCCTCGCCGTTGCCGCCGACCCGCCAGACAGGGCCACCGCCCGCGGGTAGGCGCGCGCCCCGAGCGGCAGTCCTTCGCGCGCCCCCGCCAGGCGTCGCGCACCGGGCGATCGCTCCTCTTTTGATAGCATCAAATCCAGAAGGGACGGCCGTTTCAGCCGCTTTTCTCTCAACGCCCGCCGACCACCGTCGCGCCTGGCCGGCGGCGACGCAAAATCGCCCATCGTCAGGCCGGGCCGCTGCCCGCCCGTCCGCTGCCCCGCTTCCCGTCATGCTGCCCTCCTTCTCCTTCCTGCCGCGCACCGCTTGGCTCGTCGTTGCGCCGACCGACGAATGACGCTCCCCGGCTTCCGCCCGATCCCGTGGCGCCCCGCACTGGCGGCGCTGCTCCTGGCCCAGGCCGCGGCCGGCGCGTGGGCCGTCGACAGCTTCGAGCAGGTGCGCGGTGAATTCCGTCCCTCCGACCTGCGCGTGCTCGACCGCAACGGCGAACTGCTGCAGCGCGTGCGCACCGACGCCACGGTGCGGCGCGGCCAATGGACGGCGCTGGCCGACGTGTCGCCCGCGCTGCGCACGGCGCTGGTGCTCAGCGAGGACCGGCGCTTCTACGAACACAGCGGCGTGGACTGGCGCGCTGTCTCGTCCGCTGCCTGGGCGAACCTGTGGAACACGAAAACGCGCGGCGCGTCGACCATCACGATGCAGCTGGCCGGCCTGCTGGACGACGACCTGCGCCGTGCCAGCGGCGGGCGCAGCGTGGGCCAGAAGATCGGCCAGGCCGTTACCGCGACCCAGCTCGAACGCCAATGGCGCAAGGACCAGGTGCTGGAGGCGTACCTCAACCTCGTGCCCTTTCGCGGCGAACTGGTGGGCATCGACGCGCTCTCGCGCACGCTGTTCGACAAGGCGCCGCACGGGCTCGACGCGCGCGAGGCGGCCGTGGCCGCGGCGCTGGTGCGTGCGCCCAACGCGAAGCCGGCACTGGTCGCGCAGCGGGCCTGCGAGGTGATGAAGAGCATGGCTGCGCCGGACAAGGGGCCCGAGCGCAGCGCCGGGCCGCCCCAAGCAAGCGAGCGCCCCCCCGGGGGGCAGCGAGGACACGAAGTGCCGAGCGTGGGGGCCACATCTTGTGTTGCGCTCGAGATGTTCACTTCCGCGGTCGTGCAACGTCGCGCCTTCGAGGCCAGCGAGGGCATCGCGCCCCACCTCGCGCGCCAGGCCCTGCGCGCCGCGCGTGAAGCGGACGGCAACGCGCCGGCGCCGACCGAGCTGCGCACCACCCTGCGCGCGCCGCTGCAGCGCTTCGCCCTGCAGAGCCTGCAACGCCACCTGCGCGAGCTGCGCGGCCGCAACGTGGAAGACGGCGCGCTGGTCGTGCTCGACAACGCCAGCGGCGAGGTGCTGGCCTGGGTCGGCTCCTCGGGCCAGCTCAGCCGCGCGGCCGAGGTCGACGCCGTGCTGGCCCCGCGCCAGCCGGGCTCCACGCTCAAGCCGCTGCTCTATGCGCAGGCGATCGCCGAGCGCCGGCTCACGGCCGCCTCGCTGCTGGAGGACTCGTCGGCGCAGATCGCGACCTCGGGCGGGCTGTACATCCCGCAGAACTACGACCGGCACTTCAAGGGGCCGGTGTCGGTGCGCACCGCGCTGGCGGCCTCGCTCAACGTGCCCGCCGTGCGCACGCTGGTCATGGTCTCGCCCGACGCCTTCGCGCGCCAGCTGCAGCGCGCCGGCATCACCCTGGCGCAAAGCGGCGACTACTACGGCTACAGCCTGGCGCTGGGCAGCGCCGAACTCACGCTGCTGCAGCTGGCCAACGCCTTCCGCACGCTGGCCAACGGCGGACGTGCGAGCGGCACGCGCCTGCTGCTGCCCGCGCGGCGCGAGGCCGTCGCCTTCACGCCCGCGCTCGATGCGCGCGCTGCCTTCATCGTCGGCGACATCCTGTCGGACGCCAACGCCCGCACCCGCACCTTCGGCGTCGACAGCGTGCTGGGCACGCGCTTCTGGACGGCGGTGAAGACCGGCACCAGCAAGGACATGCGCGACAACTGGGCCGTGGGCTGGTCCGAGCGCTACACCGTCGGCGTGTGGATCGGCAACGCCAGCGGCGCGCCGATGTGGGACGTGAGCGGCACCACCGGCGCCGCGCCGCTGTGGGCCGAGACCCTGCGCTTCCTGCACCAGCGCGAGGCCAGCCGCGCGCCCACGCCGCCGCCGGGGCTGGTGCAGGCACAGGTCCGTTTCGGCGACTGGAATGGCGAGCCCATCGAGGCGGCGCGCAGCGAGTGGTTCATCGCCGGCACCGAACAGCCGCTCTTTGCCATGGAAACGATCGCTGCCCGGGCCCGTCCCGCGGGGGCTGCGGGTACTTCGGATGCCAAGGACGGCAACCCGGCCCGCATCACCGCGCCGACGCAGGGCACGATCCTCGCGCTCGACCCCGACATCCCGCCGCGAAACCAGCGCGTGAGCTTCGAATCCGATGGCGCCGGCCGCGACGTGCAGTGGCGCATCGACGGCAAGCCCTTCGCGCGCGGCACCACAGCGCAATGGCTGCCCTGGCCCGGCCGCCACACGATCGAGCTGGCCGACGCGCAGGGCCAGGTGCTCGACACCATCCAGCTCGAGGTGCGCGGCGCCGGCGTGGCCGCGCCGGCCCGGCGGCGCTGAATGGCGAAATCGCACACGTCGCTGCCCGCTTCGGCCTGCGCCAAGTGGATGCGCTGGTGCGGCCGGTCGCTGCTGCTGTGGCTGACGGCGCTGATCGTCTTCTCGACGCCGGCACGCGCCGACCTGCTCGAGGTGCCAGCCTTCTCGTCCCGCGTCGTCGACACCACCGACACCCTCGACGAAGACGATGCGCAGGCCCTGCGGGAACGCATCGCGGAAGTCGAGGCCGCCACGCAGGCACAGCTTGCCGTGCTGATCGTCTCGAGCACTGGGGAGGAGGACATCGCCCCCTTCGCGCTGCGCGTGTTCGAGGCCTGGAAGCCCGGCGATGCCGCGCGCGACGACGGGCTACTGATCGTGGTGGCGCTGACCGACCGGCGCATGCGCATCGAGGTCGGCCAGGGGCTGGAGGGCACGGTGCCCGACATCGCGGCGGCGCGCATCGTCGACCGCGTGATGGCCCCGCGCTTTCGCGAGGACGACTACGCCGGCGGGTTGCGGGGCGCCATCGACGCGCTGGACCAGCGCCTGCGCGGCGACGCACCCGCCGACGCCGACGAGGGCACCGATGCGCCCATGCGGCTGACGCCCGAAGGCATGGTCTTCATCGCCGTGCTGGCGTGGAGCCTGCTGGTGGGCGTGTGGCATGCCCGGCGAAAGCCGCGCTGGCGGGTCACGTCGGTGGCCACCGCCGTTGGCCCGCTGCTCGGCGGCGCCGCAACGGCGCACCTGGGCGTGGCCATCGGGGGCCTGATGATCGCGCCGGTCTTCGTGGTGCTGGGGTGGATCCTCGGCATCTCGCGGACGGCGCGGTGGGTTGCGCTGGGTCTCGCGGGCCTCGTTGCGGCCCTGATCGCGTGGGGCCGCGTCGCCGGCGGGGAGGCCGTCCTTGAGGGGCTCTTCTTCCTGGGCATCGGCGGCTTCGCGCTGGGCCTGGTGGCGACCACGCTGTTCATGATGGTCAAGGCCTGGCGCGCCAGCCGCAGGGGCTTCGCGCTGCGGCTTGTCGCGGCGCTGTTCCTCACGGGCGTGGGGCTCTGGCAGCTGCACGACGGCGGTGCGATGGTGGGGCCGCCGGGCTTGCTCGACGCCGTCGTCGTGCTGGTGAGCTTCCTGCTCGCCTTCGTCGTGGCGGCCGGCAACGGATGGAGCGCCGGATCCGGCGGCAGCGACGACGACGATCGGTCGTCATCATCGTCGTCGTCGAGCAGCAGTTCGTCCTCGTCCGGCGCCGGCGGCGGATCGAGCAGCGGCGGCGGGGCCTCGGGCAGCTGGTAGGCGCTGCGAGCGCGGCCAAACTGCGTATCCACTCTCCCCGAGCGGCTCACTTGCCGCCGGTCACGTCCAGGAAGGTGCCGGTGACGAAGGAGGCCTCGGCGCTCGCCAGCCACAGGATCGCCCGCGCGACCTCCTCCGGCTGCCCGCCCCGGCCCATCGGTATCGACTCCTTGACGCGGTCCACGCGGCCGGGCTCGCCGCCGCTGGCATGCATCTCGGTGTAGATGTGGCCGGGACGCAGGCCGTTGACGCGAATGCCCTCGCGCGCCACCTCCTTCGCCAGGCCGGTGGTGAAGGTCTCGAGCGCGCCCTTGGACGCCGCATAGTCGACGTATTCGTTGGGGCTGCCGAGCCGGGCCGAGGCCGAGGACACGTTGATCACCACGCCGCCGCGCCCGCCGTGGCGCTGCGACATACGCCGGACCGCCTGCTGCGCACACAGCATGGGCCCGATCGCGTTGACGGCGAAGATGCGCTGCATGCGCTCGAAGTCCAGGCCCTCCAGCCGCGACTGGCGAGCGATGATGGCGGCGTTGTTCACCAGCACGTCGATGCGTCCGAAGTGGCGGTCGATGGCGTCGAAGAGCTGCGCGACCTGCGCCGGGTCGGCGCTGTCCGCGCGCACGGCCAGCGCCCGGCGTCCGAGCGCCCGCACGTCGCCCGCCACCGCCTCGGCCGCGGCCTCGTTGGCGACGAAGCTGATCGCCACGTCGTAGCCGCGCTCGGCGGCCAGGCGTGCGGTCGCCGCGCCGACGCCGCGGCTGCCGCCGGTGACGAGGATGAGGGGGGCTTGGGACACAGTGTTCATGCGGGCGACCTTGGGAGATGGAATCGGGCAACGCGAGCGACCGCGCTCAGGCCACGGCAGCCCGCACGAGCCGAGGACGCAGCGCCAGGGCCATCGGAAGGATCGCCAGCGCTGTCAACACGGTGGCGCAGGTCGCCAGCTCGATGCCCACCCGGTCGCCGAGCAGCCCGTAGAGCACCGGCGACAGCGCGCCGGAGGCGATGACGCCGGTGTAGAAGATGGCGAAGGCGCGCTCGGTGCTGCCGCGCTGCGCCAGCTCGGGCACCGTGCCGTAGAGCACCGAGGACGTGCCGTTGAGCATCGCCCCCAGCAGCGGCAGCAGCACCCATGCGAGCGACAGCGGACACAGCAGCAGCGCGACGATGCCCAGCGCCGAGCCGCCCTCGGTCGCCAGCACCGTGCCGGTCACGCCCAGGCGCGCGCCGAGCCAGCCGCACACGAATTTGCCCGCTGCCCCGCCGAGGAACACCAGCGCCAGCGCCACCCCCAGCAGCGGCGCGGGAATGCCCTTGGCCTGGAGCAGGAAGGGCAGGAAGGTGAGCAGCCCCATGCGCACGGCGGTGTCGAGCACGCCGATCGCCAGCAGCAGCCGGAAGCCGGTGGGCGACCCCGGCGCCGCCGACGCGGCATCGCCGTGCGCCGCCTGGCTGCCGACGGGCACCTTGGGGAGGAAAAGTGCAAGGCACACGGCCACCGCCACGCCCAGGGCCGACATCGCCCACAGCGCAGGGCGCCACGGCGCCAGCGTGATCAGCAGCGCCAGCGCCGCCGGCAGCGCGGCCTTGCCCAGGTCGCCCGCGAAGTTGTAGACGCCCAGCGGGCCGCGCGCCTGCTGGCCGTAGGCGCGCGCCACCGCGCCCGAGGCCAGCGGGTGCTGCGTGCTCGAGCCGCTGCCCGCCAGCGCCAGGGCCAGCCCGAGGCCGACCAGGCTGCCCGTCATGCCCGCCGCCGCGTAGCCCACGGCCGCGAGCAGCGTTCCCAGTGCCAGGGTGGCGCGCGTGCCGATGCGCTGCGCCAGCCAGCCGGCCGGCAGCTGCAGCGCCGCCATGGTGCCGCCATAGAGGCCGCGCAGCACGGCCAGCGCGCCGTAGCCCAGGCCGAACTCCGCCTGCCAGACCGGCAAGAGGACGTAGATCATGTCGGTGTAGCCGTCGTGCAGCGCATGTGCCACGCAGGAGAGCCACAGGACGCGGCTGCGCGTCGGCGCAGCACCCGACCGCGGGGACGTCGTGACGGCAAGTGGGGCGGAAGGCATGGGCCGATGCTAGGGCGCGGCCGTTCGTTGCACCACGGACCTAATATCGCGCCAATGGAGAGAAAAAGTCACGTCGCTGCAGACGCCCTGGATGCCGCGGAAGCGCGTGCCGGTCGCGGCCGCCTGCCGCCGCTCAACGCGCTGCGTGCCTTCGAGGCGGTGGCAACGCAGGGCAGCTTCGCCGCCGCGGCGGCACGGCTGAACGTCACCCATTGGGCGGTGGGCAAGCAGATTCGCCTGCTCGAGGACTGGTTCGGCATGCCACTTTTCGAACGCCGGGCGCGCGGCGTGCAGCTCACGGACGAGGGGGCCGCGCTGCTGGGCGACGTGGGCGGCGCCTTCGACCGGCTGGCCGCCGGCGCGGCCCGCCTGCGCGCCGACGGCGGCGCGCGCCGCGTGTCGGGCACGGTGCGGGTGAACGCGCTGGCCAGCTTCGCGCTGTGCTGGCTGATCCCGCGGCTGGCGGACTTCCAGGCCCGCTACCCTCACATCGACGTGCGGCTGTCGACCACGTCGCGCAAGCTGCGCTACGTGGGCGAGGCCTTCGATGTCGGCGTGCGATCGGGCCACGAGGACGCGGCCGGCGTCAGCTCCAGCGTGCTGCTGCCCGACCTGCGTCTGCCGGCCTGCAGCCCCGCGGTGCTGCTGCGCCATCCGATCCGCAGCACCGCCGACCTGCGGCACCACGCCCTGCTGCATTCCACGAGCACGCGCAGCGCCTGGGCCGACTGGCTGCACGAGGCCGGCGCGCCGCGCCTGCAGGGGGCGCGGCACCTGCACTTCGACCATGTCTACCTGCAGCTGGGCGCCGCGGTGGCGGGCCTGGGCGTGGCGCTGGCTTCGCTGCCGCTGGTCGAGCGCGAGATCGCCGCGGGCCGGCTCGTCTGCCCCCTGCCCGAGCCGGCCTGGCGCGGCCCGGACTACACGCTGGTCGTGAACACGGAGCGCGCCGACGACGAGGCCGTGGGCGCCTTCCGCCACTGGCTGGTGGACGCGGCCGCTGCGTCGCAGTCCGGCGCCGCCTGAACGAGCACTCGACGGCTCAACCCTGCGGCGCGACGTCGGGCGCCGGCAGGTGGATCATCCCGGTGTGGAAGTCGTACTCGAAGACCTCGCCGTAGCGGCCCCACTCGATCGCGCGGTGCAGCACCCGCTCCGCCTCGGCCTCGTCGAGGCTGTCGCGCAGCAGCGCGAGGAAGTGCGCGTCGGCCAGCTGGCCGGCCGGGTCCTGCTCCAGGCTGTGGCGAATGTGCGCCGCCAGCGGCACGCGCTCCAGCAGCTGCTGGCCGAAGATGCGCTGGCGCCCGCCGTGGGTGCTGTCGACATAGTGCCGGCCCAGCGGCGTGAGCAGCAGGTCGCCCTCGTCCAGCCGGGCCAGGCCCAGCAGCGACAGCGCACGCGTGAGCGGCAGCAGGTCGTGGTCGGTCAGCTCCGACTCGTCGGCCAGGCGCGGCAGGTCGGCGCGGCCGGCGAACTCGTCCTGCGCCAGCAGTTCGAGCAGGCCTTCCATGCGGGTGACGTCGGCTTCGGGCAGGCGCTCGGCCAGCACGGCGCGCTTGGCCCCGTGGGCCGCATGGCCGGCAGCGCCGGCCGTCATGAGTGCATAGACCTGGTCGACCAGCAGGCGCACCTCGACCGAATCGCCGTCGCGCGGACGCGGCAAGGTGATCGGCAACTCCGCACGCACGCAGCCGGGGTCGGCCGCGAAGACCAGCACGCGGTCGGCCATGAGCACGGCTTCCTCGATGTTGTGCGAGACGATGAGCATGGCCTGCGTCGGCATGCTGCCGCCTTCCCACAGCGCGAGGATGTCGTCACGCAGGCGTTCGCCGGTGAGCACATCGAGCGCGGAAAACGCCTCGTCCATGAGCAGCACGTCGGGCTCGACCACCAGCGCGCGCGCGATGCCCACTCGCTGGCGCATGCCGCCCGACAGCTCGCGCGGCAACGCGCCCTCGAAGCCCGCCAGGCCGATGAGCGCAATGGCCGCCGCCGCACGGCGGGCCCGCTCGGCCGCATCGACGCCGCGCGCCTCCAGGCCCAGCTCGACGTTCTGCTGCACCGTGAGCCACGGAAAGAGCGCGAAGGACTGGAACACCATCGCGATGCCGCGCGCCGGCCCGTGCAGCGGCTGGCCGCGGTAGCGCACCTCGCCGCTGTCGGCCGCGATCAGCCCCGCGATGATGCGCAGCAGGGTCGACTTGCCCGAGCCCGACGGCCCCAGCAGCGCCACGATCTCGCCGGGCGCCAGGTGCAGGTCCACGTCCTGCAGCACCGGGCGCGCTTTGCCGTCGGCCGCGCGGAAGCCCTTGCCCACGTGCTGCAGGTCGATGATGGGTTCTTGGGCGTCTTTCATGGGCTTGTGGGTCGGGAATTCGAATTCGGACAGCCGAACGCAGAGGGCGCAGAGATTTCGCAGAGGGCGCAGAAGGAAGGCAAAAATTTTCTGTGTTTCTTCTGCGCCCTCTGCGAGTCCTTTGCGGCCTCTGCGTTCGGCTGTCCGTATTCCATCGTGCCTCAGAAATGCATGCGGTCCTCGGCAAGGCGATACAGCCTGCGCCACACGAAGTGGTTCAGCCCCATGACGAACACGCACATGACGCCGATGCCCAGGGCGATGCGGGGGAAGTCGCCCACCGCCGTCATGTGGGCGATGTAGCTGCCCAGGCCGTTGGCCTGCAGCGTGGTGTCGCCCCAGCTCACATACTCGGCCACGATGCTGGCGTTCCACGAACCGCCGCTGGCGGTGATGGCGCCCGTGACGAAGCTGGGGAACACCGCGGGCAACAGGTAGCGCTTCCAGCGCAGCCAGCCCGTCAGGCCCAGGTTGCTCGCCGCGTGGCGCAGTTCGGTGGGCACGCTCGAGGCACCGGCGATCACGTTGAAGAGCAGGTACCACTGCGTGCCCAGCACCATCAGCGGCGACAGCCACACGTCGGGGTTGAGCTTCCAGTGCACGATGAAGAGCACCGCCACCGGGAACATCAGGTTGGCCGGAAAGGCGGCCAGGAACTGCGCCACCGCCTGCAGCCGGTCCGACCAGCGCGGGTTCATGCCGACCCACACGCCCACCGGCACCCACACCAGCGCGGCGATCGCGATCAGCACCAGCACGCGCACCAGCGTGTACAGGCCCAGCACGAAGACGTGGCCCACCTCGTGCCAGCCGACCTCGCCGTGGATGAAGCGCAGCAGCCACAGCACCGCGAGCAGCACCGCACCCGAGAGCAGCGCATCGCCGATGCGCGCGATGCGCGGGTCGGCCGGCCGCGGCCGCGCACGCACCGAGGTGCCGTCGAAGCGGCGTGGGAACCAGGCCAGGCTGCGTGCCGCGCCGCGCGCCAGCGCGCTGCCGGCGGCGCGCACGGCCCGGGTGCGCCGCAGCCAGGTCAGCAGCCACGAGTGGCTCGCTTCGGCGCTGGCGCCCTCCTCGAAACGGAACTTGTCGGCCCAGGCCACCAGCGGGCGGAAGAAGAGCTGGTCGTACAGCAGGATGCCGATCAGCATCGCGAGGATCGCCCAGCCGATGGCCGCCAGGTCGCGCGCCTCGATGGCCATGGCGATGTACGAGCCCACGCCCGGCAGCTTGATGCTCTGGTTCGACACCGAGATGGCCTCGGAGGCGACGACGAAGAACCAGCCGCCCGACATCGACATCATCATGTTCCACAGCAGGCCGGGCATCGCGAAGGGCAGCTCCAGCCGCCAGAAGCGCTGCCAGCCCGAGAGCTGGAACACGGCCGCCGCCTCGCCGAGTTCGGAAGGCACGGTGCGCATCGACTGGTAGAGGCTGAAGGCCATGTTCCAGGCCTGCGAGGTGAAGATGGCGAAGATGGCCGCGCACTCCACCCCCAGCAGGTTGCCCGGGAAGAGCGCGATGAAACCCGTCACCGTGATCGACAGGAAGCCCAGCACCGGGATGGACTGCAGCACGTCCAGCAGCGGCACCAGCACCCGCTCCGCGACGCGGTACTTGGCCGCCAGCACCGCGAACACGCAGGCGAAGACCAGCGACGCGCCCAGCGCCAGGAACATGCGCAGCGTGGTGCGCAGCAGGTAGTAGGGCAGCACCGTCGGGTCGAGGCTCAGCGGGATGGCCTCGCCCAGTGCATACGGCCGCGCCATCTGCGAGGCCGCGAAGGCCAGCCCGAACAGGCCGGCCAGCAGCAGCGGCAGCAGGGCCCAGTCCCAGCGGTTGCCCAGCGTGCTGGCCACCGGGATCGGCAGCGTCAGGCGACGGCGCGTCATGGGCGGCCCCCGCGCGCGGGCACGGACGTGCAAGGGAGGATATGGAACTGGGCCTTCATGGGGGTTGCCTCAGCAGAACGCGCGAGGCGGCCGGGCCGTTGGCCCGAAGGCCGTGCTGCCGGTCCGCAAGCGGCGGCAGCCGGCAGGAACGACGCGCACTTTAGCGGGCCTCTCTGACGGCAGCATGAATGCCGCCCGGCCACTTGGCGGCCGCAGCGCGTCCGCACAGGCCGCGGGGTCTGGTCGCCCTCTGACAGCGCGCCGCCGCATCGCGCCGCAGAATGAAACGTGGCCGCCCGGCGGCCCCCTTGACTACAACTCCCAGATCCAAGGCGACCCCTTCATGAGTGCAACCCTGCCGCCGGCCCAGGCGCCGGCCTCTTCCGCGCCCCGCGCCTACACGGCCGAGGAAAAACGCCACCGCGTCTTCGCCATCATGGCGGCCTCGTCGGGCAACCTGGTCGAGTGGTTCGACTTCTACGTCTACGCCTTCTCGGCCCTGTACTTCGCACCGGCCTTCTTCCCCAAGTCGGACCCCACGGCGCAGTTGCTCAACACG
This sequence comes from Xenophilus sp. E41, assembly GCF_003671765.1. Classification (GTDB taxonomy): domain Bacteria; phylum Pseudomonadota; class Gammaproteobacteria; order Burkholderiales; family Burkholderiaceae_C; genus Xenophilus. The sequence continues at coordinate 298,547 of NZ_QPIB01000007.1, read as the reverse complement.
GCCGGCGTGTTCGCGGCCGGCTTCCTCATGCGGCCCATCGGCGGCTGGCTCTTCGGCCGCATCGCCGACCGCGTCGGGCGCAAGGCCTCGCTGCTGATCTCGGTGGCGATGATGTGCGGCGGCTCGCTGGTCATCGCCTGCCTGCCCACCTACGCGCAGATCGGCGCGTGGGCACCCTTGCTGCTGCTGGTCTGCCGCCTGTTCCAGGGCCTGTCGGTGGGGGGCGAGTACGGCACCACCGCCACCTACATGAGCGAAGTCGCGCTGCGCGGCCAGCGCGGCTTCTTCTCGTCCTTCCAGTACGTGACGCTGATCGGCGGGCAGCTGCTGGCGGTGCTGGTGATCGTCATCCTCGAGACGGTGCTCGACGAGGCCGAGCTCAAGGCCTGGGGCTGGCGCATTCCCTTCGTGATCGGCGCCATCTCGGCCGTGGTGGCGCTGATGCTGCGCCGCACGCTGCACGAGACGCAGAGCGAGAGCTCGCGCACCAACAAGGAGGCCGGCACCATCGGCGGCCTGTTCCGCCACCACAAGGCCGCCTTCTTCACGGTGCTGGGCTACACCGCCGGCGGCTCGCTGATCTTCTACACCTTCACCACCTACATGCAGAAGTACCTGGTGAACACGGTGGGCCTGCCGATCAAGACGACCAGCTACGTCATGACCTGCGCGCTCTTCCTCTACATGTGCATGCAGCCGCTGTTCGGGGCACTGTCCGACCGCATCGGCCGACGCACCAACATGCTGCTGTTCGGCGCCCTGGGCGCACTGACCACGGTACCCATCCTCACCGCCCTGCAGCACGTGACGAGCCCGGTGCTGGCCTTCGTGCTGATCGTGGTGGCGCTGGCCATCGTGAGCTTCTACACCTCCATCAGCGGCATCGTGAAGGCCGAGATGTTCCCGCCCGAGGTGCGCGCGTTGGGCGTGGGCCTGGCCTACGCAGTGGCCAACGCGATCTTCGGCGGCTCGGCCGAATACGTGGCGCTGGGGCTCAAGTCCATCGGCCACGAGTCGGCCTTCTTCTGGTACGTCACCGGCATGATGGTGCTGGCCTTCGTGGTGAGCCTGCGCCTGCCGCGGCAGGCGAGCTACCTGCACCACGACCACTGAGCACCGTGCGCGAAGCGGCATAGCGCCAATGCGCTATGCCCTTCGTGCGCCCGGCCCCGGACAATCGGGCCACCGAAGCCCTGCGCGGGAGATGCGATGACCCTGCGGGTCCTGATCGTCGAAGACGAGCCCGAATTCCTCCGCCGCTTCTCGGCCGCGGTGCTGAGCGACCCGCGGCTGCAACTGGTCGGCGCCGTGCCCACGGGCCAGGCCGGCATGGCCCTGCTGGACCAGCACCGCCCGGACGTGCTGCTGCTCGACCTGGGCCTGCCCGATGTGCGCGGCGTCCAGGTGATCCGCCATGCGGCCGCACACCATCCCGGCTGCGACGTGCTGGTCGTCACCATGTTCGGCGACGACGCGCACGTGGTCGAGTCCATCGAGGCAGGCGCCACCGGCTACCTGCTCAAGGACGCGTCGACCGAGCGGGTGGTCGCAAGCATCCACGAGCTGCACGACGGCGGCGCGCCGATCAGCCCCGGCATCGCGCGCCGGGTGCTGGCCCGTTTCAGGGTGACGCTCAAACCCGCGCCGGGCCCCGCCGACGCCCAGGCCGGCGCGGCGCCCGAGGCACGCGCCGCGCCCACCCCGCTCACGGCGCGCGAAACCGAACTGCTGCGGCTGACGGCCAAGGGCCTGCCCTTCGACGAGATCGGCCAGTTGCTCGGCATCTCGCCGCACACCGTCGTGGCCCACGTGAAGAACATCTACCGCAAGCTGGCCGTGCATTCGCGCAGCGAGGCGGTCTACGAAGCCAGCCAGCTGGGCCTGCTGTGAGGGGGCTGGAGCGGGTGCTGCGTGCGGCCCTGGTGCTGGCCGTCGCGCTGCTGGCCGGCGCCGCCGCCGCGCTCGAGCTCGACCGCATGCAGCGCCTGGAGGACGCCGCCCGCACGCCGCCGGCGGCCGGCGCCCCAGGCTGGCAGGAGGTCGCGCTGCCCGATGCCGCCCCCGGCCCCTCCGACGACGCCTCGGCGCAGGCTTTCTGGTACCGCGCGCGCTTCGACGGACCGGCCCGGGACACCCTGCCCGACGGCGGCTGGGCCGTGTACCTGCCCTATCTCTACGACGGTGGGCAGGTCTGGCTCAACGGTGCGCTGGTCGGCGAGGTGCCCGAGTCGACCGCCGCGCGGCGCGTGCGCTGGGAGCGGCCCCACCTGGTCCGCCTGCCGCCCAGCCTGCTGCGCGGCGAGGCGCCCAACGAACTCGCCGTGCGCGCCGCCGCCTCGCCCGAGCGCGCGATCCGCCGCTTCCCGCGGGTGCAGGTCGGCGCCCTGCGGGCCCTGCTGCCGGTGTACGACCGGCGCCTGTTCTGGGTGCGCACCATGCCGCAGGTCACGGCCTTCGTGTGCGCGCTCACGGCGGCCTTCGTGCTGCTGATCTGGTGGCGCCGGCGCAGCGAAGTGCTCTACGGCCTGTTCGGCGTGGCGACGGCGCTGTGGGGCGTGCGCACGCTGACCTTCGTCATCGAGACCCTGCCCGCCGACCAGTGGCCGGTGTGGCGCATGGTGTACCTGGCGGCCACGGGCGGCTTCATCGTCGTGCTGGCGCTGTTCGCGCTGCAGCTCGCCCGGGTGGAAAGGCCCTGGGTGCGGCGCGCGCTGCTCGCCTACTGGCTGGTCGGCCCGCTGTGCGTGGTGCTGAGCCCGGCCAGCGAACCGATGGTCAACCGGGTCTGGAGCGCAGGGCTCATTCCCATCGGGCTGGGCGCGCTCGCGGTGGCCGTTCGCACGGTGTTCGTGCAGCGCACCGTGGCCTCTGCCGTGCTGCCGGCCGCGATGCTGCTGGCCGTGGCCGCCGGCGTGCACGACTACGTGGTGAGCTGGAGCCCCGTGGCGAGCCCGCCGCTGTGGACCGGCTGGTTCCAGCAGCGCATCTTCCTGCTGCACCATGCCGCCAACCTGCTGCTGGTGGCCATGGGCGGCCTGCTCACCGCGCGCTTCGTGCACGCCATGGATGCGCTGGAAGACCTCAACCACACGCTCGAGAGCCGCGTCGCCGACCGGGAGCGCCGCATCGCGGCCGACTTCGAACGCATGGCCGAACTGCAGCGGCAGAACGCGGCGACCGAAGCCCGGCAGGCCATCATGCGCGACATCCACGACGGGCTGGGCTCGCGCCTGTTCACCTCGCTGTCGCGGGTGGAGCGCGGCGACATGAGCGATGCGCAGATCGCCGACGTGCTGCGCGCCTGCATCGCCGACATGCGCATCGCCCTGGACGCGCTGGCGCCCGAGGACGGCGACTTCCGCACCGCGCTGGGCAACTTCCTGTTCCGCTGGCAGGGCCAGTTGGAGGAGCTGCACTTCCACCCGAGCTGGCGCATCGACGTGCCCGAAGGCGCGGCGCCGGCGCTGCAGTCGCCGCAGGCCACGCTGCAGCTGCTGCGCATCGCCCAGGAGGCGCTGACCAACGTGGTCAAGCATGCGCGGCCCGGCCGCGTGCGGGTGGCGCTGCGACAGGTGGGCGACGCACTGACGCTGGAGGTGGAGGACGAGGGGCCGCGCAGCCCGCCGCGGCCGCCCGCCGACGCGCTCGCCGGCCGCGGCATCGACAACATGCGTGTTCGCGCCCGGCAACTCGGCGGCACGCTGGAACTGCAGCACCATGCCCCGGGCACCCGCGTGCGGCTGCACCTGCCCGCCCGGGCCGACGCGGCGCCGGTGCTCATCCCTTCCACGGAGGTAGGCCCATCGGCCTAGCGTCGATACGGCATTCCGCGGCGGCGCGGGCGTCCCTAGAGTGGCGGCTCCCAGACATTGACCGCCCGGCGCGGCCCCGAGGACCCCCTTCGATGCAACCCCTGTCGATCCCCGCTTCGGCCGACACCTGGCTCGGCCTGATCGCCTGGGCCTACCTGCTGACCAACGCCGTGCGCGTGTTCACCTACATCCCGCAGATCGTGGCGGTGTGGAAGTGCCGCGACGGCGCGCGCTCGGTGTCGCTCCTGACCTGGGGCTCGTGGGTGCTGTCGCACGTCGCGGCCACGGCGTACGGCCTGCTGGTGGTCAAGGACGGGCTCTTCCTCTTCATCACCCTCATCAACTTCGCGGGCTGCGGGCTGGTCGCGGCGATCGCGGCGCGCCGGCGCTGGCAGTGGAAGCAGTCCTCGGCGACGCTCCTGATCTGACAGCGCATCGCGCTCGCTGCGCGGGCGCTTCAGCCCTTTCGGCTCGGATTTCAGCGGGCCGCGGCAGCGAGGCGGTCGAAGTCGGCATCGAGCCGGGCGAGCGAGGCGGCGATGCGGGCGCGCCGCGCCTGGATCCATTCGGCCTGCTGCGCAAGCTGCCCCTGCGACGCCTTCAGCATGCGGGCCATCTCGGCCGGTTGCGGGCCGCCGGCCGAGGCGCGGTTGTTCACGATCGCCACCGGATCGAGCGTGGCGCGGAACTCGGCCTCGCTCATCGGCAGCGCCTGCGCGTAGGTGGAGCCCTTCACCGTCTCGGCATAGATGCGCTGCGCCTCGGCGTAGGGGAACTGGAGCGGCTTGATGTCCTTGGCCTTGGCGTACTCGACGACCTCCGACGCGAAATGGTGGCCCACGCGGAAGGGCAGCCTGTATTTGCGCATCAGCACGTCGGCCAGTTCCTGCGAGGCGGTCCAGTCGCTGTTGAGTTCTTCCAGCGCGCGCTCGGGGCTGATCACCATCTGGCCGAGGATGCGCTCCCACTGCCTGAGCACGGCGATCGTGCTCACGACCATCTCGCCATTGCTCTTCACCTCCTTGGCGTCGGGCATGCCGGGCGGGATGTTGTGCGCCTGCAGCAGCGGCACCATGGCCAGCGCGATCACCTGCGAGGCGTCGCGCCGCGTGTTGTTGAGCAGCCCCGGGTTGCGCTTCTGCGGCATGGCGCTGGAGACGTAGGTGTTGCCGCCGCCCTCGGCCAGCAGGATCCAGGGCCGCGACTGGGCGTACTGGACCATGATGTCCTCGACGAAGGCGCCGGTGTGCAGCGCGATGCTGGTGACCACCGCGCCCACTTCCACCGGTTCCTCCTGCGAGGAGATCTGCGATGCGTCGTAGGCGTTGTCGACCGTGGCGGCGAAGCCCAGATAGTCGGCCATGCGCGTGCGGTTGAGCGGCCAGCTGGTGCCGTTGAGCACCGTGGTGCCCATGGGCGAGCGGTCGATGCGCGCATAGGCCTCGCGGATGCGCTGGGCGTCGCGCTCCAGCCCGGCCGCATGGCCCAGCAGGTAGTGGCCGTAGCTGTTGGGCTGGGCGGCCACGCCGTTGGTGTAGTTGGGCACGATGGTGCCGGCGTGCTTCTCGGCCAGCTTCAGCATCGCGCCCGAGGTCTTGTTGAGCTGTTCCGCGAGGTCGAGCAACTGGTCGCGCAGGATGGCGGCGCGGTAGGTGGCGTGCATGTCCTGGCTGGAGCGGCCGGCATGGAGCAGCGTGACGTCCTGGCCGGCGGCCTCGATGAGCAGCGGCTCGAAGGTGATCACGGTCGACGGCCGCTTCGCCTTGGGCTGCGCGCCGTCCTGCAGCACCTTGGCGATGCCGGCGGCAAGGCGCGGCGCCATCGCCTTGTCGAGCAGGCCCTCGTCGGTGTTGATCACGGCCGTGGCCTTGTTGATCTCGCCGAGCCAGAAGAACTCGTCGCGCGGCTGGGCCGGCGCCTGCGCGAAGGCGGGCAGCAGCAGGGCCGACAGCGCGGCGGCCAGCAGGGGCTTGTTGAATCGCATGGGGCGGTCCTTCGATGCAGGGGAGGAAGAAGAAAGGCGGCGGGCATCACGGCGTGCGCGGGGAGCGTGTCTCATTGGCGGATGCCCAGTTCAAAGTGGGCGCCGGCGGCGGGGAGGATGCCCAGCAGGCCCGCACTGTGCACCAGTTGGGCCGCGGCCGCGCCGCTGCTCTGCATCACGCCCAGTACCGGGGTGTCGTAGGCCAGGGTGCCCGCATTGCCTCGCAGCGTGAAGTTGGCGCCGGCCACGGTGGCGCTGCCGCTGCTGCCGTCGCTCGCCAGGGTGGCGAACTGGCCGTCGGCCGCACCGGAGGCCACGGGCGTCTGCGGCGCATACAGCCGCAGGCCGTAGCTGCTGGCCGATTCGCGGATCAGGAACAGCGGCACCGTCACCGCACCCACCTGCCCGAAGACCACCGAGCCGCCCGGCGTGCCGCCGGTCGTGGTGGCACCGCCGGTGGACGGGGTCACCATCAGGTCGAAGGCGTTGCGCGTGGTGTTGTAGCTGAGGTAGCCCTTGGCGGTCGACGTGCAAGCGGCGTCGTAGGTCATGAAGCCGCCGCTCGACGCATCCTGGCAGTGCTGGAAGGTCCCGGCATTGCGCACCCTCGACGAAGCGGCGTAGCGCGTGGCGCTGCCTCCGGCGCCGTACTGGACGCCGGCCACGTCGTAGATGTTGGCCACCGGGTTGAAGACGGCCGGGCTGGCGCTGTTCTCGAAGGTGTTCTGGAAGGCCAGCAGCGGCACGAAGCCCCCGCCCGTGGCCGCGTTCACGCCGCCCAGCAGCGCCCCACCGGCGCCGAAGCTGAAGACCGCGCCACTCTCGCCGCTGGCGTAGTGGCAGTCGCCCTGCGACACCAGGGTGCCGCTGCGCTGCGTGCCGGCCGTGCGCTGCAGGCTCGCATCGATGGTCACGGTGTAGGCCATCGTGGCCGGGTCGACGCTCACGCGCAGTTCCTCGCCCATCAGGTTGCCGCCCTTGTAGGTGGTCGAGCTGGCGGGCAGGTTCGGGCAGGCCAGCGGGTCGCCCACCTCGGTCACGCAGCTGTAGTTGACGGCCGCATCCAGGCTGCCCGTGCCGCGGTATTTGGGCCACGACGGGAACTGGCACAGGGGCCGCGTGCGGCCGTAGGTGCCCGGCACACTGTCGGCCGCGACGGGCGTGCTGGGCGCCAGGCCGCGCTCGACCCAGTCCTCCAGCGCCGCCAGCGAGTCCCAGGCGGGAATGAAGACGCCGGTGCCATGGCCCATGCCCGGCACCATGTAGAAGCGCAGGTTCTGCGCCACCGTGTCGGCGCCGACGGTGGCGACCACGCGCTGGTAGTAGTCGATGGTGGAGTTGCCGCTGATCACCTCGTCGGCCTGGCCATGCAGCAGGATCAGGCGCCCGCCGCGCGAGAAGAAGGGCCGCAGGTCGGGGTCGGTCGCGTCGGTGATGGCCGAGACGGCCTGCACGCGCGAGGTCCAGGCGCCGGGGTTCAGCGGATCGAAGCTGAGCGTGTCCAGCGCCGCGTCGCGCGTGACGAAGTACTTGGCCCACTGGTCGCCCGTCACGTACTGGTTGGCGTCGGCCGAGGTGGCGGGATTGCCCGGCGTGCGCCGGGTGCCGAGGTCGCGCGAGGTGAAGGGGCCGGCCACCAGCGCGCCTTCGAGCAGGTTGTAGCCGCCGGCGCGGCGCACGCCGTTGGCCAGCGAATACGAGGTGAATTCCAGCGGCGACTCGATGGTGCGCACCGTGGCCATCTGCGCGTCCGACAGGCAGGTGTCGCCCGTGTCCGCACCGCCCGCGCAGCGCAGCGACGCGAGGATCTGCGCGTTGAGCTGGCGGCAGCTCTCGACGTTGCTCACGATGCCGTCGCTCGCGCCGTCGAGCTTGTCGCAGGCGGCCAGCACGGCCTTCTGCACCAGCAGCGTCTTGGCCAGGTTCATCCAGCCGGCGCCGCCGTTGGCGTACAGCGCGCGGCCCACCGCGATGTTCGACAGCCGCGTGCCGCTGTAGTTGAGCGCGGGCTCGTTGGCGACCACGCCGTCGTAGTCGGCCGGCCAGCGCTGGATGTGCAGCAGCGCGTCGCGCCCGCCGGTGGAGGTGCCGAGGAAATACGCGTGCTGCGGCGCGCGCGCGTAGCGCAGGCGGATCAGCGCCATCGCCACGTCGTGCGTCTTCTTGAGCGAGTTGCCGCCGTAGTTGGCCAGCGCCTCGTCGTTGGCGGCGAACTTCGCGTCGGTGATGCTGCTGCTCTGGTGGCCGCTGTCGTCGCCGAAGGTGGCGTAGCCGAGCGCGAGCGGCGCCGGCTTGTCGGCCGGGCCGAATCGCACGGGCTCGGTGCCGTCGATCAGCCGGCCGTTGAAGCCGCCGCCGCCGAAGTGGATGGCCTTGCGGTTCCAGGCTTCGGGCAGGTTGAGCGCGAAGTTGATGACCGGCGCGTTCGCGTCCATGGGCTGGATGGTTCCGCGCACCTGGCAATAGCTGCCCAGCGTGTTGCCGCTGTCGCCCGCGGCGACCGGGGTGGCGCTCACGACCGTCGCGCCCTGCGTCGGCAGGCCGATCTGCGCCGCGGCAATGGTGCGGCCGGCCAGTTCGGTGCAGCCCAGCACCGGCGTGACCGGTTGTTCTGGCGCAGGGGCCGGTTCGCCGTAGCCGCCGCCCGGTGGCTGCGTGCCGGGGTCGCCGCCCTGGCCCGGCGGGTTGGAGGGCAACACGGGAAAGCCTCCTCCTCCTCCACCGCCCCCACCACATGCGGACAAGGCCAAGGCCGCCATCAGCGCGGCCAGCGCGGGACGGAAGGGCAGGATCGACGACGGCAAGGGAAGGTGCCGTGCGCGGCGATGGAGCGGCATGGGGGTGTGTCTCCGGGTGCGGGCCGTGTCGGCCTCTGGTGCGAATGCGGGCGAACGATAGTTTTGGCAGTGACTTAGGGTCAAATAAAATAATCAGGCCCTTCCGATACGAAAAACATATGGAAATGCGTCCGCTGCGCTACTTCGCCGCCGTGGCCGAGACCGGCCACATGACGCGCGCCGCCGAGCAGCTCGGCATCCAGCAGCCCCCGCTCAGCCAGCAGATCAAGGCCCTGGAACGGCAGCTGGGCCTGCAGCTGTTCAAGCGCCACCCGCGCGGCGTGACGCTGACCGATGCCGGCCGCCAGTTCCAGGTCGAGGCACAGCGCATGCTGGGCCACATGGCGGCGCTGGAGGCACGCATGCAGCGCGTGGCGCAGGGCGAGGAAGGCGTGCTCGCGGTCGGCTTCACCAGTTCGGCCGCGGCGCATGCCTTCGTGCCGCAGGCGCTGCGCGCCTTCCGCCATGCACGGCCGCGTGTGCAACTGCAGATCGGCGAGCACAACGCCGCCGGGCTCACCGAGGCCATCGCCGCCGGCCGCATGCACTGCGGCCTGCTGCGCGTGCCGGTCGACCGGCCGGCGGGCCTGCGTTTCGAAACCCTGCTGCGCGAGCCGGTGATGGCCGCGCTGCCCGTCGACCACCCGCTGGCCACCCGCCCGGGCCGCGCCCGGCGCCTCACGCTCGCACAGCTGTGCAGCGAGGGTCTGATCCTCGTGCGCCGGCCCGGCGCGCCGGGGCTGTACGCCGAGCTGCTGGCGCTGTGCCATGCGCAGGGGCTGGCGCCGCGCGTGGTGGCCGAGGTCGACCGCATGATGACCAACCTGAACCTGGTCGCGGCGGGCGTGGGACTGTCGGTGGTGCCCGCCTCGATGGCCGGCGTGCATCCGCACGCCATCCGCTACCTGCCGCTGGCCGGCAGCGAGGCGCTCGACGCGCCCCTCACGCTGGTCACGCGGCAGGAGGAGGACAGCCTGCCTGCGCAACAGTTCGCCGCCCTGGTGCGGGCGCAGGCGCACGCGGCATGAAGAAGCTGCGTCGACGCCATGTGCTGCACGCGGGCGCGGCCGCCGCGCTCGGTGCCACGGCGGCCGTGCGCGCGCAGGAGGACAGCTGGCCGTCGCGTCCGCTGAAGCTGGTCGTGGTGTACCCCGCGGGCGGCGTGAGCGATCTGGTGGCCCGCGCCCTGGCGACGCCGCTGGGCGCGCTGCTGGGCCAGCCCGTGATCGTCGAACACCGTCCCGGCGCCGGCGGTGCGGTGGGCATGGCCGCCCTCGCCCGCGCCACGCCCGACGGCCACACGCTCGCTTTCTCCGCCATCACGCCGCTCACCCTGCACCCGCTGGTGGCGCGTGTGCCCTACGACCCGCAGACCGACTTCCTGCCCATCGCCGGCGTGATGCGCACCCCGGTGCTGGTGGCCGGCACGCCGGCGCTGGCGGGGCGGGACTTCGCCGCGGTGCTGCGCGGGGCCGAGGCGCGCCCCGGCGCGCTGCGCTGGGCCAGCTCGGGCGTGGCCACCACCGGGCACCTGGTGCTGGCGCAGGTGCGGCGCCTCGCCGATGTGGACATCACTCACGTGCCCTACCAGGGCGGCGGCCGCCAGCTCAACGACGCGCTGGCCGGGCAGTTCGAGGTGCTGTCGACCAACGTGGCGCCCCTGCAGCTGCAGTACATCGCCGCGCGGCGCCTGTGGCCGCTGGCGGTCGGGGCCGAAGCGCGGCTGGAGGCGCTGCCCCGCGTGCCGACGCTGGCGGAGCTGGGCTTTGCCGAGGCCAACGTCGATTCGCTCTTCGGCATCTTCGCGCCCGCGCGCACGCCGCTGGACGTGGCACAGCGCCTGAATCGCGCCGTCGGCGAGGTGCTGGCCGGCGCCGAGCTGCGGCGCATCCTGCGCGAGGCCTACAACACGCCGGCGGACGGCGGCCTGGCCGACTTCGCGCGCGAGATCGAGGAAGACGACGAGCGCAACCGCCGGCTCATCGCGGGGCGGCGCACGCTGGACTGAGCGTGCCTCAGAAGCTGTGAATGAATCGGCCGCGTTCGAGCGGCGCGCCAGGGCGGCGCCCATCGAGGCGCAAAGCGCAGCCATAGCTCGGGCTATGGCGAGCATTTGCAACGACGAGGGGCGTCGTCAGGGCGCGCCGAGCGGACGTGGTCGGTTCGTTCACAGCTTCTCAGCCCTCGGCCGTCCAGAGCTGCGGGTACGCCAGCACGAAGCCGTGCTCGCTCAGCGTCAGTTCGGCGTTCTGGCGCTGCCACGTGACCTCTGACAGGCAATCGATCAACGCGCAACGGCCATGGAGTCGGCAAGGGAAAGACCCATCAGCGGAATTGCCCTCATCGACGGCCGCGTCCCTGGTGCGGCTGGCGCCGGCGCCCCAGGTCGGCCTGTTCGATGCCTTCGGCCCGCCGCTCTTGCCGACCTTGGTCGTCGGATGCCGCCCTCAGCCTGCACGCCGAGTCCGATGCCAGGTCTTCTTCAGTGACCACGTGCCCCAGGGCGGCCTTGACTTCAGGCGGCCACACCACCGTCTGCGCCGTCCATACCACGAAGCGGTTGACCACGATCCACACCAGCACGAACGGCAGCAGCAGGTGCCGCAACAGCATCGAGCCGGGCGTGGCCTGCCAGTCAGCCCAATAGGTCCTGCGCCGCTCCAGCAGGGCCTTGAACATATCGATCGCTTTGCCGCTGCGCGCCTTCGCCGGCGGCCAGAGGCGGTGCACCTCTGCCATTTAGTGACGGATGGCCAAGGACGCAGCCCACAGGAAAGAGTGGCTGAGCAACAACGACTGGATGCGCTCGCAAGCCTGTTACTCCACCTTGCAGGGGCTGCGCGAGGCCTTGCTGGCCATGGCGTTGCAAAAGGCCCAGCGCAATGGCACCAGGGCGTCCGAGGACAGTTGGAAATACCAGCAGCTTCAGGTCAATCCGCGCTATCCCACGTCCAGCTACACCTGGGTGCCCGACGCCGACGGCGGTAGGGCGTCCGACGGCAGCCGCAATGGGCGTATCGTCTCCATCGGCGCGCAGGCCGAGAAAAACCGTGTTTTCGACGCCCGCCAGGGCGAAGAAGCCGGCCGCAACAAATGGGCACGCATCCTGCGTCAGCTCGACCAGAAGAAGTTCGAGACCTGGCCCGAAAAGCGCGATGCCATCCTGCAGCGCCAGGCCCAGGCCATGCGCCCTTACGAGCAGGACTGGCTCAGGGCGCTGGATTGCGCCGCGATGCGCGACTACTTCAAGAACCACTTCGACGAAAACGACCCGGGCAAGATCACCGCCCGCTGCAGCAGCGGCACCGTGTACGCCGAAGAAGCCGACCGCGTGTGCTACCCCCAGCCGCTGGCGCACAAGGACGACATCAACCAGTGGCTGGAGCTGACCCTGGGCAAGGAGATCGGCAAGGCCGATGCCTTCGCGCTGCGCGCCTTCTTCGGCAACCACAAGGAAAGCATCGACAAGGCCAAGGAGCTGCTGGTGGGCGACTGGGACCGCGGCAACGACGGCAACATGCGCGACAAGACCGTGGACCTGATGCGCGGGGTGCTCAACCACGAGCTGGCGCGCAAATACAACTGGCTGCACCCGCGCGTGGTGGCCCTGAGCATGGGGGGACTGGCTTCCATGGTGGCTGGTGCCATGCAACTGGCGGCCATGGCGGCACGCTTGCCCAAGGCGCCGCCACCGGCTGGGTTGGCCAAATGGCTTCGCACGCTGCCGCCGCTGACCCTGGCGCAACAGGCCATCGAGCGCGCCATGACCGCAAGCACGGGCCGCGATAGGAGCGCGCTGCTGCTGCCGGTGCTGCTCACGGCCGAAGTCGATGCCAAGGAGTTCCTGCAGTTCGTGCGCGGCAGCGCCATGATCAGCGCGGAAAAGCGTGCCGCCACGCAGGCGACTCAAAGGGTGAGGTCGGCATCCAGGCCCACGGGATCGGGCAGCGCCAGCACGAATTCCTTGCCTCGGGTGGCGGAGTGCCCCGCTGCCTGGCGCTGCATCACGTCATGCAGGCCCCTGCCCTGTCCATAGCTCTTGTCGTGGTCGCCGTTGTAGAAAGGCGTCGCAGGTTCGACGCCGCCGCGGGTGACGTTGATTCCTTCCTTGGTGCCGCCATGGTTCATCGACCGCAGCGCGAAATCGGCCACGTATTGCTGGATCGAGAACGGGTCGGCCTTGAAGGCGTGCTTCACACCTCCGAGGTCCGCCAACGGGTTGATGCGCACCATGCCTGCGGCAGCAGGCTCCTTCTGCACCTTGGCCCGCATCCCCTCGTCCCACCAGTTCATCGAGAAGCCGATCCACACGGGGCCCGCGCTCTCGGGCTGGTCGACGGGCAGTTGGATGCACAGGGTGCGCAAGTCGTGCGGATGCGATTCCTTGCGTGAACAGGCAAAGCGGGCCCGGGTGTCATCCCAAGCGATTTCGCTCTCGGGGATGAGCACGCCGCTGTCCTGCACGCGATACGCCTGCCATCGGTTGATGAGTTGAGGCAGCCGCTTGGTGTAGTAGACGTAGACGAAGCCGCCCCGGCGCAGCATGCGCAGAACGTGACGCGACGCATCGAGCCCGGGCAGGCCGAGGGCGTGAACGGTGGCGTCGTGGGTCCGCAGCCGCGCCGCTTCGGCCGGCGCCAGGTCAGCGTCCTTGGCAATGGCGCCGGGCCGCACCAGGAGGATGGACAGGCCGGCCTTGTTGTCGCACTTCTTGCAGTCGCTCATGGGGTGGCCCTCCAGGAGTCTGCGGGCTTGCCGGCCCAATGGTGGCGATACGCGGCAAGCACGTCGGCGAGTTCGTCGCGCGTGCCGCGCACGACCCGCAGCAACTCGTCGAGGGTGGGCCAATGCTCGAACGCGGGCTCGCGCAAGGCCTCGGCCGCGTAGGCGGCCCGGTCGGCCTGGTAATTGAGCCGATGGGCGACGAACTGCACTTTTTCAATGATGACTGGCAGGGTTTCGTCCGACAGCGGGAAGAAGTCGGCCAGCAAGAGGTTCTGCGCACCGTGGATCGCTTCGGCGTGCGTCAACAGCACACCGGCATTCGTGGATGTCCCGGCGTGGAGGGAGCCGGGCAGGAGCGCGGCATTGGCGGGTTCGCCTGAACGACCTGCAATGGTCTGCAGCTGCAGGTTGTGGTCGAGGTAGTGCCAACCCCGAATGCCTTGCAGAGGACCTGTCCAATCGATTCCTGTCGCTGCGCTGCGCAGCAGATGCAGGAGGCGGCGATCCCACAGCCGCACGAGTCGGTCCCGGCCGCGGATGAGGCGGTTGAGCTGACGGGCCAGCGCCGCGCCCTCGTATTTGAGGGCGTGCCAGTCGTCGGCCGGGCGGTGAACCTGCAACCAACCGCCGATGCGATAGCGGCCTGAGCCCCGGGCACACGCCGTCAGGTGCTCCTGGATCGCCCATTCGACGCTCTGTCCGAGCAAGGGGTCGTCGGCGCCATCCAATCGCACGAGGTAGGGAAACTCGAAGACATAGGGGTCGTCGAGGTCCTCGGTGTGCAGGGTGTGGACGGCACGGCCCCAGGCAGCTTCACGAGCCTGGAGCAGCCCGTTCGGCCATTGGCCGGCCCTGGCGGCATCCACTTCGATGCCGACGGGCTCTCCGCCGACGGCAGGGTCGACCAGGAGATGGACGGGACCAGCATGCAGTTGGTCCGAGAGTTGTCCGGCCAACAGGTCGAACAATGCCCGCGGCGGGGTATCCCACGGCCACGGAGGAAGGCGAATGTCTGCCATGTGCTGCCGGCATGAATTTTTCTTTTTGGGCAGCTAGCGTCCTGCGCATGGCAGCCCTCCCTGTGCCACGCCCTGTATGCGGCTGGCGACGGCATCCTACAGCAGGCAAAAAGCTGCCGGTCCGGCAGCGCCTGGCAACGACGTCGGCGAACTGAGGGCGCCTCAGCCCTCGGCCGTCCAGAGCTGCGGGTACGCCAGCACGAAACCGTCCTGGCTCAATGTCAGTTCGGCGTCGTAGCCGAAGCGCGGCGAGGCATAGCGGTAGCGGCCGGCGTCGATGCAGGCGTAGCGCTGCTCGAGCAGGCCCAGGCCGTCCTCCGACAGGTCCAGCCAGGCCGCGGGCGCCTCGGCCTCTTCGCCGGGCTGCAGGTGCATGCGACGGATGGGCAGCAGGTTGGTGGCGGGCGTGAAGCCCAGGTCCAGGTCGGCGCAATGGGCCAGGTCGGGCACGGGCGCGTCGTTCACGGTCCAGCCCTTGGCCGTGCGCGCGATCGACAGGTCGATCGCGGTGCCGCCGAGCCAGCCGCGCACCGTCGCCCACTGGGTGTGGAAGTGCTTGTCGCAGCGCAGCCGGTAGTGCAACTGCGCGATGCGCCCGCTCTCGTGCCGGAAGGCGGCCGCGCCGTCGAGCTGCCAGGCGACGTCGTTGCGCTCGAGGCGGCAGGCATCGTGGCCCGGCGCGTCGAGGCGGCGCCAGAGGATGGTGGCGACGGTTTGCATGGCGTGCATGATGGCCCGCGCGCCGCCCCGGCGCAAGCGACGGCCCCACACAGCGGCGGCCCCTTCGCGCACGGCGAAAATCGGCGCGTGCCCTCCTCCCAGCCTCCGATCCGCCGCGTGGCCCACCTCGACATGGACGCCTTCTTCGCCTCCGTGGCGCTGCTGCGCTACCCGCAGCTCAAGGGGCTGCCGATGGTGATCGGCGGCGGGCGCCGCAAGGTGGACGAGATGCTCGCGCGCGACTATGCGGGGCTGCCCTCGCACGAGATCCCGGTCGAGGCCTTTCCGCTGCTCAAGGACTACGTGGGCCGCGGCGTGATCACCACCGCGACCTACCCGGCGCGGCAGTTCGGCGTCGGCTCGGCGATGGGCATGATGAAGGCCGCCAAGCTGTGCCCGCAGGCCATCGTGCTGCCGGTGGATTTCGAGGAGGTGCGCCGCATCTCGCGGCAGTTCAAGTCGATCATCACCGAGATCGCGCCGGTGATGCAGGACCGCGGCGTGGACGAGGTCTACATCGACTTCACCGACGTGCCCGGCGGCCAGCGCGAGGGCGGCCGGGTGCTGGCGCGGCTGATCCAGAAATCGATCTTCGACGCCACCGGCCTGACCTGCTCCATCGGCGTGGCGCCCAACAAGCTGCTGGCCAAGCTGGCGAGCGAGTTCGACAAGCCCAACGGCATCACCATCCTGCACGAGAGCGACCTGCAGTCGCGCATCTGGCCGCTGCCCGCGCGCAAGGTCAACGGCATCGGGCCGAAGGCCGATGCCAAGCTCGAGAAGCACGGCATCCGCACGGTGGGCGACATCGCGGCGCGCGAGCGCGACTGGCTGATGGCCACCTTCGGCAAGGCCAGCGGCGCCTGGATGCACGAGATGGCCTGGGGCCGCGACGACCGTCCGGTGGTGACCGAGAGCGAGCCGGTGTCGATGAGCCGCGAAACCACCTTCGAGCGCGACCTGCATGCCGTGCGCGACCGGGCCGAGCTGGGCGCGATCTTCACGCAGCTGTGCGAGAAGGTGGCGGAGGACCTGCAGCGCAAGGGCTACGTGGGCCGCACCATCGGCATCAAGCTGCGCTACGACGACTTCAAGACGGCGACGCGCGACCAGAGCCTCGCGGAGTTCACGGCCGACGCGAAGCTGATCCGCCGCACGGCGGGCCTGTGCCTCAAGCGCGTGTCGCTCGAGCGTCCGCTGCGCCTCTTGGGCGTGCGCGTGGGCACGCTGGCGCGGGCCGACAGTCCCGAGGCGAACCCCAAGCCGAATCGGGCTGCAGCGCCCGCGGGACGGACGCCGGCAGCTATCGATTCCATAGCAACGACCGGCTCGCTCTTCTGATGCTGCTGCGCCGGCTGCTGCGAACCGCGGGTTGGAGCCTGGGCACGGTGCTGGCGATGGCTGCCCTCTATGTCGGCACCGCCGCGGCGCTGATGCTGTTGCCCGCGCGCGGCGACGAACCGGTCGACGCGCGCGGCGAGCGCATCACCGCCTTCGTCGTGAGCAACGGCGTGCACACCGACCTCGTGCTGCCCCTGCAGACCGCCGGCATCGACTGGCGCCGCGATTTTCCGCCCTCGCAGGCCAGGGCCGCGCCGGCCGACGCGGCCTGGATCGCCATCGGCTGGGGCGACCGCGAGTTCTACCTGAACACGCCCACCTGGGCCGACCTCACGCTGCGCCGCGCGCTCGGCGCGGTGGTCGGCGCCAATCCCTCGCTGCTGCACGTGAGCTGGCTGACGACGACGCAACTGCGGCCCGACAGCACCTGGCAGCTGTCGCTGACGCCCGCGCAGTACGCGCGGCTCGCGGCCCACGTGCGCGCGAGCCTGCCCGAGGGCCGCGCCGTGCCGATCCCCGGCGCGCACTACGGCGCGAATGACGCCTTCTACGAAGCCACCGGCCGCTACCACCTCTTCGAGACCTGCAACAGCTGGACCGGCCGTGGCCTGCGCGCGGCCGGCGTGCCGGTGGGCCGCTGGACGCCCTTCGACCTCAACGTCGTGTGGCATCTCGCGCCCTGGCGGCCCTGATCGGTCAACCGTGCCGGATCGGCCCGGCCGGCATCGACGCTGCGACGGCCCGCCCGCGTCGGCGACCGTCGGCCCGCCTCTTCCTGGCTGAAAAGAGCAGTGCCGCAGCCGCAGCCAGGGCCAAGGTGCGCAACGACGGCCGCGGCAGCCACTTCATGACACCCAGCACGAGGGCCGGGGGCGAATCACGCTGCGGAGCGGAGGCAGCCGCATCGCTCGCCGGGGGCTCCGAAACCGGCGACTGTCCAGCGAAGAAGGGCAGCAGGGCGCGCACGAAGGGCACCATGTCCTGCGGCCCGCGGCTGGTGAGCCAGTTGCCGTCGTGCACCACCGATTCGTCCAGCCAGATGGCGCCCGCGTTGACCACGTCGTCGCGCACGCCCGGCCACGAGGTCATGCGGCGGCCCGGCGTCAGTCCGGCGGACGCCAGCAGCCAGGGCCCGTGGCAGAGCGTCGCGATGGGCTTGCGCTCGGCGTCGAAATGCCGCACGAAATCGCGCGCCATCGCCGACTGGCGAAGCAGGTCGGGGTTGATGAAGCCGCCGGGGATCAGCAGGGCGTCGTAGTCGTCGGGCGACACGTCCGCCAGCAGGCGATCCACCTTCACCCGGCCGGCCGGTTCGTGCAGGTTGACGCCGCGGATGTGCCCCTCGCGCAGCGAGACGACGTCCACGTCCGCGCCCGCGGCGCGCAGCGCCGCGACCGGCACGGCCAGTTCGACCTTCTCGAAGCCGTCCGCGGCAAGCACCGCGATGCGCCTTCCGTCCAGCGGATGCATGCCTTCCATGATGGCCTCCGTTCAGGTGTTCCGTGCCGCGCCCGCTCGCTCGCTCGCGCTCATCCGTTCGGCGCCAGCGTCACCTTGGTCCAGCCGTCCTTGCGCGCGTCGAAGTTCTTGTACGCCTCCGGCGCCTCCTCGAGCGGGAGTTCGTGCGACACGATCCACGAGGGCTTGACCTTCTCCTGTTCGATGAGCCGGCTGAGGAAGCGGTTGTACGACTTGACGGGGCATTGGCCGGTGCCGATCTTCTGACCCTTGAACCAGAACATGCCGTAGTCGAAGGCGATCTGCCCGCGCCGCTGCAGCGTGTCCTTGGCGTTCGGGTCCTGCGGCACGAAGACGCCGACGGCCCCGATGCGGCCGGTGAACTTGACCGCGTTGACCAGGTTGTTCAGCGTGAGGTTGGGCACCTCTTCCTGGTGCATGTTGCAGCACTGGTAGCCCACGCACTCGCAGCCGCAGTCCGCGCCCCGGCCGCCGGTGAGCTCCATGATGCGCTCGAGCCCACCGCCCTCGGTGTCGTCGATGGGGACCGCGCCCACCTGCTCGGCGAGTGCGAGTCGGTCCTTGTGCGTGTCGACCACCATCACCAGGCTCGCCCCCTTGAGGCTGGCCGACAGCGCCGCCATCAGGCCGACCGGGCCGGCGCCGTAGATGACCACCGTCTCGCCGGGCCGCAGCTGCGCCAGCTCGGTCGCGTGGTACCCCGTCGGGAAGATGTCCGACAGCATCACATAGTCGTTCTGCTTGTCCTGTGCATCGCGCGGCAGGATCAGGCAGTTGTAGTCGGCGTATGGCACGCGCAGCAGTTCCGCCTGGCCGCCCTGGTAGGGCCCCATGTCCGCGAAGCCATAGGCCGCGCCGGCCAGCCCCGGGTTGGCCGTGAGGCAGTAGTTGCTCAGGCCGCGCTCGCAGTTCTCGCAGAAGCCGCAGCCGATGTTGAAGGGCATGGACACCATGTCGCCGACCTTGACGCGGTCCACCGCCGGCCCGACCTCGATCACCTCGCCGACGTTCTCGTGGCCGAGGATGCGGCCGGGCTTCATGTCGGTGCGGCCTTCGTACATGTGGAGGTCCGAGCCGCAGATGTTGGTGCGGGTGATGCGCACCAGCGCATCCGTCGGGCGTTCGATCTTCGCGTCGGGCATGTCCTTGACCTGGACATCGCGCGGGCCGTTGTAGACGAGCGCCTTCATGACGTCACCTTCTTCTTTCCCGCGGGCGTGGGGGCCGGCTTGCCGCCTTGCAGTTCCTTCTTGCGCGCGTAGAGCTCGGGGACCATGCCGCGCAGGTCGACGGTGGAGTAGCGCGCCTTGAGGAAGATCTGCTCGCGCTCCTCCATCACGTGGTCCATGATGGCCTGGCTCAGTTGCATCACGGCTTCGTCGTACCCCGCCTCAGAGGGCGCCATGCCCTGGATGCGGGCGATCGTGGCCTTGGCCTCGGCGTGTTCCTGCAAGGCCTCTTCCATCAGCGGGTCGTCCTGGATGCCGGCGCGCACGCGCGGATAGAAGATCTCCTCCTCGATCTGCGTGTGCACGGTGAGGTCCTGGCAGATCTTCAGCGCCAGCTTCTGCCTGTCCTTGGACGGCGCACCGTCGTCGCACAGGGCCTGGTAATCGAGAAACAGCTTCTGGGCCAGCTTGTGGTCCGCGTCGAGCAGGTCGACCGCGTCCTCGTAGGAGAGGGTTGCACTCATCGGGGGGCTCCTTGTGAATGAAAGGGTGAAAGCGGATCGGGAAGAGATGCGGCGGCTGCCGCTCAGGGCACGAAGACCGCCCGCACCAGGCCGTCTTCCTTCTTCTTGAACATCTCGTACGCGCGCGGCCCGTCTTCCAGCGAGAAGCGGTGCGTGGCCATGAAGGACGGGTCGAGCTCTCCGCGCTGTGCGTGCTCGAGCAGGCGCGGCAGGTAGCGCTGCCCGTGCTGCTGCGCGGTGCGCACGGTGAGCCCCTTGTTCATGATCGTGCCGATGGGAAACTTGTCCATCATTCCGTACACGCCCAAAATGGACAGGGTGCCGCCCTTGCGGCAGCACAGGATCGCCTGCCGCAGCGCCTCGCCGCGGTCGGTCTGGAGGTGCAGCGCCTGCTTGACCCGGTCGTACGCGTACTCCAACCCATCGCCATGCGCTTCCATGCCGACGGCGTCGATGCAGGCGTCGGGGCCGCGGCCGCCCGTCATGTCCTTCAGGGCATAGGGCACGTCGAGGGCGGTGTAGTCGAGGGTCTCCGAGCCGACCTGCTCGCGCGCCATGCGCAGCCGCTCGGGAAAGCGGTCGATGCCGATCACGCGGGACGCGCCGAGCAGGAAGGCGCTCTTCTGCGCCATCAGCCCGACGCCGCCGCAGCCCCACACGGCCACGGTGTCGCCCGGTTCGATGCGGCAGAAGTCCGCGCCCATGTAGCCGGTGGGCCCGGCGTCCGAGAGGAACAGGGCCTGCGCGTCCGACACGCCCTCGGGCACCGCGAAGCAGTTGACGTCCGCATGCATCAGGCGGATGTACTGCGCGTGCGAGCCGGCGAATCCGCCGAAGGCATGCGTGTAGCCGTAGATCCCGCCGGTGGGATAGCCCAGCAGCGGCTCCTGCAGGTACGGATGCGGATTCGTGTTGTCGCACAGCGACCAGAGCTGCTGCCGGCAGTACCAGCAGCTGTTGCAGCCGATGAAGGAGGGAACGACGACGCGGTCGCCCCTCTTGAGCTTCTGCACGCCGGCGCCGACCTCGACGATCTCGCCCATGAACTCATGGCCGATCACGTCGCCTTCCTTCATGGTCGGTATGTAGCCGTCGATGAAGTGCAGGTCCGAACCGCAGGTGGTGCTCAACAGCACCTTGAGGATCGCGTCGCCCGGGTTGACGAGGATGGGGTCGGGAACGGTCTCGACCGCGAGCTTGTTCACGCCGTTCCAGCAGATGGCTCTCATTCGAAGGCTCCATAGGGGTCCGGGTCGTCCCGGGTGGTGGGGTTGTGCGCCAGGGTGGGCACCTCGCCGGTTTCGGCCAGGCTCTTGAAGCGGCGCAGCACCAGCGCGCCGATGGCGTCGGGCACGCCCGAACGGCCGGCGGCGAGGTCGCCGAGCGCGCCGCCGGGAGGGTCGAAGCGCCAGGTGAGGCGCACCTCCGTGCCCCATCCGACTCGCCCGGGGCCGAAGACGAGTTCACCCTCGTTGGGAAGCCCGGCACCCTCGAGCGAACGCCAGGCGATGCGACGGCCCGGCTCGTCGACGACGATGCGCGAATCCCACTCGATGTCGCTCAGCCATTTGGCGTGCGCCTTCCAGTGCCACAGATCGCCGGCGGCGCTCACATCGGCGATGTGCGCCATCACGGCGCGCTGCGTCTGCGCGTCGAGCCAGAGGCGATACAGCTCGGACGGCTCCCGGTCGATCGGCAAGGCGCTTCGCACCTCGTGCACGCGACCGGAGAGTTCGGAAGGTGGCGGCGTTTCGTTGCGGGTCATGGTCATGCGATCTCCTGATCTGCATGCCAATCTGAACCGTTGCGCCGCCCGTGGTGTAGGCGTTTTGCCGCGTGCATGTCGGCAACGAAAACGCCCGCCGTGGCCGCGGGCGTCTGGCCGCAGAAGGCCGGCTCAGTCCTTCTTCACCCGCTCGGCCACGAAGGCCGGATAGGTGCGCAACGGCCGTCCGAGGATGTCCTCGAGCTGTTGCACGGCGCCCGCCGCGGGGACCTGCCCGACCTGCTGGATGCGTTCCATCATGAGCCGCAGGTCGTAGGCCATCCAGGCGGGCACGTGGTTCTGGACCAGCTGCGCCTCGAAGGCGACCACGTCGTCGCCGCCGTAGTGGATGGGGCGGCCCAATGCCTGGCTCCACACGGCCGTTGCCGATGCGCCGGTGAACACCTCGGGGCCGGCGACGTCGAGGGTGATGGCAGGCAGTGCCTCGGCCGCGCGGTCACGGCGCAGCAGTTCGGCCACGGCAACGTCGGCGATGTCGCGCGCATCGACCATCGCCACACCGGCAGGGCCGATGGGCATCGGGAACACGCCGAAGCCCTCGATGACCGGCTGGATGCCGATGTCGTTCTGCATGAAGTACGCCGGGCGCAGGACCGTCGCCGGCAGACCCAGCGTCTCGATCATGCGCTCGACCGTGTGCTTGCTGGTGAAGTGCGGCACTTCGGGGTACTGGTCGGCGTGGATGACCGAGAGGTACACGATGCGCTCGATGCCGGCCTCGCGGGCGACGTTGAGCGCCTGCAGCGATTGGGTGAGCTCGTCGGGCACCAGGGCATTGAGCAGGAACAGCGTGCGAACGCCCGCCATGGCCCGGCGCAAGGACGCGACGTCGGTGAGATCGCCGACGACCGCGTCGACGCCGGCGGGCAGCGTCGCCTTGCCGGGTTGGCGGACCAGGGCACTGACTTTGGCGCCTTGCGCGACCAGGCCCTGAACGACGAGGGAACCGATGGTTCCGGTGGAACCGATGACGAGGATGCTCATTTGAAACTCCGTTGGATAAGTTGAGGTTGCGGGTGGGGACGGACGAAAGATAGGCCGTTGCAACCGATAAACGAAGACGCCAGAATGCAGACACCTCGTCTCGAATCTGGAACACATGGACCTGAACGCCCTGGTGGACTTCAACCTGGTGGCCACCCACGGCGGCTTCGGCAAGGCCAGCCGTGCCAGCCGCCGCTCGAAGGCCACGCTGTCGCGGCGCGTTGCCGACCTCGAGGAGCAACTCGGTGTGCGGCTCGTCGAGCGCAACGCGAGGGGGTTGGAACTGACCGAGGCCGGCCAGCAGCTGCTCGGCCGCACCGCCGGCCCCATGGGCGAGGTGGCCGACGCCTTCGCATCGGCGCGCGAGGGACAGGGCGCGGTGCGGGGCCGTCTTCGCGTTGCCGCCCCGATCCTGTTCTCGCAGCTGGCGATGGGGCGGCACTGCGCGGCGTTTCGCGCGCGCTATCCGGACGTCACCGTCGAAGTCGTGGCCGAGGACCGGGTGGTCGATCTGGTGGAGGAGCAGTTCGACGTGGCCATCCGACCGAATCCGCGGCCGGACACCACGCTCGTCGGGCGCAGCTTTGCCAAGGACCGGCAGGTCGTGGTTGCGGCGCCGTCGATCCCGAAGCCGCGAAGGGGCAGCAAGCCCGTGCGGGTGCCGGCGATCGTCAACGCGTTTCGCGACGGCGAGACCTGGGCGATCGATGGGGGCAAGCTCACGCTGGAGCCCGTGCCCGTGCTGCGCCTGTCATCGATGCTGATGTTGCGCGACGCCGCCATCGCCGGTGCCGGCGTCACGCAGCTGCCCCGGTCGATCGTCTGGGAGCAACTCGCAGCGGGCGCCCTGGTGCAGTGGGGCGCGGTGGACGGCAAGGAGGTGGATCTGTGGGTGCTCCACACCTCGCGGCGCCTGGCCAGCCCGAAGGTGAAGGCCTTTGTCGACTTCATGGGGTCGCGCTACCCCGATGGCACCCTGGTGCTGGCAGGCTAGCCGTAGCGCGCGTGCCGGCGGCTCCGCGCTGGTGGCATGGGCATTCGAAAGGCGCAGACTGCATGGCCCGACGCGATCAATCCGGTCGCACGTCGTTGAACCCAAGGAAGCACGCCATGGTCACCGTCGCATTGTTCGTTCGCCTGGAAGCCAAGCCCGGCAAGGCGAAGGAGGTCGAGGACTTCCTTTTGAGCGGCCTTCCCCTCGTCATCGAGGAACCCGCCACCACCGCCTGGTTCGGCATCCGCCTCGGGCCGAGCACCTTCGGGATCTTCGATGCCTTCCCGGATGAAGCAGGCCGCCAGGCACATCTTTCCGGCAAGGTGGCGGCGGCCTTGATGGCACAGGCAGCCGCGTTGTTCTCCGAGCCCCCGTCGATCCAGAAGGTCGACGTGCTTGCAGCGAAGCTGCCCGGCTGAATGGCCGAATGTCGGCGCGGATGAGCGGTACACAGACGCCGCTTTACGGCGCCGTCGCGAGGCTGCCGCGCGTCCACCCTGGTGCGCATCGTCGAAGCGCTGGTGCCCGATAGGCCGGCCTCCATCCCGACACCCGCAGGCGAGCGGTGCCGGCACCACACGCAAGCCTCAGGAGCGCGCCTCGATCGGATTGCCGTAGAGCGGCTTGGCGCCGAAGCGCGTGCTGACCGCGTGGGCGACGCCGCAGGCCAGCATGGTGGGCAGGGTGAGCTGGAACTGGTTGGTCATCTCCATCACCATCACGATGGCCATGAGCGGCGCATGCGTGACCGCCGCCAGCACGGCCGCCATGCCGACCACGGCCATCACGCGCGGGTCGCCGACCCAGGCCATGGGCAACACGTGCACCGCGAGCTGGGCGAGCACGCTGCCGGCTGCCGCGCCCACCAGCAGCGAGGGCGTGAACACGCCGCCGATGGCGCCGCTGCCCGAGCTCAGCGCCGTGGCCAGCACCTTGGCCACCAGCACCCAGGCCAGCATCTGCCAGAGCAGGTCGCCGCGCAGCACGGCCGAGACCACGCTGTAGCCGTTGCCCCAGACCTCGGGCACCGCGGCCGCCAGCAGGCCCACCAGCAGGCCGCCCGCGCCCAGCCGCGCGACCGGTGAGACGATGCGGCCGAAGACGATGCGGCTGCGCTCCAGCAGCCCCAGCAGCGCCCAGCCGGTGGCACCGAACAGCAGGCCAGCGACCAGCGCCGCACCGAGGCTGGTGGGCTGCAGCGGCAGCGTGGGCATCACGTACAGGGCCTGCGGCTCGACGAACCAGTGCATCAGCGCGCTGGCGGTGGCGGCAGCGATGAGCACCGGCGCCACCGCCGATCGCACGAAGAAGCCCAGCGCCAGCTCGAGCACGAAAACGACGCCCGCCACCGGCGCGTGGTAGGCCGCGCCGATCCCCGCCGCGATGCCGCACACCAGCAGGGTCTTGCGCTCCTCGACCGCCAGCGGGAGACGACGCGCGAGCGTGGCGGCGAACCAGGCCGCCATCTGCACCATCGGGCCTTCACGGCCGATGGACGCGCCGGTGCCCACCGAGAGCAGCGACGAGAGGCTGCGCGTGAGCGTCGTGCGGTCGTTGAGATCGACGCGGCCCTGGCGCGCCGCGTCGATGTAGTCGAGGTGATGGTCGCCCGCCGGCCCGCGGCGCGCCCAGCGCAGGCCCAGGTGCAGCACGGCGCCTGCCAGCAGGCCGCCCGCCGTGCCCACCACCACGCGCTGCCAGGGCGCGATGGCACGAGCGGCATCGACGAAGCCGGCGGCATGCCCGGTCGCGAGCCATTCGACGCCATGCGCCAGGCCGCGGAACAGCACGGTGGCCGCCGCGGCCAGCGCGCCGGTGAGCATGGCCAGCAGCCAGAGCCGCGCGCCGCGGCCCGTGGGCCAGCGCCTGGGCGTCGCTGCGGCGTCGCGATCGGCGGCAGCGTCCACGCCGCGTCAGCGCAGCGGCGGCACGCCGGCCTGCCACTGCGACCAGTTCGCCACGATGTGGTCGACCACACGCGAACCCACGGCCTCGATGTTGGCCACCGTCTCGGCGAAGCCGCCGGCCGTCTGGCCCGGTGCCGGGTCCAGATGCTGCAGGGTGGTTTCGCCGGGGCTGCCCTGGTCGAAGTTGACCGCGCCTCGCAGGCTCATCACGCGGTCGGTGCCATGGGTGCGCTTGATGACCAGCGTGATGGCCGCGGCTTCCATCTCGGTGATGACGTAGTCGTCGGCGCCGTAGAGCTTGGCGATGTACTGCGCCTGCTTCGACATGCCGGGGCCGTGGAAGAAGGTGTCGCCCGTCATGTGCGTGCCGGTGCCGACGAAGGGTGCACGGCGCGCGGCGGCGTCGGGGTAGCGCAGGCGGTAGGTGCGTGCGGAGTCGGCGTCCTTGAGCGGCGTGTCGGCCGAGAGCTTCATGGCCCAGCCCACGAGTTGCGGGTTGAGCTGGAAGCGGCGGTACTCCTCGTAGCCCTTGCGCGGCATGAAGGTGGGCGCGCCGGGCGTGTTCTCTTCGGGCGCCCAGCGGTGGCCCAGGTCGTAGTCGACCAGCCAGGTGGCCCAGTTCACTTCGCCGATGGTGCCGCGCGAGGGCGGCGTGCCGGCCACGCCCGAGATGACGTAGTAGGCCTGCGAGAAGTCGAAGCGCGGGTTGAGCAGGATGGCCTGCATCGACGAGGACGAGTTCACCTTGCCCATGCCGAGCACCGCGCCGCAGACGCCGTCGGCGTTGCAGTAGACCGGGCCCAGCGCGCCGGGCACGGCGATGGGCGTGGCGTCCTTCCAGTAGCGTTCGTACCAGTGCTGGAACTCGCCGGCACGGTCGCCGGTGTTCTCGCCGATCTCGAACATGGCGGCGACGAAGACCTTCACCCGCACCGGGCGCTGGGCCTCGGCGCCCGGGGCGCTGGCGCAGCCGGCGAGCCAGCCGGCCAGGACCAGCATGGCGGCGAGGCGAAGAGGTGATGAAAGGCAAACGAGCAGGCGGCGCATGGCGGGTCCATGGATGAGGAAGGAAGACCGCGAGTCTACGAAGCCGCACGACGCGCTGCACGCGCACCCTGCGCGCGGCGCGCGTCCTACAGCCGCGGGTGGCCGCCGGGCGGCATCGTCCCCTCGTGCCGACCGCCGCTCCCTCCCCCACCCCGCGCCGCGCCAGCGCAACGCCGCGGCCCCAGCCGCTGGCCAATGGCCTGGTCTACGTGTCGCCCGAGATGCCGGGCCTCACGCGCGTGAAGCAGGGGGACGGCTTTCGCTACCGCGATGCGCGCGGCCGCTGGGTGCGCAACGCCGACGAGCTCGCCCGCATCCGCCAGCTCGCCATTCCGCCCGCGTACACCGACGTGTGGATCTGCCCCTTGCCCAACGGCCACCTGCAGGCCATCGGGCTCGATGCGCGCGGTCGCAAGCAGTACCGGTATCACCCCGATTGGCGGGTCCTGAAGGACGAGGCCAAGTTCGAGCGGCTGGAGGCCTTCGGCCGCGCACTGCCCCGCATCCGCCTGCGCGTGCGACGCGACCTCGCGGCCGCGAGCAAGCTGCGCGCGGGCGCCCCGATCGGCCGCGAGACGGTGCTGGCCGCGATCGTGCGCCTGCTGGACACCACCTACCTTCGCGTCGGCAACGAGGAGTACGCGAGCAGCAACGGCTCCTATGGCCTGACCACGCTGCGCAACCGCCATGCGCAGGTCAAAGGCGCCGCGCTGAAGCTGCGCTTTCGCGGCAAGAGCGGCGTGATGCACGAAGCCGAGGTCGACGACGCGCGCGTCGCCAAGGTGGTGCGCCAGTGCCAGCAATTGCCCGGCCAGGAACTCTTCCAGTACACCGACGAGGACGGCACGCCCCACGGCATCGGCTCCAGCGACGTGAACGACTATCTGCGCGAGGCGTCGGGCGGCGAATTCACGGCCAAGGATTTCCGCACCTGGCACGGCACGGTACAGGCGCTGGAACTCACGCGCCTCGCGTGCGAGCAGAACGCGGCCGACCCCGAGGTCCGCTACAGCGCCAAGGAGATCCTGGGCGCGGTCGCGCGCCAGCTGGGCAACACGCCGGCCGTGTGCAAGAAGGCGTATGTGCACCCGGCGGTGCTGGCCCTGGGCACGCAGCTGTCGAAGGACGCGGAGGGCATGGCGGCGATCTGGGAACGCATCGCGGGTTCGCGGCCGCCGCGCGGCCTGCTGGCGGCGGAGTCGCGCCTGGCCGCCTTCATGCGCCACCAGCGCATGGCAGCGGCCCGCGCAGAACGCGCGGCCACGCGGGCTGGCGTCAGCCCGCGCGCAGGTCGAGGTGCACCGCGTCCCGCTCGATCCTGAGCGCGTGGCAGAGGTCGTCGGCCAGGCTCTGGAGGCTGACGGCATCGATGGCCAGGCTGCGCGGCGCGCGATGCGGCACCATCTCGGGCCGGCCGCCGTCGGCCGGGCGTGACTCGGCTCGCACCACCACGCCGGCGTCGCCCTCGGGCGAGACGCGCACAAGACCGATCTCGGCGACGCTGTCCTGCAGGTGGCACAGCGCGCCCAGCAGCAGGTAGCGCAGTGCCGGCGCATCGCGCCAGGTGGGAGCCCCGTCCTCGTCGGCATCGAAGCCTTCGTCCAGCTCGAGCGCGATGCCGTTGAGGTCGAAGGCCGCGCGCATCAGCCCCGTGCACTGGCGCACCAGGCCGGCACGCGTCACGCCGTCGTCGTCGATGCCCAGTTCCCAGTCGCGCAGGGCACGCATGCTGCCGATCAGCATGCCCAGCTGTTCGTCGACCTGCCCCACGCGCTGCTCGCAGGCAGCGACGTCGGGCGGGTTCGCGGCGACCTGCCGGCGCAGCATGAGCAGGCTCATGCGGATCAACGACACCGGCGAGGCCATGTCGTGGCGCAGCGCCGGCATCGCGCGCATGAGCAGTTCGTGCCGCACGCCGGCCGCGATCCAGCTGCGGGCGCTGGGAGAGGCTTTCATGGAAGGGGTGTCGGCCGTGCGGGCTACGCGGCAGCCGGCGGATTGGCCAGCAGCCGGTCGAGCGCATCGAAGTCGATCGGCTTTTGCAGGTAGTGGTCGAAGAGCGGGGCGGCCTGTGCGCCGGCCGCGTCGCCCACGCCGTAGCCCGAGATCGCCACCAGCATGAGCGGGCGGTCCTGCGCGGTCTGGCGCAGGTGGCGGGCCACGTCGGTGCCGGGCCGATCGGGCAGCGTGAGGTCGACCAGGGCGACGTCGAAATGTTCGCTGTCGAAGGTCTCGATCGCTTCCTGGGCCGTGAAGGCGCAACGCGCCGTGTGGTCCTGCAGGACGATCAACTCCTGCAGCAACTCGGCCGCGGAAGCGTTGTCGTCGACGATGAGAACGTTCAAGTCGGGGGTCCCGGTGGGTGGAAAGCGACCAGTATCCGCGCGCCCCGCGACGCGCCGTGTAGGAAAGCGCCGATGCCGGCGCGGGCCCTCACTGCCGCGCCGTCCGGATGTTGGCCGGCAGCGCCTGCGGCCAGCTCGTGCGGAAGGGGTTGATGTCGAGCCCGCCGCGGCGGGTGTAGCGGCAGTACACGGCCAGCTTGGTGGGCGCGCAGCGCGCCATGATGTCGCTGAAGATGCGCTCGCAGCAAGGCTCGTGGAATTCGTTGTGGTTGCGAAAGCTCACGATGTAGCGCAACAGGCCGGCCTGGTCGATGGCCGGGCCGCTATAGCGGACCTGCACGCTGCCCCAGTCCGGCTGGCCGGTGACTCGGCAGTTGCTCTTGAGCAGCCGGCTGGTGAGCACCTCGTTGACGGGCGGCTCGTCGAAGGCGGCGGTGAGCAGCTCGGGCGCCGGCTCGTAAGCGCTGCATTCGAGGTCCAGCCGATCCAGGTCGAGGCCGTCGAGTTCGGCCACACCCTCGCGGTCGAAATGGTCGGGGGCCAGCAGCTTCACCCCGACGGTCCCGGTGCGGTCGCTGCCGCGCCAAGCGGCTTCCGACAGGTCTGCCCGCAGACGCTCGCGCACCGCCTCGGCATCGGCGAAGACGGTGCTGTTGAAGCTGTTCAGGTAGAGCTTGAAGGACTTGCTCTCGATGATGTTGGGCGTCTCGCACGGGAAAGTGAAGTGCGCGATGGCCAGCTGCGGCTTGCCGCGCGGGTTGAGCCAGCTCAGCTCGAAGGCGGTCCACATGTCGGCGCCGAAGAAGGGCAGCACGGGCGTCTGGCCGGGCACGGGTGCGGCCAGGCCGAGCGCCAGGCGCTGCGGCGTGCGCGACAGCGGAAAAAGGAGCGACGCGTCGTAGCGGTCGACGTAGGCCGATGCACGGCCGAGCTGTGACTGTTCGGGGGTGTTGGGAAGCGTCATGGCGATGCCCGTCGGGCCTCGGCGAGAAAGGGAAGGATGTGCGAGAGCAGCACCGGCAGCGCACCGGCCGGCAGGTCGTGCGCCATGCCGGGGATGGCGGTGAAGCGCGCGCCGGGAATGCGCCGCGCCGTGTCCTGCCCGCAGGCGATGGGCACCAGCGGGTCGGCGTCGCCGTGCAGCACGAGCGTCGGGCTGGCGATGCGCGGCAGCACTTCGGGGCGGCGAGCGGTGTCGGCGCCGATCGCGAGCATCTGGCGTACCACGCCGGCCGGGTGGTAGGAGCGCCGAAGGCCGGCGGCGATGCGCTCGCGCGCCGCCGCCTCGTCGAAGGGCCAGCCGGGGCTGGCGATCAGGCGTACCAGGCCCAGCGTGTGCTCGACGAGCGCGGCCTCGCTCGTGCCCTTGGGGCGGCGCATGAGCGCCGCGCCGACGTCAGCCCGCGCGCCGGGCAGGCCGGCGGCGCCGCTGGAGCTCATCACGCTGGTCAGCGTCCGCACGCGCCGTGGCGCCGTGGCCGCCATGCGCTGGGCGATCATGCCGCCCATCGAGACGCCGATCACGTGGGCCTCGTCGATCTCGAGCGCATCGAGCACGCCGAGCGCGTCGAGCGCCATGTCCTGCAGGCTGTACGGCGCGCGCACGGCCAGGCCGAACTTCTGGCGCAGCACCTCCCACAGCAGGTTGCGGCTTTGGGCGTCGTCGAAATGCTGAGACAGGCCGATGTCGCGGTTGTCGTGCCGCAGCACGCGGTAGCCCGCGTCGGCCAGGGCACGCACGAAGGGCTCGGGCCAGGCGATGAGCTGCATGCCCAGGCCCATGACCAGCAGCACGACGGGGCCGTCGCCGCCCGTGTCCTCGACCTCGATGGGAATGTTGTTTGCTATTACTTTCATAGCTGTCCGCGCAGGTGGGACGGGCGCTGCAGCCCGATTTGGCTCGAGATCCTGGCCGGGCTACGCAAAGGTGCGCTCGCGCAGCCACTTCGTCGCCACCCACTTCTCGCCGGCCAGCACCGGTGCGCCGCCATGCAGGGTGCGGGTGGCGGGGTCGGCGCGGTCGTAGCTGAAGAAGACGGCCGAGCCACGCACCGGCGCCACCTCCAGGCCGATGTCGGGGAAGGTGGTGGCGCCGCCCTGCTCCGGCTCCTGCAGGTACATCACCAGGGTGGCCACGCGCTGGCCGCCGCGGCGCAGGATGGTGGGCGTGCCCGGCTCCTTGGGGTCGAAGTAGTCGTAGTGCGGCCGATACTGCGCGCCGGGGCTGTAGCGCAGGATCTGCAGGCCCTCGCCGAAATCCAGCGGCCAGTTCAGCAGGGTGGCGATGCGCGCCTCGATGCGCTGCACCACCTCGTTCTCGCCGCGTTCGAAGAACATGCCGTCGCTGGTGCGGTCGACGTTCAGCGTCTCGCCGCCGGTCTTGGTCTCGACCGTGAGCGAGCGCGACAGGCGCTGGCGGGCGGCGGCGATCAGCGCCTCGCACTCCTCGGCCGACAGCAGGTTGCCGAACACCACGATGCGCGGATGCTTGACGGTCTGCACGACCTGCACGCGCCGGTCGCCGGCGTCGAGGTACAGCGGGGAGTTCTCCAGGTTCGGGCCGGGCATGTCGGTGCGTGCCGGTGCCTCGGCGCCGGCGGCGGCGTCGCCGCGGCTGGTGCGCTCCACCTCGGCCAGCGCGGCGTCGGTCGCGTCGTCGCGCCAGCCGGCGGCGTGCATCGACTGGCGCAGCGCCGGGACGGAGTGGCCGGCCGCAAGCTGGGCCACGATCCATTCGCGCAGTTCGGGACTGATGGGTTGCATGGCGGCGTTTTACCTCCGGTCAGGCGGTCTTCCTGCGGAAGACGAGGCGCTCGGGCGTGGAGACGGCCGGCGCGAAGGCGTAGCCTTCGAGGTCGAAGCCCTCGAGCTTGCGCGGCGTGCCGGCCTTGTGCAGCACGGCCCAGCGCGCCATGAGGCCGCGCGCCCGCTTGGCGAAGAAGCTGACGATCTTGTACTGGCCGTTCTTCCACTCCTCGAACACGCATTCGACGACGCGGGCCTTCAGCACCTGCCGGTCGACGGCGCGAAAGTACTCCTGCGAGGCGAGGTTGATGACCACCGGCGAGCGGTCGGCGGCGGCGCGTTGGTTGAGGTATTCGGCGATGCGCGAGCCCCAGAAGGCGTAGAGGTCCTTGCCGTGGCGGTTAGCCAGCGGCGTGCCCATCTCCAGGCGGTAGGGCTGCAGGCGGTCGAGCGGGCGCAGCACGCCGTACAGGCCGCTGAGGATGACGAGGTGTTCCTGCGCCCAGCCGAGCTGGGCGGCCGTGAGCGACTTGGCATCGAGGCCGCCGTACACGTCGCCGTCGAAGGCCAGCGCGGCCTGCTTCGCGTTCTGGTCGGTGGACCTGGCCGACCACGCCGCGTAGCGCGCCACGTTGAGGGCCGACAGCTTGTCGGACAGGTGCATCAGCTCGCCCACCTGCTGGGGCGACTTCTCGCGCAGCAGCCGGATCAGCTCGACCGAGGGGCCGCGCGGCGCCTCGAAATGCGGCTGCGTGGCCGGCAGGCCGTCGGGCACGGGCGTGTCGTAGTCCAGCGACTTCGCCGGGGAGAGCAGGAAAAGCATCGCGGGATTATCTACAGCGCCCCTGGCGCGGCCGCAGGCGCAAACCCCCGCCGGTAAAATCGCGGGCTTCCCT
Organism: Xenophilus sp. E41; assembly: GCF_003671765.1. GTDB lineage: Bacteria > Pseudomonadota > Gammaproteobacteria > Burkholderiales > Burkholderiaceae_C > Xenophilus. The sequence continues at coordinate 266,233 of NZ_QPIB01000007.1, read as the reverse complement.
CTCTCCGGCTTCGGCCGCGCCCGACGGGCGCCGCCTGCCCCGACCTTGCCCCGATCCCCCGCCATGAGCGACACCCCGAACCAGCCCGGCCTGCAATCCCTCGCCAAGTCCTTCGAACCCGCCGCCATCGAGGCGCACTGGGGCCCCGAATGGGAACAGCGCGGCTATGCGCGCGCGGGCTTTCGCGGCACGCAGCAGCCGAAGGACGGCGCGCCCTCCTTCGCCATCCAGCTGCCGCCGCCGAACGTGACCGGCACGCTGCACATGGGCCACGCGTTCAACCAGACGATCATGGACAGCCTGACGCGCTACCACCGCATGGCCGGCGCGAACACGCTGTGGGTGCCCGGCACCGACCATGCCGGCATCGCGACGCAGATCGTGGTCGAGCGCCAGCTGCAGGCGCAGGGCATCAGCCGCCACGACATGGGCCCGACGCCCGCCGAGGCGCGCAAGAACTTCGTCGCCAAGGTGTGGGAGTGGAAGGAGCAGTCCGGCAACACCATCACCCAGCAGATGCGCCGCATGGGCGACACGGTGGACTGGAGCCGCGAGTACTTCACCATGGACGAGAAGCTGTCCAGGGTGGTCACGCAGACTTTCGTGCAGCTCTACGAAGAGGGCCTGATCTACCGCGGCAAGCGCCTGGGCAACTGGGACCCCGTGCTCAAGACCTCGGTGAGCGACCTGGAAGTCGAGAGCGAGGAGGAAGAAGGCTCGCTCTGGCACATCGCCTACCCGCTGGAAGACGGCAGCGGCACGCTGGTGGTGGCCACCACGCGGCCCGAGACCATGCTGGGCGACACGGCCGTGATGGTGCACCCCGAGGACGAGCGCTACCGGCACCTGGTGGGCCGGCGCGTGAAGCTGCCGCTGGTGGACAAGCTCATCCCCATCATTGCCGACGCCTACGTCGACAAGGCATTCGGCACCGGGGTCGTGAAGGTCACGCCCGCCCACGACTACAACGACTACGCCGTCGGCCAGCGCCACGGCCTGCCCATGGTGGGCGTGCTCGCGCTCGACGCCACCATCAACGACAACGCGCCCGGGAAGTACCGCGGCATGGACCGCTTCGTGGCGCGTAAGGCCATCGTGGCCGACCTGGACGCCCTGGGCCTGCTGGTCGAGGTGAAGAAGCACAAGCTCATGGTGCCGCGCTGCGCGCGCTCGGGTGCCGTGGTCGAGCCGATGCTGACCGACCAGTGGTACGTCGCCATGACCAAGCCGGGCCGCAAGGGCGTGTCGATCGCGCAGCAGGCCATCGACGCGGTGAAATCGGGCGAGGTGCGCTTCGTGCCCGAGAACTGGGTCAACACCTACAACCACTGGATGGAGAACATCCAGGACTGGACCATCTCGCGCCAGCTCTGGTGGGGCCACCAGATCCCGGCCTGGTACGACGAGGACGGCAACGTGTACGTGGCGCACGACGAGGCCGAAGCGCAGGCCAAGGCCCCCGGCAAGCGGCTGCGCCGCGACGAGGACGTGCTGGACACCTGGTACTCCTCGGCCCTCGTGCCCTTCTCCTCCCTGGGCTGGCCGGAGCAGACGCAGGACCTGGCGCTCTACCTGCCCTCCACGGTGCTGGTCACGGGCTACGACATCATCTTCTTCTGGGTCGCCCGGATGATCATGATGACCAAGCACTTCACGGGCCAGGTGCCGTTCAGGGACGTGTACATCCACGGCCTGGTGCGCGACGCCCAGGGCCAGAAGATGAGCAAGTCCGAGGGCAACGTGCTCGATCCCGTGGACCTGATCGACGGCATCTCCTTGGCGCCGCTGCTCGACAAGCGCACCACCGGGCTGCGCAAGCCCGAGACGGCTCCCAAGGTGCGCAAGCAGACCGAGAAGGAGTTTCCCGAGGGCATCCCGGCCTACGGCGCCGACGCGCTGCGCTTCACCTTCGCGGCACTGGCCTCGCTGGGGCGCAGCATCAACTTCGATTCCAAGCGCTGCGAGGGGTACCGCAACTTCTGCAACAAGCTCTGGAACGCCACGCGCTTCGTGCTGATGAACTGCGAAGGCCAGGACTGCGGCCTGCAGGAACACACGAAGGCCGAATGCCAGCCCGGCGGCCCCTTCCACGGCTACATGCGCTTCAGCCAGGCCGACCGCTGGATCGCCTCGCAGCTGCAGCGCGTGGAAGCGGAAGTGGCCAAGGGCTTCGAGGAGTACCGCCTCGACAACGTCGCCAACGCCATCTACCAGTTCGCCTGGGACGAGTTCTGCGACTGGTACCTGGAGATCGCCAAGGTGCAGATCCAGACCGGCAGCGAGGCCGAGCAGCGCGCCACGCGCCGCACGCTGATCCGCACGCTCGAAACGCTGCTGCGCCTGGCGCACCCCGTTATCCCCTTCATCACCGAGGAGCTCTGGCAGAAGGTGGCCCCGGTCTCGGGCCGGGCCGGCCCCTCGGTCATGGTGGCGCCCTACCCCGTCGCCCAGCCCGAGAAGATCGACGAGGCGGCGGAAGCCCATGTGGCCAGGCTCAAGTCGCTGGTCGCGGCCTGCCGCACCCTGCGCGGCGAGATGAACGTGTCGCCCGCCCAGCGCCTGCCGCTGTATGCGCTGGCCGAGACGCCGGCCGAGGCCGAATTCCTGCGCGGCTCGGCGCCCGTGCTGCAGGCGCTGGCGAAGTTGAGCGAGCTCAAGGTCTTCGACGACGAATCGGCTTGGACGGCGGCCGCGCAGGCCGCCCCGGTGGCGGTGGTCGGCGGCGCGCGACTGGCCCTGTACGTGGAGATCGACGTGGCCGCCGAACGCGCGCGCCTGGGCAAGGAAATTGCGCGCGTCGAGGGGGAGATCGCCAAGGCCAACGCCAAGCTCGGCAACGAGAGCTTCGTGGCACGGGCGCCGGCGGCCGTGATCGAGCAGGAGCGCCAGCGCCTCGCCGACTTCGGCGCGACGCTCGAACGCCTAAAAAGTCAGCTTTTGCGCATTGGCTGACAGCCAGCATTCATTCGTACTGGCTACCATGGTGAACTTGGCAAAGTAAAACCTTCCTACTCATTTCTTTCTGACCCATGCCCACTTCGACGCGAATTCGCAAGGCGGTCTTCCCCGTCGCCGGTTTCGGCACCCGCTTCCTGCCGGCCACCAAGGCCCAGCCCAAGGAAATGCTCCCGGTGGTCGACAAGCCGCTGATCCAGTACGCGGTCGAGGAGGCCTACGCCGCCGGCATCCGCGACATGATCTTCGTCACCGGCCGCAACAAGCGCGCCATCGAGGACCACTACGACACCGCCTACGAGCTGGAAAGCCAGCTCGAGGCCAGCGGCAAGGACGCGCTGCTGCACATCGCCCGCTCCGTCGCGCCCGACGACATGACCTGTTCCTACGTGCGCCAGCCGCGCATGCTGGGCCTGGGACACGCCGTGCTGTGCGCGGAGCACCTGGTGGGCGACCAGCCCTTTGCCGTGCTGCTGGCCGATGACCTGATGGTCGGCCCCGAGGGCGGCGAAGGCGTGCTGGCGCAGATGGTGCGCAACTACGCCAACCTGGGCGGTTCCGTGCTGGCCGTGCAGGAAGTGCCGCTCGACCAGGTCAAGCGTTACGGCATCGTCGCCGGTGACGCCATGGGCGGCGGCATCACGCAGGTGCGCGCGATGGTCGAGAAGCCCTCGCCCGAGAACGCGCCCTCACGCCTGGGCGTGGCGGGCCGCTACATCCTCACGCCCGGCGTGTTCGACGAGATCCGCAACCAGCCCAAGGGCGCGGGCGGCGAGATCCAGCTCACCGACGGCATCGCCTCGCTGATGAAGAAGGAAAGCGTCTACGCCTACGCCTACAAGGGCATCCGCTACGACTGTGGCGCGAAGGAAGGCTTCCTGCAGGCGACGGTCGAACTGGCCCTGGCGCACCCGGAGGTGGGCGGTTCCTTCCGCGAGTACCTCAAGACGCTCAGCCTCTGAGCGACCCCCCATCGCCGGCCAGGCCGCCGCAGCCCGCAAGGGCCGGCGGCCTTGTCGTTCCAGGGTGGCGAAGCCTCAGCGCAGTTGCGCCTCGATGAAACGCTGCGCTTCGGCGTCGTCGATGGGCCGGACCGGCAGGCCCACCGAGGCCAGGTGACGGCTCATGGCTTGCGCCCACTTCACGTTGACGACCAGGCCCCAGTGGTCGTCGCTCACCAGGGCGTGCGACGGCGCGTCGCCCAGCGTGAGGGTGACCCGCAGGCGGTCGCCGATCTTCAGCTCGCGGTAGGCGGGCTTGCCGTCCGGGCCGCGCTCGCCCCACAGCTCGCGAAACCAGGCGCGGTCGTCGAAGAAGCTGGCATTGGGCGTCTTCGCTGCGAGTTGCCGCAGGCCGGCGTCGTACCGGTCCAGGCCGCGCGAGATGTTGTCGAGCGCGGCGCGCGAATGCCACTTGTCGAAGTTCACCGGGTCGTTGCTGTCGTCGAAGATGCCCACCAGCACGATGTGCGTCTGCGGATGCGCCGTGCGGATCATCTGGACCGCGCGCGTCACCTGCGCCATGCATTCGCCGACCAGGCGCTGCCCGGCCGCGGCCGCGGGGTCGCGCGCAAGCTGGTCGAGGAAGGCGGGATCGGCCATCTGCACCAGGCCGATGCGCAGGACGACGACGCCCTGCTTCCAGCGCGGCGCGTCCTGCCCCATGGCGTCGAGCAGCGGCTGGACCTGGCGGTGCACGCCTTCGGTGAGCGCGCTGCAGCCGGCGCCCGAGGCCGCGAAGTTGTAGCGGTAGTCCTGCTTGCGCGGCGAACGGGCGCCCCGCACATCGGCCCACTCGCCCAGCTTGGCGACCACGCGGTTCTGGCCCACGACTTCCCAGGGGCCCGGGTCGATCACACCGGCGCGCAGGCGGGCCAGCACCTCGGTCCACTGGAAGGTGCGGTCCTGGTACGGCCCTCCGCGCTGCCCGCTGCCGGCCGGGAAGGACACGCTGTCCTGGTAGGAGTGGCTGTTGGAGTCGCCGAGAACGGCCATGGGCACCGCGCCCGCGGCGGACGCCGGCTTCTGCGCCAGCGACGCGGCGCCGCCGAAGAGGGCCAGCGCCGCCAGTGCCGAGGCGCCCAGCAGCCACCGGGCGCCTCGGCGCGCGCGAGAGGCCGGTGCAGCGCGCGCCATCACCGCCGCCTCAGCACATGGATGTACTCGGTGCCCACGGTCTGCTGCTCGAGCAGCCCGTGCCCCGTCTGGCGCGCGAAGGCCTCGAAGTCGCGCAGCGACCCCGGATCGGTGGCCACGACCTTGAGCAGCTGCCCGCTCTGCATGTCGTTCAGCGCCTTCTTGGCCTTGAGGATGGGGAGGGGGCAATTCAGCCCGCGGGTGTCGATCTCGCGGTCGATCTGGAGGGGGGTCGATGCGTCGTCCATGGGCGTCCCGGGCGGCCTCAGTTCAGTCCACGCCGGCGCTCTTCGTTTTCCTGCGCCGTGAAGAAGACCGGCTCGTGGCCGCGCGTGCGCAGCCAGTCTGCCAATGCATAGCCCGTGCCGGCCGGCCAGCAGCGCAGGTCGGGCAGGTCGTACAGGCGGTAGTCGACCAGTTCGGGCGAGAGCGTCACCTCGCCGTCGGCCACCACGTGGTAGGCAATGATGACCTGGTTCATGCGCTGGAAATCGTAGGCGCCGACGATCCTGGTGGCGCTCACGTCGAGGTTGGTCTCTTCCTTCACCTCGCGGGCCACGCCCTCCTCCGGCGTCTCGCCGGCTTCCATGAAGCCGGTGATGAGCGCGAACATCTTGGCCGGCCAGGCCGCGTTGCGCGCCAGCAGCACCTGCCCGCGGTATTCGACGATGGCGGCCAGCACGGGCGTCGGATTGTTCCAGTGCGTGTGGCCGCAGGCCGGGCAGCGCAGGCGCGCCTTGGGGCCGCCGTCCTCCATCATCTCGATCCATTCGAGCGGCGTGGCGCAGGCCGGGCAGAACTTGGGCAGATTCATCGTTTTGCTACTCTTTTGATAGCTGCTCGCGCTGGCGGGACGGGCGCTGCAGGCCTTTTTTCTTGAAGCGCCGATCAGGCGGGAAACACGCCGGTCGAGAGGTAGCGATCGCCCCGATCGCAAACGACGAAGACGATGGTCGCGTTCTGGACCTGCTTCGCGACCTGCAGGGCCACCCACAGCGCGCCGGCGGCCGAGATGCCGCCGAAGATGCCTTCCTCGCGCGCGAGGCGGCGGGCCAGATCCTCGGCGTCGTCCTGGCTCACGTACACCAGCTCGTCCACGCGGCTGGGCTCGTAGATCTTGGGCAGGTATTCCTGCGGCCACTTGCGGATGCCGGGGATGCGCGAGCCCTCGTCGGGCTGCGCGCCGACGATGCGCACCTCGGGGTTCTTCTCCTTCAGGAAGCGCGACACACCGGTGATGGTGCCCGTGGTCCCCATGGCGCTCACGAAGTGCGTGATGCGCCCGCCCGTCTGCTCCCACAGCTCGGGGCCGGTGGTCTCGTAGTGGATGCGCGGGTTGTCCGGGTTGGCGAACTGGTCGAGCACGCGGCCCTTGCCCTGCGCGACCATCTGCTCGGCCAGGTCGCGTGCGTACTCCATGCCGCCGCTCTTGGGCGTGAGGATGAGTTCGGCGCCGAAGGCCTTCATGGTCTGCGCCCGCTCGACCGACAGGTCCTCCGGCATGATCAGCACCATGCGGTAGCCCTTGACGGCCGCGGCCATCGCCAGCGCGATGCCGGTGTTGCCCGAGGTGGCCTCGATCAGCGTGTCGCCGGGGTGGATCTCGCCCCGCTCCTCGGCGCGCCGGATCATCGACAGCGCGGGGCGGTCCTTCACGGAGCCCGCCGGGTTGTTGCCCTCGAGCTTGGCCAGGATCACGTTGCCGCGGGCGGCGTTCTCGGCGGCGTCGATGCGCTGCAGCGCCACCAGCGGCGTGCGGCCGATCGCGTCTTCGATCGTCGGGTAGGAATGGGTCATGGGTGGTGTGGTCGTGTCCGCCTGCTTCCGCCCGAGGGCGCAAGGCCCGCCGGAAGGCGGGTGCGGCCGGGGCACTGTGCCATAATTTTGGGCTGTCTTTGCGCTTCCTGCCGGAGTGGTGAAATTGGTAGACGCAGGGGACTCAAAATCCCCCGCCGCAAGGCGTGCCGGTTCGATTCCGGCCTCCGGCACCAAAAAGCTTGGCCCGCCTTTGGCGGGCCTTTGCTTTTTGGGCCTTCGCGCACGGAATCGAACCGGCACGCCCTTGGCGATGATGGAATCGCCCACGCTGGCGCGTGGGCGAGGGTTCGATTCCGGCCTCCTGCGCTGCGCCGAATGCGATCGCTGCGCTGCGCATCGGCATCAGTTGGCCAGGCCCTGCCGCACGGTGGGATACCGCAGGCGCACCTTGAGCTCGCGCTTGAGGCGGGCGTTGTCCAGCCGACGCGACTCGTTCATGAAGCTCAGGCGCTGCGCCGACATCTGGCGCTGGGCTTCGTCGCGGTCGATGCGCGGCGGGCGCGAAAGGCGGTACAGGTCGGCGGCGAGGTCCATGTAGTCGCCCATCTTCAGGTCGGTGTCGTCGTTGGCGTTCACCACGCGCTGCGGCCGGCCGCGGAAGAGCGCGGCAATGCAGGCGCGCGCGAGGTCGTCGGCATGGATGTGGTTGGTGTAGACGTCGTCCTCGGCGCGCAGCACGGGCGTGGCCTGCAGCAGGCGCTCGCGTGGCGTGCCGCCCTCGCGGTCGGGCGCGTAGATGCCGGGGATGCGCAGGATGCTGGCGCGCACGCCTGCGCTGCGGCCCAGGTGACGCACGATGCGCTCGGCGTCCACGCGCCGTTGGGCGCGCAAGGTGCCGGGCTGCACGCGGCGGGTCTCGTCGATGCGCACGCCGCCGCAGTCCCCGTACACGCCGGTGGTCGAGCCGTAGACCAGCGTCCACGGCGGCGAGCGGCGGCGCAGCGCATGGGCCAGCGCGAGGGTGCGGCCATCGCGAGCTCCCGCCGTCTCGCCCGCCGGCGGCGGCGCCAGGTGCAGCACGCGCGTGGCCAGGCCTGCCAGGCGGCGCAGGCTGGCCGGCGCATCGAGGTCGCCCAGCAGCGGCACCGCGCCCGCGGCGCGCAGCGCGGGCACGCGCGAAGGACTGGAGGTCAGCGCCAGCACCTGCATGCGGCCGCCGAGCTGGCGCAGCACGCGCAGGCCGACGTCGCCGCAGCCGACCACGAGCAGCCGCCCGCGCCGGAAGCGCGCGGGCAGCGCGCCGAGGGGGTTCATGTTTGAAGGCAAAATCCCGGGTTCCCTGTCGAAGACCGAGCCGAAGAATACCCATGAGCCTTGCCGCGCCCCACGATGCGGGCTTTTCCGTCACCGTCGAACCCAGCGGCCGCGCCTTCACGGTGAGCGGCGAAGAGACCATCCTCGCCGCCGGCATCCGCCAGGGCATCGGCCTGCCCTACGGCTGCAAGGACGGCGCCTGCGGCTCCTGCAAGTGCAAGAAGCTGTCGGGCACCGTGACGATGGAGGCGCACCAGAGCAAGGCGCTGTCGGCCGACGAAGAGCTGGCCGGCTACATCCTCACCTGCCGCTCGCACCCGACGAGCGACGTGGTGCTCGAGTCGCGCCAGGTGACCGAGGCCGGCGCCTTCCCGATCCGCAAGATGCCGGCGCGCGTGCTGGCCCTGACCAAGCAGTCGCACGACGTGATGATGGTGCGGCTGCAGCTGCCGGCCGGCGAGCCGCTGCAGTTCCACGCCGGGCAGTACGTCGAATTCATCCTGCGCGACGGCGCGCGGCGCAGCTATTCGATGGCCAACGCACCGCACACGCTGGCCGAGCCGGGCACCGGCATCGAGCTGCACATCCGCCACATGCCCGGCGGCAAGTTCACCGACCACGTGTTCGGCGCGATGAAGGAGAAGGAGATCCTGCGCATCGAAGGGCCGTACGGCAGCTTCTTCCTGCGCGAGGACTCGGACAAGCCGATCGTGATGCTCGCCTCGGGCACCGGCTTCGCGCCGATCAAGGCGCTGATCGAGCACATGAAGTTCAAGGCCATCGACCGGCCCGCCGTCCTGTACTGGGGCGGCCGCCGGCCGGAGGACCTGTACATGGACGGCTGGCTGCGCGAGCGCCTGGCCGACATGCCCAACCTGCGCTATGTGCCGGTCATCTCCAACGCCACGCCCGAAGACAACTGGACCGGCCGCACCGGCTTCGTCCATCGCGCGGTGCTGGAAGACATCGCCGACCTGTCGGGCCACCAGGTGTATGCCTGCGGCGCGCCGATCGTGGTCGAGTCGGCCAGGCGCGACTACGTGGCCGAGGGCGGCCTGCCCGAGGACGAGTTCTACGCCGACGCGTTCACGACCGAGGCGGACAAGGCGCTGCCCTGAGCGTCACGGCCGCACGAAGGGCTCAGGGATAGCCGCGCTGCGGGCACGGCGCCGGATGCGGACAATCGCCGGCACCATGCAACGCAACACTTTCCTGTCGTCCCTCGCCGCCGCGGCATTCGCGCTCGGCGGCTTCGCTTCTATCGCCACGCCTGCGTTCGCGCAACAGCGCACCGTCCGGCTTGTCGTGCCCTATGCCGCCGGCGGTCCGATCGACATCACGGCGCGCGCGCTGGCCGAGCGCGTCAAGGACACCCTGGGCGGCCCCGTCATCATCGACAACAAGCCCGGCGCCGGCGGCAACATCGGCGCCGACATGGTGGCCAAGGCGGCGCCCGACGGCCTGACCATCGGCATCGCGGCCACGGCCACGAACGCGGTGAACCCGTGGCTCTATTCCAAGATGCCCTTCAACGCGGCCACGGACTTCGCGCCCATCACTCAGATGGTCCGCGTGCCCAACGTGCTGGTGATGAACGCCGACACGGCGCAGCGCCTGAAGATCAACTCGCTCAAGGACCTGATCGCCTACGCCAAGGCCAATCCCGGCAAGCTCAACTACGGCAGCGGCGGCAACGGCAGCGCCGGGCACCTGGCCGGCGAGATGTTCAAGAAGGCGGCCGGCATCTTTGCCGTGCATATCCCCTACAACGGCGGCAACCCGGCGCAACTGGCGCTGCTGTCGGGGCAGGTGGACTTCAACTTCGACAACCTCGCCACGGCCGCCCCCAACATCAAGGCCGGCAAGCTCAAGGCCATCGCCGTCACCACCTTGCAGCGCAGCCCCTTCCTGCCCGAGACGCCGCCGGTGGCCGACACGCTCAAGGGCTTCGCCATCGACACATGGTGGGGCCTGGTCGCGCCGGCCGGCACGCCCAAGGACGTGATCGAGAAGCTCAACCACGCCTTCGTGGCGGCGCTGAACGCGCCCGAGACCAAGAGCCGCTTCGCGCTGCTCTTCGCCGAGCCCGTGCCCACCACGCCCGAACAGTTCGGCACGCTCATGAAGAACGAGCTGGCCAAGTACGAGCAGGTGGTGAAGGCGACGGGCGCGAAGGTCGACTGAGGCGAGGTTTTCAAGCGAAAAATGGCTGCAGCCCGTGTCCAGCGGGCGGAACCAGCTATCGATTTCATAGCAATACGACGCAAAAAAGGCCCGCATCCGCGGGCCTTCTGCCGATGGCTGGCGCGCCTCACTCGCCGAGATAGGCCGCCCGCACCTTCGGGTCGTTGAGCATCACCTTCGCGTCGCCGCTCATGGTGATCAGGCCCGACTCCATGACGTAGCCGCGGTTGGCCAGCTGCAGCGCACGGCTGGCGTTCTGCTCCACGAGCAGGATCGTGACGCCCTGCTTGTAGACCTCCTGCACCACCTCGAAGATCTTGTCGCACATGATGGGCGACAGGCCCATGGTCGGNGTGCCGGCCAGCTGCGTGGCGCGCTCCTTCAGGCGCGGGAAGATGCCGAAGACGCGGTCGATGTCGCGCGCGATGCCGGCCTTGTCGTTGCGGATGTAGGCGCCGATCTGCAGGTTCTCGGTGATGGTCATGCGCGTGAACACGCCGCGGCCCTCGGGCACCATGACCAGGCCTTCCTTGACCATGTCCCAGGCGCCGCGGCCCTTGATGGGCTTGCCCAGGAACTCGATCTGGCCATCGAGCGCCGCGAGGGTGCCGGTGATGGCCTTCATGGTGGTGGTCTTGCCGGCCCCGTTGGAGCCGATGAGCGAGACCAGCTCGCCCTCGCGCACCTCGAAATCGACGCCCTTGACGGCCTGGATGCCGCCGTATGCGACCTTCAGGCCGCTGACTTTCAACAGTGTTTGTGCCATGCGGGATCTCTCAATGTGCGCCGGTGCCGAGGTAGGCCTCGATCACCTTTTCGTTCTTCTGCACCTCGGCGGGCAGGCCCTCGGCAATCTGCTTGCCGTAGTCGAGCACCGTCACGCGGTCGCACAGGCCCATGATGAGCTTCACGTCGTGCTCGATGATGAGCACGGTGCGGTTGTCCCGGCGGATGCGGTCGATCAGCTCGCGCAGCTGCACCTTCTCGGTGGCGTTCATGCCGGCGGCCGGTTCGTCCAGGGCGATGAGCTGCGGGTCGGTGGCGAGGGCGCGCGCGATCTCCAGGCGCCGCTGGTCGCCGTAGCTCAGCGTGCGGGCCTTGAAGTCGGCGTACTTGCCGACGCCGACGTAGTCGAGCAGTTCGTGCGCCCGGTCGGCGATGGCCTTCTCCTCGGCCTTGAAGCCGGGGCTGCGGAAGATGGCGCCGAACACGCCCGAATGCGTGCGCACGTGGCGGCCGACCATCACGTTCTCCAGCGCAGTCATCTCGGCGAAGAGACGGATGTTCTGGAAGGTGCGCGCGATGCCGGCCTTGGCCACCGTGTGCACCGCCGTCGGCGCATAGGGCTTGCCGGCCAGCTCGAAGCTGCCGCTGTCGGGCGTGTACAGCCCGGTGATGACATTGAAGAAGGTGGTCTTGCCGGCGCCGTTGGGGCCGATGAGGCCGTAGACCTGGCCGCGCTCGATCCTGATGCCGACGTCCGACAGGGCCTGCAGGCCGCCGAAGCGTTTGGAGATGCCGCTGACGTTGAGGATGGTGTCTGCCATGTTCTGATGCTCCATCCGTGTTCAGGGGTTGATCGACATCGGACGGTTGGCCGTGCCCGGCACTTCGTCGGCCGGGTTGTCGACGCCGGGCTCGACGGCCTGTGCGGAGCCGGGATTCGGGTCGGGCGCACGCCGGCCCTTGAGCGACTTGCCGTGCTCGGGCGAGGGCCACAGGCCGCGCGGACGCGTGAGCATGATGAGGATCATGGCCAGCGCGATGAAGAGCTGGCGCAGGATGGACGCGTCCAGCCGGCCATCGGTCATCGACTGCAGCGGGCCGGCGACGTAGCGCAGCACCTCGGGCAGCGCGGCCAGCAGCACGGCGCCGAGGATGACGCCCGGCAGATGGCCCACGCCGCCCAGCACCACCATGGCGACGATCATCACCGACTCCATGAGGCTGAAGGACTCGGGCGACACGAAGCCCTGGAAGGCAGCGAACATCGCGCCCGACACGCCGCCGAAGCTCGCGCCCATGCCGAAGGCCAGCAGCTTCATGTTGCGCGTGTTGATGCCCATGGCCTTGGCGGCGATCTCGTCCTCGCGGATGGCCATCCAGCCGCGACCGACGCGCGAGTTCTGCAGGCGGTGCGAGATGATCACGCTGAAGATCACCAGCACCAGGAACAGGTAGTAGTACATCGACACCGAGGAGATCGTGTAGTCGCCCAGCTTGAGCGGCCGCCCCAGGTCGAGGCCGAAGATCTTGATCGAGTCGATCGCCGTGATGCCCTTGGGGCCGTTGGTGATGTTGTAGGGGTGGTCCAGCGTGTTCATGAACACGCGGATGATTTCGCCGAAGCCCAGGGTCACGATGGCGAGGTAGTCGCCGCGCAGCTTGAGCGTCGGCGCACCCAGCAGCACGCCCAGCAGCCCCGCCAGCGCGAGCGCCGCCGGTATGACGAGGATGAGCGAGGTGTGGAAGCCGCTGGGGAACATCGCCTTCAGCGCGGCGAAGTTGTCGGTCAGCTGACTCGAGCCCAGCAGCGCATACAGGTACGCCCCGATGGCGAAGAAGGCCACATAGCCCAGGTCGAGCAGGCCGGCATAGCCCACGACGATGTTCAGGCCCAGGGCCAGCAGCACGTACAGCAGTGCGATGTCGACGATGCGCACCCATGCATTGCCCTGGGTCTGCAGCACCAGCGGCAGCGCCAGAAGCGCGACGGCCGCGATCAGGAAGACGATGAGGTTCTTGCTGTTCTTCATGTGCGTCTCCCGCTCAGGCACGGTCCGCCACGCGCTCGCCCAGCAGGCCCGAGGGCCGGATGGTCAAGGTGATGATCAGGATGATGAAGGCGAAGATGTCGCTGTGCTGGCTGCCCAGCACGCCGCCGGTGACGTCGCTGAGGTAGCCCGCGCCGACCGCCTCGATGATGCCCAGCAGGATGCCGCCGACCACCGCGCCGGCCAGGTTGCCGATGCCGCCGAACACGGCCGCCGTGAAGGCCTTCAGGCCCGGGATGAAGCCCATCGCATGCTGCGCGATGCCGTAGTTGGAGGCGTACATCACGCCCGCGATGGCGGCGAGCACGGCACCGATGATGAAGGTGGCCGAGATCACCATGTCGGGGCGGATGCCCATGAGCGCGGCGACCCGCGGGTTCTCGGCGGTAGCGCGCATCGCGCGGCCGAGCTTGGTGTAGTTGACCAGCCAGGTCAGCACCGCGAGGGAGACGGCGGTGAGCCCCAGGATCATGATCTGCGTGGGCGTGATGGCCGCGCCGGCGATGTGGATCGGGTCGCTGGGCAGCAGCGTGGGGTAGGCCTTGTTGGTGGGACGCCAGATGATCATCGCCAGCGTCTGCAGGAAGATCGACATGCCGATCGCGGTGATGAGCGGCGCGAGCTTGGGGCTGTTGCGCAGCGGCCGGTAGGCCACCTTCTCGATCACGAAGTTGAGCGTGGCGGCCACCACGCACGCGATGATCAACGCGAGGATCAGGATGATCCAGCCCGGCGTACCCGGCATGGCGGCCTGCATCCAGCCGATGATGGTCCAGCTGGTGAGCGCCCCCACCATGAGGACCTCGCCATGGGCGAAATTGATCAGGTTGATGATGCCGTACACCATGGTGTAGCCCAAGGCTATCAAGGCGTACATGCTGCCGAGAACCAGACCGTTGATNTTGATCAGGTTGATGATGCCGTACACCATGGTGTAGCCCAAGGCTATCAAGGCGTACATGCTGCCGAGAACCAGACCGTTGATGATCTGCTGCAGCAAGATTTCCATAAGAAAGAGTCCCTCTGTTGTGCACCCTGTGAAGGTGCGCGCTTTGCCAACCGGTGCACCGGATTGGCGCCTTGGTCTACTTAGCAAAAAACCCGCCAGCATGGGTGATGCGCGGGTCGAGTGGGCGGGATTTTAGACAGGGGCGCTTGCCAGTTTGGTGCGCCGTTGGCGCGGGTTTTCCCGCTGGTGAACAGGCCGTTTGAGCATGAGCGCATGCCCCTGGTGCATGCGCGCCTGACCGGGCCGGTCAGCTTCCGGCGGCGTCGTTGCGGCGCCGCAGCTCGCGCAGCTTTTCGGCGATGCGGATCTCCAGGCCGCGCTCGACCGGCCGGTAGAAGTCCGGGGCGTCCATGCCCTCGGGCAGGTAGGTCTCGCCGGCGGCGAAGCCGTCCTCCTCGTCGTGGGCGTAGCGGTAGCCCTTGCCGTAGTCGAGTTCCTTCATGAGCTTCGTCGGGGCATTGCGCAGGTGCATCGGAACCGGGCGCGTACCGTCCTTCTTGATGAAGGCCCTGACCTCGTTGTAGGCCTTGTAGACCGCGTTCGATTTGGGCGCGATCGCCAGGTAGACCACGCACTCGGCCAGCGCGAGCTCACCTTCGGGCGTGCCCAGGCGCTCGTAGACCTCGGCCGCGTCCAGCGCAAGCCGCAGCGCACGCGGGTCGGCCAGGCCGATGTCCTCGCTGGCCATGCGCACCAGCCGGCGTGCCATGTAGCGAGGGTCGGCGCCGCCGTCGAGCATGCGCACGAACCAGTACAGCGCCGCGTCGGGGTCGCTGCCGCGCACCGACTTGTGCAGCGCGCTGATGGTGTCGTAGAACTGCTCGCCGCCCTTGTCGTAGCGCCGCATGCGCTCGCCCAGGACGCGCAGCAGCCAGGCGTCGTCGATGCGCTGCAGTTGCTCGGCGCCCGCGGCGACGGCCAGCGTCTCGAGCGTGTTCAGCAGGCGCCGCGCGTCGCCGTCGGCATAGGCGATGAGCCGCTCGAGCGCGGCATCCTCGATCGCGGGCACGGCATCGATGGCCTGTGCGCGCTCGACGATCTGCTGGAGGTCGGCCTCGCCCAGGGGCTGCAGCACGTACACCGCCGCGCGAGAGAGAAGCGCGGAGTTGACCTCGAAGGACGGGTTCTCGGTGGTGGCGCCGATGAAGGTGAAGAGCCCCGACTCGACGTGCGGCAGGAAGGCGTCCTGCTGGCTCTTGTTGAAGCGGTGCACCTCGTCGACGAAGACGATGGTGCGCTGCTGCGTGAGCCCGTCGCGTGCGAGCGTGGCACGCTCGACGGCCTCGCGGATGTCCTTGATGCCGCCCAGCACCGCGCTGATGGCGATGAACTGCGCATCGAAGGCATCGGCCATGAGGCGCGCGATCGTGGTCTTGCCCACGCCCGGCGGGCCCCACAGGATGCAGGAGTGCGGCCGGCCGGACTCGAAGGCGATGCGCAGCGGCATGCCCGGCCCCAGCAGGTGCTGCTGGCCGATCACCTCGCCCAGGTTGCGCGGGCGCAGGCGCTCGGCCAGCGGCGAGTGGGTGGACGGTGGCGAGGGCGCGGCGGGCATGGGAAGGTTATAGCGTGGCGAACGATGCGGCGCCGGCCCGACGGACCGCATGCGCCATCGGCCGCCAGATCGTCAAGCCGGAAGGGGCTGGAGCGCGCGTCCAGCCTGCGTGAACAGCTATGCTATTGATAGCAGATCGTCACTGCTTGATGACGTCCGCGCCGGCCGGGACCTTGAACTGGAAGGCATCGGCGGGCAGCGCGGGATTGAGCTCGACCTTGTCGAACTTCAGCACCGAGCGCTGGCCGAAGGCATCGAGGATCTCGAGCGCGGCGAGTGCATCGCCCTTGAAACCGATCTGCACGTTCTGCAGCTGACCGTCCTTGGACTTGGGGGTGGCCCGCACCCACTGCAGGCCGTCGCGCTCGGGCTGGTTGTCGAGCGTGAAGTCCGCCTGCAGCGCCTTCACGTCGGCCGCCGCGGCGATCAGCGCGGCAGGCGTCGAGCCCAGCGCCTGCGCCTGGGCGCGCTGCGTGACCTGGTTGAGGTCGGCGTCGTACAGCGACAGGGTCTTGCCGTCGGCCACGATGGTCTGGGCGAAGGGCTTGCGGTAGTCGAAGCGGAAGCGACCCGGCCGCTGGAATTCGAAGCTGCCGGTCGAGGTCTTGGCACGCGCGGGCTGGCCGTCCTTGGCCGGCGGCGTGACGGTCTGCGTGAACTCGGCACGGCCGGACCTGGCGTTCTTGACGAAGGCTTCGAGGCTGTCGAGGCCGGCGGCCCAGGCACCCATCGCCGGCAGCGAGAGCACCGCAGCGAGGCCGAGGAAACGAAAGGAACGGTTCATGGACAGGTGAGGAAGGGAAAGGCTGCGTATGGGATTTGGAGCTTGCGGCAAGGCCCGCGTTCCGGCCGTCAGCCGCAGACCGTGCAAAGGGTCGGCAAAGGACGGCAACCCGTTGTGACCGGTGCGACCGGCCGTGCGCTCATTCGGCGCGCGCCGGCACCAGGATGTCGCGCTGGCCGCTGCCGCTCATCGCACTCACGAGGCCTGCCTTCTCCATGTCCTCGACCAGGCGCGCGGCGCGGTTGTAGCCGATCTTCAGGTGACGCTGCACCAGCGAGATGCTGGCCTTGCGGTTCTTGAGCACCACCTCGACGGCCTGGTCGTACATCGGGTCCTTCTCGCCGTCGGGACCGCCCGGCATGGAGAGGTCTTCGTCGTCGACCGTGCCGCCTTCGAGCACGCCCTCGATGTAGTCGGGCTCGCCCTGGCTCTTGAGGTAGGCCACCACGCGGTGCACCTCGTCGTCGGAGACGAAGGCGCCGTGCACGCGGATCGGCAGGCCGGTGCCGCTGGCCATGTAGAGCATGTCGCCCATGCCCAGCAGCGCCTCGGCGCCCATCTGGTCGAGGATGGTGCGCGAGTCGATCTTGCTGCTGACCTGGAAGGCGATGCGCGTCGGGATGTTGGCCTTGATGAGGCCCGTGATCACATCCACGCTGGGACGCTGCGTGGCCAGGATGAGGTGGATGCCGGCCGCACGCGCCTTCTGCGCGAGGCGGGCGATCAGCTCTTCGATCTTCTTGCCGACCACCATCATCAGGTCGGCCAGCTCGTCGATGACAACGACGATGTGCGGCTCGCGCTTGAGCGGCTCGGGGTCGTCGGGCGTGAGGCTGAAGGGGTTGTAGATGAACTCCTCGCGCGCCTTGGCCTCGTCGATCTTGGTGTTGTAGCCCGCCAGGTTGCGCACGCCCAGCTTGCTCATGAGCTTGTAGCGGCGCTCCATCTCGGCCACGCACCAGTTCAGGCCGTGGGCCGCCTGCTTCATGTCGGTGACCACGGGCGCCAGCAGGTGCGGGATGCCTTCGTAGACCGACATCTCCAGCATCTTGGGATCGATCATCAGGAGGCGCACGTCGTTCGCCTCGGCCTTGTAGAGCAGCGAGAGGATCATGGCGTTGATCCCCACCGACTTGCCCGACCCGGTGGTGCCCGCCACCAGCACATGCGGCATCTTGGCCAGGTCGGCCACCACGGGGTTGCCGACGATGTCCTTGCCCAGGCCCATGGTCAGCATGGACTTGGCCTCGTTGTAGATCTGCGAGCCGAGGATCTCGCTGAGCTTGATCGACTGGCGCTTGGCGTTGGGCAGTTCAAGCGCCATGTAGTTCTTGCCGGGAATGGTCTCGATCACGCGGATGGACACCAGCGACAGCGAGCGCGCCAGGTCCTTGGCCAGGTTGACGATCTGCGAGCCCTTCACGCCGGTGGCCGGCTCGATCTCGTAGCGCGTGATCACCGGGCCGGGCGAGGCCAGCACGACCCGCACCTCGACGCCGAAGTCCTTGAGCTTCTTCTCGATCAGGCGCGAGGTCATCTCCAGCGTCTCGGCCGAGACCGATTCCTGGCGCGCCTGCGCGGCGTCGAGCAGGTCGACCTGCGGCAGCTTGCTGTCGGGCAGTTCCTTGAAGAGCGGCTTCTGGCGCTCCTTCACCACGCGGTCGCTCCTGGGGACCTCGGCCAGCGCCGGCTCGATCTGCACCGGCGGCGCCTTCTCGCGCCGCTTGGGCTTGGGCAGGATGGTGATCTCGTCGTCGGCCGGACCGCCGGGGGCGTCGATGTCGGACAGGTCGCGCTCGAAGGTCGAGACCTCTTCCCGCTCGCGGCGTGCCTGCTTGCCCAGCGCGATGTCCTCGGCGATCTCGCGCTTCTCGCGCCGCATCTCGAACAGCGAATAGAGGCGGGAGCCGATGCGCTCGGCGATCTGGCTCCACGAGAAGCGGAACACCAGCGCCGAACCGATCACGCCCGCCGCGATGGCCACCAGGGCCGAGCCGGTGAAACCCAGCCACTTGATGCCGAAGGGCCCGACGAAGTAGCCGAGCACACCGCCGCCATGGCCGGGCAGGCGGAACTCGAGGCGGTACAGGCGCGACCACTCGAGCACCGCACTCGCCGAGAGCAGGAGCAGGAGCCCGAACCAGAAGGCGAGCCGGCTGCGGTTGAAGCGGCCACGGGGCGGCGCGTCGGCCGCTTCGGGCCCACCGCCGCGCAGCCAGTCGGCCAGCGAGGACAGCCACGCGCGAATGCCGGCCGCGAAGCACCACCACACCGAGTAGCCGGCCAGGTAGTAGCTGCCATCGGCGATCCAGGCGCCCAGGCGACCGCCCCAGTTCTTGATCGAGCCGCCCGTGCCGGACGTGGACCAGGCCGCATCGGAGGGCGTGTAGCTCAACATCGCGAGCAGCCAGAACAGCAGCGCGACGAAGCCGGCGATCAGGGTGATTTCGTGGGCGAAGCGCAGCGCCCGCTGTCGCACCGGCTGGCTGTCGCCGGTCGAGGAGTGAAGGGTGTTCAGCGAATAGGTCATGAAAAGTCCGGGCCCGGCGCACCGTGGTGTGCCGAGACCCCGAGACTACAACGAATCATGGCCCGGGCCGCTCCCCGAGACAGGCAGGACAAGACGGTGTGGCGTGCAATCTGCACGCGCAACCGTCACGCCATCGACATCAGGCGTTCCTTGACGATCATCGAGCCGTCGTCCTGCGTCTGGACGAAACCGCGCTCTTCCAGGTCCTTCATCACGCGGCTGACCATCTCGCGCGAGGCACCGACCATCTTCGCCAGATCCTGGCGCGAGATCTTCTCGCGCACCTTCAGGTTGCCGGCGCCGTCGTCGACCGCGAATTCGAGCAGCGAACGCGCCACCCGGCCGTACACATCCATCAGGGCCAGCGATTCGATCTTGCGGTCGGCATGGCGCAGGCGCTGCACCAGCCCGCGCATGATGTTGTACGACATGGACGAGTTCTCGGGCAGGCAGCGCGAGAAGGCCTCGCGGCCCAGCATCAGCACGTCGGTCTGCACCTCGGTGCGCACCGTGGCCGAATGCGGCTCGTCGTCGATCAGGCTCATTTCGCCGATGTAGTCGCCGGGCTGAAGGGTGGCGAGAATCACCTCGCGGCCCCGGCTGTCGGCGCTCATCACGCGTGCGCGGCCCGTGAGGATGATGTACAGCGCGTCGGACTTCTTGCCTTGCTCGACCACGACCTCCGCGCGCTTGAACCGCTTCTTCACGATCGCATCGGCGATGCTCGCTGACTGCGACGGCGTGAGCGCCGCAAACAGCGGCACACGCCGCAGCAGTTCAAGATTGGACAACATCGACATGCATGGACCCCCGTGTCAGCGCGATTTTATGAACGAATGAATTAAAGCAATCGCGCGCATAGAAAATCGGCCGTCCGCCAGCCTTGAACCGGACGGAGATACTCCGTATCTACTTGTGAAAATGTACACGCTGCGGCGGCTTTCAATCTAGGGTTTTCCAGTTTATGTCCTCCTCTCAACATGCGAAGGTTCTGATCCTCGGCTCCGGCCCCGCGGGCTACACGGCTGCGGTGTATGCGGCCCGGGCCAACCTGCAACCCCTGCTCATCACGGGCATGGCGCAAGGCGGTCAGCTCATGACCACCACCGAAGTCGACAACTGGCCGGCGGATGTCCACGGCGTGCAAGGTCCCGAACTGATGCAACGCTTTCTCGAGCACGCCGAGCGCTTCAAGACGCAGATCGTGTTCGATCACATCAGCAGCGTCGACCTGAGCAAGCGCCCCTTCACCCTCACCGGCGACAGCGGCACCTACACCTGCGATGCGCTGATCATCGCCACCGGCGCATCGGCCAAGTACCTGGGCCTGGAGTCGGAGCAGCATTTCATGGGCCGCGGCGTCTCGGCCTGTGCCACCTGCGACGGCTTCTTCTACCGCGACCAGGAAGTGTGCGTGATCGGCGGCGGCAACACGGCCGTCGAGGAGGCGCTGTACCTGGCCAACATCGCGAACAAGGTGACGCTGGTGCACCGCCGCGACAAGTTCCGCGCCGAGCCGATCCTCGTGGACAAGGTGAACGAGAAGGTCACCGAGGGCAAGATCGAGCTCAAGCTGCACAGCGAGCTCGATCAGGTGCTGGGCGACGACAGTGGCGTGACGGGCATCCGCATCAAGAACACCCAGACGGGCGCCACCGAAGACATCCACCTCAAGGGCTGCTTCATCGCCATCGGACACCACCCGAACACCGACATCTTCCAGGGCCAGGTGGAGATGAAGGACAACTACATCGTCACGCGCTCGGGCCTGCAGGGCTTCGCGACCATGACCAGCGTGCCCGGCGTGTTCGCGGCGGGCGACGTGCAGGACCACGTGTACCGCCAGGCCATCACCAGCGCCGGCACCGGTTGCATGGCGGCGCTGGATGCGCAGCGCTTCCTGGAGCAGGACGGCACGCTCTGAGCCGGGCGCGGCCGGTCTGGGCCAGGGTTGGCAGATCGGCCGCTCGCCTGCTAGAATCGCGGGCTTTGCTGAATTTGGCGCGCCCAGTGCGCATCCGGAAGCAGCAGACAGGGTACCGCCACCTGATTCTGGCGAGGTCAAGCCGCAACACACCCCGTGGGTGCTTCGCCAGTGCGATGCGTCCATGCGCGAGGTGCCGGCTGTTCATGAAAGAGTGTCCTCATGGCACGCGTATGTGAAGTCACGGGCAAGGGCCCGATGGTCGGGAACAACGTTTCCCACGCCAACAACAAAACCAAGCGCCGGTTCATGCCGAACCTGCAATACCGCCGTTTCTGGGTCGAGAGCGAAAACCGCTGGGTGCGCCTTCGCGTGTCGAGCGCCGCGCTGCGCCTGATCGACAAGAATGGCATCGACGCCGTGCTCGCCGACATGCGTGCACGCGGTCAAGCTTAATTAAGGAGCGATCACCATGGCTACGAGCAAAGGCGGCCGCGAGAAGATCAAGCTGGAGTCCACCGCGGGCACCGGCCACTTCTACACCACGAGCAAGAACAAGAAGACGATGCCCGAGAAGATGTCGATCATGAAGTTCGACCCCAAGGCGCGCAAGCACGTCGAATACAAGGAAATCAAGCTGAAGTGATTCGGCCTTGATCCACGAAAAACCCGCTGCGATCCAGCGGGTTTTTTGCTGGCCGCGCTGTAGCCAATGGGCCGGGTCCGGCGAACCGCCGTCCTCGCACTCGCGACCCGGCGTGTTTGCACGCGCCCAAAAGAAAAGCCGACTTGCGTCGGCTTTCTTCATGGCTCCCTGCCCCCGCGGGGGCCGAGGCATCGATCAGGCGATCAGGCGCGCGCAGCGCGCAGCCGCACCGAGAACTCCTGCAGGGCCGCAATGCCGCTCGCCTCGGCGCGGTGGCACCAAGCGGCCAGATCGGCGGCCAGTTGCTCGCGCGACTGCGAGGTGTTCATCCACATCTGGCGCAGTTCCTCGCGCATGACGACCATCTTGTCGAGCACCGGGTGGGCCTGTCGCGCCTGGACGAGATGGGTGCGGGCCGAGGCGGGCACCTTGTCATCGTCGCGGTGCAGCCAGCGCTTGGCGGCCTTCAGGACCGACAGGTCGGCGCCCTTGTCCTTGAGCTGGGCGATCTCCTGCTTGCAGGTGCGGCGCATCTCGCGGGCGTAGCCGGCCATCACCTCGTAGCGGTTGGCGATGACGGCCTCGAGCGTCTTCTCGTCGGCCACCGGACGCACGTCGCCGATCTGCAGCTTCGGCGGCACCTTCTTGACCTTGGCCCAGCCGATCTTCTGCATCAGGCTGATGTAGACCCAGCCGATGTCGAACTCGTACTTCTTGACCGAGAACTTGGCCGAGGTCGGGTAGGTGTGGTGGTTGTTGTGCAACTCCTCGCCACCGATGATCACGCCCCACGGGGTGAGGTTGGTGCTCGCATCCTGCGCCTCGAAGTTGCGGTAGCCCCAGTAGTGGCCCAGGCCGTTGACGACGCCGGCGGCCCAGAACGGGATCCACAGCATCTGCACCGCCCACACTGTCGCGCCGACGGCGCCGAACAGGGCCAGGTTGAGCACCAGCATGAGGCCCACACCCTGCCAGCCGAAGCGGCTGTAGACGTTGCGCTCCATCCAGTCGTCGGGCGTGCCGTGACCGAACTTCGTCATCGTCTCCTGGTTGCGCGACTCGGCGCGGTACAGCTCGGCGCCACGCCACATCACGGTGTCGATGCCGCGCGTCTGGGGGCTGTGCGGGTCTTCTTCGGTCTCGCACTTGGCGTGGTGCTTGCGGTGGATGGCGACCCATTCCTTGGTCACCATGCCGGTGCCGATCCACAGCCAGAAGCGGAAGAAATGCGAGGGAATGGGTCCAAGGTCCATCGAGCGGTGGGCCTGCGTGCGGTGCAGGAACACGGTCACCGCGACGATGGTGATGTGCGTGGTGGCCAGCGTGTACAGCACGATCTGCCACCAGGTCAGGTCCCACAGGCCGTGGCCGAGCCAGTCGATGGCCGAGCTCAGGACGGCGGAATCAGGAAAGATCAACTTCGGTTCTCCAATGGCGGGCGAAGGCCGGCCTTGTCAGATGAGTCCCACATTTTAGGGTCTCCGGGTTGTTTTAACCCCTTGTTTCCCTCAAGAAATAGGACATTTCCTGACATTGGAGACGCATGCCTAGACGCGGTTCCACACGGCGGCAAAAAAACCGTCGGTGGCGTGCCGATGCGGCCACAGGCGCAGGTAACGCTGGCCGCCCTCCCCGCCGGCCGCCAGCGTGGCCGCCTGCTCGACTTTCAGGCCCGCGAGCAGCTCGCCCGCCTCGGCAGGCCGGAAATCCCCGTGCTCGGCCGAAAAGGCCTCGGCGATCGCCTCGTTTTCCTCCGGCAGGATGCTGCAGGTGGCGTAGACGAGCCGCCCGCCCGGCTTCACCAGGCGCGCCGCGCTGCGCAGGATGGCGGCCTGCTTCTGCTCCAGTTCCTTGACCGATTCGGGCGACTGGCGCCACTTGAGGTCCGGGTTGCGCCGCAGGGTGCCCAACCCGGAGCACGGCGCGTCGACCAGCACGCGGTCGATCTTGCCGGCCAGGCGCTTGACCCGGTCGTCGCGCTCGTGGGCGATGGCCGCCGGGTGCACGTTCGACAGCCCGCTGCGCGCCAGCCGCGGTTTGAGGGCATCCAGCCGGTGGGCCGACGTGTCGAAGGCGTACAGCCGGCCGGTGTTGCGCATGGTCGCGCCGATGGCCAGCGTCTTGCCGCCGGCCCCGGCGCAGAAGTCCACCACCATCTCGCCGCGCTTGGCATCGAGCAGCAACGCGAGCAGCTGCGAGCCCTCGTCCTGGACCTCGACCGCCCCACGCGTGAAGGCGTCGAGCCTGTTCACCGGCGGCTTGCCCTCCACGCGCAGGCCCCACGGAGAATACGGCGTTGCTACGGATTTGATAGCTGCCCGTGCAAGCTCCTCGCGCACTTCGGCTCTCTTTGCCATCAAGGCGTTGACCCGCAGATCCAGCGGCGCAGGCTGCTGCAGCGCTTCGGCCAGCGCCCAGAATTCGTCGCCGAGCTGGGCCTTCAGCGGCGCCACCAGCCATTCCGGCAGGTTGTGGCGGTGACGTTCCAGCAGGTCCGCCGGCGCCACGGCGTCGCAGGCGTCGAGCCAGCGCTTCTCGGTGTCGTTCAGCGCGCTCTTGAGGAAGTCGCGCGGTCCGTGGAATCCCAGAATCGCCAGGCGACGCTCCTTGGGGCCGGTGCCCGAGGGCGCCAGATGGTCGAACAGCAGCTTCTTGCGCAGCACGGTGTAGACCGTCTCGGCCAGGGTGGCGCGCTCGCGCGGGCCGAGCTGGCGGTTGTCACGGAAGTAGCGCGACACCACCGCATCGGCGGGATGATCGAATTTCACGACGAGGCCGACCAGCGCGGCGCAGGCCTCGAGCAGGGCTTTGGGATGCATAGGGTGCGATTGTCCCACCCGGCCTCCGCAGGCCCGCCCGGTGCGCCGACCTATGCTTGCCCCATGACCGACGACGACCTGCCCCCGCTTCCCGAACTGCAGACCGGCCTCTACCGTCACTACAAGGGCGGCGAGTACGAGGTGATCGGCACCGTGCGCCACAGCGAGACGCTGGAGCCGCTGGTGCTGTACCGCGCGCTCTACGGCGCGCGCGGCCTGTGGGTGCGTCCGGCCGCGATGTTTGCGGAAGAGGTCGTGATCGAGGGCCTGCCGCAGCCGCGCTTCAGACGCGTGGATTGAGACCGAAACGAGGCTGAAACGCCCGACCAGCGGGCGCGCGCTGCTACCGATTCGATGGCGCGGCCGTACCAGACAGCCACTGCTCCACCGCCAGCGGATAGATCCTGTGCTCCTGCGACAGCACCCGCGCCGCCAGCGACTCGGGCGTGTCGTCCGGCAGCACCGGCACGGCCGCCTGCGCGAGGATGGGCCCATGGTCGAGCTCGGTCGTCACCTGGTGCACGGTCGCGCCGGCCACGCGGCAGCCCGCCTCGATCGCACGCCGATGCGTGTGCAGGCCCGGGAAGGCTGGCAGCAGCGAGGGATGGATGTTGATCAGGCGCCCGGCGTAGCGCTCGACGAAGGCCGGCGTGAGGATGCGCATGAAGCCCGCCAGCACCACCAGCGCCGGCGCGTGCGCATCGACGGCCGCAGCCAGCGCGGCGTCGAAGGCTTCGCGCGACTCGAAGGCCTTGTGGTCCACCACCTGGGCCGCGATGCCCTCACCCCGCGCCCAGGCCAGCCCGGCGGCGTCGGGGCGGTTGCTCAGCACCGCGGCCACGCGGGCGTCGAAGCGCTGGGCCCAGCGCCCGGCCGCCGCGGCGCGCACGATGGCGGCCATGTTCGAGCCGCTGCCCGAAATCAGGACGACGATGTTGCGCGGCATCAGCGCGCGCCCGCGTACCGGAAGGTGGACAGGAAGGCCGCGTCGGCACGGCGGACAAGGGATCGGAAGACGGGAGCGCGGGTCATACTGGCGCGGATTATCTTCGTGTCGCCGGCCGGACTCGCGCTTGCGAACGACCGTGCTAAAAACCCGGATTCTCTGGAGACTTTCCCATGGATTTGGCCTTCACCCCCGAGGAACAGAAGTTCCGCGAAGACATCCGCGCCTGGGTCGCGGACAACCTGCCCAAGCACATCTCGCACAAGGTGCACAACGCGCTCGAGCTGACGCGCGACGATATGCAGACCTGGGCGAAGATCCTGGGCAAGAAGGGCTGGCTGGGCTACGGCTGGCCCAAGGAATTCGGCGGCCCGGGCTGGACCGCCATCGAGAAGCACCTCTTCGAAGAGGAATGCGCCATGGCCGGCGCGCCGCGCATCGTGCCCTTCGGCCCGGTGATGGTGGCCCCGGTCATCATGGCCTACGGCAACAAGGAACAGCAGCAGCGCTTGTTGCCCGGCATCGCCAGCGGCGAGGTCTGGTGGAGCCAGGGCTACAGCGAACCGGGCTCGGGTTCCGACCTCGCCTCGCTGCGCACCAAGGCCGAACGCAAGGGCGACAAGTACATCATCAACGGCCAGAAGACCTGGACCACGCTGGGCCAGTACGGCGACTGGATGTTCAACCTCGTGCGCACCAGCAACGAGGGCAAGCCGCAGACCGGCATCAGCTTCATCGTGCTCGACATGAAGTCGCCCGGCGTGACGGTGCGGCCGATCAAGCTGCTGGACGGCGGCTTCGAGGTCAACGACGTGTTCTTCGACAACGTCGAGGTGCCGGCCGAGAACCTGATCGGCGAGGAGAACAAGGGCTGGACCTACGCCAAGCACCTGCTTTCCCACGAGCGCACCAACATCGCCGACGTGAACCGCGCCAAGCGTGAGCTGGAGCGGCTCAAGCGCATCGCCAAGGCCGAGGGTGTGTACGACGACCTGCGCTTCCGCGACGAGATCGCCAAATTGGAAGTCGACATCGTCGCGCTCGAGATGCTCGTGCTGCGCGTGCTGTCGGCCGCGACCTCGGGCAAGAACTCGCTGGACATCGCGGGCCTGCTCAAGATCAAGGGCAGCGAGATCCAGCAGCGCTACACCGAACTCATGATGCTGGCCGGCGGTGCGTATTCGCTGCCGCTGATCCGCGAGGCGATGGAAGCCGGCTGGCAGGGCGACTTCCCCGGCGGCAACCCCGCGCTGGCGCCGCTGGCGTCGAACTTCTTCAACTACCGCAAGACCACGATCTACGGCGGTTCGAACGAAGTGCAAAGAAACATCGTTGCTCAGACCGTGCTCGGCTGATCGGAGACTCAGATGGACTTCAATTTCTCGGACGACCAGCAGCAACTGCGCGACGCCGTCGCCAAGTGGGTGGAAAAGGGCTACGACTTCGAGCGTCGCCGCAAGATCGAAGCCGACGGCGGCTTCGATCGCACCGCCTGGAACGAACTGGCCGAACTCGGCCTGGCCGGCCTGTACATCCCCGAAGACGACGGCGGCCTGGGCATGGGTCCTGTCGAAGGCATGGTGGTGATGGAAGAGCTCGGCCGCGGCATCGTGCTGGAACCGCTCGCGCAGTCGCTGATCGCCGGTGCCGTGCTGGCCGGCCATGCCGATGCGGCCACCAAACAGGCCTGGCTGCCGCGCATCGCCAGCGGCGAAGCGCTGGTCGTGCTCGCCTGGCAGGAGAAGAAGGCACGCTACCGTCTCGACGTCTGTGCCGCCACCGCAAAGAAGGCCGGCGACGGCTACACGGTGCACGGCACCAAGGGCGTGGTGCCCGCCGGTGACCAGGCCGACGCTTACCTCGTGCCGGCCCAGCTCGACGGCAAGATCGCGCTCTTCCTGGTCGAACGTTCGGCCGACGGCGTGGCCGCCCGCGGCTACGTCACCCAGGACGGCAGCCGCGCCGCCGAGGTGGTGTTCGACAACGCCGCCGCCACGCTCGTCGCCGCCGGCGGCCTGCCGGTGCTCGAGCATGCGATGGACATCGGCATCGCCGCCACCTGCGCCGAAGGCGTGGGCGTGATGGACAAGACGCTGGCGCTCACCGTGGAGTACATGAACACGCGCAAGCAGTTCGGTGTGCCGATCGCCAGCTTCCAGGCCCTGCGTCACCGTGTGGCCGACATGAAGATGCAGCTGGAACTGGCCCGCTCGATGAGCTACTACGCCAGCCTGAAGCTCAACGCCCCCGCCGCCGAGCGCCGCCAGGCGATGGCGCGCGCCAAGTACCAGCTCGGCGTAGCGATGCGCTTCGTCGGCCAGCAGTCGGTACAGCTGCACGGCGGCATCGGCGTGACCGACGAGTACATGGGCAGCCACTACTTCCGCAAGCTCACGCAGATGGAAATGGTGTTCGGCGACACCCTGCACCACCTGGGCGAGGTGTCGGCCCGCATGACCGACACCGCGGGCGTCTTCGCCTGAGTCCACCGACGCAGTTCGCTACGAATTTCATAGCTGCTCCCGCCCGCCAGTCCTGCACTGGCGGGCTTTTTTGTTTATAAGTCGAAGCCAGGAGACTCCGAGACATGACCCAACGCCGCACCCTGCTGCTCGGCGCGCCCGCGCTGCTCGCCCTCACCGCCTGCTCGACCATGACGCCCACGTCGTACCCGCCCATCGTCTTCGTGCACGGCAATGGCGACTCCGCCGCGCTGTGGCAGACCACCGTGTGGCGCTTCGAATCCAACGGCTGGCCGCGCGAGCGGCTGTTCGCCTTCGACCAGCCCATGCCCCTGGCGCGCGACGACGACACCGTCGCCCAGCCCGGCCGCAGCTCGACCGCCGAGTCGATGGCCTTCCTGGCCGGACGGGTCGATGCCGTCCTGCGCCAGACGGGTGCGACCCAGGTCGTCCTCATCGGCAATTCGCGCGGCGGCAACACGATCCGCAACTACGTGCAGAACGGCGGCGGCGCCGCGAAGGTGAGCCATGTGGTGCTGGGCGGCAACCCGGCCCACGGCATCTGGAACCTCCCGGGCTACCTGGAGCAGAACGAGTTCTCGGCGCGCTCGTCCTTTCTCACCCAGCTCAATGCGCCCCAGGGCGCGAACGGCGACGAGGTCACGCCCGGCGTGCGCTGGCTCACGCTGCGTTCGGACAACAACGACAAGTACGCTCAGCCCGACGGTGTGTGGATCGGCAAGCCCGGCACGCCGACCGGCATCGGCTTCGACGGTCCCGCGCTGCGCGGTGCGCGCAACGTCGTGCTCCCGCGCGTGGACCACCGAGAGACCTCCTTCTCGCCGGCCGCCTTCGCCGCCAGCTGGGAGTTCCTCACCGGATCGGCGCCGCGCAGCACGGCCATCTCGGCCGAGTCGTCGGTGCGGCTCGATGGACGCCTGACCGGCCTGGGCCTGGTGTCGACCGATCCGGCCAGCGGCAGCTTCGCCAACAACCAAGCGCTGGTGGGTGCCCAGCTCGTCGTCTACGCGGTCGACCCCGCCACCGGCAACCGCATCGGCGCGCCGGCTTGGCGCAAGACCATCGGCCCGGACGGCCGCTGGGGCCCCTTCGCGGCCGACCCGCGCCTGTTCTACGAATTCGAGATCACCGCGCCGGGCTACGCCACCACGCACGTTTACCGCAGCCCCTTCCCGCGCTCGAGCGAGATCGTCAACCTGCGCCCGGAGCGTCTGCTGCCCGCAGATCGCGACGCCAAGGCCGTCGTCGTCTTCACGCGGCCGCGCGGCTACTTCGATGCCCAGCGCGACACGATGCGACTGGACGGCCAGGCGCAGCTGCCCGGCGTGCCACCGCGCGGATCGGGCGTCGCCAGCGCGCGACTCAAGGTCGGCACCGAGGCCCAACGCAGCGTGGTCGGCGAGTTCAACGGCGAGCGCATCGCCGGACTGACCTGGCCCGCGGCGCAAGGCCACCTCAGCGTGCTCGAACTCACGTACTGAGACACGCGATGACCGATGCGCCGGTGCTGCTGGAGAACCGCGATGCGCGCGGCGTCGTCACGCTGACGCTCAACCGCCCGGAGGCGTTCAACGCGCTGTCGGAAGCGTTGATCGACGCCCTGCACGGCGCGGCCGAGCGCCTGGCGCACGACGAATCCCTGCGTGCGGTGGTCATCGCCGGCGCGGGCAAGGCCTTCTGCGCCGGCCACGACCTGCGCCAGATGCGCGCCACCCCCGAGCAGGCCTACTACGAGACCCTCTTCGCCCGCTGCAGCGCGATGATGCTGGCCCTGCACCGGCTGCCCGTGCCCGTGGTCGCACGCGTGCACGGCATCGCCACCGCGGCTGGCTGCCAGCTGGTGGCGCTGTGCGACCTGGCCGTGGCATCGAGCGACGCGCGCTTCGCCACCAGCGGCATCGACGTCGGCCTCTTCTGTTCGACGCCGGCCGTCACCGTCTCGCGCAACGTGTCGCGCAAGGCCGCCTTCGAGATGCTGGTGACCGGCGACTTCATCGACGCCGAGACTGCGCGCGAACGCGGCCTGGTCAACCGCGTGGTGCCGGCCCCGGCGCTGGATGCGGAAATGGAGGCCCTGCTCGCGCGCATCCTCGACAAGCCCCGCGTCGCGCTGGAGATGGGCAAGGCCCTGTTCTACCGCCAGCTCGAGTGCGGCACGGAGGCCGCGCTGCAGGACGCCAGCCGCACCATGGCGGCCAACATGATCGACGGCGCGGCGCTGGAAGGCGTGCAGGCCTTCCTGGAAAAACGCCGACCGGCCTGGCGCGGCTGAACCGACGACGAAAAAAGAGGCGCCGTCGCGCCTCTTCTTGCATGGGAGCAACTGCCGCTAGCCGTGCAGCCGCGAACTGCTCGGGATGTGCGCCATCAGGAACTCCATCTGGTCGGCCAGGATGCGGCGGTTGCGCAGGATGAAGTCTTCCCAGAGGCTGGGGACGTAGGGCGTGTACAGCAGGGGCATGTGGGCCTGCTCGGGCGTGCGGCTGCTCTTGCGGTGGTTGCACGGGCGGCAGGCGGTGACCACGTTCATCCAGTGGTCCACGCCGTTCTGCGCGAAGGGGACGATGTGCTCGCGCGTGAGCTCGTCTTCGTGGAAGTGGCCGCCGCAGTAGGCGCAGACGTTGCGGTCGCGCGCGAAGAGCTTGCTGTTGGTGAGGCCCGGACGCAGCTGGAAGGGGTTGATGCGCGGCACGCCCTTGGTGCCGATGATGCTGCTCACCGCGATCTGCGACTGCTCGCCGGTGACGGCGTTGTGGCCGCCGCGGAACAGCGCGATCTGCCCGCCCGCCTCCCAGCGCACCTCGTCCGCCGCGTAGTGGGTCACCGCCTGTTCCAGCGAGATCCACGATTGCGGCAGGCCCTGGGCCGACAGCTTCAATACCTTCACCACACAAGCCTCCTTGAACAAAGAGAACCGAACGGGGGATGGGAATACAGCGAACGCGCCACAATATAACCCGCTTTGATGACAACTTGCCCGCCAAGGCCCATCCACCGGGCATCGGCTGCTATCAAAAACATAACACCCAATGCAGATATTCCGTGGCTTCCGGCACCCCGGCGTGGCGCCTGCGTGCGCGCTCACCATCGGCAACTTCGATGGGGTGCACCGCGGGCACCAGGCCATGCTGGCGCTGCTCAATGCCGAGGCCCGGCAGCGCGGCCTGCCCAGCTGCGTCATGACCTTCGAGCCGCACCCGCGCGACTACTTCGCCGGGGTGACCAAGCGGCCCGAACTCGCGCCGGCGCGCATCGCCAGCCTGCGCGACAAGCTCTGCGAACTCGCGGCCAACGGGGTCGACCAGACGATCGTCCTGCCTTTCGACGCGCGCCTGGCCAGCCAGCCGCCCGAGCAGTTCATCCGCGACGTGCTGATCGACGGGCTGGGTGCGCGCTACGTGCTGGTCGGCGACGACTTCCGCTTCGGTGCGAAGCGCGCGGGCGACTACGCCATGCTCGATGCGGCCGGCGCGCAGCACGGCTTCGACGTGGCCCGCATGAACAGCTATGAAGTGCACGGTCTGCGCGTGTCGAGCTCTGCCGTCCGTGACGCGCTCGCGCAGGGCCGCATGGCCGACGTGCAGGCCCTGCTCGGCCGGCCCTACGCCATCTCGGGCCACGTGGTGCACGGGCGCAAGCTGGGCCGGGCGCTGGGCGCCTCGCACCCCGGCGGCAGCGACGGCTTTCGCACGCTCAACCTGCGCTTCAAGCACTGGAAGCCGGCCGCCAGCGGCATCTTCGCGGTGCTGGTGCACGGCCTGACCGAGCGGCCGCTGCCGGGCGTGGCCAACCTCGGCGTGCGCCCCTCGCTCGACGCCAACGACGTCAACGGCGGGCGGGTGCTGCTCGAGACGCACTGCCTCGAATGGCCGGCCAGCCTGGGCGCCGAGGGGGCCTACGGTAAAATCGTCCGGGTGGACCTGCTCTCCAAACTGCACGACGAACTGCGCTACACGAGCCTGGAAGCCCTGACCGCGGGCATCGCCAAGGACCGTGACGACGCACGCGCCTTCTTCGCAGCCACGCACAGCAATCCCCACGCGGAAACCCGGCGCCAGACCACGCGCGACCGAATTTAGCCCTGCACGCCACGTGCTGCCGCCCTTGGACAAGCTCGGGGCGAACGGCTCATCCCCCTTTTCGCCGACGGCCGCCGCCGCTCGGGCTGAGCCTGTCGAAGCTCTTTTCGTTCGCACCCACCATGTCTGACGCTGCCCAACCCACCGACTACCGCGCCACGCTGAACCTGCCCGACACCCCCTTCCCCATGCGTGGCGACCTGCCCAAGCGCGAGCCGGGCTGGGTCAGGCAGTGGAACGACGAGGGCCTGTACAAGCGCCTGCGCGTGGCCCGCGCCGGGGCGCCCAAGTTCATCCTGCACGACGGCCCGCCCTACGCCAACGGCCAGATCCACATGGGCCACGCGGTGAACAAGATCCTCAAGGACATGATCACCAAGGCGCGCCAGCTCAAGGGCTTCGACGCGCTCTACGTGCCGGGCTGGGACTGCCACGGCCTGCCGATCGAGAACGCCATCGAAAAGCAGTACGGCCGCAACCTGAGCCGCGACGAGATGCAGGCCAAGAGCCGCGCCTACGCCACCGAGCAGATCGCGCAGCAGATGGCCGACTTCCAGCGCCTGGGCGTGCTGGGCGAATGGGACCACCCCTACAAGACGATGGACTTCGCCAACGAGGCCGGCGAGATCCGCGCCTTCAAGAAGGTCATCGAGCGCGGCTTCGTCTACCGCGGGCTCAAGCCGGTGTACTGGTGCTTCGACTGCGGCTCGTCCCTGGCCGAGTTCGAGATCGAGTACCAGGACAAGAAGTCGCAGACCATCGACGTCGCCTTCAAGGCCCATGACCGCGACAAGGTGCTGGCCGCCTTCGGCCGTCCCGACGCGCTGGGCGACGTGTTCGCCGTCATCTGGACCACCACCGCCTGGACTATCCCGGCCAACCAGGCGCTCAACCTCAACCCCGAGCTCGTCTACGCGCTGGTCGACACCGACAAGGGCCTCTTGATCGTGGCCGAGTCGCTGGTCGAGATGTGCATGACGCGCTACGCGCTCGATGGCCAGGTGATCGCCACCGTCAAGGGCGAAGCGCTGGGCGGCCTGGAATTCGAACACCCGATGTACGACGTGCAGAGCGACGACGGCAGCTACGGCTACCGCCGCCTCGCGCCCGTGTACCTGGCCGACTACGCCACCGCCACCGACGGCACCGGCATCGTGCACTCCTCGCCCGCCTACGGCCTGGACGACTTCAACTCCTGCGTCGCGCACGGCCTCACCTACGACGACATCCTGAACCCGGTGCAGGGCAACGGCAGCTACGCAGCCGACTTCCCGCTCTTCGGCGGCCAGAACATCTGGAAGGCGGTGCCGCACATCATCGAGGCGCTGCGCGGCGCCGGCCGGCTGCTGACCACCGAGACCATCAGCCACAGCTACCCGCACTGCTGGCGCCACAAGACGCCGGTGATCTACCGTGCCGCGGCGCAGTGGTTCATCCGCATGGACGAAGGCGAAGGCGTGTTCACGAATCCCGGTGCCAAGCCGGCGAAGACCCTGCGGCAGATCGCCCTCGACGCCATCGAGCAGACGGGCTTCTACCCCGAGAACGGCAAGGCACGCCTGCACGACATGATCGCCAACCGGCCCGACTGGTGCATCTCGCGCCAGCGCAGCTGGGGCGTGCCGATCCCCTTCTTCCTGCACAGGGAGACGGGCGAGCTGCACCCGCGCACGATGGAGATCCTCGACCAGGCCGCCGCCATCGTCGAGCAGGGGGGCATCGAGGCCTGGAGCCGCGTCACCACCGAGGAAATCCTCGGCGCCGACGACGCGCCGAACTACACCAAGAGCAGCGACATCCTCGAGGTGTGGTTCGACTCCGGCTCGACCTTCTTCCACGTGCTGCGCGGCACACATGCGCCGCAGTTCCACGAGGTCGGCCCCGAGGCCGACCTGTACCTGGAAGGCCATGACCAGCATCGCGGGTGGTTCCATTCGTCCTTGCTGCTGGCCAGCGCGCTGGAAGGCCGCGCGCCCTACAAGGGCCTGCTGACGCACGGCTTCACGGTCGACAGCCAGGGCCGCAAGATGAGCAAGTCGCTCAAGAACGGCATCGAGCCGCAGGAGATCAGCAACAAGCTGGGCTCCGAGATCATCCGCCTGTGGGTGGCCGCGAGCGACTACTCGGGCGACATCGCCGGCGACGACAAGATCCTCGCCCGCGTGGTCGATGCCTACCGCCGCATCCGCAACACGCTGCGCTTCCTGCTGGCCAACACCAGCGACTTCGACATCGCGAAGGATGGCGTGCCGCTGGACGAGCTCTTCGAGATCGACCGCTACGCGCTGGCGCGCGCCGCGCAGTTCCAGGCCGAGGTGCTGGCCCACTACGAGGTGTACGAGTTCCACCCGGTGGTGGCCAAGCTGCAGGTCTACTGCTCCGAGGACCTGGGCGCCTTCTACCTCGACGTGCTCAAGGACCGGCTCTACACCACCGCGCCTTGCTCGCGCGCGCGCCGCAGCGCGCAGACCGCGCTGTGGCACATCACCCAGGCGATGCTGCGCTGGATGGCGCCCTTCCTCAGCTTCACCGCCGAGGAGGCCTGGAAGTTCGCCGGCCAGTCCGAGTCCATCTTCATGGAAACGTACAGCGCGTTCGGCGAGCCCGACGCGGCGCTGCTGGCCAAGTGGTCGCGCATCCGCGAGATCCGCGACGCGGTCAACAAGGACATCGAGGCGGTGCGCGCCGCGGGCCAGCTGGGCTCGTCGCTGCAGGCCAACGTGACGCTGACCGTGGCGCCCGAGGACCATGCGTTGCTGTCCTCGCTGGGCGACGACCTGAAGTTCGTCTTCATCACCTCCGCGATCGAATTGATCGCAGGTGACGCCCTGTCCACGGGCGTCGTGGCCAGTTCCGACACCAAGTGCGAGCGCTGCTGGCACTGGCGCGCCGACGTCGGCAGTGACGCGGCCCACCCGACCATCTGCGGCCGCTGCACCGCCAACCTGTACGGCGCCGGCGAAGCGCGGAGCCACGCATGACGCCCGCGGTGGCGCCCTCGCCCGCCGGCACGACCCGGGCCGGCATCTGGCCCTGGCTCGCGCTGGCGCTGCTGATCTTCATCGCCGACCAGTGGACCAAGACGCTGATCCTCGGCGCCTACCGGCTGTACGACTTCACCGTCGTCACGAGCTTCTTCAACATCGGCCGCTGGCACAACACCGGCGCGGCCTTCTCCTTCCTGGCCGGCGCTTCGGGCTGGCAGCGCTGGTTCTTCACCGCCATCGGCATCGGCGCCGGCGTCTTCATCGTCTGGATGCTGCACAAGCACCGTGGCCAGAAGCTCTTCGGCTTCGCCATGGCCTGCATCCTGGGCGGCGCGGTGGGCAACGTGATCGACCGCCTGATGCACGGCTACGTGGTCGACTTCCTCGACTTCCACTGGGCCGGCCGCCACTTCCCGGCCTTCAACCTGGCCGACAGCGCCATCACGCTGGGCGCCATCTGCCTGATCCTGGACGAGCTGCGTCGCGTGCGCAGCGACGAGAAGGCCTGACGCCGGCTCGCGCCGTTCGCAGCGCCCGCGCCGACGCGCGGGCGGGCCACGGCTGCGCCCCGCGCTAGCGTTCGCGCGCAGCCCGGCCATCGACGGGCGGGTTTCCACCACTTCTGTTCGACGTCATCACGGCGTCATACTCGCGGCGCCTAATGTAATCGATTACATGAACACGCCCCACCAAGTGGTTCGCCCATGAGCATCCAGAAAGTCGCACGACGCGCCGGCGTTTCCGTCGCAACCGTCTCGCGCGCCTTCAACCTGCCGGACAAGGTGACGCCCGCCACGCGCGAGCTGGTGGAGCGCGTCGCGCGCGAGCTGGGCTACGTGCCCAACGCCAGCGCGCGCACCTTGCGCACTCAGCGCAGCCGGGTGCTGGGCGTGGTGCTGCCCACGCTCATGAACCCCACCTTCGCCGAGTGCCTGCAGGGCATCGCCGCCGCCGCCGCAGCGCAGGGCTACGCGATCATGCCGGTCACCTCCGGCTACCGCATCGACGAGGAAGAACGCGCCGTGGGCCTGCTCCAGGGCAGCAACGTCGACGGCTTCATCCTGGTGGTGGCCAACCCGTCCACCTCGACCACGCTGCAGCGCCTGGCGCAGGCCGGCACGCCCTACGTGCTGGCCTACAACCGCCATGCCGCCCACCCCTGCGTCGGCGTCGACGGCGAGGCCGCCGTGGCCGACGTGGTGGCGCGCCTGGCCCTGCTCGGCCACCGCCACATCGCCATGGTGAGCGGCACGCTGGCCGCATCGGACCGCGCGCAGCAGCGCTACCAGGGCTTCCTGCGGGGCATGGACGAAGCGGGCTTCGCGCCGCCGCCGCTCATCGAGGTGCCCTTCGTCGAAGCGGCGGGCGACGTGATCGCGCGTGCCCTGTCCGAACACCGGCGGCCGACGGCGCTGGTGTGCTCGAACGACCTGCTGGCCATCCGCAGCATCCGCGCCGCGCACCTGGGCGGCCTCCCGGTGCCGCAGGCGCTGTCGGTGGTCGGCTTCGACGGCATCGCGCTGGGCGAAGACCTCATGCCCGCGCTGAGCACCATCGCCCAACCCAACATCGACATCGGCAAGACCAGTGTCGACCTGCTGACTGCGGCGCTCGCGCAGGGCCAGCCCCTTGTGCCCGCGGACAGCGTGCTGCTGCCGCACGTGTTCCGCGTCGGCGAATCGTGCGCGCAGGCGCCGGGCCTCGCCTAGGCGGCGCCCCTTTTCTCTTTTTTCTCCCCACAACAACCACCCATCCATCCCAGGAGCTTCTCCATGTCTTTCGTCACCTTCCACCGCATCGCCCGCGCGGCCGTGCTCGCGGCCGGCCTCGTCGCCGGCGGCGCCATGGCACAGACCGCCATTTGCTACAACTGCCCGACCGAGTGGGCCGACTGGGGCACGCAGTTGCGCGCCATCAAGGCCAAGACCGGCGTCACCGTGCCGGCCGACAACAAGAACTCGGGCCAGGCCCTGGCCCAGCTGGTGGCCGAGAAGGCGAGCCCCGTGGCCGACGTCACCTACCTCGGCGTGACCTTCGCCATCCAGGCGCAGAAGGACGGCGTGGTCGAACCCTACAAGCCGGCCGCGTGGAACGACATTCCCGCCGGCCTGAAGGACCCGGCCGGCAACTGGTTCACCATCCACTCGGGCACCCTCGGCTTCATGGTCAACGTCGATGCGCTCAAGGGCAAGCCCATTCCCAAAAGCTGGGCCGACCTGCTCAAGCCCGACTACAAGGGGCTGATCGGCTACCTCGACCCCGCCTCGGCCTTCGTCGGCTACGTCGGTGCCGTGGCGGTGAACGAATCGCGCGGCGGCAACATGGACAACTTCACGCCGGCCATCGAGTACTTCAAGCAGCTGCAGAAGAACGAACCCATCGTGCCCAAGCAGACCTCGTACGCGCGCGTGCTGTCTGGCGAGATCGCGATCCTGCTGGACTACGACTTCAACGCCTACCGCGCCAAGTACAAGGACAAGGCCAATGTCGCCTTCGTCATCCCCAGCGAAGGCACCGTGGTCGTGCCCTACGTGATGAGCCTGGTCGCCAAGGCCCCGCATGCCGCCGACGCGAAGAAGGTGCTGGACTTCGTGCTCTCCGACGAAGGCCAGGCGATCTGGGCCAAGGCCTACCTGCGCCCCGTGCGCGCCAACGCCATGCCCAAGGACGTGGAAGCCCAGTTCCTGCCGGCCAGCGACTACGCGCGCGCCAAGGCCGTCGACTATGCACGCATGGCGCAGGCCCAGCGCGCCTTCTCCGACCGTTACCTGAAGGACGTGCGCTGAGCGCCGCCATCCCGGGCATGAAGGCTTCCACGAACGGGAACGCCCGCTGGCTGCGGCTGGCGTGCCTGCTGCCGGCGGCGGCCTTCTTCGCCGCCTTCTGGCTGCTGCCGATCGCACGCCTGCTGGCACTGCCGGCCGAGAAGGGCTGGGCGACCTACTTCGCCGTACTCACCGACGGCCGCTACCTGCAGAGCATGGTCAACACCGTGCTGCTGTCGGCCGCCGTGACCGTCGCCACGCTCGCGCTGGGCTCGGCCGTGGGCATCTACCTCGCGCGCCGCGACTTCATCGGCAAGCGCGTGCTGCTGTCGCTGCTCACGCTGCCGCTGTCCTTCCCGGGCGTGATCATCGGCTTCTTCGTGATCCTGCTGGGCGGCAGGCAGGGGCTGGTGGCCGACCTCAGCAGCGCCCTCGGCGGCGAGCGCATCACCTTCGCCTACGGGCTGCTCGGGCTCTTCCTGGCCTACCTGTACTTCTCGCTGCCGCGCGCCATCGCCACCTACGCGGCGGCGGCCGTGGCGATGAACCCGCAGCTCGAGGAAGCGGCGCGCTCGCTGGGCGCCTCGCGCCTGCGCGTGGTGCGCGACGTGTGGGTGCCCGAACTGGCGCCCACCACGCTGGCCTGCGGCGCCATCCTGTTCGCCACCGCCATGGGCGCCTTCGGCACGGCCTTCACGCTGGCCAGCAAGTTCGAGGTGATCCCCATCACCATCTACAACGAGTTCACCAACTACGCCAACTTCGCGCTCGCGGCCTCGCTGTCGATCGCGCTGGGCCTGGTCACCTGGCTGGTGCTGTTCCTGGCGCGCCGCGCCGGCGGCAGCCCGGCGGTGCGTTGAGCGAAAGGACGATCTCGATGCAACACAAGCACAGCACCACGCGTTCGCCCTTCCTCTTCGCCGTCACCGTGGCGGTGAGCGTGTTCATGATCGCGCCGATGCTCCTGTCGGTGATGGCCGGCCTGGTCAACAACTACAGCAGCGGACTCAAGAGCGGCCTCACGCTGCGCTGGCTCGGCGAGGTGTGGGAGGTGTATGGCAACACGGTCGGCGCCTCGCTGCTGCTGGCCCTGGCCTGCGTGGTCGGCACCATCGTGCTGGGCGTGCCCTGCGCCTATGCGCTGGCGCGCAGCCGCTCGCGCTGGGCCCACACTTTCGAGGAGCTGCTCACGCTGCCTGTCGCCGTGCCCGGGCTGGCGACCGCGCTCGCGCTGATCCTGGCCTACGGCCAGGTCACGGCCTTCCGCCAGAGCTTCGCCTTCATCCTGGTCGGCCACATCGTCTTCACCCTGCCCTTCATGGTGCGCACGGTGTCCTCGGCCTTCCAGCGCGACGACCTGGTGGCGTTGGAGGAGGCGGCGCGCTCGCTGGGCGCGAGCTTTCGCCAGCGCTTCCTGGGCGTGCTGGTGCCGGCGGTCTTTCCGGCCATCGTCGCCGGCAGCCTGATGGTGTTCACGCTCTCGGTCGGCGAATTCAACCTGACCTGGATGCTGCACACGCCGCTCACGCGGACCCTGCCCGTCGGCCTGGCCGACAGCTATGCATCGATGCGCCTGGAAGTGGGCTCAGCCTACACCCTCGTCTTCTTCGCCGTCATCCTGCCGGTGCTGTGGATCCTGCAGTACCTGGCCAACCTGATCCAGAAACGCCATGGAACTTGAACGAATCCCGGTCGACATCGCGAACTGCGCGAAGACCTACGCCGACGGCACCCGCGGCCTGCTGCCCACCGACCTGCACGTGGAGGCCGGCGAGGTGCTGGCCCTGCTGGGCCCCTCGGGCTGCGGCAAGACCACCCTGCTGCGCATCATCGCGGGCCTGGAATCGCCCGACGAGGGCAGCCGCATCGTCTTCGGCGGCCAGGACGTGACGCGCCGCCCGGTCGAGCAGCGCGGCATCGGCATGGTGTTCCAGAGCTACGCGCTCTTCCCGCAGATGACGGTGGCGGCCAACATCGGCTACGGGCTGCGCATCCGCGGCGTGTCGCGCGACGAGGAGCGCCGTGCGGTGGGCGAGCTGGTCGAGCTGACCCGCCTCACCGGCCTGGAAAACAAGCGCCCGTCCGAGCTCTCGGGCGGCCAGCGCCAGCGCGTGGCGCTGGCCCGCGCCGTGGCCGTGCGCCCGCGCGTGCTGCTGCTGGACGAGCCGCTGGCCGCCCTCGATGCCAAGCTCAAGGAGTCGCTGCGCGACGAGCTGGCCGAGCTGCTGCGGCGCCTGCACATCACGGCCATCCACGTCACCCACGACCAGCAGGAGGCGATGGCCATCGCCGACCGGCTGGCCGTCATGCGGGCCGGCCGCATCGTGCAGGTGGGCCGTGGCGAGGACCTGTACCGCGCACCCGCGCACCCCTTCGTGGCCGAGTTCCTGGGCCGGGTGAACCGCCTGGCGCGCGACGCGCAGGCGCAGGCCGAGCGCGTGGTGCGCATTGGCGGCGCCGCCCTCGCCTGCCCCGAGGCCTGGCACGGCCAGGAGACGCTGCTCGTGCGCCCCGAGGACATCGAGATCGGCGCCCGCCAGGACGGATGGGGGCTGGCGCGCGTGGAGCGGCGCACCTTCCTCGGCGAGCGGGTGCAGCTGCAGCTGCGCGCCGACGACCAGCCGCTGCTGATGGCCGAGGTGGGCCGCGACGCGCCCTACCAGCCGGGCGACGAGGTCGGCATCCGCATCCGCGCGGAGCGGCTGATGAGCACGCAGGAGGTGGGCGCATGACCCCGCAGACCGCATCGGCCGCTCCGGTCGCGACCACGCTCACGCTGCTGGGCCAGATCACCGACCTGCACATCCGCGAACCGGGCCGCCTGGCCTACGGCCGCATCGACACGGCGCCCTACCTGGCTCGCGCC
Source organism: Xenophilus sp. E41 (assembly GCF_003671765.1). Classification (GTDB taxonomy): domain Bacteria; phylum Pseudomonadota; class Gammaproteobacteria; order Burkholderiales; family Burkholderiaceae_C; genus Xenophilus. Next base: position 225,720 of record NZ_QPIB01000007.1, on the reverse strand, counting down.
GTGGCCTCGGTGCTGCGCCTGCCGCAGCAGCCCGACGCGATCGTGCTGACCGGCGACCTGACGGACTTCGGCCGTGAAGCCGAGTACGCGCACCTCGCGCGCCTCCTCGCGCCGCTGACCATGCCGCTGTACCTGCTGCCCGGCAACCACGACGAGCGCGAGCAGATGCGCCGCAGCTTTCCCGATCACGCCTACCTGGGCACCGAAGGCCCGGTCCGCTATTCGGTGCGGGTCGGCGCACTGCGCCTGGTGGCGCTGGACACCGCCGTCGCCGGCGCCAGCCACGGCGCGCTGGACGACGCGCAGCTCGACTGGCTCGAGGCCACGCTGGCCGGCTGCCGCGGCGAGCCGGTGGTCATCGCCATGCACCACCCGCCCTTCTCGACGCTGATCGGCCACATGGACCGTATCGGGCTGCTCCAGGGCCGCGAGCGGCTCGAGGCCATCGTGCGCCAGCACCCGAACGTGGAGCGCATCGTCTGCGGCCACCTGCACCGGGCCATCGACGTGCGCTTCGGCGGCACCATCGCCAGCACCTCGCCGGCACCGGGCCACCAGGTGCAGCTGGACCTCGCGCCCGATGCGGCCTCTGCCTGGACGCTGGAACCGCCGGGCTACCGCCTGCACGCCTGGACGTCGGAGCAGCGCCTGGTCACGCACCTGGCGATGTCGGGCGAATTCGAGGGGCCCTATCCTTTCCATGAAAATGGCGCCTTGATCGATTGACGCCCTGCGCCGACAGACGCCCGCCCCGCGCGGGCGCATGATGACGCCACACAAGAACAAGGAGCGGACGCCCCGTCCATGAAACATCTGCTGAACCTGCTGGCGGCCATCGCATTGCTCGTGTGGGGCACCCATCTCGTTCGCACCGGCGTCCTGCGCGTGTTCGGCGGCAATCTGCGCAAGTTCCTGCAGCACAGCCTGTCCAACCGCTTCTCCGCCGCGCTGGCCGGCATCGGCGTGACGGCGCTGGTGCAGTCGAGCACCGCCACCTCGCTGATGACCTCGTCCTTCGTCGGGCAGGGGCTGATCACGCTGCCGGCCGCGCTGGCGGTGATGCGCGGTGCCGACATCGGCACGGCCCTGATGTCGGTGCTGTTCTCGACCGACCTGTCCTGGCTGTCGCCGCTCTTCATCTTCACCGGCGTGGTGTTCTCCATCACGCGCCCGGCCAGCCCCGCGGGGCGCTTCGGCCGCGTGCTGATCGGCCTGGGCCTGATGCTGCTCGCGCTGCAGCTGGTGGTGCAGGCCACCGGGCCGCTGTTCGAGGGGCCGGCCATGCGGGCCATCATCACCTCCATCACCAGCGACGTGCTGCTGGAGATCACGGTGGGTGCGGTGCTGGCCGTGGTTGCCTACTCCAGCCTGGCGGTGGTGCTGCTGGTCGCGGCGATGGCCTCGTCCGCCGTCGTGCCGCTGGACGTGGCGCTGGGCCTGGTGCTGGGCGCCAACCTGGGCAGCGGCCTGCTGGCGGTGTTGACCACGGCCAAGTCCTCGGTTGCGGTGCGCCAGGTCACGGTGGGCAACCTGGTCTTCAAGCTGCTGGGCGTGGCGATCGCGGCGCCCTTCATCGGCCTGTGGCTGCAGTACGTGCGGCCGCACGTGCAGGGCCCGACGCAGCTGGTGGTGCTGTACCACCTGGCCTTCAACGTGGTGGCGAGCGTGGCCTTCATCGGCCTCACGGCGCCGGTGGCGCGCCTGTCGATGAAGCTGCTGCCGGCACCGCCGCAGTCGCTGTCGAGCAGCCGGCCCCAGCACCTCGACCCCTCGGCGCTGTCGACGCCCTCGCTGGCCATCTCCAACGCCGCGCGCGAGGCGCTGCACCAGGCCGACGTGGTGGAGAGCATGCTGATCGGCATGCTCTCGGTGATCCGCAACAACGACCTGCGCCTGGCCGAGGAGCTGCGGCGCATGGACGACACCGTCGACCAGCTCTACTCCGACATCAAGTACTACCTCACCAAGATCTCGCGCGAGGCGCTGGGCGAGGAGGAGAGCAAGCGCTGGACCGACATCATCAGCTTCACCATCAACATGGAGCAGGTGGGCGACATCATCGAGCGGGTGATCATCGACATCGAGGACAAGAAGATCCGCCCGCAGCGCAACTTCTCCGAGGCCGGCATGGCCGAGATCGTCGAGCTGCACGAGCGCCTGGTGGCCAACCTGCGCCTGGGCATGAGCGTGTTCCTCAACGGCAACGTGCGCGACGCGCAGAAGCTGCTCGAGGAGAAGGCGCGCTTTCGGGACCTGGAGCGCGCCTACGCCACGACGCACCTGGCGCGGCTGATGGACCGCACCGCGCCGAGCATGGAGACCAGCTCGCTGCACATCGACCTGATCAGCGACCTCAAGCGCATCAACTCGCACATCTGCTCGATCGCCTACCCGATCCTCGACTCCGCCGGGGCCCTGGCGCCCAGCCGGCTGCGCGAGTCGCGGCTCACGCCGCTGGAAGACGCCTGAGCCGCGCGGCGCAGGCGTTCACCTTGCTATCGATTTCATAGCTGCTCGCGCCCGCTGCTCGGGCGCAAGCACTCGATTTCTTTCCAGAAATTGCCAAGTCAGGTCTTGGCAAGCGCGGCCGGTTCGCCTGCGGTTTCCGGCTCCTGCGGCCGACGCGCATAGCGCTGCGCCAGCACCGCGCAGACCATCAGCTGCATCTGGTGGAAGAGCATCAGCGGGAGCACGATCGCGCCCACCGACGCGGCCGGGAACAGCACCTTGGCCATCGGCACGCCGCTGGCCAGGCTCTTCTTGGAGCCGCAGAAGACGATCGTGATCTCGTCGGCCTTGTCGAAGCCCAGCTTGCGCGCCGCCAGCGTGGTGAGCACCAGCGCCAGCGTCAGCAGCACGGCGCACACCACCAGCAGCCCGCCCAGTGCCGACAGCGGCACCTGCTTCCACAGCCCCTCGATCACGGCCGCGCTGAAGGCGGTGTAGACCACCAGCAGGATCGAACCCTGGTCGACGAACTTGAGCACCGGCGCGTGGCGCTTGACGAAGCCGCCGATCCACGGGCGCAGCAGGTGGCCGGCCACGAAGGGCACCATCAGCTGCAGCAGGATGCGGCCGATGGCGTCGAGCGAGCCGCTGCCCATGTGGTGCGGCACGACCACGAGGTTGACCAGCAGCGGCGTGACGAACACGCCCAGCAGCGTCGAGGCCGAGGCGCTGCACACGGCGGCCGGGATGTTGCCGCGCGCCAGCGAGGTGAAGGCGATGGCCGACTGCACCGTCGCCGGCAGCACGCACAGGTACAGCACGCCCACGTACAGCGCCGGCGTGACCAGCGGCGCCAGCACCGGCTTGAGCGCCAAGCCCAGCAGCGGGAACAGGACGAAGGTGGCGCAGAACACCAGCAGGTGCAGCCGCCAGTGCGTGATGCCCGCGAGGATCGCCTCGCGCGAGAGCTTGGCGCCGTGCAGGAAGAACAGCAGGCCGATCGCGACCGTGGTCAGCCCCTCGAAGAAATGGGCGACGCGGCCGCTGGCCGGCAGCAGCGTGGCGACGGCCACCGTGGTGACCAGGGCCAGGGTGAAGTTGTCGGGAAGGAAGCGTGAGCGTGCCATGGCCCCGATTGGGCGCCGCCGCCATTGAAAAGTGAAATGGATTTATCTCATCGTTTTATGATCCGGTTGCATGAACACGGACCGCCGATGAACGTCACCCTGCGCCAGCTGCGCGTCTTCCGCGCCGTTGCGCTGGAGCGCAACTTCAGCCGGGCCGGCGACGGCATCGGGCTCACGCAGCCGGCCGTCAGCCGCTCGATCCACGAGCTGGAGTCGCAGCTCGGCCTGAAGCTGCTGGACCGCACCACGCGCGAGGTGGCGCTCACCGAGGCCGGCCAGTCGCTGGCCGCGCGGCTCGACCGCCTGCTCGACGAGCTCGACCAGACCCTGCAGGACGTGGGCGGCATGGCCCATGCGCGGCGCGGCAAGGTGCGGGTCGCCAGCAGTCCCACCCTGTCGGCCAACCTGATGCCCGATTGCATCGCCGCCTGCGCACGCCAGGAGCCCGACATCCAGCTGGTGCTGCTCGACCGCATCCAGCAGGACGTGCTGGGCAGCGTGCGCGCGGGCGAGGTGGACTTCGGCGTCGTCATCGAGCCCTCGGCGTCCGAGGACCTGCATTCCGAATCGATCATGCACGACCCCTTCGTGCTGGTGGCGCCCCGCGAGCACGCGCTGACGAAGCCGCGCACGGTGCGCTGGTCGGCCCTCAGCGGCCAGCCGCTGGTGCTGCTCGACCATGCCTCGGGCAGCCGGCGGCTCATCGACACGGCGCTGCAACGGCACGGCGCGCAGTGCGAGGTGGTGCAGGAGCTGGGCCATCCCACCACGGTCTTCCGCATGGTCGAGGCCGGCATCGGCATCAGCGTGATGCCCGCGCTGGCCGTGCCGCCGGACGGCCTGGGCCGGCTGGCGGTGCGGCCGCTGACGCCGGTGGTGCAGCGCGACATCGTGCTCGTGCACCGGCGCAACCGCGCGCCCTCGCCGCTGGCGCAGCGGGTGTGGCAGTTGATCCGCGAGACGGCCGCGGGCCGGGCCGACCGGTCTCAGTGAGCCTGCAGCCGCGCCTCGCGGCTGCGCAGGCAGAAGTCGATCAGGTCGTCGAGCTCGGTGGCCTTGTCGAACACCGCGTCGGCGCCCAGCTGGCGGCAGCGGATGCGGACCTGTTGCGTGGTGTGGTTGCTCAGCACCACCACCCGCTGGCCGGGCGCGCGGACGCGGCAGGCCTCGAGCACGCGCAGGCCGCTGCCCGCGCCGATGAAGAGGTCGACGATGGCCAGGTCCCATTGACCCGCATGCTCGCGCAGCCAGGCGCTGCCGCTGGCCTCGGAGTCGGCCTCGCCCACCGGTTCGACGCGCGCGACGTCGCGCAGGGTACCCGCCAGGTTCGCCCGGAGGGTGGGGTTGTCATCGACGATGAATGCCCTGACGACGGCCATGTGCTCGCTGCTTCCAGATCCATGAATGCCGGCGCGCCGCACCGATGCCGTGCACGCGCGCCGAAAAGGAGCCTGGAGCTTCGACGATGGTGCGCGCGCACCACGCGGGCGCACGCGCACAGGGCGGGTAGGAAGCGTCCTTCAGGTGGTCGTGTGCTGTCCCGCAAATGCCTGCGGGACAGCCCACTAGTCCAGCGTCAGCACCGTGCAACCGGTCGTCTTGCGCGCTTCCAGGTCGCGGTGCGCCTGCTGCACGTCCTGGAGCGTATAGCGCTGGTCGATCGGGATCTTCACCTGTCCGCTTTCCACCACCGCGAACAGGTCGTCGGCCATGGCCTGGCAGCTCTCGCGCGTGGCGATGTGGGTGAAGAGCGTGGGCCGCGTGATGTACAGCGAGCCCTTGGCGCCCAGCGTGCCGATGTTGACCGGCGGCACCGGCCCCGAGCCGTTGCCGAAGCTCGCCAGCAGGCCGAAGGGGCGCAGGCAGGCCAGCGAACCCTCGAAGGTGTCCTTGCCCACCGAGTCGTACACCACCTTCACGCCCTTGCCGCCGGTGATCTCCTTGACGCGCGCGGCGAAGTCCTCGGTGCTGTAGTTGATGGCGTACGCGGCGCCGTGGTCCAGCGCCATCCGGCACTTGGCGTCGGACCCGGCGGTGCCGATGAGCTGAAGGCCCAGCGCCTTCGCCCACTGGCAGGCGATCAGGCCGACGCCGCCCGCCGCCGCATGGAAGAGGACGAAGTCGCCCGGCGCCAGGCCCTCGACGGGCAGCGTCTTCTTGAGCAGGTACTGCGTCGTGAGGCCCTTGAGCATCATGGCGGCGCCGGTCTCGAAGGAGATGGCGTCGGGCAGGCGGCACACGCACTTGGCCGGCATCACCCGCAGCTCGCAGTAGGCGCCCGGCGGCTGGCTGGCGTAGGCCGCGCGGTCGCCCACCTTGAGATGCGTGACGCCCTCGCCCACCGCCTCGACCACGCCGGCCGCCTCCATGCCCAGCTGCAGCGGCATGGGGAAGGGATACAGGCCGTTGCGCTGGTAGACGTCGATGAAGTTCAGTCCCACCGCCTTGTGGCGGATGCGGATCTCGCCCGGGCCGGGCTCGCCCACCTCGACCTCGACGATCTTCAGTTCTTCGGGACCGCCTTGGCGATCGATGCGGACGGCGAGGCTCAGGCTCATGGTGGCAACCCAGGTCATTGGAAGGAAGGGGGTGGCATGGTGCCACGAATGGCCCCGTCGGCGCAGGCCTTGAGGCGACTGGCTACAGTGCGCGCTCTCCGAACCATGACCACGACGACCCCCGCCCGCACCGGCCTCGGTGCAGGCACCGCCTTCCTCCTGACCGTGCCGCCGCTGCTGTGGGCCAGCAACGCGGTGATCGGCCGCATGCTGCGCGACCTGGTGTCGCCGCTCACGCTCAATGCGGTGCGCTGGGCGCTGGCGCTGCTGCTCCTGCTGCCGCTGGCCGCGGCGGTGCTGCGGCCGGACAGCCCGCTGTGGCCGCACTGGCGCCGCTATGCGGTGCTGGGGCTGCTGGGCGTGGGTTGCTACAACGCGCTGCAATACATGGCGCTGCAGACGTCCACGCCGATCAACGTGACGCTGGTCGGCTCCAGCATGCCCTTGTGGATGATGGCCACCGGCGCCCTCTTCTTCGGCCACCGCATCACGCGCCACGAACTGGCCGGCGCCGTGCTGTCGATGGCCGGCGTGGCGCTGGTCCTGAGCCGCGGCGACTGGCACAAGCTGCTCGCGCTGCGCCTGGTGCGCGGCGACCTCTACATGCTGCTGGCCACCGTCGCCTGGGCGCTCTACAGCTGGCTGCTCACGCGCACCCACGGGCCGGCCGGCGTGCGGGGCGACTGGGCCGCGTTCCTCATGGCCCAGGTCGCCTTCGGCGTGCTGTGGTCGGCGCTGTTCTCTGCCGGCGAATGGGCCGTGGGTGACGGCTTCTTCGCGTTCGACTGGCGCGTGGCCGTCGCGCTGGCCTTCATCGCCATCGGACCGGCGGTGCTGGCCTTCCCCTGCTGGGCCGCCGGCGTGCAGCGCGCGGGGCCGAACGCGGCGGGCTTCTTCGTCAACCTCACGCCGCTGTTCGCAGCCATGCTCTCGGCCCTGTTCCTGGGCGAGATGCCGCACGGCTACCACGCGCTGGCCTTCGCGCTGATCGTGGCAGGAATCGTGCTGTCGTCGCGCCGACCGGCCTGAGCCGGAACCGCCCGCGCGCTAGAGGCTCTGCGCCAGCGGCCGCTGGAACAGGCCGGTGAGCAGGCCCTTCTCGGCGAAGCGATCGTCCTTGAAGCATTCGACCACCTCGAAGCCCGCGGCGCGCATGCAGGCCGACAGGCTGGCCTCGGTGTAGAAGCCGACGTGGCAGGGATCGGGGTAGGCGCGGTCGTAGGGAATGGAGACCACGAAGCATCCGCCCGGCCGGAGCGACCGGTACGCCGCGGCAAGGAAGGCCGCGACGTCCGCCGGATAGATGTGCTCCAGCGTGTGAAAGCTCACCAGCGTGTCGCCTGGCGGGTCGATCGCCTGCCCCTGCGTCAGGTCGAGGTGCACGAACGCGTGCGGGAGCATCACGTCGGCGAACAGGCGCTGCGCCACTGCGAGCGCTTCGGCGTTGACGTCCACGCCGACCACCTCGCGCACGCGTGGGTTCTGCGTGAGCCACCAGGTGCTGGCCCCGTGGCTGCATCCCAGGTCGATCACGCGGCCCTGCACGTGCCCGGCATAGGCCTGCAGGATGTGGCGGTTGGGGTGGTGCTCCCATTTGCCGAAGGGACTGGGCGCCACCGCCACGTAGGACTCCTTGGCATAGCGCGGGAGCACCTCCGCATGGGGCGTGGCGAACAGGTGCTGCATCGACGGCTCGGCGCGCAACCAGGCGGGAGCCTGGGCGGCGTCGACCAGCGCCCACTGGTACCCGGCGCGCCGATACAGGTCGAGCCCATCGATCACGAGCCGGGTCAGGTCGATGGCGTCCGCCAGCTCGCGGCATTCCTGGTGGGCGAAGCCGCGGATCTTCTGCCGCACGGCATCGACCTGCATGCCCAAGTACGACAGGTGCCAGCCGGCGTCTTCCACGAGCGTCGCGGCCACGGCGCCGAAACGCACACCCAGCCGCATCTGGCCGGGGGTGCGGACGTCGAGCCAGGCACGCGGACAGCCCACCGTCCAGACCGTGTCCGACTCGGGCCCCGCCACGTTGCGGTAGTTGGCGTAGAAGTAGTACAGCCGCAGGCGCAGCCCGAAGACCTGGTCGTGGGGCGCATCGCGCAGTTGCCGCACGCGCTCGGCACGCGGGATCTCGTCGGCGTCGGAGATCAACACGAGGTCGTGTGGCGCCGCATCCGCCAGGCCGCGCAGGATCTGGTTGCGCTGGAACTTCTCTCGCAGCCAGAAGCCGGTCCTGGGCGGGTCGTTGAGCCAGTCGCCTTCGACCGCCGCCGATTCCGCACCCGGCGGGTCGTCGGGCATGTCGTCCACCACCACGTAGCGGATGCGGCCGATGAAGGGCTCCAGGGCCGGGTCCGCCGGGTCGAAGCGCAGGGCCTTCGGTTCCCCCGCGAAGGTGCGGGTCGCCTCCACGACGACGAAGCAGTCCACCACGGCCGACAGCTCGTTCAGCCGCGTGAGCAGCACCTCGCGCTCGCCGTTGTAGGTGAAGGTGTCGAACACCCGTCGCGGCGCCGCGGGGACGGGCTCCGGCTCGAACTCGACCGCGTACCCGCGCCGTTCGAAGAGTTGCAGCAGCTCGGGCTCGCCGTAGATCCGCGCCAGATGCGAACGCGGCAGCCGGTAGCGCAGCGTGGGCGGATCGATCGCGGCGAGGCGCCGCAGCTTCGAGTGGTGCCCGAACAGCTGCAGCGCGTCGTAACCATGGTGCAGCAGGCCCGCATGCTCGATCGCGAAACTGCGGGCCACCTCCACCGGCGCGAAACGCAGGCCCACCGCCTCGAGCGCGGGACGCAGCACGCCGCTGAGCTGCACGTCCTCCAGCAGTGCGTCGTGCTGCCACTGCATGCGCAGCGGATCGCCGCCCACCACGTCGGGCGCAGGCACCTCGACCCGGATGTGCGGGTGATCGACCAGCGCCCGCATGAGGCGCTGGCTGCGCAGGCTGAAGCCGCCGTTCTGCACCGGCGTCGCGCCCTGCCCCAGCGGATGCTCGGGCGTCGACCACGCGAACCGGCGGCTCCAGCGCACGCCTTCGGGCGTGTCGATGCGGGCCAGGTGGATGGGCGCGCCGACGTAGTCGTAGGCCAGGTAGTCGTCGCGCCAGCTGGCCCCCTCGAGCACCCAGCCGTCCTCCTGCACCACGAGCGCGAACTCGGTCGGCACCACGCGCCACAGCGCGAAGAGCATGAACCAGCTGTACTCGTGGTAGTTCAGCGGCGCGATCGGCAGATGCTCGATGCCCGGCGGCAGGTCCGCCGGCCGCACCGGGCTGCACAGCAGCGCGCGGCAGGCGGGCAGTTGGCGCTGGCTGAAGGCCAGCGCGCGGGCGGCACCCTGCGCGTCGGCCAGGCCGGTGACCGAGACCAGGGTGATGCGGTGGGCTGTTTCGGGACTCAAGGGCGTGGGGGGCGGTATGGCGACGGCGGATTGTGCCGCGCCGCACGGACCGCCCCGGACGCGGCGCCGCGCCGCGCCACGCCTCGCCTCAGTACGTGCCGGGGTACGCGCCGCCGTCCGCCAGCACGTTCTGGCCCGTCATGTAGGCCGCCTGCTGGCTGCACAGGAAGGCGCAGATGGCGCCGAACTCCTCGGGCGTGCCGAAGCGGCGTGCGGGAATGGTCTTCTTGCGCGACTCCTGGATCGCCTCGATGGTCTGGCCCGTCTTCTGGGCCGCGCCGGCCGCGGTGTTGCGCAGGCGGTCGGTGTCGAAGGCGCCCGGCAGCAGGTTGTTGATGGTCACGCCCTGGGCGGCGATGCCGCTGCGCGCCAGGCCGGCGACGAAGCCGGTGAGCCCGCTGCGCGCGCCGTTGGACAGCCCGAGGATGTCGATCGGCGCCTTCACCGCGCTGGACGTGATGTTGACGATGCGGCCGAAGCCGCGCGCCGCCATGCCGTCGACGGTGGCCTTGATCAGCTCGATGGGCGTGAGCATGTTGGCGTCCACGGCCTTGATCCAGGCTTCGCGATCCCAGCTGCGGAAGTCGCCGGGCGGCGGTCCGCCGGCATTGGTGACGACGATGTCGTAGTCGGCCTGCACGGCGAACACCGCCGCGCGGCCCTCGGGCGTCGTGATGTCGGCCGCCACGTGCTTGACGAACGGCCCCGCGGCGCCCGCCCCGCCTGCGCGGGCAGCGATCAATTTGTCAGCAGCCGCTTCCAGCGCCTCGGCGCCGCGCGCCACGATCACGACGTTGACGCCCTCCTGCACCAGCGCCAGCGCGCAGCCATAGCCGAGACCCTTGCTCGCGCCGCACACCAGCGCCGTCTTTCCTGCGATGCCCAGATCCATGTGTTTGCTCCTTGTCGTGAATGTCGGATGTGATGCGAATTCGCGCCTGCCGTGCCGCCGCTACGGCGAGTCGTTCAGGGCACCCGTGGAACCGGCTCTGCCGGGCCACTGGGTGCGCCCCCCTCGCGAAGCAGAGGGGGGGTGAGGGCCGCGGCTCCAAACCTGCCTGCGCAGGTTTGGACGGCCTGAACGGTCGCCGCGTCTGGCGGCGGCCTCGGGCGAAGCCGCTTGGGGGGTGATTCATTTTCCCGCGCGGGTGAAGACGAAGATGCCGGCGATCACCAGCGCCGTGCCGGCCGCGATCCAGGCGGTGAAGGGCTCGCCCAGGATGACCACGCCCATGAGGATGGTCGACATCGGCCCGATCATGCCGGTCTGCGCGGCCACGGCGGCGCCGATGCGCTCGATCGCCATCATCACCGCGAGCACCGGCACCGCGGTGCACAGCGTGGCATTGAGCACCGACAGCCAGATCACCTGGGGCGCGAGTTCGAACACCGCACCCACCGGCCGCAGCACCAGGTACTGGCCGATGCACAGCAGGCAGGCCACGCTGGTGGCCAGGCCCACCAGCCGCAGCGAGCCCAGGCGCTTGACGAACTCGCCGCTCCACACGAGGTAGATGGCGTAGCTCACCGCGCTCAGGAAGACCAGCAGCGTGCCCCAGGCCGCCGCGCGGCTCTGGCCGATCTGCAGCTCGTGGCCGAAGACCAGCATCACGCCGGCGTAGCTGATGGCCATGCCCAGGAGTTGACCGCCGCGGATGCGCCGCCCGTACGCCAGCCAGCCGAAGAGCAGCACCAGCGTGGGGTTGAGGTACAGGATCAGCCGCTCCAGGCTGGCCGTGATGTAGGCCAGGCCGGCGAAGTCGAGGAAGCTCGCGAGGTAGTAGCCGGTGACGCCCAGCCCCAGCACGCCCAGCCAGTCGCGCTTCGTGAGTGGCGGCTTGCCGCGGCCCGCCCACCAGGCCATGACGGCGAACAGGGGCAGCGCGAAGAGCATGCGCAGCATGATCAGCGTCACCGCATCGACGCCGTAGCGGTAGGCCAGCTTCACGATGATCGCCTTGCCGCTGAAGGCGATGGCGCCGAAGGAGGCCAGCGCCAGGCCGGGCGCTATGGATTTCGTAGCTGCTTGCGCAGGCAGGGCGGGCGTTGCAGGCACTTTTTCTTCTGAGAAGTCAGCCCTGGATGTTCGCATGCATGGCGCCCGCGCGCCGACGTGGCTGGCGATGCCCCCGCACGCCGATGGCGGCGGCCGGCCCAGTTCGGATCAGTACCCGGCGGCCAGCCCGTCGCGCCGCGGGTCGCTGGCGATGACGTAGCCTTCCTCGGAGGGCTTGCCGTTTTCCTCGCCCACGCGCCAGATGAACTGGCCGGCGCCGAAGTCCTGGTAGGAGTCGTTGATGACCTCCACCTCGTGACCCAGGTCCTTCAGGCCCTGCACGGTGGCGGGGTTCATCGCCGCCTCGACGTTGATCGCTCGCCCGGCGTTGAAGCGCCAGCGCGGCGCGTCGCAGGCGGCCTGCGGGTTCTGGCCGTAGTCGAGCATGCGCACCAGGGTCTGCAGGTGGCCCTGCGGCTGCATGTTGCCGCCCATCACGCCGAAGCTCATGATCGGCTGGCCCTTCTTGGTGAGGAAGCCCGGGATGATGGTGTGGAAGGGCCGCTTGCCCGGCGCCACCTGGTTGGGGCTGCCGTCCTTCAGGCTGAAGCCGTGGCCGCGGTTCTGCAGGCTGATGCCGAAGGTAGGTTCCACGCAACCCGAGCCGAAGCCCATGTAGTTGCTCTGGATGAAGCTGACCATCATGCCGTTCTCGTCGGCGGCCGTGAGGTAGATGGTGCCGCCCTTGACCGGGTTGCCGGCCTGGAAGTCCTGCGCGCGCGTGGGGTCGATGAGCTTGGCGCGCGCGGCGAGATACGCGTCGTCCAGCATCTGTTCGGTCGTCACCTCCATCGCGCCGCGCTCGGCCACGTAGCGGTACACGTCGGCGAAGGCCAGCTTCATGGCCTCGATCTGCAGGTGCTGCGACTGCACCGAATCGACGGGCAGCGAGGCGATGTCGAACTTCTCCAGGATGCCCAGCGCGATCAGCGCCGCGATGCCCTGGCCGTTGGGCGGGATCTCGTGCAGCGTGTAGCCGCGGTACTCGCGCTCCACCGGCGTGACCCACTCGGGCTTACAGGCCGCGAGGTCGCTGGCCTTGAGGCTGCCGCCGTTCGCGGTGGAGAACGCCTCCAGCGCCGCCGCGATCTCGCCGCGGTAGAAGGATTCGCCTTTGCTGCCCGCGATGGACTTGAGCGCACGCGCCGCCGCCGGGAACTTGAACAGCTCGCCCACCTTCGGCGAGCGGCCCCAGGGCAGGAAGGCGTCGGCGAAGCCCGGCTGGTCCTTCAGGATCGGCGTGGCCGCATCCCACTTCTGCTGCACCACCGGCGGCACCAGGTAGCCGCGCTCGGCGATCTCGATGGCCGGGGCCATGAGGTCGGCGAAGGGCAGCTTGCCGAAACGCTCGGACAGCGCGGCCCACGCGCCCACCGCGCCCGGCACGGTGACCGAATCGATGCCGCGCATCGGCGGCGTGGCGGCGTCGGCCCCGTACTTCTTGCGGAAGTACTCCGGCGTCCAGGCCGCAGGCGCGCTGCCCGAGCTGTTGAGGCCGTGCAGCTGCTGGCCGTCCCACAGGATGCAGAAGGCGTCCGACCCGAGGCCGTTGCTCACCGGCTCGACCAGCGTCATCGCGGCCGCGGCGGCGATGGCCGCGTCGACCGCATTGCCACCCTGGTGCAGCATGCGCAGGCCGGCCTGCGCCGCCAGCGGGTGCGAGGTCGAGACGACATTGCGGGCGAAGACCGGGATGCGGGTCGAGGGGTAGGGGTTGGCGTAGTCGAAGTGCTTCATGGCGGCGGGGCGGGAACGGGAGAGGGGCGGGCGCGGGTGGCGATCAGTCGCCGGTGATCTTGCGCTCGACGATGATCTTCTTCCATTTGGCGGCGTCCTGCGCCACCAGCTGGGCGAACTGCGCCGGGGTGCCGCTGGCCGGCTCGATGCCGAGCTTGGCCAGCTTGTCGCGCAGTTCCGGGTCGCTCATCGCCTGGTTGGCGGCGGCATTGACGCGCGTCACCAGCTCGGGCGGCAGCCCCTTGGGGCCGTACAGGCCGAACCAGGTGGTCGATTCGAAGCCCGGCAGCGTGTCGGCCACCGGCGGCAGGTCGGGCGCGAGCGGGCTGCGCTTGAGGGAGGTGACGGCCAGCGCGCGCAGCCGCCCGTCGCGCACGAAGGGCAGCCCGGTGGGCAGCGAGTCGAAGAGCACGTCGACCTTGCCGCTCATGAGGTCGGGCATGGCGAGCGCGGTGCCCTTGTAGGGAATGTGCGTGACGAACACGCCGGCCATCGACTTGAAGAGCTCGGCCGTCAGCTGCACGATGGTGCCGTTGCCGCTGGAGGCGTAGTTAAGCTTGCCGGGGTTCTTCTTCGCGTGGTCGATCCACTCGCGCACCGTCTTCGCGGGCGAGTTGACGGGGACCAGCATGATGCTGGGCGCGTCGCCCACGTGGCCGATGGGCGTGAAGTCGCGCACCGTGTCGTAGGGCAGCCTGGGATTGATCGACGGGCCGATCGAGTGCGTGCTGGTGGTCGCCAGCAGCAGCGTGTAGCCGTCGGGCGCAGCCTTGGCGGCGAGGTCCGAGCCGATGGCGCCGCCCGCGCCGGGCTTGTTGTCGACCACCAGGGTGGTGCCGAGCTTCTCGCCCATCTTCTGCGACAGCGTGCGCGCGAACAGGTCGGTGGCGCCGCCCGCCGGGAAGGGCACGACCAGGCGGATCGGCCGGGCGGGCCAGGCCTGGGCATGGGCGCCCACGGCGGTGAGTGCGCCGGCCGCGGCGGCCAGCATCAGGTGTCTGCGTTGCATGGGAAGGTGTGGCAAGGGATTGGAAGGCGCCAGGGTGGCAGGATCAACCTGCACGCCCCGTGCCGGCGCCGATTGGAGCGCGAACACGACCTGGAAGGAAATGGATTTATCTGATGAATCCATGATTCCAGCGCATCAATCGAACAGGCTCCGCGCAAACGAAAACGGCACCCGAAGGTGCCGTTCGTTCCGTGGCCTCGCGGCCGCGCTCATTCCTCGACGAAGGCCTCTTCGCGTTTGGACTTCACCGAAGGCAGCAGCACGATCACGATCAGCAGCGCCGCCGCGACCAGCAGGCCGGCCGAGATCGGGCGCGTGACCAGCACCGACCAGTCGCCGCGCGAAAGCAGCAGAGCCCGGCGCAGGTTCTCTTCCATCATCGGCCCCAGGATGAAGCCCAGCAGCAGCGGCGCCGGTTCGCATCCCAGCTTGATGAAGGCATAGCCGATCACGCCGAAGATGCCCACCATCCAGATGTCGAAGGTGTTGTTGTTGGTCGAGTACACGCCGATCGCGCAGAACAGCACGATGGACGGGAACAGCCACTTGTAGGGGATGGTCAGCAGCTTGATCCACATGCCGATGAGCGGCAGGTTCAGCACGATCAGCATCAGGTTGCCGATCCACATCGAGGCGATCAGGCCCCAGAAGAGTTCGGGGTTGCTGGTCATCACCTGCGGGCCGGGCTGGATGTTGTGGATGGTCATCGCACCCACCATCAGCGCCATCACCGGGTTGGGCGGGATGCCCAGCGTCAGCAGCGGGATGAAAGAGGTCTGGGCGCCGGCGTTGTTGGCCGACTCGGGGCCCGCCACGCCGCGGATGTTGCCCTTGCCGAACGGAATCTCGCCGGGCTTGAGCTTGAGCTTCTTCTCCATCGTGTAGGAGGCGAAGGAGGACAGCAGCGCACCGCCGCCGGGCAGGATGCCCAGCGCCGAGCCCAGGGCCGTGCCGCGCAGCACGGCCGGCGTCATGTTCTTGAAGTCTTCCTTCGTGGGCCACAGGCCGTGCAGCTTGGCGATGTGGCCTTCGCGCTCTTCCTCGGGCTTGGACAGGTTGGCGATGATCTCGCCGTAACCGAACACACCCATGGCGATGGCGATGAAGCCGATGCCGTCGGTCAGTTCGGGGATGTCGAAGGAGAAGCGTGCCACGCCGGAGTTGACGTCGGTGCCCACCAGACCCATCAGCAGGCCCAGCACGATCATGCAGATCGCCTTGAGCAGCGAGCCCGAAGCCAGCACCACGGCGCCGATCAGGCCCAGCACCATCAGGCTGAAGTACTCGGCGGGGCCGAACTTGAAGGCCAGTTCCGTGAGCGGCGGCGCGAAGGCGGCCAGGATCAGCGTGCCCACGCAGCCGGCGAAGAAGGAGCCCAGGCCGGCGGCCGCGAGTGCCGCTCCTCCGCGCCCCTGCTTGGCCATCTGGTGGCCGTCGATCACGGTGACGACCGAGGCCGATTCGCCTGGCAGGTTGACCAGGATGGCGGTGGTGGAACCACCGTACTGCGAGCCGTAGTAGATGCCGGCCAGCATGATGAGGGCGGCCACCGGCGGCAGCGCGTAGGTGGCCGGCAGCAGCATCGCGATGGTGGCGACGGGGCCGATGCCCGGCAGCACGCCGATCAGCGTGCCCAGCAGGCAGCCGACGAAGGCGTAGATCAGGTTCTGCAGCGTGAAGGCCGCACCGAACCCCAGGGAGAGATTGGCAATGAGATCCATGGTGAAGGTTCCGATCAGCCCGTGATGAAGGTGGGCCAGACCTGGAACTGCAGCTTCAGGCCGACGATGAAGGTGAGGTAGCTGCCGATCGCCAGGATCGTGGCGAGGACCAGCGAGGACTTGAGCGAGAACTGCCGGCCGGCCGCCGAGGCGATGAGGGTCAGCGCGTAGATCGCGATCACCAGGCCCATGGCCGGCAGGCCGATGCTGGGCAGGCCGCCGAGCAGCACGCCGAACATCAGGTTGGCCACGATGATCATGACCAGCGGCTTCCAGGCAATCTTGCCGATGCGCTCGCCATCTTCGGTCTCGACAACCAGCGAGCCCAGGATCACGCCGGTGCCGAGGATGGCCAGCAGGATGCCCAGCACGAGCGGGAAGTAGCCCGGGCCCATGCGCGCCCCTGTGCCGACGTTGTAGGTGGTCGCCCCCCAGGCGAAGCCGATGCCCACCAGCGTGAACATCAGGCCCGAGAAAAAGTCCTTCTGACTTTTGAGTTTCACGAACGGTCTCCTGATACGAAAACAGACCGGCGGATTGTTGGTCAGCCACCGGTCAGCTTCGATGTGGATTCCACCTAGCGGCGGATCAGGGAAAACCCTTCGGACAAGGCGACGCCGCACGCGGGTGGTGCGGGTCGGGAGCGCAGCGCCTTCAGTCGAGCGGCGGCGTGGCGCTCAGCACTTCGTCAAGCGTGGTCAGGCCCTCGGCCACGCGCAGCACGCCGGCCAGGCGCAGCGGGCGCATGCCGTCGGCCATGCCCTGGCGGCGCAGGGCGTCGATGCTGGGCGCCTTGTTCAGCAGGCCCTTGAAGGACTCGCTCACGGTGAGCAGCTCGTACAGCCCCATGCGGCCCCGAAAGCCCGTCATGCGGCAGTCCACGCAGCCCACCGGCTTGTAGGCGCTCACGTGGCCGGTGATCTTCCACGGCGCGACCACCTCGCCCAGCTGCTCGCGGGTGACGCTCTCGTCCGGCTGCTTGCACAGCGGGCACAGCGTGCGCACCAGCCGCTGCGCCAGCACGCCCAGCAGCGTGGCGTTGATGAGGTAGGCCGGCACGCCCAGCTCCATCAGGCGGGTGGTGGCACTGGGCGCGTCGTTGGTGTGCAGGGTGCTGAACACCAGGTGCCCGGTGAGCGCGGCCTGCACCGCCATCTCGGCGGTGTCGAGGTCGCGGATCTCGCCGACCATGATCACGTCCGGGTCCTGCCGCATCAGCGCGCGCAGCCCCTCGGTGAAGCCGAAGTCCAGCTGTGGCTGCACCTGCGTCTGGTTGAAGGACGGCTCGATCATCTCGATCGGGTCTTCCACCGTGCTGACGTTGACCTCCTCGGTCGCCACGCGCTTGAGCGTGGAGTACAGCGTGGTGGTCTTGCCCGAGCCCGTGGGCCCGGTGACCAGCACGATGCCGTGCGGCCGCGTGACGAGTTGCTCCCAGCGCTGCGCGTCCTGCGGCGGAAAGCCCAGCGCGTCGAGGTCCTTGACAGCGGTGTCGGGGTCGAAGATGCGCATCACCATCTTCTCGCCGAAGGCGGTGGGCAGGGTCGACAGGCGCATCTCGACCTCGTCGCCGCGCTGGTTGCGCGTCTTGATACGGCCGTCGAGGGGCCGGCGCTTCTCGACCACGTCCATGCGGCCCAGCAGCTTGATGCGGGCGACCATGGCGCTCATCACGCCCAGCGGCATCTGGTAGGCCGGGTGCAGCACGCCGTCGATGCGAAAGCGGATCACGCCCTGCTCGCGCCGCGGCTCCAGGTGGATGTCGGAGGCACGCTGGTCGAAGGCGTACTGCCAGAGCCAGTCCACCACCTGCACCACGCTCTGGTCGTTGGCGTCGAGCTGCTTGTTGTTCTTGCCCAGCTCGACGAGCTGCTCGAAGCTCGCGGCGCTGTTGCCGCTGCCGGCCTTCTGCGCCGCGCGCACCGACTTGGCGAGGGCGAAGAACTCGGCCGTGTAGCGCTGGATGTCGGTCGGGTTGGCGACCACGCGGCGCACGCTGCGGCGCGACTGGCGTTCCACCTCGGCGATCCAGTCGGTGAGGAAGGGCTCGGCCGTGGCCACCACCACCTCGGCGGGCGTGACCTGCACCGGCAGCACCTTGTGGCGCTCGGCATAGGCGGCACTCATGGTGTCGGCCACCTTGCCCACGTCGACCTTGAGCGGGTCGACGCGCAGGTAGGCGAGGCCCGCGCGGCCGGCCAGCCATTGCGTGAGCGCTTCCAGGTCCAGCGGCTTGCCGTCGGATTCGCGCGTCATCGCCACGTTGGCCAGGCGCACCAGCGGGTGCTGCCGGCTCTCGGCCTGCGCGCAGCGGGCGATGGTGCGCTGCGCTTCGGTGGGCGAGATCACGCCGTCGCGCGCCAGCCACTCGATCACGGCGCGCAACTGCAGCGGGCCTTCGGGCTGCGGGGCGGATCGGCCGGCGGTGGTGGAGGCGGGAACAGCGCTCATTGAGATACTTTCGGCTTCGCCTGCGGTGCGAGCCCCTTCGGAGCGGCCGGGCGGCGGCTCATGAATCAACCGGTTTGAAGACCCGCAGCCATTTGGGCGCAGGCAGACCCCAGCGAGTCTGGATGCTTTGGGCCTGCTCGGCAAGGCGCTCGCGCTTCGGCCGCTGTGCCGTGCGCTGCGCCAGCACGACCGTGTTGCCCTCGCGGGTGGGCCTGAAGGCCCAGAGCGCTTCGGTACCGAAGGCGGCCGCGATCTTCTCCAGGCTGCGCTCGTAGCTCGAGGAGCGGCCGAAGAGGTTGACCGTCATGCAGCCGTCCTCGGTCAGCAGGCGCCGGCAGTCGGCGTAGAAGTCCTCGCTGTCGAGCACGGGCTCCGCGGCCTCGTGGTCGTAGAGGTCGACCTGCAGCCCGTCCACCGTGCCCTGCCATTCGGCCCGCCGGATCTCCTCGGCGGCGTCGGCGATCACGACGCGCAGCTTGGCGTCGTCGGGCGGCAGCTTGAACCAGCCGCGGCAGGCGGCCAGCACCTGCGGGTTGAGCTCGACGGCCGTGGTGCGCATACGCAGCTGCTTGCGGCAGAACTTGGTGAGCGCCGCCGCGCCCAGGCCCAGTTGCATCGCGTGCCGCTGCGCGACGCTGGCAGGCTCCACGAAGAGCAGCCAGGCCATCATGCGCTGCACGTACTCCAGCTCGATCTCGTAGGGCGCATCCAGGCGCATCGAGCCCTGGATCCACTCCGTGCCCAGGTGCAGGTAGCGGGTGTCGCCCCAGTCGGAAAAATTGACCTCGGGCAGCTCGGGCGTGCGACGGACTGCCATCAGGCCAGCCCGTGCGCTGCCATCACGGCGCGCCAGGCCTCGAGCTTGCGCCCGAAGGACCAGGCCGCGTTGGCCGGACTGGTGGAGGGCAGTTTGTAAACGGGCACGCCCAGGGCCTGCGTGTGGCGCGCATGGCGATGGCTCTCGCCGCCGTTGTGCACGATGGCCGACAGGCGCGGGAGCTGGAGGGCGGCGATGTCGTTGATTTCGGCGTCGCGTATCGCCGAATCCAGGCTGCCGGCACGGCGGCAGCGGGCGTACACGTCCCACAGGCCAAGCCCGCGTTCGAGCAGCCACTCGCTACGTTTTTGATAGCTGTCCGCGCCCATGGGGAGCGGCCTGGCGGGCCAGATGGCTTGCAAGATCTTCCAGAACTGGTTTTGCGGGTGCGCATAATACTGCCGCACCGCGAGGGAGCGCGCGCCAGGGAAGCTGCCGAGCACCAGCACCGCCGTGCGCTCGCCGACCACCGGCGGCAGGCCTTCGAGCAGCGGCGTGCCAGCGGCAGCGGACTCAACGGATCGCGTCATCGATTCGGAACGACAAGGGGGAAGCGGCATGAACGGGGTCGACCCGGCCGCAGCCGGCGCCTTCCTCACTGCCTCGGCATTGATTCTCGCCAAAAGCTTCCAACGCCAGCGCGGGGCCGACCTTGCAGCCCAGCCGGCTCGAGCGCCACCGATGGCGCGCCCATGAAAAAACCCGCCGAGGCGGGTTTTTTCATGGCGGCGAAGCTCACTGCTTCTTCACGGCTTCGTTCTGGGCCGTGCCCGGAATCTTCTCGCCGATCTTGTTGCCGGCGCTGCGCATGCCGTCGGCCGCGGCGTGGCCGGCGTTCTCGGTGGCGTCGACGGCCTTGGTCGCGCCCTTCTTGGTCGCGTTGTAGGCCTTCTTGCTGGTGTTCTTGGTGGCGTTGTAGGCCTTCTTGGTGCCGCGCTCGGTGGCGTCGACAGCACGTTCGGTGGTGTTCTTGGTCGCGCTCCAGGCCTTCTTGGCGCCGCGCTCGGTGGCGTCCACGGCTTCCTTGCCGGTTTCCTTGGCCCGTTCCGTCACCGTCGGCTCGGTGGTGGTGGTCGTCGTCGTCTGGGCGACGGCCGACAGGCCTGCCGATGCGAAGGCCAGCGCCAGCACGGCGGGGAGGATGCGAAGGGTCGACTTGCTCATGGGTACTCCTTTGAAATCGTCGGAATTCGAAGTGGTTGAAGTGGTCCTGCCACTGTGCTCGAACGCCCGACCGAAACCCGAGGATGACATCAAAGGAGGGGCGAAAAACGTGGCAAACACGGGTCGCGACTTCGGCCTACGGGCCGTGTCAGCGCTTCGACTACAGGGGGGCGGGGCCTGCGTTACCTGATGCGTCGCGAGCCCCGTTGCGTGGCCCGGCGTCCGCCAGCAGCGCGGCCAGGCGCGGCATGGCCTCGCACGCGTTGCGCGTGGTCGCTTGCGCCAGTGCCGGCAGGGCGATGCCACGCATCTCCGCCACCACGGCGGCGATGCGGGGCAGTTCGGAGGGCTCGTTGCGGCCCTGCGCCTGCCCGGCGTCGCGCTCGGCCTGGGTGCGGTAGAGCCAGTGCGGCGGGATGTCGGGCGCGTCGGTCTCCAGCACGATCGCCTCGAGCGGCACCGACTGCGCCAGGCGGCGCAGCTGCAGGGCACGGTCGAAGGTCACGGCCCCGCCGAAACCGAGCTTCAGCCCCAGGTCGATGCAGGCCTGCGCCTGCTGCTCGCTGCCGTTGAAGGCGTGGGCGATGCCGCGCCAGGGCCGGCCGCGGCCCACCTGGCGCAGGTGCTTGAGCACCTGGTCGACCGAACGCCGCACGTGGATGAGCACCGGCAGGTCGTGCGCCCGGGCGAGTTCGAGCTGGCGGTGGAAGATGCGGGCCTGCTTGGCGGCGTCCAGGTCCTTCACGAAGTGGTCGAGCCCGATTTCGCCCACTGCCACCAAGCGTGGGTCGGCCGCGTGCGCGGACAGTTCGGCCTCGAGCCGGTCCAGGTCGGCGTCGCCGGCCTCGCGCGTGCACAGCGGGTGCACGCCGAGCGCGTAGGCATCGTGCTGCCGGTGCGCGAGCGCGCGCACGGTGTCGAAATTGAAGGCCGCCACGGCCGGGATCACGCACAGGGCGACGCCGGCCGCACGCGTTCGGGCATGCACCTCGGCCGCCTGCGCACCGAATTCGGGCGCATCGAGGTGACAGTGTGTATCGACGAAGGCAGCCATGCGGTCATGATGCATCAAGCCATGCGCCGGGGAACAAAGCGTGCTACTGTGAAACCGTTCCCCCCACGCTTTTCGCCGGAGGTGCATCCATGCGCAGGCCTTCCCGCTACAGCCGCTCGCCCCGAAGCTCGCCGCCGACCGAGGAGGTCGCCGATGACGCGATCGTGCCCGAGGCCGGCGCGCCTGCGAGCGACGCCCCGCCACCGGCCACGCGGCACCGGCGGCCTGGTCGAGCCGCACTGGCCCTGATGCTCGTCGTGGCGATGGGCGCGGCGGCAGGCGCCGGCTACCTGTGGCCCCGCGCCGGCGGCCACACGCTGACGCAGAAGGACATCGACGCGGCCGTGCTGCGCACGCTGCAGACCAACACCCTGCCCTCCCCCGCCGCCAAGGCGGCCGACATCATCCGCCCCTCGGTCGTGCGCGTGGTCGGCTACGGCGAAGAGAAGAAGACGCCCGAAGCCAAGACCGAGAAGCGCGGCCGGAACATGGCCAAGGGCAAGCCGCCGGAGGCCGACGGCCCGCCCGGCGAGGTCGAGCGCGGGGTCGGCACCGGCGTGGTGATCGTCGACAAGGGCGTGATCCTCACCAACCTGCACGTGGTCGCCGGCGCCGACAAGATCCGGGTGACCTTCTTCGACGGCCTGGAGTCGCCCGCCACCATCACCGGCGTGCAGCCCGAGAACGACCTGGCGGTGCTGCAGGCGCAGAAGATCCCCGACGACCTGGTGGCCGCCACCATGCGCTCCACCGCCGACCTGCGGCCCGGCGACCAGGTGGCCGCCGTGGGCTTTCCCTTCGGCATCGGGCCCTCGGTGTCGGCCGGCGTGGTGTCGGGGCTCAAGCGCTCCTTCCGCTCGCCCGAGGGCAAGCAGGAGCTGGGCAACCTGATCCAGTTCGACGCCGCGGCCAACCCCGGCAATTCGGGCGGCCCGCTGATCAACATGGACGGCGAAGTGCTCGGCGTGGTCACCGCCATCCTCAACCCGACGCAGCAGCGCACCTTCATCGGCATCGGCTTTGCCGTGCCGATCGAGAACGCCGCCAGCGCCGCCGGCTCGCCGCCCTTCTGACGACACCGTCACACCTCGCCTCTTGCATCTGGAGACCGCCGCATGACCGACACGCCCATCCCCGACAACGGCCACACGCCGGCCGCCACGGCCGAACTGATGGAGCAGATCCTCTACCAGGTCAAGCGCGTGGTCGTGGGCCAGGACCGCTTCCTGGAGCGCGTGATGGTGGCGATGCTTGCCGGTGGCCACCTGCTGGTGGAGGGCGTGCCCGGGCTGGCCAAGACGCTCACGGTGAAGACGCTGGCCGACACGGTGCGCGGCCAGTTCAAGCGCATCCAGTTCACGCCCGACCTGGTGCCCGCCGACCTGGTCGGCACGCGCATCTACAACCAGAAGACCGGCGACTTCTCCACCGCGCTGGGCCCGGTGTTCGCCAACCTGCTGCTGGCCGACGAGATCAACCGCGCGCCGGCCAAGGTGCAGAGTGCGTTGCTGGAGGTGATGCAGGAGCGCCAGGTCACCATCGCGGGCGAGACGCACAAGGTGCCCAAGCCCTTCCTGGTGATGGCGACGCAGAACCCGATCGAGACCGAGGGCACCTACCCGCTGCCCGAGGCCCAGGTCGACCGCTTCATGATGAAGGTGCTGGTCGACTACCCGACCGACGAGGAAGAGTTCGTCATCGTGCAGCGCGTGATCGGCGAGAAGCTCGAGGCCGCGCCGGTGGCCAGCACCGACCAGCTCGCCGCACTGCAGGCACAGGCCCGCCACGTGTACGTCGACCCCTCGCTGATCCAGTACGCCGTCAAGCTCGTGTCGGCCACGCGCACGCCCGAGAAGTTCGGGCTCAAGGACACGCGCCAGCTCATCACCTTCGGCGCCAGCCCGCGCGCCACCATCAACCTCACGGAGGGCGCACGGGCGCTGGCGATGCTGCGCGGCCGCACCTATGCGCTGCCCGAGGACATGACCGACCTGGTGCCCGACGTGCTGCGCCACCGCGTCACGCTGTCGTACGAAGGGCTGTCCGAAGGGCTCACGCCCGACATCCTGGTCGAACGCATCATGCGGGCGGTGCCAGCCCCCGCGAAGCCCCTGGAACATGACAAGCTGGTGGCGTAAATGAGCCCACCCCCAGTCTTCGCGCACTTCGTGTCGCTTCGCCAACCCCCTGCAAGGGGGCGCACCCGACGGCCCGGCGAAGGCGGTTCCGTGGGTGCCTGCGACTTGCTACGGAAGTGCATCGAAGCAGGAGACGATCGATGAGCTGGTGGCGACGCAAGCCTGACCAGGTGGCAGCCAACGACGCCCTGCCCGAGGGCGGCGCGGCCGAGCGCGCGCTGCGCCGGCTCGAATGGACGGTGATCCGGCGCCTGGACGGCCTGCTGCAGGGCAACTACCGCACCCTGATGCGCGGCACCGGCCTGGACCTGGCCGACCTGCGCGAATACCAGCTGCACGACGACGTGCGCCACATCGACTGGAACGTGACGGCGCGGCTGCAGCAGCCGCACGTGCGCGTGTTCACCGAGGACCGCGAGATGGCGGCCTGGTTCGTGCTCGACCTGAGCCGTTCGGTGGATTTCGGTTCCGGCACGCGGGCCAAGCGCGAGATCTCGCAGGGCTTCGTCGGCGTGCTCGCGCGGCTGCTCACGCGGCACGGCAACCGCGTCGGCGCCCTCGTCTACGGCACCGAGCTCGAACACGTGCTGCCGCCGCGCAGCGGTCGCCAGCATGTGCTGCGCCTGCTGCACGCGATGGCGCGCCCGGCACCGGAGGCCAAGGCCGACAAGGCGCAGGGCATGACGCGGCTGTCGGACCTGTTGCGCTCGGCCGCGGTGATGATGCCGCGCCGTTCCACGGTGTTCGTGGTGTCCGACTTCCTGAGCGAGCCCGGCTGGGAGAAGCCGCTGGGCCAGCTCGCGCAGCGCCACGAGGTGATCGCAGTGCGCCTGTTCGACCCCCTGGAGCTGGAATTGCCCGACCTGGGCCTGGTGCCGCTGCGCGATGCCGAGACCGGCGAGCAGCTGTGGGTCGACACGCACGATCGGGGCTTCCGCAAGCGATTCGCCCGCATCGCCGCCGAGCGCGAACAGACGCTGCGCGACGCCCTGGCCCGTGCCGGCGTCGACGCGCTGGAACTCTCGACCGACGACGACCTGGTCGAGGCCATCGTGCGCTTCGCCGACATGCGCAAGCGCCGCGTGCGCGCCTTGCCGGCGGCCCCCGCGCGCGGGGCCGCCGCATGATGATCGAGCCGATGACGCACCCACCCGGCCCTGCCACCCGCCCCGGAGCATCGCCATGACCTTCCTCTGGCCCCAATTCCTCTGGCTGTTGCTGGCCGTGCCCGTGCTGGTGCTGCTGTATGTGTGGCTGCTGCGCCGCAAGAAGAAGCTGGCGCTGCGCTACGCCAGCCTGTCGATCGTGCGCGAGGCGATGGGCGCCGGCCAGACGGTGCGCCGCCACATCCCGCCGCTGCTCTTCATGCTGGCCATGGTGGCGATGCTGATCGCGGCTGCCCGGCCGATGGCGGTGGTGCTGCTGCCGTCCAACCAGCAGACCATCATCCTGGCGATGGACGTGTCGGGCAGCATGCGGGCGGAGGACGTCAAGCCCAACCGCCTGGTGGCCGCGCAAGACGCCGCCAAGGGCTTCATCAAGGATCTGCCGCGCAACGTGAAGGTGGGCGTGGTCGCCTTTGCGGGCAGCGCCAACGTGGCGCAACTGCCGACGACCAACCGCGACGACCTGGTGGCCGCCATCGACTCCTTCCAGCTGCAGCGCGCCACGGCCACGGGCAACGCCATCGTGGTGTCGCTGGCCACGCTGTTCCCGGATGCGGGCATCGACGTCGGCGACTTCGGCGCCCAGAGCCGGCGCCAGGGCGTCGCGATCGAGCAGGCGGGCAAGCAGAAGAAGGAGTTCACGCCCGTGGCGCCGGGCTCCTTCACCTCGGCGGCGATCATCATGCTGACCGACGGCCAGCGCACCACGGGCGTCGACCCGCTGGACGCCGCCAAGGCGGCGGCCGACCGGGGGGTGCGTGTCTACACGGTGGGCATCGGCACCGTCGACGGTGAGACCATCGGCTTCGAGGGCTGGTCGATGCGTGTGCGGCTGGACGAGGAGACGCTCAAGGCCGTGGCCAAGCAGACCTCGGCCGAGTACTTCTACGCCGGCACCGCGCAGGATCTGAAGAAGGTGTACGACACGCTCAGCTCACGCCTGACCGTGGAGAAAAAGGAAACCGAGATCTCGGCCCTCTTCGCCATGGGCGCGGCGCTGCTGGCCTTCCTGTCGGCGGCACTGTCGCTGTTCTGGTTCAACCGGATCCTGTGAATCGGGTTCAGGAATACGGACAGCCGAACGCAGAGGGCGCGAAGGTTGCGCAAAGGGCGCAGAAGGAATGCAAGAAGTCTTCTTTGTCTCTTCTGCTTGACCCCTGCACCCGTTGCCTTCGACACCTGGCTTTCCAAGCGGGATCGGCCCGCAGCGCTTGCCAGTCAATCGCGAGCAGCTATTCTTTTCATAGCAATATCAATAGGAGACTGATCGGATGTTCGATCTCGCAGGCAAGGTTGCGCTCGTCACGGGCGGCAACGGGGGCATCGGCCTGGGCATGGCGCTGGGCCTCGCACACGCCGGCGCGCGCGTGGTCGTCGCCGCACGCAACGCGCAGAAGTCCGAAGACGCCGTGGCGCAACTGCGCGCTGCCGGCAGCGACAGCTTCGCCGTCGCGGCCGACGTGACCGACGAAGCCTCGGTGCAGGCGCTCTTCGACACCGTGGCCGAGCGCTGCGGGCGACTGGACATCCTGGTCAACAACGCCGGCACCACGGTGCGCAAACCGGTCGACCAGCTGCAGCTCGCCGAATGGCACCAGGTGATGGACACCAACCTCACCAGCGCCTTTCTCTGCAGCCGCGCGGCGCACCCGCTGATGAAGCGGGGCGGCGGCGGCAAGATGACCCCCACGCTCCCCGCTGCGCGAGGTTCGCTGCCCCCCGAGGGGGCTCTTGCCGCCTTGGGGCGGCCCAGCAGCGGCAAGATCATCAACATCGGCTCGATGATGTCGATCTTCGGCGCGCCCTACGCGCCGGCCTACGGGGCGAGCAAGGGCGGCATCGTGCAGCTGACCAAGGCGACGGCGGCCTCGTGGGCGGCCGACGGCATTCAGGTCAACGCCATCCTGCCGGGGTGGATCGCGACCGATCTGACCGACGGCGCGCGCGCCCAGGTGCCGGGGCTGAGCGAACGCGTGGTCGCCCGCACGGCGGCGGGACGCTGGGGCCAGCCGAAGGATCTGGCCGGCACGGCGGTGTTCCTGGCCAGCGCGGCATCGGACTTCGTCACCGGCGCGGCGATCCCGGTGGATGGCGGCTACTCGATCGCGGCCTGAATCTTCAAGCAGCGTCAGCCCACCGCGCCCGCCATCAATTCGTGGGCGACGAAGGCAGGCCGCGTTCCTCGGCCAGCCAGGCCAGCACCGGCATTGCGCCGGGCAGCACGGGTTCGACCTCCAGCGGCAGCTGCTGCCAGCACATGCGCTGGCCTTCGCGCATCTCGAACTCGCCGCTCCAGCCCGTGACCTTGCACCAGTGCAGGCGCACCAGCGCATGCGGGTAGTCGTGCTCGGTCACGCGCCAGACCTCGGCGGTGGCGATGGTGATGCCGAGCTCTTCTTCCAGTTCGCGCCGCAGGGCCTGCTCCACCGTCTCGCCGGCCTCGATCTTGCCGCCCGGGAACTCCCAGTAGCCGGCGTAGGGCTTGCCTTCCGGTCGGGTGCTCAGCAGCAGCGCGCCATCGGGCGCGATGAGGATGCCGACGGCGACTTCGGTGTGCTTGCGGGGCGCGGGAACCGCGTTCATGCAGTGGCCCGCCCCGCATAGTCACGCGCGAACTGGTAGGCCACGCGGCCACTGCGCGAGCCGCGCTCCAGCGCCCAGACCAGCGCCTCGGGCTTGGCCGCCTCGATGGCTGCGGCGTCGACGCCGAAGGACGACAGCCACTGCGCCACGATGGCCAGGTACTCGGCCTGGTTGAAGGGGTAGAAGCTGACCCACAGGCCGAAGCGCTCCGACAGCGAGATCTTCTCCTCCACCACCTCGCCGGGATGGACCTCGCCATCCTCCGTGTGCGTGTAGCTGAGGTTCTCCTTCATGTACTCGGGCAGCAGGTGGCGCCGGTTGCTGGTGGCGTAGATCAGCACGTTGGCGGTCGATGCGGCCACCGAGCCGTCGAGGATGGACTTGAGTGCCTTGTAGCCCGGCTCGCCCTCGTCGAAGCTCAGGTCGTCGCTGAAGACGATGAACTTTTCCGGCCGCCCCGCGACCACCTCGACGATGTCCGGCAGGTCGACCAGGTCGGCCTTGTCGACCTCGATCAGCCGCAGCCCCTGGGCCGCGAAGGCATGCAGGCAGGCGCGCACCAGCGAGGACTTGCCGGTGCCTCTGGCCCCGGTCAGCAGCACGTTGTTGGCCGGCTTGCCCTCGACGAACTGGCGCGTGTTGCGCTCGATCTTCTCCTTCTGGACGTCGATCTCCTTGAGCGCCTCGAGCGACATCGCCGCCACGTGGCGCACCGGCTCCAGCGTGCCGTGGCCCGAGCTGCGCCGGCGGTAGCGCCAGGCGATCGACGCATTCCAGTCGGCGGGTGCGGCCAGGGGCTGCGGCAGCACGGATTCGATGCGGGCCATGAGCGCCTCGGCGCGCTCGATCAGACGCTCAAATTTCTCGTTCACGACGGTCGTCTCGAAGGGAATGAAAAGCGCCCGCGCGCAGCGGGCGATGCAGAGCTGCCGGCGACATGCGCGCCGCTCAGCTTCTGTAGTCGGCGTTGATGGACACGTAGTCGTGGCTGAGGTCGCATGTCCAGACCGTATCGCTCGCGTTGCCGCGGCCCAGGCCCACGCGCACGGTGATCTCGCTCTGCTTCATCACGCGCTGGCCGTCTTCTTCGCGGTAGGTCGGATTGCGGCCGCCCTGGGTGGCCACGTGCACGTCGTCCAGGTGCAGCTCGATGCCGGTCTGGTCGAGGTCGGCGATGCCGGCGTAACCGACGGCCGCGAGGATGCGGCCCAGGTTCGGGTCGCTGGCATAGAAGGCGGTCTTGACCAGCGGCGAATGCGCGATCGCGTAGGCGACCTGGCGGCACTCGGCATCGTCGCGCCCACCCTCCACGCGCACGGTGATGAACTTGGTGGCGCCCTCGCCGTCGCGCACGATGGCCTGGGCCAGGTCGCGGGCCACGGCGTCCATGGCCGCGACCAGTTGCCGGCCGTCGTCGCTGTCGAGCGAATCGATGGGCGCGTTCGCGGCCTTCTGCGTGGCGATGACCACGAAGGAGTCGTTGGTCGAGGTGTCGCCGTCGATGGTCACGCGGTTGAAGGAGCCTTCGGCCAGGCGCAGCGCCAGCGGCTGCATGAGCGCCGGCGCGATGCGCGCGTCGGTGGCCAGGAAGCCCAGCATGGTGGCCATGTTCGGGCGGATCATGCCGGCGCCCTTGCTGATGCCGGTGATCGTGACCGTCGCGCCGCCCAGTTCCACCTGGCGGCTGAAGGCCTTGGGCACCGTGTCGGTGGTCATGATGCCTTCGGCCGCACGCGCCCAATGGTCGGGCGCCGCATCGGCCAGTGCCGCGGGCAGCGCCGCCTCGATGCGCTCGGTGGGCAGCGGCTCCATGATCACGCCGGTCGAAAAGGGCAGGATCTGCTCGGGCGCCACCTCCAGCTTGCGCGCCAGCGCGATGCAGGTGGAACGCGCACGCGCCAGGCCGTCGGCACCGGTGCCCGCGTTCGCATTGCCGGTGTTGATGACGATGGCGCGGATGCCGAAATCGCGCGCCAGGTGGTCGCGGCAGACCTGCACCGGCGCGGCGCAGAAGCGGTTCTGCGTGAACACGCCGCCCACGGCCGCGCCCTCGTCGAGCAGCATCACCGTGAGGTCCTTGCGGTTGGCCTTGCGCACGCCGGCCTCGGCGACGCCGATGCGCACGCCGGCGACGGGATGGAGGCTGGCGGGATCGGGGGGCGAGAGATGAACGGGCATGGTCGTCGTCGGCCTTGGGAGAAAAGAGGAAGCTCGGCTCAGCTCAGGTCAGCTTGCCGTGGCACTGCTTGTACTTCTTGCCGCTGCCGCAGGGGCACGGGTCGTTGCGGCCCACACGCGCGAAGGCCGCGGCACCGGCCGGCAGCGCGGCGGCGGCGATGCGGCGCTCGCTTTCCTCGGCCCTGCGCACCTCGGCCTCGCCGGTCTCGGTCGGCGCGGTGTAGGTGATGTTCGAGATGTTCTCGCCGCGGCTTTCCATGGCGTCGGCGGCCTGCTCGAGCTGCTCGCTGGACTGCACGCGCACGTTCATGAGCTGGCGCGTCACCTCGTTCTTCACCGAGTCGAGCAGCTGGCCGAAGAGCTCGAAGGCCTCGCGCTTGTACTCCTGCTTGGGCTGCTTCTGCGCGTAGCCGCGCAGGTGGATGCCCTGGCGCAGGTAGTCCAGCGCGGCCAGGTGTTCGCGCCAGTGGGTGTCGATGCTCTGCAGCAGCACCATGCGCTCGAACTGCGTGAAGTTCTCCTGGCCCACCGACGCGACCTTGGCGTCGTAGGCCGCATTGGCGGCGGCGACGACCTTCTCGACCACGTCCTCGTCCGACACGGCGCTGGAGGCCTCGACCTCCTTCACCAGCGGCAGCTCGATGCCCCAGTCGTTGACCAGCGCCTGCTCCAGGCCGGGCAGGTCCCACTGCTCCTCGACCGATTCGGCGGGCACGTACTGGCGCGCCAGGTCGGTGAAGCAGCCTTCGCGCAGCGCCGCGATCTGGGCCGCGAGGGCGGCCGCGTCGAGGATCTCGTTGCGCTGCTGGTAGATGACCTTGCGCTGGTCGTTGGCGACGTCGTCGTATTCGAGCAGCTGCTTGCGCACGTCGAAGTTGCGGGCCTCGACCTTGCGCTGCGCGCTCTCGATGCTGCGCGTGACGATGCCGGCCTCGATGGCTTCGCCGTCAGGCATCTTCAGGCGCTCCATGATGGCGCGCACGCGGTCGCCCGCGAAGATGCGCATCAGCGGATCGTCCAAGCTCAGGTAGAAGCGCGAGGAGCCCGGGTCGCCCTGCCGGCCCGAACGGCCGCGCAGCTGGTTGTCGATGCGGCGCGACTCGTGCCGCTCGGTGGCGATGATGCGCAGGCCGCCCAGCGAGGTGACGAACTCGTGGTCCTTCTGCCAGTTGGCGCGCAGGTCCGCGATCTCGGCCTGCTTGCTCGCCTCGTCCTTGCTTTCGTCGGCCTCGATCGCCTCGACGATCTTCTCGACGTTGCCACCCAGCACGATGTCGGTGCCGCGGCCCGCCATGTTGGTGGCGATGGTGATCATCTTGGGCCGCCCGGCCTGGGCGACGATGTCCGCCTCGCGCGCGTGCTGCTTGGCGTTGAGCACCTGGTGCGGCAGGCCGGCCTGGGTCAGCAGGCCGTCGATGATCTCGGAGTTCTCGATCGACGAGGTGCCCACCAGCACCGGCTGGCCGCGCTCGTAGCACTCGCGGATGTCCTGGATCGCGGCGTCGTACTTCTCCTTGGTGGTCTTGTAGACGCGGTCGAGCTGGTCGTCGCGCTTGCTCGGGCGATTCGGCGGGATGATCACGGTCTCGAGGCCGTAGATCTCCTGGAACTCGTAGGCCTCGGTGTCGGCCGTGCCGGTCATGCCGGCGAGCTTGTTGTACAGGCGGAAGTAGTTCTGGAAGGTGATCGAGGCGAGGGTCTGGTTCTCGGCCTGGATGTCCACGCCTTCCTTGGCTTCCACCGCCTGGTGCAGGCCGTCGCTCCAGCGGCGGCCGCTCATCAGACGGCCGGTGAATTCGTCGACGATGACCACCTCGCCGTTCTGCACCACGTAGTGCTGGTCGCGGTGGTACAGGTGCCGCGCACGCAGCGCGGCATTGAGGTGGTGCATCAGCGTGATGTTCGCCGGGTCGTAGAGCGAGGCGCCCTCGGGCAGCAGCTTGAACTCGGCGAGGATCTGCTCGGCCTTCTCGTGGCCGTCCTCGGTGAGGAAGACCTGGTGCGACTTCTCGTCGACCGTGAAGTCGCCCGGCGTGATGACGCCTTCACCGGTGCGCGGATCGGCTTCGCCTTCCTGGCGCTTGAGCAGCGGCACCACCTTGTTGATGGCCAGGTACAGCTCGGTGTGGTCCTCGGCCTGGCCGCTGATGATCAGCGGCGTGCGGGCCTCGTCGATCAGGATCGAGTCCACCTCGTCGACGATCGCGAAGTTCAGGCCGCGCTGCACGCGGTCGGCCGACTCGTAGACCATGTTGTCGCGCAGGTAGTCGAAGCCGTACTCGTTGTTGGTGCCGTAGGTGATGTCGGAACCGTAGGCCGCCTGCTTCTCCTCGCGCGGCATGTTGGGCAGGTTGATGCCCACCGACAGGCCGAGGAAGTTGTACAGGCGCCCCATCCAGGTCGCGTCGCGGCTGGCAAGGTAGTCGTTCACCGTGACCACATGCACGCCCTGGCCCGTGAGCGCGTTGAGGTAGACCGGGAGCGTCGCGGTCAGCGTCTTGCCCTCGCCCGTGCGCATTTCCGAGATCTTGCCGTGATGCAGGGCCATGCCGCCGAGCATCTGCACGTCGAAGTGGCGCATCTTCATGACGCGCTTGGAGCCTTCGCGCACGGTGGCGAAGGCCTCGGGCAGGATGTCGTCGAGCGACTCGCCGCGGCCGATGCGCTCCTTGAACTCCTGCGTCTTGGCGCGCAGTGCATCGTCGCTCAACGTCTCGAACTGGGGCTCGAGCGCGTTGATGCGCTCGACCGTCTTGCGATACTGCTTGAGGAGACGGTCGTTGCGACTGCCGAACAGTCGGGTCAGGAAGTTGGTGGCCATGGGTGCGGGATCGGCACGGGCCTGCGGGATGCAGGCCAGGCAGGTCGAAAAGCCTAAGATAAGGTGAATGCGTTGGGCACGCCCGCCGACGATGCAAGGGCACCGGCCCGGACGCACCGAACCGGGTCCGGCACCCCCGAGCATCGGCCGGGCAGGCCCACCGGCGCCTTCGCCGGTGAATCGACCATTTTAGACCGCCTCGCCTTTGCCCTTCAGCGCCCCATGACCCGCCGTTTCCAAGCCTTCACCCTGCAGCAGGCCAGCGAGGAATCGCCCACGCTGGCCGGCCTGATGGCACGCGCGCGGGACGGGCAGATGCGCCTGCAGGCCATCCTGCCGCTGCTGCCGGCCGAGATGCGCCCCGCCCTGCAGGCCGGCCCCAGCGAGGACGGCAGCTGGTGCATCCTGGTCAAGGGCAATGCGGTCGCCGCCAAGCTGCGCCAGATGAGCCCGATGCTGCTGGCGCGCCTGCGTACGAAGGGGTGGGAGGTGACGGCCATCCGCATCAAGGTGCAGGGCCGGTCCTGAGGGGTGCCGCGTGGGCGCGGGAGATGGTGCCGCTTGTCGGAATCGAACTGACGACCTACCGCTTACAAGGCGGGTGCTCTACCAACTGAGCTAAAGCGGCGCGATGCGGATTCTAGCCAGCGGCCGTTCGCCCCCGGCTGCAACGAGGCGCGCTACTTGACGCGCTTGAGCGCGGGGCGCGCACCGCCGGCCGACGGACGTGGCGGCTCGTCGTCGGGCGAGTCGGACGGGGCATCGACGGCCGCCGTCTCCTCGCCGTCGGTGACGAGGTGCACGACGCGTGTCTCGCCATCGTTGTTGTTGCCGCGCGAGGCATCCCGCAGCGGCGATGCCTTGGCGGCAGCACCCGACTCGGGCGGCACCGGCGCGGAAAAGGCCATGCCCTGCCCGCTCTCGCGCGCATAGATGGCCACGACCCGGCCCACGGGCACGAGGATGTCGCGCGCCGTGCCTGCGAAACGGGCCTTGAACTCGATGAACTCGTTGCCCAGCTTCAACGCGCTGGTGGCGTCGTAGCTGATGTTGAGCACGATCTCGCCGTTCTTGACGTACTCGCGCGGCACCTGCACCGACTCGTCGACCTGCACCGCCACGTAGGGCGTGAACCCGTGGTCCGTGCACCATTCGTACAGGGCACGGATGAGGTAGGGCCGCAGCGAAGACGACTCGAGTGCGTTGATCATGGTGGCAGCGAAGACGGCTCGATCGGACGGATTACTTGCGCATCACCTTTTCGGACGGCGTCAGCGCCTCGATGTAGGCGGGGCGCGAGAAGATGCGCTCGGCGTACTTAAGCAGCGGGGCGGCGTTCTTGCTCAGGTCGATGCCGTAGTAGTCGAGGCGCCACAGCAGCGGCGCGATCGCGACGTCGAGCATCGAGAAGTTCTCGCCCAGCATGTACTTGTTCTTGAGGAACACCGGCGCCAGCTGCGTCAGCCGGTCGCGGATGTGCGAGCGGGCCTTCTCGAGCGCCTTGTCGTTGCCCTTGGCGCTGCGGTTCTCCAGCGTCGACACGTGGACGAAGAGCTCCTTCTCGAAATTGAGCAGGAACAGGCGCACGCGCGCGCGGTCGACCGGGTCGCCGGGCATGAGCTGCGGATGCGGGAAGCGCTCGTCGATGTACTCGTTGATGATGTTCGACTCGTACAGGATCAGGTCGCGCTCGACCAGGATCGGGACCTGGCCGTACGGGTTCATCACGCTGATGTCTTCGGGCTTGTTGTACAGGTCGACGTCGCGGATCTCGAAATCCATGCCCTTCTCGAACAGCACGAAACGGCAGCGGTGGGAGAAGGGGCAGGTCGTTCCGGAATACAGCACCATCATGGCGAAAGGCTCCTAAAAATCAAAAAGAGTGGGATGCATGGATGGCATCCCACTCCCGAGGAAGGACGCGGGTCCGACAAGCGGACCGCGCTCGCATCTATTTCACTTCTTTCCAATACGCCGCATTCAGGCGCCAGACGAACACCAGGGCCATCGCCAGGAACAGCAGCACCCACACGCCCACGCGAATGCGCGTGTTCTGTGCCGGCTCCGCCATCCACTGCATGTAGTTCACCAGGTCACCGATGGCCTGGTCGAACTGCAGCGGCGTCATCGTGCCGGGGCTCACCTGCTCCCAGCCCTTGAGGACCTCGGTCTCGTGGCCGTGCTGCTCGACCTTGTCGTACACCGGGCGGCGGTCGCCCTGCAGTTCCCACAGCACGTTGGGCATGCCCACGCTCGGGAACGCGAGGTTGTTCCAGCCGGTGGCCTTGGTGTCGTCGCGGTAGAAGGTGCGCAGGTAGGTGTAGAGGTAGTCGGCGCCCGTGCCGCCGTGGCCGGCGCGCGAACGCGCCACCAGGGTCAGGTCGGGCGGCACGCCGCCGAACCATTCCTTGGCCTGGCGCGGCTCGATGTTCGCCTTCATGGTCTCGCCGACCTTGTCGGTCGTGAACAGAAGGTTGTCCTTGATCTGCTGCTCGGTCAGGCCGATGTCCTGCAGCCGGTTGTAGCGCATGAACGCGGCCGAGTGGCAGTTGAGGCAGTAGTTGACGAAGAGCTTGGCGCCGTTCTGCAGCGACGCCAGGTCGTTCGTGCGGTTGGGCGCCTTGTCCCAGGCGATGCCGCCTTCGGCCGCCTGTGCACCCGTGACGATGCCGAGCGCCGCGATCAACGTGAGGATCAGTTTTTTCATTGTGGTCGGCTCCCGGATCAGTGCGCGGCGAAGGTCACGCGCTCGGGAACGGGCTTGGGCTCGCCCAGACGGCTCCACCAGGGCATCAGCAGGAAGAAGCCGAAGTAGAAGAGCGTCCCGACCTGCGACACGCGCTCGCCGATCGGCGACGGCGGCTGCACGCCGAGATAGGCCAGCACCACGAAGTTGATCACGAAGATGCCGTAGAGGTACTTGTGCCAGCCCGGACGGTAGCGGATCGACTTCACCGGGCTGTGGTCCAGCCAGGGCAGGAAGAACAGGATGATCACGGCGCCGCCCATGACGACCACGCCCCAGAACTTGGCGTCGATCGACAGCATCATCGCCGCCACGCCCACGGCCACGACCACGACGACCGCCTTCAGGAAGCTCGGCAGGCGCGTCTTGATCACGGCGAAGGCGGCAGCGCCGACCACGCAGGCGATGAGCACGTACATCATCTCGGTCGTGATGGCGCGCAGCATCGAGTAGAAGGGCGTGAAGTACCACACCGGCGCGATGTGGTTGGGCGTCTTCAGCGGGTCGGCCGGGATGAAGTTGTTGTACTCCAGGAAGTAGCCGCCGGCTTCGGGCGCGAAGAAGATCACGGCCGAGAAGATGGTGAGGAACACCACCACCCCGAAGATGTCGTGCACCGTGTAGTACGGATGCGAGGGGATGCCGTCCAGCGGGTGGCCGTCGGGGCCGCGGTTGGCCTTGATCTCGATGCCGTCGGGGTTGTTAGAACCCACTTCGTGCAGCGCGATCAGGTGGGCCACCACCAGGCCGAGCAGCACCAGCGGCACGGCAATGACGTGGAAGCTGAAGAAGCGGTTCAGCGTGGCGTCGCTCACGACGTAGTCACCACGGATCAGCAGCGCCAGGTCGGGGCCGACGAAGGGGATGGCGGAGAACAGGTTCACGATCACCTGCGCGCCCCAGTAGGACATCTGGCCCCAGGGCAGCAGGTAGCCCATGAAGGCTTCGGCCATGAGGCACAGGAAGATCGCGCAGCCGAAGATCCAGATCAGCTCGCGCGGCTTGCGGTAGCTGCCGTAGATCAGGCCGCGGAACATGTGCAGGTACACCACGACGAAGAAGGCCGAGGCGCCCGTCGAGTGCATGTACCGGATGAGCCAGCCCCACGGCACGTCGCGCATGATGTACTCGACCGAGGCGAAGGCGAGCTGCGCGTCGGGCTTGTAGTGCATCACGAGGAAGATGCCGGTGACGATCTGGATGACCAGCACCAGCATCGCCAGCGAGCCGAAGATGTACCAGAAGTTGAAGTTCTTCGGCGCGTAGTACTTGCCCCACTGATCGTTCCACAGCTTGGTCAGCGGGAAGCGGTTGTCGACCCAGTTCAGCAGCTTCTCGCCGGTTGGTGCGTTGGGGGAGATTTCCTTGAATTCAGCCATCTGCGCGCTCCCCTCAGGCGTTGCCGTCTTCGCCGATCAGCAGGCGCGTGTCGGACAGGTACTTGTGAGGGGGCACCGGCAGGTTGTCCGGTGCGGGCTTGTTCTTGAACACGCGGCCGGCCAGGTCGAAGGTCGAGCCGTGGCAGGGGCACAGGAAGCCGCCCTTCCAGTCGTCGGGCAGCGACGGCTGCGGGCCGGCCTGGAGCTTGTCGGTCGGCGAGCAGCCCAGGTGCGTGCAGATGCCGACGACGACCAGCACTTCGGGCTTGATCGAGCGGTTCTCGTTCTGTGCGTACTTGGGGGTGAACTCGGTCGGATTGCGCTTGGACTCGGGATCGGCCAGTTGCGGATCCAGCTTGGGGAGTTCGGCGATCTGCGCGGGCGAGCGCTTGAGGATCCACACCGGCTTGCCGCGCCATTCCACGGTGAGCTTCTCGCCGACCTGGAGGCCGCCGATGTCCACCTCGACCGGAGCGCCCGCTGCCTTGGCGCGCTCCGAAGGCTCGAAGGTACTCACGAAGGGAATGGCCGTTGCCACACCCCCCACAGCCCCGGCACAGCCGGATGCGATCAACCATGTCCGCTTGCTGCTATCGATCCTTTGCGGGCCGACCGGGATGTCACTCATGGGGTTCCTCGAAGTACTTATGGCTTGCAGGGTCAACCCAAGATTGTAGCGGAGCGTATTTGGCGACTTCAACGCGACGCGCCCCTGCGCGACAGCCCGGCCGCCCCAGGGTCGACACCTATACTCACGCCCACTTCCGACGCACCGCACGAGGCATCCGAATGAGCTTCTTCAAGGAATTTCGCGAATTCGCCGTCAAGGGCAACGTGGTCGACCTCGCCGTCGGCGTGATCATCGGCGGCGCCTTCGGCAAGATCGTCGATTCGCTGGTCGCGGACATCATCATGCCCATCGTCGGGCTGGTGTTCGGCAAGCTGGACTTCTCGAACCTGTACATCGTGCTGGGCTCGATCCCGGCCGGGGTGGCCAACAACCTGGCCGACCTCAAGAAGGCGGGCGTGCCCGTGCTGGCCTACGGCAACTTCATCACCATCCTGGTGAACTTCATCATCCTGGCGTTCGTGATCTTCCTGATGATCAAGCAGATCAACCGCCTGCGCCGCACCGAGGAAGCCGCTCCCGCACCCGCCGCGCCTCCGGAAGACATCGTGCTGCTGCGCGAGATCCGCGACAGCCTCAAGCGCCCCTGATCAGCCCGCGTGCGCCGAGAGCGCACGCGCCATGCGCACGGCAGCCAGCAGGCTGCGGGCGTCGGCGATGCCCTGCCCGGCGATGTCGAAAGCCG
Source organism: Xenophilus sp. E41 (assembly GCF_003671765.1). Taxonomy (GTDB): domain Bacteria; phylum Pseudomonadota; class Gammaproteobacteria; order Burkholderiales; family Burkholderiaceae_C; genus Xenophilus. The sequence goes on along the minus strand of NZ_QPIB01000007.1, from coordinate 187,855 downwards.
TGCCGTGGTCCGGGCTGGTGCGCACCAGCGGCAGCCCCAGCGTCACGTTGACGCCCTGCTCCACCCCCAGGTACTTGACCGGGATCAATCCCTGGTCGTGGTACATCGCGATCACCACGTCGAACTCGCCGGTCCGGCCGCCGTGCGCGCGGGCGCGCATGAACACGGTGTCGGGCGCGTGCGGCCCGTCGGCGAGGATGCCCTCGGCCCGCGCGGCCTCGATGGCCGGGGCGATGATGTCCAGGTCCTCGCGGCCGAAGAGGCCGCCCTCGCCCGCGTGCGGATTCAGGCCCGCCACACCGATGCGCGGCGGCGCACCGAGCATGGCCGACAGCGCCTGATGGGCGATGCGCAGGGTCTGCAGCACGCCCGCGGTGTCCAGCGTGTCGATGGCCTGGCGCAGCCCCATGTGGATGCTGACCAGCACCGTGCGCAGTTCGTCGTTGGCCAGCATCATGCGCACGGGCACGTCGGCCACCGCGCGCCCCAGATGCGCCGCAGCTTCGGCCTGCAGCAGTTCGGTGTGGCCGGGATAGGGGAAGCCGGCCGCAGCCAGAGCCTCCTTGTGCAGGGGTGCCGTCACCAGTGCGGCGATCTCCGCACGCAAGGCGGCGCGGGCGGCCCACACGACCGCATCGCCGGCGACGCGCCCGGCCTCGGCACTCACGCGTCCGATCGCCAGTTCGCCAGGCGGCTGCACCACCTGCAGCACCGGCACGCAAAGCGGCGGCACGTCCCAGGCCTGGGCCGATGCGTCCAGCACCGCCACCGGCAGGGCCGGTGCACCCGGGCCTGCCAAGGCCTGCGCGGCGCGGCGGACGGTGTCGACATCGCCGGCAACGAAGCAGCCGCGCATCAGCTCGGGCGCGTCGCGCCAGGCCTTGACGATGATCTCCGGCCCGATCCCGGCCGGGTCGCCGATCGTGACGGCGATGGGCAGGCGTTCGCGGTTCACGGATCGGCCCGTCACGCCGGGTTGTCGACGTCGATGAACTCGTGCACCAGCCCGAGCTGCGCCGCCACATGGCCGGCCACGGCCGGGGCGCCGTAGCGCTCGGTCGCGTGGTGCCCGCAGGCGAGGAAGGCGACGCCCATCTCGCGCGCGTAGTGGGCCTGGGGTTCGGAGATCTCTCCCGTGAGGAAGGCGTCCGCCCCCGCGGCGATGGCGGCTTCGAAGTAGCCTTGCGCCCCGCCCGTGCACCACGCTATCTTTTTGATGGCACCCTGCGCAGGACCGACGAGCGTCACGGGCCGTTTCAGCACCTGTTCGACATGCGCGGCGAGGGCGCCCGCGCTGGCGAAGCCCGAACCGTCCGCGCGCCCGCCGACGAAGCCCAGCGATTGCTCGCCAAAGCGTCCTTCGGCCCCCGGCTCCGCCACCAGCCCCAGCTGCAGGCCCAGCTGTGCGTTGTTGCCCAGCTCGGGGTGGGCGTCCAGCGGCAGGTGGTAGGCGAAGAGGTTGACGTCGTCGCCCAGCAGCAGGCCCAGCCGCTGCCTCATCCAGCCGGTGACCCGGCCGTCCTGGCCGCGCCAGAAGAGGCCGTGGTGCACGAAGATGGCGTCGGCCTCGGCGCGGATCGCGGCTTCGATCAGCGCCCGGCTCGCGGTCACACCCGAGACGATCTTGCGCACCGTGGTGCGGCCCTCGACCTGGAGGCCGTTGGGCCCGTAGTCGCGAAAGCGCTCGGGCGCCAGCAGCAGGTCGAAGGCGTGCAGCAGCTCGTGGCGCGTGGTGCTCATGCGGGGATTGTCGCCCCCGTGGCGCCGCTGCGCATCGCATGGCCGCGCGCCGCCAGGGGCGACAGGGCCAGCAGGAAGCCCAGCACCGACAGGGCCGCCACGTAGTGCGCCGGCGCCAGCGTGTCGTGCTGCAGCCAGAGCGTGAGGATCACGGGCGTCAGCCCGCCGAACACGGCATAGGACATGTTGTAGGCGAAAGACAGCCCCGAGAAGCGCACCGGCGCCGGGAAGGCCCGCACGCCGGCGATCGGCACCGTGGCGATGGTGCCGACGAACAGGCCCACCAGCCCGTAGTGCCAGAACAGCGACTGCGGCGTGCCGGGCAGCCCGCGGTAGAACAGGTAGGCGGTAACGAAGAGCCCCGCCCAGCCGATCAGCATGGTGGCGCGCGTGCCGATGCGGTCGCTGGCCCAGCCGACGATCACGCAGCCGATGGTGAGCGTGAGGGTGGCCAGCGCGTTGGCCTCCAGCGCCAGTGCCGCCGGGATGTGGTGCACCTTCTGCAGGTAGGTCGGCGTGTACAGCACCACCACCACGATGGCGGCCGAGAGCACCCAGGTCAGCAGCGCCACGAAGACGCTGGCGCTGCGGTGCTCGCGCACGATGGTCTTGAGCGGCAGCTCGCGCGCGACGCTGCGGCGGTCGGCCAGCTCGCGGAAGACCGGCGTCTCGTGCAGGAAGCGGCGCAGGTAGACCGACACCAGGCCAAAGACGCCGCCCAGGATGAAGGGGATGCGCCATGCGAAGTCGGCCACCTGGGCCGGCGTGTAGTGCGTGTTGATGGCCACCGCCACCAGCGAGCCCAGCAGGATGCCGCCGGTGATGCCCGAGGTCAGCGTGCCCACGCCGAAGCCGTAGCGGTGCGCCGGCACGTGCTCGCCCACGAACACCCAGGCGCCGGGCATCTCGCCGCCGATGGCCGCGCCCTGCAGCACCCGCATGGCCAGCAGCAGCAGCGGCGCCGCGACGCCGAGGGTGGCGTAGGTCGGCAGCAGCCCGATCACCAACGTGGGCAGCGCCATCAGGAAGATCGACAGCGTGAACATGCGCTTGCGGCCCAGCAGGTCGCCGAAGTGGGCGATGACGATGCCGCCCACCGGCCGGGCCAGGTAGCCGGCGGCGAAGATGCCGAAGGTCTGCAGCTGGCGCAGCCAGTCGGGCATGTCGGCCGGGAAGAACAGGCCGCCCAGCACCGCGGCGAAGAAGACGTAGATGACGAAGTCGTAGAACTCGAGCGTGCCGCCGAGGGCCGACAGGGCAAGGGTCTTGTAGTCGCGCGCGTCGAGCGTGCGGGCGGACGGCGCGTCGGCGCCGCCCGACGTGGAAGTGGGCGAAGTCATAGGGGCGTTCTGAAAGGGTGCGCGAACCACGGGCCCCGGCGGGCCGCGGTGCGGATCGGTGCGCCCCAAAGGCCGCGCGGCCGGGTAGGCCGCGCCGGACGAGCGCAGGGGACCGGGTCGGTCCGAAGCGCCCATGCTAAGGGTTTGCACCAATACGCGCCGTCGCGGTGGTCCAATCTCGATCCGCCCGCGCGGTTTCTGGGGCCGGGGCTTGAGGGACAATCCGGCCCTCCCCGCGCCGCGGGGGCCCTGCCCTGCCCTGACCTTTCATCCCATGAAGCGCATCTGGCTGCTGTTCGCCCAAGCCGTCACCGTCCTGCTCGCCGCCTATTTCGTGGTCGCGACCCTCAAGCCCCAATGGGTCCAGCGCGGCAGCAGCTCGCTGGGTGGCGTGGTGTCGATCATCGAAGCGCCCGTGAACAGCGGGCCGGCCACCGCCGCACCGGGGAGCTTCAGCGCCGCCGCGAAGAAGGCTGCACCGGCCGTGGTGAGCATCAACACCAGCAAGGCGGCGCGCCGCAACCCGCGCAGCAACGACCCCTGGTTCCGCTTCTTCTTCGGCGACCAGGACGAGACCCAGCCGCAGGTCGGCCTGGGCAGCGGCGTGATCGTGAGCGCCGACGGCTACATCCTGACCAACAACCACGTGGTCGAGGGCGCGGACGAAATCGAAGTGACGCTCAACGACGGCCGCCACGCCAGCGGCAAGCTCATCGGCACCGACCCCGACACCGACCTGGCGGTGATCCGCATCCAGCTCGACAAGCTGCCGGTGATCGTGTTGGGCAACTCAGACGCGCTGCAGGTCGGCGATCAGGTGCTGGCCATCGGCAACCCCTTCGGCGTCGGCCAGACCGTGACCAGCGGCATCGTGTCCGCGCTGGGCCGCAACCAGCTGGGCATCAACACCTTCGAGAACTTCATCCAGACCGATGCCGCCATCAACCCCGGCAATTCCGGCGGCGCGCTGATCGACATCAACGGCAACCTCGAAGGCATCAACACCGCCATCTACTCGCGCTCGGGCGGCAGCATGGGCATCGGCTTCGCCATCCCGGTGTCGACCGCCAAGCAGGTGCTCGAGGGCATCGTGAAGGACGGCCAGGTCACGCGCGGCTGGATCGGCGTGGAGCCCAACGACCTGTCGCCCGAGCTGGCCGAGACCTTCGGCGTCAAGGCCTCGCAGGGCGTGATCGTGACCGGCGTGCTGCAGAACGGCCCCGCGGCCCAGGCCGGCATCCGCCCCGGCGACGTGATCACCGGCGTGGGCGACAAGCAGGTGGGCAACCAGCAGGAGCTGCTCACCGCGGTCGCGGGCCTGAAACCCGGCACGGGCGCGCTCTTCAAGCTGCAGCGGGGAAGCGACAAGATGGAACTGGAAGTCACGCCCGGCACCCGGCCGAGAACGCCGGTGCGGCGCATGCCGAACGCCAACGAGTGAGACCCCGGCCGCTGCGCCGCCCAAGATGAAAAAGCCCCGCGATGCGGGGCTTCTTTCTTGCTTCGAGAGGCGCCTCAGGAGGGCGTCGAATCCGCGCCTTCGGCCTCGTCTTCGGGCCGCTTGCTGGCCCGCACGAAATACTGCGCGCCGATGATGCCGACCTCGTACAGCAGGCACATCGGCACGGCCAGCGCCAGCTGCGACACCACGTCCGGCGGCGTGAGCACCGCCGCCACGACGAAGGCCACCACGATGAAGTAGCCGCGGAAGGAGCGCAGTTTCTCGATCGTGACCATCTCGAAGCGCACCAGCAGCATCACCACGATCGGCACCTGGAAGGCGACGCCGAAGGCGAGGTAGAGCGAGAGGATCGACTCGACGTACGAGGAGATGTCGGGCGTGGCCGCCACCGACTCGGGCGTGAACTTCTGGATGAAGCCGAACATCTTGTCCAGCACGAAGAACTGGACGAAGGCGATGCCGGCATAGGCCAGGAAACTGCCGAAGATGATGAGCGGCAGCGCGAACTTCTTCTCGTGGCTGTACAGGCCCGGCGCCACGAACATCCAGCACTGGTACATGAGCCAGGGCAGCGCCAGCAGCACCGAGGCCATCATCAGCACCTTCAGCGGCACGAAGAAGGGCGAGAACACGCCCACCGCGATCAGCTTGGCGTCGGGCGGCATGTGGTGGCGGATCGGCACGGCCACCCAGTCGATGAGGCCGCTGGGACCGGGCCAGATGGCGAGCAGGACGGCGGCGATGGCCATGCCGTAGATGCAGTAGAGCAGCCGGTCGCGCAGTTCCATGAGGTGCGCGACGAAGGGCTGCTCGGTGCCGGCCAGCTCGTCTTCTTTGTGGGGGGGATCGGAATCAGCCATCGAGGGGAAATGCCGCAGGGCCGAGGTCCGGGGCGGGTGTGAGGATCGCCGGCAGCCGGTGCGCGGCAGGCGCTAGTTGAACTTGTGCGGACGGTAGCGGGCGACGCGCGCGGCGCCGGACAGCGCGCGCGTGCGCACGCCGTTGCGCGCCTTGTACCAGTGGGGGACCGCGCCCTGCTTGAGGCGCCAGTTCTTGCGCGGGTGCTTGTATTCGGGGTAGACCGGGGCGGCCTCGATGCCGGCCACGGTGGACGCGGCCGTGTCGGTGTCCAGGCCCGAGAGGTGCTGCTCGACCTCGTGGGCGTTGCTGCGGATGCTCTGTTCCACGTCGCGGGCTGCGCCCTCGACCGTGTCCTTCATCTTGCGCAGCTCGTCCAGCTCCATCGAGCGGTTGACCTCGGCCTTGACGTCGTTGACGTAGCGCTGCGCCTTGCCCAGCAGCGTGCCCACGGTTCGGGCCACGCGCGGCAGCTTCTCGGGGCCGATGACGATCAGCGCCACCGCGCCGATCAGCGCCATCTTGGAAATGCCGAGGTCGATCACGGGTGCGCGGACTCAGGCCGGAGGGATCAGGACTTCTGACGGGCTTCGACGTCGATGGTCGACTTGTCAGCGGCCGGGTTGCCGGTCACCTGCTGGGGCGGCGTGGCGGGCGCGTCGGACTGGCCGTCCTTCATGCCGTCCTTGAAGCCCTTGACGGCGCCGCCCAGGTCGGAGCCCATGTTCTTGAGCTTCTTGGTGCCGAACACCATGACGACGATCAGCAGCACGATCAGCCAGTGCCAGATGGAAAAGGAACCCATGGATTTCTCCTGAAGAATCGAACGATTTTAGTCGGGGGGTGCGGTGCGCGGGCCCAATGCCCTGCAATCAGCCCCGGGCCCAGGGGCGCGGACCGCCCATGACGTGAACGTGGAGATGGTGCACCTCCTGCCCGCCCTCGGCGCCGGTGTTGACCACCACGCGGAAGCCGCCGTCCGGGTAGGGGTTGCAGCCCTGCTCGAGCGCGAGCTTGGGGGCCAGCGTCATGATGCGGCCCATCAGGCCGGCGTCCTCGGGGGTGAGCTGCGCCATCGACGGAATGTGCCGCTTGGGCACCAGCATGAAGTGCACCGGCGCCCAGGGGGCGATGTCGTGGAAGCCGTAGAGCTCCTCGTCTTCGTACACCTTCTTCGAGGGGATCTTGCCTTCGATGATCTTGCAGAAGATGCAGTTCGGGTCGGATGCCAAGGGGGGTGTCTCCAGGGTTCGGCGGGGTGTCAGGCGTCCATCGGGCGGTTCGCGTTCATGCGGACCATGCCCTTGACGATGCGGTAGAGGAACCAGAGCGAGATCAGGCTCCAGGCGATCCAGCCCGGCACGAGCAGCAGCAGCCACAGCCAGGACGTGACCAGGTACAGCACGCCGGCCCACAGCACCGAGCGGATGCGCCAGCTGAAGTGCGAGGCCTGCCAGGTGCCGGCCGCGTCGTCGCGCTTGACGAAGTCGATCAGCAGCGCGACCAGCAGCAGCAGGATCGAGACCTGCGCACCGGGCACCACGGCCGCGATGGCGACGACCAGGTGCAGGATGTAGCTGACCCAGCCGATGGTCTTGAGCGAGTCGTTGTCGGGAACGGTGACGATGTCGTTGGCCATGGCGATGTCCTTCCGTGTCCTTGGGGTGGGTGGAGCAGCTCAGTCCTGCGCCGCTTCGCGTGCCTGCGCCTTGCGCAGTGCCTTTTCCTCGATGCCGCTGGTGCCCTCGCGGCGCGCCAGTTCGGCCGCCACGTCGCGCGGCGCCAAGCCGTAATGCGCCAGCGCCACCATGCTGTGGAACCACAGGTCGGCCACTTCGTTCACTATTTTTTGCCGCTCGCCGCCGTGGTCGGCGTCTTTCGCGGCCATCACCACCTCGGTGGCCTCCTCGCCGATCTTCTTCAGGAAGGCGTCGGGACCCTTGTGCAACAGCCGTGCCACGTAGCTGGCCTCGGGGTCGCCGCCGCGCACGGGGAGGCGCGACTCGATCACGGCGGCCAGGCGGTCGAGGATGTCGGTGGTGCTCGGGGTGGCGCTCATCGGGGCCCTATTTGTAGATGGATTCCGGGTCCTTCAAGACCGGTTCGACGCTGTGCCAGGCGCCATCCTGGTATTTCTGGAAGAAGCAGCTGTGACGGCCGGTGTGGCAGGCGATGCCCGGCTCGTGCCCGAGCTGCGTGACTTCGAGCAGCACCACGTCGTTGTCGCAGTCGAGCCGGATGCCGTGCACCGTCTGCACATGGCCCGATTCCTCGCCCTTGAACCACAGCTTGCCGCGCGAGCGGCTGAAGTACACGGCGCGACCCAGTTCGGCCGTCTTCGCGAGCGCCTCGCGGTTCATCCAGGCGAACATGAGCACGTCCTTGCTGCCGCGCTCCTGGGCGATCACCGGCACGAGGCCGCTGTCGTCCCACTTCACTTCGTCGAGCCAATCCATGGACGCCATTGTCAGCGAAGAGTCAACCCCGCCCGGTGCGCCCGGGCATGGCCGGACTTGCTATCGAATCAATAGCTGAATGCCCAGACAGGGCGGACGCTTCGGCCCGATTCGGCTCGGAAAATCGTGCGTTGCTCACAGGCGCACGGGAATGCCGCGCCCGGCCATGCAGGCCTTGGCTTCGCCCACCGTGTGCTCGCCGTAGTGGAAGATGCTCGCGGCCAGCACCGCGTCGGCGCCGCCCTGCTGCACGCCGTCGGCCAGGTCGTCGAGCTTGCCCACGCCGCCCGAAGCGATCACCGGCACCGTCACCGCATCGCTGACGGCGCGCGTGAGTTCCAGGTCGAAGCCGCTCTTCGTCCCGTCGCGGTCCATGCTGGTGAGCAAGATCTCGCCGGCACCGCGGCGCGCCATCTCGACGGCCCACTGCACCGCGTCCAGGCCGGTGTTCTTGCGACCCCCGTGGCTGTAGACGTCCCAGCCCGGCCCGCGTGCGGCGGCCTCTTCGGGACTGCGGCGCTTGGCATCGATGGCCACCACGATGCACTGGGCGCCGTACTTGGCCGAGGCGTCCGAGATCACCTGCGGGTTGGCGATGGCGGCCGAGTTGAAGCTGGTCTTGTCGGCGCCGGCGTTGAGCAGGCGCCGCACGTCGTCGACGGTGCGCACGCCGCCGCCCACGGTGAGCGGGATGAAGACCTGCGAGGCGACCGACTCGATGATCGGCAGGATCAGGTCGCGGTCGTCGCTGGTGGCGGTGATGTCGAGGAAAGTGAGCTCGTCGGCGCCCTGGGCGTTGTAGCGCGCGGCGATCTCGACCGGGTCGCCGGCATCGCGCAGTTCGACGAAGTTGACGCCCTTGACGACACGGCCGCCGGTGACGTCGAGGCAGGGAATGATGCGTTTGGCCAGCATGGGAGCGCGATTGTAGGAAGCACGCGTTCAGGCCGTGGGCAGCACCTGCAGTTCCTGCCAGCCTTCCCATCGGTCGCCCGGCGCCAGCGAGACCGGTGCGTCGATGCTCGCCGCCTCCACGCAGAGCATGTGGCGCCAGCCGTCGTCCGGCATGTCGGCCAGCCGCTGGCTCAGCGCCGGGCCGGGGTTCCACACCACCGTCTCGGTGCAGCTGTCGCTCTGCGTCAGTGCGAGACGGCCCGCGGGCTGCACCAGGGTCAGCCCGGCGCCCGGCGCGGCGGTGAACACGCTGTCGAATTCCTCGCCGAAGCGCAGCGCCGGCGCGCTCTCGACGAAGCGTTCGTCGCGCACCGCGTCCCAGCGCGGGCGGCCCTGCAGGCCTTCGAGCCGCACTTCGGTCGCGTCGTCCACGTGCAGGTAGGTGTGCAGCGCGGCGGTGAAGGACCAGGGCGCGTCGCCGGTGTTGCGCGCCACCAGCGCGACGCGCAGCCGGCCCGGCGCCAGCACCACCTGCAGGCGGGCCTCGAACTGCACCGGCCAGAGGCGCCGGGTGCTCTCGTCGTCGGACAGCGTGAGCACCAGCGTCGCACCATCGCCAGCCTCCGGCGCGATCCGCCAAGGCAGGTTGCGCACGAACCCGTGCTTGGGGAGCGGGCCGCGCTGGTTGAACTGCGGAAAGCACACCGGCACGCCGCCGCGGATCGCGGCCTGGCCGTCGAAGATCGCCTGCGGGCTGAGGTACAGCCGCTCGGTGCCGTCGGCGGTGCGCCACGACAGCAGCTGCGCGCCATGCAGCGACGCCACGACGCGATCGCCCGTGGGCAGAACAAGTTCGGCCGCCGGCTGGCCGTGGAATTCGATGCGTTGAACCGCCATGCCGACGATTCTAGGGAGAGGCCCGCGACATCAGGCATCGTGTGCATGGACGCAGGCCGGATCGGCATGGCCGGCCCCCTTCACAGGCATGCAACTCGCATCGACCATCGGCGAGCCGCGCCCGTTCACCACCGTGAGTTCCCGGTGGCGCGAGCAACGGCCTCTTCCCAGGCCGTGCGGCGCGCGGACCTCGAAAACCATCAACAACAGACAAGGGGATTTCCATGAAAAAGCTTCCCATGGCCGCATGGATCCTGATCGCCATGGTGATCGGGATCCTGGTCGGCTGGATGATCTTCGCCAGCTTTCCGGACAAGAAGACGGCGAGCGAGATCGCAGGCTACATCTCGATCATGTCGGACGTGTTCCTGCGGCTGATCAAGATGCTGATCGGCCCGCTGGTGTTCTCCACCCTCGTGGTGGGCATCGCCCACATGGGCGACGCGGCCTCGGTGGGGCGCGTGTTCGCCAAGGCGATGGGCTGGTTCGTGACCGCCTCGCTGGTGTCGCTGGTGCTGGGGCTGATCCTGGCGAACCTGCTGCAGCCGGGCCACAACCTGGGCCTGCCGCTGCCGGACATCGGCGCTTCGGCCAACCTCGCCACGGCCAAGTTCACGCTCAAGGATTTCGTGAGCCACCTGATCCCCAAGTCCTTCGCCGAGGCGATGGCCAACAACGAGATCCTGCAGATCGTGGTGTTCTCGATGTTCTTCGGCGTGGCGCTCGCCGCGCTGGGCGAGAAGGGCAAGACGCTGGTGGCCGCCATCGACGAGCTCTCGCACGTCATGCTCAAGATCACCGGCTACGTGATGAAGCTGGCCCCGCTGGCCGTGCTGGCCGCGATGGCCGCCACCGTGGCCGTGAACGGCCTGGGCATCCTGCTGAAGTTCGCCGTGTTCATGGGCGACTTCTACCTGGGGCTGTTCGTGCTGTGGGCCGTGCTGGTCGGCGCGGGCTTCCTGTTCCTCGGGCCGCGCATCCTCAAGCTGCTGGTGCTCATCAAGGAAGCCTTCATGCTGTCCTTCGCCACCGCCAGCTCCGAGGCCGCCTACCCCAAGATCCTGGACGCGCTCGACCGCTTCGGCGTCAAGCGCAAGATCTCCAGCTTCGTGATGCCGATGGGCTACTCCTTCAACCTCGACGGCTCGATGATGTACTGCACCTTCGCGGTGCTCTTCATCGCGCAGGCCTACAACATCCACCTGTCGATCGGCACGCAGATCACGATGCTGCTGATCCTGATGCTCACCTCCAAGGGCATGGCCGGTGTGCCGCGCGCGTCGCTGGTGGTGATCGCCGCCACGCTCAACCAGTTCAACATTCCCGAGGCGGGCCTGCTGCTGATCCTGGGCGTGGACACCTTCCTCGACATGGGCCGCTCGGCCACCAACGCGGTGGGCAACTCGATTGCCAGCGCCGTGGTCGCCAAGTGGGAGGGCGAACTGCTGCCCGAGGCCGAGGCCGCCGAGAACGCAAGACGCCTGGACGGCGAAGCGGCCACCACCATGGCCCATCCGGCCCATGCATGACGCGGCGAGGCGCAAGGTGATGACCATCGCCTCATCGATGCGTGCCGCGGCGCTCGCGCTCTCGGCCGCCGTCCTGGGCCTCGGCGTCCATGCGCAGGAGGTGCCGCCCGCACCCGCCGCCCTGACCGGCACGCTCGCCAAGGTGCGCCAGTCCGGCACCATTGCGCTGGGCTACCGCGAATCCTCGGTGCCCTTCTCGTACGTCGGCCCGCGCAAGGAACCCATCGGCTACTCGGTCGAGCTGTGCAAGGCGCTGGTGAGTTCGATCGAGGACGCCGTCAACCGCAGCCTCACGATCCGCTGGGAGCCGGTCACGTCGGACAACCGCATAGACGCCGTGACCAGCGGCCGCGTCGACCTCGAATGCGGCTCCACCACCAGCAACGTCGAGCGGCAGAAGCGCGTCGCCTTCTCGCCCATCGTGTTCGTGGCCGGCACCAAGGTCATGGTCAGGAAGGGCTCGCCGATCCGCGACTTCCGCGACCTGGCCGGCAGAAAGGTGGACGTGACGGCCGGGACGACCAACGAGAAGGCCATGCGCGAGCTCTCGGACAAGTTCAAGCTGGGCATCCAGCTCGTGGTGTCGAAGGACCACGCCGAGGGCTTCGCCAAGGTGGCCAGCGGCGAGGTGGATGCCTTCGCCACCGACGACGTGCTGCTCTACGGCCTGATCGCCGAGAACGCGAACAAGCCCGGCGGCCCCTTCGTCGTGGTGGGCGACTTCCTCTCGTACGACCCCTACGGGATCATGTTCCGCAAGGACGACCCGCAGCTGGCCAAGGTGGTGAAGGACGCCTTCCAGGTGCTGGCCGAGGACGGCGAGATCGAGCGCCAGTACAAGCGCTGGTTCCTGCGCAAGCTGCCTTCGGGCACAAGCCTGAACCTGCCGATGAGCGCGCAGCTGGAGACCATCATCCAGACCATGGCGGTAAAGGCGGAATAAGCATCGAATCGGTCTGCAGCGCCCGTGGAATGAGCGCAGGCAGCTATGAATTCGATAGCATTCAAGACCTGTCGGGCACACCCGCCCGTCGGGCCTTCTTCTTCTTTTCTCGGGCCTTCAGCGCGCGGGCCAGTGCCAGAGCGGAATCTCGTCCATGTCGAGGTTGGCGATACGCGTCTCGCCGAAGTCCTTCTCCAGCTCGATGCGCTGCAGCGCATCGGCCTGCGCCGCCGCATCGAGCGCGGCAATGAGCCGGTTGGCGTGCGAGACCACGATCACCTGCGCGTCGCGCGCCGCGCGCACGATCAGCCGGCCCAGCGCGGGCAGCAGGTCGGGGTGCAGGCTGGTCTCGGGTTCGTTCAGCACCAGGAGGGGCGGCGGTCGCGGCGACAGCAGGGCCGCGGTCCACAGCAGGTAGCGCAGCGTGCCGTCGGAGAGCTCGGCCGTCGCCAGCGGGCGCAGCAGGCCGTGCTGGCGCATCTGGAGGGCGAAGCGGCCGTCGCCGCCGCACTGCACCGCGACGCGGGCGCCCGGAAAGGCATCGTCCACCGCGGCCTGCAGCGCGGCCTCGTCGCCGATCTCGAAGAGGGTCTGCACGGCCGCAGCCAGGTCGGCACCGTCGGCCGACAGCACCGGCGTGCGGGTGCCGAGCTGCGGCTGCCGCGCGGGGCTGTCCGCGTCGGTGCGGAAGTGGTCGTAGAAGCGCCAGCCGCGCACCTGCTCGCGCAGCGCCAGCATCTCGGGCGCGCTGCGCGGGTCGGCGAACTCGGTGAGCATGCTGGCCCAGGCCGGCACCGGGCGGCCGATCGCCTGCCAGCCGCCGCCCTCGCCGCGCGCGCGCAGTGCAGCGCCCTTGCGCTCGACCAGCAGCGCCGCCGGCCTCAGCACCGGGCCGTTCCAGATCACCTCCTGCTTGATCTCGGGATCGAGCGAGAACGCCGTGGACGGGACCGGCGGCGGCAGCCCGATGTCGATGGCGTAGCCGAAGCCCGCGGCGTCGGCGCTGCTGAACCCCAGGCGCAGCGCCACCGGATCGCGCCCGCTCTTCGTGCCCTCGACCGGCACCTCGCCGCGCCGCATGGCCGCCGAGATGCGCTCCGGCCCCGCCCACAGCGTGGAGCCCAGGCCGCCCTCGCGCGCCAGCGAGCGCACGACGCCGCCCTGCGCCACCTCGGCCAGCAGCCGCATCGCGCGGTACACGCTCGACTTGCCGCTCCCGTTCGGCCCGGTGATGACCGTGAGCCGCGCCAGCGGCACTGTCAGCTGGCGCAGCGAACGGTAGTTGGCGATGGCGAGGGCGGAGAGCATGACTCGATTCTGGCGGCCGGATCACGGCCCGAACGACCAAGGGCGCCGAGCAGCGAACAGCCCATCGAACGAATCCTGAAATCCTTTCGCGACCTTGGCGAAACCTTCGCGCCCTTCGCGTCCGGCTGCCCGTGTTCGGACAGCGCCGGCCGCCTCACTCGGCCAGTTCGTCCGCCCTCGCCTGCGCCGCGGCGAAGTCCAGGTCGCCGGAGTAGATCGCGCGCCCGCAGATCACCCCCTCGACACCTTCGCTCTCGACGGCGCAGAGCTTCTCGATGTCGGCCATGTTCGACAGGCCGCCCGAGGCGATCACGGGAATGGTCAGCGCCTGCGCGAGCTTCACGGTCGCGTCGATGTTGATGCCCGAGAGCATGCCGTCGCGGCCGATGTCGGTGTAGATGATGGACTCGACGCCGTAGTCCTCGAACTTCTTGCCCAGGTCCGCCACTTCATGGCCGGTGAGCTTGCTCCAGCCGTCGGTGGCGACCTTGCCGTCCTTGGCGTCCAGGCCCACGATGATGTGGCCGCCGAAGGCGCTGCAGGCGTCCTTGAGGAAGCCGGGGTTCTTCACCGCGGCCGTGCCGATGATGACGTAGCGCAGGCCGTCGTCGATGTAGCGCTCGATCGTGTCCAGGTCGCGGATGCCGCCGCCCAGCTGCACCGGGATGTCCTCGCCCACCTCGCGCAGGATGGCCTTGATGGCGGCGTGGTTCTGCGGCTTGCCGGCGAAGGCGCCGTTCAGGTCGACCAGGTGCAGGCGCCGTGCGCCCTTGTCCACCCACTGGCGTGCCATGGCGGCCGGGTCTTCGCTGAAGACGGTCGACTGGTCCATGTCGCCCTGCTTCAGTCGAACGCAGTGGCCATCCTTGAGGTCGATCGCGGGAATGAGAAGCATGGTGGGACGCGGAAAACGGGCGCTGGAGGAAGGAAAGGAAGGAGATGGACGACGCCGGCAGGACAGGCGTGCGCAGGCCCGGGGGGCGGCCGCGCGGACGGCAGGTTCAGGACGTCAGGGGTTCCAGTGGAGGAAGTTTCGGTACAGCTGCAACCCGTGGTCCGCACTCTTCTCGGGGTGGAACTGGGTCGCAAAAATGTTATCGCGTGCCACCGCGGCGGTAAAGCGCGCGCCGTACTCGGCCTCGCCCACGCTGTGCGCCGCGTCGCGCGGCCGCGCGTAGAAGCTGTGGACGAAATAGAAGTACGCGCCGTCGGGCACGCCCGCCCACACGGGGTGCGGCCGGGCCTGGAAGACCTGGTTCCAGCCCATCTGCGGCACCTTGTACAGGCTGCCGTCGGGCTGACGCTGCCCTTCGAGCTGGAAGCGCACCACCTCGCCGGGGATCAGGTCCAGGCCGGGCGTGGGACCCTCGTCGCTGTGCGACAGGGTCATCTGCATGCCCACGCAGACGCCGAAGAGCGGCTTGCTGGCCGCCGCCTCGAGCACCGACTCCTGCAGGCCCGAATCGCGCAGCTCGCGCATGCAGTCGGGCATGGCGCCCTGCCCCGGCAGCACCACGCGGGTGGCCTTGCGCACCACCTCGGGGTCGGACGTGACGAAGACCTCGACGCCGGCTGCATCGGCCGCATGGCGCACCGCCTGCGAGACGGACCAGAGGTTGCCCATGCCGTAGTCGACGACGGCGACGCTGTTCATAGGAAGTGGTATTTCGCTACTGGATTGATAGCTGCTCGCGCAGGCGGGACGGGCACTGCAGCCCGATTTCTTTCAAGAACTAGAGCGAACCCTTGGTCGAGGGGATGACGCCGGCCGAACGCGGGTCGAACTCCAGCGCGGCGCGCACCGCGCGCGCGAAGGCCTTGAACACCGTCTCGCACTGGTGGTGCGCGTTCACGCCCTTGAGGTTGTCGATGTGCAGTGTCACGCCCGCATGGTTCACGAAACCCTGGAAGAACTCGTAGGTGAGCTGGGTGTCGAAGGCGCCGACCATGCCGCTGGTGAAGGGCACGTCCATCACCAGGCCGGGGCGGCCCGAGAAGTCGATCACCACGCGCGACAGCGCTTCGTCGAGCGGCACGTAGGCATGGCCGTAGCGGCGGATGCCCTTCTTGTCGCCCACGGCCCTGGCCACCGCCTGGCCGAGCGTGATGCCCACGTCTTCCACCGTGTGGTGGCCGTCGATGTGCAGGTCGCCCTCGCACTCGATCTCGAGGTCGATCAGGCCGTGGCGGGCGATCTGGTCGAGCATGTGGTCGAAGAAGCCGATGCCGGTGGCGAGCTTCGCCCGGCCGGTGCCGTCGAGGTCGACGCGCACGCGGATCTTCGTCTCGGCGGTGTTGCGGGTGACCTCCGCAACGCGCGCCGCGCTGGTCGCCTCGGGGGCCGTGGGGGTGTTCATAGGGAGCCTTCGAGTGCCGCGAACATGCGCGCGTTCTCGTCGGGAGTGCCGACCGTCAGGCGCAGGCAGTTCGCCAGCAGAGGGTGCATTCTAGAAACGTTCTTCACCAGCACCCCGCGCGCCTTCATGCCCGCGAAGGCCTTGTCGGCATCGGGGACGCGCACCAGCACCATGTTCGCGTCGCTGGGCCAGACGCGGACGCCCGGCAGCTCGGCCAGGCGCGCGACGAGGCCCGTGCGCTCGCGGCGGATCGCGTCGGCCTGCTCGGCGAACACGCCGGCATGCTCGAGCGCGAAGAGCGCGCACTCGCAGTTGAGCACACTGATGTTGTAGGGCGGGCGCACCTTGTCGACCTCGGCCACCAGCGCGGCCGGCCCGATGAGGTAGCCCAGGCGCACACCCGCCAGGCCGAACTTGCTCAGGGTGCGCATCAGCAGCACGTGGCCGTGACGCGCCGGGTCGCGGCGGATGACGTCGAGCCAGCTGCGGCCGGCGAAGGGCTGATAAGCCTCGTCGATGACCACCAGGCCGCCCTGGGCGCCCTGCGCGTCGACCAGGCGCTGCATGGCGTCGGCGTCCCACAGGTTGGCGGTCGGGTTGTTGGGGTACGCCAGGTACAGGATGGCCGGGCGCTCGCGCTCGATGGCGGCGAGCATGGCGCCCGCGTCGAGCTCGAAGTCCTCGCTCAGCGGCACGCCGACGAACTTCAGCCCCTGCAGCTGCGCGCTCACGGCGTACATCACGAAGCCCGGCACCGGCGCCACGATGGTGGCCCCCGGCAGGTCGCAGGCCATCGCCAGCAGCGAGATCAGCTCGTCGGAGCCGTTGCCTAGCATGAGGCCGAAGCCCTCCGGCACCTGCGCATAGGCGGCCAGCGCGCGCTGCAGGTCGGCGCCGCGTTCGCCCGGGTAGCGGTTGAGCGCCAGCGCCCCCAGCCGCGCGCCGAGCTCGGCCTGCAGGTCGGCCGGCAACGTGTAGGGGTTCTCCATCGCGTCGAGCTTGAGCAGGCCGCGCGCGTCCTGCACGGCGTAGGCGTGCATGGACTGCACGTCGGGGCGCAGGCGCGCCAGGGCGCGGCGGGTGAGGTCGGAGGTCGGAGCGATCATGGGCGGATTCAGGGGCTGCAGCGGTAGCTGTTCTGCAGCGCCGCGGAAAGAACGAGTTGCACGGGCATGTCGGCCTCGTACTGGTCGGCGTGGCGTGCGAGTTCGCCCTGGTAGAGCGATCGCGCCATCGAGGGCTCGAGCCGCCGGCCATTGATGCAGAAGGGCGGCTTCTGGCCGCTGCGCTGCACCGTGTCGGCGGCCTCGCGCAGGCCTTCGACCACGCCCACGAGGTAGTAGCCGGCGTAGGCGCGGCCGTCCTTCTCGTTGGCCTCGAGGGTGCGCAGTTCGCGGATGCTCATGGCGTGCGCCGCGCCGGCGGCCAACATCGCGCACAGCAGCAGCAGCGGACGCATCGCAGGCCGCATGGCGCTCAACCGGCGCGACGCAGCCGCATCTCGGCCGCCTGCGCGTGCGCCTGCAGCCCTTCGCCATACGCCAGCTCGGCCGCGATGGGCCCGAGCACCTGCGCACCCTGCTCGCTCACCTCGATCAGGCTGCTGCGCTTCTGGAAGTCGTACACGCCCAGCGGCGACGAGAAGCGTGCGGTGCCGCTGGTGGGCAGCACATGGTTCGGGCCGGCGCAGTAGTCGCCCAGCGATTCGCTGGTGAAGGCGCCGAGGAAGATCGCGCCGGCGTGCTTGAGCAGCGGCTCCCACTGGTGCGGGTCGCGGCTGCTCACCTCCAGGTGCTCGGGCGCGATGCGGTTGCTGATGGCGCAAGCCTCCTGCATGTCGCGCGTGTGGATCAGCGCGCCGCGGCCGTTCAGGCTGGCGGCGATGATCCCGGCGCGCGGCATGGTGGGCAGCAGGCGGTCGATCTCGCGCTGCACGGCGTCGATGTAGGCCGCATCGGGGCACAGCAGGATGCTCTGCGCCAGTTCGTCGTGCTCGGCCTGGCTGAACAGGTCCATGGCCACCCAGTCGGGCGGCGTCGTGCCGTCGGCCAGCACGAGGATCTCGCTCGGGCCCGCGATCATGTCGATGCCCACGGTGCCGAACACGCGGCGCTTGGCGGCGGCCACGTAGGCATTGCCGGGACCGGTGATCTTGTCCACCGCGGGCACGGTCGCCGTGCCGTAGGCCAGCGCGGCCACGGCCTGCGCGCCGCCGATGGTGAAGGCGCGGGTGACGCCGGCCACGTGGGCCGCGGCCAGTACCAGCACGTTGCGCTCGCCCCGCTTGGCGGCCTCGCCGCCCGCACCGCCGGTGGCCACGCTGCCCTTGGCTGGCGTGGGCACGACCATGATGATTTCCTGCACGCCGGCCACATGCGCCGGAATGGCGTTCATCAGCAGGCTCGACGGGTACGCCGCCTTGCCACCGGGGACATAGATGCCCACGCGGTCCAGCGGCGTGACCTTCTGGCCCAGCAGGGTGCCGTCGGCGTCGCGGTAGCTCCAGCTTTCGCCGGAGGCCTTCTTCTGCGCCTCGTGGTAGCTGCGCACCCGCTGGGCGGCCGCACGCAGCGCGTCGCGCTGGGCGGCGGGCAAGGAGTCGAAGGCCTGCTGGAAATCCGCCTGCGTCAACTCCAGCTGCGCCATCGATTCGGCGGCCAGCCCGTCGAAGCGGCGCGTGTACTCCAGCACCGCTGCGTCGCCGCGCTTCTGCACGTCGGCCAGGATGTCCGCCACGCGCTGCTCGATCGCCGCATCGGTGTCGGCCGACCAGTGCAGCCGCGCCTTGAACTCGGCATCGAAAGTGGCTGAAGCCGTCGACAGGCGGGCGGGAGCAGCTATCAATTTCATAGCATCAACGTGACGGGATGGCCGACGCAAAGGCGTCGATGATGTGGCGGATCGGCTCGCGCTTGAGCTTGAGCGCGGCCTGGTTCACGACCAGGCGGGCGCTGATGTCCATGATGCGTTCGACCTCGACCAGCTGGTTGGCCTTGAGCGTGTTGCCGGTGGAGACGAGGTCGACGATGGCGTCGGCCAAACCGGTGAGCGGCGCCAGCTCCATGCTGCCGTAGAGCTTGATCAGGTCGACGTGCACGCCCTTGCGGGCGAAGAAGTCGCGCGCCAGGCCGACATACTTGGTCGCGACCTTCAGGCGCGAGCCCTGCTTCACGGCGCTGGCGTAGTCGTAGTCGGCGCGCACGGCCACGCTGAGGCGGCAGGCGGCGATGCGCAGGTCCAGCGGCTGGTACAGGCCCTGGTTGCCGTGCTCGAGCAGCACGTCGAGCCCGGTGACGCCGAGGTCGGCGCCGCCGTACTGCACGTAGGTCGGGACGTCGGAGGCGCGCACCAGCACCACGCGCACGTCGGGCCGGGTGGTGGGCAGGATGAGCTTGCGCGACTTCTCGGGGTCTTCGGTGACCTCGATGCCGGCGGCGGCCAGCAGGGGCAGCGTCTCCTCGAAGATGCGGCCCTTGGACAAGGCGAGGGTGATCATGCGGCCGCTCCCGAGACGCGCTCGATGTCGGCACCGATCCCGCGCAGCTTGGCTTCCATGCGGTCGTAGCCCCGGTCGAGGTGGTAGATGCGGTCGACCAGGGTCTCGCCCTCGGCCACCAGGCCGGCGATGACCAGGCTGGCCGAGGCACGCAGGTCGGTCGCCATCACCGTGGCGCCGGAGAGCTGCGGCACGCCTTCGATGACCGCCACCTTGCCGTCGGTCTGGATGCGCGCGCCCAGGCGCAGCATCTCGTCCACATGCATGAAGCGGTTCTCGAAGATCGTCTCGGTGACGGTGGAGGTGCCTTCGGCGATGACGTTGAGCGCCATGAACTGCGCCTGCATGTCGGTCGGGAAGCCAGGGTACTCGGTGGTGCGGAAGCTCTGCGCCCTGAGCCGGCCGCTGGCCCGCACGCGGATGCCGCCTTCGACCGCCTCGATGGCGGCGCCGGCTTCGCGCAGCTTCTCGATCACGGCGTCGAGGTGGTCGGCGCGGGCGTGGCGCAGCAGCACGTCGCCGCCCGCCGCGGCCACGGCGCACAGGAAGGTGCCGGCCTCGATGCGGTCGGCCACCACGGTGTGCTCGCCGCCGCGCAGGCGCTCCACGCCCTGGATGCGGATGCGGCTGGTGCCGTGGCCCTCGATCTTCGCGCCCATGGCGATGAGCATCTCGGCCAGGTCGGGGATCTCGGGCTCCTGGGCGGCGTTCTCCAGCACCGTCTCGCCCTCGGCCAGCGCGGCGGCCATGAGGAAGTTCTCGGTCCCGGTGACGGTGACCATGTCGGTGGTGATGCGGGCGCCGCGCAGGCGGCTGAGGCCCGGCTGCAGCCTGGCGACCATGTAGCCGTGCTCGACGCTGATGTCGGCGCCCATGGCCGTCAGGCCCTTGATGTGCTGGTCGACCGGCCGCGAGCCGATGGCGCAGCCGCCGGGCAGCGACACCCTGGCATGGCCGAAACGCGCCAGCAGCGGGCCCAGCGCCAGCACCGAGGCGCGCATGGTCTTGACCAGCTCGTAGGGCGCCTCGGGCTTCGTGAGGTCGCCGGCATCGAGGCTCACCGTGCCGTTGCCGTCACGTTCGGCTGTCACGCCCATGTTGCGCACCAGCTGCAGCATGGTCGCCACGTCCTGCAGGCGCGGCACGTTGTGCAGCGTGACGGGCTCGGCCGTGAGCAGGGCCGCGCACAGCTCGGGCAGCGCGGCGTTCTTGGCGCCGGAGATCGGCACCTCGCCACGGAGCGCGCGCCCGCCGCGAATCAGGAGTTTGTCCATCGGGAAGTCCAGCGAGATCAGGGAGCCGGCGCCGTGCGCCGGCCGGAAATGTCAGTGACCCTGCGCGGCCCACTCGGCCGGCGTGAAGGTCTTCATCGACAGCGCATGCACTTCGTCGGTATGCATTTTCGCACCCAGGGTGGCGTAGACCCGCTGGTGCCGCTGGATGGCGCGCTTGCCCTCGAACTCGGGCGAGACGATGGTGGCGTACCAGTGTCGCCCGTCGCCCTCGAGCGCGATGTGTTCGCAGGCCAGGCCCGACTGGATGATGGATTGGAGTTCTTCGGCCGTCATGATCTGAGTTTGTAGCCAATGCGCAGCAGGTGGATGGCCACGGCGCTCACCACCAGCCAGGCGCTGCCCACGATGCCCAGGCTCAGCCAGGGCGACACGTCGGACACGCCGAAGAAGCCGTAGCGGAAGCCGTCGATCATGTAGAAGAACGGGTTGACGTGGCTCACGCCCTGCCAGAAGGCCGGCAGCGAGTGGATGGAATAGAACACGCCCGACAGGAAGGTCATGGGCATGATCAGGAAGTTCTGGAACACGGCCATCTGGTCGAACTTCTCGGCCCAGAGCCCCGCGATGAGGCCCAGCGTGCCGAGCAGCGCCGCGCCCAGCAGCGCGAAGACCACGATCCACAACGGCTGCGCGAAGGGCGGCACTGCGAAGAAGAGGGTGACCACCAGCACGCCCAGCCCCACCACCAGCCCACGGATCACCGAGGAGCCCACGTACGCCAGGAACCAGCCCCAGTGCGACAGTGGCGTGAGCAGCACGAAGACCAGGTTGCCCATGATCTTGCTCTGGATGATCGACGACGAGCTGTTGGCGAAGGCGTTCTGCAGCACGCTCATCATCACCAGGCCTGGAATGAGGAAGGCGGTGTAGCTCACCGATCCGTAAACCTTCACGTGGTCTTCCAGCACGTGGCCGAAGACCATGAGGTACAGCACCGCCGTGAGCACCGGCGCGCCCACGGTCTGCAGGCCGACCTTCCAGAAGCGCAGCACTTCCTTGTACAGGAGCGCCCGCCAGCCGAGTGCGGTGACCATCATGGCCGGGCCTCCGGGCTCATCGCGCCACCTCCAGCGGCGTCTGCTCGCCGGCCATCAGGTCGATGAAGACGTCTTCCAGGTCGGCCTTGCGCATCTCGACGTCCTCCACGGCCACACCGGCCTCGCGCAGCGCGGCCAGCACCTGCTCCACCTCGCGCGCATCGTGCGCCGGCAGCTGGACGATGCGGCCGGTGATGCGCGCATGCTGGGCCAGCGCCCAGGGCAGGTTGCCATCGGTCTTGAAGCGCAGCACGTTGCTGGCCGAGGACTTGAGCAGGGCGCTGGTGCTGTCCAGTGCGATCACCCGCCCCTTCTTGAGCATGGCGATGCGGTTGCACAGGGCCTCGGCCTCTTCCAGGTAATGGGTGGTGAGCAGCACGGTGCTGCCCTGCTTGTTCAGGCGGGCGACGAACTGCCAGAGCGTCTGGCGCAGTTCGACGTCGACGCCGGCCGTGGGTTCATCGAGCACGATCACCGGCGGCTTGTGCACCAGCGCCTGCGCCACCAGCACGCGGCGCTTCATGCCGCCCGAGAGCTGGCGCATGTTGGCCGTCGCCTTGTCGGCCAGGCCCAGGCTGCTCAGCAGCTCGTCGATCCAGTCGTCGTTCTTCGCGATGCCGAAGTAGCCGGACTGGATGCGCAGCGTCTCGCGCACGTTGAAGAAGGGGTCGAAGACCAGCTCCTGCGGCACGATGCCGAGCTGGCGGCGTGCCTCGGCGTAGTGCGTCTGCACGTCGAAGCCGCGCACGCTCACGCTGCCGGCGGTCGGCCGCGACAGGCCGGCCAGGATGCTGATCAGGGAGGTCTTGCCCGCGCCGTTGGGTCCCAGCAGGCCGAAGAACTCGCCCTCCTGAATCTCGAAGCTGACGTCGTCCAGTGCACGCAGCCCCGACTGTCCGTGGGCCCGTTGCTGGCGTGAGGCGGGGTAGGTCTTGCAGACCGACTGGAACGAGATCGCGGGCATGGGAGGCGGGATTTTAGGCGGCCCGCCTGCGCCACGCTGGTGCGTGGCTTTGCGCCCGCTCAGGGTGCCGCGGGCAGCAGGCCGGCGATGCCGTAGAGCATGGCGAGTTCGCGCAGGCGCTGCGGCAGCCCCTTGACGGCGAAGCCACGGCCGAGGGCACTGGCCTCGCGCCGGCATTCGAGCAGCACCGCCAGGGCCGAGGAGTCGAAGTGCGACAGCGCGCTGGCATCGATCACGGCCGCCGAGCCCTGCTGGCCCGCCAGCCCCTGCTGCAGCATGCGCATGCAGTCCGGAGCTTCGTCATGGGTGAGCCGCGGGGGCAGCACCAGCATGTGGGCTTCGGATGCAGCCATGGGCCCTGCCATCCCCGCTCAGCCCTTGGCGTTCGCCTTGTTGCGCGCCGCCAGGGCGGCGATGAGGCCGTCGATGCCCTTGCTGTTGATTTCCTGGGCGAACTGGGTGCGGTAGGTGTCGACCAGCCAGACGCCCATGACATTGAGGTTGTAGACCTTCCAGCCGTAGCCCTGGCCGGGGGTCTTCTCCAGGCGGTAGTCCAGCTGCACAGGCTCGCCCCGGCCGCGGATCTCGGAGCGCACGAGCGCGTCCTGGTCGTTCGGCGAGCCGCGGAAGGGCTTGATCGTCACCGTCTGGTCGCTCACCTGGTCGAGCGCGCCGGCGTAGGTGCGCACCAGCAGGGCCTTGAACTCGTCCTGCAGGCGCTTCTGCTGCTCGGGCGTGGCCTGGCGCCAGGCCGGGCCCACGGCCGAGGCCGTCATGCGCTGGAAGTTCACGTTGGGCATGATCTTCGTGTCGACCAGCGCCATGATCTTGTTGACGTCACCGGCCTTGATCGAGCTGTCGGCCTTGATGGTGTCGAGCACCTCGGTGGACAGGCGCTTGACCAGAACGTCGGGCGCCTCGTCGGCAGCGAAGGCCGGCTTCATGGCGCCGGCTGTAGCCCCGAGCACGAGGGCGCCGGCCAATGCCCAGCGGCCGAACGTGCGACGTTGCAGGAGGGTGTTCATGGGGTCAATCCTTCTTTGAAACGGTCCGGTGACCGGAACGCGTTGGAGAGCGAGACCGCCGACGGGTTCCGCCCCCCAGGGGCAGGGTGCAACCATCTGCAAGCGGCCGAATGCCAAAAATTACTTGCTTTCGTCCGGCTCGTTGCTGTCGCGGATGTCACTGCGGCGCTTCTGCAGGAACGCATCGCGCGTGAAGCTGTACGGATCGAGCGCGGCGTCCTGGATCAGCGTGCTGGCCCTCAGCAGATTGGCGCGCGTGTCGACGGCGCGCAGGACCGTGAGCGAATTGCGTGCCGGGATGTCGTTGACGTGCGCCAGCGCATCGCCTTTGAAATCGACCGGCAGCGCCGCCGTGTCGCGCACCGTGGAGGGGCCCAGGATGGGCAGCACGAGGTAGGGGCCCGAGGGCACGCCCCAGCGCCCGAGGGTCTGGCCGAAATCCTCGGAGTGCCGCTCGATGCCTGCCTCGGACGCGATGTCGAGCAGGCCGCCCAGGCCGAAGAAGGTGTTGACGTTCAGGCGCATGAAGGTCTCGGCGCTGTTCTGCAGCTTCAGCTGCATCACGTTGTTCGCCAGGTTCCACACATCGCCCAGGTTGCCGAAGAAGTTGCTCACGCCCTGCCGCACGAGCGAGGGCACCGCGTCGCGGTAGACCGTTGCCACAGGGCGCAGCACGGCCCGGTCGACACCGTCGTTGAATCGGTACACGCCGCGGTTGAAGGGCTCGAAGGGGTCGTTGCCGGCCGGCGCGGCGTCCTGTGCGGCTGCCAGGCCGCCTCCGAGAGAAAAAGTGGCCACAATGCCCATCCAGCGGGCGCAAGCGGCTATCTTTTTCATAGCAAACATGGCATCGGTTCGTCGGTTCATTTCTTGTTCGCCGTCCCTTGTTGCGGCGTCCCACTGTCGGCGGCCTTGCTGTAGAGGAACTGACTGATCAGGTTCTCCAGCACGACGGCCGACTGCGTGGCGGTGATGGTGTCACCGGGTTGCAGGTTCTTCTCCTCGGCGCCCGCTTCGATGCCAATGTATTGCTCTCCCAGCAAACCACTGGTCAGGATCTTGAGCGAGCTGTCCTTGGGGAAACTGTAACGGCTTTGCAACGAGAGCGTGACGTCGGCCTGGAAAGTCTTGTCGTTGAACGTGATGGACTGGACACGGCCGACCACCACGCCTGCGCTCTTCACGGCGGTCTGGGGCTTCAGGCCGCCGATGTTGTCGAAGCGCGCCGTCACCTCGTAGCTGCGCTGGAAATTCAGGCTCAGCAGGTTGGCCGATTGCAGGGCCAGGAACAGCAGCGCCGCCGCGCCGATGAGCACGAACAGGCCGACCCAGATGTCGTTGCTGGAGCGTTGCATATCTTTTCTCCTAGATGCTGAACATCATGGCGGTCAGCAGGAAATCGAGCCCGAGCACGGCCAGCGAGGCGACCACCACGGTTCGGGTCGTCGCGCGCGACACGCCCTCGGGCGTGGGAAGTGCCTCGTAGCCCTGCAGCAGTGCGACGAAGGTCACGGTGAAGCCGAAGACGATGCTCTTGACGACACCGTTGCCGACATCACGCCAGACATCGACGCCGCCCTGCATCTGGCTCCAGAAGGCACCCGAGTCGATGCCGAGCATGAGCACGCCCACCACGTAGCCGCCGATCACGCCGACGGCACTGAAGACCGCCGCCAGCAGCGGCAGCGTGATGACGCCGGCCCAGAAGCGCGGCGCCAGCACGCGCCGCACGGGATCGACCGCCATCATCTCCATCGCGCTGAGCTGCTCGCCGGCCTTCATGAGGCCGATCTCGGCCGTCAGCGAGGTGCCGGCGCGGCCCGCGAACAGCAGCGCCGCCACCACCGGCCCGAGTTCGCGCACCAGCGACAGCGCCACCAGCAGGCCCAGCGCCTCGGAAGAGCCATAGCGCTGCAGCGTGTAATAGCCCTGCAGACCGAGCACGAAGCCGACGAAGAGGCCCGACACGGCAATGATCGCCAGCGAGTAGTTGCCCAGGAAGTGGATCTGGTCGCGCACCAGGCCGAAGCGGCGCAGGCAGGCGCCGGCCTGTGCCAGCAGCCGCACGAAAAGGCGCGCGCCCAGCCCCAGGTCGGCCAGCTTGTGACGCACGGCAAAACCGGCGTCGGCGGGGCGGTACCAGCTCATGGCAAGCTCCGCAGGGCAACGGGCGCGCACGCGGATGCCGCCAGCGGAGGGCGGGCATGCACGTGGCGGGCTGGCAAGACATTCATCGGCGACCTCCACCGTTGGCGGCAAAGTCGGCTTCCACGCTGCTGCCCGGGTAGTGGAAGCGCACCGGTCCGTCGGCCAGGGCGTTGACGAACTGGTGCACCAGCGGATCGGTGCTGCGCCGCACGTCCTCGGGCGTGCCCTGCGCCGCCACGCCGCCGTTGGCCAGCACGATCACGTGGTCGGCGATCCGGAAGGTTTCCTCGAGGTCGTGCGAGACGATGAGGCTGGTCAACCCCAGCGCATCGTTGAGCTGCCGGATGAGCCTCGCCGCCGTGCCCAGCGAAATCGGGTCGAGCCCGGCGAAGGGCTCGTCGTACATGACGAGTTCGGGATCGAGTGCGATGGCCCGCGCCAGTGCGACGCGCCGCGCCATGCCGCCGGAGATCTCGCTGGGCATGAGGTCGCGCGCATTGCGCAGCCCCACCGCTTCGAGCTTCATGAGCACGATGTCGCGCAGCAGGGGCTCCGGCAGCCGGGTGTGTTCGCGCAGCGGGAAGACCACGTTCTCGAACACGCTCATGTCGGTGAACAGCGCGCCGAACTGGAACAGCATGCCCATGCGGCGCCGCGCGGCGTAGAGTGCATCGCTGGAAAGCCGCCCCACGTCCTGCCCGTCGAACCGCACTTCGCCGCGCTGGGCGCGCGCCTGGCCACCGATGAGGCGAAGCACCGTCGTCTTGCCGCCGCCCGATGCGCCCATGAGCGCAGTCACCTTGCCGCGCGGCACGCTGAACGACACGCCATCGAGGATGGCGCGCTCGCTGTAGCCGAAGCGTACGTCGCGGAATTCGATCAGGGGCGGCGAAGACAAGGGCGGTGATCCATCCAATGAAAAAGCCGGGGCCCCCTTCAGGCGGTCCCGGCTTGGCGGTGCGCGGATGATAAGGGATGCCTGCCCAGGCAGGCATTCGCCTCTCCATTCATCAGGGCAGGCAGGTGAAACCCGTCACGAATTCGTCCACTGAACGCATTGCCCGGCGACCCGCACACTGCGCCGCCCGACATTCCACCCATCCACGCAGGCCCTTCGGCGATCCGCGCCCGTTATCGGGGCAGGTCGCTGAACCCCATCAGGAACTCGCCCACCGAGCGCGCGGCCTGGCGACCCTCGCGCTGCGCGGCCGGACAGGCCGCGCATCCATGGACGCCCGCAGGGCGATCCGCGCCCCTCATCGAGGCAGGTCGCTGAACCCCATCAGGAACTCGTCCACCGAGCGCGCGGCCTGGCGGCCCTCGCGGATCGCCCACACGACAAGAGACTGGCCGCGTCGCATGTCGCCGGCCGCGAACACCTTGGGCACGTTGGTCGCATAGCCGCCGACGAAGTCCATGCTGGCCTTCGCATTGCCACGGGCGTCCTTCTCGACGCCGAAGGCGTCGAGCACGGACGCCACCGGGCTCACGAAGCCCATGGCCAGCAGCACCAGGTCGGCCTTGAGCACCTGCTCGCTGCCGGGCACCTCGACCATCTTGCCGTCCTTCCACTCGACGCGCACGGTCTTCAGGCCGGTGACCTTGCCCTTCTCGCCGACGAACTCCTTGGTCGAGATGGCGAACTCGCGTTCGCAGCCTTCCTCGTGGCTGGAACTGGTGCGCAGCTTGTACGGCCAGTACGGCCAGGTCAGCGGGCGGTTCTCCTCTTCGGGCGGCTGGGGCATCAGCTCGAACTGGGTGACGCTCACGGCGCCATGACGGTTGCTGGTGCCGACGCAGTCGGAGCCGGTGTCGCCGCCGCCGATCACGATGACGTGCTTGCCGTCGGCGCGCAGCTGGCCCTTGACCTTGTCGCCGGCGTTCACACGGTTCTGCTGCGGCAGGAACTCCATCGCGAAATGGATGCCGTCCAGGTCGCAGCCGGGCACGGGCAGGTCGCGCGACTGTTCCGCGCCACCCGTGAGCAACACGGCGTCGAATTCCTTCTGCAGCTGCTCGGGCGTGACGGTCTCCTTGGCAAGGTTGGTGACCTTGGAGCCCTTGCCCAGCGTGTCCTTCGCGGCGCCGACCACGACGCCCGTACGGAAGACCACACCCTCGGCCTTCATCTGCTCGACGCGGCGATCGATGTGCGACTTCTCCATCTTGAAGTCGGGAATGCCGTAGCGCAGCAGTCCGCCGATGCGGTCGTTCTTCTCGAACAGCGTGACGTCGTGGCCTGCGCGCGCCAGCTGCTGGGCCGCCGCCATGCCGGCCGGGCCGGAACCGACCACGGCGACCTTCTTGCCCGTCTTGTGCGCTGCGGGCCGGGGCTTGACCCAGCCTTCGCTCCAGGCGCGGTCGATGATCGCGTGCTCGATCGACTTGATCCCCACCGCGTCGTCGTTCACGTTCAGGACGCAGGCGGCCTCGCAGGGCGCGGGGCAGATGCGGCCGGTGAACTCGGGGAAGTTGTTGGTGCTGTGCAGCACCTCGATCGCGTTGGCCCAGTCGTTGCGGTAGACCAGGTCGTTGAAGTCCGGAATGATGTTGTTGACCGGGCAGCCGCTGTTGCAGAAGGGCGTGCCGCAGTCCATGCAGCGCGCACCCTGCACCTTGGCCTGCTTCTCATCGAGGCCGACGACGAATTCCTTGTAGTGCTTCAGGCGCTCGGAGGCGGGGCGGTAGCCCTCCTCGATGCGCTCGTACTCCATGAAGCCGGTGATCTTTCCCATCGTGTGATCCTGTTCTTGGTCGGTCGTGCTGCGTTCAGACGGCGGCGGTGGACTTCACGGCATGGGGCTCGAGGCCGGCATGCGCGTTGTTGCCGCTGCTGGTGAGTTCGACCTTGCGGTCGTGGATCTCGGCCAGGGCGCGCTTGTACTCGTTCGGGAACACCTTCACGAACTTCGTGCGCGCGACGGCCCAGTTGTCCAGCAGGTCGCGTGCACGCTTGCTGCCGGTCCAGCGGTGGTGTTCCTCGAGCAGCTTCCTGAGCTGCGCCTCGTCGGTCTCGCCGCCATGCCACACCTTGCGGTGGACGCTGGCGGTCTGCTCGGCGCTGGTCAGCACCTTGTCCAGCGAGACCATCGCCAGGTTGCAGCGGGTGGCGAACTGCCCGTCCTCGTCGTAGACGAAGGCCACGCCGCCGCTCATGCCGGCCGCGAAGTTGCGGCCGGTCTTGCCCAGCACGACGACGGTGCCGCCGGTCATGTACTCGCAGCCGTGGTCGCCGGTGCCCTCCACCACCGCGGTGGCGCCCGACAGGCGCACCGCGAAGCGTTCGCCCGCGACGCCGGCCAGGAAGGCCTCGCCGGTCGTGGCGCCGTAGAGCGCGGTGTTGCCCACGATGATGTTGCGCACCGCTTCGCCGCGGAAGTCCAGGCTCGGGCGCACCACCACGCGGCCGCCCGACAGGCCCTTGCCGGTGTAGTCGTTGGCTTCGCCGATCAGGTACAGCGTGATGCCGCGCGCCAGGAAGGCGCCGAAGGACTGGCCGCCCGTGCCCTCGAGCTGGATGCGGATGGAGTCGTCCGGCAGGCCCTCGGGGTGCACCTTGGTGAGCGCGCCGGAGAGCATCGCGCCCACCGTGCGGTTCACGTTGCGCACCGTCTCGATGAACTGCACCTTCTCGCCCTTCTCGATGGCGGGACGCGACTTCTCGATGAGCTTGTTGTCCAGCGCCTTCGCAAGGCCGTGGTCCTGGCTCTCCACATGGAAGCGCGGCACGTCGGCCGGCACCTGGGGCTGGGCGAAAAGCCGCGTGAAGTCCAGCCCGCGGGCCTTCCAGTGCTCGATGCCCTTGCGGGTGTCGAGCAGGTCGGCGCGGCCGATCAGGTCGTCGAACTTTCGCACGCCCAACTGGGCCATGAGCTGGCGAACCTCTTCGGCGATGAAGAAGAAGTAGTTCACGACGTGCTCGGGCTTGCCGGCGAACTTCTTGCGCAGCTTGGGGTCCTGCGTGGCCACGCCCACCGGGCAGGTGTTGAGGTGGCACTTGCGCATCATGATGCAGCCCTCGACCACCAGCGGCGCGGTGGCGAAGCCGAACTCGTCGGCGCCCAGGAGCGCACCGATGACGACGTCGCGGCCGGTCTTCATCTGGCCGTCGGCCTGCACGCGGATGCGGCTGCGCAGGCGGTTGAGCACCAGGGTCTGCTGCGTCTCGGCGAGGCCGATCTCCCACGGGCTGCCGGCGTGCTTGATGGACGACCAGGGCGATGCGCCCGTGCCGCCGTCGTGGCCGGCGATCACCACGTGGTCGGCCTTGCACTTGGCGACGCCGGCCGCGATGGTGCCCACGCCCACTTCGCTCACCAGCTTGACGCTGATCGACGCATGCGTGGCGACGTTCTTCAGGTCGTGGATCAGCTGCGCCAGATCCTCGATCGAGTAGATGTCGTGGTGCGGCGGCGGGCTGATCAGGCCCACGCCGGGCACCGAGTAGCGCTGCTTGCCGATGTACTCGGTCACCTTGCCGCCGGGCAGCTGGCCGCCTTCGCCCGGCTTGGCGCCCTGCGCCATCTTGATCTGCACCTGGTCGGCCGAGGCGAGGTACTCGGCCGTGACGCCGAAGCGGCCCGAGGCCACCTGCTTGATCTTCGAGCGCAGCGAGTCGCCTTCCTTGAGCGGCAGGTCGACCTCGACGTTCTCGGCGCCGATCTCGCTCTTGAGCGTGGCGCCCTGCTTGATCGGGATGCCCTTGAGCTCGTTGCGGTAGCGGGCCGGGTCTTCACCGCCCTCGCCCGTGTTGCTCTTGCCGCCGATGCGGTTCATGGCGATGGCCAGCGTCGAGTGCGCCTCGGTGCTGATGGAGCCCAGCGACATGGCGCCGGTGGCGAAGCGCTTGACGATCTCCGACGCCGGCTCGACCTCGTCGACGGGGATCGCCTTGCTCGGGTCGAACTTGAACTCGAACAGGCCGCGCAGCGTGAGGTGACGGCGGCTCTGGTCGTTGATGATCTGCGCGTATTCCTTGTAGGTGCTGAAGTTGTTGGCGCGCGTGGAGTGCTGCAGCTTGGCGATGGCGTCGGGCGTCCACATGTGGTCTTCGCCGCGGGTGCGCCAGGCGTATTCGCCGCCGGCGTCGAGCATGGTGGCCAGCACCGGGTCGCTGCCGAAGGCCGCCTTGTGCATGCGGATGGCTTCCTGCGCGATCTCGAACACGCCGATGCCCTCGACGCGGCTGGCCGTGCCGGTGAAGTACTTGGCCACCGTCTCGCTGTTCAGGCCGATGGCCTCGAAGAGCTGCGCGCCGCAGTAGCTCATGTACGTCGACACGCCCATCTTGGACATGATCTTCGACAGGCCCTTGCCGATCGCCTTGACGTAGTTGTAGATCGCCTTCTCGGCCGACAGGTCGCCCGGCAGGTCGGCATGCATGGCCGCCAGCGTTTCCATGGCGAGGTACGGGTGCACGGCCTCGGCACCGTAGCCGGCCAGCACGCCGAAGTGATGCACCTCGCGCGCCGAACCGGTTTCCACGACCAGGCCGGCCGTGGTGCGCAGGCCCTCGCGCACCAGGTGCTGGTGCACGGCCGACAGCGCCAGCAGCGCCGGGATGGCGAGCTGCGTGGCGCTCACGGCGCGGTCGCTCACGATCAGGATGTTGTGCCCGCCCTTGATGGCGTCCACCGCCTCGGCGCACAGCGACGCGAGCTTGGCCTCGACACCCTCCTCGCCCCACGACAGCGGGTAGGTGATGTCGAGCGTGTGGCTCTTGAACTTGCCCTGCGTGAAGGTGCCGATGTCGCGCAGCTTCGCCATGTCGTTGAAGTCGAGGATCGGCTGGCTGACCTCGAGGCGCATGGGCGGGTTGACCTGGTTGATGTCCAGCAGGTTCGGCTTCGGGCCGACGAAGGACACCAGCGACATGACGATGGCCTCGCGGATCGGGTCGATCGGCGGGTTCGTCACCTGGGCGAACAGCTGCTTGAAGTAGTTGTACAGCGGCTTGTTCTTGTTCGAGAGCACGGCCAGCGGGCTGTCGTTGCCCATGGAGCCGATGCCCTCTTCGCCCGCCTGCGCCATGGGGCTCATCAGGAACTTGATGTCTTCCTGCGTGTAGCCGAAGGCCTGCTGGCGGTCCAGCAGCGACACGGCGCTGGCCGGCGCCTCACCGGCACCCTCGACGTCGTCGAGCTTGATGCGCAGGTTCTCGATCCACTGCTTGTAGGGCTTGCTGTTGGCCAGCGTCGCCTTGACCTCCTCGTCGTCGATCATGCGGCCCTGTTCCAGGTCGATCAGGAACATCTTGCCGGGCTGCAGGCGCCACTTGCGAACGATCTTGGCCTCGGGAATGGGCAGCACGCCGGCTTCCGAACCCATGATGACGAAGTCGTCGTCGGTCACGCAGTAGCGCGAGGGGCGCAGGCCGTTGCGGTCCAGCGTGGCGCCGATCTGGCGACCGTCGGTGAACACGATCGAGGCCGGGCCGTCCCAGGGCTCGAGCATGGCGGCGTGGTACTCGTAGAAGGCCCGGCGGCGCGGGTCCATCGTCGCGTGCTGCTCCCAGGGCTCGGGAATCATCATCATCACGGCCTGGCTGATCGGGTAGCCGGCCATGGTGAGCAGTTCGAGGCAGTTGTCGAAGGTGGCGGTGTCGGACTGGCCGGCGAAGCTGATCGGGTACAGCTTGGCGAGGTCCGGACCCAGCACGGGCGAGCTCATCACGCCCTCGCGCGCCTTCATCCAGTTGTAGTTGCCCTTGACGGTGTTGATCTCGCCGTTGTGGGCGACGTAGCGGTACGGGTGGGCCAGCGGCCACTCGGGGAAGGTGTTGGTCGAGAAGCGCTGGTGCACCAGGCCCAGGGCGGAGATGCAGCGCTTGTCCTGCAGGTCCAGGTAGTAGGTGCCCACCTGGTCGGCCAGCAGCAGGCCCTTGTAGACCACAGTGCGGCTGGACATGCTGGGGACGTAGTACTCCTTGCTGTGCTTGAGCTTGAGTCGCTGGATGCTGGCGCTGGCCGTCTTGCGGATGACGTACAGCTTGCGTTCCAGGGCGTCCTGCACGATCACGTCGGGGCCGCGGCCGATGAAGACCTGGCGCAGGATCGGCTCCTTCTCGCGCACGGTGGGCGACATCGGCATCTCGCGGTTCACCGGCACGTCGCGCCAGCCCAGCAGCACCTGGCCCTCGGCCTTGATCGCGCGCTCCATCTCCTGCTCGCAGGCCAGGCGCGACGCGTGCTCCTTGGGCAGGAAGATCATGCCGACGCCGTACTCGCCCGGGGGAGGCAGCGTGATGCCCTGCTTGGCCATTTCCTCGCGGTAGAGGTGGTCGGGCACCTGGATCAGGATGCCGGCCCCGTCGCCCATGAGCTTGTCGGCACCGACGGCTCCGCGGTGGTCGAGGTTCTCGAGGATCTTGAGCGCCTGGGTGACGATGGCGTGGCTCTTCTCGCCCTTGATGTGCGCCACGAAGCCGACGCCGCAGGCATCGTGCTCGTCGGCGGCGGAATACAGGCCGTGTTGTTGGAGGTGCTCGATCTCGGCAGCCGTCGTCATGGGTGCGCTCCTAGGGGTTTTCGCGGGGGAAGCAGAGGATAGTGCGTCGCACAAACAATGCCAAACGCTTTAATTGGGGTCAGAATCCATTTAATTTCCGACGAAATCGATCGGAACTTAAATGGGGACATATCAAAATTGATAGCTATGGACGCAGGACCGGCGAGGGCCGGCGGCCGATTTGGCAGTCAGTCGCGCGCCGCGGCAGGCCGCCGGCCCGCTTTGGAAGGGGTCAGGCGCCGCGGTGTATCGCTTTGCATCTTCGCGACAAAGGCGGCGTCGCCGGCGACCCAGCCCTTGAAGACGGCGTCGGTCAGCAATGCCTGGTCCGCCGCGCTGACGCCGGCGCGCACCAAGTCGGCATAGGCCGCCTCCCGGTCGAAGGGGGTGTTGCCCAGGCCCCAGTACAGCGCATGCGGCGTGACGATCCGGTCGTGCCGCTGGCCCACGTAATGCGCATGGCTCGACCAGGGGTGCTGCAGCGGCTCGGACACCAGGCCCGCACGCACCGGGTTGAGGTCGATGTAAGCCATGCAGGGCAGCAGGTAGCGCTCGGCCTGGACCAAGGTGGATCGGTAGCGCCCTTCCCACAGCGTGCCGCTGCGGCCGTGCCGGTCGTTGAAGTGGCGCACGTAGGCCCGCCCCACCGCCTGCATCCACTGCGGCAGCGCATCGGCCGTGGCGGGCGTGGCCAGCAGATGGAAGTGGTTGTCCATCAGCAAGTAGGCGTGCAGGGCGATGCCGAAGCGCGCGGCGCCCTCCCCCACCAGCGCCAGGAAGCGCTCCCGATCGGCCGCGTCCACGAAGATGGGTTGGCGGTTGTTGCCACGCTGCACCACGTGGTGCGGCTGCTGGGCGATGGACAGGCGCGCGAGTCGGGCCATGGGCGCAAGCGCTTCAGGCCAGCTTGAAGCGCGTGGCCTCCAGGCTTTCGAGCCCGAATTCCGCCAGCAGCGCGCGCAGGCGCTGGGCCGCACTGACCTTGCGCTGGCCGGTGTGGCGCGCCATGATCAATTCGTTCTTCATGCTGTGCTCCCAGCCCACCAGTTCCGTCACGGTGACCTGGTAGCCGCTGGCCTCCAGGTACAGGCAGCGCAGCACGTTGGTGAGCTGGCTGCCGATCTCGCGCGTGTGCAGCGGATGGCGCCACAGCTCCGACAGCGGCGTGCGCGACAGCGCCAGCGCCTTGGTCTGGCGCAGGCAGGCGGCCACCTCGGCCTGGCAGCAGGGCACCAGCACCATGGCGCGGGCCTGCTTCGCCAGGCCGAAGGCGATGGCGTCGTCGGTGGCCGTGTCGCAGGCGTGCAGGGCCGTCACGACGTCGATGCGGGCCGGCAGCTCGCTCGACTGCGCGGATTCGGCCACGGACAGCGGCAGGAAGCGCATGCGCTCGAACCCGAGCCGCGCCGCCAGCGCACGCGATCGCTCGACCAGTTCGGTGCGCGTCTCGATGCCGTAGATGACCCCATCGCCGCGCGACTTGAAGAACAGGTCGTAGAGGATGAAGCCCAGGTAGGACTTGCCGGCGCCGTGGTCGGCCAGCGTGGCGTGGGCGCCTTCGTCTGGCAGTTCGAGCAGCAGCTTCTCGATGAACTGGTACAGGTGGTGCACCTGCTTGAGCTTGCGGCGCGAGTCCTGGTTGAGCCGGCCCTCGCGGGTGAGGATGTGCAGCTCCTTCAGCAGCTCGACGGACTGGCCGGGGCGCAGTTCCTGGGCGAGCGCCTCATCGGCGGCGGTGGACTTGGACGGTCGGCTCATGGGCAATCAATCCTTGGCGTCGTGCGGGCCCACATCCAGGGCCTGCCAGCCGTCGGCGCCCAGCGCCTCCAGCGTGTCGATGTTGCGCTCGAAGATGGCGGCCGCCTCGAAAAAGGCCTCGACCGCGCGGGCCACGCTGTCCTCGCGCAGCAGATGCAGCGTGGGATACGGCGAGCGGTTGGTGGCGTTGCCGATGTCGTCGGCCTCGGTGCCGGCGAACTGGAAGTGCGGGTGAAAGCTCGCGAGCTGGAGCACACCCTCATGGCCGGCGCGGCGCAGGCGCTTGTCGGCCCGGACCACCCAGTCGTTGAAGTCGAGGAAATCCTGCAGCGCATCGGGAACGACCAGCAGCGTGGTGTCGTGCTCGGCCGGGTCGGTGTCGACCAGCGCCTGCGCCTCGGCCAGGAGGCAGTCCATCAGCGCGTCGAGGTCGTCGCCGCCGAACACCGCGTGGTGGACCTGCCCCTTGACGTGGACTGCCTTGGCGAACGGGCACAGGTTGAGGCCGATGACGGCGCGTTCCAGCCAGCGCAGCGTGTCGGCGATCGCCTGACCCGGATCCCCGTTCATGCCGCAGCCCTCCTCGACGAGGCCAGTGCCGTGCCCACGGCGATGCCGGCGAGCGAGCAGGCCAGCGTGCAGGCCCAGGTCCATTGCCAGCCGCCGGCGCGGTGCGCCACCCAGGCCACCACCGGCGGCGCGACGAACTGCCCGAGCGACGAGGCCTGCTGCATCAGGCCCACCGTGGTCGACACCGTCGAGGGCGTGGGCGCCACGCGCACCGCCAGCATGAAGAGCGTGGCCGGCACCATGCCGCCGCAGAGCGAGAACAGGCAGATGGCCACATAGCGCGGCAGCAGCGACAGCGCGCCCGCGGGCGCGCCGTTCCAGCCGGCGAAGGCCGCCACGGCGGCCACGCCCATCGCCGCGAAGCCGAGCCGAAGCAGGTGGACCGGTGCCCAGCCGCGCTGCAGCAGCCGCCCGCCGACGATGTTGCCCACCATGTTGAGCGCCGCCGCCAATGCCGTCAGCCCGGAGGTCGCGCCGGCGCCGAGGCCCGCAGCGACGCAGATGGTGGGCAGGAAGCCGATCACGGCGATCCACTGCGCCGCGTAAAAGCCGAAAGCCGCGGCAGCGCCCCAGCCGCGCGGCGTGCGCACGGTGAGCGCGAGGCGCTGCGACCAGGACTCGGTGCCACCGGCGCCCGTGGACCGTTGGCGCGGGTCGGGCGCCACCGCGCGCCACAGCCCGAACGCCGCCATGGCGGAGGCCGCCGCCAGGCCCTGCCACCACAGCGCCCAGCCACCGCGCGCGATGACCGTCGGGCCCAGGAGCAAGGCGAGCGCCACGCCGACCGGCATGTAGGCGCCCCACAGCCCCATCGCCGCCTTGTCGGCGCCCGCGGGCGCAAGGCGCCGGATCAGTCCCGGTCCGGGCATCACGGCCAACAGGAAGCCCAGCCCCTCGACGCCCCGCCAACCCAGCAGCCAAGCCACCGGCGTGGCGACGTGGCCTGCCAGGCTGCCGGCGGCGCTGGCGGCACTGAGCAGCAGCAGCCCGGCCAGCATGCTGCGGCGCAGCCCGATCGAGTCGGCCGCCAGGCCCGCCACCATGCCCAGCAGCATGCCCGCCACCTGCACCAGCGACAGCAGGAAGCCCGCTTCGAGCAGGCTGACCTGCAGCTGCGCCTGCAATGCCGGCACGGCGGGCGGCAGCTTGCCGACGTGCAGCGAGGCCGCGACCCCGGCGGCCACGACGACCAGCGCCGCCGGCGGAACGCGTGCCGTGCTGCTCATGCCACCCACCGGGCGCCGGTCAGGCGTTCGTGCTCGCGCATGGCGAAGCGGTCGGTCATGCCGGCGATGTAGTCGGCCACGGCGCGCGGCCGGTCGGCCCGCACGGCATAGGACTCGGGAAGCGCCGCCGCGCCGTCGACGTAGGCTGCGAACAGGTCGCGCACCGCCTGCTGGGCTTGCCGCGTGGTCTGCGTCACCTGCGGATGGCGGTACAGGTTGGCGAACAGGAACTGCTTGAGCGCCGTGGACTGCGCGCGCATGCCGGCACTGAACTGCACCAGCGGCGGCACGGCCCGCACGCCCTGCGCATCGGCCGGAGCGTGCTCGCGCAACGCGGCGCGGGTGGCGTCGATCACGTCGTACACCTGCGCGCTCAGCATGCGGCGGATGGTCTCGTAGAGCAGCCGCCGCCCGGCCAGGCCGGGGTGCTCGGCGGCGGCCTCGCACCGATGGCGCTCCACGAGCTCGACCTCGGCCAGGTCTTCGATGCGCAGCAGGCCCGAGCGCACGCCATCGTCGATGTCGTGGGCGTTGTAGGCGATCTGGTCGGCCAGGTTGCACAGCTGCGCCTCCAGGCTGGGCTGGCCGCCGTGCAGGAAGCGGTGGGCGACGCCGCCCGGCTCCTGCGCCTCGAGCCGCTGGGCGTTGGCACGCGAGCAGTGCTTGAGGATGCCCTCGCGCGTCTCGAAGCACAGGTTCAGGCCGTCGAACTGCGGGTAGCGATGCTCCAGCGAATCGACGACGCGCAGGCTCTGCAGGTTGTGCTCGAAGCCGCCATGCGCGGCCATGCAGTCGTCCAGCGCGTCCTGTCCGGCGTGGCCGAAGGGCGTGTGGCCCAGGTCGTGCGCCAGCGCGATCGCCTCGACCAGGTCCTCGTTCAGGCCCAGCGGCCGGGCGATCGAACGGGCGAGCTGCGCCACTTCGAGCGAGTGCGTGAGCCGCGTGCGGAACAGGTCGCCCTCGTGGTTCAGAAAGACCTGCGTCTTGTAGACCAGCCGACGGAAGGCCGTGGAATGGACGATGCGGTCGCGGTCGCGCTGGAAGTCGTCGCGCGTGGGGGCGGCCGGCTCCGGGTGCCGGCGCCCGCGCGACCGGGCCGGCTGGCTGGCCCAGGGCGGTGGCGCGGCGACGTCGGCAAGCAGCGCAGGATTGGGCATCGAATCAGGCTCCAGCGCCCGCCCCGCTTGCGCGAGCAGCTATCGATTTCGTAGCAACGAGATGCTCACGCACAGCATTCGGCCAGCACCTCGCGCACGAGGGCGTCGGGCGCCGGGCGCAGCACGGCCGAGCCGGGCCGGTCGATGACCACGAATCGGATCTCGCCGGCCTCGGACTTCTTGTCGACCCGCATGAGCGACAGGTAGCGCTCCGCGCCCAGGTCCGGGGCACGCACCGGCAGGCCGGCGCGCTCGATCAACGCGGTGAGCCGGCGCACGAAGGCGGCATCGACGCCGCCCAGCTTTTCGGACAGGTGGGCCGCCATGACCATGCCGCAACCCACGGCCTCGCCGTGCAGCCATTCGCCGTAGCCCAGGCCGGACTCGATCGCATGGCCGAAGGTGTGGCCGAAATTGAGGATGGCGCGCAGCCCCGCTTCGCGCTCGTCCTGCCCCACGACCGCCGCCTTGATCTCGCAGCTGCGCCGCACGGCGTGGGCCAGCGCGGGGGCGTCACGCGCCACGAGGGCCTCGATGTTCGCCTCGATCCAGTCGAGGAAGGCTAGGTCGGCGATGGGCCCGTACTTGATGATCTCGGCCAGGCCGGCCGCGATCTCGCGCTGCGGCAGCGTCTGCAGCGTGTCGAGGTCGCACAGCACCAGCTGCGGCTGGTAGAAGGCGCCGATCATGTTCTTGCCCAGCGGGTGGTTGATGGCCGTCTTGCCGCCGACGGACGAATCCACCTGCGCCAGCAGCGTCGTGGGCAGCTGCACGAAGGGCACGCCGCGCATGTAGCTGGCGGCGGCGAAACCGGTCATGTCGCCCACCACGCCGCCACCGAGGGCGAACAGCACCGTCTTGCGGTCGGCACCATGGGCCAGCAGCGCGTCGAAGACGAGGTTCAGGGTCTCCCAGTTCTTGTGCGCTTCGCCATCGGGCAATTCGAGCACCCGCACGGCACGGAAGCGCTGCGCGAGCGCGTCGCGCACGGCCTGCGCATAGAGCGGCGCGACGGTGGTGTTGGTCACGACCAGGGCCGTCGCCGAGGCGGGCAGATCGGCATAGCTTGCAGGGTCCGCGATCAGGCCGGGGCCGATCACGATCGAGTAGCTGCGCTCGCCCAGGTCGATGCCGACGCGCTCGGGCGCGGCGATGGAGACGGAAGACATGGCGGGAAGTGTAGTGGCGGGCGCATCGACCCTCGAGGGCGCGGGCCAAGTCGGCGCACCCGGCGAGGGCGGCGTCAGCAGGGCGCGGCGGGCGAAGCGGGCGCCACGCTCAGGCCCGCACCTTCGAGCGTGGCCACGATGGACTGCACCAGCGCCCCGACCGACGGCTTGCCGGTCTCGACGATGCGGTGCGCCGTCTCGCGGTAGAGCGGGTCCCGCGCGGCGTGCAGCTCGCGCAGGCGCCCGAGCGGATCGGCCACCTGCAGCAGCGGCCGCTTGACGTCGTGCCGCAGGCGCCGGTACAGGTCCTCCGGCGCGGACTGCAGGTAGATCACGTGGAAATGGGCGCGCAGGCTGTCGCGGTTGGCCGGGCGCAGCACCGCGCCGCCG
Organism: Xenophilus sp. E41; assembly: GCF_003671765.1. GTDB lineage: Bacteria > Pseudomonadota > Gammaproteobacteria > Burkholderiales > Burkholderiaceae_C > Xenophilus. The sequence continues at coordinate 148,330 of NZ_QPIB01000007.1, read as the reverse complement.
CCCGTGGCCACCACGCCGGCCGCAGCGCGGCCGAGCTCGGCAATCACCTGGGCTTCGAGGTCGCGGAAGCGCGCTTCGCCTTCGCGCTCGAAGAATTCGCGGATGGAGCAGCCGATGCGCTGCTCGATGACCTGGTCGCTGTCGACGAAGGGAACGTCGAGCCGTTGCGCCAGCCGCCTGCCGACGGCCGACTTGCCCGAACCGGGCAGACCCACCAGAGCGAGTGCCGTCACACGCGCGCGGGCACGCGGCGCACTCAGCGCGCCGCGTTGCGGTCGGTGATCATCTTCGGCGTGATAAAGACGAGCATTTCGGTCTTGTTGGCAACGCGCTCGCGATTGCGGAACAGTGCGCCAATGATGGGCGCCTCACCCAGCACCGGAATCCGCGATTCGTCGTTGGTTTCGGTGAGTTCGAAGATACCACCGATCACCACCGTGCCGCCGTTCTCGACCAGCACCTCGGTCTGCACGTGCTTGGTGTTGATGGCCGGGCCGGCCGTCGTGTTCACGCCGCGGGCATCCTTGCTCACGTCGAGCGTCAGGATGATGTTGCCCTCGGGCGTGATCTGCGGCGTGACTTCGAGCTTCAGCACCGCCTTGCGGAAGGAGATCGAGGTCGCGCCGCTGGAGGTGGCCTGCTGGTAGGGGATTTCCTCGCCCTGCTCGATCAGCGCCTTGGTCTGGTCGGCCGTGATGACGCGCGGGCTGGAGATCAGCTTGCCCTTGCCATCGGCCTCGAGCGCGGAGATCTCGAGGTTCAGCATGCGCGAGAAGCTCGAATTGAACAGCGCCAGGGTGAAGGCGCCGGCCGCGTTGCCGGTACCGCCGGCGTCACCCGCCGGCAGGTTGATCAGGTTGCTCAGCGTCGGCGAGGCGAAATTCACCGTCGGGCTCGTCGTGGTCGACGTGGTCACGCCGTTGGTCGTGGTCGAGGTGGTCCCGCCGCCGGTGACCGACGGCCAGGTGCCGAAGGAGTTGCGCCGGTTGATCGCGCCGCCGCCCAGGCGAGCGCCGAGCGACTTGCCGAAGGTGTCGGACGCCTCGACGATGCGCGCCTCGATCATGACCTGGCGCACGGGGACGTCGAGCTTCTGGATCAGCTCGGCCACCTGGGCGAGCTTGGACGGGATGTCCGAGACGAAAAGCTGGTTGGTGCGCGATTCGGCGATGACGCTGCCGCGCGGGCTCAGGATGCGGGTGGTCGTGCCGGAGCCGCCACCGCCACCGGCGCCTTGCCCCGTGCCCGTGAGGCCCTGCGCAATGGCGATCGCCTTGGTGTAGTTCAGCTGGAAGGACTGGGTCCGCAGAGGCTCGAGGTTCTCGATGGCCGCGCGGGCCTCGAACTCCATCTTCTCCTTGGCGTTGATCTCGTCCTTGGGCGCAATCCACAGCACAGTGCCGTTCTTGCGCATGCCGAGGTTCTTGGCCTGCATGATGATGTCCAGGGCCTGGTCCCAGGGCACGTCCTTCAGGCGCAAGGTCAGCGAGCCGGTGACCGAGTCAGAGGTCACGATGTTGAAGTTCGTGAAGTCCGCGATGACCTGCAGCAGGGAGCGGATCTCGATGTTCTGGAAGTTCAGCGACAGCTTCTCGCCGTTGTAGCCCACGCCCTGCGTCAGCTTGGTCGGATCGACCTTGCGCGGACGGACTTCGACGACGAACTGGTTGTCGCTCTGGTAGGCGCTGTGCTCCCACTCGCCACGCGGCTCGATGGTCATGCGCACGCGGTCGCCCACCTGCTGCGTGTTGATGAACTGCACCGGCGTGTTGAAGTCCGCCACGTCCAGGCGACGGCGCAGGCCTTCGGACAGGGTCGACTTGGTGAACTCCACCACGAGGTTGCGGCCCTGCGGGCGCACGTCGACGCCGACCTGGTTGTTCGGCAGGTCGACGATCACGCGGCCCGTGTTGTCGGGGCCCAGGCGGAAATCGATGTCCTTGAGCGGCAGGCTGTCGCGGTTGCGCGTCTCGGCGAAGCTCGACTGCGCCGAGGCGACCAGTGCGGCGCCCGGCACGGGATCCAGCACGACGAGCAGGGACTTGCCCTGGATCTCGGCGCGGTAGGCGGCCGCCTGCTTGAGGTTGAGCACGAGGCGCGTGCGCTCACCGGCCTGGACCACATTGACTGAGCGCAGGTTCCCCTGGTTCATGTCCAGGGCGGAGCGTCCGATGGCATTCGTCACGCCGGGGAAATCGAGTGCGATGCGGGCGGGGTTCTGGACCACGAATCCGTCGGGCACGGCCGCCAGCGGCTGCGCGAGATCGATCCGCACCACTTCGGCGCCCGATTGCATGGAGCTGGTGACCGCCTCGATGGCGTTCTGCGCGTGGGCCACAGCTGCGGCACCCAGGGCCACAACACAGAGGCCGGCCGCACGCAACCAGTTGAGAGTGCGCATATTCTTCTTCGCTAGGGGATTCATTTCGACCTCTCTTGCAGTTGCAGCGTGGCCGTACGCTCGATCCATTCGCCGGCAGCGTCCTGCACGATTTCACGCAAGCCGAGTTCCGTTTCGTCGATGCGGGTGACGCGCCCGTAGTTCAGGCCCAGGTGGTTGCCGACGCGCACCTGGTACAGCAGCTTGTCCACACTGACCAGCGCGACGCGTTGTCCGTTCCGGTTGAGGCTGCCGACCATGGCCATCGAGTCGAGGGGGAAGGCCTCGAGCGCTTCCTTGCGCCGCGACAGCTCGGGCGCGATGAGGTCGGAATTGCCCGGCTGGCTCGAATCGCGGCGCAGGGCCTGGGTCAGCTTGACGCTGCTGAAGGGCTCCACGGCGGCCCCTTCGGTGTACGGCTGCGGCGTGAACTTGGTGGGTTCGGTAATGGGCGTGACCCGCGGCTTGACCTGGGCACGCTGCTCGCGCATCCAGGTGCGCAGGTCGTCCTGCTCCGAGCCGAAGCAGCCGGCCAGGGTCACGGTCGCGAGGACCCACAGCGGAAAGTACCGGGCCTTCATTTCTTCTTCGCCTGCGCCGTCGCCTGCCTCTGCGCGGCCTGCTCCTCGGCGTCGAGGTAGCGGTAGGTGCGCGCCGTGGCATCCATCGTCAGCGCTCCATCCTTCTGCGGCGAGATCGACAGATTGTTGAGAGTCACGATGCGCGAAAGGTTGGCGACGTCGGCCACGAAGGCCCCCATGTCGTGGTAACGGCCGCTGACCCTCACGGCGATGGGCAGCTCGGCGTAGTAGTCACGCACCACCACCTGGCCCGGACGGAAGAGTTCGAATTGCAGGCTGCGGCCCAGGCCCGCCTGGTTGATGTCGGACAGCAAGGCATCCATCTCGGCCTTGCTGGGCAGTTGTTTCTCGAGCAGCGTGACGTACTGCTGAACCTGCTCGCGCTGCTTCTTCAGCAGGTCGAGGTTCACGGCCTGCGCCACCTTCTTCTGGTAATCGGCGCGCAGCGCCGTTTCCTTGCCGCGCTCGGCTTCGAGTTCGTCGTTGACGCCGCTCAGCCAGATGAACCACAGCGCCACCACGACCAGGGCAGCGACGGCTGCGCACAGCACGTAGCGCGGCACCGGCGGCCAGCCGGCCGGGTCGCTGGTGTTCAGTCCGCGGAACTGGTTGGCCGTTCGCTGGAGCGTGGCGGCAATGTCCACTTTGGGGGCGGTGCGTCGCGTGGCCATGTTCAACCCTTCGCGCCCGCCTGGGCCGCGGCGCCCGCTGCGGGCTTCTTGTCATCCGTCGGACGCTTCACGCCGACCCGCACCGTGAAGTTCGCCACGCGACGCTGGTCGCGCTGGGAGAGCGCCACGGTGGCCGCGGTGATCTCGACCAGCTCCGGCTTGATCAGCCAGGGGCTGCTGTTGCCGAGGTTGCGCAGCAGTTCGGACACACGCTCGTTCGACTGCGCCATGCCCTGCAGCGTGACGGTGCGGTTGTCCTCCTTCATGCTGGTCAGGTAGACGCCGTCGGGGAGTTGGCGCACCAGCTCGTTGAGCAGGTGCACCGGCAGATTGCGGTCCCCCTGGAGGTCTTCGACCGCCTGCTGGCGTGCGCTCAGGGCCGTGATCTCGGCCTGCAGCGTGGAGATTTCCTTGATCTCGTTGTCGAGCTTCTTGATTTCGGCCTGCAGGAAGCCGTTCTTCGACTGCTGCTCGGTGATCTGGGTCTGCAGCCACACGTAGCCTGCACCGGCCAGCAAGCCTCCGATCAACGCCGCCGCGCCCAGCGAGGCATAGAAGTTCTCGCGCCGGCGCTTGCGTGCCGCCTCGCGGTGCGGCAACAGGTTGATGAGGATCACTGCAGGAACCTCCGCATCGCCAGGCCGCACGAGGTGAGGTACGAAGGCGCTTCGCGGCGCACCTTCTTCTCGCGCACGCCGGAGCCGAACTCCATGCCTTCGAAGGGATTGACCAGCGAGCAGGCGAAGGAGGTCTGGCGCGTCACGGCGCTGGTCAGCCCAGGCAGGGAGGCCGAGCCGCCGGCCAGGAGCACGTAATCGACGCGGTTGTGCGGCGTGCTGGTGAAGAAGAACTGCAAGGCACGCGCGATTTCCTGCGCGATGCTGGCCACGAAGGGCTTCAGCACACCGGCCGCGTAGTCCGCCGGCAGTTCGCCGCTGCGCTTCTTCGACTCCGCCTCTTCCGCGGAAAAACCGTACTGGCGGACGATGAGCTGGGTCAGCTGGGCGCCGCCGAAGGCCTGGTCGCGGTCGTAGAGCACTTCCTGGTTGCGCAGCACCTGCATGCTGGTGGTGAAGGCACCCACTTCGAAGAGCGCCACCACGGCGTCCTGGCCCTGGCCGGGCAGTTGCTCGATCAGCCGCGAGGTGGCGAGGCGGGACGCGAAGGATTCGACGTCGAGGATCGACGCCTTCAGGCCTGCGGCTTCGGCCAGGCCTTGGCGGTCCTGCACCTTTTCCTTGCGCGAAGCGGCGATGAGCACCTCCACATCGTCGGACGAGCCCGCACTGGGGCCGACGACGCAGAAGTCCAGGCTCACTTCATCGAGCGAGAAAGGGATGTACTGGTTGGCTTCCGACTCGACCTGCAGCTCGAGCTCCTGCTCGCTCATGCCGCCGGGCAGGATGATCTTCTTGGTGATGACGGCCGATGGCGGCAACGCCAGGGCGGCATTCTTGGTGCGCGTGCCGCTCTTGCGGACGACCCGCCGCACCGCCTCGGCCACCTCGTCGAATTTCTCGACGTTGCCATCGGTGATCCAGCCACGCTCAAGCGGCTCGATCGCGCAGCGCTCGAGCACGAGCTTCCCACCGGCGTCCTGCGTCAATTCGACCAGCTTGACGCTGGAGGAACTGACGTCGAGGCCGAGCAGGGGCGCCGGCTGGCGACGAAACAAGGAACCCAAGGCAACCAAGAGCTATCCCGCCTGTTTGTAACGAATGGCAAAAATTGCGTGTGGTTGCATGCTATCAGCAGCGCGCGCGCAAAACCAAGCTCTGTGGGAGGGCGACCACGGCAATCGTTGTCAAAAGCTGACGGCTGCGCGCGCCGATTGCCACTTTGGTCACAATTTGAAGCCATTGGCATTCAGGGCGGCGCGCCGGCGGTTTCGAGGGGTGCGCTTTTTATAATGGCGGGTCACTTCCCGCTCTTTCCATGCCCGACACACCGCGCGCCTCCGGGCCTGCAAAGACCCCTCCTCCCCCGAAGCGCGCGACCTGGCTGACCTGGCTCCTGCGCTTCTTCGCCTGGACGACCGGGATCCTGCTGGCAGGGCTCGCTTCGGTGCTGATCGTGGTCGCGGTGGCGCTGGCCGTGGCCTACCCCAACCTTCCCGATGTGTCGGACCTGGCCGACTACCGGCCCAAGTTGCCGCTGCGGGTGTTCACCTCCGACGGCGTGCTGATGGGCGAATTCGGCGAGGAGCGCCGCAACCTCACGCCCATCTCCACCATTCCCAAGGTGATGAAGGACGCCGTGCTGGCCGCGGAAGACGCGCGCTTCTACACGCATGGCGGTGTCGACTACAAGGGCGTGATCCGCGCCGGCCTGGCCAACCTCAACCGCATCAAGAGCCAGGGCGCGTCGACCATCTCGATGCAGGTGGCACGCAATGTCTACCTGAGCTCGGAGAAAACCCTCACCCGCAAGATCTACGAGATCCTGCTCACCTTCAAGCTCGAGCACCAGCTGACGAAGGACCAGATCTTCGAGATCTACCTGAACCAGATCTACCTGGGCAACCGGGCCTACGGCTTCGCCGCCGCTTCGGAAGCCTACTTCGGCAAGCCGCTGAAGGACATCAGCATCGCGCAGGCCGCCATGCTCGCGGGCCTGCCCAAGGCGCCGGGGGCCAACAACCCGGTCAACAACCCGTCGCGCGCGCGCGGCCGGCAGCTCTACGTGATCGACCGCATGGTCGAGGCCGGCTTCATCACCGAGCAGGAAGCCGAAGTCGCCCGCAAGGAAGAACTCCATCTGCGCGACGGCCAGGAGCCCGGCCGCCTGCATGCCGAATACGTCGCGGAGACGGTGCGCCAGCTGATGTACGCCCAGTACGGCGACAGCACCTACACCCGCGGCCTGAAGGTCTACACCTCGGTCGTCGCCGCCGACCAGACCGCGGCGTACACGGCGCTGCGCAAGGGCATCATGGATTACGAGCGCCGGCAGATCTATCGCGGCCCCGAGAAGTTCATCGATCTGCCGACCGACCCCAAGGACGTCGACGACGCGGTCGACGAGGTACTGGCCGAACACCCCGACAACGGCGACGTGATGTCGGCCGTGGTGCTCAAGGCCAACGCCAAGCAGATCGACGCCGTGCGCGCCAACGGCGACGCGGTGCAGATCACGGGCGAGGGCCTGCGCCCCGCGCAGTCCGGCCTGTCCGACAAGGCCCCGCCGAACATCAAGATCCGCCGTGGCGCCGTGATCCGCGTGGTCAAGACGCCCAAGAACAACTGGGAAATCACGCAACTGCCCGAGGTGGAGGGAGCCTTCATCGCGCTCGACCCGCGCGACGGCGCCGTGAAGGCTCTCGTCGGCGGCTTCGACTTCGGCAAGAACAAGTTCAACCACGTCACGCAGGCCTGGCGCCAGCCAGGGTCGAGCTTCAAGCCCTTCATCTACTCGGCGGCGCTTGAAAAGGGCTTCATGCCCAGCACCGTGGTGAACGACGGCCCCTTGTTCTTCGACGGCGGCACCACGGGCGGGCAGCCTTGGGAACCCAAGAACTACGACGGCACCTTCGAAGGCCCCATGTCGCTGCGGCGGGCACTGATGAAGTCGAAGAACATGGTGTCGATCCGCATCCTGCAATCGATCGGCACGCGCTACGCGCAGGACTGGATCGGCAACTTCGGCTTCGAGCGTGAGAAGCACCCGGCCTACCTGCCCATGGCATTGGGCGCCGGCTCGGTCACGCCCATGCAGATGGCCACCGCCTACTCGGTGTTCGCCAACGGCGGCTACCGCGTCACTCCCTACCTCATCACCAAGATCACCGACCACAAGGACAAGGTGCTGGTCGACGTGCAGCCCCCGCTGCTCAATGAATCGATGCGCGCCATCCCGCAGCGCAACGCCTTCATCATGGACAGTCTGCTGCAGTCCGTCGCCAGCGGCGGCACGGCCGCCAAGGCGCAGGCCACGCTCAAGCGCACCGACCTGTACGGCAAGACGGGCACGACCAACGACTCGCTCGACGCGTGGTTCGCCGGCTTCCAGCCGACCATCGCCGCCGTCGTCTGGATGGGCTACGACACGCCACGCAAGCTCGGCGACCGCGAAACCGGTGGCGGGCTGAGCCTGCCGATCTGGATCAGCTTCATGCAGACCGCGCTCAAGGGCGTGCCTGTGGCCGAGCTGCCGCCGCCCGCGGGCGTCGTGCAGGTCGGTGGCGAGTGGTACTTCGACGACTACACGCCGGGCCGCGCCGTGTCCACGCTGGGCGTCGAAGCCGCAGCACCGGCCACGGCCGATCCGAATGCTTCGCCGGCCGGCAGCGGTGGTGGCGGTGGCGGCACCGAGGAGCGCAACCGCATCCTCGACATGTTCCGCAACTGAAGGCCCGCGCCGGCGAGCGCCCTCGCCGCAGGGCCGCTCAGGCGGTAAAGCGCAGCGGCAGGCCGGCCTGCAGGCTCGCCTCGCGCGACAGGTTCTCGAACAGCTCCTCGCCCGTCTTCGTGTCCAGCCAACGTCGGCCATCGTGCCGGTAGTGGTAGCCGCCGGTGCGCGCGGCCAGCCAGATCTCGTGCAGCGGCGGCTGCAAGTTGACCACGATCTGGCTCCGGTTGGCGAAGGTCAGCGTGATCATCCCGCCCACGCGCTGGTTGTCGATGTCCGCGTCGGTGGCCTCGTTGATGCGGTCGCAGCCCTGTTCGATGGCCGCCAGCGCGGCTTCCGCAAGGTCGAGGTACTCGGGGTCGGTCATGACTAGAATTTCGCGATGTTGAATCTCCAGCGAATTCTAGGCAGCGCCCGTGCCCGTATCGGCCTTGGGGTCGCGTGCCTGGCGGGCCTGCTGAGCCTGGCCGCCTGCGGCCAGCGCGGCCCGCTCTACCTGCCCACCGAACCGGCGGCCGCCCAGCGCGCCACCCTGCCCCAGATCGTCGTGCCCGCCCTGCGCGACAACAGCACCAAGCCCGAGGACGCAGGCGCGCGGCCCGCTGCACCGGGTGCCAGCGCGCCCGCTTCGGGGACCACCCGATGAGCGGCGCGCCGACGCTCCCCGGGCACCCGCACATCGCCCGCCGCGGCACCACGCTGCAGGTCGAGGGCGTCGCACTCGATGCGCTCGTGCGCGAGCACGGCACGCCGCTCTTCGTCTATTCGAAGCAGTGGATGCTGGATGCGCTGGCGGCCTACCAGCGCGGCTTCGCGGGCCGCGATGCGCTGATCTGCTACGCCATGAAGGCCAACTCCTCGCTCGGCGTGCTGCGCGTGTTCGCCGAGGCGGGTTGCGGCTTCGACATCGTGTCGGGCGGCGAACTGGCACGCGTGCTCGCGGCCGGGGCCGAGCCGGCCAAGGTCATCTTCTCGGGCGTGGGCAAGACGCGCGCCGAGATGCGGCAAGCGCTGGCGGCCGGTATCGGCTGCTTCAACGTCGAGAGCGAGGCCGAACTCGACGTGCTCAACGAAGTGGCGCTCGAGCAGAACCGGCGGGCGCCCGTGAGCGTGCGCATCAACCCCAACGTCGATCCCAAGACGCACCCCTACATCTCCACCGGCCTCAAGGGCAACAAGTTCGGCGTGGCCCACGACCGCGCCGTCGCCGTGTACCGCCACGCGGCGGCGCTGCCGGGGCTGCAGGTGGTGGGCATCGACTGCCACATCGGCTCGCAGATCACCGAGTCCTCGCCCTACCTCGACGCGCTGGACCGCATCCTCGACCTGGTGCAGGCCATCGAAGCGGCCGGCGTGCCGCTGCACCACATCGACTTCGGCGGCGGGCTGGGCATCGACTACGACGGCGACACGCCACCTGCAGCCGACGCCCTTTGGAAGCAGCTCTTCGCGCGGCTCGACGCGCGCGGCTTCGGCGACCGCCGGATCCTGATCGAGCCCGGCCGCTCGCTGGTCGGCAATGCCGGCCTGTGCGTGACCGAGGTGCTCTACACCAAGCCGGGCGAAGAGAAGAACTTCTGCATCGTCGACGCGGCCATGAACGACCTGCCGCGGCCGGCGATGTACCAGGCGTTCCACCGCATCGTGCCGGTCGCCGAGCGGCCGTCGCTGCCGGCCACCCGCTACGACGTGGTCGGCCCGGTGTGCGAGAGCGGCGACTGGCTGGGGCGCGACCGCGACCTGGCGGTCGAGGCCGGCGACCTGCTGGCGGTGCTGTCGGCCGGCGCGTACTGCATGAGCATGGCGAGCAACTACAACACCCGCGCCCGCGCCGCCGAGGTGCTGGTCAGCGGCGCCAGCGCCACGCTGATCCGCCGCCGCGAGACCGTCGAGGACCAGCTGCGCACCGAGCAGGCCCTCTGATTGCTATGGTTTCGATAGCTGCTGACGCCCGGCTGGCGGGCGCTGCAGCCACTTTTTGCTTGCGAAATTCCACACACGCCAGCCCAGCAGCACGGCAATGACGGCGGCGTAGACGCTCACTTCGGCAAAGTTGTTCTTGCCGGCGCGCAGCCAGAAGAAGTGCAGCAGGCCCAGGCCGGCGATCAGGTACACCAGCTTGTGCAGCGCCTGCCAGCGCTTCGCGCCCAGCGCCTTGATCGCGCGGTTGAACGAGGTCGCCGCCAGCGGCGTGAGCAGCACGAACGCCGCGAAACCGACCAGGATGAAGGGCCGCTTGGCGATGTCCTTGGCGATGTCTGCGACCTCGAAGCCCATGTCGAACCAGGCGTAGCTCAGCAGGTGCAGCACGACGTAGAAGTACGCGAACAGCCCAAGCATGCGGCGAAAGCGCGCCAGGCCGGTCAGCTTCGCCATCACGCGCAGCGGCGTCACGGCCAGCGTGATGCAGATGAAGCGCAGCGTCCAGTCACCGGTCGCGCGGATCAGGAACTCTGCCGGGTTGGCACCCAGGCCGTCGGTGAAGGCGCCATAAGCCAGCGACCCGAAGGGCAGCAGGCACAGCAGGAAGACCAGCGGCTTGGCCGCCGGATGCAGCAACAGCTTGTTCATCGCGAACCCGCTGCCAGCGTCAATAGAACTTCTTCAGGTCCATGCCCGCATAGAGCTGGCCGACCTGCTGCTCGTAGCCGTTGAAGAGCAGCGTCTTGTGCCGCTTGGCGAAGAGGCCGCCGCCGTCGCCGATGCGCCGTTCGGTCGCCTGGCTCCAGCGCGGGTGGTCGACGTCGGGGTTCACGTTCGAGTAGAAGCCGTACTCGTTGGCCGCCGCCTTGTTCCAGGCCGTGCCCGGCTCCTTCTCGACGAAGCGGATCTTCACGATCGACTTGGCCGACTTGAAGCCGTACTTCCACGGCACCACGATGCGCACCGGCGCGCCGTTCTGGTTGGGCAGCACCTCGCCGTACATGCCGAAGGTCAGCAGCGTGAGCGGGTGCATCGCCTCGTCCATGCGCAGGCCTTCGGCATACGGCCAGTCGAGCACGCGCGAGCCGACGAAGGGCATGGTCTTCGGGTCGGCCAGCGTGAGGAACTCGACGTACTTGGCGTTGCCCTGCGGCTCGACCTTCTTGATCAACTCGGCCAGCGAGTACCCCACCCACGGGATCACCATCGACCAGCCTTCGACGCAGCGCAGCCGATACGTGCGGTCTTCCTGCGCGCTGAGCTTGAGCAGGTCCTCGATGCCGTACTTGCCGGGCTTCTTCACCAGGCCCTCGACCTCGACCGTCCACGGCCGGGTCTTGAGCGTCCCGGCGTTCTTGGCCGGGTCGGACTTGTCGGTGCCGAACTCGTAGTAGTTGTTGTAGGTGGTGGCGTCCTTGTAATCGGTCACCTTCTCCATGGTCTGGGCGCCGGGCACCGTGGACTTCGCCCCCTTCAAGGCGGGCAGCTTGCCGGGCGCGGCCTGGGCCAGTGCCTCGCGGCCGGCCCAGCCGGCCAGGGCCGCGCCGGCGGCGCCACCGGCCAGCAGGCGCAGCATGTCGCGACGCCCTTCGTAGACGGCACGTGGCGTGATCTCGCTGGGGTGCGGGTGATTGAAACCGGAATCGTGGGAACGGATCAGCATGCGGGGACCTTTCGCGGTGCGCCGGCACGATGGACCGGCACTCGATGGGACAGGGGGACCACCGGTTAATTCGGCGCATCCCTCCATCAGGTTACGCGCCGCAGGCCGGTCCGGTTTCAGTCTGCCTCAATTCGCGCGGCGCCGCTGGCCGGACGCCGCCTACAGCGTGCCGTAGCTGTGCAGTCCGCTCAGGAACATGTTCACGCCGAGGAAGGCGAAGGTGGTCACGGCCAGGCCGACCAGCGCCCACCACGACGCGATCGTGCCGCGCAGGCCCTTGACCAGCCGCATGTGCAGCCAGGCCGCGTAGTTCAGCCAGACGATCAGGGCCCAGGTCTCCTTCGGGTCCCAGCTCCAGTAGCCGCCCCAGGCGTCGGCGGCCCAGAGCGCGCCCAGCACCGTCGCGATGGTGAAGAAGGCGAAGCCGACGGCGATGGACTTGTACATCACGTCGTCCAGCACCTCGAAGCTCGGCAGCCGCGCCGCGATGCGCTTGCGCGCCAGCAGGATGCCGGCGGCGATGAGCGCCGACACCAGCGCATAGCCGACCCAGTAGCTGCCGCCCGCCTCGGCCACGCCGCGCTGGCGGAAGGCGATGGGCACGAAGCACATCGCCACGCCCAGCAGCCAGATCGGGGTGAGGCGCCACCACCGGGTCTCGGCCGCCTGCTGCTTGATCAGGTAGGCGAAGGCGACCATCGCCGCCAGCGAGAAGGTGCCGTAGCCGATGAAGTTGGCCGGCACGTGCAGCTTCATCCACCAGCTCTGCAGGGCCGGTACCAGCGGCTGGATCTCGTGCGCCTCGCGCACGATCGTGTACCAGAGCAGGAAGCCCACCGCCGCGCTGACCACCAGCATGACGAAGGCGCCCAGCGAGCGCGTCGCATAGCGCTCCTCGAAGTACAGGTAGAAGGCCGCCGTGAGCCAGCAGAACAGCACGAAGACCTCGTAGAGGTTGCTCACCGGGATGTGGCCGATGTCGGGGCCGATCTGGTGGCTCTCGTACCAGCGCACCATGGTGCCGATGAGCGCCATCGTGACCGCGGCCCAGGCGATGCGCGAGCCGATGCGCTCCATCGCATCCGCCTGGCTGGCGCTGAAGAAGCCGAGCCAGTAGAAGACCGTGCTCATGAAGAAGAGCACGCTCATCCAGAGGATGGCCGACTGGCTCGAGAGGAAGTACTTGAGCCAGAACACCGTGTCCGCGCGGGCGAGATCGCCCTGGTACGACGCGATCGCCAGCAGCGAGGCCGCGCCCACCACCAGCGCCAGCACCCGCAGCGGCCGCCAGAACCAGCACAGCCAGATCAGCGCCGGGATGGTGCCCAGCAGGATCGCCTTCTCGTAGCCGTCCATCGACGGCTGGTAGCGGGTGAACGCGAACAGTCCGCCGGCGACCACGATGGCCGCGAAGACCCAGTCGAACAGCGTGCGGCGCGAGAACCAGCTCTCGTTCAGGGTGAGGGTGGTGGTGTTCATCGGGGTGTGTCTCCAGGGCCGGCGGGCGCGGGCAGCATCAGCAGCCGGCTGCGCAGGTGGGCGAATTCCTTGTCGCTGTCGAGGTTGCGGCGGTTGGTCGACAGCGCCATCGTCGCGTGGCTGCCGGCCTCCGCGCCGCCGCCCGGGGCGATCCAGACCCAGAGCCGCCGTTCGCGCACGTAGAGCATGGCAAAGATGCCCACGATGAGCAACAGGCAGCCCAGGTAGACCACCTTCTTGCCCGGTGCGCGCGCGACCTGGAAGACGCTGGCCTGCACCTGCTTGAAGTCGGTCAGCATCAGCGCCACCGGCGCGGGGTAGAAGTGCGCATCGCTGATCGCCAGCACGGCCTGCGTGAGCCAGCCCTGGGTCTTGTCGTCCATCGGCAGCGCCGCCTGGCCGGCTTGCTCGCGGCTGAGGTTGAGCAGTTCGAACAGCACGTCGTTGACGATGCGCACCAGCACCTGGCCGGCGCGCTGGCGCTCGGCCTCGGGCACCTGCAGGTCGATGAACTCGGCGATCGCCTGCCAGCCGCCGGCCGAGGCGTCGTCGGCCTTGCCGGCAGGCGTCGGTCGCACGCGCTCCGCCCCCGCGAAAAGCCCCAGCGCGCGCGCGGCCGAATTGCGCAGCTGCTCGACCTGCTCGGTCTTGCCCGGATCGATGGCATGCGCCACGTAGCGGTCCACCGCCTTCTGCCGCATGGCCACATCGGCCAGCGCGGTGCGCAGGTGCAGGTAGCCGTCCATCGAGCCCTGCTCGTCGGCCGGCACGCGCAGGTAGCGGAAGGGCTGGTCGGGCTGGTCGCGCATGCCCAGCAGGAAGACCGGCGGGCCGTCCTCGTTCATCACGGCCGGCACCATGTAGTTCTGGTACTCGCGCGCCTGGCCCGAGGCGTCGCGCAGCTTGTAGCCGATGCTCGGGCCGATGTTGCGCAGCACCTTGGGCTTGTTCACCTTGTTGGCCGCACCCAGGCGTGATTCGAGACTGTGCTGCAGGTCGACCTTGCGCACGTCGGCCCCGCTGCCGCTGCTCGGGTCGGCGAAGTTCTCGACGTTGATGACGCGCAGCGCGGTGTACTCGAGCTTCAGGCGCTCGTTGCCGTTGGTGAGTTCGGAACTGCCGCCGATGGTGCCTTCGATCTCGAAGGGCTTGGCCGCCGCGGCCATCGGCACCGCCTTGAGCTTCACGCTCGAGCCGCCGTCGTCGAAGCTGGACTGGTAGATCTCGATGCCCTTCCAGCTCGCCGGGTGGTTGACCTCGATGCGCGCCTCCTTGCGCTCGCCGGTGGCGCGGTCGTGCAGCACCACCTCGCTGGCGAAGAGCTTGGGCATGCCGGTCGAGTAGTAGTCGACGATGAACTTCTTCAGCTCGATCGCGAAGGGCAGCTCCTGCAGCAGCACGCCGTCGGCCTGGTTCAGGATCGCGACGCTGGACTGGCTGCCCTCGGGCACCAGGATGTTGCCGCGGAAGGTGGGATTGTTGGGCGACAGGCGGTACTGCGCCGGCACCTCCGAGATCAGGCCCCCGCCGGTGTAGACGCTCTTGCCGTTGAACCAGGTCTGCGCCCGCACGATCAGGTCGCCGTCGAGCAGCCCGCCCAGGCACACCAGCACGATGGCGCCATGCGCCGCGATGTAGCCCAGCTTGTTGGCGCCGCCCGCGCGCGCCGCGACCATCCAGCCGCCGGCGCTGCCATCGCCGTCGCGGCGCTGCAGCTTCACCTTCCAGCCGCCGCCCACCAGCAGCTGGCCGATGCGGTTGGCGGCCTGCTCGGGCGCTTCGGGCAGGGCCGCCTCGGCGCGCAGGCCGAAGGCCTTCAGGCTCTGGGTGCGGATGTCTTCCTTGTAGGTCTTCAGGTCGGCCAGGATGCGCGGCGTGTTGCGCGCGATGCACAGCGAGGTGCTGACGACCAGGAAGGCCAGGATCAGCAGGAACCACCAGGCGCTGTAGATCGAATCGAGCCGTGCGGCCCGGAACACCTGCGCCCAGAAGGGGCCGAACTGGTTGATGTAGTTGCCGATCGGCTCATGCTGCTTGAGCACCGTGCCGATGATCGAGGCGATGCAGATGACCGTGAGCAGCGCGATGGCGAAACGCATCGAGGACAGCAGCTCCACCCCGGCGCGCAGGGCCTGCGAGCCGGTCTTCAGTCGAAGGCCGTGGGTGGAAACGGACATGGCGGGCGTGGGGCGGGTGCGGGCGGCAGGAGGACCAAACGAAAGGGCGGGCCATCCTGTTGGATCGGCCCGCCCTTGTTGGGTTTTATTTTCGGCGGTTGGTTCGCGGTGATGCGTTGATTCAGCGCAGGCCGGCGATGTAATCCGATACCGCCTTGATCTCGCGGTCGTTCATCTTGGCGGCCACGCCCGTCATCTGCGGGCTGTTGGTGCGCACGCCGTCGCGGAAGGCCTTGAGCTGCGCGTCGGTGTAGTCGGCGTGCTGGCCGCCCAGGCGCGGGTACTGGGCCGGGATGCCGGCGCCGTTGGGGCTGTGGCAGCCGGCGCAGGCGGGCACCATGCGGTCGGCGATGCCGCCGCGGAAGATGCGCTCGCCCAGCGAGACCAGGTCCTTCTCCTTCGAGAAGCCGGTCTTGACCTTCTTGCTGCCGACGAACCAGGCGATGTTGCGCATGTCCTCGTCGCTCAGTGCCGAGGCGTAGGGCTTCATGATGGCGCTCTTGCGCTTGCCGGACTTGAAGTCCTGCAGCTGCTTGAGGATGTATTCGGGGTGCTGCTGCGCCAGCTTGGGGTTGGCCGCGATGGCGGAGTTGCCGTCGGCGTTGTGGCAGGACGCGCAGGACTGGCTGTTCGCCGGCGCCGTGTTGAACAGCGTGTCGCCCTTGGCGGGATCGGGCTTGGCCGGCTTGGCGGCGGCAGCCGGCGCCGCGGCGGGTGCATCGGCCGCAAGGGCGGCGCTGGCACTTGCGCCGAGTGCGGCCGCAAGCAGGACATGGGCGAACAACTTCATATCGGGGGGCTACGTTTGTTGGCGCAAAACCCGGCGATTCTACAATGGTGCCCCGCCTCTCCAGCCTGGGCCCTGTGCCCTCCGCGACCCATGACCCCGCCGCCTTCGCCGGCCCGCGCCGCCGCAGCGACGCCGGGCACTGCCCCTTCCCCGAACCCGTCCGCCCCTGGCGAAGCCTCGTCCTTCGCGGCGCGCGCGCGCACCGCGATGGGCTGGCTGCACACCGCCCACTTCCTCACCAGCGCGCCGCAGCTGGAACACCTGCCGCCCCTCACGCTGCCCGAGATCGCCTTCGTCGGCCGCTCCAACGCCGGCAAGTCCACCGCCATCAACACGCTGACGCAGCAAAAGCGCCTGGCCTTCGCCTCCAAGACGCCCGGCCGCACCCAGCACATCAACCTCTTCGGCGTCGGCAAGGGCCAGGTCGACGACGCCGTGCTGGCCGACCTGCCGGGCTACGGCTACGCGGCCGTGCCGCGCGAGGCCAAGCTGCGCTGGCAGCGGGTGATGGGCAACTACCTCGTCACCCGCGAGACGCTGCGCGGCGTGGTGCTGATGGTCGACCCGCGGCTGGGTCTGACCGAGCTCGACGAGATCCTGCTGGACGTGATCCGGCCGCGCGTCGAGGAAGGCCTGAACTTCCTGGTGCTGCTGACCAAGGCCGACAAGCTGTCGCGCTCCGAAGGCGCCAAGGCGCTGTCGATTGCGCGACTCCAGGCCGGCGGGGGCGAGGTCAAACTCTTCTCGGCCCTCAAGCGCCAGGGCGTGGACGAGGCGGCGGAGTTGCTCTGGCGCTGGACCCATGCCGAGAATCCGGCCGACGGCAACGCCGCCGACTGAGTGCCGAATCGGGCTCCAGCGCCCGCCCCGCCTGCGCAAGCAGCTATCAAAACGAGAGCAGATCAGGAGACAAGGCCCATGACGATCGAGACCTTCGAGCGCACCCTGCCCAACGGCATCACCCTCAGCTGCCGCGCCGCCGGCGACAAGGGCCGGCCGCTCATGGTGTTCCTGCACGGCTTCCCCGAAGCCGCCTTCATCTGGGACGAGCTGCTCGAGTGGTTCTCCCAGCCGGCCCACGGCGGCTACCGCTGCGTCGCGCCCAACCTGCGCGGCTTCGAGAAGTCGAGCCAGCCCCAGGAGGTCGAGGCCTATCGCCCGCAGCTGCTGATCCAGGACATGGTCGAGCTGGTGAAGACCGAGCGCGAGGACGGCATCATCGACACGCTGGTCGCCCATGACTGGGGCGGCGCCTTCGGCTGGGGCCATGCCAACGCCTTCCCGCGCCAGGTGCGCCGGCTGGTGATCATCAATTCCCCGCACCCCGGCACCTTCACCCGCGAACTGAAGACCAGCGCCGAGCAGCAGAAGGCCAGCGCGTACATGAACTGGCTCGCGGCGCCGGGTTCGGAGAAGGTGCTGGCCGAGAACGACTTCGCCCGCCTCTTCGCCATGTTCACCATGATGAAGGCCGGGCCCGACGGCTTCGGCTGGCTCACCGAGCCGGTCAAGCAGAAGTACCGCGATGTCTGGAGCCAGGGCCTGACCGGTGCCTGCAACCTGTACCGCGTGACGCCGATGAAGCCGCCCGTCCCGGGCAAGACCAGCGCCGACGACATCCCCACCCTGCCCCACGAGCGCCTGGCGGTGACGGTGCCCACGCTGGTGCTGTGGGCCATGGACGATGCGGCGCTGCTGCCCGGCCTGCTCGACGGCCTGGACGCCTACGTGCCGCAGCTCGAAATCAAGCGCGTGCCGGGCGCAACGCACTGGATCATCCACGAGCAGCCCGAGGGCGTGGCGCGCGACATCGCCGCCTTCATCGCGCGCACGCCTTCGCCCACCGCCTAATCGCGCCAGGGCACGGCCGGCAGGCCGTGCCAGCGCGTGCCGGCGGGAATGTTCTCGCCCTTCATCACCAGCGTCATGGGCCCGAGCTGCGCGCCGTCCTGCACCTGGGTGCCGTAGAGCATCGTGGTGCGCGGCCCCACCGTCACCCGGCTGCCGATGTGCACGTGGTCGATCTTCATCACGCGGTCCTCGAACAGGTGGGTCTGCGGGCAGCAGGCCGCGTTCAGCTCGCTGTGTTCGCCGATGTGCACGCAGTCGAACTCGGTGATGTCGGTGGTGTCCAGGTACACGCCGCGTGCGATGTCCGCCCCCAGCAGGTTGAAGGCATTGTTGAGCCACGGCGTGCCACGCAGGTAGCGCAGGAACCAGGGCACCGTGATGCCCTCGTACATGTTGGTCACCGCCTCCGACAGCCAGACGAAGGGCGTCCACATCGGCGTCGCGCGGCGGTCGTAGCGCCGCACCGTCAGCCACTTGAAGGCCGCCACGAAGAGGAAGGTGGCCAGCGCGAAGGCCGCGCCGCCCACCGCCAGGTCGATCGCCACGTCGCCCCAGCGCCCCGACTCGGCCAGCGGCATGGCGTCCAGCACGATCGCATAACCGACGGCGATGACCAGTGCATGCGGCGAGGCGATGCGGAAGGCCTCCACCGTGCCGCGGCCCAGCTTGCGCCAGCGTGAGGGCGCGAAGGTCAGGTGCGGCGCGAAGCCGCCGACCACCTCGCGCGCCGGCAAATGCACCGGCGGCGCGCCCAGCCAGGTGTCGCCCGGCTGCATGGCGGTGGCGCGCGGCACCGCGCTCATCACGCCGATCAGCACGTTCTCGGGGATCACCGTGCCGTCGGGCACGTAGGCGCCGTTGCCGACGAAGCTGCGGCGCGACACCACGGTGGGCTGCACCGTCATCCAGCCGCCGTCGATGTGCTCGTCGCCCAGCATCACGGCGTCGGCGATGAAGCACTCGTCGCCCAGCGTGAGCATGTCGGGCACCACCCCCAGCGCGGTCGACAGCTCGGTTTCCTTGCCGACCTTGGCGCCGAGCAGGCGGTACCAGCTGGCCGAGAACACGGTGGCGTACACGCCGTGCAGCACCGCCAGGCTCGACTCCTGGATCTGGTTGACCAGCCACTTGCCCAGGTAGCGGTTGCCGTGCACCGGCCAAGTGCCGGCCTGCATGCGCGGCAGGAACAGCACGCGCAGGGCAGCGGCCGCCAGCGCGGTGAAGGCGATGAACACCAGGCTGGCCGGCAGCGCGAGCAGGAAAAACTTCACCAGCCGCAAGCCGAAGGCCTGCCAGTCCGTGATGGTGCCGGCGTCGACCAGCGGCCGCACGGAGATCGCCTCGACGTCCAGCTGGTCGATGAGCAGGAAGGTCGGGAACACCGGCATGAAGAACAGCACCGCCACCGCCAGGGCGCCGGTGATGAAGAAGGCCATCTCCCAGCGCAGCCGCCGGCGGCTCACGGCCGGGCGCGGCGCCAGGCTGGCCGGGTCGAAGTCGGCACGCTCGCGGGCGGGCGAGCCGTGCCAGACCTTGCGCGGTGGCACCGACTGGCCGGCCGACAGGGCCGACTGACCTTCCAGGTGCCCCCAGTCGCCGATGCGGGTGCCGCCCTCGATGACCACGTAGGAGCCGATGCCGACCTGGGCGCCGATGTCGATGCGGCCCAGGTGCAGCAGGCCGCCCTCGACGCGCGCGTTCTCCAGCATCACGGCGTTGCCGATGCTGCTGCCCTCGCCGATGCGCACCAGCTCCGGCACCCGCACCGTGACCGAGCCGAGGTTCACCTCGTCGCCGACGCGCGCGCCCAGTGCCCGCAGCCACCAGGCGTAGAGCGGCGATCCGTTGATCATGTAGGTCGGCACGGCCTCGACCAGCCGGTCGGCCAGCCACCAGCGGAAGTACACCCAGCCCCACAGCGGATAGCTGCCCGGCGCCAGGCGGCCGGCCACCAGCCACTTGCCGGCCCAGGCCACCGCGAACTCGGCCAGCGTGGTGAGGACGAACGCCGCCACCGAGGCCGCGACGGCGAAGGCCACGCTGTCGCCCTCCTCGCCGGTGTTGAAGTGGTAGGCGAAGAAGGGCGCCAGCCACTGCGCCATCTTGAGCAGCACCAGGAAGGGAATCAGCGCCGCCTGCGCCAGCCCGCAGCGCCAGCGGCGCCAGGCGGAATGCAGGACGAAGGGGCGCTCGGGTGCTGCGCTGCCGGCATCGGCCATGCCGCGTTGCAGTGCCTCCGCGATCGCGCCCACCTGCCGGCCGGCATACACGTCGCCGACGGTGGCCTGCGCGAAACGCGCGTCCTGCCGCAGCTGCGAGACCAGCCGCGCCGCCAGCAGCGAATGCCCGCCCAGGTCGGCGAAGAAGTCCAGCGTGCGCCGGATCGGCTGACCGGGGAACAGTCGGCCCAGCGTCGCGAACAGGAGCTCCTCGGCCGGCGTCTGCGGCACGTCGCCGCCCTCGGCATCGCCGGCCGCCGCCAGCGGCAGCGCCCGCAGCACCTTGCGGTCGATCTTGCCGCTGGGCAGCCGGGGCATCGCGTCCAGGGGCTCGAAGCGCGCCGGCACCATGTACGGCGGCAGCCGCCCGGCCAGGGCCGAGCGCAGCGCGGACGCGGCCGCTGCTTCGCCGGCCGGCACATAGAAGGCGATCAGCTGGTCGATGCCAGCTTCGGGCCGCAGCACCACGGCCGTGGTGCCCACGCCCGGCTGCTGCGCCAGCACCGCCTCGATCTCGCCCAGCTCGACGCGGAAGCCCCGCACCTTGACCTGGTCGTCGGCCCGGCCGAGGCACTGCATCTGCGGCGTGCCGTCGGCGCGCAGCTCGACGCGGGCCAGGTCGCCGGTGCGGTACAGGCGCGCCTCGCCCGCGTTGCGGGCCCAGGGGTTGGCGACGAACTTCTCGGCCGTGAGTTCCGGCCGGCCGAGGTAGCCGGCCGCCACGCCCGGGCCGGTGATGCACAGCTCGCCGGTCTCGCCCAGCGGCAGCAGCCTGAGCGGCGGCAGCCGCCCGTCGACGATGGACTCGGGCTCGATGACCTCGATCACCAGCAGGCCGTAGTTGGGCAGCGCCTCGCCGATGGTCACCGGCTCGCCGGCGTGCAGCTCGGCCAGCGAGGCCGACACCGTCGCCTCGGTCGGCCCGTAGGTGTTGAAGATGCGGCGCGTGGGCGCGGCCCACTTGTCGACCAGCGCCTGCGGACACATCTCGCCCCCGAGGTTGATGATGCGCAGGTTCGGCACGTCCTGGGCGAACAGCGCCAGCAGCGTGGGCACCGCGTGGAGCACGGTGATGTCCTGCTCGATCAGCGCCCGCGGCAGCGCCTCCGGATCGCCGGCCAGCGTGCGCGGCGCGATCCAGAGCGAGGCACCGACCAGGTAGCTGATCCAGATCTCCTCGAAGCTCATGTCGAAGGCGACCGAGAAGCCCTGGTACACGCGGTCGCCCTCTTCCACCCCCAGGCGCGCGTTCTCGCTGCGCAGGAAGTGGCAGATGCTGCCCTGCGTGATGGCGATGCCCTTGGGCTTGCCGGTGGAGCCGCTGGTGTAGATGACGTAGGCGGTGTGCTCGGGCAGCGCGCCCTCGCGCCGGCGCGGCACGGTGCCGGGCGGCAGCGGCGCCAGCAGGTGCCCGGCCTGGATCACCTGCGTGCCGGCGGGCGGCTCGGCCAGCGCCGCGCCGGTGCCGGCGTCGACGAGCAGCACGCGTGCCGCGGCGTCGTCGAGGCACACCGCGATGCGCTCGACCGGCACCTCGGCGTCGAAGGGCAGCCAGGCGGCGCCGGTCTTGGCGATGCCCAGCTGCAGCACCAGCAGCTCGATGCCGCGCATGAGCCACAGGCCCACCATGTCGCCGGGCCGCACCCCGGCCTCGATAAGGCGGTGCGCCACGCGGTCGGCGGCCTGGTCGAGTTCGCCGTAGCTCAGCGCGACGGTGTCGAAGCGCAGCGCGGTCTTCTCGGGCACGCGGGCGGCCGTGGCCTCGAAGATGTCGGCCAGCACCTCGTGGCGCAGGAGCTCGGGCCGGTCGGGGCCGTGCAGGAGGGAATCGGTCGGCAGGGCGCGGGGATGCATGGCAACGGAAGAACTCGTTCGGGCGCCGAAGCCGCCGGGCTGCAGCGCGTGGGTCAGTACACCTTGGGTTCGCCCGGCGGGCGCGACTTGAAGCGGCGATGCACCCAGTAGTACTGCTCGGGCATGGCGTCGATGTAGCCGGCCAGGCGCTGGTTCATCAGGGCCGTGTCGGCGATGGCGTCGTCGGTCGGGAAACCGGTCCAGGCGGGGAGCACCTCGATCTCGTAGCCACCGGGCACGAGCTTCGAGATCACGGGCACGACCTTGGCCCGTCCCAGCCGCGCGAAGCGCGACAGCGAAGGCACGGTGGCCGCCATGACGCCGTAGAAGGGCACGAAGACCGACTGCGAGGGGCCGAAGTCCATGTCGGGCAGCAGGTACAGCACGCCGCCCTTGCGCAGGCCGCCCACGATCTCCTTCACGCCGTCGACGCGGTGCAGCACGGTGACGTTGCCGAAGCGCGTGCGACCCTGGCGCGTCCACTCGTCGACCATGGGGTCGCGCTGCGTGGTGTAGATGGTGGTCGAGGGCTTGGGGTTGTGCTTGGTCAGCGCCGTCGCCGCCGCATCGAGGCCGTAGAAGTGCGGCGCGAACAGGATTGTCGGGTCGTGGCCCTCGTCGATCTCGCCGATGGCCCCGGTGATGCGGATGCGGCGGTCGACGACGTCGGGCGGTGCATGCCACAGCCAGCTGCGGTCCAGCCAGGCCTGCGCCACGTAGACGAAGGTCCGGCGCGCGATGTGGCGACGCTCCTCGGGCGACTTGTGGGGAAAGCACAGCGCGAGGTTCACGTCCACCACGTGCCGGCGTGGCCTGGCCACCGCGTGCAGCAGGCGGCCCAGCACGGCGCCCAGGGCGCGCGTGACCGGCAGCGGCACGTGCGCCAGCACCTTCATGAAGCCGATGCCCAGGCGGGCCGAGAGGCTCATGCCGACTCCTTCACTGCGCCACCTCCATCGGCTCGTTCTTGGGCTGCTTGTAGCGCGCGTAGTCCCACACGTACTGGCCCGGCAGGCTGCGCACGAGCTGCTCGATGCCTTCGTTCATGGCGGCCGCCGCGGCCTCGGACGTGGCCTCGCGGTCGGTGAGCGCGGTGCCGGTGAAGGGAACGAAGCGGATCGCATAGCGCCCGCGCGGCAGCCGCTCGCACACGCCGAGGAAGACCTTGGCGCCGGTGGTCTGCGCCAGCCGCGGCAGCAGCGTCATGGTGTAGGCCGGCCGGCCCAGGAACGGTGCCCACACGCCCTGCCCCAACGGTGGCACCTGATCGGGCAGGATGCCCGTGTAGCCGCCCTCCTTGAGGGTGCGCATGAGGCCGCGCACGCCCTTGACGGTGGTGGGCAGCGTCTGCAGACCGGGCCGGTCGCGCGAACCCTCGACGAGTTCGGCGATCCACTTCTTGCGCGAGGGCCGGAACAGCGCGGTGATCGGTCCGTGGTCCTTGACGAAGCGCTCGCCCACGGCCTGGCCGTACATCTCCCAGCTGCCCAGGTGCGGCACGACCATGATGACGCCCTTGCGTTCGGCCAGGGCTGCCTCGAAGACTTCCGCGCCTTCCCAGCGCACGACCTTGGGCAGCACGCTCTCGCCGGCCGGGCGGGCCCACAGCCAGGGCAGCTCGGCCACCATTTCGCCGGCCGCGCCGATGGCCGGGCGCCACTGTTCGGGCGTGAAGCCCGCGGCCTCGGCGTTATCGCGAAAGCGCCGCCGGTAGTCGGGTGCCAGCCACCACACGAGCCAGCCGAAGGCCCGGCCCAGCGCGTGCATCAGCGGCAGCGGCACACGGGCGAGCAGACGGAACAGCGCGGTCATTCGGGGGCGGCAACAGGGATGGGAGGGGCAGACGCGCGGGCAAGGCGAGCCTTGCGCGGCTTGAATAGAATGCAAATTGTCGCCGAGTTATGGAACTACTTGCGGGGCGACGTTAAACAACTCCGCTAAAGCGTTCGCCAAGACTCCACCAAGCCTGGCAACGCGCCAATGGACTTGCACAAGGAGCTTTCTTTCATGGCGAACGACTTTCTCTTCACTTCCGAATCGGTTTCCGAGGGCCATCCCGACAAGGTCGCGGACCAGATCTCGGACTCGATCCTCGACGCGATCTTCGAGCAGGACCCGCGCAGCCGCGTGGCCGCCGAGACGCTGACCAACACCGGCCTGGTGGTGCTGGCCGGCGAGATCACGACCAACGCACACGTCGACTACATCCAGGTCGCACGCGACACCATCAAGCGCATCGGCTACGACAACACCGACTACGGCATCGACTACAAGGGCTGCGCGGTGATGGTCTGCTACGACAAGCAGTCCAACGACATCGCGCAGGGCGTGGACCACGCATCGGACGACCACCTGAACACCGGCGCCGGCGACCAGGGCCTGATGTTCGGCTACGCCTGCGACGAGACGCCCGAGCTGATGCCCGCGCCGATCTACTACGCGCACCGCCTCGTCGAGCGCCAGGCCCAGCTGCGCAAGGACGGCCGCCTGCCCTTCCTGCGCCCCGACGCCAAGAGCCAGGTCACGATGCGCTACGTCGACGGCAAGCCGCACAGCATCGACACCGTGGTGCTGTCGACCCAGCACCACCCGGACCAGAGCGAGTCGCCGACCAAGATGAAGGCCAGCTTCAACGAGGCCATCATCGAGGAGATCATCAAGCCGGTGCTGCCCAAGGAGTGGCTGCAGGACACCAAGTACCTGATCAACCCGACCGGCCGCTTCGTCATCGGCGGCCCGCAGGGCGACTGCGGCCTGACGGGCCGCAAGATCATCGTCGACACCTACGGCGGCGCCTGCCCGCACGGCGGCGGTGCCTTCTCGGGCAAGGACCCGTCGAAGGTGGACCGCTCGGCCGCCTACGCGGCACGCTACGTGGCCAAGAACATCGTGGCCGCGGGCCTGGCGCGCCAGTGCCAGATCCAGGTGGCCTACGCCATCGGCGTGGCGCGGCCGATGAACATCACGGTCTACACCGAAGGCACCGGCGTCATCCCCGACGACAAGCTGTCGGCGCTGGTCGCCGAGCACTTCGACCTGCGCCCCAAGGGCATCATCCAGATGCTGGACCTGCTGCGCCCCATCTACGCCAAGACCGCCGCCTACGGCCACTTCGGCCGCGAAGAGCCGGAGTTCACGTGGGAACGAACCGACAAGGCGGCCGCGCTCCGCGCCGCGGCGGGGCTCTGAGAGCCTGGACGCCATGGGCGTGTCTCACAATCGCACCATGACCCGCCTCCTGACCCTCTGCCTCCTCGCTGCCCCCCTTGCCCTGTCGGCCTGCGGCACGTCCTTCGAAGTCGTCCGCATGCCCGGCGGCAAGCTGCGCGCCAGTTCGGCCAACGAGGCCGGCGCCTACTGTGCCAAGGAAGGCGGCCGCGCCCGCATGCTGGGCATGGCGCCGGGCAACATCGACGTGATGTTCGAGTGCGTCAAGAACTGAGCGCCGGCCGCGGCCTCAAGCTCATTTTTCGATAGCAGCCTGCGCATGAGCCGCGGGCGCTCCCGGCCGATTCGGTCTTGAAGCCCGGCCTCAGAACCGGTAGGCGCCGCCGAAGCCCACGGTCCAGTTGCGGCCGGGCGCCGGTTCGAAGTAGCGCGCATTGCCCTCGTTGACGATGACCGAGCCGGCGTACTTGCGGTCGGCCACGTTCTCGACGCGCGCGAAGGCGTTGAATTCCCAGCGCTCCCAACGCTGCACATAGCCCGCATAGAGCGCCGCCACGGCATAGCCCGGCGCGCTGGCCGTGTTGCGGTCGTTGGCCTGGATGCGGCCGAGCGCGCGCAGTTCCACCCCTGCCCGCAGGCCCTGCGGCGGCATGTAGCCGAAGGACGCGAAGAGCGACTGCCGCGCGATGCCCGGGATCCGGTTGCCGGCGGCAACGAAGCTCGCACCGGTGCACGGCGCGGGCGAGCAGAAGGCGTCCTGGTAGCGCGCGTCGAGCCAGGTGTAGGCCAGCTGCGTGCGCCAGTGGCCCGCCGTCTCGTGCTGCCAGCCCAGTTCGGCCCCCTGGCGGCGCGTGCGGCCGGCATTCTGGAAGCTGGCCCGGCCGCCGACGTTGGTGGCCGTCACGATCTCGTCCTGCGTGCGGGTCTCGAACAGGGCCGCGGTGAGCAGCCCGCCCGCGACGCGCGCCTTGGCGCCCAGCTCCACGCTGTCGTTCACCGAGGGGCGCAGGCCGAAGTTGAGGCCGCCCGTGCCGTCGGGCCGGTACGAGAGCTCGTTGAGCGTCGGCGTCTCGAAGCCGCGCCCGGCCGACAGGTACAGCGCCAGGTCGCGCATGGGCTGCCAGCGCAGCGAGGCCACGGGCAGCGTGCGCGCGTAGCGGGCGCTGCCGCTGTCGTCCCGGTTGCGGCCCAGCACGTAGCGGTCCTGCGAGTCGAAGTGCACGCTGCTGCGGCGCACGCCCGCCTCCAGCGTCCATGCGTCGGCGAAGCGCCAGGTGGCCTGGGCGTAGGGGTCGAGGTTCCAGACCTCGTTGCGCTCGTTGCGGCGCAGGCGGCCCTGCACCCCCAGCCACGGCCGCGCCGCCGGGCCGAGGTAGTTCTCGTAGCCGGTGCGCCATTCGCGCATGCGGTCGTAGCCGAGGCCCGCGACCAGGTCGAGGGGCCGGCCGGCCAGGGCGAACTCGCCGGTCCAGCGCAGGTCCAGCCCGCTGTAGTTGCGCGCCAGGCCGATCACGCCGCCGGCCTGCAACGGGTTCTGCTGCGCCGAGGGTGGGATGGCCTGGAACTGCGTGGTCTCGCGCTCGCCGCCGTAGAGCATCAAGCGCAACTGGTTGCGACCATCGAGGCGGCGTTCGTACAGCAGGCCCGCCTGGCTCTGCGAGACGGTCTTGCGCGTGTCGTACTGCTGCGCCAGCGGCGCGCTGCGCGGGGCCAGCGCGAACTGCTCGGCCGTGAGGCCCAGCGGGTCCTGCGCGTCGATGCGCACGCGGTTGACCACCAGCGTGAGGCGGTCGCCGTTGTCCAGCGTGAGGCCGAGCTTGCCGTTGGCCAGGTCGCGCCGCGCGGCGCTGTGCTCGCGCCAGCCCTCGGTGTCGAAACGGCTGGCGCTGAAGAGGTAATCGATGGCCGCGCCGCCGGTGCCGCCCAGCGCCTGCGCGCCGCTGAGCTGCAGGCCCTGGCGCCAGGTGCCGAAGCTGCCGCCCGCCGCCGAGTACTGCAGCCGCGGCCGGCCCTCGCCCGTCGCGGTGAAGGCCTGCAGCACGCCGCCCGAGGAGTTGCCGTAGAGCGCCGAGAAGGGCCCGCGCAGCACCTCGATGTGGTCGAGCGAGGCGATGTCGATGTTGGAGGTCTGGCCCTGCCCGTCGGGCAGCGTGGCCGGGATGCCGTCGACGTAGATGCGCACGCCGCGCACGCCGAAGGTGGAGCGCGCGCCGAAGCCGCGGATGGACAGCTGCAGGTCCTGTGCGAAGTTGTAGCGGTTCTGCAGCTGCAGGCCCGGCACGCCGGCCAGGCTTTCGGTGAGCTGGGCCTGCAGCCGGCTGTCGCGCGCCTCGTCGCCCTCGACCCGGTCGACCGAGCCCGCGACGTCGAAGGGCGAGACCTGCCCGCGCGGGACGCTGACCGTCACCGCGTCGAGCATCGGCGTGGCCGCCGCGGCGGGATCGGCAGCGCTCGTCTGCGCGGCGGCCAGGCCAGGCATGGCGCATGCCAGCCAGGCAACGGTGGGGTGGAGGGTCTTCGGCGTCATGCAAAGCATTGTGGGCGAGCCGCGCCCCGCGTGGCCTTCGCGTATTCGCTACGAAATCGATAGCTGCCCGCGCCCTCGCGGCGGGCGCCGCAGGCCGATTCGGCCTGGAAGCCGGCGTTTCAGCCGCGCCGCCGCAGCCAGCCGAACCAGAGGCAGGCCGCCGTCGGGATGCCCAGCGTGACCCAGGCCAGCATGTCGCCGAAGCCGCCGTCGCTGAACAGGGCCGACACCAGCCCGATGGCGGTGAGCACGCCCATCGCGATCGGCCAGCCCCACATCGCCGTGAAGGAGCGCGTCGGCTTCATGGCGCGCCTTCCAGCTGCGTGGAAGCGCGCGTGGCGGCCGCCGGCGCCAGCGGCAGTGCCTGCGCAGGCTCGGCGGCTCCGGCGGCGCCCGGCCGGGGCTTGTGCTCGTGCGTGGGCTGCCCCTTGCGCAGCCACAGGTACAGCCCGCTGCCCAGCACGATGATGGTGGCGATGTCGAGCAGCGCCCACAGGATCTGCATCGGCATGCCGCCGTAGTCGCCGAAGTGCAGCGGTTGCGACACCAGCAGCGCCGTGAGGTACCACGGCAGCTTCGGCGCGGCGGTGACCTCGGCCGTCTTCGCATCCACCAGCACCGGCTGCAGCAGCTTCGAGGTGAAGGGCTCGTTGCCCTTGAGGAAGAAGGTGGTGTGGTGCGGGCTCGAGAACGCCGTGCCCGGGAAGGCGATGAACGACAGCTTGGTGTCCGGCGCCTGGGCCTGCGCGGCCTCCATCGAGCGCTGCACCGAGCCGCGCTCGGCCACCGGCACCAGCGGCTGGCCCTGGTAGGGCACCAGCAAGGCACTGAGCTGGTCGTGCTGCCAGTACTTGATGACGAGGTCGGCCCAGGTGTTGATCATCCCGGTGGCGCCCACCACGAAGACCCACACCAGCGTGACGATGCCCAGCAGGTTGTGCAGGTCCAGCCACTTCAGGCGCGTGCGCCTGTCGCGCCGCACGGTGCCGAAGTCCAGCTTGCGCATGAAGGGCGAGTACAGCACCACGCCACTGACGACGGCCACCAGCAGCAGCAGTCCCATGAGACCCAGGAAGAGCTTGCCCGGCAGCCCCGCGAACAGGTCGACGTGCAGCTTGAACATCACGTACATGAAGCCCTGGTCGAAGCGCGGCTGCGCCAGCACCTTCGCCGTGCGCGCGTCGATGGCCACGGAGCGGAAGTCGTCGGTGGGCGCCGGTGTGGGCGTCATCGTGACGAACCAGAGGTTGTCGTCGTCGGCGTCCTTGGAGGCGAACTGCACCACGCGGTCGGGGTGCTGGGCGCGCGCCACCGCCAGCACCTGGTCCAGGCTGGCGTGGGGCGTGCCGGGCGCCATCTTCGGCGTTTCCACCTCCGTGCCCAGCAGATGCCCGATCTCGTGGTGGAAGATCAGCGGCAGCCCCGTGACGCACAGCAGCAGCATGAAGGCGGTGCAGACGATGCTGCTCCACTTGTGCACCCAGGCCCAGGTCTTGATCGATTGGCTCTTCATCGTGATTCGGAGTGTGCAGGATGCGGGTCGTCAGAAGCGGTAGGTGGCACTGGCCACCACGTTGCGGCGCGCGCCCCACCAGCAGTCGCCACGGGCCAGGCAGGTGCTGAAGTAGTTCTTGTCGGTCGCGTTGTTGATGTTGAGGGCGTAGCGCCACCGCTCGGTGTCGTAGGCGAAGACCAGATCGAGCAGCGCCGCGCTGGGCACCCGCGGCCCGTAGCCGCCATACGAGGTGTCGCGGAAAGCGCCCATGTAGCGCACGCCGGCACCGGCCGAGAAGCCGTTGACGCCCGCGATGGCGAAGCGGTACTTGGCCCAGACGCTGGCCTGGTGGCGCGGCAGGCCCTCGAGCTGCGGATCGAGGTCGGTGTAGTTGTAGTGGGCGATCAGGTCCAGGTCGCGGCCGACGGTGCCGCGGGCCTCGAGCTCGACCCCGCGGGTGCGCGTGCGCCCGAGCTGGTCGTAGGTGTAGGGGCCGGTCTGCTGCACCTGGTTCTTTTCCTTCAAGTCGTACACCGCGGCGCTGAAGGCCAGGCTGCGGCCCGCCGGCTCGTACTTGACGCCCGCCTCCCACTGTTCGCCGCGCAGGGGCTTGAAGATCTGGCCGTTGACCGGCGATTGCGGGGTGAAGGATTCCGCGTAGCTGATGTAGGGCGACCAGCCCGAGTCGAAGGCGTACATCAGCCCCAAGCGCTTGGTGGTGGCCGACGCCTTGTCGGACTCACTGCCTTCGGCGCTCGACACCGCGCGGTCATGCCGCAGCCCCGCGACGACGATCCACGGGCCGAGCTTCATCTGGTCCTGCAGGTAGAAGCCCGACTGGCGCTGCCGCGTCTTCGGGTTGGGCGTGCGCACGCCTGCGGCCACGTTGCCGTAGACCGGGTAGTAAGCGTCGATCGTGCTGTAGCCCGAGTAGTCGGTCCAGGTGCGTTCGCGCGAACGCGTGAAGTCCGCGCCCACGAGCAACGTGTGCTGCAGCGCCCCGGTGCTGAAGCGGCCCTCGACGTGGTTGTCGAACTGGGTAATCTGCTGCTCGGTGCGCGAGTTGGAGGTGTAGCGGCCGAGCGTGCGCTTGAAGACCGGGTCGGCGCCCCAGCCGCCCGGGCCGGCATCGACGCCGTTGCCGTAGAAGTCGCCCCAGTGGTAGAGGCTGTCGTTCACGTTGCGCGCAACGCGGAAGTTCTGGCGCGCCGCCCATTGGTCATTGAACTTGTGTTCGAACAGCCAGCCGAAGGACTTGCGCTGGCTGTCGTAGTAGTCGCCCGGCTCGCCGATGAAGCGGTTGCGCGGCAGCTGACCGTTGGGGTTGGGCAGCAGCGTGCCCTCCCAGGGAAAGAACTGCGAGGTGTTACCGCTTTTGTCCTTCTGGTAGAGCCCCTGCAAGGTGAGCGAGGTCATGGCCGTCGGCCGCCAGGTGAGCGAAGGCGCCAGGAGCACGCGGTCGTCGGGCACGTGGTCGACCTGTGTGCCCGACTTGCGCCCCAGCGCGATGAGGCGGTAGGCCAAGGTGCCTTCGGCGTCGAGCGGGCCGCTCAGGTCGATCTGCAGTTGGCGGCGGTTGAAGCTGCCGTACTGCACGCCGATTTCGCGCTGCGTTTCAAACAGCGGCCGCTTGCTCACCATATTGACCACGCCGGCCGCCGTGCCGGCACCGAAGAGCATGCCCGAGGGACCGCGCAGCACTTCGAGCCTTTCGAGCGTGAAGGGGTCCGTGCGCGTCGTGCTGGTGTAGTACCCGTAGGCCTGCCGCAGGCCGTCGAGAAACACGGTCGGCTCCGTGCCGCGGATGCGCACCGAATCGGACCGCGAATCCAGGCCGTACGCATCGGAGCGCACACCCGCCGCGTAGTTGAGCGCATCCTGCAGGTTGGTCGCACCCTGGTCGACCATCTGGTCGCGCGTGACCACCGTCACCGATTGCGGCGTCTCGGCCAGCGGGGTGTCGGTCTTGGTGGCGGTGGCGGCGTTCTTCGCGCGGTAGCCGATCACGGGCGAGGTGGCGGTTTCCCGCTCCGCACTGGCGTCCACCTGCACGGCCGGCAGCGTGGGCACCGCGGCGCCGGTGGCCGGCGCCTCGGGTGTCTGGGCCCGCGCGGTGGTGCCCAGGCCCAGGCAGATGGACGCAAGGAGCAGTGGCAATGCCGCGAGCCGGGCGGGGATCGAAGGCAGGGTGTGGACGAGCGACATCAGGCGGGAGTCAATTGCGAGTGATTCGCATTGTATTTATTAACCCAATGTGAACGCCCCTTCGCCGCCAAGCGGTGGGGGCATTTGCCCCAGCCCTGTCATCGGAGCGCCATCCGGCGGCAGCACCATGGCCGGCCCCCGCGCTGTCGGACGGCTCCGCGATCGCGTTGCGGAGACGCTCTTGAAAGGCCGCCAAAACCCCTTATGATTAGCACTCACTGGGATCGAGTGCTAACAACACATCGCGCGGTCCCATGTCGACCGGACGGTCGACCGGTCCTTCCGGGCCCGGCCGTTCACAGAACCAACCCGTTTCTCATATCCCAGGAGATGCAATGAAACTTCGTCCTTTGGCCGATCGCGTGATCGTCAAGCGCATTGACAGCGAAACCAAGACCGCCTCGGGCATCGTGATCCCCGACGCCGCCGCCGAGAAGCCCGACCAGGGTGAAGTGCTGGCCGTGGGTCCCGGCAAGCGCAATGACAAGGGCGAGCTCTCGGCCCTCACGGTGAAGGTCGGTGACCGCGTGCTGTTCGGCAAGTACTCGGGCCAGACCGTCAAGGTCGACGGCGACGAGTTGCTCGTCATGAAGGAAGACGACCTGTTCGCGGTCGTCGAGAAGTAATCCATTCACCCCTGATATTCGGAGTCAATCAACATGGCAGCAAAAGACGTTGTGTTCGGCGGCGAAGCCCGCGCACGCATGGTCGAGGGTGTGAACATCCTGGCCAATGCAGTCAAAGTGACCCTGGGCCCCAAGGGCCGCAACGTGGTGCTCGAGCGTTCGTTCGGCGCCCCCACGGTGACCAAGGACGGCGTGTCCGTCGCCAAGGAAATCGAACTCAAGGACAAGCTGCAGAACATGGGCGCCCAGCTCGTGAAGGAAGTGGCTTCCAAGACCAGCGACAACGCCGGTGACGGCACCACCACCGCCACCGTGCTGGCCCAGGCCATCGTGCGCGAAGGCAGCAAGTACGTGGCCGCCGGCCTGAACCCCATGGACCTCAAGCGCGGCATCGACAAGGCCGTCGCCGCCCTGGTGGAAGAGCTGAAGAAGGCCTCCAAGGCCACGACCACGAGCAAGGAAATCGCACAGGTCGGCTCGATCTCGGCCAACAGCGACGAGACGATCGGCAAGATCATCGCCGACGCGATGGACAAGGTCGGCAAGGAAGGCGTGATCACCGTCGAAGACGGCAAGTCGCTGGACAGCGAACTCGACGTCGTCGAAGGCATGCAGTTCGACCGCGGCTACCTGTCGCCCTACTTCATCAACAACCCGGAAAAGCAGTCGGCGATTCTGGAAAACCCCTTCGTGCTGCTGTTCGACAAGAAGATCAGCAACATCCGTGACCTGCTGCCCACGCTGGAGCAAGTCGCCAAGGCCGGCCGTCCGCTGCTGATCATTGCCGAGGAAGTCGAAGGCGAAGCCCTCGCGACCCTGGTGGTGAACACCATCCGCGGCATCCTGAAGGTCGTGGCCGTCAAGGCGCCTGGCTTCGGTGACCGCCGCAAGGCCATGCTGGAAGACATCGCCATCCTGACGGGCGGCAAGGTCATCGCCGAAGAAGTGGGCCTGACCCTCGAGAAGGTGACGCTGGCCGACCTGGGCCAGGCCAAGCGCATCGAAGTGGGCAAGGAAAACACCACCATCATCGACGGCGCCGGCGCTGCAGCCGACATCGAAGCCCGCGTGAAGCAGATCCGCGTGCAGATCGAGGAAGCCACCAGCGACTACGACCGCGAGAAGCTGCAAGAGCGCGTGGCCAAGCTGGCCGGCGGCGTGGCCGTGATCAAGGTCGGCGCTGCCACCGAAGTCGAGATGAAGGAAAAGAAGGCCCGCGTCGAAGACGCCCTGCACGCCACCCGCGCGGCAGTGGAAGAAGGCGTGGTGGCCGGCGGCGGCGTGGCCCTGCTGCGTGCGAAGCAGGCCGTGGGCGACAAGGTCAAGGGTAACAACGTCGACCAGGACGCCGGCATCAAGCTGGTGCTCAAGGCCATCGAAGCGCCCCTGCGCGAGATCGTGGCCAACGCCGGTGGCGAGCCCTCGGTGGTGGTGAACAAGGTGCTGGAAGGCAAGGGCAACTACGGCTTCAACGCTGCCAACGACAGCTACGGCGACATGCTCGAGCTGGGCATCCTGGACCCGACCAAGGTGACCCGCACCGCGCTGCAGAACGCCGCTTCCGTGGCCTCGCTGCTGCTGACGACCGAAGCCATGGTCGCCGAAGCACCGAAGGACGACGCCCCGGCCGGCGGCATGCCTGGTGGCATGGGCGGCATGGGTGGCATGGGCGACATGGGCATGTAATGCGCTTCACTCGAAGAGCGTTGCTCTTCGAGTGGTTCGTTCAGCCAGAGAAAAAAGCCGGGCAGAGCCCGGCTTTTTTCATGGGCGCTCGCCTTTCGCGCTGCTTCGGCGAGCGGGCGGCGCGCTGACGCGCTGGCCCTCGAGTGGCGGGCACAAGCCCGCCATCATGGCGTCTTGATGCTGTCCTCTTGATAGCTTTTCGCGCCGAGAGGACGGGCGCTACGGGCCTTTTTTCATTGAAAGTGCACGCGCAGCACCGGGTACAGCGCCTGGAAGCGCGCATGGCGCGCGCGGTGCGCCGACGCTGCGGCGACGTTGGGCTCGAAACGCTGGCGCACGGCGGGCGCGGTGCACACGGCCTCCACCGTGCCGCCATCGGCCAGCCAGGCCAGCCGCGCCGCACCCAGCGCCCCACCGGCTTCGCCGCCCTCGCCCAGCGTGAGCGGCACCTCCAGGATGTCGGCCAGCAGCTGCGACCACCACGCACTGCGCGCGCCGCCGCCCACCAGCGCCAGTGCACCTGCCGGCTTGTTCAAGGTGTCGAGGCCGTCGCGCAGTCCGAAGCTCACGCCTTCGACGACTGCGTAGGCGATGTCGGCCGGGCCATGCGCCTGCGTGAGGCCGAAGAGGACGCCCTGCGCATCCGCGTCGTTGTGCGGCGAGCGCTCGCCCGACAGGTAGGGCAGGAACAGCGGCGCACGGCCACGCGCGCCGGCGTCGAGCGTTGCCGCGGCCGCGAGCAGTGCCGCCTCGTCGGCGAAGCCGAAGGCGCCAACGGCCCAGCTCACGGCGCTGGCGGCCGAGAGCATGACCGACATCTGGTGCCAGCGGCCCGGCAGCGCATGGCAGAAGGCATGCACCGCCTGCGCGGGCTTGGGCTCGAAGCGCGACCCGGCGATGAAGATGACGCCCGAGGTGCCGAGCGAGACGAAGCCCTGCCCGGACTGCACGATACCCATGCCCACGGCGCTGGCCGCGTTGTCGCCACCACCACCGGCGATCGCGACGCCCTGCCCGTGTGCCGTACCGAGGCCCCAGCGTGCGGCGAGCTCGGGCTCGAGCATCACCGACACCGCGCTGCCTTCGACCAGGCGCGGCATGTGGTCACGCGTGAGGCCGGTAGCGGCGAGCAGTTCGTCGGACCAGTCGCGCCGGCCGACGTCGAGCCAGAGCGTGCCCGAGGCATCGGACATCTCGCTCACCGCCTCGCCGCTCAGCTGGAGGCGCAGCCAGTCCTTGGGCAGCAGCACGCGCGCCGTGCGTCCGAAGAGCTCGGGCTCATGGGTGCGCACCCACAGCAGCTTGGGCGCGGTGAAGCCGGGCATCGCCAGGTTGCCGGCGATCTGCGCAAGACGAGGCACGGTGCGGGTGAGTTGCTCGCACTCGGCTGCGCTGCGGCCGTCGTTCCACAGGATGGCGGGGCGCAGCACGGCGTGGTCGGCGTCGAGCAGCACGGCACCGTGCATCTGGCCCGACAGGCCAATCGCACGCACCTGCGCCAACGCGTCGGCGTGCCGCGCGCGCAGCGTGGCCATGACGGACTCCAGCGCTTGCGCCCACTGGTCGGGGTGCTGCTCCGACCACAGCGGCCGCGGCCGGCTCACGCTGAGTGCCGCGCCGGCCGTGCCGACGATGCGGTGGTCGTCAGCCAGCAGCAGCGCCTTGAGCGCCGAAGTGCCGAGGTCCAGTCCGAGGTACATCGCTTTGATCTTTCAAGCAAAAAGTGGCCACGGCGCCCGCCCTGCCTGCGCCGCCAGCTATCAATTCCGCAGCAAAGCGCGCCGCGGCCGCCGTTCAGTGGCTTCCGCCGAAACGGTGGTCGGCCTGGCGCCGGAACTCGGTCGGCGTCATGCCCTTGATCTCGAGGAAGCGCCGGTTGAAGTTCGCCACGTTGTTGAAGCCGACCTGGTAGCAGATGTCGGTCACGTAGTGGTCGGTCTGCATCAGCAGGTGGCAGGCACTGTTGATGCGCACGCGGTTGACGAAGTCGGTGAAGCTGTTGCCGGTGGAACGGCGGAAGAAGCGCGAGAAGCGCGACTCGCTCATGCCCAGCTCAGCCGCCACGTCGCCCGCGCTGATGGGCTCGGCGACGTTGCCGGTGATGCGGTTGACGATGCGGTTGATCTGGTCGACCTCGGCGTCGCCCTCGGCGCCCTGGATCTGCACGGTGGAGAGCAGGCGGTAGTCGGGGCACTGGGCCAGATCGGCCATGAACTCGCAGAAGTGGCCGAAGCGCCGCATGCCGCGCGTGGCCTTGATCTGGTCCCAGTGCGCACGCGCGCGATCGGACAGGCCGAAGAACTCCACCCCGCGGCGCGCGCGCTCGAGCAACTGCATCACGTCCCGCAGCTCGGGGATGTCTTCGGACGCCTGCTGCAGCGGCTCGTGGCGGAACTGGATCACCAGGTCGCGCTCGGCGACGCCGCCGTTGCCCACGTCGAAGGAGATCCAGTTGTGCGGCAGGCGCGGGCCGCACAGCACCAGGTGCCCCGGCTCGAAGGGGCCGATCCAGTCTCCGATGAAGGCCTTGCCCGAGGTGGCGGTGATCAGGTGCAGCTCGTACTCGTCGTGGAAGTGCCAGCGCGCCAGGGGCGTGGGATAGCCGTGCGCCAGGCAGCGCACCAGTCCGGTTTCCTCGGAGGCTTCGTAGCCCAGCGCCGGCGAGCGGGTGAAGTCGCGCTCCAGCTCGGGCTGGCGCTGGCGGGGCCGTGCCACACGGGCCGGCCGGGCGGTGCGTTCGCTCGTGGAGGGGTTCATGGCAGTCGGGATCATCGTCATCGGCGGCAACGCTCGCACCTTAGCTCATGACGTTGCCACCGTCGACGTTGAGCGTCTGCGCCGTGATGTAGCGGGCCTCGTCGCTGGCCAGGAACACGCAGGCACCGCCCAGGTCGTCGGGACGGCCCATGCGGCCCAGCGGCACCGCCAGGCCGACCTGCCGCTTCTTCTCGCCGGGCTGCAGATGCTCGTGCCGCGCGAACAGGCCGTCGACCTGGTCCCACATCGGCGTGTCGACCACGCCGGGCGAGATCGCGTTGACGCGGATGCCGTGCGGTGCCATCGCCAGCGCCGCGCTCTGCGTGTAGCTGATCACGGCCGCCTTGGTGGCGCAGTAGTGCGACACCAGCGCCTCGCCCCGGCGGCCCGCCTGCGACGCCAGGTTGATCACCGAGGCGCCCTCGGTGCCCGCCTCGACCATGTGCCGCAGCACCGCCTGCATGACGAAGAACAGGCCCTTGACGTTGACCGCGAACAGCCGGTCGAAGGAGGCCTCGTCGCTCTCGAGCAGCGGCGCGAGGTCGAACACGGCCGCGTTGTTGACCAGCGTGTGCACCGGGCCGAAGCGTGCCACGGCGGCGTCGAGCAGTCGCGCGATGTCGCTGCCGCGGGTGATGTCGGCGGCGATGTAGGCCAGCGCGTCGGGGTGCGCGTGCTGCACCGCCTGCACGGCGGCCGGGATGTCGGCGGCGCGGTCGACCAGGCTGCAGCGCGCGCCCTCGGCCAGGCAGCCCTGCGCCATCGCCAGGCCGATGCCGCCGCCGCCACCGGTGATCAGGACGTGGCGATTCGCGAGTCGTGAGCTCATGGGGTCTCCTTCGGGTTCAGGCCAGGGCCTGCGCATCGGCGAGGAAGCCGCGCTCGGCCTCCAGCGTGGCGGGGTGGTCGAGCAGCTCGGGCAGGAGCCGCGGCGGGATGGTGACGGCGCCCACGCCCAGCGCCAGCAGCGCGAGGTAGGCCTCGCGCGAGCGCACGCTGGCCACCAGCAGGCGCGTCGGCGCACCGGTCCGCACGACAAGCGACTGCATGTGCGCGACGAGTGCCAGGCCGTCGATGCCGCTGTCCTCCAGCCGGCCCAGGTAGGGCGCTGCATAGGCGGCCCCGAGCGTGGCGGCGAAGTGGGCCTGTTCGGGCGCATAGACCGCGGTGTAGGTCACGGGATGACCGGCCGCACCGAGCTGGGCGCCTGCACGCAGCCCTTCGCGCGTGGCGGGGATCTTCACCACCAGTTGACCGGGCCCGAAGTCGGCCAGCAGGCGGTGCGCGTCGTCCAGCATCCCCTGTGCGTCCGCCGCCTGGACCTGGGCCTGCACCTGCCGCGCGCCGAGCGCCAGGCACTCGTGCAACAACGCCGGCAGCTCGCGGCGCGAGACGCCCGCGCGCCGCAGCAGCGTGGGATTGGTGGTCACGCCGTGCACCACCGGGTGCGGCAGGCAGGCACGCAGCTCGCCGAGGTCGGCGCTGTCGAGGTAGAGGTGGAAGTCCGCAGTCATGGGGCCGTGCAGCTTCGATGCGTTCAGGACGCGAGCAGCGCGTCGACCTCGCCGCGGCGCGGCGGATCGGCGCCTTCGCGCATGCAGTTGATGGCCGCCGCCGCAGCGGAGAATCGCAGCACCTGCAACCACTGCGCCGTGGGCAGCGACGCCAGGGCCTCGGCGCTTTCCACGCCGTGCTCCAGCAGGGCCACGGTCAGCCCCGCCGCGAAGGTGTCGCCCGCGCCGATGGTGTCGACCACCCGCGTGGGCGGCGGCGTCACCTCGATGGGCTCGGCGCCGGCCCGGTACAGCGTCGCACCCTCGGCCCCGCGCGTGATGACCACCGCCTGCGGCCCGTAACGCAGGCAGTCCACCGCCACGTCGGCCAGGGGCCGGCCCGGCGCGAGCATCTGCGCGTCCTCGTCGCTCATCTTCACCAGGTCGGACGCGGCCAGCCAGCGGCCGCAGCGCCGGCGCCAGTCGACGGGGTCCCGGATGAGGCTGGGCCGCGCGTTCGGGTCGAAGAGCACCAGCCGGCGCCCGCGCTGCGCCATGGCGAATTCGCCGATGCGCGTCCCGGCCGGGTCGTGCAGCAGCGAGATGGAGCCGAAGTGCAGCCAGCGGCAGCTGTCGGGCAGCTCGGGCAGTTCCGCCGGTGCCCACAGCGTATCGGCCGTGCCCTGCATGTAGAAGGCGTAGCGGTTGCTGGTCGGCGTGCGCTCGACGAAGGCCAGCGTGCTCGGCGCATCGCTGCGCAGGACGAAGCGTGTGTCGATGCCGTCGCGGGTGAAGCGCTCCAGCAGCCGCTCGCCGAACAGGTCGGTCGACAGTTGCGTGACGAAGCCCGTGGGCATCCCCAGCCGGGCCGCGGCCACCGCACTGTTGGCCAGGGCACCGCCGACGTGGCCCTGGAAGGCCAGGGCACCGGCGGCCGTGAAGTCGATCAGCGACTCGCCAACGAAGACGATGCGCATCCTTGCCTCCGCGCTCATCGCCCTCGATGCGCCTCGAACACCGCCACGCGGCGGGCCGCGCGGCGCACGGCCGAGATCAAACGCGCATCCCCGGCGAGTTCGCCCCAAAGTCCGGCGTCGACGCACAGCGCGGCGACCGGGTCGGCCGCGTCGCAGATGGCGTAGGCGACGGTCGGGTCCATGCCCTGGTCCTGGTAGGTGTAGGGCAGCTCGCCACGGTGCCAGCGCTGCAGGAAG
The DNA here is from genome assembly GCF_003671765.1 of Xenophilus sp. E41. GTDB lineage: Bacteria > Pseudomonadota > Gammaproteobacteria > Burkholderiales > Burkholderiaceae_C > Xenophilus. The sequence goes on along the minus strand of NZ_QPIB01000007.1, from coordinate 109,224 downwards.
GCCAGGAACAGCGCGGGCAGCATCGCCACGCTGTCGATGCCTGCACCTGCGGCCAGGCGCTCGCGCACCGTGGGCGCGATGAAGCCGGGAATCTTCGAGAAGCCGTCGGCCGCCACCCGCTGGTTGGTGTCGCGGATGGCCGGGTTGGAGAAGCGCTCGAGCACCACGTCGCGGTAGCGCGGCAGATCGACCGGGCTGGGTTCGCCGGGCCTGCCCAGGCACGGAATCACGTCGTCGGTGACGTAGTCGAAAGCCATCCGGCGGATCGAAGGCGTGAGCGTGCCCTCGTGGATGAACTGCAGGCCCAGCAGCGTGCCGGCCCAGGCGATGCAGCTGTGGCTGGCGTTGAGGATGCGGATCTTCGCTTCTTCGTAAGGCTGCACGGACTCGACCAGCTCGACGCCGACTTTCTCCCAGGCCGGGCGGCCGGCGATGAAGTCGTCCTCGATCACCCACTGGATGAAGCTCTCGCCGGTCACGGGTGCCGCGTCGTCCCAGCCGGTCGCCTGGCGTACGCGCTCGCGCAGCTCGGCAGGCGGCCTCGGCGTGATGCGGTCGACCATCGCGTTGGGGCAGGTCGTGTTCGCCTGCGTCCAGGCCGAGAGGGGCGCATCGCCGATGCGGTCGATGAACTCCAGCAACCCGGCCCGGAAGCGCTCGCCGTTGTGGCGCAGGTTGTCGCAGTTGAGCAGCGTGACGGGCCCGGCATTCGCCGCCATGCGCGCGCGCAGGATGGCCGTGACGGCGCCGTAGACCGTCTCACCGGCCTCGCCGCGGCGCACCCGCTCGATGTCCGCCGCGAGGTCGGCGAAGCCCAGGTCGAGCCGGTGCTCGCTGTCCAGGTAATAGCCCGCCTCGGTCACGGTGAAGGAGACGATGCGCGTGGCCGGGTCGGCACCGCGCGCCACCATGGCCGCGAGGCCGGGCACGTAGGGGATCACCTCGCGGATCGACTCGATGCGCTCGTAGCGGTATTCGCCCGCCGGCGACACGGTCTCGAGCGTGTAGGCGCCGCCTTGCGCCTGCAGCGCCGTGAGCACATCCGCCATGTCGGGCCGCAGGTTGGTGCCGGCCAGCGACCACTGCAGGTCGCCCATGTTGCGCAGCGCCTGCAGGTACACGGCCTGGTGTGCCCGGTGGAAGGAGCCCAGGCCCAGATGAAGCACCACGAGGCCGGAAGCGGCGGGCGCCGAGGGGGAAGTCACGAAACACTCTCCGAGAAGTTGGATCAGGCGGCAGCGAGGGCGCGCCCGTCACGGGTGAACAGGTGCAGCACCGAGGGGTCGATCTCGACGCCGACGTCGTCGCCGCTCTGCAGGGGCGTGCGCTCGTTCTGGCGCGCGATCAGGGTCACGCCGCTCACGTCCACGTGGATCAGCGTGTCGGCGCCCAAGGCCTCCACCAGCTCCACGCGGCCGGGCATGCCGCCGCCGCGACCGGGGTGCACCCGCACGCCCTCGGGCCGCACGCCGAGGAAGCCGTCGCCGGGCAGTTGGCCGCCGGTGAGCCGCGACACCATGGGCAGCGAGGTGGCGGGCAGCATGTTCATCGACGGCATGCCGATGAACTGGGCCACGAACTGGTTGGCCGGCCGGTCATAGAGTGCCAGCGGCGAGCCGACCTGCTCGATCAGGCCGTCCTTGAGCACCACCACCTTGTCGGCCAGGGTCATGGCCTCGACCTGGTCGTGGGTCACGTAGATCGTGGTGGCGCCCAGCGACTCGTGCAGCTTCTTGATCTCGACCCGCGTGTTGCCGCGCAGGGCCGCGTCGAGGTTGGACAGCGGTTCGTCGAACAGGAAGACCTTGGGCGCGCGCACGATGGCGCGGCCGATGGCCACGCGCTGGCGCTGGCCGCCCGACAGTTCCTTGGGCGTGCGCTGCAGGTAGTTGCTCAGGTTGAGCTTGGCCGCCGCGGCCTCGACCTTCTGCCGGATCTCGGCCTCGGGCACCTTCGCCAGCTTGAGCGCGAAGGACATGTTGTCGTACACGCTCATGTGCGGGTACAGCGCATAGCTCTGGAACACCATCGCCAGGTCGCGCTTGCCTGAAGGCGCATAGGTGATGTCGCGGCCATCGAGCAACATCTGGCCGCTGCTCACCGGCTCCAGCCCGGCGATCAGGCGCAGCAGCGTCGACTTGCCGCAGCCGGAAGGCCCGACGAAGACGATGAACTCGCCGCGTTCGATCGACAGGTCGACGCCCTTGATGATGTGCGCGTCGCCGAAGCTCTTCTTGATGTTCTTCAGTTCGAGGAAAGCCATGGTTGTTGTCCCCTTCTTCGTTTACTTCACGGCGCCGAAGGTCAGGCCTTGGACGAGTTGCTTTTGCGAGAACCAGCCGAACACCACGATGGGCGCAATGGCCATCAGCGACGCGGCCGACAGCTTGGCCCAGAACAGGCCTTCGGGACTGGAGTAGGAGGCGATGAGCGTGGCCAGCGTGCCGGCCTTGGCCGAGGTGAGGTTCAGCGCCCAGAAGGCTTCGTTCCAGCTCAGCACCAGACACAGCAGACCGCAGGAGGCCAGACCGCCGACGGACAGCGGCATGACGACGTAGCGGAACTCCTTCCACAGCGTGGCGCCGTCCATGCGGGCCGCCTCGAGGATCTCGCTCGGGATGTCCTTGAGGCTCGTGTAGAGCATCCACACCATGATGGGCAGGTTGGACAGCGTGAACACGATGGTCAGCGCGGGCAGGGTGTCCAGCAGGCCCGCGGTCTGCGCCAGGACGTAAATGGGCACCAGCGCCCCGACGGCCGGCATCATCTTGGTGGAGAGCATCCACATCAGGATGTCGCGCGTGCGCCTGGTGCGAAAGAAGGCCATCGAGTAGGCCGCGGGCAGCGCGATCGCCAGGCCGATCACCGTGGAGGCGAGGCTGGTGATGAGCGAGTTGCGTGCGTACAGCAGGTAGTCGCTGCGCCGCTGCACCTCGGCGAAGTTCTCCATCGTCGGCGTAAAGACGAAGAGCGGCGGCACGGCGATGGCCTGCAGTTCGGTCTTGAAGGCCGTGAGGAACAACCAGCCGAGCGGGAAGAACAGCAGCAGCGTGACGGCCCAGGCGGCCACGGTGCGGATCGTCGTCGGCAGCAGCGTGCTGGGGGGAGAGGCGTGGGACATGTCGTCGTCTCCTCAGTCGAGGTTCTTGCCGATGATGCGGATCAGGAAGGCCGCGACGATGTTGGCCAGGATCACCGCGAACAGCGCACCGGCCGACGCCACGCCGACGTCGAAGTTCATCAACGACTGCTTGAAGATCATGTAGGTGATGTTGGTGCTCGCGTTGCCGGGGCCGCCGTTGGTGGTGATGGCGATCTCGGCGAACACGCTCAGCAGAAAGATCATCTCGATCATGATCACCACCGCCATCGGGCGACCCAGGTGCGGCAGCGTGAGGTAGAAGAAGCGCTGCGGCGCACTGGCGCCGTCCATGCGGGCGGCCTCCATCTGCTCGCGGTCCAGCGATTGCAGCGAGGTGATGAAGATCAGGCAGGCGAAGGGCAGCCACTGCCAGGCCACCATGACGATCACCGACAGCAGGGGCCAGTCGGTGAGCCAGTCCACCGGCTCGGCGCCGAACATGCGCCACACGTCGGCCAGGATGCCGTAGATGGGGTTCATCATCATGTGCTTCCACAGCAGGGCATTGACCGCCGGCATGACGAAGAAGGGCGAGATCAGTAGCACCCGCACGATGCCGCGCCCCGGAAAGGGCTCGTTCACCAGGAGGGCCAGCAGCACTCCCAGCACCACGGTGATGAGCACCACGCTGCCGATCAGCAGCAGCGTGTTCCACACCGCCGGCCAGAAGTCCGGGTCGGTGACGAAGTAGTGGAAGTTGTCGATGCCCGCGAAGGTGCGCTCGCCGGGCTGCATCAGGTTGTAGTTGACGAACGAGAAGTACAAGGTCATCAACAGCGGCACGATCATCCAGAGGAAGAGCGCGATCACGGCGGGCGCCATCAGGGCCCGGGGCAGCAGTCTTTTCATGGCAGCACTCCGGCAAGCATCAGCAACACACAATGGCCCGGCGCCTCCCTGGCGCCGGACCGCCCCGCGATGCCTACTTGTAGTAGCCGCCCTTCTTCATCTCGCGCTCGGCCAGGGTCTGCGAGGTCTTCAGCGCCTGGTCGACCGTGGTCTTGCCCGCCAGCGCCGCGCTCATCTGCTGCCCCACGCCCACGCCGATGGCCTGGAACTCGGGGATCGCCGCGTACTGCACGCCGGCGTACGGCGACTTGGGCAGCGTGTTCTCGCCCGGGTTGGGGTTGGCCGAGTCGATGGCCTTCTTCTCGGCGGCGGCGAACTTGGCGACCTTCTGGAACTCGGGGTTCGCGTAGGTCGACTTGCGCGTGCCGGTGGGCACCGCGCCCCAGCCCTGCTCCTTGGCCACGAGCTGGATGTAGTCCTTCGAGGTGGCCCAGCGGATGAACTTCTGGGCCGCTTCGTCCTTCGTCGAGCTGGCAGGAATGGCGAGGTTCCAGGACCACAGCCAGTTCGAGCCCTTGGGCGTGACGGCCACCGGCGCCGCGGCGTAGGCCACCTTGTCCGCAACCTTGGACTGCTTGGGATCGGAGATGAACGACGCGGCGATCGTGGCATCGACCCACTGCGCGCACTTGCCTTCGTTGAACAGGGCCAGGTTCTCGTTGAAGCTGTTGGCCGCGGCACCGGGAGGGCCGGCCTTCTTCATCAGGTCGACGTAGAAGTTGATGGCGTCCTTCCAAGGCTTGGTGTCGATCTGCGGCTTCCACTGCATGTCGAACCACTGGCCCCCGTTGGTGTTGACCAGCGTGGTGAGGAAGGCCATGTTGTCACCCCAGCCCGGCTTGCCGCGCAGGCACATGCCGAACACACCGGCCTTGGGGTCGTTGGCCTTTTCGGCGAAGGCCTTCACTTCGGCCCAGGTGGGCGGATCGCTGAACTTCACGCCGGCCTTGTCGGCCAGGTCCTTGCGGTACATGAGCATGGAGCTCTCGCCGTAGAAGGGGGCGGCGTAGAGCTTGCCCTCGTTGGACAGGCCGCTGCGGATCGCAGGCAGCAGGTCGTCCACGTCGTAGGCCGCGTCGGTGGCGATGGGCTTGAGCCACCCCTTCTTGGACCAGATCGGCGCTTCGTACAGGCCGATGGTCATCACGTCGAACTGGCCGCCCTTGGTGGCGATGTCGGTCGTCACGCGCTGGCGCAGCGTGCCCTCCTCCAGGGTGACCCACTTGAGCTTGATGTCGGGGTTCGCCTTCTCGAAGAAGGGCGTGAGCTTCTGCATCTCGATCATGTGGCCGTTGTTCACGGTGGCGATGACGAGTTCGGTGGCGGCGTGGGCCGCGAGGGCGGTGGCGGTGAGGGCGAGCACGAGGCCCACCCGGGCAAAACGCTTCATGGTTGTCTCCTTGGGTTCCACGACCCGGCGGTCGCTGCAGCGGAATTCTGAGGACGCTGCCTTGCGGCTTTGGTACCTCGATCGCTTCAACCGATACTTCTTTGCACAGAGTTCTCGGTAGATTCCCTAGGACAAGCAATTCAGGATGCAACCCGCCGCCGCCACACGGGCGCAAAAAAGGCCGCACGAGGCGGCCTTGCGGGGGCGATCTATCCGGGCTCAGGCCACGGGCGGCGCGCCGAATCGGTTGCTTTCGGACTGGCTGGGCTGCACCAGCAGGAACAGCAGGTAGAAGTTGACCAGCGGAATCAGGCCCAGCAGCAGGAACCAGCCCGACTTGTCGATGTCGTGCAGGCGGCGTGCGCCGGCCGCCAGGGCGGGCAGCAGGAAGCCGAGCGCGGCAATGGCGTAGACGTACTGGTGGATGAGCTGCGCGACGATGAGCACGATCACCTCGAACAGCACGAACCACCAGTATTCGGAGCGCGAGGCGCGGCCGGTGAAGTCGGCATATTTGGCGAAGCAGGTCTTGACTGCGTCCATGAATTTCATTGGTCAACTCCTCTTGATAGGTCCCACGGGAAAAATCCCCGCAAGATCATATCGGGGGCGTATGGCCTTTTCGGGTCACGTCTCGGGCTAGTGCTTCCGCACTAAGGCGCCGCCATCCCCCTGTCGCACCATCGCCCGGCATGCTTCGCACCAGCTTGCCGCACGCGGGCGCGTTGGCGCGAACCGTTTTGGACCATTTGGTCAAAACCTGCCCATCAAAAACGAGCTAAGCCGTTGATATAGAACAAGAAAGACGATTTGGCACGGCGCATGCAACCGCGAGGCAAGTCCTCTTGTACGGAGTCCCTTGCCATGAAAGTCGGCGTCTTCATCCCCATCGGTAACAACGGCTGGCTGCTGTCGCAGAACGCGCCGCAATACAAGCCCAGCTTCGAGCTGAACAAGACCATCACGCTCAAGGCCGAGCACTACGGCCTGGACTTCGCGCTGTCCATGATCAAGCTGCGCGGCTTCGGCGGGAAGACGGAGTTCTGGGACCACAACCTGGAGTCCTTCACACTGATGTCGGGCCTCGCGGCCGTGACGACCAAGATCAAGCTCTTCGCGACCGCCGCCTCGCTGGTGATGCCGCCGGCCATCGTGGCGCGCATGGCGTCCACCATCGACAGCATCTCGAACGGCCGCTTCGGCCTGAACCTGGTGACCGGCTGGCAGCGCCCCGAATACTCCCAGATGGGCATGTGGCCCGGCGACGAGTTCTTCGCCACCCGCTACCAGTACCTCTCGGAATACATCCAGGTGCTGCGCGACCTGTGGGGCCAGGGCCGGTCGGACTTCAAGGGCGAGTACTTCAAGATGGACGACTGCCGCCTGAGCCCGCAGCCGCAGGCGCCCATGAAGGTCATCTGCGCCGGTCAGAGCGATGCCGGCATGGCCTTTTCGGCCCAGTACGCCGACTACAACTTCTGCTTCGGCAAGGGCGTGAACACGCCCAAGGCCTTCGCGCCCGCGGCGCAGAAGCTGATCGAGGCCACGGCCAGGACCGGCCGCCATGTGACCACCTATGTGCTGATCATGGTGATCGCGGCCGAGACCGACGAGGCCGCCTTCGCCAAGTGGGAGCACTACAAGGCCGGCGCCGACACCGAGGCCATCGCCTGGATGGCCCAGCAGGGCGCGGCCGACACCAGGTCGGGCGGCGACACCAACGTGCGCCAGATGACCGACGCCACCTCGCCGTCGGCCGTGAACATCAACATGGGCACGCTGGTGGGCTCCTGGGCCAACGTGGCCCGCATGCTCGACGAGATGGCCGAGGTGCCCGGCACCGAGGGCGTGCTGCTGACCTTCGACGACTTCGTGCAGGGCGTCGAGGACTTCGGCGAGCACATCCAGCCGCTGATGAAGAGCCGCGTCGACGTGGACACGCCCGTGCCCACGCAGGTGGGCGCGCCCGAAGCGCTGGCCGCTTGAGAAGGAACGCCGCGCCATGACCTCATCCAAGACCAACGCGACGCTCCGCTCGACCACGCCGGTCGGCCCGCCCCAGGCGCCCGGCGCGCCGGCACCGACCGTGATCCCTTCGCGCCCCGAGCCGCTGGCTCTCGTGCCCACGCAGACCGCGCTGATCGTGGTCGACATGCAGAACGCCTATGCCTCGCTGGGCGGCTACGTGGACTCGGCCGGCTTCGACATCTCGGGCGCGCAGGGCACCATTGCCGGCATCGTGCGCGCCATCGAGGCGGCGCGCGCCGCGGGCATGCTTGTCGTCTTCCTGCAGAACGGCTGGGACGCGAAGTACGTCGAGGCGGGCGGCCCCGGCTCGCCCAACTGGCACAAGTCCAATGCGCTCAAGACGATGCGCGCGCGGCCCGAGTTGCAGGGCCGCTTCCTGGCCAAGGGCGGCTGGGACTACGAACTCATCGACGCGATGAAGCCGCAAGCCGGCGACCTCGTGATTCCCAAGACCCGCTACAGCGGCTTCTTCAACAGCACGCTGGACAGCAGCCTGCGCGCCCGCGGCATCCGCAGCCTGGTGTTCACCGGCATCGCCACCAACGTGTGCGTGGAGTCCACGCTGCGCGACGCCTTCCACCTGGAGTATTTCTCGCTGATGCTGGAAGACGCCACCCACGAGCTGGGCGGCCCGGCCATCCAGCAGGGCACCGTCTACAACGTGGAGACCTTCTTCGGCTGGGTGTCGACGGTGGACGCGTTCTGCCAGGCCCTCGCACCCGCCACCGCTGTCACGCCCGCCGCCGCCGAAGCGGCCACGGTCTGATCATTCGTTCGTCCCACTCTGGAGTCCCTTTCATGCCCAAGGAAGCCATCATCCCTCCCGGCACCAGCACCCCCATCGCGCCCTTCGTGCCCGGCACGCTGGCCGACGGGGTCGTCTATGTCTCGGGCACCCTGCCCTTCGACAAGGACAACAACGTGGTGCACGTCGGCGATGCCACCGCGCAGACCCGCCATGTGCTGGAGACCATCAAGGGCGTCATCGAGGCCGCCGGCGGCACGATGGACGACGTCACCTTCAACATGATCTTCATCACCGACTGGGCCAACTACGCCAAGGTCAACGCGGTGTATGCCGAGTACTTCCCCGGCACCAAGCCGGCGCGCTACTGCATCCAGTGCAGCCTGGTGAAGCCCGACGCGCTGGTGGAGATCGCCTCCATCGCCCACGTGGGCAAGAAGGCCTGAGCCGCACCATGGCGCTGTACCACGAGGTTCACGGCGAAGGCCGTCCCGGCGCGCCCAGCGTGCTGCTGTCCTCGGGCCTGGGCGGCTCGGCCGGCTTCTGGCGACCGCAGATCCCGGCGCTGGTCGAGGCCGGCTGGCGCGTGGTGGCCTACGACCAGCGCGGCACCGGCCGCAGCCCGGCCGACCTGCCGCCCGACTACGCCATCGCCGACATGGCCGGTGACGTGGCCGAGGTGATGGACGCCACCGGCACTGCACGCTGCCATCTGGTGGGCCATGCGCTGGGTGGCCTGGTGGGCCTGCAACTGGCGCTGGATGCACCGCAAAGCGTGGCCAGCCTCGTGCTCGTCAACGCCTGGTCCCGGCCCAACCCGCATTCGGCCCGCTGCTTCGAGGCCCGCCTGGCGCTGCTGGCGGCCGGCGGCGCGCGGGCCTACGTGGAGGCGCAGCCCATCTTCCTGTACCCGGCCGACTGGGCCGCGGCCCACGCCGAGCAGGTGCAGGCAGAGGTGGAACACGCCATCGAGCACTTTCCGGGCGACGGCAACATGCGTGCGCGCATCGGTGCGCTGCGCGCCTTCGACGTCGATGCGCGCCTGTCCGACATCGCGGCGCCCGCGCTGGTCGCCTGCGCGCAGGACGACGTGCTGGTGCCCTGGACGATGTCGCAGCGCCTGGCCGAGCGCCTGCCGCAGGCCGTGCTCGACCGCAGCGCGCACGGCGGCCATGCGCACAGCGTGACCGACCCGGCGCGCTTCAACACCACCCTGCTGGCCTTCCTGGCAGGTCGGCACTGAGTTCCCTGGCCATTCCCTTTCCGACCATGTCCCACTCCTTGGACGAACGCGCCCTCGCCGCCCTCTTCACCGAGGCGCGCACCCACAACGGCTGGACCGACGCGCCGGTTCCCGACTCGCTGCTGCGGCAGGTCTACGACCTCGCCCGCCTGGGCCCCACCTCGGCCAACTGCTCGCCGGGGCGCTTCGTGTTCGTGCGCACGCCGGAGGGCAAGGAACGACTGCGGCCCGCCCTGTCGGCCGGCAACCTCGACAAGACCATGGCTGCACCCGTCACGGTGATCTGCGCCTGGGATGCGCGCTTCTACGACCAGCTGCCCAAGCTCTTTCCGCACGTGGATGCGCGCCCCTGGTTCACCGGCAGCGCCGAGGTGGCGCACCACACCGCCTTTCTCAACGCCACGCTGCAGGCCGGCTACCTGCTGCTGGCTGCGCGCGCACTGGGCCTGGACGCCGGTCCCATGGCGGGCTTCGACAAGGCGCAGGTCGATGCCGCCTTCTTCGCCGGCACCGACTGGCGCACCAACTTCCTGATCAACCTGGGCCACGGCGACGCATCGAAGCTCAAGGGCCGCCTGCCGCGCCTGGCCTTCGACGAAGCCTGCCGCCTGGCCTGAGCGCCTGGTCGCCCAAGGTCGACCGCCCCTCCCTTCGAAGGCACCGAGATGACGACGATGTCCGCCGCCCCCGCCTGCTCCGCACCCCAGGCCGTTCGCCCGGCCGCCGCGCCGCTCGAGCGCGGTGACTACCGCAATGCCATGGCCCGCCTGGGCGCGGCCGTCAACATCATCACGACCGACGGGCCGGCAGGCCGCGCGGGCTTCACGGCTTCGGCCGTGTGCAGCGTGACGGACGACCCGCCCACCCTCCTCATCTGCCTGAATCGCAGCGCATCGGTCTATCCCATCTTCCAGGCCAACGGCATGCTGTGCGTGAACGTGCTGGGCGCCGGCCAGCAGCAGCTGTCCAACCTGTTCGGCGGCAAGACGCCGATGGACGAACGCTTTGCCGCCGCCCAGTGGCACGCGAGCCGCAGCGGCGTGCCGGTGCTCGCCGAAGCGGCCGCCACCTTCGAATGCCGCGTGGTCAATCGCACCGCGGTGGGCACCCACGACGTGCTGTTCTGCGAAGTGGAAGTGGTGCGCGTGGGCAGCGCGGCGCACGGCCTCGTCTACTTCGACCGGCGCTACCACGACCTTCTTCCGCAGTAGCAGCGCGGCGCGCTCAGGCAGGGACAGCGGCCGGCGCGCAGATGCCGTCGAGCACCAGCCGCTGGACGTTGTCGACCGTCTCCTCGAAGAAGGCGGCATCCTGCAGCGTGCGGCCGGAAATGGCCTGGACCTGCACGGCGAAGTCGGCGTAGTGCTGGGTGAGGGCCCACAGGCCGAACACGAGGTGGTGCGGCGCCACCGGCCGCAGCCGGCCCGAGCGCACCCATTCGGCAATGACCTCGGACTTGCGCTCGACCAGCGTGCGCAGTTCGCGATCGAGTTCGTCGCGCAGCAGGGGTGCGCCCTGGATCATCTCCAGGCAAAAGAGGCGCGAGGCGTCGGGCCGGTCGCGCGAGATCACCAGCTTGCGGCGGATGTAGCCGGCAATGGCCTCGCGCGGGTCCTGCTCGGCGCTGAATCCGCGCAGCGGCTCCAGCCAGACGTGCAGCAGCTCGCGCAGCACGCTCACGTACAGCTCTTCCTTGTTGGCGAAGTAGTAGAGCAGGTTGCTCTTCGAGACGTCGGCGCGCGCGGCCACCTGGTCCACGCTGGTGCCATGCAGGCCGTAGCGCGAGAACAGGCCCAGCGCCGCGGACAGGATCACGCTGCGCTTGTCCTCGGCCTGGCGCGGCCTGCGCGCGACGCGCGGACGCGCGGGCGGCGTCGGCTTCCTCCCCGCATGCTCGGCACCGCGCTTGCGCACCTCGGCCGGCGCCTTCTTCTTCGCCGCAGCTGGTCTGGCCATCGGGCGTCCCTTTCCTTTGCTTGTTGTCGGCGTGGTTTGCAGGCCTGCCACGGCGCGCCTGCATCGACCGTTGCGAATCGCGTACCAGCCTGCGCGCACCACCAACGAGCTTCGCGCACCGGCGCCATCCTCGATCTGCACCAAGACACCGCAGCACGGCCGCATGCCGTGCCCGCTTCGCATCGTACGCAGCCCGGCGAGCGTTTGTCCATTTGGTCCAACTGGCACGGTCGTTGCAAACGGCTTCTGCCGGAACCCCTTCCGCGCATCGAGACGCTCCATGACCCTCATGACCGTTCCCATCATCGACCTCGCGCCCTACTTCTCGGGCACGGCCGCCGAGAAAGCCGCGCTGGCCCGCCAGGTCGACGAGGCCTGCCGCAGCATCGGCTTCCTGGTGATCACGCACCATGGCATCGATCCGGCGCTCATCGCACGCGTGTCGGCACTGTCGCGCCAGTTCTTCGACATGCCGCTGGCCGAGAAGCGCAAGGTGGACCGCCCGCGCGACGACGCGGTGCGCGGCTACAGCGCCGTGGGTGAAGAAGGGCTCTCGTACAGCCTCGAAGAGGCCACGCCGGGCGACCTGAAGGAGTCCTTCTCGATCGGTCCCTCGAACGTGCCCGACGACGAGTACCACCGCGGGCCCGCCGCGGGGCCCCACTTCGAGCCCAACAGCTGGCCGCCCATCGCGGGCTTCCGCGAAGCCTACGAGCAGTACTTCGAGGCCATGAGCGACCTGTCGCGCTCGCTCATGCGCATCTTCGCCCTCGCGCTCGAGCTGCCCGAGCGCTACTTCGACGACAAGATCGACAGGCACATCAGCATGTTCCGCGTGCTGTCCTACCCGCCGCAGCGCGAGGCGCCGCTGCCCGGCCAACTGCGCGCCGGCGCGCACAGCGACTACGGCAGCCTCACGATCGTGCTGCCCGACGACAAGGGCCTGCAGGTGCAGAACAAGGCCGGCGAGTGGGTGGACGTGCCGATGGTCGAGGGCGGCCTGGTGGTCAACATCGCCGACCTGATGATGCAGTGGACCAACGACCAGTGGGTGTCCACCATGCACCGCGTGGTCAACCCGCCCTTCGAGGTGGCACAGACCAATCGCCGGCAGTCGCTGGTGTTCTTCCACCAGCCGAATTACGACGCCATGGTCGAGTGCCTGCCCACCTGCCTGGCGCCGGGCGAGAAGGCCAAGTACGCGCCGATTTCCTCGGGCGACCACCTGACCTCGAAGTTCGTCAAGCAGACCACCTTCGGCGGGACGAAATGACGGCCCCCCGGCTTTTCACGCCCGCGGCGTGTAACGCCACCCCCCAAGGGGGAGGCGCGGCCGGCTTGGGGCGGCCCGGCGCTCGGCCGCATTGATCACAGAGGATTCCATGGCCCACCTGTCTTACGTCAACGTCTTCGCCAAGGACGTGGTCGCGCTCAGCGGCTTCTACCAGCGCGTGTTCGGCTTCCCGGAGATCGAGGCCATCCGCTCGCCCATCTTCCGCGGGCTGGACACGGGCAGGAGCAGCCTGGGCTTCAACGCCCTGGACGCCTACGAGCTGCTGCACCTGGCCGAGTTCTCGGACACGAAGGGCGTGAAGTTCCTGCTGAACATCGACCTCGACAGCCGCGAGGACGTGGACCGCATGGTGCCCGTGGCGCTGGAAGCCGGCGCCACGCTCGTCAAACCGCCGTACGTCACCTACTACAACTGGTACCAGGCGGTGCTGCTCGACCCGGAGGGCAACGTCTTCCGCATCAATTTCATGATGTGACGCGCCCGCTGCCCGGCTGGCGCCGGGGGCGGCACTGTTCGTGCTTTTTCACCTATTCCAGCTCCCTCTTCTCTCCTTCCACCTGGAGGTTTCCATGTTGTCCAAGCGCTTCCCACGCCTGAGCGTGGTCCTGGCCGGTGCCGCCGTGCTGCTGTCGGCCGGCGCCGCCTACGCCCAGGCCGGCTTCAGCCTCAGCGGCAAACCCGTGATCGCGATGCTGTACTACGGCCCCAAGAACGACGGTGGGTGGACGCAGGCCTTCGACGAGGCCCGCGCCAAGATCGAGGCCGCGCTCGGCCAGAAGATCCAGTTCGTGGAGAACGTGGGCGAGGACGCCTCGGTCATCAAGCCGGCGGCCGAACGCTTCATCTCGCGCGGCGCCAACATCGTGATCGGGACCGCCTTCGGCCAGTCCGACGCCTTCAAGGACCTGGCAGCCAAGTACCCCAAGGTGGCCTTCCTCAACGGCTCGGGCACCACCAACGGACCGAACCTCGAATCCTTCTACGGCCGCACCTACGAGAGCCAGTACCTGTGCGGCATGGCGGCCGGCGCCGCCAGCAAGACGGGCAAGCTGGGCTTCGTGGCCGCCAACCCCTTCGGCGTGGTGAACTGGACCATCAACGCCTTCGCGCTCGGGGCCCAGAAGATGAACCCCAACGCCACGGTCAACGTGATCTACACCGGCACCTGGAACGACCCGGTCAAGGAGCGCGCCGCCGCCACTGCGCTGATCGACCAGGGCGCCGACGTCATCGGGCAGCACGTGGATTCGCCCACGCCGCAGATCGTGGCGCAGGAGCGTGGCGTGTACGGCACCGGCCACCACCGCGACCTGCGGCAGTTCGCGCCCAAGGCCACGCTGTGCTCGTCGGTGTGGGTGTGGGACCGCTTCCTGATTCCCGAACTCAAGAAGGTCATCGCCGGCAACTGGAAACCCGAGCCGTATGGCGCCTTCATCCCGATGAGCGGCGGCGGCACCGACATCGCCGGCTTCGGTCCCGCCGTGCCGGCCGACAAGGTCAAGCTCATCCAGGCCGAACGCGAAGCGATCCTGAAGGGCAAGCAGATCTATGCCGGCCCGCTGAAGGACCGCGACGGCAAGGAGCGCGTGGCGGCGGGCGCCGTGCTCCCCGACGCCGACCTCTGGAAGATGGACTGGTTCGTCAAGGGCGTCGTGACGCAGAAATGATTCCCGCGGCCCTGCGCCTGGAAGGCATCCACAAGTCCTTCGATGGCTTCAAGGCCTTGACGGACGCGCACTTCTCAGCGCGCTGGGGCGAGGTGCATGCGTTGCTGGGGGAGAACGGCGCGGGCAAGTCCTCGCTGATGAACATCGCCGCCGGGCTGTATGCGCCCGAGCAGGGCGAGCTGCTGGTGGACGACAACCCGGTGCGCCTGGCCGGTCCGCGCGATGCGGCCGGGCTGCACATCGGCATGGTGCACCAGCACTTCAAGCTGGTGCGACCCTTCACGGTGGCCGAGAACATCCTGCTCGGCCACCCGCTCGCGCAGGCCGACGGCAGCCATCGGCGGCGCATGGCGCAGCTGGAAGAAGAAATCAGCGCCCGCGCGGCAGAACTCGGCTTCGCCATCGACCCGCGCGCCCGCGTCGAGCGCCTGTCCATCGCCGAGCAGCAGCGGGTGGAGATCCTCAAGGTGCTGCTGGCCGGAGCCCGCATCCTGATCCTCGACGAGCCCACCGCGGTGCTCACCGACCAGGAAGCCGACCGCCTGCTGGCGACGGTGCACGCGCTGTCGCGCCAGGGCGCGGCGGTGGCGCTGGTCACGCACAAGATGGCCGACGTGAAGACCTGGGCCGACCGCGTGACGGTGATGCGCGGCGGCCGCACCGTGGCCACGGTGGACCCGAAGACCACGTCGATCGACGAACTGGTGCGGCTGACCGTCGGCCAATCCGTCTTCGCCAGCGAGGCTGCACTCGAACCGGCGTTGCGTGGTGCGCCGCTGCTGTCCCTGCGCGGCCTGCGCCTGCACACCTCCGGCCGCGCCGCGCTGGACGGCGTGGACCTGACGCTGCATGCCGGCCAGATCTACGGCCTGGCCGGCGTCGGCGGCAACGGCCAGGGCGAGCTGGCCGAGGCGCTGATGGGCATGGCCGAGGGGCTGGAAGGCACGATCACCCTGGCCGGCGAGGACGGGCCCGCGCCCGACCGGCTGCCGCATTTCGCCGCCATCCCGGCCGACCGCTACGGCCTCGCGCTCGCGGGCGGCCTGTCGGTGGTGGAGAACTTCGGCATCGGCCAGGTGCAGACCGGCCGTTACGGCCCGGCCTGGCGGCTGGACCGTGGTCGCATGGCGGCCGACGCGCGCGAGGCGGTGCAGGCCTTCGACGTGCAGGGCGTGCGCCACCTCAACCAGAAGGCGGCGCTGCTGTCGGGCGGCAATGCGCAGAAACTGGTGCTGGCCCGCGAGTTCGGCCGCGCGCCGCGACTGGTGCTGGCCCACAGCCCCAGCCGCGGCCTCGATGTGCGTGCCGGCGCCGAGGTGCATGCCCGCCTGCGCGCCGCGCGCGATGCCGGCGCCGCCGTGCTGCTCATCAGCGAAGACCTGGACGAGGTGCTGGCCCTGGCCGACCGCGTGGGCGTGATGGCGCGCGGGCGCATCGTCGCCGAGTTCGATCAACCCGCCGAGCGCCAGCAGGTCGGCCAGGCCATGGTCGCCCATGACTGACACCGCACTCGAAGCTCCCGGCACGGCGGCGCGTGCGAAGCCTGTGCCGCTTCTCTCGCGCCGCTACACGCTGGAACTGCGCCAGCAGATGGCTCTGCCCAAGCAGGCCCTGATCCTGGCGCTGGCAGTGGCGGCGGGCCTCGCGATCTCGGCCGCCATCCTGGTGGCGGCGGGTGTGCCGGCCAACGAGCTGCTCAACGAGTTCGTCATGCAGACGCTGGTGGACCGGCAGAGCATGCTGGCCGTGCTCTTCCAGGCCGCGCCCATGATCCTGGTGGGCATCGGCGCCGCCATCGCCTTTCGCGCCCGCTTCTGGAACCTGGGGCTGGAAGGCCAGATGATCTTCGGCGCCATCGGCGCCACGGCGGTGTCGATGTTCGAGATCGGCCCGCCCGCGCTGCGCTTGCCGCTGATGGGTGCCGTGGCGATCGCGATGGGCATGGCCTGGGCCCTGGCGCCGGCCCTGCTCAAGCTGCGGCTGGCCGTGAACGAGATCATCGCCTCGCTGATGCTCAACTACGTGGCGGGCAACTTCCTGCTCCACCTGGTCTACGGCGCGTGGAAGGACCCGAAGGACGCGTTCCCCTATTCGCCCCAGTTCCGTGCCTTCGAGCGCCTGCCCGAATGGCTCGGCAACCCCGGCACCGCGGCCATCGGCCTGGCCGTGCTGGCCGCGTTGCTGGCCACCTGGTTCACGGGCCTGAGCCGCGCCGGTCTGTACCTGCGCTTCGTGGACGCCAACCCGCGCGTGGCGCGCGCGCTGGGGGTGCCGGTGGCCCGCATGGTGCTCGTGGCCGTGCTGCTGTCGGGCGCGCTTTCGGGGCTGGCGGGCTTCGTGGTGGTGACGGGGCAGGAGGGGCGGCTCACGCAGGCCTTCTACGTGGGCTACGGCTTCTCGGGCATCCTCATCGCCTTCCTGGCACGCAACAACCCGCTCGCGGCCAGCGTGGTGGCGGTGCTGATCGCCATGCTCTTCGTGGCCGGCCGCAACCTGCAGGTCTTCTACCAGATCCCCTTCGCGATGGTGCAGCTGATCCAGGCCATCCTGGTCATCTGCGTCGCCTCGTCGGACTTCTTCATCCGCCACCGGCTGCGGCGCGTGGCCCGGGGACCGGGAGGCTGACGTGGACGTGCTCTCCATCGCCACCAACTGGCTGGGCAACGCGCCCGACTTCGCGGTGCCCTATGCGCTGGCCGCGCTGGGCCTGATCCTGAGCGAGCGCGCGGGCGTGCTGTCGCTGGGCGCCGAGGGGCTGATGCTGGTCGGCGCTCTGGCCGGCATCGGCGCCATGCTGAGCTTCCACGAGGCGGCCATCGCGCTGCCGCTGGCCATGCTGGCCGCGGCCGCGGTGTCGCTGCTCTTCGCCTTCATGGTGATCGTGCTGCGCGTCCAGCAGGTGATCGCCGGCCTGGCGCTGGTCTTCTTCTGCCAGGGCCTGACCGGCCTGCTGGGCACGGTGCTGGACTGGACCAACAAGCCGGTCAGCAGCTTCGGCGCACTGCCGATCCCGCTGCTGTCCGACCTGCCGCTGGTGGGCCGTCTCTTCCACCAGAACCTGATCGTGTACCTGGTGCCGCTGCTGTTCTGGGCCACGGTGCATTGGCTCAACCGCAGCACGCCCGGGCTGCGCCTGCGCGCGGTGGGCGAGAACCCGCAGGCCGCCGATGCGGCCGGCCTCTCGGTGCCGCTGTGGCGCTTCGGTGCGGTGGTGGCAGGCTCGGCGCTGGTCGGGCTGGCCGGTGCGTACATCTCGGTGGTGGGCACCAAACTGTGGATCGCGGGCATGACCGGCGGGCGCGGCTGGATCGCGGTGGCGCTGGTGATCTTCGCGCGCTGGTCGCCCTGGCGCGCGCTGGCCGGCGCGCTGCTCTTCGGCTGCATCGAAGCGCTGATCCCGCAGCTGGCGGCCGCGGGCGTGCAGCTGCCGCAGTACTTCGTGCTGATGACGCCCTACGTCGTCACGCTGGGCGTGATGGTGTGGGTGGCGCTGGCGCGCCGCGGCGGCCAGGCCGTGCACGACGAGCCCGGCGCCCTCGGCCAACCCTATCTGCGAGAGGAGCGACGCTGATGCGCGCCTATGTCTACAACCAGCCGCGCGAACTGGACGTCAGCCAGTTCGCCGACTACCTGGACCTGTCCCGCACCGCAGTGCTCTCCATCGACATGCACCGCGGCCACCTGGACGATTCGCCCGACTGCCCCTGCCCGGCGCCGCGGGCGCGCGACGTGGTGGCGCCCATCGATGCCTTCCACGACGAGGTGCGCGCGCTGGGCGGGCGCATCGTGCACGTCAAGTCGGTGCTGCGCGAGGGCGGCGCCGACGACCTTGGCGGCATCCCGGCCGCGTGGCGGCGCACCTTCCCGCTGCACGTGGGCCCGATCCCCAACGCCGATGCGCACGCGATCGAGGGCTCGCCCTGGACCGAGTGGGTCACGCGCGTGGAGCCCGGCGACCTGAAGGTGGAGAACAAGCGCCGCCTGTCGGCCTTCTATCCCACCGACCTGGACTTCCTGCTGCGCAACCAGCGCATCGAGACCGTCGTGCTCGACGGCGGCTTCACCGACTGCTGCGTGCTCAACACCGCCTTCGACGCCAACAACCGCAACTACCGCGTGATCGTGCTGCAGGACCTGGTGCGTGGCACCGACGAGCCGCTGGAACAGGCCGCGCTGGCCATGGTGTCGCTGCACCTGGGGCTGGTGATGAGCTCGGCCGACCGGCTGGCCGTGTGGCGCCAGCGCGCTCCCAACCTTACTGAAGAACCCCAGACATGAAGCACATCCCCATCGTCGACCTGCAGGGCAGCCTGGACGCCGACGCGCCCCTGGCGCAGCAGAACGCACGCGCGCTGTTCGAGGCCCTGAGCCAGATCGGCTTTGCCTACATCGCCGGCCACAACGTGGCGTCCGCCACCCGCGAGGCCGCCTTCGCCGCGTCGCGCGACTTCCATACGTCGACCCTGGCGCAGAAGCAGTCGCTGGCCATCAACGCCTTCCATCGCGGCTACATGGGCATGGCCAGTTCCACCATCGTCACCTCCACGGTGGCGAAGGTGACGCGGCCCAACATGAGCGAATCGCTGATGCTCATGCACGAGCTGCCGCCCGACGACCCCGGCCTGCTCGCGGGCCTGCCCATGCAGGGCCCCAACCAGTGGCCCGACTGGCTGCCCGGCTTCAAGTCCGCCATGCTGGCCTACGTGCGGGAGGTCGATGCACTGGGCCGCCACATCGTGCGCCTGATCGCGCTGGCGCTGGGCCTGCCGGCCACGGCGCTGGACCACCACTTCGACCACCCCACCACCTTCCTGCGCGCCCTGCACTATCCGCCGCAGCCGCCCGCCGAGGACGAGCAGATCGGCTCCGCCCCGCACACCGACTACGGAATCATCACGCTGCTGGCCCAGGACGACTCCGGCGGCCTGCAGGTGCGCCCGCGCGGCGGCGACTGGATCGAGGCGCCGCCCATCCCCGACACCTACGTGCTCAACGTGGGCGACATGCTGGCGCGCTGGACCAACGGCCGCCTGGTCTCCACGCCGCACCGCGTCATCAACCGCTCGGGCGGCGACCGCTACTCGCTGCCCTACTTCCTCGATCCGTCGATGGACACGCTCATCGAATGCCTGCCCACCTGCACCGATGCGGCCCATCCGCCGCAGCACCCGCCGGTGCGCTACGGCGACTACCTGCTCGAGCGGCTCAACCGCAACTACGACTACCGCAAGCCCGCCGAGCCTGCCCCCGTGGCCTGAGTGCCGCGCCCGCTTCCCTTTCAACTTTCCGGAGTGCTGTCATGACCTTTCCGATCAACCGCCGCGACCTGCTGGCCCGCGGCCTGGGCACCGCCGCCGCCCTCGGCCTGCCCGCCTTCCCCTCGCTCGCGGCCGCGCCGCTGGTGGTCAACACCTATGGCGGCCGCTGGGAGAAGTTCTGGCGCACCGACCTGATGCCGGCCTTCGAGAAGATCAGCGGCGTCAAGCCCACGCTGGACGTGGGCCTGGGCAAGAACTTCATCGCCAACCTGCGCGCCGCCGGCATCGAGAAGCCGCCCTACAGCGTGCTGATGGTCAACGAGAACATCGCCAGCGTGGTGCGCAGCGAGGGCTACTTCGAGCCCATCCCGGCCGCCAAGGTGCCCAACCTGGCCCACGTGTACCCCAACCTGCGCAACCCGGGCGACAACGGCGTGCGCGGCATCGTCTCCACCATCGGCATCGGCTACCGCAAGGACCTGGTCAAGACGCCGCCCAAGTCCTGGGCCGATCTCTGGAACAACCCCGAGTTCAAGGGCAAGATCGGCCTCTACCAGATCGGCAACACCGCGGCCATGCTGTTCCTTCTGATGACCGCCAAGATCTACGGCGGCTCGCAGGACGCCATCGACCGCGCCTTCGTCGAGATCAAGAAGCTGCTGCCCTTCCAGCAGGCCGACTGGAGCGGCACGCTGTCGACCATGCTCACGCGCGGCGACGTCACCGTGGCGGTGATCGACTTCCCCGAGATCGTGGCGCTCAAGAAGAAGGGCGTGCCGGTCGAGATGGTGGTGCCCAGCGAAGGCGTGGTGGCCTTCGAGCAGTCCTTCAACATCCTCAAGCACGCGCCCGACAAGGAGGCCGCCTACCAGTACCTCAACTTCATCCTGCGGCCCGAGGTGCAGGAGTCGATGGCCAAGGAGTTCTTCACCTCGCCCACCAACACGCAGGTGAAGCTGGACCCGGCCCTGGTGGCCGACGTGCCGATCAACGGCAAGGCCATGTCCTCCATCGTGCAGTTCGACTGGGCCAAGGTGAACCCGCAGCTGCCGGCCATCACCGACCGCTGGAACCGGGAGATCAAGTGAGCGCAGTCCTGTCCGCGCCGCCCGACGCGGCGATGCCCGCGGTCCGCGCCGCCAGCCGGCGCACCACGCGGCTGTCCATCGAGGGGCTGCACAAGCGCTACGCCGGCCACGTGGCCATCCATTCGCTGGACCTGGCCACGCGCGAGGGCGAGTTCATCTCGGTGCTGGGCCCGAGCGGCTGCGGCAAGACGACCACGCTGCGCTGCGTGGCCGGCTTCGAGCATCCCGAGGGTGGGCGCATCTGCATCGACGGCGAGGACATCACCGGCCTGCCGCCCGAGAAGCGCGACATCGGCATGGTGTTCCAGAACTACGCGCTCTTTCCCCACCTGAGCGTGCGGCGCAACCTGGCCTTCGGCCTGGAGATGCGCGGCGTGCCGCGCGCCGAGATCGAACGCCGAGTCGAGGCCGTGCTGGGCATGGTGCAGCTGGGCGCGCTGGCCGAGCGTTTTCCGCGCCAGCTCTCCGGCGGCCAGCAGCAGCGCGTGGCCCTGGCGCGCGCGCTGGTGATCGAGCCGCGCCTGCTGCTGCTGGACGAGCCGCTGGCCAACCTGGACGCGGTGCTGCGCGAAGACATGCGCGTGTTCATCCGCGACCTGCAGCGCCGCGTGGGCATCACCACGCTGTACGTGACGCACGACCAGGCCGAGGCGATGGTCATGTCCGACCGCGTGGCCGTGATGCTGGGCGGCCAGTTGCAGCAGTTCGACGTGCCCGAGGCCATCTACCTGCGGCCGCGCAGCGTGGAGGTGGCACGCTTCATCGGCCGTTCCAACCTCATCGAAGGCCGCGTGCGCGCAGTCGTGCCGGGCGCTGGTGAGCGGCCGGTGCATGCGGTCGACACCGCGCTCGGCCCCGTCGAGGCCGCCTTCCATGACGCGCTGCAGCCCGGCCAGGCCGTGCAGGTGACGCTGCGGCCCGAGGCCATCCACTTCCGCGCGGACGGCCCGTACGCGGGTCGCGTGGCGCGCAGCTACTTCCTGGGCAGCACGGTGGAACACGTGATCGAGGCCGCTGGCGGCCAGACGCTGCTGGTGCAGACGCCACCGGGCGGGCGCATGCCCGAGGGCGCGCACTGCGGCCTGGCCTTCGAGCCCGGCCATGCCTGGGTCATTCCGGGATGAGCGCCTCCACGCTGGCCGCACCCGCTGCGGCCCCCCTCCCGACGGCAGCGACGCCGCCGCCCAGCCGCGCCATCTGGCTGATCGCCCCGGCGCTGGTGCTGCTGGGCGTGTTCCTGCTGCTGCCCTACCTGAACATCGTGCTGATGAGCCTGCGGCCGCCGGCCGTCGGCGCGCCCTATGGCGCCGGGATGACGCTGGGCAACTACACCCGTGCGCTGACCGACGGCTACCTGCTCGGCGTGCTGGGCGACACGCTGCTGCTGGGCCTGACGGTGACGCCCATCTGCCTGCTGCTGGGCTATCCGGTCGCCTTCCACCTGGCACGCACGCGCTCGCGCTGGGCCGGCCTGCTGTACGTGCTGGTGCTCTCGCCGCTGCTCGTGGGCGTGGTGGTGCGCAGCTTCGGCTGGTTGATCCTGCTGTCGGGCAACGGCGTGATCAACCGCGCGCTGATCGACCTGGGCTGGATCGATACCGGCCTCGCGCTGATGAACAACCGGCTGGGCGTGACCATCGCACTCGTCCATGTGTTCCTGCCCTTCATGATCCTGCCGCTGGTGGGCGTGATCCAGAGCATCGACCCGAGCCTGGAGGCCGCCGCACGCTCGCTGGGCGCCTCGCGGCTCAAGGCCTTCCTGCGCGTGTCGCTGCCGCTGTCCTGGCCCGGCATCCAGGCCGGCACGGTGCTGGTCTTCGTGCTCACGCTCAGCGCCTACGTCACGCCGGTGATGCTGGGCGGTGCGCAGGTCAAGACGGTGTCGGTGCTGGTGGTGCAGAGCCTGATCGACAACTTCCAGTGGCCGGCAGGCGCCGCGCAGGCGCTGGTGCTCACGGCCTGCGGCATGCTCGCCGTGGCCGCCTATGCGCGGCTGACGCGACGCTTTTCGAGGGGGCTGGCATGAACGGATCGATGGTGGCGGACCGGACCGCCGACCTGCTGCTGCGCGTCTTCATCGGCGCGGTGTATGCCTTCCTGCTGCTGCCGATCGTGGTGATCGTGCTCATGTCGCTCAACGCCGGCGAGTTCCTCACCTTTCCGCCGCAGGGCCTGTCGCTGCGCTGGTTCGGCGCGCTGTTCGCCAACGAGGGCTTCATGCGGGCCATGGGCACCTCGCTGGCACTGGCCGCGGCCGCCACCGTGGGCGCCACGCTGATCGGCACCGGCGCGGCGCTGTATGTGGTGCGCCATGCCACGCGCACACGCGAGGCGCTGCGCCTGCTGCTCATGATGCCGCTGATGCTGCCGGAGATCCTCACCGCCATCGCGCTGCTGTTCTTCCTGTACGCGACGGGCATCGGCACGCGCACCGTGTTCGGGCTGGTGGTGGGCCATGTGCTGGTGACGCTGCCCTACGTCTTCACCAACGTGGCCTCGGCGCTCTACAACCAGGACGGCTCGCTGGAGCAGGCGGCGCGCAGCCTGGGGGCCTCGCCGGCGCGGGCCTTCGTGCGCGTGACGCTGCCGCTGATCAAGCCGGGGCTGATCACCGGCGCGCTCTTCGCCTTCGTGATCTCCTTCGACCTGTTCAACATGTCGCTGCTGCTCAAGGGCGTGGGCATGACCACGCTGCCGCTGCAGCTCTTCGACTACCTGCGTTGGGACTTCGACCCCACGGCCGCGGCCGTGTCCACGGTGAGCATCGTGCTGACGCTGGTGGCGGTCATCTGGATCGACCGCAGCGTGGGGCTGCGCACGCTGCGCTTCGGCTGAGGCGTGCCGCAACGGCGGGCGCGTGCAGCGCGCCCGCCTCCCGGTTCAGCGCTGACCCAGGCGCTGCACCAGCGCGGCAGTGGACGCGTCCAGCCCCGCCGTGTCGCCGGATGCCAGGCGCGGCTCCAGGTCCTTGGCCAGCACCTTGCCCAGCTCCACGCCCCACTGGTCGAAGCTGTTGATGCCCCAGATCGCGCCGCTGGTGAACACGCGGTGCTCGTACAGCGCGACGAAAGCCCCCAGCACCTCGGGCGTGAGGCGCTCGAAGACGAAAAAGGTGCTCGGGCGGTTGCCCGGAAAGTTCTTGTGGCCTCCGCCGTCCTTCTTGCCGACCATGAGGGCCTGCGCCTGCGCGATCGCATTGGCCAGCAGCTTGGGCTGGTGGCCGGGCAGGTCGTGACCGGCCTCGTGCACGGCGATGAATTCCAGCGGGACGACGTCGGTGCCCTGGTGCAGCATCTGGAAGTACGCATGCTGCCCGTTGGTGCCCGGCTCGCCCCACAGCACCGGCGAGGTGCCATACGCCACGGGCTGACCCTGGGCGTCGACCTGCTTGCCGTTGCTCTCCATCTCCAGCTGCTGCAGATAGGCCGGCAGGCGCCGCAGCGCGGCGTGGTACGGCGCGATGCAGCGGCTGGTGAAGCCGTGGAAGTTGCGGTACCACACGTCGAGCAGGCCCAGGCGCACCGGCAGGTTGCGCTCCAGCGGCGCGGTGCGGAAATGCTCGTCCATCGCATGCGCACCGGCCAGGAAGGCACGGAAACCCTCGGCCCCGATGGCCAGTGCGGTGGGCAGGCCGATGGCCGACCACATCGAGTAGCGCCCGCCCACCCAGTCCCAGAAGCCGAAGGTGGTGTCGATGCCGAACTGCTTCGCCGCCTCGACATTGGTGGTCAGCGCCGCGAAATGGCCGGCGATGTCGGTGCCGCCCGATTGCTCGTACCAACGCTTGGCCGACTGGGCGTTGGCCATGGTCTCGGCCGTGGTGAAGGTCTTGGACGCGATGAGGAACAGCGTGTGCTCCGGCGCCAGACCCTTGAGCACGGCCGCCAGTTCGTGCCCGTCGACGTTCGAGACGAAATGGAAATGCTTGCCCGGCGCGACGAACTCGGCCAGCGCCAGCACCGCCATCTGCGGGCCGAGGTCGGAGCCGCCGATGCCGATGTTCACCACGTCAGTGATGGTGTGGTCGGCCCGCACCTTCTCGGCGTAGGCCAGCATGGCGTCCAGCGTCTCGTGCACGCGGGCATGCTCGATTGCTATGGTTTCCGTAGCGCCTTGCGCAACACCGGCGGGGGCTGCAGCCGCTTTCGGCACCGAATCCTTGGGCTGGCGCAGCAGCCAGTGCATCACCGCCCGGTCTTCGGTGTTGTTGATGTGGCGGCCCGAGAACATCGCGTCGCGGTGCGCTTCCAGGCCGCATTCGCGCGCCAGCTTCAACAGCAGCGCCTCGGTGGGTGCGTCGATCAGGTTCTTCGACAGGTCGGCGAACAGGTGCGGCGCCTCCTGGCTGAGGGCCTGCACGCGGCCGGCGTCGGCCTCGAAGGCCCGCCGCAGGTCGAAGGCACGGCCCTCGCGGTCGAACTGCTGGTGCAGCGCGGCCCAGCTCGGGGCGCGGTCGCAACGAAGCGCATCGCTCATCGGTGGTCTCCCTCGGTCGTCGGCATCAAACGGCCTGGATCAGCTTCTCGAGCTTGATGGCATCGGCCGCGAAGGCGCGGATGCCCTCGGCCAGCTTCTCGGTGGCCATCGCGTCCTCGTTCAGGGCGAAGCGGAAGGCGGGCTCGTCGAAACTGACCTTGGGCAAGTCGAGCTTCTTCGCTGCCTGGGCGTCCAGCGCCTGGGTGATCGGCTCGTCGGACTTGGCCAACTCGCCCAGCAGCTCGGGGCTGATGGTCAGCAGGTCGCTGCCGGCCAGCGCGGTGATCTGGCCCACGTTGCGGAAGCTCGCACCCATCACCTCGGTGGCGATGCCGTGCTTCTTGTAGTAGTCGAAGATCTGGCGTACCGACTTGACGCCGGGGTCGTTGGCACCGGCGTTGGCGGCCTCGTCCCAGTTGCTGCCGGCGCTCTTCTTGTACCAGTCGTAGATGCGGCCGACGAAGGGCGAGATGAGCTTGACGCCGGCGTCGCCGCAGGCCACCGCCTGTGCGAAGGAGAACAGCAGCGTGAGGTTGCAGTGAATGCCCTTCTGCTCCAGCGCCTTGGCGGCCTGGATGCCTTCCCACGTCGAGGCGATCTTGATGAGCAGGCGTTGGCTGGTGTCGATGCCCTGCTCGCGGTACAGCGCGACGATGCGCTCGGCGCGGGCGATGGTGGCGGCGGTGTCGAAGCTCAGGCGGGCGTCGACCTCGGTGGAGACGCGGCCGGGGATGTGCGTGAGGATCTCGGTGCCGAAGCGCACCAGCAGGTGGTCCATCACGTCGTCCAGCGCCTTGCCCTTGTGCTGGGCGATGGTTTCGTCGAGCAGCGGCCGGTAGTCGGACTTCTGCACGGCCTTGAGGATCAGCGACGGGTTGGTCGTCGCGTCCTGTGGCTTGAACTGCGCAAGTTGGCGGAAATCACCGGTGTCGGCCACCACGGTGGTCCATTGGCGGAGGGCGTCGAGTTGGGTCATCGATTCATTATCCTGTGCGGGTTGGGCGGAGGTTCGTACATTCTTGCGCGCGCCCGATGCGATCCGGTGTCGGTCGTGGCCGCCCGTTGGGGCCGCCGCGCACGGGTGCAGGAGCCCCCGACTGACAGGCGGCGCGGGTGAGCCTGCCTAAGCTGGACTCGATATTTTTTGCCGGAGTTCCGCCCATGCCCCATCGCCCGCCGCCCCCGCCCCAGGTGTTCGACGACGTCGCCACCAGCCAGCGCATCGGCAGACTCGCCCTCGCCTTCTGCGTGGGCGGTGCCGCGGCCCTGTTCGCGCTCCACGCCACCAAGGCGCGTGCCCGGCCGGCCGGGCCGGCCGACGGCGCGCCGCTGATGCGTGCGCCCCTGCAGGTGGTGGCACCCGTGGACCTCAAGCGCTATTCGGGCCTGTGGTACGAGCAGGCCCGCCTGCCGAACCGCTTCGAGAAACAGTGCGCCGGCCACGTGACGGCGGAATACACGCCGCTGCCCGACGGCACGATCGAAGTGCGCAACCGTTGCGTGCTCGAGGACGGGCGCATCGACGAGGCCGTGGGCCGCGCCCGCACCGTGCCCGTGGCGGGGCTGCCCGGCGCGGGCCGCCTGGAGGTGCGCTTCGCGCCCGACTGGCTGGGCTGGCTGCCGCTGGTGTGGGGCGACTACTGGATCCTCAAGCTCGACCGCGAGTACCAGGTGGCGCTGGTGGGCACGCCCGACCGCGACTACCTGTGGGTGCTCTCGCGCGTGCCGCACCTGGACGAAGCGACGCTGCAGGCCGAACTGGAGTACGCCCGCACGCTGGGCTTCGATGTCGACCGGGTGGTGCGCAGCGCACCGCTTCCCGGCAACTGATCGGCGCCGCCGCCGTCAGCCCGCCGGACCGAGCTGCCGCAGCAGTTGCGGCCCGAGGGCCAGCGGGTTCGCGCAGTGCAGCGCCTGCCAGCCCAGCGCGCGGGCCGTCTCGACGTTGGGCACGGAGTCGTCGATGAAGAGCGTCTGCGCGGCCACGAGCGAGTGGCGGAAGGCCAGCAGGTTAAAGATCTCCTCGTGCGGCTTCACGCGCTTGACGTCGCCCGAGAAGATGCCGCCGTCGAACCAGCGGAAGAAGTCGAAGCGGCGCTCCAGCGCCCGCGCATAGGGCTGCGGCATGTTCGACAGGTAGAAGAGCCGCAGCGGCTCGCCGGCATCGCGCCGTTCGCGCAGGCCGTGCAGCAGGGCGATGTTCTCGGCGATCGGTTCCAGCCGCTCGCCCAGCGGCGCCACCAGGCCATGCACGGCATCCGGCGCCAGGCCCAGGCGCGTCGCGCTGCGCGACACCACCTCGTCGACGCTGCGGATGCCGCAGTCGAAGGCCAGCCAGTCCTCGTGGTGGAAGAAGGCCCGGGCCAGCGCCGCGGCGGACGCGTCGTCGGCGGCCTGCCGCGGAAAGTGCGCCCGCACCAGTCGCGCGGGCTCCCAGCCGATCAGCACGGCTCCCAGATCGAACACCACATTCATGGACGGCGATTGTCCCTCGGCGTCGCGTGCCGCGACCCGCGCCAGGGAATGCTATCGAATCAATAGCATCAAGTGCCCGCTCGACGGGCGTCTCGGACCGATTTGGCCTGAAGAACTCAGGCGGACTGCGGCACCACCGACACGCCGTGCTGACCCAGCGCCAGCGTCGTCTCGGCCCCGGGCGCCAGCGGGCGCGTCAGGTCGGACGACACCACGAACACCGGCCCCAGGGGGGTGTCGAAGCCGTACTCGTAGAAGCTGCCGAGGTAGGAAGCCTTGCGCAAGGTCGCCGGCAGGCCCACGGCGGCGCCGATCTGCCACGCCTCGGGTCGCACGGCGACCTTCACCATGCCGACGGGCACCGCATAGCGCGGCGTCAGGGTGAGCGGGCCCAGCGACACCTGGCCGTCCTGCAGCGCCATCGCCGGGTACACCATGGCCTCGCCCATGAAGCCGGCCACGAACTCGCTCTGCGGGCGGCCGTACAACTCTTCAGGCGCGCCGCGCTGGGCGATCATGCCGTGGTCCATCACGATGATCTGGTCGGACACGGCCAGCGCCTCGCTCTGGTCGTGCGTGACGTAGGCCACGGTGAGCCTCAGGCGCTGCTGGATGGCGCGGATCTCCTCGCGCATCTCGCGGCGCAGGCGGGCATCGAGGTTGGAAAGCGGCTCGTCGAAGAGCAGCACCGCCGGCTCGAGCACCAGCGCCCGCGCCAGCGCCACGCGCTGCTGCTGCCCGCCCGACAGCTCGCTGGGCAGCCGCTCGTCGAAGCCGACCAGCCCGACGCCCTTGAGCGCCTCCTTGGCGCGCGCCTGTGCCTCGGCCTTCTTCTGCCCGCTCATGCGCAGGCCGTAGGCGACGTTCTCGATGACGTTCATGTGCGGGAAGAGCGCGTAGCTCTGGAACATCATCGACACGTTGCGCTCGCCCGGCCCGAGCGTGGTCACGTCGCGCCCGCCCATGAGGATCTGGCCCGAGGTCGGCGACTCCAGCCCCGCGATCATGCGCAGCGTGGTCGTCTTGCCGCAGCCAGAGGGTCCGAGGATGGTCGTCAGCGTGCCCGTCGGCACCTCGAAGCTGATGCCCTTGACGGCCAGCGGGGCGCTGGCGTCGGTGCCGTAGCGCTTGGTGACGTTGCGAAATTCAATCGACATGGGTCAGAACTCCAAATCGGACACCCGTACGCGAAGGGCGCAAAGGTTTCGCGAAGGAAGCGAAAGGATGACAAAGAAATTTTTCATGGATTTCTTTCGCGTCCTTCGCGCAACTTTCGCGTGCTTCGCGTACGGATGTCCGTATTTCTTCAATGCGCCGCCACGGCGACAGCCTTGCGGCGCCCCAGCTTGCGCTCGCCGACCAGCAGCTGGATCAGTGCGATGGCGGCCGACATGAGGACGATCAGCACGGTGCAGTAGGCCAGGGCGACGCCATAGTCGCCGTTGCCCACGCGGCCGATGATGTAGGTGGTGGCCAGTTCGTTCTCGGCCGTGACCAGGAAGATCACCGCGCTCACGGTGGTCATGGCGCGCACGAAGCTGTAGACCAGCGCGGCCACCAGGGCAGGCTTGAGCAGCGGCAGCACCACCCTGAACAGCGTCTGCGCCGTCGACGCGCGCAGCATCAGCGAGGCCTCGTCCAGCGAGCGGTCGAGCTGCTTGAAGGCCGCGGTGCCGGCCCGCACGCCCACCGGCAGGTTGCGGAACATGAAGCACAGGATGATGATGAGGCCGGTGCCCGTGAGCTCCAGCGGCGGCACGTTGAAGGCCAGGATGTAGCTCACGCCCAGCACGGTGCCGGGAATGGCGAAGGCCAGCAGCGCCGCGAACTCAAAGGCGCCCTGCCCCTTGAACTCGTTGCGTGCCAGCAGCCAGGCGATCAGCAGCCCGATGGCCGCGGTGATCGGCGCCGAGATGCCCGCCAGCTTGAGCGTGGTCCACAGCGAATTCCACGCCGTGCCGGCCCACACCAGCCCGAACTGGCCCCACTCCAGCGAGAAGGCCGTCTTGAAATGGTTCAGGGTGAGGGTGTAGTCGCGGCCCCAGGTCTGCACGAAGCCGCCCGCGAAGGCGAACAGGTACACGACCACAGTGAAGAGGATCCACGGGAAGGCGATGGCGTAGATGGTGCGGCGCACGCCATCGGGCAGCGGCATGGGAATGCCGGCATCGCCCTTGCCGCTCACGGTGGTGTAGTTCTGCTTGCCCAGCACGCCGCGCTGCAGCGCGAACACGGCCAGCGCGAAGAGCGTCAGCACCCAGGCCAGCGACGCGGCACGGCCCTGGTCGTACTGCGCGCCGACGATGGCGAAGAAGATGTCGGTCGACAGCACCGAGTACTGGCCGCCGACCACCACGGGGTTGCCGAAGTCCGCGATGCTCTCGATGAAGCCGACCAGGAAGGCATTGGCCAGGCCCGGCTTGAGCAGCGGCAGCGTGACGGTGAAGAAGGCGCGGCGCCGGTCCGCGCGCAGCATCTGCGCGGCCTCTTCCAGGCTCGGCGCGATGCCCTGCACCACGCCGCGCATGATCATGAAGGCGATGGGCGTGAAGGCGAAGAGCTGCGCCGTCAGGATGCCCGGCAGGCCATAGAACCAGCGCGTGGGCGGCAGGGCGAACCATGCCTCCAGCGCCTGGTTGACGACGCCGGCGCGACCGAAGAGCAGGATCAGGCCCAGGCCCACGACGAAGGGCGGCGTGATGATGGGCAGCAGCGCGATCACGCGCAGCGGCCCCTGCCAGCGCTTGCTGCCGCGCTCGGCCATCAGCGCCATCAGCGTGCCGAGGAAGGTGGTGCCCGCGGCTGTGAGCAGCGCCAGCACCAGCGTGTTCCAGGCCACGCCGCAGGCCGCACCGCCGGTGACGCAGCCCACGCCCCAGATGCGCGCCGTGAAGACGCGGTCCGCGAAGGCGCCGAGGGACCACTGCCCGTCCTCGTTGAAGAAGGCGCCGGCCAGCGCCTTGCTCACCGGGTAAGCGATGAAGAGCAGCATCAGCACCGCGCAGCCGATGACCGCACCCGACACGAACAGGTCGCCGCGGAAGAAGCCCAGCCGCGCGAGCCCGAAGGCGGCCAGCAGGATCAGCGCCGTGAGTGCGACGAAGCCGCCGGCGCCGATGCCGAACTGGTTGACCGACAGGTCGCCGAAGGCGGTGTTGAGCGCGGCCACGCTCCAGCCGCGAGCGCCGATGGTGAAGCCGGCGATGGCCAGGCCCAGCGCACCGACGAGCCCGCCTGCAAGAAGCCAGCGACCCTGCCCGCGACCCGGCCGCAGCAGCGCGCCGAAGGTGCACAGCACCAGCCCGGCGAGCCCGACGAAGAGCCAGGGCCGGCCCTGGCGCAGCGCCTGCAGCAGGCCGTTGGCCGCGTCGCCCTCGCCGAAGACCTGCGGCAGCGCCTGGTACCAGCTCGTGTCCTGGATGGCGTACCAGGGCAGCAGCAGGTAGGCGAGAAAGCCGGCGGCGATGCAGGACCACACCGCGCCGTTGGGTTTACGTGTCATGGACGACGACTCCGGAAGTTCGCGCGGATGCCGTCACGCAGGGCGCGGCCCGCACGGCCGCCATTAACGGGGGATCGAGTTGACCTCTTTTTCCCAGCGGGCGATCAGGCGGCGGCGCTCGGCGCTGGCGCCGTACTTCTTGTAGTCGTAGTTGATCAGCTTGATCTTCTTGAAGTCGGGCACGTTGGGGTCGACCACCGTGGCCTTGTTCGAGGGCAGCTGGTACTGCTTGGCCGCGGCGCCGAAGGCCTGCGCGGCAGGCGTCAGCGCCCATTCGTAGAACTTCTTGGCCTGGTCGAGGTTGCGCGCGCCCTTGATGATGCTCATGGAACCGATCTCGGCGCCAGTGCCTTCGGAGGGCGTGACGGTCTCGACGGGGAAGCCCTGCATCTTTTCCTGCGGCGCGTCGTGCACGAAGCTGATCGACACCGCGGTCTCGCCGCGCGCCACGGCCTTGATGGGACCGGTGCCCGAGCGCGTGTACTGGCCGACGTTCCTGTGCAGGGCCTTGAGGTAGTCGAAGGCCTTGTCCTCGCCCATGAGCTGCACCAGCGTGGCGATCATGGTGTAGGCAGTCCCGCTGGAGGCGGGGTTGGCGACCTGGATGTCGCCCTTGTACTCGGGCTTGAGCAGGTCGGCCCAGCTGCGCGGCACGGGCAGCTTCTTCTTGGCGAGCAGCTCGGTGTTGTAGCCGAAGCCCAGCGGCCCCGAATAGATGCCGACGGTCTTGAAGCCCGACTGCTCGGCCTGCTGCTGCGCCCAGGGGTACAGCTGCGGCAGCGAGGGCGACTTGTACTCGAGCGTCAGGCCTTGTTCAGCGGCCTGCAGGTGCGGATCGCCCGTGCCGCCGAACCAGACGTCGGTCTTGGGGTTGTCCTTCTCGGCGATGAGCTGGGCCAGCGCCTCGCCCGAGCCCTTGAGCGCCAGGTTGATCTTGACGCCCGTGGTGCGCGCGTAGACCGTGGCGATCATGTTGCACCAGTCGGCCTGCACCGAGCAGATGACGTTGACCTGCTGGGCCGAGGCACCGAAGGCCGCGGCGAGCGCCGCACCGGCGACCAGGATCTTGAAACGCTTGTTCATGGAGGACTCACACCCTGCTGGAAAAATAAAAAATGGCCCGGCGGGCCGGCGGGCCGGCGCGTAGCTTAGCCGTGCAAGCCGGTATCGGTCATCCGTGGAACTACCATTAAAGTCGCACGGCAGACAGCCGCTTTTGGACGGCACTTTTCACGGACCCTGGCCTCATGAGTTTCGATCTTGTTCTGTTCGGCGGCACCGGCGACCTCGCGTGGCGCAAGCTGATGCCCGCCCTGTTCCAGGCCTTCCGCCACGGCAGCCTGCCCGAGGGCGGCCGCATCATCGGCGTGGCGCGCGACGACCTGTCCGACGACCAGTACCGCGACCTCATCGCGTCGCGCTTCAAGGCGGTCGAGGGCGCCAAGCGGCCCAGCGAGGAGGAGTTCGCGAAGTTCGCCTCGATGCTGCACTACCTGCGGCTGGACCTGTCCAAGCCGGCCGACTATGCACGCCTGGCCGACATGCTGAAGTCGCGCAACGCCGACACGGTGGTGATGTACGTGGCCACGGCGCCGGCCCTGTTCACGCAGACGGTCGAGCAGATCGCCGCCGCGGGACTGAACGGCCCGAACACCCGCGTGGTGCTCGAGAAACCGCTGGGCCACGACCTGGCTTCGAACCGCGCGATCAACGCCGCGGTGGGCAAGGTGCTGCACGAGAACCAGATCTTCCGCATCGACCACTACCTGGGCAAGCCGTCGGTGCAGAACCTGTTCGCGATGCGCTTCGGCAATGCGCTGTTCGAGCCCATCTGGCGCCGCGAGCACATCGCCAATATCCAGATCACCATCGCCGAGGAAGTGGGCGTCGAAAAGCGCGGCGGCTTCTACGACCAGACCGGCGCGCTGCGCGACATGGTCCAGAACCACGCGCTGCAGGTGCTGTGCGCGATCGCGATGGAGCCGCCGATCAATGCCCATGCCGATGCCATCCGCGACGAGAAGCTGAAGGTGCTGCGTTCACTCGCACGCTGGACGCC
This sequence comes from Xenophilus sp. E41, assembly GCF_003671765.1. Lineage (GTDB taxonomy): Bacteria > Pseudomonadota > Gammaproteobacteria > Burkholderiales > Burkholderiaceae_C > Xenophilus. The sequence goes on along the minus strand of NZ_QPIB01000007.1, from coordinate 76,052 downwards.
CGAAACGCTCGGCCTGCATGCGGTGCGGGGGCAGTACGTGGCCGGCACGGCCTACGGCGAGCGCGTGCCCGGCTACCGCGAGGAACCCGGCGTCGACCCGGCGAGCCACACCGAGACCTTCGTCGCGCTGCGCACCGAGATCGAGAACTGGCGTTGGGCCGGCGTGCCGATCTACATCCGCACCGGCAAGCGCCTGGCCTCGCGCGACGCGCGCATCGAGATCAACTTCCGCGCCACGCCGCACGCCATCTTCCGCACGCCCACGGGCGTGGCCAACAAGCTGGTGATCAACCTGCAGCCCAAGGACGGCCTGGAACTGCACCTGCTGGCCCAGGCGCAGGACCAGCGTCTGAGCACCAAGGGCGGCGTGCGCGCGGGCATGCTGCCGCTGGCGCCGGTGCAGCTCGACCTGGACTTCGACAAGCGCTTCGGCACCGAGCGCGTGGGCGCCTACGAGCGCCTGCTGCTCGACGTGATCGACGGCCGGCTGAACCTCTTCGTGCGCGCCGACGAGCAGGAAGAGGCGTGGCGCTGGGTGGAACCGCTGATCGACAGCTGGCAGACCGACGGGGCGCCGCGCCCCTACGCGGCCGGCACCTGGGGCCCCAGCGCGTCGAGCGCGATGATCGCGCGCGACGGCTTCGCCTGGAGCGAGGAGCAGTAGCCGCCGGCCCGCGCTAGCCGAACTGCACGCAGCGCATGCTGAGCGTGCCGGACTGGAAACCCTCGTAGGTGGTCCGGGCGCGCTCCGAGGCTCCGGCGGCGCCCAGCGCGCAGAGGAAAGGGTAGTAATGGTCCGGCATGGCCGTGGCCATGTCGGCACCGGGCAGGCGGCCATGATCGATCAGGGCCCGGTCGTCGCGGCCCGCGAGCGCGGCCTTGACCGCATCGTCGAAGGACTGCGCCCAGGGACGGCTCGCGACCGGACCGTCGGGCGTTCCGCGATCGGTGGCGCGCAGGTTGTGCACCACGTTGCCGCTGCCCATCACGAGCACGCCCCGATCGCGCAGCGCGGCCAGGTCGCGACCCACGGCGTAGTGGAAGGCCGGGGGCTTGTCGTAGTCGATGCTCAGCTGGAACACCGGCACGTCGGCCTTCGGGTAGAGGTGGCGCAGCACCGTCCAGGTGCCGTGGTCCAGGCCCCATTGCTCCGTGGCCACCACCGGCGCCTGCCGCACCACACCGACCGTTTCCTGCGCCAGGACCGGATGCCCGGGGGCCGGGTACTGCATGTCGAACAGGGCCTGCGGGAAGCCGCCGAAGTCGTGGATGGTCTTCGGCTGCGCCTGGACGCCGACACCCGTCGCACCGCGGCTCAGCCAGTGCGCCGAGACGCTGAGGATGGCCGAGGGCCGCGGCAGCTCCCGGCCCCACGCCGCGAGGCGGCGCGTGAAGGCGTTGTCGGCGAGCGCGTTCATCGGCGAACCGTGGCCGATGAAGATGACGGGCATGCGGCGCGTCGCACCCTGGGTGGCCGCGTGGACGCCGCCGGCCATGGCGGCCAGAGCAGCCGTCGCCCCCAGCGCGGAGCCCAGCCAGCGCCGGCGGCTCCATGCGAAGTCGGTGGCGGGCAAGGGCGGCAGAAGATCGGGCTGCATACGGTCAAGGCATCGGTCGCGGATCGACCGACTGTGCCGCAGACGCCGCGCACGGGCTGTGCGTTTGCGCACACGCAGCGACGAAGCTGCGCCCCGGCGCCGGCCCGGCAGGGCGCCTCAGAGGCGCCCTTCCTCCACCGCGTGGCAGGCCACGCGGATGCCGCCGATCTGCTGGAGCACCGGGCGCTCGGCCGAGCAGCGCGCGTTGGCATGCGGGCAGCGCGGATGGAAGGCGCAGCCGCTGGGCGGGCTGAGCGGGTTCGGCACCTCCCCCTGCACCGGCGTGCGTGCGCGCCCGGTGGCGTGCATCTGCGGGATCGCGTCGAGCAGCATACGCGTGTAGGGGTGGCGCGGCTGCGCGAAGAGCTCGCGCTTGTCGGCCAGCTCGACCAGCCGGCCGAGGTACATCACGCCGACCTGGTCGCTCACGTGGCGCACCACCGCCAGGTTGTGCGAGATGAACAGGTAGGTCAGCCCGCGCTCGCGCTGCAGGTCCTTCATGATGTTCAGGACCTGCGCCTGCACGCTGACGTCGAGCGCGGAGGTGGGTTCGTCGCACACCAGGAACTCGGGCGCGGTGGCCAGCGCGCGCGCGATCGAGATGCGCTGGCGCTGGCCACCCGAGAACTGGTGCGGGTACTTCACCATGTCCAGCGGCGACAGGCCGACCGACTTGAGCAGTTCGCCGACGCGCTCGCGCACCGCATCGCGCTCGGTGAGGATGCCGTGCTCGCGCATCGGCTCGGCAATGATGTTCTCGACGATCCAGCGCGGGTTCAGGCTCGCGTACGGGTCCTGGAAGATCATCTGGATGCGCTTGCGCAGCTGGCGGCCCTCGGCGGTCTTGAACGCGGCGTGCGCGTCCTGCCCGTCGAACTGCATGCCGCCGCGCGTGGGCTCGTACAGGCCCACCAGCAGGCGTGCCACCGTGCTCTTGCCGCAGCCGGACTCGCCGACCAGGGCCAGGGTCTTGCCGGCCTCGATCTCGAAGCTCACGCCGTCGACGGCATGCAGCAGGGTGCGCGGCTTGCGCTCGAGCACGCGATTGAGCCAGGGTGCCGAGACGTCGAAGGTCTTGGCCAGGTCGTGCGCCACGACCAGCGGCTGGGCGACACCGACGCGCGGGCCGGTGCTCTGGCTTTGCTGTTGGCTTTGCAGCACGGCGTTCATGGCTGCACCTCCGGCAGGGGTTCGGCGGCGTCGGGCGCGGCGCGCTCGCCGGCGGCGCGTTCGCGCTCGTGCTGCGCCGCGACCGCGCCCTGCCCGCGGTGGGGGTCGGCGGCGTCGTGCAGCCAGCAGGCGGCGTGCGTGGCGCCGGCGTTCATCAATTCGGGGCGCTCCACCAGGCAGCGGTCGAAGGCGCGCGGGCAGCGTGGGTTGTAGGCACAGCCTCGGGGGATGGCGTTGAGCCGCGGCATGGCGCCATCGATCTGGTTCAGGCGCTCGCGGTCGCTGGCCATGTCGGGGATCGACGCCATCAGGCCGCCCGTGTACGGGTGTGCCGGCTGGTGGATCACCTCGTGCACCGGCCCGATCTCGGCCACGCGGCCGGCGTACATGACGGCCACGCGGTCGCAGGTCTCGGCGATCACGCCCAGGTCGTGCGTGATGAGCATCACGGCAGCGCCGCGCTCGTGGCACAGGCGCTTGAGCAGCTGGATGATCTGCGCCTGGATCGAGACGTCGAGTGCCGTGGTGGGCTCGTCGGCCACGATGAGCTTGGGCTCGGCCGCCAGCGCCAGGGCGATCACCACGCGCTGGCGCATGCCGCCGGAGAACTGGTGCGGGAAATGGTCGATGCGCTGCTCGGCCGCCGGGATGCCGGTGTCCTTGAGCAGATCGATCGCGCGGCGGCGCGCCTCGGCGTCGCTCACCTGCAGGTGGGTGCGGATGGTCTCGACCAGCTGGCGGCCGACGGTGTAGAGCGGATTCAGCGAAGTCAGCGGGTCCTGGAAGATCGCGCCGATCTTGCGCCCGCGGATGTGACGCATCTGCTCGAAACCGAGGTTGTCGATGCGCTGGCCCTCGAGCACGATTTCGCCGCCGGCCACGCGACCCGGCGGCTCGAGCAGGCCGATGATGGCGGCGCCGGTGAGCGACTTGCCGGCACCCGACTCGCCGACCACGCCGAGGATCTCGCCCGGTGCGATGTCGAAGGAAATGTCGTCCAGCGCGCGCAGCGTGCCGCGGCGGGAGGGGAATTCGACGACGAGGTTCTTGACCTGGAGCAGGCTCATGGTGGCGTGTCCTTCGTCGTCAGCGCAGGCGGGGGTTGAGCGCGTCGCGCAGCCAGTCGCCCAGCAGGTTCACCGACAGGGCGATGAGCACCAGCATGAGGCCGGGGAACACGGTGATCCACCACTCGCCCGAGAACAGGTAGTCGTTGCCAACGCGGATGAGCGTGCCCAACGACGGCGAAGTGGGCGGCACGCCCACGCCCAGGAAGGACAGCGTGGCCTCGGTGATGATGGCCGTGGCCACCTGGATGGTGGCCAGCACCAGCACCGGCCCGGTCACGTTGGGCAGCACGTGGCGCAGCATGATGCGCAGCGGCGCCACGCCGGTGACGCGGGCCGCCTGCACGTATTCCTTGTTGCGCTCCACCATGGTCGAGCCGCGCACCGTGCGCGCGTACTGCACCCAGCCGGTGAGCGTGATCGAGATGATGAGCACGCCGAAGGCGAGGGACTCGTGCGCGTTGGGGAACAGCGCCCGGCCGACGCCGGCGATCAGCAACGCCACCAGGATGGGGGGGAAGGACAGCATCACGTCGCACAGGCGCATGAGGAAGGAGTCGAGCCAGCCGCCCAGGAAGCCCGCCAGCAGGCCCAGCAGCACGCCGATGAAGACCGACAGCAGCACCGACACCACGCCGACGATCAGCGAGATGCGGGCGCCGTAGATCAGCGCCGAGAGGATGTCGCGGCCCTGGTCGTCGGTGCCCAGCAGGTACTTGGTGCTGCCGCCCTCGGACCACGCCGGCGGCAGCCGCGCGTCGCCCAGCTCCAGGGAGGCGAGGTTGAAGGGGTCGTGCGGCGCGACCCACCCGGCGAACACCGAGCAGAAGATGCACACGAAGGCGATCAGCGCCGCCGCGACGGCGACGGGCGAGGTGCGAAAGCTGTAGCCGACATCGCTGTCGAACCAGCGGGCGAGGGTCTTGGTCATCGTGAAGGGGAAGACGCGGGCCGCACTCGGGGGCGTGAAGGACCTGGCGGCCCGCTGGGTCAGCCGGCCGGCCGCTCGGGGCCGGAGCGGCAGGGCATCAAGGCTTGATGCTCATCCACTTGAAGGGCATGTAGTTGTCGGCCATCTGCACCAGCTCGACCTTCTTGCTCACGCCCCAGGCCAGCGACTGCTGGTACAGCGGCAGGTGGCCGATGTCGTCCGAATGGACCTGGAAGGCCTCCTTGATCATGGCGTCGCGCTTGGCCTTGTCGGTCTCGGACTGGACCTTCACGGTGAGCTCGTCGAACTTCGGGTTGCAGTACGACCCGAGGTTGAACTGGCCGTCGCCGGTCTTGTCGTCCGGGCAGCGCATCAGCGCATTCATCGCGTTGTGCGAGTCGTAGGTCGACGGGGTCCAGCCCAGCATGTAGAAGCTGGTGTCGCGGCGCAGGATCTTGGGGAAGTAGGTGCCCTTGGTCTCGGCGGCCAGGTTGATCTTCACGCCGACGCGTGCGAGGTTGGCAGCCACCGCCTGGCAGACCTGTGCGTCGTTGACGTAGCGGTCGTTCGGGCAGTTCATCGTGACCTCGAAGCCGTTCGGGTAGCCCGCATCGGCCAGGAGCTTCTTCGCGCCGTCGGGATCGAAGGGGAGGCGCTTGTCCTGAGCCTCGGTCCAGCCGTTGATGCCGGGGCCGACCATGAGGCCCGTGGGGCGTGCCGCGCCGCGCATCACGGTGCGCTGGATTGCGTTGATGTCGATGGCCTGGTAGAAGGCCTGGCGCACGCGCTTGTCCTTGAAGGGGTTCTTGCCCTTCACGCTGGAGTACAGCAGTTCGTCGCGCTTCTGGTCCATGCCCAGGAAGATGGTGCGCAGCTCGGGACCGACGACGGCGCGTGCGTTGGGGCTGGCGTTCACGCGCGGGATGTCCTGCACCGGGATGGGTTCCATCACGTCGACCTCGCCCGACACCAGCGCGGCCACGCGCGTGGCGGGGTTGGCGATGGGGGTGAAGACCACCTCCTGCGCGTTGCCTTCGATCTTGCCCCAGTAGGCGGTGTTGCGGACGAAGACCGTGCGCACGTTCGGCTGGCGCTCGCGCAGCTTGTACGGGCCCGTGCCGTTGGCCTTGAAGGAGGCGGTGTTCTCGATGCCCTTGCGGCGGTCCACCGGCTTCTCGGCCTTGTTCTCGATGCACCACTTCTTGCTCATGATCATCACGGTGGAGAGCACGTCGGGCAGCACCGGGAAGGGGGCCTTGGTCTCGATGTCGACCGTGAAGTCGTCGACCTTGCGCACTTCCTTGATGTCGTTGGTGTTGCTCTTCATGTCCGAGCCGTCACCCGAGGCGCGGGCCAGGCTGAAGAGCACGTCGTCCGCGGTGAAGGGAGTGCCGTCGTGGAATTTGACGCCCTTGCGCAGCTCGAAGCGCCACACGGCGGGCGAGACCTGCTTCCAGCTCGTCGCCAGCAGCGGCGCCAGGCTCAGGTCCTTGTTGCGACCGGTGAGCGTCTCGTAGACGTTGGCGGTGGTCGACAGCTGCAGCGATTCATTGAGCGAGTGCGGGTCCATCGACAGCGCATCGCCCTGGTTCGCAATGCGGATGGTCTGGGCATTTGCTATCAAACTTGTAGCTGCAAGCCCAGACAGGACGGCCGCTGCGGCCACTTTCTTCTTGAAATTCATGGAGGCACTCCTCGGGTTGGGATCACCGTGTGAACGGCGGTTCATTTCGCCGCGATGGCGGCGGGCTCTGCCGGCGTGCTGCGGGTAGCAGCAAGCGGCATGCCCTGCTCGATCAGCCCCGCGTGCAATGCGGCGCCGAGCGGCAGGATCTCGTCATTGAAGTCGTAGCCGGCGTTGTGCAGAAAGGCGCCGCCGCGGGCGTCCTGGCCGAGGCGCAGGTAGGCGCCGGCCTTCTTCTGCAGCATGAAGGAGAAGTCCTCGGCGCCCATGCTGGGTTCGAGGTGCCGCTCGACGTTGCGCTCGCCCACGATGGACGCCGCCACGTCGCCCGCGAAAGTGGCTTCGGGGGCGGTGTTGATCGTGGCGGGGTAGATGCGCTCGTAGCGCAGCTCGGCGGTCGCGCCGAAGGCCTGCGCGACGGAAGTGCACAGTTCGCGCAGCCGCTGCTCGACCTGGTTCTGCACGCGCAGGTTGAAGGTGCGCACGGTGCCGACCAGACGGGCCGTGCCGGGGATGACGCTGAAGGCGTCGAGGTCGCCCGCCTCGACGGCGCACAGGCTGATGACGGCCGCATCGATGGGCCGCACGTTGCGCGAGACGATGCTTTGCACCGCCGTGATGATGTGGGCTGCAACGAGCACGGGGTCGACCGTGAGGTAGGCATGCGCGCCATGACCGCCTTTGCCCGTGATGTCGATCGTGATGCGGTCGGCCGCGGCCATCATGGCACCGCGGTTGATGCCCACCGTGCCCGCGGGCATGGCGGGCCAGTTGTGCATGGCGTAGACGGCATCGACCGGGAAGCGGTCGAACAGGCCGTCCTCGATCATCACGCGTGCGCCGGCAAAGCCCTCTTCGCCGGGCTGGAAGATCAGCACCGCCGTGCCGTCGAACTGGCGCGTCTCCGCCAGGTAGCGGGCGGCGCCCACCAGCATGGCGGTGTGGCCGTCGTGGCCGCAGCCGTGCATCAGGCCCGTCTTGCCCGATCGCCAGGCCAGGTCGGCATTGGCTTCCTTCATGGGCAGCGCGTCCATGTCGGCGCGCAGGCCGATCATGCGGCCGCTGGCGGTGGAGCGGCCACGGATCACGCCGACCACGCCGGTCTTGCCGATGCCGCTGTGGATCTCGTCCACGCCGCAGGCCCGCAGGGACTCCTGCACGCGGGCCGCGGTGTAGACCTCCTCGAAGCCCAGCTCCGGATTCGCATGGAGATCGCGCCGGAAGGCGGTGAGCTCGGGATGGAAGCTCGCGATGCGCGCGAAGGCGCGCCCGCCCGCCTGGTAACGCAGAGCCGTCGAGGCGAGTGCTTCGGGTGGCCGCATGTCGCCCATGTTCAGTGCCCTCCCGCCTTGCCGACGCGCAGACGCGGATCGACCACGAAGTACAGAAGGTCGACCACGAGATTGATGACCACGAAGATCAGCGCGATGAGGCAGAGGTACGCTGCCATCACCGGGATGTCGGCGAAGGTGACGGCCTGGATGAACAGCAGGCCCATGCCGGGCCACTGGAAGACGGTCTCGGTGATGATCGCGAAGGCGATCAGGCCGCCCAGCTGCAGCCCGGTGATGGTCATGACCGGCACCAGCGTGTTCTTGAGCGCATGGCCGAAGTGGATCGCGCGGTTGGACAGGCCGCGTGCGCGCGCGAACTTGATGTAGTCCGTGCGCAGCACCTCGAGCATCTCGGCCCGCACCAGCCGCATGATCAGCGTGAGCTGGAAGATGGCGAGCGTCACCGCGGGCAGGACGATGTGGTGCCAACCGTCGATGGTCAGCAGGCCGCTGCGCCACCACCCGAGCTGCACGATGTCGCCCCGACCGAAGCTCGGGAACCAGCCGAGGTGCACGGCAAAGACCAGAATCAGCAGGATGCCGATGAGGAAGGTCGGCAGGGAGACGCCCAGCAGGCTCAGCGTCATGAACATCTGGCTGGTGAAGGTGCCGCGGCGCAGCGCGGCGTAGACGCCCATCGGAATGCCGAGCAGCAGCGCCAGGAGGGCGGCCACGAGGGCCAGTTCCAGCGTGGCCGGAAAGCGTTCGGCGATGAGGCTGGAGACCTTGGCGCCCTGCCGCAGGCTCAGGCCGAATTCGCCCTGCGCGGCATTGACCAGAAAGTGCCAGAACTGGACGAAGAAAGGCTTGTCGAGCCCGAGCGCCTGGCGCAGTTCCTGGATCTGCTCGGGCCGCGCGTCCTGCCCCAGCAGGAACACCACCGGATCGCCGACGTATTGGAAAAGAAGGAAGGAGATGAAGGCCACCGCGACCATGACGATCACGGCCTGGATCAGGCGGCGCAGGACGAAAGCGAACATTCAGTGGGGCGAGTTTCGGGGCATGCTAGCAGAGCAAGGGTTGTGCCTGCGGCACTGTTTCCACCGGGTTTGCACTTAATTGGGGCGCAAAAAAAGGGCTCCGCAGAGCCCTTCGACGCGCCGGCGAAGCGCGGTCAGTTGACCTTCACGAGCCGCCAGTCGATGCGGTTGTCGGCGCGGTGAACGGCCTGGATGTTCTTGCGCATGGCCCAGGGAATGATCTGGTTGTGCAGCGGCAGGTAGGCCACGTCTTCATGAGACAGCACCAGGGCCTTCTCGATGAGTTCGTTGCGCACCTTGAGGTCGGTCTCGACCTTGACGCGTTCGATCAGGGCGTCCATCTGCGGGTTGGAATACCGGCCCACGTTGTAGTTGCCGTCGCCGCCGGCACCGACGGTGCGCAGCAGGGACTGCAGGCTGTAGAGCGCATCGAAGGTCGGCACGCCCCAGCCGAGCATGTAGATGCTGGCCTCGTAGCGCTGGATCATCGGGAAGTAGGTCACGAGCGGCAGGGTGCGCAGCTTGGCCTTGACGCCGACGCGCGCCCACATGGCCGTGACCGCCTGGCAGATCGCCTCGTCGCTGATGTAGCGGTTGTTGGGGCAGGCGAAGTCGACTTCGAAGCCCTGGGCGTAGCCGGCGTCGGCCAGCAGTTTCTGGGCGGCGGCCACGTCGTAGGGCCAGCGCGCGTCGGCCTTCTTGGTCCAGCCGTTGACCTGCGGCGCGACGAGCGTGCCGGTGTTCTGCGACAGGCCGCGCATCGTCACGCGGTTCAGCGCGTTGATGTCGATCGCCTGGTACAGCGCCTTGCGCACGCGTGCGTCCTTGAGGGGGTTCTTGCCCTTCACGTTGGAGCCGGGCAGTTCGTCGCGGTGCTGGTCCATGCCGAGGAAGATTGTGCGGTTCTCGACGCCGTCGATGACCTTGAGGTCGGCGTTGCTGCGCAGGCGCGGCAGGTCCTGGGGGCTCGGGTCGAGCACGAAGTCCGTCTCGCCCGACAGCAGAGCGGCGAGCCGGGTGGCCTGGGACTTGATCGGCGTGTAGACGATCTCGGTCACGTTGGTCGGGTTCTTGCCCCAGTAGTTCGGGTTGGCCGCCAGCACCAGGCGCTGGTCGGGCTGCCATTCCTTGACCATGTACGGCCCCGTGCCCATGGCATTGCGGTGCGCGAAGGTCTCTTCCTGCGTCTTGATGTCCTTCGGCGAGGTCGAATTGTTCTTCTCGGCCCAGGCCTTGCTCATGATGCGCAGCTCGGTGAGCTGATTGATCAGCGTGGGCGTCGGCGCCTTGAGCAGGATGTCGACCGTGTTCGCGTCGACCTTCACCGCCTTGTCGATGCCCTCCGCGTACACCGCGTAATTGGAGGTCTTGGCCATGGCGCGGGTGATCGAGAACACCACGTCGTCGGCCGTGAAGGGCGAGCCATCGCTGAACTTCACGCCGGGGCGCAACTGGAAGCGCACCTGGGTGGGTGACACGTTCTTCCACGAGAGGGCCAGTTGCGGTTCGGGCTTGAAGCTGGTGCTGTTGTAGTAGACCAGCGAGTCGTAGATCGCCGCGTGGACGCCATTGCCCAGGGCATTGTTCTGCGAGTGGATGTCGAGCGTCGGGATGTCGCTCGCGCTCGACCACTTGAAGGTCTTCGCATGCAGCGTCGGCGCTGCCAGCAGCGTGAGCGCCATGCCCATCGACAGGCACACGGGCTTGATGAGTTTCATGAACTCCTCCTCGTTGGTTGAAGAGGCGGACTATTGCAACGCCCCTGCGCAATTGCAATCAAGTGCTTTCGGGAGCAAGGGCCTTTCAGTGCGGCATTCGAGACGACACGCAATAAAAAAAGCCACCCGACTTGCGTCGGATGGCTTTGATCTCTCGATCGAAGCTGGCCGAAGCCAGCTGTCGATTAGAACGAGTGACGGATACCGAAGTCGTAGCCGGTCGAGCTCTTGGGCACGTACAGGCCGCCAACTGCGCCAGCCAGGTTCGGCGAAGCGTAGCCAACACCGGTGTTCGCAGCGATCGCAGCGTTGTTCTGCGCATCCTTCAGGCTGACGCGGGCCACCGTTGCGTACAGAGCCGTACGCTTCGACAGGTTGTGCACGTAGCCGATGGCGAACTTGCTGGCCGTGGCGCTGGTGTTGTTGTTGCCGCCGAACAGCAGGTCTTCCAGGGTGTAGGTCTGGAAGCCGTAGTTGCCCGACTTCGCCTTGACGCGCGAGTAGGCAGCACGGATCAGGCCAGCACCGACCGGCACGGTCACGCCGATCAGGGCACCGTTGTACTTGTCGGTTGCGCCGACGGTGTACGGGTAGGGGATGCCACCGATGGTCACGAACGTCGAGTCGTCCTGCACCTTTTGCTTGGCTTGCGACAGTTCACCGAACAGCTTCACGGGACCGAAGTCGTACGAAGCGCCCAGGTTCAGCGTCTTGATCTTGTTCTTGGTCCAGCCGCCACCGTCGTTGGTGAAGAAGCCAGAAGAAGCGCCGCCGTCCTTGGTGTCTTCGCCGTAGGCCAGCGCGACATCCAGGGGGCCGTTGGCGTAGCCGAAGCGGCCACCCACATAGCGACCCTTCTTGCTCGGGCTGCCTTGGATCCAGTCTTGCTTCGTGTTCTCGTGCAGCGCGTACTGCACTTGACCGTAGAAGCCGCCCAGGTTCGGGGGCAGGAAGTAGCCGATGCTGTTGCTGGTGCGGACGTAGTTGTCGCTGCCAGCCAGCTGGTTGCCGGTGATGCCGGAGTTCGTCGCGAGGTTCGAGTTCACCGACGAAATCACGTTCGTGCCAACGCCGTTCGTGCCGAAGGGGTCGAACACGGTGTCGTTCCAGAAGGTCGGGGTGTAGTCACGACCCAGGCGGATTTCACCGAAGCCGCCCGACAGGCTCACCGTCGAACGACGGTTGAAGTTGTCGATGCCCTTCTTGCCGTCGTCGTTGCTGATGCCGGCTTCGAGCCAGAAGCTGGCAGCCAGGCCACCGCCCAGGTCTTCCGTGCCACGGAAGCCGATGCGGCTGGAGTTGTAGCCCGAGTTCGCCAGGGCCGTCTTGCTCTGCTTCACCGAGCCGGGGATGCCGTAGAACGCCAGGGGGTTGTTGATGTAAGCCAGGGGATTGGCCACATACAGGTCGCTCTTCGACGAGTAGCCGCTGATCGAAGCGTCGACGATACCGAACAGCGTCACCGACGATTGCGCCGAGGCAACACCGGCAACAGCCAGGGCAGCCAGAGCAACGAGGGATTTTTTCATTGCAAGTTTCTCCAAGGTTAAGACATAGGGCGCCGGTGCGAAGGGATCACCGTGCTGGCACGTTCGTGCTCCCACCGGGCCCCGGGCCAACCTCCTTTTGGGAAGTTGTTGCTATTGCACCAGAGGCGCCGCCTCAGGGCAAAACAAATTGGCCCAAACCAACAGGGGCCGGGCCGTTTCGTTGCAGTAGTGCAACAGGCGCTGCGGCCCACTCCATGCCGCATCGCGGAATGACACCACGCGGCCGGCGCAATCGCGCGTGCTTTCACAATACGGCATATGCCCCTCGCCCTGGATTCCCTTCTCGGAGCCGCAGACGCGGCACTTCGCACACTTTTCGCCACGCCGCACGCGGCGCGTACCCAGCCTCTGCCCGCCGTCGCGGCGCCGAGCCCGCCGCTCAGTGCCGCTGAACAGCGGGAAGCCGGCGCTCTGATGCGCGTGAACCATGTGGGTGAAGTTTGCGCCCAGGCCCTCTATACGGCACAGGCGGCGACCACGCGCGACCCTGTCTTGCGTGAAAAGTTGCTGGAAGCAGCCGACGAAGAGACCGACCACCTCGCCTGGACGCGCCAGCGCCTCGAGGCCCTGGGCACCCACACATCCAGACTGAATCCCTTCTGGTACGCCGGCGCCTTCACGCTGGGGCTGGTGGCCGGCAGGCTCGGCGACCGATGGAGTCTCGGTTTCGTCGCCGAAACCGAACGTCAGGTCGAAGCGCATCTGGACGGCCACCTCGATCGCCTGCCGGCGGGCGATGCGGCTTCACGCGCCGTGGTACTGCAAATGAAGGATGACGAGGCGCGTCACGCCCTATGGGCCACGACCGCCGGTGCCGCCGAACTGCCGCCCCCGGTCAAGGGGCTCATGCGACTGGCAGCACGTGTGATGACCACGGTTGCACACCGGGTCTGAGCGCCCCTTACAGATCGATCAGATCGAAGCTAGTCGTGATCTCGGCCGTCTTGCCCAGCATGATCGTGGCCGAGCAGTAGGTGTCGTGGCTCAGGGCGATCGCGCGCTCCACCGCAGCGGCCGGGATGTTCTTGCCGGCGACCGTGAAATGCATGTGGATCTTCGTGAACACCTTCGGGTCCTTCGAAGCGCGCTCGCTGGTGAGCTTGACGCTGCAGCGTTCGACCTGGTGCCGTCCACGCTTGAGAATCATCACGACGTCGTAGGCCGTGCAGCCTCCGGTGCCGGCCAGCACGGTTTCCATCGGTCGCGCCGCCAGGTTCTGACCGCCGTTCTCAGGGCGCGCCGCATCAGGAGCGCCATCCATCGTCAGCACGTGCCCACTTCCGGTTTCAGCCACGAATCCCATGGCAGAGCGCGCGCCGCTCTGCCCCGTCCAACTCACTGTGCATTCCATGCTGTTCAAAAACTCCAAGAGGCAGAAGCGCGGCCAAATCTCACGTTGACGCGCACTTTGCTGACGATGTGTGGGGGAATTGCATCGGGCGTGTTGCATCGCAACAAACCCTCGCTATACTTTATTTCAACGCGCAATCACTTGCGCACTGGTTGTCTCCTCCACCCTCCCAATTGGTGGATTTAGCCCCGAGTCGCAAGACTCGGGGCTTTTTTCTTGGCGATTTGCCGATGCATGGAGCGGCCGCCACGTCGGCGGCCGGTCTAGCTGCTCTGGCTGCCCTGGCTGTTGCCGGTGTTGCCTCGGCGCAATCGTCGGTGACGCTGTTCGGTATCGTCGACGCTTCGGTGAGCCACTACACCACGAAGAGCGACTACTTCAACAACGCGCCGCTTTACACCTTCAAAAACGGCGCCATCGCTCTGAATCCTGATGCCCTGGCAGCCAAGCCGGGCGCTGTCTACGGCGCCAAGAAAAGCCAGACGGCCCTGGCCAACTCCGGCTACAACTCCAGCCGCATCGGCTTCCGTGGCACGGAAGACCTGGGCGGCGGTCTGGCTGCCAGCTTCTGGCTGGAATCCAGCATCGGCAACGATGACGGCGCGAGGGGCATCAGCAACTTCAACCGTCGTTCCACGGTGAGCCTGTCGGGCGGCTTCGGCGAAGTTCGCCTGGGTCGCGATTACACGCCGACTTTCTGGAACGACACTGTGTTCGACCCCTTCGGCACCAATGGCGTCGGTACCAACCTGATCTCCGTGATCAATGGCAATCTCGCTACCGCGGCCTCAAGCGCCGCGGTCGGCGCTGTCCCCAACCCTGGCACCATCGGCCTGGGCGGCTCGGACAACTACATCCGTACCAGCAACAGCATCGGCTACTTCCTGCCCCCGAACCTCGGCGGCTTCTACGGCCAGGTGCAGTATGCGCTGCACGAGAACGTGAAGAACAGCTCTGGCTACGTGGCGGCCAACACCCAGCAGTACACCTCGCCCTCGACCAAGGGCCGGTACGTTGGCGGTCGCTTCGGCTACGCGAACGGCCCGTTGGATGTGGCTCTGGCCTACGGCCAAAGCACGACGGCTGACATCGACACCGGCACGAGCACGTTCCAGCTGGCCTCGCTATTTGGCGGCGGCACACAGCTGACCTCGGCGGACAGCGCTGTGACGGCGGATCGCAAGATCAATTCGTTCAACCTCGGCGCTTCGTACGATTTCGGTCCTGTGAAGCTGTTCGGTGAGTTGTCTCGGGTCAAGGACAAGTGGCAATACTCGTCGTCGATGAGCAGTCAAATCAGCCAGACGGTGCCGGGCTTCGGGACGACCAGCGCGTCCTCCGGCTCGGGCACCTTCGGCTCGCAGACCGACAAGTACAACGGCTGGCTGGTCGGAGCCACGGTCCCGGTCGGTGCGGGCCTGATCCGTGCAGCCTTCTCGCGTGTGAAGCTCAACAGCGGCGCGCCGGGCACTGCCGTGTCGTACGTACTGCCCAACTCCTTCAACTCCGGCGCTCTGAACCCGTTTGCACCGAGCTCCGACGCTTCGGCCAACAAGTTCGCGCTGGGCTACGTGCACAACCTGTCCAAGCGCACGGCCCTCTACACCACGTACTCGCGCACCAGCATCAAGAACGGCTACAACGGTGGCGGCGTGATGGGTGCGACAGCGGGCGGCAGCGCGACCTATCTGGCCAGCGGCACCGCTTCGAGCAATGGCTGGGCCGCGCGCAGCGCGACCGGCTACGACTTCGGTATCCGTCACTCGTTCTGATCGGAACTGGCTTCGGCCAGTTCAGCGTAAAGCCATGGAAGCCATCCAGCGACAACCGTTGGATGGCTTTTTTCGCTCAAGGCTCCTTGCGGCCTCTGCGGCTCTGAAGCAAACCAACATTCATCTCACCGCTCAGGGTAGAGGCGTAGAACCGCTCGATCATGTTGACGCTGGTGCGCGCATTGCGTGCAAGCGTCAACATGTCGATGCCTTGGCCGTACAGCAGGCGGAACGTGATCGCCGTGTGACGCAGGCAGTACAGCGTGCGCTTCTGTCCCAGGGGCCCGACCGACAGATCAGCGGTCTCGAGCACCCACTTGAAGAAGAAATTCAGGATCGCGAGCGCCTGTCCTCGGTCTTTGACATGCGGCAAGAAAAGGTAGTCGTTGGGCCCACCGAAACCCTGCTGGCGTTGATGCGTTGCCAGCGCCTCGTAGACATGAACGGCGGCCCGCAGGCTGACCATCGGTTGACTGTGGCGCTTCGTCTCGGGCAGGCGCATGCGCAGATAGAGGTGGCGGCCACGAACCACGTCGATGTGACCGTGCTTGACCTCCTTGATGTCGCTGGGTCGCACAAAGGTGTTGACCATCCAGCGAATCAGCCAGGGCAGTTCGTCCGGCATGTAGAGCAACTCGCGTGCGATCCAGAACCGGTCTCCCTTGCCGAGGCCGGCAAGCACCGGATGCGGCTGTCCGCGCAGCGAGCGTGCGACCGCCACCATGCGACGGTACTCGTCGACGCCGAAAGCGCCCCTTGGCTGGCTACGCACCTTCACGCGCGGAAGTGCCGGCACCTCCTTGAGGAGGCCCATCAGCACGGCATGCGCGAGGAGCTTGCGCAGCAGGACAAGGTACTGCGCGATGGTGGTGCTCGAAAAGCCTTCGGCACCGAGCCGGTCGACCAGTTCCTGCGCTCGCCGGGCATCGATGAGGGTGATCGGCACGTCGCCCAGCAACGGAAGGATGTGCGCATCGAGCCGGTTGTTCATCACCTGCCAACTGCCCCAAGCGATTTCGCCGCGCTGCACGCGCGCGCGCTCCGCTCGGAGCAAATGGACTGAGAGGTTTTTGACAGAAACGTCAACGTCGCTGACAAGCAATGTCAACTGATCTGGGGGCACGGGGTCCCCGGATGGTGTTCGCTCTGAAAAACCCGAATCGTTCGCCGCGACCACTGAAATCAGTGCCGGGTTAACAAACATGTCCATCTCCCTCTGAAGCAGCAAGAAGGGTGCCGCTTATCATTTCTTTTTTCTGCCCCTAGTTTCTCACCCCATGCCTCAGAGCCCCGGCCCGGTGTTGCAACCAGCCGACTACCTCACAAAGATCCTCAATGCGCGCGTGTACGACGTCGCGGTCGAGTCCGCGCTGGAGCCCGCAAAAGCGCTGAGCGCACGCATCGGCAACACCGTGCTGCTCAAGCGCGAGGACCAGCAGCCGGTCTTCAGCTTCAAGCTGCGCGGCGCCTACAACAAGATGGCGCACCTGTCGGCCGAGCAGCTGGCACGCGGCGTGATCTGCGCGTCGGCTGGCAACCATGCGCAGGGCGTCGCGCTCGGGGCGCGCAAGCTGGGAACCCGCGCGGTGATCGTCATGCCCATCACCACGCCGCAGCTGAAGATCGACGCAGTGCGCGCCCTGGGCGGCGAAGTGCAACTGCACGGCGACAGCTATTCCGATGCCTACCTCTTCGCCACCGAGTTGCAGAAGCGCGAGGGCCTGACCTTCGTCCACCCCTTCGACGACCCTGAGGTCATCGCCGGCCAGGGCACGATCGCGATGGAGATCCTGCGCCAGCACCAGGGCCGGCTCGACGCGGTGTTCGTCGCCATCGGCGGTGGTGGCCTGATCTCGGGCGTGGCCAACTACATCAAGGCCGTGCGGCCCGAGGTCCGCGTGATCGGCGTGCAGATGAACGACTCCGACGCGATGGCGCAGTCCGTCGCCGCGCAGCAGCGGGTCACGCTGCCCGACGTCGGCCTGTTCTCCGACGGCACGGCCGTCAAGCTGGTGGGCGAGGAGACCTTCCGCATCTCGCGCGCACTGGTCGACGAGTTCATCACGGTCGACACCGACGCCGTGTGCGCCGGCATCAAGGACGTCTTCATCGACACGCGCAGCATCGTCGAGCCCGCGGGCGCGCTGGCCGTGGCCGCCATCAAGCAGTACGTCGAGACGCACGGCACGCAGGGCGAGACCTACGCCGCCATCCTGTGCGGTGCCAACATGAACTTCGACCGCCTGCGCTTCGTCGCCGAGCGCGCCGAGGTCGGGGAGGAGCGAGAGGCCCTGTTCGCCGTCACCATTCCCGAGGAGCGCGGCAGCTTCCGCCGCTTCTGCGAACTGGTGGGACAACTGCCTGGCGCGACGCGCAACGTCACCGAGTTCAACTACCGCATCAGCGATGCGAGCGAGGCGCATGTGTTCGTGGGCCTCACCACCGCGCGCCGTGGCGAGTCGACCACCATCGCCGAGACCTTCCGCGCACACGGCTTCGGCGCGCTGGACCTCACCCACGACGAGCTGGCCAAGGAGCACGTGCGCTACATGGTCGGCGGGCGCTCGAGCCTGGCACACGACGAGCGGCTGCTGCGCGTCGTCTTTCCGGAGCGGCCAGGCGCGCTGCTCAAGTTCCTGAGCCTGATGCGGCCCAACTGGAACATCAGTCTCTTCCACTACCGCAACCAGGGCGCGGACTACGGTCGCATCCTGGTGGGCCTGCAGGTCCCGGACGCCGACAACGCGGCCTTCGCCGAGTTCCTCGACACGCTGGGCTACCCCTACATCGAGGAAACGGCGAACCCTGCCTACCGCCTGTTCCTTCAGAACTGAGCGGAAGGCAAGAAAGGGTTCAGTCGCGCGGCATCACCGGCGGCGGCCGCACCGGGCCGTTGACGGCCAGCGGCTGCACGGGCAGCTTGAGCGAGAACACAGCCGACCCGCCGCGCGCACCGCCGATGTTCACGGCCCGTGCATCGAGCGACTGCAGCACATAGCCCTCGGCCAGGGTCGCGCCCACGCGATACGGCCGCGCCGGCTTGCCGTCCACCGCGATCAACGCTGCGCCGCGACCCGTGTCGTCGGCCACGACACCCAGCAGCACGAAGCGGCTGGCGGCGTCGGGTGCCGCCACCACGCGCTCGACCACCGGCTGCGCGCCGAGCGCCCGCGCCACCGCGGCCGAATCGACGTTCAATGCCGCCACGGTCGACACCGCGGGCGGCCGCACGCCATCGGCCGGCGCAGCCAGCCGCAGTCCCCAGAACACGATGCTCGCAGCCGCGGCCGCCCACAGCACGACGGTGGCCGTGACCGATGGCCAGCGGGCGGGGGCATACGGAAGCGTCATGGGCGCGGATTATCATGCGGCGCACCCCCGTGTTGATGGCCTTTTCGAGTCGCCGATGCCCTTCTTCCCCCGTTCCCTGCGCCCCGTCCTGCAACGCGGCTTCACGCTCATCGAGCTGATGGTGGTGCTGGTCATCATCGGTGTGCTGGCCGCGCTGATCGTGCCGAACGTGATCGACCGTGCCGACGACGCGCGCACCACCGCCGCGCGCACCGACGTCAACAACCTGATGAACGCGCTGAAGATGTACCGGCTCGACAACCAGCGCTACCCCACGGCCGAGCAGGGCCTGCAGGCGCTGGTGCAGCGGCCGACGGTCGGCCCCGCGGCCCCGAACTGGAAGCCCTACATCGACAAGCTGCCCAACGATCCCTGGGGCCGCCCGTACCAGTACATGAACCCCGGCATCAAGGGCGAGATCGACGTGCTGTCGCTGGGCGCCGACGGCCAGGCCGGCGGCGAGGGCAAGAATGCCGACATCGGCACCTGGCAGTAGCAGGCCCGGCGCATCCAACGCCTCGCATCCGCATTGCTACGAAATCCATAGCGCCTCGCGCAAGCGGGACGGGCGCTGCAGCCATTTTTCCTTCGCGAAGCGGCGTCTCGGCTTCACGCTGATCGAGCTGCTGGTGGTCATCGCGATCATCGCCTTCGCCACCGCCGGCGTGAGCTTCGCCATCCGCGACACCAGCCAGTCCGCGCTCGACCGGGAAGCCGAGCGGCTCGCCGCCCTGTTCGAGGCGGCACGCGCCCAGTCGCGCGCCAGCGGCGTGGCCGTGCGCTGGCGCCTGACGGCAGACGGCTTCGCCTTCGACGGCCTGCCGCCGCAGACGCTCCCCACGCAATGGCAGCAGCCGGGCTTCGCGGCACTGGCACTCGACGGCAACGGCCGGGCCCTCCCCGTGCTGCAACTCGGGCCCGAGCCGATCATCGCCGCGCAGCAGGTGCTGCTGAGCACCGAGGGGCCGCCGGCCCGCAGCCTGCGCATAGCCACCGACGGCCTGCGGCCGTTCACCGTGCAGCCGGTGCCATGAGCCCCCGCCCGGCCGTTCCGAAGAGAGCTTGCACAGCAGGCGAAGCCGAAGGTACGCCAACGCCCCGCGGCCGCCGGCACCGAGCCCGCGGCTTCACGCTCATCGAGGTGCTGGTCGCGCTCGCGATCGTCGCCATCGCGCTGGCGGCGGGCACGCAGGCCACCAACGCCCTCACTCGCAACGCGCAGCGGCAGTCCGACCTGCTGCTGGCGCAGTTGTGCGCCGAGAACGAGATGGTCAAGGCACGGCTCGCGCCGCAGATGCCCGCGGTCGGCGAGGCCGGCCTGACCTGCGTGCAGGCCAATACGATCTTCAACGTCACCGTGTCGACCACGCCCACGCTCAACCCCAACTTCCGCCGCGTCGACGTGCAGGTGCGCGACGAGGCGCAGTGGCCGATCCTGCGGCTGTCCACCGTGATCGGGAGGTATTGAATGAGGCCCCCCAGCTTTTCACTCGGCTGCGCCTCCTGTAACGCCACCCCCCGAGGGGGTGCCTCGGCCGCCTTCGGAGCGGCCGGGCGGCGGCCGGCGATGAGGCCCCCCAGCTTTTCACTCGGCTGCGCCTCCTGTAACGCCACCCCCCGAGGGGGTGCCTCGGCCGCCTTCGGAGCGGCCGGGCGGCGGCCGGCGATGAGGCCCCCCAGCTTTTCACTCGGCTGCGCCTCCTGTAACGCCACCCCCCGAGGGGGTGCCTCGGCCGCCTTCGGAGCGGCCGAGCGGCGGCCGGGGGCCGATGCGCGCGCCTCGCGCGGCTTCACCTTGGTCGAGCTGCTGGTGGCCCTGGCCGTGATGGCGCTGCTCGCGCTGGTGAGCTGGCGCGGCCTGGAAGCGATGGCGCGCGCCCAGTCGGGCCACCGCGAGCGCGACGATGCGGTGCTGGTGCTGCAGACCGCCATGGCCCAATGGACGGCCGACCTCGACGCCGCCACCGCCTTCGGCACCCTGCCGGCGATGGACTGGGACGGCCGCGTGCTGCGCCTGACCCGCCGCAGCAGCGACGGCACCGGCCTGCCCGCCGCCGCCGTGGTCGCCTGGACGCTGCGTCCGACCGCCGAAGGCCTGCGCTGGATGCGTTGGCAATCCCCGCCGCTGGTCACGCAGGACCAGTGGCAGCAGGCCTGGCAGCTCGCGGCCAACTGGGCACAGGACGGCACGCGCGAGGTCGACGCTGCCGCCGTCGCGGTCCTGCCGCTGGCCAGCTGGACGCTCGCCTACTTCCGCAACAACACCTGGACGCAGCCGGTGGGCGCCGCGGCGCTGGGCCTGAACACGCCGCTGCCCGACGGCGTGCGCCTCGTGCTCGACCTGCCCCCCGGGGCGGGCCTCATCGGGCAGGTCAGCCGCGACTGGGTGCGGCCCACCTTCACCGTGCAGCGCGGGTCATGAGACGCGCGCGCCTGCCCGTCCGACCCGGTGGCGCCTGCCAGCGCGGCGCCGCCCTGCTCATCGCGCTGCTGACCGTCACCTTGATCGCCACCTTCGCCGCCACCGCGCTGTGGCAGCAGTGGCGCATGACCGAGATCGAGGCCTCCGAGCGCGCGCGCGTGCAATCGGCCTGGGTGCTGATCGGCGCGCTCGACTGGTCGCGCCTGATCCTGCGCGAGGACGCCCGCGCCAATGCCGTCGCGCCGGCCGACCACCTGGCCGAACCCTGGGCGGTGCCGCTGGAGGAAGCCAAACTGACCACCTTCCTGGCGGCCGACAAGAACATCGCCAGCGACGCGCTCGAGGGCCTGCCCGAGGCCTTTCTGTCGGGCCGGATCCTCGACGCCCAGGCCAAGCTCAACGTGCGCAACCTGGTCAAGGCAGGCCAGCCGGTCCCCAGCGCCGTCGCCGCCTTCCAGAAGCTGTTCGAACTGCTAGGCCTGCCGACCGGCCAGGTCGCCACCCTGACGAACGCGTTGCGCCGCGCCAGCCCCCAGGCCGCGGCGCCGGGCGGGGCGGAGGCCGGCAGCAGCACCGGCGTGACCGGCCTGGCCGCGACCGCCGGCACCGACGGCGCCCCCCTGGTGCCGCAGCGCGTGGCCGAACTCGTGTGGCTGGGGCTGCCCGCATCGACAGTCGCGGCGATCGAGCCCTACGTGACCGTGCTGCCCGCCGAGACGCCGCTCAACATCAACACCGCCAGCGCCGAGGCGCTCTACGCCAGCGTGCCCAAGCTCGACCTGGCCTGTGCGCGCCGGCTGGTGGAGCAGCGCCAGCGCAAGTTCTTCGCCCAGATCCAGGATGCGGCCGAGGCCATCCAGCAATGCGACGTGCAGTTCGTGCCGGGCGAGCAATCGGTCAGCACGAACTACTTCGAGGTGCGGGGCCGGCTGCGGCTGGAACACACCTGGGTCGAGGAACGGTCCTTGCTCTTCCGCAACGGCATGGTGCTCACCGCGGTGTGGCGCCAGCGTGGCGCAGGCACCACGGAGATGGCCGACAAAGCCCCCGGCTCGTAATAGTTTGTAGCCAATCTCAGATAAAAAGGGGCCTGAGCGCCCGTCCCTGCTGCGCGAGGCGCTATCAAATTCGGAGTAGGCGCGCTCCGCCGACTCCTAGAATGGCAGGCTTTTTTCGTACCCCCGCATGGCCCTGATCTTCGTTCAGCCCCCTCTCCCGTCGGCCCCCGCCGGCGCGGACTTCGCATGGGCGGGCTGGTCCAACGACGGCAAGCGCCTGCGCAAGCAGGGCATCGCGCCGCCCGCCCTGCTGCCGGGGCAAGGCGACGTGATCGTGGTGCTGCCGGCGGCCGCACTCTCCTGGCAGCAGGTCACGCTGCCGCAGGGCAGCACGGCCGGCGCGGCGCGGCTGCGCTCGGTGCTGGGCGGCATGCTGGAAGACCGCCTCCTCGACGAGCCGGAACAACTGCACTTCGCCCTCGAGCCGGGCGCCAGGACCGGCGTGCCGGTGTGGGTGGCCATCTGCCACAAGGCCTGGCTGCGCGGCGTGGTCCAGTCGCTCGAAGGGGCGGGCCGCCGGATCGCGCGGCTGGTTCCCGAATTCACGCCGCGGCCGGCCGGCTCTCCGCCGGTGCTGTGCGCCACCGGCGAGCCCGACGCCGGCCAGCTCACCCTGTGCGACGAGCGCGGCGTGCTGAGCCTGCCGCTCACCGCCGCCGGCCTCTCGCTGGCCGGCCCGCTGCCCGAAACAGCCGTCGCCACCACCGAGCCCGCCGTCGCTGAAGTTGCCGAAGGCCTGCTCGGCCGCTCGCTCGCCATCGTGCCCGCGCCCGCGCGCTGGCTCGAAGCGAGCCAGCTGCCCTGGGACCTGGCGCAGTTCGACTTCGCCACCAGCGGCCGCGCGCGCGCCGGCAAGCAGCTCGCGGCCTTCGGCCAGGCGCTGTGGCGCGCCCCGCGCTGGCGGGCCGCGCGCTGGGGCGCCGGCGTGCTGGTGGCTGCACAGCTCATCGGCGTGAACGCCTGGGCCTGGAAGGAGCGCCAGGCGCTCGAAACCAAGCGCGCGGCCATCGGCCAGACCCTGACGCAGACCTTCCCCTCGGTGACCTACGTCAGCGACCAGCCCGCGCTGCAGATGTCGCGCGAAGTGGCGCTGCTGCAGCAGGCCACCGGCGGCGTCACGCCGGCCGACCTCGAGCCCATGCTGGGCGCGCTGGCCGCCAGCCTGCCCGCGGGCCGCGTGCCGACGGCCATCGACTACAGCGCCGGCCAGCTGCGCCTGCGCGGGCTCGGGCTGGCGCTCAGCGAGATCGGCAGCCTGAGCACGCAACTCGCGGCCCGCGGCTACAACGCACGCGGCGAAGGCGACCTGCTGCTGGTGCAGGCGGAGGCCGCGCGATGAACGGCGCAGCGCAACACTTCCCGCGGAGGCCGGCATGACGCTCGCACAGCAACTCGAAGCGCGCTGGCAGGCCTGGTGGCCCGAACTCGCGCCGCGCGAACAGCGCCTCATCGGCGGCGCGGCTGCGGTCATCGCCCTCGCGCTGCTGTGGTGGATCGCCCTGGCACCGGCCCTGCGCACGCTGTCCGCGGCCCCGGCCGAACACGCCCGGCTCGACACGCAGCTGCAGCAGATGCAGGCCTTGCAGACGCAGGCCCGCGCGCTGCAATCGCAACCCCGCGCCAACCGCGACGATGCCGTGCGCGCACTCGAAAGCTCGGTGCGGCAGAGCTTCGGCGCCGACGCGCAGCTGCAGCCGGCCGGCGGCGGCGACGCGGTCGGCCTTTCGGTGCGCGGCGCCCCCGCGGCGGCGCTGGGCGACTGGCTCGCGCAGGCGCGCAGCAACGCGCGCGCCGTCCCGCGCGAAGTGCACCTCACCCGCAGCCAGGCGGGCGCCGCTCCAGGCCCGGCGCCGACGCGCGGCAACGCGCCCGCCGACGGCGCCTCGGGCCCCACCGTCCGCTGGGACGGCACGCTCGTCATGGGCCTGCCCGCGAGCCGCTGAGCGGCCGACGCCCATCACCATGGCCACGCGCAGCGCCCTCGCTCTCCCAGCGGCCACCGGCTGGCGCTGGGCCGTGCTCGGCGCCTTGCTGGGCATCCTGGTGGCGGTCGCGCTCTGGGCCCCCGCCCGTTGGCTGGCCGATGCGCTCGCAGGCTGGACCGGCGGTCGCCTGCAACTCGTCAACCCGCGCGGCACGGTGTGGAACGGGCAGGCCGGCGTCGTGCTGGCCAGCGGCACGGGCGGCGCCGACACCGTCTCGCTGCCCGGGCAGCTGGCCTGGCGCCTGCGGCCCGGCTGGAACGGCATCCACGGCCTGCTCGACCTGCCCTGCTGCGCCGCGCAGCCGCTGGGCTTTCGTGCCCGGCCCGGCGGCGACGGCCTGCTGCTGGCCTGGCAGGACAGCCAGTCGCGCTGGCCTGCCGCCATGCTCACGGGCCTGGGCGCGCCGTGGAACACGCTCAAGCCGGACGGCACGCTCGACCTGCGGCTGCACAATTTCTCGATGCAATGGCAGGGCCCGCAACTGGCCTTCCAGGGCCAGGCCACGCTCGACGCGGTGGACATCTCCTCCAGCCTCTCGACCCTGCGCCCCATGGGCAGCTATCGCGTGGCACTCGAGGGCGGCCCGGCCGCCAGCCTGCTCGTCACGACCACCCAGGGCAGCCTGCAGCTCGGCGGCAGCGGCCGCTGGACCGGCTCGGCCCTGCGCTTCAACGGCGAGGCCACGGCCGCGCCGGGGCGCGAGGACGCGCTCTCGAATCTCCTGAACATCATCGGACGGCGCGACGGCGCGCGTTCGATCATCACCCTGGGCTGACCATGAAGTTCCCCTCCCCCACCGGCCTGCGCCCCGCGCTCATCGCGCTGGCGATGCAGGCCCTGCTCGCGGCGGCCCTGCCCGGCGGCGCGCTGGCGCAGACCGCCGGCGACGCACCGCGCCGCGGCGAGCCGATCACGCTCAATTTCTCCAACGCCGAGATCGAGGCCGTGGCGCGCACGATGGCCGTCATCACCGGCCGAGACGTGGTGGTCGACCCGCGCGTGAAGGGCACGATGAACCTCCAGACCGAGCGGCCCGTGTCGCCCGGCGCCGCCTTCGACCAGTTCTCGGCCGCATTGCGCCTGCAGGGCTTCGCCATCGTGCAGTCCGATGGCCTGTACAAGGTGCTGCCCGAGGCCGACGCCAAGCTGCAGACCGGCACCGTCGCCACCTCGGTGGGCGGTGCCGGCAGCGTGGGCGGCAACCAGATCGTGACGCAGATCTTCCGGCTCAACTACGAATCGGCGGCCAACCTGCTGCCGGTGCTGCGCCCGCTGATCGCGCCCAACAACACCATCAACGTCAACCCGGGCAACAACTCGCTGGTCGTCACCGACTATGCCGACAACATGCGGCGCCTGGCGCGCATCGTCGCGTCGCTGGACGTGCCCAACGCGTCCGACATCGAGGTGATCCCGCTCAAGCATTCGATCGCGACCGACATGGTGCCGCTGGTGCAGCGCCTGGTCGAGGGCGGCGGCGCCAGCACGCCGGGCTCGCCCGCGGTGGCCAATGCAGGCGGCGCCGATGCGTCCTTCCGCACCTCGCTGCTGGCCGATCCGCGCAGCAACTCGATCATCGTGCGCGCCGCCAACCCGGCACGCGTGCAGCTCATCCGCACCCTGATCGACAAGCTGGACCGCGCGCCCATCGACAACGGCAACGGCGCGGCCGGCAACATCTACGTGGTCTACCTGAAGAACGCCGACGCGGTGCGGCTGGCCACCACGCTGCGCGCCGCCATCGCCAGCGGCACGCTCGGCGCGCAGGGCGGTGTGGGCAGTACCGGCGGGGGCGGCGGCGCTTCGCAGGTCGCAGCGGTCAACACGCAGTCGCAGTTCAACCAGCAGCAGGGCCTGTCGTCGTCCGCCGCCACCACGCCGGTCAACAACGCCAACCAGCCCTCGACCGGCGGCCAGATCCAGGCCGACCCGTCGACCAACTCGCTCATCATCACCGCGCCCGAGCCGCAGTACCGGCAGATCCGCGCGGTCGTCGAGCGCCTGGACAGCCGCCGCGCGCAGGTGCTGATCGAAGGGCTGATCGTCGAGGTCAACGCCAAGAAGGCGGCCGAGTTCGGCGTGCAGTGGCAGAGCGCGCTGGGCCGCAGCGGCAGCAACGTCGGCGTCATCGGCAACAACTCCAGCCTGAACGGCGGCAACATCATCGACTTGGCCACCGCGCTGGCGACCCGCAACGCGGCCGGTGCCCGTTCCAACATCAACAGCGGCTTCAACATCGGCATCGGCCACAGGATCGGCGGCCAGTACGTGCTGGGCTTCATCGCCAACTTCCTGGCCAGCAACGGCGAGGGCAACGTGCTCTCCACGCCCAACCTGATGACGCTGGACAACGAGGAAGCCAAGATCGTCGTCGGCCAGAACGTGCCCTTCATCACGGGCCAGTACACCAACACCGGCAGCACGACCACCACCGTGAACCCGTTCCAGACCATCGAGCGCAAGGACGTGGGCCTGACGCTTCGCGTGCGCCCGCAGATCAGCGAGACGGGCACGGTGAAGCTGACCATCTTCCAGGAGGTGTCGGCCGTGCTGGCCGGTACCGAGAACGCGCTCAACGGCCCCACCACCACCAAGCGTGCGATCGAGTCCAGCGTGCTGGTGGACGACGGCAACGTCATGCTGCTGGGCGGGCTGCTGTCGGACGAGTACTCCTCCAACCAGGAGAAGGTGCCGGGCCTGGGCGACGTGCCGGTGCTGGGCAACCTGTTCAAGAACGAGGTGCGCAGCCGCAACAAGACCAACCTGATGGTCTTCCTGCGGCCTACCATCATCCGCGACCAGCTCTCGGGCGACGCCGTCACCGCCGACCGCTACGAGCAGTTGCGCGCACTGCAGCAGGCCAGCCAGCCGGCCACCGACAACCCGATGCTCAACACGGTGCGCGACTCGGCCATCCTGCCGCCGCTGTCCGAGACCACGGGCGCCGGCGACCCGTCGCGCCGCATCCAGGGCACACGGCTGATCCCGCCGCCGCTGCCCCCGGCGCAGCAGGGTCCGCTGCCCGCCGGGCCGTGGTCCACCAACATCGAGATGAAGGGCGCCCCGCCGCCCACCGCCGATCCGGCCACCCGCCGCGAACTGCCCTGATGTCCAGCGCCCGTTACCCGCTGCCCTACGCCTTCGCGCGCGGCCAGCAACTGCTGCTGGAGCAGTCGGACGACGACGCGCTCACGCTCTGGATGCCCGTGGGCACGCCGCCCGCGGCCATCGGCGAGGTGCTGCGCAAGCACCGGGTCACGGCCTTCCAGGCGCTGCCGGCAGCGGAACTGGCGCAGCGCATCAGTGCCGCCTACGCGCAGGGCGAATCGAATGCCGCCGCGGTCGTCAGCGAAGTGCAGAGCGACGCCGACCTGTCGCGCATGATGCAGGAGCTGCCGGCGGTCGAAGACCTGCTGGAGTCGGCCGGCGACGCGCCGATCATCCGCATGCTCAACGCGCTGCTCACGCAGGCGGCGCGCGACGGCGCCAGCGACATCCACATCGAGCCCTACGAGCGCACGTCCTCCGTACGCTTTCGCATCGACGGCACGCTGCGCGAGGTGGTGCAGCCCAACCGCGCATTGCATGCCGCGCTGATCTCGCGCCTGAAGATCATGGCCGACCTCGACATCGCCGAGAAGCGCCTGCCGCAGGACGGGCGCATCTCGCTGCGCATCGGCACGCGCGCGGTCGACGTGCGGGTCTCCACCCTGCCCTCGGCACACGGCGAGCGTGCGGTGCTGCGCCTGCTCGACAAGTCCGAGAGCCGCCTCACGCTCGAGGCCGTGGGCATGCAGGGCGACACGCTGGCGCGCTTTCGCAGCATGGTCACGCAGCCGCACGGCATCATCCTCGTGACCGGCCCGACGGGATCCGGCAAGACCACCACCCTCTATGCCGCTCTGGGCGAGCTCGACGCGGCCCGCAGCAACATCATGACGGTGGAGGACCCGATCGAGTACGAGCTGCCCGGTGTCGGCCAGACGCAGGTCAATGCCAAGATCGACCTCACCTTCGCCAAGGCGCTGCGCGCGATCCTTCGCCAGGACCCGGACGTGATCATGATCGGCGAGATCCGCGACTACGAGACCGCGCAGATCGCCATCCAGGCCTCGCTCACCGGCCATCTGGTGCTGGCCACGCTGCACACCAATGACTCGGTGAGCGCCGTCACGCGCCTCACAGACATGGGCGTCGAGCCCTTCCTGCTCAGCAGCTCGCTGCTGGGCGTGCTCGCGCAGCGGCTGGTGCGCAAGCTGTGCCCGGTGTGCGCCGTCAGCGGCGAGTCGGGCCGCGAGCCCGCGGGCTGCGAGGCCTGCGGCCAGACCGGCTACCAGGGCCGCACCGGCATCTTCGAGATGTTCACGGTCGACGACGCGGTGCGTTCGCTGATCCACAGCCGCGCGCCCGAGAGCCAGCTCTTCGTGGCCGCCGAACGCAACGGCCTGCACTCCATGCGCGAGGATGGCGAACGCCTGGTCGCGGCCGGCGTCACTTCGCGGGCCGAGCTGCTGCGCGTCACGCGCGAATGAGCCGTCGCCGCGCCGGCAACCCTCGCGACATGCCGCGCACCCTCCTTGCCCTGGCGACGGCCGGCTGCCTGGCCGCCGGCGTCCATGCCCAGGGCTATGCCGACTACCACGGCGCCTGGCAGGGCACGCTGCTCTTCTCCTCGCTCGACAAGGGCGGCTTCCAGGTGACGCGGCATGCCAGCTCGCCGGCACGGCTGCAGATCGCCGCCGACGGCGGCGTGTCGGGCCAGTTGCCGGCCGTGCGCTGCACCATCGCCGGCACCGCCGCCGACTTCCGCACCACGGCGCACGCCGAGCTGCGGCTCGACCTCAGCGCCTGCCAGGACCCGCGCCTGAACGGCCGCTACCAGGGCCGCCTGCTCACCAGCCTGGCGCTGGAGCATGCCTCGCTGCGCGCCAAGGCCACGGGGGCATTCGACCGCGAGCCGGTCGAGATCTCGGGCATCCTGCGGCGCTGACCCGTGCCCGCCCGCGCCCTTCGCCCTCGCGCCGCGCGGCGCCGCCACACGAACGCCCGACAATGCGCCGACGCGCCCTCCGACGCCTGCCGCCATGCCCGCCTATTCCTTTGAAGCCATCGACCAGGAAGGCCGCCCCCGCAAGGGCGTGCTCGAAGCCGACACCGCACGCAGCGCGCGCGGCCTGCTGCGCGCGCAGGCGCTGATCCCGCTGTCGGTCAGCCCGGTCGGCCAGTCCGAGGGCGCGGGGGGGGCCGGCGGCGGCAGCGGCTGGGGCGCACTGGGCCGGCGCCGCGTGTTCAATGCCACGGGCCTGGCGGTGTGGACGCGCCAGCTCGCAGGCCTGGTGTCCTCGGGCCTGCCGCTCGAGCGCGCGCTCACCGCGCTGACCGAGGAGTCCGAGAACGCCGCCCAGCGCGAGCTGGTGGCCGGCCTGCGCTCCGAAGTCAACGGCGGCTCGACCTTCGCACGCGCGCTGAGCCAGCACCCGCGCGAGTTCTCGCCCATCTACACCGCCGTGATCGGTGCCGGCGAGCACAGCGGCAACCTCGGCCTGGTGCTCGACCGCCTGGCCGACGACCTGGAGCAGCGCCAGGCGCTGCAGCAGAAGCTGGTCGGTGCCACGCTGTACCCGGCCATCGTCACGGTGATCGCGATCGTCATCGTGATCTTCCTCGTGAGCTACGTGGTGCCGCAGGTGGCCAATGTGTTCGCCGGCACCAAGCGGGCGCTGCCGATCCTGACGCAGATCATGCTGGGCCTGAGCGCCTTCATCCGCAACCACGGCTGGCTGCTGCTCGGCGGCGTCGTGGCGCTCTTCGTCCTGGGCCGCGCCGCGCTCGCGCGCCCGGCCTGGCGCGAAGCCTTCGACGCCGCCTGGCTGCGCCTGCCGCTGGTGGGCCGGCTCTCGCGCGGCTACAACGCCGCGCGCTTCGCCGGCACGCTGGCGATGCTCGCCGCCGCTGGCGTGCCCATCCTGCGCGCCCTGCAGGCCGCGGCCGAGACGCTGGGCAACCGTGCGATGCGCGCCGACGCGCTCGACGCGCTGGTGCTGGTGCGCGAGGGTGCGCCGCTGGCCTCGGCCCTGGCGCAGAAGAAGCGCTTCCCCGGCATCGTCTCGTTGTTCGCGCGCCTGGGCGAACAGACCGGCCAGCTGCCGGCGATGCTGCAGCGCGCCTCGCAGCAGCTCGGCGCCGTAGTGCAGCGCCGCGCCATGCACCTGGCCACCATCCTGGAACCGCTGCTCATCGTCGCCATGGGCGGCATCGTGATGATGATCGTGCTGGCGGTGCTGCTGCCGATCATCCAGCTCAACCAGTTCGTGAAGTAGGCGCCAGCGGCGCAGCCGGCGCGCTCATGCGCCGGAAGGGGCCGCTTCGCCTCGCGTGCGGATGAAGTCGACAAAGGCCCGCAGCGGCGCCGGCAGGAGCTTGCGGCCGGGGTAGTAGAGGAAGGGCCCCGGAAAGCTGGGCCACCACTGCGGCAGCACCGGCTCCAGCACGCCGCGGTCCAGATGGGGCCGCAGCCAGTCCTCGAATAGGTAGACCACGCCCGCCCCCGCGATGGCGGCATCGACCGCCAGGTCGGCCGCGGCGCCGAGCCGCACCACCATGCGGGCCGCCGGGTCCACCCGCACCGATTCGCCATCCCGAACGAAGTCCCACGGCGGCACCGTGCCGCTCGCGAAGCGGCCACGCAGGCAGGCATGGTGCAGCAGCTCGCTCGGATGCTCCGGGCGGCCGTGGCGGTCCAGGTAGGCGGGCGAAGCGGCCGCCGCGAAGCGCTGCGTGCGCGGGCCGATGGGCACGGCCACCATGTCCTGCTCCAGCCGCTCGTCGTAGCGGATGCCCGCATCGCAGCCGCTGGCCACGAGGTCCACGAAGCCGTCCTCGGCGATGACGTCGAGCTGGATGTCGGGAAAGGCCGCCAGGAAGTCGGGCACCAGCGCCGGCAGCACGAGGCGCGACGCGCTCATCGGCACATTCAGGCGCAGGGTGCCGGCGGGTGTGTCGCGAAAGCCGTTGACGACGTCCAGCGCGGCCTCCACCTCGCCGATGGCCGGGCCCAGGCGCTCCAGCAGGCGCTGCCCGGCCTCGGTTGGCACCACGCTGCGGGTCGTGCGGTGGAGCAGGCGCACGCCCAGTTGGGCTTCGAGCCTGCGCACCGCCTGGCTCAAGGCCGAAGCACTGCCCCCGCCGAGCCGGGCGCCTTCCCGAAACCCACGGGTGCGCGCCACCGCCAGGAAAGCATTCAGGTCGCCGAGGTCGCACTTCATTGTTCTGAATTCTGCACAACCCGTGCGCACTGTGCCGGCTTATCAGGCATAAGGCCGCTCCCTAGACTGCCCCTCATCCATCCAGAAGGAGCGTTCACATGACGAGCACCAGCACCGAATCCACCGCCGACACCCCCTCCGTGCTGGGCGAGCGCCCCGTGCGCCGCCTGGGCTATGGCGCCATGCAGCTGGCCGGCCCGGGCGTCTTCGGGCCGCCGCGCGACCGGCAGGCCGCGCTGGCGGTGCTACGGGCCGCTGTCGAGGCCGGCGTGAACCACATCGACACCAGCGACTTCTACGGCCCGCACGTCACGAACCAGTTGATCCGCGAAGCGCTGCACCCCTATGCCGACGACCTGGTGATCGTGACAAAGGTGGGCGCGGTGCGCGGCGCGGACGCGTCCTGGAACCCGGCCTTTTCGGCGCAGCAGCTGCGCCAGGCGGTTCACGACAACCTGCGCAACCTCGGCCTGGAGCGGCTCGAGGTGGTCAACCTGCGGGCGATGTTCGACGTGCACGGCCCCGCCGAGGGCTCGCTCGACGAAGCGCTGTCGACGCTCGCGGAACTGCAGCGGCAGGGCCTGATCCGCCACATCGGCCTGAGCAACGTCACGGCGCGCCAGGTCGCGGACGCCCGGCGCATCTGCCGTATCGCCTGCGTGCAGAACCAGTACAACCTCGTGCACCGGAACGACGACGCCCTGATCGACGCCTTGGCGAAGGACGGCGTGCCCTACGTCCCCTTCTTTCCGCTGGGGGGCTTTTCGCCGCTGCAATCGGCCGCCCTGTCGAACGTGGCACGCGAACTGGACGCCACGCCGATGCAGGTGGCCCTGGCCTGGCTGCTGCGCCGCTCCCCCAACATCCTGCTGATTCCGGGCACCTCGTCGGTGGCGCACCTGCGGGAGAACCTGGCCGCGGGCCGGCTCGAACTGCCGCAGCACGCGATGGACGCACTGCAACAGGTGACGGCGAGCGCCTGAGGGTGCTCCAGGCCCAGACCGGATCGAGGCCGACTACCGGCCCTTGAACACCGGCTCGCGCTTCTCGACGAAGGCCTGCGCGGCCTCGCGGTGGTCCTCCGTCTGACCGCAGTGGATGTGGTGCGTGGCCTCGAGGTCCAGGCAGTCGTCGATGTCGCCGCCCGCGAGCGCGCGATTCAGGTTTTCCTTCATGTAGCGGTAGGCCACCGTGGGGCCGGCCGCGAGACGGCGGGCGATCTCGCGCGTGCGCTCGGCCAGTTCCTCGGGTGCGCAGACCCAGTTCGCCAGGCCCAGGCGCAGCGCCTCGTCGGCGCTCACGCGCTCCGACAGCAGGTACAGCTCGCGCGCCTTGGCGGCACCGACGAGCTGGGTCAGGAAGTACGTGCCGCCGTAGTCGCCCGAGAAACCGACGCGCGCGAAAGCGGTGGTGAGGATCGCCGTGCTCGCCATGATGCGCAGGTCGCAGGCCAGCGCGAGCGCCAAGCCGGCACCCGCCGCCGGGCCGGGCAGCGCAGCGATCGTGGGCTTGGGCATCTTGAACAGCTTGCCTGCGGTGGCGCGCTGGTTCACGCGCTGCAGGTGGATCGCCTCGTCGATGGTGAGCGCGCCCACCGTGCCGTCACCGGCCGCCGCCATGCCCTTGACGTCGCCACCGGCACAGAAGCCCTTGCCTGCGCCGGTGAGCACGATGCACTTCACGGCCGGGTCGAGTTCGGCCGCCGCGAGCTGCTGCGCCAGCGCCTGGTTCATGGCGCGCGACATGGCGTTGCGCGCATCGGGACGGTTCAACGTGAGGGTGAGCACGCCCGCATCGAGCGTGGCGAGCAGGTCCGGCGTGCCGGTGTCGAGGGAGGTGCTGTCGTTCATGAAGAAGGCTTCCATGCTCAGGCCGAAAGGCCCAGTTCGCGCGCCTCGGCCTCGTAGTGCGGGTACGAGGCCTTCATCGTGGCGCCGTTGAGGATCATCTCGGCCGCCAGCTTGCGCGTGCCGGCTTCGTAGACCTTCGTGCGCACCCACACCGACTCGGTGCGCGCGCTCTCGCTCAGCGCGACGATCTCGCGCTCCAGGTCGTAGTCCTGGTCGACGAAGAGCGGCCCGGCGATGCGGCGGATCTGCTGCCCCGCGAACAGGCCGACGGCGGGCTTGCGGCCCCCCAGCTGCGCATCGGCAATGGTCGAGCCCAGCAGCACGCTGATCATCTCGGTCGGGATGATCGGCCGGCCCCAGGGCGAGGCCGCACCGCCCTCGGCCGTGTACCAGGCGCAGGGCTCGGTGATCGGGGCGAGCTTGTCGTCGAGCGTGAAGGGGTAGTGGTCGCCCATGTGCTGGTCGAAGCCCATGCGGATCGTCTCGGGCACCGCACCGCGCTGGCCCACCTTCAGGTCGCGGTTGATCACCAGCCCCGTGGGCGGGCGCAGCTTGGCCATGCGCTGCTCCAGTTCGTGCGGCTGCGTGGGCTCGCCGACGGAGGCGGATCCGATCAGCACCGGCGTGCCGTCGGCCTTCTCGGCGTGGATGCGCACGAAGGTCGCGCCGGGCGCGGGCATCTCGACGAAGGCGCGCACCGACTCGCCTTCGACCACCATGGTCTGGTAGTGGGCGCTGATGCAGCCGGTCTCGAACCAGGCATTGCCGAAGAGCTGGAACAGCAGAGGGTCGAACTGGCTGAAGTGCGTCGGCCCTTCGATGGGGCCGGCACGCAGGCCCAGGCCCTCGGCCATGGCGTCGTCGTGGATGGACTTGTGGCCGTCGTACTTCTGGTCGGCCAGCATCTGGCGCGGCTGGCGCAAAGCGCCGCAGAGCATCGGTGTCGAGGTGAAGGGAGAGGTCATGCGGATCGCGGCGTTGAAACGTGAAGTCGCGCAACGCGCTTGTCCGGCGCGCCACGCGGGATGCCATGGTGACGCATCCCCGGTAGCCGGGCTGTCACTCATGCGCCTGGGCCGGACTGCGCGCCCGGGCGCCCCCGGGCTCCCGCCACGCACGACAATCGCAGCCGGCCCCTTCACGTTCCAACGCCCGCCATGCCCGTCACCCTGGACGACAAGCTCGTGGTCGCGATCTCCTCGCGCGCCCTGTTCAACCTCGAGGAGGAGAACCGCCTCTTCGAGCACGGCGACCCCGATGCCTACATGCGCCTGCAGCTCGAGCGGCTCGACGTGCCCGCGTCGCCGGGCATCGCTTACTCGCTGGTGCGCAAGCTGCTGCGCTTCAACGACGATGGCGTGCAGCGGGTGGAGGTGGTGATCCTGTCGCGCAACGACCCGGCCTCGGGCATGCGCATCTTCAACTCGGGCGCGGCGGCCGAGCTGCAGATCCAACGCGGCGTGTTCACGCAGGGGCGCTCGCCCTTTCGCTACCTCACGCCGCTCAACGCCGACCTGTTCCTCTCCGCCAACGCCGAGGACGTGCGCGAGGCTCTGCGCGCGGGCTTCGCGGCGGCACACGTCAACGTCGAGGCGGCCCTGGCCAGCAGCCTGCACCCGGACGAAGTGCGCATCGCCTTCGACGGCGACGCGGTGCTGTTCTCCGACGAGGCCGAGCGCGTCTACCAAGCCCAGGGCCTGGCCGCCTTCCAGGCGCACGAGGCCGACAAGGCCGCGGTGCCGCTGGGCGCCGGGCCGCTGGCGCCCTTCCTCGTCGCGCTGCACCGCCTGCAGCAGGCGGCCGCCAGCACCGGCATGCGCATCCGCACGGCCCTGGTCACCGCGCGCGGCGCGCCGGCGCACCGCCGCGCGATCCAGACGCTCATGAGCTGGAACATCCGCGTCGACGAGGCGATGTTCCTCGCCGGCCTCGACAAGGGCGGCTTCCTGCGCGAGTTCGAACCCGACTTCTTCTTCGACGACCAGACGGGCCACGTGCGCTCGGCCGCGCGGCACGTGCCGGCCGGGCACGTCGCCAGCGGCATCAGCAACGCGGGCTGACGGCTACGCGGCGGGTGCCCTTCCTCAGGCGCCCGCCAGCGCCACGGCATCCGCGCCGGCCGGCAGGCGCATCGGCGCCGCGGCGTCGGTCACGGCACGCCACACCGCCTCGGCCACGTCCTCCGAACGCGTGATCGCCGCCGCCGTGTCGCGCGCCGCCGCGAACACGCGCTCGCGGAAATCGACGTACGGCGCGGGCACGCCGTCCTGCATGCGCGAGGCCGCGTTCGCGCCGAAGCGCGTGCCGGGCGCGCGGCCGGGCAGCACCAGGCGCGCGCGCACATCGAAGGGCGCGAGTTCCAGCGCCAGCGACTCGGTGAACGCGTTGACCGCCGCCTTGCTGCCCGTGTAGACCGACAGCAGGGGAAGCGGCGCGAGCGTCACGGCCGAGGTCACGTTCACCACCACGCCCGCGCGCCGCTCGCGCATCTGCGGCAGCACGGCTTGCGTCATCGCGATGGTGCCGAGCGTGTTGGTCTCGAAGATGCCGCGCACGGTCTCGGGCGCCACGCCCTCCAGAGGCGCCATCAGGCCGATGCCGGCGTTGTTGACCAGCGCATCGATCGGCCCCGCGGCCTCGATGCAGCGTCGGATGCTCCCGGCATCGGTGACGTCCAGCGCCAGCACGCGCAGCCGCGGCGAGGCAGGCAGCACATCGGCGCGCGGCGTGCGCATCGTCGCGACGACGTGCCAGCCACGGTCGAGGAACAACTGCGCGATCGCCAGGCCGAAGCCCGAGGAGCAGCCCGTGATGAGCACGGTGGAAGAGGAAACGGCAGGAGAAGAGGTCGGTAGGGAAGACATGCGGTGCACTCCGTGGTCGTGTGTGAGTGCCCCCAGGTTAGGCGCCGCCGGCCGGACTTGCTACGCTTGCGAGTCCATTGTTTTGTCGAATCCGTCCATGGTCGATCCGCTGGCCGAGGTGGTGTCGCTGCTGCAGCCACGCACGCCCTTCTCCAAACTCGTGGTCGCGTCCGCGCCCTGGGCCGTGCGCCGCAGCGAGCTGGCCCGGCCCTTCTACTTCGCCGTGCTGGAGGGAGCCTGCCAGCTGACGGTCGAAGGCCAGACGCTCGTGCTGAATGCCGGCGACTTCGCACTGATCCCGGCGGCGCGGGCCTTCGCCACTTCCAGCCTCGACCGCGACCCGCCGCGCGAGGGCGAGGCCGTCGACACGCCGATCGCACCGATGCCCGGCGGCGCGCGGGTCGGCGACCCGGCGGGCGAGGTGGACGTGCGCATGCTCGTGGGCCATTGCGTCTTCGGTTCGGCCGATGCGGCCCTGCTGGTGCCGCTGCTGCCGCGCTGGCTGCATGTGCGCGGCGATCCGCGCCTGGCGACGCTGATGCAACTGGTGGGCGACGAGTCGCGCGCCGACCGCCCCGCGCGCGAGATCGTGATGGCCCGCCTGCTGGAGGTGCTGCTGATCGAGGCGCTGCGCTCGGCCGCCGGCACCGCCGCCTCGCCCGGCCTGGTGCGCGGCCTGGGCGATGCACGCCTGGCCGTGGCGCTGCGTGCCATGCATGCGCAGCCCGCGCAGGCGTGGACCATCGCCGCGCTCGCGCGCGAGACGGCGATGTCGCGCTCCGCCTTCTTCGAGCGCTTCAGCCAGGCGGTGGGCATGGCGCCGATGGCCTACCTGCTCGCCTGGCGCATGGCGCTCGCGCGCCAGCTCCTCGGACAGCGCGAACTGGCGATCGCCGACGTGGCCGAACGCGTGGGCTACAGCTCGGTGAGCACCTTCGGCGTCGCCTTCACGCGGCATGTCGGCATGCCGCCGGGGCGCTACGCACGCCAGGCCGCGGCCAGCGGATGACGTGCGTCGCGCAGCGCCGGCCGGTGTTGTTGAAACCAATTGCATCGATCGCGAAGCGGCTACAGCGCTCGTGGCAGCTGCGCGCCCAGCTATCGATTCGATAGCAAGCCCCGCACGACGACGGCGCAGCGCCGGCGGGGGACACGCCGTCGTCATGCGCGCTGCCTAGCCTTCGGCCCGCCGCGACGAGGGACTTCCATATCGATCCTCGCGCCGTCCCGGCGGGACGAGGTGCGCGTAGCCGCCTCGCTCGCCCCATCGACTCTTTCCAACACACGAGGGCTTTCGAATGCATCCACCCACGATCCGACTTCGCCTGCTGGGCGTGCTGCTGCTGGCCTGTGTGCTCGCCGCCTGCGGTGGCGGCAGCAGTGGCGGCGGCGGCGTGGCCGTGAGTTCCGGCTCCGGCTCGGCCAAGCGCACGGCCGCCGACACCGGCAGCACGGCCGCATCGACGGGCAACGCGAGCACGGCCCCGGCCGCACCCGACGTGACCTACGCGCCCTGAGCGCAGTGCGCCACCCCTGCCACGAGAGCCAACCCAACGAGAACCGCGCCATGAGCAACCGCCGCACCTTCCTCCAGAACACGGCCGCCTCCGGCTTCGCCGCCGCGACGCTGGCGACCTTCCCGCCGAGCATCCGCCGCGCCCTCGCGATCCCGGCCCACCACCGCACGGGCACGCTGCAGGACGTCGAGCACGTCGTCATCCTGATGCAGGAGAACCGCTCCTTCGACAACTACTTCGGCACGCTCAGGGGCGTGCGCGGCTTCGGCGACCGCTTCACCATCCCGCTGCCGCAGGGCCTGAGCGTCTGGCAGCAGGGCGATGCCAACGGCAAGCCCGTGCTGCCCTACCACCTCGACGGCAGCAAGGGCAACGCGCAGCGCGTGAGCGGCACGCCGCACTCCTGGACCGACGGCCAGAACGCCTGGGACGGCGGCCGCATGACCCAGTGGGCGCGCTACAAGACGCCGGCGTCGATGAGCTACTTCAAGGAGGCCGAGCTGCCCTTTCAGTTCGCGCTGGCCAACGCCTTCACGGTGTGCGACGCCTACCACTGCGCGATGCACACGGGCACCAACTCCAACCGCATGTTCCTCTGGACCGGCACCAACGGCCCGTCGGGTGCCGGCGTGGCCTCGGTGGTCAACGTGTGGGACGACATCGGCCCGTCGACTCAGGGCTACGCCTGGACCACCTACCCCGAGCGGCTGGAGGCCGCCAAGGTGAGCTGGATGGTCTACCAGAACATGCCCGACAACTTCACCGACAACCCGCTGGCGGGCTTTCGCCAGTACCGCCAGGCAAACGAGGCCTCGGGCAAGCCGGTGAGCCACGACGACACGAAGGTCTCGCCGCCCTACGACCCGGCCAGCGACAACGCGGGCAACCCGCTCTACAAGGGCATCGCCAACACCATGCCCGACGGCGGCTTCCTGGGCAGCTTCAGGCAGGACATCCGCAACGGCAGGCTGCCGCAGGTGTCGTGGGTGGTGGCCCCCGCCACGTACTCCGAGCACCCCGGCCCGTCGAGCCCGGTGCAGGGCGCCTGGTACATCCAGGAGGTGCTGGACGCGCTCACCGCCGTGCCCGAGGTGTGGAGCAAGACGGTGCTGTTCATCAACTTCGACGAGAACGACGGCTACTTCGACCACGTTCCCTCGCCCTCGGCGCCCTCGCTGGCGGCCGACGGCACGCCCGCGGGCAAGACCACGCTGGCCGAGGCCGACATCGCGCTCGAGCGCTTCACGCACACGCCGGCCTCGCCCGGCCAGCCGCAGCCCGACGGCCGCGTGTACGGACCGGGCGTGCGGGTGCCGATGTACGTCGTCTCGCCATGGAGCCGTGGCGGCTGGGTGAACTCGCAGGTCTTCGACCACACCTCGGTGCTGCAATTCCTGGAGGCCCGCTTCGGCGTCAGGGAACCCAACATCGGGGCCTTCCGCCGCGCGGTCTGCGGTGACCTGCTGTCGGCCTTCAACTTCGCCAACCCGAACGACGAGGCCCGCCTCACGCTCGCCGGCCGCAAGACGCAGGCCGAGGCCGATGCGCTGCGTGCACAGCAGGAGCAGCTGGCGCAGATCCAGCCCGCGCCCGACACCGGGCTGCCGCGCCAGGCCAGGGGCACGCGGCCTTCACGCGCCCTGCCCTACGAGCTGCATGCCAGCGCGCTGGCCGATGCACGCAACGGCCGCGTGCAGCTGCGCTTCGCCAACACCGGACGCGCGGGCGCAGTGTTTCACGTGTACGACAAGCTCAACCTGGACCGCCTGCCGCGCCGCTACGCGGTCGAGGCCGGCAAGCGCCTGGACGACGTGTGGAGCGTGGGCACCGACAACGCCGGCCTGTACGACCTGTGGGTGCTCGGCCCCAACGGCTTCCACCGCCACTTCAAGGGCGACCTGAACGCGCTGCGCGCAGGCCAGGCCGCGGCGCCCGAACTGCGCGTGGGCTACGACGCGCGCGGCGGCGACCTGTACCTGCAGCTGCGCAACGACGGCGAGCGCGACTGCCGCTTCCTCGTCGTTGCCAATGCCGCCTACGGCCCGCCGCGCCGCGGCCGCAGCCCGGGCTGGGGCGACGGCGAGGACGACGGCGCGCCCTGGGACGCGGCGCGTGGCCGCGGCCACGGCCAAGGCGGCGACAAGGGCGGCGACCGCGTGTGGCGCATCAAGGTCCGCGGCGGCCAGCGCGTCGAGCGCGACTGGTCCCTGGACGGCAGCGCCCACTGGTACGACCTGCTCGTGACCTGCGACGCCGACCCGGCCTTCGAACGCCGCCTGGCCGGCCGCGTGGAGACGGGGCGCCATGGCCTGAGCGACCCGGCGATGGGGATGGAAGACCGTTTCTGACGCCCGGCCCGTGGCGCGCCGCGCTCAGCGCGCCGCGGGCACCTCGTGCACGAACTGCCCGGCGCTGAGCGTGTTGACCGTCTCGCCCGGGATGTCCATGAGGATGCGGCTGCGCTCGGGCGTCATGGTCACGGTGATGTACTGCACCGGCCGCGCCTGTGGGTCATGGATCACGCGCACGATCTTCAACAGCGGCATGCCGACCTCGGTCTGCATGAGGCGGGCGCGCACCGGGTCGCTCACCTCGGCCGTGATCTCCTGGATCACGCGGCCGAACTTCACGCCCTGCGCCAGCAGGATCTCGTAGAGCGCCTGCTTGCGCAGCGTGGCGGCCGTCACCTGCTTGCCCAGGCGCGCCGGCACCCAGGCGTCGGTCAGCATCACGGGCGTGCCATCGATGCTGCGCAGGCGCAGGGCGTGCACCGCCTTCTCGCCGGGCGCGAGCTGCAGCATTGCCGCCACGTCAAGTGGCGGCTCGGTCTGCTCCACGCGAAGCACCTGCACCTGCGTGTCGATCGCGGCCTGGCGCAGGCTGTCGATCAGGCTCAGGCTGGGCCGCGCGCGCGCCAGCGGCAGGCGGTCCTCGCGCACGAAGGTGCCGCGTCCGTGTCGACGCTCCACCAGCCCCTGGGCTGCGAGGTCGGCCAGCGCCCTCCGCACCGTGATGCGCGAGACGCCGAAGCGCTCGCAGAGCGCCTCTTCCTTGGGCAACAGGCCCGACGCGTACTCGCCCCGCACGATCTCGTCGCGCAGCACCATGAAAAGCTGGCGATGCAACGCCGTGCCAGGGGTGCGGCCGACGGGCAGAGCTTCGGTGTCGGGCAGGGCATTCACGGGCTTCATCGGGGTCGGCTGAGCGCTTGGAGCGGGCGTCGAAGCATAGCCGGTTGACTTGTGTTGATGTTGTCATAATAATAGAACAACACCGGCGCGGTGAAAGCGTGATCCGGTCGGCCCCAATCAGGAGACATCGCCCATGAGCACCCCCCTCCCGCCCGTCAGCGCTGGCGCCCGCCTGCGCCAGCAGCTCGCCGCGCCCGGTCTGCGCATCGCCCCCGGCGCCTACGACGGCATCGGCGCGCGCCTGATCGAGCAGGCCGGCTTCGGCGCCTGCTACATGACCGGCGCGGGCACCTCGGCGGCGCGCGGCTTTCCCGACTTCGGCCTGCTCACGATGAGCGAGATGGTGGAGAACGCGGCCGTGATGGCGCGCTCGGTGCAGATCCCGCTGATCGCCGACGCCGACACCGGCTACGGCAACGAGCTGAACATGACGCGCACCGTGCGCGAGTACGAGGCGCGCGGCGTGGCCGCCATCCACATCGAGGACCAGGTCTCGCCCAAGCGCTGCGGCCACCTCGACGGCAAGGAGGTCATCTCGCGCGACGAGTTCGTTTCGAAGATCCGCGCTGCGGTGGAGGCACGCCGCACGCCCGACTTCTTCCTCATCGCGCGCACCGACGCACGCGCCATGCTGGGCCTGGAAGAGGCCCTGTGGCGGGCCGAGGCCGCGCTCGACGCGGGCGCCGACATGGCCTTCGTCGAGGCCACGCAATCGGTCGAGGAGGCTGCCCTCGTGCCGCGCCGCGTGAAGGGCGCCTGCCTGCTCAACGTGGTGCCCGGCGGCCGCACGCCGGTGCATGACCTGCGCCAGGCCGAGGAGATGGGCTACAGGCTCGCGATCCTGCCCGGCCTGATGCTCAAGGCCGCCATCGAGGCGGGCGACGCCGCGCTCGCCGAGGTCAAGGCCACGATGCAGGCGCCCACCACCAGCGCCACCGTGGCGCAGACCTTCCGCCGCTTCGGCGCCGACGAGTGGGACGCGCTGCGCACGCGCTTCAACGCCGGCGCAACCATGGGCGCCTGACATGCCGCCCCGCACCCTCTTCGACAAGCTGTGGGACGCCCACGTCATCCGCGAGCTCGGTGACGGCTGGGCGCTGCTGCACATCGACCGCCACCTGCTGCACGATCTGTCGGGGCCGCCGGCGCTGAACGACGTGCGCACGCGCGGCATGGCGCTGCACGACCCCGAGCTCGTCTTCGCCACGCCTGACCATGCCGTGTCGAGCCAGCCGGGCCGCGTGGCCACCACCTTCCCGCTGGGCGGCAAGCTGCACGCGGGCCTGAAGCAGCTCACCGGCGCGATGGGCGTGCAGCTGTTCGACCTGGGCGAGCCCGGCCAGGGCATCGTGCACGTGATGGGCCCGGAGATGGGCATCGTGCTGCCCGGCCTCACGGTGATCTGCGGCGACAGCCACACCTG
This sequence comes from Xenophilus sp. E41, assembly GCF_003671765.1. GTDB lineage: Bacteria > Pseudomonadota > Gammaproteobacteria > Burkholderiales > Burkholderiaceae_C > Xenophilus. The sequence continues at coordinate 33,971 of NZ_QPIB01000007.1, read as the reverse complement.
CACCAACGGCGGCCTGGGCGCGATGGCCTTCGGCGTGGGCTCGTCCGAGAGCACGCACGCGCTGGCCACGCAGACGCTGCGCCAGCAGAAGCCGCGGCGCATGCGCATCCGCTGCGAGGGCCGCCTGGCGGCCGGCGTGACGGCCAAGGACCTCGCGCTGCACGTCATCGGCCGCCTGGGGGCTGCCGCGGGCGTGGGCTACGCGATCGAATTCGCCGGCCCGGCCGTCGAGGCGCTGGACGTCGAGGGCCGCCTGACCCTGTGCAACCTCAGCGTGGAGCTGGGCGCGCGCTTCGGCATGGTCGCGCCCGACGAGACCACCATCGACTGGCTGCGCGGCCGCCCGTACGCGCCGCAGGGCGAGGCCTTCGAGGCCGCGGCCGCCCACTGGCGCACGCTGGCCAGCGATGCCGATGCGGCGTTCGACCGCGAAGAGACCATCGACGCCGCTGCCGTCGCGCCGACGATCACCTGGGGCACCAGCCCCGAGCATGCGATCGCCATCGACGGCGCCGTGCCCGACCCGTCGCGTGCCGCCACAGCCACCGACCGCGAGGCCTGGGGCGCGGCGCTCGACTACATGGGCCTGCAGGCCAATGCACCCATCGCCGGCACGGCGGTGGACTGGGTGTTCATCGGCTCCTGCGCCAACTCGCGCCTGGCGGACCTGCGCGCCGCTGCCGAGGTGGCGCGCGGCCGGCGCGTGGCCGAGGGCGTGCGCGCCTGGGTCGTGCCGGGCTCCGAGAACGTCAAGCGCGCCGCCGAAGCCGAGGGCCTGCACGACGTCTTCGCCGCCGCGGGCTTCGAGTGGCGCGAGCCCGGCTGCAGCATGTGCGTGGCCGCCAACGGCGAGCAGGTGCCGCCGCAGCAGCGCTCGGTCTCCACCTCCAACCGCAACTTCGTCGGCCGGCAGGGCCCCGGTGCGCGCACCCACCTGGCGAGCCCCGCGATGGCTGCCGCCGCCGCGGTCATCGGCCGCATCACCGACGTACGGAATCTGGCATGAACACGCCCTTCACCACCGTCACCGGCCCGGCCGTGCCGCTGATGCGGCCCAACGTCGATACCGATGTCATCATCCGCATCGAGCGCCTGACCACACTGGGCAAGACCGAGCTGGGCCACTACGCCTTCGAGGCCTTGCGCCGCCGCCCCGACGGCAGCGAGGACGCCGACTGCGTGCTGAACGCGCCGCGCTTTCAGGGCGCACCGGTGCTGCTGGCGGCCGAGAACTTCGGCTGCGGCTCCTCGCGCGAGGGCGCCGTGTGGGCGCTGCAGGGCATCGGCGTGCGCTGCGTGATCGCGCCGAGCTACGGCGACATCTTCTGGAGCAACTGCTTCCAGAACGGCGTGCTGCCGATCACGCTGCCCATCGCGCAGGTGCAGGCGCTCGCCGCGCAATGCGGGGGCGGCGCGCCCGTGACGGTCGACCTGCAGGCCTGCGCCGTGACGACGCCAGAGGGCCAGGCAATCCCCTTCACCATCGACCCGCTGCGTCGCGAAGCGCTGCTGCACGGGCTGGATGACATCGGCCTGACGCTCAAGGACGACGCCCTGATCCGCGCCTGGCAGGCCGCCGACCGGCAGCGGCGCCCCTGGGCCTGGCCCACGGCCCGGCCGCGCCCGTAGCCCGCTGCGACTGCGCCGACAACAACAAGCACAGGGCACCGCCCACGGAGACAACATGCCACAGGAATTCAAGCGAAAGCGGCCCGCAGCGCCCGCACTGCTTGCGGGAGCAGCTATCTTTTTCATAGCAACCACTTCGGCGGCGCAGCCCGCGCCCTGGCGTCCGGAGCGGCCCGTGACGCTGATCGTTCCGTACTCGGCCGGCGGCGGCACCGACGCGACCGCGCGCGCCGTGGCCAAGCAGTTGGGCGTGCTGTGGAAGCAGGCGGTGGTGGTCGAGAACCTGCCCGGCGCCGACGGCCTGATCGGCACGAGGCGCGTGATGGAAGCCAAGCCCGACGGCTACACCCTGCTGCTGCAGGTGCCGGCCATCGTGCTGACCCGGTACACGCCGGGGCTCAAGGGCATCGACCCGCTGGCGCAGCTCGCACCGGTGACGGCCGTGTCGCAATCGCCGGCCGCCATCGTTGTCAGTGCGAGGCTGCCGGTGAAGACGCTGCCCGAGCTCTTCCAGTACTGCCAGAAGGCGCCGCAGCCCTGTTCGATCGCCAGCGGCGAGACGCTGGCGCGGGTGAGCGCCAAGCAGATCGCCGCCGAGGTGCCGCTGCCGGGACTCATCACCGTCAACTACCGCGGCACGGGTGCGATCGTGACGGACATGATCGCCAACAACGTGAACTTCGCCTTCACCGGCATCACGGCCGCCATGCCGCACCACAAGGCCGGCACCCTGCGGATCCTGGCCACGCAGGGGCGCACGCGCGCCGCCGCGCTGCCCGACGTGCCGACCACCGCCGAGGCGGGCTTCCCGCAGTTCCAGTCGGTGACCTGGTTCGGCCTCTTCGCGCCCAAGGGCACGCCCGCGCCGGTGCAGCAGGGCATCGTCGCCGCACTGCGCGAGGCGGTGAAGGACAACGACGTGCGCCAGACCATTGCCGCCGCGGGCGCCGAGCCGGTGGTGAACGAGCCCGCCGACTTCGTCACGCAGGTGCGCGAGGAGAGCGAGCGCCTGGGCGCGCTGGTCAAGCGCTACCCGCTGGAATGAGCGCAGCACCCTGGAAGCATCGATGACACCCACCCTCCCCCTGGACAACGAACAGATCGAGGTGCGCTGCGTGCTCATGCGCGGCGGCACCAGCAAGGCACTGTTCTTCCACGAAGCCGATGTGCCCGCTCCCGGCCCTGCACGCGACCGCCTGCTCAAGCGTGCCATGGGCACGCCCGACGTGCTGCAGATCGACGGCCTGGGCGGCTCGCGCCTGGTCACCTCCAAGATCGCGATCATCAAGCGTTCCGAGCGGCCCGGCGCCGACGTGGACTACACCTTCGCGCAGGCCGACGTCGAGCGCGACCTGATCGGCTACGACGCCAACTGCGGCAACATCTCCTCGGCCGTGGCCCCCTTCGCGATCGACGAGGGCCTGGTCGATGCCGTGGAGCCCGTCACCACCGTGCGCATCCACAACACCAACACCGGCACGGTGTTCGTGTCGAAGGTGCAGGTGAGGAAGGGCAAGGCGCGCGTGCAGGGCGACTGCGCCATCGCCGGCGTGCCCGGCACCGGTGCCGAGATCCTCATGGACTACACCGACACGCTGGGCGCCAAGACCGGCCGGCTGCTGCCCACCGGCCAGGCGGTCGACACCATCGTGCTGGAGGACGGCCGCCGCGTCGAGGTCTCGATCGTGGACGCGGCCACGCCCTGCGTGTTCATCGCCGCGGGTTCGCTCGGCCTCACGGGCAGCGAGCTGCCACCCGACATCGGCGGCGACCGCGCGCTGATCGAGGCGATCGGCGAACTGCAATCCAAGGCCGGCGAACGCATCGGGCTCTACAAGGACTGGAAGGACGTACATCTGCCCGGCCTGCCGCTGGCGGTGCTGGTGGCGCCGCCGGCCGACTACATCGACACCAACCATGCCACCTTGAAGGCGGCCGACTGCGACCTGCGCGCACGCCTGGTGTTCCTCGGCAAATGCCACGACAGCATGGCCGGCACCGGCTCGATGTGCACGGCGGCCGCCTCGCGCGTGCCGGGTTCGCTGGTGAACGCGGCGGTGGGCGAGCGCGCGGGCACCGACACCCTGCGCATCGGCCACCCGCTGGGTGTGATGACCGTGAAGGTCGTCGCCCGGCCCGGTGCCACACCGGCCGACACGCACTTCGCTGCGCTGGGCCTGCAGCGCACGGCGCGCCGCCTCATGGCCGGCACGGTGTACGTGCCGCGCGACGCGCTCTGAAGCGCGCTTCGACTTTCCCGTATTCGGAACCACGGAGACAGACATGCCGATCCCCCTTTCGCGCCGACACGCGCTGGCCGCCCTCGCCGGCCTGGCGCTCGCCGGCCCCGCACTCGCGCAAGGCATGCCAGGCAGGCCGCTGCGCATCGTGGTCGGCTACCCGGCCGGCCAGACCGTCGACATCGTGGCGCGCAACTTCGCCGCCGCGCTCACCAAGGAGACCGGCCAGCCGGTGATCGTCGACAACCGCCCCGGCGCCAATGGCAGCCTTGGCGCGCAGGAGGTGAAGAAGAGCGCGCCCGACGGCACCACGATCCTGCTCGGCACGCTGGGGCAGATGACCATCAACCCGACGCTGTACAAGAAGCTGCCTTACGACACGCTCAAGGACTTCGCGCCGATCGCGCAGGTCAGCACCGGCGCGCTGCTGCTGGTGGCGACGCCTTCCTTCGGGCCCAACAACCTCAGGGAGCTGATCGCGTATGCGAAGCAGCGGCCGGGCAAGGTGGACTTCGCCTCGGGCGGCAACGGCATCACGGCCCACCTCGCGATGGTGGTGCTCGAGCGCCAGGCCGGCCTGCAGCTCAACCACATCCCCTACAAGGGCTCGCCGGCCGCCATCAACGACGTGATGGCCGGGCAGGTGCCGATCATGTTCGACGCGCTCGCCTCCACTCTGCCGCAGGTCAAGGCCGGCAAGCTCAAGGCGCTCGCCGTCTCCAGCCCCAGGCGCAACCCGCTGCTGCCCGAGGTGCCCACCGCCGACGAGCAGGGGCTCAAGGGCTTCGACATCAGCTCCTGGGTGGGCTTCCTGGCGCCGGCCGGCACGCCGCCCGCCACGGTGAACGCGCTGCACGCAGCCATCCAGCGTGCGTCGGCCAGCCCCGAGATCCAGGAATCGATCCGTGCGACGGGCAGCGAACTGGCCATCACGATGCCGGCCGACTTCGGTCGCTTCCTGGCCAGCGAGATCCGCAAGTGGGGCCAGGCGGTGAACGACGCCGGTGTGCAGGTGGACTGACGCCGCGCGCCCCGCCCTTCCTTTTCCACCATCGACCCGGAGACACCTACATGCCCAGCATCGACATTGCCGGCGACGCCCGCCGCACCCTCGACATCATCAAGAACGGCGGCGTCGCCATCGTGCCCAACGACACCGGCTACGCCTGCTGCGGCGGCTCGATGGACCCGCTGCAGAAGATCTACGCCACCAAGCAGCGCGGCGGCCACAAGCGCAACGCCATGGCCGCCGACCTGGAGACCCAGCGCGAGCTGCAGACCCTCAGCCCCCGCGCCCAGGAAATGGTGGAGGCGCTGGTCGTCGACCACGACCTGCCGCTGGGCGTGATCGGCAGCTTCCGCCCCGACCACCCGCTGCTGCGCCAGCTCGGCGACGAGGCGGTGCGCGCCAGCTCGGCCGTGGGCACCATCGGCATCCTGCTCAACGCCGGCCCCTTCCACAAGGCGCTGACCCGGCTGAGCCGGGAGGAGGTGGTGCCGCTCTTCGGCTCGTCGGCCAACCTCAGCGGCACCGGCACGCGCTTCCGGGTCGAGGACATCCAGCCCGAGCTGCGCGCCATCGCCGACATCACCATCGACTACGGCCTGCGCCGCTACCACGTGTACCGCCGCGCGGGCACGCTGATCAACTTCGACACCCTGCAGGTCATCCGCATGGGCGCGTGCTACGAGCTGATCTCGGGCGTGCTCAAGCGATGGTTCGGCGTCGACCTGCCCGAGGACCCGGGCGTCGAGGCGCTGCCGTCGGGGCACCTCAACGAATTCGCGCTGCAGGGCGTGCAATGAGCGGCACCCGCAGCTCGGACCGCGGCGCCGACCTGGCCCGGCGCGCCTGCCTCGGCCGCCTCGCCGGCGCCGCCGGCGCGCTGGCGCTCGGCCTGCCGGCCCGCGCGCAGGCCTGGCCTGCGCGCCCGGTGCGCGTGGTGCTGGGCTACACGCCCGGCGGCTCCGCCGACACGACGGCCCGCGAACTCACCGTGCCGCTGGCCGCCGCGCTCGGCCAGCCGCTGGTGGTGGACTACAAGGCCGGCGCCAGCGGCACGATCGCCGGCGCGGAAGTCGCGCGCGCCGCACCCGACGGCTACACGCTGGGCCTGCTCGACAACGCCCCGCTCACCATCGTGCCGGCCCTGCGCAACGCGGGCTACGACCCGCTCGCCGCCTTCACGCCGATCACCATGGTGTCGCACGTGCCCCAGGTGCTGGTTGCCTCGGCCTCGGCCGGTGTGGGCAGCCTGCGCGAGCTGATCGAGGCGATGCGCAAGGCGCCGGGCAAGTTCAGCTACGCCTCGGGCGGTGCCGGCAGCGTGGGCCACCTGACGACGGAGCTGTTCAAGTCGCGCACCGGCACCTATGCGCTGCATGTGCCCTACCGCGGCGGCGCGCCGGCCATCAACGCGCTGCTCGCGGGCGAGGTGCAGTTCGCCTTCCTCACACCCACGGCCACGCAGGGCTTCATCCAGGCCGGCAAGCTCAAGGCACTGGGTGTGAGCTCGCGCAGCCGCCTGGCGTCCCTGCCCGGCGTGCCGACGATCGCGGAGTCGGTCATCCCCGGCTTCGAGGCGCCGGGCTGGTTCGCGCTGGTGGGTCCGGCCGGGCTGCCCGAGCCGGTCGTCTCCACGCTGCGCCGCTCGGTCGCGCAGGTGCTGGCCACGCCCGCGGTCGTCAGCCGCCTCGAGGCGCTGGGCCAGACCCTGCCACCGGCGGGCCAGGACGTGCGCGGCGTGATCTCGGCGGAGCTCGCCACCTGGAAGCAGCTGGTCGCCGAACGCAAGCTCGTCATCGAAGGCTGAGGCCCCGCACCTCCAGCCCCCATTCATTCCTCTATCCAAAGCTGCCATGTTGCAAGGCCTGATGCAGGACCGCCCCCTGCTGATCTCCCACTTGATCGAATTCGTCGAGCGCCACAACGGCGGCACCGAGATCGTCTCGCGCCGCGTCGAAGGCGACGTCCACCGCTACACCTGGCGCGACTGCGCGGCACGCGCGCGCCAAGTGGCGAACGCGCTGGACGGCGAGAAGCTGCGCTTCTCCGACCGCGTCGCCACCCTGGCCTGGAACGGCTACCGTCACCTGGAGCTGTACTACGGCGTGAGCGGCTCGGGCCGCGTGCTGCACACCATCAACCCGCGCCTGCACCCGGAGCAGATCGCCTGGATCGCCAACCATGCCGAAGACCAGGTCCTGTGCTTCGACCTGAGCTTCCTGCCGCTGGTGAAAGCGGTGCACGCGAAGTGCACGACGGTCAGGAAGTGGGTCGCCCTGTGCGACAGCGACCGGCTGCCGACCGACACCGGCATCCCCGGTCTGCTAAGTTACGAAGCGTGGATCGGCAGCCAGGCCGACACCTACGACTGGCCGGTGTTCGACGAGAACGCGGCGTCGAGCCTGTGCTACACGAGCGGCACCACCGGCAACCCCAAGGGGGCGCTGTACAGCCACCGCTCCACCGTGCTGCATGCCTACGGCTCGGTGCTGCCGGACATGATGGGCCTGTCGGCGCGCGATGCGGTGCTGCCGGTGGTGCCGATGTTCCACGTCAACGCCTGGGGCATCCCGTACTCGGCGGCGCTGGTGGGCTGCAAGCTGGTCTTTCCCGGGCCGGCGCTGGACGGCAAGTCGGTCTACGAACTCATCGAAGCCGAGAAGGTGACATTCGCGGCCGGGGTGCCCACCGTGTGGCAGATGCTGCTGGGCCACATGCATGGCGGCGACCTGAAGTTCTCCACGCTCCGGCGCACGGTGATCGGCGGCGCCGCCTGCCCGCCGGCGATGCTGCGCGAATTCGAAGTTCGGCACGACGTGCGCGTGCTGCACGGCTGGGGCATGACCGAGATGAGCCCGCTGGGCACCGTGTGCTCGCTCAAGAAGGCGCACGACGCCCTGCCGCGCGAGGCGCAGCTTCGCGTGCTCGAGAAGCAGGGCCGCGCGGTCTACGGCGTCGACATGAAGATCGTCAACGCGAACGGCGAGGCCCTGCCCTGGGATGGCCGCGCCGCCGGCGACCTGCTGGTGCGTGGCCCATGGATCGTGCGGGCCTACTTCAAGGGCGAGGGCGGCGACCCGCTGGTGGACGGCTGGTTCCCCACCGGCGACGTGGCCACCATCGACGCCCAGGGCTACCTGCAGATCACCGACCGCAGCAAGGACGTCATCAAGTCCGGCGGCGAGTGGATCAGCTCGATCGACATCGAGAACATCGCCATGGCGCACCCCGCGGTGGCGATGGCGGCCTGCATCGGCGTCCCGCATCCGAAGTGGGACGAACGCCCCATCGTCGTCGTCGCGCGCAAGCCCGGCGCGCGGCTGGAGCGCGAGGAACTGCTGGCCTTCTACGAGGGCAAGACGGCGCGGTGGCAGGTGCCGGACGACGTGGTCTTCGTGGACGCCATCCCCCTTGGCGCCACCGGCAAGATCCTCAAGACGAAGCTGCGCGAGGACCTGCGCGGCCACACGCTGCCCGAGGCGGCTGCCGCCTGAAGGTGCCCCCATGACCGATGCCCGACCTGCCGCCGCGCCGGCACGCCCCACCGACCCCGCCGCACCCACCGGCCTGCTGTGCGACTGGCTCGCCGGCTTCTCGCTCGACGATGCGCCCGAATCGGCCCGCGAGCGCGCCCGCATGCTGACGCTCGACGGCATCGCCTGCGCGATCGTGGGTGCACAGCTGCCGTGGTCGCGCACGGCGGTGGACATCGTGCGCCGCTTCGAAGGTGCCGGCACGCACACGATCGTCGGCTGGGGCGCGGGCACCAGCGCGCCGGCGGCGGCGCTGCTCAACGGCACCTTCATCCAGGGCTTCGAGCTGGACGACTACCACCCGCTCGGACCGCTGCACAGTGCATCCATCGTGCTGCCCGCGCTGTGGGCGGCCGTGGAGAGCGCGCCGGCGCCCGTGTCCGGGCGTCGTTTCCTGGAGGCGGCGATGGCGGGCTACGAGGTCGGCCCGCGCGTGGGCATGGCGCTGCACGGCGCGCAGATGCTCTCGCGCGGCTGGCACTCGGGCTCGGTCTTCGGCACCCATGCGGCCGCGGCTGCGGTGGGCAAGCTGCTGGGCCTGGACGCCGCCCGCTTCGAGGACGCGCTGGGCCTGGCCGGCACGCAGTCCGCCGGTCTCATGGCCGCGCAGTACGAGGCGATGTGCAAGCGCATGCACCACGGCTTCTCGGCACGCAACGGCCTGTACGCCGCGGTGCTGGCCGAGGGCGGCTACACCGGCATCAAGCGCGTGTTCGAGCGCGAGTACGGCGGCTTCCTGTCCACCTTCGGCGAAGGCCACGACCCGGACGCCTCGCAGATCACCGACGGCCTGGGCACGCGCTGGGAGGTGGAGCGCATCGTCATCAAGCCCTACGCGGCGATGGGCGGCATCCACTCGCCGCTGGACGCCCTGTTCGACATCGGCCGCCAGCGCCCGCTGCGCGCTGCCGAGATCGCGCGCATCGAGTGCGACGTGTCGCATGCGGTCTACCACCACGGCTGGTGGACACCCGAGCGGCCGCTGACGCCGATCGGCGCGCAGATGAACATCGGCTACGCGCTGGCGGTGGCGGTGCTCGACGGCGCGGCGATGGTGGCGCAGTTCGCGCCCGGGCGCATCGATGCCGACGATGTGTGGGCGCTGCTGCCGCGCATCGAGGTGCGGCACGACCCGGACTTCGACGCCGGCGGCATGCTGCGCCGCGGCCGCACGCGCGTCGCGGTGAGCTTCACCGACGGCCAGCGCCTGGTGGTGGAGCGCAACGCCTCGCGCGCCATCGAAGCACCGCAGACGAGCGACGAGATCGCCGCCAAGTACCGCACGCTGACCGAGGCGCTGATCGACGCGCCGCGGCAGCAGGCGATCGAGCGCCTGGTGCGCGGGCTGGACGCGGTGGACGACATGCGCGAGCTGCTCGCGCTGCTTGCGCCGCCGGCGCGCGCCGCCTTCGACTGAGACTTTTCGAGGCAGATCGGGCTGCATCGCCCGTCCCATTGGCGCATGCAGCTATGAATTCGATAGCAAGGAGACTCCCATGAAGCCGCTCGCACGCACGGCGCTGTTCACGCTCGCCCTCGCCCTGGGGGCCGGCGCCGCCTGGGCCCAGTCGCCCGCCTGGCCCACCAAGCCGATCCGCATCGTCACGCCGTACGCCGCCGGTGGCCCGGGCGACGACACCGCCCGCATGGTGGCCGACGGCCTGGCCAAGGCGCTGGGCCAGCCGGTCATCGTGGACAACAAGCCCGGCGCGGGCGGCATCATCGGCGCCGACCTGGTGGCCAAGGCACCGCCCGATGGCTACACGCTGCTGGCCGCCGCCAACGGCACGCTGATCAACAGCCTGATCCGCGCCAAGATGCCTTACGCGCCCGGCGACCTGGTGCCGGTCACGGGCGTGTCCGCCTCGCCTTCGCTGCTGGTGGTGGACCCCTCGCTCAAGGCGACGAACATGAAGGAGCTGCAGGCCCTGGCACGTGCCGAGCCGCGCGGCATCTTCTTCGCCACCACCGGCATCGGCAGCACCAGCCATTTCTCGGGCGAGCTGATCAAGGCGGCGCTCGGCGTTCCGCTGACCTTCGTGCAGTACAAGAGCGGCGGCGAGAGCAGCGCCGCGCTGCATTCGGGGCAGGTGCAGATGCTGTCGGAAGTGCCCTCGGCCTCGCTCATCGCACTGGTCAAGGCGGGCAGGATGCGCGCGCTGGCCGTGGCGTCGGACCACCGCCTGGCCGCCCTGCCCGAGGTGCCGACGACGGTGGAGGCGGGCTTTCCCACCATCCGCATGACGCACTGGCTGGGCCTCATGGCGCCCAAGGGCACGCCGCCGGCGGTGATGGACCGCATCAACGCGGCGGTGCAGAGCTTCATCTCCACGCCCGAGCAGCGGCAGTTCATCGCGCAGCGCAACAGCGAGCCGATGCTGGGCGACCGCGCCGCGTTCACCCGCTTCGTCGACGACGAGAACCGCCGGCTGGGCCGCCTGGCGCAGGAACTTCGCATCCGCGCCGACTGAGGTCCGCGGCCGCGGGCACGCGTCAGCGCAGGCGCTCGAGCGTCGCTGCGTCGCGCACCCCGCCGAAGAAGCGCTGCAGGCACTGCGCGAAGAGCGTCTCGCCCGCCGGCGCCACGGCGTCGAAGAGCGTCATGCAGGACTTGAACTTGAGATCGTCCGGCGGGCCCAGGATGTCGTCGATGGCCGGGCCATGCGCCGACAGCACCATCGCACTGCATTCGCGCAGGCGTGCGCCCAGCACCGGATGCGCGAGGTAGGCCGCGGCCTCCTCGCGCGAAGCGATGGCATAACGCTGTGCCATCGCGCTGCGGCCCAGTCCCTGGATCTGCGGGAACACGAACCACATCCAGTGCGTGCGCTTGTGGCCCGCGGCCAGCTCGGCACGCACCTGCTCGTACACGGGCGCCTGCGCGTCGACGAAGCGCTGCAGGTCCGGCGCGGACGCGGGCATCGTCTCAGGCGCCGGCGGACGGGGCAGCCCTCTCGGCCTTGGGCACCGGGCCGCCCGGCTTGGGCTTGTCGTCGCAGGCGGCGAGCAGGCAGGCGAGGCCGGCCAGGAGTGCGGTGAGGATCTTCATGCAGACCATCCTACGCCCCGCACAGCACACGGACAACGCGCCGGCAAAGTCCCCACCACCGGCTCGCGCGGGGCTTCAGACCGGCTTAAGGCAGGCCGCCGGTGCACGGCTAGGATCGGGCACGCCGCCGCGGCCCGCGGGCCGGCCCGTTCCATGCATTCCCCCATTCCACGATGAGCACCGCCACGACGCACCCTCCCAAGCCGTCCCTGGTCACCACCTTGAAGCGCGTCGGCGCGCTCACGGCGCCCTACTTCCGCTCCGACCAGAAATGGAAGGCCCGCGGCCTGCTGCTGGCGATCGTGCTGCTGAACCTGGGCGCGGTGTACATGCTGGTGCAGATCAACGAGTGGTACCGCGTGTTCTACGACGCGCTGCAGAACAAGGACCAGGCCGTGTTCTGGCAGCAGATCGTGCGCTTCTGCTGGCTGGCGCTGATCTACATCGTGATCGCGGTCTACAAGTTCTATCTCACGCAGATGCTGCAGCTGCGCTGGCGGGTGTGGATGACCGAGCACTACCTGGACCGATGGCTGGCCCACAAGGCCTTCTACCGGCTGGAGCTGGCGCGCTACACCCGCGAGGGCGAGCAGGTGCCCGACAACCCCGACCAGCGCATCCAGGAAGACCTCAACCTCTTCACCACCTACTCGGTGACGCTGTCGATGGGCATCCTGAACGCGGCCGTCACGCTGTTCAGCTTCGTCGGCATCCTGTGGACGCTGAGCGGCTCGCTGGACTTCACGGCGCCCGCCTTCCTCGGCGGTGGCCAGTGGCACATCGCGGGCTACATGGTGTGGGCGGCGGTGCTGTACTGCGTGGTGGGCAGCGCGATCGCGCACTGGATCGGCAAGCCGCAGGTGGGCCTGAACTTCCAGCAGCAGATGCTGGAAGCGAACTTCCGCCACCACATGGTGCGGGTGCGCGAGTACAGCGAAGCCATCGCGCTCGACGGCGGCGAGCGCGTGGAACGGCGCCAGCTGGACCTGCGCTTCACCGACGTCATGGCCAACTACCTGCGCCTGATCAAGAACCAGAAGAACCTCACCTGGTTCAGCAGCTTCTTCGCGCAGGCGGCGATCATCTTCCCGCTGATCGTGGCCGCCCCGCGCTATTTCAGCGGTGCCATCCAGCTGGGGCAGCTCATGCAGATCAATTCGGCTTTCGGGCGCGTGCAGGACTCGCTCTCGTGGCTGGTCGACAACTACATGACGCTGGCGAGCTGGAAGGCGACCACCGACCGCCTCTCGGGCTTCGAGGCCAGCCTGTCGGCCTGGTCGAAGCAGAACGATGCGCTGCAGACCACCCCGGCCACCGCCCGCGTCGACGCCGACGATTTGAGCATCGCGCTGCCCAACGGCCGCGAGCTGCTGGCGCATGCCGACCTGCATGTCGCGCCCGGCGACACGGTGCTGGTGCACGGCGCCTCGGGCAGCGGCAAGTCCAGCCTGTTCCGCACGCTCGCCGGCATCTGGCCGCATGCGCGCGGACGCGTGGCGCTGCCGGCCGACACCATGTTCATTCCGCAGCAGCCCTACTTCCCCGACGGGCGCCTGCGCGATGCCCTGGCCTATCCGGAGCCGGCCGAACGCTACACCGACGACGCCCTGCGCGAGGCGCTGAGCGACGCGCTGCTGCCGCAGCTGGCCGACCAGCTCGACCGCGAGGACGCGTGGAGCCAGAAGCTCTCGGGCGGCGAGCGCCAGCGCCTGGCGATCGCGCGGGTGCTGCTCAAGAAGCCGGCCTGGGTGCTGGCCGACGAGGCCACGAGCGCGCTCGACGAGGACGCCGAGGCCACCATCTACCGCCGGCTGGTCGACCAGGTCACGCGGGCGCGCGGCGCGATCGTGTCGATCGCGCACCGTTCCACGCTGGGCGAGCACCACCGCCGCCGCTGGACGCTCAAACCCAACGGCACCGACGAGGCCGGCCCGGCCTACAGGGTCGAGGACTCGCCCGCGGTGCGCGCCTCGGCGTAGCGCTGCCAGCCGGCGGCGCGCAGTTCGCAGGCGGGGCAGCGGCCGCAGCCCCAGCCCCAGGGGTGGCGGTGCGTGCGGTCGCCTTCGTAGCAGGTGTGGGTCTCTTCGGCGATCAGATCGACCAGCGCCGGCCCGCCCAGCGATTCGGCCAGGCGCCAGGTGGCGGCCTTGTCGATCCACATGAGCGGCGTCTCGATGACGAGGCGGCGGTCCAGCCCCAGCGAGAGCGCGAGCTGCATCGCCTTCATCGTGTCGTCGCGGCAGTCGGGATAGCCGGAGTAGTCGGTCTCGCACACGCCGGTCACGATGACCTGCAGCCCGCGCCGGTAGGCCAGCGCACCGGCCAGGGTGAGGAACAGCAGGTTGCGCCCGGGCACGAAGGTGTTGGGCAGGCCGTCGGCCTGCATGGCGAAGGCGATGTCCTCGGTCAACGACGAGCCGCCCAGCTGCGCCAGCACGTCGAGGGTGAGCAGATGGTCCTCGCCCAGGCGCGGCGCCCAGGTCGGGAAACGCGTGCGCACGGCGTCGAGCACGCGCGGGCGCACGTCCAGCTCGATGCGGTGGCGCTGGCCGTAGTCGAAGCCGAGGGTCTCCACCCGCTCGTAGCGCGCGAGCGCATGGGCCAGGCAGGTGGTCGAATCCTGGCCGCCGGAGAAGAGGACGAGCGCGGTGGTGTGCATGGATATCTCAAGCAAAAGTGCCTGGGGCGCCCGCCCCGCCGGCGCGATCAGCTATGTTTTTCGTAGCATCGCATGCGGGCATCGGACGGCGTGCAGGCTGTCGGACAAGCCCGCGATTTTCGTGCCCGCGGTGGCCCGGCCGCTAGGATCGCCGCAGCCTCACCCTCCACGCACCATGAGCAGCAAGCACCTCATCGCCTGGGCCGCCACCTTCGTGGTGATGCTCGTCATCGACCTGCTCTGGCTCGGCGTCGTCGCCAGGAGCATCTACCAGCAGGGCATGGGCGCGCTGATGGCGCCGCAGCCGCGGCTGCCGGCAGCGGCCGCCTTCTACCTGCTGTACCCGGTGGGGCTGGTGGTGTTCGCGGTGCTGCCGGGCGCGGACGCCGGCAGCGTGATGCGCGCCGCGCTCACGGGCGCGCTCTTCGGCCTCTTCTGCTATGGCACCTACGACCTCACGAACATGGCCGTGGTGCGCGACTGGCCCGTCGGCCTGTCGCTGCTGGACATGGCCTGGGGCACGCTGGTCAGCGGCGTGGCCTCGGCCGCCGGGGCCGCTGCCCTGCTTGCCTGGCTGAAACGATAGTCGGGCTCAGAGAAAGCGCTCGAGCAGCTTGCGAGAGGCGCGGTCCAGCGCCTTGGGATCGGGCACGCGGAACTGCACGCCGTGGGCGCTGGCGATGAGCAGTGCACCGCCCTCCAGCCGGCGGATGTCCTCTTCGGCCTTGAGCACGAAGCGGGTGTCGCCGCGGTCGGTGCGCACGTCCCAGGTGCTGGGCACGCCGAAGCTCGACACCGAGCGCAACTGCAGCAGCACCGGCGCGAAGTCGCGCGGCGCGAGTTCCTCGGCCAGCAGCGTGCGCGCTGCCTCGGGCAGTTCGGCCAGTCGATCGATCCACGCCCGCTCGCGGCCATCGGGGCCGACCAGCGAGATGCCGCGCTCGGGGTCGGTGAGCGGGAAGGCGCGCACCGGCGTCACCGGCTCGCGGATGCCGTCGGGACCGGTCCACAGCAGGCGGCCGTGCGCGTCGCGTTCGAGGGGCCAGGCCATCAGGCGTCTCCTGCGGGGTGGGCCGCGTGCGTGGGCGCGGTCTCGCGCAGTGTTTCTTCCTCGTCGACCTGGCGCGCCTGGGCCTGGTAGAGCCGCCAGTAGGCGCCCTGCCGGGCCATGAGATCGTCGTGCGGACCGACCTCGACCACCTGGCCGCGGTCCATCACCACGAGGCGGTCGGCCTTGCGCAGCGTCGACAGGCGGTGGGCGATGGCGATGGTGGTGCGGCCCTGCACAAGGTTGTCCAGGGCCTTCTGGATTTCCTTCTCGGTCTCGGTGTCGACGGCCGAGGTCGCCTCGTCCAGGATCAGGATGCGCGGATCGATCAGCAGCGCACGCGCGATGCTGATGCGCTGCCGCTCGCCGCCCGACAGGCCCTGTCCACGCTCGCCCACCAGCGAGTCGTAGCCGTGCGGCAGGCGCAGGATGAAGTCGTGCGCATGCGCGGCGCGGGCGGCGGCGACGATCTCCTCGCGCGTCGCATCCGGCTTGCCGTAGGCGATGTTCTGCGCGATGGTGCCGAAGAAAAGGAAAGGCTCCTGCAGCACCAGCCCCACGTGCCGCCGGTAGTCGGCCACCGCGAAGCGCCGGATGTCGGTGCCGTCGACCAGGATGGCGCCGTCGGTCACGTCGTAGAAGCGGCAGATCAGGTTGACCAGCGTGCTCTTGCCCGAGCCGGAATGGCCCACCAGGCCGATCATCTCGCCGGGACGGATGACAAGGTCGAGGTCGCGGATCACGGCGCGCGAGCCGTAGCGGAAGCCCACGTCGCGCATCTCGATGCGGCCCTCGACCCGGTCCACGCGCACCGGGTTGGCGGGCTCGGGCACGTTGCTCACATGGTCGAGGATGTCGAAGATGCGCTTGGCGCCGGCCGCCGCCTTCTGCGTGACCGAGACGATGCGGCTCATCGAATCGAGCCGCGTGTAGAAGCGACCGATGTAGGCGATGAAGGCCGTGAGCACGCCCACGGTGATGCGCCCGCGCGCCACCTGCCAGATGCCGAAGCCCCACACCACGAGCAGGCCGATCTCGGTGAGCAGCGACACGCTGGGCGTGAACAGCGACCAGGTGCGGTTGAGCCGGTCGTTGACCTGCAGGTTGTACTTGTTGGCCTCGCGGAAGCGGTCGGCCTCGCGCTTTTCCTGCGCGAAGGCCTTGACCACGCGGATGCCGGGGATGGTGTCGGCCAGCACGTTGGTGACCTCGCTCCATACCCGGTCGATCTTCTCGAAGCCGGTGCGCAGCTTGTCGCGCACGACGTGGATCATCCAGGCGATGAAGGGCAGCGGCACCAGCGTGACCACCGCCAGCAGCGGGTTGATCGACACCAGGATCACCGCCGTCATGGCGATCATGATCACGTCGGTGAGGAAGTCCAGCGCGTGCAGCGACAGGAAGACGTTGATGCGGTCGGTCTCCGAGCCGATGCGCGCCATCAGGTCGCCGGTGCGCTTGCCGCCGAAGTAGTCCAGCGGCAGCGTCAGCAGGTGCTCGTAGGTGGTGGTGCGCAGGTCGGCGCCCATGCGTTCGGACACCAGCGCCAGCAGGTAGGTGCGCGCCCAGCCCAGGCCCCAGCCCAGCAGCGCTGCGGCGAGCAGGCCGCCCAGGTACATCACGACCAGCATCGGGTCGATGGCCTTCCCGTTCTGGAACGGGATCAGGATGTCGTCCATCAGCGGGATGGTGAGGTAGGGCGGTACCAGGGTGGCTGCGGTCGACAGCAGCGTGAGCACGAAGCCGGCAATGAGCTGCGTGCGGTAGGGCCGGGCGAAGCGGCCCAGGCGCAGCAGCACCCAGGTCGAGGGGGGGGTCTGCAACTCGGTGTCGACCGCCTCGTCGGCCTCGGCGCCCTCGCCGGCCGCCTGCGCCAGGCCGGCGCGCTGCTGCTCGAACAGCTTCACCAGGCGCAGCGCCGCGGCCTGCCCGGCCAGGGTGTAACGCCAACGCGCCAGCCGGCCGTCGGGGCCGTACAGGTCGAGCGTGCCGACGCCCGCGTGGTCGGCCAGGTGCAGGGAAAGTCCCGAGCTTGTGAGCAGCCACTCCTGCGGAGTGCCGCCTGCTGCGGTGGCCCGGAGGGCACGGTCGGTCAGCACGACCTGGCCGTCGGCAAAGCGCAGCTGGTCGTCGAGGTCAACCGGCAAGGTAGCGAGAACGTTCTCCGAAGCCGGCAGACGGGCCTTCAGGGCGGCGGGTGCCGACGCCGATTCGCCCCCCGGGGTGCCGACTGGATCGTGATGTTGCATTGTGTTTCGTTGTACCGGGCCCCACGGAGGCCCTTCCCGCGCGCCGGTCGGGCGCCGATTTTCACCGAACACCATGGGCGCTTCTCTTCCTCTGCAGGCCGTTGAACGCATCGCAACCGGCGACTCCTCCACCCGCACAGACCGCTCCACGAACGTTTCCATGACCCGTTTCGACGACATCCGCCTGCTTCGCACCCGCTATCTGCGCGGACCGAACATCTGGACCTACCGCCCGGTGCTCGAGGTCTGGCTCGACCTGGGGCAGCTCGAGGACTACCCGTCGAACCTCGTCCCGGGCTTCCCTGAACGGCTGACGAACCTGCTGCCGGCCCTCATCGAGCACCACTGCGGCGTCGGCGAACGCGGCGGCTTCATCCAGCGGCTGCAGGAAGGCACCTGGGCCGGGCATGTGCTGGAGCACGTGGTCATCGAGCTGCTCAACCTCGCCGGCATGCCCACCGGCTTCGGCCAGACGCGCAGCACCTCGCAGCACGGCCAGTACCGCATGGTGTTCCGGGCCCGCGACGAGCAGGTGGCGCGCACCGCGCTGGCCGAGGGCCACCGGCTGCTGATGGCCGCCATCAACAACGAGAGCTTCGACGCGACCGACGTGCAGCGCGCGGTCGACGCCGTGAAGGCCAAGGTCGAGGACTGCTACCTGGGCCCCAGCACCGCCGCCATCGTCGGCGCGGCCGGCGACCGCGGCATCCCCTTCATGCGCCTGAACAGCGGCAACCTGGTCCAGCTCGGCTACGGCGCGAAGCAGCAGCGCATCTGGACGGCCGAAAGCGACTACACCAGCGCCATCGGCGAATCGATCGCCAGCGACAAGGAGCTGACCAAGTCGCTGCTCGCGAGCTGCGGCGTGCCGGTGCCCGAAGGCCAGGTGGTCTCCAGCGCCGAGGAAGCCTGGGAAGCGGCCGAGGACATCGGCCTGCCGGTGGCCGTGAAGCCCTCGGACGCCAACCACGGCCGCGGCGTGTCGCTCGACCTGACCAGCCGCGAAGAGGTGCTGGCCGCCTTCGCCGTGGCCGAGCCCGAGGGCAGCGACGTGATGGTCGAACGCTTCGTGCGCGGCGCCGAGCACCGCCTGCTGGTGGTCGGCGGTGAAGTCGTGGCGGCCGCGCGCGGCGAGGTCATCACCGTGACCGGCGACGGCCGGCAGACGGTCGCGCAGCTCATCGACAGCCAGCTCAATTCCGACCCGCGCCGCGGTGCCGAGGAGGAATACCCGCTGGACCTGATCGTGCTGGCCACCGACGCCAAGCTGCAGCTCGAGTTGCAGCGCCAGAAGCTCACCGGCGACTCGGTGCCGGCCGCCGGCCGGGTGGTGATCATCCAGCGCAACGGCAACCTGGGCGTGGACTGCACCGACCAGGTGCACCCCGAAGTGGCCTATGCCGCCACCCTCGCGGCCCGCGTCGTCGGCCTGGACATCGCCGGCATCGACCTGGTGTGCGAGGACATCGGCAAGCCGCTGCAGGCGCAGGGCGGCGCCATCGTCGAGGTGAATGCCGGCCCCGGCCTGCTGATGCACCTGAAGCCCGCCGTCGGCTCGCCGCGCCCTGTGGGCCGCGCGATCTGCGATCACCTCTTCCCCGAAGCCGAATCCGGCAACGACCTGCCCGGGCGCATCCCCGTCGTCGGCGTGGCCGGCACGCAGGACACGGCCGTGCTGGCGCGCCTGGTGGCCTGGCTGGTCGGCCTGTCGGGCCGCCACGTCGGGCTGGCCTGCCGCGACGGCCTGTTCCTCGAGCGCCGGCGCGTCGATGCACGCGACAGCGCGAACTGGGAAGCCGGCCACCGCCTGCTGGTGAACCGCCAGGTCGAGGCGGTGGTGATCGAGAACGGCGCCGAGACCATCCTCGCCGACGGCCTGCCCTACGACCGCTGCGACATCGGCATCGTGACCGACCTCGGCGGCGCCGAGCAGCTGGCCGCCTACGACATCGCCGAGAGCGACCAGATGGTGAAGGTGCTGCGCACGCAGGTCGACGTCGTGCTGCCGCACGGCACGGCGGTGCTCAACGCCGCCGACCCGCGCGTGGCCGGCATGGCGCCTCTGTGCGACGGCGAGGTGATCCTCTACGCCGCCGACCCGCAGGCCGCGCCGCTCGCTGCGCACCAGAACGCCGGCGGCAAGGCCGTGATCGTGCGGCAGGACCGCGTGGTGTTGGCCAACGGCACCAGCGAATCCTTCCTGCCCGGGCTGGGCCGCCTCACGGTGTGGCGCGCCACCCATGCGGGCGTCAGCCTCGACAGCCTGCTCGCCGCCGTCGCGGCCGGCTGGGCCATGGGCATCCCGCTCAACCTGATCGGCGCCGGCGCCGAGGTGTTCGAGGCCGACCTGCAGGCCGCGCTCGCCTCGCTGCAGCTGTCGCAGCAGACCCTTCCCGTCGCCGAGCCCCAGCTCGCCTGAGACGCCGCCCGGCCGCCTCCGACAGACCCGCTCCCACCATGGAAATCACCCGCATCCGGGCCCTGCGCGGCCCCAACCTCTGGAGCCGCCACACGGCCATCCAGGCGATCGTCGCCTGCCGGGGCCCTGAGAACGCCATCGAGCAGCTGCCGGGCTTCGAGGCCCGCCTGCGCGCGCTCTTCCCGACCATCGGCGAGCTGCATCCCATCGTGCTGGGGCAGCCGCTGGCGCTGGCCCACGTGCTGGAGAACGCCGCGCTGGCCCTGCAGGCCCAGGCCGGCTGCCAGGTCGCCTTCGGCCACACCACCCGCACCACCGACGAGGGCGTGTACCAGGTCGCGGTGCAGTACACCGAGGAGGCCGTGGGCCGCCGCGCGATGAAGCTGGCCGAGCAGCTCATCGCCGCCGCGCTGGGCGAGCAGGGCAGCTTCGATGCGCAGGCCGCCATCACCGAGTTGCGCGAACTCGACGAGGACGAGCGCCTGGGCCCGAGCACCGGTTCCATCGTCGAAGCCGCCGTGGCGCGCGGCATTCCCTACCGCCGGCTTACGAGCGGCAGCCTGGTGCAGTTCGGCTGGGGCGCCAAGCAGCGCCGCATCCAGGCCGCCGAGGTCGACAGCACCAGCGGCGTGGCCGAATCGATCGCGCAGGACAAGGAACTCACCAAGCAGCTCCTCAACGCCGCCGGCGTGCCGGTGCCGCTGGGCCGCCCGGTGAGGGACCTGGAGGACGGCTGGGCCGCCGCGCTGGAGATCGGCCTGCCCGTGGTGACCAAGCCGCAGGACGGCAACCAGGGCAAGGGCGTGACGGTGAACATCACCTCGCGCGAACAGTTCGATGCCGCCTACGCCTCGGCCGCGCATTACGGCGAGGTGATGGTCGAGAAGTTCCTGCCGGGCTTCGACTTCCGCCTGCTGGTGGTCGGCGACAAGCTGGTGGCGGCCGCGCGGCGCGATCCGCCCCAGGTGATCGGCGACGGCACGAGCACGGTGCGCCAGCTGGTCGAGGTGGTGAACCAGGACCCGCGCCGCGGCGAAGGCCACGCGACCTCGCTGACCAAGATCCGGCTGGACGACATCGCCATCGGCCGGCTCGAGGCGCAGGGCCTCACGCCCGACAGCGTGCCCGAACGCGGCCAGCGCGTGGTGCTGCGCAACAACGCGAACCTCTCCACCGGCGGCACCGCCACCGACGTGACCGACACCGTGCACCCCGAGATCGCGGCCCGCGCCGTCGATGCGGCGCAGATGGTCGGGCTGCACATCTGCGGCGTCGACATGGTGTGCGAGAACGTCATCCGCCCGCTGGAGGAACAGCACGGCGGCATCGTCGAGGTGAACGCCGCGCCGGGGCTGCGGATGCACATCAGCCCGTCCTTCGGCCGCGGCCGTGCGGTGGGCGAGGCGGTGATGGACCAGCTCTTCGCCGATGGCGACGACGGCCGCATCCCCGTCGTGGCGGTGACGGGCACCAACGGCAAGACGACGACGGCGCGGCTCATCAACCACCTCTTCATGTCCAGCGGCATGGTCACGGGCATGACCAACACCGACGGCGTGTACGTCGACGGCCGCCAGACCGACAGCGGCGACTGCTCCGGCCCCAAGAGCGCCCGCAACGTGCTGCTGCATCCCGACGTGGAGGCGGCGGTGTTCGAGGTGGCGCGCGGCGGCATCCTGCGCGAGGGGCTGGGCTTCGACCGCTGCACGGTGGCGGTGGTGACCAACATCGGCAGCGGCGACCACCTGGGCTTGAACTACATCAACTCGGTCGAAGAGCTCGCCGTGCTCAAGCGGGTGATCGTGCGCAACGTGGCACCCAGCGGCTATGCGGTGCTCAATGCCGCCGATCCCAACGTCGCGGCCATGGCGGTGTCCTGCCCCGGCAGCGTCATCTACTTCGCGGCCGACCGCCAGCACCCGGTGATGGCCACGCACCGCGCGCAGGGCCGCCGCACCGTCTACGTCGACCGCGACACCATCGTGGCCGCCGAAGGCAGCTGGCGCGAGCGCGTGCCGCTGCGCGACGTGCCCTTCACCCGCGGCGGCACCCTGCCCTTCCAGGTCGAGAACGCCATGGCGGCCGTGGCGGCCGCCTGGGCGGTGGGCCTGGACTGGGACACCATCCGCAGCGGCATGGCCAGCTTCAAGAACGACGCCGCCGGCGTGCCGGGCCGCTTCAACATGATGGAGTTCCGCGGCGCCACGGTGATCGCCGACTACGGCCACAACACCGACGCCATGAAGGCGCTGGTCGCAGCCGTCGACACCCTGCCCGCCAAGCGCCGCTCGGTGGTGATCAGCGGCGCGGGCGACCGGCGCGACAGCGACATCCGCGACCAGACCGGCATCCTCGGCGCGGCCTTCGACGAGGTCATCCTCTACCAGGACGCCGCCCAGCGCGGCCGCGCCGACGGCGAGGTGATCGCGCTGCTGCGCCAGGGCCTGGAAGGCGCAAGCCGCACCCGGCGGGTGGACGAGATCCGCGGCGAATTCGTCGCCATCGACGAGGCGCTGGACCGGCTGCAGCCCGGCGACCTGTCGCTGGTGCTGGTCGACCAGGTGGACGAAGCGCTCGCGCACCTGGCCCGGCGCATCGCGGCGGGCTGAACGGTGGCGCCCGCGGGCGCCGCTTTTTTTGCTGGCCGACTCGGCCTCCGGCGCCCACGTGGTGAGCGCCAGCCGCTATCGTTTCCATAGCATCCCGCCGGCGTGCCGGAGATGTCCGACACGGATCGACGCCCGAGGCCTGTGCGGCCCGCGCCGCCTTGTCCCACAGCCCGCCCCGCAGCCTGCGGCGCACACTGCGGCACCGCCTCACAAGGTCATGCGAGCGACGCCCGCCGCGCGTGCCGAGGCTCTGAGGAGAGACTGCCGATGACCGCCACTTCCGTGACCCCCTCGCGTCGCGCCATTCCCAGGCTCCTGGCCGCCATGGTTCTGGGCGCAGCCGCCACCCTTGCGAGCGCCCAGGGCAGCGTTGCCGCCGAAAAGGCACGATGCGATGGCGTCCAGCAGGACAAGGCGGCCTGCCAGCGCGAGGCCGGCGCAGCGCGACAGGAAGCACAGCGCGGCGGCCTGACCAGCGCCAGCGGTGCCACCTACGACCAGAACGCCCTCGCACGCTGCCAGTTGCAGCCGGCCGCGGACCGCGCCGACTGCGAAGCGCGCGTGCGCGGCAGCGGCACGAGTTCGACCCAGGGCACCGTGATGGGTGGCGGCGTGATCCGCGAGACGGTGACGCCCACTCCGGCCAAGTGAGCGGGGTCGACGGGCAACGAACCGTTGCCTCGCCGCCGGCTCCAAGCATCCCTTTCTTCATCCGACAAGGAGTTCCCATGAAGCATCTGCTTTCCCGTACGGCCGTCGCGTTGTGCCTGGGCGCCGGCATGAGCGCTGCCGCCCTGGCGGCTCCGCCGCGCGGCCTGGACAGCACCTACCAGCAGGAGCGTGCCGTCTGCGACCACATCCAGCAGGACCGCGCCGCCTGCCTGCGCGAGGCCGGCGCCGCCCGCCAGGCCGCGCGCCAGGGCACGCTGACCACGGCGCCCGATTACCGCGCCAACGCGCTGGCCCGCTGCAGCCTGCATCCGCCGGCCGAACGGGCCGAATGCGAGGCGCGCATCACCGGCACCGGACAGACCACCATCGACGGCAGCGTCCTGGGTGGCGGGCTGATCCGCGAGACCGTGACCACGGTCCCCGTCTCGCCGCGCCCGATGCCGCGCTGAGCGAAGCGCTAGCTGCTTGCCAACGCCCCGGCGCCGACGCACCATGGCACGCATGGAGATTCATGATCTCGATGGTGCCCTCCTGGATGCATGGGTCGCGCGAGCGCAGGGGCTGTGCGACATCCGCGTGACGACTGCGGGCCGGGCGCCCGTATGCGTCGCCCGCTGGGTCGACCGATCAGCAGCGCAGCCCTACAGCCCCAGCACCGACTGGACCCAGGCCCGGCTCATCATCGATCGTGAGCACATCGGCCTGCGTGACCTGTGGATCAACGGGCGTCCGCCGGCCTTCGAAGCCATGCTGCGGCGCAATGACGTGACCTGGTTCGCGCGCGGGGAACTGCCGCTGGTGGCGGCCATGCGCGTCTACGTCCGCAGCCGGTTCACCGAAGAGGAAGTGCGGCTGCGCTCCTTCGGCGCCTGACGCCGCGCGATCAGCGCAACCGGCGCGCGCGCACCCGTGCCATCACCACCAGGGCCTGCGTCATGGCCCGGGCGCGGCGCTGCAGCGCATGACGCACCGCGGGGCGAGGGTCCTGCCCCGGCTTCAGCGAACTCCGGTCGCGACCGCCCGTGGCCATGAAGTCCATCAGGGCTGCATACTCGGACGTATCGGGAGACGGGAAATCCATGCGCCCGATGTTAGTACGTACGCTTCCGTCCACATGTAAGCATTCGGCCCGCCCGGACCCTGGCGTCGACTTTTGGTCACGGCCTGACGGCGGGCCGGGCAGATTCGGTCGCGCGTTCCTCAGGCCGCTGTGGCCGGCGGCTCGAAGGCAAAGCCTACGACGTAGACCGAACGGATCCACTCATGCGCCGGCGCCGCCGCCACAGGACATCCCGGCGCTGGACGAGGACTGAGCGCCGCGAAACGGCAAAACCAGCGCGCGACCTGTGCGCTACGCGCCGCGACTGCGCCACCCCAGGCGCAGCCGGTCATTCGACCGTCACGCTCTTGGCCAGGTTGCGCGGCTTGTCGACATCCGTGCCGCGGGCGACTGCCGTGTGATACGCCAGCAACTGCAGCGGCACCACGTGCAGCAGCGGCGACAGCTGGCCGTAGTGTTCGGGCATGCGGATGACGTGCAGGCCTTCGCCGCGCTCGATGCGGGTGTCGCCGTCGGCCAGCACGTAGAGCACGCCGCCGCGCGCGCGCACTTCCTGCAGGTTGCTCTTGAGCTTTTCCAGCAGCGCGTCGTTGGGCGCCACGGTGACGACCGGCATCTCGCTCGTGACCAGCGCCAGCGGGCCGTGCTTGAGCTCGCCCGCGGGGTAGGCCTCGGCGTGGATGTAGCTGATCTCCTTGAGCTTGAGCGCGCCTTCCAGCGCGATCGGGTAGTGCAGCCCGCGGCCGAGGAAGAGGGCGTTCTCCTTGCGCGCGAAGTCCTCGGCCCAGCCGATGATCTGCGGCTCCAGCGCGAGCACCGACTGCAGCGCCACGGGCAGGTGGCGCATCTCTTTCAGGTAGCGTGCCTCGTCGGCCTCGTTCAGCCGCCCCTTGGCCTGCGCGAGCGCGAGCGTGAGCAGGAACAGGCCCGCCAGCTGAGTCGTGAAGGCCTTGGTCGACGCGACGCCGATCTCGACCCCGGCGCGCGTGATGTACGCCAGCTTGCATTCGCGCACCATGGCGCTGGTGGCCACGTTGCAGATGGTCAGCGTCTGTTCCATGCCCAGGCCGCGCGCATGCTTGAGCGCGGCCAGCGTGTCGGCGGTCTCACCCGACTGCGTGATGGTGACCACCAGCGTCTTCGGGTCGGGCACGGACTCGCGGTAGCGGTACTCGCTGGCGATCTCGACTTGGGTCGGGATCTTCGCGATCGACTCCAGCCAGTACTTGGCCGCGCAGCCGCTGTAGTAGCTGGTGCCGCAGGCCAGGATCAGCACCTTGTCGATGGCTTGGAACACGCGGTGCGCGCTGCCGCCGGGCTGCCCGTCCTGGCCGATGCCGTCGAAGAGCTCGGGCACGATGCCTTCCACGCCCTCGAGCGTGTCGGCAATGGCGCGCGGCTGCTCGAAGATCTCCTTCTGCATGTAGTGGCGGTAGGGCCCCAGCTCGGCGGCGCCCGAATGCGCCTGCACCGTGCGCACCTTGCGCTGCACCGGCCGGCCGTCGGGGCCGACGATCCAGTGCTTGCCCGGCTGCAGGTCGACGAGGTCGCCCTCCTCCAGGTACACGATCTGGTCGGTCACGCCGGCCAGCGCCATCGCGTCGCTGGCCAGGAAGTTCTCGCCTTCGCCCACGCCCAGCACCAGCGGCGAGCCCGCGCGCGCACCCACCACGCGGTGCGGCTCGTCGCGGCAGATCACGGCGATGGCGTAGGCACCATGCAGCTGCGCCACCGCGGCCTTGACGGCCTCGAACAGGTCGCCGTCGTAGTGGCTGTCGATCAGGTGGGCGATGACCTCGGTGTCGGTCTGGCTGGCGAAGACGTAGCCTTTGGCTTGCAGCGCGGCGCGCAGCGCCTCGTGGTTCTCGATGATGCCGTTGTGAACCAGCGCCACCCGCGCGGGGCGGGCGCTGTCGGGCCCTTCGCCGGGGCCGTGGCTGAAGTGCGGGTGGGCGTTGTGCACGGCCGGCGCGCCGTGGGTGGCCCAGCGGGTGTGGGCGATGCCGGTCTGGCCCTGGAGGTGGTCGTCGCGCACCTGGGCGAGCAGGTCGGCCACGCGCGAGGTGGTGCGGGCGCGGGTCAGGCCGCCCGCATGCACCGCCACGCCGCAGGAGTCGTAGCCGCGGTACTCCAGGCGCTGCAGGCCCTGGACGAGCACGGGGACGATGTCACGGTGGGAGGCTGCGCCGACGATGCCGCACATGGGGGATTCCTTGAAAAGCTGACGTGGATGCGATCGTAGGCGGGCCGATCTGAATTGTTCTTCCGTTATCGGTGCGGATATGGATGATTCATTCGCCATTGGGAGCGATTGAATGAATATTTCATAATTGCTGTGATGTCGGAAGAAATCAACCTCGATGCCGTCGACTGGCGCCTGCTCGACGCCCTGCAGCGCGACGCCTCGCGCACCAACCAGCAACTGGCGCTGGACACCCACCTGTCGCCCGCCACCTGCCTGCGCCGCGTGCAGCGGCTGCGACAGGCGGGGCTGATCGAGCGCGAGGTGGCACTGCTGGCAGCCGACCGCCTGGCCGTTACGCTCACGGCCCTGGTGGAAATCTCGCTCGACCGCCAGGACGCCGGCGCGCTCGACGCCTTCGAGGCCCGTGTCGCGCCGGACGCCGCCGTGCAGCAGTGCTGGCGCGTCTCGCCCGGGCCGGACTTCATCCTCGTGGTCACGGTGCGCGACATGCCGGCCTACCACGCGCTGGCGCAGCGCCTGTTCACCAGCGATGCCAACGTGCGCAACGTGAAGGCCTTCTTCAGCGTCAAGCGTGCGAAGTTCGAGCCGCGGCTGCCCCTGCCCGTCTCCGGCGCCGCGCCCGATGCGATCCGTTGAAGCGTCTTTCGATGCTCTCTTTTCGATAGCTGATTGCGCCCGTCAGGCGGGCGTCGCGAGCACTTCTGGCTCCGGATCCGAGGCGTCCGCGTGCCCGGCATCGAGCTGCTGCGCGATGGCCGCATGCAAGCCCGGCTGCGCGGGAAGCTGCAGGCCGAAGACCTCCCGCAACACGCCGATGACCGCCTGCGGCGTGCGCAGCTCGCGCCGCAGGCTGGGCTGGCCCAGGCGGTGCACCGCATAGCTGCCGCCGCGCAGCGTGTGGCGGCAGAAGGGCCCGGTGCGGGCCGCCACCAGCCGCCCGAGGAAAGGCGAATCGGGGTAGGTCGACACGTACCAGTTGCCGACCTCCAGGTCGGCCGGCGCCGGCGCCTCCAGGTCGAAGACGTACATCGCCTTCCATGCCTCGCCGACCCAGGCGCGCAAGGTGTAGCGCCCGCTGCGGCGGTCGAGCCGGAAGGGCTCGTGCGGGGTGGGCTGCGGGCCCGAATCGTCCAGCGCCAGCGGCGCCGTGGGCACCATCCCGCCGAAGCCCACGTCCGACAGCCAGTCACGTCCGCCCACCCGCACGCGCACCATCTGGTGGGTGCGCGGCGGCAGCGCATCGTCCGGGCCGCCCATCACCACACGGCCCGTGAGGGGCGTGGCGTCGAAACCCAGTTGCCGCAGCAGCGCCAGGTAGAGGCCGTTGAGCTCGTAGCAGTAGCCGCCGCGCCCCTCGAGCAGCAGCTTGCGCTCGACGGACGGCAGGTCGATCGGCACCGGCCGGTGCAGGAAGCTGTTCAGCGTCTCGAAGGCGAAGGCCGCCGTGTGCCGCAGTTGCAGCAGATGCAGCGTGTCGAGGGTGGGCGCGGGTGCCCGGGCGAAACCGAGGCGGCGCAGGTAGAGGTCGGCATGCTGCAGGGTGGGCGGTGGCATCGGCGCGGTCCGGAATCAACAGGAGCCGACACGGTGCAACCTCAACCATCGTTGAGGTCAAAGCAAGAACCCGCGGCGCGCAGGGTCAAGCGCGCGCCGGGCGCGACCCGTTACTTCGGCGCCTTCTTCGGCCGTTGCCAGTTCGGGAAGCTCACCTGCCGCCCGCGCGCCACGGTCAGTGCGCCCGGCTCGGTGCTCTTCGTCACGGTGGAACCGCCGCCCACGGTGCCGCCCGCGCCGATGGTGATGGGCGCGACCAGCACGCAGTTGCTGCCCACGTGCACGTCGTCGCCGATGACGGTGCGGTGCTTGTTGGCGCCGTCGTAGTTGGCGGTGATGCTGCCGGCGCCGTAGTTCACGCGCGCGCCCACGGTCGCGTCGCCCAGGTAGGCCAGGTGGTTGGCCTTGGCGCCGTCGGCCAGGGTGGAGTTCTTGATTTCGACGAAGTTGCCCACGTGCACCTCGGCGCCCAGCTGCGCGCCGGGGCGCAGCCGCGCATAGGGGCCGATGAGCGCGCCGGCACCGACGACCGCGCCTTCCTTGCCGCCGTCGATGTGGGTGAAGGGATGGATGACGGCACCCGCGGCGATGCGCGCGTTGGCGATCACGCAGTGCGCCCCGATGCGCACGCCCTCGCCCAGCTCGACGCGGCCTTCGAAGATGCAGCCGACGTCGATCTCGACGTCCTGCCCGCAGGCGAGCTCGCCGCGAAGGTCGAAGCGCGCCGGGTCGGCCAGGCGCACGCCCGCGTCCATCAGGCGCTCCGCCTCGCGGCGTTGCCACACGCGTTCCAGTGCCGCGAGCTGCGAGGGGCTGTTGACGCCCGCGACCTGCATCTCGTCGGCGATCACCTCGGCCACCACCGGCGTGCCCTCGTCCACGGCGATGCGCGCCACGTCGGTCAGGTAGTACTCGACCTGGGCGTTGTCGTTGCGGAGCTGGCCGAGCCAGCGCTTGAGCGCGGCGGCCGGCGCGGCCATCACGCCGCTGTAGATCTCGCGGATGGCGCGCTGGGCCTCGGTGGCGTCCTTGTGCTCGACGATGGCCTGGACCTGGGCGCCCGCTGCGTCCCGCACGACGCGCCCATAGCCGGTGGGGTCATCCAGTTCGATGGTGAGCAGCGCCAGCCGCTCGCCGCCGCTCGCCGCCACCAGCGCACGCAGCGTGTCCTCGCCGATCAGCGGCACGTCGCCCGACAGCACGAGCACCGTGCCCGCATCGGGCAGCCTGGGCGCCGCCTGCTGCACGGCGTGGCCGGTGCCCAGCTGCGGCTCCTGCCGCGCAAAGTCCAGCGCCACCGAAGCCCCGGCCAGTCCGCGCACGGCGCCTTCGACCTCGTCGGCGCCGTGGCCGGTGACGACCACGATCCGCGCCGCGCCCAACCGCGTGGCCGTATCGATCACACGGCCAATGAGGGGCTGCCCGGCCAATCGATGCAACACTTTGGGCAGCCGGCTCTTCATGCGCGTGCCCTTGCCCGCGGCCATGACGACGACGGCGAGCGGGCCGGCCTCCAGGCCGGTGGGGTTCGATGGCGAGGTGCTGCGGGATGAAGCGGTCATGTCGGGATCGGAGACGGTGATGAACGAGCCAGGCGCCGCGGTGCATGCGCCAGCCACGCCGCGCCTGTGGAGGCGGCTGCAAATTATCGGCGTGCTGCTCCTGGCCGCCCTGCTGGGCGCCTGCAGCGCCGTGCGCTTGGCCTACAACAACCTGCCGACGGTGAGCTACTGGTGGCTCGACGGGTACGTGGATTTCGACGGCGCGCAGTCGCTGCGCGTGCGAGAAGAACTCGATGCGCTGCTCGCCTGGCATCGCCGCGAGGAACTGCCGCAGTTGCTCGCGCTGCTGCGCCGGGCGCAGGCGCTGGCGCCGAATGACATCACGCCGGCACAGGCTTGCGAATTCGCCGACGCGATCCGCGAACGCCTGCTGGCCACGGCGCTGCGCGCCGAGGCGCCGGTGGCCGAGCTCGCGCTCACGCTCTCGCCCGCGCAGCTGCAGCACCTGCAGGCCAAGTACGCGAAAGTGAACGCCGAGTACCGCAAGGATTGGGTGTCGCTCGATGCGGCGGCCCTGCAGGGCAAGCGTTACGAGCGCCTCCTCGACCGTCATGAAGACTTCTACGGCGCGCTGCATGCCGAGCAACGCGCGATGCTGCGGCGGATGGCGACCGAGTCGGTCTTCGATGCGAAGCGCGCGGACGCCGAGCGCCGGGCCCGCCAGGGCGAGATCGTGGTGATGCTGCGGCGCTTCCAATCGGAGCGCACGGCGCCGGCCCAGGCGCAGGCGGCGATCCATGCACTGGTGCGCCGCATCGCCGAGCCGCCGGCCGGGCCCTGGCGCGAGCACCAGGCCGCCCTGCAGGACGAGGGTTGCCGCAACCTGGCTGCCCTGCACAACGCGACGACGCCGGCGCAGCGCAGCCGGGCGGTGGACCGGCTGGGACGCTATGCGCGCGACGTGGAGGCATTAATGGCCGCCGACTGAGGCGAGGTTGTTTGGAGGAAAGTGCGATCGGGCTGTGCCGCTTGCTGTATCTGAGGTGCGGCCGAAATCGTCACGTTCGTTACTTTCATTGCTGTTGGCTCTTTCCGTCTTTGCTGTGGATCGGCCGGCACGACGGACTGGGGCGCTGGCGGCGGCCGCGGGCCTGCGTTTTCCGGCTCAGGCTCGCGCTGACCGGCTTGTTGCGGATGCTGTGTGCTCGCTGTCCGTCGACGTGCTGGAGAGACTGCACGGCGCCGCGAATGGCGCCTGCGCCCGCAGGCCCACGACCACCGCCCTGGACCGCTGTGCTGTGCGCTGACTTCCTCCCTCTCCCTCTGGGGGAGGGTCGGGGTGGGGGCTTGCAGCGATAGAGAAGGCGCGGCTCACCAGTCAGCGCGAGCCTGAGCCGGAGAACGCACACCGGCGCCGCCGGCCGGGTTCAGACCACCGACCCAAATCGGCCAAGCGCAGCAGCGCTCAGATCAACGGCGTCGGCCGCTGCGGCCGCTCGAAGTAGTCGCCCAGTTGCTCCAGCGCATGCGGCTCCAGAATCTCGAGCACGTTGCCTTCCAGCCGATGCAGGCCCAGGCGCTGCAGCTTGCGCAGGGTCTTGTTGGTGTGCACCAGCGACAGGCCCACGGCGTCCGCGATGTGCTGCTGCTGGAAGGGAAAGAAGGGCACGCGCCCATCGGCCGCCAGACCGACGCGCTCGGCACGGCGGTACAGGTGGAGCAGCGTCATGGCCACCCGCTCGGCCGCCGCACGACGCCCGGCCGTCACGAGGTTGTCGTCGACCGCTTTCTCTTCGTTGGCAGCCAGCCAGGTGATCGCGTAGCCGAGCTTGGGCTGGCGATTGAAGAAGTCCCACAGGCGGTCGCGCGGGAACACGCACAGCGTGCAATCCGTCGCCGCCTCCACGCCGTAGGTCGTGCCTTCGGCGAACTCGTCCTGCAGCCCCATGAAGTCGCCCGGCAGCAGGAAATTCAGGATCTGCCGGCGGCCATCGCTCAGCGTCTTGAAGCGAAACGCCCAGCCGCTGTAGAGCGTGTAGAGGTTCGGGCTGCGCCGATGCTCCTCGATGATGAGCCGACCCGCGGCGACCTCGCGCGAGCCGCTGCGAAAGACGGCGATCGCATCGCGCTCGGCGTCGTCCAGGGGCAGGAAAGCGTCGCGCTCATGCAGGTTGCAGGTGGCGCAAGCGCCGTCGCAGCCGGCGGGAGTCGGGGAGGATGAACCTTGCATACCCCGCGAACTCTAGCGACATGCTGAGTGTCATTTGACATTTCTTCGTAGGCCGCGCCCGCCTACAGTCGCCGGCGACATGCCCGATCGCACCCCGACGCCAAACGCTCCCGTACCCCTTTACGAATTCCTGTACTGGAGTCAGCTGGCGGACAGCCAGTCGCCCACGGCCATCGGACAGATCCTGGCGCGTGCGCGCCCCTTCAACGCCGCCAACGGCATCACCGGGCTGCTGGTGTTCGACGGGCAGCGCTTCTGCCAGCACCTCGAAGGGCCGGCCGCGGCGGTCGAGTCGCTGATGGGCCGCATCGCGGCCGACGAGCGCCACAGCGAAGTGAACATCGCCTACGAAGGCGCGCTGCGCGAGCGGCGCTACCAGCGCTTCGACATGGGCTATGCCCAGGCCGAAGACCCGATGGAAATGGAGCGCCTGGCCCTGCTGCGCGGCGACGACGCCTTGCAAAAGTTCCTGGCGCTGCGGCCGAGCTTCGACATCCAGTCCTGAGCTGGCGCATTCGGCCGCCCGGTGGGCCGGCCGGTGGCGCTGGTCAAGCCTCGACGTCCCAGCTGTAGGTGGCGCCGTAGCCGTCCCACGGCTCCATCACGATGCGTTGGCCGGCCTGCACCGTGAGCGACTCGCCGGGGCCCAGGACGAGGTCCTCGCTGCCCCACTGCGCGGTGGCGTCGCGGGTGATCCACAGCCGGCCCTGCCGGATGCGCAGCACGCTGGCGCGCGCCGCCTTCAGCGTGGTGGCCTGGCCAGCGGCCAGTTGCCAGGCGCCGCGGCGGACCGCCGGCGGCACGGCCGCTGCCCGGCCGGGCAGCGCGAGGGAGGAAACCGAGGTGGTGGTGCAAGCAGCGGACATGGTGGACTCCTGAAGCGTTCGCTCGAATACGCAACGGCGCGATTCGGGAATGAATGATCTGCGTGGCCCGCCTTGGGGTCCAATGAAAACGCGGGCCCCGACTGATTCCGGTTTCGCATCAATGCCGTTACCCTCGGCGGCATGCAGCATTCCCAGACCCACCTGCGCACACGCCCCATCGGCGCCGGCTACCTGCGTGCCTTCGAGGCCGTGGCGCGGCACCTGAACTTCCGCGCCGCGGCCGAGGAGATGGCGCTCACCCAGTCGGCCGTGAGCCGCCAGATCCAGTCGCTGGAAGACGAGGTGGGCGTGCCGCTGTTCCTGCGCCACACGCGCGCGGTGGAACTCACCAGCGCCGGCGCGCAGCTGCTGCTGTCGGTGCAGCAGGCGCTGCCGCGCATCGACGGCGCGGTGCGGCAGATCCGCCAGAGCGCGGGCCGCAAGACCGTGGCGCTCACGACCTTCGCGTCTTTCGCATCGATGTGGCTCATCCCGAGGCTGGAGGCCTTCCAGCGCGACAACCCCGACATCGACATCCGCATCGACGCCAGCGATTCAGCCGTGGACCTGGACGTGGCCGACGTCGACCTGGCGCTGCGCTACGGCCCGCCCGAGAGCATGCCGCCGGGGTCGGTGCGGCTCTTCGGCGAGCACCTCACGCCGGTGGCCAGCCCCTGGCTGCTCAAGAGCAACCCGCCGATCCGCAAGCCGGAGGACATCGCGCGCTTCACCTTGATCGAGGCCGGCGATGCGCACCGCACGCACCTGGAATGGTTGACCTGGCGGCGCTGGTTCGAGGTCAACGGCCTCACCAAGTCGCAGCCGCGGCGCTGGCTGTACTTCAACTACGCCTACCAGATGGTGCAGGCGGCGCTGACCGGCCAGGGCGTGGTGCTGGCGCGCAGTGCCCTGGTGGCCGAGAGCCTGGCCAGCGGCGACCTGGTCGAGGTGCTGCCGCGTCAGCGCATGGAGTCGCCCATGGCGTATTGGTTGCTCGTGTCGCCGCGCAGTGCCGGGCGGCCGGAGATCCAGGCTTTCGGGGCGTGGCTGCAGGTGCAGGCGGGGGCGACGCGGGAGGCGATTGGGGATGGGCCGGATCCGGATACTTTGGATGACTTGAGTTGAGATTGGGTCGGATTGGACCTTGCAGTCTGCTTGAGGCAGGGGCCGGGATTTCGCCCCGGCGGGCGACCTACTTTTCTTTGTCTCGCCAAAGAAAAGTAGGCAAAAGAAAGGCGACCCCACTGTCTGCGTCCCTCCGCTTCGCTGCGGGCAACCTGCGGTGCTCGCGGCTGGCGGGGTCTCGCTCGAACTCGCTTCGCTCAAACAATCGCGAGCCCTGATCCGCCAGCCGCTGCGCTCCTCGGCGCACACAGAGGGGACCAGGGTCAACAAGGCTGCTGCGCAGCCTTGTCCTTGTTTTGTGTTTTTCCGGGGGCC
>NZ_QPIB01000006.1 GCF_003671765.1 Xenophilus sp. E41 | reverse complement strand
TCGAGCATGGTGACGGGGATGCCGGCGTTCAGGAAGTTCATCGTGATGCCGCCGCCCATGGTGCCGGCGCCGATCACGCCCACCGTCTTGATCGGGCGCTGGGGCGTGTCTTCGGGCACGTCGGGGATCTTGCTGGCGGCGCGCTCGGCCATGAACAGGTGGCGCAGCGCCGAGGACTCGGGCGTCATCATCAGCGCGATGAAGATCTCGCGCTCCTTGGCCATGCCGGCGTCGAACTTGAGCTGCGTGGCCGCCTGCACCGCCTCCACGCACTTGAGCGGCGCGGGGAAGTTCTTCGACATGCCGCCCACCATGTTCTTGGCGAACTGGAAGTAGGCATCGCCCTGCGGATGCTTGCACGGCAGGTTGCGCACCAGGGGCAGCTCACCACCCTTGGCTGCCGCGGACTTGGCGAACTCGACGGCTTCGTCGAACACCGACTCGGGCGAGGCCGCGAGCTTGTCGAACAGCTTCTGGCCGGGGGCCGAGGCAAGCAGTTCGCTCTTCACGGCCTGGCCGCTCACAATCAGGTTGAGGGCGGCCTCCACGCCCAGCACGCGCGGCAGGCGCTGCGTACCGCCGGCGCCCGGAATCAGGCCCAGCTTGACTTCGGGCAGCGCGACGTTGGTGCCGGGCGCGACGACGCGGTAGTGGCAGCCCAGCGCAAGTTCGAGGCCGCCGCCCATGCAGACGGAGTGGATGGCCGCCACGATCGGCTTGGTCGATGCCTCGAGCGCGAGGATGACGGAGAGCAGGTTCGGGTCCTGCAGCGCCTTGGGCGTGCCGAATTCCTTGATGTCCGCACCGCCCGAGAAGGCCTTGCCCGCGCCCGTGAGCACGATGGCTTTCACGGCGTCGTCCGCCAGCGCCTTCGCCAGCCCATCGGTGATGCCGACACGCGTCGAATAGCCGAGCCCGTTGACCGGCGGGTTGGTCATGGTGATCACGGCGATGTCGCCGTGCACTTTGTATTCAGCCGTCATGCTGCGTTCCTTAGGAAGGTGGAGAAGAAAGAGGCGGGACCGGAGGGCAGACCGTGGCGCTCGCGGGCCGAGCGGCGTTGTCTCCCAAAAAAGCACGAGTGTTCTTTTTCGGCGATTCTAGGCAATTCGACGCAGGCGTCCATCGAGGCCAGTCGCTGGCGGGACAAAGCGTCGCACGGCCATTCTGCAAGCGACAGCGGCGCGCGCCAAGCAGGGCACGCGCCGCAGGGTTGCTATGAATTCGATAGCTGCTCGCGCAGCATCGGCGGGCGCTCGCGGCCGATCTGGGCCGCGAACGCCGGCGGCTGCGTCAGACCTCGAGCCATTCCTTGCGGGTGGAGGCGTCGGCGCGCAGGCTGTCGGGCGTCCCGTCGAACACGATGCTGCCGTGCCCCATCACCAGCGCACGGTCCGAGATCTGCATCGCGATGGTCAGCTTCTGCTCGATCAGCAGCACCGAGATGCCCTTGTCCTTGAGCGTCTTGAGGTACTGCCCCACCAGCTCGACGATCTTGGGCGCCAGGCCTTCGGTGGGTTCGTCGATGATGATGAGGTCGGGGTCGCCCATGAGCGTGCGGCACAGCGTCAGCATCTGCTGCTCACCGCCCGAGAGCACGCCGGCCTCGGTGTGCTGGCGCTCCTTCAGGCGCGGGAACATCTGGTACATGTCCTCGAAGGACCAGCGGCTGCCCTTGCCGCTGCCCTTCTGGCCCAGCAGCAGGTTCTGGTGCACCGTGAGCTTGGGGAACACGTCGCGGTTCTCGGGCACGTAGCCGATCCCCATGTGCGCGATCTCGTAGGCCTTGCGGCGCAGGATGTCCTGGCCCTTCCAGTGCACGTCGCCCTCGGCATGCACCAGGCCCATGATGGCCTTGGCCGTGGTGGAACGCCCCGAGCCGTTGCGGCCCAGCAGCGCGACGATCTCGCCCGGGTTCACGGCGAAGGAGACGCCGTGCAGCACGTGGCTCTTGCCGTAGTAGGCGTGCAGGTCTTGAATCTTCAGCATGAGGCCTCCGCCGGGCCGCCCCAAGGCAGGCCTGCGCCCCCTTGGGGGGCAGCGATACACGAAGTGATGAGCGTGGGGGCGGTCATGTCAGTGTCCCGCTCCCTGTGCGTCCGCGACAGAGGAACCGAGGTAAGCCTCCTGCACGCGCGCATTGGCGCGCACCGCCTCGGGCGTGTCGTAGGCGATGACCTCGCCGTACACCACCACCGCGATCTTGTCGGCCAGGCCGAAGACCACGCCCATGTCGTGCTCGACGGTCAGCAGCGTCTTGCCCACGGTGATCTCGCGGATCAGCGCGATGAAGTGCGCGGTCTCGGTCTTGCTCATGCCGGCCGTCGGTTCGTCCAGCAGGATGACGTTGGCACCGCCGGCGATGGTGATGCCGATCTCCAGCGCGCGCTGCTCGGCGTAGGTGAGGTTGACGGCCAGCACGTCGCGCTTGCGCTCCAGGCCCACCTGGCGCAGCAGCAGTTCGGCACGCTCGTTGGCGTCGTCGAGGTTCGAGAGGAAGCGCAGGAAGGTGTAGCGGTAGCCCAGGCTCCACAACACGCCGCAGCGCAGGTTCTCGAACACGCTGAGCTTGGGGAAGATGTTGGTGATCTGGAAGCTGCGCGAGAGGCCCTTGCGGTTGATCTCGTAGGGCGGCAGTCCGTCGATGCGCTCGCCGTTGAGCAGCACTTCGCCGCTGGTGGGGTGCAGTCGCCCGCTGATCAGGTTGAACAGCGTCGACTTGCCCGCGCCGTTCGGCCCGATCACGGCCACGCGTTCGCCGGCCGTGACGGCCAGGTTGGCCCCGCGGATGATCGGCGTCTTGCCGAAGCTCTTGTGCAGGTCCTTCAGTTCGAGTGCATAGGTCACAGGCCGGCCTCCGCGCGCTTGATCTGCGCCTCGATTTCTTCCTGGGCGGTGCCCCAGGCACGCACGAAGCGGCGGCGCACGATCTCCATGAGGCCGCCGCCGATCACCATCAGCGCCACGGCGCCGACCCAGTGGGTGGTGGACGAGGTGTCGAGCTCGGAGCCGAAGAAATGCACCTTAGGGCCCATCGCCGCGTTGAGCTGGATGTGGTAGATCATCTCGACGATCGCCGCGGCGCCGACGACCATCAGTGCGCCGGTGACCAGCAGGCCCGCGTACAGGCCCCAGAAGCGGTTGAACTTGCCGAACTTGGCCACGCGCAGGTTCATCATGATCAGGCTGGCGATGCCGCCGGGCGCGAACATGACCATGAACAGGAAGACCAGGCCCATGTACAGCAGCCAGGCCTTGCTCAGTTCCGACAGCAGGATCGAGGCGAACACCAGCAGCACGGCGCCGATGATGGGACCGAAGAAGAAGGTGGCGCCGCCGAGGAAGGTGAACAGCAGGTAGCCGCCCGAGCGGATGGTGCTCAGGCTGTCGGCCGCGTTCACGATCTCGAAGTTGATCGCCGCCAGGCCGCCGCCGATGCCGGCGAAGAAGCCCGAGATGATGAACGCGAAATAGCGCACCTTCTGCGTGTTGTAGCCGATGAACTCGACCCGCTCGGGGTTGTCGCGCACGGCGTTCAGGATGCGGCCCAGCGGCGTGCCCGTGAAGGCGTACATCAGCGCGGTGCACACGAAGCAGTAGATGGCGATCAGGTAGTACACCTGGATCTGCGGGCCGAAGTTCCACATCAGGAACTTGCCGTAGGTGCGGTCGGTCGTGATGCCGCCCTCACCGCCGAAGAAGCCCGGGAACATCAGCGCCATGGCGGCCACCAGTTCGCCCAGGCCCAGCGTGATCATCGCGAAGGTCGTGCCCGACTTCTTGGTGGTCACGTAGCCGAAGAGCACCGCGAAGAAGGCGCCCGCCAGCCCGGCGACCACGGGAATGAGCACCAGCGGCACGGGGATCTGGCCCTTGGTGGCCATGTTCATCGCGTGGATCGCGATGAACGAGCCCAGGCCGGTGTAGACGGCATGGCCGAAGCTCAGCATCCCGCCCTGCCCCAGCAGGATGTTGTACGACAGGCAGATGATGATGAGGTAGCCGATCTGCGAGAGCATCGTCAGCGCGAGGCTGCTGGTGAAGATCCACGGTGCGACGACCAGCGCGACCGCGAACAGCGACCAGATCACGATGCGCCCGACGTTGAGCGGCTTGAACTTGTAGTAGGCGGTCGATGAGGACATGGCGGTGGAGGTGCTGCTCATGGTCAGTCCTCCCGGGTTCCGAGCAGGCCCTTGGGCCGGAAGATGAGGATGAGCACCAGGAAGAGGTAGGGCAGGATCGGCGCGACCTGCGACAGCGTGAGCTTGAGCAGCGCATAGCCGAAGGTCTGGTCGGTCACCGTCATGCCCAGCGCCTGCAGCCCGGAGGCCAGCGACTGGTCGATGGCCACCGCGAAGGTCTGGATCACGCCGATCAGCAGCGACGCGAGGAAGGCGCCGGCGAGCGAGCCCATGCCGCCGACGACGACCACGACGAAGATGATCGAGCCCACCGACGCGGCCATGGCAGGCTCGGTGACGTAGGTGTTGCCGCCGATGACCCCGGCCAGGCCGGCCAGCGCGGCGCCGCCGCCGAAGACCAGCATGAACACGCGCGGCACGTTGTGGCCCAGCGCCTCGACCATCTCCGGATGCTTGAGCGCCGCCTGGATGACCAGGCCGATGCGGGTGCGCGTGAGCAGCAGCCACACCGAGATCAGCATCAGCACCGCGACCAGCATGATGAAGGAGCGCGACTTGGGGAACTGCGTACCGTAGATGGTGAACAGCGGGCCCTGCAGTTGCGTCGGCAGGCCATAGGGCACCGTGGAGCGGCCCCACACGAGCTGCACCAGCTCCAGGATGAGGTACGACAGACCGAAGGTCACCAGCAGTTCGGGCACGTGGCCGAACTTGTGCACGCGGCGCAGGCTGTAGCGCTCGAAGGCGGCACCCAGCAGGCCGACCAGCAGCGGCGCGAGCACCAGCGCGGGCCAGAAGCCGACGACGTTGGAGATGGCATACGCGAAGTACGCGCCCAGCATGTAGAAGCTGGCGTGCGCGAAGTTCAGCACGCCCATCATGCTGAAGATGAGCGTCAGCCCGGAACTCAGCATGAACAGCAGCAGCCCGTAGCTGACGCCGTTGAGCAGCGAAATCAGAAAGAATTCCACGATCGAATCGACTCCCGTTCATCGGAGAACATGAAAAAAAGGCCCGCCTGAGGGCGGCGGGCCTTGCTTGGCTCAGAGCCTGGCTGCCCTCAAGGCCGCTTCATCTGGCAGCTGGTCGGGGTGCTGGCCACGTAGGCGTCGTAGAACTTCACCGGGGCCAGGGTGTAGCCCGTGTTCTCCGGGCTGTAGGGGTACTTGGCGCTGGCCTTCTCCCACTTGGCGATGTACAGGCCCTGCTGCAGCTGGTGGTCGGCCTTGCGCAGTTCCACGTCGCCGTTGAAGCTCTTGAACTTCATGCCTTCCATCGTGGCAGCCACCTTGACCGGGTCGGTGCTCTTGGCCTTGGCCATGGCCTCGGACAGCGCCACGTAGACGGTGTAGATGTCGGTGGTGTAGAGGTCGTCGTTGAAGCGCTTCTTGAATTCGTCGGCGTACTTCTGCATCTCGCCGCCCATGTTGTAGTGGGCGTAGCCGACCTGGTACACGCGGCCGTCGGACGCGGCGCCCATGGCGGTGGGCGTGCCGCTGGTCACGGCGTAGTAGGTGTAGTACTTGACGTTCAGGCCCGCGTCGTTGCCGGCCTTGATCAGCAGCGCCAGGTCGGAGCCCCAGTTGCCGGTGATGACCGAGTCGGCGCCGGAGGCCTTGATCTTGGCGATGTACGGAGAGAAGTCGCGCACTTGCGCCAGCGGGTGCAGGTCGTCGCCGACGATCTGGACGTCCGGGCGCTTGGTCTTGAGGTTTTCCTTGGCGAACTTGCTGACCTGCTGGCCGTGCGAATAGTTCTGGTTGATCAGGTAGACCTTCTGGATGTCCTTCTGGTCCTTCATGTAGGTGGTCAGCGCCTCCATCTTCATGGAGGTGTCGGCATCGAAGCGGTACTGCCAGTAGCTGCACTTGCTGTTGGTGAGGTCCGGGTCCACCGCGGCGTAGTTGAGGTACAGCACCTCCTTGCCGGGGTTGCGCGCGTTGTGCTTCTCGATCGCATCGATGATCGCCAGGGCCGGGCCGGAGCCGTTGCCCTGGGCCACGTAGCGTGCGCCCTGGTCCATGGCCGAGCGCAGCGCGGCGGTCGTCTCCTGCGGGCTGAGCTTGTTGTCGATGCCGATGATCTCGAACTTCACGCCGGCCGGGTTCTTGATGTTGAACTTCTCGGCGAAGAACTGGAAGGTCTTGAGCTGGTTGGTGCCCACGGCGGCCATCAGGCCAGACAGGGGGTCGAGCCAGGCGATCTTGACGGTTTCACCCTGCTGCGCGAGAGCGCCGGTGGCAGTGGCTGCGACGATGGCGGCGGCGGTGAATTTCAGAGCGAATTTCAATCTGTGTCTCCTGGGTCGAACGGTGCGAATCGGGACGAGAGTACAAGTGTTTACGGGCACCCCGCTCAGGGAATGCCCGTAAGGTCGGCGCTGCTGCGGCGCTTTCTATCACCCGCGCGACAGCGTGCACCGAAGTCGTGCTACCCGCGGGTAGAAAAGGGCGCGGTCCGGCCCCTTTCCCGGTGCGTCAGGGCCGCTTCATCTGGCAGCTGGTGGGCGTGCTGGCCACGTAGGGCTCGTAGTACTTGACAGGGGCGAAGGTGTATCCGGTGTTCTCGGCGTCGTAGGGGTATTTGCCGCCGGCCTTCTCCCAGCGCGTGATGAACAGGCCCTGCTGCAGCTGGTGGTCGGCCTTGCGCATCTCGACCTCGCCGTTGAAGCTCTTGATCTTCATGCCCTCGAGCGCGGCGGCGACCTTCACCGGGTCGGTCGATTTCGTCTTGACGAAGGCCGCGTCGAGCAGCGCGAAGGTGTGGTAGATCGAGTTCTGCGTCATGTCGTCGTTCATGCGCTTCTTGAACTCGGCCATCAGCGGCTGGATCGGCGGGCCCATGTTGTAGTGGCCGTAGCCCACCACGTACACCTTGCCGGCGGCGCCCGCGCCCATGGCCGTCGGCGCACCCGAGCCGAAGGCGTAGTAGGTGTAGAACTTGACGGTGTCGAGCAGGCCCGCGTCCTGCGCCGCCTTCAGGAGCAGCGCGAGGTCGGACCCCCAGTTGCCGGTGATGACCGTGTCGGCGCCCGACTGCTTGATCTTGGCGATGTACGGCGAGAAGTCGCGCACCTGCGCCAGCGGGTGCAGGTCGTCGCCGACGATCTGCACGTCGGGCCGCTTGGCCTTGAGCCCTTCCTTGGCGTACTTGGACACCTGCACGCCGTGCGCGTAGTTCTGCCCGAGGATGTAGACCTTCTTGATGTCGGGCTGGTCCTTCATGAAGGTGGTCAGCGCCTCCATCTTCATCGAGGTGTCGGCGTCGAGCCGGAAGTGCCAGTAGCTGCACTTGCTGTTGGTGAGGTCCGGGTCGACCGCGGCGTAGTTGAAGTACACGACCTCCTTGCCGGGGTTGCGCGCGTTGTGCTTCTCGAGCGCGTCGATGATCGCGAGCGCCGGGCCGGAGCCGTTGCCCTGCGTCACGTAGCGCGCGCCCTGGTCCATGGCAGAACGCAGCGCCGCGGTGGTCTCCTGCGGGCTGAGCTTGTTGTCCAGCGAGATCAGCTCGAACTTCACGCCCGAGGCGTTGGTCTTGTTGAAGTGCTCGACCATCAGCTGGTAGGTCTTCAGCTGGTTGGTGCCCACCGCCGCCATGAGGCCCGAAAGCGGGTCCATCCAGGCGATCTTCACGGTTTCGCCCTTCTGGGCAAAAGCGCCGGCGGCGCCCGCTGCCATTGCGCAGGCAGCTACGATTTTGATAGCGAATTTCAAGGCTTGTCTCCTGTGTCGGATGGGTCGGTCGGTCTGTCGCGCGCAGCGTACAAGCGCCCTCCTTCACCCCCGCACAGGGAATGCCCGCAAGAAGGGCCGCACCCGCGGCCCTCCTATCACCTTGGCGACAGCGCGTTCAGGCGCTCGCGAGCGAGGGGAGCTTGTAGTCCTTGAGCTGTTCGCGCAGCTTGGTCTTGAGGATCTTTCCGGTGGCGCCCAGCGGGATGGCCTCGACGAACACCACGTCGTCGGGGATCTGCCACTTGGCGGTCTTGCCTTCGTAGAACTTGAGCAACTCTTCGCGTGTGACTTCGGCACCGGGCTTCTTGACCACGGCGACGATGGGGCGCTCGTCCCACTTGGGATGGAACACGCCGACGCAGGCGGCGATGGCAATGGCCGGGTGCGCCACGGCGATGTTCTCGATGTCGATGGAGCTGATCCACTCGCCGCCGGACTTGATGACGTCCTTGCTGCGGTCGGTGATCTGCAGGTAGCCCTCGGCGTCGATGGTCGCCACGTCGCCGGTGGGGAACCAGCCGTCGCCCTTGGCGTCCTTGATCAGCGGGTCGCCGCCCTCGCCCTTGAAGTACTCCTTGACGATCCAGGGGCCCTTCACGAGCAGGTCGCCGTAGGCCTTGCCGTCCCAGGGCAGTTCGTTGCCGTCGCCGTCGACGATCTTCATGTCGACGCCGTAGATGGCACGTCCCTGCTTCATGCGGATGGCCAGGCGCGCCTCGTCGTCGAGCGCGTCGTGCTTGTTCTTGAGCGTACACAGCGTGCCCAGCGGGCTCATCTCGGTCATGCCCCAGGCGTGCAGCACCTCGACGCCGTACTGGTCCTGGAAGGCGCGGATCATCGCCGGCGGGCAGGCCGAGCCGCCGATCACGGTGCGGTTGAGCTTCGAGAACCTGAGGCCGCCGGCCTGCATGTGGCCCAGCATCATCTGCCACACCGTCGGCACGCCGGCGGCGAAGGTGACGCCCTCGCTCTCGATCAGTTCGAAGATCGACTTGCCGTCCATCGCGCCGCCGGGAAAGACCAGCTTGCAGCCCACGAGCGCCGCCGAGTACGGGATGCCCCAGGCATTGACGTGGAACATCGGCACCACCGGCAGCACCGAGTCGCGCGCCGACAGGCGCATGACGTCGGGCAGCGCGGCCGCGTAGGCATGCAGCGTGGTCGATCGGTGGCTGTAGAGCGCGGCCTTCGGGTTGCCCGTGGTGCCGCTCGTGTAGCACATGCTCGAGGCCGAGTTCTCGTCGAACACCGGCCAGTCGTAGGCGGCCGGCTGGTCGGCGATCCACGCCTCGTAGCTCACCAGGTTGGGAATGCCGGTGTCGGCCGGCAGCTTGTCGGCGTCGCACAGCGCGACGTACTTGCGGATCGTCGGACAGCGCGCGTGCACGGCCTGCACCAGCGGCAGGAAGGTCATGTCGAAGCACAGGATCTGGTCTTCGGCGTGGTTGGCGATCCAGGCGATCTGGTCCGGGTGCAGGCGCGGGTTGATGGTGTGCAGCACGCGACCCGAGCCGCTCACGCCGTAGTAGAGCTCCAGGTGGCGGTAGCCGTTCCAGGCCAGCGTCGCGACCCGGTCGGAGAACAGCAGGCTTTCGCCGTCCAGCGCATTCGCCACCTGGCGCGAGCGCACGGCGCAGTCGTGCCAGGTGTAGCGGTGGATGTCGCCCTCGACACGGCGCGAGACGATCTCGGCATCGCCGTTGTGGCGGTCGACGAACTCGATCAGGTTGGAGATCAAGAGCGGGCGGTCTTGCATCAAACCCAGCATGGGGAAGGCTCCTCGGGTGATTGGTGGAATCGATGGGATGGAAATCGGTCGCGAGTATCACGCACGGCACCCCCTCGCCCAAAGGGGATTGCCCGCACTGTGAGAGCGATCGCGCCGCTGCCCCGCTTTCCACCCGCCCGGCTCACGGCACGCTGTTCTGCAACTGGGTCTTGCTGGCGTCGAACACGATCCGGCGCGGCCAGTTCGGCCAGGTGACGCCAAGGCCGGCGTGGTTCGGATCGCCGGTGCGGGCGAAGGCCGCCAGGCTGCCGACCATCGCGTCCGACAGCGCCTCCCGCCCCGGCCGGTTCGCCTCGCCGTACGCGAAGGAGAAGACGTTGGTGCCGAAATTGCGGAAGAAGAACACCGTGTCCAGCCCGTGCGTGGCGCCGTACACCGTGTCGAACGGCGCCGGCTCCTGGCTCCAGTCGAAGCGGTAGTACCAGGTCTTCGTCGGCAGCTGGGCGGCGACGGCGTCGATCTGGGCCGACAGGCCGTTGAGGAAGATCGACTGCGTGACCACGTCCGATACCGCCTTCCATCCGGTCACCGGCTTGTCGACCGGAAGGTACTGGGCGCTGATGAGGTCGGCCTCGGTGAGGCTGGGCGCCGCATTGGGATCGAAGCCGAACTGCAGACCGAAGCGCTCGTAGTCGCTCGGCTTGAAGCCGGACACACCGGTGAGGGTGTACAGGCCGAAGAGGCCGCCGAACAGCGTGCCCTCGTCGCGGGTGTTGCCCACCAGCATCGGCACCTTGTTGAAGGTGCCGGCCGCCACGACGGCGCGCGAGTTCACGGGCAGCACCGTGCCGTCCTCGATCGGCGCAGGCGAATTGCCCAGCTGCGGGTTCGCCAGCATCACCGTGAGCAGCTTGTCCGCCGGCAGGCTTCGCAGGTAGCTCGCCACCTGCGCGTCGCTCTGGCCGGCCAGCCAGTTGGCGGCCGAGGTGGCGTCGGTGGCCTTGCCGTCGGCAATCACGATGGCGTTGACCAGGGCCTTGGCATAGGTCTGCGCGGTGGTGCGGGACGAGAAGGCGATGCCGCCGCTCATCGGCACCGCCTTGTGCAGCAGGCCGGC
Organism: Xenophilus sp. E41; assembly: GCF_003671765.1. GTDB lineage: Bacteria > Pseudomonadota > Gammaproteobacteria > Burkholderiales > Burkholderiaceae_C > Xenophilus. Next base: position 85,446 of record NZ_QPIB01000006.1, on the reverse strand, counting down.
TGTTGCGGGCGAGGTCACCAGCGCCCAGGTGTTCACGGCCCCGGCCGACTGCCCCATCACCGTGACGTTGCCCGCATCGCCGCCGAAGGCGCCGATGCTGCCCTGCACGAACTTCAGCGCCTGCATCTGGTCGAGCAGCGCGAAATTGCCCGAATCGTTCTTCGGCTCGCCGGTCTTGAGCTGCGGCAGGTCGAGCCAGCCGAGCAAGCCGAGCCGGTAGTTGACGGTGACGACCACCGCATTCGCCCGCCTGGCCAGCTGCGCGCCGTCGTAGCTCGGGTCGGCGGTGTAGCCCGAGATGTTGCTGCCGCCATAGATGAACACGATCACCGGCAGCTTCTCGTCGGTGTTCGCAGGGCGCCAGATGTTGAGCGTGAGGCAGTCCTCCTCGCCCACCGGCTTGCCGAAGCCCTCCCGCACCGCCAGGCCATAGGGCGCGCCGCCCGGCGCCGGGCTGAAGAAGCGTCCGCCCTGCGCGCAGCTCGGGCCGAACTGCGACGCGGCGCGTACGCCGTCCCAGGGGGCAGGGTCGGCCGGGGGCGCCCAGCGCAGCTCGCCGAGCGGTGGCTTCGCGAAGGGCACACCCTTCCAGGACCAGGTGCCGGTGCCGGCGCTGTCGTCCACGCCCTCGACCTTGCCGGCGGTGGTCTGCCGCACCATCGGCCCGTCCGCGGCGGGCGCAGGCGCGGGAGGCGGTGGCGGCGGAGCCGGTGGCGTGGGTGCCGGAGCAGGTGCCGGCGGCGCCGGCAGGAAGACGCCGGGCGAGCCCGACGAGCCGCCGCCGCAACCGGCCAGCACCAGGCCGGCGCACGCCGCGGCCGCGACGGCCAGGCCGCGCACCGCGATCGCGATCGAATGGAAGGGCAGCGCCGCGGGGCCCTGCGGCGTTCTGATGTCGTGCATGCGTTCTGTCTCCATACCGGGTTAATCGGAATTCACGCATCGGCGCCCTGCGCCCATGCTCGCTGCTTCGCCGGCAACCGCCGAATCCTAGGGTCCGCCCCCGGGCCGACCACTATCCGAAGCGCGCCAATCGAGTGACTTCCCCCGCCCTCCTGCCCCACCGGCCGCGTCGACGCGCCGCCGGCCTGCCGCAACCCGAGGAGCGCACCAGTTCCGCCGCCTGGCTGATCGGCCTGCTGTCGATGTTCGAGGCCGAGGGCCTGGCGGTGCCGGCGCTGCTGCGCGATGCGGGTTTCGACCCCGACTCGCTGCACCGGCAGAACACGCGCATCCCGGTGGACGAGATCACCGTGCTGTGGCAGCTGGCCGTGGCGCGCGCGGGCCGGCCCACGCTGGGGCTGGAGCGCGAACTGGCCGACACGCACAGCAACACCAGCACCGTGGGCCACGCCATGGCGTGCAGCGCCGACCTGCGCGGCGGCCTGGAGCGCCTGGTGTGCTACATGCCCGTCATCTCCGACTGCACCGCCTTCTCGATGCAGCCCGACCCGCGCGGCTGCTGGCTGGTCATGGAGCACACCGGCGGGCGACTGCCCATCCCGCGCCAGCGGTTGGAGCACGCGCTGCTCACGGTGCTCATGCAGTGCCGTTGGCTCACGCGGCGCGCGGTGGAGCCGCTGGCGATGGAGTTCGTCTACCCGCCGCCCGCCGACGACCGCCCGCACCGCGAGGCCTATGGCTGCGAGCTGCGGTTCAACGCGTCGGCCAACCGCATGCTGGTGTCCAGCGCCTGCCTGGCGCTGCCCCTGCCCACGCACCATCCCGAGCTGGGCCGCATGCACGACACGCTGCTCGATGCGCAACTCGAGGAGCTGGGCCAGACCACCACGGCCACGCTGGTGTGCGCCGAGATCGCGCGCCGTCTGCCGCATGGCGAGCCGCGCCGCCAGGATGTGGCGGCGGGCCTGGGCCTGGCCGACCGCACGCTGCAGCGGCGCCTGCAGGAAGAGGCGGTGTCCTTCCAGGCGCTGCTCGAGCGCACGCGCCGCGAACTGGCGCGGCAGTACCTGGCCGAAGACCGCCACAGCCTGGCCGACGTGGCCGACCGCCTGGGCTTCGTCGACACGAGCAACTTCTTCCGCGCCTGCAAGCGCTGGTTCGGCGTGCCGCCCGCCCAATACCGCGCGCGCATCTGGGCCGCCCCGGCCGCCGCCCGCTGAGGCGAGCCGGATGGCCCGCCCCGCGAGGGGTTACAGCCGCGGCCCGACAATCCCCGCATGAGCCTGACCGCCGAGGACACCACCTCCGCCGACCTGGGCCTGCACTGGAAGCCCGGCTTCGAGTCGCTGGGGCCGGCCTTCTTCACCCACCTCAATCCCACACCGCTGCCCGCCCCCTACTGGGTCGGCCACAGCGAAGGGGTGGCGCAGTGGCTGGGCCTGCCTGCGGACTGGCGCACGCCCGAGGCGCTGCAGGCCCTCACGGGCAGCCTAGCGGTGGCCGGCACCCGGCCGCTGGCCACCGTCTACAGCGGCCACCAGTTCGGCGTGTGGGCCGGCCAGCTGGGCGACGGCCGCGCCATCCTGCTGGGCGAGACGGCCGGCGGGCTCGAGGTGCAGCTCAAGGGCGCCGGCCGCACGCCCTACTCCCGCGGGGGTGACGGGCGGGCCGTGCTGCGCTCCAGCATCCGCGAGTTCCTGGCCAGCGAAGCCATGCACGGGCTGGGCATCCCGACGACGCGGGCACTGTGCGTCACCGGCTCCGATGCACCGGTGCGGCGCGAGACGCTAGAGACCGCCGCCGTGGTCACCCGGGTCGCGCCCAGCTTCATCCGCTTCGGCCATTTCGAGCACTTCGCGGCCCGCGGCCAGCACGAGGAACTGCGCGCCCTGGCCGACTTCGTCATCGACCGCTTCTATCCAGCCTGCCGCGGCGATGCCCGCTTCGACGGCAATGCCTACGCGAGCCTGCTCAACGCCGTGAGCGAGCGCACCGCCGCGCTGATGGCGCAGTGGCAGGCGGCGGGCTTCTGCCACGGTGTGATGAACACTGACAACATGAGCATCCTGGGACTGACCATCGACTACGGCCCGTTCCAGTTCCTTGACGGCTTCGACCCCGGCCACATCTGCAACCACAGCGACAGCTCGGGCCGCTATGCCTTCAACCAGCAGCCCAACGTGGCGTACTGGAACCTGTTCTGCCTGGCCCAGGCGCTGCTGCCGCTGATCGGCGAGGAAGAGCGCGCGATGGCCGCCCTCGCCTCGTACCGAACCGTGTTCCCGGCCGAGTTCGAGGCCCGCATGCGTGCCAAGCTGGGACTGGGCGAAGCGCGGCCGGACGACCTGGCGCTGGTCGAGGCCTTGCTGCGCCTGCTGGCCGCCGGCCGCGTCGACTGGCCCATCTTCTGGCGCCGCCTGGCCGAGCACCGCGCCGGCGGCGAACTCGCGCCGGTGCGCGACCTGTTTCTCGACAGCGCCGGCTTCGACGCCTGGATGCTATCGTTTTCGGAGCGCATTGCGCAGGAACCACGGTCGCTGGAGCCCGATTCGATGCTCAAGGCCAACCCGAAGTTCGTGCTGCGGAACCACCTGGCCCAGGAGGCCATCGAACAGGCGCAGCGCAAGGACTTCTCGGGCGTTGCGCGCTTGCTGGCGCTGATGCAGGCCCCATATGACGACCACCCGGGCATGGACGCCATGGCCGGCTTCCCGCCCGACTGGGCTTCCACGATCGAAATCAGCTGCTCCTCATGACCACTCCCAAGATCCAGAAGACCGATGCCGAATGGAAGGCCCTGCTGGCCGAGAAGGGCGCCGAGCGCGCGGCCTTCGAGGTGACGCGCCACGCCGCCACCGAGCGTCCCTTCACCGGCAAGTACGAGGCCCACTGGGCCGACGGCAGCTATCACTGCATCTGCTGCGGCGCCAAGCTCTTCGATTCGGCCACCAAGTTCGATGCTGGCTGCGGCTGGCCGAGCTTCTCGGAAGCGGCCGAGCCAGGCGCGATCACCGAGATCGTCGACCGCTCGCACGGCATGGTGCGCACCGAGACCGTCTGTTCCAATTGCGGGGCGCACCTGGGGCATGTGTTCCCGGACGGCCCGGCACCCACGGGCCTGCGCTACTGCATGAACTCCGCGTCGCTCGACTTCGAACCGGAACAATGAAACTGCTGCTCGACTTCTTTCCCATCCTGCTGTTCTTCGGCGCCTTCAAGCTCTACGGCATCTACGTCGCGACCGGGGTGCTGATGGCCGGCACGGTGGTGCAGATGGCCATCGTCTACGCGACCGAGAAGCGGCTGCAGCCGATGCAGAAGGCCACGCTGGCGCTGATCCTGGTCTTCGGCACCCTCACCCTGGTGCTGCACGACGACCGCTTCATCAAGTGGAAGCCGACGGTGCTCTACGGCGCGATGGCCGTCGCGCTCGCGGTGGCGCTGTGGGCGATGCGCAAGAACTTCCTCAAGATGCTGCTGGGCAGCCAGCTGCAGCTGCCCGAGCGCATCTGGAACCAGCTCAACGTGGCCTGGATCGCCTACTGCGCGTTCATGGCCGCCATCAACGCCTACGTGGCGCTGTACTTCAGCACCGACGCGTGGGTGAACTTCAAGCTCTGGGGCTACGTGTTCCCGATCGCTTTCCTGGTGGCGCAGGGCCTGTACATCGCGCCGCACCTGAAGTCGGACGAGTCGGCCGCCAAATGAACGCCAGCGTGACGAGCCTGCCCACGGCGGAAGAACTCGAAGCCGCATTGCGCGCGGCGCTCGCCCCCACCTTGCTCGAAGTGGTCGACGAGAGCGCCGCCCACGCCGGCCATGCGGGGGCCGGCCCGGCAGGTTACGGCACGCACTTCCGCGTGCGCGTGGCCTCCCCCCGGTTCACGGGACTGTCACGGGTCGCGCGACATCGGCTTGTGTATGATCCGCTGCAGGTTTTTGTCCCCCGTGGCCTCCACGCCATCGCCATCGAGACGCTCTGAGCCGTCCTGATCGCCGGATCCCACGGCGGCACTTCCCTCCCCCTCCTTCGTCCCTCCGTTCATCGCGTCGCACGTTCAACGCGCCTTCCTGTTCCCGAGGTCTGCCTTCATGAAAAAACAACTCCTGCAAGCTGTCGCGGCCGCCGCGCTGCTGGGTGCGCTGCCTGCCTTCGCGCAGAACGCCGCCATCGTCAACGGCAAGCCCGTGCCGAAGGCGCGCATGGACATGCTGGCGCAGCAGCTCGCCGCCGCCGGCCGCCCGGTGACGCCCGAAATGCAGAGCCAGCTGCGCGAAGAGGTCATCGCGCGCGAAGTCTTCATGCAGGAAGCCCAGAAGAAGGGCCTGGACGCCACCGACGAATTCAAGGCCCAGATGGAACTGGCGCGCCAGGCCATCCTGATCCGCCAGCTCTTCGAGGACTACCGCAAGGCCAACCCCGTGAGCGACGCCGACATCAAGGCCGCCTACGACAAGCTGGTCGCGGCCAACAGCGGCAAGGAATACAAGGCCCGCCACATCCTCGTCGCCACCGAGGACGAGGCCAAGAAGGTCATCGCCGACCTGAAGAAGGGCGCCAAGTTCGAGGACCTGGCCAAGAAGCTGTCGAAGGACCCGGGGTCCGGCGCCAACGGCGGCGACCTCGACTGGACCAACCCGGCCGGCCTCGTGCCCGAGTTCTCGCAGGCCATGATCAAGCTCAAGAAGGGCGAGACCACGCAGGTGCCCGTGAAGTCGGAATTCGGCTGGCACGTGATCCGCCTGGACGATGTGCGCGAACAGTCCTTCCCCAAGCTGGAAGAGATCAAGCCGCAGCTTGCACAGCAACTGCAACAGCAGAAGCTGCAGGAGTACCAGGAGTCGCTGCGCTCGAAGGCCAAGGTCGAGTAAGACCGGCGGCGCTGCGGCGCCCATGCCAATGCAAAAAGCGGCCCGCGGGCCGCTTTTTTTTCGCCTGGCCGCAGGCCCGGTGGCGTACCGCTCAGCCCACCCAGCGCCGCGCGTTGCGCCACAGGCGCATCCAGGGGCTCAGCGCGCTCACGTCGCCCGAGGTCCAGCTCATCTGCACGTTGCGGAACACGCGTTCCGGGTGCGGCATCATGGCCGTGAAGCGGCCGTCGGCCGTGGTGACGGCCGTGAGGCCGGCCGGGCTGCCGTTGGGGTTGAACGGATAGCGCTCGGTCGGTGCACCCGTGTTGTCGACGAAGCGCATGGCGGCGATGGCCCGGTCGGCATTGCCGCGGTACTTGAAGTTGGCATAGCCCTCGCCGTGCGCCACCGCGATCGGCAGGCGGCTGCCGGCCATGCCCTGGAAGAACAGGCTGGGCGATTCGAGCACCTCGACCATCGACAGCCGCGCCTCGAAGCGCTCGCTGCGGTTGGTGGTGAAGCGCGGCCAGTCCTGCGCTCCGGGAATGATGTCGGCCAGCTCGGCGAACATCTGGCAGCCGTTGCACACCCCCAGGCCGAAGGTGTCGGCGCGGCCGAAGAAGCGCGCGAACTGCTCCGCGAGCGCCGGGTTGAAGGTGATGCTGCGGGCCCAGCCGATGCCGGCACCCAGCGTGTCGCCATAGCTGAAGCCGCCGCAGGCCACCACGCCCTTGAAGTCGGCCAGGTCCGCGCGGCCGGCCTGCAGGTCGGTCATGTGCACGTCGAAGGCCTCGAAGCCGGCCTCGGTGAAGGCATAGGCCATCTCGACGTGCGAGTTGACGCCCTGCTCGCGCAGGATCGCGACCTTCGGCCGCGCCAGGCCCACGAACGGCGCGGCGACGTTTTCGATGGCACCTTCCGCAAGCAGGACGTGCGCGCCCGGGTCGTTCGGATCGCCGGCCGCGGCGTGCTCGGCATCGGCGCACTCGGGGTTGTCGCGCTCGCGGCAGATCTTCCAGCTCACGCTGTCCCAGACCTGGTGCAGGTCGGCCAGCGTGGCGCTGAACACGGCCTTGGTGTCGCGCCACACCTCGAGCTTGCCCTTGCCGACCTCGAGCGGCGAGCTCTGCGGGCGCGTCTTGCCGATGAAGTGGCTGAAGGCCGAGAGGCCGTGCGCTCGCAGCGTCTGCATGACGGCGTTGCGCTCCGCGGTGCGCACCTGCAGCACCATGCCCAGCTCCTCGCTGAACAGGGCCTTGAGCGTGAGCTCCTCGCGCCGCGCGCTGACCTGCTGCGCCCAGTTCTTGGCGTCGCCCGTCTCCATGCGGCTGTCGGAGATGCCGTCGCCTTCGGTGACCAGCAGGTCGACGTTCAGCGCCACGCCCACATGGCCGGCGAAGGCCATCTCGGCGGCGGTGGCGAACAGGCCGCCGTCGCTGCGGTCGTGCATGGCGAGGATCTTGCCTTCGGCACGCAGCTGGTTCACCGCGTCCACGAGCTTGACGAGCAGTTGCGGGTCGTCGAGGTCGGGCACGCGGTCGCCGGTCTGGTTCAGCGTCTGCGCCAGGATGCTGCCGCCCATGCGGTGCTGGCCGCGGCCGAGGTCGACGAGCACCAGGGTGGTGTCGTCGGTGCTCGCGTCGAGCTGCGGCGTGAGCGTGCCCCGCACGTCGTCGAGGCTGGCGAAGGCCGTGACGATCAGGCTCACGGGGGAGCTGACCTTCTTCTTCTCGCCGCCCTCTTCCCACTGCGTGCGCATCGACAGCGAATCCTTGCCGACGGGAATGGACACACCCAGCGCAGGGCACAGCTCCATGCCCACGGCCTTGACGGTCTCGTACAGCGCCGCGTCTTCGCCCGGCTCGCCGCAGGCGGCCATCCAGTTGGCCGAGAGCTTGACGCGCTTCAGGTCGATGGGCGCGGCCAGCAGATTGGTGATGGCTTCGGCGACGGCCATGCGGCCCGACGCGGCGGCGTCCATGGCCGCGAGCGGCGTGCGCTCGCCCATGCTCATCGCCTCGCCTGCGAAACCCTTGTAATCGGCGAGCGTGACGGCGCAGTCGGCCACCGGCACCTGCCAGGGGCCGACCATCTGGTCGCGGTGGCTCAGGCCGCCCACGGTGCGGTCGCCGATGGTGACGAGGAAGCGCTTGGACGCGACCGTCGGGTGCGAGAGCACGTCGATGGCGGCCGTCTGCAACTCGACGCCGGTGAGCTCCAGCGGCTGGAAGCGGCGGCGGATCGCCTGCACGTCGCGGTGCATCTTGGGCGGCTTGCCCAGCAGCACGTCCATGGGCATGTCGACCGGCTGGTCCGTGGCGCCGGCGGTCTCGTCGACCACCTTCAGCTGGCGCTCCTCGGTCGCCACGCCGACCACCGCGAAGGGGCAGCGCTCGCGTTCGCAGAAAGCGCGGAACTGCTCGAGCGATTCGGGCGCGATGGCCAGCACGTAGCGCTCCTGGCTCTCGTTGCTCCAGATCTCCTTGGGTGCGAGGCCCGACTCCTCGAGCGGCACGGCGCGCAGGTCGAAGCGCGCGCCGCGGCCGGCGTCGTTGGTCAGTTCGGGGAAGGCGTTGGACAGCCCACCCGCGCCCACGTCGTGGATCGCCAGGATCGGGTTGGCCTCGCCCTGCTGCCAGCAGTGGTTGATGACCTCCTGCGCCCGGCGTTCGATCTCGGGGTTGCCGCGCTGCACCGAGTCGAAATCCAGTTCGGCCGCATTGGCGCCGGTGGCCATCGAGCTGGCGGCACCGCCGCCCATGCCGATGCGCATGCCGGGCCCGCCCAGCTGGATCAGCAGCGTGCCGGCGGGGAACGGGATCTTCTTCGTCTGGATGGCGTCGATCTGCCCCAGGCCACCCGCGATCATGATGGGCTTGTGGTAGCCGCGCTGCAGCGTGTCGACGTCGCTGGCCACCGTCTGCTCGTACTCGCGGAAGTAGCCTAGCAGGTTGGGCCGGCCGAATTCGTTGTTGAAGGCCGCGCCGCCCAGCGGACCCTCGGTCATGATCTGCAGCGGGCTGGCGATGTGCTCGGGCTTGCCGAAGCTGCCGTCCCACAGCTTGGACACCGTGAAGCCCGTGAGGCCCGCTTTGGGCTTGGAGCCGCGGCCCGTCGCGCCCTCGTCGCGGATCTCCCCGCCGGCACCGGTGGACGCGCCCGGGAAGGGCGAGATGGCGGTGGGGTGGTTGTGCGTCTCCACCTTCATCAGCACGTGGTGCGTGGCGCTATCCTTTTGATAGCTGGTTGCGCCCGCCCCGCCTGCGCCAGCGGCCGATCTGGCCATGAAACGCTCGATGGCATGGCCTTCCATCACCGAGGCGTTGTCGGCGTAGGCGATGACGGTGTGCTGCGGGTTCGTGGCGTGCGTGTGACGGATCATTCCGAACAGGCTCTTGTCCTGGCGCACGCCGTCGATGGTGAAGTCGGCGTTGAAGATCTTGTGCCGGCAATGCTCGCTGTTGGCCTGCGCGAACATCATCAGCTCGACGTCTGTGGGGTTGCGGCCCAGCTTGGTGAAGGCCTCGACCAGGTAGTCGATCTCGTCCTCGGCCAGCGCCAGGCCGAAGCCGGTGTTGGCCGCCTCCAGCGCCGCCCGGCCGCCGGCCAGCACGTCGACGTGCGCCATCGGCTGCGGCGGCAGCTCCGAGAACAGCGCGGCAGCGCCTTCGACCGAGGGCAGGACCGATTCGGTCATGCGGTCGTGCAGCAGGTCCGCGACGGCGGCGAGCGCATCGCCGTCGAGGGTCGGCGCCTTGCCGATCAGGGGCGCCTTCAGGTGCACGAAGTACTGCGTGATCCGCTCGACGCGGCGCACCGCCAGGCCGCAGTTGTGGGCGATGTCGGTGGCCTTGGAGGCCCAGGGGGACACGGTGCCCAGCCGGGGCGTCACCACGAGGCTGGTGCCGTCGGCAGTGCCCGCATCGAAGGGATCGCCGTAGGTCAGCAAGGCCGAGAGTTGCTGGCGCGCTGCCGCATCGGGCGCTGCCTCGCTGAGCACCAGGTGGACGAAGCGGGCATCCAGGCCCTGGATTTTCGGCTCGATGGCCTGCAGCTTGGGCAACAGCTGGCGAACGCGGAAGTCGCTGAGCGCCGCGCCTCCCTCGAAAACGGTCACGACGGGAGGGACGGTGTGGGCGGGCTGCGTCACGGATGGAGGGGCCTGGCGGCCGGTGAACTTGGGGAGTCTTGTCCCGAAGGGCCGCTGACTGGGGCCATCCGGGAGAACCCGGCATTTTACGGGCCGAATGGGATAATCGCAGGATGAGCATCACCTACCACGATCCGGCCAGCCTGGGCGACATGCGCACGGCCTGCCGGCTCGCTTCCGAAGTGCTGGACTACCTCACGCCCTTCGTGAAGCCGGGCGTCACGACCAACGAGATCGACCGCCTCGCCGCCGAATACATGGTCAAGCAGGGCACCACCTCCGCCACGGTGGGCTACATGGGCGCCAGCAGCGTGCCCTTCCCGAAGTCGCTGTGCACGTCGGTCAACCACGTGGTGTGCCACGGCATCCCCGACGACAAGCCGCTGAAGAAGGGCGACATCATGAACATCGATGTCACCGTCATCTACAACGGCTGGTTCGGCGACAACAGCCGCATGTTCGTGGTGGGCGACGCGTCCATCGCGGCCAAGCGCCTGTGCCAGGTCACCTTCGAGGCCATGTGGCACGGCATTCTGCAGGTGAAGCCCGGCGCGCACCTGGGCGACGTCGGCCACGCGATCCAGAAGTTCGCCGAGGGCAACGGCTACTCGGTGGTGCGCGAGTTCTGCGGCCACGGCGTGGGCCGCACCTTCCATGCCGAGCCGCAGGTGCTGCACTACGGCCGCCCGGGCACGATGGAAGAGCTCAAGCCCGGCATGATCTTCACCATCGAGCCCATGATCAACATGGGCAAGCGCGACATCAAGGAAGACCACAAGGCCGGCAAGTACGACGGCTGGACCATCGTCACGCGCGACCGCTCGCTGTCCGCGCAGTGGGAGCACACGGTGCTGGTCACCGACACCGGCTACGAGGTGCTCACGCTCTCGGCGGGCAGCCCGCCGCCGCCGGCCTTCGTGACCGCCGGCTGACCGTGCGCCCCGCCCCGCCCGCCGCGCCGCGTCGCGCCTGTGGCCACAGCCCGCGAGGCTGACGCATGGCCTTTTCCGTCGTCGTCGACCTGCCCGCCACCCTGCGCGACGAACTGCGCGCGCGCAAGAGCGCCCTGTTCGACCGGCTGCGCTCGCCCACCGGCGTGCGCAACATCCACAGCCTGCTGCGCGGCATGGCCGGCGCTGCCGACGAGGCGCTGCGCGCGCTGTGGCAGGACGCCGGCTTCGGCAACGCCTTCGCCCTGGTCGCCGTGGGAGGCTACGGCCGCGGCGAGCTGTTCCCCTATTCCGACGTCGACGTGCTGCTGCTGCTGCCCTCGGCGCCCGAAGGCGCGGCCGACGGCGACACCGGCGGCATCGCGCCGCAACGGCTGGAAGCCTTCATCGGCCGCTGCTGGGACGCAGGCCTGGAGATCGGCTCCAGCGTGCGCAGCGTCGATGAGTGCCTGGCCGAGGCGGCCAAGGACGTGACGGTGCAGACCTCGCTGCTGGAGTCGCGCCTGATCACCGGCAACCGGCGCCTGTACGACGAATTCCGCCAGCGCTTTGACGGCAGCATCGACCCGCAGGCCTTCTTCGCCGCCAAGTCGCAGGAGATGCGGCACCGCCACCACAAGTACGACGACACGCCGTACGCGCTCGAGCCGAACTGCAAGGAATCGCCCGGCGGCCTGCGCGACCTGCAGACCGTGCGCTGGGTGGCACAGGCGGCCGGCTTCGGCCAGCGCTGGGACGACTACGCGAAGAACGGGCTGGCCACACCCTTCGAGGTGCTGCAGCTCAAGCGCAACGAGGCGACGCTGTCGCTGATCCGCGCGCGCCTGCACGTGGTGGCCAATCGGCGCGAGGACCGGCTGGTGTTCGACCTGCAGACCGCGGTGGCCAGCACCTTCGGCTACGAGGGCGGACAGCGCAAGGCCAGCGAGGCCTTGATGCGGCGCTACTACTGGGCGGCCAAGGCGGTGTCGCAGCTGACCGAGATCCTGATGCTCAACATCGCCGAGCGGCTCAATCCGCAATCGGCCGCGCTCACCCGCATCAACGACCGCTTCTTCGAGAAGGCCGGCACCATCGAGGTGGCCAGCGACGACCTGTACATCCGCGAGCCGCACGCGATCCTCGAGACCTTCCTGCTCTACCAGAAGACCGTGGGCGTCAACGGGCTGTCGGCCCGCACGCTGCGCGCGCTCTACAACGCACGCCACGTGATGGGGACGCGCTTCAGCAACGACCACGTCAACCACGTGACCTTCATGCGCATGCTGGTGGAGCCGCGCGGCATCACCCATGCAATGCGCCTCATGAACCAGACCTCGGTGCTGGGGCGCTACCTGCGCGTGTTCCGCAAGATCGTGGGGCAGATGCAGCACGACCTGTTCCACGTCTACACCGTGGACCAGCACATCCTGATGGTGCTGCGCAACGTGCGCCGCTTCTTCATCGCCGAGCATGCGCACGAGTACCCCTTCTGCTCGCAGCTCGCGGCCGGCTGGGACAAGCCCTGGATCCTCTACGTCGCGGCCCTCTTCCACGACATCGCCAAGGGACGCGGGGGCGACCATTCCGAGCTGGGCGCGCGCGACGTGCACCGCTTCTGCCGGCAGCACGGCATCGAGCGCGAGGACTCCAAGCTGATCGAGTTCCTCGTCGCCGAGCACCTGGTGATGAGCACGGTGGCGCAGAAGCAGGACCTGTCCGACCCCGAGGTGATCGCGGCCTTCGCGCGCCGCGTGGGCAACGAGCGCTACCTCACGGCGCTGTACCTGCTCACGGTGGCCGACATCCGCGGCACCTCGCCGCGCGTGTGGAACGCCTGGAAGGGCAAGCTGCTGGAAGACCTGTACCGCGCCACCTCGCGCGTGCTGGGCGGCCGCATGCCGGACCCCGACGCCGAGGTCGAGGCCCGCAAGCGCGAGGCCTTGACCGAACTCAAGCTGCATGCCCTGCCCTTCGAAGCCCACAAGGCGCTGTGGGACACGCTGGACGTTGGCTACTTCATGCGCCACGACGCGGGCGAGATCGCGTGGCACGCCAAGAAGCTGTCGCGCTTCGTGCCGCCGAAGAACGTGCCGGTCGACCCGCATGCGCAGGCCATCGTGCGGGCGCGCCTGTCGCCACTGGGCGAAGGGCTGCAGGTGGTGGTCTACACGCCCGACCAGCCCGACCTCTTCGCGCGCATCTGCGGCTACTTCGACCAGGCCTCCTTCAGCATCCTGGACGCGCGCGTGCACACGGCCAGCAACGGCTACGCCCTGGACACCTTCCAGGTCGTGACCACCTTCCTGCCCGAGCACTACCGCGAGCTGATCAGCATGGTCGAGACCGACCTCGCCCAGACGCTGAACACCGCCGGCGAACTGCCCCCGCCCAGCCGCGGGCGCGTCTCGCGGCGGGTGAAGAGCTTCCCGATCCGCCCGCGGGTGAACCTCACGCCCGACGAGAAGGCGCAGCGCTGGCTGCTCAGTATCTCGGCCAGCGACCGCGTCGGGCTGCTCTATTCGGTGGCGCGCGTGCTGGCAAGGCACCACCTGAACCTGCAGCTGGCCAAGGTCAGCACGCTGGGCGAGCGGGTGGAAGACAGCTTCCTCATCAGCGGGCCCGAGTTGCAGGGGCAGAAGGCGCAGCTCGCGATCGAGACGGAGCTGCTCGAAGCGCTCGACGCCTGAACGCCGGTTTCGATTTGAATCGGGCTGCAGCGCCCGCCCAGCGGGCGTTGGCAGCTATCAATTTCATAGCAACCCTGCCGATCAGGCGTCCAGCGTCTCCACGGGCAGCGCCTTGACCGGGCCTCGCACGGCGGGATGGGTAGCCAGGGCCCGCAGCGCGTCGTCCAGGGTGGCCTGCACGAGGAGCCCCGTGAGGCACAGCGCCTCGGGCGCCGCGGCGGGCGTGTGGTCGGCCCATACCACCCGCTGCAGCGACACGCCGTGCCCCGCCAACGCGGCCTGCAGCGCGTCCAGGCGCTGGCCGGCGACCAGCGGCACGCGCAGCCATCGCACGCCCGGAGCCGCTGCGCGCGGCAGCACCGGCAGCGCCTCGGTGGCATGCGGGTGCACGCCGAGGTGCGGCACCTGCTGCGCCGGCGGCACGCCCTCGAGGCGCGCCAAGTCCACCAGGTCGGCAATCACTGCCGAGGCGGTCTGCTCCGCGCCGGCGCCGGCGCCGTAGTACATCGTCACGCCCGCCGCGTCGCCCTTGACCATCACGCCGTTCATCGAGCCGTTGACCTGCGCCAGCAGATGCGTGGCCGGCAGCAGCGTGGGCTGCACGCGCAGCTCCACGCCCTCGGGCGTGCGGCGCGCCACGCCCAGCAGCTTGACGCGAAAGCCGAGCTGCTCGGCGCCGCGCACGTCGGCCGCCTCCAGGCCGTCGATGCCCTCGACCTGCACGTCGGCGAAGCGCAGCGGCATGCCGAAGGCGTTGGCCGCCAGCAGCGTGAGCTTGTGGGCGGCGTCGATGCCCTGCACGTCGAAGGCCGGGTCGGCCTCGGCGTAACCGAGCGCCTGCGCCTCGCGCAGCGCGTCCGCGAAGCCCATGCCCTCGTCGCGCATCTTGCTCAGGATGAAGTTGCTGGTGCCGTTGATGATGCCGGCCAGCCATTCGACGCGGTTGGCAACGAGCCCTTCGCGCAGCGCCTTCACGATCGGGATGCTCACGGCCACCGCGCCCTCGTAGGCCACAGCCACGCCGCGCGCCCGCGCCGCCGCGAAGATCTCCTCGCCGTGCACCGCCAGCAGGGCCTTGTTGGCGGTCACCACGCGCTTGCCGTGCGCGATGGCCGCCAGCACCCAGTCGCGCGCCGGCCCGGTGCCGCCGGCGGCCTCGACCACCACGTCGACCTCGGGGTGGGCGGCCACCTCGAAGGGATCGGCCGTGACCGGCACCGCCGCGCCGACGATGCGCGCCGCGCGCGCCAGGTCGCGCGCCGCCACGGCCACGATCTCGATGCCCCGGCCGGCGCGCGCGGCGATGTGGCGCTGGTTGCGAGCCAGCACGCGGAAGGTGCCGCCGCCCACGGTGCCGATGCCGATCATGCCCACGCGCAGCGCACGGGTGGCGGCCGGCAGCAGGCCGCGGGCTTCGAGGGACGGGACGGGATCGCGGTACATGGACTTCTCCTGACGACAAAAAACAAACCCGGCTGCCAGGCCGGGTGGGTCAGTCGTTTGGAGGAAGATCGATCACCAGGTGGCTGCCGGAACGGGCCACCTGCACGTGCTCAGGTGGCCGTGGTGGTAATCGAAATCATCATTCGTGCGTCCGGTGTCCGCCGGGCGGCGGACGGCATCGCACGGCCCGGATGGGCGGCGGATGCGCGGTGGAACGGATGGCACGACATGGAGCGGCGAGTATAGGCCGGGTTTCACGGCGCGCTGGCCAGGTGTCGCTCCAGCCATGCGCTGTAGCGCGACAGGCCGAAGCACAGCACCCAGTAGACGGCCGCGATGAAGAGGTAGCCCTCGAGGTAGAACGGCCGCCAGGTCGGGTCGCCGCCCAGCGCCAGGCCCAGCGCGCCGGTCAGCTCGAACAGGCCGACGATGGTGACGAGCGACGTGTCCTTGAGCGTGCCCACGACGTTGTTGGTCAGCGCCGGCACCACCAGGCGCAGCGCCTGCGGCAGCACGATGTCGCGCTGCACCGGCCAGCGGCCGAAGCCCAGCGCCATTGCCGCCTCGGTCTGGCCGCGCGGCACGGCCTGCAGGCCGCCGCGGATGATCTCGGCCAGGTAGGCCGCCACGAAGAGGCTCAGGCCGGCCAGCACGCGCACCAGCACGTCGGGCTTCCAGCCCGCGGGCCACAGCAGCGGCAGCAGGTACGAGGCCATGAACAGCACGGAGATCAGCGGCACGCCGCGGATCAGCTCCACGTAGGTCGCGGCCAGGGCGCGCACCGCCGCCCAGGGCGAGCGCCGCGCCAGCGCGAGCACCAGCGCCAGCGGAAAGGCCAGCGCCAGCCCGACCACGGCCAGGCCGATGGTCAGCGGCAGCCCACCCCACCGGTTGGTGGGCACCGGCGACAGCCCGGCCACGCCGCCGAACATCAGCAGCACCGCGACGGCCAGCGTGCCGGCCCACAGCGGCAGCAGCCACCAGCGCCAGCAGCGCGGCCAGGCGCTCAGCAGGGTCGTGGCCGACAGCAGCGCGACCGCGACCGCCGGGCGCCACTGTTCCTCGTAGGGATAGCGACCGAAGAGCATCGGCCGCCACTTCTCGGCGATCACGCCCCAGCAGGCGCCGTGGTGCGCCGCGCGGCAGGCTTCGGCGTCGGGCCGGAAGACGGCATGCAGCAGCGCCCAGTCAAAGGCATGCCAGGCCGCCCAGCCCAGCGCGGCCAGCAGCAGCAGACTCACCGCGGCGCGCACCGGCGAGCCGAAGAGTTCCGCGCGCCAGCCGGTCACGAGGACCACCCGCGCAGCGCCACGCGGGCGTTGTAGACGTCCATCGCCGCCGAGATGAGAAGCGACAGCGTGAGGTACACCGCCATCACGATCGCGATGCACTCGAAGGCCTTGCCGGTCGAGTTGAGCGAGGTGTTGGCGACCGACACCAGCTCGGGGTAACCCACCGCCACGGCCAGCGAGGAGTTCTTGGTCAGGCTGAGCAGCTGGTTGGTCAGCGCCGGCACGATGACGCGCAGCGCCTGTGGCAGCACGACCAGCCGCAGTTCCTGTCCGGGCACGAGGCCCAGCGCACGCGCGGCCAGCTTCTGCCCCGCCGACACCGACAGGATGCCGGCGCGCACGATCTCGGCCACGAAGGCGGCGGTGTACAGCCCGAGGCCGAGCACGATCGCCAGGTACTCCGGGCTCAGCGCCGCGCCGCCAACCACGTTGAAGCTGGTCGGCTCCGGCCAGTCGATCCGGCTGGGCCAGAAGGCGCCCTCCTCGGCCACCGGCCAGGGCATCGCGAGACCCCCCTTGCTGAGCCACACGCCGGGCAGGATGCGCAGCGGCTCGGTCGAGTCCGGCAGCAGTTGGGTGAGTGCGAAGTACAGCATCAGCAACTGCACCAGCAGCGGCACGTTGCGCAGCGTCTCGACGTAGGCCGTGCAGATGCCGCGCACCAGCCGATGCGGCGCGAGCCGGCCGATGCCGATCAGCGTGCCCAGCAGCACCGCCAGCACGGCCGCAGGCACCGCCGCGCGCAGCGTGTTCACCAGCCCGGCGAGGAATGCGCGCCAGAAAGGCTCGCTGGAGTCGAAGGCCAGCCAGCCTTCCGACAGTCCGAAGCCGGCCGGCTGGGCAAGAAAATCGAAATGCGTGTGGGCCCAGCGCCAGAAGCCCGCCGCGCCCGGCAGGCCACGCGCCAGCCACAGCAGGCCGGCGACCAGCGCCACGCCCAGCAGGACCTGCAGGCCCGCGGGCAGCGCGAGCCGGGGTGCGGCGCCGCGCCGCGCCGCGCGGCTCATCGCACCGGCAGTGCGTACAGCAGGCCGCCCTTGTTCCAGAGGTTGTTGGCGCCGCGCGGCAGCTTCAGCACCGACTTGGGACCGACGTTGCGCTCGAAGATCTCGCCGTAGTTGCCCACGGCCTTGATCGCGCGGTAGGACCACTCCTTGTCCAGGCCCAGCAGCTTGCCCAGGTCGTCGCCGGTGCCCAGCAGGCGCTGCTGCGCCGGGTCCTTGCTCGAGCCCTTGAGCTCGTCGATGTTGGCCTGCGTGATGCCGACCTCCTCGGCCTCGATCAGCGCGTTGGGCACCCACTTGGCAATGGCGAACCACTCGTCGTCGCCGCGCTTGACGGCCGGCGCCAGCGGTTCCTTGGAGATGAGTTCGGGCAGGATGACGTAATCGTCGGGATTGGGCGCTTCCTTGTTGCGCAGGCCGGCGAGCGCCGAGGTGTCGGTGGTGAAGGCCTGGCAGCGGCCGGCGAAGAAGGCCTTGAACGAGGCCTCGAAGCTCTCGAACACCACCGTCTTCACCGGGATGCCCTGCGCCTTGGACCAGTCGGCCACGTTCTTCTCGTTGGTGGTGCCCGACTGCGTGCAGATGGTCGCGCCCTTGAGCTGCTTGGCGCTGGTCACCTTGATCTTCTTGGGCACCAGGAAGCCCTGGCCGTCGTAGTAGTTGATGGTGGTGAAGTTCAGGCCCAGCGAGGCGTCGCGCGTGAGGTTCCAGGTGGTGTTGCGCGCCAGGATGTCGACCTCGCCGGCCTGCAGGGCGGCGAAGCGCTGCTGCGAGTTGAGCGGCACGAACTCGACCTTCTTCGCGTCGCCCAGCACGGCCGCGGCGATGGCCCGGCAGCTGTCGACGTCCAGGCCCGACCAGTTGCCCTGCGTGTCGGGCGCCGAGAAGCCGGCGACGCCGTTGGTCACGCCGCATTTGACGGCGCCGCGCTGCTTGACGGCATCGAGGGTCTTGCCGGCGTACGCGGGAACGGCAGCGAGGGTCGTCGCCAGCGCGAGGGCGCCGGCTGCGAGGGCAATCAGGGGGCGTTGGGTCATGGGCGTGCTTCCGGTGACTGAGGATCGCGGCCAGTGTACGGGGGCCACATCGCTGCTGCCAAAGACAGCCGGGTGCATTGCTTATGCGTCGCCGCGCGGTATCGCCGCGCCGCGAGTTTCACTAACATGCGGCCCCGTGACCAACTACTACCGCTGACGAAAAAACACATGACCAAATCCGACGACTTCGGCAAACTGATCCTGCGCGTCGCCCTGGGCGTGCTCATCCTGCTGCACGGCATCGCCAAGCTGCACACGGGCGTGGGCGGCATCGGCGGCATGCTCGCTTCGCACGGCCTGCCGGCGGCCACCGCCTACCTGGTCTACGTCGGCGAGATCGTGGCGCCCGTGCTGCTCATCGTCGGCCTGTTCACGCGACCGGCTGCATGGGTCGTGGTCATCAACATGCTGGTGGCTGTGTGGCTGGTGCACCTGAAAGACCTCGGCGCGCTCAACGGCCAGGGCGGCTGGGCGCTCGAACTGCAGGGCATGTTCCTGTTCTCGGCGCTGGCCGTGGCCTTCCTCGGCGGCGGGCGCATCGGCATCGGCGGACGCTTCAACTGAACGCATTCGCTGCGCAAACATGACAACGGCCTGCATCGCAGGCCGTTTTTTCATGCAGTTCGCGCGCGCAGGGATCAGTCGTCGTCGCTCGCGTCCAGGCCGGGGAACAGGACCTCGGTGAAGCCGAAACGGCTGAAGTCACGCACCCGCATCGGGTACAGCTTGCCCAGCAGATGGTCGACCTCGTGCTGGACGACACGGGCGTGGAAGCCGTCCACCGTGCGGTCGATGGGGTCGCCGTAGGGGTCGAAGCCCGTGTAGCGGATGCGCGCGAAGCGCGGCACCACGCCGCGCAGGCCCGGCACCGACAGGCAGCCTTCCCAGCCCTCCTCCTCCTCGGTCCCGATCGGCTCGATGACCGGGTTCAGGAGC
This sequence comes from Xenophilus sp. E41, assembly GCF_003671765.1. GTDB lineage: Bacteria > Pseudomonadota > Gammaproteobacteria > Burkholderiales > Burkholderiaceae_C > Xenophilus. The sequence goes on along the minus strand of NZ_QPIB01000006.1, from coordinate 66,211 downwards.
ACGGTGCGTGGCACCACGGGTGCCTCGGGGTAACGGGGGTTGGGCGCATCGGTGCCGAAGATCACCAGCTGCTGGTCGACGCCGATCTGCGGCGCCGCCAGGCCGGCACCGTTGACCGCATGCATGGTCTCGAACATGTCGCGCACCAGCAGGTGCAGTTCGTCGGTGTCGAAGGCGGCCACCGGCTGCGCGATGCGCAGCAGGCGGGGGTCGCCCATCTTGAGGATGTCGCGGACTGTCATGCGCCGATTGTGGCGCGGCTGGCCTCAGGGGCCGTCGCCATGCGACGGGCGGCTCCAGCTGGCACCCGGGCTCAGGCCCGGCGCCCCGCGCGGCGCGCCGGAAGGCAGCACGCCCACACCCGGACGCGCGACCGGAGGCGTGCCGGGACGCACGTTCGGCGGCGGAGGACGCACGCCGGCGACCGGCGGACGGCCGCCGTACGCGGGGCCCTGCCAGCCCGGATAGCCGGGGCGGTAGCCATCGCGATACCCGTGGTAGTAGCCGCCACCCCAGTAGCGAGGACGCGAGTAGACGTCGATGTCGACATACGCCGGGCTGCCGTAGACCGGCGCGGGCGTGGCGTAGTAGGGGTAGTCGCCGTAGACGGTCGGGCCGGGAGCCACACAACCGCCCAGCAGGGCCAGCACGCCGGCGGCGCCGCCCAGTGCGAGAACTCGGGAACGATTCATGACTCAGCTCCTTGAAGAAATGGCCGAAGGCCCTTGCCTGTCGGACCCCGACGATCCACCCTGAATTCCCATTCGCGGGGTAACGCGGGGTAAAAGTCAGGTAAAGCTCAGAAATCCAGGCCTTAGGCGCCCGCCAGCAGGTCCAAGAGAGCGGCCTCGTCGATGACCAACACACCCAGCGCCTGCGCCTTCTCGAGCTTGCTGCCCGCCTCCGTACCAGCAACGACGCAGGTGGTCTTCTTGCTGACAGAGCCCGCCACCTTGGCTCCTGCGGCCTCCAGTTTCTCCTTGGCCTCTTCGCGCGACAGTGTCGGCAAGGTGCCCGTGATCACGAAGGTCTGCCCCGCCAGCGGCAAGGGCGCGCCGGCCACGGGCTCGCCCTCTTCCCAGTGCACGCCGGCGGCGCGCAACTGCTCCACCACCTCGCGGTTGTGCGGCTGCCGGAAGAAGGTGTGGATGCTCTGGGCCACGACCGGCCCCACATCGTTGACCTCCAGAAGCTGGCCCTCGGTCGCATCCATGATGTTGTCGAGCCGCCCGAAGTGCCGGGCCAGGTCCTTGGCCGTGCTCTCGCCCACGTGGCGGATGCCCAGGCCGAACAGGAAGCGCGGCAGCGTCGTCGTCTTCGAGGCTTCCAGCGCCGCGAGCAGGTTGCCGGCCGACTTGTCGGCCATGCGGTCCAGCCCGGCCAGCGCCGTCAGGCCGAGCCGGTACAGGTCGGGCAGCGAGCGCACGATGTTGCCGTCCACCAGTTGGTCCACCAGCTTGTCGCCCAGGCCCTCGATGTCCAGCGCACGGCGCTGCGCGTAGTGCAGGATGGCCTGCTTGCGTTGCGCCGCGCAGGCGATGCCACCCGTGCAGCGATGGTTGACCTCGCCCTTCTCGCGCACCACCGCGCTGCCGCACACCGGGCATTGGCGCGGCATGCGGAAGTTGGGCACGTAGGGCACGCGCGGTGCCAGCGCGGCGGGGTTGACTTGCGCCGCGGCGTCGACCACGGCCTCCTTGTCCTGCGAGGCTTCGGCCAGCGGCACCAGCGCCGGCGGCACGACGCCCACGACCTCGGGGATCACGTCGCCGGCGCGGCGCACGATCACCCGGTCGCCGATGCGCGCGCGCTTGCGCCGCAGCTCGAAGAGGTTGTGCAGCGTCGCGTTCGACACCGTGGTGCCGCCCACGAAGACCGGCTCGAGCTTGGCCACCGGCGTGAGCTTGCCGGTGCGCCCGACCTGGATGTCGATGCCGTTCAGGCGCGTGACCTGCTCCTGCGCCGGGTACTTGTGGGCCACGGCCCAGCGCGGCTCGCGGGTCTTGAAGCCCAGTTGGCGCTGCAGCGCCAGGCTGTCGACCTTGTAGACCACGCCGTCGATGTCGAAGGGCAAGTGGTCGCGCTTGGCTGCCACCTGCTGGTGGAACGCCACCAGCGCGTCCGCACCGGCACCGACGATGCGCTCGCTCGACACGGGCACGCCGAAGCGCTCCAGCGCGTCGAGCATGCCGCTGTGCGTCGGGGGCATGTCCCAGCCCTGCACCTCGCCAAGTCCGTAGGCGAAGAAGCTCAGCTTGCGCGCCGCCACCAGCGCAGGGTCGAGCTGGCGGATGGCGCCGGCGGCCGTATTGCGGGGGTTGATGAAGGTCTTCTCGCCTTGCTCGCGCTGGCGTTCGTTGAGGCGCTCGAAATCGTCCCGGCGCATGTAGACCTCGCCGCGCACTTCGAGCACCGGCGGCGCGTCGCCCTGGAGCCGCAGCGGGATCTGCCCGATGGTGCGCAGGTTCTGCGTCACGTCCTCGCCCGTCTCGCCGTCGCCGCGCGTGCTGCCCAGCACGAGCACACCGTCCTCGTAGCGCAGGTTGATCGCCAGGCCGTCGAACTTGAGTTCGGCCGCGTACTCGACGGGCGGGGCGTCGGGTGCCAGGCCCAGCTCGCGGCGCACGCGGGCATCGAAGGCACGGGCGCCGGCCTCGGTGGTGTCGGTCTCGGTCTGGATCGACAGCATCGGCACGCGGTGCCGCACGGGCCGCAGGCCTTCGAGCACGCGGCCGCCCACGCGCTGCGTGGGCGAATCGGGCGTGAGGAGTTCGGGGTTTGCCTGCTCCAGGGCCTGCAGGCGCTGGAAGAGCCGGTCGTACTCGGCGTCGGGCACCTCGGGCGCGTCGAGCACGTAGTAGAGATGGGCGTGGCGGTTGAGCTGCGCGCGCAGCGCGGCGGCTTCCTGGGCGGCGTCCTGGGTCATGGGCCTATTCTTTCCTGCGAGGGACTCGAGCCGCCCTCGCTATCATTTTCATAGCTACCTGCGCCCGCTGGATGGGCGCTGCAGGCCGATTCGATTCTGAAGATCTCAGCTGAACAGGCGCCGCGCCAACGACGACCCGGCCGCCAGGTCGCGCTCCTCCAGCGTGTCGTAGAGCTCCTCGAGGTCGGCGCCGATGGCGTCCATCGTCTCTTCGCGCAGCGGCTGGCCGTCGCTGTCGGTGACCACGCCGTCCATCTCGCGGCCCAGCGCATCGGCGATCTCGCGCATGCGCAGGAAGGGTTCGGCACCGCGGTCGACCTGCGGCACGTCCAGGCTCAGCCCCAGTTCGCGGATCGCGGACTGGGCCGGGTCGTCGGCCAGCGCCGCCTGGGTGTCGAAGCTCAGGCCGAGGATGGGCGGTGCGCCGGCGTCGGTGTTGGGCAGGACCATGCGGCCCGGCATCATGCCCGGCACGAAGCCCAGCCGCGCGGCGTTCTGCTGCACGTAGCCGGGGCTCCACGCCGCATGGCGCGCGCGCAGCACGAAGGCGAGCTGCGCATCGTGCCCGCTGGCGAACTGGTCGAGCTCGCGGGCGCGGGCCACTTCGTCGAGCATCTCGGGAAACTCCGGCGCGCCGTTCACCGCATCGGCGAAGGCCTGCGCCTTGACCACGAACTCGGAGTACTCGATTTCGTTCAGCGCGCCGGTGCGGTTGGCCAGCTGCACCCCAACCTGGAAGGCGCGGTAGCGCTGGCCCGCCACGGGCTGCTCCCACTGGCCGCTGTGCTCGTTCAGGCCCTCGACGGCGATGGGCTTGCTGCCCGCGCGACGCGTCGGCGGCAGCGCCGCCAGCGCGGCGGCGCCCGACACCGGCGCGTCGAGCGACACGGGCGCGATGACGTCGATCAGCGGATCGAGCCCGCCGCGGCGGTCGACCAGCTGCGCGGCGGTCTGGGCATTCGGCGGCGGCAGGTCGGGATCGAAGAGCGGCTCGTGGCGCTCCGCGCTCGCCACCTCGTGCGGGTCGACATGCAGCACCGGCTCCTCGTTGCCGGCCGGCAGCTCGATGCCGCCATGGCCGGTCGGCGGCGGGTCGCCCTCCACCCGGTCGGGCTGGCGCGGCGCGTTGCGGCGCGACATCCAGGTGTTGTAGCCGATGACGGCGGCGAGCACGAGGCCGCCGAGGATCGCGAGGGCGACGGTGAGATTGCTCATTCGAATTCTTGTGCGAGCGAAAAAAGGACCGTGGGACGGGCGGAGTTCAGCTCTCCGCCATCGTGACGGCGGATTCCATGTCCACCGCCACGATGCGCGAGACGCCCTGCTCCTGCATCGTCACGCCGATCAGCTGTTCGGCCATCTCCATCGCGATCTTGTTGTGGCTGATGAACAGGAACTGCGTGCCCTGCCCGCTCATCTTGGTCACCAGCTTGGCGTAGCGCTCGGTGTTGGCGTCGTCCAGCGGCGCATCGACCTCGTCCAGCAGGCAGAACGGCGCCGGGTTGAGCTGGAAGATGGCGAACACGAGCGCGATGGCGGTCAGCGCCTTCTCGCCGCCCGACAGCAGGTGGATGGTCTGGTTCTTCTTGCCCGGCGGCTGGGCCATGACCTGCACGCCGGAGTCGAGGATCTCGTCGCCGGTCATGATGAGCTTGGCATTGCCGCCGCCGAAGAGCTCCGGGAACATGCGGCTGAAGTGCTCGTTGACGATCTTGAAGGTGCCGCCGAGCAGCTCGCGCGTCTCGCCGTCGATCTTGCGGATGGCATCTTCCAGCGTGGTGATGGCCTCGTTCAGGTCGGCCGACTGCGCGTCGAGGAAGGTCTTGCGCTCGCGCGCGCTGGTGAGTTCGTCGAGCGCCGCGAGGTTGACCGGGCCAAGTGCCGCCACCTCGCGGTGCAGGCGGTCGATCTCGCCCTGCAGGCCGATGAGGCGCACCTTGTCGTCCTCGATCGACTGCTTCACGGCGTCCAGGTCTGCCTGCGCATCGGCCAGCAGTTGGGCGTACTGCTCGAAGCCCAGGCGCGCGGCCTGCTCCTTGAGCTGGAACTCGGTGATGCGTTGGCGCAGCGGGTCGAGCTCGCGCTCCAGTTGCAGACGGCGCTCGTCGCTGGCGCGCAGCTTGAGCGTGAGGTCGTCGTACTGGCTGCGCATCGCCGCGAGGGACTGCTCGCGCTCGAGCTTCAGGCTCAGCGCGTCCTGCAGGCCGGCCTGGGCCGCGGCGTCCGACAGACGCGCCAGCTCGCCCTGGGCGCGTTCGCGCTCGTCGGCCAGCGCCACAGCCTGCTGCGACGCGGTCTCGATCGCGCGGTTGAGTTCGCCGCGCCGCGCCTCCAGCGTGCGCTGCGAGAAGGCGGCCTCCTGCAACTGGCGCTCCAGGCTGCGGTGCTGCTCGCGGGCGGCCGTCAGTTGCCGTGCGGCCTCGATCACGCGCTCCTCCAGCTGGGCATGGCGCTCCTGGCTGTCGGCCAGCTGCATGTCCAGCTCCTCGAAGCGGCCCTCGGCCGCCACGCGGCGCTCCTGCAGCTCTTCCAGCTGGGCATCGACCTCGCCGAGGTCGGCGGAGAGCTGCTCGCTGCGCGCGCGGGTCTGCTCGGCCAGCTGCGACAGGCGCAGTGTCTCGACCTGCAGCTCGTGGGCGCGCGACTGCGTCTCCGCCGCCTCGCGCCGCACGGTGACCAGGCGGGACGCAGCGTCGGCATACGCCGCCTCGGCGCGGACCAGCGCGGTGCGTGCCTCGTCGGCGATGAGGTTCTGGGCGCGCAGCTGGCGCTCCAGGTTCTCCATCTCCTGCTGGCGCGCCAGCAGGCCGGACTGCTCGGAGTCCTGGGCGTAGAAGCTCACGCTGTGCGCGGTGACCGAATGGCCGCTCTTCACGTAGATCGCCTCGCCCGGCGCAAGACGCTCGCGCTGGGCCATCGCCTCCTCCAGCGATTCGGCCGTGTGGCAGCCGTGCAGCCAGTCGGCCAGCAGCGCCTGCAGGCCGGCGTCGTTCAGGCGCAGCAGATCGGACAGGCGCGGCAACCCGCCCGCGGCAGACGGCGCGGCGGCGCTCGGCGCGCTGTAGAAGGCCAGCTTGGCCGGCGGTGCGTCGTTGCCGAAGGCGCGCGCCATGTCGAGCCGCGAGATCTCCAGCGCGCCCATGCGCTCGCGCAGGGCCGCCTCGAGGGCGTTCTCCCAGCCGGACTCGATGTGGATGCGGCTCCACAGGCCCTGCAGGCCGTCCAGCCCGTGCTTGGCGAGCCAGGGCGCGAGCTTGCCGTCGGTCTTGACCTTTTCCTGCAGCGCCTTGAGCGCTTCCAGCCGGGCCGACAGCTCGGCCAGGCGCGCGCCCTCGGTGTTGACGGCCTGCTGCCGCGTGCGACGGTCGTCGTCGAGCTGCGGCACGCTCTCCTGCAGTTCATGCAGGCGGGCGTCGGCCTCGGTCGCGGCTTCCTGGGCAGCAGCGAGCTGTTCCTGCAGGGCCGCGAGGCGCGCCTCGTCGGGCGCGGCCAGGGCGTTGCGGTCGGCGCGAAGGCGTTCGCTGCGCTGCGTGAGCTGCCGCGTCTGCTCCTCGATGTTGCGCTGGTCGGCGGCCAGCACCTGGATCTGCTGCTGGATCTGCACGACCGCGGCGCGCTGCGTGTTGGCCTCGTCCTGCGCACGCTGCTGGGCGTCTTCGAGTTCGGGCAGGCGCGCGTCGTGTTCTTCGAGCTGGGCGGCGAGGATCGCGCCCTGCTCCTCCGCATCGACGCCCTGCCCCGCCAGCGTCTCGATCTCGGCCTCGGCATCGGCGCGGCGCGTTTCCCACTGGCCGATCTGCTCGGCAAGTTGCACCAGGCGCTGCTCGACGCGCTGGCGGCCCTCGACCACGAAGCGGATCTCGCCTTCGAGGCGGCCGACCTCCGCGCTGGCCTCGTACAGCTTGCCCTGCGCCTGGTTGACCTGATCGCCGGCACCGTAGTGGGCCTGGCGGATGGTCTCGAGTTCGGCCTCGACGTGGCGCAGGTCGGCGGTGCGCGATTCGAGGTCGTTCAGCGCCTTGTCGGCATCGGCCTTGACGCGCGCCTGGTCGGCCTCGCTCTCGCTGCGCTTGAGGAACCACAGCTGGTGCTGCTTGCGCGTGGCGTCGGCCTGCAGCGCGTTGTAGCGGGCCGCCACCTCGGCCTGCTTCTCCAGGCGCTCCAGGTTGGCGCCCAGCTCGCGCAGGATGTCCTCGACGCGGGTGAGGTTCTCGCGCGTGTCGCCCAGGCGGTTCTCGGTCTCGCGGCGGCGCTCCTTGTACTTGGAGACGCCGGCGGCTTCCTCGAGGAACAGGCGCAGCTCCTCGGGCTTGGATTCGATGATCCGGCTGATCGTGCCCTGGCCGATGATGGCGTAGGCGCGCGGGCCCAGGCCCGTGCCCAGGAACACGTCCTGCACGTCGCGCCGGCGCACCGGCTGGTTGTTGATGTAGTAGCTGCTGGTGCCGTCGCGCGTGAGCACGCGCTTGACGGCGATCTCGGTGAACTGGCTCCACTGGCCGCCGGCACGGTGGTCGGCGTTGTCGAACACCAGCTCCACGCTGGAGCGGCTGGCCTGCTTGCGCGAGGTCGTGCCGTTGAAGATCACGTCCTGCATCGACTCGCCGCGCAGTTCGCTGGCGCGCGACTCGCCCAGCACCCAGCGCACCGCGTCCATGATGTTCGACTTGCCGCATCCGTTGGGGCCCACCACGCCGACCAGTTGGCCGGGAAGCATGAAGTTGGTGGGTTCCGCGAAGGACTTGAAGCCCGAGAGCTTGATCGAATTGAGACGCACGGCGGATCGGCTTTTGCAGCCAAGGTATTGATTTGTAAGGAAAAATGCACGCGGCGATGCGCTGCCGCCCGGCCGGGCGATGATAACGTGCAGGTATGCGCTTCCCGGTCCCCTCCCACTCGTCCCGCGGCCGCATTCGCGCCCGCCTGGCGCTGCCGCTGGTCGCGGTGCTCGCGGGCTGCGGCGCCTTCACCGACACGCAGCGCGCCGAGCCTTACGAGGGGCGCGAATGGCTGCAGTCCGGCACCAACCGCATTGCCAACTTGGCGCTTCGCGACAACCTGCAGTCGGTGCAGCGCGTGCAGCTGTCGCTGTACCGCCGCAACCCGCGCGAATGGCGCAAGTGGGCCACCAGCGCCGACGACGCGATTGCCCGCACCTGGGACGCGATCCACAACGACAAGCCCCTGGCCGAACTGCGCGGCGCCACCAGCATCGACGCCGTGCGCATGGCCTTCGAGACCGGACCCGCACCGGCCTACCAGGGCGACCGCGTGGCCGCGCTGGTGGTGGGCTGGGCGGCGATGCTCAAGCAGGCCAACGGCGACACCTGGCAGCAGACCATGATCGACGGCGTGAGCGCCGAGAACGCCTACCGCGCGGCACGCAATTTCGAGATCTCGCTGTGGCTGTTGAGCTCGCGCACCGGTCCCGACGGCCGTCCGCTGCTGCTGTCGACCGAGATCAGCGACCGTGGTCGCAACCTGGTGGTCGACCGCGAACTGTCCAAGGTGGTCGGCCGTCTCGACCTGCTGGCCGCCCAGGCCGACGAGAAATACCGCCGCGCGGCACTCGACTTCAGCCAGAACTGGTTGATGGGCAGCCTGGGGCCATTTCTGCAGATGGTCCAGCGTTGAGACGCGTCGTCATCATGCAGCGCTTCCCATGAGGTGCTTCCGGAAATTAAATTCCTTTTTATCCGAATACGGTAATATGTTTCCGTGGACAAGAAGGAACTTCTCCAGCGCCTGGCCGGCCAGCGCGACGCGCTCGGCCTCACGGGCCAGCAGGTGGCCGAGCGCGCAGGCCTGACCGAGCGCTCCATCCGAAACGCGCTGGGGCCGCAGGGCAATCCGCAGCTGTCGTCGCTGCTGGCGCTGGTCGATGCGCTGGACATGGAACTCCAGCTCGTGCCCAAGGGCTTCGGCGCGGCCGTCGTGCCTGCGGGCGACGCGGACTACCGGCCCGTGGGCACGCGCATCGGCGACGCGCTGGCGACGGCGCATGCCGACAGCCCGCCCACGCCAGCGCCGGCCCCGCGCCGAAGCCCGCCATGAACGTCAAGATCCTGGAGATCGCCCTCGGCGGGCGCCGCTGGGGCAAGCTCTTCCAGTACGGCGACCTGTGCCGCTTCGTGGCCGAGCCGGCCATCGTCGCCAGCCCGCCCGAGGCGGTGCTGTCGCTGTCCATGCTCGCCAGCGATGCGGCCACGCAGTCCGCACTGTGGGCCGACCTGAAGAACCCGCTCTTCAACGCCCAGGGCGGCCGCCTGCCCACCTGGTTCCAGAACCTGCTGCCCGAAGGCGTGCTGCGCAGCCACATCGCGCAGTTGCGCGGCTGCCGGGAGGACGACCACTTCGAACTGCTGGCGGCCTGCGGCGGCGACCTGCCCGGCGCGGTGAGCGCGCGGCCGGTGGAGGTCGACCGCCCCACCCTGCAGCGCCTGGTGACGCAGGACCAGGACGCGCTGGAGATGTCGGTGGTGGCCAACCCGCTGCCGCAGGGCATCTCGGTGTCGGGCGTGCAGCCCAAGCTGGGGCTGGCGCGCCAGGGCGGGCGCTACACCGCACGCACGCGCGCCGGAACCAGCACGCGCGTCATCGCCAAGCTGCCGCTGGTCGGCAGGCCGCACATGCCGCAGCTGGAGATGCTTTCGCTGCAGATGGCCGCAGCCGCCGGCGTGACGGTCTGCCATGCCGAGCTGGCGCCGCTCTCGGCCATCCACGCCGAGCACAGCTACGCGCTGCCCGACGAGCCCGAGTTCCTGGCCGTGACGCGCTTCGACCGCGATGGCGCACGCCGCATCCATTTCGAGGACTTCGCGCAGGTGCTCGCGATCGACCCGCAGGACAAGTACGGCGCCAGCTACCTCGCGATGGCGCTGGCCATGCGCGCCTTCCCCACGCTCGGCGACGAGGCCGTGCTCGAGCTGGTCCGGCGGCTGGTGGTCAACGAACTGCTCGGCAACCCCGACGCGCACCTGAAGAATTTCGGCGTGCTGTACCCGGAGGGCACCGCGCCGCGACTCGCGCCCGCCTATGACATCGTGGCCTACGCCGCCATGCAGGGCGCCGAAGGCCATGCCTTGCCGCTGCTGCCGCCCGCACGCGGCACCGCACCGGCCGCGCGGCGCGGCACGCTCTTCACGCCGGCCAACGTGCGCGCCTTCTGCTTCTCGGCCGGCCTGCACGAGCCGCTCGTGCGCAAGACCATCACCGAGACCGCCCGCCTCGCCAAGGCACGCTGGCCGGCCATGCTCGAAGCGTCCACCCTGCCCGACGCCTGGAAGGCCAGGCTGCAGGCGCGCTGGGCGGCACACACTTTGCTGCACAGCGTGTCACGGGCCCGCTCCTAGAATCAAAGCGCTTCATCGACGCCGGTGCACACGCGCCGCGCCGTCGCCTCCAACCCTTCGGACTTCTTCCCTCCCATCCATGAGCTCACTCAATTTCATCGGCGGCGAAAAAGGCGGCGTCGGCAAGTCGGTCACCTCGCGCCTGCTGGCCCAGTACTTCATCGACCACAGCCGGCCCTTCGTCGGCTATGACACCGACCGGTCGCACAACTCCTTCACCCGCTTCTACGAGGGCTTCGCCTCGCCGGTGGCGGTGGACAGCTTCGAAGGGCTGGACACGGTGGTCAACGGCTTCGAGCACAACCCGCAGCAGAGCGTGATCGTCGACATGGCGGCGCAGACGCTGGCGCCGCTGGCGCGCTGGATCGAGGAATCGCAGCTCTTCGACGTCTTCGCCGAGATCGGCGTGCACGTGAACTTCTGGCACGTGATGGACGACGGCCGCGATTCGAGCGACCTCCTGGGCAAGCTGGTCGACACCTTCGGCAGCCGCGCCAACTACATCGTGGTGCAGAACTACGGCCGCGGGAGCGACTTCGGCCTCATGCTCGGCTCGCAGTCGCTGGCCAAGGCCACGGCCCAGGGCGCGCGGGTCATCTCCCTGCCGCGCCTGAAGGAAGCCAGCATGCGCAAGATCGACAACCGCAACACCAGCTTCTGGAAGGCCGTGAACGACAAGGAAGGCCCCGACGCGCTGGGCCTGCTGGAGCGCCAGCGCGTCAAGAGCTGGCTGGCGCAGGCCTATGCGGCCTTCGACACGCTGCCGCTCTGAAGCGACCCGCTCCAACGAAAACACCGCCCGAGGGCGGTGTTCTTTCTTGCGCCTGCAGTGGGAGCTGCAGTTGCAGTCGGGCTCAGGCCGTCACGAAGCGCTTGGCCGGCCGGTTGCCACGGCCGACGAGCAGGCCCAGGATGACCAGTCCGAAGACGACGAAGCAGATGAAGGACCAGTTGGCGATCGACAGGCCCAGGAAGGTCCAGTCGACCTTGCTGCAGTCGCCGCTGCCCTTGAAGATCATCGGGATGGCGCGCTGCAGCGGGAAGGTCTCGATCATCCCGTAGATGTCGCGGCCGCAGCTCGCGAACTCCGGCGGGTGCCACTGCAGCCAGGTCTGGCGTGCGGCCGTGTAGGCCCCGCCGATGGCGAACAGAAGGCCCAGGCCGCCCCAGGTCTTTTGCAAGCCGATGCGGCCTGTAGCGCCCGCCAGTGCTGCGAACACCGCGATCAAAACGAGGGCATACCGCTGCACCACGCACATCGGGCACGGCTCGAGGCCCACGACGTGCTGCAGGTACATGCCGAAGGCGAGCATCAGCACGCAGGCGATGCAGATGAGCCAGTAGGTGCGGCGCGGGGCGCCAAATACGAATTTCATCAGCACCGCCCGGCCGCCCGTAGGTGCTGATGCGCCCCCTCGGGGGGCAGCGATACGCGAAGCGATGAGCGTGGGGGTGAAGTCATATCCCGAGTCCTTGTTCGACGAAGACACGCGCCTTGCGCGGGCTGGCCACCACGGTGTCGCCCTCGCGCAGCCCCATGTCACGGTACTGCTGCGCGGAAATCTGCGCCTCGATGATGTTGCCGGATCCAGGATTGTCTGGATTCGGTTCGACAGGTTCGAGTTCCATGCGCGCGATCGGGCCGACGACGATGGCGCGGCCGATGGTAGCGACGATCCCCTGCGCGTGCCCGCTGCCCGGCGCGAAGCGGGTGATCTCGAAGTCGTGTGGGCGCACGTAGGCCAGCGCCTTCGCGTCCTCGGCCGCATCGGCTTCGGACGAAGCGATTCGCACGCCCTGCACCTCGACCTCGCCCTGGTGGGCGCGCCCGTGGAACAGGTTGACGTCGCCCAGGAACCCGTAGACGAAGGGGCTGGCCGGGTGGTCCCACACGTCCTGCGGCGAGCCGACCTGCTCGATGCGGCCGGCGTTCATCAGCACCACGCGGTCGGCCACCTCGAGCGCCTCTTCCTGGTCGTGCGTGACGAAAATCGAGGTGACGTGCAGTTCGTCGTGCAGGCGGCGCAGCCAGCGGCGCAGTTCCTTGCGCACCTTGGCGTCGAGCGCGCCGAAGGGTTCGTCCAGCAGCAGCACCTTGGGCTCCACGGCCAGCGCGCGCGCCAGGGCGATGCGCTGGCGCTGCCCGCCCGAGAGCTGCGAGGGATAACGGTCGGCCAGCCAGTCGAGCTGCACCAGCTTGAGCAGGTCCAGCACCTTGGCCTTGATCTGTGCGTCGCTCGGGCGCTGGCCGCGCGGCTTGATGCGCAGGCCGAAGGCCACGTTCTCGAACACCGTCATGTGCCGGAACAGCGCGTAGTGCTGGAACACGAAGCCCACGTTGCGCTCGCGCACGTGCACGTCGGTCGTGTCCTCACCCGAGAACAGGATCGTGCCGCTGTCGGCCGTCTCCAGCCCCGCGATGATGCGCAGCAGCGTGGTCTTGCCGCAGCCTGACGGGCCCAGCAGCGCGAACAGCTCGCCCGAATCGATGTTCAGGCTGACGTCGCGCAGCGCGTGGAAATCGCCGAAGCGCTTGTTGACGTTGCGAATTTCGATGCTCATGGGGATTCCTTGGATGCGGACTTCCGTACGCGAAGGACGCGAAGATTTCGCGAAGAACGCAAAAGGAAGACAAACTATCTTTTGATATCTTTTTCGCGACCTTCGCGCAACCTTCGCGCCCTTCGCGTACGGATGTCCGGTGTTCTCTCAGCCCGCCGCCGGCCGCTCCGGCGGCAGTTCGGAGATGGCTTTCATTTCACGGTCGTGGCGCCATTCGGCCACGGTCTTGATGACCAGGGTCACCAGCGCCAGGATGGCCAGCAGCGAAGCGACGGCGAAGGCGGCGACGGACTGGTACTCGTTGTAGAGCACCTCGACGTGCAGCGGCATGGTGTTGGTCTGGCCGCGGATGTGGCCCGAGACGACGGACACGGCGCCGAATTCGCCCATCGCCCGCGCGTTGCACAGGATCACGCCGTACAGCAGCCCCCACTTGATGTTGGGCAGGGTCACGCGCCAGAAGGTCTGCCAGCCGCTCGCGCCCAGCACGATGGCGGCCTGCTCCTCGTCCGTGCCCTGCGCCTGCATCAGCGGCACCAGTTCGCGCGCGATGAAGGGAAAGGTGACGAAGATGGTGGCCAGCACGATGCCCGGCACGGCGAAGATGATCTTGATGTCGTGCGCCGCCAGCCACGGGCCGAGCCAGCCCTGCGCGCCGAAGACCAGCACGTAGATCAGGCCCGCCACGACAGGCGAGACGGCGAAGGGCAGGTCGACCAGCGTCGTCAGGAAGGCCTTGCCCCTGAACTCGAACTTGGCGATGGCCCAGGCCGCCGCGACGCCGAACACCAGGTTCAGCGGCACCGAGATCGCCGCGACGATCAGCGTGAGCCGGATCGCCGACCAGGCGTCGGGCTCCTTCAGGGCTTCCCAGTACGCGTCCCAGCCCTTGCGCAGCGCCTCGGTCGCCACCGCCGCCAGCGGCAGCACGAGGAAGAAGAACATGAAGAGCAGCGCCAGGCCGATCAGCGTCCAGCGCACGGCTGGCGATTCGGTGGTCCCCGCCTGCGCGCGCCGCACCGGGGCACGCATTCCCGTGCCGCCGCTCATGCCGATGCCCCCCGCCTGCGCTGCCAGCTCTGCAGGGCGTTGATGACCAGCAGCATCAGGAACGAGAAGACCAGCATCACGAGCGCCACCGCCGTGGCGCCCGCGTAGTCGTACTGCTCCAGCTTGCCGATGATGATGAGCGGCGTGATCTCCGAGATCATGGGCATGTTGCCGGCGATGAAGATGACCGAGCCGTACTCGCCGATGGCGCGCGCGAAAGCCATCGCGAAGCCGGTCAGCAGCGCGGGCGTGATCGACGGCAGGATGACCAGGCGGAAGGTCTGCCAGCGCGTGGCACCCAGCGAGGTGGCGGCTTCTTCCAGTTCCTTTTCCGTGTCTTCGAGTACCGGCTGCACCGTGCGCACCACGAAGGGCAAGCCGATGAAGATGAGGGCGATCACCACGCCCGCAGGCGTGAAGGCCAGCTTGATGCCCAGCGGTTCGAGGTACTGGCCGATCCAGCCGTTGCCGGCCAGCAGCGCCGTGAGCGAGATGCCGGCCACGGCGGTGGGCAGCGCGAACGGCAGGTCGACCAAAGCGTCGACGATCTTCTTGCCCGGAAACTTGTAGCGCACCAGCACCCAGGCCACCAGCAGGCCGGCGAACAGGTTCACCAGCGCGGCCAGGAAGGACGCGCCGAAGGTCAGCCGGTAGGAGGCCAGCACGCGCGGCGCGGTGACGGCCACCCAGAACTGCTCCCAGCTCATCGTGAAGGTCTTGAAGACCAGCGCCGACAGCGGGATGAGGACGATGAGGCACAGGTACAGCAGCGTGTACCCGAGCGTGAGGTGGAAGCCCGGCAGCACCCGCTTGGCGCCGCCGGCCCTGCCACGCGAAATCGGCGCTGCCGCGGACGGCAGCGCCGATGAAACGGCACTGGTCATGGACTTATCGGCCGGGGGTGTAGAGCTTGTCGAACTGGCCGCCGTCGTTGAAGTGCACCTTCTGCGCTTCGCTCAGGCTGCCGAAGAGTTCCTGCACCGTGAACAGCTGCAGCGGCTTGAAGGTGGCGACGTGCTTCTTCAGCACGGCCTGCGAGCGCGGGCGCAGCGCATGCTTGGCGGCGATCTCCTGCGCCTCGTCCGAGTACAGGTAGTCGAGGTAGGCCTTGGCCAGCTCGCCCGAGCCCTTCTTGGCGGTGGTGCGCTCGACCACGGCGACCGGGTTCTCGGCCAGGATGCTGATGCTGGGGTAGACGGCGTCGACCTTGCCGGCGCCGAACTCGCGGTCGATCGACACCACCTCCGACTCGAAGGTGATCAGCGCGTCGCCGATGTTGCGTTGCAGGAAGGCGGTGGTCGCATCGCGGCCGCCGCGCGCCAGCACCGGCACGTTCTTGAACAGCTTGCCCACGAACTCCGCGGCCTGGGCGTCGGTGCCGCCCTTCTTCTTCACGTAGCCCCAGGCGGCCAGGTAGGCGTAGCGGCCGTTGCCGCCGGTCTTGGGGTTGACGATCACGACCTGCACACCGGGCTTGACCAGGTCTTCCCAGTCCTTGATGCCCTTGGGGTTGCCGTTGCGCACCAGGAACAGCATGGTCGAGGTGGTCGGTGCCGCGTTGTCGGGGAAGCGCTTGGCCCAGTCCTTGGCCACCACGCCCTTGTCGGCCAGGAACTCGATGTCGGTACTGGTGTTCATCGTCACCACGTCCGCATCGAGGCCGTCGGCCACCGCGCGGGCCTGGGCGCTCGAGCCGGCATGCGACTGGTCGATCTTCACATCGACGCCCTTCGTCTTCTTGTAGTGCGCGACGAAAGCGGCGTTGTAGTCCTTGTAGAACTCGCGCGCCACGTCGTACGAAACGTTCAGCAGCTGGTTCTGCGCCCACGCCGAACCGGCAATGGCCGAGGAGGCGACGATGAGCGCGGCGGCGATGTTCTTGATTCTCGATGTCATGGTGATGTGAAGGTTTCGAAACTCTGGCGCCCGGCTCCCCGCTCCTCGAAAAGGCGGCTGGGCGCGTCCGTCAGGGACTCGAGCAGGGCCAGCCCCAGGGGCCAGTCGCCATGTCCCGAATCGACGTTGATGTGGCCGGCATTTTGCATCCGGACGAATTCGCTGCCCCAGGCGCGGGCATAGGCCCCCGCGAGGCGCACCGGGCAGAAGGGGTCGTTGCTGCTCGCGACGACGATGCTGCGGTAGGGCAGCCGCGCATAAGGCACGGGCGCGAAGTCGTTGAGCGCCGCGCGGCGTTCCGGGTCGGCGGGCGCCACCAGCAGCGCCCCGGCGACGCGCGACGCGGCCGCTTCGCCCAGGTGGGCCGTGGCGATGCAGCCCAGGCTGTGGGCGGCGATCACCACCGGCTGTTCCTGCGCCAGGATGAGCCGCTCCAGCGCGCCGACCCACGCCTCCCGCTTGGGCGACACCCAGTCGTCCTGCACCACGCGGCGGGCCGACTGCATGCGCTCCGCCCACAGGCTCTGCCAGTGGCCGGGGCCGGAGTCGCGCCAGCCGGGGACGATGATGACCGGGGTCGTCACGGCGCTTTACTTGTTCGGCTGAGGGGTCAGCCGCAGGTACGGGCGCACGGCGTTCCAGCCCTTGGGGAAGCGCTCCTTCAGCTCGGCCGGGTCCTGCAGGCTGGGGATGATCACCACGTCGTCGCCGTCCTTCCAGTTGGCGGGCGTGGCGACCTTGTGGCTGTCGGTGAGTTGCAGCGAGTCGATCACGCGCAGGATCTCGTCGAAGTTGCGGCCCGTGCTCGCCGGGTAGGTGATGGTGGCGCGCACCACGTGCTTGGGGTCGATGATGAACACGCTACGCACGGTGGCCGTCGCCGAGGCGTTCGGATGGATCAGGTCGTAGAGCTCGGCCACCTTGCGGTCCGCATCCGCCAGGATGGGGAAGTTCACCGTGGTGTTCTGCGTCTCGTTGATGTCGCCGATCCATTCCTTGTGCTTGTCGACCGGGTCGACGCTGATGGCGATCGGCTTGACGCCACGCTTGGCGAATTCACCGCCCAGCGCGGCGGTCTTGCCCAGTTCCGTGGTGCACACGGGCGTGAAGTCCGCCGGGTGCGAGAACAGCACGACCCAGGAATTGCCCGCCCATTCGTGGAAATGGATCGGGCCTTCGGACGAGTCCTGGGTGAAGTCGGGGGCGGTGTCGCCCAGTCGCAAGGTGGCCATGTCGCGCGCTCCTGTGGATCAAATCGGACCGGCGATTGTCGAAAGCCCGCCTACGATCTCAAACGAATATCTCCTTGTTTGAATATGCTTCCGACCGAATAAGCGCTTGAAGCGCTGCGATCGAATCGATAGCTCAGGCCCCCGTCAGACGGGCATCACCACCAGATTCGATCCGTGGTTCAGCTCGTCGTCGCACTTCTGCAGGTGCTCGGCGAAGAAGTCCAGCAGCAGCCGCACCGCCGGCACCAGCGCCCGCCGCGGCGGGTACATCGCGTGGACGATGCCCGACGGCGGATGCCAGCCCGGCAGTGCCTCGACCAGCCGCCCGGCGTGCAGGTCGTCCTGACACATGTAGTCGGGCATGAATCCGGCGCCGACACCCTGCAGGATCGCGAAGCGCAGGGTCAGCAGGTCGTCGGCCAGGTAGCGTGGAAAGGGCGTGTAGACGAAGCTGCGCCCGTCGGGCCCCACCAGCAGGGTGCCGGTGCGCGCATCGGCCGCCGACATGGCGACCGCATCCAGCCCGGCCAGGTTCTCCGGCCCCTGCAAGGGCTGCCGGCGGGCCAGCACCTCCGGCGCGGCGACCAGCAGCAGCCGGCTGCGGCTGAAGCTGCGCGCAGCCAGCGTGGCGCTGTTCTCGATTTCGGCGCGCACCCGCAGGGCCATGTCCACGCCCTCCTCCACCGGATCGACCGGGCGGTTGAGCACGCGCATCTCGACCGTGACGCCCGGATGGCGCTTCATGAAGATGGGCAGGATCGGCCCCACGCTGCTTTGCGCCAGCGTCACCGGGCAGCTCAGCCGCACGGTGCCGCGCGGCTCCTTCTGCACCTGGGCCACGGCTTCGGCGCCGGCCTCGGCCGTGTCGCGCACCGCGATGCAGTGGCGCAGGTAGATCTCGCCCGCCGGGGTGAGCGACAGGCGCCGCGTGCTGCGCTGCAGGAGCTGCACGCCCAGCGCGCTTTCCAGCTCGGCGACCCGCCGCGACAGGCGCGACTTGGGCACGTTCAAGGCCTTGCTGGCAGCCGTGAAGCCGCCCCGCTCCGCCACCTCGGCGAAGAACAGCATGTCGTTCAGGTCTTGCATGGGCTCGATTGTTCTCGTAGCGGGACAAAGAGTCGCTATTTTGGCCTCTTATCGACCGATTGGTGCGCCCATAGACTTATTCTCATGCCGCCTCGAACCCACTACCACGGGGCGACGCCAACCACCCAACGAAAGAGGTTCCCCATGAAGCTGCTTCAAGTCGATTCCAGCGTCCTCGGCACGAATTCCGTCTCGCGCCAGCTCACGGCCGAGATCACGGCCGAATGGCGCGCCAGCCACCCCGGCACCACGGTGGAACTGCTGGACCTCGCCACGGACACGCCCAACCACTTCAACGCCGACGCGCTCGGCATCAAGGCCGGCCTGCAGGCCGAACCCACCGAGGCGCAGCGTCGCGAGAACGCCGTGTCCGAGCGCCTGGTGAGCCAGTTCCTCGCAGCCGACGTGATCGTCGTCGGCGCCCCGCTCTACAACTTCTCGGTGCCCACCCAGCTCAAGGCCTGGATCGACCGCCTCGCCCAGGTCGGCCGTACCTTCAAGTACACCGAGAAGGGTCCCGTCGGCCTGGCCGGCGGCAAGACGGTGATCGTGGCCTCGACCCGCGGCGGCATGTACTCCACCAGCGACGCCGGCAACGCGATGGAACACCAGGAAAGCTACCTGAAGACCATCTTCGGCTTCTTCGGCATCACCGACGTTCGCATCGTGCGCGCCGAAGGCCTCGCAATGGGCGACGCAGCCAAGGCCGCGGCACTCGCCGCGGCGCGCGCCGAGATTGCCACGGCCACCGCCCAGGCGGCCAACCAGGACCAGGCCACGCTGGCCGCCTGAGCCCGCCGTCCACCTCCCCCCTCACGCCGCCGGCCCACCAGAGCCGGCGGCTTTTTTTCGGCCGCCGGCCGCGCGCCGGCAGGCGGATGGGTTGCGCCCCGGGCCTCGGCACAATGCGCCTCCAGGGCCCGCCGGATGGGCACGAGGTGCTATGAAAAAAAGAGCGTTCTGGGCTGCAGGCATGTGGCTGTCGATGCTGGCGACTGCCATCGCAGGCCCGGTACGGGGGGATGAACCCCTGCAGATCGTCACCGCGCCTGCCGCGTTGCAGGCTGCGGAAACCGCCGGCGCCGGCCTGGCGCGCTGTTTCGACGCGACGCCCGGCGCCGACGGGCTGCTCGACAACCGCAATCTGGCGCGCTCGCCACGGTGGCGGGAAGTCCTGGCGCCGTTGGCCGAGGGCGTGGCTGCCATCGCGCGCGTCGATCCACAGGCCGGCGTCGGCGTCGCGCGCTACGCGCACCGGCTTTTCGACAGCCGCTGGCTCCGCAGCCCGGACGCCTTCTTCGAACTCGTGGGCGTGGTCAACCGGCTGGACCGCCGCGCCTTCCACGATGGCGCCTGCGGCGAGACCCGCCTCGTGTACCGGCTGGCCTACCGCACACCCCGGATGCAGTCGCGCCTGCCGATGACCCTGAGCGTCGAGTTGCGGGCCGACCCGCCCGACGCACAGGGCGGTTGCGCCGGCGCCGCGCGCCTGTGGGTGCCGCCGGCCGGGCTCGACGAGCCGGCGCTCGGCCGCTGGCTGCTGTCACCGCAGGGCCCGCTCGCGCCCGAGCGCCTCGCACGGCAGCGGCTCGTGCAGATCGCCGTCAACCTGCAGAGCGTGCGCTGGCCATCGGGGGTGCGGCCCGACCTGGGCGGCCATGCGGAATATCTGATGCGTGCCTTCCGCTGGAATGCCACGGACAGCCGCTACGAAGCACGCCCGCTGGAGAACACGCCCGATCTCGCGCGCCTGCAGGCCGACGCCCGCCTGCGCGAGGACCTGCTGCGCTGGCTGCAACAGCCGTCGCAACGCCAGGCCCTGGACAGCGGCCAGTTGCGCATTCCCGAGCGCTACCTGGCCACCGAGGCGCGGTCGGTCACGCCGCGCGGCCTGGCCCGCCTGGCCAACCGGCCCTTCGTGCAGCTCTACGGCCAGGTGCCATGGCAGGCCGTGCCGGGTTCGCACACGCTGAGCTCGCCGGCCGCCTGGCTGCGCCGGCTCGACGACCTGAGCTGCGCCGGCTGCCACCAGAGTCGCGCCGTCGCCGGCTTCCATCTGCTGGGCGAGGACCGCCCCGAGGCGACGCGCACCTTCACGCCCGGCAACGCGCTCGCGGTCGGCCACTCGCCACACCTTCAGGACGAACTCGTCCGCCGCGCCGCCTACCTGAGCGCTACGCTGGCCCAGGGCCGCGCGGACCCCTTCCGGCCCCTGGCCGAGCACGGCGGGCCGGCCGGCGGCATGGGTGCGGCCTGCGGTCTCGGCGATGCGGGCTTCGAGGGCTGGCGCTGCGGGGCGGGCCTGCGCTGCCAGGCCGAAGGCGGCGCCAGCCACGATCGCAGCGTGGGGGTGTGCATGCCCGAACGCCCCGCCGTCGGCGCGATGTGCGAGCCTGCCCGGCTCACGCCCCGGGCCGATCCGCGCCTGGACCGCGCGCTGCGCGGCCAGCGCCTGTCGTGCGGCGACGCGGGCGTCTGCGAGAAGACGGCGGTCGGCTTCCCGGGCGGCATGTGCTCGGGTGCGTGCAAGCCGGGCGATGCGGACGGCGTGTGCGGACAGATCGCCATCCTGGACGACTTCAACCGCTGCCTGGCCGGGAACAAGCCCTTCGCGCAGTGCCTGCGGCACACGCGGCCGGGGCAGCTGCGCCGCTGCTCCGCCGCCCAGGCCTGCCGCGACGACTACGTCTGCACGCAGGTGGCCCAGCCATCCGGGCCGCTGTTCGCATCGGACAGCGGCGGTGCCTGCATGCCGCCCTACTTCCTGTTCCAGATGCGGGTGGACGGCCACCCGTGAGCGAGGCCGCTCAGCCGTTGTGCGTCTTGACCCAGGCGACGTACTTGTCCACCCAGCCCTGGAGGAACTGCTTGGTCGCCTCGTTGCCGATGTGGCCCTTGTCGTCGAACAGGTCTTCCTTGTTCTGGATGAAGGCCTCGGGCTGGCCGAGCGTGGGCACGTCGAGGTAGGCCAGCACGTTGCGCAGGTGCTGCTGCGCCAGCGCGGTGCCGATGGCGCCGACCGACACGCCGATCACGCCGGCGGGCTTGCCGGCCCAGGCGCTCTGGCCATAGGGACGCGATGCGTGGTCGATCGCGTTCTTCAGCACGCCGGGAATCGAGCGGTTGTACTCGGGCGTGACGAACAGCAGGCCCTGCGCGGCCGCGATCTCGCTCTTGAGCTTGAGCACCTCGGGGGCCTGCTTGCCGTCGTGGTCCTGGTTGTACAGCGGCAGGTTGTCGATGCGCACATGCTCGAAGGTGAAGTTCTCCGGCGCAAGGTGTGCCAGCGCGAGGGCCAGCTTGCGGTTGAAGGAATCCTGGCGAATGCTGCCGATGACGACGGCGATCTTGAACTGGCTCATGCGGGCTCCTGGCGATGGGTGAAGGGCAATCGAGGGACAACCATTATGGGAGCCCGAGCATGACCATGCAGCGGCAGCGCGGGCCGCTTCGGAGCATCATCCGCCCTCCTTAGAACGTGTTCAGGGTCTCCAAGGGGTCGCGTTGGGGTGCAATCGGGATGCGATCAGTGTCCCGGCGCGCCGCATGGGCTCATGCCCATGCAAGCGACGGGGCGCTGAGCGGGCCCGATTGCGCCCCAACCCGAAGGGCAGCCGCCTTGCCGGGCGGCCTGCGGCGTTGCAGCGCTTGCTCGTAGATGACTACGAGCGGCGCGCTGCGCCTTGCAGGCCGCCCGGCAAGGTGGCTGCGCGACCCCTTGGAGACTCTGAACACGTTCTTACATCCTCGACGGCAAGGCAAATTCATGCGAATCCTGATGGTGGGCGCGGGCGCGCTCGGTGGCTACTTCGGCGGGCGGCTTCTTGCCGCAGGCCGTGACCTCACCTTCCTCGTGCGCGCCGGGCGCGCGGCACAACTGGCGCGCGACGGGCTCGTCGTGCGCAGCCCCAAGGGCGACCTGCAGATCGACGCGCCGCCCCACGTGCTGGCCGAGCACATCGATGGCCCCTACGACCTCGTCGTGGTGAGCTGCAAGGCCTTCGACCTCGACCCGACCATGGACGCCATCGCGCCGGCGGTGGGGCCCGACACCGCGGTCCTGCCGGTGCTCAACGGCATGGCCCACTTCGGCCGGCTTGCGCAGCGCTTCGGCGACGACAAGGTGCTCGGTGGCCTGTGCATGATCTCCGCCTCGCTCGACGCGCAGGGCCATGTGGTCCATCACAACGACCTCGACGGCCTGACCTTCGGCGAGCGCAGCGGCGGCCGTTCGGCCCGCGTCGAGGCCATCGCCGCGCAGTTCCAGGGTGCGGGATTCACCGACCGGCTGAGCGACGACATCCTGCAGGACCTGTGGGAGAAGTGGCTGTTCATCGCCTCGGCCGCCGCACTGACCACGCTCATGCGCGCCAGTGTCGGCGCGGTGCACGCGGCCGGCGGCAGCGACGTGGCCCTGGCACTGGTCGACGAATGCGCGGCCATCGCGGCCCACAACGGCTTCGCGCCACGGCCCGCCACCCTCGAACGGGCGCGCGCGTCGGTGACGCAGGCCGGCTCGCCGCTGACGGCCTCGATGTACAAGGACATGGCACGCGGCGCGCGCGTCGAGGCCGACCAGATCCTGGGCGACCTGCTCGCGCGTGCGCCGGCCGGCTTCGCGTCGCCGTCGATGCTCCGCGCCGCCTACGTCAACCTCAAGACCTACGAAGTGCAGCGCGCGGCCGCCGCCGCCTGAGCCGGCTGCAGCCGGTGGCGCGCGTCAGGCGCGCTCGACCTGCGGCGGCAGCAGCTCGCGGCCGAGCATGCCGCGTGCATAGAAGTAGTTGGCGCGCGCGCGCTCGCTCAGCGCATCGAGGTCGACGTGGCCGGCGGCGTCGCAGGGGAAGCTGAAGCCCCGGCCCGGATGGAAGATGGAGCGAAAGCGCAGCTGCCAGCGCCGCAGATCGGTGTCATTGCCCATGGAAACTCCTTCCTGACGCCATGTACACGGCGCCAGGATAGGCCCGCTGCGCGGCCAGGCCTGCGGGCGGGCAGCCTGGCCTCGCGTGCGCCGGGCTGAGCGTCCGGCGTCGGACGGCGCCACGCGTGCTCAGCAGTCGCCGGGGCGGTTGCCCTTGGCCTTCTGCAGGCTGGCCTGCGTCACGCTGGCGCCTGCCGGCACGTCGTCGGTGATCCACACGTTGCCGCCGATGGTGGCGCCCTTGCCGATGGTCACGCGCCCGAGGATGGTGGCGCCGGCGTAGATCACCACGTCGTCCTCCACCACGGGGTGGCGCGGCAGGCCCTTCTGCAGGTTGCCCTCGGCGTCGGTCGGGAAGCGTTTCGCCCCCAGCGTCACGGCCTGGTACAGGCGCACGCGCTGCCCGATCACGGCCGTCTCGCCGATCACGATGCCCGTGCCGTGGTCCATGAAGAAGCCCGGGCCGATGGTGGCGCCGGGGTGGATGTCGATGCCGGTCTGCGCATGCGCGCGCTCGGCGACGATGCGCGCCAGCAGCGTGAGGCCCAGCTTGTACAGCGGGTGCGCGATGCGGTGGTGGATCATGGCCGTCACGCCCGGGTAGCACAGCAGCACCTCGTCCACGCTGCGTGCGGCCGGGTCGCCGTGGTAGGCGGCCATCACGTCGGTGTCGAGCAGCGCGCGGATGGCCGGCAGCTGCGTCGCGAAGTCGCGCGCGCGGGCCAGCGCATCGGCGCTCACGGCCGCGGCGTCGAAGGCGGTGTGGCGCAGTTCGTGCCGCAGCTCGAGCGTGGCCTGCCCGTGCAGCAGGTGCAGCGCGGCGTCGAGCGTGTGGGCGACATAGAAGTTCTCGCTCTCCTGTCGCAGGTCGGTCGGGCCCAGGCGCATCGGAAACAGCGCGCCGGTCAGCGACTCGACCAGCTCGGCCACGACCTGCCTAGAGGGCAGTTCGCGTTCGCCGCCGGACTGCGAGCGCTGCTGCGATTCGCGCCAGTCGTGCCGCACGCGGTGCAGCGAGGCGACGATATCTTCGATGGGGAATGCGCTCATGGCAAGGCCTTGTCGTGTGGGTGTCGGGCTCGTGGGTGGCGAGCATCGCACGGCCCTGCCGGCGCTGCAGTGCCGTGCGCCGCAGCGGCCCGAATTGGGACCGAAAGCATAGCTGCTCGCGCCGGTGGGACGCGGCCTTGCAGCCCTCGTCGTCATCGATGCAGGGCCGGGGGAACTCCGGGGTGTAACTTCGCGGATCGCGGCACGAACTCGAGACAGACGCAGTGCGATCGCGCTGCGGCACCCGTCCCACCAAGGAAGCATCCACATGAGACTCGACGAGACGACACGATCCACCACGGCCACGGGCTGGACACGCCGCACGGCCTTCCTCGGTACGGCCGCGCTGCTGGGATGGGCAGGCTGGGGGGTCGCATCCATGGCGGCCGAACGCGCCGTCGTCATTCCCCCGCCCGCCGACGACCCGGCCGCACCGGGCGGCGCGAGCACGGCGACCGCCGTGCTGGCCGGCGGCTGCTTCTGGGGCGTGCAGGGCGTGTTCCAGCATGTGAAGGGCGTGGCCAACGCGGTCTCCGGATACGCCGGCGGTGCGCCCCAGACGGCCCGCTACGAGGTCGTCGGCTCGGGAACCACCGGCCACGCGGAAGCCGTGCAGATCACCTATGACCCGCAAGAGGTCAGCTATGGAAGGCTGCTGCAGATCTTCTTCTCGGTGGCGCACAACCCGACCGAGTTGAACCGCCAGGGGCCCGACCATGGCACGCAATACCGCTCGACCGTGTTCGCCCAGGATGCGGAGCAGGCGCGCATCGCCAGGGCCTACATCGCCCAGCTCGACCGGGCGCGCAGCTTCGACGCACCGATCGTCACCACGATCGAGTCGGGCAAGCCCTTCTTCCCCGCCGAGGGCTATCACCAGGACTACCTCACGCGCAACCCCGGCGAGCCGTACATCGTCGTCAACGACCTGCCGAAGATCGAGAACCTCAGGAAGACCTTCCCGGACCGTTACCGCGAGACGCCGGTGCTGTTCCACGGACGGGCCAGGGGCTGAGCCCGACGGCGGCGCCCGCCGCCCGCCGCGGATGCCGATACTCTGCGCATGCAAGACCCGAAGAAAAGCTGGATGTGGGGCCGTGCGTTCCGCACCTATCCGCTGTCGATGTTCCCGCCGGCGCTGCGCCTCACGGTGAGTGCCGAGCTGACCGGTGACGGCCCGGCGACCGAGGATGCGCAGTGCGCACTGCGCCTCGCCGACGGCACGCAGGTGGGCCGCGTCAACCGCGACACGGGCGAGGTGCTGGTCGGCCGCCGGCTGAAGGAAGGCGACCTGCCCGGCAGGCCGCGCGCCTGAGCCGCTGCCGTCCCGTCCGCCGGCGCGGGCTTCGGCCCCGCGCCTGCACCGATGTGGTGCCTGTGGCAGGATCGCCGGCCGCATGCCTGCCGATCACCTTTCCCCCGCCCGCCCCGCCCCTCCTGTCCGACCCACAGCCCCCGGCCGCGACCGCGCCGGCCTGCTGATGCTCGGTGCGGCGATCGTGCTGATCGCCTTCAGCATGCGCCCGGTGTTCTCCAGCCTCTCGGTGGTGCTGCCCGACATCGTGGCCGGCACCGGCATGTCGGCCGCCACGGCGAGCGCCCTCACCACGCTGCCGGTGATCTGCCTGGGCGCCTTCGCGATGGTGGCGCCCTGGCTGGGGCGGCGGGTGGGCATCGAGCGCACGCTGCTGGCCTGCATGGTGCTGATCACGGCGGGCACCGCGCTGCGCGGCACGGCACAGGTGCCGGCGCTGTTCCTGGCCTCGGCGCTCGCGGGCGTGGGCATCGCGGTGGCCAACGTGCTGCTGTCGGCACTGGTCAAGCGCGACTTCGACCGCCGCCCGGCGCTGATGATGGGCCTGTACACCATGGCCGTGTGCGGCGGTGCGGCCAGCGGCGCCGGCATGACCGTGCCGCTGCAGCATGCACTCGGCACCGACTGGGCCGGTGCGCTGGCGATCTGGGCGGTGCCCGCGGCGGTGGCGCTGCTGCTGTGGGTGCCCTTCGCCCTGCCGGCCGGCCCGCAGCCCGGCGATGCCGACTACCGCGTGCGTGGCCTGTGGACCGACCCGCTGGCCTGGCAGGTGACCTTCTTCATGGGCCTGCAGTCGGCCCTCGCGTACTCGGTGATGGGCTGGCTCGCGCCGATCCTGCGCGAGCGCGGACTCGCAGCGGCGACGGCCGGCTTCGTCGTCTCGCTGTCGGTGCTGGTGCAGGTCCCCGTCTGCCTGGTCATCCCCGCACTGGCGCAGCGCCAGCGCCACCAGATCGGCCTGGCCGTCGGCCTGACGGTGCTCACGCTGGCGGCGCTGCTCGGCGCGATGTTCGCGCCGCTGCCCACGGTGTGGCTGTGGGCGGTGCTGCTCGGCGTGGCGCAGGGCGGCACCTTCGCGCTGGCGCTGACCCTGATCGTGATGCGCTCGCCCGACGCGCGCGTCGCGGCGCAGCTGTCAGGCATGGCGCAGGGTGTCGGCTACCTCGTGGCGGCCACCGGGCCGATGCTGGTCGGCCTGATGCGTGCGTGGACGGGGAGCTTCCGCGCCAGCGCCCTGCTCTTCGTCGCCATCGGCGTCGTGCTCGCCATGGCCGGCGCGGGTGCCGGGCGCGCCCGGGTGGTGGGCGCGGCGGCGGTGCCGCGCTGATGCGGCAGCGCCGCCGCGCGGCTCAGCGCTGCGCCTTGTCCTTCTGGTTCTGCGCCTCGATGCGTTCGCGCGCGGCCATCCAGTCGGCGTCGCTCCACTGGCGCAGCTCGTAGAAGTTGCCGCCCGTGGCCAGGGCCTGGCCGCCGTCCATCATGATGCTCTGGCCGGTGAGCCAGTCGCACTGGCCCGGCGCCATGAGGAAGGTGGCCAGGTTCTGCAGCTCGCGCATCTCGCCCACGCGGCCTTGAGGATTCGCCTTCTTCGTCCGCTCGCCAGGTTCCTCGCCGGGGTTCAGGCGCTTGCTCATGCCTTCCGTGGGAATCTCGCCCGGACCGATGCAGTTCAGCCGCACGCCCCACCGTGCCCACTCCACCGCCAGCGACTTGGTCATGACCTCGATGCCGGCCTTGCTCATGGCCGAGGGCACGACGTAGGGGCCGCCGTTGTCGACCCAGGTGGTGATGATGCTCATCACGCTGCGCATCGGGTCGCCGGCCTTCCATCGGCCCGCGCGGGTGTCGGCGATCCAGCGCTTGCCCACCGCCTGCGTCACGTAGAAGGTGCCGTGGAAGACGATGTTGGCCACGGCGTCGAAGCCGCGCGAGGACAGCGCCTCCGTCGGCGAGACGAAGTTGCCCGCCGCGTTGTTGATGAGGCCGGTGAGGCCGCCGCTCTGCCACAGCGACTCGACCATTTCCTCCACCGCTGCGGCCACGCGGATGTCGACGCCGAAGGTGTCGATGCGCCGTTGGGGAAACTGCGTGCGCCACTGCGCAGCCGTCTCTTCGCACACCGACTGGCGGCGCCCGCAGATCGCGATGTCGGAGCCCAGCCCGAGCAGCCGCTCGGCCATGGACTTGCCCAGGCCGGTGCCGCCGCCGGTGACGAGGATGCGCTGCCCGCGCATGAGTTGGGAATCGAACATGGTGTCTCCTGTGAATCGTGAACGAGCGATGCGTGGGCCATGCTAGCGGGCGCGGCGCCGCGGCGCTTGTCAAATCCGGCTCATCGCGCGCCGCGCCGCCCTGGCGACAATCGCCTCCAAGGTTTCAAGCCGAACGGGCCCGCAGCGCGCGCCCCGCCTGCGCGAGAAGCTACCGAATTCATAGCATCCCGAGGAGACGCCCCGCATGTCCGACGCCCCGCCCCCGTCCTTCCAGCCGCTGGCCGGCGTGCGCGTGCTGAGCCTCGCGCTCAACCTTCCCGGCCCCGCGGCGCTGATGCGCTGCCGCGCGATGGGCGCCGAATGCCTCAAGTTCGAGCCGCCGGCCGGCGACCCCATGCGGCACTACAACATCACCGCCTATGCCGCGCTGCACGCCGGCGTCGACGTGCGCACGGTGGACCTGAAACAGCCCGAGGGCCAGGCCGCGCTGCACGAGGCGCTGGCCCGCACCGACGTGCTGCTGACGTCCTTCCGCCCCTCCGCGCTCGCCAAGCTCGGGCTCGATCGCGCTGCCCTGCAGGCCCGCCACCCGCGGCTGTCGCAGGTGGCCATCGTCGGTGCCGCCGGCGCGCGCGCCGAGGAGCCGGGTCACGACCTCACCTACCTGGCCGACGCCGGCCTCGTCACCGGCACCGCGCTACCGCCCACGCTCTATGCCGACATGGGCGGTGCCCTGCTCGCGAGCGAGGCCGTGCTCCAGGCCGTGATCCAGGCGCGCGCCACCGGCCGCGGCGTGCACCACGAGGTGGCGCTGAACGACGCCGCGCAATGGCTCGCGCTGCCGCGCACCTGGGGCCTGACGGTGCCGGCCGGCGCCGTCGGCGGTGCCCATGCCGGCTACCGCGTCTACCCCTGTGCCGATGGCCGCGTGGCCGTGGCGGCGCTGGAGCCGCACTTCGCCGCGCGGCTGTGCGATGCGGCCGGGATGCCGCCCGCCGACATGGCCGACGCCGCCACGCACCGCGCCATCGCCGCCTGGCTCGCGGGCCAGACGCGCGCCGCGCTCGATGCGCTCGCACACGCGCGCGACATCCCGCTGCACACGCTCGCACCGGACGCCACATGAGGTCCACCGGCACCGTGCGTCAGTGGGACGCCACCCGCGGCTTCGGCTTCATCCGAACCGGCGACAGCCAGGACGTGTTCTTCCACGTGCGCGACTGGCGCGCCGGCTTCGAGCCGCAGGTCGGCACCGCCGTGCAGTTCGAGCGCATCGAGGTCGGCGGCAAGGGGCCGCGCGCCATGGCCGTGCAGCCCGTGGGCGCCACCGCTGCCCAGTCGAGTCGCCCATCCGCCGGCCCGACGCGCGAGCCCCGGCGCGGTGGCGATGCGCGCCCTGCGGCGGCTCGCCGGCGTGGCGGCTCTCGCGCGCCGTCGCGCCTCGGCGCCGCCTGGTGGGTCGCGTTGCTGCTCTGGGCGGCCCTGCTTGCATTCGGCCTGTCAACGCATCGCCTGCCCGCCTGGCTGGTGGCCGCGCTCGCGGCGCTGAACCTCGCCACCTTCGTCGCCTACTGGATCGACAAGCGCGCGGCCGAGGCCGGCCGGCAGCGCACGCCCGAGAACACGCTGCATCTCTTCGCCCTGCTGGGCGGCTGGCCGGCCGCGCGCGTGGCGCAGCAGGGCCTGCGGCACAAGTCCAGCAAGGCCGAGTTCCTGCGCATGTACGCGGCGACGGTGGTGGCGCACCTGGCCTTGCTTGCGGCGTGGGTGACGGGCTGGGTCGATCGCTTCGTGCGCTGAACGCCGCCGATGCCCCGGCCGCTGCGGGGTGATTGAGACGGGCGGGACCGGGCCGCTCGGCAGAATCCCGGCCCACATGGTCACCCTCCCCGCCACCGGCCCGGCGCCGGCTGCCTCCTCACGCCGCTTCTGGCCCGCGCTCGGCGCACTGGCGGCCCTGCTGGCCAGCGTGATCGTGCTGGGCCACGACGGGCGGCGCGTCGCGCAACTGCTCGTCCTGGCGCTGCCGCTGCTGGCCTGGCTGTCCTGGCCGGTGCGCAGTGCCGGCATGCACCGCCTGCGGCAGGCGGCCGTCACGCTGTGGGTCCTGGCCTTCGCGCTCGACGGCGTCGTGCGTGCCTACCTGCTCGACACCTACCAGTCCGCGCCCGATGGCGCGCTGGTGCTGGGCGCCGCCGCCAACACCAACCCGCGCGAGAGCGCGGAATACCTGTCGATGCACTGGCGCACCGCGCTGCTGTGGCTGCTGGCCGTGCTGGCCGCGGTGGCCTGCGCGTGGCGGCTGGCGGCACGCGGGCGGCGCGGCCCGTCGGCGCGGCTGTCGCGATGGGCCGCGGCCGGCCTGGCAGCGGTGCTGCTGCTGTCGGGCGTGGCCTATGCGAGCAAGCCCTGGCGCCGCCTGCACCCGGTGCTGTTCTGGAGCGGCTGGCAGTCGCAGCTCGACACCCTGCGTGCCGGCTGGGCCGACCAGCAGCGCGTGCGCGATGCGGCCCTGGCCCGTGCCCGCGCCGCGGCACCGGTGATCGCGCGCGAGGGGCCGTCGACGGTGGTGCTGGTCATCACCGACAGCATCAACCGCGACAACCTGGGCCTGTACGGCTACCGGCGCGCCACCACGCCGCGCCTGCAGGCGCAGCAGCGGCAGCTGGGCGAGCAGCTCACGGTGCTGCGCAACGCCTGGTCGGTCGATGCCAGCACCCTGCCCGCGCTGCGCAACCTGTTCGCATTCGGCGAGCCCGACCGCGCAGACCCACAGCACCTGCTGGCCATGGCCCGCGCGGCCGGCTACAAGACCTGGTGGATGAGCAACCACGACGACGTCGCCATCGAGCAGCAGCATGCACGCCTGGCCGACGTGGTCGACATCGTCAACCGCACCCCCGGCCGCGCCAGCGCCTCGCTCGACAGCGAGCTGCTGGACTGCGTGCAGGAGGCGCTGGAAGACCCGGCCGAGCGCAAGCTGATCATCGTGCACCTGCTGGGCGCGCACCCGCACTACACCTTGCGCTTCCCGCCGGGCCAGAACCCCTTCGACGACGAGGTCGACGCCGTGGAATCCGACATGGCGAAGAGCGGCCGTTCCGCCTGGGTGCGGCGCTTCCGGCAGGAGTACGACGCCGCACTGCTGTACCACGACTTCGTGGTGGGCGAGATGCTGCAACTCACCCGCACCGTGGGCCGCACCGACGGCTACCGCGCCTGGATGTACCTGTCGGACCACGGGCAGGAAGTGGGCCACGGCAGCGACCGCGCCGGCCACAGCCCCAGCACCGAGTCGGGCTACCGCATCCCCGCCCTGGTGTGGCGCAACCAGCCGCCGCCGGCCGAGGCCGCGCCGCCCGCCGAGGCGGCCCTGCGCCCCTTCCGCGCCGACTGGGCCGCCTGGACGCTGGCCGACCTGCTCGCGCTGCGCTGGAACGGCCTGCGCACCGAGCGCGACGTGCTGGCCGCCGGCTACCGCTGGGAAGCGCCGACGCTGCCGATGGCGGTGCGCTCGTTCACGGACTGAGACAAGGGACCGGTTGCTATCTTTTCGATAGCATCCTGCACTCGCCGGACACGGGCTGCGGGCCGACTTGGCTCTGGAATCTCACGCCGGCGCGCGCCGCTGCCCATCCAGCTCCACCAGCCGCGCCAGCAGGATCTCCACCTGCGCCGGCTTGGCGAAGTGGTCGTCGAAGCCCGCACCCAGCGCCTTGCGGCGGTCGGCCTCGCGGCCGTAGCCGGTGAGCGCGATCAGCGCCATGGCCTGCGTTGCCGGCTGGCCGCGCAGCTGCGTCGCCAGCTCGTGGCCGCTCATGCCGGGCAGCCCGATGTCGACGACGGCGCCGTCGGCCGGCGCCTCGGCCAGCGCCGCGAGCGCCTCCTCGGCCGAGTAGGCGGTGCGCACCCGGTGGCCCTCGAGTTCGAGCCAGCTCGCCAGCGCGTCGGCCGCGTCGCGGTTGTCGTCGACCACCAGCAGCGCAAGCGTGCGGGTCGGCGCGGGCGGCGCTTCGGCGGCGTCCACGGCCACCTCCGCACCCATCAGCAGCGGCAGGCGCAGCTCGAAGGTGCTGCCCTGGCCCACGCCGTCGCTGCGCACGCCGATGGCGCCGCCGTGCAGCCGCGCGAGGCTCTGCGCGATCGCCAGGCCCAGGCCGAGCCCGCCCGCCGCACGCTGCAGCGGCTGCTGGCCCTGCACGAAGCGTTCGAAGACCTGCGGCAGCAGATCGGGCGCGATGCCGATGCCCTCGTCGATGACCTGCAGGACCGCCTGCGGGTCGCGTGCCGAGGGATCGACCGCCAGCACCACCCGGATCGCGCGGCCGGGGTCGGTGAACTTGGCGGCGTTGTTGAGCAGGTTGCCCACGATCTGGGCCAGCCGCAACAGATCGCCATGCACCAGCACCGGCTCGGCCGGCAGCTTCACCTCGGGCATCTCGCCGCGCTGCTGCAGCGCCGGCAGGGTCAGCTCCAGCGCCCGCGCGACGACGTCGCGCAGGTCCACCGTCTCGGGCCGCAGCACGATCTTGCCGGAGACGATGCGCGACACGTCCAGCAGGTCGTCCACCATGCGCGAGAGGTGCCGCACCTGGCGGTCGATGATCTGCCGCTCGCGCGGAAAGGCCTGCGCATCGCGCCGCTGCATCAGCTGCAGCGCCAGCGCCATCGGCGCCAGCGGGTTGCGCAGTTCGTGGCCCAGCATGGCGAGGAATTCGTCCTTGGCTTGGTTGGCATCCTCGGCCGCCTTCTGCGCGGTGCGCGCCTGTGCGAGCAGGCGCACGTTGTCCAGGGCCAGCGCGGCGCGTTGCGCCACTTCCTGGATCAGCGTGCCGTCGTCGGCCGAGAAGCGCCGCCCGGACTCGGCCTGCAGCACGGCCATGGCGCCGATGGTGCGGCCGCGCGCGACCAGCGGCACGATGCAGCCCGCCGTGACGCCCAGCGCACGCACGAACTCGCGCAGTTGCGGGTCGAGCGCGCCGGGCAGGTCCGAATCGTCGATGTTGCGCAGGAAGGTCTGCCCGGTGGCGATGGCCCAGGGGAAGGAGCCCGGCGCATCGGACGGCGCCTGGCGCATGGTCACCATGTGGGCGATGGCGGCCGTGCGTTGCGGGTCGAAGTGATGGGTCAGCTTGCGCTGCAGCACACCATGCTCGTCGAGCAGGTCGATGCGGCAGAGGTCGCCCACGTCGGGCACGATCACCTGCGCGATGGCCGCCAGGGTCGACTCCTCTTCCAGCGAATGCGACAGCGCCGCGCTGGCCCGCACCAGGCGTGCCAGGCGCTGCTCGGCCGCCTGCGCCGTGCCGCGCGCCTGCTGTTCGGCCTGCAGCAGCTTCTCCCGCTCGGCCTCGCTGAGCCGGTGCTGGGCGGCGGCGGCCTCCAGGGCCCTGGCCACGGCATCCACCTCGGGCACGCCCGAAGGCTCCAGCGCCAGCGCCTGCCCGCGGCCCAGCGCGCCGGCCTGCTGGCCCAGGCGCGCGATGGGGCGGGTCACGCCGCGCGATATCCACCACGCGGCCAGCCCGCCCAGCAGCAGCGAGAACAGCAGCCCGCCCCCGTAGGCCAGCAGGCCGCGGCGGAACGCCGCCTCCGCCAGCGACAGCGGCACGCCGATCACCACGAACCAGGGCGTGGATTCCATGCGCGCCACCGCTGTCTGCGAGCGCACGCCCTCGACGTTGATCGACCGGCCGACGGCGTCGCGCCGGTCGCCCATCTCGCCCAGGATCTTCTTCAGGCTGTCGCTCGGCGGGCTGCCGCGCAGGCGCGCCTCGTCGACGTTGCGCGCCACGCGGCGCTCGCGCGAGTCGAACACCGAGACGGTCCAGCCCTCGGGAATGCGCTGGCGCTGGAGCACGCCGGTGATCGCCTCCGGCAGCACCACGGCGGTGAGGACATAACGCGTGGCGCCCTCGCGCTGCACCGGCACCCGCACGGCGAAGGCGGTGCGGCCCGCATAGGGCCCGGGCGCCATCGCGCCCACGGCGGGCTGGCCGGTGCGCAGCACCTGGTCCAGGCTGTCCCGCTCCACCACCCGGTCCACCGCCTGGCCGGCGCCGCGCTCGGTGTTGAAGAGCACGCGCCCGTCGGGCGCCGCGAGCAGCAGCGCTGCCCACTCGGGATGCGAGCGGCGCACCGCGGACGCCAGGTCGCGGGCCGTGTCCAGGCCCTCCGGCGTGGTCGCGCCCAGGGGTTCGGTCAGGGCCAGTGCGTCGAGCGTGGCGATGGTCAGGCGCAACTCGCTGTCCACGGCCGTGGCGACGGCCCGCGCCACGCCCAGCGTTGAGGCGTCGGTCTGCGCGTACTGCGACCGGAACAGCGCGTCGAGCGCCGCGCCGCACACCAGTGCCAGCGGCAGGATGGCCACCGATGCGATCAACATCAGGCGGCCCTGCATCGTGATGATGCGGCGCATGCGTCTCCTCGAGGGGGTTGGCGTCGGGACGCCGGGATGCTCGCCGGGGCGGCGGGTCCGGGGCCCTCCGGCGGCATTGTGCAGCAGCGATGCAGGTGCCCCGGCGCCCGGGCTGCGCCCACTCGGCGCCTCGGCCTGCATGCGCGCCGGCATGCGCATGGCCCAATGCCGGCATGGACCTCGAACCCGCGCGCTTCTCCCGGCTCATCCTGCTGTGCACCGATTGCGAGAAGCGCGACAACGGCCCCAGGTCGCTGGCCGCCAAGCCGGCGCTGCGCCAGCTCAAGCACCTGGTCGCCGAGGGCCCGGGCAAGGTGAAGCTGCTGCGCACGCGCTGCATGGGCCTGTGCCCGCGCAAGGCGATGGCGGCCGTGGTCTGCGGCGAGGGGCTGGCACCGGCGACCGCCGAACTGGCGAAGGACGGCGACCTCGAGACGCTCGCGCGCTCT
The DNA here is from genome assembly GCF_003671765.1 of Xenophilus sp. E41. GTDB lineage: Bacteria > Pseudomonadota > Gammaproteobacteria > Burkholderiales > Burkholderiaceae_C > Xenophilus. The sequence continues at coordinate 31,741 of NZ_QPIB01000006.1, read as the reverse complement.
GCCGCCGCCGCTACCGCACGCTGAGCCTGCCTTCCTCGCCCGCCCGGGGCTGCAACAGCGCTGACATCAAGTTACGTTCTTCTCCGGCACGACCGGCCGTGGGCCCGGTGTGGGATGGCGGCATGTCCACGTCCCCGCCTTCCGGCGCGCCATCGCACCCCGACGAAGCCCGCCCCGCGCAGGCGCGGCCCTCCGCCTCGCCGGCCCCGAGGCGTTGGAGCGGCGCCGACACCGGCCCGCTCCCGACCCCCGCACTGCGCCCGCTGCAGCGGGCCGCCCTCAGCGCCCTGAGCGCCGGTCGCCGGATCGCCAGGGGCGGATTGCGCGGCGTCGACGCGGCCAACGCGCAGCAGGTCGTTGCCTTTCCCACGCCCACCGTGCAGGCCCTGCTGCGCTACGGCTTCATCGAGGAGGAGGACGTGAGCGGCGTCTTCCGCGCGACCGACCATGGCCTGCGCGCGCTGGCGGTGCTGCCCGTATCGTGACGCGCTGCTCTTCGTCCGCGATGCTGGGGGGCCTGCTGCTGCTCGGTGCGGTGGCATGCACCCCCGCCGAGCCGCCGGCCGCGCCCACGGTGGAGATCGCCATGTGCCCGGAGCCCTGGCAGTTGCAGGACTGTGGCAGCCGCGCCGCTGAAGGGCCGAGTTGCGCGTTCATTCCCGCGTCGGCCGATGCGACGGCAGGACAGCCACGCGCCTGGGCCTACGACGCCGACGGCGTGAAGCTGACGGACTTCGCCTTGCCGCTCGTGCCGGGCGCGGAAGGCGCGCCGCGTCGCGTGCGCCTGGCGCTGGAGCATGCGGCACGCCCTGTGCACCGCATCGTCGTGTGTTCGGTCGATCCGCATCTGCCGGTGGTGCGCGAGCGCATCACGCCGGTGGTCCAGCGCGCCGCGACGCTATCGAATCCATAGCTGCCTGCGCAGGACCCGCGGGGCTACAGGCCGATTCGGCTTGCAAGTTCGGCCTCAGGCCGGCTGCTCGGGGATGCCCGCGACCTCGTCCATCCACACGCGCGCCTCGGCGTCGCTGGGGGCGCGCCAGTCGCCGCGCGGCGAGAGCGAGCCGCCGGAGCCGACCTTGGGCGAGTTGGGCACGCAACTGCGCTTGAACTGGCTGATCTGGAAGAAGCGCCAGACGAAGATGCCCAGCACGCGCTTGATCTCGGCCAGCGTGTACTGGTGACGCGCACCCTCCAGCGCGTCGGGCCAGGGGCCGATGCCGCGGTCGTGCCAGGCGGCGTAGGCGAGGAAGGCGGTCTTAGACGGCCGAAAGCCGTAGCGCACCGTGTGGTACAGGTTGAAGTCCTGCAGCTCGTAGGGGCCCACGGTGTCTTCGGTGCGCTGGCCGGGCTGCTGGCCGTCGTCGCCCTCGCCCGCCGGCACGAGTTCGGGACTCACCTCGGTGGCCAGGATGTCGCGCAGCACGCGGCTGCCCTCGCCGTCCTTGCCGCCCAGCAGGCCCTCCTCGGCCACCCAGTGCACCAGGTGCTTGATGAGCGTCTTGGGCACGCTGGCGTTCACGTTGTAGTGCGACATGTGGTCGCCCACGCCGTAGGTGCACCAGCCCAGCGCCAGCTCGCTCAGGTCGCCGGTGCCGGCCACGATCGCGCCGTGGTGGTTGGCCAGGCGGAACAGGTGACTGGTGCGCTCGCCCGCCTGCACGTTCTCGAAAGTGATGTCGTACACGGGCTCGCCGCGCGCGAAGGGATGGTCCAGGTCGGCCAGCATCTGCCGGCAGCTGGGGCGGATGTCGATCTCCTGCGCGTGGCAGCCCACCGCCTTCATGAGCCGGTGCGCCTGCTCCAGCGTGCGTCCGCTGGTCGCGAAGCCGGGCATGGTGTAGGCCAGGATGTGGCTGCGCGGCCGGCCCAGCCGGTCCATGGCCTGCGCCAGCACCAGCAGTGCATGGGTCGAGTCCAGGCCGCCGGAGATGCCGATCACCACCTTCTCGATGCGCGCCGCCTCCAGCCGCTGCACCAGCGACTGCACCTGGATGTTGAACACCTCGCGGCAACGCTCGTCGCGCGAGGCCGCATCGGCCGGCACGTACGGAAATCGTTCCACCACGCGGCGCAGGCCGCCCGGCACCACGGCCGGCGGCGGCAGGTCGAAGTCCACGGTGCGCCAGCCGGCCAGCGCCGTCTTGTGCTTGGCGGCCGAGGCACCGAAGCTGTTCTGCCGCATGCGCTCGTGCGCGAGGCGCTCCAGGTCGACGTCGGCGTAGATGGCGTGCGAGCTGTTCGAGAAGCGCTCGCTTTCGGCCAGGCATTCGCCGGCCTCGTAGATCAGCGCTTGGCCGTCCCAGGCCAGGTCGGTGGTCGATTCGCCGATGCCCGCCGACGAATACAGGTAGGCGGCCTGGCAGCGGGCCGACTGCAGGTTGACCAGCTGGTGCCGGTAGGCCGACTTGCCGATCGTGATGTTGGACGCCGACAGGTTGACCAGCACCGTGGCACCGGCCAGCGCCGCGTAGCTCGACGGCGGAATGGGCACCCACACGTCCTCGCAGATCTCGACGTGGATGGCCAGCAGCGGCTGCTGGCGCGGGCGGAAGATCAGGTCGGTGCCGAAGGGCACGACCTGGCCGTTGACCTTGACCGTGGTCGACACCGCCGTGTCGGCCCCCGCGAACTGTCGCGCCTCGTAGAACTCGGCGTAGTTGGGCAGGTAGGTCTTGGGCTGGATGCCCAGCACCTCGCCGCCGGCGCACACCGCCGCGCAGTTGTAGAGGCGATGGTCCACGCGCATCGGCAGGCCGACGATGGCCACCGCCGTCTGGCCGCGCGTGGCTTCGGCCACCTGGGCCAGCGCTTCCAGGCACGCATCGAGCAGCGTGGACTGGTGGAACAGGTCGTCGCAGGTGTAGGCCGACAGGCCCAGCTCGGGAAAAGCCACCACGGCCGTGCCCTGCGCAGCCGCCTCGCGGTACATGCGCACCGTCTCGGCGGCGTTGAACACGGGGTCGGCCACGCGATTGCGCGGCACGGCCACGGCCACGCGCGCGAAGCCGTGGCGGTACGGGTTGAGGAATGGCAGGTCGTTGCTCACAAACGGAAATCCTTCATCGGCGGGCCGGCAGGCGGATGCGCGAGCCGGGCGTGGTCGCCACGCGGAACACCGTCTCGAACTGCTCCAGCACCATCGCCTGGCGCCGTGCCGTCTGCGTCGCGACGCAGTCGCGCGGCACCGTCACTTCCAGCGCATGCATGCGCGCGTCGGCCACGGTGGCCAGTATGCATTGGTCGCTGGCAACCCCGGTCACGATGATGCGCTTGGCCTGCAGGTGCTGCAGCAGCAGGGCCAAGGGCGTGCCCGAGAAACCCGAGAGATGCGGCTTGAGCACGAAGTAGTCCTCAGGCTCCGGCATCAGCGCCTGCGTGATGGCCGCACCCGCCCCGCCCTGGGCCATCGACTGCTCGACCAGCGACGGGAAGTCCGAGCGCCAGCGGCCCCGGTTGTCGTTGGCGTAGATCACCGGCACGTGCGCCGCGCGCGCCCGTCGGCACAGCGCCGCCAGCGGCCGGGTGATGGCCTGCGCGCCCGGCAGCAGCTTCTCGGCGTCGGGGAAGTCCCAGGCGCTGATCATGTCGACCACGAGCAGGGCCCAACCGCCTGCTGCCGGCCCGTCGGCCAGGGCGCCGTTGCGCCTGGATGCTGCCTTGGTGCCCATGGCGGTCCTCCTCAGCCGATGCCTTCGCGCGCCGCCACCGAGCGCGCATCGCGCGACCACAGCTGCAGCACGAAGTCGTCTTCCTCGTGCCGCAGCAGGCGCCGCAGGCCCAGGCCTTCCAGCGCCGCGTGCACGGCCTGCGTGGACTGCCGACGCTCGGCGAAGTCGGGCCGCCAGTCGCAGGCCACCAGGTCGCCGTCCGGCGCGAGCGAGGCGAGGCAGGCACGCGCCACCGCGGCCCAGGCCTCGGGTTCGATGAAGTAGCCGATCTCACCCAGCACGATGAGGTCGAAGGGCCCGTCGGCACGGGGCCAGTCCTGCGGCAGCGCGTGACGCTCGACGCGCACCTGCGGCAGGTCCGCGGTGCGGCGCCGTGCGACATCGACCGCGTGGGCGTTGAAGTCGCTGGCCAGCACGCGCTCGCAGCGCTCGGCCAGGGCGGCCGTGAGCTCGGCCGTGCCGCAGCCGGGCTCGTAGGCGCGGCGGTAGCGCGGCCGCGTCAGGCTGGCCAGCAGCAGCGCGCGCTTGCGGGCCTCGTACCAGCGGCTGCGCACGCCGTAGGGGTCGTCGGCTGCGCCGTAGAGCGAGTCGAAGTACGCGGGAAGCGAGGAAGCCTGCGCACTCACGCGAACATCAGCTCGAAGGGGCGTGCGGCCCGCGCCACCGAGCCCGGATCGAGGATCGGCGCGGCGCCGGTCGAGGCATCGGGTCGCAGCTGGCTCTCGAAGGCCTGCAGCGCGGCGCACTTGCGCTGCACGGTCGCCTCGTCCAGCTCGAGCCGGCGGGCGCGGTGCCAGGGCAGGCGGGGGTCGTCGGGGCGGGCCCAGTGCCAGCCCCAGACGGGCACCTCGACCAGGCGCGCGCCGGTGCGCGCCGCCGCCCAGGCGCAGGCATGGCCGACCGCCTCGTGGTCGGGATGGCCGTCCATGCGCCAGGTGGTGAAGACCACGTCGTCCTCGTCGAAGAGCTGCACCAGACGCTCTGCCAGGTCGAGGTACAGGCGCTGCACGCCGCCGTCGGGCAGCGCCAGGCGGTGCATCTCGGCATCGGTGACGCCCAGGCGTGCCAGCGCCCTCGCCTGCTCGCGTGGCCGTTCCTGACCCAGCCGTTCGGCGGGCCATTGGCGCGAGCCGGGGTGGCTGGCGGTGCCGTCGGTCACGGCCACCAGCGCCAGCCGCCTGCCGGCGCGCGCCAGCTGCGACATGAGGCCGCCGACGGCCAGCACCTCGTCGTCGGGATGGGGCGCCACCACCACGGCACGCGAGCGCATCGGCACCAGCTGGGCCGCGCTGGTGGGTGGCGCATCGCGCAGCGCGGCGCAGGCCATCCACGCGTCCTCCGGCGTGCCCCGGCCGGGGTGGATGGTGCGATCGATCACAGCTGCCATGCGAAGCTCTCCTCTTGGGGGTCGGCGTCCAGCGCCAGGGCGCCGAGCGCGGCGAGATCGCGCTCGGCATGGCTCTGGCGGATGAAGACGGGAAGGTCGGCCATCGCGCGTGCGAAGCGCGCGTCGCGGCACAAGGGGGCGGCGCCGAGGCCGCGGGCCGCGTGGCGCATCACGGATTCGGCGGCGTCCTCGACGGCCAGGCGCACGCGCAGTGCCCAGGCCTGGGCGTTCGCCTCGGGATGCGCATCGATCCAGGCCGCGCACTCGCGCAGCAAGGCCGCGCTGGACGCCAGCGCCGTGTCGATGCCACCCACATGCGCCAGCCGGTGCGGGTCGCTGCGGCTGCCTGCCTTCTCGCGCACCATGGCCGCGATTCCGGAGGCCCCGCCCCACCAGCAGGCGGCGATGCCTGCCCCGCCCTGCCAGAAGCCGGGCCGGCGCGTGTAGTCGCCGGGCCGGCCGAGCGACAGGGCCGCTGCGCCGTCGAAGCGCACGTCGACGCTGGCGCTGCCGGCCATGCCCACGGCCTGCCAGCCGGTGTCGGTGACCGTCACGCCCGGGGCGTCCATCGCGACCGTGGCCAGGCAGGGTTCGCCGTCGGCATTCCAGCCGCTGACCACCGCATGGGTCACCTGGGCCGCGCCGGAGCACCAGGCCTTGGTGCCGCGCAGGCGGTAGCCGTCGCCGGCGCTCTCGAACAGCAGACGCGCGTCCGGCGGCTCCGCGCACCAGGTCGCCCACCGGCTGCCGGAGGGCGCGGGTGCGCCGCCCAGTTCCGCCAGGATCGCCAGCGCGTCGGTGTGGCCTTCGAAGAGCTTGACGAGCGAAAGATCGTGGGCTGCCACCTGGGCCAGCCGCCGCCACCGCTCGAGCGTGGCGCCGCTGCCGGGCCGCGGCAGGCGGTCGAGGCCGGCATCGACCAGGTCGGCCAGCGAGAGCGGGCGGCCGAGCGCTTCGCGCAAGGCTGCGACCGGGTCCGCGGGAGTAGATGAAACCATTGCGCCGATGGTGCGGCCCGACAGCGCACTCGCCGGTCGGCCGGCAGCACCCCGGCCTGTAGGCGATCGCCCGCCTCCCGGTGCGCCGCGCCAAAAGAAAGGGCGCCCTTCGGGGGCGCCCTCTCACGGCTGTCGATCATCCCCGGCGCGCTGCCGTGCGTGCATCGGTTTGCTGGCTTCGTGGCGGGCATCCCCTTCACGATGCACGGAATCCGGTGTCGCTCGTCGCATCGCTGGAGCCCGGGACGTCTCGTCGACCGCAGAATCAATCTACGGCCATGCGGCGCGCCGCCTGTAGGAAGTGCGACATCAAACGCGTCACCCGTTCCGTACGACGCCGGCGCTCAGGCGCATCGGCGGCGCAGGAATTCGCGCACACTGTCGGGCCCCACCCACCGCCGTTCCCCCGATGTACATCCCCGCCCATTTCGCAGAAACCCGGCCTGACGCCCTGGCGCGCATCATGCGCGAGCATCCGCTGGGCATGCTGGTCCATTCGCACGACGGCCGCTTCGACGCCGACCACATCCCCTTCGAGTACGAGCCCGGCGAAGGTCCGCACGGCACCCTGCACGCCCACGTCGCGCGCGCGAACCCGCTGTGGCAGCGCTGCCCCACCGGCACGCCCGTCATGGTCGTCTTCCGCGGTGCGCAGGCCTACATTTCGCCGAGCTGGTACCCGAGCAAGCACGAGACGCACCGCCTGGTGCCGACCTGGAACTACGAGGTGGTGCACGCCCACGGCACGCTCGTCATCGACGAGGACGAGCGCTCGGTGCGCCGCATCGTGGCCCGGTTGACGCGGCGCCATGAAGCCCAGGAGCCGCAGCCCTGGAAGATGGGCGACTCCGCGCCCGAGTTCGTCGACGAACTGCTGCGGCACATCGTCGCGATCCGCGTCGAGCTCACCTCGCTCGAAGGCAAGGTCAAGCTGAGCCAGAACCGCGACGAACGCGACCGGCTGGGGGCAGCCGGCACGCTAGATGCTCGCGGCGACACAGCGACGGCGCGCGCGATGCGGGACGCCGGCCCGAGTTCATGACTGGCGCGGGGGGCGTCGATGGCCCGGGTACGGATCGGCTGACACCATCCCCCTCGCAGACCGCGGCGAGCCATCGCGCGCCAAAGAAGCTTTGATCCGTTCAGGCCGGGCCGGACCAGGTCGCGGTCTTACTGACGCTCACGCGCCGACTGCGCAGCCGTCAGTTCACCGCCGTGCTGCTGGGCCCAGCGGATCAGGCTTTCGAAGGGCTGCTGCAGCGTGCGCCCCAGCGGGGTGATCGAATATTCCACGGCCACGGGCGAGGTGGCGAGCACCTTTCGGTCGACCAGGCCGTTTCTCTCCAGGCGGCGCAATGCTTCGGTCAGCGCCTTGTGGGTGATCGGATCGAGGCGGCGCTTGATCGCGTTGAAGCGCGATGGCTGCTCGCAAAGAACGGCCAGCACCAGAACCGACCACTTGCTGGCGATCTGTTCGAGCACCGGCTTCGTGCTGTTGATTTCAGCGAGCACGGCCGCGACGTCTTGAGGCATGACGCTTTCCTTTCGTATATCTAGCATAGATCAGGTGCGTAATTGACACTAGATATACGAAATGCATCATGCGGGGCCGACCCACTCATGCAGGAACAGTTCCCATGTCGAAACTTCGTGGAAAGACCGCGCTCGTCACCGGCGGCAGCAGCGGCATCGGCCTGGCTATCGCCCGGCGCTTCGCCGCCGAAGGCGCCAAGGTCTTCATCGCCGGCCGCAGGCAGATGCAGCTGGACCAGGCGCTCTCCCAGATCGGCCACGGGGCCGAAGCGGTCCAGGCCGACATCACCACCACCGCCGACCTCGACCGGCTGTTCAGCACCCTGGCCCAGCGCGCCGGCCGGCTCGACGTGCTGGTCACCTCGTCCGGCGTCGCCGAACACGCCACCCTCGACGAGACCACCGAGGCGCACATCGACCGCGCCTTCGACCTGAACGTGCGTGCGATGGTCCTGACCGTCCAGCGTGCCACGCGGCTCATGACGGAGGGCGGATCGATCGTGCTGGTCGGCTCGATCGCCGGGACCATCGCCAACCCCGGGTACGCCACCTACTCGGCCTCCAAGGCCGCGGTGCGCTCGTATGCCCGGACCTGGACCCACGAGCTGGCCGGCCGGGGCATCCGCGTGAACACGCTCAGCCCGGGACCGACCGACACGCCGATGTTCGACGGCGTCAGCGACGACCTGCGCAAGACCTTGACCGACCGGATTCCGTTCAGGCGACTCGGACAGCCGGACGAGATCGCGAACGCCGCCCTGTTCCTCGCGAGCGACGACAGCAGCTATGTCGGCGGCGCCGATCTGCATGTCGATGGCGGCATGGTTGCGTGAGTCGGGTGGCGCCGCTCGTGCACACGCGAGGCGCATTCTTCAGTCAGTGGCGCGACACGGGCGCCTCGCGCCCACGCTCAGGTCGTCAGGCCTTCTACCGCCGCGGGCCGGGCACGCGCCGTGATGGCACAACCCACCGACGCCCCCATGACCAGCGCGATGGCCAGCGACTGGGTGACGCTCAGCCGCTCGCCCAGAAGACCCAGCGCGAGCAGCGCGGCGACGGCGGGTTCCATGCTGATCATGATGCCGAAGGCCTCCTTGGGCAGGCGCTTGAGCGCCACCATCTCGAGCGAGATCGGGATCGCACTGGAGATGACGGCGACGCACAGGCCCACGGCCAGCACGCTAGGCGCCAGCAACGCAGCGCCGGCGTGCCACACGCCGACCGGCAGCACGACCAATGCCGCCACGCTCAGGCCCAGCGCCACCGAGTGGCCGGCATGCAGATGGCCCAGCCGCTTGCCGAAAACGATGTACAGGCCCCAAAGGGTCGCGGCCGCGAGTGCCCACAGCACGCCGACAGGATCGAGCCGGCTGTCACCGATGCCCAGAGGCAGCAGCAAGGCCAGGCCCGAGGCGGCCAGCGCCACCCAGACGAAGTCGACCGTGCGGCGCGAGGACAGCACCGCCACCGTCAGCGGCCCCGCGAATTCGATGGCCACCGCCAGCCCGAAGGGGATGGTGCGCAGCGCCATGTAGAAGCTCAGGTTCATGAGCCCGAGCGTGGCGCCGTAGAGCACGACGGCGCGTGCGTCGCCGGGCCGCAGCGGTCGGCGCCAGGGCCGCCAGATCAGCAGCAGCAACAGCGCCGAGAAGCCCACGCGCAGGGCTGTCGTGCCCTGGGCGCCGATGGCCGGGAACAGGGCGTGCTTGGCCCAGGAGGTGCCCAGGCCCAGCGCCGTGACGGCGCCCAGCACGGCAAGAAAGGGAACGAAGGCGGCCGGCGTGCGGCCCGCGGGAGAAGGCATCGGGCGCAGTATCGCCCGCGCCCTCCCCCGCGCCTCACAGCTTGGCGATCGACACTTCGGTCGACTTGACCAGCGCGACGACGTCGGAGCCGATCTTCAGTTGCAGCTCGTCCACCGAGCGCGTGGTGATGACGGAGGTGACGATGCCCCAGGGCGTCTCGACGTCGACTTCGGAGACGACGTCGCCGCGGATGATCTCGCGGACCTTGCCCTTGAACTGGTTGCGCACGTTGATGGCCTGGATGGTCATGATGGTTCCTTGTTGGGTGAGTGGTTTGCTAGGAATTCGTATGCCGCGTGCTCACGCGGACGCCGCCTTCAACGCCTGGTCGAGGTCCGCGATCAGGTCGTCGATGTGCTCGATGCCGACCGACAGTCGCACCGTGTCTTCCGTGACGCCCGCCTTGGCGAGCTCTTCCGGCGAAAGCTGGCGGTGCGTGGTCGACGCCGGGTGCGTGGCCAGCGAGCGGACGTCGCCGATGTTCACCAGCCGCGTGAAGAGCTTCAGCGCATCGAGGAACTGCGCGCCGCCCGCGCGGCCGCTGCCGATGCCGAAGGTGAGCACGCCGCTGGCCTTGCCGCGCAGGTACTTCTGCGCCAGGGCATGGTCCGGGTGGTCTTCCAGTGCGGCGTAGTTGACCCACTTCACGGCCGGGTGCTGCTGGAGGTGGCGCGCCACGGCCAGCGCGTTGTCGCTGATGCGGTCCACGCGCAGCGCCAGCGTCTCGATGCCCTGCAGGATCTGGAAGGCATTGAAGGGCGAGATGGCGGCCCCGGTGTTGCGCAGCGGCACGACGCGCGCCCGGCCGATGTAGGCGGCCGGTCCCAGCGCCTCGGTGTAGACCACGCCGTGGTAGCTCACGTCGGGCTCGTTCAGGCGCTTGAAGCGTTCCTTGTGCTGCGCCCAGGGGAACCTGCCGGAATCGACGATCGCACCGCCGATGCTGGTGCCGTGGCCGCCGAGGTACTTGGTGAGCGAGTGCACCACGATGTCGGCGCCGTGCTCGATGGGCCGGCTGAGGTAGGGCGAGGGCACCGTGTTGTCGACGATCAGCGGCACGCCGTGCTTGTGCGCGATGGCGGCCACCGCGGCGATGTCGGTGATGTTGCCGGCCGGGTTGCCCAGCGACTCGACGAAGATGGCCTTGGTCTTCGCGTCGATCAGCGGCTCGAAGCTGGCCGGATCGCGATGGTCGGCGAAGCGCGTGGTGATGCCGAACTGCGGCAGCGTGTGGGCGAACAGGTTGTAGGTGCCGCCGTAGAGCGCCGTGCTGCTGACGATGTTGTCCCCCGCTTCGGCAATGGTCTGGATGGCGTAGGTCACGGCCGCCTGGCCGGAGGCCAGCGCCAGCGCGGCGATGCCGCCTTCCAGCGCCGCGACGCGCTGTTCCAGCACGTCCTGCGTCGGGTTGTTGATGCGGGTGTAGATGTTGCCCGGCACCTTGAGGTCGAACAGGTCGGCGCCATGCTGCGCCGAGTCGAAGGCATAGGCCACCGTCTGGTAGATGGGCGGCGCCACGGCGCGCGTGGTCGGATCGGGGCTGTAGCCGGCGTGCACCGACAGGGTCTCGAATTTCCAGTCCTTGGACATGCGACTTCCTTTCAGGGGTTGGGCAACAACACGCTCACACGGCCCAGCGCAGCGTGTGCGCGGGCGAGTCGGGCCAGTGGGCATCGTTGGCGGGTTCGGCCTTGTCGGCCGCGGGCTTCTGCAACACCCGGTCGAGGATGCGTTTCTCGATCGCCGCAAAGGCCGCGTCGCCCTGCGAGCGCGGGCGCGCCAGCGCGATGCGCTCGTCCAGCGCGATGCGGCCGTCCTCGATCAGGATCACGCGGTCGGCCAGAGCGACGGCTTCCTGCACGTCGTGCGTGACCAGCAACGCGGTGAAGCGGTGCTGCTGCCACAGGCCCTCGATGAGGCGGTGCATCTCGATGCGGGTGAGCGCGTCGAGTGCGCCCAGCGGCTCGTCGAGCAGCAGCAGCCGCGGGTGATGCACGAGCGCACGGGCCAGGGCCACGCGCTGGCGCTGGCCGCCCGACAGGCGCGCCGGCCATTCGTTCTCGCGATCGGCCAGGCCGACCTGCGCCAGGACCTTGCGCCCGCGCCCTCGCGCCTCGGCCGGCAGCCCCAGCGTGACGTTGTCGAGCACGCGCTTCCAGGGCAGCAGGCGCGCCTCCTGGAACATGATGCGCGTGTCGTCGTGCAGGCCATCCACGGGCTTGCCGTCGGTGACGAGCTGGCCGCCGCTGGCCGCTTCCAGCCCCGCAATCAGGCGCAGCAGCGTGCTCTTGCCGCAGCCGCTGCGGCCGACGATGGCGATGAATTCGCCGGGCGCGATGGCCAGCTGCGTGTCGCGCAGCACCTCGCGTTCGCCGTAGCGCTTGACGAGGTGGCGGGCCTCCAGCTTCACGCCGCCGGCGATCGGCAAGGCGCTCGCGTCGGGGACGGCAGGGGTGTCGATGACAGCGCTCATGGGTTCGGGACTCCAGGTGGCCGCCGCCTCCCAGGCGCCGTACTCGGTGAAGAGCGACAAGGCACGCAGGTGGCGGGTGGCGGGTTTCATGGCGATCAGGCCGGCGGCTTGAACAGGTCGATGTCGAGCGCGTCCACCGCCTGGAGCCTGTTCAGTGTCTCCAAGGGGTCGCGCAGCCACCTTGCCGGGTGGCGTGCAAGGCGCAGTGCGCCGCTCGCAGTAATCTGCGAGCAAGCGCTGCAACGCCGCAGGACGCCCGGCAAGGCGGCTGCCCTTCGGGTTGGGGCGAAATCGGGCACGCGCGGCACCCGTCCGCTTGCATGGGCATGAGCCCATGCGGCGCGACCGGGCACCACGCGCATCCCGATTGCGCCCCAACGCGACCCCTTGGAGACACTGAACAGGCTCCTGCGCAGCAGCTTCTCGGCGAAGAAGGCATCGGCGATGCGCTGCTGCTCGCCGATCACCTCGCGGGTGGCGGGGCGCACGGCATAGCTGCGGCGGGCGTTGGCCTGCTCGACGATGGCGGCGTCCAGGCCCCAGAAGGGCGCCAGCAGCGCGGCCGCGTCGCGCGGGTTCTGCTTGACCCAGCGGCCGGTCTTCTCGAGCTCGGCGTACAGCACGCCCAGCACCTGCGGCTGCAGGCGCGCGAAGCGGGTGCTGGCCAGGTAGTAGCGCTGGTAGGACGCGAGCCCGGTGCCGTCGGCGAGCACGCGGGCGCCCGACTGGCGTTCGGCGGCCGAAAGAAAAGGGTCCCACACCACCCAGGCGTCGATGGCGCCGCGCTCGAAGGCGGCCCGGCCGTCGGCGGGCGTGAGGTACGCCGGTTCGATGTCCTTGAACGACAGGCCGGCCTTCTCCAGCGCCGCCAGCAGCAGGTAGTGCACGCCCGCGGCCTTGGCGAATCCGATCTTGCGGCCCTTGAGGTCGCCCAGCGTCTTCAGCGGCGAGTCGGCCTTGACCAGGATCGCCTGCGCCGTGGGCGACGGCGCCTCCTGCGCGACGAAGGTGAGCTTGGCGCCCGCGGCCTGCGCGAACACCGGCACGGTGTCGGCCACGTCGGCGCTGACGTCCACGTTGTCGAGGTTGAGCGCCTCGAGCAGCGGCAGACCGCTGGTGAACTCGTGCCAGCTCGGCTTGACGCCCAGCGGCGCGAACTGTTTCTCGAGCGTGCCCTGGATCTTGAGCACCGCGACGAGCGTGGAGGACTTCTGGTAGCCGATGCGCACGGTCTGAGCGGCGGCCCCCTGCCCCCAGGCGGCTCCGGTGGCCAGCGCCGCGGCCATGCCGAGCGCCTCGCGGCGGGTGGGTCGAAGGATGTTCTTCATGGCTGCGTCCTCACTTCGCCTGGTAGCCGGGATGCCAGCGCAGCCACCAGTGCTCCAGCGCCCGTGCGAACACGTCGGCCAGCTTGCCCAGCAGCGCATAGAGCAGGATGCCGACCAGCACCACGTCGGTCTGCAGGAACTCGCGGGCGTTCATCGTCAGGTAGCCGATGCCGGCCTGCGCCGAAATGGTCTCGGCCACGATCAGGATCACCCACATCAGCCCCAGCGAGAAGCGCAGGCCCACAAGGATGGACGACAGCGCGCCGGGCAGGATCACGTCGCGATACAGCTGCCAGCGCGTGAGCCCGTAGGTGCGGCCCATCTCGATGAGCTGCGGGTCGACGTTGCGGATGCCGTGGAAGGTGTTGAGGTAGATCGGGAAGAACACCGACACGCTGATGAGGAACAGCTTGGCCGTCTCGTCGATGCCGAACCACAGGATCACCAGCGGGATGAGCGCCAGCGCCGGGATGTTGCGCACCATCTGGATGGTGGAGTCGAGCAGCGTCTCGAAGAACTTCACCGAGCCGGTGAGCAGCCCCAGCACCAGCCCGGCACCGCCGCCGATGGCCAGGCCCAGCAGCGCACGGCCGGCGCTGACCTTGACGTGCGTCCAGAGCTCGCCCGACACCGTGAGCGACCACGCGGCCTTGACCACGTCGATCGGAGCGGGAAGCACGCGGGTGGACAGCCAGCCCAGCGACGAGGCGATCTGCCAGGCGACGATGAGGCCGATGGGCACGAGCCAGGGGACGAGGCGGTGGGCGAATGCCGACGCCAGAATGCGAAGATCAGGAACGCCGCGGAACCGGCTTGGCCGGGCCGCTGGCGTTGCCCCCTGCAAGGGGGTTGGCGAAGCGACACGAAGTGCGCGAAGACTGGGGGTGTGTGACATGACTAGCTTTGCGCGCGCAGGCGCGACGGTGCGTCGACGTTGGCGACGACCTCGCCGAAGGGGCCGGTGAGCGAGCCACTGCCCGATCCACCCAGGCGCTGCTGCACGCGCCGCGGCAGCAGGGGGAACACCAGCTCGGCGAAGCGGTAGGCCTCCTCCAGGTGCGGGTAGCCCGAGAGGATGAAGGCGTCGATGCCCAGCGAGGCGTAGTCCTCGATCCGGGCGGCGACCTGCTCGGGACTGCCGACCAGGGCCGTGCCGGCACCGCCGCGCACCAGGCCCACGCCGGCCCAGAGGTTCGGGCTGATCTCGAGTGCCTCTCGGCTGCGGTTGGCGCCACCGCGATGGAGGGCGGCCATGCGGCGCTGTCCCTCCGAATCCATGTTGGCGAAGGCGGCCTGCGCCCGGATCACGGTCGCATCGTCGACGCGGCTGATGAGCGAATCGGCGGCCTGCCAGGCCTCCTGCTCGCTCTCGCGCACGATCACGTGCAGGCGGATGCCGAACTCGACGCGGCGGCCCTTGCCCTCCGCCCTCGCCCGCACGTCGGCGACCTTCTTGGCCACCTCGTCGGGCGTCTCGCCCCAGGTCAGGTAGCGGTCGACCTGCTCGGCCGCGAGCTCGTGTGCGGCCTCGGACGAGCCGCCGAACCACACCGGCGGGTGCGGCTTCTGCACCGGCGGGAACAGCAGCTTGGCGCCCTTGACCTGCAGGTGCCGGCCGTCGTAGTCGAAGGCCTGCCCCTCGTGGCTGCGCGCGATGATCTCGCGCCAGATGCGGATGAACTCGGCCGACTGCTCGTAGCGCGCGGCGTGGTCGAGGAACACGCCGTCGCCTTCCAGCTCCGCGCGGTCCCCGCCGGTGACGAGGTTGACCAGCAGGCGCCCGCCCGACAGCCGGTCGAAGCTGGCGGCCATGCGCGCAGCCAGCGCCGGCTGGTGCAGGCCCGGCCGCACCGCGACCAGGAACTTCAGCCGCTTCGTCGCGCCGATGAGGCTGGACGCGACGATCCACGGGTCTTCGCAGGAGCGGCCGGTTGGAATGAGCACGCCTTCGTAGCCGAGGGTGTCGGCGGCGCCAGCCACCTGCTGCAGGTAGGCCAGGTCGACCGGGCGCGCGCCCTCGGTGCTGCCGAGGTAGCGGCTGTCGCCGTGGGTGGGAAGGAACCAGAAGATCTGCATGGGAACAAAGTCCTTTGCGCTTACCAGGAATGCGCGAGAAGGCGCGCCGGTGGCGCGATGGCGCCCGCCGCGGCCAGCCGGCGCAGCGCCCGCGCCGGCACGTAGCCGTGCGGCGCGCGGCGGGCCACGGCATGGGCCGAAGGGAGCTTGATGCCCCAGGCGACCACGGTGACGCCCAGCACGCGCAGCGCCTGCTGGGCGGGCGAGGATGGAACGGCGAAACGGGAACTCATGCGTTCGATCCTCAGGCCAGGCCCGGGGCCGCCGCCTCGAGCACGTTGATGCGCTTGGGGATCAGCTTGAGATCGAAGAAGGTGTCGGCGATCTGCTGTTGCTCGCCCAGGATGGCCTTGGTGATCGGCCCCGTGCCGAACTGCGAACGCCCGATCGACACGTCGACCACCGGCTTGGGCAGGCCCCAGATCTGCGCCAGCTCGCCCGCGAGTTCGCCGCGGTGGTCCTTGCCCCACTGGTCGACCTTGTCGAGCTCCTCGATCAGCACCTTGATCACGTCTGCGTTCTTCGCCGCGTAGTCGAGCGACGAGAAGTAGTAGGCGCGGTTGCCCACCACCCCCGTGGCGTCGGCCAGCACCCTGGCATCGAGCGACTTCTCGGCCGCGGCGAGGAAGGGGTCCCAGATGACCCAGGCGTCGATCGAGCCCTTCTCGAAGGCGGCGCGCGCGTCGGCCGGCGGCAGGAAGACGGCGTTCACGTCCGCGTACTGCAGCCCGTGCTTCTGCAGCAGCTTGACCAGGAAGTAGTGGACGTTGCTGCCCTTGTTGAAGGCGACCTTCTTGCCCTTCAGATCCGCCACGCTGCGAATGGCCGAACCCTTGGGCACCAGCACGGCTTCGGACTGCGGGCGCGGCACGGTGGCCGCCACGTAGGCCAGCGGCGCGCCGGCAGCCTGCGCGAAGATGGGCGGCGCCTCGCCGACGTCGCCGAAGTCGATCGAGCCGACGTTCAGCGCTTCCAGCTGCACCGGGCCGGCGGTGAACTCGGTCCATTTGACCGACACCTTGAGCGGGGCGAGGCGCTGCTCCAGCGCGCCGCGGCCCTTGAGCAGGCTGAGGTAGCCCTTCTGGTTGCCGATGCGCAGTTCGCGTGCGGCGCCCTGGGCGAAGGCCGGTGCGCCGGCCACGGCGGGCAGCGCGAGCGCGGCGGCCCCCTTGAGCAGGCCGCGGCGGGACAGGGATGGGTGCAGGGTCATGGCAATTTCTCCGTCGGAGTGCTTCTCAGGGCTGGCCGAGCAACACGGCGTCGCTCACCTTGATGGCCTTCGGAATGAGCTTGAGCTCGTAGAAGGTGTCGGCGATCTTTTGCTGGTCGGCCGCCACCTCGCGGGTGATCGGCTTGACGTTGAACTCGTAGCGGCGCAGCGCGAGTTCCACCACGTCCACCGGCAGGCCCTGCAGCGGCGCGATCAGCTCGGCCGCCTGGCGCAGGTTTTTCTTGAGCCAGATGCCCTGTGTCACCGCGTCGTCGAACAGCGCCTGGATGACCTTCGGGTTCTTCTGCGCGTAGCCGCGCTCGGCCAGGTAGTACTGGTAGTTGTTGACCACGCCGGGCGTGCCGTCGGCGAGCACGCGCGCGCCGATCGCCTTCTCGGCGGCGGCCTGGAACGGGTCCCAGATGACCCATGCGTCCACGGCCTTGCTCTCGAAGGCGGCGCGGCCGTCGGCGGGTGCGAGGTACACGGGCTGGATGTCGCCGAGCTTCAGGCCCGCCTTCTCCAGTTGGTTGACGAGCAGGAAGTGCACATTGCTGCCCTTGTTGAGCGCGACCTTCTTGCCCTTGAGATCGGCCACCGTGCGGATTGGCGAATCCTTGCTGACCAGGATCGCCTCGGCGCGCGGTGCGGCAGGATCGAAGCCGATGTACACGAACTTGGCGCCCGCGGCCTGGGCGAAGATCGGCGGCGCCTCGCCCACGAAGCCGACGTCGACGGCGCCGACGTTCAGGCCTTCGAGCAGCTGCGGCCCGGCCGGGAACTCGACCCACTTCACGCCGACGTTCAGCGGGGCGAGCTGCTTCTCCAGGGTGCCCTGCGCCTTCTGCAGCACGAACAGGCTGGCCGACTTCTGGTAGCCGATGCGCAGTTCCTTGGCGGCCTGCGCGTGCGCCGAGGTGGCGACGAGGAAGGAACTGACGAGCGCGATCGCCGCCACCAGCACGAGGGCGACGAGGAAATCGATGAAGACCTGCAGGCGCGATCGCGGTTGTGCGGCAGGAAAGTGGTCGGTGAGGATGGGAGGCATGGCGGTTCAGCGTGTTTCTTCGGGCAAGGCTCTGCCCTTGCCGCGCAGCGGGCCGCGCGGAGGGAATGCGGGAGGGTGGAGAAGCGCGAGGCGCAGGCGGCGGCGCGAGGCCGCCCTCGCCTCACACGCTACATCGCACCTGCGAGAAGTGCACCGGCTCGAAGGCGGCCGCGCGCGGGCCGAGCTTCAACCCCTCGGCCGCCAGCGTGTCGACGGCCTCGGCGAGGCGGTCGAACAGCTCGACCTGCAACTGGTAGGCCCCTTCGGGCGTGAGCGTGACCTGGGCATCGCTCGCGTAGACGCCGGGCAGGATGTGCCGCGCACCCAGCGCGTTGAGCACCGGCCGCAGCGCGTAGTCCAGCGCCAGCATGTGGTGCGGGCTGCCGCCCGTGGCCAGCGGCAGCACGGCCTTGCCGCGCAGTGCGGTCTGCGGCAGCAGGTCGAGGAAGACCTTCAGCAGGCCGCTGTAGGCCGCCTTGTAGACCGGCGTGGCCACGACGATGGCCTGTGCTTTCGCGATGCGGTCGACGGCCAGTTGCACGCTGTGGTGGCTGGTGTCGGCCGCCAGCAGGGCCGCGGCCGGCAGGTCGCGCACGGCCAGCGCGTCGGTGGCCACGCCGCGGCGCGCCAGCCGGTCGGCCACGGCGTCGAGCAGCGCGGTGGACCGCGACGGCGAGGACGGGCTACCCGCCAGCAACAGCACAGACATCGGACGCTCTCAGGAGATTAGGGACGAAATCGGCCTGCAGCGCCCGCCGGACGAGCGCTACCAGCCATGGAATCAATGGCAGAGGCCACTCCGGCCCCCGCATGCCGCGACCTACTTCTGCTTGTTGGTGTAGATCTGGTCGAAGCTGCCGCCGTCGGCGAAGTGCGCCTTGTCGGCCTGCGTCCAGCCACCGAAGGCCTCGTCGATGGTGAAGAGCGCCAGCTTGGGGAACTGGTTGGCGTACTTCGCCTTGGCCTTGTCGGCGGTCGGGCGGTAGTAGTTGCGGCCGGCGATGTCCTGTCCTTCGTCGGTGTACCAGTACTTGAGGTATTCCTCGGCCACCGCGCGGGTGCCGTGCTTGTCGGCGAACTTGTCGACCACGGTCACGGCCGGCTCGGCCAGGATGGAAATCGAGGGCACGACGATCTCGAACTTGTCGGGACCGAACTCCTTCAGCGCCAGGAAGGCCTCGTTCTCCCAGGCCAGCAGCACGTCGCCCACGCCGCGCTGCACGAAGGTGATCGTGCTGCCGCGCGCGCCCGTGTCGAGCACCGGCACGTTCTTGAACAGGTTGCCGACGAAGTCCTTTGCCTTGGCATCACCGCCGTACTTGCGCTTGGCGAATTCCCAGGCCGCCAGGTAGTTCCAGCGCGCGCCGCCCGAGGTCTTGGGGTTTGGCGTGATGACCTGCACGCCCGGCTTGACCAGGTCGTCCCAGTCCTTCAGGCCCTTGGGGTTGCCCTTCTTCACCAGGAACACGATGGTCGAGGTGTAGGGCGAGCTGTTGTGCGGCAGGCGCTTCTGCCAGTCGGGCTTGACCAGGCCGCCGTGGCTGACCAGCGCGTCGGTGTCGCCGGCCAGCGCCAGCGTGGCGACGTCGGCTTCCAGCCCGTCGATGATCGAGCGCGCCTGCTTGCCCGAGCCCCCGTGCGATTGCTTGACCACCACGTCCTGGCCGGTCTTGCCCTTCCAGTACTTGGCGAAGGCCTTGTTGTAGTCGACGTAGAGCTCGCGCGTCGGGTCGTAGGAGACGTTGAGCAGGTTGACGGTGTTGCCTTGCACCTGCGCC
This sequence comes from Xenophilus sp. E41, assembly GCF_003671765.1. Taxonomy (GTDB): domain Bacteria; phylum Pseudomonadota; class Gammaproteobacteria; order Burkholderiales; family Burkholderiaceae_C; genus Xenophilus. The sequence continues at coordinate 12,434 of NZ_QPIB01000006.1, read as the reverse complement.
ACGGCCGGCAACGATGCCGTCAGGGTCAGGCCCGAGGCCGCGGCGGCCAGCAGGGAAAGCTTGATAAAGTCGCGGCGGAGGTTCATGTTTGTGCTCGAAAAAGGCATAACGTCGATGCCTTGCATTCTCAAGAACGCATAAAGAAACTGGAACGACCGAGTTTTCAGTTCTAAATAGCGAAATCAACTAAGCGGCCGGCCCAGCGCCCGCCGCCCACCCACACCGAAGAGGCACCGCAATGGCACGCATGGTCCACTGCATCAAGCTCGGCCGAGAGGCCGAAGGGCTCGATCTCCCCCCCTACCCGCCCCACACCGAGCTGGGCAAGCGCATCTGGGAGAACGTCAGCAAGGAAGCCTGGGCCGCCTGGCTCAAGCAGCAGACCATGCTGGTCAACGAGAACCGCCTGAACCTGGCGGACCAGCGTGCCCGCCAGTACCTGGCGCGCCAGATGGAGAAGCACTTCTTCGGCGATGGCGCGGACGTGGCGCAGGGGTACGTGCCGCCGAGCGCCTGACGCCCCGAGCCGGCGCGCGCACCTGCACGCCGGCGCCTTGACGGCCCGCGCCGCGAGCACTGCCGGCGCCTCGCCCTCCTCCGCTCCCCCATGACCGAACCCGTCGAGTGGCACCCTGACGGCCGCCCCTTCAGCGCCCGCTTCCAGGAGGGCTACCACTCCGAAGCCGGCGCCGTTGCCCAGGCCCGCCATGTGTTCCTGGGCGGCTGCGCCCTGCCCGGCGCCTGGGCGAATGCGCCGCAATGGCGGATTCTCGAAACCGGATTTGGCCTCGGCCTCAATTTCCTGACAAGCTGGCAGGCCTGGCGCGACGATCCCGCGCGGCCGGGCCTGCTGCACTTCGTCTCGGTCGAGGCCTACCCGGTGTCCGCGGCCGACCTGCTGCGCGCGGCCGCCGCACAGGGCCCGGCCCTCGCCGCGCTGGGCGCCGAGCTGGCCGCGCAGTGGCACGGGCTGCTGCCGGGCTGCCACCGGCTGGTGTTCGACGGCGGCCGCGTGATGCTCACGCTGTGCGTGGGCGAGGTGCAGCCGATGCTGCGCGCGCTGCAGCCCTTCGAGGCGGACAGCCTCTTCCTCGACGGCTTCAGCCCGCAGAAGAACCCGCAGATGTGGACGCCCGAGGTGCTCAAGGCGGTCGCGCGTTTCGCGCGGCCGGGCACCGGCATCGGGACCTGGACCATTGCGCGCGCCGTGCGCGACGCGCTGGCACCGCTGGGTTTCGTGGTCGAGAAGGCGCCAGGTCTTCCGCCCAAGCGCGACTGCCTGCGGGGCCGCTGGACCCCGGCCTGGCAGCCGCGCCGGCCGCCGCCCGATCCGCAGCGCGTGGCAGCCCCCGGCGAATGCGTGGTGGTCGGCGCGGGCCTCGCCGGTGCGGCCGTGGCGGCCAGCCTGGCACGGCGCGGCTGGCGCGTGACCGTGCTCGACGCCGCGCAGGCACCGGCCGCCGGCGCGTCGGGCGCCCCCGCGGCCGTGCTGGCGCCGCACGTGTCGCCCGACGACGCCCTGCTCTCGCGCCTGACCCGCGCGGGCGCGCGGCTGGGCTGGCAGCAGGTGCAGTCGCTGCTGGCCGCCAGCGCCGGCACCGAGTGGCGGTGCGAAGGCGTGCTGGAACGGCGCCCGAACGCTGCCGCCCTGCGCCTGCCGCCCGGCTGGCAGGCCGGCGGCGCCAACGACTCCTGGACTGCCGATGCCGCGCAATGCGCCCGCGCCGCCCTGCCGCCGGACACACCCGCCCTCTGGCACGCGCAGGCCGGCTGGGTGCGCCCGGCTGCGCTGGTGGCGGCCTGGCTGGCCACGCCGGGCGTGCGCTTCGTCGGCCGCGCGCATGTCGCGCGGGTGGTCTCGACCTGCGACGGTCGCTGGCAGGCGCTCGATGCCGAGGGCGCCGTGCTCGCCGAGGGCGATCGCCTGGTGCTCGCGGGCGGCCACGGCACGCGCTCGCTGCTCGCCGGCACGCTGCCCCTGCAGCCTGTGCGCGGCCAGCTCGTGCACGGACCGATGCCGGCGGACGGTGACCGCACCGGATTGCCCACCGTGCCGCTCAACGGCGACGGGCACCTGGTGCCCGCGGCGCCGCTGCCGGGTGGCCCGCGCTGGCTCAGCGGTTCGACCTTCTCGCCCGGTGACGACGCGCGGGATCTGCGCCCTGAAGACACCGAGTTCAACCTCGACCGCCTGGACCGCCTGCACCCCGGTGTGGCCGCCCTCGCGCGCCGACAGGCGGCACGCGGCGAACTGCAGGCCTGGGCCGGCGTGCGCTGCGCCTCGGCCGACCGCCGCCCACTGGTCGGCCCGGTGCCCGGCGCCGCCCCGGGCCTGTGGGTCAGCACCGCGATGGGCTCGCGCGGCCTGAGCTTCGCGGCCCTGTGCGCCGAACTGCTGGCCGCACGCTGGCACGGCGAGCCGCTGCCGGTCGCCGCCAACCTGGCGCGGGCGCTCGACACTGCGCGCGTGCGCACCTGAAAACCACCGGCGCTGCACGGCAGCCCGACGACAATCCCCGCCATGGCGACCCACTACGACATCCTGCACACCACCACGTACCGCTACCGGGAGCCGGTGAGCTTCGGGCAGCACCGGGTGATGTTCCGTCCGCGTGACAGTCACGACCTGCGGGTGCTCGCCACCGACCTGCAGGTCAGCCCGCAGGCGCACGTGCGCATGATCCAGGACCCGCACTCCAACTCGGTCGCACTGGTGCAGCCGCAGGGGCCGGCCACCGAGCTCACCATCGCCTGCTCGTTCACGATCGAGCACGTGCCCTCGCCCGAGGACCAGCTGCAGCTCGACCCCGCCGCCGAGTTCCTGCCCTTCGCCTACTCGATGCAGGAGCGGCTGGACCTGGAGCACTACCTGCGCCCGCACCACGACGACCCCGACGGCACGCTGATCCGCTGGGCGCACCAGTTCCTGCACAGCGACCAGCCCAACAGCACGCGCGAGACGCTCACGCGCATGAACGCCCACATCAACCAGAGCCTGACCTACCAGGCGCGCGACGAGGAAGGCACGCAGACGCCGCTGGAAACGCTCGCCGTCGGCGGCGGCAGCTGCCGCGACTACGCGCTGCTGATGATGGAGGCCGCGCGCCGCCTGGGCATCGCCACGCGCTTCGTCTCGGGCTACCTCTACGACGCGATGCTCGACACCGGCGTGCAGGAGCCCGGCGAGAGCATCGTGGGCGCCGGCGCCACCCATGCCTGGCTGCAGGCCTACCTGCCGGGCGCGGGCTGGGTCGCCTTCGATCCCACCAACAACCTCATGGGCAGCGGCCGCCTCATCCGCGTCGGCGTCGCGCGCGACCCGGCCTTCGCGCCGCCCATCAGCGGCAGCTGGTTCGGCGAGGCCGACGCCTACGAGGGCATGGACGTGGTGGTCAAGGTGACGCGCCGCCGCCGCAAATGAGCGACGCCATGACTTTCATAGCTGCTCGCGCAGACGTGGCGCGGGCTGCAGCCCATTCTGGCTTGAAGGCCCACGCCCGCCATGGCTGAGTCGCCGCGCACGCTGGCAGGCCGGTGCTGCTGCGGCGCCGTGCACTACGTGGTCGACGACGCCTTCGACTATGCGCTGAACTGCCATTGCGGCGATTGCCGCCGCGCCACCGGCGCCGCGTTCAAGCCCTTCGCCGGCATCGCGCGCGAGCGCCTGCGCGTCACGCAGGGTGAGGACGCGATGCTGCGCCACGGCGGCGAAGGCAACTTCGACATGCGCTGCGCGCGCTGCGGCTCGCTGCTGTACTCGGTAGTGCGCGACGGCGCGGTCGTGCACGTCACGCTCGGCACGCTGATCGATGCGCCCGGCCTGCGGCCCAGCGCGCACATCTTCGTGGGCTCGAAGGCGCCGTGGTTCACCATCACCGACGACCTGCCCCAGTACGACGGCCACATGGGCGCAGGCTGAAGCCCTGCACGCATGTGGCGTTGCCTCTCCAACGAACCATCCACAAGGACACACCCATGACCATCCCCGCCGAAGACCGCCACCAGTTCGTCAACGAGGTCGGCCACGAGGCTTTCGAACTCATCGTCCGCCGCATGGAGGCGCTGGGCGAACTCCCCCTGCGCGAGCTGCTGCCCTCGGTGGTCGGCGCCGTCAACGTGGCGCTGGCGAGCGCCCTGCGTCCTGCGATCGAAGGGGCGAGCGACCGCGCAGCGGCGGCAGACAGCCTGCTGAACGCCAGCCTGAAGCAGACGCGGCAACTGCTCGACCCGGTGGTGCATCCGCCCAAGGGCTGAGCGCGACGCGGCGCGCATGCGTACGCGTACGCGTACGCGTGCCGCGCTACCACGTGGCCGTCAGTCACGCACATGACTTCGACGCCGTCTGCGCAGTCGCTCAATTGACTGCAGGTGCGCGCCATGCGTACCGACACTGCCCGCGCTTCCCCTGACCTTTCATTCAAGGAATCGCTCGCATGTTCAAGAAGACGCTGTGCGCTGTGGCCTTCGCTGCCGCCTTTGCCGCGCACGCCCAGGAGACCCTCAAGATCGCGATGATCGACCCGCTCAGCGGCCCCATGGCCGACGTCGGCAAGATCTTCCAGAACCACCTGCGCTTCGCCGCCGACCAGATCAACGCCAAGGGCGGCATCGACGGCATCAAGCTCGAAGTGCTGGCCTACGACAACAAGCTCTCGACGCAGGAGAGCCAGGCCGCGCTGCAGGCGGCAGTGGGGGCCGGGGTGAAGGCGGTCTTCGTCGGTGGCGGCTCGGCCACCGTGTCGGCCGTCGTGGCCGCCGCCAACCGCAACAACGAACGCAACCCCGACAAGGCGGTGCTGGTCTTCAACTACGGCGGCTACGACCCCGACCTGGTGGGCAAGCAGTGCTCGTTCTGGCACTTCCTGACCGACGCGCAGGTGCCGATGCGCATGAAGGCCATGGGCGACTTCGTGAAGAAGACGCCCGACATCAAGAAGGTCTACTTCCTCAACCCCGACTACAGTTTCGGCCGCCAGTGGACAGCCTATGGCAAGACCATCCTGGCCGAGGCGCGACCCGACCTGCAGTTCGTCGGCGAGGACTTCTTTCCCACCGGCACGGTGAAGGACTTCGCGCCCTACATCGCCAAGATGCGCGCGGCCGGGGCCGACACCGTGGTCTCGGGGAACTGGGGCAACGACATGGCGCTGGTGATCCGCGCCGCGGGCGATGCCGGCTACAAGCTGCGCATCCTGACCCATTCGAGCGCCAACAAGTCGACCATGATCGCCTTGCAGGCGGCCAAGACCGTCAAGCTCAGCATGGTGGGCGACTGGTACCCGGGCTCGGACAACGCCGTGCTCGCGGCCCAGGCCGAGGCCTTCGAGGCCCGGTACAAGGAACCCTTCTACCTGGCCCGCCTGTCGGTGGCGACCGAACTGCTGGCCCAGGGCGTGCGCAAGGCGAAGTCGACCGATCCCACGAAGATCGCGCTGGCGCTGGAGGACCTCAGCTACAAGTCCCTCGTCGGCGACATCACGATGCGCAAGGCCGACCACCAGTTGCTGTCCTCGCAGCTCGTCTACACGAACCAGACCGCCGACGGCAAGAAGGTGAAGAAGGGCTTCGACGGCACCGACCAGGGCTTCGTGCAGGAGTCCGTCTCGCCCGCGCAGTCGCTCGTGGTGCCCAGCCAGTGCGACATGAAGCGCCCGGCCGGGGCCTGAACGCATGACCGCCCGCCCCTGGCTGAAAAGCTACCCGCCCGGCACGAGCTGGGAGGCACCGCTGCGGCTGGCGCCCCTCGGCGCCCTGCTGGACGCCGCGGTGCAGCGCTGGCCCGCGAACACCGCGCTGCGCTACGACGATCTGCGGCTGGACTACGCCCAACTCGCCGCCCACATCGACCGCGTGGCCGGTGGCCTGCGGCGTCTGGGCGTGGGCCCCGGGGTGCACGTGGGCCTGTACCTGCCCAACGTGCCGCAGTACATCGTGGCCTTCTTCGCCGTGCTGCGCGCCGGCGGCACCGTGGTGAACTACTCGCCGCTCGATGCCGGCCACACGCTGCGCCACAAGGTGGAGGACAGCCAGACCACGGTGATGGTGACCTTCGAGCAGCCCGAGCTGCTGCAGAAGATGGAGGCCATCGCGGCGCAGCCGCCGCTGCGCACCCTGGTCGTGGCCACGGCGGCGGACTTCGGCGCCCCCGCGTCGCCCACCACGGCCGATGCGCTGGTGCCGGGCGCCGCCCGCGTGCCCTTCGCGGCGCTGCTGGCCGCGGCACCGATCGCCGCGCCCCACGTGCCTGCCGACATCATGCGCGAGGTGGCCGTGCTGCAGTACACCGGCGGCACCACCGGGCAGCCCAAGGGCGCGATGCTCACGCACGCCAACCTCAGCGCCGCCGTCTCGCAGGTGTGGCACACGCTCGTCGCCTCGAAGACGCTGGCCGGGGGCGAGGAACGCTTCCTCGCGGTGCTGCCGCTCTTCCACATCTATGCGCTGGTCGTGAACATGCTGTTCGGCCTGTCGATCGGTGCCGAGCTCTCGCTGCACCAGCGCTTCGACCTGGAGACGGTGCTGCGCGAGTTCGCCCTGCGCAGGACGACGGTGTTCCTCGGCGTGCCGACGATGTATGTGGCCTTCACCGGGCATCCGGACATCGAGCGCATCGACCTGTCGTCGCTGAAGTTCTGCAATTCCGGCGGCGCGCCGATCGCCGCGGAGGTCTACCGGAACTTCGTGCGCATGGCCCAGTGCCGCCTGCAGGAAGGCTGGGGCATGACCGAGACCTGCACCATGGCCACGGCATCGCCGGGCTTCAGCCACTACCGGCCGGGCTCGTGCGGCATTCCGGTGCCGGGCGTGGACGTCAAGGTGATCGACCTGCAGGACCAGCGCGAGCTGCCACCGGGCGAACGCGGCGAGCTGTGCATTCGCGGGCCCAACGTGATGGCCGGCTACTGGAACCGGCCCGACGCCACCGCCGAGGCCATGACGGCCGACGGCTTCCTGCGCACCGGCGACGTGGGCTACATGACCGACGACGGCTTCGTCTACATCGTCGACCGCACCAAGGACATGCTGATCTGCGGCGGATTCAACGTCTACCCGCGCAACATCGAGGAGGCCATCCACCGCCATCCGGCCGTGGAAGAGGTCATCGTCATCGGCATCCCCGACGCCTACCGCGGGCAGTCGCCCAAGGCCTTCATCAAGTTCAAGGACGGCGCCACGCCGCCCACGCTGGCCGAACTGAAGACCTTCCTGGCCGACTACCTGGGCAAGCACGAGATGGTGCAGGCCATGGAGGCCCGCTCCGAGCTGCCCAAGACGGCGGTGGGCAAGCTGTCGAAGAAGGAACTGCAGGCCGAGGCGGCGGGCCAGGCCTGAGGCTTCAGCGCCGGCCGCGCCGCGCCGGCGCGGCCGGGGACGGGGCCTCGACCACGCCGCCGGCACGCGCGGACAGCATCAGGTTGCTTTCGCTCGTGCACACCCCGATCACGCGGGCCAGTTGCCGGCTGACGGTGACATAGGCGTGGCCGATGCGGCTGTCGAAGTACAGCATGTCGCCGCGCGCGAGGCGCACCACCTCGCCGTCCTCGAAGTGCACCTCGACCTCGCCGCCCAGCACGTAGACGAATTCCTCGCCGTCGTGGCGCGCGTAGTCCTCGGGCCCGTTGATGCTGCGCGCGTGCACCGTGCCCACGATCGGGCTCATCTGCTTGCCGATGGCCTGCGTGCCGAGGAACTGGTAGGAGAAGGCCAGGCCCCGGTAGGTCACGCCCTGCCCCGCCCGCGTCACGATCGGCCGGTCGAAGCGGCGCGCCTGCGTGCCCGCCTGGGCGAACATGGCGCCCATGTCCATGCGCAGCGTGCGACCGAGCGCCGAGAACTTCTCGTAGCTCAGCGCCAGCTGGCCGCGCTCCGCGCGCGAGATCGTGGTGATGGACACGCCCGACTGCTCGGCCACCTGCGCCAGCGTCCACCCGAACTGCTTTCTCGCCGCGCGCAGGCGCTTGCCGAATGCCACGCGGTCCAGCGTGTTGGCGTCGGACGGCGGGGCGCCTGCCGCGGCTTTGGATGAGTTTTTCCGGGGGCTTGTCATGGTCGGCGCGTTTGCGCGGATTCTGCCAGCGGAAGTTGCACCGGCGCGCATCCGGTGCACGAGGCTGGCCCGGAGTTTGCGTATCTGCAAATTGCGAAAACGCAAATGCACCAAAAGAAAGAGTGGAAACCCCGAAGAACAGCCGCTCGAATCTTTTGCGTATCTGCAAATTCATGAATAGACTGCGCAGCCAACGCCTTCACACGCACCGGTACCCAGCCACGCAAGCAACATGACCGAGAACGTCGATTTCCTGATCATCGGGGCCGGCATCGCCGGCGCCTCGGTCGCCTACTGGCTTGCACCCCACGGCCGCGTGGTGCTGCTGGAGCGCGAGAGCCAGCCGGGCTATCACTCCACCGGCCGCTCAGCGGCACTCTTCATGGAAAGCTATGGCACCGCACAGGTGCGCGCGCTCACGATGGCCAGCCGCGCCTTCCTGCAGGCCCCGCCCGCGGGCTTCAGCGAGCACCCCCTGCTCTCGCCGCGCGGCGCCGTGTTCGTCGGCACTCGCGGCCAGGAGGCCCTGCTGGAGCGGCACTGGGAGGTGCTGCGCAGCGTGACCGACCGCGCGCAACGCCTGAGCCCGCAGCAGACGCACGCCATGCTGCCGGTGCTGCGGCCGGAGCCGCTCATCGGCGGCGTGTTCGAACCCGACGCCGCGGACATGGACGTGCACGCCATCCACCAGGGTTACCTTCGCGGCATGCGCCGCCACGGCGGGCGGCTCGTCTGCGACGCCGAAGTGCATGCGATGACGCACACCGGCACCGGATGGCGCGTCGACGCGGGCGATGCCACCTATGAAGCGCCGGTCGTCCTCAACGCCGCCGGTGCCTGGGTGGACGCCATCGCCCAGCTTGCGGGCGCTGAGCCGCTGGGCATCGAAGCGCGTCGGCGCTCCGCCTTCGTCTTCGAGCCGCCGCGGGACCTCGACACGGCCGGCTGGCCGATGGCCATCGGCGCCGACGAGGACTGGTACTTCAAGCCCGACGCCGGAATGCTGCTCGGCTCGCCGGCCAACGCCGACCCCGTGCCGCCGCAGGACGTGCAGCCCGAGGAGCTCGACATCGCGATCGCGATCCACAAGCTCGAGGAAGTCAGCACGCTCGTCATCCGCCGCCCGACGCGCACCTGGGCCGGCCTGCGCTCCTTCGTCGCCGACGGNGCCCGCGCCAAGCGAAAGCGACCTAACCTCTGAACTGAATGAGCGCTCCATGCGACCTGTCTCCTAGTAGTACGTCGCGCCGTGGGACGCCCGTGTCCGAATCCTAAGAACATATCTCCATTCGACATATCGATTCTGCACGTGTTACACATAGATGGTAAACATTAGAATGAGCCCTCGTCTGAGGTTTCGCGCATCAACTTAGTCCTCGCTCGCGTGTTCGTTGCGACATACAAAACACGCCGTGTCACTCTGGCGGGAGTCCATTTGGAACTCACACAACCAACAGCCAGCAATGCGCTAGCGAGACTTCGTACAAGCTACGGTGGAACTCGTGGTGCCGTGGAAGGTACTGCTCAAGATCATCGTGCCGCACTACCCGGTGGCCGATAGGGTCCGCAGGCTCTATGCGTTGGAGTCCATGCTGCGGGTCACCTGATGCAGAACTGGTGTGCGCTGAGCGACCCGGCGATGGAAGAAGCCCTGTACGAGATGGCCTCGCTTCGCAGCTGCGCGCGGCTGAGCCTGCACGAGCCGATCCCGGACGAGACGACGCCTGAACTTCCGGCATCTTCTGGAGGCCAACGACATGGCCGAAGACATCCTGAAGTCCAACAACGCGCTGCTGCCGGGTCGCGTTCGCCACTGGCACTCTTCGCCGACAGCGGCCCGGTGCACACAGTCGTCACCACCGCGGCCAACGAATCGGACGTCGAGCAGGTCGCCGACCTGCTGCACGGCAAGGAGAAGCAGGTCTGGGCCGACTCCGGCTACCGGGGTGCACCCAGCCGCGTGGGCCGCGAAGACCTGCAGTGGCACATCGCGGCGCGGCCCAGCGACATCGCCAAGCTGCCAGAAGGCAGGGCGAAGCCCAAGGTTCGCAAGGCAGAGCACCGCAAGGCCAGCGTGAGCGCGAAGGTGGAGCACCCGTTTTGGGTGATCAAGCGGTAGTTCAGTCTTGTGAAGGTCAGGTTTCGAGAGCTGGCCAAGAACACGGCCCGTGCGCTCACGTTGTGTGCGCTGTCGAACCTGTGGATGGTGCGCAAGCAGTTGGTCGCGGCGATGGGAGCAGTGCGTCCAAAAGCGGCGAGAGGCGAACAAGATGCCTGAAAAGGCCAGATGACGCGCGCCCGAGGACGTGCTTTTCGGTCACGCGTCGACTCCCTGCTCACAACATGCGGGTCAAGCTAGGTTGTTCAGACGTTCACTCAGCTAAAAAGAACATATCGCGTTTGGCACGCATAGGTGTCTATGCCATGTTTCAACCCACCTAGCACGCTCCAGCCCAATATTTCAGCCCGGTGACTTAGCGCCCCGCTCGGTGCTTTTCTTGCCGCCCTCACGCGCTGAGAACATCAGATTGCTTTCATGCGTGCAAACTCCAATGATCCGCGCTAGTCGGCGACTCACCGTGATGTACGCGTGAGCGATGCGGCTGTCGAAGTACAGCATGTCTCCTCGGCCGAGGCGAATGACTTCGTTGGTCTCGAAGTGAACTTCAACCTCGCCCTGAAGTACATACACAAACTCCTCACCATCATGTCGGGCGTAGTCCTCTGCGCCTCCAACTTGTCGAGCGTGCACCGTTGCAACGATTGGGCTCATTTGTTTGCCCACTGCCTGAGTGCCTAAGAACTGATAGGAGATCGCTAGGCCACGATAGGTTACACCCTGCCCCGCGCGTGTAACGATCGGGCGGTCGAAGCGACTCGTCTGAGTACCGGCCTGCGCGAACATTGCCCCCATGTCCAAGCGCAAAGTGCGGCCCAGAGCCGAAAACTTTTCGTAACTCAGCGCCAGCTGGCCGCGCTCAGCACGCGAGATCGTGGTGATGGACACGCCCGACTGCTCTGCCACCTGAGCGAGCGTCCACCCGAATTGTTTCCTTGCCGTGCGCAGGCGCTTGCCGAACGCCACTCGATCTAGCGTTTTGTCGTCGGTTGGCTCGGCACGTGCAGCAGCTTTTGGTGGTTTCCGGGGAGTAGTCATGGTTGGCGCGTTTGGCGAATTCTGCCAGCGGCAGCTGCACTACCGGGCAAACGCCGCGCGACATGGCCCACAATTTGCGTATGCGCAATTGCGAATACGCAAAGTCAACAAAAATAAAGAGTGAAAGCCCCAACATGCAGCGTAGCCAAATATTTTGCGGATCCGCAAATTGGCGGATAGACTGTGCGGCAACGCCTGCACACACCCCTAGTTTGATTTTTCGGAACCATCATTGATTGAACACGTCGATTTTTTGATCATTGGAGCCGGCATCGCCGGCGCCTCGGTCGCCTACTGGCTGGCGCCCCACGGCCGCGTCGTCCTGCTGGAGCGGGAGAGCCAGCCGGGCTACCACTCCACCGGGCGCTCGGCGGCGCTCTTCATGGAAAGCTACGGCACCGCACAGGTGCGCGCGCTCACGATGGCCAGCCGCGCCTTCCTGCAGGCCCCGCCCGCGGGCTTCAGCGAGCACCCCCTGCTCTCGCCGCGCGGTGCCGTGTTCGTCGGCACACGGGGCCAGGAGGCCCTGCTGGAGCGGCACTGGGCCGTGCTGCGCAGCGTGACGGACCGCGCGCAACGCTTGAGCCCGCAGCAGACGCACGCCATGCTGCCGGTGTTGCGGGCGGAGGCGCTCATCGGCGGCGTGTACGAGCCCGACGCTGCGGACATGGACGTGCACGCCATCCATCAGGGGTACCTTCGCGGCATGCGCCGCCACGGCGGGCGGCTCGTCTGCAACGCCGAGGTGCGCGCCCTGTCGCGCACCGGCGCCAGATGGCGCGTCGACGCAGGCGATGCCACCTATGAAGCGCCGGTCGTCCTCAACGCCGCCGGTGCCTGGGTGGACGCCATCGCCCAGCTTGCCGGCGCCGAGCCGCTGGGCATCGAAGCGCGTCGGCGCTCCGCCTTCGTCTTCGAGCCGCCACGGGACATTGACACGGCCGGCTGGCCGATGGCCATCGGCGCGGACGAGGACTGGTACTTCAAGCCCGACGCCGGAATGATGCTCGGCTCGCCGGCCAACGCCGACCCCGTGCCGCCGCAGGACGTTCAGCCCGAGGAGCTCGACATCGCGATGGCCATCCACAAGCTCGAGGAAGTCAGCACGCTCGTCATCCGCCGCCCGACGCGCACCTGGGCCGGCCTGCGCTCCTTCGTCGCCGACGGCGACCTGGTCGGCGGCTTCGACGACCGCCTGCCGGGCTTCTTCTGGGTCGCGGCCCAGGGCGG
>NZ_QPIB01000005.1:311581-414681 GCF_003671765.1 Xenophilus sp. E41 | reverse complement strand
TCGAGCATGGTGACGGGGATGCCGGCGTTCAGGAAGTTCATCGTGATGCCGCCGCCCATGGTGCCGGCGCCGATCACGCCCACCGTCTTGATCGGGCGCTGGGGCGTGTCTTCGGGCACGTCGGGGATCTTGCTGGCGGCGCGCTCGGCCATGAACAGGTGGCGCAGCGCCGAGGACTCGGGCGTCATCATCAGCGCGATGAAGATCTCGCGCTCCTTGGCCATGCCGGCGTCGAACTTGAGCTGCGTGGCCGCCTGCACCGCCTCCACGCACTTGAGCGGCGCGGGGAAGTTCTTCGACATGCCGCCCACCATGTTCTTGGCGAACTGGAAGTAGGCATCGCCCTGCGGATGCTTGCACGGCAGGTTGCGCACCAGGGGCAGCTCACCACCCTTGGCTGCCGCGGACTTGGCGAACTCGACGGCTTCGTCGAACACCGACTCGGGCGAGGCCGCGAGCTTGTCGAACAGCTTCTGGCCGGGGGCCGAGGCAAGCAGTTCGCTCTTCACGGCCTGGCCGCTCACAATCAGGTTGAGGGCGGCCTCCACGCCCAGCACGCGCGGCAGGCGCTGCGTACCGCCGGCGCCCGGAATCAGGCCCAGCTTGACTTCGGGCAGCGCGACGTTGGTGCCGGGCGCGACGACGCGGTAGTGGCAGCCCAGCGCAAGTTCGAGGCCGCCGCCCATGCAGACGGAGTGGATGGCCGCCACGATCGGCTTGGTCGATGCCTCGAGCGCGAGGATGACGGAGAGCAGGTTCGGGTCCTGCAGCGCCTTGGGCGTGCCGAATTCCTTGATGTCCGCACCGCCCGAGAAGGCCTTGCCCGCGCCCGTGAGCACGATGGCTTTCACGGCGTCGTCCGCCAGCGCCTTCGCCAGCCCATCGGTGATGCCGACACGCGTCGAATAGCCGAGCCCGTTGACCGGCGGGTTGGTCATGGTGATCACGGCGATGTCGCCGTGCACTTTGTATTCAGCCGTCATGCTGCGTTCCTTAGGAAGGTGGAGAAGAAAGAGGCGGGACCGGAGGGCAGACCGTGGCGCTCGCGGGCCGAGCGGCGTTGTCTCCCAAAAAAGCACGAGTGTTCTTTTTCGGCGATTCTAGGCAATTCGACGCAGGCGTCCATCGAGGCCAGTCGCTGGCGGGACAAAGCGTCGCACGGCCATTCTGCAAGCGACAGCGGCGCGCGCCAAGCAGGGCACGCGCCGCAGGGTTGCTATGAATTCGATAGCTGCTCGCGCAGCATCGGCGGGCGCTCGCGGCCGATCTGGGCCGCGAACGCCGGCGGCTGCGTCAGACCTCGAGCCATTCCTTGCGGGTGGAGGCGTCGGCGCGCAGGCTGTCGGGCGTCCCGTCGAACACGATGCTGCCGTGCCCCATCACCAGCGCACGGTCCGAGATCTGCATCGCGATGGTCAGCTTCTGCTCGATCAGCAGCACCGAGATGCCCTTGTCCTTGAGCGTCTTGAGGTACTGCCCCACCAGCTCGACGATCTTGGGCGCCAGGCCTTCGGTGGGTTCGTCGATGATGATGAGGTCGGGGTCGCCCATGAGCGTGCGGCACAGCGTCAGCATCTGCTGCTCACCGCCCGAGAGCACGCCGGCCTCGGTGTGCTGGCGCTCCTTCAGGCGCGGGAACATCTGGTACATGTCCTCGAAGGACCAGCGGCTGCCCTTGCCGCTGCCCTTCTGGCCCAGCAGCAGGTTCTGGTGCACCGTGAGCTTGGGGAACACGTCGCGGTTCTCGGGCACGTAGCCGATCCCCATGTGCGCGATCTCGTAGGCCTTGCGGCGCAGGATGTCCTGGCCCTTCCAGTGCACGTCGCCCTCGGCATGCACCAGGCCCATGATGGCCTTGGCCGTGGTGGAACGCCCCGAGCCGTTGCGGCCCAGCAGCGCGACGATCTCGCCCGGGTTCACGGCGAAGGAGACGCCGTGCAGCACGTGGCTCTTGCCGTAGTAGGCGTGCAGGTCTTGAATCTTCAGCATGAGGCCTCCGCCGGGCCGCCCCAAGGCAGGCCTGCGCCCCCTTGGGGGGCAGCGATACACGAAGTGATGAGCGTGGGGGCGGTCATGTCAGTGTCCCGCTCCCTGTGCGTCCGCGACAGAGGAACCGAGGTAAGCCTCCTGCACGCGCGCATTGGCGCGCACCGCCTCGGGCGTGTCGTAGGCGATGACCTCGCCGTACACCACCACCGCGATCTTGTCGGCCAGGCCGAAGACCACGCCCATGTCGTGCTCGACGGTCAGCAGCGTCTTGCCCACGGTGATCTCGCGGATCAGCGCGATGAAGTGCGCGGTCTCGGTCTTGCTCATGCCGGCCGTCGGTTCGTCCAGCAGGATGACGTTGGCACCGCCGGCGATGGTGATGCCGATCTCCAGCGCGCGCTGCTCGGCGTAGGTGAGGTTGACGGCCAGCACGTCGCGCTTGCGCTCCAGGCCCACCTGGCGCAGCAGCAGTTCGGCACGCTCGTTGGCGTCGTCGAGGTTCGAGAGGAAGCGCAGGAAGGTGTAGCGGTAGCCCAGGCTCCACAACACGCCGCAGCGCAGGTTCTCGAACACGCTGAGCTTGGGGAAGATGTTGGTGATCTGGAAGCTGCGCGAGAGGCCCTTGCGGTTGATCTCGTAGGGCGGCAGTCCGTCGATGCGCTCGCCGTTGAGCAGCACTTCGCCGCTGGTGGGGTGCAGTCGCCCGCTGATCAGGTTGAACAGCGTCGACTTGCCCGCGCCGTTCGGCCCGATCACGGCCACGCGTTCGCCGGCCGTGACGGCCAGGTTGGCCCCGCGGATGATCGGCGTCTTGCCGAAGCTCTTGTGCAGGTCCTTCAGTTCGAGTGCATAGGTCACAGGCCGGCCTCCGCGCGCTTGATCTGCGCCTCGATTTCTTCCTGGGCGGTGCCCCAGGCACGCACGAAGCGGCGGCGCACGATCTCCATGAGGCCGCCGCCGATCACCATCAGCGCCACGGCGCCGACCCAGTGGGTGGTGGACGAGGTGTCGAGCTCGGAGCCGAAGAAATGCACCTTAGGGCCCATCGCCGCGTTGAGCTGGATGTGGTAGATCATCTCGACGATCGCCGCGGCGCCGACGACCATCAGTGCGCCGGTGACCAGCAGGCCCGCGTACAGGCCCCAGAAGCGGTTGAACTTGCCGAACTTGGCCACGCGCAGGTTCATCATGATCAGGCTGGCGATGCCGCCGGGCGCGAACATGACCATGAACAGGAAGACCAGGCCCATGTACAGCAGCCAGGCCTTGCTCAGTTCCGACAGCAGGATCGAGGCGAACACCAGCAGCACGGCGCCGATGATGGGACCGAAGAAGAAGGTGGCGCCGCCGAGGAAGGTGAACAGCAGGTAGCCGCCCGAGCGGATGGTGCTCAGGCTGTCGGCCGCGTTCACGATCTCGAAGTTGATCGCCGCCAGGCCGCCGCCGATGCCGGCGAAGAAGCCCGAGATGATGAACGCGAAATAGCGCACCTTCTGCGTGTTGTAGCCGATGAACTCGACCCGCTCGGGGTTGTCGCGCACGGCGTTCAGGATGCGGCCCAGCGGCGTGCCCGTGAAGGCGTACATCAGCGCGGTGCACACGAAGCAGTAGATGGCGATCAGGTAGTACACCTGGATCTGCGGGCCGAAGTTCCACATCAGGAACTTGCCGTAGGTGCGGTCGGTCGTGATGCCGCCCTCACCGCCGAAGAAGCCCGGGAACATCAGCGCCATGGCGGCCACCAGTTCGCCCAGGCCCAGCGTGATCATCGCGAAGGTCGTGCCCGACTTCTTGGTGGTCACGTAGCCGAAGAGCACCGCGAAGAAGGCGCCCGCCAGCCCGGCGACCACGGGAATGAGCACCAGCGGCACGGGGATCTGGCCCTTGGTGGCCATGTTCATCGCGTGGATCGCGATGAACGAGCCCAGGCCGGTGTAGACGGCATGGCCGAAGCTCAGCATCCCGCCCTGCCCCAGCAGGATGTTGTACGACAGGCAGATGATGATGAGGTAGCCGATCTGCGAGAGCATCGTCAGCGCGAGGCTGCTGGTGAAGATCCACGGTGCGACGACCAGCGCGACCGCGAACAGCGACCAGATCACGATGCGCCCGACGTTGAGCGGCTTGAACTTGTAGTAGGCGGTCGATGAGGACATGGCGGTGGAGGTGCTGCTCATGGTCAGTCCTCCCGGGTTCCGAGCAGGCCCTTGGGCCGGAAGATGAGGATGAGCACCAGGAAGAGGTAGGGCAGGATCGGCGCGACCTGCGACAGCGTGAGCTTGAGCAGCGCATAGCCGAAGGTCTGGTCGGTCACCGTCATGCCCAGCGCCTGCAGCCCGGAGGCCAGCGACTGGTCGATGGCCACCGCGAAGGTCTGGATCACGCCGATCAGCAGCGACGCGAGGAAGGCGCCGGCGAGCGAGCCCATGCCGCCGACGACGACCACGACGAAGATGATCGAGCCCACCGACGCGGCCATGGCAGGCTCGGTGACGTAGGTGTTGCCGCCGATGACCCCGGCCAGGCCGGCCAGCGCGGCGCCGCCGCCGAAGACCAGCATGAACACGCGCGGCACGTTGTGGCCCAGCGCCTCGACCATCTCCGGATGCTTGAGCGCCGCCTGGATGACCAGGCCGATGCGGGTGCGCGTGAGCAGCAGCCACACCGAGATCAGCATCAGCACCGCGACCAGCATGATGAAGGAGCGCGACTTGGGGAACTGCGTACCGTAGATGGTGAACAGCGGGCCCTGCAGTTGCGTCGGCAGGCCATAGGGCACCGTGGAGCGGCCCCACACGAGCTGCACCAGCTCCAGGATGAGGTACGACAGACCGAAGGTCACCAGCAGTTCGGGCACGTGGCCGAACTTGTGCACGCGGCGCAGGCTGTAGCGCTCGAAGGCGGCACCCAGCAGGCCGACCAGCAGCGGCGCGAGCACCAGCGCGGGCCAGAAGCCGACGACGTTGGAGATGGCATACGCGAAGTACGCGCCCAGCATGTAGAAGCTGGCGTGCGCGAAGTTCAGCACGCCCATCATGCTGAAGATGAGCGTCAGCCCGGAACTCAGCATGAACAGCAGCAGCCCGTAGCTGACGCCGTTGAGCAGCGAAATCAGAAAGAATTCCACGATCGAATCGACTCCCGTTCATCGGAGAACATGAAAAAAAGGCCCGCCTGAGGGCGGCGGGCCTTGCTTGGCTCAGAGCCTGGCTGCCCTCAAGGCCGCTTCATCTGGCAGCTGGTCGGGGTGCTGGCCACGTAGGCGTCGTAGAACTTCACCGGGGCCAGGGTGTAGCCCGTGTTCTCCGGGCTGTAGGGGTACTTGGCGCTGGCCTTCTCCCACTTGGCGATGTACAGGCCCTGCTGCAGCTGGTGGTCGGCCTTGCGCAGTTCCACGTCGCCGTTGAAGCTCTTGAACTTCATGCCTTCCATCGTGGCAGCCACCTTGACCGGGTCGGTGCTCTTGGCCTTGGCCATGGCCTCGGACAGCGCCACGTAGACGGTGTAGATGTCGGTGGTGTAGAGGTCGTCGTTGAAGCGCTTCTTGAATTCGTCGGCGTACTTCTGCATCTCGCCGCCCATGTTGTAGTGGGCGTAGCCGACCTGGTACACGCGGCCGTCGGACGCGGCGCCCATGGCGGTGGGCGTGCCGCTGGTCACGGCGTAGTAGGTGTAGTACTTGACGTTCAGGCCCGCGTCGTTGCCGGCCTTGATCAGCAGCGCCAGGTCGGAGCCCCAGTTGCCGGTGATGACCGAGTCGGCGCCGGAGGCCTTGATCTTGGCGATGTACGGAGAGAAGTCGCGCACTTGCGCCAGCGGGTGCAGGTCGTCGCCGACGATCTGGACGTCCGGGCGCTTGGTCTTGAGGTTTTCCTTGGCGAACTTGCTGACCTGCTGGCCGTGCGAATAGTTCTGGTTGATCAGGTAGACCTTCTGGATGTCCTTCTGGTCCTTCATGTAGGTGGTCAGCGCCTCCATCTTCATGGAGGTGTCGGCATCGAAGCGGTACTGCCAGTAGCTGCACTTGCTGTTGGTGAGGTCCGGGTCCACCGCGGCGTAGTTGAGGTACAGCACCTCCTTGCCGGGGTTGCGCGCGTTGTGCTTCTCGATCGCATCGATGATCGCCAGGGCCGGGCCGGAGCCGTTGCCCTGGGCCACGTAGCGTGCGCCCTGGTCCATGGCCGAGCGCAGCGCGGCGGTCGTCTCCTGCGGGCTGAGCTTGTTGTCGATGCCGATGATCTCGAACTTCACGCCGGCCGGGTTCTTGATGTTGAACTTCTCGGCGAAGAACTGGAAGGTCTTGAGCTGGTTGGTGCCCACGGCGGCCATCAGGCCAGACAGGGGGTCGAGCCAGGCGATCTTGACGGTTTCACCCTGCTGCGCGAGAGCGCCGGTGGCAGTGGCTGCGACGATGGCGGCGGCGGTGAATTTCAGAGCGAATTTCAATCTGTGTCTCCTGGGTCGAACGGTGCGAATCGGGACGAGAGTACAAGTGTTTACGGGCACCCCGCTCAGGGAATGCCCGTAAGGTCGGCGCTGCTGCGGCGCTTTCTATCACCCGCGCGACAGCGTGCACCGAAGTCGTGCTACCCGCGGGTAGAAAAGGGCGCGGTCCGGCCCCTTTCCCGGTGCGTCAGGGCCGCTTCATCTGGCAGCTGGTGGGCGTGCTGGCCACGTAGGGCTCGTAGTACTTGACAGGGGCGAAGGTGTATCCGGTGTTCTCGGCGTCGTAGGGGTATTTGCCGCCGGCCTTCTCCCAGCGCGTGATGAACAGGCCCTGCTGCAGCTGGTGGTCGGCCTTGCGCATCTCGACCTCGCCGTTGAAGCTCTTGATCTTCATGCCCTCGAGCGCGGCGGCGACCTTCACCGGGTCGGTCGATTTCGTCTTGACGAAGGCCGCGTCGAGCAGCGCGAAGGTGTGGTAGATCGAGTTCTGCGTCATGTCGTCGTTCATGCGCTTCTTGAACTCGGCCATCAGCGGCTGGATCGGCGGGCCCATGTTGTAGTGGCCGTAGCCCACCACGTACACCTTGCCGGCGGCGCCCGCGCCCATGGCCGTCGGCGCACCCGAGCCGAAGGCGTAGTAGGTGTAGAACTTGACGGTGTCGAGCAGGCCCGCGTCCTGCGCCGCCTTCAGGAGCAGCGCGAGGTCGGACCCCCAGTTGCCGGTGATGACCGTGTCGGCGCCCGACTGCTTGATCTTGGCGATGTACGGCGAGAAGTCGCGCACCTGCGCCAGCGGGTGCAGGTCGTCGCCGACGATCTGCACGTCGGGCCGCTTGGCCTTGAGCCCTTCCTTGGCGTACTTGGACACCTGCACGCCGTGCGCGTAGTTCTGCCCGAGGATGTAGACCTTCTTGATGTCGGGCTGGTCCTTCATGAAGGTGGTCAGCGCCTCCATCTTCATCGAGGTGTCGGCGTCGAGCCGGAAGTGCCAGTAGCTGCACTTGCTGTTGGTGAGGTCCGGGTCGACCGCGGCGTAGTTGAAGTACACGACCTCCTTGCCGGGGTTGCGCGCGTTGTGCTTCTCGAGCGCGTCGATGATCGCGAGCGCCGGGCCGGAGCCGTTGCCCTGCGTCACGTAGCGCGCGCCCTGGTCCATGGCAGAACGCAGCGCCGCGGTGGTCTCCTGCGGGCTGAGCTTGTTGTCCAGCGAGATCAGCTCGAACTTCACGCCCGAGGCGTTGGTCTTGTTGAAGTGCTCGACCATCAGCTGGTAGGTCTTCAGCTGGTTGGTGCCCACCGCCGCCATGAGGCCCGAAAGCGGGTCCATCCAGGCGATCTTCACGGTTTCGCCCTTCTGGGCAAAAGCGCCGGCGGCGCCCGCTGCCATTGCGCAGGCAGCTACGATTTTGATAGCGAATTTCAAGGCTTGTCTCCTGTGTCGGATGGGTCGGTCGGTCTGTCGCGCGCAGCGTACAAGCGCCCTCCTTCACCCCCGCACAGGGAATGCCCGCAAGAAGGGCCGCACCCGCGGCCCTCCTATCACCTTGGCGACAGCGCGTTCAGGCGCTCGCGAGCGAGGGGAGCTTGTAGTCCTTGAGCTGTTCGCGCAGCTTGGTCTTGAGGATCTTTCCGGTGGCGCCCAGCGGGATGGCCTCGACGAACACCACGTCGTCGGGGATCTGCCACTTGGCGGTCTTGCCTTCGTAGAACTTGAGCAACTCTTCGCGTGTGACTTCGGCACCGGGCTTCTTGACCACGGCGACGATGGGGCGCTCGTCCCACTTGGGATGGAACACGCCGACGCAGGCGGCGATGGCAATGGCCGGGTGCGCCACGGCGATGTTCTCGATGTCGATGGAGCTGATCCACTCGCCGCCGGACTTGATGACGTCCTTGCTGCGGTCGGTGATCTGCAGGTAGCCCTCGGCGTCGATGGTCGCCACGTCGCCGGTGGGGAACCAGCCGTCGCCCTTGGCGTCCTTGATCAGCGGGTCGCCGCCCTCGCCCTTGAAGTACTCCTTGACGATCCAGGGGCCCTTCACGAGCAGGTCGCCGTAGGCCTTGCCGTCCCAGGGCAGTTCGTTGCCGTCGCCGTCGACGATCTTCATGTCGACGCCGTAGATGGCACGTCCCTGCTTCATGCGGATGGCCAGGCGCGCCTCGTCGTCGAGCGCGTCGTGCTTGTTCTTGAGCGTACACAGCGTGCCCAGCGGGCTCATCTCGGTCATGCCCCAGGCGTGCAGCACCTCGACGCCGTACTGGTCCTGGAAGGCGCGGATCATCGCCGGCGGGCAGGCCGAGCCGCCGATCACGGTGCGGTTGAGCTTCGAGAACCTGAGGCCGCCGGCCTGCATGTGGCCCAGCATCATCTGCCACACCGTCGGCACGCCGGCGGCGAAGGTGACGCCCTCGCTCTCGATCAGTTCGAAGATCGACTTGCCGTCCATCGCGCCGCCGGGAAAGACCAGCTTGCAGCCCACGAGCGCCGCCGAGTACGGGATGCCCCAGGCATTGACGTGGAACATCGGCACCACCGGCAGCACCGAGTCGCGCGCCGACAGGCGCATGACGTCGGGCAGCGCGGCCGCGTAGGCATGCAGCGTGGTCGATCGGTGGCTGTAGAGCGCGGCCTTCGGGTTGCCCGTGGTGCCGCTCGTGTAGCACATGCTCGAGGCCGAGTTCTCGTCGAACACCGGCCAGTCGTAGGCGGCCGGCTGGTCGGCGATCCACGCCTCGTAGCTCACCAGGTTGGGAATGCCGGTGTCGGCCGGCAGCTTGTCGGCGTCGCACAGCGCGACGTACTTGCGGATCGTCGGACAGCGCGCGTGCACGGCCTGCACCAGCGGCAGGAAGGTCATGTCGAAGCACAGGATCTGGTCTTCGGCGTGGTTGGCGATCCAGGCGATCTGGTCCGGGTGCAGGCGCGGGTTGATGGTGTGCAGCACGCGACCCGAGCCGCTCACGCCGTAGTAGAGCTCCAGGTGGCGGTAGCCGTTCCAGGCCAGCGTCGCGACCCGGTCGGAGAACAGCAGGCTTTCGCCGTCCAGCGCATTCGCCACCTGGCGCGAGCGCACGGCGCAGTCGTGCCAGGTGTAGCGGTGGATGTCGCCCTCGACACGGCGCGAGACGATCTCGGCATCGCCGTTGTGGCGGTCGACGAACTCGATCAGGTTGGAGATCAAGAGCGGGCGGTCTTGCATCAAACCCAGCATGGGGAAGGCTCCTCGGGTGATTGGTGGAATCGATGGGATGGAAATCGGTCGCGAGTATCACGCACGGCACCCCCTCGCCCAAAGGGGATTGCCCGCACTGTGAGAGCGATCGCGCCGCTGCCCCGCTTTCCACCCGCCCGGCTCACGGCACGCTGTTCTGCAACTGGGTCTTGCTGGCGTCGAACACGATCCGGCGCGGCCAGTTCGGCCAGGTGACGCCAAGGCCGGCGTGGTTCGGATCGCCGGTGCGGGCGAAGGCCGCCAGGCTGCCGACCATCGCGTCCGACAGCGCCTCCCGCCCCGGCCGGTTCGCCTCGCCGTACGCGAAGGAGAAGACGTTGGTGCCGAAATTGCGGAAGAAGAACACCGTGTCCAGCCCGTGCGTGGCGCCGTACACCGTGTCGAACGGCGCCGGCTCCTGGCTCCAGTCGAAGCGGTAGTACCAGGTCTTCGTCGGCAGCTGGGCGGCGACGGCGTCGATCTGGGCCGACAGGCCGTTGAGGAAGATCGACTGCGTGACCACGTCCGATACCGCCTTCCATCCGGTCACCGGCTTGTCGACCGGAAGGTACTGGGCGCTGATGAGGTCGGCCTCGGTGAGGCTGGGCGCCGCATTGGGATCGAAGCCGAACTGCAGACCGAAGCGCTCGTAGTCGCTCGGCTTGAAGCCGGACACACCGGTGAGGGTGTACAGGCCGAAGAGGCCGCCGAACAGCGTGCCCTCGTCGCGGGTGTTGCCCACCAGCATCGGCACCTTGTTGAAGGTGCCGGCCGCCACGACGGCGCGCGAGTTCACGGGCAGCACCGTGCCGTCCTCGATCGGCGCAGGCGAATTGCCCAGCTGCGGGTTCGCCAGCATCACCGTGAGCAGCTTGTCCGCCGGCAGGCTTCGCAGGTAGCTCGCCACCTGCGCGTCGCTCTGGCCGGCCAGCCAGTTGGCGGCCGAGGTGGCGTCGGTGGCCTTGCCGTCGGCAATCACGATGGCGTTGACCAGGGCCTTGGCATAGGTCTGCGCGGTGGTGCGGGACGAGAAGGCGATGCCGCCGCTCATCGGCACCGCCTTGTGCAGCAGGCCGGCTGTTGCGGGCGAGGTCACCAGCGCCCAGGTGTTCACGGCCCCGGCCGACTGCCCCATCACCGTGACGTTGCCCGCATCGCCGCCGAAGGCGCCGATGCTGCCCTGCACGAACTTCAGCGCCTGCATCTGGTCGAGCAGCGCGAAATTGCCCGAATCGTTCTTCGGCTCGCCGGTCTTGAGCTGCGGCAGGTCGAGCCAGCCGAGCAAGCCGAGCCGGTAGTTGACGGTGACGACCACCGCATTCGCCCGCCTGGCCAGCTGCGCGCCGTCGTAGCTCGGGTCGGCGGTGTAGCCCGAGATGTTGCTGCCGCCATAGATGAACACGATCACCGGCAGCTTCTCGTCGGTGTTCGCAGGGCGCCAGATGTTGAGCGTGAGGCAGTCCTCCTCGCCCACCGGCTTGCCGAAGCCCTCCCGCACCGCCAGGCCATAGGGCGCGCCGCCCGGCGCCGGGCTGAAGAAGCGTCCGCCCTGCGCGCAGCTCGGGCCGAACTGCGACGCGGCGCGTACGCCGTCCCAGGGGGCAGGGTCGGCCGGGGGCGCCCAGCGCAGCTCGCCGAGCGGTGGCTTCGCGAAGGGCACACCCTTCCAGGACCAGGTGCCGGTGCCGGCGCTGTCGTCCACGCCCTCGACCTTGCCGGCGGTGGTCTGCCGCACCATCGGCCCGTCCGCGGCGGGCGCAGGCGCGGGAGGCGGTGGCGGCGGAGCCGGTGGCGTGGGTGCCGGAGCAGGTGCCGGCGGCGCCGGCAGGAAGACGCCGGGCGAGCCCGACGAGCCGCCGCCGCAACCGGCCAGCACCAGGCCGGCGCACGCCGCGGCCGCGACGGCCAGGCCGCGCACCGCGATCGCGATCGAATGGAAGGGCAGCGCCGCGGGGCCCTGCGGCGTTCTGATGTCGTGCATGCGTTCTGTCTCCATACCGGGTTAATCGGAATTCACGCATCGGCGCCCTGCGCCCATGCTCGCTGCTTCGCCGGCAACCGCCGAATCCTAGGGTCCGCCCCCGGGCCGACCACTATCCGAAGCGCGCCAATCGAGTGACTTCCCCCGCCCTCCTGCCCCACCGGCCGCGTCGACGCGCCGCCGGCCTGCCGCAACCCGAGGAGCGCACCAGTTCCGCCGCCTGGCTGATCGGCCTGCTGTCGATGTTCGAGGCCGAGGGCCTGGCGGTGCCGGCGCTGCTGCGCGATGCGGGTTTCGACCCCGACTCGCTGCACCGGCAGAACACGCGCATCCCGGTGGACGAGATCACCGTGCTGTGGCAGCTGGCCGTGGCGCGCGCGGGCCGGCCCACGCTGGGGCTGGAGCGCGAACTGGCCGACACGCACAGCAACACCAGCACCGTGGGCCACGCCATGGCGTGCAGCGCCGACCTGCGCGGCGGCCTGGAGCGCCTGGTGTGCTACATGCCCGTCATCTCCGACTGCACCGCCTTCTCGATGCAGCCCGACCCGCGCGGCTGCTGGCTGGTCATGGAGCACACCGGCGGGCGACTGCCCATCCCGCGCCAGCGGTTGGAGCACGCGCTGCTCACGGTGCTCATGCAGTGCCGTTGGCTCACGCGGCGCGCGGTGGAGCCGCTGGCGATGGAGTTCGTCTACCCGCCGCCCGCCGACGACCGCCCGCACCGCGAGGCCTATGGCTGCGAGCTGCGGTTCAACGCGTCGGCCAACCGCATGCTGGTGTCCAGCGCCTGCCTGGCGCTGCCCCTGCCCACGCACCATCCCGAGCTGGGCCGCATGCACGACACGCTGCTCGATGCGCAACTCGAGGAGCTGGGCCAGACCACCACGGCCACGCTGGTGTGCGCCGAGATCGCGCGCCGTCTGCCGCATGGCGAGCCGCGCCGCCAGGATGTGGCGGCGGGCCTGGGCCTGGCCGACCGCACGCTGCAGCGGCGCCTGCAGGAAGAGGCGGTGTCCTTCCAGGCGCTGCTCGAGCGCACGCGCCGCGAACTGGCGCGGCAGTACCTGGCCGAAGACCGCCACAGCCTGGCCGACGTGGCCGACCGCCTGGGCTTCGTCGACACGAGCAACTTCTTCCGCGCCTGCAAGCGCTGGTTCGGCGTGCCGCCCGCCCAATACCGCGCGCGCATCTGGGCCGCCCCGGCCGCCGCCCGCTGAGGCGAGCCGGATGGCCCGCCCCGCGAGGGGTTACAGCCGCGGCCCGACAATCCCCGCATGAGCCTGACCGCCGAGGACACCACCTCCGCCGACCTGGGCCTGCACTGGAAGCCCGGCTTCGAGTCGCTGGGGCCGGCCTTCTTCACCCACCTCAATCCCACACCGCTGCCCGCCCCCTACTGGGTCGGCCACAGCGAAGGGGTGGCGCAGTGGCTGGGCCTGCCTGCGGACTGGCGCACGCCCGAGGCGCTGCAGGCCCTCACGGGCAGCCTAGCGGTGGCCGGCACCCGGCCGCTGGCCACCGTCTACAGCGGCCACCAGTTCGGCGTGTGGGCCGGCCAGCTGGGCGACGGCCGCGCCATCCTGCTGGGCGAGACGGCCGGCGGGCTCGAGGTGCAGCTCAAGGGCGCCGGCCGCACGCCCTACTCCCGCGGGGGTGACGGGCGGGCCGTGCTGCGCTCCAGCATCCGCGAGTTCCTGGCCAGCGAAGCCATGCACGGGCTGGGCATCCCGACGACGCGGGCACTGTGCGTCACCGGCTCCGATGCACCGGTGCGGCGCGAGACGCTAGAGACCGCCGCCGTGGTCACCCGGGTCGCGCCCAGCTTCATCCGCTTCGGCCATTTCGAGCACTTCGCGGCCCGCGGCCAGCACGAGGAACTGCGCGCCCTGGCCGACTTCGTCATCGACCGCTTCTATCCAGCCTGCCGCGGCGATGCCCGCTTCGACGGCAATGCCTACGCGAGCCTGCTCAACGCCGTGAGCGAGCGCACCGCCGCGCTGATGGCGCAGTGGCAGGCGGCGGGCTTCTGCCACGGTGTGATGAACACTGACAACATGAGCATCCTGGGACTGACCATCGACTACGGCCCGTTCCAGTTCCTTGACGGCTTCGACCCCGGCCACATCTGCAACCACAGCGACAGCTCGGGCCGCTATGCCTTCAACCAGCAGCCCAACGTGGCGTACTGGAACCTGTTCTGCCTGGCCCAGGCGCTGCTGCCGCTGATCGGCGAGGAAGAGCGCGCGATGGCCGCCCTCGCCTCGTACCGAACCGTGTTCCCGGCCGAGTTCGAGGCCCGCATGCGTGCCAAGCTGGGACTGGGCGAAGCGCGGCCGGACGACCTGGCGCTGGTCGAGGCCTTGCTGCGCCTGCTGGCCGCCGGCCGCGTCGACTGGCCCATCTTCTGGCGCCGCCTGGCCGAGCACCGCGCCGGCGGCGAACTCGCGCCGGTGCGCGACCTGTTTCTCGACAGCGCCGGCTTCGACGCCTGGATGCTATCGTTTTCGGAGCGCATTGCGCAGGAACCACGGTCGCTGGAGCCCGATTCGATGCTCAAGGCCAACCCGAAGTTCGTGCTGCGGAACCACCTGGCCCAGGAGGCCATCGAACAGGCGCAGCGCAAGGACTTCTCGGGCGTTGCGCGCTTGCTGGCGCTGATGCAGGCCCCATATGACGACCACCCGGGCATGGACGCCATGGCCGGCTTCCCGCCCGACTGGGCTTCCACGATCGAAATCAGCTGCTCCTCATGACCACTCCCAAGATCCAGAAGACCGATGCCGAATGGAAGGCCCTGCTGGCCGAGAAGGGCGCCGAGCGCGCGGCCTTCGAGGTGACGCGCCACGCCGCCACCGAGCGTCCCTTCACCGGCAAGTACGAGGCCCACTGGGCCGACGGCAGCTATCACTGCATCTGCTGCGGCGCCAAGCTCTTCGATTCGGCCACCAAGTTCGATGCTGGCTGCGGCTGGCCGAGCTTCTCGGAAGCGGCCGAGCCAGGCGCGATCACCGAGATCGTCGACCGCTCGCACGGCATGGTGCGCACCGAGACCGTCTGTTCCAATTGCGGGGCGCACCTGGGGCATGTGTTCCCGGACGGCCCGGCACCCACGGGCCTGCGCTACTGCATGAACTCCGCGTCGCTCGACTTCGAACCGGAACAATGAAACTGCTGCTCGACTTCTTTCCCATCCTGCTGTTCTTCGGCGCCTTCAAGCTCTACGGCATCTACGTCGCGACCGGGGTGCTGATGGCCGGCACGGTGGTGCAGATGGCCATCGTCTACGCGACCGAGAAGCGGCTGCAGCCGATGCAGAAGGCCACGCTGGCGCTGATCCTGGTCTTCGGCACCCTCACCCTGGTGCTGCACGACGACCGCTTCATCAAGTGGAAGCCGACGGTGCTCTACGGCGCGATGGCCGTCGCGCTCGCGGTGGCGCTGTGGGCGATGCGCAAGAACTTCCTCAAGATGCTGCTGGGCAGCCAGCTGCAGCTGCCCGAGCGCATCTGGAACCAGCTCAACGTGGCCTGGATCGCCTACTGCGCGTTCATGGCCGCCATCAACGCCTACGTGGCGCTGTACTTCAGCACCGACGCGTGGGTGAACTTCAAGCTCTGGGGCTACGTGTTCCCGATCGCTTTCCTGGTGGCGCAGGGCCTGTACATCGCGCCGCACCTGAAGTCGGACGAGTCGGCCGCCAAATGAACGCCAGCGTGACGAGCCTGCCCACGGCGGAAGAACTCGAAGCCGCATTGCGCGCGGCGCTCGCCCCCACCTTGCTCGAAGTGGTCGACGAGAGCGCCGCCCACGCCGGCCATGCGGGGGCCGGCCCGGCAGGTTACGGCACGCACTTCCGCGTGCGCGTGGCCTCCCCCCGGTTCACGGGACTGTCACGGGTCGCGCGACATCGGCTTGTGTATGATCCGCTGCAGGTTTTTGTCCCCCGTGGCCTCCACGCCATCGCCATCGAGACGCTCTGAGCCGTCCTGATCGCCGGATCCCACGGCGGCACTTCCCTCCCCCTCCTTCGTCCCTCCGTTCATCGCGTCGCACGTTCAACGCGCCTTCCTGTTCCCGAGGTCTGCCTTCATGAAAAAACAACTCCTGCAAGCTGTCGCGGCCGCCGCGCTGCTGGGTGCGCTGCCTGCCTTCGCGCAGAACGCCGCCATCGTCAACGGCAAGCCCGTGCCGAAGGCGCGCATGGACATGCTGGCGCAGCAGCTCGCCGCCGCCGGCCGCCCGGTGACGCCCGAAATGCAGAGCCAGCTGCGCGAAGAGGTCATCGCGCGCGAAGTCTTCATGCAGGAAGCCCAGAAGAAGGGCCTGGACGCCACCGACGAATTCAAGGCCCAGATGGAACTGGCGCGCCAGGCCATCCTGATCCGCCAGCTCTTCGAGGACTACCGCAAGGCCAACCCCGTGAGCGACGCCGACATCAAGGCCGCCTACGACAAGCTGGTCGCGGCCAACAGCGGCAAGGAATACAAGGCCCGCCACATCCTCGTCGCCACCGAGGACGAGGCCAAGAAG
This sequence comes from Xenophilus sp. E41, assembly GCF_003671765.1. Taxonomy (GTDB): domain Bacteria; phylum Pseudomonadota; class Gammaproteobacteria; order Burkholderiales; family Burkholderiaceae_C; genus Xenophilus. The sequence continues at coordinate 398,520 of NZ_QPIB01000005.1, read as the reverse complement.
GTCATCGCCGACCTGAAGAAGGGCGCCAAGTTCGAGGACCTGGCCAAGAAGCTGTCGAAGGACCCGGGGTCCGGCGCCAACGGCGGCGACCTCGACTGGACCAACCCGGCCGGCCTCGTGCCCGAGTTCTCGCAGGCCATGATCAAGCTCAAGAAGGGCGAGACCACGCAGGTGCCCGTGAAGTCGGAATTCGGCTGGCACGTGATCCGCCTGGACGATGTGCGCGAACAGTCCTTCCCCAAGCTGGAAGAGATCAAGCCGCAGCTTGCACAGCAACTGCAACAGCAGAAGCTGCAGGAGTACCAGGAGTCGCTGCGCTCGAAGGCCAAGGTCGAGTAAGACCGGCGGCGCTGCGGCGCCCATGCCAATGCAAAAAGCGGCCCGCGGGCCGCTTTTTTTTCGCCTGGCCGCAGGCCCGGTGGCGTACCGCTCAGCCCACCCAGCGCCGCGCGTTGCGCCACAGGCGCATCCAGGGGCTCAGCGCGCTCACGTCGCCCGAGGTCCAGCTCATCTGCACGTTGCGGAACACGCGTTCCGGGTGCGGCATCATGGCCGTGAAGCGGCCGTCGGCCGTGGTGACGGCCGTGAGGCCGGCCGGGCTGCCGTTGGGGTTGAACGGATAGCGCTCGGTCGGTGCACCCGTGTTGTCGACGAAGCGCATGGCGGCGATGGCCCGGTCGGCATTGCCGCGGTACTTGAAGTTGGCATAGCCCTCGCCGTGCGCCACCGCGATCGGCAGGCGGCTGCCGGCCATGCCCTGGAAGAACAGGCTGGGCGATTCGAGCACCTCGACCATCGACAGCCGCGCCTCGAAGCGCTCGCTGCGGTTGGTGGTGAAGCGCGGCCAGTCCTGCGCTCCGGGAATGATGTCGGCCAGCTCGGCGAACATCTGGCAGCCGTTGCACACCCCCAGGCCGAAGGTGTCGGCGCGGCCGAAGAAGCGCGCGAACTGCTCCGCGAGCGCCGGGTTGAAGGTGATGCTGCGGGCCCAGCCGATGCCGGCACCCAGCGTGTCGCCATAGCTGAAGCCGCCGCAGGCCACCACGCCCTTGAAGTCGGCCAGGTCCGCGCGGCCGGCCTGCAGGTCGGTCATGTGCACGTCGAAGGCCTCGAAGCCGGCCTCGGTGAAGGCATAGGCCATCTCGACGTGCGAGTTGACGCCCTGCTCGCGCAGGATCGCGACCTTCGGCCGCGCCAGGCCCACGAACGGCGCGGCGACGTTTTCGATGGCACCTTCCGCAAGCAGGACGTGCGCGCCCGGGTCGTTCGGATCGCCGGCCGCGGCGTGCTCGGCATCGGCGCACTCGGGGTTGTCGCGCTCGCGGCAGATCTTCCAGCTCACGCTGTCCCAGACCTGGTGCAGGTCGGCCAGCGTGGCGCTGAACACGGCCTTGGTGTCGCGCCACACCTCGAGCTTGCCCTTGCCGACCTCGAGCGGCGAGCTCTGCGGGCGCGTCTTGCCGATGAAGTGGCTGAAGGCCGAGAGGCCGTGCGCTCGCAGCGTCTGCATGACGGCGTTGCGCTCCGCGGTGCGCACCTGCAGCACCATGCCCAGCTCCTCGCTGAACAGGGCCTTGAGCGTGAGCTCCTCGCGCCGCGCGCTGACCTGCTGCGCCCAGTTCTTGGCGTCGCCCGTCTCCATGCGGCTGTCGGAGATGCCGTCGCCTTCGGTGACCAGCAGGTCGACGTTCAGCGCCACGCCCACATGGCCGGCGAAGGCCATCTCGGCGGCGGTGGCGAACAGGCCGCCGTCGCTGCGGTCGTGCATGGCGAGGATCTTGCCTTCGGCACGCAGCTGGTTCACCGCGTCCACGAGCTTGACGAGCAGTTGCGGGTCGTCGAGGTCGGGCACGCGGTCGCCGGTCTGGTTCAGCGTCTGCGCCAGGATGCTGCCGCCCATGCGGTGCTGGCCGCGGCCGAGGTCGACGAGCACCAGGGTGGTGTCGTCGGTGCTCGCGTCGAGCTGCGGCGTGAGCGTGCCCCGCACGTCGTCGAGGCTGGCGAAGGCCGTGACGATCAGGCTCACGGGGGAGCTGACCTTCTTCTTCTCGCCGCCCTCTTCCCACTGCGTGCGCATCGACAGCGAATCCTTGCCGACGGGAATGGACACACCCAGCGCAGGGCACAGCTCCATGCCCACGGCCTTGACGGTCTCGTACAGCGCCGCGTCTTCGCCCGGCTCGCCGCAGGCGGCCATCCAGTTGGCCGAGAGCTTGACGCGCTTCAGGTCGATGGGCGCGGCCAGCAGATTGGTGATGGCTTCGGCGACGGCCATGCGGCCCGACGCGGCGGCGTCCATGGCCGCGAGCGGCGTGCGCTCGCCCATGCTCATCGCCTCGCCTGCGAAACCCTTGTAATCGGCGAGCGTGACGGCGCAGTCGGCCACCGGCACCTGCCAGGGGCCGACCATCTGGTCGCGGTGGCTCAGGCCGCCCACGGTGCGGTCGCCGATGGTGACGAGGAAGCGCTTGGACGCGACCGTCGGGTGCGAGAGCACGTCGATGGCGGCCGTCTGCAACTCGACGCCGGTGAGCTCCAGCGGCTGGAAGCGGCGGCGGATCGCCTGCACGTCGCGGTGCATCTTGGGCGGCTTGCCCAGCAGCACGTCCATGGGCATGTCGACCGGCTGGTCCGTGGCGCCGGCGGTCTCGTCGACCACCTTCAGCTGGCGCTCCTCGGTCGCCACGCCGACCACCGCGAAGGGGCAGCGCTCGCGTTCGCAGAAAGCGCGGAACTGCTCGAGCGATTCGGGCGCGATGGCCAGCACGTAGCGCTCCTGGCTCTCGTTGCTCCAGATCTCCTTGGGTGCGAGGCCCGACTCCTCGAGCGGCACGGCGCGCAGGTCGAAGCGCGCGCCGCGGCCGGCGTCGTTGGTCAGTTCGGGGAAGGCGTTGGACAGCCCACCCGCGCCCACGTCGTGGATCGCCAGGATCGGGTTGGCCTCGCCCTGCTGCCAGCAGTGGTTGATGACCTCCTGCGCCCGGCGTTCGATCTCGGGGTTGCCGCGCTGCACCGAGTCGAAATCCAGTTCGGCCGCATTGGCGCCGGTGGCCATCGAGCTGGCGGCACCGCCGCCCATGCCGATGCGCATGCCGGGCCCGCCCAGCTGGATCAGCAGCGTGCCGGCGGGGAACGGGATCTTCTTCGTCTGGATGGCGTCGATCTGCCCCAGGCCACCCGCGATCATGATGGGCTTGTGGTAGCCGCGCTGCAGCGTGTCGACGTCGCTGGCCACCGTCTGCTCGTACTCGCGGAAGTAGCCTAGCAGGTTGGGCCGGCCGAATTCGTTGTTGAAGGCCGCGCCGCCCAGCGGACCCTCGGTCATGATCTGCAGCGGGCTGGCGATGTGCTCGGGCTTGCCGAAGCTGCCGTCCCACAGCTTGGACACCGTGAAGCCCGTGAGGCCCGCTTTGGGCTTGGAGCCGCGGCCCGTCGCGCCCTCGTCGCGGATCTCCCCGCCGGCACCGGTGGACGCGCCCGGGAAGGGCGAGATGGCGGTGGGGTGGTTGTGCGTCTCCACCTTCATCAGCACGTGGTGCGTGGCGCTATCCTTTTGATAGCTGGTTGCGCCCGCCCCGCCTGCGCCAGCGGCCGATCTGGCCATGAAACGCTCGATGGCATGGCCTTCCATCACCGAGGCGTTGTCGGCGTAGGCGATGACGGTGTGCTGCGGGTTCGTGGCGTGCGTGTGACGGATCATTCCGAACAGGCTCTTGTCCTGGCGCACGCCGTCGATGGTGAAGTCGGCGTTGAAGATCTTGTGCCGGCAATGCTCGCTGTTGGCCTGCGCGAACATCATCAGCTCGACGTCTGTGGGGTTGCGGCCCAGCTTGGTGAAGGCCTCGACCAGGTAGTCGATCTCGTCCTCGGCCAGCGCCAGGCCGAAGCCGGTGTTGGCCGCCTCCAGCGCCGCCCGGCCGCCGGCCAGCACGTCGACGTGCGCCATCGGCTGCGGCGGCAGCTCCGAGAACAGCGCGGCAGCGCCTTCGACCGAGGGCAGGACCGATTCGGTCATGCGGTCGTGCAGCAGGTCCGCGACGGCGGCGAGCGCATCGCCGTCGAGGGTCGGCGCCTTGCCGATCAGGGGCGCCTTCAGGTGCACGAAGTACTGCGTGATCCGCTCGACGCGGCGCACCGCCAGGCCGCAGTTGTGGGCGATGTCGGTGGCCTTGGAGGCCCAGGGGGACACGGTGCCCAGCCGGGGCGTCACCACGAGGCTGGTGCCGTCGGCAGTGCCCGCATCGAAGGGATCGCCGTAGGTCAGCAAGGCCGAGAGTTGCTGGCGCGCTGCCGCATCGGGCGCTGCCTCGCTGAGCACCAGGTGGACGAAGCGGGCATCCAGGCCCTGGATTTTCGGCTCGATGGCCTGCAGCTTGGGCAACAGCTGGCGAACGCGGAAGTCGCTGAGCGCCGCGCCTCCCTCGAAAACGGTCACGACGGGAGGGACGGTGTGGGCGGGCTGCGTCACGGATGGAGGGGCCTGGCGGCCGGTGAACTTGGGGAGTCTTGTCCCGAAGGGCCGCTGACTGGGGCCATCCGGGAGAACCCGGCATTTTACGGGCCGAATGGGATAATCGCAGGATGAGCATCACCTACCACGATCCGGCCAGCCTGGGCGACATGCGCACGGCCTGCCGGCTCGCTTCCGAAGTGCTGGACTACCTCACGCCCTTCGTGAAGCCGGGCGTCACGACCAACGAGATCGACCGCCTCGCCGCCGAATACATGGTCAAGCAGGGCACCACCTCCGCCACGGTGGGCTACATGGGCGCCAGCAGCGTGCCCTTCCCGAAGTCGCTGTGCACGTCGGTCAACCACGTGGTGTGCCACGGCATCCCCGACGACAAGCCGCTGAAGAAGGGCGACATCATGAACATCGATGTCACCGTCATCTACAACGGCTGGTTCGGCGACAACAGCCGCATGTTCGTGGTGGGCGACGCGTCCATCGCGGCCAAGCGCCTGTGCCAGGTCACCTTCGAGGCCATGTGGCACGGCATTCTGCAGGTGAAGCCCGGCGCGCACCTGGGCGACGTCGGCCACGCGATCCAGAAGTTCGCCGAGGGCAACGGCTACTCGGTGGTGCGCGAGTTCTGCGGCCACGGCGTGGGCCGCACCTTCCATGCCGAGCCGCAGGTGCTGCACTACGGCCGCCCGGGCACGATGGAAGAGCTCAAGCCCGGCATGATCTTCACCATCGAGCCCATGATCAACATGGGCAAGCGCGACATCAAGGAAGACCACAAGGCCGGCAAGTACGACGGCTGGACCATCGTCACGCGCGACCGCTCGCTGTCCGCGCAGTGGGAGCACACGGTGCTGGTCACCGACACCGGCTACGAGGTGCTCACGCTCTCGGCGGGCAGCCCGCCGCCGCCGGCCTTCGTGACCGCCGGCTGACCGTGCGCCCCGCCCCGCCCGCCGCGCCGCGTCGCGCCTGTGGCCACAGCCCGCGAGGCTGACGCATGGCCTTTTCCGTCGTCGTCGACCTGCCCGCCACCCTGCGCGACGAACTGCGCGCGCGCAAGAGCGCCCTGTTCGACCGGCTGCGCTCGCCCACCGGCGTGCGCAACATCCACAGCCTGCTGCGCGGCATGGCCGGCGCTGCCGACGAGGCGCTGCGCGCGCTGTGGCAGGACGCCGGCTTCGGCAACGCCTTCGCCCTGGTCGCCGTGGGAGGCTACGGCCGCGGCGAGCTGTTCCCCTATTCCGACGTCGACGTGCTGCTGCTGCTGCCCTCGGCGCCCGAAGGCGCGGCCGACGGCGACACCGGCGGCATCGCGCCGCAACGGCTGGAAGCCTTCATCGGCCGCTGCTGGGACGCAGGCCTGGAGATCGGCTCCAGCGTGCGCAGCGTCGATGAGTGCCTGGCCGAGGCGGCCAAGGACGTGACGGTGCAGACCTCGCTGCTGGAGTCGCGCCTGATCACCGGCAACCGGCGCCTGTACGACGAATTCCGCCAGCGCTTTGACGGCAGCATCGACCCGCAGGCCTTCTTCGCCGCCAAGTCGCAGGAGATGCGGCACCGCCACCACAAGTACGACGACACGCCGTACGCGCTCGAGCCGAACTGCAAGGAATCGCCCGGCGGCCTGCGCGACCTGCAGACCGTGCGCTGGGTGGCACAGGCGGCCGGCTTCGGCCAGCGCTGGGACGACTACGCGAAGAACGGGCTGGCCACACCCTTCGAGGTGCTGCAGCTCAAGCGCAACGAGGCGACGCTGTCGCTGATCCGCGCGCGCCTGCACGTGGTGGCCAATCGGCGCGAGGACCGGCTGGTGTTCGACCTGCAGACCGCGGTGGCCAGCACCTTCGGCTACGAGGGCGGACAGCGCAAGGCCAGCGAGGCCTTGATGCGGCGCTACTACTGGGCGGCCAAGGCGGTGTCGCAGCTGACCGAGATCCTGATGCTCAACATCGCCGAGCGGCTCAATCCGCAATCGGCCGCGCTCACCCGCATCAACGACCGCTTCTTCGAGAAGGCCGGCACCATCGAGGTGGCCAGCGACGACCTGTACATCCGCGAGCCGCACGCGATCCTCGAGACCTTCCTGCTCTACCAGAAGACCGTGGGCGTCAACGGGCTGTCGGCCCGCACGCTGCGCGCGCTCTACAACGCACGCCACGTGATGGGGACGCGCTTCAGCAACGACCACGTCAACCACGTGACCTTCATGCGCATGCTGGTGGAGCCGCGCGGCATCACCCATGCAATGCGCCTCATGAACCAGACCTCGGTGCTGGGGCGCTACCTGCGCGTGTTCCGCAAGATCGTGGGGCAGATGCAGCACGACCTGTTCCACGTCTACACCGTGGACCAGCACATCCTGATGGTGCTGCGCAACGTGCGCCGCTTCTTCATCGCCGAGCATGCGCACGAGTACCCCTTCTGCTCGCAGCTCGCGGCCGGCTGGGACAAGCCCTGGATCCTCTACGTCGCGGCCCTCTTCCACGACATCGCCAAGGGACGCGGGGGCGACCATTCCGAGCTGGGCGCGCGCGACGTGCACCGCTTCTGCCGGCAGCACGGCATCGAGCGCGAGGACTCCAAGCTGATCGAGTTCCTCGTCGCCGAGCACCTGGTGATGAGCACGGTGGCGCAGAAGCAGGACCTGTCCGACCCCGAGGTGATCGCGGCCTTCGCGCGCCGCGTGGGCAACGAGCGCTACCTCACGGCGCTGTACCTGCTCACGGTGGCCGACATCCGCGGCACCTCGCCGCGCGTGTGGAACGCCTGGAAGGGCAAGCTGCTGGAAGACCTGTACCGCGCCACCTCGCGCGTGCTGGGCGGCCGCATGCCGGACCCCGACGCCGAGGTCGAGGCCCGCAAGCGCGAGGCCTTGACCGAACTCAAGCTGCATGCCCTGCCCTTCGAAGCCCACAAGGCGCTGTGGGACACGCTGGACGTTGGCTACTTCATGCGCCACGACGCGGGCGAGATCGCGTGGCACGCCAAGAAGCTGTCGCGCTTCGTGCCGCCGAAGAACGTGCCGGTCGACCCGCATGCGCAGGCCATCGTGCGGGCGCGCCTGTCGCCACTGGGCGAAGGGCTGCAGGTGGTGGTCTACACGCCCGACCAGCCCGACCTCTTCGCGCGCATCTGCGGCTACTTCGACCAGGCCTCCTTCAGCATCCTGGACGCGCGCGTGCACACGGCCAGCAACGGCTACGCCCTGGACACCTTCCAGGTCGTGACCACCTTCCTGCCCGAGCACTACCGCGAGCTGATCAGCATGGTCGAGACCGACCTCGCCCAGACGCTGAACACCGCCGGCGAACTGCCCCCGCCCAGCCGCGGGCGCGTCTCGCGGCGGGTGAAGAGCTTCCCGATCCGCCCGCGGGTGAACCTCACGCCCGACGAGAAGGCGCAGCGCTGGCTGCTCAGTATCTCGGCCAGCGACCGCGTCGGGCTGCTCTATTCGGTGGCGCGCGTGCTGGCAAGGCACCACCTGAACCTGCAGCTGGCCAAGGTCAGCACGCTGGGCGAGCGGGTGGAAGACAGCTTCCTCATCAGCGGGCCCGAGTTGCAGGGGCAGAAGGCGCAGCTCGCGATCGAGACGGAGCTGCTCGAAGCGCTCGACGCCTGAACGCCGGTTTCGATTTGAATCGGGCTGCAGCGCCCGCCCAGCGGGCGTTGGCAGCTATCAATTTCATAGCAACCCTGCCGATCAGGCGTCCAGCGTCTCCACGGGCAGCGCCTTGACCGGGCCTCGCACGGCGGGATGGGTAGCCAGGGCCCGCAGCGCGTCGTCCAGGGTGGCCTGCACGAGGAGCCCCGTGAGGCACAGCGCCTCGGGCGCCGCGGCGGGCGTGTGGTCGGCCCATACCACCCGCTGCAGCGACACGCCGTGCCCCGCCAACGCGGCCTGCAGCGCGTCCAGGCGCTGGCCGGCGACCAGCGGCACGCGCAGCCATCGCACGCCCGGAGCCGCTGCGCGCGGCAGCACCGGCAGCGCCTCGGTGGCATGCGGGTGCACGCCGAGGTGCGGCACCTGCTGCGCCGGCGGCACGCCCTCGAGGCGCGCCAAGTCCACCAGGTCGGCAATCACTGCCGAGGCGGTCTGCTCCGCGCCGGCGCCGGCGCCGTAGTACATCGTCACGCCCGCCGCGTCGCCCTTGACCATCACGCCGTTCATCGAGCCGTTGACCTGCGCCAGCAGATGCGTGGCCGGCAGCAGCGTGGGCTGCACGCGCAGCTCCACGCCCTCGGGCGTGCGGCGCGCCACGCCCAGCAGCTTGACGCGAAAGCCGAGCTGCTCGGCGCCGCGCACGTCGGCCGCCTCCAGGCCGTCGATGCCCTCGACCTGCACGTCGGCGAAGCGCAGCGGCATGCCGAAGGCGTTGGCCGCCAGCAGCGTGAGCTTGTGGGCGGCGTCGATGCCCTGCACGTCGAAGGCCGGGTCGGCCTCGGCGTAACCGAGCGCCTGCGCCTCGCGCAGCGCGTCCGCGAAGCCCATGCCCTCGTCGCGCATCTTGCTCAGGATGAAGTTGCTGGTGCCGTTGATGATGCCGGCCAGCCATTCGACGCGGTTGGCAACGAGCCCTTCGCGCAGCGCCTTCACGATCGGGATGCTCACGGCCACCGCGCCCTCGTAGGCCACAGCCACGCCGCGCGCCCGCGCCGCCGCGAAGATCTCCTCGCCGTGCACCGCCAGCAGGGCCTTGTTGGCGGTCACCACGCGCTTGCCGTGCGCGATGGCCGCCAGCACCCAGTCGCGCGCCGGCCCGGTGCCGCCGGCGGCCTCGACCACCACGTCGACCTCGGGGTGGGCGGCCACCTCGAAGGGATCGGCCGTGACCGGCACCGCCGCGCCGACGATGCGCGCCGCGCGCGCCAGGTCGCGCGCCGCCACGGCCACGATCTCGATGCCCCGGCCGGCGCGCGCGGCGATGTGGCGCTGGTTGCGAGCCAGCACGCGGAAGGTGCCGCCGCCCACGGTGCCGATGCCGATCATGCCCACGCGCAGCGCACGGGTGGCGGCCGGCAGCAGGCCGCGGGCTTCGAGGGACGGGACGGGATCGCGGTACATGGACTTCTCCTGACGACAAAAAACAAACCCGGCTGCCAGGCCGGGTGGGTCAGTCGTTTGGAGGAAGATCGATCACCAGGTGGCTGCCGGAACGGGCCACCTGCACGTGCTCAGGTGGCCGTGGTGGTAATCGAAATCATCATTCGTGCGTCCGGTGTCCGCCGGGCGGCGGACGGCATCGCACGGCCCGGATGGGCGGCGGATGCGCGGTGGAACGGATGGCACGACATGGAGCGGCGAGTATAGGCCGGGTTTCACGGCGCGCTGGCCAGGTGTCGCTCCAGCCATGCGCTGTAGCGCGACAGGCCGAAGCACAGCACCCAGTAGACGGCCGCGATGAAGAGGTAGCCCTCGAGGTAGAACGGCCGCCAGGTCGGGTCGCCGCCCAGCGCCAGGCCCAGCGCGCCGGTCAGCTCGAACAGGCCGACGATGGTGACGAGCGACGTGTCCTTGAGCGTGCCCACGACGTTGTTGGTCAGCGCCGGCACCACCAGGCGCAGCGCCTGCGGCAGCACGATGTCGCGCTGCACCGGCCAGCGGCCGAAGCCCAGCGCCATTGCCGCCTCGGTCTGGCCGCGCGGCACGGCCTGCAGGCCGCCGCGGATGATCTCGGCCAGGTAGGCCGCCACGAAGAGGCTCAGGCCGGCCAGCACGCGCACCAGCACGTCGGGCTTCCAGCCCGCGGGCCACAGCAGCGGCAGCAGGTACGAGGCCATGAACAGCACGGAGATCAGCGGCACGCCGCGGATCAGCTCCACGTAGGTCGCGGCCAGGGCGCGCACCGCCGCCCAGGGCGAGCGCCGCGCCAGCGCGAGCACCAGCGCCAGCGGAAAGGCCAGCGCCAGCCCGACCACGGCCAGGCCGATGGTCAGCGGCAGCCCACCCCACCGGTTGGTGGGCACCGGCGACAGCCCGGCCACGCCGCCGAACATCAGCAGCACCGCGACGGCCAGCGTGCCGGCCCACAGCGGCAGCAGCCACCAGCGCCAGCAGCGCGGCCAGGCGCTCAGCAGGGTCGTGGCCGACAGCAGCGCGACCGCGACCGCCGGGCGCCACTGTTCCTCGTAGGGATAGCGACCGAAGAGCATCGGCCGCCACTTCTCGGCGATCACGCCCCAGCAGGCGCCGTGGTGCGCCGCGCGGCAGGCTTCGGCGTCGGGCCGGAAGACGGCATGCAGCAGCGCCCAGTCAAAGGCATGCCAGGCCGCCCAGCCCAGCGCGGCCAGCAGCAGCAGACTCACCGCGGCGCGCACCGGCGAGCCGAAGAGTTCCGCGCGCCAGCCGGTCACGAGGACCACCCGCGCAGCGCCACGCGGGCGTTGTAGACGTCCATCGCCGCCGAGATGAGAAGCGACAGCGTGAGGTACACCGCCATCACGATCGCGATGCACTCGAAGGCCTTGCCGGTCGAGTTGAGCGAGGTGTTGGCGACCGACACCAGCTCGGGGTAACCCACCGCCACGGCCAGCGAGGAGTTCTTGGTCAGGCTGAGCAGCTGGTTGGTCAGCGCCGGCACGATGACGCGCAGCGCCTGTGGCAGCACGACCAGCCGCAGTTCCTGTCCGGGCACGAGGCCCAGCGCACGCGCGGCCAGCTTCTGCCCCGCCGACACCGACAGGATGCCGGCGCGCACGATCTCGGCCACGAAGGCGGCGGTGTACAGCCCGAGGCCGAGCACGATCGCCAGGTACTCCGGGCTCAGCGCCGCGCCGCCAACCACGTTGAAGCTGGTCGGCTCCGGCCAGTCGATCCGGCTGGGCCAGAAGGCGCCCTCCTCGGCCACCGGCCAGGGCATCGCGAGACCCCCCTTGCTGAGCCACACGCCGGGCAGGATGCGCAGCGGCTCGGTCGAGTCCGGCAGCAGTTGGGTGAGTGCGAAGTACAGCATCAGCAACTGCACCAGCAGCGGCACGTTGCGCAGCGTCTCGACGTAGGCCGTGCAGATGCCGCGCACCAGCCGATGCGGCGCGAGCCGGCCGATGCCGATCAGCGTGCCCAGCAGCACCGCCAGCACGGCCGCAGGCACCGCCGCGCGCAGCGTGTTCACCAGCCCGGCGAGGAATGCGCGCCAGAAAGGCTCGCTGGAGTCGAAGGCCAGCCAGCCTTCCGACAGTCCGAAGCCGGCCGGCTGGGCAAGAAAATCGAAATGCGTGTGGGCCCAGCGCCAGAAGCCCGCCGCGCCCGGCAGGCCACGCGCCAGCCACAGCAGGCCGGCGACCAGCGCCACGCCCAGCAGGACCTGCAGGCCCGCGGGCAGCGCGAGCCGGGGTGCGGCGCCGCGCCGCGCCGCGCGGCTCATCGCACCGGCAGTGCGTACAGCAGGCCGCCCTTGTTCCAGAGGTTGTTGGCGCCGCGCGGCAGCTTCAGCACCGACTTGGGACCGACGTTGCGCTCGAAGATCTCGCCGTAGTTGCCCACGGCCTTGATCGCGCGGTAGGACCACTCCTTGTCCAGGCCCAGCAGCTTGCCCAGGTCGTCGCCGGTGCCCAGCAGGCGCTGCTGCGCCGGGTCCTTGCTCGAGCCCTTGAGCTCGTCGATGTTGGCCTGCGTGATGCCGACCTCCTCGGCCTCGATCAGCGCGTTGGGCACCCACTTGGCAATGGCGAACCACTCGTCGTCGCCGCGCTTGACGGCCGGCGCCAGCGGTTCCTTGGAGATGAGTTCGGGCAGGATGACGTAATCGTCGGGATTGGGCGCTTCCTTGTTGCGCAGGCCGGCGAGCGCCGAGGTGTCGGTGGTGAAGGCCTGGCAGCGGCCGGCGAAGAAGGCCTTGAACGAGGCCTCGAAGCTCTCGAACACCACCGTCTTCACCGGGATGCCCTGCGCCTTGGACCAGTCGGCCACGTTCTTCTCGTTGGTGGTGCCCGACTGCGTGCAGATGGTCGCGCCCTTGAGCTGCTTGGCGCTGGTCACCTTGATCTTCTTGGGCACCAGGAAGCCCTGGCCGTCGTAGTAGTTGATGGTGGTGAAGTTCAGGCCCAGCGAGGCGTCGCGCGTGAGGTTCCAGGTGGTGTTGCGCGCCAGGATGTCGACCTCGCCGGCCTGCAGGGCGGCGAAGCGCTGCTGCGAGTTGAGCGGCACGAACTCGACCTTCTTCGCGTCGCCCAGCACGGCCGCGGCGATGGCCCGGCAGCTGTCGACGTCCAGGCCCGACCAGTTGCCCTGCGTGTCGGGCGCCGAGAAGCCGGCGACGCCGTTGGTCACGCCGCATTTGACGGCGCCGCGCTGCTTGACGGCATCGAGGGTCTTGCCGGCGTACGCGGGAACGGCAGCGAGGGTCGTCGCCAGCGCGAGGGCGCCGGCTGCGAGGGCAATCAGGGGGCGTTGGGTCATGGGCGTGCTTCCGGTGACTGAGGATCGCGGCCAGTGTACGGGGGCCACATCGCTGCTGCCAAAGACAGCCGGGTGCATTGCTTATGCGTCGCCGCGCGGTATCGCCGCGCCGCGAGTTTCACTAACATGCGGCCCCGTGACCAACTACTACCGCTGACGAAAAAACACATGACCAAATCCGACGACTTCGGCAAACTGATCCTGCGCGTCGCCCTGGGCGTGCTCATCCTGCTGCACGGCATCGCCAAGCTGCACACGGGCGTGGGCGGCATCGGCGGCATGCTCGCTTCGCACGGCCTGCCGGCGGCCACCGCCTACCTGGTCTACGTCGGCGAGATCGTGGCGCCCGTGCTGCTCATCGTCGGCCTGTTCACGCGACCGGCTGCATGGGTCGTGGTCATCAACATGCTGGTGGCTGTGTGGCTGGTGCACCTGAAAGACCTCGGCGCGCTCAACGGCCAGGGCGGCTGGGCGCTCGAACTGCAGGGCATGTTCCTGTTCTCGGCGCTGGCCGTGGCCTTCCTCGGCGGCGGGCGCATCGGCATCGGCGGACGCTTCAACTGAACGCATTCGCTGCGCAAACATGACAACGGCCTGCATCGCAGGCCGTTTTTTCATGCAGTTCGCGCGCGCAGGGATCAGTCGTCGTCGCTCGCGTCCAGGCCGGGGAACAGGACCTCGGTGAAGCCGAAACGGCTGAAGTCACGCACCCGCATCGGGTACAGCTTGCCCAGCAGATGGTCGACCTCGTGCTGGACGACACGGGCGTGGAAGCCGTCCACCGTGCGGTCGATGGGGTCGCCGTAGGGGTCGAAGCCCGTGTAGCGGATGCGCGCGAAGCGCGGCACCACGCCGCGCAGGCCCGGCACCGACAGGCAGCCTTCCCAGCCCTCCTCCTCCTCGGTCCCGATCGGCTCGATGACCGGGTTCAGGAGCACGGTGCGTGGCACCACGGGTGCCTCGGGGTAACGGGGGTTGGGCGCATCGGTGCCGAAGATCACCAGCTGCTGGTCGACGCCGATCTGCGGCGCCGCCAGGCCGGCACCGTTGACCGCATGCATGGTCTCGAACATGTCGCGCACCAGCAGGTGCAGTTCGTCGGTGTCGAAGGCGGCCACCGGCTGCGCGATGCGCAGCAGGCGGGGGTCGCCCATCTTGAGGATGTCGCGGACTGTCATGCGCCGATTGTGGCGCGGCTGGCCTCAGGGGCCGTCGCCATGCGACGGGCGGCTCCAGCTGGCACCCGGGCTCAGGCCCGGCGCCCCGCGCGGCGCGCCGGAAGGCAGCACGCCCACACCCGGACGCGCGACCGGAGGCGTGCCGGGACGCACGTTCGGCGGCGGAGGACGCACGCCGGCGACCGGCGGACGGCCGCCGTACGCGGGGCCCTGCCAGCCCGGATAGCCGGGGCGGTAGCCATCGCGATACCCGTGGTAGTAGCCGCCACCCCAGTAGCGAGGACGCGAGTAGACGTCGATGTCGACATACGCCGGGCTGCCGTAGACCGGCGCGGGCGTGGCGTAGTAGGGGTAGTCGCCGTAGACGGTCGGGCCGGGAGCCACACAACCGCCCAGCAGGGCCAGCACGCCGGCGGCGCCGCCCAGTGCGAGAACTCGGGAACGATTCATGACTCAGCTCCTTGAAGAAATGGCCGAAGGCCCTTGCCTGTCGGACCCCGACGATCCACCCTGAATTCCCATTCGCGGGGTAACGCGGGGTAAAAGTCAGGTAAAGCTCAGAAATCCAGGCCTTAGGCGCCCGCCAGCAGGTCCAAGAGAGCGGCCTCGTCGATGACCAACACACCCAGCGCCTGCGCCTTCTCGAGCTTGCTGCCCGCCTCCGTACCAGCAACGACGCAGGTGGTCTTCTTGCTGACAGAGCCCGCCACCTTGGCTCCTGCGGCCTCCAGTTTCTCCTTGGCCTCTTCGCGCGACAGTGTCGGCAAGGTGCCCGTGATCACGAAGGTCTGCCCCGCCAGCGGCAAGGGCGCGCCGGCCACGGGCTCGCCCTCTTCCCAGTGCACGCCGGCGGCGCGCAACTGCTCCACCACCTCGCGGTTGTGCGGCTGCCGGAAGAAGGTGTGGATGCTCTGGGCCACGACCGGCCCCACATCGTTGACCTCCAGAAGCTGGCCCTCGGTCGCATCCATGATGTTGTCGAGCCGCCCGAAGTGCCGGGCCAGGTCCTTGGCCGTGCTCTCGCCCACGTGGCGGATGCCCAGGCCGAACAGGAAGCGCGGCAGCGTCGTCGTCTTCGAGGCTTCCAGCGCCGCGAGCAGGTTGCCGGCCGACTTGTCGGCCATGCGGTCCAGCCCGGCCAGCGCCGTCAGGCCGAGCCGGTACAGGTCGGGCAGCGAGCGCACGATGTTGCCGTCCACCAGTTGGTCCACCAGCTTGTCGCCCAGGCCCTCGATGTCCAGCGCACGGCGCTGCGCGTAGTGCAGGATGGCCTGCTTGCGTTGCGCCGCGCAGGCGATGCCACCCGTGCAGCGATGGTTGACCTCGCCCTTCTCGCGCACCACCGCGCTGCCGCACACCGGGCATTGGCGCGGCATGCGGAAGTTGGGCACGTAGGGCACGCGCGGTGCCAGCGCGGCGGGGTTGACTTGCGCCGCGGCGTCGACCACGGCCTCCTTGTCCTGCGAGGCTTCGGCCAGCGGCACCAGCGCCGGCGGCACGACGCCCACGACCTCGGGGATCACGTCGCCGGCGCGGCGCACGATCACCCGGTCGCCGATGCGCGCGCGCTTGCGCCGCAGCTCGAAGAGGTTGTGCAGCGTCGCGTTCGACACCGTGGTGCCGCCCACGAAGACCGGCTCGAGCTTGGCCACCGGCGTGAGCTTGCCGGTGCGCCCGACCTGGATGTCGATGCCGTTCAGGCGCGTGACCTGCTCCTGCGCCGGGTACTTGTGGGCCACGGCCCAGCGCGGCTCGCGGGTCTTGAAGCCCAGTTGGCGCTGCAGCGCCAGGCTGTCGACCTTGTAGACCACGCCGTCGATGTCGAAGGGCAAGTGGTCGCGCTTGGCTGCCACCTGCTGGTGGAACGCCACCAGCGCGTCCGCACCGGCACCGACGATGCGCTCGCTCGACACGGGCACGCCGAAGCGCTCCAGCGCGTCGAGCATGCCGCTGTGCGTCGGGGGCATGTCCCAGCCCTGCACCTCGCCAAGTCCGTAGGCGAAGAAGCTCAGCTTGCGCGCCGCCACCAGCGCAGGGTCGAGCTGGCGGATGGCGCCGGCGGCCGTATTGCGGGGGTTGATGAAGGTCTTCTCGCCTTGCTCGCGCTGGCGTTCGTTGAGGCGCTCGAAATCGTCCCGGCGCATGTAGACCTCGCCGCGCACTTCGAGCACCGGCGGCGCGTCGCCCTGGAGCCGCAGCGGGATCTGCCCGATGGTGCGCAGGTTCTGCGTCACGTCCTCGCCCGTCTCGCCGTCGCCGCGCGTGCTGCCCAGCACGAGCACACCGTCCTCGTAGCGCAGGTTGATCGCCAGGCCGTCGAACTTGAGTTCGGCCGCGTACTCGACGGGCGGGGCGTCGGGTGCCAGGCCCAGCTCGCGGCGCACGCGGGCATCGAAGGCACGGGCGCCGGCCTCGGTGGTGTCGGTCTCGGTCTGGATCGACAGCATCGGCACGCGGTGCCGCACGGGCCGCAGGCCTTCGAGCACGCGGCCGCCCACGCGCTGCGTGGGCGAATCGGGCGTGAGGAGTTCGGGGTTTGCCTGCTCCAGGGCCTGCAGGCGCTGGAAGAGCCGGTCGTACTCGGCGTCGGGCACCTCGGGCGCGTCGAGCACGTAGTAGAGATGGGCGTGGCGGTTGAGCTGCGCGCGCAGCGCGGCGGCTTCCTGGGCGGCGTCCTGGGTCATGGGCCTATTCTTTCCTGCGAGGGACTCGAGCCGCCCTCGCTATCATTTTCATAGCTACCTGCGCCCGCTGGATGGGCGCTGCAGGCCGATTCGATTCTGAAGATCTCAGCTGAACAGGCGCCGCGCCAACGACGACCCGGCCGCCAGGTCGCGCTCCTCCAGCGTGTCGTAGAGCTCCTCGAGGTCGGCGCCGATGGCGTCCATCGTCTCTTCGCGCAGCGGCTGGCCGTCGCTGTCGGTGACCACGCCGTCCATCTCGCGGCCCAGCGCATCGGCGATCTCGCGCATGCGCAGGAAGGGTTCGGCACCGCGGTCGACCTGCGGCACGTCCAGGCTCAGCCCCAGTTCGCGGATCGCGGACTGGGCCGGGTCGTCGGCCAGCGCCGCCTGGGTGTCGAAGCTCAGGCCGAGGATGGGCGGTGCGCCGGCGTCGGTGTTGGGCAGGACCATGCGGCCCGGCATCATGCCCGGCACGAAGCCCAGCCGCGCGGCGTTCTGCTGCACGTAGCCGGGGCTCCACGCCGCATGGCGCGCGCGCAGCACGAAGGCGAGCTGCGCATCGTGCCCGCTGGCGAACTGGTCGAGCTCGCGGGCGCGGGCCACTTCGTCGAGCATCTCGGGAAACTCCGGCGCGCCGTTCACCGCATCGGCGAAGGCCTGCGCCTTGACCACGAACTCGGAGTACTCGATTTCGTTCAGCGCGCCGGTGCGGTTGGCCAGCTGCACCCCAACCTGGAAGGCGCGGTAGCGCTGGCCCGCCACGGGCTGCTCCCACTGGCCGCTGTGCTCGTTCAGGCCCTCGACGGCGATGGGCTTGCTGCCCGCGCGACGCGTCGGCGGCAGCGCCGCCAGCGCGGCGGCGCCCGACACCGGCGCGTCGAGCGACACGGGCGCGATGACGTCGATCAGCGGATCGAGCCCGCCGCGGCGGTCGACCAGCTGCGCGGCGGTCTGGGCATTCGGCGGCGGCAGGTCGGGATCGAAGAGCGGCTCGTGGCGCTCCGCGCTCGCCACCTCGTGCGGGTCGACATGCAGCACCGGCTCCTCGTTGCCGGCCGGCAGCTCGATGCCGCCATGGCCGGTCGGCGGCGGGTCGCCCTCCACCCGGTCGGGCTGGCGCGGCGCGTTGCGGCGCGACATCCAGGTGTTGTAGCCGATGACGGCGGCGAGCACGAGGCCGCCGAGGATCGCGAGGGCGACGGTGAGATTGCTCATTCGAATTCTTGTGCGAGCGAAAAAAGGACCGTGGGACGGGCGGAGTTCAGCTCTCCGCCATCGTGACGGCGGATTCCATGTCCACCGCCACGATGCGCGAGACGCCCTGCTCCTGCATCGTCACGCCGATCAGCTGTTCGGCCATCTCCATCGCGATCTTGTTGTGGCTGATGAACAGGAACTGCGTGCCCTGCCCGCTCATCTTGGTCACCAGCTTGGCGTAGCGCTCGGTGTTGGCGTCGTCCAGCGGCGCATCGACCTCGTCCAGCAGGCAGAACGGCGCCGGGTTGAGCTGGAAGATGGCGAACACGAGCGCGATGGCGGTCAGCGCCTTCTCGCCGCCCGACAGCAGGTGGATGGTCTGGTTCTTCTTGCCCGGCGGCTGGGCCATGACCTGCACGCCGGAGTCGAGGATCTCGTCGCCGGTCATGATGAGCTTGGCATTGCCGCCGCCGAAGAGCTCCGGGAACATGCGGCTGAAGTGCTCGTTGACGATCTTGAAGGTGCCGCCGAGCAGCTCGCGCGTCTCGCCGTCGATCTTGCGGATGGCATCTTCCAGCGTGGTGATGGCCTCGTTCAGGTCGGCCGACTGCGCGTCGAGGAAGGTCTTGCGCTCGCGCGCGCTGGTGAGTTCGTCGAGCGCCGCGAGGTTGACCGGGCCAAGTGCCGCCACCTCGCGGTGCAGGCGGTCGATCTCGCCCTGCAGGCCGATGAGGCGCACCTTGTCGTCCTCGATCGACTGCTTCACGGCGTCCAGGTCTGCCTGCGCATCGGCCAGCAGTTGGGCGTACTGCTCGAAGCCCAGGCGCGCGGCCTGCTCCTTGAGCTGGAACTCGGTGATGCGTTGGCGCAGCGGGTCGAGCTCGCGCTCCAGTTGCAGACGGCGCTCGTCGCTGGCGCGCAGCTTGAGCGTGAGGTCGTCGTACTGGCTGCGCATCGCCGCGAGGGACTGCTCGCGCTCGAGCTTCAGGCTCAGCGCGTCCTGCAGGCCGGCCTGGGCCGCGGCGTCCGACAGACGCGCCAGCTCGCCCTGGGCGCGTTCGCGCTCGTCGGCCAGCGCCACAGCCTGCTGCGACGCGGTCTCGATCGCGCGGTTGAGTTCGCCGCGCCGCGCCTCCAGCGTGCGCTGCGAGAAGGCGGCCTCCTGCAACTGGCGCTCCAGGCTGCGGTGCTGCTCGCGGGCGGCCGTCAGTTGCCGTGCGGCCTCGATCACGCGCTCCTCCAGCTGGGCATGGCGCTCCTGGCTGTCGGCCAGCTGCATGTCCAGCTCCTCGAAGCGGCCCTCGGCCGCCACGCGGCGCTCCTGCAGCTCTTCCAGCTGGGCATCGACCTCGCCGAGGTCGGCGGAGAGCTGCTCGCTGCGCGCGCGGGTCTGCTCGGCCAGCTGCGACAGGCGCAGTGTCTCGACCTGCAGCTCGTGGGCGCGCGACTGCGTCTCCGCCGCCTCGCGCCGCACGGTGACCAGGCGGGACGCAGCGTCGGCATACGCCGCCTCGGCGCGGACCAGCGCGGTGCGTGCCTCGTCGGCGATGAGGTTCTGGGCGCGCAGCTGGCGCTCCAGGTTCTCCATCTCCTGCTGGCGCGCCAGCAGGCCGGACTGCTCGGAGTCCTGGGCGTAGAAGCTCACGCTGTGCGCGGTGACCGAATGGCCGCTCTTCACGTAGATCGCCTCGCCCGGCGCAAGACGCTCGCGCTGGGCCATCGCCTCCTCCAGCGATTCGGCCGTGTGGCAGCCGTGCAGCCAGTCGGCCAGCAGCGCCTGCAGGCCGGCGTCGTTCAGGCGCAGCAGATCGGACAGGCGCGGCAACCCGCCCGCGGCAGACGGCGCGGCGGCGCTCGGCGCGCTGTAGAAGGCCAGCTTGGCCGGCGGTGCGTCGTTGCCGAAGGCGCGCGCCATGTCGAGCCGCGAGATCTCCAGCGCGCCCATGCGCTCGCGCAGGGCCGCCTCGAGGGCGTTCTCCCAGCCGGACTCGATGTGGATGCGGCTCCACAGGCCCTGCAGGCCGTCCAGCCCGTGCTTGGCGAGCCAGGGCGCGAGCTTGCCGTCGGTCTTGACCTTTTCCTGCAGCGCCTTGAGCGCTTCCAGCCGGGCCGACAGCTCGGCCAGGCGCGCGCCCTCGGTGTTGACGGCCTGCTGCCGCGTGCGACGGTCGTCGTCGAGCTGCGGCACGCTCTCCTGCAGTTCATGCAGGCGGGCGTCGGCCTCGGTCGCGGCTTCCTGGGCAGCAGCGAGCTGTTCCTGCAGGGCCGCGAGGCGCGCCTCGTCGGGCGCGGCCAGGGCGTTGCGGTCGGCGCGAAGGCGTTCGCTGCGCTGCGTGAGCTGCCGCGTCTGCTCCTCGATGTTGCGCTGGTCGGCGGCCAGCACCTGGATCTGCTGCTGGATCTGCACGACCGCGGCGCGCTGCGTGTTGGCCTCGTCCTGCGCACGCTGCTGGGCGTCTTCGAGTTCGGGCAGGCGCGCGTCGTGTTCTTCGAGCTGGGCGGCGAGGATCGCGCCCTGCTCCTCCGCATCGACGCCCTGCCCCGCCAGCGTCTCGATCTCGGCCTCGGCATCGGCGCGGCGCGTTTCCCACTGGCCGATCTGCTCGGCAAGTTGCACCAGGCGCTGCTCGACGCGCTGGCGGCCCTCGACCACGAAGCGGATCTCGCCTTCGAGGCGGCCGACCTCCGCGCTGGCCTCGTACAGCTTGCCCTGCGCCTGGTTGACCTGATCGCCGGCACCGTAGTGGGCCTGGCGGATGGTCTCGAGTTCGGCCTCGACGTGGCGCAGGTCGGCGGTGCGCGATTCGAGGTCGTTCAGCGCCTTGTCGGCATCGGCCTTGACGCGCGCCTGGTCGGCCTCGCTCTCGCTGCGCTTGAGGAACCACAGCTGGTGCTGCTTGCGCGTGGCGTCGGCCTGCAGCGCGTTGTAGCGGGCCGCCACCTCGGCCTGCTTCTCCAGGCGCTCCAGGTTGGCGCCCAGCTCGCGCAGGATGTCCTCGACGCGGGTGAGGTTCTCGCGCGTGTCGCCCAGGCGGTTCTCGGTCTCGCGGCGGCGCTCCTTGTACTTGGAGACGCCGGCGGCTTCCTCGAGGAACAGGCGCAGCTCCTCGGGCTTGGATTCGATGATCCGGCTGATCGTGCCCTGGCCGATGATGGCGTAGGCGCGCGGGCCCAGGCCCGTGCCCAGGAACACGTCCTGCACGTCGCGCCGGCGCACCGGCTGGTTGTTGATGTAGTAGCTGCTGGTGCCGTCGCGCGTGAGCACGCGCTTGACGGCGATCTCGGTGAACTGGCTCCACTGGCCGCCGGCACGGTGGTCGGCGTTGTCGAACACCAGCTCCACGCTGGAGCGGCTGGCCTGCTTGCGCGAGGTCGTGCCGTTGAAGATCACGTCCTGCATCGACTCGCCGCGCAGTTCGCTGGCGCGCGACTCGCCCAGCACCCAGCGCACCGCGTCCATGATGTTCGACTTGCCGCATCCGTTGGGGCCCACCACGCCGACCAGTTGGCCGGGAAGCATGAAGTTGGTGGGTTCCGCGAAGGACTTGAAGCCCGAGAGCTTGATCGAATTGAGACGCACGGCGGATCGGCTTTTGCAGCCAAGGTATTGATTTGTAAGGAAAAATGCACGCGGCGATGCGCTGCCGCCCGGCCGGGCGATGATAACGTGCAGGTATGCGCTTCCCGGTCCCCTCCCACTCGTCCCGCGGCCGCATTCGCGCCCGCCTGGCGCTGCCGCTGGTCGCGGTGCTCGCGGGCTGCGGCGCCTTCACCGACACGCAGCGCGCCGAGCCTTACGAGGGGCGCGAATGGCTGCAGTCCGGCACCAACCGCATTGCCAACTTGGCGCTTCGCGACAACCTGCAGTCGGTGCAGCGCGTGCAGCTGTCGCTGTACCGCCGCAACCCGCGCGAATGGCGCAAGTGGGCCACCAGCGCCGACGACGCGATTGCCCGCACCTGGGACGCGATCCACAACGACAAGCCCCTGGCCGAACTGCGCGGCGCCACCAGCATCGACGCCGTGCGCATGGCCTTCGAGACCGGACCCGCACCGGCCTACCAGGGCGACCGCGTGGCCGCGCTGGTGGTGGGCTGGGCGGCGATGCTCAAGCAGGCCAACGGCGACACCTGGCAGCAGACCATGATCGACGGCGTGAGCGCCGAGAACGCCTACCGCGCGGCACGCAATTTCGAGATCTCGCTGTGGCTGTTGAGCTCGCGCACCGGTCCCGACGGCCGTCCGCTGCTGCTGTCGACCGAGATCAGCGACCGTGGTCGCAACCTGGTGGTCGACCGCGAACTGTCCAAGGTGGTCGGCCGTCTCGACCTGCTGGCCGCCCAGGCCGACGAGAAATACCGCCGCGCGGCACTCGACTTCAGCCAGAACTGGTTGATGGGCAGCCTGGGGCCATTTCTGCAGATGGTCCAGCGTTGAGACGCGTCGTCATCATGCAGCGCTTCCCATGAGGTGCTTCCGGAAATTAAATTCCTTTTTATCCGAATACGGTAATATGTTTCCGTGGACAAGAAGGAACTTCTCCAGCGCCTGGCCGGCCAGCGCGACGCGCTCGGCCTCACGGGCCAGCAGGTGGCCGAGCGCGCAGGCCTGACCGAGCGCTCCATCCGAAACGCGCTGGGGCCGCAGGGCAATCCGCAGCTGTCGTCGCTGCTGGCGCTGGTCGATGCGCTGGACATGGAACTCCAGCTCGTGCCCAAGGGCTTCGGCGCGGCCGTCGTGCCTGCGGGCGACGCGGACTACCGGCCCGTGGGCACGCGCATCGGCGACGCGCTGGCGACGGCGCATGCCGACAGCCCGCCCACGCCAGCGCCGGCCCCGCGCCGAAGCCCGCCATGAACGTCAAGATCCTGGAGATCGCCCTCGGCGGGCGCCGCTGGGGCAAGCTCTTCCAGTACGGCGACCTGTGCCGCTTCGTGGCCGAGCCGGCCATCGTCGCCAGCCCGCCCGAGGCGGTGCTGTCGCTGTCCATGCTCGCCAGCGATGCGGCCACGCAGTCCGCACTGTGGGCCGACCTGAAGAACCCGCTCTTCAACGCCCAGGGCGGCCGCCTGCCCACCTGGTTCCAGAACCTGCTGCCCGAAGGCGTGCTGCGCAGCCACATCGCGCAGTTGCGCGGCTGCCGGGAGGACGACCACTTCGAACTGCTGGCGGCCTGCGGCGGCGACCTGCCCGGCGCGGTGAGCGCGCGGCCGGTGGAGGTCGACCGCCCCACCCTGCAGCGCCTGGTGACGCAGGACCAGGACGCGCTGGAGATGTCGGTGGTGGCCAACCCGCTGCCGCAGGGCATCTCGGTGTCGGGCGTGCAGCCCAAGCTGGGGCTGGCGCGCCAGGGCGGGCGCTACACCGCACGCACGCGCGCCGGAACCAGCACGCGCGTCATCGCCAAGCTGCCGCTGGTCGGCAGGCCGCACATGCCGCAGCTGGAGATGCTTTCGCTGCAGATGGCCGCAGCCGCCGGCGTGACGGTCTGCCATGCCGAGCTGGCGCCGCTCTCGGCCATCCACGCCGAGCACAGCTACGCGCTGCCCGACGAGCCCGAGTTCCTGGCCGTGACGCGCTTCGACCGCGATGGCGCACGCCGCATCCATTTCGAGGACTTCGCGCAGGTGCTCGCGATCGACCCGCAGGACAAGTACGGCGCCAGCTACCTCGCGATGGCGCTGGCCATGCGCGCCTTCCCCACGCTCGGCGACGAGGCCGTGCTCGAGCTGGTCCGGCGGCTGGTGGTCAACGAACTGCTCGGCAACCCCGACGCGCACCTGAAGAATTTCGGCGTGCTGTACCCGGAGGGCACCGCGCCGCGACTCGCGCCCGCCTATGACATCGTGGCCTACGCCGCCATGCAGGGCGCCGAAGGCCATGCCTTGCCGCTGCTGCCGCCCGCACGCGGCACCGCACCGGCCGCGCGGCGCGGCACGCTCTTCACGCCGGCCAACGTGCGCGCCTTCTGCTTCTCGGCCGGCCTGCACGAGCCGCTCGTGCGCAAGACCATCACCGAGACCGCCCGCCTCGCCAAGGCACGCTGGCCGGCCATGCTCGAAGCGTCCACCCTGCCCGACGCCTGGAAGGCCAGGCTGCAGGCGCGCTGGGCGGCACACACTTTGCTGCACAGCGTGTCACGGGCCCGCTCCTAGAATCAAAGCGCTTCATCGACGCCGGTGCACACGCGCCGCGCCGTCGCCTCCAACCCTTCGGACTTCTTCCCTCCCATCCATGAGCTCACTCAATTTCATCGGCGGCGAAAAAGGCGGCGTCGGCAAGTCGGTCACCTCGCGCCTGCTGGCCCAGTACTTCATCGACCACAGCCGGCCCTTCGTCGGCTATGACACCGACCGGTCGCACAACTCCTTCACCCGCTTCTACGAGGGCTTCGCCTCGCCGGTGGCGGTGGACAGCTTCGAAGGGCTGGACACGGTGGTCAACGGCTTCGAGCACAACCCGCAGCAGAGCGTGATCGTCGACATGGCGGCGCAGACGCTGGCGCCGCTGGCGCGCTGGATCGAGGAATCGCAGCTCTTCGACGTCTTCGCCGAGATCGGCGTGCACGTGAACTTCTGGCACGTGATGGACGACGGCCGCGATTCGAGCGACCTCCTGGGCAAGCTGGTCGACACCTTCGGCAGCCGCGCCAACTACATCGTGGTGCAGAACTACGGCCGCGGGAGCGACTTCGGCCTCATGCTCGGCTCGCAGTCGCTGGCCAAGGCCACGGCCCAGGGCGCGCGGGTCATCTCCCTGCCGCGCCTGAAGGAAGCCAGCATGCGCAAGATCGACAACCGCAACACCAGCTTCTGGAAGGCCGTGAACGACAAGGAAGGCCCCGACGCGCTGGGCCTGCTGGAGCGCCAGCGCGTCAAGAGCTGGCTGGCGCAGGCCTATGCGGCCTTCGACACGCTGCCGCTCTGAAGCGACCCGCTCCAACGAAAACACCGCCCGAGGGCGGTGTTCTTTCTTGCGCCTGCAGTGGGAGCTGCAGTTGCAGTCGGGCTCAGGCCGTCACGAAGCGCTTGGCCGGCCGGTTGCCACGGCCGACGAGCAGGCCCAGGATGACCAGTCCGAAGACGACGAAGCAGATGAAGGACCAGTTGGCGATCGACAGGCCCAGGAAGGTCCAGTCGACCTTGCTGCAGTCGCCGCTGCCCTTGAAGATCATCGGGATGGCGCGCTGCAGCGGGAAGGTCTCGATCATCCCGTAGATGTCGCGGCCGCAGCTCGCGAACTCCGGCGGGTGCCACTGCAGCCAGGTCTGGCGTGCGGCCGTGTAGGCCCCGCCGATGGCGAACAGAAGGCCCAGGCCGCCCCAGGTCTTTTGCAAGCCGATGCGGCCTGTAGCGCCCGCCAGTGCTGCGAACACCGCGATCAAAACGAGGGCATACCGCTGCACCACGCACATCGGGCACGGCTCGAGGCCCACGACGTGCTGCAGGTACATGCCGAAGGCGAGCATCAGCACGCAGGCGATGCAGATGAGCCAGTAGGTGCGGCGCGGGGCGCCAAATACGAATTTCATCAGCACCGCCCGGCCGCCCGTAGGTGCTGATGCGCCCCCTCGGGGGGCAGCGATACGCGAAGCGATGAGCGTGGGGGTGAAGTCATATCCCGAGTCCTTGTTCGACGAAGACACGCGCCTTGCGCGGGCTGGCCACCACGGTGTCGCCCTCGCGCAGCCCCATGTCACGGTACTGCTGCGCGGAAATCTGCGCCTCGATGATGTTGCCGGATCCAGGATTGTCTGGATTCGGTTCGACAGGTTCGAGTTCCATGCGCGCGATCGGGCCGACGACGATGGCGCGGCCGATGGTAGCGACGATCCCCTGCGCGTGCCCGCTGCCCGGCGCGAAGCGGGTGATCTCGAAGTCGTGTGGGCGCACGTAGGCCAGCGCCTTCGCGTCCTCGGCCGCATCGGCTTCGGACGAAGCGATTCGCACGCCCTGCACCTCGACCTCGCCCTGGTGGGCGCGCCCGTGGAACAGGTTGACGTCGCCCAGGAACCCGTAGACGAAGGGGCTGGCCGGGTGGTCCCACACGTCCTGCGGCGAGCCGACCTGCTCGATGCGGCCGGCGTTCATCAGCACCACGCGGTCGGCCACCTCGAGCGCCTCTTCCTGGTCGTGCGTGACGAAAATCGAGGTGACGTGCAGTTCGTCGTGCAGGCGGCGCAGCCAGCGGCGCAGTTCCTTGCGCACCTTGGCGTCGAGCGCGCCGAAGGGTTCGTCCAGCAGCAGCACCTTGGGCTCCACGGCCAGCGCGCGCGCCAGGGCGATGCGCTGGCGCTGCCCGCCCGAGAGCTGCGAGGGATAACGGTCGGCCAGCCAGTCGAGCTGCACCAGCTTGAGCAGGTCCAGCACCTTGGCCTTGATCTGTGCGTCGCTCGGGCGCTGGCCGCGCGGCTTGATGCGCAGGCCGAAGGCCACGTTCTCGAACACCGTCATGTGCCGGAACAGCGCGTAGTGCTGGAACACGAAGCCCACGTTGCGCTCGCGCACGTGCACGTCGGTCGTGTCCTCACCCGAGAACAGGATCGTGCCGCTGTCGGCCGTCTCCAGCCCCGCGATGATGCGCAGCAGCGTGGTCTTGCCGCAGCCTGACGGGCCCAGCAGCGCGAACAGCTCGCCCGAATCGATGTTCAGGCTGACGTCGCGCAGCGCGTGGAAATCGCCGAAGCGCTTGTTGACGTTGCGAATTTCGATGCTCATGGGGATTCCTTGGATGCGGACTTCCGTACGCGAAGGACGCGAAGATTTCGCGAAGAACGCAAAAGGAAGACAAACTATCTTTTGATATCTTTTTCGCGACCTTCGCGCAACCTTCGCGCCCTTCGCGTACGGATGTCCGGTGTTCTCTCAGCCCGCCGCCGGCCGCTCCGGCGGCAGTTCGGAGATGGCTTTCATTTCACGGTCGTGGCGCCATTCGGCCACGGTCTTGATGACCAGGGTCACCAGCGCCAGGATGGCCAGCAGCGAAGCGACGGCGAAGGCGGCGACGGACTGGTACTCGTTGTAGAGCACCTCGACGTGCAGCGGCATGGTGTTGGTCTGGCCGCGGATGTGGCCCGAGACGACGGACACGGCGCCGAATTCGCCCATCGCCCGCGCGTTGCACAGGATCACGCCGTACAGCAGCCCCCACTTGATGTTGGGCAGGGTCACGCGCCAGAAGGTCTGCCAGCCGCTCGCGCCCAGCACGATGGCGGCCTGCTCCTCGTCCGTGCCCTGCGCCTGCATCAGCGGCACCAGTTCGCGCGCGATGAAGGGAAAGGTGACGAAGATGGTGGCCAGCACGATGCCCGGCACGGCGAAGATGATCTTGATGTCGTGCGCCGCCAGCCACGGGCCGAGCCAGCCCTGCGCGCCGAAGACCAGCACGTAGATCAGGCCCGCCACGACAGGCGAGACGGCGAAGGGCAGGTCGACCAGCGTCGTCAGGAAGGCCTTGCCCCTGAACTCGAACTTGGCGATGGCCCAGGCCGCCGCGACGCCGAACACCAGGTTCAGCGGCACCGAGATCGCCGCGACGATCAGCGTGAGCCGGATCGCCGACCAGGCGTCGGGCTCCTTCAGGGCTTCCCAGTACGCGTCCCAGCCCTTGCGCAGCGCCTCGGTCGCCACCGCCGCCAGCGGCAGCACGAGGAAGAAGAACATGAAGAGCAGCGCCAGGCCGATCAGCGTCCAGCGCACGGCTGGCGATTCGGTGGTCCCCGCCTGCGCGCGCCGCACCGGGGCACGCATTCCCGTGCCGCCGCTCATGCCGATGCCCCCCGCCTGCGCTGCCAGCTCTGCAGGGCGTTGATGACCAGCAGCATCAGGAACGAGAAGACCAGCATCACGAGCGCCACCGCCGTGGCGCCCGCGTAGTCGTACTGCTCCAGCTTGCCGATGATGATGAGCGGCGTGATCTCCGAGATCATGGGCATGTTGCCGGCGATGAAGATGACCGAGCCGTACTCGCCGATGGCGCGCGCGAAAGCCATCGCGAAGCCGGTCAGCAGCGCGGGCGTGATCGACGGCAGGATGACCAGGCGGAAGGTCTGCCAGCGCGTGGCACCCAGCGAGGTGGCGGCTTCTTCCAGTTCCTTTTCCGTGTCTTCGAGTACCGGCTGCACCGTGCGCACCACGAAGGGCAAGCCGATGAAGATGAGGGCGATCACCACGCCCGCAGGCGTGAAGGCCAGCTTGATGCCCAGCGGTTCGAGGTACTGGCCGATCCAGCCGTTGCCGGCCAGCAGCGCCGTGAGCGAGATGCCGGCCACGGCGGTGGGCAGCGCGAACGGCAGGTCGACCAAAGCGTCGACGATCTTCTTGCCCGGAAACTTGTAGCGCACCAGCACCCAGGCCACCAGCAGGCCGGCGAACAGGTTCACCAGCGCGGCCAGGAAGGACGCGCCGAAGGTCAGCCGGTAGGAGGCCAGCACGCGCGGCGCGGTGACGGCCACCCAGAACTGCTCCCAGCTCATCGTGAAGGTCTTGAAGACCAGCGCCGACAGCGGGATGAGGACGATGAGGCACAGGTACAGCAGCGTGTACCCGAGCGTGAGGTGGAAGCCCGGCAGCACCCGCTTGGCGCCGCCGGCCCTGCCACGCGAAATCGGCGCTGCCGCGGACGGCAGCGCCGATGAAACGGCACTGGTCATGGACTTATCGGCCGGGGGTGTAGAGCTTGTCGAACTGGCCGCCGTCGTTGAAGTGCACCTTCTGCGCTTCGCTCAGGCTGCCGAAGAGTTCCTGCACCGTGAACAGCTGCAGCGGCTTGAAGGTGGCGACGTGCTTCTTCAGCACGGCCTGCGAGCGCGGGCGCAGCGCATGCTTGGCGGCGATCTCCTGCGCCTCGTCCGAGTACAGGTAGTCGAGGTAGGCCTTGGCCAGCTCGCCCGAGCCCTTCTTGGCGGTGGTGCGCTCGACCACGGCGACCGGGTTCTCGGCCAGGATGCTGATGCTGGGGTAGACGGCGTCGACCTTGCCGGCGCCGAACTCGCGGTCGATCGACACCACCTCCGACTCGAAGGTGATCAGCGCGTCGCCGATGTTGCGTTGCAGGAAGGCGGTGGTCGCATCGCGGCCGCCGCGCGCCAGCACCGGCACGTTCTTGAACAGCTTGCCCACGAACTCCGCGGCCTGGGCGTCGGTGCCGCCCTTCTTCTTCACGTAGCCCCAGGCGGCCAGGTAGGCGTAGCGGCCGTTGCCGCCGGTCTTGGGGTTGACGATCACGACCTGCACACCGGGCTTGACCAGGTCTTCCCAGTCCTTGATGCCCTTGGGGTTGCCGTTGCGCACCAGGAACAGCATGGTCGAGGTGGTCGGTGCCGCGTTGTCGGGGAAGCGCTTGGCCCAGTCCTTGGCCACCACGCCCTTGTCGGCCAGGAACTCGATGTCGGTACTGGTGTTCATCGTCACCACGTCCGCATCGAGGCCGTCGGCCACCGCGCGGGCCTGGGCGCTCGAGCCGGCATGCGACTGGTCGATCTTCACATCGACGCCCTTCGTCTTCTTGTAGTGCGCGACGAAAGCGGCGTTGTAGTCCTTGTAGAACTCGCGCGCCACGTCGTACGAAACGTTCAGCAGCTGGTTCTGCGCCCACGCCGAACCGGCAATGGCCGAGGAGGCGACGATGAGCGCGGCGGCGATGTTCTTGATTCTCGATGTCATGGTGATGTGAAGGTTTCGAAACTCTGGCGCCCGGCTCCCCGCTCCTCGAAAAGGCGGCTGGGCGCGTCCGTCAGGGACTCGAGCAGGGCCAGCCCCAGGGGCCAGTCGCCATGTCCCGAATCGACGTTGATGTGGCCGGCATTTTGCATCCGGACGAATTCGCTGCCCCAGGCGCGGGCATAGGCCCCCGC
Source organism: Xenophilus sp. E41 (assembly GCF_003671765.1). GTDB lineage: Bacteria > Pseudomonadota > Gammaproteobacteria > Burkholderiales > Burkholderiaceae_C > Xenophilus. The sequence goes on along the minus strand of NZ_QPIB01000005.1, from coordinate 368,744 downwards.
GAGGCGCACCGGGCAGAAGGGGTCGTTGCTGCTCGCGACGACGATGCTGCGGTAGGGCAGCCGCGCATAAGGCACGGGCGCGAAGTCGTTGAGCGCCGCGCGGCGTTCCGGGTCGGCGGGCGCCACCAGCAGCGCCCCGGCGACGCGCGACGCGGCCGCTTCGCCCAGGTGGGCCGTGGCGATGCAGCCCAGGCTGTGGGCGGCGATCACCACCGGCTGTTCCTGCGCCAGGATGAGCCGCTCCAGCGCGCCGACCCACGCCTCCCGCTTGGGCGACACCCAGTCGTCCTGCACCACGCGGCGGGCCGACTGCATGCGCTCCGCCCACAGGCTCTGCCAGTGGCCGGGGCCGGAGTCGCGCCAGCCGGGGACGATGATGACCGGGGTCGTCACGGCGCTTTACTTGTTCGGCTGAGGGGTCAGCCGCAGGTACGGGCGCACGGCGTTCCAGCCCTTGGGGAAGCGCTCCTTCAGCTCGGCCGGGTCCTGCAGGCTGGGGATGATCACCACGTCGTCGCCGTCCTTCCAGTTGGCGGGCGTGGCGACCTTGTGGCTGTCGGTGAGTTGCAGCGAGTCGATCACGCGCAGGATCTCGTCGAAGTTGCGGCCCGTGCTCGCCGGGTAGGTGATGGTGGCGCGCACCACGTGCTTGGGGTCGATGATGAACACGCTACGCACGGTGGCCGTCGCCGAGGCGTTCGGATGGATCAGGTCGTAGAGCTCGGCCACCTTGCGGTCCGCATCCGCCAGGATGGGGAAGTTCACCGTGGTGTTCTGCGTCTCGTTGATGTCGCCGATCCATTCCTTGTGCTTGTCGACCGGGTCGACGCTGATGGCGATCGGCTTGACGCCACGCTTGGCGAATTCACCGCCCAGCGCGGCGGTCTTGCCCAGTTCCGTGGTGCACACGGGCGTGAAGTCCGCCGGGTGCGAGAACAGCACGACCCAGGAATTGCCCGCCCATTCGTGGAAATGGATCGGGCCTTCGGACGAGTCCTGGGTGAAGTCGGGGGCGGTGTCGCCCAGTCGCAAGGTGGCCATGTCGCGCGCTCCTGTGGATCAAATCGGACCGGCGATTGTCGAAAGCCCGCCTACGATCTCAAACGAATATCTCCTTGTTTGAATATGCTTCCGACCGAATAAGCGCTTGAAGCGCTGCGATCGAATCGATAGCTCAGGCCCCCGTCAGACGGGCATCACCACCAGATTCGATCCGTGGTTCAGCTCGTCGTCGCACTTCTGCAGGTGCTCGGCGAAGAAGTCCAGCAGCAGCCGCACCGCCGGCACCAGCGCCCGCCGCGGCGGGTACATCGCGTGGACGATGCCCGACGGCGGATGCCAGCCCGGCAGTGCCTCGACCAGCCGCCCGGCGTGCAGGTCGTCCTGACACATGTAGTCGGGCATGAATCCGGCGCCGACACCCTGCAGGATCGCGAAGCGCAGGGTCAGCAGGTCGTCGGCCAGGTAGCGTGGAAAGGGCGTGTAGACGAAGCTGCGCCCGTCGGGCCCCACCAGCAGGGTGCCGGTGCGCGCATCGGCCGCCGACATGGCGACCGCATCCAGCCCGGCCAGGTTCTCCGGCCCCTGCAAGGGCTGCCGGCGGGCCAGCACCTCCGGCGCGGCGACCAGCAGCAGCCGGCTGCGGCTGAAGCTGCGCGCAGCCAGCGTGGCGCTGTTCTCGATTTCGGCGCGCACCCGCAGGGCCATGTCCACGCCCTCCTCCACCGGATCGACCGGGCGGTTGAGCACGCGCATCTCGACCGTGACGCCCGGATGGCGCTTCATGAAGATGGGCAGGATCGGCCCCACGCTGCTTTGCGCCAGCGTCACCGGGCAGCTCAGCCGCACGGTGCCGCGCGGCTCCTTCTGCACCTGGGCCACGGCTTCGGCGCCGGCCTCGGCCGTGTCGCGCACCGCGATGCAGTGGCGCAGGTAGATCTCGCCCGCCGGGGTGAGCGACAGGCGCCGCGTGCTGCGCTGCAGGAGCTGCACGCCCAGCGCGCTTTCCAGCTCGGCGACCCGCCGCGACAGGCGCGACTTGGGCACGTTCAAGGCCTTGCTGGCAGCCGTGAAGCCGCCCCGCTCCGCCACCTCGGCGAAGAACAGCATGTCGTTCAGGTCTTGCATGGGCTCGATTGTTCTCGTAGCGGGACAAAGAGTCGCTATTTTGGCCTCTTATCGACCGATTGGTGCGCCCATAGACTTATTCTCATGCCGCCTCGAACCCACTACCACGGGGCGACGCCAACCACCCAACGAAAGAGGTTCCCCATGAAGCTGCTTCAAGTCGATTCCAGCGTCCTCGGCACGAATTCCGTCTCGCGCCAGCTCACGGCCGAGATCACGGCCGAATGGCGCGCCAGCCACCCCGGCACCACGGTGGAACTGCTGGACCTCGCCACGGACACGCCCAACCACTTCAACGCCGACGCGCTCGGCATCAAGGCCGGCCTGCAGGCCGAACCCACCGAGGCGCAGCGTCGCGAGAACGCCGTGTCCGAGCGCCTGGTGAGCCAGTTCCTCGCAGCCGACGTGATCGTCGTCGGCGCCCCGCTCTACAACTTCTCGGTGCCCACCCAGCTCAAGGCCTGGATCGACCGCCTCGCCCAGGTCGGCCGTACCTTCAAGTACACCGAGAAGGGTCCCGTCGGCCTGGCCGGCGGCAAGACGGTGATCGTGGCCTCGACCCGCGGCGGCATGTACTCCACCAGCGACGCCGGCAACGCGATGGAACACCAGGAAAGCTACCTGAAGACCATCTTCGGCTTCTTCGGCATCACCGACGTTCGCATCGTGCGCGCCGAAGGCCTCGCAATGGGCGACGCAGCCAAGGCCGCGGCACTCGCCGCGGCGCGCGCCGAGATTGCCACGGCCACCGCCCAGGCGGCCAACCAGGACCAGGCCACGCTGGCCGCCTGAGCCCGCCGTCCACCTCCCCCCTCACGCCGCCGGCCCACCAGAGCCGGCGGCTTTTTTTCGGCCGCCGGCCGCGCGCCGGCAGGCGGATGGGTTGCGCCCCGGGCCTCGGCACAATGCGCCTCCAGGGCCCGCCGGATGGGCACGAGGTGCTATGAAAAAAAGAGCGTTCTGGGCTGCAGGCATGTGGCTGTCGATGCTGGCGACTGCCATCGCAGGCCCGGTACGGGGGGATGAACCCCTGCAGATCGTCACCGCGCCTGCCGCGTTGCAGGCTGCGGAAACCGCCGGCGCCGGCCTGGCGCGCTGTTTCGACGCGACGCCCGGCGCCGACGGGCTGCTCGACAACCGCAATCTGGCGCGCTCGCCACGGTGGCGGGAAGTCCTGGCGCCGTTGGCCGAGGGCGTGGCTGCCATCGCGCGCGTCGATCCACAGGCCGGCGTCGGCGTCGCGCGCTACGCGCACCGGCTTTTCGACAGCCGCTGGCTCCGCAGCCCGGACGCCTTCTTCGAACTCGTGGGCGTGGTCAACCGGCTGGACCGCCGCGCCTTCCACGATGGCGCCTGCGGCGAGACCCGCCTCGTGTACCGGCTGGCCTACCGCACACCCCGGATGCAGTCGCGCCTGCCGATGACCCTGAGCGTCGAGTTGCGGGCCGACCCGCCCGACGCACAGGGCGGTTGCGCCGGCGCCGCGCGCCTGTGGGTGCCGCCGGCCGGGCTCGACGAGCCGGCGCTCGGCCGCTGGCTGCTGTCACCGCAGGGCCCGCTCGCGCCCGAGCGCCTCGCACGGCAGCGGCTCGTGCAGATCGCCGTCAACCTGCAGAGCGTGCGCTGGCCATCGGGGGTGCGGCCCGACCTGGGCGGCCATGCGGAATATCTGATGCGTGCCTTCCGCTGGAATGCCACGGACAGCCGCTACGAAGCACGCCCGCTGGAGAACACGCCCGATCTCGCGCGCCTGCAGGCCGACGCCCGCCTGCGCGAGGACCTGCTGCGCTGGCTGCAACAGCCGTCGCAACGCCAGGCCCTGGACAGCGGCCAGTTGCGCATTCCCGAGCGCTACCTGGCCACCGAGGCGCGGTCGGTCACGCCGCGCGGCCTGGCCCGCCTGGCCAACCGGCCCTTCGTGCAGCTCTACGGCCAGGTGCCATGGCAGGCCGTGCCGGGTTCGCACACGCTGAGCTCGCCGGCCGCCTGGCTGCGCCGGCTCGACGACCTGAGCTGCGCCGGCTGCCACCAGAGTCGCGCCGTCGCCGGCTTCCATCTGCTGGGCGAGGACCGCCCCGAGGCGACGCGCACCTTCACGCCCGGCAACGCGCTCGCGGTCGGCCACTCGCCACACCTTCAGGACGAACTCGTCCGCCGCGCCGCCTACCTGAGCGCTACGCTGGCCCAGGGCCGCGCGGACCCCTTCCGGCCCCTGGCCGAGCACGGCGGGCCGGCCGGCGGCATGGGTGCGGCCTGCGGTCTCGGCGATGCGGGCTTCGAGGGCTGGCGCTGCGGGGCGGGCCTGCGCTGCCAGGCCGAAGGCGGCGCCAGCCACGATCGCAGCGTGGGGGTGTGCATGCCCGAACGCCCCGCCGTCGGCGCGATGTGCGAGCCTGCCCGGCTCACGCCCCGGGCCGATCCGCGCCTGGACCGCGCGCTGCGCGGCCAGCGCCTGTCGTGCGGCGACGCGGGCGTCTGCGAGAAGACGGCGGTCGGCTTCCCGGGCGGCATGTGCTCGGGTGCGTGCAAGCCGGGCGATGCGGACGGCGTGTGCGGACAGATCGCCATCCTGGACGACTTCAACCGCTGCCTGGCCGGGAACAAGCCCTTCGCGCAGTGCCTGCGGCACACGCGGCCGGGGCAGCTGCGCCGCTGCTCCGCCGCCCAGGCCTGCCGCGACGACTACGTCTGCACGCAGGTGGCCCAGCCATCCGGGCCGCTGTTCGCATCGGACAGCGGCGGTGCCTGCATGCCGCCCTACTTCCTGTTCCAGATGCGGGTGGACGGCCACCCGTGAGCGAGGCCGCTCAGCCGTTGTGCGTCTTGACCCAGGCGACGTACTTGTCCACCCAGCCCTGGAGGAACTGCTTGGTCGCCTCGTTGCCGATGTGGCCCTTGTCGTCGAACAGGTCTTCCTTGTTCTGGATGAAGGCCTCGGGCTGGCCGAGCGTGGGCACGTCGAGGTAGGCCAGCACGTTGCGCAGGTGCTGCTGCGCCAGCGCGGTGCCGATGGCGCCGACCGACACGCCGATCACGCCGGCGGGCTTGCCGGCCCAGGCGCTCTGGCCATAGGGACGCGATGCGTGGTCGATCGCGTTCTTCAGCACGCCGGGAATCGAGCGGTTGTACTCGGGCGTGACGAACAGCAGGCCCTGCGCGGCCGCGATCTCGCTCTTGAGCTTGAGCACCTCGGGGGCCTGCTTGCCGTCGTGGTCCTGGTTGTACAGCGGCAGGTTGTCGATGCGCACATGCTCGAAGGTGAAGTTCTCCGGCGCAAGGTGTGCCAGCGCGAGGGCCAGCTTGCGGTTGAAGGAATCCTGGCGAATGCTGCCGATGACGACGGCGATCTTGAACTGGCTCATGCGGGCTCCTGGCGATGGGTGAAGGGCAATCGAGGGACAACCATTATGGGAGCCCGAGCATGACCATGCAGCGGCAGCGCGGGCCGCTTCGGAGCATCATCCGCCCTCCTTAGAACGTGTTCAGGGTCTCCAAGGGGTCGCGTTGGGGTGCAATCGGGATGCGATCAGTGTCCCGGCGCGCCGCATGGGCTCATGCCCATGCAAGCGACGGGGCGCTGAGCGGGCCCGATTGCGCCCCAACCCGAAGGGCAGCCGCCTTGCCGGGCGGCCTGCGGCGTTGCAGCGCTTGCTCGTAGATGACTACGAGCGGCGCGCTGCGCCTTGCAGGCCGCCCGGCAAGGTGGCTGCGCGACCCCTTGGAGACTCTGAACACGTTCTTACATCCTCGACGGCAAGGCAAATTCATGCGAATCCTGATGGTGGGCGCGGGCGCGCTCGGTGGCTACTTCGGCGGGCGGCTTCTTGCCGCAGGCCGTGACCTCACCTTCCTCGTGCGCGCCGGGCGCGCGGCACAACTGGCGCGCGACGGGCTCGTCGTGCGCAGCCCCAAGGGCGACCTGCAGATCGACGCGCCGCCCCACGTGCTGGCCGAGCACATCGATGGCCCCTACGACCTCGTCGTGGTGAGCTGCAAGGCCTTCGACCTCGACCCGACCATGGACGCCATCGCGCCGGCGGTGGGGCCCGACACCGCGGTCCTGCCGGTGCTCAACGGCATGGCCCACTTCGGCCGGCTTGCGCAGCGCTTCGGCGACGACAAGGTGCTCGGTGGCCTGTGCATGATCTCCGCCTCGCTCGACGCGCAGGGCCATGTGGTCCATCACAACGACCTCGACGGCCTGACCTTCGGCGAGCGCAGCGGCGGCCGTTCGGCCCGCGTCGAGGCCATCGCCGCGCAGTTCCAGGGTGCGGGATTCACCGACCGGCTGAGCGACGACATCCTGCAGGACCTGTGGGAGAAGTGGCTGTTCATCGCCTCGGCCGCCGCACTGACCACGCTCATGCGCGCCAGTGTCGGCGCGGTGCACGCGGCCGGCGGCAGCGACGTGGCCCTGGCACTGGTCGACGAATGCGCGGCCATCGCGGCCCACAACGGCTTCGCGCCACGGCCCGCCACCCTCGAACGGGCGCGCGCGTCGGTGACGCAGGCCGGCTCGCCGCTGACGGCCTCGATGTACAAGGACATGGCACGCGGCGCGCGCGTCGAGGCCGACCAGATCCTGGGCGACCTGCTCGCGCGTGCGCCGGCCGGCTTCGCGTCGCCGTCGATGCTCCGCGCCGCCTACGTCAACCTCAAGACCTACGAAGTGCAGCGCGCGGCCGCCGCCGCCTGAGCCGGCTGCAGCCGGTGGCGCGCGTCAGGCGCGCTCGACCTGCGGCGGCAGCAGCTCGCGGCCGAGCATGCCGCGTGCATAGAAGTAGTTGGCGCGCGCGCGCTCGCTCAGCGCATCGAGGTCGACGTGGCCGGCGGCGTCGCAGGGGAAGCTGAAGCCCCGGCCCGGATGGAAGATGGAGCGAAAGCGCAGCTGCCAGCGCCGCAGATCGGTGTCATTGCCCATGGAAACTCCTTCCTGACGCCATGTACACGGCGCCAGGATAGGCCCGCTGCGCGGCCAGGCCTGCGGGCGGGCAGCCTGGCCTCGCGTGCGCCGGGCTGAGCGTCCGGCGTCGGACGGCGCCACGCGTGCTCAGCAGTCGCCGGGGCGGTTGCCCTTGGCCTTCTGCAGGCTGGCCTGCGTCACGCTGGCGCCTGCCGGCACGTCGTCGGTGATCCACACGTTGCCGCCGATGGTGGCGCCCTTGCCGATGGTCACGCGCCCGAGGATGGTGGCGCCGGCGTAGATCACCACGTCGTCCTCCACCACGGGGTGGCGCGGCAGGCCCTTCTGCAGGTTGCCCTCGGCGTCGGTCGGGAAGCGTTTCGCCCCCAGCGTCACGGCCTGGTACAGGCGCACGCGCTGCCCGATCACGGCCGTCTCGCCGATCACGATGCCCGTGCCGTGGTCCATGAAGAAGCCCGGGCCGATGGTGGCGCCGGGGTGGATGTCGATGCCGGTCTGCGCATGCGCGCGCTCGGCGACGATGCGCGCCAGCAGCGTGAGGCCCAGCTTGTACAGCGGGTGCGCGATGCGGTGGTGGATCATGGCCGTCACGCCCGGGTAGCACAGCAGCACCTCGTCCACGCTGCGTGCGGCCGGGTCGCCGTGGTAGGCGGCCATCACGTCGGTGTCGAGCAGCGCGCGGATGGCCGGCAGCTGCGTCGCGAAGTCGCGCGCGCGGGCCAGCGCATCGGCGCTCACGGCCGCGGCGTCGAAGGCGGTGTGGCGCAGTTCGTGCCGCAGCTCGAGCGTGGCCTGCCCGTGCAGCAGGTGCAGCGCGGCGTCGAGCGTGTGGGCGACATAGAAGTTCTCGCTCTCCTGTCGCAGGTCGGTCGGGCCCAGGCGCATCGGAAACAGCGCGCCGGTCAGCGACTCGACCAGCTCGGCCACGACCTGCCTAGAGGGCAGTTCGCGTTCGCCGCCGGACTGCGAGCGCTGCTGCGATTCGCGCCAGTCGTGCCGCACGCGGTGCAGCGAGGCGACGATATCTTCGATGGGGAATGCGCTCATGGCAAGGCCTTGTCGTGTGGGTGTCGGGCTCGTGGGTGGCGAGCATCGCACGGCCCTGCCGGCGCTGCAGTGCCGTGCGCCGCAGCGGCCCGAATTGGGACCGAAAGCATAGCTGCTCGCGCCGGTGGGACGCGGCCTTGCAGCCCTCGTCGTCATCGATGCAGGGCCGGGGGAACTCCGGGGTGTAACTTCGCGGATCGCGGCACGAACTCGAGACAGACGCAGTGCGATCGCGCTGCGGCACCCGTCCCACCAAGGAAGCATCCACATGAGACTCGACGAGACGACACGATCCACCACGGCCACGGGCTGGACACGCCGCACGGCCTTCCTCGGTACGGCCGCGCTGCTGGGATGGGCAGGCTGGGGGGTCGCATCCATGGCGGCCGAACGCGCCGTCGTCATTCCCCCGCCCGCCGACGACCCGGCCGCACCGGGCGGCGCGAGCACGGCGACCGCCGTGCTGGCCGGCGGCTGCTTCTGGGGCGTGCAGGGCGTGTTCCAGCATGTGAAGGGCGTGGCCAACGCGGTCTCCGGATACGCCGGCGGTGCGCCCCAGACGGCCCGCTACGAGGTCGTCGGCTCGGGAACCACCGGCCACGCGGAAGCCGTGCAGATCACCTATGACCCGCAAGAGGTCAGCTATGGAAGGCTGCTGCAGATCTTCTTCTCGGTGGCGCACAACCCGACCGAGTTGAACCGCCAGGGGCCCGACCATGGCACGCAATACCGCTCGACCGTGTTCGCCCAGGATGCGGAGCAGGCGCGCATCGCCAGGGCCTACATCGCCCAGCTCGACCGGGCGCGCAGCTTCGACGCACCGATCGTCACCACGATCGAGTCGGGCAAGCCCTTCTTCCCCGCCGAGGGCTATCACCAGGACTACCTCACGCGCAACCCCGGCGAGCCGTACATCGTCGTCAACGACCTGCCGAAGATCGAGAACCTCAGGAAGACCTTCCCGGACCGTTACCGCGAGACGCCGGTGCTGTTCCACGGACGGGCCAGGGGCTGAGCCCGACGGCGGCGCCCGCCGCCCGCCGCGGATGCCGATACTCTGCGCATGCAAGACCCGAAGAAAAGCTGGATGTGGGGCCGTGCGTTCCGCACCTATCCGCTGTCGATGTTCCCGCCGGCGCTGCGCCTCACGGTGAGTGCCGAGCTGACCGGTGACGGCCCGGCGACCGAGGATGCGCAGTGCGCACTGCGCCTCGCCGACGGCACGCAGGTGGGCCGCGTCAACCGCGACACGGGCGAGGTGCTGGTCGGCCGCCGGCTGAAGGAAGGCGACCTGCCCGGCAGGCCGCGCGCCTGAGCCGCTGCCGTCCCGTCCGCCGGCGCGGGCTTCGGCCCCGCGCCTGCACCGATGTGGTGCCTGTGGCAGGATCGCCGGCCGCATGCCTGCCGATCACCTTTCCCCCGCCCGCCCCGCCCCTCCTGTCCGACCCACAGCCCCCGGCCGCGACCGCGCCGGCCTGCTGATGCTCGGTGCGGCGATCGTGCTGATCGCCTTCAGCATGCGCCCGGTGTTCTCCAGCCTCTCGGTGGTGCTGCCCGACATCGTGGCCGGCACCGGCATGTCGGCCGCCACGGCGAGCGCCCTCACCACGCTGCCGGTGATCTGCCTGGGCGCCTTCGCGATGGTGGCGCCCTGGCTGGGGCGGCGGGTGGGCATCGAGCGCACGCTGCTGGCCTGCATGGTGCTGATCACGGCGGGCACCGCGCTGCGCGGCACGGCACAGGTGCCGGCGCTGTTCCTGGCCTCGGCGCTCGCGGGCGTGGGCATCGCGGTGGCCAACGTGCTGCTGTCGGCACTGGTCAAGCGCGACTTCGACCGCCGCCCGGCGCTGATGATGGGCCTGTACACCATGGCCGTGTGCGGCGGTGCGGCCAGCGGCGCCGGCATGACCGTGCCGCTGCAGCATGCACTCGGCACCGACTGGGCCGGTGCGCTGGCGATCTGGGCGGTGCCCGCGGCGGTGGCGCTGCTGCTGTGGGTGCCCTTCGCCCTGCCGGCCGGCCCGCAGCCCGGCGATGCCGACTACCGCGTGCGTGGCCTGTGGACCGACCCGCTGGCCTGGCAGGTGACCTTCTTCATGGGCCTGCAGTCGGCCCTCGCGTACTCGGTGATGGGCTGGCTCGCGCCGATCCTGCGCGAGCGCGGACTCGCAGCGGCGACGGCCGGCTTCGTCGTCTCGCTGTCGGTGCTGGTGCAGGTCCCCGTCTGCCTGGTCATCCCCGCACTGGCGCAGCGCCAGCGCCACCAGATCGGCCTGGCCGTCGGCCTGACGGTGCTCACGCTGGCGGCGCTGCTCGGCGCGATGTTCGCGCCGCTGCCCACGGTGTGGCTGTGGGCGGTGCTGCTCGGCGTGGCGCAGGGCGGCACCTTCGCGCTGGCGCTGACCCTGATCGTGATGCGCTCGCCCGACGCGCGCGTCGCGGCGCAGCTGTCAGGCATGGCGCAGGGTGTCGGCTACCTCGTGGCGGCCACCGGGCCGATGCTGGTCGGCCTGATGCGTGCGTGGACGGGGAGCTTCCGCGCCAGCGCCCTGCTCTTCGTCGCCATCGGCGTCGTGCTCGCCATGGCCGGCGCGGGTGCCGGGCGCGCCCGGGTGGTGGGCGCGGCGGCGGTGCCGCGCTGATGCGGCAGCGCCGCCGCGCGGCTCAGCGCTGCGCCTTGTCCTTCTGGTTCTGCGCCTCGATGCGTTCGCGCGCGGCCATCCAGTCGGCGTCGCTCCACTGGCGCAGCTCGTAGAAGTTGCCGCCCGTGGCCAGGGCCTGGCCGCCGTCCATCATGATGCTCTGGCCGGTGAGCCAGTCGCACTGGCCCGGCGCCATGAGGAAGGTGGCCAGGTTCTGCAGCTCGCGCATCTCGCCCACGCGGCCTTGAGGATTCGCCTTCTTCGTCCGCTCGCCAGGTTCCTCGCCGGGGTTCAGGCGCTTGCTCATGCCTTCCGTGGGAATCTCGCCCGGACCGATGCAGTTCAGCCGCACGCCCCACCGTGCCCACTCCACCGCCAGCGACTTGGTCATGACCTCGATGCCGGCCTTGCTCATGGCCGAGGGCACGACGTAGGGGCCGCCGTTGTCGACCCAGGTGGTGATGATGCTCATCACGCTGCGCATCGGGTCGCCGGCCTTCCATCGGCCCGCGCGGGTGTCGGCGATCCAGCGCTTGCCCACCGCCTGCGTCACGTAGAAGGTGCCGTGGAAGACGATGTTGGCCACGGCGTCGAAGCCGCGCGAGGACAGCGCCTCCGTCGGCGAGACGAAGTTGCCCGCCGCGTTGTTGATGAGGCCGGTGAGGCCGCCGCTCTGCCACAGCGACTCGACCATTTCCTCCACCGCTGCGGCCACGCGGATGTCGACGCCGAAGGTGTCGATGCGCCGTTGGGGAAACTGCGTGCGCCACTGCGCAGCCGTCTCTTCGCACACCGACTGGCGGCGCCCGCAGATCGCGATGTCGGAGCCCAGCCCGAGCAGCCGCTCGGCCATGGACTTGCCCAGGCCGGTGCCGCCGCCGGTGACGAGGATGCGCTGCCCGCGCATGAGTTGGGAATCGAACATGGTGTCTCCTGTGAATCGTGAACGAGCGATGCGTGGGCCATGCTAGCGGGCGCGGCGCCGCGGCGCTTGTCAAATCCGGCTCATCGCGCGCCGCGCCGCCCTGGCGACAATCGCCTCCAAGGTTTCAAGCCGAACGGGCCCGCAGCGCGCGCCCCGCCTGCGCGAGAAGCTACCGAATTCATAGCATCCCGAGGAGACGCCCCGCATGTCCGACGCCCCGCCCCCGTCCTTCCAGCCGCTGGCCGGCGTGCGCGTGCTGAGCCTCGCGCTCAACCTTCCCGGCCCCGCGGCGCTGATGCGCTGCCGCGCGATGGGCGCCGAATGCCTCAAGTTCGAGCCGCCGGCCGGCGACCCCATGCGGCACTACAACATCACCGCCTATGCCGCGCTGCACGCCGGCGTCGACGTGCGCACGGTGGACCTGAAACAGCCCGAGGGCCAGGCCGCGCTGCACGAGGCGCTGGCCCGCACCGACGTGCTGCTGACGTCCTTCCGCCCCTCCGCGCTCGCCAAGCTCGGGCTCGATCGCGCTGCCCTGCAGGCCCGCCACCCGCGGCTGTCGCAGGTGGCCATCGTCGGTGCCGCCGGCGCGCGCGCCGAGGAGCCGGGTCACGACCTCACCTACCTGGCCGACGCCGGCCTCGTCACCGGCACCGCGCTACCGCCCACGCTCTATGCCGACATGGGCGGTGCCCTGCTCGCGAGCGAGGCCGTGCTCCAGGCCGTGATCCAGGCGCGCGCCACCGGCCGCGGCGTGCACCACGAGGTGGCGCTGAACGACGCCGCGCAATGGCTCGCGCTGCCGCGCACCTGGGGCCTGACGGTGCCGGCCGGCGCCGTCGGCGGTGCCCATGCCGGCTACCGCGTCTACCCCTGTGCCGATGGCCGCGTGGCCGTGGCGGCGCTGGAGCCGCACTTCGCCGCGCGGCTGTGCGATGCGGCCGGGATGCCGCCCGCCGACATGGCCGACGCCGCCACGCACCGCGCCATCGCCGCCTGGCTCGCGGGCCAGACGCGCGCCGCGCTCGATGCGCTCGCACACGCGCGCGACATCCCGCTGCACACGCTCGCACCGGACGCCACATGAGGTCCACCGGCACCGTGCGTCAGTGGGACGCCACCCGCGGCTTCGGCTTCATCCGAACCGGCGACAGCCAGGACGTGTTCTTCCACGTGCGCGACTGGCGCGCCGGCTTCGAGCCGCAGGTCGGCACCGCCGTGCAGTTCGAGCGCATCGAGGTCGGCGGCAAGGGGCCGCGCGCCATGGCCGTGCAGCCCGTGGGCGCCACCGCTGCCCAGTCGAGTCGCCCATCCGCCGGCCCGACGCGCGAGCCCCGGCGCGGTGGCGATGCGCGCCCTGCGGCGGCTCGCCGGCGTGGCGGCTCTCGCGCGCCGTCGCGCCTCGGCGCCGCCTGGTGGGTCGCGTTGCTGCTCTGGGCGGCCCTGCTTGCATTCGGCCTGTCAACGCATCGCCTGCCCGCCTGGCTGGTGGCCGCGCTCGCGGCGCTGAACCTCGCCACCTTCGTCGCCTACTGGATCGACAAGCGCGCGGCCGAGGCCGGCCGGCAGCGCACGCCCGAGAACACGCTGCATCTCTTCGCCCTGCTGGGCGGCTGGCCGGCCGCGCGCGTGGCGCAGCAGGGCCTGCGGCACAAGTCCAGCAAGGCCGAGTTCCTGCGCATGTACGCGGCGACGGTGGTGGCGCACCTGGCCTTGCTTGCGGCGTGGGTGACGGGCTGGGTCGATCGCTTCGTGCGCTGAACGCCGCCGATGCCCCGGCCGCTGCGGGGTGATTGAGACGGGCGGGACCGGGCCGCTCGGCAGAATCCCGGCCCACATGGTCACCCTCCCCGCCACCGGCCCGGCGCCGGCTGCCTCCTCACGCCGCTTCTGGCCCGCGCTCGGCGCACTGGCGGCCCTGCTGGCCAGCGTGATCGTGCTGGGCCACGACGGGCGGCGCGTCGCGCAACTGCTCGTCCTGGCGCTGCCGCTGCTGGCCTGGCTGTCCTGGCCGGTGCGCAGTGCCGGCATGCACCGCCTGCGGCAGGCGGCCGTCACGCTGTGGGTCCTGGCCTTCGCGCTCGACGGCGTCGTGCGTGCCTACCTGCTCGACACCTACCAGTCCGCGCCCGATGGCGCGCTGGTGCTGGGCGCCGCCGCCAACACCAACCCGCGCGAGAGCGCGGAATACCTGTCGATGCACTGGCGCACCGCGCTGCTGTGGCTGCTGGCCGTGCTGGCCGCGGTGGCCTGCGCGTGGCGGCTGGCGGCACGCGGGCGGCGCGGCCCGTCGGCGCGGCTGTCGCGATGGGCCGCGGCCGGCCTGGCAGCGGTGCTGCTGCTGTCGGGCGTGGCCTATGCGAGCAAGCCCTGGCGCCGCCTGCACCCGGTGCTGTTCTGGAGCGGCTGGCAGTCGCAGCTCGACACCCTGCGTGCCGGCTGGGCCGACCAGCAGCGCGTGCGCGATGCGGCCCTGGCCCGTGCCCGCGCCGCGGCACCGGTGATCGCGCGCGAGGGGCCGTCGACGGTGGTGCTGGTCATCACCGACAGCATCAACCGCGACAACCTGGGCCTGTACGGCTACCGGCGCGCCACCACGCCGCGCCTGCAGGCGCAGCAGCGGCAGCTGGGCGAGCAGCTCACGGTGCTGCGCAACGCCTGGTCGGTCGATGCCAGCACCCTGCCCGCGCTGCGCAACCTGTTCGCATTCGGCGAGCCCGACCGCGCAGACCCACAGCACCTGCTGGCCATGGCCCGCGCGGCCGGCTACAAGACCTGGTGGATGAGCAACCACGACGACGTCGCCATCGAGCAGCAGCATGCACGCCTGGCCGACGTGGTCGACATCGTCAACCGCACCCCCGGCCGCGCCAGCGCCTCGCTCGACAGCGAGCTGCTGGACTGCGTGCAGGAGGCGCTGGAAGACCCGGCCGAGCGCAAGCTGATCATCGTGCACCTGCTGGGCGCGCACCCGCACTACACCTTGCGCTTCCCGCCGGGCCAGAACCCCTTCGACGACGAGGTCGACGCCGTGGAATCCGACATGGCGAAGAGCGGCCGTTCCGCCTGGGTGCGGCGCTTCCGGCAGGAGTACGACGCCGCACTGCTGTACCACGACTTCGTGGTGGGCGAGATGCTGCAACTCACCCGCACCGTGGGCCGCACCGACGGCTACCGCGCCTGGATGTACCTGTCGGACCACGGGCAGGAAGTGGGCCACGGCAGCGACCGCGCCGGCCACAGCCCCAGCACCGAGTCGGGCTACCGCATCCCCGCCCTGGTGTGGCGCAACCAGCCGCCGCCGGCCGAGGCCGCGCCGCCCGCCGAGGCGGCCCTGCGCCCCTTCCGCGCCGACTGGGCCGCCTGGACGCTGGCCGACCTGCTCGCGCTGCGCTGGAACGGCCTGCGCACCGAGCGCGACGTGCTGGCCGCCGGCTACCGCTGGGAAGCGCCGACGCTGCCGATGGCGGTGCGCTCGTTCACGGACTGAGACAAGGGACCGGTTGCTATCTTTTCGATAGCATCCTGCACTCGCCGGACACGGGCTGCGGGCCGACTTGGCTCTGGAATCTCACGCCGGCGCGCGCCGCTGCCCATCCAGCTCCACCAGCCGCGCCAGCAGGATCTCCACCTGCGCCGGCTTGGCGAAGTGGTCGTCGAAGCCCGCACCCAGCGCCTTGCGGCGGTCGGCCTCGCGGCCGTAGCCGGTGAGCGCGATCAGCGCCATGGCCTGCGTTGCCGGCTGGCCGCGCAGCTGCGTCGCCAGCTCGTGGCCGCTCATGCCGGGCAGCCCGATGTCGACGACGGCGCCGTCGGCCGGCGCCTCGGCCAGCGCCGCGAGCGCCTCCTCGGCCGAGTAGGCGGTGCGCACCCGGTGGCCCTCGAGTTCGAGCCAGCTCGCCAGCGCGTCGGCCGCGTCGCGGTTGTCGTCGACCACCAGCAGCGCAAGCGTGCGGGTCGGCGCGGGCGGCGCTTCGGCGGCGTCCACGGCCACCTCCGCACCCATCAGCAGCGGCAGGCGCAGCTCGAAGGTGCTGCCCTGGCCCACGCCGTCGCTGCGCACGCCGATGGCGCCGCCGTGCAGCCGCGCGAGGCTCTGCGCGATCGCCAGGCCCAGGCCGAGCCCGCCCGCCGCACGCTGCAGCGGCTGCTGGCCCTGCACGAAGCGTTCGAAGACCTGCGGCAGCAGATCGGGCGCGATGCCGATGCCCTCGTCGATGACCTGCAGGACCGCCTGCGGGTCGCGTGCCGAGGGATCGACCGCCAGCACCACCCGGATCGCGCGGCCGGGGTCGGTGAACTTGGCGGCGTTGTTGAGCAGGTTGCCCACGATCTGGGCCAGCCGCAACAGATCGCCATGCACCAGCACCGGCTCGGCCGGCAGCTTCACCTCGGGCATCTCGCCGCGCTGCTGCAGCGCCGGCAGGGTCAGCTCCAGCGCCCGCGCGACGACGTCGCGCAGGTCCACCGTCTCGGGCCGCAGCACGATCTTGCCGGAGACGATGCGCGACACGTCCAGCAGGTCGTCCACCATGCGCGAGAGGTGCCGCACCTGGCGGTCGATGATCTGCCGCTCGCGCGGAAAGGCCTGCGCATCGCGCCGCTGCATCAGCTGCAGCGCCAGCGCCATCGGCGCCAGCGGGTTGCGCAGTTCGTGGCCCAGCATGGCGAGGAATTCGTCCTTGGCTTGGTTGGCATCCTCGGCCGCCTTCTGCGCGGTGCGCGCCTGTGCGAGCAGGCGCACGTTGTCCAGGGCCAGCGCGGCGCGTTGCGCCACTTCCTGGATCAGCGTGCCGTCGTCGGCCGAGAAGCGCCGCCCGGACTCGGCCTGCAGCACGGCCATGGCGCCGATGGTGCGGCCGCGCGCGACCAGCGGCACGATGCAGCCCGCCGTGACGCCCAGCGCACGCACGAACTCGCGCAGTTGCGGGTCGAGCGCGCCGGGCAGGTCCGAATCGTCGATGTTGCGCAGGAAGGTCTGCCCGGTGGCGATGGCCCAGGGGAAGGAGCCCGGCGCATCGGACGGCGCCTGGCGCATGGTCACCATGTGGGCGATGGCGGCCGTGCGTTGCGGGTCGAAGTGATGGGTCAGCTTGCGCTGCAGCACACCATGCTCGTCGAGCAGGTCGATGCGGCAGAGGTCGCCCACGTCGGGCACGATCACCTGCGCGATGGCCGCCAGGGTCGACTCCTCTTCCAGCGAATGCGACAGCGCCGCGCTGGCCCGCACCAGGCGTGCCAGGCGCTGCTCGGCCGCCTGCGCCGTGCCGCGCGCCTGCTGTTCGGCCTGCAGCAGCTTCTCCCGCTCGGCCTCGCTGAGCCGGTGCTGGGCGGCGGCGGCCTCCAGGGCCCTGGCCACGGCATCCACCTCGGGCACGCCCGAAGGCTCCAGCGCCAGCGCCTGCCCGCGGCCCAGCGCGCCGGCCTGCTGGCCCAGGCGCGCGATGGGGCGGGTCACGCCGCGCGATATCCACCACGCGGCCAGCCCGCCCAGCAGCAGCGAGAACAGCAGCCCGCCCCCGTAGGCCAGCAGGCCGCGGCGGAACGCCGCCTCCGCCAGCGACAGCGGCACGCCGATCACCACGAACCAGGGCGTGGATTCCATGCGCGCCACCGCTGTCTGCGAGCGCACGCCCTCGACGTTGATCGACCGGCCGACGGCGTCGCGCCGGTCGCCCATCTCGCCCAGGATCTTCTTCAGGCTGTCGCTCGGCGGGCTGCCGCGCAGGCGCGCCTCGTCGACGTTGCGCGCCACGCGGCGCTCGCGCGAGTCGAACACCGAGACGGTCCAGCCCTCGGGAATGCGCTGGCGCTGGAGCACGCCGGTGATCGCCTCCGGCAGCACCACGGCGGTGAGGACATAACGCGTGGCGCCCTCGCGCTGCACCGGCACCCGCACGGCGAAGGCGGTGCGGCCCGCATAGGGCCCGGGCGCCATCGCGCCCACGGCGGGCTGGCCGGTGCGCAGCACCTGGTCCAGGCTGTCCCGCTCCACCACCCGGTCCACCGCCTGGCCGGCGCCGCGCTCGGTGTTGAAGAGCACGCGCCCGTCGGGCGCCGCGAGCAGCAGCGCTGCCCACTCGGGATGCGAGCGGCGCACCGCGGACGCCAGGTCGCGGGCCGTGTCCAGGCCCTCCGGCGTGGTCGCGCCCAGGGGTTCGGTCAGGGCCAGTGCGTCGAGCGTGGCGATGGTCAGGCGCAACTCGCTGTCCACGGCCGTGGCGACGGCCCGCGCCACGCCCAGCGTTGAGGCGTCGGTCTGCGCGTACTGCGACCGGAACAGCGCGTCGAGCGCCGCGCCGCACACCAGTGCCAGCGGCAGGATGGCCACCGATGCGATCAACATCAGGCGGCCCTGCATCGTGATGATGCGGCGCATGCGTCTCCTCGAGGGGGTTGGCGTCGGGACGCCGGGATGCTCGCCGGGGCGGCGGGTCCGGGGCCCTCCGGCGGCATTGTGCAGCAGCGATGCAGGTGCCCCGGCGCCCGGGCTGCGCCCACTCGGCGCCTCGGCCTGCATGCGCGCCGGCATGCGCATGGCCCAATGCCGGCATGGACCTCGAACCCGCGCGCTTCTCCCGGCTCATCCTGCTGTGCACCGATTGCGAGAAGCGCGACAACGGCCCCAGGTCGCTGGCCGCCAAGCCGGCGCTGCGCCAGCTCAAGCACCTGGTCGCCGAGGGCCCGGGCAAGGTGAAGCTGCTGCGCACGCGCTGCATGGGCCTGTGCCCGCGCAAGGCGATGGCGGCCGTGGTCTGCGGCGAGGGGCTGGCACCGGCGACCGCCGAACTGGCGAAGGACGGCGACCTCGAGACGCTCGCGCGCTCTGCCGCCGCCGCTACCGCACGCTGAGCCTGCCTTCCTCGCCCGCCCGGGGCTGCAACAGCGCTGACATCAAGTTACGTTCTTCTCCGGCACGACCGGCCGTGGGCCCGGTGTGGGATGGCGGCATGTCCACGTCCCCGCCTTCCGGCGCGCCATCGCACCCCGACGAAGCCCGCCCCGCGCAGGCGCGGCCCTCCGCCTCGCCGGCCCCGAGGCGTTGGAGCGGCGCCGACACCGGCCCGCTCCCGACCCCCGCACTGCGCCCGCTGCAGCGGGCCGCCCTCAGCGCCCTGAGCGCCGGTCGCCGGATCGCCAGGGGCGGATTGCGCGGCGTCGACGCGGCCAACGCGCAGCAGGTCGTTGCCTTTCCCACGCCCACCGTGCAGGCCCTGCTGCGCTACGGCTTCATCGAGGAGGAGGACGTGAGCGGCGTCTTCCGCGCGACCGACCATGGCCTGCGCGCGCTGGCGGTGCTGCCCGTATCGTGACGCGCTGCTCTTCGTCCGCGATGCTGGGGGGCCTGCTGCTGCTCGGTGCGGTGGCATGCACCCCCGCCGAGCCGCCGGCCGCGCCCACGGTGGAGATCGCCATGTGCCCGGAGCCCTGGCAGTTGCAGGACTGTGGCAGCCGCGCCGCTGAAGGGCCGAGTTGCGCGTTCATTCCCGCGTCGGCCGATGCGACGGCAGGACAGCCACGCGCCTGGGCCTACGACGCCGACGGCGTGAAGCTGACGGACTTCGCCTTGCCGCTCGTGCCGGGCGCGGAAGGCGCGCCGCGTCGCGTGCGCCTGGCGCTGGAGCATGCGGCACGCCCTGTGCACCGCATCGTCGTGTGTTCGGTCGATCCGCATCTGCCGGTGGTGCGCGAGCGCATCACGCCGGTGGTCCAGCGCGCCGCGACGCTATCGAATCCATAGCTGCCTGCGCAGGACCCGCGGGGCTACAGGCCGATTCGGCTTGCAAGTTCGGCCTCAGGCCGGCTGCTCGGGGATGCCCGCGACCTCGTCCATCCACACGCGCGCCTCGGCGTCGCTGGGGGCGCGCCAGTCGCCGCGCGGCGAGAGCGAGCCGCCGGAGCCGACCTTGGGCGAGTTGGGCACGCAACTGCGCTTGAACTGGCTGATCTGGAAGAAGCGCCAGACGAAGATGCCCAGCACGCGCTTGATCTCGGCCAGCGTGTACTGGTGACGCGCACCCTCCAGCGCGTCGGGCCAGGGGCCGATGCCGCGGTCGTGCCAGGCGGCGTAGGCGAGGAAGGCGGTCTTAGACGGCCGAAAGCCGTAGCGCACCGTGTGGTACAGGTTGAAGTCCTGCAGCTCGTAGGGGCCCACGGTGTCTTCGGTGCGCTGGCCGGGCTGCTGGCCGTCGTCGCCCTCGCCCGCCGGCACGAGTTCGGGACTCACCTCGGTGGCCAGGATGTCGCGCAGCACGCGGCTGCCCTCGCCGTCCTTGCCGCCCAGCAGGCCCTCCTCGGCCACCCAGTGCACCAGGTGCTTGATGAGCGTCTTGGGCACGCTGGCGTTCACGTTGTAGTGCGACATGTGGTCGCCCACGCCGTAGGTGCACCAGCCCAGCGCCAGCTCGCTCAGGTCGCCGGTGCCGGCCACGATCGCGCCGTGGTGGTTGGCCAGGCGGAACAGGTGACTGGTGCGCTCGCCCGCCTGCACGTTCTCGAAAGTGATGTCGTACACGGGCTCGCCGCGCGCGAAGGGATGGTCCAGGTCGGCCAGCATCTGCCGGCAGCTGGGGCGGATGTCGATCTCCTGCGCGTGGCAGCCCACCGCCTTCATGAGCCGGTGCGCCTGCTCCAGCGTGCGTCCGCTGGTCGCGAAGCCGGGCATGGTGTAGGCCAGGATGTGGCTGCGCGGCCGGCCCAGCCGGTCCATGGCCTGCGCCAGCACCAGCAGTGCATGGGTCGAGTCCAGGCCGCCGGAGATGCCGATCACCACCTTCTCGATGCGCGCCGCCTCCAGCCGCTGCACCAGCGACTGCACCTGGATGTTGAACACCTCGCGGCAACGCTCGTCGCGCGAGGCCGCATCGGCCGGCACGTACGGAAATCGTTCCACCACGCGGCGCAGGCCGCCCGGCACCACGGCCGGCGGCGGCAGGTCGAAGTCCACGGTGCGCCAGCCGGCCAGCGCCGTCTTGTGCTTGGCGGCCGAGGCACCGAAGCTGTTCTGCCGCATGCGCTCGTGCGCGAGGCGCTCCAGGTCGACGTCGGCGTAGATGGCGTGCGAGCTGTTCGAGAAGCGCTCGCTTTCGGCCAGGCATTCGCCGGCCTCGTAGATCAGCGCTTGGCCGTCCCAGGCCAGGTCGGTGGTCGATTCGCCGATGCCCGCCGACGAATACAGGTAGGCGGCCTGGCAGCGGGCCGACTGCAGGTTGACCAGCTGGTGCCGGTAGGCCGACTTGCCGATCGTGATGTTGGACGCCGACAGGTTGACCAGCACCGTGGCACCGGCCAGCGCCGCGTAGCTCGACGGCGGAATGGGCACCCACACGTCCTCGCAGATCTCGACGTGGATGGCCAGCAGCGGCTGCTGGCGCGGGCGGAAGATCAGGTCGGTGCCGAAGGGCACGACCTGGCCGTTGACCTTGACCGTGGTCGACACCGCCGTGTCGGCCCCCGCGAACTGTCGCGCCTCGTAGAACTCGGCGTAGTTGGGCAGGTAGGTCTTGGGCTGGATGCCCAGCACCTCGCCGCCGGCGCACACCGCCGCGCAGTTGTAGAGGCGATGGTCCACGCGCATCGGCAGGCCGACGATGGCCACCGCCGTCTGGCCGCGCGTGGCTTCGGCCACCTGGGCCAGCGCTTCCAGGCACGCATCGAGCAGCGTGGACTGGTGGAACAGGTCGTCGCAGGTGTAGGCCGACAGGCCCAGCTCGGGAAAAGCCACCACGGCCGTGCCCTGCGCAGCCGCCTCGCGGTACATGCGCACCGTCTCGGCGGCGTTGAACACGGGGTCGGCCACGCGATTGCGCGGCACGGCCACGGCCACGCGCGCGAAGCCGTGGCGGTACGGGTTGAGGAATGGCAGGTCGTTGCTCACAAACGGAAATCCTTCATCGGCGGGCCGGCAGGCGGATGCGCGAGCCGGGCGTGGTCGCCACGCGGAACACCGTCTCGAACTGCTCCAGCACCATCGCCTGGCGCCGTGCCGTCTGCGTCGCGACGCAGTCGCGCGGCACCGTCACTTCCAGCGCATGCATGCGCGCGTCGGCCACGGTGGCCAGTATGCATTGGTCGCTGGCAACCCCGGTCACGATGATGCGCTTGGCCTGCAGGTGCTGCAGCAGCAGGGCCAAGGGCGTGCCCGAGAAACCCGAGAGATGCGGCTTGAGCACGAAGTAGTCCTCAGGCTCCGGCATCAGCGCCTGCGTGATGGCCGCACCCGCCCCGCCCTGGGCCATCGACTGCTCGACCAGCGACGGGAAGTCCGAGCGCCAGCGGCCCCGGTTGTCGTTGGCGTAGATCACCGGCACGTGCGCCGCGCGCGCCCGTCGGCACAGCGCCGCCAGCGGCCGGGTGATGGCCTGCGCGCCCGGCAGCAGCTTCTCGGCGTCGGGGAAGTCCCAGGCGCTGATCATGTCGACCACGAGCAGGGCCCAACCGCCTGCTGCCGGCCCGTCGGCCAGGGCGCCGTTGCGCCTGGATGCTGCCTTGGTGCCCATGGCGGTCCTCCTCAGCCGATGCCTTCGCGCGCCGCCACCGAGCGCGCATCGCGCGACCACAGCTGCAGCACGAAGTCGTCTTCCTCGTGCCGCAGCAGGCGCCGCAGGCCCAGGCCTTCCAGCGCCGCGTGCACGGCCTGCGTGGACTGCCGACGCTCGGCGAAGTCGGGCCGCCAGTCGCAGGCCACCAGGTCGCCGTCCGGCGCGAGCGAGGCGAGGCAGGCACGCGCCACCGCGGCCCAGGCCTCGGGTTCGATGAAGTAGCCGATCTCACCCAGCACGATGAGGTCGAAGGGCCCGTCGGCACGGGGCCAGTCCTGCGGCAGCGCGTGACGCTCGACGCGCACCTGCGGCAGGTCCGCGGTGCGGCGCCGTGCGACATCGACCGCGTGGGCGTTGAAGTCGCTGGCCAGCACGCGCTCGCAGCGCTCGGCCAGGGCGGCCGTGAGCTCGGCCGTGCCGCAGCCGGGCTCGTAGGCGCGGCGGTAGCGCGGCCGCGTCAGGCTGGCCAGCAGCAGCGCGCGCTTGCGGGCCTCGTACCAGCGGCTGCGCACGCCGTAGGGGTCGTCGGCTGCGCCGTAGAGCGAGTCGAAGTACGCGGGAAGCGAGGAAGCCTGCGCACTCACGCGAACATCAGCTCGAAGGGGCGTGCGGCCCGCGCCACCGAGCCCGGATCGAGGATCGGCGCGGCGCCGGTCGAGGCATCGGGTCGCAGCTGGCTCTCGAAGGCCTGCAGCGCGGCGCACTTGCGCTGCACGGTCGCCTCGTCCAGCTCGAGCCGGCGGGCGCGGTGCCAGGGCAGGCGGGGGTCGTCGGGGCGGGCCCAGTGCCAGCCCCAGACGGGCACCTCGACCAGGCGCGCGCCGGTGCGCGCCGCCGCCCAGGCGCAGGCATGGCCGACCGCCTCGTGGTCGGGATGGCCGTCCATGCGCCAGGTGGTGAAGACCACGTCGTCCTCGTCGAAGAGCTGCACCAGACGCTCTGCCAGGTCGAGGTACAGGCGCTGCACGCCGCCGTCGGGCAGCGCCAGGCGGTGCATCTCGGCATCGGTGACGCCCAGGCGTGCCAGCGCCCTCGCCTGCTCGCGTGGCCGTTCCTGACCCAGCCGTTCGGCGGGCCATTGGCGCGAGCCGGGGTGGCTGGCGGTGCCGTCGGTCACGGCCACCAGCGCCAGCCGCCTGCCGGCGCGCGCCAGCTGCGACATGAGGCCGCCGACGGCCAGCACCTCGTCGTCGGGATGGGGCGCCACCACCACGGCACGCGAGCGCATCGGCACCAGCTGGGCCGCGCTGGTGGGTGGCGCATCGCGCAGCGCGGCGCAGGCCATCCACGCGTCCTCCGGCGTGCCCCGGCCGGGGTGGATGGTGCGATCGATCACAGCTGCCATGCGAAGCTCTCCTCTTGGGGGTCGGCGTCCAGCGCCAGGGCGCCGAGCGCGGCGAGATCGCGCTCGGCATGGCTCTGGCGGATGAAGACGGGAAGGTCGGCCATCGCGCGTGCGAAGCGCGCGTCGCGGCACAAGGGGGCGGCGCCGAGGCCGCGGGCCGCGTGGCGCATCACGGATTCGGCGGCGTCCTCGACGGCCAGGCGCACGCGCAGTGCCCAGGCCTGGGCGTTCGCCTCGGGATGCGCATCGATCCAGGCCGCGCACTCGCGCAGCAAGGCCGCGCTGGACGCCAGCGCCGTGTCGATGCCACCCACATGCGCCAGCCGGTGCGGGTCGCTGCGGCTGCCTGCCTTCTCGCGCACCATGGCCGCGATTCCGGAGGCCCCGCCCCACCAGCAGGCGGCGATGCCTGCCCCGCCCTGCCAGAAGCCGGGCCGGCGCGTGTAGTCGCCGGGCCGGCCGAGCGACAGGGCCGCTGCGCCGTCGAAGCGCACGTCGACGCTGGCGCTGCCGGCCATGCCCACGGCCTGCCAGCCGGTGTCGGTGACCGTCACGCCCGGGGCGTCCATCGCGACCGTGGCCAGGCAGGGTTCGCCGTCGGCATTCCAGCCGCTGACCACCGCATGGGTCACCTGGGCCGCGCCGGAGCACCAGGCCTTGGTGCCGCGCAGGCGGTAGCCGTCGCCGGCGCTCTCGAACAGCAGACGCGCGTCCGGCGGCTCCGCGCACCAGGTCGCCCACCGGCTGCCGGAGGGCGCGGGTGCGCCGCCCAGTTCCGCCAGGATCGCCAGCGCGTCGGTGTGGCCTTCGAAGAGCTTGACGAGCGAAAGATCGTGGGCTGCCACCTGGGCCAGCCGCCGCCACCGCTCGAGCGTGGCGCCGCTGCCGGGCCGCGGCAGGCGGTCGAGGCCGGCATCGACCAGGTCGGCCAGCGAGAGCGGGCGGCCGAGCGCTTCGCGCAAGGCTGCGACCGGGTCCGCGGGAGTAGATGAAACCATTGCGCCGATGGTGCGGCCCGACAGCGCACTCGCCGGTCGGCCGGCAGCACCCCGGCCTGTAGGCGATCGCCCGCCTCCCGGTGCGCCGCGCCAAAAGAAAGGGCGCCCTTCGGGGGCGCCCTCTCACGGCTGTCGATCATCCCCGGCGCGCTGCCGTGCGTGCATCGGTTTGCTGGCTTCGTGGCGGGCATCCCCTTCACGATGCACGGAATCCGGTGTCGCTCGTCGCATCGCTGGAGCCCGGGACGTCTCGTCGACCGCAGAATCAATCTACGGCCATGCGGCGCGCCGCCTGTAGGAAGTGCGACATCAAACGCGTCACCCGTTCCGTACGACGCCGGCGCTCAGGCGCATCGGCGGCGCAGGAATTCGCGCACACTGTCGGGCCCCACCCACCGCCGTTCCCCCGATGTACATCCCCGCCCATTTCGCAGAAACCCGGCCTGACGCCCTGGCGCGCATCATGCGCGAGCATCCGCTGGGCATGCTGGTCCATTCGCACGACGGCCGCTTCGACGCCGACCACATCCCCTTCGAGTACGAGCCCGGCGAAGGTCCGCACGGCACCCTGCACGCCCACGTCGCGCGCGCGAACCCGCTGTGGCAGCGCTGCCCCACCGGCACGCCCGTCATGGTCGTCTTCCGCGGTGCGCAGGCCTACATTTCGCCGAGCTGGTACCCGAGCAAGCACGAGACGCACCGCCTGGTGCCGACCTGGAACTACGAGGTGGTGCACGCCCACGGCACGCTCGTCATCGACGAGGACGAGCGCTCGGTGCGCCGCATCGTGGCCCGGTTGACGCGGCGCCATGAAGCCCAGGAGCCGCAGCCCTGGAAGATGGGCGACTCCGCGCCCGAGTTCGTCGACGAACTGCTGCGGCACATCGTCGCGATCCGCGTCGAGCTCACCTCGCTCGAAGGCAAGGTCAAGCTGAGCCAGAACCGCGACGAACGCGACCGGCTGGGGGCAGCCGGCACGCTAGATGCTCGCGGCGACACAGCGACGGCGCGCGCGATGCGGGACGCCGGCCCGAGTTCATGACTGGCGCGGGGGGCGTCGATGGCCCGGGTACGGATCGGCTGACACCATCCCCCTCGCAGACCGCGGCGAGCCATCGCGCGCCAAAGAAGCTTTGATCCGTTCAGGCCGGGCCGGACCAGGTCGCGGTCTTACTGACGCTCACGCGCCGACTGCGCAGCCGTCAGTTCACCGCCGTGCTGCTGGGCCCAGCGGATCAGGCTTTCGAAGGGCTGCTGCAGCGTGCGCCCCAGCGGGGTGATCGAATATTCCACGGCCACGGGCGAGGTGGCGAGCACCTTTCGGTCGACCAGGCCGTTTCTCTCCAGGCGGCGCAATGCTTCGGTCAGCGCCTTGTGGGTGATCGGATCGAGGCGGCGCTTGATCGCGTTGAAGCGCGATGGCTGCTCGCAAAGAACGGCCAGCACCAGAACCGACCACTTGCTGGCGATCTGTTCGAGCACCGGCTTCGTGCTGTTGATTTCAGCGAGCACGGCCGCGACGTCTTGAGGCATGACGCTTTCCTTTCGTATATCTAGCATAGATCAGGTGCGTAATTGACACTAGATATACGAAATGCATCATGCGGGGCCGACCCACTCATGCAGGAACAGTTCCCATGTCGAAACTTCGTGGAAAGACCGCGCTCGTCACCGGCGGCAGCAGCGGCATCGGCCTGGCTATCGCCCGGCGCTTCGCCGCCGAAGGCGCCAAGGTCTTCATCGCCGGCCGCAGGCAGATGCAGCTGGACCAGGCGCTCTCCCAGATCGGCCACGGGGCCGAAGCGGTCCAGGCCGACATCACCACCACCGCCGACCTCGACCGGCTGTTCAGCACCCTGGCCCAGCGCGCCGGCCGGCTCGACGTGCTGGTCACCTCGTCCGGCGTCGCCGAACACGCCACCCTCGACGAGACCACCGAGGCGCACATCGACCGCGCCTTCGACCTGAACGTGCGTGCGATGGTCCTGACCGTCCAGCGTGCCACGCGGCTCATGACGGAGGGCGGATCGATCGTGCTGGTCGGCTCGATCGCCGGGACCATCGCCAACCCCGGGTACGCCACCTACTCGGCCTCCAAGGCCGCGGTGCGCTCGTATGCCCGGACCTGGACCCACGAGCTGGCCGGCCGGGGCATCCGCGTGAACACGCTCAGCCCGGGACCGACCGACACGCCGATGTTCGACGGCGTCAGCGACGACCTGCGCAAGACCTTGACCGACCGGATTCCGTTCAGGCGACTCGGACAGCCGGACGAGATCGCGAACGCCGCCCTGTTCCTCGCGAGCGACGACAGCAGCTATGTCGGCGGCGCCGATCTGCATGTCGATGGCGGCATGGTTGCGTGAGTCGGGTGGCGCCGCTCGTGCACACGCGAGGCGCATTCTTCAGTCAGTGGCGCGACACGGGCGCCTCGCGCCCACGCTCAGGTCGTCAGGCCTTCTACCGCCGCGGGCCGGGCACGCGCCGTGATGGCACAACCCACCGACGCCCCCATGACCAGCGCGATGGCCAGCGACTGGGTGACGCTCAGCCGCTCGCCCAGAAGACCCAGCGCGAGCAGCGCGGCGACGGCGGGTTCCATGCTGATCATGATGCCGAAGGCCTCCTTGGGCAGGCGCTTGAGCGCCACCATCTCGAGCGAGATCGGGATCGCACTGGAGATGACGGCGACGCACAGGCCCACGGCCAGCACGCTAGGCGCCAGCAACGCAGCGCCGGCGTGCCACACGCCGACCGGCAGCACGACCAATGCCGCCACGCTCAGGCCCAGCGCCACCGAGTGGCCGGCATGCAGATGGCCCAGCCGCTTGCCGAAAACGATGTACAGGCCCCAAAGGGTCGCGGCCGCGAGTGCCCACAGCACGCCGACAGGATCGAGCCGGCTGTCACCGATGCCCAGAGGCAGCAGCAAGGCCAGGCCCGAGGCGGCCAGCGCCACCCAGACGAAGTCGACCGTGCGGCGCGAGGACAGCACCGCCACCGTCAGCGGCCCCGCGAATTCGATGGCCACCGCCAGCCCGAAGGGGATGGTGCGCAGCGCCATGTAGAAGCTCAGGTTCATGAGCCCGAGCGTGGCGCCGTAGAGCACGACGGCGCGTGCGTCGCCGGGCCGCAGCGGTCGGCGCCAGGGCCGCCAGATCAGCAGCAGCAACAGCGCCGAGAAGCCCACGCGCAGGGCTGTCGTGCCCTGGGCGCCGATGGCCGGGAACAGGGCGTGCTTGGCCCAGGAGGTGCCCAGGCCCAGCGCCGTGACGGCGCCCAGCACGGCAAGAAAGGGAACGAAGGCGGCCGGCGTGCGGCCCGCGGGAGAAGGCATCGGGCGCAGTATCGCCCGCGCCCTCCCCCGCGCCTCACAGCTTGGCGATCGACACTTCGGTCGACTTGACCAGCGCGACGACGTCGGAGCCGATCTTCAGTTGCAGCTCGTCCACCGAGCGCGTGGTGATGACGGAGGTGACGATGCCCCAGGGCGTCTCGACGTCGACTTCGGAGACGACGTCGCCGCGGATGATCTCGCGGACCTTGCCCTTGAACTGGTTGCGCACGTTGATGGCCTGGATGGTCATGATGGTTCCTTGTTGGGTGAGTGGTTTGCTAGGAATTCGTATGCCGCGTGCTCACGCGGACGCCGCCTTCAACGCCTGGTCGAGGTCCGCGATCAGGTCGTCGATGTGCTCGATGCCGACCGACAGTCGCACCGTGTCTTCCGTGACGCCCGCCTTGGCGAGCTCTTCCGGCGAAAGCTGGCGGTGCGTGGTCGACGCCGGGTGCGTGGCCAGCGAGCGGACGTCGCCGATGTTCACCAGCCGCGTGAAGAGCTTCAGCGCATCGAGGAACTGCGCGCCGCCCGCGCGGCCGCTGCCGATGCCGAAGGTGAGCACGCCGCTGGCCTTGCCGCGCAGGTACTTCTGCGCCAGGGCATGGTCCGGGTGGTCTTCCAGTGCGGCGTAGTTGACCCACTTCACGGCCGGGTGCTGCTGGAGGTGGCGCGCCACGGCCAGCGCGTTGTCGCTGATGCGGTCCACGCGCAGCGCCAGCGTCTCGATGCCCTGCAGGATCTGGAAGGCATTGAAGGGCGAGATGGCGGCCCCGGTGTTGCGCAGCGGCACGACGCGCGCCCGGCCGATGTAGGCGGCCGGTCCCAGCGCCTCGGTGTAGACCACGCCGTGGTAGCTCACGTCGGGCTCGTTCAGGCGCTTGAAGCGTTCCTTGTGCTGCGCCCAGGGGAACCTGCCGGAATCGACGATCGCACCGCCGATGCTGGTGCCGTGGCCGCCGAGGTACTTGGTGAGCGAGTGCACCACGATGTCGGCGCCGTGCTCGATGGGCCGGCTGAGGTAGGGCGAGGGCACCGTGTTGTCGACGATCAGCGGCACGCCGTGCTTGTGCGCGATGGCGGCCACCGCGGCGATGTCGGTGATGTTGCCGGCCGGGTTGCCCAGCGACTCGACGAAGATGGCCTTGGTCTTCGCGTCGATCAGCGGCTCGAAGCTGGCCGGATCGCGATGGTCGGCGAAGCGCGTGGTGATGCCGAACTGCGGCAGCGTGTGGGCGAACAGGTTGTAGGTGCCGCCGTAGAGCGCCGTGCTGCTGACGATGTTGTCCCCCGCTTCGGCAATGGTCTGGATGGCGTAGGTCACGGCCGCCTGGCCGGAGGCCAGCGCCAGCGCGGCGATGCCGCCTTCCAGCGCCGCGACGCGCTGTTCCAGCACGTCCTGCGTCGGGTTGTTGATGCGGGTGTAGATGTTGCCCGGCACCTTGAGGTCGAACAGGTCGGCGCCATGCTGCGCCGAGTCGAAGGCATAGGCCACCGTCTGGTAGATGGGCGGCGCCACGGCGCGCGTGGTCGGATCGGGGCTGTAGCCGGCGTGCACCGACAGGGTCTCGAATTTCCAGTCCTTGGACATGCGACTTCCTTTCAGGGGTTGGGCAACAACACGCTCACACGGCCCAGCGCAGCGTGTGCGCGGGCGAGTCGGGCCAGTGGGCATCGTTGGCGGGTTCGGCCTTGTCGGCCGCGGGCTTCTGCAACACCCGGTCGAGGATGCGTTTCTCGATCGCCGCAAAGGCCGCGTCGCCCTGCGAGCGCGGGCGCGCCAGCGCGATGCGCTCGTCCAGCGCGATGCGGCCGTCCTCGATCAGGATCACGCGGTCGGCCAGAGCGACGGCTTCCTGCACGTCGTGCGTGACCAGCAACGCGGTGAAGCGGTGCTGCTGCCACAGGCCCTCGATGAGGCGGTGCATCTCGATGCGGGTGAGCGCGTCGAGTGCGCCCAGCGGCTCGTCGAGCAGCAGCAGCCGCGGGTGATGCACGAGCGCACGGGCCAGGGCCACGCGCTGGCGCTGGCCGCCCGACAGGCGCGCCGGCCATTCGTTCTCGCGATCGGCCAGGCCGACCTGCGCCAGGACCTTGCGCCCGCGCCCTCGCGCCTCGGCCGGCAGCCCCAGCGTGACGTTGTCGAGCACGCGCTTCCAGGGCAGCAGGCGCGCCTCCTGGAACATGATGCGCGTGTCGTCGTGCAGGCCATCCACGGGCTTGCCGTCGGTGACGAGCTGGCCGCCGCTGGCCGCTTCCAGCCCCGCAATCAGGCGCAGCAGCGTGCTCTTGCCGCAGCCGCTGCGGCCGACGATGGCGATGAATTCGCCGGGCGCGATGGCCAGCTGCGTGTCGCGCAGCACCTCGCGTTCGCCGTAGCGCTTGACGAGGTGGCGGGCCTCCAGCTTCACGCCGCCGGCGATCGGCAAGGCGCTCGCGTCGGGGACGGCAGGGGTGTCGATGACAGCGCTCATGGGTTCGGGACTCCAGGTGGCCGCCGCCTCCCAGGCGCCGTACTCGGTGAAGAGCGACAAGGCACGCAGGTGGCGGGTGGCGGGTTTCATGGCGATCAGGCCGGCGGCTTGAACAGGTCGATGTCGAGCGCGTCCACCGCCTGGAGCCTGTTCAGTGTCTCCAAGGGGTCGCGCAGCCACCTTGCCGGGTGGCGTGCAAGGCGCAGTGCGCCGCTCGCAGTAATCTGCGAGCAAGCGCTGCAACGCCGCAGGACGCCCGGCAAGGCGGCTGCCCTTCGGGTTGGGGCGAAATCGGGCACGCGCGGCACCCGTCCGCTTGCATGGGCATGAGCCCATGCGGCGCGACCGGGCACCACGCGCATCCCGATTGCGCCCCAACGCGACCCCTTGGAGACACTGAACAGGCTCCTGCGCAGCAGCTTCTCGGCGAAGAAGGCATCGGCGATGCGCTGCTGCTCGCCGATCACCTCGCGGGTGGCGGGGCGCACGGCATAGCTGCGGCGGGCGTTGGCCTGCTCGACGATGGCGGCGTCCAGGCCCCAGAAGGGCGCCAGCAGCGCGGCCGCGTCGCGCGGGTTCTGCTTGACCCAGCGGCCGGTCTTCTCGAGCTCGGCGTACAGCACGCCCAGCACCTGCGGCTGCAGGCGCGCGAAGCGGGTGCTGGCCAGGTAGTAGCGCTGGTAGGACGCGAGCCCGGTGCCGTCGGCGAGCACGCGGGCGCCCGACTGGCGTTCGGCGGCCGAAAGAAAAGGGTCCCACACCACCCAGGCGTCGATGGCGCCGCGCTCGAAGGCGGCCCGGCCGTCGGCGGGCGTGAGGTACGCCGGTTCGATGTCCTTGAACGACAGGCCGGCCTTCTCCAGCGCCGCCAGCAGCAGGTAGTGCACGCCCGCGGCCTTGGCGAATCCGATCTTGCGGCCCTTGAGGTCGCCCAGCGTCTTCAGCGGCGAGTCGGCCTTGACCAGGATCGCCTGCGCCGTGGGCGACGGCGCCTCCTGCGCGACGAAGGTGAGCTTGGCGCCCGCGGCCTGCGCGAACACCGGCACGGTGTCGGCCACGTCGGCGCTGACGTCCACGTTGTCGAGGTTGAGCGCCTCGAGCAGCGGCAGACCGCTGGTGAACTCGTGCCAGCTCGGCTTGACGCCCAGCGGCGCGAACTGTTTCTCGAGCGTGCCCTGGATCTTGAGCACCGCGACGAGCGTGGAGGACTTCTGGTAGCCGATGCGCACGGTCTGAGCGGCGGCCCCCTGCCCCCAGGCGGCTCCGGTGGCCAGCGCCGCGGCCATGCCGAGCGCCTCGCGGCGGGTGGGTCGAAGGATGTTCTTCATGGCTGCGTCCTCACTTCGCCTGGTAGCCGGGATGCCAGCGCAGCCACCAGTGCTCCAGCGCCCGTGCGAACACGTCGGCCAGCTTGCCCAGCAGCGCATAGAGCAGGATGCCGACCAGCACCACGTCGGTCTGCAGGAACTCGCGGGCGTTCATCGTCAGGTAGCCGATGCCGGCCTGCGCCGAAATGGTCTCGGCCACGATCAGGATCACCCACATCAGCCCCAGCGAGAAGCGCAGGCCCACAAGGATGGACGACAGCGCGCCGGGCAGGATCACGTCGCGATACAGCTGCCAGCGCGTGAGCCCGTAGGTGCGGCCCATCTCGATGAGCTGCGGGTCGACGTTGCGGATGCCGTGGAAGGTGTTGAGGTAGATCGGGAAGAACACCGACACGCTGATGAGGAACAGCTTGGCCGTCTCGTCGATGCCGAACCACAGGATCACCAGCGGGATGAGCGCCAGCGCCGGGATGTTGCGCACCATCTGGATGGTGGAGTCGAGCAGCGTCTCGAAGAACTTCACCGAGCCGGTGAGCAGCCCCAGCACCAGCCCGGCACCGCCGCCGATGGCCAGGCCCAGCAGCGCACGGCCGGCGCTGACCTTGACGTGCGTCCAGAGCTCGCCCGACACCGTGAGCGACCACGCGGCCTTGACCACGTCGATCGGAGCGGGAAGCACGCGGGTGGACAGCCAGCCCAGCGACGAGGCGATCTGCCAGGCGACGATGAGGCCGATGGGCACGAGCCAGGGGACGAGGCGGTGGGCGAATGCCGACGCCAGAATGCGAAGATCAGGAACGCCGCGGAACCGGCTTGGCCGGGCCGCTGGCGTTGCCCCCTGCAAGGGGGTTGGCGAAGCGACACGAAGTGCGCGAAGACTGGGGGTGTGTGACATGACTAGCTTTGCGCGCGCAGGCGCGACGGTGCGTCGACGTTGGCGACGACCTCGCCGAAGGGGCCGGTGAGCGAGCCACTGCCCGATCCACCCAGGCGCTGCTGCACGCGCCGCGGCAGCAGGGGGAACACCAGCTCGGCGAAGCGGTAGGCCTCCTCCAGGTGCGGGTAGCCCGAGAGGATGAAGGCGTCGATGCCCAGCGAGGCGTAGTCCTCGATCCGGGCGGCGACCTGCTCGGGACTGCCGACCAGGGCCGTGCCGGCACCGCCGCGCACCAGGCCCACGCCGGCCCAGAGGTTCGGGCTGATCTCGAGTGCCTCTCGGCTGCGGTTGGCGCCACCGCGATGGAGGGCGGCCATGCGGCGCTGTCCCTCCGAATCCATGTTGGCGAAGGCGGCCTGCGCCCGGATCACGGTCGCATCGTCGACGCGGCTGATGAGCGAATCGGCGGCCTGCCAGGCCTCCTGCTCGCTCTCGCGCACGATCACGTGCAGGCGGATGCCGAACTCGACGCGGCGGCCCTTGCCCTCCGCCCTCGCCCGCACGTCGGCGACCTTCTTGGCCACCTCGTCGGGCGTCTCGCCCCAGGTCAGGTAGCGGTCGACCTGCTCGGCCGCGAGCTCGTGTGCGGCCTCGGACGAGCCGCCGAACCACACCGGCGGGTGCGGCTTCTGCACCGGCGGGAACAGCAGCTTGGCGCCCTTGACCTGCAGGTGCCGGCCGTCGTAGTCGAAGGCCTGCCCCTCGTGGCTGCGCGCGATGATCTCGCGCCAGATGCGGATGAACTCGGCCGACTGCTCGTAGCGCGCGGCGTGGTCGAGGAACACGCCGTCGCCTTCCAGCTCCGCGCGGTCCCCGCCGGTGACGAGGTTGACCAGCAGGCGCCCGCCCGACAGCCGGTCGAAGCTGGCGGCCATGCGCGCAGCCAGCGCCGGCTGGTGCAGGCCCGGCCGCACCGCGACCAGGAACTTCAGCCGCTTCGTCGCGCCGATGAGGCTGGACGCGACGATCCACGGGTCTTCGCAGGAGCGGCCGGTTGGAATGAGCACGCCTTCGTAGCCGAGGGTGTCGGCGGCGCCAGCCACCTGCTGCAGGTAGGCCAGGTCGACCGGGCGCGCGCCCTCGGTGCTGCCGAGGTAGCGGCTGTCGCCGTGGGTGGGAAGGAACCAGAAGATCTGCATGGGAACAAAGTCCTTTGCGCTTACCAGGAATGCGCGAGAAGGCGCGCCGGTGGCGCGATGGCGCCCGCCGCGGCCAGCCGGCGCAGCGCCCGCGCCGGCACGTAGCCGTGCGGCGCGCGGCGGGCCACGGCATGGGCCGAAGGGAGCTTGATGCCCCAGGCGACCACGGTGACGCCCAGCACGCGCAGCGCCTGCTGGGCGGGCGAGGATGGAACGGCGAAACGGGAACTCATGCGTTCGATCCTCAGGCCAGGCCCGGGGCCGCCGCCTCGAGCACGTTGATGCGCTTGGGGATCAGCTTGAGATCGAAGAAGGTGTCGGCGATCTGCTGTTGCTCGCCCAGGATGGCCTTGGTGATCGGCCCCGTGCCGAACTGCGAACGCCCGATCGACACGTCGACCACCGG
The DNA here is from genome assembly GCF_003671765.1 of Xenophilus sp. E41. Taxonomy (GTDB): domain Bacteria; phylum Pseudomonadota; class Gammaproteobacteria; order Burkholderiales; family Burkholderiaceae_C; genus Xenophilus. Next base: position 334,574 of record NZ_QPIB01000005.1, on the reverse strand, counting down.
CTTGGGCAGGCCCCAGATCTGCGCCAGCTCGCCCGCGAGTTCGCCGCGGTGGTCCTTGCCCCACTGGTCGACCTTGTCGAGCTCCTCGATCAGCACCTTGATCACGTCTGCGTTCTTCGCCGCGTAGTCGAGCGACGAGAAGTAGTAGGCGCGGTTGCCCACCACCCCCGTGGCGTCGGCCAGCACCCTGGCATCGAGCGACTTCTCGGCCGCGGCGAGGAAGGGGTCCCAGATGACCCAGGCGTCGATCGAGCCCTTCTCGAAGGCGGCGCGCGCGTCGGCCGGCGGCAGGAAGACGGCGTTCACGTCCGCGTACTGCAGCCCGTGCTTCTGCAGCAGCTTGACCAGGAAGTAGTGGACGTTGCTGCCCTTGTTGAAGGCGACCTTCTTGCCCTTCAGATCCGCCACGCTGCGAATGGCCGAACCCTTGGGCACCAGCACGGCTTCGGACTGCGGGCGCGGCACGGTGGCCGCCACGTAGGCCAGCGGCGCGCCGGCAGCCTGCGCGAAGATGGGCGGCGCCTCGCCGACGTCGCCGAAGTCGATCGAGCCGACGTTCAGCGCTTCCAGCTGCACCGGGCCGGCGGTGAACTCGGTCCATTTGACCGACACCTTGAGCGGGGCGAGGCGCTGCTCCAGCGCGCCGCGGCCCTTGAGCAGGCTGAGGTAGCCCTTCTGGTTGCCGATGCGCAGTTCGCGTGCGGCGCCCTGGGCGAAGGCCGGTGCGCCGGCCACGGCGGGCAGCGCGAGCGCGGCGGCCCCCTTGAGCAGGCCGCGGCGGGACAGGGATGGGTGCAGGGTCATGGCAATTTCTCCGTCGGAGTGCTTCTCAGGGCTGGCCGAGCAACACGGCGTCGCTCACCTTGATGGCCTTCGGAATGAGCTTGAGCTCGTAGAAGGTGTCGGCGATCTTTTGCTGGTCGGCCGCCACCTCGCGGGTGATCGGCTTGACGTTGAACTCGTAGCGGCGCAGCGCGAGTTCCACCACGTCCACCGGCAGGCCCTGCAGCGGCGCGATCAGCTCGGCCGCCTGGCGCAGGTTTTTCTTGAGCCAGATGCCCTGTGTCACCGCGTCGTCGAACAGCGCCTGGATGACCTTCGGGTTCTTCTGCGCGTAGCCGCGCTCGGCCAGGTAGTACTGGTAGTTGTTGACCACGCCGGGCGTGCCGTCGGCGAGCACGCGCGCGCCGATCGCCTTCTCGGCGGCGGCCTGGAACGGGTCCCAGATGACCCATGCGTCCACGGCCTTGCTCTCGAAGGCGGCGCGGCCGTCGGCGGGTGCGAGGTACACGGGCTGGATGTCGCCGAGCTTCAGGCCCGCCTTCTCCAGTTGGTTGACGAGCAGGAAGTGCACATTGCTGCCCTTGTTGAGCGCGACCTTCTTGCCCTTGAGATCGGCCACCGTGCGGATTGGCGAATCCTTGCTGACCAGGATCGCCTCGGCGCGCGGTGCGGCAGGATCGAAGCCGATGTACACGAACTTGGCGCCCGCGGCCTGGGCGAAGATCGGCGGCGCCTCGCCCACGAAGCCGACGTCGACGGCGCCGACGTTCAGGCCTTCGAGCAGCTGCGGCCCGGCCGGGAACTCGACCCACTTCACGCCGACGTTCAGCGGGGCGAGCTGCTTCTCCAGGGTGCCCTGCGCCTTCTGCAGCACGAACAGGCTGGCCGACTTCTGGTAGCCGATGCGCAGTTCCTTGGCGGCCTGCGCGTGCGCCGAGGTGGCGACGAGGAAGGAACTGACGAGCGCGATCGCCGCCACCAGCACGAGGGCGACGAGGAAATCGATGAAGACCTGCAGGCGCGATCGCGGTTGTGCGGCAGGAAAGTGGTCGGTGAGGATGGGAGGCATGGCGGTTCAGCGTGTTTCTTCGGGCAAGGCTCTGCCCTTGCCGCGCAGCGGGCCGCGCGGAGGGAATGCGGGAGGGTGGAGAAGCGCGAGGCGCAGGCGGCGGCGCGAGGCCGCCCTCGCCTCACACGCTACATCGCACCTGCGAGAAGTGCACCGGCTCGAAGGCGGCCGCGCGCGGGCCGAGCTTCAACCCCTCGGCCGCCAGCGTGTCGACGGCCTCGGCGAGGCGGTCGAACAGCTCGACCTGCAACTGGTAGGCCCCTTCGGGCGTGAGCGTGACCTGGGCATCGCTCGCGTAGACGCCGGGCAGGATGTGCCGCGCACCCAGCGCGTTGAGCACCGGCCGCAGCGCGTAGTCCAGCGCCAGCATGTGGTGCGGGCTGCCGCCCGTGGCCAGCGGCAGCACGGCCTTGCCGCGCAGTGCGGTCTGCGGCAGCAGGTCGAGGAAGACCTTCAGCAGGCCGCTGTAGGCCGCCTTGTAGACCGGCGTGGCCACGACGATGGCCTGTGCTTTCGCGATGCGGTCGACGGCCAGTTGCACGCTGTGGTGGCTGGTGTCGGCCGCCAGCAGGGCCGCGGCCGGCAGGTCGCGCACGGCCAGCGCGTCGGTGGCCACGCCGCGGCGCGCCAGCCGGTCGGCCACGGCGTCGAGCAGCGCGGTGGACCGCGACGGCGAGGACGGGCTACCCGCCAGCAACAGCACAGACATCGGACGCTCTCAGGAGATTAGGGACGAAATCGGCCTGCAGCGCCCGCCGGACGAGCGCTACCAGCCATGGAATCAATGGCAGAGGCCACTCCGGCCCCCGCATGCCGCGACCTACTTCTGCTTGTTGGTGTAGATCTGGTCGAAGCTGCCGCCGTCGGCGAAGTGCGCCTTGTCGGCCTGCGTCCAGCCACCGAAGGCCTCGTCGATGGTGAAGAGCGCCAGCTTGGGGAACTGGTTGGCGTACTTCGCCTTGGCCTTGTCGGCGGTCGGGCGGTAGTAGTTGCGGCCGGCGATGTCCTGTCCTTCGTCGGTGTACCAGTACTTGAGGTATTCCTCGGCCACCGCGCGGGTGCCGTGCTTGTCGGCGAACTTGTCGACCACGGTCACGGCCGGCTCGGCCAGGATGGAAATCGAGGGCACGACGATCTCGAACTTGTCGGGACCGAACTCCTTCAGCGCCAGGAAGGCCTCGTTCTCCCAGGCCAGCAGCACGTCGCCCACGCCGCGCTGCACGAAGGTGATCGTGCTGCCGCGCGCGCCCGTGTCGAGCACCGGCACGTTCTTGAACAGGTTGCCGACGAAGTCCTTTGCCTTGGCATCACCGCCGTACTTGCGCTTGGCGAATTCCCAGGCCGCCAGGTAGTTCCAGCGCGCGCCGCCCGAGGTCTTGGGGTTTGGCGTGATGACCTGCACGCCCGGCTTGACCAGGTCGTCCCAGTCCTTCAGGCCCTTGGGGTTGCCCTTCTTCACCAGGAACACGATGGTCGAGGTGTAGGGCGAGCTGTTGTGCGGCAGGCGCTTCTGCCAGTCGGGCTTGACCAGGCCGCCGTGGCTGACCAGCGCGTCGGTGTCGCCGGCCAGCGCCAGCGTGGCGACGTCGGCTTCCAGCCCGTCGATGATCGAGCGCGCCTGCTTGCCCGAGCCCCCGTGCGATTGCTTGACCACCACGTCCTGGCCGGTCTTGCCCTTCCAGTACTTGGCGAAGGCCTTGTTGTAGTCGACGTAGAGCTCGCGCGTCGGGTCGTAGGAGACGTTGAGCAGGTTGACGGTGTTGCCTTGCACCTGCGCCACGGCCGGCAACGATGCCGTCAGGGTCAGGCCCGAGGCCGCGGCGGCCAGCAGGGAAAGCTTGATAAAGTCGCGGCGGAGGTTCATGTTTGTGCTCGAAAAAGGCATAACGTCGATGCCTTGCATTCTCAAGAACGCATAAAGAAACTGGAACGACCGAGTTTTCAGTTCTAAATAGCGAAATCAACTAAGCGGCCGGCCCAGCGCCCGCCGCCCACCCACACCGAAGAGGCACCGCAATGGCACGCATGGTCCACTGCATCAAGCTCGGCCGAGAGGCCGAAGGGCTCGATCTCCCCCCCTACCCGCCCCACACCGAGCTGGGCAAGCGCATCTGGGAGAACGTCAGCAAGGAAGCCTGGGCCGCCTGGCTCAAGCAGCAGACCATGCTGGTCAACGAGAACCGCCTGAACCTGGCGGACCAGCGTGCCCGCCAGTACCTGGCGCGCCAGATGGAGAAGCACTTCTTCGGCGATGGCGCGGACGTGGCGCAGGGGTACGTGCCGCCGAGCGCCTGACGCCCCGAGCCGGCGCGCGCACCTGCACGCCGGCGCCTTGACGGCCCGCGCCGCGAGCACTGCCGGCGCCTCGCCCTCCTCCGCTCCCCCATGACCGAACCCGTCGAGTGGCACCCTGACGGCCGCCCCTTCAGCGCCCGCTTCCAGGAGGGCTACCACTCCGAAGCCGGCGCCGTTGCCCAGGCCCGCCATGTGTTCCTGGGCGGCTGCGCCCTGCCCGGCGCCTGGGCGAATGCGCCGCAATGGCGGATTCTCGAAACCGGATTTGGCCTCGGCCTCAATTTCCTGACAAGCTGGCAGGCCTGGCGCGACGATCCCGCGCGGCCGGGCCTGCTGCACTTCGTCTCGGTCGAGGCCTACCCGGTGTCCGCGGCCGACCTGCTGCGCGCGGCCGCCGCACAGGGCCCGGCCCTCGCCGCGCTGGGCGCCGAGCTGGCCGCGCAGTGGCACGGGCTGCTGCCGGGCTGCCACCGGCTGGTGTTCGACGGCGGCCGCGTGATGCTCACGCTGTGCGTGGGCGAGGTGCAGCCGATGCTGCGCGCGCTGCAGCCCTTCGAGGCGGACAGCCTCTTCCTCGACGGCTTCAGCCCGCAGAAGAACCCGCAGATGTGGACGCCCGAGGTGCTCAAGGCGGTCGCGCGTTTCGCGCGGCCGGGCACCGGCATCGGGACCTGGACCATTGCGCGCGCCGTGCGCGACGCGCTGGCACCGCTGGGTTTCGTGGTCGAGAAGGCGCCAGGTCTTCCGCCCAAGCGCGACTGCCTGCGGGGCCGCTGGACCCCGGCCTGGCAGCCGCGCCGGCCGCCGCCCGATCCGCAGCGCGTGGCAGCCCCCGGCGAATGCGTGGTGGTCGGCGCGGGCCTCGCCGGTGCGGCCGTGGCGGCCAGCCTGGCACGGCGCGGCTGGCGCGTGACCGTGCTCGACGCCGCGCAGGCACCGGCCGCCGGCGCGTCGGGCGCCCCCGCGGCCGTGCTGGCGCCGCACGTGTCGCCCGACGACGCCCTGCTCTCGCGCCTGACCCGCGCGGGCGCGCGGCTGGGCTGGCAGCAGGTGCAGTCGCTGCTGGCCGCCAGCGCCGGCACCGAGTGGCGGTGCGAAGGCGTGCTGGAACGGCGCCCGAACGCTGCCGCCCTGCGCCTGCCGCCCGGCTGGCAGGCCGGCGGCGCCAACGACTCCTGGACTGCCGATGCCGCGCAATGCGCCCGCGCCGCCCTGCCGCCGGACACACCCGCCCTCTGGCACGCGCAGGCCGGCTGGGTGCGCCCGGCTGCGCTGGTGGCGGCCTGGCTGGCCACGCCGGGCGTGCGCTTCGTCGGCCGCGCGCATGTCGCGCGGGTGGTCTCGACCTGCGACGGTCGCTGGCAGGCGCTCGATGCCGAGGGCGCCGTGCTCGCCGAGGGCGATCGCCTGGTGCTCGCGGGCGGCCACGGCACGCGCTCGCTGCTCGCCGGCACGCTGCCCCTGCAGCCTGTGCGCGGCCAGCTCGTGCACGGACCGATGCCGGCGGACGGTGACCGCACCGGATTGCCCACCGTGCCGCTCAACGGCGACGGGCACCTGGTGCCCGCGGCGCCGCTGCCGGGTGGCCCGCGCTGGCTCAGCGGTTCGACCTTCTCGCCCGGTGACGACGCGCGGGATCTGCGCCCTGAAGACACCGAGTTCAACCTCGACCGCCTGGACCGCCTGCACCCCGGTGTGGCCGCCCTCGCGCGCCGACAGGCGGCACGCGGCGAACTGCAGGCCTGGGCCGGCGTGCGCTGCGCCTCGGCCGACCGCCGCCCACTGGTCGGCCCGGTGCCCGGCGCCGCCCCGGGCCTGTGGGTCAGCACCGCGATGGGCTCGCGCGGCCTGAGCTTCGCGGCCCTGTGCGCCGAACTGCTGGCCGCACGCTGGCACGGCGAGCCGCTGCCGGTCGCCGCCAACCTGGCGCGGGCGCTCGACACTGCGCGCGTGCGCACCTGAAAACCACCGGCGCTGCACGGCAGCCCGACGACAATCCCCGCCATGGCGACCCACTACGACATCCTGCACACCACCACGTACCGCTACCGGGAGCCGGTGAGCTTCGGGCAGCACCGGGTGATGTTCCGTCCGCGTGACAGTCACGACCTGCGGGTGCTCGCCACCGACCTGCAGGTCAGCCCGCAGGCGCACGTGCGCATGATCCAGGACCCGCACTCCAACTCGGTCGCACTGGTGCAGCCGCAGGGGCCGGCCACCGAGCTCACCATCGCCTGCTCGTTCACGATCGAGCACGTGCCCTCGCCCGAGGACCAGCTGCAGCTCGACCCCGCCGCCGAGTTCCTGCCCTTCGCCTACTCGATGCAGGAGCGGCTGGACCTGGAGCACTACCTGCGCCCGCACCACGACGACCCCGACGGCACGCTGATCCGCTGGGCGCACCAGTTCCTGCACAGCGACCAGCCCAACAGCACGCGCGAGACGCTCACGCGCATGAACGCCCACATCAACCAGAGCCTGACCTACCAGGCGCGCGACGAGGAAGGCACGCAGACGCCGCTGGAAACGCTCGCCGTCGGCGGCGGCAGCTGCCGCGACTACGCGCTGCTGATGATGGAGGCCGCGCGCCGCCTGGGCATCGCCACGCGCTTCGTCTCGGGCTACCTCTACGACGCGATGCTCGACACCGGCGTGCAGGAGCCCGGCGAGAGCATCGTGGGCGCCGGCGCCACCCATGCCTGGCTGCAGGCCTACCTGCCGGGCGCGGGCTGGGTCGCCTTCGATCCCACCAACAACCTCATGGGCAGCGGCCGCCTCATCCGCGTCGGCGTCGCGCGCGACCCGGCCTTCGCGCCGCCCATCAGCGGCAGCTGGTTCGGCGAGGCCGACGCCTACGAGGGCATGGACGTGGTGGTCAAGGTGACGCGCCGCCGCCGCAAATGAGCGACGCCATGACTTTCATAGCTGCTCGCGCAGACGTGGCGCGGGCTGCAGCCCATTCTGGCTTGAAGGCCCACGCCCGCCATGGCTGAGTCGCCGCGCACGCTGGCAGGCCGGTGCTGCTGCGGCGCCGTGCACTACGTGGTCGACGACGCCTTCGACTATGCGCTGAACTGCCATTGCGGCGATTGCCGCCGCGCCACCGGCGCCGCGTTCAAGCCCTTCGCCGGCATCGCGCGCGAGCGCCTGCGCGTCACGCAGGGTGAGGACGCGATGCTGCGCCACGGCGGCGAAGGCAACTTCGACATGCGCTGCGCGCGCTGCGGCTCGCTGCTGTACTCGGTAGTGCGCGACGGCGCGGTCGTGCACGTCACGCTCGGCACGCTGATCGATGCGCCCGGCCTGCGGCCCAGCGCGCACATCTTCGTGGGCTCGAAGGCGCCGTGGTTCACCATCACCGACGACCTGCCCCAGTACGACGGCCACATGGGCGCAGGCTGAAGCCCTGCACGCATGTGGCGTTGCCTCTCCAACGAACCATCCACAAGGACACACCCATGACCATCCCCGCCGAAGACCGCCACCAGTTCGTCAACGAGGTCGGCCACGAGGCTTTCGAACTCATCGTCCGCCGCATGGAGGCGCTGGGCGAACTCCCCCTGCGCGAGCTGCTGCCCTCGGTGGTCGGCGCCGTCAACGTGGCGCTGGCGAGCGCCCTGCGTCCTGCGATCGAAGGGGCGAGCGACCGCGCAGCGGCGGCAGACAGCCTGCTGAACGCCAGCCTGAAGCAGACGCGGCAACTGCTCGACCCGGTGGTGCATCCGCCCAAGGGCTGAGCGCGACGCGGCGCGCATGCGTACGCGTACGCGTACGCGTGCCGCGCTACCACGTGGCCGTCAGTCACGCACATGACTTCGACGCCGTCTGCGCAGTCGCTCAATTGACTGCAGGTGCGCGCCATGCGTACCGACACTGCCCGCGCTTCCCCTGACCTTTCATTCAAGGAATCGCTCGCATGTTCAAGAAGACGCTGTGCGCTGTGGCCTTCGCTGCCGCCTTTGCCGCGCACGCCCAGGAGACCCTCAAGATCGCGATGATCGACCCGCTCAGCGGCCCCATGGCCGACGTCGGCAAGATCTTCCAGAACCACCTGCGCTTCGCCGCCGACCAGATCAACGCCAAGGGCGGCATCGACGGCATCAAGCTCGAAGTGCTGGCCTACGACAACAAGCTCTCGACGCAGGAGAGCCAGGCCGCGCTGCAGGCGGCAGTGGGGGCCGGGGTGAAGGCGGTCTTCGTCGGTGGCGGCTCGGCCACCGTGTCGGCCGTCGTGGCCGCCGCCAACCGCAACAACGAACGCAACCCCGACAAGGCGGTGCTGGTCTTCAACTACGGCGGCTACGACCCCGACCTGGTGGGCAAGCAGTGCTCGTTCTGGCACTTCCTGACCGACGCGCAGGTGCCGATGCGCATGAAGGCCATGGGCGACTTCGTGAAGAAGACGCCCGACATCAAGAAGGTCTACTTCCTCAACCCCGACTACAGTTTCGGCCGCCAGTGGACAGCCTATGGCAAGACCATCCTGGCCGAGGCGCGACCCGACCTGCAGTTCGTCGGCGAGGACTTCTTTCCCACCGGCACGGTGAAGGACTTCGCGCCCTACATCGCCAAGATGCGCGCGGCCGGGGCCGACACCGTGGTCTCGGGGAACTGGGGCAACGACATGGCGCTGGTGATCCGCGCCGCGGGCGATGCCGGCTACAAGCTGCGCATCCTGACCCATTCGAGCGCCAACAAGTCGACCATGATCGCCTTGCAGGCGGCCAAGACCGTCAAGCTCAGCATGGTGGGCGACTGGTACCCGGGCTCGGACAACGCCGTGCTCGCGGCCCAGGCCGAGGCCTTCGAGGCCCGGTACAAGGAACCCTTCTACCTGGCCCGCCTGTCGGTGGCGACCGAACTGCTGGCCCAGGGCGTGCGCAAGGCGAAGTCGACCGATCCCACGAAGATCGCGCTGGCGCTGGAGGACCTCAGCTACAAGTCCCTCGTCGGCGACATCACGATGCGCAAGGCCGACCACCAGTTGCTGTCCTCGCAGCTCGTCTACACGAACCAGACCGCCGACGGCAAGAAGGTGAAGAAGGGCTTCGACGGCACCGACCAGGGCTTCGTGCAGGAGTCCGTCTCGCCCGCGCAGTCGCTCGTGGTGCCCAGCCAGTGCGACATGAAGCGCCCGGCCGGGGCCTGAACGCATGACCGCCCGCCCCTGGCTGAAAAGCTACCCGCCCGGCACGAGCTGGGAGGCACCGCTGCGGCTGGCGCCCCTCGGCGCCCTGCTGGACGCCGCGGTGCAGCGCTGGCCCGCGAACACCGCGCTGCGCTACGACGATCTGCGGCTGGACTACGCCCAACTCGCCGCCCACATCGACCGCGTGGCCGGTGGCCTGCGGCGTCTGGGCGTGGGCCCCGGGGTGCACGTGGGCCTGTACCTGCCCAACGTGCCGCAGTACATCGTGGCCTTCTTCGCCGTGCTGCGCGCCGGCGGCACCGTGGTGAACTACTCGCCGCTCGATGCCGGCCACACGCTGCGCCACAAGGTGGAGGACAGCCAGACCACGGTGATGGTGACCTTCGAGCAGCCCGAGCTGCTGCAGAAGATGGAGGCCATCGCGGCGCAGCCGCCGCTGCGCACCCTGGTCGTGGCCACGGCGGCGGACTTCGGCGCCCCCGCGTCGCCCACCACGGCCGATGCGCTGGTGCCGGGCGCCGCCCGCGTGCCCTTCGCGGCGCTGCTGGCCGCGGCACCGATCGCCGCGCCCCACGTGCCTGCCGACATCATGCGCGAGGTGGCCGTGCTGCAGTACACCGGCGGCACCACCGGGCAGCCCAAGGGCGCGATGCTCACGCACGCCAACCTCAGCGCCGCCGTCTCGCAGGTGTGGCACACGCTCGTCGCCTCGAAGACGCTGGCCGGGGGCGAGGAACGCTTCCTCGCGGTGCTGCCGCTCTTCCACATCTATGCGCTGGTCGTGAACATGCTGTTCGGCCTGTCGATCGGTGCCGAGCTCTCGCTGCACCAGCGCTTCGACCTGGAGACGGTGCTGCGCGAGTTCGCCCTGCGCAGGACGACGGTGTTCCTCGGCGTGCCGACGATGTATGTGGCCTTCACCGGGCATCCGGACATCGAGCGCATCGACCTGTCGTCGCTGAAGTTCTGCAATTCCGGCGGCGCGCCGATCGCCGCGGAGGTCTACCGGAACTTCGTGCGCATGGCCCAGTGCCGCCTGCAGGAAGGCTGGGGCATGACCGAGACCTGCACCATGGCCACGGCATCGCCGGGCTTCAGCCACTACCGGCCGGGCTCGTGCGGCATTCCGGTGCCGGGCGTGGACGTCAAGGTGATCGACCTGCAGGACCAGCGCGAGCTGCCACCGGGCGAACGCGGCGAGCTGTGCATTCGCGGGCCCAACGTGATGGCCGGCTACTGGAACCGGCCCGACGCCACCGCCGAGGCCATGACGGCCGACGGCTTCCTGCGCACCGGCGACGTGGGCTACATGACCGACGACGGCTTCGTCTACATCGTCGACCGCACCAAGGACATGCTGATCTGCGGCGGATTCAACGTCTACCCGCGCAACATCGAGGAGGCCATCCACCGCCATCCGGCCGTGGAAGAGGTCATCGTCATCGGCATCCCCGACGCCTACCGCGGGCAGTCGCCCAAGGCCTTCATCAAGTTCAAGGACGGCGCCACGCCGCCCACGCTGGCCGAACTGAAGACCTTCCTGGCCGACTACCTGGGCAAGCACGAGATGGTGCAGGCCATGGAGGCCCGCTCCGAGCTGCCCAAGACGGCGGTGGGCAAGCTGTCGAAGAAGGAACTGCAGGCCGAGGCGGCGGGCCAGGCCTGAGGCTTCAGCGCCGGCCGCGCCGCGCCGGCGCGGCCGGGGACGGGGCCTCGACCACGCCGCCGGCACGCGCGGACAGCATCAGGTTGCTTTCGCTCGTGCACACCCCGATCACGCGGGCCAGTTGCCGGCTGACGGTGACATAGGCGTGGCCGATGCGGCTGTCGAAGTACAGCATGTCGCCGCGCGCGAGGCGCACCACCTCGCCGTCCTCGAAGTGCACCTCGACCTCGCCGCCCAGCACGTAGACGAATTCCTCGCCGTCGTGGCGCGCGTAGTCCTCGGGCCCGTTGATGCTGCGCGCGTGCACCGTGCCCACGATCGGGCTCATCTGCTTGCCGATGGCCTGCGTGCCGAGGAACTGGTAGGAGAAGGCCAGGCCCCGGTAGGTCACGCCCTGCCCCGCCCGCGTCACGATCGGCCGGTCGAAGCGGCGCGCCTGCGTGCCCGCCTGGGCGAACATGGCGCCCATGTCCATGCGCAGCGTGCGACCGAGCGCCGAGAACTTCTCGTAGCTCAGCGCCAGCTGGCCGCGCTCCGCGCGCGAGATCGTGGTGATGGACACGCCCGACTGCTCGGCCACCTGCGCCAGCGTCCACCCGAACTGCTTTCTCGCCGCGCGCAGGCGCTTGCCGAATGCCACGCGGTCCAGCGTGTTGGCGTCGGACGGCGGGGCGCCTGCCGCGGCTTTGGATGAGTTTTTCCGGGGGCTTGTCATGGTCGGCGCGTTTGCGCGGATTCTGCCAGCGGAAGTTGCACCGGCGCGCATCCGGTGCACGAGGCTGGCCCGGAGTTTGCGTATCTGCAAATTGCGAAAACGCAAATGCACCAAAAGAAAGAGTGGAAACCCCGAAGAACAGCCGCTCGAATCTTTTGCGTATCTGCAAATTCATGAATAGACTGCGCAGCCAACGCCTTCACACGCACCGGTACCCAGCCACGCAAGCAACATGACCGAGAACGTCGATTTCCTGATCATCGGGGCCGGCATCGCCGGCGCCTCGGTCGCCTACTGGCTTGCACCCCACGGCCGCGTGGTGCTGCTGGAGCGCGAGAGCCAGCCGGGCTATCACTCCACCGGCCGCTCAGCGGCACTCTTCATGGAAAGCTATGGCACCGCACAGGTGCGCGCGCTCACGATGGCCAGCCGCGCCTTCCTGCAGGCCCCGCCCGCGGGCTTCAGCGAGCACCCCCTGCTCTCGCCGCGCGGCGCCGTGTTCGTCGGCACTCGCGGCCAGGAGGCCCTGCTGGAGCGGCACTGGGAGGTGCTGCGCAGCGTGACCGACCGCGCGCAACGCCTGAGCCCGCAGCAGACGCACGCCATGCTGCCGGTGCTGCGGCCGGAGCCGCTCATCGGCGGCGTGTTCGAACCCGACGCCGCGGACATGGACGTGCACGCCATCCACCAGGGTTACCTTCGCGGCATGCGCCGCCACGGCGGGCGGCTCGTCTGCGACGCCGAAGTGCATGCGATGACGCACACCGGCACCGGATGGCGCGTCGACGCGGGCGATGCCACCTATGAAGCGCCGGTCGTCCTCAACGCCGCCGGTGCCTGGGTGGACGCCATCGCCCAGCTTGCGGGCGCTGAGCCGCTGGGCATCGAAGCGCGTCGGCGCTCCGCCTTCGTCTTCGAGCCGCCGCGGGACCTCGACACGGCCGGCTGGCCGATGGCCATCGGCGCCGACGAGGACTGGTACTTCAAGCCCGACGCCGGAATGCTGCTCGGCTCGCCGGCCAACGCCGACCCCGTGCCGCCGCAGGACGTGCAGCCCGAGGAGCTCGACATCGCGATCGCGATCCACAAGCTCGAGGAAGTCAGCACGCTCGTCATCCGCCGCCCGACGCGCACCTGGGCCGGCCTGCGCTCCTTCGTCGCCGACGGNACGCTCGTCATCCGCCGCCCGACGCGCACCTGGGCCGGCCTGCGCTCCTTCGTCGCCGACGGCGACCTGGTCGGCGGCTTCGACGACCGCCTGCCGGGCTTCTTCTGGGTCGCGGCCCAGGGCGGCTACGGCATCCAGACCTCCGCCGCCATGGGCGAGACCTGCGCCGCCCTGGCACGCGGGCTGCCCGTGCCGCCGCACAGCGCCAGCTTCGGCCTCACGGCCGAGATGCTCTCGCCGGCGCGGCTGCGCGCGCAGACGACGGCAGCGCGGGCCGACGCACAGCCGGCGCACTGACACCCTTTTCCAACCGCCAGCCTCCCGCCCCACACGGAGAACCTTTTCATGCGCGTCTTCAGCGGATCCCTCGCCACCGAGACCAACACCTTCGGCCCGATGCCCACCGGCATCGCGTCCTTCCGCGACCGCGGCTACTTCGCGGCCGGCCAGCACCCGGACAAGATGACCTTCTTCTCCGGCCCGCTGTGGGCCGCACGCCTGCGCGGCAAGGAACATGGCTGGGACCTGGTCGAGGGCATGGTCGCCGGCGCCCAGCCCAGCGGCACGACCACGCGCCACGCCTACGAGACGCTGCGCGAGGAGCTGCTGGCCGACCTGCGTGCGGCGCTGCCGGTGGACATGGTCGTCCTCGGCCTGCACGGCGCCATGGTCGCCGACGGCTATGACGACTGCGAAGGCGACCTGCTCGAGCGCGTGCGCGCCATCGTCGGGCCCGACGTGGTGGTGGGCGCCGAGCTCGACCCGCACAGCCACCTCACGCCGCTGATGGTCGAGAAGGCCGACATGCTGATCGCGTTCAAGGAATACCCGCACACCGACGTGCTCGAGCGCGGGCTTGAGCTCGTGGACCTGTGCGCGGCGCAGGTCGAGAAGAAGCTGCGGCCGACGGTCGCCGTGGTCGACTGCGAGATGGTCGTCACCATGCACACCTCGCGCGCGCCGGCACGCGGCTTCGTCGACCGCATCCAGTCGCTGGAAGGCAAGGATGGGGTGCTCTCGATCTCGATCGCCCACGGATTCCCTTGGGGCGACGTGCCCGAGATGGGGACCAAGCTGCTGGTCTACACCGACGGCGACCAGGCACAGGCCGACGCGCTGGCGCGCCGGCTGACCGACGAACTCATCGCGATGCGCGAGGCGCTCACCGTTCGCTACCCGGACATCGACGCTGCACTGGACGAGGCGCTGGCCTTCGACGGCGGGCCCGTCGTGCTCGCCGACGGGGCCGACAACCCCGGCGGCGGCGCGGCCAGCGACAGCACCTTCATCCTGCGCCGCATGGTCGAGCGCGGCATCCGCGAGGCCGCCATCGGCCCGCTGTGGGACCCCATCGCGGTGCGCATCGCCTTCGAGGCCGGCGAGGGTGCACGCCTGCCCATGCGCATCGGCGGCAAGATCAGCCCGCTGTCGGGCCAGCCCATGGACCTGATGTGCCACGTCAAGGCACTGCACCCCGACATGGTGATGACGGGCCTGGCCAACACGCCGGTGCCGCTGGGCGACTGCGCGCTGGTGGAAGCCGACCGCATCGAGATGGTGCTGATCACGCTGCGCAACCAGGCGATGGGCACCGACCTCTTCACCCAGCTTGGCTGCGATCTTGCTAGCAAAAAGATCATCGTGGTCAAGTCGTCCCAGCACTTCTACGCCTCCTTCTCGAAGGTCGCGAAGCACGTCATCTACGCCGGGGCGCCGGGCGCCGTGACGCTGGACCTCACCACGCTGCCCTACCGCAAGGCGCGCCTGCCCAAGTGGCCCATCGGGGCCACCGCCGGCACCGCCGCCTGAGCGCCGACGCACCGCACTTTTCGCCATCTGCTTTTTCGGAGAACCGACGATGACCCGACGCCTGCTCACCGCCCTCGCCATGGGCGCCCTCGCCTTCTCGGCGGCCCACCTGCCCGCGGCGGCGCAGACCAAGACGCTGCGCGTCGTGGCCCATGCCGACGTGAAGATCCTTGACCCGACCTTCACGACCGCCTACATCTCGCGCAACTTCGGCTACATGGTCTACGACACGCTCTACGCGCAGGACGCGACGGGCAAGCCGCAGCCGCAGATGGTCGAGAAGCACACGACGTCCAAGGACGGCAAGCAGTGGACCTTCACGCTGCGCCCCGGCCTCAAGTTCTCCGACGGCAGCCCGGTCACCTCGGCCGACGCCGTGGCGTCGCTGCAGCGCTGGGCCGCACGCGACAGCCTGGGCCGTGCGATGACCGGCGTGGGCGCGGAGTGGAAGGCGGTGGATGCCCGCACCTTCTCGCTGACGCTCAACGAGCCCTTCGGCATGGTGCTGGATGCGCTGGCCAAGCCCTCGGGCTTCCCGCCCGTGGTGCTGCCCGAGCGCCTGGCGAAGATGCCCGCGACCGCCCCGCTGCCCGAGGTGCTGGGCTCCGGCCCCTTCATCTTCAAGCGCGACGAATGGGTGCCTGGCAACAAGGCGGTGTTCGTGCGCAACCCGAACTACGTGCCGCGCAGCGAGCCGCCCAGCGGCCTGGCCGGCAACAAGAAGAGCAACTTCGACCGCGTCGAATGGCTGTACCTGCCCGACTCCAACAGCGCGATCGCGGCGCTCAAGCGCGGCGAGGTCGACATCGTCGAGCAGCTTCCGCCGGACTACATCGCGCCGCTGCGCACCGACAGCAGCATCAAGGTCGGGTCGGGCGGCGCCTACCAGGGCTTCCTGGTGCTCAACCACCTCTTCCCGCCCTTCAACAACGCGAAGGCACGCCAGGCCCTGGCCATGGCCACCAGCCAGGACAAGTTCACAGCCGGCATGGGCTACCCGCTGGACATGCGCGTGACCTACTGCGCCACCTACTTCATCTGCGGCGGGCCCAACGAGACCGCTGCGGGCGCCGAGCCCTACCGCAAGCCCGACATCGCCAAGGCCAAGGCGCTGCTGGCCGAGTCGGGCTACAAGGGCGAGAAGGTGGTGCTGCTGGTGCCCACCGACGTGACCTACCTCAACGCCGAGGCGCTGGTGGCCGCGCAGACCATGCGCAGCATCGGCATCAACGTCGACATGCAGAACTCCGACTGGGCGTCCATCGGCGCGCGCCGCGCCAAGAAGGACCCGCCGGAGTCGGGCGGCTGGAACATGTACGTCACCGTGGCCGGCGAGTTCGACGTCAACTCCCCGATCAGCAATGCCTACCTGAGCGCGGCCTGCGGCAACAGCCTGCCGGGCTGGCCCTGCGACAAGCAGCTCGACGAGCTGCGCACCGCCTGGATCAAGGAGACCAACCCGGCCAAGCGCAAGGAACTGCTCGACGCCTTCCAGACGCGGGCCTACGAGGCCATCCCCTACGTGAACGCCGGCCAGTACTCGGCCGCCTACGCCGCGCGTGCGAGCCTGAAGGGCCTGGACAAGCTGTGGGCGGGCATGCCGGTGGTCTGGGCGCTGGACAAGTAGCGCGCGTCCGGCCGGCCACGGGATTCACGACGCCATGGGCTACCTCCTGCGACGACTGGCGGCCACGCTGCCCGTGATGGCCGTGGTGGCCGTGGTCGTCTTCCTGCTCATCCACCTTTCGCCCGGCGATCCGGCCGCGCTCATCGCCGGCGACCTGGCGACGGGCGAGGACATCGCCAGGCTGCGCATCGCGCTGGGCCTGGACAAGCCGCTGTGGGAGCAGTTCATGCTCTGGCTCGGCCGCCTGGCGACCGGCGACCTCGGCACCTCGATCTTCACGCAGGTGCCGGTGTCGCAGCTCCTCGGCCAGCGCCTGGAGCCCACGGTGTCCATCGCCGCGCTCACCATGCTGCTGACGCTGCTGGTGGCCGTGCCGCTGGGCACGCTGGCCGCGTACCGCGCGGGCACCTGGGTCGACCGGCTGGTGATGCTCTTCGCGGTGCTCGCGTTCTCGATGCCGGTGTTCCTGGTCGGCTACCTGCTGGTCTACGCCTTCGCCATCCAGCTGCCCTGGTTCCCGGTGCAGGGCTACACCCGCTTCGCCGACGGCCCCGGCGCCTGGCTGCGGGGCCTGGTGCTGCCCTGCGTGAACCTGGCGCTGGTGTACATCGCCCTCGTGACACGCATGACCCGGGCCACGGTGCTCGAGGTGCTGAACGAGGACTACATCCGCACCGCGCGCGCCAAGGGCCTGGGCGTGCTGCCCGTGCTGGGCCACGCGCTGCGCAATGCCGCCATCCCCATCGCCACCACGGTGGGCGTCGGCATCGCGCTGCTGATCGGCGGCGTGGTGGTCACCGAAACGGTGTTCGCCATCCCCGGTGTCGGCCGCCTGGTGATCGATTCGGTGCAGCGGCACGACTACCCGGTCATCCAGAGCGTGCTGCTCATCTCGGCGGGCGTCTACGTGCTCATCAACCTCCTGATCGACCTGAGCTACCGGCTCTTCGATCCCCGCATCCAGTACTGACCATGTCTCCCCTGCCAACGACGACTCCGGCGACGGCGCCGCCGGATGACCTCCCCTTTGTGTTGCCGNCCCCGCATCCAGTACTGACCATGTCTCCCCTGCCAACGACGACTCCGGCGACGGCGCCGCCGGATGACCTCCCCTTTGTGTTGCCGCGCTTTCGCTGGGTGCGCAAGCACCCGACGCTGATCGCAGGTGCGCTGCTCTTGATCGTGGTCTCGGCCTTGTCGCTCTTCGCGCCATGGATTGCCACTCACGATCCGCAAGACATGGACGTGCTCGCCCGAATGCAGCCGCCGTCTTCCGAGCATTTTTTCGGCACGGACGCTTTGGGCCGCGACGTGTTCAACCGCGCTGTGTGGGGCGGCCGCGTCTCCATGATCGTCGGCCTGTCGGTCGGCGCGCTAGCGACGGCGCTGGGCATCGTGCTCGGGCTGTTCGCAGGCTTTGTGCGCAAAGCCGATGCTTTCGTCATGCGCATCATGGACGGGCTCATGGCCATCCCTGGCATATTGTTGGCCATAGCCCTGATGGCGGTCACCCGGGCCAGTCTGACCACGGTCATCGTGGCGATTGCAGTCCCAGAAGTTCCGCGCGTCACACGGCTAGTGCGCTCACTCGCCCTCACTTTGCGAGAACAGCTATATGTTGAAGCCGCACACGCAGTGGGCACGCGGTTGCCGGTGATCCTGGTGCGACACGTGCTGCCAAACATGGTCGCGCCGCTGATCGTGCAGGCTACCTTCGTGGCTGCAGCGGCCGTCCTCACCGAAGCCGCGTTGTCATTTCTCGGTGTAGGCGTGCCCGCAGAAATGCCAAGCTGGGGCAACATGATGGCCGAGGGGCGCAACTTCGTCGCCGTTGCCTTCCACATCATCCTGTACCCCGGCATCCTGCTCGCGATCACCGTGCTGGCGATCAACATGCTGGGCGACGGCCTGCGCGATGCGCTCGACCCGCGCCTGGCGCGCCAACTCTGAACGCGGGAGCCCCACGATGAACACCCTGCCCCGCACCGCGCTGGCACCCGGCGAGCCGCTGCTGGAGGTCGAGGACCTCCGCACCCACTTCGACACCCTCACCGGCCCCGCGCGCTCGGTCGACGGCGTGAGCTACACCGTGCGCGCCGGCCAGACGCTCGGCGTGGTGGGCGAATCCGGTTGCGGCAAGAGCGTCACGGCGCTGTCGATCCTGCGCCTGCTGCCCACGCCGCCGGCGCGCATCAGCGGCTCGGTCCGGCTGCGCGGCACCGAGCTGCTGGCCCTGAGCGAGCGCGAGATGCGGCAGGTCCGCGGCAACCGCATCTCGATGATCTTCCAGGAGCCGATGACCTCGCTCAATCCGGTGCTGACCGTGGGCCGGCAGATCGCCGAGACGGTGCAGCTGCACCAGAAGCTCGGCCGTGCCGCGGCGCTGGCGCGCGCCGCCGAGATGCTGCGTGTGGTGCAGATCCCGGAGCCGGAACGCCGCGTGAACGAATACCCCCACCAGCTGTCCGGCGGCATGCGTCAGCGCGTGATGATCGCGCTCGCACTGGCCTGCAACCCCGAGGTGCTGATCGCCGACGAGCCGACCACTGCCCTGGACGTGACGATCCAGGCGCAGATCCTGGAGCTGATCCGGCGGCTGCAGAAGGAACTCGGCATGGGCGTGGTGATGATCACGCACGATCTGGGCGTGGTGGCCGAGAGCTGCGATCGCGTGGTCGTCATGTATGCAGGCCGCAAGGTCGAGGAAGCCGGCGTGCTGGACCTGTTCGACCGGCCGCTGCATCCCTACACGCGGGCGCTGATGGCCTCGATGCCGTCGATGAACACGCACGGTGCACGGCTGTCCGAGATCCCGGGCCTGGTGCCGTCGCCGCAGGAGCCGCGCCGAGGGTGCGCCTTCGCGGCGCGCTGCGCCTACGCGAACGAACGCTGCCGCAGAGAAGTCCCGCAGCTCGTTGCGCAGGCGGACGACCACGTCGTCGCCTGCTTCGCGGTCGAGGAAGGCCGGATCGCCGATACGCTGGCGGAGGTGGCGGCATGAACCCGTCCCAGAGCACGGCCCTGCCCGCCTCCGCCACGCTGCTCAAGGTGTCCAGCCTGCGCAAGCACTACGCGGTGCCCAAGCGCTGGCTGGCGCCTGCCAGGCCGCCCATCCAGGCGGTGGACGACGTGTCCTTCGAGGTCGCGCGCGGCGAGACGCTGTCCCTCGTGGGCGAGTCCGGCTGCAGCAAGACCACCACTGCCAAATCGGTCATGCGACTGATCGAGCCGACCGCCGGCTCGGTGCAGCTCGACGGCGAGGAACTCACCACGCTGGGCGCCGAGCAGATGCGCCTGCGCCGCCGCGACGTGCAGATCATCTTCCAGGACCCGTACGCCTCGCTCAGCCCCCGCCTGCCGGCCGGCGAGATCGTGGCCGAGCCCATGAAGAACTTCGGCATGAGCTCGGCGCGCGAGCGGCGCGAGCGCGTCGACTGGCTCTTCGGCAAGGTCGGCCTGCGGCCCGAGGCGACCCGGAAGTACCCGCACGAGTTCTCGGGCGGGCAGCGCCAGCGCCTGGGCATCGCCCGCGCGCTGGCCCTCAACCCGAAGCTGATCGTGTGCGACGAGCCGGTCTCGGCGCTGGACGTGTCGGTGCAGGCGCAGGTGGTGAACCTGCTGATGGACCTGCAGGCCGAGTTCGGCATCGCCTACCTCTTCGTCGCGCACGACCTGGCGGTGGTGCGGCACATCAGCCACCGCGTGGCGGTGATGTACCTGGGCCGCATCGTCGAGATCGCGGACCGCGACACGCTGTTCTCGGCGCCGCGCCATCCCTACACCGAGATCCTTCTGTCCGCGGTGCCGGTGCCCAACCCGCGCACGCCGTCGAAGCGGATGCTGCTGCAGGGCGACCCGCCCAGCCCGGCCAACCCGCCGAGCGGCTGCCGCTTCCACACGCGGTGCCCGCTGGCCCAGCCGGTGTGCAAGGCCGAGGCGCCCGCCCTCTCGCCCCGGCCGNCGCCGAGCGGCTGCCGCTTCCACACGCGGTGCCCGCTGGCCCAGCCGGTGTGCAAGGCCGAGGCGCCCGCCCTCTCGCCCCGGCCGTCCGATTCGCCCGCAGGCCACCAGGTCGCCTGCCATTTCCGCTGAGGCCGTCCGCCCAGCCGCTCCGAAGGAAGCCATGTCAGACACCACGTCATCCCCCACCCACTACGACCTGCTGATCCGCGGCGGCACGGTCATCGACGGCAGCAAGGCGCCGCGCTTCGCGGCCGACGTCGGCATCGTGGGCGACCGCATCGTCGCCATCGGCACGCTCGCCGGCCACACGGCCGCGCGCACCATCGACGCCACGGGGCGCATCGTCGCCCCCGGCTTCATCGACTCGCACACCCATGACGACCAGGCCGTGCTGTCGCAGGCGACCATGCCTTTCAAGGTGTCGCAGGGCGTCACCACCGTGGTCGCTGGCAACTGCGGCATCAGCGCCGCACCGCTGCGCGAGGACATGGACCTGCCCATGCCGCTGAGCCTCATCGACACGCCACCCAAGGGCCGCTTCACCACCTTCCGCGCCTACCTCGACGCCCTGCGTGCGACCCCGTCGTCGGTCAACGTCGCGGCCATGGTCGGCCACTCGACCTTGCGCGCCGTCACCATGCAGGACCTCGACCGCGTCGCCAACGACGAGGAGATCGCCGCCATGCAGGCGCTGGTCGAGGAGGCCATGCAGGCCGGTGCGATCGGCCTGTCCACCGGCACCTTCTACCCGCCGGCCGTCAAGGCGACGACCGAGGAGATCATCGAGGTGTGCCGGCCGCTCAGCGCGCGCAAGGCGCTGTACGTCACCCACATGCGCGACGAGGCCGAGAAGGTCATGGATTCGCTCGAGGAAACCTTCCACATCGGCCGCGCGCTCGACGTGCCGGTGGTGGTGTCGCACCACAAGGTGCAGCGCGAGCCCAACTTCGGCAAGACCCGTGTCACCCTGCCCTTCATCCGCGACGCGATGAAGCATCAGTGCATCGGCCTCGACTGCTACCCCTACACGGCCGGCTCGACCATGATCCGCACCGACCGCGGGATGCTCGACGGCCGGGTGCTGATCGCCGGCAGCGAGCCGCACCCCGAATGCGCCGGCCGCGACCTCGCCGACATCGCCCGCGAATGGGGCGTCGACAAGGAGGAGGCGGCGCGGCGCCTGCAGCCGGGCAGCGCCATTTACTTCCAGATGGACGAGGACGACGTGCAACGCATCCTCGCCTTCGACGAGACCATGATCGGCTCCGACGGCATCCCGGTCGGCGAGAAGCCGCATCCGCGGCTGTGGGGCACTTTCCCGCGCGTGCTCGGCCACTACAGCCGCGACGTCGGACTGTTCCCGCTGGAGACCGCGGTGTGGAAGATGACCGGGCTCACCGCGCGCAACTTCGGATTGCACGAACGCGGCATTCTGAGGGTCGGAAACCACGCGGACATCGTTGTATTCGACGCTGGGACGGTGCGCGATGCTGCCACCTACGACGAGCCCACGCGCCCTGCCGAGGGCATCGACACCGTCATCGTCAACGGCGCGGTCACCTGGGCAAACAGCGGCCACAGCGGTGCCCGCAACGGACAGGTCATCACTCGCACGCAGGCAAAGATGACTCAACTTAGCAAAAATCCCACAGCGGCGTAGCTGGCGCCATCCGTCTCTCTTGGCTGGTGCGACGTGCCGGCTTCTATTCCTTCCAACACTCCCTATCAACACACCCTAAAACATGGTTATGTCGCCCGTACTCCCCTTCTCCAAGTCCCGCGCTGTCGGTCAACTAGTCTTTCTGTCAGGCGACATGCCGATCGGGCCCGACGGCAACGTGCCTGAAGGCATCAAAGCACAAACCGCACTGACGCTCCAGCGTATCGCCGCGACGCTTGAGAGCGATGGACTGAACCTTGCCGACGTGGTGTCTGTCACCGCCTACCTCGTGAATCCTGCCGACTTCGAGGCCTTCAATCGCGTTTATGCGGAGGCTTTTCCCGAGCCGCGACCGGTGCGCACCACCGTGCGCGCTGACCTCATGCTACCCGGCGCGCTGCTCGAATTAACCGTAGTTGCCAGCCGGCCGCAATGACCGGCGTGCCATCGGTGGAAGAGCATTCATTCTAAACGCGCTCTAAGGTAGGTCTGAACAACCCAGCTTGACCCGCATGTTGTGAGCAGCGAGTCGACTCGTGACCGAAAAGCGCGTCCTCTGGCGACCGGCCACCGGGTAGTGCGGCTAGATGATCTTGAGCAGCACCTTCCTCGGCACCACCAGTTCCACGTCCTGCAGGAAGGCCTCGCGATGGGTCTTCGTCCTCTTGCCGGCATACTCCGCGTCCGAAAAGCTGAGCTGGCTCATCGCGGGTGTCCTCGCCTCACCAATCAACGGCTATGAGCCGGATTGCTGGACTTGTGCAGACTATCACTAAGCGAAAGGCCTGACCAAATTTCCTCTGAGACCGGCGCTCATGTCGAAGGTCGGCCTATACGAGACCTCAATTGGGCGAGTGAGCGTACTCACTCGCCGAGGTAGGCCGCCCGCACCTTCGGGTCGTTCAGCATCACCTTCGCGTCGCCGCTCATGGTGATCAGGCCCGACTCCATGACGTAGCCGCGGTTGGCGAGCTGCAGCGCGCGGCTCGCGTTCTGCTCCACCAGCAGGATCGTGACGCCCTGCTTGTAGACCTCCTGCACCACCTCGAAGATCTTGTCGCACATGATGGGCGACAGGCCCATGGTCGG
>NZ_QPIB01000005.1:4527-311573 GCF_003671765.1 Xenophilus sp. E41 | reverse complement strand
GTGCCGGCCAGCTGCGTGGCGCGCTCCTTCAGGCGCGGGAAGATGCCGAAGACGCGGTCGATGTCGCGCGCGATGCCGGCCTTGTCGTTGCGGATGTAGGCGCCGATCTGCAGGTTCTCGGTGATGGTCATGCGCGTGAACACGCCGCGCCCTTCGGGCACCATGACCAGGCCTTCCTTGACCAGGTCCCAGGCGCCGCGGCCCTTGATGGGCTTGCCCAGGAATTCGATGTGGCCATCGAGCGCCGCGAGGGTGCCGGTGATGGCTTTCATGGTGGTGGTCTTGCCGGCGCCGTTGGAGCCGATCAGCGACACCAATTCGCCCTCGCGCACCTCGAAATCCACGCCCTTGACGGCCTGGATGCCGCCATACGCGACCTTCAGGCCGCTGACTTTCAACAGTGTTTGTGCCATGGAATGTCGCGGCCTTTCAATGTGCGCCGGTGCCGAGGTAGGCCTCGATCACCTTTTCGTTCTTCTGCACCTCGGCGGGCAGGCCTTCGGCGATCTGCTTGCCATAGTCGAGCACCGTCACGCGGTCGCACAGGCCCATGATGAGCTTGACGTCGTGCTCGATGATGAGCACGGTGCGGCTGTCCTTGCGGATGCGGTCGATCAGCTCGCGCAGCTGCACCTTTTCGGTGGCGTTCATGCCCGCCGCCGGCTCGTCCAGCGCGATGAGCTGCGGGTCGGTGGCCAGGGCGCGGGCGATCTCGAGGCGTCGCTGGTCGCCGTAGCTCAGCGTGCGTGCCTTGAAGTCGGCGTACTTGCCGACGCCCACGTAGTCGAGCAGTTCCTGCGCCCGGTCGGCGATGGCCTTCTCCTCGGCCTTGAAGCCGGGGCTGCGGAAGATCGCGCCGAAGACGCCCGAATGCGTGCGCACGTGGCGGCCGACCATCACGTTCTCGAGCGCCGTCATTTCGGCGAAGAGACGGATGTTCTGGAAGGTGCGCGCGATGCCGGCCTTGGCCACCGTGTGCACCGCCGTCGGCGCGTAGGGCTTGCCGGCCAGCTCGAAGCTGCCGCTGTCGGGCGTGTACAGGCCCGTGATGACGTTGAAGAAAGTCGTCTTGCCGGCGCCGTTGGGGCCGATGAGGCCGTAGACCTGGCCGCGCTCGATCTTGATGCCGACGTCCGACAGGGCCTGCAGCCCGCCGAAGCGTTTGGAGATGCCGCTGACGTTGAGGATGGTGTCTGCCATGTTCTGATGCTCCATCCGTGCTCAGGGGTTGATCGACATCGGACGGTTGGCCGTGCCCGGCACTTCGTCGGCCGGGTTGTCGACACCGGGTTCGATGGCCTGCGTGGAGCCGGGATTCGGGTCCGGCGCGCGCCGGCCCTTGAGCGACTTGCCGTGCTCGGGCGACGGCCACAGGCCGCGCGGGCGCGTGAGCATGATCAGGATCATGGCCAGCGCGATGAAGAGCTGGCGCAGGATGGACGCATCGAGCCGGCCGTCGGTCATCGACTGCAGCGGACCCGCAACGTAACGCAGCACCTCGGGCAGAGCGGCCAGCAGCACAGCGCCCAGGATGACGCCCGGCAGGTGGCCCACGCCACCCAGCACCACCATGGCAACGATCATCACCGACTCCATCAGGCTGAAGGACTCAGGCGACACGAAGCCCTGGAAGGCCGCGAACATGGCGCCGGACACGCCGCCGAAGCTCGCACCCATGCCGAAGGCCAGCAGCTTCATGTTGCGGGTGTTGATGCCCATGGCCTTGGCGGCGATCTCGTCCTCGCGGATGGCCATCCAGCCGCGGCCGACGCGCGAGTTCTGCAGGCGGTGCGAGATGATCACGCTGAAGATCACCAGCACGAGGAACAGGTAGTAGTACAGCGACACCGAGGAGATCGTGTAGTCGCCCAGCTTCAGCGGCCGGCCCAGGTCCAGGCCGAAGACCTTGATCGAGTCGATCGCCGTGATGCCCTTGGGCCCGTTGGTGATGTTGTAGGGGTGGTCCAGCGTGTTCATGAACACGCGAATGATTTCCCCGAAGCCCAGCGTGACGATGGCGAGGTAGTCGCCACGCAGCTTCAGCGTCGGCGCCCCGAGCATCACACCGAGCAGGCCGGCCAGCGCGAGCGCCGCCGGTATGACCAGGATCAGCGAGGTGTGGAAGCCGTTCGGGAACATCGCCTTGAGCGCGGCGAAGTTGTCGGTCAGCTGCGAAGAGCCCAGCAGCGCGTACAGGTAGGCCCCGATGGCGAAGAACGCGACATAGCCCAGGTCGAGCAGGCCGGCGTAGCCGACCACGATGTTCAGGCCCAGCGCCAGCAGCACATACAGCAGCGCGATGTCGACGATGCGCACCCAGGCATTGCCCTGGGTCTGCAGCACCAGCGGCAGCGCCAGCAGCGCGACCGCGGCGATCAGGAAGACGATGAGATTCTTGCTGTTCTTCATGTGCGTCTCCCGATCAGGCCCGATCCGCCACGCGCTCGCCCAGCAGGCCCGACGGCCGGATGGTCAAGGTGATGATCAGGATGACGAAGGCAAAGATGTCGCTGTGCTGGCTGCCCAGCACGCCGCCGGTGACGTCGCTGAGGTAGCCCGCGCCGACCGCCTCGATGATGCCCAGCAGGATGCCGCCGACCACCGCACCGGCCAGGTTGCCGATGCCGCCGAACACGGCCGCCGTGAACGCCTTCAGGCCGGGGATGAAGCCCATCGCGTGCTGCGCGATGCCGTAGTTGGATGCGTACATCACGCCCGCGATCGCAGCGAGCACGGCGCCGATGATGAAGGTGGCCGAGATCACCATGTCCGGGCGGATGCCCATGAGCGCGGCAACGCGCGGGTTTTCGGCCGTGGCGCGCATCGCCCGGCCGAGCTTGGTGTAGTTGACCAGCCAGGTCAGGACCGCGAGCGACACCGCGGTGAGGCCCAGGATCATGATCTGCGTGGGCGTGATGGCGGCGCCGCCGATGTGGATCGGGTCGCTGGGCAGCAGCGTGGGGTAGGCCTTGTTGGTGGGACGCCAGATGATCATCGCCAGCGTCTGCAGGAAGATGGACATGCCGATCGCCGTGATCAGGGGCGCCAGCTTGGGACTGTTGCGCAGCGGCCGGTAGGCCACTTTCTCGATGACGAAGTTGAGCGTGGCGGCGACCACGCAGGCGATGATCAGCGCGAGGATCAGGATGAGCCAGCCCGGTGCGCCCGGCATCGCCGCCTGCATCCAGCCGATGATGGTCCAACTGGTGAGCGCCCCCACCATGAGGACCTCGCCATGGGCAAAATTGATCAGGTTGATGATGCCGTACACCATGGTGTAGCCCAAGGCTATCAAGGCGTACATGCTGCCGAGAACCAGACCGTTGATNCGCCGAGCGGCTGCCGCTTCCACACGCGGTGCCCGCTGGCCCAGCCGGTGTGCAAGGCCGAGGCGCCCGCCCTCTCGCCCCGGCCGTCCGATTCGCCCGCAGGCCACCAGGTCGCCTGCCATTTCCGCTGAGGCCGTCCGCCCAGCCGCCACGAAGGAAGCCATGTCCGACACCCCCACGCCACCCACCCATTACGACCTCCTGATCCGCGGCGGCACGGTCATCGACGGCAGCAAGGCGCCGCGCTTCGCGGCCGACGTCGGCATCGTGGGCGACCGCATCGTCGCCATCGGCGCGCTCGCCGGCCACACGGCCGAGCGCACCCTCGACGCCACGGGGCGCATCGTCGCTCCCGGCTTCATCGACTCGCACACGCACGACGACCAGGCCGTGCTCTCGCAGGCGGCCATGCCCTTCAAGGTGTCGCAGGGCGTCACCACCGTGGTGGCGGGCAACTGCGGCATCAGCGCCGCACCGTTGCGCGAGGACATGGACCTGCCGATGCCCCTGAACCTCATCGACACCCCGGCCAAGGGCCGCTTCACCACCTTCCGCGCCTACCTCGACGCGCTGCGCGCCACCCCGTCGTCGGTCAACGTCGCGGCCATGGTCGGCCACTCGACCCTGCGCGCCGTCACCATGCAGGACCTCGACCGTGTCGCGAACGACGAGGAGATCGCCGCCATGCAGGCGCTGGTCGAGGAAGCAATGCAGGCCGGTGCGATCGGCCTGTCCACCGGCACCTTCTACCCGCCGGCCGTCAAGGCCACCACCGAGGAGATCATCGAGGTGTGCCGGCCGCTCAGCGCGCGCAAGGCGCTGTACGTCACCCACATGCGCGACGAGGCCGAGAAGGTCATGGACTCGCTCGAGGAAACCTTCCACATCGGCCGCGCGCTCGACGTGCCGGTGGTCGTGTCGCACCACAAGGTGCAGCGCGAGCCCAACTTCGGCAAGACCCGCATCACCCTGCCCTTCATCCGCGACGCAATGAAGCACCAGTGCATCGGCCTCGACTGCTACCCGTACACGGCCGGCTCCACCATGATCCGCACCGACCGCGGGATGCTCGACGGCCGGGTGCTGATCGCCGGCAGCGAGCCGCACCCCGAATGCGCCGGCCGCGACCTGGCCGACATCGCCCGCGAATGGGGCGTCGACAAGGAGGAGGCGGCGCGGCGCCTGCAGCCGGGCAGCGCCATCTACTTCCAGATGGACGAGGACGACGTGCAGCGCATCCTTGCCTTCGACGAGACCATGATCGGCTCCGACGGCATCCCGGTCGGCGAGAAGCCGCACCCGCGGCTGTGGGGCACTTTCCCGCGCGTGCTCGGCCACTACAGCCGCGACGTCGGGCTGTTCCCGCTGGAGACGGCGGTGTGGAAGATGACCGGGCTCACCGCGCGCAATTTCGGTCTGCACGAACGCGGACTGCTCAAGGTCGGCCACCACGCGGACGTCGTCGTCTTCGATGCCGGCACGGTGCGCGACGCCGCCGACTACGCGGCGCCCACGCGCCCCGCGGAAGGCATCGACACCGTCATCGTGAACGGGGTCGTGACCTGGGAGCACGGCGCCCACAGCGGCGCCCGCAACGGGCAGGTCATCACGCGCAGCACCGCCGCCGCCTGAGCCGACGCTGAAGGCACGCGGACCGGCGCCGCGGCCGGACGCCGGCGGCGTCAGGCCGCGGCGAGCCGCTCCCTGGCCAGTCGCGTGCCTTCGGCCAGGGCCTTCAGCTTGCGCCAGGCGACATCGCGGCCCATGGGCGCCAGGCCGCAGTTGGTGCAGGGGAACAGCCGCTCCTTGGGCACGAACTGCAGCGCGCGGCCGATCGTGTCGGCGACCTCCTCGGGCGTCTCGACCACGTCGCTCGCGACGTCGATCACGCCCACCATCACGTCCTTGCCGTCCAGCAGCTTCATCAGGTCGGGCGGCACGTGGGAGTGGATGCACTCCAGGCTGACCTGGTCGATGCTGCTCTTCGCAAGCGCGGGGAACACCGCTTCGTACTGGCGCCATTCGTCGCCCAGCGTCTGCTTCCAGTCGGTGTTGGCCTTGATGCCGTAGCCGTAGCAGATGTGCACCGCGGTCGTGCAGCTCAGGCCCTGCGCCGCGCGTTCGAGCGCCTTCACGCCCCAGTCCGCGGCGTCCTTCATGTAGACGTTGAAGGCGGGCTCGTCGAACTGGATGATGTCGACGCCGTCGGCCTGCAGTGCGAGCGCTTCCTGGTTGAGCAGCTCCGCGAATGCGAAGGCCATCTTCACCTTGTCGCCGTAGAAGCGGTCGGCCACGGTGTCGACGATGGTCATGGGGCCCGGCAAGGTGAACTTCAGCTTCTTCTTCGTGTGTGCGCGGGCCAGCCGGGCCTCGAAGGCATGCACCCGGCCCTTCAGGCGCAGGGCCGACACCACCTGCGGCACCATCGCGTCGTAGCGGTTGTCGCGGATGCCCATCTTCACCTTGTGCTCGAAGTCGATGCCCTCGACCTGTTCGAGGAAGCCGTGCACGAAATGCTGGCGCGACTGCTCGCCATCGCCCACGATGTCCAGGCCCGCGTCTTCCTGCGCCTTGATCCACAGCAGCGTGGCGTCGGCCTTGCCCTGGCGAAGCGCGTCGCCTTCCGCCCGCCACTGCGGCCAGAGCTTGTTGGTTTCGGCGAGCCAAGCGGGCTTGGGCAGGCTGCCGGCGATGGAGGTTTCGAACATCAGGGATTCCTTGGGGCAAAGATCGATGGAGACAACGGCATGCGAGCCGTCAGAGGGCCACCTCGGCAGCCCATTGTTCGAGCACGCGCCGGTACGGCTTCATGAAGTGCTCCTCGGCGAATTTTCCCTGCTTCATGGCCAGCTGGCTGCGCTCCTCGCGGTCGTAGACGATCTGCGTCAGCGAGTAGTCCGGGTTCGCGAGGCTCGGCCGGAAGAGCCCGCCGGCGGCCGAATTGGCGTTGTAGATCTCGGGGCGGTAGATCTTCTGGAAAGTCTCCATGGTGCTGATGGTGCCGATCAGTTCGAGGTTGGAGTAATCGGCCAGCAGATCGCCCTGGAAATAGAACGCCAGCGGCGCCACGCCGCCGGGCGGCATGAAGAAGCGAACCTGCAGGCCCATCTTCGCGAAGTAGCGGTCGGTCGACGAGGGCTCGTCCTGCCGGTACTCCGCACCCAGCACCGGGTGGCGGTTGCCGCTGCGCAGGTAGCTCCTGCTGGTGGCCGCGCTGATGCAGATCACCGGCGCCTTGCCGAAATTCGCCTGGTAGACCTCCGAGCCGACGAAGCGCCGGAACAGGCTGCCGTGCAGGTCGCCGAAATCGTCGGGCACGTCGAATGCCGTGCGATTGGCGTTGTGGCCCGGCAGCAGGACGCTGAAGTCGTAGTCGCGCACGTAGGAGGAGAAGTTGTTCCCCACGATCCCTTCGATGCGCCGGTCGGCCGCCTTGTCGACGATCAAGGGCTGGAGCATCTCGATCAGCGGGAATGCCGGTGCGCCGCTCGCGGCGTCGAATCGCATCTCGACCGAGACGATCTCGAGTTCGACGGCGTAGCGATCGGCATCCGGGTTGTCCCAGTGCGCCAGGTCGTTCAAGCGGCGGTCGATCATGCGCAGCGTGTTGCGCAGGTTCTGCTGGCGGCTCTGCCCACGGGCCAGGTTCGCGAAGTTGGTCGTGATGCGCGTGCTGTCCGAGGGCTGGTAGTTCTCGTCGAAGCGGATGCGATGGATGTGGAAGGTGGGGGCTGGATGCGTCGCCATGCCACGAATGCTAGAGACGGAAGACCATGAAGTAAAATGGTCATATCTCACGCATTCATGAATACGGCTCACACATCATGCTGGAGCGCACGCACCTCGCCATCGTCCGCGAAGTCGAACGCCAGGGCTCGCTGACCGCGGCGGCCGGCGTGCTGCACGTCACGCAGTCCGCACTCAGCCACAGCATGCGCAAGCTGGAACAGCAGCTGGGCACCGACATCTGGCTGCGCGAAGGCCGCAGCCTGCGGCTCACGCAGGCGGGCCAATACCTGCTGGCGGTGGCCAACCGCGTGATCCCGCAGCTCGACCTGGCGCAGGAGCGGCTGCTGCAATTCGCGCAGGGCGAGCGCGGCGCGCTGCGCATCGGCATGGAGTGCCACCCCTGCTACCAATGGCTGCTGAAGGTGGTCGCGCCCTACCTCTCGGCCTGGCCCGACGTGGACGTCGACGTGAAGCAGAAATTCCAGTTCGGCGGCATCGGCGCGCTGTACGGCTACGAGATCGACCTGCTCGTCACGCCCGACCCGCTGTTCAAGCCCGGCCTCGCCTTCGAGCCGGTGTTCGACTACGAACAGGTGCTCGTGGTGGCGCGCGGCCATGCGCTGGCCGACGCCGCCCACGTCAAACCCAGGGACCTGAGCGGCGAGGTCCTGGTGACCTACCCGGTCGAGACCGACCGGCTCGACATCTACAACCAGTTCCTCATGCCCGCCGGCGTCACGCCCAGGCGCCACAAGACCATCGAGACCACCGACATCATGGTGCAGATGGTGGCCAGCGGCCGCGGCGTCGCCGCCCTGCCACGCTGGCTGGTCGAGGAGTACGCGGGCCGGATGGACGTGGTGCCGGTGCGGCTGGGCGCCCGCGGCATCCACAAGCACATCTACCTGGGCGCCCGCGAGTCGGAGACGCACATCGACTACCTGAAGGCCTTCGTCGAGCTGGCGCGGCGCGGGCCGGCGCTGCCCTCGCGAGGCGCCTCTGAAGCGTCGGGACAAAGGACGAAGAAACCGTAGCGAGCGCGCCGAGGCCGCGCCGTGCAGCAGGTTCATTTGTCCTTTCTCAGCTGTAGCGCTTCTCCAGCGCATCCCATTCGGGCTTGCCCACCAGCCGCTGCCGCTCGGCAAAGGGCGTGACCAGCCCGCTGGACTCCTGCACTTCCTGCTCGTCGCGCAGCACCGTGAGCGCCTTCTGCATGCCGGCCACCGCGCCCTGCAGGGCCGCGTTGGCGTACAGCACGATGCCGTAGCCCAGCTCGCCCAGCTGCTTCGCGTTGAAGATGGGCGTGCGCCCGCCGATGACCATGTTCATGAGCTGCGGCTTGGCCAGGCGCTGCGGCAGCGCGCGCACCTCGTCCTCCTTCGTCACGGCCTCGACGAAGAGGATGTCGGCGCCGGCCTCGGCGAACTTCTGCGCGCGCTCGACGGCGGCCTCGAAGCCCTGCGTGGCACACGCATCGGTGCGGGCCAGGATGAGCAGGTCCGGGTCCTGCCGCGCGTCGACGGCCGCCTTGATCTTGCTCACCGCCTCGTGGGTCGGGATCACGTCCTTGCCCGAGAAATGGCCGCAGCGCTTGGGCGCCACCTGGTCCTCGAACTGGATGCAGTCGGCGCCGGCGCGCTCCAGCGTGCGCACCGTATGGCGCACGTTCAGCGCATTGCCGAAGCCCGTGTCGGCATCGACGATCAGCGGCACGCCCACCGCGTCGCGGATGCGCGCCGTGTGGTCGGCGATCTCGGCCAGGCCCATGAAGCCCTGGTCTGGCATGCCGAACCACATGTTGGTCACGCCGGCACCGGTGACGTAGATGGCGGGGTAGCCCAGGTCTTCGATGACGCGGGCCGACAGGGCGTTGAAGGCGCCCGGCACGATGACGCCGCGGCGCGCTTCGACGAGGGCCTTGAGTTGCTGGCGGGTGGACATGGTTCGCTCTCGGGGAAAAAGGGGTTCTCAGAAACAGTCGCCGGGCACGCGGACAAAACCCTCCATCAGCACGCGCGCGCTGCGGCTCATGATGGCCTTGGTCACCGTCCACTGGCCGGCGACCTGCAGGGCCTCGGCGCCCACGCGCAGCGTTCCGGAAGGATGGCCGAAGCGCACCGAGCTGCGCTCGCCGCCGCCGGCCGCGAGGTTGACGAGGGTACCCGGGACCGCGGCCGCCACGCCGATCGCGACCGCGGCGGTGCCCATCATCGCGTGGTGCAGCTGCCCCATCGACAGCGCGCGCACCACCAGGTCGACGTCGGCGGCCTGCACCGGCTTGCCACTGGACGCGAGGTAGTCCTGCGGTGGTGCGACGAAGGCGATCTTGGGCGTGTGCTGCCGCGTCGCCGCCTCGGCCACCTCGCGCAGGAGGCCCATCTTCACGGCGCCCCAGGCGCGGATGGCCTCGAAGCGCGCCAGGGCGGCCTGGTCCCCGTTGATGGCCGGCTGCAGCTCGGTGCCGGTGTAGCCGAGCTCGGCGGCGTTCAGAAAGATCGTCGGAATGCCGGCGTTGATGAGCGTGGCCCGGAAGCTGCCGACGCCGGGCACGTCGAGCGTGTCGACCACATTCCCTGTCGGGAACATGGCGCCGCCCTCACCGCCGTCACCGCCCTCCTCCGCCGGGTCCATGAACTCCAGCGGCACCTCGGCCGCCGGAAAGGTCACGCCGTCGAGCTCGAAGTCGCCCGTCTCCTGCACCGCGCCGTTCGTGACCGGCACATGGGCCACGATGGTCTTGCCGATGTTGGCCTGCCAGATGCGCACGGTGCAGATCCCGTCGCGGGGGACGCGGTCCGCCGGCACCAGCCCGTTGGCGATGGCGAACGGACCGACGGCGGCCGACAGGTTGCCGCAGTTGCCGGACCAGTCCACGAAGGGCTTGTCGACGGCGACCTGGCCGAAGAGGTAGTCCACGTCGTGCCCGGGCCGTTCGCTGGCCGAGAGGATGACCGCCTTGCTGGTGCTCGAGGTCGCGCCGCCCATGCCGTCGGTCTGCTTGCCATAGGGGTCGGGACTGCCGATCACGCGCAGCAGCAGGCGGTCGCGTGCCGCGCCGGGCCGACGGGCGGCCTCGGGCAGGTCCTGCAGGCGGAAGAAGACGCCCTTGCTGGTGCCGCCGCGCATGTAGGTGGCGCGGATGCGGATCTGCGGAACGAAGGTGCCGACGGTCATTTTGCTATCGATTTCATAGCTGCTCGCGCTCGTCAGACGGGCGCTGCAGCCCTTTTTGATTCGAGAAAGTCCTGGGCGAAGCGCTGCAGCACGCCGCCCGCCTCGTACACCGACACCTCCTCGGCCGTGTCGAGCCGGCAGTTCACCGCAACGCGCAACACCTCGCCGCTGCGGCGATGCACGACCAGCACGAGTTCGGCGCCCGGCGTGCGCGCGCCCTCCACATCGTAGGTCTCGGTGCCGTCCAGCTGCAGCGTGAGGCGATTGGTGCCCGGCCTGAACTCCAGCGGCAGCACGCCCATGCCGATGAGGTTGGTACGGTGGATGCGTTCGAAGCCCTCGGCCACCACCGTCTCCACGCCCGCCAGGCGCACGCCCTTGGCCGCCCAGTCGCGGCTGGAGCCCTGGCCGTAGTCGGCGCCGGCGATGACGATCAGCGGCTGGCGGCGGTCCAGGTAGGTCTCGATGGCCTCCCACATGCGCACCACGCGGCCCTCGGGCTCGATGCGCGCCAGCGAGCCCTTCTGCACGGCGCCGTCCACCACGGCCATCTCGTTCACGAGCTGCGGGTTGGCGAAGGTCGCCCGCATGGCCGTGAGGTGGTCGCCGCGGTGCGTGGCGTAGGAGTTGAAGTCCTCTTCCGGCAGGCCCATGCGGTGCAGGTATTCGCCGGCCGCCGAGTCCATGAGGATGGCGTTGGACGGCGAGAGGTGGTCGGTCGTGATGTTGTCCGGCAGGATCGCCAGCGGGCGCATGCCGCGCAGGGTGCGCGGCGTGGCGGCCAGCGCGCCCACGCCCTCGGTGTCCCAGTACGGCGGCCGGCGGATGTAGGTGGACATGGGCCGCCAGTCGTACTGCGCAGCGACCGCCTCGCCGTCGTCGGCGCGGATCGCGAACATCGGCTCGTACACGGCGCGGAACTGCGAAGGCCTGACGCTGGCCGCGACGATGGCGTCGATCTCCTCTTCGGCCGGCCAGATGTCCTTGAGGCGCACCTCGCGGCCATCGCCATCGATGCCCAGCACGTCCTGCTCGATGTCGAAGCGCACCGTGCCCGCAATCGCATAGGCCACCACCAGTGGCGGCGACGCGAGGAAGGCCTGCTTCGCATACGGATGGATGCGCCCGTCGAAGTTGCGGTTGCCCGAGAGCACGGCCGTGGCGTACAGGTCGCGCCGGGCGATCTCCTGCTGGATCGCCGGGTCGAGCGCGCCGCTCATCCCGTTGCAGGTGGTGCAGGCGAAGCCGACGATGCCGAAGCCCAGTTGCTCCAGCTCGCTCAGCAGATCGGCCTCGCGCAGGTACAGCTCCACCGCCCGAGAGCCCGGCGCCAGCGAAGTCTTGACCCAGGGCTTGCGCACGAGGCCGCGCGC
This sequence comes from Xenophilus sp. E41, assembly GCF_003671765.1. Lineage (GTDB taxonomy): Bacteria > Pseudomonadota > Gammaproteobacteria > Burkholderiales > Burkholderiaceae_C > Xenophilus. The sequence goes on along the minus strand of NZ_QPIB01000005.1, from coordinate 299,968 downwards.
GTTGGCGTTGCGCGCCAGCAGCGCCGCCGCGATCACGTTGCGCGGGTTGCTGGTGTTGGTGCAGCTGGTGATGGCGGCAATGATCACCGCGCCGTCGGGCATCAGGCCTTGTGCCTCGTCGGCCTGGCCCGCGGCCAGCTTCGCCCTGTCGGCGATGCCGCGCTCGGCCAGCGCAGCGACCGGCAGGCGGCGATGCGGGTTCGAGGGGCCGGCCATGTTGCGCACCACGCCTCCGAGGTCGAAGCGCAGCACGCGCTCGTACTGCGCGTTCTGCAGGTCGTCGGCCCAGAAGCCCGCCACCTTCGCATAGGTCTCGACCAGTTGCACCTGCGCGTCGCTGCGGCCGGTGAGCCTCAGGTAGTCGAGGGTCTGTGCGTCGATGGAGAACAGCGCCGCCGTGGCGCCGTACTCGGGGCACATGTTCGAGACGGTGGCGCGGTCCCCGATCGACAGGCTGCGTGCGCCCTCGCCGAAGAACTCGACGTACGCGCCGACCACCTTCTGCGCGCGCAGGAACTCGGTGAGCGCGAGCACGATGTCGGTGGCGGTGATGCCCGGCTGGCGGCGGCCCGTGAGTTCCACGCCCACGATGTCGGGCAGGCGCATCCCCGAGGCGCGGCCCAGCATCACGTTCTCGGCCTCCAGCCCGCCCACGCCCACGGCGATGACGCCCAGGGCATCGACGTGCGGCGTGTGGCTGTCGGTCCCCACGCAGGTGTCGGGGAAGGCCACGCCCTCGCCCACGGCGACGACGGGCGACATCTTCTCCAGGTTGATCTGGTGCATGATCCCGTTGCCCGCGGGGATCACGTCGACGTTGGCGAAGGCCTTCTTCGTCCACTCGATGAAATGGAAGCGGTCCTCGTTGCGGCGGTCCTCGATGGCGCGGTTCTTCGCGAAGGCGTCGGGGTCGAAACCGCCGCACTCCACCGCCAGCGAATGGTCGACGATGAGCTGCACCGGCACGACCGGGTTCACGGCCGCCGGGTCGCCGCCCTCCTTCGCGATCGCGTCGCGCAGCCCGGCCAGGTCGACCAGCGCAGTCTGGCCCAGGATGTCGTGGCACACCACGCGCACCGGGTACCAGGGAAAGTCCAGGTCGCGGCGGCGCTCGACGATCTGGCGCAGGTAGTCCTGAAGATGCGCGGGATCGGCGCGGCGCACCAGGTTCTCGGCATGCACCCGCGCGGTGTAGGGCAGGCCGGCCCAGGCGCCGGGCTGCAGCGCCTCCACGGCGGCGCGGGCATCGAAGTAGTCCAGGGCGGTGCCTGGCAGCGGTTGGCGGTACGAACGGTTCATCATGGGGCGCGGCCCGCAGCGCGGGCAGCGGCGTTCACTGGGTCTGGATGTGGTTGTCCTGCACGACCTTGGCGTAGCGCGGGATCTCGACGCGGATCAGCTGGCCGAACTGGTCGGGCGTGCCGCCGGCGGGCGACACGCCGGTGGGCTCGAGCCTGGCCACCAGTTCGGGCGCCTTCAGCCCGGTGTTGATCGCGGCGTTGATCTTCACCAGCACCGCCGCCGGCAGGTCCTTCGGCGCGATCAGCCCGTGCCAGGCCACGACCTCGTAGTCGGGCAGCTTGCCGGCCTCGGCCACCGTGGGGATGTCCGGGTAGGCGGGCTGGCGCTGCGCCGTGGTCACTGCCAGCGCGCGCAGCTTGCCGGCCTTGACGTGCGGCATCAGCCCTTCGGTGCCGGCCACCAGCATGTCGACGTTGCCGGCGATCAGGTCGGTGATGGCCGGGCCGGTGCCCTTGTAGGGGATGTGCGTGGCCTTGACCTTGGCCATGCCGAGCATGTATTCGGTGGCGATGTGCAGGTGGCTGCCGTTGCCCGCCGACGCGAAACTGAGCTTGCCCGGGTTGTTGCGGCCGTACTCGAGCAGTTCGGCCAGGTTCTTCGCCTGCACCTTGGCGGGGTTCACGCACACCACGTAGGCGCCCCTGGACAGCTGGATCACCGGCGTCATGTCCTTGGCCGAATCGAACTTGAGCTTGTAGAGCGACGGGTTGACCGTGTAGCTGCCCGCCACCAGCAGCAGCGTGTAGCCGTCGGCCGGCTGGTGCAGCGCATAGTCGCTGCCGAGCGTCCCGCCCGCGCCCGGGCGGTTGTCGACGATCACCGACTGGCCGATGTTCTTGCCCAGCAGGTCGGCGCCGACGCGGGCGATGAAGTCCGAGCCGCCGCCGGGCGCGAAGGGGCACACGATGCGGATCGGCTTGCTCGGAAAGCCGTCCTGCGCCGAGGCGATGAGCGGCAGCGGCAGCCCGAGGGCGGCCAGGGCGGCGGAAAAGGTGCGGCGGTCGAGGGGCATGGAAAGTCTCCGGTGTTGTGGTTGAGAGGCCGCCTCTGCGTGCGGCCCTTGCGGCGCATCCTAGCCATGCCCACCAGCGGCACCTGACCATTCGTTCAGCTTTGCTGCGCAGCCCTTGCAGCCTCAACGCCGCGCATCGATGGGCACGAAGGCCAGGTCTTCCGGCCCGGTGTAGTTCGCGCTCGGCCGGATGATCTTGTTGTCCATGCGCTGCTCGATCACGTGGGCGGCCCAGCCGCTGGTGCGCGCGATCACGAAGAGCGGCGTGAACATCGCTGTCGGCACGCCCATCAGGTGGTAGCTCACGGCGCTGAACCAATCCAGGTTGGGGAACATCCGCTTGGCGTCCCACATCACCGATTCCAGCCGCTCGGCAATGTCGAACATGCGGGTGGAGCCGGCCTCCTCGGACAGCCGCCTGGCCACGCGCTTGATCACCACGTTGCGCGGATCGCTCACCGTGTACACGGGGTGGCCGAAGCCGATCACCACCTCCTTCGCCTCGATGCGCCGGCGAATGTCGGCCTCGGCCTCGTCGGGGTTGTCGTAGCGCTTCTGGATCTCGAAGGCCACCTCGTTGGCGCCCCCGTGCTTGGGGCCGCGCAGCGCGCCGATGGCGCCGGCGATGGACGAGTACATGTCGCTGCCCGTGCCGGCGATCACGCGCGCCGTGAAGGTCGATGCGTTGAACTCGTGCTCGGCATACAGGTTGAGCGAGGTGTGCATCGCGCCCACCCAGGCCTGCGACGGCTTGCGCCCGTGCAGCAGGTGCAGGAAGTGGCCGCCGATGGAGTCGTCGTCGGTCTCGACCTCGATGCGCCGGCCGGCGCTGCTCCAGTGGTACCAGTACAGCAGCATCGAGCCCAGCGAAGCCATCAGCCGGTCGGCGATGTCGCGCGCACCGGCGATGGAGTGGTCGTCCTTCTCCGGCAGCACGCAGCCCAGGGCCGAGACGCCGGTGCGCATCACGTCCATCGGGTGGGCGCTGGCTGGCAGGCTCTCCAGCGCGTCCTTCACGCTGGCCGGCAGGCCGCGCATGGCCGCGAGGCGGGCCTTGTACGCGCGCAGTTCGGCGCGCGTGGGCAGCTTGTCGTGCACCAGCAGGTGCGCGATCTCCTCGAACTCGCAGACCTCGGCGATGTCCAGGATGTCGTAGCCGCGGTAGTGCAGGTCGTTGCCGCTGCGCCCGACGGTGCACAGCGCGGTGCTGCCGGCCATGACGCCCGACAGCGCCACGGATTTCTTGGGCTTGAAGGCGGCGGTTGCGGTGGGTGTTGTCATGCTTCGCAATCTACGCAAAATGCGGGTCGCCGCCCATGGCTGAAACGGCGAATCGTTGCGAATGAAAAGCTGCCGTATTGCGAATCTTGCGAACTTGTCCTTGAGGCTGCGCCGATGAAGAAGACCTTCATGGGCGTGCGACTGCGCAAGCTGCGCGCCGAACGCGGCATGACGCAGATCGCGCTCGCGCAGGCGCTCGGCCTGTCGCCGAGCTACCTCAACCAGCTGGAGCAGAACCAGCGGCCGCTCACCGTGCCGGTGCTGCTCAAGATCCACCGCACGCTGGGCATCGACATCCAGCAGTTCTCCGAAGACGAGGAGGCGCGGCTGGTCGCGGGCATGCGCGAGGCCGTGGCCGACGCCCCCGAGGGGGTCGCCCTGCCCGAGCTGCAGGAGGCCGCCCACCAGATGCCCACCCTGGGCCGCGCGCTGGTCGCACTGCACCGCCGCAACCTCGCCTTGCAGGAGCAGCTGGAGACCATGGCGCTGCGCCTGGGCGACGACCGGGCCGAGGCCGCCGTGCCGCGCGCCATGCCTTTCGAGGTGGTGCGCGACTTCTTCTTCGCGCATCGCAACCACTTCGACGAGGTCGATCGACAGGCCGAAGCCCTGGCCGCCGAAGCGGCGGTGGAAGGTCCGCTGCTCGTCCACTGGCTCGTCGACCGCCTGCACCGCAAACATCGTGTGCGGGTGGAGACCACCTCCGACGCGCAGGACGGCAAGCGCCGCTTCGACCCGGCGCGCCGCACGCTGCAGCTGTCGGCGCGGCTCGGGCCCGCACAGCAGGTGTTCCAGCTCGCGACGCAGCTGGCGCTCGTCGAGCACGCCGAGCTCATCGATGCGCTGGTGGCGGTGCCGCCGCTGCAGGACGACGCACCTTCGCGCCGGTTGGCGCGCATCGGCCTGGCCAACTACTTCGCCGGCGCCCTGTTGCTGCCCTACGGCCGCTTCCTGCAGGCGGCCGAAAGCCTGCACTACGACATCGACCGGCTCGGCGAGCAGTTCGGCGTCGGCTTCGAGACGGTCTGCCATCGCCTGAGCACGCTGCAGCGTGAGGACGCGCCCGGCGTGCCCTTCTTCTTCGTGCGGGTGGACCGTGCGGGCAACATCTCCAAGCGCCAGTCGGCCACGCATTTCCACTTCAGCCGCACGGGCGGCACCTGCCCGCTGTGGAACGTGTACGAGGCCTTCGCGCAGCCGGGGCGCATCCTGCCGCAGCTGGCGCGCATGCCCGATGGCCGCTGCTACCTCTGGGTGGCACGCACGGTGGCCAGCGGCCCGGCCGGCTACGGCGCGCCGCAACGCGTGTTCTCGATCGGCCTGGGCTGCGACATCCGGCACGCGCCGCGGCTGGTCTATGCGAAGGGGCTCGACCTCGGCGACCCGGGGGCCGCCACACCGATCGGCATGGGTTGCAAGGTCTGCGAACGCACCGACTGCCCGCAGCGCGCCTTTCCCTTCGTCGGCCGGCCGCTGCAGGTCGACGAGCACCAGAGCCGCTTCACGCCCTACGGCGCGGCACGCTGATCCCTGCGGCGGCGGCCTTGACCGCATCGGCGAAGGCCAGCAGCACCGGGGGTCGCTCCATGCCGTCGCGGCGGAAGAACAGGCCGAAGGACGGCAGCGGCACCCTGGGTGCGACCTCGAGCCGGCGCACGCCGCCGCGCGCGATCTCGTCCATGGCGTGCTCCAGCCGCACCGCGCACAGCAGCGACGCGTCCTGCCGCATCAGCGCACCGATGGTGACGGACGAGATCGCCTCGATGACCGGCGCCGGTGGCGTGGCACCGTCGTTCAGGAAGGCCGTCATGAAGGCCTGGCGCACCAGGGTGTCCTTGGGCGGCAGCAGCCACGGCGACGCGCCCAAGTCGCGCCAGCGCAGTCGCTTCCCCAGCTTGCCGGCGCCCCTGGGCGGCACCGAGGCCAGCACGCACAGTTCGTCCTGCAGCATCGCGACCGGTTCGAGCAGCGGCGTGATGTCGGCCGTGAGCAGTTCGGGCGTCACCGCACCGTAGACGCAGTCGAGCTCGCCGGCCAGCAGGCGCTGGATCAGCTCCTGCACGCGCCCTTCGCGGATCTGCACCGCGGCGCCGGGCATGCGCGTGCGCAGCCGTGCGATGGCCGCCGGCACCGTGGCCGTGACGGAGGGCGCGCCCACGCGCAACACGGCTTGCGCGCCCTGCTGCATGGCGCCGACGTCCTCGGTGGCACGGGCGAGCTGGTTCAGCACCGCTCGGGCATGGAACACCGCGCCGGCGCCCAGCGCGTTGGGGTGGATGCCCTGGTGGCTGCGCTCGAAGAGGCGCGCGCCGAAGCAGGCCTCGATCTCGCCGAGCATCTTGCTGATCGCCGGCTGGCTCAGGTGCAGCTGCGCGGACGCACTGCGCATGGTGTCAGCCTCCGCGAGCACCGCCAGCAGTTCGAGGTGGCGCAGCCGCAGCTTGCGCACGAGGCGGCCGGTCGTGGCGTCCATCGGGCTCTCCTGGGTCGATATCCAATCGTGATCACTCCCTCACGATTATCGAATTTTCAAGAATCGCCGGACTGGCTATGGTCCGGTCATGCGCTTTCAGAACGACGAGACAACGAAGAAGCCCGCCGCGCCCCTCGAGGGGGTGCGCGTGCTGGACCTGGGGCAGTACATCGCGGGACCCGGCGCGGCGATGGTGCTGGCCGAACTCGGCGCCCGGGTCGTCAAGGTCGAGCCCCTCGCCGGCGACCAGGCCCGGCACATCGGCAGCTACGGCGAATCGATGATCCGCGCCTACAGCCGCGGCAAGCAGTCGATCGCGCTCGACCTCAAGAGCGAAGCCGGCCGCGAGATCGCCTGGCGGCTGATCGGCGAGAGCGACGTGCTGATCCAGAACCTGCGGCCCGGTGCCGTCGAGGCGCTGGGTTTCGGGCCGGAAGCGGTGCGCGAGCGCTTTCCGGCGCTGGTGTACCTGTCGATCTCGGGCTTCGGCCACCAGGGCCCGTCGAGCGAGCGGCCCGGCTACGACATCGCGGCACAGGCCGAGAGCGGCCTGATGTCGGTCACCGGCGAGCCGGACCGGCTGCCGCAGAAGGTGGGCGTGCCGATCATCGACGCGGCCGCCGCCCACCTGGGTGCCCAGGCGGTGCTGGCGGCGCTGTACGGCCGCAGCCGCACCGGCCGCGGCGAAACGCTGCGCACCTCGCTGCTCGAGGTGGCGATGCACCTGCAGGCCACCACCTGGTGCGACTACCTGGGCGGCGCGCCCGAACCGACGCGCATCGGCGACGGCCAGCCCAACAACGCGCCCGCCGCCGAGGTGCTGCCCACGCGCGACGGCCACATCGTGCTGTCGGCCTACGCCGAGGAGCACTGGGCCCGCTTCTGCCGCGTGGTCGGACGCGAGGACCTGATCGCCGACCCGCGCTTTCGCAGCAACGCACTGCGCGTGCGACACCGCCCCGAGCTGCGTGCCGTGCTGCGCGACTGCCTGTCGTCCATGAGCAGCGAGGAATGCGTGGCGCTGCTCAGCCGCAACCAGATCGTCGTCGGCGCCGTGCGCAGCTATGCGCAGGTGCTGCAGAGCCCCGACCTGCAGGCCAGCGGCATGCTGGTCGACGCCGTGGCCGCCGATGGCGCCCGCCATGCGGCGCTGGCCCTGCCCTACACCCTCGGCGACGCGCCACGTGCCACCCCGCCGGCGGCACCGGCCTGCGGCGCCGACACCGACGCCGTGCTCGCCGCGCTCGGCGTCGCCGCCGACGAGATCGCCCGGCTGCGCGAGCAGCGTGCCGTGGCCTGAAGCCTTCGCCTTTCGCCTGCCGTCCCGATGACCCTCGCCACCCTCCCCGACCACGACACGACGGCCGCCGAAGCCGCCGTGATCCAGACCCTGCCCCTGTTCGAGATGATGCGCATGCGCGCCGCCACCACGGCACGCCGGCATCCCACGCTCGGCTTCGCCTCCGACGAGCCGGGCTCGTCCTGGCGCTGGGTCAACCAGTTCACCCACACCCACCGGCGCCTCGGCCCCGACGACCGCGAGGTCGTGAGCCCGAACAACGACACGGTCTACAGCAATGCGTGGATCGATCTCTCCGAAGGCCCCGTGCTGATCGAGTCGCCCGACGTCGGCGATCGCTACTGGACGCTCGGGCTGCTGGACGCCTGGACCAACCCCTTCGCCTACGTCGGCCGGCGCACCACCGGCAACCGCGCGCAGTGCACGCTGGTCCACGGGCCCGGCTGGCGCGGCGAGGTGCCGGCCGACGTGACGCACACCATCGCGGCCCCCGGGCACGACGTGTGGCTGATCGGCCGCTTCCTGGTCGACGACGACGGGCCGGATGCCGAGCGCGTGCGCGCGCTGCAGCAGGCGCTGCGCATGCGCCGCCTCGACGGCCGTGACGCGGCGATGCGCGTGGACACGGCCCTCGACGGCCGCGACACGCGCATTCCCTCCGCGCAGCTGTACCGCGCGACGGTGGACGCCGCGCTGCCCGGCAACCCGCCGCCCGAGGGCGAGGCGCTCGCCTGGCCGCTCGACGACGATGCACTGGCGGCTGCCTTGCCGGCGGTGTACGAACGCCTGCGCAACGCCGGCCAGCCACACGCGCTGGGTGGCGGCTGGGCCATCCCGGTCATGGTGCGCACGCACTGGGGCGACGACCTGCTCACGCGGGCCCGCATCGCGCGCAACTTCATCGGCGCGCTGGGTGTGGACGAAGCGATGTACCCGACGGCGGAGGTCGACGTCGAGGGCCAGCCCCTGCATGGCGCGAGGCGCTACGAGCTGCGCTTCGCACCCGGCGGCGGCCCGCGCGTCGACGCCTTCTGGTCGCTCACCCTGTACCGTCGCAGCGACTGCCTGTTCGTCGCCAACCCGATCGACCGCTACTCGATCGGCGACCGCACCCCCGGCCTGCGCACCGAGCCCGATGGCAGTCTCGTGATCCGGATGCAGGCGCAGGACCCCGGCCCCGGCGTGAACTGGCTGCCCGCGCCGCCGGGCGAGCTGTTCTACGTGGTGCTGCGGCTGTACCAGCCGCGCGCCGAGCACCTGGAACTGCGTTTCGACTACCCGCCGATCCGCCCGATCTGACGCACGATTTCAACAAGACGGAGACAAGAGACCATGCCCATGAACCGACGCCATCTGCTCGCCTCGGCCGCCGCCGGGCTCGCCCTGCCCTGGAGCCTGCCCGCCTCGGCGCAGGCCTGGCCCGCGCGGCCGATCCGCCTCGTGTCGCCCTATGGCGCCGGCGGCTCGAACGACATCCTCACCCGGGTGCTCGGCGACTTCCTCTCGCGCCGCCTGGGCCAGAGCGTGGTGGTGGAGAACAAGGCCGGCGCCGGCACGCGCATCGCCAACGACTACGTGGCCAAGGCTGCGCCCGACGGCTACACGCTGCTGCACGCGGCCGCTCCCATCGCCATCGGCGAGGCGCTGTACAAGGACCTGCCCTACGACGTGCACAAGAGCTTCGCCGCCATCGGCAGCACGGCCATCGCGCCGCTGTTCCTCGTGGTGAACGCCCAGGCGCCCTACAAGACGCTGGCCGAGTTCATCCAGCACGCCAAGGCGAGCCCCAAGGGCGCGACCTTCGGCTCGCCCGGGGCCGGCTCGGCACCGCACCTCACGGCCGAGCTGCTGCTGCGCGCCGCCGGCGCCAAGGGCATCGTGGTGCAGTACCGCGGCGACGCGCCCGCCTACACCGAGCTGCTGGCCGGCCGCATCGACGCCACGCTGACGGCGATTTCCACCGCGGTGCCGCACATCCAGGCCGGTAAGCTGCGCGTGCTGGGGGTGGCGAACGAGGAGCGCACGCCGCTGTACCCCGATGCGCCGACGCTGCGCGAACAGGGCCTGCCCACCGTCGTCGGCTACGGCTGGTACGGCATGCTGGCACCGGCGGGGACGCCTGCAGACGTGGTGGCGCGCATCCATGCCGAATTGAAGACTGCGCTGGCCGACGCGGACGTGCGGCGCAAGGCCGAGGCCGCCGGCCTGCAGCTGCGCGGCGGCACGCCCGCGGAGTTCAGCGCCTTCATCACCAGCGAGACGCGCAAGTGGGCCCAGATCATCCAGGCTGCCAACATCACGGCGGAATGATGGCGACGCTCCCACGCAAGGGCCGCGCCTGGCCCGCCGTCGCGGCCGCGCTGCTCGCGCTGTGCCTCGCCGGCTGCGCGGCGCCCGGCGCGGGCGACGCGCCAATGCAGCGCCAGACCACCTGGGGCCCCGTGCTGGGCAACGACGACTCGGCCGCCAGCGGCACCTGGAGCTGGAAGGGCGTGCCTTATGCCCAGCCGCCGGTCGGCGAGCTGCGCTGGCGCGCGCCGCGCGATCCGCAACCGTGGGCCGCACCGCGCGCCGCACGCGCCTTCGCGCCCGCCTGCGTGCAGACCCAGCGCCTCTACGGCCCGGGGCTGAACAACCGCTACGACGAGACGGTCGGCAGTTCGCTCGGCCGCACCGTGGGCGACGAGGACTGCCTGTACCTCAACATCTGGACCCCGGCCTCGCGCGCGAGCGCGCCGCGGCCGGTGATCGTGTTCGTGCACGGCGGCAGCAACATCACCGGCTACACCGCTGACCCGGTGTACGACGGCGCGGCGCTCGCCCGGCAAGAGGACGCGGTGGTCGTCACGGTCAACTACCGGCTCGGCATCTTCGGCTTCCTCGACGCCAAGGCGCTCAAGACCGGCCGGCGCGAGGAGGACTCGGGCAACTTCGCGCTGCTGGACATCGTGAAGGCGCTCGAGTTCGTCGCCGCCAATGCGCCCGCCTTCGGCGGCGATCCGGAGCGCGTGACGCTGATGGGCCAGTCGGCCGGTGCCGTGAACGTCTATGCGCTGCTCACCTCGCCCATGCTGGTGGCGCGCGGCCGTCCGCTCTTCCACCGGCTCGCCGCGCTCAGCGGCGGTCTGTCGACCGCGGCATCGCTGCCGGCGGGCGGCATTCCGGCGGTGCTGCCGGCTCCCGTCTGGGCCGCACGCGGCGAGGCGCTGGTGCACGAGTCCCTGGTCGCCGGCCGGCAGACGGCCGACGCCACGCAGGCGCGGCAGTGGGAAGCGGATGCCGGCTCAGGTCGCACGGCGGCCTGGCTGCGCAGCCAGTCGCCGGACGCCCTGCTGCAGGTGGTGCGCACGCGGCTGGCGGCGCGCGGCATGGCGGCCAGCAACCCGATCCCCGACGGCTGGGTGCTTGCGAACGACCCGATCGCGGCCGTGCGCGCCGGCCACTACCTGCGCATGCCGGTGCTGGCCGGCCACACGCGCGACGAGACCAAGCTGTTCCCGCAGCTCTTCGCCCTCAGCCCCCCGCTGGGCGGCACCAGTGGCCGGCTGCTGGACGACGGGGCCGTCTTCTCGCTCGCCGCGCGCTACGACCCCGAGGCGCCGCCGCAGACCACGCTGGCGCAGTGGATCCCGCCCGCCTACCTGCCGGTCGATACGCCCGGCACCGGCTTCGACACGCGGGCACGCCAGCTCGATGCGCTGTGGTTCTCCGCCATCCGCGACGACATGCTCAACGCCCTGCGCACGCGACAGCAGGCCGTCTGGGCCTACGAGTTCGAGTGGGACCGCCTGCCGCCGCCGCTGGACCGGATCTTCGGCGCCGCCCACACCTTCGACCTGCCCTTCGTCTTCGGCAACTTCGGCCCCTCGCTGTATTCGCGCTTCATGTTCACGCGTGCCAACGCGCCGGGGCGGCAGGCGCTGTCCCGGGCGATGATGCGCAGCCTCGGCGCGTTCGCCCGGCACGGCGACCCCAACGACGCCGGCGTGGGCGCCACATGGGCCGCTTGGCCCGCCCGGCTGGTCTTCGACGCCGACCTGCAGCGCACGGCGATTCGGGTGCGCTGAGCGCGCAGGCGTTCAGCCCGCGCGGCGCTGCCCGGCCAGCCGCGCCTCGAGCTCGACGATGAGCGCCCTCGCCTCGTCGCCCTCGGGGATCGGACGGCCGCTGTCGCGCCACTGCACCGCACTCTTGAAGCCCTCGACCTCGGCATGCCTGCGGAACCACATGCCCTCGGGGTTGTGGCGCGTGATGCCGTCGAACACGGTGGCGAACATCTGCGTCTGTTCGAGCCCCATCGACAGCCACACCTGGTTGACCACCAGCTTGTGCATCGCCAGGTGGCTGCGCGGCACCCCGGCGATGCGCGCCGCCAGCGCCATGGTCTCGGCTTCCAGCGCCTCGGCCGGCACGGCCGCGTTGGCCAGGCCCCATTCGGCCGCCTGCCGCCCGTCGATGGTGTCGCCGGTGAACATCAGCTGCTTGGCCCGCATCGCGCCCAGGCGGTAGGTCCACATCGCCGTGGTCGGGCAACCCCACACGCGCGTGGGCATGTAGCCGATGCGCGCGTCCTCGGCCATCACCAGGAGGTCGCAGCTGAGCGCGATGTCGCTGCCGCCCGCCACGGCGTAACCGTGCACCTTGGCGATGGTCGGCTTGGGGCAGCGCCACAGGGCCATGAAGTCCTCGGTGTTCTTCTTCATGGCGGCGTAGTCGAGCATCGGGTCCCACGGCGTCTTCTCCTGCCAGCAGGGATGCTCGCCGGCCTGGCCCTCGGCGTAGTCCGTCAGGTCGTAGCCGGCGCAGAAGGCGCGGCCGGCACCCTCCACCACGATCACGTGCACCTCGTCCACGGCCTGCGCCCACTCGACGGCGCGGCGGATCTCGCCAGGTGTGGACTCGGCGATCGCGTTCAGGCGCTCCGGGCGGTTGAGCACCAGGCGCGCGATGCGCGGCTGGGCCGGGTCCTGGGCGATGGTGAGGGTGTCGAAGGTGGGCATGCGGCAGTCTCTGGGTCGGTGTGGATGGACATCGGCCACCGCGGCGGCGCAGGGCCAAGCGTCAGCATGCGCACACCACGTCGAAGTCGCAATCGGCGCATCCACGGATCGCTGTCGGTTCCAACCTGGACGCCGAGGGCAGGACGGGCGCCACTGCCCGACTCTCGTCCGTCGCCTGCCGGTCGCACAGATCGCCGTCACAAACCGGAACGATCCGCCGTACTCCGAAGTGGGTAGAGCAATTCGGCCCCTGCTGTGACCGATGTCACATCGGTAAGGCTTGTGGCCTGCAGTGCTGGCTAGCATGCCTTGACACGGCGGCCGCCCATGGCACCGCTGCATCGAGAACGTTTCAGGGAGATCAATGGTCATGATTGCCGTCAACGGCGTGCGTACGCGCACGCTTCAAATCCAGAGCGATGCAATCCCTCAGCACCTCGGGAGCCCAGCCCTCGAGCCGGTACGCCTGTCAGGCCGCGAGGGCATCAACAGCCTGTTTGCATACGAACTGCTGCTGAAGACGCCCGACGCGCTGAACCTCGGTGCGTCCGGCGCGGCGGACTTCAACCTGGATGACTTCATCGGCCGCGAGATCTCCTGCTCCATTGAACTCGAAGGCGCCGGCGAATTCATGCCCGGCGGCATCGGCCCCAGTACCGACCGCATCGGCGCCGGCGTGCGCGAGATCAGTGCCCTCATCACCGATGCGCAGCTTTGGGGCGAAGAGGGTCGGCACGTTCAGTACAAACTGACCCTGCGCCCCTGGCTGCACCTGGCCACCCTCAGCACCGACTGCAAGATCTTCCAGAACAAGACCGTCGTCGACATCCTTGACGAACTGTTCGCCGACTACCCCTTCCCGGTCGACAAGCGCCTGATCGACGCCTACCCGGCACGCGACTACCAGACCCAGTACAACGAGACCGACTTCCAGTTCTTCGAGCGCCTGTGCCAGGAATGGGGCATCAACTACTTCTTCGAGCACTCCGAGGGCAAGCATCGGCTGGTGCTCATCGACAACATGGGCGCGCACCGCGCCAACCCCAGCGAGGCCTACCGCCAGGTCGACTACCACCCGCCGGGCTGGAAGGTGGACGCCGAATACATCCACGCCTTCGCGCCACACAACCAGCTCACCAGCGGGCGCTATACCACCCGCGACTACGACTACACGAGGCCCAAAGCCGACCTCAGCCAACAGGCCGACGCATTGGAAAGCGCGCTGCGCAAGGTGCTTGGGCATCCGGCCCTGCTCCAAAAGCCGCCTCGGCGCCTGTTCTATAGCGCGGCGATAACGGGCGAGGCCGCCGGCCTGTTGGCGCGGTGTCTCGCCAGGGTGGACCCCCAGGTGGGATGGCTGAGCACAGGCACTGGATTCCGATTGGAGCAATGCCTGGGCGGTGAACTGGGTGCCGCCAGCATGAACGCAGCCCTCAGCCTGGCCACGATCGCGGTGTGGGAAAGCAACGAACCGGCGCTGGTAGTGAACTTGCGCGACCCCGAAGGGGCGATGGTGTGCGCACTGTGCCCGCCCGACGAGGCGTACCGCAAGACGCTGCACGCCCGGCCCTACGTGATCTGATCATGGCGGCGCAACCCCTCATCCTGGAACACGACCAATGGCGCAAGGGCCAGGGCGGCGCGCCAGCGTGCGTTGCCGGCGAAAGCGACGGTAACACCTACGCCGGTCTGGACCTGAGCGGCATCGCCTTCTCGGCGAGCACATTCAGCGGCAGCAGCTTTTCGGCCACCAAGTTTCTCGATGCGGTCTGGTCCACGTGCCAGTTCACGAATTGCACCTTCGCAGGTTGCGATATGCGGGGTATCGCGATCAATGGCTGTAAGTTCATCGGCTGCAACTTCGATGACGGCCAGTTGGCGAACTGCAAGCTCTTCCATTGCAGCTTCATGGGCTGCACCTGGAACAGATTGAATTTCGACCAGGGCCGCTGGAAGGACCTCCGACTGCTCTCATGCACTGGCGTGGGGATCACCGCCGATGGCTTGCACGGCGAAACGGTGAACTTCACCGGCAGCCGCTTCCAGGGCATGCGATACACCAACGCACGGATCAACTGAGCCCGTCACACCGGTTTGCGCCGCAGCGCGTCCAGCAACCTTGCCCGCTGCGCCGGGTCGTCGAGCTGCTGCGCCAGCAGCTCGTGCAGGTGCTGCGGCGAGCGCGCCTCGGCCAGCGCCTTCTTCAGCATGAACCTCGCGATGGGCCCCAGCTCGCGCGACAGCGCGAGGCGCGCATGCTCGACCACGTCCGTGCCGATGGGGGCCTGCACCGCCGCGCCGCCGGAACCGAAGCCGGCGCTGCCGCCGGTGGCACGCGCCGCATTGCCGAGGCTGCTGCCCGGCCCGCCGAGCAGGGTCATGAAGCGCGCCCGGTCGGCCGCATCGGGAATGTGCTGGCTCAGCGCGTCCTGCAGGGCGCCCAGGTCGGTGGCGGTGCGTGCGGCCTCGCGCACCAGCACGCGCGCCATCGGGCCCATGAAGCGCGTGAGGGCCGCTTCCATGGGCGCCAGGCTGGCTGCGTCCCAGCGCGAGGGCGCGGCCGAACCCGGCCGGCTGGCGGCGCCCGAGGGCGCATGCCCGTCTGCCCGCCGAAGCGGCAGGTGCAGCGAGGCGACCACGGTCGCGTCGTCGGCGGCCGTGCCGATGTGCAGCGCGCTGCGCTCGGCCAGCGCATCTCGGAACTCCTGCGCACTGGCGAAGCGGGTCTGCGGCGCCTTGGCCAGGGCGCGCGCCACGATCGGATCGAAGGACGCGGACACCGACAGGCCCGGGATCTGCGAGGGCGGCTCGGGCTCCTTGTTCAGCACCCGGTACATCACGGCCTCGGCCGACTCGGCCGCGAAGGGCGAGCGGCCGGTGAGCATGCGATACAGCAGCACGCCGGCGGCGAAGAGGTCGATGCGGTGGTCGATCGCCTCGCCCAGGTACTGCTCCGGCGCCATGTAGCCCGGCGTGCCGATGGTGGCGGCCACCTGCGTGAGCGCCGCCGACTCGATGCGCGCGATGCCGAAGTCCGTCACCTTGAGCAGCCCGTCGGTGGTGACGACCAGGTTGGCCGGCTTGATGTCGCGGTGCCACACGCCGGCGCGGTGCGCACAGGTCAGCGCATCCAGCAGCTGCTGCATGAAGCGGATGACGGTGCCCTCGGGCAGGCGCGGCGTGGCGCCCAGCACCTGCGCCAGGTCGCGCCCCTGCACGTACTCCATGGCGATGAAGGCGGTGGTGTCATCCTCGCCGTACTCGTAGATGGCGACGATGCCCGGATGCGACAGCCGGCCCACGGCCTTGGCCTCGTTGCGAAAGCGCCCCGCCAGGTCGATGCCGCCGTCGGCCTGCAGCAGCGCCTTGCGGATGGTCTTGATCGCCACCGGGCGGTCGATGCCTGGGTCGTGGCCCTGGTAGACCACGCCCATGGCGCCCTCGCCCAGCACCTGGACGATGTCGTATTTGCCCAGGCGCTTCGGGTGCTCCATGCGCGGCGATCGGAGAGGCTCAGGCGTCCAGCAGCTTCATGGCATGCACGAGGCTCTTGCGCATGCGCGCGAAGGAGTCCGACAGCACGCCGATCTCGTCCTTCGAGCGGACGGTGAACTCCGGTGCGTCCAGCTCGCCCATGCTCACGCGGTCGGTCAGCGCCGACAGCCGCGTCACGGGCTGGATCACGAGCTTCCAGAGCATGAGGTTGAGCGTCAGGCCGATCAGCACGAAAACGCCCGCCAGCGAGGCCATCACCACGCCGAAGGCCTTGTCGGCCCGATCGAAGGGCACCGACATGGGCACCGACACCACCTGCGCGCCCAGCACCTCGTTGAGCTTCCACCCGAAGCCGTTGGACGGGCCGTACTTCTCGAGCATCGGCGCCGGGGCGGCGCCGGGCGTGCTGTGGCAGCTCAGGCAGACCGGGTTGCTGATGCGGATCGGGCGGGCGATGTACAGCGCCGGGCCCGAGGCGGTGTCGCGACGACCGACGAATTCCGCCAGCTCCGACTGCTGCGCGAAACGCGCGATGACGTCCTCCTCCCAGTCCTGCGCGCGGTCGCGCGGGTTGGTGGGGTTGAGCATGGCCGGCTTGTACGAGTACTCGGGGTGCTTGGTGCGCAGCGCGTTGATCATCTCGGTGGACGAATAGGCCGGCACCGACTGCGGCAGGAAGGTGTACTTCATCTGCGTCTGCAGCAAGGGCTGGATCTGCGTGGCCGTGTAGGTGCTGACGGCGGCCGCGCTTTCCATGATCAGGCGGGCGCGGTCCAGCACCTCGTCGTGCGCCCCCTGCTGCAGCACGTTGCGGGCGAGGTAGCCCGCGCCCGCCAGCCCGAGCGCGAAGACCAGCAGGAAGACCAGGTTGAACTTGAGCAGCAGCTTCATCGGAGGGCTCGATGTCAGTAGGTGGGTGTGGCCGGCCGGGGCGCGGGCGCGCCCGTTGGCGGCCGCTTGGGCAGGTACTTCTCGGGAAAGACGATGCGGTCCCACTCCGGATGGCTGCGCATGTGCGCGGCCAGAGCGGCACGGAAGTCCGGCCGGCGGGCCAGCGCCCGCCACCTTGCGGCGAAATGGCTGCGCAATGCGGGTTCGGCCGAAAGCCAGGCCGCCACGTCCCCGTACGCCAGGTCGGCCGTGCGCTTGGGCACCACCTCGCGGTCCTTGAACAGCGCCGCGCGCGAGGGCAGCGGGTCGAGGAAGCTGCGCGGCACGGCCTGGATGAAGGCCGGCACGGGCCTCGGCTTCACGGCCGCCTTGTCGCTGCCCAGCCGCGAGAAGTAGTCGCCGGCCTTGAGCCGCACCGGTGCCGGCGCCTGGGTGGCACGCTCCTGCAGCGTGACCGTGCCCGCCTCGCAGAAGACCTGCAGCCCGGCCGGCTCGCTCGACACCACCTGCTGGCCCGCGGCATCCGACAAGGCATGGGCGGGCGTGAGAACGGTCGCCGCCGACGCGCCCTTCCCGCCCGCCGGCGTGATCAGCTTGAGCCAGCCCTGCAGGAGGTAGAGCTGCGGCGACTGGGCCGCAGCGCCCTTGCCCGCCAGCCGCGGCGCCACCAGCGCGCGCGTGGCAGGGCCGAGGTCGACGATGGTGCCGTCGGCGAACTCCAGGCGCAGCAGCCGCGCCTGGGCGCCGGTCTCCACGATGTCACCGCTGTCCAGGCGCATGCCCTCGGCGACGGCGAAGCGGCCGCTTTCGCGCAACAGCGTGGCCTCGCCGTCCAGGATGGACGCGAGCACGGGCACCTGCGCCGCATGGACGGCCAGGGCCCCGGCGAGCCCGCACAGGGCGGCCAGGAACTGAGGGATGCACTTCACCGCCGGAAACACTCCAGATCGCAAGACCCGGATCGTGCGCCGTAACCAAGTGTGAGGGCATCGGCCTCACGGCCTATGCAACGCGGCCGATAGGACCGCCGGCGGGCTGGCCGCTCAGGCCGCGTGCGCGGGGCGCAGGCCGCCGGTGGACGCCGCGGGCCGGCGGGCGTACCGGTCCATGGCCAGGCCGTCGGTGCGGATCTCCGGGCGTTGGCCGGTCACCAGGTCCGACACCAGCTTGCCGCTGCCGCAGGCCATGGTCCAGCCCAGCGTGCCGTGGCCGGTGTTGAGGAACAGGTTGGCCAGCGGCGTGGCGCCGACGATGGGCGTGCTGTCCGGCGTCATGGGGCGCAGGCCGGTCCAGAAGCTGGCGGCCGGCAGGTCGCCGCCCGGGAACAGCTCGCCGACCACCTTCTCCAGGGTGGCGCGGCGGGCCGGGTTCAGGCGCAGGTCGAAGCCGCCCAGCTCGGCCATGCCGCCGACGCGGATGCGGTCGTCGAATCGTGTGACAGCGATCTTGTAGGTCTCGTCCAGCACGGTGGACTGCGGCGCCAGCGAGGCGTCCACCAGCGGCACGGTGAGCGAGTAGCCCTTGACGGGGTACACCGGGATGTCCAGGCCGATGGCGGCCAGCGCGGCGCGCGAATAACTGCCGAAGGCCATCACGTAGCGGTCGGCCGTGAGCACTTCGCCCACGCCGTCCTGGCTGACGCGCACGCCGCGCACGGCGCCGCCTTCGGTGAGCAGTTCGTCGACACGCACGCCGAAGCGGAACTGCACGCCCAGGCCCTTGGCCATCTCGGCCAGGCGGCGGGTGAACAGGTGGCAGTCGCCGGTCTCGTCATTGGGCAGGCGCAGGCCGCCGACGAGCGCGCCGCCGGTGCGGGCCAGCGCGGGCTCGGCACGGGCCAGGCCCTCGCGGTCGAGCAGTTCGAAGGGCACGCCGCATTCCTGCAGCACCGCGATGTCGCGCTGCACGCCCTCCATCTGCTGCTGCGTGCGGAAGACCTGCAGCGTGCCGCCGGTGCGCTGCTCGTAGTCCAGGCCGGTCTCGGCGCGCAGGGCGCGCAGGCAGTCGCGGCTGTATTCGGCCACGCGCATCATGCGCTCCTTGTTGACCGCATAGCGCTCGGGCGAGCAGTTGCGCAGCATCTGCGCCATCCAGCGCAGCTGGAACAGCGAGCCGTCGGCGCGGATGGCCAGCGGCGCATGCTTCTGGAACATCCACTTCAGGGCCTTGAGCGGGATGCCGGGCGCGGCCCAGGGCGTGGAGTAGCCGGGCGACACTTGCCCGGCATTGCCGAAGCTGGTTTCCTGGGCGGCGCCGTCCTGGCGGTCGAGCACCGTGACGCTCGCACCGGACTTGGCCAGGTACCAGGCCGTGGTGACACCGATGACGCCGCCGCCGAGAACGATCACTTTCATGGCAAATCCGCTGCAAGGAAGGAATGTGCGGACTGTAAGAAGAGTGGCTCGGTAGATTTGCTGGTTCTTTTGGTGAATTGCAGCAAAATCCACTGCCCAACTCGGTGCAACCGGGCATCCCGCCCGGAAAAGCACCGCTTTCCAGGCCATGCCATGACCGCTGCCAGCCTCGACCGCACCGACCGCCGCATCCTCGACATCCTTCAGCGCGAAGGCCGCATCGCCATCACCGAGCTTGCGCAGCGGGTGGGCCTGTCGACCTCGCCCTGCTCCGAGCGCGTGAAGCGGCTGGAGAAGAGCGGCGTCATCACCGGCTACCACGCCCGCGTGTCGCCCGAGGCGGTGGGCAAGACGCTGCTGGTGTTCGTGGAGATCAAGCTGTCGGCCAAGTCGGGCGAGGTCTTCGACAAGGTGCGCAACGAGCTGCTGCACATGCCCGAGGTGCTCGACTGCCACCTGGTCTCGGGCGACTTCGACTACCTCGTGAAAGCCCGCCTGCGCGGCATGGGCGAATACCGCCACCTGCTGGGCAACATCCTGCAGAAGATGCCCGCATCGGCCGCGGCCGACTCGCGCAGCTACGTGGTGATGGAGGAGATCAAGGAGACGCTGGCGCTGCCGCTGGACCGCTGAACGACTTGCTCAGGCGGGCGCCAGCGGCAGGTGCAGGTCGAAGCGCGCGCCGCCGCCGGGCTCGTTGCCGGCCGTGAGGCTGGCACCGTGCGCCTGCATCACGGCCTGGGCCAGCGACAGGCCCAGCCCCAGGCCCGACGCCGCCTCGCGCGCACGCGCACCTCGGTAGAAGCGTTCGAACAGGTGCGGCAGCTCGGCCGAATCGATGCCGGGGCCCGCGTCGGCGACCCGCACGATGGCCTGTTGGGCCGGCAGGTCGGCCAGCAGGTTGACCGACACGGCGCCGCCGGCCGGCGAGTACTTGATGGCGTTGTCCAGCAGGTTGGTCAGCGCCAGTTGCACCGCGACGCGCGCCGACACCGCGACCACGCCGCGCTCGCCGGCGAGCGACAGGCGCACGCCGCGCTGCAGTGCCACCGGCTCCATCCGGCGCAGCGTTTCCTCCACCAGCTGGCGAAGCGGCAGGCGCTCGAGCTCGCCGCGCTCCTGCCCGGCATCCAGGCGCGCCAGCACCAGCAGTTCCTCCACCAGCAGGGTGAGCGACTCCACCTCGTCGAGCGCCGAGCGCAGGGTGTCGACGTAGGCCGCCGTGTCGCGCGGGCGGCGCAGGGCGATCTCCAGTTCGGCCCGCAGGCGGGACAGGGGCGACCGCAGCTCGTGCGAGGCATCGGCCGTGAAATTCCGCTGCGCCTCGATGCCGTGCTCCAGGCGGTCGAGCATGTCGTTGAGCGTGTCGACCAGGCGCCCGATCTCGTCCGGCGTGCCGGGGTGCGGCAGCCGCCCGGCCAGGTTGCGCTGGCCGATGCGCCGGGCTTCGTCGACGATGTCGTCGATGGCGCCGAACACGCGCCGCGTCAGCAGCTCGCCCGCGATGCCCAGCGCCAGCATCAGCACCAGCGCGAGCAGCACCAGCATGACGCCCGCGCTGGTCACTGCATGGTTCACGTCGTCCAGCGACGCGGCGACCTGCACGGCCAGCACGTCGGGCCGGTTGGGCACCGACACCGAGACCATGCGGGTGGGCTCGCCCGCATAGCGCTGCAGCTGCGTGAACACCGGGCCGCCCGACGCCAGGCGCTCGCGCAGGTCGGGCGCCACCGGCAGCGAGCCGGTGCCCAGGTTGGCGCTGCGGGCGGCCACGGCGCCGTCGCTGTCGACGATCTGCACCAGGCGGTCGACGCGCGCGTAGGTCGGGGTGCGGGCACGCGGCGTCTCGTGGACCACGAGGCCCGAGCCGGGTTCGGACATGGCGAGAAGGCCGGCCTCGACCTCGGCCAGCGCCAGCAGCGCGTCGTCGAGTTCGCCGCGCAGGTTCTTCGAGAAGGCCCAGGTGCCCACCGCCACGGCCACGGCCATCACCAGCGCGACGACCAGGAAGTGCACCAGCGCCAGCCGGCGCCGGAAGCTGAGCACCTTCATTCGGCGGCGTCCGCCGACAGCCGAAAGCCCCGGCCGCGCACGGTCTGGATCCAGGGCGGCGACGCGGGGTCGATCTTGCGCCGCAGGTTGCCCATGTGCACGTCGATCAGGTTGTCGATGGCCAGCAGGTCGTCCTTCCAGATCTGCTCGGCGATGCGTGCGCGGCTCACCACCTCGCCCGCGTGGCGCATGAGGATGTGCAGCAGCGCGAACTCCTTCTGCGTCAGGTCGATCTTCATGCCGTCCTGCGTCACCACGTGGCTCACCGGGTCGAGCGCCAGCGTACCGACGGCCATCACGGTGGGACGCGACAGGTCGGAACGTCGCAGCAGCGCCCGCACGCGGGCAATCAGCTCGTCGAAGGCGAAGGGCTTGGTGAGGTAGTCGTCGGCACCGGTGTTCAGGCCCTCGACGCGGTCGCTGAGGGCGTCGCGGGCGGTGAGCATCAGCACCGGCGTGGCGCAGCCGCGCGCACGCAGCGCCTTGCACCAGCTCAGGCCGTCCATGCCCGGCAGCATGCGGTCGAGCAGGATCACGCCGTAGTCGTTGACGAAGGCCTCCTCGTCGCCCTCTTCCGCCGAGTGCGCCACGTCGACCACGAAGCCCTCTTCCTGCAGCCCGCGTGCCAGCACGCGCGCTGCCTTGCGGTCGTCGTCGATGAGAAGGATGCGCATGGAAAGAGGCCACGAAGCAGGAGGACGGGGCGGAAAGTATGCCCCTTCGACCGCTGTGCAGGCCTGAAGAACTCTTCAGGATTTCTTGGGACTTTCTTCAGGTACGGCTGGCTAAGGTGCGGGTTCCAACAGCTCATTCCGACGGCGCGGCATTCCTCGCTTCCATGATCGACTCGTCCCTCTCCGCCCCCCATCCTGGCCTCTCGGGCGCGGTCCTGCTCCTGCCGGGCCTGTGCAGCACCGCCGACGAGCTGCTGCACCTGCAATCGGCCCTGCGCCGTGCGGGCTGGGCCTTCAGCACGCCGCACATCGAGGGCTACTCCTTCGATGCCTCGCGCCAGCGCCAGGTCGCGGGCCGCTTCTCCGACTGGGTCGAGCGCGTCTGCGACGAGTTCCTGGCGCTGCGCCGGCAGTACGGCACGGTGCTGCTGGCGGGCATCTCGGCCGGCGCCTCGCTGGCGCTGGCCGCCGTGGCCCGGCTCGGACTGAGCGCCGACGGCCTGGTGCTGATGTCGACCACGCTGCGCATGGACGGCTGGTCGGCCCGGCGCGGCGGCTGGCTGCTGCCGCTGGCGCTCTACACCCCGCTGGGCCGCCTGTGGCGCTACCGCGAGCGCACGCCCTACGGCGTGAAGAACGAGCGCGTGCGCGCCTGGATCGAGCAGGAACTGAAACAGCGCCGCATCTCGCGCGCCGGCTGCGCCGCCATCGGCGTGGGCCACCTGCGCGAGTACGACCGCCTGCGCCACGCCGTGCGCCGCAGCCTTTCGCAGATCCGCTGCCCGGTGCTGGCCCTGCATGCACGCCACGACGAGGTGGCCAGCCTGTCGAACGTCGACCTGCTGGCCCGCGGCCTCACGCAGGCGCCGCTGCACACCGTGGTGCTGGAGAACAGCTACCACATGATCTCGATCGACAACGACCGCCGCCAGGTGGCGCAGGAAACGATCGACTTCGCCCGCGCGGTGGCCGAAGGCCACCGTCCCCCGTCCCCTGTCGAGCGCTGAAGCCATGTCCACACCCACCTTCGCCACCATCTCCCGCATCGTGCAGGAAGAGCACGCCTGCGACCCCGCCCTGATCCGCCGCGACGTGCCCCTGGCCGACCTGGGCCTGGACTCGCTGGCGCTCATGGAATTCATCTTCTCGGTCGAGGACGCCTTCCACCTGCGCCTGCCCGAGGACCGGCTGGACCCGCGCGAGGCCGGCATCACGCTGGGCGACCTGTGCGATGCGATCGACGCGCGCCTGGCCGAGGAGCAGGCCGAAGGCGCCGCGAGCGCGGCGCCTGCGCATGCCTGAGCGTCGCGCGATGAACCCCGTGCCGCTGGCCATCACCGGCCTCGGCGCCGTGACGCCGCTGGGGGCCGACGTCCGTGCGGTGCACGACGCGCTGTCCGACAACCTGTGCGCCGTCGCCGCGCGCGAGGTGGTGATCGAGGGCGTGGAGCGCTTCAGCTTCGGCGCCGCGGCCTGCGCCGGCTTCGAGGAGCGGCAGGTGCGCGGCCCCTCGGGCGTGGCCCTCGACCGCGGCACCGCCCTGGCGCTGACGGCCGCGCGCGAAGCGGCCGCGCAGGCCGGCCTCACCGGCGACGCACGCGCGGTGGCGCCCGAGCGCCTGGGCGTGTACTGGGGTGCCGGCATGGGCGGCGCGTCCAGCTTCGACCAGAGCACCGAGCAGCTCTACGCGCGCCGCCGGCGCCTGCGGCCCACCACCGTGCTGACCACGATGCCCAACGCGGCGGTGGCCGAGCTGTCGATGGCCTTCGGGGCACGTGCCGCATCGATGGGCTATGCCTGCGCCTGTGCGTCGTCGGCCGTGGCGATCGGCGAGGCGATGCGTGCGATCCGCGCGGGCTGGGTCGACATGGCCGTCGTCGGCGGCCACGAGGCGCTGCTGTCCCCGGGCGTGATCGCGAGCTGGCAGGCGATGAAGGTGCTGGCGCCGGTGAACGGTGACCCGCGCACGGTGTGCCGCCCCTTCGCGGATGACCGCGCCGGCTTCGCGCTCGGCGAGGGCGCGGCGGCCCTGGTCATCGAGTCGGTCGACTCGGCGCGCCGCCGCGGCGCGCCGTTCCTCGCGCTGCTCTCGGGCTACGGCACGAGTTGCGACGCCGCCCACATCAGCACGCCGGACAGCGCCGGCCAGGTGCGCGCCATGAAGGCCGCGCTGGCCGACGCGGGACTGGCGCCGGGCGAGGTCGGGCACGTCAATGCGCACGGCACCGGCACGCTCGCGGGCGACGTGGCCGAAGCGGCTTCCCTGGCCGAGGTCTTCGGTGCGCGCGGCGTGCCCGTCAGCGCGACCAAGTCGCTGCACGGCCACCTGATGGGCGCGGGCGGCGCGGTGGAGCTGATCTGCGCCCTGCATGCGATGCAGACGGCACGGCTGCCGGCCTGCGCGGGCGTTCCGGACGATGCGCTGGTCATCGACCTCGTCCATGGGCCATCACCGCGCGCGGTGGCGCCGCCGCGTCACGTCATGTCGAACTCCTTCGCCTTCGGCGGCACCAACGCCGTGCTGATCGCGAGCCGGCCCGCTTGATCCGTCGCAAGACCTTGCACGACCCTGAACGCCACAGTCAGTCGATGTTCACGCGTCGAACCTAGCATTGCGCCATGTCCACCGCGCGCCTGCGTCGCCTGCTGTCCACCCAATGCCTGGCGTGGTGGATCGGCGCGTTGCTGCTGTCGGCGCTGCAGCCTTTCATCGCGGTGCATTTCCGCAGCGACGGCTGGGAGGACGAGCCGGGCTTCCGCATCCGGCCCATGAGCCAGACGACCCAGTTCGAGCAGGACGGCCGGCTGGAGCATGCGCGCGAGCACGAGACCACGCTGTTCGTGCCGCTGGGCGCCGGCGCGCAGTCGTCCCACGCCTTTGCCGATGTCCTCGGCGCCTTCACCGGGCTGCTCGCGCTCGTGCTGGCGCTCGCCGTGCCGCGCATCGCGCCCGCCCTGCGCCTCGCCATGCCGCCGCGCCACCGGCCCTGCCCCCGCGGCGGCCCGCCCCCACCTTCGGCGCCCCGGCGGGCGCGCCCACCCGCGCTCGCACCTCCACCGGTCTCCTGCTGAACGCGGCGCGCTGCGCCGCCGGCCCCGTCGCGGCCCTGCCGCGATGGACGATCGTTTCCGCCGGAGCCGACCATGAACTCCTTGTCTCCTTCACTCCCTGGGGTGCCGTTCGAATGCCTTGCGCGAGGCCGCGCATGACGCATCCCGACACCGCCCTGTTTCTGCTGATGACCGCTGGCCCCTCACCCGCCCCCTGGCTGCTGCCCATCGCCTCCGCCATCGCCGACGGCGGCGCCTGGCTGTGCGCCGCCCTGATGGGCTGGGCCGCATGGCGCCAGCCGCACGATCGCGGCTACCTGCTGGCGGCGCTGGCGATGGCCGGCGTCGCGTCCTTCCTGGCGCATGCCCTCGCGGACCGGATCGGGCTGCCGCGGCCTTTCATGCTGGGCCTGGCCCCCGCGCATATCGCCCATGGCCCCAGCCCCGCCATGCCCAGCACCCATGCCACGGTGATGTTCTTCATCGCGCTGGCCCTCGCGGCGCGCCCGAGCCTGCGACGCTGGGCGCCGGCAGCAGCGCTGCTCGCGCTCGCCACCGGCTGGGCACGGATCTATGCGGGCGTGCATTTCCCGTCGGACATCGCCGCGGGCCTGGTGCTTGCGCTGGCGATGCAGGGCCTGTTCATGGCGCTGCAGTGCCTGGCGACGCAGCGTGTCGCGCCGGCCTTCGCACGCATCCAGCAAGGTGCCCGGCCGACGCAGGGGCGGGTGCCATGAGCCCCGCGCAAGGCGCCGTGCTGCGCCACATGCCCTCGCCGCCGCAGGCGCCGCCCGTGGGCGGGCCGCGTCTCGCCGCGGTGGCGACCGACCCCGTGCCGCAGGCCGTGCGCGCTCCCGACACGCCGAGCCTGTCCTGCGTGGTGCCCTGCTTCAACGAAGCGGCCAACCTGCGCCACTTGCTGCCGCTGCTCGAGAGCACGCTCGAACAGAGCGGCCTGCGCTGGGAGGTGATCGTGGTCGACGACGGCAGCACCGACGCCACCGCGCAGGTGGCGCGCGAGTGGTGCCAGCTCGCAGGCTTCCGCTGCCTAAGCCTGTCGCGCAACTTCGGCAAGGAGGCGGCACTGAGCGCCGGCCTGGCCGCGGCGCGCGGCGACGCGGTGGTGCTGCTCGACGGCGACCTGCAGCACGCGCCGCAGCTGATCCTGTCGATGGTGGCCCACTGGCGCGCGGGGGCCGAGGTGGTGTATGCCGTGCGCGAGAACCGTACCGACGAAGCCGCGTTCAAGCGCTGGGGCAGCCAGCTCTTCTACCGGCTCGTGAACGCCGGGAGCCGCGTGCCCCTGCCCGAGGACGCAGGCGACTTCCGGCTCATGGACCGCAAGGTGGTCGCCGCCCTGCTGTCCCTGCCCGAGCGCAGCCGTTTCATGAAGGGCTTGTATGCCTGGGTGGGCTTTCGCGCCGTCGCCCTGCCCTACACGCCTGCACCGCGCGCGCAGGGCCGCAGCCGCTTCGGCGCGCTGCGCCTGCTGCACCTGGCGCTGGACGGCCTGACCTCCTTCACCACCTGGCCGTTGCGGCTGATCAGCATCCTGGGCCTGGTGATGGCGCTGCCGGCGCTGGGCTACGGCACTTACCTGGTGCTGGATCATCTCGTGTCCGGCAATCCCGTGCCGGGCTGGACCACCATCGTCGTCAGCCTCATGTTCTTCATCGGCATCCAGATGCTGTCGCTGGGCGTGGTGGGCGAGTACGTCGGCCGCATCTTCGAGGAGGTCAAGGGCCGCCCGCTCTTCGTGGTGCGCGAGCACAGCGGCCAGGGCCTCGAGGAGACGGTGCCATGAACCGCGCGCCGGCGCGCCCCGATGGCGCGCGCGGCGATGCGGCCTTCCTCCTCGTCGCGGCGCTGTGGCTGGCGCTGAGCATCGGCTGGCGGCCGCTGACGTCGCCGGACGAAGGGCGCTACGCCAGCGTGGCCTACGCCATGCTGCAGTCGGGCGACTGGCTGGTGCCGCGCCTGAACGGACTGCCCTTCTTCCACAAGCCGCCGCTTTTCTACTGGATCGGTGCCGCCGCCATGGCCGTCGCCGGTCCTCATCCGTGGGCCGCGCGCCTGCCTTCGCTGGTGGGTGCCTGGCTGGCGGCGGGCGCGCTCTTCTGGTTCCTGCGGCGCCACGCCTCGCACGCGCAGGCGCGCCTGGCGACCGCGGTGCTGTGCAGCGCGCCCTTCTTCTACGTGGGGGCACAGTTCGCCAACCTCGACATGCTGGTGGCCGGCTGCATCTCGGCCTGCGTGCTGGCGGCCGTGGACGCCGCCCTGGCCCGGGAATGCGGCCGACCCTGGCGCGGCGCACTGGCCCTGGCCTTCGCGGCTGCCGCGCTGGGCCTGCTGTCCAAGGGCCTGATCGGCGTCGTGCTGCCGGCGGGCGTGGTGCTGCTGTGGGCCCTCGCCAGCCGGCGGCCGCGCGTGCTGCGGCTGGCCGCGTGGTGGCCGGGCTGGCTGCTGCTGCTGGCGATCGCGGGGCCATGGTTCGTCGCCATGCAGCGGACCTTCCCGGCCTTCTTCGACTATTTCGTCATCACCCAGCACTTCCGGCGCTTCGCCGCGGGCGGCTTCAACAACGAGCACCCCTTCTGGTTCTACCTGCCGGTGATGCTGGGCCTGTGCCTGCCGTGGTCGGCGTGGCTGCTGGCCGCCTGGCGTCGGCCGGAGGATGGGCCGGGCCGGGCGCGACGCCGGCTCGACGACGTGGACCTGCTCATGCTGGCCTGGGCCGTGGTGGTCGTGCTCTTCTTCTCGCTGCCGCGCTCCAAGCTCATCGGCTACGTGCTGCCGGCCCTGCCACCGCTGGCCACCGGCATCGCGCGTTTCGCCGGGCGCGCCGCCACCGCAGGGGCCGGCCGCCGGCTGCTGGGTGCGACGGCCGGTGCCGCCGCGCTGGCCTGCCTGGGCAGCGTGGTGCTGGCCGCTCGCCTGGGCACGCCGCCCGACGCCACCCTCCACCTGCCCGCCGGCCAGGCGGTGGCGCCGGGCGACCGGGTGGTGATGCTGGGCCAGTACTTCTACGAGCTGCCCTTCTATTGGCGGCTGCCGGCCCCGGCGGTGGTGGCGGCCGACTGGCGGCCCGAGGTGGCGCAGGCGAGCGACAACTGGCGCAAGGAGCTGGCCGACGCCGCCCGCTTCGACGCCGACGCTGCGACGCGGCTGCTGCAGCCGATCGAGGTGCAGCCGGCGGCCGTGTGCGCTGCGGGGCGCAGCTGGGTCATCGGGCCGCCGGACGCCCCGGTCTTCGCGCCGTGGGTGCTGGGCATGACACCGGTCACGTCCAACGCCCACATCGCCGTGTGGCGTCACGACGGCCGGGCCGGCGATGGCGCGGACTGCCTGTCGCACAGCGGCCCGCGGGGCACCGTTCCTCGCGCGGGAGCAGCGGCGTGAGCTCGCTCGTCCAACACGGGGCCGGCGACGCCCGCACCCTCTGCATCTGCGCCGATGATTTCGGCCTCTCCGAGGGCATCAACCAGGCCGTGCTGTCGTTGATCGAGCGCGGCGCCGTCACGGCCACCAGCTGCATGGTGCTGCGTTCGGCCTGGCTGCCCGGGGCCCGGCGCCTGCGCGTGCTGCCGCCGGAGCAGGCCGACGTGGGCCTGCACCTGGACCTCACGGCGGTGGACCCCTCACCCGCGGAGGCCTCGCTGCCCGGCCTGGTCCTGCGCAGCCTGACACGCCAGCTCGACCGGAAGGCCGTGCGCGCGGCCATCGACGCGCAGCTCGACCGCTTCGAGCAGGCCATGGGCCGTGCGCCCGCGCACGTCGACGGCCACCGCCACGTGCACCAGTTGCCCGGCGTGCGCGAGCAACTCGTCGAGGCGCTCGCGACGCGCTACCCCGGCGCCCCCCCGTGGCTGCGCAGCACGCGCCCCCCAGGTCCAGCGGCCTCGGCGCCCGCCAAGCATCGCCTCATCCACGCACTGGGCGGGCCCGGGCTGGAGACGCTGGCGCGCCAGCGCGGCCTGCCCATGAGCCGGCGTTTGCTCGGCGTGTACGGTTTCGACGGCGGCCGCAGCGCCTACCTGCGCCGCATGCAGGCCTGGCTGGCGCAGGCGCGCGCGGGCGACGTGCTGATGTGCCACCCCTCGGTGCGCGCCGTCGACGGCGATGCGGTGGGCGAAGCCCGCGTGGAGGAGCTGTCGGCGCTCGCGCTGCTCAAGCCGGTGGTGAGCGCGGGCGACGTGCAGGTGCATCTGCGGCCCCTGTCGCAATGCGCGTTCGTTCGACCGAGCTTCGTCCGCTAGTCCCGCGCCTCGCAGCGCACCGCATCGCCCACACGCAGCACACCACCGGCGAGCACGCGCGCGGTCATGCCGCCATGGCCGCGCAGCGCGTTGTAGCCGCCGGGGCCCAGCAGCTCCTCCATGCGCGAGCACGGCTCGCAGGGGCCGCTGAGCTCCAGCACCACCGCATCGCCGAGGCGCAGCACCATCGGCTGGTCGCGAAACAGCGCGCGTGCGGCGACGAGGTTGAGGCCCGACACCACGAGGTTGCGACGCAGGTCCGCGGCCTCCACGCGCGGGCGCGCGGCCAGCGCGGCGATCACGGGCAGGTGTTCGGCCTGCAGCAGCGTGACCTGGCGCTTGCCGCCCACCGTGGCGGCCCGGGCGCTGCGGTCGCCATCGAGGCCGCGGCCGGCGATGGCGACGGCTTCGTGCACGGCCTGCACCGGCGCGCGCCGCGCGGGACGCAGGTGGATCGCTTCCAGCCGGCCGGGCTGGGCGAAGCGTCGGGTCAGCGTGCGCAGGTCGAGGTCCATGCGGCATTGTGGCCGGCCCGGAAAAGCGAAACGGATGCTTCTCTTTTGATAGCATGCTGCGCACGCCCGACGGGCTCTCCGGCCAACTTTTTCTTCAAATCCATGTCCAGCGATCCCGCCTCGCCACGTCCTCGCCGCCGCTGGCCGTGGCTGCTGGCGATGCTGGTCTTGGCGGCGGTCGCGGCCTGGGCTTGGCGCGCAGCGGGCTGGCTCACGCTGCCGCCGCGCTTCGACCCCTTCGCGCCGCTCGATGTGGCGCAGACGCCCAACTGGCTCACGCCGTTGAAGCTGCGGCGCACCCGCGCCGACCCGGTCGCCTGCGCGGCGGCGCTGCAGGCCGCGGGCCTGCGCTTCGACGCGGTGCCCGACCGCCCGCTGCAGCGCGGCTGCGGACTCGAGAACGCGGTGCGCCTGCGCGCCGGCCGCGAGGTGGCACTGAGCACACCGACCCTGCTGAGCTGCCGCGCCGCCCTGTCATTTGCGATGTGGGAGCGGCACGAACTGCAGCCGCTGGCGCGCCGGCACTTCGGCCGGCCCGCTGCGTCGGTGCAGCACCTGGGCAGCTACGCCTGCCGCGACATCAACAGCGGCGACGGGCGCGCGACCGGGCAGCGCAGCCGCCATGCCACCGCCGATGCGCTCGACGTCGCAGGCATCACGCTCGAGGGCGGCCGCGCGCTCGTCGTGCGGCGCGACGCCGCGCGGCCCTGGTCAGACGGGCGCGGCGCCACCGACCCGGTGCAGGCCTTCCTGTACGACCTGCAGGCCGGCGCCTGCCGCAGCTTCGACGGCGTGCTGGGGCCGGGCTACAACGCGGTGCATGCCGACCACTTCCACCTGGAGGTCGGCGGCTGGCCCATGTGCCGTTGAGAAGCCGGCGTAGCATCCGGCCTCCCTCATCCTCTTTCCGCCCACCTTGCGCTCCCCGCACGACTTCTCCCTGCACCACCCGCTGGCCTTCTGGGCCGGCTGCCTCGCGATCATCGGCGGCGTGCTGGCGCATGCGCCCATGTTCCTCATGGGCCGCCACACCGGCTACGAGATGGTCGGCATGGAGATGGACATGCCGATGCTCGTGGGCATGGCGATGATCCCGCTGGGCGTGCTGCTGGCGGCCTACGGGCTGATGCCGCGCATCGCCCAGCTGCGTGCGCCCCTCCACCCTGCGCAGCCGCTGCAGTTCCACCTGGCCGACGGCGTGCCGCTCAATGCCGAGCACTGGAAGCTCGTCGTGGTGCTGGTCGTGGCGCTGGCCGTGGACGTGCTCAAGCCCGCCACGCTGGGCTTCGTCATGCCGGGCATGACGCGCGAGTACGCCATCAGCAAGGAGACGGCGGGCATCCTCGCGCTCGTCGCACTCACCGGCACCACCGTCGGTTCGGTGCTGTGGGGCCGGCTGGCCGACATGTTCGGGCGCCGCTCGGCGATCCTGCTGTCGGCGCTGATGTTCATCGGCACCGCCATCTGCGGCGCGATGCCCAGCTTCGGCTGGAACCTCGTGATGTGCTTTCTCATGGGCGCCTCGGCAGGTGGGCTGCTGCCGATCGCCTTCACGCTGATGGCCGAGACGGTGCCTGCCGCGCATCGCGGCTGGCTGCTGGTGGCGCTGGGCGGCATCGGCACCTCGGCCGGCTACCTGCTCGCCGCGGGATCGGCCGACCTGCTGGTGCCCCTCTTCAGCTGGCGCGCGCTGTGGCTGCTGGGCCTGCCCACGGGGCTGCTGATCATCTTCCTGGGGCGCTACATCCCGGAGTCGCCGCGCTTCCTGGCCAACGCCGGGCTGCCCGACGCGGCGCGGGCCGTGCTGGCGCGCTTCTCGGGCGCCGCGGCGGCCGCCTCCCCGACCGACGCCGCCGTGGTGGTGGAGCCCGAGCCACCGGCCGGTGGCATGCGCGCGCTGCTGCGCGGGCCGCATGCGCGCATCACCTGGGGCCTGATCGTGTGCGGGCTGGCCTGGGGCCTGGCGAACTTCGGCTTCCTGCTGTGGCTGCCGACCAACCTGGGCGCGATGGGCATGGACCCGGGCGCAGCCAACGCGCTGCTGGCGCGCTCGGCGCTGCTGGCGCTGCCCGGCACGGCGCTCGTGATCTGGCTCTACCACCGCTGGAGCAGCGTGAAGGCGCTGGTGCTCTTCATCGCCCTCACCGCCTTCGCGCTGGCCGTCTTCGGCGTGCTGGCCGTGCTGCGGGTGCAGTCGCCGGTCGCGATGGTGGCGGCCACGGCGCTGCTGCTGCTCAGCGCCAGCGGCGTGATCGCCATGCTGATCCCCTACGCCGCCGAGATCTACCCGGTGCACCTGCGCGGCTCGGGCTCGGGACTGATCGCCGCGAGCTCCAAGGCCGGCGGCATCCTCGGCGCGGGCTTCGGGGTGCTGGGCGTCTTCGGCCACCTGGCGCTGTCGGCCACGCTCATCGCCGTACCGATGGCCGTGGCAGCGCTGCTGCTGGGCCTCGCCGGGGTCGAGACGCGGGGGCGCCGGCTGGAGGAGATCCAGGCCGACCTCTCTGCGGGCGCGGGCACGCCTGCACGCGGGGCGGGCACTTCCTAGAATCGAGGTCCCGCGCCCCTGCCGCCCTTATCCGGCAAACCGCGTCCAAGGGCCTGCAGGCCGCATGGATGCTGGTGCATATGCTTATCCGCATAAGGCGCGAACCAGAAAATCGTTTGCTTTCATAAGCGCTGCCCCTAGAGTTCCGCCTTCCTCCGAAGGCTGGCGCCTGCGGCCGCGCCGCCACCTCCCGACGGGCCTTCCGACCGCCACACGATGTACCAGTACACAGATTTCGACCGCCAGTTCGTGCGCCTGCGGGCCGCGCAATTCCGCGACCAGCTCGAGCGCTGGCAAGCGGGCAAGCTGCCCGAAGACGAGTTCCGCCCGCTGCGCCTGCAGAACGGCTGGTACGTGCAGCGCTACGCCCCGATGCTGCGCGTGGCCGTGCCCTACGGCGAACTGAGCAGCCGCCAGCTGCGCGTGCTGGCGAAGATCGCGCGCGAGTACGACGAGCCCGAGGCCGAGGTCTACAAGCGCGCGGTCGAGACGCAGGGCAAGCTGGGATCGCACAAGCTGCCCACCCACTACGCGCACTTCACCACGCGGCAGAACGTGCAGTACAACTGGATCCCGTTGGCTAAATCGGCCGACGTGATGGACCTGCTGGCCTCGGTCGACATGCACGGCATCCAGACCAGCGGCAACTGCATCCGCAACATCACCAGCGACGAGCGCGCCGGCGTCGCGGTCGACGAGGTGGTCGACCCCCGCCCCTACGCCGAGATCATGCGGCAGTGGAGCACGCTGCACCCCGAGTTCGCCTTCCTGCCGCGCAAGTTCAAGATCGCGATCACCGGCGCCGCCGAAGACCGCGCCGCCACCGGCTGGCACGACGTGGGCCTGAAGCTGCTCAAGAACGACGCGGGCGAGATCGGCTTCCGCGTGCAGGTCGGCGGCGGCATGGGCCGCACGCCGATCGTGGGCACCGTGCTGCGCGAGTTCCTGCCCTGGCAGCAGATCATGAACTACCTCGAGGCCGTGATCCGCGTCTACAACCGCTACGGCCGCCGCGACAACATCTACAAGGCCCGCATCAAGATCCTGGTGAAGGCCGAGGGCCAGCGCTACATCGACGACGTCGAGGCCGAGTACAGGCAGATCCTCGAGCACGACGGCGCGCCGCACACCATCACGCAGGCCGAGTTCGACCGCGTCGCCGCGTCCTTCGTGCCGCCCGCCCTGGCGCAGCGCGTGTACCAAAGCGCCGAGGTCACCGACGCCGCCCTGCGCGAACAGGCAGCCGACGACGTGCAGTTCGCGCGCTGGCTGCAGCGCAACGTGGCGCCGCACAAGAACCCTGCGCTGCGCGCCGTCACGCTGTCCTTCAAGCGCCTGGGCCAGGCGCCTGGCGACGCGAACGCCGACCAGCTCGACACCGTGGCCGCGCTGGCCGACCGCTTCTCGGCCGGCGAGGTGCGCGTGACGCACGACCAGAACGTGCTGCTGCCCTGGGTGCATGCCGAGGACCTGCACGCGCTGTGGCTCGCGGCCCGCGCCGCCGGATTCGCCAGCGCCAACGTGCACCTGCTCACCGACATGATCGCCTGCCCCGGCGGCGACTTCTGCGCGCTGGCCAATGCGCGCTCGATTCCCGTGGCCGAAGCCATCACCGAGCGCTACCAGGACCTGGACGAACTCGACGACCTGGGCGAGATCGACCTGCACATCAGCGGCTGCATCAACAGCTGCGGCCACCACCACAGCGGCCACATCGGCATCCTCGGCGTCGACAAGGACGGCAAGGAGTGGTACCAGGTCACGCTGGCCGGCTCCGATGGTTCGGACCTCAGCGGCCCGGCGCAGGCCGGCAAGGTGGTCGGCCCCTCCTTCTCGGCGGCCGAGGTGCCGGATGTCATCGAGGCGGTGCTCAACACCTACCGCGACACCCGCAACGCCGGCGAGACCTTCATCGACACGCTGCGCCGCGTCGGCCACGACCCCTTCAAGGCGGCCGCCAACGGTGCGCGCTTCAAGGCCGAGGAGGTGTCGGCATGAACCGGACATTGAAGATCCTGGCCGCCGAGGAGCACGTCGACGATGGCGACCCGAAGGTGCTGCAACTCGCCAACGACGCCGATCCGCTCGCCATCGAGAACTGCCTGCAGGACGTCGAACGCATCGACCTCGTGTTCCCCAAGTTCACCGACGGCCGCGCCTACAGCCAGGCCTTCCTGCTGCGCCGGCGCCTGGGCTTCACCGGCGACATCCGCGCCACGGGGGACGTGCTGATCGACCAGCTGGTGCAGATGCAGCGCACCGGCTTTTCGAGCGCGGTGCTCAAGGAAGGCGTCGACGCCTCGGCCGCGCAACGCCAGTTCGACCGCTTCGCCGCCTTCTACCAGGGCGATGCGCAGGAGCCCGAGCCGCTGTTCGCACGCGACTGATCGGCCTCGACACAAGCGAAAAGTGCCATCGGCCGCCAGTGCCCGCCAGTCGGGCCTGGCGGCCGAATTCGTCACGGGCATGACGATCGGCGGCTGACACGAGGTCGCGAATCGACAACCAGCCGTTCGGACTGGTGTTCTCGGGCGTCATCCGCCATCCGCGCTTCCCTGCCTCCCCCGCTTTATCCGGATTCATGCCCCGACCCCGCCGGAACCCGCATGAACACTGGCGCATTTGCTTATCCGCATAACGCGTGAACTAAAAGATCGTTTGCTTTCATAAGGGTGCTCCCTAAAGTGCAGGCCTCGGGTGCTGGCGCCTTGCGCACGGCGACCCGCTCCCACGGAACACCCGCCCCATGAGCATCGACCTCGCAGACATCAACGACCGCCTCGGCCGCAACGCCGAGGGCCTGGTCGACTGGGCCATCGGCCTGGGCCAGCCGGCCATCGTCACCACCAACTTCCGGCCCTTCGAGGCGGTGATCCTGCACCTCGTCACGCGCGTGCAGCCCGACGTGCCGGTGGTCTGGATGGACAACGGCTACAACACCGAGGCCACCTACCGCTTCGCGGACGAGGTGACGAAGCAGCTGAAGCTCAACCTGAAGATCTACCTGCCGCGGCGCTCGCGCGCGCACCGCGAGGCCGTGGACGGCCCGACGCCCGCGCTGGACGACCCGCGCCACGCGGCCTTCACCGAAGAGGTGAAGCTCGAGCCCTTCGCCCGCGCCCTGCGCGAGACGGCGCCGAAGGTCTGGTTCACCGCCCTGCGCGCCACCGACACCGCCGTGCGCGCCCAGATGGACCCGGTGAGCCTCAACCCCGACGGCCTGATCAAGGTCGCGCCGCTGCTGCACTGGTCCTCCAAGGACCTGTACGAATACTGCGAGAAGCACGGCCTGCCCAACAACTTCGACTACGTGGACCCGACCAAGGGCGAAGACAACCGCGAGTGCGGTCTGCATCTGAGCCACTGAAATCGGACCTCCATACGCGAAGGGCGCGAAGGTTTCGCAAAACACGCGAAAGAACATCCAAGAATTTTTGCGTCCTTCGCGAAACCTTCGCGCCCTTCGCGTACGGATGTCCGCTCCCGAATTCGACCCCATGAACGCCCGCACCGAACCCGACCTGCTGCAAGCCGCCACGACGATGCATTCGCCTGCCCGCCTGTCCAACACGCACCTCGACGCGCTCGAGGAAGAAGCGATCTTCATCCTGCGCGAAGTCGCCGCCGCTTTCGAGCGCCCGACGCTGCTCTTCTCGGGCGGCAAGGACTCGCTGGTGCTGCTGAAGTGCGCCGAGAAGGCATTCGGCGCCGGCCGCCTGCCCTATCCGCTGCTGATGATCGACACCGGCCACAACTTCCCCGAAGTGACGGCCTTTCGCGACCAGCGCGCGAAGGAGCTGGGCGCCGAGCTGATCGTGCGCAGCGTGGAAGACTCGATGGCGCGCGGCACGGTGCGCCTGGCGCATCCCGGCGAATCGCGCAACGTGCACCAGTCGGTCACGCTGCTCGAAGCCATCGAGGAGTTCCGCTTCGACGCGCTGATCGGCGGCGCGCGCCGCGACGAGGAGAAGGCCCGCGCCAAGGAGCGCATCTTTTCGCACCGCGACGCCTTCGGCCAGTGGCAGCCCAAGGACCAGCGCCCCGAACTGTGGACGCTGTTCAACACCCGCCTCGCCCCGGGCGAGCACTTCCGCGTGTTCCCGATCAGCAACTGGACCGAGCTGGACGTGTGGCAGTACATCGAGCGCGAAGCCATCGAGCTGCCGTCGATCTACTACACCCACCAGCGCGAGGTGGTGGAGCGCAAGGGCCTGCTGATGCCGGTGACCGAACTCACGCCGCCGCGTGACGGCGAAACCGTGGAGGTGCGCAACGTGCGCTTCCGCACGGTGGGCGACATCACCTGCACGGCGCCGGTCGAGAGCCTGGCCGCCGATGCCGGCGACGTGGTGATCGAGACGCTGGCCGCCGAGGTGAGCGAGCGCGGCGCGACGCGCATGGACGACAAGACATCCGAGGCTTCCATGGAAAAGCGCAAGAAGGACGGGTATTTCTGATGACCACTGCTACGAAATCGATAGCTGCTCCCGCAGGCGCTGCGGGCGCTGCAGGCACTTTTGGGTCCGAACCCACCGCCCAGGGCGACACCGGCACCGCGCTGCGCTTCATCACCTGCGGCAGCGTGGACGACGGCAAGAGCACGCTCATCGGCCGGCTGCTGGTCGACAGCAAGACGGTGCTGCAGGACCAGCTCGCGGGCGTGCAGCGCAACGGCGAAACCGACCTGGCCCTGCTGACCGACGGCCTCTCGGCCGAGCGCGAACAGGGCATCACGATCGATGTCGCGTATCGCTACTTCTCGACCGCCAAGCGCAAGTTCATCATCGGCGACGCGCCGGGCCACGAGCAGTACACGCGCAACATGGTCACGGCCGCCTCGAGCGCCGATGCGGCCGTGGTGCTGGTCGACGCGACCAAGCTCAAGTGGGCGGCCGAGGTGGGCGACGGTGAAGTCGTCGTGCGCGACCTGCTGCCGCAGACGCGCCGCCACACGCTGCTGGCACACCTGCTGCGCGTGCAATCGATCGTGGTGGCGGTGAACAAGCTCGATGCCATCGACGATGCCGAGCTGGCTTTCGAACGCATCAGCGGCGCACTCAACGCCTTCGCCGAGCAGGCGGGCGTGGAGCTCACGGCCATCGTGCCCGTGTCGGCCCTCAAGGGCTGGAACGTGACCTCGCGCCACCGCGAAGGCAGCACCGGCTGGGCCGGCTACGAAGGCCCGAGCCTGCTCGAGCTGCTCGAGGGCCTGCCGGTCACCGCGCAGGACGAGGCCGTGCCTTTCGCCTTCCCGGTGCAGTGGGTCGAGAAGTTCTCGGGTTCGTCGGACACCAGCCAGGGCCGCCGCATCTTCTGGGGCCGGGTCGCCAGCGGCCAGGTCGTGCCGGGCCAGCGCATCGCCATCCTGCCCAGCGGGCAGCATGCGACGGTGGCGCGCGTGCTCACGCACACGCGGCAGGAGCGCGGCGTGCACGCCGGCCACAGCGCCGGCATCGTGCTCGACCGCGAGGTCGACGTGTCGCGCGGCGACTGGCTGCTCGCGCCCGATGCCTTCCAGCCCGTGCGCGAGATCACGGCCACCGTGGCCTGGCTCGACGATGAGCCGCTGGTGCCGGGCCGCGTGTACTGGGCGCTGCAGGGCCACCGCTGGGTCAAGGCCAAGGTGGCGCGCATCGCGCACCGGCTGAACGTCAACACGCTGGAGGCCGAGGACGCCACGCAGCTGGAGCCCAACGCCATCGGCGAAGTGGTGCTCGCCCTGCAGCAGCCGCTGGCCGTGCTGCCCTTCACGCAGTCGCGCGCGCTGGGCTCGATGGTGCTGGTCGACACGGCCTCGCACCGCACCTCGGCGGCGGTGCTTGTCCGCGCGCCGGCACAGCCTGCGCCGAGCCCTTAAAATGCCGGGTTTTCCCCGACCCGCCTCACCAGCCATAGCGCCATGACCCACGTCGTCTCCGAGAACTGCATCCGCTGCAAATACACCGATTGCGTCGACGTGTGCCCGGTGGATTGCTTCCGCGAGGGGCCGAACATGCTGGTGATCGATCCGGACGAGTGCATCGACTGCGCCGTCTGCATCCCCGAGTGCCCGGTCAACGCGATCTACGCCGAGGAAGACCTGCCGGCCGACCAGCTGGCCTTCATCAAGCTCAATGCCGAACTGGCCGTCGCCGACGGCTGGAAGAGCATCACCAAGCGCAAGCCCGCGCTGCCCGACGCCGAGGAGTGGAAGGACAAGACGGGCAAGATCGCCGAGCTCATCAAGTAAGCCGGCCCGGTGAGTGACACCGCAGCCCCGATCGAGACGAGCGCGCTGATCATCGGCGCCGGTCCGGTGGGGCTGTTCCAGGCCTTCCAGCTGGGCCTGCTCGAAATCCCCTGCCACATCGTCGACGCCCTGCCCCATGCGGGCGGCCAATGCGTCGAGCTGTACGGTGACAAACCCATCTACGACATTCCCGGCACGCCCGCGACCACCGGCCGCGGGCTGGCGCAGGCGCTGCTCGCGCAACTCGCGCCCTTCAAGGTGCCGATGCACCTGGGCGAGCAGGTGTCGACCCTGGTGCGCGAACCCGATGGCCGCTGGCGCGCCGGCACCACCGGCGGCAAGACCTTCTTGGCCAGGACCGTCTTCCTCGCGGCCGGCGTGGGCGCCTTCGTGCCCAAGAAGCTGGGCGTCGACGGCGCCGAGGCCTACGAGGGCCGTCAGCTCTTCTACCACCCCTCCGATTTCGGCCGCTTCGCCGGCCAGTCGGTGGTCGTGCACGGCGGCGAGGAGGCCGCGGTCGAGGCCGCGCTGGCGCTGGTGGGCGTGGCGCGCGAAGTCATGCTGCTGCACCGTCGCGACGCCTTCCGCGGCGACGAGGCGGCGGTGGCGCGGCTGCGCGCGCGCATCGACGCCGGCGACATCCACCTCGTGATCGGCCAGCCGGGTGCCTTCGACGGCCGACAGCTCGTCATCGCCACGCCCGACGGGCAGACCGTGGTGCTGCGGCTCGACGCGCTGGTGGTCTGCCAGGGCATCTCGCCACGCCTGGGCCCGATCGCCGACTGGGGCCTGGAACTCGAGCGCAAGCAGGTGCCGGTCGACACCACGCGCTACGAGACGCGCGAGCGCGGCCTCTTCGCCGTGGGCGACATCAACACCTACGCGGGCAAGCGCAAGCTGATCGTCTGCGGCTTCCACGAGGCCACGCTGGCCGCCTGGGCCGCCGCCGAGATCGTCTTCGACGGCAAGGTGCCGCCGCTGCAGTACACGACGACCAGCACGCGGCTGCACGAACTGCTGGGCGTGCCGCACGGCTGAAGCCGCCGTTCGCGACGCCCTGGCCTGCCGCCATGCCGGCCTAGAATGTCCAATGCCCCGCATGTCGCGGGGCGTTCGCTGGGGGTGTTGGCCCTGCCGCTGCAGGCGCCGACTGAGAGAG
Source organism: Xenophilus sp. E41 (assembly GCF_003671765.1). Lineage (GTDB taxonomy): Bacteria > Pseudomonadota > Gammaproteobacteria > Burkholderiales > Burkholderiaceae_C > Xenophilus. The sequence goes on along the minus strand of NZ_QPIB01000005.1, from coordinate 260,376 downwards.
TCCCTTTGAACCTGATTGAGGTAATCCTCGCGCAGGGAAGCCGATCCGGCTGCCGAACTCCGGCAGGGACCCGTCTCCATCGACTGTCCGTTCCGGAAACCGCCCACCTGCCATGACTTTGCACGGAGCAAATCGATGGCAATCCCGACCGACCCCGCCGCCACGCCGGCCCTCAACGAAGCGCTGACGCCGCTGCCCGATGCGCAGCGCGTGTTCGGCTGGCACGACCACGCCTCGCTGTGGTTCAGCCTCGGTGTCGGCCTGCTGGTCATGCAGATCGGCGCCTACCTGGTGCCCGCGGTGGGTACGCGCGATGCAGCGCTCGCGATCTTGCTGGGCTCGGCGATCGGCGCCGGGCTGCTGGCCTGGACGGCGCGCCTGGGCTGCCAGAGCGGGCTGGCCAGCGCCGGCCTGATGCATGCGACCTATGGCAGCGCCTTCGCGCGCCTGCCGGTGCTGCTCAACATCGCGCAGCTCGTCGGATGGACCACCTTCGAGCTGGTGGTGATGCGCGAAGGCACGCAGGCCATCGCGGCACAGGCGACCGGCTGGAGCGCCACGGGCTGGCTGGGCACGCTGCTGCCGACCCTGCTGTGGGGCGCGGTGCTGCTGGCGCTGCTGGGCGGCTCGATGGTCACGCTGGTGCGCCGCTTCGTGAGCCGATTCGGCCTGCCGCTGGTGATCGTGTCGCTGCTGTGGCTGACCTGGCAGTTCGCGACCCGGCTGCATGCCCAGGGCTGGGCCGCGTTCTGGGCGCGGCCGGGCGACGGCAGCATGGGGCTGTTCGGCGCCATGGACCTGGTGATCGCGATGCCCGTGTCCTGGCTGCCGCTGGTGGCCGACTATGCACGCCACGGCCGGCGCGCGGCCGGGGGCCTCGGCGGTGCCTTCGGCGGCACCTGGCTGGGCTATGCGGCGGCCAACATCTGGTGCTACGCGCTGGGCGTGATGGTGGTCAGCGTGGCCGACCCGGGCACCGGCCTGGTCACCGCGCTGCTGCTGGCGCAGGGCGGCCTGGTGGCGCTGGGCCTGATCCTCGTCGACGAGCTGGACAACGCGTACGGCGACGTCTATTCGGGCGCCGTGTCGGCCCACAGCCTGCGCCCGCGCTGGAGCGTGCGGCGCTGGGGCCTGGGCCTGGCGCTGCTGTGCACCGGGCTGGCGCTGGTGCTGCCCATGCACACGCTGGAGCCCTTTTTGCTCATGCTGAGTTCGGTGTTCGTGCCGCTGTACGGCGTGATCCTCGGGCGGTTGGGCGGCGGCGATGCCTCCACGACCGCTCGGCGCGTGGAGCCGGTGGCGGCGGCGCTGTGGATCGGCGGCATCGCGCTGTACCACGGCCTGGCCGCCTGGGCCCCGCAGGCCGGCTCGGCACTGCCGACGCTGGCAGTGACCTTCGTGCTGGCGCGCCTTACGCGCGCGCGTCCAGCGGCGCCAACTGCGCTGGCCGCGGCGCGAAGCCATGGTTGAGCGGCCCGTGTCCATGGCCTGTGGCGACCTCGGCACCGGCGCGCATGGCGCCCTGCACATAGGCGTGCGCGGCGCCCACGGCGTGCGGCAGGTCGTCGCCGCGCGCCAGACCGCAGGCGATGGCCGAGGACAGCGTGCAGCCCGTGCCGTGCAGGTTGCGGCTGGCGACGCGGCGGGCGGTCCAGCGTGCCGGGCCAGCGTCGTGGCGCAGCAGCAGGTCCACGACCTCGTCGCCCGGCAGGTGGCCGCCCTTGAGCAGCACGGCGCGCGCGCCCAGCGAGAGCAGTTCGGCCGCGGCGGCCTGCATGTCGCCCTCGCCCGCAATGCGATGGCCCACCAGCAGCGCCGCCTCGTCGAGGTTGGGCGTGACGACGGCCGCGCGCGGGAACAGCTCGCGCACCATGACCTGCACCGTCTCCTGCGCGATCAGCCGGTCGCCGCTGGTGGCGACCATCACCGGGTCGAGCACCACGCGCTGCAGCCCGTAGTGGTCGATGGCCCAGGCCACGACCTCAACCACCTCGGGCGCGTGCAGCATGCCGAGCTTGACGGCGTCGACGCCGATGTCCTCGATCACCGCCTGCAGCTGCGCCTTGAGGAAGGCTGGCGGCACGGCATGGATGCCGCCTACGCCGCGCGTGTTCTGCGCCGTGAGCGCGGTGATCGCCGTCATGCCGTAGCAGCCCAGCGCAGCGAAGGTCTTGAGGTCGGCCTGGATGCCGGCGCCGCCGCCGCTGTCGGAACCGGCGATGGACAGGACGCGGACGTAGCGCGACGCCGGTGCGGGGAACGTGGAAGGTGTGCTCACCGAAAAATTATCGGCCACGGCCGCGAGGGAGTCGCATGAACGCCGCGCCGTTGCCCTTTCGCCAGGCCCACGTGCTCGGCGCCGGCCTCATGGGCCGACTCGTCGCACTGACGCTCGCACGGGCCGGCTGCGAAGTGTCGGTGCACGATGCGGGCGGGCCCGAGGCCGACCAGGCCGCCGCACGCGTCGCGGCCGCCATGCTGGCGCCGCTGGCCGAATCCGCTGTCGCGCCGCCGGCGCTGGTGCGCATGGGCCTGCACAGCCTGGCGCGCTGGCCGCAGTTGCTGGCCGTGCTGCCGCAGCCGGTGTTCTTCCAGCAGGCAGGCACCCTCATCGTCTGGCACCGGCAGGACGCGGCCGAGGCCGAGCGCCTGGCCGGCACGCTGCGCCGCACGCAGGCCAGCGTGGACGGCCTGCCGCCGATGCAGGCGCTCGATGCGCCGGCACTCGCGGCCCTGGAGCCCGCGCTGACCGGGCGCTTCATGCGCGGCTGGTGGCTGCCTGGCGAAGGCCAGCTCGACAACCGCGGCCTGCTGGATGCGCTGCGCGCGGCGCTGGAAGCCGACACCCGGGTGACGTTGCATTGGCACAGCCCCCGCTCGCCCGACGACTTCGCACCCGGACCGGACGCCCGCGTGATCGACTGCCGCGGTCTGGGCGCCCGCACCGAGTGGCCGCAGTTGCGCGGCGTGCGCGGCGAGGTGATCCGCGTACATGCGCCCGACGTCGAACTGCACCGCCCGACGCGGCTGGTGCATCCGCGCTACCCGCTCTACATCGCGCCCAAGCCGGACCACCTGTTCGTGATCGGCGCGACCGAGATCGAATCGCAGGACCTGTCGCCCGCCAGCGTGCGCTCGACGATGGAACTGCTGAGCGCCGCCTACGCGGTGCACCCGGGCTTCGGCGAGGCGCGCATCGTGGAGATCGCCACGCAGTGCCGCCCCACCCTGCCCGACAACCGGCCCGCGTTGCGCTGGCGCCGGCCGCGCGTGCTGCAGATCAACGGCCTGTACCGCCACGGGTTCATGATCGCGCCGGCCCTGCTCGATGCCGCCTGGCAGTGCCTGGCCGACGACGCGCCGACGCTGGCGCGCGACTTCGAGATCGACATCGACACCGACCTTCGCTGCGGCGACGAGGAGACCGAGACGTGAACATCCTGATCAACGGCGAGCCGCGCGAGCTCGACGCACCCGCCACCCTGGCCGAAGCCATCGCGCTGCTGGCGCCGCAGCCGCCCTTCGCGGCCGCGGTCAATCGCGAGTTCGTGCCGCGCTCGGCCTATGCCCAGCGCGAGCTGCACGACGGCGACGACGTCGAGGTCATCCGGCCCGTGACCGGAGGCTGAGCGATGCGCAGCGACGACACGACCCACGACGACGCGCTGGTGCTGTACGGCCAGCGCTTCGACAGCCGGCTGCTGCTGGGCACGGCGCGTTACCCCTCTCCCGACGTGCTGGAAGCCGCCGTGCAACGCGCCCGGCCGGCCATGCTCACGGCCTCGCTGCGGCGCCAGGGCGCGGCGTCCGACGGCGCTGCCGCCGGTGGCGGTTTCTGGAGCCTGCTCAGGCGCCTGGGCGTGCCCGTGCTGCCCAACACGGCGGGCTGCCACAGCATCCAGGAAGTGATCGCCACCGCGCAGATGGCGCGCGAGGTCTTCGAGACGCCCTGGCTCAAGCTCGAGCTGATCGGCGACGACTACACCCTGCAGCCCGACACGCTGAACCTGGTCGAGGCAGCGCGGCTGCTCATCGCCGACGGCTTCCAGGTGCTGCCCTATTGCACCGAGGACCTGGTGCTGTGCCAGCGGCTGGTGGATGTCGGCTGCCAGGCCGTGATGCCCTGGGCCGCGCCCATCGGCACCGGCCGCGGTCCGGTCAACCCCTACGCATTGCAGATGCTGCGCGAGCGCCTCCAGGTACCGATGCTGGTCGATGCCGGCCTCGGTCTGCCCTCGCATGCCTGCCAGGTGATGGAATGGGGCTACGACGGCGTGCTGCTCAACACCGCGGTCGCGCTCGCGCAGGACCCGGTCGCCATGGCCGGCGCCTTTGCCGACGCAGTGCAGGCCGGCCGCAGCGCGCGCCGGGCCGGGGCTATGGCCGCCGCCGACAATGCCCAGCCCAGCACGCCCGTGCTGGGCACCCCTTTCTGGCACCACCACGGATGACCCGCAGCATGAACTCCCCCGACGCCAACAGCATTGCGATGGCCATCCTCACGGCGCACCTGCCGCGCTTCGGGGCGCATCCGCCGGTGGTGCCGCAGCACTACGCGTCGGACGATCCGGTCTACCGCGGCGTGCGCCAGGCCGCCGCGCTGATGGGCTTCATCGAGGCCGATGCCGAGTGCCTGGCCCGCGCGTGGCAGGCGCAGAGCCGGCGACTGGGCCTGTTCGAGGCACAGCGCTGGCCCGCCACGCCGGTGGACTTCGACCTGCGGGAGTTTCCGCCGCAGGCGCGCGACGACGCCTTCGCGCCCTGCCCCGCGCAGCTCGGCCTGTATGCCGTGCTGCCGGACGCGGCCTGGGTCGGCCGCATGGCACGCGCCGGCGTGCCGACGGTGCAGCTGCGCTTCAAGTCCGGCGACGCGCGGGCCGTGCAGGCCGAAGTCCGTGCCGCCGTCGCCGCCGTGCAGGGCACACCGGCCCTGCTCTTCATCAACGACCACTGGCAGGCGGCCATCGAGGCCGGTGCCTATGGCGTGCACCTGGGGCAGGAAGACCTGGACGCGCTCACCGAGTCCGACGTCGACGCGATTCGCCGCGCCGGCCTGCGCCTGGGCGTGAGCACCCATGGCTATGCGGAGATGCAGCGTGCCGATGCGGTGAGCCCGAGCTACCTGGCCCTGGGCGCCGTGTTCCCGACCACGCTCAAGCTGATGGCCACCGCGCCACAGGGACTCACTCGCCTGAAGTGCTATGCGCAGCTGATGCGCGGCTACCCGCTGGTCGCGATCGGCGGCTTCGACGTGTCGCGTGTGCCGGCCGCCATGGCCGCGGGCGTGGGATCGGTAGCGGTGGTGCGCGCCATCGTCGGCGCGGACGATCCTGAAGCCGCGGCGCGCGCGCTGATGGACGCCATCGCCCAGCACCCGCCGGCCGCGGGCCGCTAAACTCCGCCCACCCCGGCGCAGCGCCTGCCGCCGCGCCGGGGCCGCTAGGGGTGTTCACCGCGAGGTGGACTGAGAGAGTCCCTTTGAACCTGATTGAGGTAATCCTCGCGCAGGGAAGCAGATCCGTCGGCCGCACAGCATCTCTCGGGCCTGTGCATCGGGGCCCACGCATCCCGCCCACCTGCCATCGCGTCTTCGAACACGTCATGGCGATTCCGCACCGTCCACTCCCGAAACTGAGACCAAAAAGGCCTGCAGCGCCCGCCCCGCTTGCGCTGGCAGCTATGGTTTTCATAGCACACGCCGCCCATGCGCAGGCGCCCGCGGCGGACACCCTGCCCGCCGTCACCATCGACGAGCGCGGCACGCCGCCGTCGGCCGACGTGAGCGGCTTCGGCGACCTGCCGCTCAAGGACGTGCCGATCTCGGCCACGGTGATCGACAGCACCGAGCTGCAGTCCAGCGGGGCGCGCCGCCTGGCCGATCTCACCCAATTCGACGCCTCGGTCACCGACGCCTACAACTCCGCCGGCTACTGGGACTTCCTGAGCGTGCGCGGCTTCGTGCTGGACAACCGCTTCAACTACCGGCGCGAGGCCCTGCCGATCAGCGCCGAGACGTCCATCCCGCTGGACAACAAGGAGCGCGTCGAGATCCTGCGCGGCACCAGCGGCATCCAGGCCGGTACCAGCGCACCCGGCGGACTGGTGAACTACGTCGTGAAGCGTCCCACCGAGCAGGACCTGCGCGAGGTGCGCACGGAGGTCTCGGGCCGCGGCAGCCTGCTGGGGGCCGTCGACCTGGGCGGGCGCTTCGGCAGCGAGCGGCAGTTCGGCTACCGCCTCAACGTGGTGAGCGAACAGCTGAAGCCGCGCACCTTCGACCTGGACGGCAACCGGCATCTGCTCTCGCTCGCCGCCGACTGGCGACTCTCGCGCGATTCGCTGCTGGAGGCCGAGTTCGAATCCAGCCACAAGGCGCAGCCGAGCCAGAACGGCTTCAGCCTGCTGGGCAATCTGCTGCCGCGCGCGGGCGATCCGCGGCTGAACCTCAACAACCAGGCCTGGTCGCAGCCCTCGGTCTTCGATGCCTTCACCGGCACGCTGCGCTTCACGCAGGCGCTCAATGCCGACTGGCGCTGGAGCGCGCAGATCGGCCAGCAGCGCCTGAAGAGCGACGATCGCCTGGCCTACGCCTTCGGCTGCAGCATGGAAGAACGCTACGACCGCTACTGCTCGGACGGCAGCTTCGACTTCTACGACTTCCGCAGCGAGAACGAGCGACGGCGCCAGACCGCAGGCAACCTGGCGCTCAAGGGCCGCATCACCACCGGCGGCGTGCAGCACGACCTGAGCGTCGGCCTCCTGGCCAGCCGCGTGCGCAACCGCTTCCAGGACCAGGCCTACAACTACGTGGGCAGCGGCAATGTGTGGGGCACCGCCATCGTCCCGGCCGACCCGACGCTGACCTCGCCCAACACCAACCGCGACGAGCGCTCCACCGAGGTGTCGGTGCAGGACGCGATCCGCTGGACCGACCGTTTCACCACCTGGGTGGGCGTGCGTCACACGCGCTTCGCGCGCGACAGCGTGCGCACCGACGCGACACGGCCGACCGGCTACAAGGATGGCGTGACCACGCCGTGGGTCGCGCTCAGCTATGCGCTGCAGCCCGATCTCATGGCCTACGCGAGCTGGGGCAAGGGTGTGGAGTCGCAGCTCGTGCCCGGCAAACCGCAGCAGTACACCAATGCCGGCGAGGCGCTGCCCCCGCTCGCGTCGCGGCAATGGGAGCTGGGCCTCAAGGGCGGCAGCGGCAACCCGTCCCAGGGCCTGAACTGGCAGCTGGCGTACTTCAACATCGTGCGGCCGATGACCAACATCGACGCCTGCGAGAACACGGGCGCCGAGTGCACCGGCCGCTACGACGGCACGGCGCGCCACCGCGGCCTGGAGGCGAACGTGCAGTGGGCCAGCGGCCCGTGGCGGCTGGCCGGGGGCGCCACCTTCATCGACGCCAGGCGCCGCGGCAGCAGCTTCTCGCCCGAGGCCAACGGCCAGCGACCGGTGAACGTGCCCGACCAGGTCTGGCGCCTGCGGACCGCCTACCGCGTGGCCGCCGTGCCTGGGTTCGAGCTGCAGGCGCTGCTCTCGCGCGAGGGCCGGCGCAACGTGCTGGCCGACGGCAGCCTGCGCCTGCCGGCCTGGACCCGCGTGGACACCGCCCTGCGCTACGACACGAAGATCGGCCGCACCGCCACCACCTGGACGCTGGGTGTCGAGAACCTCTTCGACCGCCGCTACTGGAAGGAATCCCCCAACCAGTACGGCCACGTCTACCTGTTCCCCGGCGCGCCGCGGACGCTGCGGCTCGGCCTCACGGCCTCGCTCTGAGGCCGAGGTCCCGCAGCGGCGTGATGCCGTTGCCCCTCGCGCTGAACGCGGCCTGACGGCAGGCACGCGACGCAGCGCCGTTGCGCAAGCGGGAAAAAATACCGCTTTGTTCGACTTCGGATGGCCGTCGGCAGCGGCTCGCGCAATACTTCGGCCCATGCCCATCGAACTGCTGCACCGCCTCGCGCGCGAACGATTGCCCATCGCCGTGACCGACGGCGACGACGTCGACTCGGTCCGCCTGCTCATCCTGGCCGGCCATGTACGCGCCGAGATCCCGCGCCCCGTCCGCACCCTCGCCGGCCATCACCAGCCGCCGGCCATGGTCATGGCGATCACCGCGCTGGGCCGCCAGATGCTCGAGCGCTTCCCGCGCGCCGCCTGAGCCCGGCTCCCCGGCACGGCCGGCAGCCGCGAGTGATCGCGCTGCCGGCTTTTGTTCGTCAGCCCGCCGCATGCGCCCAGCGCTGCGCCTCGCAGCGCCGCGGGCTTAAGGCATGCCTAAGCGCTGCGCCCGACATTCCTTCGCATCGTGTTCCACACCCACACCGCGAAAGGAAACCCCATGAAGACGATCAACACCCCGCAGCGCCTCGTCCTCGCGCTCGCGGCGGCGGGCGTGCTCGGCGCCGCCGGCGCCGGGGCCTACACCAGCGCTCGCGCAAGCGGCCAGCCCGCGCCCGTGACCACGCCGATGGTCGCGCCCATCGCCGCGCCCGACTTCTCGACCATCACCGCGCGCAACGGCCCGGCGGTGGTGAACATCAGCGTCACCGGCGTCACCAAGACGGCGTCGGCCGACGGTGTCGCCGGCATCCCCGGGATGGACCCGAACGACCCGTTCTACGAGTTCTTCCAGCAGTTCCGCGGCCCCAACATGCCCAAGGCACCGCAACGCGAAGTGCCGACGCGCGGCCAGGGCTCGGGCTTCATCATCAGCCCCGACGGCACCATCCTCACCAACGCCCACGTCGTGAAGGACGCCAAGGAGGTCACCGTCAAGCTGACCGACCGCCGCGAGTTCCGCGCCAAGGTGCTCGGCTCCGATCCGAAGACCGACATCGCCGTGCTGAAGATCGACGCCAGGAATCTGCCCACGGTGCCGATCGGCAACGTGAAGGACCTGAAGGTCGGCGAATGGGTGCTGGCCATCGGCTCGCCCTTCGGCTTCGAGAACACCGTGACGGCCGGCGTGGTGAGCGCCAAGGGCCGCTCGCTGCCCGACGACAGCTACACGCCCTTCATCCAGACCGACGTGCCGATCAACCCCGGCAACTCCGGCGGCCCGCTGTTCAATGCGCGTGGCGAGGTGGTCGGCATCAACTCGCAGATCTACAGCCGCAGCGGCGGCTACCAGGGCGTGTCCTTCGCGATCCCGATCGACATCGCGACCAAGGTGAAGGACCAGATCGTGGCGACCGGCAAGGCCAGCCACGCCAAGCTGGGGGTCGCGGTGCAGGAGGTGAACCAGACCTTCGCCGACTCCTTCAAGCTCGACAAGCCCGAGGGCGCGCTGGTCTCGAACGTCGAGAAGGGCAGCGCCGCCGAGAAGGCGGGCCTGCAGAGCGGCGACGTGATCCTGAAGGTGGACGGCCAGCCCATCGTCAGCTCGGGCGACCTGCCGGCCATCATCGGCCAGATGACGCCGGGCCAGAAGGTGGCGCTGGAGGTGTGGCGCAAGGGCGCGCCCGAGCAGCTGAGCGCGAAGCTCGCGGATGCGAGCGACAAGGTGCAGACCGCGAAGGCCGACGATGCCGCGGGCCAGGGCAAACTGGGCCTCGCACTGCGGCCGCTGCAGCCGCAGGAGAAGCGCGAGTCCTCGCTGGACAACGGCCTGGTCGTCGAAGATGCGCAGGGCCCCTCGGCGCTGGCCGGCATCCAGGCCGGCGACGTGCTGCTGGCCATCAACGGCACGCCGGCCAGGAGCGTCGACCAGGTGCGCCAGGCGGTGGCCAAGGCCGACAAGTCGGTCGCGCTGCTGATCCAGCGTGGCGACGACCGCATCTTCGTGCCGGTGCGCATCGGCTGAAGCCGAGCCCTCGCCATCGAGCGAGCGACCCGAGCCCATCTTTTTTTGCGAATTGATGGGCTGCTTTCGGAACCGGCGTTTTTGACGCTATACTAGCGGGCTCATTCCCCGATAGCTCAGTCGGTAGAGCGCCGGACTGTTAATCCGTAGGTCCCTGGTTCGAGCCCAGGTCGGGGAGCCAAACAAAAGCCTTCGGGCTTCTTGAAGCCCACCATCTCGCGATGGTGGGCTTTTTCTTTGGCCGCACGACATGCGCGGCACGTGCTGTGCCAGCATGGCGTCCATGCGCGAAGCCCAACTCGCAACACCGACCTCCTCCACGGGCCGCTCGCGCCCCGGCTGGCTACCGGCAATCGACCCCGGGCGATGCACCGGCTGCGGCTGGTGCGTGGGCTCGTGCGAGCACCATGTGCTGGCCCTCGAGGCCATCGACTGGCGCAAGCGCTCGGTGCTTCAGGACGCGGCGCGATGCACCGGCTGCAGCGACTGCGCCGTGACCTGCCCCTTCCACGCGATCACGATGGTCCGCGCATCACGCGTGGACCTCAGGCCGCGTGACTGACCGGCGCAGAAAAGACCACCACCGCGCGCAGGCCGCCCAAACGAGATGACGCCTCGAGGCGCACGGTCGCACCATGCAGTTGCGCGACCGAGCGCACGATGGCCAGGCCCAGGCCGCTGCCCGGGGCCTGCGGTTCGCCGGATCGGTAGAAGCGATCGAGCACCCGCTCGCGCTCGGCTTCCGGCAGGCCCGGTCCGCTGTCTTCCACATGCACTTCGACGCCGGCCGGCGTGGCCTCGATCTCCACGTCGACCCGGCCGCCCTCGGGCGTGTACTTGACGGCGTTGTCGGCCAGGTTGCGGACCATCATGCGCAGCGCTTCGGGATGCCCCTGCACCGTCACCGCATCGGCGCGGCCCAGGCCCACGTCGATGCGGCGCGCCTGCGCCGCGGGCACCACGTCGCCGATCGCGAGCCGCGCGACCTGCACCAGATCGACCGGCTCGCCCGGCGCGCCGGCGGCCGCGCTGGCCTCCTGCCGTGCGAGCGCGAGCAGCTGCTCGACGAGTCGGGTGGCGCGGTCGATGCCGGCCGACAGGCGCTGCACCGCCACCTCGCGCGCGCCGTCGTCCTGCGCCCGCTGCAGGCCCTGCACCTGCAGCTTGAGCGCGGCCAGCGGCGAACGAAGCTCGTGCGCCGCGTCGGCCACGAAGTGCTTCTGCGCCTCGAAGGCGTGGCGCACGCGGTCGAAGAGCAGGTTGAGCTCGTGCACCAGCGGCCGCACCTCCTCGGGCAGGCCGTCCTCGCTCACGGGCGACAGGTCGTCGGCCTGCCGCGTGGCCACCTGCCGGCGCACGCGCGCCACGGGCGCGAGCGAGCCGCTCACCACCCACCAGACCACCAGCATCAGCAGAGGCGCCATCAGCACCACGGGCCCGACGGTGCGCAGGGCCAGGGTACCGGCCATCTGGCGGCGGGCGGCCATGTCCTGTGCGACCTGGATCACCAGGCCGCGCGCCTGCAGGGAGAAGACGCGGTACGTGGTGCCACGCGCGTTGACGTCCGAGAAGCCCAGCACCGCGCGCTGCGGCAGCGCCGCCTCCTCGGCCGATTCGAAGATGCGCTCCCCGTCGACAGTCCACACCTGCACGACGAACTCGAAGTTCTGCTCGCCGCCGCGCAGGCCGCTCACGGCTGCGCTGGGCGGCAGGCCGGAGCGCAGCGACATCGCCATCTGCTGCATGTGGTAGTCGAAGATCTCGTCGGCCTCGCGCAGCACCGTCCGATACGTCACCAGGGCCTGCACGGCGCCCGCCAGCACGATCGCCGCCAACAGGAACCACAGCAGCCGGGCGCGCAGCGAGCCCGCGCGGCGCGGCGCCGGTGCCGATGCCGCGCCGGTGGACGCCTGCCCGCTCATTCCTTGGGCACCATGTAGCCCACGCCGCGCACGTTGCGGATCAGGTCGGCACCGAGCTTCTTGCGCAGGCCGTGGATGTAGACCTCCACCGCGTTGCTGCTGATCTCGTCCTTCCAGCTGTAGAGCTTTTCCTCGAGCTGCTGGCGCGACAGCAGCATGCCCGGTCGGGCGATCAGCGGCTCCAGCACGGCCCATTCGCGTGCCGAGAGCACGACGGACCGGCCCTCGACCGTCACCTCGCGCGTGCTGGGGTTGATGGCCACGCCCATGTGCTCGTACACCGGCTCGGCACGGCCGGAGGCACGGCGCAGGAGTGCGCGGATGCGCGCCAGCAGTTCGTCGAGGTCGTAGGGTTTGAGCACGTAGTCGTCGGCACCGGCATCGAGCCCCTCGATGCGCTGCTGGACCGAATCACGTGCCGTGGCGATCAGCACCGGCATGCGCTGCTTGCGCGCCCGCAGGCCGCGCAGGACCTCCAGGCCGTCCTTGCGCGGCAGTCCGAGGTCGAGCAGCACCAGGTCGTACTGCTGCGTGCGCAGCGCCGATTCGGCGGTCTCGCCGTCCTTGACCCAGTCGACGGCGTACTGCTCGGCCCGCAGCAGATCGAGCACGGCCTCGCCGATCATCACGTCGTCTTCGAGCAGCAGCAGGCGCATGGCGGTTCCCTCGTAGAAAGACTGGTTCGAGCGCGTCGCAGCGGCCGAAGTTCAGGCCCGGGTCAAAGTATGGCGCGCACTTCGCGCGCCGCCTCGAAGAGCAGCGGCAGCATGTCGCGCTGCAGCGCTTCCTCCGAATGGCGCACACCGGACAGCACCACATTGAGTGCCGCCACCGTGCGCCCGCGCATGTCGCGCAGCGGCACCGCCAGGGCCTGCACGCCGAGTTCGTGCTCCTCGCTGGCGAAGCGGTAGTCCTGCCGCCGCACGCGCGCCAGCGTCTGGCGCAGCAGCCGCGCCTGGGTGATGGTGTGCGGCGTGAGGCGCGCGAACGTGCGGCCCTTGAGCCAGTGCGCGAGCTGCGGCGTCGTCAGTGCCGCCAGCAGCACCTGGCCGGTGGAGGTGGCGTGCGCCGGCAACCGCGCGCCCAGGTGCAGGCCGTAGGCCAGCACGCGGGTGGGCGCGCCATAGGCCCCGCTGCGCGCCACGATGACCACCTCCTCGCCGTCGAGCACGACGGCCGAGAAGGACTCGCCCGTCTGCGCGGCGAGCCGGTTCAAGGTGGGCTGCAAGGCCCGCGGCAAGCGCGACGACGAGAGATAGCTGCCCGAGAAGCGCAGCACCTTGGGCGCCATCCAGAAGTAGCTGCCGTCGGTCTCCAGGTAGCCCAGGTGCGCGAGTGTGAGCAGGTGCCGACGGGCCGCGGCACGGGTGATGCCGGCACGCTCGGCCGCCAGGGTGGCGTTGAGGCGCTGGCGCTCGGTGTCGAAGCTCTCCAGCACGGCCATGCCCTTGGCAATGCCTTCGATGAAATCGGCCTTGGCGATGGTCATGGAAGCAGCAATCGGAAAGTCTGTGGATGGCACTGCCTGCGCGATCATCGCGCAGCCGGTTCCATGATCGCACACTCGGCCGAGGCGCCGTGTGCAGCGCAGGCTTCGGCGCCCTACGCTCCACACACCCCATCCAGGAGACAACAGATGCGCACCCAAGTCGCGATCATCGGCGCCGGCCCCTCCGGCCTGCTGCTCGGCCAGCTGCTCCATGCCGCCGGGATCGACAACATCATCGTCGAACGCCAGAGCGGCGATTACGTGCTCGGACGCATCCGCGCCGGCGTCCTCGAGCAGGTCACGATGGACCTGCTGGCCCAGGCGGGCGTCGACGCCCGTGCGAAGGCCGAGGGCCTGCCGCACGACGGCATCGAACTGCTCTTCAAGGGGGCACGACACCGCATCGACATGCACGCCCTCACCGGCGGCAAGCGCGTGACGGTGTATGGCCAGACCGAAGTGACGCGCGACCTGATGGAAGCGCGCGCGGCCAAGGGCCTGAGCACCGTGTACGGCGCCGCCAACGTGAGCCTGCACGACTTCGACGGCCAGCGCCCGCGCGTGCGCTATGAGAAGGACGGCGCCACGCACGAGATCGAGTGCGACTACATCGCCGGCTGCGACGGCTACCACGGCGTGAGCCGGGCCAGCGTGCCGCCCGGCGCCATCCGGCTCTACGAGAAGGTGTACCCCTTCGGCTGGCTGGGCGTGCTGGCCGACGTGCCCCCGGTGTCGCACGAACTGATCTACGCCAACACCTCGCGCGGCTTCGCGCTGTGCAGCATGCGCAGCGCGACGCGCAGCCGCTACTACGTGCAGGTGCCGGTCGAGGAGAAGGTCGAGCGCTGGAGCGACGAGGCCTTCTGGGACGAACTGCGCGCGCGGCTCGACCCCGAGGCACGCGAGCACCTGGTGACCGGGCCCTCGCTGGAGAAGAGCATCGCCCCGCTGCGCAGCTTCGTGGCCGAGCCGATGCGCTTCGGCCGCCTCTTCCTGGCCGGCGACGCCGCCCACATCGTGCCGCCCACCGGCGCCAAGGGACTGAACCTCGCGGCCGCGGACGTGGGCTACCTGTCGCAGGCCTTCATCCACCACTATCGGGACCACAGCCCGTCGGCGCTGGACCGCTACTCCGACCTGTGCCTGCGGCGGGTGTGGAAGGCCGAGCGCTTCTCGTGGTGGTTCACCTCGCTGATGCACCGCTTCCCGGACACGGGGGAATTCGGCCAGAAGATCCAGGAGGCCGAACTGGACTACCTCGTGCACTCGAAGGCCGCCTCCGTGTCGCTGGCCGAGAACTACGTGGGCCTGCCGCTCGAGAGCTTCTGAGCCGGGGAATGTGGGCTGCGGGCGAGCGGGGAAGGATGCTCGGTGAGAATCGGGCGCTACGACCTCCTCCCGCCCTTGACCTCCCGTTCCCGCCCCCTGCCCTGGCTCGAACCCGGCGAGCCCTTCCCGCCGGTGGCCAGCGCCTGGACGCAGGACGATCCGGTGCCTGGCCTGCTGGCCGGCGGCGGCGCACTCGACGTGGCCACCCTGCTGGACGGCTACAGCCACGGCATCTTTCCGTGGTTCAGCGACGACCAACCCATCCTCTGGTGGAGCCCGGACCCGCGCATGGTGCTGCCCACGGCCGAATTCCGGCTGCACCGGTCCCTGCGCAAGACGCTGCAGGCCTTCCGTGCCGACAGCGGCCGCTGCGAGATCCGCATCGACCACGCCTTCGAACGCGTGATCGCCGCCTGCGCCCAGGCGCCGCGCGAGGGCCAGTCGGGCACCTGGATCGTGGCGGAAATGGTCGAGGCCTACACCCGGCTGCACCGTGCGGGCCATGCCCACAGCGTCGAGACCTGGGTGGACGGCGAACTGGTGGGCGGCCTGTACGGCGTGGCGATCGGCCGGGCGATGTTCGGCGAGTCGATGTTCGCGCACCGAACCGACGCGTCGAAGATCGCCCTGGCCGCCCTGGTCTGCTTCTGCCGACGCCACGGCATCGAGCTCATCGACTGCCAGCAGAACACGCGCCACCTGGCCAGCCTGGGCGCGCGCGAGTGGCCGCGCAGCCGCTTCCTGGCCCACGTGGACGCCGCGCGGGTGCTGCCTCCCCCTGCGGCGTGGCGTTTCGAGCCCGTATACTGGAACGAACTCCTGCCGCCTCGACCCGAGTGATCCCGCGCGACGCCCTCCCGGTCTCCCCGTGACGCACCTCAAGGACCTTCCGCTCCAGACGCTGCAGTTCTACGCGACGGCGCCCTATCCGTGCAGCTACCTGCCGGACCGCCAGGCCCGCTCGCAGGTGGCCACGCCCAGCCACCTCATCAACAACGACGCCTACTCGGACCTGGTCCTCGGGGGTTTCCGCCGCAGCGGCATGTTCACCTACCGGCCGTACTGCGACGGCTGCCGCGCCTGCGTGCCGCTGCGCGTGCTCGTCGATCGATTCCACCCCACCCGCAGCCAGCGCCGCGCCGCGAAGCAGCATGCCAGCCTGCAGGCCCGTGTGCTGAAGCTGTGCTTCGTGCCGGAGCACTACCAGCTCTACCTGCGCTACCAGAACGGCCGCCACGCGGGGGGTGGGATGGACCACGACAGCATCGACCAGTACACCCAGTTCCTGCTGCAAAGCCGCGTCAACTCGCGGCTGGTCGAGTTCCGCGAGACACTGCCCGACGGCAGCGCGGGCGCGCTGAAGATGGTGTCCATCCTCGACGTGCTGAACGACGGCATCTCGGCGGTCTACACCTTCTACGAGCCCGAGGCCGGCGCCGCCTACGGCACCTACGGCGTGCTGTGGCAGATCGCGCAGGCGCGCCAACTCGGCCTGGCGCACGTGTACCTCGGCTACTGGATCGGCGACAGCGCCAAGATGGACTACAAGGCGCGCTTCGTCCCGCACGAGCTCCTGCTCGATGGCCAGTGGCAAGCGCCAGAAAATTTCACGAGATAAAATGGCGCGTGTCTCATCCCGCGCCATCCCATGAGAAAAGCCAACGCTGACGTCCCCGCTACCCCTGTCATCCAGGTGATCGAGCGGATGTTCGCCCTGATCGATGTGCTGGCCTCGCGGGAAGAGGCGATCTCCCTCAAGGAGATCAGCGAAAAAACCGGCCTGCACCCCTCCACCACGCACCGCATCCTCAACGACCTGGCCGTGGGCCGCTTCGTCGACCGGCCCGAAGCCGGCAGCTACCGGCTCGGCATGCGCCTGCTGGAGCTGGGCAACCTGGTGAAGGCGCGGCTGAACGTGCGCGACGCGGCACTGTCGCCCATGCGCGAACTGCACAAGCTGACGCAGCAACCGGTGAACCTCAGCATGCGCCAGGGCGACGAGATCGTCTACATCGAGCGCGCCTACAGCGAACGCTCGGGCATGCAGGTGGTGCGCGCCATCGGCGGGCGGGCGCCGTTGCACCTCACGTCCACCGGCAAGCTCTTCCTGGCGGCCGACGACCCGCAGCGCGTGCGCAGCTATGCCACCCGCACCGGCCTGGCCGGCCACACACGCAACAGCATCACCCAGCTCCCGGTGCTGGAGCGCGAGCTCTCCAAGGCACGCCAATACGGCATCGCGCGCGACAACGAGGAACTCGAACTGGGCGTGCGCTGCATGGCCGCCGGCATCTACGACGACCAGGGCAAGCTGGTGGCGGGCCTGTCGATCTCAGCGCCGGCCGACCGCCTCGACGACGGCTGGCTGCCCAAGCTGCAGGCCACCGCCAACGAGATTTCAGGCGCCCTCGGCCATGTGGGCGGGCCCGGCACGGCCGCGCCGCAGGCCGGTCACTCGCCGGATGCGGAGGCCACGCGCGCGGCCTGAAGGCGGCGGTACGGACAGCCGATCCTGGGAAAGAAAAAGGGGCCCGCGGGCCCCTTCGTTCTTTGTGCGGCAGGCCGCGCGAACTCAGTCGCCCGCGATCTGCGCGCTCGCCGTGTGCATCATGTGGCCGTTCTCGACCCAGCGGCGCACGCGCTCCGCGTCGGCGATGCGGCTGAACTTGCCGGCCGAATCCAGGAACACCATGATCAGCTTGCGGCCTGCCACCTTCGCCTGCATGACCAGGCACTGGCCCGCTTCGGAGATGTAGCCCGTCTTCTGCAGGCCGATGTCCCACTCCGGGCTGCGCACCAGCCGGTTGGTGGTGTTGTACTGCAGCACGCGGTTGCCGACCTCCACCTGGTGTTCGGGCGAGGTCGACAGCTGGCGCACCAGCGAGTTGGCCGAGGCGGCGCTCACCAGCACGGCCAGGTCCTGCGCGGTCGACTGGTTGTGGAAGGACAGGCCCGTCGGCTCGACATAGCGCGTATCGCGCATGCCGAGCATCTTGGCCTTGGCGTTCATGACGCTGACGAAGGTCGACAGGCCGCCGGGGTAGGTGCGGCCGAGCGCATGCGCCGCACGGTTCTCGCTCGACATCAGCGCCAGGTGCAGCAGCTCGCCGCGCGAAAGCGTGGTGCCGACGGTCAGGCGCGAGCGGCTGCCCTTCTCGGTGTCGACATCGTCCTGCGTGATGGTGATGAGCTCGTCCATCGGCAGCTGCGCCTCGCTGATCAGCAGGCCGGTCATCAGCTTGGTCAGCGACGCGATCGGCAGCACGGCGTGGTCGTTCTTGCTGAACAGCACCTCACGCGTGTCCTGGTCGATCACCAGGGCGGCGCTGGACTTGAGGTCGAGGGCGTCTTCCGTCGCATGGAGGCCGGCCATCTGGCCGAAGGACAGGCGCGGAGGCGCCTCGGCCACGCGCACGACCGAACGGCGCTGCACGGCGACCACGGTCTTGCCGTTCTTCTTGTGAATGGAAGCGACGACGTTGCGGCCACCGCGGACCACGCGCTCGGCCGGCTCCGCCTTCGTGGAGCGCTTGGACGATGCGACCTTGCTGCTGCTTCTGGCCTCGGCCTTGGCCGCGCGCGCCGGCTTGCCGGCCCGCTTGCCTTCGCTGGCTGCGGCGACCGCTTTCTTGCCGGCGGGGACCGCCTTCTTGGCTGCCGCATGAGCGCCGGGCAGCAAAAACGCCGTGGCGCACAGCGCGACGGCGATCATCTTGAGGGGGGTGTGGAAACGCCGGGAGGAAGCGGATTGCACAGGGGCTTCGGGCATCAAAAATCTCCAGCGGCGATGACGTGAGGGCCGCAGTCTATCGAAATCAAAAAAGACGCGCAATATCAGTTACTTGCGTCCTTTTCTTCAATCGAAAACCAAGGACCCCACGAAACTCACCCCTGCGCGGCCACTCTCTCAGCTTGGCTCTGTAACTTGTTGAGGGCGCTGAGATAAGCCTTGGCTGAGGCGACCACGATGTCGGGGTCGGCGCCCACGCCGTTGACCACCCGGCCTGCATTCTGCAGCCGCACGGTCACCTCTCCCTGACTTTCGGTCGAGCCGCTGATCGCGTTGACCGAATACAGCACCATTTCGGCGCCGCTGCGCACATGCGACTCGATCGCCTTCAGGGAAGCATCGACCGGGCCATTGCCGTCCGACTCGCCGGTCACTTCCTTGCCCTGGACCGTGAAGATCACCCGGGCGTGAGGCCGCTCGCCGGTTTCGCTGTGCTGCGAGAGCGACACGAAGCCAAACTGCTCACCAACGTTCGAGCCCTCCTCCGCGCTGACGAGCGCGAGGATGTCCTCGTCGAAAATCTCGGCCTTGCGGTCGGCCAGCTCCTTGAAGCGCAGGAAGGCCGCGTTGATGTCGGCTTCGCTCTCCATGGTCACGCCCAGTTCCTGCAGGCGCTGCTTGAAGGCGTTTCGGCCCGAGAGCTTGCCCAGCACGATCTTGTTGGCCGTCCAGCCCACGTCCTCGGCGCGCATGATCTCGTAGGTGTCGCGCGCCTTGAGCACGCCGTCCTGGTGGATGCCCGAGGCATGGGCGAAGGCATTGGCGCCCACCACGGCCTTGTTGGGCTGCACGACGAAGCCGGTGGTCTGGCTGACCATGCGGCTGGCCGCGACGATGTGCTGGGTGTCGATGTTGAGGTCCAGCCCGAAGTAGTCCTTGCGGGTCTTCACCGCCATCACGATCTCTTCGAGCGAGCAGTTGCCGGCACGCTCGCCCAGGCCGTTGATCGTGCACTCCACCTGGCGTGCGCCACCGATCTTCACGCCGGCCAGCGAATTGGCCACCGCCATGCCCAGGTCGTTGTGGCAATGCACCGACCAGATCGCCTTGTCGCTGTTGGGAATGCGCTCGCGCAGGGTCTTGATGAAGTTGCCGTACAGCTCCGGAATGGCGTAGCCCACGGTGTCGGGCACGTTGATGGTGGTCGCGCCCTCGGCGATGACCGTCTCGAGCACGCGGCAGAGGAAGTCCACGTTGCTGCGGTAGCCGTCTTCGGGGCTGAACTCCACGTCGGCGACCTTGTTGCGCGCGAAGCGCACCGCCAGCCTGGCCTGTTCGTGCACCTCGTCGGGCGTCATCCGCAGCTTCTTCTCCATGTGCAGCGGCGAGGTGGCGATGAAGGTGTGGATGCGGCCACGCGCCGCGCCCTTCAGGGCCTCCGCCGCACGGGCGATGTCGCGGTCGTTGGCGCGCGACAGGCCGCACACGGTCGACTCCTTGATCGCATTGGCGATCGCCTGCACGGCCTCGAAATCGCCGTTCGAGCTGGCGGGAAAGCCCGCTTCGATGACGTCGACCTTCAGGCGCTCGAGCTGTTTGGCGATGCGCATCTTCTCGTCGCGCGTCATCGAGGCGCCGGGCGACTGCTCGCCATCGCGCAGGGTGGTGTCGAAAATGATCAGCTTGTCGGTCATCGTGTTCTCCTGGATTTCTTGCACCACCCTGCCTCGCTCAGGCGGTCGCCACCTCGGATTGTGCCGCGGGCGCGCGGCGCGCCCGGCCCTGCCCCAGCGCACGTTCGACGCCCGAAACGATGGCGCGCAGCGAGGCGGCCGTCGTATCGGCATCGATGCCCACGCCGAAGAGCGTCTGCGACTCGTCCACGCGCAATTCGAGGTAGGCCACCGAGCGCGCGTCGGCCCCGGTGCCGATGGCGTGCTGGTGGTAGTCGATCACACGGATCGCGTGGCCGGTGGCCGTTGCCATCGCCTGGATGAAGGCGTCGATGGGCCCGTTGCCGCGGCCGTCGATGCGGCGCACTTCGCCACCCCAGCGCAGGTCCCCGCGCAGGTGCACGGTGGCCGAGGCACCCTCGCCTTCGGCATCGATCGCGCGATGCTGCAGGCCGTTGCTCGAATCCATGCGGTACTCGTCACGGAAGATCTGCCAGAGGTCGGCCGCCGAGAGCTCCTTTCCTTCCACGTCCATGACGCGTTGCACGGCCTGGCTGAACTCGATCTGCAGGCGCCGCGGCAACTCGAGGCCATGCTCGCTCTCGAGCAGGTAGGCGATGCCGCCCTTGCCCGACTGGCTGTTGACCCGGATCACGGCCTCGTAGCTGCGGCCCACGTCCTTGGGGTCGATGGGCAGGTACGGGATGTCCCAGAGATCGGCCTCGCGCCGCGCCGCGAAGGCTTTCTTGATCGCGTCCTGGTGCGAACCCGAGAACGAGGTGTAGACGAGGTCGCCCACGTACGGATGGCGCGGATGCACCGGGATCTGGTTGCAGTGCTCCACCGTGGCGCGGATCTCGTCGATGCGCGAGAAGTCCAGGCCCGGCGAGACGCCCTGCGTGTAGAGGTTGAGCGCGACGTTCACGAGGTCGAGGTTGCCCGTGCGCTCGCCGTTGCCGAACAGGCACCCTTCTAGGCGATCGGCGCCCGCCATGACGGCGAACTCCGCCGCGGCCGTGCCGGTGCCGCGGTCGTTGTGCGGATGGACCGACAGCACGATCGCATCTCGACGCGCGAGCTTGCGGTGCATCCACTCGATCATGTCCGCGAAGATGTTCGGCGTCGAATGCTCGACCGTCGACGGGAGGTTCACGATGCACTTGTGTGCCGGTGTCGGCGCCCAGACCTCGGTGACCGCATCGACGACGCGCTTGGAGAACGCGAGGTCCGTGCCCGAGAACATCTCGGGCGAATACTGGAAGGTCCAGTGCGTATGCGGCTGGCGGGCTGCGTGCTCCTTGAACTGCCGTGCGTGGCTGGCCGCCAGCTCGACGATGCCGTCCTCGTCCATGCCGAGCACGACGCGGCGCATGATGGGAGCGACGGCGTTGTAAAGGTGGACGATGGCGCGAGGCGCGCCCTGCAGGGCCTCGAAGGTGCGCTCGATGAGGTGATCACGGGCCTGTGTGAGCACCTGGATCGTCACGTCGTCGGGAATGCGGTCTTCTTCGATGAGGCGCCGCACGAAGTCGAATTCGACTTGCGAGGCCGAGGGAAAGCCGACCTCGATCTCCTTGAAGCCGATCTTCACGAGCATCTCGAACATGCGCATCTTGCGCTCGATGTCCATGGGCTCGACCAGCGCCTGGTTTCCATCGCGCAGGTCGGTCGACAGCCAGATCGGGGCCTTCGTCAGCACGGCGTCGGGCCAGGTGCGGTCCGTGAGGCCGATCGGTGCGAAGGCGCGGTACTTGGTCTGAGGTTGCTTCAACATGTCGATTTCTCTGTGATGGTTGGAATCGACCAGCAACCCCAAAAGCAGAACGGCCCGTTGCTGGTGCGAACGGGCCGTGGTGATGGGATGCGCGCGCGCTCTACCGTCTCCGCCCGTAGGGGATCAGTAGTAGGGCCAGCGACATCTGCTTCATGGAGCGGCGGACTTTAACACAGGGCCTGCTCAGTTGTGCAAGCCCCGCTCGTCGGGCTCGTCGGTCGACACGCTGATCACGCTCACCGGCTGACCCTTGGCCTTGCGCCAGGCGTAGATCACGTAGCCGCTGAAGCCATAGGCCACGAAGAGGCCGAACAGCACGGTGGGCGGATGGATGTTGATCACGGCGATGCCCAAAGCAATGAGCACGATGGTCGCGAAGGGCACGCTCTTCTTCACCTGCATGTCCTTGAAGCTGTAGAAGGGTGCGTTGGTCACCATCGTCAAGCCCGCGTAGAGGGTGAAGAAGAAGGTGATCCAGGTGATCTGCTGCCACGACAGGTACCAGACGTCGCTGCCCCGCTTGCCCCACTCCGTCATGAGCCAGATGAAGCCGGCCACCAGCGCCGCGGCCGCGGGCGACGGCAGGCCCTGGAACCAGCGCTTGTCGACCACGCCTGTGTTGACGTTGAAGCGCGCGAGCCGCAGCGCGGCGCAGGCGCAATACACGAAGGCGGCGATCCAGCCCCAGCGGCCCAGCCCCTTGAGGGACCATTCGTAGGCGATGAGTGCCGGCGCAGCGCCGAAGGACACCATGTCGGACAGCGAGTCCATCTGCTCGCCGAACGCGCTCTGCGTGTTGGTCATGCGCGCCACGCGGCCGTCCAGGCTGTCGAGGATCATGGCGGAGAACACGCCGATGGTGGCCAGGTCGAAGCGCGCGTTCATCGCCATCACGATGGCGTAGAAACCGCCGAACAGCGCGGCCAGCGTGAACAGGTTCGGCAGGATGTAGATGCCCTTGCGGCGCTTGCGCGGCAGGGGCTCGCCCAGCGGCGTGTCGTCATGCATCAAATTGGCCTCCAGCGCCCGTGGATCCTGCGGGAGCAGCTATCTAATTCATAGCGCCGCGAAGGGCTCGCGGCAAAACGGGCAGTGTAGTCAATGACAAAGGGCCATCGCCTGCGCGATGGCCCTTGTCGTCGGGGTGAATCGGCCGATGCGGCTGCCGGCGGGCCGCCCCAAGGCGGCCGCGCCTCCACCTCGGGGGGTGGAGTTAGGCGCCGCAGGCGTGAAAAGCGGGGGGGCCTTAGTTCCGGGTCTGATCGACCAGCTTGTTCTTGGCGATCCAGGGCATCATCGCGCGCAGCTTGCCACCCACCACTTCGATGCTGTGCTCGGCGGTGTTGCGGCGGCGGGCCGTCATGCTCGGGTAATTCAGGCGCCCCTCCTGGATGAACATCTTGGCGTAGTCGCCGTTCTGGATGCGCTTGAGGGCATTCTTCATCGCGGCGCGCGACTGCTCGTTGATCACCTCAGGGCCCGTCACGTACTCGCCGAACTCCGCGTTGTTGGAGATCGAGTAGTTCATGTTGGCGATGCCGCCTTCATAGATCAGGTCGACGATCAGCTTGAGCTCGTGCAGGCACTCGAAGTAGGCCATCTCGGGCGCGTAGCCGGCTTCCACCAGCGTCTCGTAGCCCATCTTGATCAGCTCGACGGCGCCGCCGCACAGCACGGCCTGCTCGCCGAACAGGTCGGTCTCGGTCTCTTCCTTGAAGTTGGTTTCGATGATGCCGGCCTTGCCGCCGCCGTTGGCCATGGCGTACGAGAGCGCCAGGTCACGCGCCTTGCCCGACTTGTCCTGGTGCACGGCCACGAGGTGCGGCACGCCGCCGCCTTGTGCGTAGGTGCTGCGCACGGTATGGCCGGGCGCCTTGGGCGCGACCATCCACACGTCGAGGTCGGCACGCGGCACGACCTGGTTGTAGTGCACGTTGAACCCGTGCGCGAAGGCCAGCGAGGCGCCTTCCTTGATGTTCGGCTCGACGTTGTTCTTGTAGACCTCTGCGATCTGCTCGTCGGGCAGCAGGATCATCACGACGTCGGCCGACTTCACGGCATCGTTCACTTCGAGGACGTTCAGGCCGGCCTTGCCGACCTTGTCCCAGGAAGCGCCGCCCTTGCGCAGGCCGACCACGACCTTCACGCCGCTGTCATTCAGGTTCTGCGCATGCGCGTGGCCCTGCGAGCCATAGCCGATGATCGCGACGGTCTTGCCCTTGATGAGGCTCAGGTCGCAGTCCTTGTCGTAAAAAACCTTCATGTCTTCTCTCCGGTTGAATGCAGTGTTGATGCGTGGTGCCGTCCGTGTTGAGCCTGTCGAAGGGCTCACTGCAGTCCTGGCCGCATTACGGCCGCCAGGGCTTCGACAGGCTCGGTCCGGACGGGCATCGGCCGAGCCCCGATTCGTTCAGACGCGCAGGATGCGCTCGCCCCGGCCGATGCCGCTCGGGCCCGTGCGCACCGTCTCGAGGATGGCCGCGCGGTCGATGGCGTCGAGGAAGGCGTCGTTCTTGCCGTGGTCGCCGGTGAGCTCGATGGTGTAGCTCTTGTCCGTCACGTCGATGATGCGGCCGCGGAAGATGTCGGCCATGCGCTTCATCTCCTCGCGCTCCTTGCCCACGGCGCGCACCTTCACCATCATGAGCTCGCGCTCGGTGTAGGCCCCTTCGGTCAGGTCGACCACCTTCACCACCTCGATCAGGCGGTTCAGGTGCTTGGTGATCTGCTCGATCACGTCGTCCGAGCCGGTGGTCTGGATCGTCATGCGCGAAAGGCTCGGGTCCTCGGTCGGCGCGACCGTCAGCGATTCGATGTTGTAGCCACGGGCCGAGAACAGGCCCACGACGCGGGAGAGTGCGCCGGGTTCGTTCTCCAGCAGCACGGCGATGATGTGTTTCATGTCTTGACTGCGACTCCTCTTCTCGCCGCCCTCCCCCGCGCACGGCAATGCGCGGGCTCGGCGGGCAATAGATTCGTCGACGCTTAGGTTGTTGAAATCGGGAGCGGACTTCCATGCGCGAAGGCCGCGAAAGTCACGCGAAGATGGCGGAAAAGAAATCCGAAATTGGTTTTCTTTCGCGCCCTTCGCGCTACCTTGGCGCCCTTCGCGTACGGATGTCCGAATTCAAAGGTCTTCGCTGCCCAGCAGCATCTCCGTGATGCCCTTGCCGGCCTGCACCATCGGGAACACGTTCTCGGTGGGATCGGTGCGGAAGTCCATGAACACGGTGCGGTCCTTGAGCTTGCGCGCCTCGCGCAGCGCGGGCTCGACGTCCTGCGGGCGCTCGATCAGCATGCCGACGTGGCCGTACGCCTCGGCCAGCTTCACGAAGTTCGGCAGCGCGTCCATGTAGCTGTGGCTGTAGCGGCCGGAGTACTCGATCTCCTGCCACTGGCGCACCATGCCCAGGTAGCGGTTGTTCAGCGAGCAGATCTTGATCGGCGTGTTGTACTGCAGGCACGTCGACAGCTCCTGGATGCACATCTGCACCGAGCCTTCGCCGGTGATGGTGAACACTTCGGCCTCGGGCTTGGCCAGCTTGATGCCCATGGCGTAAGGAATGCCCACGCCCATGGTGCCCAGGCCGCCGGAGTTGATCCAGCGGCGCGGCTCGTCGAAGCGGTAGTACTGCGCCGCCCACATCTGATGCTGGCCCACGTCGGAGGTGATGTAGGTCTCCGTGTCCTTGGTCATGTTCCAGAGCGTCTCGACCACGTACTGCGGCTTGATCACCTCGGTGTTGCCGCGGTCGTACTTGAGGCAGTCGCGGCTGCGCCAGGTCTCGATGGTCTTCCACCAGTCGGCCAGTGCACCGCCGTCGGGCTTGGTGCTGCTCTCGCGGATCATCGAGATCAGCTCGGTCAGCACGTCCTTCACGTCGCCGACGATCGGGATGTCGACCTTCACGCGCTTGGAAATGCTCGACGGGTCGATGTCGATGTGGATGATCTTGCGTTCGTTCTGCGCGAAGTGCTTCGGGTTGCCGATCACGCGGTCGTCGAAGCGCGCACCCACGGCCAGCAGCACGTCGCAGTTCTGCATCGCGTTGTTGGCTTCGATGGTGCCGTGCATGCCCAGCATGCCGAGGAACTTGCGGTCGCTCGCAGGATAGGCGCCCAGGCCCATCAGCGTGTTGGTGACCGGATAGCCCAGCATGTCGACCAGCGTGCGAAGCTCGTTGGTCGCGTTGCCCAGCAGCACGCCGCCGCCGGTGTAGATGTAGGGGCGCTTGGCGTTCAGCAGCAGCTGCAGCGCCTTGCGGATCTGCCCGCCGTGGCCCTTGCGCACCGGGTTGTACGAGCGCATCTCGACCTTGTCGGGATAGCCGGCGTACGGTGTCTTCTTGAAGGAAACGTCCTTCGGGATGTCCACCACCACCGGGCCGGGACGGCCGCTGCGGGCGATGTGGAAGGCCTTCTTCATCGTCAGCGCGATGTCCTTCGCGTCCTTGACGAGGAAGTTGTGCTTGACGATGGGGCGGGTGATGCCCACGGTGTCGCACTCCTGGAAGGCGTCCAGCCCGATGGCGGGCGTGGGCACCTGGCCGGAGATGATCACCATCGGGATCGAGTCCATGTAGGCCGTCGCGATGCCGGTGACCGCGTTCGTCAGGCCGGGGCCGGAGGTGACCAGCGCCACGCCGACCTCGCCGGTGGCGCGCGCATAGCCGTCGGCCGCGTGCACCGCAGCCTGCTCGTGCCGCACCAGCACGTGCTGGATGGTGTCCTGCTTGTAGAGGGCGTCGTAGATGTAGAGCACGGCGCCACCGGGATAGCCCCAGATGTACTTCGTGCCTTCGGCCTGGAGTGCCTTGATCAGCACCTCGGAGCCCATGAGGTCCTGGGTCTGGCTGCCCGTGACAGCGGCTGCGCTGGCGAGTTCCGCCTTGGAGATTTCCATTTTGAGATGAACCTTTCGAGTTTTCGGGAACGAAAAACCTTGGGTGCCCCTTGCCAGCCCTTGTGAGACCGCGTCGGGACTTAGGACCAAAACCATGGGCGGACGAGGATGTTCCGCCGGGCAGTGACCCGTTTGCCGTTTGACTTGCAGCCCGAGATTATGGCACTGCAACAAGCCGGCAAGTCGCTGCAGCGCACGAAAAAGGGGCCGGTGCCATAATCGCCGCCGCCCAAAACAAGGCATTTTTGCCGGCTTTCCCCCACCCAGCGCGCATGGCGCGGCCTCCTCTTTGGCATCCGAACAAGAACTCTCCGATTTCCTCAAGAGCGTCGAGAAACGGGCCTTCAAGCGCTCGATCTACCACGTGCGCGACGAGGAAGCCGCTCTGGACATCGTGCAGGACAGCATGATGAAGCTCGCGGAGCATTACGGGGACAAGCCGGCCAACGAGTTGCCGATGCTGTTCCAGCGCATCCTGTCGAACTGCACGCTGGACTGGTTCCGCCGCCAGAAGACGCGCCGGGCGTTGTTTTCCAACCTCAGCGATTTCGAGAGCCCGGCCGACGAGGGCGGCGATTTCGACCTGCTGGAGAACCTCGCCTCCGATCCCGACACGCGCGAAACGGAAAGCGCCGAGGACACGACCCGCCGGGCACAGATCTTCCATGAGATCGAGGAGCAGATCGCGGCCCTCCCGGCCCGTCAACGCGAGGCTTTTCTGATGCGTTACTGGGAAGAAATGGACGTTTCCGAGACGGCCGCTGCTATGGGCTGCTCCGAAGGCAGCGTCAAGACGCACTGTTCCCGGGCCGTCCACGCCTTGAGTAAAGCCCTCAAGGCCAGGGGAATCCAGCTATGACAAAAATTTCGAACGCCACCACCAACGCCCAGCAGGAGCGCTTCGGGCGCGCCGTGGCCGCCCGCCTGTCGGCCGGCAGCCACGACCTGCCCCACGACATCACCGAACGGCTGCGCGCCGGACGCATGCAGGCGCTGGCGCGCCGCAAAGTGGTGCAGGTGCGCACGGCCCCGGCGGGCGGTGTCGTCGGCGTGTCCGGCGGCGCGGCCTTGCTCGGCGGCGGTGACGGCGGCTGGTGGACCCGCGTCGCCAGCGTGCTGCCGCTGGTGGCGCTCGTGGCGGGCCTGGTCACCATTTCCGTCTGGCAGGAAGAAGACCGCACAGCCGAGGTTGCCGACGTCGACGCCGCCCTGCTCACCGACGAATTGCCGCCCGCCGCCTACACCGACCCCGGTTTCGCGCAGTTCCTCAAGCGCGAGGCCTCGACCCGCTGACGCTCCGCCGCAAACACCCGCCCGCCTCCCGTTTCCATGCCCATGCCGTCCGCCATTCCTCGTGAGCCTCGCCCCACCCCGGGGCTGCTCGCCGTCACGGCGCGCACGGCCGGGGCGCTCGGGGCCATGGCGCTGGCGGTCGGCGGGTTGGTCGCCCTCGACGCGCAGGCCCAGGCCCAGCCGCCGCTGGCGGCGCCCTCGGTCACCGCCCCTGGCGCCGTCCATGGCGCAGCGAGCACGACGAAGCCGGCCACGCCCAGCCCGAAATCGCGCACCACGCCCGCCAAGCCGCTGTGGACCGACCTGACGGCCGCGCAGCAGGCTGCGCTGCGGCCGCTCGCCCAGCACTGGAACGGACTGAGCGAAGCGCACAAGCGCAAGTGGCTGGTGCTTTCGCGCAACTACGACAAGCTCGGCGCCGACGAGCAGGCCACGCTGCACGGTCGAATGGCCGAATGGGCGGCGCTCAGTGCTCGCGATCGGGCCCAGGCGCGCCTCAACTTCGCCGAGGTCAAGCGGCTGGCGCCCGCCGACGAGCGCAAGGCCAAGTGGGAGGCCTACCAGGCCCTGAGCGAGCAGGAGCGCCGCAAGCTCGCGGCCAGCGCAGCAGCGCCGACCACGGCGGCGCTGCCCCTGCGCCCGGTGCCGGAACGCAAGCTGGCCCCGATCCCCGAGAGCGCGCTCGGCCAGGGCCACGGCGGCCCGCGCATCCAGATCGCGCCGCCGCGCACCCAGGCGCCGATGCTGGCGCCCGTGCCGCCATCGGCCGAGGCCATGTACCCGCAGCCCACGGCGACACCCGCCGCGGCCGCCGCCGTTCCAGCCACTGCGCCCGCCACCGCGGCGCCGACCGCGGCGTCCGACCCCGCGCCTGCGGCGCAGTGACCATTCCGGTGCGGGACAATGCGGGCATGCCCCCGCAGTCGACCTCGCCTCCGTCCTCCATGCCGAATACGGCCGCAGCGCCCGCCGATCGGGCGCTGGACGCTACCGCATTGATGGCACCCGGCCTCTGGCGCCGCATGGCCTGCTGGCTCTACGAAGGCATGCTGATGTTCGCCGTGGTGTTCGTGGCCGGCTGGCTGTTCAGCACGCTGGGCCAGATGCGCGACGCCATGGACGCGCGTCGGCACCTGCTGCAGGCCTTCCTGTTCGTGGTGTTCGGCATCTACTTCACCTGGTTCTGGTCGCGCGGCCAGACGCTCGCCATGAAGACCTGGGGCCTGCGCCTGGTCGACCGCCACGGCGCGCCGGTCACGCAGTTGCGCGCGCTCGGCCGCTACCTGCTCAGCTGGATCTGGTTCCTGCCGCCGCTGGCCGCGCTGTCCGTGCTGCCCTTCAAGGTCTCGGGCGGCGAATCGGTGGTCCTGATCGCCGGCTGGGTCATCGTCTGGGCGCTGCTGGCCCGTTTCCACCCCCAACGCCAGTTCTGGCACGACGCCTGGGCCGGCACGCGCCTCGTGGCGTCCAAGCCCCTGAGCCGATGAGCACCACCCCCACCGATCCCGCTCTCGTCAACCCGCAGAAGGCGCGCAAGGGCCTGAACCGGCTCTGGCATGCCACGGGCTATTCGATCAACGGCCTGCGCGCCGGCTGGGGCGAGGCCGCCTTCCGCATGGAAGCGACGATGGCCGTCGTGATGGTGCCGCTGGCCTTCTGGCTGGGCCGCAACTGGGTCGAGGTCGCCCTGCTGGCAGGCAGCGTGGTGATCGTGATGGTCGTCGAATTGCTCAACACCGCCGTCGAGGCGGCGATCGACCGCATCGGCCCCGAATGGCACGACCTGTCCAAGCGCGCCAAGGACATGGGCAGCGCCGCCGTGCTGCTGGCGAGCCTGCTGGCCGGCGGCATCTGGCTGGCCGCGTTGTGGCAACGCTTCTTCGTCGCCTGACGGTCACGCCCCGGCGGCATCCTCCTTCACATGACGACTTCCTCTCCCTCCTTTTCCCTTTGCGTCTACTGCGGCTCGCGCCCCGGTGAAGGCGCCGCGTACCTCGAGGCCGCCAAGGCGGTCGGCCAGTGGATCGGCCAGCAGGGCGGCCAGCTGGTGTACGGCGGCGGCCGCACCGGCCTGATGGGCACGGTGGCCGAAGCCACGCGGCTCGCGGGCGGCCGCGTGGTGGGCATCATCCCCAAGGCGCTGGTCGACAAGGAACTGGCCAACACCCTGTGCGACGAGTTGCATGTGGTCGACACCATGCACGAGCGCAAGGCGATGATGGGCGCGCGCGCCGACGCCTTCGTGGCGCTGGCCGGCGGGATCGGCACCTTCGAGGAACTGTTCGAGATCTGGACCTGGCGCCAGCTGGGCTACCACGACAAGCCCACCGGCATCCTCAACACCGCCGGCTACTACGACGGGCTGCTGCACTTCCTCGGGCACAGCGTGCGCGAGGGCTTCATGGGCGACTGGCAGATGAACCTGGTGCGCACCGGCACCGAGCCGGTGGGGCTGCTGCATGCGCTGCGCGACGAGGCGACGCGCCATCCGGGCGGCGACCGCCTGGCGCAGGTGGTGTGAAATCGCACTGAATCCGGCCGCTCAGGGCCGGCGCGCGCCGCGCGTCAGACCGCGCTTTCGTTTTCCTCGCCGGTGCGGATGCGCACGATGCGCTCCACATTGGTGACGAAGATCTTGCCGTCGCCGATCTTGCCGGTCCGCGCGGCCGAGACGATGGCCTCGACGCAGCGGTCGACGTCGGCGGTGTTGACCACCACCTCGATCTTCATCTTGGGCAGGAAGTCGACGACGTATTCCGCACCACGGTAGAGCTCGGTGTGGCCTTTCTGGCGGCCGAAACCCTTGACCTCGGTGACCGTCAGGCCCGAGACGCCGACCTGGGCCAGCGCCTCGCGCACGTCGTCGAGCTTGAAGGGTTTGACGATGGCGGTGATCTGCTTCATGGGGTCTCTCTCGCGTTGGTTCGGCCGAGGATAGCCTAATCGCCAAATCCCCCGACCGGGGAGCGGCGTATCGACCCGCAATGCGATGCAACTATCGCGCCACGGCCGCCGCATGCCCGCCGTCGCACACGGTCGCGGCGCCGCTGGTACGCTCGGCGGCTCATGCGATCCCCTTCCCCGGCCGTCCCGCAGTCGCCCCTGCGGTCGCTCTACCGCTGGTTCAACGGCCAGGCCTGGCTGCTGCTGGTCTTCACCACCCTGATCTGGGGCTGCAACGCGGTCGCGGCGCGGCTGGCGGTGGGCGAGATCTCTCCCATGATGCTCACCACCGCACGCTGGTCGATCTGCTGCGTGGCGCTGTTCTTCTCCGCACGCCGCCAGGTCGCCGCCCACTGGCGCGCCCTGCTCCCGCACTGGCGCTACCTCGCCGTCATGGGCGCCGCCGGTTTCACGGCCTTCAACGCGCTCTTCTACGCCGCCGCGCACCACACCACCGCCATCAACATCGCGATCATCCAGGGCACGATCCCGGTGCTGGTGCTGCTGGGCGGCGTGCTCTTCCTGCGGCTGCGCGTGACGCCGCTGCAGATGCTGGGCGTGGCCGTCACGCTGGCGGGCATCGTGGTCGTCGCCTCGCGCGGGCAGCTGGCGGTGCTCACCGGGCTGGCCTTCAACGAGGGCGACGTGTGGATGGTGATCGCCTCGGCGCTCTATGCGGGCTACATGCTCGGATTGCGCCGCCGCCCCGCGGTCCCGCCGATCGTCTTCTTCGCCGCGGTGGCGGCCGTGGCGGCCCTCACGTCGCTGCCGCTGCTCGCCGCCGAAGTCGCGACCGGGAATTTCGTCGTGCCCACGCCCAAGGGGTGGCTGCTGATGCTCTTCGTCGGGCTGCTGCCTTCCTTCGTCTCGCAGATCACCTTCATCCAGGCGGTGGCGCTGATCGGTCCGGCGCGCGCGGGGGTGTTCCTCAACCTCACGCCGGTGTTCGGGCCGCTGCTCGCGGTGCTGATCCTGGGCGAGCCGCTGGCCCTCTTCCACGCCGTCGCACTGGCGCTGGTGCTCGGCGGCATCTGGATCGCCGAGCAGCTGGGCGCGCCGAAGGCCGCGAGGGCCTCATGAGCCGCGAACCCGTGCTGCGGGTCCACACCGACCCCTTCGAGATCGACGCCGCCGCCTGGGACGCGCTGCTCGACGCCCAGTCCGAGCCCAGCCCCTTCATGCGCCACGCCTACCTGGCCGCCCTGCACGCCAGCGGCAGCGCCACGCCCGAGACCGGCTGGGCGCCGGCCTTCGCCACGCTGTGGCGCGGCAAGACGCTGAAGGCGGCCTGCCCCCTGTACGCCAAGGACCACTCCTACGGCGAATACGTCTTCGACTGGGCCTGGGCCAATGCGTACGAGCAGCACGGCTTGTCCTACTATCCCAAGGCCGTGTGCGCCGTGCCCTTCACGCCCGTGCCGGGCGCGCGGCTGCTGGCGGTCGACGCCGACCATCGCGCGCTGCTGGTACAGGGCCTGGTGCAGTGGTGCAAGCAGATGGAGCTGTCGTCGCTGCACCTGCTGTTCGGCTCAGACGAAGACGTTGCGGCCTGCGAGGCCGCCGGGCTCATGCTGCGCCACACGGTCCAGTTCCACTGGAAGAACGAGTCGCCTGGCGACTCGGCTGCGCGCTACACCGACTTCGACGCCTTCCTCGCCAGCCTCTCGCAAGACAAGCGCAAGAAGATCCGCCAGGAGCGCCGCAAGGTGCGCGATGCGGGCGTCACCTTCCGCTGGGCGCGTGGCGCCGACATCACCGAGGCGGACTGGGACTTCTTCTACCGCTGCTACGCCCGCACCTACCGCGAGCACGGCAACCCGCCCTACCTGACGCGCGACTTCTTCCGCCGCCAGGCGCAGGCCATGCCCGAGGCGTGGCTGCTCTTCACCGCCGAGCGCGAGGGCAAGCCGATAGCTACAAGTTTGATAGCACTTCGCACAGACGGGGCGGGCGCTTCGGGCCGATCCGCCCCAAAAGACGAGTCCGTGGCCTATGGCCGTTACTGGGGCGCGCTGGAGCGCGTGGACTGCCTGCACTTCGAGGCCTGCTACTACCAGCCCATCGAATGGTGCATCGCGCACGGCGTGGCGCGCTTCGAGGGCGGCGCCCAGGGCGAGCACAAGATGGCCCGCGCGCTGATGCCGGTCAGGACGACCAGCGCCCACTGGCTGGCGCACCCGTCCTTCGCCGATGCGGTGGAGCGCTTCCTCGAGCGCGAAGGGGCCGGCATCGAGAACTACATGGAGCACCTGGAGGCGCGCAGCCCCTTCCGCGCCCCGACGTCCTGAAGGGCGCTCCGGCATCGGGAGCGCGCACGCTCAGCCCGCGGATTCGAGCCGCGCGACGAGTCCGCTGCGGTCGCTCCGGTTGCGCAGGCTCAGGCGCAGCCCGCATCGCCGCGCCGCCGCCTGTGCAATCGCCAGACCCAGCCCGCTGCCCTCCGCCGGGCTGCCCGGCACGCGGTAGAAGCGGTCGAAGACCCGCGACAGGTGCTCGGGCGCCATGCCCGGCCCGGTGTCGACGACTTCCACCACCACGCACCCGCCCTCCCGCTTCAGGTGCACGTCGACCACGCCCCCTTCGGGCGTATAGCGCACGGCGTTCTCGACGAGGTTGTCCAGCGCACTGCGCAGGTCGGCCGCCGTGCACTGCAGCGTGGGCACGCCGCCGCTTTCGTGTGCAACGAGGCCGAGGTCGATCTGGCGCCGGTCCGCCAGCGCGATCAGCCCGTGGATGCTCTCGCGCGCCTGCACCTCCACGTCGACCGCGCCCGCGGGCTCGGTGGCCGCAGCTTCCTGGCGCGACATGCGCAGCAGCTGGTCGACCAGGCGCTGCGCGCGCTGCAGGCCCGCCTCGAGCTGCGCCAGCTGCCGGTTGCCGGCGCTGCCGGCGAGTTCGTCGCGCAGGTTCTCCAGCTGCACGCGCACGGCCGCGATCGGCGTGCGCAGTTCGTGCGCGGCGTCCTGCACGAAGCGGCGCTGCGCGACGAAGGACTCGCGCAGCCGCGCCAGCAGGCCGTTGAAGGAGGCGACGAGCGGGCGGATCTCGTCGGGCACCTGCGCCAGCGGGAGCTCCTCGATGCTGTGTGCATCCTGCCGCGCCGCCTGCTGGCCGATCGCGCGAAGCGAACGCGAAATGCCCCGCGCCACGCCGAGCATCACCAGCATCAGCAGCGGCACCAGCACCAGCACCGGCACCGCCGCCATGCCCGCGCGCTCCACCGCCAGGCCGGCGCGGAAATCGCTGCTCTGGAACACCTGGACCGTCCGCCCGCCCGCGCCCGCCGCGGCATACACGCGCCACGCGCGGCCGCCTGCACGCACGTCGTGCAGGCCCGGGCGCAGGGGCTCGCCCGCCGGCAGGCCGCTCCACGACGTGCCCGCAAGACGGCCGTCCGGCTCGAAGACCTGGATCCCATAGTCCCCCTTCGCGATCGCGGCATCGTCGACCTGTGCCGACGGCCCCGTCGGCTGGCCGTAGCGCGCGATCGAGTCGCCCAGCTGCACCATCTGGCCGTCCAGGAAGTCGGCCACCATGTGGGTGAACATGCCGTACGACAGGCCCGCGGTGAGCACGGCCACGCCCAGGAAGGTCGGGACCAGCCACCACAGCAGCCTTCGCCAGATCGAGAAGGTACGCGGCACCTCTGCGTCCTTGGCGGGCGCCTTCACACGGGCCCGGCGAATTTGGGTTCGACGCGCCAGCCCAGGCCGCGCACGTTGCGAATCGCCTGGGCGCCGAGCTTGCGGCGCATGCCGTGGATGAGCACGTCCAGGGCGTTGTTGCCCACCTCCTCGCCCCAGCCGTAGATGCGGTTTTCCAGCTGTTCGCGCGAGAGGATCGTGCCCGGCCGCTCCATGAGGGCGTGCAGCAGCGCGAACTCCCGCGCCGAGAGCTGCGAGCGCACGCCCTGGATCAGCACCTCGCGCGTGCCCAGGTCCAGCTGGAGCGCGCCCTCCTCGCCGATCACCGATTGGGCGGCGCCATCGCGCCTGCGGATCACGGCACGCATGCGCGCCAGCAGTTCGCTCAGCGCGTAGGGCTTGACCAGGTAGTCGTCGGCGCCCAGGTCCAGTCCGTCGATGCGCTGGTCGAGCGCATCGCGCGCCGTCAGCACCAGCAGCGGCGTCTTGTTGCCGCCCTGGCGCACGCGGCGCAGCACCTCGATGCCGTCCATGCCGGGCAGTCCCAGGTCGAGCAGCACGCAGGCGTAGTCGCCATCGGCGATCGCGCTCAGGGCCAGCGGGCCATTCTTGACCCAGTCGACCGACCAGCCCTTGCGCGACAGCGCCTCGTGCAGGCCCTGTCCGAGCATTTCATCGTCTTCGACGAGCAGTACGCGCATGGGTGGAAAGCGGAAGGAATAGGTCGGCAGCGCCCTGCCGGGCCGACGCGACCCGTTCAGGCGCGGCGTGAAGCCCTGCGCCCGGCATGCACGGTCCACATTTGAACGCAAAGCCCGACGACGAAGAGCCCCACCCATCCGAGCAGCGCGCCACGCACCACCGGCGACTCGATGCCGCTGCCGATCGGATGGCTCGGCGGCAGGCGGCTCAGCGTCTCGTTGATGCCCGGCACGAGCAGCAGGAAGAAGCTGAACGATAGGCCGACCGCCGAGAGGTAAGGCCGCAGGCGCCCCAGGAAGCCCAGGCGTGAGACGCCCACGCCGCCCAGCGCCGCGGCGAGCGCCAGCAGGCCCAGCGCATGGCCGGCGTTGAACTTGCCCGTGCTCGACAGGCCGAAGGACGTGACGACCGACAGGAACAGGCCGGCCAGGTAGACCTTGCCGGAGCGCATCGAGACATCGATGCCGCGCGTGCGGGCATAGCCGTAGAGCCCTGCGGCGACGGGCAAGAGGCTGATGGCGGTGTGAAGGGCGCCGAGGGACGAGATGGGATGGGGCATGGCTCGATGAGTGGGTCTATGGGGTGAGCCCACTGTAGAAAGCCGCGCTTCGGCCTGGCTAAGGACCGACTTAGCCGGGCCTTAGTCGCCCGATGCGCGGCGGCGGGCGTGCAGGCGTCGCGTCGATCAGGCGGCCCGCCGCGCGCGCCCGAGCTTGCGGCGCGCCATCGCGTTCATCGTCGTCACCAGCTGCTGCACGAAGGCGCGCGCCAGCGGCGACAGCGTGCGGCCGTCCAGCGCCAGCGCCTGCAGCCGCCGCTGCGCCAGCATCGGGTCGGCGAAGGGCCGCGCGACGGCCGTGCCGGCCTCGATCAGGTGCGCCACGGTGAGCTGGCCCGACAGCAGGATGTCGGGGCTGCGCAGCAGCGGCAGCATGACCGAGGAGAAGTTGCTGACGAACACCGGCCGGTACTGCAGCCCCTGCGCACTGCAGGCCAGGTCGAAGAGCTGGCGCGCCGTCACACCGCGGCTGCCGACCAGCAGCGGGTGCCGCACCACGTCGGCGAGTTCGACCGAGCGCTGCCGCGCCAGCGGGTGGTCGGGACTCATCACCGCCAGCACCGGGGCCGGCGCGGCGTGCTCCACGCGCAGGCCGGGCTCGGGCGCGACGACGTACTTCAGGCCGATGTCCGCCTCGCCGCGCAGCAGCAACTGACTCACCTCGTCGGGTGAACCGACGTGCAGCTCGATCTGGCTGGCCGGCTGGGCGGCCTGGAAGGCGCGCATCAGCGTCGGCATGAAGCCGCCCGCGAAACCCTCCGTGCAGCACACGCGCACGCGCCCCGCCGCCTGGCCGCCGAGGTGCCGCACCTGTTCGAGCACCTGCTCGGCGTCGAGCACGGTGGTGCGCAGGTGCCCGGCCAGGCGCTCGCCGGCGGCGGTGAGTGCCATGCCGCTGCGCCGGCGCTCGAAGAGCGGTGTGCCCAGGCCGTCCTCGAGCCTGGCGATCTGGCGGCTGACGGCCGAGGCGGCGACGTACAGGCGCGCCGCCGCCTGGTTGACGGAGCCGGCCTGCGCGACCTCCAGGAAGTAGCGCATCGGCGTGTTCAGCAGCGCGGGTGTCATCGGTGCTCCTCGGTCGATATTGCCCTCAAGGCAACACCAGTGTGCCAAAACGGTCATGGCGGCAACGCCTTTCTGGCCTTCCACTTGCATGCGTGCCCGACCAGGAATCCACCATGCACCGAGACCACGCCCTTGCGCAGGCCCGCGCCTATTTCGACGACAGCCGCTTCTTTGCCGACCTGCAGCGGCGCATCGCACTGCGCACCGAGAGCGACACCGGCACCGCACCGGCTTCGCTCGACGCCTACCTGCGCGACGAACTGCTCCCCCGGCTCGCACCGCTGGGCTTCGACTGCCGCATCGTGCCCAACCCGGTACCGAACGGCGGCCCCTTCCTCATTGCGCGGCGCGTCGAGGACCCGGCCCTGCCCACCGTGCTGAGCTATGGCCACGGCGACGTCGTGAGCGGCCAGGATGCGCACTGGCGCGAAGGGCTCGGCCCGTGGACGCTGGTGGCCGAGGGCGATCGCCTCTACGGCCGCGGCACGGCCGACAACAAGGGCCAGCACACGATCGCGCTGGGCGCGCTGGAGGCGGTGCTCGCGGCGCGCGGCGGGCGCCTGGGCTACAACCTGACCTGGCTGGTCGAGATGGGCGAAGAGGCGGCCTCGCCCGGGCTCGAAGCCGTGTGCGAGCAGGAACGCACCGCGCTGGCCGCCGACCTCTTCCTGGCCAGCGACGGGCCGCGCGTGCGCGCCGAGCGGCCCACGCTCTTCCTCGGCTCGCGGGGCGCCGTGAACTTCACGCTGCGCTGGCGCGCGCGCGAGCGGGCCTACCACTCCGGCAACTGGGGCGGGGTGCTGAGCAACCCGGCCACCGTGATCGCGAACGCCCTCGCCACGCTGGTCGATGCGCGCGGCCGCCTGCGGGTGGAGGCGCTGCGCCCGCCGCCGCTGACCGACGCACTGCGCGCCGCGCTGGATGGCCTGCGGATCGGCGGCGGCGCCGACGACCCGGCCCTGAGCGAGGGCTGGGGCGAACCCGGCCTCAGCCCGGCCGAGCGGCTGGTGGGCTGGAACACGCTCGAGGTGCTGGCGCTGGGTGCCGGCTCGCCGCAGCGGCCGGTCAATGCGATACCGGCCGAGGCGGTGGCGCACTGCCAACTGCGCTTCGTGGTCGGCACCCCCTGGGAACGGCTGGAGGAGATCGTGCGTGCGCACCTCGCGGCGCACGGCTTCGCGCAGGTCGAGGTCGCCGTGACGCTTAGCGGCGCCGCCACCCGCCTGCCGCTTGACAACCCCTGGGTCGGCTGGGCGATGCGCTCGATCGCGGCCAGCGCCGGGCAGCCGCCCGACCTGCTGCCCAACCTGGCGGGCTCGCTGCCCAACGACATCTTCGCGCGCACCCTCGGGCTGCCGACCCTGTGGGTGCCGCATTCCTACCCCGCCTGCGCACAGCACGCGCCCAACGAGCACCTGCTGGCACCGGTCGCGCGCGAGGGCCTGCAGCTGATGGCCGGGCTGTACTGGGACCTCGGCGAGCCCGCCGGCGTGCCCTGGCGCGAGGGCGCGCTGCATTGATTTTCCTCCAGCCAGATCGACCTGCAGCGCCCGCCACGTGGACGCGAGCAGCTATGCATTCGATAGCAAACCCACCCTTCGGACGATGAACAAGCGACACCTCCTCGGCGCCCTGCTGGCCGCCACCGCCCTGCTCCCCCTGGCCGCCGCGCACGCCGACGAGGCCTGGCCGGCCAAGCCCATTCGCCTGGTCGTGCCCTTCCCGCCCGGCGGCGGCACCGACCTGGTCGCCCGCGCGCTGGGCCAGAAGCTGGCGGCGCGGCTCGGTCAGCCGGTGGTCATCGACAACAAGCCCGGCGCGTCCACCATCATCGGCACCGACGCCGTCGCCAAGGCGGCGCCGGACGGCTACACGCTGCTGCTCTCGGGCTCGACCAGCTACAGCGTCAACCCCGCGCTGCGCGCCAGGCTGCCCTACGACCCGGTGCGCGACCTGGCGCCGATCGCCATCGTGGCGCGCACGCCGCTGGTGCTGGTGGTGGCCCAGGGCGCGCCATGGCAGTCGGTCGACCAGCTCGTCGCTGCCGCCAAGGCCCAACCGCAGGGCATCCGCTATGCCACCTTCGGCGCCGGCTCGGGCCCGCACCTGGCGGGCGAGCTGTTCGCGCTCGCCGCCGGCGTGAAGCTGCAGGACGTGCCGTACAAGGGCAGCGCACAGGCCACGCTGGCCGTCATCGGCGGCGAGATCGAGATGGGCATCGACACCGTGGCCGCCGTCGCGCCGCACGTGAAGGCCGGCAAGCTGCGCGCGCTCGGCATCGTGGGGGCCACGCGCGCCAGCCTGCTGCCCGAGGTGAAGACGCTGGCCGAGCAGAAGCTGCCCGACGCCACCTTCGACGCCTGGTACGGTTTCGCGGCGCCGGCCAGGACGCCGCCCGCGATCGTCGCGCGCCTCGCGCGCGAGGTGACTGCCGTCATGGCCGACCCCGCCCTGCAGACCCAGTTGCGCGCGCAGGGCATGGAGCCGGCCGCGATCGGCGCCGCGGCCTTCCGCACCCAGATGGAGGGCGAGATCGCGCGCTACCTTGCGCTGGCGCATCGCGCCGGCATCGCGTCCGAATAAGCGCCCGGAGCCCGTCCGGCCGGCTGCGGCAACGGCGCCGCCCCCAATGACGAGCGCCCGCCAAGTCGACACACTTGGCGGGCGCATCAGATCGGCCGGCGTGCGCTACCCCGCGCACGCCGGCCGCGCAGCAGCGCGGGACCTGCTTACTTCGGCATCAGCACGGTATCGACCGCGTGGATCACGCCATTGCTGGCCTTCACATCAGCCTGGACCACCTTGGCGCCGTTCACGGTCACCCCGCCGGTCGTGGCCAGTGTGAGGTTGCCGCCCTCCACCGTCTTGACCATACCCGGCTTCACGTCCTTCGCCATCACGGCGCCCGGCACGACGTGGTAGGTCAGCACCTTCGTCAGCTTGGCCTTGTCTGCCAGCAGCGCGTCGAGCTGCGCCTTGGGCACTTTGGCGAACGCCTCGTCCGTCGGCGCGAATACCGTGAATGGGCCGGGGCCCTTGAGCGTGTCGACCAGGCCAGCAGCCTGCACTGCCGTCACCAAGGTCTTGAAGTTGCCGGCCTTCATGGCGGTGTCGACGATGTCCTGGGCGAACGCTGTCAGGGCGCCCGCGCCCAATGCGATGGCAATCAAGGTCTTCTTCATGAATAGCTCCTGGATGAGGATGAGACTGAACACGACACCGAAACTGGTGCGGACAAAATATATACCATTCAGTCTTTTAAAATACCGTTTAGTCTAGTTTTGCCCTCATCAGTAGATCTTGTCTGACACGCGCTGGAACGAAGCCGAAAAAAGGCCCCTGCATCTTTCGATGCAGGGGCCACGCAGGGCGTCGCTTGCGACGGGCGGTCAGGCGCGCTCGGCGGGCTTGTACGCCGCGATGCCGTCGGCGATTTCCTTGTGGGCGGCATCGACGCCCTCCCAGCCCAGCACCTTGACCCACTTGCCGGCTTCCAGGTCCTTGTAGTGCTCGAAGAAGTGGCTGATGGCCTTCAAGCGCATCGGGTTCACGTCGTCGACCTTCTTCCAGTGGCTGTAGATGGGCAGGATCTTGTCGGTGGGCACGGCCAGCACCTTGCCGTCGACGCCGGCCTCGTCTTCCATCTTCAGGATGCCCAGCGCGCGGCAGGTCACGACCACGCCGGGATGCAGCGGGTACGGCGTGACAACCAGCACGTCGACCGGGTCGCCGTCGCCCGACAGGGTCTGCGGCACGTAGCCGTAGTTGGTCGGGTAGTACATGGCGGTGGTCATGAAGCGGTCGACGAAGATCGCGCCGGATTCCTTGTCCACCTCGTACTTGATCGGGTCCGAATTCATCGGGATCTCGATCACGACGTTGAACTCTTCGGGGGCTTTCTTGCCAGGGGAGACTTTGTCGAAGGACATGTGTTGTCTTTGGTTGGAATGAGCGGGCTGCCCGGATCGGGACAAACCCGGAGTTTAGCGAGCGCGTCACGCAGCCATCACACGGCCCGCGACTTTTGCCTGTAAATTGACCCCGTTGGCCAATCGGCCTTTCTCCCCCAGGGCCTTCGCGGCGGGGCGGGCGAAAGTCATCGAGGAAGCAACGCGACGGCAGCACCGGCCTTCTCGCGTTGCAGACCTGCAGCGTTGGCCCGAGCCTGTGCTGGCGTCTCCGTCACTTTCAAACTGGAGACCGATGCATGACAGGTAACACCCCTCTCGTCCTCGCCATCGTCTGCGGCCTGGTGGCCGTGGCCTACGGCATCTGGGCGCGCAGCTGGATTCTTTCCAAGGACGCCGGCAACGCGCGAATGCAGGAGATCGCCGCGGCGATCCAGGCCGGCGCATCGGCCTACCTGGCCAAGCAGTACACCACCATCGCCGTCGTCGGCGTGGTGCTGGCCGTGCTGATCGCCCTTTTCCTCGACCTCACCACCGCCATCGGCTTCGTGGTGGGCGCGGTGCTCTCGGGCGCCTGCGGCTTCATCGGCATGAACGTGTCGGTGCGCGCCAACGTGCGCACGGCGCAGGCGGCCACGCAGGGCATCGGGCCGGCGCTGGACGTCGCGTTTCGCGGCGGCGCCATCACCGGCATGCTGGTGGTGGGCCTGGGCCTGCTGGGCGTGGCGGCCTTCTACTGGTTCCTGGGCGGCACGGCGGCGGTCACGTCGCATGCGCTCAACCCATTGATCGGCTTCGCCTTCGGCTCCTCGCTGATCTCGATCTTCGCCCGGCTGGGCGGCGGCATCTTCACCAAGGGCGCCGACGTGGGCGCCGACCTGGTCGGCAAGGTCGAGGCCGGCATCCCCGAGGACGACCCGCGCAACCCGGCCGTGATCGCCGACAACGTGGGCGACAACGTGGGCGACTGCGCCGGCATGGCGGCGGACCTGTTCGAGACCTACGCCGTGACGCTGATCGCGACCATGGTGCTGGGCGCGCTGATGGTCACGGCCGCACCGGTGAACGCGGTGCTCTACCCGCTGGCGCTGGGTGGCGTGTCGATCATCGCGTCGATCATCGGCTGCTTCTTCGTCAAGGCCTCGCCCGGCATGACCAACGTGATGCCCGCGCTCTACAAGGGGCTGGCGGTGGCGGGCGTGCTCTCGCTCATCGCCTTCTGGTTCGTCACGGCCTGGTTGATTCCCGACAACGCGATCCGCGCCACGGGCAGCCAGATGCGCCTCTTCGGCGCCTGCGCCGTCGGCCTGGTGCTCACGGCCGCGCTGGTGTGGATCACCGAGTACTACACCGGCACGCAGTACAAGCCGGTGCGCCACATCGCGCAGGCCTCGACCACGGGCCACGGCACCAACATCATCGCGGGCCTGGGCGTGTCGATGCGCTCCACGGCCTGGCCGGTGATCTTCGTGTGCGTGGCCATCATCGCGTCGTACATGCTGGCCGGCCTCTTCGGCATCGCCGTGGCCGCGACGGCCATGCTGAGCATGGCGGGCATCGTGGTCGCGCTCGACGCTTACGGCCCCATCACCGACAACGCGGGCGGCATCGCCGAGATGAGCGAGCTGCCCTCGTCCGTGCGCGACATCACCGACCCGCTCGACGCCGTCGGCAACACCACCAAGGCCGTGACCAAGGGCTATGCGATCGGCTCGGCCGGCCTCGCGTCGCTGGTGCTCTTCGCCGACTACACGCACAAGCTCGAGAGCTACGGCCGCGCCATCGACTTCAACCTCTCCGACCCGATGGTGATCGTGGGCCTGTTCATCGGCGGCCTGATCCCCTACCTCTTCGGCGCCATGGCCATGGAAGCCGTGGGCCGCGCCGCGGGCGCCGTGGTCGAGGAAGTGCGCCGCCAGTTCCGCGACATCAAGGGCATCATGGAAGGCACGGCCAAGCCGGAGTACGGCAAGGCAGTGGGCATGCTGACCGGCGCGGCGATCAAGGAAATGATGATCCCCTCGCTGCTGCCGGTGGTGGTGCCGATCCTGGTCGGCCTGCTGCTGGGCCCGAAGGCCCTGGGCGGCCTGCTGATGGGCACCATCGTCACCGGCCTCTTCGTGGCCATCAGCATGTGCACCGGCGGCGGCGCCTGGGACAACGCGAAGAAGTACATCGAGGACGGCCACCACGGCGGCAAGGGCAGCGAGGCGCACAAGGCGGCGGTGACCGGCGACACCGTGGGCGACCCCTACAAGGACACGGCCGGCCCGGCGGTGAACCCGCTCATCAAGATCATCAACATCGTGGCGCTGCTCATCGTGCCGCTGGTGGTGAAGTTCCACACCGGCGACGTGGCGGCCGCGCCGGCGGCCGTGACCACGCCGGGCGCGGTGGTGGCCGGCGCCGCCGTCGGCGCGGCCGAGGCGGCCTCGGTCAAGGTCGAGAACGGCATCGTCAAGTTCTACTTCGAGAGCGGCAAGGCCGAGGTGGCGCCCAACGCCGGCGCGGCGCTGGCCGACGTGGTGAAGGCCGTGCAGAGCGGCAGCACCGTGCTGGTGAGCGGCTACCACGACGCGACGGGCGACCCGGCGAAGAATGCCGAACTCGCCAAGCAGCGGGCCGTGAACGTGGCCGCCGCCCTCAAGATGGCCGGCGTGCCCGAGGACAAGGTCGAACTCGCCAAGCCCGAGCAGACCCAGGCCGGCGGCCCGGCCGCGGAAGCGCGGCGTGTCGAGGTGAAGGCCAAGTAGCACCGGGCACCCACACGGCATGCCCACGCCCGAACGCCTCGAAGCCTTCATCGCGGCCGTCGAGGGCGGCGCGCATGTGCAGGCGATCGAGGACTACTACACCGACGACGCCACCATGCGCGAGAACCTGGCCGAGCCGCGCCGCGGCCGCACCCTGCTCGTCGCGCACGAGCAGGCGGTGATGGACCGCACGGCCCAGGTGGTGTCGACCTGCGTGCGGCCCGTGTTCGTCAACGGCGACCACGTGGTGATCCGCTGGATCTTCGCCTTCACCTTCAAGGACGGACGCGCGATGCGACTGGAAGAACTCGCCTGGCAGCGCTGGGAGGGCGAGCGCATCGCGCAGGAGGAGTTCTTCTACGACCCGGTGCAGATGCGACCGGCCTGAAGCCGCGAGATTTCAGTTGAGCACGCGCTGTGCCGCCGCGGTGTCGATCGGATCGGGATGGCGCAGCGGCACCGGCGAGCCGGGCATGGTGTCGAAGTCG
Source organism: Xenophilus sp. E41 (assembly GCF_003671765.1). Taxonomy (GTDB): domain Bacteria; phylum Pseudomonadota; class Gammaproteobacteria; order Burkholderiales; family Burkholderiaceae_C; genus Xenophilus. The sequence goes on along the minus strand of NZ_QPIB01000005.1, from coordinate 216,384 downwards.
GTCACCGCGTCGTGCGCATGCGGCGCCTCGCCCAGGTGCAGCGAGGCGGCCCAGCGGCCGGCAGAGGAATTGGCCGGTTCGTCGTTGGTGAAGATGCCGTTGCGCAGAAAGAAGACCTCGCCGTCGGCGCGCTCGGCATGCAGTTCGATGAGCCGCGCGATCGGGAAGGTGTAGGTCACGAGCTTCTCGCGCGAGCCCCGCTTCTTGCCGCCGCAGTTGAAGAAGCCCTCGGCCGCGATGACGATCGACGAGCCATCCACCTCCGTCGCCGCCTCGCCGGCGCCATCGCAACGCCAGACGGCCGACGGCAGCCGCACGCGCACCTTGTCGATCACCAGATCGCGGCCGCGGTTGAGGTTGTTCAGCGGCGGAACGAGCGTGCGCAGTTGCCGCAGCCGTTCCGCGAAGCTGTCGTCGAGCGTGAACTCGACATGGTTCCATTCCTCACCGGCACGGGTCAGGACCTGCATCACCACTTGTCGTGTCTTGCCCACGGCGTTCACCCTTGCAAACAGATAGGCACTTTGGTTGCCAACTGTTTCCTAATGTAGGGAGGATTTGTTGCAGTGGCTAGACAGACAAAGGTTTGCATTCGGGTGTACGAGCCAGCACTTCCGGGGCCCGATGGACACCTTTGTTTTCGGTCGAATGGCCGGGCCGGCGTGCCGGTTCACAACAGCATTTCCGGCACGATCGGCGCCACCAGCGTGTTGTAGAAGCGCTGCCAGAACCCCGCCTCGGGCTCGGTGGTCAACACCATCTCCTTCTCGCCGTCGGTGGTCAGCCATTCCAGCGTCCCCCCGGGTTGCGCGAGGCGCAGGCGGTACGAGTTCTGCAGCTTGCTCAGGTTGATGACGCGCAGCATCTCGCGCGCCAGCTGCGGGCTGTCGACCACCACGCCCATCTCGGTGTTCTGCGTCGCCGAGCGCGGGTCGAGGTTCATCGAGCCGATGAAGATGCGCCGCCGGTCGATGGCGGCCGTCTTGGCATGCAGGCGGCCCAGCGACGCGCCGAAGGCGCCGAAGCGCTTGTTGGCCATCGTGCGCTCGGGGCTGAGTTCGTAGAGGTCGGCGCCGCCCTTGAGCAGGCGCTCGCGGTAGCGCACGTAGCCGGTGTGCACCAGCGGCTCGTCGTTGGCCGCGAGCGAGTTGGTCAGCAAGGTGAGCTTGACCTTGCGCCGCGCCAGGTCGTCGAAAGCCGCCATGCCCTTCTCGCCGGGCACCAGGTAGGGCGAGGTCAGGTCGACCTCGCTCCTGGCGTCCATCAGCAGGCCCCAGACCTTCATCGTCACGCTGGTGCCCAGGGCCTCGTCGGCGCTCATGGTGGCCGGCTTGGTGGGCGGGTCGGCGATGGCCTGTGCCTCGCCCCACAGCAGGCCCAACCGGCCTTCGTCGAGTTCCTCTCCGATGGGGCCGTAGCCCAGCACGTCGACCGGCGGCAGCACGATCTGCGGCGGCGGTGCGGCCATGCCCACCCAGTCGTCGAACTGCGCAGCCATCGGGCGCACGCCACCCTCGCCGGTGACGATCTCCTCCACCGGACGCACCTGCTGGCTGTTCCAGTAGGTGTCGAAGATGCGCTCCAGCTGCGGCACCACCTTGCCGACCACCAGCGCGTCCATGTCGATGAAGTTCTGCGACGGGCTGAGCACGAAGTACTCGTCGGCGATGTTGCGACCGCCGACCACCGCCATCGTGCCGTCGGCGACGAACAGCTTGTTGTGCATGCGGTGGTTGAGCCGCGGGATCTCGTGCGGCGAGGCCGCGAAGCGCGACAGCAGACCGCCACGGCCGCAGCAGAAGGGATTGAACAGGCGCACCTGCAGGTTGGGCGTGTCGGCCAGCGCCAGCAGGAGCTGCTGGCTGTGCACGGTGTACAGGTCGTCGACCAGCAGCCGCACCTTCACGCCGCGCAGTGCCGCCTCGCGCAGGGTGCGCATCAGCAGGCGGCCGGTGGCGTCGTTCTCGAGCTGGTAGTACTGCACCACCAACGAATGCTGCGCGCGGCGCGCGAGCTGGATGCGCGCGTCGAGCGAATACACGCCCAGCGGCATGAGGCGGAATCCCGAATGCTCGCCCGGCGGCGTGGACGCGGCGGCGATGCGAGCCAGCGCGCTGGCCGGGTTCGGCGCGGCCGCGTGCTCGGCCGGTCGCTCCCTGGGCGGCGGCAAGGTGCCGCAGGCGGCGAGCAGCACAGCTGCGGCCAGTACGGCCAGCGCGCGCAGCAGGCGCCGGGCGCAGGCGGGCAAGGCGATCATCGATCGGTCCTCCATCGTTCTTCTCCTCGGGTGGGCCGGGGCGGCCCATCATGAACGAAATACGGACGGCGCGGCCTGCAGGTTTCACTCGGCGCTCCCTAGAATTCCAGCCCTCACTCCCGGAGCTTGCGCATGGCCTTCGTCTCCCCCTCATGGCGCCTGGCGGGCGCGCTGGCGATTGCGCTGGGCGGCGGCAGCGCGCAGGCCGCGCTCGACATCGGCGATCCCGCACCGGCTTTCACCGCGCAGGCGGCGCTCGGCGGGCAGGTGTTCCGCTACTCGCTCAAGGACGAGCTGGCCAAGGGGCCGGTGGTGCTGTACTTCTTTCCTGCCGCCGACTCGGCGGACTGCTCGATCGAGGCACATGCCTTTGCGGAGGCCATCGACCAGTTCAAGGCGCTGGGCGCCTCGGTGATCGGCGTTTCGGCCGACGACATCGGCACGCTCACGAAGTTCTCCGTCAAGGCCTGCCAGAGCCGCTTTCCCGTGGCGTCGGACGAAGGCAAGGGCGTGATCCGCAGCTTCGACGCGCTGATGCAGACGCGCCCGGACTTCGCCAACCGGCTGTCGTACGTGATCGCGCCCGACGGCAAGGTCGCGGCCTACTACCAGAACCTCAATCCGGGCCGGCACGTGGAACGCATGCTGGGTGCCCTGCGCAGCCTGCCTGCCACTGCGCGGGCGCCGTCGCGCTGAGGGCGAGCGCTATCGATTTCGTAGCTGCTTACGCCCGTCCGGCGGGCGCCGCAGCCACTTCTGGCTTGAGGACTCAGCCGGCCGCCACTGCCGCCACCGCGTAGACCAGCTGCGTCGCGGGCCCCACCAGGGCGCGCAGGTCGGCCTCGCGACCCTGCTCCACCGCCTCCAGCACCAGTTCGTTGATGCCGCCCACCACCGTGAGCGCCAGGGCCGGCGACAGCACGGGCGGCTGCGCGGTGTCGCCCACCGGCCCGGCGTGCAGCGTGCCGCGGATGAAGGCGGCGATCTCGTCGTTGACCCGCCGCCGCGCCGCCAAGCCCGGCAAGCCGAGGCCGAGGATCTCGACGAAGAGCGTGCGCAGCAGCACCGGGTTCTGCGCCAGGCAGTCGAAGTACGCCGTCACCGCGCGCTCCACCTGGGCGCGCCAGGGCTGGGCCGGGTCCACCGCGTCGGCCAGCACCTTGAGCGCCTCGCGGCTGGCCGCCTCGTAGAGCGCGATCAGGCACTCCTCCTTGGTCGAGAAGTGCTCGTAGAAGGTGCGGCGGGAGACGGCTGCCTCGCGCACGATGTCGGCGATGGAGGTCTGGGCGTAGCCCTTGGCGGCGACGGCCTGAGCCATGCCTTCGAGCAGGCGGCTGCGGTGCTCGCGGGCAGCGGGGCTCAGGTCGGCCAGGGAGGCATCGGGGGACATGCGAGGAAAAAGCGGGGGACAGGCGACCGGGGTCGGGACAGCGAGCGTAGCGCGTCGGGACAGCCACCCGCCGGCCATTCTCTTACCGTTTGGTACTTGACAGTACCAGGCGCCGCGACGAGGATCGTGCAACCGGTACGCATCCGTACCAACCACCTTCCAGCACCTTCCACAGGGTCGCCATGTCCCAACTCGTCGTCCGCCGCCTGCTCATCGACCTCGAAGCGCCCTTCGCCCGCGACTGGTGTGGAGGCGATGCGTTCTCCACCGCCTTCTTCAACGCCCTGTCGATGAGCTTTCCCTTCGGCGAGCAGTTCTTCATCGACGCCGTCCGGGCCGCGCTGCCGATGCTGCCGGCCGAGGAACAAGCACGCCGCCAGGCCGAGGTGCGCGGCTTCATCGGGCAGGAGGCCACGCACCGGCGCATCCACGCCCTCTTCAATGCCCAGCTGGAGAAGCAGGGCCTGGTCGACCGCTGGACGCCGCGCGCCATGAAGCGCATGGAGCTGCTGAAGGATGCCGACCCGCGCCACGCGCTAGCGATCACGGCCGCCACCGAGCACTTCACCGCCATGTTCGCGCACTGGCTGCTCGCGCACCCCGAGGTGCTGTCCGGTGCCGAGCAGCGTCTGCAGACCCTGTGGCTGTGGCACAGCGCCGAGGAATCCGAGCACAAGACCACGGCCTTCGACCTGTACCGCGCGGCCGACGGCTCCGAGGCCTGGCGCACCCGCTGGATGCGCCGCGTGACCACCCTCTTCCTCGGCGACCTGGCGCGCCAGACGGTCGCCAACCTGCGCCACGAGGGCCAGCTGTGGAAATGGTCGACCTGGAAGAGCGCCTGGCGCATCCTGGGCGCCCGCGGCGGCCTGCTGCGCGGCAACTGGGCGGCCTGGCGCCGCTACTTCCGCGCCGACTTCCATCCCTCGCAGGACGACAGCCGCCTCGCCGAGCAATGGCTGGCCAGCCACTCCGACCGCTTCGTGCCGGTCGGCGGCTAAGGAAAAAACCCCGGGGGTTGGTCTGTTCAGGCGGGCGCGTGCGAACGCGCCCAGCGCACGATGTCCGCCGCGCCCATGGCGCCCGGCTGGCGCGCCACCTCCCGCCCGCCTGCGAAGAGGGCCAGCGTCGGGATGCTGCGGATGTTGAAGCGCGCGCCGAGGCGCTGCTGCGCCTCGGTGTCGACCTTGACGAGCTGGAACTGCGGCTCCAGTGTCCTGGCGGCCTGGGCGAAGTGCGGCGCCATCTGCAGGCAGGGCCCGCACCAGGGCGCCCAGAAATCGACCAGCACCGGCAGGTCGCTGCGCGCCACGTGGCGGTCGAACTGGGCCTCGTCGAGCGCCACTGGGGCGCCCGCGAAGAGCGGCTGGTGGCAGTTCCCGCAATCCGGCGCGCTGGCCAGGTCGCCGGCCTTCACGCGGTTGGTGGTGTGGCAGTGCGGGCATACCACATGGAGCGATGCCGGGGCGCCGCCGCTCATGGCCTACCTCATCCCTTGAGGGATTCGTCCAGCTCCTTGCAGGACGGCGCGCAGACCGGCTGGGCCTTGCCCAGCACGCGCTTGGTCTGCATCAGCGAACGGGGGCGATGCTTGCCGCACAGGAAGCAGGACATCGTGGCACCGCTGAACGAGGACGAAGCCTTGAAGGGCGAACCCGGCGTCTTGGACTTGTAGCGCAGGCCGCCTTCGTTGACGGTGGTTTTGACATCGGCGTTGGACATCGGTCCCTTTCTTCAAACTCAAACAATCGATCCGGGCGGCGTGGCGCTGCCGGCGCGGGCGCGCTCGATGGCCTGGCGCGCCGCCAGCTCGGCGCTCATGGCCGGTTCCAGCGCGCTGCGGCACAGGCCGGCGTGCTGGTAGTGCAGGTTCTCGTAGAGCTCGGCGGCCGCGGGGAAGCGGTCCAGCAGCGGCCCGAGTTCGGCGCCGCCGGCGACGTCCTCGAACTCGTGCACCAGGTGCAGCACGACGGAGCGGTACTGCTCGGCGCCGATGGGGGTGGGGCTGTGTTCGAGCCGCTCGAGCAACTGTGCCAGCGTCGCCGTCACGGCCAGGTCGCGCCCGGCTTGGGGTGTGGAGGTGGCTTTCATGCGTGGCATATGGCGATTTTCGGCGTTTTTTCCAGTGCCGACGGCCAAAGGGCCTTCGTGTACCGCAAATCGGGGTCAGAAACTTGCATTCGCGGCACGAGCCGGGCGCCAGCAGCGGCTGCCGTGCTCACGCACAATCCGGGCCCATGCAGCTCAACTTCATCGCCAACACCAACGTTCCCTCGGCCTCGGGCCGCGTCCTGCCGGTCCTGGACCCGTCCGACGGCCAGCAGTTCGACGAGCTGCAGCGCAGCAACGCCGACGACATCGACGCCGCCGTGCGCGCGGCCCGCGACTGCTTCGACAACGTCTGGCACAAGGTGAGCGCGGCCGAGCGCGGCCGGCTCATGTACAAGCTGTCACAAAAAATCGCCGAGCATGCCGACGAGCTCACCGCGCTGGAGCAGCGCGACTGCGGCAAGCCGACCAAGCAGGCCCGCGCGGATGCGCTGGCGCTGGTGCGATATTTCGAGTTCTATGCCGGTGCCTGCGACAAGTTCCACGGCGAAACCATCCCCTACCAGGACGGCTACAGCGTCTTCACCTGGCGCGAGCCGCACGGCGTGACGGGCCACGTCATCCCCTGGAACTACCCGATGCAGATCTTCGGCCGCAGCGTGGGCGGCGCGCTGGCGGCAGGCAACGTCTGCGTGGTCAAGCCGGCCGAGGACGCCTGCCTGTCGCTGATCCGCGTGGCCCAGCTCGCCGCCGAGGTGGGCTTCCCGCCCGGCGCCATCAACATCGTCACCGGCTACGGCCACGAGGTGGGCGACGCGCTGGCACGCCACCCGGGCATCGACCACATCAGCTTCACCGGCAGCCCCAAGGTCGGCACGATCATCCAGCAGGTGGCGGCCGAGCGGCACTGCCCCGTCACGCTGGAACTGGGCGGCAAGAGCCCGCAGATCATCTTCGCCGACGCGGACCTGGGCGCGGCCGTGCCGGTGATCATCAACGCCATCGTGCAGAACGCCGGCCAGACCTGCTCGGCGGGCTCGCGCGTGCTGATCGAGCGCGAAATCTACGAACTGCTGCTCGAGCGCCTGGGCCACGCCTTCGAGGCGCTGCGCGTCGGCCCGGCGGCGATGGACCTCGACGTCGGCCCGCTCATCCGCCAGACGCAGCAGCAGCGCGTGTGGGACTTCCTGTCCGACGCGCACGCCGCCGACATCCCCATGGTGGCGCAGGGCCAGATCGTCGACGAGGCGCCCGACACCGGCTTCTACCAGGCCCCCACCCTGCTGCGCGACGTGCCCGTGCACCATCGGCTGGCGCAGGAAGAGGTCTTCGGCCCGGTGCTCTGCGCCATGCCCTTCGCCGACGAGGACGAGGCCGTTGCCCTGGCCAACGCCACCCAGTTCGGGCTGGTGGCGGGCGTGTGGACGAACAACGGCGCGCGCCAGTTCCGCATGGCCAAGCGCGTGAAGAGCGGCCAGGTCTTCATCAACAACTACGGTGCCGGCGGCGGCGTCGAGCTGCCCTTCGGCGGCGTGAAGTCCTCCGGCTACGGCCGCGAGAAGGGCTTCGAGGCGCTGTACGGCTTCACCACGCTCAAGACGGTCGCGGTGCGGCACGGCTGAGCCGTCTGATTGCCGAGGACTTGCCTGGCAATTCCTCAGACGAAATCAGCGCCCCGCGCACGACAGACGTGCGCGCGGCGCTCTCCTTTTGATAGCAAGGCGGCGCGCTCAGCCCAGTGCCGTGTCCAGCAGCATCATGAGCACGAAGCCCACCATCAACCCACCGGTGGCGAAGGCCTCGTGGCCCTTGCGATGCGACTCGGGAATGATCTCGTGGCTGATGACGAAGAGCATCGCCCCGGCCGCGAAGCCCAGCCCCCAGGGCAGCAGCGCTGCCGAGTAGCCGACCACGGCCGCGCCCAGCACGGCGCCCAGCGGCTCCACCAGGCCCGAGGCCATGCCCAGCGCCACGGCGATCCAGCGCGGGTAGCCCGCAGCCAGCAGCGCTACCGCCACCACCAGCCCCTCGGGCACGTCCTGGATCGCGATCCCCGTGGCCAGGGCGTTGGCGCGCAGGCCGTCGTTGCCCGCATAGCCCACGCCGATGGCCAGGCCCTCGGGCAGGTTGTGCAGGGCGATCGCGATCACGAACAGCCAGGTGCGACGCAGCTTGCGCGCGGCATGGCCATCCAGCCCCTCGCGACCCTTGATGAAATGCTCGTGCGGCAGCAGTTTGTCCATCGCCATCAGCGCCGCGCCGCCGATCAGGATGGCGGCGCCGATGATGCCGCCCGCCGCCCAGCCGCCGGTGCCGAAGCCGCCGTGCGCCTTGGCGGCCTCCAGCCCCGGCAGGATGAGAGAGAACGCACAGGCGGCCAGCATCACGCCGGCGCCGAAGCCGAACAGCGTGTCCTGCACCCGGTCCGACAGCCGCTGCGAGAACATCACGGGCACTGTGCCCAACGCCGTCGCCAGGGCGGCGACCGATCCCCCCAGCAGCGCCTGCCACACCACGGGCTCGGCGCGCACGAAGGTCCAGAACTGCGCCGCGAGGACGAGCGCACCAGCGGCAGCGACCAGCAGGCCGATCCACCGGCGCAGCGGCAGCGTCTTGGCGAGGCCGGGTGGCCCCAGGCGGTCGGTCTTCTCCATCGGTGCAGCTCCATCGGGCCGCCTCCTCGCCACCGCGGCGCGGCGGCGGCCCAGCCCGACTTGTACCGGGGTCGCCGGGCGGCGTGCGTCGGCGGCCGGGCGCAGCGGCGTAGGCGGCCGCCCACGGCCGACCCCACGCCGCGCCGAGCGCGCACGCCTCGCTAAACTGCCCCCTGGCTTTCCCCTCCAGGCCGACGTGACCGCAGCATCCTCCCCCATCGCTCCCGCCGCACGACCGCCGTACCGGTGCGCGCGCCCGCGCCGATGAGTGCCCGCGTCATCCCCGTGCTCGACCTGCGCCGCGGCATGCCGGCGCCCGCCGACGCACCCGCGCTGGCGCCCACCGGCACGCTGCTCGACCGCCTGGGCCGTCCGCTGACCGACCTGCGCATCAGCGTGACCGATCGCTGCAATTTCCGTTGCAGCTACTGCATGCCCAAGGAGGTGTTCGACAAGGACTACCGCTACCTGCCACATGCCGACCTGCTGAGCTTCGAGGAGATCACGCGCGTCGCGCGCCTGTTCGTCCAGCACGGCGTGCGCAAGATCCGGCTCACGGGCGGCGAGCCACTGCTGCGAAAGAACATCGAAGGCCTGGTCGAGCAGTTGGCGCAGCTGCGCACTGTCGATGGCCAGCCGCTGGACCTCACGCTCACCACCAACGGCTCGCTGCTGTCACGCAAGGCGAAGGCCCTGAAGGCCGCCGGCCTGCAGCGCGTGACGGTGAGCCTGGACGGACTGGACGACGCGGTGTTCCGCGCGATGAACGACGTCGACTTCCCGGTCGCCGAGGTCCTGGCCGGCATCGACGCCGCACAGGCGGCGGGGCTCGGTCCCATCAAGGTCAACATGGTGGTCAAGCGCGGCACCAACGAGCAGGAGATCCTGCCGATGGCGCGGCGCTTCCGGGGCACCGGTGTGGTGCTGCGTTTCATCGAGTACATGGACGTGGGCGCCACCAACGGCTGGCGGATGGACGAGGTGCTGCCCTCGGCCGAGGTGGTGGCGCGCATCGCGGCCGAGTTCCCGCTCGTGCCGCTGGAGGCCAGCGCGCCCGGCGAAACGGCACAGCGCTGGGCCTATGCCGACGGCGGCGGCGAGGTCGGCGTCATCAGCAGCGTCACGCAGGCCTTCTGCCAGGACTGCAGCCGCGCGCGCCTGTCGACCGAGGGGCAGCTGTACCTGTGCCTGTTCGCCAGCCGCGGGCACGACCTCAAGCCCCTGTTGCGCGACGGCGCCGACGACGCGCAGATCCTCTCGGCCATCGGCCACATCTGGCAGGGCCGCGCCGACCGCTATTCGGAATTGCGCGCGCTGCGCGAGCCCGACACCGGCGACGGCGCGCCGCGCCGGGTCGAGATGAGCTACATCGGCGGATGAGGCCGGTCCGCCCCGACCTCGACATCACCGGCCTCGTGCTGGCCGGCGGCCGCGGCAGCCGCATGGGCGGGCTCGACAAGGGCCTGCAGGACTTCGACGGCGAGCCGCTGGCCCTGCGCGCGCTGCAGCGGCTGGCGCCACAGGTGCAGCTCGTGATGCTGAGCGCCAACCGCAACCTGCTGAGCTACGAGTTCTTCGGCGCACCCGTCGTGACGGACGCGCAGCCCGACCATCCCGGCCCACTCGCCGGCTTCCTGGCCGGCCTGCAGCACTGCGAGACGCCCTGCCTGCTCACCGTGCCCTGCGACGCGCCGAACTTTCCTCTCGACCTCGCGCAGCGCCTTGCCGAGGCCTTGAACGCACAGGGCGCCGACATCGCCATGGCCAGCGCGCCCGAGCCGCAGCCCGACGGCAGCAGCCGCCTGCGACCGCAACCGGTGTTCTGCCTGCTGCGCAGCACGCTGCAGGGCAGCCTGGCGGACTTCCTCGAAGCGGGCGGGCGCAAGGTCTCGGCATGGACGTCGCGGCATGCCGTGGCCGTGGTGCCCTTCGACCGGCCCGGCGATGCGCCGGACGGCTTCTTCAACGCCAACACGCTGGCCGAGCTCCAGTCCATCGCGCCCTCGCGCTCCGGTTTCTGAAACGAATCGCCTGCCGCGCCCGTGGGTCGGGCGCCGACAGCTATCCAAACGATAGCGAGACCGCGCTGAAGCTCAGAGCCGCCCCTGCGCCCGCAGCACACCCTTGTTGGCGAGCGCATCGGCCTTCTCGTTGCCCGGATCGCCCGAATGCCCCTTGACCCAGCGCCACTCGATCTGGTGGCCGCCGTTCTGCACCAGCGTATCCAGCCGCTTCCAGAGTTCGACGTTCTTCACCGGCTGCTTGGTCGAGGTGACCCAGCCCTTGGCCTTCCAGCCGCGGATCCATTCGGTGATGCCCTGGCGCACATACTGGCTGTCCAGGTACAGCACCACCTTGCACGGCCGCTTGAGCGCCGCCAGGCCCTCGATGACGGCCGTGAGTTCCATGCGGTTGTTGGTGGTGTTCAGCTCGCCGCCGAAGAGCTCCTTCTCGCTCGTGCCGGACTTCAGCCAGGCGCCCCAGCCGCCCGGGCCGGGGTTGCCCTTGCAGGCGCCGTCGGTATAGATCGTGACTTCGTTCAATCTCTTGTCTTTCTCTCGGAAGGGGCGGTGCGCGCGCACCCGCCCTCACGGTGCATGCGGCCTGCCACCGGCATCGGCGCCGTGGCGATCGCCGGGCGGCGCTTCCAGTCGGCCGGCAGCAGGCGCATGCCGCGCACGCGCTTGACGGCGACGATGAAGTACACCGCGCCGAAGATCGGCCACCAGCGCTCGCCCACGGCGTCGAACCAGCGGCAGCGTTCGAGCCAGGCCTCGCTGCGCACGGCGGGCCGGTAGAGGCCGAAGCGGCCCGACTCGACCTCGAAGCCCAGCAGCCGCAGCCAGTCGCGCATGCGCCAGTAGTTGATGAATTCGCCCTCGGCGGGCAGGTACAGCTCGCCGAAGCCCAGGCGCCGGTACAGGCGCGCGCGGCGCTGGCGCATGCCCCACAGGCTGACCGGGTTGAGGCCGCAGATGACGACCCGGCCCTCGGGCACCAGCACCCGCTCCACCTCGCGCAGGGTGGCGTGCGGGTCGGGGCTGAGTTCGAGCGCGTGCGGCAGCACCAGCAGGTCCAGGCTGTTGGCCGAGAAAGGCAGGGCCGCGAAGTCGGTGACGAGCGCGGCCGGCGCACCGTCTGCGTGCGGCGATGCCAGCCAGCGGTGCGGCATGCGGTTGGCGCGCAAGGCATCGATCGACGGCAGGCCGAGCTGCAGCGCGTGGTAGCCGAAGACATCGGCCACCGCGTCGTCGAACTGCGCCTGTTCCCAGTGGTGCAGGTAACGCCCGGCCGGGGTCTCGAACCAATCCTGCAAACCTATAATTTGACCGGTCATGACCCTCGTTTCGTTGCCCGCTTTCGCCGACAACTACATCTGGATGTTGGAGGTCGGGGCGCATGCGGTCGTGGTCGATCCGGGCGATGCGAGGCCGGTGCTCGACGCGCTGGCGACGAGGCCCGACCTGACGCTGGCGGCGATTCTAGTCACGCACCACCACGCCGATCACACCGGCGGCGTGGACGTACTGCGCGAGGCCACCGGCGCCCGGGTCTACGGTCCGGCGCACGAGACCATCCCGCAACCTTTCATCCCGCTGTCGCAGGGCGACCGGGTGCCGGTGCTCGGCCTCGAGTTCACCGTCATCGACGTGCCGGGCCACACGGCCGGGCACATCGCCTACTTCCTGCCGGCCGGGCGCGGCGAGGCGCCGCTGCTCTTCTGCGGCGACACGCTCTTTTCGGGCGGGTGCGGGCGCCTGTTCGAGGGCACGCCGCGACAGATGCTGCAATCGCTCGATGCGCTGGCCGCGCTGCCCGGCGACACGCGCGTATGCTGCGCCCACGAGTACACGCTGTCCAACCTGCGTTTCGCGCGCGCCGTGGAACCTGGCAACGCGAACTTGATCGAGTACATCGCGCAGTGCGAGTCGCTGCGCGCCCAGGGGCAGCCCACGCTGCCCGCCCGCCTGGCCACCGAGCGCCAGATCAACCCCTTCCTTCGCAGCCGCGAAGCCACTGTCACCGCCGCCGTGCAAGAGCACGCAGGCCTCGCCGCCGATGCGGGCGAGGTCGACGTCTTCGCCGCGCTGCGCCAATGGAAAAACGACTTCCGATGAAGATCCTCCTAGCTGCCGTCGTGGCCAGCGCCCTGCTGCTTGCAGGCTGCGCCACCGGCACCGGTCCCAACGGTTCCTCCTCCTCCCCCTCTTCCTCCTCGTCTTCGTCGGCCCCTGGCGGCAGCGCGTCGCCGATCTATCCCGACGGTTCGCTGTCGCCGATCGCGCCGGGCCGCGCCGGCGGCAGCCAGCGCAGCGTGGTCACGCTCGCACCGCCGGTGGACATGTGGGACCGCATCCGCCGCGGCTTCAAGATGCCCAACCTCGAGAGCGACCTGGTGCGCGACCGCGAGCAGTGGTATGCGACCCGGCCCGACTACATCCAGCGCATGACGGAGCGCTCGAACAAGTACATCTTCCACATCGTCGAGGAGCTCGAGCGCCGCAACATGCCGACCGAGCTGGCGCTGCTGCCCTACATCGAGAGCGCGTTCAACCCGCAGGCCGTCTCCAGCGCACGCGCCGCGGGCATGTGGCAGTTCATGCCGGCCACCGGCACCGACTACGACCTCAAGCAGAACATCTTCCGCGACGACCGTCGCGACGTCATCGCGTCCACCCGCGCCGCGCTGGACTACCTGCAACGCCTCTACAACATGTTCGGCGACTGGCAGCTCGCGCTGGCCGCCTACAACTGGGGCGAGGGCAACGTCGGCCGCGCCGTCGCGCGCAACCAGAAGGCGGGCCTGCCGGCCGGCTACACCGACATCAACATGCCGGCCGAGACGCGCCTGTACGTGCCCAAGCTGCAGGCAGTGAAGAACATCGTGGCCAACCCGCAGCAGTTCAACGTCGACCTGCCGGTGATCGCCAACCACCCCTACTTCCAGACCGTCACGCTCACGCGCGACCTGGACGTGACGCTGGCCGCCAAGCTGGCCGACGTGCGCATCGAGGACTTCCGTGCGCTCAACCCCGCGGCGCACAAGCCGGTGCTGCTGGCCGCCGGCGGCAACACGCAGATCCTGCTGCCCTGGGACAACGCGGCCGTCTTCCAGCGCAACTTCGAGGCCTACAGCCAGGGCCAGTACGCCAGCTGGACGGCCTGGACCGTGCCCAGCACCATGACGGTGGCCGACGCGGCGCAGCGCTCCGGCATGAGCGAGGCCGACCTGCGCGCGATGAACAACATCCCGCCGCGCATGCTCATCAAGGCCGGCTCCACGCTCATCGTGCCGCGCAGCGCGCGCGTGCAGGAAGACGTGGCCGCCGCGGTGGCCGACACCGGGCACCTGAGCTTCGAACCCGAGATCGTCACGCGCCGCACGGTCGTCAAGGCCGGCCGCAACGACAACGTGGCGAGCATCGCGCGCCGCTACAAGCTGAGCCCCGCCAGCGTCGCGCAGTGGAACGACGTCGGCGCCGGCCACACCTTCAAGCGCGGCTACCAGGTGGTGGTGTACCTGCCGGTGCGTGCCGCCGCCGCGGCACGCGTGGGCACGGGGACGCTCGCGGTGTCCCCCGGCGGCAAGCATGTCGTGGTCACCAGCAAGCGCGGCGGCGGCGTCGTCAAGACCAGCGCCGCTCCGGTACGCGCGGCGCCAGCCAAGGCCGCAACGAACAAGTCCGCGGCGACCAAGGCCACGGCGTCCAGCAAGCAGGTGGTCAAGGAAAAGCGCGGCGGCACGCCCGCCAAGAAAAAGCGCTGAGCGCAGGCGCCGGACGGCGCCGATGACGGAACGGCGCCCGGACGGTCACGGCCGCCGGGCGCGGACTGTGCGTGCGGAACGCCGCGAAACCAACACACACGGAGGATGTCGGCATGGCGGCAGAAGGCAGCGCGGGGGACCTGATCAAGGTCGTGACCCTGCTCGGGGCGGCGGTGGTGGCCGTGCCCCTGTTCAAGCGCATCGGGCTCGGCTCGGTGCTGGGCTACCTGGCGGCAGGGCTGGCCATCGGCCCCTTCGGGCTCGAGCTCTTCAGCGACCCGCAGGCCATCCTCCACACGGCCGAGCTGGGCGTGGTGATGTTCCTGTTCGTCATCGGGCTGGAGATGCGGCCTTTGCACCTGTGGAGCCTGCGGCGCGAGATCTTCGGCCTGGGCAGCCTGCAGGTGGTGGTGTGCGGCCTGCTGCTCACCGGCGTTGGCGTGGCCTTCGGCTTTTCGCTGGCGGTTTCCTTCGTGAGCGCCATGGGCTTCGTGCTCACCTCCACCGCCATCGTCATGCAGCTGCTGGGCGAACGCGGCGACATCGCGGCGCCGCGCGGCCAGAAGATCGTGGCCATCCTGCTCTTCGAGGACCTGCTCATCGTGCCGCTGCTGGCCATCGTGGCCTTCATGGCGCCGGTGGACGCGAGTGCGCCGGTGGGCCACGTGGCGGCCGAGTCGCGCTGGCTCGGCGTCGCGGTGGGCGTGGGCGCGCTGGCGGCACTGGTCGCGGCCGGGCTGTGGCTGCTCAACCCGCTGTTCCGCATCCTCGCCAACGCCAAGGCGCGCGAAGTGATGACGGCCGCGGCGTTGCTGGTCGTCCTGGGTGCCGCGCTGCTGATGCAGCTGGGCGGGCTGTCGATGGCCATGGTCGCCTTCCTGGCCGGCGTGCTGCTGTCCGAATCGACCTTCCGCCACCAGCTCGAGGCCGACATCGAGCCCTTCCGCGGGCTGCTGCTGGGCCTGTTCTTCCTCGGCGTCGGCATGTCGCTGGACCTGGCCGTGGTGGCGCAGAACTGGCCGATCATCGTCGCCGGCGTGCTGTCGATGATGGTGGTGAAGGCGCTGTGCATCTACGGCGTCGCGCGGCTGGCGAAGAGTTCGCACACCGATGCGCTGGACCGCGCCGTGCTGATGGCACAGGGCGGCGAATTCGCTTTCGTGCTCTTTTCGGCCGCGCTGGGCGCGAAGGTGATCGATCCGGTGGTCAACGCCAACATGACGGCGATCGTCGTGCTGTCGATGGCACTCACCCCCCTGGTCGTGCTGGCACACGGGCGCCTGGCGCCCAAGGCCTCGGCCTCGATGGAAGGCGTCGAGGCGGCCCATGACCTCCTGGGCAGCGTGCTCGTCATCGGCTTCGGCCGTTTCGGCCAGATCGCCAGCCAGGGCGTGTTGGCGCGCGGCGCCAGCATCTCGATCATCGACAGCGACACCGAAGCCATCCGCAATGCGGGCTCCTTCGGTTTCAAGGTCTACTACGGCGACGGCGGACGCGCCGACGTGCTCCACGCCGCGGGCGCCCACCAGGCGCGCGCCATCCTGGTGTGCATCAACAACCGCGCCGCCGCCACGCGCATCGCCGAACTGGTGAAGGCGGAGTTTCCGCATGCGCAACTGCTGGTGCGCGCCTACGACCGCGAGCACGCGATGGAACTGCTCAAGGCCAACGTGGACTACCAGATCCGCGAGACCTTCGAATCCGCCATGCTCTTCAGCCGGCAGGCCATCCTGGCGCTGGGCGCGACGCCCGACGAGGCGGACGAGGCCGTGGCCGAGGTCCGCCGCCGCGACACCGAGCGTTTCAACCTCGAAGCCGCGGGCGGGCTGTTCGCCGGCGCCGCCGTGCTGTTCAGCAACGTGAGCAAGAAGAAGGACGCATGAGCCGCGCGGCCTGGGACGATGTCCTGCACTTCTGGCGCGACGCCGGGCCCTCGGCCTGGTTCAGGAAGAATCCCGAGTTCGACCGCCGCTTTCGCGAACGCTTCCACGACGCGCACTTCGCGGCCGCCCGGCGCGAGCACGAGGCCTGGGCCACGCAAGGCCCCGAGAGCGCCCTGGCGCTCGTGCTGCTGCTCGACCAGTACCCACGCAACGCGTTTCGCGGCACGGGGCACATGTACGCCACCGATCCGCTGGCCCGCCACTACGCCGACCGTTTGGTCGCGCAGGGCTTCGACCAGCGGATCGAGGAAGCGCTGCGCCTCTTCTGCTACCTGCCCTTCGCGCACTCCGAGGACATGGCCGACCAGTTGCGCTCCCTCGCCTTGAACCGCGCCTTGGGCACCGAGTCGGGTGAGCATGCGCAGGGGCACCTGGACATCATCCGCCGCTTCGGCCGCTTCCCGCACCGCAACCATCTGCTCGGCCGCCAGACCACGCCCGAGGAAAAGGCATTCCTGGACGCCGGCGGCTTCGCCGGTTGATCAGAGCTTCTCGGTCTCGCCGCTGCGCGGCTGCCATTTCATCAGTCGCCGCTCGATCACGCCGACCAGGCCATCGAGCACCAGCGCGAAGGCGGTGAGGACGGCGATGCCGGCGAACACGGTGTTGACGTCGAAGGTGCCCTCGGCCTGCAGGATGAGGTAGCCCACCCCGCGCGCCGAACCCAGGTACTCGCCCACCACCGCACCGACGAAGGCGAGGCCCACCGAGGTGTGCAGGCTGGAGAAGACCCAGCTCGTGGCACTGGGCAGGTACACGGTACGCAGCAGTTGCCGCTGGTTGGCGCCCAGCATCCGCGCGTTGGCCAGCACCACCGGGCTGACCTCGCGCACGCCCTGGTAGACGTTGAAGAAGACGATGAAGAACACCAGCGTGACGGCCAGCGCCACCTTGCTCCAGATGCCCAGGCCGAACCACAGCGCGAAGATCGGCGCGAGGATCACGCGCGGCATGGAGTTGGCCGCCTTGATGTAAGGATCGAGGATGAGGCTGGCCGTCGGAGCCAGCGCCAGCCACAGGCCGCAGGCCAGGCCGAGCACGGTGCCGATGCCGAAGGCGAGCACCGTCTCGAGCAGCGTGACGCCGAGGTGGACGTAGATGTCGGCGTTGCCCTTGAGCCCGTCGGGAAAGAGCGCGTTGGCCGGTACGTCGATCGGCAGGAACCAGCTCCAGATGCGACCCGCCACCTGGATCGGCTCGCCGAGAAAGAAGGCGATCTTCTGGTCGCGCGAGGCCACATGCCACAGCAGCAGCAACAGGACCAGCAGCGCGAGCTGCCACACGCGTGCATTGCGTTCGTTGGGACGCAGCATCAGGCGGCCTTCTTCAATTGCTGGGCGTAGCCCTTGAGGACCTCCTCGCGCAGCACGTCCCATATCTGCGTGTGCAACTCGACGAAGCGCGGCTGCATGCGAACCTCGGCCACGTCGCGTGGGCGCGGCAGATCGATCACGAACTCGCCGATCGGGTGCGTGGCCGGCCCGGCCGACAGCACCACCACCCGGTCGCTCATGGCGATGGCCTCATCGAGGTCGTGCGTGATGAACAGCACTGCTTTTCGGCTGTGGCCCCCGGGCACTACGTGCCCACCCCCCGCGGGGGTGCGCTCCGGGCTTGGGGCGGCCCGACGCCCTTCGCCGCCTGCCCACAAATCGAGCACCTCGTTCTCCATCAGCTGCCGCGTCTGGATGTCAAGCGCGCTGAAGGGTTCGTCCATGAGGATGATGTCGGGGTCGAGCGCCAGTGTCTGGGCGAGCGCCGTGCGCTTGCGCATGCCGCCCGACAGCTGGTGCGGGTAGCGGTCACCGAAGCCCGCCAGGCCCACCCGAGCGAGCCACTGCTCGGCCTGCGCCCTCGCCTCCCGCTCGGGCACGCCGCGGTACTGCAGGCCGACCATCACGTTGTCGATCGCGCTGCGCCAGGGCATCAGTGCCTCGGTCTGGAACATGTAGCCGGCGCGCGCGTTGATGCCCGCCAGCGGCTGGCCGAAGACGCGCACCGTGCCCGACGACGGCGCCAGCAGACCCGCCGCGATGTTCAGCAGCGTGGACTTGCCGCAACCGGTGGGACCGACGACCGAGACGAATTCGCCCGCGCCGATGCGCAGCGTGGTGTCGGCCACGGCGGTGTAGCGCTGGCGTGCGTCGTCCTTCGCGCGAAAGGTGCAGGTGATGTCGAGCAGTTCGAGGGCGTGGTCGGACATGTCAGTGGCGCCCGGCCGCCCGAAGGCACCGACGCACCCCCTCGGGGGGCAGCGGACCGCGCGCGGCGGGGAAGCGTGGGAGCATCTTCATTTCTTAGAAAAGGAAATCCCGGCGCGGGGCCGGGACGCAACGACGCAGCGGGCGCGTTCAGGCCTTGAACCGGTCCTTGGCCCGCTTGGCGAAGTCGTTGGTGTAGATCTTGTCGAGGTCGATCTTGTCGCCCTTGACCGTGGTGTCGAAGCTGGTGATGGCCGCCAACGCGGTCTTCGGACCGTCGGCCGGCACGATGCCGTCGGGCGAGATCGATTCGCGCACCTTGTCGAAGGACGCCAGGTACAGCGCGCGGTCGCCGAGCAGGTAGGTCTCGGGCACCGTCTTGATGATGTCGCCGGGGCCCGCCGTCTGCAGCCACTTGAGGCCGTGCACGATCGCGTTGGCCAGCGCCTGGCAGGTGTTGGGGTTCTTCTGCACGAACTCGGCCGGCGCGTAGAGACAGGCCGCGGGCATGGGGCCGCCGAAGACTTCCTGCGTGCCCTTGAGCGTGCGCGTGTCGCTGATGATCTTCACGTCGCCCTTCTGCTCGAGCATGGTCATCACCGGATCGGTGTTGCTGATCGCATCGATCTGGCCCGAGCGCAGCGCGGTGAGCGCGCCGGCCGCGACGCCGACACCGATGTAGCTCACGTCGCTGGCCTTGAGGCCGCCGCGCGAGAGCACGAGGTTGGCCACCATGTTGGTCGACGAGCCCGGCGCGGAGACGCCGATCTTCTTGCCCTTGAGATCGGCGATGCCCTTGTAGCCGGCCATGTTCTTCGTCGACACGCCCACCGCGATCTGCGGGGCGCGGCCCTGGAGCACGAAGGCCTGGAAGAACTGGTTCTTGGCCTGCAGGTTGATGGTGTGTTCGAAGGCGCCCGAGCACACGTCGGCCGAGCCGCCGACCACCGCCTGCAGGGCGCGTGCACCGCCGGCGAAATCGGAGATCTCGACCTCCAGCCCTTCGGCCTTGAAGTAGCCGAGCTGTTCGGAGATGGTGAGCGGCAGGTAGTAGAACGCGGCCTTGCCACCGACGGCGATGGAGACCTTCGACTTCTCGAGCTTGGGCTGCGCGCGCAGCGCGGGCGCGGCGACCAGGGCGGCGCCGGCCATGGCCAGCGAATGGAAGGAGCGTCGGTTGAGCATGAGAGGCGAGCGGGTCGTTCTTGAAAGACCCGATCGAGCTTAGGTGGGCCCCCTGTCCGAAGGCATCCGGAACATCCCGACGCGGGTTTCCACGGTAAGCCGAAACGCTCAGCGCACGGCCTCGCCGCCCCTCAGGCAACCGTCAGCGCGCGATGAAGAAGATCGCGATGTTGACCAGCAGCGCAGCACCCCACACCAGGCTGCGCAGCGTGCTGCGGCCACGCACGTACAACGAGATGTAGACCACGCGCAGCAGCACGTAGGCCAGCGCCAGTGCATCGAGCCGCCCCTGCGCGGCACCGAACTGGTGTGCCGCGACGACGGCGCCGATGAACAGCGGCAGGCCCTCGAAGCTGTTGGCCTGCGCCGCGGTGGCACGCGCACGCCAGCCGCTCTGGCGTGCCGCCCATTCGCGCGGCGCGTCGTTGTCAGCCGGGCCGAAGGCCCCGGCCTTGGCCAGCCAAGCTGCGACGTAGGGCAACGCCGCAGCCACCAGAACGCACCAGTAGGCCAGGGTGAGATGGCTGAAGCTCATCATGTCTCCGAATGAAATTTATGAATCGGATCGGCCTGCAGCGCCCGCCAGACGGGCGCAAGCAGCTATCAAAAAAATAGCATCGGCCCGCGGCGGCATCAACGCCGGTCGACCAGCGCGTGCGCGATGGTGCCGAGGTCGACGTACTCCAGCTCGCTGCCCGCGGGCACGCCGCGTGCGAGGCGCGTCACGGTGAGGCCGCGCGAACGCAGCGCCTCGCCGATCACGTGCGCGGTGGCCTCGCCCTCGGCGGTGAAGTTGGTGGCGAGGATCACCTCGCTGACCTGGCCATCGAGCGCGCGCTCCATCAGCCGGTGCAGGCCGATGTCGCGCACGCCGATGCCGTCGAGCGGGCTGAGCTTGCCCATGAGCACGAAGTAGTAGCCACGGAAGGCGTTGGTGCGCTCCAGCGCGGCCTGGTCGGCAGGGGTCTCGACCACCGCGAGCTTGCTCGCATCGCGGCGCGGGTCCCGGCACACGTTGCAGATCTCGGCCTCGGTGAAGGTGTTGCAGCGGTCGCAGTGGCGCACGGTGGCCGCCGCGGTCTGCAAGGCCCGCGACAGCAGCTGCGCGCCCTCGCGGTCGTGCTGCAGCATGTGGAAGGCCATGCGCGAGGCCGACTTCGCGCCCACGCCCGGCAGACGGCGCAGTGCGTCGACCAGGGCATCGAGCGAGCTGGCGTCGGACACGGTCAGCGCTCCTTCTCGACGCGCGCGCGGTACAGCGGCAGCCAGTCGCCGGGCGCACCGGCGCAGCGTCGCTGGTAGTCGTAGCTCGCGGGCACGAAGCCCTTGCCGTCGAAGGCCCACTGCGCCGCATAGCCGCAATCGCCGATACCGCGCCCCTTGGAGGCGCTGGACAGGATGGCCGTGTCGGCCGCGTAGTCGCCTTCGGAGACCACGGCCGCATCGTCCGCGCGCTCCGGTGCCGGCGCACCGGGCGGTCGCGGCAGGGCCACCGGCACCGCACGGGCCGGGGCGTTGCGCGGCACGCGCAGCACGATCTGTCCCTGCTGGTAGGCGCCCCGCCAGCAGCTCAGCAGCACCAGCGCCTCGTCGGCTGTGAGCGGGTCGGCCTCATCGCCACCGAAGTCCTTGAGTTGCGGGTCGCAGCGCTGCTTGAGCAAGGGTTGCTGCGCCGCGCGCACGGCCTTGGCCAGCGCGGCCGCGTTGGCCAGCGGCGGCGGCGTGGGCGCCGCGCGCACCACCGGCGCCATGGGCCCGTTGGGCACCGCGCCGGCGCCACCACCACCGGCCTTGCCCAGCGCCGTGCTGTTGCCGACGCGGCCCTGCACGTCGTCGACGAACAGCAGCGCCGCCGCCAGCCCGTCGAGCGGCACC
Source organism: Xenophilus sp. E41 (assembly GCF_003671765.1). Lineage (GTDB taxonomy): Bacteria > Pseudomonadota > Gammaproteobacteria > Burkholderiales > Burkholderiaceae_C > Xenophilus. The sequence goes on along the minus strand of NZ_QPIB01000005.1, from coordinate 195,063 downwards.
GACGGGCCCTTGGCATCGGCCGTGAGCTGGAGCACGCGGCCGTTGGCGATCGCGCGCACGAAACGCAGCGCATCGTCCTGCTTCAGCCCGTGGCTCTCGCCATCGGCCTTGCCGGCCCAGGCCGCCTTGAGCGCCAGCGGCTTGCCGTCCAGGCGCATCTGCGCCGGATCGAAGTCGGAGGCCAGCCAGAGCGTGGCCTGCAGCTCGCCCGTGCCGCCGGATTCGCGCCAGAGCTCGAGCGTGGCCGTGGCCTCGCCTTCCTTCTCGGGCGCCGACTTGGCGGTGCAGGCGCGAACGTTGTCGCAGCCGACGATCCAGTCCTTGAACTCGCGGTACGCCGGCACCGCGGGCGCGGCGATGGCCGTGCCGACGGCCAGTGCACCACAGGCGGCGGCAATCCAGCGGCAGGCGGCGTGCATCAGAAGGGCAGCTTCATGCCCGGGGGCAGGCCCGGCATGCCGGAGGCGATCTTGCCCATCTTCTGCTCGCTCGTTTCCTCGGCCTTGCGCACGGCGGCGTTGAAGGCGGCGGCCACCAGGTCTTCCAGCATGTCCTTGTCGTCGGCCAGCAGGCTGGGGTCGATGGTGACGCGCTTGACGTCGTGCTTGCAGGTCATGACGACCTTCACCAGGCCGGCACCGGACTCGCCCTCGACCTCGATCGTGGCGAGTTCTTCCTGGGCCTTCTTGAGGTTGTCCTGCATCGCCTGCGCCTGCTTCATGAGGCCGGCGAGTTGTCCTTTGTTGAACATGCTTGGGTTTCCTTGTGGTCGAAAGGGGTGAGGAGAAAAAGTGGGCTTCAGGCCGGCTTGAGCGTGCCGGGGACGATGCGGGCATCCCACTGGCGCATCAGCGACTGCACCTCGGGGTCGTTGTGGATCGCCTCCTCGGCAGCACGCTGGCGGGCTTCGGCGGCCAGCCGGTTGCGTCGCGCCGGGCTGTCGCTCACGGCGCCGATCTCGATGGCGATGCGCACTGCATGCCCGGCACCGGCCAGGGCATTCTGCAGCTTCTCTCGGCTGGCGGGCTGGTTCAGGGTTTCGCGCTCCACGCGCAGCAGCCACTGGTCGACGTCGCGCGCCACCAACTGGGACTGCAGGGCCAGCTCGCGCGCCAATGCACCGATGGCCTCGGCCACCACCAGCTGGGTCACGGTCGCGTGCCAGAAGTCGCCGTCCTCGCTGGGCGGGATGGGTGCCAGGGCCGTTTCGCGCGGGAGTTCGCGCGCGCCGGGCGGTGGCTGCACGCGCAGCGGCACCGCGAGCACTTCGTCGCGCGGCGGCGCATCGGAGGCAGGCGCGCGATCGACCGCAGGGCGGCGCAGCGGCGCGTCGACCACGGGCACGCGCTGCCCGGGACGTGCCTGCAATGCAGCGGCCTCGTCCCGCGTGCGCACCGACGGCGGCATGGCGGGCCGGGTGGACGATGGCGCCTCGCTCGCCGGCGATGGCTGCGGCGTCGCTGCCCTCGCGGGCGCGGGCTCTGCCGCCGGCGGGGGTGCCAAGGCTGCAGTGGCGACGGTGCGTGCCGTCGGCGCCTCAGCCGGCGCTTTCAGCGGACTTTTTTTTTCAGCCGCGGCGCCCTCGCCCGCCGGCTTGAAGGCCAGCAGGCGCAACAGCACCATGGTCAGGCCGGCGTATTCGTCGGGCGCCAGGCCCAGTTCGCCGCGGCCGTGCAGGCACAGGCTGTAGAGCAACTGCGTCTCGTCGGCCGGCATCAGCGCCGCCAGGCGCGCGACCTCGGCCGCGTCGGGGTCGGCGCCATCGGCCGCGGGCGCACGCGAGGGCACGGCCTGCAGCACGGCCATGGCCTGCAGCACGCTGGTCATTTCCTCCAGCGTGGAGGCGGCCGAGAGGCCGTCGCGCCGCAGCGCCTCGGCCGTTTCGACCACCGTGCGGCCATCGCCCAGCGCGAGCGCCTCGATCAGCGCGTGCACATGGCCACGGTCGGCACTGCCCAGCATCTGGCGCACGCCGCCTTCGACCAGTTCGCCATTGCCGTAGGCGATGGCCTGGTCGGTGAGCGACAGCGCATCGCGCATCGAGCCGCGCGCGGCGCGCGCCAGCAGGCGCAGCGCGCCGGGCTCGGCCGCCACCTCCTCGGCACCGAGCACGCGTGTGAGGTGCTCGAGCACCGTCTCGGGCGCCATCGGCCGCAGGTTGAACTGCAGGCAGCGCGACAGCACCGTCACCGGCACCTTCTGCGGGTCGGTCGTGGCCAGTACGAACTTGAGGTACTCGGGCGGCTCCTCCAGCGTCTTGAGCATCGCGTTGAATGCGGTGTTCGTGAGCATGTGCACTTCGTCGATCATGAAGACCTTGAAGCGTCCCTGCACCGGCTTGTAGACCGCCTGCTCCAGCAGGCCCTGCACTTCGTCCACGCCGCGGTTGGAGGCGGCATCGAGCTCGGTGTAGTCGACGAAGCGGCCGGCATCGATGTCGGTGCAGGCCTGGCACACGCCGCAGGGCGTGGCGGTGATGCCGCCCTGCCCGTCCGGACCCTGGCAGTTGAGCGACTTGGCGAGGATGCGCGACACCGTGGTCTTGCCCACGCCGCGCGTGCCTGTGAACAGGTAGGCGTGGTGCAGCCGCTGCTGCGTCAGCGCGTTCGTGAGGGCCTGCACCACGTGCTCCTGGCCCACCATCTCCCCGAAATTGCGTGGGCGGTACTTGCGGGCGAGCACGAGATAGGACATTGCGCCCATTCTAGAAGCGCCCCGTCGCACGACCCGGCACGCCGAAGGTGCATTCGAGGCACGGGTAGAATCGTCGGTGACGGGCCTCCCCGCATGGTGAAGCGGCCAACCGGGTCAGGTGGGGAACCAAGCAGCCCTAACTGTGTAGCCAGTGCCGGGGGTAAGGCTCGTCACCTTCTTCTTCCCCCCCCCCCCTTCGATGTTCGTCCGCAGACCGCCATGGTCTGCGGCGCAAGCCTGTTTGCGCCTTCGCCAGCGACGGCTCCACCGCGCGCGAAATGACGGAACTACTGGATAAATAACCAGTATGATGCCTCGTCCACTCCATCACCCGAGGCAGACAGCATGGACCACCCGGCCCCGCGACCGATGTCGGCAAGCGCACAGATCCTTCGTTTTCCCGCACGATCGCCGGCCCCATTGCGCCGCTGGACGGCATCGGGCTGGCCCTTCGGCTGCGCCGTGGTGCCGGCCCCGGTCGACCCGAGGCTTCAGGCCGCCCGGGTGCTGGCCACCACGGCCCGCTACTGGTTCTCGCGCGATTGAGCCGCTGCGCCGTGCTGCTCGGGATGCACGTCCTGGGCGAACAGTGCGGCGTAGTGCGCCAGCCGATCGGCCAGGCCCGCCAGGCGCCGGGCCGCACCGGGCTCTTCATGCAACAGCGCCTCGAGGCCCTCTGCATAGGCGTCGGTCAATGCCTGCCACTCGCTGAAGCTCTCTCCCAGTTCGTCGTTCAGGGGCATGTCGAGTCTCCTGGCCTTGCGGTATCGGACGACCGCGCTGTCCGGGGACAGCGCTGCACAAGGCTAGGGCCTGGCGACTCGGCCGACCACCCCGGCATCCCCTGTGAATCCGATCGCCCGCTTCGTGCGTAAAGACCAGTCCACCTTTTTCAGCTGTGCCATGGACCTCTGGAAACCCTACCGCCTGAGCTTTCACCTGGACGCCGGCCCGCCTGCGGCTGCGGCGATCGCGCGCGTGCGCGAATGCGCCTCGCCCGAGCGCCTTCAGCGGGTGCTCGCCGCCGGCACCGGCGGGGGCCTGCTGGGCGGGGTGGCGGCCATCGTCGCCTCGCAGGCCGGCTGGGGCTGGGCGCTGCTGCAGGCCCTGCTGCTGGCTGCCGCCATCGCGCTGCCGATCTTCTACTGGGTGCGCATCGCCGACCTGCTGGCGACGGCCGCCCATCCGCTCGGGGCCGCGGAAGCGCGCGTGTTCGCGGCGTGGGCCGAGCGCGACGAGGCCGTGGGCCGGTACTGGGTGGAGCTGGTCCGGCAGCGTCGCTCGGCCGTGTACGGCGACTATGCGGCGCTCGTGGCGCACGCGGCGCGCGTGGCCGGCCGAGCGCCGGACTCGAACAGCGAGCTGCACCGGATGGCGGCGGTGCGGAACCCGCCTTGCCACCACCAGCACGCCGGCTGAGGCGCCGAGGGCAACGGCCGCCTCAGCGCGGCACCGGCGGGCGCGCTAACCGCCCTCGCCGGCCAGGTGCCGCACGACACCGCGCGCCGCGACCACGCCGCTGGCCAGCGTGGCGGTGAGCAGGTAGCCGCCGGTGGGCGCTTCCCAGTCGAGCATCTCACCGGCCACGAACAGCCCCGGCGCGGCCCGGGCCATGAGGTCGGCCTGCAGCGCCTCGAAGCGCACGCCGCCGGCGGTGCTGATCGCTTCGGCGACCGGGCGCGGCGCGTTGACAGTGACCGGTGCGGCCTTGAGCGTGGCGGCCACGCGATGCGCGTCGTGCAGCGCCTCGCGGGGCAGCACTTCGTGCAGCAGCGCCGACTTGATCGCGTCCAGGTTCAGCCGGCTCTTCAGGTGGCTGCCCAGCGAGCGCGCGCCGCGCTGCTGCACAGCGGCAAGCACCTGGGCCGCACTGCGGTCGGGCAGCAGGTCGACGTGCAGGGTGGCCCGGCCGCGCGCGGCGATCTCGTCGCGCAGCAGGGCCGACACGGCGTACACCAGGCTGCCCTCGATGCCGGTGGCGGTGGCCACGAACTCGCCTTTGCGCGAGAAGCGCCGGCCCTGCCCGTCCTCGAAGTCGATCGCCACGGACTTGAAGGGCTGACCGGCGAAGCGTTCGGCGAAGAAGGGCGTCCAGCCCACCGGCCCGACGTCGAAGCCGCAATTGGCCGGCTGCAGCGGCGCCACGTCGACGCCACGTTCGCGCAAGAGCGGCACCCATGCGCCGTCGGAGCCCAGCCGCGGCCAGCTCGCGCCACCCAGGGCCAGCACGGCGGCATCGGCCGTCACCGATACCTCCCCGTCCGGCGTGCCGAAGCGCAGTGCGATGCCCTCGTCGGCCCAGCCCAGCCAACGGTGCCGCATGTGGAAGCGCACGCCGGCCGCGCGCAGGCGGTGCAGCCAGGCCCGCAGCAGCGGGGCCGCCTTCATGTCGGTCGGGAACACGCGCCTGGACGTGCCGACGAAGGTCTCGATGCCCAGGCCATGCGCCCAGTCGCGCAGCGCCTGGGCATCGAATGCCTTCAGCATCGGCTCGACCTGCGCCCGCCGTTCGCCGAAGCGACCGGCAAAGGCCTCGAAGGGCTCGGCATGCGTGAGGTTGAGGCCGCCCCGCCCTGCGAGGAGGAACTTGCGGCCGACCGAGGGCATGGCGTCGTACAGGTCCACCTGCACGCCGGCGGCCGACAGCTGCTCGGCCGCCATGAGGCCGGCCGGGCCGCCACCGACGATGGCGACGTGGTGCCTGTTCATCGCCGGGCCGCCCCAAGATGAACAGCGCCCCCTCGGGGGGCAGCGGACCGCGCGAAGCGGGGGAGCGTGGGGGCCATGTTCATTCGACTTCCACCAGTTCGCCCTGGCCCGTGAGGAAGGCCGCGCGCACCGTGTCGCCCGGGTAGGCCTCGCGCACTGCGTCGCGGTAGCGCTGCAACTGGGCGATGAGGCTGTCGTCCCGTTCGGGATGGCCCGCGGACTTGTAGTCGAGCACCCACCAGCCTTCGCCCCTGCGGCGCACCAGCCGGTCGATGCGCAGCACCGCGCCGCCGTGCGTCAGGGTGACCTCGTTGCCGTGCCAGTCGACGGCCTCGGCATCCCAGGCCCAGGCCCCGGCTCCGGCACGGATGCGCTCGGCCAGCATGGCGGCGCCGCGCGCTTGCGACAGCGGCAGGCCGAACTCGCGCGCAGCCGCCCGCACATGGGCGCCCGGCACCGGCTGCCCGGGCTGCGCCCATTCGAGCAGGCGGTGCACCGCCTGGCCGAAGGCGGCCGAGACGGTGCCCACGGTTGCTATCTTTTCGGTAGCTGGTCGCGCAAGCGGGGCGGGCGTTGCAGGCATTTTTTTCATGTAGAAGGCGTTGTCGGGCGCGCCGGTGGACGCAGGCGGCTCGGGCGCCGCTGCGGCAGCCGCCGCGTCGACCGGGGTGGCCAGCGCTTCGAGCCGCATCCACCAGCTCTGCGGATTGGCGCGCGCGGCCGCCACGGCCGACACGACGAGTTCGTCGCGTGCCCGCGTCGTCGCAACGTACAAGGCGTTGATCTCCTCGCGCTGCCGCTCGGCCTGCTCGCGCGCCAGCAGTTCGGCGGCGCACGCAGGCGGCCGCTTCTCGCTGGCGAGGAACACGAAGCGATGCGGCGCCGGCGCCTCGCCGGGCCAGTCGACCAGCACGCCCATGGTCTGCGCGCGCTGGGCCTGCGCGTCGGTGTCGAGCAGCAGCACCAGCTCGGCCTCCAGCCCCTTGGCACCGTGCACGGTGAGCAGCTGCACCGCATCGGCGGCCGCCACCGAGGGCGCGCGCAGCCGGCCCGCGCGCAGCGCGCGCACGAAGGCATAGGGCGTGGCGAAGCGGGCGCCGTCCAGTTCCAGCGAGGCGGCGAGCAGCCCGCGCAGGTTGGCCAGCACGCCGGCACGCAGCGCGGCCGGCACGGCCGCGGCAAAGCGCGCCAGCACGTCGGCCTGGTGGTAGATGGCGTTCAACGCGTCGTGCGGCGGCAGCGTGTCGACCAGCCGCCGCCAGGCCAGCAGGCGCTCGCCGATGCCGGCCAGCGCGGGCGGCAGGTCGGCTTCGCCCGTGAGCAGCGCGAACCAGCCCGGCCGCGCGGACGCATCGGCCTGTCGTTGACGAACGGCAAGCTCGACCAGCGCGGCATCGTCCAGCCCGAAGATCGGCGACTTGAGCGCGCGCGCCAGCGACAGCGTGTGGCGCGGCGAGACCAGGGCGTCGAGCAGCGCCGCCATGTCCTGCACCTCGGGTGCGGCATGCAGGTCGTTCTTCTCGGGCTGCTGCACGGGGATCTGCAGGCGCCGCAGTTCGTCCTGCAGCAGCGCCAGCCGGCTGCGCTTGCGCGCCAGCACCATGATGTCGCCGGGCGCGAGGCCGCCCGCGATCCGTTCGGCGACCCACCGTGCGGCCTGCCGGCTTTCGAGCTGCAGCAGCCGCTCCTCGGGCAGCACGCGCGGCGTCGTGAGGCTGTCGCGCCAGGCAGCCGCCGGCTCGGCGCCCGCGTCGCTGGCCGCGGCCTTGTCCGGGCGCTCGATGCGCGGCAGCCGTGTGACGGCGCCTGCCTCGGGCGACTCGGTGGTGTGGGCGCGAAAGCCCTGCGTCTCCCCGGCCTGCTGGGCCGCTTCCATCGCGGCGTTGACGGCCGCGATCACGCCCTGTGCGTTGCGTCGCGTGTGGTCGCACTGCAGCAGGTCGCCGCCCAGCCCTTCGCGCACGTACTGCTGGGCCGCGACGAAGACCTGCGGCTCGGCACGGCGGAAGCGGTAGATGCTCTGCTTCGGGTCGCCCACGATGAATACGCTGGGCCGGCTGCCGCCGGCGCCCGCATAGCTGCCCAGCCAGCCGTACAGCGCCTGCCACTGCAGCGGGTTGGTGTCCTGGAATTCGTCGATGAGCAGGTGCCGCACGCCGGCGTCGAGCCGCTCCAGCACCCAGCCCCACAGCTCGGGCTCGCCCAGCAGCAGGCGGGCGGCGCGCTCGACATCGTTCATGTCGACCCACGCATGGGCATGCTTGACCTCGCCGTAGGTGGCGATCAGCAGGCGCGTGAGCCGCGCGAGGCGCTGCTGGTAGAGCCAGGCCTCGTGCTGCAACTGGGCGGCGCAGAGCAGCTGCAGTTCCTCTTCGGCGGCCTGCGCGGCCGGGAATTTCTGCAAGTTCTTCGTGAGCCGGTCCTCGTCGGCGACGAAGAAGGCCTTGCGCAGGCGGGCCAGGGCCTGCTCGGCGAGTGCGGCGTCCACAGGCGCCAGGCCCAGCACGTCGATCACCGACTCCGCGGCCTTCTGCGGTGTCTTGTTCGCCTCGCGGCCCAGCTCGCGCGCCCAGCCGATCCAGCGCTGGCGCATCGCCTCGTCGCACAGGCGGGCGGCGGGCGACGCCAGGCCGGCCAGCGCCGGCCAGCGCTCGGCGACCGGCTGCACGCCAGCGTTCACCGCGCCCGCCGCATCGGCCAGCACGAACTCGGTGCGGCGGTTGAGCGCCTCGTCGAGCGCCTTGGCGGTCTGCGAGCGGCCGTGGCTGGCGACCAGCGCCTCGTAATCGGCACGTGCCGCGGGGTCGGCCACCAGCGCGGCCTGGAAGGGCCGCCAGGTGCGGGCGCGCGCCTCGGCATCGTCTTCCAGCAGCTGGTAGCTGGCGGGCAGCCGAAGCTGCTGCAGCACCGCCAGCGGCGCATTGCGCAGCAGGCCGGCGAACCAGGCGTGGAAGGTGCGGAACTGCACCGCCCGCCCCTGCGCGAGCAGTTGCGCATAGAGCCCCGCCAGGCGCGGCGCGGCGGCCTCGGCCTGGGCAGCCGACATGCCGCGCGCGACGAGTTCGGGCACCAGCTCGGCCGCTGGCCGGTGCGCGAAGTCCTCCAGCCATTCGTCCAGGCGCTGGCGCATCTCGCCGGCCGCCTTCTTGGTGAAGGTGATGGCCAGGATCTCCTGCGGCAGGCAGGCCGCGTCGCCCTCTTCGAGCAACGCGCGCAGGATGCGCGAGACCAGCATCCAGGTCTTGCCCGCGCCGGCGCAGGCCTCCACGGCCACCGAACGCAGCGGGTCGCAGGCCACGGCGTAGAAGGCGGCGCGGGGGACGAGCTGGCCGTTGTGGCGGTAGGCGGCTTGATTCACGGCTGGCCCTCCTGGCGAAGAGGCGTGTCCTCGGCCGACGCCCGGCCGCTCCGAAGGCGGCCGGCCTCCCCCTCGGGGGGTGGCGTGACACGACCGGAGGGAGTGCAAAGCTGGGGGGCTTCTTCAATCCAGAAATCTTTGCGGCACAAGCCCCGGGCGGCGCAGAACTCGCACACGGCACCCTCGCCCAATGCCGGCATCGCAGCGCCCTCGCCGATGCGGCGCAGGTCGTGCAGGATGCCTTCGACAAGCGCATCGCGCGCCACGACCACCTCGGTCTGCTCCACCGTCTGCGTGCCCGAGGCCTTCTCGCCGACGTTGACGTAGGCGGCGCGCAGCGTGTCCTCGTCCAGCAGCGCGGCGTAGAAGGCCAGCTGCGTGTCCTCGAAGGGCTCCTTCACGCGCTGCTTCGAACTGTCGAGCGACTCGGTCTTGTAGTCGATGACGTAGGCGCGGCCGTCGGCCCGCAGGCGGTCGATCCGGTCGAGCCGGCCGACCAGGCGCACGTCGCCCAGGGGCTGCTCCAGCCGGGGCTCGGCCTGCTCGAAGACGGCTCCCTCGTCCGCCTCGTGCGCGGCCAGCCAGTCGAGGTAGCCCTCGCGCACCGCAGGCCAGGCGGCGGCAAAGGGCAGGAAGTCCGCCTCGGACAGGCCCATGGCCTGCGTGGCCTGCTCGGATGCCGTCGAAATCATGGCTGCCCGCGCCCGCCGGTCGGGCGTCGGCGCCGCGTTCAATGCGGCATGGAAGTGGTTCAGCACCTCGTGCAGCCAGTTGCCGAAATCGCGCTTGTCGACCTCACCTTCGAGCTCGTCGCTGCGCGCCAGGCCCAGTTGGCGAAGCGCGAAGAAGCGGTAGGGGCAGTGGCGCAGGTCGTCGTAGGCGCTGGCCGAGAGCTGCGTCACCGGCAGCGCGTCGCCGCGCGGCAGCGGTGGGTGCGTGGGCTGCGGCGCGACCGCGACAAGCGCGCGAGGATCGTCGGCGGCCTGCGTCCCGCCGGCCAGGCGCAGGGCCTGCACGAAGGGGCTCGGCCGCACCGGTTCGCCCGTCGCGTCGAACTGGCGCCACACCAGATCGAGGGCCGGGGCCTGCAGCGCCAGCGACCACGCGGCGCGCTGGGCCTGCGCCAGCATGTCGCGCGATGGCAGGCCGAGGGCGGCGCGCTGCGCTTCGGTCCAGTCGCCGGGCGGCTCGGGGCTCGCAGGCAGGCGCTGGTCGTCGCAGCCGGGAATGACGACCGCGGTGAAGGCGCGACCCAGCAGTTGCGCCAGCGGCAGCACGGTGACCGTGGCTTCGCCCATGCCGGGCACGGCCAGGACGACGCTGGCCGCCTCGAGCACGTCGCGGGCCCAGGCGCTGAACTCGACCAGGCTGCTGCGCCCGCCGCCGCTGCGCAGTTCGCCTGGCGCTTCGTCGAGGTAGAGCGCGCCGACGACCTCGATGCCGGCCGCGTCGGCGACCAGCGCGTCCCACTGGTCCGCGGCCTGTAGCAGCTCGCGCATCGCCCGCAGCCACTCGTCCTGCAGGCGCGGCCGTGCCAGGGCGGCGCGGCAGGCCTCGACCTCGGCCGTGAGCTGCGCCAGCGCGGCATCGCTTGCGCGTGCGCCCTCGGCATCGGACACCTGCGCGATGAAGTGGCACCAGGCGTTCCAGTCGCGCAGCCCGCGGTCGCGCAGGCGCACCTCCAGCGCGTCGAGCACGTCGCCACGCCAGCGCGGCGCGTTCTTCAGCCAGTCGAGTACCTCGTCGCTGCGCGCGTCGTGCGCGCAGGCGCGCAGCGCAGCCATGGCCTGCGCAGCCGCGCGCGTGGTGGACAGCTTCCAGCCCGTCTCGTCCTGCACCGCGACGCCGTGGGCCGTGAGTTGCGCGCCGATTCGGCGCGTGAGGGCACGGTCGGTGGCGACCAGCGCCACCGGCGTCTGCCCGGCCGCGACACGTTGCATGACGCACGCGGTCGCGCGCTCGGCCTCGTCCTCCGGGTCGTCGGCTGCATGCAGCGCCGCCAGTGGCGCGTCCTCGGGCACCGCAGCGGCGATCGGGAGGCGCAGCACCCGCGTCCCGAAGAGCGCGGCGAGCGACTGCGTCAGCGGGTCGGCCTGCAGGCCCTCGAGCACGATCAGTGCGTCGGCCTGCGCAAGCGCAGCGCCCTCGAGCAGCACGTCGGTCGCGTATGACGAGCTGGCCACCCAGGCCAAGGCGATGCCGTTGAGCGCGCTCTCGGTGTCGAACCAGGTCGAGCCGCGGCCCGCATCGATCGCGGGGCGTACGGATTGCGCCCAGGCCGCACGTTGCTGCGGCGGCTGCGCGGCGGCCAACGGGGCGAGCTGCTGCGCGATGTCGACCAGCCGGCCGGCCAGTGCGTGCCGCAGGCCGCCCTGGCCCGCACGCGTCAACAGGGATTGCGCGGTGAGCAGGTCGCGCGCCATGTCGAAGGCAATGTCGTCCTCCGCCGGCACGAAGCCGCCCGCGCTGCGCGCCCAGTTGCGCGTGGTCTCGAAGCGCGGCGCGAAGCCGGCATTGCCGCACTGCGCCCACATCGCCCGCCCGATCGCGATCAACTGGCCGTAGGGCACCAGCACGACGGTGCGCGCGGGGTGCAGCCCATGCTGCGCGATGTGCGCGGCGATGCGTGCGACCAGGCCTTGCGCCGGGTCGCACCACAGCGCACGCGCGGGGTCGTTCGGGGCAGCATTCATGCGGTGCAGCGCAGGGCGCGACGAGGGGGAAAGCTATCGCCGCCATAGCCTGCCCGCAGGGCACGCCGGCTCTTGGTTTCTGTCACAATGGCCCGCACTGTAGCTGCACCGCAACCACACACAGCGCTAAGGAACAGCCCATGGCCAGCGAACTCATCAAGCACGTTTCCGATTCTTCTTTCGAAGCCGACGTCCTGCAATCCGACAAGCCCGTGCTCGTGGACTACTGGGCCGAATGGTGCGGTCCCTGCAAGATGATCGCCCCCATCCTGGACGACGTCTCCGCCACCTACGAAGGCAAGCTGCAGATCGCCAAGATGAACGTGGACGAGAACCGCGACATTCCCGCCAAGTTCGGCATCCGCGGCATCCCGACGCTCATGGTCTTCAAGAACGGCCAGCTCGCCGCCACCAAGGTCGGCGCCATGAGCAAGGCGCAACTCACGGCCTTCATCGACCAGCAACTGGCCTGAAGGCTTTTCAGGCTTCCACGAACGGCCGGCGCGCAATGCCCGGCCGTTCTTTTTTCCTGTCATAATCTCTCGCACTCACCGGCCTCACCCAAGCCCGGTCGAATTCCAAGGTTTGCAGGGCATCAATCTCGCCCCGCCGCAAACCCCTCCCCTCCCGCAGACATTCCAGAATTCCCCCCACGGGGTCATTCCATGCACCTGAACGAACTCAAGGCACTGCACGTGTCGGAACTCCTGAAGCAGGCCGAAGCACTCGAGATCGAGAACGTCGGCCGCATGCGCAAGCAGGAACTGATGTTCGCGATCATCAAGAAGCGCGCGAAGGCCGGCGAACAGGTGTTCGCCGACGGCGTTCTGGAGATCCTGCCCGACGGCTTCGGCTTCCTGCGCAGCCCCGACACGAGCTTCACCGCGAGCACCGACGACATCTACATCAGCCCGAGCCAGGTGCGCCGCTTCAACCTGCACACCGGCGACATGATCGAGGGCGAGGTGCGCATCCCCAAGGACGGCGAGCGCTACTTCGCGCTGACCAAGCTCGACAAGGTCAACGACGGTGCGCCCGAGGCGAACAAGCACAAGGTGATGTTCGAGAACCTGACGCCGCTGTTCCCCAAGGAACAGATGAAGCTCGAGCGCGACAACTTCAAAGGCGACGAGAACATCACCGGCCGCGTGATCGACATCATCGCCCCCATCGGCAAGGGACAGCGCGCGCTGCTCGTCGCACCGCCCAAGAGCGGCAAGACGGTGATGATGCAGCACATCGCCCACGCCATCGCGGCCAACTACCCCGACACGCACATGATGGTGCTGCTGGTGGACGAACGCCCCGAGGAAGTGACCGAGATGCAGCGCAGCGTGCGCGCCGAGGTCATCGCCTCCACCTTCGACGAGCCCGCCGCCCGCCACGTGCACGTGGCCGAGATGGTGATCGAGCGCGCCAAGCGCCTGGTCGAGCTGAAGAAGGACGTGGTGATCCTGCTGGACTCCATCACCCGCCTGGCCCGTGCCTACAACAACGTGGTGCCCTCGTCGGGCAAGGTGCTCACCGGTGGCGTGGACGCCAACGCGCTGCAGCGGCCCAAGCGCTTCCTGGGCGCGGCGCGCAACGTCGAGGAAGGCGGCTCGCTGACCATCATCGGCACCGCGCTGATCGACACCGGCAGCCGCATGGACGAAGTGATCTTCGAAGAGTTCAAGGGCACCGGCAACAGCGAAATCCACCTCGATCGCCGCCTGTACGAGAAGCGCGTCTTCCCCTCCATCCAGCTCAACCGCAGCGGCACGCGCCGCGAAGAACTGCTGCTGGCACCCGAGGTGCTGCAGAAGACCCGCATCCTGCGGCAGTTCATGTACAACATGGACGAGATCGAGTCGATGGAAATGGTCCTCAAGAGCATGAAGGCCACCAAGACCAACGTCGAGTTCTTCGACATGATGCGCCGCGGGGGCTGATCGCCGCCGCCTGCCGTGCGTCCGCAGCGAAACCCGCCCGAGGGCGGGTTTTCTCTTTTCAGCCACTCAGCGCCCGCCCTTCGATCGCACTGCGTCGGCCGAGGTCGAGCCACTCCATCAGTTCGACCGCTTCTTCGAGGGAGACCGGTGCCGGCCTTTCGAGCCGGATCGCATCGCGCACCATCGCGTAGTAGCGCGTGTAGTCGCCACGCACGTTCGGCACGGCCTGCGTGACGGGATGTCCATCGGCGGCCGGGCGCACCCACTGCCCCTCCAGCGGATCGATGCCCCAGGCGTCGCCACGCGGTGATGCGCCGGTGCGCAGTGCGTCCTCCTGCGGATCGACACCCTGCTTGACGTAGCTGCCCGCGCTGCCGTGCAACAGGTAGCGCGGCGCGGCATGCGCTGCCAGGGTCGTCGCATGCAGCACCACCCGCAGCGGCGCTGCCGGGCCGTTCTCGTAGCGCAGCACGGCGTGGAAATAGTCCTCGACCTGGGCACCGTCGCGCAGCGCCGCAGTGTCGAGCTGCAGCGTGTCGGGCGGCCCGAACAGTTGCAGCGCTTGGTCCAGCAGGTGCGAGCCCAGGTCCACCCACAGCCCGGCACCCGGCACGGCCTGCTCGCGCCAGCGCTCGCGCACCTCGGGGCGAAAGCGGTCGAAGTGCGACTCGAAATACACCGGCCGGCCGACCGCCCCCTGCGCCAGCAGGCCACGCAGGGTCAGGAAATCCGCGTCCCAGCGGCGGTTCTGGTAGACCGTGAGCACGCGGCCGCGTTGGCGCGCGAGTTCTGCCAGTTCGCGCGCCTGGGCGGCGTCGAGCGTGAACGGCTTGTCGACGACGACGTGCTTGCCGGCCAGCAGCGCCTGCCGCGCCACCGGATGGTGCTGGGCGTTGGGCGTCGCGACCACCACGAGGTCGATGTCCGGCCGGGCCACCAGCGCATCGACGTCGGGCACCACCGCCACGCCGGGCCAGGCCGCGTGCACCTTGTGCGGATGCGAACTGGCAACGGCGGCCAGCACGAGACCGGGCACGGCCGAGATCACCGGTGCGTGGAAGGTCTGGCCGGCGAAGCCGAAGCCGACCAGGCCCACGCGAAGGGGCGCAGGGCTGGCCGAAGAAGCGGCGGAGTGCGGGTCGGGAGCGGGCATGGCGGCAGGAAATTGACGACAGACGCGGCCAGTATGCGATAATCGAAGGCTTCCCGCGAAAAGTGCACCCGGCACACCGCCGGCATGCCAGCTGCCCCCAGGCCTTCGGTCCGGCGCTTCTGGCAGATGTGGCTCTCGCATCGACCCTCAAGGAAAAGACCATGGCCAAAGACGGCATCCACCCCGATTACCGCGAAGTCCTTTTCGTGGACCTCTCCAACGGTTTCAAGTTCGTGACGCGTTCGTGCGTGAACACCAAGGAAACCGGCAAGACCGACGACGGCCGCGAGCTGCCGCTGTTCAAGCTCGACACCTCGAGCGAGTCGCACCCCTTCTACACCGGCACCCAGAAGTCCGTCGACAACATGGGCGGCCGTGTGGAGCGCTTCCGCAACAAGTTCGGCAAGACCGCGCTGTCGAAGTAAGCTTCTTCGCCGACCACCTGCACGCCGGCCGCCGGATGTGCAACGGGCAGCCCGGGTGACCGCGCTGACCTTTTTCATGTTGTTTTCCACCGTCGTCCGCGACGACGCCCGGTCCCGTTGAATCAGCCCACGCCTGCCATCGTTGCCCAGAATGCCGTGCGCCGCCTGCCGCGCGTCGCGCTGCTGATGCTGTGCGCGGCCTACCTGATGCCGGGCCTGCTGGGCCGCGGCCCGTGGAAGAGCGCCGACGTGACCGCCTTCGGCTACATGGCGGCGCTGGCGCAGAACACCGCGGGCATCGGTCGCTGGTTCGACCCCCTGCTGCTGGGCCTGCGCCCCGAGACGCCCGCACTGCTGCCTTACTGGCTCGGCGCCTGGGCGATCCAGCTGGCTCCCTGGCTGCGGCCGGACCTGGCCGTGCGCATCGTGTTCGCCCTGATGCTGTGGGGCACCTTCACGGCCACCTGGTACGCCGTGTACTACCTGGCCCGCACGCCGCGCGCGCAGCCCGTGGCCTTCGCCTTCGGCGGCGAGGCGCGCCCCACCGACTACGCACGCGCCATGGCCGACGGCGGCCTGCTCGCGCTCATCGCCAGCCTGGGTCTGGCCCAACTGGGCCACGAGACCACGCCCGCCCTTGCGCAGCTGTTCTTCGTGGCCTGTCTGTTCTACGGCGTCGCCGCTCTGCCCTACCGTCGCACCGGGCCGCTGGTCGGGCTGGCCGTCGGCAGCCTCGGGCTGGCGCTGAGCGGCGCGCCCTCGCTCGGGCTGGCGCTGGGCCTTGGCGCGCTGTGGCTCGCGCTTCGCGAACACCGGGCCGCCGCGCGTGACGACAGCAGCGACCCCGCACCGACCTTCGGCTGGCCCGCCATCGCCGGCATCGCCCTCGCGGTGGCGATCGCGCTCGTGGTCGCGGTCGCGCTCAAGCAGGTCCACTGGCGCATCGCCCTGCCCGGTTCGCACCCCGGCGTGTCGGCCTGGCTGGACTGGCGCAGCCTCATCAAGCTGTTCATCTGGTTCACCTGGCCGGCCTGGCCGCTGGCCGTATGGACGCTGTGGCGCTGGCGCCGGCAGCTCGGCGCCCGCCATGTCGCACTGCCGCTGTGGTTCATGCTGGTGCCGGTGGCCGCGACCCTGCTGACCGACTTCGCGGATCGCTCGCTGCTGCTGGCCCTGCCGGCCCTGGCCACGCTGGCCGCCTTCGCGCTGCCCACCTTCCGGCGCAGCGTGTCGGCGCTGATCGACTGGTTCACGCTGCTGTTCTTCAGCGGCTCGGCCGTGCTGATCTGGCTGTACTGGATCGCCATGCAGACCGGCACGCCGCCCAAGATGGCGGCCAGCATCGCGCGCCTGGCGCCCGGCCACGTGGCGGAGTTCTCGCCGCTGGTGTTCGTGCTGGCCGTGCTCGCCACGCTGGTCTGGTGCTGGCTCGTGCGATGGCGCACCGGCCGCCACCGTGCGGCGCTGTGGAAGACGTTGGTGCTGCCGGCCGGCGGCGTGACGCTGTGCTGGATGCTGCTCATGACGCTGTGGCTGCCCGCGCTCGACCACGCCCTGAGCTACGCGCCCCAGGTGCGAGCCATCGCCCAGCGCACCGGCCCCACGCGCTGCGTGGCCGAGCTGGGCGTGGGCCGCGCGCAGATCGCCGCGCTGCGCCACCACGCGGGCTACGACCTGCAACCGATCAACTCCCACACGCCGTGCGACTGGCTGATCGTCAAGCCCGAGGTCGTGAGCCTGCTGCACCACATCGTGAACCTGGAGGACTGGCGCCTGATCGGCACCTTCCGACGCACGACCAACCCCAACGACGACCTGCTGCTGTACCAGCGCGCGCCGGCGGCCCAGTGACATCGCCGTGAACGCCATCCGTTGCGGCACGGGCGAGCGCGCCACCATCGCCCGCCACGCCGGCACCGTGCTGGTGGGACAGCTCGCGGTGATGGCCTTCGGCGTCACCGACACCATCGTCGCCGGCCGCTTCGCCGAGAACGCGCTGGCCGCGCTGTCGGTCGGGGCCGCCATCTTCATCAGCGTGTTCGTTTCGCTGATGGGTGCGCTCCAGGCGCTGCTGCCGATCTGGGCCGAGCTGCACGGCGCCGGGCGCGGGCACGACATGGGACGCTCGGTGCGCCAGTCGCTGTACCTGTGCGGCGCGGCCATCGTGTTGGGCATGGCGGTGCTGCTCTTCCCGCAACCCCTGCTGCGCTGGACGCAGGTGCCCGAGGCCATGCAGGCCGACGTCGCGCGCTACCTCGGCGTGCTGGCCCTCGCCCTGCCACCCGCGTTGCTGTTCCGGCTCTACAGCACGCTCAACCAGGCCCTGGGCCGCCCGCAGCTGGTGACCTGGCTGCAACTCGGGTCGCTGGCCGTGAAGCTGCCCCTGTCGGTCCTGCTGACCTTCGGGGGCCTGGGTGTGCCGGCGCTCGGCCTGCTGGGCTGCGGCCTCGCGACGCTGGCCGTCAACTGGCTGATGCTCGGCATGGCGGTCTGGCTGCTGCGCACCGAGCCGCTGTACCGCAGCTTCGCGCTGTGGCGGCGCCCGGAGCCGCCGGACTGGGCACAGCTGCGGCAATTCGCGCGGCTGGGCGTGCCCGGCGGGCTGTCGGTGCTGGTGGAGGTCACCTCCTTCACGCTGATGGCCCTTTTCATCGCGCGGCTGGGAACCACTGCGGCGGCGGCCCACCAGATCGCCTCGAACCTCACCGCCGTGGCCTACATGGCACCCCTGTCGCTGGGCCTCGCGACCAGCGCGCGTGTGAGCTACTGGCTCGGTGCAGGCGATGCCGCGAGGGCGCGCCATGCCTGCCGCCTGGGCTTCGAGCTGGCGCTGGGCTGCTCGCTGGTCGCCGCCGGCACCATGGCCCTGGCACGCCTGCCGCTGGCGGGGTTGTACTCGACCAACCCCGAGGTGGTCGCGCTGGCCGCGACGCTGCTGCTGGCCACGGCCGCCTACCACCTGGCCGATGCGACGCAGACGATGTGCGTGTTCGTGCTGCGCTGCTACCGCGTCACGGTGCTGCCGCTGGTCATCTACTGTGCCTTGCTGTGGGGGCTGGGGCTGGCCGGCAGCTACCTGCTGGCGTACCACGGGCTCGGCCCGGTCGCGGCGATGCGCTCGCCGCTGGCCTTCTGGATCATGAGCGCCGCGGCGCTCGGACTGACGGCCCTCGTCTTCCTGGTGCTGCTGGCGTGGGTTCTCAGGCGTTCACGCTCACCGGCCGCGCCGGCCGCAGCCGCGTGACCGGGAACAGCAGCGCGAAGCGCGAGCCCTGCCCCGGCGTGCTCTCGATGCGCAATTGCGCGCCGTGCCGCTGCGCGATGTGCTTGACGATCGCCAGCCCCAGGCCGGTGCCGCCCGTCTCGCGCGAACGGCTGCGGTCGACGCGGTAGAAGCGTTCGGTCAGCCGCGGGATGTGCTCGGCCGCGATGCCCGGCCCGGTGTCGCGCACTGCGAACTCGCCGCGGCCGTCGGGCAGCATGCGCCAGGTCACCGTCACCTCGCCACCCGGCGGGGTGTAACGCACGGCGTTGCTCACCAGGTTGGACATGGCGCTCTGCAGCTCGGTGGCCGCACCCGAGATCTCCGAATCGGTCTCGACGGCGAAGAAGAGCCGGTGCCCCTGCGCCGACAGCCGCTCCGACAGGCCGCGCGCTTCGTCCTCGCAGTGCGCCAACAGCGCGCGCACGCGCGTCCACTGGTTCATCGGTGGCGCGGCGCTGCCTTCCAGGCGCGACAGCGTCAGCAGGTCCTGCACCAGCGTGCCCATCCGCTGCGCCTGCTGGCCCATGAGGCCGAGGTAGCGGCTGCGCTCGTCGGCCTCCAGCGGCAGGCTCTGCAGCGTCTCGACGAAGCCGGTCAGCACCGTGAGGGGCGTGCGGATCTCGTGCGACACGTTGGCGACGAAGTCGCGCCGCATGGCGTCGGCCTGTTCCAGCGCCGTGATGTCGCGCGTCAGCAGCAGCCGCCGGTTGCCGGCATAGGGATGCACCTGCACCGACAGGCGCATGAGCTTGCCGTGCGGCCCGGTCTGCATCGACGGCGCATCGATGACCACGTCGCGGCTGTAGTTCCAGGACGCGAGGTAGGCCACGAAGGCGGGGTCGCGCACCAGGTTGGCCAGGTGCTGCTGCAGGTCGCGTTCGGCATCGATGCCCAGCTGCGAGGCCGCTGTCTGATTGCACCACTCGATGCGGCCCTGTTCGTCGATCAGCACCACGCCGTTGGGCGAGGCCTGGATGGCTTCGAGGAATTCGTGCAGCCGATCTTCGGCCTGCCGCGTCTGCTGCTCCCGCGTGCGCAGCAGCTTGCGGATGCGCTCGGCCAGCTCGCCCCAGACCCCCGGCCCGCGCGAAGGCAGCCCGACCGCGTCATCGCGCAGCGCCAGCAGGAGGCGCTGTGCACGCCAGGCGTCGAGCAGCAGCCAGGCCAGCGCGCCGGCCCAGGCGCCGATCCACAGGAATCTCCAGCCGAATATGACGCCGACGCCCGCCCCACCTGCGCAGGACGCCATCAAAAACGTAGCAATTCGGAAGGGCATGGGAGGCGATTATCCGTACCGGGCAGGCGCCGGTGAGCGGCAGGAAAAGCAAGCGGGCACCGGCCGGGCAGGCGCGGCGCCCCGACGGGCTCAGACGGTCGCCTGGGCGGTGAAGCGATAGCCCGCGCCGCGCACCGTCTCCACCATGGTGGCCGCGGCGCCCAGCGACTCGCGCAGGCGCTTGACGTGCACGTCCACCGTGCGTTCCTCGATGAAGACGTGGTCGCCCCACACCTTGTCGAGCAATTGCGAGCGGCTGTGCACGCGCTCCGCGTTCTGCATCAGGTAGGCCAGCAGCTTGAACTCGGTCGGCCCCATCTTCAGCGGCGCGCCCTGCCAGGTCACGCGGTGCGTCGCGGTGTCGAGCGCCAGCTCGCCCACCTCCACGCGCTCGGCGGCGGCCTCCGGCGCACGGCGGCGCAGCACGGCGCGGATGCGCGCCAGCATCTCCTGCGTCGAGAAGGGCTTGGTGATGTAGTCGTCGGCGCCGGCATCGAGCCCGGCCACCTTGTCGGGCTCGTCGCCGCGGGCGGTGAGCATGAGGATGGGCACCGCCTTCGTGCGTGCATCCTTGCGCCACTGGCGCGCCAGTTGCAGGCCGCTCTGGCCGGGCAGCATCCAGTCCAGCAGGATGAGATCGGGCAGCACGGCGTCGATCTCGCGCTGGGCCGAGATGCCGTCTTCCGACCAGATCGGCTCGAAGCCGTTGTGCCGCAGGTTCACGGCCAGCAGTTCGGCGATGGCGGATTCGTCTTCGACGATGAGGACTCTGGGTTTCTTCATGTCAATGCGGATGCGGGCACCCGTACGCGAAGGTCGCGAAAGTTTCGCGAAGGACGCGAAAGAAAACCACAAATTTTCTTCATGTCTTCGTTGCGTCCTTTGCGAGGCCTTCGCGCCCTTCGCGTACGGAGGTCCGCTTTATTGCAGTGCGGACTCGATCTCTTCCATCGAGGTGTGCCGCACATCGGCACCTTTGACGATGTAGATGATGAACTCGGCGATGTTCTTGGCGTGGTCACCGATGCGTTCGATGGCCTTGGCCAAGAACAGCAGGTCCAGGCTGGGCGAGATGGTACGCGGGTCTTCCATCATGTAGGTGACCAGCTTGCGCACGAAGCCGTCGAACTCCTGGTCGATCAGGTCGTCGTCCTTGAGGATCGACAGCGCCGCCGCGGTGTCCAGGCGCGCGAAGGCGTCCAGTGCCTTGCGCAGCAGGCCCGAGGCCAGGTCGGCCGCCACGCGCAGCTCGGTGGCCGGCAGCTGGCGGGCCGAGCCGCTCTCGATGATCGACTTGACCATGCGGGCGATCTTGTTCGCCTCGTCGCCCACGCGTTCGAGGTTGGCGGTGGTCTTGCTGATCGCGATGAGCAGCCGCAGGTCGCGCGCCGTGGGCTGGCGGCGGGCAATGATCGACGACAGCTCGCGGTCGATCTCCATCTCCATCGCGTTGACCTTGTTCTCGGTCGCCATCACGCGCTCGGCAGTCTCGACGTCGAACTGCAGCAGCGCATGGATCGCCAGCCGGATCTGCGACTCGGCCATGCCGCCGAGCTCCATCACGCGCGAGGAGACGCCGTTGAGTTCGCTGTCGAACTGGGAGGAAAGGTGCTTCTCAGTCATGTGCGTGTCCTTGAGGGCGGGTTGAATACGGGCATCCATACGCGAAGGACGCAAAGGTTTCGCAAAGGGCGCGAAAGAATTCAAGAAATACTTTGGCTTTCTCTTTTGCGTTCTTCGCGAAACCTTCGCGCTCTTCGCGTACGGAGGTCCGCTTTCAGCCGAATCGGCCCGTGATGTAGTCCTCGGTTTCCTTGCGCTGCGGCTTGAAGAACATCTGCTCGGTCGGCCCGAACTCGATCAGGTCGCCCAGGTACATGTAGGCCGTGTAGTCGCTGCAGCGGGCGGCCTGCTGCATGTTGTGCGTCACGATGACGACGGTGTACTCGTTCTTCAGCTCGGCGATCAGCTCCTCGATCTTCGCGGTCGAGATCGGGTCCAGCGCCGAGCAGGGCTCGTCGAGCAGCAGCACTTCGGGCTTGATCGCGATGCCGCGCGCGATGCACAGGCGCTGCTGCTGGCCGCCCGAGAGGCCCGAACCGCTCTGCTGCAGCTTGTCGCGCACCTCGGTCCACAGCGCGGCCTTCTTCAGCGCCCACTCCACGCGGTCGTCCATCTCGCTGGCCGAGAGGTTCTCGAACAGCTTCACGCCGAAGGCGATGTTGTCGTAGATCGACATCGGGAAGGGCGTGGGCTTCTGGAACACCATGCCGACCTTGGCGCGGATCAGTGCCACGTCCTGCTTGCTGGTCAGCAGGTTCTCGCCGTCGAGTGCGATGGTGCCCTCGGCGCGTTGCTCCGGGTACAGCTCGAACATGCGGTTGAAGGTGCGCAGCAGCGTGGACTTGCCGCAGCCCGAGGGGCCGATGAAGGCCGTGACCTTGTTCTCGGGGATCTCGAGGTTGATGCCCTTGAGGGCATGGAACTTGCCGTAATAGAAGTTCAGGTCCTTGACGGCGATCTTGGCGCGGGGCGCCGGAGAGGCAACGGTGGCGGGCATTCTTTTTCTCTCTCTCTATCGTTCAGTTCTTGCCGCGCGTCAGCACGCGGGCGAGGATGTTCAGCGCCAGCACGGCGACGGTGATGAGGAACACGCCGGCCCAGGCCAGCTTCTGCAGGTTGGGATCGATGTTCATCGCGAACTTGAAGATCGTCACCGGCAGGCTCGCCATGGGCGAGCTCAGGTCGGAGGTCCAGAACTGGTTGTTCAGGGCCGTGAACAGCAGCGGCGCCGTCTCGCCGGCGATCCGGGCCACCGCCAGCAGGATGCCGGTGACGACGCCGGCACGCGCCGCGCGCAGCGTGATCGACAGGATCACCTTCCACTTCGGCGTGCCCAGCGCATAGGCGGCTTCGCGCAGGCCGGGCGGCACCAGTTGCAGCATGTTCTCGGTGGTGCGGATCACCACCGGGATGGTGATGAGCGACAGCGCCAGCGCACCAGCCAGGCCGGAGTAGCTCTTGAACTGTGCCACCACGATGGCGTAGACGAACAGGCCGATCACGATCGACGGTGCCGACAGCAGGATGTCGTTGACGAAGCGCACCAGCGCCGACAGCCAGCCCTTGGGGTTGTATTCGGCCAGGTAGATGCCGGCCATGATGCCGATGGGCGTGCCGATGAAGGTGGCGAGCCCGACCATCACCAGCGAGCCGACGATCGCGTTCAGCAGGCCGCCCTCGTCGCCCGGTGCCGGCGTCATCTCGGTGAAGATCGAGAGCGACAGGCCGCCCACGCCAAGGCGCAGCGTCTCCCACAGGATCCAGATGAGCCAGAACACGCCGAAGGCCATCGCGGCCAGCGACAGGGTCAGTGCGATCTTGTTGACGCGGTCCCGCGCCGCGAACTTGGCCTGGCGCTTCTCGGCCAGGGTCTTCGCGTTGATGAGTGCTTCGGCTGTTGTCATGACTTCTTCCCTTCGCTCTTCTTCATCCGGGCCAGCAGCAGCTTGGACAGCGACAGCACGACGAAGGTGATGAAGAACAGGACCAGCGCGAGGTACAGCAGCGCGGCGCGGTGCATGTCGCTGCTGGCTTCGGCGAACTCGTTGGCGAGCACCGAGGTGATGCTGTTGGCCGCCTCGAAGACCGACAGCGACGCGAGCTGGTTGGCGTTGCCGATCACGAAGGTGACCGCCATCGTCTCGCCCAGGGCGCGGCCCAGGCCGAGCATGATGCCGCCGATGACGCCGGCCTTGGTGTACGGCAGCACGACCTTGCTGACCACTTCCCAGGTCGTCGAGCCCAGGCCGTAGGCCGATTCCTTGAGCAGCGGCGGCGTGACTTCGAAGACGTCACGCATCACCGAGGCGATGAAGGGGATGATCATGATCGCCAGGATGATCCCGGCCGACAGGATGCCGATGCCCACCGGCGGGCCCGACACCAGCGCGCCCAGGTAGGGCACGCCCGTGAGCAGCTTCTGCAGCGGCTGCTGCACCCAGGTCGAGAGGATGGGGCCGAAGACCAGCAGGCCCCACATGCCGTACACGATCGACGGCACGGCGGCCAGCAGTTCGATGGCGGTGCCCAGCGGGCGCTTGAGCCAGGCAGGCGAGAGCTCGGTGAGGAAGAGCGCGATGCCGAAGCTCACCGGCACGGCGATCACCAGAGCGATGATCGATGTGGCGAGCGTGCCGTAGATCATGACCAGACCGCCGAACTCGTTGGCGACCGGGTCCCAGGTGCTGCTGGCCAGGAAGCCCAGGCCGTACTTGGCGATCGCGGGCCAGGCGCCGGCGATCAGCGACAGCAGGATGCCGACGAGCAGCGCGAGCGTGAGCAGCGCGGCGCCCTTGGCGGCCCAGCCGAAGAGCCGGTCGGCCATCGGGCCGGACCGCGCCTTCTTGGCGGGCGGAGGGGTGACCGAGCGCGCATGCGACCGGTCGGCAGTCAGGTCCAGCGTGTTGGCGCCGGCGGTGAGGGTGGATGACACAGGTCGCTCCGTGGCGGGCGCGCGGTCCAGGCTGGCTCCTTCCACCGCGCGCCCTGTTCTGGTTCTTCTGTTGCTGCTGCGAATGGCCGGTCAGCCGATCAGTCCGGGCTCACGACCTTGCCGTCGGCGGCCTTGATCTGCGTCCACGACTTGGCGATGGCCGTTTTCACCGGAGCGGGCATCGGCACGTAGTCGAGGTTGTCGGCCGTCTGGTCGCCGTTCTTGTAGGCCCAGTTGAAGAACTTCAGCACGGTGGCGGCCTGCGCGGGCTTGTCCTGCGCCTTGTGCATCAGGATGAAGGTCGCGCCGGTGATGGGCCACGAGGCGTCGCCCGGCTGGTTCGTCAGGATCTGGTAGAAGCTCTTGTCCCACTCGGCGCCGGCCGCGGCCGCCTTGAACGCCGTGTCTTCCGGCGAGACGAACTTGCCAGCGGCGTTCTGCATCTGGGCGTAGACCATCTTGTTCTGCTTCACGTAGGCGTACTCGACGTAGCCGATCGAGTTGGGCAGGCGCCCCACGAAGGCGGCGACGCCCTCGTTGCCCTTGCCGCCGGCGCCCGTGGGCCAGTTGACGGCGGTGCCCTCGCCCACCTTGGACTTCCACTCGGCGTTCACCTTCGAGAGGTAGTTGGTGAACAGGAAGCTGGTGCCCGAACCGTCGGCGCGGCGCACCGGCGCGATGGCGGCGTCAGGCAGATTCAGCGACGGGTTCAGCGCCTTGATGGCGGGGTCATTCCACTTGGCGATCTTGCCCAGGTAGATGTCGCCCAGGACCGGGCCGCTGAGCTTGAGTTCGCCGGCCTTGATGCCCTGGATGTTGACGACCGGGATCACGCCGCCGATCACGGTGGGGAACTGCAGCAGGCCCTTGGCCTGGAGTTCGTCGTCCTTCAGGGGCGCGTCGGAGGCGCCGAAATCGACGGTCTTGGCCTCGATCTGCTTGATGCCCGCGCCCGAGCCGACGGACTGGTAGTTGATCTTGATGCCGGTGGCCTTGTTGAAGTCGGCCGCCCACTTGCTGTACAGCGGTGCGGGGAAGCTGGCGCCGGCGCCGGTGGCTTCCTGTGCAAATGCGGGGACCTGGGCGAAAGCCGCGACGGCCAGGCCGGCGACTGCAATTTGAAACGACGTTTTCATGCTCTTCCTTTCGAAGGATCGATGTGTCCCGTTTGGGGGTTGGGCGGACTGTAGGAAGCTTGTGTGACAGCACCGTGACATCGCTTCTCCGAGTGAAAACGGCCCTTCTGCAGGCCCAGCAAGATGACAGCTGTCACCGTTTCGTCATCTGCCGCGCGCACCATCTGCGCCCCTGCAGCGCCGTTACCATGCGGGCTCACTCCCGGCTCCCCTTCCCCATGCAAAACGGCACCCGCCTGGCCGCGATCGACATCGGCTCCAACAGCTTCCGGCTCGAGATCGGGCGCGTCGACCACGGGCAGATCCACCGCAGCGAATACCTCAAGGACACCGTGCGCCTGGGCAACGGCCTGGACGGCGCACGCAACCTGACCCCCGAGGCCATGCAGCGCGGCTGGGACGCCCTGGCCCGCTTCGGCGAGCGCCTGGCCGGCTTCGAGCGCTCGCAGGTGCGCGCCGTGGCCACCCAGACCCTGCGCGAGGCGCGCAACCGCGACGAGTTCCTGCTGCGCGCGCGCACCGCGCTGGGCTTCGGCATCGACGTCATTCCCGGCCGCGAAGAGGCGCGCCTGATCTACCAGGGCGTGGCCCACCTGCTGCCGCAGGGCGAGAGCAGCGACGCCGAGCGGCGCCTGGTCATCGACATCGGCGGCCGTTCGACCGAACTCATCCTGGGGCAGAAGCTCAAGGCGCTGGTCACCGAGTCGTACCGCGTCGGCAGCGTGGCCTGGTCGATGAAGTACTTCCCGCAGGGCCAGTTCACGGCCGGTGCCTTCCGCACCGCCGAGATCGCCGCCCAGGCCCTGCTCGACGACGCGCTGGGCAGCTACACGCGCGACCGCTGGGACGTGGCGTACGGCGCCTCGGGCACCATCGGCGCTGTAGGCGACGTGCTGGCCGCGGCCGGTGGCGCGCCGGGCGTGGTCACGCGCGAGGGGCTGGACTGGCTGCTCGACCGCCTGCTCAAGGCCGGGAGTGCCGACAAGCTGCGCATGGACGGCATGCGCGAGGACCGCAAGGCCGTGATCGGCGGTGGCGTGAGCGTGCTGCGCGCGCTCTTCGACCTGCTGCGCATCGACCACATGAAGGTCGCTGCCGGCGCGCTGCGCCATGGCGTGCTGTACGAACTGCTGGAGCGCGACGAGGCCGTGGCCGATCTGCGCACCACCACGGTGGAGCGCCTGGCCGCCCGCTTCGACGTCGACGCGGCCCAGTCGGCCCGCGTGGAGGATGCCGCGAGCGCCCTCTTCGTCCAGCTCGTGCCCGAGGCGCGCGGCGGCGCCACCACCAGCCGCTCCGGCCGCTCGCTGCGCAAGCTGCAATGGGCCGCGCGGCTGCACGAGATCGGCATGCAGATCTCGCACAGCGACTACCACAAGCACGGCGCCTACATCCTCGACCATGCGGACGCCCCGGGCTTCGCCGTCAACGAGATGCACGTGCTGAGCCAGCTGGTGCTGGGCCACCGCGGCAAGCTGCGCAAGATCGAGCCCGCGCTGGACGAGCCGAGCTTCGCGACCCAGCTGCTGGCGCTGCGGCTGGCCGTGATCCTCTGCCATGCGCACCGCGAGCCCGAACTCGAGGCGCTCGGCGTCGAAGCGGCGGGCCCGCGTGCCTTCGCCGTGCGCTGCAGCGCCGACTGGTGCGAGCGCTTCCCGCAGTCCGCACACCTGCTGCGCGAAGAGGTGCTGGCCTGGCAGAAGACGCCCTGGCGCCTCACGCTCAGCGTCGGCTGAATGCTCCTTTTTCGATAGCTGCTTGCGCCCGTCCGGCGGGCGCTTCAGGCACTTTTGGCTCGAAAAAGCCGGCGGCTGCCGATCAGAGCAGCTCGGGCGCCTGCACCGTCACCATCACCGTCTGCACCTCGCCGTCGCGCTCGCGTGTGCGCAGCCACCAGACGGCGCCCTTGCGCACGGCGCAGCTGTCCTGCTTCAGGCCCAGCAGCCGGGCCACGGCCTGGCCCAGCGCCGGCTGGTGCCCCACGAGCAGCACGACGGACTTGCCGTTGGGCCAGCCGGCGGCCTCCAGCAGCGCCTCGGCGCCAGCGTCGGGCTTGAGCTCGTCGCGCAGCTTGTACTTGCGGCCGAGCGCCAGCACGGTCTGCTCGCAGCGGCGCGCCGGGCTGCTCAGGATGCGGGTGCCCTCGGGCAATTGGCGGTCGAGCCAGGCGGCCATGCGCTTGGCCTGCTTCTCGCCACGCCCGGTGAGCGAGCGCTGCAGGTCGTCGCAGCCTTCGGTCCAGTCTTCGGCTTCGGCGTGGCGCCAGAGGATCAGGTCCATGTCCTTCTTCGCTTTCTCGTCGGCGAGCGGATTCAATCGCGCCGCGCCTCGCGGCTGCGCCCGCGCGAGCCGTACCGCGCCATGAGCGCCTGTTGGGCGCCGTGGGCTTCGATGGCGCGCGAGGCGCCTTCCTCGCCGGCATGGGTGTCGCTGTCGACGCGTTCGTAGGTGCCGTCGGCGCGCAGCTCCCAGGCGTCGCGGCCATCGTGCAGGTACGCAACCAGGCACTCGTCGATCAAGCGCTGGCGCAGCACCGGGTCGGTCACCGGCCAGGCCAGCTCGACGCGCCGCATCATGTTGCGGTTCATCCAGTCGGCACTGGAGAGGTAGAGCGACTCGTCCTCGCCGTCGCGGAAATAGAAGACGCGCGAATGTTCGAGGAAGCGCCCGATGATCGAGCGCACGCGGATGTTCTCGCTGTGGCCCGGCACCTGCGCGGCCAGCGTGCAGGCGCCGCGCACGATGAGGTCGATCTTCACGCCGCGCTGGCCGGCGCGCAGCAGTGCGGCGATCAGCGCCTCGTCGGTCAGCGCGTTCATCTTGGCCACCACGCGCGTGGGACGGCCCTGCCCGGCCGCGAGGCCGAGCGCGTCGATCTGCGCGATCAGGTGGCTGTGCAGGTCGAAGGGCGCGAGCCACATGCGGTTCAGGCGCGGCAGCCGGCTCTGGCTGGCCAGGTGCACGAACACGGCCTCCATGTCGGCCGTGAGCAATGGGTCTGCCGTGAGGTGGCTGATGTCGGTGTAGAGGCTGGCCGTGCGCGGGTTGTAGTTGCCGGTCGACAGGTGGCCGTAGTGGCACAGGCGCTTGCCCTCGCGCCGTGTGACCAGCAGCATCTTGGCGTGGGTCTTGAGGCCGACCACGCCGTAGACCACCTGCGCGCCGATGGCTTCCAGCACCTCGGCCCAGTTGATGTTGGCCTCTTCATCGAAGCGGGCCTTGAGCTCCACCACCACCGTCACTTCCTTGCCGCGGCGCACGGCTTCGCGCAGCAGGTCCATCAGCTCCGAGTCGGCGCCCGTGCGGTAGATGGTCTGCTTGATCGCCAGCACGGCGGGATCGGCCACCGCCTCGCGCAGGAAGGCCAGCACGCCATCGAAGCTCTCGAAGGGCTGGTGGATCAGCACGTCGCCGCGCTTGAGGCGGTCGAAGAAGGACTGGCCCGGCGACAGGTTGATCGGGTAGGACGCCTGGTACGGCGGAAAACGCAGGCTGCGGAATTCCGGCGCGTCGATCAGGTCGATCATCTGCGTGAAGCGCGCCAGGTTGACCGGCCCGTGCACACGGTACAGCGCGCCGGCCGGCAGGTTGAACTGCGCGAGGAGGAAGCTCGCGAGCGGCTCGGCGCAGCTGGAGGAGACCTCCAGCCGCACGGCCTGCCCGTAGTGGCGATGCTGCAGGCCCTGGCGCAGCGCGGTGCGCAGGTTGGTCACGTCCTCCTCGTCCACCGCGAGGTCGGAGTGCCGGGTGACGCGGAACTGCGAGAACTCGCCCACTTCGCGGCCCGGGAACATGGACTGCAGATGCGCCCGCACGATGCTGGACAGCGCCACCACCAGCGTCTTGCCGCCCGACACCTTGGCCGGCATGCGGATCAGGCGCGGCAGCACGCGCGGCACCTTGAGGATGGCGATCGGGTTCTCGCGCCCGAAGGCGTCCTTGCCCGTCAGGCGCACGATGAAGTTGAGCGACTTGTTGGCCACCTGCGGGAAGGGGTGGGCCGGGTCCAGCCCCACCGGAATCAGCAGCGGACGCACCTCGCGCTCGAAGTACTCCTGCACCCACTTGCGCTGGGCGGCATCGCGCTTGCCGTGCGAGATGATCTGGATGCCGTGCCTGGCGAAGGCCGGCATCAGCTCGTCGTTGTAGAGCGCGTACTGGCGCTCGACCAGCGCGTGCGCGGCCTGCGACAGGGCCTCGAAGGACTCGGCCGTGTAGTTGCCCTTCTGCTCGCCGGCGGCGTGGGCCTGCAGGTGCGGTGCGGCGCGCACCTCGAAGAATTCGTCCAGGTTGGACGACACGATGCACAGGTAGCGCAGGCGCTCGAGCAGCGGCACCTCGGGCCGCTCGGCCCAGTTGAGCACCCGGCGGTTGAAGGCCAGGATGCTGTGGTCACGGTCCAGCAAGGTGACGGGCTGGAGGGCGGGCACGGGCACCGCCTCGGGCAACGCTGCGTCGTCGGGGAGTGCGGGAGACAAAGGCATGAAATCTGATTCTGCGGCAAACATGACAGCCGTCACGGAAGTGTCATCACGCCACATGACAGCCCCGTGACAGCGTTCTTCGCCGCTTGGCGTGGGCGCCGTGCGTCAGTCGCCGAGGAAATGGCGCCGGTAGCGCGGCGGCAGGTCGGCGATGCGCATCAGCATCGGCAGGTCCGCGGTGTTGAAGTCCGGGTCCCAGGCCGGGGCGCCGAGCACCTTGGCGCCCAAGCGCAGGTAGCCCTTGATGAGCGCCGGCGGCTCGATGGCGAGCGAGTCGTCCAGCCGCTCCACCGGGAGCGGCAGGCGCGGCTGCACGTGGTACTGGATCGGTGCCATGTGCGTCTGCGACACCTGGCGCCAGATGCTGGCCGCCGCGTCGCCGGTGGTCACGCCGTTGTGCCACATGGGGATGCTCGCGCAGCCGATCATGGTGTCGAGCTGGTTGCGGTGCATGAAGGCAGCCAGCGCGCCCCAGAGCGCCATGATGACGCCGCCCTGGCGGTGGTCGCGGTGCACGCAGCTGCGGCCCAGCTCGACCATGCGCTCGCGCAGGCCGCGCAGCCGCGTCAGGTCGAATTCGGTGTCGCTGTAGGTGCCGCCCACACGCCGCGCCTGGGCGGGGGTGAGGACGCGGTAGGTGCCGATCACCTGGCCGGTGGCCTCGTCGCGCACCAGCAGGTGTTCGCAGAAGTCGTCGAACAGGTCGACGTCGTGGCCCGGCAGCGGCGTGCTCAGCCGCGCGCCCATCTCGCCGGCGAAGACGTCGTGGCGCAGGCGCTGCGCGGCCCGCACCTCGTCCTGGTGGCGGGCCCAGCCGACCACCAGGCCGCGCTGAGCGGAAGCGGCGGGGACCTCGGCCGGCAGGCCGGGCGCGCGCGGCGCGGTCGGCACGGGGGTGGGCCACAGCGTGCGGCGCAGGTCCAGCCCGGCCAGGGCGAGGGTGGGAATGGGCAGGTCTTTCATTGGATGGGCTGTGATGTCGCCGCGCAGTCTGGTGGCGCGGCATGAAGCCGGGATGACATGCCCGTGGCAGTTGGATGACGGCCGCGGCTGGCGTCTAATGGCGCCGACCCGCCCCTCACATCCGAAAAGACCAGGAGTGCCCATGGCCCAGACCGGCCCCACCGACATGGACAGCCGTCGCCACCAGATGTTTCCCGTGCTCGGCGACGCCGACATGGCGCGCGTGGCGCGCTTCGGCACGCTGGAGCGCTACCCCGACGGCACGCGCATCTTCACGGCCGGCGAGGTCGGCCCCGGCATGCTGGTGGTGCTGCACGGCGTGATCGCCGTGAGCCAGCGCGACGGCCTGGGGCACGTGGTGCCGATCGTGCGCCAGGGGCCCGGCGAGTTCACCGCCGAGGTCGGGCAGCTGTCCGGCCGGCCCGCCCTGGTCGACGGCCACGCCGAGGGCGAGGTCGAGGCGCTGGTGGTGCCGCCCGCCTCGCTGCGTGCGCTGCTGATCGCCGAGGCCGACCTGGGCGAGCGCATCACGCGCGCCCTCATCCTGCGCCGCGTGGCGCTCATCGAATCCGGCCACAGCGGCCCGGTGCTGCTGGGCGACCCCGATGCGGCCGACATGGCGCGGCTGCAGAACTTCCTGCGTCGCAACGGCCACCCCTACCACCTGGTCGACGCCAGCCAGGACCCCGACGCCGCCGCCGTGCTGGAACGCTACGGCCGCTGCCAGGTGCTGGTGGTGTGTCCCGACGGCTCGGTGCTGCCCAACCCCAACGAGGACGCGCTGGCGCGCTGCCTGGGCATGTTCGACAGCACGCCGCTGGACACGCTGTACGACGTCGCCATCGTCGGTGCCGGGCCTGCGGGCCTGGCGGCGGCCGTCTATGCGGCCTCGGAAGGCTTGCGTGTGGCAGTTCTGGACTGCCGCGCCTTCGGTGGCCAGGCCGGCGCCAGCGCACGCATCGAGAACTACCTGGGCTTTCCGACCGGCATCTCGGGCCAGGCGCTGGCCGGGCGCGCCTTCGTGCAGGCGCAGAAGTTCGGCGTCGAGATGCTGATCCCGGTCGAAGTCGTCGGCCTGGACTGCGCCCGCGACAACCCCGACGGCGCCCTGCACCTGCGCCTGGCCGACGGGCGCGTGCTGCGCTCGCGCACCGTGGTGGCGGCCAGCGGCGCGCGCTACCGGCGACCGGCCGTGCCGCGCCTGGCCGAGTTCGAGGGCCGCGGCGTCTGGTACTGGGCCTCGGCCATCGAGGCCAAGCTGTGCAACCAGCAGGAGGTGGCCCTGGTCGGCGGCGGCAACTCGGCCGGCCAGGCGGCGGTGTTCCTGTCGCAGCACGCGGCCAAGGTGTCGGTGCTGATCCGCGGCCCGTCGCTGGCGGCCAGCATGTCGCGCTACCTCATCGAGCGCATCGAGGCCGCCCCCAACATCGAATTGCATCCGTACACCGAACTGCTGCGGCTCGACGGCGACCCCACCACCGGGCTGGCCGGCGCCTTCTGGCACAACCGCCAGAGCGGCGAGGACTACCGCTGCGACACGCGCAACGTGTTCCTCTTCATCGGCGCCGACCCCGAGACCGGCTGGCTCCAGGACTGCGGCGTCGAGGTCGACCATGCCGGCTTCGTGTGCACCGGCCGCAACGGCGCGGCGCCGCTCGAAGCGAGCATCGCCGGCGTGTTCGCGATCGGCGATGTGCGCTCCGGCTCGGTCAAGCGAGTGGGCGGCGCCATCGGCGAAGGCGCGGCCGCGGTGGCGCAGATCCACCGGCACCTGGCGCCGGTGGCCTGAACGGCGCGCCGTTCAAGCCCACGCGCCCGGCGGGGCGGCGCCACCGGCGCCGGCAAGCGGGCGGGGCCGCCGCTATGCTGGCCGGCCCCATTCACCCCTTCGAATCCGACGGAAGCCGAGCACCATGCCCCAAGCGCCCATCGACGTCTATTCCTGGCCCACGCCCAATGGTCACAAGGTCCACATCCTGCTCGAGGAGACCGGCCTGCCCTACCGCGTGCATCCCATCAACATCGGCCAGGGTGACCAGTTCACCGACGAGTTCCTCGCCATCAGCCCCAACAACAAGATCCCGGCCATCACCGACCCCGAGGGCCCGGACGGCCAGCCCATCTCGCTGTTCGAATCCGGCGCCATCCTCGTGTACCTGGCCGGCAAGACCGGGCGGTTCCTGCCCGAGGGCGACCGCGCGCGCTACGAGGTGCTGCAGTGGCTCATGTTCCAGATGGGCGGCGTGGGGCCCATGCTGGGCCAGGCACACCACTTTCGCATGTACGCGCCCGAGAAGATCGGCTACGCCATCGACCGCTACACCAACGAAGCCAAGCGCCTGTATGGCGTGATCGACAAGCGCCTGTCGAAGAGTGCCTTCATCGCGGGCGACGACTACACCATCGCCGACATCGCCATCTTCCCGTGGCTGCGCAGCTGGGAGAACCAGGGCATCGTGCTGACCGAGTACCCGCACCTGAAGGCCTGGTTCGACCGCATTGCCGCCCGCCCCGCCGTGCAGCGCGGGGTGAAGGTGCTGGCCGACCTGCGCAAGCCCATCACCGACGACAAGGCGCGCGACATCCTTTTCGGCAAGTCGCAGTACGAACGGCGTTGACGCGCCGCGCGTCGGGGCGGGGCGCGGTTTTTCTGTGGGTAGAATGCGCAGTTCGTCGGAGCGTAGCGCAGCCTGGTAGCGCATCTGCTTTGGGAGCAGAGGGTCGCGAGTTCGAATCCCGCCGCTCCGACCACCTTTTTCATCCCGCCTCCCACCGCATTCCTGCCACAGGAATCTGCCCGTAGCTCAACTGGATAGAGCAGCTGCCTTCTAAGCAGCAGGTCGGGGGTTCGAGCCCCTCCGGGCAGGCCACCCCAGGATCCCGCACCCGTCTTCCGCGCATCCTCTGCCTCGCTCTTTCCTCTGCGACGCCGAAGAGCCTGTGCAGCATCGTCCCACCCGGCCCCGGCAGGTACAATCGCCCCATCAGGTCACGACCGACCTGGTCCCCGTATCTCGCGGCGGACTGTCGAGCACTGGCGCCAATGACAAGAAATAACTGGGCGGCACTGCTGTTGCAAGCACGTAGCGTGGACCGCGTAAGAGTCCACGACCACACACCGGAAAGAAGCCCGCCGACGCGCGGGCTTTTTCTTTGGCAGCACGGGGGGCGAGCACGGCCCGCTCCACGCCCGCTGATGCCCGCGCAGAGCTCATGCGGGCCGCGTCGGTCATCACGCAACACCGGACTCGCCAGGGCCCCGATCAGCTTGACGTCCTACATGCACCGCGTGCAAGTCGCGCCATTTTTTTTGTCATGGACGCAAGAGACGGAGACCGACATGGACCAACTTCATCCCCTGGGCGAGGACTTTGCCCGCTGGGTCGAGCTGACCGATGACTACGAGGCGCGTATAGCGCATGCTTCTCCGGAGGAGATGCCGGACCGCGAAGAACTCGACGGGCTGGCCGCTCGCCTTCGGGAGGCCGCACGCCTGATGCATTCCCGTGTCCGAGGCGCAGCGCTGCATCATCGACGCGCCGTCGTGGGTTCCCCTAACTGACGATCGATGGCCTTCCTCACCTTTGGACCTGGCCTGAAGCTGTCCAGGGCACCACAGTTCGAGGCGCGCTACAGGCCAGGTCAATTCGCGCCCGTCACAGGCATCTACCAGTGCTCGGGTTGCGGCTTCGAGACCGTGTGCGTGGCCGCCAAGCCTTTGCAGTCCCGGGAAGACAAGCGCCTGCCACGCCATCCACGTGACTGCCCCGGCGTCTCGTGGCGCCTGGTGGCTCAAGTGAACGAGCGGCCTTGGCTGCTGGCCGAACAAGGGTCGTGAATCCAGCTGCGCTGCGCACTGCCTGCGCAGCGGACGTCGTCAAAACGTCTTCAAAGAGCGGGGGCCGCGTCACTGGCACCTGCGCCGCTACCATCGTCTCGGTGAAATCGCTCCACCCCATCGCCTTCGCCACCCTGGCCCCCGCGTTTGCCCTGCTCACCGGCTGCGTGATGCCGCCCACCGCCGGCGTGGTGCGCCTCTACGACGGTGTGCTCAAGGCGCCCGACGAGGCGCAGGCGATGGCCTTCTGCCGCATCGACGGCGCACCGATCCGCTTCCTGACCGAGCCGCGCGGCGACGCCCTGCCGAAGGACGGCGTGCTGTTCCGCTGCGACTGACCAGGCCGCGTCGCGCGCCGCCCAGTCACGCCAGGCTCAGCATGGCCGGTGTCGGCTGGCTACAGTGCGGCGGATGGCCTCATCCTCCCCTTCCCTGTCCGTCAGCGATGCGGTGCGCAGCCGGCTGTCGGTGCGCGCCTTTCTTCCCGACCCGGTATCGACCGACACGCTGCGCGAGGTGCTGGAGATCGCAGCGCGCGCGCCCTCCGGCGGCAACCTGCAGCCCTGGCATGTGGACGTGCTGACAGGCCGGCGGCTCGCGGACTTCAAGGCGCTGATGCAGGACCGGCTGGCCCCCGGCGCCGAGCCCGAAGCGCCGGCCTACGACGTGTACCCGCCCTCGCTGCCTGCGCCCTGGCGCGACCGGCGCTTCCGCGTCGGCGAGGACATGTACGCGCTGCTGGGCATCCCGCGCGAAGACAAGGCGGCGCGGCGCCGCTGGTTTGCCAACAACTATGCCTTCTTCGGCGCGCCGGCGGCGCTGATGTGCTCCGTCGACCGGCTGATGGGCCCGCCCCAGTGGGCCGACCTGGGCATGTTCCTGCAGACGGTGATGCTGCTGCTTCGCGAGCGCGGCCTCGACAGCTGCCCGCAGGAGTGCTGGGCCTTCTACCCGCAGACAATCAGCCGCTTCCTCGACTGGCCCGACAGCCGCATGGTGTTCTGCGGCATGGCGATCGGGCGGCGCGACCCGGCGCACCCGGTCAATGGGCTGGTATCGGAACGCGCGTCGCTGGACGAGTGGGTGCGCTTCCACGGCGATTGAACACGCCTTTTTGCTACCAAATTGATACCAAATTGATAGCTGCTCGCGCCCGTCCCACGGGCGCCGCAGGCCGATTTGGCATGAAAAACTGACGAATGCTCAGGCCGGATCCGCAAAGCGCGGCACGCGCTTTTCCATGTTGGCGCGCACCGCTTCGGTCTGGTTGGGGCTGCCGATCAGCGCCTGCTGCTCCTTCGACTCGGCCAGCAGCAGTTCGGCGTCGCTCACGCTGGGGTTCGCCATGGCGTTGAGCAGGCGCTTGCCGCCGCGGATGGCGTCGGGGCTGCGTGCCGCGATCTCGTGCGCGAGGCGCTGCGCCTCGGCGAGCGGGTCGGCCACCACGCGCGTGGCCAGGCCCAGCGACACGGCTTCCTCGCCGGCCACGATGCGGCCGGTGTAGGTCAGCTCACGCGCCACGTCGTCGCGCACCAGCGCCCGCAGCAGCGGCGTGCCGCCCATGTCGGGCACCAGGCCCCACTTGATCTCCATGACGGACATCCGTGTGTCGGCCGTGACCAGGCGCAGGTCGGCACCCAGCGCCACCTGCAGCCCGCCGCCGAAGGCCACGCCGTGCACGGCGGCGATCACCGGCACCGGCACCTCGCGCCAGGCCAGGGCCACGTACTGCGCGGCGTTGGAGATGCCGTGCGTGCGTTCGATCAGGTCGGTGCGTCCGCCCTGCCCCAGCACGCCGGCGCCCGCGGCTTCGTCGCCCATGCGCGCGAAGGACTCCATGTCGAGCCCCGCACAGAAGGCCTTGCCGCGGCCGGTGATCACCACGGCGCGCACCGTGCGGTCATCGCGCAGGCGCTCGCCGGCGGACACCAGCGCGTCGAACATCGCCGGGTCGAGCGCGTTCATCTTGTCGGGGCGGTTCAGGTGCAGCTCGACGACGCCGTCGTCGTGGCGGATCCATTCGATGCGTTGCTCGCTCATGCCGGTGTCTCCTTGAGGCTTCGCAGTATCCCGTTCGGCGATGATCACGGCTGTCTTGCACGCTACAACAGTCCCATGCCGATCGCCCCGCCCGACCGCCCCGACCGCCGCCTGTTCCTGCACGCCGGCGGTGCCGCCGCGGTGGTGTCGCTGCTGGGCCAGGGCTGCGCCCACGGCGCCACGGATGCAAGCCTGCCTTCCTTCCCCAGCCTGGCCGCCTCGCTGGATGACGCCGTGCGCGTGCCGGCGGGCTACGACTGGCAACTGCTCTACCCCTGGGGAGCGCCCACAGGCGTGGCCGGGCGCATGCCGGCCTTCGCACCCGATGCATCGAACAGCGCCGACGACCAGGCCGTACAGGCGGGCATGCACCACGACGGCATGCACTTCTTCCCCCTGGGCGCCAGCAGCGACCACGGCCTGCTGGTGATGAACCACGAGTACACCGACGAGCAACTGCTGCACACCGCCGGCGTGTCCGGTGCCACTGCCTGGACCGCGGAGAAGGTGCGCAAATCGCAGCATGCGATGGGCGTGTCGGTGATCGAGGTACGGCGCACGGCCCAAGGCTGGCAGCAGGTGTTGCCCTCGCGCTTCGCGCGACGCATCCATGCCGCCACGCCGATGCGCATCGCCGGGCCGGCAGCCGGCACCTCGCGCATGCGCACTGCGGCCGACCCCGCGGGCGAGCGCGTGCTGGGCACATTCGCCAACTGCGCGATGGGCGTCACGCCCTGGGGCACCTATCTGACCTGCGAAGAGAACTTCCACGGCTACTTCGGCGGCCCGAAGGAGGCGGCGCGCGCCGCCACGCCCGCGCAGCAGCGCTACGGCACCGTGCCCGGCAGCCAGTGGGTCGAGTACTGGCGGCACGACGAGCGTTTCGACCTCACGCGACACCCGAACGAAGCGCACCGCTTCGGCTGGGTGGTGGAGATCGACCCGTTCGATCCGCAGTCGGTGCCCGTCAAGCGCACCGCGCTGGGCCGCAAGCGGCAGGAAAGTGCCACCTGCACGCTCACCCGGGACGGCCGGCTCGCCGTGTACATGGGCGACGACGAGCGCTTCGAGTACATCTACAAGTTCGTGAGCCGCCGGCGCGTGCAGCCGGGGCAGGACGCCGCGGCGCGCGCCGCGAACCGCGACCTGCTGGACGACGGCACGCTGTACGTCGCGCGCTACGACGAAGGCGGACGCGGCCGCTGGCTGCCGCTGGTGCACGGGCAGGACGGGCTCGACGCCGCGGCTGGCTTCGCCGACGCGGCCGACGTGCTGATCCACGCACGCCTGGCCGGCGACCTCGTCGGCGGCACGAAGATGGACCGCCCCGAATGGATCGCCGTGCATCCGCAGTCGGGCGAGGTGTACGTCACCCTCACCAACAACAGCCAGCGCGGCGATCCCGGCAAGCCCGCGGCCGATCCCGCCAACCCGCGGGCCAACAACCTCTTCGGCGGCATCCTGCGCTGGCGCGAGGACGGCGGCGACGCGGGCGCGACCGCCTTCGCCTGGGACCATTACGTGCTGGCCGGGGACACGGCACTGCCGCAGGCCGGGGCGCGCTACCCCGAGGGCCCGGCGGGCGAGAAGGCCGACCTGTTCGGCAGCCCCGACGGCCTGCACTTCGACAGCGCCGGCCTGCTGTGGATCCAGACCGACATGAGCGGTCAGACCATCGGCAAGCCGCCGTACACGGCGCTGGGCAACAACCAGCTTCTGTGCGCCAACCCGGCCACGGGGCGCATCCGTCGCTTCCTCACCGGGCCGAAGGGCTGCGAGATCACGGGCTGCGTGCTCACGCCCGACCGCCGCACGCTCTTCGTGAACGTGCAGCACCCCGGCGAGACGCGCGACGACGGCAGCGCCGCCCCCAACAGCGCCTGGCCGGACGGAAAGGCCGTCGGCAGCGCCAGGCCGCGCTCGGCCACCGTGGTCGTGCGCCGCCGCGACGGCGGCATCGTCGGCACCTGACACCCGACCGAAAGGGAGAACCACACCATGAGCATCCGCATCGTCCGCCTCGGCACCGCCCGCGCGCCCGGCGAGGGCCTGCGCATCGGCACCGTGCGCCGTCCGCCGCGCGGCGTGCCCAAGGCCGAGTTCGCCGCGCAGGACTGGTACGACGTCTGGTACCCCAACCTCGCGCCCTCGGCCGAGACCATGAAGCTGGGCCAGGAGGCGAAGACGCCCGCCGAATGGAACGCCTTCGTGCGCAGGTACAAGGCCGAGATGGCCGCGGCCGACGCCAGCCGCAGCCTGGACCTGCTGGCCGCCCTGTCGCACCAGTCGGCATTCGCCGTGGGCTGCTACTGCGAGGACGAGGCGCACTGCCACCGTTCGGTGCTGCGTGCGCTGCTGGCGGAGCGCGGGGCGGACATCGCCGCCTGAGATCGGGCGTCCACCCGTGCCTGCCCGCCCCCGCAGCGCCCGAAGCGCCCGCCGAGCGAGCCAACCGCGGCCGCTGCCGATGCGCGACGGCCTCAGCGCGAGCTGCGTGGCGCTGCCGCCTGGACATTGGCCGACGGTGCTGGACTGGCTGGTCGAACGCTTTCCGATGGTCGCCCGCGACGCGTGGATCGCGCGCATGCAGGCCGGTCGCGTGGTCGAGGGCGACGGCACGCCGCTGGTGCCGGACCGGCCCTATGCGAAGGACCTGCGCATCTGGTACTACCGCGAGCTGGCGCAGGAGCCCGAGGTGCCCTTCGAGGCGCAGGTGCTGTTGCGCGACGACTGGCTGGTGGTGGCCGACAAGCCGCATTTCCTGCCGGTGATCCCGAGCGGCAAGTACGTGCAGGAGACGCTGCTGGTGAGGCTCAAGCGCGAGCTGGGCATCGAGTCACTGGTGCCCATCCACCGCATCGACCGCGGCACCGCCGGGCTGGTGGTGTTTGCGGTGCAGCCGCACACGCGCAACGCCTACCAGCGCCTCTTCGAGCAGCGCGCGGTGCACAAGACCTACGAGGCCATCGTGCACTGGCCGCCGCCGCGGGCGCTGCCCGCCGTGCATCGCAGTCGACTCGCATCGAGCTTCATGCGCTCGGACGAAGTTCCGGGCGAGCCGAATTCGGAAACCGGCATCGAGCTGCTGGCGGCCGAGGGGCTCTGGGCGCACCTGCGCCTCACGCCGCTGACGGGCCGCAAGCACCAGCTGCGCGCGCATTGCGCGGCACTGGGCGTGCCGATCGCGAACGACACGATCTACCCGGTGTTCTGGCCCGAGGGCAGCGACGACTTTGGGCGGCCCATGCAGTTGCTGGCCAAAACGCTGGCCTTCACCGACCCGGTGACCGGCGCCGAGCGCTGCTTCGAGAGCGCCCGCACACTGGCGATGCCACCGCCCGGCGCCTGAGCGGTCGTCAGCTCAGCAGCGAACCGCCCTGCGAAAGCAGCGCGGCGAGGCCGCCCGCGCTGATGGCCAATCCGAGTACCTGCCGTGCACGTGAAGCGATGGAATTCATGCCCCGAGTGTGGGGGCGCACCCGCGGCCTGTGAAATTGAACGATCCGATGGCGGCGATAGCCGGCGTGGCCGGTTCCTGCTGCCCTCAGGACGTCGCGCGGGCTGGCGGCTGGCCGCTCGCGGCCGTGCGTGGACGCTCCGGCGCGGTGAGGTAGAGCACGATGCCGGCCAGCACCATCGGCACGCACAGCCATTGCCCCATGCTCATGTTCAACGCCAGCAGGCCCAGGAAGTCATCGGGCTCGCGGAAGTACTCCGCGATGAAGCGCATCACGCCGTAGCCGATCAGGAACACGGCCGACACGCGGCGCTCGCGCCGCTCCTTGCGCGCGTAGAGCCAGAGGATGACGAAGAGCAGCAGCCCCTCGAGCAGGAACTGGTAGACCTGCGAGGGATGGCGCGGCAGCATCGAGCCGCTTTGCGGAAAGACCATGCCCCAGGGCAGGTCCGGGCTGGAGAAGCGCCCCCACAGCTCACCGTTGATGAAGTTGCCCACACGCCCCGCGGCCAGGCCGGTGGGCACGCAGGGCGCGACGAAATCCAGCACCTGCCACACCGGCCGCTGGCGCGAGTGCGCGTACCAGAACATCGCCGCGATCACGCCGAGCAGGCCGCCGTGGAAGCTCATGCCGCCCTGCCAGACCATGAAGATCTCCAGTGGATGCGTCAGGTAGTAGCCGGGCTTGTAGAAGAGGCAGTAGCCCAGCCGGCCACCGACGATGACGCCCATGACGCCGAGGAAGAGGATGTCCTCCACGTCCTTGCGGCTCCAGGCGGCGGACCCGGTGAGCGAGCGGAAGGGCTCGTGCCGCAGCCGGCGCGTGCCCAGGAAATAGAACAGGCCGAAGGCCGCGAGGTAGGTCAGGCCATACCAGTGAATCGCCACCGGGCCGATCTGCAGGGCCACGGGGTTGAGCTGCGGGTACATGAGCATGGCGGCCATTGTCGCGCAGCCGCCCGGCCTGCCCGGCGATGTGGGTGTCGCCGGGCCAGGCCGTGCTTGCTCCTGATTCGATAGCGCCCCGTGCAGGACCGGCGGGCGCTACAGCCCGATTCGGCCCTGAGCGGACGCGGCTCAGCGGGTCGTGTAGCCGCCGTTGGCGAAGATCGTCTGGCCCGTGATCCACCAGCCGTCGGTGACCAGGAACTTGACGATCGGTGCGATGTCCTCGATGTCGGTCAGGCCCTTCTTCGAGTACTTGCTCAAGGCAGCCGCACTGCTGTGGTAGGCCACCGCCTCCTTGCTCTCCTGGCCGTAGAAGAAGGAGGTGTCCATCGGGCCGGGGCCGACCGCGTTGACCGAGATGCCGCGCTCGCCGAACTCCTTCGATGCGGCGCGCGTGTAGTGCTCCACCGCTGCCTTGCTCCCGGGGTAGATCGCGTAGAAAGGCGTGTACGCGGCCAGGAGCGAACTCACGATGGTGACGATGCTGCCCCGCTCCTCCAGCACGCGGCCGGCCTGCTGCATGAAGAAGAAGGCGGCCTTGGCGTTGGCGTCGAAGCTCTTGTCGTAGTCGGCCTCGGTGACCTCGGCGATCGGCTTCTTGATGACGACGCCCGCGGTGTTGATGGCCACATGGATCTTTCCGAACTTCGCCTTGGCCTGGTCGAACAGCTTCGCGTTGTTGGCGACCACCGCCAGGTCGCCCTGGAAGGTGATGACGTCCGCGCCCTTCTCGCGCAGCTCGCCCGCCGTCTTCTCGGCCTCGGCCTTCGAGCCGTCGCTGTTGTAGTGGAGCGCGAAGCCCTTGGCGCCCGCGTCGGCGAACTGGTGCGCGATCAGCGCCCCCAGGTTCTTGCCGCCGCCGGCAATGACGACGGCCTTGCCGTCGAGGGTGGGTGCTGCCATGGATGACCTCCTTGATGTGGACAGAAATTCGGCGTGCCGCATGCGCGCCGTGGGCGAATCTATGGACCGTCCCGCCGGGGCGCCTTCAAAATCCTCACGAACTGTCGAAATCCCGCGTTTTGTTGCCACACGACATGGACATCCATCCAGCGGCCGGACGCTTCCGGCAAGACGCCGAAAGCCCCGTCTTCGAGCGGGTGATCGTCAGGCGCCAGCAGGTCGCCTGCGACGACCTGTCGGCGCAACTGGTCACCGAGGACGTGAGCGCGCCGACGGACTGGAGCTTCGTCGAAGATGCACACACGCTGGTGGTGCATCTGGCCGGCCGTCTGAGCAGCATGGAATCGGTCTTCTCCGCCGGTCCGTCCGCCGACCTGCTCCCGCAGGTCGGCGATGTCTGGACCATTCCGGCCGGTTGCCGCTACGCCGCGAAGGCACAGGGCGCCACCGTACGCTTCGCCGAGTTCCGCGTGCCCGCCGAACTCCTCGGAGGCGGCGACATGGCGGCCCGCGTCGGACACCGCGACGCCTTCCTGCATCACGCCAGTGCGCGCGTCCTGCAACTCGCGCAGCGCGACGATGACCTGGGCCGGATGGCGCTGCAGTCGCTGCTGGCGGCGATCCGCTTGCACATCGCGGACGCGTACCTGCGATCACGGCCGGATGTGGCGCCCGTTCGGCGCGCAAACCGTGCGCGCCGCTTCTCGGACCGGCAGCGCCAAGGCCTGGTGCAGTACATCGCGGCGTCGATGCACGAGGACATCCGCGTGGAAGCGCTCGCGCAGGTGGCCGGCGTGTCGGTGCCGCACCTGATGGACGGGTTCAAGGCCAGCTTCGGGACGACGCCTTGGCAGTATGTGCTGCGAGCACGCGTCGCAGAGGCCCGGCGACTGCTCGAAGCCACCGACCTGAGCATCACCGCGATCGCCGTTACCGTGGGCTTTTCGAGCCCGAGCCATTTCGCCTCGGCCTTCGGCCGGCACGTGGGTGCCAGCCCCGGCGCCTACCGGCGCGAACGGCGCGGCGCCTGAGCGCCGCACGGCTGGAGGGCCGAGCGCACGCCGACCGATAAGGGGTGGCCGAAGCTCGTCACCAGAACTGCCACCAGCGACGGCGGGGCTTGGGCTCGGCAAAGCGCAGCGGCGCTCCGTATTCGCTGATGATGCCGGCGCGATGGCGCAGTTCCTCTTCGAGCGCCTGGGCCTCACGGTCCAGATAGCCGCTGCCGCGCAGTGCCGCGCGGCGATGGCGCTGAATCGCGACCGCCAGTTCGGCGTCGGACATGTCGGCCGGCTCGATGGGATCTGGACTGCGACGGTTCACGAAGCCGATTCTCGTGGCAGTCGGCACGCGCCGCCAAGCGCGCGCGGCGGACGTCGTGCACGCTCGCCACTTCAGCGGCGGCGCCCCCGGACGAATTCGACGAATCGCGCCAGCCCCGGCGCGACGTCGCCGGCCGGCCAGACCAAGCTGGTCTCGCAAGCCGGGAACCGGGCGCCTGCGGACACCCGTCGCCGGCCCGCGCCCGCCGTGCCCGCCGCGAAATCTGCGACCGGCCGGTACACCACCCCGGCGCGGCGGAAGCTGGTCACGCTCTCCGGCACCCACGCGATGCCCAGGCCTCCCCAGACGAGGTTGACGATGGTCTGCATCTGGATCGCCT
The DNA here is from genome assembly GCF_003671765.1 of Xenophilus sp. E41. Lineage (GTDB taxonomy): Bacteria > Pseudomonadota > Gammaproteobacteria > Burkholderiales > Burkholderiaceae_C > Xenophilus. The sequence continues at coordinate 151,632 of NZ_QPIB01000005.1, read as the reverse complement.
CCTGGGCGACCTGCGGCACCCGGCCATGCCGCTGGTACAGGGCGAATACGGCGTCGTGCAGCGAGGGCAGGATGCGGCGCGGAAACATCACCACCGGCTGCTCCAGCAGTTGGGCAAGTTCGGGCGCGTGTGCTCGGGCCAGCGGATGCTGCGTCGGCACGGCGAGGACCAGCGGCTCGACGCCCACCGCCAGGCTCGCGAGCGACGCGGGTGCCTGGCCGGGCGAATGCAGCATCAGGCCGGCGTCGATCTCGCCGCGTGCGAAGGCCTCCATCTGCACGTCGCCGGTGGCCTCGACGAGTTCCAGCGCCACGCCGGGTTGTTGCGCGTGGAATTCGCGCACCCAGGTCGGCAGACGTTCGAAACCCACCGTGGACACGAAGGCCAGGCGCACCCGTCCCACCTCGCCGGCCGCGGCGGCCCGCGCGCGGGCGGGCAGCGCCTGGGCATGTGCCAGCAACTCGCGGACCTCGGGCAGCAGCGCCTCGCCCGCCGGCGTCAGCGCGACGCGGCGCCGGGTGCGGTCGAACAGGCGCACGCCCAGGCTGCGCTCCATCTGCGCGATGGCCTGGGTCACGGGCGGCTGGGTCATGTGCAGGCGCTGGGCGGCGCGGCCGAAATGCAGTTCCTCGGCCACGGCGACGAACTGGCGCCAGGCGCGCAACTCGATGGCAGGCGAAGCAGCGGTAGCCGACGGCGGATCTGGATTCATTTCTGCAGCATATCAATGGCGCATGAAAATAGGATTGGAAGCAATCAATACGCCGGCCGACAATCGGCGCTCCCACGAATGCCGCCCCGCGCCGGGGCCAGAGAGACACCCACATGGACACCAAGACCCTGCAGATCAACCGCCGCAGCGCGAACATCACCGAAGGCAAGGCGCGCGCATCGAACCGCTCGATGTACTACGCCATGGGCTACCAGGAAGGCGACTTCAAGAAGCCGATGGTCGGCGTGGCCAACGGCCACAGCACCATCACGCCCTGCAACTCGGGCCTGCAGAAGCTGGCCGACGCGGCCATCGCCGGCATCGAGGAGGCGGGCGGCAACGCGCAGGTCTTCGGCACGCCCACCATCTCGGACGGCATGGCCATGGGCACCGAGGGCATGAAGTACTCGCTGGTGAGCCGCGAAGTCATCAGCGACTGCATCGAGACCTGCGTCGGCGGCCAGTGGATGGACGGCGTGGTGGTGGTCGGCGGCTGCGACAAGAACATGCCCGGCGGCATGATGGGCATGCTGCGCGCCAACGTGCCGGCCATCTATGTGTATGGCGGCACCATCCTGCCGGGCAAGTGGCGCGGCCAGGACCTGAACATCGTCAGCGTGTTCGAGGCCGTGGGCCAGAACGCGGCCGGCAAGCTCTCCGACGAGGACCTGAAGGAGATCGAGCAGAACGCCATCCCCGGCACCGGCTCCTGCGGCGGCATGTACACCGCCAACACCATGTCCTCGGCCTTCGAGGCGCTGGGCATGAGCCTGCCCTACTCGTCGACCATGGCCAACCCGCACGACGAGAAGCAGAACTCGGCCAAGGAATCGGCCAAGGTGCTGATCGAGGCGATCAAGAAGGACCTCAAGCCGCGCGACATCGTGACCAAGGAAGCGATCGAGAACGCGGTGGCCGTGATCATGGCCACGGGCGGATCGACCAACGCGGTGCTGCACTTCATGGCCATCGCGCACGCGGCCGAGGTGGAATGGACCATCGACGACTTCGAGCGCATGCGCAAGAAGATCCCGGTGATCTGCGACCTCAAGCCCAGCGGCAAGTACCTGGCGGTGGACCTGCACCGCGCCGGCGGCATCCCGCAGGTCATGAAGGTGCTGCTCGATGCGGGCCTGCTGCACGGCGACTGCATGACCATCACCGGCAAGACCATCGCCCAGACGCTGGCCGACGTGCCGCCGCTGCGCACCGACCAGGACGTCATCCGCCCGATCGACAAGCCCATGTACGCCGAGGGCCACCTCGCGATCCTCAAGGGCAACCTCTCGCCCGAGGGCTCGGTGGCGAAGATCACCGGCCTCAAGAACCCGGTCATCACCGGCCCGGCGCGCGTGTTCGATGACGAGCAGTCGGCCCTGCAGGCCATCCTCGACGGCAAGATCGTGGCCGGCGACGTGATGGTGCTGCGCTACCTGGGCCCCAAGGGCGGCCCGGGCATGCCGGAGATGCTGGCGCCCACGGGCGCGCTGATCGGCGCCGGCCTGGGCGAGTCGGTGGGCCTCATCACCGACGGCCGCTTCTCGGGCGGCACCTGGGGCATGGTGGTCGGCCACGTGGCGCCGGAGGCCTACGCGGGCGGCCTGATCGCCTTCGTGAAGGAAGGCGACTCGATCACCATCGACGCCCACCAGCTCAAGCTGGAACTGAACGTGCCCGAGGCCGAGATCGCCGAACGCAAGAAGGGCTGGAAGGCGCCGGCTCCGCGCTACACGCGCGGCGTGCTGGCCAAGTTCGCGTTCAACGCCTCGAGCGCGAGTTCGGGCGCGGTGCTCGACAACTTCGAAGCCTGATCGGCCTGCAGCGCCCGCCCGGCCTGCGCGTGCAGCTATCGTTTCGATAGCAGGCCGCGCAGGCCTTTTCTTTTCAGCGCCGCTTGCCGCCGCGCGAGCGGCTGCTGAGCATGCCCATCTGGCTGCGCTGGCGGTCGATGCGCTCCTGCTTGCGCCGCTCCTCGCGCTCCATCGCCTTGCGCTTGGTGTAGCCCGATGCATCGGCCCAGGCCCACCACGCCATCGCCAGGGCGAAGGGGATCAGCACGATCCACCAGCTGAGCGTGGCGACGAAGCCGACCTCGAAATACTTGAGGAGGACGCCCAGGACGCCCAGCATCAGAAACCACATGGAAAGACCCCTTCGGACGTCGAGCTCTTGGCAAGGGAAACGGGCCGCCCGGGTGCACGCCGCTTCCTACAATCGCGTTGAAACGAATGTAACGCAGCCCACGCACCGCCCCACCATGAGTTTGTCCCCGCCCCGCCTCGTGTCCGCCCTCGTACTCCTGCTGTCGCTCGCGGGCATCGCCACGCCGGCTGCCGCCGACCTCGCCCTGGCCACCTCGAAGAACTGCATGAGCTGCCACGCGGTGGACCGGAAGGTGCTGGGCCCTTCGTTCAAGGACGTGGCCGCCAAATACAAGGACAACAAGGGTGCGGTCGACCTGCTGGCGACCAAGATCGTCAAGGGCGGCTCCGGCGTGTGGGGCCCGGTGCCCATGCCGGCCAACACCCAGGTCAGCGAAGCCGACGCGAAGAAGCTGGCCGCTTGGGTGCTGAGCACCAAATAGCAGCCTTCACGCCGGCGCACCGCCGGCCAGCTCGGCCTCGATCGCCGCGAGCAGTTGGCGTGCGCCCTCGCCGGGCTCGCCCGCGTTGCGCACCGTGACGCCGACCGGTCCGTCGGTGCTGCGGGTGTCGAAGGGCAGGCGCCGCAGCTCGCCACGGGCCAGCGCCGAGCGCACCGCGCCCTCCGGGGCAAACCAGACGGCGTGGATCGCGCGCAGCAGGCCCATCGCGAAACTGGTGTCGGTGGCCTCGACCAGGCGCGGCGGCGGCCGCGTGCCGCGCGCGTGCAGGTACGCGTCGGCCGTGTCGCGCACCGGCGTGCCCTGAACCGGTACGATGAGGACGAAGTCGGCCAGATCCTCCAGACGCGGTGGCGTCGCGCGCTCGAGCAGCGGATGGCCAGGCGCCGCCACCATCACGAGCGGTTCGCTATAGAGGGCGCGGAACGACAGGTCCACCATGGCCGAGGACTGCGCGAGGCGGCCCAGCACGAGGTCGATCTCGCCTTGGCGCAGCTGGGTCATGAGTTGGCGGTTGGTCCCGCTCACCACCCGCACGCGCAATGCGGGTGTCTGGGCCGCCAGCCGGGCGACGGCTGCAGGGAGCGGGCCGGCTGCCATGTTGGGCAAGGCGCCGACGGCCACGCGCAACTCGTCGGCCTCGGGCTGCTCCAACGCCAGCGCCAGGCCTTCCTGCAGCGCGCGCAAGGTGCCGACCGCGTGCTTCATGAGCACTTCGCCAGAGGCCGTGAGTTCGACGCCGCGCCGGCGGCGCACCAGCAGGCGCCTGCCCACGATGTCCTCGAGCTCGGCCACGGTCTTCGACACGGCCGGCTGCGTGAGCGCCAGGGCCTTGGCCGCGCGCACCAGGTTGCGCTCCTGTCCCACCACGGCCAGGCACTGGAGATGGCGGAGCTTGAGACGGGAAAAATTCATGGCTGGCTCCTCGAGCAGCCGGCTTCGTTCAGAAGTGTTTCGCCGGCCAGCCATTATTTTCTGGAATAGGTGAGTGACGAGCTTTCAGTTGTGAAGCCCCCGTGCCGCGCCTAGAGTGACTGCATCGAAGACGCCCGGGCCGGGCGTCTTTTCACGCCAGGAGACACATCCATGCCCCATGCCCACCACGGCGCGCGCACACTGCGCCGCCCGCTGATCGCTCTCGCCGCCATCGCGTTCGCCGGATGCGCCACCACGGCACTCGCGCAGCCCGCCTATCCCGACAAGCCAGTGCGCCTGGTCACCAACTTCCCGGCCGGCGGCCCCCTGGACCTGCTCGGGCGGCAGCTCGCTATTCCCCTGCAGGCCGAGCTGGGTCAACCCTTCGTGGTCGACAACCGCCCCGGTGCCGGCGGCAATATCGGCGCCGACGCGGTGGCCAAGAGCGCCCCTGACGGCTACACGGTGCTGCTGAGCATCGACACGACCTTCACCATCAACCCGCATATCTACCGGTCGATGCCCTTCGCACCCAAGGACCTGAAGCCGCTGATGATCTTCTCGTCCTCGGGCCTCACGCTGGCGGTGAACCCGAGCGTGCCGGCCGCAGGCCTGCGCCAGTTCGCCGACATGGGCAAGACACAGGACCTGAGCTTCTCTTCTGCCGGCAACGGCAGTCCCGGCCACATTGCCTCGGCATTGTTCTCGACAGGCACCGGCGCGCGCATCACGCATGTGCCCTACAAGGGGAACGCCCCCGCCGTCACGGCGCTGATCGCCGGCGAGGTGCAGGCCGGCATCCTGGCGACGCCAGGCCTGCTGCCTCAGATCCAGGCCGGCAAGGCCAAGGCGCTTGCGGTCACGGGCAGCCAGCGCTCGCCCTTGCTGCCGCAGACGCCCACCGTGGGTGAACTGGGCCTCAAGGACCTCGAGTTCGACGTGCTCTATCTCGCGATGGTGCCCGCCGCAACGCCCGATGCGGTCGTACAGAAGCTGCAGGGTGCGCTGGCGAAGGCGTTGGTCCAGCCCGACGTGAAGCAGCGCCTGGTAACGCTCGACATGGTGGCCCTGGGCGAAACCGGTCAGAAGGCGGCGGAGCACCTGGAGGTCAGCAAGCAACGGTACGGCAAGATCGTCAAGGCGATCGGCCTGAAAGTGGACTGAGCATGACGCGCCCGAACCTCCTGTTCATCGTCGCCGACGACCTCGGCTACGCTGACCTCGGCTGCTACGGCGGCCGTGACGCAAGCTTCGGCCCCGTCTCCCCGACGCTGGATGGACTGGCGTCGCAAGGCGCGCTCTTCACCCAGGGCTACGCCAACTCGCCCGTGTGCTCGCCCACGCGCTTCGGCATGATCACCGCGCGCTACCAGTACCGGCTGCGCGGCGCGGCCGAGGAGCCCATCAACAGCAAGACACGCGGCCCCGGTGCGCAAGGCCTGCCGCCATCCCACCCCACGATGCCGTCACTGCTGCGCGATGCAGGCTACCGCACCAGCTTGATCGGCAAGTGGCACCTGGGCTTTCCGCCGGCCTATGGGCCGCTGGCGTCGGGCTACGACGAATTCTTCGGCCCCATGTCGGGCGGCGTCGACTACTTCACGCACTGCGACTCGTCCGGCCGCCACGACCTCTACGATGGCACAGAGGAAACTCACGCCGAGGGCTACCTCACCGACCTGCTCTCGCGCCGCGCCGTGGACTACGTGGACCGCATGGCGCAAGGCAGTGCGCCCTTCTTCCTCAGCCTGCACTACACCGCGCCGCACTGGCCCTGGGAAACGCGCGAGGACGCGCAGCGCGCACCGGCCGTCAAGGACAACCTCTTCGACCTGGCCGGCGGCAACATCCACGTCTACCGCCGCATGATCCACCACATGGACGAGGGCATCGGCTGGATCGTCGAGGCGCTGCGCAAGAACGGCCAGCTCGACAACACGCTGATCGTCTTCACCAGCGACAACGGCGGCGAGCGCTTCTCGGACAACTGGCCGCTGGTGGGCGGCAAGATGGACCTGACCGAGGGCGGCATCCGCGTGCCGTGGATCGCGCACTGGCCCGCCGTGATCGCGCCGGGCTCGCAAAGCCGCCAGCTGTGCATGACCATGGACTGGTCGGCCACGATGCTCGACGCCGCGGGCGTGGCGGCGCATCCGGACTACCCGCTCGACGGCGTGTCGCTGCTGCCCGTGCTGCGCGACGCCGGCCACAGCTTCGANGCGGGCGTGGCGGCGCATCCGGACTACCCGCTCGACGGCGTGTCGCTGCTGCCCGTGCTGCGCGACGCCGGCCACAGCTTCGAGCGCCCGCTGCACTGGCGCATGAACCACCGCGGCCAGCGCGCGCTGCGCGAGGGCGACTGGAAGTATCTGCGGGTGGACGGCAACGACTACCTGTTCAACATCCCGGGCGACGAGCGCGAGCGCGCCAACCTGGGCAAGAAGGAGCCCGAGCGGCTCGAGCGCATGCGGCAGGCCTGGGAGGCATGGAACGCCTCCATGCCGCCGATCCCCGAAGACGCGACGGTGAGCCTGGGCTACTCGGTCAAGGACATGCCGCAGCGCTGAGCGTAGCGCGGAATTGCTCGGATCCGGCCTCGCAATCCCTCGAAGGAAAAGTGCCGTCGGCGCCCGCCCTCTGGACGCCAGCAGCTCCTGAATTCATAGCAGCAGGGACTGGCACCTCGAGCGCGAGCGCGTCACAGCGGGGTCGTCAGGACCGGGCGGTCGAGCGGGTCGACGGGGTCGAGCGGGTCGCGCGGACGGTCGACCACGCGGCGGTCGAGCCTGTCCTCGAGCTGCCCGATGTGCGCGGCCAGGGTGTTGTCGGCCTGCTCGGCGCGCGCACGCAAGGTGTTCTCCAGTTGCTCGATGCGTGCCAGCAGCGCGGCGTGGCGGTCGCCGTTGCGCGCCATGTGGTTGTTCTCCTGCGCCTCGAGGAAGTTGCGCAGTTCGGTGAAGCGCGAGGCCTCGGCCTTGTCGGCCAGCTCGCGCTGGGCCTGCAACTCCTTGGTGTGGCGGCGCGCGTCCACCAGCACGGTGCTCTGCATGTAGAGCACGTACACCAGGAAGAACAGGCCGAGCAGCACGGTGAGCCCCAGCATGATCAGTCCCAGCGGCGCCGTGACCTGCATGAAGCCCAGGGACATGACAGTGGGGGTGGCGATCGTGCCCCAGTTGAGCGCGGCAAGCGCGGCGATCACCAGCACGATGAAAAACAGGATGCCCGTACGAACGCCCATGGCGGCCTCTCCTTTTGGAATCTTGGAAAGGCCGCGTTGTAACGCACAACGGCCCGCGGCCGTGTAGTCCACGGGCGCGGGCCGGGGGCTCTCGGCCGACGGTCAGTTGGTCTGGGCCAACTGCTCCAGGATAGCGGGATTCTCTAAGGTGGAAGTGTCCTGCGTGATCGCCTCGCCCTTGGCGATCGAGCGCAGCAGGCGCCGCATGATCTTGCCGCTGCGCGTCTTGGGCAGGTTGTCGCCGAAGCGGATGTCCTTGGGCTTGGCGATGGGGCCGATCTCCTTGGCCACCCAGTTGCGCAGTTCGTTGGCGATGGCCTTGGCTTCGTCGCCGGTGGGGCGCGCGCGCTTGAGCACGACGAAGGCGCACACGGCCTCGCCCGTCACGTCGTCGGGGCGGCCGACCACCGCGGCCTCGGCGACCAGATCGGTCTTGGCGACGAGCGCGGACTCGATCTCCATCGTGCCCAGCCGGTGGCCCGAGACGTTGAGCACGTCGTCGATGCGACCCGTGATGCGGAAGTAGCCACGGTCGGTGCTGCGCACCGCGCCGTCGCCGGCCAGGTAGACGGTGCCGCCCATCTCCTCGGGGAAGTAGCTCTTCTTGAAGCGCTCGGGGTCGTTCCAGATGGTGCGGATCATCGAGGGCCAGGGCCGCTTGATGACCAGCATGCCGCCCGAACCGTTGGGGATGTCCTTGCCCGTCTCGTCGACGATGGCGGCCATGATGCCCGGCAGCGGCAGCGTGCACGAACCCGGCACCAGCGGCGTGGCGCCCGGCAGCGGCGTGATGACGTGGCCGCCGGTCTCGGTCTGCCAGAAGGTGTCGACGATCGGGCACTTCTCGTGGCCCACGTTCCGGTGGTACCACATCCAGGCTTCGGGGTTGATGGGCTCGCCCACCGAGCCGAGGATGCGCAGGCTGTCCAGGTTCCAGTTCTTCGGGTGCACCTTCTCGTCGGAATCCGCGGCCTTGATGAGCGAGCGGATCGCGGTGGGCGCGGTGTAGAAGATCGAGACCTTGTGCTTCTCGATCATCTGCCAGAAGCGGCCCGCGTGCGGGAAGGTGGGGATGCCCTCGAACACCACCTGCGTGGCGCCCGCGGCCAGAGGCCCGTAGGCGACGTAGGTGTGGCCGGTGATCCAGCCGATGTCGGCGGTGCACCAGAAGACGTCCTCCGGGCGGATGTCGAAGGTCCACTCCATGGTCATCTTGGCCCACAGCAGGTAGCCGCCGGTGGCGTGCTGCACGCCCTTGGGCTTGCCGGTGGAGCCGGAGGTGTAGAGGATGAAGAGCGGGTGCTCGGCGTTCACCGGCACCGGCGCGCACTCGCTGCTCTGGCCCTGCAGCGCTTCGGTAAACGTCCTGTCGCGGCCTTCGACCTTGTTCCAGGCCGAGGGCGTGCGCTCGTACACCAGGACGGTCTTCAGCGTGTCGCATCCACCCAGCGCGATGGCATCGTCGACGATGGCCTTGAGCGGCAGCTCCTTGCCGCCGCGCAGCTGGAAGTTGGCCGTGATCACCGCCTTGGCGCCGGCATCGATGATGCGTTCCTGCAGCGCCTTGGCCGAGAAGCCGCCGAACACCACGCTGTGCGTGGCGCCGATGCGCGCACAGGCCTGCATCGCGACCACGCCCTCGATGGTCATGGGCATGTAGACGATGACGCGGTCGCCCTTGGCGATGCCCTGCGCCTTGAGCGCGTTGGCGAACTGGCTCACGCGCGCGAGCAGTTCCTTGTACGTGACCTTGGTGACGGTGCCATCGTCGGCCTCGAAGACGATCGCGGTCTTGTTCTCGACCGGCGTGCCGATGTGGCGGTCCAGGCAGTTGGCGCTGGCGTTGAGTTCCCCGTCGTCGAACCACCGGTAGAACGGCGCCTTCGACTCGTCGAGCGTGCGCGTGAAGGGCTTCGTCCACTGCAGGTGGGCACGGGCCTGCCTGGCCCAGAAGCCCTCGAAATCGGCCTCGGCCTCTTTGCACAGCGCCTCGTAGGCGGGCATGCCGGCGATGCGCGCGCCCTGCTTCGCGCGCGCGTCGGGCTCGAACACGCGGTTCTCGATCAGGACGGATTGGATGGTGGACGTGCTGCTGCTGCTCACGTGTTGTCTCCTGAGGCTGTTTGTTGCGGCCGTAATGTCATGGCGGTGTCTTACGGTGCACTGACGCTGTGTGGATGGGGAGGCCCATGGTAGCCCCGCCCTCCTCCTAGAATCCTGCCTCGCTTCCTGCCGCCCCGAACCGGGGCACCCTTTCCGATGTCCGACCGCGACCCTGCCGAATTCCGCCGTTCCTCCGCCATGCGCCCGCTGCCGAAGCTGATCTTCGCCAGCCGGTGGCTGCAGCTGCCGCTCTACCTGGGCCTGATCGTGGCCCAGGCGGTGTACGTGGTGCACTTTCTGGTCGAGCTCACGCACCTGGTCGAAGCGGCCTTCGGCAGCCAGACCGCGCTGCAGGCGCTGGTCACCAGCATCGGCTACAAGACCGACGCGCCGCCGACCTCGCTCAACGAGACGGTCATCATGCTGGTGGTGCTGGCCCTCATCGACGTGGTGATGATCTCCAACCTGCTGATCATGGTCATCGTGGGCGGCTACGAGACCTTCGTCAGCCGCATGGACCTCGAAGGCCACCGCGACCAGCCCGAGTGGCTGAGCCACGTGAACGCCTCGGTGCTCAAGGTCAAGCTGGGCCTGTCCATCATCGGCATCAGCTCGATCCACCTGCTCAAGACCTTCATCAACGCCGGCAACTACACCGACAAGGTGCTGATCGCGCAGACCGTGATCCACATCGCCTTCCTGCTGTCGGCCATGGCCATCGCGTACACCGACAAGCTGATGTCGGCGTCGGCCAACCACTGACCCCTGCCCTCTCCCCGGGGATGCGACGGCGACTTTCATGAGCCGAATTGGCCCGCAGCGCCCGCGTTTCCTAGGCAAGCCGCTATCTTTTCGATAGCGGAGCCAGCGAACACTCAGGCGCTCCGTACCGGCGGCCACTGGCCCCAGGCCGGATCACCGGCAAAGCGCTCCACCAGGAAATCGAGCAGCGCGCGCAGCGCCGGCAGCATGTGGCGGCGCGAGGCGTACACGGCGTAGACCCCCGCGAGCTGCGGCGTCCATCCCTGGAGCACCGCCACCAGCTCGCCGGCCGCCAGCGCCGGGGCGGCCAGCACCACCGGGAGCATCGCAACGCCTGCGCCGGCACGCGCTGCGCCGAGCAGGCTCATCGCGTCGTTGGCCGACAGGTTGCCGCCCACCGCCACGGCCTCCGGCGCGCCGTCGGCCCCGTGAAAGCGCCAGACGCTCTTGCCGAAATACGAATGCGTGAGGCAGTTGAGCTTGGCCAGCTCGGCCGGATGGCGCGGCACGCCCTGCGCTGCCAGCCAGGCCGGCGACGCGCACACCACCGAGTGGCAGTCGCACAGCCGCCGGGCGATGAGGTTCGGGTCGAGCTCCACGGCGATGCGGATCGCCAGGTCGATGCGCTCCTCCACCAGGTTGACGGTGCGGTCGGCCATCATCAGGTCGACCGACACGCCGGGGTGCCGTCCCACGAAGGCGGCGACCGCCGGGGCAAGCTGGGTCTGCCCCAGCGAATGGCTGGCAGTGAGGCGGATCTGGCCCGACAGCGCCGCATCCGGCGCCGCGACGGACGCGCGCATGCCCTCGGCCAGTTCGACCATCTGGCGGCAGGCGGGCAGCATCGCTTCCCCGGCCGCCGTCAAGGTGAGGCGCCGCGTACTGCGGTGCAGGAGGCGGGCCCCGGCCCAGCTTTCGAGTTCGGCCACGCAACGCGTGACCACGGGGCGCGACAGGTCCAGCGCTGCGGCGGCCGCGCTGAGACTGCCGCCCTCCACCACGGCCACGAAGACCTGCATGGCTTTCAGGCGATCCATGGGGAGCGAGGGCTTGAGTTCATCTGCACGATTTTGGCAACAAAGCTGGCCAGTACGCACGGCTTATTCGTCCAGATCCGGAAACTACGATGACGCCATCCTGTGTGATGACTGAAAAGGAACATCCATGAGTCAGATTGCCATCATTGGTGCCACCGGCCGCGCCGGCAGCCAATTGCTCGAGGAGGCGCTGCGCCGCGGGCACAAGGTCACCGCCATCGCCCGCCACGCCAGCGCCAAGCTCTCGGGCCGCCCGGGTGTGCGGGCCGTGGACCTCGACGTGCTGGACACCGAAGCGCTCACCGCCGCGCTCAAGGGCCACGACGCGGTCTTCAGCGCCGCGCATTTCGCGACCGTGCCGCCGGCTGCCGTCATCGGACCCGTGAAGGCAGCCGGTGTGCCGCGCCTGCTGGTCGTCGGAGGGGCCGGCAGCCTGTTCGCCGCGCCGGGCCTCAAGGTCATCGATGCCCCCGGCTTCCCCGACGCCTACCGGCAGGAGGCTGCCGCCGGCGGCGTGTTCCTCGACGCCCTGCGCGCCGAGCCCGCGCTGGACTGGACCTTTCTTTCGCCGTCGGCCGAATTCGTGGAAGGCGAGCGCACCGGAAAATTCCGCCTGGGCGGCGACGACCTGCTGGTGAGCGCCGAAGGCCGCAGCTGGATCACCTTCGCCGACTTCGCGATCGCGCTGCTGGACGAGTTCGAGCAGCCGAAGCACTCGCGCCAGCGCTTCACGATCGGCTACTGACCGGGGCGCACCCGACCGGCACCGAGGTCGCCCGGACGGTTCGGGCGGGAGCGAAGAGGGGCTGCCTACAATCCCGCCCTTTTTCGCCCAGCCCTGCCCCGCGCCCCATGGACATCGTCGTCGACCCCGACCTGCAAGCCTACATCGACCCCCTCACGCCCGACGAATACGAGGCCCTGGAACGCAGCCTGCTCGCCGAGGGCTGCCGCGACGCCCTGGTGCTGTGGGGCAACGTGCTGGTGGACGGCCACAACCGCTACGGCATCTGCCGCAAGCACGAGCTGCCTTTCCAGACGGTGCAGAACACGCGCTTCCGCTCGATGGAGGACGTGCACCTTTGGATGATCGACCAGCACCTGGGGCGGCGCAGCCTGTCGGACTTCCAGCGCGGCGTGCTGGCGCTGCGCAAGCGCGAGATCGTGGCCGAGCGGCGGCGCCAGCCTGCACCCGAGGCAGCATCCCCCAGCGCCGCGGCCGATGCCGCCGCCGAGCCCGCGCCGGCTGCGGCGCAGCCGCTGCCCGACCCCATCGACACCCGCGAAGCGCTGGCACGCGCGGCCAAGCTGTCGAGCAGCCAGGTCGGCATGATCGAACGCATCCAGAAGCAGGCAACGCCCGAGCTGGTCGCCGCCGTGAAGTCGGGCGCCGTCTCGCTCAGCGCCGCCGCAGCCGTGGCCAGCCTGCCGGCCGAGGAACAGATCGCGGCCGCCAGCGGTGGCGCCGACGAGCTCAAGCAGGCCGCCAAGCGCGTGCGCGAGGCCAAGCGCAAGCCGCGGGAAGAAGCGCCGGCGCCCGAAACCTCGCCGTCCGCGGCCGCCGACGCAGGCGAGCCGACCGACCCGATGGCACTGATCGCCTCGCTGCGCCAGCGCATCGCTGAACTCACGGCGGAGAACGCGTTGCTGCGCGAGCAGCTTGCCGCGCAGCAGGCGGGCGGGCCGCCCTTCTAAGGCCCGTTCCACCCCATCCGTTCAGCCTGAGCCTGTCGAAGCCCGGTACGGCACTTCGGCAGGCTCAGTGCGAACGGCCGAGGAGGCACTCATCGCCCTGTCATCTTCTCGGGCACCACCCACGCATCGAACTGCTCGCCCGTGAGGTGCCCCGACGCCACGGCCGCCTCGCGCAGGCTGGTGCCTTCCTTGTGCGCCTTCTTGGCGATGTAGGCGGCCTTGTCGTAGCCGATGTGCGTGTTCAGCGCCGTCACCAGCATCAGCGACCGGCTCACCAGTTCGCCGATGCGCTCGCGGTTGGGCTCGATGCCCACGGCGCAGTGGTCGTTGAAGCTCACCATGCCGTCGGCCAGCAGGCGCACGCTCTGCAGGAAGTTGTGGGCCACCATCGGCCGGAACACGTTGAGCTCGAAATTGCCGCTCATGCCGCCGATGTTGATGGCGACGTCGTTGCCCATCACCTGCGCGGCCAGCATGGTCACGGCCTCGCTCTGCGTCGGATTGACCTTGCCGGGCATGATCGACGAGCCCGGCTCGTTCTCGGGAATCGACAGCTCCCCGATGCCGCTGCGCGGGCCGCTCGCCAGCCAGCGCACGTCGTTGGCGATCTTGTTCATGCTCGCGGCCAGGGTCTTGAGCGCGCCGTGCGCGTGCACGAAGGCGTCAGTGGCGGCCATCACCTCGAACTTGCTGGGCGCGGTGACGAAGGGCAGCCCCGTCAGGCGCGCCAGCTCGGCCGCCACGGCCTCGGCGTAGCCCTTGGGCGCGTTCAGGCCCGTACCGACGGCCGTGCCGCCCAGGGCCAGCTCGCACAGGTGCGGCAGCGCGGCGCGCACGTGCTTCTCGTTCTGGTCGAGCTGGGCGACCCAGCCCGAGATTTCCTGGCCCAGCGTGAGCGGCGTGGCGTCCTGCAGGTGGGTGCGGCCGATCTTCACGATGTCCATGAAGTCCTCGGACTTCTTCGCCAGCGTGGCGCGCAGCTTCGCGATGGCGGGCAGCACCTTGTGCACGAGACCCTGCACGGCGGCCACGTGCATGGCGGTGGGGAAGACATCGTTGCTCGACTGGCTGCGGTTCACGTCATCGTTGGGGTGCACCAGGCGCCCTTCGCCGCGCGGGCCGCCGAGCAGTTCGCTCGCGCGGTTGGCCAGCACCTCGTTGACGTTCATGTTCGACTGCGTGCCCGAGCCGGTCTGCCACACGACGAGCGGGAACTCGCCCTCGTGCTTGCCGGCCAGCACCTCGTCGGCGGCCGCGACGATGGCATCGGTCTTCTTCGCGTCCTGCAGGCCGAGCTGCTGGTTGACCACCGCCGAGGCGCGCTTGACCAGCGCCAGCGCATGGATCACCTCGCGCGACTGGCGTTCGCCGGAGATGTCGAAGTTCTGCAGCGAGCGCTGGGTCTGCGCGCCCCACAGCTTGTCGGCGGGGACCTCGATGGGGCCGAAGGTGTCCTTCTCGGTGCGGGTGGCGGTCGTCATGGCTTTGCTTGTTCGGTGGTCGAAAACGCCAGTATCGGCCGAACGAGAGCAGTTCTCATCTTCATGGTCTTCCGGGCAGCGCCGCGGGGCATCGGGCCCGCCGATAATCGCGGGCTGCCCCGCCACGCCACGCCGGGCGCGCGTTCCCCACCCTCCTCCCTACGACACCACCATGACGACGATCCAGCAGACGGACCTCATCGAATCGATCGCGGCCGCGCTCCAGTACATCAGCTACTACCACCCGACGGACTACATCGCCCACCTGGCCAAGGCCTACGAGCGCGAGCAGAGCCCGGCGGCCAAGGACGCGATGGCGCAGATCCTCACCAACAGCAAGATGAGCGCGACCGGCCAGCGGCCGATCTGCCAGGACACCGGCATCGTCAACGTGTTCCTCAAGGTGGGCATGGACGTGCGCTGGGGCGGCTTCACCGGCAGCCTCGACGACGCGATCAACGAAGGCGTGCGCCGCGGCTACAACCACCCCGACAACACGCTGCGCGCCTCGGTCGTGGCCGACCCGCAGTTCGAACGCAAGAACACCAAGGACAACACGCCCGCGGTGATCTTCACGGAGATCGTGCCGGGCGACAAGGTCGAAGTGACGGTGGCCGCCAAGGGTGGCGGCAGCGAGAACAAGAGCAAGATGGTCATGCTCAACCCGGGCGACAGCGTGGTCGACTGGGTGCTCAAGACGGTGCCGACCATGGGCGCCGGCTGGTGCCCGCCCGGCATGCTGGGCATCGGCATCGGCGGCACGGCCGAGAAGGCCGCGCTCATGGCCAAGGAGAGCCTGATGGACGACCTGGACATGCACGAGCTGCAGGCCAAGGCCGCGCGCAAGGAGCCGCTCACCAAGGTCGAGGAATTGCGCCTGGAGCTGTACGAGAAGGTCAACGCGCTGGGCATCGGCGCGCAGGGCCTGGGCGGCCTTGCCACCGTGCTCGACATCAAGATCAAGATGTACCCCACGCACGCGGCCAGCAAGCCGGTGGCGATGATCCCGAACTGCGCCGCCACCCGCCATGCCCACTTCGTGATGGACGGCTCGGGCCCGGTGTACCTGGAGGCGCCCTCGCTCGACCTGTGGCCCAAGATCGACTGGGCGCCCGACTACAACAAGAGCAAGCGCGTCGACCTCGACACGCTCACCGCCGCGGAGGTCGCCAGCTGGAAGCCCGGCGACACGCTGCTGCTCAACGGCAAGATGCTCACCGGCCGCGACGCCGCGCACAAGCGCATCCAGGGCATGCTGGCCAAGGGCGAGAAGCTGCCGGTGGACTTCACCAACCGCGTCATCTACTACGTCGGCCCGGTCGACCCGGTGGGCGACGAGGCCGTCGGCCCCGCCGGCCCCACCACCGCCACGCGCATGGACGGCTTCACCGAGATGATGCTGGCGCAGACCGGCCTCATCGCGATGATCGGCAAGGCCGAGCGCGGCCCGGTCGCCATCGAGGCGATCAAGAAGCACAAGTCGGCCTACCTGATGGCCGTGGGCGGCGCCGCCTACCTGGTGAGCAAGGCGATCAAGACCGCCAAGGTGGTCGGCTTCGAGGACCTGGGCATGGAGGCGATCTACGAGTTCGACGTGGTCGACATGCCCGTGACCGTGGCGGTGGACGCCGGCGGCACCAGCGCCCACATCACCGGCCCGGCCGAGTGGAGCAAGCGCATCGCCACCGGCGAGTTCAAGGGCATCGCGCTGGAAACGGCTTGAGCCTGCGCGACGTGTCCGCTGTGCGCGCCGATCGTCCGATCGGCAGCGTGTCGAACGCCGACCGGCCCATCGGCGTGTTCGACAGCGGCGTCGGCGGCCTGAGCGTGCTGCGGGCGCTGCAGGCCGAACTGCCGCACGAGCATTTCGTCTACTTCGCCGACACGGCCCACTCGCCCTACGGCGAGCGGGGCGATGCCTACGTGGCCGAGCGCACGCTGGCCGTGGCACGCGAGCTGATCGGCACGCACGGCATCAAGGCCCTGGTGGTGGCCTGCAACACGGCCACCGCTGCCGCGGTGCACCTGTTGCGCGCGCAGTGGCCGGCACTGCCGGTGATCGGGGTCGAGCCGGCGCTCAAGCCCGCCGTGGCGGCCAGCCGTACCGGCCACGTCGCCGTGCTGGCCACGCGGGGCACGCTGGCCAGCGACAAATTCCGCCGCCTGCACGACGCGCTGGCCGGCCAGGCCCGGTTCCGCCTCGTGCCCTGTGACGGGCTGGCCGACGCCATCGAGCGTGGCGACGCTATCAAGACAGGAGCGCTCTGCGCAGGCTATATGCGGGCTGCAGGCCCATTCGGCTTGCAAGCCGACGAGGTGGACACGGTGGTGCTGGGCTGCACGCACTACCCTTTTGCCCAGGCGCTGCTCCATGCGCAGGCGCCGGCGGACGTGCGCTTCATCGACACCGGCGTGCCCGTGGCGCTGCACACGCGCCGGGTCCTGGGCACCCACGGCCTGCTGGCCGACGCGCCCGCGTCCGCGCCTGGCCTGACGCTGCGCAGCAGCGCCGATCTGGCGCACCTGCAAGCAGCGGCCGCGCGCTGGCTCGCACCATCGTCGGCATCTTTGCCCAAAGTTTCCGCTTCGGCGCCACTGCCTGCGGGCGCCGCCGCCGCCGGGCCCTGAACGCGCGCCGACAATCGCCGGATGCGCATCCGGCGTCTTCCCTGCTTTCTTCTTTTCGCCCTGGCGGCCCTGGCCGCCACCGGTGCGCACGCGGCCTGCGAGAGCGGCCTGGCCGAGCGCATGCACGCCAAGCTGCACCCCAAGCGCAAGCTCGACGAATCGCTCGCGGCCTGCAAACCGTGGCCGGCCTACCCCGGACGCAGCATCGTGGTCCTGCCGCTGGTCAACGGCGTGGCCAAAGACGCGCGCAAGACGCTGGACCTGGAGGTGCTGGTGATCCAGCGCCCCGACAACGGCAACACCGAGCGCGACACCGTGCTGGCGCGGCTGTATCAGCCAGAGGCGATCGAGGAAGACGCGATCCGCATCCAGGACATCCGCATCGACACCGCGCGCTACGTGCTCTCGCCCGAGGCCCGCGCCTTCGGGCTGCGCGTGCGCTACAACGGCAGTTCGCGCGCCAACCCCTACGCCAGCGAGACGCTGCGCCTGTACGTGCCGCAGGGCGCCAGGCTGCGTCAGGTGCTCGACGAGGTCGTGATCGACCGCGACAGCGGCGAATGGGACACGCAATGCAATGGGCGCTTCGAGCAGTTGCGCACGCTGCTGTCGGTGGGCCACGGCCGCAGCGAGGGCTTTGCCGACCTGACGCTGTCGCGCAACCTCACGCAAAGCCGCGCCCAGGTGCACGAGGACGGCCACTGCAACGAGAAAGCGCTCCCACCGCAGTACAGCTCGGTGGTGCTGCACTACGACGGCGAGCGCTACCGCGTGCCGAAGTCGCTGCGCGCGCCCTGAATCAGGCGGCAGCGTCGCCCAGTGCCGCCGCGCGCCCGCGGCGCATGTCGATGGGCACGAGCAGGAGCAGGCCCACCACGAACAGCCCCGCGGTCGCAAGGATGGCCACCCGCTGGTTGCCGCCGGTCGCCCACGTGATCGCGCCGTAGGACAGCGGCCCCACGATGCTCGCCAGGCGCGTGGCGAAGGTCCACAGGCCGAAGAACTCGGCCAGTTGCGTCGGCGGTGCGAGCACGCCGGTCATCGCGCGGCCGGCGGACTGGCTCGATCCCATCGCCAGGCCCGCGATGGCCGCCGCGATCCAGAAACCTCCCTTGGTGGTGGCTGCCGCCGCCACGATGCACACCACCACCCAGGCCACCAGCGTGGCGCCGAGCGACAGGCGATGGCCGACGCGGTCCTGCACGTAGCCGAAGCCGAAGGCGCCGGCAGCCGCGGCGAGGTTGAGCACGAAGATCAGCACCATCGTCTCGTGCGGCACGAAGCCGATCACCTGCTCGGCATAGATGGCCGCCAGCGTGATCGCGACCGCGACGCCGCCCTGGTAGCAGACCGTGCAGGCCAGCAGCCACATGAAGTCGCGGTAGCGGCGCGCCTCGCGCAGGGTGTGCAGCAGTTGCCGCATCGCCCCGCCCGCACGGCCCGCCTGCGGCGCCGAACGCTCGGGCAGCAGCGCGAAGGTCGCGCACGCCGCCAACCCGTACACGACCGCGGTGACGAGCATCGTGACCGGCACGAAATGCGCGGCCGGCAGCCCACGAGCCTGTGCCCACAGCACGTAGGCCAGGCAGAGCCCGAGGGTGAGCATGCCGCCCACGTAGCCGAAGGCCCAGCCCCAGCCGCTCACCTTGCCCATGCCTTCGGCAGTCGCGAGTTCCGGCAGGAAGGCCCCGGTCAGCGATTCACCATACGAGTAGAAGGTGTTGGACACGATGACTAGGACCATCGCGAACGCGACGCCCGCGAGCGGCGCGCCGCCGGCGGCGAGGCGCGGCGTGAGCGCCAGCGCAGCCGTCGCCACGACGCAGCCGGCGGTGGCCACCACCAGCACACGCTTCTTGGCCGCGCGGCGGTCGGCCCAGGCGCCGATGGCCGGCATCGTGACCATCACGAGGGCATAGGAGATGCTCAGCGCGAGCGTCCAGGCGAAGGTGGCCCAGGGCGCTCCCTTGGCGATGCCTCCGACGAAGTAGGCTGCGAACACGGCCGTGATGACCACCGTCGTGTAGCCCGAGTTCGCGAAGTCGTACATCGCCCAGCCGAAGACTTCGCGCTTGCGAACGCCCGGCTGCAGGACCGACGAAGGAAACAACGCCACACGCACTCCTCGCAGGGATGACGGCGCGAGCATAGCGGAGCACCGTGACGGTGCCGCCAACGACAAGGCCCGCCGAAGCGGGCCTGTGCAGGCGGCGGCCGGTGACGTGCGCCGCCGGGTCAGTGCAGGTGGCGCGGCCGGCGGCCGCCGCCGTGGCCACCGGCCCCTGGGCCACCGGTGCCGCCGCCGCGCGGGCGTTTGCCGATCTCGAGCGAATTCACGAGCGCATCGAAGCGGTCGCTGAACAGCTTGTCGATCTCGGCCACGACGCCGCCGAGTTCGGCGCCGTCGAAGTGGCGCTCCATGAGGTTGACCACGTCCTCGACCAGCAGGTCGCGCTGGACCTGCATGATCGCGGCGGGATTGGGGCCGACGAAGAGCATCACGAAGTCGTCGCGCGACTCCTCTTCGGGGTCGCCGTCTTCCTCTTCGTCGAACTCCGTGTCGTAGAAGGTGACCTCGATGGCGGCGCCCTGCTCCGCGAGCTCGTTGACGCCCATGCACATCTCGTCGAGCGCCTGGCGGAAGTCCTCGTCGCCGGCGACGGTCCAGCAGATCTGCAGCATGCTGTCCTTCTGCTCGTAACGGATGCCCGGCTCCTCTTCGTAGGAGCTGGTGGCACCGTCGGCCAGCGACTTGGCGCCGGCATAGGTCCACAGCGGCTTGAGTGCCTCCTGGATCTGGTCGTAGGTGACGTCCGAGCGCAGCGGCACGTCGCCGTGCACATGGATCTCGAATGGAGCGTTGTAGCGAGGCATGAGCAGCTCCCTTGTACTCGTGGATGTGGTGCCCGGAACCGGGGTCGAACCGGTACGCCCCTTCACAGGAAAGCGGCGGATTTTAAGCCTGAGCATGGCATCCGCACCGGACTAAGGATGGGCTTGGATGAGGCTTGCTGCAGCAGGTTTTCCCCGAGGCCAGTGCCTTCGATCATATCCCGGTGCGCGATGCAAACCGCCCCGGTTCCCCTCCGCCTGGCTCCTAGCCGGCCCCTGGAATCGGGGCCTTTCAGGAGCACCTCATGGCGAAGGTCAAACTCACCAAGTCCGTCGTTGACACATCGCAGGCTCAAACCTGCGACGTGGAACTCCGGGATACGCTCGTTCCGGGCTTCTTGTGCAAGATTACACCAACGGGCCGCAAGGTCTTCATGGTTCAGTACCGCACGAACTCCGGCGTGCGGCGCAAGCCGGCAATCGGCCAGTTCGGCGAACTGACGGTCGAACAGGCGCGATTGCTTGCGCAAGACTGGCTGGCCGAAGTCCGGCGCGGGGGCGATCCCGGACTCGACAAGGCCGAATCCCGCAAGGCGCCGACGGTCAAGGAGCTGTGCGGCCGGTTCATGGACGACCACTCCAAGCCGCACAACAAGCCCAGCACACAGGCCGGCTACCAGTACCAGATCGACAGCTTCGTCATCCCGGCCTTCGGCAGCAAGAAGGTTCACGAGGTCACACGCCACGACATCACCGCGCTGATGAAGCGCATGGAGAAGTCGCCCACCCAGGCTAACCGGGTGCTGTCGCTCGTCCGCAAGATGTTCAACCTGGCCGAGCTGTGGGGCTACCGGCCCGATGGCTCCAACCCGTGCCGCCACGTCCCCAAGTACCCGGAAAAGGGTTCGACCCGGCTCATCACCGACGACCAGATGACCAAGCTGTTCACCTATCTGGAGAAGGCCGAGGCCGAAGGCTTGGAGCATCCCACCCACCTGCTGGCAGTCCGGCTGCAATTCGAGTTCGCCGCACGCATGTCGGAAGTCCTGCTCTTGCAGTGGGATTGGCTCGACCTACCCAACGGCCGGGTGGTCTGGCCGGACAGCAAGACCGGCGATATGTCCAAGCCCTTGAGTGAGGAAGCCCGCCGGCGGCTGACCAATGCTCCTCGCTACGGCGATTCGCCCTATGTCTGCCCGGCGATCCTCGACCACAGCAAGCCCCTCAGCACCCACACCTACTATCAGGCGTGGCGGCGCATCCTTGACCGTGCCGGTGTGCCGAAGGTCGGCACTCACGGTATCCGCCACCGCTCGGCGACCGACATTGCCAATTCGGGCGTTCCCCTAAAGGTCGGCATGGCGCTGACAGCGCACAAGACCGCGGCGATGTTCATGCGCTACGTCCATACCGAGGACGATCCGGTGCGGCAAGCGGCCGAACTAGTGGCGGCCCGGCGCAAGACGATCACGGGTGCGCAACGCCAGGCGGAGGTCGAAGCATGAGAAGGAGGCCCACCCGGGAAATCCGAGACAGTGTCTCGGAAATGTGGACGCGGGCTCGCCCCTTCTCCTTGACTTCCATTCGTCTATAAACGAAAATAACAATGTACCGAATCGAGCACTACCTCTCGGCCGACGTACAGAAGGATCTCTACACCGACTGGCTGCGGCGCTTGCGTGATGCACAAGCCAAGGTGGCGGTCATCCGCCGCGTGGCCCGTATCGAGCAAGGCAACTTCGGCGACCACAAGTTTTGCCGAGATGGCGTGTGGGAGCTGCGCATCGACGCGGGGCCTGGCTATCGGGTTTATTACGGCCTAGCGGGGCAACGGTTGGTGCTGCTGCTGTGTGGTGGCGACAAGCGCACCCAGGATGCGGACATTGACCGGGCGGTGGGCTATTGGCAGGACTGGCAACGGAGAATCGACGAATGAGAGGCAAATCCCATGACGAGGCGATGGCCGAGCTGTACCGCAACGATCCGGCGCTCGCACTTGAAGTCATCAACAACATCCTGGCCGATGGCGACCAAGCCGAACTGATGACCGTGCTGCGCCAGCTTGCGCAGACAGTCGGCGGCGTGCAGGCGGTGGCCGAACAGGCTCACCTTAACCCGACGCAGCTTTACCGCACGTTGTCGCCGAAGGGCAATCCCGCCCTGAACAGCTTGACCGCCATCCTCAAGACGATGGGCCTACGCTTGGCTGTGCAGCCGCTGGCTTCTGCGCCCTCGGCGCACGCGGCTTGATGTTCGATGCCTATGGCAAGCATCGTTCATCCGATTCACTTTGAAGACTACAGCGGCGTTCAATTTGAGCGCCTTGCTTTTGCTTATCACGTTCGTACCGGCTGGCGCGACCTGATCTGGCACGGCCAATCGGGTAGCGACCAGGGACGAGACATCTTCGGAATCGAGGAGTTTGACGATCGACCTTCGCGCAAGACGATTATCCAGTGCGCTAATCGTGACATGCTGACCCTGGCGAAAGCCCGAACCGATATGGAGAAGGCTGTCGAGGCTACTGGCGGTACGCCAGATGCTTTCAAATTCATCTGTCGTGGTGCAGTCTCTGACGCCAGCAGAACACGGATCAGCGATAGCGCTGCTGCACTTGGCGTAGCGCATGTGACGATCTGGTCGAGCGTCGAGTTCGAGGAGAACCTGCGTTTGCGTGGCGAATACCTCTTGCACCGCTTCGTCCAGGGAGTCGAGTTCCCCGAAGCCGAAGCTGAGATCCGAAAATTCGTTGATGACTTCCCTGGCTTATCCGACGCCGAGGCGCTGGGTTTGATGGCTGCCGTATTCGACCGGCCTGCTTTTCGCACACCTTTTCAACAGGAAAGTTCGCTACCCGCCTTCCAGCAAGCTGTTGAGGACACCATTCGAGCACTCAACACCGGAGCGTGGAGAACACGTGAAGGCACCGAAATTCGGCGCATTCCATCGATCCATCACATCAGAGATCAGCGTGTTCGCAAGGTGCTGGCCCAGGTTGTGCGTCAAGTCGATGAACTGCGCCGCATCTTCGTCTCTCGCCTCCGAGAAGGCGAGATCCGGCATTGTGAATGCGGCAAGGCGGACTGCCCCACCTACATGCTCAGTTCTCGTGTAGCGGACGAACTGGATTGCGCCCGTGACCGCATCCTCGCTACCTTTCGCTCGGTGCATGCACCGTTCGATGTTGTCGTCCGCTAAACGCGGAGAGGTCGGCAATGGCGGCGCAAATTGACCTGTTCAGTTCTCAGCATCTTGAAGCTGCCTGCCGTGTGCTTGCAGACACCGAGCGCGGCTTGAGTGGCACACAGATTGGGAGGCTGCTGCAAGAGATGGAAGTGATCGACCCATCGCCGGGCATGACGAAGTGGAAGCGGTTGTTCAACGCGCTCGCCGAGTTGCAGAACAAGCATCAGCGAGGCAACCATCTGATTATGTTCATCAACCGCGCAATGAACCCGGTGAACTACGTGCGCGATCCTGGAACATTTGCTTGGCTGCGGGATGAACTCAATGTCGTGCTGGCGTTCTCTGGCTTCTATGTTCGCGACGATGGCAAGGTGGGATATGCCGACAAGGCGACGACGTTGGATGCAGCCCGCGCACGCGCTGGACGTCTCAAGGCGGCGCTGGAAAGCAGAGTCGTCCATGCGGAGGTCTTGAATTACTGCCGAGCCGAGCTGTTGGACGAGAACTATTTTCATGCGGTCTTCGAGGCGAGCAAGGGTGTCGCCGAGCGAATTCGCATACTGTCGGGGTTGACCGGCGATGGTGCCGACTTGGTGAACAAGGCGTTCGCGGGTCAGCAGCCAATCTTGGTCTTGGGACCACTGAGCACCGAGTCCGAAAAGAGCGAGCAGAGAGGATTTGCGAACTTGCTAATCGGTCTGTTCGGCGCCGTGCGCAATCCCTTGGCCCATGCCCCGAAGACGAATTGGCCTATGTCTGAGCAGGATGCGCTCGACATCTTGACGCTGGTTTCACTGATCCATAGAAAACTGGATGGCGTGCAGAAAGCGGCAGTGTCCTTTTCGTAGGCGTCGCAACGCCGTCCTGATCGATTGTTGTATCGTGATACGACAATCACCTGCCTCCTCTGAATAGACCGTCCCAGCCTGTTGAACGAGATTCAAATGGCTTAAAACAAGGAATCTTCATGTCGCAAGCGGCGTTCAATGTCTTCGATGCGCTGTCCGCTTGGGGCAAGACGCTTTCCAACTGGCAGCGGTGCCTGCTGGTCAAACTCGTTGGCGCCGTCGATTTCCCGGACGAGGCTTTGGATGAGGTCTACCGCGAGTACTTGATGGACCAGCAACTGGCCACCACGGAGATGCCACGCGCCACATGGGACATCGCCTTGCCCCAGATCCAAGGCGGCCCCACAACGGACTCAAGCGTAGTGACCGCCATGACCGCACTGACCGGCGTCAACGCCCTGGCGCCGGGTGAAACACTGACTTTCGGGCGCAAGCTCACTGTGATCTATGGTCCCAACGGTGCGGGCAAGTCCGGCTATGCGCGAGTGCTCAAAGCCGCATGCTTCACCCGTTCCAAGCAAACCGCGATTCTCGGCGATGTGAAGTTGGCCAAGCACAAACAACCCACGCCTAGCGCGACGTTTGCCTTCGACGACGGCTCCAACACGACATTTGTCTACAAGGAGCCTTGCCAGCGACTGCGCGACAACTTCGCGGTGTTCGACTCGACCTGCGTGCGTGTCCATCTGGATGAGCGCAATGCCTTCCAAGTCATGCCTTATCTGTTCGATGTTTTTCCCCGCATGGTGGAGGTCTTCGGAAAGCTCCAGCGCAAGCTGCGCGATGACATCGCTCTACGTTCCCACGCTACGGACAAGTTCGCGATTCCAGGCAGCACGTCCGAAGTCGCTTCGCTGCTGATCACCCTGACGGCACAGACGGACCTCGTTGGCTTGCAGGCATTGGCCGCCTTCGGCGACGAGGAGCGCGCGCGCCTGGAATCGGTTGTCCAGCAACTCGCGACACTCAGGACCACCGATCCCAAGGAGATCATTCGCCAGAATGAGCAGCGCATCATCGATCTGGACGCACTGAAAGCATCGATCTCAGGTTTGCACATGGCTGTATCGCCTGCAGTCGCGGAACAGATCACCAATGCCGTCAAGCAGATTCAGACGCTGACGGAAAAGGCGTCAGCGCTCTCAGCGGCACAGTTGGGCGAGGAGCCGGTGCAGCCCATCGGCACAGCAGCATGGCGTGACCTGCTGGCTGCGGCCATTGCTTACAACGCCGAAGCCTATCCTGACGAGGCGTTTCCACCGAAGGCGGATGCGGCCCGATGCGTGCTTTGCCATCAGGTTCTCGACGAAGACGGCATTGCACGATTGACCCGCTTCTATCAGTTCGCAACCAGTGGTGTCGAAGCGCAGCTTGGCCAGGCCAAGACAACGCTCGCAGGGTATGGCACGAAGTTGTCGAAGATCAGTCTCGCCTTCTTCGACGAGGGCAGTGTCGCGCGCCGGACCTTGACCGAGGTGGATGCCGCAATGGCCGCGGCGGTTTCCAGTCATGTCGAAGGCTATCGGGAAGTCATCGGAGCATTGGCGCGGGCGGTTGCCGGTGCCTTCGACCCTGGCTTGAGCATGTTGGACCATGACCCGGTCTCGGTACGCATCACGGAGTTGGTTGAGCGCCTGAAATCCGACAACGATGCCTTGCGACAGAAGGACCCCAAGGTACTGATGGGGTCGTTGATGGCAGAGGAGCGATTGTTACTCGATCGCCAGGTGCTCTCCGGCCAGTACGATGCCATCGCTGCGGCGGTGGCAGACCTCAAATGGGTGGTGAAGGCCAATTCGTGCATCCGCGGCTTTGCCGTATCCCAACGCGAAGTGACCAGCAAGCAGAAAGCGCTGGCCACAGAACTGGTGGCGCAGGGCTTCATCGCGCGATTCACGGAGAACTGCGCCGCCCTGCAGCTCAAGCTGCCGGTGCAATTCCGCTTCGCGGGCGATGCTGGAACGACTGATCGCAAAATCGAGATTGCCAACGCCAGCGTGGCCGGCATCGACCCGTCTTCGGTGCTGAGCGAGGGCGAACAGACCGCCGCGGCATTGGCCGACTTTCTCACTGAAGTGGAACTCAACGGTTCCTGTTTGGGCGTGGTGTTCGATGACCCCGTGACCTCGATGGACCATGTACGCAAAGAGGCGATCGCACAACGCCTGGTGGACGAAGCCGCCAAGCGGCAGGTGATCGTCTTTACGCACGACATCCTGTTTACGAACTATCTGGCGACGGCTGCGGTGGAAAAGGGTGTCGATTTCGCGGGCCGGACCGTGTGGCGTGGCGAGGCCGAAGAGCCAGGTGTCATCGACAGCCTGGCCTTCCCTCACGAACATTACGAAGGTGCTGCACACGATCGCGCACGAAAGCACCTTGACGTCGCCCGCACGCTGGATGGCGACAAGCAGCGCGACAGCCTGGAGAAGGCGTGTGGCAGCCTGCGTACCGCCTATGAGGACTTCATTCAGCGAAAGCTGTTCGGCAATGTCGTGCGCCGCTGGCGGGAGAACATCACCTTCACCCTCAGTCAGGTGTATTTTGATGAAGGCATTGCTGCACAGGTTCACACGCGCATGGTGATGTTATCCCGATACATCGATGCTCACTCCCACTCGCCAGACTTCCACGAAGTGCCGTTGACGATTGATTTCGTGGTTGACGAATTGGCACAGATGGACCGCATCAAGGCTGAGTACAACACAGCGCGCAAGGCATGGGAGAAAGCCAAGCCCCAGGCGGCGACCTTTAGCTGATCCGGACTTCAATGGCAAAGCCCACGATTGTTCTCGACAAGAACTACCTGCAAGGATCGACGGCGGCGCACATGCTGCAACTCGCGCAGTCGCACCAGTTGCTGATGGCCGACGTACTTTTCTACGAGTTGATCTCGTCGTCCGAACCGGGACGCTCGCGCTGCTTCGCCAAGTTTCCCAAGATCGAGAACCCGGTGATCTTGGTCAATCACGTAGGGGCGCTGCTGAAACAGGAGATAGAGTCGCACGAAGCCTGCGGCAAGCCCTCTACGCGGTACGAGGATATCCGCTTCCAATTCAACGAGGCGCTGACCGGCGCGAACTACGCGCTGCCGCCTTCGGCGGCTGAGGCGCTTCAGGAGCAGACGGCGGAACTTCGTGAAGATGTCGAACGATTTCTTGACCGGGTGCGCTTGATTCCGACCCTAATCCCAAATCTTCTGGAAGGCACCAGCGCGGAGCGACAGTCACTGCGGGAGGCCGCCGAGGAGGTCATCGCGACCAATACCGATGCAATGTTGAAGTTCTACGGGAGCCTGGAAGTCCCTTCGGGCGAACTTCCACTACCGCCTGCCACGATCATGACCCGGGATTGGGCACTATTTCGTTGGCAGCAGGTCCAGTTGCTTTTCGCGCTGGACGCATATTGTCGTTATGGTGGACGTGTTCCCGACACACTGAGCGGAAAAGCCTACGAGAAAATCGAGCACGATGTTCTCGACGCGCACTACCTCCTGTTGGGAACACTGGAAGGATCGTTCGCCACGCGAGAAAAGAAACTGCAGCGGTGGTTTGGTCTGCTTTGTCCCGACGGCCAGCTCTATTCCTAGCCAGTGGCCTTGCGCAGGCATCTTTTCAGATCGTCGGGTAGACCACCTTCTCGTTGTGATCGCTGAAATCGTCGCTCCACGTCAGCTTGATGGAGTGCTTGCTTTTGCTACCCAGTGATATGGACGCAATCAATTCCACCGACTGGAGCGTGTCCAGTGTCTCTAGCGGAAATTTCGAGTCGATGTCCGATTGAACCAGGCAGTCGTTGCCATCGGGAAACGACAGCGACACGTTGCGCGCGGCCGATTTCCCCTTGTTCCAGATTTTCAGCCGTCGGTTGTTGCTGCCGATCTTGATGAACGTCGCGCCGAGGTCCGCTTTCTTAATGTTGAGGATTTCAGTGGCTTCTTTTTCCAGAAGTAGCTTGTTCAGTCGATCCTGGCTCTCAATCAACTTGTTCTGTTTCTGATTGAATCTGAACGTCGTCCAAGTGGCGTACGCGGACAGCAAAAGAGCGCCTATGGCGATGGCATCACCAACACTGATTGGGAAGGGCATCATCGGATCTTGATGTTCTTGCTGCCGCGGAATGCCCTCTTCAGCGATTCGTGCAGTTCCTTCTGAAGATCTTTGACGACGGCTTTCCCGATCTCCTTGGCATGCGCTTGCACGTTCTCATCGTTGGCTCGGATGAGATCATCCTTGGAAATCTGCAACCCACAGTTGCCGCAGGTGAACAGTTCGCTCGTCTGCCCATCAGCGCCGTCGTGTGAAAACTCAGTGCCACCGCACGTTGGGCAATTCAGACAGACCGACCGGTTGTACTTGTCCGCTTTGAACGTCATGCCGTATCTCCGATCGTGTCAACGCTGTGAGCCGTGAATGATCGCAGCGAAGAAAAGAATAGCATCGCTGCACGGGGATCTTTCGTCGACGCGATGCCTATTTATTCTATCTGACAGTCTTCATTGCGTCCCGGCGTGCCGCCGCCGGGTTCGAGGGCTGCGCCCCGCGCTTCGTGCCGAATCGCGGCCATTCGGCTTTGCCCCCTGACGCCTCCGGCCCTTTCGAGCCTGCGCGTTCCGCTTGCCCTAAAAGCCGAGTGTGTGCAGCGGGCGGGTGTGGGCAGTCTTGCTGTTCCCTTCACCGTATCACGGCGTTCTCGCCGTCAAGGGCGGCGCGCGCCATGCGCGCTTGCGTCCTGTCGGCCGTCTGCGACCCCTGACTGCTTGCGCTGCGCCGTGCCCCGGAAGGGTCGGGCAATTCCGCCCGGCATCCTTGCAGGAGTTCACCATGAACAACGCACTCATCACTGACGAGCAGCGCATCGTACTGCTGGCCAACGGCCGCGAATCCTTGGAGAACCCGGACTTTGATCCGGCCCCCGTGGTCAAGCTGTTCACGCCGGACGCCGGCGCGACCTGGCTGCTGACCGAGATTGATCCTGACGACCACGACCACGCTTTTGGTCTTTGCGACCTGGGCCTGGGGGCGCCGGAAATCGGCTGGGTCAGCCTGGGCGAGTTGGCGATCGTGCGCGGCGGGCTGGGCTTGCCGATCGAGCGCGACCTGTCTTTCCGCGCTGAGAAGCGGTTGAGCGCCTACGCGCGCGAGGCGCGGCTGAGCGGGCGGATAGCTGTCTGACTCGGCCTTGGGCGGATGGCCCAGCAGCGCATCCCGTATCGGGATGCGCTTACTGCATCGTCAGCGAGGCCAGTCGTCGCTACGAACGCCTTCAAAGAAGCCAGGGCCGACTTCGATACGCAGTGAAGAGTGACGGCGCAAGATCTTCTGCGCTATCTCGGGCGATGCGTAGTCCGTGAAGTCGAGGAGGTAGCCGTAGACCATTTCACCGCTACTGCCGTCCAACTCCATTGCTTCTACATCGGCGAGATTGCCAACCTCATGCAGTTCGAGGCCCAGCAGTTCGGCATAGGATTGCGATACGCTGCGCGGCGGTGGCTCGCCGTCGTGGTCGTCATCCCCCCAGTTCGTATCGAGTTCCGCTTTGGTGACTTGGCAGTCCACTGACCCAAAGCACTGGCTGCCCAATCGCTCCACGCTCAAAGTGCCCTCCACATTCACGATGTGGCCCGCGTAGGGACGCTCAGTGTCGATGCCCAAGCCAACATGGCCATCCAGGTCGATTTCCAGCGAGCTGCCAACGGGGACGTTTTCAGACTCAACCTCGAAATCGAAATAGACCTCATCAATGCCATCGTAATTGGCGTTGGCCATCTCGCTGTTCACGTCATCGTCTTCGATGACCACCTGATCCACATGCTCACGCAGATAGTTATCGAAGCCTGCGTGAGAGGCGTGAATGTGTGTGTGGGGTGCTCGTTCCTTGAAGGCTGCGTCGATCAGCTCATGCAGTTGGCTTGGCGCGGGGGCTGCGCCAAGTTCGCTGGCGCGCCTATCGAGCGAGTCGTAGTCGAGTACAACGTGGTAGACATTGCTCAAGTCTTTGGGTTCGAGTGCGGCTACCTGGGCGGCCTGGTAGGCGGCAAGGCTCTTGTAGCCGAGTGCAGCAACAATGATTTGCTGCGCATGGCCAAGCTGCACAGGGGCGGCCACAGAAACGCTGTTCTTGCGAACAGAATGGGCAAGGTCGGAAATGCCGATGGGCATACGATTCTCCTGATTTCAGCGCAGGCCAATCGAGCGATTACTTGGCCTACGCCCAGGCGATATCGCATGGTGGTGGCAAGAAATACGGGGGGAAAGCAGAACGCAGTCTTGATTGAGCCGCTCGAAGCTCAGGCGGACAGGGCCTTGCCCACATTGTCCGCGAAAAATCCGCCGAAGACAAATCCCGCGATGCCCAAACTGCATGGGCGTCCCCGGCCACCTGGGAGATGGCCGGTCGCGCTGTCGTGCTGCGCATCGAGCCGCCTGCGGCGTCTCGCCCCTGACGGGCTTCCATCGTTCCCTCGCTCCGCTCGGCTGACGCCTCCGGCCCGGCTTCCAGCTTCGGGCCTGCGCGCTTCGCTTGCCGTGCGGTCGGCGTGTGGGGAAGGCCGTTGCCTTGTCCAGCCGTCTCCCCTGACTTCATCACCTTCACCGCGACTGTAGCCCGCGCCCGTGTGCCGTCAAGGCGCGCAGGGCCGTGTCCTCGGCTGCGCCTGCGGGCCGCACCAACCCTGCGCTTGCCTCCTTGACGGCGCCCGTTCGCGCGCTCCTGACCGTCGCGGGCGATGAACTCAGGAAAGACGGTGGCAACAGGGCCAACCGGGTTCCTCGTGCCGACCGCACCGAACAGCCGAAAGGCTGGGCTCCGAATCTAGGAATCCGGTGTGCGGTTTTCTTCAACAGCCTTTTTGTTCAGGAGAAAGACATGCAACTCGCATCCCGTTTCGCTTCCCGCTCCCCTTCGCTGCGCAGTGACTACCCGCTGTCCGATGACCAGATTCATCGCGTGGCCCCGTCCATCTTCGCGGATGCCCCGCACGAAAGCCGTTCGCAGCGGTACGCCTATATCCCCACCGCCGCCGTGCTGACCGAGCTTCGCAAGGAGGGATTTCAACCCTTCATGGTGACGCAGACCCGCGTGCGCGATGAAGGCAAGCGCGAGCACACGAAACACATGCTGCGCCTGCGCCACGCCAGCCAGATCAACGGCGCAGAGGCCAACGAAATCGTGCTGCTGAACTCGCATGACGGCACCAGCAGCTATCAGATGCTGGCCGGAATGTTCCGCTTCGTTTGCAGCAATGGTCTTGTGTGCGGCGACACCGTGGCGGACGTGCGCGTACCCCATAAGGGCGACGTAGCCGGTTCCGTCATCGAAGGCGCTTTCGAGGTGTTGAGCGGCTTCGAGCGGGTGAAGGATTCCCGCGATGCCATGCGCGCTATCACGCTGGATGAAGGCGAAGCCGAAGTGTTCGCCCGTTCCGCGCTGGCCCTCAAGTACGACCCCACCGACAAGAAGCCCGCGCCCATCACCGAATCGCAAATCTTGATGCCGCGCCGGTTCGACGACCGCCGCCCCGACCTGTGGAGCGTGTTCAACCGCACGCAGGAAAACCTGACCAAAGGCGGATTGCATGGCCGCAGCGCCAACGGACGCCGCCAGCAGACCCGCCCGGTGCAGGGCATTGATTCCGATGTGCGCCTCAATCGCGCCCTCTGGATGCTGGCCGATGGCCTGCGCCAGTTGAAAGCCTGAACCGTTTCCCCGCCGGAGGGGCGGTTCCCCTCCATTCCCTTGTTTCACTCGATTGGAGATTCACCATGAACGCCGTTACCCAAACCGAAGCCCGCGCCGTCAATACCGCCGCCGCTATCCCGTTGGAAGCCGCCGACCCGACCAAGAACCTGATTCTGGTTCCACTGTCGCGGCTGGTGCTGCGCCCCACGGGCCGCAACGTGCGCAAGACCCCGCGCATGTCCATCCCCGAACTTGCCGCAAGCATCCAGCGTGTCGGCCTGCTGCAAAACCTGATCGTGATTGCATCCGCCGATGGCGAGCATTACGAAGTCGTGGCCGGTGGCCGTCGCCTCGCAGCCCTCAAGCTGCTGGCGAAAAAGCACCGAATCAGCAAGGAATGGGAAGTGCCTTGCCTGCTGGTGGCCGATGGCACCGCCCGCACCGCCAGCCTCACCGAGAACGTGCAGCGCGAAGCCATGCACCCGGCAGACCAGTTTGAAGCCTTCGCGGCGCTGGTGGCCGAAGGCCGCCCCATCGAGGACATTGCGGCGGATTTCTCCGTTACGCCGCTGGTGGTGCAGCGCCGCTTGAAGCTGGCGAACGTGTCGCCCCGCCTCATGGCCGACTATCGCGCCGATGCCGTGAGCCTTGACCAGTTGATGGCCCTTGCCATCACCGATGACCACGCCGCGCAGGAAAGCGCGTTCTACGATGCGCCAACCTGGCAGCGTCACCCGTCCAACCTGCGCGAACGCCTCACCGAAAGGGAAATCGACGCCTACCGGCATCCGCTGGTGCGCTTCGTCGGGCTGGACAGCTACGAGGCCGCAGGCGGTGGCATCCGCCGTGACCTGTTCGCCGAAGATGACGCGGGCGTGTATCTGACCGATGCCGCGCTGCTGGAAGGGCTGGCGTTCAATAAGCTGACGGGCATTGCTGCCGAGGTGAAGGCCGAAGGCTGGGCATGGGTGGATGCCACGCCAGGCGTGACCCATGCCGACCTGCACGCCTTCCAGCGTGCGCCGAAGGAGCGGCGCGAACCGAACAAGCGTGAAGCCGCACGCATCGAGAAGCTGCAAACCAAGATGCACGAACTGGCCGAAGCCGTGGATGCTGCGCTGGACGCTGACGATGAGGAAAAGGCCGACGCCTTGCAGGAGGAAGGCGAAACCCTGGGCGAGCAGTTGCAGGTGCTGGAAGATGGCTTGCAGGACTACGGCGCGACCGTGAAGGCCGCAGCCGGTGCCATCGTCACCATCGACCGCAACGGCGAAGCCGTGATTCATCGCGGCTTGATGCGCGAGGCCGAGGCCAAGGCGCTGCGCACGCTGGAAAGGCTGCGCCAAGGTTTCGGCAGCGAAGGCGAAGCCGCGAACGACGACGAAGGCGAGGACGACGAGCCACCCAAGACCGCCGCCATGTCCGACCGGCTGGCGCAACGCTTGAGCGCCCACCGCACCGCCGCGCTACAAATCGAAGTCGCCCGGCATCCGCAAGCCGCGCTGGCCGCCGTGGTGCATGGCATGGTGCAGACCGTCTTGCAGGAACGCCGCTACGGCCGCAGCCGTGATTCTCTGCCGCTGGGCGTGGGCCTCAAAGTGCAAGACCGGCTGGAAGGCATGGCCCCGGACTGGCCGGAAACTCCCGCCGCCGTGGCGCTGTGCGAATTGCAACAGGTGGCGGGCGAAGCCTTGCCGGAGGACAGCGCCGAACTGTTTGCCGCGCTGCTGGCGAAGCCGCAAGATGAACTGGTGCGGCTGCTGGCCGTGTGCGTGGCTTCCACGGTGGACGTGGTGACGCCCCGTGCCACACCGCACCAGCCCGGCGAGGAACTGGCGCAGGCCGTGGGCCTCGACATGGCTGCATGGTGGAAGCCGACCGCAGAAGGCTACTTCAAGCACGTTTCCAAGGCCGTGATTCTGGAAGCCGTGGGCCAGTACGCGCCCGAGCACGTCACGCGACTGGCGAAGTTGAAGAAGGCCGACATTGCCAGCGAAGCCGAGCGGTTGGCCGATGGCACGGGCTGGATGCCTGCCATCTTCAAGACCGAAGGCCCGGAAGCTGCGCCGCAGGAAACGCAGGCGCAGGATGCCCCGGAGGATGCCGAGGCAATGGCGGATGAACCCGCCGAGGCGCTGGCCGCTTGACCCGCGCCGAAGGCAAGCGCCCCGGCCTCGACCGGGGCGCTTCGCTGCAAGGAGAAGCCCCCATGACCCGCATCACCAGCAGCCGCCCGCGCATGGCGGCGATCTACGCGCCCAGCACGGTACGCGCTCGCCGCTGGCACGACGATGGCGACGTGCGCGGCTACCGCCCGCCCTCGGGCTGGTCGGCCCGCGCCGACCTCACCGACATTCACCCCATCACGGGCCGCGCCTTGCCGCGTGCCGTGTGGTGGCTCATCGAGACGAAGGAATAACCGCGTTCAGCACCGCGCCCAGGCCGTTCCGTCCTGGGCGCGGTGGACGCAAAATCCGGGCGCGGCAGTGGCCGCGCCCGGTGTTCAAGGCCAGCAGCCGAGTCAGAACGCCGCCGCCTTCGCGGTGGCTCAGGCGGTGGCGTTGAAGGCATCGCTGTAGCGCGCGATGCCTTCGGGCACTGGCCCATGCAGGGCCAGCGCCATGAAGTAGCCGGGCGGCACGCCCGGCAGTTGCAGGCCCGCATGGGCCTGAAAACCAAAACGCGCGTAATACGCGGGATCGCCTAGCAGCACGCAGCCTGCGGCCTGCATGGCCCGCAGTTCAGACAGCGCCTGCTCCATCAGGCGCGAGCCGATGCCGTGCCCCTGCCTTTGCGGCAGGACGGAGATCGGCCCCAACCCGTACCAGTCCTCAGCCTGGCGGCCGTGGCCGTCGGTGATGGTCACGGGCGACAGGGCCACATGGCCGATGATCTGGCCGTGTTCTTCGGCCACGATGGAAAGCGTCAGTTCGTTGGCAGTGCGCAGTGCGCGCACGATGAATTGCTCGGTGTGGCTGGTGTGCGGCGCATCGGCGAAAGCGGCCGTCGTGACGGCTTCGATGGCAGCAATGTCGTCCGGGGTTTCGTGTCGGAGCTGGAGAGTCATGGGCTTGTCTTGGGTTACTTCCTGAAAATATAGAACGGCCTGGGCGTGTCGGCGCGAGGCGCCGCCGGGCTTTCGGGCTGCGCCCCGTGCTTCGTGCCGAATCACGGCCATTCGGCTTCAATCCCTCACGCCTTCGCGCCTGTGGCGCTGCGCGCTTCGCTTGCGAGGAAGGCTGCGCCCCGCCGCAATGGGCGGAGCTTGTGGGGCTACGCCCCGGCTTGCTGCGGCAGGTTGTGCAAAAGCGTGCCGTCCTCGACGCTGGCGATTCGTTGCCTGTACGTCACGAAGGACGGTTCACCGACACACCGCTCGGCCTCGCCCGATGGAGCTTCCTCACCACGCCTCAAGCATGTGCCGCGAGCTGCGGCTGGGGCGCTCTGGCCTTGTCGTCGGGGCATTGACCTGGCCCGCGTCAGGGCGCAAGCCGGTGAAGCCGTCACGCGGGGATGCCGAGTCGGCCCTGTCTCCATTCGGGAGCGGGCGGCCTGTGCGTCCTTGTCTTGTTGTGAATCCTGGCGGTGGCGCGGCTGCGCCTTGGGCTTCATGGCCGCAACCTTCCAGCGAAAACAATTTCCCCTGCGCTGCGCGCATTCCTCGCGGGACAAATTCTTTTCGCCTCCAGGTTCTCCACGGTGTTGCGACCGCTGCGCGGTGCGGCCAGCCCATCCCCCGCCGGACGGATCACAACAAGGACGCACTGGCGCGACCTTGTTCAACCCGAAAGGAGAAATCATCATGGCCAACATCGGCACCTTCACCGCAGACAAAGACGGCTTCAACGGCCAGCTCCGCACCCTGACGCTCAACGTCAAGGTCAAGCTGGTTCCCAACGACAAGGGCAACAACGAGAGCGCCCCCGACTTCCGCCTGCAAGCGGCTGGCCACGACATCGGCGCGGCGTGGAAGAAAACCAGCGAGGCCGGACGCCCCTACGTGTCCGTGACCCTGGACGATCCTTCATTCCCGGCAACGGTCTATGCCCGCCTGATCGAGAACGAGGACGGCACGCACGACCTGATCTGGTCGCGCAACAAGCCCAAGGCGGCCTGACGGCCGCCCACAGCGCCCCGCCCATTGCGGCGGGGCGCTGTGCTGCTCATCGCAGCACCGCACGCACGGGGTTCGGCAACGGGTGCCTCTTGGCATGTTCACCAGGGCCGGTATTCATCGGTGGATGGCCCGCAGCCCGTGGCGTAGCAAGCCCAGGATGGCGTGTCGGCGCTGCAAGCGCCGCCGGGCTTTCGGGCTGCGCCCCGTGCCGGCAAGCCGTCACGGCCATTCGGCTCCAATCCCTCACGCCTTCGCGCCTGCGGCGCTACGCGCTGGCGCTTGCACTCCAGGGGAAAGCCCTGTGGGCTATCCCCGCCGCGCGATGCTTGGCGCCCCTCGATGCCGCCGAACCGGCTGCGCCGGATCGGCCCGGCCAGCGCCTACGGCTGGGCCGCTGCCGCGAGCTGGCTTTCAGCCTCGCTCATCAGCACCGCCGTGCTGCATTCGAGCGCGCCGGCAATCTTGAAGATCAGCGATAGCGTGGGCTGGTGTTCGCCACGCTCCACCTTGCCCATGTGCGAACGCTCGACGCCGGCCAGGTGCGCCAGCGTCTCCTGGGCGATGCCGCGTTCCGTGCGCAGCGCACGCACCGCCGCGCCGAAGGCTTGAGCCAGCTCGGCGTCGAAGGTGGTGGCGCCGGCCGGTCGGCCGGGCTGGACGGATCGCTTCTGCATGGACAGAAGCGTCGATTCGCAGCACAATTAAAACCACGTTATCTTTAACTCATTCATCAAAAGCTCACTGTTCTGCGCTTCTACAGAAATCCGCATTTGCGGGTTTCAACAAAGGCGCGAAATCACGGAACCGCCATCGTGTTTATGCCCAAATCCGCAGGTACGGCTTTGCGCTTTTGCGCTTCGGCGGATTCGTGCGGCCGGAGGGTGGCGCCATGACGGCACTCATCACCGAGGACGACCGCGCGCGCCTGCTGGCCCACGGCAAGGCCCGCGCCGCTGGCGAGGCCATCGACCCGGTGCCCGTGGTGCGGTTGTTCACGCCGGACGCGCATGTGACCTGGCTGCTGGCCGCGCTCGATCCTGCGGACGGCGATACGGCCTACGGCCTGATCGACCTCGGGCTGGGGATGCCAGAGCTGGGGACGGTGAAGCTGTCCGACCTGGCCGGCATCGTCGGGCCGCGCCAGCAGCCCGTGCTACGCGACCTCTATTTCCGCCCCACGCGCACGCTGTCGGAATACACCCGGCTGGCCGAGCGCGACGGAGCGATCCCGGACTGAATACGGCCTACTGTGACTTTTTCAGTCTGGCGTCATGCCGGGCAGGTCTCAATCGGGATTCTTGCGGCATACCCCGGCCAGTCTGATCGAAACAGTCATGATGCCTGGCTTGGGTTGCGGCAGGCTGGCCGATACGGCGTCCCACGGTCGGGGCGCTGCCACCGCCGCATTGAGACGGAAACCGCAACGCATCGGAGCCAATCGGTCTTGACAACCCCAGTCACCATTTTTACCCATGACGTTCTGACGATGGCGATGTAGCGCGTAGCCCAGCCGTGGCGGCGATTCCTGTTCCCAGGAGGTTGCGTCATGGCCGACCGCGCCGCCGAGCCTTGGTATCCGACTGCCGCGTATCTGTACGTGCTGCATCTGGACAGCCTTGCGCTCGCCTGGGAGTACCTGCGCAGGCACCCCGACTACCGGCTCGACTGGCTGCGCCATCGTCGTCGGTCGCAGGCGGCACAGGAAGCGGCGCAACGCTGGGGCTTGCGCCTGCTGGAAGACCCGGCCCTGGATGCGCGCGACGCGCATCCGGCCTGGCTGCCCGGCCACGCTGCGATGGTGCAGCTCTACCCGGATGAAGATCCGCCACCCGATGCCTCGATCTTCGCGTTCTGGCGCATCCCTGGCCATAAGCAACTGCTCCATGACGGCAAACGGCTGGCGCTGATCGCGCGCAGCCCAGGCCATTGCCTGCGCTTTGCGCTGGCCCCCGGCCTGGAAGACGGCATGGCTGTCGCCTATGCCCATCGCGGCGGCACTGCCGCGCCTGTGCGCGGTCATGTGCCCGGCGTGACCTTCGCCGCCACGCCCAGGCCAACACCTTCCGCGCTGCTGGAACTGCACACCTTGCAGGCGCTCGACGCGACCCTGGCGGGCGCGTCCTCGCGTGAGGTCGGCGAAGGCTTGTTCGGTGCCGACGC
This sequence comes from Xenophilus sp. E41, assembly GCF_003671765.1. Lineage (GTDB taxonomy): Bacteria > Pseudomonadota > Gammaproteobacteria > Burkholderiales > Burkholderiaceae_C > Xenophilus. The sequence continues at coordinate 113,633 of NZ_QPIB01000005.1, read as the reverse complement.
CGTGGCCGACTGGTACGCCGACGGCGGCTTGCGCTCCAAGGTGCGCCGCTTGGTGCGGCGTGGCGATGCGCTGATGCGCGGCGGCTATCGCCGCCTAGCACAGCTTGCGCCGCTTGAGAAGGGTCGTTTTGAAGGCGACGCAAAACGACCCTGAGCAAGTGGGCCGCGTTTTCTGAGACTGCCTCCATCCGGTTGCGCTGTGTGGCCGGAGCTTTGAAAGCTATGGAGGTTCACACCATGCGTCCTGCTCCCTTGCGGCCTGCCGCCGCTGTCTCGACCGCTGCCGCGCAGCCCCAACGCTATCTCACCAACGACGAAGCCGCCGAGTACCTGCGCCTGTCGCCGCGCACGCTGGAAAAGCAGCGCGTGATCGGCGGCGGCCCGCGCTTTCGCAAGTTCGGCCGGCGGGTCATGTACGCCGTGGCCGACCTCGATGCCTGGGCCGCCGACCGCAGTTTCGAGACGACTTCCGATCCCGAGTACGCCGAGCACCACTCGGCCGACAGCCGTGCGCGCTGATCGGCGGCGCGTGGATGGCCTTCGCCATGTCCACACCCTTGCAGGAGCGCGAACAGCTCGACCTGTTTCGCGCGCTGCCGGGCGACATGGCGCCACGCGACAGCCAGGACTTGATGGCCTTTCCGTTCTTCTCGCTGGCGAAGTCCAAACGGGTCAAGCCCATCGACTTCCGGGCGGGCAACGTGACGATCCGCGTGGAAGGCACGCAGGAGCACGGCATCGCCACGATCTGGGATGCCGACATCCTGATCTGGGCCGCCAGCCAGATCGTGGAGGCGCGCGACGCGGGCCTGCGGCCTTCGCGCTTGATGCAGGTACGCCCCTACGAGGTGCTGCGCTTCATTGGGCGCGGTACGTCGCTGCGCGACTACCAGCGCCTCAAGGCTGCGCTGGATCGGCTGCAATCGACCACGGTGGCCACGTCCATCCGCGAGACGACCGGGCGGCGATTGCATCGGTTTTCCTGGATCAACGAGTGGAAGGAACTGGCCGATGCCAGCGGCACGCCGCTGGGCCTCGAACTGATCCTGCCGGACTGGTTCTTTGCCGGCGTGCTCGACGCCGCCCTGGTGCTGACCATCGACCCGGCGTATTTCCGGCTCACGGGCGGCATCGAGCGGTGGCTGTACCGCCTGGTGCGCAAGCACGGCGGGCGGCAGCCGGGCGGCTGGCAATTCGACTTCCAGCACCTGTACCGCAAATCGGGCAGCGTGGCGCGCTACTACGACTTCGCCGCCGACCTGCGGGCGCTGGTGGCGCGGCAAGCCTTGCCGGGCTACCTGTTGGGCATCGAGCACGCGTCCGGGATTTCCTCGCCGCTGCTGACCTTCCGGCCCGTGCCGCAAACGGCACGGGGATAACTTCGGGAGAGTCTGTGGATGGACTCGTGCTATCAGGCAACAGAGGTGTCGTGCTATCAGGCAACGAATCCTCGTGCTATCAGGCAACAAAATCGGCCGCAAACCCGCGCCAGCACTGGGTTTCGCGTCCCTCTAACTTCCCTAACTTAAATTCTCTAACTTTTAGTAGAAGCGCCGCGCCACGGTGGATAACCACCACACGGCATGAAAGGCAGCAGCAAAAGCCCGGCTTTCCAGCATGGAGGGCCAAGCCATGATCGTTGCTCTGCTCAATCAGAAAGGCGGCGTGGGCAAGACCACGCTCGCCACGCACATCGCCGGCGAGCTGGCGATGCGCGGGCAGCATGTCATGCTGCTGGACGCCGACCCGCAGGGTTCATCGCTAGACTGGACACAGCGCAGAAGCCAGCAAGGCTTGCCAAGGCTGTTCAGCGCCGTGGGCCTCGCACGCGAAACGCTGCACCAAGAGGCGCCAGAACTCGCCAGGCGGGCCGATCACGTCATCATCGACGGCCCGCCCAGGATCGCTGCCTTGGCGCGTTCCGCGCTGCTGGCGGCCGAGCGCGTGCTGATTCCCGTGCAGCCCAGCCCCTATGACCTGTGGGCCAGCGCGGAGATGGTGGCGCTGATCCGTGAGGCGCAGGTGTTTCGGCCAGCGCTGCGCGCGGCCTTCGTCATCAATCGGCGCGTCAGCACCACCGTGATCGGGCGCGAAGCGCGCCAGGCTCTGGCCGACCAACCGCTTCCTGCGCTGCGCGCGGAAGTGCATCAGCGCATCGTGTTCGCCGACAGCGTCGCCGCTGGCCGGCTTGCACGCGAGACGGCGCCGGACAGCACCGCCGCACGCGAAATCACTGCGCTGGTCGATGAACTATTGCGGTGGACGACATGACAACGACGCCGCCACCGAACAGCAAACGCACGGCCAAGCGCGTCGGCATCGGCGCGCGTCCGCCCGCGAATCCGCACGCCGAGGCGTGGATTCGCCAGGGCGATGCCGATGCGCTGGGCAAGGGCGACCTCTACACGGCTCGCCTGACCCTCGACATCACGCCCGCGATGCGGGCGCGCATCAAGGTGTCGGCCTTCACGCAGGGCGTGACCGTGGCCGACCTGCTGCGCGGCCTGCTGGAGCGGGAGTTTCCAGAGCACCGCAGGGAGAACACCCCATGACTGCATCCGTTTCGTCTGCCGCCGCGCCTGTTGCGTGCGCGGCCACGGCTGCGCACGCAGCACCTTCCGGCCAGCCTGCCAGCACGCCGCTGACGCGCGTGGCGCTGGCCTACATCGAACCGCGCTTCAAGCTCTACCTGCGCTTCGGCGAACCTGCGCGCACGCTCCAGCTCGACCGCTGGCGGCGCTGCGCGGTGTTCCTGCCGGGCGCCATGTTCAGCCGCATCCGCTGGCAGGCCAACGACTACGGCACGATCCGCTGGCAGCTCATGGTGATGCAGGCTTGCACGCCGCTGGATGCGGCGCAGCGCATCCCCGGCGTGCAGCCGGGCGCGCGCCTGCTGCTGCACGCCGAGGGGGAGAACCAGGTGCGCGCCGTGCTGGAGCGCATCGACGCCATCGAGGCGCTAGGCATCGCGCCATCCGCCGCTTCGCCCGTGTACTGGCGCACGCTCGCCAACCGGCTCGCTGCGCGTCTGCCGCTGCCCGAATACACCGCCGAGCGGCACGCCGCCTGGCTGACCGGGAGGGCACTGCCATGACCGCCGTTTCGACTGCCGGCGCCGCGTCGCGTCCTCGCTCGCCCCGCGCACGTTTGCGCGCTCGCCTCGTACTGGCGGGCCTGTCCGCCTGCGGCCTCGCTGCGCTGGCCTGGGCGTCCTTCGTGCAGCCGCTGCCGCGCCTGATCTACAACCCGTCCGACAGCGTGGCGGTCGGCTGGTATCGCGTCAATCCGCAGCGCCACGGCACCGGCTCGCTGCCGCGTCGGCTGGAAGTGGGCAGCATCGTCCTGACCACGCTGCCGCCAGACGCCGCCGCGCTGGCCGCGCAGCGCGGCTACCTGCCGGCGCGCGTGCCGCTGCTCAAGCGCGTGGGCGCCATCGCGCCGCAGGAGGTGTGCATCACTGGCCGCATCGTCCGCATCGACGGCGTGCCTTCGGCCGCTGTGCTGCCTGCCGACCGCTGGGGCCGGCCGCTGCCATCCTGGCAGCAGTGCCGTCGCCTCGAACCCGGTGAACTGTTCCTGCTCAGTGTGACCAACCCGGCGTCGTTCGACAGCCGGTATTTCGGGCCGGTCAGTGTGGGCGCCGTGATTGGCGTCGCGCATCCGGTCTGGCTGGAGTCCCGCCCATGATGGCCGCCGACTTGCTGCACGTTGCCGTGCATCTTGTCGTGCCATCGGGCGTGTCGTGCTGCTGGCCGTCGCCGTGTCGTCGCGCGTGCAGTGCGAGCGCATCCGCGCCGCACTTCGCGCTGCCTTCGGCGCAGCCGTCCAACGTGCAGGTGTCTTGCCTCGAACGCGCCCGGCCTGTGGCCGTCGCTGCGTTCGCCGGCGTGCTGGCTGCTCGTGCAGCAGCGCCGCCGGGCCGCCGCTGCCCGGAGCGCCAGCGAGGGGCAAAGGCGGAAGGCAAGATTGAAGGGCGCGGCACCACGGTGCGCGCAAAGCCAGTCTGCACATGGGTTTGGGGCAGCACGCGCCACAGGGTGGCTTCGTGCCGCCAACAGCGCAAATGCCATGCAGGCATTGGGAACACCGTGTGCCGCATCCGCTCGGGCGCGATGGGCTTGGCTGGAGGCGCATCATGAGCCAGCGCGGAAACTCGGATGGTGATGACCGTTTCCGCGTGCGGCCAGGCAAGCCGAAGCAGCGCGGCGACACCTTCATTGCGCAGGTGCTGCGTCAGACCAGCAAGGCGGCTGGCGTTACAGGCGGCAAGCGCGGAATGGGTGGCAAGGTGAGGGGCAAAACCACCGGCAAGGCGCCTGGTTCTCGTCTGGGGCGCGGGCATACGGCGGCGAGCTTCACGGGCCAGTCCTTGACTGCCTATTCACGCCGGGCCACGGTCAAGGTTCGGCTGGTGTATTTGCAGCAGGCCAGCGGCAAATCGACGGTGCAGCACCTGCGTTACATCGGGCGCGAAGGCGTGGATCGCCAGGGCGAACAGGGACGGGCCTATGGGACCATCACCGACGAGGCGGACACGGCAGCTTTCGAGGAACGCGGGCGGGGCGACCGTCACCAGTTCCGCTTCATCGTCTCGCCCGAGCATGCCGACCAACTCGAAGACCTGCGCACCTATACCCGCCACCTGATGCAGCGCATGGAGGCTGATCTGGGCACCCGGCTGGACTGGGTGGCGGTGGATCACTGGAACACCGACAACCCGCACACCCACGTCGTGCTGCGCGGCAAGGACGATACGGGCAAAGACCTCATCATCTCGCAGGAGTACATCACCCGCGGGATGCGCGAGCGGGCGATGGAGCTGGCCACCGAATGGCTCGGGCCACGCACCGAGCTGGAGATCCAGCGCACTCTGGCCCGCGAGGTGGAGCAGGAGCGCTGGACTTCTCTGGATCGAACCTTGCAGCGTGAAGCGGTAGAGGGATTGGTGAAAATCGAACGCTTCAATGATCCCAAGCTGCAGCGCCAGCGCCTGCTGCTGGTCGGGCGACTGCAACGGCTTCAGCGCATGGGCTTGGCGACGGAAACCCAGCCTGGCACCTGTGCCGTCCACGCCGAAGCTGAGTCCACCCTGCGGGCGATGGGCGAGCGCGGCGACATCATCCGCACCATGCAACGTGCGATGGGCGGCAGGCAGCGCGACCTGGCCGTGTTCCAGCCGGCCGAAGATGGGCACTCCATCATCGGCCGCGTAGCGGGCAAGGGGCTGGCCGACGAACTGTACGACCGGGGCTATCTCGTGGTCGATGGCATCGACGGCAAGGCGCACTACGTCGCGCTGTCGCCCAGGACGAAACTGGAGCAGTATCCGATGGGCGCGGTGGTCGAGGTGAAAGGCTCTGCCGAGATACGGGCGGCGGACAAGACCATCGCCGCGATGGCAAGCAATGGCCTGTACCGCACCGACCATCACCTTGCCATCGCGCAAGGGCAGACTGTCCCTGGCCGCGATCCGCAAGAAGTCGTGGCAGCCCATGTCCGGCGCCTGGAAGCCCTGCGCCGGGCTGGCATCGTGGAGCGCGTGGCCGAGGGGCTATGGAAGGTGCCGGACGACCTGCCCGAGCGTGGCCGCCAGTACGACGCGCAGCGCCTGGGCGGCGTGGCCGTGGAGCTAAAATCGCACCTGCCCATTGAGCGTCAAGCTCGCGTCATCGGCGCCACCTGGCTCGACCAGCAGTTGATCGGCGGCGGCTCCGGCTTGGGTGATTTGGGTTTTGGTAGCGAGGCCAAGCAGGCAATGCAGCAGCGTGCCAACTTCCTGACGGAACAGGGGCTGGCCGAGCGGCGCGGGCAGCGCGTGATCTTGGCGCGCAACCTGCTGGGCACGCTGCGCGACCGGGAACTGACGCTCGCCGCGAAGGACATTGCCGCCGAAACCGGCTTGGGGTATCGCCCCGTGGCTGACGGCCAGCGCGTGGCCGGCATCTACCGGCGCAGCGTGATGCTTGCCAGCGGACGCTACGCACTGCTCGATGAGGGTATGGGGTTCAGCTTGGTGCCTTGGAAGCCGGTGCTTGAACAGCGGCTGGGGCAGCAACTCGTCGCCACAATGCGAGGCGGGAGCGTGTCATGGAAGATCGGGCGACGGCGCTACCTGTCCATCCAATGATGAATGGAGCAAATCAGAGATTCAACACGCCCCCTCATTCGGGCCAGCAATCACTGGGATTTTACCGTGTGTTGGCTTTGATACCGAGGTGATGGACTGCACAACTCTCTCCGTCTGTTTGTGACAGAGGGCTGACTTCAAAGCTTTGCTACTACCGTACGCAAGTGAGGCACGTTTCGGCAATTCCGGTGTGTTTTCTTCTAGTATTCTTCTACCAACAATGCACGTATCTGTTGCAGCGCAGCAGGATCGTCCATGGTGGTGAGGTCACCCGGATCGCGCCCCTCGCACACGGCCTGGATGGCGCGGCGCAACAGTTTGCCGCTGCGGGTCTTGGGTAGCACTGTCACGAAGCGCACCCGTGCCGGGCGCGCCACGGCACCCAACTGCTCGTCCACCCGCTTCATGATCTCGCCCTCCAGCTTGAGTTTCGAGGCATCGTCGTAGAGCGAAGAACTGTCCTTGGCCACCACGAAAGCCATCGCCACCTGCCCCTTGAGCTGGTCGGCAACCCCTACCACCGCCACCTCGGCCACATTGGCGTGGCTGGAAATGCTTTCCTCGATCTCCCGCGTGCCCAGGCGGTGGCCCGCCACGTTGATCACATCGTCGGTGCGGCCCAGGATGTAGAAGTAGCCATCCTGGTCGCGAATGCCCCAGTCGAAGGTGCTGTAGACCAGCTTGCCGGGAATGCTCTTCCAGTAGGTGTTGACGAAGCGCGCGTCGTCCTTCCAGACCGTCTGCATGAAACCCGGTGGCGTGGGCCCTTCGATGACGACCACCCCTTTCTCATCGGCACCGGTGAGTTCTTCGCCGGTGGATTCGTGCAGCAGCTTGACGCTGTAGCCATACATCGGCACACCCGGGCTGCCGAACTTGCTGGCTTTCTTCTCGACACCGTTGGCGATGGTGAGAATGGGCCAGCCGCTCTCCGTCTGCCAGTAGTTGTCGATGATGGGCACCCCCAGGCTGTCGCTGATCCAGCGCGCGGTGGGTTCGTCCAGCGGCTCACCGCCCAGGAACAGGGCCTTGAGGCTGGAGAGGTCGTACTGCTTGAGGTAGGCCGGGTCCTGCTTCTTGAGCACGCGCACGGCGGTGGGCGCACTGAACATCACCGTCACCTTGTACTTCTCCACCAGGCGCCACCAGATGCCGCCATCGGGCCGGATCGGCAGGCCTTCGTACAGGATGGTCGCCATGCCCGCGATCAGCGGGCCGTAGACGATGTAGCTGTGCCCCACCACCCAGCCGATGTCGCTGGTGGAGAAGTAGGTCTCGCCGGGTTCGCCCATGAAAATGTGCTTCATGCTGGCGGCCAGGGCCACGAGATACCCGCCCGTGTCGCGCTGCACGCCCTTGGGCTTGCCCGTGGTGCCGCTGGTGTAGATGGTGTAGCTGATGGCGGTGGACTCCATCCACTCACAGGGCACCTGTGCGTCCAGGTGCTGCTCGCGCAGGGCCGCGTAGTCGTGGTCCCGCCCGGGCACAAGGCTCATCGGCGCCAGGCCACGGTTCACCATCACCACCGACGCTGGCTTGTGGGTGGACAGCCGCAGCGCTTCGTCCAGCAGCGGCTTGTACTCAACCACCTTGCCGCCGCGCGATCCGGCATCGGCGCTGACGATGGCCACAGGGGCGGCGTCATCGATGCGGTTGGCCAGCGAATGGCTGGCGAACCCCCCGAACACCACCGAGTGGATGGCGCCAATGCGCGCACAGGCCAGCATCGCGAAGGTGGCCTCGGGAATCATGGGCATGTAGATGAGCACGCGATCGCCCTTCTTCACGCCCTGCCCCAGCAGCACCGCCGCCATGCGCTGGACCTCGGCATGCAGCTCCCGGAAGCTGTAGGTGCGCTCGGTGTCCGTTTCGGTGGACACGTAGATCAGCGCGTTCTGGTCTGCGCGGTCTTTCAGGTGCCGGTCCACCGCGTTGTGGCACAGGTTGGTCAGCCCGCCCTCGAACCAGTGCGCGAACGGTGGGTTGTCGTGGTTGCACACCCGGTCGAAGGGCTTGTGCCAGTCCACCAACCCGGCCTGTTCGGTCCAGAAGGCATCACGGTCGTCGATGGAGAGATTGCGAAAATCATTGAATCTCATCAGGATGTACTAGGTTAAGTTAAGTATGACGTCACTGGCCGCCAAAGCTGTACCAACGAACTTGTTCTAAATCAAACAGAACGACCACACATCTGCGTCTGCCTTGAGAGCGAACATTTTCTTAATCCGATCTGAAGTAGAAGTAATCAGAGCACCCCTCTGCCGCTCAATTGGCGTCGACAGGATCATCCCTGCTTACCTCAGGAAAAATCCAGATCGAAAACACCATAAACCCGCCCAAGAAAAATGCAGCCCAACCAGCCGTTCGAAGATCAATCGAAAACTCATACAAACCTATCACCCCGAAGAGCATCAAAATCAGTATGGAAATAATTACTTTGAATTTAGTTGGCATTTAATCACTCCGGATATTTGGCAGTCATGTTAGAAGCTTGCCGATTTCACAACGCCATCATTTGAATTGGGTGTACGAACTGTTTTTCGAAGATCTTGCTTCAAATAACGCGTGCTGTAGCCGTTAAAGATATGACCCCAAAATCCTCTTTTGAGATCGGAGGTTCCAAACAACCAATCAAAAATAGGGGTTCCGATACCCATATTAACTTCCATCATCAATGGATGATCGTGATGCGCCGTATGATGCCGGCGCGCAGTATTAATAATCGGCGTATTTCGAATAAGCCAGTTGTCGTTCACATGGCATGAGAAATGAACGAGTTCATAGAACATGTAGCTACCCGTCAGCGCGGCCATCAACAGCCAGCCGAAATTAGGGGAGAGAATCCAGCCAGCGACGAGCGATGGCACGAGAGACAGCAAGGTAAGCACGATCATTGTGAAAGGGGGAAAGAACGTTACACGCCAATCTCTATGATCCGCGAAACGCATTTCTTCGCGCGTAAAGAACTGATGATGCATCAATGTGTGTCGCACATAGAGCGCCCGGAAAATGACGTTCTTGCGAGGCCGATGCATTACATGCGCATGCAGCAAGTATTCGGTGAGTTGATAAGCCATGAAACCCAATGGCAAGGCCAGCCATTCCCACAGTTGGACGTTGCGAAGATTGGCAGCATAGATGTAGAGCGCCGTGAAACCGCTGATGGCAATGATCGCCAAGTGCAGCCAACCGTGGTACCAACCCGCCACACGATGTCGATACTCTTTGCGATATCGACGCTGGCGTTCCTTCATCATAGTAGATTGAAGCTCCATGAAAACCTCCAATTAAATTGACCCCAACAGGGGCATGCCTGCCAACAACACTCGATTTCAGCCGCAGTCAATACCTTGACTTGCTTCGTAGCCAGTTTTCAATATCTGCGGAAGCAATGCTCCACTCATTATCAAAATTTGCAACCATGACCTTCATGAAAGATTCGCAAGAATCAGCGGAAAGATTCAAGTCACCGGTGTGATCCAAAAGAAGAGCGAAAGCCAACTGCCGCGGCTCGGCACCTTCGTACCCCCATTCGAACCCCATTTCCGCATAGCGACGCAGGTCGGTCCGGTCAGGCAACAATTGGCCATCGGCGAGCACTTTAATTCCATCGATAGTTCGATCGCCCGTATATGTCTTCATATCTCGCCCCTGGTCAAGTTTGAGGTTCCGCATCCACGGCACCCGCGATAATTTTCATAACCTCCACGTCCCCGAGAGCTCCGCTCAACGAGCCCGTGTAAATAATTTCACCGCGCTCAATCACCACTAGTTTATCTATGTAATCTGGAACATGATGCAAATTGGATTCAGCCATCACAATGGCTTTCCCAGATTGGCGAATCGCGGCGACTCCCTCCGCTACAAGTGGAATGATGGCGGGTGAGAGACCTTCAAAAGGTTCGTCGAGTAAAAGGAGTTCTGCGTCGAGAGCCAATGCGCGGGCGATAGATACCATCTTGCGCTCGCCACCCGAAAGCTCTGCCCCCCCGCGTTTACGGTATCGTTCCAGCTTGGGGAAAATACGATATGCTTCCGAAATGCGCTCCGCAGCAGGTCTGCCACAGGTACGAGTCCACGTCGGAAGTTCAATGTTTTCCTCGACCGTGAGGTCGGCATACACTTCCGATTCTTCAGGGGAAAAGCCAATGCCCAGTTGCGCAATCTGCCATGTGCTCAAGCGCGCAAGATCTTTATCTTCCCACGAGATGCGCCCGGAAACGGGCCGAAGATAGCCCATCAACGACCGAAAAGTGGTGGTCTTTCCCGCTCCATTTCTGCCGAGAAGACATACCAGTTCACCGGCGCGAACCTCAAGACTGATACCTCGAAGAATTCGACTTCCCTGGATGTCCACGGTCAGTTCGGACACGTTCAGCATGGCTGGTGTTCCCCCTCGTTTTTTTTCTGACTACTGTGGACAGGGCCGATCACTGCTTCAAGCATCAAGGAGTCCTTAAAGAAAACATCCGGAGACATATCTCCAATCACACGCCCTTCCTGAAGCGCGATCACCCGATGCGAGTAACGTGCGACCAGTGTCATGTCATGCTCGACTTGAATGATGGCGCTCACCCCTTCCGAGCGTGCCGCCTTCACTAACAGTTCCATAATCCCGTATTTGTCTCCACTTGAGACGCCCGAAGTAGGTTCATCTAAAAGGATGGCCTTAGGACGAAGTGCAAATGCGCTGGCGATATCAAGGAGTTTTTTCTCTCCTTGTGAGAGAGAACCAGCTCGTTCAAAAAGCTTGTGATGCAAGCCAAGTGTTCCAGCAATATGCTGAACTTCGTCCTCGATCTGAGGATCTTTGGTCAATGTTCGTAATGGATTCGAAGCTCTACGCAACCTTGAACTTACAGCAACTGCGATCGTCTCCCAAACGCTCACCTCTGGAAAAATATTGACCAGCTGGAATGAACGGGCCATGCCCATCGCAGCCAACTTAACCGGACCTACTCCAGCAATACTATTTCCCATGAAATGCACCGTCCCTTGGGAGGGGGCCGCCAACCCCGTCAACACATTGACGAGTGTGGTCTTCCCTGCTCCATTCGGGCCGACTATTGACACGAATTCACCGCCTCCGATCTCCAAAGACACATTCTTTAGAGCTTGGTACGATCCATAAGATTTGGATACATTGCATGCGCTCAACATGGCACTCATTGGGCATCTCCCCTTACACGACGTTGCAAGTGATTGGAAATCGTGCCGATCAATCCTTCTGGAAGCACAAGCACGAGAAACACCAACGTAGCACCCAACATAAATCTCCAGTAGGCCGTACTCGATACCAGTACTTCATGCAGCAGAACAAAAATGAGCGCCCCTACCCCAGGCCCCACAAAGGTTCCAGCCCCCCCAAGAATCATCATGAAAATAAGATTGCCTGACTGAGGCCAATACGCAAGCTCCGGATCAGCAAGTCCAGTGGAAACCCCCAACATCGCGCCAGCGATTGCACCGAAAACGCCAGACACTACAAAGGCAAACAGTCGGAGGCGATAGACACGTACGCCAAGGTACCGAGCCTTGCTCTCATTGTCTCTAATAGCGCGCAGCTGGAGGCCAAGAGGCGAACTGACGATGCGCCAGGTGAGCAATCCGAGCAGCACATAAACTATCAAACAGTAGTAATAGAACGGACCACTGAGAAACTGAGTCGCAGTCATATCCCAATCCTGCCCCAGTAACATCGGCCGCAGGACACGCATACCTTGATCACCTCCTGTCAAGTTGTAGAACTTGAACAGGAAAGAGTGAAGAAGCATGCCAAACGCAAGTGTGAGCATGCCAAAGAAGATATGTGTGAAACGGACACAGAGAGCACCAATCGCCAATGCGAATAGTCCTCCCAAACTCGCTGCTGCGATCAAGATCAACTCAAAGTGGAGAACGCCCGCCTGGGTCGCTGCGGCCGCCACGTATGCCCCTACAGCCAAGAACATTGCATGGCCAAAGGACAGCAACCCCGTGTAGCCAAACAGAAGATTCATGCCGAGAAGAGCGATTCCAAATGCCAAGGCAGGCATAAGCATCACGGTGCTGTACGGCGTTAGCATCAAAGGTGCAATTGCAAGTCCAGCTAGCAACACAACAAATGGAATAACGCCGTTAAGCAACCGCGGCTTCGGCCGAGGCCGAATTCTCGGAGAAATTACGTCAAATACTGCGCTCAAGATGCGCTCCTTCCAAACAATCCAACAGGGCGAATCAAGAGGACAACAACGACAACTAGATAGATGGAGAGAATCTCCACTTCAGGAGCTAACGAAACTGCGAACGCCCGCATGAGCCCGACAATGATGGCGCCAACAGCAGCCCCAGCCATGCTGCCCAAGCCCCCGATCACAACAACTGCAAAGGCCTCCACCACGAGTTCAGCGGCCATGGTCATAGAGGCAGCCGAAGTGGGAATAACCAATGCCCCACCCACAGTTCCTAGAATGCAGCCCAGCGTAAAAACCATTGTGAATACTTTGGATGAATTAACACCCAATGCTTCAGTCATGTTCCGATTTTCAGCCGTAGCCCGTACGATCCGTCCAATACGGGTTCGCTTGAGTGACAATCCTAAAATCATTGCGATTAGGATGCTCGCTCCAATGACAAGAAAGTTATATACAGGGATCTGCAATCCACTTATGTCGATCGTTCCATATATTCCATATAGAGAGCTGTCCATTGATCTCGGTGCAGCACCCCAGAAAAAACGAAAAACATCCTGGAACATCAGCAAAAGACCAAAGGTCAGCAAAAGTTGATAGCTAGGGTCTCGCCTATATACGGGACGTAACAACAACTCTAACGGAGCTCCGACTGTTCCAACGAGTACACCAGACAACACAAGTGCTGGAACAAGAAAAATCATCGGCATTTGCCATTGGTGCAAGAGGCCGACAGCCGTAATAGCAAAAAACGCTCCCAGCGCATAGAACGAACCACAGGCAAGATTGACGACCTTTTGAACGCCAAAGATGAGTTGCAGACCGCAGGCGACAAGAAACAAAATCGCGGCTTGGAAGAGACCGGCTAAAAAGAGGTTGGCATACTGCATTGAAGCATCCATTTCATGCGTGTACGGAATTTTTAACTTAGCGGAGTACGCTTAAAGCACACTCCGCTAACGAATAATTACACGCGGAAATCTGCAGTCTTGATCCATTTCCAGTAGTCTGCGCCTGCAGGCTTCTGCAATTGATCAGAAAACGCGGCGGTAATATCGGACAGCCCCGGGTACTCATGCTGAGTACTGTTCTTACTGAAGCCTTGGTAGAACATCTGTTCGGCAATCTTGTCGGCCCGATAACGCCCTCGGCCACCTAGACTTTCGATGTCGTTTCCGGCAATGGCATCAGCGATCTCATCAGTTTTTGGCCAGCGGCCGGCAGCCTTCGCCGCCTTCTCGACACCGGCTTTGTAAGCCATCAGATTGAAGTAGGCGCGGTCAGCCGATGTGGTCGGAATGGCCTTGTAGCGGTCCCTGTATTCCGCAACAAACGACTTCTGCAATTCGGATGCTCCGGGCAAGTCAAAGTAGAAGGTGTTCTGCCCCAGCAATGCACCCTCGGGAACGAAACTGGACCGCAGGTCATTGATTTGACCACCCGCCACGGTCGACACGATCTTTGCGTTGGCCAGCAGACCTGCCGCGGAGGCCTGCCGAAGAAAGATAGGAAGATCGGAGAGGAAGAGCGAATTGAAAATCAGATCAGGCTTGGCGGCGTTCAATGCCGCCACGTTCGTCGTGAGATCGGTGGCACCAACCCGGATCCATTGCTCAGAAACAACCTTGGCCTCGATGTCATAGCGAGACAACAACGTCTTGAACGTTTCCCAGCAGTTTCGCCCATACGAATAGTCGGAATTCACTCCTGCAATAGTTGCGAACTTACCTTTGAAGCGTTTGATGGCCATGAGCGAACTCATCACTGCTTCACACTCGTTGTCAGTCGACCGGAACACAAAACGAGTTTTTGGCATCGACTCTTGCACTCCGTTTTGTGTCGTTCCATCCCAGCACTGGAGCAGAACACGCTCATCCTCTGCGACGGGGGCGACTGCCAGAGTAACGCCGGTAGAAATCAGTCCATGAATGGCGTCCACCTTCTCCTGCAGTGCCAGATGGCGAAACCGCTCAACTGTGTCCTTGGGAGTGGTCTCCTCCTGAATGACGAGCTCCACTTTCCTACCTGCAATCCCCCCCGACCGGTTGATTCGGTCCACCCCCCACCGAACGGCTCGAATGCTGTCCTCCCCCATGAAGGCAGCCACCCCTGATCGCGGCGCCAACAGGCCAAGACGCAGAGGTCGGTCCTGCGCAAACAGAGGCCCACCCACAGATATCGCCGCCGCACCCAGGGTTGCTTGGGTAAAAGTCCGCCGACTTAACTTCATTTTGTCTCCTTTGCATGACACAGATAGATGAGGACCAATCGATGTCATGCAGTTTCGCAGTCATATGCCAACTTGCATGACACAAGTATATTACATGAGCGGCAAAAGTATCTCATAGAGGGTTTTCCCTTGAAATGAGGTACTAAGAGGATGTGCGGCCGAGAGGTGGCCCCATCGGTCTGAACACGAGTCGGGCGACGACAAGTGGAACGCTGCCGGGGTTGACCGCAGTGCAGAGATGTCCACGGTGGCGGGCGGGCGTCGCTTGCGCGAACGCACGACCGACGCGGTGGGCATCTCGTGTGACCGCCCATGCTGATGGCGATGCCCTCGCCCTTGAGCCGCTCGGTGAACACCATGCTGGTGAACTGCGAACCCTGGTCGGTATCGAAGATCTCCGGCTTGACGTGACGCGCGATCGCATGGTCGAGCACGCGCACGCAGAAGTCCGCTTCCATCGACATCGACACGTCCCTGGCCGGGACCTTGCGGCTATGTCAGTCAATGATCGCGGCCAGGTACACGAAGCCGCGTGCCATCGGGATGCAGGTCAGGTCCATCGCCCAGACCTGGTTCGCACGCTCGATCGCCAGGCCGCGCAACAGGTACGGGTAGATCACACATGCTGCGGCTCGTGTTGGGCTTGCTGTACAGCGCCTTGATGCCCATGCGCCGCATGAGGGGCGCCACGTGCTTGCGCCCGACCTCGAAGCCTCGTGCCTTGAGCATGTGGCGCGGCATGCGGCTGCCGGCGAACGGTTGACCTCCAGCGCCACCTTGGCCTTGAACGCCGGTGAGAAGTTCCGGCGTGGTCTTCTGCTCATGCTCTCGCTCCATGTCAGCCCGCTCTTCGCGGACCGCTCACAGGGCAGAGTTTTCACTCATCGCCGTGTTCAGATTTCCGGGGCCACCTTTGTGGTCCAGCGGCGCAACAAGAACGTGGCGGCGGTGGCACTCGCCAGCAAGAACGCTCGAATCGTCTGGGCGTTGCTGGCCCGTGATCGGCGTGACGAGACGGGTTACAGGAAGGCGGCCGAGGTCGCGTGATCGAACCTTTGAAGTTTCCAACTTCTTGCTGTACGCGAAATCGAGGCAGGGTCAAACTGCCTGACTTAATCTCCGCGCGCCGGGGCCAATTCGCAGCACCAAGGTACCCAAGTTCTAATTGGTGATGGTCTCTCGCGCAAAGCTCTCGATGTAGTCAACAAGACGATCGGAGGCCGCAGCGGCATCCTTAGAGTGACCCCTGGCTATCGCCTCGGCCATTTTTGAATGCAATGTGGCCGCCAGCGGAAGATCTCCAACCCTGCGATAGTGCTCGAACCAGAACCTGCGCGATAAACCGCGCATGAGCGCCATCGTCTTGGTTATGAACTCATTGCGAGCCGCTTTCCACATGCACTCATCGAGTTCTCGATCTAGCTGAGCAAAAAGCCCTTCGTCGCGCGCGCTAGCTGCATGAAGCAGAGAAGCGCCGATCTGGGCAAAATGCGCCCTCTCCTCCTCTGTTGCCCGCTCTGCTGCGAGTTGTGCGAGAAGACGTTGCACTTCCCTTCGCAACTCCAGCAATCGGAGTTGGGTGCGAATATTGTTTTCGGAAACAAGAACCCCTCGCTTGGGGAGGACCACAACCAGTCCCTCTCCGGCGAGACGCTGGAGCGCCTCTCTGATTGGTGTTCTACCAATTTCCAGCAGTTCCGACAAACCATACTCAGAAAGCACCACGCCTGGTGCTAGCTGCAGAGTAATGATCATCTCCTCAAGCCTCTTATAAGCCTGCTCGGCCAGAGTCGGCGCTTCAGTTCGGTTGGAGTTGGATTTTTGTCTCCTAGAGGAAACAGCGAGCGACTTCTTCATGCAATGCCTTTGCCGGTATAAAACGAGCCCTTCGTCAGCGCGATGGGGCAAAAAACAAGTTGTGTCCTGTTGACATGCTAGCTGAACTTGGACAGCACATGGTCCTCGGCCGCTTCGCAGTGCCCTTGCTCTGGGTCCACTGTATCTGGTCCGTTGTCCGCGACCTCTGCATCACCTACGCGAGGAAAGGTCTGCGCAACGTGATTCGCAGCGCCGATTCGGAAGCATCTTGACTACGCCACGCTACGCATGGTTGCTTCAAATCACTGCCCGTACGCGGCGCTACATGATGGTTTCGGTGCCCTTCGAGGCCGCCCCGCATAAGGCTGCGGACGCACTCATCCCTGCGCGCCCCATCAAGCTGCGCCGAGCCATCCACAGGTTCGACAGCGCGAACAGCGTGACGATCTGAACTGTGTTCTTCGCCAGGCCGCGGTACCGCACCTTCGTGTAGCCGAACTGCCGCTTTAATACACGGAACGGGTGCTCGACCTGGGCTCGGATGCTCGCCGTCAGCTTCTCCGCCTGCTCTGCCAGGAAGTCGGGCTGCAGGAATGGGTTCAGCTTGCGGCGGTCGCCGGCGCGCATCGCCACGTGCCACTGCAGCCCCTGAGCCTCGCCGCGCTTGTGAACGCCGCGGTAGCCGGCGTCGCCGAAGGCGACCTCCTCAACGCCGTGCAGCAAGCTGCCTGCCTGCGTCACGTCGTTCACGTTGGCCGACCAGCCCACGACGCTGTGCACCAGTCCCGACTCTGCATCGACGCGTTCTTCGTCGAACTCGGCGCTGCGATCAGCGTGGCGTCGACCACCTTGCACTTCTTCATCAACAGGCCCTTGGCCTGCAGGATGTCGTTGACCACTCGCAGCATGTCGGTCGCCAGGTCGTGCTTCTCCAGCAGGTGGCGGAACCTCAGGATCGTCGTCTCGTCCGGCAACCGCGCCACGTCGCCTGGCTTGGCGAACTCGCGAAACACGGGCATGTCGTGCAGCGCCTCTTCCATCGCCGGGTCGCTCAGCGCGAACCACTGCTGGAGGTAATGAACCCGCAGCATCGTCTCGATGGCAAACGGCGGCCGGCCCGTCTTCGCCTTCAGGTAGTACGGCTTCACGATCTGCACCAGCGCCGACCACGGAACCACGCGCTCCATCTCCTCCCAGAACTCCCGCTTGCGCGTCTTCTTAGTCGACAGGTTCAGGCCCAGTCCGAGTTGCTTCATGCCGCAGATCATCGCAGGGCGCTGCCGTTCACGCTACGCGGCCAGCGCCTGAGTTTTGCAGACATTCCCTAGAGCCCGAATGACGTAAGCGGCGGCAAGCGAGAGTCAGCCTCGACTCGCGTCAAGCTTCTTAGCCAGCCGACAACGGAATCTTGCTGACATCTTGAATATTACCGAGATATGTGTAAGATGCTAGACGGCCGAGACTCTGAACCCCCTCTGCCCTTTTCATATTGCAAGGAGACGTGTATGAGATTCACTGGAAAAACTGCTTTCGTGACAGGCGCCGCGAGCGGCATTGGTGAAGCCACAGCAAGGATGTTTGCGCGCGAGGGCGCGCGCGTGGTCATCGCTGACCTACTAGAGCAAGAAGGCCAAGCAGTCGCACAGTCGATTACCGAGGGGGGTGGCGAAGCATGCTTCGTCAAGCTAGACGTCACTGAAGAGGAAAACTGGAAGGAAGCCCTTCAGAAGGGGGAGCAATCCTTCGAAGCCATTCATATCGTTGTAAGCAATGCCGGCATAAGCGGTATGGTTCCTGATCATGAAAAGGTCGACTATCTCGACCGACTGACGTCAATCCATATCCGCGGCACCTTCCTAGCCATCCGCCATGGCGCCCGCGCCATCACTCGTGCAGGTGGGGGATCAATCATCACGATTTCCTCCATCGCAGCGTATGCAGGCATGCCCGGTCTCCACATGGGCTATTGCGCCGTGAAAGCCGGGGTGTTGGCCATGACGCGCTCTGCTGCAGGCGAGTACGCAAGATCAGGGATCCGGGTAAACGCCATCGTTCCCGGTCTTCTGCCCCCCATGCGAACCTCAGTGGTGTCCGCTGATCCCAAAATGCGGGAAAAGTTCTTTGAAACCGTTCCACTGGGCGGCACCGGTAAGCGAGAAGACGCCGCGAACGCAATCTTGTTTCTTGCATCAGAAGAGGCTGGGTACGTGACTGGCGCCGAGATACTGCTGGACGGCGGCTTCTTGGCATATCGATACTGAGTCTCGCCCCATGAACACCTTTGTGATGGTCCATGGGGCCTGGTCAGCAGGTTGGGCGTGGTGGCGAATGCACTCTCTCTTTTTGGCAGCGCATCACCGACTCCTGACGCCAACCTGTACGGGGCTGGGTGAACGCTCGCACTTGCTTGGACCTCGTATCGACCTGCATATGCACGTCGATGATGTCGTCCGTGCTATCGAGTCGGAGAACCTCAACCATGTCATCTTGGTCGGGCACAGCTATGGGGGAATGGTCGTGACTGGTGTGGCCGACAGAATCCCCGATCGGATTCAACAGTTGATATACATCGACGCACTACTACCGGAGTCCGATGAGTGCGCATTGGATCTCATGCCAAAGGCTCAGCGAGCCGCCATCCTGGAAGACGTCAAGAACAATGGATTCGGTTGGCTGGTCCCCCCAAGCCCACTTCCGCCGGACACCCCTGACCATGATCAAAAGCTCGCCCAAGGGAGGCGCGGACCGCAACCCCTTGCTACGTTCACATCTCCTCTATGTCTAGCGGGAGAAGCTTCAAACATCCCTTCTGCGTATATTTACTGTACGAAGACTGGTCTGTATGACACCTTTGGTCTTTCGGCGTCCCGCGCTCAAGCCCGAGAAGGGTGGAAATATTATGAGCTGCCTGCTTCGCACAACCCCCACATCACCATGCCAGAGCAACTCACCACCTTGCTCTTGTCAATTGCCGATTTAACCAACTAAAAGGCTCCTCCTCGAGTATCGACGGAGTGTGTCTGCGGCCATCGTTGCACACGTAAGGCCAGGCTCTCAACGATTCGGGAAATGCAATCGTGGCGGGGCGTCATGATCGCTCCGATTTTCATCCGATCTACATCTGTACGGGACGCCAATCGTCGTCCACACAGATCGTTGTGACGAGATTGAGCATGGAGGCTCTGCGATGAAGATGCATTTTGAGAGGGCACTATATGGAGCTTCGTCATCTGCGTTGCTTCTTGGCCGTTGCTGAAGAACTCCACTTCGCACGAGCAGCGGAGAGGCTGCACATTGAGCAGTCGCCTCTGTCGCGCGCTATCAAGGAGTTGGAGGTGGAACTCGGGGCGGTGTTATTTGCTCGCACCACTCGCAGCACTCGATTGACGCTCGCTGGCCGACTGTTCTTGGAACACGTGCGTCGCGTGTTCACTGTCTTGGAGCAAGCCCGCGATAGCGTGAAAGCGGCGGCCAATGGTTTCCATGGGCAATTGCGAGTGGCATTGTCGGACGGCATCACACCGTCGCGCCTACCGGCTCTGCTGGCGCTATGCCGACAAGAAGAGCCTGAACTTGAACTCCGATTCTTCGAGGTACCGCTATCACAGCAGATCAAAGGTCTGCACGACGATCTGTACGACGTGGGGTTTGCGCAGTCTGATGAAGTAGGTGACAGCATCGCCGCCATACCTGTATGGCGAGACGCGCTCATAGTAACGGTGCCAGCCCGGCATCCGCTGCTTGCGTACAAGCGCATTCCTTTGGAGGAGTTGCTGCGCTATCCGCTGGTTCTATGCGATCCACAAGTTTGCGAAGGCCATGCCAGATTCGTAGATCGTGTGCTACGCCGGGCCGGCACGGAGCCGTTGGTCGCAGAACGGGTTGCTACGTGCGATCTGATGATGGTGCTGGTGTCGGCTGGCCTGGCGCTTGGGTTTACGGGTGCCGCGCGCATTGCCGCTAACCCTGACGCAGGTGTGGTGGCCCGACCGCTGGCATTGCGCGTGCCGCCGCTGACAACTTACCTACTGTTCCCCGAAGGCGAGCCGTCCGATGTTCTGGCCCGGTTCATTGAGCGCGTGCAGGCCATTGAATCTCCGGAACCCCCAAGGCCCAAGCCGGGCCATCATTCCGATCCCTTGGAGGAATCCACGCCATGAAGAAGCTCATCCAGTTCCTGCTGGTGGCCGCGCTGACTGCCTGCGGCAATTCCGAGACGCCACAAACGACCAACGTTCCGGAGGCGAATATCCCGACGGTGGAAGAACTGGCGGCCAACCCCGAACGGCTCAAAGAGCTGCGCCAACAATGCAAGACGGATCGCCCCAAGCTGGGCGACGTGCTGTGCAATCGGGTAGCCGAAGCCACGCGCAAGCGGTTCTATGGCGACGGTGAAACGCCGTACACACCACCGAAGGAATCAGCCAAGTTCTGATCGTTGGCGGTTCGCAGCATCGCCTCAATATTTCTGCTCGACACGCCGCAATGCGTTATCGCTTGCGGTGTTTTTCATTGGTTCGCCCCTGCACTAATTCTGTCTTTTTGCTCGACCTTTCTGCTCGAAGCAGTCTTTGACCGGCACTGACCCGACACCCATCCTGACGCCTGCGGCACGTTCTTGTGCCGCCTTCCCCATGAGGAATCAGCGCAGGAGAAATCGGAGGCCAGGTCATGCAAGGGACGAACGTGCTGTTCGGTCAGATCGCCGTGGTATTCGGCATCGTGATCGCCGGCGTGTGGGGCGCCACACAATGGACAGCAGCGGCTCTTGGCTATCAACTACGCCTTGGCTCGCCCTGGTTTGACCTTCTCGGCACACCGATCTACCACCCGTGGAAGCTGTTTGAGTGGTGGTTCGTTTTCGATGCCTACGCGCCGCGCGTGTTCGATACCGGCGGCGCCATCGCGGGCGGCAGCGGCCTGCTGGCGGTGGTGGTCGCCATCGGCATGTCGATTTGGCGCTCGCGCCAATCGCGCCTTGTCACGACTTACGGCTCTGCCCGCTGGGCGAACGCGCAGGACATTCGCATGGCGGGCCTCACGCAGCCGGCCGGCGTGTTCCTGGGCCAGCATGACCGCCAGTACCTGCGGCATGAAGGCCCGGAACATGTCCTGACCTTCGCGCCCACGCGCTCCGGCAAGGGCGTGGGCCTGGTGGTGCCCACCTTGCTGTCCTGGCCCGCATCCGCCGTCATCCACGACATCAAGGGCGAGAACTGGCAGATCACCGCCGGCTGGCGCTCGCGCTTCTCACATTGCCTGCTGTTCAACCCGACCGATGCGAAGTCGGCGGCCTACAACCCGCTGCTGGAGGTACGGCGCGGCGCGCATGAGGTGCGCGACGTGCAGAACATCGCGGACATTCTGGTTGATCCCGAAGGCGCGCTGGAGAAGCGAAACCATTGGGAAAAGACCAGCCACGCACTGCTGGTCGGGGCCATCCTGCATGTGCTCTACGCGGGCAAGGACAAGACGCTGCGCGGCGTCGCCAACTTCCTTAGCGACCCGGCCAGCCCCTTCGAGCTGACCTTGCATCGGATGATGACCACGCCGCACCTCGGCGATGGGGCGCATCCGGTCGTCGCGTCGGCGGCGCGTGAAGTCCTCAACAAGAGCGACAACGAACGCTCGGGCGTGCTGTCCACGGCCATGTCGTTCCTCGGCCTGTACCGCGATCCCACGGTGGCCGAAGTCACTTCGCGCTGCGACTGGCGCATCGCAGACCTGATCGCGGCAGCGCATCCTGTGTCGCTGTACCTGGTGGTGCCGCCTTCGGACATTTCGCGGACGAAGCCGCTCATTCGCCTGATCCTCAACCAGATCGGTCGGCGCCTCTCCGAATCGCTCGATGGCTCCGATGGCATCGAGCGCCGCCACAAGCTGCTGCTGATGCTCGACGAGTTCCCGGCGCTGGGGCGCTTGGACTTCTTCGAGACGGCACTGGCCTTCATGGCCGGATACGGCATCCGCAGCTTCCTCATCGCGCAGTCGCTCAACCAGATCGACAAAGCCTACGGCCAGAACCATTCGATTCTCGACAACTGCCATGTGCGCGTGACGTTCGCCACGAACGACGAACGCACCGCCAAGCGGATCTCCGAGACGCTGGGCACGGCCACCGAGCTGCGTGCCCAGCGCAACTACGCGGGCCATCGGCTCGCGCCGTGGCTGGGCCACCTGATGGTGTCGCGCCAGGAGACGGCCCGCCCGCTGCTGACGCCGGGCGAAGTCATGCAGCTTCCACCCGACGAGGCAGTGGTGATGGTGTCCAGCATGGCGCCGATCAAGGCGAAGAAGCTGCGCTACTACGTGGACAGCAACTTCAAGCGTCGCGTGCTGCCGCCGCCCGCGCTGGCGGACGGGCAGTACGCCGACGCGCCGCCATCGCGGCCCGATGACTGGAGCGGGCTGGCGATTCCGCTGATGCCGGCAGCACCGGGCACGGCATCCGCCGACGACTTGGACAGCACCGACGACGGCGGCCCATGCCGTCAGCCCGAACTCTCCGAAACCGTCGCCTACGACCCCGTGCTGGCCGCGCCTGCGGCCGACCTTGGGCTGCTCGATGACGACGACGACCTGCCGCTTCCCCTTCCTCGCCAGCTTGATCCAGCCATGCAGCGCACGGCCCGGCTGGCTTCCCTCGACCCCAACGACGGAATCGAGCTATGAGCCACTACCGCCTGAACCTCTTTATCCAGCCCGAGCACGCCAAGCGGCTCGATGAGCTTGCCGCCAAGAAAGGCGTGTCCAAGTCGTCCATCGTCGCGGCGGCGCTCGCATCGTGGCTGTCGCCCGATGCCGCCGACCAGCGCGAAGCGGCCATCGCCAAGCGGCTGGATCGCCTGTCGCGCCAGGCCGAGCGCATGGAGCGCGACCAGAACATCGCCATCGAAACGCTGGCGCTGTTCATTCGCTACTACCTCACGGTCAGCACACCAGTCCCCGAGGCGCACCAAGACGCGGCACGCGCGCAGGGCAAAGCGCGCTTCGAGCAGTTCACCGAGCAGCTTGGCCGCCACCTGCTGCGGGGCCGCAGCCTGGTGCGCGACGTGGTGGAGGAACTGCATCCCGACCCGATGCGGATGGAAGACGCGGCGGCAGCCGCGCAAGCGCAGGAGCGTGCGTCATGAGTGCCGTTCCGCAGTCCATGACCGCCACGTCGCTCGACCGCCGCATCCAGATGTTGCGCACGGCGATGGGGCCGCTGATCGCCGCCGCGCTCGAAGACCCGGACGTGGTGGAGGTGATGCTGAATCCTGATCGCACCCTTTGGGTGGATCGGCTTTCTAGTGGGCGCGCGCCGATGGGCGTGGAACTGTCCGAGGCGGACGGCGAGCGAATCATCCGCCTGGTCGCGGCCCACGTCGGCGCAGAAGTCCATCGCGGCCAGCCGCTGCTGTCCGCCGAGTTGCCCGAAACCGGCGAACGCTTCGAGGGCATCTTGCCGCCGGCAGCGCCGGGGCCGGCCTTCGCGCTGCGCAAGCGTGCCATCGGCGTAATTCCGCTGGAGCGGTACGTCATCGACGGAATGATGACCAGCGCGCAAGCGGGCTTTCTCGTTCGCGCCGTGCGCGAGCGGCAGAACGTGCTGATCGCCGGCGCCACCAGCAGCGGCAAGACCACGCTCGCCAATGCTTTGCTCGCCGAAATCGCCGCCACCGGCGACCGCGTGCTGGTGCTCGAAGACACGGTGGAGCTGCAATGCGCGGCCCGTGACCACGTTCCTCTGCGCACCCGCGCAGGCGTGGTGTCCATGACCGAGCTGGTGCGCTCGTCCATGCGCCTGCGGCCTGATCGCGTCGTCGTTGGCGAAGTGCGCGGCGCCGAGGCGCTGGATCTCATCAAGGTGTGGGGCACCGGCCATCCCGGCGGCATCGCCACGATCCATGCCGGCTCCGCACTCGGCGCGCTGCTGCGCTTGGAGCAACTGATTCTCGAAGTGGCGGTGAACCCGCCCCGTGCGCTGATCGCCGAGGCGGTCAACGTGGCGATCCACATCGCCGGGCGCGGGCGCAAACGCCGCATCGAGAGCATCGCCCGCGTCGTCGGCTTCGACGGCGTGGGCTACCAACTGGCGGACGCGCTGGAAACGCCGTTTCCCGAGCTGCCGCCGCTTCCCAATGCCGCACCCGCTGCGGCGACTTCCCCATCCCCTGACTCACTTGGAGAACTGCCATGACGCAGATGACCATTCCTGCTTTCCGTTTTTCTGCAAATCCGGCTTTGCGCCACGCGCGGCTGCGCTGCCTGGCCCGCCCTGCGGGGCAAGGGCTGCTGCTGGCCGCGCTGCTGCTGTTCCTAGCCGGAACCGCGCAGGCCGCCGGTTCCTCGATGCCGTGGGAAGGCCCGCTGCAATCCATCCTCGAATCCATCCAGGGGCCGGTGGCGCGAATCGTCGCGGTCATCATCATCATCGCCACGGGCCTCGCGCTCGCCTTCGGCGACACGTCCGGCGGATTCCGCAAGCTGATCCAGATCGTCTTCGGTCTGTCCATCGCGTTTGCGGCTTCCAGCTTCTTCCTGTCGTTCTTCAGCTTCTCCGGCGGGGCGGTCGTATGAGTGCCCCGGACACCTTCAGGGACGGCTTCGAGGTGCCGCTGCATCGCTCACTGACCGAGCCGATTCTGCTTGGCGGTGCGCCGCGCACCGTGGCGATCGCCAACGGCACGCTGGCCGCCGCTGTCGGCTTGGGCCTGCAACTGTGGATTCCCGGCGTGGTGCTCTGGATCGTCGGCCATTCGCTGGCGGTGTGGGGTGCGCGCGTCGATCCGCAGTTCATGCAGGTCTTCGCCCGGCACATCAAGCACCGCCCGCTGCTGGACGTGTGAGGGGAGGACGCCGCGATGCTGAATCTCGCCGAATACCGCCAGCGCCCGGCCTTGCTTGCCGACTGGCTGCCCTGGGCCGGGCTGGTCGCGCCGGGCCTCGTCTTGAACAAGGACGGCAGTTTCCAGCGCACGGCCCGGTTTCGCGGGCCTGACCTCGACAGCGCGACGCAAGGCGAGCTGGTCGCCACGTCGGCGCGGTTGAACAATGCGCTGCGCCGCATGGGATCGGGCTGGGCGCTATTCATCGAAGCCGAGCGCCGGCCTGCGGCCGACTATCCGCACTCGGAGTTTCCCGAGCCGCTTTCGTGGGTGGTGGAGGAAGAACGCCGGGCCGCCTTCGAGGAATCGGGTAATCACTTCGAGAGCGGCTATCACCTGACGCTGCTTTACCTGCCGCCGGAAGAATCCCGCGCTCGTGCAGCCAGGATGCTCTACGAGAACACGCCGACGAATGGCGTGGACTGGCGCGAGCGGCTGCAAGCCTTCGTCGCGGAAACGGATCGCGTCTTCGACCTGCTCGACAGCGTGATGCCGGAAATTGACTGGCTCGATGACGCGCAGACGCTGACCTACCTGCACGCGACCATCTCGACGCTGCGCTATCGCGTGGGCGTGCCCGAAGTGCCGTTCCACATCGACGCGCTGCTGACCGATTCCGCGCTGGTCGGCGGCCTGGCGCCCATGCTGGGCGACCAGCACCTGCGCGTGGTGTCGGTGCGAGGTTTCCCGACCTCGACCTGGCCGGGGATTCTGGACGACCTCAACCGCCTGGGGTTTGGGTATCGCTGGAGCACGCGCTTTCTGTGCCTCGACAAATCCGAGGCGGAACGGGGGTTGGGGCGCTTGCGCCGCCAGTGGTTCGCCAAGCGCAAGAACGTCATCGCGCTGTTGCGCGAAACGATCTTCCAGCAGGAAAGCCCGCTGGTCGATACCGACGCGAACAACAAGGCGGCGGACGCGGATGCCGCCTTGCAGGAACTGGGCAGCGATCAAGTCGCCTTCGGCTACCTGACGGCGACCGTCACCGTCATGGACGAGGACGCCGGCGCAGCCGACGAGAAGCTGCGCATGGTGGAGCGTGCCATCCAGGGCCGGGGCTTCGTCACCATTCCCGAAACGCTCAACGCCGTGGATGCGTGGCTGTCGTCCATTCCGGGCAACGCCTACGCCAACGTGCGTCAGCCCATCGTCTCGACGCTGAACCTGGCGCACATGATGCCGGTATCGGCGGTATGGGCCGGGCCGGAGAAGAACGACCATCTCGACGGCCCGCCGCTGATCGTCACGCGCACCGATGGCGCCACGCCGTTCCGGCTGGTGACGCACATCGGCGACGTGGGCCACACGCTGGTCGCGGGGCCGACTGGCATGGGCAAGTCGGTCTTGCTTGCCACGCTGGCGATGCAGTTCCGCCGCTACCGCGGCTCGCGCATCTTCGCCTTCGACATGGGGCGCTCGATGCGAGCCACGATCCTCGGGCTGGGCGGCGAGCACTACGACCTCGGCACGGATGGCGAAATCGCTTTCCAGCCGCTCGCACGCATCGACCGCGAGGGCTACCGCACCTGGGCCGCCGAATGGATCGAAGGCCGCTTGCTGCACGAAGGCGTGGCGGTCGGCCCAGACGAGAACGCGGCCATCTGGTCGGCGCTGGGAAGTCTCGCCGGTGCGCCGGTGGAGCAGCGCACGATGACCGGGCTTTCCGTGCTGCTGCAATCGAACACGCTTCGGCAGGCGTTGTCGCCCTATGTGCTGGGTGGCGCGCACGGCAAGCTGCTGGACGCCGACCACGACCGGCTGGGCATGGCCGACGTGCAGTGCTTCGAGATGGAGGAGCTGATGCACAGCAAGGCCGCCGTCATGGCCGTGCTGCATTACCTTTTTGCGCGTTTCGATGAACGCTTCGACGGGGCGCCCACGCTGCTGATCCTCGATGAAGCGTGGCTGTTCCTCGACGACCCGGTGTTTGCCGCACGCATCCGCCAGTGGCTCAAGACGCTGCGCAAGAAGAACGTCAGCGTCATCTTCGCCACGCAGAGCCTCGCCGACATCAAGGATTCGAGCATCGCGCCCGCGATCATCGAGAGCTGCGCGAGTCGGATTTTCTTGCCCAACCCGCAGGCGACGGAACCGCAGATTCGCACGATCTACGAAGGCTTCGGCCTGAACAGCCGGCAGATCGAGATCGTCGCCACCGCGAGCCCCAAGCGCGACTACTACTACCAATCCCGCCTCGGCAATCGCCTGTTCGACCTCGACCTGGGGCAGGCGGCGCTGGCCTTCGCGGGCGCTTCCACGCCGCAAGACCAGCGCGACATAGACCGCGTGCTGCTGGACGCCGGCGTGCCCGGCTTCGCGGGCGCCTGGCTGCGCCATCGCGGCCTCGATTGGGCGGCCGACCTGCTGGCCTCGTTCCCCGGCCTCGCGCCGGGTTCTTTCCGTACCACCGACCACCCACAGGAGAACCTGCCATGAAAAAGCGTCTTGTCGCCGCCGCCATCTCGGCCATGCTTTGCACTGCCACCGCCCACGCGCAATGGGTTGTGATCGACCCCACGAACCTCGTGCAGAACACGCTGACCGCGATCCGCACGCTGGAGCAGATCAATAACCAGATCCAGCAGCTCCAGAACGAAGCGCAGATGCTGATGAATCAGGCGCGCAACCTCGCCAGCCTGCCGTCCAGCGTGGTCGGCCAGTTGCGCGCCAATCTGGCGACCACGCAGCGGCTGATCGACCAGGCGCGCGGCCTGGCCTACGACGTGACGAATCTGGATCGGGAGTTCCAGCGCCTGTATCCCGAGCAGTACGCCGCCACCGTCAGCGGCGACCAGATGTACCGCGATGCGCAGGAGCATTGGCGGAACACGCTCAACGGCTTGCAGACCACCATGCGGATGCAGGCCCAGGTGTCGCAGAACCTGGGCGAAGACGAAAGCGTGCTGGCCGACCTCGTGGGCAAGAGCCAGTCGGCCGAAGGCGCGCTGCAAGCCATGCAGGCCATGAACCAGTTGCTGGCCTTGCAGGCCAAGCAGTCGATCCAGTCGCAGCGGCTCCAGATCACGCAAGATCGGGCCGCCTCGCTGGAGTTGGCACGGCAGACCGCGGCCACGGAACGCGCCCGCGAGGTGCGGCGGCGTTTCCTGGGCGATGGCACGCCATACACGCCGCAGCGCGTGGATTTCTACGGCAACTGACGGGAGGCCGCTATGCGATGCGTCCTCGTCCCGTCTGTTCTGGTACTTGCTGCGCTGCTGGCCGCTTGCAGCGAACAGCCGGCTGACCACCTTGCCGATGCCTTGGCCGCCGATCCCTTGCGGCTCAAGGCATTGCGCGCGCAATGCGCGGACGACCGGCAGGCCACGGGCGAGGACGCTTGCCGCGCCGCCGCCGAAGCCTTCCGGCGGCGCTTCTTCTCCGGCCAGGCTGGGCCGGATGAATACCAGACGCTGGCCGACCTGCCGCCGATCCCGCCGAGCTTCGAGGAACCGGCCGATGGCATGGCGCCGGCCGTTCCCGCCGAACCGAAGGACACGCCATGAATGACGTGACCATCATCGACCAATTCCTCAACACCTTTGCCGCTTATATCGACTCGGGTTTCGGGCTGCTGCGGGGCGAAGTGGCGTTCCTCACGGCCACGCTGATCGTCATCGACATGACGATCGCCGGCCTGTATTGGGCCATGAGCCATGCCACCGGCCAGGGCGAGGACGTGATCGCCAAGCTGCTGCGCAAGGTGCTCTACGTCGGTGCCTTCGCCTACATCATCAATAACTTCAACTGGCTGGCCAGCATCGTGTTCCGCTCGTTTGCGGGATTGGGCATCACAGCCACCGGCTCGGCCATCACGATGGAGAACTTCTTGCAGCCGGGCCGGCTGGCGAAAACCGGCATCGACGCCGGGGCGCCGATTCTGGAGCAGATCGGCGAGATGGCGGGCTTTCCCGAAGTGTTTGTGAACCTCGACCCCATCGTGGTGATGTTCCTCGCGTGGCTGGTCGTGGTCTTGTGCTTCTTCGTGCTGGCGATCCAACTGTTCATCACGCTGATCGAGTTCAAGCTGACCACGCTCGCCGGATTCGTGTTGGTGCCGTTCGCGCTCTGGAACAAGACCGCGTTCCTCGCCGAGAAGGTCTTGGGCAACGTGGTGGCCTCCGGCGTCAAGGTGCTGGTGCTGGCCGTGATCGTCGGTATCGGCTCAGGCTTGTTCGCTCAGTTCCAAGTCCATCCTGCCGAGCCGTCCATCGACCACGCGCTGGTCATCATGCTGGCCTCGCTCACCTTGCTGGCGCTCGGGATCTTCGGCCCCGGCATCGCCACGGGCCTCGTCTCCGGTGCGCCGCAGCTCGGCGCTGGCGCAATGGCCGGTGCTGCTGTCGGCGCTGCCGGCACGGCCGTCGCCATCGGCGCCGCCGCGACGGGCGTGGGTGGCGCCGTGGCTGCTGGTGCGCGCATGGCCCCGGCTGCCGCCAAGCTGGCCGGTAGCGGTGCGCGCGCCGCTACGTCGGCGGCCAGCAGTGCGAAGTCGGCGTTTCAGGCCGGTTCCGCCGCCGCTGGCGGCGGCGCAAAGGGCGCGATGGCGGGCCTGGGCAACGTCGCCAAGACCGGCGCGCGGGCGGCCGGGCGAGGCGCTGCATCCCGCGCTTCCGCTGCCGGGCAACGCATGGCCGCTCCCTTCCACGCTGGCTGGAATGGCGCTGCTGCCGATGGTGGCGCGGGCGCGGCATTCGGTCAGGGTGCCGCAGGCGAGGCCGCATCCGGCGCCGCTACGGCGCAGACACAGGAACGGCCCGCTTGGGCCAAGCGCCTGCATCGCCGCCAGCAACTCACCCACGCCGCGACCACCACCGCCCACACGCTGCGCGGTGGCGATGGCGGCGGCTCCGGCCAGGGGCCGAGCCTGCGCGGCTCCGACGAATAAAGCGATTCATAAGGAGAACTGACCATGCGATTCAAGAAGCCGCAGGTGCGCTATGCCGACACGCCGCAACCTGCCACGCCGTACCAAGCCGCCGGCCAGGTGTGGGACGACCGTATCGGCTCGCCGCGCGTGCAGGCGAAGAACTGGCGGCTGATGGCCTTCGGCTGCCTGACGCTCGCGCTGCTGATGGCTGGCGGCCTGGTGTGGCGCTCGGCGCAGTCCATCGTGACGCCCTACGTCGTGGAGGTGGACAACGCGGGCCAGGTCCGCGCCGTGGGCGAGGCCGCCACGTCGTACCGGCCCACTGATGCGCAGCAGGCGTACTACATCGCGCGCTTTGTGACGCTGGTGCGCTCGCTGTCCATCGACCCCATCGTCGTCCGCCAGAACTGGCTGGACGCCTACGACTACACGACCGACAAGGGCGCAGCGGTGCTCAACGACTACGCGCGTGTGAACGATCCGTTCGCACGCATCGGCAAGGAGTCGGTGACGGTGCATATCACCAGCGTCGTGCGAGCCAGCAACACCTCGTTCAACGTGCGCTGGACGGAACGCCGCTACGTCAACGGCGCCGCGGCCGGGCTGGAGCGGTGGACGGCCGTGGTGACCATCGTGCTCCAGCTACCACGCACCGAAGAACGCCTGCGCCGCAATCCCTTGGGCATCTACGTCAATGGTCTGTCGTGGAGCCGCGAGCTGGATTCTTCCGAAGGAGCCAAGCCATGAATGATCTTCTCCGTAAATCCGCTTTGCCAGTGATCCTGCTTGCATCCACCGCCTTGTTTTCGGGCTGCGCCACGCAGGGCAAGCCGCCGCCCGTGATCTCGCTCGATGAGCCGGTGCTTGCCCAGCCGCTGCCAGAACCTCCTGCGCCGGTGGAGGTGGTGGCCGTGCCCGAGGTGCTGCCGATGCCGGCGCAGTTGAAGCCGTTGCCCGAAGCCGAGGACGCCAAGCCCATGCCGGAGCCGGCAGACGAGAAGGTGCGCGTCTCGCGCGCCAATGCCGAGGCCCGCGTCGCACCTACGCGCGAGGGCTACGTCAACGCGATTCAGGTGTGGCCGTTCACCGACGGCGCGCTGTATCAGGTCTATGCGGCCGTGGGCCGCGTGACCGTGGTTTCGCTCCAGCCGGGCGAGGAGCTGGTGACGGTCGCCGCCGGAGATACCGTGCGCTGGATCGTGGGCGACACGTCCAGCGGACGCGGTGCCGAGTTGCGCGTGAACGTGCTCGTTAAGCCGATCCGCTCGGGCCTCAGGACCAATCTTGTCATCACCACCAGCCGCAGGACGTACCTGTTGGAGCTGGCCTCGACGGAAAAGACGTGGATGGCGTCGGCGTCCTGGGAATATCCGCGCGACCGGATGCTGGCCTTGCAGCGCCAGGCGCAGGCGGCCAGCGCAGTCGCGCCGGTGGATTCCGGCTTGTCGTTGGAGAACCTGCGCTTCCGCTACGCGGTCAGCGGCAGTAATCCGCCGTGGAAGCCGCTGCGCGCCTTCGACGACGGGCAGAAGGTCTATATCCAGTTCCCCGCCGGCATCGCGCAAGGCGAGCTGCCGCCGCTGTTCGTGATCGGGCCGGAAGGCGACGGGCAACTGGTCAATTACCGCTTCCGCTCGCCGTACTACATCGTGGATCGGCTGTTCGGCGCGGCCGAACTGCGCCTGGGCGGTGACAAGGGCGACGTGGTGCGGATCAAGCGCACGGACGGCGTCGCGCGGAGGAACTGACCATGAGCCAGGACGACACCCCCGACCTCGCCACGCCGCAGGCGGACAAGGTCGCACCGGAGGCGGTGGCGCTGCGCGCCCAGCCGCGCCCGGTCACACGCCTGAACCGGCGCACGCTGGCCATCCTCGTTGGCGGCCTATCGGTCGCCGTGCTCGGCGCCACGATTTGGTCGCTGCAGCCCCCGCGGCGCGCGGCCAGTGAGCAGACCGAGCTTTACAACGTCGAGCGCGTGTCGAAGTCCGAAGGTCTGGATGGCCTGCCGGCGGACTACTCGAAGCTGCCGCCGAAGTTACCCGAATTGGGGCCGCCGCTGCCGGGCGATCTTGGCCCCGCCATCGTCAACTCGCAGCAGCCCGTGACGCCAGCATATGCGCCACCGGGCCATGATCCCGAGGATGCCTTGCGCAAGGAGGCCGATGCAGCGGCGGCTTCGTCGGTGTTCTTCCGCTCGGGTGGCCAACGTGCAGCCACGGTGGCGCAGGCAGCGCCGGTGGCGCCTGGCGCAGCAAGCACGCTCGCGGCCTTCGATCCGCTCGCCGGCGGGCCGGCCTCGACGGCGGCCCAGCCTGCCGACCCGACTGCCGTGCAGAACCGGCAAGACCAGAAGGAGGCGTTCCTGAAAGGCGGCGCTACGGAAACCCGCAACTCCGGCAACTTGGCGCTGCCGGCGTCGCCCTATCAGGTGATGGCCGGAACGGTGATCGCTGGCGCCTTGGTCACGGGCATCAAATCAGACTTGCCGGGCGACGTGATCGCCACGGTGACAGAGCCGGTCTTTGACACGGCCACAGGCAAGTTCCTGCTGATCCCGCAGGGATCGCGCATCCTCGGGCGCTACAACAGCCAGGTCAGCTACGGGCAGAGCCGCGTACAGGTAGTGTGGAACCGGATCATCCTGCCCGACACGTCCTCGCTCACGCTCGACAACCTTGTCGGCACCGACCCGGCCGGTTACGCCGGCCTGGAAGACGATGTGAACTGGCATTGGAATCGCATCGTCGCGGGCGCTGTGCTGACGACGCTGCTGGGCGTCGGCGCCGAGCTGGCCGCGCCTGATAACCGCCAGAACGGCAACCGCATCGTCATCGCCGGCCGTGACAGCGCCCAGGACAGCATCAACCAGGTCGGCCAGGAGATCACCCGGCGCAACATGAACATACAGCCGACGTTGACGGCGCGCCCCGGCTTGCCGGTGCGAGTCATCGTTAACCGGGATCTCGTGCTGCGGCCCTATCAGCCGCTGTTCTTCAACCGGGGAGCTTCGCAATGAGCACGACCAAGAAGCTGCGGCTCGGGCCGCTGCCCAAGACCGAGAGCGTCAAGCTGACATTCGCGTGCCCGGCCAGCCTGAAAGCCGACCTCGACCGCTATGCCGCGCTGCACGCGCAGTCGTATGGCGAAGCGGTCGATGCCGCGACGCTGATCCCGCACATGCTGGAGGCATTCATGGCTGGGGATCGAGGCTTCAAGCGCACGCAGCCCAAGAACGGAAAAGCCGCCCCTGCGTGAACAGGGGCGGCTCTAGATTGGTGCCCGAGGCCGGAATCGAACCGGCATGACCGTAAGGTCGAGGGATTTTCTTACCACTTCGACTTTCGCCGCCAACGCGCATGCGCTGTTCGTGGTCTGGAGCACGCCTTCACCATAGCCTTGCGGCCGTAGGTGCCCGCCGTCTGCTCTCTACACCTTCCCAAACTGTTGCTTGGGCTTGGCTCGGCGTTGGCTCGGGTGCAGAAGCATCCAGGGCTTTCGCCGATTTTGACGGGCTTCACTCCGGGCGTTTCCCCCCGAAGGCTCAAATTGTTCAAGTCCCTTGTGTCTACCGATTTCACCACTCGGGCGTAGCGTGCAATGCGCTGGAAACACCTACCTCCATCTACTGGCGCCTAGCTGGCTCCTGACCGTCAAGCCAAGCTATGAAGCTGCATCATGGACGCTCGCAAACCGTTGTCACTATTGGCCTTCTGGCCCGTTGGCGCAAGCAAGAAGGACTTGACAAAACAGATTTTAAGTCCGCTGTGTCTACCAATTTCACCATCCGGGCGCCGGGATTGAACGACGATAACCCAAAACAAAGCGGCCTCTTTTCACGCCGTCATCAACGCCGTTGAACAGAGGCCGCTCCGTGTGGGTGGAGGCGCGAACCAGAGTCGAACTGGTCTAACCGGATTTGCAATCCGGGGCATAACCGCTTTGCTATCGCGCCATTCAGGCTGCCGAGGCGCCTGAAAAAAAGGGAAGCAGATGCTTCCCTTTTTGAAAACTGGAGCGGGAAACGAGACGTTTACTAAGACCGTAAGCCGTTGTTTCCCAATCACTTTCTTCGCTGGCTTGACTAGCGAAGACCTTAATTGTAGCCTCATTTTTCACCCTCGGCAACAAGTTCGTCCAGAAACTTCCAGTAAGGTCCAAGGACACCTCCTCAGCGCATCGTCCCCACACCTCGTTCATCGCCGGCTACGGTGGTCTCGAACTCACCAATGATCACCTTTCCATATGCTTGGCTAGCTGCGTCGAAAGGCATTCGAGCACGTCACGCAAGTCCGCATAGAGGTCATGCCCGTTGGGCCGAGCCGAGCGCACCAGGCTCATCACCGAAACAGCGCGCTGACCGGCACGCAAGCTACCGACGAACAACTGGTTCGCCCTTTGAAGTGCCACTGGACGAATTTGCCTCTCGACGCGGTTGTTGTCTGGCGGCAGACGCCTGTCGTCGTTAGCGCCTCCCGGCGACCAAGGTTGGACTGCATGGCTCTCGCCGTGCCTGAGCTGTTCGGCACACCGGCTCGCTGCAGAAGCGACCACCCATACCCGTCTGCGCAAGTTGCGCGGGAAGAACCCATACGCTTGTCACTGGGACTGGATGCGCGATTCTTTATCGGTATATCAGGATACCTGGGAACGCATGACAGGCTCGGGATCAGTACGCCTGCCTTGGCATCTAGAAGCCACTGCGCGCCTATTGCGCCCTGTGAAACCGCAGGGGTATCACACCATGACAAATTGCTCTTGATGAGATTGCGGTAACGCATGACGCTGCCAGTGTGAGCGCCATTCTTCGTGTTGATCAGCGACAGGACCGATCAACCTACCACTCACGGATTCTTACACATTGAGCACATGGCGGCTACCACTGACTTGAGCTACTGAAAAGTGCTCAGGGCTCATGAAGAAGCGAGACTCGGGACTCGCTTCATCCACAGACAACTGCCCGGCCATGAGGTTGGCGCCAAAGGAGTCGGCCATGTAGTTCTCCTGGAAGGAGATGGGAGCATGAACCACAATGCACCAGCATCGAAGGTGTTCTATCGTCCGATCGAAGCCTCCCTCCGGTGGGCTGGGCTTCTGCGGTTTGAGCATGTCATCCTCACTTCGGTCTCGTCGTCAAGGAACCTGCCACAGTCGTTGGATTGCCCACGTTGGGGTGAGCTGAGGCTGTATACCGAACGCATCTACGATGGCATCCTCAATGCGGAACTTCCTTTCGGGAGGAACGGCATCACGACGCACGACACCGCGCTGATCGACTCCCCTGATCTCACTGTCCGTCACGTCGATCTGAAGCGTTGGATGCGCCAGCACTACCCCGAACAGCGCCCCGGCTTTCTCTTCTCGCGCAGCGAGCGCATCGCCCATCCCTCCATCTCTCTGGAAACCGGGCAGGCCATGCTGGTCGAGCGCTTGGCCCTCAAATCTGCCCTGGAGCAGTCCAAGCG
Source organism: Xenophilus sp. E41 (assembly GCF_003671765.1). Taxonomy (GTDB): domain Bacteria; phylum Pseudomonadota; class Gammaproteobacteria; order Burkholderiales; family Burkholderiaceae_C; genus Xenophilus. The sequence goes on along the minus strand of NZ_QPIB01000005.1, from coordinate 78,086 downwards.
CCAACTCCGCGAGCTGCAAGACAAGCACGACGCACTGCTCAAACAGTCCAAAATCATCCCGGCCTGCGCGCAGTACCCAATCAGTGATCGGGCCGAAGCCACCTACCTGAACATCATCGGCGGCATATTGGAGCTGATGCTCGGCCAATCGCCCTCGGGCACACCGTACTCCAGCTTCAAAACGCAAGAGGCTGTCGTAAGCGCATTGGTCGCCCATCACCACGGCGTCATGGGGATCGCCGAGCGGACGTTGAACGGCAAGTTCGCCACGGCCAGACGCCGGCTGCATAGCGCCACCCTCTGAGGATTGCCAGCTTGTATGTGCAGTCGCGGAGATTGCATTTGCAATGTCTTTCCGTAGCCATGTCTATTGAATAGAGGTCACGCCAACAAACGCCACTGAGCGTTCAGGAGTGACCACCATGTCGCAAACACCTGTTCTGCCGCCCAACGAGCGCCGCATCCTGCGCTTGGAAGAAGTCGAATCGAAGTCCGGCTTCAAGCGCGCCCACCTCTACAACCTGATGCGCGCGGGCAAGTTCCCCAAGGCGCTGCGCCTGGGTGTGCGCGCCGTCGGCTGGGATTCCATCGAAATCGATCAGTGGATCGCCGAGCGCGTCAACAACCGGGCCTGACCCATTCTCCCGCGGACCTTCCATCCTCACACGGAGAACGCCATGCAGGTTGTATCCATCATTTCAACGAAAGGTGGCGTCGGCAAGACCACCACTGCCGCGAACCTGGGCGGGCTCGTCGCCGACGCGGGGCTGCGCGTGCTGCTGCTCGATCTCGACGTGCAGCCCACCTTGTCGTCCTACTACGAACTGGGACACCGTGCGCCTGGTGGCATCTATGAGCTGCTGGCCTTCAACGAGCGCGACCTCGGCCAGCTCGTGTCCCGCACGATCATTACGGGTCTGGACCTGGTGCTGTCCAACGACCACCGGGGCGAGCTGAGCACCTTGTTGCTGCACGCGCCGGATGGGCGCCTGCGGCTGCGGCACCTGCTGCCCATGCTGGCTCCTCTCTACGACCTGGTGCTGATCGACACCCAGGGCGCGCGTTCGGTGACGCTGGAGATGGCGGTGCTCGCTTCCGATCTCGCGCTGTCACCCGTGACCCCGGAAATCCTCGCCGCCCGCGAACTGCGGCGCGGCACCATGCAGTTGCTGGAGGACATCGCTCCGTACCGGCACCTGGGCATTGAGCCGCCGCCGCTGCATCTGCTCATCAACAGGGTCCACCCGGTGTCGGCGAACGCCCGGCTGATCCAACAGGCCTTGCGCGACCTGTTCCAGGACCACGCCGGCATCCGCGTGCTGACCACCGACGTGCCGGCCATCGAAGCCTATCCGCGCGCCGCGACGCGCGGCCTGCCAGTGCATCGGGTCGAATACCGCCAGCCACCGGGCAGAGTCGCCCCCGCCGCGCTCGACACCATCCGCGGCCTCGCCGGCGAACTGTTCCCGCAATGGCAGCACCGATTTGCCACGGTGTCCGGCCGCCCGCCATTTCCTCTGGATACCGGGAGGCCCCATGGCGAGCGCACATGAACTGGCCCGAGGCCATAAGCGGCTGCGCGCCCTGATCGAATTCGCCGTCGGCGAGGGCTGGCACGTCAAGCGCACGCCGGGCGGCCACCTCAAATTCACCAAGGCCGGCTGCGCCGCGATCTACACCAGTTCGACGGCCAGTGACCACCGGGCCGCCCTCAACGCCCGCGCGCAGATCCGCCGCGCCGAGCGCGAGGCCCGGTCCCCAGTGCAGGGAGGCCGCCATGGCTGAAATGACCTCCCAGCAGATGGCCGGCAAGCTGCTCGCGGCCGGGTTCGAGCGCAGCGGCCCGTCCACCTCGGCCTTGAGCGACCCGATCGCCGACACGCCCATGGTCGTGACCCTGGACCAGTTGCGCCCCTACGACCACGATCCCAGGAAGAAGCGCAACCCGGCCTACGAGGACATCAAGGCGTCCATCCGCGAGCGCGGCCTGGACGCAGCCCCGGCGATCACCCGGCGCCCGGGCGAGGACCACTACATCATTCGCAACGGCGGCAACACGCGCCTGGCGATCCTGCGCGAACTGTGGTCGGAGACCAAGGACGAGCGGTTCTTTCGCATATCGTGCCTGTTCCGGCCGTGGCCCAGCCGCGGCGAAGTCGTCATGCTGACCGGCCACCTGGCCGAGAACGAATTGCGTGGAGGCCTGACGTTCATCGAGCGCGCCCTCGGCGTCGAGAAGGCGCGCGAGTTCTACGAGCAGGAAAGCGGCGCCGCCCTGAGCCAGTCCGAACTGGCACGCCGCCTCGCCGCCGATGGTTTCCCGGTCCAGCAGTCGCACATCAGCCGGATGAACGACGCGGTGCGCTACCTCCTGCCGGCGATCCCGACCGTGCTCTATGGCGGGCTCGGCCGCCACCAGGTCGAACGCCTGTCGGTCATGCGCAAGGCCTGCATGCTCGCGTGGGAGCGCTACGCCAAAGGCCGCACACTACTGGTACAGGACTTCGATGACTTCTTTCAGGAGGTGCTGTCGCAGTTCGACACGCAGGCCGACGAGTTCGCCCCCCAGCGCGTGCAGGACGAGCTGATCGGCCAAATGTCCGAACTGCTCGGCATCGACTACGACGTACTGGCGCTCGACCTCACCGAATCCGAAAGCCGCCATCGCGCCCTGGTCAGCGATCCGACCCCACCAACGGCACCCCCCACGCTGCCTGAGCCTGACACCATGGCACGCCCGCCCGCGGCGCCGGCCCCATCGGCCCCGACGCCGGCAACCACACCTGGGTCGCGCGAGCGCGAGGGCGGCTCAGGGTCGGACGGCTCACCCGCAGGAAGCCCCATGGCTGCTCCTGGTGATCGGCTGCAGGGGCACATCGTTTCGCCTGCACCGACGACGGAGCGGCTGCAATCCATTCAGCGGATGGTCGCCGACGAGCTGGGGGATGCGCTGCCCGATTTCTCGGCCAACGTCTTGCAGTCCATTCCCGTCCAAGCAGGCGGTCTCTACCCGATTTCCGACGTCTGGCACATCGACGCGAGCCTGGACACGCCCGAGCGCCTGCGCATCCACGTCGCGCAGTTCGCCCGCGAGATCGCGGGCGAGGCTCGCCTGGACGAGTGCATCGATGACCGTCCAGACGGCATCGGTTTCGCCTGCCGTGCCCACGCCCAAGACCTGGAGCCGCTGGGCCGTGCCGTCCTGGCGCTGCTGGCATGCATGGCCGGTCAGCAGCCCGCCGACGTCGGCTTGGATAACAGGCAATTCGTCATCGACCTGTCGGCGTTGCTGCACGGACAAGGCGACGCAACCCGGCGACTGAGCGACACCGCACTGGTCAAGCTGTTCCGGCTGCTGCGGCTGGCCCGCCGTCTGCTCGACCTGGACGCCGGCGCTGCGGACCCTGGAACGTGACCGAGGGAGACCAGCATGTCCGCACCACACCCACTCAACCAGGCCGTCATCGCCCAGGCCCTCTATGACCTGCGCAATGGGCAACTGCGCCGCTGCAAGCTGATGGGGTTTGGCGAGGAAGAGCTGGACGCCCTCAAGCATCCCGCGCTGATCAGCGTGCTGGCCAACGCCAACGTCTCGTGGTGCTCGGTGACGGTCAACCGCGAAGTGCTCCGGCGTCTGCTCAGGCAGGCGCAGGATGTGGAGAAGGAGATCGCCACGGTCGATCGCATGCTGCGCCTCGGCGCGAGCACCGAAATGGTCAGCCGCTTCTACGGCCTGACCCACCAGGAAGTGGCGCTTCGCCGCGAAATCCTCGGCCTGCCCAAGCGCAAGGGTCGCCATCCCGTGCTGGACGAGAAGCAGGACACGGAGCTGTGGCGGCAATGGAAGGCCGTGACCAGCAGCAGGAACGTCGATCTCGAAGACGAAACCTCCATCCTCGATGCCGCCATGGACCTCGCCGAAGGCATGTCGCTGCCTCTGTCGGTGGTCTGGGCTTCGATCAAGAGCTGGGTCGATCAAGGATTGGGTTAACCATGGCCGTGGACGACACCGCACCACGTCGTGGCCCCATCGCACTCGCAGACCTGTTCGACGCTGCGCTGAAAGACCTTGTGCCCAAGCCCAACGCCGACGCGCCCCCGCCCACACCTACACCTGTCGCGATGCCCACTGGTCCGGCGTCTGGCGATGCCTTCCTGTTCAGCGGCAACCGGCACGAGACCGTACCGCGACGGCTGTTCCTCGACCGCCGCCTGACGCCGCTGGAGCGCAATGCCTGGCAGGTCTTCCGGCTGATGCTCAACGACGATGGCGTGACGGCGTTCCCGACGTATGAACAGCTTCGGCCCTGGCTGGCGTCGATGCCCTGCGCCGGGCAAGCCTCGCACGAAACCGTGGCGCGAGCACTGACGCTGCTGCGGCTGACTCGATGGCTGAGCCTGGTGCGGCGACGGCGCGACGCCAAGACCGGCCGCATCCTCGGCAACCTCTATGTCCTGCACGACGAGCCGCTGACCCCCTTTGAAGCGATGCAGCTCGACCCGGACTACCTGCAACTCGTCAGCCAAGCGCTCGGCCATTCGGCCAAAGCCGTGCAGATCGTAGGCCTGCACACCCTCAAGGAAATCGGCGAAGACCCGATGCTGGCCGGGCGCACCCTGCCATCGAGGCTGCAAGTCCTGGCCGAACGCCTCGCCAGCCAGGGCGTCGGGGCGCACGAAAGTTATCCACAGGAGGACGCCACGCACGAATCCGAAGAAGGGGCGACGAGCCTTCTTCGGAATCCTGACGATCCCACTTCGGAATCCGAAGCAGGGTCGAAACCCGCGCCAGACGCCTCTCTTCGGAATCCGAAGCAGGCCCGTACAGTACGTAGTAGTCGTATTAATGAAGTACGTACTACCGCGCAGGCACAAGCGCATGCGCGCGCGCTGGGCGACCTGCAATGGCCCAAACGCTTCGCGGAACTGAAGGCAGAGCAGCAGACAGGTGCGAGGGTGGCACTACAGCAGGTCGATGCTGCGCTGAGGCAGGCCGTGCTGGACGAATGGGCTGCACGATGCAGCAACCATGGCATCCGCAATCCTGCAGGGTATCTGTTCGGCATCATCCAGCGGGCCATCCATGGCGAGTTCAACGCCTGGGCCAAGAAGGACGCGCCATCGGCGCCCGTTGCGCCGAACGAGCGGCCGCCACCACCAGCACCGCCACCATCCCAGCCGCAGGGCAAGCCTGTGCCGCCAGAAGTCGCCAGGCAGCACATCGAGCGGCTGCGCAACCTGCTCGCCAGCAAGTGAGCGGGCCTGCAAGGTGGTGAAGTGGATGCCGGTGGCTTCCAGTAGAGCTATCCCCTGGGGATAGTTCCACTGACGGCTACACGTCGAACCGCTGCACGCCAGGCCTCGATCGCCTGCAGCGGGATCGGCCTTGTTCGCGCTGATCCGGGTGTGCAGCGTTCCTTGGCGCTCCATGGCGCTATCCCCAGGGGATAGATCGCGACGCATGCACCCACCGCGCCGTGAACCGGGGACGGGCGGGTTTCGGTTTGTTGACTGACTGCCTTCCGCTACCTGCCGAAGCTGTCCGCTCTTTTCCAACAACGAGCGGACACCATGGCAACCACCAACGAACCCCTGCAACTGAATCTCGGCTCCTTGCGCAGCGCGATGTCGCTGACGCTGCACACGCACCACGCCTCGCGCATCTGGCACGGCCGCGCCGCCGCCGAAGGGCGACCGGGCATCGTCGGCCTGAACGGCTACATCGCCCAGATGAACAAGATGCGGCGCGGCTCGGAGCAGGACGACCCGTACAGCGACTTCTGGATGCTCCGCATCGAGGACAAGCTCGACCAGACCAAGGCCACGCTGCAATCGCTGCGCGAACAGGTGGACCAGGCCCTGGCGAGCGTGCCGCCGGCACTCACCCTGGGCGAAAACCTCAACGTCCAGCCGGTCAAGCTGCCGCTGTTCGTCAATGCGCAGCTCGGCTTTGCCGCCGTGTACCTGCTCGCCGACTACGACGATATCGCCCGCAAGCTGATCCTCGCGCACCACACCGCGCTGATCGATCGCTCGACGCTCGAACGCTGGCTCAACGAAGGCGCGCATGCACTGCGCAGCCTGTTCTCGCTGGCCCAGCAGTACCGCTACTCGGGCTGCACCCGCGACGACTTCGCCGCCAAGAATGCCGCAGCGCGGGCGGCGTTGGAAAAGTTCGGCGAGATGCCGCCGGACGTGCTGGAGGGCACGCGCCGCTCGAAGTTCGCGCCGCCCATCATGCGCCGTGGCCTGCAGCAGCGCGGTGACGGTCCTGCCGCAGCCGCATCGCCCAGCGACGAGGCCGCCGCCCCCGAAGCGACGGCCGGCGAGGACGCGCAGGCATGAGCGACCCAAACCGCGACACCCGCTACTTCCGCCCTCTGCAACAGACAGCCTTCATGCAGTTGGAACACGCAGCCTCTCAAAAAGGCCTTTTAAAGCCCTTTAAGGGTAAAGGGGACTTGGAGGCCTGGGCCAGCCAGTGCTTCGCCATGCGCGACGAGTTGATTGGCTTGGCGCAGCGACAGGTGCTGCAACAAGCCCTCGGGCATCCCTTCCACCTGCTCCCCATCGAACTGGCCCAGCAGACAACTGGCGCAGGCACGGCGTTTCTTCGCTGGCGCAAGCACGACCGCTCGGCCATGGGCGTGGCACTGTGGCAGGAGCTGATGGCGAGTACCAGCACGCCGGTCAACCTGCTGGCCGACTTGCACGCCATCGAGCTGCAGCGCATCACGCTGAACATGCAGATCAGCCTGTTGCACACCTTGGGCAGGCTGGCCCAGGAGTGTGCCAGCAAGGCCACCGAGGCGGAAGACGCTTACCTGCGTCGGCTCAAGTCCATCCCACCCGCACTGCGCGATCAGTGATCGCGCCGGGCAACCCAGCACGCGCTCGTCACCGACCAGGTGCGGGTATTTCAACCACCACGGAGATTGCAACATGAGTACGCATTTTTCTGGCGAGGGCAACATCGGCTCGCCCCCCGAGTACCGGGAGTTCCCCAACGGCAACGACGAGCCCAGCCGCCTTCTGCGCCTGAACGTCTATTTCGACAACCCCATTCCCAAGAAGGATGGCACCTTCGAGGATCGCGGCGGCTTCTGGGCGCCGGTGGAAATCTGGCACCGCGACGCCGCGCACTGGAAGGACCTCTACCAGAAGGGCATGCGCGTGCTGGTCGTCGGCCGGATGGAGCGCGAACCTTGGACGGACAACGAGGATCAGCCGCGCGAGACCTGGCAGATCAACGCGCGCAGCGTCGGCATCCTGCCGTTCCGCATCGAGTCCGTAGCCCTCAGCCCCAGGCAGCAAGAGGCCGCGCAGGATGCGCAGCCGAAACCCCCGGCCGCCCAGGAACCGACCGCGCCGAAGGAGCCGAAGCGCAGGAAGTGATCCGGCATGGGGCGGTGGCAGTCGTCCGTCGCCCCCATGCCCTCGCGAGCTATCCCCAGGGGATAGCTCCATCAACGTCCACCGGCGTCCGTGCGCTCCAAAAAATCGCGGCTCCCGGCCCGCACATCCCCGGCCGAACGCCACTCCCGTCCCCGCCATCCCATCCCGTAAAAGTGGTCGCCACCGCATGCGGCTTGTTTGCTGCTGCCCTTGGTGGTGTTCGGCATCCTCGATTCCCGCAACTCAATGAACCATGGAAATCGGATGGACTGACATGCGGCTGTTCTTGTGCGAGAAGCCCTCCCAGGGCAAAGACATTGGCCGGATTCTCGGCGCGACGCAGCGCGGTGAAGGCTGTCTCAGCGGCTCCGGCGTCACCGTCACCTGGTGCATTGGCCATCTCGTAGAAGCAGCAGCTCCCGAGGTCTATGACGCGGCGCTCAAGCGCTGGTCGCTGGAGCAGTTGCCCATCGTTCCCCAGCAGTGGCGGGTCGAGGTCAAACCGAAGACCGCCACGCAATTCAAGGTCGTCAAAGCGCTTCTGGCGAAGGCGACCCATTTGGTCATCGCCACCGATGCCGACCGCGAGGGAGAGCTGATCGCCCGCGAGATCATCGACCTGTGCGGTTACCGCGGCCCCATCGAACGGCTGTGGTTGTCGGCGCTCAACGATGCGTCGATCCGCACCGCGCTCGGCAAGTTGCGGCCCTCATCCGACACGCTGCCGATGTACTACTCGGCGCTTGCGCGCTCACGCGCCGACTGGCTCGTGGGCATGAACCTCAGCCGGTTGTTCACGGTGCTCGGGCGTCAGGCCGGCTACGACGGCGTGCTGTCCGTCGGGCGCGTGCAGACGCCGACCCTGAAGCTCGTCGTGGACCGCGACCGCGAGATCGCGGCCTTCAAGTCGGTGCCGTTCTGGGCCATCGACGTGTCCCTGTCTGCGGGTGGACAGGCTTTCAGCGCGCAGTGGGTTCCGCCCGATGGCTGCACCGACGACGCTGGCCGCTGCCTGCAACAGCCGGTTGCCCAGCAAGCCGCGCAACAGATCCGCGCTGCGGGTAGCGCTCAGGTGGTGTTTGTCGAGACCGAACACATGCGTGAAGGCCCGCCGCTGCTGTTCGACCTGGGCACCTTGCAGGAGGTCTGTTCCAAACAGCTTGGGCTGGATGTTCAAGAAACCCTGGAGATCGCCCAGTCCCTGTACGAGACCCACAAGGCCACTACGTACCCGCGTTCCGATTCAGGCTACCTGCCCGAGAGCATGTTTGCCGAAGTGCCCACCGTTCTCGACAGCCTGCTCAAGACCGATCCCTCGCTGCGCTCGATCATGGGCCAGCTCGACCGCTCGCAGCGCTCGCGCGCCTGGAACGATGGCAAGGTCACGGCGCACCACGGCATCATCCCGACGCTCGAACCGGCGAAGCTCTCCGCCATGAGCGAGAAGGAACTGGCCGTGTACAGGCTCATCCGGTCGCATTACCTGGCGCAGTTCCTCCCTCACCACGAGTTCGACCGCACTGTGGCCAAGTTTTCGTGCGGGGGGCAGAACCTGGCGGCCACGGGCAAGCAGGTTGTCATCCCGGGTTGGCGCCAGGTGCTCGCCGAGCCGCAGGCCGAAGACGGTGATGGCGAGGGCGATACTGCGGTCCGCGCCCAGGTGCTGCCCGCGCTGCCGAAACTGTATGAGGGCCTGGCATGCCAGGTGGCCGACGTCGATCTCAAGGCACTCAAGACGCTGCCGCCCAAACCGTACACGCAAGGCGAGTTGGTCAAGTCCATGAAAGGCGTCGCCAAGCTGGTGTCCGATCCCCGCCTGAAGCAGAAGCTCAAGGATACGGTTGGCATCGGCACCGAAGCGACGCGGGCCAACATCATCGGCGGCCTGATCGCTCGCGGCTACCTCGTGAAGAAGGGGCGCGCCATCCGCGCCTCGGATGCGGCTTTCACTTTGATCGATGCCGTGCCTGCGGCGATTGCCGACCCTGGCACCACCGCCGTCTGGGAACAGGCGCTCGACATGATCGAGGCCGGACAGCTCACCCTGGACGTGTTCATCGGCAAGCAGGCCGCGTGGATTTCGCAGTTGATTGCGCAGTACGGCAGCGCCTCCCTGTCCATCAAGGTTCCCCAAGGGCCGGCATGCCCGCAGTGCGGCGCACCCACGCGCCAGCGCAGCGGCAAGAGCGGCCCGTTCTGGTCGTGCAGCCGCTACCCGGACTGCAAAGGCACGCTGCCAGTCGAATCCGGCAGCTCCAAGCGCGGCGCCTCGCGCCCGCGCCGTAGCGGCCGCAAAGGCTCCTGACCGCCCCCGTTCCCCGTGAGCCGTGCCCGCCTTCGGCGGCGTGGCCCCTGTCCCGCACTCCGCCGCATGCCCTGCGGGACGCCCAGCGCGCAACGCCTTCTTGATCCGTGTGCGCGTCCCGCCCAGCCGTCCCCGGCCGCGGGACCTGAAGGTAGCTTCTCTGCGAGCCGCACCACGCGCGTTCTGTTGATCTGCGTTTCTTCCGCCCTCTGCGAAGGGTCTCCCGGTGGCTTGCCAGGCTGCACGAGCCACCGGGAGACCCTTCGTGGTCAGCGGTAATCGGTGCCGGTGCCCGCCGGTGCAAAAACGGGCTCCCTTTGTGCGCGGATGTGCGCCAGACGATGCCGGCCCCAGCCACGACATGGGCCGGGTGTGATTGCTTGATGAGCAGACGGTTCTAGCGACGACCGGGCCTGCCAATCAGCCCACGGGTGGTTCCTCTTTTCTCCCGAGCCGAAGGCCGTTGGGCCTTCGGCGCCATTCTCCTGCCCATCAACGTCCCGGCCCGGCCATTGGCCTGGGCCACACGAACAGGAGAGACGACATGCACCCTCAACCTTGCGCACCGCTGCTGTACGGCAGACGGAGGTCGAGAACGGCATGCCCGCCTATCGCGCGGCCATCGCCAATGGTACGCTCGGCTGCAGCCGAGGCCGTAGCCCAAAGGCTGGACTACCTCTTTTGCAGAGGTAAACCTCGGGATGAACTGGGCGAAAACATGCCTTATGTGCCCGCCTTACGGCGAGCTGTTTCCGATGCTTCGCGCAGGATTTCCCGCCCCCCATTCGCTGCGATTGCGGCCACGATGACGCCCAGCACCAGATCCGGGATGTTCGACCCGAACCCCATCACCAGCACCCCGGACAGCACAATCGCACCATTGACGATGGAGTCGTTGCTGGTAAAGATCGCTGACGCCTTGAAGTTCACATCTTCCCCGCGATGGCGGCGCAGTAGTCTGAGGCACACTAGGTTCAAAGCCGCGTTCAGCGCGGCCATGGCCATCATGGCTGGGCCGACAGGCTCTTCCCCTCCAGCGAAGCGGCGTAGGACTTCCAACAGCAGCAGCGCGGCCAGGCCGATTAGCAAGAAACCCGACAAGCGGGCCGCGCCCACCTTGACCGTTGCCGCACGACCGACGGCATACAGGCTAACCGCATAGACCGACGCATCGGCGAGGTTGTCCAACCCGGCGCCCATCAGCGCCGTAGAGCCAGCCCAGATGCCAAGGGCAATGCCGGCGGCGGACTGCGTCAGGTTGATCAGCAACACAGTCAGAAGAATCTTTCGGTCCTTCGCATCGCTCGCATCTAGGCGGCCCAACTCGTCGTTTTCGTGATTTCTGTGGTTTTCAGCCATGCATTGTTCCTTCCAAATCGATGGATGCTGAAGCCTGTAGCGGCTGGAGAGTCAAGGCGCAGATGCAACGAACTTGCCACAGGGTCTTCCCGGACGCCCTTGACTCTACCGTAGCTAGAAGGTTTTCCAATCCAGTCAGAGCTTTAGGACAGAACAGATGAGCACCAATGCGCCCCCTTCATTGCGACTGTCATCCGGTATGGCTGCTATCCACTGATCCGTGGCGCCACTGCGGTTGTGCTCTTCGGCGAGCTCGCGACCGGCCGGCCGTCTTTTCCGACGGAGCTACTCACAGTGATCGTCGCGCTCGCTTGTGCCGCCTTGCTAGCAGCTTGTTGAAATTCGCCTACGGCCTGTCTGACTTTGCCGTGTAAGGTTTACGATATCGGCTCCAATCTGCCGGGAACCCCGATTTCCATGCGTGGCGCCGATATCACTCAGGAATCCTTGTTCACTGTCGCCAAGCTCGATGACTTCGTGCCAGCGACTCACCCCCTGCGCGCCATCCGTAAGCTGGCAGACACCGCTCTGCAGCGGATGAGCGCCCTGTTCGACACCTTGTATGCCGACACCGGCCGCGCCTCGATTGCCCCCGAGAAGTTGATGCGGGCGCAGTTGCTGCAGCTGTTCTATTCGCTGCGCAGCGAGCGGATGCTCATGGAGCAACTGGGCTACAACCTGCTGTTCCGCTGGTTCGTCGGCTTGGCCATCGATGATCCGGTGTGGGATCACTCGGTCTTCTCGAAGAACCGTGACCGTCTCAATGCCCAGGCCGTGGCCACCGAATTTCTGAGCGAGGTGGTGCGCCTGGCAGAGAAACAGGGGCTGATCTCGGATGAGCACTTCTCGGTCGACGGCACATTGCTGCAAGCCTGGGCCTCTCAGAAGAGTTTCCGTCCCAAGGATGATACGCCAGACGACCCGGGCCCCGGCCCGCGCAATGCCCCGCCGGACTTCAAGGGGCACAAGCGCAGCAACGACACCCACGCCTCGACCAGCGATCCGGATGCCCGGCTGTACCGCAAGAGCCACAACACCGGCGCGCAGCTGAGTTACATGGGGCATGTGCTGATGGAACACCGCAGTGGCCTGGTGCGCAGTGCTCATGTGACTCTGGCCGGTGGCCATGGCGAACGCGAAGCCGCGCTGGCGATGCTGAGCAAGCTGGGTGGTCGCCGTCGACGCACCTTGGCCGCGGACAAGGCTTACGACACGGCAGACTTCGTGGCCGCCTGTCGTGCCCTCGGCGTGACACCCCATGTTGCGCAGAACACCAATGGTCGGCGCAGCGCCATCGATGGCCGTACCACGCGCCACGCCGGCTATGGTCTGAGCCTGAAGATTCGCGCCTGGATCGAAACCCACTTCGGCTGGCTCAAGGCGGCGGCAGGCCTGCGCCAGGTGAAGCAACGCGGACTTGAGCGTGTCGACGCGCTGTTCCAGCTGGCCATGGCGGCAAGCAACCTGGTACGCCTGCCGAAGCTGCTGGCTACAGGCTCAATGGCATGAGCGCGTTGACGGGGAAGGTGCGCCTGGAGCACGCCAAATCGGACTATTTCCATCGATTGGTGCCCTAAACGGGAAGTAAACGAGCGCGACCGCTGCTGCCAGAAGCAGTGGACGTAATCATCGCGGCGAATTTCAACAGGCTGCTAGAGGGCGGGCGGCCTTTCCACTCCCCGTTGAGCCAGTAGCGGCGTTCCAAGCTGTGGTTGGCCGTCGGCGCATGGCTCGGCTTCTTGGTCGTGCATCTGGCCTTCCAGCACTCCAATCTGGGATACCGGGTCGGGCCGTTGGGATTGTTGATCGGGGTGGCTGAAGCCCATCGCTGGCATCACAAGCGTGAGCACGAAGACGCCCAAGTCAACTACGGCGATTTCTGGATGCCCGGGGGCCACTTGTTCAGCGCTTTCCGGTCGCAAAAGCACACGCTGGGCGCCAAAGAGTGACACTCAAGAAAGATGGACTTTCCAATGGACTACGGCCCGCAGCTTGTCTATCCCTTCCGGAGCCGGCCAGCAGCGGCAAACGCTTGCGCTGCTGGCTATACGATCTTGCCCACGTCGCATTCTTGCGCGAGTCGGGCCTTGCGGCTTCTTGCGAAGCGATCGCGAGTTGCGTGGCGTGCCCATGAGTCGGGCCGCGTCGTGGCGCACTGCTACCTTGGCCTGCACCTGCACCTGCGCAGCCACGCCGCGATGCTCGGTCTGGCCTGGAGAACCCGTAAGGTGGCGGAGATTGCGGCGCGCAGGTCGTCCGGCTCGCGCTGGCTCCTGTGGGCCACGCCCTCGGTCGCACGCCGTCTCAAAACGTCAGAATCGCGCGCTTTCGCATGATGGAGCGCGGCACGTGGCTCTCAGAACTGGACCCGATCACTTCCAGCACCGATGACACGCTCGAGCTTCAGGCGGGCTCGGCCAAGCTGTTGAGAATGCCGCACTCGCGCGAGGTTCGGGCGCTATCGCAGGAGCGTCGCAGATCCATTAACTCGCGCTCCAAGGCGCGCAATTCCTTCATCTTGGTCCGCACTTGCGCGATATGAGCGTCGACCAGCGCGTTCACCTCGCCGCAGCCCAACTCTGGCCGATCCCGTAAGTTCAGCAGTTGACGGATCTCATCCAGCGTCATGTCCTTCGCCCGGCAGCGGCGGATGAACAGCAAGCGCTGCAAATGGACTTCGTCATAGAGCCTGAAGTTGCCCTCGCTACGTGCAGGCTCGGGCAGCAAGCCTTCTGACTCGTAAAAGCGCACGGTCTGCACCAAGCAATCTGCCTTCTTGCCCAGTTCACCGATCCGCATCATGGTTGCTTCCTATAAAAAACTTGACTCTATATCTACTAGAGGTTTTCTAATGATGGCATCCGGGGAAAACCTTGTCAATGAAGAGCGATCTATGAACAAAGAACCTTCCAGCCCATGCGCCTGCTCCGGCGGCAATGGCCAACAGACGGCGTGCGCCAGTGAGCAGGCCAGCACTGAAACCACCGTTTTCCACGTGAGCAACATGGATTGCCGCAATGAGGAAGCACTGGTGCGGCGAACGCTGGAGGGCATGCCCGGTGTCGAGCGGCTCCTGTTCGATCTTCCGCAGCGTTTGTTGACCATTTCGCACCGCGAAGTCTCGGCCGATGCCTTGGAGCAAGCGCTGAATTCGGTGGGCATGAAGGCTCAGGCTGTCCGAGACGCCGCCGTGTCGACCACCTACCGCATCGAGAACATGGACTGCCCGAGCGAGGAGAAACTCATCCGCTCGCACCTCGGGGCAGTCGAGGGAATTCAGGACCTCGACTTCGACCTCGCTGAGCGCACCCTGTCGGTGAAACACCTCGCTCAGGCACGCGCGCAGATGGAGCAGGTCCTGGCCTCGATCGGCATGCGCGCCAAGGAGCAGACCTTCGGCCACACGGGGCCGATCGAAGCCGCGGCTGTGATCCCATCCTCGGCCCTGCAGCAGCAACCAACCGCTGCCGTTTCCGCGCCGCCGATCGGCGAGCGGGTGACGTACCGGATCGAGAACATGGATTGCCCGACGGAAGAAGCGCTGATCCGCGACCGGCTGGGCAAGCTGCCGGGTGTGACCGCGCTCGACTTCAATCTGATGCAGCGTGTGCTGGGAGTCCAGCACACGCTGGCGACCTCAGCGCCGATCGAGAAGGCGCTTGCTTCCATTGGAATGCAGGCTGCGCGGCAGGACATGCAGACAGCCACCACGGTACTTCGCATCGCGAAGATGGACTGTCCGACCGAGGAAAGTCTGATCCGCGGCAAGCTGCAAGGCATGCCGGGCGTGCAGGGAATGGATTTCAACCTGATGCAGCGCACGCTCACGGTTCGGCACACACCCGACGCGATCAAGCCGGCAGTCGAAGCCATCGAATCGCTGGGCATGGAAGCCGAGGTCCAGAGGACTGATGAGCCGCGCGATGCCCCGGTGGCCGCGCACAAGACCAATTGGTGGCCGATGGCGGTTTCGGGCGTTGCGGCGGTGGCCGCCGAAGGCGTGTACTGGGTCAACGACGGCAATCATTGGGCCGTGATCGTGCTGGCACTGGTTTCGATCTTCACCGGCGGCCTCAGCACCTACAAGAAGGGCTGGATCGCGCTGAAGAACCTCAACCTGAACATGAACGCCCTGATGGCCATCGCGGTCACCGGCGGCATGGCGATCGGCCACTGGCCGGAGGCCGCCATGGTCATGTTCCTGTTCGCGTTGGCGGAAGTGATCGAGGCGAAGTCGCTGGACCGCGCCCGCAACGCCATTCGGGGGCTGATGGACTTGGCGCCCGAGACCGCGACCGTGCGGCAGGCCGATGGCTCATGGACAGAGCTGCCGGCCAAGGAGGTCGCAAAGGGCGCGGTGGTCCGCGTGCGTCCTGGCGAGCGCATCGCACTGGACGGCCTGATCACCTCGGGTCGATCGGCCATCAACCAGGCGCCCATCACCGGCGAGAGCCTGCCCGTCGAGAAGGCCGAAGGTGACCAGGTCTTCGCCGGAACCATCAATGAGACCGGCTCTTTCGAATACAAGGTGACCGCAGGCGCCAGCGACTCGACGCTCGCGCGCATCATCCATGCCGTGGAGTCCGCGCAGGGCAGCCGTGCGCCCACGCAGCGCTTCGTCGACCAGTTCGCCCGCGTCTACACGCCGGCGGTGTTCGCGGTGTCCGTGCTGGTTGCCGTCGTGCCGCCGCTCGCCTTCGGCGGCGCATGGTTTGACTGGGTCTACAAGGCCCTGGTACTGCTGGTGATCGCCTGCCCCTGCGCTCTGGTCATCTCCACGCCGGTCACCATCGTCAGCGGCTTGGCCGCTGCCGCCCGACGCGGCATCCTGATCAAGGGTGGCGTCTACCTGGAGGGCGGGCGCAAGCTCAAGGCGTTGGCCCTGGACAAGACCGGCACACTCACACATGGCAAGCCCGAGCAGACCGACTTCGTGCCGCTGATCGGCGAGGCGCAGGAAGTTGCCGCCTGGGCCGCAAGCCTCGCGGCACGCTCGGACCATCCTGTGTCTCAGGCCATCGCCCGCAAGGCGAACCGTGACGGCATCGCGCTGCACGAGGTCGACGACTTCGCGGCGCTGCCTGGCCGCGGCGTGCGCGGCCGCGTCGCCGGGCGCATGTTGCACATGGGCAACCACAGGCTCGCCCAGGAGCTGGGCCTGAGCGAAGCGACGCTCCAGGCTCGGCTGGAGACCCTGGAGCGCCAAGGCAAGACAGCGATCCTGCTGATGGACGATGCGACCGTGCTCGGCATTTTTGCAGTGGCCGACACCGTGAAGGAAACCAGCCGTGAGGCGGTGGCCGACCTGCAGGCGCTGGGTGTGCGCACGCTGATGCTGACGGGGGACAACCAGCACACGGCCGCGGCCATCGCTGCCCAGGTCGGAATCTCTGAAGCCCGTGGTGACCAACTGCCCGAAGACAAGCTCAAGACCATCGAAAGCCTGGTCGGCGGCGAGGGCCAGGTGGGCATGGTGGGCGACGGCATCAACGATTCGCCCGCGCTCGCCCGTGCCGACATCGGCTTCGCCATGGGCGCGGCCGGCACCGACACCGCGATCGAAACAGCCGACGTCGCCCTGATGGACGACGACCTGCGCAAGATCCCCGCCTTCATCCGGCTGTCGCGTAGCACTGCGGCGATCCTCACGCAGAACATCGTTCTGGCCCTTGGCATCAAGGCGGTGTTCCTTGCGTTGACGTTCACAGGGCATGCCACCATGTGGATGGCTGTGTTCGCTGACATGGGGGCAAGTCTTTTGGTTGTCGTCAATGGGCTGCGCCTCCTGAAGTTCAAGGCGGCATGAACAATGGATGAACCATCTCTTCGCAAGACGCAGTGGTACTCACTCGCGATCGTTATATTCGCCGGCGATCAGGCAGCTAAGAGCTACATTGACGCGACAACTCCCTTGGGTTGGTCGCACGAGGTGGCGTCATTCTTCAACCTAGTTCACGCTCTCAATCCCGGCGCGGCGTTCAGCTTCCTTGCTGGCGCGGGCGGCTGGCAGCGGTGGTTTTTTCTGGCGATCGCGTTCGCAATATCGGCATGGCTCGCATGGCTGCTCTCCCGGCCGCTGCGCAAAACGGAAGGCCTTTCGTACAGCCTCATTCTGGGCGGCGCATTGGGCAACGCGTTCGACCGCGCCACGCGCGGGCACGTTATCGACTACATCGACTTTCACCTGCACGGCTGGCACTGGCCCGCCTTCAACATCGCTGACATGGCCATCGTGGGCGGGGCGATCGCGCTGGTGGCCCAGTCGTTCATGAGCGTGGAGAACCCGGCCGCCACAAAGGAGTCCCAGTGACATTGGGACGATCCGGAAATTCGCAATGCACACGGTGCAGGACACCAATCTGAAGAGAACGGCCCCCAGCATGAGCGGCCGCGGCTTGGCCCTCATGCTAGCGCCCACCGCCGCTTTTGCTGCAACGCCCTGTTGCGATGGCGGCGATTGCTGCAACGACGTCGCAATGCCTTGCTGTGAATAAACAGCACGCAAGCCAGTTGACCTGGCAATTATGAAAGTCCATCACGGCGATGCTGGCCTTTTTCGTTCCAATGAGCCGTCACGGAGAGGTGATGATGAAGCTATGCCGGGATCCTGCAAGCTTTAGGACGGTCTTCTTTACCGCATAGCGATATGCTGATGTCACCCGTTCGCCTCGCCTGGCAAGTACAAGTAGTTCGTCGCGGTTTTCTGGCCGTGTCCGCCCGCTTCGCTGGCCCTTTTGCCCCAAACAAGCGCAATCATGCCTGCGTTACCACCAAAGTTCGCCCCCGCCAGTTGCTGTTCCTAAAGGGCATCAAGCTCAACGCCATCGCCGACCGGCCAGCGTATTTCGCATCGCTGCGTGCCCGTCGGGGCCAGCCCATCGTCATCCTCGCAGAGCTGGGACCGGACGAGGCATTCGCCCTGTGGAAGCAGCATGTACTGGGCGACAGGCCTCGCTGACCCAGTTTCGCCTCATCCTCCTGACAGCCCCGCACTTATTGCGGGGCTTTCTTTTTTCCGCGTTCGCCAATCGGGGCTGTTGCAAATGCCGATTTCCGGCTGACGCGGCTCGCCTCGCGCATGAAGCTGCCCGCATGTGTCGCTGATTCGTCAGCACCATGCCAGCAGCCAGAGTTTCCAGGCTGCCGCGGATTCTTTCCGCGCTACCCGCCAGTCCGCCATCGCATCGAGTCTGCGGACGCGCGTCACCCGTGACGCCGATGCTTTTTTCTCAACCGCGTGCGGGAGCTGCCATCCCGTGAGGGACGAGGCCCCGCTTTTTCCAAGGAGCCCGTCCATGTCCCAGCAAGCCTCTTTCGGCCAGTTGGCCTTGATCCATTGCGGCAAGTTCCTGCCGCTCGAAATCCTGCATAGCGCCGCCGGCCACTACATCGGCACGCGCGATACAGAAGGTCCCGTTTCGCGGGAATCCTGCCAGTACTTCCGCAGCTATGCCGCGGCTCAACGTGCCCTCGAAAGAGGCGGCTGGTCCCAGCTCGCCACACCCTGATCCAACTGGAGGAACCACGTCATGAACCAGCTTTTGCCCCAGGAAGTCGTCGATCAGATCATGCGGGAAGAGCAGCATTTCGCCGCCGCGCCCCAAGCCTTCTTCGAGGTCTGGAAGCGCGGCGTCGAGATCGCAGGCCCGCAATGGTTTGGCGACGGCACGCGCGAAGGCCTGAACCAGGCAAAGAGCAAGTGGGATCTGCGTCCCGACATGCTGCGTGCCAACGACGCACTCGGCGTCCTGAGCAGCGGGGAACGCATGTTCCTGTCCGCCATGTTCAGCTTCTACAACGCGCGCGAGGGCGGTGCCATGCTCAAGCGCTGCCACTTCCAAGGACTGTCGGACTTCGATGGTCTCGATCTGCAACGTCGCCAGGTGATCGCCGACCTGCTGCTGAACTACAGCGGTTGGTGAGCCGGTCCCTGGCACACCTTCATCACTGCGTTCACGGGACCCCATGAGGGACATGCGCCTCGTTCGAGGCCATGTCCCTCGCGTTTTCTCCCCGCCCAGCGCCATCCGGCATCAGGCGGTTTCCCCTGCGGATGCCATCGTCCGCAAGGGCTGGCTCCGTTCATTCATCGAAAGGAGCCTTCATGGCCAACAACTACTACGAAGCCACCGGCGTTCTCGTGCTCGACCGTGTGACGCCCGTCATCCAGGCGCTGTTCGGCGCCTTCGCGCTGGACGAGAGCCACCCCGGCAACGGGCAGGCCTACATCGCCCAGATCGCCGAGACCACCAATCCGCAATGGCCGGACGTGCTCGATGGCCTGGAAGACCTGGCCACGCAACTCGGTATTCCGATGCCGGACGACGAAGGGCTGTCGATCCCGCCGCTGCTCGAACTGCTCGCCGTGCACTTCCGTGCCGATGAGGACGAAGAGCTGGGGAACTTGATCGACCGTCATTCGTTCGAGGACACCGCCGATCTCGACGCATTGTTTCTGATCGCCACCCGGTTCGATGACGGGCACCACCTGACCGCCATCCAGTTCGAGGGCTGCTGGTACTGCAGCAAGCCGCGGCTGTTCGAGTTCGGCGGCAACGGCTGCTACCTGAGCCGCGAGGTCCGCTTCATCAGCTCCTCCTCCCAGGCCCTCCAGCTCGGCGACCAATTGCGCAAGACCATTGTGGCCGCCGACATCGAAGAGGCTTCGGCCCTGATCGCGCTGGAGACCATCAATCTGCTGGCGGGCGTCAGCGACGAGCCATTCCGCATGAATTTGCGCCGGCGCGTCGCCGAGCGATTGGCCCAAACGCCAACGATCAGCGTCACCTGACGCTGTTTCCTTTCTTTCCACCCACCGGGGTCAATTCCCGGTGGCGGGGATTTGCTCCATCATTATTCTGTTGGAGAAATCCCATGTCCCAGAATCCCAATCCCTTTCTACGCGGCTACTGGAATCTGAAAATCGTCCGCACGCTGTCCATCAGCTACGAGGACGGAAGCCCGCATGTTTGGCGAAACATCCACCCGAGCCAGCAGCACCTCTGCGACGCGGCGCTGGTTTCTTCTCCTTGCATCATCACCAGCGACTTCGCGGTGGTCAGGACTGGCACCGAACCTGTCGGCGCCGCACTGATCGCCGAATGCGACGCGGCTGAAGGGGGCAGCGGCGAAGGCATGGTGGGTGCCGTGGTGTACGCGATCCACGGCGACGACTTCGACGGCCGCCCCGTCCACATTGGCGACACCTATTCGGCCGAGGCCGCACGGGAAGTCGTGCAGCGGTTGAGCTTCGAGACCGGCTACTACAGCCGGTGCTGGGAAATCAGCAGCGCGCACATCAGCCGCGAAACCGGCCAGTACCTGGCCAACCTGGCTGACCTCGCGACGCCGGAGGCCTTTTTGTTCATCGCGTTCCGGATTCCCTACAGCCCGGCGATCGGCGTCAAGCTGATCTCCACGCCCTGGACGGACCAGCACCTGCAGGACGTCGAGGGGATCGCCGCCGAGCAGCTTCGGCAGGAGCACCGCAGCAAGGGCATGCCGGACGAGCTGGCACAGATCCTTGAACTGGCCGGCCAGGCCGACGTGCGCATCCTCATCCTCGATGCCGACGCACCCGTGTTGCCGGGCCTATCGCTGGCCGGCGAATAGCTGCCACACACATCCCCGGCCTTCCTTGTCCTCACCGCATGCCGGCCCGGTCTCCCGCCAGAGAGCCGGGCCGGCGCACTTTCACAGGAGCGATCCCATGTTCCCCGACCTCATCACACCCGCATCCGACTTCGAGCACCAACTCGGAGCCTGCGTCAACGCCATGAGCCAGGAAGATGCCATCGGCCAGATCCTGGTATTCGAGCGCATGAGCGGCACGCTGCACATGCGCCATATCGCCAGCGCCGACCTGGTGGACACCGACGTGGACGACTACGAAATGGTCGTCTTCGACGGTGGCAACACAAGCGGCGACACGTGGAAACACGTGTTCTTTCCGCGTCAGCGCGAGCACTACTTCGTGTACCAAGCCTGATTCCTCCAGCCCCTTTCGAGGGGCTTTTTCTTGCCCGCAGCACAGGAAAACGGTTGTGGTGCGGTGCCGTTTCCTGCGGGCAGGCAGACCGCCCCAGGGCCATGCTTGCCCCATGTTCGTCGGCGTTGCCGGCACATGCCCAGGCAGTCGAGACCTTCGAGGCTGCAAGCGCGGGAAACCGTGCTGGTCGTTTCTTCCTACGGACCTACCGCGTCCATCCACGCCACCCACAAGGGACCTCTCCCTTGCGGGCGGGGAATCCCTTGTTTTTCCTCAAGGAGTTTCCCCATGGATCGTTCCCTCATCAAATCCATGATGCCTTCGCTGGTCGCAGGCCATGTGCCCCGCAACGTGCGGTCGTTCAAGTACCGCGTGTTCGATGATCAGCCGCTGTCCTCAACGCTGGGCTTCGCCATCGACCCCCAACCCTTCGACGGCAAGGTGGTCGCCGCGACCGACGATGCCATCGTCGTCAAGCTCAAGCCTTCCGAGTTCGCGGTGCTCGATCCCAGCCTGGTGACCACGGTTCCTGCCGAAGGCGCCAAGGTGCATGTCCAACCCTATGCCCGTCGTCGCTTCGACGGACTGCGCGCGGACACGCCGGAGGTCATCACCGAGGAGACTTCGGACGGCACGCCGTACACCATCACGAGGCACATCCTCGGCTCGGCGCCGGCCAAGCTGCCCATTCCCACGCCGCAGTGCATGGAGTTGGGCCAGCTCATCGAGCAGTTGGAGGAGATGCCGGCCCCCGATCGCTTCCGGCGCATCACCCACATGCTGGTGGATGCCGGTGCCCGCGACTTCACCTGGGTCGATCCCACGCCCTCCAAGATCATCGAGACCCCGCCGGCGATCAGCTTCACGGTCTCGACCGCGAAGTTCGAGGGCCGGGTGACGATCCTCTACGACCGCGGCGGAGACACCTACGTGGTGGAACTGCACCGTCAGAACGGTGAATCGGTCGAACTGGTCGATCGGCACGACGAGGTGTATTTCGACATGCTCGGCGAAGTGCTGGAGAGGCTCATCGACGACGGGCGCTGGCGCCAGATCGACGTGAGCATCCTCGACGCGAAAGCGGCCCGCAAGCGCCAGGCCGTCCCGGCATGACGCCCCGCAGCGAAACCGGGCGGTCCTGCGGCTGACCCGAGGCATCCGCCACGGCGTTCCAGCCGTTCCGGCCGCGTGCACTACAGGCCCTTCATCCCATCGGATGGAGGCCTTTCTCATTCTTCCACACAGGAGATTTCATCCATGTCACTGCGATTCAAAGGCGCTGACCTGCGCCCCGTGCTGACCGAAGCCATCGCCAATCAGGGGTCGTCTCAGAAAACGGAAAAAAATCGTACGCTAAGAGCCGAAGTGGGCCCTTTAGCAGCAATGCAAAGCTGCGATCAACGGGCAGGAAACATTGCCATGGTGCGCGTTGCACTCTCTCACTAGCGTCGACAGGGCCTCTTCCATCCGCGTGAGGTCCGCCATGCGTGCGCGCACATCGGCCAGCCGGTGAGCAGCCAGTTCGGCCGCCTCGCTGCAATGGGTGCCGTCCTCCAGTTTCAGGAGCTGGCCGACTTCATCCAGGCTGAATCCCAGGCGCTGGGCTGACTTCACGAACTTCACCCGCGCCACGTCCGCCTGCCCGTAGCGGCGGATGCGACCGTAGGGCCGCTCCGGCTGGGGTAGCAAGCCCTTGAGCTGATAGAAGCGGATCGTCTCCACGTTGACCCGGGCTGCCTTGGCGAAGGCCCCGATGGTCAGATTCTCTTGAGCGTTCTCCATGGCGCTTGACTCCGTAGTTGACTACGGAAGTAACGTTACAGCATCAAGCGAAGTCCCGGAAGGAGAACCTTATGTCGGAACCCAAGAACGGCTGCGGCGCACTGGCGACCGGCGGCGTCGCGGCCGTCCTCGCCTCGGCCTGCTGCCTCGGCCCCCTTGTCCTGGTCGCGCTCGGCTTCTCTGGCGCGTGGATCGGCAACCTGACCGTGCTGGAGCCGTATCGGCCGATCTTCATCGGCGCAGCGCTCATCGCGCTGTTCTTCGCCTGGCGCAGCATCTTCCGACCAGCCCATGCCTGCAAGCCCGGCGACGTTTGCGCCGTGCCCCAAGTGCGGACTGCCTACAAGGTGATCTTCTGGATCGTGGCCGCCCTGGTTCTGGTTGCCCTCGCGTTTCCCTACGTCCTGCCGCTGTTCTACTGAAAGGAGATCACCATGAAGAAACTCACCACCCTCACCACCCTCATCGCCCTGGCCGCCGCTCTAAGCGCGCCCGCCTGGGCTGCCACCAAGACCGTCACCCTGTCGGTGCCCGGCATGACCTGCGCCGCGTGCCCGATCACGGTCAAGACGGCTCTGTCCAAGGTCGCCGGCGTCGAGAAGGCCGAAGTCAGCTTCGAGAAGCGGGAGGCCGTCGTCACCTTCGACGAGGCCAAGACCAATGCCGACGCCTTGACCAAGGCCACCGCAAACGCGGGTTACCCGTCCAGCGTCAAGCAGTGAGGGCGTAATCATGGCCGAGGCGATCACCCTCCACATCGAAGGCATGACCTGCACGTCGTGCGCCGAGCACGTCCAGCAGGCTTTGACGAACGTGCCCGGCGTGCGCGCGGCCTCGGTGTCCTATCCGCAGCGGCAGGCCGAAATCGAGGCGGATGCAGGCGTGAGCGTGGCCCCGCTGGTTGCCGCAGTGGCCACGCTCGGCTATCGCGCACGGCTTACCGACACGCCGAACAAGCCTGCCGGCCTGCTAGACAAGGCGCTGGGCTGGCTCGGTGGCGAAACGAAGCATGTTGGCGGTGAACAAGCGCTGCACGTGGCTGTGATAGGCAGCGGCGGCGCGGCGATGGCGGCTGCCTTGAAGGCCGTGGAGCAAGGCGCCCGCGTCACGCTGATCGAGCGCGGCACCATCGGCGGCACCTGCGTCAATGTCGGCTGCGTGCCGTCCAAGATCATGATCCGCGCCGCGCACATCGTCCACCTGCGCCGCGAAAGCCCGTTCGATGCTGGCCTGCCGGCCGCAGCGCCCGCTGTACTGCGCGAGCGGCTGCTGGCCCAGCAACAAGGCCGCGTCGAGGAGCTGCGCCATGCCAAGTACGAAGGCATCCTGGCAAGCACTCCGGCCATCACCGTGCTGCGCGGCGAGGCCCGGTTCAGGGACACGCGCACGCTGACCGTGGCGACCGCTGACGGCGGCACGCACGAGGTGAACTTCGACCGCTGCCTGATTGCCACCGGCGCGAGCCCGGCGCTTCCGCCAATCCCGGGCCTTGCGGACACACCCCACTGGACCTCCACCGAGGCGCTGGAAAGCAGCTCGCTCCCCGAGCGGCTGGCCGTGATTGGTTCCTCCGTGGTGGCGGTCGAGTTGGCGCAAGCCTTCGCCCGGCTGGGCAGCCAGGTCACGATCCTGGCGCGCAGCACGCTGTTCTTCCGAGAAGACCCGGCCATCGGGGAAGCCGTAACAGACGCCTTCCGCGCCGAGGGCATCGAGGTGCTGGACCACACCCAGGCGAGCCACGTTGCCTATGCGGGCGGGGAATTCGTGCTCACCACCGGGCAGGGGGAAGTGCGCGCCGACAAGCTGCTGGTCGCCACCGGTCGCGCGCCGAACACGCGCAGCCTGAACCTTGAAGCGGCAGGCGTCGAAGTCAATGCGCAGGGAGCCATCGTCATCGACCGCGCCATGCGCACGAGCGCACCGCACATCTTTGCTGCCGGCGACTGCACCGACCAGCCGCAGTTCGTCTATGTGGCGGCGGCGGCCGGCACGCGCGCCGCGATCAACATGACCGGCGGCGACGCGGCGCTGGACCTGACGGCGATGCCGGCGGTGGTGTTCACCGATCCGCAGGTGGCGACCGTGGGCTACAGCGAGGCGGAAGCGCACCACGACGGCATCGAGACCGACAGCCGGCTGCTGACGCTCGACAACGTGCCGAGGGCGCTCGCCAACTTCGACACGCGCGGCTTCATCAAGCTGGTGGCGGAAGCTGGCTCAGGGCGGCTGATCGGCGTACAGGCGGTCGCGCCGGAAGCGGGCGAACTGATCCAGACGGCCGCGCTGGCGATCCGCCACCGGATGACCGTGCAGGAGCTGGCCGACCAGTTGTTCCCCTACCTGACCATGGTCGAGGGACTGAAGCTCGCGGCGCAGACCTTCAACAAGGACGTGAAGCAACTGTCCTGTTGCGCCGGATGAGGAAAAGGGAGGTGTTCGATGAACGCCTACAGCCGCGCCAACCGCCGCATCTACGCGGCCTTGTCCGATCCCCTGTCGGCCACCCACCGGCACCGCCTCGACGATCTGCTCAAGCGCCACGACAACGGCAAGACGACCTGGCTGGCCTGGCTGCGCCAGTCGCCCGTCAAGCCGAACTCGCGCCACATACTCGAACACATCGAGCGCCTCAAAGCCTGGCAGGCGCTCGACCTGCCTTCCGGCATCGAGCGGTCGGTGCACCAGAACCGCCTGCTCAAGATCGCCCGCGAAGGCGGCCAGATGACGCCCGCCGATCTGGCCAAGTTCGAGGCACAGCGCCGCTACGCGACCCTGGTGCGCTCGCCATCGAGGGCATGGCCACCGTCACCGACGAAATCATCGACCTGCACGACCGCATCCTGGGCAAGCTGTTCAACGCTGCCAAGCACAAGCATCAGCAGCAGTTCCAGGCGTCCGGCAAGGCGATCAACGCCAAGGTGCGGCTGGCCACCTCGATCAAGCAGGGCACGGTGACGGCCTCGCTGATGCTCAGGAAACTCGGCAGCTACCCGCGCCAGAACGGCCTGGCCGTGGCGCTGCGCGAGCTGGGCCGCATCGAGCGAACGCTGTTCATCCTGGACTGGCTGCAAAGCGTCGAGCTGCGCCGCCGCGTGCATGCCGGACTGAACAAGGGCGAAGCCCGCAACGCGCTAGCCCGCGCCGTGTTCTTCAACCGGCTGGGCGAAATCCGCGACCGCAGTTTCGAGCAGCAGCGCTACCGGGCCAGCGGCCTCAACCTGGTGACGGCGGCCATAGTGTTGTGGAACACGGTCTATCTGGAACGGGCCTCAAACGCCTTACGCGGTCACGGCCAGACTGTCGATGACGCCCTGTTGCAGTACCTGTCGCCGCTGGGCTGGGAGCACATCAACCTGACCGGCGATTACCTCTGGCGCAGCAGCGCCAAGATCGGCGCGGGCAAGTTCAGGCCGCTACGACCGCTGCAACCGGCTTAGCGTACGATTTTTTCCGTTTTCTGAGACGTCCCCAATCAGTGCCGCATTGTCCTGGTCAAGGATCAGGGCGTGTACTTCCTCGCCGAGCGTGGGGAGCGTCGCCCGGATGGGCGCCAGGCACTGCTCGCCTACGCCGTCGGATGCAACCCGGACACCGACCCGTTCGATGACTGGTGGCACCTCGCCGGCCGCGAGCTGGGCGGCGATGACTTCGCGGAGTATTTCGACCCGAAGGACGGCCTGTTCACGCGCCTCCAGCACTCGGCGGACGATCTCGTGCTTTCCGCCACCGCCACGCACCTGTCCTTAGCAGTGGTGCCTCCCGCCTGACGCGGCAACCGCCTCGCAGCCCCCGCATCGGGGGCCTTCTTTTGTTCGCACCGCCGCCATCGCCGCGCGTGCGCGTTTGTCTCCAGCCGCCGAGGCACGCCCCGCCGGCCACAACGCCGGCATGCCACCGGAGACAACCGCATGAACACGCCATCGACCTCGCCGAGGCTGCACCTCCTACCGGTGTCGCTGCGCACGGCCAATGCATTCGTTCTGTCGCACCATCGCCACCACCGCCCGGTCCAGGGCGCGAAGTTCGCCCTGGCCGTCACGCTGAGCGACAGCGACCTGATCCACGGCGTGGCCATTGTCGGCCGCCCGGTCGCGCGGCACCTGGACGCTGGAAGTCACGCGGCTGTGCACCGACGGCACACCCAGCGCCTGCAGCAAGCTCTACGGCGCGGCCTGGCAGGCGGCAAGGGCGCTGGGCTACATACGCCTGCTCACCTACACCATGCCCGACGAAGGTGGCGCCAGCCTGCGCGCCGCCGGCTGGCGGCTGATCGGCGCGCGCGGTGGCGGCGCCTGGAGCCGTCCCGGCCGTCCGCGCGCCGATACCCCCGAGCACCTGCGCGGCGCCAAGTGCCTGTGACAGGCGCCGGGTGGCGCGGACAAAGGGAAGCGCCCGGGTGCCGATTGATTGCTGCCGCGCGCGCGAGGCCCCGCCATGCTGGCCCCATGCCTGCTGACGTCGTCAGCGACATGCCAGGCAACCATCGGTCTTCGAGGTTGCGGCGCAGTTCCCACTGCGTGACCGAGCCAGCTCGCACCGCATCCTTCCGCGAGCGGCCACCAGCCTCTGGTGGCGGATGCTTTCGCCTTATCAACCCACCGCGGGGTCACGCACCTTCCCCGCATGCGTGGGCCGGTGTGTCTCCGCTTCATCCCAATGGAGATTCACCATGAACACCACGTCCAACGAGAAATCGTATTTCGACCTCCACACCTCGGGCATCGGCTACATCCAGCGTGTCCGTGAAGTGCCCGTCCGGGGCGGCCGCCGTGCGCAGCCTTTCCTGGCATGCACCATCGCCGCGCTGGTCGGCCCCGCCCGGGACCCCAGCTACCGCTACTTCGACGTCAAGGTCTCGGGTGCCGAGGCCAAGAAGCTCGTTCAGCGCTACATCGGCGTTGACGATCCCAAGCAGCGCCCGCTGGTGCGCTTTCGCCTCGGTGACCTGTGGGGCGATGTGTACATCCGCGACAAGGGTGAGCAGAAGGGTCAGGCCGCCGCGTCCCTCAAGGCGCGACTGCTCAAGGCCGAACTGATCGACCGGGCCGAACTGGCTTCGATCGAGCAGCACGAGTTGATCACCCGCGGCATCGGCTATCTCAATCGTGTGAAGGACGTCACCCCAAAAGCTGGCGACTCGTTCCTCTCTTGCACCGTCGCGGCACTGGCCGGGCCTGTCGATGAACCGGAGTATCGGTACTTCGACACCATCGTCGCCACCCCGGAAGCCGAGCACCTGGTTCGCCGGTGCGTTCAGGCCGTCGAGGGTGACCGCAAGGTGCTGATCGCCTTCCGTCTGAACGACATGAAGATCGATCCGTACATCCGCACCAAGGGTGAGCACGCCGGGGAACCGGCCGCCAGCCTGGAATCGACGCTGGTCCACATCGGTCTCATCAAGATCGACGGCACCCAGGTCTATCCGACGAGCCAGGCGCAAGCCGAGGCGCCGCCGGCCGAAGACGCATCCGCGTCCGAAGCCGACGATGCCATCGACACGGCCACCGAGCCCGCCGAGCGCGAGCCCGAGGCGCAAGTCCAGGAGCAGGAGCCGGCATTGGCTGCTTCGTTCTGATCCGGCACGGCCTCTCACGGGGCCTTGTCGCTTTTCCTCCCCACGTACGCCGCGTCCCCAGGACGCGTGCTTGCGCATTTCATCCCCCGAGTTCCGCGTGGTCTCACGGCCACGCGGTTGTCGAATTTCTCAAAGGAGATCAGCCATGTCTCTGGTATCCCGCTTTGCTCCGCAATCCCCGATCCTGCGCTCTGATCGCCCACTCTCGGACGACCGCATTCGTGCCGTCGTTCCGTCGATCTTCGCCGACGCTCCACATGGGAGCCGGTCCGATCGGTATGCCTACATACCGACCTCGACCGTGCTGACCAAGCTGCGCCAGGAGGGCTTCGAGCCCTTCATGGTGTGTCAGACGCGCGTGCGCAACGAAGACCGGCGCGAGTACACGAAGCACCTCATCCGACTTCGCCATGCAAGCCAGATCAACGGCGACGAGGCGAACGAGATCATCCTGCTCAACAGCCATGACGGCACGAGCAGCTATCAGATGCTCGCCGGCATGTTCCGGTTCGTCTGCCACAACGGCCTGGTTTGCGGTGACACCACCGCAGACATCCGCGTTCCCCACAAGGGCGACGTGGCCAGCCAGGTGATCGAAGGTGCCTACGGAGTCCTCGAAGGTTTCGAGCGCGTGCATAACGCGCGCGATGCGATGCGCACCATCACCCTCGATGAGGGCGAAGCGGAGGTCTTTGCGAACTCTGCGCTCGCACTCAAGTACGACGATCCGGCCAAGTCCACGCCTGTCACCGAGAGCCAACTGCTGGCCCCTCGGCGATGGGACGACCGCAAGAACGACCTGTGGGCCGTCTTCAACCGCGTCCAGGAGAACCTAGTCAAAGGGGGCCTGAACGGACGCACGGCCAACGGCCGCAATCAGCGCACCCGTCCGGTGCAAGGCATCGACCAGAACCTGCGCCTGAACCGGGCGTTGTGGCTGCTGGCCGAAGGCATGCGCCAGCTCAAGGCGTGATGCCACGCGGACCTCGCCCACCTCGGGCGAGGCCATTTCCTCTCATCCACCGGGTGCCGTCGGCGGCCCGTCATTCATCATCAGGAGAACCATCATGGCAACCCCATCGGCTTCCGAGAAATCTGTTGCGCCCATCGTCGTCCCCGGCCAGCTCACGCTGCGTACCATCCGCGGCAAGAACGGCCCGTTCACGGTTGGCCGCCTCGCGACGCACCTCGGTACTTTCGAGGTCAAAGACCCGGAGCTGGAGCAGTACCCCGAAGGCAAGTACGACGGGGAATTCATCATCAGGTACATCTTCCCGAAGTCCTATCCGGTCGGCGGCGGCATGCGGTTCGAGATCCGTGCCAGCCTCGACGGCATGACGCTCAACGGCATCGACAAACTCAGCCGCGACGAAGCCCGCAGCTTCGCCACCCAGGACGTCGATCCGCTCGATGAAGAGCAAGGGGCGCAGCCTGCGGCAACGCCGGCCAAGCCCACCAAAGCGTCCAGGCCCGCCAAGCCCGCACCCGTGCAGGCGTCCGCGGACCCGCTGGTCGATACCACGCCCTTCGGCGTGGATGCGCCACCGCCTGCTACGGCCGCTGCCCCCGGCAGCACCGAAGACGGTGACGCCGCGCTCTTCGGCCTGCTGTGGCCGCTGGGCGAGTCCGTGAAACTGGATTCGACCATCGACCGCCGCACCCTGCGCGCGCAGATCGCCCGCCTGGGCGAGCTGGGCTACGCGCTGGACTTCAAGACGCAGGAGTGGAGCCGCCAGGCCGAACCAAAACCTGCGTGATCGCAGACGCCGCATGCGCGGTGTTCTTCATCCACCCGCCGGGGTTCCTTTCCCATGCGGGGGAGGCCCTGGCCATTTTCTGGAGGTCTCCATCATGTCCACCATCGCTTGCGATACCCCGCGTTCAACGCTGGATGAACCCGCGTGGCGGGACCTTTGCAAAGCGGCCGCCGCACACGCCCAGCGCGGTTGCGGCTTGTCCTACGACCACTACGTGACGCTCTTCAGTTCGGCGATCGACGCACAGGCCAATCGTTTGCCGGATGAGCAACGTGCTCAGGCTCTCGAAATCGCGGCCCAGGAATGGGACTACGCAACACCTGCCGAACGGCAGGAAACCCAGGACTGGAATGCGGAGCATGGCTATTGCTCGCACGGGATCGAGTTCGGCTACTGCCCGGCCGGTTGTGATCGAGACGATGACGACTGGGATTGAGGGCGACGCATAGGTTCCTTCGCCGCAGATGCGGCATTCCATCACCCGCTGGGGGTTCTTCCCCACGGGGAGGCCTTCAGCTCAACTTTTCGAGGAGGCCTCTCATGGGCTGGTATTTCTCAAACCAATCGCGGTCCGAACTGATCGCGGAACTGATCGCACCGCAAGAGACCGAGCGCGCCAGCGTCAAGGTCATCGCTCACACCCTGCGCGGCAACGTGCTGTGGTCCGTCGCCGAAGTGACCGCCAAGGTCGAAGGCGTGCATCGTGATCTCGCACCGGGCCAGTCCCTGCGCTACATCCGCTGCGATCTGCTTGAACGAAGCGGCGGCCAGTGGGGCTACAAGTCCTTGGACGAGTCCATGCACCCGTACTACTACACGTGCCCGCTGTCCTATCTGGACCTCGCACCGGAGCAGTCCGCCGACTGGCGTGCAGGCGTTCGCGCCTACCACGCCCGGCGGCGCACACCCACGGCATCCGCGGCATCCGCCGCGGCGTCGATGGCCTGAGCCAGGAGGAACCGACATGGACCCGATCCTGGCAACGCTTCCGCCCTCGTTGCTGGCACTCGTTGAAGGGAGTTTGTCCAACGACGAAGTGTCCTCCGACGAGGAAATGCTGGCGTACTTCATCGACAACGGCCTCACCGAGGACCAGGCACGGCAGGCACTGACCTACCGCGACCAGTACCTCAACAACATCTACCTGGAAGGCTTCACGCCGATCACTTCGGCGGACGAGCCGCTTCACTTCAACCCGCACACCCGGCAGTTCGAGCCGGACTGAGCGGTTTTCTTCCACCCCCTGGGGCAGTACTTGCCCCAGCGGGCGGTGCTGTTCCCGTTCATCCGAGGACACCACCATGCCCGCAAACACTTCTTCCACGCTGTACCGCATCGACGAATGCCCGGACGTGATGGCCGACGCCTGCGTCGGCGATGACCAGGGCAACCTGATCTTCCTGTCCATCTGGGCGCGGGACACCGCCGTCCAGCAGTTCCTCGCTCGCCTGACCCTCGGGCGCGACGAGCAGGGACTGGACCAGTTCCACGTCATCACCGACCAGGGCGGCAGCGTCCCGGTATTCATCGGCAACGTCGATCGCCTGGAAAAGCGCATCACGCGCGCGTACCGGCGGACGCTGTTCGGCTCGCTGTCCAACGTGTGGCTGTTCGACCGGCGCTGCGTCAAGCCCGACAAGGCCAACGCCAGCGCATTGGCACTGCTGCCACGCGACAGCGCCCACAGGCTTGACCGCCTGTGGATGCTGGTGCGGGACACCTGCCCGTTGCCGCTGCTCGATCACTGGCGCGAGACCGTGCTGGAACTGCTGCAAACCCGCGAGATGCTGGCCCGCCTTCCGTTCGCCCTCGGGCCGCTGGAAGGCCATCGGCTCGCCATCGACGTGCCGGCGCTGACCCTGGCGCTCGGCTCCCTGATCCGCAGCGACGCGCTCACCGCCTATCCGTATCCGGCCAAGATTTGGACGCCGGAAGCGGTAGCGGCTTGACCCACCCTCGGAGGCACGCCTTGGCGTACTTCCGTGTTTCATCCCCGCCAACCAGGAGACTTCCATGGCCCTCATGTTCCCGCGGCTCGCCCGCAATTTCGTCAAGAACGGATATTTCCCGACCGACGAACCCACGCTCGAAAGAGCGCTCAACGCACTGATGCCCAGCGACGGGCCGATGTGCATCCTCGATCCCTGCGCCGGCGAAGGCGTGGCGATCGCCGAAGCCGCCCATGCCCTCGGGCGCGAGCAGGCAAAGGCGTTCGCCGTCGAGTTCGACGCGGAGCGGGCGCGCCATGCCCGCGGCCTGGTCGATCACTGCCTGCACGCGGACCTGATGGACACGATGGTCTCCAAGCAGTCCTTCGGGCTGCTCTGGCTCAACCCGCCGTATGGGGACCTGTCCAAGGACGTCAACGGCAACATCGGCTATCAGGGCCAGGGCCGTGCCCGCCTTGAAAAGCTGTTCTACCAGCGCACGCTCTCGCTGCTGCAATACGGCGGCGTGCTGGTTTTCATCGTCCCCGGCTACGTGCTCGACGCGGAGTTGGTCGGCTGGCTGACGCGCCACTACACGGACCTGCGCATCTACCGAGCGGTGGAGACGCAGTTCAAGCAGGTGGTGATCTTCGGACGCCGGGTGCGCCAGCGCGAGCAGGTGCCCGATGGCGTCAAGGCCGTGCGCAATCTGCTGTTGCAGGTAGGGCAAGGCGAAGTCGAAGCCGAGGAACTGCCGAGCGAGTGGCCGTTCCTGCCGTACATCGTCCCCGCCAGCCCGGCCGAGCCAGAGCATTTCTTCCGCGTGACGATGGAGCCCGAGCAGTTCGCCGATGAGGTTGGCAGGCTGCAAGGCTTGTGGCCATCGCAGGACACGCACCTGGGGGCTGCGCAGCAATCGCTGCGTCCACCGGCGCGGGCCTTGTCCCGCTGGCATCTCGCCCTGGCTCTGGCCGCGGGTGCGATCTCGGGGGTTGTGCGCTCCAAGACCGGGCGCGTGCTCGTCGTCAAAGGTGACACCCACAAGGACAAGACGCTCCAGCGGGAGTTCACCGAACGCGAAGACGGCTCCATCGCCGAGACCCGCATCCTCACCGACAAGTTCGTTCCCGTCATCCGCGCGTGGGACATGACACCTGGCTCCGCGACACGGGGCGAGGTGTTGACCATTCGCTGATCCACCGGACGCGCTGCCGTCCTGCTGTACCAACTCGAAGGAGAAACACCATGATCCCCAATCCGTTCAAGCGGCCTGCGCCGCACAAGCAACCGTTGTTCGCACCGAGTACGTTGAAGTTGAGCGAGAAGGTGCATTGGCTGGCCCGGCGAGGCCTGATCGACCCCTTGGCCTATGTCCAGCGCCATGTGCGCGGGGACTGGGGCGAGATCGATGAGGCCACACGCCAAGCCAACGACGTGGCGATCCAACAGGACAACCTAATGATCTCGCAGTTCAGGATCACGCCGGACCTGGCGCTGATCGTCAAGACCAGCGAGGACCACCAGACCACGGTGGTCCAGCTTCCCGAAGAGCGGGACCTGATCTGAGGCCCCACATCGTCATCCTCATCCACCTGACGGAGCCACTTCACTCCGGCAGGGGTGTCGTGGCTCAATGACTCATCAAGGAGGAGCCCATGGCATCGCATCGCATCGAAACCTACTGCCAGCGGCTGGCGTTCCCCATCGGGGCGCTCATCTTCAGCAGAGGTGTAGACCGCCTGGTCCGCGCGGGTCGCCTGGACCCGATCCCGTACTTCAGGCGCCACACCCGTGGCGACTGGGGCGACGTCAACATCCAGCAATGGCAGACGAACAGCAGCGCGCTTCAATCGGGCGCGTCGCTGGAATCGCACTACGTGATCCATCCGGGGCTCGCCATTCGCATCGTCACCGATTCGCAGCGCTGCGCAACCGTCATCGTGCTTCCGTCCGAAGACTGAGCACGGTTCACCTGCGGGCCGCCCAGGCCAGCACCTTCAACCACCCTCAGCCACGCGTCGATTCTCTTCCCACCACGGGGCATGCCATTGCCCCGCTGGGGGTGGTGCATGCCCCATTTTTCTTTGGAGCATCACCATGTCCCTCGATCTCGAAACCACTGCCGCTGAATCCGCGCCCGTACAGGGCGAACTGCTCGACGCGGAATCTTCCCCTCTGACCCTGAGCCTTCAGGATTTTGTCGGCGAGTTCGGCGACGAACTACTCGACGCCCTCAACAGCGCTAATCCGCCGGTCTATACCGGCCAACCGCAGGCGCACCGGCAACTGGTGGTCGCCAGCCTCAAGCGCAAGCTGTTCCCAGCCCAGGCCGAAGTCGTCCACGCCGCCGCCGAGCTGCTGATCGACCGTGGCGAACGTGCTGCGATCGTCAATGGCGAGATGGGCTGCGGCAAGACGACCGTCGGCATTGCCACGGCCGCCGTGCTCAACGCCGAAGGCTATCGCCGCACTCTGGTGCTGTCGCCGCCCCACCTGGTTTACAAGTGGCGGCGCGAGATCCAGGAGACGGTGGCCGGTGCCAAGGTGTGGGTACTCAACGGGCCGGATACGCTCGTCAAGCTCATCAAGCTGCGCGAGCAGTTGGGCGTGCAGCCCACGGGCCAGGAGTTCTTCGTCCTGGGGCGCGTCAGGATGCGGATGGGCTTTCACTGGAAGCCTGTCTTCACCACGCGGCGCACCCGCCACGGCGACGTGGCGGCCTGCCCGGACTGCGGCACGGTCATCACCGACCTCGACGGCGAGCCGGTCAACCCGATCGCGCTCCAAGCCGAGGAGTGCCGCAGGAAGTGCGGCCACTGCGCCGCGCCCCTGTGGACACTGATCCGCCCGCGCAGTCTGTCCGGCAGCGACCAGTCCTCGGCCGTGCTCAAAGCCTTAAAGCGCATACCGACCATCGGAGAGGTCACCGCGCAGAAGCTGATGCAAAAGTTCGGTGACGGGTTCCTGGCGTCGATGCTCGGCGACAACATCCATGAGTTCATCAACCTCATGGATGGCAACGGCGAGCTGGTGTTTTCCGACCGTCAGGCCACGCGCATGGAACGTGCGATGGCCAACATGGAGTTCGGCTTTGGCGAGGGCGGCTATCAGCCGTCCGAGTTCATCAAACGCTACCTGCCGCAAGGCACGTTCGACCTGCTCATCGCCGATGAGGCACATGAGTACAAGAACGGGGGCAGTGCCCAGGGCCAGGCCATGGGCGTGCTGGCGGCGAAGGCTCGCAAGACCTTGCTGCTGACCGGCACGTTGATGGGCGGCTACGGGGACGACCTGTTCCACCTGCTGTTCCGAGCCCTTCCGGGGCGGATGATCGAAGACGGCTACCGCCCGACCACGAGCGGCAGCATGACCTCGGCTGCGATGGCGTTCATGCGCGATCACGGGGTGTTGAAGGACATCTACTCCGAGAGCACCGGCACGGCGCACAAGACGGCCAAGGGCACCAAGGTATCGGTGCGCACGGTCAAGGCCCCGGGGTTTGGCCCCAAGGGCGTGCTGCGCTGCATCCTGCCGTTCACGATCTTTCTCAAGCTCAAGGACATCGGTGGCAACGTCCTGCCGCCGTATGACGAGGAGTTCCGTGAAGTCGCGATGGACACGGCGCAAGCCGCGGCCTACCGCGATCTGGCGGGTCGGCTGACCGCGGAGCTGAAACAGGCTCTGGCGCGACGCGATACGACCTTGCTGGGTGTGGTCCTCAACGTGCTGCTGGCCTGGCCGGATTGCTGCTTCCGGTCGGAGACCGTGGTGCATCCGCGCACGCGCAACACCTTGGCGTTTGTCCCGGCTCAGTTCAACGAGTTCGAGATCAGCCCCAAGGAGCGTGAGCTGATCGACATCTGCAAAGAGGAGAAGGCGCAGGGCCGCAAGGTCCTGGCCTACACGGTCTATACCGGCACGCGCGACACCACGTCGCGCCTGAAGGTGTTGCTGGAGCAGGAAGGCTTCAAGGTGGCGGTGCTGCGCGCGAGCGTGGATGCCAGCCGCCGCGAAGACTGGATCGCCGAGCAACTGGACCGTGGCATCGACGTGCTCATCACCAACCCCGAGTTGGTCAAGACGGGGCTGGACCTGTTGGAGTTCCCGACGATCGTGTTCATGCAGTCGGGCTACAACGTGTACTCGCTCCAGCAGGCGGCACGCCGCTCCTGGCGCATCGGGCAGAAGCAGCCCGTGCGTGTGATCTACCTCGGCTACGCCGGTTCCTCGCAGATGACCTGCCTGGAGCTGATGGCCAAGAAGATCATGGTCTCGCAGTCCACCTCGGGCGACGTGCCCGAATCCGGGCTCGATGTCCTGAACCAGGACGGTGATTCCGTCGAGGTCGCACTGGCCCGGCAGCTTGTCGC
Organism: Xenophilus sp. E41; assembly: GCF_003671765.1. GTDB lineage: Bacteria > Pseudomonadota > Gammaproteobacteria > Burkholderiales > Burkholderiaceae_C > Xenophilus. Next base: position 41,627 of record NZ_QPIB01000005.1, on the reverse strand, counting down.
CGCATGACACGTTCCACTTACGGCCCTTCGGGGCCGTTTTTTTTGCCGCTCCCGGTAAATCGGACGCTGCCTGGTTCGCATTGTTTGCTGCCGCTCGCGGCCTGAGCGGCGATGGTGAGGGCTGGATGTTTCAGGACGCCGAGCTATGTGCCCCTCTCCACCGTGGTTTCACTATCCCGAACGCCGCCTTCTGGCGGGATTTCTCGGCCTGCTGTGGTCGGTGCTGGCCGGTGGCTGCGCGACGACGACTGCGCCGGTCGCGCCCGACACCATCGCGGAAGTCTTGGCCGCGCCTGAACCCGAGGCTTCCGAGTACATCCCGGTCGTGCGCTACGCCCGCTACACACTGGTCGAACTGGCACCCATGGCGGCGCAGCGCGACCTGTTGTTGCAGACCATCGACGTGTCCATGCCCGAGGATGCCCGCGCCACGGTCGGGGATGGGCTTCGGCACGTGCTCAAACGCAGCGGCTATGGCCTGTGCCAGACCGCGCATGCCGTGATCGAGCTGTACGCGCTGCCGTTGCCGGCGGTACACCTGCACCTCGGCCCCATGACCTTGCGCGATGCGCTGCTCACGCTGGCTGGCCCGGCCTGGGAACTGCACGCGGATGACCGCGCACGGCAAATCTGCTTCGAGCGGCCCGGCGATCGCGCGGTCGCCGAGTCCCCATCCGAGCCACCCGCCACCGAGGCGGTGCAGACGTTCCCGCTGGCACCCATGGTTTCGGGAGGCCAGCCATGAACGCCCCGCAACCTGCCCAGCGATCGACCGCCGCCGTGGTGGTGCAGAGCCTGATGTGGCTCTGGTTGATCTTCCTCAGCGTCTTGGCGGCCCTGGGCTACCAGGCCCTCAGCGACCAGGCCGACCAGGAGCGGCTGGATTCCCGCCTGCAACGCCTGGAAGCGCAGGCAACTGGCTTGGCCGAGACGATCGAGGCCATCCAGCAGCGCCCGGCCGTCGCGACGGACGCTGACCTCAAAGACACCCGCCAGATTCTGGAAGCACGCGCGGCCCAGGTCGAGAAATCTCTCAGTGGCTACGCAGCGGCCGACGACCTCCAGGCGCTGCGCGCGGAGGTCGAGCAGATCAAGGCGCGCCAAGCCGCCGCGCGTGCCACCGCACCCGCCCAGCGGCGCGCATCGCGCACGTCCGCCGCCTCCAAGACCGAGCTGCCGCCGCTGCCATTCCGCGTCGTCGGCGCCGAACTGCGCGCCGGCCAGCGCAGCGTGTCCGTCGCGCCGAGCATCGGGGACTTCACGCCCGCCCAACTTCAGGTGCTGCTGCCCGGGGATGCGGTCGGCCCGTGGCGCCTGCAGGCGATCGAGGGCAACACCGCAGTGTTCCAGGCCGGCAACCAGACCCGCCGCGTGGCGATTCCCTGACCGGAGCACCCCATGAAGCCGTCGATCCTCCTTTTCGCGGTCCTGGTGGCGTCGTCGCAATGGCCCGCCTGGGCGCAGCAGCCCGCAACGACCTCGGCGCGCAACGCACAGAGCCAGGAGCGCCCGCTGGCCGCCCGCGTGCTGGACGACCGGGTGGCAACCGAATGGGGCTTGCAGCCACAAGAATGGGCACGCTACCGCGAGCTGATGGATGGGCCGCTGGGTATCTACTCGCCCAACCTGGACCCGCTGTCCGCCCTGGGCATCGAAGCTCGCACGGACGAAGAACGGCGCCGCTATGCGGAACTGCAGGTGCAGGTGGAAGCGCGCCGCGTCGAGAAGCTGCTCGCCTACCAGCGCGCCTACGACGAGGCCTGGCAGCGCCTGAATCCGGGGATGCAGCGCGTGAACCTGCCCGACGACAAGCCGGGCGCCGGCCCATCCAGCAGTCCCTTGCGCGGCAGCGGCCGCATGGCGGTGTTCGTCAAGGACGGCTGCGCAGCCTGCGGACAGCTCGTGCAGCGCCTGCAATCCTCGGGCGCGGAGTTCGACCTGTACATGGTGGGCAGCCGCCAGGATGACGCGCGCATCCGCGACTGGGCCAAGCGCGCGCAGATCGACCCGGCGCGCGTGCGCGCCGGCAGCATCACGCTCAACCACGACGGCGGCCGCTGGCTGTCACTGGGCCTGCCCGGCGATCTGCCCGCCGCCGTGCGCGAAGTGAACGGCCAATGGCAGCGCCAGCCGTAGCCATGCCCCTGCGCGCACTGGTGCTCACTGCCGGCCTGTATGCCGTTGCCGCCCTGGCCCAGGAGGTTCCGCCACCGGCTTACCAGCTTGCCGCCCAGCGCGCAGGCATCCCCTCGACCGTGCTCTACGCCGTGGCCTTGCAGGAGAGCGGCATCCGGCGCAACGGGCGCCTGGTGCCGTGGCCGTGGTCCCTCAACGTCGCCGGCCAGTCGCGCCGCTTCGCCACGCGCGCCGACGCCTGCGCTGGCCTGCAGCAGGCGATGCGCGCCACGCCGCACACGCGCATTGATGCGGGCCTGGGCCAGATCAACCTCGGCTACCACAAGCACCGCTTTACCGGCGCGTGCGACCTGCTGGATCCGTATCGCAACCTGGCCGTTGCCGCCGAGATCCTGAAGGAGCAGCACACCCCCGGCGAGGACTGGCTGCTGGCGATCGGCCGCTACCACCGCCCCGCAGGCGGCGAGCCCGCCGCCCGCTATCGGCGCAGCGTGTCGCGCCACCTTGCCCGCGTGCAGGGCACGCGACCAGCCGCCGCGGTCCTCGCGGCGCGCCAGGAGACCTCCCCATGACGAAACCCCATCCCGCCCATCTCGCGTTCACGGGCCTACTCATGCTGCTGTCAGGCCTGCCGCTGGCCTCGCGTGCCGGCGAGCCACTGATCGTTGTCGAGGACCGTGGCGGCACGTCGGCATTGCCGTACTACGAAGCCCTGAATCTCCAGCCGCGCGCCAACGCACCGGCGCGGCCGTCCATCCCGACGCCCCAGGTTCCTGCCACACGGGCGGACGAAGCCGCGATGCTGCCGGTGCGCAGCGCCAAGCTCACGCCCGGCACCGTCGCGCGACGGGTGATCGAAGCGCCCGGCCTGCGGCCGTTCGTGGTCATCGGCGACGACGAGGCTTCCCGGGCCTGGTTGCAGCGCCGCGCCGCCGCTTTGCGCGAACGTGGCGCGGTCGGCCTGGTCGTCAACGTCGAGACCGCGCAGGGCCTGGCGCGGCTGCGCGCCCTGGTGCCGGGCGTGCCGCTCGCGCCCGTGGCCGGCGACGACCTGGCCGATCGCCTGGGCCTGCGGCACTACCCGGCGCTGATCACGGCCACCGGCATCGAGCAATGAAGCCATGTCGGGCAAACAGCCGGTCGAGGTTCTGCTACGCCCAGCGGTGGAGCTATACACCGTCGCGGCGTGTGCAGGCGCCGCGTTTCTGTGCCTGGTGGCCCCATGGTCGCTCGCGCTGAGCCCGGCCATGGGCATCGGCAGCGCCTTGGCGTTCGGCGCCTACGGCGCGATCCGCTACCGCGATGCCCGCATCATCCTGCGCTACCGGCGCAACATCCGCCGTCTGCCGCGTTACGTGATGACCAGCAAGGACGTGCCGGTCAGCCAGCAGCGCCTATTCGTGGGGCGCGGCTTTCTCTGGGAGCAGAAGCACACGCATCGGCTGATGCAGACGTACCGGCCCGAGTTCCGCCGCTACGTCGAGCCGACGCCGGCCTACCGGCTGACCAGGCGCCTGGAGGAACGGCTGGAGTTCGCGCCATTGCCGCTCTCGCGCCTGCCGAAGCTCACCGGCTGGGACGCGCCTTTCAACCCCGTGCGCCCGTTGCCGCCTGTCGGCGGCCTGCCAAGGCTGCACGGCATCGAGCCCGACGAAGTGGACGTCAGCCTGCCGCTGGGCGAGCGCGTCGGGCACTCGCTGGTGCTGGGCACCACGCGGGTGGGCAAGACGCGCCTGGCCGAGTTGTTCGTCACGCAGGACATCCGTCGCAGGAATGCTGCCGGCGAGCATGAGGTCGTCATCGTCATCGACCCCAAGGGGGATGCCGATCTCTTGAAACGGATGTACGTCGAAGCCCAGCGCGCTGGCCGCGAAGGCGAGTTCTACATCTTCCACTTGGGCTGGCCGGAAATCAGCGCCCGCTACAACGCCGTGGGCCGCTTCGGTCGGATCTCGGAAGTGGCGACACGCATCGCGGGGCAGCTCTCCGGCGAAGGCAACAGCGCGGCGTTCCGCGAGTTCGCATGGCGCTTCGTGAACATCATCGCCCGCGCCCTGGTGGAACTGGGGCAGCGCCCGGACTACATGCTGATCCAGCGCCACGTCATCAACATCGACGCGCTGTTCATTGAGTACGCCCAGCACTACTTTGCCAAGACGGAGCCCAAGGCCTGGGAGGTGATCGTCCAGATCGAGGCCAAGCTCAACGAGAAGAACATCCCAAGGAACATGATCGGGCGCGAGAAGCGTGTGGTGGCGCTGGAGCAATACCTCTCCCAGGCGCGCAACTACGACCCTGTGCTCGATGGCCTGCGCTCGGCGGTGCGCTACGACAAGACCTACTTCGACAAGATCGTTGCATCGCTGCTGCCGCTGCTGGAAAAGCTCACGAGCGGCAAGATCGCCCAGCTCCTGGCGCCGAACTACTCCGACCTGGCCGACCCGCGCCCGATCTTCGACTGGATGCAGGTGATCAGGAAGCGCGCCGTCGTCTATGTCGGCTTGGACGCGCTGTCCGATGCGGAGGTCGCCGCAGCGGTCGGCAACTCGATGTTCAGCGATCTCGTCTCGGTGGCTGGGCACATCTACAAGCACGGAATCGACGATGGCCTGCCGGGCGCATCGGCTGGTGCGCGCGTGCCGATCAACGTGCATGCGGACGAGTTCAATGAATTGATGGGTGACGAGTTCATTCCGCTCATCAACAAGGGCGGTGGCGCGGGCCTGCAAGTCACCGCCTACACGCAAACGCTTTCGGACATCGAGGCCCGCATCGGCAACCGCGCGAAGGCCGGCCAAGTGATCGGGAATTTCAACAATTTATTCATGTTGCGCGTGCGCGAGACGGCCACCGCGGAACTGCTGACGAGGCAGTTGCCGAAGGTCGAGGTCTATACGACCACCATCGTCTCGGGCGCGACGGACAGCTCAGACATCCGCGGCGCGACGGACTTCACGTCGAACACCCAGGACCGCATCAGCATGGCCAGCGTGCCGATGATCGAGCCGTCACACGTCGTCGGTCTGCCCAAGGGCCAATGCTTCGCGCTGCTGCAGGGCGGCCAGCTTTGGAAGGTGCGCATGCCGCTTCCGGCGCCAGACCCCGATGAAGTGATGCCGACGGACTTGCAGCAACTGGCCGGGTATATGCGCCAGAGCTACAGCGAGGCCACGCAGTGGTGGGAGTTCACCAGTTCCGCAGCCTTGCCGCATGCAGCCTTGCCCGACGACCTGCTGGATGACGCCGCTCCAGCCGAGCCTGACGCGGTGGCCACCGGCGCCGACGACAGCACCGGCGAGGCCGCACCATGAAGGATGCCGCCTCGACCGCGCAGCGGGAGCAGAACCAGCGCCAGGGGCTGATCGTCGGCACCATCACCTTGCCGTTCCGGCTGCTCGGGGTGCTCATCGGCTCGCTGCTGTTCTCGATCGTGGTGGAGTGCGTCGGCATGCACCTGTTCTGGAAGGACCAGGGCTGGCGCCACTCCCAGCAGATGCTGCAGTACGAACTCGGGCACCTGTCCAACCACTTCACGCGCAGCGTGGTGGTGCAGGAGCCCGGGCGCACGGCGCACGAGCTGGTGGATACCGGGTACGAGTGGGTGTTCGTGCGCTCGGGGTTGCTGGAGCGCATGAGCCAGACCGCCGAGCGCGCCCGCGCGGCCAGCCACGGGCAGAGCCGCAACTTCCGCTACTACATCAGCCAAGTCTATGTCTGGGCCGAAAGCTACCTGATCGCTGCGGCCTTCACGACGCTCACCTTCCTGGTGCGCCTGCTGGTCCTGGTACTCACGCTGCCGCTGATCCTCACTGCAGCATTCGTCGGCCTGATCGACGGCCTGGTGCGACGGGATGTGCGCCGGTTCGGCGCGGGCCGCGAATCCGGCTTCATCTACCACCGCGCGAAGGCCAGCCTGATGCCGTTGGCCGTGCTGCCTTGGGTCACCTATCTCGCACTGCCCATAGCGGTGCATCCTCTGGTCATCCTGCTGCCCAGCGCGGCGTTGCTGGGGATGGCAGTCAGCCTGACCGCAGGCAGCTTCAAGAAGTACTTATGAGGTGACACGGGCGGCACTGCTCTGCAAAGCCGTGTGCCGTTCATCGGTTCTGCAGGGTATCAAGAGCAGCATCCAACGCCGTAACCGCCTCGACGACCGTTCTTACCGTCGCCCGATCGAACTCATGATCGCGCTGAGCGTCGTGCACACCGCTATTGAGGTAACCCCATTCAATACTCGTACCGCTGACATTGAGCAGCCTGACCAACGCCCCTACGGCATCCGGCGCACCCGCATGTTGCGCCGCGATACGCTCGACGGCCGACCGCAACTTGGTGCATTTATTGTTCAGCTCCCAAGGCGCGCGGGGCCCGCTCAGCTTGATGTCGATCCGGCCGTCCGCCCGCCGACCCAGCCACGTCCACAGGCGGTCCGTCAGACTCTCCAGCGCCGGCCGGGCCTGGCGCAGTGCCTCGCGTTTCTCGTCAGCCGCCAACGCCTGCTGGGCCAGAAGAACATAGTTCTTCGCTGGCGGGTCGCTGTCGACCCGCAGTTCGTGCTCTCCCTGATGCGGGAGAAACTTGTAGCGCTTGATGGCCGCGGCGCGGCGCACGCCCAACTCCTGCTGGATGCGGTGCAGGAACTCCTCTGCGTGCGAGGTGAGGATAACCTGCTTGCCGTGGAGCAAACCGTCCTCGAAGAAGGTACGCCAGATGCCATCGCGATGGTCGTCGTCTATCGCATTGACGACGTCATCGAAGATGACCACGGGGCAGCCCTGCGCGAGGTTCTTGGCAAGCAGAATCGCCAGACCCAAGCATTTGATGTGCCCTTCGCTGAAGACGATCAACGCGTCGTAGCGCACGCCCGGCTCGCCGGCGAACTCCACCTCGATCTTGCCGTTCTCGGCCACGGGCAACCACAGCGCGTGCAGCAGATCGCCGGGCGGATCGGCCCGGTTGAATGCGTTGTAGAGATGGCGGGCTTGGTCTCCCAGCCCCTGTAGCAGAACCCCCGGCAGAGCGGTCAGGTATGCCTGAATCTCGGGTAGGAAGCCGTCGTAGGCGGCCTTGACCCGCTGATGGTGCACCACCACCGGCATTTCGTCCGTGGCCGCCTGGATCAGGCCGCGGTTCGCGTCGTCGAATTGGGCCACGGTTTGGCGGGCGGCCGCCAGCTCCTGATCCGCAGTCGTGCGCATGGTCCGCAGCCGTTCGATCTCCAGCTGATGCTGTTGCAGGCGGTCCCGCTCCTGGGCCATCGCGCCGCGCTGGGCATGCACGTCGCGCGCCTGCGCGTCGAAGCCTTCGATGATCTGTGCGATCCGTAAGAGGGCTTGCCAGGCGCGCTGGTCCCCATTCACCCAGCCGCCGAGCCAATTGCCCGCCGACGTGGGAGGCAGCAGTGGCAGGCCCGCGGCCTGCGATTCGGCAGGACAAGCGACCCCAGCCGCCGCCACCACGCGGCGCATTTCGTCCCACAGCGCTCGGACCGCCTCGCTCAACTGCGTCCGATGCCCGGCCTCTTGCTGCTGCAGGACGGCCAGTTGCGCGAGCTGCTCCAGGCCCATTCGCGCCCTGGCGAACGGGTCCTGTGCCACAGCGGCCAGTCCGGTTCCACATGCCGGACACGCGGTCGCCCCGTCCGCCAACGCTTGCACGGCCTCGTAGAGCTTCGCGTACGACACCTCGCCCGCGCGGGCCGCGAGTTGCGCGGAAGACGCTTGCCACAGTCCCTGGACGCGGTAGGCCTCTGCCAGCAACGCTTGCAGGCGGGCCTGGGTCACCTCGTGAATGGCAGGCGGGTTGGCGTCCAGCTGAGCCTGGACATACGGTAGCCGTCCTTGCTGCTGCGGCGTACCCAGCAGCCAGTCCACGCAGGCTTGATAGGTCGCGCCAGGTGACATGCGCTGCGCCAAAGCTTGTTCCAGGCCCTCGACCGCTGCGATCTTCTGCGGGTAGGCGGCGATGGTCTGTTCGGAGTTCGCCAACCGCAGGCGACGCTGCGCCAGCTGCGCCGCCTGCACGCCGGCAAGCATCAGGTCCTGATCGAGCGAGGGGTTGAAGCCGCGCACGAACTCGCTGAACTGGTCCACGCCGAACAGGGTGGCGATGAGCTGGCGCTGATCGCTCGGGGTCCGCGCGGCGATTCGGGCGAAATCGTCGAGGCGGTTCTTCTCGATGAAGCAGAAGCGATACTCAGCTTCGTCGGGCTGGACGGCCTGCGCTTCGCCCGCCGCCGTAGACGACAGGACTGGCGCGACGTGGCGGCGCAGGCGAGCGTTGTTGCAGTACGTCCGCTGGTCGACCCGCTTGGCCTGCGCTTCGCTGATCGAACCGAGCATCGCCACTTCCAAGGCTTCGCAGAAGCTGCTCTTGCCGGTGCCGTTGGCACCGTAGACCAAGGTGATGTCATGGCTGAGGTCGAACGTCTCCTGCCGCATGAATCCTCGAAACGGCCCGACTTCGAGCTGGTGCAGTCGCCCGAGCGCCGGCCCGTTTTCGGGGCCGCGCGCGTCCCCGTCGTAGGCGACAGGCATCTGCGCCAGATGCGCGATGGCCAGCGGCGCCAAGCGCGTGGAGCGCCCCCGGCGTGCAGCACCGACCTCGGCCAGTGGCTGCAGGTGATCGAGCACCAGGTGCGCCAGCCGGCGCACGTCGTCGTGCACGTGCCGCTGCGCCAAGTGCGCCAGGAACCGGTGGTACTCCGAACGTATGCTTGCCACAGCGCCCCCTCACTTGGTCAACCACTGACCGTAAGCCTCCACATCGATCATGGGGACCGTTCCACTGAACTGAAGCTGCGCGATCAGCTTGAAAAGAAACGCGGTCGCCGGCTTGTTTTCGTTGGTGTAGCTGTACGCGCCGCTGGCTTGGTCATAGAAAAAGTGCCCGTGGGCGGCAACGCATCCGATGTCCAGACGCCCCTCGGTGAGGTTTGCGTTCAGCGCCTTGTCCATGGATGGACCCAATGCAGGACTCCATTCGCTCTCGAAGGTGAGCAAGCCACCCAGAATCGGAATCAACGGCTTCGCTGGGTAGGTCCCGCCAGCGTGCGGGATCGGCAGGCTCGTGCGGTGCAGCCTGCGCACACTGGCGACCTTCTCCTGGGCATAGGCCACAAGCCCCGCGTCAGCCGTCTGCTTGGCCTCGAAAACGGCGTACACGCTTTCGGCTGGAATGATCGTCTCGTTCTCGTAGGTGAAGATAAAAGGCGAATATTGCCGATCAAACACCACCACATCGATCTGCTGGCTGAAGTTCCCCAGGCTGTCCACCACATGCGCCTTGGCCGCCTGGTACCGTTTGGGCAGATAGGTATCCAGCATGTCGATCCAGACGTTCTCGCTCGCATCCCCCTTCGTACCCGGGTGACCGAAGGTCTTGCGTACTACGGACAAGCGCTGCTGGATGTCCTCATGCAGGGACGACAGGAGCTGGGAAAGCGACCACTGGGACATGCTGTACCTCGATGGGACGTGTATGGAAGCCGATGGAATCAGGACAGTGGGAACTTGGGGCCAAACAGTGCGCGCCAGGCGCGAAGCGCTTCGATATTGCGACCACGACGCGCGTGGTCGATGGCGATGCTTGCGTCTTGGCTCGCCTGGAACAGCAGCTGCTGCGCGCGCTGCTTGCGCGCGGCATCCATATCGTTGCTGATCGCCGGGCCAAGTCCGGCGGGATCCGGCCACTCGTCATGAACTCGATCGGCAAGCGTGGCAAAGAACGACTGGATCTCGCGATCGAACGATCCTCCCCAGCCGCCGTAAAGACACTCAAGGGCCATTACCTCGATCAGGAACGAGGGCTTCACCGGCTTCAGATCGCCGTGCTTGGGATTGTTGTTCCAGTACTTCACCATGCGCACGAGACCTTTCCACTCATTGCCATAGGCTTGGTGCGCTGCGGTCGCCTTGTCCTTATGGATCTCCGGGTCCGTCTTGATCCACTTTCCGGACGCCGTATCGGGGATCTCATACTGGTCGCCGGTATCGAATGCGGGCACCGCATCCACGCTGACCACCCGGTAGTCCGTGTTGTCCTCCGCGTCGATGTGAACACCGAAATCCACGTTGATCGAGCGCGCCTGTTTGCGCACGGCCGCCGAACCGTATTTCTCCACCAATGCAGAGTGGAAATCATCCAGCACTACCGATGCGGCCTTGCCGTGGTAATGCTTCTCCGAGTCCTTCAGCACGAAGAAGATGTCGATATCCTTGAGCGGCTTCGTCTTCGTGTATCGAGCATAGGAACCGGTCAGGAAGCTGCGCGCAATGCCGAACTTGGTCTGCAGGTAGTCCCGCACTTCGTTCTGGCGTTGCGAGGCATTCTTCTGTTCGCGTTCGTTGAGTTCCAGACGCGACTTGAACTTGCGAAAAGCTTCATCGATCGACAGCATCAGCGTTGCCTCCAATATCCGGCCTGACCCGCCAGGCCGCTGTGTTCGACAGTCGAGCCTAGGCTCTGCTTGACCATTCCATCCGTCGAGCGATAACTTCCTTTGCTCCATCCCTCCACATCAGGTCGCCCTGGCTTTGTATCGAGCATTAACTTGTACTTGGCCTGCGATGGCAGCAGCCCAGCTTTCTTGATCGCGTACTTCAACTGCTCGGTATCTGTCCAGAAGCTGCCGTCGCCATCGGACCACCCATACACGATGTCGATATCCCATCGGGTCACGAGCTTGTCGGTTGCCGGGTTGTAGATCTCCAGAATCACCTTGCGCAGATCACCGGTCCCGAGCCACGTCTTGATGGCTCGGGTATTGCTCTCCCAGCGATCCGCAAAGTGCTCAGGGTCCAGCCCACTGAGCAGGATGATGTCTTTCAAGCTCTTGAGGATGTTGTCGGTCACATAGGTAACCGAGTGCGTGTACGAGTAGGTGGCGACGGTGCTCATGACTTGAGGAAACCTCCGAGGTCGAGCGACAGCGCTTGCCCAGCATCGGCCTGCGCCTGCGTGGCAATTCCTTGGCTCAAGTCCCGTGCAATGATGCGAGAACTGTGCTTTTTGAGCGCGCTTTGCACCCAGCCGAGCTGCTCCTTCGGACACGGCAGCGAGACTCCCCAGTCTCCCTTCAACGGCTCGAACCCCAAGACTTCTTCGTTGGCATCATCACCATAGATCGCGTCTTCGTCGAAGAGGCAGTAGATCCTGGTCCGTGGTCCATCGCATGTCGCAACGATGGGCGCGCTCTTGGGTGCCTGGTCGGCGATCAAGCTGGCGGCCACGCCCGTCACGGCCCTGAGTTCAGAGCGAGCCGTGCCGTCCTTGCCCTGAGTGAGCAGTTCGACAATGGCATCCCATGTCTGCAACGCATCGCGGTGCGGCGAGCTGCGAAACGTCCGGCTGACAACGGTGGTCATTTTTGCTTCCCTCCTTGAAGGCGCATTTGCTTTGCCTGTCGTATCGCACTGCGCAAGTGCTCTACGGAAAGCTTGTTCGGATCGATAGCCACTTGCGGGTCGGCCGCGAGGGCGTTGGCTACGACCTTGCGAATGGCCCGACCATCCAATCCGACGCACTCGCCAGCGCACGCGTCGAACTGGTGAGCCGAGGAAAGCTTGCCAATCCCCGGAAATGTCTTTGCCAGGCCATTCAGGCAGTCCACTAGGATCTGCTTGCAGGCATCCTTGCCGGGCAGTGGCACCTCCATCACCATGTCGCAACGAGATAGGAAGGCACTGTCGACGGCCTGTGGGAAGTTGCTGGTGGCCACGAACAGCAGATGCGGGTTGCGTTCGGCCAACATGTCCAACTGCACCAACACCGCGTCGGTGGCCCGGTGCACATCAACCGGGTTGGCTTCCAGGCTGAGCTTCGCTCGATCAGCCGCAAGCGTTTCGACCTCGTCCAGAAGGACGATCGTCGGGCCCGCCGCTGCGGATTCTGCGATCGATTGCGAGAACAGGTCTGCCACGGCGCGTTGAGTCTTTCCCATTGCAGAGCTCGTCAGCGTGTGAGGCTCCACTTCCAGCAATCGAAACTTCGCAGAAGAAAAAGATTCGGCCACACGATGCGCCAAGCCCCGTGCCAAGGAGGTCTTCCCAGTCCCCGGCGGGCCGACCAACAAGATCACGCCGTGCAGGGGGAGTACCGTGCGCTCCACCTTGGGGCGCACCGTGAAGTTGACGATCGCTTGTGACAGCAACTGTTTTTTGATGGCTTCGTCCATCACGATCGAATCCCACAAGTCACCCAGCGACTTATCCGGCAGCTTCCAGCTTCGATGGATGCCTTTCGGCAAAGTGGCGTCTGATGAAGGATTCTTGGTCATCCGTGGCTCTCGGCGGGTCAGAGAATGGTGCGATAGGTCGCCAGCACCTTGGTCGTTTGCACAAGGCCTTGGCGCAGCAGGATTTCGAGATAGCGGTCCACATCGATCGGCGGATGCTTGAGTTGGGCACGCTGGCGCTGCGCAGCCGACACTACGGCGGCCGCATCCAGATCCAGCAGGTTGTCCACAAACTCATCGGGGTGCTGCGATTCGATGCCGTACGGAGCCAGCAGATCGTTCGGGAAATCACGTTCGTTGAACGTCACAATCACGCTCGCACCGCAGCGAATCGCCGCAGCCAGGACGTGCCGATCGTTCGGATCGGGTAATGTCAGGCCTGCCACGAGCGCTTCGTAGCCCTCCACCAAGCCGTCCGGAATGGCCCTGTCCATGAGATCCGACGTCCTGTCGACCTGAACCCGGGTGAGATCGGGGCGGTTGATCAACAGATTGCGTTTCCACTCCTCATGAATGGCTTGGCTCCACCGCGCCCGGAAGCGGCCAGACAGGCCGAGCCACATCAGGAAATCCCGCAGTGGCGCGGGATATAGAACGCACGCGTCGTAGACGGCGGTGAATGGGGAATGCCTCATTCGTATCCCATTCCCAACTCTTGCGACTGCTGAGCGAGTTCGGCCATCGCCTGCTCACTGGCGCGCTCGCGCGCTTCCTTGTACTGCATCAGATCGGCGAACCTCACCCTGCGGTGCTTGCCGGTGCGATGAAATGCCAACACCCCATCTTCTAGCAGCTTGACGAAATGGGGACGGGACACGTTGAGCAAGTCCGCCGCCTCTTGGGTCGTCAGCTCTGCATGGACGGGCACCACCTTTACTGCATTGCCATCGGCCAACTCGGCCAGGATGTCGACCAGCAGGCGTAAAGCCGAGGTAGGCAGTTCCACCTGATGAGCCTGTTTGTGGTCATCAAAGATCTGGATGTGCTGCGTCTCGAACTGGGTTGCGAGGTAAGCCGCCAAGGCACGTTGACCCTGGACGGCTGCCTTAACCTCTCCCGCGGCGGGAAGGGTCATCTTGGATTGGGCAGTGGCGGTGGTCATGGGTAGCTCCTAAGCGAAAACGGTTGCAGAGCCGATCATATTCGAAACACTCGAAAAACGCAATAATCGAAACTCCACCCGGGCTTTTGTAGGTTCGCTCGCGGTATGCCCAATCCGGTCGTCCGCCAGTTCCTATTGTTTGCGGCCTAAAACAGCCCTGATCTCCACGATCACCCCATTGCTGATCACACAGGAATGGCGCGATGGTGGCTTCGATCTGGCTGCGCGCCGCGCATCGCGGCGTGCCCACTTTTCTCGTGACGGCCCTCCTGCTGGGTCAGTCCCAGATGGCCTTGGCCGAGTCTCCGGCACAGCGCCAGGAGCTGGTCGCCGCACTGCGCCAGCTCGACGCGCTGGAGCGCACCGTCGCGGACAGCGCCGCGCATGCCCCCATCCAGCCGGGCGAGCGCTACCACTTCGACTACCCGCGGCTGCTGGCTGACCTGGCGCGCGTTCGCGCCGGCATCCAGTTTCACCTGACGCCATCGCGCGCTCAGCCGCGCGACCCCTCCGAACTGGCCGGCGACTACCGCACCGAGCGGGCGGCCGAGCCGCTGCCGGCGACGACTGCGGGGGGCAAGCAATGAACGGCGCCCAGGTCTCGGCATTTCAAGCCAACAGCGGCATCGCGCCTTCCGCAATGGCGACCGTCCTGGTCGGCGTCGTGTTCGCGGTCCTGCTCGTGTGGGGCGTCTGGGCCATCCGAACGGCCTACGTGGGGTGGTCCGAGAGCCGCCTCAACCAGCGCCAGTTCCTCGGCGTCTGCATCCGCTTCGTCGCGATGTACCTCGTCCTGAGTTTCTTCCTTCTGTCCTGACCTGAAAGGCCCGACCATGCACAACCGCATCCTCACTTCCCGTCTCGCCCAGCGCGCCGCCATGGCCCTGGGCGCCGCCGCGCTGCCCGCGCTGTCGTTCGCGCAAGGCCTGCCGCAGTTGGAGAACCCGACGCGCGGCACCGGCAACGGCATCATGGAGACGATCCGCAACTACGGCTACGACATCATCATGCTCGTGGCCCTGCTGGTGGTGGCGTCGATGTTCATCGGCGTCTGCTACCACGCCTACGGAACCTACGCGGAGATCCACACCGGCCGCAAGACGTGGGGCCAATTCGGCCTCACGGTCGCCATCGGCGCCGTGTTGCTCGTGATCGGCATCTGGCTGCTCACCGAAGCCACGGGCATCCTGTAAGGCGAGGCCGGTATGTCCGAGCAGCAGCACGTCCGTGCGGACGGGACGGTCACGTTCCTTCCGCACCGGCTCAACCGCCATCCCGTTGTCGTGCGCGGCCTCACCGCCGACGAGCTGTGGATCTGCTGCGGCCTGTCCGGCGCCGCCGGCCTGCTGGTCGGCGCGCCGCTTTCGTGGGTGTTCCGCACGATCGCCATCGCACCGACGTTCGTTGTCCTGGGCGTGGCCTTGGGCGTGTTCATCGGCGGCGGCATCCTGCGCCGCCTCAAGCGTGGGCGCCCCGACACCTGGCTTTATCGGCAGTTGCAGTGGCGCATCGCAACGGGCCATCCGCTGATGGCCGGCTGGGTGGGCGGCCACGTGCTGATCTCGCGCTCGGGCTTCTGGTCCACCCGCAGGAGCATGCGATGAGTCGCTTCAAGAACGAGATCGCCCACCTGCAGGCGCACATCAAGACCTTGCGCCTGGGCGCGGGCGCGCTGGTCATTGTCGCCCTGGTCATGGGCGGCGGCTGGTGGAGCGCGCCGCGCGACCTGACCATCCACGTCCCGCCCGACCTGCGCTCTGGCAGTACCCGCAAGTGGTGGGAAGTGCCGCCCGAATCGGTCTATGCGTTCACGTTCTACGTGTTCCAGACGCTGAACCGCTGGCCGACCAATGGCGAAGAAGACTACTCGCGCAACCTCCACACGCTCTCGCCGTACCTCACCCCGTCCTGCCAGGCCTTCCTTCGCGCGGACTACGACTACCGCCGCTCCACCGGCGAGCTACGCCAGCGCGTGCGCGGCATCTACGAGATTCCCGGCCGCGGCTATGGCGACGACCCCACGGCGCGCGTGCGCACCGTGTCCGATCGCGACTGGGTGGTGACGCTGGACATCACGGCGGACGAGTACTACGGCGCCGAGCAGGTCAAGCGCGCCCTGGTGCGTTATCCGATCAAGGTCACGCGGGTGGACGTCGATCCCGCCCGCAACCCGTTCGGCCTGGCGCTGGACTGCTACGAAGGCGCGCCCCAGCGCATCAGTGCACCGGAGCCGGCGCGCCCGGCGTCGAGTGGCCTGTCTCCGCAAGCGCCTCAAGGAGGAAACACCCCATGAAGCATCCTGTACTCGCGCTGCTGGGGCTACTGGCCGTGGCCGCGGCACCCGTCGCCCAGGCGGTGGAGATCCTGCGTTGGGAACGCATGCCACTGGCAGTGCCGCTGAAGGTCGGTCAGGAACGCATCGTGTTCATCGACCGGAACGTGCGCGTGGGCGTGCCCGCGGGCGTGGGCGAACGCCTGCGCGTGCAGAGTGCGGGTGGCGCGGTGTACCTGCGCGCCAGCGAGCCGATCGAGCCCACGCGGTTGCAACTGCAGGACGCCGACACGGGCGCGCTGATCCTGCTGGACATCGCAGCCGAACCGCCCAAGGACGGGGAAGCCGAGCTGGAGCCGGTGCGCATCGTCGAGGGTGACAGCGCACCGGGACGCTATGGCGAGCAGGCCGACAGTGCCGAGGCCCCGGCACGCGCCCAGGGCCAGGCAGGTGCGCGGACCGCGCGGCGCGAAACTCCGGTCCCTGTCGTGCTGACGCGCTTCGCCGCGCAGAACCTCTACGCACCGCTGCGCACCGTCGAGCCGCTTCCGGGCGTCATGCGGGTCAACCTGCCCCGCGACCTCGACCTGGACACACTGATGCCAACGCTGCCGGTGCGCGCGGTCGCGCTCGCGTCGTGGCGCCTGGAAGACCAATGGGTGACTGCCGTGCGCCTTACCAACACCGGCGCCGACTGGGTCGCGCTCGACCCGCGCGTGCTGCAAGGCGATTTCCTCACCGCCACCTTCCAGCACGAGGCGCTGGGCCCGCGCGGCACGCCCGAGGACACGACCGTCCTCTACCTGGTCACGGGCGGCCGCGGCCTCGCGCAGTCGCTGCTGCCGGCGATTCACCGCTTCGACCCTGCCGTGCATCTGCCGCAGCCGGACGGCGACGAGAACGCCAAGGAGGCCCGCCATGCGCAGTAACGGCCTGCTCAAGTGGCTGATGATCCCTGTCGCCATCCTGGTGCTGTTCGTCGGTATCCGGCTGTTCTCGGGTGGAGGCAGCACGGCGCCACCCGCGGCGGACAACGGCGCCCAGCTCACGCCCGAGGAAATGAAGGCGCTGGGCATCGAAGGCGACACCCCGCGCGACACCGTGGCGACGCTCGTTGCCCAAGTGAAGCAGTTGCGCACCGAGCTTCAGACCGCGCTCTCGGACAACAAGTCGCAGCGTGAAGAGAACCAGCGACTGCGCCAGCGCGAGAACTCCATCGACCAGCGCATCAACTCGGCGCTCGAATCCGAGCGGTCCAACCTGCGCCGCGACCAGGAGCAGGCGGCCAGCGCGCGCCAGCAGACCGAAGGGCTGCTCGCCGACCTGCAGCGGCGCCTGGACAGCATCGGCGGGCGCGGCGGCGGCCATGCGGACCTGCCCGTGGGCCTGGGGCTGCAGGGCGGCGACGAGGCCGGCATGGAGGGCGGCGTGCGGTGGGTCGAGCCGGACGACGCAAAGCCCGCCGAGGGGCGCAACGGCGGTCGTGGCGCGAGCGGCGGAATGAGCTTCCCCACGAGCTTCGGCCCGGCGCAGAGCACGCTCGAAACCACCGCGGAAACCGTGGCCAACGCGGGCGCCCGCGCCTCTGGGGTCAAGAGTGCCAAGCCGGTCTATACCGTGCCGACCAACTCCACGCTCATGGGTTCGGTCGCCATGACCGCGCTGATCGGCCGCGTGCCGATCGACGGCACGGTCAACGATCCCTATCCGTTCAAAGTCCTGGTCGGGCCGGACAACCTGACCGCCAATGGCATCGACATTCCCGACGTGGCCGGCGCCGTGTTCAGCGGCACCGCATCGGGCGACTGGACGCTTTCGTGCGTGCGCGGCCAGGTGCGCAGCATCACGTTCGTCTTCAACGACGGCACGATCCGCACGATCCCCGAAGACCGCGAGGGCAACCAGCAGAACAACCAGCAACGCGACGGCTTGGGCTGGATCAGCGACCCGCACGGCATCCCCTGCGTCAGCGGCGAGCGGCGCAGCAACGCCCAGCAGTACCTCGGCTCGCAGGCCCTGATCACCGCGGCCGGTGCCGGCGTGGCCTCGCTCATCGAGAGCGACAGCGGCCGCATGTCCTATGTCGGCTCGGACGGCTCCATCGGCACCGTGGGCATCACCGGCCAGGAAGCGGTCGGCCAGATTCTCGCGGGCGGTGTCCGGGACATGTCGGCCTGGGTCAACAAGCTCTACGGCCAGGCGTTCGCCGCCGTCTATGTGCAGCCCGGCGCCAAGGTCGCCGTCCACCTCGAAAAACCGCTCGCCATCGACTTCGATCCCGAAGGCCGCAAGGTCGATCACCGCGCAGGAGAAAGCCATGCTCTCGAACTCGATTAAGGGCCTGGTGCTGGCCCTCGCCGTCGCGGTGCTCGGCGGCTGCGCCACCAGCAAGGAAAAGCTGCTGACCCACGGTGACCGCACGATGATGGACATCTGGCAGCAGGAGGCCGGCGACGGCGGTGGCGCAGCCGGACGGAACGCCGGCCGCCAGCTGCTCGATGCGCGCCAGAGCCTGCGTCGGCCCCTGACCGACGCCGACGTGCAGGCCGCACCTGTCGAGCAGATGCGCTACACGCGCACCGCGCGCAATGAGGTCCACCGCCAGTTCCAGCGCCTGCCCAATCCCGATCTCGTGATGTACGTGTACCCGCATCTGGCCGGCACCGATCCCGTGCCGGTGCCCGGCTACACGACCGTCTTCCCGCTCTACCAGCGCATCCAGTACGCGATGCCGGGCGAGCGCGTGGAGGACTACTGATGCGGTGGAAACTCCCATGGCCGAAGCTGGCCGGCGCCGGCTCCAGTAGCCCGGCTAGCGATGAGCAGCCGGACAGCTGGCAGCGCCACGTCGAGGCCTTGCGCCAGGCCGGCATCCCCGAACCCGGTTCGGCAGTCCACGGCCGCAAGCCAGCGACCGTGGCCGACGAGCAGGCGCTGTACGACGTTGCGCCGTCCTTCGTGGAACTGCTGCCCTGGGTGGAGTTCTTGCCCGGGTCGAAATCGATGCTCCTGGAGGATGGCCAATCGGTGGCGGCGTTCTACGAACTGGTGCCGCTGGGCACCGAAGGCCGGGAACCCGGCTGGCTCGCGCATGCCCGCGACGCCCTGGAAAACGCGCTTCAGGACAGTTTCGATGAACTGGACGAGAACCCGTGGGTGCTCCAGCTCTATGCCCAGGACGAACCGAGCTTCGACCAGTACATGCAGACCTTGCGCGATTACGTGCAGCCACGTGCGCGCGGCTCGGCGTTCACCGAGTTCTACTTGCGCTTCTTCGGCCACCACCTGCGCGCTGTGGCCAAGCCCGGCGGCCTGTTCGAGGACACGGTGGTTACGCGGCTGCGCTGGCGCGGGCAGACGCGGCGTGTGCGCATGGTGGTGTACCGCCGCGCGAGCGGACAGGGACAGGCAAACCGCCGCGGCCAGACACCCGAGCAGATGCTGGGCATCGTCTGCGACCGCCTATGCGGCGGCCTGGCGAACGCCGGCATCCAGGCCCGGCGCATGGTTGCAGCGGACGTTCACGACTGGCTGCTGCGATGGTTCAACCCGCGCCCCACGCTGCTCGGCCCTGGGGTGGAGGACCGGGAGCGCTTCTACGCGTTGGCGCGCTATCCGGACAGTACCGAGGAAAGCGAGGCCGGCGAGATCGAGTTGGCGAGCGGGCGGGATTTCAGCCAGCGGCTGTTCTTTGGGCAGCCGCGCTCGGACGTGGCGCAAGGGGCCTGGTACTTCGACGGCATGCCGCACCGCGTGCTGATCACCGACCGGCTGCGCATGCCGCCCGGCACCGGGCACCTGACCGGCGAGACCCGCAAGGGAGACGCGATCAACACGCTATTCGATCAGATGCCCGAGGACACCTTGATGTGTCTCACCATGGTGGCCACGCCGCAGGACGTCCTCGAATCGGACCTCAACCATCTGGCGAAGAAAGCTGTGGGCGAGACGCTGGCGTCGGAGCAGACGCTCAAGGACGTGCATGAAGCCCGCTCCCTGATCGGCAGCGCGCACAAGCTCTACCGGGGCACTCTGGCGTTCTACCTACGCGGGCGCGACGAGGCGGAACTGGATCGGCGCGGCCTGGACCTCGCGAACGTGATGCTCAACGCCGGCCTGCAGCCGGTGCGCGAGGACGACGAGGTGGCGCCGCTCAACAGCTACCTGCGCTGGCTGCCGTGCTGCTACAACCCCGGCAAGGACCGGCGCCGGTGGTACACGCAACTGATGTTCGCCCAGCACGCGGCGAACCTGTCGCCGGTGTGGGGCCGCGCCCAGGGCACGGGGCACCCCGGCATCACGATGTTCAATCGCGGAGGCGGCCCGATTACGTTTGACCCCTTGAACAGGTTGGATCGGCAGATGAATGCCCATCTGTTCCTGTTCGGTCCCACGGGCTCGGGCAAGAGCGCCACGCTCAACAACCTGCTGAACCAGGTCACCGCGATCTATCGGCCGCGCCTCTTCATCGTGGAAGCCGGCAACAGCTTCGGCTTGTTCAGCGACTTCGCCAGGCGCCTGGGGCTGACCGTGAACCGGGTCAAGCTGGCACCCGGCTCGGGCATCAGCCTGGCGCCGTTCGCCGACGCACGCCGGCTGATCGAAACGCCCAGCGACGTGCAGACGCTCGATGCCGATGCACTGGACGAAGACCTGCCACCGGATGCCTCGGCCATGGAGGCGGACGAGCAGCGCGACGTGCTGGGCGAGCTGGAGATCACGGCACGGCTGATGATCACGGGCGGCGAAGACAAGGAAGAAGCGCGGATGACGCGGGCCGACCGCTCGCTGATCCGCCAGTGCATCCTCGACGCGGCCGAACATTGCGTGGCAGAGAAGCGCACTGTGCTCACGCGCGATGTGCGCAATGCGCTGCGCACCCGCGGCCAGGACCCGACGTTGCCCGAGATGCGGCGCGTGCGGCTGCTGGAGATGGCGGACGCGATGGACATGTTCTGCCAAGGCACGGACGGCGAGATGTTCGACCGCGACGGCACGCCGTGGCCCGAGGCCGACATCACGCTGGTCGATCTGGCGACCTACGCCCGCGAGGGCTACAACGCGCAGCTCTCGATCGCGTACATCAGCCTCATCAGCACGGTGAACAACATCGCGGAGCGTGACCAGTATCTCGGCCGCCCGATCATCAACGTGACCGACGAAGGCCACGTGATCACCAAGAACCCGCTGCTCGCGCCGTATACCGTGAAAATTACAAAAATGTGGCGCAAGCTGGGGGCCTGGTACTGGCTAGCTACACAAAATATTGACGACCTACCGCGCGCCGCGGAGCCGATGCTCAACATGATCGAGTGGTGGATCTGCCTGTCGATGCCCCCCGATGAAGTGGAGAAGATCGCGCGGTTCCGCGAACTGAGCCAAGCGCAGAAAGCGCTGATGCTCTCGGCACGCAAGGAAGCGGGCAAGTTCACCGAGGGCGTCATCCTCTCCAAGAGCATGGAGGTGCTCTTCCGCGCCGTGCCGCCGAGCCTGTATCTCGCGCTCGCGCAGACCGAACCCGAAGAGAAGGCCGAGCGCTACCAGCTCATGCAGCAGCACGGCGTCAGCGAGTTGGATGCCGCCTTCAAGGTGGCCGAGAAGATCGACCGGGCACGCGGCATCGAGTCGCCGGCCCTGGACCTGCCCTGAATCTGCCGTACACCGGAGAACGCCATGGAACAGAAACGCCCATCCATTCCGATGCAGGTCCAGGCGTTCCGTCGTCGGCGCTGGCAGTTCCGCTGGCCCTGGGCATTGGCCGCGGTGCTGGTTGCGCTGCTGCTGATCTGGCTCGTGTCACGTTCGCCAGGCGGGTCCACACCTCAGACTTCGGCGCCAGTCAGCGACACGCAGGTGGCTGGGCCTCCGTGGCAGATGGGCAATCCGGAAGGGCGTTTCACGCTGACGCTCTACGCGGACCTCGAATGCCCGTTCTGCCGGTCCTATTTTCCAGTGCTCAAGCGTTGGGTGGCCGGCAATGCGGACGTGACCTTGCAATGGCACCACCTGCCGTTGGCCGCGCATGAGCCAGCCGCGTCCGCCGAAGCGCGCCTGGCGGAATGCGCGGGCGAAGCCGGCAGCCATGCCGCCTTTTGGCAGGCCGTCGAATGGGTCTATGCCCACACGCGGAGCGACGGCCAGGGCTTGCCTGAAGGGCTGCGCTACCCCGACCTCACTCCAGCGATCGAGCAGTGTCTGGCGAGCGAGCGGCCCGATGCACCGATCCGCGCCCAGACGGCGGAAGCCACGAACAGCGGCGTGATCGCCACGCCATCGCTGCGGCTGCACGATCGCGAAACCGGCAAGGCGATCCTGCTGCAGGGCCCGATCGAGGGCGATGCCTTGCTGTCGGCCATGGACATGCTCGCGGCCGGCGATCCCGCCGCCATACCCACATCGGAAATGCCTGCCGACGTCGTCGGCGACATGCCCAGGTAGCCCCGGTCTTCAAGGCTACGGCGCAGTCCGCTGCGCTGACCGCAACCCGTTCGCCTCGCATCCTGGCCGCGAACGATCACCGCCACCGCGGTGATGGATGCACCTTGTTCGTTCCCCAGGAGGGCTTGCCCTCCCCGGGCGCGCGCCCTCCGATCTCACCATTTGGAGGTTCGCCATGTCTTTCGTCGTCAATGACTCCTGCCTGGAGTCGCTTTCCGCCATCGCTGCCCAGCACGAGGACTGGATCATCCAGCAAGCCATTGCGCTGCTGGAGAAGCGGGTTTTCAAAGCGGGTCCGAAACTCCTCGACCCCACGGCCGTGCGCGACTACCTGCGCGTGAAGCTGGTGGCCGAGCCCAACGAAATATTCGTCGCTGTGTTCCTGGACAGCATGCACCAGGTACTGGCCTACGAGCCGCTGTTCAGGGGCACGATCAACGCGACTTCGGTCTATCCGCGTGTCGTTGTGCAGCGTGTTCTGCAGTTGAATGCGGCCGCGGTGGTCTTCGCGCACCAGCACCCCTCGGGCATTTCCGAGCCGTCGAGCGCGGATCGCATGCTGACCCAGCAACTGCAGGCCGCGCTGGCGCTCATCGATGTGCGGGTACTGGACCACATCATCGTCGGCCAGGGTGCCCCGTTCTCCTTTGCGGAGTCCGGCCTGCTGTAAGGGTTGTACTGCTTCGTTGATCAGCGCGGAGGCTTCGGCCTCCGCATTTTTCTGCGCGGCGACACAAGCAGGTATGCGGGGTGGCCGCGATGCGCATTGTTTGTTGGGGCCGCATGGGGTTCGGCGTTTGACTATGGCCCTGATCAACTTCCGGGGTGCAAGACATGCCAGGAGCTTTTACCCGGTTCGCACCAGGCTGGCGAACCCTTGGCCTGGCCATCGTGCTGCCGGCGTCGTTCGCGGCATTCAGCCCGGCCGCGTTCGCCGCCGACGTGGTGGTCGTCACCGACAGCCGCCACCCGGTCAAGACCATGGGCGGCGAGCGGCTGATCGAGCTGGACCGGGCATCCGGGCTCGAAGCAGAGCTTTCCGCAGATCTGCCAGCCGACCCCGAGCGCGCAGCAGCCATCGTCCGGCAACGCCTGAACCAAGGCGGCACCGACCTTCAGCGCCGCATTGGCACCGCCTACCAGGGCATCACCGACGCATGGAGTTTGGGTGTCACGACCATCCCGGCCGTCGTGGTGGACCAACGCTATGTGGTCTATGGCGAGCCTGACGTGGCCCGGGCCGTGTCCTGCATCGAGCAGCACCGGAGGAGGCAACCGTGACCTATCGCCCATTCGACCTGCTGCGCCGCCTGCGCGTCGCCGTGGCCTCGCTGCTGCTGGTCAGCGCCACGGGCAGCTACGCCCTGAACACCGTCACCATCGTGTCCTCCGTCATGTCGCCGGACTGCCTGGAGTACCGGGTGGTGGGCATCTGCTACTGGCTGTATTGCACCTATGGCGGCTGCTCGGTGCGCACGTCCACCAAGGTCCGGCACTACGTCCCCGATGCGGTCGTCTCCAGCTACAGCAACACCGGAGAGAACCCCTGGGTCGAAGTGCGAGCGATGAGCATGCCGAACGCCTCGGCCCAGGCAGGCGGCGACGGCACCACCAACGAAGACCACGAAAACAACCTCGCCAAATTCAAGAACGCCGATGTCATCGGCCATCCCGGCGGCGAGGTGTTCAACCAGTTCGCCTCGTCCTCGGGCTATTTTTGCCAAGGCGCGGGAACGGCCTTCATGCCGTATCTGCTCAGCACCTTGGACACGCTGGCCTGGCGCTACAACGTGCCCGAGATGGCCTACCCGGAGGCGCTGATCCCGGGCCGGCGCGAGGTCGGTGCGCGCACCACGATGAACCTCTGGGGCAATGTCTATCCGCGCGGCGGCTTCCTGCACCAGACCGACGACCACAAATCCGGGGCGGTCGTGGCTCAGCGCGCCGGTGACGTCGTCACGCGGCGCGGGCAGTTGCACGTGTACCAGCCGCTGCTCGCCAACGCGCGTGATGGCTACTGGCCGGCCGGCGCGCTGATGGAAGGTGATGCCTCGACCGGCAAGTGGCAGGAACTGACGCCGCGCCTGTCGAACACCTGCGTGGTGTTCCCCCACAGCGGCACGCTGACCCAAGCCCAGCAAGGCGACTACGCGTGGGCGCTGTGGCGTCCGTATGCGTGCTGCGAACGCCGGGGCCAGGTGTTCCTCGGCAGCGTCGATTTCCTCTGAGGTGCCACGATGAAGCGTCCTGAACCGAAGAACCTGTCCACCAAGGCGTGCCGCCTGCTGCGCCCGACGGCACTGGCCGGCACGCTCGCCCTGGTCTGCGGCCTGGCGTGGGCACAGGTCGGATACCAGAACAGCGGCCCCGTCATTGGCGATGACGTCATGTACTCGATCGGCGGCGGCAGCGCGGTGTCCATGGGCCGCGCGGCCGGCATGCGCTCCATCGGGGTCGGTGTGGGGTGGAACAGCAACCTGATCTGCGGCGACATGAGCATCCAGACCACGCTGCGCAATCAGCTCAACGGCATCACGAACGGCTTTCAGCAGATCATGAGCAACGTAATCCAGAGCGCCACCAGCGCGGTAGCGTCCCTGCCGGCGCTGATCATTCAGCGCGCCGATCCGGGCCTGTACAACCTGCTGACCAACGGCGTGCTGCAGGCGCGGCTGGACTTCGACCGCTCCAAGCTGACGTGCCGCGCCATGGCGGAGAAGATGGCCGAGACAGCGGGTGGCCAGCTTGGCTGGAGCCAGATGGCCGAAGGCATGGCCTTGCGTGACGCGGTTGGCAGCAACGATGCCGTGTCGGCCGTCGAGCAGGCCGAGACGCGCCGCGGCAACGACGGCGTGCCCTGGGTGGGTGGCAGCAATGCTGGTGGCGCAGGCCAGTCCGCCATCCGGGTGGTCGGCGACGTCACCCGCGCGGGCTACAACCTGGTCAACGGTCGTGGCGTGACGGACACATCCTCCATCGCGTCCGCCAGTTGTGCGAGCCTGTCCTGCCAGACCTGGACGTCGCCGCAGCAGGCGACCGAATGGGCCACGCGGGTCCTCGGAGAGCAGGTGCAGCGCACCTGCGACTCCTGCACCAAGACCGAGACGGTGCCCGGCGTCGGGCTGACGCCGCTGATCCAGGAAGAGTACGAGGCGAAGCTGGAGGTCCTTCAGGAGCTGGTTTCCGGCACGCGCACTACCACCTTTGAGAACCTGCGCGAGGCTGGCAGCACGTCGCTGCCAATCACGCGTGGCGTGATCGAGGCGCTGCGCGACGAGCCGGACCAGGACCTTCTGGCGCGGCGCCTCGCGTCGGAGGTGGCGCTGTCGTCGGTGCTGGAAAAAGCGCTGCTGCTCCAGCGCACGCTGCTCACGGGCAAGAAGGAGCCCAACGTCGCAGCCAACGAACTCGCGGTCAAGGCCGTGAACCACGAGAGCGACACGCTCGACCGGGAGATCCGCAACCTGAAGACGGAGCTGGAGCTTCGGCGCGAGCTGGCAAACAACTCACCGATGGCCATCATCCAGCGGCACGGTACGCGCGCGGCAGGCTCGCGCGGCATCTACGAGGGTGATCCGGTACCCGACCGCCTCGACCAGTTGCAGAAGGGCAATCCAGGAGCCAGGCCATGAGCGCGGCGCGCATGACTTGGCGCCCCTTGCGCTGGCTGTTCAGCCGGCGCGCGGCGAAGGCGCTGCTGTGGACGGTGCTGATCGTTGCCGCCGCGGTCGCGGCCAACATCGCCGGCATCTACCTGGTCGGCAGCGTTGCCGGCTGGGAGCGGTGGCTCGCCGCCGCTGCGGGTTACTTATTCGTGTGGCGGCTGTGTCTATACGGGGCGACGGTGTACGGGTGGATCTGGATGCGCCGCCGGCTGCTGGTACGTGAGGACGACGCCCAGGCGCGGCACCGCCTGGTGCGCACCGAGATCGCAGGCGTCGTCGCCATCGTGGCGCTGGAAGCCAGCCTGTTGATGCAGGGCTGAGAGGAGATTCGGGCCATGACTCTGTTCACGACCGACTACCTGGAGTATTACCTTACGCTGGTGTCCTGGATCGTCAACAACGGCATCTGGGCCGTGCTGGTATCCAGCGGCGTCTTCGCGCTGCCTTTCGTGGCGATCATCGTGCAGGAGTGGTTGAAGGCCCGTGCAGAAGGCGCCGACGAGGGCAATAAAGGCGTGCTGAGCGCCGCCCGCATCGAGAACCGGGTCTTCGTCGCCATCGTGGTGGTGATGTTCGCGGGCATCCCGTTCATCGACGTGGACCTCAACACCATCCAGTACGACAGCTCGCGCTCGGCGCAATGCCAGGTCAGTGTGCCGCAGCCCTCGAATACCGGCTGGTCGCAATCTTTCAGCACCATCAACAACCAGTCGGCGAAGGTGCCGGTGTGGTGGGCGTTCATGCACGCGCTCTCGCGCGCCGTCACGGGCGCTTCAGTGGCAGCGATCCCGTGCGGCACGGACCTGCGGCAGATGCGCATGGAGATCGACGCGACTCGCATTGACGACCCAGTGTTGGCTCAGGAAGTAGCGGATTTCTCGCGGGATTGCTATGGGGCTGCGCGGGCGAAATTGTTCATGCAGCGGCCTCAACTCGATGAGCAGCAGCTGCACGACGTAACCTGGATCGGCTCACGCTTCTTCACGGACACGAACGGCTACTACGACACATACCGTTCCAGCACCCCGCGCGAGGACTGGCCCTATGACAGCACGCGCGACGCAGGGCTTGCGCAGGTGGCCAGCGGCGGCGGCTATCCGACCTGCAGGCAATGGTGGGCCGATGGCAGCAATGGACTGCGGGCACGCTTGCTGGGTCAGGTGGACCCGAGCCTGCTCAATCGCCTGGCGGGCTGGGCTGGCTTCCTGAGCCGTGCCGAGGTGGACGATTCGGTGATCCGCGCGATCGCGTCACCGCGACAGCAGAAGCTGAACCAAGGCAGCGTCTATACGGACTACGGTGGCCAGATCGAAATGACCGACCCAAACATCATCACCCGGGCGGCGGCCGACGTAGGACTGGCGGTAGGCTCGCTGGGCTACTTCCCCTCCATGGATGCAATGCGCCAGGCTCTTCCGATGGTGCTGGCGCTCTTGAAGATGGCGCTGGTTGTCTGCATTCCGGTGGTGCTCATGGTTAGCACCTACAACCTGAAAACACTCGTGACGGTCAGCGTGGTGCAGTTTGCGCTGTTCTTCGTGGATTTCTGGTTCCAACTCGCGCGCTGGATCGACAGCACCATTCTGGACGCGCTCTACGGATGGGGCTGGGGATGGAACCGGCCGCATACGAATTTCGATCCGGTCATGGGCCTCAACAATGCCTTCGGAGACATGCTGTTGAATTTCGTCATGGCGACGATGTTCATCGTGCTGCCCTTGTTCTGGGTAACCGCCTTGGGATGGGCGGGCTACGCCGTGGGGGGCATGTTGCAAGGGCTTGCTGCTGGTACGGCAGGCGCCAAAGCGGCCGGCGGCAAAGCCGCCGACATGGCCTTTGGCGGCGCTATGAAGTGGGCATCGACACCCAGCAAGAGGAAGTAGTGCCTTGCTTCTTCGCTAGGTCTCATCAGATGGATCATGTGAATCTATCCGATACTCATCGTGGGTATAGAGGCCAAAACCGGCGTGCCCGTGCCGCCACTCTGGTTCGGGCGGCTCCCATTCGACGGTATCGTGCCCCCGGGCCACAAACACCAGCGCGACCAGCAGCAACGCCAGCCAGAAAGCAACGTAGAGCAGCAGCCCCAGGACAGCCAGTTTGCCGGCCCACAGCAGCGCGGCGGCGGCAGCCAACGGCACACCCTTGGACACCAACCAGTTCGACGCCCGACGTTCGCTGCGCGCATAGGCGCGCCACCCGCGGCCAAGGGCGCGGCCGAGGCGTTCCGCAGTGCTGATGCGGGTCGTGGTGCTCATGGTCGTCTCCTGCTACTGAGGGATGCCTATTCCAATTTGGTCCATTTCATTCTGCTGCGGGCTTCAAAGTGCTTCATGACGCTTCGTCATCCGGTTCCACCGGGCCGGGGTCAGGCTCCACGTCGACGCGATACGTGGCAACGAAGTGCGGCCAGTCCACATGGTCCACCAGGTCGATGTCATCGACAACGCCTACCTTTGCTGCCGCACGCTCGAACAGGGCGATGCTCTTGGCGGGATAGTTGTTGCGCGACGGATAGAGCACCCCGTCGAACAGCGCTTGGCCGTCGTCTCCGAGAATTGCATGCACCTGGGCGGACACTTGCTGCGTGTGCGTGTAGTCGCGGCTGGCCAACTGCTCCAGGTTCAGGCCGAAGTAGCCCGCCATGACGCCCGGCGCCGTGAGGTCGGCCAAGAGCACATCGTCCATCACGCCTACTGCGCGCACCATCCGGGCCTGGACTTCTTTCAGCGCGATCGAGCGCTTCGTGTCCGCAAGCCACTGGTGCTTATGAAACACCGACTCCATCAGCGCCGTGGGCAGGTCGCGCCCCAGGTAGAGCACGCCGTAGGCCCGCGCCGGGTCATCGTAGCGATTGGTGCTGCTGCGGCCATAGTACAGCGGGCTGCCCCGATAGACGACGCGGCTCACATGCTGGAGCAGTTCACCGGCATCGATCAGGAACGAAGGCAGCTCGTGGCTCATGGCGATCTCGCTTCAATGCACCTGAACGCCCAGTACGTTGAACACGGCATCGGCCACGTCATCGATCGTGCTGTGCGTCACCGCATCCACCGGCGAGCGGCCGCCCAAGCCTTCGAGCGGTTCGGACAGCGCGCGGTAGATCGTCCAGGGGTCGATGCCCTCGACCTCCTGAAGCACGGTTTGGGTCAACTGCTGCTTTACCGGGTCGAGCTGCCAGTCGGGCAGCTTCTGACCGCGCGGCCCCACGTTCAGCGCCAACAGCCGACGGGCGAGGATGTCCTTGTAGATCTGCTGGCGCGACTTGTCCGCCAGCTTGGCGTACTCGGGGATCGGCAGGTTATGCGGCTGGTTGAAGGCTTCCAGCAGCACGGCGCGGCCTCTCTGGACGTCGGTTTCAGTCGGTGCCCAGCGCGTGTCGGAGCGCAACGCGGCCGCCTTGCGCTGCAAGGCCTGCGCCACCGTTTCACCTTCCAGGTTAGCGGGCAGCGTCACAGCCTCCACGCGCTCGTGGATGAACGCCTGCAACTCGGCCGCGAAAGCCGGCGCATCCCGGATTTCGACGGTATCCGCGAAGCGGCGCACATCCTCCACCGTGACGCGCGGCAGGCGATCGGCAATGAATTCAATGGCATTGGGCATGGTGATCTCCCAGGCAGGTTTGAGACAAGACTCACTCTAGTCGCCTTTGTCGCCTTTGTCAACTTGATCGCCTGAGTGGGAGCCCACCTGGCGGTGTAGCGTCCCGGCAGCATAGGCCGGGGCCAGCGCCAATTCGCCGTCCAATCCATTCGTGCGGGTTCCGCATTGACGCTGGAGCCGCAACTCAGGCCCAGCTATACCGAAACGGTGAAAGGCCAAAGGGTCGAAACGGCAAGGGAATGGGATGCAAGGGGAAAGGCCCTATCCCGAAAAGGCAAAAAGGCCTCCCGCCCGGCCCGCTATCAGGACATCGACATGCTCTCCCTGTTCCAGCGGAAACGGCCTCCGGTCGCTGCCGCGACGTCTCCAGCCCCCGCCATCGACCTCCCGAAAGGGTTGATGCGGCCGGAGTCGGCCGCATCGCTGCTGGCCACCCCGCGCCGGCAGAAGCTGCTGGAACACATCTGGCAGCGCACCTCGCTCTCGCGCCGGCAGTTCGCCACCCTGTACCGCGCGCCACTGGAGCGATACGCCGAGCTGGTCCAGGTCTTCCCGGCCTCCGAAGCGCACCACCACGCCTACCCGGGCGGTATGCTCGATCACGGCCTCGAAATCGTCGCCTACAGCCTGAAGCTGCGGCAGTCCCATTTGCTGCCCATCGGGGCCAGCCCCGAAGACCAAGCGGCGCAGGCCGAAGCCTGGACTGCGGCCGTCGCCTATGCCGCACTGCTTCATGACATCGGCAAGGTTGCCGTCGATCTGCACGTCGAGCTGGCCGACGGGAGCACCTGGCACCCATGGCACGGCCCGCTGCGCCAACCGTACCGCTTCCGCTACCGCGACGACCGCGAGTACCGGCTCCATAGCGCCGCGACAGGCTTGCTCTACCGGCAACTGCTCGACCGCGATCTGCTGGACTGGCTCAGTGGCTATCCTTCCCTGTGGGCGCCGCTACTCTACGTTCTGGCCGGGCAGTACGAGCACGCCGGGGTACTGGGCGAGCTGGTCGTGCAGGCTGACCGCGCCTCCGTCGCTCAGGAATTGGGCGGCGATCCCGCGCGTGCCATGGCCGCGCCCAAGCACTCGCTCCAACGCAAGCTGGTCAACGGGCTGCGCTACCTGCTCAAGGAAGAGCTGAAACTGAACCAGCCCGAAGCCTCCGATGGCTGGCTCACCGAGGACGCGCTGTGGCTGGTGAGCAAGACAGTCTCGGACAAGCTGCGCGCGCACCTGCTGTCCCAGGGGGTCGATGGCATCCCCGCGAACAACACGGCCGTGTTCAACGTGCTACAGGATCATGCCATGTTGCAGCCCACCGCCTCCGGCAAGGCCATCTGGCGCGCAACTATTACCAGTGAGAGTGGCTGGTCCCATGCCTTCACGCTCCTGCGCCTGGCCCCGGCGCTGATCTGGGAGCCCTCGGAGCGACCCAGCCCATTTGCGGGAACCGTGACCGTGGACAACGCCGGCGAGGCCGAGGACGGGCCGCGCCCGTCCGCGCACGACGCTGCACTGCGACCCGGAACAGCGGCGGCAACAGAGAAGGAGCCTGCAGCAAGCAGCCATCCAGATCAGTCGGGCGGGAGTCGCGCCATACCTCCCAGCCCGCAGCGCAATCCGGCCGACCCGCTGGAAAGCATGCTGGCGATGTTCGAGGCAACGCCTGAGCCGGAGCAGTCCGTCGAAGCCCCGCCAGAGGGTGCCGACGATGCAGCGGCGCCGCTCGACCATCCCGCATCGGCCCCTGGTCCTTCGGCGCCGACCGCCGCGCCTGCCGCGCACGATTCCGCCTCATTTACCGGGCGGCCATCGGGCGAGCATTTCATGGCCTGGCTGAAACAGGCCGTCCAGACCCGCAAGCTCATCATCAATGACGCCAAGGCCCTGGTACATACCGTGTCCGACACGGTTTACCTGATCAGCCCTGGTATTTTCCAGCGCTACGCACAAGAGCATCCAAACATTGGGCCGCTTGCAAAGGACGCGGCCCTGCAGAACTGGCAGTGGGTGCAGAAGCGCTTTGAAAAACTCGGACTCCACAGGAAACAGCCATCGGGTCTGAACATCAGGACGTGCGAGGTCATGGGGCCTCGCAAAACGCGCCAGGTGCATGGATATTTGCTCGAAGATCCATCGCACATATTCGATGCCGTTCCACCGAACAATCCTTATCTGTCGCTCAAATAGCCGACTAAGGGGGAAGTGCCACACGTTCTGTTTGAGCGGGTGGCAGGCTTCAGTCGATCCGAAGAGGCTCGAACGACTTGACGAGTTGGTCCACCACCTTGACCTGCCGCAGCAGCGGTTCGAGCGCGTCCAGTGGCAGAGCGCTGGGTCCGTCACAGCGTGCATGCGCCGGGTCGGCGTGTGCTTCGAGGAACAAACCGCCGATGCCGACCGCCATGCCGGCCCGCGCGAGTTCGGGCAACTGTTGGCGACGCCCACCCGAAGCCAACGCATCCGCTTCTCGCCGCTGCAGGCTATGGGTGACGTCGAACACCAGTGGCAGGCCACCGCTGGCAAGGCTCATTTCGCGGAAGCCCAGCATGTCCACGACGAGATTGTCGTAGCCGAACTGCGTGCCACGCTCGCACAACAGGACGCGCGGGTTGCCAGCCTCGTGCAGTTTGTGGACGACATGCCTGATCTGGCCCGGGCTCAGGAACTGCGGCTTCTTGACATTCACTACCCGACCGGTGCGAGCAATGGCGACCACCAGATCGGTCTGCCGGGCCAGGAAGGCCGGAACTTGCAGTACATCGGCAATGGCTGCGACCTGCACGGCCTGCTCAACCTCATGCACGTCGGTCAAGACTGGGCATCCGAACCGCGACTTGACCGCATCGAGGACCCGCAACCCTTCGTCCAGGCCGACACCTCGGAAAGAATGGATCGACGAGCGATTGGCCTTGTCGAATGACGCCTTGAAAACGAAGGGTATTTCCAGCTTGCGCGTCACCTCCACGAAGTGCTCGGCCGCAGCCAGGGTCGTATCGAGATCCTCGATGACGTTGATGCCGCCGAACAGCACGAACGGCAGGTCGTTGGCGACTGTGATGCCCTCCGAAATGGCGACGTGCAGGGAGGTGGCTGATGATATCGATCGCATAAAACTTCCTCTCGTGATGTCAACGACCGCAGGTGAAAGCTCCGAGCGTCGTCGGCGAAGAATGCCCCACGGTCTTGGACTTTGCGTGCAGACGCGTCCGCAACAGCGCTTACAGGGTCTGGGGTCCGCACCGGCGACTCCGCCTGTGACCACGGTCTTCCTTCAGCGGTTCACTGAAGACCGAGCGCCTTCATCAGCCTCGGCTTCTGGCTCGCGAAGGTGCCATAGAACACGTCGTCGCCGACGATCGTGATCGGGGCCACACGCACGCCGGTTCGTGACTTAGCCTCCGCGGAAATCTTCGGGTCGGTCAGGTCGCGCTCTTCAAACGCGATGCCCTGCTGGGACAGCCACGCCTTCAGCGCCCGGCAGTCCGGGCACGTCGGAGTGCTGTAGATGAGGATGTACGGGGTGTTGGCCTGGGGCATAGTCGCACCTTCACTTGCCCCGAGCGGCTAGCCAGCTCTTCATCATGGCAATCTCGCCTTCCTGCGCGGTTATGACTTCCTGGGCCAGCTTGCTGACCTCTGGATCTTTGCCGTATTGAAGCGCCACCTTGGCCATGTCGATCGCGCCCTGGTGGTGTGGGATCATGCCGCGCATGAAATCCACATCTGCGTCGCCGCTGAAGTCGATCATCATGTCCGCATGCATGCGGTCGTTGCCGGCACGATAGGCGGCCGTCGAGGCATCGCCCGAGCTGCCGGTCGTCGCCTGCTGGCCGTTGTCGCCCAGCCACTTTTTCATCATGGCGATCTCGTCTTCCTGCGCGGTGATGACGTCCTGGGCGAGCTTGCGAACCTCCGGGTCCTTGCCGTACTGCAGCGCCACCTTGGCCATGTCGATCGCGCCCTGGTGATGCGGGATCATGCCGCGCATGAAATCGCCGTCGGCGTTGCCAGTGAACTGCGCTCCCATCCCGGCGTGCATCTGGTCGTTCACGGCGCGATACGCGGTCGTGGAAGGACTGTCATTGGCCGAGGCGCTGGAGGGCATCGCGTGCCCTTGGTGACCTCCGCCCGCACTGGCCTGCATCGCTTCACCCGACGGGACGACCACCTTCTTCTGGACGGCCATCAGGCCGGCGGCGACCACGACGGCGCCCGCAATGAACAAGAGGCTGAACTTGTTGACCTTCATGAAAAAACTCCTTGAATGAGGTTGATGGGTTCACTGTAGGGCCTCCCATTGTTGGAAGGTCAAGCCCTTATTTCGCCCGTCACTTGGCGCTGCACGGCGGTGTGCCCATGCCCATTTCAGTTGCAAGTAATTCTCAACAAAGGTAGGATGTTAGGACGTTAATAGCGAGAGTCCAGGATCATGTCCCAGCAACCGAAAGTTCACGACACCAGCGATTTCCCCATCGTCCGCTTCGACGGCGCAAGCATCTACAACGGATACAGCAGCGCCTGGTGCGCGGAAATGGATGAACTCGTCGCCTGCGGAAAGCCCTTCGTGCTTATCTACGTCGCGGGAGGGCCAGAAGAGACTCTCGACGATCGCGCTCAGCGCGGCGTCTGGCTGAAGACTCACAAGGAGACGCTTGGCGGCACATTGCTCGCGCTCATCCACGTCGAACCGGATTCGGATAAGCGAGCCCAGTTGGAGGCCATGCTGCCAAAGCTCGTCCAGGCTTTCGGTACACCGCAGTCCACCCGGGCCACCCACGCCGATGCCGAGGCGCTGGCCCGGTATGTCCTGGCGGGTGGTCGCGTCGAAGATTCGATATGAACAGCACCGTCCGGTCGCTGTAGCGCACCAAGGGCCTATCCATGAGGACCGGCTACCGCGTGCTCTCCGGGAAACAACCCGCGTTCCGATCAACGGGGCCGGCGACCGGCTGCTCGATGGAAAGCGGCATTGCCAGCGCGGGAGTCGCGCTCGGATCAACCCGATTTCTCAAGTGCCGCAATCAGCGGAGCGACCACGTTCCGCACAGCCGCCGCAGCTGCTTCTCCATCCTGGCGCTCGATAGCATCCACGATCGCCTCATGGGTCGCGAGACCCGGCTCGGGCAGTTCCTTGTCCTTCAGCGCAGTCAGCGTGTTCATGCGGACCGAGTTCGCGAAGTAGCGGTACAGCTCAGCCAGCGCGCCGTTGCCGCACATCCCGGCGATCGCGCAGTGGAAAGCCGTATCGGCCTCGGCAAAGGCCGCGCTCGATGCGTGTTGCTCCTGCTCGCCGCGGGCCTTCAACAGTCGGCGCAGCAGCCCAACGTCCGCCTTGGACCGATGCACCGCGGCCAACCTGGCCGCCTCGGTTTCCAGCATGCAGCGCAACGCGAAGTGCTCTCGCAAGCCGGAACGCCCGACACGGCGCATGACCTCGGCCGGATCGATATTGGTTCGCACGTAGGTGCCATCACCCTGGCGGACTTCCAGGACCTGGCCGTGCGAGAGCACGCGAATGGCTTCCCGCACCGTGTTGCGGCCAACCTCCAGCATCTCGGCCAGTTCCTGCTCCCTGGGGATGCGCTCGCCGACCTTCCAGGCGCCTCCCTCGATCTGGCCGCGGATCAGCTCAATCGTCGAATCGACGAGCGAACGCCGCGGCGCCTGTGGGAGTGTGAAGCGGTTATTCATCGCGGTTCTCAAATGACGTAGAGACGGGAGCCCATCGGACCTCGATTGTAGCAACTCAGGCCTTATACATAGGATGATTCTATGTATTTGACAAAAGAGCAATTGCCGACGGCCTGTGCTTCGTTGCGCGCGACATGCGATTTTCCACCACGCCCGTGCGAGCGGGATTTTTTTCAACACCTTTTGGAGTATTTCGACCATGAACAACATGCAGCACGCCCTGTCATTCAGGCCCCTTCGTTCTTCAGACGGCTTGCGCTGCCGTCCGGTGCAGGCTTTGGGAGCGATATTCCTCGGGCTGGCTTCACTCGCCTATAGCGTCACGTCGCAGGCGGCAGATGAGCCAGAGAACGTGAAGGTGGTCCGGCAATACCTTGACGCCTGGAATGGCGGGCGAACCGACGCGATGGAAAAAGTGCTCGATTCCAACGTCGTCTATTTCAATACCAGCAATGAAGCGTCCCGCACTGGGCCTCAAGCCATTACCGAAGTCTCGCAGTTTCTGATGAAAATCCTGCCCGACCGAAAAATGAAAATCCGTTCGCAGCCGGTTGCCTCCGGCGATGGTGTGGCGATCGAGTGGGAATTCACCGCCACCAAGAACAGCAATGGCGGGACGTCGCCCTCCAGTTCGACCATCAGTTATTTCGGCGCGAGCTTCTTCCGTGTTTCGAACGGAAAGATTGTCTATGCCAGCGACTACTACAACCACAACACCATGCAGAAGCAGCTTCAGCAGTAACGTAAATCCGCAAACAGGAAATCACCGACATGTCCCGCTTCATCATGCACAAGCCCTCGGCGCCGCCAGCGCAGCGGTGAGGCAAGCGCTTTTCCTCAATCCAAGGTAATTGCGCTGGTGACTTGATGAATATCTGACACGCCGGTTATCGAGCCTTGTCTCGATGAAATAGAAATCCCGAATGAAACTACCAACCACGAAGCAGGAACTCCTTGACAAGGTTCGCGCCAGCCACCGAAAGCTCGGGGTAGAAGCTGCCACCATTCCCGCCAGCCACTACCGGCACACGGCCATGATCTGGCAGGAGCCGCGCCTGCATACCAACGCTGCGATGGTCCTGGTGGACGTCATCGTCTGGAACACGATGATCCTGCAGTTCGCGCATGATCGGACGCCTGGACCTTCGGCGTCCTTTTACTCGCCGAGTGCGATGGCGCAGCGGGCCGAGCGTCTTTCTGCCGGCTTCCAGCGCCGTTTCGCGGGCAGAGACCTTCGCGAGCTGGAAGCCATGCTCACGGAGGGACAGGACCGGGTGCTCGACTGCGTGGCGCACCATTCGAACGCCTCGCTTTTCGATCCCGCGTTGAGCCCGATGAAGACCCTCGGGCGCAAGATCCAGTTCTTCACCTCCACCGCCTACGACGACGCGCTGTCGAGGCTGCGCCAGTGGAAGCAGGTGCTGTAGCGGCCGAGGCGACCCACTGCGCGGAGCGCCTCTTGCACCGCTCCGATCAGACCGGAGCTGGCAGCGCCGGCTTTCGCGCGGCCTGCCACAGCAGCGGCACCAGGATCAGCGCCAGGGCCGGGAAGATCATCCAGTTGACCGCCTGCCAGCCCGAGCTGTGCAGGATCGATCCCGCGAGGAACGACACGGCCGCCGTGGCGGCGAAGACGAAGAAATCGTTCATGCCCTGCGCCTTGCTGCGCTCGGCCGGGGTGTGGCAATCGGTGACCATCGCCGTCGCGCCGATGAAGCTGAAGTTCCAGCCGATGCCCAGCAGCGCCAGCGAGCCCCAGAAGTGGGACAGGCCGAGCCCGCCCAGGGCCACCACCCCGGAGGCGGCGAGCAGCACCATGCCGACGGCGGTCACGCGCTCCTTGCCGTAGCGCACCATCAGTCGTCCTGTGAAAAAGCTCGGCCCGAACATCGCCAGCAGGTGCCACTGTATTCCTAGGGCGGCGTTGTCCACCGAATGCCCGTGGTTGACCATCGCCAC
>NZ_QPIB01000005.1:0-4513 GCF_003671765.1 Xenophilus sp. E41 | reverse complement strand
GCGCCTGGCTGAGGAAGCTGCCAACGTAGGGCGTGCCCGCTACCGCATCGCGCGTGAAGATCACCAACTGCGGCCCGATGATGGCGCCCGCGAGACCGCCCACCATGACCCAGGAAATGGCCTTGGCCTTAAGCGCGTCCTCGGCGGTGACGGCGGCTGCGAAGCAGTAGCCCACAGCAGGAAATCGAACTATGAAACGAATAACCCCTTTCCTTCTGGTCGCAGTACTCGGGGGCACTGAAGCAGGCCAGCGTGTCTACTCATCGCGCATGAATTGCCTGACAACCTTTCAAATTTAGAGAAGATAAATTGAAGTTCTGACGGGAATTTCTCAGTAAAAGAATCCTATCTTTCTCGTCAACAGACTGAACGGCACCCCCTGAGTTTTTATGCATATATTCAAGATCGGCAAATTCTTTAATGATTCACCACAAAAAAGGCGGGAAGCCCATTGAGCGATCCCGCCATAGCAAAAAACTCAAACATGCTCACATCAGGAAACTTTACCCTGAAACGATCCCTTGAAATTTAAGCGCATAGTAATAATAAGATTTAGCCATTAGCCGAATCTTCCAAAGTTGGCGCACTGCTTGCTACGTTTTTAAGCGACTCCGCCATAGTGAAGTACGGAGACCACTGTTTTGCAAGTTGGTCAACCGTAAGTCCTGCGGAGATAATATAGGTTGCAGCTGCAATAACCTCTCCAGCAGATTCGCCTACCATATGAATACCCAGAATCCTTCCTGTCTCACGCTCGGATATCATCTTGATTATCCCTTTGTCGTGACGACTTACAATAGCACGTAGAACAAAGGAAACCGGAATTTCACGAACATCATAGGCAATTTGGGCCGCCTCAGCCTGCATAGGAGTCATGCCGACAGCAGCCATCTCGGGCGACGTGAAAATGACGCGGGGCAAGGCGGTGTAGTCTAGGGACCGAGGCTCGTTGCCCAGAGCATTGCTCGCGGCCACGGTCCCCTGCGCACTAGCGACATACACTAATTGAGCCATACCAGTGACATCGCCCGCTGCCCAGATGCGAGGATTTGAGGTTCGCAGATGTTCGTCCACAATTATTTCGCCTCGATCGCCCCTGGACACATTGACAGCATCCAAGTTGAGTCCTTCAGTTGCCGGACGGCGCCCCGTCGCTATGAGAATCTTATGGGCGAAAATTTGCTGAGTACGTCCTTCGGCGACGACAGTTGCAAGCACCCCGCTCTCGTGTGGTACGACGTTTGTCAGATTGGCGCCAGTATGGAACATGATGCCCTCCGCTGACAGCGCCTGCTCCAGTGCCGCAGAAATCGCGGGATCCTCGAACGGTGCAATTCGAGGAGCTATCTCGACCACTTCAACCTTGCTGCCCAGTCGAGCGAACAATTGACCTTGCTCCAGACCGATCGCATTGCCGCCGACGACCAGCATGGACTCAGGCACCTGCTCAAGGGACATGGCCGAGCCGGAAGTGAGAAAGTCCACCTCACTGAGGCCAGGAATGGAAGGAATGAATGGCGCTGCCCCACTGGCGATCAGTACCTGCTTGGCGTACACCAGGTTTGTGTTTCCGTCTGAGTCCGCGACGACGAGCGCTACGATATCTGGCTCATCTGACGCTACAAAGGTCGCCTTGCCGCGAAATACCGCAATACCTGCATCCTTGGGTGCTTGTACATGGAAAGACTGCCGGA
Organism: Xenophilus sp. E41; assembly: GCF_003671765.1. Lineage (GTDB taxonomy): Bacteria > Pseudomonadota > Gammaproteobacteria > Burkholderiales > Burkholderiaceae_C > Xenophilus. The sequence goes on along the minus strand of NZ_QPIB01000005.1, from coordinate 2,819 downwards.
AGTGCCCGATCATTTGATCTTTATCTCTGACAAGCAAAGACAAGTCGACAGGCCCGGCCGAGGTCGCTATACCTGGGAACTTCCCATGCGCAGCAGACATGCGAGCAGAAGCCGCCGCAAGCAACGTCTTTGAAGGAACGCATCCTACATTGAGACAGGTCCCTCCTGCCAACCCCTGTTCGATCATGGCGACTGTTTTGTCGAGCCTACGTGCTTCGTTCGCTGCGGCTCTAGCCGCCGAACCGGAACCTATCGTGACTAGATCATAGATGACGGAGGGCTGTTGTGCGGAAGCCGCTGTTGTCGTGTTCATAAAAGAAGCCTCAAGGAAATTGCAAAGAAAGAGACAGATCGGTCTCCTTGAGGGATTGTAGACAACCCTGTCTCCTTGTGTCAACATGTCGCGTATGAATCCTCACAACGATGAATAACATCATGGACAAAAAAGAACAGTTAGTCGCAACTGCCTTTAACCTTTTTTATAAGTACGGCATTCATGCTGTTGGCATCAATCGGGTACTTGAAGAGTCCGGCATTGCCAAGAAAACGCTATATAACCATTTCTCCAGCAAGGAAGATCTAATTGCTGCGACCGTCGAATATTGTGATCAGCAGTATTTCTCTTGGCTCGATTTGCGTTTGCACGAAGCGACGCCAGGTAGGGACGCCTTGTATGCCATGCTTGATGCTTTTGACGATCTGTTTCAGGGTCTCGATCAATCCAAGCCACTTTTCTTGGGTTGTTATTTCATTAATGTCAGCGCCGAATTCAGCAATCCGGATCATGATATACATAAGCTTTGCGCCCGAAACAAAGAGGCTATGCTGCGATGGATCACACACCACACTTCACTTGTCATAACGTCCAGAGAATCGATAGTTCAAATCTCTGAAACAATTGCTATGTTGCTTGAAGGGGCGATTATTCAGGCTCACGTTCTTGGAGATCTGCACGCTGCTCGCAAAGCCAAAGCCGTGGTTAAACTGCTTCTTGATAAATCTAACTAACTAACTAACTAACTAAATTCATCTGTCCATACAACTCTTTGACCAGGCGGTTTCAACTCCGAAGTGCAACGCCTGAACTCCAGGTAAGTTGCACAGATGACCGCCCGATACACGCACTTGCAGCCAGAAGATCGCCTGACGCTGGCGTCGCTGCACCAACAAGGCTTCAGTCAGCGCGCGATGGCGCGGCTGCTCGGGCGCAGCCCCAGCACCATTGGCCGCGAACTCAAGCGTAACCGCAGCAGCGACGGCTATGCCTTCAGGCCGGCGCAGGCTGCGTGCGAAGCGCGACGCCAGGCGGCGCGGCCACTTGCAAAGCTGCATACCGAGGGCGCGCTGTGGCGCGTTGTATGCGATCTGCTGCTGTGGCGTTGGTCGCCGCAGCAAATTGCCCGCACACTGCGGCGTATGCATCCCGATACCCCCCGCTGGCACGTGTCCCACGAGACCATCTACAACGCCATTTATGCCTATCCGCGAGGCGAGCTCAAGAAGCAGTTGATTGCCCTGCTGCGCCAGGGGCGCAGCGGCCGCAGACCCCGCTCGGCGGGCCAGGACAGGCGAGGACAACTTCCCGAGATGGTCAGCATCCATGTGCGACCGCCCGATGTTCATGACCGACTGATGCCGGGGCATTGGGAGGGGGATCTGATCAAGGGCGCAGGCAACAAGTCCGCAGTGGGAGTTCTTGTCGAGCGCAGCACCCGGCTGGTGCTGCTGTGCAAGATGCCTGATGCCACAGCCCAATCGGCTCTTGCGGCCTTCACCGCCAAGCTCAACCAGGTGAGCGCTCCCATGCGCCAGACGCTCACCTATGACCAGGGCAAGGAGATGGCCTGTCACAGGGAGTTGGCCAAGGCCACGAACATGCGTGTGTACTTCTGCGACCCGCACAGCCCCTGGCAGCGTGCAAGCTGCGAGAACACCAACGGGCTGCTGCGGCAGTTCTTGCCCAAGGGCACCGATCTGAGTGTCCATGACCAGGATGCGCTGGACGCCATCGCCGATCTGCTGAACAACCGGCCCAGGCAGACATTGGATTGGCGATCTCCCTATCAGGCGTTTGCGCAGTTCATGCAAGCCATCGCCCAGAGTAAGCACGCTACCATTCATTGAATATCAACCAGCGGCGTTGCACTTCGGAGTTGAAACCGCCCCATCAATAAAGGTGGAACGGCAAAGTAGCTTTCCGAAGTTTCAGCAGTGGAGACAAGTCGTGTAGTGCCGGAACGGGCCACTTATCGGCTTCCAGTCCTCGATCAATGCCCCAAGTCAAGTCAGTTGCAACCGTACCGCCCCTGCCACAGCAGCGGCACCAAGATCAGCGCCAAGGCCGGGAAGATCATCCAGTTGACCGCTTGCCAGCCCGAGCTGTGCAGGATCGACCCCGCGAGGAACGACACGGCCGCCGTGGCGGCGAAGACGAAGAAGTCGTTCATGCCCTGCGCCTTGCCCCGCTCGGCCGGGGTGTGGCAGTCGGTGACCATCGCCGTGGCGCCGATGAAACTCAAATTCCAGCCGATGCCCAACAGCGCCAGCGAGCCCCAGAAGTGGGACAGGCCGAGCCCGCCCAGGGCCACCACCCCGGAGGCGGCGAGCAGCACCATGCCGACGGCGGTCACGCGCTCCTTGCCGTAGCGCACCATCAGTCGCCCGGTGAAGAAGCTCGGCCCGAACATCGCCAGCAGGTGCCACTGTATTCCTAGGGCGGCGTTGTCCACCGAATGCCCGTGGTTGACCATCGCCACCGGCGCGGCCGTCATCACGAACGCCATCACCCCATAGGACACCACGCCCGCAGCCACGGCCAG
>NZ_QPIB01000004.1 GCF_003671765.1 Xenophilus sp. E41 | reverse complement strand
GATGGCAGCTACACGTACACGCTGGACAACGACAACCCGGCGGTCAACGCCCTGAAGGACGGCGACACGCTCACGGAGGTGGTGAACTACACCATCACCGATGCGGACGGCGACGCCTCCAGCGCCACCCTCACCATCACCATCAATGGGCGCACGGACGCAGGTGCCGGTCCGGAAATCGCGGCCGTCGACGGCAACGGTTCGGCCGCGGGCGACGCCGAGGTGTACGAACGCGGCCTCGTGGACGGCCCGGCCGGGCCGGATGGGTCCGAGACCACCACGGCGAGCGTGTCGATCAATACACCGGACGGGCTGCGCAGCATCTCGGTGGGTGGCACGGTCGTGTCGCTCGCCCAGCTGCAGAGCCTGGGGACGACGCCGGTCGTCGTGGACACGCCCGCGGGAACGCTCACCCTCATCGGCTTCACGCCGGCGAGCACCGTAGGCGGCGTCCCGACCGCCGGCACGCTGCGCTACACCTACACGCTGGATGGCGCGCAATCGCAGCCAGGCGTGTCGGAAACGCTGGAGGTGCTGGCCCTGACGGTCACCGATGCCGGCGGTGCGGTCGGATCAGGGACGCTGACGGTGCGCATCGTCGATGACGCGCCCCTGGCGGTGAACGACACGGCCGAGATCACCGAGGACGCCATGCCCGCAGAGGTCGGCGGCAACCTGCGCACCAACGACATGCTCGGCGCCGACCAGGCCAACGCCGTGCCGGTGGTGTCCGTGGATGTGGCAGGTGTGGCCGTGGCACCGGGTAGCGTCATCGCGCTCAACTACGGCACGCTCATCGTCCAGGCAGACGGCAGCTACGTCTACCGGCTCGACAATGCCAATCCTGCCGTGCAGCGCCTGGTGGTCGGCGAGACGCTCATCGAATCGGTGGGCTACACGCTGGTGGATGCGGACGGCGACGCCAGCAGTGCCACCCTCACCATCACGGTGCGCGGAAGCAACGACGGCGTGACCCTGGACCTGACGGACGGCAACGGCATCGATGCGCAAGGACAGGCGAGCGTTCGCGAGTCGGGCCTGAGCACCGGCGACGGATCGAACATGACGGGGGGAACCCTGGTGGTCCGGGCGCCGGACGGCCTCGCCAGCATCGAGGTGGCTGGGGTGGTGCTGGATCCCAGCCGCCTGCAGACGCTGGCACAGGCCCCCCTGTCCATCACGACGGACAGGGGCATCCTGACGCTGACAGGCTTCGACTCCGCCACGGGCACCCTGAGCTACGGCTACGTGTTGACGTCGCCGCAGGACCATCGCAGCGGCACGACCGACGACTTCACGGTGGTGGTCCGGGACCGCGACGGCGACGCGACGCGCGGCGTCCTCCAGGTGCTGGTGATCGACGACGCGCCCCGCGCGCTCGACGATGCAGCCAGCGTTGGCACCGCCAGCCCCGACCCGACGGTCGTCAGCGGCAATGTCCTGGGTGCGGCCGGCGCGGGCCGGGGCGACAACGCCGACTGGCTCGGCAGCGATGTCACCGCCAACCCGGTCACCGGCATCGCCTTCCGCGGCAGCGCCGGCGTCGTAGGTGGTCCGGCCCTGTCGGGGCAGTACGGCAGCCTGGCGATACGCGCCGACGGCAGCTACACCTACACCGTCAACACCAACAACAGCAGCGTTCTGGCGCTGGGTTCCGGGCAGACGCTCACCGAGGTGTTCGACTACACCATCACCGACGCCGACGGCAGCACGAGCACAGCGCGCCTCACCATCACGATCCGGGGTGCCACGCAGTGGAACCCTCCCACCGTGGACCCTGTCCTCCCCTCCGACCTGGGTGACCGGCCCCGCCTCATCGGCCAGGGCATGGACCCGGCCGTGTTCGTCCAGATCGCCGTGCGCGAGTCCCGCGAGTTGAGCCAGCTCGTCAGCGCGGGAATCGCCTCGCGCGTCGCGGGCGGGCCCGACGCTGCGTACGCGCAGCCAACGCCTGCGGATCTGGATGGGGGTTCGCCGGGGCCGACGCTCGCCGAGCACGTGGGGCGTGATGGCGTCGCGTTCTCGCGGGCGCTGGTGCGCGACATCGGCCAGCAGCTGGCTCAGCGCGGGCTGCTGTCGTCCATGCCTGCCGACGGCTGGGGCGCGTTCGGCGGCGAAGCCCAGTCCGGCGGCAAGACGTCCGAAAGCGTGCCGCCAACGAGCACCGCCGCGTCGGGGCAAGACGCCGCGCTGACCAAGGCATCGGTGCGCATCGCCGTGCCGATCGCCGAAGCGGCGCCTGCCGATCCGCTGCTGCAGCCAGCCGGCCCATCCGCCGACGGTCTGTCGCTGATCCACGTGCCGAACGAGCCGGGCGACGGTGCGCCCTCGTTCTCCCAGCGCCTGCAGCAGCAGGCGTCCGAACGCGGGAACGCGCAGGACCTTGCGCGCGCGCCGGTGCGCATTCGCGTGCCGGCCACTCCTCAGATCTGAACTGGCGAATGCCGGGCCCCGGGCCCGGCGGCCGCCGCCGCATGACTTCTTGATTTTTCAGCCATGACCGACCTTTCCACCTCTCTCCCGCTTCTCGCCAAAACCTTCCCGCACCGCAGTCCGAAGGCGGTGCTCGCCGCTGCCGCAGCCCTGCTGGTCGCCGGCTGCAGCGTCACGCCGGTCCAGCTCACGCAGGACGAGGTGAGCGAGCGGGTGCGCAGCGACCAGACCCAGATGTACAAGGACGCGGAACCGGTATCCGGCCCGATCACCTATCCGCAGGCGCTGGCCCGCGCGCTGCGCTTCAACCTCGACTACCGGCTGAAGCTGATGGAGAGCGCGCTGGCACGCGGCTTGATGGATGTGTCGGCCAAGGACATGCTGCCCAAGCTGGTGGCCGATGCGGGTTACAACGAACGCAACAACGACTCCGGGGGCGTGAGCGTGGGCATCGAGGACCGCCAGGTCAGCCTGCGCCCCTCGACTTCCGAGGAGCGCTCGCACTATTACGGCCGCGCCACGCTGTCCTGGAACGCGCTGGATTTCGGCCTGAGCTACTTCCGCGCCAAGCAGGCGGCCGACGAGGTCAACATCGCGGAAGAGCGACGCCGCAAGATCCTGCAGAACATTGCGCAGGACGTGCGCAATGCGTACTGGCGCGCGCTCGGTGCGCAGCGTCTTTCCGCAGAAGCCGAGCAGCTCGCCAAGCGCATCGAGGACGCCCTGGACAAGTCGCGCCAGGCCGAGCGCGCGGGCGTGCTGCCGCCCGCGCAGGGCCTGGCCTACCAGCGCGCACTGCTCGATGCCATGTCCCTCGTCAATGCCAAGCGGCAGGAGATGCAGTTCGCCAAGCGCGAGCTGGCCGCGCTGATGAGCCTTCCGCCGGGCACGGAGTTCAGCCTGGCCGATGCCGGCGCGTCCATGGGACCCACGCCCGTGCTGCTGGACACCACGCGCCTGGAAGAGCTCGCGCTGTCGAGCCGGCCCGAGCTGCGCGAGGAGGACTACAAGGCGCGCATCGGCCTGCACGAAACCAAGAAGCAGATCGCGGCGCTGTTCCCCAACCTCAACCTCTATGGCGGGGTGCGCTACGACTCCAACCAGTACCTGTACAACAGCCACTGGAGCGACGTCGGCCTCAGCGTCTCGATGGACCTGTTCCGGCTGGCCGCCATTCCGGCCATCCGGCGCACGAACGACGCCCGCAAGGCGACCGACGAAGCGCGCCGGCTGGCCCTGTCGATGGCCGTGCTCACCCAGGTGCGCGTCTCGGTCGAGCGCTACCAGCTCGCGCTGGTGGACCAGGAACTGGCCGCCGATTCGAGTCGGGTCGACCAACGGCTGTCCAGCATGTCGCGTGCGGGCGCCAGCAATCGCCTGGAGAGCGAACTGGAGGCGCTGCGCACCGACGCGCGGGCGCTGGTCTCGCGCTTCCAGCTCGCCACCGCCTATGCGGCGACGCAGGCCTCCTACGCCCGCGTCCTGAATTCGGTTGGCATCGACCTGATGCCCGAGGCCGTGACGGGAACGGACCTTTCCACGCTGGCCACTGCGATCGAGCGCAGCGATGCGACGGCCCAGCAGCAGGTGGGATCGGTGGCGCCCGCGGCCTCCATGCCGGCGCGGCCGCTCAGCGTGCGCGTGTCGGGCCTGCCCAGCGGCGTGGACGAGGCTGCCGTGCGCGACGCGGTGCGACGCATCGTGGCGCGCAACGACCTGGTGGTGAGCGACGCCGCCGACGCGCTCGCACTGGGCCTCGCCTGGGAACGGGCCGCCTCGTCCGAACGCGGCACGGGCCGCGCGCGCTGGCGCATCACCCTCGCCGAACCCGGCGGTCGCATGCTGCTGACCCAGGAGTACGTCACCTTCGTGCCGGTCGAGTTGAGCGACCGCGCCGTCAGCGCCCTGGCCGAGGCGGCGACGCTGTCCGTCGTGTCTGACGTGCGCCGCAACGCCAGCGCCAAGGTGTCCTCCCGATGACGCGAGCTTCCTTCGACCGCCGTGCGTCCGGGCGGCTGATCGCCGCCGCGCTGGCTGGCTGGACGGCGTGCGTCTGCGCACAACCCACGCCGCAGAAGGTGGCGCCGCCCGCCGCCGCGCCGGTGCCCGCCGGCGTGGCGCCGGCTGCCGCCGCCTCCACGCCGGTGCGTTTCCTGGTCATGGCCGACCGCGAGAGCACGCTGGCAGCATCGACCTCCGGGCGCTTCTCGCGCGTCGCGGTGAGCCTGGGCGACACCGTCCGTGCCGGTCAGCTCCTCGCCGCCTTCGACTGCGGCGAGGTCCAGGCGCGACGGGACGCGGCGCGTGCCGAGCTGGAGGCTGCTCGCGTGCAGTACGAAGGCAAGGTCAAGCTGCAGGGCCTGCAGTCGGCCGCCGAGATCGAGGTCGAGCTGGCCGCCTCCAACGTGAACAAGGCGCAGAGTCAGATCCGTGTCGTCGACGCCCAGCTCGCGCAGTGCAATTTCGTCGCGCCCTTCGCTGGACGCATCGCGCGCGTGCACGTCAAGGTCGGCCAGGGTGTGAACCCCGGTGCACCGGTCATCGACATCGTGGGCAGCGGGCCGCTGAAGGCCCGCATGAACGTGCCGTCGAACTGGCTGGCCTGGCTCAAGCCGGGGGAGAAGCTCGCCGGCCGCATCGACGAGACGGGCGACGCCGTGACGCTCAAGGTCGCCCGGCTGTCCGCACGGGTGGATGCCGTCAGCCAGACGGTGGAGATCGAGGCCGATGTCGAGGGCAGCGGCACCGCCGTGCTGCCGGGCATGAGCGGCCAGGCGCGCGCGCCTTCCGGCCGATGAGCGCCGGCCATCGATGCCCTGCGACGCGCCCGCTCATCCGGGACACGCATGGCTGACCTGAACTACCACGCGCTCGCGGCCAAGGTGCATGCGGCCACGCGCGCATCCGACCTCGCCTTCGTCATTTGCAACGAGACGCGGGCACTGGTGCCCTACCGGCAGGCAGCCCTGCTGTCCCTGGTGGGCCGCCGTCGAACGCGCCTCGTGGGGCACTCGGGCCTGGCCGACGTGGAGGCCGATTCGCCGTACGCGTTGTGGCTGGCCGACGTGGTCGATCACCTGCGCGGCCAGCTGGAGGCCGTGGACGCACGCGTGCCGGTGATGGCGGTGTCGCGCGCCATGCTTCCCGCCGCTCTGGCCGAGGGCTGGAACGAATGGTTGCCGCCGCACGTGTGGCTGCTGCCGCTGCTCGATCCGGAGAAGCGGCTGCGTGCGGTGCTGATGATGGCGCGCGAGGAACCCTGGCCGCAGGATTTCGACGACCGCGCGCCCGAATACCTTCTTTTGCAGGCCGCCCAGACCTTCGGGCATGCCTGGTGGGCCCTCACCGGACGCCGCCGCGCCTTGACCTCGATGCTGGCCCAATGGGGCGCCAGCCGACGCGTTCGGGTGGCGGCCCTGCTGGTGCCGCTGGTCCTGCTGGTGCCGGTGCGCGAATACGCGCTGGTGCATGCCGAGGTCGTCTCGACCCGCACCCAGGTGGTGGCCTCGCCGCGCGAAGGGGTCATCAAGCGAATGACGGTGCCGCCGAACACCTTCGCGCAGGCCGGGCAGGTCATCGCGCAGCTGGACGACACGACCCTCGACAACCGCCTCGCGGTCGCACGCGCGGCGCGCGCCACGGCGCAGCTCGAGTTCCACCAGGCGTCGCAGCGAGCCATCGAGTCCCAGACAGCCAAGGCCGAACTCAACCTGGCGGAGGGTCGGCTGCGCGAGCGCGAGGTGGAGGTGGCGGCGCTGGAACGGGAGCTGGCACAGTTGTCGATCCAGGCCGCCTCTTCCGGGGTGTTCGTGTATTCCGACCCTGACGATTGGGCCGGCCGGCCGGTACAGACGGGTGAGCGCATCGGTCAACTGGCCGATCCTTCGAGCCTGGGCGTGCAGGCATGGGCGCCGGTCGGCGAAGCCGTGAATCTGCAGGCGGGTGCGCCGATGACCGTCTTCCTGAGCGTCGCCCCGTTGGCCCCGGTCTCGGCGGTGCTCGACTACGCCGGCTATCAGGCCGTGGAGGCGCCCGATGGCGTGGCCAGCTACCTGCTGCGCGGTCACATCGCGGGGGATCCCAAGAGCGCGCGCATCGGCCTGCGCGGCACCGCCCGGGTCGCCGGCGACTGGACCGTGCTCGGCTACCTCATGTTCCGGCGGCCGTTCGCCGCCTTGCGGGAGTGGTGCGGATGCTAGGTGCGAACGGCGCTGCGCCGGATGCAACCGCGGCGCACGGCAATGCGGGGCATGGCGCGGCTCCTGCGGCTCAAAGGCCCGTCCTGGCGCAGCCTCCGGCCTGGCCGGCGCTGCGCGAGGAACTACAGATCGAGGCCGGCGGCGCCAACCCGGACGGCTCGCCGGCCTGGCACATCTGCGATCCCGTACGCAACCTCTATTTCCGCATCGGCTGGCTGGAGTTCGAGATCCTGCAACGGTGGCAGCAACGCGACGCGAACCGCATCGCCCAGGCAGTCTCCGCCGCGACCACCTTGGCAGCCGATGCGGGTGATGTGAAGCGCTTGCAGGAGTTCCTGGCGCGCCACCAGCTGCTGCGCAGTCCGCGCCCGAAGCCGCCCACGCCTGCCTGGCGCTGGCTGCTGAACAACTACCTGTTCATCCGGGTCCCGCTGGTGCGGCCACAGGCGTGGCTCAGGACGCTCCTGCGCTGGCTGCACTGGCTGTACACGCCGGCCTTCGTCGGCGCGACGGTGGCGGCCGCGCTCGTCGGCGTGATGATGGCCGCCCGCCAGTGGGACACCGTGCAGGCCAACCTGCGCGGCGCGATGAGTTGGGAAGGCGTGGTCGGCTTTGCCGGTGCGCTCGTGCTGTCCAAGCTCATCCACGAGCTCGGGCACGCCCTGATGGCGACGCGCCACGGCGTCCGGGTGGGGCACATGGGCGTCGCTTTCCTCGTGATGTGGCCGATGGCATACACCGACACGGGAGAAAGCTGGAAGCTGCGGCGCTCGCGCCACCGGCTGGCGATCGCGTCCGCCGGGATCTGCGCCGAGCTCGTCCTGGCGGCCTGGTGCACGCTGGCCTGGGCCTTCCTGCCGGANGCTTCGACGGCTACTACATCCTGTCGGACGCGCTGGACTTCCCCGGCCTGCACGAGCGGGCGGGCCGCCAGGCCCGGCGCATGCTGCGCGCCGGGCTGCTGGGCCTGCAGGAGTCCTCGCCGGAGCCGCTGCCCGCGGGCTGGCGAGGGTCGCTGGCACTTTTTGCCTTTGCCACCTGGATCTACCGCTTCGTGCTGTTCCTGGGCATCGCTGTGGTGGTCTACCACGCGTTCTTCAAGGCGCTCGGGGTCGCGCTGTTCTTCGTCGAGATCGCCGTCTTCATCGTCCGTCCCGTGGCGGCAGAGCTGCGCACGTGGCATGCGCGCCGCAGCGAGATCCCCAAGAGTCGCCGCCGTGCGGCGCTGCTGCTCCTCGTCGTTGCGGTCGCCGTCCTGGTCATTCCCTGGTCGAGCCGCATCCCCGCCCCGGGCGTGCTGCGTGCCGGTGTCGAGCAGGCCGTGTTCCCGCCCTTCGGCGCGAGGGTGGTCTCGCTGGGCGTTGCCAATGGCCACCGGGTAGAGCCGGGCGAGGTGCTGATGACGCTGGACGCCCCCCTGCAGCAGACCGAGCGGGACAAGGCCGCGGAGATGGCCGCCGCCTACCGCCGCACGGCCCAGGGGGCGATCGACATCCAGGACGCCGGTCCGGCGCAGGCGGCCTTGGCCCAACAGCAGGCGACGCGCTATGAACGCGAGCGAAGCGCCCGACAGGCCGAGCTCCAGAGGCTGCACGTGGTGGCGAGCGTCGGCGGCACCGTGCGGGACCTCGATCCCTGGATCGCCCCGGGCGTGTGGGTAGGACCCGCACAGCGACTGGCAATGGTCGTGGACCAGGGCCGATGGCGCGTGGAGGCGCTGGTGCCTGAACGTGACCGGTCCCGGATCGCGGACGGCGCCTCCGTTGCGGTCTATGTGAAGGGCCGGCTGGAGCGACTGCGCGGTCAGGTCACCGCAATCGACGGAACGCCGATCAGGCGCCTGCCGCACGCCATGCTCGCCAAGTCGCACGGCGGCGACGTGCCCTTGAACCCCTCTGCGCCTGCCAAGGACCTCAAACCTGCTGCCGCGTGGTTCCGGGTCGTTGCGGAAGGACAGATCCCTTCGGGCTGGCAGGGGACGCCAGGGGAAGCGATGGTGAGCCTGCAGGTTGAAGGCATGCGGCAGAACCTGTGGCAACGATGGAGCGACGCGGCCTTCGCGGCGCTGCTCCAGCAAAGCGGCTTTTGATCCCTGGACGCGCGCACGGCGCAACACCGCCTTGCAGAACCGAGCCGTCGGAGATTGGGAGCCTGGTTCCGCTCTTCGGCGCGTACACACCGCACATCACCCCTTCTTCGACATGAGTCAACGGCGGTTTTCCGTCAGAAGCGATGTCCGGAAAGGGCCCCAAGCGGGTTCTCGCCGCCATACCGTGCCTGATGAGGCGCGGCAGCTTTGGCTAAAGTCGCAGCATGCAGATCCGTCACCCCAGTTCCGCGCCGCAACTTCACCGGGATTTCCTCGACCGTGCCGTGCCGATCTTGGCCGCGGACCCTCGTTTGCTCGGTGTTGCAGCGGCCGGCTCGTATGCGACGGACTCCATGGATGATTACAGCGACGTGGATCTCGTTGTTGCGTGCGAGGCCTCAAGCTTCGATGAGGTGATGCAGGCGCGCAAGCAGATTGCCGCCACCCTCGGACGCCTGGCCGCGGCATTCACGGGCGAGCATGTCGGTGAGTCCCGCCTGCTGATTTGTCTTTATGGGCCACCCGCGCTCCATGTCGACCTCAAGTTCGTTCGCGTGGAAGATCTGGCAGATCGGGTCGACGAGCCGTTCGTCTTGTGGGAACGCGATGGGCGAATGAGCGCGGCTTATGCGTCTCAAAAGGGAAAGTTTCCCCCGCCAGATCAACAGTGGATCGAAGACAGGTTTTGGGTCTGGGTGCACTACGGCGCGTCGAAAATTGCTCGTGGCGAATTGCAGGAAGCACTGGAGTTTCTGTCTTTCCTGCGTGTTGGCGTGCTCGGTCCGCTGGGCCTTGAGCGTGCAGGCATGGTGCCCGCCGGTGTTCGCCGCGTTGAGCGATCGCCTGAGTTGGCAGCGTTGCTCAGAACAACCGTGAGCACACTGGACCCTGGCGCATTGTTGGTGGCTCTGGACAACACCATCGCAGCGTATCGGCTCGTTCGTGCTCCCACCCTGAGGGTGAACGCAGACGGCGAGCATGTCGCCATCGAATTCTTGGATCGAATCCGCAAGCAGATTGCTTGAGGTTCCGGGAGCTTGCTTCCACCCGCCTCCGGCGACGTCGGCTTATGGCCGAGGCTGTGTGAAAACCCTTCCCCATACGCCCTCTCAAAAATAAGATCAGGTCACCCGTTCAAGCGAGGTGCCCATGAAGCGATTCATCGAAGGCGAGTCCCGCGAGCAAGTCACCTTGCTGCCCGAGTGCCTTGACGACTATAT
>NZ_QPIB01000003.1 GCF_003671765.1 Xenophilus sp. E41 | reverse complement strand
TCGAGCATGGTGACGGGGATGCCGGCGTTCAGGAAGTTCATCGTGATGCCGCCGCCCATGGTGCCGGCGCCGATCACGCCCACCGTCTTGATCGGGCGCTGGGGCGTGTCTTCGGGCACGTCGGGGATCTTGCTGGCGGCGCGCTCGGCGAAGAAGGCGTTGCGCAGGGCCGCGCTCTCCGGCGTCCACACGAGCTCGGTGACGCCGGCGCGTTCGTAGGCCAGCGCCTGGTCGAAGGGCATGCGCACGGACTGCGCCACGCAGTCGAGGCAGCGCAACGGCGCCGGGTAGTTCTTCGACATCGCGGCGACCATGTTGCGCGCGAACTGCAGGTAGGCCTCGGGCGCCGGGTGCGTCACCTTCAGCTCGCGCACGCGCGGCAGCGGACGCACCTCGGCATGGTCGCGCGCGAAAGCGATCGCGGCCTGCAGCACCTCGGCGTCGACGATGCGGTCGAAGAGCTTCTGGCCGGGCATGGCGGCCAGCACCTCGCTCATCACCGTGTTGCCGGTGACGATCATGTTGAGGGCCGGCTCCAGGCCGATGAGGCGCGGCAGGCGCTGCGTGCCGCTGGCACCCGGCAGGATGCCGATGCGCACCTCGGGCAGCGACACCAGGGTGCCGCGCTGCACCACGCGGTAGTGGCAGCCCATGGCCAGCTCCAGGCCGCCGCCCATCACGATGCTGTGGATGGCCGCGACGACCGGCTTCTCGCAGCGCTCGATCAGGTCGATGACGTCGATCAGGTCGGGCGCCATCGTGGCTTCGGGCTTGTTGAATTCACGGATGTCGGCGCCACCGCAGAAGGCGCGGCCGCGGCCGGTGAGCACGATGGCCCGCACGTCCGGGTCGGCCTCGGCGCGGCGGATGGCGTCGGCGATGAAGCGCCGGTTGCCCAGCCCCAGGCTGTTGACCGGGGGCGTGTCCATGGTCGCGACGGCGATGCCGTCCTGCACGTCGTAGCTGCCGCTCACAGGCGTCCTTTCAGAGTGGAGCGCCGATGTTCCGCCGCGACGCGCGCGCAGCGCATCAGCGCTCCGAATGCGTCCGATGAAAAGACTGCATGGCTCGACGTTCCGGCGCCGGGCCGATGCAGGCACCATCGGGTGCATCCGAACTTTGCCCGGCCTGCGCGCCGGCCTTGCCATGCCCGTCCTGACCCGAGACAACCTGCAGCAGCACGTCGGCCAGTCGATCGGCACCTCGTCCTGGGTGGAGGTGCCGCAGTCGCGCATCGACGCTTTTGCCGAGTGCACCGAAGACCGCCAGTGGATCCACATCGACGTCGAGCGCGCCACGCGCGAGAGCCCCTTCAAGGCGCCCATCGCGCACGGCTTCCTCACGCTGTCGCTGCTGCCCATCACCTCGTACGAACTGCTGGCGGGCCTCAAGCCCACCAAGTCGGTCAACTACGGCATGGACAAGCTGCGCTTCATGTCACCGGTGAAGGCCGGCTCGCGCGTGCGCAACCACATCAAGCTGCTGGCGGCCGAGCCGCGCGACGACGGCTGGGTGCTGCTGCGCTGCGAGAACACCGTCGAGATCGAGGGGCAGGACAAGCCGGCCCTGGTCGCCGTCACGCTGGGCCTGTTCTCCTGGTCCTGATTCCCTTTTCCACACATCGCCGCACACGAAAGAACATCGCATGGACTTCAACCACAGCCCCCGCGTCCAGGACCTGCGCGAGCGCCTGCTCGCCTTCATGGAAGAACACATCTACCCCAACGAGCAGCGGCAGGCCGAGGAGGCCCACCAGTCCTACCTCAACGCCGTGAAGAACAGCGGCCGCTACACCGGCCTGCCGCTGATGGAGGAGCTCAAGCCCAAGGCGCGCGCGGCGGGGCTGTGGAACCTGTTCCTGCCCGAGGCGGAACACGGGCCGGGCCTCACGAATCTGGAATACGCGCCGCTGTGCGAGATCATGGGCCGGCGCTACTGGAGCGCCGAGGCCTTCAACTGCAGCGCGCCCGACACCGGCAACACCGAGGTGATCGCGCGCTACGGCAACGCCGAGCAGAAGGCACGCTGGCTGCAGCCGCTGCTCGACGGCGAGATCCGCTCCGCCTTCGCGATGACGGAGCCGGCCGTGGCATCGTCGGACGCCACCAACATCGCCACCCGCATCGAGCGCCGGGGCGACGAGTACGTCATCAACGGCCGCAAGTGGTACATCACGGGCGCGATGAACGAGCGCTGCAAGCTCTTCATCCTGATGGGCAAGACCGACCCCGACAACGCCGACCGCCACCGCCAGCAGTCGATGATCATCGTGCCGGCCGACACGCCCGGCATCACCGTCAAGCGCGACATGGCGCTGGTCAACCACTTCGACGCGCCCTTCGGCCACCCGGAGGTGATCTTCGAGAACGTGCGCGTGCCGGCCGCCAACATCCTGCTGGGCGAGGGCCGCGGCTTCGAGATCGCGCAAGGGCGCCTGGGCCCCGGCCGCATCCACCACTGCATGCGCATGATCGGCATGGCCGAGTCGGCGCTGGAGATGATGTGCGAGCGCGTGGTCTCGCGCGTGGCCTTCGGCAAGCCGTTGTCCGAGCAGGGCGTGTGGCGCGAGCGCATCGCCAGGGGCCGCATGCTGATCGACCAGACGCGCTGGATGGTGCTGCACGCCGCCTGGCGCATGGACACGGTGGGCAACAAGGTGGCGGCCAAGGAGATCGCGATGATCAAGGTCATCGCGCCCAACAACTGCATCCAGGTGATCGACGACGCGATGCAGGCCTTCGGCGCGATGGGCCTGAGCCAGGACACGCACCTGGTGAACTTCTGGGCCTATGCGCGCCACCTGCGCGTGGCCGACGGCCCCGACGAGGTGCACCGCAACGCGGTCGCCAAGCAGGAGCTGGCGATGTACCGCCCCAAGGTGGCCTGAGCCGGCGCCTCAGGCGATGCGCGGGCCGAAAGGCAGGATGCCCGGCTCGCGCAGCATGCGCCGCAGCAGCTTGCCGTTGCCGGCCGCCGGCAGGCCGTCGCGGAACACGATGGAGCGCGGCACCTTGTAGTGCGACATGTGCTGCAGGCACCACTCGATGAGGCGCTGGTCGGTGCGGTCGCGCCGGCGGCCGAAGCCGTCGACGCGGATGTCGCGCGGGGCGGCGTCCTTGAGCACCACGTAGGCCTGCAGCGCCTCGCCGCGGTCGGGGTCGGGCAGGCCGACCACCGCGGCCTGGCGCACGTCGGGGTGCGTCGCGAGGATGGCCTCGACCTCCTCGGGGAACACGCTGTAGCTCCAGACCTTGATCATTTCCTTGTGGCGGCCGATGAAGCGCAGGTAGCCCTCCTCGTCCATGGCGCCGATGTCGCCGGTGCGCACCCAGCCGTCGACCAGCATGGCGCGCGTGGCCTCGGGCCGCATCCAGTAGCCCTTGAAGGGCACCGGGCTGCGCACCTGGATCTCGCCGGCCGAGCCGGCCGGCAGCACCGCGCCGGTGTCGGGGTCGACGATGCGCAGCTCCGTGCCGGGAATGGGCTTGCCGTTGGTGCCCCACTTCACGGCGTCGGCCGGCATGAGCGCGTCGGAGCTGTGGGTCTCGCTCAGGCCGTAGCCGGTCTCGAAGACCTTGCAGCCGCCAGTGAAGCGGCGCCAGGCCTCGCCCAGCTCGCGCGTGAGCACGGTGCCGAAGCTGGTGGCGGCGGTGATGCGCAGCGACGAGAGCTCGTAGCTGGCGGCGTCCTCGCAGGCCATCACCGAGTCGAGCGAGGGCGCCATCGTGTACCACCAGCTCACCCGACAGGCCTCGATGGCCTGGAGCACGGCCGTGGCGTCGAAGCGGCCGAGCAGCACCACCGTGGCCCCGCAGTAGATGACCGCGTTCAGGCCGGTGATGAGCCCCGAGATGTGGTGCAGCGGCACGTCGGCCAGCAGCACGTCGTCGGGCCGGATGTCCAGGCTCTGTGCCGTCGCTGCCGTCTTGTACAGCGCGCATTCGTAGCTCAGCATGGCGGCCTTCGGCAGCCCGGTGGTGCCCGAGGTATAGGCCATGAGCGCCACGTCGTCCAGCGCAAGGTCGGGCACGGATTCGAAGGGCCCGGCCGCGGCGAGCGCCTTCGCGAAGCCGAGCGTGCCGGCCGGCCAGGGCGGATGCACGTCGCCGGGCAGTGCGATGCACGGCGGCACGTCGATGGCCAGCACGCCCGGCAGCATGTCGCCGTAGCGCACGGCGTACAGCTGGCAGCCGGCGCGACCGCCGATGGCTTCGTGCGCGAGCGCCAGGCCCTCTTCGCCCGCCACCACCGCCGCGGCATCCAGCTCGGTGAGCTGGTGGGCCAGCTCGTACAGGCGCGCATGCGGGTTGCAGGGACTGACGACGGCGCCGAGCTTCTGTGCCCCCAGGTGCGCGATCACGTACTCGGGGCAGTTGTGCATGAACAGGGCCACCACGTCGCCCTGCGCCAGCCCGTGGTCGCGCAGGCTCTGGGCAAAGCGGTCGCTCAGCTCGTCGAGCTCGGCATAGCTGATGCGCCGGCCGTACCAGACGATGGCGGGCTTGTGCGGGGTGGCGTGGGCATGCAGCCGCAAATACTCGTGCAGCGGCCGGCGGCCGTGGCGGTAGTCGATCATCCTGGCTTGTCTCCGGATCGTCGGGCCTTGCGGCCATGCGGGTTCAGGAAAGGCGTCTGCGCGCCCCGTCTCCTGTCCCGCTTGTGTCCGGATGATCGGCCAGGGCCTGCCCGAGGGCAAGGCGCCGGCAATGAATATTCGGCATGCCCGCCCATGTGGCGGCTGCATGCGGCGCGGCGCGGCCGGCGGCGACGGACCGTCAGGCCGTGGCGCGCGCGCGGCGCCGGGCCGCCGGCTCGGGCTCGCCGGCGCGCTCGCGCAGGTAGGCCAGGATCGGCGCTGCCGTGCGCTCGATCTCGTCCTCGATGCCCTTGCGCGCGAGCTCGCCGTCGCCCTTGCGCAGGCCGCGCAGCACGAGGTGGTGCGGGTGCTGCTTGCGCGGCTGCGCCAGCGCGTGGGTCTGCAGGGCCCGCATCAGCGGGCCGCATTGCAGCCACAGGCCCTCGACCATGCGCTGGAGCACCGGCATGCGGGCCAGCGCGTAGACCTCCATGTGGAAGCGCTCGGCCGCCAGCAGCTCGGCCGCCGCGTCGCCCGCTTCCCGCTGCGCGGCCATGTCCTCGTGCAGCGCCTCCAGGCGGCGAACGTCGGCCCCCGTTGCATGGTCGGCGGCGTGGGCCGCGGCCCGGCCCTCGAGCAGCAGCCGGAGTTCGCACACCTCGGCGAAGCGCGCCTCGTCCATGACCGGCACGCGCACCGAATGGTGGCCCACCTGCTCCAGCGCCTGCTCGGAGATCAGCCGCGCCAGCGCCTCGCGCACCGGGGTCGGGCTGATGCCCATCTCGGCCGCCAGGTCGCGCAGCTTGAGCTTCTCGCCCGGCGCGAAGCGGCCCGCCTTGAGGTCGCGGCACAGCCGCGCATAGGCCTGGCCATTGAGGCTGTCACGGGTGAGCGGGGCGTCGTCCATGGTCGGGAAGGGCCGCATGGCCCTCAATCTGAAATAGGTTATATCGTATGCCGGCCAGTTAGGCCGGTCAGCGGCCGGTGAAGTTCGGCGCGCGCTTTTCCAGGAAATGCGCCACGCCTTCCTTGAAATCCTCGCTGTCGAAGGACGCCACCATGGCCTCGTCGGCGCGGCGCCAGGCCTCGTCCAGGTCCTGGAACAGGCTGTCGCAGACCTGGCGCTTGATGACGCCGATCGAACGCGGCGAAGCGCTGTGCACCAGCTCGCGCGCGATGCCCTGCACCGCCGCCAGGAAGCCCTCGGCCGGCAGCGCTTTCACGAGGCCGAGCTGCGCGGCTTCGGCCGTGAGCAGCGTGCGGGCCGACATGAGCAGGTCCAGCGCATTCGTCACGCCCACCAGGCGCGGCAGCATCCACGAGGCGCCGTGCTCGGCGATGAGGCCGCGCTTGGCGAAGGCGGTGGTGAGCTTCTGCCCCTCGGCCATGTAGCGGAAGTCGCAGAAGAGCGCCATGCACAGGCCGATGCCGGCGATCGGCCCGTTGATGGCCGCGAAGATCGGCTTGCGCACCTTGAGCAGGTAGCTGAAGCGCCAGGCGTAGTTGCGCTCGATGCCCTCGAGCGCGTCGGCCGCGGGCGCCGAGCGCGCGGCATCGGCATCGCCGCTGCCGGACGCGCCGGCCTCGAGGATGTCCATGTCCGCCCCGGCGCAGAAGCCCCGCCCCGCGCCGGTGACGACGATCGCGCGCACGGCGGCGTCGGCCTCGGCACCGAGCACGGCCTGGCGGTACTCGTCCTCCATGCCCTCGTTCCAGGCATTGAGCCGCTCCGGGCGGTTGAGGGTGATGGTGCACACGCCGTCCTGCGTGGCCACGGTGATGTTGCTGTACGCCATGGCTCAGCCCTCGTCGCCGCCGCCGATGGTGGCGCCGCCGTCGATGACGATGGTGGTGCCGGTGATGAAGCGGCCCGCATCCGAGCCCAGCAGCAGGGCCGCGCCGGCGATGTCCTCGGGCTCGCCGATCATGTTCAGCGGGCTGGACTTCAGCGCGTTGGCCAGCGTCTCGGGGTTGTCCCACAGCGCCTTGGCGAAGTCGGTCTTGATGAGGCCCGGCGCGATGCAGTTGGTGCGGATGCCCTGCTTGCCCCATTCCAGCGCGAGGCTGCGCGCCAGCGACATGTCGGCCGCCTTGGAGATGCCGTAGGCGCCCAGCACGCGCGAGCCCGTGAGCCCGGCGATCGAACTGATGATGACCACCGACCCGCCGCCCTTGGCCGCCATGCCCGGCGCCGTGCGGTTGACCAGCCACAGGTTGGAGCGGATGTTGACGTCCATCACCTTCGAGAAGGCTTCGTCGCTGATGCCGGACATCGGCCCGTAGTACGGGTTCACGGCCGCGTTGCACACCAGCACGTCGACCGTGCCGTAGACCTTCTCGGTCTGCTCGACCAGGCCCAGCACCTCGTCCTTGCGCGAGATGTTGCAGGCGATGGCCGTGGCCTCCAGCCCCTCGGACCGGATCTGGTCGACCACGGCGGCGCAGGCGTCGGCCTTGCGGCTGGTGATGACCACGCGCGCGCCGGCGCGCGCGTAGGCGATGGCGATCGCCCGGCCGATGCCGCGCGAGGACCCGGTGACGATCGCGGTCTTGTTCTTCAACGACAGGCTGTCCATGGCGTCTCCTTCTCTTCGTGTCGGGGGTTTCAGCGGTTGGCGAACACGGGCGTGCGCTTCTCGACGAAGGCGCGCGCCGCTTCGAGGTGGTCCTCGGTCATCGCGCAGCGGATGTGGCGGACGGCCTCGTGGTCCAGCGCCTGGGAGAGCGTGGCGCCCTGCTCGGCCGCGTTGAGGTTGGACTTGATGTGGCCCAGCGTGATCGTCGGCCCCTCGGCGAGCTGGCGCGCCAGCTGACGGCCGGCGTCGTCGAGTTCCGCATCCGGCACCACGCGCGCGGCCAGGCCCAGTTGCAGCGCCTCGTCGGCCTTGATCACCGGCGACAGCAGCGCGAAGGCGCGCGCCCGCGGGCCCAGCAGCTGCGTGAGGAACCAGGTGCTGCCGAAGTCGCCCGACAGGCCGACCTTGGCGAAGGCCGAGGTGAGCTTGAGGGTGTCCGACGCGACGAGCAGGTCGCAGGCCAGCGCCAGCGACAGGCCCGCGCCCGCGCAGGCGCCGCGCACCAGGGCCAAGGTCGGCTTGGGCATCTCGCGCAGCAGGCGCGAACACTCCATGTGCTCGCGCAGCTGGTGCGTGCGCGCCTCCAGCGTGGCCGGCGGGCCGTCGCTGTCGGCCATCGCCTTCACGTCGCCACCGGCGCAGAAGCCGCGGCCGGCGCCGGTCAGCACCACGGCGCGCACGGCCGGGTCGATGGCGGCGCGGCGCAGCGCGGCGAGCAGCGCGTCGGTCATGCCGGGCGTGAGCGCATTGAGCCGTTCGGGCCGGTTCAGCGTGAGAGTGAGCACGCCGCCGTCGCGCGCTTCGATCAGTTCGGTCGTCATGGGCTGGATGTCTCCTGGTGCGGTGGGTGTCAGAGCGCGCCGGCCGCCTGCAGCGCGGCTACGCGGTCGGGGCCGTGGCCCAGCCAAGCGGCCAGCACCTCGGCGTTGTGTTCGCCCACGCGCGGCAGCGGGCGGCGGATGGTGAGCGGCGTGTCCGAGAGGTGGATCGTCACGCCCTGCATCGGCACGGTGCTGTTGCCGAAGGGCACGTCACGGATGGCGCCGCGGTGCGCGAGCTGCGGGTTGTCGACCACTTCGTCGACGCGCGCGATCTTGGCGCAGGGCACGCCCTCGGCCTCCAGCCACGCCACGATCTGGTCGGCGCCGTGGGCCAGCATCCAGTCGGCCACGATGCCTTCGACGGCGTCGCGGTGCTCGAGGCGGCTGGCCATGGTGGCGAAGCGCGGGTCCTCGATGAGCGCGGGCCGCTTCATGGCACGCAGCACGCGCGGGAACATGTTGTCGTCGCCGCCCACGATCAGCACGTAGCGGCCGTCGCCGGCCTGGAAGGTGTTGGAGGGCGCGACGTAGCGGTCGCGGCTGCCCACGCGCGTCATGGTCTGGCCGAAGAGCTTCTGTTGCGGGATCGCGGTCATCAGCATCGACAGCGCGCTCTCCAGCAGCGACACGTCCACCAGCTGGCCGACGCCGGTGCTGTGGCGCGCGTTCAGCGCCGCGAGGATGCCCAGCGCCGCGTACATGCCGGTGGTGTAGTCGCACATGAAGGAGCCGATCATGGTCGGCGGCCCGTCGGGCTGGCCGGTCATGTCCATCAGGCCGCTCATGGCCTGGGCCACGCCGTCGAAGCACTGCTTCTGCGCGAGCGGGCCGTCCTGCCCGAAGCCCGAGATGCGCGCCATCACCAGGCGCGGGTTGAGGGCGTGCACCGCGTCCCAGCCCAGGCCCATCTGCTCCATCGTGCCGGGGCGGAAGTTCTCGACCAGCACGTCGGCCTCGGCGATCAACGCCTTCAGGGTAGCCAGGCCTTCGGGATGGCGCAGGTCGATGGCCAGGCTCTTCTTGTTGCGGTTGACGATGAAGGTGTAGAGGCTCTGGCCCTCCACCGCGGGCAGCGCGCGGCGCGCGTACTCGCCTTCGCCGGGCGGCTCGATCTTGACCACCTCGGCGCCCATGTCGCCCAGCATCATGGCGCAGTAGGGCCCGGCGATGAAGCGCGAGAGGTCAAGGACGCGCAGGCCGTCGAGCGAGGTCATGGGCAGGTGTCTCCTGGTGTGCGCTTGTCGTGCCCGGCTCGGCGACAGCGGCGTGTTTTGTTTAATTTGTTATATCATATTTTCAGGAGACCACCGAATGAACCAGGCTCAGCCACACCGGGCGGACGCAGCGTCCACCGCCACCCCACCCTACTTGCGGCTGCGGCAGATCTGCCTGGTCGCCCGCGAACTCGCCCCGGTCGTGGACGACCTGTGCGCCGTCTTCGGCGTGCAGGTGTGCCACCATGACCCGGAGGTCGGCCAGTTCGGGCTGCACAACGCGCTGATGCCCTTCGGCCACCAGTTCATCGAGGTGGTGGCCCCGGTGCAGGACGGCACCACCGCCGGCCGCTACCTGGAACGCCGCGGGGGCGACGGCGGCTACATGGTGATCCTGGACAGCGAGTCGCTGCCGCGCTGGCGCAGCCACGTGGCGCAGGTGGGCGTGCGCGTGGCCGCGCCGCTGGCCCTGGGCGACTACGAGGGGCTGCAGCTGCACCCGCGCGACACCGGCGGCGCCCTGCTGGAGATCAACTGCACGAAGGATGGCGCGAGCCTGGACGGCCCCTACTGGCCGGCCGGCCCGCACTGGCAGCGGCATGTGGCGACCGGGCGCGTCACCGGCATTGCCGGTGCCGTGCTGCAGGCCAGCGAGCCGGCCACGCTGGCGCAGCGCTGGGCAGGGATCCTCCAGCGCCCGGTGGAGGGCGGCACGCAGGTGCCGCTCGACAACGCCCGGCTGCAGTTCGTGCCCGACACCGACGGCCGCGGCGAGGGCCTGGCCGCCGTGGTGCTGCAGGTGCGCGACGCGGCGGCCATCCGCGCCGCCGCGCGTGCGCGCGGCCTGCCCGAAGCCGAGGACCGCGTGACGGTCGGCGGCGTGCATTTCATCTTCTCACCGGCCTGAACGCCTTCACGAGGACAGCCATGGAACTCGCCTTCACTCCCGAGGAACAAGCCTTCGCCGACGAGGTGCGCGGCTTCATCCGCGACCACCTGCCGGCCGACATCTCGCGCCGCGTGGAGCACGACCTGCACCTCACGCGCGAGGACCACATGCGCTGGCAGCAGATCCTGGGCCGGCGCGGCTGGCATGCCTACACCTGGCCCGTGTCGCAGGGCGGCCCGGGGTGGACGGCCACCCAGCGCTACCTCTTCGAGACCATCAGCGGCGAGATGAACTGCCCCACCATCCAGCCCTTCGGGCCGCGCATGGTGGGGCCGGTGATCTACAACTTCGGCTCCGAGGCGCAGCAGGCACAGCACCTGAGCGGCATCCGCGATTCGACGGTGTGGTGGTGCCAGGGCTATTCGGAGCCGCAGTCGGGGTCGGACCTCGCCTCGCTCGCCACCCGCGCCGACGACCATGGCGACCACTACGTGGTCAACGGCCAGAAGATCTGGACCTCTTACGCCCACCATGCCGACTGGATGTTCTGCCTCGTGCGCACCAGCCGCGAGGGCCGCAAGCAGGAGGGCATCTCCTTCCTGCTCATCGACATGAAGTCGCCCGGCATCGAGGTCCAGCCGATCCCGATGCTGGAGGGCACGCACTCCTTCAACGCGGTGTTTTTCACCGACGTGAAGGTGCCCAAGGCCAACCTCGTGGGCGAGGAAGGCCGCGGCTGGCACTACGCGAAGTTCCTGCTCGAACACGAGCGGGTCGAGAACTCGAACATCGGCTTCTCGACCTTCGCGCTGCGCCGGCTGCACCGCATGGCGCGCACGGTGCAGCACCGCGGCCGGCCGCTGATCGAGCAGCCGCTGTTCCGGGCCAAGGTGGCGCGCGTGGAAGCACAGCTCAAGGCGCTGGAGATGAACACCCTGCGCGCGCTGTCGAGCATGGGCAGCGGCAGCTCGCCGGGTGCGGGGCTCGCGTCCTCGCTGAAGATCCGCGGCACCGAGATCGGCCAGCGCCTGACCGAGCTGCTGTACGAGGCCGCCGGCCCCGCGGGCCAGCGACTGGACATGGCACTTGCCCATGGCGAGGGCGACATGGACGGCATCGACGCCAGCGTGCGCGGCGCACCGGCCAACTACTTCTGGCGGCGTGCGATGTCGATCTACGGCGGCAGCAACGAGATCCAGCGCAACATCATCGCCAAGCAGGTGCTGGGGCTCTGAAGGCGCCGGGCGCGCCGCGTCAGCCGTTCTGCGCCAGCCACGCGCGCAGCGCCGAACGGCTGCCGACACCAGCACGCGCATACACATTGCGAAGGTGCACGCGCACCGTCGCCGGCGACAGGCCCAGGCGCAGGCCGATGTCCTTGCTGCTGTAGCCGTCGCTGTAGGCACGCGCCACCTCGGCCTGGCGCGGCGTGAGAAGGGCCGCGGCGCCGTGCACCGGCCGGCGCTGCAGAGCGACCCGCAGGTTCGGGCCATCGGTGGCGACATCGAGGGTCCAGCCGGCCGCGGCCAGGCGACGGTGCTTTGCGCTGCCTGGTGACAGCCAGTCCGCCGGCAGCTGGGGCGCCTGCGCGCCGGCCAGCGCCGCAAGCTCGGGCCAGGCCGTGCAGAAGGCGCGGTTGGCGAAGAGGATCCAGCCCTGCGGGTCGACCAGGGCCATGGGCCGGGTCTGCTCGTCCAGGCCCTGCCGGGCATGCGCATAGAGCCGGTTGACCAGCAGCGCCTCGCGGATGTGCGGCGTCAGCGCGGTGAGCGCACGTGCGTCGTGCGGCGTGAGCGCGGGCGACGCGGGGCCGCGGTTGAGGTACAGGTGCGCGAAGGTCTCGCTGCCCTCGAAGGGAATGGCGACGCCCATCTGGTGGACGATGCCGTGGCGCGTGAGGAAGGCGCGCCAGGCGGCCGGCGCGTGCTGCCAGCGCGGATCGTCGGCGTTGGCGAAGTCGGCCTGCTCCGGCTGCGCGCGCATGGCGAAGGTGATGAAGTCCATCGCGCCGCCGCCGATGCGGTTCCACTCCTCGCTCATGGCCGCGAGGTCGTAGCCGATGCCGACCGAGGACACGAAGCTGCGCGGGTGCCAGGTGTTGATGGCGCCATGGTCGGCACCGAACAGATCGAGCAGCCGCTGCAGCAGCGCCTGCTGGAAATGCTCGCTGCCCGTGGTGCGCGCCAGGCGCAGGAGCGCCACGGGCTCTCCGTCGGCGATGCGCGGGCCGTGCAGGGCAGGCGATGGTGTGCGAACGGCAGGCATGGCACGCGAAAAGGCGCGCGAGGCTACCACAAAGCGCGGTATCGGCGCAGGCCCGCGGGGGCCCAGCATCGGCAGGCGGCGGCATGCCGCGACGAGCGAGGAGCGCCCCGATGAAACCCATGAAACCGCTGAGCGGCCACCCACTTGCGGCCGCCCTGTTGTGCTGCACGCTGGCCGGTGCCGCGGACCGCCTGCACGCGCAGGTCATCAACCCCAATGTGTGCCCCGGCGGCACGCTCTACGGCAGCCGCGACCCGGGCGCGTACTCCGGCTTCAGCAGCGCGCGTGACGTGGTGCAGGCCGACTGCACCGGCAACATCGCCGGCGGTGCCGAGTCGATGGCGGGCATCGACTTGTCGAGCGGCAACACGGCCCTCGGTCGCAGCGCCAGGGCCTCCGGCGGCTCCGCCACGGCGATCGGGTCCAACACGCAGGCCAGCGCGGGCTCGTCGCTGGCGGCCGGCAACGTCGCCAATGCGAGCGGCAACGCCTCCATCGCCATCGGCTACCGCAGCGTGGCCGAGGGCGAACGCGCGGTGGCGAGCGGCGCCGACGCGAGCGCCACCGGGCAGTTCGCCACAGCCTCGGGCACGCGCAGCGCGGCCGACGGTGAACGTGCGGTGGCGATTGGCGCCGACGCCAGCGCCGCGGGACAGTTCGCCACGGCCCTGGGCACGCGCAGCCAGGCGCGCGAAGAGCGCAGCACGGCCCTCGGCGCCGACAGCGATGCTCGAGCCTACGACACCACGGCCCTGGGCTCGTCGGCGCGCGCAGTGGGCATAGGCGGGCTGGCCGCCGGCTACGCCGCCTATGCGTTCGGCGAGAACGGGGTGGCGCTGGGCCGCTCGAGCCAGGCATATGGAGCGCAGTCGATCGCCATCGGCTGGGGCGCGTTCGCGGGAGGCTCGCAGTCGATGGCGTTCGGCACGGGAAGCTCGACCACCGGCGCCGGCTCCGTGGCACTCGGCGCCGGGAGCAGCGACGACGGCCGCAGCAACGTCGTGTCCCTGGGCAGCAGCGGCAGTCCCCGCACGCTCACCAACGTGGCCAACATCGAGGCCAGTGGCCAGGTGAGCGCCGCAAGCCTGGGCGTCGCCGGCACCGCGTTCGTCGGCGGACGGCTGGTCACGCAGGGCGGCATCGACAACCGCGGCGCCGGCATTGCGAACGCGGGGCGCATCAGTGGCGTCACGGCGGGCGAACTGAGCGCCACCTCGACCGATGCCGTCAACGGTGCGCAGCTGTACGGCGTGCGCAGCACCGCCGAGCAGGCGCTGAGCCTGGCGACGAACCAGGGCGCGCAGGTGATCGACATGACCCAGCAATTGAACACGCAGGGCTCGCAGATCCAGGCGCAGTCCGTTCAATTGCAGGCGCACTCGGTACAGCTGCAGGCCATCGTCAACGGCCAGCTGGGCGTCTGCACGGTCGACGGCGGCGCCCTGCGCTGTTCGGTCGCGGGGCGGGCGGCGGCGACGGCCAATGGCGAAGGGGCGACCGCCGTGGGCATCGGCGCGTCGGCGCAGGGCGATGGGGCGCAGGCCTTCGGGCGGCAGGCGCAGGCCTTGCACGCCGGCTCCCTGGCCATCGGCGACGGGGCCCGCGCACTGGGCGACCCCACCGTCGCCATCGGCGCCGGCTCGCTGGCCAGCGGCAGCAATGCCGTGGCCCTGGGCGCCAATGCCCAGGCCCTGGCGCCCAACTCGGTGGCGCTCGGGCAGGGGTCCATCGCGGACCGCCCGGCGAGCGTGAGCGTCGGCAGCGCCGACGCGCCGCGGCAGATCACCAACGTGGCGCCGGGCACGGCGCCCACCGATGCGGTCAACCGTGCACAGCTCGACACGGCGGGCGCCCAGCTGGCGGCCCGGCTGACCAGCCAGTTCAGCACCGATCTGCAGGGCGTGCGCGACCTCGCGGCGCGTGGCGTGGCCCAGGCGATGGCGATGCCGTCGGTGCCGGGGCTGCAGGCCGGGCGGCGCTGGATCGGCGCGGCCATGGCCAGCTATGCCGGCCAGAACGCGCTGGGGCTGGGCTTCGCGTACCAGCTCGACACGAACTGGCAGGTCGGCGGCGGGCTGTCGGTGGCCACCGGCAGCGGCAGCCAGGTCGGCGCCCGGGTGCAGGCGGCTTACCAGTGGTGAGGCGCAGCGCAGGCGTGCATGAGCGCCCGCGCTGCGTAGTTCAGGGCGCGGTGCTGGGCGACAGCCCGGTCGGCGGCCACGGCATCTCGCTGGCCACCAGCGGCTTGCCGATGGGGGCCGCGGCCTTGCCCTGGCGCACCGCGGCCATGTCCTGCTCGTTGGGGTACTGGTCCATCAGCCAGTAGTCGAAGGCGCGGCGCACCATCGGGGCGGCGGCCGCGGCGCCGAAGCCGGCGTTTTCCACGATCACGGCGATGGCGATCTTCGGGTCCTCGGCCGGCGCGAAGGCGGCGAACAGCGAGTGGTCGCGCTGGTGTTCCTCCAGCGCCTTGGCGTTGTACTTCACGCCCTGGCCGAGCGACACCGCCTGGGCCGTGCCGGTCTTGCCGGCCGAGGTGTAGCCCGAACCGGCGAACACGCGCGTGCCCGTGCCGCCCTTGTTCACCGCCACCAGCGCATTGCGCACGATGTCGACGTTCTTCGGCAGCCAGCCCAGGTCGTCGGCCGGCGGCTGCGGCACCAGCTCGACCTTGCCGCTCACCGTGTCCTTGATGGCGCGCACCAGATGCGGCCGGTGCTTGAGGCCGCCGTTGGCCAGCGTGGCCTCGGCCACCGCCAGCTGCAGCATGGTGAAGTTGTTGTAGCCCTGGCCGATGCCCAGCGACACCGTCTCGCCGGAGTACCAGCGCTTCATCTCGGCGCGCTTGTAGGTGTTGCGCTTCCATTCGGTGCTGGGCAGCGTGCCGCGCACCTCGCCGCCGAGGTCGATGCCGGTGAGCTGGCCGAAGCCGATGGGCTTCATGAAGTCGTGGATGGTGTCCACGCCCATCTCGACCGCGAGCGAATAGAAGTACGTGTTGCTCGAATACTGGATGGCCCGGTGCATGTCCAGCGCGCCCAGGCCGCCCTCGTGGCTGCGGAAGGTGTGGCCGCCGTAGGTGTAGAAGCCCGGGTCGTTCACGATCGCGCTGGGCGAGCGCTTGCCCAGCTGCAGCGCGGCCATGGCCATGAAGGGCTTGTAGGTCGAGCCGGGCGGGTAGGTGCCGCGCAGCGCGCGGTTGAGCAGGGGCTTGTCGATCGACTCGTTGAGCGCGGCCCAGCTCTCGGAATCGATGCCCTCGACGAAGAGGTTGGGGTCGAAGGTGGGCTTGGAGACGAAGGCCAGCACCTCGCCGGTCTTGGGGTCGATGGCCACCATGGCGCCGCGGCGCTCGCCGAACATGTCCTCGATCAGCTTCTGCAGCTTGATGTCCAGGGTCAGCATCACGGTGTTGCCCGGCGTCGCCGGGTGGCTGCCCAGCTTGCGCACTGCGCGGCCGCCGGCGGAGGTCTCCATCTGCTCGACGCCGGTCTGGCCGTGCAGCACCTTCTCGTAGCTCTGTTCGACGCCCAGCTTGCCGATGTAGTCGGTGCCCTTGTAGTTGGCCTGGTCCTCCTCGTCCCAGTCCTCCATCGCGGCCTTCTCGCGCTGGTTGATGCGGCCGATGTAGCCCAGCACGTGGCTGCCCAGCTCGCCGTAGGGATAGTTGCGGAAGAGCCGTGCCTTGATCTCCACGCCGGGGAAGCGGTAGCGCTGGGCAGCGAAGCGGGCGACTTCCTCGTCGGTGAGGCGCGTGCGGATGGGCACCGAGTCGAAGCTGCGCGAGTCCTCGCGCAGGCGCTTGAAGCGGCGGCGGTCGCGCGGCTGGATGTCGACCAGCTGCGACAGCTGGTCGATGGTGTCCTCCACGTCGCCGGCCTTGGAGGGCGTGATCTCCAGCGTGTAGGCCGAGTAGTTGGAGGCCAGCGTGATGCCGTTGCGGTCGAGGATGAGGCCCCGGTTGGGCACCACCGGCACCACGGCCGTGCGGTTGCTCTCGGCCTGCTCGGCCAGGTCCTCGTGGCGGGTGACCTGCAGGTAGAACAGGCGCGTGCCCAGCAGCCCGAAAGCGCCCAGCACCACCAGCGCGATCACCAGCACGCGGCGCTTGAAACGCACGATCTCGGCGGCGACGTTGCGGATTTCGGTCATGGCAGGAAGGCAGGCGTGGCGCAGCTTAGGCGCGCCGCAGTTTCAAGGCAAATCGGCCCGCAGCGCGCGTCCCGCCAGCGCAACGCGCTATGAAATCAATAGTATTCATTGGAACGGGCGGCCGAGGACGTGAACGCGGGGGCCACGCCTCACAAGGGGCGGTTCTCGTCCGGCTCCGGGGTGCGGCGCTGCGGCGCCAGCAGCAGCACCGTGACCAGCGGCCACAGGGCGGCCTCGATGGCCGGCGCCACCAGCATCGTCCAGCCCGGGAACACGCCGCCGCCGATCATGCGGATCGCCAGCTCGATGAGGTGCGAGACGGCGAACAGCGGCACCAGCTGCAGCGCCTGCGACACCACCGGGTACCACAGCAGCCGCCGGTGGATGGTGACGGCGAAGAAGCTCAGGGTGGCGTAGCTCAGCGCATGCTGGCCCAGCAGCGCCGACTGGTGCACGTCCATCACCAGGCCGAAGGCGAAGGCCGCGCCCATGCCGATGCGCGCCGGCTGGTGCACGCCCCAGAACACGATCACCAGGGCGAGCAGATCGGGCGTCCAGGCCAGGCGGCCCAGGGGCAGCAGGTTGACCATCAGCGCGGCCAGCAGGCTGCACCACATGAAGACGGGGCTGACGGGCAGCAGCAGCTGCTCCTGGCCGGGGCGCATGATCATCGCGGGGCGCCCTCCTGGCGGGCCGGGCGGCCCGGACCGTTCTTCCTGTCCTTGCTGTTGTCCGCCTTCCTGGCCTCGGCCTTCTTGGACGAGGGGGCCGGGGCGGCGGCGGGCGCCAGCGCGGCGGCCGGCGTGCCCACGGGCGCCAGCACCATCACGTAACGCGCCGCGTTCACCCGCGCCAGCGGCGTGCAGTGGATGCGTGCGAAGGCCGAGTCGGCCCGGCGGTCGATGCGGTCGACCCGGGCCACGGGCAGCCCGGCCGGGTAGACGCCGTCGACCCCGCTGGTGGCGAGCACGTCGCCCTCCTGGATGTCGGAATTGGCGGCAATGAAGCGCAGCTCCATGCCGCCTCCGTGCGTGGTGGCGTCGCCGAAGGCCACGCTGCGCACGCCGGTGCGGGTGTTCTGCACCGGGATCGACAGGTCGCGGTCGATGACCAGCGTCACCTCGCTGGAGAAGGGCTGCACCAGCGTCACCTGGCCCAGCACACCCTGTTCGTCGATCACCGGCGAGCCGGGCGCGATGCCCTGCGTGAGGCCCTGGTCGATCACCACTTTGCGGGTGTACGGGTCGGCGGTGTCGAACAGCACCTCGGCGGCGCGGCCCGGGGCGGGCGAGTTCTGCCGCAGCTCCAGCAGGGCGCGCAGGCGCGCGTTCTCGCGCGCCAGGGTGTCGGCCTGGCTGGCCCGCTCGGCCTGCAGCGCGAGTGCGCGACGCGCCTCGGCTTCGTTCGACTGCGCCGTGCGCAGGTCTTCCAGGTACTGGCTGGCGCCGGCGATGGCCTGTACAGGCTTCATCGCGATCCACTGGATCGGGTAGAGCACCGCACTCACGGCGGTGCGCAGCGGATTGACGACGTCGAAGCGTGCGTCCGCCACCATCAGGAACAGGGCCAGCGCGCTGAAGAAGATCAGCTTCGACAGCGCCGAGGGCCCCTGGTTGAACAGGGGCGGCGCGGAGCGGTCGAGCGTGCCGAGCGGCATGGAAAGGAGAGGAAAGCGCTAGGTCAGATGGCAAAAAGCCGGCCTGGGTGGCCGGCTCGCGAGACTAGCGTGCAATCACTCGCTCGTGAAGATGCTGCCCAGGCGGTCCATGCGCTCGAGGGCGATGCCGCAGCCCCGGACCACGCAGGTCAGCGGGTCCTCGGCCACCAGCACCGGCAGGCCGGTTTCTTCGGCCAGCAGGCGGTCCAGGTCGCGCAGCAATGCGCCACCGCCGGTGAGCATCATGCCGCGCTCGGCGATGTCGGCGCCCAGCTCGGGCGGGGTCTGCTCGAGCGCGTTCTTGACGGCCGAGACGATGTTGTTGAGCGGGTCGGTCAGCGCTTCCAGCACCTCGTTGGAGCTGATGGTGAAGCTGCGCGGCACGCCTTCGGAGAGGTTGCGGCCCTTGACCTCCATCTCCTTGACCTCGGAGCCGGGGAAGGCCGAGCCGATGCTCTTCTTGATGATCTCGGCCGTCGGCTCGCCGATGAGCATGCCGTAGTTGCGGCGGATGTAGTTGATGATGGCGTCGTCGAAGCGATCGCCACCCACGCGCACCGAGCCCTTGTAGACCATGCCGCCCAGCGAGATCACGCCCACCTCGGTGGTGCCGCCGCCGATGTCGACCACCATCGAGCCGCTGGCCTCGCTCACCGGCAGGCCGGCGCCGATGGCGGCGGCCATGGGTTCCTCGATCAGGTAGACCGAGGTGGCGCCGGCGGCCTCGGCGGCGTCCTTGATGGCGCGGCGCTCGACCTGGGTGGAACCGCAGGGCACGCAGATGATGATGCGCGGGCTGGGCGTGAGCAGCGTGCGCGGATGCACCATCTTGATGAACTGCTTGATCATCTGCTCGGTGATCACGAAGTCGGCAATCACGCCGTCCTTCATCGGGCGGATGGCCTCGATGTTGCCGGGCACCTTGCCCAGCATGGCCTTGGCCTCGGCCCCCACGGCCTGGATGACCTTCTTGCCGTGCGGCCCGCCCTCGTGGCGAATGGCGACGACCGAGGGCTCGTCGAGCACGATGCCCTTGTTGCGGGCGAAGATCAGGGTGTTGGCGGTGCCGAGGTCGATCGCGAGGTCGGTGGAAAAGTACCGACGGAAGGCTCCAAACATGGCGAGAGTCCTTGGGGGCACGGCGGCGCTTCGACCGGGCGTCGCCCCTTGTTATTGGGTGGGAGAAGTAAACAGATTTTGGGCAGGTTTTGCGGCCAGACGGGCCCTTGAACCTGCGCGATCGCGCGCGTTGCGGCAAAGGCGGGATAATACCCGAATCCCCCCTGGATCCCGTGTTTCCCGCCCCTCCCGGAGCGCGGAACGGTGACCTTTTCCGCGCCCTGCCGGGCGCCTTCTTCCGATGGCACTGACTTCCACCGACATCGCGCGCATCGCCTCGCTGGCGAGGCTGCAACTGGCCTCTGACGAAAGCGAGCGCATGCTCAGCCAGATCAATGGCTTCTTCGACCTGGTCGAGCGCATGCGCGCGGTGGACACCGCCGGCGTCGAGCCGCTGGCCCACCCCGTCGCGGCCATCGAGGACATCACCCTGCGCCTGCGCGAGGACGTCGTGAGCGAGCCCGACAACCGCGCCGCCAACCAGAAGAGCGCCCCCGCCGTCGAGGCCGGGCTGTTCCTCGTGCCGAAGGTGATCGAATGAGCGCCGCCGGACCGCTCCAAGGCGCGAAGGCCCCCTCGGGGGGCAGCGCAGCAGACGAAGTCGCAAGCGTGGGGGCCATGGAATGAGCACGGGCAAGGATCTCCACGACAAGGGCGTCGCCGGCCTGGCCAAGGCACTGGCCGCCCGCGAGGTGTCGGCCGTCGAGACGGCCCAGCACTTCCTGGCCCGCATGAAGGCGCACCAGGACCTCGCCGCCTTCGTCGCCGTCGACGAGGACGCCACGCTGGCGCAGGCGCGTGCCGCCGACGCCGCCCTGGCCGCAGGCAACGCCCCGGCGCTGGCCGGCGTGCCCGTCGCGCACAAGGACATCTTCGTCACCACCGCCTTCCCGACCACCGCCGGCTCGAGGATCCTGGCCGGCTACCAGTCGCCCTTCGACGCCACCGTGGTGCGCAAGCTGGCCGACACCGGCATGGTGACTCTGGGCAAGCTCAGCTGCGACGAGTTCGCCATGGGTTCGGCCAACGAGAACGTCGCCGTGCCGGCCGTGGGGGCCACGCAGGCCGCCCCGGTGCGCAACCCCTGGGACGCGGCCCGCATCCCCGGCGGCTCCTCCGGCGGCAGCGCGGCCGCCGTTGCCGCCCGCCTCGCGCCCGCCGCCACCGGCACCGACACCGGCGGCTCGATCCGCCAGCCCGCGAGCTTCTGCGGCGTGACCGGTATCAAGCCCACCTATGGCCGCGCCTCGCGCTACGGCATGGTGGCCTTCGCTTCCAGCCTCGACCAGGCCGGCCCGATGGCGCGCTCGGCCGAGGACTGCGCGCTGCTGCTGTCGGCCATGTGCGGGCCCGACCCCGACCGCGACTCGACCTCGCTGGACCGTCCGGCCGAGGACTTCGCCCGCGAACTGAACGGCTCGCTGGAAGGCCTGCGCATCGGCGTGCCCAAGGAATTCCTCGGCGAGGGCGTCGCACCCGGCGTGCGCGCAGCGATCGACGCGGCCCTCAAGGAGTACGAGAAGCTGGGCGCCAGACGCGTCGAAGTGAGCCTGCCGCGCACCGAGCTGTCGATCCCGGTCTACTACATCTGCGCCGCCGCGGAGGCCAGCTCCAACCTCAGCCGCTTCGACGGCGTGAAGTTCGGCCACCGCGCCGCGCAGTACAAGGACCTGGCCGACATGTACGCGAAGACGCGCGAAGAGGGCTTCGGCGACGAGGTCAAGCGGCGGATCATGATCGGCACGTACGTCCTCTCACACGGCTACTACGACGCCTACTACCTGCAGGCGCAGAAGGTGCGCCGCATGATCGCCGACGACTTCCAGAACGCCTTCAAGGACTGCGACCTGATCGCCGGCCCGGCCGCGCCCACCGTGGCCTGGAAGATCGGTGAGCACGGCGACGACCCCGTGGCCGATTACCTGGCCGACATCTTCACCCTGCCCGGCTCCCTGGCCGGCCTGCCCGGCATGAGCGTGCCCGCCGGCTTCGATGCGGGCATGCCCGTGGGCCTGCAGCTCATCGGCAACTACTTCGCCGAAGCGAAGCTGCTGAACGCGGCCCACCGCTTCCAGCAGGCCACCGACTGGCACGCGCGCGTGCCGGTCGGCTTCTGAAGAAATACATCCGTACGCGAAGAGCGCGAAGGGTTCGCGAAGGACGCGAAGAAAGAGAAGAAGAAACTTCAATGAGTTTTTCGCGACTTTTGCGTGACCTTCGCGCCCTTCGCGTTCGGCTGCCCGTATTCCACACGCCATGAGCACCACCCCGCCCCTCGTCCAAGGCTACGAAGTCGTCATCGGCTTCGAGACCCACGCCCAGCTCTCCACCGCGAGCAAGATCTTCAGCCGCGCCAGCACGGCCTTCGGTGCCGAGCCGAACACGCAGGCCTGCGCGGTGGACCTCGCCCTGCCCGGCACGCTGCCGGTGATGAACAAGGGCGCCGTCGAGCGCGCGATCAGGCTCGGCCTGGCGCTTGGCTCGCACATCGCGCCGCGCTCGGTGTTCGCGCGCAAGAACTACTTCTACCCCGACCTGCCCAAGGGCTACCAGATCAGCCAGTACGAGATCCCCGTGGTGCAGGGCGGCTCGGTGAGCTTCTACCTGGGTGATGAACTCAAGACGGTGCGACTGGTGCGCGCACACCTGGAGGAGGACGCGGGCAAGTCGCTGCACGAGGACTTCGTCGGCATGAGCGGCATCGACCTCAACCGCGCCGGCACGCCGCTGCTGGAGATCGTGACCGAGCCCGACATGCGCTCCACCGCCGAGGCCGTGGCCTATGCGCGCGAGCTGCACAAGATCGTGACCTGGATCGGCATCTGCGACGGCAACATGCAGGAAGGCTCCTTCCGCTGCGACGCCAACGTGTCGGTGCGCAAGCCGGGCCAGCCGCTGGGCACGCGCCGCGAGATCAAGAACCTCAACAGCTTCCGCTTCATGCAGCAGGCGATCGACTTCGAGATCCGCTGGCAGATCGAGCAGCTGGAAGACGGCCACGCGATCCAGCAGGCCACCGTGCTCTTCGACCCCGACACGGGCGAGACGCGCGCCATGCGCACCAAGGAGGACGCGGCCGACTACCGCTACTTCCCCGACCCGGACCTGCCGCCGCTGGCGATCGCCGCGGAGTGGGTCGAGCGCGTGAAGAGCGAGATGCCCGAGCTGCCGCGCGCGATGGCCGCGCGCTACGTGCGCGATCACGGCCTGTCCGAGTACGACGCGACGCAGCTCACGCAGAGCCCGGCGCACGCGGCGTATTTCGAAGCGGCAGTGGCCGCGGGCGCGGCGCCCAAGCTGGCCAGCAACTGGCTGCAGGGCGAGATCTCCAAGCGCCTGAATGCCCAGGAGCTCGGCATCGAGGCCGCGCCCGTGAGCGCCGCTCAACTGGCGCAGCTCATCGGCCGCATCGCCGACGGCACGATCTCCAACAACGCCGCGCGCCAGGTCTTCGAGGCGCTGTGGAACCGGGAAGGCGCCTCCGCCGACGCGGAGGCGCGTGGCGAAGGCCAGGACGTCGACGCCCTCATCGAGGCCAAGGGCCTCAAGCAGATGAGCGACACCGGCGCGCTGGAGAAGATCGTCGACGAGGTGCTGGCGAAGAACGAGAAGAACATCGCCGAGTACCGTGCCGGCAAGGACAAGGCCTTCAACGCCCTGGTCGGCCAGGTGATGAAGGCAAGCGCCGGCAAGGCCAACCCGGCGCAGGTCAATGCGCTGATCAAGGCGAAGCTGGGCTGACCAGCCTGCCGGGCACTTTCAAGCAAAAAGTGCCTCGAACGCCCGCCAGTCGGGCGCGACCAGCTATCAAAAAGTGAGCAAGGGCCGGCGCGTGCCGGCCGCCGGCCTCACGGCGCCGGGCGCTGGGCCATGCCGCCGTTCTCGGGCGACCACAGCTGCACCAGACGCGCGCGCTCCTCGTCGAAGCGCGCGTTGACCCGGCGCTTTTCGGCGTCCTGTTCGGCAATGAAGCGGCTCTGCACCGCCACGCTCTGGTCGTTGTCGTCGACCTGGCGGCGCAGCGAGGGCGGCGCCTTGCTCGGGTCCTTCTTGTAGAACTCCATTTCGCCGTCGATCTTGCGTCGCTCCTCGGCCAGTTCGCCCAGGCGCGTACGCGCGGCGCCGATCACGGCATCGATCTGCTTCATCGCTTCGCCCCGCTCGCGGTCATGGGTCGCGGCGTTGGGGTAGCGAACGAGCAGCGCGCGCTCGCGGCGGCGCTCCTCGCGTGCCCGCAGCGCCGCCTGCTCGACCTCGCGCTGGCGCGCCTCGCGCTGCTCCTGCTCGCGCGCCGTGTAGCGCGGCTCGATGCGACGGCGCACGGTGCCGCTGGGCGTGAGTTCGACCTGCTCGCGGTCGAAGCAGGCCGGAATGGGGCGGTCGGAGGTGAGGGTGCGGCCGCTCGCGTCCACGCAGCTGTAGATGCTGCCGGCGTTGGCCGGCCCCTGGTTCTGCTGCGCCCAGCCAGCCCCCTGGACCAGCAAGGCGCAGGCTCCCAGCGCGAGGCCGCGAACGAAGAGGACGGGTCGGGCGTGGGGCGGCACGGGGGCTCCGGGTGCGAACGGCATCAGCCCGCGCCGTAGCGCGAGCGGTATGCCAACACTCCCTCACGGTGCGCGCGCAGTTCGTCGCTCGCGCGCTGGTCCAGATACTCTAGCAAGTCGTCCAGCGTGGCGATGGCGATCACCTGCATGCCCAGCTGATTGCGGACATATTGCACGGCACTGTGCGGGACGTCCACCCCGTTCTCGGTCGCCATCTCCTGGCGGTCCAGTGCGATGGCCACGGCATGCGGCGTGGCGCCTGCAGCGCGGATCGTCGCGATCGACTCGCGCACCGCCGTGCCGGCCGACATCACGTCGTCCACGATCAGCACCCGGCCCTGCAGCGGCGCGCCGACCAGCGTGCCGCCCTCGCCATGGTCCTTGGCTTCCTTGCGGTTGTAGGCGAAAGGCACGTTGCGGCCCCGGCGCGCCAGCTCGGCCGCCACCGTGGCGCCCAGCGGGATGCCCTTGTAGGCGGGGCCGAAGATCATGTCGAACTCGAGGCCCGAATCGATCAGGCGCGCTGCATAGAATTCCGCCAGCCGCGCGATCCGGGCGCCGTCGTTGAACAGCCCGGCGTTGAAGAAGTACGGGCTCATGCGCCCGGCCTTGGTCTTGAACTGGCCGAAGCGCAGCACGCCGGCATCGAGCGCGAACTGCACGAAGTCCTGCGCCAGCGCCCCATCCGTTTTCACCTCAGCCATCGGGAATTCCTCGTCGTGTTCAAACTGACCAGCCTCAACCTCAACGGCCTGCGTTCGGCCGCCACCAAGGGCGTGGCCGACTGGGTCGCCGAAACGGCGCCGGATTGTATTTGCATGCAGGAGATCCGCGTCTCGGCCAGCGACGTGGAAGGCCGCTTCGAGGAAATGGCCGGGCTCAAGGGCCACTTCCACTTCGCCGAGAAGAAGGGCTATGCCGGCACCGCGATCTACACGAAGCACGCCCCCAGCGACGTGGTGGTCGGCTGGGGCGACGCGGAGTTCGACGCCGAGGGCCGCTACCTGGAACTGCGCTTCGACACGCCCACGCGCAAGCTGTCGATCATCAGCTGCTATTTCCCCAGCGGCAGTTCGGGCGAGGAGCGGCAGGCCGCCAAGTTCCGCTTCCTCGCCGGCTTCATGCCCTACCTCGTCGCGCTCAAGCAGGGCCGCGAGTTCATCCTGTGCGGCGACATCAACATCGCGCACAAGGAGGCCGACCTCAAGAACTGGAAGGGCAACCAGAAGAACAGCGGCTTCCTGCCCGAGGAACGCGCCTGGATGACGCGCCTGCTCGACGCCGGTGCCGAGGGCGCGGGCCTGGTCGACGTGTACCGGCACCTGCAGCCCGACACCACCGATGCCTGCTACACGTGGTGGAGCAACCGCGGACAGGCCTACGCGAAGAACGTGGGCTGGCGGCTGGACTACCACCTGGCCACGCCGGCGCTGGCGCAGCTCGCCCGCAGCGAGCACATCTTCAAGACCATCAAGTTCAGCGACCACGCGCCGATCACGGTGGACTACGAGTTCACGCTGGCGTAGGCGGCCAACACGCGGGGGCGCGCGCCCTGCGCCTCACGCGGCAGCCGGCGCCAGCGGTGCAAACACCTCCGTGAGGTAGTCGATGAACGCCCTGGCGTTCGGGCTTGCACGCCGGCTCTCGGGCCAGACGGCCGTGATCGGCGCCCCATCGACCGCGAATTCGCCGAGCACGGGCACCAGCAGCCCCCGCTCGACGTACGGCGCCGCAATGAACGACCCCAGCATGCCGATGCCGCCGCCGGCGGCGAGCACTTCGGCGATCGCGTCGCTGGCATCGAGCACCAGGGCGGCGTCGGGATGGAACTCCAGGGTCCGGCTGCCCACCTGGAAGGTCCAGGCCATCACCTGGCCCGAGGTCTGGTAGCGAAAGCTCACGCAGTCGTGGCCCCTCAGGTCCGCAGGGTGCTCGGGCGCGTCCCGCCTGGACAGGTAGGCGGGTGAGGCGAAGGCGCCGATCCGGGTGCGCGCCAGGCCGCGCGACAGCAGGTTCGAATCGGCGAGGTGGCCAATGCGCACCGCCACGTCGACACCCTCCTCCACCAGGTTGACGAAGCGGTCCCCGAGCCGCAGGTCGACGCGCAGCTTGGGGTGACGCCGATGGAAGGCGGGCAATGCGGGTGCCAGCAGCCGCACGCCGATGGGCATCGATGCCGCCACCTTCAGCACGCCGGCGGGCTCCGATCGCACCGCGGCCGCCGACTGCCCGACCTCCTCCGCGGCGCGCAGCAGGTGCAGCGCGCGGCCATGCAGCTCGCGCCCCTCGGGCGTCAGCGTCAAGGACCGGGTGGTGCGGGTGAAGAGCCGCACGCCCAGCTGCTGCTCCAGGCGCCGGACCGTCTTGCTGACGGCCGAGGGCGACACCGACAGCGACTGCGCCGCCGCGGTGAAGCTGCCGCTGGACGCCGCGCGCGCGAAGGCCACGATGCCGGTCAGCCGTTCGAGGGTGATCTGTTCCTTCATGGCACAAAACAATGGAGCGACAGCCTCATTATCAAATGCGCCGCCAGGATCCAGACTGTCCTTCGTGCGGTGGCCCGAGGCGGCCGCAAGCATCCTCGAGGCGCCGATGTCCGGCCGGCCCGGATGCAGACAGCAGATGGAAGGAACCCCAATGAACTCTTCGACCATGAAGGCCGTCCGGCAACATGCTTTCGGCGGCCCCGAGGTGCTGCGCTACGAGGACGCGCCCATGCCCGCGGTGGCGCCGGGCGAGGTGCGGGTGCGCGTGCATGCGGTGGGCATCAACCCGCCCGACTGGTACCTGCGCGAGGGCTACAGGATGCTGCCGCCGCAATGGCAGCCGACGGTTGCCTTTCCCCTCATCCTCGGCACGGACGTGTCCGGCGTGATCGACGCGGTGGCCGACGACGTCCGGGACTTCGGCGTCGGCGACGAGGTGTACGCGATGGTCCGCTTTCCCGAGGGCCTGGCCGGTGGCAGCCGGGCCTATGCGGAATGGGTCAGCGTGCCGGCCTGGCAGGTCGCGCGCAAGCCGCGCAGCCTCGACCATGTGCATGCGGCGGCCGCACCGATGTCGCTGCTGACCGCGTGGCAGTTCCTGGTCGAGGCCGGGCACGAGGTGCCGAACCCGCTGCAGCCCGATCCGCATGTGCCTGTGCCCCTCGAGGGCCGGACCGTGCTCGTCAATGGCGCCGCAGGCGGCGTGGGCCAGTTCGCCGTGCAGCTCGCCAAGTGGAAGGGCGCACGCGTCATCGCGGTGGCGTCCGGAAGGCACGAGGCATTCGTGCACGCGCTGGGCGCGGACCTCTTCATCGACTACACGCGGACGGCGGCGGAGTCCGTCGTGCGGGACCTCGATCTCGTCGTCGACGCCGTGGGGGGAGCGGGCGCCGCGCGCTTCCTGCCGACGCTCAGGCGCGAGGGGGCCCTGTTTCCGGTCTTCCCCCTCGGTTTCGCAGGGGCTGACGAGGCCCAGCGGCTGGGCGTCACGGTGTCGACGACGCAGGTGCGATCGAACGGGGCGCAACTCGCGTCGCTGGCCGAACTGCTCGATGCGGGGACGGTGCGCGTCGCGATCGACAGCACCTTCGCACTGGCCGACGCACGGCGCGCCCACGAGCGCGCCAGCCGGGGCAACATCCAGGGAAAGATCGTGCTCACGGTGCGCTGACACGGGCGGCGGGCCCGCGCCCTGCTAGCGCGACAGCGCAGGCAGCGCCTTCGCCAGCGCCGCGCTGAACGTGCGCATGGCATCGGTCTCCTGCACACCCCGCTTGGTGAGGCGATAGAAATCCAGGCCGACGCGCGGCTTCGCCAGCACCGCCGTGCGCACCTGGTGCCGGCGGCACGCAGCCATCGCGAAGGTGGGCATCACCGCGCTGCCGAAGCCCGCCTCGACCATCGAGATGAGCGTGCCGAAGAAGTTGAAGGCGCCTGCCTGCGCGGCGGCCAGCCCCAGCTCGGCGAGCTGGCGGTCGATCACCTTCTGGATCGGGTTGCCGGCCGGCAGGCCGATCAGGGGCATGCCCCGCAGCGAGGACCACGGCACCGTGGCCGCCGCTCGCCCCGTTCCGGCGCCCTCGCTCTCGCCGAGCGGCGAGACGCGCATCAGCTCGAAGCGCCCGACCGGCACCCGCTCAAGCCCCGGCCCGGCGCGGAAGAAGAAGCCCAGGCCCAGGTCGGCCTCGCCGCTGGCCACCAGCGTCTCCACGTCCCGCAGGTCGGCATCGAAGAGGCGCAGCGTGGTGCCCGGGTGCGCAGTGCGAAAGCCCGCGAAGACCTGCGGCAGCAGGTGCGAGGACACCAGCGGCGTGGCGGCCACGCGCAGGGTCTGGCGCGCGGCGTCGCCTTCGGCTCCGAGCTGTTCGGCCACGTCGTCGAGCTCGGTGACCAGCCGTTCCACCACCGGCAGCAGGCGCCGCCCGGCGGCCGTGAGGCTGACCATGCGCGTGGTGCGGTCGAACAGGCGCGTGCCGAGCTGGCGCTCCATCTCGCGGATCAGGATGCTCAGGCCGGCCTGGGTGATGTGGGCCTGCTCGGCCGCGCGCGTGAAGTTGCCCACCCGTGCGACCTCGACGAAGGCCCGCATCTGACGCGTGCTGAGGTTCATAACGAATCATGATAAATCCATATCACATCTAAATTTCCCCTATGGCGCTTTTGCGGTCCCAATACGGGGCAGAGACATCGCCGCGCACGCCGGCGCATCGCAACGACCATTTCCGCCATGAACCTTTCTCCCTCCTCCAGCTTGCCGGCCGACCCACCGGTGCTGATCCTCGGCGCCGGCATCGGCGGCCTGACCCTGGCGCTGAGCCTGCACCAGGCCGGCATCCCCTGCCGCGTGTATGAAGCGGTGCCCGAGCTGCGGCCCCTGGGTGTCGGCATCAACCTGCTGCCCCATGCCGTGCGCGAGCTGGCCGAACTGGGCCTGCTGGAGGCGCTGGATGCGGTCGGCGTGCGCACCCGCGAATCGATCTTCTTCACCGAGCACGGGCAGCTGGTGTTTCGCGAAGCGGCCGGGCAGCACGCCGGCTACGACTGGCCGCAGTACTCGATCCACCGCGGCGACCTGCAGACGGTGCTGCTGCGCGAGACGCTCGCCCGCCTCGGCCCCGACAGCGTGGTCTGCGGCCACCGCTGCACCGGGGTCGACCAGGACGACGGCGGCGTGACGGTGCACTTCGCCGACGGCCGCGCGCCGGTGCGCGGCGCGGTGGCGATCGGCTGCGACGGCATCCACTCGGCGCTGCGCAGGCAGCTGTATCCGGGCGAGGGCGCGCCGCGCTATTCGGGCGTCAACATGTGGCGCGGCACGGCCGTGTGGGAGCCCTTCCTGTCGGGCGCGAGCATGGTGCGCGCGGGCTGGCTCGCCGTGGGCAAGATGGTCATCTACCCCATCCGCGACAAGGTCGACGGCCAGGGCCGGCAGCTGGTGAACTGGGTGGCGGAAATCCACGCGCCCCAGCCCGCCATGCGCGACTGGAGCCGGCCCGGCCGGCTGGAGGACTTCCTGCCGGTGTTCGCCGACTGGCACTTCGACTGGCTGGACGTGCCGGCGCTCATCCGCGCCTCGGACACCATCCTGGAGTACCCGATGGTCGACCAGGACCCGCTGCCACGCTGGACGCACGGCCGCCTGACCCTGCTGGGCGACGCGGCCCACCCGATGGTGCCGCGCGGCTCCAACGGCGCGGGGCAGGCGATCATCGACGCGCGGGTGCTGGCCGGCGCGCTCAAGCGCGAGGGCGTCGGTGCCGCAGCGCTGGAAAGCTACGACCGCGTGCGCGTCGAGGCGACCACGAAGGTGGTGCTCACCAACCGCACCAACCCGCCCGATGCGATCCTGCGCGAGGTGTACGAGCGATCGCGCGGCCAGCGCTTCGACGACCTCGAGGCCGTCGTGAGCCAGGCCGAACTG
Source organism: Xenophilus sp. E41 (assembly GCF_003671765.1). GTDB lineage: Bacteria > Pseudomonadota > Gammaproteobacteria > Burkholderiales > Burkholderiaceae_C > Xenophilus. The sequence goes on along the minus strand of NZ_QPIB01000003.1, from coordinate 172,974 downwards.
CAGGCCATCTCGGACAACTACAAGCGCGTGGCGGGCTATGCGCCGGCTGCCCTGCGAGAGCGGGCGTCCTACCTCTGACGCGCTGCGCCCCCTTTTTCGAAGAACGGAGACAACGAACCATGCGCCTTCTCGTCCGCGCGCTCGCCGCCCTCGTCACCGCCGCCGGTGCGATGGCCGCCCACGCCTGGCCCGACCAGCCGATCACGCTGGTCGTGCCCTACACGCCGGGCACCGGCATCGACCTCATCGCGCGCCAGCTCTCGGCGGAACTGCCGCAGGCGCTGGGCCAGCCGGTGGTGGTGGACAACGTCCCCGGCGCCAGCGGCAACATCGGCAGCGAGAAGGTGGCCCGCGCCAGGCCCGACGGCTACACCCTGATGGTGCAGGTCAACACGCTGGTGATGAACAAGAGCCTGTACAAGTCGCTCGCCTACGACCCGGTGGCCGACTTCACGCCCGTCACGCTCACCTCCTGGGGCACGCTGCTGCTGGTCACCAACCCGCAGGCGCAGAAGGCCACCACCCTGGCCCAGCTGGTCGCGGCGGCCAAGGCACAGCCCGGCAAGCTCACCTACGCCACGCCGGGCGTCGGCACGCCGCACCACCTGTCGATGGCGCTGCTGATGCAGGGCACGGGGACCGAGCTGCTGCACGTGCCCTACAAGGGCACGGCCGGCGCCGTGACCGACCTGCTCGGCGGCCGCATCGACGCCATGTTCCTGCCGGTGCACGTGGCGCTGCCGCACATCCAGGCGGGCAAGCTCAAGGCCCTGGCCACGGGCAGCGCGAAGCGCCTGCCGCAGCTGCCCGAGGTGCCGACCCTGGCCGAGGCCGGCGTGGCCGTCGACAACGTCGACATGTGGTACGGCGTTCTCGCACCCAAGGGCACGCCGCCGGAGGTGGTGGCACGGCTGAACCGCGAGATCGCCGCCGTGCTCAGGCAGCCCGCGGTCGCCAAGTCCTTCGAGTCGCAGGGCATGGGGCCGGCCAGCTCGACGCCGGCCGAATTCGGCACGCTCATCCAGAAGGACACCCAGCGCTGGGCCGAGGTGGTCAGGCGCGGCAACATCATCGCCGACTGAACGCGCTCAGCGGCCCGCGTGCCGCGCGAGGTGCACCTGGTGCAAGGTGATCTTGCGCACCTCGGACTGGCTGGTCTCGATGTGCGCGCGCAGCAGCATCGCGGCCTGGTCGCCGCGGTTGGCGCGGATGGCCTTGAGGATCTTGGCGTGTTCGTCGTAGGTGGCGGCGATGCGCGGCTGCTGCGTGAAGTCGAGCCGGCGGATGATGCGGATGCGCTCGGTCACGTCGCGGTGCACGCGGGCCATCTCGGCATTGCCGGCCGCCTCGACCAGCGCGCAATGAAAGGCCTCGTCCCACTGCGCCACCTGCACGCCGTCGGTGCTGCGATCGGCCACCGGCACCAGCCAGATGCCCATCAGCGAGTCCAGCAGCGCGCGGTCGATGCGGCGGTCGCTCTCGCAGAGGCGATGCACCGCGGTGGTCTCCAGCACCATGCGCAGGTCGTAGAGCTGCTCGAACTGGTCGAAGTCGAAGGGCAGCACCCGCCAGCCGCTGCGGAACAGCACCTCGACGAAGCCCTCCTGCTGCAGCCGGAAGAGCGCCTGGCGCACCGGTGTGCGCGAGACGCCCAGGCGTTCGCTGATCTCGTTCTCGGTGAAGCGGTCGCCGGGCACGAGCGTGAACTCGGCGATGTCGCGCTTGAGCTGGGCATGGACCTCGTCGGCGCGCGAGCGGAAGGCGCCGCCGTCGTCCGGGGTTGATCGGCGGGGAGGGCGCAGGACGGTGGACACCACGGGATGGTACGCGCTCAGCCCGCGGCCAAGGCGGCATGCAGCGCGGCGCTGGGCGCCGTCCAGCCGACGATCGCGCCCTGCGCACGGATCATCTCGACCGCCGCCGCCTTGAAGTGCGGGAAGTAGCTCTCGGTGCAGTCTTCGAGCAGCAGGCCCTCGTAGCCGCGGTCGTTGGCCTCGCGCATGGAGGTCTGCACGCACACCTCGGTCGTCACGCCGCCGAACAGGAGGTGCGTGATGCCGCGCGAGCGCAGCAATTCGTGCAGGCCGGTGGCGTAGAACATGCCCTTGCCGGGCTTGTCGATGACGAGCTCGCCGGGGGCCGGCGCCAGCGCGTCGATGATCTGGTTGCCCGGCTCGCCGGCCACCAGGATGCGTCCCATGGGACCGAGGTCGCCGATGCGCAGGCTGGGATTGCCGCGCGTGCGCTTGGCGGGCGGGCAGTCCGACAGGTCGGGCCGGTGCGCCTCGCGCGTGTGCACCACCAGGCCGCCGGCCGCGCGCCAGGCCGCCAGCACCGCCTGCGTCGCGGGCACGATGGCCTCGAGCAGCGACACGTCGTTGCCCAGCGTCTCGCCGAAGCCGCCGGGCTCGATGAAGTCGCGCTGCATGTCGATCAGCACCAGCGCCGTGTGCGGCAGCTCGAACTCGTAGGCGAAGGGTTGGGCATCGATCTTCATTCAGTGCGCTCCTCCGCCCATGAAGGCGCCGAGCTCGTGGCGGTCCGCGGTGGCCGCGACGGTCTCGTGCACGATGCGGCCTTCGCTCATGACGACGATGCGGTCCGACAGCTCCAGCAGCTCGTCCAGGTCCTCGCTCACCAGCAGCACCGCACCGCCCTGGTTGCGCACCTGCACGATGCGGCCGTGGATCTCGGCCACGGCCGCGAAGTCCAGGCCGAACACCGGGTTGGCGGCGATGAGCACGTTGATCTCGCCGGCCAGCTCGCGCGCCAGCACCGCGCGCTGCACGTTGCCGCCCGACAGGCTCTTGATCGGCGCGCCCTCGCCCTGCGTCTTCACGCCGTACTCGGCGATCCATTCGCGGGCGCGGCGCTTCCACTGGCCGAAGCGAAGCAGGCCGCCCGAAGCCAGCGGCGGCTGGTCGAAGTCGCGCAGCGCCATGTTTTCGGCCACGCTCAACTCGCCGACGCAGGCGTTGCGCAGCGGCTCCTCGGGCAGGCTGCGCACCTTGAGCGCGCGGTTCTCGGCGCGCTTGGCGGTGTAGGGCTGGCCCATGACGCGCACCGTGCCGCCGGCGCGCGGGCGCTGGCCCACCAGCGCCTCGACCAGCTCGCGCTGGCCGTTGCCCGACACCCCCGCCACCCCGAGGATCTCGCCCGGCCGCACCGCGAGGCTCAGGCCGTCGACAGCCAGGGTGCCGCGGTCACCCTCGGCTTTCAAGCCTTGCACGTCCAACGCGGGAGCCGCATCGTTTGCCCCTGATTTGATAGCGTCCCGCGCAGACGGGACGGGCGCTTCAGCCCGATTCGGCACCGAATCCGCAGCATGGTGCTCGGCCGCCGTCTCGCCTTCGGGCGGTGGTGCGACGCCCTCGCCCATCATGGCCTGCGCCAGGCGACGCGGGTCGGTGTCGGCCACGCGGGCATGGTGCACCGCCTTGCCCCGACGCAGCACGGTCACGGCGTCGGCATAGCCCATCACCTCGCGGAACTTGTGCGTGATGATGAGCACGGTGCACAGCCCGCTCCTGGCGAACTCGCGCACGTGGCCCAGCACCTCGTCGGCCTCCTGCGGCGTCAGCACCGACGTCGGCTCGTCCAGGATCAAGAGGCGCGGGCGCAGGTAGAGCTGCTTGAGCAGTTCGAGCTTCTGCTTCTCGCCCGCCGCCAGCTCGGCCGGCCGGGCGTCGAGGTCGAGCGTGAAGGGCGTGGTCGCGAGGAACTCCTTCAGCCCGGCGCGCTGCGCCTTCCAGTCGATCAGCGCCGGTGTCTTGCCGCCGGCCAGCAGCAGGTTCTCGGCCACCGTCATGCCCGGTGCCAGCGTGAAGTGCTGGTAGACCATGCCGATGCCCAGCTGGCGCGCGACGATCGGGTTGGCGATGTCCTGCTCGCGCCCGTCGATGAGGATGCTGCCCTCCTCCGCGCGCTGGAAGCCGGCCACGCATTTCACGAGCGTGCTCTTGCCCGCGCCGTTCTCGCCCAGCAGCGCGTGCACGGTGCCGGGCTCCACGTGCATCGTCACGCGGTCCATCGCGGTGAAGCTGCCGAAGCGCTTGGTCAGCTCGTAGGTGTCGAGCGCGAGCGCACCGGCGGCGCGTGCGGGGGTGGCGACGGGGGCGATCATGGCTGCAGGGCCGCGATCAACGCGGTGGATGTGGCATGTGCCCCGAACACCCCACCCTGCATCGTGATCATCTTCAGCGCCGCCGCATGGTTGCCCGGGTCGGTCGCGGCCGTGCAGTCCGACAGCAGCAGGCACTCGAAGCCGCGGTCGTTGGCGTCGCGCATCGTCGTGTGCACGCACACGTCGGTGGTGATGCCGGTGAGCACGATGTTGCGGATGCCGCGGGTGCGCAGGATCATCTCCAGGTCGGTGGCATAGAAGGAGCCCTTGCCCGGCTTGTCGATCACGATCTCGCCGTCGACGGGGGCCAGCTCGGGAATGATCTCCCAGCCCGGCTCGCCGCGGATGAGGATGCGCCCGCAGGGCCCGTCGTCGCCGATGCCCACGCCGTCCTGCCCGATCTGGCGCGAGCGCCAGCGCTTGTTGGCCGGCAGGTCCGACAGGTCGGGCCGGTGGCCCTCGCGGGTGTGGATGATGGTGTAGCCCAGCGGCCGCATCACAGCCAGCAGGCGTCGGATGGGTTCGATCGGCGCCTGCGTGAGCGAGATGTCGTAGCCCATCACGTCGACGTACCCGCCCTTGCCGCAGAAGTCGGTCTGCATGTCGATGACGATGAGCGCCGTGTTGTCGGGCCGCAGGTCGCCGTCGTAGGGCCAGCGGTAGGGCTCGGCGGCGGCGAAGCGCGGCGCGGCGGCGGGGGTCGGTGTCGTCGTGGCGTCCATCTTTTCAATCCAGCGTCTTGAGCCGTTCCTTCTCGGGCACGTCGGGCGCCGGCGGCGGCACCAGCGGGTGCGAGCCCGCGCCGCCGTACAGCCTCACCGGGGCCGGGAAGCCGCAGGACGTGCCGTCGGTGACCTGCACCTTGTCGCTCCACGGCAGCCGGTAGCGGCCGGCCGCCATGTCCTGCATGTAGGTGTAGGGGCAGTCCTGGGCGCCGCCCTTCACCGCCACGTAGCCGCGGTGGTAGAGCTGGTAGATGTTGTTCTCCACGCCCCAGCCGGTGCGCGCCTCGCGCACCAGGTCGGGCCGCAGCTCGGCGGTGATGATCTCGTCGGGCCGGCCGCCGCCCTCCACCATCACGGTGCCGTCGAAACTGCAGAACATGCCCTCGCCCATCGAGTCGAAGGTGCCGTCGCTGCCGCACATGCAGACGCTGGCGGTGTAGGCCAGGTTGCAGAAGGCGTTGGCCTGGTTGGTGATCTTCCAGGCGTGGCGGATCGGCGCCGTGTAGCCGGCGGTGCGCAGGATGATCTCGGCGCCCTTGTACGCCGCCTCGCGCGCCATCTCCGGGAACATGCCGTCGTGGCAGATGATGAGCGACAGCTTGCTGCCGTTGGGCCCGTCGCACACCGGCACGCCCAGGTTGCCGGGCTCCCACGGCTCCACCGGCACCCAGGGGTGCAGCTTGCGGTAGTAGAGGCGGATCGCGCCCTGGTCGTCGATGACGAGGCCGCTGTTGTACGGGTTGCCGCCGGGGTTGGCCTCCATGATGGAGAAGCAGCCCCAGATGCGGTGCTCGACACAGGCCGCACGGAAGGCCGCCACTTCGGGGCCGTCCAGGCTGCACATGATCTCGGGGTTGGTGTCCATCGAGAGGCCGTGCAGCGAATACTCCGGGAAGACCACCAGGTCCATGGTCTGCTGATTGCGCCGGGCCTTGCCCACCAGCTCGCAGATGCGCTGCGTCTGCGCCGCGAGCTGCTCGCGCGTGGCCACCACCGGCAGCTGCAGCTGCACCAGCCCCACCACCACGCCATTTGCCGATTTGTTGAGACCGCCCAGGCCGCTCATGGGTGCATTCCTTGTGTTGTGTTCATCGCGTCGACGACAGCTCGCCCGGGCTGCCGGCCGCGACCTTGCCCGGCCGGCAGGTGGCCACGAGGATGACCAGCGTGAGCACGTACGGCACGGTGTTGAAAAGGTGGTAGCCCCAGCCCACGCCGATGGACTGCAGGGCCGGCCCGATGGCGCCGGCGCCGCCGAAGAGCAGCGCCGCATAGACGCAGCGCAGCGGACTCCAGCGCGCGAAGATCACCAGCGCGACCGCGATCAGGCCCTGGCCGCTGGAGATGCCCTCGTTCCAGCTGCCGGGGTAGAAGAGCGTGAGCGACGCACCGCCCAGACCGGCGATGGCGCCGCCCGCGGTCGTCGCTGCGATGCGCAGGCCCGACACCGAGTAGCCCAGCGCCCGCGTGGCGTTGGCCGAGTCGCCCGCCATGCGCACCAGCAGGCCGGCGCGCGTGCGGGCGAAGCCCCACCACAGGCCCAGCGCCAGCAGCAGGCCGATGGGCACCAGCGCGTTGACCTGCAGCGCCGCGCGCACCGCGCTGTTGTCGCTCCAGTTGCCCAGCGCGATGGCCGGCAGCTGCGGCGCCTGCGGCTGGATCAGCGGCTTGCCCAGGTAGAAGGCCAGCCCGGTGCCCAGCAGCATCAGCGCGATGCCGGTGGCCACGTCGTTGACGCCGTTGAGCGAGCACAGCAGGCCGTGCAGCAGCGCCAGCATCGCGCCGGCGCAGGCACCCACCAGCACGCCGATCCAGGGCGAGCCGCTCCAGTAGGCACCGCCGAAGGCCGCCATGGCCGACAGCACCAGCACGCCTTCGAGGCCGAGGTTGATGCGGCCCGACTTCTCGGTCAGGCATTCGCCCAGGCTCACGAAGAGAAAAGGGGCGCCCACGCGCAGCGCGCCGCCGACGATCGCGGCGACCAGCGCCACCCATTGCTCCGCGGTCATGCGTACACCTCCTTGCCTGACGAGGGCGCCCCGCGCCGCTGCGGCGTGCCGGCATCGGGGCCGGCCGCGCGCGGAGGCAGCTGTTCCAGTTCCTCGAAGGGCCGCGCGAAGAGCTTGGCGGCCACCGCCTTGCCGGTGGTGCCGCGCAGCGCCTCGCTGGCCAGGATCAGCACGAAGGCGATGCCCTGCAGCACCTGCACCGACGCGTCGGGCAGGCCCAGCCGGCGCTGCAGCAGGCTGCCGGCGGCGCCGAAGCCGCCGAAGAGGATGGCCACCGGGATGACGGCCAGCGGGTTCTGCCGCGCGATGAACGCGACCAGGATGCCCGCATAGCCATAGCCCGCGATCAGCGAGGCATTCGCGTTGGTGTGCACCGCCGCCACCTCGACCGCACCCGCCAGGCCGGCGCAGGCGCCGCCCAGCGCGCAGGCCAGCAGGATCAGGCGGTTGGCCGGCAGGCCCACCAGCTGGGCGGTGCGCGGGTTGCCGCCCACCACGCGGATCGAGAAGCCCGAGGCCGTGACCCGCAGCCACAGCCCCAGGCCGATGCAGGCCACGACGCCCAGCACCAGGCCCCAGTGCACGTCCGAGCCGGCGATGCCGCCGATGCGCAGGCCCTCGGCCAGCGCATAGGTGGAGGGCTTGTTGAGGCTGGCCGGATCGCGCAGCACGCCCTCGACCAGGTGCTTGAAGATGCCGATGGCGATGTAGGCCAGCAGCAGGCTGCTGATCGTCTCGTTGATGCCGCGGTATTGCCGCAGCCAGCCAGCGAGCACGATCCACAGTGCGCCCGCCACGGCACCGGCGAGGCAGACCGCGGCGGTGCCGACGATGTTCGCGGGCAGCGGCACCAGGTAGGCCATGGCCGCGCAGGCCAGCCCGCCCAGCACCAGCGCCCCTTCGCCGCCGATGATGACCAGCCCCGCGCGTGCCGGAATGGCGACGCACAGCGCGGTGAGCATCAGCGGCGCCGCGCGCTGCAGCGTGTTCTGCCACGAGAACCAGCTGCCGAAGGCGCCCTGGAACAGCACCGACCAGGCCTCCACCGGATCGGCGCCCGCGGCGATGGCCACGAACAGGCCGAAGATCAGCAGCGCGGCCGCGATGGCCAGCACGGGCAGCAGGGCTTCACGCAGGGCGGCGCGCATGCCGGTCATTCCGCCTGAGATCGATCAACCAATCGAACCCATCACACCTTCGACCAGGTAGTTCATTTTTTCCAGTTCCAGGTCGGTCTGCTTCTGCACCTGGCCGGCGGCGATGACTTCCTTGCCCTTGTTGTCCTTGAGCGGACCCTTGAAGATGTCGAAGCTGCCCGCGATCATCCTGGCCTTGATGTCGTCGGCCTGCTTCTTGGCGGCGTCGGTCACCATGGGGCCGTAGGCGGAGGTCTTCACGTAGCCTTCCTTCAGGCCGCCGCGCAGGAAGTTCGGGTGCGGCTTGCCGGCGCGCGCCGCGTCGATGATGGTCTTGTACGCGGTGAGCCAGTTCCACTCGGCCCCGGTGAGGTAGGCGTTGGGCGCCAGCTTGGCCTGGCTGGCGTGGTAGCCGCACACCATCTTGCCGCGCTTGGCCGCCGTCTCGACCACCACCTTGGGGCCGTCCACGTGCATGGTGAAGACGTCGCAGCCCTGGTCGGCCAGGCTGTTGGTGGCCTCGGCCTCCTTCACCGCCATCGACCAGTCGCCGGTGAAGATCACGCTGCAGGTGATGCCCGGCTTGACCGAGCGCGCGCCGAGTGTGAAGGCGTTGATGTTGCGCAGCACCTGCGGGATCGGCTTGGCCGCCACGAAGGCGATCTTGTTGCTCTTGGTCATGTGCGCCGCGACCACGCCGTTGAGGAACTGGCACTCGTCGATGTAGCCGAAGAAGCTGCCCACGTTCTTGGGGTTCTTCTCGGTCCACAGGCCGCCGCAGTGCGAGAAGCGCACGTCCGGGTTCTTCGGCGCCACGGCGAGGATGTGCGGGTCGAAGTAGCCGAAGGAGGTGGGGAACAGCAGCGATGCACCGTCCTGCTGGATCATCCCGGTCATGGTCTTCTGCACGGCCGCGGTCTCGGGCACGTTCTCTTCCTCGACCACTTTCACGCCGGGCATCTTCTTGACCTCGGCAGCCGCCTGCGCGTGCGCCTGGTTGTAGCCGTAGTCGTCGCGCGGGCCGACGTAGATCACACCCACGGTGAGCGGCTTCTGCGCCCGCGCCAGCGGGCTGAGCATGCCGAGGCTGCCGGCCGCGCCGAGGGCGGCCAGGGACTTGAGGGAATCGCGGCGGTTGAACTGGCTCATGGATTGGCTCCGGAAGAAGGATGCGCCGGCGGCGCGGAACGGTTCAATCTTGGATACAAGCCAGTACGCATAACGCGTGCCAGCTCTGGACGGCTCCTACGGGCGGCTGCTTCAGTCCAGCAGGCTCACATGCGCCGCCACCACGCGCCAGCCTTGTGCGGTGCGTATCCAGGCCTGGCTCTGGCGCCCCGTTCGGGTGCTGCCTTCGCGGCGGAATTCGCAGTTCGCGGTGGCGCAGTCGCGGCCGTAGGTGGTGATCTCCACGCGCAGCAGGTCGCGCATCAGCCCCTGCGCGGGGCGCGCGGCGCGAAACGCGGCGATGGCCTCGTAGCCGTAGAGGTTCTCGGTCGCGCCGTAGCGCAGGGTGTGCGGGCTGTTCCAGAACAGGGCGTCGAGGATCTCGACCTTGTTGTGCACCAGCGCGTCCTCGTAGAGCGCGAAGGCGGCGCGCACCTCGGCCAGCACGTCGGGCAGGTTGATGTCGGCGATGTCGATCATGTCGGGCTCTTTTCCAGGTCGGCGACCGGCGCCTGGGTGACGCCGGCACGTTCCAGCGCCGCGGCGACGCGCAGCGCGAGGTCCTCGCGCCAGGGGGCGGCAATCACCTGCACGCCGATGGGCAGCGCGGCATGGGCGCCCCACACAGGCACCGCGGCCACCGGCAGGCCGATGCAGGAGATGGGCTGCGTCAGCACGCCCATGTTGGGGCGCAGCGGCAGGCGCTGGCCGTCGAGCTTGAAGAACTCGGTGCCGATGGGCGTGGCGGCGCAGGGCGTGGCCGGCGCCAGCAGAATGTCGAAGCGGCCGAAGACGCGCGCCGCCTCTTCGGCGTAGCGCTGGCGCACGCGCTGCGCGCGCGCCACCCAGGCCGCCGGCAGCAGCGCACCGGCCAGGAAGCGGTCGCGCGACAGCGGCTCGAAGTCCTGCGGCCGGCGGCGCAGGTCGGGCAGGTGCAGCGCGGCGCCTTCGGCGTTGGTGATGAGGAACGCCGCCGCCCGGCCGGCCTCCACCAGCGGCAGTTCGACCATCTGCCGTGCGCCCAGCGCCTGGGCCACGATGTCGACGGCAGCGATGGCCTCGGGCTGTGCCCACTGGCGAAACCACCCGCCCAGCACGCCGATGCGCAGGCCTTCGGCGCCGCGCTCGAGCAGCGGCGCGACGGCCTCGACCGGCCGCTGCGCGCAGCCGGGATCGCGCGGCGCGCGCATCTCGGGGCCCTGCAGGGCGTCGTAGCACAGGGCCAGGTCGCGCACGGAACGGGCGAAGGGGCCCAGGTGATCCAAGCTGGCCACGAAGGGGTAGCTGCCGGTGCGCGGCAGCCGGCCGAAGGTGGGCTTGAGGCCGTAGACGCCGTTGAGCGAGGCCGGCACGCGGATGGAGCCGTTGGTGTCGGAGCCCAGCGCCAGCGGCACCTGGCCCGCCGCCACCGCGGCGCCGGAGCCACCCGAGGAACCGCCGGCGATGCACGCCAGGTCGTGCGGGTTGCGACAGGGGCCGACGTGGCTGTTCTCGGTGGTGAAGCCGTAGGCGTACTCGTCCATGTTGAGCGCGCCGAGCAACACCGCGCCGGCCTGCTCCAGCCGCCGCACCAGCAGGCCATCGGTGCGCGCGGGCGCCGCCGTGCGCTCGATCTTCGAGCCGGCCAGCGTGGGCAGGCCGGCGACGTCGAACAGGTTCTTGACCGCGAAGGGCACGCCCAGCAGCGGCAGCGCGCGTGCCCGATCGGCCGAGGGGCCGGCCAGCGCGGCATCGACCTGCGCGGCGCGCCGCAGCGCGCGCGGCCCGACCACGTCGGTGAAGGCGTTGACGCGCGCATCGGTCGCTTCGATGCGCGAGAGCGCCGCCTCGGCCAGCGCCACGGCGCTCAGCGCGCCGCTGCGCACCGCCTCGGCCATGGCGGCCGCATCCTGGCGCAGCCACTCCGCGGGCGTCATTCGGCGGGCTCCGGCGGCACGGGCACGAAGCTCACCGCGCTCTCGTGGTGCGGCTCGAGCGGCACCGCCTCGACCAGGGCCGCGAAGCCGGCCGCCAAACCGAAGTAGCGCAGCACGCCGGGGCGGTGGTCACTGCGCAGCGGCAGGCCCAGCGCGGCGGCGGTGGCGTCCACGTACTTCTCGGCCTCTTGCGGAGTCATCGCCGCACCTCGCGCTGGAAGATCTCCAGGCTCAGCTTCTTCATCGCGACGAAGCTGGGCGAGCTGAGCGTCTCCAGGGTGCGCGGCCGCGCGTCGCCGTAGCGCAGGATCTCGGCCACCTTGGTCGGCCGCTTGGTCAGCAGCAGCACCTGGTCGGCCAGGTACACCGCCTCCTCGAGGTCGTGCGAGACCAGCAGCATGGTGGTGCCGGTCTGCATGAAGACCTCCTGCAGCTTCTCGCGGATGAAGAGCGTCATCTCGAAGTCGAGCGCCGAGAAGGGCTCGTCGAGGAACAGCACCTCGGGGTTGGGCGCGAGCGCCCGCATGATCGAGGCCGTCTGCTGCTGGCCGCCCGAGAGCTCGTAGGGATAACGGTTGAGGTCGAACTTGACGTCGAAGCTGGCCACCAGCTCGGCCATGCGGCGGTCCACCTCGGCCTTGCTGCGGCCTTCGAGCTTGAGCGGGTAGGCGATGTTGTCGATGGTGCGCATCCACGGGAACATCGCTTCGCGGTAGTTCTGGAACACGTAGCCGATCTTGGTGTCCTTCAGGCTCTTGCCGTCGAACAGGATCTCGCCGCGGTCGATCGGGATCAGCCCCGCGATCATGTTGATCAGCGTCGACTTGCCGCAGCCGTTGGGGCCGAAGACCGAGACGATCGCGTGCTTGGGGATGTCGAGGTCGAAGTTCTCGTACAGCGGCCAGCCGGCGAAGTACTTGGTCAGTCCGCGGATCGTGATGTGCGTGCCGGCGGGGCCGGGCGCGAACTTCGGCTTGGGAACGTCCGCGTAGACCGGACCGTTCAACACGATGTCTGCAGCCATTTTCATCTTCCGCTCCAGTGGACGATCTTGCGTTCCGCGACGAGGAACAGGATGTTCAGCGCGTAACCCAGCGCACCCGCCGCGAGGATCGAGGCGTACATGCTCTTGACGTTGAGCACCTGCTGCGAATTGATGATGCGGTTGCCCAGGCCCGAGTCGGCGCCGATGAACATCTCGGCCACGATCACGATCACCAGCGCCATCGACACGGCCGAACGTAGGCCGACGAAGCTGGGCTGCAGGCTTTCCCACACCAGCACGTCGCGAAAGGTCTGCCAGCGCGTGGCGCCCATCACCTTGGCCGCCATCACGCGCTGCTTGCGCGCGTTGATCACCCCGTAGGCACTGTTGAACACCACGATCAGCAGCGCGCCGAAGGCCGCGATGGCGACCTTGTTCACGTCCGAGGTGCCGAAGATCATGAGGAACAGCGGGATCAGCGCCGAGCTGGGCGTGGAGCGGAAGAAGTCGATCAGGAACTCCACGCTGCGGTACGCCTTCTCGTTGCTGCCCAGCAGCACGCCCAGCGGCACGCCGACGATCGCGGCGATCAGGAAGGCCTGCAGCGTGCGCCACACCGTCACCAGGAAGTCCGACAGCAGCGGCCCGCCGGCCAGGCCGGTGATGAGCGTGCTCACCGTGTCGGCCGGTGCCGGCAGCAGGATGGGCTTGATGAAGCCCAGCCGCACGACCAGGTCCCAGACGATGAAGAGTGCCACCGGCCCGATGGCCGGCAGCAGGCGCTGAAGGAGCGGGGTCTTCGGTGCGGCGCTCCCCGTGGCGGCCGGGGGCGTCCAGGGCGTGGCGGTGGTGGTGCTCGCGTCGGCCATGGCTCAGCCCTTGTACAGAAGGCCGTCCACCGTCACCTTCTTCTCGAAGATGCCCTTCTCGGTGAACAGGTCGTAGAACTTCTGGAAGTAGGCCGCGTCGCTGGCCTTGAACTCGTTGTAGAGCATGTACGAGGCCAGCGGCACCTCGTTGGTGAGCGCGCCCTCGATGGCGGTGTAGCCCTTCATGTACTGACGTGCCTCGGCCGGCTGCGTGCGCACGAACTCCACGCCCTTGGCGTAGGCGGCGATGTACTTCTTCGCGAGCTCCGGGTTCTTCTTGATGAAGTCGGTCGTGAGGCTGGCCGCGCCGCCGTGCCAGGGCGCCATCGGGTCGCCCAGGATGTAGTGCGCCACCACGCCGGCCTCCAGCACGCGGGTGGTGCCGTTGAGGCGGCCCACGGTGCCCGTCGGTTCCAGCGTGTACACGGCATCGACCTGGCCGGCCGCCAGCGCCGCCACGTGCTGGCCGATGGGCAGCTCGGTCACGGCGATGGTGCCGGCACCGGCACGCTCCAGCATGGTCTTGGCCAGCGTCACGTTCTGGATGCCGGGGCCGGAGGCGACCTTCTTGCCCTTGAGCTCGGCCACGCTCTTGATCGGGCTGTCCTTGGGCACCAGGAACTCCTCCAGCACGAACTTCGCGTTGCTCGGGTTGGTGCAGAAGATCTTGAACAGGCCGGGCTGCGCGATCTCGCCGATGGCCAGGTTGGCCGAGCCGGTGCCGTTGGCGCTGCCGTCGCCGCGGCCGGAGAGCATCGCCTCCATGACCTGCTGAGCACCCGCGAACTTCAGCGGCTCGACGTCCAGGCCCGCCTCCTTGAAGAAGCCCTTCTCGACCGCGGCGAAGAAGGGCAGTCCGGCGGCCACGGGCCAGTAGCCGATGCGGATCTTGGTCGCCTGCGCGCGCACGATGGCGGGCGCGGCGAGCACGGCCAGCGCGGCGCTGCCGGTCTGCAGCAGTTGCCGGCGCGAAGGACGGGAAAGGGACATGGCAAGGACTCCTGTACGTCTGCGTTTGGAAAAGAAGAAGGCGGTGCCTCAGCCGGCAGTCCGGCTGCGCATGTAGGCGCGCCAGCCGCCGTGGTGGGTGATGTCCTGTGCGCCCGCGAGGGCCTGCGCTTCGCAGAGGAAGCCCTGCACCGTCGAGCCGTCGGCCAGCGTCAGCGTCCCGATGCCCAGCGGCGCCGGGATGAGCGCGACGAAGCTGCCGTAGTGCGCGGCGGGCAGCTCCCACACCTCCAGCGCAATGGCGGCGCCCTCGCCCGCCGCGGCGCGGATCAGGCCGGGCTTGGGCGGCGTCGTGCCGGGCAGCGCGAAGAGGCGGTAGTCGGGCGCGGTGTGCGTGGCCTGCAGCAGGCGGCCGCCGCGCTCCTGCAGCTGCACGTTCAGCGGCATGCCCGACAGGTGCGCGCCGACCACGGCCACGCGCACCGTCGGCCCCTGGACCGGCGGCTGCGGCAGCGCCTGCGCCGGCGGCAGCGGCTGGCCGGTGGCGCCCAGCGGCAGCCCGCTGGCCTGGTGGTAGCGCTGGCCCAATGCGGCGAGCGCGAAGTCGCTGCCGGCCGGGCCGATGAAGGTCACGCCGAAGGGCAGCCCGTCGGGACGCAGGCTGGACGGCACCGAGATCGCGGCGTAGTCCAGCAGGTTGACGAAGTTGGTGTACACGCCCATGCGGCTGTTGCGCGCCACCGGGTCGGCCTGCATGTCGGCGATGGTGCAGTGCGTGGGCGCCGTGGGCACCATCAGCACGTCGATGCCGTCCCACATGCCGGCCGCCTGCTGGCCCAGCGCGCGCAGGCGCGTCAGCGCAGCGACATGATCGGCGGCGCCGTAGCCGGTGCCCTGGGCGAGGATGCCGCGCACCGGCTCCATCACCGCCTCCGGATGCGCGTCGAAGAAGGGGCGCACGGCGGCGTAGCGCTCGGCCACCAGCGCACTGTCGTAGAGCAGCGCCGCGGCCTCGGCCAGCGGCGCGTAGTCGATCTCCACCGGCGTGCCGCCCAGCGCCTGCAACTGCTCGATGGCCGCGTCCCACGCCGCCTCGGCCTGCGCGTCGCCGAAGAAGGCGCGCAGCGAAGGCACGCCGAAGCGAAAGCGCGCGGGCCAGTGCGCCGGTGCCAGTGCAAGCGTGCGCGAATAGGGGTCGCCCGCATCGGGCCCCAGGGCTGCGGCCAGCACCTGCGCGGCCAGCTCGACCGTGCGCGCGAAGATGGACACGCAGTCCACGCTCTGCGCCGCCGGCACCACGCCGCGCGCGCTCAGCAGGCCGCGCGTCGGCTTGATGCCGACGATGTTGTTCAGCCCCGCCGGCACGCGGCCCGAACCGGCCGTGTCGGTGCCCAGGGCGAAGTCGACCTCGCCGGTCGCGACGACGTAGGCCGAGCCGGAGCTGGACCCGCCCGACACGTAACGCGCGTCGAAGCTGTTGGGCACGGCGCCGTAGGGCGAGCGCGTGCCGTTCAGGCCGCAGGCGAACTGGTCGAGGTTGGTCTTGCCGGCGACCGACGCACCGGCGTCCAGCAGTCGCTGCACCACCGTGGCGTGGGTCGGCGCCAGGTAGGCGAAGGCCGGACACGCCGCCGTGGTCGGCAGGCCGGCGACGTCGATGTTGTCCTTGACGCCGAAGCGCAGGCCGGCGAGCGGACCCGAGGCTGCGCCGGCGATGGGAGCGGCCGGGCGGCTGATCCACGCCGCCTCGGGGCGACCGTCGCGCGAGACATCGGGAACAGGGACCGACGCAGGCATCGGCTTCGCGGCGGGGAGAGGGAGTTCGTGCACCATATCAATGCATCCAGACTTGGATACAAGATGCGATGCAAGCGGCGTGCCATGCCCGGCCGCTGCGCGTGGCCGGCTCTTCCCTGCCGAACCGTTGCGCCCCGCCCCGCCCCGGCACCCGGCGGATCGGTGATGGTGCCGATGCCCTGGCGTCTCGCCCGCAGGGCGCGGCGCAGGCGATCAGTCCAGCTTCACGCCTGCAGCCCGGACCACCTTGCCCCACATCGCGCGGTCGGCCTGGATGAAGGCGGTGAACTCGGCCGGCGTGTTGCAGCGCAGTTCGCCGCCGTAGTCGCGCCACTTCTTCGCCAGCTCGGGCGACTGGCAGACCTTGGCCATGGCGCCGCTGAGCTTCTCCAGGATGGCCGGCGCGGTGCCGGCCGGTGCCAGCAGGCCCTGCCAGGCGATGGGCGTGTAGTCGGGCAGCCCCTGCTCGGCGAAGGTGGGCACGCTGGGGAAGCTCGGGTGCCGCTCGCGCCCGGTGATGCCCAGCAGCTTGAGCTTGCCGGCCTGCACGTTGCTGGCCGCCGCGGGCAGCCCGTCGAACATGAGCTGGATCTGGCCGGCCAGCAGGTCGGCGTAGGGACTGTTGCTGTTGTAGGGCACCAGGTTCGACTTCACGCCCGCCACGCTGTTGAACCACACGGCCGACAGGTGCGAGTAGCTGCCGATGCCCGCCGTGGCCACCGTGACCGAATCGGGCTTCGCCTTGAGCTGGGCGACCAGTTCGCGCGCGTCCCTGGCCGCCACCGAGGGCGTGGCGATGAGGCCGGTGTTGAGCACGCCCAGCAGGCTGATCGGCGCGAAGTCGCGCTCGGCGTTGAAGGGCAGCTTGCCGTAGAGGTGCGGCACGACCGACAGCGAGCTGGTGGTGCCGATGTAGAGCGAGTAGCCGTCGTTGGGCGCCTTGGCCGCCACCTCGGTGCCGATGATGTTCGAGGCGCCGGGCCGGTTCTCCACGTAGAAGGACTGGCCCAGGATCTTCGTCAGCTCCGCCGCCAGCTCGCGGGCGTTGGCGTCGGGGCCGCTGCCCGCGGGGAAGGGGGCAACGATGCGCACCGGCTTGGTGGGGTAATCGGGCTGCGCGCCCGCAGCGGTGGGCGCCAGGGCCAGGGCCGCCGCGAGCGGCAGGGCGGCCGCGCCGGCGGCGAGCCTCTTGAGGGTATTCATGAATGTCTCCGTTTGCGAACGCGTGCCGATTGCACGGGGTCGAATCATACGAATACATTGTTTATTGTCAAAATACGATTATGGCGATAAGATTTGCCCCGATCGAACAATGCGCGAGGCAGCCGTTCTCGCCTGGAGACAAAGTTGAAGCCCCTCCAACCCTTGCAACTGCAGTTCAGCCACATCGGGCTGTACGTCACCGACCTCGCCCGCATGGCCGGCTTCTACAAAGAGGCGCTGCGCTTCACCCAGACCGACGCGGGCGACCTGGGCCCGGTGCAACTGGTCTTCCTGAGCCGCGACCCGAACGAGCACCACCAGCTGGTGCTGGCCACCGGCCGGCCGGCGGACATGGCCTTCAACGTGGTCAACCAGCTGTCCTTCCGCGTGCCCGACCTCGCGACCCTGCGCGCGTTTCACGACCGACTGCTGGCCGAGGGCGCGAGCGAGATGCTTCCGGTGACGCACGGCAACGCCGTCTCCGTCTACTGCCGCGATCCGGAGGGCAACCGGCTTGAGCTCTTCATGGACACGCCCTGGTACTGCGACCAGCCGCTGCGCGAGCCCATCGACCTTGCGCAGTCCGACGAGGCCATCCTGGCGCAGGCCGAGGCCATCGCGAAGCGCTTCCCCAAGTTCATGAGCCGCGCCCAGTGGCAGGCCGAGGTCGCCCGCCGCATGCAGGAAGACCAGCGTGTCTGACCGGTCGCACGTCTACGACGTGGCCATCGTGGGCCTGGGCCCCACCGGCGCCACGCTGGCCAACCTGCTGGGCGCCGCCGGGCACTCGGTGCTGGTGGTCGAGAAGGAAGCTGGGGTCTTCCCGCTGCCCCGGGCCATCCACTACGACGGCGAGGTGCTGCGCATCTTCCAGGCCGCGGGCCTGCGCGAGCAGGTGCTGGCCATCTCGCGGCCCGGCACGCAGGGCATGCATTTCGTCAATGCCGCCGGCCAGACGCTGCTGATCCGCGGCGGCACCGCCGCGCTCGGGCCGCACGGTTGCGCCAACAACTACTACTTCCACCAGCCCGAGCTGGAGGCCGTGCTGCGCGAGGGCCTGGCGCGCTTTTCGAACGTGGACGTGCGGCTCGAGACCGCCGTGTCGGCCGCCCGGCAGGATGCCGAGGGCGCCACCCTGTCCTGTGAGTGCACCGCCAACGGCACGCGCTTCCAGGCCCGTTCCCGCTGGGTGGTGGGCTGCGACGGTGCCCGCTCGCCCGTGCGCCAGCACATGGGCAGCCCGATGGTGGACCTGGGCCTGCGCCAGCCCTGGCTGGTGTTCGACGTGGTGCTGACCGAGCCGGTGGACCTGCCGCCGCACACCGTGCAGCACTGCGACCCGCGCCGGCCCATGACCTACTGCAACGTGGTGGGCAACCGCCGCCGCTGGGAGATCATGGTGCTGCCCGGCGACGACCGCGAAGCGCTGGTGCGGCCCGAGACCCTGTGGAAGCTGGTCGCGCCCTGGGTGCGGCCCGACCAGGCCCGGCTGGAACGCGCCGCCATCTACACCTTCCATTCGGTGATCGCCGAGGGCTGGCGACAGCGCCGGCTGCTGCTGGCCGGCGATGCCTGCCACCAGACGCCGCCCTTCCTGGGCCAGGGCATGTGCGCGGGCATCCGCGATGCGTCCAACCTGGCCTGGAAGCTGGACGCCGTGCTCGCCGGCCGCGCGCCCGAGGCGCTGCTCGACACCTACGAGTCCGAGCGCAAGCCCCACGTGCGCGCCCTGATCGAGCTGGCCGTGCGCCTGGGCGGCATCATCCAGACCACCGACGCGGCCGCCGCGGCAGAGCGCGACGCCCGCTTCGCAGGCGGTGCACCCGAGGTCTTCGAACTGCCGCCGCAGCTGCTGGGCGAAGGCGCCTTCGATGCCCGTCAGCAGGACCTGGCGGGCCGGCCCTTTCCGCAGCCGCGGCTGGCCGACGGGCGCCTGCTGGACGAATTGCTGGGCCGCCGCAGCGCGGTGATCGGCCAGCGCGAGCTGCTGGCTGCCGCCGCGCCCGGCACCGCCGAGCGCTGGGCCCGCAGCCAGGCGCTGGTCATCGACGAGCCCGATGCGCCGCTGGCGGCGTGGCTGCGCAGCCACCGAGCGGGCGCCGTGATACTACGGCCCGACCGCTACATCGTCGGCGTGGCGCGCACGGGTGCCGAGCTGGACCGCATCTCCCAGTACCTCCCGGTGGCGCCATGACGACCCACACCCCGGGGAGCCGCCTTGTCCGAACCTTCGTCCTCGTCCAGCCTGGAACGCATGCTGGGCGTGCTCGACCTCTTCGACGACCACCACATCACGCGCACGGCGGAGGACATCGCCAAGGCGCTGGACGTCTCGCTGCCCACCAGCTACCGCTATGTGCGGCAGCTGCTGCAGGTGGGGCTGCTGCAGCGCGTGGAGGATTCGCACTACGCGCTGGGGCCGCGCATCATCCTGCTGGACCACTACATCCGCCGCGCCGACCCCGTGCTGCGGGTCGGCCTGCCCGTGCTGCGCGAGCTGGTCGATGCCACCGGTTTCGACTGCGTGGTGACCGAGGCCTTCGGCCAGCAGGTACTGGACACGCACCGCGAGATGGGCGGCGCGCCCGCCACGCTGGCCTACACGCGCGGCCGGCCGCGCCCGCTGTTCCAGGGCGCCGCGCCCAAGGTGCTGCTGTCCACGCTGGGCACGGCCCCGCTGAAGAAGACCTTCGACGCACGGCGCGACGAGGCCGTGCGCTGCGGGCTGCCCGGCGACTGGCCCGAATTCCGGCGCTACTTCGCGGCCGTGCGCAAGGCGGGCCACTACATCTCCAAGGGCGAGCTGGAGCCGCAGCTGGCGGCCGTGGCCGCGCCCGTCCTCAAGTCGGATGGCGGCGCCTGGGCCGCCATCTCCCTCGTGTTCGATACCTCGCGCCTGGCGATCGTCGACCTTGAAAAGATGGTCCGTCTGATCACCGAGGCCGCAACGCGGATCGGAGGTCGGCTGGCCTAGGGCCTGTGAACAGGCCCTCCCCCACCCTCCCTCTCCTTCCCAAGGAATCACCATGAGACTCATCAGCTACCAGTACAACGGCCAGCACGGCTATGGCGCCGTCGTCGGCGACCGCGTGGTCGACCTGCGCGCGGCGTTCGGCGCGCAGGCGCCGGACCTCAAGGCCTTCATCGCCGCCGGCTTGGCAGCGCAGGCGACGGCCCACGTCGAAGCCGCCCGCGCCACGCTGCCGCTGTCGGAGGTGAAGCTGCTGCCGGTGATTCCCAACCCGGGCAAGATCTTCTGCATCGGCCTGAACTACGGCGAGCACATCCGCGAGACCGGCAAGGAAGTGACCGAGAAGCCGGTGATCTTCCTGCGCGTGGCCGACTCGCAGCTGGCCCATGGCGAGGACATCGTGCGGCCCAAGGCCTCCGAGCGCCTGGACTACGAAGGCGAGATCGCCGTCGTCATCGGCAAGGCCGGCCGCCACATCAGCGAGGCGGATTCCTGGTCGCACATCGCCGGCTACAGCTGCTACAACGACGGCAGCGTGCGCGACTGGCAGCTGCACACCTCGCAGTGGGCGCCGGGCAAGAACTTCTGGAAGACGGGCGCCTTCGGTCCCTGGATGGTCACCGCCGACGAGATCGCGCCCGACCAGAAAATGACGCTCGTCACCCGCCTCAATGGCCAGGAGATGCAGCGCGCCACCACCGACATGATGGTGCACAGCATCCCGCGCCAGATCGCCTACATCTCCGCCTTCATCCCGCTGGAGCCGGGCGACGTGATCGTCACCGGCACGCCCGGCGGCGTGGGCAACAAGCGCACCCCGCCCGTGTTCATGAAACCCGGCGACGTGTGCGAGATCGAGGTCGACGCCATCGGCGTGCTTAGCAACGGCATCCGCGACGAGTGAGGGCTGCGCGCGGTCGTGCCGGTCGCGACAATGGCCGGCTTCGATCCCCGCAAGCCCTTGCCATGCTGAAGTACCAGACCGTTCCCGTCACCCCCTTCCAGCAGAACTGCTCCATCCTCTGGTGCGACCGGACGATGAAGGCCGCCGTGGTCGATCCCGGCGGCGAGCTTGACCGGCTGATCGCCGCGGCGCAGGCGCTGGGCGTGTCGCTCGAGCAGATCTGGCTCACGCACGCCCACATCGACCACGCGGGCGGCACCGGCGAGCTGGCGCGGCGGCTCGCGCTGCCGATCGTCGGCCCGCATCCGGGCGACCAGTTCTGGATCGACGGCCTGGTGCAGCAGAGCGCCATGTTCGGCTTCCCGCCGGCCGAGCCCTTCACGCCCACGCGCTGGCTGCACGACGGCGACACCGTCACCCTGGGCGAAGAGACGCTCACGGTGCGCCACTGCCCGGGCCACACGCCGGGCCACGTGGTCTTCCATTCGGCGACGGCCGGGCGCGCCTTCGTCGGCGACGTGCTGTTCTCCGGCAGCATCGGGCGCACGGACTTTCCGGGCGGCAACCACGAGCAGCTGATCGCCAGCATCACCGAGCGGCTCTGGCCCATGGGCGACGCGACCGTGTTCATCCCCGGCCACGGGCCCGAGAGCAGCTTCGGGCGCGAGCGGCGCAGCAATCCCTACGTGGCGGGGACCTGAGCGCCACGGCACGAGGTCTTAAGCCAAATCGGGCCACAGCGCCCGACCTGCCTGCGCGAGCAGCTATCGAATCAGTAGCAATCCGACCTCAGATGACGCGGAAGTGGTGCGTCGGACAGCACGATGCGCGCGCCGCGCACCGGCACGTGGTGGTCGGTCTCCTGCACCAGCTGGCCGCCGGGCGCGCTGGCGAAGCCGGGCCGGTGCCCGGCGGCGTATTCCTCCGGCGTGCGCACGTCGAAGCGGTACACGGTGCGGCCGGGCTCGCGCAAGGCGGCCAGCGCATCCGCATCGAGCCAGCGCACGCCGGCGCGCTCGGCCACGCGGCGGGCGTCGGCCTGCGCCTGCGCGCGCACGGCCGGGTCCACGTCCGGCGGCGCGCGGCGGTCGGCGCCGTGGTCCAGCGCCTGGCCGGCCAGCGTCCAGCCGATGGTGCCGTTGCGCAGCGCGGCGATGGGGTTGGGCAGGCCCGCGTTCACCAGCGACTGCGTGCCGATGATGCTGCGCGTGCGGCCGGCGCAGTTGACGACGATGCGCGTGCGCGGATCGGGCGCCAGCGCACGCGCCCGCAGCACCAGCTCGGCGCCCGGCACGCTGGTGGCGGTGGGGATGCTCATCGTCTGGTACTCGTCGAAGCGACGCGCGTCGAGCACCACCACGTCGGCCTTCGCATCGATCAGCGCCTGGACTTCCTCGGCCGGCAGCGAGGGCGTGTGCCGCTCGTGCTCCACCAGTTCACCGAAGGCCTTGCTGGGCACATTGACGTCGCGGAACAGCTCGCCACCGGCGGCCCGCCAGCCATCCAGCCCGCCTTCCAGCGCATGCACCTGCGTGTAGCCCAGGCGTTGCAGCACGGCAGCGGCACGCGGCGCGAGGTCTTCGCCCGCGTGCTCGCCGAAGAGCACGATGCGCGTGTCGCGGCGCGGGATGCGGCGCCAGGCTTCGAGTTCGATGCGCGACAGCGGCAGGTTGGCGGCCCACAGCGGATGGGCCTGCGCGTAGGGGTCTTCCTCGCGCACGTCGAGCAGCGCGATCTCGGTGTCGCGCGCCAGCAGGTGCGCACGCACCTGGGCAGCGCTCAGGGTGGGCAGATCGGATTTCGCGGCCTGCGAGGCAGGGCGCGTGGCGAACAGGGTGTCGGTCATTCGGCGGCGGACCGCAGCTCGGCGCTGCGGTCCCAGAGATTGGGCAGAAGGGTGTTGGAGTAGCCCGAGACGAACAGGCGCCGTCCACCCTCGGGCGGGTAAGTATGGCGCCGCACGGCGCCGATGTTGGCGCCATAGACGTGGATGCTGATCGACACGCGGTCGTCGAAGGCATTGCGCACGCGGTGCACGTCGCCGATGCGCGGCGACACCGCCTCCACGTCGCCGGGCTGCAGCCGCACGGCCTCGCCCTCGGGCACCCAGGCGCCCTCGCGCTCCACGTAGCCCTGGCTGAACTCGCTGCCGCGCAGCATGCCGATCAGGCCCCACACCGTGTGGTCGTGCACCGGCGTGGCCTGGCCCGGCCCCCACACGAAGCTCACCACAGAGAAGCGCTCGGTCGAATCGGCATGCAGCAGGTATTGCCGGTAGTACTCCGGGTGCGGCTCGGCGAAGGCCTCGGGCAGCCAGTCGTCGCGCGCGACCAGCGTGCGCAGCAGCGCACCGCCCTGCGCCAGCAGCTGCGGCTCCTCGGGACGGGTGTACAGCAGCAGGCCGAAGGCATGGACGAACTCGCGCAGCGGCCGCGTCATGCCGGCCTGCGCCACAGCGTGGCGTCGGTGATGGCGCGCACGTCCACCCGCTGCGGCAGGATGCCGTCGCGTGCGGCGCGGTCGGCCACGCGCTGCAACGCCGTGACGTCTTCCTCGCTCACCGGCCGGGCCGCGACGGCGGCGTTCGCGGTGATGGCGCGTGCCGACTCGATCGGCAGGCGCGACAGGCCGGCGTAGACCTGCGCGTAGGCCTCCGGGTGCGCCTGCGCCCATTCGCCGGCGCGTGCCAGCCGGTCCAGGAACTGCACGATCGCGGCACGCCGCGCCGGGTCGGCCAGGGCCTGCTCGCTGGCGGTGATGAAGCCCAGCGCCGTGTTGATGCCGCGCCCGTCGCGCAGCACGCGGCCGCCGTGCTGACGCGCCACCGTGTAGTAGGGGTCGAAGGTGGCCCAGGCCTCGATCTGGCGCGAGGCGAAGGCGGTGGCCGCATCGGTCGGCAGCACGAAGCGCACCGTGACTTCGGCGAGCGGCACGCCCGCCTCTTCCAGCGCGCCATAGAGCTGGTACTGCGAGATGCTGCCGCGCGCGGACGAGACGATCACCGTCTTGCCGCGCAGGTCGGCCACCCGCTGCAGGGCGGAGTCGGGCTGCACCACAATGCCCAGCGACTCGGGCCGGCCGGCGCGCGTGGCGACGATCTTCAGCGGCGTGCGCCCGACGGCCGCCGCGAGCACCGGCAGGTCGCCGGCGACGGCCGTGTCCACCGCACCGCTGCGCTGCGCCTCGAAGAGCGGTGCCGCGCCCTGGAAGTTGGCCCAGCGGAAATCGAAGGGCGCGTCCTTCAACGAGCCCGCCGCCTCGAACAGGGCGCTCAAGCCACGCGCCTGGTCGCCGAGCACGAGCGCGGTGCGGGACTGGGCCTGCACGGTGGGCCACAGCCAGGCGGCCGCAAGCGCCGCACCGCCGTGGAGCCACTGCCGGCGGCTCGACCGCAACAGCACCCCGCTCATGACCTCACCTCGGCCAGCGCACGCCGGCCGGCGGCCACCAGCACCGCATCGTTCTGCGGCGTATGGATGCGGCTGCACAGCACGTCGCGGTGGTGGCGCTGCAGGGGGTTGCGGCGCGACAGGCCGTGGTTGCCGCTCAGCTGCAGCGCGATCTCCACGGCGCGAATCGCCTGGGTGGTCACGCTGTACTTCACCAGGGCACTGTCGGCCGGCGGCGGCGCGCGGCCGGCGTCGACGTCGGCGGCGAGGGCGTCGAGCTGCACCCGGTTGCTGCGCAGCAGCGCCTCGATCTCGCCGACGGCCTCCTGCACGCGCGGCAGGCCGGCCAGCGGCGCGCCCAGGCTGCCGGGCGCGCGCGTGCGCAGGAAGTCCAGCAGCCAGTCGCGCGCGGCCTGCGCCACGGCGTCGTAGAGGCTGCCCAGCAGCGCCACCATCCAGGCCTGTTGGTTCGCATGGGCATCGATGTCGGTCTGGCTGCCCGCGTCCGGGGCCCAGTCGGCCGGCGCGCGCAGGTCGACGGCGTGCTCGAGCGGGATGCGCACGTCCTCGAACACCGCCTCGTGGCTGCCCGAGGCCCGCAGGCCCAGGTGGTCCCAGCTCTCGATCACGCGCAGGCCGGCGGCCTCGCGCGGCACCAGGAACACGCCGGTGCGCGGCGCGGGCTCGTCGGTCCGGCCCCACACGGCGAGCCAGCTCAGGCCCTCGATGCCGGTGGTGTAGAGCTTGTGGCCCGAGATCACCCAGGACTCGCCCTCGCGCCGCGCCACCGTGCCCGGCAGGCCGCCGCGCGCCGGCGACCCGAGCGCCGGCTCCACGCGCAGTGAATTGATGAGCGCTCCATGCGCCACCGCGTCGCGCACCACCTGCTCGGCCAGGTGGCGCGGCCAGCGGCTGCCGGGTCGGGCCAGGCCCTGGTGCTGCAGGTAGGTCATGACCAGGATGAGCGCGGTGGCCGGCTCGCCACGCGCCACGGCCGTGATCACCGCGCGCGCCTGCGCGAGCGTGGCGCCGCCGCCGCCCCAGGCGGCCGGCGCCACCAGGGCCACCAGCCCGGCAGCCTGCAGGGCGCGGAAGTTGGCGTGCGGAAAGGCGCCGCTCGCGTCCAGTTCGTCCGCCGTAGCAGCGAACTCGCGCGTCAGTCGGGCAAGCAGCGCGCGATCCGGCAGCGCCGCGCCGGATGCCGGCGCATGGGTGGACGGGAACGAAAGGGAATGGGCAAGCACACGCATGCCGCACACCTTAGGCGCCCGGCGCTGCGCAGTGAACGACGCAAGCCGCATATGCAAGCACGTTTTTCTACGTTCACGACGGCGGGCGCGGACTTTACGGTGACGCTCCCTTTGCCAGGCGGGCGCCACACGCGCCGGCCCCTCATCCACAAGGAATCAGCAATGAGCCAGAACGACGTCGAATTCATCGGCATGATCCAGGGCCAGAAGGTCTCGGAGATCCATGCCCCACGCGGCCCGGTGTTCGACCCCGCGTACGTCCGCGCCTTCGCGCAGGCCCACGAGGCGGCGGGCTTCGACCGCATCCTGGTGCCGCACCACTCGACCATCCCCGATGCCACGCTCACCGTGGCGCATGCGGCGGCCGTCACCGAGCGCATCCACTTCATGCTGGCGCACCGGCCGGGCTTCGTCGCGCCCACGCTGGCGGCGCGGCAGTTCGCCACGCTGGACCAGCTCAGCGGCGGGCGCCTGGCGGTGCACTACATCTCGGGCGGCTCCGACGAGGAGCAGCGCCGCGACGGCGACTGGCTGGACCACGACCAGCGCTACGCCCGCACCGACGAGTACCTGGACGTGCTGCGCAAGGTCTGGACGGCCGAGAAGCCCTTCGACCACGAAGGTACGCACTACCGCGCGCAGGGCGCCTTCTCCGAGATCAAGCCGCTGCAGACGCAGGGCGGCAAGCCGCACGTGCCGGTGTACTTCGGCGGCGCGTCCGAAGCCGCCATCCCGGTGGCCGGCAAGCATGCCGACGTGTATGCGCTGTGGGGCGAATCGCTCGACCAGGCACGCGAGCTCACGGCCCGCGTGCGCGCCGAGGCGGCCAAGCATGGGCGCAGCGTGCGCTTCTCGGTCTCGTTCCGGCCCATCCTGGCCGACACCGAGGAAGCCGCCTGGGCGCGGGCCGACCGCATCCTGGAAGAAACGCGCCGCCTGCGCGTGGTGGCCGGCTACGCACGCGGCGGCCCGCAGCAGAGCGAAGGCGCCCGCCGCCTGCTGGCCGCGGCCGACAAGGGGCCGCGCGTGGACAAGCGCCTGTGGACCGCCATCGCGCAGGAGACGGGCGGCCGCTCCAACAGCACCGCGCTGGTGGGCACGCCCGAACAGGTGGCCGACGCGCTGCTCGACTACTGGGACCTGGGCGTGAGCACCTTCCTGATCCGCGGCTTCGACCCGCTGGAGGACGCCACCGACTACGGCCGTGCGCTCATCCCGCGCACCCGCGAGCTGGTCGCCCAGCGCATCGCCGGCCAGCGCCGCGCCGCCTGAGCCCGATGCACCCGCAAGCCCTCCGGAAGACACGCATGAGCGCCATCCTGTCCATCGAACGCCCTGCCAGCGCGCCGCGCGGCCTGCGCGAACGCTTCAACGCCGCGCCGCGCCAGCACTTCTGGTTCGAGCCACCGCCGGCCCGCCCGAGCGTGGAGGCCGAGCGCCGGCATCGCCAGGAGCGCTTGGCCGGCGCCTTCCGCCTCTTCGCGCGCTTCGGCTTCGCGCAGGGCCTGGCCGGGCACATCACGGCGCGCGACCCCGAGCTTACCGACCACTTCTGGGTCAACCCGCTGGGCGTGCACTTCTCGCGCATCAAGGTGTCGGACCTGCTGCTGGTCAACGCGCGCGGCGAGACGGTGATCGGCCAGCGCCCACTCAACAAGGCCGCCTTCGCGATCCATGCCGCGATCCACGAGCGCCACCCCGGCGTGGTCGCCGCCGCGCACACGCATTCGACCTTCGGCAAGGCCTTCTCCACACTGGGCCAGCCGCTCGCAACGCTCACGCAGGACAGCTGCGTGTTCCACGGCGACGTGGCGCTGTTCGACGACTTCACCGGCATGGTGGTCGACACCAGCGAGGGCGATCGCATCGCGCATGCGCTGGCCAAGGACGACGGCGACGTGGCCAAGGGCGCGATCCTGAAGAACCACGGCATCCTCACCGCAGGGCCCACGGTGGAGGCCGCGGCGTGGTGGTACATCGCGCTCGACAACGCCTGCCACACGCAGCTGCTGGCGCAGGCCGCCGGCACGCCCCAGCCCATCGACGAGGCCACGGCCCGCCACACGCACGGCCAGATCGGCGGCCCCGAGGGGGCGCTGCATGCCTTCGAGAGCCTGTACGAAGGCCTCGTGCAGGCCGAGCCCGATCTGCTCGATTGATTCACCCCTCTCGCCCTACGACCATGACCCACCCGACCCTCAACCGCCGCGGCGCCCTGCGCCTTGCCGGCGCCGCCGCCACCGTGGCCGCCAGCGGCCTGCTCGCCTCGCGCGCCTGGTCGCAGCCGCGCAAGCTCACCTTCGCCTGGAACGCCAGCGCCTTCTGCCTGTCGCCGGTGGTGGTGGCACAGGAACGCGGCATCTTCGAGAAGAACGGCCTGCAGGTCGATCTCATCAACTACACCGGCTCCACCGACCAGCTGCTCGAATCGCTGGCCACGGCCAAGGCCGACGCGGCCGTGGGCATGATCCACCGCTGGCTCAAGCCGCTGGAGTCGGGCTTCGACGTCAAGATCGTCGGCAGCTCGCACGGCGGCTGCGTGCGGATGGTGGGCGTGAACGAGGCCGGCGTGACCAGCCTGCAGCAGCTCAAGGGCAAGACCATCGGTGTGTCGGACATCGCCAGCCCCGGCAAGAACTTCTTCTCGATCCTGCTCAAGAAGAACGGCATCGACGCCGACAAGGACGTGCAGTGGCGCCAGTACCCGGCCGACCTGCTCGACGTGGCGGTGAACAAGGGCGAGATCCAGGCGATTGCCGACGGCGACCCGACGCTCTACCTGATCGAGAAGCGCAACAAGGGCCGCTTCACCGAACTCGCGACCAACCTCTCGGGCGAATACAAGGACAAGGTCTGCTGCATCGTCGGCGCGCGCGGCGAACTGGTGCGCAAGGACAGGCCCACCGTGGCCGCACTCGTGCGGTCGATCGTGCAGGCCTCCGACTACGTGGCCGAGAACCCGAACGAGTCGGCCAAGCTCTTCGCCAAGTACTCGCCCAAGGTGCCGGTCGAGGACCTGCAGGCGCTGCTGGGCACGCTGACGCACCAGCACCATCCCGTGGGCAGGAACCTGCGCGACGAGGTCGAGTTCTACGCCCGCGACTTCCGCTCGGTGGGCGTGCTCAAGTCCTCCACCGACCCGGCGCGCCTCGCGAACCACGTGTCGGTGGACGTGCTGGCGTGAGATGAAACACCCCCCAAGCCGCTTCGCGTCTCCCCCGTCTCTCGCCTTCGGCGGGAGGGGGGCGCACCCAGCGGCCTGGCCAAGCCAGTTCCGCGGCTGCCCTGAGGGCATCGCTTCGCTTGCCGTCTGGCCTGAACCGCACGCGACGCCAGCGGCCACCACGCACGATTTCTGCACGGAGGCACTTCCCGCATGACTGCCATCGACGGCGCACTTGCGTCCCCCTACACACCCGACACGGCGAGCGCGGCGCTCGTCTCCTCCCAAGCCGCCAGTGCTGCGCGCCCACACCGCATGTGGCGCACGGGCCTTGCCTCGGCCGCTGCCTGGGCGGGCCTGGGCGCGCTCACGCTCGCCTGGCCCAACCGCGAGGTGGGCTTCTCGGACTGGAACTTCACCACCGAGTTCGGCGTGCTCGCTTTCGGCATCGCGGCAGCGGTGCTGGCCTGGGCGCTGGCCGGCCCGCGCAGCGGGCGCCTCGCGCAGGCCCTGCACCGCGCGGGCCAATGGCTGGTGGCCGCGCCGCTGCTGCTCGCGCTGTGGGAGCTGCTCACGGCCAAGCTGGGTGCGCTGCCGCCGCCCTTCTTCGCGCCGCCGCAGAGCCTGATCGACGTGGCCTACGAGGACTGGGCACGCCTGGGCCTGTCGACGGCGCATTCGGTGCGCCTGCTGGCGCACGGCTTCGTGCTGGGCGCGCTGGTGGGCTTCGCCACCGGGGTGTGGATCGGCTGGTCGCGCATCGCCGGCTACTGGGTGCACCCGCTGCTGCGCTTCCTCGGGCCGGTGCCGGCCTCGGCGCTGTTGCCGCTGGCCTTCTTCTTCGCGCCGTCGAGCTACGCGGCGGCGGTGTTCCTGATCGGCCTGGCGACCTTCTTCCCGGTGGCGGTGCTGTCGTGGTCGGGCGTGGCCTCGGTGCACAAGAGCTACTACGACGTGGCGCGCACGCTGGGCGCGAGCGAATGGTTCCTGGTGTGGCGCGTCGCCGTCCCGGCCGCCCTGCCGCAGGTCTTCGTCGGCCTCTTCATGGGCCTGGGCGCCTCGTTCTCCGTGCTGGTGACGGCCGAGATGATGGGCGTGAAGGCCGGCCTCGGCTGGTACCTGCAATGGGCCCAGGGCTGGGCCGCCTACGCCAACATGTACGCCGCGCTGCTGGTGATGGCGGTGCTGTGCTCGGGCCTGATCACGCTGCTCTTCACGGTGCGCGACCGCGTGCTGTCGTGGCAGAAGGGGACGGTGAAATGGTGAACGCGGCCCTGCAAGCCGCGCCGGCCGCCGCCGCGGGCGGCGCACGCATCGGCATCCAGGGCGTGAGCCACTGGTTCGGCAGCGCGTCCGCGCCGCTGCAGGTGCTCGACGACATCGACCTGGAGGTCGCGCCCGGCGAGTTCGTCGCATTGCTCGGGCCCAGCGGCTGCGGCAAGTCGACGCTGCTGCGCCTGGTCGCGGGGCTGGAGCCGGCGACCGCCGGGCGCCTCACCCAGGACGGAGCACCGATCACGCACCCCGACCCCTCGCGCATCGTCGTCTTCCAGGACCCGACCCTCTACCCCTGGCGCAGCGTGCGCGACAACGTGGCGCTCGGGCTCCAGGCGCGCGGCGTGCTGAAGACCCAGGGGCACCGCGTCGACGAGGCACTGCAGCGCGTGGGCCTTTCGGACTTTGCCAAGGCCTTCCCGCACCAGCTCTCGGGCGGCATGGCACAGCGCGTGGCGCTGGCCCGTGCGCTGGTCAACGACCCGCGCCTCTTGGTGCTCGACGAGCCGCTGGGCAAGCTCGATTCGCTCACCCGCATCGCGATGCAGAGCGAGCTGGTCGCCCTGTGGCAGCGCAGCGGCTTCTCGACCCTGCTGGTCACGCACGACGTGGAAGAGGCGCTGTTCCTCGCCAACCGCGTGATCGTGCTCAGCGACCGCCCGGCCCGCGTGGTGGCCGAGCTCACGGTCGACCTGCCCTACCCGCGGCACCGTGGCCACCCGCGCCTGGCCGAGCTGCGCCACGAAGCGCTGCGCCACCTCGGGCTGGATGCGAGCTGGTGAACGGTGGAGGCCGCGATCGAGGCGCAATGGCTGCAGGCGCTGATCGCCGGCCTGCAGTCGGCGCAGCTCGCCCTGCTGCGGGCGCTGCACGCGCTGGGCCTCGTCGGCGACGTTCACGGGCAGCCGGCCTGGCCCTGGGCCTGGCGGCTGTCGGGCGACAACCTGCTGATCGAACTGGGGCAGGCGCTGCGCCTGGCCGCGGCGCTGGCCTTCGTCGCTGTCGCGCTGCTGGCACTGGCCGTGGCCTGGGCATGGCGGCGCGGGCGCTGGTACCTGCTGGCCATGCTGCCGCTGGCGGCGATCGCCGTGCCCTGGCCCGACGCGTCGGCCCTGCGCGTGCCCGCGACGCCGGCCAGCTTCCACCTGCCGCCCGGCCCGCCCACCGCCGCCGGCGTGGTGCGCGGGCAGGCGCTCTATGCGCAGCACTGCGTGCAGTGCCACGGCACGGACGGCCGTGGGCAGGGCCCGCAGGCCGCGTCGCTCGCCGTCTTGCCGCCGAACCTGGCCGGGCCGCTGCTGTGGCGCCGCGCCGACGGCGACCTGCTGTGGCACCTGCAGCACGGCCTTCGCGACGCGCAGGGCCGGCCCACCATGCCCGCCTTTGGCGATCGGCTGAGCGATGCCGACGCCTGGGCGCTGATCGACGCCATGAAGGCCCAGGCCGCGGGCGAGATGCTGCGCGCCACCGGCCAGTGGGGCCGCCCGGTGCGGCTGGCCGATGCGCCGGTGCAGTGCGCCGACGGCCGCACGCGGCTGCTGTCGAGCTGGCGCGGCCAGCGGCTGCGGCTGGTCGCAGCGGACAAGGGCATGCAGCTCCCGTCCGAGGACCCGCGCCTGGTCACGGTGCGGGTGCGTCCCGGCGACGGCCCGGTGACCGAGGGCTGCGAAGCCCGCAGCCCCGAGGCCTGGCAGGCGCTGGCGCTGGTGGCCGGGACCGATTCGCCGGCCGGCCTGCAGTTCATCGTGGACCGCGACGGCTACCTGCGCGCGCGCAGCAGCCCCACGCGCAGCGAGTGGTCCGACGACGACCTGCTGTGCCGCAGCGACGCGCCGCCGACCTCCGCCGCGGCGTCAGCCGCACCGGCCGACGGCCTGGGTGCGCTCATCGCCCGCATGGATGCGCAACCGGTGCGCTTCGTCAAGGGCGGCTTCATCCACTGACCTTCGTCCTTTCTCTTCTTCCCGCACGACTCCAGGAGCTCCCATGTCGACTCGTCACCTTTCTTCCCTCAGCCGCCGCCGCCTGATCGCGGGCGCGGGCCTCGGCGCCGCCGGCCTGGCGTTGCCGGCCATCGGCCTGCACGCGCAGGGCCGCCCGGTGCTCAAGGCCGGCGACCAGAAGGGCGGCCTGCGCGCGCTGCTCGAGGCCGCCGATGCGCTGCAGGGCCTGAGCTACGACATCCAGTGGTCGGAATTCCCGGCTGCCGCGCCGCTGGCCGAGGCGCTCAACGCCAACGCGGTGGACAGCGGCCCCATCGGCGATGCGCCGCTGATCTTCGCGCTCGCCGCAGGCACCAAGGTCAAGGCCATCGGCGCCAACCGCAGCGACGCCTACGGCACCGCGGTGCTGGTGCGGCCCGACTCGCCGCTCAAGTCCGCGGCCGACCTCAAGGGCCGCAGCGTGGCGACCAACCGCGGCTCGATCGGCCACTTCGTCACGCTCAAGGCGATCACCGCCGCCGGCCTGAAGCCCGAGGACGTGAACCTGCGCTTCCTCGCGCCGGCCGATGCGAAGCTGGCGCTCACGCAGGGCTCGGTCGACGCCTGGGCGACCTGGGAACCCTACACCGCGCTGGCCGAGACCAGTGGCCATGCACGCGTGCTGGCCAGCGGCCGCGGCCTGCTGCCCGGCCTGAGCTACCTGGCCGCGACCGATGCCGCCATCGCCGCCAAGCGGCCGGTGCTGCAGGACTTCCTGCAGCGCGTGGTGCGCGCGCAGGCCTGGTCGTACCGCAACGTGGACGCTTTTTCGGCCACGCTGGCGCGCATCATCGGCATCCCGCCCGAGGCGGCGAAGCTGCAGTTCGAGCGCCGCCAGCAGAAGTGGGTGCCGATCGACGCGGCCGTGATCGCCGACCAGCAGCGCACGGCGGACTTCTACCGCGAGGTGGGCCTGATCCGGCAGCCGCTGCAGGTGGCCGCCACCTTCGATACCGCATTCACCGCCACCGCGGGCTGATCCGGGCGCCACGCACGCGGCAGCGGTGCTAGTCTCCATGCAACCTTTTGTTGCAAGGAGCGGCCTTGAAGTATTTCGGCAGGAAGCGCGAGAGCTACAGCCGTTTCCGGCGCCATCGCAGCCGGCGCAGCCGCCGGCGCGCGTGGATCCGTGGCGCGGCGTTCGCGGTGCTGGTGCTCGCGATCGGCGCCATCGCCTGGTACTTCGCCGAGTCACCGCCCGAAAGCGCGCCACGCCTCGCGCAGGCCGATGCGCCCAGGCCCGCGGCGAAGCCCACGCCGGTGCCGGGCGAGCGCACCGCCGCCCTGCCGCCGCTGAACCTGCCCGCCGACGAGGCGCCGCACGGCTCGGCGATGGAGTGGTGGTACTACAACGGCATCCTCGAAGCCGACGGCGGGCCGCGCTATGCCTTCCATGTGGCGGTCTTCGTCGCCAGCAGCCTGGTGCGGCACACGGTGATGCACGTGGCGCTGACCGACCTGCGCACCGGCAAGCGCTACGACGGCCAGTACAAGACGGCCGGCGTCGCCAGCACTGCCGTGCGCGACGGCTTCGATTTCCGCCAGGGCAACTGGCGCTTCGCCAGCCTGGGCGGCACGCACGTGCTGCAGGCCGGCCTGGACGGCGGCGCGGCCTTCGCGCTGGACCTCGCCGACGCGCCGCCCCTGGTGGCGCACCGCGCGGCCGAGTCGGCCACGCCGGGGCTGCTGGACTTCGGCAGCAGCGGCATCAGCTACTACTACTCGCGCCCGCGCCTGCCGGCCACCGGCACCGTGGCCATCGGCGGGCAGAGCACACAGGTGCGCGGCACCGTCTGGTTCGACCACCAGTGGGGCGAGTTCGACGTGCTGGAGCTGGGCTGGAACTGGTTCGCGCTGCACCTCTCGGACGGCTCCGACCTCATGATCTACGAGCTGTTCGACCGCGTGGGCCGCCCGGTGATGACCGCCGGCACGCACACGCAAGCCGACGGCACGTCGACGCCGCTCACGCGCGAGTCCGTGCAGCTGCAGCCCGTGCGGCAATGGACCAGCCCGGCCACGGGCATCAAGTACCCGGTGGCCTGGCGGGTGCAGGTGCCGGCCGGCACGCTGGACGTCGAGCCCTTCGTGCCCAACGCCGAGTTCGACGCCGGCACCACCAGCGCCAACGTGTACTGGGAAGGCGCCGTGAAGGCCAGCGGCGCGCTCACGGGCCAGGGCTTCCTCGAACTGAGCGGCTACGAGCGGCTCAAGGGCCTGCCGGCGCGCACGCCCTGAGCCGGGCCCAAGGCCCCAAAGACAGTTTGCTCATGAGCAACGAGCGAAACGGTCGTTCCCGTGCAGGACGCCGCTTCGCACAATGGCGGCCCGGCAGCCGCGCCCTGCGCTGCCGTGTCGATCGCGTTGCCACCATGAACTTCCAGCAGCTGCGCTCGGTCCGCGAGGCCGTGCGCTGCAACTTCAACCTCACCGACGTCGCCCAGGCGCTGCACACCTCGCAGCCCGGCGTGAGCCGCCAGATCCGCGAGCTCGAGCAGGAACTGGGCATCGAGCTCTTCGTGCGCGCGGGCAAGCGCCTCACCGGGCTGACCGAGCCGGGCGGCCACGTGCTGCCCATCATCGAGCGCGTGCTCATGGAAAGCAGCAACCTGCGGCTGGCCGGCGAGGAGTTCGCCGCGCAGCAGACCGGCGTGCTGTCGATCGCCGCCACGCATTCGCAGGCGCGCTATGCGCTGCCGGTGGCGGTGCAGGAGTTCTGGGAGCGCTTCCCGCAGGTCAAGCTCAACCTGCACCAGGGCTCGCCGCGGCAGATCGCACAGATGCTGCTCGACGGCGAGGCCGACGTGGGCATCGCCACCGAGGCGCTGGCCGACATCCCGCAGCTCGTCGCCCTGCCCTGCTATCGGTGGACGCATGCGGTGGTCGTGCCGCCGGGCCATGCGCTGCTGCAGGCGCCGCTCACGCTGCAGGCGCTGGCCGCGCACCCGCTCATCACCTACGACGCCGGCTTCACCGGCCGCACGCGCATCGACGCGGCCTTCGCCGAGGCCGGGCTGGAGCCGAACATCACCCTCGCCGCGATGGATGCCGACGTCATCAAGACCTACGTGCAGCTGGGCATGGGCGTGGGCATCGTCGCCAGCGTGGCCTACGAGGCCGAGCGCGACACCGCCCTGCGCGCCATCGATGCCGGCCACCTCTTCGGCATCAACGAGACCAAGCTGGCCGTGAGGCGCGGCGGCTATCTGCGCAAGTACGTCTATGCCTTCATCGAGTCCTTCGCGCCCACGCTGACGCAGGACGTGATCGAGCAGGCGCTGGCGCAGGCCGACGTCGCGGCCGAACCCTGATGCTCCTGAATTGATAGCTGCCTGCGCCCGCTGGACGGGCGCTGCGGCCGCTTTTGGCTTGAAACCCATCACAGCCGGATCGTGCTGTGCCGATCCAACTTCATCATCATGCGGAGCACCCGCGTTGTCCCGCAAATGAATGCGTCACCGTGCGGCGGTGGGGGCAGCAGCGCTGAGCGTCCGCGCCGCCGCATCGCCTTCGCGCAAGGCGTCGACGATGAGGCGTGCGCACACCTGAGCGGCCCCGCCGAGCGCGCGTCCGCGCAGGGTCACGACGCAGATCTTGCGACTCGGGATGCGCGGCCGCAGGGGTACGACCTGGTAAGCGTCGTTCGGTCCGGGTGGCACACAGATCGTCGGCAGTACGGTCACGCCCAGACCGGCGGCCACCATGTTGAGCAGCGTCTGGTGGTGCGCCACCTCGATGACGGGGTGGAAGTCGAAACCCCTGCTGCGGAAGACGTCCTCGACGGTGGTGCGCACGGCGGTATCTGCGGGCTGGGCCAACTGCGGGTGACGGGCCAGCTCCGCCAGGGTGATGCCGCGGGCACCGACGGAGATCGCCCTGGGAAGAATCGCCACCAGGGGGTCGGACAGCACCGGATCGAGTGCCAGGTCTTTCTGCGATCCGAACTCCGGTGCGATCGCGAAGTCCGTCACGCGCTCGCGCAGGTCGTCATGGATGCGGCTGACCGAGCCTTCGTGCAGCTCCAGGGTGATGCCTGGGTGCAGCGCCTTGAATGCCGCCAGCGCGTGCGGCAGGCGATGGCTGGACACCGACGGCACCGTGCCGATCGACACGTGGCCGGATTTGAGCTGCGAGCGTTCCACCATCTCGCGGCTCACGTCGTCGAGTTCGGTCATCACCACCCGGCAGCGAGCCAGCAGGATGCGGCCTTCGGGCGTGAGCGCGACGCGGCGCGTCGTGCGCTCCAGCAGGCGCACACCCAAGCCAGCCTCGAGCTTCTGCACATGCGTGCTGACCGCCGCCTGTGAGCGGTGCAGCCGTGCCGCGGCGGCCGAGAAGCTGCCGAGCTCGGCAATGACCATGAAGGTCTCCAGTTGCCGCAGGTCCATTGTTCACTCTGTCGGATAAATGCTTTCGATATTACCGATTATCAAAAGTACCGCCGCGTGCTCGAATGCGCCGCAGAAGGAGACACCCATGCCCATCGAGTTCAGACCGCTGTCCTACGCGCTCGGCGCGGAAGTGCTCGGCGTCGACCTGCGCGAGCCCTGCCCGCCCGATACGTGGACGGCCATCCACGCCGCCTACCTGCAGCACGGCGTGCTGCTGTTCCGCGGCCAGAAGATCAGCCGCGAACAGCACATCGCCTTCAGTCGCCTCTTCGGCGAGCTGGACCGGCACGACTCGCTGCCGATGGACCGCGACGCGACGCACCCCGAGCTG
This sequence comes from Xenophilus sp. E41, assembly GCF_003671765.1. Classification (GTDB taxonomy): domain Bacteria; phylum Pseudomonadota; class Gammaproteobacteria; order Burkholderiales; family Burkholderiaceae_C; genus Xenophilus. The sequence goes on along the minus strand of NZ_QPIB01000003.1, from coordinate 136,440 downwards.
CTGATGGTGACCAACGACGCCAAGCCCGACGGCAGCCCGTCGAACTCGAAGTACACGGGCCAGATGTGGCATTCGGACATGTCGTTCACGCTGGCGCCCGCGCTTGGCTCGCTGCTGCGCGGCGTGGCGGTGCCGCCGGTGGGCGGCGACACCTTGTTCTCGAACATGTACCTGGCCTACGACGCCCTGTCGGCGAAGATGAAGGCGCTGATCGCCGACCTGCACGGCGTGCACCATGCCGAGCGCAAGAACGCCGGCATGTCGGCCCAGTGGGAGGCCGAGAACCGACGCCTGAACCCGCCGGTGGCACAGCCGCTGGTGCGCGTGCATCCCGAGACCGGACGCAAGGCGCTGTACATCGGCGAGAAGGTCAAGCAGATCGAAGGCATGACCGTCGAGGAGAGCCAGCCGCTGGTCGACTTCCTGGTGCGCCACGCCACGCGCCCGCACTTCACCTACCGCCACCAGTGGCGCAACGACGACCTGCTCATCTGGGACAACCGCTGCACGTCGCACCTCGCCATGGGCGACTACGACCCGCAGTATCGGCGCCATCTCGAACGCACCACCGTGCTCGGCACACCCTCGGGGCATGTGGCCGAGCTGGAGGTGAGCGCATGACACGGCTGTCGCGCCGCGCCGTGCTGGCCCGGGGGCTGGCGGCGGCCGGCGCGCTGTCGCTCGGCTCGGCCCGGGCTCAAGACTTTCCGTCGAAGCCGCTGCGCATCGTCGTGCCCTTCGCGCCGGGCGGGTCGACCGACCTGCTGGCGCGCATCGTTGCCGTCCCGCTCGGCGAGCGACTGAAGCAGCCCGTGGTGGTGGAGAACCGCACCGGCGCAGGCGGCAACATCGCCGCCGACCTGGTCGCCAAGTCGGCACCCGACGGCCACACGCTGGTGATGGGCTCCATCGGCACGCACGCCACCAACGCGTTGATCTACACCACCATGCCTTACGACCCGGTGAAGGACTTCGCCCCGGTCAAGCTGGTCGGCGTGGCCACGCTGGTGCTGGTGGTGCACCCGTCGCTGCCGGCGAAGAACGTGAAGGAGCTGATCGAGCTGCTGCGCCAGAAGCCCGAGGGCTACAGCTACGCATCGGGCGGCGTGGGTGCGTCACAGCACCTGGCTGCGGAGATGTTCAAGCACCTGACCAGGACGCAGATGCAGCACGTGCCCTACAAGGGCAGCGCCGGCGCCCTGGCCGACCTGATGGGCGGCCGCGTGCCGATCATGTTTGCCGACCTGCCCCTGGTGCTGCAGCACATCCAGAGCGGCGCCCTGCGCCTGCTCGCCGTCGCCGACCCCGAGCGCACCCCGCTGCTGCCCGATGTGCCGACCGTGGCCGAGGCCGGCGTGCCCGGCTACGCCGCCACCGCCTGGTATGGCCTCTTCGCGCCGGCGCGCACGCCGGCGCCTGCACTGCAGCGGCTGGAGAGCGAGCTGGGCGAGATCCTGGCCGACGGCGGGGTGCGCAAGGCGATCTCCGACCTGGGTGCGCGGCCGGGTGGGCCTGCAGGCGCAGAGTTCAAGCGCTTTCAGCAGTCGGAGATCAAGCGCTGGGGTGAGGTGGTGAAGGCGGCGCAGATCAAGATGGATGGTTGAGGTGCGCCGCGGCTAAGGCTCGGCCACCAGGATTCGTTCGTACGCCGCAGCCTAGGTGCCAACCGCTCCTCCTGCCATCCTCTCGGGCCTTCAGATCGGCTGGGCCTTCGCCTGGCGTACCCTCATCGCCGCCGAACTCGTCTTCGACGCCAGCTCCGGCAAGGGCGGGCTGGGGTGGTACATCTTCCAGAACCGGAACGAGCTCTACACAGATCGCGTGTTTGCGGGGTTGGCGCTGGTGGTGTTGATCGGGTTGGCGGTGGAGAGTCTGGCGTTTGCGACGCTGGAACGCGTCACCGTGAGACGTTGGGGCAGCGACGCTAAAGGACACGTGAGCTCGCCGGTTCTGCCGGACCGAATGCGGTATCGGGTACGTAGAATTCCGCCTGCTGGGGATACCAAGACGCGCAAAGCGTCGCTCCTTGCTGAGCTGTCCACAGCCCTCCAGCCCCCTAGTGGGGCTTTTTGATAGGCCGACTGTCACCGGCCTCGTGGTTTCGAAGGGAGAGTAATGCATGCACAGAAGAATCCTCGTGGTGGGAGACCCGCCAGTGCCCGGCGGTCACGTCCTCCCCTACAGCGGGCCCGAGTTCACCATCCATGGACATCAAGTGGCCCTCATTGGCGGGCGCGCCTACTGCGAGGGATGCAACAGCGTCGGCATCATCGCGAAAGCTGGTGGCCCACGCCGCAATGGCCTCTACGAGGCCGAAGTGGCACTGGAAGGCGACGTGGTCATCTGTCGTTGCCCGGTCCCGCCGCTGATCCTGTCGACTCTGCAGACGACGTCATACGTCGATGACCTGGGCGGCGGCAGTCGGGAGTTCGAGGTGAACATGGCCGGCAGCGATTGGTACACCCCGAATCATCAGGAAGAAGCCGCAAGCAAGAAGATCGTCGATGACTTCGTCGACCATCCGCCAGAAGCGGAGTCGACAGAGAACATCTGCCCGAACATGACGAACAAGGAGTTCGCCACCCTGGCGATGAGGCTGCGCGACATGGCACTCGACTGCATCACCAAGAAGCGGATCCCCGAGCTGGATCGCTGGGACAGACCGGCGCAGGCCCGGGTGAAATTGTGGTTCGGCGTGGCCGATCAGGGCACCCGCGAGCATCTGCAAAAGGGATTGACCTCATGCGCTCGCGTGCTCCAAGGACTGGAGCCCAAGAATTTTGTGCGGTACATCGGTGGCGGCAAGTTGGCGACTTGCGTTCTGGAGGCTGACCGTGGCACCGCGGCTGCGGCGTGCAAGCCCGACACAGCCACGCACACCATTGCCATCGCGTTGGAATTCTGTAGCTTTCGATACGACAACAGGGTCAACTTCGAGACCGGCGAAGCGCTCGATGGCGACTCCCGCCTCCTGACCCTGATCCATGAGGTCACCCACTTCGATGACACATTCGGATCGTTCGATCACTGGTACGGCACCCGGAATTCGAGGGCTCACGCGAAAGACTCGAAATCGCAGATGAACGCCGACAGTCTTGCGTCATACATCCTGGGCGTTGTGGGGGACTGAGCGCCATGTGGAACTTTGGGCGTCCCCTTATCCATTGGCTACTGCTACCGACGGTCGCGCTTGGGCCAGGTGGTGTGCTTGCATGCAGTCCGATCAAGTCCATCGCGGTGACCTTCTATCCCAACTCGTCGGTGGTGCCTGCCGACCAGGTTCTGAAGTTGGCAAGCTGGATGGCAGAGCTGGAAGAAAGGTACCCCAACCATGAATCGATCGATGTGGAGGCTTCGGTAGAGCCGCGGGAGCGCGACCACAGGCCTGATGGGCTCGGCTTGGAGCGCGGGCGGAATGTCGTTCGCGTCCTCAAGCAGAACCTGCAGTTCAAGGCCCGAATCGATCTCCCGAGAAGAAGCTACGTCGTGATGCCGAGTTCTTCGGCAGCAGCGACGAGCGAGAGCGAGCGCGTAGTGGGTGTGCAACTCGACTTCTTGCCGGCATGTCCGCACGAGTGCCCCTGCCAGGTGGGTGACCCGCTCTACCGGTCGCGGCAATAAGGCTGCGGGTTCACAGCCTCGGCCGATACACATCCATAGGCTCCCCAACGTTAGGACGACGGCGAAGCGCAACTACCGCTTGCTCTTCGCGCTGCTGTGGATCGGCCTGGGCCGGGCAGCCCCGCGCTTGCGTTCTCATCCACTCGGTGCTGTGGCCGCTGGCGCTGAACGCCTACGCGGGCTTTCAGGGCGTGCCCGAGACCCTGCGCATGGCCGGTCGCAACTACGGCCTGACCAGCCTGCGCTACGTGCTGCAGATCCTGGTCCCCGCCGCCCTGCCCGCCATCCTGTCGGGCCTGAAGATCGGCTGGGCCTTTGCCTGGCGTACCCTCATCGCCGCCGAACTCGTCTTCGGCGCCAGCTCCGGCAAGGCCGGGCTGGGGTGGTACATCTTCCAGAACCGGAATGAGCTCTACACCGACCGCGTGTTTGCGGGGTTGGCGCTGGTGGTGTTGATTGGGTTGGCGGTGGAGAGTCTGGGGTTGGCGACGGTGGAGTGGATGACGGTCAGGAGGTGGGGACAGCAGAGGTAACGCAGACTGAGCGGCAGCTTTGCCTCGTGAGCGCAGTGCAAACAATACGCCGCGAAAGCTCACGCATCGATTGAAGTGAGCTCAACCAGCTTAGAGAACTCCTCGAGAATCTCTGGATAGTTCTTCTGCATGTAGTGCATGACTCGCTCGTTGTCCATCATCTTCACAACGTAGCCTCTTGCCAGCATCAAGTTCAACACATCTTCACCGTGCGACTGCTCCGCGAGCTTGTACTGCCCCAACAAGTTGGACATCTCTGTCTCCATTCGGACGAGCTGCTCCTGCGACAGAGCCATGCGGGAAAGAGGTCTCTTTCCCGCGACGAGCAGCTCAGGTGGGGTTGCGGCGAGAAGGGCGCGCGCATAGGAGTTCGTTACGCTGTTAGCCGAGACCATGAGTTCCGCGCACTCAATCTGGCGAGTCGGCTTCATGCGTCGCAGAGCGGCCGGGATTTCGGTCGAGAAGTTGAAGTCCTTAAGAATGGCCACGACCTCTTCACAGATCCCATCTAACAGCGTGCTCTTCTTCTGGAGAAGACTCACATCAATTGAGAGTCCCTTGGCGAGCTTGACCGCAGAGATGCCCCGATCCATTGCTCGGCGAAACATCAGATGCTCTTGAATGGTCGAAAGTCTGTTCACTCGGTTGTTGTATGTGAATGTCTCGTCGTCGATTGCCATCAAGCAAGGAACTTCCGTCAGCTGCAGTTCTTTCATTGCCTCCAGCCTTAGATGGCCATCCAAGAGAAGATGTCGCCCAGTCTTCCTGTCTACTGCAGATACCGACAGCGGCTCAATCAAGCCGATCTCTTGAATGGATTCGCGTATCTGTCGGTACTTGTGCGCCGACTTGATCTGTGGATCAAGCTTGGCTGACGGAAGCAGCGCGCTGACAGAAATCATCAGCGGCTTTGGGATGAAGCCTAGGGGTGTCGTCATATTGGCCCGCCCATGCGCACAACGCGCTCCGCGAGATAGGCTGGCAGCGTGTCCAGGCCCTCAAGGCGCAGCACGTTCACAAGGTTCTCGTCAGCGAACATTTTTCTAAGGGCGCCAAGGATGAAGAACAGCCGCTGCTGCGCCAGCGATGACTTGCGCACCATCAGGCGCTGTCTCTCAACCTCTTTCTGATATGCCCGGACCAGACTTGAGCTGCTTACGTCAGCCTTCCGCCGCGGTGGAGCCCTCGCGTTGCTGCGACCAAGAAATTGCCGCCTCTCGACCAGCTTTTTGGCGTACATAAGCTGAGGTCCGCGAAGCTGACCAGACTCGTACGAGTCCTGCATTGCCATCTGGACCGCCCTGTCGTCATCGCCGGCACTGACTATGAGAATGGCAACAGTTAACGGGATTTTTCCTCTCCCAACAGCAACGAGCAAACGCTCCTCGCCTTTGTCCGCTAGATCGAGAATCTGCCGAACATATCCTTCGTGCAGCCCGACTCGACGACCAATCTCCTTTGCAGAGCATCCACGATCGCGCAAGATCACTATGCCGTTAAGCAACTCCATGGGCGTGTGGCGGCGTCTAGCAATGTTCTCAGTCAAACTCATCACGAAGGCGTCTTCATCCGAAACCGTCGCCACAAGCGCCGGGATGGTTGATTCGCCTAGACGCCGAAAGGCTTTGAGCCGACCTTCGCCACAGATGAGCACATAGCGCTCAGCCCCATCTGCACCGGGGCGTGGAGTGACGGTCACAGGTTTTTTCAGGCCAACTGCACCGATGTTTTCTACGATCGTGTCGAATTTCCGCTGATCTCTCTCACGAGGATTCAGCACATCTATCCGATCCATGGGAATCATCCGCAACTCCGGTAGCGCAAGCTTCTTCGTCATGCGGCCCTCTTAAGCCGCGTGCGCGCGGCCATCCTGTAGAAGTAGTCGAGATTCTCAAATCGATAGCTCTCAAGCTCTATCGGATTTCGCTCTCCTAGCCGGATTCGCGGTCCTGCGATGTCGATTCGAGGCAATAGGTAGTAGTCAAGCGCTGACCTGTTTTCCGGCGTCAGGCGAACCGCTACTGTGAGGTCGGGGAAAAGATCGGAATCCAATCTAATTTTCCAGAATAAGTTGCCATTGGTCAGGCGTTGGCATCTCGCAAGTACTAGGGACACGTCGAACTCATCATTTATTCGAAGCAAGTCCGTGTCGCCGTGCCGTCGTACCTTGCCACCGAGCGCCTCCATCTGTGATTCCGTATCGCTCACCACAGTCGGATGAAGTTGTCTGAGTAGACGGTTTATCTCGATATATTGGTAGTCACGCGCCGGCGTATACCCAACCAGCCGGTACGCGCGAACCAAGCTGCCGAATCGCGATGCATAAACCGACGACGACGGCATTCCCTCCGTCGAATTGATGATTAGTCCAGAAAGCGCTTGACATCGCTCATACAAGCTCTTCAGGCGAGAGATCAATTCCTCGTCGGAGAATCGACGAGATCGTGCGCGGATGATTCCCTGCGCCGTATAGAAGATGTCCTTGGCCACAATCGGCGCGAACGCGTCATCTTTTCGGATCCACATCTCTGCGGGATTGACGACTCGCAGTTTGCGGAGTTTGAACGACACGCGGTTATATACATTGCTCCCAACGTACTTCTCGTTAATGAGGACACCGTGTACGGTTGCTCGCGACCAAGACCGTCCCAAGTCGGTAACTGCTCCCGAGGAGTTGAGGCGATTCGCGATGTGCGTCTCTGAGAGGCCGTCGTTGACAAACCAGTTGTAGATTGTCCGGACCAACTGGACTTCACTCTCAGGCCCCGGCGTCAGAATCACTCGATCGGTTTGAAGGCTTTTCTGCTCGCCTCGTTCTAGCTGTCCCTTTGTTTGACCATGTTGATCGATGAGCTGGCGGCGCAATCCAAATCCCGCCGGCCCACCTTGTCGAAAGCCTTCCTCGATCAAGCGGCATTGACCCGCGAAGACCTTTGCAGATAGTTCCCTGCTGTATTCGCCGGCCATCGCGCGCTTAACGCCTTTGACAATGGTTGAAACCGGCGAGCCGTCGTTCTCAAACTGCTCCGCGCAGTAGACGATCTGGATACCCGCTCGCTTGCAGATGTACTCGTAGTACGCGCTCTCATCCGCATCTTGAAAGCGACCCCATCGGCTGACATCGTAGACAAGCACCATGGAGAACTCGGCACCGCCCGATTCGACATCCTTGATAAGTTGTTGAAGGGCGATACGCCCGGCGATGCGGAGTCCACTCTTTCCCTCATCTGCATAGGTCTTCACAACGACGATCCCACGCTGGCGGGCGTATTCACGAATCCGTTCTGTCTGATTTTGAGTGGAGTACTGCTGATGCTCGGTCGACATGCGCACGTACTCCGCTGCGCGCAGCCCGGTCGAGGAACTATTCGGAGTTGGGGCTGGATCTGTTTCCATCCTTGAATTCCTTCAGCCATCGTCATCGAGCTGAGTCTCGATGCGCACGCAAAGTAGCAGGAGTCAGTAGGAAACTCGATCAAGTCTTCTCTTTGCAATCACGGTGTCGCAGCGGAAACTGGCGTCAGATGCACGATGCAAACCTGCGGAGAAGCAGGCGAACTGCGAAGGGCGATCAACCAGAACAGGCCCTGCAATGAGGGCCAATCTGATGACACGTCGTTCTTTGCAAGCAGGGCAGGCCGCGTTCGCTGCCGACGCCTGTTGCGCACCTTCTGCTGCTCTCTGTTGGCTTCAACATACTCCGGATGCTTTTGCCGATAGTCTTTCCAGTACTCGTGATTCTTGTCTCGCCAAGCCAGCTGTGCCTCTAGCTGACTCTGGTGGTAATCGGGATCGGTCCGCCGCTTCGTTCTCTGCCACAACAGCTTGCGAGCCTTCTGGCATTCCGCATTCGAGCAATATGTCTGTCGTGGCGACTGCGGGCTTGGCTCGTAGGGTCTGCCACAGGCACTGCACCAGCGCTTCTCCATAGGTTCTCTCCTTTCGCACCGAAGCCGCGTTCAAACTTGGACGAGCCCCGGCGAACATGCTGCCTAGATTGCTCGCGCGCGACGATTGATACGCGGCAAATCCAATGTCTCCCTGGTCGATCGAGCTGCCACTCAATCTATTGGCTCTGCTAACCTGATCCGCCATGTCACAAGTCCCAGCCCCACTTCTCCAACGTGCGTGGTATGCCGCGCGCTTCCCGAAGTTCATTGCCGACTCCGAGGACGAAGTGATAGGACAGTTGACCAACAACAGCAACCGGGGCGTGGAGCTCGAACAGCGTGACGCATGGCGAATGCAGATCGAGCTTCTAAAGAATTGGCTTCTCGGGCGCTCTGGGACAGTGCTTCTAGAGTTCAACATCCCGCGAATGGGCCTTCGCGCCGACGCGGTTCTGGTGACAGCTGGCTGTGTGATCGTGCTTGAGTTCAAGGTCGGTGAGACGGCCGCTACGCGAGCGGCGCTAGCGCAGGTTTGGCAGTACGCACTGGACACGAAGAACTTTCACGAGACAAGTCATTCCTTGCCAGTAGTGCCTGTTCTTATCCCGACAAGGCGTACCGTTTGGCAGTCATTTGCGAAGCCTTACAGCAATGACGGTGTTCGGGAGCCTGTCGCTGTCGCGCCGGACCAGTTCCCTGTCCTTCTTGATGAGCTTGTCCGCGACTTTCCCGACCCGATCGATGCGCACCTATGGATAGGAGGTCGCTACCGTCCCACGCCCACGATCGTCGAGGCGGCACGCCACCTCTATGCGCAGCACGACGTCAGAGAGATCATTCGTACTGAGGCTGATGTCACCAATCTCACTGACACGGCTCAACGACTTGAATCAGTAATTGCAGAGGCTCGAATGTCTGGGACCAAGCACATATGCTTTGTCACAGGAGTGCCAGGTGCAGGGAAGACGCTGGTGGGCTTAAACCTCGCCGCGTTACACCGCGGGAGCGGAGACTCCCATGCGGTTTTTCTCTCAGGCAATGGGCCCTTGGTCTCTGTGTTGTGCGAGGCGCTTACCAGAGACGACGTCATTCGTCGTAGACGCAGAGGCGAGTCCATCACAAAGGTCAATGCGTCGAAGCCGGTGAAAGCCTTCATTCAGAACGTCCATCACTTTCGTGATGAGGCGCTGCGAGACCCAACTCCACCAATAGACCGCATCGTCATCTTCGACGAGGCTCAGCGCGCCTGGAATCGTGCCAAGACCGCTATGTTCATGCGGCAGAAGAAGGGGAGACCTGATTTCAGTCAGTCAGAACCGGAATTTCTTATTGAGACGATGGATCGACATGACGGCTGGGCGGTGGTCGTCTGTCTTGTGGGCGGCGGCCAAGAGATCCACACCGGTGAGGCTGGTATCGGCGCTTGGGTGGACGCGTGCGTCAATCGTTTTCCGCACTGGAAGATTTGCATGTCTGACCGCTTGATCGAGGCTGAGTATGGCGGCGGAGACCCGCTGTCGCATGCCGCCACAAAGCGAGACACACGCCTCTTTCCTGACCTCCATCTCACGGTCTCATTGCGCTCATTTCGGGCTGACAAAGTGTCGTCTTTTGTCAAGGCGATGCTTGACATGGATCGGGCGACCGCACGGCAGACGTTTGCTGAGTTCAGCGAAAGGTATCCTGTCGTTGTCACTCGCGACCTCTCAATGGCCAAGCGTTGGGTCAGAAGCAGATCTCGCGGCAATGAGCGGTTCGGCCTGCTCGGTTCGTCCAAAGCGATGCGGCTCCGGCCCCATTCAGTCGAGGTACGACTGGCCGCTGATCCTATTCACTACTTCCTAGCCGAGCCTGACGATGTGCGATCGAGTTTTTATCTCGAAGAGTGCGCGACTGAGTTCCAAGTTCAAGGTCTCGAGTTGGATTGGGCTTGCGTGGCGTGGGACGCTGATCTGCGCATGGGTCCTGACGGATGGGGTTACCACGATTTCAGCGGCAGCAAGTGGAAGAACATCCACAGCCCCGAGAACAAGAGAAATCTCAAGAACGCCTACCGCGTCCTGCTCACACGGGCCCGCCAAGGTATGGCGATTTTTGTGCCACCAGGTGATCCCGAGGATCCAACCCGATCCCCAGCGTTCTATGACTGGACCTTCGAGTACCTACGGGATTTAGGCCTCAACGTTATTTGAAGCCTGTGCGCCGGTCGCGATACGTCGCAGCCGCAGTCGCGCAGCTTGGGAATTGCGCGGCTTCAGCCTGTTATCGCTGTATGACAGCAGCGTTCACCGTGGCTCAGTCAACACCTCACACCCCTCCCCCGTCACCGCCACCATGTGCTCCCACTGCGCCGACAGCGACCGGTCCTTGGTGACCACGGTCCAGCCGTCGGGCAGGTGGCGGATGTCGCGGGCNGTCGCGGGCGCCGGCGTTGAGCATGGGCTCGATGGTGAAGACCATGCCGGGCTCGAGCACGAGGCCTTCGCCGCGGCGGCCGTAGTGCAGCACGTTGGGTTCGTCGTGGTAGATGCGGCCGATGCCGTGGCCGCAGAACTCGCGCACGACGCTGAAGTGCTTGCGCTGCGCGACCGACTGGATGGCGTGGCCCACGTCGCCCAGGGTGGCGCCGGGGCGCACCTGGGCGATGCCGGCCATCATGGCTTCATGGGTCAGCCGGCAAACCGGCCTTCGACGCCGGCTTTTGGATGCTCTAACCGGTGGCCGCGCGCTCGACTGCAAGGCGACGTCCCAAGAATGATCAGGGCTCTCGGGTCAAAGTACCCCACGCGAAGCCGCCGTTGCCTCCCACGCGGAACATCTCGACCACGCCCGTCGGCCGCATGCGATACGCCACACGCAAGCCGCCCACACGAAGCCGGAGCTCGTCTCCCACGAATTCCGCGTCGCGGACGGTCGCTACGGGCTTCGCGCTTTCGGAAGCAAACAGCTGGATGATCCGTGCACGCTGGTCGGTCACACTCAACACGGCCAGCTTGACGTCACAAAGGGCGCCCCCGCAGGCACTACCCGACCACTTGCCCAGCCACTTCTGCCGCTCGCCCTGAGCCCCACCCACCGCGCGGTCGGTGTCCAGGCCCTCGGGCCAAGCAGCCTTTTCCGCGCCGGTCGATGCCCGCGGCTCCATGCGGTCGATGCCGAGGGGCCAATAGGTAGGCGGCTCCTCGGACTTGTAGGGCTGGGCAGGCATCGGAATGCGCTTGAGCGTGCCCTTCATCACATAACTGCCCTGCCGGCTCTCAAGGGATAGCTCGTCGTTGGATTCAAGGCGATACGTGACGGTCGTAGAGCCCAGATAGGCCACCAACCTGTCTTCGGCAAGTCGACCCGGCACGCGCACCCACTCCGCCGTGCCGCTTGCGCCGCCCGTGCCGCGAAAGAGCCCCGATGACCAAACCAACCATGCAATACGTGGCTCGAGTCTTTCGACAACCAGGGTGTGTTCGCGCTGGCCGTACTGCCCGACCAAGACGCCCGACCACTTGCCGGCGAATGCTCTCTGGTTCGCGGGCACGCTGGCGGGCGCCTCGGTCACGAAGACGTCTGGCGGCAGCGGCGCGTCGAAAAGATCGGCGCGCGCATCGACGATACGAAATGCAAGAAGTCCGCAAACGGCAAGACGCACCAGCGAGTCGAGCATGAGACCTCCATTTGTCGAGCAGCGCTTCCGCGCGCATCCGATGATGGCAGCGCCGACCGGACCGCTCAAGCCGCCGAATGCCACAACGCCGCAAAGAAGTGGCCCGTGCTCCCGCCCAGCACGAACAGGTGCCACACGAAGTGCGCATACCGCACCCGTGAATCGAGCAGGAACACCACCGCCCCCAGCGTGTACGACACGCCCCGGCCAGCAGCCACCAGAGCCCCGCGGCCGACATGCGCTCGATGAGCGGCACCGCGGCCACCAAGGCGACCCAGCCCATGGCCACGTACAGGCCAGACCACAGCGGGTGCTTCAGCCGGTCGAGCAGCATCGCGCCCACGCCGATGGCGGCGGCGGACCACACGATGGCGAACAGCGACCAGCCCCACGCGCCCTTGAGCACGCCCAGCGCGAAGGGCATGTAGCTGCCGGCGATGAAGAGCTAGATCGACGCGTGGTCGAGCCGGCAAACACGCTGATTCCGGGTTTTGGCGCGCCCTGGCAGTCGACGTTCGAGCAGTTCAGTCAACACCTCACACCCCTCCCCCGTCACAGCCACCATGTGCTCCCACTGCGCCGACAGCGACCGGTCCTTGGTGACCACGGTCCAGCCGTCGGGCAGGTGGCGGATGTCGCGGGCNGTCGCGGGCGCCGGCGTTGAGCATGGGCTCGATGGTGAAGACCATGCCGGGCTCGAGCACGAGGCCTTCGCCGCGGCGGCCGTAGTGCAGCACGTTGGGTTCGTCGTGGTAGATGCGGCCGATGCCGTGGCCGCAGAACTCGCGCACGATGCTGAAGCGCTCGCGCTGCGCCACCGACTGGATGGCGTGGCCCACGTCGCCCAGGGTGGCGCCGGGGCGCACCTGGGCGATGCCGGCCGTCATGGCTTCGTGCGTGGTCTCGACCAGCCGGCGGGCCAGCACGCCGGGCGTGCCCACGTAGTACATGCGGCTGGTGTCGCCGAACCAGCCTTCGTGGTTCACGGCGACGTCGATGTTCACGATGTCGCCCTTCTTCAGGATCTTGTCGGGCGACGGGATGCCGTGGCACACCACCTGGTTGACCGACGTGAGGATGGTCTTGGGGTAGCCCTGGTACCCCAGGTTGGCGGGGATGGTGCGCTGCACGTTCACGATGTGGTCGTGGCAGATGCGGTCCAGCGCGTCGGTGCTCACGCCGGGCACGACGTGCGGCTCGATCATGGCCAGCACCTCGGCCGCGAGCTGGCCGGCGCGGCGTGCCATGGCGATCTCTTCGGGCGTCTTGATGGAGACGCCGTGGCGGGTGGCCGTCATGCTGGCTGCGCGCCCTTCTTCCTTCAATGCTTGCGGGCCGTGGCGGCGCCGCGGGCCTTGCTGCCGGTGGCGTTGCTGCTGCTGGCGGCGGTCGCCGGTGGGGCGACGGCGGCGGCCAGGTCCAGCCCGCCGGCCAGCTCCGCCTGCACCAGCATGCGGGCGATCTCGCGGTGGTCCAGCTCGGGGTGCATCTCGGCCAGCATGCCGACGCGCATCCAGTGCTCGGCCTGGGCGTTGATCGAGCGGCTGAGCGCATTGCCCGCCACGCGCAGGTTCTCGTGCATCTGGTCGGAAATCTTGACGATGCCCATGGCCAATCTCCATATGAAACGTATACACAGTGTATTCGTTTCGTATGGTCCCACCGCGGGCATGGCCATGACCCCGGCCAAAGACCGGGCGCTGCGCGATGGCGAAGGTCGGGTGGGCGGCCTGACGAGCCGACGTGGCGGCCGCCCTCAGGCCGCCGAATGCCACAACGCCGCGAAGAAGTGGCAGGTGCTACCGCCCAGCACGAACAGGTGCCACACGAAGTGCGCATACCGCACCCGTGAATCGAGCAGGAACACCACCGCCCCCAGCGTGTACGACACGCCCCCGGCCAGCAGCCACCACAGGCCCGCGGCCGACATGCGCTCGATGAGCGGCACGGCGGCCACCACGGCCACCCAGCCCATGGCGACGTAGAGGCCGGTGGACCACAGCGGGTGCTTCAGCCGATCCAACAGCTTGGCGCCCACGCCGAGGGCGGCGGCGGCCCACACGATGGCGAACAGCGACCAGCCCCACGCGCCCTTGAGCACGCCCAGCACATAGGGCATGTAGCTGCCGGCGATGAAGAGGTAGATCGACGCGTGGTCGAGCCGGTTGAACCACAGCTTGGCGCGGCCGGCCGGCAGCGCGTGGTACAGCGTAGAGACGAGGTACAGCAGGATGGCCGTGCCCGCGAAGACGCTGGCGGCGACGACCTGCGCCGGGTCGCCGCGCTGCGCCGCGTGCTGCACGAGGATGGGCAGCGACGCGATGGCCAGCAGACAGCCCAGGCCGTGGCTGATGGCGTTGGCGATTTCTTCGCCGAGGGTCTGATCGCGGATGGTGGTGATGGAGGCGGCCATGGCAGGAAGACGGGCGGGCGGGTGCGTGTTGCAAGCTGGCAAGCAACACGCGGGCCATGCCCGTGCGGCTGCGGCGGGATGGCCGATGCTAGCGGGGCGGCGTGACAGGCGGGCGTCAGCCCTTGCCGGTGGCGGCGCGGTACAGGCCCTCGACCTTGGGCACGTTGGCTTCCAGCCGCTTGATGCGGTCGGGGCCGGTGGGGTGGGTCGACAAAAAGCTCAGCGCGCCGGGCGTGCCCTTGCCGTTGCCGACCTGGGCCATCTTGTTCCACAGGCTGACGGAGGCCTTGGGGTCGTAGCCGGCGCGCGCGGCGAGTTCCAGGCCGACCAGGTCGGCCTCGGTCTCGTCGTCGCGGCTGAACTTGAGCGCCAGCAGCTGCGAGCCGCCGCGTGCGGCCAGGTCGCCCCACTGGCCCAGGCCCAGCATGGCGGCGCCCATCTGCAGGGCGGTGCTGGTGCCGGTGGTCTTGGCCAGGCGCTCGCGGGCGTGCTCGCGCAGGGCGTGAGCCATTTCGTGGCCCATGACCATGGCGATCTCGTCGTCGCTGAGCTTCAGCTGGTCGAGGATGCCGGTGAAGAAGGCGATCTTGCCGCCAGGCATGCAGAAGGCATTAACCTGCTGGCTGCCGATGAGGTTGACCTCCCACTTCCACCCCGCGGCGCGCTCGTTCCACTTGGCGGCGAAGGGGATCATCTTCTTGGCGATGGCGCGCAGCTTCTGCAGCTGGGCATTGCTCTCGGGCGCCAGGGCCTTCTTGGCCTGGGCCTGCTGCAGCAGCTGGCCGTACTGCTGGACGGCGGCCTTCTCCAATGCGTCGGCCGGGACGAGGGTGCGGGTCATCGACGGCTTGCCGACGTCGACCTGGGCCAGTGCGGGGCCGGTGGCGGCCATCGCTGCGGCCGCGAGCAGGAAGGCGCGGCGGGACTGCCAGGGTGCGGCCGGGTCGGCAGAAGAGGACGACAGGAAGAAAGATGAGGAGGCGCAGCGTTGGCACATGGCCGGGAAGATAGAGGCGGCTGCGGCAAAACCCAAGCGATGGCGGCGGGCGGCCAAGGTCATTTTGCTGGGCCGGTGCTTGTGCGCAGGCCGCGTGCCCTCACCCGGGCCCTCTCCCGGCGGGACAGGGAGCAATACCGGACGCGCGTCAGTCTGAAGGCCGCACGGCTCGGGGAGAATGGCGGCCCATGTCCGTTCCCCCACGCAGCGCTGCCGACACGGCGGCCTCACGCGCCGAGCCGGCCGCATCCGCCGACGCGCCGGCCAGGCTCCCCTGGCACGAAACGCTCAAGGTGTATCTCGAACCCGCGACGCTGCGGATGTTCGCGCTGGGCTTCGCGGCGGGGCTGCCGCTGCTGCTGGTGCTGGGCACGCTGAGCTTTCGCCTGCGCGAGGCAGGCATCGACCGCGCCACCATCGGCTACCTGAGCTGGGTGGGCCTGGCCTACGGCTTCAAGTGGGTGTGGGCGCCGCTGGTCGACCGGCTGCCGCTGCCGCCGCTGACCACGTTACTGGGGCGTCGGCGCGGCTGGCTGCTCTTTGCCCAGGCGATGGTCATCGTCGGGCTGGCGGGCATGGCGATGAACGACCCGCGCGCGGGGCTGGAGCCGCTGGTGTGGTGCGCGCTGCTGGTGGCCTTCGGCTCGGCCACGCAGGACATCGCGCTGGACGCCTTTCGCATCGAGTCGGCCGAATCGCGCAAGCAGGCGGCGCTGGCCGCGGCCTACCAGACGGGCTACCGGCTCGCGATGATCTGGGCCGGCGCGGGCGTGCTGTGGGTGGCGGCCTGGGCAGAGGCGTCGGCCGCCCCGGCCACCGCCGCCGGCTACCAGGACGGCGCCTGGCGCACGGCCTACCTGGTGATGGCCGCGTCGATGGCGGTGGGCGTGCTGACGGTGCTGCTGTCGCCAGAGCCCGCGCGGCGCGAACTGCCGCCGGCGAAGAACGCGGCCGACTGGCTGCGCAGCGCGCTGGTGGAGCCCTTTGCCGACTTCATCCGCCGCTACCGCTGGCAGGCGGCGCTGATCCTGGCGTTGATCGCCATCTACCGCATCAGCGACGTGGTGATGGGCATCATGGCCAACCCCTTCTACGTGGACATGGGCTTCACCAAGGACGAGGTGGCCACGGTCAGCAAGATCTACGGCGTGGTGATGACGCTGGTGGGTGCCTTCGTGGGCGGCGTGCTGTCGATGCGCCTGGGCGTGATGCGGGTGCTGATGCTGGGCGCCGTGCTCAGCGCCGCCACCAACCTGCTCTATGCCTGGCTGGGCACGCGCGGGCACGACGTGTCGGCGCTGGTGGCGGTGGTGTCGGCCGACAACCTGGCCGGCGGCATCGCGTCGGCGGCCTTCATCGCCTACCTGTCGAGCCTCACGAACGTGAGCTATTCGGCCACGCAGTACGCGCTCTTCAGCTCGATGATGCTGCTGCTGCCCAAATTCATCGCGGGCTACTCCGGCGCCTTCGTTGATGCTTTTGGTTACCAGATGTTCTTCACCGCCACCGCGCTCCTGGGCGTGCCGGTGCTGGTGTTGGTGGCCCTGGCCTCTCGAGCCAAAAAGGCCTGAAACGCCCGCCAGCCGGGGCCGAGCAGCTATCGATCCGATAGCGTTTTGGCGCGCTGTGCTTTGCGCTGTGCACCGACAGCCGGCGGCAGGCGGGCTGGTACGCTCGCGGCTCCCCCTCCCGGCCACATTCCTGACACATCGATCGTGCCCCAGCGAATCCCTCCCCTGAAGATCAGCGCCTTCACGGCCACCACCGCCCTGGGCACCGGCAAGGCCGCGCTGCTCGAGGGGCTCGAACAATCCCGAAGCGGCCTGCGCGCCAACGATTTCGGCGAACCCGCCGAGCAGCGCCTGGCCACCTTCATCGGCCGCGTCGACGGCGTGGAAGACGTCACGCTGCCGCCCGAGCTGGCCACCTGGGACTGCCGCAACAACCGCCTGGCCTGGAAGGGCCTGAACGCCGACGGCTTCATCGAGGCGGCACGCGCCGCCCGCGAGCGCTACGGCGCGCACCGCGTGGCGGTGATCGTGGGCACCTCCACCTCCAGCATCGGCGACACCGAGCTGGCGTACACCCAGATCGACGCCGAAGGGCGCTTCCCCGAACGCATGCGGCACAGCGAGCTGCACACCACGCACTCGCTGGGCCTGTTCGTGGCGGCGGCGCTGGGCCTGGAAGGGCCGAACGAGACGCTGTCGACGGCCTGCTCGTCCAGCGCCAAGGTCTTCGCGTCGGCCGAGCGGCTGATGCGCCTGGGCCTGATCGACGCGGCCGTGGTCGGCGGCGTAGACACGCTGTGCGGCAGCGTGCTCTTCGGCTTCAACTCGCTGGAGCTGGTGTCGAACAAGCCCTGCCAGCCCTTCGACGTGGACCGCGGCGGGATCTCGCTGGGCGAGGCTGCGGGCTTTGCGCTGCTGGAGCGTGGCACGGGCCCCCTCGAATTGCTGGGCTACGGCGAGGCCAGCGACGCGCACCACATGTCGACGCCGCACCCCGAAGGCGCCGGCGCCGAGCGTGCGCTCAACGATGCGCTGGCGCGTGCCGGCCTCGCGCCCGACGCGATCGACTACATCAACATGCACGGCACGGCGAGCGCCAAGAACGACGAGGTGGAGGCCGCGCTGGTGGCGCGCCGCTTCCCGGCGCGCACGCACGCCAGCTCGACCAAGGGCTTCACCGGCCACACGCTGGGCGCGGCCGGCATCGTCGAGGCGGTGGTCAGCCTGCTGGCGCTGGAGACGGGCCTGATGCCCGGCACCGTGAACAGCGTGACGCCCGACCCGGTGTGCGGGCCGCAGATCCGCCTGCAGCCGGCGAAGGGCGAGGTGCGCTATGCGCTGTCGAACTCTTTCGGCTTCGGCGGCAACAACTGCGCGCTGATCTTCGGCAAGGGGGCAGCGGCATGAGCACCTCCGGTACGCCGACCCTCTATATCGAAGGCGTCGCCTTCTGGGCCCCCACGCTGCCCGGCTGGGACCTCGCCCGTGCCGCCTTCCGCGGCGAAGGCGCGCCGGCCGACCCGCCGGCCAAGCGCCCGTCGCCGCAGGTGCTGGCCCCGGCCGAGCGCCGACGCGCGCCCGACACGGTGGCGCTGGCGCTCGAAGTGGCAGGCGCCAGCGTCGCCGCCTCGGGCCGCGCGGCGGCCGACCTGCCCTGCGTCTTCGCGTCGGCGCACGGCGACCTGGCGATCAACGACTACATGTGCGCCACCCTGGCCACGGCACCCACGCAGCTGTCGCCGATCAAGTTCCACAACTCGGTGCACAACGCCGCGGTGGGCTACTGGACCATCGGCACCGGCTGCCAGCAGGCCAGCAACTCGCTCAGCGCCTTCGAGAACACCTTCGCCGCCGCCCTGCTGGAGGCCGCCGCCCAGTGCGCGGCCGATGCCCAGCCGCTGCTGCTGGTGGGCTTCGACGCCGAGGCGGTGGGGCCGCTCAAGCAGGTGCACGTGAGCGAAGGCCTGCTGGCCGGCGGCTTCGTGCTGGCGCCGGAGCGCACCGAGCGCGCCGTCGCGGCGCTCGACTGGACGCTGGTGCACGGCCCGGCCGCGCGCGCGGCGCTGCAGTCGCCCGCTGCGCAGGCGCTGCCGCCCAACGCCATCTCCGACCTGCTGCCGCTCTTCGAGACCCTGGCGACGCTGGCGCCCGACAGCACCACGCTGCGCATGCCGCTGTCGCCACAACTTGCGATCGAACTGACCCTCCGCCCCGTCTAGGACCCGCCCCATGACCGCTGCTGCCGCCCTCGACCACCACGACGTGATCATCATGGGCGGGGGCCTGGCAGGCCTGACGCTCGCATTGCAGCTCAAGCAGCGCTTCGAGGGCATCGACGTGCTGGTGCTGGAGCGCCGCGCGCACCCGGTGCCGCATGCGGCGCACAAGGTGGGCGAATCGTCGGTGGAGATCGGCGCGCACTACTTCGACACGGTGCTGGGCCTGAAGGACCACCTCGACAGCGCCCAGCTGCGCAAGTTCGGCTTCCGCTTTTTCTTCAGCGAGGGCCGGCGCGACATCGACCGCGTGACCGAGATCGGCGCCAGCCGCGTGCTGGCCACGCCCAGCTACCAGATCGACCGCGGCATCTTCGAGAACTACCTGGCGCAGGAAGCTGCCGCGCGCGGCGTGCGCTTCGTCGACAGCGCGCTGGTGCGCAGCATCTCGCTCGACGCCGCCGCGGGCAGCCACCGCATCGGCTGGACCGAGAACGGCGAGGCACACGAGGCGGAATGCCGCTGGCTGATCGACGCCTGCGGCCGCGCCGGCCTGCTCAAGCGCAAGCTGGGCCTGGCCGAGCCCAACGCGCACGACGCCAACGCGGTGTGGTTCCGCATCGGCGAGCGCATCGCCATCGACGACTGGAGCGAGGACCCGGCCTGGCGCGCCCGCTGCGAGCCCGAAGGCCGGCGCTGGCTGTCGACCAACCACCTGTGCGGCGCGGGATACTGGGTGTGGCTGATCCCGCTGGCCTCGGGCTCGCATTCGGTGGGCATCGTGGCCGACCCCAAGCTGCACCCGCTGGACACGATGGACAGCTTCGACAAGGCGATGGAATGGTTTCGCGAATTCCAGCCGCGCCTGTTCGATGCGCTCGACGACAAGCGCCACCTGCTGCAGGACTTCGCCTTCTTCCGCAAGTTCTCGTACGGCTGCAAGCAGGTCTTCAGCGGCGACCGCTGGGCGCTGACGGGCGAGGCGGGGCTCTTCCTCGACCCGTTCTACTCGCCGGGCAGCGACTTCATCGCGATGAGCAACACCTTCATCTGCGACCTGATCGCGCACGACCGCTCGGGCCGCTCGGTCGACGCCCGGGCGCAGCTGTACGACCAGATCTACCACTCCTTCTACGAGAGCACGCTGGCGCTCTACCAGGACCAGTACCCGCTCTTCGGCGACCCCGAGGTGCTGCCGGTGAAGGTGATCTGGGACTACACCTACTACTGGGGCGTGCTGTCGCAGCTGTTCTTCCAGGAGCGGCTCACCGACCTCGCGTCGCTGGGCAACCTGCGCGAGGAACTGCAGCACTGCCAGCAGCTGAACATCGCGATGCAGGCCTTCCTGCGCGACTGGTCGGCGGTGAGCGACCGCGCCAACCCGGCGGCGATGCTGGACCAGGCCTCGCTGCCGTGGTTCGCCGAACTCAACGCCAGCCTGCGCCGGCCCTGCGCCGACAGCCGCGCCTTCCAGGCCCGGGTGCGCGCCTGCGTGGCGCAGCTGCGCACGCTGGCCGCGCAGATCCGCGACGAGGCGCAGCGCGCCCACCCGCAGCTGCAGGCCGCGGCGCTCGATGCACTCCTCGAGCACAACATGCCCGCAACGCCCGTGGATCGGGCGCAGGGCGCTATGCTTTTTGCAGCTGGCTGAGCACGGGCGACCCCACGCTTTACGGCAGCTTTACAGGGCATTCAAGACCCCTTGCCCGCGCGCGGGCAGCATGAGCGCATTCGGCCTGGCAGAGCGGGCCGCGAAGAAAGAAGAGACCGCATGACGACGCCTCAACTGTTGATGATCGAAGACGACGCGCGCCTGGCGCAGATGGTGAGCGAGTACCTCACGCAGTCGGGCTTCGAGGTGGTGCACGCCGGCGACGGGGCCAAGGGCCTGGAGCAGCTGCAGGCGCGCACCCCCGACCTGGTGATCCTCGACCTCATGCTGCCCGACACCGACGGGCTGGACGTGTGCCGCCGCATCCGTGCGCTGCCGGGCGCGCAGGGCAAGGTGCCGGTGCTGATGCTCACCGCCAAGGGCGACCCGATGGACCGCATCATCGGCCTGGAACTGGGCGCCGACGACTACCTGCCCAAGCCCTTCGAGCCGCGCGAGCTGCTGGCGCGCATCCGCGCGGTGCTGCGGCGCCGGGGCGAAGGCGCGCAGCCCGCCGCGGCGGCGCCGGCGACGCTGATCCGCTTCGGCTCGCTCGAGATCGACCGCGACGCCCGCACCGTGACCGTGGCAGGCCAGCAGGCCGAGCTGACCTCCTACCAGTTCGACCTGCTCGTGACCATGGCCGAGCGCGCGGGCCGCGTGCTCACCCGCGACCAGATCATGGAAGCGGTGCGCGGCCGGGAGCTCGAGGCCTTCGACCGCAGCATCGACGTGCACATGGGCCGCATCCGCGCCGCCATCGAGGCCGACCCCAAGAACCCGAAGCGCATCCTGACGGTGCGGGGGGTGGGGTATGTGTTTGCGAAGCAGCAGGACTAGCTTGTGGTGGCTTGCTTGCCGTTGAAGGTTCCGATGCAGGAGCCGGGAATGCCGCCCGGCGGCGGCCTCACTTTCTTTGTCTCGCCAAAGAAAGTAAGCAAAGAAAGCGACCGCCCCGCCGCGGCGCGAGCGGCTCCTGCGCCCGAAACCACAGCAACGCAAAGACATCCGCCAGGGGCCATCCGCCCATGATCAAGCTCTTCACCCGCCACCTCTACGTGCGCATCTGGCTGGCCGTGCTGGCCGGGGTGGCCGTGGTCGTGTTCGCGGCGGGCTGGGCCTGGCAGGAAGCCGACGAGCAACGCACGCAGCCCCTGCCGCGCGACGTGACGCTGCGCGACACGCAGGACCAGCTCATCGGCACCGGCAAGTCGCTGCGCACCAGCCGGCCGGGCGAACCGCTGGAGTTCACGATCACACTCAACAACGGCCAGCAGTTCGTGATGGAGCTCGGCCCTCGCGGCGATCGGCGCCCGTCGCCGCCGCCCTGGCTGCACCCGCGCACCGGCATCTTCTGGCTGCTGGGCATGGTGGGCCTGGCGACGGCGCTGGGGCTGTTCCCCATCGTGCGGCGGCTCACGCAGCGGCTGGAGAGCGTGCAGCGCAGCGTGCAACGCTTCGGCGAAGGCGACCTGAGCGCGCGGGCGCGCGACGACGGCGAGGACGAGGTGGCCGACCTGGCGCGGCGCTTCAACGACGCGGCCACGCGCATCGAGCAGCTCATCCGCTCGCACAAGTCGTTGCTGGCCAACGCCTCGCACGAGCTGCGTTCGCCGCTCACGCGCATCCGCATGGGCCTCGAATTGATGGTGACCCCCACGCTCCCCGCTTCGCGTGGTTCGCTGCCCCCCGAGGGGGCGCCCGCCGCCTTGGGGCGGCCCGGCGACGGCGGGGGCGAGCACCCCAGCATTACCGCGGCCAAGGCCGAGATTTCGCGCAACATCGCCGAGCTGGACCAGCTGATCGACGAGATCCTGCTGTCCAGCCGCCTCGATGCGCGCGAGGCCGACATGGGCACCATCGAGGCGGTGGACCTGATGGGCCTGGCCGCCGAGGAATGCGCCCGCGTCGCGGCCGAGCTGGACATCGCCGAAGGCACCGACCTGGCGGCGCTGACGGTGCGCGGCGTGCCGCGGCTGTTGCGCCGCGCGGTGCGCAACCTGCTGGAGAACGCACGCCGCTACGGCGACGGCACGCCGATCGAGGCGCAACTCTCGGCCAGCGCCGACGGCACGCGGGCCGTGGTGCGCGTGAACGACCGCGGCCCCGGCGTGCCGGCCGCCCTGCGCGAGCGCATCTTCGAGCCCTTCTACCGCCTGCCCGGCGCCAGCGAGCGCGAAGGCGGCGTGGGCCTGGGACTGGCGCTGGTCAAGTCGATCGTGGAACGCCACGGCGGCCAGGTGCGCTGCGAGGAGCGCCAAGGCGGCGGCGCGAGCTTCGTGATCGAACTGCCGAAAGGCGCTTGAAGCGAGGCGCACGCGCCCGAAACTCCATGCATCGAATCGGCCAGAAGCGCCCGTGCTGACTGCGCCGTCAGCTACGTTTTCGATAGCAGCCGGATGAAGGCGACCGCCTAGAATCGCCGCCAACATGCGCAGACTTCTCCTCCCCCGCGCCGCAGCGTGCCTGTGGGGCGCGGTGGTCTTCATGCCGGTCGGCGTGAACTACCTCGGCTTCTTCCTGCTGTTGCTGGCCATGCTGGCGGCCGGCGACTGGCGCGAACGCGCGGCGCGCGTGCGCAGCCATCCGCTGTGGTGGCCGGTGATGGCATTCCTGGTGTGGCAGCTGGCGGTGCTGGCCTTCGGCCGTCACTATGCCGAGACGCCGGTCAACCTGTGGCACGGCCTGCGGCTCACGGCCACGATGCTGATGGCGCTGGCGCTCACGCGCGACGAGGCGGTGTGGGCGATCCGCGGCTTCCTGGGCATCGCCTTCTTCAACATCGTGTACCTGGCGCTCTTCTACGCCATCCTGCTGAAGACCGGCTACATGCCGCCGATGCCGGCCCTGCTCAAGCCGATGATCATGCTGGTGGGCAACAAGTCGATCAACAACGCCCTGCTGTTCACGGTGCTGGGCGCTGCCGCCGCGGCCTACGGTTTTCATGTGCTCACGCAGCAGCGGCCCTACCTGGCCTTCGCCTCCTTCGGCGTGACCATCGCGGCGCTGGTCATCATCAACTTCAACCTGCCCTCGCGCACCTCGCTGCTGGCGCTGCTGATGGTGCTGCCGGCGATCTGCATCCACCAATGGCGCCGGCGCTGGCGCGTGCTGCTCGCGGTGCTGCTCGCCGGCGCCGCGGTGCTGGCCGTGGCCGTGTGGAACGCGCCGCCCTTCATCGAGCAGAAGCTCGCCACCGGCGTACAGGAGATCGAGGCGGCCAAGTCGGGCACGGTGTCGGAAGGCAGCTGGGTGGTGCGCTATTACATGTACACCGAGACGGCGCGCATGATCCTCGAGAAGCCGCTGACCGGCTGGGGCATCGGCGCCTGGAACAGCGAATGGCGCCTGCGCGGCCCGGCCCTGCTGGCCGACTACAACATGCCGCACAACGACTACCTGTGGATGGGCTCGCAGACCGGCTTCCCGGGCCTGCTGGCGCTGCTGGCGATCGTGCTCACGGGCGTCTGGCAGGGCTGGAAGCGGCCCGACCTGACGGGGCGCATCGCCTTTGCCGCCATGCTGATCCTGCTGATGGCCACGAGCGTGAATTCCGCGCTGCGCGACGCGCAGATCGGCCTGTCGCTGCTGTGGATCGCGATGGTGTGCCTGCGGCTGGCACGCGAGCCGGCCGACTCGGACGAGCCCTGGCGCGAGGTGCCGCCGCGGCGCCGGCAGCGCGCGGCCTGAGGCCCGCCAGGGGCCGTGGCGCCTTCCACGGCGCCTGCGGCTGGGTCAAGACGTGGCCGCCGCTGGGTCAACCGCATCGGCAGGACTGTCCCTAGGATGAAGGCCGGCCGCCCCGAGGGGCGCCGCCTGCTTCATCGAACAACGTGCGCCGGTTCGCGCCGGTGCCTGGAGACAGACATGCCTTGCTTCGTCATCACCCGCACGGCCCGCGCGGCTTTGTGCGTCGCGGCCCTGGCCGCCGGCTCGCTGGCCGGGGCCGCCGAAACGGTCAAGATCGCCTTCATCGAGGTGCTGTCGGGCCCCTTCGCGCAGACCGGGATGGGCTCGCTCGCCCAGTTGCGCGACGTCGTGAGCCAGCTCAATGCATCGGCCGGGCCGCAGGATCCGAAATTCGAGGTCGTGCCCTTCGACGGCAAGGGCACGCCGCAGGAAAGCACCAACGTGCTGCGCGCGGCCTACGACCAGAACATCCACTACGTGACGCAGGGCGGGGGCTCGGGCGTGGCCTTCGCGCTGGTCGACGCGATCAACAAGCAGACCAGGCGCGATCCCAACAGCGCGATGGTCTATCTCAACTATTCGGCCATGGACCCGGGGCTGACCAACGACAAGTGCAACTTCTGGCACTTCCGTTTCTACCCGTCCAGCGAGATGAAGATCGAGGCCCTCACGTCCTACCTGCAGGGCAAGCCCGAGGTGAAGAAGGTCTTCCTGCTGAACCAGAACTACACCCACGGCCAGCAGACGGCGAAGGCCGCGCGTGCCTACCTGGCGAAGAAGCGGCCCGACGTCGAGATCGTGGGCGAGCAGTACGTGCCGATCGCCACCGTGCGCGACTTCGCGCCCTACGTCGCCAGCATCGCGTCGTCGGGCGCCGACACGGTCATCACCTCCAACTGGGGCAGCGACCTGGGGCTGCTGCTGAAGGCGGCGCGCGACTACGGGCTGAACATCAACTTCTACACGATGAATGCCAACAACCCGGGCATTCCCACCCAGATGGGCTCGTGGGGCGCGGACAAGGTCGGCGTGATCTGGAACTGGGGTTCGAACGCGCCCACGCCCGAACTGGAGAAGATCGCCGTGGCGTACAAGGACAAGTACGGCGAGGACTTCATCTACGCCGCGCACTGGAACAGCATGCACATGCTGCGCGAGGCGATGCGCCAGGCGAAGTCCACGGACCCGAAGAAGGTCGCCTTCGCGCTGGAGGGCATGAAGTACAGGAGCCCCATGGGCGAGGTGGAGATGCGCCGCGACGACCACCAGCTGCAGGCGCCGCTGTACCTGGGCATCTGGGCCAAGAAGGGCAGCCCCGGCGTGAAGTACGAGGCCGAACGCACCGGCTACGGCTTCCGCTCGGAAAAGGTCTGGAGCCCGGCCGAGAGCCGCCAGCCCACCACCTGCCAGATGGAGCGGCCGCCGGCCTGAGGACGCGGGCGTGACGACTCGTCCCTGGATCGACGCCTACCCGCCCGGCACCCGCTGGGACGCGCCGCTGCCCACCTGCGTCCTGCCCGAAGTGCTGGAGCGGGCCGCGGCGCGGTGGCCCCAGCGCACGGCGCTGCGCTTCGAAGGGTCCGCGCTGAGCTATGCCGAGCTCGACGCGGCATCGCGTCGTCTCGCGCGCGCGCTCACGCGGCGGGGCGTGCGGCCCGGCTCGCACGTCGGCCTGTACCTGCCCAACACGCCGCACTACGTGATCGCCTTCTTCGCGGTGCTGCGGGCCGGTGGCACGGTGGTCAACTACTCGCCGCTGGATGCCGGCCCCGTGCTTGCCCACAAGATCGAGGACAGCCGCACCGACCTCATCGTGACGCTGGACGTGCCCGAGCTGGCCGACCGGATGCGAGGCTTCCTGGACAGCACGCGGTTGTCGACGCTGGTGCTGGGCAAGGTGGACGACTTCCGGCCGGACGCCCCAGCCCAGGCGCCCGCGGCCGGGGGCGATCCGCGGTGCGTCCGCTTCCTGGACCTGCTCGCAGCCGAGGCGCAGGGCGATGTACAGCAGGAAGGCCCGATGTCCGAGCTCGACGTGCAAGCGCTGGCCGTGCTGCAGTACACCGGCGGCACCACCGGCCACCCCAAGGGCGCGATGCTCACGCACGCCAACCTGAGCAGCGCCCTGGGCCAGCTGCGCGGCATGTGGCTGGGCGGGGGGCTCGTCGCCGAGGGCCAGGAACGCTTCCTCGTGGTGCTGCCCCTGTTTCACATCTACTCGCTCGTGGCCAACATGCTGTTCGGGCTGAGCGTGGGCGCCGAGCTGACCCTGCACCAGCGCTTCGACACGCAGGGGGCCGCGGACACGATCGAGCGCGAACGCATCACCGTGTTCTTCGGCGTGCCGACGCTCTTCGTCGCACTGGCCACGCACGAGGCCGTGACGCAGGTGCAGCTGCGCTCGCTGACGCTGTGCAACTCGGGCGGCGCGCCGCTGTCGCTGGAAAGCCACCGCCGCTTCGTCGACAAGGCGCGATGCCGCCTGCTGGAAGGCTGGGGCATGACGGAGACCTGCGGGGTGGGCACGCTGTCGACCGGTGCGGGCGAGCATGTCACCGGCTCGGCGGGCGTGCCGGTGGCCGGCGTCGAGCTGCTCTTTCTCGACACGCAGACCGGCCGCGAAGTACCGCTGGGCGAGAAGGGCGAGCTGTGCATCCGCGGCCCCAACGTGATGGCAGGCTACTGGCAGCGCCCGGAGGCGACGGCGCAGAGCTTCCACGGCGACGGCTACCTGCGCACCGGGGACGTCGGCTACATGACGGCGCAGGGGCTGGTCTACCTGGTCGACCGCACCAAGGACATGATGATCTGCGGCGGCTTCAACGTGTACCCGCGCCACATCGAGGAGGCGATCTACCAGCATCCCGCGGTGGACGAGGTCATCGTGATCGGGCTGCCCGACGCGTATCGCGGCCAGACGCCCAAGGCCTTCGTCAAGCTCAAGGCCGGCGCGGCGCCGCTGTCGTTGGAGGCGCTGCGGGCCTTCCTGCACGATCGCCTCGGCAGGCACGAGATGCCGACGGCCCTGGAACTGCGCGACGCGCTGCCCAGGACGCCGGTGGGCAAGCTGTCGAAGAAGGAGCTGCAGGCGGAGGTGGCCGCGGCTGCGGCGGGCGGCGGCTGAGCCGCGCGGCGTGCTTCAGTGCGGGGGCTTCGCGCGCGAGGCTTCCTGGGCGCGCAGCTCGCCCGGCGTGAGGCCGAAGCGGCGCTTGAAGCGACGCGAGAAATGCGAGGCGTCGTTGAAGCCGGCTTCGTAGGCCAGCGTCTGGATGGGCACGCGCCGGCGGCGTGCGTCGCTGAGCAGGCGGCGCGCGGCTTCGAGGCGCTCGTCGAAGATGCTGTCTTCCACGCCCGCGGCCTGGCCGCGGAACACCTCGTTGAGGTACCCCAGCGAAATGCCGCAGGCCTGCGCCACCCGCGCGGGCGTCAACTCGGGGTCGTGCGCGTGCCGGCGGATGTGCTCGAGCGCGCGCTGCCGGTGGCCCGCGCGCAGCGAGGACTCGGCCCCGGCGACCGCGCCATCGCCGGTGCCGAGGAACAGCGCCAGCAGGTCCAGGAGCTGGCCCGAGAGCGAGTCGACCTCCTCGTCGGACCAGGTGGCCGCGCCCTGCGCGAGGTGCTGCGCGAAGACGTTGATCAGCGCCAGCCCGCCGCTGCTCTGCACGCAGTCGCCCAACGCATAGAAAGGCCGCAGCCCGCGCACGCGCCGGCGCAGCAGGCTGCTCGGGAAAGCGATGCTGCGCGTCTTGTAGGCGCTCGGCGGTTCGGTGCGGTAGGGGGCGGCGTGGTCGAACAGGTAGGACCGGCCGCCCTGCAGCTCCAGCGCCTGGCCGCCGCGTTCCACACGCAGGCTGCACGAGGGCTGCGTGAGCGAGAGGGCGAACATTTCCTTGTCCATGCGCGCCACGTCCACCGGCCGGCGCCACAGGCGCATGCCGCTGTAGCACATGTCGTAGAAGGCGATGGGCCCGCGGCGCACCAGCTTCAGCTCGCCCATGAAGGTCTCGCCGGGGATCGGATCGACCTGGATCGGCCCGCCGATGTCGGACAGGATCTGCTGCCAGGCGTCGATGCGCTCACGCTCCGGAATGCGGCGGGTGTCGACGGCGAGCTGTTCCACGGCAGCCATTCTTGCTTTGCGCCGGGCGACGCTGCACCGCGTTAACCCGACTGCCTGCGGACGCGCATGCGACAGGCGGGGGCAGGCATTTCTGCTCGCCCCGAGCAAGCCCGCGCAGCGCGTGCGCGCCAAAGCGAAACGGCTGCCTCCCGGTTCTCGCGAACCTGGAGCGCAGCCGCCGGGCGTGTGGGCGCGCGAAGGACGTGGGCCGGTCAGTGCCCCGCGCCGAAATGTTCCCCGGCCTTGAGCCGGTACACGGTGCCGCAGTACGGGCACTTGGCCTCGCCGGTGCGGCCCACGTCCAGGTAGACCTTGGGGTGGCTGTTCCAGAGCTTCATGTCGGCCTTGGGGCTGGGGCAGAAGATGCCGCCCTGGTGGTTCAGGTCCTTGGCGGCCAGCTCGACCAGCGAGCGGCGATCGGCGGACTGGACCTGGTCGACGAGCGTGCTGTTGTGGGTGGACATGGTGTTCAGACCTTGGTGAGCCAGTGGGCGTACTTGGGGTTCTTGCCGTTCACGATGTCGAAGAAGGCCGACTGCACCTTCTCGGTGACGGGGCCGCGCGAGCCGATGCCGATCTCGATCCGGTCGAGCTCGCGGATGGGCGTGACTTCGGCGGCGGTGCCGGTGAAGAAGGCCTCGTCGGCGATGTAGACCTCGTCGCGCGTGATGCGCTTCTGCACGACCTCGATGCCGAGGTCCTTGGCGATGTGGAGGATGGTGTTGCGCGTGATGCCGTTCAGGGCGCCGGCCGACAGGTCGGGCGTGTAGATCACGCCGTTCTTGACGACGAAGATGTTCTCGCCCGCGCCTTCGGACACGAAGCCGGCCGAGTCGAGCAGCAGGGCCTCGTCGTAGCCGTCGTCCAGCGCTTCCATGTTGGCAAGGATCGAGTTGCTGTAGTTGCTCACCGCCTTGGCCTGCGTCATGGTGATGTTGACGTGGTGGCGGGTGTAGCTGCTGGTCTTGACGCGGATGCCGCGCTTGAGGCCTTCGTCGCCCAGGTAGGCGCCCCAGGCCCAGGCCGCGACCATGGCGTGGATGGTGTTGCCCCGGGGCGAGACGCCCAGCTTCTCGGACCCGATCCACACCAGGGGACGCAGGTAGCAGCTTTCGAGGTTGTTCTCGCGCACGACCTGCTTCTGGGCCTCGTTGAGCTGCTCCTTGCTGAAGGGGATCTTCATGCGCAGGATCTTGGCGCTGTTGAAGAGGCGCTCGGTGTGCTCTTCCAGGCGGAAGATGGCCGTGCCGTTCACGGTCTTGTACGCGCGCACGCCCTCGAAGGCGCCGCAGCCGTAGTGCAGCGTGTGGGTCAGCACGTGGATCTTGGCGTCGCGCCAGTCCACGAGTTCACCGTCCATCCAGATCTTGCCGTCACGGTCGGCCAGCGAGGGAATCGCGCTCATGTGTTGTCCTTGAGGGGTCTGCGGGGGAGCCGGCGATTTTACGGCGCCCGACTTCCGGCACCTTTACTCGGACTTACAGGCCGGCCAGCGCGGCCGGCGGGCCGGACCGACGGACAATCGCCCGCTTTTCACCGACACCGAGACCCCCTTCCCGTGCCCCGTTTCAAGAACGTCATCAGTTTCCGCATCGAACCGAGCTGGACGCCCGCCTTCGACGCCGCACAAGAACAGCTCAACGCCGCCGCCTTCGTGCCCTGCGGCCCCTCGCAGGAATCGTCCGCCGGCTGGGTCCCGCCCCGCGGCCAGGAACACGGCCTGCTCCTCGAATCCGTGGGCGGCCAGTGGCTGCTCGAGTACATGATGGAGAGCAAGGCCCTGCCCGCCTCGGTCATCCGCCGCAAGGTGGACGAGCGCGCCGCGCAGATCGAGGCCACCACCGGCCGCGCGCCCGGCAAGAAGGAGAAGAAGCAGCTCAAGGAGGACATCACGCACGAGCTGCTGCCGCTGGCCTTCACGCGGCATGCGCGCACCGCCGTGTGGATCGACCCCGAGAAGCGCCGCCTCACGCTCGACACCTCGAATATGGCGCGCGCCGATTCGGTGGTCACCGCGCTGGTGCAGGCGATCCCCGGCTTTGCCGTCGGTGCGGTGAACACGCAGGTGGAGCCGGCCAGCGCCATGGCCGGCTGGCTGACCACGCAGGAGCCGCCCGCCGGCTTCACCATCGACCGCGACTGCGAGCTCAAGGCCAGCGACGACTCCAAGGCCGTGGTGCGCTACGCCAAGCACCCTCTGGACATCGACGAGGTGCGCGAGCACATCGCCGCCGGCAAGCGGCCCACGCGCCTGGCCATGACCTGGGAGGACCGCGTGTCCTTCGAGCTCACCGAGGGCGGTCAGCTGCGCAAGGTGGCCTTCCTCGAGGGTGTGTTCGAGGGCGGCGAGTCGAAGGGCGGAAAGGGCAGCGACGAGAACTTCGACACCGACGCCGCCATCGTCACCGGCGAACTGGGCCAGCTGCTGCCGGCGCTGGTCGAGGCGCTGGGCGGCGAGATGGCCTTCGGCGCGGCGCCGGCCGCTCCGCGGGGCGAGGCCCAGGCCGCCCCCGAGACGGCGACCGAAGACGCGCCGTTCTGAGCGAAGGCGCTCAGGCCGGCGGCAGTTCGCCCATCGAGGTGGCCGGCGCTTCGTTCGCGTCCTGCGGCGGCCGCGTGAGTTCCCACTGCACCAGCTTGCCGCTGGCGAAGGTGGCGTCGACGTACGAACCGCCGCCGTCGGTCCAGCGGTAGACCTCGGGCTGCTCGTCCTTGGGCGTGCGCTGCAGGCCGAGCGAACGGGTCATGGCCACCACGTGCAGCAGCGTCATCTTCGGCTTGAGCTTGGCGTTGAGCATCACCGCGCTGCCCACGTAGCCCATCGGCCGGTCGGCCGCGCGCTTGAGCACCGTCATCGTGCGGTTGAAGTGCAGCAGCAGGAACATGACGATGCCGGTGGCCACGAAGGCCACGCCCAGCCAGCCGTAGGAGCGCCAGGCCGCGATGAGCAGCCCGATGCCGACCAGCGGCGCGAGGATCTTCTGAAGGGTCATGGGGGGTGATTGTCGCTGTGGCGGCAGCCGATACGGGAGCGGGCAGCCGAACGCAGAGGGCGCAGAGGGCTCGCAGAGGTCGCAGAAGAACAGCCGAAAGGGGTTTTCGTGCGTCACGCGCGGCCCGAGCGATCTCAACGACTGCGGTAGGTGATGACCTGAATGACTGAGATCGCTGGGCGCCGGGTCCCGGCTCCGCAAGGGAGAGCGGCCGCCAGCTTGGGGGCACATTCAATCGGAAATTTTTCTGTCTTCCTTCTGCGCCCTCTGCGAATCCTCTGCGCCCTCTGCGTTCGGCTGTCCGATTTCAGCAGCAGCCCTCACTCCAGCCCGCGCACCGCGTCGAGCGCCTGCTCGATGCGCTCGACGGCATGGATCGTCAGCCCCTCGATCGCGCCCTTCTTCGGCGCGTTGGCCTTGGGCACGATGGCGACCGAGAAGCCGAGCTTGGCGGCTTCCTTGAGCCGCTCCTGGCCGCGCGGCGCCGGCCGCACCTCGCCGGCGAGGCCGACTTCGCCAAAAGCGATGAAGCCCTTGGGCAGGGGCTTGCCGCGCAGGCTGGAGGCGATGGCCAGCATCACGGCCAGGTCGGCCGCCGGCTCGGTGATGCGCACGCCGCCCACCGCGTTGACGAACACGTCCTGGTCCATGCAGGCCACGCCCGCGTGGCGATGCAGCACGGCCAGCAGCATCGCCAGGCGGTCGCGCTCCAGCCCGACCGACAGGCGGCGCGGGCTCGGGCCGCCGTCGTCGACCAGGGCCTGGATCTCCACCAGCATCGGCCGCGTGCCTTCCAGCGTGACCAGCACCACGCTGCCGGGCACCGGCTCGCTGTGCTGCGACAAAAAGATGGCGCTCGGGTTGGCCACGCCGCGCAGGCCGCGCTCGGTCATGGCGAAGACGCCGATCTCGTTGACGGCGCCGAAGCGGTTCTTGATGGCGCGCACGAGGCGGAAGCTCGAGTGCGTGTCGCCCTCGAAGTACAGCACCGTGTCGACCATGTGCTCCAGCACGCGCGGGCCGGCCAGCGCGCCTTCCTTGGTCACATGGCCCACCAGCACCACCGCCGTGCCGCTGGCCTTGGCGAAGCGCGTGAGGTGCGCCGCGCATTCGCGCACCTGCGCCACCGAGCCGGGTGCCGACGTGAGCTGGTCCGAGTACACGGTCTGGATCGAGTCGATGACGGCGATGGCGGGCCGGTTCGCATCGAGCGTGGCGAGGATCTTCTCGAGCTGGATCTCGGCCATCACCTGCACCTGCGATCGCTCCAGCCCCAGCCGGCGCGCGCGCATCGCGACCTGCGCGCCGCTCTCCTCGCCGGTGACGTAGAGCGCCAGCTGGCCGGCGTTCTGCAGCGCGTCGGCCGCCTGCAGCAGCAGGGTCGACTTGCCGATGCCGGGGTCGCCGCCGATCAGCGTCACGCCGCCGGCCACGATGCCGCCGCCCAGCACGCGGTCCAGTTCGTCCAGGCCGGTGGGCGTGCGCGCGACGTCGCTGGCCTCGATCTCCGACAACACCGCCAGCTCGGAGGCCCCGGCCAGCGCGGCGAACTGCGTGCCGAAGCGGTTCTGCCCGCCGCCGCCCGCCGCGGGCGACGAGGCCTGCTCGATCAGCGTGTTCCAGGCCCCGCAGCTGGGGCACTTGCCCAGCCACTTGGGGCTGGTGCCCCCGCATTCGGTGCAGACGTAGACGGACTTTTCCTTGGCCATCGGGCGAGTGTAGGGAGCACGGGTAAACCCGGGGGCGCGTCGGCCGCCCCATTCATTTAACATGTTAAATAACTCGAACGAGACACACCGGACCGTGGCCACCACCTTCGCGCACCGCAACCTGCCGCGCCTGCTCCTGCAGGCGCGCGAAGCCGTGATGGCGCACACGCGGCCCAGCCTGCGCGAGCATGCGCTGTCGGACCAGCAATGGCGCGTGCTGCGCGTGCTGGGCGAGCACGGCGCCGTGGAAACCGGGCGCGTGGCGCGCGAGGCCTTCATCCTCGGGCCCAGCCTGACGGGCGTGCTGGCGCGCATGGAGCGCGACGAGCTCATCACGCGCTACCGCGACCCCGAGGACCAGCGGCGTACCGTGATCGAGGCCACGCCCAAAGGCAAGCGCCTGGTCAAGCGGCTGTCGACCAGCATCGAGGCGCACTACCAGTGGCTGGAGCAGTCGCTGGGCAAGACGAAGCTGATGCAGCTCTATGCGCTGCTGGACGACCTGATCGCGCTGGAACAACCGGCGCCGGCCCCGGTGGCGCAGACCGAAGAGGAAGACCGATGAGCTACCTGCCCACGGGCACGGTGTACGGCGTGCTGCTGAACTTCCGCGCGGAGGTCGAGGCGCTGGCACCGCAGATGGACCAGCCGCCCTACAAGGCCTCGCCGAAGGCGCCCGTGCTGTACGTGAAGACGGCCAACACCTGGACGCCCAACGGCGGCGCCGTGCCCGTGCCGGCGCGCGTGCCCGAGGTGGAGGTCGGCGCCACCGTCGGCCTGGTGATGGGCGAGCGCGGCACGGTGGCCGGTTACGTGCTGATGAACGACTTCTCGGTGCCGCACACGAGCTTCTTCCGCCCTCCCGTCAAGTTCAAGTGCCTCGACGGCTTCCTGGGCATCGGCGGTGCGCTGCGCACGGACGGCGACCCGGACAGGTTCACGCTGGAGGTGCGCATCGACGGCGAGCTGCGCCACACGGCCGACTTCTCGCAGCTCGTCCGTCCCGCCGTGCGCCTGCTGGCGGACGTGAACGAGTTCATGACGCTGCATGCGGGCGATGTGCTCATGCTCGGCTGCAACGCAGGGCGGCCGCTGGCCAAGGTGGGCGAGCGCATCGAGATCAGCGCGCCAGGGTTCGAGCCGCTGGTGAACACGCTGGTGAAGGAGGCCGCATGAAGCACGCACGTGTGATGCTCAACGGCGAAGTGCACGAAGCCACCGAGCGCGATGGCCAGCTGCTGCTCGCCGACGGCCGCACCGCTGCCTTCGACGCCGTGACCTGGCTGCCGCCGCTGGCGCCCACGCCGCGCCCGCGCACCATCCTCGCGCTGGGCCTGAACTACGCCGACCACGCCAAGGAACTCGAGTTCAAGGCGCCCGAGGAGCCGCTGGTCTTCGTCAAGGGCGAAGCCACGCTCATCGGCCACCGGCAGCTCACGCGCCGGCCGGCCGGCGTGCAGTTCATGCACTACGAATGCGAGCTCGCGATCGTCGTCGGCCGCACCGCACGCCATGTGCGGCGCGACGATGCCTACGACTTCATCGGCGGCTACACCGTGGCCAACGACTACGCGATCCGCGACTACCTCGAGAACTGGTACCGCCCCAACCTGCGCGTGAAGAACCGCGACACCTGCACGCCCATCGGGCCCTGGCGGGTGGACGCGGCGGACGTGCCCGACCCGATGAACCTGGCGCTGTCGACCACCGTCAACGGCACGGTCACGCAGCGCGGCAGCACGAAGGACATGATCTTCGATGCGCCCTTCCTCATCGAGTACTTCAGCGCCTTCATGACATTGCAGCCCGGCGACCTGATCCTGACCGGCACGCCCGACGGCGTGGTGGACTGCAAGCACGGCGACGTCGTCGTCACCGAGATCGAGCGCATCGGCGCCCTGTCCAACACCATCAAGGAATCCTGATGCGTATCGACCACCTCATCGCCGGCAAGGCTGTCGCCGGCAGCGACTACTTCCAGACCGTCAACCCCGCCACGCAGGAGGTGCTGGCCGAAGTGGCCCAGGGCGGCGAGGCCGAGGTGAATGCCGCCGTGGCCGCCGCCAAGGAGGCCTTCCCCAAGTGGGCCAACACGCCCGCGCCCGAGCGCGCCAAGCTGATCCGCAAGCTGGGCGACCTGATCGCGAAGCACGTGCCCGAGATCGCGCAGACCGAGACCAACGATTGCGGGCAGGTCATCGCGCAGACCGGCAAGCAGCTGGTGCCGCGCGCGGCCGACAATTTCTACTACTTCGCCGAGATGTGCACGCGGGTGGATGGCCACACCTACCCGACGCCGACGCACCTGAACTACACGCTGTTCCATCCCGTGGGCGTGTGCGCGCTCATCAGCCCGTGGAACGTGCCCTTCATGACGGCGACGTGGAAGGTCGCACCCTGCCTGGCCTTCGGCAACACGGCCGTGCTGAAGATGAGCGAGCTGTCGCCCATGACTGCCGCGCGCTTGGGCGAGCTGGCACTGGAGGCGGGCATTCCCGCCGGCGTGCTGAACCTGGTGCACGGCTACGGCAAGGAGGCCGGTGAGCCGCTGGTGGCGCACCCGGACGTGCGCGCCATCAGCTTCACCGGCTCCACGGCCACGGGCAACCGCATCGTGAAGAGCGCGGGCCTGAAAAAGTTCAGCATGGAGCTGGGCGGCAAGTCGCCCTTCGTGGTCTTCGACGATGCCGACCTGGCGCGTGCGCTCGATGCCGCGGTGTTCATGATCTTCAGCAACAACGGCGAGCGTTGCACGGCGGGCAGCCGCATCCTGGTGCAGCAGTCGATCTACGCCGACTTCGTGGCGAAGTTCGTCGAACGCGCGAAGAGGATCGTCGTCGGTGACCCGCTCGACGAGAAGACCATCGTCGGCCCGATGATCTCGCAGGGCCACCTCGCCAAGGTGCGCAGCTACATCGAGCTGGGCCCGAAGGAGGGCGCCACGCTGCTGTGCGGCGGCCTGGACACGCCGGCCGGCCTGCCCGAGCGGGTGAAGAAGGGCAACTACGTGGCGCCAACGGTGTTCGCCGACGTCGACAACCGCATGAAGATCGCGCAGGACGAGATCTTCGGCCCCGTGGCCTGCCTGATCCCGTTCCGGGACGAGGCGCACGCGATCGAGTTGGCCAACGACATCCAATACGGCCTGTCGAGCTACGTGTGGACCGAGAACATCGGCCGCGCGCACCGCGTGGCCGCTGCCATCGAGGCGGGCATGTGCTTCGTCAACAGCCAGAACGTGCGGGATCTGCGCCAGCCCTTCGGCGGCACCAAGGCCAGCGGCACGGGGCGCGAAGGGGGCACCTGGAGCTATGAGGTGTTCTGCGAGCCGAAGAATGTGGCGGTGTCGCTGGGCTCGCACCATATTCCCCATTGGGGTGTCTGACGACCCGGCCCGGACGCAGAAGAACAACGACGGAGACCAGCCGATGCCGCCATCCCTTTCCCGCCGCGCATTGCTGCAGGCTAGCGCTGCGGTCGGCGCCTGGCCGCTGCTCGCGCATGCGCAGAGCGCTTGGCCCAACAAGCCCGTGCATCTGGTCGTGCCCTTCCCGCCCGGCGGCACCACCGACTACGTGACGCGGCTGGTCGGCACCGAGCTGGGCAAGTCGCTGGGCCAGCCGGTGATCGTCGACAACAAGCCCGGCGCCGGCACGGTGATCGGCGTCGACTACGTCGCCAAGTCGGCGCCCGACGGCAGCAACTTCGTGACGGTGGCCAACAGCTTCTGCGCCAACGCCACGCTGGTGAAGAAGCTGCCCTACGACACGCTGAAAGACCTGCGCCCGGTGGCGCTGATGGGCATGTCGGAGCACGTGCTCGCCACCCACCCCGGCAGCGGCCTGAAGACGATCGCCGACCTGCGTGCGGCCGCGAAGGCGAAGCCCGGCTCGATCAGCTACGCCTCCTTCGGCAGCGGCACCTCGGCGCACCTGTCGGGCGCGCTGCTGGCGCAGCAGATGGGCATCGAACTCATCCACGTGCCCTACAAGGGGCAGGGCCCGGCCCTGACCGATCTGCTGGGTGGGCAGGTGAGCGTGATGTTCGGCAACTGGCCCGAGTTCCGCGGGCATGTGCAGTCTGGCAAGCTGGTGGCGCTGGGCATGGCGACGAAGCAGCGCTCGGTCTACGCGCCGGACATTCCCACGCTGGCCGAACAGGGCGTGGCGGTGGAATCGAATTCCTGGAACGGCCTGCTCGCGCCCGCGGCCACGCCCGACGCGGTGGTGCAGGCCATGAACGCGGCCGTGAACCGCGCGCTGGCCGCGCCCGCGGTGACGGCGGCGTTCGAGAAGGGCGGCATTGCCTCGCTCTCGGGCACGCCGGAGCAATTCGCCGCCTTCATCCGCAGCGAGATCGCCAAGTACGCCGAGGTGATCCGCAAGGGCAACATCACGCTGGAGGGCTGACCGATGGGCAAGCTCGCAAACCGAAGAGGTGCTCGCCATGGGTAGGCTCGCACTCGCCGCCAAGATCACCCACGTGCCCTCGCTCTACCTGAGCGAACTCGACGGCCCGCGCAAGGGCAGCCGCAAGGCCGCCATCGACGGGCTGAAGGAGATCGGCCGCCGCTGCCGCGCGCTGGGCGTGGACACCATCGTGGTGTTCGACACGCACTGGCTGGTCAACGCGAGCTACCACCTGAACTGCGCGCCGCATTTCAAGGGCGTGTACTCCAGCAACGAGTTGCCGCACTTCATCAGCAACATGCCCTACGAGATCCCGGGCAACCCGCGGCTGGGCAAGCTGCTGGCGCAGGCGTGCAACGAATGGGGGGTGGAGACGCTGGCGCACGACGCAACGACGCTGGGGCCGGAGTACGGCACGCTGGTGCCGATGCGCTACATGAACGAGGACTTGCACTTCAAGGCGATCTGCGTGTCGGCCCTGTGCACCAGCCACTACCTCAACGACAGCGCACGCCTGGGCTGGGCGATGCGCCGCGCGGTGGAAGATCATTACGACGGCACGGTGGCCTTCTTCGCCAGCGGCTCGATGTCGCACCGCTTCGCGCAGAACGGCCTGGCGCCGCAGTTCGCCGACCGCATCTGGAGCCCGCTGCTCGAGCGCATGGACCACGACGTGGTGAAGATGTGGGAAGACGGCGAGTGGGTCGACTTCTGCGCCATGCTGCCGGAGTACGCCGTGAAGGGCCACGGCGAGGGCTTCATGCACGACACGGCCATGCTGCTCGGGGCGCTGGGCTGGTCGGCCTACGACGGGCGGGCCGAGGTGGTGACGCCGTACTTCGGCTCGTCGGGGACGGGGCAGATCAATGTGGTGCTGCCGGTGACGCCGCAGGATGGGCGGGCGGTGCCGAAGGCGCAGGCTTCGAGTGCTGAAGGGTTTCAGGCGGTGTCGCGGTTGTGAAGCGCTTGGTTTTTTGTGGTCCGGACCGGGCCCCGGCAAGGGGGCGGTGGCGCTTCGGTGGAGCGGTCGGCTGCGCCGACTGCCCTGCGATGCTCGGGCGGCCGGGCCGGCGCAGAACTCGCTGCGTTCACTTCGTTCACTCCGCTCAAACAGCTGCGCCGAGTCAGATGACGAAGCATGCCTGTCCTTCGGCAGGCATGCAGCCCGGCCACCCTGCGCTTCTCGGCGCTCGACAGGCGCGCCACCGCCCCCTTGCCGGGGCCCGGTCCTGCGCTGGGTTTGAACGACTGCCGGCCCGCGCTCGCGCGGAAAGCACCATCACCTTGTCCACGCGTCGTGGATGGGGGCCTGGGGCGCGGGCGATTTGTGGGGCGCTGAGGAGCGCAGCGAAGCCGGGCGCGTGCCCTGCCGAAGGACAGGGCACGCTTCGTGATCTGACTCGCGGCAGCTGTCCGAGCGGAGTGAACGAAGTGAACGCAGCGAGTTCTGCCGCGGCCCGGCTTCGCGAGCACCGCAAGGAAGTCGGCGCAGCCGACCGCCCCACCATGAGCCCGCGCCCCAGGCCCCCATCCGCGGCGCGCGCCCCTGAAGACACGTAGAGCCCCATGCCCCACCTCGTCATCCTCTACACCCCCAACCTCGACGCCCGCACCGACATGACGGCGCTGTGCCGTCGCCTGGCCGACACCATGCTCGAGCAGCGCGACGAGGACGGCCGGCAGGTGTTCCCGACCGGGGGCACGCGCGTGCTGGCCTTTCCCGCGGCGCACTACGCGGTGGCCGACGGACAGGACGACTACGCCTTCGTGTACCTCAACCTGCGCATGGGCACAGGCCGCTCAGACGCTATCAAAAAGAGAGCTGGAGACGCCCTGCTGGCGGGCGTGAAGGCTCATTTCGACCCGATATTCGGCCAACAGCTCATGGGCTGTACCCTGCAGATCGACGAAAGCCCGGGACAGGTCTACGACGGCAAGCACAGTAACCTGCACCCCCTCTTCAACAAGGCCTGACCCCGATGCTCCCGTCCGACGTCATCGAACAGCTCGCGGCCGAACTCCACGCCAGCGAACGGTCGCGCGTGCAGGTCGAGCATTTCTCCAAGCGCTTCCCCGGCATGACCGTGGAAGACGGCTACGCCATCTCGCGCGCCTGGGTGAAGACCAAGCTCGCCGAAGGCCGCACGGTGAAGGGCCACAAGATCGGCCTCACCTCGCGCGCCA
This sequence comes from Xenophilus sp. E41, assembly GCF_003671765.1. Classification (GTDB taxonomy): domain Bacteria; phylum Pseudomonadota; class Gammaproteobacteria; order Burkholderiales; family Burkholderiaceae_C; genus Xenophilus. The sequence goes on along the minus strand of NZ_QPIB01000003.1, from coordinate 96,845 downwards.
TGCAGATCGCCAGCCAGATCGACGAACCCGACTACGGCACGCTGCTGGACGACATGTTCTTCTCGCCCGGCGACATCCCGACGGAGCGCTTCATCGCACCGCGCGTGGAAGTGGAGCTGGCCTTCATCCTGAAGTCGCGCCTCGAGGGCGAAGCGGTCACCCTGGACGACGTGCTCGCCGCCACCGAGTACGTGCAACCGGCCATCGAGATCATCGATTCGCGCATCGAGCAGTTCGACCGCCACACCAAGATCATGCGCAAGGTCTTCGACACCATCTCCGACAACGCCGCCAACGCCGGCATCGTGCTGGGCGGCGAGCGTGCGCGGCCGGGCGACGTTGATCTGCCATGGTGCGGCGCCATCCTGCGGCAGAACGGTGCCGTCGAGGAGACCGGGCTGGCCGCCGGCGTGCAGGGGCACCCGGCTGTCGGCGTGGCCTGGCTGGCACGCAAGCTCGCACCCTGGGGCGAGGCCCTGCTGCCCGGGCAGGTGGTGCTGGCCGGCTCCTTCACGCGACCGGTGGCCGCGAAGCGCGGGGATGTGTTCGATGCCGACTACGGCCGCCTCGGGCGCTTCGAGTTCAAGTTTGTCTGAAACAAGAGATCCGCATGAAGACCCCCACCAACACCTTCAAGCAAGCCCTCGCCGACAAGCAATCGCAGATCGGTCTGTGGGTCGGCCTGGCCGACGGCTATGCGGCCGAGATGCTGGCGGGCACCGGCTACGACTGGCTGCTGGTCGACGGCGAGCATGCGCCCAACGACGTGCGCTCGGTGCTCGCGCAGCTGCAGGGCATCGCCAGCGCGGCATCCGCGCTGCCGCCCGAGGCCACGCGCCCGCATCCCGTCGTGCGCGTGCCGGTCGGCGAGACCGCGCTCATCAAGCAGGTGCTCGACATCGGCGCACAGACCGTCCTCGTGCCGATGGTCGACACCGCGGCGCAGGCCGCGCAACTGGTGCAGGCCATGCGCTACCCGCCCGAGGGCATCCGCGGCATGGGCAGTGCGCTGGCGCGCGCCTCGCGCTGGCAGGCCTACCCGCAGTACCTGCACGAGGCCAATGCCCAGAGCTGCCTGCTGGTGCAGGCCGAAACGGTGGAAGCGATGAAGAACCTCGACGCCATCGCCGCCACACCGGGCGTGGATGGCGTGTTCATCGGCCCGGCCGACCTGTCGGCCTCGATGGGCCATGTGGGCAACCCCGGCCATCCGGAAGTGCAGGCCGCCATCGCCGACGGCATCGCCCGCATCCTGAAGGCCGGCAAGGCGCCGGGCATCCTGTCGACCACCGAGGAGCAGGCGCGCAAGTGGCTCGCGGCCGGCGCGCTCTTCGTCGCCGTGGGCGTCGACACCATCCTGCTGACGGCCGCGGCCAGGCAGCTCCTGGCCAAGTACAAGGCCGCACCCGCCGCCGGACCGAACGGCTACTGAACCCTGCCCCCCGATGACCGACAGCACCCACGACGACCGCCCCGCCACCCCGGGCTTCCGCTCCGAGATCATCCGGCGCGGCACCATCCGCGCGACCACGCGCAGCTTCCTGCACGCGCTGGGCCAGGACGACGAGGACATCGCGCGCCCGCACATCGGCGTGTTCCACACCGGCGGCGAGATGAGCCCGTGCAACCTCAATCTGCGCGACCAGGCGCAGCACGCCAAGACCGGCATCTACGCCGGCGGCGGCACGCCGCACGAGTGCCCGGTGGTCTCGGTGAGCGACGGCCTCACGATGGCGCATTCGGGCATGCGCTTCTCGCTGATCTCGCGCGAACTGATCGCCGACAGCGTCGAGGCCTCGGTGCGCGGCCACCAGTGGGACGGCATCTTCGCCATCGGCGCCTGCGACAAGAACCTGCCGGGCCTGATGATGGGCATGGTGCGCTGCAACGTGCCTTCGGTGTTCGTGCACGGCGGCTCGGCGCTGCCGGGGCAGATGCCGGGCCCCGACGGGCGCGACCTCAACGTGGTCGACACCTACGAGACCATCGGCCAGGTGCTGGCCGGCACCGCCACAGAGCGCGACCTGGAGGCGATGAGCCAGGCCTGCCTGCCCACCGCGGGCGCCTGCGCCGGCCAGTTCACGGCCAACACCATGGGCATGGTGAGCGAGGCGCTGGGCCTGGCGCCGATCGGCTCGAGCATGGTGCCGGCGGTGTTCAGCGAGCGCGCGCCACTGATGCGCCGCGCCGCCAGGCAGCTCATGCAGGCCGTGTTCGCCAGTGCGAACGGCGGCGGTCCGCTGCCGCGCGACATCGTCACCCGCAAGGCGCTGGAGAACGCCTGCGCCGTGGTGTCGGCCACCGGCGGCTCGACCAACGCCGCGCTGCACCTGCCGGCCATCGCGCACGAGGCAGGGGTGAGGTTCCACCTCGACGACGTGGCCGAAGTCTTCGCGCGCACGCCGCTCATCGCCGACCTGCGCCCGGGCGGCAAGTACCTGGCGCGCGACGTGTACTACATCGGCGGCGCGGGCGTGATCCTGCGCACGCTGCTGGCGCAGGGCTTCCTGCACGGCGACGCGCTCACCTTCACCGGCCGCACGCTGGCCGAGGAAGTGGCCGGCGCCAACGACCCGGACGGCCGCGTGGTGCGCCACGTCGGCGAGCCGATCACGCGCGACGGCGGGCTGGCGGTGCTCAAGGGCAACCTGTGCCCCGAGGGCGCGCTGCTCAAGACGGCCGGCCTGAAGACGCTGGTGCACCGCGGCCCGGCGCGGGTCTTCGAATCGGAAGAAGAGGCGCAGGCGGCCGTGCAGGCCATGCGCTACGAGGCGGGCGACGTGATCGTGATCCGCAACGAGGGCCCCAAGGGCAGCCCCGGCATGCGCGAGATGCTGGGCATCACCGCCCTGCTCTACGGCCAGGGCATGGGCGACAAGGTGGCGCTGCTGACCGACGGGCGCTTTTCGGGCGCCACCCGCGGCCTGTGCATCGGCTACGCCGGGCCGGAGGCGGCCGCCGGCGGCCCGATCGCGGCGCTGCGCGACGGCGACATGGTGTCGATCGACGCCACGGCCGGCGCGCGGTCGATCTCGGTCGACCTCACGGCCGAGGAAATAGTGATGCGATTGAACGAAAGAGGCGGTGTAAACGCGGGGGTGCCGCACGGTGGGCTGCTGGAAAAATACGCGCTCTCCGTCCGTCCGGCCCACCAGGGCGCGGTGACCCACTCGGGCGCCGTGACCTGGCTGCGGGACGAATCCTGATCCATCACACGCCGAGGAGCGTCCGCCATGAACTTCAACCGCCGCCAACTGCTGCAGACCACGGGCGCCTCCGCCCTGCTCGCCGGCCTCGGCCAGCAGGCCTTCGCCCAGGCCGGCATCGAGACCGCCACCATCGTCACCGGCTTCGCGGCCGGCGGCACCTCGGACACCATCTGCCGCCGCGTGGCGCAGAAGATGCAGCCCGACTACGCCAAGGCCGTCGTGGTGGAGAACCGCACCGGCGCCGGCGGCCAGATCGCCGTGGGCTACGTCAAGGGCCGGCCGGCCGACGGCACGGCGATCCTGCAGACGCCGACCTCGATCCTCACGATCTACCCGCACATCTACAAGAAGCTGCCGTACGACCCGATGGTCGACCTGACGCCGGTCACGATCGGCTGCATCTTCGACTTCGGCTTCGCGGTCGGCCCGGCCGTGCCGGCCAGCGTGAAGACCGTGCCCGAGTTCCTGGCCTGGGCCAAGGCCAACCCGGCGGGCGCGAATTTCGGATCGCCCGCCGCCGGTTCCACGCCGCACTTCATCGGCGCGCTGCTGGGCAAGCAGGCCGGTGTCGAGCTCAAGCACGCCGCGTACCGCGGCACGCAGCCGGCCATGCTGGACCTGCTGGGCGGCAACATCTCGGCCGTCTCGGGCCCGATCGGCGACATCACCCAGCACCTGCCCACCGGCAAAGTGCGCATCCTGGGTGTGTCGAGCGAGAAGCGCAACCGCTTCGCGCCCGACGTGCCGACCTTCAAGGAACAGGGCATCGACATGGCGCACAGCGAATGGTTCGCCTTCTTCCTGCCCGCCAAGGCGAGCCCGGAGCTGGTCGCCCGCGTCAATGCCTCGATGAAGAACGCGCTGGCCCAGAAGGACGTGATCGACGGCCTGGGCACCTTCGGCCTGGAAGCCATGTCGTCCACGCCGGGCGAGCTCGCCGAGCTGATCAAGAAAGACACCGCCAAGTGGGCGCCGATCGTGAAACAGGTCGGCTTCACCGCGGAGGGATGACCCCCCGCCCGTTCGGGCTGAGCCTGTCGAAGCCCTTCGACAGGCTCAGGGCGAGCGGCAGATGCAACGAAGGAACCCCATCGCCATGAACCCCCTCGCCACCCCGACCGCCGCTTCGGCGGCGCTGGTCCATCCGTCCATCCACCCCGACGAGCGCGCCGCCCGCGTGCAGCTGGCGGCCTGCTACCGCATCTTCGCGATGCTGGGCTGGACGGAGATGATCTACAACCACATCACGGTGCGGCTGCCCGACAGCGTGACGGGTGGCGAGAAGCAGTTCCTGATCAATCCCTTCGGCCTGCACTACAGCGAGGTCACGGCCAGCAACCTGGTCAAGATCGACCTCGCGGGCCGCGTGCTCGACGGCTCGACGCACCCGGTCAACCCGGCCGGCTTCACGGTGCACGCCGCCATCCACGACGGGCTGGAGGGCGCGCACTGCGTGATGCACACCCACACCACGGCGGGTGTGGCGGTGGCCTGTCTCGAGGGCGGGCTGCAGCAGACCAACTTCTACACCGCGCAGTTGCACGGCATGGTGGCGTACCACGACTTCGAGGGCATCACGATCCATGCCGACGAAGGGCCGCGCCTGCTCAAGAGCATCGGCAACCGCAACGCGGTGATCCTGCGCAACCACGGCCTGCTGGCCTGGGGCCACACGCTGCCGCAGACCTTCGCCATCCTCTGGACGCTGCAGCGCGCCTGCGAGATCCAGATGGCCACGCTGTCGATGGGGCGCCCCATCCCGGTGAGCGAAGCGATCGCCGAGCGCTGCACGCGCGATGCCCTGCAGTTCAACCCGAACCACGGCGCCGGCCAGGACGTGTTCGACGCGCTGGTGCGCCAGGTGGACCGGATCGACACCGGGTACCTGGCCTGAGCCGTTCCGTTGTTTTGCTACCTTTTTGATAGCTGCTCGCGCTTGCTGCGCGGGCGCTGCAGCCATTTTTTCCTATGAAGATCTGCATCTACGGCGCGGGCGCCATCGGCGGCTGGATCGCCGCCGGACTGGCCCAGGCCGGCGCCCGCGTGAACGCGGTGGCACGCGGTGCGACGCTGGCGGCGCTGCAACAGGACGGCCTGGCCATCGTGCGCAAGGCCCCCACCGGTGAAAGCGGCGAGACCCGCACGCACGTGCCGGTACACGCGGTGGACGACCCGGGCGCGCTCGGCCCGCAGGACCTGGTTGTCGTCGCGGTGAAGGCGCCGGCGCTGGCCGCGGTGGCCGAACGCATCGGGCCGCTGCTCGGCCCCGACACCCTCGTGCTCACGGCCATGAACGGCGTGCCCTGGTGGTTCCTCGAAGGCGGCTTCGGCGGCCCGCTCGCAGGACGGCGCCTGACGGCCGTCGACCCCGACGGGCGCATCGCCGCCGCCATCCCGGCGCGGCACGTCATCGGCGGCGTGGTGCATGCGAGCTGCTCGCTCGATGGACCGGGCGTGGTGCGCCACCACTTCGGCAACGGCCTGATCCTGGGCGAGCCCTCGGGCGAAGAGACCCCGCGCGTGCAGAAACTGGCCGCCATGCTGGTGCAGGGCGGCATCCAGGCCACCGTGTCGCCGCAGATCCAGAAGGACGTTTGGTACAAGCTCTGGGGCAACATGACGGTGAACCCCATCAGCGCGCTGACCGGGGCCACCACCGACCGGATCCTGGGCGACGACCTGGTGCGCGGCTTCATCTCCACTGTCATGCTGGAGGCCAAGGCCATCGGCGAGCGCATCGGCGTGCCCATCGCCGACAGCCCCGAGGACCGCCATGCGGTGACGATGAAGCTCGGCGCCTTCAAGACCTCGATGCTGCAGGACGTGGAAGCCGGCCGACCGGTGGAGCTCGACGCGCTGGTGGGCGCGGTGCGCGAACTGGGCCAGGGCGTGGGCCTGCCGACGCCCTTCACCGATGCGCTGCTGGGCCTGGCGCGCCTGCAGGCGCGCGGGCTCGGGCTGTATTGAATGAAGCACCCCCCAAGCCGCTTCGCGGCTCCCCCCTCTGCTGCGCGAGGGGGGCGCACCCAGTGGCCGGGCAAAGCCCGTTCCACGGGTGCCCTGAAGGCTTCGCTGCGCTCGCAGGCCGGGGAATGGCCCCGTGCGCCGCGGGACGTCCGGACGGGCTGAATGGGCGCCACCGGCACACGCGCGCTGACCGGCGGCGCCTTCGCGACCCTGCTGCTCATCGCGCTGATGATGGGCGCCAACCACGTGTCGGCGCGCTTCGCCTTCAACCACGGGGCGGACGTGGCGACCGCGGTGGTCATCCGCAGCGTGGTGACGGCGGCGGTGGTCACGGCCATCGTGCTGCTCTCGGGCGTGCGGCCGCGCTTCACCGCGCACCACCGTCGCATGCTCCTGGTGATCGGCGGGCTGATCGGGGTGCAGAGCCTGTGCCTGTACTCGGCCGTGGCGCGCCTGCCGGTGGCGCTGGCACTGCTGGCCTTCAACACCTACCCGATCTGGACCGCGCTGTGGGCACGGCTGCTGTACCGCCAGCGGCCCGAGCGCGCGCTGCTGTATGCGATGCCGGTGATCCTGGTCGGGCTGGCGCTGGCGCTCGACGTCTTCGGCGCCGCCTCCGGGCTGGGTGCCTCGGGCCAATGGGCGCGCATCGGCGCGGGCGTGGGTTTCGCGCTCGCGGCGGCCGCCACCTTCGGCCTGGCACTGGTCGTCACGCAGCACGAGGCGGGCGACGTCGACGGCCGCGTGCGCACCGCCACCACGATGGCGATCGCCGGCGTCGTGGCGCTCGCCATGGTCGCCGCGCGCGGCGGCTTCCACTTCCCGACGGCGGCGCCGGGCTGGTGGGGGCTGGCCGTGCTCACCCTGCTCTACGGCACGGCCTTCACCATCATGTTCACCGTGCTGCCGCGGCTGGGCGTGGTGGGCAACTCCGCGATCATGAACGTGGAGCCCGTCTTCGCGCTGGTGCTGGCCTGGCTGCTGCTCGACCAGGCCGTGGCGCCGGTGCAGGTGCTGGGCGCGCTGCTGGTCGTCGGGGCGGTGATGGCGCTGGGCTTGCGAAAGCGTTAGCCCTCGCTCAACGCTTCAGGATGGCCCGCACCGCATCGGGCAGCGAGTTCGCCTGCGGGATGAAGTGGTCGATGCTCCAGCCCAGCAGCACCGCGCACAGCAGCGCGCCGAGCAGCGGCTTCCAGGTCAGACGCACGGCGGCCGTGAGCCAGCCCTCGCGCGTGACGCGCACGGCGGCGCGCGCCGCCACGTACGAGAAGGCGACCTCGATGGCCACGGCCAGCAGCGCGTCCCAGCCGAAATACAGCAGCGCGAGCGCGCCGGCGCCGGTCACGACGGCCGCGCCGATCAGGAAGATGGCGACCACGGGCACGACAACGACCGCGCCCTCGTCGGCACCCGACAGGGCGTCGAGCACCCCGCCCGCCGCGTCGCCGATGCCGCTGCCCGAGGGGCTGCTACTGCCTTCACCCGCCATGCGCGCGCCGGCGCGCAGCGGCGCCTGGTACGAGGGCACGAAGTTGCGGGCCAGGTCCGCCACCTCGACCACGTCGCCCGCGTCGGGACCGATGTCGGCCCGGTCTTCCACGAGCCGCTGCGCCCACCAGCGCAGCACCCCCAGGTACAGCGCATAGCCCGCGCCCAGCGTGACCAGGTAGCGCAGCGCCAGCGACTCGACGCCCACCCACATCTGCGCCGCCGAGATCGCCCACATGAGCAGCAGCGTCGCGCTGCCGATCAGGAGGCCGTGCGTGCGCAGGCTGTAGCGGCGATGCAGGTCGCGCTCGAGCTGCGTCTCCCACAGACGCACGGAACGCCAGTTGGAGAGGACCTTCACGCGCCCCCGGGCGCACCGGGCGCGCCCTCGACGACCACCGGCACGCGCGGAGCCACCGCGCACATCAGCTCGTAGCTGATGGTGCCGGCCGGCTGCGCGACCTCGTCGATGGGCAGCACCGCGCCGTTGCGGGCCCGGCCCCAGAGCGTGACCTCGCTGCCGAAGCCCGCGTCCGGCACCGGTGTGAGGTCGACCGTGACCATGTCCATGCTGACGCGGCCGACCACGCGGGTGCGCACGCTGTCCACCAGCACCGGCGTGCCGTTGGGCGCATGGCGCGGGTAGCCGTCGGCATAACCGACGGCGGCCACGCCGATGCGCATCGGCGCCTCGGCCGTGAAGCGCGAGCCGTAGCCCACGGTGTCGCCCGGCTGCAGTTGCTGCACGCCGATGAGGCGGGTGGCCAGCGTCATGGTGGGCTGCAGCTGCCAGTGCGCGCTGTCGTGTTCGGGGAAATCGGGCGCGCTGCCGTACAGCACGATGCCGGCACGCACCCAGTCGGCGCGCGTCGCCTCGGCATGGCGCAGGGTGGCGGCGCTGTTGGCCAGGCTGCGCTCGCCCGGCAGGTCCTGCGTGACGCGCTCGAAGTCGCGCATCGCTGCCTCGATGCCCTTGGGGCCGTCGGCGTCGCTGAAATGCATCATCAGCGACACCTCGTCCACCTGCGGCAGCGCCGACAGGCGCGTCCAGGCGGTGCGCAGGCGCTCGGGCGTGAAGCCCAGCCGGTTCATGCCCGAGTTCATCTTGAGGAACACGCGGTGCGGCACCTGGGTCTTGTGGGCCGCCAGCCAGTCGATCTGCTCGTCGCAGTGCACGGCATGCCAGATGTTCAGGCGCGAGCACAGTTCCAGGTCGCGCGGCTCGAAGACGCCTTCGAGCAGCAGCACCGGGCCGCGCCAGCCCAGCGCACGCACGCGCTCGGCCTCGGCCAGGTCGATCAATGCGAAGCCGTCGGCCCCGCGCAGGGCGTCGAAGACGCGCTCGATGCCATGGCCGTAGGCGTTGGCCTTGACCACCGCCCAGACGCGCGACTGGAGGGCCGAGCGGCGCACCCGCTCGAGGTTGTGGCGCAGGGCCTGCGGATGGATGGTGGCGAGGATCGGACGGGGCACGGAAACAGGCGCGGGCGGCCGCGACGAAAGGGGGAAAACACCCACCGGCGGGATGGGGCCACGGGTCATTTTGGCACCGTACCCCCATGCTATAACCACGGACCCGTTCACGGGCGCAACCACTGTTACCACCGCCAGCCCCCAGCCTGCCCGGCCAGCCAGCCTATCGATGAAGCGCGGTTTCTACACCATCATGTCGGCGCAGTTCTTCTCGTCGCTGGCCGACCAAGCGCTTTTCGTTGCTGCCGTCGAACTGCTGCGCACCGCAGGAGCGCCGGAATGGCAGCGCGCGGCGCTGGTGCCCATCTTCGCCATCTTCTACGTCGCGCTGGCACCGCTGGTGGGCGCCTTCGCCGACGCCCTGCCCAAGGGCAAGGTGATGTTCATCAGCAACGCGATCAAGGTCGTGGGCTGCCTGATGATGCTCTTCGGCGGCCACCCGCTGATGGCCTACGCGATCGTGGGCCTGGGCGCCGCCGCCTACTCGCCGGCCAAGTACGGCATCCTCACCGAACTGCTGCCGGCCTCGCAGCTGGTCAAGGCCAACGGCTGGATCGAGGGCCTCACCATCGCCTCGATCATCCTGGGCATCGTGCTGGGCGGACAGCTGGTGGGTCACACGGTGTCCAGCCGGCTGCTGGCCTTCGACTTCCCCTTCATCGACACCGGCGTCGACACGCCGCCCGCCGCCGCCATCTCGGTGCTGATCGGCGTGTACATGCTGGCGGCCTGGTTCAACACGCGCATCCCGCACACCGGCGTCGAGATGCGGCCGCTGCGCAGCAACCCGAACCACAGCTTCGTGCGCAACCTGGTCGCGCTGCTGCCCGACTTCTGGTCGTGCAACTCGCGGCTGTGGCGCGACAAGCTGGGCCAGATCTCGCTGGCCACCACCACGCTGTTCTGGGGCGCGGGCGGCAACCTCAAGTACATCGTGCTGGCCTGGGCCTCGCTGGCGCTGAACTACAACACGGCGCAGGCGTCGGCGCTGACCGGCGTGGTCGCCATCGGCACCGCCATCGGCGCGGTGATCGCCTCGATGCGCATGCGGCTGGACATGGCGACGCAGGTGATCCCGATGGGCATCGGCATGGGCCTCCTGGTGATCGCGATGAACTTCATCGACAACGTGTGGGTCGCCATTCCCTTCCTGATCCTGCTGGGCGGCCTGGGCGGCTTCCTGGTGGTGCCGATGAACGCGCTGCTGCAGCACCGCGGGCACAACCTCATGGGCGCGGGCCGCTCCATCGCCGTGCAGAACTTCAACGAGCAGGCCTGCATCCTGCTGCTGGGCGCCTTCTACAGCGCCTGCACCGGCCTGGGCCTGTCGGCCTTCGGCGCCATCACGGCCTTCGGCATCGTGGTCGCCGGCTTCATGTGGATCATCCGCGCCTGGCACCGCAACAACCTGCGCAAGTACCCGGAAGAGGTCGAGCACCTGCTGCAGATCGCGCGCAGCGACAAACACCACTGAAACGGTGGGAATCGATGCGGCGCCGGGCGCACAATCCGGCACCGCATTCCAGGAGGCGAGCATGACCGACATCTACGATTTCGAGGTCCGGCAGATCGACGGCGCGCAGGTGCCGTTGTCGCGCTTCAAGGGCCAGGTGCTGCTGATCGTGAACACGGCCAGCCACTGCGGCTTCACGCCGCAGTTCGGCGGCCTGGAAAAGCTCTACGAGCAGTACAAGGACCGTGGCTTCACCGTGCTCGGCTTCCCGAGCAACCAGTTCGCCAACCAGGACCCGGGCAGCGACGACGAGATCGGCGCCTTCTGCACGAAGAACTACGGTGTGAGCTTCCCGATGATGTCCAAGGTCGACGTCAACGGCAGCGGCGCGATCCCGCTCTACCAGTGGCTGGTGAAGGAGAAGCCCGGCCTGCTGGGCAGCACCGCCATCAAGTGGAACTTCACCAAGTTCCTGGTCGGCCGCGACGGCCGCGTGCTGCAGCGCTATGCGCCGCTGGACAAGCCCGAGTCGCTCGCCCGCGACATCGAGGCCGCACTGGCCGCCGCCTGACGCCCCGGCCCCGCGCCCGATGCCGCCACCGGCCCGCAGCACACGCCTGCTCGTCGAGTGCGTGCTGATCGCGCTGCTGCTGCCGGCCCTGCTGGGCTGGCTGGCGCAGCGCCCGGGCCTGCAGGAGGCCAACCTCTTCCTCTACGACCGGCTGCTGCACCTGCGGCGCCCGGCGGTGGACCCGGACATCGCGATCATCGGCATCGATGCGAAGAGCATTGCCGCCCTGGGCCCCTGGCCCTGGTCGCGGGGCACGGAGGCCGAGTTGCTCGACCGCCTGGCGCCGGCGGCGCCGCGCGCGGTGATGTTCGACCTGTTCATGACGCATGCTGCGCCGCGGGCAGAGGACGACGCCCGCCTGGCCGCAGCGATGGCGCGCGTGCCGGTGTTCCTGCCCGTGCGCTTCGACGCCGCGACGGCCTCCCGGCCGCAGTCGCGCTTTCTCGAGCCGGTGCCGACGCTGGCGCGCGCGGCCAAGGGCGTCGGCCACGTGAACCTGCTGGTGGACAGCGACGGAGCGGTGCGCGAGATCAACCGCTTCGAAGGCGACGGCCGGCGGCAGGTGCCCTACCTCGGCATGCTGGTGGCCGCGCGCAGCGGCCTGGATCTGCCGGCCACCCGCGGCCAGGCCGGCGAGCGCGGCGACGGCTGGCGCATGCAGGGCCGCTTCGGATTCCGTTTTGCGGGTACGGCGGCCTCGTACCCGGTGTTCTCCTTCGTCGACGTGCTGCGGGGCCAGGTGCCGGCCGCGCATTTGCGCGGTCGCATCCTCCTGGTCGGCACGCTGACGGACTCCCTGCTCGGCGACGACCTCAACGTGCCGGCCCGGCGCTTCGTGGCGCCGATGGCCGGCGTGGAGGTGCATGCGAACGCGATCCACGCGCTGCGGGCGGGCAGCACCATCGGTTTTCCCGAAGGCGCCGTGCGCGTGCTGTGGATGGCCGTACCGGTCTGGGCGGTGCTCCTGCTGTGTGCATGGCGGCCCCGCGCGGCAGCCGCATGGGTCGTCGGCAGCGCGCTCGCGGCCCTCGCTGCCTGCGCCGCGCTCCTGGCGTGGGCCGCGCTCTGGTTACCGCCCGCAGCACCCCTTCTGGGCATCGCGGCGGCCGGCCTGCTGTGGAACTGGCGCCGGGCAGTGGACGCGCTGCGTCACGCCCGGCTCTGAAAGCGGACGCTCAGAAACGGAAGTCGAGTGTGCGCGGGGCGCCGCCGATCGTGACCGACTGGCTCTTGCTGCTGCCTTCGGTGCTGGCGTCCACGGTGTACTTGCCGGCCGGCAGGTCGATCAGGCAGACCGGGCCGTTGGCACGCAGGCGCAGCGCCGAACCGCCTTCGCCCTTGATGTCCACGTCGACGTTCGCCAGGTAGGCGCCGTCGGGCCGCGCGAAGAGCAGCGAGAGCGGGTGGTCCTTCATGGCGGCGCGCATGGCCGTCGACTCGTCCGAGCCGATGCCGCCGCAGACGTAGCGGGCATTGCCCTCGCCGCGCATGCGCGGCATGCCGCTGCTGGCCATCGGCGCGGCGGGTGCGCCGGGCGCCATGGCAGGCGCGGCGGGCTGTGCCGGCATCACCGGCGCCGGTGCGGTCATGGTCTGGGCGTGCGCGATACCGGCCGCGGTCAATGCCAGGGCGGCGGCGATGGACGAGAAGCGAAGGGAAGACGGGCGACGCATGGCGGGCTCTCCTGAGAGTTCTGGATGTGCGCCGCAGCATGGCATGCCCGCTGCCGGCACCGGGTCGGACCGTGCCGACCTCCGGCGTACGACGCCAGCCCCGCCGAAGGCTCAGGCCGGCGTCAGCGCCGCATCGAGCCACTCCACCCAATGCCGCACCGGCAGCGCGGTGCCGCTCTGCAGGTGGGTGATGCAGCCGATGTTGGCCGAGGCCACGGCGCGCGGCTGCAGCTGCGACAGGTGCTCGAGCTTGCGGTCCCGCAGCCGATAGGCCAGCTCGGGCTGCAGCACCGAATACGTGCCGGCCGAGCCGCAGCACAGGTGCGATTCGTTGCGCGCCACCTGCACGTCGAAACCGAGCTGGCGCAGGTGCGTCTCCACCCCGCCCTTCAGCTTCTGCCCGTGCTGCAGGGTGCAGGGCGGGTGGTAGGCGACCACGCCTTCGGGTGCCCTGACGCGGGCCTTGAGCGCGGGCACCAGGTCCGGCAGCAGTTCGCTCAGGTCGCGCGTGAGCGCGCTGATGCGGCGGGCCTTCTCGGCATAGGCCGGATCGTGTGCCAGGGTGTGGCCGTACTCGCGCACGGTCACGCCGCAGCCCGAGGCGTTCATGACGATCGCCTCCACCTCGCCCGCCTCCACGTGCGGCCACCAGGCGTCGACGTTGGCGCGCATCTGCGCCTTGCCGCCGTCCTGGTCGTTGAGGTGGAACTTCACGGCGCCGCAGCAGCCCGCCGCGGGCGGCACGACGCACTGGATGCCCGCGGCGTCGAGCACGCGCGCCGTGGCGGCGTTGATGTTGGGCGCCATGGCGGGCTGCACGCAGCCGGCCAGCAGCAGCACCTTGCGCGCGTGCTCGCGCGTGGGCCACAGGCCAGGGTCCTGCCGCGCGGGCACCTTGGCCTTGAGCGACGCGGGCAGCAGGCCGCGCACCGACTGGCCGAGCTTCATCGCCGGCGCGAAGAGCGGCGAGGGCAGGCCTTCCTTGAGCGTCCAGCGCACCGCCTTCTCCATGGCCGGCCGCGGCACCTTCTCGTCGACGATCCTGCGGCCGATGTCGACCAGGTGGCCGTACTGCACGCCGCTGGGGCAGGTGGACTCGCAGTTGCGGCAGGTGAGGCAGCGGTCCAGGTGCAGCTGCGTGGCGCGCGTGGGCTGCTCGCCCTCGAGCACCTGCTTGATGAGGTAGATGCGCCCGCGCGGGCCGTCGAGCTCGTCGCCCAGCAGCTGGTAGGTGGGACAGGTGGCGGTGCAGAAGCCGCAGTGCACGCACTTGCGCAGGATGGCTTCGGCCTCCTGGCCTTCGGCCGTGCCCTGGAATTCGGGGGCGAGTTCGGTTTGCATGGATGTCTCGTGGGGTCGTCGGGAGCGGCAGGCCTAGGCGGGGGGACGCGGGGCGTCGCCCGGCGGCGGGGGGCGGCGCCGGCGCAGGCGCAGCACGTCCGAGGTGGCCTGCAGCGCCTGCCGCAGTTCGCGCGAGCGGCGCGCGTCTTCCAGGAAGGGCGGCAGCGACAGCGAGAGCAACAGCGCCGCCAGCGGCAGCACGCAGATGAAGCCCAGGTACTTGAAGCCCGCAGCCCCCGCCAGCCCGCCGGCCACGAACATGAGCACCAAGCCGCCGAAGAAACGCAGGCGCGGGCTGTCGTGCCGCACGCGCTCGCCGTCGGCGCGGGCGCCGCGGTTCCAGTACAGCATCTTGCCCAGCTCGATGCCCAGGTCGGTGAGGTTGCCGGTCATGTGCGTGGTGCGCACCTTGCCGGCGGAGGTCTTGGCCGCCAGCGCGTTCTGCAGCCCCATGGTGAAGGACAGCAGCAGCACCGTCAGCGGCACCGCGAAGGGCGTGTGCCAGTTCAGCGTGAGCGCGCCCATCAGGCCGAAGGGCAGCAGCAGCGCGGCTTCCAGCAGCAGCGGCAGCGCGTAGGGATGGCGCAGCCGGTGCTGGCGGCCCCAGTTGATCTGGATGGCGGCCAACGCCGCGCCGCAGACGAAGGCCAGGATGGCACCCAGCGCATTGAGCAGCAGCGTGGTGCGGCCCAGCACGATGGCGTCGGCGATCTGCGAGGCGAAGCCGGTCATGTGCGAGGTGTACATGTGCAGCACCAGGAAACCGCCCGCGTTCATCGCGCCCGCATTGAAGGCGAGCAGCAGCCCCAGCATCCGGTTGGTGGACGGGGCGCGGTGGCGGCCGGTGAGGTGGCGCAGGCGTCGCACGGGGTGCCTGGGATCAGGGCAGCAGGCGGCCGGGGTTGAAGATGCCGGCCGGGTCGAAGCGCTCGCGCAGCGACTGCTGGATGCGCAGCAGCGCCGGGCTCGGGGTGTCGAAGCGGGGCAGATCTTCCGCATCTGATCTGTCTGCAGCGCCCGTCCCGTCTGCGCGAGGTGCTATGAAAAGCGTAGCGTGTCCGCCCGCGGCGCGTGCCGCCTCGCGCACGGTGCCGGCCGCGTCGACCGGCAGCGCGTACCAGCGCTGGCCGCCGTGCCACTCGACCAGCGGCTGCCCCGGCAGCGCCAGCACCGGCGCGGTCTGCGGCACCGAGACGCGCCACAGCGCGAGGCCGCGCGCCACCGTCTGCGCGAAGAAAGGCAGGCGCTGGTCGCGCAGCGCGGCCCAGTCCTCGGCCGCGTGCGCATGGGCGCGGCGCTCGCCGCCCAGGTGGCGGCAGGCGGATTCGACGGCGGCCACCGCGCCCCGCAGACGCAGCCACAGCGTGCCTGCCGGGCCCTCGCCCTGCGCCTGCCACGCGCTGGCATTGAGCGGCCACGGCTGGCCGCCCCAGCCGTGCAGCAGCGTGAGCGCCTCGGCCTGGGTGCAGGCGAATTCCAGCGTGGCCTCGGCGGGCGGCACCGGCAGCACCTTCAGGCTCAGCTCGGTGATGAGGCCGAGCTGCCCCATCGAGCCGGCCAGCACGCGCGAGACGTCGTAGCCCGCGACGTTCTTCATCACCGTGCCGCCGAAGCGCAGGTGCTCCCCGCGGCCGTTGACCATGGCGGCGCCCAGCACGTAGTCGCGCACGCAGCCGACGCTGGCGCGCGAGGGACCGGACAGCCCGGCCGCGACCATGCCACCGACCGTCGCACGCACGCCCGTGCCCGCATGGGCGAAATGCGGCGGCTCGAAGGGCAGGCACTGGCGCTGTTCGGCCAGCACGGCTTCCAGTTCGGTCAGCGGCGTTCCGGCACCAACGGTGACGACCAGCTCGCTGGGCTCGTAGTTGAGGATGCCGGCCAGCGGCGCGGTGTCGAGCACCTCACCGCTGCCGGGAACGCCGTAGAAGTCCTTGCTGCCGCCGCCGCGGATGAGCAGCGGCGCGCGCCGCTCGGCAGCGGCGCGGATGCGGTCGACGAGTTCGTTCAATGCGTTCATCAGAAGCGGGGCAGCTCGGGATGCGGCAGCACGCCCCCACGCACCACCTGCTTGCCGTATTCGGCGCAGCGCGACAGCGTGGGGATCACCTTGCCCGGGTTGAGCGTGCCCGCGGGGTCGAAGGCGGCCTTGATGGCGAGCATCTGCGCGTTCTCCTCGGGCGTGAACTGCACGCACATGCTGTTGAGCTTCTCGACGCCCACCCCGTGCTCGCCCGAGACGGTGCCGCCCATGGCGACGCTGGTCTCGAGGATGTCGGCACCAAAGAGCTCGCAGCGGTGCAGCTCGTCGGGGTCGTTGGCGTCGAAGAGCACCAGCGGGTGCAGGTTGCCGTCGCCCGCGTGGAAGACGTTGCAGCAGCGCAGGCCGTATTTCTTCTCCATCTCCTGGATGGCCAGCAGGATGTCGGCCAGCCGCTTGCGCGGGATGGTCGAGTCGAGGCACATGTAGTCGGGGCTGATGCGGCCGGAGGCGGGGAACGCGTTCTTGCGCCCGCTCCAGAACTTCAGGCGCTCCTCCTCGCTCTCGCTGCACTGGATGGCGGTGGCGCCGGCGGCGCGCAGCACCTCGGTCATGCGGCCGATCTCTTCCTCGACCTCCTCGGGCGTGCCGTCGGACTCGCACAGCAGGATGGCCGCCGCCTCCAGGTCGTAGCCGGCGTGCACGAAGTCCTCGACGGCGGCGGTCATCGGCTTGTCCATCATCTCCAGCCCGGCCGGGATGATGCCGGCGGCGATGACCGCGGCCACCGCATCGCCGGCCTTCCGCACGTCGTCGAAGCTGGCCATGATGCAGCGCGCGAGCTGCGGCTTGGGCACCAGCCTGACCGTCACCTCGGTGGTGACGGCCAGCATGCCTTCGCTGCCCACCACCAGCGGCAGCAGATCGAGGCCCGCACAGTCCAGCGCGTTGCTGCCGAATTCGACGGCCTCGCCCTCGGCCGTGAAGCCGCGCACGCGCAGCACGTTGTGCAGCGTGAGGCCGTACTTCAGGCAGTGCACGCCGCCCGAGTTCTCGGCCACGTTGCCGCCGATGGTGCAGGCGATCTGGCTCGACGGGTCGGGCGCGTAGTAGAGGTTGAAGGGTGCGGCGGCTTCGCTGATGGCAAGGTTGCGCACGCCGCACTGCACCGTGGCCGTACGGCTCACCGGGTCGATGGCGAGGATGCGGTTGAACTTCGCGAGCGAGAGCGTCACGCCTTCGGCATGGGGCATGGCGCCGCCCGACAGGCCGGTGCCCGCGCCACGCGCCACCACCGGCACGCCCAGGCCGTGGCAGGCCTTGAGCACCGCGGCCACCTGCGCTTCGGTTTCGGGCAGGGCCACGACCAGCGGGCGCTGGCGGTAGGCGGTGAGCCCGTCGCACTCGTAGGGCACCGTGTCCTCGGACTGCCACAGCAGCGCGTGCGCAGGCAAATGGGCCTGCAGCGCCCGCACCACCTGGGACTGGCGCTCCGATTTCTGTAGCACGCGCCGTTCGGGCGTGGTGAGGGGGGCATTCATCGTGGAACCTCTCGGCGCCAGCGCGCGATGCGCCGGCTTCGGTGAGCGCCTAACGTACCACCATCAGCGTCATCGGCCACACATAGGCCTGCGCCGTGACGTACAGGCCGACCAGGCAGGCCAGCGCGATCGAGTGGAAGAACACGTAGCGCAGGATGTCGCCCTCGTGGTTGAACCAGCGCGTGGCGGTGGAGGCCACCACGATGGACTGCGCGTCGATCATCTTGCCCATCACGCCGCCGGAGCTGTTGGCCGCGCCCATGAGGTTGGCCGACAGGCCCAGCTGCTCGGCCGCCACCTTCTGCATGCCGCCGAAGAGCACGTTCGACGCGGTGTCGGAACCGGTCAGGGCCACGCCGATCCAGCCCATGAGCGTGCCGAAGAAGGGATACAGCACGCCCGTGTTCGCGAAGGCCAGGCCCAGCGTGGTGTCGGTGCCCGAATAGCGCGTGAGCGTGCCCAGGGCCAGCATCAGCACGATGGTGAGCAGCGAGTACTTCACCAGCCAGATCGTCTTGAAGAAGGTGCGCACGATGGCGACCGGGTTGTACTTCATGAGCAGCGCACTCACCAGTGCCGACAGCAGGATGCCGGTGCCGGTGGCCGACAGCAGGTTGAGCACGTAGACGGCGCCTTCCTTGGTCGGCTTCGGCACGACGGGCGGCATCTTCTCGACCAGGTTGTGCAGGCCCGTCATCGGGAAGGACGGCGCGAACAGGCCGTTGAGCCAGGCCTTGACCGAGGGCAGGCCCCAGATGAAGACGAAGACCGACAGGATCACCCAGGGCATCCAGGCCTGCATCAGCGCGGCGCGGCTGTGCTGCTTCACGGCTTGCGGCGGCTTGGCCTCGGCGGCGCTCGGGTCGTGCCCGCGCAGCGAGGGCGAGGTCCACACCGTCTTTGGCTTCCACACGCGCAGGAAGCCGACCAGGCACACCATCGACACGATGGCCGCGATGATGTCCACCAGTTCCGGCCCGATGTAGTTGGACACCAGGAACTGCGGCACCGCGAAGCTCACGCCCGTGACCAGGATGGCGGGCCAGATCTCCTTCATGCCCTTCCAGCCGGCGAAGGCCCAGATCAGCCAGAAGGGCACCAGCAGCGAGAAGAAGGGCAGCTGGCGGCCGATCATGGCCGTCACTTCCATCAGGTCGTAGCCGTGCACCTTGGCCAGCGTGATGACCGGCGTGCCCAGCGCGCCGAAGGCCACCGGCGCCGTGTTGGCGATGAGCGAGAGGCCCGAGGCCGCCAGCGGCGAGAAGCCCAGGCCGATGAGGATCGCCGCCGTGACGGCCACCGGCGTTCCGAAGCCGGCCGCGCCCTCGAAAAAGGCGCCGAAGCAGAAGGCGATCAGCAGCAGCTGGATGCGCCGGTCCTCGGTGATGCCAGAGAGCGAATCCTGCAGCACGGCGAAGCTGCCGTTCTGCTCGGTGAGCTGGTGCAGGAAGATGATGTTCAGCACGATCCAGCCGATGGGCAGCAGGCCGGTGAAGCCGCCGAAGAGCGCCGCGCGCCCGGCCATGTCGACCGGCATGCCGTAGGCGAACACGGCCACGAGGATGGCGGCCACCAGCCCCATGCCGGCGGCGATGTGCGCCTTGATGTGGAAGAAGCCGAGTGCCGCCAGCATCACCACCACCGGTATCGCGGCCAGCGCGGTGGAGATGAACATGTTGTGGAAGGGGTCGTAGATCTGCTGCCAGGTCATGGCCGTGTCTCCGGTGGTTGTTGTGGATCGTTATGGGGTGCCCCGTGCACCCGTGTGCCGCACTGTGGCGCCGGCGGCCGCGCACGGCAAGCCCGCCCGGCCCGTCGGCACTGTAGGGGTGCCGACGGGCCGGGCGTTTGAAGTTTCTTCAGCGCGGGTTTGAGATTTTTTCGCGGCCGGGCGGGAAATCCCGATGAAGCAGCCAGTCGACGAAGGCCGCGCACTCCCAGCGCTCCAGGGCGCCGGGCCGCCAGCAGATGTAGTTGGCATGCGGCGACGGCGCGGTGCGCGAGCTCAGGCGCACCAGGCGGCCACTGTCGAACCAGGCGGCCGCCATCTCGGCGCGCACCAGGGCCACGCCGAAGCCGCTGGCGGCGGCGTCGTAGACCAGGCCAAGGTCGTTGAACTGGGCGCCGCGCTGCGGCTCGGGCAGCGCCAGGCCGCAGGCGGCGAACCAGGTGCTCCAGGGCTCCAGCGGGCTGCGGATGAGGCGCGCCTCGGCCAGCTCGGCCTCGGTGTCGAAGTTGGCGAAGGGGCCGTGCTCGCTCAGGTAGCCCGGGCTGCAGGCGGGCGTGACCTCGTCGGGGTTGACGATGCGCCACTCGCGGTCGGTGTAGTTGCCGGTGCCGTAGCGCACCTCGAGGTCGGTCTCCTCGGCCGTCACGTCCATCAGCGGGATCGACACCTGCAGCGTGAGTTCCACCTCCGGGTAGGCGGTGCGGAAGGTCTCCAGCCGCGGCATGACGTAGGTGCGCGCGAAGGTCGGCGTGACCGCCACCCGCAGCCGCGTGACCGGCTGCGCCGCATCGCGCGCAGGCAGCCGCTGGAAGGCCGCCAGCCCCGCGCGCACGTTGGCCAGGTATGCGACGCCCTCGGCGGTGAGCGTGAAGTCGCCGCGGGCGAAGAGCTTGAAGCCGACGTGCGCCTCGAGCTGGCGCACGCGGTGGCTCACGGCGCTGACGGTGACGCACAGCTCGTCCGCCGTGCGGCTCGCGCTGCGCAGGCGCGCCAGGGCCTCGAAGGTGACGAGGCACTGGATCGGCGGGATGGAGCGGAAGGACATGCGCGGCCGGCGACGGGCTTCAGTCGTCGAAGAAGTCGACCGGCCGGCCCGCCGCCTCGGTGCGGGTGAACAGCAGCTGGCCGGACGCCGGCATGCGCGCCAGCTCGTCGGCCGGCCGGCCCTTGCGCGCGCTGGTGACGAAGAGCGTGCGCAGGTCTTCCCCGCCGAAGCAGGGCATGGTGGGGCACTGCACGGGCACCGGCCAGGCACGCACGGTGCGGCCCTCCCGGTCGAGCTGCTGCAGCTGGGCGCCTTCGTACATGGCGGCCCAGTAGCCGCCCTGGGCATCCAGCGTGGCCCCGTCGGGTCGGCCGCCGTAGGGCACGCCGGCGGCCGCGGCCTCGGCCTTGTCGTCGAAGCGGCGCCACACGCGCGCGGTGCCGAGCCGGTTGCCGGCCGCGTCCCAGTCCCAGGCCCGGACCGCATGCGAGGGCGTGTCGGCCCAGTAGAGCGTGCCGCCGTCGAAGGCCAGGCCGTTGGCCGTGAGCGCGTCGTTGGCCATCGGGTGCAGGGTGCCGGGCTGCGGCCCGCGCGGGTCGAGGCAGTACAGGGTGGCGATGCGCGCGGTCTTGGGCTCGTGCAGCGTGCCGGCCCAGAAGCGCCCGCGCGGGTCGCACTTGCCGTCGTTGAAGCGCAGCGCCGCAGGATCGTGCAGCGCGGGCGCCATCAAGGTGAGCGCCCCGCCCCATTCGCGTGCCCGGTAGACGCCGTCCCGCAGCGCGACGACCAGGCCGCCGCTGCGGGCAGGCGCGATGCAGCCCGGCTCCTGCGGCATGGCCCAGCGCTCCACGGTGGCGGCCGGCCCGATGGCGCCGCGCGTGCGCAGCAGGGCCTTGCCGGCGATGTCGACCCAGTAGAGGGATTGTTCGTGGGGATGCCAGAACGGCGATTCGCCGAGCTCGCAGGTGCTGTTGTCGAGGGCCGTCCACATGCGGGCTATTGTGGCTTGCCATGTGGGAGGACCCGAAGACAAAAAAAGGCCCGCTGGCGCAAGCGCTGGCGGGCCGAACATCCAAAGGAGACTCTCGCTAAAACTCTTTGGTGATCTGTTCTCTGTACGTTGCAAGCGACCGGCGGGCCTGCCGAAGCGGCCCGCCCGGTGGCGATCAGCGGTTGTAGGCGGTTTCGCCGTGGGACGTGATGTCGAGGCCTTCGCGCTCTTCTTCTTCCGTCACACGCAGGCCCACGGTCAGGTCGGCGATCTTGTAGGCGATGAAGGCCACGACGCCCGACCACACGATGGTGAACAGCACGCTCTTGACCTGGATCCAGACCTGGCCGCCCATGCTGAAGGTGTCGGGGGTGGGGCCGCCCGTGCCGCCCAGGCTCTGGGCCGCGAACACGCCGGTCAGGATGGCACCGACGATGCCGCCCACGCCGTGGACGCCGAACACGTCGAAGGCGTCGTCGGCCTTGAGCATGCGCTTGAGGCCACCCACGCCCCACAGGCAGACGAAGCCGGCAATGATGCCCAGCACGATCGAACCCATCGGGCCGACGAAGCCGGCGGCCGGGGTGACGGCCACGAGGCCGGCGACGGCGCCCGAAGCGGCACCCAGCATCGAGGCCTTGCCCTTGTGCATCGCTTCGCCCAGGATCCAGGCGAGGGCTGCGGCGGCCGTGGCCAGCACGGTGTTCACGAAGGCCAGGCCGGCCTGTGCGTTGGCAGCACCGGCCGAGCCGGCGTTGAAGCCGAACCAGCCCACCCACAGCAGCGAGGCACCGACCATGGTCAGCGTCAGCGAGTGCGGCGTGAAGGCTTCCTTGCCGAAGCCGATGCGCTTGCCGACCATGTAGGCACCCACCAGGCCGGCGATACCGGCGTTGATGTGCACCACGGTGCCGCCGGCGAAGTCGAGCGCGCCGTCCTTGGCCAGCAGGCCGCCGCCCCACACGATGTGGGCCATCGGCAGGTAGCTGAAGGTGAACCACAGCACCGAGAACACCAGCACGCCGGAGAACTTGGCGCGCTCGGCGAAGGCGCCGACGATCAGCGCCACGGTGATGGCGGCGAAGGTGCCCTGGAAGGCGATGAACACGTATTCGGGGATGGTCGTCAGCGCGCCGAAGGTCTCCTGGGTCACGCCCTTGAGGAAGATCTTGTCGAGCGTGCCGAAGAAGCTGCCCTCACCCG
Organism: Xenophilus sp. E41; assembly: GCF_003671765.1. Taxonomy (GTDB): domain Bacteria; phylum Pseudomonadota; class Gammaproteobacteria; order Burkholderiales; family Burkholderiaceae_C; genus Xenophilus. The sequence continues at coordinate 74,240 of NZ_QPIB01000003.1, read as the reverse complement.
TGAAGGCGATGGTGTAGCCGTAGATGGCCCACAGCACGCTGATGAGCGAGAAGATCACGAACACCTGCATCAGCACCGACAGCATGTTCTTGGAACGGCCCAGGCCGCCGTAGAACAGGGCCAGGCCGGGGATGGTCATCAGGATGACCAGCAGCGTGGAGGTCAGCATCCAGGCGGTGTCGCCGGAGTCGACCTTGGGTGCGGGCGCCGCGGCCGGTGCGGCAGCGGGCGCGGCGGCGGCAGGCGCAGCCGCTGCGGGGGCCGCGGCCGCCGGGGCGGAAGCGGCGGGCGCCTCGGCGGCGGCGGGTGCGGCCGGTGCCTGCGCGAAGCTGGTCACGCCAGCGGTCAATACGCTCAGGCCGAGCGCGAGGGAGACGAGGAATTTTTTCATGTCGATGTGCTCTCTTGTGCCTTCTTCTTCGTTGTCAGAGTGCCTCGCGGCCGGTCTCGCCGGTGCGGATGCGCACGACCTGCTCCAGGTCGTACACGAAGATCTTCCCGTCGCCGATCTTGCCGGTGCGCGCCGCGCTCTCCACGGCCTCGATCACGCGATCGACCAGCTCGTCGGCGATGGCCGCCTCGATCTTCACCTTGGGCAGGAAGTCGACGACGTACTCCGCGCCGCGGTACAGCTCGGTGTGCCCCTTCTGGCGGCCGAAACCCTTGACCTCGGTGACGGTGATGCCCTGCACGCCGATGGCCGAGAGCGCCTCGCGCACCTCGTCGAGCTTGAAGGGTTTGATGATGGCTGTGATCAGCTTCATGGGTTCTTCTCCTTGGAATGGATGGCGCAGACCCTGAGCAAATGCCGGGCCTGCTCCGCCGGATGGTCAGAAGGTCTTGGTCAGCGACACGATGAAGCGGGCCTTGTTGACCGACTGCGAGGTCGCGCCGTAGACGAAGGAGCCGTCACCGAAGATGTCGACGCCGTTGCCGGTGGCCAGGCGGTAGCTGTCCTTCTTGTTGGCGCCCTGCACCGAGCCCGTCAGGCTCAGGCCGCCGCCGAAGTCGTAGGTGGCGCCGACGTTGTAGTCGACGTAGCTCTTGTAGCCGGCGGCGCGGATGTCGCTGCTCATGCGGGTGTAGCCCACGGCGGCCTTCAGGGTCAGCTTCGGAATGATTTCCTTGCTGTAGGCGACGTTCAGGTAGCCGGTGTTGCGGCCCGAGGGACGCGAGGTGAAGGGGTCGGCGTACCAGGTCCAGCTGTTGGCACCGGCGTAGCCGAAGTAGTCCTTCGACACCGTGTGCGAGTACTTCACGGTGATGGAGCCGAAGACGTCGTTGGTGTACGTGCCGGCGCCGTAGAGCTCGGTGGTGTTGCCGTTCTTGTTGCCGGGGTAGACGTAGGTCAGCACGCCCACGTCCCAGTCGATCGGGCCGCCCTTGAATTTGTAGCCGCCGTAGAAGTCCATCTCGATGCTGTTGCCCGAGAGCCAGTTCACGCTCGAGTTCCAGTTGCCGACGTAGAAGCCGCTGTCGCCGAAGGCGTAGTCGAAGCCGCCCTGGATGGCCGGCTTGACGCCGCGCGTCTTGTAGAAGCCGTTGTGGCCGATCTGGTCCTGGTCCTGCCCGCGGAACTTGTAGTTGGTGGTCAGGGTGATGTTGGCGGTCAGCGGCGACGCAGCAGGAGCCGGGGCGTCGGCCGCGGCGGTCTGGGCCAGCGCTGCGCCGGACGCGGTCAGGGCGACGGCCAGGAGAACCAGCGTCGGGGCGGCGGAACGGTGCATCATCAGGAGAACTCCTCGCAAGGGTGGTGTTGGGGTCGGAGCACCTGATAGCAGGGAGCGTGCCAAATTGCACGTGTCGGGGAACTTGTGCGACACGACGGCATCGCCGGCGCGAAAGGCGTAATCGTTATAAATCGTTATCGAATGCCGGGCGACGTGCCGGCAGGTGCGCAAGGCCTCCTGCACCGGGGCCGAAAAACGCACCAAATCAGGGAGTGGATAACAAATGAGTCTGTGTTTGGTGCGCAGCCGTGCGCTGTTGGGGCTTGTGGCTGCGCCAGTCACCGTTGAGGTGCATCTGGCCAATGGCCTGCCGAGCTTCACGCTGGTCGGACTGGCGGAAGTCGAAGTCAAGGAGGCGCGCGAGCGAGTGCGCTCGGCCTTGCAGAACGCGGGGCTGGAGTTTCCGCACAGCCGCCGCATCACCGTGAACCTGGCGCCGGCCGACCTGCCCAAGGACTCGGGCCGCTTCGACCTGCCGATCGCGCTGGGCATCCTGGCGGCCAGCGGACAGATCGATGCCGACCGGCTGGCCGGGCACGAATTCGCCGGCGAGCTGTCGCTGTCTGGCGAACTGCGGCCGGTGCGCGGCGCCCTGGCCATGGCGCTGACGTTACACGGGGAGGACGCCGCTACGCGGCTGGTCCTGCCGATGGCCAGCGCCCGCGAGGCAGCGCTGGTGCCGTCGATCGAGGTCTATGGCGCACGCCACCTGCTCGATGTGGTCCAGCGCTTCCTTCCACCCGACGGCGCGGCGGCGCAGGAGGCCCTGGCCGGCGGCGGCACGGACGGGTGGTCGCGCATGCCCGCAGCGGCGGCCGCCGAGGCGCCGGCCGGTCCGGACCTGCTGGACGTGAAGGGCCACGCCGCCGCCCGCCGCGTGCTGGAGATCGCGGCCGCGGGCGGACACAGCCTGCTCATGGTCGGGCCGCCCGGCGCCGGCAAGTCGATGCTGGCCCAGCGCTTCGTCGGCCTGCTGCCGCCGCTGTCGGTCGACGAGGCGCTGGAGTCCGCCGCCATCGCCAGCCTGGCCGGGCGCTTCGACCTCGGCCGCTTCCTGCAGCGCCCGCTCGCCGCGCCCCACCACTCGGCCAGCGCCGTCGCCCTGGTCGGCGGCGGCTCGCCCCCGCGACCGGGCGAGATCTCGCTGGCCCACCACGGCGTGCTCTTCCTCGACGAGCTGCCCGAGTTCCCGCGCAGTGCATTGGAGGCGCTGCGCGAACCGCTCGAGACCGGCCACATCACCATCGCACGCGCCGCGCGGCGCGCCGAGTTCCCGGCCCGCTTCCAGCTCGTCGCGGCCATGAACCCCTGCCCCTGCGGCTTCCGCGGCTCGTCGCACAAGGCCTGCCGCTGCACGCCAGACCAGGTCGCGCGCTACCAGGGCCGGCTGAGCGGCCCACTGCTCGACCGCATCGACCTGCACATCGAGGTGCCCGCCGTCGCGCCCGACGAATTGCTGGCCGCCCCCGCCGGCGAGCCCAGCGCGGCGGTGCGCACGCGCGTGGTCGGGGCGCGCGAGCGCGCCCTGGCCCGCCAGGGCTGCGCCAACCAGGCGCTGCAAGGGGCGGACATCGACACCCATGCCGCGCTCGATGCCGCCGCCCTCGCCTTCCTGCGCAACGCCGCCGCCCGCCTGGGCTGGAGCGCCCGCGCCGCCCACCGCGCGCTCAAGGTGGCGCGCACCATCGCCGACCTCGCGGGCGCCGAGGCGATCGCAGTCGCGCATGTGGCCGAGGCGATGCAGTACCGGCGTGTGCTCGACGAGGGGGCAAGGAAATGAAGAAGCGATCGAAGCAAAGTTAGAGGGCGTCCAAAACAACGAACCAGGGAGCGGGAACCCATGACGACACCAAAAACGACGGACAGCGCTTTTCGGCCGCGCATCGAGGGGCGCATCCTGGACCTGCGCGCGCAGCGCGTGATGTTGGACGCCGATCTGGCGGCGCTCTACGACGTGCAGACCAAGGTCCTGGTACAGGCGGTGAAACGCAACATCGAACGTTTCCCGCCGGATTTCATGTTCCAACTCTCGCCCGAGGAGTGGAGAACTTTGAGGTCACAGACTGTGACCTCAAACGGCCGTGGCGGCCGGCGGACGGCACCGTATGCCTTCACCGAACAGGGCGTGGCCATGCTGTCTTCGGTGCTGGGCAGCACACGCGCCATCGCGGTGAACATCGAGATCATGCGCACCTTCGTGCGGGTGCGAGCTCTTGCCGCCACACACGCGGACCTGGCCAAGCGCCTGGCCGAGCTGGAGGACAGGACCGAGGGGCTGGAGCTGGCCCACGACACCTTCAGCCGCAACACGCGCCATCAACTGCGACAGATCTTCGAGGCCATCCGCGCCCTCACCACACCGCCCGAGCCGCACAAGCGGCCCATCGGGTTCGTCACGCCGCAAGACAGGAAGACACCGAAGGCGCACGGCAGGAAGTAGCACACGAGCACGCGCACCGCGCGGCGCATCACATGGGGGTCTATACCATCGCAGCTCGATCCCATTCACCTCGCCGCCGCCCCGTGATCCCGACCCGCTACGACCGCCGCCTCGTCGCCTGGCTGTCGGTGGGCCAGCTCATCAGCTGGGGCAGCATCTTCTACGGCTTCGGCGTGCTGCTGGAGCCGGTGGAGCAGTCGCTGGGCCTCACGCGCGCGCAGTCCTCGCTGGCCTTCAGCCTGGCGCTGCTGGCCGAGGGCGTGATGGCCTGGCCGGTGGGCCGGTGGATCGACCGCGGGCACGAACGCGCGGTGATGACGGGCGGCTCGCTGCTGCTGGTCGCAGGGCTGCTGCTGCACAGCCTGGCGAGCGGCCTGTGGAGCTTCTATGCCGCATGGACGGTGCTGGGACTGGGCCTCGCCGGCACGCTCTACAACCCGGCCTTCGCGGTGGTCACGCGGCGCTTTCCGCTCGACTTCCGGCGCGCCATCATCACGCTGACTTTCCTGGGCGGGCTGGCGAGCACGGTGTTCATCCCGCTCGTGGCCTGGGGCGTGGCGCACGCGGGCTGGCGCATGACCGTGCTGGGGCTGGCCGCCGTGCATCTGCTGGTGTGCGCGCCGCTGCACTTCCACTGGCTGCGCGGCGCGCCGCCCGCGGCACTGGCGGCCGCGGCACCGACCGACGCCGAGGCCGACCCGGGCCTGCGTGCCCATCTGCGCAGCGCGCCCTTCTTGCTCATCGGCGTGTTCGTGGTGCTGCTGATGGCGGTGACCGCCGCGCTGCCGCCGCACATGGTGAGCCTGCTGCGCGGCGCGGGCCTGGCCGAATCGTGGGCGATCGCGGTGCCGGCGAGCATCGGTGCCGTGCAGGTGCTGGGGCGTGCGCTGCTCTACGTCTTCGAGCACCGCTTCGACCTGCACCTGGCCAACCGCCTCATCCCCTGCCTGATCCCGGTCGGCCTGGCGGCCCTGCTCGCCGGCGCGGGCCACACCTGGGCGGCCCTGCTCTTCGTGGCCTTCTACGGCATGGGCAACGGGATGCTGACGATCGTGAAGGGCACGGCCATCGCGCAGTACGTGAGCCGCGCGCACGTGGCCACGCTCAATGGGGCGCTGGGGCTGCCCACTGCCGTGGCGCGAGCCGTCGCGCCGTGGCTGCTGGGCGTGCTGTGGCAGCCGGTGGGCGGCTACACGGCGGGACTGTGGGTGCTGCTGTCGGCCAGCGTGGTGGCCGTGATTGCGCTGGTGTTGGCGCAGCGCCTCTCGCTATCGAATTCATAGCTGCCCGCGCAAGCAGGACGGGCGCCGCAGGCCGATTTGGCTTGAATCTCCAGCGCCCTCAGCGCGCGGAAGCGAACATCACGATCAGCATCACGATGCCGGCGACGAAGGCGACCATGCGCACCACCCAGGGCACGACCAGCCAGGCGGCGATGGCCGCGACCACCTTGCCCAGCAGGCCGGCGGTGACGACCGGCTCGCGCCGCGGCGGTGCGTCGGCGGGCGCGGCCGCCACCGGCGCGCCGCAGGAAGGGCAGCTCCTGGCCAGGGTCGAGACCTGGTGGCCGCATTCGGGACAGGCGATGAGGGCCATGGTTTCTCCGTGGGATGGGCCGCCGGTCAGGACGCCGGCCGCGTGCCCGGCGCCTCGATCACGATCTCGACGCGGCGGTTGCGTTGGCGGCCTTCGGGGTCGTCGCTGCCGTCGGCGTGCTGGTTGGGCGCCACGGGGCGGCGCTTGCCCAGCCCCTCGGTGGCGATGGCGCGGCCACCCGCCGCCGAACGCAGACGCTCCGCCACCGCTTGCGCGCGGCGCAGCGACAGCGCATCGTTGTAGGCCTCGCTGCCCTTCGCGTCGGTGTGGCCACGCACGGCGATGGGCGCATTCGCATAGCTCTGCAGCAGCTCGGCCGCCTTCGCCAGCGACGCCTGCGCGTCGGCCCGCAGCTCGGCCTTGTCGAAGTCGAACAGCACGTCGGCCGGCAGGTCGATGACGATGGCCTGCTGCGGCGTCTCGCGCGCCTGCAGGGTGTCGAGCAGTTCGCGCGTGCGCGCGAGCCGCGCGGGGGGCACCTCGGCCAGCCGGAAGCGCGTGGCAGGTCCGGCGGCGGGCGCGAAGGTCGACGAGGCACCGGCGGGCCCGAAGCTGCTGCCCGTGCCGGCCGGGCGCAGCTCGCTGCGCGGCGCGTCGGCCTGCGGCACGAAGCGGCTGGGCGTGTCGGCGAGCGGGGTGGCGCTTCGCTGCACGCGGTACTCGGCACCGGCAGCCAGTGCGCACGACATCAGCAGCACGCCGGCGAGCGCGCGCCGGCCCTTCATGAACCGGCCGGCTTGAGCGGCAGGTCGATCGTCAGGCCGGGGCTGTTGGGGTCGTCCTGCGGGCTGCCTTCGTTGAGCACCAGCTTGACCTGCGTGGCCGAAGGCGGCACAGCGCCGAGGAAGATCAGGCGCCCTTCCATCGTGTCGCCGTTCTTGATCTTGAGGTAGCGGTTGTCCTCGACGCGCTTGAGCATCAGCTTGTTGCCGTCGGCGTCCTGCAGGTAGGTGTCGCCGGATGCCATCTGCGTCCAGTTGGTGAGCTGGCTCGCGAAGGAGGCGCTCACCGTGAGCACCGTCGCGTCGGGCCCGAGCTCGATGCCCTTGACGCGCACCGTGAGGCCCGCGCTGGCCACGCCCTGCACGGACAGCGGCAGTTCGCGTGCCGCGGCGGGCGCCGGCGCAGGCGCAGGGGCCGCGGGTGCCGTCGCCACGGCCGGCGGTGCGGGCGTGGGCGCCGCCGCCACGGGGGCCGGTGCCGGCGTCACCGCGGGCGGCGTCGCGTCGGTCGCGCGGTCGGAACAAGCCGCAGCGAAGAAGGTCGCCGCCACGGCCACCGCGACCGCTGCACGAGGGGAAGTCTTCGAAGCCATCGTCATCGGATGTTGATGCTGTTCACGTTGGCCGCGCCCGGCTGGCCGTGCGCACAGTCCGCGTCGGCCGTGACGTCGCGGGTGTTGCGGCCGGTCACGATCACGGTGCGGCCCTCGAGCGCCCGCTTGTCGACGTTCACGCTGTTCACGTTCGCGCCCCGGCCGGTGGCCGCCGTTCGCCCGTCGCCGCAGCGCACCTGCACGTTGGTCGCGGTGTTGCCGGTGATCTCGATGCGGTTGGTGCCGCGGCCCGGGTTGTCGATGACGGTGCGGTCGTCGGCCGACGCGGCAGGTGCGGCGAGCAGGCCGCCCAGCGCGGCCAGCGCCAGGCCGGCAAGCGACGCGCGGCGCGCGGGGCGGGGGTGCGAAGGTCGTGGCATGGATGCTTCCTCAGGGCGTGCTGCGCGGCGTGAGGCTCTCCTGGCCCGGCAGTCCGCCCAGCGGCGATGCCACGGCGGGCGCGGGCGGTGCGCTCTGCGCCTGCACGGCGCCCATGCCGGGGAGGCGCGAGATGTTCGCGCCGCCACCCGGTGCGGGGCCACCGGCCGGCGCGGGCACCACCGCCGGGCCGCCGGCAGCGGCCGTCCCCGGTGCGGCGCCCTGGCTGCGCAGCTTGGTTTCGAGTTCGCTGGCGAAACGGTCCGCCAGCACGACTTCCTCGGCCGCCATTTCGTTGCCGAGGCTGTTGATGGTGTCGGTCGCCTGCTTCGCGCTGGCGCTGCCCGGCACGGCCAGGCGCTGCGCGAGCCGCGCATAGCCCAGGGCCTTGATGTTGTCCTGCGGCGCACCGCGGCCGCTCTTGTAGAGCTCGCTCAGGCGCTGCATCGCGCGCGGGTCGCCGCGCACCGCCCCCAACAGGTACCAGCGGTAGGCCTGCCCGATGTCGGACACGCCGCTGCGGTTGCTCTGGTAGGCATCGCCCAGCAGCGTGAGCAGGTTGGGGTTGTTGGTGCGCAGCGCGTCTTCCTTCAGCCGCGCGATCTCGTTCGCATACAGCGGGCCCTGGCAGCCCGCGTTGACCACGCCGCGTTCGATGGCCTGCTGGCAGGACTCCACATAGCGCGCGCCGGTGTCACCGCCCGGCGCGGCCGTGGCGCCCGCGGGCGTGATCGGCGTCGCGGCCGCGGAGGACGGCGCGCCCGTGCCGCCGACCGTGACGGTCGAGCGCGCAGCGGCCGAAGGGGCCGCAGCCCCCGTGCTGGCCGCGGCCTGCGCCCAGGCGCTGGATGCGGCCGGCCCCAGCGTGCAGGCCGCGAGCGCCAGCGCGCCGGCGCCCGTGCGGAACTGCGTGCGCCAGGGATGCGACGAACGAACTCCCGGCATCAGGTGCCCACCTTCGCCGGTGCGGCCGGCGTGCCCGGAGCGGCCGGCGCGGCCGTGCCCGCGGTCTGCGGCGGCGGGTCCCACGGCATCGGCACGCCGAAGAACAGCGGCTCGAAGCCCTTCCAGCTCAGCACGTCGACGGTGTCGCCCAGCTGCGGATAGCGCGTGGAATACACGCGGCGCAGCGCTTCCTTGGTGGGCTCGTCGAGCTGCTGGTTGACGGTGACGTTCTCGCCGTACTTGCGCAGCATGACCTGGATCAGGCCGACCTTCAGCTGCGGCGTGAGGCCCTCGAAGGAGCGTTGCATGTTCTCGACCACCACCGGGTCGGGCACGCCGTTGGGGATGCAGCGCCAGTAGGGCGTGTTGGTCGCCTTGCCCATCAGCTCGAGCACGCTCAGGTCGACCAGCGTGCGGATCGCCGAGTGGCGGCCCTGCAGGTACTTGCCCTCGAGCTTGAAGCCGAAGGAGTCGCCGTAGAAGCCCAGGCTGGCGTTGTCCTCGGCGCTGAAGTTCAGCACCTTGATGACGTTCGAGGCCTGGATGCGCGGCACCATCTGCTGCGTGCTGAAGCTCACCAGGTTCAGGTCGAGCGCGAGGGCCGAGAGAATGGCGGTGCGCTTGAAGTCGGCGCCGATGTTGGTCTCGCCCTTGCCCTTGCCGAAGTCGACGCTGGCCGAGTTGGAGCGGCCCGCGCCCGAAAGCGCACGGTCGAACTCGGTGAGCGCGCCGGTGATCAGGAAGTCGGGCATGGTCACGCCGAACTTCGCGCCCAGCTGCGCCTGCGAGATCAGGTAGTCGGGGTGGTAGGGCACGTACACGATGCGCGCCCCGATGCGGTTGACCGCCGTGCGGACCATCTCGGTGATGTCGCCCGGGATCTCCGAACCCACCAGCGGGTTCGACAGGTTGGTGGCGTCGAGGATGTTGCGCGTCTGCATGTAGACCACCGGGTCGCCATCCTTGTAGATGTCGAGCATGTGGCCGAAGCGCCCGAGCGAGACGGCGTAACTGCTGAGGTTCGCCGTGGGCAGCTGCTTGGCGGCCTCGCGTTCGGCCAGCAGCTTGTCGGCATCGTTGAGGGCGTTCTCGGTGGTGGCGCAGCCGGCCAGGAGGGCGGCCGTGGCGGCCAGGGCGAGCGCCCCGCGCCGCACGCGTGAAGAGGTGTGCGATGTCATTCGGTCAACCGGACAGGGAGTTGTTGTTCATGCGGGGCCGCATCACTCGGCCCCGGTTCGCCGGACGCTGCCATGCAGCGCAGCACGGTCACTTGCCGTTGTTCAGGACCGTGATGTTCTCCACCCCCTTGCCGTCGACGAACAGCGTCACGTTGCCACTCACGTTGCCCTGAATGGTCGGGCTCGCAATGCGCAGCTGGCCGTCGGCCCCCTGCGACACGTTGCTGTAGTCGGTGCGGATGACCAGGTTGGTCTGGTTGGCCGGCAGCTTGAGCGTGCCGTCCGGCTGCACCAGCGCCTGCTGGTCCACCACCTTGTTCTGCTCCAGCGCGCGCGCCACGCGTGCGCGGGCCGTCACGCCCGGGGTCACGCCGTCGATGAGCTTGACGCCCGCGTCCTTGTTGTCCCGGTAGGCCCCGAGGGCCTCGCCGTAGTTGATGAGCTGGGCCGACGCCGCCCCCGACGCGAGCAGCGCCAGCGCACCGATGAGGTGTGTCGTCTTCGTCATGATTCGCTCCTTCCGCGCGGCCTCGGCCGTCCTCACATGTTCAGCACCGTCACGGCCGGTCCGACCGTCACGCTGCGGTTGACCACGCCGGTCGACGGCAGCGTCACGGTGTAGCCCGCGTTCGCTGCCCAGGGCGTGTTGCCCGTCACCCCGGCTGCCCCGGCGAGCGCGCCACCCGTGGTGCGCACGCTGCCCGTGGTCATGCCGACGCCGGCCGTGGACTGGTTGCCCACGATGGCGACCGTGCCGGTGATGACGCCGCGGTTGATGACGGAGTTGCTCGTGCCGCCTGCCATCGCCGAACCGCGGTTCCCGCTGATCACGATGTTGCCGGCCATGAGCCCATGGTTGACGACGGAGTTGACCGTGCCGCCCTGTAGGCTGGAGCCTTGGTTGCCCAGGATGGCCACCCGGCCCGTGAGCGTGCCGCGGTTGTCGACGCTGTTCACCGTGCCGCCCCCGCGTGCCTCGCCCCGGTTGCCGATGATCGCGATGTTGGCGCTCATCAGGTTGCCGCTGCCCCGGTTGTGCACGCTGTTGACCGTGCCGCCGCCGCGCGCCGACCCGGTGTTGCCCGCGATGGTGATGCTGCCGGCGCCGATGCGGCCCTGGTTGATCACGCTGTTGACGGTGCCCCCGCCCTGCGTCGTTCCCTGGTTGCCCAGCACCGTGATCTGGCCGCCGGCGATGGTGCCGCCGTTGACCACACTGTTGGCCACGCCGCCGCCCTGCACGCTGCCGCGGTTGCCCATGATGGCGATGCGGCTGCTGCCGATGGTGCCGCTGTTGTCCACCGAGTTGATGCTGCCCTTGTGCGCGCTGCCCTGGTTGCCGGTGATCGCCACCTGCGAGCCGGCGATGCGGCCGTTGCTGCGGTTGCGCAGGCTGGCGGCGCTGGCGTCCTCGCCGTCGGCCTGCGCGCCGCTGCGCTGGTTGCCGGTGATGGCCACCTGCGAGCCGCTCGTGCGGCCCTCGTTGAAGAAGCTGTTGGCCACGGCCGTCTTGCCGTCAGGCGTGCTCACGTCGGCCGCCGTGTTGCCGCTGAGGGTGGTGGGTGTGCCTTCGGTGGTGGCGCCCTCGCCGACCATCACGCTGTTGGCCAGCGCGACGCCCTTCTCGGCGCGCACGTTGTCGGCGGTGTTGCCCAGCAGTTGCATGCTGCTCGCGCGCAGGGCGCCGAGCACCTGCACCGCATTGGCGCTGGCGGCCCCCACGCCCTTGCCCATCACGGCGTGGCCGGCGATCGTGCCTTCCTTGCCTTCGCTCTTCACGTTGCTGGCGCGGTTGTCGGCCAGCGTGACGGGGCTGCCCTGCACCTCGCCCTGGCCGTTGACCGCCAGCGCGTTGGCGTTGATGCGGCCGCCGTCGGCGTTGAGCGCCTGCGCGCGGTTGCCCCGCACCGTCACCGGCGAGCCCGACAGGCGCACGCCGTTCTCGCCCTCGAGGTAGACGCCGTTGGCCACCAGGATGCCGTTCTTCGCATCGCCGATGCCGGCCACCTGGCCGTAGCTGCCGCCGGTGCGCACGTCGCTGGCCGTGTTGTCGGTGATCGTCACCGGGCTGCCCGACACGCTCGCGTCGCGGTAGCCCGCCAGCGCGTTGACCAGGGCCGTGCCGCCGATCGCGGCCACCTGCGTGGCGCGGTTGTCGCGCAGCGTGAGGGGCGAGCCGCTGTCGACCCGCGTGTTCTCGTACAGCACGACCGCGTTGGTGGCGGCGCGCGCCACGCTGCGTTCGCTGAAGGCGTTGCCCGGGCCGGCCATGGAACTGGCGCCGGTGGACACCTGGGAGGCGGTGTTGCCCGACAGCTGCGTGGTGGCCGACAGGCGCGAGCCGGCGCCCTCGCCCTTCTCGACGCTCACGCTGTTGGCGACCAGCTTGCCGCCCTGCGCCGACAGCTCGCGCGCGGTGTTGTCGCGCAGGCTCACGCTGCCCGCGTCGACGGTGGAGCCGAACACGCCCAGGCTGTTGGCCAGCGCCATCGCGTTCTGCTTGGACGAGAAGAGCAGGCCCCCCGCGGCACTGCCCGAGAAGCCGTTGGCACGCACGTTCTCGGCCGTGTTGCCGGCGAGGTCGAGGCGCCCGTTGCGCACCGTGCCTTCGCTCAGCAGCGCGCTGTTGGCGGCCGCGAGACCGCCCGAGCCCTGCACGCCGCGGGCCGTGTTGTTGCTGAGCGTGACCGGCGTGTTGTCCAGCGTGGCCTGGCTGTCCAGCGCCACGCTGTTGGCCAGCGCGCGGCCGTTGCGCTCGAACTCGCCGACGAAGCCGCCGCCGATGGTGGCGCGGCCGCCGGCCGTGTTGACGTCGGTGGCGCGGTTGTCGGTCAGCGTGATGTTGCTGCTGCGGGTGGTCGCGTTCTGCAGCCAGATGCTGTTGGCCGCGGCGGCGCCGCCCACCGCCTGCACCTGGTCGGCCTGGTTGCCCGACAGCGTGTGGCGCGTGGCGCCCTGCAGCTGTCCGCCCTGCACCGAGATGCTGTTGGCCAGCGCCGCAGCGGACATCTGCACGTCGGCCAGCGCGCCCTTGAGGATGGAACCGCTGCCGCCGCTGGCTTCGACGCGGCCGGCCTTGTTGTTCGACAGCTGCGCCTGGTACTGGCGCAGGTCGCCGCCCTGGTAGTCGGCGAGGTTCACAGTGTTGGCCAGGGCGCTGCCGCCCAGGGCACTCATGCCGTCGACCTCGTTGCCCTGCTGCGTGATGCGCGCGCCCTGGAGCTGGCTGCCGGCCGCCGTGACCGCATTGGCCGCAGCGACGCCGGTGAGGTCGGCCTGGGCCACCGCGCCCCAGCCCGCGCCGCCGGATCCGCCGCCGGCGCGCACGTTGCGCGCCGTGTTGCGCACCTGCTGCGTCTGCAGGTCCTCGACCTTGCTTCGCGCGAGCGTGGTGGCGTTGGCGATGGCCGCGCCGCCGAGCGAGGCAATGCCCTCGGCGGTGTTGTTCATGACGTCGATGCGCGCCCGGCGCACGTCGGTCTCGTCGCTCAGCAGCCCGTTGGCCGTGGCACGGCCCGGCAGCTGCAGCGAGCCGGCGCCGAGCAGCACGGAGGCCTTGGCCCCGTGCGCCTCGATGCGCCCGGCCTGGTTGTTCTGGATGTTGACGACGCTGTCCGTGAGCGGGCGTCGGCCCGCGCCGCCGGAGATGAGCGCCGTGTTGGCCGTGGCCGCGCCGCCGATGGCAGTGACGAAGCCGGTGACCTGGTTCTGCAGCACGTTGAGCTGCGAGTTGTTCACGTCGAGCGCGGACAGGCCCACGGTGTTGGCCTGCGCCGTCGCGATGAGGTCGAGCGAGGCGCCCAGCCCCGCACCCACCGTGGCCTTGCCGCCGCCGGCCGTCACTTCGGCGTTCGCCTTGTTGCCGGTCGCGCGCGCGGCGCTGTTGCCCTTGAGCTCGGTGCCGGGCCGCTGCGTGACCCAGCCCAGGCCGTGCAGCACGCTCTCCTGCGCACCTGCGATCGGCGCCATGAGCAGCGAAGTGCCACCGCACAGTGCGGCGATGAGGGCAACGGTGTTCTTTCGTCGAAGGGACTGGGTCACAGCGGTCTCCGTGGGTCAGGACGGGTGATGGGGCTCACCGCGTCCACAGCGGCCGGCGCGCAGGCGGCACCGGCACCGGTCGATGCGGGCGGGCGCGCAGGCTGCGCGCCGCCGCGGGCCGGTCGCGCTCAGTTGATGTTGACGCTGTTGACGTTGGCGGTGCCGCCGATGGCCTTGACGTTGGTGGCTTCGTTGCCGCTGATGGTGATGTCGCTGTCCTTGACCTTCGAGCCGGTGATGTTCACGGTGTTGACGTTGGCCATGCCGGTCATGCTGACGTTGGCGCCCACCTTCAGCACGCCCGCTTCGCCGCCTCCGGCCAGCACGTCGCGCGCCTTGTTGTTGCTCACGGTGATGCGGGTGTTGGTGACTTCGGAGCCCAGCGAGCCGTTGGCCTTGCCCACGCCGGGGATGCTGATGGCACCGCTTTGCGCGAAGGCGGCGCTCGAGAAGGCGGCGACGAGCGCAACGGCGCCGGCTGCAACGATTTTCTTCATGTGTTCACTCCTGGTAGATGCGAAAGATGGAAGGTGTTGAAGCGCGGTCCGATGCGGACCACGGGGCGCAATCTACCGATGCAAAGTGACATGCCTTGTCTTATTTGTAAGTCGCTGTTGAGGTCACGCCTGCTTACGAAATCGCGTGTGCGCTGAGCCGATGCGTGAAATTTCTCGCACTTCTTCATGCATGCATCGGAACTTTCAGCGAGCGCTCACACATGGTTTGCGAGCGATTTCGGACCTCATCTTTAATAGGAAGGTCTGCACTTGTACCGCGAGGGAGGCCCGGTGTGGCGGCAAGCTCACACCCGAGGCGGCCGGGCCCTGTCAAGCCCATTCGTCGTACATGCAACCGGACGCAAGGCTTCGCGCAGCGCGTATCGAAACATTGATTCACAAACACGCCGCTTCACTGGCGCTCCCTGTCGGACGGGTCTGACAAGGTGCACGCACTCACTCGCAGACACTCGGGGCCCTCCAAGCCACGACCATGCACTTCATGCGCTTCAACACCTGCTTCACCGCCCCTGTTTCCTCGTTGCGAATCGCACGCACGGCCGCCCTGCTTGGGGCCTGCGTGGTCGGTGCCGTGGCGCTCTCGGCCTGCAAGGACGGCACCGGCAATGGCAGTGCGAACGGCATCCGTTTTCCGGACGACGCGCAGATCACGCAGGCGCTGCAGGCCAACTTCGGCGAAGACCCGAACAACGCCAAGGCGCGCGAACTGATCCAGGTGCTGGGCGGCGAGAAGGGCCAGCTCGACTACAAGATCCGCCGCGTGATCTGGCGCCAGGGCGCCTTCGAGGCGCAGTACGACGTGAGCCTGAAGATGGGCCAGCCCGGCGCGGTGAGCCTGCAGAAGCTCTACGCGACCATGGTGCCGAAGGACGAAGCGGCCAAGCTGCCCGAGCAGACACTTCAGGCCTACGAGGACTGGCTCAAGAACAACGCCGCCACGCTCGAGAAGAGCAACCCGCAGCAGGCGCAGGCGCTGCGCGCCAGCCTCGAGAGCCTGGGCAAGTGCTACCGCGAGGCCAAGCCCGACGACCGCGTGGCGCTGATGAACGGGCTGGGCGCGCTGATCTCGCCGGCGCGCGAAGGCTGGTACGCCGACCGGCTGCAGTCGCCCAGCGTGGAACTGCGCTGCCTGCCGTTGTAGGGACGGGCGCCGGCCGCGAACGGGATCAGCGCAGCAGGCCGCGCCCGGCCAGGTTGCGCATCAGCGCGCCGATGCCGAAGTCCCAGCGCGGCGCCTCGTGCGCATGCACGACGCGGTTGACCAGCGCGCCCAGCTCGGGCGCGGCGATGGTCACGCGATCGCCCACCACATGCGTGAAGCCCTGGCCGGGGCCGTGGCGGTCCTGCGTCGGCGCGAACATGGTGCCCAGGAAGAGCATCAGCCCGTCGGGGTAGGCATGGTGCGGGCCGATGGCCTGGGCCGCGAGGTCCAGCGGGTCGCGGCTGATCTTCGCGAGCGAGCTGCTGCCCTCCATCACGAAGCCTTCGGGGCCCTCGACCTTCAGGGCCACGGTGATGCGGCGCACGTCGTCGATGCCGAAGTGCGCGTCGAACAGCCGCACGAAGGGGCCGATGGCGCAGGAGGCGTTGTTGTCCTTGGCCTTGCCCAGCAGCAGCGCGCTGCGGCCCTCGATGTCGCGCAGGTTGACGTCGTTGCCCAGCGCGGCACCGACCACGCGGCCGCGGCTGTCGATGGCGAGCACGACCTCGGGCTCGGGGTTGTTCCACACCGACTTGGCCAGGATGCCGACGTCGGCGCCGGTGCCCACCGCCGCGAGCACCGGCGCCTTGGTGAAGATCTCCGCGTCGGGCCCGATGCCGACCTCGAGGTACTGCGACCAGGCGTTCTGCGCGATCAGCAGCTCCTTGACCTTGGCCGCCTGCGCCGAGCCGGGCACGATGCCCGCGAGGTTGTCGCCCAGCACCTGCGAGAGGCCGGTGCGGATCGCCTCCGCCTTGCTCGCATCGCCGCGTGCCTGTTCCTCGATCACGCGTTCGAGCAGGCTCGCGACAAAGGTGACGCCGCTCGCCTTGACGGCCTGCAGGTCGCAGGGCGCGAGCAGCCAGGGCTGCGCGTCGTCGCGCGCCGTGGCGTCGCTGTTGCGCAGCACCTCGGCCAGCGACGCGATGCGCGGCGCCTCGCCGGCGTCCAGCAGGCGCCGCACCGCGGCGGCTGCATCGTCCTGCTCGAACAGCTCGCTGGCGGTGGGCGCCAGGGCCGACAGCTCGTGCAACGCATCGCCGCGCACCGCCACCAGCACCGGGCCGACGCCGGGTTGCCAGAGCCGCCCCACGAGCAATGCGCGCTCGGCGTCCTGCGGCAGGCTGTGGATGGGGTCGAGGGGCATGGGCGAGGTCATCGGGGTCTCCGTGGCGGATGAGGGCCAGAGTGTCGCCGCAGCTTCCCCGCCCCGAATCACTATCGAATTGATAGCTGCTTGCGCAGATGGGCCGGGCGCTGCAGGCCGATCTGGTTCGGAGCTTCGTCAGCGTGCGGGTGCGCCGTGCCCCGGCGCCGCACGCAGGCGGGCGACCTGCGCCGGCAGATCGGTCCAGGGCGAGGCCTGCGGCGCGAAGCGCGCGCGCATGTAGCCGGCCAGTTCGGCGATCTGCGCGTCGCTCAGCGCCTCGCGGAAGGCGGGCATGAAGCCGAGGTCCTTCGCTGCCGGTTCGCGCACGCCGTCGAGGATGGTGCGGATGAGGTTGTCGGGCCGGTCGCTCACCAACTGGCTGTTGAGGGCCAGCGGCGTGTTCACGCCCAGCAGCGTCGGGCCATCGCCATCGTGGTGGCAGGCGGCGCAGGCCATCTCGAACATGCGCTGCGGCGCGCCGAGCAGTTGGTCCTGCCGCGCCGCGGCGGCCTGCACCACGGCCTGCGCCTGCTGCTGCGGATCGGGCGCCGGCGCGGGGTTGAAGGACGCGAGGTAGGTGGCCATGGCGCGGATGTCGGCATCGGACACCTGCTGCAGTTCGCGCACCACCTCCGCCATCGGCCCGCCCGCGACGCCGTGCCGCGGCGAGTGGCCGTGGCGCAGATAGGCGTACAGCGCATCCGCATCCCAGGCCACGGGCGACTTCGACAGCGACGTGAGCGCGGGCGCTTCCCAGCCGTCGATGGTGGCGCCGGCCAGGAAGGCGCTGCCCACCTGTTCCGCGCCCAGCGCGTTGCGCGGCGTGTGGCAGGCGCCGCAGTGGCCCAGGCCGTTGACGAGGTAGGCGCCCCGATTCCACTCGGCGCTCTGCGTTGCAACGGGCGCATACGGCGCCGCGTCGTGGAACAAGGCGTTCCAGCCCGCCATCAGGGGCCGCAGGTTGAAGGGGAAGCGCAGGTCGTTGGCCGGCAGGATGGCGGGCGAGCCGTCCTCTCTCGCCCCCGCCTTCACCGCGGGCAGCGACTGCAGGTAGGCGTACAGCGCCTGCAGGTCGTCGTCGCTGGTCTTGGCGAAGGCGGTGTACGGGAAGGCCGGGTAGAGGTGCCGGCCGTCGCGCGAGATGCCTTCGCGCATCGCACGCTGGAAGGCCGTGAAGGACCAGCGGCCCAGGCCCGTCTCGGGGTCGGGCGTGAGGTTGGTGGTGTACAGGGTGCCGAAGGGCGTTTCCATCGCCCGGCCGCCGGCATTGGGCGTGCCGCCGGGCGCGGTGTGGCACACGGCGCAATCGCCCAGCGCGGCGAGCTGGCGGCCGCGCTCGATCGTCTCGGCGCTGTAGGCCGGTGCACTGAACGAGACGGGCGCGATGGCCGGCCGCCAGCCGAGCAGGCCGGCGATGGCGCCGAGGCCGCCGAGGACCAGCGCGGCGCCCGTGGCCCACAGGCCCTTGCGGCGCGGCAAGGGCACACCGGCCGGCAGAACGCGCGCCGGCACCGGCTGCGGATGCGGCGCCTCGTCGCGCGTCGCGTCGCCGCCTGTGGGTGGCAGCGGATTCAGCGCGGCGCGCACCACCTCCGGTGTGAACGGCGGCGCGCGAAAGCGCACGCCCGTCGCGTCGAAGATCGCATTGGCGATCGCGGCCGTGCCAGGCACCGAGGCGGACTCGCCGGCGCCCAGCGGCGGTTCGCCGGGGCGTGGCATCTGCAGCACCTCGACGACCGGCACCTCGCGGAAGCTGAGAATCGGGTAGCTGCCCCATTCGCGATTCGCGACCACGCCCTGCGGCAGCACGCCGGGCAGTTGCTCCTTCGCAGCGGCGCCCGCGGGCGACGCGGGCGCGAACTGCACCTGCTCCTTCAGGGCTCGGCTGGTGGTCTGCAGCACGTTGCCGTGCACCTGGTGCTCGACGCCCGCCGGGTTGATGGTCAGGCCGGCATCGTGGCCCACCACCACGCGGCGCACGTGCACCTCGCCCGTCCTGCGATTGACCTCCACGTCGGCCACCCACGCAGCCCAGGCGGCGCCGAAGCCGGGCCACTTGCTGTGGATGTAGCGCGCATACGCGAATCCCTGTCCGAAAAGGATGTCGCCGCCCGACCCCAACCCGCCATCGGCGTTCTCCTGCGGCCCGGTGCGCATGCGCCAGCCCGCCTTCTGCGCGGTGGCTTGCACGAGCTCGATGGCGCGCGGGTCGTCGAGGTGCCGCAGGCGGAACTGCACCGGGTCCACGCCCGCGGCGGTGGCCAGTTCGTCGATGAAGGACTCGTGCGCGAAGGAGTTGGGCAAGGCCGAGACGCCGCGCAGCCAGGAGGCGCGCACGATCGGCGCCATGTCGTTGACCTTCACCCGCAGGTGCGCGTAGGCGTAGGGCGGGCGCGCGGTGCGGTCGCCCATCTCGTAGGCATGCGGCTGCGCATCGACGGTGCCGGTGAGCAGCAGCGCCAGCGTGGGCGCGCCGTTGCTGGGGTAGGAGGTCTCGAAGTCGTAGGCGCCGATGCCACCCTCGGGCGACAGGGCGCCCGCCACCGTCATGAGCTGCGCCGTGCCCTTGGGCTCCCAGGCGTGCTCCTGCTCGCGCGTGAGCTGCACGCGCACGGGCGCGCCCACGGCACGGGCCAGCAGCGCCGCATCGGCCGCCACGTCGTCGGCACCGTTGCGGCCGTAGCAGCCGGCGGCCTCCATGCGCACGACGTCGACGTCGATGTCCTGCACGCCCATGAGCTTCGCGAGGTCGGCCCGCAGGACATGCGGGTTCTGAGATCCCGCCCAAACGCGCAAGCGCGCGCCCCCACGCTCCCCCGCTTCGCGCGGTCCGCTGCCCCCCGAGGGGGCGCTCGCCCCTGGCCCCGGCACAGCCGGGGCGGCCGATCCTGCGGATCGGGGGCTCGGCGCAGTTGGCTCCTCCAGCCACTGCGCGACGGCGCAGGAGGGGCCGATGGAGGCATGCAGCTGGTACGGCCACAGGTAGGTGCGGCGCATCGCGTCGCCCGCACCGGCCAGGGCCGCATCGACGTTGCCCTCGTCCACCAGCAGCCGCTGCGTGGCGGGGTTGTCGCGGATGGCCTGCGCCACCTTGTCGGGGTGGTCCAGGTCGGGCATGCCGGGCCAGGACTTCCAGCGCACGCGCAGTTCGCGCATGGCCTGTTCGGCATGCTCCTCGCGCTCGGCGACGATGCCGACGAAGTCGCGGATCACGACCACCGCGCGGATGCCGGGCACGTGCGCGATGGACGACTCGTCCACCGACTCGAGCGTGTTGCCGACGAAGTCGCCATGGTCGGCGCCCGCGTAGGGCGGCCGCACCACGCGCCCGTGCAGCATGCCGGGCAGGCGCATGTCGTGCACGAACACCAGCTCGCCGGCCAGCTTGGCCGGGATGTCGACGCGCGGCTGCGGCGTGCCGACGAGGCGGTAGTCCTCGGCGCGCTTGACCTGCGCCGCGGTGTCGAGCGTCAGCACCGTGCGCTGGCCGGCCACCAGCGCGCTCGTCGGCAGCCGCGCCTCGCCATGGTGGACGATGCCGCCCTCGATGCGCAGCGCGGCCGCCGCGACGCCCAGGCGCTCGGCCGCGCGCGCGAGCAGCCAGGCGCGCGCCTGCGCGGCCGCCAGCCGCAGCGGCTGCGCGTGGATCTGGATCGAGGCGCTGGCGATGGTCGCGCCCTGGTTGGGCGCTCGTGCCGTGTCGCCCAGCACCATGCAGACGGCATCGAGCGGCGCGTCGAGCTCCTCGGCCACGATCTGCGCCAGCGCGGTGCCGATGCCGGTGCCCAGGTCGACGTGGCCGTTCAAGGCCGTGATGCTGCCGTCGTCCCACAGCGCGAGCAGCACCTCGTCGCCCTCGAGCGGGTTGCCCGGCACCGCGGCCGGCTGGCCCTTGACGGGCGGCGGTGCGGGCGGGGTGGGCCGCACGACGACCAGCACGCCCTCGGCGGCCAGGAAGTCGGCCCGGCTGCGCGGCTGGCTGGCACGCAGGGGTGGACTCATGCCGACGCGAGGCGCGCGGCGGCGTCTTCCACGGCGCGCAGGATCTCGATGTGGGTGCCGCAACGGCACAGGTTGCCCGACAGCTCGGCGCGGATGCGCGCCGGTGTAGCCCGCGCTTCACGGGCCAGCAGCGCTGCGGCCTGCATCACCATGCCGTTCAGGCAATAGCCGCACTGCGCCGCCTGGGCCCGTTCGAAGGCCTGTTGCACGGGATGGAAATCGTGGCGCGATCCCAGCCCTTCGAGCGTGGTGATGCGGCGGCCGGCGACGCCGTGCGCCGGAATCACGCAGGCCCGGGCGGCGACGCCGTCCACGTGCACCGTGCAGGCGCCGCACTGGCCCAGGCCGCAGCCGTACTTGGGGCCGTTGAGGCCCAGGTCGTTGCGCAGCACGTGCAGCAGCGTGGCTTCGCGAGGCGCGGGTATCGACACCGCACGGCCGTTCACCTCGAGCGCCAGCAGGGGCCCGAGCTTGTCGGCGGACGCCAGCGGCGGCGCCTGCACCCGGCTAGCGTCGCAGCTGCCCATCGCCGGTGTACATCTCCAGGTCGACGAAGGTCGAGCCGTTGTGGTTGCGCGCGCTGTATTCGACCGGGAACTCGCCGAAGCTGGTGCGCCCGATGCTCTCCAGCCCGGCGATGAAGCTGTCGCGGGTGAGCGCCGGGCCGCCGCGCCGCAGGCCCTCGGCCATCACGCGGCCGACGATGTAGCCTTCGAGCGCCGTGTAGCTGTCGATCTTCTGGCCGAAGGCCGCGCGGTCGCGCTGGTAGTCGGCCACGATCGGGACGCGCAGCGCCTGCGGCGGCGGCACGATGCTGGCCGTGACCAGGCCGGCGAGCTTGCCTTCGAGCCGCTGGGCCGAACCCTTGGCGTCGGTGATGCCCACCGACAGCGTGTAGAGCTGGGCGCCGGAGCCGCTCGCGCGGTAGTCGCGGATGAAGACGTCGACCATGCGGCCGGCCATGATCATCACCACCGCCCCGGGCGATGCCGCCTTGAGGCCCGCCACCACGTCCTTGGCATCGGCCGCGGCAATGGCCATCGGCAGCTTCTGCACCACCTTGACCTTGTAGTCGGCCGCGAGCTGCTCGCAGGTCGCGAGGTTGGACTTGCCGAAGGCGCTGTCCTGGAACACCACGGCGATCGACTGGATGCCGATGGTCGAGAGGTGGCTGATGATCTTGCGCAGTTCCAGGTCGTAGCCCGCCCGCACGTGGAACAGCAGCCGGTTGACGCTGGTGCGGAAGGACGTGGTGCCCACCAGCGGCGCGAACATGGGCACGCCGGCCTTCTCGCACAGCGGCATCGCCGCCACCAGGTTGCCGGTGGCGACATAGCCCGTGAGCGCGAAGACCTTGTCCTGCTCGATGAGGCGCGTGGTGTTGGCCGCCGTCTTCGCGGGCTCGTAGACGTCGTCGTACGAGACCAGTTCGACACGCCGGCCATGCACGCCGCCCGCCTTGTTGAGCCGGTCGAAATACAGCTGGATGCCGGCGCGGTAGTCGATGCCGAAGTCCTGCGCGGGGCCGCTGAACACGGCCGATTGCCCGAGCCGGACGACGCCGTCGGCGACACCGTTCTCGGCGCGGGCGCGGCGCAGCAGCGCCGGGCCGAAGGCGAGCGCGGCGGCGCCCGCGGCGAGCGTGCGCCGCCTGGAGAAATGGGTCATGGAATGTCGGCTTCTTTCAGGCGGTGGCGATGTCGCTGGACTGGATGCGCTTGACGCCCTTGGCCTGCATGTCCTTCCAGGCCTTGGCCAGCGAGCCGTTGAGGTCGATGGCACGCGTGGCGTCCTCGATCACGTAGGCCTCGAAACCGGCCTTGCGTGCATCGAGCGCGGTCCAGGCGACGCAGAAGTCGGTGGCCAGCCCGGTGACGTACACGGTCTTGATGCCGCGCGCCTTGAGGTAGCCGGCCAGGCCGGTGACGGTCTTGCGGTCGGCCTCCTCGAAGGCGGAGTAACTGTCCACGCCCTTGTTGAAGCCCTTGCGGATGATGAGCTGCGCGGTGGGCAGCTTCAGGTCCTTGTGCAGCGCCGCGTCGTCGGTGCCCTGCACGCAGTGGTCGGGCCACAGCACCTGGTTGCCGTAGCCCAGCTTGATGCTGGAGAAGGGCTTCTGGCCCGCATGCGCGCTGGCGAAGGAGGCATGCCCGGGCGTGTGCCAGTCCTGCGTCACGACC
This sequence comes from Xenophilus sp. E41, assembly GCF_003671765.1. Classification (GTDB taxonomy): domain Bacteria; phylum Pseudomonadota; class Gammaproteobacteria; order Burkholderiales; family Burkholderiaceae_C; genus Xenophilus. The sequence goes on along the minus strand of NZ_QPIB01000003.1, from coordinate 51,566 downwards.
ACGTTGTCGAAGCTCTCGGCCAGCTTGTTGATGAGGGGCACCACCTCCGCCCCGCCCTTGACCGGCAGCGTGCCGCCATCGACGAAGCAGTTCTGGACATCGACCACGATGAGCGCGGCCTTGGGGCCGGGCTTGATCTTGCCGGCCGCCCACAGGGTGGGCGCGAGGCCGGCCGCGCCGAATGCGGCGGCGGCCTGAAGAAAGCTGCGGCGAGGAAATCCGTTCGTCATGGCAAAGGTCCTTCGAGGTGGGAAGCTGGGTGCACATGCCGCCGCGCGATGCGCGAAGGCCGACTCGTCAAACATTCAGGATGGTGCGCGCAGCGCGCCGGGCCCAGGAACACCGCTGAACCGGCTTTGCCGGGCCGCTGGTGTTGCCCCCTTGAGGGGGGATGCGAGCGACACGAAGTGCGCGAGAGTCGGGGGTGGGCCATGTCTACACGCTCAGGTAGGCGCGTCGCACGTCCTCGTTGGCTGCCAGCTCGGCCATGCTGGCGGCATATCGGATCTGGCCCTTCTCGAGCACGTAGGCGCGGTCGGAGACCAGTTCGGCGAAGTGCATGTTCTGCTCCGACAGCAGGATCGACACACCTTGCGCCTTCAGTTCCAGGATCATGTTCGCCATCTGCTCGACGATGACGGGCGCCACGCCCTCGGAGGGTTCGTCGAGCAGCACCAGGTACGGGTTGCCCATCAGCGTTCGGGCCACGGTGAGCATCTGCTGCTCGCCACCGCTCATGCGGCCGCCCGGGCGGTGGGGCATCTCGCCGAGGTTGGGGAAGAGCTTGAACAGCTTCTCGGGCGTCCACAGCGGCGCGGCGCCGCCGTCGGCCCATTGGCGGCCGGCCTGGCGGCCCACCTCGAGGTTCTCCATGACGGTGAGGTCGGTGAACACGCGCCGGTCCTCGGGCACGAAGCCCAGGCCCAGGCGCGCCGCATGGTGCGGCTCGGTCTTCGAGATGTCGTTGCCCAGGAAGCGGATCGCGCCGCGCCGCTTGGCCAGCATGCCCATCAGCGCCTTGAGCGTGGTCGACTTGCCGGCGCCGTTGCGGCCCATGAGCGCCACCACCTCGCCGCGCCGCACCTCCAGGTCGACGTCGTAGAGGATCTGCGCGGCGCCGTACCAGGCGCACAGGGATTTGGCTTCGAGGAGGACGTCGTTCATGCAATCGCCTTGGAGTCCGGACTTCCGTACGCGAAGGCCGCGAAAGTGACGCGAAGGTCGCGAAAGGAACAGCCGAAATTTCTACTTCTGGACTTCTTCGCGCCTTTCGCGCGACCTTCGCGTCCTTCGCGTTCGGTACCCGTCTTCATGCAGCCTCCGCAGGGGTCATCTTCTTCTCGAAGGTCTTGCCGGTGCCGAAGTAGACCTCCTGCACCTTCGGGTGGTCGCGGATCTCCAGCGGCTTGCCCTGCGCGATGAGGCGGCCGCGGGCCAGGACGATCATGCGGTCGGCGTACGCGAAGACGACGTCCATGCTGTGCTCGGTGAAGAGCACGGCCATGCCACGGTCGATGACGAGCTGCTTGGTCAGGGCCATGAGCGAGTTGCGCTCCTTGGGCGCCATGCCGGCGGTGGGCTCGTCCATCAGCAGCAGCTTGGGCGAATTCGCCATGGCGATGGCGAGCTCGACGCGCTTGACGTCGCCGTACGCGAGCACGCTGCATGGCCGGTCGGCCTGCGCCTTCATGCCGACCTGGTCGAGCAGCGCGAGTGCCTCGTCGCGCTTGTGATCGGCCGCGCGCTTCCACATCGAGAACAGCTGACGGTCGTGCGAGATCAGCGCCATCTGCACGTTCTCGACGACGGTGAGCGAGGAGAACGTTTCGGCGATCTGGAAGGTGCGACCCACGCCCAGGCGCCAGATGTCGCGCGGGCGCTTGCCCACGAGCTCCGTGCCATCGAGCCGGATCGAGCCCTGGTCGGCCTTGAGCTGGCCGTTGACCATGTTGAAGGTGGTCGACTTGCCGGCGCCGTTCGGGCCGATCAGCGCCAGCAGCTCGCCGGCGGCCAGATCGAAGCTGATGCCGTCGACGGCCTTCACGCCGCCGAAGGACTTGCCGAGGTTGCTGACCTGCAGCAGCGGTGTGGCGATGCTCATCGTGCGGCCTCCCCGGTAGCGGCGTTGGCCCTCAAGGGTTGTTGGCCCGCGGCGTCGGCGGCCGCATCGTCGGCGCGCCCGCGCCAGCGGTCGGCCAGCAGCTTGAGCGAGCCGGCGATGCCCTGCGGGAAGAGCAGCACCAGGAGCAGGATGATGGCGCCCAGCGTGGCGCGCCAGTAGTCGGTGTTGCGCGCCACCGCGTCGTGCAGCCAGGTGAAGGTGACGGCGCCCACCACCGGGCCGGCCAGGGTCTGGATGCCGCCCAGCAGCACCATCACCAGGCCGTCGACCGACTTGCCGACCGACAGCGACTCGGGCGAGATGCTGCCCTTGGAGAAGGCGAAGAGCGCACCGGCGAGGCCTGCCACCAGGCCCGCCACCACGAAAGCGGCCCATTGCATGCGCTTGACGTCGATGCCGATGGCGTCGGCGCGCAGCACCGAGTCGCGGCCCGCGCGCATGGCGTAGCCGAAGGGCGAGAACAGCACGCGCCGCAGCCACCACACGCCGGCGCCCACCAGCAGCAGCGTGAGCCAGTAGTAGTTGCGCTTGTCGGACAGCCAGGCCGAGGGCCACACGCCCGTCAGGCCGTTGCTGCCGCCGGTGAAGCTGTCCCACTGGTAGGTGACGGCCCAGGTGATCTGCGCGAAGGCGAGCGTGAGCATCGCCAGGTACACGCCCGAGAGCCGCACCGCGAACCAGCCGTAGACGAAGGCGCCGATGGCCGCGACCAGCGGGGCCACCAGCAACGCGAGTTCCATCGGCAGGCCCAGCGCGCGCACCAGCAGCGCCGCGCCGTAGGCCCCGAGGCCGAAGTAGGCCGCGTGGCCGAAGGAGTGCATGCCGGCCGGGCCCATGATGAAGTGCAGGCTGGCGGCAAAGAGCGCGGCCACCAGCAGGTCGATCATCAGCACCGTGGTGTAGGGCGAGTTGGCCGTGAGGAAGGGCACCACCGCCAGCAGCGCCGCGAGCGCCGCAGCCGCCAGCACGTAGCCGCGGCTGGCGCGGCGCAGCGGCTCTTCCTGCATGCCGACGTAGCGGCTCGGCGCCTGGGCACGCCCCATCAGGCCCCAGGGGCGCCACACGAGCACCACCGCCATGACCAGGAAGTCGACCACCAGCGTCAGCTTGGAGAACGAGACGGACAGGCCGAACACGTCGACCACGCCCAGCCAGATGCAGAGGGCCTTGATCTCGGCGATGAGCAGTGCCGCCACGTAGGCGCCGGGCAGCGAGCCCATGCCACCCACCACCACCACCACGAAGGCGGCACCGATGGTGTTGAGGTCCATTTCCAGCGTGGCCGGCTCGCGCGGCAGCTGCAGCGCGCCGCCCAGGCCCGCCAGCATCGCGCCCAGCGCGAACACCGCGGTGAAGAGCCAGGCTTGGTTCACGCCCAGGGCGCTGACCATCTCGCGGTCCTGTGTGGCGGCGCGCACCAGCGTGCCGAAGCGCGTGCGCGTGAGCAGCAGCCACACGAGGCCCAGGACCACGGGGCCGACGACGATCAGGAACAGGTCATAGGACGGGAACTGCCGCCCCAGGATCTCGACCGAGCCCTTGAGGCCCGGTGCGCGCGGGCCCAGCAGTTCGTCGGGGCCCCACAGCCAGAGCACCGCGTCCTTGATGACGAGCACGAGCGCGAAGGTGGCCAGCAACTGGAACAGCTCCGGCGCCTTGTAGATGCGGCGCAGCAGCACGACCTCGATCAGCGCGCCGAGCACGCCCACCGCGATGGCCGCCAGCGGCAGCGCCAGCCAGAAGCCGCCGCTGCCCAGCGCGCCGCCGAGCTTGTCGGCCAGGGTGTAGGCCAGATAGATCCCCACCATGAAGAAGGAGCCATGGGCGAAATTGACGATGCGCGTGACGCCGAAGATCAGCGACAGGCCCGCCGCCACCAGGAACAGCGAGGACGCGGACGCCAGCCCGTTGAGGAGCTGGACGATCAGGCCGGAAAAGCTCATAACCCGTTCTTCAATTCAGTGACCCGCAGGTCTTGCAATGCAAACGCCCCCTGCGACTGGCGCCCGCAGATGCCAGGGCACCCGCGGAACTGGCTTTGCCAGGCCGCTGGGTGCGCCCCCTTCGCGAAGCAGAAGGGGGAGCGGCGAAGCCGCATGGGGGTTGCTTCATTTCAATCCGCTGCGCGCGATTTCTTGACGTCGGCGGCGGCGGGCTGGAATCGCGCGTCGGCACCGTCGAAGTAGGTGTAGTTCACCATCACGCCCTTGCCGCCCTCGTTCTTGGTGCGGCCGACGAAGGCGCCCATGGTCGACTGGTGGTCTTCGGGGCGGTAGCTGATCTTGCCGAAGGGCGTGTCGACCTGCAGGCCCTTGAAGGCCGCGACGAGCTTGTCGGATTCGGTGCTGCCGGCCTTGGCCACGCCGGCCGCGGCCGACTTGATCATGCTGTAGCCCACCACCGAACCCAGGCGCGGGTAGTCCTTGAACTTGGCCTGGTAGGCCTGCTCGAACTTCTTGTGCTCGGGCGTGGTGATGCCATACCACGGGTAGCCCGTGACCAGCCAGCCGTTGGGGGCCTCGTCCTTCAGCGGGTCGAGGTATTCGGGCTCGCCGGTGAGCACGCTCACCACTTCACGGTCCTTGAAGAGGCCGCGCGTGTTGCCTTCGCGCACGAACTTCGAGAGGTCGGCGCCGAAGAGCACGTTGAAGATCGCGTCGGGCTTGGCGTCGGCCAGGGCCTGCACCACGCTGCCGGCATCGACCTTGCCCAGCGGCGTGGCCTGTTCGGTGACGAACTCGACATCCGGCTGCGCGGCCTTGAGCAGTTGCTTGAAGGCTGCCACCGCCGACTGGCCGTACTCGTAGTTGGGGTACACGATGGCCCAGCGCTTCTTCTTGAGCTTGGCCGCGTCGGGCACGAGCATGGCGGCCTGCATGTAGGTGCCGGGGCGCAGGCGGAAGGTGTACTGGTTGCCGCCCTGCCAGGTCATCTTGTCGGTGAGCGGCTCGCCGGCCAGGTAGAAGAACTTCTTCTGCTTGGCGAAGTCGGCCAGCGCCAGGCCGGTGTTGGAGAGGAAGGCACCGGCGAGGATGTCGACCTTCTCGCGCGAGACCAGCTCCTCGGCCATGCGCACCGCGTCGCCGGGGTTGGCATTGTCGTCGCGCGTGATGAGCTCGATCTTCCTGCCGTTCACGCCGCCGCCGGCGTTGATCTCGTCCACGGCCAGTTCCATGCCCTTCTTGTAGGGCTCGAGGAAGGCGGGCTGCGCCTTGTAGCTGTTGATCTCGCCGATCTTGATCACGCCTTGCGCATGGGCCGGCACGAGCGCGGTGGCAGCAAGGGTGGCCACCGAAGCGGCGGTGAACACGTGACGCAGAGCTTTCATGGACTGACTCCTGGGGGTCGAAGAACGGGTGGAAAGAAAAGACACAACGCGGGACGGGCGGTCAGCGAAGACCGTCCTCGCCCTTGATCTCGGACACCTGCAGCCCGCCGATGCGCGGCAGGGGCCGGCCGCTGTCGGTCACGGCGACGGCGACAACGATCTCGCCGGCGCGCGGGGCATCGCTCACGCGGGCCTCGACGGCGTCGAAGTGGCTGCGCACGAAGGCGGCGTCCTTGTGGCCCAGCGGCACGTCGATGGCGGTGCCCAGCGTGCCGCGCTTCTTGGCCGAGGGCACCAGCGCGGCGCCCTTCTCGACGGCCACGCGCAGCGGCGCGCCCAGCTTGGGATGCAGGATGGCGGCCGCGTGCTCCAGCTCGCCGCCTTCGCCCACGATCGCGGCCTTGCCGTAGCTCTGGGCCTGGCCGGGCTCGATGCCCAGCGCCTTCACGGCCTTCTGGCCCAGCAGCGCGCCGAGCTCCTCGCCGATGGCGATCAGCTCGTCGAGGTTCTCGCTGTAGCGGCCCGCATAGGGGTTGGCGATGACGGCGATGGCGACGGCGCGGCGCGTCGGCGGGTCGATGGTCTTTCCCATCTCCTTGCGCGTTTCGTCCACCTGCACCACCAGCTTGCGAATATCGACTGACATCATTGATCCTTCATTTGTCCTTTTTTGCGAGCTCTGCGAAACCTTCGCGTCCTCTGCGTTCGGCTGCCCGTCTTCGACGACCTGCCGATTCACCGCAGCCCGTCCCACTGAGCGATGTTCTCCGCGCGCAGGCCGCCGACGCGGTCGTGCACGCGATAGCCGGTGCTCATGGCGAGGATGAAGACGATCTCGTCCGATTCGGGCGCGCCCGGCACGCGCACTTCGATGGCGTCGAACTGCCCGCGAACATAGCTCGCGTTGATGTTGGTCAGCGGCACGTCGAGCGCGGCACCGGGTGGGCCGACCTTCTTGGTCGATGGCACGATCGACAGCGCGTTGCCGGGCTGGCCGGTCTTCTTCTCGGCGACGGTGCCGGCCTTGTAGGCGGCGCGGTCGCCCTTCCAGCCGAGCAGTTCGCGCATGGCGTAGCCGCCGGGCACGTGCCACAGGGCGCCGTGCTCGATCTCGCCGGCGGCGCCGACGATGGCGCCCTTGCCGTAGGTGGCGAGCTGCTCGAGCGGCACGTCCATGGCGGCGTGCAGCCGGTGCGCCATGTCGACGCCCACGGGTTCGAGCAGGTCCATCATCGGCAGGATGTCGGGCTCGTAGCGGCCCGCGAAGGGATTGGTCAGCACCGCGGCGATCGCACCACGCACCAGCGGCGTTGCGGCGCGCGGGCCGAACTCGTGGTGGATGGTCTCGACCTGGGTGAAGACGCGTCGGATGTCGATCATGGGAAGGATGCCTTGCTTTTCGTTAAGCAAATACTGAACCAAGTGCGGGCTGCGTGGCGTCGCCGGGGGCCGAGCTTAAAGGTTGAACAAGTCGCCATTGCCCCTGGCAAACGAGTATCGCGGCCCAGGCGTGGCCGGCGCCCTGCACCGCACGTGCGCAGCGCTCGCCCGCATCGAGTGCACGCGCGACGGCCTGCGGGGGCAGTGCGGGCACATCGACGGTGACCGGCGTGTCGCCCAGATCGCTGCCGTCCTTGCATTGGCTGGCCGGCAGGCGATGGATGCCGGGGTGCGCCACGTCCACGGCGTTCGCGATCACGGTGGCCGCGGCGTCGGCGCCCGCCGCGGTCGCGGCAAGCACGGTCACGCTGTCGGCGATGCCCAGCGAGAAGCTGCGTCCGCGCCAGCCGCTGGTGGCCACGCCGCGCACGGGCTGCTCGGCATGGACATCGAACTGGCCATCGGTGCGCAGGGCACCGGCGTCGGCCGGGTCGAAGCGGGACAGGTCCGAATAGAGCCCCACGCGCGCCGAGGTGCCCGGCGCCAGGTGGCAGGCGATGTCGCCGCCGTTGTTGACCCAGGCCCGCCGGATGCCGGGGCGCTGGTAGCAGGCCGCGAGCTCCTGGGCGACAGCACCCGCAACGGCGGCCATGGGCGTGATGAAGCGTGGCGCGAAGGCGGCGCTCGCGTCCCACATGCGCCGCGCGACGACGCCGGCCGGACGCGCGAGGGCGGTGACCGGTTGGCGCAGCGCGGGCAGCTCCGCCACGAGTTCGTCCAGCAGCGGCACGAAGCGCTGCCAGGCGGCCTCGTGCGCCGCGGCGACGGCCAGGCCCTCTCCCTCGGCGCGCAGGATCAGGTCCATCGGGCCGTGCTGGAAATGCCAGCGCCCGCCGTCGATGGGCTGCCGCGTTGCGCTCATCCGCTCGCCCCTCAGCCCAGCATGGGGCCGTGGCCCAGCGGCCAGGGATTGACGCCGTCGGCCCGGCGCCATTCGCGCGCCGTGGGGGCGCCGTCGTCCTGCCAGGCGCCGCGCGCCAGCGCCTTGTCGAGCGGCATGACGTGGTCGACGTGGCCGCCCAGCGCGGCGTAGTCGTCCAGGCGCATGCTGAACTCGATGGGCGCGATGATGGCCGGCGTGGGCACGGTGCCGAAGCTGTTGTCGGGCATGCGCATCACGTCGACCATGACGGTGATGCCGCCGCCGGGCCACACGTAGGCCGGCGCACCGCCGCAGGTCACGTTGACCAGCGCCTGCTTGATCGCGCGCGTGAGCAGGATGGGGTTCTCGGTCACGCCGGCGCGCAGGCTGCCGCCCGCGCCGCCGAGGAAGAGCACGGTGCACAGGGACGGCTCGCAGTTCTCGCCGATGCGGTCGACCACGCGCTGCACCGCAGGCGGCATCGGCTGCTCCACGGGCTGCAGCTGGTCGTCGAGCACGTACCACTGCGCCTGCTCGCCGGTGGTGGAGGTCATGAGCAGCCGCAGCCCAGGCCTGGCGACACCGGGCTCCCAGCCCTCGATGATGGACAGCGGGTCGGCGATGTCGGTGCCGCCCCAGCCGCTGCCCGGGTTGGCGACCTGGAAGTAGCGCCCGGGCGTGGACTTGCGCCCGCGCATCTGGATGCCCGAGGGCGCCATCGACAGGCAGCGGCCGGCCTGGTGCTCGGTGAGCACGCCGGTGATGTGGTCGTCGACCACCACCACCTCGTCGGCCAGGTCGAGCAGCTGCTTGGCGAAGATGCCCACGGTGGCCGAGCCGCAGCCCACGCGCATGCGCTGCTCCTCGATGCCGTTGACGATGGGCGCCCGGCCCGCCTGGATGACGAGGCTGGCGCCGCCGTCGATGGTGCATTCGGCCGCCTGCTTGTTGCACAGGTTCTGCATGAGCTCCAGCGTCATGCGGCCTTCCTTCTTGCTGCCGCCGGTGAGGTGGTGCACGCCACCGAGCGAGAGCATCTGCGAGCCGTATTCGGCGGTGGTCACGTGCCCCACCACTTCGCCCTTGTAGCGGACGTTGGCCTGCTCGGCGCCCAGGAAGCGGTCGGTGTCGATCTTCACCTTCACGCTGCAGTAGCTGAAGATGCCTTCGGTCACCACGGTGACCATGTCGACGCCCTCGGCCTGCGAGCCGACGATGAAGGGCGCGGGCTTGTAGTCGGGGTAGGTGGTGGAGGCGCCGATGCCGGTGACGAAGACCTCGTTGGCATGCAACAGGTCGCCGTTCCAGTCGGCGGGCGCGCTGGCGTCGGCGGCCTTTTCCTCGCCTTCGGCGCCGGGGCGCGCGAAAGGCACCAGCGCCGGCGCCTCGGCGGCCAGCTCGCGGCGCAGCAGCACCACCGGGTCGACGCGCACCAGCACGCCGGCGCGGTTGGCGTAGCGGTCGCACGCGCCGGTGCGGCCCTCGGAAATCTGGCAGAGCACCGGGCAGGCGTTGCATTCGACCTTGGCCGCGCTCATGCGCTCGTTGCGCACCGGCGACTTGCCGTAGCCCAGGCCGGCCGCGTCGGGCACGACGGGCAGGTCCATGCTCGGGAGGCCGTCGGTCTTGGTGTGTTCAGTCATCGTGGTCATCCGTGAGATGAGGCGACCCAACCTGCAACAAGCGTGCCTGCGCGATGCTTGAGCCGCCACATCGTTTTGTGTAGCATTTGCTCCACTTTCATGTTGTATTCGCTACACCAAACGCAATGTAGCGGTCCGGCGCGAAGCTTGCATGGGTGTTTTCCTGAGGCGCGCATTCCCCGACTCGGTGCACCGTGAACGACAATTGGGCGGCCACAGCCGGTTGACGCGCCAGCCCCCGTTCGCAAGCATTCCGTCGCCCGCATCCTCACCCTCATTCACCAGCCTTTCGACTTGCCATGAGTGCCTTCAGCGAAGAACGCGTCCTCTCGGTCCACCACTGGACGGACCGCCTGTTCACCTTCACCACCACGCGCGACCCGGCGCTGCGCTTCTCCAACGGCCACTTCACGATGATCGGCCTGAAGGTCAACAACAAGCCGCTGCTGCGCGCCTACAGCATCGTCAGCCCCAACTACGAGGAGCACCTGGAGTTCCTCAGCATCAAGGTCGAGGAAGGCCCCCTCACCTCGCGCCTGCAGCACATCCAGGTCGGCGACACCATCATCGTCGGCCGCAAGCCCACGGGCACGCTGCTCATCGACTACACGCTGCCCGGCAAGCGCCTGTACATGTTCGGGACGGGCACGGGCCTGGCGCCCTTCATGAGCATCATCCGCGACCCCGAGACCTACGAGAAGTTCGAGCAGGTGATCCTGGTGCACGGCGTGCGCCAGGTCGACGAGCTGGCCTACCACGACCTGGTCGTCGACCACCTGCCCAAGCACGAGTTCCTGGGCGAGATGATCGAGAAGCAGCTGCTGTACTACCCGACGGTGACGCGCGAGGAATTCCGCAACCAGGGCCGCATCACCGACCTGGTCACCGCCAACAAGCTGACCGACGACCTGGGCCTGCCGCCGCTGAACCCCGCCGAAGACCGCGTCATGATCTGCGGCAGCCCTGGCCTCTTGGTCGACATGAAGGAAATCCTCGAAGGCCGCGGCTTCAAGGAAGGCAACACCAGCACGCCCGGCGACTACGTGGTCGAACGGGCCTTCGCCGAGAAATAAATGCGGACTGCCGTACGCGAAGGGCGCGAAAGTTTCGCGAAGGACGCAAAAGGATTCGCGTTCGGTACCCGCTCCCGTCCCCACACCGCATGACCACCCGCAAGACCGTCGCCAAGCCCCAGCGCAAGACCGGCGTGCGGGAGGCGGCGGCGCAGGCGACGCGCGACGCGATCCTGAAGGCGGCCACCAAGGTCTTCGCGAAGTACGGATACGAAGGCGGCAGCGTGGAGAAGATCTCCAAGGCGGCCAAGTCGTATGACCGGATGATCTACTACTACTTCGGCAGCAAGGAAGGCCTGTTCGTCGCCGTGCTCGAGGGCATCTACCAGCGCATGGACGAGGCCGAGGCGGCGATCGCGCTCGACGCCTCGCGGCCGGTGGAGGCGCTCACCGAGGTCATCCGCTTCGTGCACGGCTACTACCGGCGCAACCCCGACTTCGTCACGCTGCTCAACACCGAGAACCTGCACAAGGGCCGGCACATCGCGAAGTCGGTGCGCGCGCGCGAGTACTCCTCGCGCGCGGTGGCGATCATCGCGGACATCCTGGCGGCCGGCGCGGCACAGGGCCTGTTCCGCGCCGACCTGGTGGCGCGAGACGTGTACCTCTTGATCGCGGCCTCGGGCTACTTCTATACCTCCAACCGCTACACCCTCACGACCTTCCTGGACGAAGCCCTGGACGCGCCGGACAAGGTGGCGCACTGGGAGGACTTCGTCATCGAGGCGGTGCTGCGCACCGTGCGGCTCGAGGACGCGGCCGACAACGACACCCCCCCTCACGAAGAGAACAAGCCATGGCAGAAATCGCAACCGGCGGCAAGTCGGGCAAGGTCGTCATCCAGAACATAGGGCTGCTGCTCTCGGGCGACATCGATCGGCCCATCCTCGACGCCGACACCATCGTCGTGAACGACGGGCTGATCACGGCCGTCGGCAGGTTCAAGGACTGCGACACCGAGGGCGCCAGGACCGTCATCGACGCCAAGGGCGTGTGCGTCGCGCCCGGCCTGATCGACAGCCACGTGCACCCAGTGGCCGGCGACTGGACGCCGCGGCAGAGCCAGCTCAACTGGATCGAGTCGAGCATGAACGGCGGCGTGACGACCATGATCTCGGCCGGCGAGGTCCACTACCCCGGCCGGCCGCGCGACATCGTGGGCCTCAAGGCGCTGGCGATCACCGCGCAGCGGGCCTTCGACGCCTTCCGCCCGGGCGGCGTGAAGGTGCTGGCCGGCGCGCCGGTGATCGAGAAGGGCATGGTCGAGAGCGACTTCAAGGAGCTGGCCGAGGCCGGCGTGGGCCTGCTCGGCGAAGTGGGCCTGGGCACGGTGAAGGCGGGCTACGAGGCCAAGGAGATGGTGGCCTGGGCACGCAAGTACGGCATCCAGAGCACCATCCACACGGGCGGGCCGTCGGTGCCCGGCTCGGGCTACATCGACAAGGACACGGTGCTGGAGGCCGACGCCGACATCATCGGCCACATCAACGGCGGCCACACCTCGCTGCCGCTCAAGCACGTGTGCGACCTGTGCGAGCAGAGCACGCGCGGGATCGAGATCGTGCACAACGGCAACGAGCGCGTGGCCATCGGCGCGGCGCGCGCGGCCATCGAGCTCAAGTGCCCGCACCGCGTGATCCTGGGCACCGACGGGCCGGCCGGCTCGGGCGTGCAGCCGCTGGGCATCCTGCGCATGGTGTCGCTGATCTCGTCGATGGCCGACATCCCGGCCGAGGTCGTGTTCTGCTTTGCGACCGGCAACACGGCGCGCCTGCGCAATCTCAACTGCGGCCTGGTCGAGGTCGGCCGCGCCGCGGACTTCGTCTTCATGGACCGCGCGCAGCACACGGCCGGCAAGACGCTGCTCGAGAGCGTGCAGCTAGGCGACATTCCCGGCGTCGGCATGGTGATGATCGACGGCATCGTGCGTGCCGGCCGCAGCCGCAACACGCCGCCGGCCACCGAGGTGCCGGTGGTGGTGCCCGCCGCGCACTGAGGCGCTTCACGCGATCGTAACGATCGTGACGAATTCGCCCGCAACGCCCGCCCGGCGGGCGCTGCAGCCCGATTGCACTTTCCCCCGTCAGTCCGTCCGCGGCGTGCGTGCCGCCGCGTCGGCGCGCGCCTGCGCGTCCTCGGCCAGCGCCCGCGCGCAACCCGCCGACAGCAGCAGGATGGCCGAGGTGAAGTAGATCCACATCAGGATCACGACCAGCGAGCCGGCCGCGCCGTAGGCCGAGACCACGGCCGCCGTCGACAGGTAGAGCGCCAGCGCCTGCTTGCCCAGCGTGAACAGCACCGCGCCCACCGCGCCGCCCACCAGCATGTAGCGCATGCGCGGCTTGGGGCCGGTGCTCAGTCGCATCAGGCCCGCGAACAGCCCGGTGCAGAAGGCGAAGGAGATCAGCTCGTTGATGACGCGCAGCAGCGGCTTGAGCGACAGCCACTGGCCGGCCCAGTCGGCGATGAAGTTGATCGCCGTGCTGGCCGCCAGCGACATCAGCAGCAGCACGCCGAAGACCAGGATGTAGCCCAGGCCGCGCAGCCGCAGCGACGCCGTGTACCACCAGGGCGTCTCGGGTGCCGGTTCGCCGCCCTGGCGCCACAGCCGCTCGAAAGCCGATTGCAGCTCGGCGAACACACCCGTCGCGCCCGAGATCAGCAGCACGAAGGCCAGCACCGACGCGATGATCCCTTCCTTGGGCTGCTGGGCACTGGTGAGTGCCTGCCGCACTGCCTCGGCACCGCGCTGGCCGACCACGGCGGAGATCTCGCCCACCAGCCGCGTCTGCACGAAGGCGGGGTCGAGCCACCAGCCCAGGATGGCGACGATGAGCACCAGCAGCGGCGCCAGGCTCAGGATGCCGTAGAAGGACATGGCGGCGCTCATGCGCAGGCCGTCGGCCTCCTTCCACAACATGGCGGCCCGCCACAGCGGCGTGAGCGGCCGCAGCGGCACCAGCAGTTTCTGGACGAAGGGCGGAAGCGAGGTGGAGGACACGGCGGACATGCTCCGACGCTAGCGGCCTTCGGCGGCGCTGTCGATCAGCGCGGGCCGCGCGAGCGGAACACCAGGTGCCGGGCCGAGAGGTAGTTGACGGCCATGCCGCCCAGGCTGCCCAGCGCCACGCCCAGCGCCGCGGCCCAGGGGCCTTCGACCGAATGCAGCGTGAGCACGTAGATCACGTAGTTCACCGCCGCCCCGCCGAGCATGGCGACCACGTACGAGACGTACTCGCGCCACAGCGAGTCTGGACGACCGACCGCGAAGGTGAAGCGGCGGTTGAAGGCCCAGGTCGCCGTCGCCGCGGCCAGGAAGGACAGCACGCGCGCGGCATACCAGCCCAGCCAGGGCGCCAGCAGGTAGAGCACACCCACGTCGACGATCAGGCCGAGCAGGCCGGCCACCGCGAACAGGACCAGCCGGCGCGCGGTGCCGTGCGCCTCGCCGCCCTGCGGGCCGGGGGCTTTCATGGCCGGCGCAGCGCGTTCCGCACGCCCGGCGTGGCCAGGTAGCGCAGGCGCTTGACCTCGCGCCGGCCCAGCGTCACCGTGCGCAGCACCGCGCCGCAGGCGGCCGAGAGCATGGCGGCCAGCATCATGCCGGTGGCCAGCACGGCCGTGGGCAGGCGCGGCACCAGGCCGGTCTCGACGAAGGTGATGAAGAGCGGAATGGCCAGCACGATCGCGCCCAGCGCGAGCAGGCCGCCGATGGCGCTGAAGAAGCTCAGCGGCCGCTCGTTGACGAACAGCCGCAGGATCATGACGAGGATGCGCCAGCCGTCGCGATACGTGGACAGCTTGGAATGCGAGCCCTCGGGCCGCGCGCGGTACAGCGTGGGCCGCTCGGCGTGGGGCATGCGCAGCTCCAGCGCGTGCACGGTGAGCTCGGTCTCGATTTCGAAGCCCTTGGCCAGCGCCGGAAAGGACTTCACGTAGCGGCGCGAGAACACGCGAAGGCCCGACAGCATGTCGGTGAAGTGGCCGCCGAAGAGGTGCGCCACCGCGCCGGTGAGCAGACGGTTGCCGAAGCGGTGGCCCCGCCGGTAGGTCTGCGCGTCCTGCTGGTCGTCGACGCGCGCACCCACCACCATGTCGAGGTTGCCGTCGACCAGTTCGGCGATGAGCTCGCGCACGGTCGACAGGTCGTAGGTGGCATCGCCGTCGACCATGACGTACACGTCAGCCTCGACATCGGCGAACATGCGCCGCACCACGTTGCCCTTGCCGCGCAGCGCCACGTGCGTGACCTGCGCGCCATGCGCCCGCGCCACGGCGGCGGTGTCGTCGGTGGACGCGTTGTCGAAGACGTGGATCTCGGCCCGTGGCAGCGCGGCGCGGAATTCGGCGATCACCTGCGGGATGGCCAGCGCCTCGTTGTAGCAGGGGATCACGGCTGCGATGCGCAGGCCGTCCACGAAGGAGGATGGTGGCGTCATGGTCGATAGGGCAGCACGCGGTACGCCTTCACGCCGTCCTGCTCGGCCACCAGCTGGAAGTAGCGCTCGAAATCGGGCTTGCCGTCCACGTAGGGACCCAGCGCGGTGCGGACGACGATGGTACCGAAGCCGTGCTCGGCGAGTTTCCG
Source organism: Xenophilus sp. E41 (assembly GCF_003671765.1). Classification (GTDB taxonomy): domain Bacteria; phylum Pseudomonadota; class Gammaproteobacteria; order Burkholderiales; family Burkholderiaceae_C; genus Xenophilus. The sequence continues at coordinate 36,510 of NZ_QPIB01000003.1, read as the reverse complement.
TGCCATCGGCTCTGCAGGCAGCAGCAGATAGTCGGCATAGCGGTAGGGGCCGAAGACGTCGCCCCACACCGGGCCGCCGGCGAAGTAGATCGCGTCGCTCAGGCCCACCTGGTAGAGCTTGCCGACCGGATGGCGTCGCAGCTCGCTCAGCACCGCATAACCGGGCACATGGGACTGCAGGAAGGCCTCGCGCGTCTCGGGCGTGGGCGAGATCATGCGCGCATGCCCCGCGAAACGCTGGCCGCCGGCCACCGCCAGGACGGCAACGAAAAGGCCTGCGGCCACGCGCGGGACCGGCGGCCGGGCCAGTGCCGGTGCCACGCGCCGCACCCCGGCGGCGCTCCAGAGGTAGAGCTGCCGCCAGCCGATCGCACCGAGCCAGGCCAGCAGCGGGAAGGCAGCCATCATGTAGCGTGGGTATCGGGAGGTCAGCACCCACACCAGCAGCGACCACGCGCCGAACACGAAGGCCGCGCGCACCGCTGCGCGTCCCGGACAGCGCCAGAACACGCTGAAGGGCACCAGCACCAGCGACCAGAACATCACGTTCGGCAGGCTGGCGTGGTCGCGCACGTCGCCCACCTGGTTGCGGAAGTCGGCCTCGTTCCAGTTGGTGAAGCCGAAGACGCGCGCCCCGATCGGGTTGAAGGGGTCGCCGGTCTGCAGCCAGTTGCGCGCGTACCAGTAGATGCAGGGCAGCAGCAAGGCCGCGAGCCCCAGCGCGAGCGGACCCGGCCGGCGTTCGCGCCACACCACCCACAGCACCCACAGCCCCAGCAGCGGCAGGAAGGTGAGCGCCTGGTACTTGCTGCCGACCGCCACGCCGAGCAGGAAGGCGGCCAGCACCAGCCAGCCCGTGGGCCGCGCAGCGCCGTCGCTTCGATCTTCCTGCCAGATCCACAGGGCGGCGCAGGACGCGACGACGAACAGCGCCACCGCCATGTCGATCAGCGCGTTGGCGTACTCGCCCACCGCCAGCAGGATGACCACCGCCATGCCGCCCACGATGCGGTCGGTGTACAGCACGGCCAGCCGGTAGACGATGGCCGCCGACAGCCAGCCCGCCAGCGCGTGCAGCAGATGCGGAAACACGTCGCCCATCCAGGGCAGCGCGGCCGCATAGAGCAGGTTGTAGTTGTAGGGGAACCAGGGGTAGCGCAGCCAGTCGTGCACGCCGATGGCGCCACTGAGCGCGGTCTCGCGCGCCCAGGGCAGGTGGTACATCATCTCGTCGAAGGCGAAGGGCGGCGCCAGCGGCTCGATGAGGCACACCAGCGCCGCGCCGACCACGACCCAGCGCATGGTGCGCTCGGCCAGCGTCGGCGCCGGACCCGGCGGGCCGGCGCGCAGCCGCCGCCATGCAGCCGGCGTGCGCAGCGCGGCGACGGCCAGCGCCGCGAGCAGCAGCGCCATCGTGGCCGGGGGCCGCAGCCAGCCCGCAATGCCCAGGCCCTGCAGCAGCAGCACGAAGACGCCGATGCCCAGCGCGGACGACAGGGCCAGGCTCAGCCACGCATCGGCCCGCGCGGTACCGTGGCGTGGAGGCGGCCCGGCACGCAGGCGGGCGCCGACGAGGTCGCCCACGCCCCAGGCGCCCCAGAGGAACAGCGCCAGCGCCGCGAGGTGCTGCGCCGCGAAGATCAGCTTCTGCAAGGCCAGGGTCACGGTGCCGGTCGCGTCGGGGTCACAGGTTGGGCGCCAGCAGGCGCTCGAGTTCCGATTCGCTGGCCTGGCGGCGCGCCGCCTGGTCCACCAGCTGGTCGTGGCCGATCTTGCCGACGTTGAAGTAGGTGCTCTGCGGATGGCTGAGGTAGAAGCCCGACACGCTGGCCGCGGGCGTCATGGCCAGGCTCTCGGTCAGGCCCATGCCGATGTCGGCGCACTGCAGCAGCTCGAACATCGGGCCCTTGACGCTGTGGTCGGGGCAGGCCGGGTAGCCGGGCGCGGGGCGGATGCCGCGGTACTGCTCCTTGATGAGCTGCTCGTTGTCGAGCGCCTCGTCGGCCGCGTAGCCCCACAGGTCGGTGCGCACCCGCTTGTGCATGGCTTCGGCAAAGGCCTCGGCCAGGCGATCGGCCAGGGCCTTGAGCATGATGGCCGAGTAGTCGTCGAGGTCGTCGGTGAAGTACTTCTCCTTCTTCTCGACCCCGATGCCGGCCGTCACCGCGAACAGGCCCACGTAGTCGGCGAGGCCGCTGTCCTTCGGCGCCACGAAGTCGGCCAGGCAGCGGCTGGGACGCATCACGCCCTCGATGGCCTGCTTCTCGGTCTGCTGCCGAAGGCCGTACCACGTGAGTGCCGCTTCGCTACGCGACTCGTCGGTGTAGAGCACGATGTCGTCGTCGCGCTCGGTGTTGGCCGGCCAGAAGCCGACCACGCCGCTGGCCGTGAGCCAGCGCCCTTCGATGAGCCGCTGCAGCATGCGCTTGCCGTCGCTGAAGACGCGCTGCGCCTCGCTGCCGACGATCTCGTCCTTGAGGATCTGCGGAAAAGGCCCGGCCAGGTCCCAGGTCTGGAAGAAGGGGCCCCAGTCGATGTACTGCGCCAGCTCGGTGAGGTCGAAGTTGCGGAACACCCGACGGCCCAGGAACTTCGGCACCGGCGGCGTGTAGCCGGCCCAGTCGATGGGCGTCTTGTTGGCACGCGCCTTGGCCAGGGGCCACAGCGGCACCTGCTTCTTGTTGGCGTGCTGCTGGCGCACCTTGTCGTAATCGGCGTTGAGCTCGGCGATGTAGTTGGACGCCTGCTCGCTCAGCAGGCTCTGCGCCACGCTCACGCTGCGCGAGGCGTCGGGCACGTAGACCACCGGCCCCTCGTAGTGCGGCGCGATCTTCACGGCCGTGTGCACGCGGCTGGTGGTGGCGCCGCCGATGAGCAGCGGGATCTTCCTGATGCGGAAGTGCTCGTCCTTCTGCATCTCGCCGGCCACGTACTGCATCTCTTCCAGGCTGGGGGTGATGAGGCCCGACAGGCCCACGATGTCCGCACCCTCGACCTTGGCCTTGGCCAGGATCTCGTGGCACGGGACCATCACGCCCATGTTCACGACCTCGAAGTTGTTGCACTGGAGCACGACGGTCACGATGTTCTTGCCGATGTCGTGCACGTCGCCCTTGACGGTGGCGATGACGATCTTGCCCTTGGAGCGCACGTCGCGGCCGGCGGCCTCGTCCTGGCGCTTCTCTTCCTCGATGTAGGGAATGAGGTGCGCCACGGCCTGCTTCATCACGCGCGCCGACTTGACCACCTGCGGCAGGAACATCTTGCCCGCGCCGAAGAGGTCGCCCACGATGTTCATGCCGTCCATCAGCGGCCCCTCGATCACGTGCAGCGGCCGGCCGCCCTTGGTGAGGATCTGCTGGTAGGCCTCTTCGGTGTCCTCGGTGATGAAGTCGGTGATGCCGTGCACCAGCGCATGGCTCAGGCGCTGCGCCACCGGCACCGGCTGCGCGGGCGTGCCGCGCCATTCGAGCTTCCTGCTGTCGTCCTTGGCCGCGCCCTTGGCGCTCTCGGCGATCTCGACCAGGCGCTCGCCGGCGTCGGGGCGGCGGTTGAGCACCACGTCCTCCACGCGCTCGCGCAGGGTGGGTTCGAGCTCGTCGTACACGCCCACCATGCCGGCGTTGACGATGCCCATGTCCATGCCCGCCGCGATGGCGTGGTACAGGAACACGGTGTGGATCGCCTCGCGCACCGGGTCGTTGCCGCGGAAGCTGAAGCTCACGTTCGACACGCCGCCCGACACCTTGGCGCCCGGCAGGTTCTGCTTGATCCAGCGCACGGCCTCGATGAAGTCGACCGCGTAGTTGTTGTGCTCCTCGATGCCGGTGGCCACCGCGAAGATGTTGGGGTCGAAGATGATGTCCTCGGGCGGGAAGCCCACCTCGTCGACCAGGATGCGGTAGGCCCGCTCGCAGATCTCGATCTTGCGCGCGAAGGTGTCGGCCTGGCCCGCCTCGTCGAAGGCCATCACCACCGCCGCGGCGCCGTAGCGGCGCACCAGGCGCGCCTCGTGCTTGAACTTGTCGACGCCCTCCTTCATGGAGATCGAGTTGACGATGCCCTTGCCCTGGATGCAGCGCAGGCCGGCCTCGATCACCTCCCACTTGGAGGAGTCGACCATGATCGGCACGCGCGCGATGTCGGGCTCGCTGGCGATCAGGTTCAAAAAGCGCACCATCGCGGCCTTGCTGTCGAGCATGGCCTCGTCCATGTTGACGTCGATCACCTGCGCGCCGTTCTCCACCTGCTGGCGCGCGACGGCCAGGGCGTCCTCGAACTGGCCGTTGAGGATCATCCGCGCGAAGGCCTTGGAGCCGGTGACGTTGGTGCGTTCGCCGATGTTGACGAACAGCGTGCCCTCGCCGATGAGCACCGGCTCGAGGCCGGAGAGCTTCATGGGCGGAGGAGGAAGATCGCGCGGGACGGAGGACATGGGGCTCACCTGCAGGGAACACGGGAGAAACAGGCGAGCGTCGTTGCGGGTCCCAAGCCTGACGCGGCGGCCGGCGCCACGGGGCGCGGCCCCGGCGCTGCAACGCTCCTTGGGCGAGCGCGGATTTTAATGAGCGCGGGCCGGGCGGCCTCGCGCCGGGGTCATGCGGGCTGGGCCGAGGCCGGCAGGCCGAAGACGCGGTCGAAGCCCCAGTTGAAGCAGAAGGTGTAGACGAGGAAGAACACCATCAGGCCGGCATCCATCACCAGCGCATGCCACAGGCTCACGCCCAGCCACCAGGCGAACACCGGGATCAGCACCACCGCCAGGCCGAGCTCGAAGCCGATGGCGTGCGCCACCCGCCGCGCCACGCTGCGGCCACGCACCGCCTGGCGCGCCTCCCACCACTCGAAGGCGCTGTTGTAGCCCAGGTTCCACACGATGGCGATCGCCGACGCCATGACGGCGGCGACGCCCGAATGGCCAATGCCGTTGTCGGACAGGACGGCCAGCCCGAAGGTGGCGCACACGATGGCCAGCCCCTCGTAGAGGCTGATGTAAACAATCTTTCTCTGGATTCCTTGCATGCGGCAGAATTTATGTCTTCTGGATTGACATAAAAAGTCAACTTCTTTCAAATTACTTGATAGATCGGGCCATGGCCTTCGACAGCGACAGCGTGGCGGTTTTCCTGGCGGTGCTCGACCATGGCTCCTTCTCGGCGGCTGCCCGCGCCCTGGGCAAGGTGCCGTCGGCCGTGAGCATGGCGATCGCCCAGCTGGAGGCCGAGCTCGACCTGCCGCTGTTCGACCGCAGCGGCCGCGAGCCGCGCCCCACGCCGGCCGCGCGCTCGCTCGAGCCGCAGGCGCGGCTCATGGCGGACCAGCTCACGCAGCTGCAGGTGCAGGCCCTGGCGCTGACACAGGGGCTGGAAGACCGGCTCACGCTGGCCATCGCCCCCGAACTGCTGGGCGCGGCCTGGGGGCCCGCTCTTGCGACCCTCGCCGCCGAATACCCGGCCCTGGAGATGGAGGTGCTGGCCGCGCCGCAGGCCGACGCGCTGGCCATGCTGCACAGCGGGCGCGCGCAGTTGGCGCTGGTGTTCGAGCGGCCCGGCATGGACGGGCGCGAAGGCTTTCAGGAGGTGGCGCGCGAGACGCTGGTACTGGTGATCGCGCCCGAGCACCCGGTGCTCGCCGCCGCAGGCGGAAGGCTGCGGGAGCAGCACCTCGCGGCCACCCGGCAGATCGTCGTCGCCGGCCGCGACGTGCCCACCGCAGACCCGCGCTTCGTCTTCGCGCGGCAGGTCTGGCGCACCGACAACGCGCTGGCGGCCCTGAACATGGTGAGCGCCGGCCTGGGCTGGGGCTGGCTGCCGCGCAACGTGGTGCGGCCGCACGTCGCGGCCGGCACGCTGGTGGAGATCCCCTTCGAGAACCTCAGCAACGGGCTCAACCTGTGGGTCGACGTCGTGTGGTCCAAGGAGCGCCCATTGGGGCTGGGCGCGCGCCGCTTCGTGGCGCTGATGGGGCGCACGCCCGGCTGAAGGCGGGCGGCGCAGCGGCCCTCAGGGCCGGTCGGCGTTGCTGCCGTCGATGGGTGCGCCGCCGCGCGGCCGCGGCATCGGCCCCATCGGGAAGCGCGGCTGCGGTGCCGCCTGCACCGGCATCGGCGGCTGCGGCTGCGGTGACGCCATCGGCGGACGCTGCGGCCCCTGCATCGGGAACTGGGGCTGAGGCTGAGGCCGCGGCATGGCGACCGGCGGCGGCTGCACGGGGGCCGCTGGCGGGCGGCCGTTCCACTCGGGGCGCGGCGGCGGGGCGTTCCAGCCCTGACGCGGCGGCGGGCCGTTCCATTCGGGCCGGGCCTGGGGTGGTGGGCCATTCCATTCGGGCCGGGCCTGGGGCGGCGGACCGTTCCACTCCGGACGCGGCGGCGGGCCGGACCAGCCCGGACGGGGCGGCGGGGGCGCGTTCCAGCCCGGGCCCGGCGGGCGCGGCGCCCAGCCCAGCGCGGGCGGGGGTGGCGGGCGCCAACCGGGCATGGGAGGCGGCGGGGGGCGGTTGCCCCACCAGCGCGGCTCGCGGTACCAGGGCCGGTCGCGGTAGTAGTTGTTCCAGTAGTTGCCCAGCGTGAAGCCGATGATCGGCACCCCGATGGCCGCCCCGTAGCTGGCCAGCGGCACGGTGTCGCCGTCGTAGTCGTACTCGAGCCGGTTGGCGGCCACCCAGCCGCGCAGGCCGTCGGGCAGCACCACGTCGCACCAGCCGTAGCCGTCGGTGCAGCCCACCACGTTCAGCGGCTGGCCAGGCGCCAGCCGGGCCACGGCCGGGTACTCGGGCGAGGGGCCGGCGAACAGGGTCGGCGAGCCCCGGGTGTAGGCCTCCTGCGCTGCGGCCGCCAGGGGCAGCGCGAGCGCCAGCAGGCCGGCGCCGAGCCATCGGGCCGTGTTCTTCTTGCTTGTCGTTGTCATGATGGGCGCTCCTTGGTGTTTCAGGGTAGGCCGCATCGACACGTTGTCAATCAGCCACCGGCCCCACACCCCTGCCAACGCCGCCTGCAGGCGGTGCGTGCACCGCCGCACCCTTTGGTTACCGGCTTCATGCCGGCTTCACATGGCGGGGGCGCCGGAAACGGGAGGCACTCAGGCCGCCTCGCGGTACGCCTGCGGCAACGCGCGCCCGCGCAACGGCGCCACGGCACGGCCGATGGCGGCGATGTGATCCGGCGTGGTGCCGCAGCAGCCGCCGACGATGTTGACCAGCCCGTCGGCCGCGAACTCGTGGATGAGGCGCGAGGTGACCTCGGGCGTCTCGTCGAAGCCGGTGTCGCTCATTGGGTTGGGCAGCCCGGCGTTGGGGTAGCAGCTGATGAAGGTGTCGCCCGCCACCCGGTTGAGTTCCTGCACGTAGGGGCGCATCAGCGCGGCACCGAGCGCGCAGTTCAGGCCCACGGCCAGCGGCTGGGCATGCCGCACGCTGTGCCAGAAGGCGGTGACGGTCTGGCCCGACAGGATGCGGCCCGAGGCGTCGGTCACGGTGCCGCTGATGATGATCGGCAGGCGCTCGCCGCTGGCCTCGAAGTACTCGTCGACGGCGAAGAGCGCGGCCTTGGCGTTGAGGGTGTCGAAGATGGTCTCGACCAGGATCACGTCGGCCCCGCCCTGCACCAGCGCCTCGGTCTGCTCGTAGTAGGCGGCGCGCAGGGTCTCGAAATCGACGTTGCGCGCGCCGGGATCGTTCACGTCGGGGCTGATGCTGGCGGTCTTGGGCGTGGGGCCGAGGGCGCCGGCCACGAAGCGCGGCTTGTCCGGCGTGCTGAACTTGTCGCAGGCTGCACGGGCGAGCTTCGCGGATTCGAGGTTCATCTCGCGCGCCAGGTGCGCCATGTCGTAATCCTCCTGCGCCACGGTGGTGGCGCCGAAGGTGTTGGTCTCGACCAGGTCGGCACCCGCGGCCAGGTAGCCCTCGTGGATGTCGCGGATGACGTCGGGGCGCGTGAGCGACAGCAATTCGTTGTTGCCCTTCACGTCCTTGTGGAAATCCTTGAAGCGCTCGCCGCGGTACTGCGCCTCGGTGAGCTTGAAGCGCTGGATCATCGTGCCCATGGCGCCATCGAGGATGGCGATGCGTTGGGCGAGAATGCCGGGCAGCTCACGGGCACGGGTGTAGGCGGGCAGCGTCATGCGGCGATTGTAGGAATCGCCGCCTCGGCGCCGCCCCGCGCAGCCGGCTGGCCCTGCCAACTTCCAGGGCGCCCCGCCGGTGTTTGACCGCTGTCATGACACTGTCGAGAGGCCTCGGTTAGGGTTGCATGACGATCCCTGCCGGGCCGCGGCCGGATCGCCTTTCTTCTCCCTCGTCCTCTTCGTCCACCGTGCGCGCAGGTCGCGCCTTCTCAGCTTCATGTCCGAATCGACTCTCCAGCCGGCGCCCCGCCCGCTGTCCCCCGAGGTGCCGCTGCCGCACCGCAAGACCATCCGCGGCTGGCTGCTGCCGCTCGTCCAGCGCACGACGCTGCGCCCCGTCCTGCTGCTGGTGCTGGACTACGTGTTTTTCTTCGCGCTGGCGGCCGCTGCCGTGCTGCTCCAGGCCGGATGGGCGCGCGCCCTGGCCGGGCTGGCCTGCGGCTTCGTGATCGGGCGGCTGTTCATCATCGGCCACGACGCCTGCCACCAGAGCCTGACGCCGCACCGGCGGCTCAACCGCTGGCTGGGCCGCATCGCCTTCCTGCCCTCGCTCACGCCCTACAGCCTGTGGGACATGGGGCACAACACGGTGCACCACGGCTTCACCAACCTCAAGGGCGTGGACTTCGTCTGGGCACCGCTCACGCAGGCCGAGTACGAGGCGCTGCCGCCCGGCCGCCGGCTGATGGAGCGGCTGTACCGCAGCGGCTGGGCGCCGGGCGTGTACTACATGGTCGAGATCTGGTGGCGCCGCATGATCGCGCGCGACCGCACGGCCAACGCCGAGCGGCCGGTGTTCTCGCGCGACTGCGCTTTGGTGCTGGGCTTCGCCACGCTGTGGCTGGCGGTGCTGGCGGCGGTGTCCTTCGCCACCGGGCGCGCGCTGCTGCCGATGCTGGGCTTTGCCTTCGTGCTGCCGGTGCTGTTCTGGTTCGCGATGATCGGCTTCGTGGTGTACGTGCACCACACGCACGTGAAGGTGTCGTGGCACGACGACCGCGCCGCCTGGCAGCGCGCGCAGCCCTTCGTGTCGACCACCGTGCACCTGACCTTCCCGTGGCGCATCGGCAGCCTGATGCACCACATCATGGAGCACACCGCGCACCACGTGGACATGAGCATCCCGCTGTACAAGCTCAAGGCCGCGCAGGCGCGCATCGAGGAACTGCTGCCCGGGCGCATCGTGATCCAGCGCTTTTCATGGCGCTGGTACTTCGGCACGGCGCGCCGCTGCAAGCTGTACGACTTCACGCGCCGCTGCTGGACGGACTTCCAGGGCCGCGCGACCAGCGAGCCGGCGCCGCTGCCGCTCGCGGCGGCCTGAGCGAGGGCCGCTCAGCGCGGCATCGGCTGCCCGCGCGCCCAGCCGGGGCGCATGGGGAACATCGGCTCGCCCGGGCCGCCGCGCGGCGCGAGCTCGATGACCGTGGCGCCGCCGTGGTAGCCGTAGCCCCAGGGCTGCACCAAGTAGACGCCGGTGACGGCGCCGTTGGCGATCACGCCGCGCTGCGGCAGCGGGGTGCTGGTGCGGTGGTCCAGGCTGTCCTCTTCCTGCACCGCCTGCAGGCGGCTTTCGGCCACCCAGCCGCGCGCGCCGCTCTCGAGTTCGACCTCGCACCAGCCGCGCTGCTCGGTGCAGCCGTACACCCAGGCGGGTACCGTGCGCGGCACGCGCTGCGTGACCGCATCGCGGGAGGACGGCCCGGCCCGCAGCACGCTGCCGGCGCGCAGGTCGGCGTCGACGGGCTGCGGCGGCTGCTGGGCGATGGCGGCCGGCGGCACCAACGCCGCCGCGACAAAAGCGGATACGAGGAGGATTCGGCTCGGGTGGCGCATGTGGTGATGCCTCGTGGAGGTTCGAGCCCGCGATGGTAAGCGCGGGGTCCCGCGCTCAACCCTCGACGAAGGCCAGCACCGCCTCCAGCATGCGCCGCACCTGCGGCTGCACGCCGGCCGCCACCGCAGGCAGGTAGTCGAAGGGCAGCGCCTCCTGCATGTAGCTGCACTGCGTCATCTCGAGCTGCACCGCGTGGACGCCACCGGACGGATCGCCGTAGCGGCGGGTGATGTGGCCGCCCTTGAAGCGCCCGTTGAGCACGCCGCTGTACGCGGGGTTCGACTGCGCGATGTCCAGCAGTTGCGCCGCCAGCGCCGGGTCGCAGCTCGCACCGTCGGCGGTGCCGAGGTTGAGGTCGGGCAGCTTGCCGTCGAAGAAGCGCGGCAGCACCGAGCGGATGGAGTGCGCGTCCCACAGCGCGACGACGCCGTGCGCCGCCTTCAGGCGCGCGAGCTCGGCGGCGAGCTGGTCGTGGTAGGGCTGCCAAAGGGCCTCGCGGCGGGCAGCGATCTCGGCCTCGCCCGGCACGTCGCCCTCGACGTAGAGCGGCGTGTCGTCGAAGGTGTCGACCGGGCACAGGCCGGTGACGCTCTGGCCCGGATAGAGGCTCGCGCCGTCAGGCGGTCGGTTCAGGTCGATGACGTAGCGCGAGTGCGTGGCGACGAGCACCGAGGCGCCGAGTTCGTCGGCGAAGTCGTAGAGCCGCTCGAGGTGCCAGTCGGTGTCGGGCACCTGGCGCGCTTCGTCGGTGAGGCGTGCGGCCAGCGCGGGCGGCACATGCGTGCCCACGTGCGGCATGGAGATCAGCAGCGGCTTCGTGCCGGCGCGGAATCGGAAAGGCGGTTCGGTGGTGGTGAAAAGACTCATGGTGTGTTGAGCAGTTGGCGGCGCGCGGCGACGAAGGCGGCCGCGGCGTTCTGGTGGAGCGGGTGGCGACCGCCCTGGGCCCGCGGCCGGCCCGCGACCCACACGGCATCGATCGCGCTCGTGCGCTGGCTGGCGAAGACGTGCGAGGCCAGCATCTCGGGCGCTGGCAGGCCGGCCAGCACGGTGTGTGCCGCGTCGAGCACGACGAAGTCCGCCTGCTGCCCCACGGCCAGCCCGGCGACCGCGCGCCCCGCGGCCTGCGCGCCGCCCCGCACGGCGGCGAGGGTCATGGCCGTGGCGACCTGCGGCTGCGACGTATCCGCGGCGACGTTGCGCTCTCGCCTGGCCAGGCGCTGGCTGTACTCGAGCATCAGCAGCTCCTCGGCCGCGTTGACGCAGATGTGGCTGTCGGAACCCACGCCCCACATACCCCCGGCAGAACGCCAGGCGGGCAGGTCGAAGATGCCGTCGCCCAGGTTGGCCTCGGTGGTCGGGCACAGGCCGGCGACGGCACCGCTGGCGGCCGCTCGGCGGTACTCGTCGGCGTCCATGTGGGTGGCGTGGACCAGGCACCAGCGTGCGTCGACCGGCACGTGGTCGAGCAGCCAGGCGACCGGCCGCTGCCCGCTCCAGGCCAGGCAGTCGTCGACCTCCTTCGTCTGCTCGGCGATGTGGATGTGCACGGGCGCGGTGGCGTCGAGGGCCTCCAGGCCCGCCAGCGCCTCGCGCAGGCCCTCGGGCGGCACCGCACGCAGCGAGTGCGGCGCGAGGCCGAGGCGCGCGCCCTGCGCCTCGCACAGTGGCTTCAGGCGCTCCAACAGACGCAGCATCGATGCGGTGCTGCGGATGAAGCGACGCTGCCCGTCGCCGGGCGGCAGGCCACCGAAGCCGCCGGACTGGTAGAGCACCGGCAGCAGGGTGAGGCCGATGCCGGCCTGCTCGGCAGCGCGCAGCAGCGCGAGCGCGAGCGTCGCGTCGTCGGCGTAGGGCCTGCCGTCGGCATCGTGGTGCACATAGTGGAACTCGCACACCGAGGTGTAGCCCGCCTCCAGCATCTCGACGTAGAGCCACAGCGCGATGGCTTCCAGCTGCGCGGGATCGAGCCGCAGCGCGAAGCGGTACATCAGGGTGCGCCAGCTCCAGAAGGAGTCCTGCGCCTGCCCGCGGTATTCGGTGAGGCCCGCGATGCCGCGCTGGAAGGCGTGCGAATGCAGGTTGGGCATGCCGGGAATCACCGGCCCGGCGGCGCGCGCTGCGGACGCGTCGGCCGCAGCGCCGGGAGTGACGGCCGTGAGGCGGCCGGCGGCATCCCAGTCCAGTCGCACGTCGCGCGCCCAGCCGCCCGGCAGCAGCACGTCGGCGGCATGCAGCGAACGCGTCATGCGCCCTCCCCTTCGGCGATCCGGCCCTGGCGCACCACCGCGCGCACCGGCCGCTGGCCGAACCAGTAGGCCAGTTCGGCGGCTTCGCGCACGTCCCACAGCACGAAGTTGGCGCTCTGGCCGACGATCAACGCGCCGTGCGTGCCCTGCAAGCCCAGTGCCCGCGCCGCGTGGCGGGTGACGCCGTCCAGCGCCTCGGGCACGGTGAGGCGGAACAAGGTGCAGGCCATGTTGAGCATCAGCAGCAGCGACAGCGCCGGCGAGGTGCCGGGGTTGTGGTCGGTGGAGACGGCCATGGGCACGCCCGCCTCGCGCAGCGCGGCGATGGGCGGCAGCTGCGTGTCGCGCAACGTGTAGTAGGCGCCGGGCAGCAGCACGGCGACGGTGCCGGCGGCCTTCATCGCGTCGACGCCGGCCTGCGAGAGGTGCTCGATGTGGTCGCACGAGAGCGCCCCGTAGCGCGCTGCCAGCGCCGCGCCGCCCATGTCCGACAGCTGCTCGGCATGGAGCTTGACGGGCAGGCCCAGCGCTTGCGCGGACAGGAACACGTGCTCGGTCTCTTCCAGGGAGAACGCGATGCGCTCGCAGAAGACATCGACGGCATCGACCAGCCCCTCGGCCGCCAGCGCCGGCAGCATCTCGCGGCAGACGAGGTCGATGTAGTCCCCGCTGCGGCCGGCATATTCGGGCGGCAGGGCATGTGCGCCGAGGAAGGTGGCGCGCACCGTCACGCCGTGCGCCTCGGCGAGCCGGCGCGCCACGCGCAGCTGCTTGCGTTCGTGCTCAAGCGACAGGCCATAGCCGGATTTGATCTCGATCGCGCAGACGCCCTCGGCCAGCAGGTTCGCGAGGCGCGCCGATGCGCTGGCGAAGAGCTCGTCCTCGCTGGCTTCGCGCGTGGCGCGCACGCTGGCGACGATGCCACCCCCGGCCTTGGCCACTTCTTCATAGCTGGCGCCTGCCAGGCGCATGGCGAATTCGTTGGCGCGCCGGCCGCCGTAGACGAGGTGGGTGTGGCAGTCGACCAGGCCCGGCGTGACCAGCGCGCCGCCGCCGTCGTGCACGCGCGCATCGGCCCAGCCGGCGGGCACGGCGCCGGGCGGGCCGGCCCAGCGCAGCACGCCGTCCGCCACGGCCAAGGCCAGCGGCGCGCCGTCGATGTCGCGCAGGTCCGTCCACAGGCCGTCGGCCGAAGGTCGCGAGGCGAAAGGTGTCATGAAGCGATCTGCTCTCTTTTCGATAGCTGCAGGCGCAATGCTGGTGGGCGCCGCAGCCCGTTTTCATTCAGGAATCCGCGGCTCCCACCGCACCGCGATCAGGCGGGCGTCGCGGCTGGCGGGCGTGAGCATCCATTCCTGCGGCTGCTCGGCCCACCAGAGGCCGTCCCAGGTCTTGAGCAGGCCGCCGCCGCGCAGGTGGTAGTGGCCCTGCACGCAGAGCAGCAGGCCGTAGGTGCAACGCGGCATCACATGGGCCTGGCTGTAGACCGAGACGGTGGAACTGCCGCCTTCGCGCCGCGTCATCACGTTGAAGTCGGTCGACGGACCGCCGAGCAGCTGGCAGCGCAGGGCGAGGTCGCCGCTGAAGGCGAAGGGGTCGTGCAGGACGTCGAGGCGATGGCGCACGCCCTCGCCCTCGAGCCATACGCCGTCGCCCTCGAGCAGCACGATGGTGCGGTCCACGCCCGGGAAGGGGGAGAAGGGGCCCGGCGCGGCGATGCTGGCGACGCTCACCCGCCAGTCGAAGCCGTGCATGTCGGCGCCGGGTGGCCAGCACAGGATCTCGCGCGTGCTGCCGCCGCCGTTCTTCCACGGGCTCACGGGCAGTTCGTGCAGCTTGAAGCGTTCGTAGGGCATGCGATGTCCTCCTATCGGCAAGCCCGGCCGATGCGGCACGGGCACATGCCACTATCGCAGCGCCGCGGCCGCGGGGCCAGCGTGTCGGGCGGAAAGCCGCCGGCTCACTCGACCATCGGCAGCTTCAGGCCCTGCTTCTTCGCCGTGGCGATCGCGATGTCGTAGCCGGCATCGGCGTGGCGCATCACCCCGGTGGCCGGGTCGTTGAACAGCACACGCTCGATGCGCTTTGCCGCGGCATCGGTGCCGTCGCACACGATCACCACGCCGCTGTGCTGCGAATAGCCCATGCCCACGCCGCCGCCGTGGTGCAGGCTGACCCAGGTCGCACCGCCCGCGGTGTTGAGCAGGGCGTTGAGCAGCGGCCAGTCGGAGACGGCGTCGGTGCCGTCCTTCATCGACTCCGTCTCGCGGTTGGGGCTGGCCACCGAGCCGGTGTCCAGGTGGTCGCGGCCGATGACGATGGGCGCCTTCAGCTCGCCATTCTTGACCATCTCGTTGAACGCGAGGCCCGCCTTGTGGCGCTCGCCCAGGCCCAGCCAGCAGATGCGCGCCGGCAGGCCCTGGAAGGCGATGCGTTCGCGCGCCATGTCGAGCCAGCGGTGGGTGTGGGTGTTCTCTGGGAAGAGTTCCTTGATCTTGGCGTCGGTCTTGTAGATGTCTTCCGGATCGCCCGAGAGCGCCACCCAGCGGAACGGGCCCTTGCCCTCGCAGAACAGCGGACGGATGTAGGCCGGCACGAAGCCGGGGAAGTCGAAGGCGTTCTTCACGCCTTCGTCGAAGGCGACCTGGCGAATGTTGTTGCCGTAGTCCACGGTGGGAATGCCCATGGCCTGGAAGTCCAGCATGGCCTGCACGTGCACGGCGCAGCTCTTCGCGGCCGCCGCCTTCAGCTCTGCATGGCGCGCCGGATCCTGCGCGGCGGCACGCCAGCGCTCGATGCTCCAGCCTGCGGGCAGGTAGCCGTTGATGAGGTCGTGCGCCGAGGTCTGGTCGGTGACGAGGTCGGGCTTCAGGCCGCCCGCACGGGCGCGCTTCACCAGTTCGGGCAGGACCTCGGCCGCATTGCCCAGCAGCGCGATCGACACGGCCTCCTTGGCGTCGCAGTGCTGCTTGATGAGCTCGAAGGCATGGTCGATGTCGCGCGCCTGCTTGTCGACGTAGCGGGTGCGCAGGCGGAAGTCGATGCTCGACTGCTGGCACTCGATGTTGAGCGACACGGCGCCGGCGAGCGTGGCGGCCAGCGGCTGCGCGCCGCCCATGCCGCCGAGGCCGGCCGTGAGGATCCATTTGCCGGCGAGGCTGTTGTTGTAATGCTGGCGGCCGGCTTCGACGAAGGTTTCGAAGGTGCCCTGAACGATGCCCTGGCTGCCGATGTAGATCCAGCTGCCGGCCGTCATCTGGCCGTACATGAAAAGGCCCTTGCGATCGAGCTCGTTGAAGTGCTCCCAGTTGGCCCACTTGGGCACCAGGTTGGAGTTGGCGAGCAGCACGCGCGGTGCGTCCGCATGCGTCTTGAACACGCCGACGGGCTTGCCCGACTGGATGAGCAGGGTCTCGTCGTCGTTCAGCTCCTTGAGCGACGCCAGGATCTGGTCGTAGCAGGCCCAGTTGCGCGCCGCACGGCCGATGCCGCCATAGACCACCAGGCTCTGCGGGTTCTCGGCCACCTCGGCGTCGAGGTTGTTCTGCAGCATGCGAAAGGGCGCCTCGGTGAGCCAGCTCTTGCAGTTGAGCTGGCTGCCGCGCGGCGCGCGGATGACGCGGGTGGGGTCGTGGCGGGGATCGGCGGTGACGAATTTCTCGGGGGCGTTCATGGCGGGCTCCTTCGATGAGGTTCAGGCGTGGCTGGGCAGGATGTTCACAAGCGCGTCGGGCAGGTCGGCCTTCAGCGCCCAGAGGCGCATGGCCTCCAGGTCGGGGGCGAGGTAGCGGTCGCGCTCGACGAAGGCCACCTGTTGGCGGATGCGGGCGAACTCGGCTTCGACCAGGGGCGAAGACTTGAGGCCGTTGTCGCGCTTGAGCTCGATGCCTTGCGCGGCGGCCATGGCCTCGATGCCGACCACCACCGCGGTGTTGTTCACCATGTCGGCGAGGCGGCGCGCGGCGAAGGTGGCCATCGACACGTGGTCCTCCTGGTTGGCGGAGGTGGGCAGGCTGTCCACGCTGGCGGGATGGGCCAGCGACTTGTTCTCCGACGCCAGCGCCGCGGCCGTGACCTGGGCGATCATGAAGCCGGAATTCAGGCCGCCGTCGCGCACCAGGAAGGGCGGGAGGCCCGACAGGCCCGTGTCCAGCAGCAGGGCGATGCGCCGCTCGGCGATGGCGCCGATCTCGCTGACGGCCAGCGCCACGATGTCGGCGGCGAAGGCGACCGGCTCGGCGTGGAAGTTGCCGCCCGAGATCACTTCGCCCGTGTCGGTGAAGACCAGCGGGTTGTCCGACGCGGCATTGGCTTCGATGACCAGCACGCGCGCGGCGTGCGCGAGGTTGTCGAGGCAGGCGCCCATCACCTGCGGGATGCAGCGGATCGAATACGGGTCCTGCACGCGGCCGCAGTCGGCGTGCGAGGGCACGATCTCGCTGCCCTCGAGCAGCGCGCGCACCGCGCCCGCCACGGCGATCTGCCCCGGCTGGCCGCGCGCGGCGTGGATGCGCGCATCGAAGGGCTTGATCGAGCCCTGGATGGCCTCGAGCGAGAGCGCGCCCGACATGAGGGCCGAGGCGAACACGTTCTCGGCACCGAACAGGCCCGACAGCGCGAGCGCGGTCGACACCTGCGTGCCGTTGAGCAGCGCGAGCCCTTCCTTGGGGCCGAGCACGAAGGGCTCGAGGCCGACGGCGCGCATCGCCTCGGAGCCCGGCACGGTACGACCATCCGCGAGTTGCGCCGCGCCCTCGCCGATGAGCACGCAGGCCAGGTGCGCCAGCGGCGCCAGGTCGCCCGACGCGCCCACCGAGCCCTTGGCCGGAATGACCGGCGTCACGCCGGCATTGAAGAGCGCGAGCAGCGCCTCGGCGAGCGCGGGCCGCACGCCGGAGTGGCCGCGCGCCAGGCTCACGGCCTTGGTGGCGAGCACCAGGCGCACCACCGCGGGCGCGAGCGGCTCGCCGGTACCCACGCTGTGCGAGAGGACCAGGTTGCGCTGCAGCTCGGCCAGGTGGTCATGGCCGATCTTCGTGCTGGCCAGCTTGCCGAAGCCGGTGTTGATTCCGTAGACGACCTCGTCGTGGTCCACGATGCGCTGCACCGCCGCCTGCGCGGCCTGCATCGGTGCGGCCGTGGCCGCGTCGAGCACAAGGCGCAGGCCGCCAGCATGGATGGCGCGCAGCTGCGCCAGCGAGACGTGGCCGGGGTCGAGGGTGAGGGTGACGGTCATGGCAGCCTGTCTATACAAGTAGGTGCGTAAGAAAAGATCGGTGCGCGCGCCCCACGCCAGGGCACCCGCGGAACTGGCTCCGCCAGGCCGCTGGGTGCGCCCCCTTCGCGCAGCAGAAGGGGGAGCGACGAAGTCGCTTGGGGGATGTCATCCGAATACCGGGTTGCCGTCTGCGCGAAAGCGGCTGCCCAGGCGATACCGCGAGGCGGGGTGCAGACAGCGCACCACCGTGACCGGCACGGCGCGCGTCCAGGTGCGCCGCGTGAGCAGCAGGCAGGGGTCGGCCGCGGCCATGTCGAGGCGGTCGGCCTGTTCGGCGCTGGGCAGCACGGCGTCGACCAGGTGCTCGATCTGGTCGAAGGGCACGTGGCGCACCAGGTACTCGCTGGGCGGCGTGGCCGCGAGGTCCTGCTCCAGGTAGTCGGGCACCACGCGCGGGCTGACGTAACGGTCCTCGAGCTGGACCGGCACGCCATCCTCGAGGTGCAGGCAGGTCGAGTGGAAGACCGATTCGCCGGCGCGCAGGTCGAGCCAGGCGGCCACGTCGGGCGAGGCCGCCACGCGCTCGGCCGACAGCAGCTGGTAGCCGTAGTCGTGGCCGCGCGCGCGTATCTCGCTGGCGATGTTGGCGATCTGCAGCAGCGTGGACTGCGGCTTGTTCTCGGCCACGAAGCTGCCGACGCCGGCCACGCGCACGATGCGGCCCTGCTCCACCAGTTCGCGCAGCGCGCGGTTGATGGTCATGCGCGAGATGCCGAACTGCGCGACCAGCTCGTGCTCCGACGGCAGCCGGTGGCCGGCCGGCCAGGTGCCGTCCTGGATGCGGCGGGTGATGTGTTCCTTGACCTGCTCGTAGAGGGCGAGGGCCGGTTCCTGGATGCGGACCTCCGTACGCGAAGGACGCGAAGGTTTCGCAAAGGACGCGAAAGGAACAGCCGAATTCTTGTTGCTGCTTTCTTTCGCGACCTTCGCGCGCGTTTGCGTACTTCGCGTACGGCTGTCCGCTCCCGCTTTCATCTCAATGCTCCGCCGCCGCCATCGATTCGGCGCGGATCTCTTCGGTCAGGCGCGCCTTGAGGTCCATGAACTCGGGCGATGTCTTGATCGTGTAGTGGCGCGGGTGCGGCAGGTCGACGGCCAGTTCGGTCTTGATGCGGCCGGGGCGCGCGCTGAACACGGCCACGCGGTTGGCCATGAAGATGGCCTCGTCGATGTCGTGGGTGACGAAGAGCACGGTCTTGCGCTCGGCCTCCCAGATGCCCAGCAGCAGCTCCTGCATGAGCACGCGGGTCTGGTTGTCGAGCGCGCCGAAGGGCTCGTCCATGAGCAGCATCTTGGGGTCATTGGCCAGCGCACGCGCGATGGCGGTGCGCTGCTGCATGCCGCCCGAGAGCTGCTTGGGAAAGTGCTGCTCGAAGCCGCGCAGCCCGACCTTGGCGATGAAATACGCAGCGCGTTCCTTCTGCTGCGCTTCGGGCAGGCCACGCTCGCGCAGGCCGAAGCGGATGTTCTGCTCGATGTTGAGCCAGGGAAAGAGCGTGTAGCTCTGGAACACCATGCCGCGGTCTGCGCCGGGGCCGTCGACCGGCTGGCCGTCGAGCAGCACCTCGCCGGTGCTCGGGAAATCGAGGCCGGCGACGATGCGCAGCAGCGTCGACTTGCCGCAACCCGAGGGGCCGAGGATGGTGACGAAGTCGTTCTCGCGCACCTCGAAGTCGACCGGCAGCAGGGCCTGCGTGGCCTGGCCCTTGGCGCTGGTGAAGGTGCGGGAGACGCCGCGGATGGACAACTGGCCTTTCATAGCGAAGCCCACCCGTAGAGGCGCTTGTTGATCGCCTTGAACACAAAATCCGACACCAGGCCGATCACGCCGATGACGATGATCCCGAAGATGATCTGCCCGGTGTTCAGCAGCGCCTGGCTGTCGGTGATCATGTGGCCGATGCCTGACGAGGACCCGATGAGCTCGGCCACGATGACGTAGGTCCAGGCCCAGCCGAGCACCAGGCGCAGCGTCTCGGCGATGCCCGGCGCGGCGCCCGGAATGAGCACGCGCCGCACGATGCCGCGGCTGTCCGCGCCCAGGGTGTAGGCGGCCTCGACCAGGTCCTTGCGGGCGCCGCCCACGGTCACGGCGACCATGAGGATGATCTGGAACACCGAGCCGATGAAGATCACCAGTAACTTCTGCGTCTCGCCGATGCCCGCCCACAGGATGAGCAGCGGGATGAAGGCCGAGGCCGGCAGGTAGCGGCAGAAGGACACGAAGGGCTCGAGAAAAGCCTCGACCGGCTTGTACGCGCCCATCGCGATCCCCAGCGGCACGGCGATCACGGCCGCCAGGATGAAGCCGCCCAGCACGCGCCAGACGGTCATGCCGATGTCCTTGATGAAGCCGTACTCGGTGAAGAGCAGCCAGGCTTCCTTCACCATCGTGACCGGGCTGGCCAGGAAGGTGGGCGACACGAAGCCGCCCAGCGTGGCCGCCGCCCACACGGCGACGAAGAGGACGAAGAAGCCGGCCCCCAGCATCCAGCGCGCCCGCGGGCTCACCGGCTCCAGCGGCGCCATGCCGCGCGCGCGGCGCGCGGGGCGCGGCGCGGCGATCGAAGAAGGCGGTGCCTGGACCGCCGCGGAAGTCGCTTCCATCGTCCGTCCGTGCTTACTTGATGAAGGACGCGTCGTAGGTGGCCTTGAGGTCCTCAGGCGCCTTGCGGATCACGCCGGCCTCCAGCAGGATCGGCACGGAGTCCTTCATGAACTGCTCCAGCTCGCCCGCGAAGAACTTCTGGTTGGCGGCCTTGTCCTGCCAGCGCAGGTACTTCGACGAGTTGGCAAACGCTTCGCCGGTCTGCTTGACGGCCGAGCCCATGAGTTCGTTGGACTTGGCCGGATCGGCCTTGATCATCTCCAGCGCCTCGAAGTACGAATTGGTCAGCACCTGCGCTGCCTTGGCGTTGGCCTTGAGCCAGGTGGGCGCGCAGCCCACGGTGTCCATCACCATCGGGTAGTCGAGGGTGGTCGCGAGGATCTTGCCCGACTGGGGCGCGTTGCGCACCGTCGAGAGATACGGCTCGTAGGTCATGGCGGCGTCGTTCTGGCCGGCCACGAAGGCCTGGGCCGAGGCCTGCGGCGCGAGGGTGACGGTCTTCACGTCCTTCAGGCTCATGCCGTTCTTGCTCAGCATCCAGGCCAGGCCGAAGAAGGGGGCGGTGCCGGGCGCGTCGACGCCGATGGTCTTGCCCTTGAGGTCGGCGAAGGACTTGATGTCGTTGCGCACGGCGATGCCGTCGGCGCCATAGGACTTGTCCATCTGGAAGATCTGCACGATCGGCACGCCGTTGGCGTTCCAGGCCACGTGCGTCTCGACGGTCGTGGCGGCGCACTGGATGGCGCCGGAGGCCAGCGCCAGGTGGCGGTCCTTCTGCGGGATCATCTTGATCTCCACGTCCAGGCCGTTCTTCTTGAAGATGCCCGCCTTGTCGGCCAGCGTGAGCGGGGCGAAGCCGGTCCAGCCGGACATGCCCAGCGCGATCTTGGTCTCCTGCGCGGCGGCGGAACCGGCAGCGCCGGCCAGGCAGGCGGCAGCGGCCACCAGCGATGCGATCTTGAAGACTGTCTTGGCCATGCGGCCCTCCTGAATCAAAGGACGAAGAACGTGGTTGGATGCGCCCGCCGCGCGCGGCCGCCGGTCGGCAGCCTGACACGCGACGGCGCAGTGTGGTCCGCCTGCCCAGCCCTGTATATACAGGTTAACCCGCCGATGGCTGCCCCGCAAGGCGCCATGGGCCGGTCTTCCTTGGTGCACGCCCGGTGAGGAATGCACCAGAATGCTGTCTATACAGGGTCGACGGGCGAATGGCGGCTTGGGCTGCAAGCCCCGTGCCAGCAACCGCCCGGCCCACCGCCAGGCCTGCGGCGACAATCGGCACGGCCGCCGTACCCGCTGCGGCGGCCTGGGTGCCAAAACGGCCCTCAGCGCCCGTCCCATCTGCGTCTGCAGCTATCCATTTCATAGCAATCCGTGTCCACCGCCTTGTCGCCCGCTTCCACCGACCCGCTCGAGATCCTCCATGAGGTGTTCGGCTACGCGGCCTTCCGTGGCCCGCAGGCGGAGATCGTCGGCCATGTGACCAACGGCGGCGACGCGCTGGTGCTCATGCCCACGGGCGGCGGCAAGTCGCTGTGCTACCAGGTGCCGGCGATCGCGCGCCAGCGCGCAGGGCACGGTGTGGCGGTGGTGGTGTCGCCGCTGATCGCGCTGATGCACGACCAGGTGGGCGCGCTGCACGAGGCCGGCGTCGACGCGGCCTTTCTCAACTCGACCCTCGACTGGACCGAGACCCAGGAGGTCGAGCGGCGCCTGGCACGCGCCGAGATGACCCTGCTCTACGCGGCGCCCGAGCGGGTGACGACGCCGCGCTTCCTCGAACTGCTGGACGGCCTGGCCTCGCGCGGCAAGCTGAGCCTCTTCGCGATCGACGAGGCGCACTGCGTGAGCCAGTGGGGCCACGATTTCCGCCCCGAGTACCGCCAGCTCGCGCTGCTGCACGAGCGCTACCCGCAGGTGCCGCGCATCGCGCTCACCGCCACGGCCGATGCGCTCACGCGCGCCGACATCGTCGAGCGGCTGCAGCTGCAGGACGCCGGCCAGTTCGTCAGCAGCTTCGACCGGCCGAACATCCGCTACACCATCGTCGAGAAGAAGGACGCCACCACGCAGCTGCTGCGCTTCATCGAACGCGAGCACGAGGGCGAGGCCGGCGTCGTGTACTGCCAGTCGCGCAAACGCGTCGAGGAAGTGGCGCAGGCGCTGGTCGAGGCCGGCATCAACGCCCTGCCCTACCACGCCGGGCTGGACGCGGCCGTGCGGCAGAAGCACCAGGACCGCTTCCTGCGCGAGGAAGGCATCGTGATGGTGGCGACCATCGCCTTCGGCATGGGCATCGACAAGCCCGACGTGCGCTTCGTGGCCCACCTGGACATGCCCAAGAACATCGAGGGCTACTACCAGGAAACCGGCCGCGCCGGCCGCGACGGCGAACCGGCGCAGGCCTGGATGGCCTACGGCCTGCAGGACGTGGTGAACCAGCGCCGCATGATCGACGAGAGCCCCGCCGGCGAAGAATTCAAGCAAGTCATGCGCGGCAAGCTCGACGCCCTGCTCGCACTGGCCGAGGCGACCGACTGCCGGCGCGTGCGGCTGCTGGGGTACTTCGGAGAACAGAGCACGCCCTGCGGAAATTGCGACAACTGCCTGACGCCGCCCGAGCTGTGGGATGGGACGGAGGCGGCGCAGATGCTGCTGTCCACCGTCTACTGGATCCGCAAGCAGCAGGGCATCGGCTACGGCGCCGGTCACATCATGGACGTCGTGCGCGGCAAGGACACGGAAAAGGTGCAGCAGAAGGGCCACGACGGCCTGTCGACCTTCGGCCGCGGCGCGCAGTACAGCGAGGTGCAGCTGCGCGGCGTGCTGCGCCAGCTGATCGCCATCGGCGCGCTGCACGTGGATGCCGAGAAGTTCAACACCTTGCAGCTGACCGAGGGCTCGCGCGCCGTGCTCAAGGGCGAGGTGCCGGTGCGGCTGCGTGCGTCCATCTCGGCACCGCCGGCCAAGCGCACGCGCAGCCGCAGCGGCGGTTCATCGTCCCCCGGCAGCACGGCGCCCGCAGCCGCCGCGCTCGACACCACCGGCCAGGCCCGCTTCGCCGCCCTCAAGAGCTGGCGCGCCGAAGTCGCCAAGGCCCACAACCTGCCGGCCTACGTCATCTTCCACGACGCCACGCTCGCCGCCATCGCCGAGCGCGCGCCCGCGAGCCTGGCCGACCTGCAGGGCATCAGCGGCATCGGGGCGAGCAAGTTGGAGAAGTACGGGGAGGATGTGCTGCGGGTGTGCGCCGCCCTCTGAGCGAAAGGTGCCGGCAGCGCCCGTGCGACGGGCGCGTGCAGCTACCACTTCGATAGCAACGCTCAGTGGACGAAGCCCATCGAGCGCGCCTCGCGCACCTCGGGCTTGATGCGGTGCTCGGCCTCGAGCTGGTCGAGGAATTCCTCGGGCGAGAAGGTGGCGGCCAGGATGTCGGTCTGGCGCTTCACGGCGGCGAAGTCGCCCGGGCACAGCTGGTCCAGGCGCGCCAGGCGCGTGCGCAGTTCGGGCGTGAGCGCCGCGGCGTCGCCGGCCAGCGCCTCGGTGACGAACATGCGCTCGCGCTGCTCGGCCGTGAGCGGCATGAACCTGATCTTGAAGGTGAAGCGCCGCAGCGCCGCCTGGTCGAGGCGGTCGAGCAGGTTGGTGGTGCAGACGAACACGCCCTTGAAGCGCTCCATGCCCTGCAGCATCTCGTTGACCTCGGTGACCTCGTAGGTGCGCTGCGCGCCGCGGCGGTCCTGCAGGAAGGAGTCGGCCTCGTCGAGCAGCAGCACGGCCTTCTCGGCCTCGGCTTCGCGGAACATGGCGGCCATGTTCTGCTCGGTCTCGCCGACGTACTTGCTCATCAGGTCGCTGGCCTGCTTGATGATGAGCGGCCGCCCGATGCTCCTGGCGATGTGTTCGGCCAGCGCGGTCTTGCCGGTGCCGGGCGCGCCGTAGAAGCACAGCGTGCCGTGGCCACGCGCCTTGAGCGCTTCCACGATGCGCGGGACCTCGAAGCGGGTTTCGACGTTCAGCATGTCGAGG
The DNA here is from genome assembly GCF_003671765.1 of Xenophilus sp. E41. Taxonomy (GTDB): domain Bacteria; phylum Pseudomonadota; class Gammaproteobacteria; order Burkholderiales; family Burkholderiaceae_C; genus Xenophilus. Next base: position 12,386 of record NZ_QPIB01000003.1, on the reverse strand, counting down.
TCCCAGGTGGTGACCTGCAGGCGCTCGTGGCGCGCCGGCTGGCCGGTGCCCAGAGCCTGGTCGGCGTTGCGCAGCTGGCGTTCGATCAGCGCCTCGGTCGACAGCGCGTCGCTGGCCGCGAGGCCCGCGAAGCGCACCGCCGTGCGGATCTGCGCCGGCGTGAGGCCCTTGCGCTCGGCGAGCTGGGCCGTGAAGGCCTCGGACACCGGCACGCCGGCCAGCGCCTTGCGCACGATCTGCTCGCGCGCGCCGGGCGGCGGCGACTTGAGCTCGAGGTGGTAGGCGAAACGGCGGCGGAAGGCCGGGTCGATCTGCTCGATGCGGTTGGTGATCCACAGCGTGGGCACCGGGTTGGTCTCGAGGATCTGGTTGACCCAGGCCTTGCCGCTCACGCTGCCGCTGGGCGGCGCGGGAATCTGCTCGGCGCGCGCCATGAACTGCGCGGCCTCGGTGCTGATGGGCGGGAAGACGTCTTCCACCTCGTCGAAGAGCAGCGCCGCCTGCGCGCTGCCCTTGAGGAAGACCTGCGCGATCTGCAGCGATCGATAACGGTCGCGGCCCGACAACGAATTGCCGTCACGGTCGGCGTACTCGACCTCGAAGAGCTCCAGCCCCGCCGCCTGCGCGACCACCTTGGCCAGCTCGGTCTTGCCGGTGCCGGGCGGGCCGTAGAGCAGCACGTTCACGCCCGGCTCCTTGCGCGCGATGGCGGCGCGCAGCAGGGTGACGAGCATCTGCGCGTCCTCGGCGACGAAGTCGAAGTCCTGCAGCGTCAGGCCGCTCTTGGCCGAGGGCCGCGTGAACACGGCCATCAGCTCGTTGTGGTCGCGGTACTCGCGCATCAGCACCGGAGGCAGCTTCTCGCTGACCTTCATGAGGTCGGCCAGGTCGGTGATGTTGTGTTCGGAGATGAGGTTCTCGACCAGGCCGATGCGCTCCAGCCGCGAGCCGGCGCGCAGCGCCTCGCCGACCTCGCTCGCGTTCACGCCGGCGACTTCGGCGATGGCGGCGTAAGCCTCGGGCGCGTTGTTGACCTTGAACTCCACCAGCAGCGAGCGCAGGTCGCGCTGGTAGCGCGCGAGGGTGCCGTACAGCAGCAACGCGCGCTCGGCCTTGTTCAGCTGCAGCAGGCCGGCCAGGGCGTCGATGTTCTTCTCGACCAGCGTGGACTGCTTGCGCAGCGTGTTCGACAGCCAGTCGCGCGTGAGCGAGAGCACGGCCAGCAGGTCCTTGGGCTGGTCCTTGGCGTACTCGTCGAGGTAGAAGAAGAGCGTGCCCTCTTCGTACGGGCCGCGCCAGACGCCGTGCCGCTCGAGCAGCGCGCGGTTGTCCAGGTGCTCCACATCCTTCCACACCTCGTTGCCCGCGCAGCGCCGGCCCAGAAACTCGCGCAGACGCTGCAGCGTGGATGCCGGCCACACCAGGTGGCGCCCGGTGAGCGAGAGCAGGCCGTTGAGGTCGCGACGCACATTGAACCTGGGCCCCTGCTTGGCCGCGAGCGTGAGCACGAAGTGCGAGCACATGAGCTCGAGCACCGGGGCGTCCTTCAGGCCGGGCGACGGCAGCGCCTGGCCACGCGGCAAGGCGGTCAGCACATCGACACCGGAACGTTTTGCCATGGGGCAACCTCCAGAAGCTCAGGCGGGAAGAGAACGCGATGCCGCCGACGAATGCAGCTGCGAAGAAGTACTCCGGGCGGCTGCGGCGGGCATTTGCGACACGACCATAACGCAGAGTTTTGGGTTGTGGAAGACGGGACCAGAGGAAAAACCCTGAGCGTGGGAAGCGATCCACAATGGCGCCCATGGTTGCCATCGACGACATCGAACTCGCCGCCGGGCGCCTGCGCGGGCAGGTGCTCGACACGCCCTGCGTGGAATCGCGCACGCTCTCGCAGATCGTCGGCGCCCAGGTCTTCCTCAAATTCGAGAACCTGCAGTTCACCGCCTCCTTCAAGGAGCGCGGCGCATGCAACAAGATGACCGAGCTGGCTGAGGCGGGGCTGACGACCGGCGCCGGCCATGCAGAGGCGCCGCTGCGCGGCGTCGTTGCCATGTCGGCCGGCAACCACGCGCAGGGCGTGGCCTACCACGCGCAGCGGCTGGGCATTCCGGCAACCATCGTCATGCCGCGCTTCACGCCGGGCGTGAAGATCGAGCGCACGCGCGGCTTCGGCGCGAACGTGGTGCTGTTCGGCGATTCGCTCGAGGCGGCGCGCGGCCACGCCTATGAACTGGCCGATCGCGACGGCCTGAGCTTCGTGCACCCGTACGACGACGACGCGGTGATCGCCGGGCAAGGCACCGTGGCGCTGGAGATGCTGGAGGCGGTGCCCGACCTCGACACGCTCGTGGTCTCGGTCGGCGGCGGCGGCCTGATCGCAGGCATGGCCATCGCCGCGCGCGCGCGCCGGCCCGACATCGAGATCGTGGGCGTGCAGACAGCGCGCTTCCCGGCCATGGTGAATGCGATCCAGGGCACGCAGCATCCGGGCGGGACGAGCACGATCGCCGAGGGCATCGCCGTGGGCACGCCGGGCGAGCGCAACCGCGAGATCGTCTCGCGGCTGGTCGACGACCTGCTGCTGGTCGACGAGGGCGACATCGAGCAGGCCGTGCTGATGCTGCTGGAGATCGAGAAGACGCTGGTCGAGGGCGCGGGCGCGGCCGGCCTCGCGGCGCTGATCCGCCACCCGGAGCGCTTCCGCGGCAAGCGCGTGGGTCTGGTGCTCTCGGGCGGCAACATCGACCCGTTGCTGCTGGCCGCCATCATCGAACGCGGCATGGTGCGCGCCGGCCGGCTCGCGCGGCTGCAGGTGGGCGCGCGCGACGTCCCGGGCGTGCTGGCCCGGATCACGACGACCGTGGCCGAAGCGGGCGCCAACATCGACGAGGTGCACCACCAGCGCGCCTTCACGATGCTGGCGGCGCAGAACGTCGACATCGAGCTGGTGCTGCAGACGCGCGGACGCGAGCACCTCGCCGCGGTCATCGACGCATTGCACCATGCGGGATTCCAGGCCGAGGAAAAACGCTGACAAGGCCGCGGAAGCCGGACTTGTAAAATCCGCGAAGTTTGAGTACCTGAGGTTCCGGATGTCCAACCCCACCCCCGTCGAGCCTGGCCACGCCGCCAGCGTCGAACAGGATGCCGTCGAAAGCATCGTCCCCCTGATGCCCATCGTGCTGCCCCTGGCCGGCGGCGTGCTGATGCTGCTGCTGGCCTCGATCGCCATCTACATGGCTTGATCGCCCCGCGGGGCCCGTTCAGCCCCGCCCACTCCCGCGCTGGAAGACGTTTTCTCCAACGGCTCTCGCCGCCCCACGGGGCCGAGTCCCGTTCGAAAAGACGATTTTTCTATCCAGGAGTTTCCGATGAACGCACCCGTGGTGAAAGGGCTGGCCATCCAGGCCCCCGCCTACGTCAAGAACCAGAAGCTGATCGCCTGGGTCGCCGAGATGGCCGCCCTGTGCAAGCCCGAACGCATCGAATGGTGCGACGGCAGCCAGGAAGAGTACGAGCGCCTGTGCCAGCAACTGGTCGACGCCGGCACCTTCAGGAAGCTCAACCCGGCCAAGCGGCCCGACTCCTTCCTCGCGTGGTCCGACCCGAGCGACGTCGCCCGCGTCGAGGACCGCACCTTCATCTGCTCCGCGAAGAAGGAAGACGCCGGCCCGACCAACAACTGGATGGCTCCGGCCGAGATGCGCGCCACGCTGCAGCCCCTGTTCGACGGCTGCATGAAGGGCCGCACCATGTACGTGGTGCCCTTCAGCATGGGCCCGCTAGGCTCGCCCATCGCTCACATCGGCGTCGAACTCTCCGACAGCCCCTACGTCGCGGTCAACATGAAGATCATGACCCGCATGGGCAAGGCCGTGTACGACGTGCTCGGCGCGGACGGCGAGTTCGTGCCCTGCGTGCACACCGTGGGCGCGCCGCTGGAGGCCGGACAGAAGGACGTCGCCTGGCCCTGCAACAAGACCAAGTACATCGTCCACTACCCGGAGACGCGCGAGATCTGGAGCTACGGCTCGGGCTACGGCGGCAACGCGCTGCTGGGCAAGAAGTGCTTCGCGCTGCGCATCGCGTCCAACATGGGCCGTGACGAGGGCTGGCTGGCCGAGCACATGCTCATCCTGGGCGTGACCAGCCCCGAGGGCAAGAAGCACCACGTGGCCGCCGCCTTCCCCAGCGCCTGCGGCAAGACCAATTTCTCCATGCTGGTGCCCCCGGCCGGCTTCGAGGGCTGGAAGGTCACGACCATCGGCGACGACATCGCCTGGATCAAGCCGCAGGCCGACGGCTCGCTGCGCGCCATCAACCCCGAGGCGGGTTACTTCGGCGTGGCGCCGGGCACCAACTACAAGACCAACCCCAACTGCATGGCCAGCCTCGACAGGGGCGTGATCTTCACCAACGTCGCGCTGACCGACGATGGCGACGTGTGGTGGGAAGGCATGGAGGCCGATGCGCCCAACAAGGCATTGCCCGACCACCTGATCGACTGGCAGGGCAAGGACTGGACGCCGCAGATCGCGCGCGAGACCGGCGCCAAGGCCGCGCACCCGAATGCCCGCTTCACCGTGGCCGCCACCAACAACCCGGCGCTGGACGAGGCCTGGGACGACCCCAAGGGCGTGAAGATCGATGCCTTCATCTTCGGTGGCCGCCGCTCCACCACCGTGCCGCTGGTGACCGAGGCGCGCAACTGGGTCGAGGGCGTGTACATGGCCGCGACGATGGGCAGCGAGACCACCGCCGCAGCCGCCGGCCAGCAGGGCATCGTGCGCCGCGACCCCTTCGCCATGCTGCCCTTCATGGGCTACAACATGAGCGACTACTTCCAGCACTGGCTCACGCTGGGCAAGAAGCTGCAGGCCTCCGGCGCCCAGCTCCCGAAGATCTACACCACCAACTGGTTCCGCAAGGGCGAGGACGGCAAGTTCGTGTGGCCCGGCTATGGCGAGAACATGCGCGTGCTCAAGTGGATGATCGACCGCGTCGAAGGCCGCGGCCAGGGCACCGAGCATGTCTTCGGCGTGAGCCCGCGCTACGAAGACCTGAACTGGACCGGCCTGGACTTCACCCCCGCGCAGTTCGCCACCGTGACCAGCATCGACAAGGCCGCGTGGCAGGCCGAGCTCAAGCTGCATGCCGAGCTGTTCGAGCAGCTGGCGCACCATCTGCCCCAGGAGCTGCCGGCCACCAAGGCGGCCATCGAGGAGCGCCTCGCGGCCTGATCGCGCGCATCGCGCCCAACGAAAAAGCCGCCCGAGGGCGGCTTTTTCACGTGCCGTGCCGCCCGCGCGAGCGGGCGGCGGCGGATCAGTAGTAACGCGCGCTGTTCATGCGGCGCATCGCTTCGTACACCGTGGGCATGCGCACCTCCTGCGAACGGCGGGCTGCTGCATCGACCGCGACCGAACGGGTCGGCGCGACATGCACGACGAGCTCGTCCTGGCCTTGCTGGCGGGTCATGGCGGCGCGCAGGTCGTTCATGACGCGCGGATCGCTTTGGGCGGTGGCCAGGAACTGCGCGTCGGCGCGGGCTGCGGCCATGCGGCGGTCCAGCGCCTTCCAGCCGGCGAGTGCACGTGCGGCCAGCGAGCGGGCGGCGCCGGAGAACATCGCCAGCGCGAAGAACGCGACGGCCCACAGGACCATCCAGGCGGCCAGCAGGCTGCCGTCGGTCCATTCCGAGACGAACTTGTCGGCAACGGCCAGCAGGGCGGCCAGCACGGCAGCGAGCAGCACGGCCGCGAGGCCGCGGGTGCCGTCGTTGGACTGACGGCTTTCGCGCACATAGTCCATCAGTGCCTCGGCGCGGCGCACGCCGGGGTGGGAAGCAGGTTGGTCGACGTGGACAAAGGTGGTCATGGTGTATCCCTCCAGTGGGATGAGTTGGCCGAAGCCGATGACGAGATATTAGGGTTTGCCCTAGTAACTTTCAAATTTATATTGCTGATGCTTGTCATTCGCCACCGTGATAGACGTCAATTTCCGCACACTCGATCTCAACCTCCTGCGCGTGTTCGACGAGGTGATGGCCGAACGCAGCCTCACGCGAGCGTCCCGCAACCTCGCGATCACCCAGCCGGCGGTGAGCAATGCGTTGCGCCGCCTGCGCGGTGCCCTGGGCGACGAGCTCGTGCGCCGGGCCGGCGCCGGCGTCGAGCCAACCCCGCGGGCGCTGAGCCTGTGGCCGGTAGTGCGCGATGCGTTGCGCCAGCTCGAACATTCGCTGGTGCCGGCCAGCTTCGAGCCGTTGCACGCGGACAACAGCTTCGTGCTGGCGATGGCCGATGCGACCGCGTCCGAGGTGATTCCCGGCGCCGTGCGCATCCTGGAAGACGAGGCGCCCGGCATTTCGCTGCGCGTGGTGCCGCTGACCACGCGCGACCCGCGCCGGCTGCTGGAGGACGAGGCCGCCGACGTCGCCCTGGGCTACTTCCCCGCCGTGATGACCGACCTGACCGGCCGCGCCCAGGCCGGCGAGGCGGTGGCCTTCGAATCGCATCGGCTCTATGTCGGCCAGTACGTGTGCGTGATGCGCACCGGGCATCCGCTGGCGCAGGGCGTGCTGACGCTCGATGCCTTCTGCCAGGCGCGGCACCTGCTGGTGAGCTTTTCGGGGCGGCCCTGGGGTTTCGTCGACGAGGCGCTGGGCGCGCTCGGGCGCGAACGCCGCATCGTGCTGACGGTCAACCAGTTCTTCACCGCGGGGCGGGTGGTCGCGAATTCCGACCTGCTCACGGTCCTGCCGCGGCATTTCGTGAACACGACGGGCATGGCCGAATCGCTGGCGGTGCGGGAGTTGCCGCTGAACCTGCCGCTGGTGCATGTCGATGCCCTCTGGCATCGGCGCACCCATGGCTCGCCGGCCCATGCCTGGCTGCGGGACACGCTGGTGCGTGCGGCCAGCGACGCGTTCGCGCGATCGCTGCGTGAGTATGCGCTACCTTACGGCTGAACCCTGCCAGCCTGAGCAGCTTTACCTGAGAAGTCAGTCGCCCGCTCAGCGGACGACGCGCAGCCAGGCCGAGGCGGCTTCGCGCAGTTCCTGCGCGTGATGGGGGTCGAAACCGACGCGGGCTTCGGCGCTTTCCAGCAGGGCGGCGGCCGGGCTGACCGGGGCCTCGGCCTGCTGAGTCCGAATGGAACGGACCAGGAGCGAGAGCATGTTGAACATGATGGTGCGCGGCACCGGAGGCCACGCCGTTGTAACGATGAAAGAAGAATAAGGGTTTCCCCTAGTTTTTACAGCCCCTCTTGATGCATGACGTGCATATCGTGCCCGGTATGCCGACATGGGCCGTGCGAAGGTTGGCAGCCCGACGCCTCGTTTCGGCGCTTCCTACACTCGGCAGGCCATGAAGATCCAGTTGTTGTCGGACCTGCACCTCGAGAACCATCCCGATTTCCTGCCTGCGCCGGTTCCGGGCGCCGACCTGCTGGTGCTCGCGGGCGACATCGGCTCCTACCAGGACGGCTCCCGCCTGGAAGGTGCCGACTTCGGACTGGCCCGCTTCTCGCCGCGCCACGGCTGGCCGACGCCGGTGCTCTACGTGCCGGGCAACCACGAGTACGACAACGACGACTTCGACGCCGTGCATGCGCGGCTGCAGGCGCAGTGCGAGGCACTGGACATCGACTGGCTGGAGCGCGAAGTGCGCGTGATCGAGGGCGTGCGCTTCGTCGGCACCACGCTGTGGGCCGATTTCGACGCGCTCATCGAAGCCCGCGACGCGCCCGCCGAGCGCGAACGCAAGCGCGGCAAGGCCATGCGCGCCGCCAACCACTACCTGGCGCATGCGGCCACCACGCGCCACGGACGGCCCTTCATGGCCGAGGAACTGCGCGAGGAGTCGCTCTCCAGCCAGGCCTGGCTTCGCGAGGCGCTGGCCCGTCCTTTCGAGGGGCCCACGGTGGCGGTCACTCACTTTGCGCCCACGCTTGCGAGCGCCGACCCGCGCTACGGCCTGACCCCGGGCACCGCCGGCTTCTGCAACGCGCTCGATGCGCTGCTGCCCCTGGCCGACGTATGGCTGCACGGCCACCTGCACTGCGCCTTCGACTACGTGAAGGACGGCTGCCGCGTGGTGGCGAACCCGCTGGGCTACGCCAGCAAGGGCGAGCAGGAGGGGTTCCGGCCCGGCCTGCTGATCGAGGTCGCGGCCTGAGAGAGCGCGCCTAGCGTGCAGCCAGACCGTCGAAGCAGGTGCTGAGCACCAGTTCGACGATCTGCTCGTCGCTGTGCTGGCCGCCGGCCTTGAGGAACTCGAGCACCGGGTCGCAGGCGCGGGCGTACAGGGTGTAGAGCACGGCGATGGCCGGCAGCGCAGGATTGATCGAGCCGTCGGCCTGGGCCGCCTGGATCCAGCCGCCCAGCCGGTCGCTCACGGCGATCAGCCGGTCGATGTAGCCGCGGTTGGCCACCAGGGCCGCGCGCAGGGTGGAGTTCTGGCTCGGCAGCGAAGGCATCTCGCCCGCCAGCTGCACCTGCAGGGCCCAGCGCACCACGGAACGCAGCTGGTCGATGGGCCGGGCGTCGGCCGGCAGCGCGGCGAGCATGTCCTGCGTGCGCTGCATGATCCGCACCATCGCCGCGGCGGCGAGGTCTTCCTTGCTGGGAAAGTGCTTGTAGAGGCTGGCCTTGGCGATGCCGACCGCGGCGGCCACCTCGTCCACCGTCATCGCGTCGAAGCCCTTTTCGGCCAGCAGGCGGTTGACGGTCTGGACGATCGCGTCCTCGCGCGCCTGCAGCATCTGGGCCTTGAAGGAGGGCTTGGCAGGCGGGGCGATGGCGGACATGCGGCCATTCTAGGCGCGCGCGTCGCAGAATGGACGGATCGGCTGTAGGAAGACGGCACGGTCACAACCGAAACTCCGCCGTACATCGAGCACAGCCTGCTATCTTTTCAATAGCTACCGGCGCCCGGCTGGCGGGCGCTGCGGACCGATTCGGCTACACAACCCTTGGCCTACAGCAGGTCCTCGCCCACGATCGGCAGCAGCAGCCAATTCTTGAAGCGCAGCCAGAGAAACTCGCCCGGGATGTCCTCGTGGACGATGTCGCCGCCCTGCTCGTCCAGTTCCAGCCACTGGGCGCGCCGACCGTCGGGCGACAGCCGCAGCCGGTAGCCGAGCTGGTCGCGCCGCTTGGAGATGACGCTGTAGTAGTCGCCCACCATGGCCGGGCTGTCGATCAGCATGCCTGTCTCGGTGTTCACGGCGGCCGAGCGGTGGTCCAGGTTCATCGAGCCGACGAAGATGCGCTGCTCGTCGATGAGCGCGAATTTCGCGTGCAGCCGGCTGATCGACTTGCCGAAGTTGCCGAAGCGCCCCGACCGGGCCGTGAACTCGGGCGCGATCTCGTACAGGATGACGCCCGCGCGCAGCATGTCGACCCGGTAGCGCTCGTAGCCGGCATAGGCCAGCGGCTCGTCGGTGGCGCCCAGCGAATTGGTCACGACGACCGTCTCGACGCCCTGCGACCGCCCCTGCCGGATCATCTCCAGGCCCATGGGCCCCGGAATGAAATAGGGCGAGATGATGCGCACGTTGTGCCGCGCCCCGGCAATGGCCCACAACGCGTACTGCGACACGCTGTCGGCGAAGGCGGCCTCGGGGTTGCGGCCGATCTTCTCGGGGTCGTCGGCATAGAAGCGGGCCGGCGCCCAGTAGCGCTTCATCTGCCCCATCACGAGCTCCTGCCCGACGGGCGGCTGGCCCAGCGAATCGCGCGGTTGGATCGGCACGTCGGGCCGCGCCTGGCGCGCCAGCTCGTCGAAGCGCGCCTGCGCCTCGGCCGGAAGCAGGCGCTGCGGCACCACGTGGCGGATCGGCCAGCTGTGCTCGCTGTTCCAGTAGCGGTCGAAGGCGGCCGACATTTCCTTGACGACCGGGCCGTTGCTCACCACGTCCATGTCGATGAAGTTGGCCGAGGTGCTGCGCATGAAGTATTCGTTGGCGATGTTGCGCCCGCCGGTCACCGCGAAGCTGTTGTCGGCCAGCAGCATCTTGTTGTGCATGCGGTGGTTGATGCGCCGGAACTCGTGCGCCGAGAAGATCAGCCGCGTGGCCAGCGAGCCCGCCCGCGAGGGCAGCGGGTTGAACAGCCGGACCTCCACGTTGGGAAAGGCGTCGAGCGCCGAGAACAGCTCGTCCTCGCCGGCGGTGTAGAGGTCGTCCACCAGAAGGCGCACGCGCACGCCGCGCTCGGCCGCGTCGCGCAGCTCGCGCAGCAGCAGCAGGCCCACGTCGTCGTTGGCGATGTGGTAGTACTGCACGTCCAGCGTGTTCTCCGCGTTGCGCGCCAGCGAGATGCGCGCATCGAAGGCGAAGGCGGCGTCGGGCAGCAGCCGGAAGGCCGAGAGCGGCCCGTCGCGGCCCACGGGCGTCTGCGGCGCGTCGGCGCGCGCGAGCTTGCCCAGCGTGGTCTGGCCGACATCGGCGACCGCCCGCGTCTCGTGGCGCGGCTGCGGAGGCGGGAGCGACGCGCAGCCGGTGAACAGCACGGCGGCGAACAGCACGAGCAGGCGCCAGACGCGCGGGAAATGGGCAGTGAGGAACGGCATGCGCTCCGAAATGTAGTGGGATTGCGCGCTTTTCGCCGCCGCGACGGCGCGCACGCGGCTTCTATGATCGGCCGCCCGCTGCTTCGCCCCCTTCCATGCTCAACGGCCTCTGGCTCGCCTTCTTCCTCGTCGCCGCCGTCGCCGGCTTCGGCCGCTGGCTGGTCGGCGGCGACGCGTCGGCCTTCGCCGCCATGGTCGAGGCGCTGTTCGCCATGGCCAAGCTCTCGGTCGAGGTGATGGTGCTGCTCTTCGGCACGCTCACGCTGTGGCTGGGTTTTCTGCGCATTGCCGAGCGCGCCGGGCTGGTGGCCGCGCTGGCGCGGTGGCTGGGGCCGCTGTTCGCGCGACTGATGCCCGAGGTGCCGCGCGGGCATCCGGCGCTGGGCCTGATCACCATGAACTTCGCCGCCAACGCGCTGGGGCTGGACAACGCCGCGACGCCGATCGGGCTGAAGGCGATGCGCGAGCTGCAGACGCTGAATCCGCGCCCCGAGGAGGCGACGAACGCGCAGATCCTTTTTCTGGTGCTCAACACCGGCTCGCTGACGCTGCTGCCGGTGAGCATCTTCATGTACCGCGCGCAGCAGGGCGCGGCCGACCCGACGCTGGTCTTCCTGCCGATCCTGATCGCCACGGCGGTGTCGGCACTGGTGGCGCTGCTCACGGTGGCGGTGGTTCAGCGCCTCAGGATCTGGGACCCGGTGGTGCTGGCCTGGCTGCTGCCGATGGCGGCAGCGCTGGGCGGCTTCATGCTGCTGCTGGGCACGCTGTCGGCGGCGGCGCTGGCCGCTTTGTCTTCGCTGCTCGGCAACCTGGTGCTGTTCGGCATCGTCGTCATCTTTCTCGTCGCGGGCGCCGTTCGGCGCGTGCCGGTGTACGAGGCCTTCGTCGAGGGCGCGAAGGAGGGCTTCGACGTCGCGAAAAACCTGCTGCCCTACCTGGTGGCAATGCTGTGCGCGATCGGCGTGCTGCGCGCCTCGGGTGCGCTCGATGCCGCGCTGGACGGCATCCGCTGGCTGGTTGGGCTGACGGGCTGGGACACGCGCTTCGTCGATGCATTGCCGACGGGGCTGGTCAAACCCTTCTCGGGCAGCGCGGCGCGCGCGATGCTGATCGAGACGATGAAGAGCCACGGGGTGGACAGCTTCCCGGCCCTCACGGCGGCGGTGATCCAGGGCAGCACCGAAACCACTTTCTACGTGCTCGCCGTGTACTTCGGCGCGGTGGGCATCCAGCGGGCGCGGCACGCGGTGGGGTGTGCGCTGTTCGCCGACCTGGTGGGCGTGGTGGCGGCGATCGGGGTGAGCTACTGGTTCTTCGGCTGATCGTCACGTTTGTGACGAGTTGGCTGGGGCGGCGGGCTGGCCTGGGCTGGGGGGCGATTGCACTTTCGGCTTTTTGGCTGCTTTGTTCTTGGGCGTTCAGGCGCTGTGGGCCTGAACCCGGCCGGCGGCGCCGGTGTGCGTTCTCCGGCTCAGGCTCGCGCTGACTGTCGTGCGGCACGACGGAGGTGCTCGCCTGGAATCGACGCGCTTGGGGCACTGCACGGCGCCGCGAATGGCGCCTGCGCCCGCACACCGGCACCACCGGCCTGGACGGTGGCAGTGATCGGCCGGCATGGCGCGGGCGCGTCCGGTTTGCCCTCTTCACCCAGGCGCAGCGGTTCAGGGCGGTGGTCGTGGGCCTGCGGGCGCAGGCGCCATTCGCGGCGCCGTGCAGTCTCTCAAGCACGTCGATGGACAGCGAGCACACAGGCAGCGCAACAAGTCGGTCAGCGCGAGCCTGAGCCGGAGAACGCAGGCCCGC
>NZ_QPIB01000002.1 GCF_003671765.1 Xenophilus sp. E41 | reverse complement strand
CCCAAGGACAAGGAAATGGTCATGCCGGGTGACAACGTGTCGATCACCGTCAAGCTGATCGCGCCGATCGCCATGGAAGAAGGCCTGCGCTTTGCCATCCGCGAAGGCGGCCGCACCGTCGGCGCCGGCGTCGTGGCCAAGATCATCGAATAAGGACGGGCACCATGGCCACCAAGCAGAAGATCCGCATCCGCCTGAAGGCGTTCGACTACAAGCTCATCGACCAGTCGGCCGCCGAGATCGTGGACACCGCCAAGCGCACCGGCGCCATCGTCAAGGGCCCCGTGCCCCTGCCGACGCGCATGAAGCGTTTCGACATCCTGCGTTCGCCGCACGTCAACAAGACCAGCCGCGACCAGTTCGAGATCCGTACGCACCAGCGCCTGATGGACATCGTCGACCCCACCGACAAGACCGTGGACGCGCTGATGAAGCTCGACCTGCCGGCCGGCGTGGACGTCGAGATCAAGCTCCAGTAATCACTGCGAGTCGGCCTGCGGGCCGAATGCAAGCCCGGTTGCTCGCGCGGCCGGGCTTTTTTTGTGGCGTTTGCGAGCGGGCACCGCCAGTTCCACGGACCGCGCTTGCACAAAAAGACGGCAACGCAGTAGAATCCTGGGCTCTGCCGTTTTTGCGGCCGTACGCCTATGGCGAGCGGCGCAGTCGACGGAGTCCTTATCAACCTTCTTTCGCTGGGTTCTCACGGCGCAGGCCGCGAAACCCGAACGCTGTCGCCAATTGAAGTGGCAGCGGCGAGAGTTTTGGAGAAACAACATGAGTCAAAGCAACTCCCTCGGGTTGCTGGGCCGCAAGGTGGGCATGATGCGCCTCTTCACCGACGACGGGGACGCAGTGCCCGTCACGGTGGTGGACGTGTCCAACAACCGCGTGACCCAGGTCAAGACCCAAGAGACCGACGGCTACGTCGCCCTGCAGGTGACGTTCGGTGCACGAAAGGCATCGCGCGTGACCAAGCCGCAGGCGGGTCACCTGGCCAAGGCCGGCGTCGAAGCCGGCGAAATCATCCGTGAATTCCGCGTCACCGCCGAAACGGCTGCCCAGCACAAGGCTGGCGCCGTGATCGCCGCGCAGGGCTTGTTCGCCGTGGGCCAGAAGGTCGACGTGCAGGGCACCTCGATCGGCAAGGGCTTCGCGGGCACCATCAAGCGCCACAACTTCAGCTCGCAGCGCGCGTCGCACGGCAACAGCCGTTCGCACAACGTGCCGGGCTCGATCGGCATGGCGCAGGACCCCGGCCGGATCTTCCCCGGCAAGAAGATGACCGGCCACATGGGCGACGAAACCGTCACGACCCAGAACCTCGACGTGATCCGCGTCGACGAGGCCCGTCAGCTGTTGATGATCCGTGGCGCGATCCCGGGCTCCAAGGGTGGCTTCGTCACCGTGCGTCCCGCCGTCAAGGCCAAGCCGCAAGCGGCCGAAGGAGCGAAGTAATGCAACTCGAACTCCTGAATGAGCAGGGCCAGGCCGCGTCGAAGTACGACGCGCCCGAGACCGTGTTCGGTCGTGACTACAACGAAGACCTGGTCCACCAGATCGTCGTCGCCTACCAGGCCAACGCGCGCCAGGGCACCCGTGCCCAGAAGGACCGCGAGCAGGTCAAGCACTCGACCAAGAAGCCGTTCAAGCAAAAGGGAACGGGCCGCGCCCGTGCCGGTATGACGTCCTCGCCCCTGTGGCGTGGGGGCGGCCGGATCTTCCCGAACATGCCGGACGAGAACTTCACCCAGAAGATCAACAAGAAGATGTACCGCGCCGGCATGGCGTCCATCTTCTCGCAGCTGGCACGCGAAGGCCGCCTGGCCGTGGTCGATTCGATCAAGGTCGACTCGCCCAAGACCAAGGCGCTGGCTGCCAAGTTCAAGGCGATGAATCTCGAGTCCGTGCTCGTGATCGCCGAAGAAGTCGACGAGAACCTGTACCTCGCCTCGCGCAACCTGGCCAACGTGCTGGTTGTCGAGCCGCGTTACGCCGACCCCGTCTCGCTGGTGCACTACAAGAAGGTGCTGGTGACCAAGGGTGCCGTCGACAAGCTCAAGGAGATGTTCGCATGAGCCGCGTGAACCCCACCCCCGCTCAGCGTGAATTCGACGAAGGCCGCCTCATGAGCGTGCTGGTCGCCCCGATCGTGTCCGAAAAGGCCACGATGGTCGGCGAGAAGTCGAATGCCGTGACTTTCAAGGTGCTGCAGGACGCCACCAAGCCCGAGATCAAGGCGGCCGTTGAACTGATGTTCAAGGTCGAGGTCAAGGGCGTGTCCGTGGCCAACATCAAGGGCAAGACCAAGCGCTTCGGCCGCTCGGTGGGCCGCCGCGACAACGTTCGCAAGGCCTACGTGACGCTCAAGCCCGGTCAGGAGCTCAATCTCGTTTCGGAGGCCGCTTAAATCATGGCCGTCATCAAGCTCAAGCCGACCACCCCGGGTCAGCGCGGTACCGTCAAGATCTCGCGCGATCACCTGCACAAGGGTGAAGGTTACGCGCCGCTGCTGGAACCCCAGTTCCAGAAGGCCGGCCGCAACAACAACGGCCACATCACCACCCGCCACAAGGGCGGTGGCCACAAGCACCACTATCGTGTGGTGGACTTCAAGCGCAACAAGGACGGCATCCCGGCCAAGGTCGAACGCATCGAGTACGACCCGAACCGTTCCGCCCACATCGCGCTGGTGTGCTACGCCGACGGCGAGCGCCGCTACATCATCGCCCCGCGCGGTGTCGAAGCCGGTGCAACGCTGCTGAGCGGTTCGGAAGCCCCGATCCGCGCCGGCAACACGCTGCCGATCCGCAACATCCCCGTGGGTTCGACCATCCACGCGATCGAACTGCAGCCCGGCAAGGGCGCGCAGGTCGCGCGTTCGGCCGGTGCCTCGGCGACGCTGCTGGCCCGCGAAGGCGTCTACGCCCAGGTGCGCATGCGCTCGGGTGAAGTGCGCAAGATCCACATCGAGTGCCGCGCCACCATCGGCGAAGTGGCCAACGAAGAACACAGCCTGCGCCAGTACGGCAAGGCCGGCGCCACGCGCCACCGCGGCATCCGCCCGACCGTTCGCGGCGTGGTGATGAACCCGGTGGACCACCCGCACGGTGGTGGCGAAGGCAAGACCGGCGAAGGCCGCCACCCGGTCGATCCGTGGGGCAACCTGACCAAGGGTTATCGCACCCGCAACAACAAGCGCACGCAGGTCTTCATCGTGTCGCGTCGCAAGAAGTAAGGGACAGCCATGACTCGCTCTCTCAAAAAAGGTCCCTTCGTCGACCACCACCTCGTCGCCAAGGTCGACAAGGCCGTGACGAACAAGGACAAGAAGCCGATCAAGACCTGGTCGCGCCGTTCGATGGTGCTGCCCGAGTTCATCGGCCTGACCATCGCCGTGCACAACGGCAAGCAACACGTGCCCGTGTACGTCACCGACCAGATGGTCGGCCACAAGCTCGGCGAATTTGCGCTCACCCGCACGTTCAAGGGCCACCCCGCGGACAAGAAAGTCCAGAAGAAGTAAGGAGCAGAGAACATGTCTGAAACACGTGCAGTTCTCCGCGGCGTCCGCCTGTCGGTGGACAAGGGCCGCCTCGTTGCCGATCTGATCCGCGGCAAGAAGGTCGACCAGGCGCTGAACATTCTGCAATTCACGCAGAAGAAGGCCGCCGTCATCGTCAAGAAGGTGCTCGAGTCGGCCATCGCCAACGCCGAGCACAACGACGGCGCCGACATCGACGACCTCCGCGTCAAGACCATCTATGTCGAGCAAGGTGCGACGCTCAAGCGTTTCACCGCGCGCGCCAAGGGCCGCGGCAACCGCATCAGCAAGCCCACGTGCCATGTGTACGTGACGGTCGGCAACTAAGGTCTGGAAGAAACATGGGACAGAAAATCCACCCGACCGGCTTCCGCCTCGCGGTCAGCCGCAACTGGGCCAGCCGCTGGTACGCCAACAACCGCGACTTCGCAGGCATGCTGGCCGAAGACATCAAGGTGCGCGAGTACCTGAAGAAGAAGCTGAAGAACGCGTCGGTGTCGCGCGTGCTGATCGAGCGCCCCGCCAAGAACGCCCGCATCACGATCTACTCGGCACGTCCGGGCGTCGTGATCGGCAAGAAGGGCGAGGACATCGAGAACCTGAAGAAGGAACTCGGCAAGCAGCTCGGCGTGCCCGTCGCCGTGAACATCGAGGAAGTGCGCAAGCCCGAAGTCGATGCACAGCTGATCGCCGACAGCATCACGCAGCAGCTCGAGAAGCGGATCATGTTCCGCCGCGCCATGAAGCGTGCGATGCAGAACGCCATGCGTCTGGGTGCCCAGGGCATCAAGATCATGTCGGCCGGCCGCCTGAACGGCATCGAGATCGCGCGCACCGAGTGGTACCGCGAAGGCCGCGTGCCGCTGCACACCCTGCGCGCCGACATCGACTACGGCACGTCCGAAGCCAAGACCACCTACGGCGTCATCGGCGTCAAGGTGTGGGTCTACAAGGGCGACACGCTGGGCCGCAACGACGCTCCCTCGCTGGACAGCACCCCGCGTCCCGAAGGCGAAGAGCGCCGTGGTCCGCGCGGTCCGCGCCGTGACGGCCGTCCCGGTGGCAACGACCGCCGTGGCGGTCCGCGCTCGGGCGGCCCCGGTGCCCGTGGCCCGCTGGGTGGCAATGCCGCCCCGGCCGACGGCAGCGACAAGCCCGCAGAAGCCACCGGCGCCGCCGGTGACAAGCCCGCCGTTAAGCGCGTCCGCAAAGCCGCGCCCGCTGCAGCAGCGGACGGCGCCAAGACTGAATAAACCCAGTCTTTGAGAAAGACGGAGAAATCAAATGCTGCAACCTGCACGCAGAAAGTTCCGCAAGGAACAGAAAGGCCGCAACACCGGCGTCGCGACCCGAGGCAACTCGGTCGCCTTCGGTGACTTCGGCCTGAAGTCGGTGGATCGCGGTCGCCTCACGGCGCGCCAGATCGAAGCCGCCCGCCGTGCCATCTCGCGCCATGTGAAGCGCGGTGGCCGTATCTGGATCCGCGTGTTCCCCGACAAGCCGATCTCGACCAAGCCCGCCGAAGTCCGGATGGGTAACGGCAAGGGCAACCCCGAGTACTACGTGGCCGAGATCCAGCCGGGCAAGGTCATCTACGAGATCGTCGGCGTGCCCGAAGAACTCGCTCGTGAAGCGTTCCGCCTGGCTGCCGCCAAGCTGCCCCTGCGTACGACCTTCGTCGCACGCCAGCTCGGCGCCTGATCGAGGAGAACTCTCATGGCAACGAAGAAAAAGCAAACCGCGAAGGTCTCCAAGGCCGCCGCGCTGCGTGAAAAAGACGTCGCAGGCCTGCAGGCCGAAATCAAGGACCTGCAGAAGGCCCATTTCGGCCTGCGCATGCAGAAGGCGACGCAACAGCTGAGCAACACCGGCACGCTGAGCGTGACCCGTCGCGACATCGCCCGCGCGAAGACCATCCTGGCGCAGAAGCAAGCTTCGGCTGCTGCCGCCAAGTAAGGAGTGAACATGACGGAAGCCAAGCAATCCCTCAAGCGCACTCTGGTCGGCAAGGTCGTCAGCGACAAGCGCGAAAAGACCGTGACCGTGCTCGTCGAGCGCCGCGTCAAGCACCCGATCTACAACAAGATCATGATTCGCTCGAGCAAGTACCACGCGCACGACGAACAGGGCGAGTTCCACCTGGGCGATCTCATCGAGATCACCGAGTCGCGCCCGATCTCGAAGTCGAAGAACTGGATCGCCACGCGTCTCGTGGAAAAGGCCGCAGCGGTCTGATCCCCGGCGCCTGCCCTGCGCGGCGCCTGTCCCGAAAACGGCCCACAATGTGGGCCGTTTTTGTTTTTCCACTCTCCCATTTCCTTCAGGAGCATTCCCCATGATCAAGATCGGCGACACCCTTCCTTCCGTGACCCTGCAGGAATATTCCGAAGTGGAGGGCGAAGGCTGCAGCATCGGCCCGAACCCGGTGGACGTGGCCAAGGCCTCGGCCGGCAAGACCATCGCGCTCTTCGCACTCCCCGGCGCTTTCACCCCCACCTGCTCGGCCAAGCATGTGCCGGGCTACGTGCAGCACTTCGAGGACTTCAAGGCCGCCGGTGTCGACGAGATCTGGTGCCTGAGCGTGAACGACGCCTTCGTGATGGGCGCCTGGGCGCGCGACCAGCAGACCAACGGCAAGGTGCGCATGCTGGGCGACGGCAGCGCCGACTTCGCCAAGGCCACCGGGCTGACGCTCGACCTGACGGCGCGCGGCATGGGCCTGCGCAGCAACCGCTACTCGATGCTGGTCAAGGACGGCAAGGTCGCGACGCTCAACGTCGAGGCGCCCGGCAAGTTCGAGGTCAGCGACGCCGACACGCTGCTGGCGCAGGCCAAGGCCTGAGGCCCCGCCGGACCGACGCGACCGACCAGCCCACCCGGCCTTCGCGACGGCGCATGCCGGCCGCGCAGGCCCCGACCACCACACCCATGCTCGATCCCTCCGCTCTCCAGGGCTTCTTCCCCGTCGTGATGACGCCCAGCCACGACGGCAAGTTCTTCCAGAACTACGTCACCTCGCTGCTGTCGCTGGTGGTGGAATGCGAACGGGGCGGCATGCGCATCCAGGCCTACTTCCACAAGGGCGAGAGCCTGGTCACGCGCGCCCGTAACGACTGCGTGGCCAACTTCCTGGCCAACCCGCAGTGGACGCACCTGTTTTGGATCGATGCCGACATCGGCTTCTCGCCCGAGGCGGCCTTCCGGCTGCTGCTGTCGGACCACGACGTGGCGGCGGGCGTCTACCCGCTCAAGCGCGAAGGCTGGCCCGACGGGGGCGTGCCGGCCGGCACCACCCAGGCCAGCTTCGAGGCGACCTACACACGCTACACCGTGAATGCATCGCCGGCGCCGGACACCGGCCGGATCGACCTGGAGGTGCGGCCCGACGGCTTCATGCGCATGCAAGAGGCGCCGACCGGCTTCATGGTGATCAAGCGCCGCGTCTTCGAGCGCATCATGGCGGCCTACCCGGACCTGCGCTATGTGCCCGACAGCGGCATGCCCGACCAGGGCCTGCACTACCGCTTCTTCGACGTGATGGTCGACCCCGTGTCGCGCCGCTACCTTTCGGAGGACTACGGCTTCTGCCGCCTCTGGACCGGGTTGGGCGAACACGTGTACGTCGACGCCAACTCCAATCTGAGCCACCAGGGCTCGAAGATGTACCGCGGCGACTTCGCCAACTCGCTGGTCAACGCGCTGCCCCACGCGGTGGGCGGGCCCCCAGGCATGCCGCTGGCCCTGCACGGCCGCGAACACCTGAAGTCGAACGCGCCGGGTTGATCCGCGTCCGCTGGCCGGGCGCTGCGGCGCCTTCGGGCGCGCGAACTCAGAGCTCGACCTTCAGGTAGTGCGAGCCGGCGATGGGGTTGTGGTAGTAGGGCGGCACCTCGACGAAGCCCAGGTCCTCGTACAGCGCGCGGGCCGATTCCATGTCGTCCAACGTGTCGAGCAGCACGCAGGCATAGCCGGCACCGCGGGCGGCATCCAGCACGGCTTCGACCAGCTGCCGTCCCAGGCCCAGGCCGCGGAAACCGGGTCGCACGTACAGGCGCTTCATCTCGGCCGCGTTCGCATAGTCCACCGTGTCCAGCGGCCGCAGCGCGCAGCAGCCCGCCACCTGCAGGGTGCGTCCATCGGGGCGCACCAGCGCCGGCGTGGCGGATGGCGCGCTCGTCGAAGCGCTTTCCACCAGGGCCAGCAGCAGGGTGCCGCGCGGCTCGGCGTAATCGCCCGGCAGGCCTGCCAGCTCGTCGTCGAAATTCTGGAAACACAGGTCGATCTTCAGCGACGCGGCGTACTCGCGGAAGATCGCCCGGGCCTCGGCCAGCTCATGGGCGTCGTCCGGCACCGCCAGCACGATCGCGGGCGTGTCGGCCAGGGGCAGCGGGCGGGAGCCGAGGACGCTCATGGCCGCAGCGCCTGCCAGGCGCGGCAGGGCCGCATCGAGGACGCCGACTTCGTCATGACTGCAGCGTCGACACCCAGGCCGCCAGCCCGGCGCTGAGCGCGAACAGCACCAGTGCGAGCAGCCGCGACTGCCCATCGTCGCGGCTGGATTCGGGTGCGTGGCGGCGTTCGACGATGCGATCGCCCGACAGCATCGGCCGCACCATCCGCACCCGCTTGACCGACGCGTAGAACAGCACGGCCGCCACGTGCAGCGCCGTCAGCGCAATCAGCAGCCACTGGCCGGGGCCCTTGTGCCAGCTGGTCGCGGCGCTGGACCAGCTGCCGGGCACCAGGGCGGCCAGCGGGCCGGTGAAGGTGATCGCGTCGTCCGACACCAGCCCGGTCGCCACCTGCAGCAGCAGCACGGCCAGCAGCGCGAACACCGACGCGGCGCCCAGCGGGTTGTGGCCGACGAGGTGGTCGGGGTGGGCGCGCCCGCGAAGGTAGGCCAGCATGCTGCCCGGCGCATAGACGAAGCTCGAGAAGCGCGACCAACGGCCACCCACGAAGCCCCACACCAGTCGGAAGACCAGCAGTGCCATCACCGCGTAGCCGAGCCGGAAGTGCCAGTCCATCGCGCCCGTCTTGGCCGTGACCACCAGGCCGACCACGGCGGCCGCCAG
The DNA here is from genome assembly GCF_003671765.1 of Xenophilus sp. E41. Taxonomy (GTDB): domain Bacteria; phylum Pseudomonadota; class Gammaproteobacteria; order Burkholderiales; family Burkholderiaceae_C; genus Xenophilus. Next base: position 39,818 of record NZ_QPIB01000002.1, on the reverse strand, counting down.
GCCCCAGTGGAAGAGGCGGGTGGGCAGGTCCCACACGCGCACGGTGCGCGCGGCTGCGGTGGCAGGGGAGGGCGAGGAAGAAGAGGCGGGCATCGGCGGGCGGGCAGGTGCGGCGCGGCATCCGGCGGCTGTGGGCGGCCCGCCAGATTAACAAAACTGCGCGGCAAGGCCGTGAGCGGGTGCTTGCATGGGCCTTTTGGCACGGGGCTGGACGCCCGGCCCCTACACTGCCGCGCGCCGTATCCCCGGCGCATTCATGCATGAGAAGGAAGAACCCACGATGCCTCGTTCCCGTACCGCTGCTGCTGCCTTCGGCCTTGTCGCGGCCGTCGCCGCCCTGGCGGCCATGCCAGCGTCGGCGCAGCCCACCTTCGCCACGCCCCAGGACGCGATCAAGTACCGCCAGCAGACCCTCAAGGAGATGCAGCAGAACTTCAAGCGCGTGGCCGACATGGCCAGCGGCCGGGCGGACTTCGATGCCAAGGTGGCCGAGACGAGCGCCGCGCGCGCGGCCGAACTGATCAAGATGCCTTGGGTGGGCTTCGGTCCGGGCACCGAGGGCGGCAAGGCCAAGCCCGCCATCTGGAAGGAGCAGGACAAGTTCAAGGCTGCCGCCGCGCGTAGCGAGGAGGAAGTGGCCAAGGTGGCCGCCGCCGCCAAGACCGGCGACCTGGCCGCCATCAAGGCCTCGATCGGCGCCGCCGGTGCAAGCTGCAAGGCGTGCCACGACATGTACCGGGAGTGACACCCCCCAAGCCGCTTCGCGGCTCCCCCCTCCCTGGCGCCTTCGGCTTGGAAGGGGGCTGAGCCCGTACACAGAATGTCCGGTGGACATTCTGTGACTGGCGAAGGGCGAGGCCACTGGCCTCGCGCGGCCTGCAAGGCCTTCCCAGAGGCCTGGCAAAGCCAGTTCCTCGGGTGCCCTGGGGGCTTCGCTGCGCTCGCCGACTGACGGTCGAGTGCTATGAAATTGGTAGCTATTGGCGCCCGTCCGACGGGCGCCGCAGGCCAAAAAGGCTTGAAAGCCCGGCCGCTCAGGCTTCGGCCAGCAACTTCTCGATCAGGCGATGCAGTTCGTCGAAGTCGGGCTCGCCGACGTAGCGCTTGACGATCTCGCCCTTCTTGTTGACCACGTAGGTGGTCGGCGTCAGCTGCACGTCGCCCCAGGCCTTGGCGACGGCGCCGGTGTTGTCGATGGCGACCTTGAAGGGCAGCTTGCGCGTCTCGGCGTAGTTGATGACGTAGCTCGGCGGGTCGTAGCTCATGGCCACCGCCAGGGTGTCGTACCCCTTCGCCTTGTACTTGTCGTAGGTCGCGATGACCTTGGGCATCTCGCCCACGCAGGTCACGCAACTCGTGGCCCAGAAGTTGACCAGCGTCACCTTGCCCTTGAGGTCCTCGGTGCTCTTCTTGCTGCCGTCGAGCAGCACGAAGGTGGAGGCGGGGGCCGGCGAGCTGCCGGTGCTCACGTACACGCCTACGCCGACGGCCAGCGCGACCGCGATTGCGGCACCATAGAGGGCTTTTTTCATCGCCGGGCCGCCCCAAGATGAAAAGCGCCCCCTCGGGGGGCAGCGAACCACACGAAGTGGGGAGCGTGGGGGGCATTCTTCATCGCTGAACTCCCCGGGCATGAAGACCGAGCGCTCCTGCAAGGGGCATCGACCGTGGGGCAGGGCAAGCGTGAAGGTGGAGATGCATGGAGCGGATCGATGAAGTGGCGCGATTTTAGTTCCGCAAGGGCCAAAGCGCTGGCGAGCGCGAAGCCGGCGGGTGCGCTGATGGCCCTGGCTACGCTGGCCATGGCCTGCAGCCCGGTATTCAACTGGCGCGAGGTGCCGGTGGGCGAGTCGCTGGTGGCCATGCTGCCCTGCAAGCCCGACCGCGCCGAACGCAGCCTGCCGATAGGGCCCGCCACCGTGCCCATCGACATGGCCGGCTGCGAGGCCGGCGGTGCCACCTTCGCCGTTGCGCGCCTGCCGGGCGGCGATGCGTCGCAGGCCGAGGCGCGGCTCGCCGCCTGGCGCCAGGCGGCAAAAAGCCCGTGGGCCGGCGCGCAGCTCGCCGAGGCGCCCTGGACGCTGCCGCGCGCCGCCACCGCGCCGGCCCCGTGGGCGCTCGACGTCACGAACGCGGCTGCCGACGGCCGCCCGGCCGAGGCGCACCTGCGCTGGTTCGCCGGCCCCGACGGGCAGGGCGGCATCATGCTGTACCAGGCCATGGTGCTCGGCCGCCCGTCCGCCGCGGACGCGGCCGAGACCTTCTTCGACGGGCTGCGCCTGCGATGAGCACGCCTTGCCGCGGGCCCGGTCGGCGACAGGCGCGCCCGCATAATGCTTGCGAGCCCACGCCGCCCGCATGAACAGCATCCTCCTCATCGCCCACTCGCCGCTGGCCCATGCCCTGCGGCAATGCGCGCTGCATGTCTTTCCCGAGGCCGAGGACTGCGTCGGCGCCCTGGACGTGCTGCCCAACGTGTCGCCCGAAGAGACGCTGGGCGCGGCCCGCATCATCCTCGCGCAGCAACTCGGGCGCGCGCCGCGTGCCCAGGTGCTGGTGCTGACCGACGTGTTCGGCGCCACGCCCTGCAACGTCGCGCAGCAGCTGGTCGACGGGGTGCGCTCGCGCCTCGTCGCCGGCGTCAACCTGCCGATGCTGCTGCGTGCCGTCACCTACCGGCACGAGCCGCTCGATGCCCAGGTGCAGCGCGCGATCGCCGGTGGCACGGCGGGTGTCATGCAGGTGGCCGTGGCCGCCCCCCAGAACCAGGTGAGAAGAAAATACAGTGATCAAGACATCCGTGACCATCAGCAATAAGCTGGGCCTGCACGCCCGCGCGTCGGCCAAGCTCACCAAGCTGGCCGGCAGCTACCCCTGCGAGGTGTGGATCGCGCGCGGCGACCGGCGCGTCAACGCCAAGAGCATCATGGGCGTGATGATGCTGGCCGCGGGCCTGGGCGCCACCGTCGAACTCGAGACGAACGGCGAGCGCGAGCAGGAAGCCATGGATGCGCTGCTCGCCTTGATGAACGACAAGTTCGGCGAGGGCGAGTGATGGGATACGGACTCCCGTACGCGAAGGAAGCGAAAGCGCGCGAAGGTCGCGAAAAAGTCCATTCAGATTTCTCTGAAAGTTCTTTCGCGACCTTCGCGAAACCTTCGCGCCCTTCGCGTAGGGAAGCCCGCATTCAAGACGCCCCATGACCTTCGCCCTTCACGGCCTCCCCGTCGCCCGCGGCATCGCGATCGGGCGTGCGGTGCTGGTCGTGTCCAGCCGGGTCGACGTGGCGCACTACTTCGTGCAGCCGCACGAGGTCGAGGCCGAGATCGGCCGGGTGCGCACGGCGCGCAACGCGGTGGCCGAGGAGCTGCAGCGCCTGCAGGCCAGCGTGGCACAGATGACGCCGCAGGAGGCACCGCACGAGCTGTCGGCCCTGCTCGAGGTGCACCAGATGCTGCTGCAGGACGAGGCCCTGACCGACGGCGTCAAGCACTGGATCACCGAGCGCCTCTACAACGCCGAATGGGCGCTGACCACGCAGCTGGAGATCGTCGCGCGCCAGTTCGACGAGATGGAGGACGAGTACCTGCGTGAGCGCAAGTCCGACCTCGAACAGGTCGTCGAGCGCCTGCTGCACCAGATGAAGGGCACGGCCGCGGTGCTGGCGCCGCCGCCGCCCAAGCGCAAGGCGCGCACCGGCGAGGAGGGCGACGACGGCACGGACGACGGCTTCGACGCGCCGCTCGTGCTCATCGCGCACGACCTGGCGCCGGCCGACATGCTGCAGTTCAAGAAAAGCGTGTTCGCCGGCTTCGTCACCGACGTGGGCGGGCGCACCTCGCACACCGCCATCGTGGCGCGCAGCATGGACATCCCGGCGGTGGTCGGCGCGCGCGGCGCCAGCCAGCTGGTGCGGCAGGACGACTGGGTCATCATCGACGGCGATGCGGGCGTGGTCATCGTCGACCCCTCGCCCATCATCCTGGCCGAGTACGGCTTCAAGCAGCGCCAGGGCGAGCTCGAGCGCGAACGCCTCTGGCGCCTGCGCCACAAGCCGGCCGTCACGCTCGACAACCAGCGCGTCGAGCTGCTCGCCAACATCGAATTGCCTGACGACACCGCCGGCGCCGTGAAAGCCGGCGCCGTGGGCGTGGGTCTGTTTCGCAGCGAGTTCCTCTTCATGGGCCGCACGGAGCGCGGCGAGAAGCTGCCCGACGAAGAGGAGCAGTACGAGGCCTACCGCCGCGCCATCGACGGCATGCAGGGCATGCCGGTCACCATCCGCACCATCGACATCGGCGCCGACAAGCCGCTCGATGGCAAGAGCGGCAAGCAGGAGTACCTCAACCCCGCGCTGGGCCTGCGCGCCATCCGCTGGAGCCTGGCCGAGCCGGCGATGTTCCTCACGCAGCTGCGCGCCATCCTGCGCGCCGCGGCGCACGGGTCGGTGCACCTGCTGATCCCGATGCTCGCGCATGCCTCCGAGATCCGGCAGACGCTGGCGCTCATCGAGCAGGCGCGCGCCGAGCTCGACGCGCGCGGCCTGGCGCACGGCGCCGTGAAGCTCGGCGCCATGATCGAGGTGCCCGCGGCAGCGCTCACCGTCAAGCTCTTCCTGCGGCACTTCGACTTTCTCTCGATCGGCACCAACGACCTGATCCAGTACACGCTGGCGATCGATCGCGCCGATGAGGCCGTGGCCCACCTGTACGACCCCGCGCACCCGGCGGTGCTGCGTTTGGTGGCCGACACCATCGCCGAGTGCCGCCGCCAGGGCAAGGGCGTGAGCGTGTGCGGCGAGATGGCGGGCGACGTGCACTTCACGCGGCTGCTGCTGGGCCTGGGCCTGCGCAGCTTCTCGATGCATCCCTCTCAGATCCTGGCCGTCAAGCAGGAAGTGCTGCGCGCCGACACCACCAAGCTCGCGCCCTGGGCGCAGCGCGTGCTCGAGTCCGACGACCCGGCGCAGATGCTGGCCGAGTGAGCCGGCCGCGCTGCCTTCGGCGCACTTCGCGAATGATGTGGGGCCCAAGCGCCCGTCCCAATTGCGCAGACAGCTATGGAACCCGTAGCGTTGAAATCAAACGAAACATAGCGCGACGGCACTGAAAAGACCGCGCCGGCCCGCGTGCGCACCATCGAGGCTCCTTCACCACTTTCACTCGAAAGGCCTCGACATGAACAGCATCCGCGCCACCTTTCTCGCCGTTTCCGCCCTGGCTCTGCTGGGCACCACCGCCGCGCAGGCCGAAAGCTACGAGGGCGTGCACGCGCCCGCCGGCGCCCTGGGCCGCAGCGCGGTGCAGGCCGAAGCCGTCCGTGCCGCCGCAGCCCGCGATCAGAACGTGGTGCGCGGCTCGCGCGGTGCCGAGACCGTCGCCGTCTCGCAGGCACGCGCTGGTGTGCAGGCCGAAGCCGTGCGCACCGCTGCCGCGCCCGACCAGAACGTCAGCTCGGGCTCCCGCGTGAACAGCCGCGTCGTTTCGACGATGCGCAACCCGGTCGACGTGCGCGCCGAGGCGCAGGCCCGCGGCACCAACGCGGCGCAGTGACGCGCTTGCGACCTCGCATTCCCTCATCCTCAAGGACACACGCACCATGAAACCCTGGATCCGACGCGCCCTCTTCGGCCTCTTCGGCGGCGCCCTCGTTGCCGGCAGCATCGCCGGCTGTGCCGGCCACCGCCACGGCTGGGGCGCGGCCGACAGCACCGAGTTCCGCGCGAAGATGGTCGAGCGCGTGGGCAGCAAGCTCGACCTCGACGCCACGCAGAAGCAGAAGCTCGACGTGCTGGCGCAGAAGCTGCAAGCGCAGCGCCAGGCCATGCGCGGCACGGGCGACCCGCGCGCACAGTTCAAGGCCCTGTTCGCCGGCGACCGGCTCGACCAGGCGGCGGCCGCGAAGCTGGTCGAGGAAAAGACCGCCGCCGTGCGCAACGGCAGCCCCGAGGTCATCGCCGCAGCGGCCGATTTCTTCGACCACCTGAGCCCCGCGCAGCAGCAGAAGGTGCGCGAGTTCATGGACCGCGGCGGCCGCCGCTGGTCGCGCCATGGCTGAGCAACTCGCCACCGCAGCCGCCGCGTCCTGGCCGGCACGCAGCGCCTGGCAGCGCGCTGCGGCCGCCCCATCCGCCGACGGCGCGGCACAGGGCGGCGTGCGCGCGCTGCTGCGCCTCGAAGGGCTGGCGCTGCTCGTGCTCGCCGTTGCGGGCTATGCGCAGCTGGGCGCGGGCTGGGGTGGCTTCGCGCTGCTCTTCCTCGCACCCGACATCGCGATGTTCGGCTACCTGGCCGGACCGCGCGTCGGCGCCGCGCTCTACAACACGACGCACAGTCTCGTGGGGCCGGCACTGCTGGGCGGCGCGGGCCTGGGCTTCGGCGCGCCGGTGGCGATGGCCTTCGCCCTGGTGTGGGCCGCGCACATCGGCTTCGACCGGATGCTGGGCTACGGCCTCAAGTACACGCGCGGCTTCGGCTTCACCCACCTGGGCCGGCTCGGGCCGCGCGACGCCTGGTGACGCCCGGATGCCCGCCGGCCGGAGAGCCTGCCTGCGCGGGCCAAGGGGTCGCGCAGCCATCTTGCCGGGTGGCCTGCAAGGCGCGGCGCGCTGCTCGTAGTCATCTACGAGCAAGAGGCGCAACGCCGCAGGCCGCCCGGCAAGACGGCTGCCCTTCGGGTTGGAGCGAAATCGGGCGATCGCGACGCCCTGTCGCTCGCATGGGCGCAGGCCCATGCGGCGCGCCCGGCCACCGCGCTCATCCCGATTGCGCTCCAACGCGACCCCTTGGCCCGCGCAGGCAGGCTCTTCGCTCGCCGCCCTGTTCTCTCATGGGCACAATCCCGCCATGCCGCGCATCCTGCTGATCGACGACGACGCGCACCTCGCGCCGCCGCTCACCACCTACTTCGCGCGTTTCGACTGCACGCTCGACAGCGCGCAGCGGCCGAGCGAAGGTCTCCTGAAACTGAGGCAGGGCGACTACGACGCGGCGATCCTCGACGTCATGCTGCCCGAGATGGACGGCTTCGCGCTGTGCCGGCAGATCCGTGCCGAGAGCGACATTCCCATCGTCATGCTCACCGCCCGCGGCGAGGTGATGGACCGCGTGGTCGGCCTGGAGCTCGGTGCCGACGACTACCTGCCCAAGCCCTTCGAGCCGCGCGAGCTGGTGGCGCGGGTGCAGACCATCCTGCGCCGCCAGCGCGTGCGTGCGCCGGTGCCGGCGTCATCGGCGCAGCGCCTGGTGTTCGATGGCCTGTCCATCGACCTCGACCGGCGCGAGGTGCAGCGTGCCGGCGAGCGTGTCGAGCTCACCGGCACCGAGTTCGAGCTGCTCGCGCTGCTGGCCGCCGAGCCCGGCAAGGTCTTCAGCCGCGACGACATCCTCAACCGCCTGCGCGGCCACGAGGCCGACCTGTACACGCGCGCGGTCGACATCGTCGTGAGCCGCCTGCGCCGCAAGCTCGAGCCGCTGGACTGCATCAAGACGCTGCGCAACGCCGGCTACACCCTGGCCGTGGCGCCCGGCAGCTCCGAAGCAGCGGCGTTGTGAGGCGGCGCGCACATTCGCATCCGGTCGATGGGCGGCACCGCCCGCGCTGGCGCCGTTCGCTGCGCGTGCGGCTGGTGATGTGGTTCCTGGTGCTCGCCCTGGTGATGGCGGGCATCTTCCTGGGCGGCATGAAGCGCTCCTTCTCCAACGGCTGGGGGGCGGTCGCGCAGCCCCTGCTGATGGATTACGAGGACCGCATCGTGGCCGAGCTGGGCACGCCGCCCGACGTGGCGAAGGCGCAGGCCCTGGTCGCGCGCCTGCCGATCACGTTGCGCATCAGCGGCCCGCAGGTCAACTGGGACTCGCACCCCGGCCAGCCCGAACACGGCTTCCTGCGCGACGCGCGGCCCGCCAACGGCGAGGAAGAGCGCTGGTACGTGCGCCAGACCGCCGACGGCCACCGCGTGGTCTTCGGCTGGGCGCCGCGCGTGTGGGAGCAGGCGCCTCGCGCGGCGGGCTGGGGCACGCTGGCCGCGCTGCTGCTGCTGGTGGTGGGCGTGTACGCCGGCATCAGCCGCCTGCTGCGCCCGCTGATCGACATCCGCGAAGGGGCCGAGCGCTTCGGCCGCGGCGAGTTCGAAAAGCCCATCCCCATCCGCCACTGCGACGACCTGGGCGACCTGGCGCAGCGCATCAACACCATGGCGCACGACATCCGCGCCATGCTCGACGCCAAGCGCACGCTGCTGCTGGCCATGAGCCACGAGCTGCGTTCGCCGCTCACCCGCGCGCGGCTCAATGCCGAACTGCTGCCCGAAGCCGGCGAGGGCGCGGCCGAACGCGAAGCGCTGCTGCGCGACCTCGGCGAGATGCGCGAGCTCATCAGCGACCTGCTCGAAAGCGAGCGCCTGGCCAGCCCGCACGTCGCCCTGCAGCGCGAGCCTGTCGACCTGCCCGCGCTGGTGCGCGAGGTGCAGGACGAACTGGCCGCGCGCGGCGTGCCGATGGCGCAGGCGGTGCGAGTCGAGGTGGCGCCCGGCCTGCCGGCGCCGGCGCTCGACCGCTCGCGCGTGCGCCTGCTGCTGCGCAACCTCCTCGACAACGCGCTGCGCCACGGCGCCGGCGGCGCGCAGCCGCCGGTGGTGTCGCTGCGCTCCGCGAGTGCAAGCGAAGGTCGGGGCGGCGTCGAGATCGAGGTGCGCGACTTCGGCCCCGGCGTGCCCGACGAGCAGCTCGCGCGCCTGGCCGAGCCCTTCTACCGCCCCGACAGCGCGCGCACCCGCAGCGCCGGCGGCGTGGGCCTGGGCATGTACCTGTGCCGGCTCGTGGCGCAGGCGCACGGCGGCGGGCTCACGCTGCGCAACGCCGGGCCCGGGCTGGCCGTCACGGCGCTCCTGAATTCATAGCTACACGCGCCTGTACCACGGGCGTTTGAGGCCGATTTCATTCACAGATCCGGCACCAGCCGCTGCAGGTGCTCCGCGAACGCGGCGACCAGCGCCGGCGGGTGCGGCAGGCCGAAGCGCACATGCAGGCCCACGGTGGGCAGCGGCGGTAGGCCCTCGCCGGCCGCCAGCACCTGCAGGTCGGCCGGCACCGCCGATTGGGTGAGCACCGCGATCGCCTGGCCCGAGCGCACCACCGCCAGCAGCCCCGACATGCTGCCGCTCGCGTAGGCCACGCGGTAGGGCCGCTGCGCCGCGTCGAGCCGTTCGCAGGCCGCGCGGTGGTCCAGCGTGTCGGGGTCCGACAGCGCGATCTGCAGCGGCTCGCGCAGGGCAGCGGCGTCGTGGCGGTGGCCCACCCACACCAGTGGCTCGCGGCGCAGCGGCGGGACGGGGTCGTCGGCGTCGGGCGTGGAGACCAGCGCCAGGTCCAGGGCGTGCTGCTGCAACTGCGTGAGCAAGCGCGGCGTCGGCGCGCACACCACCTCGACCAGCACGTTGGGATGCTGCCCCGCGAAGCTGCGCAGGATCGCCGGCAGAAAGGCGGCCGCGTAGTCGTCGGGGCAGCCGAAGCGCAGCGTGCCCGCCAGGCCCGTGCCCGACAGGTCGGCTACCGCCGCGTCGTGTTGCCGCAGCAGCGTGCGCGCATGGACCAGCAGGCGTTCGCCGTGCAGCGTGAGCGTCACGCCGCGGCCGGTGCGGTGGAGCAGCGGCTGGGCGAGCATGTCTTCCAGCTTCTTGACCTGCATGCTCACCGCGGCCTGCGTGCGGCCGATGCGCGCGGCGGCACGGCCCAGCGTGCGCGTCTCGGCGATCGCGACGAAGGTGCGCAGCAGGTCGACGTCGAGGAGGGGTCTCATCTTGCGAAAGGGGCGGGGCGCCCGGCGGGGGGCGGAAGCGCCGAGTGTCGATGCGCTCGCGCGCATGGGCCGCGATATTTCGCGGCGGTGCCCGGCGCACGCGCGCGGGCCTGCCCTCAGGAGAACTCGCGCGCCGGCACCAGGCGCCAGCTGCCTCCGCCTTGCAGCTCCAGCACCTGCGTGTGGTAGCGCAGCACGGCCCGACGGTGCGCGATGCTGATCAGCGTGGCCCCCGTGTCGCGCAGGCGCTGGTAGAGCGCGGCCTCGGTGGCGGCATCCAGCGCACTGGTGGCCTCGTCGAGGATGACGGCACGCGGGCGACGCGACAGCACGCGCGCAAAGGCCATGCGCTGCTGCTCGCCCATCGAGAGCAGCTTGTCCCAGTCCCGCACCGCGTCGAGCCCGCCGACCCGCTCGGCCAGCCCGCCGAGATGCGCGGCGTCGAGCAACTCCAGCAACTCTTCGTCGGTGTGTGCACGGCCATCGGCGGGATAGAGGATCTGGTGACGAAGCGTGCCCAGCTGCATGTAGGGCCGTTGCGGCAGGAAGCACACCTGCTCGGGCGCCAGGGTGCGCACCGTGCCGCTGCCGGTGCGCCACAGGCCGGCCAGGGCGCGCAGGAGCGAACTCTTTCCGCAGCCGCTGGGCCCGGCGATCATCAGGCCGTCGCCGGGGCCCAGGCGCAGCGACAGGTCGCGGATCAGCAGCCGGTCCGAGCGCGGAACATACAGCGTCACGTTCTCGACGCACAGCTCGTCGTCGCCGCATTCGCTGCGGATCTCCTGCCCCGCGCTTGCTGCCGCTTCTGGGTCGGCGTCACCCGGGACCACCGCGCGCGCCAGCGCGTGCAGGCGATCGATGCCCGCGACGAAGCGGCTCAGTCCTTCGAAGTTGTCGACGATCAGCCCCACGGCGCCCAGCACCGCGGCGAAGGCGCCGCCGGCCTGCACCGCACGGCCGACCTCCATCCGGCCCGACAGCACCTCGTTCGCGAGGATGATGCTCGGCACCACCAGCGTCAGCTGACTGAATGCGCGCTGGAAGAGATTGAGCGTGCGCTGCTTGCGGATCAGTCGCCCGTAGTTGGCGAAGGCCGCCTGGAACCGTGTGTTCAGCTCGGCGCGCTCCTGGGCCTCGCCGCGGTAGAACGCGATCGATTCGGCGTTCTCGCGAAAACGCATCAGTCCGAAGCGGAAATCCGCTTCGCGCCGCAGCTGCCAGAAGTTGAGACGGATCAGCGGGGCACCGAAGACATACAGCGCCACGAAGGTGCCGAAGGCGGCGTACACGGCCAGGAAGAGCACCAGCGTCTTCGAGATGGACCACAGCACCGCGCTGAACGCGACCAGCTGCATCAGCGAGCCGAGGAATATCAGGGCGAAGTTGATCGAGCGGCCGGTGAAGGTGTTGATGTCCTCGCTGATGCGCTGGTCGGGGTTGTCCAGGTCCTCGCGCCCGCCCAGTTCGTAATACCGCCGGCGGTGCAGGTAGCCGTCGAGGAAGTGGTGGGTGAGCCAGCGGCGCCAGTGGTTGCCCAGGTAGTCCCGCAGGTAGTAGTAGCCGGCATAGGTCGGTGCGGCGAAGGCCAGCACGACCAGGCTCCAGCGCACCGCCGTCCAGAAACGGTCGGCGTCGCGGGCCGCGAGCGCCGAGGTCATGTCGCCGGTGCGCGAGACGAGCATCACCGCGAGCTGCGTCTCGCACAGCATCACCACGATCAGCATGCCCAGCAGCGCCCACGCGCTGCGGCGCTGCCCGCCCACCCAGTAGGGCCGGGCAACTTCCATGAACTGCTTCCACGCGGCCATCGACAGCGTGGGCGGCCGGGCGGCGCGCCGCCTCGGCGGCGCAGCAGGACCATCGGTGGGGAGCGTGGAGCCGATGTCGGCTGGCGCGATGGCGGACATCAGGCGTCTGGCGGGGAGCGGAATCGGGCGCCTGCGGCCTGCCGAGAAGTGCGCTGCATCGCGCGTCCTTCAGTCGGCAGCCGCCGCGAGCCGCAAGGTCGGTGGCGGCGTGGCACTCAGCGCGACAGCTGCGCCTGCATGGCCCGCGTCGTCAGCGCCGCGCGCTCCGCCGCGCGTGCGAGCAGGCTTTCATCCACGCCGAATTCCTGGGCCACGTGGCGCACCTCCGAGGGATCGTTCACGTTGACGTCCGAGTGCTCGCTCCTGCGCAGGGCAAAGGGTTCGAGCGCCAAGTATTTTTCCATCGAGTGCATCGTGAGCTCCCAGGCCATTTGTTCGTTGAGAGTCGATGATCTGTCCTACAGCAGCCGCAAGCTGCGGACGGAAGCTCGACGGTGTGCAGGCGGCGGCCTACGGTGGCTGCGGCATGGCGGGTGCCGCGGCCGATCGAGCGATCAGGCGGATTGATGGCTGGGTTCAGAAATACTCGCTTGGCCGGGCGCTCCGGCGTGCTTACGCTCGCGCCATCCGACACGCCCGCCCCTGGAGTTCCACGCCCATGTCCCGCAACGACGACCCCGCCTTCTGGCACAACGCCCGCCGCCACCTGATCCGCTATGGCGGCAGCTTCGAGCCCCTGATCATCGAGCGCGCCGAAGGCAGCTTCGTCTACGACGCCGACGGGCGCGCCATCCTCGACTTCACCTCGGGCCAGATGAGTGCGCTGCTGGGCCACGGGCACCCCGAGATCGCCAGCGTGGTGGCCGAGCATGCGAAGCGCCTGGACCATCTTTTCAGCGGCATGCTCAGCCGCCCCGTGGTCGACCTGGCCACGCAGCTGGCCGAGATCACGCCCGCCGGCCTGGACCGCGCGCTGCTGCTGACCACCGGCGCCGAGGTCAACGAGGCCGCGATCAAGATGGCCAAGCTCTACACCGGCAAGTACGAGGTCGTGAGCTTCGCGCAGAGCTGGCACGGCATGACGGGCGGCGCCGCCTCGGCCACCTACAGCGCGGGCCGCAAGGGCTACGGGCCGGCGGCCGTGGGGTCCTTCGCGATCCCCGCGCCGTACCCGTACCGCCCGCGCTTCGAGCGCCACGGGCAGTTCGACTGGCAGGCCGAGCTGGACTACGCCTTCGACCTCATCGACCGGCAATCCAGCGGCAACCTCGCGGCCTTCATCGCCGAGCCCATCCTCAGCTCCGGCGGCCTGATCGACCTGCCCCTGGGCTACCTCGCCGCGCTGAAGGCCAAGTGCGTCGAGCGCGGCATGCTGCTCATCCTCGACGAGGCACAGACCGGCATCGGCCGCACCGGCACCATGCTGGCCTGCGAGCGCGACGGCGTCGTGCCCGACATCCTCACGCTGTCCAAGACGCTGGGCGCCGGCCTGCCGCTGGCCGCGGTGCTCACCTCCGAAGCCATCGAGGAGGAATGCCACCGGCGCGGCTTCCTCTTCTACACCACGCACGTCTCCGACCCGCTGCCCGCGGCCGTCGGCCTGAAGGTGCTGGAGGTGGTGCGGCGCGATCGCCTGATGGAGCGCGCACGCGTCGCCGGCCAGCGTCTGGAGGACGGCCTGCGCGCGCTTCAGGAGCGCGTGGACTGCATCGGCGACGTGCGCGGCCGCGGCCTGCTGCTGGGCGTGGAGATCGTCAAGAGCCGCGCCGGCAAGGAGGCCGCGCCCGAGCTGGGTGCCGCCATCACGCGCGAATGCATGAAGCTCGGCCTGTCGATGAACATCGTCAACCTGCCCGGCATGGGCGGCGTGTTCCGCATCGCGCCGCCGCTGACGGTGAGCGACGAGGAGATCGACCTGGGTGTGCACCTGCTCGGGCAGGCGATCGAACGCGTGGCCTAGGCCGCGGCCCGGGCGCGCGGCTTCATGCGAAAGCCCACGCCCAGGCGGTTGAGCGCGTTCATCGTCGCGATCACCAGGGTCAGGTCCACCAGATCCTTCTCGGCGAAGACGGCCGCCGCGGCGGCATAGGCCGCGTCCGAGGCGTGGGTCTCGCTGACGCGGGTGACTTCCTCCGCCCAGGCCAGGGCGCCGCGCTCCTGCTCGGAGAACAGCCACGGCGCTTCGTGCCACGCCGGCACCAGCACCAGCGTGTCGACGGCCATGCCTTCCTCGAGCAGGTCCCGCGAATGGATGTCGATGCAATGCGCGCAGCCGTTGATCTGCGACACGCGCAGGAACACCAGGTGCACCAGGCGCGCGGGCAGCGCGGTGCCGGTGGTGACGTAGTGGTGCAGGCCTCCCACGGCCTTGGCGCCCTCGGGCGAAACGGTGAACCAGTTGGCACGCTGCATGGTGTGCGGATCCTTTCGTGATGCGTGGAGGACGGCGCGGCGGGACGCCGGCCGTTCATCAGCAAGACGGGGGACGTCCAGGCGTTGTGACAGCCGTGTGCCCACCGCCACGCACCGGTGCTTGGAAACGCTCCTGAATTGATAGCTGTCGATGCAAGCCCGGTGGGCGCTGGGGCCCGATTCGGCTTGAGGCTGCCATGTCGCCTGCGCGCCTGCGGCCGCCCGCGCCCACGGCTAGGATGGCCGCCCGCTGTCCAACATCCACGCAGGAGACATCCGCCATGAGCACTGCCATCGCCGCCACCAACCACCAGTTCAAGCTCGCCAGCCGGCCCACGGGCGCCGCCACGCGCGAGAACTTCAGCTACGGCGAGGCGCCCGTCGCCCAGCCGGCCGACGGCGGCGTGCTGGTCAAGACCCTGATGCTCTCGCTCGACCCCGCGATGCGTGGCTGGATGAACGAGGGCAGGAGCTACATCCCGCCGGTCCAGATCGGCGAGGTGATGCGTGCCGGTGGCGTGGGCCGCGTGGTCGCGTCGAAGAACCCGGCCTTCGCCGTCGGCGACGTGGTGTACGGCACGCTGGGCGTGCAGGAATACGCGCTGGTGTCGGCCGACGAAGTCAAGCGCAGTGGCCTCACCAAGATCGACCTGAAGGCCGGCACCGCCAGCCAGTGGCTCAACGTGCTCGGCATGCCGGGCATGACCGGCTACTTCGGTTTGCTCGAGGTCGGCCTGGCCAAGGCGGGCGACACGGTGGTCGTCTCCGGCGCGGCCGGTGCCGTCGGCCAGACCGTGGGCCAGCTCGCGAAGATCAAGGGTTGCCGCGCCATCGGCATCGCCGGCGGCGCCGCCAAGTGCGAGTGGGTCGTCAAGGAACTGGGCTTCGACGCCTGCATCGACTACAAGGCCGGCCCGGGCGCCGTGCGCGAGGGCCTGAAGGAACATGCGCCCAAGGGCGTCGACGTGTACTTCGACAACGTCGGCGGCGAGATCCTCGACACCGTGATGGCCAAGCTCGCACGCAAGGCCCGCATCGTCATCTGCGGCGCCATCAGCCAGTACAACAACGCCAACAGCATGCCCGCCGCGGGCCCCAAGAACTACCTGAGCCTGCTCGTGAACCGCGCGCGCATGGAAGGCATGGTCGTCTTCGACTACGCCGACCGCTACCACGTCGCCATCGCCGAAATGGCCGGCTACCTCAAGGACGGCCGCATGAAGAGCCGCGAGGACATCGTGCAGGGCATCGAGAACTTCCCCGAGGCGCTGGGCAAGCTGTTCTCGGGCGAGAACTTCGGCAAGCTGGTGCTGGAAGTCGCGAAGGACTGAGCACCGGCGGCATGGCGCACAGGCGGTCTGCCGTGCGGCTGGCTGGTGCCGGGCTTCAACGCAGAGGCAGAATCCGCCGAGCCCCGCGCTCCCCGGAGGTCCCATGCGCATCCGAGCCACCGTCCGCAACACCGCGTCATCGCACGCCACCACCGTCGAGACCGGCGAGGTGCGCCAGTCGCTGAACGTGCCGCCCAAGCCCGCGGGCCGGGGCTCGACCGTCAACGGCGGTGAGTTCCTGATGCTGGCGCTGGCCACCTGCTACTGCAACGACCTGTTCCGCGAGGCGGCGCGGCTGGGCCTCGTGCTCGATGCGGTCGAGGTGGAAGCGAGTGCCGAGTTCCCCGGCGTCGGTCTGGCCGCCAGCGACATTCGCTACACGGCACGGGTGCAGTCGAGTGCCCCGCCCGAGGCGATCGAGCGGCTCCTCGCGGAAACCGATGCCGTGGCCGAGGTGCACAACACGCTGCGGGCCGGCGTGCCGGTGCGGTGGGTGCAGGCGCAAGGCGCCCAGAGTTCGGTGACCGGCTGACCCGCATGGCGGATGCGGACGACATCGTGGCCGAGGTCCGTGCCCTGCGCAGGGCCGGGCATGTGCGCGGCGGCGCCTTGCCGCAGGGCTTCGATTCGCCGGAAGCTGCGGCACGGTCGTTCGGCCTGGCGAGTGAGCCGGGCATCTACGCAGAGATCGATGCGGCGCAGGCCGTCTCCGTACTCCAGCGTGTGATCCATGGCGACCTGGCCTATGGCGTGGAGCTGGTGCCTCCAGCCAGGGCGCAACGGCTGGCCATCGCCTTCGTGCAGGCGGCCGGCGGGCTCGGCGCACGCTATTTCACCAACGGCGCGCCGGGCCTGCCGAACCCGTCGGTTGCGGGCGGCGCCTCCTTGTCGCCGGCCACCGACGCCACCTTCGACACCGGCATCCTCGTTCTCGTGCCGCAGCGTACCGCCTGCCTCTGGTTCGAGGACGAAGACTGACGGTGCCCACGAAGCGGAGAATCCCATGACCCCGGTACCGCGTCGCGTCACCCTGCGCCCCATGACCGAGCAGGACCTGCCCATGCTCCACGACTGGCTGAACCGCCCGCACATCGTGCAGTGGTGGGGCGGCGAGGCGGCGCGCCCGTCGTGGGACGACGTGCAGGCGCAATACCGGCCGAGCGTCATGGCGGCGGAGGGCGTCACGCCTTACATCGCGATGCTGGGCGACGAGCCGATCGGCTATGCGCAGTCGTACGTCGCCGTGGGCAGCGGAGGTGGCTGGTGGGAGGACGAGACCGACCCCGGCGTGCGCGGCATCGACCAGTCGCTCGCGGACGCATCGCGATTGGGTCAAGGCCTGGGCACGCTGCTGGTCCGCGCGCTGGTCGCCAGGCTGTTCGAAGACCCGGCGGTGACCAGGATCCAGACCGACCCCGCGCCGGACAACCTGCGCGCGATCCGTTGCTACGAAAAGGCCGGCTTCGCGGCGCTCCGGACCATCGACACGCCGGACGGCCCGGCCCTGTACATGGTTCAGACGCGCGAGGCCTTCGTCGAGCACGCACGCCGCGTGGCCTGACTGCGCAGCCTTTCACAACGCTGCGATTCGAAACTTTGGAGCCGCCCATGAAGGATTTGCTCACCGGCCGACGCGTGCTCATCACCCAGTCCACCGAATTCATGGGCCCGGTGCTGTGCGAGGTGTTCGAGGAACAGGGCGCGACGGTGGTCGCCAGCGCCGAGGCGCTCTCGGCACCCGATGCCGCCGAGCGCGTCGTGCGCGAGGCCGGCCCCATCGACGTGCTGGTCGCCAACCTCGCGTTCGCGGCCCCGACCACGCTGGCGCAGGAGGTGGACGAGGACGAGTGGCGAAGCGCCTTCGCGGCGCTGGTCGACCCGCTCCCGCGCCTGGTGCGCGCGGCGGCGCCGGCGATGCTGGCCCGCGGCGCGGGCAAGATCCTGATCCTGGGCAGCGCCTCGGCGCTGCGCGGCATGAAGCGCGCGTCGACCTACAGCGCGGCGCGCGGCGCCCAGCTGGCCTATGCGCAGGCGGTGGGCGTCGAGTTCGCGCCGCAGGGCGTGCAGGTCAATGCGATCGCGCAGAACTTCGTCGACAACCCGACCTACTTCCCGGCCGAGGTGCAGGCCAACCCGCGTTTCCAGGAGCGGCTGCGGCGTGAGGTGCCGCTGGGCCGGCTGGTCGCCGCGCGCGAGGACGCGCAGTTCGCGGCCTACCTGTGCAGCGCGGCGGCGGATTGCTTCGTCGGGCAGGTGTTTCCGGTGTGCGGCGGCTGGGTGGGGCGCTGAGCCGGCGCCCGGTCGAAGCCCCGGCCGGCGCGCGCCATCCGCCGTCCGTGCACGTGCACCTCGCTGACTCGAGTCGGCGCGTTTTCCCGCTTGCGCCGCGGTGCGGGGCTCGCTGCAATGGGCGATGTGATGCACCGCCCTTCCTTCCTTGCGCTGTGGCTGCTCGCCGGCGTGCTGCCTGCGACGGCCGCACCTGCGGCACCGGGCGCGCGCGCGTCGATGGCCGCCCTGGGCATGCAGCCGGCGCAGGTCGAGTACCTGTCCAACGAGGCGCCCTTCGTGGTCTTCGACGTCAGCCCGCGCAGCCTGTCGGCAGAGGATGCGGCACGGGGGGTGTCGCAGGTGTCGCTGAGCTACGTGGCGGTGGATGCGCTGTCGCGCGTGGAGGTGAGCACCTTCACGCGCAGCGGCGCGGCGGGCGAGCTGCAGGTGCACGGGCTGCCGGTGCGCATCGACTGCGGCGGCGGCACCGCGGGCCATCGCCAATGCACGGTGCCCGCGATCGGCGCGGCAGCCCGCGCGTCGGGTGACCTGCAGTTCGGCCTGCGCGTGGAAGCCGAAGGGCTCGACGGCGAGCGCAGCGTGGTGCTGGTGATGCTGCCCGTGCAGCGGCCGATGGCGACCCCACCCGCCCGGCGTGCAGCGGCTGCCACGACGCGCCGGCAGCCATAGACGTTTGCGTCAGACGCATATCACCACTCGGTCGTTGGTGATCGGGATGCGCCACCGTACATTGAGGCTGCAAACTCTGACGGAGCGGGGTTTGTCTCCTCGTCGTTCACCGTAACGGCGTTGCACGGGTCCCCCTGGGGGCCCTTTTTTTTGCCGGTGCGCCTCAGCTGCCGCTCTTGTTCGGATTGCGCCACGCCCGCTCGAAGGGCAGCCGCCAGGCATGCGGCGCGATCAGCTGGTGTACGGGCTTGGGTCCCCACGAGCCGGGCTCGTACAGGCGCACGGGCGGCGGTGCGTCCAGCAGCGGCTGCGACACCTCCCACAGGCGCTCGATGCCCTCGGCCGTGGTGAACAGGGTGCGGTCGCCGCGCATGGCGTCGAGGATCAGGCGCTCGTAGGCCTCCAGCACCTCGCCGGCCAGGCCGGTGTCGGTCATCGCGAACTGCAGGCTCAGCTTGTCCAGCCGCATGCCGGGGCCGGGGCGCTTGCCGTAGAACGACAGGCTCATCTTCGACGCGTCCGCCAGGTCGAAGGTGAGGTGGTCCGGCCCCTGCGCACCCACGCCGCTGCCGGGCGGGAACATGCTCTTGGGCGGCTCGCGAAAAGCGATGGAGATGATGCGCTGCCTCTCGGCCATGCGCTTGCCGGTGCGCAGGTAGAAGGGCACGCCGGCCCAGCGCCAGTTGTCGATGTGGCACTTCAGCGCGATGAAGGTCTCGGTGTCGGAGTCGGGGTCGACGCCTTCCTCGCCGCGGTAGCCGCTGTACTGGCCGCGCACCACGTCGCCGGGCAGGATGGGGAGCATGCTGCGGAAGACCTTGTTCTTCTCCTCGCCGATGTGCTCGGGGTCGAGCGAGGTGGGCGGCTCCATCGCCATGAAGCCGAGGATCTGGAACAGGTGCGTGACCACCATGTCGCGGTACGCGCCGGTCTGCTCGTAGAAGCCCGATCGCTTGCCCAGGCCCAGCGTCTCGGGCACGTCGATCTGCACGTGGTCGATGAAGTTGCGGTTCCAGATCGGTTCGAACAGGCCGTTGGCGAAGCGGAAGGCCAGGATGTTCTGCGCCGGCTCCTTGCCCAGGAAATGGTCGATGCGGAAGATCTGCGATTCGTCGAAGACCTCGTGCAGCCTGGCGTTGAGCACGCGCGCGCTGGCCAGGTCGGTGCCGAAGGGCTTTTCCATCACGATGCGCGAGCGCTCGACCAGTTCCGCATCGCCCAGCATGCGCACCACGGGCAGCGCGGCCGAGGGCGGCACGCTGAGGTAGTGCAGCCGCCGGCACTCGACACCCAGCGAGGCCTCGGCGCGCGCCACCGCGTCTTTCAGCGCCGGCGCCCCGGCGGCCAGCGGCACGTAGTCGAGCTGGGCAGCAAAGCGCTCCCAGGCGGCGGGGCTGGTCTTGCGGCTGCCGAACTCGTCCAGGGCGCTGCGGGCGATGGCTTTGAAACCGTCGACGTCGATGTCGTCGAGCGAGACGCCGACGATGCGCCAGTCGGGAATGAAGCCTGCGCTGCACAGGTGGAACAGGCCCGGCAGCAGCTTGCGCCGCGACAGGTCGCCGGTGGCGCCCACGAGCACCACCACCTGCGGAAAGCGCGGCCCGACGCCGGCGGGGATCTTGGCCATCTCGGCAATCTCCGGAGTTGTTGTGCCGGCCGGGCAAGCGAATTCGGTGCCACGGGCCCGGTGCCGGCCGGCCGATGCCGCGAATGGCCCGGGGTGCCATGAAATCAGGCGCTGTTCGCGCCGTCAGGACGGGCGCCGGACGCCGATTCGGTCCTCAAAACCCGGGTCAGCGCGCCCGGGTGCCCATCACCGCCGCCGCGATGATCATGGCGGCCGCGATCGCGATGCTCCAGCTCAGCGGCCGGCCCGTCACCAGCAGCAGGAGGGCGGTGGACGCCAGCGGCGTGATGTAGCTCAGGATCCCGATCTGCCGCGCGTCGCCGCCCTTGAGCGCGCGGTCCCACAGGAAGAAGGCCGCGCCCAGCGGGCCGAGCCCGCACAGCGCAATGAGGCCCCAGTCGCGGACCGACAGCGCCACGGCCGGTTCCAGCAGTGCATGGCACAGCAGCGACAGCGCGCCCGACACCAGCCCGAACAGGCCGATCGCCGCGGTCGGGAACGGCGGCACCCGCTGCGTCCACAGCGAATAGCTCGACCAGATGAAGGCCGAGCCCAGCGCCGGCACGAAGCCCCAGTACCCGGTGTTGCCGGCCCCGTCGGCTGCGGCGCTGCGGGCCCCGAGGATCGCCACCGCCGCGCCCGCGAAACCCAGCAGCGCCGCTGCCAGGTGCAGCGGCCGCAGCGTCGTGCCCGGCAGGAAGAGCGGCGCCATCACCACCATCCCGAGTGGCCAGAGGTAGTTGACCAGGTTCGCCTCCACCGGCGGCGCGTGGCGCAGCGCGATGAACAGCAGGAAGTGAAAGCCGAACAGACCGTAGACGCCCAGCGCCAGCGTGCGCGGCGGCACGCGCCAGGCGGTCCGGTCGCGCAGCACCAGCGGCCAGCTCGGCATGCTGCCCACGATCAGTGCGGCGCCCGTCAGCAGGAAGGGCGGCACCTGCGCCAGGGTGGTGCCCAGGCTGGCCAGGGTGGCCCACAGCGCGATGGCGGCAATGGCATAGGCGGTCGATGACATGCCGGGATCCTAGATGCAATGTCGCATTGGCCCGTTCACCCGGAAAGGGCTGGGCAACTTGGTTTGCCATGCTTCAGTCACCCAGAAGGCGCAACAGAGCGAACAGGCACAAGAATGCCAAACTGACCTTTGAAGGGTGCAAGCTTCCCCAGCGCATGGCAGTGCGGCGTTGATGCCTGTAGCCGAGCTGCCGGCATCCACCCAGACACGACACGCAACTGGCGCAAGCGCTTCGAGGACACGGTGAATGGGGTTTGTTGGAGCAGTTCACATTCATTGACCATCCGCACAAACCTGCACGACGTGCTGCGTCTGCGCATCGTGTACCCCAGCCACTTATGTCGACCGTGCCGCGGAGATTTTTGGGGGCCGCAGCTGTAACCCCCAGCGGACCGATATCGAATATTGGTTGGGTCCTACTCGCAACTCGATGACGGCCCAAAGGTCCGGATGCAAATCTGCTGTCACACAACATTGTTCTTAGAGAAAGCAACAACCATGAATCCTTCCAAGACTTCTGCTGCTTCCCTGGCTGCTGCGGCCGCCATGTTCTCCCTCTCGGCCATTGCCGCCCAGCCGCCGGCAGGCAGCAACGGCCTAGCCATTGCTGCCAGCGACAAGGTTCACTGCTATGGCGTGCACGAATGCAAGGGCATGGCCGATTGCAAGACGACCGAGAACGCCTGCAAAGGCCAGAACGCCTGCAAGGGGCACAGCTTCAAGGGCATGGAAGCCGGCCAGTGCCTGTCAAATGGAGGCACCATTGGCGACTTGACGATCAAGAAGTAGGTGCCCGCGTGTCCCCGCAGGCACCATGCAACGCTGGGTTTGGCCTCGGTCTGCGAACCGCGCACTACAGTGAATTCCTTTCTGAGGCGCAGCGGGTCGACTGGCTCGAGGTCATCTCAGACAATTACCTGGTGCCGGGGGGCAAACCGCTGGCCATGCTCGACGCGATACGCCAGCGCTACCCCATGGCGATGCACGGCGTGTCAATGTCCCTTGGCAGCTTCGACGGGCCGGACCCCGCTTACCTCCGGCGCCTGCGCCAGCTCGCTGATCGCGTCGATCCGATGTGGATTTCCGACCACCTTTGCTTTACGGGCGTGCACGGTCGCAATACACACGATCTGTTGCCGCTACCCTACACCGAAGAGGCGTTGAGCGTCGTGGTCCGGAATGTTCTGCGCGCACAGGAGGCGCTCGGTGAGCGCATCCTTCTCGAAAACGTCTCTAGTTACCTCGAGTACACTGACTCGACGATGAACGAATGGGACTTCCTTCGAGAAGTCTCCGAATCGGCCGATTGCCTGATCTTGCTGGATCTCAACAACATCTATGTCAGCGCAGTCAATCATGGCCATGATCCGATGGACTATCTGCGTGCGGTGCCCGACGACCGCGTGCGTCAGTTCCATCTCGCCGGGCACACGTCTCACGGCGACCATCTTGTCGACACCCATGACGCAGCAGTGAGCGATCCGGTTTGGGCGCTGTATGCTGCGGCGCTAGAGCGCTTCGGCCCCGTCGCCACGATGATCGAGCGCGACGACCACATTCCACCTCTGGCCGAACTCGTCGCCGAACTCGACGTTGCGCGTCAAATAGCCGCCAGTGCGCCAGTGGCAGCTGCATGAGTTCTCTTCACTCAACGCAAAGTGCACTGCAGGAATATCTTCTGCACGGCGACATGGAGATTGCCAACATGCTGCGTAAGGGCGGCATCGGCATCAGACGTCGGCTAGCCATCTATCGTGAGGGATATGTCCTGCGCCTGCTTGCCGCGCTGAGAGACAGCTATGGACATACCGTTCAGTGGCTCGGCCAGGACAGATTCGACAGCCTCGCTTTGAACTACATCACGACGCATGTCTCGGTCAACCGCAGCATCAACGAGTACGGGGAGGGTTTCGCGGATTGGATCGCCGCCACTGCGATCGAACATCCAGCCTGTGCCGAACTTGCGTGCATGGACTGGGCCTTGCGCAGGGCATTCGATGGTCCCGATAGCGCTGTCGTGTCCAGCGACCAATTGGCCGAGGTGAAGTCTGAGGACTGGTCGCGGGCCGGCTTCATGCTGGTGCCAACGTGGCGATTGCTGGAGCAGCGCTTCAACACCTTGGCGCTGTGGCTTGCGCTCGATCGCAACGAAGCCCCGCCAGAGACTGTGTCCTTGGCGAGTCCACAGAAGGTGCTGGTGTGGCGGCGTGGTCACAACCCGCACTTTCGAAGCGTCGACGCCCAGGAGGCGGCTGCGCTGGTCGATCTTGACGATGGGGTCCGTTTCTCGGACCTGTGTGCAGCACTGGCCCAACAGACCACCGATGCACAGGCGATTGCAAAGCTTGGGCGATGGCTTCATCAGTGGGTCAGCGAAGACCTGCTGGCCAAGGTAACGCTCGACTGACTCACCCATGCTTTCAAGGCACGGCGATCGAACAGGCGATCGAGGGCGGCCAGTCAGTGGCGGCCGGGGCTCGTTCGCTGAAGCTGTCGGGCAACGTGGGTGTGCCGTGCCGGCGAGGGCCACCAGATGCTCAGCCCGCGCCGGCGCAGCCGTTGCCGCGGGCAGAGGTGAGCCGGCTGCGACAAAAGCCGAAGGGCCGTGACGCGCGAAGAATGCGTACAAAAAAAGCGCAGACTTCGCGCTTGCGGCTCACCGTCTTACTCATTGCCTGGGGCCTGCCGCTTGGTCGAAAGCGACCGAACCGGCCGTACGTGGACAGCGCTCATGGCGCTTCGTGGCGTCCACCGATCGCGCTCTGGTCCAATTTACGAATATTTCGAGTACTTGTTCGCACGTTTTCCGCGGACGCCGCTGGCCTAATGCCCGACTGGGCAACAGCAATAACGCTGTTGCCCATTTCGCGCCATACAGTCAACAAGCCCAGGGAGACAAGAAAATGAAACGACGCGCTGTGCTCGCTTTGAGCCTGCTTGCAATCGGCAACTGTGCGCTGGCCCAGGAATTCCCCAACAGGCCGATCAAGCTCCAGGTGCCATTCGCACCGGGCGGCACCACCGACATCGTGGCCCGCGTGATTGCCGAGCCACTGGGCAGAATACTCGGACAGCCGGTGGTGGTCGAGAACAAGGCCGGCGCCGGTGGGGTGGTCGGTGCGACCGAAACGGCACGTGCCGCGCCCGATGGCTATTCGCTGGGCGTGGCCACGGTGTCCACCACGGCGGCGAACCCGGCGATCAACCCCAAGGTGCCTTACAACCCGGTGACGGACTTCACGCCCATCATCAACATCGCGGCCACGCCCAACGTGCTGGCGGTGCATCCGGCTTTCCCGGCCAAGGACTACAAGGCGTTCATCGATCTGGTGAAGAGTGCACCGGGCAAATATTCATTTGCGACATCGGGCACGGGCGGCATCGGCCACCTGCAAATGGAGCTGTACAAGAGCCTCTCGGGCATCTTCCTCACGCATGTGCCCTACCGCGGCGCAGGCCCCGCGTTGAACGACGCGGTGGCTGGCCAGGTGCCGATGATTTTTGACAACCTTCCTTCGGCGCTGCCTTTCATCAAGGACGGCCGCCTGGTGCCTATCGTGGTCGCCGCGCCGCAGCGCTTGGCGCAACTGCCCAACGTGCCCACCTTCAAGGAGGTGGGGCTCGAGCCGGTGAACCGCATGGCGTACTACGGCATCTATGGGCCCAAAGGATTGCCCAAGGAGGTGGTGGACAAGATCAGCGCCGGCGTCAAACAGGCTCTGCAAGACCCGGCCGTGCGCAAGCGCATCGAGGACACAGGCTCGCTGGTCGTGGGCAATACGCCCGAGCAGTTCGCGGCACAGATCAAGGCGGAGTACGAGGTCTACAAGAAGGTGGTGGCGCAGCAAAAGCTGGTCGCGGACTGACGCGCGATATTCTCAACAAGCTGAAGTGCTGCGGCGAACACGATGACTAAGAGGCGCGTGCGCTCGCTCGAGGGTCATTCATCGCGGCGGACCGTGGAGGCATAGGCAGCGCTTCGCGCCGTCCACGGCGCTGGCGCTGGCGCTGCCTCAGCATGTGCTGTCGAGTAGCTGTTCGAGCATGGCCGCGTATTTCTCGTCGATGATTTCGAGCCGCCGCTGGTGACGACGGCGCTGCGCCACGTCCGCGTTGGCCTTGGCCAGTGCATCGGTCGCCGTGTCCAGGGCGCGCCGGTGCTCCATCAGACCGTTGATCCTGGCCACGTCTGATCGCCGCCAGCGCGCCACGTCTTGTGCGCTGCGCTGGGTGTTGGTCAGCTCGCGCAGTTGATGTGCGCGCTGGATTGCGGCGCTCTCCTCGTTCACGGTCAATGCCTCCCGCGCCTGTTGCAGGCGCTGCTCGCACGCCTGCATGACGCTGCGCGCGCATGCCAGCTCGATGGTGGCCAGCAGTTTTCGGCGCCGCTGAAGTGTCTGCACTTGCACCAGTTGCGCTACCACTTCGTCGGGTGCGCCGGGCTCTGCAGGCACATCGTGCCGCGCGACTGCGAAGCGTGGTGATATCACGCAGCCTCCGCAATCGCCAGCAACTGTTGTATTCCGTCGCGCGAGGGAATCGGCTGGCGGGTGTCTTGGCGTACGAGCTGCACGACGTGCGGGTGGCGCTCGATGACCCGATCCATGGCCAGGTCCAATCCCTTTTTGTATTCGCCCAGCCGCAGGAGCAGCTCGATTTCCCGGTACTTCGCCAGTATCTCGCGCACGTGCATGGCGGCGTTGATGTGCTTGCGCCCGACGATGTTGGACATCACACGGCTGATGCTGGCCAGTATGTCGATGGCCGGGTAATGCCCCTGCTCGGCGAGCTTGCGCGACAGCAGAATGTGCCCGTCCAGCAGCGAGATGGCTTCTTCGCTGATGGGGTCGCTGCGGACTTCGCCATCGGAGAGAATGGTGAATGCAGCCGTGATGGACCCCGTCTCGAAGTTTCCAGCACGTTCGATCAGCCTGGGCAGCAACGAATAGACCGAAGGCGGGTAGCCCGCGCGCGCTGGGGGTTCGCCTGCGGCCAAGCCGATTTCCCGCTGCGCGCGCGCCAGCCGCGTGAGCGAATCCACCATGAGCAGCACGCGCAGGCCCTGGTCACGCAGGCCCTCGGCCACTGCCATGGCCGTGAATGCCGCGCGCACGCGCTCGATGGAGGTGCGGTCCGACGTCGCGCACACAATGACCGTCTTTTTCAGCAAGGTCGCTTCAAACTCGTGTTCGGTGAACTCCCGAACCTCTCGCCCACGCTCGCCGATGAGTGCGAGCACGATGGCATCGACCTCGCTGCCCCGCGCCATGGCTGCCAGCAAGGTGGTCTTGCCGCATCCAGGCGCTGCCAGTATCCCGATACGTTGCCCCACGCCGAGGCTCAGCAGGGTATCTACCGCGCGGACGCCCGTCGGGAAGGGCTGCACAATGCGAGGACGGGCTGTGGGCGCCGGCGCCTCCACCATCACCAGGTGCGCACTTGCGGACTTGCCATCCGGCTGCAGCGGTGGGCGCCCATCCAAGGGCTGTCCAAAGCCGTCGAGGATGCGGCCCAGGAGCGCGGGGCCGACGACGACGGAGTGTGCGCAGCGCAGGGGGCGGATCAGGTAGACGCTTGAGATACCTTCGATCGCCACCAGGGGCGACAAGAGCACGGACTCTTCCGTGAACCCAACGACTTCGCAACGGATGCCTTCCTGTGGCCGCGCGGGATGGAAGATCTCGCACTGCTCGCCGACGCTGGCGTTGGGTACAGTCCCCTCGATCAGGGTGCCCAGCACCTTGCGCACCTTGCCAATGACAGCCACAGGCGTCAGGCGGCCGATCCGGTCGAGCGCAAGCGACTGCACCCGCTGCGCGGCGACCTCCAGCTCTGCGGGGCGCCCCAATTCCGTTGCAATTGCGGATCGGCCTACCACGGCACCTCGATTTTGCTTCGCCCGGTGAATACCAATGTTCCCGCACGGATCGATACCAGTTTCACGCCGTCCAATTGGTCGCCCTCATACATGGATCGCCCGTCGGACAGGATGATGCGGGAATCGCCACCCAGCAGGATTTGCCGCACTCGGAAGGGGAGCGCGGACTCCACTGGAGCTACTGTGGCATCGATGCGCGTGTTTTCTCCGAAACGCCGCTGGATGAGCAGCAGGCTCTTTTCAAAGCGCGGCACGTCACGAGGCGATAGGACGGCATGCAAATTCAATCGTCCAGGCTCTGCGTCGATTTTCACGGCGTGGTCCAGTCCGTATTGCCCAAGCACGCCGGCCACGGCGACCCGCATCTGCTCCGGCCCGGCTTGCGCCCCGGGAGGCGCCGCGGTGGTCATATTGGAGTGCGTGGCAGTTTCGCTGTGCGAAGCAAACGCATTGGGAGCCGGTGCGGCAGGGGCAGCCCCTGCAGCCTGCCCCGGGGAGGTCGGCGCGGTGGAAAAATGCTTGCCACGCCCCAGCAGCCACGTTGCAAAGAAAAGGACGGCCGCTGTCCCCAGCACGGCGATCCATTTGTTGATGCGCCTGCGCCGGGACTGCCGTGGCGCGTGATCCCCGCTGGCGGGATTGCCGGCAACGGTGTTGACCTGCTCTGCGCTCTGCTGCAGCAGCGCCAGCTCGGCGGCATCGGGCCAGGGGTCCTCGAGCCGTGCAAAGCCAATCCAGACGTCGCCCACCCGCACGCGTCTCGTGCTGTCGATCGGCAGAGCGCCGCCCGCTGTTGCCACGCCCGGGCAGAAGGTGCTCGCGCCGTTGCACGGCTCGACGACCCAGGCCTCCCCGTGGCGGCTGATGCGCAGGTGCCGCTCTGCGATGCCGGCGTCAAGCAGCACCACGGCGCAGGCGGGATCACTGCCGAGAAAGAATTCGTCGTCGACAAGAAACAGTGCCGCCCCGCGGTGCAGGCCGGTCAGCACGCGCAGTTCCAGTGGTTCGTCGGCGGGCTCAGCCATGGCTTGTCGAGGCGGCAGTGGTCGCGTGCATGGCCGGCTCTTCCGCGGTCAACACTTGCGCCCGGCGCTGTGGGTGAAGTTCGAGAACGCCCTTGATCTCGAATCTGCAGTGCGCCGTCGCTTCGCCGAGGGCGAGCACCGGCACGAGGAAGAACCGGGCGGAAAAAATCCGCCGTACGAACGGCCTGATGTCCTCGCTGCACAGCAGCACGGGGGCGGGCAGCCGAGCGTTGCGAAGAAGCGCCTCCATCTGGTTCAGAATCGGCTCGGCGCGATCGCTGTCGAATGTGAGCAGTTGTCCGTGCGACGTGGGGCGGATGGCATCGCGAATGGCGTCTTCCAGTTCCGTCTCCAGCATGAAGGCCGACAAGACGCCATGCTCGGCGTAAGCGGCGCAGATCTCCCGGCTCAAGGCCTGGCGCACCTGCTCGGCGAGAAGCGCGGGATCGCGCTCGCGCGGCCCCGCTTCGACCAGTGCTTGTGCGATGAGTTTGAGGTTGCGCACGCTGATCTGTTCGGAGATCAGCCTTTGCACGATCTCGGCGAACCGGCCCACCGGAACCACGCGCTCGAGTTCCTTGTGCAGCTGAGGGTGCAATTTGGCAATCCAGTCAAAAAGGTGCTGCGCCTCTTGCACGCCGAAGGTCCGGGGCGCCGCCCGCAGCAGTGCCTCGCGCATCTGCAATTCGTAGCTGGCCCACCATTCGGGCGGCATGGACGCTTCTTGAGGAACGCGAAGCTGCACGAGTGCAACGTCGTTCTGGCAAAGTGCGACATCGAACGATGTATCGCTTGCCATCGGCTCGATATCCAGCTGCGGCAGCATCATTCCATAGCTGACCACGATGGCGTTTCGCACGCTGCGTGTGGCGTTGATCAGGCGAAGTTTGTCGGAGTGATCGCGCAGCCGCGCAGAGATCCGAAGGCTGAGCGGCGACACCAGTTCGAACTCGCGCACGTCTTGCAGCAAACCGCGACGCGCAGACAACTCTGCGCGTGCGGCGGTTCGCTTGCCCTGGATGAGGTGCAGCCCAAAACCCAGCGCAAATGCGGCCACCGCGGCAAAAACGATGAGCGGCATGCCGGGAATCAGCCCGAGGGTGCCAATGAGCGCACTGGCTGTGACCCAGGCTTTGGGTTGCGCCGCCAGCTGGTCGGCCAGCTTGTGCCCCAGATTCGACGCGTTCTCGCCCACACCGCCTGTCTTGGTGACCAGCAGCCCTGCCGTGAGCGAAGTCAGCAAGGCCGGCACCTGTGTGACCAGGCCGTCTCCGATGGTCAGCATGGAGTACGTGTGCATCGCTTCGGACGCCGACATGCCCCGTTGAAGGATGCCCACTCCGAGACCGCCGATGAGGTTGACCAGCATGATCACGATGCCGGCGATCGCGTCGCCCTTGACGAATTTCATTGCGCCGTCCATCGCGCCGAAAAATTGGCTCTCCTGTGCAAGCATGGCGCGCTGCTCGCGCGCCTGCTCCGGCGTGATCGTGTTCGCGCGAAGCTCCATGTCGATGGCCATCTGCTTGCCTGGCATCGCGTCAAGGGTGAAGCGCGCGCCGACTTCGGCGACGCGCTCCGACCCCTTGGTGATGACGATGAACTGCACGAGGGTCAGGATGAGAAAAACGACAAAGCCCACCACGATGTTGCCGCCGACGACGACCTGGGCAAAGGCTTCGATGATGTGGCCGGCATAGCCTTCGAGAAGAATGAGCCGTGTGCTCGCGACCTCCAGCGCCAGGCGCATCAGCGTGGTAATCAGCACCAGCGTTGGAAAGGTGCTCAGCCCGATGATGTCCTTGACCTGGATCACCAGTACGATCAGCAGCGCGGAGGCGCTGATGTTGATCGCCAGCAGGGTGTCCAGCAGCCACACCGGCAGCGGCAGGATCATTGCGATCACGATGGCCATCACGATACCGGCGGTCGCCACTTCGGCGCGACTGCCCTTGCTCCACAGATGCTGGAGCATCGAGGTATCGGCGGGCGCTGCGCTCATCGCGACCTTCCGCCGCTCAGAAGTTCCATCATCAGGCCGAGGTGCGCTTCCATGGCCAGGCGATCGGCTCGTTGCGATGGCGATGGCCGCCACAGCGCGCACACGCGCGAGGAAGCATTCAGGCCGATCTGGAACATCGCATACCGTTCTAGCTCGGCGCACTGGCGCTTTAGGCAGGTCCGCGCAAGGTGCAGGGCGTCCTGGCGCGCTTCTGCGCTGGCGACGCAGAGCTGCTGGCCGTCGTGGCTGGACACGGCAAATCCGTCGAAGACCCGGGGCGACAACGGTTGCCCCGCCACGATGGACTCGCTCAGCCCGCCTGCAATATGCGAAAGATCCGAAGCACGCGACATGTGCTGTGAGTGCGCCGGTGCGCAGGAAAGGTTCGCTTCTGTGCGGATGGGCTGGCCAAGCGAGGCTTGCTTTGCAAATGCGAATTTCTGGCCCCAATCCTTGTGGCGCAGGCACGAGAACTCAGCAAGGACGCGCCACCTGCAAGTCGATGTCCTTTCCAAATCAGTGGGTTACGCATTGGCGCGCAAGTGGCACGCCACGTGCGTTGCGGGGTGGCGGCCTGGAGGCGGAGGAGGCACAGGCCGCTTCATACCCACGAGACAACCCCATGGACACAAGAGTGAACAAGCATGCGCCACAAAATGAAGCCGCCGCCCTGGAGCAGATTGCCAAGTCCTGGCAATCGAACCCCTTGCGGATCAGGAGATTTCTCTCACGATACGAATGCAACGACGCCGATGTTCAGGACATCATTCAGGATGCGTTTGTCGAAGCGCTGCGTTGCCTCGGAAAGTTTCAGGGCATGTCGTCCCTGGAAACCTGGATGTTCGGCATCATGCTGAACGTGGCCCGGCATCATGTCGGGAACGCGTCATCACGCAATCGCCAGACCTGCAGCCTCGACGACCTGCTGGAGCGTACACCGGATGCCGCGTCTTACACGCAGCAATCCTGTGACCGGACGGATCCATCGCGATATCTGCAATCGGCGCAATTGGCGCAGCGCCTGTCTCATCATGTCGCGTCGATGCCCGCGTCCTTGCAGCAGACCTTTGAGCTGCTTTTCGTGCGCGAAAGTTCTTATGTCGAAGCAGCGCAGGAGCTCGGCGTGCCCGTCGGCACGATTCGCTCGCGGGCCCATCGGGTACGTGAATTGCTCAAGCCCTTGTCAATGTAGCCCGACCGACGTGTCCAGGGGAAGCATGGCATCGGCCAGTTCCGCCTGGATCTCGAACTCCTCGTCGAGCGCTCGCGGCATCTCCATCAGCTCACGCAACGCGGCGTACACGAGAGCGGTGGCCTTGACAGTCGAACTCGGAACGAAGGCGCCCACCTGGCCCACCGCGTAGAGTACGCGGGCCAGGGCCACGTAGCGAATCACGGGAATGCCTGCGCACATGGCGCAGTGGCGCAGTTCGGCGGCGGCGCTGCCCGCCGCCTTTTGCACGATGCGGGGCAAGCCGTCCTCCAAGAAGTCGTAAGACAACGCAATGGCGATGTGCTGAGGGTTGACCACCACAGCGTTCGGGGGCCTGGCCGCTGCCGGCTTGCTTTCCCGCAGCAGGGATTTCTTCAGTTCCTTGCGATGTCCTTTGGCATGCGGATCGCCCTCGGTCTCCTTATAGTCGCGCTTGGCCTCTTCATGGTCCATGCGCAAGCTACGCCACACCAGCACGCGCTGAAGGACGAAGTCCAGGCCGGCCAAGGCGGTCATGGCGATCAGTGCCGCGCGTATCAGTCCGTGCAGGCTGTCCACGCTGAAAGCCCATCCCTGAGGTAGGTCGAGCCGGTGCAGGCGCAGTATGTCGGGCAGCGCGCCTCGAATGTGAACAAAGCAAACGGCGATGACCACCCCCACCTTGAGCAGGCTCAGCGCGAGCATCAGCAATTTCTTTCCTGAAATGATTTGCCGGAGGTTCTGGCCGGGGTTGAGCTTTTTCATGCCCTCGTTGAGCGCCTTGGACGCAACATTGAAGCGCGTCTGCGCCAGCGTCGTCCCGAGCGCCGCGAGCGCGGACAGCTGTTGCGGTGCGGCCAGCAGGGACGACAGCAAGCCGCCCGCACCCCCCACCGGGCTGGACTGCCCGCCAACGAGCTGACCGGTGATCTGGCCGACCGCCTGCGGAATGACGGAGGCAGCGAGCGCCCCGATTAATGGAAACATAGGTACTCCTTCATGGTGATGAACAATGGCTTTGCGGCCTGCGAAACGGCTGGCATGCGCCCCTGCGCCGGCCTGCCAGCCAAAACTGTGATCACGGCACTCGTCGCACCGTTGCAATTGCCTGGAGCGCTTTGCTGCCGAGCGAGATGAGTTCAATCCCCATCCAGCGGCCGCTCAGCGCGAGCACCAGACCGACGGCGAGGAGCTTGAAGGCGAACGGCAGCGACTGGTCCTGCAGGGACAGCATGGTTTGGATCAACGACACAAGCACGCCTACCACCACGGCCGTCGACAGCGGAACCAAGGTGAGCCAGACCACCAGGAGAAGCCCTTCCTTGAAGAACGCCAGCGTTTCACTCATCGCAGCTAGAGGTACGACTGGACCAAGCCTTCGATCAGGCGGCCCCATCCGTCCAGCATGACGAACAGCAGGAGCTTGAGCGGCAGCGAGATCGTCATGGGCGAGACCATCTGCATGCCCAAGGCCAGCAGCAGATTGGAGATCAGCAGATCGATGACCACGAATGGCACATACAGCAAGAACCCGATTTCGAATGCCACCTGGAGCTCCGACACGATGAAGGCAGGCACCAGGGCCACCCAGCTGTGTTCCTCCAGCTTGTCGGCCATGTCTTTGGGCCACTGTCGTTTCACCAGGCGCACAAAGCGCTCGCGCTGGTCGGGGGAAGTGTTTCTTTCCATGAACTTTCTGAGCGGCTCGAACGCTGCCTTGGCTTCCGGCACGCCGAACTTCGGCGGCTTTCCGGTTGCGCCGGCGGAAGCCGCGCTGGCTGCCGGCCAGGCCTCGGACATCTGCAGGAAGGTCGGCGCCATGACGGCCAGCGTGGCCGCCAAGGCCACGCTGTAGAGTGCAACCGAAGGCGGCACCTGCTGGACGCCGATCGCGTTTCGAACCACCACCAGCACGATGGAAATCTTGAGAAAGCAGGTGGTCGACAGGAGCACGGCCGGCAGCAGCGACAGCGCCCCCAGCATGAGGGCCAGGCCGATGGGATCGAACTCGGTTGTCATGACGCGGCGATCTGCAGGATTTCGACTGCGAGGCAATCACCGACTTGCACCAGCTCGCCGCTGCCGATACGGACTCCCGCCGCGCGCAGCTCCACGACGGCCGAGGCCGGGGCGGTGAGGTGCACGATCGATCCGGCCTCCAGGGCCCGCAGTTCGCGCAGCGTGAGGCTGGTGCGGCCTGCGACGAGTTCAAGCGCGATCTCGATGCTGTCCACGGGGAACGGCTGGGCTTCGCAGCCCTTAGTCGAACCCGCTCGAGCGCCAGCACCGCAAGAGGGCGCCAAACCGGTGCAACTTCGAGATGCCCTCAAGCGCTATGAGCGAGATCTCATCTCCAACGCGCTGGCCAGTTCGCAGGGCAATGTCGCAAGAACAGCCGCGCTGCTGGGCGTGGCGCCGCAGACCCTGCACTACCGTATCCGCCGGCTGGGCCTCGCTCGCTTTGCGGCGTTATCCCTTGAGCAAATGCCTCGCGTGGCGGCCGAGCGCGGCAGCAGGCATGCCGGGTGGAGCCCCGGCCTGTGAGGTCTTGGCAGACCATGGCGTTCTGCGCCTGCGCGCGCTGGCTTTGCACGATCGTTCTGTTGCTGGGCGGTGCTGACCCGGTTCCCACACCTTGCGATCGACAACCATTCGCGCGTGAGCGTCGTGCAGATACAGGTCGGTCGACAAGCAGAACTCGGCTGTGAGCGTCGTGCTGGCACTACGGCGCACTGGGCGTGAAGATCAAGCGCCTTACCCCCACGACGGATCGGCCGAACGCAGTTGTTCGCCAACAGCCGCCAGGCCTGGGCATCAAGCCACGCTGACCCAACTTCGGCGCCTGCAGACAGTGGCAAGGCCGAGAGAGTCATTCAGACATGCCTGCGCGAGAGGCCTGTGGGCGCGCGCAACAGCGCCGGGCGCACGGCCTGGCTGCCTTTCTTGAGCTTCGACAACGCCCGAAGACGCACTCGGCACTAGGCCAAGAGGCCCCAGCTTGCCGCGTTAGGAGAACCAACCGCTGCGACTCGACAGTTAGTTCGCGACGGCCGCCGTGACTCCCTGCGGTGCGACGATGCGGGCGGAGATCATGTAGATCCGCTCCCGGTGCGAATGCTGATTGGCTGTGCCCTTGAACAGCGCGCCCACCAGCGGGATCGACGATAGTCCAGGCACCTGCGCATGGCGAGCGTCCGATTGGTCCTGCTGGAAGCCTCCGATCACAAGCGCCTGTCCCAGGCCCAGTACTGCCTGCGTCGTGATGGTGTTCCGCGTTGCTTGTGGAAAGCTCTCGTTGGCACTGATGGTTCCGTCTTCGATGTTGATGTCGAGCAGGACGGAGGATTCCCCATCGCCTGGAACGACGCGGGGCGTGACGTAGAGCAAGTTCCCGACGGTAATGGGTTTGGCGTCTACGGCTCTTTCGCCGACCAGGCGCAGGTAGGCCGTCGTGCTCAGGTCAAGAATCGCGCCGCGGTTGTCCAGGGCGAGGACCGAGGGACGGGCCACCACCTGGGCCCGACCATCGGACTCGAGGGCGCGCAACCGCAACTCCAAGGCACTTGCGCCCCACAAGGTAATCGTCGGTTCGGAAGACGAAACCGCGGCACCCAGCATGCGGGACTGGGCCCCCCACCGGCGGCCACCCAACGACAGGTCCAGCGCCCATTCACGCAGCGTGCCCGCTTGCGCGTCGATGACGGTGGCGAGTATTTCGATCTGCTGCAGCGGCTTGTCCAGTTCCGAGATCAACTGCTCATACAGGGGCCGCCGGTCCAGGCTGTCGCGGATCAGCACGGCGTTGATGGCGGGAAAGGGTTCAATAGAAAGTGCACCGTTCCCCGTTGAGCGTCGCAGCAATGCCGCGGCATCGCTGCCTGGCTTCGCGGGGTCTTGCACTGGCGCCTTGAATCCATCAAGAGCCGAACGCGCCGAACGGACGTCGCGGCCCGCCGGGTCACCCAGTAGCCCACGCAAGACAGTGGCAACGCCCGGTTGCGTGGCCACCTTGTCGCGGACGATCACCTCGTAGTCCGCCACCGGCGCATGATTGAGTCGAAAGAGCATGACCTGCGCCTGCTGCGGCGGATCGCGGGTGAACTTGGACACCACGTCGCGCACCAGGCCCACGTACGACGGCGGCCCGGACAAGAGAACAACGGAGCTTCGCTCATCCGGCTCGCCCCAGCCGAAGCGCGGCTCGAACAAGCCCAGGCCCACCAGTGCTTGCTTGATGCCCGATGCCGAGTCGCCTCGAAGCTCCAGCCGGTGTGCAGCGAGGTGGCGACCGGCATCCACATACAGGGTGCCCGCATACACGAACCATGAAAAGCCGTGCCGGGAGGCGAGGCGATCCAGAAAACCCGCCGGATTTGTTGCGCCGCCCAGCGCACCTGACGGTCGACGCGCCATTTCTGTGGCTGGCATCTCAAGCCGCAAGCCCAGCACCCCGCAGAAGTCGCCCAATACACGAGCCAGGCTGTCGGTCGAGCCGACGTGGCTGTAGGTCAAGTCCTTCCACTCCGGCGGCGTCACCGCGCGAATCCAAGCCTGATGGCTCTGTGGTTCCCGGGGTGACTCAGAGCAACCCCGGTCTCCCAGGCCGGTCCGCGTCAGCAGGTCATTGAGACATCAAACCCAGCCCGCAGCGCCGTCACGCACCCACGGTCGCACAGGAATAGGCCTTGTCCGACATGCACCGAAAGCGTAAGCGGTTGCCAAGATGTAATAAAAATAGCTACATTTCACCTGCTCACATTTGTTTCCCGAGTAACTATTTCGTTGCATTCGGGCCCCCGTTCTTCCACTTTCTTCTTGCCGGATCCAGCCGATGAACCGTATCCACCGCGTCGTCTTCAACCAGTCCCTCAACAGCTGGCAGGCTGTCAGCGAAACCGCGCGCGGGCGCACGCGAAGCGCCAGCACGGCGGCGGCCGATCGCCCGCTGTTGCGCATGGCGGGTCCGCTCCTCGTCGCGGCGGCGCTCGGACTCGCGGCTGCGCCCGGCATGGCCGGCCAGGGTGGGCTCGGCGGTGACCCGGCCACCGCCACCCAGCTCAACGGCGGCACTGGCGGCAACGACAACCAGGGCGGAGGGGGCGCCATCAACGACGTGCCCTCCGGCGGCATCGGAGGCACGGGCGGCAGCGCCACCCCGACCGGTGCGTCGGCAGGCGCCAGCGGCGATCGCGGGAACTACGCGGCCGGCAACAACGGGGCCGGCGGGGCGGCCGGCACTGCCGGTTCGCTCGATGGCGGCGCGGCGCCCGATTTCGCGATCGACAGCGATGCCACCCAAAGCTATGGCGGCGGCGGCGGTGCGGGTTACTTCGGTGCTTCGGGCATTCCCGCCAACGCCGGCACGATCGCCGGCGGCAACGGCGGCAAGGGTGCCAATGCCGTGTGGGCGGCGGGCGGTGGCGGCGCTGGTGCCTACGGAGTCGTCCTCGACGGCCTGGCCACTGACTTCACCAACAGTGGCAGCGTGACCGGTGGCGCCGGCGGGGCCGGCGGCAATGCCTATTCGCAGGGCGGCGGCGGCGGCGGCGGCGGTTCGGGCGTCTATGCCAACACCACCGGCACGGTGATCAACACGGGAAGCATCGCCGGCGGCGCCGGCGGGGCAGGAGGCAGTGCCGGTACCGCGGGTGCGGCCTCGCCCAACGGCCCCAGCGGCGGCGGCGGCGGTGGCGGCGGCAACGGCGTCGTGCTCCTGAACGGCGGGCTGCGCAACGAGTTGGGCGCTTCCATCGTCGGCGGTGCCGGCGGCGCCGGCGGCGTCAACGCCAACGGCAGCACCGCCAACGGCCGGCCCGGCAACGGCGGCGGCGGCGGCGACGGCGTGGCCGCCACGGTGAGCAACCAGACGATCTACAACGCCGGCACGATCGCTGGCGGTGCGGGTGGCGCAGGCGGGGCCAGCGTCAACAGCGAGGCCAATGGCGTGGCCGGCGTCGGCGGCGTGGGTGTCCGCCTGACCGGCGACGGCAACACGCTGGTCAACGCAGGCAGCATCGCGGGTGGCAACGGGCTGGGCGGGCAGGCCAATGCCGTGACCATCACGGGCAACAACAATGCCCTCGAACTCAACGCAGGCTACGGCTTCAGCGGCGACGTCGTTGCGACCGGCGCCAACAACGCCCTGCGGCTGGGGGGCGCTGCCACCGGCACCTTCGATGTTTCGGGCATCGGCGCGCAGTACCAGGGCTTCACTGGCTTCAGCAAGGTCAACTCCAGCACCTGGACGCTCACGGGCACCAACGCCTTGACCACGCCGTGGACCGTGTCCGGCGGCACGCTGTCGATCTCCAGCGACGGCGCGCTGGGCGCCGTGGCCGGCGGCCTGACGCTCGACGGCGGCACGCTGCAGACGACGGCTGCCATTACGACCACGCGCGCTGTGCTGCTGGGCGCTGCAGGTGGGGCCCTGGCACCGACTGCCGGCACTACGCTGACGCTGGGCGGCGTCGTCTCCGGCACCGGCGCGCTGACCCAGTCGGGCGCTGGCACGCTGATCCTGACTGCCGACAACACCTACAGCGGCACGACGACCATCAGCGCCGGCACGCTGCAGGTGGGCGACGGCGGCGCCAGCGGCACGCTGGGCACGGGCGCCGTGACCAACAACGCGGCACTGGCCTTCAATCGCAGCGACAACCTCGTCGTCGCCAACGCCATCGGCGGCACGGGCACGCTGACGCAGGCCGGCGCGGGCACCACCGTGCTGACCGGCACCAACAACTACAGCGGCACGACGACCATCAGCGCCGGCACGCTGCAGGTGGGCAACGGCGGCGCCAGCGGCACGCTGGGCACGGGCGCCGTGACCAACAAAGCGGCACTGGCATTCAATCGCAGCGACAACCNGGCCTTCAATCGCAGCGACAACCTCGTCGTCGCCAACGCCATCGGCGGCACGGGCACGCTGACGCAGGCCGGCACGGGCACCACCGTGCTGACCGGCACCAACAACTACAGCGGCACCACGACCATCAGCGCCGGCACGCTGCAGGTGGGCAATGGCGGCACCAGCGGCACGCTGGGCACGGGCGCCGTGACCAACAACGCGGCACTGGCTTTCAATCGCAGCGACAACCTCGTTGTCGCCAACGCCATCGGCGGCACGGGCACGCTGACGCAGGCCGGCGCGGGCACCACCGTGCTGACGGGCACCAACAACTACAGCGGCACCACGACCATCAGCGCCGGCACGCTGCAGGTGGGCAACGGCGGCACCAGCGGCACGCTGGGCACGGGCGCCGTGACGAACAATGCTGCGCTGTCGTTCAATCGCAGCGACAGCATCGCGGTCGCGAACGCGATCGGCGGCAGCGGCAGCGTGACGCAAAGCGGCACCGGCACGGTCACGCTGACGGGCACGAACAGCTACACCGGCGGCACCACCGTGCAGGCCGGCACGCTGGTGGCCGGCAGCGCCGGCGCCCTGGTGCAGAACAGCGCCTACACCGTCAATGGCGGCACGCTCGACCTGGGCACCTCGGACCTGACGGCCTCCAGCCTCTCGGGCACGGGCGGCACGATCGCACTCAACGCGCAGACCCTCACCGCCAACCAGGCGACCGCCGGCAGCTACGCCGGTTCGCTGGCCGGCGCCGGCAACTTCGTCAAGGCCGGGGCCGGCACGCTGACCCTTGCGGGCCCGAACGCCTACACCGGCACCACCACCGTCGCCCAGGGGACGCTGCTTGCCGGTGCCGCCAACGCCTTCAGCGCCGCCTCCGCCACCAGCGTCGCCGCAGGCGCCACGCTCGCCACGGGCGGCTTCAACCAGACCGTGGGCAGCCTCACCAACGCCGGCACCGTCTCGCTGCTGGGCACCGCCGCCGGCAGCACGCTGACCGTCAATGGCAACTACGTGGGCAACAACGGCCTGCTGCGCGTCGGCACGGTGCTGGGCGACAGCACCAGCGTGACCGACAAGCTGGTCGTCTCCGGCACTGCCAGCGGCACCACCGCCGTGCAGGTGACCAACCTGAACGGCCTGGGCGGACAGACCACGGGCAACGGCATCGCCGTCGTCAGTGCCGCTGGCGGCATCACGGGCGGCGCGTTCAGCCTGGCCGCGCCCGTGTCGGCCGGCGCCTTCGACTACCAGCTCAACACCGCTGGCGGAAGTGCTTACCTGAGCTCGACCACGGCGCCCGCGCCGGCCCCCGCACCGGCACCGGCGCCTGCACCGGTGCCCGCACCGGCACCGGCACCCGCGCCTGCACCGGTGCCCGCACCGGCACCGGCACCCGCAGCCGGCGTCCCCACCTACCGCGCCGACGTCCCCCTGTACGCCGCCCTGCCCGAGCAGCTGCGCCAGTCCAACCTCGCCATGCTGGGCAACCTGCACCAGCGCATCGGCGACGATGGCGGCACGGGCAGCAACAGCACCAGCCCCGAGCAGGGCTACCGCCAGGCCTGGGGCCGCGTGATCAGCATCGACCGCGACATCCAGCAATCGGGCACGGTCAGCCCCACCAGCTCCGGGCGCCTCACCGGCTTCCAGGCCGGCACCGACCTGTGGGCCAACGCCAACTGGCGCACGGGCGTCTACGTCGGCCAGCTCGAGGGCGACATGAGCGTCACCGGCTTCGCCCGCGGGGTGGTGAACTACGCCGCCGGCTCCAACGACCTGCGCAGCCAGTACCTGGGTGCCTACGCCACCTGGAAGAACGACTCGGGCCTGTATGTCGACGGCGTGCTGCAGGCCGGGCGCCACCGCTACACCACCAGCCCCACGCTGGCCTTCTCCGGCAGCG
>NZ_QPIB01000012.1:325338-683882 GCF_003671765.1 Xenophilus sp. E41 | reverse complement strand
GCATCCGGGGTCTTCAGGAGCAGCTCGTACTCGAACAGGCGGTTCAGGCCCTCGCGACCGGACAGGCGGACCGGCTCCAGCGCGGGCCGCCCCAGGTGCATGGGAATGGCTGCGCTTCGAACGCGCAGCGCGTGTGACAGTGCCTGCATGGCTTCTCCCTGAACTTCTGTTCTTGTTCGGTACTTCATCGAGCTCATGACGACTCGATCAACTGGACCTGATCAGTGCGCCTGTACCGACGGCCATTATGGGGAGGACGGGGACATCCGCTGGCGATGCGATATCCATCGAAAAAGGGATGAGCGATCTTTCATCAAGACAGCGTGAAAACCGTCTCGAAATCGGGGCGTTCCAGGTGGATTGCCCATGCGCGGTCTACTGCCTCGCACCAAGCACGCAGAAGGCGGGCACCGGCTGCTGTGCCGGTCGAAGCCGGATCAATGCTATTGTTTTCGGTAGCTTCGTGCGCCCCCCGGCTTTGCGCTGGCGGGCGTTTTTGCTTGCGCGCCGCCTGTTCAGTGCGCCATCGCCACCAGCCGCGCGCCGCGCATCTGCTCTTCGCTGAGTGTGTCGGTCGACACGATCATCAACGTGGCCGGGAGCGACGAGCTCTTGGCCGCTGCCGGGTCGAGCGAGCCGGTCACGCTGTCGGGGAACACGTACATGCCGCCGGTGGCCGGGTCGACGCCGATCATCCCGATCAGGCCGCCGAAGAGGATGTTGCCGATGTACCAGCCGCTGACCGTCGGGGTGATCGTGATCTCCTTGTCGGCATAGCCGTCCTTCTTCATGCGGATGGTGTAGTTCTCGCCTTTGAAATAGCGGCGCCGCGGGCCAGCGTGAGGGTGAGCGGCGTGGTGCCGTTGTGGACTGTCTGTCCAGCCCGGTTGGTGACCGTGACGGCAGCGCCCTCCTGGGGCGCGCTGTGGATGGTGACGGCCTGGACGCTGCCGTTGAAGATGCTGGCGCAGCCAGTGAGCGCACCCGCGACGACGCAGGCGACGAGCAGTCGCTTCATGGTTTCCCTCCCGCGGGATTGTTGTGGAGCGGCGAATGTAGGCGTGCGTTGCGGGCTGAACAAGGAACAAATACCCACGCCCGTGCGGCCCGCAAGAGGCCCATGAATACAGGCGCCCCGCCGGTCGGCGGCGCGCCTGCGTGCCTGGTGGCTCGCTCGCGAGAAGTCAGCCCGCGGCAGCCGCCTTGCGTGCCCGCGTCGTCTTGGTCGCCGTCTTCCTGGCCGGCGCGGCCTTGCGGGCAGGCGTCTTGGCAGCCGCGGGGGCCGCGGCCTTGCGCGCAGCGGCGGCCGGGGCCTTGGCCTTCTTTGCGGCGGGCGCCTTGCGCGGGGCGGCGGTCTTCTTCGCCGGGGCCGCCGGGGCTTCGGCCGCCGGCCCCGGCGCGGATGCAGCCTCGGCCACGGGCCTGGCGGCGCCTGCCACGGCCGGCACCTTCTGCATCAGCTCCATGAGCTTCCTGTGCTCGGCCAGCATGTAGTCGCCGATCTCGGTGATGTCGGGCACGGCACGGCGGCAGGCGATGAGGCCGTAGTCCATGCGGCCGTTGTAGCTCTGCACGGTGACGTTGAGGGCCATGCCCTGGCTGGCGATGGACACCGGGTAGTAGCAGGTGACCAGCGCACCGGCGAAGTACATCGGGAAGGGCGCGCCCGCCACGTTGGAGATGGCGACGTTGGCCATCGGCGGCAGCACGTTGACCAGGCCCGAGCGCCCCACCATGGAGGCCACGCCCGACATCAGCCAGGGCGCGCCGAACATGGGGAAGTCGTCGAGCACGACGGCCTTGAACTTGTTCATCGTCGACTTCGACTGCGTCGACGACTTGTTGATGGCCTTCAGGCGCTCCAGCGGGTCCTTGATGTCGCTGGCCAGGCTCACGAGGATCATGCTGGCCTGGTTGTTGGCGGTGTCGTCGCCCGCCTCGCGCAGGCTCACGGGCACACCGGCCACGAGCGACTTGTCCGGCAGCTCGTTGCTGTCCTTGAGGTAGCTGCGCAGCGCGCCCGAGACGGTGGCCATGACCACGTCGTTGAGCGTGACGCCGAAGTGCTTGGCGATCGCCTTGGTCTCGGCCAGCGGGATGGTGCGGCCGGCGAAGCTGCGCTGGTTGGTGATCGAGACGTTGAAGGGCGTGCGCGGCGCCGTGAGGTCGAAGCGCTTGGCCAGCGCCTTGGCGTCGGCCGGCCCGGCGTCGCCGGACGGCGTGGCCAGCGAGCTGAGCGCCTTGCCCAGCGCCGGCAGCATCTTGTAGAGCTTGACGTACTGGGCGGCGGTGTTGCGCAGCGCGGCGGTGGCCAGCTCGGCCATGCCCAGCTGGTAGCCGCTGCGGCGCGGCTTGTCGCGCGGCGGCTTGACGACACGGCCGGTGGGCTCGAGGTCGAAGATGGCCTTGCCGACCTCGACGCCCGCCTGGCCGTCGATGCCCGCGTGGTGGACCTTGGTGTAGAGCGCCACGTCGCCGCTTTGCAGGCCGTCGATGATGTAGAACTCCCACATCGGCCGGCTGCGGTCGATGAGCGACGAATGCAGCCGCGCCACGTACTGCTGCAGCTGCCGGTTGGTGCCGGGCTTGGGCAGCGTGATGTGGCGCACGTGGTAGTCGATGTCGATG
Organism: Xenophilus sp. E41; assembly: GCF_003671765.1. GTDB lineage: Bacteria > Pseudomonadota > Gammaproteobacteria > Burkholderiales > Burkholderiaceae_C > Xenophilus. The sequence goes on along the minus strand of NZ_QPIB01000012.1, from coordinate 681,254 downwards.
TCGTCGTCGTCCACCCACACCGGGTTGGACAGGTCGAAGGGCATCAGCGCCAGCTTGCGCGTGAAGACGTCGGCCAGGTGGATGCGGCTGGCCATGAAGGCCTTGGCGTCTTCGTAGAAGTCGCCCTTGTAGCCCTTGGGCAGTTCGAGCACGTTCAGCGAACCGACGTGCATGGGCATCTCGGGCGTCTCGAAATGCAGGAATGTGGCGTCCAGGCCGCTCAGGTGCTTCACGCGGTGCCTCCGAATCTTGATGTCTCTGTGTGTTGGAAGTGCGATGTCGCGCGGGCCGGGCCCGCACGCGATTTGCTTTGTACAGCGGCCCGCCGGCCGCCCACCCCCTCGGAAACGCCGAGTCTTGGCGGGTCCGACGTCAGGCCCGGGCAGGTGAAACGGCATGCAACAGCTGTGCGCCGACAGCGCGCGGCCCCGCTGCCGCGGGCTCGGGCCGACCGTTGCGCCGTTAGACTCGGGCGCTGCACGCCGACGGCGTTCTCCTCCTCTCCCCTCCCTTCCGATTTGTCGATGACCGATGCTTCCGCCGCGCGCACCCAGGCGGTGTTCGAATTCAAGAGCGCGACGCTGCCGCTGATCGCGGTGATCCTGAAGACGGCCGACCTGGCCGTGCTGACCGAGGCGCTGGACGCGCAACTGGCCGACTCGCCCGACTTCTTCGAGCAGGAGCCGGTGGTCATCGACCTGTCGCAGCTGCCGGCGGACGGCTCGGGCGAGGCCATCGACTTCGTGAAGCTGCGCGCCATCCTCGCGCGGCACCAGACGCAGCCGGTGGCCGTGCGTGGCGCCACCGAAGGCCAATCGGCGGCTGCCCGCGCGGCAGGCCTGGCCATCGCCGCGATGCCGGTCTCTCCGCCCGCGCGGCCGCCCGCGCCCGCCGAGGCGCCGAGCCCCGCGCCGCAGATCGTGCGCGAGGTGCCGGTGCCGCAGGGCGGCACGCTGCTGATCGACCGGCCGCTGCGCTCGGGCCAGCAGGTGTACGCGCGCGGCGGCGACGTGATCGTGACCGAGGTGGTGAACTTCGGTGCCGAGGTGATCGCCGACGGCCACGTGCATGTGTACGCACCGCTGCGCGGCAAGGCGATCGCGGGCGCACGCGGCAACGCCGAGGCGCGCATCTTCACCACCTGCCTGGAAGCGCAGCTGGTGGCGATCGCCGGCATCTACCGCACGTCCGAAGTCGCGCTGCCCGAGCGGGTGGCCGGCAAGGCGGCGCAGATCCGGCTGCAGGACGACAAACTCGTGATGGAGCCGATCGCCGGCTGAGCCCGGCGGCGACCCTCACACCCCGACATTCGGTTCGAACGTAGACGAGAGAAAAAGGATTCAGGCAATGGCCAAAATCGTGGTGGTGACCTCGGGCAAGGGCGGCGTCGGCAAGACGACCACCAGCGCGAGCTTTTCGTCCGGGCTGGCGCTGGCCGGCAAGAAGACGGCGGTGATCGACTTCGACGTCGGCCTGCGCAACCTGGACCTCATCATGGGCTGCGAACGCCGCGTGGTGTACGACCTGATCAACGTGATCCAGGGCGAGGCCAACCTCAAGCAGGCCCTCATCAAGGACAAGCAGTGCGAGAACCTCTTCGTGCTGGCCGCCTCGCAGACGCGCGACAAGGAAGCGCTGACGCAGGAAGGCGTCGAGAAGGTCCTGAAGGACCTGCAGGAGATGGACTTCGACTACATCGTCTGCGATTCGCCCGCCGGCATCGAGACCGGCGCACTGATGGCGATGCACTTCGCCGACGAGGCGCTGGTGGTGACCAATCCCGAGGTGAGCTCGGTGCGCGACTCCGACCGCATCCTGGGCATGCTCAGCAGCAAGACCAAGCGAGCGAAGGACGGTGGCGAGCCGATCAAGGAACACCTGCTCATCACGCGCTACAACCCGAACCGCGTGGCCGACGGCCAGATGCTGTCGCTGGAGGACATCCAGGACATCCTGCGCATCAAGCTGATCGGCGTGATCCCCGAGTCGGAAACGGTGCTGCAGGCGTCCAACCAGGGCGTGCCGGCCATCCACGACAAGGACACCGAGGTCGCCCAGGCCTACCAGGACGTGGTGGCCCGCTTCCTCGGCGAGGACAGGCCCATGCGCTTCATCGAGGCGGAGAAGCCCGGCTTCTTCAAACGCCTGTTCGGCGGGAGGTGAGCCGCATGTCCTTTCTCTCCTTTCTGCTCGGCGAGAAGAAGAAGACGGCCAGCGTGGCCAAGGAGCGGCTGCAGATCATCCTGGCGCACGAGCGCACCAGCCTCTCGGCCAAGCGGCCCGACTACCTGGCCGACCTGCAGCGCGAACTGGTGGCGGTGATCTCCAAGTACGTGTCCATCCAGCCCGAGGACATCAAGGTGAACCTCGAACGCCAGGACGACCTGGAAGTGCTGGAGGTCAAGATCGAGCTGCCCGAGGCCGCGCCGGCGCGCTGAATCTGCTCCTGTTTCGATAGCTCGCGGCGCCCGGTGGACGGGCGCTGCAGGCCCTTTTCGATCCTGAAGACCCGGCGCAGCGACGGCTTGCCGCTGCGCCCATCCATCAATCGCCCGCGACGAAGCCCGCCACGGCATCCAGCACCGCCGCCTCCTTGAGGATGCGGCGGTGGCCCCAGCCCTCGGTCGCCACGAGGCGCGCGCCCGGGATGGCGTCGCGAAAGGCCTCGCCGTCGGCGAAGGCGTTCACCCGGTCCCCGCGGTCGTGCACCACCAGCGTGGGCTGCGCGATGCGCGCGCCCACCGCCGCGGGCTCGAACTGCGGCATCACGATGCCTTCGCGCGATTCGATCAGGCGCTGCATGGCGGCGCGCGTGCGCTCGCGCAGCCCGAAGACCTGCGCGAAATAGCGGGTGTAGTCGACCGGCGAGGCCGGCGGCGCCAGCAGCACGATGCGCTGCGCATGGAGCCCCTGGCTGGCCGCCTGCGCCAGCGCGTTGGCGCCCAGCGAATGCGCCACCACCGCCTGGAGTGCGGCGCCCGTGTCGTGGCGATGCCGCGCCGCCACGTAGCCGATGGCGCGCGTGAACTGCGCCAGGTTGCTGGTGCCGCCGCCGCTGCGGCCGTGGGCGGGCATCTCCAGCAGCATCGGGCGCAGGCCCAGCGCCATCAGCGCCGCGGCCAGCGGCAGCATCTGGCCCGCATGGCCGCCCCAGCCGTGCACCAGCAGCACCGCGGGCGCGTCGGCGGGCAGCGCGTCGGCCACGGCGCGATAGATGCCCAGGCGGCCCTGCTCGAAGGCCTGCAGCCGGTGCTGCCAGTCCGCGCCGGGCGTGTGCCCGCGCTGCAGCCAGGCCGGCGGCAGCGGCGTGCCGAAGACCCGCGCCGCGATGCGCACACCCAGCGCAGGCCAGACATGCTGTGAAGCGCCGAGGCCCAGGCGCAGCGCGCGCACCAGCGGGTTCGCGCCGTAGAAGCCGGACGCGGCGGCGTGGGGGGCGGTGGTCGTGGTGATCATCGTGCGCGCTCCCGCCTCAGTACCAGACCCAGTCCTGGTTGCTGCCGGGCAGTTGGCGCAGCGTGCATCGGCGGGCGAAGCGGACGGCACCGATGGCCGCTGCGGCGAGCAGACCGGCGAGGACGGCAAGAAGGATCAGCATGGTCGACTCCTTTATCGCACGAGTGTGCGAAATTTATCCGAGTGAAGAGACAGGGGGTGCGAGAGGCTCATCGGGGAACACGGCCGCGCTCAGGCGCGGTAGCTTTCGAGCAGGCGCTGCCAGGTCGCGCTCGCGCGCTCGGAGGCCTTGGGGTCGCGCAGGAAGCGCGCGTCGTGCAGCAGGGTCATGGCCAGGCCGTTGATCTCGCTCACGAGCTGGGCGGCGTCGGTGTCGGGGCGCAGCTCGCCGGTCTCGACCGCCTGCAGCACGGTGCGGCGCAGGGCGGCACGCCAGCGCACGACCTCGTCGAGCAGCAGCTGGCGCAGCTCGCCCTCGCGGTCGTCGAGTTCGAAGGCGCCGGCGACGTAGATGCAACCGGTGTGGACCTCGACGTCGCGCATGCGCACGATCCAGCGGCGGACGATCTCCTCGAGCCGGGCCAGCCCCTTGGGCTGCTGCATCGCAGGCACGAACACATCGGCGATGAAGCGCCGGCCGTACTCCTCGATCACCGCCTTCTGCAGCGCCTCGCGCGAGCCGACGCGCGAGAACACGCCGCTCTTGGACAGCTCGAGCCGGTCGGCCACGCGCTGCAGGGTGATGGCCTCCAGCCCCTCGGCCGCCGCGAGGTCGACCGCGGCGCCGACGATGGCGGCGCGGGTCAGCTCGCTTTTCTGCGTCTTGGCGTCCATGCGGCCGATTTTGCGCACGACCGTGCGAAATAGCAAGAGGCTTTGAGCGGCGCGGCTTGCGGCGTATCGTGCACGAGCGCCACCGGCCCGGGGCCGATGCTGCGCGCCATCCCTTTCCTCATTCACCATCAGGAGACATCGCCCATGGCCACACGCAAGACGAGCGGCGCCGACAAGAGCACCGGACTGCCCGACCCCGCAGCCATCCAGGAGGCGTTTGCGCAGTCCTTCAAGGGCATCACCGACCGCATGCAGAACCTCAATCTCACCGGGAGCGCGGCGACGCTGCTGGAAAGCGGCCGCAAGGACATCGAGGCCCTGGTGGAGGCCAACAAGCGCTCCTACCAGGGCCTGCAGACGGTGGTGCAGCGCCAGACGGAGATGCTGCGCAACTCGATCACCGAGTGGCAGGGCGCCATGCAGGGCATGCAGGGGCAGGACATGAGTGCCAACCTCGCCAAGCTCGACGAGATGGGCAAGGCCGCCTTTCAGCAGGCCCTCAACGACATCCGCGAGCTGGCCGACGTGGCCGCCAGGTCGCAGGCCGAGGCCTTCGAGATCGTGCGCAAGCGCGTGAGCGACAACGTGGAGCAGGTGACCCAGCTGCTGCAGCAGGGCGGCCCCGGCAAGAAGTAGGCAGGTCGGCGGCGCCGGGGCCCGGGCGGCCTCAGCGCGGCCGCAGCAGCTTGCCGGTGGACGATGCCCGCGCCAGCGTGCGGCCGTCGGCGGCGAGCAGGTCCGCCTCGAGGAACACGACGCTGCCGCCCCAGCGCAGCACGCGCGCCTCGCCCTCGACGGGCGCCACGCCCACGCGGTCGAGAAAGCTCACCTTCAGTTCCAGCGTAGCCAGCCCAGTGCCCGGCTCGCGCGCCGCGACGGCGAAGGCCATGGCGTTGTCGAGCCAGGCCGTGATGAAGCCGCCCTGCACGATGGTGCCGTTGGTGTGGGCGAACTCGGGCCGCGGGGCGAAGCGGACGCGGGCGATGCCGGCGGGGTCGCTGTGCAGCAGGCGGTCGAAGCCGATGGCGTGCAACAGGGGGTGGGCGTCCTTCTCGATGTCCATGGCAGGCGGCGTGGGCGTTTGGCGGAGGTGGGCCGTGCAGGATAGTGCGGGCGATGCGCCGCCGGCTGTCGCCTCGGCGGCGCGGTCTACGATGGCGCACTTCCCGCCTGCCGCACGGAGACCGCATGCCCATCGAACTGCCCAAGGAGGCCCGCACTGCGGCCGTCCAGTCCATCGAGCGCTACTTCGACGAAGAGCTGCAGCAGCGCATCGGCAACATCCAGGCCGGCGCGCTGCTGAACTTCTTCCTGCAGGAGATCGGGCCCAGCGTCTACAACACCGCCGTGGCCGACGCGCAGGAGCGCATGCTCGCGCGGGTGCAGGAGCTCGACATCGACTGCCACGAGGACGAGTTCGGCTTCTGGAAGGGACGCGGCCCGCAGGCCGCGCCCGGCAGCCGGCGGCGCTGAGCCGCCTGCTGGCTCACTGGCCGGCCACGATGGCGGCGATCAGGCCGCCGGCGATCGCACCCAGCACGAAGTCGCCGTTGATCTGCATCCACTGGTAGCCCGAGGGCGGCGCCTGCAGCTGGCGCGCGCGCCAGTCGGTGACGACGTACTGCGGCGCGCGGTAGCTGGCGGGCACGTAGCCGCCGCGATGCCATTGCGCATGCGGGCGCGGCAGGCCCGGGCGCCAGTCGCGCCGGTCGTCGCGGTCCCAGCGCTCATAACGCTCCTGGCGCTCCCAGCGGTCGGCACGGTCGCGCCGGTCATGGTCGCGCTCGTAGCGCTGGCCCTGGTCCCAGCGTGGGCCGGGACCGTCGCCGCGGCCCGGGAAACCCTGGGCCATGGCCCCGCCGGCCAGGGTGAGGGCCAGCGTGGCCGCGAGGACGCGCACGCCGCGGCGGGTGCGGGTGGACGGGGTGGTGGGGCTGTGCGTCATGGCGACTCCTTGTGTGTGTGAAACCATGGCCTCCATGCTGAAGGCTCGATGTGTCGCACCCGCCCAGCCCGGATGAGGCGGGGATGAAGGATGTAAGCGGCTGTCAGGACACCAGGGCGTTCCGGGAGCACCCTGCCCACCATCAGCGCGTCGGAAGGGCGCATAAAAAGGCCCGCGTGCTGCGGGCCCAAGAACCTGGTGGTTCGCGAAGAGACCTTGCGCCGGAATCGTGATGGTTTGGCGGCGCTTCCCCTTGATGCGTCGATGCGTGACGCCCCCACTGTGGCACGGCGGAAGGCCCAGAACCGTGAAATAGTTGGCAATCACTACGCCACGTTGGTGAACAAATGTCACTCACGGGCCGCCGCGCGGCGCTCAGGAGGACGGCCGGCGCCGAGCCGTGGCCTCGATTTCGATGCGCATGCGCGGATCAGCCAGACCGGCCGAGATCATCATCGCCGCCGGCCGCACCTCGCCGAACCAGCGTCGCAGCACGGGCCAGCAGGCAGGGAAGTCCGCCGCATCGGGCAGCACGTAGGTCACTCGCACCACGTCGGCCATCGAGGCGCCCGCCTCGCGCAGCGCCGCATCGATGTTCTTCAGGCACTGCTCGGCCTGCGCCACGACATCGTCGGCGATGGTCATCGTCGCGTAGTCGAAGCCGGTGGTGCCGGAGACGAAGACCCAGTCGCCGTCGACCACGGCACGGGAGTAGCCGATCTCGTCCTCGAAGGTGGAACCGGAACTGATGAGGCGTCGGGTCATGGCGTCAGGGTGCGCTCGGCACCTCGGTTGCTACGATTTCGATAGCTGCACGCGCCCGTTCCACGGGCGCTGCAGGCATTTTTTGCTTGAACTTCTGGAAGCTCAGGGCGCATTGCCCTGCGGGCCGACGGGTGGCGGCGCCGCCCGCCCGCTGGACCCTGGCGCGAGCTTGCGCCCGAAGGCTTCGCCCACGTTGCGCACCGGCCGGCTCGCCGCTTCGGATCCGCGCTGGATGCCGCGCCGGGCCGCATCGTCCGCACGCTCGATGCCGCGGCCGGCGGCGTCGGTGCCGCGCTGCATGCCCGAGGTCGCCTTGTTGTGCGGCTTCTTGAGCGTGCTCGCCGGCCGCGTGGGCGGGGGGTTGTTGGCGTTGCTCGACTGCGCCTGCGCCAGGCCGGCCGTTGCGAGCGCCATCGAGGCGACGCCGACGTTCAGGACGCGCAGCGAAAAAAGTCGGAAGGTCATCGGTGAAGGTCTCCTGCGGGTGGCGGCACCCGCAGGGCACCACCGGGTCACACGGCCGGCTTGTCGCTCGGCGTCTGGATGTTGTCCTTGAGCTCCTGGTTCATCGGCAGGCCGATGGCCTGGTTCTTGGGCGGGATCGGGCCCATGAACCACTTGTTGTAGAGCTTCTCGAACTCGCCGGATTTCATCATGCCGGTGATCACGCCGTCGACCAGCGCCTTGAACTTGGGGTCGTCCTTGCGCAGCATGCAGGCGTAGGGCTCGACCTGCAGCGCGTCGCCGACCACGTCGAGCGCAGCGGGGTCCTTCGCGTTGGCCTTGAGGCCGAAGAGCAGGATGTCGTCCATCGGGAAGGCCGAGGCGCGGTCGGTCTCGACCAGCAGCAGCGCGTCGGCATGGTCCTTGGTGCCGACGACGTCGAGGTCGAGCTTCTTCTCTTCGTTGTACTTGCGCACGACCAGCATGTTGGTGGTGCCGGTGGTGATGGCCACCTTCTTGCCCTTGAGGTCGGCCCAGTTCTTGATGCCCGAGCTCTTCTTCACCAGCAGGCGCGTGCCGGTGTAGAAGTGGTTGATGGCGAAGTCGACTTCCTTGCCGCGGGCGGTGTTGTTGGTGGTCGAGCCGCACTCCAGGTCGATCGTGCCGTTGGACAGCAGCGGGATGCGGTTCTGCGAAGTGACGGCCATCCAGCCCACTTCGAGGTTCGGCTTGCCGGTCTGCTTCTTCACGGCGGCGACCACGGCGTTGGCGATGTCGACCGCGAAGCCGATCGGCTTGCCCGGTGCCTCGAGGTAGCTGAAGGGCACCGAGGATTCGCGGTACGCCAGCGTGATCTTGTTCGCCTCGGCCACCTTGGCCAGCGTGTCGGCGGCCTGGGCCCCGGTGGCGGTCAGCGCCGCCAGCAGCACGGCGGAAGAAAGAACGGAGAGCTTCATGGGCACCTTTCTGGGAATGGAGCGAGTGGAAGAGAGCCTGTCTAGCAAGGCGCCGGCCAGTGTGGCAGCGCCGCGCTCGGCGGCAGCATTCCTTTTTGCCCGGCGGCCATGCCCAAAGCTTATGGACGGTCGGCTCGGCGGCAGGCGCCGACGGGGGGCCCATTACCTCGCGGCATGGGTGGGGGTGCTATCGGCATTTTCCAGAACGCATCGTGGGCCGTAGAGTGGGCAGGCACTCAGGGTGCAAGCTCGCAACCGCCCTTCTTCTCCTTCTCCTCCTCCCCGCTTTTTCAACATGCACATCTGCGTGCTCGGCGCCGGCATCGTGGGCCTGGCCACCGCCTGGGAACTGCACCGCCAGGGCCACACCGTCACGGTGGTCGACCGCGCCCTGCCCGGCAGCGGCACCAGTGGCGGCAACGGCGCGCAGCTGAGCTATTCGTACGTCGCGCCGCTGGCCGATGCGTCGATCTGGGCGCAGTTGCCGCAGTTGCTGCTGGCGGCCGACTCGCCGCTGAAGCTGCGGCCGCAACTCGACCCGCACCAGTGGCGCTGGGGTGTCGAGTTCCTGGCCGCCTGCAACGCGGGCACGGCCGCCGCGACCACGAAGCGCCTGCTCGCGCTCGCCGCACGCAGCCGCGACGGCTTCGAGGCGATGCGCGCCGAACTCAGGCCCGACTGCGACTTCTCGGCCACGGGCAAGCTGGTGCTCTACCGCAGCCCCGCCGGCTTGGAGGCGGCGCGCCGCCAGGTCGAGCTCCAGCGCACGCTCGGCGCTGCGCCACAGACGATCGTCACGCCCGAGGAATGCGCCGCGCTGGAGCCCGCCCTCGCCGGTTACCACCGCCAGATCGCCGGCGGCGTGCACACGCCGAGCGAATGCGCGGCCGACTGCCTCAAGGTCTGCCAGGCGCTGGCAGCCGCCCTGTCGGCGCGCGGCGTGCGCTTCGTGCTCGGCCATGCGGTGCAGGGCTTCGACCACCGGGGACGCGACGTCGCGGCAGTGCAGACCGAGGCCGGCCCCATCGCGGCCGATGCGTTCGTCATGGCGCTGGGCACCGCCTCGGCCCGCTTCGGCCGCCAGCTCGGCGCGCATGTGCCGGTCTATCCGCTCAAGGGCTACAGCATCACCGTGGCGGTCGACCCCGCGCCCGGCGCGGCACCGCGCGTGAGCGTGACCGACAGCGCCCGCAAGACCGTGTTCGCGCGCCTGGGTGACCGGCTGCGCGTGGCCGGCATGGCCGAGCTGGTGGGTGAAGATGCACGCATCCCCAGGGACCGCATCGACACGCTGGTTGCCGCGACGAAGGCCGTCTTCCCGCGTGCCGCGCGCGACTTCGACGTGCCCGAGCCCTGGACCGGCATGCGCCCCGCCACGCCCAGGGGCACGCCGCTTGTCGGCGCCCTGCCCGGCGCGCCGCGCAACCTGCTGTTCAACACGGGCCACGGAGCGTTGGGGTTCACGCTGGCGTTCGGGACGGCGCGGGAGCTGGCAGACCGGTTGCCGCCGGGCGCCTGAGCATCACCGCGCCTCAGGCGCCGCCGGCGTTCAGGCGGGAGAGCGTGTCGGCGGAAGGCGGTGACTCGAGCACGCTCTGCAGGGTGTCGAGCACGTTGTCGACGGCGTAGGGGGTCGACCACAGGCGACTCTTGAAGCCGTCCTTCGACGCTGCATCCTGCGCCGCCTCCCAGGCGGCCCAGACCGCATTGCCGTAGATGCCGCCAGCCAGCGAGAAGCGCTGCTCCAGCAGGGGCCGCGGCACCTGCGGCAGCAACTCGGCCAGGTGCGCGAAACAGCGCTTGTAGCCGGTGTTCCAGCGGTCTTCCAGCGCTTCTCGCACGAAGGCGCGCTGGTTGAGCTGAAGGTTGGCGACCATGCGGATGTAGGTGGCCTGGCCGGTGCGCTCCGACAGCGCCAGCAAGGGCAGCGTCAGCGCCTCGATCATCGACCGTACCGTCACCCGCCCCTCGGCCTCCAGCCGGTCGAGCATGGACTGGCGGTGCTCGTCGATGAGCCGCGCACCGTCGACGAGCAACTCTGCCGCCAGCGCCTGCTTGCTGCCGAAGTAGTAGCGCAACGATGCGTTGTTGCGCTGTCCGGCCGCCGACACGATGTCCTGGACGCCGACGCCATCCAGCCCCCGCTCCGCGAACAGCCGCTGCGCGACTTCCTTGAGTCGCTCACGCGTCTCCTGGCCGTCCACGCGAAGGGTTTTACCTGATGGGGTCACAAGATCACCTTGCTAACTTAGTTGTTCTAAATCGCTTAATTAATCGAGACGGAGAAATTAGCATGAGAATTGTGATCGTTGGCGGCGGCATCGGTGGCCTCACCGCCGCCCTCACCCTGCGCCATCACGGGATCGAGGCGATTGTGCTGGAGCGCGCCGCCCAACTGAGCGAGATCGGCGCGGGCATCCAGATCGCCGCCAACGGCACGCTGGTGCTGCGCGAGTTGGGGCTGGAGCCTGCCCTGGCGGCCGTTGCCACCGTGCCCGAACGCTACGACTACCGCGACCTGGCGACCGGCCGGCTCCTGTACCTCGCGCCGCTCGGCCAGGAAGCGGCGGGCCGCTACGGCGCGCTCATGTACAACGTGCACCGCGCCGACCTCGTCGATCTGCTGCATGCCGCACTGCCCGCCGGCACCGTGCGGCTGGGCGCCGAGTGCGCCACGATCGCCCAGGACGCCCGCCAGGCGCGCGTGACGCTGAACACAGGCGAGGTGATCGAGGCGGATGCGGTCATCGGCGCCGACGGCATCCATTCGGCGGTGCGCACCGCCCTGCGCGGGCCGGAGGAAAAGCAGTTCGCCAACATCCTGATGTGGCGGGCGCTCATTCCCAAGGCCAAGCTGGAAGGCCTGCCGCTGCCCGTGGCCGGCAACAACTGGTTCGGCACCGGGCGCAACGTCATCTCGTACTGGGTCCGGCCCGACCTGTACAGCATCCTTGCGGCCGTGCCGGCCACCGAGGTGCGGCGCGAGTCCTGGACCGAGAGCGGCGACATCGGCGAACTGCTCGACTCCTTCCAGGGTGCGGAGCCCACGATCCAGGCCATGCTCGGCGCCGTCGAATCCAGCTTCATCACGGGCATGTACTACCGTGACCCGATCCCCAACTGGAGCACCGGCCGCATCACGCTGCTGGGTGACGCAGCACACGCCATGGTGCCGTACCTCGCGCAGGGCGCCTGCCAGTCCATCGAAGACGCGTGGGTGCTGGCGGTTTGCCTGAAGAACCACGGCGCCCAAGGCGTCGAGGCGGCCCTGCTGGAGTACGAGCGCCGCCGCCAGCCGCGCACCACGCGCATCCAGGCCGGCGCACGCTTCGCCGTGAAGATGGCGCATGAACCCGATGAGGATTCGGTGCGCTGGCGAAACGGCCGCTGGCGCGGACTCGCACGCATCGATCCGCTGGCCGAAACCTCGTGGGCCTTCGCCTGGGGACACGACATCCTCGCCGCCGCCAAGCTGCCGCCTGGCGAGGTGGTCGGGCTGAGCGCGGCCAAGGAGGGCAAGCGCATGGCGCGGGCGGAGAGCCAGCGCGCCTTCGACCTCTGGAAAGGGGCCATCGGCTCGGAAGACATCGCACGCGGCCATCTGGGCCAGCGTGCGGCTTACGAGCGCTTCCTGTCCACGAACTTCCCTGCCCCGTCCGGCCTGAGCGTCGTGGCGGCCGAGCTCAACGGCGTGCGTGCATTGCGCGTCGGTACCGGCGACGAGGATGCGGCGGTGCTGCATTTCCATGGCGGCGCCTATGTGATGGGCTCGGCGTCCAGTTCGGCGGAGTACGCCGGCCGGCTCAGCCGGGCCTTCGGCGCGCCTTGCTACACCGTCGACTATCGGCTCGCGCCCGAGCACCCTTACCCCGCCGCGATCGACGATGCCTTCGATGCCTACCGCGGCCTGCTGGCCACCGGCGTCGCGCCGCAGCGCATCGTGCTCAGCGGCGAGTCCTCCGGTGCCGGCCTGGCCCTGGCGCTGGCGATGGCCCTGCAGCGTGCGGGATTGCCGCTGCCCGGCGGCGTGTTCGCCATCTGCCCGTTCACGGACCTCACGCTCGGCGGGCCCACCGTGAAGCTGCATTCGGGCGACGACCCGGCTGCGCATCGCGACTCGCTCACGCAGCTCGCCGCCTCGTACTTCCAGGGCCATGAGCCTACCGATCCGATGGTGTCGCCCCTCTTCGGAGACCCGGCCGGATTGCCACCGCTGTACATCGCCGTGGTCGATGGCGAGGTGCTGCAGAGCGACGGCACCCGCTTCGCCGACAAGGCGCGGGCGGCAGGCGTGGACGTCACCCTGCGCGTGGTGCCGGACTCGGTGCATGTCTTCACGCTGTTCCCTTTCCTGCCCGAGGCGCAGGACACGCTCGAGGACGCCGCGCGCTGGTCACGCGGCTGGCTTCCGAGTGGCGTCCGCACCGCCCTCGCCGCCTGAGCGCCGCCGAGCGGCTTGCCTTTGCACCCATCGAGAACAGGAGACAACCATGCATCCCATCACCCGCCGCGCCACCGCTTGCGCGCTCGCCCTGGCCAGCATCGCCGCCACTGCGGCCGGCTCGGCGCCCGTGCTGTCCGACGCCACCGTCAAGGTGGGCGTGCTCACCGACATGAACAGCATCTTCTCGGAGCTCGGCGGCAAGGGCTCGGTGCTGGCCGCGCAGATGGCGATCGACGACTACAAAGCCACCGCCAAGCCGGCGTTCAAGATCGGGCTCATCAGCGCGGACCACCAGAACAAGGCCGACATCGGTGCCAGCAAGGCACGCGAGTGGTACGACACGCAGCAGGTGGACGTCATCGTCGACGCCATCAACTCGGCGGTGGCGCTCGCGGTGTCGAACGTCACGCGCGACAAGAAGAAGCTGCTGATCGCCACCGGGCCGGGCTCCATGCGCCTGACCAACGAGGAGTGCTCACCCTACACCATCAGCTACACCTGGGACACCTACTCGGTGTCGCGCCCGCAGGCCCGGGCGCTGACGAAGGGCGGCATCGACAGCTGGTACTTCGTGACGGTGGACTACGCGCTGGGGCAGTCGATCGAGCAGGAAGCCGCGGCCGCGATCCAGGCCGCAGGCGGGAAGGTGATCGGCGCCGTGAAGCACCCTCTGAGCGCGCCCGACTTCTCCTCCTTCATGCTGCAGGCGCAGGCCTCGAAGGCAAAGGCCGTGGCGATCGCCAATGCGGGCGGCGACCTGATCAACGCGGTGAAGGCCGCGCGCGAGTTCGGCCTGGCGCCCAAGCAGACCATCGTGCCGCTGTCCGGCTCGCTCACCGACGTGCATGCCATCGGGCTGGCGGCGGCGCAGGGGATGATCGTCACCGAGGGCTTCTACTGGAACCTCAATGCGCAGACACGCGAATGGAGCCGCCGCTTCTACGACAAGCACAAGCGGATGCCGAATCTGATCCACGCCGGCACCTACTCGGCCGTGATGAACTACCTGAAAGCCGTGCACGCGGCGGGCAGCGACAAGGCCGACGATGTGCTGGCGCAGCTGAAGAAAACCACCGTGAACGACGTCTTCGCCAGCAACGGCCGGCTGCGCGACGACGGCCGCTTCGTGCACGACATGTACCTCATGGAAGTGAAGAAGCCGTCCGAATCGAAAGAGCCGTGGGACTACTTCAACGTGAAGGCGGTGGTCCCCGGCGAGCAGGCGTTCCAGCCGCTGTCGGAATCGCGCTGCCCGCTGCTCAAGCGCTCCTGATCACGCGGCCGGAGTTGCCAGCACCTGCTGCACGCACCGAAGCATGCTGCGCACCGCCACCGACTCGCGCCCCTCGGCCGGGCGCAGCGCGCGCACCGGCACGGGCAGCTCGGGCTGCAGCGCCAGCACGTCGACCTTCATTGCATCGGCCGACAGGGCCGTGCAGCCGTCGATGAGCGCGATGCCCAGCCCGTGCTGCGCCATGGCGAGCGCGGCGTGATACGTCTGCACGGTGACCACGGCCTGCAGGCCCACGCCGGCGTCCCGGCAGGCCTGGCTCAGGCTCAGGCCCACCGGGTCGCGGGCATCGAGGGCGATGACCGGGACGTCGCCCAGCGCGGCGAGGTCGACGGCACCCGTGCGCACGACGGCAGGCGGCAGCAGGCCCTTGGGAGCGACGCAGACCATGCGGCTGTCGGCCAGGGTCTCGTGCGTGAGGCCGGGCGGCACGACGGGACTGAAGGCGAAGCCGATGTCGGCCTCGCGCAGCAGCAGCGCCGACACGATCTGCGGCGTGTGCAGCGCCTCGACGTGGATGGCGACCTTGGGGTGCTTGCGGCGGAAGGCCACCAGCGCGCGCGGCAGCACCTCGTGCGTGAGCGCCATCACGGCGAGGATGCGCAGCTCCTGCGTCGCGTCGTCGGCCTGCCGCAGGTTGGCCGCCAGGCGCTGCACCTCGTCGAGCTGCGCGAAGAGGCGCTCGATGTGCGGGTACAGGGCCTGGGCCTCGGCGGTGGGCGTCAGCCGGCCCTTGGCGCGGCGGAACAGCGCGAAGCCCAGCTGCAGTTCGGCATGCTGCAGGGTGCGGCTGACGGCCGGCTGCGTGACGTTGATGAGCCGCGCCGCAGCGCTCACGCTGCCGGTGAGCATGACGGCATTAAAGACCTCGATGTGGCGCAGGCGCATCGGGCGATCAGTCGTCCGCGGCCGAAGCAGCAGCGCGCGCCATGCGTTCGCTCTTCCAGTAGACGTCGTCGCCGCCGTCCATGCGGTTGAACACGCGGGCCAGCACGAAGAGCAGGTCGCTCAGGCGGTTGAGGTATTGGCGCAGGCCGTCGTTGAGCGGCTCCTGCGCGCCCAGCGCGACCACGGCGCGTTCGGCCCGGCGCGCCACGGTGCGGCACACGTGGGCCTGCGAGGCCGCGCGCGTGCCGGCCGGCAAGATGAATTCCGCCAGGCGCGGCAGCGTGGCGTTGTGGTCGGCCAGGGCCTGGTCGAGCTGCAGCAGGGCTTCGGGCTTCAGCAGCGTGTAGCCAGGCATCGACAGTTCGCCGCCCAGGTTGAAGAGCTGGTGCTGCACGTCGACGAGCAGTTCGCGCACCGCCTCGGGCAGCGGCTCGCACAGCAGCAGGCCGATGTGCGAGTTGAGTTCGTCCACGTCGCCCATGGCGTGCACCCGCAGGTGGCTCTTGGGCACGCGGGTGTTGTCGCCCAGGCCGGTGGTGCCGTCGTCGCCGGTGCGGGTGGCGATCTGTGAGAGTCGGTTGCCCATGGAGGGTGCTGCCTTGTGGTGATGGATCGTCCGGGCGCCGCGGGGGGCCCATCCGTTGCAGAATGGTAGACCCTTCCCTCACGACCTCGGCTGCGCCCGCGCGGCGCCGGAGACCGCCCATGAACGCCCCCGCTTCCCTCGCCCATGTGACGCCCGAGATCGCCGTGCGCGACGTGCCCGACGCGTTGATCCAGGCCCTGCAGCAGCGCTTCGGCGCGCAGTGCTCCACGGCGATGGCGGTGCGCACGCAGCACGGGCGCGACGAATCCGCCTTCACCGAGGTGCCGCCGCCCGCGGCCGTGGTCTTCGCCGAGAGCACGCAGGACGTGGCCGATGCCGTCGAGCTCGCCAGCCGGTACGACGTGCCGGTGATCCCCTTCGGCGTGGGCTCCTCGCTCGAAGGCCACCTGCTCGCGGTGCAGGGCGGCATCAGCATCGACGTGTCGCGCATGAACAAGGTGCTTTCGGTCAACGCCGACGACCTCACGGTGACGGTGCAGCCGGGCGTGACGCGCAAGCAGCTCAACGAGGAGATCAAGAGCACGGGGCTGTTCTTCCCCATCGACCCCGGCGCCGACGCGTCGATCGGCGGCATGACGGCCACCCGTGCCAGCGGCACGAACGCGGTGCGCTACGGCACCATGCGCGAGAACGTGCTGGCGCTCGAGGTGGTCACGGCCAGTGGCGAGGTGATCCGCACCGGCACGCGCGCCAAGAAGTCCTCTGCCGGCTACGACCTGACACGCCTCTTCGTCGGCAGCGAAGGCACGCTGGGCGTGGTCACCGAGATCACGCTGCGCATCTTCCCGCTGCCGGAGGCGGTGTCGGCCGCGATCTGCTCCTTCCCGAGCATCGAGGCGGCCGTGCGCACCACCATCGAGATCATCCAGCTGGGCGTGCCGATCGCGCGCGTCGAGCTGATCGACGTGAACACCGTGCGCATGGTCAACGCCTACAGCAAGCTCACCCTGCGCGAAGAACCCATGCTGCTGATGGAGTTCCACGGCTCGCCGGCCGGTGTGAAGGAGCAGGCCGAGGTGGTGCAGGAACTGGCCAGCGGCCATGGCGGCAATGCCTTCGAGTGGGCCAGCACGCCGGAGGAGCGCACCCGCCTGTGGACCGCGCGGCACAACAGCTACTTCGCGGCGATCGCCTCGCGCCCGGGTTGCCGCGCGATCAGCACCGACACCTGCGTGCCGATCTCCCGTCTGGCCGACTGCCTGCTCGAATCGGTGGCCGAGGTCGACGCCAGCGGCATCCCCTACTTCCTGGTCGGCCACGTGGGCGACGGCAACTTCCACTTCGGCTACCTCATCAATCCCGACGACGCGCAGGAACGCGCCAAGGCCGAGCAGCTCAACCACGCGCTGGTGGCGCGCGCCATCGCGCTCGAGGGCACCTGCACCGGCGAGCACGGCGTGGGGCTGCACAAGATGGGCTTCCTGGTCGACGAGGCCGGCGCGGGGGCGATCGACATGATGCGCACCATCAAGCGTGCGCTCGACCCGAAGAACATCATGAACCCGGGCAAGATCTTCGCGCTCTGATGCTATCGATTCGATAGCTGCTGGCGCCCGCCCGCCGGGCGTTCCGGCGCGATTCGGCCCATGAAAAAAGCCCGGCGAGCCGGGCTTTTTCTTTGCGGGCGTGCCGGCTCAGCGACGACGACGCGTGGGCTGTTCGCTCGGCACGTAGGTCTGCGACGGTGCGGCACCGCCATCCACGCCCAGCCGGCCGCCGCCGCCCAGGCCCTGGCCGCGCACGGTCTGGGCCTTGTAGTTGCGCAGCGAGACGACGAGCTGGTTGTACGAATCCATGAAGGCCGCGGCGATGACCTTGCCCTGCGGCGTGCGCGAGTAGCCGCCGATGCGGCCCGCAGCATCGGCGCCAGCCACGCCCAGGAAGCCGCCGAAATCGGTCTTCGAGGCGCTGCCCTCCGACACGCCGATCTGCACGCCCGACCGGTTGTCGATCAGCGTCAGCATGGTGCTCGCTTCGCGGGTCTGCAGACTGCCGCCGACATTGGCCAGCACGTTGCTGTAGCGGCCGCGGTTGATGATGCCGCCGAGCGCAGCGCCCATGCCGCCGGCGTCGCTGTTGTTGATGATGACCTCGGGCGAGATGCCGTAGTCGGATGCGACCATCTGGCCCTTGCCGAAGTTGCTGCCGGCGCGCATTTCGCCCGACTGCATGATGGCCCGCTCGCGGTTCATGGCGTTCATGCCGGCCGCGCCGCGCTCGACGACGATGAAGCAGTTGGACTGCTGGATCAGCAGGCGCAGCAGTGTGGAGGTGGGCGGCAGCTTGTACTCGCCGGTGATGATGGTGTACCAGCCGGCCGACTGGTTCTCGATCAGCGAGACGGTGCCCAGCGGCGATTCGCAGCGTTCCAGCGCGCTGCTGGCGTTGGCGGAAGCCGAGCCGGCGGCGCTGCCGGTAGCCACGGTCTTGGCCGACTGGCTGCCCATCTGCATGTCCGTCGTCTGGCAACCGGCGAGTGCGAGCATGCCCACCAAGGCGGCTGCGAGGGGAATTCTGGCGAAGGTCATAGGGGTGGCTCTGACAAGTTGCAACAATCGGCAAGGATATCGCGAAACGATTGCGTGACCATTCATCAAAAGGCGGGGGAGACCTCGACGCCACTGCGCCGTTCGGTCGTACGCCGCCTTCAGGCCGAACCGCCGCGCAGCCGGTCGATGATGCCGTTGAGCGACTCCAGCGAGCCGAAGTGGATGGCGAGCTCGCCGCTCTCCTCCACCTTGCCCCCACGCTTGCTGCGCTTCTTGATGCGCACCTCGACCTCGGCCGTCAGCAGGTCGGCCAGTTCTTCTTCCACGCGCTGCAGGTCGCGCGATTTCTCGGCGGCACCGCCGCGCCGCGCGGGCGCCGTGAGGTTGAACTCGGCCGCCAGCTTCTTGACCAGCGACTCGGCCTCGCGCACCGACAGCTTCTTGGCCACGATCTGGTTGGCGGCGGTGATCTGCGTCGCGCGGTCCAGCGCCAGCAGTGCGCGGGCATGGCCCATGTCGACGTCGCCGGCCATCAGCAGGCCCTGCACCGGTTCGGCCAGGTTGAGCAGGCGCAGCAGGTTGCTGGCCGCGCTGCGCGAGCGGCCCACGGCCTGCGCCGCCGCCTCGTGCGTGAGACCGAACTCGTTCACCAGCCGCTGCAGGCCCTGCGCTTCTTCGAGCGGGTTGAGGTCTTCGCGCTGGATGTTCTCGATCAGCGACATCGCCGCGGCGGCCTCGTTGGGCACGTCGCGCACCAGCACCGGCACCTCCGCCAGGCCGGCCAGCTTCGCAGCACGGAAGCGCCGCTCGCCGGCGATGATCTCGAAGGGCGCGTTCTTGGCCGCCGCCTGGTCGGCATCGAGCCGGCGCACCAGGATCGGTTGCATGATCCCCTGCGCCTTGATGCTCTCGGCCAGTTCGTACAGCGCGCCCTCGTCCATGCGGGTGCGCGGCTGGTAGACGCCGGGGACCATCTGGTCGAGCGCCAGCGTGCTCGGGTTGCCGTCGCGCGCGGCCGGCGTGCCGGCGCCCTCGTTGTCGTCGTTGCCGCTGTCGCGCGACGTGCCCGCCGCGGGGCCGAGCAGGGCTTCGAGTCCGCGGCCGAGGCCCTTGGGTTTCTTGGTGGCCATCAGTGGGTGGTCTTCGTGGAGACGGGGTTCATCAATTCGAGCAGCAGCGCGCGGCCCTCGGGCCAGTCGCCCAGGCCCGAGTCGGCGTTGACGTGGCCGCGGGCGCCGAGGTCGACGAAGCGTGCGCCCCAGTCGCTGGCCAGGCCGCGCGCACGCTCGGCGCTGCAATAGGGATCGTCGGTCGAGCCGACCAGGATCGAAGGAAACGGCAGGCGCTGGCGCACGATGGGCGCCCAGCCGGGGATCTGCTGGCGCAGGTCCTCGCGCTCCAGGTCGCCGGGCGCGACCAGCAGTGCGCCGGCGACCCGGTCGGTGTGGCGTGAATGTGCAGCCCACGCGGCCACCAGCAGGCAGCCCATGCTGTGGGCCGCGAAGACGACCGGGCCCGCGGCCGCGAGCACCGCTTCCTCGAGCTGCGCCGACCAGTCGCCGCGCAGCGGCCGCATCCAGTCGTGCTGCTGCACCCGCCGGTCGCCGTGCAGGGCTTCCCAGCAGGTCTGCCAGTGGCCGGGGCCGCTGTTCTGCCAGCCGGGCAGCAGAAGAACCTCAGCGGTCGCGCTCATTTGCTATTCTTTTGATAGCTGCTCGCGCAAGCGCTACGGGCGTTACAGGCTGTTTTCATCCGAAACCCCGGATGCCGCGGGGGCTGTGGCCGGCATCACGGCGGGCGGCGCCACCACGGGCGGGGCCGGCTGCGCGAAGGCGCTGGCGGGCGGCATCTTCTTGACGAGCTCCTCGGCAAAGGCGACGAAGGCCTGGCTGCCGCGCGCCGAGGGGTCGAACACCACGCCCGGCAGGCCGTAGCTGGGCGCCTCGGCCAGGCGCACGTTGCGCGGGATCACGGTGTCGAAGACCTTATCGCCGAAGTGCGCCTTGAGCTGCTCGCTCACCTGCTGCTGCAGCGTGATGCGCGGGTCGAACATGACGCGCAGCAGGCCGATGATCTGCAGGTTCTTGTTGAGGTTGGCGTGCACCTGCTTGATGGTGTTGACCAGGTCCGTGAGCCCCTCGAGCGCGAAGTACTCGCACTGCATGGGCACGATCACGCCATGCGCCGCGCACAGGCCGTTGAGCGTCAGCAGGCTCAGGCTGGGCGGGCAGTCGATGAGGATGAAGTCGTACTCGGCGCCCACGCCGGCCAGCGCGGTGCGCAGGCGCTTTTCGCGGCGGTCGAGCGCGACCATCTCCACCTCGGCGCCCGCCAGCTCGCGGTTGGCGGCCAGCACATCGTAGGCGGCGCCGGCTTCGACCAGCTTTTCGGGGCGGATGCGCGCCTCGGCCACCGAGGCGGACTCGAGCAGCACGTCGTACACCGTGAGCTCGGCCTCGCGCTTGTCGACGCCCGAGCCCATCGTGGCATTGCCCTGCGGGTCGAGGTCGATCATCAGCACGCGCTGGCCGACCCTGGCCAGCCCGGCGGCGAGGTTCACGGTGGTGGTGGTCTTGCCGACCCCACCCTTCTGATTGGCGATGCAGAAAATCTTGGCCATGGGGTCACTGGCTCAATGCGAGCTTGATGCCGAAGCCCACGAGCAGCGTGCCGGCGATCTTCTCCAGCGCGCCCGAGACCTTGGGATTGGCGCGAATGCGCTCGGCGAAGAAGTGGGTCAGCGTGATCGAGGTGAGGCAGTAGGCCAGCGTGATGACGGCCACCGTGGCGGCCATCACCCCGAAGGTCAGCAGGCCCTGGTGCCGCGCCGGGTCGATGAAGAGCGGGAAGAAGGCCATGTAGAACACGATGGCCTTGGGGTTCAGCAAGGTGATCAGGAACGATTGCCGCAGGTAGTGCCGTGGCTGGATCTGCAGCACCGGCCCGGCGCCCGGCTTGGCGCGCAGCATCTTGAAGCCCATCCAGGCCAGGTAGGCGGCGCCCAGCCACTGGACCAGGTGGAAAGCAGTCGGGTACGCCGCCAGCAAGGCCGCCACGCCGGCCACCGCCGACCACATCAGCACCTGGTCGCCGAGGATCACCCCGAGGGTGGAACCCAGCCCGCCGCGCAGACCGCCCTTGCCGGTCGAAGTGATCAGCGCCAGGTTGCCTGGCCCGGGAATGAGCAGGAAGACGATGATGGCGGCGACAAAGGCGCCGTAGTCCGCGATGCCGAACATGGAAGAAGCCCGCGCTGGGCCGAAAAGGGAAGGCGACGAGTCTAAGTCAGTACTGAGTGACCCAGTCAGCCCAACTCACCCTGCAGCGGCTCATCCGTCGCTTCTGCGCGCCCACACGATGCAGCGCTCGGCATCGAGCCCAGGCACATGCAGTTGTTCCACGTGAAACACGTCCACGCTTTTGGGGAGGGCGGCCAGTTCGTCCTGAGGCACCTTGCCTTTCATGGCCAGCCAGACGCCCTGCTCTGCCAGCAACTGGCGCGAGCCCTGGAAGAAATCCGCCAGCGAAGCGAAGGCCCTGGAGCTCACCACCTCGTAGGCGCCAGTCAGCGATTCGACGCGCGCGTGCAGGCCCTTCAGGTGCGGAAGCTGAAGCTCAGCCGCCACCTGGTTCACGAAGGCGGTCTTCTTGGCCACGGCGTCCAGGCATCGCACTTCGAGGTCGGGCCGCAGGATGGCGATGACCACGCCCGGCAGCCCACCGCCCGAGCCCACGTCCAACAGTCGCCCCGGCCCGGGCTGCTGGCGGTTCAGCGGCGCAACGGCCGCCAGGCTGTCAAGCAGATGGTGCGTGCGCACGCTCGCCTCATCGCGCAGCGCCGTGAGGTTGTAGACCTTGTTCCACTTCAGGATCAGCGCGCCGTAGGCCTCGAGTTGCTCGATCTGCCGTGCGCTCGGCGCCAGGCCCAGCGCGCGGGCGCCCTCCTCCAGCCCGATCGTCATGCGGCAGCCGACTCGGTGGCGGGCGTCGTCTGGAAGGCCTTGTAGCCGCCCTTGCGCAAATGGATCATGAGCAGCGAGATGGCGGCTGGCGTGATGCCCGAGATGCGCGAAGCCTGGCCCAGGGTTTCCGGCCGGTGTTTGGCAAGCTTCTGGCGCGCTTCGATGCTGAGGGCCTGCACCTGCAGGTAGTCCAGTTCGGGCGGCAGGCGCAGGTTCTCATAGGTGGCAGCGCGCTGCACCTCGTCGTGCTGGCGTTCGATGTAGCCGCTGTACTTGGCAGCGATTTCCACCTGCTCCACCTCGTCGGCGGCGAGCGACTGTTCCGGCGCGTACCTGCCGCCGTCCAGCGAGAGCAGCGCCGCGTAGCTCACTCCGGGCCGGCGCAACAGGTCGCCCAGGTTGTATTCGTGCTCGATGGCCTTGCCCAGCACACGCTCCGACTCGCTTGCCGGCAGATTGCGCGGATTGACCCACGTCGACTTCAAGCGCTCTGTTTCACGTGAAACAGCATCGCGCTTGCGGCTGAAGGCGTCCCAGCGCGCGTCGTCCACCAGCCCCAGCCGTCGGCCGGTTTCGGTCAGGCGCATGTCGGCGTTGTCTTCACGCAGCTGCAGCCGGAACTCGGCGCGGCTGGTGAACATGCGGTAGGGCTCGGTCACGCCCTTGGTGATGAGGTCGTCGACCAGCACGCCCAGGTAAGCCTCGTCGCGGCGCGGCAGCCAGGCGGCCTCGCCCCGGCATTGCAGCGCGGCATTGATGCCGGCAAACAGGCCCTGGGCTGCCGCCTCTTCGTAGCCGGTGGTGCCGTTGATCTGGCCGGCGAAGAACAGGCCCTGGATCGCCCGCGTCTCGAAGCTGCTCTTGAGCCCCCGCGGGTCGAAGTAGTCGTACTCGATGGCATAGCCCGGCCGCAGGATGTGTGCGTTCTCCAGCCCCGGCATCGAGCGCACCAGCGCGTATTGGATGTCGAAGGGCAGGCTGGTCGAGATGCCGTTCGGGTAGTACTCGTTCGTCGTCAGGCCCTCGGGCTCCAGGAAGATCTGGTGGCTGTCCTTGTCGGCAAAGCGGTTGATCTTGTCTTCCACGCTCGGGCAGTAGCGCGGTCCCACCCCGTCGATCTTGCCGGTGAACATCGGGCTGCGGTCGAAGCCCGAGCGGATGATCTCGTGGGTGCGGGCGTTGGTATGCGTGATCCAGCAGGGCATCTGCTGCGGGTGCATGTCCGCGCGGCCCATGAAGCTGAACACCGGCATCGCCGGGAGGTCGCTGCCGGGCATGCCGTCGCCGGGCTGCTCGGTGCATTTCGAAAAGTCGATGGTCCGGCCGTCCAGTCGCGGCGGCGTGCCGGTCTTGAGCCGTCCCTGCGGCAGCTTCAGCTCCTTGAGCCGGGCCGACAGGCTCACGGCCGGCGGGTCGCCCGCCCGGCCCGCCTGGTAGTTGTCCAGGCCCACGTGGATGCGGCCATCGAGGAAGGTGCCGGCCGTCAGCACCACGGCACGGGCACGGAAGGCGACGCCCACCTGCGTCACGGCGCCCACCACGCGATCGCCCTCCACCATCAGGTCGTCCACCGCCTGCTGGAAGAGCATCAGGTTGGGCTGGTTCTCCAGCCGGCGACGGATGGCCGCCTTGTAGAGGACGCGGTCGGCCTGCGCCCGCGTGGCGCGCACCGCCGGGCCCTTGCTCGAATTGAGGATGCGGAACTGGATGCCCGCCTCGTCGGTCGCGATGGCCATCGCACCGCCCAGCGCGTCGACCTCCTTGACCAGGTGCCCCTTGCCGATGCCGCCGATCGACGGGTTGCAGCTCATCTGGCCCAGCGTCTCGATGTTGTGGGTCAGCAGCAGCGTCTTCGCGCCCATGCGCGCCGAGGCAAGCGCGGCCTCGGTGCCGGCATGGCCACCGCCGACGACGATGACGTCGAATTCTTCCGGGTACAGCATGGTCAGGGTCGCGCAGCGGCCGATCGGCGGCGGCCCCGTGCGGGTGGCCGGCCGTCACTGCGTCGTTCAGGAGGAGGAAAGGGCGTCGATTTTATTCGCCCCTGCCCTCACCTGCTCAAAATATGGGCATCCCGAACTCGAGGAAGAAATCGGGCTGCAGCGCCCGCCGGCACTGCGTCTGCAGCTATCAATTTCGTAGCAGACGGCGGGTGGTGGCGCTCAGTCGCTCAGCGGCACCGTCTGCACCGGCGGGGGCTCGCACACCGGCGACGTGCCGGCAGCCACGGGCACGGGCTTCTCGATGCCCACGATGATGCCGCTGGGCTCCGGCGGGCGCGGCGGCGGGATCGCCGCGTTCTGCTTCTCGCGCACCACGATCTCCTTCTTGGTCATCGTCACCGGTCCGAAGATCGTGCAGAACGCGACGTCCTTGGCATCGCGGCCGGTGCCCACCCGCACCAGGCGGTCCACCGGCGCCATGCGGGTGGCGTCGAAGAGCACCCAGCGCCCGCCGATCCAGGCCTCGAAGACGGCGTGGAAATCCTGCGGCGGCTCGTCGAACCACACGTAGCCCACGACCAGCCGCGCCGGAATGTTCAGTGCGCGGCAGAAGGTGATGCCCAGGTGCGCGAAGTCGCGGCACACGCCGGCACGCGCCACGAACACCTCCTGCGCGGTGGTGGTCGAGTCGCTGCTGCCCGGCTGGTAGCACAGGCTGTCGTGGATCCAGTCGACGATCGCCTGCACGCGGCCGATGCCCGGCGGCAGGTCGCCGAAGAGCTGCTGCGCCGCGCGCGCCATCACGTCCGACTCGCAGTAGCGTGTGGGCATGAGGTAGTGCATGAGCGCATCGGGCACCTGGTTGACCGGCGCCTCGGCCAACTCGGCCGGCAGGCTCACGGGTGCACGCTGCACGCTGGCGCGGTAGCGGATGCTGAGCGGCCCCGGCACCGCATCGAAGCGCACGAAGCGGTTGCCGCTGTTGTCGTCGCTGTAGTGATGAAGCGGCACCGGAGGATCGACCTCCAGCGACTCGGTGACGATCGACTGCGACGCGCAGTGCGCCGCCTCGATGTTCAGCAGCAGGTGCGCCGGCGCCGTGACCTTGTATTCGAGGACGGCATCGATGTGCGATTCATGCATGACTGCCTGCGCGCCGTGGGCTGCGCAGCCTCCCTGTCAGACATTGATGAGGAAAGAAAAAGGAGAAGACGTTGTCGCCGGGTCGCCCTCAGGCGAAGGCCGGCAGGGGCATGGGCCCGCGACGCGTGCGGCGACGCTCGGGCAGCTGCCAGTTGGCCTGGGTCACGTGCAGCACCCGCACCACCTGGTGCGCGGGTGACTGCAGCAACTGGCCGAGCGAACGTCGGCGCGGCCAGCGCAGGCTGCGATGCGCAGCGGTGTCGGTCGCAGGCACGGTCAGTCCAGCGCCTTGCGCGCGGCGCCGATGCCCAGTGCGGCCAGCACCAGGAAGACCACGGCCAGCAGCAGGAACAGGCCGAACAGCACCTTGGCGATGCCGGCAGCACCCGCGGCGACGCCGCCGAAGCCGAGCGCACCGGCGACCAGCGAGATCAGGGCGAAGATGATGGCGTACTTCAACATGTGGAAGCTCCTTGAAATGGGCTGCGGGATATGCAGAGTGCGTCCTCGCTGCCAGGACACGGAGCTTAGAAACGCGGCCCCGCGCCCCCGGACGGCGCGGCTCGCATGGCTCCGTAGGACAAGCTCGCGCGGCCCTGAGGCCAGCGTCCTCGGCGCTGTCGGGCGCGGCGCACGGGCCGGCGCGAACGGCTACATTCGCTGCGGACGCCGGTTCCGGCCGGCTTCGCATCCCCGCATCGCCCATCGACGGCATCCAACGAACAAGGAGCTCTCTCGCCATGAAGCTGTACTACTCCCCTGGGGCCTGTTCCCTTTCGCCCCACATCGCGCTGCAGGAAGCCGGGCTGGCCTTCGAGCCCGTGATGGCCAGCACCAAGAGCCACAAGCTCCAGGACGGCACCGACTACTACGGCATCAACCCGCTGGGCTACGTGCCGCTGCTCGAGCTGGACGACGGCACCACGCTGCGCGAAGGCCCGGCCATCGTGCAGTACATCGCCGACCTGGCCCCCACCAAGAACCTCGCGCCCGCCGCCGGCACGCTGCAACGCTACCGCCTGCAGGAGTGGCTGACCTTCATCGGCACCGAGATCCACAAGAGCTTCAGCCCGCTGTTCAACCCGGCGATGCCCGAGGAAGCCAAGACGATCTCGAAGGACAAGCTCAAGTCGCGCTACCAGTGGCTCGACAAGCAGCTCGAGGGCCGCGAGTTCCTGATGGGCGAGCACTTCACGGTCGCCGACGGCTACCTGTTCACCGTCACCAACTGGGCGAAGCCCACCGGCGTCGACCTGTCGTCCTTCCCGAACGTGCTGGCCTGGCACGAACGCATCGGCCAGCGCCCGGCGGTGCAGGCGGCGATGAAGGCCGAAGGCCTGATCAAGTAAGCCGAAGCCGTCGTTTCACAGCGCCTGCGGGTCGTCCCGCATGCGCTGTGCCGTGCGGCGCAGCGCGGCCACCTCATCGGCACCGAAGCGCTGCAGGTTCTTCACCATCATCACCGTGCGCGGATTGCCCTCGAGCATGCGCGCATGCCGCGCGACGAAGTCCCAGTACATCACCGTCATCGGGCAGGCCGCCTCGCCACTGCGTTCGCCCGGGCGGTACCGGCAGCCGTCGCAGTAGTTGCTCATCCGCCGGATGTAGGCACCGCCGGCCGCATAGGGCTTGGTGACGAAGCGGGCCCCGTCGGCATAGAGCGACATGCCCAGCGTGTTGGGCGCCTCCACCCACTCCACCGCATCGACATACACCGCGAGGTACCACGCGTGCACCTGCGCCGGCGCCACGCCGAAGGTGAGCGCGAAGTTGCCCGTGACCATCAGCCGCTGGATGTGGTGCGCATAGCCGGTGCGCAGGGTCTGGCCGATGGCCTGGCGCATGCAGTTCATGTGCACCTCGCCGCTCCAGTACCAGCCCGGCAGCGGTGCCTCGTGCCGCAGCGCGTTGGCCTGCAGGAGCTTGGGCATGCGCCACCAGTAGACGCCGCGCATGAACTCGCGCCAGCCCAGGATCTGTCGCACGAAGCCCTCGACGGCCTCGATGGGCGCGCGGCCGGCCTCGTGCTCGGCCACCGCGGCAGCGATCACCTCGCGCGGATCGAGCAGCTTGAGGTTGAGCGAGGACGAGATCAGGCCGTGGTACAGGTAGGGCTCGTCCTGCCACATCGCATCCTGGAAGCGGCCGAAGTCCTGCAGCCGCTCGGCCATGAAGGCCGCCAGCGCATGCAGCGCCTGTTCGCGCGTGACCGGCCAGTCGAAGCCCTCGGCGCTGCCGTAGTGGTCGCCGAAATGGGTTTCCACGTCGGCCAGCACCTCGCGCGTGATCGCGTCCGGCGCGAAGGAGGGCGGGCGCGGCAGCATGCCCGGGCCGGCGCGGCCGAAGGCGCCGCGGTTCTCGTGGTCGTAGTTCCACTGGCCGCCCGCGGGGCCGCCGTCGGCATCGAGCAACACGCCGTGCTGCTGGCGCATGCGGCGGTAGAAGGCCTCCATCACCAGCCGCGTCTTGCCGCGTGCATGGTCGGTGAACTCGGCGCGCGAGGCCATGAAGTGCAGGTCGTCGCGCAGGTCCAGGCGCACGCCGGCCCGGGCGCAGGTGGCGGCGATGGCCTGTTCGAGTCGCCACTCGCCGGCCTCGGTCATCACCACCGCGTCGGGCCGCTGGCGCGCGAGCGCATCGGCCAGCGCGTCGGCGATGCTGGCGAAGGCATGGGTGCCGATGCGCAGGTAGTCGAGCGGCCAGCCACGCTCGCGCAGCAGCTCGGCGAAATGCCGCATCGCCGAGAGGAAGAGCGCGCTGCGCATCTTCGTGCTCGGCACGTGCTCCGATTCCTCGCGTGCCTCGACCATCAGCACCGCGTCGTGCGCCGGGTCGAAGCCCTCGAAGGCCACGTTCTGCAGGCTCAGCTGGTCGCCGAGCACCAGCACCAGCCGGCGCGTCATGCCAGCGCCTTCTGCCGCCAGGCGAGCGCGGCACCGAGCCACAGCGCGACCGCCGAGGCCACGAGCCCGCGCGCCAGTCCACCGGCACCGTCGGAGATCCAGCCGACCACCGTGGGCCCGACGATCTGCCCGAGCGCGAACAGGATGGTGAAGGCGCTGATGCCCGCGGCCCATTGCGCAGGCGGCAGGTTGTGCCGCACCAGCGCGGTGGTCGACGCCACCACCGACAGGAACACAGCGCCGAAGAGCAGCCCCGAGGTCAGCGCCACCGGCCACGCCGCACTGAGCACCGGCAGCAGCGTGGCCACGCCCAGCAGCGCATTGAGCAGCGCCTGCGGCTCGCCCCCGCGCCAGCGGCCCAGCAGGCCGGCCCACAGCCGCGACGAAGCCACCACCGCCACGCCCAGCAGCGCGTAGAACATCGTGAGCTGCCCCGCACTCGCACCACCCGTGCGCAGCAGCGCGATCACGAAGGTCATGTAGCCGATGTAGCCGGCGCCGAAGCAGAGATACCCCGCCATCGCCCAGCCCAGGCGGCGCAGCGGCACGGCAGCGCCTGGCGACGCCGGGCCACCCGCACCGGGCGCAGGCGTGGCCGGCAGGGCGCCGGCGGTGGCGGCAAGAAGTACCGTCGCGATCAGGCTCGCGACCGCCAGGCCCCACCAGGCCCAGCGCCACGCGTGCGCGCCGGCGGCGCCCCAGGCCAGCAGCGGCGGCACGCCCAGGGCCGACACCACGATGCCCAGGCCGGTGCCGCCGTAGTACAGCCCGAGCAGGAAGCCCGACTGCGCGGGATGCTCCGCCGCGAGCCGCGCGGCCAGCAGCCCGCCGGCCACGAACACCCACGCGCTCGCGACGCCCGCCAGCAGGCGCTGCACCAGCAGCGCCGGCGCATCGGTGAAGAAACCGCTGGCGCCCATGAACACGCTGGCCAGCACGGCACCGCCGACCAGCAGCCGGCCCGCGCCCCAACGCCGCATCAGCGCCGGCGTGCACAGGGCCCCGAGCAGGTAGCCCAGCGCATTGGCCGTGTTCATGCCACCCGCGAGCGCGTAGCTCCAGCCCAGATCGTCACGCATCGGCGGCAGCAGCAGCCCGTAGGCGAAGCGGGTGATGCCCAGCGACACCGCCGCCCCCATCGACAGCCCGAGCGCCAGCAGCACGGAACGCGCGGCGGTCGTCGGCGCGGCGGCGGAGGTGTCGGGCACGGTGCTCATGGGGTCGGCGCATTCTGCGCCGCCTTGCGCGCGCCGCCTGTCGGATGCGCGCCTAGCAACAAAACGGCAACCCCGCTGCCGCAAGGCCGCGCAGGCTGGCGTACGCTGCGCCCATAACAACCTCAGCAAAGAAAGGCTTCACGCCCATGCCCACCCTTTTCGACCCGGTCCAGGCCGGCGATCTGCACCTGAAGAACCGCATCGTGATGGCGCCGCTCACGCGCAACCGCTCGCCCAACGCGATCCCGCGCGACATCACGGCCACCTACTACGCGCAGCGCGCCGATGCCGGCCTGCTGATCACCGAAGCCACCGCCATCAGCCATCAGGGCCAGGGTTATGCCGACGTGCCGGGCCTCTACGGCACCGAGCAGCTCGACGGCTGGAAGAAGGTCACGGCCGCGGTGCACGCCAAGGGCGGCAAGATCGTCACGCAGCTGTGGCACGTCGGCCGCGTCTCGCACACCGAACTGCAGCCCGAGGGCGGTGCACCCGTGGCGCCCTCGGCCATCACGGCCAAGACCAAGACCGTGCTCATCAAGGACGGCGTGCCCACCTTCGTCGAAACCTCGCACCCGCGCGCGCTGCGTGCCGACGAGCTGCCCGGCATCGTCCACACCTACGCCGCCGCCGCGCGCAACGCGGTCGAGACGGCCGGTTTCGACGGCGTCGAGATCCATGGCGCCAACGGCTACCTGCTGGACCAGTTCCTCAAGGACGGCAGCAACCATCGCACCGACGACTACGGCGGCTCGATCGAGAACCGCGCACGCCTGCTGCTGGAAGTCACGCGCGCCGTGGCCGACGCCGTGGGGCATGGCAAGGTGGGCATCCGCCTGTCGCCCGTCACGCCCGCCAACGACGTGGTCGACAGTGCCCCGCAGCCGCTCTTCGAGTACGTGGTGAAGCAGCTGGCGCAGCTGGGCTTGGCCTACATCCACATCATCGAGGGCGCGACCGGCGGCCCGCGCGAGATCCCCGACCGCCCCTTCGACTACGACGCCCTCAAGCAGGCCTACCGCGAGGCGGGTGGGCGCGCGGCCTGGATGGTGAACAACGGCTACGACCTGCCGCTGGCCGAAACGGCGGTGAAGGAAGGCGACGACCTGGTCGCCTTCGGCAAGCCCTTCATCGCCAACCCCGACCTGGTGCGCCGCATCCGCGAAGGTGCGCCGTGGAACGAGGTGGACAAGGCCACGCTCTACGGTGGCGGCGAGAAGGGCTACACCGACTACCCGACGCTGGACTGAGCGCCACCACAGTGCGACGGCACGCGGGCGTTTCAAGCCAAGAAGGCCTGCAACGCCCGCCCCGCTTGCGCTGACAGCTATCGATTTCATAGCACACCACATGGCGCCGCGCGTCGCCGCTTGAGCTCCGCCCATGCCCTACCTGCAACTCGACGTTGCCGGCCCCTACCCCGTCGCGACCAAGCAGCGTCTGGCCGACGCGATGAGCCAGACCTACGCGCGGATGATGGCGGTCGACATTCGCCGCATCACCGTGGCCGTGCGCGAGCTGGGCGACGGCGGGCTGTGGCGCATCGCCGCCGAGGGCGAGCCGCCCGTGCCCGTCGCCATCCTGATGCTGGACATCCGCGCCGGCCGCCCGGCCGAGCTGCGCATGCGGGTGGCCCAGGCGCTGTGCGCCCACTGCATCGAACTGCTGGGGCTGCGAGAAGACCGTCTGAACGTCGAGTTCACCCAGCACAGCGGCGACGAGATGTTCCACCCCGCGCTGGGCGGTTTCAGCCCCGACTGGTCGCCGGGTGAGGCCCAGGCGTGCGCATCGGTGGCGCGTGTTCCGCCATCAGCGCCGCCACCCAGTCGATGAACACGCGCAGCTTGGCGCTCACATTCCGGTTGGGCGGAAACGCGACGTACAGCGGCATCGGGTCCATCTCCCAGTCGTCCAGCATGCGGACCAGCTCGCCCCGCGCATGGTGCTCGCGGGCCATGTAGTCGGGTAGCCAGAGGATGCCAAGCCCCGCGAGGCCAGCCGCGAGGTAGGCGTTGCCGTCGTCGACCGAGAACACATGGCGCCCGCGCACCTCCACCCGCTCGCCTGCGCGGTGCATCGCGTAGGGCAGCGTCCGTCCGCTGCGTGCCCAGAGGAAACCGACCACGCGGTGGTGCGTGTCGGCCAGCTCGCCCGGGTGCGCGGGCCGGCCCGCGCGCGCCACGTAGGCGGGTGACGCGTACACGCGCAGCTGCAGGTCGGCCACGCGCCGGGCCACGAGCGACGGGTCGGTCAACTCGCCGCCGCGCACCACGCAGTCGACCCGCTCGTCGATGAGGTCGACCCTGCGATCGCTCACGCCCATGTCGATCCCGATGTCGGGGTAGCGTGCATGGAAGGCCGGCAGCGCAGGCACCAGCACCAGGCGCGCAAGCGGGCTGGGCACATCCACGCGCAGGTGCCCGCGCGGCGCGGCGGCGGCGCCCGACAGGCTCGTCTCGGCATCGTCCAGGTCGGCGAGCAGACGCACCACGCGCTCGTAGTACGCCGCGCCGTCGGCCGTGACGTTGACCTTGCGCGTGGTGCGGTTGAGCAGCTTCACGCGAAGGCGCGCCTCCAACTGCTGCACGAGCTGGGTCACGGTGGTCTTGTTGATCTGCAGCGTGGCGGCGGCCTGGGTAAAGCTGCGCGTCTCCACCACCCGGGCAAAGGCTTGCATCGCGTCGATGCGGTCCATGGTCGCTCCTCGCGGCAAAGTGATTGTTCGGAATCGCCAAACAGTGATTCTGGGTCCGACATGTTTATCCCGACGCGGTGGCTACCTAAAGTTCCGGGCATTCCAACCACAAGTTCCCGGACCGCCGATGAACTCCACACCCACTCGCGACGTCGTCTTTCCACCCGGCCGGCAGGCCCTGTACGAGAAGAACCGCTACTCCCCGGCCGTGCGTTCCAACGGCTTCCTCTTCGTCTCCGGCCAGGTCGGCAGCCGGCCGGACGGCTCGCCGGAACCGGAGCTCGAGGCGCAGGTGCGCCGCGCCTTCGACAACCTCAACGCCATCCTCGGCGCAGCGGGCTGCACGTTCGACGATGTGGTCGACGTCACCGTGTTCATCGTCGACCCGGCCGAGAAGTTCGAGACCATCTGGAAGATCGTGCCCGAGTACTGGGGCAACGCGCCACACCCGACGCTCACCGGCATCGGCGTGACCTGGCTCTACGGCTTCGACTTCGAAATCAAGGTCATCGCCAGGCTGCCCGAAGCGCAGGCGGCCTGAGCGCGCGCTGGCTACCTCCGCTGGGCCGGCGGCCCGTTGCGCAGCCCGACCAGCTGCGATCATCGGCCGCATGACCGATGCCCTGCTCCGCTTCGGCGGCACCCTGCTGCTCTTCGTCGCCACCGCCGTGGCCGAGATCGTGGGCTGCTACCTGCCCTGGCTGTGGCTGCGCAAGGGCGGCCCGGTGTGGCTGCTGGTGCCGGCCGCGCTGAGCCTCGCGCTCTTCGCCTGGCTGCTCACGCTGCACCCGCAGGCGGCCGGGCGCGTGTACGCGGCGTATGGCGGCGTCTACATCGCGGTGGCGCTGGGCTGGCTGTGGGCGGTGGACGGCATCGCGCCTACGCGCTGGGACGTGGTGGGCGCGGGCGTGGCGCTGGTGGGCATGGCAATCATCATGCTGGCGCCGCGGGGCACGGCCTGATTTCGAGCCGAATCGGGCTGCAGCGCCCGTCCATCGGGCGCACGCTGCTATCAAACCGATGGCGTCGGGGCCGCTCACCCCTCGGCGAACACCAGCTCCACCCGCAAGCCGCCCTGCGGCCCGGCGGTGGCCAGCGACAGCGGCGCCTTCAGCAGCTGTGCATAGCGCGCCACGATGGCCAGCCCCAGCCCCGCACCCTGCCCCAGCTTCTGCCCGTCGGGGCCCTGCGCCCAGCGCTGCATCAGGTCGCGTTGCGCGGCCTCGGGAATGCCGGGCCCGTCGTCCACCACCGCCAGGGTGCAGTGCGAGGGCGTGGCGGCGAGTTCGAGCGTGATGGTCTTGCCGCCGTAGCGCAGCGCGTTGTCGATCAGGTTGTCGAGGATGCCTTCGATCAGGCCGGCGTCCGCCAGCACGGTGAAGTCCTTCGCTTCGCCCTCGTCCAGGCCACGCGCGCCCAGGTCGACACCACGCGCATCGGCCTTGGCCAGGTGGCGCAGCACGGTGTCGCCGACCAGCGCATCGAGCCGCACCGGCTCGCGCTGGAGCACCGCATCGCTCTCGTCGGCCAGCGCCAGCGCCAGCAACTGGTCGACCAGGTGGCTGGCGCGTGCCTCGCTCGCGGCGATGCGTTGCAGCTGCTCGCGCCACACGCCGGGCGTGGGATTCGCCAGGCCGTAGTCGGCCAGCGCGCGGATGCCGGCCAGCGGCGTGCGCAGCTCGTGTGCCACGTTGCCCGCGAACTCGCGCTGCGAACGCACGCTGCGGTCCAGCCGCACGAACAGGTCGTTGACCGCCTCGCCCACGCGCTCGATCTCGCGCGCCGTGGGCGGCACCGCCACCGGCGACAGGTCGCTCGCATCGCGGTGCGCGAGCGCGGTCTGCAGCGCCGCCAGCGGCGCCAGGTCACGCGCGATGCCGCGCCACAGCCACACGGCCAGCAACGCCAGCAGCAGCACCTGCGGCAGCGTCGCGAAGACCAGCACGCGGCCGGCCAGCACGCCGCGCGTCACGGTGGTGTGCGCCACCATCACGCGGTAGTCGCCGGGGCGGTCCTGCACCTGGTGACGCAGGGTGACGGCACGCACGCTGTGGCCGTCGAGCATGAATTCCGAGAAGTGGAAGGCTTCGCCCGGGGCCGGTGCCTCGGCCGGCATCGGCGTGCCGGCCAGCGGCCGGCCATCGGGCCGCAGGACGCTGAAGTACACCTTCTCGGCGCGGTCGAACAGCGCGGCGGTCAGCTCGCGCGGCGTGAGCTGCAGCGCCACCTCGCCGTCGGGGTTGGGCCGCACGTTGGAGGCGATCGAGTACGCGTCGTCGAGCAGCGCGCGGTCGAAGGCCTGCTGCGTGAAGTAACTCGCCACCATGAAGGTGACGACGGTGCCGGCCAGCCAGGTGAGCGCCAGCGGCAGCATCACGTGCCGCAGCACCCGCGCGCGCAGCGAGGGCGATGCGCGCCGCGCCGCGCCCGGGGCCGTGGCGTGCGGCCCGCTCAAGCCGCTTCCGCCTCCAGCAGGTAGCCGATGCCGCGCAGCGTGCGGATGGCGGCACCGCTGCCCACCAGCTTCTTGCGCAGACGCGAGATGAAGGCCTCGAGCGCGTTGTCGCCCAGCGATTCGTCGAAGTTGGAGAGCTTGTCGGACAGGGTGCGCTTGCTCACCGCATGGCCGGGCGGGCTCATCAGCTCCCACAGCACCTCGAACTCGCGGGCCGGCAAATCGAGTGGCGCGCCGCCCACCGAGAAGCGGCGCGCCTTGCGGTCCAGCTTGAGCTGGCCCAGCAGCGCCACGTCGTCGGTGCCCTGTGCGCGGCGGGCCAGCGCGCGCAGGCGGGCCTCGACCTCGGCCAGGTCGAATGGCTTGCCCAGGTAGTCGTCGGCGCCGGCATCGAGCCCGGCGATGCGCTCCTCGGTGCGGTCGCGTGCCGTGAGCACCAGCACCGGCGTGCGGTCGCCGCGGCTGCGCGCCTGGCGCAGCACCGTGAGCCCGCTGCCCATGCCGCTGCCGGCTTGCGAGCGGGCGGGCAGGTTCAGGTCCAGCAGCACCACGTCGAAGGGCTGCACGCGCCACAGGTGGTCGGCGTCTTCCACGCTCTGGGCCAGGTCCACGCGGTGGCCCGCATCGCCCAGGCTGCGCAGCATCACGTCGCGCAGCACGGCATCGTCTTCGACCAGGAGGATTCGCATAAGAGGCAATCGAGCGGAAGGAGGGGGAACGAAACAGGACGCGCGCCCGGCATTGTGCGGCGGCGTCCACGCCGCCCCGACACTAGCAGGAGCGGCCTTGGCCCCACAACCGGGGCGTCAGGCGCGGGTCAGTGCCCTGGGTCCACAACGCCCATGGCCGTCCGTGCGACGCGCGGGCGGCCTACACCGCGTGTCATGCACACGGCGTACAACACCCGCGCCCCGTTTCCCGACCTGTCCGAGGCCCGCCGTGACCACCCCGACCTACCACACCCTCGCCCGCATCCTCACGCAGGAGTTCCGCTGCCCGCCCGACGCGATCCGGCCCGAGAGCGGCTTCGGCGAGCTGGGGCTGGACTGCAGCGGCCGGCGCATCGACTTCGTCTGTGCGGCCGAGGACGCCCTGCGCCTGCGCCTCCCCGACGAGCCCCTGGCCGCGCCGGCCGGCTGGACGCTGGGCCGCATGTGCAGCGTGATCGACGAGGTGATGGCGCGCGACGGCGCACGCTGAAGAAGCGCTGTCGCCCTGCGCCGACGGTCGCAGCGTTCGCCCGGGTGGCGATGCGGTAGAAAGCGCACATGCCGCTTCACGCCGTCACCCCCATCCTGCGCATCTTCGACGAAGCCAAGGCGCGCGAGTTCTACGTCGATTTCCTGGGCTTCGCCATCGACTGGCAGCACCGCTTCGAGCCCGCGCTGCCGCTGTACCTGCAGGTGTCGCGCGAGGGCTGCGTGCTGCACCTGTCCGAACACCACGGCGACGCCTGCCCCGGCGCGGCCCTGCGCATCGCCTGCGACGACATCGACGGCCTGCATGCGGAGCTGACGGCCAGGCAGTACGGCTACGCCCGCCCCGGTATCGAGTCCACCCCGTGGGACACACGCGAGCTGACGGTGCGCGACCCCTTCGGCAATCGTCTGACCTTCGTGGGCACGACCCGCACGTGACGCCGGTGCCTGGCCCGCCTTGGGGATAACACTGCCTGCCGTGTCGGCTGACTGACAGCTTCGATGCCTACGATGGCCCTCACCGCCATCGACGGCGATGCCCGTCGTCGCCAACGATTCGCCCCAAGGAGACCCGCCATGAACCGATTGCTCTGGACCCGCCGCGCCGCCCTGTCGCTGGCGAGCGCCGCCCTGCTCGCCGCCTGCGGCGGCATCGCCCCCACCACCCCGCCCGCCGGCTCCGAGATCGTGATGATGACCTCGGGCGGTTTCGCCGCCGCCTCGGACGAACTCAAGCCCGGCTTCGAGCGCAGCACCGGCTACCGGGTCAAGACGGTGTACGGCTCGTCGATGGGCGGCGCCAGCGATTCGATTCCGAGCCGCCTGGCGCGCAACGAGCCGGTGGACGTGGTGATCCTCGCGCGCTCCTCGCTCGACCAGCTGGTGGCGCAGGGCAAGGTGGTGCCCGGCAGCCAGGTGGACATCGTGCATTCGCTGATCGGCTTCGCGGTGAAGAAGGGCGCGCCCAAGCCCGACGTCAGCACGCCTGAAGCGGTGAAGCGCACGCTGCTCGCGGCGCCGTCGATCGCCTATTCGGCCAGCGCCAGCGGCACCTACTACGAGACCGAGATGCTCAAGACCCTGGGCATCGAGGCCGAGGTCAAGCCCAAGAGCAAGCGCATCCTGAGCGAGCGTGTGGCGACCGTGGTGGCACGCGGCGACGCGGCCCTGGGGCTTCAGCAGGTCAGCGAGCTGATCCCGATCCCGGGCGCGGACTTCGTCGGCGTGCTGCCGCCGCCGCTGCAGCGCGTGACGGTGTTCTCGGCCGGCATCTCGACCACCGCGAAGAACCCCGATGCGGCGCGCGCGCTGATCCGCTACTACGTCTCGGCCGAGGCGGCGCCGACGATCCGCAAGGCGGGGCTGGAGCCGGCGCCGCAGCCTCGCGCGCCGGGCTGAACGCTTCGGGTGCCATGCTGGAACTGCGCAGTCCTCAAGCCATCGCGCGCGAGTTGCTTCGGGTGCCCGATGGATTCCGACTCGGCCGCGATTACAGCCTCCCTTCCATCGAGATCGCGGGCGATTTCGTGCTGCTGGACGCCCGCTCCGCCAAAGAGGAGACGGAAGGCCGCGATGCACCACTGGCAGGGCTTGCCGAGGATTGGTGGATCTTCGCGATCAGCGGCACGGGTGACGCCTGGCTCATCTCGACCGATGACGGACAGCGCATCTGCTTCCTGGACCATGACGCCGGCCCGGACGCGGTGCCCCAGGCATTAGGCATCGACTTCGGCCAGTGGCTGCAACTGGCCGACCTCCTGCGCCAGTTCGAGTCTGCCGATGACGATCGACTGACCGCTCAGGTGGCACAGCTGCTGGACGCCATCTCTGCGGGTCTCTCCGCTCGCTATCCCTATCGTCTCGAGGTCTGACACCCCACCGGGCCAGGCGCTCGTGCACGAACACCCAGCGTCGTCCCAAAGCTGGAACGCCCATTGCACGTGCGCGGGTAGCTACGAATTCGATAGCAGCCGCTTCGGCGTCCAACGCCGCAGCAGCAGCGCATTCGCCATCACGCTGACGCTCGATGCCGCCATCGCGGCCCCGGCCACCACGGGGCTGAGCAGGCCCAGCGCCGCGAAGGGGATGCCGACCACGTTGTAGGCGAAAGCCCAGAACAGGTTCTGACGGATCTTGCGCACGGTGCGGTGTGACAGGTCGAGCGCGTCGCCGACCAGTGCCAGGTCGCCGCGGATCAGCGTGATGCCGGCCGCCTCCATCGCCACGTCCGTGCCGTTGGCCATCGCCATGCCCACGTCGGCGGCGGCCAGCGCGGGTGCGTCGTTGGCGCCGTCGCCCACCATCGCGACGGTGTGGCCTCCGGCCTTCAGTTCGGCCACCACCTTCGCCTTGTCCCCCGGCAGCACCTGGGCACGCACATCCTCGGGATCGATGCCCACGCGTTGCGCCACGGCCCGTGCGGCGGCCGGGTTGTCGCCGGAGATCATCACCACGCGCAGGCCGGCCGCGCGCAGGCCGGCCACGGCCTCGGCCGCGCCGGGCTTGGGTTCGTCGCTGAAGGCCAGCAGCGCCTCGGCGCGCGGCGCGGGGTCGAAGGCCAGCAGCACCGACACCGAGGCGCCCTCGCGCATGAAGATTTCGGCGCGCGCCAGGTCGACGGCGACGCCCAGCTCCTCGCACCAGCGCAGGCTGGCGATGGCGCGGCGTACGCCGTCCACCCGGCCCTGCACGCCGCGGCCGGGCATGTTCTCCACGGCCTCGGCCGGCGGCAGTTCCAGGTGCTCGGCCTGCGCGGCCTGCACCACCGCACGCGCCAGGGGGTGCTCGCTGCCGGCCTGCAGTGCCGCCGCCGC
The DNA here is from genome assembly GCF_003671765.1 of Xenophilus sp. E41. Taxonomy (GTDB): domain Bacteria; phylum Pseudomonadota; class Gammaproteobacteria; order Burkholderiales; family Burkholderiaceae_C; genus Xenophilus. The sequence goes on along the minus strand of NZ_QPIB01000012.1, from coordinate 642,805 downwards.
CTGCAGGGCCTGCGCGCGTGCCTGCGCATCGTCGGGCGCGTCCAGCGGCACCAGGGCGCGCAGCACGGGCTCGCCCCGCGTCAGCGTGCCGGTCTTGTCGAAGGCGACGGTGTCCACGCGGTGGGCGGTCTCCAGCGCCCGCGCGTCCTTGACCAGGATGCCATGCCGCGCCGCCACGCCGGTGCCGGCCATCACGGCCACCGGCGTCGCCAGGCCGAGCGCGCAGGGGCAGGCGATGACCAGCACCGCCACCGCATGCACCAGCGCCGTCTCCAGGCCCGCGCCGCTCCAGCCCCAGGCCAGCCCGGTGAGCAGCGCCAGAACGAGCACCGCCGGCACGAACACCGCGGCCACGCGGTCGACCAGCTGCTGGATCGGTGCCTTGGCCGCCTGCGCGTCCTCCACCAGGCGGATGATGCGGGCCAGCACGCTCTCGGCACCCGTGGCCGTGACCTCGGCCACCAGGCGGCCATCGCCGTTGACCGAGCCGCCGGTGAGCCGGTCGCCCGCCGACTTGGCGACCGGCAGCGGTTCGCCGGTGAGCATCGATTCGTTGACGGCGGACTGCCCCTCGACCACGCGCGCATCGGCCGGCACGCGTTCGTTGGGCCGCACCACCAGCAGGTCGCCCACGCGCAGTTCGGCCACCGGGACCTCCAGTTCCTGCACCTCGGGCCCGCGTTGCCGGCGCAGGTGCGCCACCTCGGGCCGCAGCTGCTGCAGCGCGCGGATGGCCGCCGTGGCCTGGCGCTTGGCCCGCGTTTCCAGCCACTTGCCCAGCCGCACCAGCGCGATGACCACGGCCGAGGCCTCGAAGTACAGGTGCGGCTGCCCATGGCCCGCATGCGGGCCCGCGGCCCAGCGCCACCACAGCCACAACGACAGGCCGAAGGCCGCGCTGGTGCCCAGCGCCACCAGCAGGTCCATGTTGCCGGTGCCGGCCCGCGCCGCATGCCAGCCCGCGCGGTAGAAGCGTGCGCCCAGCCAGAACTGCACCGGCGCCGCCAGCACCAGCTGCAGCCAGGGCGGCAGCATCAGGTCCACGCCGAAGGGCATGGCCAGCATCGGCAGCAGCAGCGGCAGGCACAGCAGCAGGCCGACCGCGACGGGCCCGAATCCGGCCCAGGGCGATGCAGCCTCCACAGCGGCGGCGGCCTCGGCGCGCGGCGAATAGCCGGCATCTCGCACGGCACGGCTGAGGCGGGCGCGCAGCGCATCGGCCGCCTCGCCCTCCAGCGGGGTGGCCTGCACGCGCGCGCTTTCGGTCGCCAGGTTGACGCTCGCAGCGGCCACCCCCGGCACCTTCTGCAGCGCACGCTCGACGCGCGACACGCAGGACGCGCAGGTCATGCCCTCCACGCCGAGGTCGAGCGTCAGCGGCGCCGTGGGCGCCGCGCGGGCGTGGGAGGGAGCGGTGATCGAGGTGTCCATGGAACGAAGCCTGAGGCCTCACATCATGGCAAGGTCAAGCCCACGCCGCCCGCGAGGTCGGCCTGGGGGATTTTCAGCAGGGCGCTTGACCTTGCCATGATGGAAGGGTTCAGACTGCATCCATCGTCACTGCAAGGAAGAAAGGAAACCTCATGAGCCAGAAATTCCAGGTCGAAGGCATGAGCTGCCAGCACTGCGTCCAGTCGGTCCAGAACGCGGTGTGGACGGTGGACCCGAAGGCCCAGGTCACCGTCGACCTGCCCACGGGCCACGTCGACGTGCTGAGCACGCAGGCCCGCAAGGACCTGGTCGCCGCCATCGAGGACGCCGGCTACCGCGTGCAAGGCGGCGACGGCGGCGCCTGAGCGACCTGGCCATGACCACGACCGCACCGGTGGCCATCGGTGTCGCGGCCGAACGCTCGGGCGTGTCGGCCCGCATGGTGCGCCACTACGAAGGGCTGGGCCTGCTGCCCTCGGTGGCCCGTACCGAAGCCGGCTACCGGCAATACACGGCGGCCGACATCCACACCCTGCGCTTCATCAAGCGCGCCCGCGACCTGGGCTTCTCGATGGAGGAGATCGCCGAGCTCGTGGGCCTGTGGCACAACCGCCGCCGCGCCAGCGCCAGCGTCAAGCGCATCGCGGAAAAGCACCTGGGCGACCTGGAGGCGCGCATCGCCGGCCTCCAGGCCATGCAGCGCACCCTGTCGCACCTCGTCCATTGCTGCCATGGGGACGGGCGTCCCGACTGCCCCATCCTGGACGACCTGGCCGGCGGCACGCCGGCTTTCTGATCCCTCCGCCTTGGCCGGGCGCGGCTGGCGGCGCCTGGTCGGCCGCTTTCCCACAAGCGCGCCGGTTCTCCCCACAAAGCTTGGATAACTTTGTGGGCAACTCATGCACTTTGTTGTAAAGCTTCCGCAACTTGTTGATTTCAAAGGGGAATCAACAGTCTGCTGAATTTTTGTGCAGTGCACATTTCCGCCTGCGCACCCTCCTTTCCCAGATTTCCGACCCCCTGTCAAAGGACAACTCTGGGGAGAGTTCTGGCACAAGCGGGGGCTTATCCACAGGGCGGCGACGCGCCGCCAGGTTGTTCGCCGCGGCGCGACAGCACGGACGCACGGGTGCGCACAGGGGTTGGGGCACGGCAACTGCCTGTCGGCACTGGGAAAAATCGCCCTGTCCACAGCGAAGTGCGACCCTTAGCTACTACTACTAATCAGAAATAGAAGACATAAGAATGAATTCAGGGGACAGCCTCCGTTGGAAAAAAAGACCGGAGTCCGGTCCCGCCGTGCGTGCCCGGACAAAAAAGAAGCCGGCTCGCGCCGGCTTGAAAACGGGAGGGCGACGTTCCGTCGCCGGCGCGCGAGCGCTCAGGCGCCGCTGCCCCTCACCAGGGCCAGCACCTTCCCGGCGTCGAGGGTGCGTGCCTGGGCCTGCATGTCGGGCAGATAGCGCGACTGCAGCGCCTGGCCTTCCTGCACCACGCCGGCGAAGGCGTCCTTGAGGGTCTGCGCCGACAACTGCCGTCCGCCGGCGTAATAGCGCTTGGCCACGTGGCCAAGGGCGTAGGTGCTGGCGAAGCTCATGCCCGAGCTCACGGCCTGCCGGCCCACGCCGCGCAGCAGGCCGCCGCCGACCTTGCCGAGCAGGCCGCCGAGCAGCTTGCGCCCGGCCTGCTCCAGGTACTGCGAGGTCAGCCCCACGCCGACGGTGGCCAGGAAGTCCTTCACGTGCCCCTTGTCGAGTTCGTAGCCATGCGCCTTGCCGATGCCGTACACCAGCTTCATCTGCAGCGGGATGATGGCCAGGGTGGACAGCGTCTCGGGCAGCAGTTCGAGGGCGCCGTTGAGAATCGAGGCCCGCAGGATCTGCGCGTCCAGCGCCGCCTCGTCGACCTGTGCAGCCGCCGGGGTGGGCGTCGTGGCCGGCAGCGACGCCGGAACCGGCACCGGCCCCGCGGCCGTGGGTTCGATGGACGACAGCATGGCTTCCACCTCGGCATTGCGCCCCAGCGGTGCGTCGGCCACGGCCTGGGCCTGCTGCGCGAACTGCGCCGCCGGGCCGCCGGCCAGGCCCAGGGCGCCCTGGAGTTCGGCCAGGAAGGCCTGTTCCGGCCCGCTCTGGGCGCCGTCGGCGTCGCAGACGCACACGGCCATCTCGTAGGCCAGCTGGCGCGCCTCGGGGCTTTGCAGGCCGGCCACGGCGTCGGCCAGCGCGACGCGTTTCATCAGCACGTCCTGGTACAGGCTCGACAGTTCGCCCGCCTGGGCCAGCCCGTCGGCGATGCGGCGCACCTCGTCGCGCTCGCGGGCGTGTTTCTCGCCATCGACGAAGGCGGCCATGAGACAGAGGGTGACGATGCTGCGCTGGTCCTGGGGGGTCATGTGAGGGCTCCTGTTGGAAGTGGAAAGGATGCGGAATGGCCACAGCTTGCCGCCGGGGCACGGCTGCCGACACGCTCAACCTCAATTTCGTATTGAATACTTTCAGGCTACAAGCCAAAATGCGAGCCGCTTCGCCGTCCCATCCAACTTTTCTTTTGCTCTTCGGAGAACACCGTTGTTCGCTGCCGAAGCCCTGCACGACGCCCCCTTCTTCGGCTGGTTGAGAGCCCTGCTCGACCTGCCGCCGCTGCGGCAATGGCGCAAGTGGATGTACCGGCGGCGTTTCCTCGACAACCCGGGCGACAGCCTCTTCATGGGCCGCTACCCGAGCTTCGAGGCGGCGGCGGCCGACCTGCCGTCCAGCCTGCCCGAGCCGATCGGCGGCGAGATCGTGCTGGGCCTGGAGCGCAGCACCCAGGTGCGGCCCGACGACTACCCCCTGCTCTTCTGGCTGGGGCGTTCCTTCGACATCGGCCTGCGCACCGTGTTCGAGCTGGGCGGCCACGTGGGCATCAAGTACTACGCCTTCCGCCGCGTGCTGCCCCTGCCCGACGGCCTGCGCTGGACGGTGTGGGACCTGCCGCCGGTGGTCGAGCGCGGCACCGAGCTGGCCACCCTTCGCGCGCCGGAGGGCATGCTGCGCTTCACCACCGACCTGGAGGAGGCGAGCGGCAACGACATCCTGCTGGCGTCCGGCTCGCTGCCCTACTTTCCCGAGCGGCTGACCGAGATCCTGGCGGCCATGGCGGTCAAGCCGCGGCGCATCCTGCTCAACGCGATCGCCGTGCATCCGAACGAGACCTTCTACACCGTCAACAGCCTCACCCTGGCCTTCCGTGCCTACCGCATCCAGGCCTGGGAAGAGCTGCAGGACGAACTCGAGGCGGCCGGCTACATGCGGCGCGACGTCTGGCGCAACGAGGGCCAGCCGATCCAGGTGCCCTTCGAGCGCGACGGGGACCAGGTGTATTACGTGGGCGGCTGCTACGACTTGAGATAACCCACCCCCGTTTCGTCCGTGCTTCGCACGGCCGCATACCCCCTCAAGGGAGCACACCCTGCGGCCTGGCAGAGCCAGTTCCGCGGGTGTCCCCGCACGGCCTGCTCCGCGGCCTCTCGCCCAGGGGGACACCGAGGCCGCAGTCGTCCGATGCGTCGTCCTGCCGAGTGCCGTCGTCGTAGGATCGCGGCCATGTCCAGCACGCGGCCGCGCATCCTCATCGCCGAAGACGAATCCGGCATCGCCGACACCCTGCAGTACGTGCTGCAGAGCGATGGCTTCACGCCCGTGTGGTGCGCCACGGCCGAGGCGGCGATCGCGAGCTTCGAAGCCGAGCCGCCGGCACTGGCCATCCTCGACGTCGGCCTGCCCGACATGAACGGCTTCGAGCTCTTCAAGCGCCTGCAGGCCCGCATGCGCGACACCGGCGGGGCCGAGGTGCCGATGGTCTTCCTCACCGCCCGCAGCGACGAGATCGACCGCGTGGTGGGGCTGGAGCTGGGCGCCGACGACTACATCGCCAAGCCCTTTTCGCCGCGCGAACTGGTGGCGCGGGTGCGCACCATCCTGCGCCGCAGCCAGCGCGCGGGCGTGGCTGCGCCGGCGCCTGCCACTGCCCCGGCGCCCGCCGCACAGGCCGCACCGCTGCCCTTCGTGGTCGACACCGAGCGCATGCTGATCCGCTACTACGGACGGCCGCTGGAACTCTCGCGCTACGAGTACGGCCTGCTGCGCCTGTTCGTGCAGCGGCCCGGCCGCGTGTTCACGCGCGACGAGCTGCTGTCGATGGTGTGGGACGACGCGAGCGACAGCTTCGACCGCACGGTGGACGCGCACATCAAGACCCTGCGCGCCAAGCTCAAGGCCGTGGCGCCCGAGGTCGACCCGATCCGTACCCTGCGCGGCACGGGCTACGCGCTGAACGAGGACCTGCCGGCGAGGCCTTGAAATGCGGGATCGGGCAGCCGTACGCGAAGGACGCAAAGGCTTCGCGAAGAACGCGAAAGAAGTCCTTCGAATTTTTCTGCGTCCTTCGCGAGACCTTCGCGCCCTTCGCGTATGGAGGTCCGCTTTTGATCTAATCGGCCCGCAGCGCCCGTCCCGCTTACGCAGGAAGCTATGAATTTCGTAGCAAACGCGCACCCCGCCTGATGCTGTCCCGCCGCACCCGCATCTTCATCGGCATCCTGCTCATCTACGTGGTGGGCATCGGCTTGCTGCTCTACCGCGTGATGGGCGACATCGACCCGCGCTACCGCGAGTCGGCGGAGGAATCGCTGGTCGAGACCTCGCAGCTCATCGCCAGCCTGGTCGAGCAGGACGTGGTGGCCGGCGCCATCAACACCGCGCGGCTGGAGCCGCTGTTCCGCACCGTCTATGCACGCGAGTTCTCGGCGCAGATCTACAACCTGCACAAGCGGCGCGTGGAGCTGCGCGTGTACGTCACCGACCGCGCGGGGCACGTGCTCTTCGATTCGACGGGGCGCGCCACCGGCGCCGACTTCTCGCAGTGGCGCGACGTCAACCGCACGCTCGCGGGCCAGTACGGCGCGCGCTCCTCGCGCGACGTCGAGTCCGACCCGCTGAGCTCGGTGATGTACGTCGGCGCGCCGGTGCGCTGGAACGGCGAGATCGTCGGCATGGTCAGCGTCGGCAAGCCGGTGCAGAGCTTCGGCCAGTTCGTCGAGGACGCGCGCACGCGCACGCTGTGGGTGGGCATCGGTTCGGCGGCGGCGCTGCTGGTCTTCGCACTCATCCTCTCGGTGTGGCTGGTGCGGCCCTTCGGGCTCACCGCCGACTACCTGCGCTGGCTGCGCCGGCAGCGTGGCTTCCATCCGGTGCGCATGGTCCGCCAGGCCTTCGGCATGCTGCGTGGCGCCGTGCACGAGATGCGCGATGCCGTCACCGGCCGAAACTACGTCGCCGACTACGTCCAGACCTTCACGCACGAGGTGAAGAGCCCGCTGTCGGCCATCCGCGGCGCGGCCGAGCTGCTGCAGGAAGAGGGCATGCCGCCGGCGCAGCGCGAGCGCTTCCTGGCCAACATCGCGCGCGAGACCCAGCGCATCCAGGAGATCGTCGACCGCATGATGGAGCTCACCGCGCTCGAGACGCGGCGCGTGCTCGACCGCGTCGAGCCCGTGTCCCTGCGTCCGCTGCTCGAAGAGGTGGCCGACGGCGCGCAAGCCGCGGCCGCGCTGCGCCAGGTGCAGGTGCGGCTGGAACTGCGCGCCGATGCGGCAACCGAGGGCGACCCCTTCCTGCTGCGCCGCGCCGTGAGCAACCTGCTGGCCAACGCCATCGACTTCTCGCCGGCCGGGGGCAAGGTGGTGTTGGGGCTGGCCGCCACCTCGCGCCAGGTGCGCATCACTGTGCGCGACCACGGGCCCGGCATTCCCGACTACGCGAGCGACAAGGTGTTCGAGAAGTTCTACTCGCTCGCGCGGCCCCACAGCCAGAAGAAGAGCACCGGCCTGGGCCTGGCCTTCGTCAAGGAGATCGCCACCCTGCACCGCGGGCGCATCGAGCTGGGCAATGCAGCAGGCGGCGGTGCGATGGCCACGCTGACGCTGCCCCTGGGGCAACTGCCGCGGGACTCGGGCCGGATCGGGCTGTGACGCGGCGGTTCACGAGACATTGAAGTGCAGGAGAAGGAGAGAAATCGATGAACGTACTGAAACTGCTGATCGTGCTGGCCATCGTGGGCGCGGGCTACCACCACTGGAAGTCGTCGTCCGGGCCCTCGGGGCCCGCGTCGGCCGCAGCCTCGCGCTCGACCAGCGGCTTCGTGGCATTGCCGCGCGCCGAAGGCCAGAGCGACCGTGCGGTCTTCGTGGTGGCCGCGCAGGACTGCCCGGAAGAGGATGCCCAGCGCGCGGACCGGCTGGCCGAGGACCTCGACCGCAAGGGCATCCCCGTGGTGCGCACCCACAACGTCAGCTTCCGCTTCGAAGGCGGCGACGCCGGGCAGGCGGCGGCGGTGTCCGCGGTGATGCGAGGGCCCCTGCCGATCGTCTTCGTGCGCGGCCGTGCGAAAGCCAACCCGAGCCTGGCGGACGTGATGGCCGAATACGGCGGCGCCTGAGGCCGCCGGCGGCAGCTGGCGCCGGGGCCGGCGCGTTCAGCGGAACAGGTCCAGGATCCGGTTGCGCTCGGGCGAATCGCGCCTCGCCCCCGGAGACTGCTGCCCCATCGGGAACACGCCCAGCTCCGCCGGCACGTTGCTGCCCATGCCCGGCACCGTGCCCGCGTCGGGGCCGGTGCCCGGCATCGCAGGTGCCGTCGGCTCCACGCCCAGGGCCTGCACGCCGCCGCCGTTGGCGTACTCGTTGTAGGCCCAGTCACCGCCGACGTCGGTCACGCCTTCGGGCACGGCCAGCCGGGCGACCGGCACGCCCTTGAGCGCGGTCTTCATGTAGGCGGTCCACACCGGCAGCGCGACGCTGCCGCCGGTCTCGCCGCGCACGCCCAGCTGGCGGGGCGTGTCGTAGCCCACCCAGGCGATGCCCACGCGCGTGGGCTGGAAGCCGGCGAACCAGGCGTCGAAGGAATCGTTGGTGGTGCCCGTCTTGCCGTACAGGTCGTCGCGCTTGAGCGCCGCATACGCCTTGTAGCCGGTGCCGCTGCGAACCACCGAGTTGAGCAGGCTGTCCATCACGAAGGCGTTGCGCGCGGGAATCGCGCGCTGGGCCTCGTCGACCGGCGGCAGGGGCGTGTCCTCGATCACCTGGCCCCGCGCGTCGGCGATGCGCGTCACCAGCTGCGGCTGCACGCGCAGGCCGCCGTTGGCGAATACGGCGTAGGCGCCGGCCATCTGCAGGGGCGTGACGGAGCCTGCACCCAGGCCCATGGTGAGGTAGGCCGGGTGCTTGGCCGGGTCGAACCCGAAGCGGCCGATCCACTCCTGCGCGTACTGCGGCGTGATGGCGTCGAGCACGCGGATGGTCACCAGGTTCTTCGACTTCTGCAGCGCGGTGCGCAGGCTCATCGGACCATCGAAGCCGCCTTCGAAGTTCTTCGGCTCCCAGGGCTGGCCGCCGGTGGCGGCGGAATCGAACACCAGCGGCGCGTCGTTCACCACCGTCGCCGGGCCGAATCCCTTCTCGAGCGCGGCCGAATAGATGAAGGGCTTGAAGCTCGAGCCCGGCTGGCGCCAGGCCTGCGTCACGTGGTTGAACTTGTTCTTGTTGAAGTCGAAGCCGCCGACCAGGGCCTTGACGGACCCGTCGCGCGGGTCGAGCGAGACGAAGGCGCCTTCCACCTCGGGCAGTTGAGCCACCTCCCAGGTCTTGCCGTTGGGCTCCAGGCGGATGATGGCCCCGCGCTGGATGCGAACCGGAGCCTGCGCCTTGTCGTTCAGCGCGCGCTGCGCGAGTTGCAGGCCGCGGCCGGTGACCTCGACCGTGTCGCCGTTGGCACGCACGGCGGTGATCTTCTTCGGGCTCGCATCGAGCACCACGGCGGCCACCAGTTCGCCGTTGTCGGGGTGGTCGGCCAGGGCCTCGTCGATCGCCTGGTCGAGTGCCTTCGGCTCGGTGGGCAGGTCGGCGACCAGGCCCTCGGGGCCACGGTAGGGCTGGCGCTGCTCGTAGTCGAGCAGCCCGGCGCGCAGGGCGGCGTACGCGGCGTTCTGGTCGGCGGCGACGAGCGTGGTCGTCACGTTCAGGCCGCGCGTGTAGGCCGCATCGCCGAACTTGTCGACCATCTGCTGGCGCACCATCTCGGCCACGTACTCGGCGTGCACGCGCGTGGGGTCGTTGGCCTCGCGCAGCTTCAGCGGCTCGGCGCGCGCGGCCTCGGCGTCGGCGGGCTTGAGGTAGCCGGTCTCGACCATGCGCTGGATCACGTACTGCTGCCGGGCGACGGCGCGGCGCGGGTTGGCCACCGGGTTGTTGGTGCCGGGCGCCTTGGGCAGGCCGGCGAGCATCGCGGCCTCGGAGGTGGTGATCTGGTCCAGCGGCTTGCCGAAGTAGGTCTGCGCCGCCGCCGCGAAGCCGTAGGCGCGGTTGCCCAGGTAGATCTGGTTCAGGTAGATCTCGAGGATCTGGTCCTTGGTGAGCTTGTCCTCCAGCCGCCAGGCCAGGATCGCCTCCTTGAGCTTGCGGCTCACGGTGCGTTCGGAGGTGAGGAACATGTTGCGTGCCACCTGCTGCGTGATGGTCGAGGCGCCCTGCGCCCGGCCGCCCGAGAGGTTGGCGAACACCGCGCGCATCACGCCCTTGGTGTCGATGCCGCCGTGCTGGTAGAAGCGGGCGTCCTCGGTGGCCAGCACCGCGTCCTTGAGCACGCGGGGGATCCTGTCGATCGGCACCAGCTCGCGGCGCTCCTCGCCGAACTCGCCGATCAGCGCGCCGTCGGCCGTGTAGACGCGCAGCGGCAGCTTGGGCTGGTAGTTGGCCAGAGATGAAACATCGGGTAACTGCGGCGCGATGAGGACGAGGGCGACGCCGATGGCCAGCAGGCCGGCGGCGAGCGCGCCGCCCACCCCGGCCGCGCTCCACAGCGCGATGCGCTTGGCGCGCGGAGACCAGGGGCGAGACGTGGAAGGCATAGAAAAAGAATCAGAAACTTGAGGATGAAATTGGCTGCCAGCGCCCAGGGGACGGGCGCTGGCAGCTATCAATTCGATAGCGTCGTGCCGGTGGCGGCGGCCGCTTCGGCGGGTCGGGCCCTTCCTTCAGACAGTGCATACCAGTCGACGTTCCGTGTCACCAGCATCAGCAGCGCCAGCATGCCGAAGGTCAGCAGGGCCCCGAGCAGCAGCGCATTGTTCTCCGAGGCCAGCAGCCCGTACAGCGCGCCGTACAGCACGGCCACGAAAGCGCCCAATCCCACGCCGCGGCGCCAGCCACGCAACACCGCGCTGAAGTAGGCCATGAGCAACAGCACGCTCGCGCAGGCGGACAGCGCATAGGCCTGCCAGAAGGGTAGCTTTTCCGACAGCGCCACCAGCAACAAAAAGAACAGCGCCACCGACAGGCCGACCAGCCCGTACTGCACCGGGTGCAGGCGCAGCTGGCGGAACAGTTCGAACATGAAGCTGGCCATGAGCACCAGCCCGATGAAGAGCGCGCCGTACTTGGCGGCACGGTGGGCCATGAAGTAGACGTTCACCGGCTGTGCCAGCGCGACGTCGAAGCTGTCGACCTCGCGCAGGTCGGCCCGCGCGGGCGCGGTGGTCGCCGCGGGTGCGGCCGTGGCCGCCGCCATGCAGGCGCTGTCGCCGCCGGCGCAGGCCACGTCGGCCGCTGCCGGCGTCGTCGCCTCGGCGGCCCACTGGCGCAGCAACTGGGCGCGCGCCGTGCTCACCAGCGCCGACACGCGCCAGCGGGCATCGAAGCCGGTGTCGCCCACCGTGCGCTCGCTGGCCAGGAAGCGGCCGCCGAAGCTCGGGTGCGGCCAGGGCGACTGCAGGTGTGCCTCGGTGTCCTCGGCCGCCGGCACGATGCTCAGCTGCTCCTGCCCGACCAGCTTCAAGGCCAGGCGGAAGTCCATCGCCTGGCCGCTCGTCAGCGCGTGCAGCGCCTCGCCGGACAAGGGCGCATGGATGCCCTGCAGGGCCCCCGCCTGGCCCAGGCCGGGAATGCCCTGCTGGAAGCGCAGCGGCGCGCCGCCCAGCGTGGCGTCGGGCAGGCCCTCGATGCCGCGCACGTCGCTCACGCTGAAGGCCAGCCGCGGCGTGCCCAGCGTCACGGTGCCGCCGCGCTCGGTGGGGCGCGGCGCAGGCCCGAGGGCAGCGAAGCGGCCGTCCAGCGTGGCATCGAGCTTGTAGAACAGCACGCGGAAGATGCCGCGGTAGCGCTCCTCGGGCGTCATGCGGCCGTCGATCTTCAGCCGCTCGGGGAAGACGATGGCGGTGCGTGCCTTGGTGCGCTGCGATTGCCCCGTCACCTCGCCCTTGCTGTTGCGCTCGGTCTCGGTCCATTGCTCCACCCAGGGCAGCACCAGGAAGGGGCCGGCGACGGTCTGGGCGCCGGCATGCGTGCTTGCCAGCTCCTGGGCCGCCTCGGCCTGGCTCTGGCCGCGCTCGCGGATCAGCGAGCCGATCTCGGCCAGCGGGATGCACAGCAGCAGGGTGAGCGCCACCAGCGCGAGCACCTTGACGAGTGCGGAGTTGCGAAGCGTCTGGATCATCTGGGTTGTCCTCTCCGTGAATGCGATGGGAGCCGATGGTTGCCGCGCCGGCCGAAGTGCGTATGAAGCCGCGGGCCTGCGTTTCGCACCGCCACTTCACACGGACTTCACACAGCGCGCCGGGCTTCGAGATCGCTTCTCGTGCGCTTCCTCATGGCTTCTCGGCGGGCTTCGACAGTGGCGCTGCGCCTCGACGCACACCGATCTCAAGGAGCCCCTTCATGGAAGCCGCCACCCTCACCGAACCTCTCCCGTCCGCCCCCGCGGCACCACGCGCCGGCCGCTGGCTCTGGCTCGCCACCGTGGGCGTGGCCACCACCTGCTTCGTGCTGCTCACGGCCCGGCCGCTGCACGCGCAGGAGGCCGCCCCTCGCCAGAAGACCGAGAGCCCGTATTTCTTCGTCAAGAGCGACTCGCCGGACGTGGACCGCCTGCCCCTCAAGGGCACCGAGGTCGACGTGCGCATCTCGGGCGTGATCGCCGATGTCACCGTCACCCAGACCTACCGCAACGAGGGGCAGCGCCCGATCGAGGCCAGGTACGTGTTCCCCGGCTCGACCAAGGCGGCCGTGGGCGGCCTCACGGTGCGCCTCGCCGACCGCCTCATCACGGCGCAGATCCGCGAGAAGCAGCAGGCCCGCATCGAGTACGAGACGGCGAAGCAGGAGGGCAAGACCGCCGCGCTGCTGGAACAGCAACTGCCCAACGTGTTCCAGATGAACGTCGCCAACATCCTGCCCGGCGACGACGTGAAGGTCGAACTGCGCTACACCGAGCTGCTGGTGCCGCAGGCAGGCAACTACCAGTTCGTCTTTCCGACGGTGGTGGGGCCGCGCTACAACAGCCCTCGATCGGAGAACGCACAGGCGAAGTGGGTCGCTCAGCCGACGCTGCGTGCCGACGTGGCGCCCAACACCTCGTTCAGGATGAAGGTCGCGATCGACACGCCCATGGGCATCAAGGAAGTGCGCTCGCTCACCCACGCCATCGACGTCAAGACCAGCGACGAGGCCCGCCACGCCGACGTGGCGCTGAGGGCCGACGGCCGTCCGCTGGACAACCGCGATGTGGTCATCGACTACCGCCTCGCCGGCGAGAAGATCGAATCGGGCCTGATGCTCTACAAGGGCACGGGCGAGGGCGCGGAGAACTTCTTCCTGGCCATGGTCGAGCCGCCGAAGTCGGTCGCCGCCAGCGCCATCTCGCCGCGCGACTACATCTTCGTGGTCGACATCTCGGGTTCGATGCACGGCTTTCCGCTCGACACCGCCAAGGCGATGCTCGAGCGCCTGATCGGCGGCCTGCGACCCAGCGACACCTTCAACGTGCTGCTGTTCTCGGGCAGCAACAGGATGCTCAACGACCATTCCGTGCCCGCCACGCGGGCCAACATCGAGCAGGCCCTGGCCACCATCAAGAACTACAGCGGCGGCGGCAGCACCGAACTCATTCCCGCGCTCAAGCGCGTGTACGCCGAACCCAAGGCCGCGAACGTCTCGCGCAGCATCGTCGTCGTGACCGACGGCTACGTGACCGTCGAGCGCGAGGCCTTTGAGCTCGTGCGCAGGAACCTCGACAAGGCGAACCTGTTCTCCTTCGGCATCGGCTCGTCGGTGAACCGCCACCTCATGGAAGGCCTGGCCCGCGCCGGCATGGGCGAGCCCTTCATCATCACCGACCCGGTGCAGGCGGCCGAGCAGGCGGCGCGCTTTCGACGCATGGTCGAGTCGCCCGTGCTGACGAAGGTGCGCGCCACCTTCGGCGGCCTGGACGTGTACGACGTCGAGCCGCAGCAGCTGCCCGACGTGCTCGGCGAGCGGCCGGTGATCGTTTTCGGCAAGTGGCGCGGCGAAGCCAAGGGGGGCGTCACCATCGAGGGCCAGAGCGCCAGCGGCCCGTGGAAGCAGGAACTGCGCATCGACGGCCGCACGGCGCAGAACGCGAGCGCGCTGCGTGCGCTGTGGGCGCGCCACCGCATCGCCGCGCTGTCCGACCAGGAGGCGCTGGAGGCGGGTGACCGCTACAAGCAGGCCATCACCGACCTGGGCCTGAAGTACAGCCTGCTCACGCAGTACACGAGCTTCATCGCCGTGGACAAGGTGGTGCGCAACACGGCCGGCAGCGACAGCGTGAACCAGCCCCTGCCGTTGCCGCAAGGAGTGAGCGAGAACGCGCTGGGCGCCGAAGTGCCCAGCACGCCCGAGCCCGAGGTCTTCGGCGCGGTGGCCGTGGCGCTGTCGATGCTGGCCATGCTGCGCCGCCGCGCCCGTCGCCACGACAAGCGGCGCCTCACGGCCTGAGGCAGCGATGAATACGTTGTCCCTCGCCTCGCTGGCCCGCCGGCACCCCCGCTGGGTGGATGCGGGCATCCGCCTCGACCGCGTGCCGCCGGCCGCCTGGTTGGCGCTGCAGGCCGCCGCGCTGCTGCCCACCTGGGTGTGGATGGCGATGCGTCTGGCGGACGGTTCCGACGACCCGCTCGGCCTGCTGGCCCTGGCCGCCCTGGGCGTGCTCGCCTGGCAGCACCGGCGCGGCCTGCGCGCGGCGCCGGGCCTGGGCTGGCTGGCGCTGGCCGGCCTTGGCACGGTGGCGGCGACGCTGCTGCGTGGCGGCCTGCCGGGCCTGCCCGCGATGCCGCCGCTGGTCACGGGGCTGGTGTCCGTGGTGGCCTTCGCCTTCGGCCTGCTGGCCTTCCTGCCGCGCCGGGTGGCCAGCCTGCCGGTCCTCGGGCTGGCGGTGCTGGCCCTGCCGCTGCTGTCGTCGCTGCAGTTCTATGCCGGCTATCCGCTGCGCGTCGTCACGGCCGAGGCCAGCCAGTGGCTGCTGGCGCCCTTCTTCACGGTGGTGCGCGAAGGCAGCAGCCTGTGGATCGCCGGCCGCCTTGTGATCGTGGATGCGCCCTGCTCCGGTGTGCAGATGGTGTGGCTGGGGTACTTCACGGCGTGCGCGGTGGCATTGTTCGTCGCACCTTCCAATAACCAGCGCTTTCTCGCCCGGCTGCCGGCCGTCAGCTTGTTGGTGCTGGCCGGCAACGTCGTTCGCAACGCAGTCCTGGTCGGCCTCGAAGGCGCCGGCTGGCCGCTGGCACCCTGGGCGCACGAGGCGCTGGGCCTCGTGCTGCTCGCCGCCGTCTGCGGCGGCATCGCGTGGGCGATGCAGCGCTGCGGCCGCCGCCCGGCACCGGCCGCCGTGCCGCTGACGCCTATGACCGGACTCATCACCTTCCAGGGCCTGCGCCATGTCGATACGCACCATTGAACGCTGCTTTGCCAACACCTTCGTGCACCGCGTGCTGCACAAGACCGGCTTCGCGCTCGCGATGCTCGGCGGCCTGGCCCTCGGCCTGCTGGGCATGGCGCGGTCGACGCCGCCCACCCCGCCCACGGCCAGCGTGCATGAATGGCCATCCCGGTGGGACGGCGCGCCGCTGCGCCCGCTGGCGCTCAGCGAGGTCGAGCAGCGTTTCGCGTCCCACTTCCCCGGCGCCATCACCCGCCTGACTGACGGCGAGCGCATGTTCGTGATGCGGCAGGTCGACCGCCCCACGCGCATGCTGCACCCGGCGGCCGACTGCTACCGCGCCCTGGGCTACCGCATCGTGCAGGCGCGCCTCGAGCAGGATGCCCAGGCGCGGCTGTGGCGCTGTTTCAACGCCGAGCGCGGCGGGCAGGCCAAACTGCGGGTGTGCGAGCGCATCGTGGACGCCCGGGGCAACGCTTTCACCGACACTTCGGCTTGGTACTGGGCGGGCGCCAGCGGGCGCTCGGCCGGGCCGTGGCAGGCAGTGACGGTGGCCACGCCGTTGTGATGCCGGGGCCTGGGCTTCGCCGCCACGGACCGACGGAACATGAGACAGAGCGCAGTGGGAGCCTTGTGAAGAAGATCTTGCGAGTGGTGTTGTACGGGCTGCTGGCCCTGGTGGTGACGGGCGTGGTGGCGCTCGTGCTGATCGCGAAGATCGCGCTGGCGCCCGCCAAGGGCGAGTGGGCGGCCGAACTGCCGATCGGCCCGCTGAGGCTGGAGGTGGGCGTGCCCACGCTGGTCCGGCTGGCCACCTCGCCGTGGTTCGGGCCCCACCTGGACGGCCGCCGGCTCGACACCCGCTTCGGCCCCGTGCAGCTGGGCTGGAACGAAGCCGGTCACCAGCTCGAGGCCCGCTGTGCCCCCTGCAGCGCCGTGGTGGCCGCGCTGGGCGCCAAGCCGGTCCGCCTGGACGACCTGCGGGTCACGGTGCGCCGCGACGCCGACCGCCTGGCCGGCGAGCTGTCGGCCACGCCGCCTGCCGCCGCCGGCGCGCCGGGGCGGCCCCCGGCGCTCACCGGCCGCTGGGACGGCAAGCTCAGCCAGCGCGACCTGCAGGTCAACGTGGACATGGCCGACGCCCCCATCGCGCAGTGGTACGCCGTGCTGGTGCCCGACATGCCCGAGCTGCAGCGCGCGCAGATCGGCGGCACGCTGGGCCTGCGCGGCCAGTTCACGCAGCCCGGCGGCAGCTTCGGCCTGCAGCCGCGCGTGGCCCAGTTCACCGTCGCCGGCCTGGGCACCGAATCCATGCTCGGCGCCCGCACCGCCTGCGGGCCGCCCTCGCGCCTGGCGGCCGACAGCTGGCTGGCCCGCGCCGTCATCGCGGCCGAGGACCAGCGCTTCTTCCAGCATCCCGGCTACGACCTGGTCGAGCTCGGGGCGGCGCTCGACAGCAACCAGAAGAAGGGCGGCATCGACCGCGGCGGCAGCACCCTCACCCAGCAGCTGGCCAAGATGCTGGTGACCGGCAGCGAGCGCAGCCTGGAGCGCAAGCTGCGCGAGATGCTGTACGCCGTGGAGATGGAGCAGACGCTGGGCAAGGCCCGCATCCTGCAGCTCTACCTGGACAACGCGCCCTGGGGCAAGGTGTGCGGCGCCGAGGCGGCCGCCAAGCACTACTTCAAGCGCAGCGCCGCGCGGCTGGAGCCGGCGCAGGCGGTGTGGCTCGCCTCGATGCTGCACGCGCCGGGCCTCGCGGCCGAACGCTGGGCGCGCGAAGGCAGCCTCGACCCGCAGCGCGTGAAGTGGGTGGCCGAGGGCATCCGCGGCATCTCGCGCGCGCAGCGCGAGGCGCTGTTGCGCAACGTCGAGAAGGCGCGTTATGCGCCTCCGGCCGACTGAGCTGCGCCTGATTCGGTAGCTGGCCGCGCCGCCGAGGCGTGGACCGGCGGCCGGTCGAGGGCACGCGGTCCCGCGCGGGCGCGGGCCGCCATCGGCGCCCCACCATGGTGCGCCGGCACCGCGGGCACCCCCGCCCGGGCGCTGGCATCCATCTTGCGAAATGACCGGCATGGATGCCATCGCCGTGCCCGAGCCCGCCGCCGTCGAGATCGTTGCGCTGACCAAGCGCTATGCGCCCGGCACGCCGGCGGCGGTGGACGCCATCGACCTGCGCATCGCGGCCGGCAGCTACTGCTGCCTGCTGGGCCCCTCGGGCTGCGGCAAGAGCACCACGCTGCGAATGATCGCGGGGCACGAGTCGGTGTCCAGCGGCGACATCCTGCAGGGCAACCGCAACATCACCAACCTGCCTGCGGCCGAGCGCGGCACGGCCATGATGTTCCAGAGCTTCGCGCTCTTCCCGCACCTCTCGGCGCTCGACAACGTGGCCTTCAGCCTGAAGATGAAGGGCATGGCCAAGGCCGAGCGCCACCGGCGCGCGCAGGACCTGCTCGACCGCGTGGCGATGGGCCACCTCGCGCAGCGCAAGCCGGGCGAACTCTCCGGCGGCCAGCAGCAGCGGGTGGCGCTGGCGCGGGCCCTGATCACCCAGCCGCGCGTGCTGCTGCTCGACGAGCCGCTCTCCGCCCTCGACCCCTTCCTGCGCATCCAGATGCGCGCCGAGCTGCGCCGCTGGCAGAAGGAACTGGGGCTGACCTTCATCCACGTCACGCATTCGCAGGAAGAGGCGATGGCGCTGGCCGACACCATGGTGGTGATGAACCACGGCCTGATCGAGCAGGTCGGCTCGCCGCACCAGGTCTACAACCACCCGGCCAGCGAATTCGTGGCGCGCTTCATGGGCGGCCACAACGTGCTCTTCACGCCGGCCGGGCCGATCGCGGTGCGCAACGACCACATGCAGGTCGCGCCGGCCGAGAGCACGCCGTCAGGCCTGCTCGCCACCGTCACCGACGTCGAGTACCAGGGCACTTACGTGCTGCTGGGCCTGCAGCTGGCCGAGGCGCCCGCGGGCAAGGCCGGCGTATCGGTGCAACTGGCCGAGGCCGCCTTCGATGCCCAGCCCTATGCCGTCGGCGATGCCGTTCGCCTGACCTGGGCCGACGCGCATGCGCGCCCATTGGGCCCCGGCGCCGTGCGGCCGGACGAGCGCCAGAGCGCGCCGCCACCCGCCATCGATCCCGCGACCGCGCCCGACGCCGCCGCCCTGCCGGCCGTGGCCTTCTGAACCGTTTCTGTTTTCCCCCCCTTCTTGCAACCGCCATCACCGAAAGAGGCAACACGATGTCCGCATCCAACGAAGACAACCGCACTTCCGCCCTCAAGCGCCGTACCCTGCTGCAGGGCACGGCCGGCATCCTGGCCACGGGCATCGCGCCCTTCGTCCATGCGCAGGAAAAAGTCGTGCTGCGCTACCTGGGCACGGCGGTGAACCAGGACAAGGCGATCGCCGAGAAGTTCAAGGCCGACACCGGCATCGAGATCCAGTACGTGGCCGTGACCACCGACGACGTGACCAAGCGCGCCGTCACCGCGCCCAACAGCTTCGACCTGATCGACACCGAGTACTTCTCGCTCAAGAAGATCGTGCCCACCGGCAACCTGAAGGGCATCGACACGAAGAAGATCAAGAACGCCGACAAGATCACGCCGCTGTTCACCAAGGGCGAAGTCGGCGGCAAGGCGGTGGGCGACCAGGGCACGGCGCCCAAGAAGGTCATCTTCCTCGAGGGCGAGAAGAGCAAGGTCTTCGCGAAGTCGCCGACGCAGTTCATGTCGCTGATCCCCACCGTGTACAACGCCGACACGCTGGGCATCCGCCCCGACCTCATCAAGCGCCCGATCTCCTCGTGGGCCGAGCTGCTCAACCCCGAGTTCAAGGGCAAGGCCGCGATCCTGAACATCCCGTCCATCGGCATCATGGACGCGGCGATGGTGGTGGAGGCCAAGGGCCTGCACAAGTACAAGGACAAGGGCAACATGACGAAGGCCGAGATCGACCTGACGATCAAGACCCTCATCGAGGCCAAGAAGGCCGGCCAGTTCCGCGCGCTGTGGAAGGACTTCAACGAGAGCGTGAACCTCATGGCCTCGGGCGAAGTCGTGATCCAGTCGATGTGGTCGCCTGCCGTCACGGCCGTGCGCACCAAGGGCATCGACTGCACCTTCCAGCCGCTCAAGGAAGGGTATCGCGCCTGGGCCGCCGGCTTCGGGTTGCCGGCCACGCTGTCGGGCAAGAAGCTCGACGCCGCCTACGAGTTCATCAACTGGTTCCTCGACGGCTGGGCCGGCGCGTACCTCAACCGCCAGGGCTACTACAGCGCCGTGCTCGAGACCGCCAAGGCCAAGATGGAGCCCTACGAGTGGGCTTACTGGATGGAAGGCAAGCCCGCCACGCAGGACATCAAGAGCCCCAACGGCGACCTGCTGGCCAAGGCCGGCGCGGTGCGCGACGGCGGCAGCTACGAGCAGCGCATGGGCGGCATCGCGTGCTGGAACGCCGTGATGGACGAGAACGAGTACATGGTCCGCAAGTGGAACGAGTTCGTGGCAGCCTGAGTACGGGCACGGACATCCATACGCGAAGAGCGCAAAGGTTTCGCGAAGAACGCGAAAAGAACATCCATTTCCTCGATGTCCCATTCGCGCCCTTCGCGTGATCTTCGCGTCCTTCGCGTACGGCTGCCCGATCCCGAATCCTGAACTCCCATGAGCGCCCCCGCCGCCGCCACACACGCCGCCACGCGGCCGCTGCACACCATCGCCGCGTGGTGGCAGGCGGCGCCGTTCGGGTTGGTGTTCCTGCTGTTCTTCATCGTCCCGCTGCTGCTCATCGGCATGGTCAGCCTGTGGGACTTCAACGAGTACGAGCTGATCCCGGCCGTCTCGCTGCGCAATTACCTCAGCATCTTCGAGGGCTGCTCGCACCTCACCGACAACGGCGACTTCTGCGTCACGCTGTCGACCTACCTGTCCACGCTCAAGTTCTGCTTCCTGGTCTGGGCCATCACGCTGGTGCTGGGCTTCGCGGTGGCGTACTTCCTGGCGTTCCACGTGCGCTCGTCGGGCATGCAGACGGCGCTCTTCGTGCTGTGCACCGTGCCCTTCTGGACCTCGAACGTGATCCGCATGATCTCGTGGGTGCCGCTGCTGGGGCGCAACGGACTGGTGAACCAGACGCTCATGGGCATCGGCCTGGTGAACGAGCCGGTCGAGTGGCTGCTGTTCTCGGATTTCTCGGTGGTGCTGGCCTTCGTTCACCTCTACACGATGTTCATGATCGTGCCGATCTTCAATTCGATGATGCGCATCGACCGCAGCCTGCTCGAAGCCGCGACCGACGCCGGCGCCACGGGCTGGCAGACGCTGTGGAACGTGATCGTGCCGCTCACCAAGACCGGCATCATCATCGGCTCGATCTTCGTCATCACCATCGTCATGGGCGACTTCGTCACCATCGGCGTCATGGGCGGCCAGCAGATCGCCTCGGTGGGCAAGATCATCCAGGTGCAGACCAGCTACCTGCAGTTCCCCCTCGCCGCCGCCAACGCCGTCATCCTGCTGGCGGTCGTGCTCATGATCATCTACGGGCTCACGCGGCTCGTGGACATCCGCAAGGAGCTGTGATGCGAATGCGAATGCGGACAGCCGTACGCGAAGGACGCGAAAGTCACGCGAAGGTCGCGAAAGAAGACATCAAGAAATTCGGCGGTTCCTTTCGCGTCCTTCGCGAAGCCTTTGCGCCCTTCGCGTACGGGTGTTGGAGCCCGAATCCATGACCCCCCTCCTCGCCGACAAGCGCGCCCCCGGCTTCTGGCCGCTGGCGATCGTGTTCGCGCTGTTCGTGGTGTTCATGTACGGGCCCATGTTCACGATCTTCGTGCTGAGCTTCCAGGGGCCGGAAGGCGGCCTCACCTTTCCGATGCGCGGCGTGTCGCTGCACTGGTTCTACAAGCTCGCCGAGGGGCTGGGCACGGTGGACATCGGTGCGGCGTTCCGGCGCTCGCTGATGCTGGGGGCGGTGGTGATGGCCTTCACCGTCGTGCTGTCGGTGCTGGCGGGCCTGGCCTTCCGCAAGCGGCTCAAGGGCGGCGATGCGCTCTTCTACGTCGCCGTGGCCAGCCTCATCATGCCCTCGATCATCGTGTCGCTGGGCATCGGCCTGCAGTTCCGCCTGCTCGACACCGGCATCAAGTCGGCCCTCACGGCCCTGGGCGCCGAGGGCACGCAGGAGAACTACGGCACCGCGCTGGGCCTGCTCACCTCGGCGCTGGGCGCGCACCTCACCTGGACGCTGCCCTTCGGGCTGCTGATCATGTTCGCGGTGTTCAACCGCTTCAACCCGGCCTACGAGGAAGCCGCGCGCGACCTCGGCGCCACGCCCTGGCAGAGCTTCCGGCACGTCGTGCTGCCGCTGATCGGGCCGTCGGTGATCGGCATCGGCATGTTCGGCTTCACGCTCAGCTGGGACGAGATCGCGCGCACCTCGCAGGCCATCGGCGACGTCAACACGCTGCCGCTCGAACTGCAGGGCCTCACGTCGACCGTGACCACGCCCTCGATCTACGCGCTGGGCACGGTCACGACCATCGTGTCCTTCGCAGTGATGGGTGTGGCGCTGGGCAGCGCGGCGCTGCTGGGGCGCCGGGCGGCGAAGAGGCGCTGACGTGCCCTCGCTGCTGGTCATCAACCCCAACACCTCGACCAGCGTCAGTGCGCTGCTGCAGCAGCATGTGAAGGCCGCCGTCGGCGCGGGCATCGACGTGCACACGCTCACCGCGCGCTTCGGTGCGCCCTACATCTCGTCGGAGGCCAGCTACGCGGTCGCGCAGCACACGGTGCTCGATGCCTGGGCGGTGGCCCGGGCGCAGGGGCTCGCGGCGGATGCCGTGCTCATCGGCTGCTTCGGCGACCCGGGGCTGTTCGCGCTGCGCGAGGGCGCCGGCGTGCCGGCGAGCGGGCTGGCCGAGGCGTCCTTCCTGGCCGCAGCGCGCCGCGGGCGCTATGCCGTCGTCACCGGCGGCGAGCGCTGGAAGCCGATGCTCGAGCGGCTGGCGCAGGCGCTGGGCCAGGGCGAGGCGCTGGCGGGCGTGCACACCGTCGCCCCCTCGGGGGCGCAACTGGCGGCCGACCCGGCCGGCGCGCGGGTGCTGCTGGCGCAGGCCTGCCGCGAGGCCGTCGACCGTTTCGGTGCCGAGGCCGTGATCCTCGGCGGCGCGGGCCTGGCGGGCATGGGCGCCGACATCGCGCCGCAGGTGCCGGTGCCGCTGATCGACAGCGTGCAGGCCGGCGCTAACTGGGCGGTGCAGGCGCTGGCAGCCGGCGCGCCGGCCACCGCGGCGGCGTGCTTCGGCGTGCCCTGGCAGAACGTTTCGTGGGAGCTCGAGGCGCTGCCCTGATGCTATTGAACTCATAGCTGTTCGCGTAGACGGGGCGCGCGCCACGGCCCGATTTGCCTTGAGAAGACCAGGGCACGCAGACCATGAGACCTGTCGGTGCGCAGGAGGCCGCGCGCGGCACCCGCGCTGGCACCGGCGCGCGCCCGGCGCACCCAGACTGCGCGGCCATGACCTCCCCCACCATCCGCAAGGGCCAGGCGCCCGGCCACCTCGACCGCAGCGAGTTCCACCTGCGCTTCATGCAGCCCTTCCAGGACCCGGCCTTCGGTGCCGAGGCCGACGCCCTCGCGCGCCTCGAGTCCATCGCCTGGGACGCCTACGACGAGGGCCGCAAGTCGCCCGTCACGCGCAAGGCCGGGCCGGGCTACGCCGACCCCGACTACGAGCTCTCCGTCGACTGGCTGGAGGCCAAGGCCCGCCTCGACGCCGCGCAGGCCGCCTGGGCGCGGCCCGAGACGCGCTCGCGCGTGCTGCTGGTCAACGGCTCGCCACGCAACGACGGCACCTGCCCGGGCGAGGTGTCGAAGACCTGGCGCATGGCGCAGATGGCGCAGCAGACGCTGGAGGCGGCCGGCATCGAGGTCGACCTGCTCGACCTCAGCCGGGTGACCTCCGAGTACGGGCGGCAGATCCACCCCTGCAAGGGCTGCGTCTCCACCGCCATGCCGCTGTGCCACTGGCCCTGCAGCTGCTATCCCAACCATTCGCTGCGTCAGACCGGCGACTGGATGAACGAGATCTACGAACGCTGGGTCGCGGCCCACGGCGTGATCGTGCTCACGCCCACGCACTGGTACCAGGCCACCAGTCCGCTCAAGCTGATGATCGACCGGCTGGTGTGCGCCGACGGCGGCAACCCCGACCCGACCACCACGCACGGCAAGAAGCCCGAGGAGGCCAAGGCGCTGGAGCTGCAGGGCTGGGACTTTCCCAAGCACCTCGACGGTCGCGTGTATGGCGTCGTCGTGCACGGCGACGTGGCCGGCATCGAGAGCCTGCGCCGCAACCTCAGCGACTGGCTCGACTGGATGGGGCTGGTCGATGCCGGCCAGCAGGCGCGGCTGGACCGCTACCTGGGTTATTACGAGCCCTATGCCACCAGCCACGACACGCTCGATGCCGACGAGGACCTGCAGCAGGAGGTGCGCAACGTCGCGCAGGCCGTGGCCCACGCGGTCGGCGAGCTGCGCGCCGGCCGCCTGAGCGTGCCCGACCGCGGCCTGAAGCGTCCGCGGCCCAAGTGAGCGGCGCCCCGCTGCGCGCATTCACGGCATCTTTACCTTCGATCACGCCGCGTTGACCCGGTCCTCACGGCCGGGACATTCGCGCCTTCCACACTCCGTCTCACCTGCTGCACTCTTCACCGCGGCAGCATTTCCACGAAAGGAAGGACTCGCATGATCTCTCTTCGCCAACGGATGGTCTGGGCCGGTGTGCTGGCCTCTGCCGCCTTCGCCGCGTCCGCGCAGACGCCCCCTCCCTCCAACGTGCCGCTGTCGGCCACCCAGGCCCAGGCCGCGGCGACCTCCGCGGACGCCAAGCCGCGCATGGAGCGCAAGAAGGACTTCGCGCAGCGCTTCGAGCGCATGCAGCAGCACCGTGCCCAGCGCCTCGCGGCCCTGAAGGACAAGCTGCAGCTCAGCGCGCAGCAACAGGGCGCGTGGACCAGCTACACGACGGCGCTGCAGCCGCCGGCCATGCCCAAGCCCGAAGACCGTGCGGCTCGCCGTGCGGAATTCGAGAAGCTGACGACGCCCGAGCGCATCGACCGCATGCAGGCCCGCCAGGCCGAACGCAGCGCGATGTTCGCCAAGCGTGCCGATGCGACCAAGGCCTTCTACGCGCAGCTCACGCCGGCGCAGCAGAAGACCTTCGACGCCGAGAGCCTGCGCATGGGTCCGCGCGGCCATGGCCACCACGGCCATCGCCCGCACGGCGAGGCCCAGGCCCCGACCAAGGGCTGAGCTCGCGGCCCGGCGACGAAAAAGCCCGCTGCGCTTCGTGCGCAGCGGGCTTTTTCGTTCGAAGGCGGCACGCGTGGCCGCCTGCGCTCACTTGGGCGTGCCGGTCGACTCGATCGGGTTGGTCGCGACGGCCGGGCGCTCGCCGGTGTAGCCGAAGGGACGCGGCTGGTGCAGCGCCTCCTGGCGCACTTCGGCGCGCGTGCGCTCGCCCACCTGCGGCGTGGCGTTGGGCTGGTTGTTGCGCATGGTGCTGGCTTCGCCGCCGGGCGTGTTGGTGTTGGCCTGGTTGTGGTTGTTCCACACCGCGCCCATGCGCACGCCGTCGCGCGAGTTCGGCTGGCTGTAGTCGGGGCGCTGCGGGGGGTTGGGCACGCCGGCGGGCGTCATGGTGCTGGCCTGGCCGGCGACGCCTGGCTCCGTGGCAGGCACCGAGGTGGTCTGTGCGCTGGCGGCGGCCGATGCCGCCAGCAGGCCGGCGGCGACGAGTGCGGAAAGGGTGCTGGGCTTCATGCGAGGCTCCTGTAAAAAGTGGGACAAGGGTGCCGCTCGTAGCCGGCCGCGGCACCGGAAGAGAACTTCAAGTTAGGAGTCGGGCCCCTGCGCGCCTGTCGGGGCGCGCGGCGCAGCGCTGTAGGAATGCCACGCACCGCGCGTGGCCGCATCCGCGAAATTCGGACGGCAAGAAGCTGACACCTTCCTACAGGCGGGGACGACCCTGCCCCGTACAAATCGCAGGGTGGCACTCCTTTCCGAACCCCATCTGCCGCTGGCCGCCGCCGCACCACCCAAGTCGCTGAAGGTGATGACGGTGAACACCCACAAGGGTTTCACGGCGCTCAACCGCAAGTTCATCCTGCCCGAGCTGCGCGATGCCGTGCGCACGGTGGGGGCCGACGTCGTCTTCCTGCAGGAGGTGCTGGGCACGCATTCGCAGCACCAGAAGCGGGTGGACAACTGGCCGGAGGCGCCGCACTACGAATTCCTGGCCGACACCATGTGGCCGCAGTTCGCCTATGGGCGCAACGCGGTGTACCCGCGTGGCCACCACGGCAATGCGGTGCTGTCGAAATTCCCCATCGTGCACCACCGCAACCACGACGTGTCGATCGCCGGCCCCGAGAAGCGTGGCCTGCTGCACTGCGCGCTGCGCCTGCCCGGCCGCACGGTCGACGTGCACGTGATCTGCGCGCACCTGGGCCTGGCCGAGGCGCACCGCCAGCAGCAGCTGGAGCTGCTGTGCCACATCGTGCGCGACGAGGTGCCGGCCGATGCGCCGCTGGTGGTGGCCGGCGACTTCAACGACTGGCGCAGCCGCGCGCACGAGGTGCTGGAGCAGGGCGCCGGCCTGCGCGAAGTCTTCAAGCATGCCAACGGCCGCGCCGCGAAGACTTTTCCTTCGCGCTTCCCGATGCTGCCGCTGGATCGCATCTATGTGCGCAACGCGGGCGCGCACGCACCGGTGGTGCTGCCGCGCCAGCCGTGGTCGCACCTGTCGGACCATGCGCCGCTCGTGGCGGAGATCGACCTGTGAACAACGACGACAAGGGAGCATGCCCATGAGCGGACGCCGCTGGTACCCCGGCAACGAAGTCGAACTGTTGGAGAACGGCGAGGCCTTCTTCCCGCGCGTCTTCGAGGCCATCCGCGCCGCCGAGCGCGAGGTGATCGTCGAGACCTTCATCCTGTTCGAGGACAAGATCGGGCAGGGCCTGCATGCGGCGCTGTGCGAGGCAGCGCGCCGCGGCGTCAAGGTCGACCTGATGATCGACGGCTTCGGTTCGCCCGACCTGTCGGCCGCCTTCCTCGACAGCCTGGGGCAGGCGGGCGTGCGCGTGCGCGTGTTCGACCCGGGCTCGCGCTTCCTGGGCCAGCGGCTCAACGTCTTTCGGCGCATGCACCGCAAGATCGTTGTCATCGACGGCCTGCGCGCCTTCGTCGGCGGCATCAACTACTCGGCCGACCACGTGATGGATTTCGGTCCCAAGGCCAAGCAGGACTATGCGGTGGAGCTCACCGGCCCGGTCGTGAGCGAGATCCATCGCTTCGTGCTGCATGCGATCGCGGTGGGCGGCAAGGGCGCGGGCTGGTTCCGCCGGCGCCTGCGTCGCACCGCCGACGTGGAGAACGCGCCCACCGGCCAGGCCGAGGTGATGTTCGTCACCCGCGACAACCGCCGCCACACGACCGACATCGAGCGCCACTACCGCGCCGCGATCCGCACCGCGCGGCAGCGCATCGTCATTGCCAACGCCTACTTCTTTCCCGGTTACCGGCTCATCAAGGACCTGCGTCGCGCGGCGCGCCGTGGCGTCGACGTTCGCCTCATCCTTCAGGGCGAGCCCGACATGCCGATCGTCAAGACGGCGGCCAGCATGCTCTACCACCATCTTCTGAATGCGGGCGTGAAGATCCACGAGTACTGCGAACGCCCGCTGCACGGCAAGGTGGCGGTGGTCGACGACGTGTGGAGCACGGTCGGTTCGAGCAACCTCGACCCGCTGAGCCTGTCGCTCAACCTCGAGGCCAACGTCATCATCCGCGACCGGGACTTCAACCGCGTGCTGACCGAGCGGCTCGACCATCTGATGCGGCACAGCTGCAAGCAGATCGAAGTCGAGGCGCTGGGTGAATGGAGCGGCTGGCGCCTGGTGCGCAGTTTCTTCGTCTTCCACTTCATGCGCTGGTACCCGTCGTGGGCCGGCTGGCTGCCGCGCCATGCGCCGCGGCTCAAGCCCGCCGTGCCGACGCAGCCGCCGCGCGAGCGCGGCCATGACGGATCGGTCGCACAGACCGACGCCGCCTGAGGCACCCACGCGAGACGCCATGGCGCCTTCGTCCACCGCCGGGCCGACCAGCCGCCTGCCATCGGGCGACGCGCGCGCTCCGACCGGCGGGGGACGGCGCCTGCAGGCCTGGCGTGCGCGGCCGTGGTGGCCCTGGGCCAAGCGCCTGATTGTGCTGGGCTTCCTCGCCTTCGTGGCCGTGCTGCTGGTGAGCCAGGCGCGCGCCATCGAATGGGCGCAGGTGTTCGCCACCATGCGCGCCTACCCGCTGCGCACGCTGCTCGTGGCGGCGGCCCTGGCCGCGCTGAGCCATTGCATCTACGCCAGCTTCGACCTCGTCGGCCGGCACTACACGGGGCACCGCCTGCCGGTGCCCACCGTGATGGCGATCACCTTCGTGAGCTACGCCTTCAACCTGAACATGGGCACGATCGTCGGCGCGGTGGGCATGCGGGTGCGGCTGTACTCGCGGCTCGGCCTGGCGCCCGGCCAGATCACGCGCGTGGTGGGCATGAGCATGCTCACCAACTGGCTGGGCTACTTCCTGCTGGCCGGGCTGGCCTTCCTGCTGTGGCCGCTGGCCCTGCCCGACGACTGGCACCTGGGCCGCACCGCCTTGCGTGCACTGGGCGCGGCGCTGGTCGCCGTCGCGCTGGCCTACCTCGTCGCCTGCGCGTTCTCGAGCCGCCGCGAGTGGACCGTGCGCGGCCACGACATCGCCCTGCCCAGCCTGCGCGTGGCCTTCGTGCAGCTGGCCCTGTCGTGCGCCAACTGGGGCGTGATGGGGCTCGCGATGTCCGTGCTGCTGCAGGAACGCGTGCCCTACCCCATGGCGCTGGGCGTGCTGCTGATCGGCGCGGTCGCCGGCCTCATGTCGCGCGTGCCCGCCGGGCTGGGCGTGCTGGAGGCGGTGTTCGTCGCCCTCCTGGCACCCCCGCTCACGAGCACGGCGCTGATCGCCGCGGTGCTGTGCTATCGCGCCGTGTACTACTGGGCACCGCTCGCCGTCGCGGTGGTGCTCTACCTGGCCATGGAGGCGCAGGCGCGCCGGCTGGCCACCCACGGCGCGTCGGCGCCGGACTGAACCGTGGCCCTTCCGGGCCTTCCCCTCGTCTCCAGGAGACAACCATGACCCCCCTGACCCGTCTTCTCGCCCTCGGCATCACCGCGGCAGCCCTCACGGCCTGCGGCAAGAGCGGCAATGACACTGCCGCCCCCGCCGCCACACCCCCGGCTGCCACCTCGCCGGGCACGTCGAGCAGCGCGCCCCACCCGAGCGAGCCCACCGGCGCCGGTGCGGCCGTGCAACCCGTCACGCCGGCACCCGCGCCCGGTTCGGGCGAAGGCGCGCCGGCCTCCAGCGACCCGGCCGGCCAGTCGAAGAAGGCGCCGTAGCGCCCCCTGGTGGCCGACGGGCGGTGTGGCGCGCACCGCCGAATCACTGTAAATTCATCCAGTGATTCTTCAGCGCAAGCTCGCCATCCTCGCCGACGCGGCCAAGTACGACGCCTCGTGTGCCTCCAGCGGCACCGAGAAGCGTCACTCGGTCGGCGGGCGCGGCATCGGCTCGACCGAAGGCTCGGGCATCTGCCACAGCTATGCGCCCGACGGGCGCTGCATCTCGCTGCTCAAGATCCTGCTGACCAACTTCTGCCAGTACGACTGCCTGTACTGCGTCAACCGCGTCACCAGCAACGTGCCGCGCGCCCGCTTCTCGGTCGACGAGGTGGTGCAGCTCACGCTGGATTTCTACCGCCGCAATTGCATCGAGGGGCTGTTCCTCTCCAGCGGCATCATCCGCAGCCCCGACTACACGATGGAGCAGGTGGTCGAGGTGGCCCGCGTGCTGCGCGAGGAACACGACTTCCGCGGCTACATCCACCTGAAGACCATCCCCGACGCGGCGCCCGAGCTGCTGCACAAGGCCGGTCGCTACGCCGACCGGCTCAGCATCAACGTCGAGCTGCCGACGGTGCAAGGGCTGGAGAGCCTCGCGCCCGAGAAGGACGGCGCGGCGATCCGCCGCTCGATGGCGCGCCTCACGGTGCACATCGACGAGGCCAAGGCACAGAAGGCGCAGGCCGAGGCGGCGCCCACCGTGTCGCTGCCGCGCGCACGCCCGGCCCGTGCGGCGGCGCCGCGCTTCGCGCCCGCCGGGCAGAGCACGCAGATGATCGTGGGCGCCGATGCCACCGACGACGCCGCCATCCTGGCCAGCAGCGCCCAGCTCTACGGCGCCTACCGGCTGCGGCGCGTGTACTACTCGGCCTTCAGCCCCATCCCCGATGCGTCCTCGTCGCTGCCGCTGGTGGCGCCGCCGCTGGTGCGCGAGCACCGGCTCTACCAGGCCGACTGGCTGCTGCGCTTCTACGGCTTCGACGCGAGCGAGATCGTCGCACCCGCGCAGGGCGGCATGCTGGCGCTCGACGTCGATCCCAAGCTGGCATGGGCGCTGGCGCACCGCGAGCGCTTTCCGGTCGACCTCAACACCGCGCCACGCGAGCTGCTGTGGCGCGTGCCCGGCCTGGGCGTGCGCACCGTGCAGCAACTGCTGGCCACGCGCCGCGTGCGCCGGCTGCGCAGCGACGACCTCAAGCGCCTGCGCGTGCCACTGCGCAAGGTGATGCCCTTCGTCGTGCTGGCGGACCATCGGCCGGGCCGCGTGCTGGAGGCCGAAGACCTCAAGGCGCAGCTCGCGCCACCGCCCGTGCAGCGCGGTCTCTTCGACGCCTGAGGTGCGTCCCCACGGGTGGGTGCTGCCTGCTGCTGGCGGGGCTGCACGATTTCGCTGCCCGTCCCGCGCGCCGGTCACCTACACACGCGCCCTGTCCTCCACCCTAGCTTGAGGCTCATGCGCCACACCGTCACCCTCAGCAGCGAAACCGACTGGCCCGGCTTTCGAAGCGAGGCGAGGCGCTTGCTGTCGCAGCTGGTGCCGCCCGAGGACGTGGCCTGGCACACGCCCGCCGGCGCGGCGGAAGACCTCTTCGCGCCCACCGCGTCCTCCGACGCCAGACGGCCTGCGGCGCACGTCCCGGCTGCGCAAGGCGCCATGAACTTCGTTGTGCCACCGGCCTTCCTCACGCTGTGCGAGAAGGTGGTGCTGCACCAGGACCCGGCGCGCTTCGCCCTGCTCTATCGCCTGCTGTGGCGCCTCGTGCACGAGCGTGCGCTACGCCACGACCCGCTCGACGCCGATCGCACGCGCGCACGCCACATGATGCAGGCGGTGCGCCGCGACCTGCACAAGATGAAGGCCTTCGTGCGCTTCCGTCCGCTCGAGCGCGAAGGCGAGCCGCCGCTGCACGTGGCGTGGTTCGAGCCCGACCACCACATCGTCGAGGCCGTGGCGCCCTTCTTCGTGCGCCGCTTCACCGCGATGCACTGGGCCATCCTGACGCCGGAGCGCTCGGTGCAGTGGACACCGGCGCAGGCCGACCCGACCGTGTCCCCACCCAAGTCACCGGATGCCTCGCTGCCGCCGGGCGAACTGCGCTTCGGGCCGGGCGCTTCGCGTGCGGATGCGCCGCCGGCCGATGCAGGCGAGGCGTTGTGGCTCACCTATTACGCGCACATCTTCAATCCGGCGCGGCTGAAGACCGACATGATGCGCAAGGAGATGCCCGTGAAGTACTGGCACAACCTGCCCGAGGCCGCACTCATCGCGCCGCTGACGGCGCAGGCCCACGAGCGCTCGGGCCGCATGGTCGAGGCCGCGGCCACCGTGCCGGCGCGCCGCATCGTGCAGCCGCTGCAGCAAGCCCGCGCGCTGGACCCGCACCACAGCGCCGCCCTGCCCGACGATCCCAATGCGGCGCTGGCCGCGCTCAAGCGCGCGACCGAGCGTTGCCGCGAATGCCCCATCGGCGCGCACGCCACGCAATCGGTGATGGGCGAAGGGCCGATCCATGCCGCGCTGATGGTGGTGGGCGAGCAGCCCGGCGACCAGGAGGACCTGGTGGGCCGGCCCTTCGTCGGGCCCTCGGGCCAGCTCTTCGATCGCGCGGTGGCCGAGCTCGGCTGGTCGCGCGATCACTTCTTCGTCACCAACGCGGTGAAGCACTTCAAGTTCGAGCTTCGCGGCAAGCGGCGCATCCACAAGACGCCCGGCCAGCGCGAAGCCGCGGCCTGCCTGCACTGGCTCGAATCGGAGATCGCGCAGGTGCGCCCGCGCGCCTTCATTGCCCTGGGCGCCACGGCGGCCCGCGCGCTCGTGGGCCGGCCGGTGGCCGTGACGGCCGAGCGCGGGCATTGGCTCGAGGGGCCCGGGGGCCGTCGCGTACTGATCACGCTGCACCCCTCGGCCCTGCTGCGCGGCGACCCGGCGGAGCGCGAGGACGCGTGGCGCGCCTGGCTCGACGACCTCTCGCAGGCCAGCGACATCGCCGGCCTCGAGGCCGCGCGCTGAAGTCGCTCAGCTGCCGCTGACCACCGTGCGCAGCTTGCGCTGCGCCGCGTTGATCGCGTTGGCGTGGCCGTTGAGTTCCTGCAGCATCGCGTTGAGCTCGGCCTGCACCTTCGCGTCGTTCACCGTGATCGCGTTGCCGGCGATCTGGATCTGGGCGCGGTGCGCCTCGATGTAGTCGCCGATGCGCACGGCCCCGCCAAGCACCGCGTCGAGCGCCGGGAATACCTCGCGGAAGGTGGCGGCGGGCAAGGTCACGGTCTTCTCATAGGCCTTGTCGAACACCGCCTTCAGGTCGTCCGGCTGCTTGAGCGCGGCGTGGGCGGCGTCGGCCTTGGCCAGGTTCGCGTCGAGCGCCGTGCGCATCTGCTTGACGCCCTCGCGCGCGGTGCGGATGTCGTCACGCCGCGCGACGATGTCGCCGATCGATCGCGGCGAGCCCTTGGCGATGACCGCCTCCATCGGCTGGCCCACCGACTGGTTCATCGACTCGTTGAAGTCGGCGATCACGGCGTAGTGCTGCGCGTAGTCGCCGAAGGGCTTCTTCTGTTCGTCGGTCGGCTTGGGCACGCGCACGCCGGGTCGGTCGAGCACGCGGGTCTGCAGGAACTGGATGAAGGCCGCACGCTGCTCCGGCTCCTTGCTGCCGCAGCCGGCAAGCGCCAGGCCGATGGCGAGCATGCACGCGCCCGCCAGGCGCATCCACATCGATCGCATGTTCCGCTCCTCGTTGTCCGGAAAGGGCCGCATCGTAGGCGGCGGGGCACACGGGCACCATGGCCCACGTTGCCTAGCTCAGAAGCGGTAGGCGTAGCGTAGCCGCACGAAGTTCTCGCCCGGGTTCGGCTTCTTGATGCCGGCGTTGGAAAAGTGCTGCAGCCGCAGCGACAGCTCGTGCCGGCGGTTGGCACCGAAGCTGTAGCCCGCGCCGATCGCCTCGGTGAACTGGAAGGTGGTGCTGAAGCCACGGTCATCGGTCTGGTAGAGGCGGTCCATCAGGCTCACGCCGATGCCGCCCTCGACGAACCAGGGCGAGGCCCCGCCATCGAAGCGATAGCGCCAGGTGGCGATGGCGCCGACCTGCGCGATGCTGCGGCGTTCGCCGTCGAGGGGCCCGCGCCACTGGCTCGCGAAGAGGTCCCAGTAGAAGGACCGCCCGCTGCCTTGCCAGCCCGGCACGGACGCCCAGGGCAGCTGCACGCCGATGCCGGCCATGTCGCTGTTCGCGCTGCCGTGCAGCGTCTGCCCGCCTTCGACGTAGAGGGCCGGCGACGCGTCCACGACGGGCTGCGCGGCTGCGCCGGCACTCGCCAGCGCCAGCAGCGCGGCGGCGATCGTCATCCTGTTGTTGTGCATCTTGAGGATTCCTGACACCGTGTTTCATTCAGCTACGGTTCAGGCAGTATCTGCACGCGCCGCGCACCGCGCTTTCCGCGCGGGCGATTTCCCGGGTAGGACGCCGTCGGGAAGGGCCGATCAGCGGCCCGCCGGCTGCGGCCGCGTCAATGTGATAAGCGCGATCTCCGAAGGCGCGCCAAAGCGCTTCGGCGGGCCCCAGTAGCCCGTGCCGCGGCTCACGTAGACCCACATCTGCTGCAGCCGGTGCAACCCGGCCGTGAAGGGCTGCTGCAGCGGCACGAACAGGTTCCAGGGAAAGAACTGGCCGCCGTGCGTGTGGCCCGAGAGCTGCAGCTGGAAGCCCGCCTCCGCCGCAGCCGGCGCGGTGCGCGGCTGGTGCGCCAGCAGTACCCGCGTGTGCACCAACGGCGGCGCGTCGCGCACCGCGCGCCGCGGGTCGCTGGCGTGCGCGGCGTCGAAATGGCCCGCGGTGTAGTCTGTCACGCCGGCCACCACCAGCGCGCTCTCGAGGATCTCCTCGTCGGTCTGTGCACCGTGCACGTTGCGCGTCTGCAGCACCACGTGCTCGTTGAGCAGCACGCGCAGGCCCAGGCGCCGCAGCTCGTCGATCCAGGCATGGGCGCCGGCGTAGTACTCGTGGTTGCCGGTGACCACGAAGGTGCCGTGCCGTGCGCGCAGCTGGGCCAGCGGCGCGATGTGCTCGCGCAGCTCGGGCACCGTGCCGTCGACCAGGTCGCCGGTGATGGCCACCATGTCGGCGCCCAGGCCGTTCACCGTGTCGACGATGCGCTGGATGTAGCGCTGGCGGATCGTCGGCCCGACGTGGATGTCGCTCAACTGCGCAATGGTGAAGCCGCGCAACTGCGAGGGCAGGCCCTCGATCGGTACTTCGACCCGCCGCACGGCCGCGGTGCGGCGCGCGTTGAAGAAGCCGACCGCCGACACTCCCGTGGCCAGCGCCACCGCGCCCAGCGCGCTCAGGCCCTGCCAGCGCGGCCAGTCGAGGGTGGCGCCGAAGGCCCGGCTGCCGCCCCAGGCCAGCAGCAACCCGGCATCGCGCGCCAGCGTCAGCAGCAGCAGCGAGGAGAACCAGCCCATCGACAGCAGGCCCAGCCACTGCAGCGCGGCGGGCCATCCGTGCTTCGGCCCGCGGCGGCGCAGGAAGGGCAGTGGCATGGTGGCCGCCGACACCACGAGCAGCGCCACGACGAGCGGCCAGCCCGTGGTCACGCCGGCCAGCGCCGGCACGAGGCGCAGGCCGATGAACACGTGGAGCAACGTGGTCAGCAGGGTCAGAGGGGCGAGCGGCATGGGCGGGTTGATTGCTGCAGCGCAGCATACGACGATTGTCTTTTTGCTGCAGGGCAGGGACGGGCGACCGGATTGTGGGAAACCGGCTGCCGTCACTATGAAAATGATAGCTGCCTTCGCAGGCTGGATGAGCGCTGGACGCCGATCCGGCCCGTGAATCCGGCGCGCCGTGCGGCGGGTTGCGCTCCGTGCGGACCGGCCGTGCAAGCGGGAAATCCCGGATCGGAAACGACCGGCCGCAGAGCCTCACTCAATGGCGAAAGCCAGCACCACCGCGCCTAAGGCCAGTATGCCGAGCCCGAGCAGGAACACGCTCTCGGCCCAGCCTTCGAAGCGTTGCGGCCGACCCGCGCGACGGCTGCGCATCGACATGAAGGACAGCACGGCGCTGGCGAGGAACATCAGCGCGTCGACCGCCAGCAGCTTGTCGAGCACCACGCGCGAGTGGCCGCCCTGGCGCAGATGGCCGATCGACAGCACCGTCATGCACACCCCGATCATCGTGGCCGAGGTCGGCAGGATGTGGGCCGACAGCCCGCGCGGCGGCGGCTCGGCGGCTGCAGCTGCCGGCGTGTCGACGCTGCGCGTCACCGCACGCAGATGGCCGGGTGGCTTCGACGGAGCCGGCCCGCCCGGGCGTCGCGGCAGCATCGGTGGACGCGCTCGGGGCGGGCCTGTGGTCAGCCGGCGGGTTCAGCGCGCCGTGGGCGCCGCGCCGTTGCTGGCCATGTCGGTGCCGGCCGGGAACAGGAACAGCGCCTTGGCGGGGCCCGTGCCGTTCACGGTGATCTCCTGCTGCAGCGTCTGGCCGGCCAGCGTGGCGTCGACCTGGTAGCGGCCCTTGTCGAGCCGCGCCACCATGAAGGGGCCGTGCGCGTCGACGCGGTCGAGCACGACGGCGCCGGTCTCGGCGTTGCGCACGGTCACGCGCACATCGGCGGCGAAGTCGGCCTTCTGGTGGTCCTTGATCGCGAACTCGAAGCTCGCGGGCCAGCGCGGCTCCACGGTCTCCATGAGCTGGGCTTCGTCGTGGCCGATGCCGCCGCTCATGTATTCGACGCCGGCCCGGCTCATCTGGATCGGCGGGTTGTAGGTCGCGCCCTGGGCCGCGGTGGAGGCGCCGAGCGCACCGAAGAGCGCGCCCGCGCACAGCAGGAGGGTGCCCACGACAGGGCGTGCATGGGAAAACTTGCGAGCCATGATGGATTCCTTTCGTTCGGGTTCGGTGGCCGGGGCGATGAACGAACAGGGCGGCGACCACGGGACCGACTGTGGCCCGCGCGCCTTAGGAATCGCTTAAAGAAGATCGAGGCGCCCAGCCGGCGCCGCGGCGCCTACTTGCCCTGCGCGAGCGCCTGGCGCGGCACCGTGGCGGCCGCCATGTCGAAGTTCGACGGCCACAGGAACAGCGCGCGGCCCGGCACGCCCAGGGCCACGTTCACCGTCTGCGTGAGCGTGAGGTTGCCTAGCGTGGCCTGCACGTCGTAGGTGCCCGGCTCCAGGCGCGCGAGCATGAAGGGGCCGTTGGAGGCGGCCTGCATCACCTCGGCGCCGGTGTACTTGTCGATCACCTTCACGGCGACCGACTCGGGGAACTGCCCGCGCGGACCGCGCGAGACCGCGAACTCGAAGGTGGCGGCCCAGCGCGGCGCCACCGTCTCCATGAACGCGATCTCGTCCTTGTTCTTGCCCCCGCACATGAACTCCACGCCCTGTGGCGCCATCTGGATCGGCGGGTTCGCCGTCACCGCGTGCGCGGCGGACGACAGGCCCAGGGCGGCAGCGCCCAGCGCCAGGGCGGCAGCGGGGCAGGACAGGGGAAACAGCTTCATGGCGGTGGAGATCCTCGGCAGGTCGGAAAGCGGGCACGAATGCGCCGCGCCGATTCTGTTTAGCAAGAGTCGGGCGCACCTTATCGTTTACGCGAACGCTCTCTTTTTGATAGCTGCCCGTGCCCGCCCAGTGGGCGCTTCCGCCTTCTTGTCACAAGAAGTTGACGATTTCGCTGGGGCGCTCGACGGCGAGCGGCGCGCCGGCACCCGGGCACGGCCGCGGTGCATCGCCGCCCCAAGGCGCCCGCCGACAGCGCAGGGTGTGCACTTGCGCGAGCATCGGGGCATGAAGATCGCGACC
The DNA here is from genome assembly GCF_003671765.1 of Xenophilus sp. E41. Taxonomy (GTDB): domain Bacteria; phylum Pseudomonadota; class Gammaproteobacteria; order Burkholderiales; family Burkholderiaceae_C; genus Xenophilus. The sequence goes on along the minus strand of NZ_QPIB01000012.1, from coordinate 606,286 downwards.
TTCAACGTCAACGGCGTGAACGGGCGGCTGCCGCGGGTGCTCGAGTGGCTCGATGCGGCGCAGCCCGACGTCGCCTGCCTGCAGGAACTCAAGGCGCCCGACGCGCGCTTTCCTGCCGCCGCCTTCGCGGAGGCCGGCTACGGCGCCCTCTTCCACGGCCAGCCCAGCTGGAACGGCGTTGCCATCCTGGCGCGTGGCCAGGTGCCGCTCGAGACCGGCCGTGGCCTGCCCGACGCGCCGCCGGGCGACACGCAGGCGCGCTACCTCGAGGCGGTGGTCGACGGCGTGACCATCGGCTGCCTGTACCTGCCCAACGGCAACCCCCAGCCGGGGCCCAAGTTCGACTACAAGCTCGCCTGGTTCGAGCGCTTCAACGCGCACGCGAAGCGCCTGCTGGCGGGCGGCCTGCCGACCGTGCTGGCGGGCGACTTCAACGTCGTGCCCACCGATTTCGATATCTACAACCCCGCCTCTTGGCAGGACGACGCCCTGCTGCAGCCGGAAAGTCGCGCCGCCTGGGAGCGCCTGCTGGACCAGGGCTGGACCGACGCCATCCGCGCCCTGCACCCCGACGAGCGCATCTACACCTTCTGGGACTACTGGCGCCAACGCTGGCCACGCAACGCCGGCCTGCGCATCGACCACCTGCTGCTCAGCCCCGACCTGCGGCCCGCGCTGCGCGCCGCCGGCGTGGACCGCGAGGTGCGCGGCCAGCCCGGCGCCAGCGACCACGCGCCCGCCTGGGTCGAGCTGGCGCTGCCCCGTGCCTGAGGTCACGCCGGCCGGCGCGGCGGCCTACGGCGGCATGCGGCCCGGGTCCTCGTGACGCGCCAGCGGCTTGCGGAAGAATCGACGCATCCGCAGGCGCCGCGGGCCCATCGAGCCCGCGCGCCCCGCGACCCTCATGAAGAAGAGATGCCCATGAATCCCTTGCAAGACCCCGTCGACCTGGCCGACCCCAGCGTGCCCGCCGCAACCCCTCGCAAGCCCTGGCTGCAGGCCTTGAAGGAGGCGGACGCCAAGCGCCCCGACTTCCCCGGCGAGCACGCCATCGTGCTGGGCGTCGGCGTGCTGCTGCTGCTCTCCTCGGGGCGCAGCCGCTCCGTCATCGGCAAGCTGGCCAAGGCAGCGGCCGGCGGTGCGCTCATCGGTCGCGCGGCCAGCGGCACCGGCGGCGTCGCGCGGCTGGCGCAGACCATCAACACCTTCGCCAGCAAGCTGCCGCTGCGCTGAATCGGCCGGCGGCGCGCTGCGCAGCGCAGGCCGCCTCACGCAGATCGTCACGAACGCGACGAGTTCGGCGCCAGCGCTCGTCCGGCGCGGGCCGGCGGCCGGTTGCACTTCGTGCCTTCGAGTCTTCGCGCGGCAAAGAAAAAGCCCGTCACCGAGAGGTGACGGGCTTCGTGCAGCGCGCCTGCACGGGCAGGCCGTGCAGTGGCGAGCAGCCGATCAGAACAGCTCGGGTGCGCGTGCGGCGGCGCGGGCTTCTGCACGCACTTCGGCGCGGTCGCGTTGGCCGGCCAGGGCCAGCACGCCTTGCTGTGCGCCGTCACCGTAGATGTTGCCGGCGCGGGCGGTGGCGACCGCTTCGTTGCGCAGGTCGGCGCGGGCCAGCGCCGAGGTGCGGGCCGGCGTCACGCCGGCCTGGGCCACGTCACCGTACACGTTGCCGGCACGGGCGATCTGCGCGCCTTCGGCGGCCACTTCGGCGCGGGTGCGCACGGAGTTCACGGTCTGCACGCCTTGGTAGGTTTCGGCCGATGCGCTGGCGACGCCGAGCACCGAGAGAACGATCGCGCCGAGGATTTGAGAGGTCTTCATGACAGTTTCCTTCGAAGTCAGTGGATGAATTTCGAACCGGTATCGGGGGGCGCCGTCCTGGCCGAAGTTCTTTTTTTTCGGCTGGGGCGGCCACCGCAGCGGGCCTGGCTCACCCAGAGCAACCGTCGAACCTTGGAGTGGTTGTTGTCGGCTGCTGCTCTGTTGGAATGAATTGTGCGCCGCGAAATAAGTAAAAACCCGCATGCCCGCGAGCCAGTGCGTTCACGGTATCGAAACAATCAGGGCATCTCGGCTGACATGGGCGGCCCATCAGCCCATCGGCCGGTGCGCCGGATGGCGTCCGCCCGACGCCGTCCCAAAAGAAAAACGCCACCCGAAAGGGGTGGCGTTGCCTGGGTGTTGGCCGCAAGCGTGGCGCGGACTCAAACGTCGATGTTGGCTGCCCTGAGCGCGTTCGTCTCGATGAACTCCCGCCGCGGCTCAACCTCGTCGCCCATGAGCATGGTGAACACGCGGTCGGCCTCGATGGCGTCGTCGATCTGCACCTTGAGCAGGCGGCGCACCTCGGGGTCCATCGTCGTTTCCCACAGCTGCTCGGGGTTCATCTCGCCCAGGCCCTTGTAGCGCTGGCGCGCGGTGGTGCGTTCGGCCTCGGAGAGCAGCCACAGCATGGCGCTGCGGAAGTCGCTCACCTTCTCTTCCTTGGCCTTGTCGCCCTCGCCGCGGCGGGCGGTGGCGCCGTCGCCCAGCAGGCCGCGGAAGGTATTGGCGGCTTCGGCCAGCGCGGCGTAGTCGGCGCCGTGCACGAAGTCCTGCGTGATGACGCTGGACTTGATGTTGCCGTGGTGGCGGCGGCTGATGCGCAGCAAGGGCTTGTCGGAGCGGGTGTCGAACTCGCTCGCGACTTCGGCCGGCGCGCCGTTGGTGGTCAGCTCGCGCAGCTTGGCCTGCAGGGCCACGGCCGAGGCTTCGGCCGCCGCGGTGGTGTCGAGGTCGAGCGACACGCCGTCGGCAATCGCACGCAGCGCCTCGGCGTCCATGAAGACGCCCAGCCGGGCGATCACGGCCTCGGCCAGCTGGTGCTTGCGCGCCAGCTCGTCCAGGGTCTCGCCGGCGAGCGTCTGCGGGTGGGCGCCGCCGGTATTCACGCTGGCGTCCTTGAGCGCCACGCGCAGCAGGAAGGCGTCGAGCGCCGGGCCGTCCTTGAGGTACTGCTCTTCCTTGCCGACCTTGACCTTGTACAGCGGCGGCTGCGCGATGTAGATGTGGCCGCGCTCGACCAGCTCGGGCATCTGGCGGTAGAAGAAGGTCAGCAGCAGCGTGCGGATGTGGGCGCCGTCGACGTCGGCGTCGGTCATGATGATGATGCGGTGGTAGCGCAGCTTGGCGACGTTGAAGTCGTCCGCGCCGTTGCCCCCCGTGGCGCCCGCGTTGCCGATGCCCGTGCCCAGCGCGGTGATGAGCGTGACGATTTCGTTGCTGGTCAGCAGCTTCTCGTAGCGCGCCTTCTCCACGTTGAGGATCTTGCCGCGCAGCGGCAGGATCGCCTGGAACTTGCGATCGCGTCCCTGCTTGGCGGAACCGCCGGCGGAGTCGCCCTCCACCAGGTAGATCTCGCACAGGGCGGGGTCCTTCTCCTGGCAGTCGGCCAGCTTGCCGGGCAGGCCCATGCCGTCGAGCACGCCCTTGCGGCGCGTCATCTCGCGGGCCTTGCGCGCGGCCTCGCGGGCGCGGGCGGCCTCGACGATCTTGCCGCAGATGATCTTGGCGTCCTGCGGGCGCTCCTGCAGGTAGTCGCCCAGCAGGCGGCCGACGATGTCCTCGACCGGCGCGCGCACCTCGCTGGAGACGAGCTTGTCCTTGGTCTGGCTCGAGAACTTGGGCTCGGGCACCTTCACGCTCAGCACGCAGGTCAGGCCTTCGCGCATGTCGTCGCCGGTGACCTCGACCTTGGCCTTCTTGGCCAGCTCGTTCTCTTCGATGTACTTGTTGATGACGCGGGTCATCGCGGCGCGCAGACCCGTGAGGTGGGTGCCGCCGTCGCGCTGCGGGATGTTGTTGGTGAAGCACAGCACGCTCTCGTTGTAGCTGCTGTTCCACTGCATCGACACCTCGACGCCGATGTGCGTGCCGGGGATGCCGCCGTAGGTGTCGGCCGGCTTCTCGCCCGAGGCGTAGAAGGGCGTCGGGTGCAGGACCGTCTTGCCCTTGTTGATGAACTCGACGAAGCCCTTCACGCCGCCGGCCCCGGAGAAGTCGTCTTCCTTGCCGCTGCGCTCATCCACCAGGCGGATGCGCACGCCGTTGTTCAGGAAGGACAGCTCGCGCAGGCGCTTGGAGAGGATCTCGTAGTGGAAATCGTTGTTCTCCTTGAAGATCTCGGTGTCGGGCAGGAAGTGCACCTCGGTGCCGCGCTTCTCGGTCTCGCCGGTGATCTTCATGGGCGAGACCTCCACGCCGTCGACCACCTCGACGATGCGGTTCTGCACGAAGCCCTTGCTGAACTCCAGCACGTGCACCTTGCCCTCGCGCCGCACCGTCAGGCGCAGCATCTTCGACAGCGCGTTCACGCACGACACACCCACGCCGTGCAGGCCGCCCGAGACCTTGTAGCTGTTCTGGTTGAACTTGCCGCCGGCGTGCAGCTCGGTCAGCGCGATCTCGGCCGCCGAGCGCTTGGGCTCGTGCTTGTCGTCCATCTTGATCCCGGTCGGGATGCCGCGGCCGTTGTCGGTCACGCTGATGGAGTTGTCGGTGTGGATGGTGACGACGATGTCGTCGCAGTAGCCGGCCAGCGCCTCGTCGATGGAGTTGTCGACCACCTCGAACACCAGGTGGTGCAGGCCGGTGCCGTCGGAGGTGTCGCCGATGTACATGCCGGGCCGCTTGCGCACTGCTTCCAGGCCTTCCAGGATCTGGATCGAGCCCTCGCCGTAGCCGTCGCCGGTCACCTCGATCGGGATCGCGTTGTCGATCTCGGGCTCGTACACCGGTTCGGTCTTGGGCTCTTGGGGCTGGTTGGTATCGCTCATGTGTGCAATCGTCCTCGGTCGGTTTCCCTGTTCTTCTTCTGCTCTTGAAAGACAAAACCCGCGGAAACCCGCGGGGTGCCTGCGCGAGACGCTATCTTTTCGATAGCGGTCAGATCCTCATCGGCATCACGACGTACTTGAAGTTCGCGTCTTCCGGAATGGTCAGCAGCGCCGAGCTGTTCGAGTCGTGCAGCTCCACCTTGACCATGTCCTGGCCCATGTTGGCCAGGGCGTCGATGAGGTAGGTCACGTTGAAGCCGATCTCGATCGCATCGCCGCCGTAGTCGATGTCGAGCTCGTCCACGGCTTCTTCCTGCTCGGCGTTGTTCGACGCGATGCGCAGCGTGCCCGGCTCGATGTTCAGGCGCACGCCCTTGAACTTCTCGCTCGTCAGGATGGCGGTGCGCTGCAGGCTGGCCAGGAGCGGCGCGCGGCCCAGCGTGACGCTGTTCTTGTGGTTCTTGGGGATCACGCGGTTGTAGTCGGGGAACTTGCCCTCGACCAGCTTGGTGACGAACTCCATGCCGCCGAAGCTGAACTTGGCCTGGTTGTTGGCGAACTGCATCTCGATCGCGCCGTCGGCGTCGGAGAGCAGGCGCTGCATCTCCAGCACCGTCTTGCGCGGCAGGATCACTTCCTGGCGCGGCACTTCCACGTCGAGCGTGGCGGAGGCGAAGGCCAGGCGGTGGCCGTCGGTGGCCACCAGCGACAGCTGCTTGCCCTCGGCCACGAAGAGGATGCCGTTGAGGTAGTAGCGGATGTCGTGCACCGCCATCGCGAAGGACACCTGCGACAGCAGCGCCTTGAGCGTCTTCTGCGGCACGCTGAAGGCGGGGCCGAAGTTGGCCGATTCCTGCACCAGCGGGAAGTCCTCGGCCGGCAGCGACTGCAGCGTGAAGCGGCTCTTGCCGCCCTTGAGCACCAGCTTGCTGGCGTTGGATTCCAGGCTCACGGTCTGGTCGGCCGGCATGCTGCGCAGGATGTCGATGAGCTTGCGCGCACCCACGGTGGTGGTGAAGGCACCCTCGTCGCCGCCCAGCTCGGCGGTGGTGCGGATCTGGATCTCCAGGTCGCTGGTCGTGAGCTGGATCTGCCCGCCCGTCTTGCGGATCAGCACATTGGCCAGGATCGGCAGCGTGTGCCGGCGCTCGACGATGCCCGCGACCGACTGCAACGCGGCCAGGACCTTGTCTTGGGTTGCCTTCAGAACAATCATGAATGACCTCTGCTCTTCTCTCTGGGTAGGTGATGCATTGTCTTCGGTGCGCATGTCAGCCCTCAGCCCTTGAGGGTCTGCTCGAGCACGTGCAGCTGCTGGTTCAGCTCGGTCAGCTGCTGGCGTTCGCCGGAGATCTTTCTCACGGCGTGCAACACCGTGGTGTGGTCACGGCCGCCGAACAGCTCGCCGATCTCCGGCAGGCTCTTCTGGGTGAGCTCCTTGGCCAGGTACATCGCGATCTGCCGCGGCCGCGCGATGCTGGCCGGGCGCTTCTTGCTGTACATGTCGGCGACCTTGATCTTGTAGTAGTCGGCCACCGTCTTCTGGATGTTCTCGACGCTGATCTGCCGGTTCTGGATCGACAGCAGGTCGCGCAGCGCCTCGCGCGCCAGCTGGATGGAGATTTCCTTCTGGTTGAAGCGCGAGTACGCCAGGATCTTGCGCAGCGCGCCCTCGAGCTCGCGCACGTTGGAGCGCACGTTCTTGGCCACGAAGAAGGCGACTTCCTCGGGCATCTCGGCGCCTTCGGCCGTCGCCTTGTTGATCAGGATGGCCACGCGCATCTCGAGCTCGGGCGGCTCGATCGCCACCGTCAGGCCCGAGTCGAAGCGCGACACCAGGCGCTCGTGGATGTCCGTCAGGCCCTTCGGATACGTGTCCGAGGTCATGACGATGTGGCTCTTCTTGGCCAGCAGCGCCTCGAAGGCGTTGAAGAACTCCTCCTGTGTGCGGTCCTTGTTGGCGAAGAACTGCACATCGTCGATCAGCAGCAGGTCGAGCGAGTGATAGCGTTCCTTGAACTCGTCGAAGGTCTTGCGCTGGTAGGCCTTGACCACATCCGAGACGAACTGCTCGGCGTGGATGTAGAGAACTTTCGCGTCCAGCTTGTCGGCCAGCAGCTTGTTGCCCACCGCGTGCATCAGGTGGGTCTTGCCCAGGCCGACGCCACCGTAGATGAAGAGCGGGTTGTACAGGTGGCCCGGCGTGCCGGCCACGTGCATGGCGGCGGCGCGCGCCATGCGGTTGGCCGAACCCTCGACCAGCGTGTCGAAGGTGAGGGCCGCGTTCAGGCGGTTCTTGAAGCCGTTGCCGCCGGGCTCCTCCGCCGCGGCGGGCGCTTCGCGGGGCACATCGGCCTCCACCGTTGCGGGCAGCGAGATGCCAGTGCGGGCGGGGATTTCGCGAGGAGCAAGCGCTAACTCGATCATCACAGGCTGGCCGGAAATCTGCTCCGCCATGGCGGCGATGCGCGCCGCGTACTGGGCCCGGATCCAATCCAGCTTGAAGCGGTTGGCGACGAAGACCGTGATGCGCGACAGGTCGTCCGCGACCTGTGCGGTCAGCGGCTTGATCCAGGTGTTGAACTGCTGTTCCGACAGTTCCTGTGCGAGCTGGTCGACGCAGGCCTGCCAGAGGCTGGCGCCCACGCCCTCAGACGGCATGAGCTCTGCGGCCAGACGGTTGTCCCTCGGTCATGTTGTTGTTCTGCTCGTTGTGGATATTCGGTTGCGGCATGCCCGGTGGATTCTAACTTGTCAAAAACTTATCCACACCCCTTGACGGCGCCGGGGAACGGGTGCTGGCCGCGCTTTCGATTGTCGGGCCGATCAATGTCTGCAATAATCGCGGGTTTCCCTGAAACCTCTATTCGAGTGCGTTCGGTCCGGCGTGTGTCCGGGACGGGCGGTCAACGCCGGGTGCTTCGCATCCAGGGCGGCTCTGGAAGGAGATGGTGTTCGGGGTCGCCGGTGGTCGTGACTCGCTGGTGCGAAGCACGGCCCCTCGAGGTCCAGCGCCTCGCGCCGCGGTCCGTCCGCCTTGCCCAGCAGTGGGCACCGACATCAGTCAGGAATCCTCATCATGAAACGCACGTACCAAGCTTCGAAAATCCGCCGCGCCCGCACCCACGGCTTCCTCGTCCGCATGAAGACCCGTGGCGGCCGTGCCGTGATCAACGCACGCCGCGCCAAGGGCCGCAAGCGCCTGGCCGTCTAAGGCGTCGGCCGCCTCGGGCCGCGTGCGGGCGTCGCATCGAACACGCATGCGTCGACTGCAGACACGCGCGCAATTCCAGGCGGCACTTTCCGGCACGACCGTGGCGCGAACCGCGCATTTCGCGCTGCACCGGTGCGCGCTCGACGCGCCTGCCGGTGGTCCCGCCACACCCCTCTTCCATCCGAGCGACGTCTGGCTGGGCGCCATGGTGCCCAAGCGCTGGGCGCGTCGCGCCGTCACGCGCAACACCATCCGCCGGCAGATCTACGCCGTGAGCGGCGGCGCCGACGTTGCGCTGCCGGTCGCGGCGCACGTCGTGCGCTTGCGCGCCGGCTTCGACCGCGCGCAGTTCGTCAGCGCCACCTCCGAGCAGCTCAAGCGCGCCGTGCGCGGCGAGCTGCAGCAGCTCTTCGCGCGCGCGGCGCGGGTTCCGGCGTGATGCAGCGTCTTCTGATTGCCATCGTCCGCGGCTACCGTCTGCTGCTCAGCCCCTGGCTGGGCAACGCCTGCCGGTTCACGCCCACCTGCTCGGCCTACGCCATCGAGGCGCTCGAGACCCACGGCGCCGCGGCCGGCAGCTACCTCACCCTGCGGCGCCTGGTGCGCTGCCAACCCTGGTGCGCCGGCGGCCACGACCCGGTGCCGCCGCCGTCCGACAAGCCCGGTGCGGGGCTGTTCTCTTCCCTCTTTCCGTCCAAGAAGTCTTCTCCATGAACGACATACGCCGCACCATCCTCTGGGTGATCTTCGGTTTCTCGCTGGTGATGCTGTGGGACCAGTGGCAGGTCCACAACGGCCGCAAGCCGACCTTCCTGCCGTCCCGAACCGTCGCCGAAGCGCCCGCCCAGCCGGGCGGCACCACGCCGGCCGGCGCCACGCCCGCCCCCGCGGCCACGCAGGCCGGCGCCGCCACGGCGCCCACCGGCGGCGCGGCACCGGCCGCGGCCGAGAAGGTCAGCGTCGAGACCGACGTCTACAAGGCCACCATCGACGGCCAGGGCGCGACCGTGACCCGCCTCGAGCTCACGCAGTACGTCGAGGAGATGAACAAGACCGGCCTCATCCCCTTCGCGCGCAAGCTCATGGGCATGCCGCCGATCCCGGTGGTCGACACCGACGTGGTGCTGATGGACGACGGCTCGCCGGCCACGCGCTACCTCGCGCAGTCGGGCCTGCTCAACCCCGCAGGCGGCGACAAGTTCCCGACCCACCTGACGCTCATGGCCGCCAAGCCCGGCCCGTATCGCATGGCCGATGGCCAGGACACGCTCGAGGTCGACTTCGAGTCGCAGCCCATGGGCGGCCTGAAGTACGTCAAGACCTATGTCTTCAAGCGCGGTGACTACGTGATCCGCGTGCGCCACCAGGTGGTGAACGTGGGCGACCAGCCGCGCGACCCGCAGCTGTACCTGCAGCTGCAGCGCCACGGCACCGAGCCCTCGGGCACGATGTTCGGCACCAGCACCTTCACCGGCCCGGCCGTCTACACCGACGAGAAGAAGTTCCACAAGGTCAGCTTCGGCGACATCGCCAAGGGCAAGGCCGAGCTGCCCGCCGCCTCCAACAGCGGCTGGGTTGCCATGGTGCAGCATTACTTCGCTTCGGCCTGGCTGCTCGACGCGCCCGACAGCGCCAAGCTCAAGCGCGATTTCCGCGCCGCCGACCTGGGGCAGAACCAGTTCGCGATCTCGATGGTCGTGAACCTGCCGACCGTGGCGCCCGGCGCCACGCAGACGGTGGACAGCGCCCTGTTCGCCGGCCCCGAGGAAGAAAAGAAGCTCGAGGCCCTCGCGCCCGGCCTCGAGCTGGTGAAGGACTACGGCATCTTCGCCATCATCTCCAAGCCGCTGTACTGGCTGCTCGACCAGCTGCACAAGCTGCTGGGCAACTGGGGCTGGGCGATCGTGGCGCTGGTGGTGCTGCTCAAGGCGGCCTTCTACTGGCTCAATGCCAAGGCCTACGCCAGCATGGCCAAGATGAAGGCCATCAATCCCAAGATCATGGAGATGCGCGAGCGGCTCAAGGACAAGCCGCAGGAGATGCAGCAGGAGATGATGCGCATCTACCGCGAGGAGAAGGTCAACCCCATGGGCGGCTGCTTCCCCATCGTGATCCAGATCCCGGTCTTCATTGCGTTGTACTGGGTGCTGCTGTCCTCGGTCGAGATGCGCCACGCGCCGTGGATTCTCTGGATCCGCGACCTTTCCGCACCCGACCCCTGGTTCATCCTGCCGCTGGTGATGACCGGCACCTCGCTGCTGCAGACCTGGCTCAACCCCACGCCGCCGGACCCGATGCAGGCCAAGCTGATGTGGATCATGCCGCTGGCCTTCAGCGTGATGTTCTTCTTCTTCCCGGCCGGCCTGGTGCTGTACTGGATCACCAACAACGTCCTGTCGATCGCCCAGCAGTGGGTCATCAACAAGCGGCTGGGCGTGCTGGGCAAGTGAGGGCGCGACCGGCGTGCTTGTGAGCCGAACCGGCCTGCAGCGCCCGTCGAGCAAGCGCGACCAGCTATCGAAGTCATAGCAAATCGCGCTGCGCGCCAGCCAACGGCCGCCTTCGGGCGGCCTTTTTCTTGGGCCGCGTGCCGCCACCGCCATTGCTGAAAGAATCGACGCCCATGCTCGCGCAACTGCAGGACCCCATCGTCGCCGTCGCCACCGCCCCCGGGCGCGGCGCGGTGGGCATCGTGCGCGTGTCGGGGCGCGGGCTGGCGCCGCTGGCCGAGGCACTGTGCGGCCGCACCCTGCGCCCGCGCGAGGCCACCTACCTGCCCTTTCGCGACGCCGCCGGCGCCGCCATCGACCAGGGGCTCGCGCTGTGGTTCCCGGCACCGCATTCCTTCACCGGCGAGGACGTGCTCGAGCTGCAGGCCCACGGCGGGCCGGTGGTGCTGCAGCTGCTGCTGGCACGCTGCCTCGAGGCGGCGGGCGAGACCGATGCGGCCACCGGCCGCCCGCGCCTGCCGGCCCTGCGCGTCGCGCAGCCGGGCGAGTTCAGCCAGCGCGCCTTCCACAACGGCAAGATCGACCTCGCGCAGGCCGAGGCCATCGCCGACCTGATCGACGCCAGCACCGAGGCCGCGGCGCGCAGCGCGGGCCGCTCGCTCAGCGGCGCGTTCTCGCGCGAGATCCACGCGCTGCGCGACGCGCTCATCCACCTGCGCATGCTGGTCGAGGCGACGCTGGACTTTCCCGAGGAAGACATCGACTTCCTCGAGCAGGCAGACGCGCGCGGCCAGCTGCTCGCGCTGCAGCGGCAGTTGCAGGCCGTGCAGCAGCGGGCGCGCCAGGGCGCCCTGCTGCGCGAAGGCATCAAGGTCGTCATCGCCGGCCAGCCCAACGCGGGCAAGAGCTCGCTGCTCAATGCGCTCGCCGGCGCCGAACTGGCGATCGTCAGCAGCATCGCGGGCACCACGCGCGACATCGTCGCGCAGACCATCCAGATCCACGGCGTGCCGCTGCACATCGTCGACACCGCGGGCCTGCGCGAGAGCAGCGATGAGGTCGAGCGCATCGGCATCGCCCGTGCCTGGGGCCAGATCGAGGATGCGGACGCTCTCTTGCTGCTGCACGACCTCACGCGCGCGCAGGAGCCCGACTACCGCGCGGCGGACGCAGCGATCCGCGACAGCCTGTCGGCGCGGCTGCCGCCGGGCGTGCCGGTGGTGGAGGTGTGGAACAAGGCCGACGCCGTCCCGGGTGTCGGCGCCGGCGAAGGCCTGCGGCTGTCGGCGCGCACCGGCGACGGCATCGAGGCCCTACGCCAGCGCCTGCTCGAGATCGCCGGCTGGCAAGCCATGCCCGAGGGCCTGTACCTGGCACGCGCGCGCCACGTGCAGGCGCTTGGCCAGGTCGAGGAGCACCTGGCGCTCGCCATGGCGCACCTGGACGCCGCGCCGCCACCGCTGGACCTCTTGGCCGAGGAGCTGCGCCTGGCCCAGAACGCGCTGAACGTCATCACCGGCGAGTTCGGCGCCGACGAACTGCTCGGCGTGATTTTTTCGCGATTTTGTATTGGAAAGTAGCACGATTGCCCGAACAATGGCCCGGCTGTCCGGCGCCGCCGGGCCATCGCGCGTTCAGAGCGACAACGAGACCTCCACACCATGCCCGCCACCATCCAGGACCTCTGCCAGGCGATCGCCCAGAACACCAGTGACGACGCCTTCGCGCCGGCCCTGCAGACCGCGCAGTGGGAGGTGCTGGGTTCCTACCTGCAGCCCTTCGAGCTCGCGGCGGGACAGACGCTGATCGACGAGAACGCCCACGACCGCACGCTGTTCTTCATCGAGTCGGGCTCGGTCAGCGTCCATACGCTCAGCAGCAAGGGCGAGGTGCAGATCGCGATGCTCAACGCCGGCTCGGCGGTGGGCGAGGGCGCCTTCTTCTCGCGCCAGCCGCGCTCGGCCAGCGTGACGGCCGCCGCGGCCTCGCGCCTGTGGCGGCTCACGCCGCTGCGCTTCAGCGAGATGGCGAATCGCCAGCCGAGCATCGCGCTGGAGCTCACGCTGGCGCTGGGCCTGGTGATGGCGCGCCGCCTGCGCAGCAAGTCGCGCCGGGTGGCGGTGACCTAGGCAGCCACCAAGCTGCTTCGCGGCTCCCCCCTTTTCTGCCCCGCGGCCGCTCCTGATGTAACAGCGGCCATCGAACGGGCGACAAGCACGATCTGCCCGGCTACCATGTTACAAAGAGTAGTCGGAGGGCCGAAATGCCTGTGGTATGCGCCGCGTGCGGCACCGAAAACCGAGAAGCCGCCAAGTTCTGCCGAGGCTGCGGGGCCCGTCTGGCCGGTGCCGCGCCGGCTGCCGCGGCCGACGAGGCGGGCTGGCCGACGACCCAGCCCGCGGAGCTGCCCGGTGCCGCGGCAGACGAACGCACGGTCATCCTCGGGGCGCCGGCCGCCACGCCGCGCGCTGCGGCGCCCCAGCCACCACCGCCTCCCACCGCGCCAGCCCCGGCAACCGCCCGCGCGCCAGCGCCGGTGCATCCCATGCCGACCGCCGCATCGCCTTCCAAGGGGCCGTGGATCGCCGTCGGCGCGGTCGCGCTGTTGCTGGTGGCGGGTGCCGGCGCCTTCTGGGCCTTCCGCGGTGCCAGAGAAGCGAGTCCGCCGGCGCCTGCGGCCGCGCCCGCCCCCGCGCCGACTGTGGCGCCCGCTCCGCTGACGCCCCCTGCCCCGGCGCCCGAACCGGCCCCGCCGGCACCCGCGCCGGAGCCCGCACCGCCACCCCCGCCCGAGCCAGCCCCCCCGCCGGCTCCGGCTCCGTCGCCCGCACCCGCGGTGGCTGCGCCACCGGCCAAGCCCCGCCCGAAGAAGGAAGCGCCCGCACCCGTGGCGCCCAGGCCGCCGATCGAGGTGCCGGTGGCCGTGCCGGTCGCGCCGCCGCCGCCGCCCCCACCGCCGCCGCCGACGCCCGAAGCCGTCTGCGCGGGCCGCAACTTCATCGCCCGGGCACAGTGCCTTGCCGCCGAGTGCGCCAAGCCGGCCCAGCGGTCCCATCCGCAGTGCGAGGCCGTGCGCCAGCAGCAGCGGCTGGAGGAAGAGAAGCGCAACCCGTCGCTGGCGAACTGAACGCTTCGTCGCTGACCCCCAGCCCTATCCGAAAGCCCACCATCGTGCGATGTGCCGCCTGCTCCACCGAGGTCCCGGAGGCCGCGCACTTCTGCGACGCCTGCGGTGCGGCCGTCTACCAGCAGGCACAGGCGGCCCCCCTGCCTTCGTTGCTCGACGGCGAAGGCGTCGCGACCCCACCGCGCCGGCGGCTCTGGCTGTGGCTGGGCATTCCCTTGGCGGGCGTGGCCGTGGCGGGCACGGCAGCGAGCCTGATGACCGCGGCGCCACCCAGCGTGAGCGCGGGGCAGCTGGAAGATGCGCTGCGCGCCACCGTCACCCCGGGCGATGGGCCGGCCCGCGACCCGATCTGTGTCGCCAATGGCCTGGCCTACGACAGCCAGCCGGTCAACGTGCAACTGGGCAACGTCGGCACCCTGGCCTGGATGGACACGCTGGTCGCGGCAGGCCTGTATGGGACGGGCGAAGAGGCCCAGTCCGGCGGCTTCCTGTCGCAGCCCATCCGCACCTATGCGCCGCAGCCGGCGCTGGCCGACTGGGCCGGTGCGCGCCGCCTGTGCGTGGCCAGGGCGGTGAAGCTCGAGGCGGTGCGCCAGGTCGGCACCGTCCGGTCCATGCGCTTCCGCGGCCAGGCCTACCCGGGCGTGGCGGCCGAGGTGGTGTGGACGCTGGACGGGCCCGCGCCGTGGCTGGGCACGCCGGCGGTCGCGGCCGCCTTCAGTGCCGAACTGCCGAGCTGGCGCGGCGCCCGCTGGGAAGTCACGCCCGAGGGGTGGCGGCTGGTGCAGCGGCGCAACTTCTTCCTCAGCGGCACGCAGTGGCTGACCAGCGAGTCGCTGGAGCGCGTGGCAGGCGTGGCCCCGCGCTCCACCTTCCCGCCGTGAGCGTCATCTGCTATTGAATCGATAGCTGCTCGCGCCCGTCCCGCGGGCGCTGCGGGCCGAAATGGTCCGGAATCGCCGCGGGTGTCGTTCAGCCGCGCTGGAGCTTGTCGATCGCCAGGGCGAGCGCGCCCGGCTTGCCCGAGAGCACCAGGGTGTCGCCATCCGCCAGCACGGTGTCGCCGCCGGGCTCGGCCGCCTGCCCGCCCTGGCGCCGCAAGGCCGCCACGCGCACGCCCATCGCCTGCAGCGCCAGCTGCGCCAGCGGCCGGCCGACGGCGCGGGCGCCCGCCGTCAGCGTGAAGCTGTCGAGCCGCTCGTGGTCGATCTCGTCCACGGTGTCGTCGTCGGCCCCGTGGAAGTAGCCGCGCAGCAGGTTGTAGCGCGCGTCGCGCTGGTCCTGCACCACGCGGATCACGCGGCGCATCGGCACGCCGACCAGCGCCAGCGCATGGCTGGCGAGCATGAGCGAGCCCTCGATGGCCTCCGGCACTACCTCGGTGGCGCCGGCGGCCTGCAGCTTCTCCAGGTCGTGGTCGTCCTGCGTGCGCACGATCACCGGCACCTGCGGCGCGTGGGCGCGGATGTTGGCCAGCACCTTGAGCGCCCCCGGCACGTCGAGGTAGGTGATGACCACGGCGCTGGCGCGCGCCAGGCCGGCAGCCATCAGCGCCTGCGGCCGCGCCGCGTCGCCGAAGACCACCGAATCGCCGGCGGCGGCAGCCTGGCGCACGCGGTCGGGGTCGAGGTCGAGCGCCATGTAGGGGATGCCTTCGCGCTCCAGCATGCGCGCCAGGTTCTGCCCGCAGCGGCCGTAGCCGCAGATGATCACGTGCTCGGCCGTGTTGATCGTCTTGCGGGCGATGCTGGTCATCTGCAGCGACTGCTGCATCCAGTCGCTCGCCACCAGCTTGCGCACGATGGCGTTGCTGTACATCACGATGAAGGGCGTGGCCAGCATGGACAAAATCATCGAGGCCAGCACCGGGTTGGCGAGCCAGGGCGGCAGCAGGCTGCGCTCCTGCGCCAGCGTGAGCAGCACGAAGCCGAACTCGCCCGCCTGTGCCAGGTACAGGCCGGTGCGCAGCGACACGCCCGTGGTGGCGCCCAGCCCACGCGCCAGCACCGTCACCAGCGCCAGCTTGAAGGCCAGCGGCAGCACCAGCAGCACCGCCACCAGGGCCCAGTGGTCCACCACCACGTGCCAGTCGAGCGACATGCCGATGGTGATGAAGAACAGACCGAGCAGCACGTCGTGGAAGGCGCGGATGTCGGTCTCGACCTGGTGCTTGTACTCGGTCTCGGACACCAGCATGCCGGCGATGAAGGCGCCCAGCGCGAGCGACAGCCCGGCCAGCTCCGTCAGCCAGGCCAGGCCAAGCGTGACCAGCAGCAGGTTGAGCATGAACAGCTCTTCGCTGCGCCGCCGCGCGACCAGGGTGAGCCACCAGCGCATCACCCGCGGGCCGCCGTAGAGCAGCAGGCCGACCAGCGCCGTGGCCTTGAGCATCGCGATGCCGAGGTCCTTGATCAGCGTCTCGGGCGGCGCGCCCAGCGCGGGGATCAGCACCAGCAGCGGCACGACCGCCAGATCCTGGAACAGCAGCACGCCCATCACGCGCCGGCCGTGCTCGCTCTCGAGTTCCAGCCGCTCGGCCATCAGCTTCACGACGATGGCGGTGCTGCTCATCGTCAGCGCGCCCGACAGCGCCAGCGCCGTCTGCCAGCCCAGGCGCCACTGCGGCGGCAGGAAGCGCGCCAGCACCAGCGCACCGACGGTGGCGAGCCCCATCGTCAGCAGCACCTGCAGCAGGCCGAGCCCGAACACGTGCTTGCGCATGGCGCGCAGCTTCGGCAGGCTGAACTCCAGGCCGATCACGAACATGAGAAAGACGACGCCGAACTCGCCCAGGTGCTTGATGCCTTCGTCGTTGTCGGCCAGCTTGAGCGCGTGCGGGCCGATCAGCACGCCGGCCACCAGGTAGCCGAGCATCGGCGGCAGCTTGAGGGAGCGGCAGGCCACCACGCCGAGCACGGCGGCCAGCAGGTACAGCAGCGTGAGTTCGAAGGAGCTCAAGCGGCGCTCCGCGGGCCGTTCGCGCGCCCGCCGTGCGGCCCGCGCGTTGCCGAAACGGATTCGGTCGGACGGGAGGCGTGGGGCGCGGGCATGCGCCGATCCTAGCAAGCGCCATGCGCTTTCCGTGGGGCCACCGGCCGGTCGATAAAATTCCCGCATGAGTTCCCTGCCCCTCGATCCCGACGCCCTGCTGGCGCGGGCCCGCGCCACCTTCGACATCGAGGCCGCGGCCGTCCTGGGCCTGAAGGCACGGCTCGGGGAATCCTTCGTCGAGGCGGTGCGGCGCATCCTCGAGGTGCGCGGCCGCGTGGTCGTGATGGGCATGGGCAAGAGCGGCCATGTGGGCCGCAAGATCGCCGCCACGCTCGCTTCCACTGGCACGCCGGCGATGTTCGTCCACCCCGCCGAGGCCAGCCATGGCGACCTGGGGATGATCAAGACGGTGGACATCGTCATCGGCATCTCCAACAGCGGCGAGAGCGACGAGCTCGCCGCCATCCTTCCCGTCATCAAGCGCCAGGGCGTGCCGTTGATCGCGATGACCGGTGGCCACCAGTCCACGCTGGCACGCCATGCCGACCTGGTGATCGACACCGGCGTCGACAAGGAAGCCTGCCCGCTGAACCTGGCGCCCACCGCCAGCACCACGGCGCAGATGGCGATGGGCGATGCGCTGGCCGTCGCGCTGCTCGACGCGCGCGGCTTCGGCACCGAGGACTACGCGCGCTCGCATCCGGGCGGTGCCCTCGGCCGCAAGCTGCTCACGCACGTGAGCGACGTCATGCGGTCGGGCGATGCGGTGCCGCGCGTGTCGCCGACGGCCGGCATCACCGAGCTGATGCGCGCCATGAGCAACCAGGGCTTCGGCGCCGCGGCCGTGATGGACGAGGCCGGCCGCGCGGCCGGCATCTTCACCGACGGCGATCTGCGCCGCCTCATCGAGGCCGGCGCCGACCTGCGCACGCCCACCGCCGCCGACGTCATGCACCGCAACCCGCGTACCGTGCGCGCCGACGCGCTGGCGGTCGAGGCGGCCGAACTGATGGAGCAGCACGGCATCACGCGGTTGTTCGTGGTCGACGCCGACGGGCGTCTCACGGGTGCCCTGAACACCACCGACCTGATGCGGGCCAAGGTCATCTGATGGCGGGCAGCTCCGTGGCCCCCGCGCAGCAATTCGCGCCCGAGATCCTGCTCGCCGCGCAGGCCGTGCGCATCGCCTTCTTCGACGTCGACGGCGTGCTGACCGACGGCGGCGTGTACTTCAGCGAGGCCGGCGAGACGCTCAAGCGCTTTTCCATCCTCGACGGCTACGGCCTGCAGATGCTGCGCCGCGCGGGCATCGTGCCGGCCGTCATCACGGGCCGCGATTCGAAACCGCTGCGCGTGCGCCTCGAGGCGCTGGGCATCGACCAGGTGCGCTACGGCACCACCGACAAGCTGCCCGCCGCCCAGGCCATGCTCGACGCGCTGGGCCTGGATTGGGCGCAGGCGGCCGCCATCGGCGACGACTGGCCCGACCTGCCCGTGCTGCGCCGGGTCGGGTTTGCTGCCGCGCCGGCCAACGCACACGTCGAGGTGCGGGCGGCCGTGCGTCATGTGACCGCGGCGCGCGGGGGCGAGGGCGCGGCGCGCGAGTTCTGCGACCTGCTGCTGATGGCCGGCGGGCACTACCGCCGCCTGCTCGATGCGGCACACGGGGTGGTCGCATGAGCACGGCGACGCCCGATGCCGTCGCGGGGCGGCGCGAGCGCCCGGGTGCCTGGACCCGGCTGCGCCAGGGCCTGGACCGTGCCAGCCTGTACCTGCCGATCATCCTGACCGGCGCGCTGGCGCTGGGCACCTACTGGCTGGTGCGCAATGCGCCGCGCCTGGTCCAACCCACCGCCAAGCAGGCGCCGACGCACGAGCCCGACTTCTTCATGCGTGACTTCACGGTCAAGAATTTCCTGCCCGATGGCAGCTTGCGCAGCGAGCTGTCGGGCAAGGAGGGACGGCACTACCCCGACACCGACACGCTCGAGGTCGACCAGGTGCGCGTGCGCTCGATCTCGCCCGAAGGCCTGGTCACGCACGCCACCGCCGACCGCGGCCTGTCGAACGGCGACGGCAGCGAGATCCAGCTCTTCGGCAACGCGGTGGTCATCCGCGACGCGGCGGTGACGGCCAACGGCCGCCCGATGCCGCGGCTGGAGTTCCGCGGCGACTTCCTGCATGCCTTCGTCAACACCGAGCGCGTGAAGTCCAACAAGCCCGTGACGCTGATCCGCGGCTCGGACCGCTTCACGGCCGACTCGATGGACTACGACAACCTCAGCGGCATCGCCAACCTCAACGGCCGCGTGCGTGGCTTGTTGATCCCGTCGGCCGCAGCCCCGGGCGCCAAGCGCTGATTTCAAGAATTCTGCCCATGACGAGCACTGCGCCGCTGGCCTTCATCACCGGTGCGTCCAGCGGCATCGGCCAGGCGCTGGCCGGACGTTTTGCCGACGCCGGCTACCGGCTGGCCCTGGTGGCACGCCGCACGGCCGAGATCGAATCGTGGGCTACCGCGCGCGAATTGGGCGCGGGTAGCTATCGAATCTATAGCGCCGACGTGAGCGCGATCGACAGCATCGTGGCAGCGGGGAAGGACTGCCTGGCCACGCAGGGCCTGCCCGACGTGGTGATCGCCAACGCCGGCATCAGCGTGGGCATCGACACCGCCGAACGCGGCGACCTGGACGTGATGGCGCAGACCTTCGCCATCAACAGCGTCGGGCTGGCGGCGACTTTCCACCCCTTCGTCACCGGCATGGTCGAGCGCGGCAGCGGGCGACTCGTGGGCATCGGCAGCGTGGCGTCCATTCGCGGCCTGCCGGGCCATGGTGCCTATTGCGCCAGCAAGGCGGGCGTGGTCGCGTATTGCGAGAGCCTGCGAGGCGAACTGCGGCCGACCGGCGTCAAGGTCGTCACCCTCTGCCCGGGCTACATCGACACACCGCTCACCCAGGGCAATCGCTACGGCATGCCCTTCCTGATGCAGGCCGAGGATTTCGCCGACCAGGCCTTCCGTGCCATCGAGGCCGGCACCAGCTACCGTGTGATCCCCTGGCAGATGGGCGTGGTCGCCAAGATCATGCGCCTCATGCCCAACGCCCTGTTCGACCGGGCGGTGCAGGGACGCGCGCGCAAGAAGCGCAGCGGCGAATAGCCAGGCCACCCCGTTTGGCCCCGCGGCGCGATGCGCGGACGGGCGACAAAGAAAAAGGCTCCCGAGGGAGCCTTTCGTCTGTCTGCGACCGGGGTCGGATCAGTAGCCGCTGTTGCCGCCGCCGCCGTAGCCGCCGCGGTTGCCACCGCCACCGCCGCGCGGGCCGGTGCCGTAGGGGCTGCGGAAGCTGCCGTCGTTGCCGCCGCCGCTGGCGCCGCGGCCACCGCCGTAGCCACCACCGCCGCCACTGCGACCACCACCGCCACCGCCGTAACCGCCGCCGCCGCCACCACCGTAGCCGCCGCCGCCACCACCGCCGCCGTAGCCGCCGCCACCACCACCGTAGCCACCGCTGCGGGGCGGACGGGGTTCCATCGGACGTGCTTCATTCACCACGACACTGCGGCCGCCCAGAGGCTGGCCGTTCATGCCCTGGATGGCGGCCTGCGCCTCGGCATCGCTGCCCATTTCAACGAAACCGAAGCCCTTGGAGCGGCCGGTTTCACGTTCCATCATCACCTTGGCGCTGGTCACGGCGCCGAACTGGCCGAAGGCCTGCTCGAGATCTCCGTCGCGCACCGAATAAGGCAGGTTGCCGACGTACAGTTTGTTGCCCATCACGGGACTCCTATGAACACTGAGAAAAAGCGATGGAGTCCCGAAAGCGAGGCGCGCTCTGCGCACGCCAGGCGAAACTGACCGATCACCGAATCGCCCCGGCATTTCCGACCGAAGGCCCGACCATTATGGGTGATTTATTTCGGGCGCAACTAGGAATTTGCCCCGGCACAACGCCGAATTCACATTTAGACAAAGCGAGCGCACACTTACATGGAATATTTCCTACGTCGAAGCGCCTATGGGTAAACCCGGAGGCTAGAATCGCCGCCGTCATTGGGGAGTAGCCGCCTTCCGCTCGAGAAGGGTGTGCGTCAACAGACTTGTCCTGCGCCCCACGCAGGCATGGCGTACACAGTGAACCACCTGGCGAGACCATTGACTGCGCAACTTCGGGATATGGCCGAAGGGTTGCGTGGTCAATTGCGTCCTTCGGCCGAGGAACCCCACGTCATCATGGAAGCATTTCTGGTTGCTACCGGCATCGTCGCGCTGGCAGAAATGGGCGACAAGACCCAACTTCTCTCCCTCGTGCTCGCTGCACGTTTCCGCAAGCCCTGGCCGATCGTGCTGGGCATCTTCGCCGCCACCATCGTCAACCATGCGCTCGCGGGTGCCGTGGGCGCCTGGGTCACGCGCGCCCTCGGGCCCGACGTGCTGCGCTGGATCCTGGGCATCTCCTTCATCGCCATGGCGATCTGGATGCTGATCCCCGACAAGCTCGACGAAGAGGACACGCCCAAGACCTCGCGCTTCGGCGTGTTCGGCACCACGCTGGTCGCCTTCTTCCTTGCCGAGATGGGCGACAAGACGCAGATCGCCACCGTGATGCTGGCTGCACGCTTCACTCACGACTACCTGTGGGTCGTCGTCGGCACCACGCTGGGCATGATGCTGGCCAACGCGCCGGTGGTCTTCCTGGGCGAGCGCATCGTGCGCAAGGTGCCGATCAAGCTCGTTCACACCATCTCGGCCGTGATCTTCCTGGGGCTGGGCTTGCTGGCGCTCTTCGGCTGAACCTGCCCGGACCGGGCCGGCGATATACTTTGCGCTCCCTTCGGGGAGCAGCGCCGATTTGCTTCAGCTTGCGGGCGCTCAACAAATACAGCTAAAGACAGTTGCGGAACAACCCGGCTCGTTTTTGGCGAGGCCGGGTTTTTTTGTTTTTCACATGTGCCCCCACGTTCACTTCGTTCACTGCCCCCCGTGGGGGCGCTCAGCGCCCTTCGGGCGGCCGGGCGGCCGCTGATGTCCTTCGAGGTCGTCCCACAGTCGATGCCATTCGCCGATCCGCTGCCGCGGCGCCGCGGCGCGTCGATCCGCGACTACTCGCTCGCCTACGAGACGTATGGCACGCTCAATGCCGACAAGAGCAACGCCGTGCTCGTGTGCCACGCGCTCAACGCCTCGCATCACGTCGCGGGTGTGTACGCCGGCCAGCCGAAATCCGAGGGCTGGTGGGACAACATGATTGGTCCGGGCAAGTCGCTCGACACCAACCGCTTCTTCGTCATCGGCATCAACAACCTCGGCTCCTGCTTCGGCTCCACGGGCCCGATGCACGCGAATCCCGACACCGGCCGCATCTACGGCGCCGACTTCCCGGTCGTCACGGTGGAAGACTGGGTCGACGCCCAGGCCCGCCTGCTCGACGCACTCGGCATTCAGACGCTCGCGGCCGTCATGGGAGGCAGCCTCGGCGGCATGCAGGCACTGTCGTGGACCTTGCAGTACCCCGAGCGTGTGCGCCACGCCGCGGTGATCGCGAGTGCCCCCAACCTCAACGCCGAGAACATCGCCTTCAACGAGGTCGCCCGCCGCGCCATCGTGACCGACCCCGACTTCCACGGCGGCCACTTCTACGAACACGGCGTGGTGCCCAAGCGCGGCCTGCGCATCGCCCGCATGATCGGCCACATCACGTACCTGAGCGACGACGTGATGAACCAGAAGTTCGGAAGACAGCTCAAGGCCGACGACCTTCGCTATTCGACCCAGGACATCGAGTTCCAGATCGAGAGCTACCTGCGCTACCAGGGCGACAAGTTCAGCGAGTACTTCGACGCCAACACCTATTTGCTCATCACCCGCGCACTGGACTATTTCGACCCGGCCGGCGCCCATGGCGGCGACCTGCGCGCCGCCTTCGCGCGCGCCACGGCCAAGTTCCTGCTTGTGAGCTTCACCACCGACTGGCGCTTCTCGCCCGCGCGCAGCCGCGAGATCGTCAAGGCCCTGCTCGACAACCGCCGCAGCGTGAGCTACGCCGAGATCGACGCCCCGCACGGCCACGACGCCTTCCTGCTCGACGACGTGCGCTACCTCGGCGTGGTGCGCTCGTGGTTCGAGCGCATCGCGGCCGAACTGGAGACCTCGAGATGACCGGTACGGACGTGCAGGACCCGATCGCCCGTCTGGTGCCCGAGGGCGCGCGCGTGCTCGACCTCGGCTGTGGCGACGGCGCACTGCTCGAGCGCCTTCAGCGCGAGCGCGGCTGCTCGGGCTACGGCGTCGAGATCGCCGACGGCAACGTGCTGCAGTGCGTGCGGCGCGGCGTCGACGTGATCCAGCTCAACCTCGACGAAGGCCTGTCGATGTTCGAGGACGCGAGCTTCGACGTCGTGCTGCAGATCGACACGCTGCAGCACCTGCGCAATGCCGAGGTCATGCTGCGCGAGACGGCGCGCGTCGGGCGCATCGGCATCGTCGCGTTTCCCAATTTCGCGCACTGGCCCAACCGCGTGAGCATCGCGCGCGGGCGCATGCCGGTCACGCGGCGCCTGCCCTACCAGTGGTACGACACGCCCAACATCCGCGTCGGCACCTTCAAGGACTTCGAGGTGCTCGCACAGCGCAACCGGCTGCGCATCCTCGACGCCTTCGGCCTGCAGGACGGCCGCGTGGTGCGCTGGCTACCCAACGCGCGCGCGAGCACGGCGGTCTTCAAGTTCGAGCGGGCCTCCTGAGGGCTGCGGCGCGCGGGCGGGCCATCCCGGTGGCCCGGTCGCGCAATCTGGGCTAGCCTCGATGCCTCCGCTGCACCGGGCCCGGCTTTCAAGCCAAACAGGCCCGCAGCGCCCGGCACGCGGGCGCGAGCAGCCATCAATTCAGTAGCAATCCATTTCCCATGCCGATCGCCCTGGGCTGCATCGCCGACGACTTCACCGGCGCCACCGACCTTGCCAACAACCTCGTGCGCGCCGGCATGCGCGTCGTGCAGACCATCGGCGTGCCCGACGGCCCGCTCGATGCGCATGTCGATGCCGTCGTCGTCGCCCTCAAGTCGCGCACCGTTCCCGCGGCCGACGCCGTGGCGCAATCGCTCGCCGCGCTGCGCTGGCTGCAGGCGCAAGGCGCGGTGCAGATCTACTTCAAGTACTGCTCCACCTTCGACAGCACGCCCGCCGGCAACATCGGCCCGGTGACCGACGCGCTGATGGACGCGCTGGGCTGCGACTTCACCATCGCCACGCCGGCCTTCCCCGACAACCAGCGCACGGTGTTCAAGGGCCACCTCTTCGTGGGCGACCTGCTGCTGTCCGACAGCGGCATGAAGGACCACCCGCTCACGCCGATGACCGACGCCAACCTCGTGCGTGTGCTGCAGGCGCAGACGCGCCGGCGCGTGGGGCTCATCGACCACCGGGCCGTGGCCGCCGGCACCGAGGCCATCGCGGCGCGCATCGCCGCACTGCGCGCCGAGGGCGTGGGCATCGCCATCGTCGATGCGGTGAGCAACGACGACCTGCTGCGCCTGGGCCCGGCGCTGCGCGACCTGTCGCTGGTCACGGCCGGCTCGGGCGTGGCGATCGGGCTGCCCGCCAACTTCGGGCTGGCGCCCTCGCCAAAGGCTGCAGCGCTTCCGCCGGCCGCCGGCTGGCGCGCGATCGTCTCGGGCAGCTGCTCGGGCGCCACGCAGGGCCAGGTGCAGGCCTTCATCGGCGCGGGCGGTGCGGCGATGGCGCTCGATCCCCTGCAGGTCGCACGCGACGCGGCCGCTGTCGACGCGGTGTTGGCCTGGGCCGCGCCGCGCGTCGCGCATGGGCCGGTGCTCGTCTATTCGACCGCCGATCCGGCCCAGGTGCGTGCGGTCCAGGCGCAGCTCGGCGCGCACGAGGCCGGCGCGCTGATGGAGCGCACGCTCGCGGCCATTGCGCGTGGCCTGGTGACCGGCGCGGGCGTACGCCAGCTCGTCGTTGCCGGCGGCGAGACGTCGGGCGCCTGCGTGCAGGCGCTGGGCATCACGCAATTGCAGATCGGCGGGCAGATCGACCCTGGCGTGCCCTGGTGCCACGCGCTCGCCGATGGCGTGCCCCTGCACATCGCGCTCAAGTCGGGCAACTTCGGCGGCCGCGACTTCTTCAGCCGCGCCTTCGAGGTGCTGCCATGAGCGCCATGCGCGGCGAATCGCAGTTGCGCGAGGCGATCTGCCGCGTCGGCGCCAGCCTGTTCGCGCGCGGCTATGTGCACGCCACGGCGGGCAACATCAGCGTGCGGCTCGACGATGGCTACCTCATCACTCCCACCGACGCGTGTCTCGGCACGCTCGACCCGGCGCGTCTGGCCCGGCTCGATGCACAGGGCACGCAGACCGGTGGCGACCCCGCCAGCAAGACGCTCGCGCTGCACCGGCGCATCTACGACGCCGCGCGCCGCTTCGACGCCGGCACCGCCTGCGTGATCCACACGCACAGCACGCATTGCGTCGCGCTCACGCTGGACGGCGGCGACGCGCACGAGCTGCTGCCCCCGATCACGCCCTACTTCGTGATGAAGGTCGGCCATGTGCCGGTGATCCCCTACCACCGCCCCGGCGCGCCCGAGGCCGCCGAGGCCGTGGCGCAGGCCGTCGCGCACTATGGCGAACGCGGCACGCCGATCCGCGCCGTGATGCTGTCGCGCCTCGGCCCCAAGGTGTGGCACGACACCCCCGAGCAGGCGATGGCCGTGCTCGAGGAGCTGGAGGAGAGCGCGCGCCTGCACCTGCTCACCGGCCGCGCCACCACGGCGCTGCCCGACCCCGCCATCGACGACCTGCGCCGCGCCTTCGGTGCGCGCTGGTAGCCCTTCCCACCCTTGCCGCTTCACGCCATGCCACGCTTCGCCGCCAACCTTTCGATGATGTACACCGAGCTGCCTTTCCTCGACCGCTTCGCCGCGGCCGCGAAGGATGGCTTCCGCGCCGTGGAGTACCTGTTCCCCTACGCGTGGCCCGCGGAGGAACTTGCCGCGCGGCTGCAGGCGCACGGCCTGCAGCAGGTGCTGTTCAACGCGCCGCCGGGCGGCACCACGACCGAGTCGATCGCGGCTGCGTGGGACCAGGGGTCGCGCGGCACGGCGAGCGTGCCCGGCCGCGAGGCGGAGTTCCGCGACGGCGTGCTGCGTGCGCTCGACTATGCGGCGGTGCTCGACTGCCCGCGCGTGCACCTGATGGCCGGGCTGCTCGACCCCGCCGGGTCGCGCGAGCGCGCGGCCGAGGTCTACCGCGAGAACCTGCGATGGGCGGCCGCCCAAGCCGCCAAGGTGGGTCGCGATGTGCTGATCGAGCCGATCAACACACGCGACGTGCCGGGCTTCTTCCTCAGCCGGCAGGACGAGGCGCATGCGATCGTGCAGGCCGTGGGTGCGCCCAACCTCAAGGTGCAGATGGACCTGTACCACTGCCAGATCGTCGAGGGCGACGTGGCGATGAAGATCCGCCAGTACCTGCCCACCGGCCGTGTGGGCCATTTCCAGATCGCCGGCGTGCCGCAGCGGCACGAGCCCGATGTGGGCGAGCTGCACCACCCGTACCTGTTCGAGGTCATCGACGAGGTGGCGGCGAGCTGCGGCTGGGACGGCTTCGTCGGCTGCGAGTACCGGCCGCGTGGCGGGACCAGCGAAGGGTTGGGTTGGGCGCAGGCTTGGTTGAGGCGCTGAAGCCCTTATAGCGATCGTCGCGTTTGTGACGAGTTCGGCTGTAGTGCCCGTCCGTCCTGCGCTTTCGGGCGATTGCGCTTTCGTTTTTGGGCTGCTTTCTGCCTGAGTGTTTGGGCGCTGTGGGCCTGAACCCGGCCGGCGGTGCCGGTGTGCGTTCTCCGGCTCAGGCTCGCGCTGACTGGCGTGCGGCGCTGTCGATGTGCTCGCCTGGAATCGACGTGCTTGGGGCACTGCACGGCGCCGCGAATGGCGCCTGCGCCCGCACACCGGCACCACCGGCCTGGACTGTGGGGTGGATCGGCCGGCTTGGGACGGGCGCGTCTGGTTTAGGCAGCTCTTTTCTGCCGCGGCCGCCGCCAGCGCCCCCGCCGTCGTGCCGGCCGATCCACAGCGACGCCGCAACGGGCCACGATGAAGAGCCCAAAACAAGGCCGGCAAAGAAAGTAACGACGTGACGATTCAGGCCACAACCCACACCCAGCCAGCGCCACAGCCCGGTTGCACTTTCCAGAAAGGCCCACTCAGAACTCGTTCCCACACCGCCTGCAATAGCGCGCATCCGCCGCATGCCCGTCGCTGCCGCAGTCGTCGCACACCCGCGACGAGGACGGCGCCGAAGCCGCCGCCGCGGTGTGCTCGGCCACCGCACGCGCCACGCGCAAGGTGCGGTCCTGCAGCCGCCGCTGCGCGCTCATCTCGGCTGTCACGATGCCGGTCGGCACCGCCAGCACACCCCAGCCCGAGAGCATCATCACCGACGCGATCAGACGCCCCAGGTCGCTCTTGGGCACGATGTCGCCGAAGCCCACCGTCGTCATCGTCGACACCGCCCAGTACATCGCGATCGGGATGCTCGTGAACCCGTGCGCCGGCCCCTCGATCACGTACATCAGCGTGCCGGCGACCAGCACGATCAGCAGCACGAAGCCCAGGAACACCGTGATCTTGCGCCGGCTCGCCACCATCGCCATGGCCAGCGCGCGGTACTCGTGCGCATAGCGCGACAGCTTGAAGATGCGGAACACCCGCAACAGCCGCAGCACCCGCACGTCGATCAGCGCGCCCAGCGACGGCTCCAGCGCCACCAGGTAGGTCGGCAGCAGGGCCAGCAGGTCGATCACGCCATAGAAGCTGCGCGCATAGCGCCACGGCCTCTGTACGCACACCAGCCGCGCCAGGTACTCCAGCGTGAACGCCGCCGTGAACACCCACTCGATGCGATGCAGCAGCACGCCATGCGCTTCGCGCGCTGCCGCCACGCTGTCGAGCATCACCACCGCCACGCTCGCCAGGATCACCGCGATCAGCACCAGGTCGAAGGCCCGGCCGGCCCGCGTCTCCGATTCGAAGATCACCGTGAACAGGCGCCGCCGCCAGCCGCCCGCGGGCTTGCCGAAGCGCTCGTCGGCGGCGCGGTCGTCGAACATGCCGGGAATGTCGTCGGCGTGAATGGGGTGGTCGGTGGGGCGCTCGTGGGCGGGGAGTAAATCGTGGGGCTGCGGCATGATCGGAACCTTTCTGGCCGCAAACCCCGACACCGGGTGCGGCGACGCCATTGTTCCGCGTCGCGCGGCCTGCCTGCCTGTCCATGCCCCACACCCTCGCCGCACCGGCGACCGCCGAACTGCTGCTGCGCAAGAGCCGCTTCATCGCCTGCGTGCAGCCCGTGCCCGACCGTGCCGCGGCGCAGGCCATCGTCGCCGCGCTGCGGGCCGAGCATCCGGGCGCGACGCACGTGTGCTGGGCCCTGATGGCCGGCGGCCAGTCGGCTGCAGTCGATGACGGCGAGCCCGGCGGCACCGCGGGCCGGCCCATGCTCGAAGTGCTGCGTCACCACGACCTGGAAGGCGTGCTGGCCACGGTCGTGCGCTACTTCGGTGGCGTCAAGCTCGGCGCGGGCGGCCTGGTGCGGGCCTACACCGACAGCGTGGCCCAGGCCCTGCAACAGGCGCAGGTCGTGCCGCTGCAGCGGCTGCGTGCGCTGTGCTGCGCCGTACCCTATGCCTTCGAAGGCGCGGTGCGGCGCGAGCTCGCCGCGGCGCAGGCGGCCCTGGGCGAGGTGACGCACGGCACGCTGGTTGAACTGCGCTTCGACGTCGCAGAGACTGGGGCTGCAGAGCTGATGCGACGCATCGACGACCTCGCGCAAGGCCGCGCCGCATGGCGTTGAGCGCTGCGTCGCATGGACCCCGGGTTTGCCACGCAGGCAAAAGTACGCGTGCCAAGCGAGCACTTGGATTTGGTTACTTATCTTTCCCAATGAAGTGCGGGACGAGCGTGAGTGCTCCCCTACGATGGCCGTTTTCCCGAGGAGCACCCATTGGCATCGCAATCCCCCTTTTTCGGCAAGCGTGACCGCGACACCGACAGCCTGACCTCCCGTCCCGCACCGCTCGTCGGCGGCGGCACCAACCTGTCGGGCACGCCCGTGAACCCCTCGTCCCTCACCACCAACGCGGCTGCCAGCGCCGCTGCGGCTCCCGTCAAGGAAGGCGGCAGCAAGCTCACCGTCGGCCCGAACATCAAGCTCAAGGGCGTCGAGATCACCGATTGCGACACGCTCGTGGTCGAGGGCATCGTCGAAGCCACGATGGATTCGCGCGTGATCCAGATCGCCGAGCAGGGCTCCTTCAAGGGTTCGGTGGCCATCGACATCGCCGAGATCCGCGGCGTGTTCGACGGCGATCTCACCGCGCGCGAGAAGCTCGTGATCCACGCCACCGGCAAGGTCACCGGCAAGATCCGCTACGGCAAGATCGTGATCGAGGAAGGCGGCCAGCTGTCCGGCGAGATCAGCGTCGGCACCGGCGGCAGCAGCGCCAGCAACGACAGCAAGCCCGCCCCCCTTCAGGCCGCGGCCTGAACTGAAAACACCCCCCAAGCCGCTTCGCGGCTCCCCCCTCTCTCGCCTGCGGCGGGAGGGGGGCGCACCCAGCGGCCTGGCAAAGCCAGTTCCGCGGGTGCCCTGAGGGCTTCGCTTCGCTCGCCGGCTGGGTTGCGCATCGAGCGTCGCGCGCCGTCCAGCGCGCGATAAAAAAACTGATTCGCGCCCCTATCGCACTTCCCCGGCGGGCGACCAGCCCAGCCGCTTCAGCAAGGCGCCGGCCGCCGCCGGCGCCTTTTCCTTCGCGCCGTTGATGAAGAACACGTAGGTCGGCCGCTGGGCCGCCCAGCTCTTCGCGCGCTCGGCCCACGCGTCGAGCGCCTTGGGCGCGTAGCCGCTCGCCAGCTTGGCGTCGGCCATCATCAGCCGCGCGTAGGCCACCGGGCCTTCGGGCTCCTCGAAGGACGGGAACTTGTCGGCGTCGGTGAACACCGTCGACACGCCGTACTGCGCCGCCAGCGTGCGGTACTCCTCCAGCAGGAAGCTCGGGTGCCGCACGTCCATCACATGCTGCAGCACGCGGCTGCCCTCCTTCTTCGGCAGCAGCGCGAGGAAAGCCTCGAAGTCTTCCGGCTCGAAAGCCTTGGTCGGCATGAACTGCCACACGATCGGCCCGAGCTTGTCGCCCAGTTCGGCGATGCCGCTGTCGACGAAACGCGCGATCGATTCCTTCGCCGTGCCCAGCAGCTTGCGGTTGGTGGCGAAGCGGTTGGCCTTGAGCGAGAACACGAAGCCGTCGGGCGTCTCGTCGGCCCACTTGCGAAAGGTCGGCGGCTTGAAGGTGCTGTAGTAGGTGCCGTTGACCTCGATCGCCGTGAGATGGCGGCTGGCGTATTGCAGTTCCCGGGTGTGCGCGAGACCCTTCGGATAGAAGTTGTCGCGCCAGGGCTCGTAGGTCCAGCCGCCGATGCCGACGCGCGGGGGGTGGGTCTTGGAAGGCATGAATGCGGGTACCGAACGCGAAAGACGCGAAGGTTACGCAAAGGACGCGAAAAAGACCAACGAAGAAAAGGCAAGGCGATTCTTCGGGCCCTTCACCTTCCAGCCGTCCGCTTTCAAGGCCTTCCCAACCGGCGCAGAATCACCTTTTGCCCAGCGGAGATTGCCCCCGATGAACGCCCCCCTGCACCGCGAAATCCCGGCCGGCCTGCTCGATGCCGACCGCGCCCTGGCCGATGTGTCCTCGAAATGGGACGGCGACATCGTGCGCCAGCTGACCGACTACATCGCCATCCCGGCCAAGTCGCCCGGCTTCGACAAGGAATGGGCCGAGCATGGCTACCTGGAGACCGTGCTGCGCAACGCCGCAGAGTGGGTCGAGGCGCAGAAGGTCGAAGGCCTGACGCTGGAGATCGTGCGCCTCGAAGGCCGAACGCCGGTGCTCTTCTTCGAGGTGCCGGCCACCGGCACGTCGATGACCGACACCGTGCTGATGTACGGCCACCTCGACAAGCAGCCCGAGTTCACCGGCTGGCGCAAGGACCTGGGCCCCTGGACCCCCAAGTACGAGAACGGCCTGCTGTACGGCCGCGGCGGCGCCGACGACGGCTACGCGGTCTACGCCAGCATCGCGGCCGTGCAGGCGCTCAAGGCGCAGGGCGCGGCGCATCCGCGCATCGTGGGCCTGATCGAGACGTGTGAGGAATCGGGCTCCTACGACCTGCTGCCGTACGTCGACGCGCTGCGCACGCGGCTGGGCAACGTGGCGCTGGTGATCTGCCTCGACTCGGGCGCCGGCAACTACGACCAGCTGTGGCTCACCACCTCGCTGCGCGGCCTGGCCGGCGGCACGCTGAAAGTGGAGATCCTCACCGAGGGCGTGCATTCGGGCGACGCCTCGGGCCTGGTGCCGTCGAGCTTTCGCATCATGCGGCAGGTGCTCGACCGGCTCGAAGACAGCAAGACGGGACGCCTGCTGCCTGCCAGCTTCCATTGCGAGGTGCCGCCCGATCGCCTTGCGCAGGCACAGGCCACGGCCGCCATCCTGGGCGAGGAGGTCTACAAGCGCTTTCCCTGGGCGCACTGGGACTGCGGCGGCTCCACGGCCTTCGCGCTGCCCACCACCACCGACCCGGTCGAGGCGCTGATCAACCGCACCTGGAAGCCGACGCTGAGCGTGACGGGCGCCGAGGGCTTCCCGGCCCTGAAGGACGCGGGCAACGTGCTGCGCCCCTACACCGCCTTCAAGCTCTCGCTGCGTCTGCCGCCGCTGGTCGATGCGGCGATGGTGATGGCCGAGCTCAAGACCCTGCTCGAGGACAACGCGCCGTACCAGGCCAAGGTCACCTTCGACGGCAACGGCGCCGCCACCGGCTGGAATGCGCCGACGATGGTGCCGTGGTTCGAGCGCGCGTTGAACGCCGCCAGCCAGGCGCACTTCGGCGCGCCCTGCGGCTACATCGGCCAGGGCGGCACGATCCCGCTCATGAACATGCTCAGCGAAGGCTTCCCCAAGGCGCAGATGATGGTCTGCGGCGTGCTCGGCCCCAAGAGCAACGCGCACGGCCCCAACGAGTTCCTGCACGTGCCCTACGCGAAGAAGCTCACCGCCGCGGTGGCGGAGGTGATCGCCGCCCTGCCCGCCACGGCCACCGCCGAGGCCGCTGCGGCCGCCTGAGGCCGCACCGGCGCTCGATGCATGGCAGGCGTGGCGCGACGCACGCTCGCCAGCGCGTTCGACGCGTCCTGCGCTCGCAGAATGAGCGCAGCCTGACCAGATGCTGGAGCATTCGCTCCAAAGCCGAATGAAGTATTTGGTACTCATCGTGCGCAGAATCTCCGCACCGGCCAGCGCCAGCGCTGCGTGGCCGACGCAGGAGATTCCATGCTCGACACGGCCAGATACCACGACAACACGTGCCGTACGGAACCCGCCGGTCTCATCGACCTGGCCGACCGTGCGCCCTGGGCACAGCTCGACGAGGCGTCCTTCGCGTTCCGGCACCGGCTGGCCGAGCATCCGCTGTTCACGCTCGAGCGGCTGGCCGACCTGTCGGCGCAGGTGCTCGATCGCCCCGACATCTCGCGCACCTTCCGCGGTGCCGACCTCAAGCTGCCGCGCGCCGAGCTGAAGCGCCGCATGCGCAACAGCATCCTGGGGGTGGAGAACAACGGGCTGTGGCTGTCGCTGCACTACCTCGACGAAGTGGACCCGGCCTACGAGGCGCTGTTCGACGAGCTCATGGCCGACATCGAGGACCTGGCGGGCGTGCCGGTCCGCCGGCGCATGCACTGGGGCAGCATGTCGGTGTTCATGAATGCACCCGGCCTGCAGGTGCCCTACCACTTCGACCACGAGACCAACTTCCTCATGCAGATCCGCGGCGAGAAGTACGTTCGCCTGTACCCCAAGGGGCGCGCCACGCTGTGCGAGGAGGAGATCGAGGACTTCTACCGCTTCAACGCGCTGGCCGGCCGCTACCGCGACGAGCTGGCCGAGGCCGGGACGCTCTACACGCTCACGCCAGGCGTCGGCGTGCACCATCCGCCGCTGGCGCCGCACCTCATCCGCAACGGCTGCGAGGTGTCGGTCAGCCTCGCGATCTACTACGTGATGAGCGAGATGGAGTACCGCGCGCGGGTCTACCAGGTCAACTACTGCATGCGCAGGATGGGCCTGCATCCACGCCCGCCCGGCGAATCGCCCTGGGTGGACGCGGCCAAGGAGCGCCTCATCCGCGCGCTGTCGATGTCGCACCCGCGCACGCACGACGAGATGCTGTATTCCGGCATCCAGCGCCTGATGGCACCGGCCCGCATGGCCCGTGCGCTGGGCCGCCGCGTGCTCGGCGCCCTGCACCATCCGGCCAGCGCCTGACGCGCGCGCTCAGACCAGCGGCGCGGCCGGCCATAAAAAACGGCGCCCCTGGGGCGCCGTCGTGCTGCATTGGATTTTCGAGCTCCATGGGCCTGCAGCGCCCGCCAGCCGGGCGCGATCAGCTAGCCTTTTTGTAGCAAACCGCTGAGCGAGGACAGCAGGTCGTCGTGGTTGCCCAGGCCCTGCGCGGGCGCCTGGCCCTGTGGCGTCAGGTGGTTGATCAGCTGGGGCAGCAGCGCCGCCAGCAGCGGCAGCAGGGCCTGCGCGTTCATGCCCAGCTTCTGCGCCAGGCCCGACACCACGTCGCCACCGAGCACCTCGCCGAGCTGGCCGCCGGAGATCGGCGCGTTCTCGCCGTTGCCGATCCACGAGCCGATGACGTCGCCCAGGCCCGCCTGTTCGAACTTGCTGACCAGACCGCCCAGGCCGCCCTGGCTGCCGTTGTTGGCCAGCAGGCCACCCAGTGCGCCGGCCAGGCTTCCCAGGTCGCCCAGACCGCCGAGCCCGCCCGGCGCGCCTTGCGGCTGCTGCTGTTGCATGGCGCCGCCGAGCACCTGACCGAGAACCGAATCGAGCAGACCCATGGCCTTTTCCTTGTATGTGTGACTGAGCCGGCCATTGTTGAGCAGCCTCGCGACCGACTCAACCCTGCGCGGCACCACGGCCGGCCACGTCGTGACGAATTATTTGGCGCGCGGCGGCCGTTTCTCGAGCAGCGGTTGCGTCACGCCCTGCACGCCCACCAGCCCCAGCACGGTGACCAGCGAGTTCTGCGCGCCCTTCCAGCCGTCCGTCACGTCGATCCACTCGCTCATCGCGTGGAAGCCGCCGGTCTTGCCGCCGCCACCGATGATGATGGCCGGGATGCCGAGCGACATCGGCACGTTGGCGTCGGTGCTCGCGCCCGACAGCAGCGTCTTGTGGCCGAAGGAAGCATTCGCGCGCGTGGCCGCCTCGACGATCACCGAGTCCGGCGGCGTCCTGCCGCCCGGGCGGTCGCCGATGAGCTTGGTGCTCACGCTCAGCGTGTTCACGTTCCAGCGCTTGTTCTCCTCGACCACCGCCTCGTCGATCGCGGCAAGGATCTTCTTTTCGGTCTCCAGCAGCGGCTCCATCTGGTCGGAGCGGATGTCCACCGCCATCTTTGCTTCCGGCGCGATGGTGTTGACCGAGGTGCCGCCGCTCACGGTGCCGACCGTGAATGTGGTCTTCGGGAAGCTCGGCGTCTTCACCTCGGCGATCTTCGCGATCGCGCGGCCCATGCCGTGGATGGCGCTGGGCACCTGGCCGAAGGCGCCATAGCTGTGGCCGCCCGGGCCCTTGAAAGTCACTTCGTAGCGGTGGCTGCCGGTGCCCAGGATGAGCACGCTGCCGTCCGGCGCCGGCTCCAGGCCCACCATGCCGTCGATGTCGAGATGGTCGGCAAAGATGCGCTTCATGCCGCGCAGGTTGCCCAGCTCCTCCTCGCCCACGTTGCCGACGAAGAGCAGATCGCCGACGGTCTGCACCTTGTGGTCGTTGAGCACCTTCAGCCACGACAGCAGCACCGCCAGCCCGCGCGTGTCGTCGGAGATGCCGGGCGCGGCGAGCTTGCCGTTGCCCAGGTCCTTCACCTTCACGTCGGTGCCGGCCGGGAACACCGTGTCCAGGTGGGCCGAGATCAGCAGCTTCGGGCCACTTCCTCCAGGTCCACCGGTGCCCTTGCGCAGGCCGACCACGTTGCCCTCGGCGTCGATCTTCGCGTCGGCCAGGCCCAGCGCCTTCATGCGCGCGAGGAAGGCCTCGGCGCGCTTCTGTTCCTTGAAGGGCGGCGCCTCGATCTCGGTGAGCATCCTCAGGTCCTCGACCGAGCGTTCGTGGTCGGCCTTCACCGCCTCGAGCAGTTGCTGCACCTGCGATGCCGACAGCAGCTGCGTGTAGGCCTGGTCCACCGCCGGGCGCACCTGCGCGGGCGTGGGCGCGACGGCGCTGAAGGTCTGGGCCTGCGCGGCGCCGGCGGCAAGGACGGCGATCGCGAGGGCCAGGGTGGAGACGAGGGGGCGCGGCAACGGGTGCATATCGGACTCGGCGATGGAAAGGGTTGGCGGTGCGGGCGCCCGTGCTGGCACGGGCCGCCGCACATTGTTGGGCCGCCCGCGCCGGCGCGCTCTGCTTTAATCTTCGACGCCGTCAGTTTTTCTTACATGCGCCGCCACATCCCCACCACCCGCGCCCTGCTCGTGCTCGACGCCGTCGCCCGCCACCACGGCGTGGGCAAGGCGGCGGAGGAGCTGTGCCTGACGCACAGCGCCGTGAGCCAGCAGCTGCGCCAGCTCGAGGCGCAGCTCGGCGTGCGGCTGGTGCAGCGCACGGCGCGTGGCTCGGCGCTCACCGACGCGGGCCGCCGCTACCACGCGCAGATCGCCGGCGACCTGCTGCGCCTGGAGAACCACACGCTGGAGGCGATGGCACAGCGCCCCGACGGCACGCGCCTGCTGGTGGGTGCGGTGCCGGTCTTCGCCGAGCGCTGGCTGGTGCCCCGCCTGCCTGCCTTCGCCGCGCTGCAGCCGGCCTGCAGCCTGCACCTGCAGGTCTTCCCGACGCAGATCTACATGGAGGAGCCGGCCTTCGACGTGGCGGTGCAGTACGACGACGCGGCGTGGGCAGGTGCGCAGGCTCGGCCACTGATGGCCGAGCGCTGTGTGGTGGCGAGCGCGCCGGGCTCGCGCTGGCAGCGCGCGGTGGCGCGCGGCGACTTCCGCGAGGTGCCGCTGCTGCAGCTGAGCTCGCGGTTGGGCGCGTGGGAGGACTGGTTCGACCAGGCCGGCATCGCGCGCCGGCCGATGCACGCTGCGAGCGGGCACCGCTTCGACCTGTTCTCGATGCTCGTCGAGGCGGTGCGTGCCGACCTGGGCGTGGGACTGGTGCCGCGCTACTGCGTCGAGCGCGAACTGCGCGCCGGCGAGCTCGTCCAGGCCCACGGCCATGAAGGCCGCGGCCCACGCGGCTACAGCGTGTTCGTGGCGCCCCACAAGGTCGGCGACGCGCTGGTGGAGGCTTTTGCGGCCTGGCTGGCGGCGTCGGCCGCGGCCGATCAGGCGGGCAGCGCCAGCAGCCCCACGAGCGCCGCGAGGGCGGCCGTCTCGGCGCGCAGGACGCGGGGCCCCAGCGTCACGGCCTGAAAGCCGCGCGCGCGTGCGGCCGCTTCTTCCTGCGCGTTGAGCCCGCCTTCGGGGCCGCTCAACACGGTGATGCCGGCGGCGCCTGCGGCCGTGCTGTCGCGCAGTGCCCTGGCGTCCGGCGCGAAGGCCAGCAGCAGCCGCGCGTCGTCTGCGTCCGGCAGCGCGGCCATCCAGGCGTCGAAAGCCAGGGGCGCATGCACCGGCGGCACGCGGTTGCGGCCGCACTGTTCGCAGGCGGCAATGGCCACCGCCTGCCAGTGGGCGCGCTTCTTCTCGGCCCGTTCGCCGGCCAGGCGCAGCACGCCATGGGCCGTCACCAGGGGCTGGATGCTGGCCGCGCCCAGCTCGGCGGCCTTCTCGACCAGCCAGTCCATGCGTTCGTTGGCCGGCATGCCGACCGCCAGGTGCACGGCGATCGGCGCCTCGCGCTCCACCGGGTCGTGGGCACCGACCTGCACCTGCACGTCGCTGCGGCCCATGCGCTCGACGGTGGCGGCGTATTCGCCGCCGCGGCCGTCGAAGAGCGTCAAGGCGTCGCCCGGCTGCAGGCGCAGCACCTGCACATGGCGCGCGGCGCCCGCCGGCAAGGCCAGCGACTGGCCGGGGCTCAAGGCGTCGGGGCAATGGATGCGCGGCATAGATGCTATGAAATCGATGGCTGGCGACGCAAGCAGGACGGGCGCTGCAGGCCGATCGGGCTTGCAGGTTCACATCCGGCCGAAGGCGTAGCCGGTTGCGGCCTCGGTGCCCTCGACCTGGTCGATCAGGCGCAGCAGCGGCGTCAGCTCGCGGTAGCGGCTGGCGGTGGCGCGGATGTAGGCGATGAAGCGCGGCGTGTCGGCGAGGTACTTGGGCTTGCCGTCGCGCAAGGTCAGGCGGGCGAAGATGCCCGCGACCTTCAGGTGCCGCTGCAGGCCCATCCACTCCACGGCGCGGTAGAAGTCACCGAAGTCCTCGTCGACCGGCAGCCCGGCCTTGCGCGCCGCCTGCCAGTAGCGCACCGTGATGTCGATGACGAAGTCCTCGTCCCAGCTCAGGAAGGCATCGCGCATCAGGCTGGCGATGTCGTAGGTGATGGGACCGTAGACCGCGTCCTGAAAATCCAGCACAGCCAGGGGCATGGCCCCCACGCTCCCCGCTTCGCGAGGTTCGCTGCCCCGAGCCGGGGAAGGGGCTCCGGCGTCGCGGAGTCCGGGGGCGCTCGCCGCCTTGGGGCGGCCCGGCGGCGGCTCGGGCGCGTCCCAGACCATGAGGTTGCGCGGCATGAAGTCGCGGTGCACGTACACCGGCGCGGCGCGCAGGTTGTCCTGCACGATCAGCGCGAAGGTCTTGTCCAGGGTCTCCTTGAGCCTGCCTTCGACCGCGACGCCGCGGTGCTTCGCCAGGTACCAGTCGGGAAAGAGCTGCAACTCGCGCTGCAGCAGCGCGGCGTCGTAGGGCGGCAGCACGCCGGGCCTGGAGGCGAGCTGCCAGCGGATCAGCGCGTCGATGGCCTGCTCGTAGCGCGGCCGGTTGGCCTCGGCATGGTCGCGGTCGATGCGGTCCAGCATCGTCTGATGGCCCAGGTCGTCGAGCAGCATGAAGCCCTGGGGCTCGTCCCAGGCGAGCACCTCGGGCGCGGTCACGCCCGCCTCGCGCATCAGCGCCGCCACCTTCACGAAGGGTCGGCTGTCCTCCTTGTCGGGCGGCGCGTCCATCACGATGCGCGCCAAGCCCGGCGTGGCGGTGTCGACGCGCAGGTAGCGGCGGAAGCTGGCGTCGGCCGAGGCCAGCCGCACGGTGTCGGGCCGCAGCCCCTGGGCGGGCGCGATCGCCTCGATCCAGCGGGCGAAGGCTTCGGCGCGGGCCGGATCGGCCCAGGCGACGGGTGCGGCGGGAGTAGACGCCGGCGGCACACCCGGCAGGCTCGGTCGTTCCGGGCCGGCGGCCGGGGGCAAAGGGGCTGTCATGGATAATCTCGATTCTACAAATCCGCCCTGCGCTGCAGGCTTGCGGCCGCTGGCGGAGCCCGCAGTGCCCGGCCCCGGACACCGCGCGTCGCGCAGGGCCGGCCCGCGTGGCCCCTTCGACCCAAGTTTGCCGTTCCGTACCGATGCCTGATCCGAACCGAGCGCCCCGGCCGCGGTGCCTGCCGCCGCTGCCTCTGGCGCTGCTGACGCTCGCCGTGCTGCATGCGCACGGCGCCTGGGCCCAGGCGGGCGGCGAGCCGGACGCACCGCTGGTGCTCAAGCGCACGCCGATGCTGGCCGAAACCATTCCGCCGGCCGAGCGCGGCCAGCGCCCCAGCATCGTCGAGGGCGACCGCGTGTCCGGCCGTCCCGACCTGGAGACCATCGTCGAAGGCAACGCGTCGCTGCGTCGCGGCGACACCGTGATCCACGCTGACCGGCTGGAGTACTACCAGCCCGACGACCTCGCCAAGGCCACCGGCAACGTGCGGGTGAACCAGGCCGGGAACGTCTACGAGGGCCCGCAGCTCGAACTGAAGGTCGAGACCTTCGAGGGCTTCTTCAACAACGTGCGCTACAAGCTGCTGGCCACCGGCGCCCATGGCGAAGCCGAACGCGTCGATTTCGTCGATGCCGACCGCGCCATCGCACGCCGCGCCACCTACACCACCTGCCGCCGCGAGGACTACCCGGGCTGGATGCCGGCGTGGTTCCTGAGCGCCGCCAACCTGCGCACCGACAACGAAGAGAACGTCGGCACGGCCGAGAACGTCAAGCTCACCTTCATGGGCGTGAGCACGCCGCCGATCCCGAGCGTGAGCTTCCCGCTGAACAACGAGCGCAAGAGCGGCTTCCTGCCGCCGACGATCGGCATGGACAGCGTGAACGGCCTCGAACTCGCGCTGCCCTACTACTGGAACATCGCGCCCAACCGCGACGCCACGTTCACGCC
The DNA here is from genome assembly GCF_003671765.1 of Xenophilus sp. E41. GTDB lineage: Bacteria > Pseudomonadota > Gammaproteobacteria > Burkholderiales > Burkholderiaceae_C > Xenophilus. Next base: position 567,230 of record NZ_QPIB01000012.1, on the reverse strand, counting down.
CACGGTGATGAGCAAGCGCGGCATCAACGTCGCCAACGAGTTCCGCTTCCTCGAGAAGGACTACAGCGGCGAGGTGCGGCTGGACTACATGCCCGACGACCAGTTGCGCAACCGCGATCGCTGGGGGCTCTGGGGCAAATACCGGCAGAAATTCGACACCAGCAAGATCGGCCTCGATTCGCTGAACCTCAACCTCGAAGCCAACCGCGTCAGCGACGACGACTACTGGCGCGACTTCAACCGCACGCCCTCGCTCATCACGCGCCTGCTGCCGATCGACGGCTCGCTGAACTGGGGCAAGGGCGACTGGAGCGGTCAGGTGCGCGCGCTGTCGTACCAGACGCTGCAGTACTCGGCGTCGCCGATCGTGCCGCCGTACGACCGGCTGCCGCAGCTCACGGCCAACTACGCGAAGTACGACTGGAACGGCCTCGACTTCTCGCTGAACACCGACTTCACGCGTTTTCGCGCCCGCACGGCAGAACAGGGCCAGCCCAACGGCGACCGCGCCTACGCGCTCGCGAGCCTGAGCCGGCCCTTCACGACGCCGGGTGCGTACATCACGCCCAAGGTGCAGCTGCATGCCACCAGCTATCAGCTGGATGGTCAGATGTCCGACGGCCGCACCTCGGCCACCCGCACCGTGCCGACCTTCAGCCTCGACAGCGGCATGACCTTCGAGCGCGACGTGAACCTGTTCGGCAAGGCCTTCCGCCAGACGCTGGAGCCGCGTGCCTTCTACGTCTACACGCCCTACCGCGACCAGAGCCGGCTGCCGGTGTACGACACGGCGGCCAACGACTTCAGCTTCGCCACGCTGTTCACCGAGAACGAGTTCTCGGGCAACGACCGGATCTCCTCGACCAATGCGCTCACGCTGGGCTTGACGTCGCGCCTGCTCGATCCGGACAGCGGTGCCGAACTGGCGCGCTTCGGCATCGCGCAGCGGCGGCGCTTCTCCGACCAGCGCGTGACCATGCCGACGCTGACCAACGTGGTCGACGGGACGACCCTCACCACGGCGGGCACCCTGCCCGTGACCGATCGCTCCAGCGACCTGATGCTGGGCGCGCAGATCAATCTCAGCCCCAAGTGGAGCCTGGACACGACGGTCCAGTACAACCCCGACGACCGGCGCTCCAACCGCAGCACCGTCACGGCGCGCTACACGCCCGGGCCCTATCGCACGCTGAGCGTGTCGTACCGCTACCAGGCCGATCGCATCTCGCCCAACGGGGCGGGCAACGAGTCGATCGACCTGGGCTGGCAGTGGCCCCTGAACGACCTGTGGGGCGACAAGGGCAAGGACCTCGGCCCGGGCCGTGGCCAGGGCGGCGGCCGCTGGTATGCCGTGGGCCGGCTCAACTACAGCCTGCGCGACAAGCCTTCGTCATTCAACAGCCTTGGCCGTCCGGTGTACGCCAGCGCCGGCGACCGGCCGGGCGTGACCGATGCGATCATCGGCTTCGAATACGACGGCTGCTGCTACATCGGCCGCGTCGTGCTGGAGAAGACCAGCACCGGCCTGGCCACCTCGACCAAGCGGATCATGTTCCAGCTGGAATTCCTGGGCTTCTCCAGCCTGGGCTCCAGCCCCATGCAGACCCTGCAGCTCAACGTGCCGCGCTACCAGCCGCTGCGCTCGCCCATCCCGGCACCGAGCCGCTTCACCAACTACGACTGAGTTCGCCCGAGCAAGGACATCGCCATGAACTTCCTGCGTTCCACCCTCGCGCTGGCCTGCGCGGCCGCGCTGGCGACCACCGCCGTGGCCCAGACCCAGCGCGCGCAGCAGCAGCGCACGCAGCGGCCGATGGGCATCACCGACATCATGCGGGCCGGGCCCGCGGTCGCGGTGCCGCCCGCCAATGCCCGGCCGCCGGCCGCCCCGCAGGCCCAGCGCGCCGCGGAATTCATCGTGGCGCTGGTCAATTCGGAGCCCATCACCAACACCGAGGTGCAAAAGCGCATCGACCGCGTGTTGCAGGACGGCGGGCCCGAGATCGAGCGCATGCCGCGCGCCCAGCTCGCCAAGCAAGTGCTCGAGCAGCTCATCTCCGAGAAGGCGCAGCTGCAGCTGGCCAAGGAACAGGGCGTGCGCGTCGACGACACGGCGGTCGACCAGGGCGTGGCCGTCGTGGCGCGGCAGAACAACCTGAGCGTTGCCGAGCTGCAGCAGCGCATTGCCCAGGCGGGCCTCTCGCGCGAGGAGTTCCGCACCAACGTGCGCAACCAGCTGCTGCTCACCCGATTGCGCGAGCGCGAACTCGAGTCCAAGGTTAAGGTCACCGACGCCGAGGTCGACCAGTTCCTGCGCGACCAGCGCGGCGGCGCCAACGCTCCCGGCGCCCAGGACATCAACCTGGCCCAGGTGCTGGTGACCGTGCCCGAGAACGCCAGTGCCTCGCAGGTGGCGGCACTGCAGCAGCGCGCACAGGACATCGCCCGCCGTGCGCGGGCCGGTGAGGATTTCGCCAAGCTCGCGGCCGAAGCATCGGACGCTCCCGACGCGCGCAGCAGCGGCGGTGCACTGGGCCTGCGCAATGCCGACCGCTACCCGCCGCTGTTCGTCGAGAGCACGCAGTCGACCCCCGTGGGCGGCATCGCCGGCCCGGTGCGCTCGGGCGCCGGCTTCCACGTGATCAAGGTGCTGGCGCGCGAGCGCGCGAGCGCCGGTGCCGACGGCGTGGTGACGCAGACCCAGGTGCGCCACATCCTCATCCGTCCGGACGCCAACCGCACGCCCGAACAGGTCGTGGCCCTGCTCAACGACTACAAGCGTCGCATCCAGAGCGGCACCGCGGACTTCGCCACGCTGGCGCGCGACCAGTCGCAGGACACCGGCAGTGCCCGCAATGGCGGCGAGCTGGGCTGGACGGTGCCGGGCACCTTCGTGCCCGAGTTCGAGGACGCGATGAGCCGCCTGCAGCCGGGCCAGATCAGCGAACCGATCAGCACCCGCTTCGGCGTGCACCTGATCCAGGTCGAAGGCCGGCGCGACGCCAGGCTCAACCCCGAGGAACTGCGCACCGCCGCACGCAACGCGCTGCGCGACAAGAAGATGGACGACGCCTACGAGGCCTGGGCGCAGGAAGTGCGCAACCGCGCCTACGTCGAGCTGCGCGAGCCGCCGCAGTCCTGAGAACGTGTGAAAGAGTCCGACATGCCCGCTCATCACGCCAAAGCACGCCCACTCCGCGTTGCAAATGCTCGCCATGGCCCGGGCCATGGCTGCGCTTGGCGCCTTGATTGGCCGCGTTTCGGCGCGCTGCTCGGCCACGCCGGATTCATTCACACGTCCTGATCGCGCACATGAAGGCGCACGCGCCGCGCAAGCGCTTCGGCCAGCATTTCCTGTCCGACGGCGCGATCATCGATGCGATCGTGCGCGAGATCGCGCCCAGGCCGGGCGACCCGATGGTCGAGATCGGGCCGGGCCTGGCGGCGCTCACGCAGCCGCTGGTCGAGCGCCTGGGCCGGCTCACGGTGATCGAGCTCGACCGCGACCTCGCCGCCCGCCTGCGCGGCCATGCGCAGCTCGACGTGGTGGAGTCCGACGTGCTCAGGGTCGATTTCGGTGCGCTTGCCGACCGGCTCGCTGGCGCAGGCAGTGCGGCGCTGCGCGTGGTGGGCAACCTGCCCTACAACATCTCCACGCCCATCCTCTTCCACCTGCTGCGCTGGGCGGACCGCGTGGCCGACCAGCACTTCATGCTGCAGAAGGAAGTGATCGACCGCATGGTGGCGGCGCCGGCCACGGCGGACTACGGCCGGCTGTCGGTGATGCTGCAGTGGCGCTACGCGATGGAGAACATCCTGTTCGTGCCGCCCGGCAGCTTCGAGCCGCCGCCGCGTGTGGACAGTGCGGTGGTGCGCATGGTGCCGCGCGCCGCGCCGGCGCCGGTCGACGTCCCACACCTCGAATCGCTCGTGCAGCTCGCTTTCAGCCAGCGGCGCAAGCTGCTGCGCCACACGCTGGGCCGCTGGCTCGAGGCGCGGAATTTCGCCGGCAGCTTCGACACCCAGCGCCGCGCCGAGGAAGTGCCCGTGGCCGAGTACGTCGCGCTGGCCCAGGCCACCGCGGACTGAGCCGCCGTCTGCGCGCAGGCGAAAAAAAAGCCCGTCGTCGACGGGCTTTTTCACGGGGGACCGCGCCGTGCTCAGGCGGCGGCCAGCCAGTAGGTGCTGTTGAAGGGGCTGCTCATGCGCAGCGCCAGCGGGGACACGTCCACCAGCTTGTCGGTCGGCATCTTCTCTGCCGCGGGATCCGCGTTCAGGTCGATGCCATCCAGGGGCGCAGGTTCCGCGCTGTGGGGACCCTGGATCTGGGCCTCGTTGGCCCGTTCTGCTTGGCCGGCTTGTGCAGAACGGGCTACAGAAAAGAATAGAAGCACCGGAAGGGCACCTTGCGGTCGCCCCAGTAGTCCGAGGCGTCGCGGAAGATGTCCAGGAGCTGCTCGCGCGCTTCCTTGTCGAACTTGGCATTGGCCGGGATCTGCTCGAGCACCACGACGAAGCCCGGCTGCGGGCCCGATTTGTGCAAGGGATCGGTCATGCAGTCGTACAGCGCGTCGAAATTCTTGCCGAAGTGCGCCGGGAAGGTGAACTGCTGCGCGATCAGGTCGAGCACGTCCTGCTTGCTCTGGGCGTTCGCCAGGTTGGCATAGAGGAAGTGCTGGCCCGATGCGTGGGCCGCCTCCTGAAGGTCGCTGACGCGAAAGGCCCGAATCGACTGAACGATGTTGGGCCGAACGCCACGAAGGGACTGATTCATCTCCGCTGTTCTTTCCATGGTGATCAAAACTTCTCCCGAACGCGTGGGTGCGTCACCCCTGCCTGTGCGATCGTCCGTCATGGAACGATCTTCCTGAAACTCGCGTAATGGTCCGCCGTGTACCAGCACGCCTGCGGCGTCGTCGGCGGGCCGCCGCACACGATGCGACGGGCGCCGCGCGTGCGCGCACCCGGCGTGTCCACGGTGTATTCGCGGTAGTGCCCACGCCGCTCGCGCGGAAGCAGACGCTCCCGGTTGCCGAACACGGTGCCGTCCTTGTCATGCCGGAACGGGCCGCCGTCGAAGATCGCGCGGTACGTGGTCTGACCTTGGAGAGGCAATTGCGACAGCGCGATCGTTTCGTCCTGGGCCGGGAATTCCCGGGCTTGGACGGAGTGGCTCGGCCCCAGGATCCCGCCGAGGGCCGCCACGAAAACGCCAGTGAGCGCAAACTTGGAGACTTTGGACGAGATCGAGGCGGCAAACGCCATGAAGGCACCGAATGCTGTGGACGCGGGGACCAGAACTGCGGGTTAACCCGCAAATTCAAGCCCGCCAGTGTGCCCGAGGCATGCCCAAAAAGCAAGCGCCTGCCCAAGAATTGAGCAGGCGCCCTGCAGGTGCGTCGGTGCGATAAGTTAGCGCACGCTATCGAAAAAGTCGATCAACGATCAGCGTTGGCGTCCGCCACGGTGAGCGCCGTCATGTTCACGATGCGCCGAACGGTCGCGCTCGCCGTGAGAACATGCACAGGTTTGGCCGCCCCGAGGAGCACCGGGCCGATGGCGATGTTGCCGCCCGCCGCCGTCTTGAGCAGGTTGTAGGAGATATTGGCGGCGTCGATGTTGGGGAACACCAGCAGGTTGGCGTCGCCCGCCAGCGCGCTGTGCGGCATGACGGCGGCGCGCTGCTTGCCGTCCAGCGCCACGTCGCCGTGCATCTCGCCGTCCACCTCCAGCCAGGGCGCCTGGGTGCGCAGCAGTTCCAGCGTCTGGCGCATCTTGTGCGCGCTGGCGTGGTTGCTGGTGCCGAAGTTCGAATGCGACAGCAGCGCCGCCTTGGGCTTGAGGCCGAAGCGCATCATCTCCTCGGCCGCCATGGTGGTGATCTCGGCGAGCTCGGCGGGCGTGGGGTCGTAGTTGACGTGCGTGTCGACCAGGAACACCTGGCGATCCGGCAGCAGCAGCCCGTTCATGCAGGCGTACACCGGCACGTCCTGCGGCGTGCTCTCGCAGCCGCCAGGGCGCTTGCCGATCACCTGGTCGATGTAGTGCAGGTGGTTGGCCGTCGTGCCCCAGGTGCCGCAGATCAGGCCGTCGACCTCGCCCTTGTGCAACAGCATCGAGCCGATCAGCGTCAGGCGACGGCGCATCTCGATCTTGGCCACCTGCACCGTGACGCCCTTGCGCTCGGCCATGCGGTGGTAGGTCTGCCAGAAGTCGCGGTAGCGGTGGTCCTGCTCGACGTTGACGACGTCGTAGTCCAGCTCTTCCTTCAGGCGCAGGCCGAACTTCTCGATGCGCTGCGCGATGATGCCCGGCCGGCCGATCAGCGTCGGGCGGGCGATGCCCTCGTCGACCACGATCTGCGCGGCGCGCAGCACGCGTTCCTCTTCGCCCTCCGAGTACGCGACGCGCTTCTTGCCGGCACGCCGGGCGGCGTCGAAGATCGGCTTCATCGTCGTGCCCGAGGCGTAGACGAAGCTCTGCAGCTTGTCGCGGTAGGCGTCCAGGTCCTTGATCGGGCGCGCCGCCACGCCGCTTTCCTCGGCCGCCTTGGCCACGGCCGGCGCGATCTTCATCATCAGCCGCGGATCGAAGGGCTTCGGGATCAGGTACTCGGGCCCGAAGCTCAGCTTCTCGCCCACGTACGCCGCCGCCACGCGCTCGCTCTGCTCGGCCTGCGCCAGTTCGGCGATGGCGTGCACCGCGGCGATCTCCATCTCGTCGGTGATCGTGGTCGCGCCGCAGTCCAGCGCACCGCGGAAGATGTACGGGAAGCACAGGACGTTGTTGACCTGGTTCGGGTAGTCCGTGCGGCCGGTGGCCATGATCACGTCGTCGCGCACCGCGTGCGCGTCCTCGGGCGCGATCTCGGGGTTGGGGTTGGCCAGCGCGAAGATCACGGGGCGCTTGGCCATCTTGGCCACCATTGCCGGCTTGAGCACGCCACCGGCCGACAGACCCAGGAACACGTCCGCGCCCTCGATCACCTCGGCCAGCGTGCGCGCCTCGGTCTTCTGCATGAACTGGCGCTTGTCGTCGTCCATCAGCTCGGTGCGGCCTTCGTAGACCACGCCCGCGAGGTCGGTCACGAACACGTTCTTGCGCTGCAGGCCCACCTTCAGCAGCAGGTTCAGGCAGGCCAGCGCCGCGGCGCCTGCCCCGGAGGCGACGAGCTTCACGTCCTCGATCTTCTTGCCCGCGACCTTCAGGCCGTTGACCATCGCCGCAGCCACCGTGATGGCGGTGCCGTGCTGGTCGTCGTGGAAGACCGGGATCTTCATGCGCTTGCGCAGCTCGCGCTCGACGTAGAAGCAGTCCGGCGCCTTGATGTCCTCGAGGTTGATGGCGCCGAAGGTCGGCTCCAGCGCCGCGATCACCTCGACGAGCTTGGCCGGGTCCTTCTCGTCGATCTCGATGTCGAACACGTCCACGCCGGCGAACTTCTTGAACAGCACGCCCTTGCCTTCCATCACCGGCTTGGAGGCCAGCGCGCCGATGTCGCCCAGCCCCAGCACGGCCGTGCCGTTGCTGATGACGCCCACCAGGTTCCCGCGCGAGGTGTACTTGAAGGCGTTCAGCGGGTCCTTGACGATCTCCTCGCAGGGCGCCGCCACACCTGGCGAGTAGGCCAGCGACAGGTCGCGCTGGTTGGTCATCTGCTTGGTGGCGGTGATCGCCACCTTGCCCGGCACCGGGAACTCGTGGTACTCGAGCGCCGCGCGGCGAAGCTGCGCGCGTTTGTCTTCGGCGCTCAAGATTTGTGTCTCGGACATGGAACTGGCTCCTGAAGCCGATGGTGCGTGGCCCGCCGCGGGCCCGCCCAGGGCGCTGTTTTAGAGGGGCGCCGATTCTAGACCTCGGTCGCGAAGGCGACTTCGGCGGCCTAGGGCCAGGCCCTAGTTCGCCTGGCCGATGCGCGCCGGCGCTTCGGCGCGCGGCATCCGCGTCCCGGTATGGCAATATCCCGCGCTCGACAACCCGACCGACGAGGAGAGTGGACATGGCCCTGATGGATTTCATCAAGAAGCAGTTCATCGACATCATCCAGTGGACGGAAACCGGCGACGGCACGCTCGCCTGGCGTTTCCCCATGCAGGAGATGGAGATCCAGAACGGCGCCTCGCTCACCGTGCGCGAGTCGCAGATGGCCGTCTTCGTCAACGAGGGCCAGGTGGCGGACGTCTTCGGCCCAGGCATGTACAAGCTGACGACGCAGACTCTGCCCGTCCTCACGTACCTCAAGAACTGGGACAAGCTCTTCGAGTCGCCCTTCAAGAGCGACGTCTACTTCTTCAGCACGCGCCAGCAGGTCGACCAGAAGTGGGGCACGCCGCAGCCCATCACCATCCGCGACAAGGACTTCGGTGCCGTGCGGCTGCGCGCCTTCGGCAACTACGCCTTCCGCATCGCGGACCCGAAGCTCTTCCATACCGAGATCTCGGGCACGCGCGACACCTACACCGTGGCCGACCTGGACGGCCAGCTGCGCGGCCTGGTGCTGCAGAACATCAGCACCGCCATCGCGGCCAGCGGCGTGCCCTTCCTCGACCTGGCGGCCAACCAGATCGAGTTTGCCAAGGCACTGGCGGCGCAGCTGAACCCCGAATTCGCCAAGATCGGCGTCAAGCTCGAGACCATCACCGTCCAGAACGTCTCGCTGCCCGAGGAGCTGCAGAAGATCCTCGACCAGAAGATCGGCATGGGCATGGTCGGCAACGACATGGGCAAGTTCATGCAGTACCAGACGGCGCAGGCCATTCCCAAGTTCGCCGAGGGCGCGGGCCAGGGCGGCGGCATCGCGGGCGACGCGATGGGCCTGGGCGCCGGCGTGGCGCTGGGCCAGGTGCTGGCGCAGAACCTCCAGCAGGGCCTGAACCCCAATGCCGCCGCGCAGGCCGCCGTCGCCGCCACCGCACCGCCCGCCACGGTGAGCCCGAACGAGGTCATGGCGACGCTCGAGAAGCTGGGCGAGCTCAAGACCAAGGGCATCCTCACGCAGGAAGAGTTCGACGCCAAGAAGGCCGAGCTGCTCAAGAAGCTCGTCTGAGTCGCCGACTGCTATGTTTTCGATAGCGGCTCGCGCCGGCGGGACGGGCGCTGCGGCCACAAAACGCTTGAAGTCCCGGCCGGCAGCGCCGTACTTGCGCCATGGCTGAGCCGGGCGGCACGCAACGTGCCTACCGCGCGCCCTGCCCCGGCTGCGGCGCGCCGGTCGAGTTCCGCTCGGCGCAGTCGGCCTTTGCCGTCTGCCCGTACTGCCAGAGCACCGTCGTGCGCCAGGGCGAGCAGCTCGCGCGCATCGGCAAGATGGCGGAGCTCTTCGACGACTTCAGCCCGCTGCAGCTCTTTGCCACCGGCCGCATCCAGGACAAGGCCTTCACCCTCGTCGGCCGCCTGCAGTACGCCTACGAGGGCGGCCGCTGGACCGAGTGGGTCGCCCAGATCGACGGCACCGACGATCGCACCGGCGTCCTGAGCGAGGACAACGGCGCCTACGTCTTCTCGCTGCCCTACGCGCTGCAGCAGCCCGCGCCGGCCGCCGACCAGTTGCGCGTGGGCGCCACCCACACCTTCAACGGGCAGGCTTACACCGTTGCCTCCAACGAGGAGGTGAAGCTGGTGTCGGCGCAGGGCGAACTGCCGCGCCTGCCCGAGCTGGGCAAGCCCTTCCGCGTCGTCGAGCTGCGCAACGAGAAGGGCCTGGTCCTGAGCCTGGACTACGACTCGGCCCCGCCCACCGCGTACCTGGGCCGCTCGGTCGAACTCGACGACCTGAAGATGGCCGGCCTGCGCGACGAGTCCGCCAAGGAAGAGAAAGGCCGAAGCTTCACCTGCCCCAACTGCGGCTCGCCGGTCACGCTCAACTTCGCCGACAGCAAGAGCGTCACGTGCCCGGCGTGCAAGAGCATCATCGACACCAGCAGCGGCATCGGCGGCGAGCTGAAGTACGCGACGCAGAACGAGCCGGTGCAGCCGCTCATCGCGCTGGGCACGCTCGGCATGCTGCAAGGCGCGCAGTGGCAGGTGGTGGGCTTCCAGCACCGCATGGGCCAGGAGCCGGGCGACGACGAGCACTTCGGCTGGGATGAATACCTGCTCTACAACAACAAGCGCGGCTTCAGCTTCCTGGTCGACGCCAGCGACGGCTGGAGCATGGTCAAGCCCGCGACCGGCGCGCCGGTCGTCTCCGAAGGCGGGCAGACCGCGCGCTACCTGGGCCGCGTCTACAAGCAGCAGTACGCCTACGACGCCGAGACCACCTATGTCGCCGGCGAGTTCTACTGGCAGGTGCAGCGCGGCCAGAAGACGCAGAACCGCGACTACGGCGAACCCAAGGGCGGCCTGCTGTCGATGGAGCGCAGCGCCAACGAGCTGACCTGGTCCTACGGCAGCCGCATCGACAGCAACGCGGTGGCGTCGGCCTTCAAGCTCGATGCGAAGAAGGACATGTTCAAGCGCACCGATGCGCTGCCCGTGAGCGCCGCGTCCGGCCTGGGATGCGGCACCATCATCCTCATCGTCGTGGTGATCATCATCCTGCTGATCATCCTGTCCACCTGCTCGAGCTCCTCGGGCAGCGGCTACCGCAGCTCGGGCGGCTCCTACGGCGGCTACTCGAGCGGCGGCGGCCACAAGTAGCGCCCCGCGCACACCCCAACCTTCCACCGGAGAGACCGCATGCCGAAAATCGAATGGCTCCAGCCAATGGCGATCCTGGGCACCCTGCTGTATGCGCTGATCGGCGTGGCGATCTTCTGGATCGCCTTCATCGTCATCGACAAGATCACGCCCTACGACCTGTGGGGCGAGATCGTCGAGAAGCACAACAAGGCACTGGCCATGGTGGTGGCCGCCATGTGCCTGGGCATCAGCATCATCGTCGCCGCAGCGATCCATTGAGGGTGGCCGGCGCCGGCCACCCCGCAGCCGTTCACGCCGGGCCTGTCGAAGCGCCGCGCCAGGGCTTCGACAGGCTCGGCCCGAACGGTCGAGGCTCCTTGCCATGAACGACCCCAACGCGCCGCCGCCCGAGGCGGCCGCGCTGCCCGCCGTACCCGTTCGCCGCGGCGGCCCCTCCCCCGTCGCCATCGCCCTGCTCGCCAGCGTCTTCGTGGTCGCGGCCTGCGGGCTGGTCTACGAGCTGAGCGCGGCGGCGCTGAGCTCCTACCTGCTCGGCGACTCGGTGCTGCAGTTCAGCACCATCATCGGCACCTACCTCTTCGCCATGGGCGTGGGCTCGTGGCTGTCGCGCTACTTCGAGCGCCAGCTGCCCGCGCACTTCCTGCGCATCGAGCTCATGGTCGCGCTCGTTGGCGGCTTCCTGCCGGCGCTGCTGTTCATCGCCAACGCCTACGTGCCCGGGGCCTTCCGCCTGCTGCTGTACGGCCTGGTGGTGGTGGTCGGCACGCTGGTGGGGCTCGAGATCCCGCTGGTCATGCGCATCCTGCGGCGCGACATCGTGCTCAAGGACCTGGTCTCGCAGGTGCTGACCTTCGACTACCTCGGTGCGCTGGCGGTGTCGGTGGCCTTTCCGCTGCTGCTGGTACCGCAGCTGGGCATGATCCGCACCGGGCTGCTCTTCGGCCTGATGAACGCCGCCGTGGGCGCCTGGGCGCTGTGGCTGTTCCGGCACGAACTGCGCCGCCTCGGGGCGCACGCGCTGGCCTGCGTGCTCACGCTGGCGGCGCTGGCGGCCGCCTTCGCCTTTTCGGACCGCATCACCACCCTGGCGGAAGACAAGTTCTACCAGGACCGCATCGTCTTCGCCGCCACCTCGCCCTACCAGCGCATCGTCGTCACGCGCGGTGGGGCCGGGCACCGGCTGTTCCTCAACGGCAACCTGCAGTTCGCCGAGCGCGACGAGTACCGCTACCACGAGGCGCTGGTGCACCCCGTCATGGCCGCGCACGGCGCACCGAAGAAGGTAGCCGTGCTCGGCGGCGGCGACGGCATGGCGGTGCGCGAGATCCTGAAGTACCCCTCGGTCGAATCGGTCACGCTGGTCGAGCTCGATCCGAACATGACCAAACTCTTCACCGGACACGAGACGCTCGCCGCGCTCAACGGCCACTCGCTCTCCTCACCCAAGGTGAAGGTCGTCAACACCGATGCGTTCAAGTGGTTGCAGGAAGCTGACGACGTTTTCGACGTCATCGTGGTCGACTTCCCCGACCCCACCAACTTCGCCATCGGCAAGCTCTACACCAACAGCTTCTATGCGCTGCTCGACCGCCGCCTGGCCGCCAGCGGCTACGCGGTGATCCAGACCACCTCGCCGCTGGTGGCGCGCAAGAGCTTCTGGACCGTGGCGCAGACCATCGAGTCGGTCGGCCTCGTGGCCACGCCCTACCACGCGCACGTGCCGAGCTTCGGCGAGTGGGGCTACATCATCGCCAGCCACCGCCCCTGGCGCCGGCCCGACACGCTGCCGGCGGGCCTGCGCTTCCTCACGGTCGACACGCTGCCCCTGCTCTTCGACTTCCCCAAGGACATGGCGCGCGTGCCGGCCGAGGTCAACCGGCTGTCGAACCAGGTGCTGGTCACGACCTATGAGCAGGAGTGGGGCAAGGTCGGGGTCACCCACTGAGCGCCCGATGACGTTGCGCCGCCGCGATTTCATTGGCGCCTCCGCCGGCGCGCTGGCCCTGGCCGGCTGCGAATCGAGCCCGCCCATCGACGGCGGCTTTACCGGCATCGACGTCGCGCGCGGCCATGCCTGGCGCGACGGTGCCGGCCGCGGCGCCGTTCCGGCCGAGACACGCCGCACGCGCGTGGTGGTCGCCGGCGGCGGCGTGGCCGGGCTGGCCGCAGCGCGGGCGCTGCGCCTGGCCGGCACCGACGACTTCGTGCTGCTCGAGCTGGAGGACGGCGCCGGCGGCAACGCCCGCGGCGGCCGCGTGCATGGCATCGCCTGCCCGCTGGGCGCGCACTACCTGCCGACGCCCGGGGACCCTGCGCACGAGGTGCAGGACCTGCTCGAGGAACTGGGCCTGCGCCGCCGCGTCGCCGGCCGCTGGGAATACGACGAGCGCCACCTGTGCCACAGCCCGCAGGAGCGGCTGTTCTTCCGCGGCGAGTGGCAGGACGGCCTGTTGCCCCTGCATGGCGTGGACGCCGGCACGCTGGCGCAGTACCGCCGCTTCGCACAGCGCGTCGACGCGCTGCAGCGCGAGGCGCACTTCACCATTCCCGCCTTCCGCGCGCCGGCCACGGCCGATGCGATGGCGGTGGCAATGGCGCTGGACGCCGAACCCTTCGCCACCTGGCTCGAGCGCGAGGGGCTGAGCGATCCGCAGCTGCGCTGGTACCTCGACTACTGCTGCCGCGACGATTACGGCGCCGGCATCGCGCACGTGTCGGCCTGGGCCGGCATCCACTACTTCGCCAGCCGGCACGGCTTCCATCCGCCAGGCGACCCGAGCGCCGAGGGCGGCGAGCGCGACGCCGTCCTCACCTGGCCCGAAGGCAATGGCTGGCTCACCCAGCGGCTGGCGGCGCCGCTGGGCGAGCGCCTGCGCACCGGCCATGCGGTGCTGCGCATCGCCGAAACGCGGCACGGGGTCGAGGTCGACGCCTGGGATGCCGCCACGCGTCGCGTCGTGCGCTGGCAGGCCGAGCGCTGCATCGTCGCCCTGCCCGCCTTCATCGCTGCGCGCGTGGTGGAGCAGGCACCGGATGTCCTGCGGCAGGCCGCCGCAGCGTTGCAGTACGCGCCTTGGCTGGTGGCCAACGTGCACCTGCGCGCACCGCTGCAGGACCGGCCCGGCGCCGCGCCGAGTTGGGACAACGTGGTCTACGGCACGCGCGGCCTGGGTTACGTCGACGCGCGCCACCAGGCGCTGGACCCGACGCCGCGTGCCACGGTGCTGAGCTGGTACCGGCCACTCGGCCCCAGTGGCTTCGACGGGGCCACGGCCGCCGAGGGGCGCCGTCGCCTGCTCGACGCGCCGTGGAGCGCGTGGCGCGACGAGCTGCTGGCCGAGCTGTCGGTGCCGCACCCCGACCTGCCACGGCTCGCCACGCGCATCGACATCACGCGTTACGGCCACGCGATGGCCATTCCCACCCCCGGGCTCTTGAGCCGAATCGGCCATTTGCGCCCGCCCCACGGGCGCGGTCCGCTATCAAATCAGGAGCGCGCCGTCCAAGTGCAGGGTCGGCTGGCCTTCGCGCACGGCGACTGGGCGGGCTATTCGATCTTCGAGGAAGCCTTCACGCGCGGGCACCTCGCCGGTGTCGGGGCGGCCGCCTGACGCGCCTTCGACTCAGACGACCGACGCGCCGCTCGCTTCGGTCGGCCGATGCGCATGCCGGTCGTCCGGCGGCGCCGTGACGATCGAATCGAGCGCCGGCACCGACGGCTTCAGCCGCGCGATGTCCGGCCGCGGCCGTCGCAGCGTGGCGTCGGCGGCGAAGGCCGACTCCATCGCCTGCGCCGCGCCCAGCAGCGCCAGGTCGCCGCGGAAGCGCCCCGTCACCTGCAGGCCGAAGGGCATGCCCTGCGGATCGACACCGCAGGGCAGCGTGATCGACGGGTGCGTGGTCAGCGTGACCACGTAGGTCAGCGCCAGCCAGCGGTAGTAGTTGGCCTGCGGCCGGCCGTCGATCTCGGCCGCGAAGGGCTGCGTCCATGGGAAGGGCGACACCGGCGTGGTGGGCGAGAGCACGAGGTCGTAGCCCTCGAACACCTTCTGGAAGCGACCAAGGATGCGCGTCTGCTCGGTCTGCGCCCAGGCGCTGTCCAGCAGGCTCATCTTCACGCCCATCTCGTAGTTGGCGCGCGGGTTGGGGCCCAGGCTTTCCGGGTCGCGTTCGTAGGCCTCGCGCATGCCGGCCACGAAGGCCTCGGCGCGCAGTACGTCGAAGCAGCGGTGCACGTCCTGCGGCGCACCGAGGTCGATGCGCACCTCGTCGCAGGCCGCGAACAGGCCGGACATCGCGGCCATGCGCTCGCGCATCGTCCGGCGGATGGCCGGGTCGACGTCGCACAGGCCGAAGTCCTCGGTCCACGCCACGCGCAGGCGCGAGAGGTCCACGTCTGCAGGGCGCAGGAAGGCCGTCGCATCGAGCGGATGGCTCAACGGATCGCCCGGGTGCGGGCCCGCGCTGGCGGCCAGCTGCAGGCAGGCATCGGCCACGTCGCGGCCCATCGGCCCGACGACCGAGATCGGCGACCAGCCCAGCGGCTTGCGCACGCTCGGCACCACGCCCGGCGAAGGCCGGAAACCCACCACGCCGCACTTGGCGGCCGGGATGCGCAGCGATCCGCCCGTGTCCGAGCCGGTGGCCAGCGGCAGCAGGTCCAGCGCCAGCGCCGCGGCCGAGCCGCCGGAAGATCCGCCGGCGTTGAGCTTCGGGTCGAAGGGATTGCCGGTCGCGCCCCACACCGGGTTGCGGCTGTTGGCGCCGGCGCCCATCTCCGGGACATTGGTCTTGCCGACCACGATGGCGCCGGCCGCACGCAGGCGGCGCACCAGCTCGATGTCCCGTGCCGGCACATGGTTGCGCAGGCTGGGCGTGCCCATGGTGGACAGCAGCCCGGCCGTGGGTTCCAGGTCCTTCACGCCCAGCGGCAGGCCGTGCAGCAGGCCCAGCGGCTCGCCGCGCATCACGGCCTGTTCGGCGGCCCGGGCTTCGGCGCGCGCCCGCTCGTAGCAGGTGGCGGTGATGGCGTTGACGAAGGGGTTGAGCCGCTCGATGCGCGCGATGCAGGCCTCAAGCAGTTCGACGGGCGAGAGCTGGCGCGCACCGATCAGGCGGCGCAGCTCGACGGCGGAGCTTTCGACGAGTTCCGACACCGTCAGTCCGCCCGGATGTCGGCGCGCTGCGCCACGGCGCGCATCAGCGGCAGCTCGCGCTCGATCTGCGCCAGCGAGGCCGCAGCGCCGGCAAAGGCGGGCTCGGCGCCCTGCGCCTGCAGCGCGGACTTGGCCGCGGGCGTGGCGATGATCTTCGCCAGCGCCTTCTCCAGCCGTTCGCGAACCGGTGCCGGCGTGCCCTTGGGCGCGACCAGCATGATCCAGGTGTCGGCGTCGATGTCCTTGTAGCCGGCCTCGGCGAAGGTCGGCACGTCGGGCAGCTGCGAGGACCGCTTGGCGGTGGTCACGGCGATGGCCTTCACCTTGCCGGCCTTGAGCTGCGGGATGGCCGCGGTGACGGTGTCGACCGAGAAGGGCACCTGGCCGCCGATCAGGTCGGTCATCGCCGGTGCGCTGCCCTTGTAGGGCACGTGCATCAGCTTGGCGCCCACGGCGTGCAGCACGATCTCGCCGGTGAAGTGCGAGGTGGTGCCGGCGCCGAAGGAGGCATACGAATACTTGTCGGGCGTGGCCTTGATCGCTGCGACGAATTCCTTGACGTTGTTGACCGGCACATCCTTGTTGGCCAGCACGATCAGCGGAATGCGCGCGACGATCGCGATCGGGTCGAAGCTCTTGAGCGTGTCGTAGGGCAGGTTGCTGCGGATCGCCGGGTTGGCGGTGAAGGTCGAACCCGAGCCGAGGAACAGCGTGTAGCCGTCCGCCGGCGCCTTGGCGACCAGGCCGGCCGCGATGGCGGTACCGGCGCCGGGCCGGTTGTCGATGATGACCGGCTGGCCCAGTTCGTCCGACATCCGCTGGCCGACCAGGCGGCCGATGACGTCGGCACTCCCGCCCGGCGGGAAGGGGATGACCAGCGTGATCGGCTTGGCAGGCCACGCGGTTTGCGCGGTTGCCACGCCTGGCAGAGCGAGGCCGGCGGTGGCGAACAGACCGGCCGCCGCCAGTGCGAAGGCGCGGCGGCGCGCTCCCGGGGTGGCGGTGGGAACGTGGGGCGTGAGCTTCATGGCAAGGCACCTTTCGACGACGACATCGGTCCATGCTAGAAACGCGCCTGCCGTGCAGCAAGCACAAGCTTCATAAAGTTTCGTTGCCCGAACGGCAACGCAAAGCCCACGTCAGCCATGCCCGCCGCCCGTTCCCGTTCGCGCACGAGCGCCCGCCGATCCTTCAACCAGGGCGTGCTGCAGGAGGTCGCCTTGCGCTACTTCCTCGAGGTGGCGCGCGCCGGGTCGGTCACCGAGGCCGCGGCGCGGCTGGAGGTTGCGCCCTCGGCCGTCAGTCGCCAGATCGGGCGGCTCGAACGCGAGCTCGACACCCTGCTCTTCGAGCGCCGTGCGCGCGGCATGGCCCTCAACTCGGCCGGGGAGCTGCTGGCCGCGCATGCGCGGCGCGCGTGGCTCGACATCGAGCGCGTGGCCGACGACATCCTCGCCCTGCGCGGCCTGCGCCAGGGCGAGGTGCGCGTGGCGGCCACCGAAGGCTTCGCCTACGAGTTCCTGCCCGCGCTGGTGGCGCAGTTCCAGGCCCGCTGTCCGGGCATCCACTTCACGCTCGACATGTGCGTGCAGCGCGAGGTGGCCCGGCGCGTGCGCGAAGGCATCGCCGACATCGGCGTGACCGTGAGCCTGAGCTCCGAACGCGGGCTGAACGTCGAACTGCGCCACCCGGCGCCCGTGCTGGCCATCGTCGCGCCGGACCACCCGCTCGCCGCGCGGCGCCAGGTCTCGCTCGCGCAGGTGGTGGCGCATCCGCTGGCGCTGCCGGCGGCCACGTCCACGCTGCGCCAGCTGCTCGACATCAGCTGCAGCCGGCAGGGCCTGCCGATGGAGCCGGTCATCACCAGCGACCACCTCTACCCGCTCATCCAGTACGCGGCCTGCACCCGCGCCGTGACCTTCTGCGGCGAACTGGCACTGCGCCAGCAGCTGCACAACGGCAGCATCGTCGCGATCCCGCTGCGAGACCGCGAGATGAACGAGCGCCACTTCGAGGTCCAGACCATGGCCGGCCGGCACCTGCCCGATGCGGCGCGTGCCTTCATCGATCACCTGCGCGAGACGCTGGCGCGCGAGGGATGACAAGCCGATGCGTTGCCTGATGCGCAACGCAACATTCGGCGGCAGCGATCGCTGCGCGTCGGAGCCTGCCGAATAATCCGGCCATCGTCCTCTCTGCTTATCCGTCGCCATGCCGCAAGCGCCCGCACTTCCCTTTTCCAAGACCCGCCGCGTGGGCGAACTCGTGTTTCTTTCGGGCGAGCTGCCGCTCGTGCCCGACGGTGCCATGCCCGAGGGCATCGAGGCGCAGACCGCCCTGACCCTCGAGCGCATCGCAGCCACCCTGCAAAGCGAGGGGCTCGGGTTGAACGACGTGGTCTCGGTGACCGCGTACCTCGTGAACGCGGCCGACTTCGCCGGTTTCAACCGCGTCTATGCCGAGCATTTCGCCGAGCCCCGGCCGGTGCGCACCACGGTCCGCGCCGACCTCATGCTGCCCGGCGCGCTGCTCGAACTGACGGTGGTCGCGAGCCGCTCGCGATGAGCCGCAGCGTGCTCGTGCTGGGCGCCGGCATGGTCGGCACCTGCACCGCCGTGCACCTGGCCATGCGCGGCCACGCGGTGGTGCTGGTCGACCGGCGCGCGCCCGGGCGCGAGACCTCGTACGGCAACGCCGGCATCATCCAGCGCGAGGCGGTCGCGCCCTACGCCTTTCCGCGCAGCATCGCCAAGCTGGCGGGCGTGGCGCTCAAGCGCGGCGCCGACGTCAACTACCACCTGGGCGCCCTGCCGCAGGTGGCCGCCGGGCTGGCACGCTACTGGCACAACTCCGGCACGGGCCGCTACCCGGCCATCGCCGAGGCCTATGCGCGCCTGATCGCGCACGCGACCGACGAGCACGCGCCGCTCATCGCCGCGGCCGGCGCCGACGACCTGGTGCGCCGCGAGGGCTACCTGCACATCTTCCGTGACGCCGCGTCGATGGACCTGGCCGCTGCCGCCGCGCAGGCGCTCTCGAGCCGCCATGGCCTGCGCACCGACCTGCTGGATGGCGCGGCCCTTGCCGCCGCGGAGCCTGCGCTGCGCACCCGCCTGGCCGGCGCGATCCACTGGCGCGACCCGTGGAGCGTGAGCGATCCGGGCGAGCTGGTCGCGCGCTATGCCGCGCACTTCCAGCGCCTGGGCGGCACGCTGGCCGAAGGCGACGCATCGACGCTGCGCCAGACCGCGACCGGCTGGGCCCTGCAGACGGAGGACGGTCCGCTCGAAGCCGAACACGCGGTGGTGGCCCTGGGCCCCTGGGCCGATGCGCTGCTGCGTCCGCTGGGTTATCGGCTGCCGCTGTTCGTCAAGCGCGGCTACCACCGGCACTACCGTGGCGGCGCGGCACCGCGCCTGCCGCTGTACGACGTCGGCCGCGGCCTGGTGATCGCGCCCATGCAGCGCGGCGTGCGCATCACCACCGGCGCCGAATTCGCGAAACAGGATGCACCGCCCACGCCCTGGCAGCTGGGACGTGCCGAAGCCCATGCCCGCGAGCTGCTCGAGCTGCCCGAAGCCGTGGAAGTCCAGCCCTGGCTGGGCGCGCGGCCCTGCACGGCCGACATGAAGCCCGTCATCGGCGCGGCGCCGCGCCACCGCGGCCTGTGGTTCAACTTCGGGCACGCGCACCAGGGCTTCACGCTGGGCCCCGTGAGCGGCCGGCTGCTGGCGGAGCTGATCGACGGCGAGACGCCGGTGGTCGATCCGGCGCCGTATTCGGCGCACCGATTCCTGTCGCGCCACTGATCGCAGGCGCTTGCGCTGTGCGGCAGGGCGACGCCTGTCGGGCGGCCGTGGGTTCGGCGGGGCTTTGCTGGACGGTCGGTTCCATCGACGGGACACTTTCGCCATGCAAGCAATGGGCATGGGCAAGACGCTGGTGGTGGCGGGGATCGCGCTGGCCGCCTGCGGCGGCGTCGCGGTCGGCACGCCGCCGAGCATGGCCGCGGCGCACGCGGCCGGGACGGGATCGACGACGGTGGCTCAGGCCCCCGCGGCGCGAAACACCGAGAGGACAACGCCGGTCGGCAGCGGGGGCGCACAGCGTGCCTTCAGCGTCGACGACGCCGCCGCCTACCGTGCCATGGCGGCCGCGATGGGCCAGGCCGCCGGCATCGACTACCGCTACGGTCCCGCGCCCTCGGCCTACGGCACCACCGGCAACGACGGCCTGCCGACCTGGTCGAAGCGCGCCGACCATGCCTTCGTGTCCGATCGCCAGGGCGGCAAGCGCGGTTGCGATCCGGCCTTCTGCGGCACATGGCAGGTCGGCACGTGGAGCAACGAGGTCGGGGACTTCGCCTCCAACGTCGGCCACGTCGCCTACATCCCGGAGTCGCCATCGCAGCGCCTGGGCATGGCCGGCCTGGGGATCAGCTCGACCAGCAACGAGGTGTTCTCGCAGCGACCGGAGCTGATGTGGGTCTACTACGGCGGTGGCCTGGACGAGATCAACGCCCTCGCGTACCGCCGTGCCGGTGCGCCGATCGGCAACCCGGTCGGCGTGGCGCGGTGCGAAGGCCGGCCCGGCTGGTGCATGAACGGCCTGATGGTGTTCGACAACGGCTTCATCGGCTTCGCGCAGTCCAACACCTCGACCAACAAGGCCAGTGCCCGGCTGGCGCCGGGCAAGGTGCCCACGGCGGTGGCGGTGACCAACAGCAACGAGTTCGCCCTGATCACCGTGTGGGACACGGTCAACCTGCGCGGCGAAGTCGCCGTGGTGGCACTGGCCGGCCTGTGCGAAGGTTGCACGCCGGCCAAGCCGGCTTCGCCCAGCTCATGGTGGGGCGAGTGGCAGGGGCTCTACCCCGGCCTGCCCAACCTCGGCAACACCGCGTACATGAAGGTGCTGGGCTACGTCCCGCTGCCGGCGGACATGAAGGCGCCGACGGACATCTCGGTCACCACGGGCCTGAGCCGGGAAGCCTACCTGCCGGCCGGCGTTCCCGGCCGGGAGTCGACGTACGACCTGTTGCTGAGCAACGCGGCCCATCGCGCGAGCTTCCGGTCCGGCGGCCGCAACTTCAACAGCTACGCCAAGGCCGGCCTCGCGGTGGTGGCCTCCAAGTCCGAGCAGAAGGTGGCCTTCCTGGATCTGCGGCCCTTGTTCGCCTACTACCAGCGCATGTACTTCGGCACCGAGGCGGACTACGGGGTGACGACCTCGGTCGGCCCCGCCGACGCGCAATGGCCGCGCACCTTCGCCGCCGCGCCCGGGCAGACCCCCACCGTCATCAAGACGGTGGCGATGGGCGCCCCGCCCACGGCCGTGAAGACCTATGCCTGGGGCACCCACCGGCGCGCCTGGGTGGCCACGCAGGACGGACGGCTGCACATCTTCAACCTGGGCGACTACCCCACCGCCGGCAGCGGATCGGCCGCGAGCATCGTGGAGGTCGGCGCCGTGGCCGTGGGCCGCAATCCGACGGGCATCGCGCTGGTCAAGGAGAAGGCCGGCAACGCCGTCTATCCGGACATCACCCGCGAGGTGATCGTCACCTCGCGCGGCGACCGGCGACTGCAATGGGTGCGCTTTGCCGCCAACGGCAACAGCGGGCAGGTGGTGCGCACCCTGCAGGACACGCGCATGGTCGACCCGATCGCGGCGGAGGACACGGACAACCACGGAAGCGAGTCGTACGTGGTCTCGGTGGCCGACTACGGCGGCCGCGCGCTGCGCAACTACCGCTACGGGCCGGTGATCATGCACAACTACGGCGGCAGCGCCTGCGCCGCTCCCAGCGGCTGCGGCATGGGAAGAAGCAACGGAGACCCCTTCGAGTACGGCGGCGAATTCGCCCTGCCCGGCGGACCCTTCCGGGTCGTGTCCGCCAACATCCCCTGAGCACCGCGGCCGTCGGGCCGGCTGCGATTCACTCGCGCATCAGCGCCTCGATCTCGTCGGCATGGACCGGCACGCCGCGCGTGATCAGTTCGCAGCCGTTCTCCGTCACGATGGCGTCGTCCTCGATGCGGATGCCGATGTTGTGGAACTGCTCGGGCACACCCTCGGCGGGCCGCACGTAGAGGCCGGGCTCGATGGTCAGCACCATGCCGGGCTGCAGGATGCGGCTGGGCCGGTTCTTGATGAGCTCGCCCGAGAGCGGGTCCTTGCGTTCGCTGACTTCGCCCACCTGCGTGGGCTCCACATAGCTGCCGCAATCGTGCACGTCCATGCCCAGCCAGTGGCCCGTGCGGTGCATGTAGAACTGGAAGTAGCTGCGGTTGTCGATCACGTCCTGCACCGAGCCCACCTTGTTCGCGTCGAGCAGGCCCAGGTCGAGCAGGCCCTGCGCCAGCACCTTCACGGTCGCTTCGTGCGGGTCGTTGAAGCGCTGGCCCGCACGTGTCGCTGCCACCGCCGCGTCCTGGCTCGCCAGCACCAGGTCGTACAGCGCGCGCTGCGGCCCGGTGAACCTGCCGTCGGCGGGAAAGGTGCGCGTGATGTCGCTGGCATAGCCGTCGAGCTCGCAGCCGGCGTCGATCAGCACCAGCTCGCCGGCCCGCACCGGGGCCGCATCGGCGCGGTAGTGCAGCACGCAGGCGTTGGCACCGGCGGCCACGATCGAACCGTAGGCCGGGTACTGCGAGCCACCCAGGCGGAATTCGTGCAGCAGCTCGGCGTCCAGGTGGTATTCGCGCACGTCCTGACCGGCGCGCAGCATGCGGGCCGAGGTCTGCATCGCCCGGACGTGCGCGCGCGCGCTGATGTCGGCCGCGCGGCGCATGATGTCCTGCTCGTGCGCGTCCTTGACCAGGCGCATCTCGTCGAGCGGGCCACACAGGTCGCGCTGCTGCTCGGGGCACAGGGCGCCGAAGCGCACGCGGGCGCGCACCTTCTGCAGCCAGCCGTCCACCCGCGTTTCCAGCCCCGGGTACGTGGCGAAGGGATACCAGACGGTGCCGCGGTTCTCCAGCAGCCGGGGCAGGGTGGTGTCGAGCGTGGCGACGGAGACGGCCTCGTCGACGCCGAGGGCGGCCGGCGCTGCCTCGGGCCCGAGTCGGTAGCCATCCCAGATCTCGCGTTCGAGGTCCTTGGGTGCGCAGAACAGGGTGGCGCGGCCGTCGCCCGCCAGCACCAGCCAGGCGTTGGGCTCGGTGAAGCCGGTCAGGTAATAGAAGTAGCTGTCGTGCCGATACAGGAAATCGGTGTCGCGGTTGCGCGGCTGCTCGGGCGCCGTCGGCACGATCGCGATGCCGTCCGGGCCGAGTTGCGCCGCCAGGCGGGCGCGGCGTTGTGCGTAGAGGGCGCTGTTCATGGACTGACTATACGTACGTAACAACTCGGCCGCATTTCCACAACGACTCGGAAAAGATTTGCAAGGATGTTTGCCTGTAGGACGGGAGCCAATGTACAAATAGTTATTTGGAACTTTATTTAGTAGGATGAAAGTTATAACGCTTGGAGGGTCCCTGGTCGTGGCAGGCATGATCCTGACGGCCTGTGGTGGCGGTGGTGGTGGTGGCGGCGGAGGAGGCATCGGCCTCGCCGCGGTGGCCGCCGGTTCTTCGGCGGGGACGCCGTCGGGAAGTGAAAGCGCGGCGAGCGGGACGAGCGCCCCGGCGACCGGATCGGGAACGGCTTCGGGTTCTGGGTCGGGGTCCGGCGCGGCAGCGCCCGCGCCTGCGGCCGGCACCCCGGACCCGCTGACCGGCGGAACGACCACGGTCGACGCGGCCGCCTATCGCGCCGTGGCAGCGGCCATGGGCAAGGCCGGGGGCATCGACTACCGCTATGGGCCGGCGCCGTCGGCGTACGGGACCACGGGCAACGACGGCGTGCCCACCTGGTTCAAGCGCAACGACAATGCCTTCGTGTCCGACCGCAGCGGCGGGCAGCGCCCCTGCGACCCCATCGCCTGCGGCACCTGGCAAGTGGGCGCATGGAGCAACAACATCGGCGACTTCTCGTCGAACAACGGCCATGTCGCCTTCATTCCCGATGTGCCGGCGCAGCGCGTGGGCGTGGCCGACGTGGCGATCAGCTCGGTGAGCAACGCGGTCTTCTCGCAGCGGCCCGAGCTGAGGTGGGTGTACTACGGCGGGGGGCTTGACGAGGTCAACGGCGCCGCCTACCGGGCGTCCGGCGGGGCGGTCGGCAATCCGGTCGGTGTGGCCCGATGCGCGGGCCGCCCAGGCTGGTGCATGAACAGCCTGATGGTGTTCGACAGCGGCTTCATCGCTTCGGCGCAGACCGACACCTCGACCAACAAGGCCAGTGCGCAGCTGGCGTCGGGCAAGGTGCCGACGGCGGTGGCGGTGACCAACAGCAACGAGTTCGCCCTGATCACCGTGTGGGACACGGTCAACCTGCGCGGCGAGGTCGCCGTGGTGGCGCTGGCCGGCCTGTGCGAAGGCTGCACACCGAACAATCCCACCGGTTCGAACTACTGGGGCGAATGGAACGGCCTCTATCCCGGCCTGCCCAACCTCGGCAACACCGGCTACATGAAGGTGCTGGGTTACGTCCCGCTGCCGTCCGACATGAAGGCGCCGACCGATATCTCGGTCACGACGGGGGTGGACCGCAACGCCTATCTGGGAGAGGGCACGCGCGAGCAGGCCTATTCCCTGCCGCTGAGCAACGCGAACAACCGCGCGACCTTCAAATCCGGCGGCCGCAACTTCGACACCTATGCCAAGGGCGGCGTCGCCGTGGTGACCTCAAAGTCCGAGCAGAAGGTGGCCTTCCTGGACCTGCGGCCCTTGTTCGCCTACTACCAGAGCATGTACTTCGGCAGCGACTCGGACTACAGCGTGACGACCTCGGTCGGCTCGGCCGATTCGCAATGGCCGCGCACCTTCGCCGCCGCGCCCGGGCAGACCCCCACCGTCATCAAGACGGTGGCGATGGCCAACCGGCCCACGGCCGTGAGGACCTATGCCTGGGGCAACAGCCGCCGCGCCTGGGTGGCCACGCAGGATGGGCAGCTGCACATCTTCAACCTGGGCGACTACCCCACCGCCGGCAGCGGATCGGCTGCGAGCATCGCGGAGGTCGGCGCCGTGGCCGTGGGCCGCAACCCGACGGGCATCGCGCTGGTCAAGGAGAAGGCCGGCAGCGCCATCTACCAGGACATCACCCGCGAGGTGATCGTGACCTCGCGCGGGGACCGTCAGCTGCAGTGGGTGCGCTTCTCCGGCAACGGCGGGACGGTGGTGCGCACGCTCAAGGACGCGCGGCTGGTGGACCCGATCGCGGCGGAGGACACGGACAACCACGGCACCGAGTCGTACGTGGTCTCGGTGGCCGACTACGGCGGCCGCGCGCTGCGCAACTACCGCTACGGGCCGGTGATCATGCACAACTACAGCGGCAGCGCCTGCGGCGCGCCCAACGGCTGCGGCATGGGCAGCAGCGGCGGCGACGCTTTCGAATACGGCGGCGAGTTCGGTCTGCCGGGTGGCGCCTTCCAGGTCACCTCGGCCAACATCCCCTGAGCCCCGGCGCGGCCGGCGGTCCGGCCGCGTCAGCGCTGGAGCTGCGCCAGCCGCTCCGGCGTGCCGACGTCGGTCCAGCCGCCGGTGTAGAGCTCGGCCGTGACGCGGCCGTCGTCCATGGCAGCCCGCAGGATCGGCGCCAGTGCCGCCTTGACGCCCTCCGGGTTGCCGGCCGGAATGCCGCAATAGGGCGGTGCGAACAACGCGGCGCGGTACAGGCCGATGGTGGAGAAGGTGTGGCGCGGCACGCCGGCATCGGCCGGCACGTTGCGCGCGCGGCCATCCTCGTCCAGGCCGAAGTCGCCCTTCGGGTTGTGTGCGGGATTGGGCACCAGCCACAGGTGGGCCAGCGCGTCGCCGGCACGGAAGCGGGCCAGCGCGGCGGGGTCGAAGCGGAAGTCCGGCGCGAACACATCGCCGGCCGCCACCCAGAACACGTCCTCGAGCAGGGGCAGGGCACGCACGATGCCGCCGGCCGTCTCCAGTGCGCCGCCGAAATCGCGGCCCTCGTCGGAGTATGAAATCGATAGCGCCTCGCGCCCGCCCCATGCGGGCTGCGGGCCGAAATGGCTTGAAATCTGCTCACCCAGCCAGGCCGTGTTGACCACCAGCCGCGTGACGCCGCCGGCCGCCAGCGCCTCCATGGGCCACTGCATCAGCGGCTTTCCGCGCACCGGCAGCAGCGGCTTGGGCGTGTGGTCGGTCAGCGGCCGCATGCGCTCGCCGCGGCCGGCGGCCAGCAGCATGGCGCCGGCGCGTACGCCTTCAGTCGACATGCGCAGGAGCCAAGCCGCGTTGCAGTGACTGGCGCACGGCCTCGCGCGGCGCGAACAGCGCCACCAGCGCGTCGAGCAGCGCCTGCGCCTTGGCGGAATGGTCGCCGCCGAAGTTGCAGACGTAGACGTCCAGCGTCACGGCGCGGCGCTCGGGCCAGGTGTGCACGCACAGGTGCGATTCGGCCAGCAGCACCGTCGCCGTCACGCCGCCCGGGCCTTCGGCCGTGTCGGGAAAGCGGTGGAACAGCTCGCCCACGGGCTGCAGGCCGGCGCTGCGGACGGCCGCCGCGCAGTGGGCGCCCAGCGCCTGGGCGTCGACCAGCCAGCGCGCTGCGCACTGGCAGTCGTGGAGATCGGCGGTGAGGTGCAGGCCCTGCATGCCGCGGACTCTAGCAGCCCGGCTTCGCCCGGCCGGTAGGGCACGCAGACGACCGGCAATACGCCATGGCCGTGCAGGGTCCGGCGGCACTTGGCGGGTGCGCCTCACCCCGCTCGCTAAAATTGAGGGCTCCTCTCCTTTCCCCCTCCCCCGAAAGCCACCGATGGCCAACCAAGCCTTGATGGCCAACGCGATCCGCGCGTTGGCAATGGACGCCGTTCAACAAGCCAACTCCGGCCACCCCGGCGCGCCGATGGGCATGGCCGAGATGGCCGTCGCACTGTGGGGCGAGCACCTGCGCTACAACCCGGCCAACCCGCACTGGTTCGACCGCGACCGCTTCATCCTGTCGAATGGCCACGCGTCGATGCTGCAGTACGCCGTGCTGCACCTCACGGGCTACGACCTGCCCATCGACGAGATCAGGAACTTCCGCCAGCTGCACAGCAAGACGGCGGGCCATCCGGAAGTGGACGTCACGCCCGGCGTGGAAACCACCACCGGCCCGCTGGGACAGGGCATCACCAACGCCGTGGGCTTCGCGCTGGCCGAGAAGTTGTTGGCCGCCGAGTTCAACCGCCCGGGCCACGCCATCGTCGACCACCACACCTACGCCTTCCTGGGCGACGGCTGCCTGATGGAAGGCATCAGCCACGAGGCCTGCGCGCTGGCCGGCGCCTGGAAGCTCAACAAGCTGATCGCCCTGTACGACGACAACGGCATCAGCATCGACGGCCAGGTCAAGCCCTGGTTCATCGACCACACCGCCGAGCGCTTCAAGGCCTACGAGTGGAACGTGATCGGCCCGATCGACGGCAACAGCGTCAAGGCCGTCTCGGACGCCATCGCCAAGGCGAAGAAGTCCGAAGACAAGCCGACGCTGATCATCTGCAAGACCACGATCGGCAAGGGCAGCCCGAACCGCGCCGGCACCGCCAAGGCCCACGGCGAGGCGCTGGGCGCCGACGAGATCAAGCTCACGCGCGAAGCGCTCGGCTGGACCGAGCCGCCCTTCGTCATCCCGCAGGCCGTCTACGACGACTGGAACCACCGCGTGGCTGGGGCCCAGGCCGAGGCCGAGTGGAACGAGCGCTTCGCCGCCTACGGCAGCGCCTTCCCGCAGCTGGCGGCCGACTTCACCCGCCGCATGAAGGGTGAGCTGCCGGCGGACTTCCACCAGGTCGCCTTCGACACCATCGTCGCCGCCCACGCCAAGGGCGAGACCGTGGCCAGCCGCAAGGCCAGCCAGCTGGCGCTCGAAGCCTTCACCGCCGCCCTGCCCGAGATGCTCGGCGGCAGCGCCGACCTGACCGGCTCCAACCTCACCAACACCAAGAGCACGGCAGCCCTGCGCTTCGACCCCAAGACGGGGGCCGTGGTCATGAACGTGCCGGCGCTGGACGCCAAGCACGGTGCCGAGGACGAGGCCAAGCCCGACGCCGCGGCTGCCACGCCGCAGGGCGTCATCGGCCGCCACATCAACTACGGCGTGCGCGAGTTCGGCATGGCGGCCATCATGAACGGCGTCGCGCTGCATGGCGGCTACATCCCCTACGGCGGCACCTTCCTGACCTTCAGCGACTACAGCCGCAACGCCATCCGTATGGCCGCGCTGATGAAGCGCCGCGTGATCCACGTGTTCACGCACGACTCCATCGGCCTGGGCGAGGACGGCCCCACGCACCAGTCGATCGAGCACGCCGCCTCGCTGCGCCTCATTCCCAACCTGGACGTCTGGCGCCCGTCGGACACGGCCGAAACCGCCGTGGCCTGGGCCGTCGCGCTGCAGAACCAGTCGCGCCCCACGGCGCTGCTGCTGTCGCGCCAGAACATCGCCTATTCGCCCAAGAGCGACCTGAGCGACATCGCCAAGGGCGCCTACGTACTGGCAGAGCCCGAGGCCGTGGGCCTCAAGAGCAAGAAGACCGCCGCCATCATCATCGCCACCGGCTCGGAAGTGCCGCTGGCCCTGGCCGCACAGAAGCTGCTGGCCGCCAGGAAGATCGCCGTGCGCGTGGTGTCGATGCCCTCGACCACCACCTTCGACCGCCAGGACGTCGGCTACAAGAAGGCCGTGCTGCCCAGGAAGATCCCGCGCATCGCCGTCGAGATGGGCTGCACCGGCGGCTGGTGGAAATACGGCGTGTCGGCCGTGGTCGGCATCGACACGTATGGCGAATCGGCGCCCGCGCCCGTGCTGTTCAAGCACTTCGGCTTCACGCCCGAGAACGTCGCGGCGACCGTGGAAGCGGTGCTGCGCGATTGACATACGGACAGCCGTACGCAAAGGACGCGAAGGCTTCGCAAAGATCGCAGAAGAACATCCAGATGATGATTTCTCTTTTGCGTCCTTCGCGTGATCTCCGCGTCCTTCGCGTCCTTCGCGTACCGGCTGCCCGCTCCCGCATTCAAGGTTTTCAACTGACTTAGGAGCACTCCAGATGGCTATCAAACTCGGTATCAACGGCTTCGGCCGCATCGGCCGCAACGTGCTGCGCGCCGCCGTGCAGAACTTCCCCGACATCGAGATCGTGGGCATCAACGACCTGCTGGAGCCCGACTACCTGGCCTACATGCTGCAGTACGACTCGGTGCACGGCCGCTTCAAGGGCGAGGTCTCGGTCGACGGCAACACGCTGATCGTCAACGGCAAGAAGATCCGTCTCACGCAGGAACGCGATCCCGCCGCGCTGAAGTGGAACGAGGTCGGTGCCGACGTGGTGCTCGAGTCCACCGGCCTGTTCCTCACCAAGGAAACCGCGCAGAAGCACGTCGACGCCGGTGCCAAGAAGGTCATCATGTCGGCCCCCTCGAAGGACGACACGCCGATGTTCGTCTTCGGCGTCAACGACAAGACCTACAAGGGCGAAGCGATCATCTCCAACGCCAGCTGCACCACCAACTGCTTGGCGCCGCTGGCCAAGGTGCTCAACGACAAGTGGGGCATCAAGCGCGGCCTGATGACCACCGTGCACGCCGCCACGGCCACGCAGAAGACCGTGGACGGCCCGAGCAACAAGGACTGGCGCGGCGGCCGCGGCATCCTGGAGAACATCATCCCCAGCAGCACCGGCGCCGCCAAGGCCGTGGGCGTGGTGATCCCCGAACTCAACAAGAAGCTCACCGGCATGAGCTTCCGCGTGCCGACCTCCGACGTGTCGGTGGTCGACCTCACGGTCGAGCTCAGCAAGGACGCGACGTACAAGGAAATCTGCGCCGAGATGAAGGCGCAATCCGAGGGCGCGCTCAAGGGCGTGCTCGGCTACACCGAGGACAAGGTCGTCGCCACCGACTTCCGCGGCGACGCACGCACCTCGATCTTCGACGCCGAAGCCGGCATCGCCCTCGACGGCACCTTCGTCAAGCTTGTGTCCTGGTACGACAACGAGTGGGGCTACTCCAACAAGTGCCTGGAAATGGCGCGCGTGGTGGCCAAGTAAGCCGCGGCCCTGCGACGGCAAAAAAGAAACGCGCCCTCGGGCGCGTTTTTTTTGGCCTGTGCGCCGTCGTGGTGGCCGGCGGCCAAGCGGCAGGTTTTCGTGCCGACTTGGCCTGCAGCGCGCGCGCCGACTGCGCATACAGCTATTGTTTTCGTAGCAGTGGTGCGCACCCGCAATGACGCGGCGGTCATTCCTACGGGGCCAGCATGCGCGCGCCGGCACGGCCCGCGCGGCAGCGGTACCGATCATGGGCTCCATTGCTTTCAACCAAGGAGACCCGCATGAAATCCATCGTCCTCTGGCTGCTCGGCGTGCCCGTCAGCGTCATCATCCTGCTCAAGATCTTCGGGGTGTTCTGACGAGGGGGTGCGCAGGTGCGCTGTGCGCCCTGCGCGACCCCTGGGGTTTCGCAAGACGGCCATGGCTGAGCGCGGGCCCGATGCGTACACTGCCGCGCACAGTCGCCCGGTACCTCGCATGGCCCTGCTGACCTTTCTCGTCGAAGACAACCCGACCATCCGGGACAACCTCATCCCCACGCTGGCCGACCTGGCCGATGCGCCCGTGGTGGGCGTGGCCGAGACGGAGACCCAAGCCGCCGCCTGGCTGCGCGACCATGCCGATGTGTGGCATCTGGCGGTGATCGACCTGTTCCTGCGTGAAGGCTCGGGCCTGGGGGTGCTGAGCGCCTGCACGCCTCGCCGCCCCCATCAGCGGGTGGTGGTGTTGACCAACTACGCCACCGCCGACATCCGCGCACGCTGCCTCGCCCTGGGCGCCGATGCCGTGTTCGACAAGTCGAACGAGCTCGACGACTTCTTCGACTATTGCAGCCAGGACCGGCCCTCTCAGATGGCGCCGCTGGCGTGACAGCCGGGTCCGACGGACAGCGCACGAGCGGCCACCTTCTGGCCGGGCTGGATTTCGGCCGCCCGTCCGAGGAGGTCGCGCGCGCGCTGATCGGCGTCACGGTGCTGGTCGACGGCGTGGGTGGGCGCATCGTCGAGACCGAGGCTTACGACCGCGACGACCCGGCCTCGCACACCTACGGCGGTCCCACGCTGCGCAACGCCGCGATGTTCGGACCGCCCGGCCGGGCCTACGTGTACCGCTCCTACGGCATCCACTGGTGCCTCAACTTCGTCTGCCGCGAGGAAGGCCACGGCGCCGGGGTGCTGATCCGCGCGCTGCAGCCCACGCACGGCCTGGCCACGATGCGCCACCGCCGCGGCGTGGAAGACGAGCGCCTGCTGGCTGCCGGCCCCGGCCGCGTCGGGCAGGCCCTGGGCGTGGACGCGAGCTTCAACGGCCATCGGCTCGATGCGCCGCCCTTCGAGCTGCTGGCCGCCGAGGCCGCGCCGCCGGTGCTCGTGCAGGTCGGCCCCCGCATCGGCATCAGCAAGGCGGTGGAGATGCACTGGCGCTTCGGCGAACAGGGCTCGCGCTTCCTGAGCCGGCCCTTCCCGGCGGCGGCGCGCCGGGCGCGCTGAGCGATCACCGACCGAATTGGCCTGCAGCGCCCGCGGGGCGAGCGCCGGCAGCTATCAAAACAATAGCGATTGCCAAGCCGCGGCACCGGCGTCTGCTCCTATGATCGACGCCGATGTACCGTCTGCCCCGAACCGCCACCGCCCCGTTCTGCCCGTCCGAAGTCAAGGGCAGCGTGGCGGTCGATCCGGGGCTGCCGCTGTGGAAGAA
Organism: Xenophilus sp. E41; assembly: GCF_003671765.1. GTDB lineage: Bacteria > Pseudomonadota > Gammaproteobacteria > Burkholderiales > Burkholderiaceae_C > Xenophilus. Next base: position 535,634 of record NZ_QPIB01000012.1, on the reverse strand, counting down.
GCTGCTGCGCTTCGCCGGGCCGGGGCTGCTGGTGTCGGTCGGCTACATGGACCCCGGCAATTGGGCCACCGACATCGAGGCCGGCTCGCGCTTCGGCTACGGCCTGCTCTTCGTGGTGCTGCTGGCCAGCCTGGCGGCCATGCTGCTGCAGACGCTGTGCGTGCGCCTGGGCCTGGTGGCCGGCAAGGACCTGGCGCGCGCCTGCCGCGACCACTATGGCCCGCGTACCAACCGTTTTCTGTGGCTCGGTGCCGAGCTGGCCATCGTGGCCTGCGACCTGGCCGAGGTGCTGGGCAGCGCGCTGGCGCTGCACCTGCTCTTCGGCGTGTCGATTCCGGTCGGCATCGCCATCACGGCCTTCGACACCCTGCTGATCCTCGGCCTGCAGGGCGCGGGCTTTCGCCGTGTCGAGGCGATCGTGCTCGCCCTGGTCACGACCATCGCCGGCTGCTTCGTGGTCGAGCTGGCGATGTCGCAGCCCAACTGGTTCGGCGTCGCGATGGGCTTCGGCCCCAGCCTGGAGCGGCTGCAGCAGCCGGGCGCGCTGTACCTGGCCATCGGCATCGTCGGCGCCACGGTGATGCCGCACAACCTGTACCTGCATTCGTCGATCGTGCAGACGCGCCTGGTGGCGAAGACCGAGGCCGCCAGGCGCGAGGCCGTCACGCTCGGCACGCTGGACGCGGTCATCTCGCTCACCCTGGCGCTGTTCGTCAACGCGGCGATCCTGATCCTGGCCGCCAGCGCCTTCCACGGCAGCGGCCATCGCGAGGTGGCCGAGATCGAGGACGCCTACCGCCTCATCGAGCCCATCGTCGGCAGCGCGCTGGCGGCCACGCTCTTCGGCATCGCGCTGCTGGCCTCGGGGCAGAGCTCCACCTTCACCGGCACGATCGCGGGCCAGATCATCATGGAAGGTTTTCTCGACCTGAAGATTCCCTGCTGGCAGCGTCGCCTGATCACCCGCGCGCTGGCACTGGTGCCGGCCTTCGTGGGCGTGTGGTGGTTCGGCGATGGTGGGGTGGGCAAGATGCTGGTGCTCAGCCAGGTGGTGTTGAGCTTCCAGCTGCCCTTCGCGATCTGGCCGCTGATCCGATTCACCAGCGACCGCGCGCTGATGGGCGATTTCGCCAACGGCCCGGTGCTGCGTGCGGTGGCGTGGACGCTGTTCGCAACGATCGGCGCCGCCAACGTGTGGCTGGTCGCGTCGGTGGTCGGTGGCCTGTAGCCGGGCTCAGCGGCCGACCTGGCGCGTCACCACCGCCGACATCAGGCGTGCGGCCTTCTGCAGGAAGACGAATTCCTCGTCCGGCAGCGGCCGGTCGTCCGTGTCGAAGTGGCACAGCGTGCCGAACAGGCCGCCGTCGTCGTCCACCAGCGGCACGCCGTGGTAGGCGCCCATCACGCCCTGGTAGCGGTGGCCGTCCAGGCGCGCATCCTGGGCGCTGCATCCGGTGCGGAACTCGCCGTCGCGCAGCACGAACTGGCAGAAGCTGTCCTCGAAGGGCACCGAAGCGAGGAACTCGGGCCGCACCTCGCCGGCCTTGTCATACAGGTCGAGGTTGACCAGCGTGTCCTGCTGCACCCGGTAGGCGGCCGTGTAGCGGTGCGGCACGCGCGCGTTCAGAAAGCGCAGGCCCCCGGCCAGGCCCTCGCGCTGGAGCGCTGCACGCAGCGGGTCGAGGGTGGCGTAGAGGGAGGGGGACATGGCCCCGATTGTGGCGACTTGCGGGCCAGGGGCGCGCGTCAGTGCGCATCGCCACTTGCGCGCGCCCCGCCGGGATCAGGCCGCCGCCGCCTCATCGCGCGCGCCGCGCGACGCCGGCAGTTTGAAGGCGCCGGGCTGCGCGTCGGCCGTGGCCAGCTTGATCTTGCGCGACAGCTCATCGAAATGCTGGAGCTTGAAGTCGATCACCTCCAGCGCTTCGGCCGAGGCCTTGAGCTGCGCCTGCACGCGCGTGCGGTGCGCCTCGAGCAGGGCGCGGCGCGCCTCGGCCGTGGCGTCGCCCTGCGCGGCCAGTGCCAGGTAAGTCCGGATCTCGGCCAGCGGCATGTCGGTGGCGCGCATGCGGGCGACGAAGCTCAGCGTCAGCAGGTCCTGCGGGCCATAGTGGCGCCGGCGGCCCGCATCGCGCGGCGGCGCCAGCAGGGCCATGCGCTCGTAGTAGCGCAGGGTGTCGGCCGACATGCCGGTCGCGCGCGACACCTGGCCGATGGTCATGTGCAGCAGCGGGGAGGGATTGACACCCTCCGACGGCGATGCGCCGACGGGGGTGGCGGAAGCGTGGCAAGGGGCGGGGGAAGAGCTCATGCCCCCATGCTAGGAGTTGGAGTGCACTCCAGGTCAAGCGAAAAATGCTTCAGGCCGCCGCTTCCTCGCGCCGCCCGTCCGGATGGCGGGCGAAGCGCGCCGGGTCGCGCCCGTGCACCGGCGCATGGTCGGGCCAGGGCCAGCCGCCGAACTGGGTGCGGCGGTAGTCGTTCATGGCCTGCATGATCTCGGCCTGCGTGTTCATCACGAAGGGGCCGTACTGGGCCACCGGCTCGGCGATGGGACGGCCCTGCAGCAGCAGGAACTCGCCTTCCGCCGCATCGCCGTTCACCAGTTCCACCGGCACGTCGGCCTGCAGCGCGATGGCTGCCGGCCCCTGCACCGCCTGGCCGCCGACGGTCACCTGCTGGCCCTTGAAGAAGTACAGCGTGCGGCGCGTGCCCTCGCCCGCGGCGGCCGGCAGCGTCCAGCGCGCGCCGGGGTCCATGCGCAGCGTCCAGATGGCCACGTCCGAGTCCGCCTGCGCGGCCCACGAATCGGGCGGCGGCGCCAGCGGATCGATCGGCGCGGCGCCGTCCGCCTCGGGCTGCAGGCGGCCGGCGATCACGCTCACGTCGGTGCGGCGGCCGTCGGCGTCGGTGGCCGCCAGGCGCGGGATGCGGTCGGCCCAGAACATGGTGAAGTGCGGCTCGACCATCTTGTTGCGCGCCGGCAGGTTCAGCCAGATCTGGAACAGCTCCAGCGGGTTGTCGGTCTCCTGGTTGAGCAGCGGGAACATCTCCGAATGCTGGATGCCGCGGCCGGCGGTGAGCCACTGCACGTCGCCGCGGCCGAAGCGCGCCGCCGCGCCCAGCGAGTCGGCATGGTCGATCAGGCCTCGGCGCACGATGGTCACGGTCTCGAAGCCGCGGTGCGGATGGCCGGGAAAGCCGGGCACCGCTTCGCCGTGGTACATGCTCCAGCCGTCCTTGCGGCTGAAGTCGGCACCGATCTCGCGGCCTTCGAGCGGCGCGTCCGGGCGCATCTGCGCATCGGCGCGCGGGTAAGCGTCGTCGTGGTACGCACAGAAGAGGAAAGGGTCGACGGTGGCCCACGGGAAGCCGAGGGGCCGGACCTGGAGCACGGGGGAACTGGACATGGCAGGGATCCTGGAAGACGAACTGCGCGGCCGGACTGCCACGCCATGCCCCGAAGATGGGGCCTGGGCGCCGATTGTGGAAGCCCCGCGGGCAGGACGGCCCGGTGCACCCATGGAACGATCGGCCCGTGGCGCCGCCGCGCCGCTGCGTCTTTTGAGGTACCCGCCGCGCTGGCGCGGCGCTACCATCGCCCCTTCGCACGGCGATGCGCCGCTGCAGGAGCATGCATGAGCCCTGAGAAGAAGCAGGCCGCCGACGCGCAGGCCTCGCTGGAACAGACGATCGACAAGGCCAAGGAAGTGGCCGCCGAGATCCGCCAGGCGGCGGACAACCTGGCCGTGGTCAACACGGTGCTGGAGGAGAAGCTGCCCGACCACGTGCAGGTCGGCGAAGTCGCCCAGGCGCTGGACCAGAGCGTCGAGGTCGAGAAACAACTGAGCGAGTCGGTGGACCGGCTGCAGCAGGTGCACGACGAACTGGGCCAGAGCGCCGGCGGCACCCCGCCTTCCAGGAAAAGCTGAGGCGCTCGGCCCTGCCGTCCGTCGTAGGCGGCGTCCGACCCCAGCCGGCGTACGCGGCGCCCACGTCGCGGTGGACATCGAGGTTAACGTTCACTGTCGTTCCCTCGTCCATGCCCGCCCTCCGCATCTTTCTCGTCGAAGACAACGCCACCATCCGCGACAGCCTCATTCCCACCCTCGAAGAACTGGCCGCCGCCCAAGTGGTGGCCGACGCGGGTGGCGAGGACGACGCGGCGCGGTGGCTGGTCGCGCACGCCGGTGCCTGGGACCTCGCGGTGGTCGACCTGTTCCTGGCACAGGGCTCGGGCCTGGGCGTGCTGCGTCACCTGCGGGCACGCGGCCCCTCGCAGCGGGCGGTGGTGCTGAGCAACTACGCCACCGCCGACATGCGGCGTCGCTGCCGCGAGGCCGGTGCCGACGCCGTCTTCGACAAGTCCAACGAGCTCGAGGCCTTCATCGACTACTGCAACCGGCTCTCGGCGCCGGGGGCGGCTTGAGTGCCCGCGGGCCCGGCCGACTCGGCGGCCGGGGCAGTTCGTCCGCCAACAGGGCGCCGGCTGCGGCCTGACATGGTTCTCTGCCGGTAGGCTGGGCCAGCGTCGCTGCGCAGCCTTCACAGGGTATCGCCACCCTGCGCCAGTTCGTCGAACAGGAAGTCCTTGAAGCTCTCCGCCGCCGGAGACAGTGCCCGGTTGCGGGGATGGAAGAGCGAGAGCAGCCGGTCCACCGTAGGTGAGACGAGCCGGCGGGACACGAGCCCGAACGAATCGAGCAGGGGCATGGCGCGGCTTGGCTGCGCCGTCACGCCGAAACCGCTGCGTACCATTCCCAACGCCGTGGTGATGAACGACACCTCGTGTGCGGGCTGCAGGCTCAGCGACGTGGAGTGCTTGAACAGATCCGCCTGCAGCCGGTGGGTGAAGTCCGCGGTAAGGCTCACGAACGGATGCTGCAGCGCCTGCGCCCAGCTCACGCGTGCACGCGAAGCAAGGGGGTGATCGGCGCGGCACACCAGGCGGATGCGATCGCGCATCAAGCTCTGCTGGACCAGCTCCGGGGGCGTCGCACGCTGCGGGGCGATGCACAGGTCGGCCTCGCCGCTGACGACCCGGGCCGTGGCCTGCTGGTTGAGCGAGTCCAGCACGTACACGGCGATCGCCGGGTACTTGCGACGGTAGCGGTGAACCATCTCCGGCAGCATGGTCGCCGCGTAGAGCGGCGTGCAGGCCACGCGCACCGTGCCACGTTTCTTCTGTTCGAGGTCCTGCGTGCTTTCCAGCGCGCGCGCCAGATCGTCGAGCACCTGACGTGCCAGGGGATAGAACTCGCTGCCGGCGACGGACAGCACGGTCGAGCGCGTCGTGCGGTCGAACAGCCGCACGCCCATGTTCCTTTCAAGATCCCGGATCAGCAGGCTGAGGGCCGAGGGGCTCAGGTGGAGCCGCTGGGCGGCCATGGCGAAGCTGCCGGCGTCTGCCACAGCGACGAAGGCACGCAGCTGTCGAAACGACACGCTTCCGATATTCATAAGGAAACCTCAATTCGTCCTGAGAAAGTCTAGCTTGTCTTAGCAATTGCGCATTCCTACGATCGCCTTCCCACGACGAAGAAGGACTCTGGCAGCAATGCTTCGATTCGATCCCAACCTGCGGTGGCTCTTCACCGAATTGCCGATGCTCGAGCGCTACGAGGCGGCGGCCCGCGCCGGCTTCAAGGGCGTGGAAGTCGCGTTCCCGTACGAGTACCCTGCCCGCGAGATCGCTGCGCGTCTCGAGGCCAACGGTCTGCAGCTCGTCCAGGTCCTCGCGCCGTTCGACTGGGACCGTGGCGAGCGCGGCTACGCCGCCCTGCCCGGCCAGGAGGAGCGATTCCGGGAGAGCATCCGCACGGCCGTCGACTACGCCGTGCAGGTCGGCGGTCCCATGATCCATGTGATGCCCGGCAACATCGGCAAGGACCTGGACCGCGCCCGGTGCATGGCCCTCTTCAAGGAGAACATCGCCTGGGCTGCGGACCATGCCCGAAGCGCCGGCCTGGTCCTCATCCTCGAGCCGTGCTGCCGCGCACGCTTCCCCGACTTCCTCTATCACCGCATCGAGGAGGGCGTGGAGGTGGTGAAAGCGCTTGGGCGCGACAACGTGAAGCTGTGCTTCGACACCTTCCATATCCAGACCGAACAAGGTGCGATCGCTGAACGCCTCGAGGCAGTGTGGCCGCACATCGGCCACATCCAGGTGGGCGGCGTGCCGGGCCGCCATGAGCCAGGCACGGGCGAGATCCGTTTCCAGTTCCTTTTCGAACTCATCGAGCGCCTGGGTTGGCAAGGCTGGATCGGCTGCGAATACACGCCCTCGGGGCACACCCTCGACACGCTGCGATGGGCCGAGGCCCATGGCATCCGCGACCCACGCGCCGCATCGGCCAACCCGACGGCGCTCGGGCATGTGAACTGAAGGAGAGCGACATGTTGACTCAGGCAGACAACGAACTGCTCACCCGCACCGGTGGGCAGACGCCGATGGGCCAGTTCTTCCGGCGCTTCTGGCAGCCAGTTGCGCTCTCGCGCGAACTGCCCGAGCCGGATGGCGCGCCCCTGCGTGTGAATATCCTGGGCGAGCGGCTCGTGGCCTTTCGGGACAGCGACGGTGCTGTGGGCCTGGTGGATTCGCGCTGCCCGCACCGCGGCGCGGACCTGTACTTTGGCCGCAACGAGAGCTGCGCCATCCGTTGTGTGTTCCATGGCTGGCAGTTCGACCGCCAGGGCCGCCCGGTCGAGCTGCCGAATGTGCCACCGGGTGCGACCTATCACGACACCTTGCGGCTGAAAGCCTACCCCACGCGCGAGCATGGGGGCCTGGTATGGGCATACCTGGGGCCGGACCCGTGGACACGCGAGCTGCCCGAGGTGCCTCGGCTGGATTTCGCCGAGCTGCCCGAGTCCCACCGGTACGTCACGAAGAAGCTGCAGGAGTGCAACTGGGCGCAGTCCATCGAGGGGGCGCTCGACACCTCGCACTTCTCGTTCCTGCACATGCCGGCACCGAGCGTGCCGTCGAACGCGAACCCCGACGCGCCAGCGGACGAGAAGCGCTTGCGCTGGATCCGCGAGGACCCGCTGCCGCAGTTCTCCATCCTCGAGCACGAGGTGGGTTTCGTGGTGGGCGGCGCGCGCCGCGCCGATGGAGGCACACGCTACTGGCGCAGCGCCCAGTTCGCTCTGCCATCGCACAGCACCACACCATCGACGCTGCCGGGTGAGACGCACTTCGGTTACACGTGGGTGCCCATCGACGACGAGAACTGCTGGATCTACACCTATGCCTGGAACCCCGAGCGCCCGCTCGGGGAAGACGAAGTCGCCAGGTTCAAGGAAGGGCATGGCGTGATCGCCGAGGTCGACGCCAATTTCATCCCGATCCGCAACCGATCGAATGAATACCTCATCGACCGCGCGCACCAGAAGCACATCAGCTTCACGGGCGTGCGCGGCGTGGCCGAACAGGACGCCATGATCCAGGACAGCCAGGGCCGCATCGCCGACCGCACACGTGAGCACCTGTCGCCTTCTGACGCCGCCATCGTGCGCTTTCGAAGAACTGTGCTTGCCGGTGCCAAGGCACTTGCGCGCGGCATCGAGCCGCTCGCGCCAACGAAGCACCAGGCCTACCGGCTGCGTTCGGGGAGTTGGTTCGCCTCGGAGGGCGTGTCCTTCGAGCAGGTGATGCTCGAGCGATTCGGTGACGCCTTCGGCCGCGTCGATCCGGGGGCGACGTCCTCCACGGCTCGGGCCAGTTCCATCGAGGTCGGCGCCGAGTAGCCCCAAGGGCGCTCGAAGACAAAAACAGGAGACAAGACATGATCACCACGAAATCCTTCTGGGCCGCCTCGCTGGCCGCCGCCTGCCTCCTGACAGGCGCGTGCGTCGCGCACGCCGACACCTATCCCGACCGGCCCATCAAGCTGGTCATCCCCTACGCCGTTGGTGGCTCGACAGACCAGACCGGGCGGCTTGTCGCCAAGTCGCTGGCCGAGCGGCTGGGGCAGCCGGTGGTGGTCGAGAACCGCGCCGGCGCAGGGGGCACGGTTGGACAAGACTTCGTTGCCAAGGCGCCGGCCGATGGCTACACGTTGCTGTTCAGCGCGGCCGGCCCACTCACCGTCACACCCCACACCTATTCGAAGCTCGCCTACGACCCGGTCAAATCCTTCGATCCCATCACGCTCATCGCGACGCAGCCGCTGCTGCTGGTGGTCGAGCCGGGTTTGAAGGTCGGCAGCGTGAGCGACCTGATCGCCTTGGCGAAGGACAAGCCCGGCAAGCTGTCCTACGGCTCTTTCGGCAACGGCAGCGCCGCTCACCTCGCCGGCGAGTATTTCAAGACGCTCACGGGGGTGGACATGGTCCATGTGCCCTACAAGGGCAGCGGCCCCGCACTGGTGGACCTCGTGGCGGGCCAGATCGACCTCATGTTCGATGTGTTCAGCACTGCGGCGCCGCTCGTGCGCGGTGACAAGCTCCGTGCCCTGGCGATCACGTCGGCCGAGCGCTCGTCCCAGTTCCCACAGGTGCCTACCATGCAGCAGGCCGGCGTGGCGGGCTTCGAGGCCGGCACCTGGTTCGGCCTGCTGGCACCGGAGAACACCCCACGGCCCGTCATCGACAGGCTCTCTCGCGAGGTGAATGCCGCACTCAAGGAGAAGGACCTGCAGCAGACGCTGGCATCGCAGGGCGCAACGGTCAGAGGTGGGAGTCCCGAGCAGTTCAAGTCGTACTTCCTCGCCGAATACGACAAGTGGGGAAAGATCGTGAAGTCCGCAGGGGTCACTGCGGACTAGCCACGTACGCGGGTGCGTCCTTGGACCACCTATCCGTCATCCAGTCCGCCCCGGGGAACGGGGCATCCAATCCATGAAACTTCTGAGCTACTCCCATCGGGGAGAGGCGCGCTGGGGTGCGCTCGCCGGTGACCGGATCGTCGATCTCCACGCCGCTTCGCAGGGGCGATACGCCACGCTGCGCAGCGCCCTCGCCGAGCTGGACCTGGCGGCCATCGAATCGCTTGCGAATGCCGCCACGCCGCAACTGGCACTGGCCGACGTCACCCTGCTGCCCGTGATTCCGGACGCACCGCGCATCTTTTGCGTGGGGCTGAACTACGAGGAACATCGTGTCGAGGCCCGCCGCGAGAAGACCGGGCAGCCGACCATCTTCCTGCGCGTGGCCTCCTCGCAGGTGGGGCACGGCCAGCCGCTGGTGATTCCGTCCGAGTCGCAGCAAGTGGACTACGAGGGAGAGATCGCCATTGTCATTGGGCGTGGGGGACGGCGCATTCGCGAGGCGGATGCCTGGGCGCACATCGCGGGCTACGCACCGTACAACGACGGGTCCGTCCGCGATTGGCAGGCGCATACGACCCAATGGACACCCGGGAAGAACTTTCCCGCGACTGGCGGGTTCGGGCCCTGGATGGTCACGCGCGGGGAGATTGGCGACGGCCAGGTCCTCGCGTTGCGCACGCGGCTCAACGGCGAGGTGGTCCAGCAGGCCACGACGGAACAGCTCATCTTCCCGATGCCTGGCTTGGTGGCCTACATCTCGAGCTTCACACCGCTCGAGCCAGGCGACGTGATCGTCACAGGCACGCCGGGCGGTGTGGGCTTCAAGCGCCAACCGCCCCTCTACCTGCGTCCGGGTGACGTCGTCGAGGTTGAAGTGCAGGATGTCGGCACGCTGTCCAACCTCGTGCGCGCAGAATGAGCGACGTCACGCTGATCGACGCGCGCGTCACGGCGAGGTCGGAGCTCGCCACTGACATCTGCGCGCTCGAGATCGAGGCCAGCGGGCGTGTACCGCTTCCGGCCCTCGACGCGGGCGCGCACATCGACGTGCATGTGGGCGGGTTCGTGCGCCAGTACTCGCTGCTCGGTCCTCCCGCCTGCGCGCCCGAACGCTACCGAATCGCGGTGCTGCGGACCACGGCGTCGCGGGGCGGCTCGGAGGCCGTCCACCGCACCCTGCAGGTGGGAAGCTCGCTGCGGATCTCCGCACCCAGGAACCACTTCGCGCTGCGGCTCGACGGGGCGCCAGCAGTGCTGGTCGCGGGCGGCATCGGCATCACGCCCATCCTCTGCATGGCTGCCGCGCTTCATGGGCGCAGAACACCGTTCGAACTCCATTACTGCGGCCGCTCGATTGCACGCATGGCCCTTGTCGATGAACTGCTCGGCTCACCCTACGCGCGGTCCGTGCATCTGCATGTGGACGACGCGCCGAGCGGGCGCCTCGATGTCGGGCGCGTGCTGTCCAGACAGCCTGCGCACGCCCACCTGTATGTCTGCGGCCCACAGGGCTTCATGGACCACGTACTCGGTTCGGCCCGTGCCGCGGGCTGGACCGACGACCGCCTTCACCACGAGTGCTTCCAGCCCGCCGCTGCGGCATCTGGCAGCGGCGATCGCCCCTTCGAACTGTGGGCCGTGCGCAGTGGCCAGCGCATCGTCGTCCGAGCAGACGAAAGCGCGCTCCAGGCGTTGCGCCGCAGCGGAATCCAGATTGCCTCTTCCTGCGAGCAGGGCGTCTGTGGAAGTTGCCTGATACCCGTCGTTGCGGGCCTGGTCGACCACCGGGACTCGTTCCTGACGGCCCAGGAAAAGGCTGCCCACGCCGAATTCCTTCCTTGTTGCTCGCGTGCGCTAGAAAACACGCTGACGATCGACGCTTGAGTCTTCGTCCGCACGCGTCCGCGGTGCTGCCATAGGGGTGTCGTGGGGCCTGAGACAATCCCGCCCCATGGCCAACATCGCATCCATCCTCAAGGCGGAGATCGCACGCGTCGCGCGCAAGGAAGTCCGGTCGGAAATCGAGAGCCTGAAGAAGGCCAGCGCCCAGCAGCGCAGCGCCATCGCCGCCCTGCGGCGCGAGGTCGCCGCCTTGCAGAAGGAACTGCGCCAGGCCGGCCGTGCCCGTTCGGTCGAGACCAAGGCCCAGCCGGCCGAAGACCGCCAGTACCGCTTCAGCGCGACGCGGCTGGCGGCGCATCGCAAGAAGCTCGGCCTGTCCGCCGCCGACTACGGCCGGCTGGTGGGCATGAGCGGCGCCAGCGTCTACCTGTGGGAACAAGGCCAGGTGCGGCCGCGGCCCGAACAGGTGCGCCAGCTCGGCGCCCTCAAGCAGTTGAGCCGCCGGGCCGCGCTGGAGCGGCTGGCCAGCGCCGAATAGCGAGTTCGCGCGGACCGCTCAGGCCGTGCACGCGTCGGCACCGAGGCCGCTTCGGGCGTGGGCCAGCGCCACCGCGTCCGCGCCGGCAGCGAAGCGCAGGCGATCCGACGGGTCGTTCGCGGCCTGCCACACGGCGTGCGCCACGTCGACGGGCCGTGTCGCCTCGCCCACGTCGGCGAGCTGTGCGAAGACCTCCTGTGCATAGCGGCCGTAGGCCTCCGGGATCAGCCCCTCCATGCGCCCGGCGCCGTTGGCGGCGAAGCGGGTGTCGGGGCAGTAGCCCGGTTCGACCAGCCGCGCACGCACGCCGAAGGCGGCCAGCTCGAGCGCCAGCGATTCGGTGAAGCCCTCGATCGCGGCCTTGCTGGCGGTGTAGGCCGCAACGAGCGGGAAGGGCGCCAGCGTTGCGCTCGACGTCACGTTCACCACCAGGCCCGAGCGGCGCTCGCGCCACTGCGGGATGAAGGCCTGGCACATTGCCATCGTGCCGAAGGTGTTGGTCTCGAAGATCTCGCGCACGGTCGCCAGCGGCGTGGCCTCGAAGGCGCCGAAGAGCCCGAGCCCGGCGTTGTTGACCAGCACGTCGACCGGGCCGGCGGCCGCGACCACGCGGGCGATGCTCCGTGCATCCGTGACGTCCAGCGGCAGGACTTCGAGGGTGTCGGAGATCGGCAGCAGCGAGGGCCGGGGCTGGCGCATGGTGGCGACCACTCGCCAGCCCATGGCGTGGAAGTGGCGGGCGATCTCGAGGCCGTAGCCGGACGAGCAGCCGGTGACGAGGGCGGTCTTCATGGGGGTGTCCTTGACAGGTGGAGGTTGACGAAGACCGCAGCGTAGGCGAGCATGCCCGGATGTTCGGTATGCAGATGTCCTTCTTTGTTTAGCCATCGTCCGGAACCCGGCGACGCGCTTTCGCAGGTCGTGGCGCTGCTGCACCCGCGTGCGGTGTTCGCCAACGCCATCGGCGGCAAGGGCGACTGGGCGGTGCGTTTCGCCGCCTACGGCCGGCCTTCCTTTTGCATCTTTCTGGAAGGCACTTGCCGGCTGGCCGTCGACGGGCATGAACCGGTCGAGGTCGGCGCCGGCGACTTCGTGCTGCTGCCGCGCACGCCGGCCTTCACGCTCGCCGGCGGCGACGCGGTGGCGCCCGTCGCCATGGACCCGGACGCGTTGCCCACGGGCGGCCGCGAGCTCCGCTACGGCGACCCGTCCGGCCCGCCGGACATGCGCTCGCTGGGCGGTGCCTTCGTCTTCGACCGCGCGGACCCGGCCTTGCTCGTCGCGCTGCTGCCCGGCGTCGTGTGCGTGCGGGGCTCGTCGCGGTTGTCGGCGCTGGTGCGCATGGTGGCCGAGGAAAGCGCCGTGCCCCGACCGGGGGGCGACTTCGTGCGTGCGCGCCTGGTGGAGCTGCTGCTCGTGGAGGCCCTGCGCGCCACGCCGCCTGACCAGGCGCCGCCCGGGCTGCTGCGCGGCCTGGGCGACGCGCGTCTGGCCGTGGCGCTGGAGCAGCTGCATGCCGGCATCGACCAGCCCTGGACCGTCGAGCGCCTGGCGCGCGCGGCGGCGCTCTCGCGCTCGAGCTTCTACGAACGCTTCACCCGCGCGGTCGGCATTGCACCGATGGAGTACCTCCTCGCCTGGCGCATGGAGATCGCCCGCGACCTGCTGCGCCAGGGCGAGCTGCGCACCGCGGAGATCGCCGAGCGCGTGGGCTACGGCTCGGCCAGTGCCTTCAGCGTCGCCTTCACGCGGCACGTGGGCCAGACGCCGACGGCGTACGCGCGAGCGGCGCGGGGCGTGGCCGAAGCCCCGGGCGCAGATGTCGCAAAGCAGGATTCGGGCTCCGATTCCTGAAAGTGCAATCGGCCTGCAGCGCCCGCCAGTCGGGCGCCGCGGGCCAATTCGTCACATTCGTGACGATCTGCAGGCGGGTGCGCCGCACACCGGGGCCATGCCTTTCTCCGACGAACTCTGGCGCTGGTCCGCCACCGAAACCGGCCACGACGCGCCGACGCGGCTCGATGCGGTGCTGCAGCGCGCCGGCTGGTCGCGCCCGAGCGAGCTGCAGCCGAGCGAGCCCGTCGTGCGCTTCACACCGAGGCCAGCGCCCCTTCCACGGCCAGCGCCACGGCCGCCAGCCGGGCATCGTCGCCGCGCACCGATGACAGCATCAGCCCTGCCGGCAACTCGCCCGCTTCATGGCAGGGCAGGCTGAACGAGCAGCCGTCCAGGAAGTTGATCGCGAAGGTGTTGCGCAGCAGCAGGCCGTTGGCCTGGAAGAAGGCCTCGTCCGTCGCCAGCGCGTCGATGGCCGGCGCCGCGATCGGCACCGTGGGGCACAGCAGCGCGTCGAAGCCCTGCAGCGCGCTCTCCATGCGGGCGATCCAGTCGGCGCGGCGCTGCTGCATGGTGATGTAGTCGGCCGCGCTCACGGTCAGCCCCAGGTCGATGCGGGCGGCCACGCGGCGGTCGTAGTCGGCGCGGCGCTCGGCGAGGGTCGCGCGGTGCACGGCGGCGGCCTCGACGGGCGAGAAGCCGCCGGGCGCGTTGATCCGCGCGACCTCGGCCAGCTCCGCCAGCGGGAGGTCCACGATCTGCGCGCCTGCCGCCGAGAGCGTGGAGACGGCGCGCTGGAAGGCGTGTGCCGTGGGCCGGTCGATGCCGTCGAACATCAGCGTGCTCGGCACGGCCAGGCGCAGGCCCTGTAGCGGACGGCGCCGCACCGCGAGCGGCGCATCCGCCAGCGCGGCATCGGCGACGAGGCAGTCCTCCACCGACAGCGCCATGGCACAGACCGTGTCCAGCGTCTGGGACAGCGGGAATGCACCGGCGCGCGGCGTCCGTGACTGCGTGCTTTTGAAGCCCACGATGCCGCACAGTGCGGCCGGGATGCGAATGGAGCCGCCGGTGTCCGAGCCCAGGCCGACGACGGACAGGCCCAAGGCGACCGACACGGCGGCACCGGACGAGGAGCCGCCCGGGATGCGCGCGGTGGCCGGGTCGGCCGGGTTGCGCGGCGTGCCATGGTGCGGGTTGATGCCCACGCCCGAGAACGCGAACTCGGTCATGTTGGTCTTGCCCACGATGGCCGCACCCTGCGCGCGCAGGCGCTGCACGGCCACGCTGTCCTGTGTGGCGGGCGCCGCACCCCGGCGCACGATGGAGCCGGCCAGCGTGGTCTCGCCGGCCACGTCGTAAAGGTCCTTGATGGAGACCGGCAAACCCGCCAGCGGCGGCAGCTGTACACCGGCCTTGCGGGCGGCATCGGCATGGCGTGCGGCGGCGAGTGCGGCATCGGCGTAGTGCCGGGTGAAGACATGCTCGGCGGCGGGAAGCTTCGCGCCTTCCAGGGCCTGGGTGACCATGGCTTCGTGGGAGGTGCTACCGGCGTCGAGCCGGGCGCGCATGGCGGCAATGCGGGCTGGGGTGGGCATGGGCGCTGGGCGGATGAAGGTTGCGGTCGGTACTGTGGGCGCAGTGCCAGCGGGCGTGGCGCCGGTCAGGCCACCACAGGCAGGCACTCCACCGTGTAGCGGTGTGCCAGGCGGCGGCCGAGGCGATCGTCGACCAGTGCCATGGTAAAGATGTTCGCGGGCCGGATGCCGCCGATGACGGCCACGGTGCCGCAGCTCATGGCCATTCCCTCGGGCAGTTGCTCCTGGCCGCAATGGCGGCGGGCCAGGTCGCGCACGTCGCGCAGGCTGTCGAGCAGGCCATTCTGGTACTCCACCTCGCGGCCGTCCTCGACGATGCTGGAGACGATGCGCAGGCTGTCCCAGTGCGGCAGCACCTCGTCCAGCGGCCAGGCCTCGCGCGCCACGGGCTTGGCGCACAGCTGCTTGGACAGCGCTACGCTGTGCGCCTCCAGCTTGCGGTCGGTGTGGTCGGACGTCAGGCTCACATAGCTGCGGCCAGCCTGGCTGAACAGCAGCACCTCGACTTCGCCCGAACTGTCGGGGCCCGCCATTTGCACCGTAGCGTCCTGCGTCAGCTGGTTGGCGGCGACACGGTAGAACAGCGGAACTGCCGACGGGCGTGGCACGCCGATGGCGGCCAACTCTTCGATGTGGTGCTCGATGGCTGCGTGGTCGCGCCCGGCCCAGCCGGCGATCACGAAGTGGTCGATGGAGACGGCCAGCGTGCTCGCACCGCCAGCGGACGAAATGGAAAAAGTCAGTTGCATGGTCGGGAAGGAAGAGGGAGCGGTCAGCCAAAGATCCGCGGAAGCCACAGCGCCAGGTCGGGCGCCAGGGCCAGCAGCACGATGACCGCGAACAGCGCCAGCACGAAGGGCACGGCGCCGACGATGACGGCCTGGATCGAGCCGCTCTTGCGCAGGCTCTGCACCACGAACAGATTCAGGCCCACGGGCGGCGTGATCAGCGCGGTTTCCACCAGCACGATGATCACGATGCCGAGCCAGATCGGGTCGAAACCGAGCGCCGTCATGATGGGCGCGACGATGGGGATGGTGGTGATCATCATGGACAGCGTTTCCATGAAGCAGCCCAGGATCACGTAGAACACCACCATGGCCGCGAGCATCGCCATGGGCGGCCAGCCCAGGCCGGACACGCTGCTCGTGATCGCGTCGGTCAGGCCGATGGCCGACATCACGAAGTTCAGGAAGCCGGCGGCGATGACGATGAGCATGATCATCGCGGTCGAGCGCATGGTGTTCTCCGCCACCTCGCGCAGCATCTGCCAGGACACCCGGCGCGCGGCCAGCGCCAGCACCAGCGCACCCACCACGCCCAGCGCGGCCGCTTCGGTCGGGGTGGCCAGGCCGGCGTAGATCGAGCCCACCACCAGGATGAAGATCGCCAGAGGCGGCAGCAGGTGCACCAGGCTGGCCATGCGCTCGCCCCAGCTGGCGCGTACCGGCTGCCCACCCCAGGCCGGACGCCACAGGCAGGCGGCCACGATCGCCGCCATGAACAGTACCGCCGCCAGGATGCCCGGCAGGATGCCGGCCAGGTACAGCTTGGGCACCGAGGTGTTGGTCAGCACGCCGTAGATCACGAGGTTGATCGAGGGCGGGATCAGGATGCCCAGCGTGCCGCCGGCGGCGATGCTGCCCAGGAACAGCGGCTCGTTGTAGCCGAAGCGTTTGATCTGCGGCAGTGCCACCGTGCCCACCGTGGCCGCCGTGGCCACGCTGGAACCGGAGGTCGAGGCGAACACCGTGCTGGCGCCGATGTTGGCGTGCATGAGGCCGCCCGGCAGCCAGCTCAGCCACTTGGCCATGGCGTCGTACATGCGCTGGGCGAAGCCGGCGCGCAGCAGGATCTCGCCGAGCATGACGAACAGCGGGATCGCCACCAGCAGGAATTCGTTGCTCGAACCCCAGGCCATCTCGCCCATGGCACGTGCCAGCGGCAGCGAGGAGTAGAGCGGTTCGAGGATCAGGCCCAGCAGGCCCAATGCAGCCCCCACGGGGATGCACACGCCCAGCAGCACCAGCAGCAGGACGAGAGAGACGCCGATCATGCCCATCACGCACGCTCCGCAGCAACGAGGCGCTCGCCTTCGGCGGCACCTTCCTCGGCCTCTTCGACGGCCGACTTCATGCCGGCCACCGCGCGCAGGGCCTCCCAGTCGCCCGTGACCATCGCGCTGCTGGCGCGCAGAAGCATCAGCGCCAGGACCAGCACGAACCAGAGCAGCCCGGCCAACCACAGCAGCTGCGGGATCCACAGCGGCGTGCCCAGCGGCGTGTTGGCCGTGGAGTTGGCGCTCCAGGAGGTCGTCAGCACATCGCTGGCGTACCAGCTCAGGCAGACGGCGAAACCGCCCAGGCTGGCCAATGCCAGCCAGTCCAGTACGGCGGCGACGCGAGTGGGCAGGTACTGGTAGAGCACGTCGATGCGCACGTTCGCGCGTTCCAGCGCGGTGAACGCGAGCGCCCAGGTCACGCTGATCGCGAAGGCGTAGCCGGACAGCTCGTCGGCGCCTCCCAGGCTGTGGCCGACCAGGCGGCGCACGATCACGTCGTAGGTCACCAGCAGCACGCTGGCGCCGGTCAGTGCGGCCCCGGCCCAGACCGCGACGCGCGACAGCGTGGCAGCCAGGGCGAGGCCGCGGCCCAGCAGGGTCGGGCCATAGGGATGGGTCATGGCGGTCATGGACGCGGCATTGCAGGGGTGGGCGCGGGAGCCGACGGCATCACTTCTTGGCGACCACGCCCAGCGTCTTGCCGATCGTGCCGTTGAAGTCGTTCACGCACGCGGCCGAGCAGCGCTGCGCCCACTTGGCGACCACCTGTTCGCTGACCTGCTTGAGCAGCGCCTTGTCCGCCGCCGACGGCGTCACCAGCGTCATCTTGCCCTTGACGGGTTGGGTGCAGGCGGCGGCGCCGGTGTTGCAGTCGTAGCCTTCCTGGGTCTGCTTGGCGGCAGCCTCCCAGATGGTGTTGACCAGGCCATCGACCTCGGTCTGCAGAAACTTCTGCAGCGACGGGTCGTACTTGGCCCAGACCGCGCCGTTGACCGCATGCACCTGTTGGTTCCAGTTGATCGGCAGGGCCAGCAGGTGAGTCGCCACCTCGTACCACTTGGCGGAGTAGCCCGACAGCGAGCCGGTGATGGCGCAGTCCACCACCTTGTTCTGCATGGCCGGCACCACGTCGCCGAAGGCCATGGTCACGCTGGCGCCGCCCAGGGCCTCGATGAAGTCGGCCTGGGTGCGGCTGCTGGTGCGCACCTTCTTGCCCTTGATGTCCGCGAGGCCCTTGATGTCGGCGTTGCAGAACAGCACCTGTGCCGGGTAGGTGGAGATGCCCAGCAGTTTGACCTTGTTGCCTTCGCCGTAGGTCTTGGCCAGCACGGGCGCGAAGGCGTCGGTGAGGGTGCGCGCCGTCTTCACGTCGGTGGCCAGGCCTGCCAGGTCGATCGCTTCGTTGAGCGGGTTGTCAGAGGCGAAGTACGACAGCGTGGCCGTGCCGTACTCGATCACGCCGCTGCCCAGCAGACGCAGCAGTTCGGGACCCTTCAAGCCCATCTCGTTGAAGCCCTTGATCTCGGCCGTGACCTGGCCCTGGCTCTTCTCGGTGATGGTCTTGGTCCAGAACGGGCGCTCGTAGTCCTGGTAGGCCGTCAGGTTGGACAGGCCGCCCGTGACCTTCAGGTGGGTCTTGGGCAGGGTCTGGGCCGACACGGCACCGGCGAGCAGCGCGGCAGAGACGAGGGCAGCGATGGTGTTGCGGAGCGTCATGGTGGTGATTCCTCGGGGTGGGCGGAAAGGCAGGGGAAACTCAGAGTACGGCGAGCTGGTGGTCACGCCAGTCGGTGACGAGCATGTGGCCCGGGGCGTGGGTGATGCAGAAGGGCAGCCGGGCGGCCTCGATGACGGCCTGGGGCGTGACGCCGCAAGCCCAGAACACGGGCAGTTCGTCGTCTGCGATCTCCACGGCATCGCCCCAGTCGGGCCGCGTGACATCGACGATGCCGATGCGGGACGGATCGCCCAAATGCACAGGCGCGCCGTGCGCGCCCGGAAAGCGCGAGGTGACCTGCACGGCGCGGATGGCGTCGGCTGCCTTGAGCGGGCGCATGGACACCACCAGGGGCCCGTGGAACGGGCCGGCTGGCGTGGTGGGAATGTCGGTGCGGAACATGGCCACATTTCGGCCCTGCGCGACGTGGCGCAGCGGCACGCCGGCCTGCAGCAGCGCGGTCTCGAAGGTGAACGAACAGCCGATCACGAAGCTCACCAGGTCGTCGCGCCAGAGCGCGCCGATATCGCTGGGCTCGTCGACTGGCACACCGCCGCGCCAGACCCGGTAGCGCGGCACGTCGCTGCGGATGTCCAAGTCCTCGCCCAGCGTGGGCAGGAACGGTTCGCCGGGCTCGGACACGGCCAGCAGGGGGCAGGGCCTGGGGTTGCGCTGGCAAAAGCGCAGGAAGTCGTCGGCCTGCGCGCGTGGCAGGATGGCCAGGTTGGCCTGCACATGCCCGGGTGCCATGCCGGCGGTGTGACCGGTGTAGGCACCGCTACGGACAAGGCGGCGCGCGCTGCGGCCGTCGGGGGCGGACTCGGCGCGGGGATCGAGGCGAGCGGGGGCCATGTCAGTAGTACTGGATCTCGAACAGCAGGCAGCCCTGGCGAGTGGTGAAAGGGCCGTGCAGCGCGCCGGGCGGGCGGCAGGCGAAGGTGTAGGAGCCGAAGCGCTCGCCGCCTTGGCCCTCGGCATCGCAGCCGACGACGAAGTCGCCCTCGACGATGAGGACCTCCTCGTGGAAGTCGTGCACGACCGGGCGGTCGATCAGCGCGCCGGCCGACCAGCGGGCCAGCCGCGTGCGCGAGCCGGTGCCGGTGGCGGGGTCGAGGTTGTCGGCCAGCACGATCTCTTCGATGCGCCCGGCCGAGGAGGGGACCGGCCGCCATGCCGCATCGCTGCGGTCGATGGAAAAGAACTCGCGATGGACTCGGGTCGGGGGTGTCGGCATGGGGGCGCAGTGTTGTCGCGCCCCCTGCCACGGTCAAACGGGAAATTCTTGTGCCGACCCAACAGATTTGCTGATGGCACAAGGCTGGCGCATCGCATGCCCCAGGCGGGGGCCAAAGGTGCACACCAGGGGTGCGGGAAATCCCGCGCGCCCGGTGGCGGAGTCAGGGTGCGAGGATGTCCGGTCGGCTGGCCGCGACGAAGTCATCGCTGGCCGATTGCGCCATGGCCACCAGGGCCTCGGCCATGGGCGAGGCCGGTTCCATGCGAAAGCTGGCGACCAGCGGCAACGGCGCAGGCATCGGCGTCACCTCCAGCAGCACCAACCGACCCTGCTCCAGATCCTGCTGGATCGCGCCGATGGGCAGCAGGGCGGTACCGAATCCCGAGCGCGCCATGTCCACCATGGCGCCGAGCGAGGAGAAATAGCTGACGCGCAGGTTGCTGCAGCCCGCCGCGTTCTGCGCGATGTTGCGGTAAACGCTGGACTCGCGATGGAAGGAGATGATGGGGTGCTGGGCAATGTCGGCGAACGACAGCTGTGTGCGCGCCGGAAAGCTCAGCGCGCGCTGCGGGCTGGCCACCCAGCCCATCGAAAACTCTGCCAGGCGCCGGTTGTCGATGAAGCCCTGCGTGATCTCTTCGGACAAGATGGCGCAGTCCAGCGTGCCGCGCAGCAGTTCGTCGCGCAGGCGCGGCGTGGTGTCGGAAATCAGCTCCAGCGTGGCATTGGGATAGCGCTCTGCGAAGCGCGAGAGCAGCGCGGGCAGCCAGGTGTGGGCGATGGTCTCGATCACGCCGATGCGCAGCATGCCCGAAAAGGCTTCGGGCTGGCCCATTGCGGCCATCATGCGCGATTGCAGCTCGATCACGCGCTCTGCATGTGGCATGAGCTCGGTCCCATGCCAGGTCAGCATCACGCCGCGGTGATCGCGCTCGAACAGCCGGACGCCGAACTGTTCTTCCAACGTGGCAATGCGGCTGGAGATACCCCCCTGCGTCGTGTGCAGCTTCTCGGCCGCAGCCTTGAAGCTGCCGAGCTTCGCAACCCAGACGAAGGCCTCGAGGAAACGCACGTTCATGGCCGCAGTGTAGGGCGGCTGGACAACGGCCTGCCCAACCGCTACACCTGAGCCATGCCCTTTTCCGACGAACTCTGGCGCCTGTCCGCCACCCGCCTTGCCACGCTGATCGCCCAGCGCAAGCTCTCCGCCACCGAGGTCGCGCGCGATGCCCTCGCGCGGCTCGATGCCGTCAACCCGCAGCTCAACGCGGTCGTCGAGCACCGGCCCGACGCCGTGCTGCAGCGCGCGGCCGAGGTCGACGCCGCGCTCGCACGCGGCGAGGCGGTGGGCCCGCTCGCCGGCGTGCCCGTCACCGTCAAGGTCAACACCGACCAGGCCGGCTTCGCCACGACCAACGGCGTCGGCTTGCAGAAGGACCTGGTTGCGCAAACCAACAGCCCGGTGGTCGACAACCTGCTGCGCGCCGGCGCCGTGCTGCTGGGCCGCACCAACACGCCGGCCTTCAGCTACCGCTGGTTCACCGACAACCGGCTGCACGGGCGCACGCGCAATCCGCTCAACGCCGCGCTCACGCCCGGCGGCTCTTCCGGTGGCGCGGCCTCGGCCGTGGCGGCGGGCATCGGCGCGCTGGCGCACGGCACCGACATCGCGGGCTCGATCCGCTACCCCGCCTATGCCTGCGGCGTGCACGGCCTGCGGCCCAGCCTGGGGCGCGTGCCGGCGTGGAACGCGTCGGGGCCCGAGCGCGCCATCGGCCCGCAGCTCACCGCCGTCTCCGGGCCGATCGCACGCCAGGTCGGCGACCTGCGACTGGGCCTGGCCGCGATGGCGCAGCCCGACCCGCGCGATGCGTGGCACATGCCCGTGCCGCTGGTGGGCACGCCGGTGCCGCGGCTCGCGGCGCTGTGCGTGCGGCCCGACGGCATGGACACGGCGCCCGAGGTCGAAGCCGCGCTGCGCGATGCCGCCGCGCGCCTGCGCGACGCCGGCTGGACCGTGGACGAGGTCGATGCGCTGCCGCCGCTGAAGGCCGCCGTGGTCGACCAGGTCACGCTGTGGATGGGCGACGGCTACGCCGCGCAGCTGGCCACCGCCGAGCGGGAGGGCGACGCCGGTGCGCTGGCCGCGCTGCGCGGGCAGTTCGAGCTCGTCGGCGACGTCAAGGCCGAGCAGGTGCTGGCCGTGCTGTCGCGCCGCGCCACGGTGGCGCGCGCCTGGCAGCGCTTCCTGGCCGAACGCTATCCGCTGGTGCTGCTGCCCGCTTCGGGCGAGCTGCCCTTCGAGGTCGATGCCGACCTGCAGGGGCCGGACCGCTATGCGCGCGTGTGGGCGGCGCAGACCCCCATGATCGCGCTGCCCTTCGTCGGCCTGCCGGGGCTCGTGGTGAGCACGGGCGTGGCCGAGGGCCCGCACGGCATCGCGCCGGTGGGCGTGCAGCTGACGGCCGCACGCTTTCGCGAAGACGTGCTGCTCGAAGCCGGCGAGGCCATCGAGGCGCGCGGCGTGCCGCCGATGCCGGTCGACCCGCAGCCCTGACGCACGCCGCGCCTCACAGCCACCACAGCGCCGCCAGCGCGATCGCGGTGGGCAGCAGCGCGCCCAGCAGCAGGCCGCCCGCGCCCACGGCGCCGTCGTCGAAGCCGGCCTTGAGCAGCGCCACGCCGGCGGGGTTGGGCGCGTTGGCGATCACCGTCAGGCCGCCGCCCGCCACCGCGCCGGCCACCAGGCTGTAGCGCGCCGCCTCGCTCATGCCCTCGATCAGCGAGCCCAGGTAGGTCAGCGCCGCGTTGTCGGTGATGGCCGTGAGGGCGGCCGCGCCGACGAAGAGCGTGCCCGACGACAGGCCCGACACGATGGGCTGCAGCCACCATTGCTGCATGCCGCCCAGCACCACCAGGCCCGCCAGGAAGAAGGCCACCAGCAGCGCTTCCTTCACGATCAGCGGGCTCTGGTGCTTCGGGTAGGCCGCCGTGTAGCCGACGAACATCAGGAACAGGCCGAGGAAGGCCACCGGGTGATGCGCCAGCAGCACCACGCCGGCCAGGAAGCCGAAGTGCGCCAGCACCACTGCCGTCGGCGGCATGCCGGGCTCGGCCAGGCCGGCGGGCGCCGGCTGCGCGAGCAGGTGGCGCCGCAGGGCGAGGGTGGCCAGCGTGGCGTTGACGACGACCGCGATCGCCGCCTTCCAGCCGAAGGTCTGCAGCATGAACAGCGAGTCCCAGCCCCAGGCGGCGGCCACCATCAGCACCGGCGGCGCGGCGAATGCGCTCAACGTGCCGCCGATGGACACGTTGACGAACAGCGCGCCCAGCGCGAAGTACTTGAGCCGCTGCGGCACGCCGGCATGGAAGACCTGCGGCGCAAGCATCAGCGCGGCCAGGGTCATCGCCGCCGGTTCGGTGATGAGCGAGCCCAGCAGCGGCACGCCCGCCAGCCCCAGCCAGGCGCGCACCAGCGGCGTGGGCAGGGGCAGCACGCGGGCCAGCGCATCGACGCCCGCCTGCACGGCCACCAGGATCGGGCGCGAAGCCGCCACCACCATCACCGCGAACACGAAGAGCGGCTCGGTGTAATGGCGCGATTCGGCATACGCCAGCGCCTGCGCGCCGCCCTGCAGCAGCGCCATCGCGGCCACCAGCACAATGGCCCAGGCGCCGAAGACCACCTCGACCTCGCCCAGCAGGTGGAACAGGCCGCCATGGCGCGGATAGCGGTGGGCCAGGCGCTCGAACTGGCGCGCGGCGAAGGTGTGGATGAGGGCCAGCGCGAAAAGCGCGGCGGCGACGACCTGGACGGTCGTGGGAGACGACAGGGAGTGCATGCGAAGTCCAGCCGCGCGGCGGCCCGACCTGCGCATGAACCTGCCCGGCAGGAAGCAGCCGGACACCCAGCGCGCATTGTACCGGCGAGGTCTCAAAACCTCAGGCCGAATAGGCCCAAAGCGCGCGTCCCACTTGCGCGAGCTGCTATCAATTCAGTAGCAAAAGCGGGGCATGCTGCACCGCGGCGTAGGCCTGGTCCTGCGCGGGCACCCGGCCTCGCACCCACTGACATCCACGCGCACGGCCTTAACTTCCTCGCACAAGCACAACACACCACAGGGTTTGCTCATGCCCGCTCCCGCATTTCTCGTCGAAGACAACGCCCTCATTCGCCACAGCCTCATCCCGACCATGGAGGAGCTGGGCGACACGCAGGTCGTCGGCATCGCCGAGGGGCAGGAGGATGCCATCGCCTGGCTCACCCGTGACCATGCGGCCGACTGGCGGCTGGCGGTGATCGACCTTTTCCTCAAGGACGGCTCGGGCCTGGGCATCGTCGAGGCCTGCCAGCGGCGCCGGCCCGACCAGCGCGTGGTCGTGCTGAGCAACTACGCCACGCCCGCCATGCGCGAGCGCTGCACCGAACTGGGCGCCAACGCCGTCTTCGACAAGTCCAGCGAGCTCGAGGAATTCCTCGCCTATTGCGGCAGCCTGTCGGTGCACTGAGGCGGCCCCGGGCGGCGCGCCAGGGTTCTCCCGTCGACCCAATGGCGGAGGGGTTCTATGCCCAATGCCCGTGCAGGGACATCGCCTCGCGCGCTACGCTGGATGCGTCCGTCACCACGTGGAGTCGCCGCGATGCTGTTGTCCTCTCCTTCGTTCCCGCCGTCTGCGCGCGCGCCATTGGCCACACCCGGGCCCGGCCCCGAAGGGCTGGCCGGATGGCTGCTGCTGCCGGCCCTGGCACTGCTGACGGCGCCGCTGTACCTGCTGGCTGACGCGGCGCGCACGGTGCACCAGCTGCTGCAGCCCGGCGCCTGGGAGCAGCTCGCCTCGCCCGCGGCCGCGGGCTACCACCCGCTGCTGCCGTCGTTGCTGCACTTCGAGATCCTCGCGGGTGTGGTCGGCTTCGTCGTCGGCGTGTGGGCGGCAGTGGCCTTCTTCCGCCGCCGCGCCAGCGCGCCGGGCCGCGTCATCGCCTTCTTCGGCCTCGCGCTGGGACTGCAGGGCATCGGCGCCCTGTGGGCCGGGCAGTTGCCGGTGGCGTGGGGCGCCGGCACGAACCCCTGGCGCGCCGCCGTGCCGCTGGCGCTGCTGTGCGCGGTGGGCGTGCCCTACCTGCTCGCCTCGCGCCGCGTGGCGAACACCTTCACCCGCTGAGCGCTGCGGCCATGGACATCGAGACCACGCTCGACTGGCTCACGGTGATCGCCGTGCTCAGTGGGCTGGGCTTCGTGGTCCTGCTGGCGCTCGGGCATCGCACGCGCGCATCGCGGGACGACGAGGGCACGCGACTCTGAGCTGACCGCCCATCACCAGCCGGCGGCTTGCACGAGGCCGCTCAGTGGTGATGCCCACCCGCCCCGTGCACATGCCGGTGGGCGATCTCTTCGTCGGTGGCGGGACGCACGCCGACGACGGTGAGGCCGAACTTCAAGGTGCGGCCGGCCCAGGGGTGGTTGCCGTCGAGCAGCACCTGCGGGCCCTTGATCTTCACGACGTTGAACACGTGCTGCGTGCCGTCATCGAGCTGGCCCTGCAGCTGGCCGCCGACCTTCACGCCGGGCGGGAATTCGCTCTTGGGGATGGTGCGCAGCAGCGACTCGTCGCGCTCGCCGAAAGCGTCGGCCGGCGCCAGCGTCAGCGTGGTCTGGAAGCCGGTGTCCTTGCCCTCGAGGGCTTCCTCGATCTTGGGCAGGGTGTTGTCGTAGCCGCCGTGCAGGTAGGCCATGGGCTCCTTGGCCGCCTCGAGGAGCTGGCCGGTCGTGGGGTCCGAGACCTTGTAGCGGAGGGTGACGACGGTGTCTTTGGTGATGGTCATGGCGGGCTTGCGCTGGGAAAGGGATGGGAATCGGGTCGCGCATTCTCGGCCCATCCGATGCGGCCTGTCCGCACGTGGCGATGTTGCTGGTGGCCTCTTCACCTACCTGCGGCGTCGCGTCCGACGGATCGTGCGGCGCGCTGCCGGGGCCCATGCTCGGCAATCAACGCTCGCCCACACCGCACCATGCAGCCCAAGCAGTTCCTCGACCTCGGCAAGAAGGCCGTCACCGCCTGGTCCGACGACTTCGCGCCCAGCATGGGCGCGGCGATCAGCTACTACACCGTGTTCTCGCTCGCGCCGCTGCTGGTGATCGTGATCGCCGTGGCCGGCGCGCTGTTCGGGCGGGAGGCGGTGCAGGGCGAGATCGTCGCGCAGCTCTCGGGCTTCATCGGCCGCGACGGCGCGCTGGCGGTGCAGGGGCTGGTCAAGAGCGCGAGCGAGCCCTCCAAGGGCCTGCTGGCGGGGCTGTTGAGCGTGGGCGTGCTGCTAGTCGGCGCCACCACGGTGTTCGCCGAGCTGCAGAGCGCGCTCGACCGCATCTGGCATGTGCCCGCGGCTGCCAAGCCGAGCGGCCTGTGGTCGCTGCTGCGGGCGCGCGTCCTGTCCTTCGGGCTCATCCTGGCGCTGGCCTTCCTGCTGATGGTGTCGCTGCTGGTGAGCACGATCGTCAACGCCTTCGGCACCTGGGCCGGCGGCTTCCTGCCGGGCTGGGCGGTGCTGCTGCAGTTGCTCAACATCGCCGTGTCGATCGGCATCACGACGCTGCTGTTCGCGATGATCTTCAAGTTCATGCCCACGGCACCGATCGCCTGGCACGACGTGTGGATCGGTGCGGCGGTGACCGCGGTGCTGTTCGAGGCGGGCAAGTTCGCCATCGGCCTGTACCTGGGCAAGAGCGGCATGAACGAGTCCTATGCGGCCGCCGGTTCGCTGGTGGTGCTGCTGGCCTGGGTCTACTACGCGGCCCAGATCTTCCTGCTGGGCGCCGAGTTCACCAAGGTGTACGCCCATGCGCACGGCTCGGTCGCGGGCGCGCAGGCCGTGGCCGCCACCGAGGCCTCCGCCGCGGTGGCCGAGGCCGGCACCGACGCGGCACCTGCACAGGTCGCATCCGCCGCCGGCGCGGCCGCTGTCGTCACCGACGTGCCCGACCATGCCGCGCTCGCGCGCACGGCCGCGGCACAGGCCGAGATCGACGCGCGCGTGCAGCGTGCGACCGAAGGACTGATGAAGCAGCTGCTGTGGCTGGGCGCCGCGACGGTCGCGAGCGCGGTGGTGTCGGGCTGGCAGAAGCGCCAGCGCAAGGCCGTGCGCGCGTCGCGCCGCATGCACCGCAAGGCACTGCGCCCGTGACAGGCTGACCGGTGCATGACCAACGGGCTCGCCGTGCACAGGTCGCGCCGCAGGCCGACAACAACCCGATACCCAGGTTGACATACACGCTGTCATCGTCCGGGTGCAGTGGACGTTGAACGACAGCGGATGGTTCGACAGCGCGTCGCCTCGACGTCGCCCGGCCCCTCTGCCTCAACTTCATCGAGCCATGACATCCACAACAACACACAGACCCCGTTCGGCGCTGGCCGCCTCGGGCCTCCTCGCACTGGTCCTGGGCGGCTGCGTGGTGGCGCCACCGCCTCCGCCGCCGCCCATCCACCATCGGCCGCCGCCCGTGGTGGTCGAGCCGGCGCCGCCGGTCGTCATCGAGCGCTATGCGCCGCCTCCGGGCATCGTGTATGTCGAGCCCAACTACGCCATGCCCGCGCCGGGCTACGCATGGCGCTACCACCCGCGTTACGGCTGGGGCTGGTACCACTCGCGCTACGGCTGGCACCGCGGCTGGAACTGAGCGTTGTTCCAGCGCCATCGGGCGCCGCATGGACGGCGCCCGTGGTTCAACCCTGGTCGTCGACGCGCGTCACCTGCACCTGCATGTCCTCGATCTCCAGCGGGCCGTAGTTGGAGATGAAGGCCACGTCGGCCGCGTCGCGGCCGTAGCCCACCACGATGCGGCCGCCGCGCGGCTCGCTCTGCGTGGCGTCGAAGGTGTACCAGCGGCCATCGATGAAGGCCTCGAACCAGGCGTGCATGTCCATCGGATCGAGCTTGTACAGGTAGCCCACCACCTGGCGCGCCGGGATGTGCAGCGCGCGCGTGAGCGCGATGCCCACGTGCGAGAAGTCGCGGCACACGCCCGCGCCGTTCTCCAGCGTGCCCAGCGCATCGGTGCTGGCATCGCTCACGCCGTACTCGTACTTCAGGTTCTGGTGGATCCAGCGGCGGATGCCCTCGACCTGCGCATAGCCCGGCTGCAGCCCCTTCACGATCTCGCGCGCGCGGTCTTCCATCTTGTCCGACGGGCAGTAGCGGCTCTGCAGCAGGTACATGAGGGCATGGTCGGGCAGCTGGTCCACCGGCGTGGGCGGCGCGTGGGGCGCAACGGCCAGGTCGTCCTCGGTCTCCATCACCACCTCGACCTCGATGCACATGCCGCCCGCCGGCACGGTGAAGCGCTGGCACAGGTTGCCTGACGGGTCGGTGTATTCGACCGTCGGCACCCAGGGCTTGAGTTCGTAGCGTTCGCTGACCATCCATTGCGCCAGGCCGCTGCGCGGGCGGAGCATGGCGACGACGGGGCAGGGCTGTTCGTTGCTGACGCGCAGCAGGTTGGTGGCTTTGAGGCGCATGGCGAAGGTGGCAAGGTGAGGGGCGCGACAGTGTGGCCGGCACGGCAACGCCGCGGCGTCGGCCGATGCCGCGCGCGCTCATGGGCGGACGCCCCGCCGCTTCGATCGCGATCAAGCCCGCATCGGCCCGCCTGTGCGAGCATCATGCGGTTCCCAAGTTCGGCATCCCATGGAAATCGAGTTCAAGTTCTGCATTCCGCTCGGGCGGCTCCAGGCCGTCGAGGCGGCGATGCGCCGCGGCACCGTGCAGCGCACGCGGCTGCAGGCGCGCTACGTCGACACCCCGGCCGGCGCCCTGGCCGCGGCGGGCATGGTGCTGCGCCTGCGCAAGGAAGGACCGCGCTGGGTGCAGACGGTGAAGGCGGCCGGCGACGGCCCGCTGCAGCGCTGGGAGCACAACGTCGACCTCGGCCCGCAGGCGGGCGGCGACGCGCCGGCAGCCGACCCGCAACGGCACGCCGGCACGCCGGTCGGCGACCGGCTGCTCGCCGTGCTGCGCGACGCCGATGGGCCGCTGTGCGAGAGCTACGCCACCGACATCGAGCGCCTGACGCGCGAGGTGCGCAGCGGCGGCGCGACCGTCGAACTGGCCCTCGACACCGGCGGCATCCGTGCGCACGGTGCCGACGGCGCGTTGCGCGAGGCGCCGGTGTGCGAGCTCGAACTGGAACTGCTGCGCGGCGAGGTGCGCGACCTGGTCGCGCTGGCGCAGGCCTGGTCGCAACGCCACGGGCTGTGGTTCAGCACGGTCTCCAAGGCCGAGCGGGGCGAACGCCTGCTGCACGGTACCGACGCGGTGCCGGCCGTGAAGGCGGCGCCGGTCCCGGCCTCCTTCGCGGGCCTGGACGGCCGCGCCCTGCAGCAGGCCGCGATCGCGCATGCCTTGGCGCAAGTCCTGCCCAACGCCAGCGAAGTGGCGGCCGGCAGCGGCGACGACGAGCAGGTGCACCAATTGCGCATCGGCCTGCGTCGCCTGCTCACGGTGCTGCGCGAATTGGGCGGCCTGGCGCCCGGGCTCGACCCGGCCTGGGACGCGCCGCTGGTCGAGGCATTTCGCGCGCTCGGTGCGCAGCGCGACCGCGCGCTGGTGCTCGCCCGGGCGCAGGACGCACTGGCCGCCGCCGGCGCGCCGCCCATCGACACGGGTGACGACGACCAGGCCGCGGACGACCCCGGCGCCGCGGTGCGCGCTCCCGCCTTCCAGGCGGTGCTGGTGGCCTTGATCGGCCACGGCGCGATGCCGCCCGACCCTGCCGCGGCGCCCGGCCTGGATGCCACGCAGGCGCGCCGGCACCTGCGCGATCGCCTGCGCAAGCTGCACCGCCAGGTGCTGCGCGACGGCCGGCGCTTCGACACGCTCGACACCGAAGGCCAGCACCGCGTGCGCAAGCGGCTCAAGCGCCTGCGCTACCTGGCGGAGTTCGCAGCGCCCCTGTTCCGCCCGAAGGCGGCGGCGCGCTACCTCGGGCGGCTGCGGCCGGCGCAGGACACGCTCGGCGATTTCAACGACGAGGCCGTGGCGCTGTCGCTGTACCGGGCCCGCACGACGCAGGACCCGCGCGCCTGGTTCGCGGTGGGATGGCTGCAGGCGCGGCACGAGGCTGCGGGCGGCGATGCGCAGCAGGCCCTGCGCCGGCTGCGCAGGAAGGCCGTGCCCTTCTGGACCGGGAAGAAGGCCGGCGCCTGAGGCCGCGGCTCAGCGCATCGCTGGCGACTGCCGTGCCCCGGCGGCCATGAGCGGCTGCGGCAGCCACACATAGGCCAGCACGCCCGCGACCAGCATCGCCGCGATGCTGGCGTACACGGCAAGGAAGGGCTCGATGCCATGCGCCTGCGCCGCCGACGCGATGGTGCCGGTGATCCACTGCATCAGCGCCACGCCGAGGAACATCGCCATGGTGAACAGCGCCATCGCACGCCCCGTGACGGCCGGCGCGTAGGCGCCCTTCACGTCCGGGTACTGCAGCACCATGTAGCCCGAGAGCAGCCCGATCGCGAGCACCAGGCCGACGTCCACCGCCGCGTGCGTGTCCACCGCCAGCACGCCGAACAGCGCCGCCGCCGCGAAGGTGAAGCCCACGATCCAGCGCCGCCGCCGCGCCGGGCCGGGGTCGAGCCGGCCGAACAGGGGCGGGCCGACCAGGGCGATCACCGTCATCAGCACGGCGACGTTGCCGCTCTGGACCAGCGAATAGCCGTGGCGCTGCATCAGCATCG
Organism: Xenophilus sp. E41; assembly: GCF_003671765.1. GTDB lineage: Bacteria > Pseudomonadota > Gammaproteobacteria > Burkholderiales > Burkholderiaceae_C > Xenophilus. Next base: position 505,302 of record NZ_QPIB01000012.1, on the reverse strand, counting down.
GCCCCAGCCACAGGCCGCGCAGCGCGACGAAGGAGGCATACGTGACCAGCGCCAGCGCCACGATGCCGGCCGTGTGCGGCAGCGCGAACAGCGTGCCGAAGGTGCGCACCGCCTGGCCCAGGGTTTCGCGCGGGCCGCTGGCCGGCAGCTCGGGCTCGCGCACCACCGCCGCAATGGCGAGCCAGGCCAGCGCCGAGCAGGCGGCCAGCACCCAGAAGCCCATGCGCCACGAACTGGCCTCGATCAGCCACGCCAGCGGCGTGCCGGTGAGCAGCATGCCCATGCTGCCCAGGCCGAGGATCGCGCCCGAGACGGCCGCGAAGCGCTCGGGCGCGAAATGCCGGGCGATGAACACCGTGCACACCAGGAAGGCCGGCGCGCAGCCCACGCCGATCAGCACCTGCCCGACGACCAGCACCGCGAAGCTCGGCGCCAGCGCCGAGACCACGGCACCGACGATCGCCAGCGGAAAAGCCACCAGCACCGTGCGCCGCAGCCCCTTCATGTCGATGCCGATGCCCATGAACAGCTGCAGCGCCCCGAAGGCGAAATGGAAGGCGCCGGCGAACACGCCCAGCGCCTGGGCCGAGAGGCCGAACTCGGCCGCCAGCGGCGCCGCCATGATCGCGGCGATGGTGCGAAAAGCCTGGCTCAGCGTGAAGGCCGTGCTGAGCACCAGCAACATGCCCCAGGGGCTGCGCAGGCTGGTCGCCGTTGGAATCGATGGTGCGGAAGGGCGCGCGGGGGCGGCGCTTTCCGAAGGGGCGCGAAGGCTCATGGTCGGGCGGGGCGTCTTGTCTCTTGTGCCGAGCCTACCGCGCGACGGTGCCACGCGCTGAGCCGCAGCCGACACGCGGGCGGTTTTCGTTGCCCGATCGGGTTGCAGCGCCCGTCCGGTCTGCAGCAGCAGCTATCGAATCGATAGCGACTCGCTGATCGGCTCACTGGCTTCGGCGGTGCCGACAGGCAGTGCCGCCGGGCGCGCCTGCACCAGCGGCGGCAGACCGGCTTCCTCGAACACGGCAGCAGCCTCCAGCGCGAGCCGTCCCGCCTCGCGCGCCCGGGCCGTGGCGTCGCGCCAGGCGCTGGCGGCCGGATCGGCGTGGGCCGAGCCCGAGGCGATCACGCGCAACGCGGCGTGCAGCGCCTCGAAGGCCGACATGAGCGCGAGCCGCGCGCCCCAGTGCTCAGGTGCGACGTCGTAAGCGGCGGCCTCGGCCCGCTCCGCCGCCGCGCGCTCCGTGGGCGGCATGCGCCAGCGCGTCGCCAGCGGCTGCCGAGGCCGCACCACCTCGGAGGCATTGGCGCGCACGAACGCGCTGTCGAGGGCACGGATCGCGAGTTCGAGTGCCCCGATGTAGGCCTGCAGCTTGTCCACCCTGACTTCTCCCTGTGTGTGCGAAATGTAGGCATTTCGTCGTATGGGGAAATCATCGCACCGGCAGGCTGCTCACGGGGCGCCCGGCCTCACGGTGCCGGCAAGAAAGCGGCAGGTTGTGACCAATCCAGCAGTTCGGCCAGGCGCCGCACCACCCACTCGGCCTCTGGCGGCGACAGGCCCGACTCGGGCGTGGCCAGGCCCGCGTGGCAGCGCTGCAGGACCTCGTCGTCCGAGACGGCGCCGCCCTGCGAGAGCGTGCGGGCATGTTCCGTCAGCGCCTGGGCGAGGTCTTCGCACAGCTCGTAGCGGGCCCGCACCTCGGCCAGCGGGAGACTCAGCCGCTGGCGACGGGGGTCGGTGTAGAGGGTGAGAAAGGAAGGCGGCGGCTGGATCTGCGATTCGTCGCCGGCATAGGCATCGGTCATGCCGCGAGTGTCGCGGCTGGGGACGCGCCGTGCAGCAGCAGCGTCCCCGCGATGCGATCAGTCGATGAGCTGCGACTTCATCGCGTAGTACGTGAGGTCGCTGTTGGTCTGCAGGTTGAGCTTTTCCATCAGGCGCGTGCGGTAGGTGCTGATGGTCTTGACCGACAGGGACAGGTCGTCGCCGATCTTGCCCACCGTCTCGCCCTTGGCCAGCTTGAGGAAGACCTGGAACTCGCGCTCCGACAGCTGCTCGTGCGGCGCGGTGTTCTCCTTCTTGCCCAGCTGGTTGGCCAGCAGGTCGGCCACGGCCGGCGTGATGTAGCGGCGGCCCAGCGCGATGGTGCGCACGGCCTTGACGATCTCGTCGGGCTCGCAGTCCTTGTTGAGGTAGCCCGAGGCGCCCTGGCGGATGAGGTTCATCGCGTAGTGCTCTTCGGGGTAGCCGCTGAGGATGAGGATGCCGACGTCGGGTGCCTTGGCGCGGATCATCGCCAGCGCGTCGATGCCGCTCTGGCCGGGCATCGACAGGTCCATCACCAGCACGTCGATTTCGGTGTTGCGCACCAGGTCGATGGCCTCGCGGCCCGAGGCCGCCTCGCCCGCGACCCGCAGGTCCACATGGGTGGCGAAGAAGTCGCGCAGGCCTGCGCGCACCACGGCGTGGTCGTCGACGATTCCGATCTTGATCATGTGCGTGTACCTCTGGAACAGCTCTTGGTGGTTGCTTGAAAAACGCCGGCATGCAGGTGCCTGCCGACCGATGCGTGAGGATGCCACCGCACAGGGCCGTTGCGCGGGGTCGGACGCGGGTCGGGATGTTGTCCTGCACGGCTTTGGGCCAGGCGCTTTCGCGGCGGCGGGCACTTGTCCACAAACCCGGCCTGCCGGGCCGCAAGAGACTCGCCGCCATGGACCTGATGCCTGCCGCCAACGCCCCCGTGAGCCTGCCCATGGACGCACACATCGACCGATGGCCCTGGCGTCGCGCGGCGCAGGCACTGGCCGCGGCGGGTGCCGCCACGCGCGTGCCGCCGCCGGCAGGGCAGCCCTTCGAGTACCGCGGCTGCACCTTCGTGTGCATGGCCGACGAGTTGGGTCCGGGCCTGTTCGCTCCCCGCGTGCTGTACCAGGCCGACGCGAGCCCCGGCGAGGGCATCGCGATCGCGCTCGACGTGGTGCCGTGCACGTCGGCCGAGGAGGCGCTGCAGCTCGCCGAGCGCGAGGCCGCTCGCTGGGTGGATCGCCACCAGATCCTGCCGCCGCTGCGCCACTGAAGAGCCCGGGTTTCGAGCCGAAGCGGCCCGGAGCGCCCGTGGATGGGGTGCGAGCAGCTATCGAATCAGTCGCAATGGAGTACCGGATCAGCCCAGCGTCGCGTGCGGGTGCTGCGGGTGCGTCAGCGTGTCGGCGATGAGCCGCAGCGCCTCGTCGCAGTCCTCGCGGTCCATCGGGCCGCCCAGGCAGATGCGCACCGCCTCGGGCGGATCGCCGTCGGTCGAGAAGGCCGCACTTGCCACCACGCCGACGTTCTGCGTGCGCAGGTAGGACGCGAATTCCACCGGGCTCCAGCCGGGCGTGAGCGGCAGCCAGGCGTGGAAGCCTTCCGGATGCGCCTGCAGCCCGTGCTCGCCCAGGTGGCGCGCCGCCAGCGCCTGGCGTGCCACGGATTCGGCGCGCACCGCCTGCAGCATCGCGTCGGCAGTGCCGTCCTCCACCCACATCGTCGCCAGCGTGCTGGTCACCGGCGATGCCATCACCGTCGTTGCCCGCATCGCGCCCGCCAGCCGCTGTGCCAGCCGTGCCGTGGGTGCGCAGACGTACGCCGTGCGCAGGCCGGCGCCGAAGCACTTGGCGAAGCCGGTGAGGTAGTAGGTCAGCGCCGGCGCCAGCGTGGCCAGGGCGGGCGGCATCTGGCGCGGCAGCATGCCGTAGGCGTCGTCCTCGATGATCGGCACGGCATAGCGCAGCGCAACATCGGCCAGCGCCTCGCGCCGCGCACGCGAGACGGTCAGTGTGGTCGGGTTCAGCAGGGTCGGGTTGCAGTACAGCGCCTTGGGCTTGAGCGTCCTGCAGGCGTGCTCGAAGGCGTCGGCGATCGGGCCGTCGTCGTCCAGCTGCAGCGCATGCAGCTGCACGCCCAGCTGCGCGGCGATGGCTTTCACGCCGGGGTAGGTGAGCGACTCGACGCAGATCAGCTCGCCCGGCCGCGCCAGCAGCGAGAACAGGGCGGTGAGCACGCTGTGGATGCCGGGGCACACCAGGATGCGGTCGACACCCGCATCCGGCACGTGCGGGCGCAGCCAGCGCATCGCCGCCTCGCGGTCCTGCGGCGCGCCGCCGAAGTCCTGGTAGCGCATCAGCCCGTAGAAGTCGGCCTGCGCGCAGGCGCGCGCCATGCCCTCGTGCAGGCGAGCGAGCAGGTGCTCGTCGGCCGGTTCGGGCGGCATGTTCATCGTCATCTCCGCGCCGCTGCCGCCGCGCAGGCGCAGGCTCGGCGAGCCGGATCGGATGAAGGTGCCGGTGCCGGCCCGTGAGTCGATCAGGCCGCGTTTGCGCGCCTCGGCATAGCCGCGCGCCACCGTCGTGTAGTTGAGCGCCAGGTCGGCCGCCAGTTCGCGCAGCGTCGGCAGCCGGTCGCGCACGGTGAGGCGGCCGGTGCGGATGTCGTCCGCGATCAGGTCCGCCAGCAGCAGGTACGCCGGCTTGGCGCTGGCGCGCAGCTGCCGGCGCCAGTGGGTGGTGATCGAAGGCGCGTTCACTTGATTGCATCCATTGATTGCATGCACACACCGATCAACGTGCAGAAAGCATGCCCGCGCCGGAGGGGAAGGGCGCATCGATCGGGTGCGATCAACCCCCTTGATCGGGTGCATTGATCGCATGCGCGGCGCGTCGGATCGGTGCACCGGCGCGTCCGCACGACGGCCGCGGGCCGGCGCTTTGCGGGGTCGGGAAATTTTTTTCGGCACGCCGCGCCGCGCGGCTGCGTGTTGATCGCAGCTTGATCGCACGGCGGCCCTGCGCGGCTGGCACATCGGATGCGAAGAGAACGGCGCGGCGACGCGGCTTCGGCCCGGCACGCAAACCCTCTTTGTCCCATCCCAACGGAGTACCCCATGCCCACCGTGACCCGCCCCCGCAACGAGAAAGGCGAATTCCTCGTCGACTACGAAGAGAAGGTGTTCGAGGACGTGAAGGCCGAGCCCGGCGAGAAGGCCCTGGTGACCTTCCACACCGTGGCCTTCGAAGGCTCGATCGGCTTCGTCAACCTGCTGCAGGCCACGCGCCTGAAGCGCAAGGGCTACGACACCTCGGTGCTGCTGTACGGCCCCGGCGTCACGCTCGGCGTGCAGCGCGGCTTCCCGACGCTCGGCGACGAAGCCTTTCCCGGCCACCAGAACTTCAACAAGCAGATCGCCAAGTTCATCGAGGAAGGCGGCAAGGTGTATGCCTGCCGCTTCGCGCTGCAGGCGCTGTACGGCCACGGCGAAGGCGCGCTGATCGAAGGCATCCGCCCGATCAACCCGCTGGACGTGCTGGACTTGGTGCTGCTGCACAAGAAGGCCGGCGCCGTGATCATCGACACCTGGACGCTGTAAATGTCCAACTCGCGCACCGTACGTGCCGCCGCGATCCAGATCGCGCCGGACTTCGATCGGCCCGAGGGCACGCTCGAGCGCGTGTGCGAAGCCATCGAAAACGCGGCGAAGCAGGGCGCGCAGCTCGCGGTCTTCCCGGAGACCTTCGTGCCCTACTACCCGTACTTCAGCTTCGTGCTGCCGCCCGTGCAGCAGGGTGCGCCCCACCTCAAGCTCATGGAGCGCGCGGTGGTGGTGCCCGGCCCGGTCACGCAGGCGGTGGCGCAGAGCGCACGGGCGCACGGCGTCGTGGTGGTGCTGGGCGTGAACGAGCGCGACCACGGCAGCCTCTACAACACGCAGCTGGTGTTCGACGCCGACGGCGCGCTGGTGCTCAAGCGCCGCAAGATCACGCCCACGTACCACGAGCGCATGGTGTGGGGGCAGGGCGACGGCGCGGGCCTGAAGGTGGTCGACACCGCCATCGGCCGCGTCGGCGCGCTGGCCTGCTGGGAGCACTACAACCCGCTCGCGCGCTACAGCCTGATGGCGCAGCACGAGGAGATCCACTGCGCGCAGTTCCCGGGTTCGCTGGTGGGCCCGATCTTCGCGGAGCAGATGGAGGTGACCATCCGCCACCATGCGCTGGAGTCGGGCTGCTTCGTGGTCAACGCGACCGGCTGGCTCACCGACGAGCAGGTGCGCTCGGTCACGCCCGATGCCGGCCTGCAGAAGGCGCTGCGCGGCGGCTGCCACACGGCGATCGTCTCGCCCGAGGGCAAGCACCTGGCACCGCCCCTGACCGAGGGCGAGGGCATGGTGATCGCCGACCTCGACATGGCGCTCATCGCCAAGCGCAAGCGAATGATGGATTCGGTGGGCCACTACGCGCGGCCCGAACTGCTCTCGCTCGCCCTCAACGACCGGCCGGCCACGCCCGTGGTGCCGATGTCCTCCACCCCTTCCGTTGCCTGGAGCCCCGACCATGAACACGCCCCCCGACACGAGCGAGCCGCTGTCCAGCCGCCAGTTGATGACCCAGCTCCAGTCCTTCGGGTTGCGGCTGGCTGACCCGGCGGCCGGCGCCGCCAGCCGACGCGGCGGCGCGGGCCCATCGGACCACAAGGCCGTCACCGTCGACGGCCACACGATCATGGTGCCGGTGCACACCTCCACGGCGTGGCATTCGCCCTTCACCGCCGAGGCGCCCGACGCCCGCGGCGTGAGCCGGGTGATGCGCGGCAGCATCCCGATCGCCAGCATCAGCTTCCCGAAGCAGCCGCGCTTCTACGCGATGCAGACCTTCGACGGCGTGCCCTACTCGCACATCGCCACGCTGCACGGCAGCGACGTGCTGGCCACCACCGTGCTGCAGACCTGCATCCGCTACGAGAGCCGCAGGAAGACCTGCAAGTTCTGCGCGATCGGCCAGTCGCTGGCGGCTGGGCGCACCGTGGCACGCAAGACGCCCGAGCAGCTCGCCGAGGTGGCCCGCGCCGCGGTGCTGCTCGACGGCGTCAGGCACATGGTGCTGACCACCGGCACGCCCAACGCCACCGACCGCGGTGCCGCGATCCTGTGCGAGAGCGCGTTCGCGATCAAGGCGGCCGTCGACATCCCGATCCAGGGCCAGTGCGAGCCGCCGGACGACGACCGCTGGTTCGCGCGCATGCATGCCGCCGGCATCGACACGCTGGGCATGCACCTGGAGGTGGTGACGCCCGAGGTGCGCGAGAAGATCATGCCCGGCAAGGCCAGCGTGCCGATCGAGCGCTACCTGAGCGCCTTCGAGGCCGCGGTGCGTGTCTTCGGCCGTGGCCAGGTCAGCACCTACATCCTGGCCGGCCTGGGCGATTCGCGCGAAGCCATCCTGGACATCAGCGACAGGCTGCTGGCGCTGGGCGTGTACCCCTTCGTCGTGCCCTTCGTGCCGATCAGCGGCACGCCGCTGGAAGACCATCCCGCCCCCTCGCCCGAGTTCATGCGCGGCATCCTCGAACCGCTGGGCGCGCGCGTCGCCGCGGCGGGTCTGCGCTCCGGCGACATCAAGGCCGGCTGCGGCAAGTGCGGCGCCTGCTCGTCGCTGTCGGTCTACGAAAGCTGAGGTGCACCCATGCTGCACGCCGACGACCTGAGCGAACTCGCGCTCGTCTACACCCCGGTCGAGTACCTGGTGCGCGTGGCCCAGCAGCCGTGGGAGCGCGACGAGGCCATGGCGCTGCGCCGCGCGGTGTTCTGCATCGAGCAGGGCATCTTCGCGCGCGACGACCGCGACGCGATCGACGACGACGCGCAGCTGCTGGTGGCCATGTCCTGCACCGCCGGCATGCCCGAGCAGGTGGTGGGCACGGTGCGCATCCACCGCGGCGAGGCCGCGGGCGAATGGTGGGGCTCGCGCCTGGCGGTGCACCCGGCTTTCCGCAGCCAGGGGCATCTGGGCGCGACGCTGATCCGCCTGGCCGTGTCGCGCGCCCACGCACTGGGCTGCACCACCTTCCTGGCCCAGGTGCAGCGGCAGAACGTGCCGCTCTTTTCCAAGCTCGGCTGGCGCGTGCTCGAGGAGACGGCCATCCACGGCCGGCCGCATGCGCGGATGCAGGCCGACCTGGGCGTCTACCCGCCCTGCCACGACCCGGTGAGCGGCTACGTCACGCGTGCGAGGGTGGCGCCATGACCGCGCAGGAGATCGCCGAGGCTCTGCGCGCCACCCGCGGCTTCGCGCACAAGCAGGACATCAGCGAGGTGGTCGCGACGCTGGGCCGCGCGCTGCCCGGAGGCCCGGCGGCACTGGCCCAGGCCGTGCCGGTGGGCGACGATTGCGCGGCCATCCCCGACGGGCATGGCGGCTATTTGCTCTTCGCCATCGAGGGCCTGGTCGAGGACTTCATCGTCCGCATGCCCTGGTTCGCCGGCTACTGTGGCGTGATGGTCAACGTGAGCGACATCTACGCCATGGGCGGGCGGCCCACGGCGGTGGTCGACGCCCTGTGGAGCACCGGCAGCAGCCCCGGCGACGAGGTGCTGCGCGGCCTGGCCGAGGCGTCGGCGCGCTACGGCGTGCCCGTGGTCGGCGGCCACAGCAACAACCGCAGCGAACGGCCGCAGCTGGCCGTCGCCATCCTCGGCCATGCGCGGCGCCTGCTGACCAGCTTCGATGCGCGGCCGGGCGACCTGCTGCTGATGGCGGTGGACCTGCGAGGTGGCTACGAGGAACCCTTCCCGTACTGGAACGCGTCGACGAAGGCCCCGGCCACCCGCCTGCGCGCCGACCTGGAGCTGCTGCCCGCGCTGGCCGAAGAGGGCCTGTGCGCGGCCGCCAAGGACATCAGCATGGCCGGCGCGGTGGGCACGGCGCTGATGCTGCTGGAATGCTCGGGCGTGGGCGCGCGCATTCACATCGACGCGCTGCCACGCCCGCCCGGCGTGCCGCTGATGCGCTGGCTCGCCTCCTTCCCGAGCTACGGCTTCGTGCTGAGCGTGCCGCCAGCCCATGCCGCCACGGTGCTGGCGCGCTTCGCGGCGCGCGACATCGCCTGCGCGGTGGTGGGCGAAGTCGATGCATCGCGCCGCGTGCAGGTGCGCGCCGGCGGCGAGGACGCGCTGCTGTGGGACCTCGACGCGGCGCCCTTCATCCAGGCGCCGGCGGCGCAACCCGCCACGGAGCCGGTCCATGCCTGAGCACGCATCGCTGCGCATCGCGCTGCTCACGCATTCGGTCAACCCGCGCGGCGGCGTGGTGCACACCCTGGAGCTGGCGAACGCGCTGCACGCGGCGGGCCATGCGGTCACGGTGTTCGCGCCGGCGGGGCCGGGCCAGCGCCTGTTCCGCGAGCCGGCCTGCCGGGTGTCGCTGGTGCCCGTGGCCGGCACGCCGCGCGACATGGTCGCCATGGTACGCAGCCGCATCGATGCCTTCACGCGGCACCTCGGCGGTCTGCTCGCGCGCGGCGAACGCTTCGACGTCTGGCACACGCACGATTCGATCGGCGGCAATGCGCTGGCCGACCTGCAGGGAAGCAGCCGCATCGGTGCGTTCGTGCGCACGGTGCACCACCTCGACCACTTCGACGAGCCGCAACTCATGCAGTGGCAACAACGCGCCTTCGAGGCCGCGACGCAGGTCTTCACCGTGAGTCGCCTGTGGCGCGAGCACCTGGCCGCAGCGCACGACATCGAGGCGGTGCAGGTCGACAACGGCGTCGACATGGCGCGCTTCTCGCCACGGGTGCAGCCCGAGGACGTCGACCTGGGGCAGCGGCTGGGCATCGAAGCCGGCGGCCCCATCGTCCTGGCGATGGGCGGCGTCGAAGAGCGCAAGAACACGGTGCGCCTCCTGCAAGCCTTTGCGCAACTGCATGCGGCACAGCCCGGCGCGCGTCTGCTCATCGCCGGCGGCGTGAGCCTGCTGGACCATGCCGCCTACGCGCGCCGCTTCGACGAGGCGCTCGGCCAGCTGGGCTGGCGCGCGGGGCCGGGGCAGCCGGTGCAGCTGCTCGGCGCCATCGCCGATGCCGACATGCCGCGGCTCTACCGCCTGGCCGACGTGGTGGCGATGCCCTCCGTGCGCGAGGGTTTCGGCCTGGTGGTGCTGGAGGCGTTGGCCAGCGGCGTGCCGGTGGTGGCCTCGCGCATCGCGCCCTTCACCGACCATCTGACCGACGCCGACGTGTCGTGGGCCGACCCGCTGTCGGTGCGGTCGATCGGCGACGCGCTGGTGCATGCGCTGTCCACGCGCAGCGAGCAGCGCACCGCGGCCAGCGCCGCGCGCCTCGCCCATCGCTTCAGCTGGCCTGCCAGCGCGGCACGCCACGGGCAGCTCTACCGCGCCGGCCTGGCGCAGCGCGCGCCCGCGCTGGCGCAGGCCGCCTGAAAGGACCCCTTCGATGCCCGTCATGCATTTCCACGTCCGCTGGCCCGACGCCAGCGAGACGCGCTGCTACTCGCCCTCGCTGGTGGTGCAGGACTTCCTGCAGCCCGGCGTGCGGTACCCGCTGCCCGACTTCCTGGCGCGCACGCGCGAGGCGCTGGGCATCGCGTCGGAGCGGGTGCGTGCCAAGTACGGCTTCGCCTGTTCGCAGGCCATGGACCAGCTCGCGCAGATCGAGGAGATCGCCGGGCGCTTCGCCCACCAGCCGGACGCCGAGGTCGCGGTGCTGGCCTTCGACTGACAACGACCGAATTTCTCCAAGGAACTCCCATGTCCCATCCCTACGGCGGACGCAGCCACTACAGCGTCGTCATCGTCGGCGGCGGCCAGGCCGGCCTGTCTCTCAGCCACGAACTGCAGCAGCGCGGTATCGACCACCTCGTGATCGAGAAGCGCAGCCTCGTGCACAGCTGGCGCACGCAGCGCTGGGACACCTTCTGCCTCGTCACACCGAACTGGCAGTGCCAGCTGCCGGGCTGGCCGTACCGGGGCGACGATCCGCACGGCTTCATGGTCAAGGACCAGATCAACGACTGGCTCGCGGGCTTCGTCGACCATGTGAAGGCGCCCGCGATCGAGGGCGTGTCGGTGGAGAAGGTGTCGCGCGCCGGCGAGCACGAGCGCTGGCAGGTGCAGACCAGCGAGGGCCTCTATACGGCCGACCAAGTGGTGGTGGCCTCGGGCGGCTACCACAAGCCCGTGGTCCCGCGCATGGCCGAGAAGCTGCCGGCCTCCGTCGTGCAGTACCACTCGGCGCAGTACCGCAACCCGGCCCAGCTGCCCGAGGGCGCCGTGCTGGTGGTGGGCTGCGGCCAGTCGGGGGCGCAGATCGCCGAGGACCTGCACCTGGCCGGGCGGCAGGTGGTGCTGGCCACCGGCAACGCCCCGCGCTGCGCGCGCTTCTACCGGGGCAAGGAAGTGGTCGACTGGCTGGCCGACATGGGTTACTACGACATGCCCGTCACGCAGCACCCGTTGCGCGAGGGCGTGCGCGACAACACCAACCACTACGTCACCGGCCGGGACGGCGGGCGCGACATCGACCTGCGCCGTTTCGCGCGCGAGGGCATGCAGCTGTACGGCCAGCTCGAGGGCTTCGAGGACGGCGCGCTGCAGTTCCTGCCCAACCTGCGCGAGAACCTGGACCACGCCGACCGCATCTACAACGGCATCAACGCCTCGATCGACAAGCACATCGCCGCGAAGGGCATCGAGGCGCCGCCGCCCTCGGTGTACGAGCCCGTGTGGACGCCGGCCGAGGAGCGCACCCGGCTCGACCTGGCCGCCGCCGGCATCACCAGCGTGGTGTGGTGCATCGGCTTCGCGCCGGACTTCGCCTGGGTGGACGCGCCGGTCTTCAACGGCCGCGGGCACCCGGTGCACCTGCGCGGCGTGACGCGCGAGCCGGGCCTGTACTTCCTCGGCCTGCCCTGGCTGCACACCTGGGGCTCGGGGCGTTTCTCGGGCATCGCGCGCGACGCGGCCTTCCTCGGCGATGCGATCGCCGCGCAGGCAGCCGGGCGTTCGGCGCAGCGGACGGCGGCGCAGCAGCTGCAGGCGGCCTGAGCGGGGCGCGCAGGCAAAGAAAAAGGGCCTCCGAGGAGGCCCTTCTGCGTGGTGCGTGGCGGTGGCGCGTGCTCAGCGCGAGCCGGTCGGCGGCGGGCCGCGGCGCTCGAGGTGGCGGAAGGTGATGCGGCCCTTGGTCAGGTCGTAGGGCGACATCTCGAGCGAGACCTTGTCGCCCAGGATGATGCGGATATGGTTCTTGCGCACCTTGCCGCCGCTGTAGGCGATGACCTCGTGGCCGTTCTCCAGCGTCACGCGGTAGCGGGAGTCGGGCAGCACTTCGGTGACCGCGCCCTGCATCTCGATGAGTTCTTCCTTGGCCATGTGTGTCCTTCAAAAACGGTTGGCGCCCGACCTCACGGTGGCCGGTCGCCGGGGTGGCCCGCATGCTGCGGCCCACCCGGTGAATGTCGATCGGTGCCCGGTGGCGCGGCGCGAACCGCGATGCGGCGCCTGGGGCAGCTTTCGCCGCACGCTGAGAGGAAGGGGGCGGTGGACGCACCGATGCATCGGCGGTGCGTGCGCCGGACCCGGCGTGGCTCGGGCGGCGTGCGAACGAAAGACCCAGGATTGTAACCGCCTGGCACGGTCCTTGCCGAAACGGGCCCGCCGTGAGCGGTCCGCCGGATCGGCTGTGGCGCATTCCACACGTCGGGGGCTTGGCCGACAGGCCGCTGCGGCACTGCAGCGCAGAATGAACTTTGCCTTCCGCGCCCGACCTCACTCCCATGTCGCAGCCTGTCGCAGCACGCCTCAAGATCGGCCTTTCCGCCTGCTTCTCGCACGCCGACCCGGCGCGCTCCCTGTTCACCAACAAGACGCTGCAGTACGTCGAGCAGTCGATCGCGCACTGGCTGATGTCGGCCGGCGCGATGGTGGTCATGGTGCCCTGCCCGACCGGCGACACCGCGCGCGGCGACACCACGCTGAGCCACTACGCCGAATGGCTCGACGGCGTGGTCATGCACGGCGGCGCCGACGTCTGGCCCGGCAGCTACGGCGAGGAGCCGCTCAAGGACGCCTGGATCGGCGACCGCATCCGCGACCTGTACGACCTGGCGCTGGTCGAGGCCTTCGAGCAGGCCGGCAAGCCGATCTTCGGCGTGTGCCGCGGCCTGCAGCTCATCAACGTGGCCTTCGGCGGCACGCTCTACCAGGACATCGAGGAGCAGCACGGCCACCCCGAGACACTGAAGCACCGCGACCCGGTCACCTACGACCAGAACTTCCACCAGATCGAGATCGTGCCCGGCACGCGCCTGGCCAAGCTGTACCCTGAGGTGCAGACGGCGCGGGTCAACAGCATCCACCACCAGGGCATCAAGGGCCTGGCGCCCGGCTTCGAGGTCGAGGCCTGGAGCCTGCCCGACCGCGTGCCCGAGGCGATCCGCCGCCAGGCCGACCGGGGCGGGCGCGGCTACATCGCCGCCACCCAGTGGCACCCGGAGTTCCACAAGTACGGCAGCACCGAGACCATCAACGACACGCCGATCCTGCACGACTTCCTGTGGGCCTGCGCCACCGCCAGGGTGCAGCCGCGGCGCGCGCATCGCAACATGCCGGGCCGCATCCGCGACCGGGCCGCGCGCATGCTGCGCCAGGCACTGCTGCGGCGCTGAGGCCGCGCGGCCTCAGCGCCGGTCGGACTTGCTGCTGCTGCGGCTGACGCCGGCGTCGATCACGCCGAAGACTTCGACGCTGCTGCCGCCGGTGCCGGCCGACGTGCCGCCGGAGGTGGCGCCGCCACTGGCGCAGCCCGTGGCCAGCAGGACGGCCGCACCCGCGGCCAGCGCGGCAGCCAGGCGCTGCCAGGTGAGCGAAGGACGAACAGGGTTCATCGCGCCACTATAGGCCGGAACGCATCAACCCCAGCCGACGTGCCAGTGCCACCGCCTGAGTGCGGCTGCGGGCGCCGAGCTTGAGGTTGATGTTGCGCAGGTGGGTGCGCACCGTGCTGTCCGACACGAAGAGCTTCTCGGCCATCGCCGAGTTGGAGTAGCCCTCGGCCAGCAGCTGCAGCACGCGCAGCTCCTTGCGCGTGAGGGCTTCGGTCGGCAGGCCGCCGACTGCGGCGGCGCTGCCGGTCGGCGGCGCATCCTCGGCCTCGACGTCCGCGGCCGTCTCGCCGATCTGCGCCAGCAACTGCGCGAGGTGGTCCGCAAAGAGCGGGCCGGCCTCGTCCACCCGCCGGCGGTCGCCCTGCAACAGGCGAAGCAGCGGCGCCAGCAGCGGCCCTTCGTCCAGCAGCAGGCGCATGAAGCCCTCCTGCGCCGTCGTGCGCAACACCGCGGCCAGGGTGTCGGCAGCAGGCGCCGGCCGGCCCGCACGCCATTGCGCGAGGGCCAGGAGGGTGCGCAGCTTCAGCGCGCGATGCCGGCGCGCCGCGGCCTCGGCGGCGTGGGCGGCGGCGTCCAGCGCGTCGATGGTGGCGGTCGCATCGCCGAAATGCAGGGCCCAGCGCCAGCGCCCGATCGCGAGGTCGTCGACCTCGTGGGCCGGCAGGCGCAGGCGTTGCACGCGTGCCCACACGGCAGGGTCGTCGGCGCGCGCCAGCGTCTCCTGCGCGGCACGGCCGTGGCCCTGCAGCACCAGCAGGCGCGCCATCTCCAGCCGCGCGCTGCACACCACCCGCGGCAGCTGGCGGTCGTGGCCGAGGTATTCGAGTTCGGTCAACAGCCATGACGCGGCATCGACGTCGCCGCGCAGCCAGGCGATGCGGCTGCGCATGCAGTGGCTGGCGATCACGTGGTCGGGCAGGCCCACGTCGCGCGCCAGCGGGAGGTAGACGTTGAGCAGCTGGCCGGCGGCATCGAGGTCGTTCTGCTCGTAGACCACGCCGGCATGCAGCACGCCGGCCCACGCGTTGCCGTGCGTGGGCAGATAGCTGGCGGCGCGCGGCGTGGCGCTCACCGCCATGCGAAAGCGCGCCGCGGCATGGCGCAGCCGCCCCTCGGACAGGTCCAGCATGCCTTCGAGCGACTCGGTGTACATGCGGTTGAAGATGCTGCCGGCCTGGGTGCGGCGCGCCGCGTCGAGCAGCCGGTGCGCCTCGTGCGGCTCGCCCATGACCGAGACGATGTGCGCCATGGCATTGGCCAGCGCGCTGTCGGCGAAGGCGCGCTCGCTCGGCAGGCGCGCCAGGCTGTCGCGGCCCATGGCGCAGGCGCTCTCGGCGCGGTCCATCATGGCTTCGAGCAGCGGCTGCAGCGCGTTCACGTGCGCCTGCACGACTGGGTCGGCGCTGCCGATGCAGCCGCTGGCCTCGAGCCGCTGCAGTGCGCGCCACGGGCCGTGGGTGAAGCACTCGGCCCAGACGGCGACCACCTGCAGCAGCGGCTGCGTCGCGAGCCGGTCCGCCGGCAGGCTGCCGAACCAGCGCGTGAGCAGCCGCATGCGGCCGTCCTCCAGGAAGGACTCCGCGTGGCGCGCCAGCAGCTGCAGCGCGTGCGGGTGGTCGCCGCCTTCGATGGCATGGTCGATGGCGGGCACGGGACGGCCCGCCGCCTCGTACCAGCCCGAGGCGGCCAGGTGCAGCCGCGCCAGCGCGTCGGGCTGCTCGCGCGCCAGCTGGCTGCGCAGGAAGTCGGCGAACAGGCTGTGGTAGCGGTAGCCCTGGCCCTCGGCGTCCAGGGGCGTGAGGAACAGGTGCTCCGCCTCGAGCCGGCGCAGCATCCGCGCGCAGTCCGTGCGCGGCACCAGCGCCTGGCACACGTCGGCATCGAGCGTGCGCAGGATGCTGGTGCGCAGCAGGAAGTCGCGCACCTCGGGCGGCTGGTGGTCCAGCACGTCCTCGGCCAGGTAGTCGGCCACCGCCCGGTCGGAGCCCGAGAAGCGTTGCACGAAGTCGCTCTCGGGCCCATGCCGTTCCAGGGCCAGCGCGACCAGCCACAGCGCGCCGATCCAGCCCTCGGTCTTGCGCATCAGCTGGGCCAGCGGTTCGCGCGGCAGGGCGATGCCACGCAGGCGGAAGAAGCCTTCGGCCTCGGCGTCGGAGAAGCGCAGCTGGCTCGCGTCGATCTCGACCAGCTGGCCCCGTGCCCGCAGGCGGCCCAGGCCCAGTTCGGGCAGGCTGCGCGAGCCGACCACGAGTTGCGCGCGGGCCGGCAGCTGTTCGACGAGCTGGCGCACCAGCCCCAGCACGGCGGGGCTCTGCAGCATCTCGAAGTCGTCGAGGAAGAGGGTGAAGGGCCGGTCCTCGCGCGCCAGGGCCTCGATGGCGTCGACGCCCGTCCCCGGGCCGGCCGGGCCGCCGGCATCGAGAGCGTGCACCGCTGCGGCCAGGCAGTGGAGGAAGCGCGGCACGTCGTTGTCGGCGGCGTCGAGCGTGAGCCACGCCGTCGCGCGACCGGCCTGCGCGCAGCGCGCGTGCATCTGCCGCATGGCGGTGGTCTTGCCGAAGCCGGCCGGCGCCCGCACCAGCAGCAGGCGGGCGTGGGCCGCGGCGTCGAGCTGGCGGGCGATGGCGTCGCGCGGCACCTGCGCGGGCTCGGCGCCGGGCGGGGCGAGCTTGGCAGGCAGCACGGCGGCGCGGCGCGGCGGGAGGTCGACGGTGGGCGAGGTCATGCAGAAGGCGCACTGTGCAGGCCCGGCGGCAGCGGCGCAGTCGCGCGCCGGACGCCGGGGCAGGCAGGCCGGCACTTTCGTCGCTTTGGACGATGGCGACAAGCCGGGGCGATGCCTAGAGTCGCCCGGACGTTCTGCCGCTCACATCACAGGAGCTCTCGCATGCAACTCGATGCTTCCATTGCCGCCGTCGTGACCGGCGGTGCGTCCGGCCTGGGCGCGGCGACGGCGCGGCGGCTGGCGCGCCATGGCGTGAAGGTGGCGCTGTTCGACCTCAACGAGGCGGCCGGCGAGGCGCTGGCGCGCGAGATCGGCGGCGTGTTCTGCCCGGTGGACGTGACCTCCGACGCGCAGGTGGAGGCGGGTTTCGCGCGGGCCCGGGCGGCGCACGGGCAGGAGCGGGTGCTGGTCAACTGCGCGGGCACGGGCAACGCGGTGAAGACGGCCAGCCGCGACAAGGCGACCGGCGAGATCCGGCACTTTCCGCTGGCGAATTTCGACCGCATCATCCAGATCAACCTGGTGGGGACGTTTCGCTGCATCGCACGGTCGGCGGCCGGCATGCTGACGCTCGCTCCGCTGGACGACGCGTTCCATTCGAACGAGCGCGGCGCGATCGTGTGCACCGCCTCGGTGGCGGCGCAGGACGGGCAGATGGGGCAGGCGGCGTATTCGGCGTCGAAGGCGGGCGTGGTGGGCATGACGCTGCCGATCGCGCGCGACCTGATGGCCGAGGGCATCCGCATCAACACCATCCTGCCGGGCATCTTCGACACGCCGCTGCTGCAGGGTGCGCCCGAGAACGTGAAGGCGGCGCTGGCGGCGTCGGTGCCCTTCCCCAAGCGGCTGGGGCAGCCGGACGAGTACGCCGAGCTGGCGGAGACGATGATCCGGCTGGGTTACTTCAACGGCGAGAGCGTGCGGCTGGATGGGGCGATACGGATGGCGCCGCGTTGAGGTTTTTCGGCCCGGTCGGGTCGAAGTGCAATCGGGCTGCGGCGCTTGCTGTGCTTGCGATGCTGCCTAAATCGTCACGTTCGTTACTTTCTTTGCTGCTGGCTTTTTTGGGCCTCTTGAAGGGGGCCTGTTCCGTCGTTGCTGTGGATCGGCCGGCACGACGGCCTGGGGCGCTGGCGGCGGCCGCGGGCCTGCGTTCTCCGGCTCAGGCTCGCGCTGACCGGCTTGTTGTGCTGCCTGTGTGCTCGCTGTCCATCGACGTGCTTGCGGCACTGCACGGCGCCGCGAATGGCGCCTGCGCCCGCAGGCCCACGACCACCGCCCTGAGGCGCTGCGCTGTGCTTTGACTTCCTCCCTCCCCCTCTGGGGGAGGGTCGGGGTGGGGGCTGCAGCGACTGAGAGGGCGCGCCTTATCCGGCGCCGGGGTGCCCCTCACCCAACCTCTCCCCAGCGGGGAGAGGAGTAAAAACCTAGAGCGCCCGCGTCATGCCGGCCGATCACCCCCACCGTCCAGGCCGGTGGTGCCGGTGTGCGGGCGCAGGCGCCATTCGCGGCGCCGTGCAGTGCCGAAAGCGCGTCGATTCCAGGCGAGCACATCCGTCGTGCCGCGCGACGGTCAGCGCGAGCCTGAGCCGGAGAACGCACACCGGCGCCGCCGGCCGGGTTCAGGCCCACGGCGCCCGAACACCCCGGACCAGGCCAAGCCAAGCCAAGCCAAGCCAAGCCACCAAAATCGTCCGTTCCGACGACCGGCCCACTCGAAGCCCCGGCCCACAATCGGGCAAGGCCCGCGCACAGGAGACACACACCATGGCAGAAGCATTCATCGTCGCCGCCACCCGCACCGCGGCCGGCAAACGCAAGGGCAGGCTCTCGGGCTGGCATCCGGTCGACCTCGCGGCGCAGGTCATCGACGAACTGGTGCGACGCGCCGACGCCGACCCAGCGCTGGTCGAGGACGTGATCATGGGCTGCGTCAGCCAGACGGCCGAGCAGGGCATCAACGTCGCGCGCAACGCGGTGCTGACCTCCTCGCTGCCCGAGTCGGTGCCCGGCACCTCGATCGACCGGCAGTGCGGCTCCTCGCAGCAGGCGCTGCACTTCGCGGCGCAGGCCGTGATGAGCGGCAGCATGGACGTGGTCATCGCCGCCGGCGTCGAGAGCATGACCCGCGTGCCCATGTTCAGCACCAGCGAAATGCCGCGCCAGGCCGGCATGGGTTACTACATGAGCCCGGCGATGCAGAAGCGCTACCCCGGCATCGAGTTCAGCCAGTTCATGGGCGCCGAGATGATGGCGAAGAAGTACGAGCTCTCGAAGGACCAGCTCGACGCCTATGCGCTGCAGAGCCACCTGCGCGCTGCGGCGGCCACGAAGGAGGGCCGCTTCGCCAAGGAGATCGTGCCGGTGGCCGTTCGCAGCGCCGATGGCGGTGCCGAGGGCGAGGGACAGCCGCACACGGTGGACGAAGGCATCCGCTTCAACGCCACGCTCGAAGCCATCGCCGGCGTCAAGCTCATCCAGGAGGGCGGCCGCTGCACCGCGGCCACCGCCAGCCAGATCGCCGACGGCGCCACCGGCGTGATGGTGGTCAACGAGCGCGGGCTGAAGGCGCTGGGCGTGAAGCCGCTGGCGCGCATCCACCACATGACCATGATCGGGCACGACCCGGTGATCATGCTCGAGGCGCCCATTCCCGCCACGCAGCTCGCGCTGAAGAAGGCCGGCCTCAGGGTCGACGACATCGACCTCTTCGAAGTCAACGAGGCCTTCGCGCCCGTGCCGCTGGCCTGGCTGCAGGTCACCGGTGCCGACCCGGCACGGCTCAACGTCAACGGCGGCGCCATCGCATTGGGCCATCCGCTCGGCGCCTCGGGCACCAAGCTGATGACCACCCTGGTCCATGCGCTGCACGACCGCGGCGGCCGCTACGGCCTGCAGACCATGTGCGAAGGCGGTGGGATGGCCAACGTCACCATCGTCGAAAGACTCTGACGCGCCGGCACCTCGCCGCCGCATCTGGCGAGGCAGAAGAACAACGGGACAGAAGGAGACACGCCATGCCCCTGTACGGCCTCATGCAGGACCGCCCGCTGCTCATCTCGTCGCTCATCGAGCATGCGGCGCGCTTCCATCCCGACGTCGACATCGTCTCGCGCCTGCCCGAAGGCGGCACCCATCGCACCACCTGGGCCGGCATCCGGCGCGATGCCTGCCGCATCGCCCATGCCCTGAAGCAGCTCGGCGTGGGCGAGGGCGAGCGCGTCGGCACGCTGGCCTGGAACAGTCATCGCCACCTGTCGATGTACTTCGGCGTGTCGGGTGCGGGCTCGGTGCTGCATACCGTCAACCCGCGGCTCTTCGCGGAGCAGATCGAGTACATCGTCAACCATGCCGAGGACCAGGTCCTGTTCTTCGACATCACCTTCGCGCCGCTGGTCGAGAAGCTGGCGCCGAAGCTCAAGACCGTCCGCAGCTACGTCGCGATGAGCTCGCGCGAGCACATGCCGGCCATCGACGTGCCGCAGCTGCTGTGCTGGGACGAACTGCTCGACGCGCAGCCGGACGAATTCACCTGGCCGGAGTTCGACGAGCGGCTCGCGTCATCTCTGTGCTACACCTCGGGCACCACCGGCAACCCCAAGGGCGTGCTGTATTCGCACCGCTCCACCGTGCTGCACAGCCTGATGGAGCTGGCGCCGGACACCTTCGGCCTGAACTCGGCGGAGACGGTGATGCTCATCGTGCCGATGTTCCATGCCAACGCCTGGGGCACGCCCTATGCGGCCGCGATGGTCGGCACGCGCCTCGTGCTGCCCGGCCCGCACCTCGACGGCAAGAGCGTCCACGAGCTCATGGCGCAGGAGAAGGTCACTTTCTCGCAGGGCGTGCCCACCGTGTGGCTGATGCTCTTCCAGTACCTCGACGCCCATCCCGAGCTCGACCCGAAGGCGCTCGGGCTCAAGCGCGTGGGCATCGGTGGCGCGGCGGTGTCGCGTGCCATGCTCGAGCGCTTCGAGCAGCAGTTCGGCGCCGAGGTGGTGCAGGGATGGGGCATGACCGAAACCAGCCCCATCGGCGTCGTCAGCAAGCTGCTGCCGCGGCACGCGGGCCTGGACGAGGAGGCGCTCACCCAGGTCAAGCTCAAGCAGGGCCGCGGCGTGTGGGGCGTGGACCTGAAGCTCGTCGACGACGCGGGCGAGGTGCAGCGCTGGGACGGCGTGTCGCGCGGCCACCTGCGCGTGCGCGGCCCGTGGATCGCCAGCGGTTATTTCAAGGGCGAGGGTGGCTCGCCGATCGACGAGGACGGGTTCTTCAGCACCGGCGATGTCGCCACCATCGACCCCGACGGCTATCTGCAGCTGGTCGACCGCGCGAAGGACGTGATCAAGTCAGGCGGCGAGTGGATCTCGTCCATCGATGTCGAGAACGCCGCCATGGGCCACCCCGCCGTGGCCGAGGCGGCGATCATCGGCGTGGCGCATCCGAAGTGGCAGGAGCGGCCGCTGCTGATCGTCGTGCCGCGCGCCGGCCACGTGGTGGACCGCGCGTCGATCCTCGACTTCCTCGCCGCGCGCGTTGCCAAATGGTGGCTGCCCGACGACGTGGTCTTCGTCAGCGAGTTGCCGCACACGGCCACCGGCAAGCTGCTCAAGACGAAGCTGCGCGAGCAGTTCCGTCACCACGTGCTGCCCACGGCCTGAAGGCCTCGCCGGAGTCACGACATGGCAGGTCCGCTCGAAGGCATTCGCGTGATCGAGTTCGCCGGGCTCGGCCCCGGCCCCTTCTGTGCGATGGTGCTGGCCGACCTGGGCGCCGAGGTGCTGCGCATCGCGCGGCCTGGCGCACCGGTCGAGCCGCGCGACGTCACCACGCGCAGCCGTGCCCAGGTGGGCGTCGACCTGCGCGCGCCCGAGGGGGCCGCGGCGGCGATGGCGCTGGTGGCGCGCGCCGATCTGCTCGTCGAGGGCTTCCGCCCTGGCGTGATGGAGCGCCTCGGGCTCGGGCCCGAGGACTGCCTGGCCCGCAACCCGCGCCTGGTCTACGGCCGCATGACGGGCTGGGGGCAGCACGGCCCGCTGGCCCAGGCCGCCGGCCACGACATCAACTACATCGCGATCAGCGGTGCGCTGCATGCCATCGGCCGCGCTGGCGAGGCGCCGGTGCCGCCGCTCAATTACGTGGGCGACTTCGGCGGCGGCGGCATGCTGCTGGCCGTGGGCCTGCTGGCCGCGCTGCATGCGGCGCAGCGCAGCGGCCGGGGCCAGGTGGTCGACGCCGCCATGACCGACGGCAGCGCGCTGCTCTCGGCCTTCATGTACGGCTTCAAGGCGCAAGGGCAGTGGAGCAACCAGCGCGGCGAGAACCTGCTGGACGGCGGCGCCCACTTCTACGACACCTACGCGTGCGCCGACGGCAAGTACGTGGCCGTCGGCGCCATCGAGCCGCAGTTCTACGCCGAGCTGCGCCAGCGCTGCGGCATCGAGGACCCGCTCTTCGACGGCCAGATGGATCCGGCCCGCTGGCCGTTGCTCAAGCTGCGGCTGGCCGACATCTTCCGCACCCGCACGCGCGACGAGTGGTGCGCGCTGCTGGAAGGCAGCGACGCCTGCTTCGCCCCGGTGCTCGATTGGGACGAGGCGCCGGCGCACGCGCACAACCGCGCGCGGCGCACCTTCGTCGAGGCCGGCGGCGTGATGCAGCCCGCGCCGGCGCCGCGCTTCTCGCACACCGTCCCGGCCGAGCCGGTGCCGCCGCACGCCCTGGCGCTGGACCAGGCGCTGGCCGCCTGGGGCGCGCAACCCTGACCTCACGAGGACCTTCATGCCATTGCAGTTCAAGCGTTCCTGGACCAACGAGGAGCTCGACAGCCTGCGCGACACGGCGGCGCGCTTCATCGACGCCGAGATGGCCCCGCAGGACGAGGACGCACGGCGCCGCGGCCACGTGGGCCATCCGATCTGGCGGCGCGCCGGCGAACTGGGCCTCTTGTGCACCGACATCCCCGAAGCCTATGGCGGCGCAGGCGGCGACTTCCGCCACGAGGCCGTGATCCACGAGGAGATGGCGCGCCGCGGGCTCACGGGCATGAGCAACTCCGTGCATTCCATCGTGGCGCACTACGTCCTCAACCACGGCACCGAGGCGCAGAAGCAGAGGTACCTGCCGGCCATGGCGCGCGGCGAGCTGGTGGGCGCCATCGCCATGACCGAGCCCGGTGCGGGGTCCGACCTGCAGGGCATCCGCACGCGCGCCGTGCGCGATGGCGATGCCTACGTCATCGACGGCAGCAAGACCTTCATCACCAACGGCTACCTGGCGGGCGTGATCCTGGTGGTGTGCAAGACCGACCCGGCGCAGGGCGCACGCGGGACCTCGATCCTGATCGTCGAGACCGAGGGCTGCGAAGGTTTCAAGGTCGGCCGCGTGCTCGACAAGATGGGCATGAAGGCGCAGGACACCTCGGAGCTGTTCTTCGACGGCGTGCGCGTCCCGCAGGACCGGCTGCTCGGCGGGCAGGAAGGCCAGGGCTTCTTCCAGCTCATGAGCGACCTGCCCTACGAGCGGCTCATCATCGGCCTCAGTGCCCTGGCCTGCATGGAGGGCGCCTACGAGGCCACGCTGGCCTACGTGCGGGAGCGCAAGGCCTTCGGCAAGCCGATCGCCGACATGCAGAACACCCGCTTCAAGCTGGCCGAGGTGGCGACGCAGATCATGGTGGGGCGGGCCTTCATCGACCGCTGCGTGGAGCAGCTGGTGGCCGGCACGCTGGACACCGCCACGGCGTCGATGGCCAAGCTGTGGGGCTCCGAGGCCCAGGGCCGCGTGCTCGACGAGCTGGTCCAGCTGCACGGTGGCTACGGCTTCATGAACGAGTACATGGTCACGCGCATGTACGCCGATGCCCGGGTGCAGCGCATCTACGGCGGCACCAGCGAGATCATGAAGGAGGTGATCGCGCGGGCCCTGTAGCGCCCGCAGGGCCGGTCGTTCAGTGCCAGAACTGCCACCAGGCGCGCGGGGCGGCCCGTGCCGGCATCAGCGCGCCGAAGCCGCTGGCGTAGATCGCGTCGCGGCGACGCAACTCCTTGTCGAGCTCGCGCGCGGCGCGCAGGGCGTGGCGGTCTCCATGCAGCGCCTCGCGCCGTCTTTCCCACGCCATCCGAGCCAGCGCGCTGTCGCTCAGCGCATCGACATTCATGCTCTTTGCCATGTCCAGTCCCTTTTCGAGGGACGGAGTGTGCTACGAAATACTTCGTTTCGGCGCGGGCGGCCCGGTCGGCCGGGCCGTTGCTTCCACAGGGCGGGGGAGATGCGGCCGGGCGCGGCGCAAGACCGTAACGCCCGTGCCGGGGGGCTTGGCAACGGCGTGCGGCGATGCATGATGGAGCCGGCGCGGACGCCCCGTTTGCGCCAGCGTCGTCACCCTCTGGTTGCTGGCCCTTCCCCTGCCCTCCGATGGACCCCATCCTGCGCACCTGGACCTTCTGGATCCGCGCCGCCCTGCGCGAGGAGTGCCGCCTGCACCTCGAGGCGACCAAGCTGCCGGAGCTGGCCGCCCAGCCGGGCAACCTGCGGGCCAGCGCGCTGTTCCGCGACATCGGCGACGGCACGACCGAGGTGGTCGTCATGTCGGTCTGGGAATCGATGGCGAGCATCGAGGCCTTCACCGGCAGCACGCCGGCCGCGCCGTCCATCGACCCGGCGGACCGTCCCAAGCTGTTCGACCACGAGCCGCAGGTGCGGCACTACCTGCTGCGCGACCTGGATGAGGCGCCGCCCTGGCTGTCGCGTGAACTCGACCTCTGACGCGCGTCAGAGCGCGCCGCAGAGCGCGACCGCATAGGCCGCGTCCCCCGAGTTGTCGAAGCCCGCCTGCGCCGGCAGCCGCAGTTCTGCCGCGCCGAGGCTGGGCACGCGCTCCGGCGTGGTGGAGAAGCGGCGGTAGATCCCTGATGCCCCGGCCTCGATGGGCTCGTGGGAGCCACGCTGGCGCACCACGATGTCCTCGATGCGGGTGCGGTCGTGGCGTACCAGGGCCTGGCGGTCGCCCTCGACGATGCACAGGGTGCCTTGCTCGGTCTCCAGCACCTCGCGAAAACGCTCCCACACGGCCGCCACCGAGGGCTTGATGCCGCCGAGTTCGCATCCGCAGGCGTCGGCGAATCCTTCCAGCTCGGCATGCAGCGTGGCCGAGATGCAGGACACCAGCTGCTCGCCGTCCGGCGAGGGATCGGCGAAGCAGAAGGACGCCGCCTCGGCCTGGCGGCCATAGAGCTGCTCGTAGCGGGCGCGCGCATAGGCGTCGCGCGTGCGGGGGTCGACCCACTCGGGCGACCACGGCAGCACGAAATACTGGGCTTCGGTGGGCCCGACGATCCAGACCAGGCTGCGGCGCGCGGGCCCTTCCTCGATCCAGCGCCGCAGGGCCTGCAGGGCGGCCGGCCGCTCGCCGGGAAAGCACTGGAAGCTGGCCTTGCGCGTCACGCGCGACCGCCCCCAGGTGCGGCGGATCTCGCAGGCGAGCAGGGCTCCAGGCGCCAGGTGGACGCGGATTTCGGCACTGTTCAAGAGCATGGACATTCCCATGCCTCGATTGAATCGACATTCCGCCCGGGTCGCAGCTCCCAGAACTGATAGGTTCGTAACGCCCGGGCCCGAGGCAAGCTTGGGGCTGCGGATGCGACAGGACCCGGTCGCCGGGGCGGCGTGCCTGCCGACCGGCGCGCCGGCGTCTCGGGGGTGTCTCAGTTGAGCAGGCCCGACATCAGGGCCTGGACCACGGCCGCGGTCTTGTTGGGAGCTTTCAATTTGTGCACCACGTTCTTGATGTGAAAGTTCACCGTCGGCACCGAAATGCCCAGGATGTCGCCGATGTCGGGCGCCGTCTTGCCGTCGGCCGTCCACTTGAGGACCTCGAGCTCCCGGGGCGTGAGCGGCGCTTCCGGCTGGACCGCGTAGCGCGGCTTCATGAGCCGCGACAGCGCCAGGTGAGCCGCCTGCACCAGCCAGCGCATCGCGCTCTCCTTCTCGCGCAACTCGCGCTCGGTCAGGGGTTCGTGCGAACGCGAGAGGGTCAGCATGCCGCCGACGCCGAAGCCGTCGAGGCTGGATTGCGCCCAGCCCACACGCAGGCCGTGGTCGCGCGCCTCGTCCCACATCTGCCGCGCGGAGGCGAACATCGCGTCCGTCCAGACCAGCGGGCTCTGGCTCTGCCGGCCGTGCCGCACGCTGGGATCGATGTGCAGGTAGCCCGCCTCGAGGTAGCGCGCCTGCCACGACGTCGGGTAGTCGTTGAGGGTGATCACCTTGGGGTTGGACACCGGCACCGCCAGCCGCAGCCCGTAGGCGCAGTGCTCGAAGCCCAGTCGCCGTGTTTCCGCGCGCAGGGCGTCGAACACCGCCTGCTCGCTGGTGGCGCGGTCCAGCATGCTGAGCAGGTGGTCAGTGGACGGCGGCACGTGGCACCCACTCGCAAGAAAACATGGCCGAGGCCTGAAGGCTGGGCATGAATCGATCCGGATGGTGCGCCGCAGCAGCGGCGGCGGAGGGCCCCCTGAAGCGCTCAATTTACATGAAACGGGGCCGGTGTTCTGTCGGAGATCGGAGCATCCCGCCGAGCCTGCGGCGTCCTCGCGTGCGTTTTGCCGCGACCGCGCCGAATGATGCGCCCATGGAGTCGGTGCGTCCCCGTGCTCCCTCCAGGCTGGCATGAGCGCCAGTCTGGGTTGTGTCGAACCCCTTCCCAAGGAGTCTTTCATGCCTGTTTTCTCTTCCGATGGCTATCTGCACCTGCCTCGACGCACGCTCGAGCGCATTCCCCTGCAGCACCTGATGTCCGGCATGGACGACGAGCCGGCCCACGCCGATCCGCGCTGCGGCAGTGCCACGGCGCTGTCGGGCTACACCGAGTGGGTCAGCCCGGTCGAGCCGGCGCTGAGCATCGGCTGGGACTGGGCCTGGCAGAGCACGCCCGCCGGCGGCGGCATCGTGCGGCAGGGGCTGCCGCGCACCAACGTGCTGCTCGTTTCGGATGCACAGGAGCCGCTTCCGATGGAGGAGAGCCTCGAAGCCCTCGCGCGTTTCGTCGACGCCATCGACTGGCAGCGACCTGCCTGGCGGGCGGCGTGCAGCGCACCCGTGACGGCATGACCTACAAGAACTGATAGTTCCGCTGCGCTCGGCCGGGCGCTGAAATGCCCCGATACAACCTTCGGGATTAATCACATGGAAGTACTTTCCGGCCGCCCCCATCAACTCAGCGCCCAGCTGCTCCAGAGCGTCGAGCAATACCGCTACAAGGTCTTCGTCGAGATGCTCGGCTGGGAGCTCGACACGCCCCCCGGGCGCGAGCGCGACCAGTTCGACCATGCCGGCACGCTGTACCTGGCGGCCCGCGATGCGAAGGAGGAGATCGTCGGCACGGCGCGCCTGCTGCCGACCACCAGCCCCTACCTGCTGAGCGAGGTCTTTCCGCAGCTGCTCGGCGGCGCCACGCCGCCCTGCGACCCGCTGGTGTGGGAGCTGTCGCGCTTCGCGGCGGTCGACTTCACGGCCACGGGCCAGGGCGCGATGGGGCAATTCTCCTCGCCGGTGGCGGTGGGGCTGCTTGAAGAGGCCATCGCGGTGGCGCGCGCGCACGGGGTGCAGCGCATGATCACCGTCTCGCCGCTGGGCATCGAGCGCCTGCTGCGGCGCGAGGGCTTCCGCGCCCACCGCGCCGCGCCGCCGGTGATGGTGGACGGCCATCCGCTCTTCGCGTGCTGGATCGAGGTGACGGACCGCACCCCGCCGCCGCCGCGCCGGCCCGCCGTCCACTGAACCGGGCCCGCCGCGCCGCGCGGCGCCTTCACTTGGCCAGGTGCTTGCCCAGCAGGCCGGCCAGTTCGAACATCGTCGCGCTGGGCTTGCCGAACACGGCCTGCAGCTTGGCGTCGGCGCGGATGCTGCGCTTGTCCGCCGGGTCCTGCAGTCCCTGGGCCTTGATGTAGTCCCACAGCTTCTTCGTCGCCTCGGTGCGCAGCACCGGCTCGGTGCCGATCACGGCCGCGAGTTCGGCGCTGGGCGTGAGGCCGGTGCCGGCCGCGGCCTTGCGTGGCGCCTTTGGCGCCGCCGTCTTCTTGGCGGCAGGCGCCTTTTTCGCCGCCGCGGTCTTCCTGGCGGGTGCCGCCTTGGCCGCGAAGGTCTTGCGCGGCGGGAATTTGCTGGTGCGCGGCTCGAACTCGAAGGTCACCTTGCCCTCCTCGGCGTTCCACACCAGGAAAGCCTTGAAGGTGCGCCGCGTGCGCATGCTGACGAACTTGTCGAGCAGGTCGGTCTTGCCCTCGGTCAGCAGCTTGCGCACCTGCTCGGGCTCCACCGGCTGCTGCAGGATCACCTTGCCGGTCTTGAAGTCGCAGCTGGGCACGGCCTGCTGCGGCGTCGGCACCGAGTGCTCGCAGATGTAGTTGGCGCCGAACTCGAACACGCGCCCCTTGCACTTGGGGCAGGGTCCGAGGCTCTCCTGGCCGCTGAAGTCGACGATCTCGCCGGTCTCGGCCGGGTCCTTGCCGTCGTCGCCGAAGTCGAACTCCAGCTTCCAGTTCTTGTCCTCGTCGCTGAAGGCCAGCCGGATCTCGGCCACGAAGGGCCAGCCGGCCTTGGAGCGGAAGCCCTCCAGCGGACCGATGTGCTTGTCGCGCACGAGCTGCTCGGCTTCCGCGATCTCGAAGGTGCGGCCGGCCGGCGACTTGGTGAAGGAGAAACCGCAGGCGTCGCTGCCGTTGCCCGACTTGCCGGTGCAGGCGTAGCGCCGGTAGTTCTCGCGCACGATGCCGCCGCAGTTGGGGCAGGGCGCCTCGAGCGTCGCGTAGTCGCCCGGCACCGTGTCGCGGTCGTACTCCTTGGCCTTCTTGACGATGTGCTCGGTCATGGCCGCGATCTCGCGCATGAAGGCGTCGCGGCTGAGCTGGCCCTTCTCCATCTGCGCGAGCTTGTATTCCCACTCGCCCGTCAGTTCGGCCTTGGACAGTTCCTCCACGCCCAGGCCGCGCAGCAGCGTCATGAGCTGGAAGGCCTTGGCGGTGGGGATCAGTTCGCGGCCCTCGCGCAGCATGTACTTCTCGTTGAGCAGGCCTTCGATGATGGCGGCGCGGGTGGCCGGCGTGCCCAGGCCCTTCTCCTGCATGGCCTCGCGCAGTTCGTCGTCGTCGATGGTCTTGCCGGCGCCTTCCATGGCGCCCAGCAGCGTCGCTTCGGAATAGCGGGCCGGCGGCCGAGTCTTCAGGCCCTTGGGTTCCACCGATTCGACCTTCACCCGCTCGCCCGGCTTCACCGGCACCAGGTTCTTGCCGTCCTTCTCGTCGTCCTCGCTCACGGCCTCCTTGCCGTAGATGGCCATCCAGCCCGGCTTGACCAGCACTTTGCCGTCAGAGCGGAAGGCGTACTTCTTCGACTCGCGTTCCACCGTCGAGATGCGCGTCGTGACCTGGAATTCGGCGCTGGGGAAGAACACCGACAGGAAGCGCCGCACCACGAAGTCGTACAGGCGCTGTTCCGCATCCGACAGGCCGCTGGGCGCCTGCAAGGTGGGGATGATCGCGAAGTGGTCCGACACCTTGGCGTTGTCGAAGATGCGCTTGCTCGGCTTGACGTAGTTGCCGTCGATGGCCTGCTGCGCGAAGGGCGCCAGGTGCTTCATGCCGCTGTC
Source organism: Xenophilus sp. E41 (assembly GCF_003671765.1). Lineage (GTDB taxonomy): Bacteria > Pseudomonadota > Gammaproteobacteria > Burkholderiales > Burkholderiaceae_C > Xenophilus. The sequence goes on along the minus strand of NZ_QPIB01000012.1, from coordinate 476,216 downwards.
GGCCAGCATGCCCATGGTCTGCTTGACCACCGGCAGGTAGTCCTCGGGCAGGGCGCGCGAGTCGGTCCGCGGGTAGGTCAGCGCCTTGTGGCGTTCGTAGAGCGACTGGGCCAGTGCCAGCGTGGTCTTGGCCGAGAAGCCGAAGCGGCTGTTGGCCTCGCGCTGCAGCGAGGTGAGGTCGAACAGCAGCGGCGAGGCCTGCGTCGTCGGCCTGCTTTCCTCCGTCACCGTGGCGGGCTGGCCGCGGGCCGCGTCGGCGATGGCGCGCGCCTCGGCCTCGCTCCACACGCGGTCGGCGCGCTGCTCGGGGTCGGGCTCGCCCACACCTTGCGAGTTCAGCAGCAGCGGCGCACTGGCCTTTTTCCAGGCCAGGTCGAAGTACTTGCCGGGGTACTGGCCGGCCTCGGCGCCGAAGATGCCGTGGATTTCCCAGTAGTCGCGGCTCACGAACTTGCGGATCTGCTCCTCGCGCTCCACCACCACCGACAGCGTCGGCGTCTGCACCCGGCCCACCGTGGTGAGGAAGAAGCCGCCGTCGCGCGAGTTGAAGGCCGTCATGGCCCGCGTGCCGTTGATGCCCACCAGCCAGTCGGCCTCGGAGCGCGAGCGCGCGGCGTCGGCCAGGCCCTGCATCTGCTGCTCGGTGCGCAGCGACTCGAAGCCGTCGCGGATGGCCTGTGGCGTCATCGACTGCAGCCACAGCCGCTTGACCGGCTTGCCCAGCGGCTTGTTGCCGCCGGCGTACTGCTCGATCAGGCGGAAGATCAGCTCCCCCTCGCGGCCCGCGTCGCACGCGTTGACCAGCTGCGTCACGTCCTTGCGCTTGGCCTGCTTGACCACGGCGTTCAGGCGCGTCTTGGTCTTGTCGACGGGCTTGAGGTCGAAGTGCGGCGGGATCACCGGCAGGTGCGCGAAGCTCCACTTGCCGCGCTTGACGTCGTATTGCTCGGGGGCCTGGATCTCCACCAGGTGGCCCACGGCGCTGGTCACCACGTACTGTTCGTTCTCGAAATGCTCGTCGTGCTTGTCGAACTTGCCGGCCACCGGCGTGAGCGCGCGCACGATGTCCTGGGCCACCGAGGGCTTCTCCGCAATCACCAAAGTCTTCGTCATCTGGGTCTCTCAACAGTTCGCCCCGGCCTGCGCGGGCCGGCCCCTCGTGGGGCGGGCATCGCCGGCAGGGCGCCGGGGGCTCTCTATACTCTGCGCCTCTCGCGCGTGCACACGCACGTACGTACGTGTGTACACGCGCGCATGTGTGCATATTCAAACTATCAGAACTCGGCGATGCCCTCCAAATCCCCTTCCTCGCCATCGACTTCGCCGCCCGCAGGCGGCCGCCGCATCCAGACGCGGCGCTCGGGGGTCCACGGCAACGGGGTGTTCGCCGTGCAGGACATCCCCAAGGGCGAGCGGCTGATCGAATACAAGGGCGAGGTGATCGATTGGGAAGAGGCGCTGCGCCGCCACCCGCACGACCCGGCCCAGCCCAACCACACCTTCTACTTCCACATCGATGACGAGCGCGTGATCGATGGCGGCGTGAAGGGCAACGCCGCGCGCTGGATCAACCATTCCTGCGACCCGAACTGCGAGGCCGACGAAGAGGGCGGCCGCATCTTCATCAAGGCCTTGCGCGACATCCCGGCCGGCGAGGAGCTCAACTACGACTACGGCCTCGTGATCGACGAGCCCTACACGCCGCAGCTGCTGGCGGACTTCCCCTGCTGGTGCGGCTCGGCCAATTGCCGTGGCACGCTGCTTTCGCCCAAGGACGACGACGTGCCGGGCAAGAAGAAGAACAAAAAGAAGAAGAGCAAGGACGGCAAGGACGCGAAGGCCGGCAAGAAGAACAAGGACAAGAGGAAGAAGAAAAAGAAGGACGGGAAAGGCAAGGGCGGCTGATTGAGCGCCTGGACACCCGCCGCCGTCGATGCGCTGCGCCGCGCTTTGGCGCAGCACGAGCCCGCGATCGCCGTCGAGGCCGTCGAGTCCATCGATTCGACCAACACCGAGCTGATGCGCCGTGCCCGTGCGGGCGACGCCCGGCCCGTGCTGCTCGTGGCCGAGCGCCAGACCGCCGGGCGGGGCCGCCTGGGCCGGGACTGGCAGAGCGCCCAGGCCGCGGCCGACCCGGCCGCATCGCTGACCTTCTCGCTGGCGCTGCCGCTGGCGCCGCAGGACTGGTCGGGCCTGTCGCTGGCCGTGGGCGTAAGCGTGGCCGAATCGCTCGATCCTGACGGCACGGCCGGCGTCAAGCTCAAGTGGCCCAACGACCTGTGGGTCGCGGACCGCAAGCTCGCCGGCATCCTGATCGAAACCGCTTCGCTGCCCGGCGCCGCGGCCACCACCCGCCAGGTGGTGATCGGCATCGGGCTGAACGTCGGCGCGCGCGAAGGCGAGGCCATGCGCACGCCGCCGGCCTGGCTGCGGCAGTGGCAGCCCGAAGCCACGCCGCAGCAGGCCCTCGTGTCGCTGGCGCCGCCGCTGCTGGCCGAGGTGCTGCGCTTCGCGGCGCAGGGTTTCGCGCCGGTGCTGCCGCGCTTCGAGACCCGGGATGCGCTGCGCGGGCGCGAGGTGGTCCTGAGCGACGGCCAGGCCGGCCTGTGCGAAGGCATCGGCCCGGGCGGCGAACTGCGCGTGCGCACGCCGGCGGGCGTGCAGGCGATCCACAGCTCCGAGGTCAGCGTCCGGCCCCGCGGCATGGCGCTGCCCTGAAGCGAGCGCTGCACAATCCCGCCATGGTCCTGCGTCTGCTGCTTGCTGCCCTCGTCGTCGCCAACCTCGGCTACTGGCTGTGGTCGCGCGGCGCGTCGACCGAATCGGCCGACCGCGAGCCGCAGCGTTTGGGCCAGCAGATCCGGCCCGAGCTGCTGGAAGTGCGGCGCACGCCGGCCGCGCCCACCCCGGCCGCATCCGGCGGTGCGGACGCAGCGCCATCCTCCCCATCCGCGCCGCCCGCCGCGGCGCCCTGAGCCTCAGTCCGGCGCGGTGTCGAAGCGCACCGTGACGCGCGTGCCCGGCGGGTGCTGCCCGGGGTGCGCATCCTCCAGTTCGACCCGCGCGCGGTGCTGTCCCGCGATCTCGCGCACGATCGGCAGGCCCAGGCCGGACCCGTCGGCCTCGTTGCCCAGCACGCGGTAGAAGGGCTCGAAGACCAGCTCGCGGTCGGCCTCGGCGATGCCGGGGCCCGAGTCTTCCACCTGCAGCAGCAGCACGTGGCCGAAGGGGTCGGCCAGCACGTGGACGGTGATCACGCCCGGCCGTTCGGGCGACGAGGGCGTGTAGTTGATCGCGTTGTCCAGCAGGTTGCGGATCAGCTCGCGCAGCAAGGTGGCGTTGCCCTGCAGCTCCACGCCGCGGGCGCCCGGCTGCGCGCCGTCGTAGCCCAGGTCGAGCGAACGTTCCATCGCCCGCGGCAGCATCTCGCGCACCACCTCGATGGTCAGCCGCGCCAGGTCGCAGGGCTGGCGGGTGAGGGTGCCGACGCCGCCCTCGGCCCGCGCCAGCGCCAGCAGCTGGTTCACCGTGTGGGTGGCGCGGATGCTGGCGCGCCCGATCTGCTGGAGCGACTTCTTCAGTTCCTCGGCATCGGCGTTGTCGCGCTGCGCCAGGTCGGCCTGCATGCGCAGCCCGGCCAGCGGCGTCTTGAGCTGGTGCGCCGCGTCGGCCAGGAAGCGCTTCTGCGTCGCCATCGAGTCGTTCAGCTTGCCCAGCAGCTCGTTGACCGAGGACACCAGCGGCACCACCTCCAGCGGCACGGCCGACTCCTCCAGCGGGCTCAGGTCGTCGGGGCGGCGCTCGCGGATGCGCGCCTCCACCGCCGACAGCGGCTTGATGCCGCGCACCAGCGCGAGCCAGATCAGCAGCACCGCCAAGGGCAGGATGGCGAACTGCGGCAGCAGCACGCCCTTGATGATCTCGGTGGCCAGGACCGATTGCTTCTCGCGCGTTTCGGCCACCTGCACCAGCACCAGCCCGCGGGGCCGCGGCGCCGCGCCCGCGAGGTCGGCCAGCGCGCCGGTGGCGTCGCCATCGACCTGCTGCAGCGCGAACGCGGCGCCGGCGCCCGGGCCCGCCGCCGGGGTGCGCGGCGCATCGGCCGGGTGGTCGCCGAGCTCGAGCCACAGGTAGGCCACGCGCACCGGCTGGCCCCGCATGTGGGCATCGCGCAGGTAGGCGACGCCGGGCACCGGGCGCTCCTCCGTGCTCGGGCCGGGCAGGTCGCCGTCCCCTGCGATGGCGTCGCCGGCGCTGTCGAGGATCTGGAAGTAGACGTGGTCGGCGTCGTCGCCACGCAGCAGTTCGCGCAGCGCCACCGGCGGCACGAAGGGCGTGCCGGCCGGCTCGCGCTGCAGCAGGCGGGCCAGCGTGCGCACGTTGTGCTCCAGTGCGCGGTCGTAGGGCGAGTTGGCGATGCCCTGCGCCACCAGCCAGGTCACGCCGATGCTCACCGGCACCAGCAGCAGCAGCGGCGTGAGCATCCAGTCCAGGATTTCCCCGAACAGCGAACGCTGGGCGCGCTGGAAGATTTTCATGGGTCGAATCGGGCTGCGGGCCAGGTGGGGCAAGCGCGGATAGCTATCGAATTTGTAGCAATTGGGCCAACGAATGCGGACCGCCATACGCGAAGGACGCAAAAGTTACGCGAAGGTCGCGAAAGGACAACCAGGAATTTTTTTGCGTCCTTCGCGTGACCTTCACGCCCTTCGCGGAGGGCGGTCCGCCTTGCGTCGCTCACCCCGGAATCTTTTCCAGGCAGTACCCCAGCCCCCGCACGGTGGCGATGCGGATCGGCCCCTTCTCGATCTTCTTGCGCAGCCGGTGGATGTAGACCTCGATGGCGTTGAGGCTGACCTCTTCGCCCCATTCGCACAGGCGCTCGACCAGCTGGTCCTTGCTCACCAGCCGGCCGGCGCGCTGCAGCAGCACCTCCAGCAGGCCCAGCTCGCGCGCCGACAGCTCGACCATCTTGCCGTCGATGGTCGCCACCCGCCCGGCCTGGTCGTACAGCAGCGGGCCGTGCTTGATCGCGTTGCTGGTGGCGCCCATGCCGCGGCGCGTGAGGGCGCGCACGCGCGCCTCCAGCTCCTGCAGCGAGAAGGGCTTGGCCATGTAGTCGTCGGCGCCGTGGTCCAGGCCCTTGACCCGCTCCTCCACCGAATCGGCGGCCGTCAGCACCAGCACCGGCATCTGCGAGCCGCGGGCGCGCAGTCGCTTGAGGATCTCCAGCCCGTGCAGCTGGGGCAGGCCGAGGTCGAGGATCAGCAGGTCGAACTCGGAATTCGTCATCAGTGCCGCATCGGCCTGCGAGCCGTTGGCCACGTGGTCCACCGCGGCGCCCGAGGTGCGCAGGCTGCGCAGCAGCGCGTCGGCCAGGACCTGGTCGTCTTCGGCAATGAGGATGCGCATGAGGTGTCTCCGAGGGTGCGGGATTCTAGGAAGGCGGGCTTCCGGACGCTGAGAGCGCAAAGATGACGCAGAGAACGCAGAAAAGCCAGAAGAAATCTTTTGGTTGTTCCTTCTGCGGCCTCTGCGAATCCTTTGCGCCCTCTGCGTTCGGCTGTCCGATCCCGCTTTCAAGACCCCGCATACGCCTCCAACCCCAGCGCCACCACCGTCGCCACCTCCTCGCCCACGCTGGCGCGGAACTCGGCCTCGGCCTGTGCCACCGAGCGGCGGAAGGCATCCAGCCAAGCCAGGCCATCGGCCGTGAAGACGACACGGCGGGCGCGTGCATCGTGCGGGTCGGGCTCGCGGGTGACCAGGCCCCAGGCCGCGCACTGGTCGACCAGGGCGGCCATGGCCTGCTTGCTCATGCCGGCGCTCTCGGCCAGGTCGGTCAGGCGCGAGCCGCCGCGCGCCAGGTGGCGGGTGATGTGGATGTGCGCTGCCGTCACCTGCTGGCGCGCCGCCAGGTTCGACAGCGCGAGCGGCACCTCGACGTCGTGCGCCATGAGTTCGAACACGCGGGCGTCGAAGCGGCGCATCGCATGGCCCAGCAGGCGGCCCAGGTGGGTCTGGCGCCAGGCGTCGTCGTCAGGGGGGGCGGCCATGGCGAATTTTAGTCAGGCAAACTGACTAAAAAGAGGCTTCCAAGAAAAGTATGAGCCGCTACATTACTGGTCATGCATCCAGCCTGTCGTTAATCGCAGCTGGAGCGATTCAAGCCCAACCCGTTGTTTTTCAAGGAGTTTCGAGATGGACGCAGTCGTCAAGGGAGCAAAGGTCGCCGGTGGCAACACGGGCGCCGACAGCGAAAAGGCCAAGGCGCTGCAAGCCGCCCTGGCCCAGATCGAAAAGCAGTTCGGCAAGGGCACGATCATGCGCCTGGGCGAAGGCGAGGCCATCGAAGACATCCAGGTCGTCTCCACCGGCTCGCTGGGCCTGGACGTGGCGCTGGGCGTCGGCGGCCTGCCGCGCGGCCGCGTGGTCGAGATCTACGGCCCGGAATCGTCCGGCAAGACCACGCTCACGCTGCAAGTGATCGCCAACATGCAGAAGCAGGGCGGCACCTGCGCCTTCGTCGACGCCGAGCACGCGCTCGACGTGCAGTACGCCAGCAAGCTGGGTGTGAGCCTGCCCGAGCTGCTCATCAGCCAGCCCGACACCGGTGAGCAGGCGCTGGAGATCGTCGACAGCCTGGTGCGCTCCGGTGCCGTCGACCTGATCGTGGTCGACTCGGTCGCCGCGCTCACGCCCAAGGCCGAAATCGAGGGCGAGATGGGCGATTCGCTGCCCGGCCTGCAGGCCCGCCTGATGAGCCAGGCGCTGCGCAAGCTCACCGCCACGATCAAGAAGACCAACTGCATGGTCATCTTCATCAACCAGATCCGCATGAAGATCGGCGTGATGTTCGGCAGCCCCGAAACCACCACCGGCGGCAACGCGCTGAAGTTCTACGCCTCGGTGCGCCTGGACATCCGCCGCATCGGCACCATCAAGAAGGGCGACGAAGCCATCGGCAACGAGACCAAGGTCAAGGTGGTGAAGAACAAGGTCTCGCCCCCGTTCAAGACGGCCGAGTTCGACATCCTGTTCGGCGAGGGCATCAGCCGCGAGGGCGAGATCATCGACATGGGCGTGAACGCCCGCATCGTCGAGAAGTCCGGCGCCTGGTACGCCTACGGCGGCGAGAAGATCGGCCAGGGCCGCGACAACGCCCGCGAGTTCCTGCGCGAGAACCCCGACCTGGCCGTCGAGATCGAGAACAAGGTGCGCGAGTCGCTGGGCATTTCGCTGCTGCCCACGGGGGCGGGCGAGGCGGACTGACAAAGCGGGATCGGGCAGCCGAACGCAGAGGGCGCGGAGGTTTCGCAGAGGGCGCGGAAAAAGGAAATCACGGGACATCCCGTGTTTCTTCCGCCCCCTTCACGACGCCTCGCGCCTTTGGCGTCCCAAGTCCATGATTCCGAGCCGAATTGCCCTCCGGCGCCCATCCCGTGGGCGCAGGCAGCTGTCGAATTCATAGCAAATGGCTTTTTCCGCTCCTTCGCTCAAGGGCCGCGCGCTGCGACTGCTCAGCCAGCGCGAGCATTCGCGGGCCGAGCTGGAACGCAAGCTCGCGCGGCACGAGGAAGAGCCCGGCACGCTGGCGCGCGCACTCGACGAGCTGGCGGCCAAGGACTTCATCAGCGAGGCGCGGGTCGTGCAGTCGGTGCTGCACCAGCGCGCGCCGCGGCTGGGTGCGGCCCGGGTGCGGCAGGAGCTGCAGGCCAAGGGCATCGCGCCCGACGCCGTGGCCGAGGCGGTGTCGAGTCTGCAGGCCACCGAGCTGGAGCGCGCCCGCGCGCTGTGGCAGCGCCGCTTCGACGCGCCGCCGTCGGACGCCAAGGAGCGCGCCCGCCAGGCTCGCTTCCTCCTGGCGCGCGGCTTTGCGGGCGCCACGGTGGCCAAGGTCCTGCGAACCGGAGCCGACGATGACTGATGCGCTTGTTCCCACCCTGACGCGCGTGATCGTCGAGCGCGTGGCCTGCGACTGGCGGCGCGCCTGGGCGCTGGCCGCCGATCCGCTGCGCATGCCCGAATGGGCCAGCGGCCTCGCCAGCGGCCACTTCACGCGCGAGGGCGAGCACTGGCGCTTCGAGACTGCCGAGGGCAGCCGCGCCCGCGTGCGCTTCGCGCCGGCCAACGACTTCGGCGTGCTCGACCACTGGGTGACGCCCGAGGTGCCCGAAGGCGCCGCCGAGATCTATTTGCCCTTTCGCGTCATCGGCCTGGGCGAGGGCGTGTGCGAATTCCAGTTCACGTTGCTGCGGCAGCCGGCCATGGACGATGCGGCCTTCAAGCGGGATGCACGGTGGATCGCACGCGATCTGCGCACGCTGCGCGAGCTGCTCGAGGCGCCGCTCTCACGGCCCTAGCCTTGCTTGGGGCGCGGCGGCTCGCTGAGCAGGAGACCGACCAGCGTCGCGACCACCTGCAACTGCTCGGGCGTGAGCCGCGCCAGGTCGGTGGCCAGCTTGGCCGCGAGCTCCGGCACGTAGGGCGTGGGTGAGGACTCGGACACTGCCGACGCTCCCGACACCTCGGACACTCCTGGCTCTGGCCGCTCCACCGCGGCTGAATCCTCGTCGCCGAAGCGCAGCCATTGCGGCGGCACCTGGAGCCAGCGCGCCAGTTCCTGCAGCCGGCCCTGTGCCGGGATCGCCTCGCCCTGCAGCCACTTGCGGGTGGCATGGGCGGTCACCGGATGGCCGCTGCTGCGACGGTTGAATTCGCGGGCAAGACCGGTCGCGCCGATCACCTTCCACCCCGCGCGGTCGAGCGAAAGCCGCAGCCTCTGGCTGAATGCGTCGCGGTCCTCGGCGGGATTCATGGCGCGCATGGTTCCGATCGAGCGACTGAAAGTCAGTCGGTAAAAATTGACTTTGGGTCGTGGGCAAAACACAATTTCCGTGCTTCGCTTCGTTTTCGCAGAAGAACAGGCAGGGAGAAATGAAATCACTCGAGGGCCGCAACGGCCCGTGCATGCGGCTGCGCCCATGGCGGGCAGCCACCGACCCGCCGGTGTGGCCGCCTCTGGATCGCCGCCGCCACCGCCACCCCAGTCCAGCCGGCTGGTGCAGCAGCCCGCAGCCATGGCCCTCTGGGACTTCCTGCTGATCGGCTGGGCGCAGGGCCTCTATGGCGCCCTGTGCAGCCAGGGCATCGGCGGCTGCCTGCTCGCTGCGGCAGCCGGCTGGCAACTGGCCTGCTGGGGACTTCGCCTGACGGAGTCCGAACTCGCGGGCCCGGCCCATCTGCCCGACGGCCTGCACACCCGCCGCAGGAACGCCGTGGCCGAGCGCCTGCAAGGCGCTCGCTCGGGGCGGTGGCTGGGCGGGCTGCTGCAGGCCGCCGGCGCGCTGCTGATGGCGGCCGCCCTGGTGGCGCTGGCACGTACCGTGGCGAACGGCTGATCGTCCGCGATGGGCGCGGAGAAGCGCTCGACGAAAAAGGCCCGCAGCTCCCGCACTTCGGGTGCGGGCCGCTATCCAAACGATGGCGTCAGAGGCCCAGCATCAGCGACAGGTTCTGCACCGCGGCGCCGCTGGCGCCCTTGCCGAGGTTGTCGAGCCGCGCAATGGCCACCGCGTGGCGATGGTCCTCGTTCGGGAACACGCGGATCTCCAGCACGTTCGTGTCGTTGAGCGCCAGGGCGTCGAGCTTGCCGTCCTCGGTGGGCGGCAGCACCTTCACGAACTGCTCGGGCGTGTTGCTCTTCGCGTAGTGGGCGGCGTAGGCCGCCTGCAGGTCGCCGGCCTTCGGCTTGCCGGGCAGCTGGTCCAGGTGCAGTGGCAGCTGCACCAGCATGCCCTGCTTGAAGTTGCCCACCGAGGGAATGAAGACGGGCCGCGCCGTGAGGCCGGTGTACTTCATGATCTCGGGGATGTGCTTGTGCTTCAGCCCCAGCGCATAGGTCTCGAACAGCGGCGCGGTGCCGGCCTCGTAGGCCTCGATCATGGTGCGGCCGCCGCCGGAGTAGCCGCTCACCGAGGGCAATGCGATGGGGAAGTCGGCGGGCAGCAGGCCGGCATCGACCAGCGGGCGCACCAGCGCGATGGCGCCGGTGGCGTAGCAGCCGGGGTTGGCGACGCGCTCGGCCTTCGCCACCGCGTCGGCCTGGCCGGGGGTCAGTTCGGGAAAGCCGTAGACCCAGTCGGGCGCCACGCGGTGCGCGGTCGAGGCATCGACGACGCGGGGTTTGCGGCTGCCCAGGCCGTCGATCAAAGCGACGGACTCACGCGCGGCGTCGTCGTGCAGGCACAGGATGACCAGATCGACGCCGGCCATCAGGTCGCGTTTGGCCGAGGTGTCCTTGCGAAGCTCGGGCGCGATGCTGACGAGCTCGACCTGCGGCATGCGGGCGAGGCGCTCGCGGATCTGCAGGCCGGTGGTGCCGGCTTCGCCATCGATGAAGATCCTGGGCATGAGCTGCCTCCTCTGACTCGAGCTGCGGGGCGTTCCCGTTGATGCGGAAACTACGTATTGACCACATGAACGGCCGGGGCCTGTGGTGCAACGCACCATGATACAGTCGACGGCTGCTCCGCCGCCCCCGCCTGCCCAGCCAGTCGGCGCCCGTGGCCCGCGGACAACAGCACCATCCAACTCCGTTCCGAGAGACTCCTCATGAAGATTCACGAGTACCAGGGCAAGGAAATTCTTGCCAAGTTCGGCGTGCCTGTGCCCCGCGGCATCCCGGCGTTCACGGTCCAAGAGGCGGTCGAAGCCGCACAGAAGCTCGGCGGCCCGGTGTGGGTGGTCAAGGCCCAGATCCACGCGGGTGGCCGCGGCAAGGGCGGCGGCGTCAAGGTTGCCAAGACCATCGACGACGTGAAGAAGCTGGCCGGCGAGATCCTGGGCATGCAGCTCAAGACGCACCAGACCGGCCCCGAAGGCCAGAAGGTCCGCCGCCTCTACATCGAGGACGGTGCCGACATCAAGAACGAGCTGTACGTGTCGCTGGTCACCGACCGCGCCACGCAGAAGGTCGCGTTCATCGCCTCGAGCGAAGGCGGCATGGACATCGAGGAAGTGGCCCACGCCACGCCCGAGAAGATCGTCACCGAGTACATCGACCCGCTGACCGGCATCACGCCCGAGCAGAGCAAGAAGATTGCCGCGGCGATCGGCCTGTCGGGTGGCTCGGTCGACCAGGCCGTCGACCTGTTTGCCAAGCTCTACCAGTGCTACATGGACACCGACGCGTCGCTGGTCGAGATCAACCCGCTGAACTGCGACTCCAAGGGCAACCTGGTCGCGCTGGACGCCAAGTTCAACTTCGACTCGAACGCGCTGTTCCGCCACCCCGAGATCGTCGCCCTGCGCGACCTCGACGAGGAAGACCCGGCCGAGATCGAGGCCAGCAAGTTCGACCTGGCCTACATCAGCCTGGACGGCAACATCGGCTGCCTGGTGAACGGCGCAGGCCTGGCCATGGCCACCATGGACACCATCAAGCTCTTCGGCGCCGAGCCGGCGAACTTTCTCGACGTGGGCGGCGGCGCCACCCCCGAGAAGGTGACCGAGGCCTTCAAGATCATGCTCAAGAACCCCAAGGTCAAGGCCATCCTGGTCAACATCTTCGGCGGCATCATGAAGTGCGACACCATCGCCACCGGCGTGATCACCGCCTGCAAGGCCGTGAACCTGCAGGTCCCGCTGGTCGTGCGCATGAAGGGCACGAACGAGGAGCTGGGCAAGAAGATGCTGGCCGAATCCGGCCTGCCGATCATCAGCGCCGACACGATGGCCGAAGCGGCCCAAAAAGTGGTTGCAGCCGTCAAGTAAGGAACATTCGCCATGTCGATCTACATCAACAAGGACACCAAGGTCATCACCCAGGGCATCACGGGCAAGACCGGACAGTTCCACACCGAGAAGTGCCAGGAATACGCGAACGGCAAGAACTGCTTCGTGGCCGGCGTGAACCCGAAGAAGGCCGGTGAGTCGATCTTCAACATCCCGATCTACGCCTCGGTGAAGGAAGCCGCCACGCAGACCGGCGCCACCGTGTCGGTGATCTACGTGCCGCCGGCCGGCGCCGCCGCCGCGATCTGGGAAGCCGTCGAGGCCGACCTGGACCTGGCCATCTGCATCACCGAAGGCATCCCGGTCAAGGACATGCTCGAAGTGCGCAACAAGATGAAGGCCAAGGAAGCCAAGGGCGGCAAGAAGACGCTGCTGCTGGGCCCCAACTGCCCCGGCCTCATCACGCCGGACGAGATCAAGATCGGCATCATGCCGGGCCACATCCACAAGAAGGGCCGCGTCGGCGTGGTCAGCCGCTCCGGCACGCTGACCTATGAAGCCGTGGCGCAGCTCACCGAGCTGGGCATCGGCCAGTCGTCGGCCGTGGGCATCGGCGGCGACCCGATCAACGGCCTGAAGCACATCGACGTGATGAAGGCCTTCAACGACGATCCCGACACCGACGCCGTGATCATGATCGGCGAGATCGGCGGTCCCGACGAGGCCGAAGCCGCCCGCTGGTGCAAGGACCACATGAAGAAGCCGATCGTCGGCTTCATCGCCGGCGTCACCGCCCCTCCCGGCAAGCGCATGGGCCATGCCGGCGCGCTGATCTCCGGTGGTGCCGACACGGCCGATGCCAAGCTCGCCATCATGGAAGAGTGCGGTTTCACGATCACCCGCAACCCCTCCGAGATGGGCAAGCTGCTCAAGGGCCTGCTCTGATCCTGCCGCCCAGGCAGATCGCTTTCGTGCCACACAAACGAGAGGGCGCTCGCAATTCAGGTTGCGAGCGCCCTTTCCACACATAACATCGTGGAGACGTCATCAATGGAATTCCTGCAAAGCGCTGATTTCTGGATCGGTCTGGTCAAGATCATCTGGATCAACATCATTCTCTCGGGCGACAACGCGGTCGTGATCGCGCTGGCGGCCCGCTCCCTGCCGCCCGAGCAGCAGAAGAAGGCCATCCTCTTCGGTTCCGGTGCCGCCGTCGTGCTGCGCATCGTGCTGACGGTGGTGGCGGCCAAGCTGCTGGCGTTGCCCTACCTGCAGATCGTGGGCGGGCTGCTGCTGCTGTGGATCGGCGTGCAGTTGCTCGGCGACGAGGAAGAGGACGAGGGGGAAGGCAAGGAGTACGGCAGCATGATGACCGCCGTGCGCACCATCCTGATCGCCGACCTGGTGATGAGCCTGGACAACGTGATCGCCGTGGCCGCCGCGGCGCAGGGCAGCATGGTGCTGCTGGTGCTGGGCCTGGCCATCAGCATCCCCTTGGTGATCTTCGGCAGCACGCTGATGATCAAGCTCATGGAGCGTTTCCCGATCATCGTCATGCTGGGCGCTGCGCTGATCGGCTGGGTCGGCGGAGAGACCATCGCCAGCGATGTGTCGCTGCGCGGCGTGATGGCCGCCAACCCGTGGCTGCTGCATGCCGCCGCCGCTGCAGGGGCCGTGCTGGTGATCGCCATCGGCAAGTGGCTCAGCCGCCGCCACGTCGCGGCAGCAACCTGAGGCGGGCGCCCGTACATCCATGCCCAGCACCGCACCTGCTCCAGCCATGACGTCGGTGCGGCCGCTGCCCTGGGAATTCGCGGCCCTCACCGACGCTGGAAGGGTCCGGAGCAACAACGAGGACGCGATCGCGTTCGACCCCAGCCTGGGCGTGGCCGTGCTGGCCGACGGCATGGGTGGCTACAACGGCGGCGAGGTCGCCAGTGGCATGGCCATTGCGCTCGTGCAGGCCAGCTTCGGCCGCTGGCTGGCGCACGCGGGACCGGCGGCCCCGTCCCGGGCCATGCGGCGGGCCATGCAGAACAGCACCGACGAAGCCAATCGCGCAATCTTCGAGGCCAGCGCCGCCAATGTGCAGCTGCGCGGCATGGGCACCACGCTGGTGGTTGCGGCCTTCGGGGGGCCCCGCGTGCTGGTCGGGCACATCGGCGACTCGCGCTGCTACCGCCTGCGGCGCGGCACCGAGTTCGAGTTGCTGACGCGCGATCACTCGCTGCTGCAGGAGCAGCTCGACGCGGGTGCCATCACGCCGGAGGAGGCCGCTGTGTCGCCTCACCGCAACCTGGTCACGCGTGCGCTCGGCATCGAGCGACAGGTGGAGCTCGAGGTCAACGAGCATGTGGCCGAGCCTGGCGACCTTTTCCTGCTGTGCTCCGACGGTCTCAGCGAAATGGTGAGCGACGCGGAGATTTTCACAGTTTTGTTACAAGATAATAGTCTTCCTGAAAAAGCAACACTTTTGGTTGCAGCTGCGAACGAGAATGGCGGTCGGGACAACATCTCGGTGGTGCTGGCGCTGGCAGGATCGGCCGCCGCTTCCTCGTAGCAGTCCGGGAAGACGGTTGCGCAGGGGATCTGCAGACAACACATATCGCGTTCAGGAGAGTCGGCCATGCCGAAGTTGGTGGTTGCTATCGATGGGGTCGTCCTCAAGGAGGTGTCGCTCGCCAAGGAGCGCACCACGCTGGGCCGCCGTCCCTACAACGACATCGTGATCGACAATCTCGCCGTCAGCGGCGAGCATGCCGTGCTGCACATGATCGGCTCCGATGTCTACCTTGAAGACCTCAACAGCACCAACGGCACGTACGTCAATGCCCGTGCCATCCGCAAGCAGGCGCTCGAGCACAACGACGTCATCGAGGTCGGCAAATACAAGATCCGCTATCTGGCAGTCAACGGCGCCACTTTCGATGTTCCCCCGCGCCTTGCGGCTGCAGGCCTCGCGCCTGCGTCCGCCCCCGTCCCCCTGTCCGCTGGCGTCACCGCGCCCGTCCCGTTGGGGGGTGGCGCGTCGGCGGTCATCCGCGTGCTCAGCGGCAGTGGTGCCGGCCGCGAAGTCTCGCTGCAGAAAGTCGTCACCACGATCGGCAAACCCGGCGTGGCCGTGGCGGCGGTCACGCGCCGCCTCCAAGGCTATGTGGTGGCGCCGATCGATGGGGGCACCACGCTCAACGGCGAGCCGCTCGGTGCTGAGGCGGTCGCGCTGCAGGATGGCGACGTGCTCGAACTCGGCGGCACGCGCATGCAGTTCGTCAACGGCTGACGGGCCCACGCCGCAGTGCAGCGGCTGATACGGTCGCTGCGGAGGCACTGGCTGCGTGTCGCCATCACGCTGCTGCCCGTGCTGCTGGCGCTGGCGCATTCGGCGGGCATCGCGCGCCTGCCCTTCATCGACCGCCTCGACGCGCTCATCTACGACGCCCGGCTGCGCGCCACGATGCCGGGTACCCTGGACCCTCGGGTCGTCATCGTCGACATCGACGATGCCAGCCTGCAGGAGGTCGGCCAGTGGCCCTGGAGCCGGGACCGGCTGGCCCGGCTGACCGACGAACTCGTGGGCCGGCAGCGGGCGGCGGTCCTGGGCTTCGACGTGATGTTCGCCGAGGCCGATCGCGGTTCGGGCAAGGATGCGCTGCAGGCGTTGTTGGCCGAGCGCTCCCGAGCGGACCCGGCGGCCCAGGCGGCGATCGAACGACTTGCCGTCACGCTGGACCATGACGCGGCGTTCGCCCGCTCCCTGGAGGGCCGCAACGTGGTGCTGGGCTTCTATTTCACGCAAAGCCCCCAGCCGCGTGCCAAGGGCGGATTGCCGACCCCGGTGCTGCCGCCCGACGCCTTTCCTGGCACGCGGCGCTACGCCACCGCGTGGAACAGCTACGGTGCCAGCATCCCCGCGCTGGCTGCCGTGGCGCCGGCGGGATTTCTCAATGTGCTCATCGATCCCCAGGCCGACGGCGTGGTCCGCGCGGTGCCGCTCATCGCCCGCTACGAACCGGTCGGGGGCGGCGCGCCGGCTTCGGCTGGCTATTACGAATCCCTGGCCCTCGCCGTCTACCGCCGGGCTGCAGGCGCCTCTGCGCCCTACCCTCGGCTGACGGGCGCAGCTGGCGGCGCGGCCCCGATGCTCGAGGCCTTGGTGATGGGCCGACCCGACGGCCCGATCGCGGTGCCGGTCGACCAGCAGGCCAGCGCGCTCGTGCCCTATCGCGGACCAGGCGGGGTGCAGGGCGGGTCTTTTCGCTACATCCCGGCCGTGGACGTGCTGAACGGCCGGCTGGCCGCCGGCGAGCTGGCGGGGAAGATCGTGCTGGTTGGCGCGAGTGCGCCGGGCCTGCAGGACCTGCGCGTCACGCCCGTGAGCGCCACCTATCCCGGCGTGGAGATTCACGCGAGCGTGATCTCGAGCCTGCTCGACCGTCGCTTTCTGGCCGTCCCGGACTACGCGGCGGGCTACGACTTCTCCATGACCCTCCTGCTCGGCATGGTCCTCGCGATCGGCCTGACCCGGCTCGGCCCGGTGCGTGCCGTGCTCCTCGCCCTGGCGTGCGTGCTGGCGCCCTTGGGCATCAACCATCTGCTCTTCCAACGCGCCGGCCTCGTGTTGCCGCAGGCGGCATGCATGCTGATGGTGGTGGCTGCCTTCGCGCTCAACATGGGTTGGGGCTACTTCATCGAGGCGCGCACGCGGCGCGGACTGGCCCGGCTCTTCGGCACCTACGTGCCGCCCCAGCTGGTCAGCGAGATGGTCCTGGATCCGAACCGCTACACCATGCGGGCAGAGAGCAAGGAGCTGACCGTGATGTTCTGCGACATGCGCGGCTTCACCCGCCTGTCGGAGCAGATGGCGCCCGCCGACCTGCAGGCCTTCCTCAACGAGGTCTTCAGCCGCCTCACCGACATCATCAGCAAACACCGCGGAACGGTCGACAAGTACATGGGCGATTGCGTGATGGCCTTCTGGGGGGCGCCGGTGGACACGCCCGAGCACGCCAGCCTGGCCGTCCAGGCCGCACTGGAGATGAGCGCCGCGGTGGACGACATCAACGCCGCCCATCGGCTGCGCGGGCTGCCGGCCCTCAGCGTCGGCATCGGCCTGAACACCGGCACCATGAGCGTGGGCGACATGGGCTCGACGCACCGCCGCAGTTACACCGTCATCGGCGATGCCGTCAACCTCGCTGCGCGCCTGGAGGGCCTGGGCGAGCACTACGGCATCGGCATCGTGGCCAGCGAAGCGACACGCCTGCAGTGCGACGCCTGCCTCTGGCAGGAGGTGGATCGCGTGCGGGTCAAGGGCAAGCTTCAGGAGGTCACCATCTTCACCCCCTGTGGTTTGCGTGCAAACGCCGACCCGGAACAGCTGGAAGAGCTATCACAATGGCGTGAGGTGCTGGAGGCCTACCGCGCCCGCCGTTGGCACGACACGGAACAGCTTCTCGACGCCTTGCGCTCCCGCCACGAGAAAAAAGTCCTTTACCGCGTTTACGCCCAGCGCTTAGCCTCCATCCGCACGCAGCCGCCCGACACCGACTGGGACGGCGCGATTCAATTCGAGCGCAAGTGATTGCTTTCTGGAAGGACTGATCCGATGCAGGTGCGTGTGCTGGGTTGTTCGGGCGCCATCGCCAGGGACTGCCGCACCACGTCTTTCCTGGTCGACGACGACCTGCTGGTCGACGCCGGGACGGGCGTCGGCGACCTGACGCTGGAAGAGATGGCAGCCATCGACGACGTCGTGCTGACCCATTCGCACCTCGACCACGTCGCCGCGCTGCCGCTCATGATCGACGCGGTGGCCAGCCGGCGCAGCGCGCCGCTGCGGGTCCATGCGCTGCGCGCCACCATCGAGGCCTTGCGGGCGCACGTGTTCAACAACGTCATCTGGCCCGACTTCGCGAACATCCCCAGCCAGGATGCGCCCTTCGTCAGCTTCCACGACTTTGCCGTCGGCGAAACACTGCGCATCGGCACGCGCGTGCCCAAGGTCGTCGAGGTGCTGCCAGCGGTCCACACCGTGCCCGCGTGCGGCTTCGCCATCCGCTCGGCGGGCGGCGGCCCGCACTGGGTCTTCAGCGGCGACACCGAGCGCAACAAGCCTTTCTGGGACCGCATCAACGCGTTGGACGTGGCCGCGCTGGTCATCGAGACGGCTTTCAGCAACCGTGAGCTCGCGCTTGCTGCACGCAGCCTGCACCTCGCGCCCGATTCGCTAGCCGCCGAGCTCAGCCAGATCGCCGCCGGGCGCCGCTACCCGATCTACATCACCCACACCAAGCCGGCAGAGACGGAGGAAATCATGGCCGAGATCGGCGTGCTGGCCGCCGATTCGGCCAGCGCGCTGTCACGGCTCGTTCGCAGCCAGGACATTCGGTGGTTGCGGATGTCCGGGGTGCTGAACATTTGACCGGCAGCTTCGCCTGGCGATCCAGTCCCACGCCAAGCCGTCGGGAAGATGGTGGGTGGTTCTACTTCCAGCAAGCCGCGACCGTACCGGGCGTGCCCGAAGCCATCGCCTTCTTGCCTGTTGCGTCCAACGTAAAGTCGCCACACCGCTTGTCCGCCATCTTGGTGGGTTCGCGCTGAGCTTTCAGCGTGTAGCCGCCGTCGTTGGCCTCCACGCTGACACTGAGCGTGTAGTAGCCGTTTTCGGACTTGTCGACATATGGCAACCTGAGCTTTGCGATGTCCGCCTGCACCGTCATGTAGCTGCCATTCTGAGCGCGCCAGCGCTCCTGACGCGCGGCCGCATCGTTCAGGAGCGCCTGGCCCTCCACGCGCCGCGACCGCAGCACGTACTCCTGGTAGGACGGATAGGCGATGGCCGCCAGGATCGCGACTACGGCGACGACGATCATCAGTTCGATGAGCGTGAAGCCCAGCGCTGCGCGGCGCCCGGAAGTGCACGTCCGGGTTGCGGCCGCGCGGTGGGCACGGGCGCCGGACAGCGTGTTGCAGCAAGGTGTGATCATGGCCCGGCCTCAGTTGTTGGGCGGCTGCCTGCGCCAGCTCTGACGCCCGAACTCAATGCCCGAATTGACACGCTTTTCCGCGTTCGCGCTTGGATCGAAGACGCGCGCCGCGCGGATGGTTTGCTTGCCNCGCCCGAACTCAATGCCCGAATTGACACGCTTTTCCGCGTTCGCGCTTGGATCGAAGACGCGCGCCGCGCGGATGG
Source organism: Xenophilus sp. E41 (assembly GCF_003671765.1). GTDB lineage: Bacteria > Pseudomonadota > Gammaproteobacteria > Burkholderiales > Burkholderiaceae_C > Xenophilus. The sequence goes on along the minus strand of NZ_QPIB01000012.1, from coordinate 457,288 downwards.
TTTGCTTGCCTGCCCCGGTCTGCGTCCCGCTGACCATGGCACCGCCAACCGCATCCGACGCGTTGAAGATACCGTCGCCGTTCATGTCGAAGACCACGTAGTTGGTCTGCCCGCCGGTGTTCGGATCGATCGCGTAGAGCGTGCCGCTGAGGCCAGCCGAGCAGGGGTCTTCCGACGTGCGGATGGTCGAGAAGAACAGTCCCTTGCCGTACAGCGTCATGTCGTAAGTCATCTTCTCGCCGTTACGAGGCAGATCGACGTACCAACCCCACTTTTCGACATCTGCATCGGTGGTGCCTGTCGCCGTCGTCTTGTACCACTGCATGTTCGTCTTGGAGATCCCATAGTTGCCGGACCCCGCGACCAATTCCGAAAAGGTCTGCACTTGCAGATTGCTCCGTGTCTTGTCGGTGGTTGGCAGCGGCGAGGGCGCCACCGCATTGAATTCCGAGTAACGGTCCCAGATGCCGTAGACGGTCTGCTTCTGCGTACTGTTCTTGTCGGACGCCGTGAGCAGGCGACCCGTCCCGAACATGACAAGATCACCTCGGCCCAGCGGATGTCCGATGACGTAGGGCGCCGCCGTGATCGGCTGGCGCACGCCGGCGTCGTCCTTGGCCGTGTAGAGCTTCCGCGCCGTCCAGGCGTTCACATCGCCGCTGCGCATGTCGAAACGCCAGACGTTCCCCATCAGGTCGCCGGCGTACGCCATGTCGGCCTTGCCGTCGCCATTGCCGTCGACCGCCGAAATGCGCGAGAGGCCGTTGCCCAGCGTGCCCAACTCCGCGGCCGTCGCGCCGGCATCCACGTCCAGGCGGCGCAGCACGTTGCCGTTGGAGATGTCGATGACGAACAGGCTGGCGCCCCCATTTCCGGCGAGGCTGTTGCCCCCCTGATAGCCGCTGGGCACAAGGGCAACCCACTTGCCTTTGCCCGAACTCGGGTCGTTCATGCGTGCGATGGTCGGCTGGGCCACGGAGTTGCCCATGTTGTTGTCTTGGCCGGAGCCGAACTCCCAAAGGAGCGTGGGGGCGGTCGGGTCGGTGATGTCCAGCGCGAACACCGCCTTGCCGCCGGCGCCCAGGCTGCCCACCAGCACCTTGTGCCACGCACCGCCGAAGAACACGTCCGACACGGTCGGCGTGCCGTCGACGTAGTAGCGGTGTTCGATGCCGTCCTTGACGCCGTAGTTGGAGGCGGTCAGCAGGTTCAGGTTGGGCCGAACGGCCGTGGGAACGAACGCGAACTCCTCCGCCCCGGTTTCGGCGCGGAATGCGTGCAGCATGCCGTCATTGGCGCCCACGTAGATCATCTCCGGTCTGCTGGCCTGGTCGTTGACGAAGGTGCCGTAGTTGCTGTTGGTGCCCTCCAGCCGGTCGGCTGCGCTCGCCCGGTAGAGCGGTCCGCTCACCCGAACCGGTGAAGAGTTCACGATGTCGCCCAGGATGTTGGACTTGCCGCTGGTGAGCTTCTTCCGGACGCGCAGCGTATCGTTCTCGCCGCGGAGAAACGCGATGCGCTGTTCGGCCTTGCCGTCCGACGTGTTGGTGGCCGGGTTGATGTTGAGCGCGGTCTTCCAGGCCACGTCGGAGGGCTGGCCATTGATGTTCGCCCAGGTGAACTCCCGCAGCGTGGGCGTTCCAACGCCCGCAGCCGAGTAGTAGATCTTCCGGGCCGCGGTGCGGTTGGACAACACCTCGGCCGCACTCCACCTGCGCACGTAGTTCAGGCCAGTGGCGCTGTCCGTGAGCCGCTCGCGGATCACGTCCCCGACCCATCCTTCCGCTTCGAAGCGGGTGCGATACAGGTCGGCGCCGGCAGTGATGGTGCCTTCGGGCACATCGACCGACACCGCCGTCACCGAGTTGGTGTTCTGCACGATGTCGTTGAAGGCCTTGGTCATCTGTGCCTTGAGGGTGGTGGCGTTCGTGACCAGGAAGTAGTTGTCGGGGTCGCCCTTCACCGTCGCCGGATCGCGGCCGGGCATGCCGTACTTGGCTGCGTACCAAAGAGGGTCCTTGAGGAAGGTGCCCGAGGTGCTCGTCGCGGTCGGCGTGAACACGCGGCTGGAAGTGAGGCCCAGGTTGATGCACTCCGAGTCGGTGGAGCGGCCCACGCAATAGCCCGGGTCGCGGCCCTGCGGCGTATTGAGCGCGTAGAAGACCGAGGCTGTGTCCTTGTCTCGCACATCCAGGTACATGCCATCCTTGGTGGTGCCCGAGATCACATAACCCTGGTGCTGGCCGATGCCGCCTGCGGCGTACTCGGACACCATGTCGATCTTCACCGTGTTGTCGGCCTGCAGCGCGACCGTGTAGCGAGAAATCGCATCCATGTCATGGTCCGCCCCCTGTTCCACGTCCTCGTAGTTGATGCGGAACTCGGCATACGGTCGGCCGCCGTTGATTGTCGCGTCCTGGTCGGCCACGCCGGTGTTGGCGATGCGGTCGACGTAATAGTCCACGATCTGGTTCGTCGGAGCGAATTTCGTGTTGTCGATGCCGCTGCCGGTCACCGACTTGGCATATGGCGCAATCGTGACAAAGCGCCCGTCGCCGACCGGAAAGCGGATCTCGGGCAGCGGCGAGGCAATGGCCACGGAGTAGGTCATCAGGCGGTTCTTGCCCTTGGCATTGCCGAACAGGAAGTTGTTGGCCGCATAGCGCGACACGCCTGCGGCGTAGTAAGTGCCCTCCTTGCTGGGCTCCTGCGGTGACAGGCCCCGCACCCACGACAGCGCGTCTACGGTCTTGACAGTGGGCGCCGCATCCGCATTGCCGGAAGTCGACTGGCCGATGAAGAACTTCTTGCCATGGATGCCTTCGGCGTTGCCGATCGCGTCGACCTCACTCGAGACGTCGAAGGCCCCCAGGTCTGCAGCGTTGACCGCGATCGAGTTGTAGCGGCTGCCAGGGATTTTGGAGTCGTAGGACGGGTTGATGTCGCTCAGCACCGTCATGACCGGCCGCGCACACTGCAGATAGCCGCCGCCGCCCGTCGAGGAGGAGTAAGGAGGCTTCCAGTCCGGCTTGGAAAGGCCCAGGTCCTTGTCCTTGCTCGAGCCGCTGCCATAGTCGTAGGTCGCATGCGCCGCGGTCGCGCCGGCGAAGTAGCGCAGCGTCTCGAACATCATCTCCGCCATCGGGTTGCCCCACATGGAGCAAATGGACGGGTCCGACTTGCCGCTGATCGGGCCGTCCGTGATCCAGCCGCAATTGTTGTAGGTAGAACCGTTGAAGCCGATCGCCTTCTGGCCATCGATGTTGGCCACGATGCCTTTGCCGTCGGCCGGCGTGATGAACTGTCCCGTCTTGGGATTCACTTCCGACGTGAATTTGCTGATATTGCGACGCAGCGTGCCGCCGGCGATGTTCTTCTGGTAAGAGCCGGTGAGCAGGCCGAAGTACATCTTCTCGTTCTCGCCGAAGTCGTGCAGCAAGCCCGTCGGCTTGTAGACGATGGTGCCGGCATCGTTCTGGTAGGGCTTGCAGGTGTCCTCGCGCAGCGCTGCGTTGCTGCCGGTGCAGGCATCGACACGCACCTTGTAGTTGGCGATCGCGCTTGCGGGCCGCGTGTTCTTCACTGCGAGGCCCCAGTGATCGTCGCCTGCATTCTCGACATGGCGGAACTGGACCGTCTTCCATCCCGCGCTGGAGAAAGTGATCTCTTTCGAATGGCTTTGCAGCCCGCTTTGCGAGCGGTCACCGCCGTGGTTGTCGTACCAGCCCCAGGTGTTGCCGTCGATGGTGGCATCCACCGCATCGTCGCCGTCCACGGCGAAGGTGTAGCTCCCAGCCGCGGGAATCAGGATCTCTCCAGTGATCTTCGTGATGTAGTGGTCCTGGGTACAACTCTTTGCACCCGGAACGAAGGGGTTGTTGTTCGGCCCCTGCGTATTGATGACGCTAAGCGCACCGGTGCCGCAGAGGTTGGCCGGTATGGCGTACTTCGTGAAGTGCGAGTCCATGGCCGTGGTGCTGCCTGGCGTGGTGTCATTGACCTTCCACGTCGAAATGCTCAGATTGCGCAAAGAGCTGGACGGCAGCATCTCGAAGTTGGAGGATCCTCCCTGCTCGCAGCTGGTGTCGTTGTTGATGCACTTGTCCTGCGCCACGGGCTGTTCCTTCGACACCCATTCCCAGATCTGGAACTTGGAGTCGTTCAGCACGCGCAGCCGAGGAATGGCGCCGTCGTCACTTTCTGCCGTGGTCGTCACCGCGAACAGATGACGTGTGCCGGCCACTGGCTGTGCCAGCGGCGTGTAGTTGCGGATGTCGTAGATCGACAGGTCCCGCGTCGGGTCGTAGGCCTTGCCCCAGCTGTGCGCGTCGCGCGGGATGTATGAGCCCTGCAGCACGGTGCCGGTTGCGGTGTCTTCTGCTCGTGTGCCTCCGTAGAGCACGCGCCGCATCGCGTCCATGCGCGACGTGGTGAGGTAATTGAGGAAGTCGCCGCTCCATTTGGTGCCGTCGCACTGCTTTTTCTTCGTGCCGGTAGCGGCAGCCACGGGTGTGAACTTGTCGCCGCTGTACGAGTAGCACGCGTTGTTGTTGAAGTAGCCGTAGTAGTCGATCTTGTCGGGCTTGTAGCCCACGTCGATCACGCCGTCCCCGTCCAGGTCCGAGGCATCGTTGTACGCCTCGTAGTACATCTTGTGGTCGCGGCCCATCACCAGCATGTTCAGCGGTGGGTAGCCCTGGCTCACGAAGAGCGGCGTCTGCGCGAGCGCGCTCTCGGTCGTGGCCTGCGCATTGGCGAGGTGCTGCCCAGCGAGCAGGACGACGGCCGCCGTCAGCAGGCCGGCTGCATGGAATGCCCTGAACGTGGGGCGATCTTGGATCGAGGTCTTCACCATCATGCGTTTCCTCGGCGGGCTACTTGATGAACAGGTTGATTGCGGAGCGCAAGCACAGCGCATCGGGCCCGCAGACCGGGCGCGAGGTGTCCGATGTCAACTTGGTGGCCTGCGAGTTCACTTCGTAGAACTCGGTGCAGCCGGTGTTGGCCGATTCCAGCGCCGCCGTGGCGCTGGCCCCCTTGGGGCACTGCGTGGTGATGTAACGCGGGTACCAGTAGCCCCGCGGGTCATCAAAGCCGGACGCCCTGGCACTGACCGCGAAGTCCGTCTTCAGGCCGTTCGTGTCCGCGCGTGCGTCGGAGATGAAGCAGGGCTTGCTCCCGTCCAGCGGCGATTTGGCGGCGCTGGCGCATGGCTTCAGCGAGATGCCATAGGCCTGGATCGTCCGTTCGCCTTCACGCAGTGTGCCGTCGGCCACCTCCTGCATGGCGTGGCTTTGCAGCATGTTGCCGCCGATGCGCGACTCCAGCGTGACCGTGCGCATGCCGGCCACCGCGATCACCAGGAGCAATAGCACCATGATCATGGCGACAAAGAGGGCGGCGCCCATTTGGGCACGGCGGGGCGACGTCGTGCGCGCGCGGCGCATCCGGGAGGCATTCATGGCATCAGATTCCGCAACATCAGCGATCCGCTGGCGACCTGGTAGAGCTGACCCTTGGCAGGATCGCAATCCGTGTTCGTGGCAGTGCTCAACTGCTTCCACCGGTCGCACACGGTGGACTCCATGCCGCCGGTCAGCCCGGCCGCCGTGCTGGAGAACAGAAGGCTGTAGCGCAGCGAGCGGACCACCTCGTCGGCGGCAGGCACGGTCGTCTTGAAGTTCTCGACCTTCCGTTCGGCCATCGAGTCGTCGTCGACGGGCGCCTTGCCGACGCCGTACTCGAAGAGCACGCCGCTCACGCGATCGGCAACCGGCGTGCCTGTCTCGGTGTCCTTGTCCTGGTTGCCCGAGAGACAGACCAGCGACTTCTCGTTGCTGGTCGTGGCGACGAAGTACTTCTCGACGAACATGCCGGCACCGATGGCGGGCGCAGGCGGCGCCTCATAGGCCGCCAGGCTGTTGATGCCGGCCGCCGTGCCGGCGCAGTCCTTTTCGTCCTTGTCGCGCGCCTGGAACCGGATGCACAGCACGCCCACGCTGACCACCTTGATGGCCTCGCCCGCGGCGAACTGGCACCCATTCTTGTAGGCCGTCGCGTTGGCCGGGAAGGCGAGCTTCATCTGTTGGGTCGGATCGCGGCGGTACCCGGCCTTGGTGAACGCGGCTTCGATCGTGTCCAGCGCATAACGGCTGTTGCCGAGGTTCTCGCTCTGGCCCGTGCGGAAGCTGAAGTTGGAGACGCCCTGCGTGTAGACCGTGGTAGCGATCAGCACGATGACCAGGCCGATGGCCATTGCCACCATGATCTCCACCAGGGAGATGCCTCGCTGCTGGACGCCACTGGCGCGGCGGGCGCGTGCCTCAAAGGCGCGAGCGCAGGGTGTAGATGCAGTAGTCATTGTCTTTACCGTCCAGGCATTGCCCTTTCTTGACCGGCCAAGCCACGGTGATCGAGACCACATTGGTCGCTGCGTCAGCTTCAACCGTGAAGGTGCTCGTGATGAGGGCGTCGGGCAGTTCGGGGATGACGCGCTTGGCACGAGCGCCCCAGCACCCGAGGCGTTTGCCCGGATTGCTGCTGAGCGGCATGCAGTCGGCGGTGGTGACCGTGGGTAGGGCGGCGTCCTTCGCCTTCGCGTAGCCGCCCAGATCGGTCTTGGGGGCGCCAGTGGCCTGCAGCACGGTGGTGGTGTCGCTGCGCATGGTTTCCATCAGTTCCGATGCCACCATGGCTGCCATCTGGCGTCGTTCGGTGTCCATGGTGTATTCGACGGCGCGCACGTGCATGCCGGCTGCGCCCAGCAGCCCGATGCTGACGAGGAGGACGGCCACAAGCACTTCGATCAGGCCGAAGCCGCTGACGCGGGATGACTGGGACATGGAATGGGGGCGCATGGCTAGGGGTCGCACAGCGGGATCAGGAACAGCTCTCGGTGGCCAGCTTGCGGGCCTGGCGGACCAGGCCCGCCCCCGTCACGCTGACGCACTGGAGCCTCGACGCCTTGGCGGCAGACACCGACACCAGGTACGGCGCGCTGCCGGCGGCCGGCTTCGCGGCCCCGGTGACGTCGAAGCTCACGCCGTTGGCGGAGGCCGGCGTCACCGTCACGGCGTCGGGCAGCACCGTTTCACGAAGCACCTTCGTGCCGACCTTGGCTTCCCATTTCTGGCCGGTGGCCGTGACGGTGCTGGCGGTGCGCTGATAGACGGCTTCTGCACGTGCGAACTGGAACAGCGTCTGCAGCTCCTGTGCGGACGAGTTCACCCGCTGATTCGCGATCAGCGTCGTGAAGGAAGGCGCCGCCAATGCCGCCAGAATGGCGACCAGCGCGACCACCACCATGGCCTCGATCAGGGTGAAGCCGTCCAGCCCCACCCGCGTCGCGGCCGTCATCGTCTGTGTTTTCATCCCGTCCTCGATCTATGCGTACGGCAACGTGGCCGACGCGCGTCACGCCGACCGCGTTTCGGCTGCCGGCGTCGTCTTGCATGCTGCTTTATGGTGCTCTCGCACACAGTTGCAAACTAGCAGCAGACGAATGTTTCATCATGTTTAATTTTGTGAATAAAGAGAACGCCGCCGATCCAGGCGCACGCGCCGTTCGTCGGACTGCCGCGGGGGGCCGCTGAGCGGCTCGGCCGGGTCGGCCCGGACGCGAGGGCCCGGCCGCCGCCACGCGGCGACCGTGCTGGTAGCGGCGCCCTTCCTGTTCCCGCTGACGGCAGGACCGTTGGGCAGTGCATGGCAGGCGCTCTGGGGCGCGGGCTGCTCCGTGCTGCTCGCCTGGGCGACAGTCGATCGGCGAGCGGGTACGCGTGCGGCTGGCTTGCGGGTCGCCTGTGCCGTCCTGCTGGCTGCCCTCGCCTGCACAGGGCAGAGCGGGGCGGGCGTCGCGGGGGCGCTGCTCGTGGTCGGCTGCGGGTTGCTCGCCGGCCGTTCCAGCGGTCCGGACGATGCGCAGGCTGCCGGTCGGTCGCTCGCCATCGCCCGCGGCGTCGCATGGGCGGCATGCCTGAGCGTCCTGATCGGCATGGCACAGTACTTCGGGCATGCGGCTTGGTTGAAGCCGTGGGGCGCGGTTCCCATGGAGCCCTTGGGCATGGCCTATGGCAACCTTCGGCAGCGCAACCAGTTCGCCTCCCTGTGCGGGATGGGACTGGTGGCGGTGCTCTGGCTGCAGGCCCGTGCATCGGGCGGCGCGCGGCTGCCGTGGTCAGCGGCTGCCGCCTGGCTGGTGCTCGGCCTGGCCGCGTCGACTTCGCGCACCGGCCTGCTTCAATTGGTCTGCATAGTCGGCGCCGCGGCTTGGCTGGGCGCAAGACAGCGGCGAACGGCGGAGCAGGGTGGGCCGCGGCTGGCGGGTCCATGGCGCTTACTTGCGCTGCTCCCGCTGTACGCTGCGGCCGCCTGGCTCCTCCCCCGCCTCGCCAGCGCCAGCGGCAGCGTCGAAGGCATGATCTCGCGCCTGCGCGAGGGCGCCCCGCCGGGCCACGGCCGTCTCGTGCTCTGGCAGAACGTGCTCGAGTTGATCGCGCAGCACCCCTGGCGCGGTTGGGGCTGGGGGGAGCTGAGCTACGCGCACTACAGCCACCTGTATGCCGGCGAGCGCTTTGTCGAAATCCTGGACAACGCGCACAACCTCCCGCTGCACCTGGCGGTGACGCTGGGGATCCCTGCCGCCGTGGCGATCTGCGGCGGCTTCGCCTGGATGGTGCTGCGGGCGCGGCCCTGGGCCGAACGCGATCCGGCGCGGATCATGGTGTGGGGCCTGCTGGGCGTGATCGTGCTGCACAGCCTGCTCGAGTACCCGCTCTGGTACGCGCCCTTCCAGCTGGTGTTCGGCCTCTGCCTGGGCTTCCTCTGGCCCGGCCGTCCGGCCGCCGATTCCGGGTCAAACCGGGCGTTTGCGCCCGTCCTGGCTGCGCTGGCAGCTACGATTTCGATAGCATTGTTGGCAGCGGCCGCCTGGGACTACACCCGTGTGAGCCAGATCTACCTGCCCCGCGCCGAGCGTCTGCCCGCCTGGCGCGAGCACACGCTCGACCGCTTGCGCGGCCGCTCGTGGTTCTTCGGCGATGCCGTGAAATTTGCCGAATTGACCCTGACGCCGGTCACGCGCGGCAACGCGGCGGCCATGTACGGCTTGGCGGGCGAGATGCTGCACTTCTCGCCGGAGCCCCGCGTGGTGGTCAAGCGCATCCAGGCGGCCTCGCTGCTGGGCGACGAGGACGAGGTGCAGGCCCAGCTGGCGCGCTTTCGCGCCGCCTATCCGGAGGACTACCTGCGTTGGGTGGGCAGCCTGCCGGCGAACTGAAGAAGCCGGCCAGCGCTCAGGCGCCGGCCACCCAGCTGCCCGACTTGCCGCCGTGCTTCTCCACCACGTGCACGCCGGTGATCGTCATGCCGCGGTCGGCCGCCTTGCACATGTCGTAGACGGTGAGCAGGGCCACCTGCACCGCGGTCAACGCCTCCATCTCGACGCCGGTGGGGCCGACGGTCTCGACGGTGGCGGTGCAGCGCACCTGCGGCACCGGCGCGGCGGCGGTCTCGAAGGCCACGGCCACGCGGGTCAGGGCCAGCGGGTGGCACAGCGGGATGAGGTCGCTGGTCTTCTTGGCGGCCTGGATGCCGGCGATGCGCGCCACGCCCAGCACGTCGCCCTTCTTCGCGCCGCCGGACTCGATCAGCGCCAATGTCTCGGCGCGCATCTCGATGGCGCCGGTGGCGACGGCCACGCGGTGGGTGGCCGGCTTGGCGGCCACATCCACCATGTGGGCCTGGCCCTGGGCATCGAAGTGGGTGAGCGCAGAAGTCGGCATGGGTGAACGAAGCGGGCGGGAGCGCATCATACGGGCCCGGACGTTCGACAAGGACCGCTGCTTGACCCACTGCCCGCCCTTCTCCCTTTCTCGAGTTTTCAAGCCGAATCGGCCTGCAATGCCCGTCTGGCGGGCGGCGACAGCTATTGCTTTGATAGCGTCGCAGCTGCTGGCCATGCCCGCGGCACGTGCCCAGGTGCTGCCGGGCATGAGCGACGGCGCCGAGATGACCGCCACCGCCGAGCGCCAGCTCGGTGACCGCATCGCCCGCGAGCTGTACCGCGACCCGGACTATGTCGACGACCCGGTGATGGTCGACTACGTGCAGGAGATCTGGCAGCGCCTGATGGCCGCGGCGCGCACCCGCGGCGAGCTCACGCCCGAGCTCGACGAGCGCTACGCCTGGACCGTGATGCTCGGCCACGACCGCACAATCAACGCCTTCGCGCTGCCCGGCGGCTACCTGGGCCTGAACATGGGGCTGATCGCCGTCGTGGGCAGCCGCGACGAGCTGGCCGCCGTGCTCGGCCACGAGCTGTCGCACGTCACGCAGCGGCACATCTCGCGCATGCTGACCCAGCAGAGCCGCCAGGCGCCCTGGCTCATCGCGGCGATGATCCTCGGCGCGGTGGCCGCCTCCAAGAGCCGCAGCGGCGGCGACCTGGGTGCCGCCATGATGACCGGCGGCTCGGCCTTCGCGCAGCAGAAGCAGCTCGACTTCTCGCGCGACATGGAGCGCGAGGCCGACCGCATCGGCTACGGCGTCATGACGCAGGCCGGCTTCTCGCCACGCGGCGCCGCGAGCATGTTCGAGCGGCTGCAGTACGCCTCGCGCCTGAACGACAACGGCGCCTACCCCTACCTGCGCAGCCACCCGCTGACCAGCGAGCGCATCACCGAGATGCAGGCGCGCTTCCAGTTCCGCGCCGAGGCCGTGCCCCCGCTGCCGCTGGAGATGGACCACGCGATGATCAGCGCCCGCGCCCGCGTGCTCACGCGTCCGGGCGTGGACGTGTTGCGACAGTGGGTCGAGGCGGCCGACAGCAGCGAATTCGGCAAGAGTTCGCCGGCCCAGCAGGCCGGCACGCTCTATGCCGCGGCCCTGGGCGCGTCGGAACTGCGGGACGTGCGCAGCGCCCGCACCCTGGCCGAACGGCTGGTGGTGCGCACCCGCGGCGACGCGGCGGCGTCGCGGCTGGCGCGGCTGCTCTCGGCGGAGATCGAACTGGCGGCCCGCAACGCTCCGGCGGCCGCCGCGCTGCTCAACGCCAAGGCCAAGGACCGGGCCGAGATGATGCTCGCCGCCCAGGCCGCCATCGCCACCCGCAACCCCGGCCCGATGACGGCGCCCCTGCGCGACTGGGTGGCGACCCACCCGCGCGACCACGGCGCGTGGCGCACCCTGTCGGCGCTCTACAACGAGCAGGGCGACACCCTGCGCGCCATCCGGGCCGACGCCGAAGCCAACGTCGCCATCCTCGACTACGTCGCGGCGCGCGACCGCCTCAAGGCAGCGCAGGAACTGGTGCGCGCCAATGCCGATGGCCGCGGCCCGCTGCGCATCGACCATTACGAGGCCTCGATCATCGACACACGGGCGCGCGAAGTGGACGTGAAGGCGCGCGAGCAGATGAACGAGAAGCCGCTTTGAACGACGCAGTGGGCGCTCGCCTTCGACTTGGTCGGGCCGTCCGTGTCATATCTCACGTCCGTGAACCGGCAAGCGCGGAAAGAAACTAGAACTTAGGAATTACTATCGAGGGCATTTCATGCGCCGTGCGCTTCATGTGCGGCGCATCCGCCCTCCATCCTTTCTCGAGAACGCACAGGGAGGGGGGCACCGGCCCCCATGCGTTCGTTTTCTTGCCTGTGCCACCTTCCGCCGTCCTCCCGCGGCCGGATTCGACCGCCGCCCGTCCCGTCGCCACCCTGGTCGAGTTGTTCCACGCGCGATGCGCCGAGGGGGGTGCCGCGCTGGCCGTCAGCTGGGTGGCCGACGACCTCTCCATCGCCGATCGGCTGAGCTTCCAGGCGCTGCATCGGCAATCCAGCGCGCTCGCAGAGCGCCTGGCGGCGCACGGGCGGCCCGGCGACCGCGTGCTGCTGGCCTTGCGCCCGGGCCTGGATTTCGTGCGCGCCTTCTGGGCCTGCCTGCTGGCCGGCCGGGTGGCCGTGCCGGTGCCGGCGCTCGACGCGGCGCGCCTGCAGCGCGGGCTGCCGCGGCTGCAGGGCATCGCCCAGGATGCGGCGGCCGCGCTGGGCCTGTGCGACGCCTCGGCCCTGCCCGCGATGCAAGGGGCCTTCGGTGCCAGCGGCATGCCGTGGCATACCCCGCAGGCCCTGGCCGGTGCCGCCGCCATCGCGCCGCTGCCGGCGGTGGACGCAGGCGCGCTGGCCTATCTGCAGTACACCTCCGGCTCGACCACGGAGCCGCGCGGCGTATGCCTCACCCACGCCCAGGTGCTGGCCAACCTCGGCATGCTGCGCGCGGCCTTCGGTGTCACGGCCGGCAGCCGCACCCTGAGCTGGCTGCCCCACTTCCACGACTACGGGCTGGTGTCGGGCATCCTGTTGCCCTTCGCCTGCGGCGTGCCGGCCTGGTTGATGTCGCCGCTGACCTTCCTGCGCCGCCCCCTGCGCTGGCTGGATGCGGTCGACGCGTTCGCCATCACCCACACCGGCGCGCCGGAGTCGGCCTATGCCGCCTGCCTGCGCCAGCACGCCGACACGGGATGGTCGGGCCGCCTCGACAGCCTCGTCTCCCTCACCTGCGGCGCGGAGCCGATCCGCGCCAGCACCGCCGGGCGCCTGCTGCAGGCCTTCGGCGCGTCGGGCCTGCGTCCGGGCGCCTTCGCGCCGGCCTATGGCCTCGCCGAATCGGTGCTCGGCGTGTCCGCTTGCGCAGTCGGTGTGCCGGCGACGTCGCTGCGGCTCGACGGCGAGGCGCTGCAGCGGCACGAGGTCGTTGTCGCTGCGGCGTCCGCGCCGCCCACCGCCGTGCGCCCGGTCGTGGGCTGCGGCCGGCCCATGGACGGCGTGACGCTGAGCATCGTCGACCCCGCCACCTCAGCGCCCTGTCCGGCCGGCCGGGTGGGTGAGATCTGGGTGCGTTCGGCGGCCGTGGGCGCGGGCTACTGGGGCCGTCCCGAAGAAAGCGCGGCCACCTTCCAGGCCCGGCGGGCCGACGGCGAAGGCCCCTTCCTGCGCACGGGCGACCTGGGCTTCGTGGCAGGGGGCGAACTGTTCGTCACCGGCCGCCTGAAGGATGTGCTCATCGTCCACGGCCAGAACCTGTACCCGCAGGACATCGAATGGACGGCGGAGCAGGCCCATCCGCAACTGCGTACCGGCGGCTACGCCTGCGCCATCGCGGTCGACACGCCGCACGGCGACGCGGCGGTGGTGCTGGTGGAAGCGCGCGGGCGGCCTGCATCCGGCGAGGAGCAGTTGGCGATCCTGCGCGCCGTGCGCCGAGCAGTGGCGCAGGCGCACGAGGTGCCCGTGCATGCCGTGGCGCTGATGCGTGGCGGCGCGCTACCGCGCACCTCCAGCGGCAAGATCCAGCGCCGCCGCTGCCGGCAGGCCTGGCTCGACGGCACGCTGGCGCCGCTGGCCGTGCTGCACGACGAGGCCGCAGACGGCGGCGCCCCCGCGGACGCCATCGAACAATCGCTCTGGCACATCTGGGCCGACGTGCTGGGCCGCGAAGGCTTCGGTGCCCACACCCATTTCATCGAACTCGGTGGCACCTCCCTGTTGCTCACGCAGGTCGCCTCCCGCATCCAGCACCGCTGGGGTGTGCAGCTTCCCTGGGACGTGCTGCTCGACGCGCCGACCGTGGCCCGCCTCGCGCAGCAGGTGCGCCAGCGCCTGCCCGAGGCAAGCCCCGACGGGGTGGTGCCGCCAGCGGCCTCGCGCGCCGTGCCCCTGCCGACGTCGCTTTCGCAACGCCGGATGTGGCTGGTGCAGCAGTTCGACCCGCACAGCGTGGCCTACAACGTGGCCTTGTCGCTGCGCCTGCGGGGGCCGCTGGACGCGCAGCGCCTGGTGCAGGCGCTGCAGATGCTCGTGCAACGCCATGAATCGCTGCGTACGCGGCTCGCCCTGCAGCAAGGGCAGGTGATGCAGGTCGTCGAGCCCTCCGTGGCGTTGCCTTTCGAGTGCATCGACCTGCGCGACACGCCAGCCCAATCCCGCGAGGGCGCGGCCCGTGCGCTGCTGAGCGAACGCGTCGCGGCGCCTTTCGACCTGCGGCACGCCCCGCTGCATCGTGCGACGCTCGTACGCATGGCGGACGACGAGCACGCGCTGCTCTGGGTGCAGCACCACGCCATCACCGACAACTGGTCGATGACGGTGCTGGTGCGCGAGCTGCTCCTGTGCGAGGCCGCCTGGGTGGCCGGTCGCGCGCCGCAACTGCCGCCGCTGGCGGTGCAATACGCCGACCATGCGCTGCACCAGCACGCGCCGGCCGAAGTCGAGCGCCGTGCCGCGCAGCGTGGCCATTGGCTCGCGCGGCTGGCCGGCCTGCAGGCGCTGCAGCTGCCCACCGATTTCCCGCGGCCCGCGCGGCCGAGCTTTCGTGGCGGCAAGGCCTCGGCGCCGCTGTCCCCGGCGCTGCAGTCGGCGCTGCGCTCGGCCGCCGTGCGGGCGCAGGCGACGCCCTTCGTGGTGCTGCTCGCGGCCTTTCAGCTGCTGCTGTCGCGCCAGGCCGGCGTTACCGACATCGCGGTCGGCGTGCCGGTGGCCAACCGGCATACGCTGGCCGCCGAATCGCTGGTCGGCACGCTGGTCAACACGCTGGTGCTGCGCACCGACCTGTCGGGCGACCCGGCCGTGGGCGAGCTGCTGCAGCGCGTGCGACGCACTGCGCTCGAGGCCTTCGACCACCAGGACATGCCCTTCGACGAACTGGTCGAGGCCCTGGGCCAGGACCGTGCACAGCCTCCGGACGGCCTGGTGCGCGTGCTCTTCAACGTCGTCAACGCGCCGCTCGGCCCGCTGCCCGCCGTGCCCTTCCGCTACGAGGAGTTCGAGCTCGACCGCGTCGCGGCGCAGTTCGACCTTTCGCTGCACGTCGACACCGAGTTCGGGCACCGCCTGCACATCGAGTACGCCACTGACCTGTTCGCGCCGGCGACCGCGCAACGCCTGCTCGACAACTACCTCGTGCTCCTCGAAGGCCTGTTGCAGGCCGATGACGGCCAGCCGATCTCCGCGCTCGACAGCATCGCGCCCGCGGAACGGGCGCTGGTGGCGTCGTGGCAGGGCGCTTCCGTCGCCCTGCCGCCAAGGCCGCTGGTGCATGACCACCTCCCGACCGGCGCGCGCGCGCGACGCGACGAGGTCGCCCTGGTCGACGCCCAGGGCCGGCAACTGTGCTTCGGCGAGCTCGAGGCGCGCGCCAACGCGCTCGCGCACCTGCTGCGCCGACGGGGCATCGCGCGCGGCCACCGCGTCGGCCTGTGCGGGCCACGCGACGTGCACATGGTGGTCGCGATGCTGGGCGTGCTCAAGGCGGGGGCGGCCTATGTGCCGCTGGACCCCGCCTTTCCCGGGGAGCGGCTGGCGCACATGGTCGAGGACGCTTGCCCCACCGCACTGCTGACGGCCGGCGAGGGCACCGGCAGCGCCCCCTGGGCGTCCGGCGTGCCGCTGATCGACATCGCGGCGCCGGGTGTGCTCGACGCCTTTCCCGCTGCGGCACCCGCGGCCGATCCGGCATGCGACGCCGGCCCGGACGACGCGGCCTACCTCATCTACACCTCGGGCTCCACCGGCCGACCGAAAGGGGTGGCGGTGCCGCACCGCGCGGTGGTCAACTTCCTCGCCAGCATGGCGCACACGCCGGGCTTGCAGGCCGGCGACCGGCTGCTGGCCGTGACGACGCTGTCCTTCGACATCGCGGTGCTGGAGCTGCTGCTGCCGCTGGCCGTGGGCGCGCAGGTGGTCATCGCCAGTCGCGAGCAGGTGCAGGACCCGGTTCAGCTCGGCCTGCTGATCGAGCGCCACGAGGTCACCACCCTCCAGGCCACACCGTCGGCCTGGCGCGCGCTGCTGGACACCGGCTGGACCGGCGGGCCGGGCTTCCGCGCGCTGGTGGGCGGCGAGCCGCTGCCGGCCGCGCTGGCCGAGCGCCTGCTCGCCAGCTGCGGCGCGCTGTGGAACATGTACGGCCCGACGGAGAGCACGGTGTGGTCCACCTGCTGGCAGGTCCACGATCCGCGCGCCGGCATCGCGATCGGCCGGCCGATCGCCAACACGCAGGTGCATGTGCTCGATCCGCAGGGGCGCCCCTGTCCCATCGGCGTGCCGGGCGAGGTCTTCATCGGCGGTGCGGGCGTGGCCCTGGGCTACCACGGGCGCGAGGCGCTCACGGCCGAGCGCTTCGTGCCCGATCGCTTCGGTGGATCGCCCGGCGCGCGGCTGTACCGCACGGGCGACCGGTGCCGCTGGCGCCATGACGGCCAGCTCGAGCACCTGGGGCGGCTCGACCACCAGGTCAAGGTGCGGGGCTTTCGCATCGAACTGGGCGAGATCGAGTCGGTTCTCAACGAGCATCCCGCCGTCGCGCAGTGCGTGGTCGTCACGCGCAGCGAGCGCGAGGACGACGTGCGCCTCGTGGCCTACGCCGTGCTGCGCGATGCGGCGCAGGCCGATGCGCCGGCACTGCGCGAGCACCTGCGCCTGCGCCTGCCCGAATACATGGTGCCGCAGCACGTGGTGGGGCTGGGTGCGATGCCGTTGCTGCCCAACGGCAAGATCGATCGCCACGCGCTGCCGGCGCCCGCTGCCGCGCCGGACGAGCGCGCCGGGCGTGCGGCGGCAGCGCCTGCCACCGCGGAAGAGGCGGCGATCGCCGGCATCTGGCGCGAGGTGCTCGGGGTGGACGACGTGCATCCGGGCGACAACTTCTTCGACCTCGGCGGGCACTCGTTGCTGGCGATGCGCGCCGTGCTGGCCATCGAGGAGCGCCTGGGCTGGCGCGTGGCGCCACGCCGCCTGGTCTTCGAGACGATGCGCCAGATCGCGCGGCCGGACAGCGCCCAGCCCGCCTGATCGTGGCGGCGCCTCAGCGGCGCGCGAACAGGCCGCCCAGCGCGGACTCGATCACCACGCCCAGCAGCGAGTACAGCAGCGAGCCGATCAGCGCCGCCAGGAAGCCGCTCACGTGAAAGCCGCTCAGGAGGCCCGAGGCGGCCCAGAAGAGCAGCGCGTTGATGACGAAGAGGAACAGCCCCAGCGTGACGATGGTGACGGGCAGCGTCAGCACCACCAGCACCGGCCGCACCACCATGTTGAGCAGCCCGATCACCGCAGCCGCGATCAGCGCGTGGGTGAAGCTGGTGACCTGCACGCCGCTGTAGAGGTACGACACCGCCAGCAGGGCCAGCGCGCTCAGGAGCCATTTGAGGATCAGTCGCATGGCGCCAGCATAGCGCCGCGGCGGCAGCGCTGGGGCGAGCGTGCGCAAAGAAAAACGCCGCAGGGCGCCTGGCCCTGCGGCGTGTGTGACAGCAGCGTGCGCCGGTGGCGCACGCGGTGATTCGTCGGCTCATTCGGCCAGTTCGTTCGCCAGCACGAGCAGTGCGCCCATGCCCATCACGGCACCCGGCAGGGCCCAGCCCGACTGGCCGGCCGGCGTCTTGCCGTGCACCACCGGTTCCATGTCGACACCCACCTTGGGCCGGCGCGCGTCGACCACCTGGGCCGTGCCGTGCTCCAGCTGGAGGCGTTGCGTGAGTTCGGTCAGCGGGCCCTTGGCGAGCACCGCCGTCACCGTCGCGCCACCGTGCTGGAGCGCCGGCACCAGCGCCTCCTGCGCACGCGCGAACCACTTGGCACGCCAGTTCTCGCGGGCGCTGTGGCTCACCCACTTGCTGATGCGGTGCGTCATGCGCGGAGCGCAGGCCACCAGGACCCAGTGCCGCGCCGCGGCGCTGTCTGCCGCCGGCGCGAGCCGCTGCAGGTGCTCACGCGCATAGGCCGCGTCGTCGACATAGAGAATGATCTTGTCCATGGGGCGCTCCTTCTTCCGTCAGTGGATGAAAACGTGGGATGCGGAATCAGTCAATCGGGTTCACCCGCGCTGCGACTTCCGCCTGCTCGATGCGCTCCGAGCCCGGCTTGCGGCGGTTGGTGAGCCAGCCGGCCGTGAGCACGCCGACGATGGCCAGCACGCACACGCCCCAGTAGGCGGCCTGGTTGGCCGGGGCCTCGCCCGCGAACCAGGGGGCCAGCAGCTTCTCGTTGACGATCATCTTGCCGGCCGTGAAGGCGAGCACCGCGGCACCCAGCTGGATGATGACCGGGAAGCGCTGCACCAGCTTGAGCACCAGCGTGCTGCCGAAGACCACGATCGGCACGCTGATCAGCAGGCCCAGCACCACCAGCGTGAAGTCGCCGTGCGCGGCACCGGCCACGCCCAGCACGTTGTCGATGCCCATCAGCGCATCGGCGATCACGATGGTCTTCATCGCGCCCCAGAAGGTGGTCGCGCCGGGGCCATGGCTCTCCTCGTCCGAATGCGTGTCGGCCAGCAGCTTCCAGGCGATGTACAGCAGCCCCAGGCCGCCGACCAGCATCAGGCCGGGGATCTTGAGCAGCCACACCACGCCGATCGTCATGACCGAGCGCACGACGATCGCGCCGACGGTGCCCCAGACGATGGCCTTCTTCTGCAGGTGCGAGGGCAGGCCGCGTGCGGCCAGCGCGATGACGATCGCGTTGTCGCCCGCGAGGACGAGGTCGATCAGGATGATGGCAAGCAGGGCCGACAGCCACTGCGCGGAAAACAGTTCCATGTGCAGAACACTCCAGTGCGTTTCGATTCATTCCGGCCGGTGACGGTCGGAACGACGTGAGACTGAAGCGCCGGGTGTTCCGGAGGGATCTGTCATCAAGCCTTCGACCGAACCTTGGGGGTTCAAATCGAAGGTCTTGCTCGGCGTGCGCGCAACTCGGCTGTGCGATGCGCGTCGCCCGACAGGCCGGAAGTGTTATCTGCTTCGTATTGACGACCTGGCGATACCCGCTGCGTGGACAACGGGCGGGAGCTACTCCCCTTCGTGGCCGCGATTAAAGCATCCGCGTTTCGCTCCTGACAACCTCGCAAACGCGGCCTTTCAAAAGGAATCGGCCTGCAACGCCCGTCTTTCCTGGGCGGAGAGCTATTGTTTTCATAGCAATCATTCCCTTGGGCATCCGCGGGGCATTGGTCCGACATCCACCGCGCGGACCGCGCACTATCATCCCCGGCCCGCCGAGAGACACGCTTGCCCATGGCCGCCATCCACATCACCGACATCGAGGCCGCCATCAACTTCTGGCGCGAGAAGAAGCCCTCGCCCGACGGCGTCACGCTCGCGCCCGAAGTGCGGGCGCTGGCCGAGGTGTATGCGCTCATGGTCTTCTACCGCGAGGACGAGGTCGACGAGGTCGGCTTCCCCGCCAAGGCTTGGGCCGCCTGGCTCGGCTGGTACGAGACCACGCCCGACACGCCCTGCATTGCCATCTGCTCCACCAGCCAGGGCGACGACCAGTGCAAGGGCTGTGGACGCAGCTTCGACGAGGTGCAACACTGGCCCGCCATGACGCCCGCCGAAAAGCGCCAGACCTGGCGCCGCATCACGATGGAAGACACGGCCTGGCGCTTCAACCGCTATGCCGAGCGGGCCCGCGAGGCCGACGCCGCACCGGCCGACCCCAGCCCCGGCACCGATCCCGAGGCGCCGCCCGCCTGAGCCAGCGCCGCCGCATGCGCCGCCTCGCCCAAGCCCCCAACCTCGCGATCGCGACGCTGTGGGCCGACGTGCTGCGCAGCGAGGGCGTGGGCGCCTCGGTGCAGCGCGAGTTCCTGTGCGCCGTGGCCGGCCAGTTGCCGCCGGACCAGTGCCTGCCCGAGATCTGGATCGACGACGACGCGCAGCTCGAGCGGGCGCGCCGCCTGCTGCATGCGCTGCAGCATCCGCCGCAGCGCCAGTGGCACTGCGCGTGCGGCGAATTCGTCGAAGGTGGCTTCGAGCGCTGCTGGCAGTGCGGCGCGGCGATGCCGGGCGCCTGAGGGGCAGGCGCCGCGCCTACTTCCAGCGCAGCGGCTCGATGTCGACCGTCGTGCTGCCGTCGCCCAGCATCAGCGCGCCTTCCTGCACCGTGGCCTGCAGCTGCATGCTGCGCTGGGCCAGCGTGGCGAGCTGCTGCGAGGCGGCCGTCGGGATGCGCCAGACCTGCAGGTTCTGCGGCCGCGTGAGCTTGGTTTCGATACCGCGCCACCAGATGTCGGCCGAATGGGCGAAGGCATAGACGATGACCTGGTCGGCCTTGCCGCAGGCCTTGATGACCGGCTTGTCCTCGGGCTGGCCGACCTCGATCCACAGGCGCGCGCGGCCGGTGAAGTCGCGCAGCCACACGTCAGGCTCGTCGGGGTCCGACAGCCCGGCGCCGAAGGCCAGCGTGCCGTCGCCGCCGCAGGTGTCCTGCAGCTGGTGCGCGTTGAGCGCCAGCGCCACGAGCCGGATCATCATCCGCTCGTCGGTCTCGCTGGGGTGGCGCGCCAGGGTCAGTGCATGGTCGGCGTAGTAGCCGTGGTCGATGTCGGCCACGGCCACGTTGGCCTTGAAGATGGTGGATTTGAGCGCCACGGGTGATTGCTCTTGTTTTGGTAGCGCGTCGCGCCCGATGGACGGGCGCTGCAGGCCGATTTCGCTTGAAAGAAAGGGATTAGAGGCGCTGCGCCAGCTCGGCCGCCTTGCCGGTGTAGCTGCCCGGCGTCATGGCCAGCAGTCGCTCCTTCTCGGCCTCGGGAATCTCCAGCGAGCGGATCAGCGCATGCAGCGCCTCGGCCGTCACGGTCTGGCCGCGCGTGACTTCCTTGAGCTTCTCGTAGGCGCCCTGCACGCCATAGCGGCGCATCACGGTCTGGATCGGCTCGGCCAGCACTTCCCAGCTGGCGTCGAGGTCCTCGGCCAGCGCCTTCTCGTTGAGCTCGAGCTTGGAGAGGCCGGTGGCCAGGCTCGCATAGGCGAGCACCGCATAGCCGAAGGCGACGCCGATGTTGCGCAGCACGGTGGAGTCGGTCAGGTCGCGCTGCCAACGGCTGATCGGCAGCTTCTCGGAGAGGTGGCGCAGCAGCGCGTTGGCCAGGCCCAGGTTGCCCTCGGCGTTCTCGAAGTCGATCGGGTTGACCTTGTGCGGCATCGTCGAGCTGCCGATCTCGCCGGCCTTGAGGCGCTGCTTGAAGTAGCCCAGGCTGATGTAGCCCCAGACGTCGCGCGCGAAGTCGATGAGGATGGTGTCGGCGCGCGCCACGGCGTCGAACAGCTCGGCCATGTAGTCGTGCGGTTCGATCTGGATGCTGTAGGGCTGGAAGACCAGGCCCAGGCCCTGCGGCGCGGGCGTCTCGATCACCTTGCGGCTGAAGGCTTCCCAGTCGAAGTCGGGCCAGGCCGACATGTGAGCGTTGTAGTTGCCCACCGCGCCGTTCATCTTGCCCAGCAGTTGCACGCCGGCGATCTGCGCGCGCGCCTTGGCCAGGCGCACGGCGACGTTGGCGATCTCCTTGCCCACGGTGGTGGGGCTGGCGGTCTGGCCGTGGGTGCGGCTGAGCATGGGAACGGCCGCGAAGCCGTGCGCCATCTTCTTCAGCGTGGCCAGGATGCCGTCCAGCGCCGGCAGCAGCACCTGGTCGCGAGCGGCCTGGATCTGCAGCGCGTGGCTGGTGTTGTTGATGTCCTCGCTGGTGCAGGCGAAGTGCACGAACTCGGCGGCGTTCTGCAGCTCGGGGCGGGCCTCGAACTTGGACTTGATCCAGTACTCCACGGCCTTGACGTCGTGGTTGGTGGTCTTCTCGATCTCCTTGATGGCCAGCGCATCGGCCTCGGAGAAGTTGGAGACCAGGCCCATCAGGTACTTGCGCGCGCCCGGCGTGAGCGGCTTGAACTCGGCGAAACCGGCGTCGGACAGCGCGATGAACCACGCCACCTCGACCTGCACGCGGCGGTGCATGTAGCCCTGCTCGCTCATCAGCGGGCGCAGCGCGGCCAGCTTGCCGGCGTAGCGGCCGTCGAGGGGAGAAAGGGCGGAAACAGGGGAGAAACTCATCCCGGAATTGTAGGTGGCACCCCCCGCGCCGTGCGGCGGCGTGGTGTCGCCGACCCGATGCGCGGCGCCTCTGTCGCCCGGCGCCAGACCCTAGAATCAAAGCGCTACCCCCAAGGCGACCCGGCGTCCGGCCGCTCGCCTTGACCCTGGGGCGGGCTGGAGGCCCGGCCCCGGGGCGCCAAGAACCACATCCCGAGGGACCCGCCCGCAATGAAACTGATCGGATCGACCGCCAGCCCCTACGTGCGCAAGGTGCGCGTGGTCATGGCCGAGAAGCGGCTGGACTACCAGTTCGTGCAGGAGGACGTGTGGGCCGACGAGACCACCATCGCCACCTCCAACCCCCTGGGCAAGGTGCCCTGCCTCATCATGGACGGCAGCGAGGCGATGTTCGACTCGCGCGTGATCGTCGAGTACCTCGACACCCTGTCGCCGGTCGGCAAGCTGATCCCCGCGTCGGGCCGCGAACGCGCCGAGGTCAAGACCTGGGAAGCGCTGGCCGACGGCGTGATGGACGCCGGCGTGCTCTGGCGCATGGAAGCCACCTGGCGCAAGCGCGCCGATGGCGAGCGCAGCCAGGCCTGGATGGACCGCCAGCGTGCCAAGGTCGAACAGGGCATCGCCGCCATGGCCAAAGGCCTGGGCGACAAGCCCTTCTGCAGCGGCATCCACCTGAGCCTGTCCGACATCGCGGTGGGCTGCGCGCTGGGCTGGATCGCCTTCCGCTTCCCCGAGATCGACTGGCGCGACCAGTTCCCCAACCTCGACCGCCTGCACGAGAAGCTGCTGCAGCGCCCGAGCTTCGCCGACACCCGGCCGGCCTGAAGCGCGGCTGCGCGGCCACAAAGGCGCCTGCGGGCGCCTTTCTTATTTCATGGGCCGAATCGGCCTGCAGCGCACGACCCGTCTGCGCGGGCAGCTATCGATTCGATAGCGTCAAAGCCCCGTGAAGCGATGCACCGCCGCGAAGTACCAGCGGTAGGGCAGCACGCGCAGCAGCTTCATCCAGGCCGTGAAGCGGCGCGGGAAGTCGATCTCGAAGGCGCCGCGCGCCCAGCCGGCCAGCATCGCGTCGGCCGCCTGCGCGGGCGAGACGAGCGCCGGCATCTCGAAGTCGTTCTGCGCCGTCAGCGGCGTCTCGACGAAACCCGGCTGCACCACGCTCACGCCGATGCCGCGCGCATGCAGGTCGGCGTACAGCACCTCGGCCAAGTTCGTGAGCGCCGCCTTGGTGGGGCCGTAGGCCAGGCTCTTGGGCAGGCCGCGAAAGCCCGCCACGCTGGCCACCAGCGACACGTGGCCGCTGCCACGTGCGAGCTGGGCCGGCAGCACGGCGGCCAGCACGTTCAGCGTGCCGACGTAGTTGACCTGCTGGTGGCGGCGCATGGTGGCCAGGTCGAAGGCATCGGCGCGCAGCGGGCTGTAGGTGGCGGCACACACCAGCACGAAGTCCGGCGTACCGCCGAAGGCATCGCACAGGCCCGTGTGCGCTTCGCCCACGGCCTCGGCGTCGGTCACGTCCAGCGGCAGCACCACGATGCGCGGCGGCTCGCCCTCGGCCACGCGGTGCCGCGCCGCCAGCGCGTCGAGCGCCTCGCGGTGCCGCGCCGACACGGCGACGCGGGCGCCGCGCGCCGCGAGCGCCGTCGCCACCGCCAGGCCGATGCCGGAGGAGGCGCCGACGATCCAGGCCGTCTTGCCGCGCCAGTCGGCCAGCGGCGGGTTGAGGGGGGCGAACCAGGGCATGCGCGCTCGCCTTCAGCGTTTGATGAAGGTGAGCGTGACCTGCCCCACCTCCACGCCGAACTTGCTCATGCGTGCCCGGTTGAGCATCACGCGCTCGTTCAACAGGTACATCCAGTCGTCCATCTGCACGTCGAAGGTGCGCTCGCCCACGGGCTGGCGCAGCGTGTAGTTCCACTGGAAGACGTTGCCGCGCTGCTGGCCCTGGGCCGTGCCGACGACGTCGGGCGCGGTGCCGGTGAAGCGGCCGTCGGGCAGTGCGCGCAGCGTCCATACGCGGCGCTGCGTGCTACCGTCGCCGTAGGTGAAGCGTTCGTCGAGCACGCCTTCGTCGCCGTTCCAGCGGCAGTCCATCACCACGTCGAAGCGCTTGACGACCTTGCCGCCGCGGTCCTGGAACATGCCGTGGGCCTCGACGCGGCCGTTGAAGTAGTCGCGCAGCGAGAGCACCGGCTTCTCGTTGGCGTAGTCGGCCGGCGTGGGGCTGGCACAGCCGGCCAGCCCGGCAACGGTGCCGACGGCCAGGGCCAGGCCGAGCAGGCGGCGGCGGGAGGGCGAGGAGTTCATGGGGGATCGGCGAGGGGGGAGGAAGACGAGGCCGCGCGCGGCCGGATCACCAGCGCCCACAGGGCGCCGGCGGCGAGAAGCTTGAGCAGGCAGGGCAGCACCGCGTACGCCCAGCCGAGCGCGCGCAGGCCCTCGGCATCGCGCGTGCCGGGCACATAGCCGGCGGCACCGAGCAACGGCAGCGCCAACCCGGCGGCCAGGGCCAGGTTGAGCTTGGTGGCGAAGTTCCACCAGCCGAAGTACGCGCCGGCGCGCGGCTGGTCGGCGGCTTCGGCGATCTGGCCGGCCAGCAGGGCGCTGGGCAGCACGAGGTCGGTGCCCAGCGCGATGCCCGAGAGCACGCACACGGCGAGGAAGGGCACGGCATCGCCGGCACCGAGTGCCGCGGTCCACGCGAACACGGCCACCGACAGCCCCATGCCGAAGAGCCAGGTGCGCGCCAGCCCGAGGCGCGGCGCGAGGCGCAGCCACAGCGGGATCGAGGCTGCGGCGCAGACGAAGTAGCTGCCGAGAAAAGCCGGCTCCATCGCGGGCGGCGCCTGCAGCCGGTCCTGCACGAAGAAGAGCACCAGCGTGGCCGGCACGGCGCTCGCGATGCCGTTGAGCACGAAGACGCCCAGCAGGCGCCGGAAGGCCGGCCGGCGCAGCGGCAGCCAGAGCATCGTGGCCTCGACGGTCGCGACCACCGAGGCTGCGGCGGGGCGCGGCGCGCGCGTCCAGGCCAGCCAGCCGGCGCCCAGCGCCAGCACGAAGAAGCCGACCATCGCCGGCAGCCCCGCCAGGCCGGGCAGCACCGAGGCCAGCACCACGCCGGCCAGGCCCAGGCCCTCGCGCCAGCCGACCACGCGGCTGCGCATGGCCGCGTCGCCGCCCAGCAGCGCGCCCCAGGACTGGTGCGCAATCGAGAGCAGGCTGTAGCCGAGATAGCACAGCGCCAGCAGCGCACCGGCGACGCCGAGCAGCCAGCCGGTGCGTGCGGGGTCGACCAGCGCCTGCGGAAAGAACAGCCCCGCGAAGCCGGCCGCCAGCAGCGCCGCTGCCACCGCGCCGGCGGCCAGCACGGCCCGCGGGGAGCGGCGGAACAGCCCGTCGCATGCACGCCCCAGCAGCGGATCGACCACCGCATCGAGCAGCCGCGCGCCCAGCAGCACCGCGCCCAGCGCGGCCAGCGGCACGCCGTAGCTCGCGGCATAGTGGTGCGGCAGCTGCACGTACAGCGGCAGGGCGACGAAAGCCAGCGGCAGGCCGAGCAGCCCGTAGCGCAGGCCCTGGGCCGGGCCGAAGGCGCGCGATGGCGACGGCTGCTCGGGCGGCATGGTCAGCGCGCGGGCGCGAGCAGCGCCTCGCGCAGCGCCGGCTCCGAGGTGCGCGCGTCCAGCCAGATGGCGAAGAAGCGCTGCGCGAACACCGGGTCTCGCACCGCCGGGCGTGGCTCGCCGTTGTGGAAGAAGCGCGCACCGACGCCGGGCTCGTGCACGCCGGTGATCCGGTCCCCCTTCTTCACGTCGGGGAAGGCGGCCCGCATGGCGGCCAGCCAGGCCTGCGCCTGCGCGTCGCTCACCGGGCCCTGGCGGCGCATCTCGTCCAGCGAGCGGCGCGCGATGTCCTCGCCGTCGAAGCTGCGCAGGTAGTGCAGCTCGAGCGCGAAGCGCCCCTGCGCCCAGGCGTCGGCCCGAAAGCCCGGTGCCACCCACAGGCTGGCGTCGTAGATGTCCAAGCCCCACACGCGCAGCCGCGTGCTGCCGGCGGGCCGTGCATCGGGCAGGGCGTTGGCGAGCGCAGGCGTCGGCTGGGCCGAGGCCTGGGCCATCGAATTCAAGCCGAAAAGAGCTGCGGCGCCCGCCAATCCTGCGCAGGCAGCTATCGTTTTTGTAGCGTGTACTGCACCACGTCGATGTTGGCCTGCATGAAGGCCGCTTCGCAGTACGCGAGGTAGAACTCCCATATGCGCATGAACCTTTCGTCGAAACCCAGTTGCAGCACGGCCTGGCGCTCGGCCAGGAAGCGTTCGCGCCAGCGGCGCAGCGTCTCGGCGTAGTCGGCGCCGAAGGCGAATTCGTCCACCAGCGCGAGCCCCGCCGCCTCGGCCTGGGCCTTGAGCTGCGACGGGCAGGGCAGGCAGCCGCCGGGAAAGATGTACTGCTGGATGAAGTCGGTCGAGCGGATGTAGCGCGGCCACAGCGCGTCGTCGATGACGATGCTCTGGATGCACGCACGACCGCCCGGCTTGAGCAGGCGGGCGACGGCGCCGAAGTAGGTCGGCCAGTACTCGCGGCCGACGGCCTCGACCATCTCGATCGAGCAGATGGCGTCGTAGCCCGCGTCGCCGGCCGGCAGGGCGATGTCGCGGTAGTCCTGCAGCCGCAGGTCGGCGCGCGCGGCGTCCACGCCGTGGCCTGCGAGCCGGTCGCGGGCGAAGGCCAGCTGCTCGTGCGAGAGCGTCACGCCGGTCACGCGGGCGCCGAATTCCGTCGTCGCCATCTCGGCCAGGGCGCCCCAGCCGCAGCCGATCTCCAGCACCCGGTCGCCGGGCCGCACGCCGGCCAGGTGCAGCGCGCGCCACACCTTGGCGCGCTGGGCCTGGGCCATCGGCTGGTCGCGGTCGTCGCCGAAGAGGGCCGACGAGTAGTTCATCGTCTCGTCCAGCCACAGGCGGTAGAAGGCATTGCCCAGGTCGTAGTGCGCCTGGATGTTGCGGGCGCTGCCGGCCTTGCTGTTGCGCTGCAGGAGGTGGCGCACGCGGTAGGCCAGGCGGCCCAGCCAGTTGCCGTAGACCACGTCCTCGACCGCGCGCCGGTTGGCGATGAACAGCTCCAGCAGCGCCGGCAGGTCGGGCGTGCTCCAGTCGCCGGCGATGTAGCTCTCGGCGAAGCCGATGTCGCCGGACTTCAGCGCGGCTGCGCACACCGTCCAGTTGCGCAGCGTCATCGAGGCCGTCGGACGCGCGCCGGGCGCGGCGCCGAAGTGCTGCACCTGGCCGTCGGGCAATTGCACCGAGAGCGAGCCGTGCGCCAGGCGCTGCAGCAGGCCCAGCACGGTGCGGGCGGCGCGCGGTGCGTCCTGGGGCAGCGCGAAGTGGGGGGCGGTGGTGGACAGGGTCATGGCGTGGGGTGCACGGGCTTCAATTCGGGGCGTCGGCGTCGCGCGACACGAACTGTTCCGGCCGCGCAGGCTTGGTGAAGAAGGGCACGCGCTTGAGCCACAGCCGCGCGGCCTGCCAGTGGATGCGCGCGATGACGCCGAAGGTCATCGCCGGGTGCCGCCACAGCGCATGGCGCACCGTCGCGCGCGTCAGCGGCACCAGCTGGCCGCTCACGCTGGTCTGCAGCAGCACGCCTTCGTCGTCGTGGTGGTCGATGCGCGTCACGGTGCGGGTGCGCTGCTCGTCGACGAAGAAGCGGAATCGGTAGCTGCCCTCGACGCGGCAGAAGGGCGAGACGTGGAAGCGCTTGGCGGTGTGCAGCGCCATGCCGTAGACCGGCTGCTCGAGCAGGTAGCAGTGGCGTTCGCCGAAGGTGTTGTTCACCTCCACCACGATGGCGCGCAGCGCGCCGTCGGCCGCGTGGCAGTACCAGAAGCTCACCGGCTTGAAGGTGTAGCCCATGACGCGCGGATAGCAGTGCAGCCAGGCCTCGCCCGTGGCGTCGCGGATGCCATGCTGCGCGAGCAGCTCGTCGAGCCAGGCCAGCGCGCCGCCCGCCTCGGGGCCGCGGCCGTCGCCGTGGTCGCGGTCGTGGAAGGACAGCCATCCGGGCCGGTTCACCCGCAAGGCGCCTGCCGCGGCCGTGCCGTTGCGCAGGCTGCGCATCGGCAACATGAGGAAGTAGGTGGGATACGCGAAGGCGTTTGCCTTCGGCCGCAGGCGCGCATGGCGCACTTCACCGAAGCCGATCAGCAGCCTCGCCGGCGCGTGCGCATCGACCGTGCCGGAAGGCTGCGGCACCGCGGCGCGCGCAGGCGCCGGGCGGGCCAGCGGCGTGTTCATGCGGCCTGCAGCAGGTCCACGCCTGCCATGGTCGTTGCAGCGAGCCGTTGGCGCACGCCGTCGGCGGCGGCCAGCCCGGCCTTCAGCCCGTCCTCGTGGAAGCCGTAGCCCATCCAGGCGCCGGCGAACCAGGTGTTGCGCAGCCCCTGCAGCGCCGGCACCTCGGCCTGCGCACGCAGGGCCGCGAGGTCGAAGACCGGGTGGGCATAGTCGAATTCGGCCATGACCGCAGTACGCGCCACCGGGCGCACCGGATTCAGCGACACCATCACCGGCTGCGGCCACGGCAGCGGCTGCAGCCGGTTGAGCAGGTAGTGCAGGCACACGGCGCCCGACTCCTGCGCGGCGTCGCCGGCGCGCTCGTAGTTCCAGGCGGCCCAGGCGGCGCGGCGCGTGGGCAGCATGGCGGCGTCGGTGTGCAGCACCGCGCGGTTGCGGTGGTAGCGGATCGCGCCGAGCACGGCCCGCTCGTCGGGGGTGGCGTCGGCACCCAGCAGCCCCAGGGCCTGGTCGGAGTGGGTGGCCAGCACTAGGTGGTCGAAGCGGCGCGTGCCGGCGTCGGTGTGCACCCGCACGCCGTCGGCGGCGCGCAGCAGGCGGCGCACCGGGGTGCCGGCGTGGATCTCGGTGCCCGCCTGTTCGAGCGCCGCGGCGATGCGCTGCACGTAGTGACGCGAACCGCCGCGCACCGTGCGCCATTGCGGCCGGTCGGCGACCTGCAGCAGGCCGTGGTTGTGGCAGAAGCGGATCAGCGTCGCGACCGGGAACTGCAGCATCTGCGCCGTCGGGCAGCTCCAGATGCAGCCCACCATCGGCAGGAAGTAGCCCTCGCGGAAGGGCATGCCGAAGCGATGGCGGTCGAGGAACTCGCCCAGCGGCTCGGCGCGCTCGGCCTGGGTCCCGCTCAGGGCGATCCGGGTCGTGAGCCGGTTGAAGCGAAGCAGGTCGGCCAGCATGCCCAGGAAGCGCGGCGACAGCAGGTTGGACGGCTGCGCGAACACGGTGGCCAGGTTGCTGCCGCTCCACTCCAGCGGCGAACGGCCGGGCCGCGGCGCCTGCACCGAGAAGGACATGTCCGATTCGGCCGTGTCCACGCCCAGGGCGGCCAGCAGGCCGATGAGCTGGGGGTAGGTGCGGTCGTTGTAGACCAGGAAGCCGGTGTCGACGCCGTGCGTGACCGGCGTGCCGTCCACCGGCAGCGTCACGTCGACGGTGTTGGCGTGGCCGCCGAGGCGGGGCTCGGCTTCGAAGAGGGTGACCTGGGCCTCATGGCGCAGCGCGTAGGCTGCTGCGAGGCCGGAGATGCCGGCGCCGATGACGGCGACCCGGCGGGAGGGCGCGCCGCTGCTCACGGCCGCACACCCCCGAAAAATAAAAATGCTGCGAAGCGCCCCGAAACGAAGGAGGGAGGGAGGGAGGAGGAGAAGAGTCGCCTCGGGATTCCATTCGGGAACAGACCCGAAAGGCTTCGCAGCATGAAAACCGTGGGGCGATGATGCGCCCCGGTCTTCTCTAGGAGCGTAGGCGAACTTCGACGGTTCCCCGGCCTTTGGTAAGCGATTGTGAGCAGCCGACGGACCGGATTTGGACGCATGGGTCCATGCTAATACCTATCCGTCATTTTGTGAACTAGTCAGTCTCAATTTGTCCTGAGTTGACTTTCAATGGTCTGGATGAAGGCCTTGTCGTCCGGCGAGGTCATGCTGGAATACGCGTCCACCACCTTGCCGTCGCGGGCGATCAGGTACTTGTAGAAGTTCCATTTGGGCGTCGTGCCGGTCTGCTTGGCCAGTTCCTTGAAGAGCGGGTTGGCGTCGCCGCCGCGCACCGAGGACTTCACGAACATCGGGAACTTGACGCCGAAGGTGCTTTCGCAGAAGTCGGCGATCTCCTTGTTGCTGCCCGATTCCTGGGCGAAGTCGTTCGACGGAAAGCCCAGCACGACGAGGCCCTTGTCGCGGTATTTGCGGTCGAGCTCCTCCAGCCCCTTGTATTGCGGCGTGAAGCCGCAGAAGCTGGCGGTGTTGACGACCAGCACCACCTTGCCCGCGTACTGGCACAGGGACTGGGGTTTTTCATCCTGCAGCCGCGCGAAGGTGTGTTGCAGGATGGGGGGGCAGGCGGAATCGGCCGGTGCCGCGGGTGCCGTCTTGGCGGGCGCGGTCTGCGCGAAAGTGGCGGGGGCGAGGCCCAGCCCGGTGGTCAGGGCGAGGGCGAGACTGGCGAGTGCGGCACGCATGCGAATACTCCTGGATCGGCTGGGGGCTCATCCGCCGGGCAGCAAATGGCGTACCTGCATCATCGCGCGTTGGCCGCAAAGCTGCCAGCACAGGAAAGGTGGCCCACTAAAATCGGCGTTCTATGGGGAAGACAATGCTGTATCCGGAACTCTTCAGGCAACTCGAGTCGGTCCGCTGGGACATGGACCGGGACATCCCGTGGCAGTCCTTCGATGCGGGCATGCTCTCCGACGAGCAGGCCCAGACCGTGCGCATGAACGCCATCACCGAGTGGGCTGCGTTGCCGGCCACCGAGATGTTCCTGCGCGACAACCGGCACGACAGCGACTTCTCCGCCTTCATGTCGATCTGGTTCTTCGAGGAGCAGAAGCACTCGCTGGTGCTGATGGAGTACCTCAAGCGCTTCCGGCCCGAACTCGTGCCCACCGAGCAGGAACTGCACGACGTGCGCTTCGACTTCGACCCGGCGCCGCCGCTCGAGACGCTGATGCTGCACTTCTGCGGCGAGATCCGCCTGAACCACTGGTATCGCCGTGCCGCAGAGTGGCACACCGAGCCGGTCATCAAGCACATCTACACCACGCTCTCGCAGGACGAGGCCCGCCACGGCGGCGCCTACCTGCGCTACATGAAGCGTGCCATGGAGAAGTTCGGCGACGAGGCGCGGGCCGCCTTCGCCAAGGTCGGCGTGCTCATGGCCAGCGCCCGCCGTACCGCGCAGGCGCTGCACCCGACCAACCTCCACGTGAACAAGGCGCTGTTCCCGCGCGACACCATCCAGAGCCGCATGCCCGACCCGGACTGGCTCGAGCACTGGCTGGACAAGCAGATCAAGTTCGACGCCGTGTGGGAGAACAAGGTCGGCGACCGCATCCTGCACAACCTGAGCCTGCTGCTCAACCGCAGCTTCAAGACGGTGCAGGAGCTCAACCGCTACCGCAAGGAACTCACGGCCTCGCTGGGCAACAAGCCCGAGTACCAGGGCGCCTGAGCGGGCAGGCGGGCGGCGGGGCGGGGCCTGTCACAAACCGGGCCGCCCGCGCGTCTGGTTCCATGGACGACGCCACCCGCACCTTCGATCGCCACCGCCCCCGCCTCAAGGGCATCGCCTACCGCATGCTCGGCTCCGTCGCCGAGGCCGAGGACATCGTGCAGGACGCCTGGCTGCGCTGGCACGAGGCGGACCACCACACGCTGGACAACGCCGAAGCCTGGCTGGTGACCGTCACCACGCGCCTGGCGCTCGACCGTCTGCGCTCCGCCCAGCGCCAGCGCGAACACTACGTCGGCACCTGGTTGCCCGAGCCCATGGTCGAGACCGATGCAGACGGCCCGGCCACGCCCGAGGCCATCGTGGAGCG
This sequence comes from Xenophilus sp. E41, assembly GCF_003671765.1. Classification (GTDB taxonomy): domain Bacteria; phylum Pseudomonadota; class Gammaproteobacteria; order Burkholderiales; family Burkholderiaceae_C; genus Xenophilus. Next base: position 425,511 of record NZ_QPIB01000012.1, on the reverse strand, counting down.
GGCCGACACGCTGTCTGTCGCCTTCCTCGCCGTGCTCGAGCGGCTTGCGCCCGATGCACGCGCCGCCTTCCTGCTGCGCGAGGTCTTCGACCTCGACTACGCGGAAGTCGCGGCCACGCTGGGCAAGAGCGAGGCCGCCTGCCGCCAGCTGGTGCACCGCGCCAAGGCGGCCGTGCAGGAGGGGCGGCCGCGCTTCACCGTGGCGCGCGAGCGGCAGATGGCGCTGCTGCGCAGCTTCGCCGAGGCCTCGGCGCGTGGCGACCTCCAGGGCCTGAAGGCGCTGCTCGCCGAAGACGTCGCCCTGATCGGCGACGGCGGCGGCAGGGTGCCCTCCTTCGGCCGGCCGCTGGTGGGTGGGCAGCGCGTGGCGCAGCTGTACTTCGCCGTCGCGCGCCGGCATGCGGGCGCGCTGAAGCTCGTGGTGGCCGAGGTCAACGGCGCGCCCGGCCTGCTGCGCTATGTCGACGGCGTGCTGGAGTCGGTGCAGGCCTTCGAATGGGAAGACGGGCGCATCGTGCGCATCCACGCGCAGCGCAACCCCGACAAGCTCGCGCGCATCGCGGCCGAATTCCCGGCGTAGATGCGGGCGGCGCTCAGCGCCGCTCGACCACGATCGGTGCCAGGCGCATCCCGTTGCGCAACTGCGTGGCCGTGTCGTTGGCCGCCTCGCGCGTGGCGAAGGGCCCGGCCTGGAGCCGGTGCGTCCCGTTCTCGCTGAACACCCGCAGCTGCGCCGCCAGCGTCGGCAGCGCGCGTCCGGCCTGGGCCTGCAGGCCGTCGGCGCCCTCACGTTCGCGGAAGGCGCCGAGCTGCACCCAGAAACCCGGCGCGGGCGCGCTGGCGCGGGCGGCCGACGGACCGGCAGGGGGCGCGGCGGGCACCGTGCTCGCGGGTGCGGGTGCGGGTGCGGGTGCCGGCGCGGCCGCGGGCGGCGGTGGCGACGCCGGGGTGAGCGCCGGCAGGTCGGTCACCTCCATGCCGCGAAAGCGCGGCGGTGGTGCGGCGTCGCTGGCGGTCGGTGCGCCGGTGTCGGTCTCGGTGGGCAGCGGCGTGGCCTGCGCGAGCAGCATGCCCGTGGGGCGCGCCGCCGCTGGCGCCCGATCGCCCGGCGGTGCCGCGACCGGGCTCGCCCAGGCGGCCGGCACGGCCACCGCGTCGCTGCGTGGTGTCGCCTGTGGTGCCGGCGCGGCGGCCAGCCGCGTGTCGCCCTCACGCCGCCAGGCGCCGGTGCGGATGTCTTCGTTGGTGATGCGCTCGATCTCCACCGGCGCCACGCCGCGCAGCAAATCCAGGCGCAGGGCCGCCGTGTAGCTGAGGTCGATGATGCGCCCGTCGTGGAACGGCCCGCGGTCGTTCACGCGCACGATCACCTCGCGGCCGTTGGCCGGGTTGCGCACGCGCACGTAGCTGGGCAGCGGCAGCGTCTTGTGCGCGGCTGTCATCGCGTACATGTCGTAGGGCTCGCCGCTGGCGGTGGACTGGGCATGGAAGCCGGTGCCGTACCACGAGGCCAGGCCGCTCTCGCGGAAGGGGCGGTCGTCGGTGATCGGCGTGTAGGCCCGGCCGAGCACGGTGTAGGGCTTGCTGGTGCCGCCGCTGCTGCGCACGGGCTCGACGCGCGGCTCGGCATCGGGCACCCGGTCGAGGCCGCTGGGGACTGCGCTCGGCGCGCCGTCGCGGCCGCCGCGTGGGCCGCTCGCGCAGCCCGCCAATGCCAGCGCGCCCGCCAGGGCGAGCCACCCGAGCCGCCTATCCAAAGACCGCCCTCCAGAGCGCCAGCATGGCGTCGCGCTGCGGCGCCAGCAGGGCCGGCGGGAACTGGGTCGGTTCCTCGTTGAGGCGGGCGCGGTGCTGCAGGCGGCGCAGTTCGCGATACGCGGCCGCCGCGTCGCGACCCACGCCCTCGGGCAGCAGGCCGGCCGCTTCCGCCCGCAGCAGCAGCGCGATGTTGCCGAGGTTGGGCACCAGCGCCGGGTGCGCCGCCGAGGCCGACAGCACCAGGAACTGCACCGCGAACTCCGCATCGACCATGCCGCCGGGGCTGTGCTTGACGTCGAAGCGGTCCGGCTTGATGGGGTGCGCGGCCCGCACCTTCTCGCGCATGGCGACGATCTCGCGGCGCAGCGCCTCGATGTCGCGCGGCGCGGTGATCACCGCCTCGCGAACGCCGTCGAAGCGCGCGCCCAGGCTCGCGTCGCCCAGCACGTAGCGGGCACGCGTCATGGCCTGGTGCTCCCAGGTCCACGCGGTGTTGCTGCCGCGGCCCAGTTGGTACTTCTCGTAGGCCTCGAAGGTGGTGGTCAGCAGGCCCGAATTGCCGTTGGGCCGCAGGGCGGTGTCGATCTCGAACAGGTCGCCCTCGGCGGTCTTCACCGTGAGCCAGTTGATCAGCTTGCGCACGTAGGCGGCGTACACGTCGCCGGCGCTCTCGTCCTCGTCGTCGTAGACGAACACGATGTCCAGGTCGCTGCCGTAGCCCAGCTCCTTCCCGCCCAGCTTGCCGTAGCCGATGATGGCGAACTGCGGCTGCTCGCGGTGGCGGTTGCGCACGTGGCTCCAGCACCAGCGGGCCGTGACGCGCAGCACCGCGTCGGCCAGCGCACTCAGGTCGTCGGCGACCTGTTCGACCGTGAGGCGCCCGTCGACGTCGCGCGCCAGCGTGCGGAACACCTCGGCATGGTGGGCGCGGCGCAGCACGTTGAGCAGCGCCTCCTCGTCGGCCTCGCCCGTGCTCGACAGCGAGCTGCGCCGGGCTTCGACCTCTTCTTCGAATTCGGCGGCGTTGAAGCGGCCGCGCAGCATTTCCACGCCGGCCAGTTCGTCGATCACGCCGGGGTGCTGCATGAGGTAGCGCGCCGGCCACTTGGCCGAGCCGAGCAGGCGCAGGAGCCGCTCGTGCACGCCGGGCCGTTCCACCAGCAGCGCCAGGTAGCTCTCGCGGCGCAGCAGGGGTTCGATCCAGTCGGCCCAGCGCAAGGCGGCCTCGATGTGGCTGGTCGTCTGGCCGGCGCCCTCGCCGTCCGGCTCCTGCAGCCACTGGCCGGTGCGCCGCACCAGCTGGCGCAGCCGGGCGCGGGCCTCGTCGCGCAGCGCCAGCACGCGCGGATGGTCGCACCAGGCCTTCACCCGCTCGGCGAAGGGCGGCGGCAACTCGGCCAGGAGCTCGGCCAGGTCGATGGGCGCGGCGCCCTTGGGGCCGCCCTTGCACTGGCCGCCGTTGCAGCGCTTCTCGCCACCGCCCAGCAGCTTGTCGAATTCCTCGGCCACGAACTCACGGTGGGCGTCCAGCTCGGACAGGAAGGCGCAGCAGTCGGCGAAACCCAGGGTGCGGGCGATCCAGCGCAGATCGTCGTCGGCCACCGGCAGCATGTGGGTCTGCTGGTCGTCCAGGTACTGGATGCGATGTTCGACGCGGCGCAGGAACTCGTAGGCGCGCGCCAGTGCATCGGCCGTGGCCTGCGGCATCAGCCCGGCGCGCGCCAGCCGCTGCAGCGCATCGAGCGTGGGCCGCGTGCGCAGTTCGGGGAACTGGCCGCCGCGCACCACCTGCAGCAGCTGGACCGTGAACTCGATCTCGCGGATGCCGCCACGCGAGAGCTTGACGTCGTTGGCGCGCTCGGGCCGGCCGGCGCTGCGGCGCGCCGCCTGGTCGCGGATCTGCCGGTGCAGCACGCGCAGCGCGTCGAACACGCTGTAGTCGAGGTAGCGGCGGAACACGAAGGGCAGCACGACGCCGCGCAGCCCCTGTGCCAGCCCGCCCGTCACCACGGCGGTGGGCGCGACCACGCGGCTCTTGAGCCAGGCGAAGCGCTCCCACTCGCGTCCCTGCACCTGCAGGTATTCCTCCAGCGCGTCGAGCGAGACCACGCTCGGGCCCGAATTGCCGTTGGGACGCAGCGCCAGGTCGACGCGGAAGACGAAGCCGTGCTCGGTCGTCTCGCCCACGAGCTGGTAGATGCGCTTCACGGCGCGGGCGAAGTACTCCTGGTTCGACAGCCGGCCGCGGCCGCTGGCGTCGCCGGCGGTCTCGCCGTCGTGGTCGTACAGGTAGATGAGGTCGATGTCGCTGGAGACATTGAGCTCCCGCGCGCCGAGCTTGCCCATGCCCACCACCCACAGCTGGGCCCGGGCGCCCTCGGGGCCCAGCGGCTCGCCGTGCGCCGCGTCGAGTTCGGCGAAGGCGACCTTGCAGGCGGCGTCGAGCGCGAATTCGGCCAGCTGCGTCACGGCCTGCGTCACTTGCGACAGCGCGCACGGGGCGGCACCGTCGCAGTCGAGCGACACCAGGCGCTCCATCACCAGCTGGCGCACGATGCGCAGGGCATCGCCGGGGGCGTGGCCGCGCTCGCGCAGCACGCCGTAGGCGGTCTCCATGTGGCCGCGCACCGGCGCGCCTACAGGCAACAGGGGCAGTTCCGCGGCATAACGGCGCCGCAGGCGTTGCACGAAACGGGAGTGGGCAGACGGCGGCGTCGCGTCCTCGCCGACGCCCGCCACGGAGGAACCCGGCCCGGGGCCGGCGGTCATAATTTCCGACACAGCGCGATCCTCAATGAACGTCACGACGCCTTCCCCTTCACGACTGCTCAAGATGACGGCTGTGACGGCGCGTTGGCTGCTGGGGCTGCTGATCGCCGCATGGCTGGTCTTCGCGCTGTCCGTCGTGGTCCTACACGCGTGGATTGTGCCGCGAATCGCCGACTACCGTGGTGCCCTGGAGCAGCAGGCCAGCAAGGCCATTGGCGCCCCCGTGCGCATCGGGTCGATCACCGCAGAATCCAAGGGGCTTTTCCCCACCATCGAGCTGCGCGACGTGGTGCTGCAGGACGCGCAGCAGCGCGACGCGCTGCGCCTGGCGCGGGTGGTGGCGAGCGTCTCGCCGCGCTCGCTGTGGCACTTGAGCTTCGAGCAGCTCTACATCGACCGCCCCGAGGCCGAGGTGCGCCTGGACGCCGCCGGGCGGCTGCACGTCGCGGGCCTGGACCTGTCGAAGGACGGCGGCGAGGACACCCGCTCGGCCGACTGGTTCTTCTCGCAGCGCGAGTTCGTCGTCGAGCGCGGCACCGTGCGCTGGACCGACGAGAAGCGCGGCGCCCCCCCGCTGCTCCTGGGCGACGTGCGTTTCGTGTCGCGCAACAGCGCGCGCCGGCACCTGATGCGGCTCGACGCCACGCCCCCGGCCGGCTGGGGCGATCGCTTCACCGTGCAGGGCGACTTCCGCCAGCCGCTGCTGTCGGTGCGCCGCGGCAACTGGCAGAGCTGGGACGGCCAGCTCTACGCCGAACTGCCGCGCATCGACGTGACGCGCCTGGGCCAGTACGTGACGCTGGACGCCCGCATCCGCGAGGGCAACGGCGCCCTGCGCGCCTGGGTCGACGTCGACGACGGCCGGCCGGTGGGCGGCGCCGCCGACCTGGGGCTGGCCCGCGTCAATGCCGTGCTGGGCGAGTCGCTGGAGCCGCTGGTGCTCAGCCAAGTCACCGGGCGGCTGGCCGTGCACAGCAGCGCCGACCTGTTCGCCTTCTCGACCCGCGACCTGCAGTTCACCACCGGCAGCGGCATGCGCTGGCCGGGCGGCAACCTGTGGTTCCAGCGCGTGCCGGCCAAGGGCCGCACGCCCGAGAGCGGTGCCTTCCGCGCCGACCGGCTGGACCTGGGCGCCCTGGCCCTGATTGCCAACCGCCTGCCCATCGGCGACGAGGCCCACCGCGTCATCGCGGCCCGCGCGCCGCGCGGCCTGGTGGAGGGCATCGACGTCACCTGGCAGGGGCCGCTCGAAACGCCGCGGACCTACCAGGCCCGCGGCCGCGTGACGGGCCTGAGCCTGGCCTCCAGCGTCGACGCCTCGACCCCCGCCGCCCGCATCGCCCAGGCCCGGCCGCCGGTGGGCGTGCCCGGCGTGCGTGGCCTCGACGCCGAATTCGAGATGACGCAGGCTGGGGGCACCGCGTCGCTGGCGATGGCCAACGGCGCGCTGGACCTGCCTGGCGTGTTCGAGGACCCGGTGCTGCCGCTGGCGCAGTTCAGCGGTCGGCTGCGCTGGAAGCGCGACGGCGAGCGCATCGAGCTCACCCTGCCCGACCTGCGCTTCGCCAACGCCGATGCGCAGGGTGCGGCCGAACTGGCCTGGCGCACCAGCGATCCTGCGAAGTCGGGCAGCAAGTCGCGCTTCCCCGGCGTGCTGGACCTCAAGGGCCAGCTGACGCGCGCCGACGGCACCCGCGTCTGGCGCTACCTGCCGATGGACATCCCCAAGGACGTGCGCGACTACGTGCGCGATGCCGTGACGAAGGGCGAGGCCAGCGGTGTCGACTTCCGCCTGCGCGGCGACCTGTGGGACATGCCCTTCCTCGACCCGAAGCAGGGCGAGTTCCGCATCGCGGCCAAGGTCCACGATGTGCACTACGCCTATGTGCCCCACGAGGCCGGGGGCAAGCCCTCCGCCTGGCCGCCGCTCACGGCCCTGTCGGGCGAACTGGTCTTCGATCGCGCGAGCATGCAGGTGAACAACGCCCGCGCGCGCATCGCCGGCGCGACCGCGGTCGAGATGGTCAAGGGCGAGGCGCGCATCCCCAACCTCGACCACGGCGTGCTCCAGGTCGACGCGCAGGCCCGCGGCCCGCTGGGCGACGTGCTGCGCGTGGGCGCGCCGCTGCTGGGCGACGCGCGCGATTTCGTGGCCGGCGTGCGCGCCACCGGTGGCGGCGACTACCGCCTCAAGCTCGAGCTGCCGCTCGATGCCATGGACAAGGCCAAGGTGCAGGCCGGCGTGGTGCTGGCCGACAACGAGCTGCGCCTGGCGCCCGAGGCGCCGCCGCTCACGCAGGCACGCGGCACGCTCAGCTTCACCGAGAGCGGCTTCTCGCTGGCGGGCGTCCAGGCGCGCTTCGGCGGCGGCGACGTGCGCGTCGAAGGCAAGGGCCGCTACTCGTCGGCCGGCCAGGACTTCAGCCTGCGCGCCACCGGCAACGTCACCGCCGACGGGCTGCGCGCCGCCCGCGAGGCCGACTGGCTGGCGCGGCTGGCGCGCCAGATGCAGGGCGGAACCACCTACACCGCCAGCTTCGGCATGCGGGACGAAACGCCCGAGTTCAGCCTCGAGAGCAGTCTGCAAGGCCTGGCGCTGGACCTGCCGGCCCCGCTGGGCAAGGCGGCCGGCGACAGCCTGCCGCTGCACATCGCGCAGACGGTGCTGCGGCGCGACCGCGAGGGCCGGGCCACGCGCGACCAGTTCGAGATGACGCTGGGCAGCGCCGCTTCGGCCCAGTACGAGCGCGAGCTGGCGGGCGGCGCCGCCCGGGTGCTGCGCGGCGCGGTGCGCATCGGGCAGGCGGCGGTCGAGTCCGGCGCGCTGCCCGAGAGCGGCGTGCTCGCCAACATCGCCCTGCCCCGGGTCGACGTGGAAGCCTGGCGCAAGGTGTTCGAGGAGAACGCGGGCAGCACGCAGGCCGTGGCGCCTGCGAGCGAGGCCGAGGAGTCGGCCTGGGTGCCCACGCTGGTGGCGATCCGCGCCGCCGAGTTCGCCGTGGCAGGCCGCACGCTGCACGACGTGGTGATGGGTGGCACGCGCGAGGGCACGCTCTGGCGCGCCAACATCGACGCGCGCGAGCTCAGCGGCTATGCCGAATACCGCGTGCAGCAGGCCGGCCGCCTCTATGCCCGGCTGGCGCGGCTGAAGATCGAGCCCAGCGAGGCGAAGCAGGTCGAGTCGCTGCTCGACGAGGAACCCGGCGACCTGCCCGCGCTGGACGTGGTGGTCGACGACTTCGAACTGCTCGGCCGCAAGCTCGGCCGCGCCGAGATCGATGCCGTCAACCGCGGCGGCGCCACCCGCGAGTGGCGCCTCAACAAGCTGGCCCTCACCACGCCCGAAGGCGCCTTCAGCGCCCAGGGCTCCTGGGCCGCCGCCGCCAACGCCGGCGGCCGGGCGCCGCGGCGCACGGCGATGAATTTCAAGCTCGACATCGCCGACGCCGGCGCGCTGCTGGAGCGCTTCGGCATGAAAGGCGTGCTGGCGCGCGGCAAGGGCGAGCTGGCGGGCGAAGTGCACTGGCGCGGCTCGCCCTTCTCGATCGACTACCCCAGCCTGGGCGGCCAGATGCACCTGGACATGGCCTCGGGCCAGTTCCTCAAGGCCGAGCCGGGCATCGCCAAGCTGCTCGGCGTGTTGAGCCTGCAGGCCCTGCCGCGACGCCTGACGCTGGATTTCCGCGACATCTTCAGCGCCGGCTTCGCTTTCGACTTCATCCGCGGGGACGCGCGCATCGCCGACGGCATCGCCACCACCAACAACCTGCAGATGAAGGGCGTCAACGCCGCCGTGCTGATGGACGGCTCGGCCGACATCGCGCGCGAGACGCAGAATCTGCGTGTCGTGGTGGTGCCGGAGATCAACGCCGGCACCGCCGCGCTGGTGGCGACCGCCATCAACCCCGCCATCGGCCTGGGCACCTTCCTGGCGCAGATGGTGCTCAGCAAGCCGCTCGCCGTCGCGGCGACCCAGGAGTTCCAGATCGACGGCACCTGGGCCGACCCGCGCGTGACCAAGGTGCCGCGGCGCGTGGGCAGCGCGCTGCAGGAAGAGCTGCCGAAGCTGCCCGCGTTGCCTTCGTTGCCTGCGCTGCCCGGATTCGCCCGCGAGAGCAGCGCCAGTCCCCAGGAGAACCGCCCATGAAGATCGCCGCGATCCAGATGGTGTCAGGCGTCGAGCGAGACGCCAACCTCGAGCGCGCCGGCGCGCTGCTGGCCGAGGCCGCCGCCGCGGGCGCCGAGCTCGCCGCCCTGCCCGAGTACTTCTGCATGATGGGCCGCAAGGACACCGACAAGCTCGCACTGCGCGAGCCGCCCGGCGACGGCCCGGTGCAGCGCTTCCTGGCCGAGCGGGCGCGGGCGCTGGGCCTGTGGATCGTCGGCGGCACGCTGCCGCTGCAGGCGCCCGACGAGGCCCACGTCTACAACACCTCCTTCGCCTGGTCGCCCGAGGGCGAGTGCGTGGCGCGCTACGACAAGATCCACCTCTTCTGCTTCGACAACGGCATGGAGCGCTACGACGAGGCGCGCGTCATCGCGCCGGGCGCGCAGCCCGTGGTGTTCGAGCTGCCCTCGCGCGACGGCCACCGCTGGCGCGTGGGCCTGTCGGTCTGCTACGACCTGCGCTTTCCCGAGCTGTACCGTGCACTGGCCCGTGAAGGCGCCGACCTGCTGCTGGTGCCCAGCGCCTTCACCCGCACCACCGGCATGGCGCACTGGGAAACCCTGCTGCGCGCCCGCGCCATCGAGAACCTCGCCTGGGTCGCCGCCCCCGCGCAGGGCGGCACCCACGAGAACGGCCGCCAGACCTGGGGCCAGACGCTGGTGGCCGATCCCTGGGGCAGCATCGTCGCGCAGCGCGCCACCGGCGAGGGCGTGGTACTCGCCGAACTCGACGCCGCCCGCCTGCGCGAATGCCGCGCCCAGCTGCCGGCGCTGACGCACCGCGTGCTGTGAGTCCCCAGCCGAACGCAGAGGCCGGATGAGCGCCACCCTCCCCGCGCAGGCCGCGCCGACGGATACCGCGGCCGTGCCCCTGCCGCCGCCGGTGGCCGCGGCGCCCGCCGTGCCGCCCTGGAAGCGCAGCTGGCGCGCGCTGCGGTCGCTGTGGCGCCGGTGGTTCCTCTGGGTGCTGCTCGCGGTGCTGGTGCTGGCGCTGCTGGTCACCGTGGTCTGGCTGGCCGGGCGGCACGAGGTCGAGCAGGTGCAGACGCGGCTGGACCGCGACACCGCCGACGCGGTGGCCGACGTGCGCGCCGGCCTCGCACGCAACGTGCAGGACCTGCAGGCGCTGCAGGCCCTGCCGGGCGACGCCGCGCAGACGGCGGCCGCGGCCGAACTGCTGCGCCGGCACCGCGAATGGCTGCGCATCGAATGGCGCGCGCCCGACATGCGCCTGCTGCGCGCCGTCGACACGCCCTTTCGCGCCTCCGTGTTCGACCTCACCACCCGGGCCGACGCGCAGACCGACGTGGCGCTGGCCTGCACCGGCGCCCGCCGCCTGCGCGGCATCGCGTATTCGCCCAGCCACTACGTGCCGCTGATGCACCCGGCCGGCATGGCCGGCGGCATCGAGGCCATGGAAAGCTGCCTGCCGCTGGAGGACGGCGGCTTCCTGGTCGCCACCTATTCGCTGCGCGCCATGCTCAACGAGCTGCTGGGGCCGGCACTGATGCGCGGCCAGGAGGTCTCGCTGACCGAGACCGACGGCACCCGCCTCGTGAGCCTGGGCACCGCGCGGCGCCTGGGCAACCGGGTGTTCACCGCACAGCAGCTGCTCGACCTGCCGGGCAACGCGCTGGTGCTGCGCGTCGACGGCTGGCGTGCCGCGCCCGACCTGTTCCCCAACGTGCTGACCGGCCTGGTGACGGCCATGTCGATCGCGCTGGTGTCGGTGCTGGTGCTGCTGGCGCGCGACACGCGGCGCCGCGTCGCGGCCGAGGACAACCTGTCCGACGCGCTGGCCTTCCGCAAGGCCATGGAGGACTCGGTCATTACCGGCCTGCGCGCGCGCGACCTGCAGGGCCGCATCACCTACGTCAATCCCGCCTTCTGCGAGATGGTCGGCTTCAGCGCCGAGGAGCTGCTGGGCACCTCGAGCGACGCGCCCTACTGGCCGGCCGAACTGGCGCACGAGTACCGCCAGCGCCAGCGCCAGCGGCAGGCCAGCGGCGGCACGGCGCGCGAGGGCTTCGAGTCGGTGTTCCAGCGCAAGGACGGCAAGCGTTTCCCGGTGCTGATCTTCGAAGCGCCGCTGATCAACGCGCAGCGCGTGCAGACCGGCTGGATGAGCGCCTTCATCGACATCAGCGAGCAGCGCCGCGTGGAAGAGCTGTCGCGCGCCAGCCAGGAGCGGCTGCAGGCCAGCGCGCGCCTGGCCACCGTGGGCGAGATGGCCTCGCTCATGAGCCACGAGCTCACGCAGCCGCTGGCGGCCATCGCCAGCTACGCCAGCGGCTCGATGAACCTGCTGGCGGCCCCGGGCGAGGTCACGCCCGTCGACCGCGACGACATCGCCATGGCCATGCGGCGCATCGCCGAGCAGGCCGACCGCGCCGGCCAGGTGATCCGCAGCGTGCACGACTTCGTGCGCCGGCGCGACCGTGCGCGCGAGCGCGCCCAGCCGGCCGCGCTGCTCGAGGCCGTGATGCCGCTGGTGCGGCTGCAGGCGCACAAGCTCGGCGTGCAGCTCGTGCTCGACGTCGAGCCGCGCCTGCCGCCGGTGTTCTGCGACCGCACGCTGGTCGAGCAGGTGCTGCTGAACCTGTCGCGCAACGGCATGCAGGCCATGGACCGCGCGGATCGGTCGGAACGCGTGCTCACCCTGCAGGTGCGCCGTGCCGAAGGGCCGGTGAGCGCACGCGGTGGCGAGGCCGGCAGCGACGTGCGGCGCTGGCTGGCCTTCTCGGTGGCGGACCTGGGCTGCGGCATCGACGACGAGGTCGCGGCGCGCCTGTTCACCCCCTTCTTCACCACGCGGCCCGACGGCATGGGCCTGGGCCTGAGCCTGTGCCGCACCGTGGTCGAGCAGCACGGCGGCGTGTTGCTGTACGAGCCCAACCGGCCGCACGGCACCGTCTTCCGCTTCACGCTGCCGGTGGCCGAGCCCGCGCCGCGGCTGGACGGCGGCGAGCCCCAGTTTTCCTGAAAGACGAGCGGATGCAACCCCTGATCGATGCCCTGATCTTCATCGTCGACGACGACGCCAGCGTGCGCGAGGCCCTGGCCTGGCTGCTGCGCTCGCGCCGCCTGTCGAGCGAGCACTACGCCAGCGCCGAGGCCTTCGAGCAGCGGCTGTCCGAAAGCCCCGGGCGCGAGCAGCCGCGCTGCCTGCTGCTGGACGTGCGCATGCCCGGCACCAGCGGCCTGGTGCTGTTCGACCGGCTCGCGGAGCACGGCCAGCTGGCGGAGATGCCCGTCATCTTCCTGACCGGCCATGCCGACGTGCCCACGGCCGTCGATGCCGTCAAGCGCGGCGCCTTCGATTTCTGCGAGAAGCCCTTCTCGGACAACGCGCTGGTCGACCGCATCGAGCAGGCGCTCGTGCAGTCGCAGCGGGCCATCGACGAGCGGCGCCAGCGCCAGCAGATCACGCGCCGCGTCGTCGAGCTCACCGAGCGCGAACGCGAGGTGATGCGACGCGTGGTCGCGGGCCTGCCCAACAAGCTGATCGCGGACGAACTCGCCATCAGCGTGCGCACGGTGGAAGTGCACCGCGCCCGCGTGTTCGACAAGATGGAGGTCAAGTCGGCGGTCGAGCTGGCCAACCTGCTGCGCGGCGTCGACGACGGCGCCTGAGAGGGCCGCGCCGAAAAAGAAAAACCCGCGACGCGCGGCCGCGGGTCCTGGGGCGAGGGCCGATCAGCGTGGCGCGCGCTCGCCCACGTAGATCTCGACGCGGCGGTTCTTCGCGCGGCCGGCGTCGGTGGCGTTGTCGGCGACCGGCTCGCGCGAGCCGCGGCCGTCGATGCGGATGGCCTGCGTCGGCACGCCGCGGGCAACCAGGAAGTCACGCGTGCTGGCCGCGCGCTCCAGCGACAGCGGGTTGTTGATGGCGTCGCTGCCGGTGCTGTCGGTGTGGCCGATGATGGACACCTCGGCGTTCGGGTTGTTGCGCAGGCCGCCGGCGAACTGGTCGAGCACGCTGGCCAGCTGCGGCTTGATGTTGGCGCGGCCGGTGTCGAAGCCGGCGTCGCTCGGGATCGCGAGCTTGAGCTCGTTGTTCGCCGTCTGCGACACGGCGATGCCGGTGCCCTGCGTGGCCTGCTCCATCTGGCGCTTCTGGGCTTCCATGCGCTGCGACCACAGGTAGCCGCCGAGGGCGCCCACGCCGGCGCCGATCGCGCCGCCGACCGCCGCGCTGCGGCTGTTGCCGGTGGCCGCACCGATGGCCGCGCCGCCCAGGGCGCCCGCGCCGGCGCCGATGCCCACGTTGCGTTGCGTGTCGGACATGCCGGCGCAGCCGGTCAAGGCGACCGCGAGGGCCGAGGTGCAGAGGACGAGTTGGGTTTTCATTGGATTTCGCTCCTTGGATGGTGAGACCGCCGCCGGTTGGCGGATGCGGACCGCGGACTGCGCCAGGGGGGCCCGGCACGCGCTGCGGAGCGCATTATGAGAAGCGAACTGAGCCGCGGTTCCGTATCCGAACGTGACATCTTGCGCGTCGTCAAATGCGTCACGAACCGCGCCGTTGCTGCGCGAAGCGCTATCAAAAAAATAGCAGATTCGAGGCTGTCGGAAGGCGGCTTGCGGCGCGGACGCACCGCGGGCCGGCATGCCGTCCGACAGGGCCTCGGCAGGCCCCGGGCGGCCCTGCACGGACCGGGCTCAGCGCTTGTTCTCGTCTTCGTCCGAGGGCAGCTCGCCGCCCTTGCGGCCATGGAACATCGTCCACCAGACGATGAGGACAAGGACCACGAGTGCCGCGAGGGCTTCAAGCAAAATCAGGCTCATGAGCAAAAGAAGTTGGGGGCTGGCCGCCGCCGTCGCGATCGTAGCAATGGTGGTGGGCTGCTCTTCCGGGCCGCCGGTGCGCGTGCCCCAGCCTTCGCCCACGCCCACCGAGCCGGCACCGCTGCCGCCCCTGAGCGGCCCCCTCACCCACCCCAAGACGCGCTGGGTGCCCGCCACCTGGGCCGAGCTGCCGGGCTTCGCGGAAGACTCCCTGAGCGACGGCTGGGTCGCGCTGCTGTCCAACTGCCAGCGCCCCAACGCCGCCTTCGCGCCGCTGTGCGGCGACGTGCGCCGCCTGTCCATCGCCACGCCCGAGGAGCAGCGCGAATGGATGATGGAACGGTTGCAGCCGTACCGCGTCGAGTCTCCCGCCGGCCAGCAGGAAGGGCTGCTCACCAGCTACTACGAGCCCATCTTCGACGGCACCCGCCAGCCCACCGCCACGCACGGCGTGCCGCTGTACGGCCTGCCGGCCGGCTGGGCACCGCGCAAGCCCTGGTACACGCGCCAGCAGATCGACACCGATCCGCAGGCCCAGGCCGCGCTGCGCGGCCGCGAGATCGCCTGGATGGCCGACCCCATCGACGTGCTCATGCTCCACATCCAGGGTTCGGGGCGCCTGCGCATCACCGAACCCGACGGCCGCCAGCGCACCGTGCGCCTGGCCTTCGCCGGCACCAACGAGCAGGGCTACCGCAGCGTGCAGGCCTGGCTCGCCGCCCAGGGCGTGAGCCCAATCGGCCGCTGGCCCGAGGACGTCAAGGCCTGGGCGCAGCAGAACCCGCAGCGCGTGCAGCAGATGCTGTGGAGCAACCCGCGCTACACCTTCTTCCGCGAGGAGCCGCTGGGCGAGGTCGACGCCGCCTTCGGCCCGCGCGGGGCGCAAGGCGTGCCGCTCACGGCCGGCCGCTCGGTGGCGGTGGACCGCGACGCGATCCCCTACGGCACGCCGCTGTGGCTGGCCTCGAGCGGGCCGACGGCGCAGCTGCAGCGCCTGGTCGTCGCGCAGGACACGGGCAGCGCCATCGTCGGCAGCGTGCGGGCGGACTTCTTCGCCGGCACCGGCGCGGAGGCTGGCCGCTTCGCTGCGCGCATGAAGCAGCCGCTGCGCCTGTGGGCCTTCTGGCCGCGCGGGCTCGACCCGTCCTCGGGCGACGTCGCGCGGCGCTGAGGGGCGCGCGGTGCGCGCGCTGTCACGCCACTGACACATCCCATTCGCGGCCATGTCATGTGGCTTGCCTACGGTTCGGGGTCTTTCCACTGACCTCCACCTGACCAGGCAAATCCCATGAAGGCACCCCACAGCCTCGGCACTCCGGCGATCGATCCGGACGACATCGGCCACAACCCCACCGACAACCCTGCCAGCCCCGCGATGGGCGAGCTGATCGCCGCGCGCCTGAGCAGGCGGCGGATGCTGGGCTTCGGTGTCGCCAGCGGCGGCGCCGCGCTGCTCACCGCCTGCGGCGGTGGGGGCGGCGGTGGCGGCGGCTTCCCGATCGTGGGCGCACCCGCGCCTGCCCCGGCGCCGGCCCCCGCGCCGGCACCGAGCCCGGCGCCCGCTCCCGCGCCGGCCCCCGCGCCAGCGCCGGCGCCCGAGCTGAAGTTCAACGCCGTGGCCAAGAGCCTGGCCGATGTCGTCATCGTCCCCGCGGGCTACACGGCCACCGTGCTGTACCGCCTGGGCGACCCGATCGCCGCCGGCGTGCCCGCCTATGCCAACGACGGCACCGACGACCCCGCGACCTACGACCGCCGCGCGGGCGACCACCACGACGGCATGACCTTCTTCGGCGTCGATGCCTCGGGCAAGTGGAGCGCCACCGCCGCCGACCGCGGCCTGCTGGTGATGAACCACGAGGCCATCACGCCGCTCTTCCTGCACCCCGCCGGCCAGACCACCACCGGCAGCGGTGCGTCGCAGGTGCGCACCGTGGCGGGCGAGGTGCAGCGCGAGTTCTTCCTGCACGGCGTGTCCGTCATCGAGGTGAGCAAGGACGGCTCGGGCGTGTGGAGCTACAAGCAGTCCTCCAGCTTCAACCGCCGTGTGCACACGCTGACCGAGATGGCCTTCTCGGGCCCGGCCGCCAAGGCCGAGCTGCTCAAGACCAAGTACTCGCCCGACGGCAGCAAGACCCGCGGCACGGTGAACAACTGCGCCAACGGCACCACGCCCTGGGGCACCTACCTCACCTGCGAGGAGAACTGGGCCGGCTATTTCCGCCGCATCGCGGCCAGCGACACCACGCGCACTGCCAAGGAAACGACCTCCTTCGCGCGCTACGGCGTCGGCGGCAACGGCCGCGAGCTGTGGGCCACCGTGACGCCCGACACCGCCGACGGCCAGTACGGCCGCTGGAACACGCAGGCCATCGGCGCCACCGCCGCCGACGACTACCGCAACGGCCACAACACCTACGGCTGGGTGGTCGAGATCGACCCCTTCGCCCCCGCCAGCACGCCGAAGAAGCGCACCGCCCTGGGCCGCTTCGGCCACGAAGGCGCCTGCCTCGGCCCGGTCGCGGCCGGCAAGCCACTGGTCTGGTACATGGGCGACGACTCGCGCAACGAGTACATCTACAAGTTCGTGTCCACCAAGGCCTGGGACCCGGCCGACGTCGGCGGCGGCCTGGCCGCGGGCGACAAGTACATGGACGACGGGCGGCTGTACGTGGCGAAGTTCAATGCCGACGGCACCGGCGTGTGGCTGGAGCTCAAGCTGGGCGTCAACAACATCACCGCCAGCAACGCCACCTTCGCCTTCGCCGACGCGGCCGACGTGGTGATCCATGCGCGCCTGGCGGCCGACGCCGCCGGCGCCACCAAGATGGACCGGCCCGAGTGGACCGCGGTGAACCCGAAGAACGGCGAGGTCTACGTCACGCTGACCAACACCAACGCGTCCTCGCGTCCCATCACCGCCACCGACGCGGCCAACCCGCGCTTCTACAACGACCCCAAGGGCCCGGCGCAGACGGCGCAGACCGGCAACCCCAACGGCCACATCATCCGCTTCGCCGACGACGGCGCCGACCCGGCGGCCACCACTTTCAAGTGGGACGTGTACCTCTTCGGCGCACGCTCCACGGCGTCGGCCGACGTCAACATTTCGCAGCTGTCGGCCGACAACGACTTCTCCAGCCCCGACGGCATGTGGTTCAGCCACGCCACGCCGGGCCTCCTGTGGCTGGAGACGGACGATGGCGCCTACACCGATGTGACCAACTGCATGCTGCTCGCGGCCCTGCCGGGCCAGGTCGGCGACGGCGGTGCGAAGACCATCACCAACGTCAGCGGCAGCACCACCGCCCAGCAGGCCACTTTCGTCGGCAAGGCGCCGGGCGATGCGGGGCTGCGCCGCTTCCTGGTCGGGCCGGCGGATTGCGAACTGACCGGCATCGCCGAGTCGGGCGACGGCCGCGCGCTCTTCGTCAACATCCAGCACCCGGGCGAGACCACGCCGGTGGCCAGCATCGGCGACCCGTCGAAGTTCGGCAGCCACTGGCCGCAGGGCGGCACGGCGCGTCCGCGTTCGGCCACGCTGGTGATCACGAAGGACGACGGCGGGCTGGTCGGGCTCTGACGACCCGCTCGGCCCCTTGGCGGGCCGATCCTGCAAAGTGCAATCGGCCGCCAGCGCCCGCCAGACGGGCGTTGCGGCCGAATTCGTCACATCCGTGACGATCGGGCCATGAGCGGCGGGCACGCGCGCCTACGGCCGCGCTTCCTGCCCACCGACGCTGCCGGGCCGAGGCGGTGGCGAGCCTGAGGGCTTTTGCGGCGACGAGCCGCCAGAGGCCCGATGACGAACACGACCACGCCCCCCGCAGGCGGCTGGGGCTCGCTCAAGGCGGTGAGCGGCTCGCTCTTGCGCGAACACATTCCCATCACCGGCGCGGCGGCGCTGCTGCGCCAGAACAAGCCCGGCGGTTTCGCCTGCGTGAGCTGCGCCTGGTCCAAGCCCGGCGCGCCGCGCATGGCCGAGTTCTGCGAGAACGGTGCCAAGGCCACGGCCTGGGAGCTCACCGACAAGCGGCTGCCTCCCGACTTCTTCGCGGCGCACACCGTGGCCGAACTGCGGTCCTGGAGCGACCATGCGCTCGAGGCAGGCGGCCGGCTCACGGCACCGATGCGCTATGACGCCGCGAGCGACCGCTATGCCGAGACCGGTTGGGACGAGGCCTTCGTCGCGATCGGCGAACGTCTGCGGGCGCTGCAGGCCGAGGACGCCAACGGTACGGTGTTCTACGCCTCTGGTCGCGCCTCGCTCGAGGCGAGCTATCTCTACCAGCTGCTGGCGCGCCTGTACGGCAACAACAACCTGCCCGACAGCTCCAACATGTGCCACGAGAGCACCTCGGTGGCACTGCCCGAGACCATCGGCGTGCCGGTCGGCACCGTGACGCTGGAGGACTTCGAGCACACCGACTGCATCCTCTTCTTCGGACAGAACCCGGGCGTCAACAGCCCGCGCATGCTGCACCCGCTGAAGGAGGCCCGCGACCGCGGCGTGCCCATCGTCACCTTCAACCCGCTGCGCGAGCCGGGGCTGACGCGCTTCGTCGACCCGCAGTCGCCGCTGCAGATGCTCACGCCGGCCGACACGGCGGTCAGCACGCACTACCTGCAGGTGAAGGTGGGTGGCGACATCGCAGCCGTGGCCGGCGTGTGCAAGGCGCTGCTCGCGCTGGACGCGCAGGCCCGTGCGCGCGGCGATGCGCCGCTGATCGACCATGCCTTCATCGCCGAGCACACGCAGGGATTCGAGGGCTTCGTGACTTGGCTGGACGGCCTGGCCTGGGACGACCTGTGCGCCGAGTCGGCGTTGCCCCGTGAGGCGCTCGAGGAGGTCGCCGCCGTCTTCTCGCGCGCACGCGCCGCCATCGTGGTCTACGGCATGGGCCTCACGCAGCACCGGCGCGGCGTCGAGAACGTGCAGATGCTGACCAACCTGCTGCTCATGGGTGGCCACATCGGCCGCCCCGGCGCGGGCATCTGCCCGGTGCGCGGGCACTCCAACGTGCAGGGCCAGCGCACCGTCGGCATCAGCGAGAAGCCCGAGCTGGTGCCGCTGGACCGGCTGCAGGCGCTCTACGGCTTCGAGCCGCCGCGCCACAAGGGCCGCGCCACGGTCGAGACCTGCGAAGGCGTGCTCGACGAAAGCGTGCGTGCCTTCGTCGGGCTGGGCGGCAACTTCCTGCGTGCCGTGCCCGACACCGACCGCATCGAGCCGGCCTGGGAGCGGCTCGCGCTCACGGTGCACGTGGCCACCAAGCTCAACCACACCCACCTGGTGCCCGGCCGCGACGCCTGGCTGCTGCCCTGCCTGGGTCGCATCGAGAAGGACCGGCAGGACGGCGTGGAGCAGGTGGTGTCGGTGGAGGACTCGAGCGGCTTCATCCACGCCTCGCACGGCGTGGCCGAGCCGGCTGCGCCGACGCTGCGTTCGGAAATCGCCATCGTGGCGGGCATCGCGCAGGCCACGCTGCCGCCCAACCCGCGCGTGCCCTGGGCCGCCTGGACGCGGGACTACGCGCGGGTGCGCGAGGCCATCGAAGCCACCTGGCCCGAGGTGTTCGCCGACTTCAACGCGCGCTTCGAGCAGCCGGGCGGCTTCGCCAAGCCCAATGCCGCGCGCGAGCGGCGCTGGAAGACCGAGAGCGGCAAGGCGCAGTTCAAGGCACCGGAGGGCCTGGCCGCCGACCCGGACCTGCCGGCGGAAGGGCCCGACGTGCTGCGCCTCATGACGATGCGCAGCGACGATCAATTCAACACCACCATCTACAGCCTCGACGACCGCTTCCGCGGCATCTCCGGCACGCGGCAGGTGCTGCTGCTGCACCCGCACGACATCGAGCGCCTCGGCTTCGAGCCCGGTGCACTGGTGGACGCGCACGCAGCGACCTCCGACGGCGTGGCGCGCACGGTGCGCGCGCTGCGGCTGGTGGCCTACGACATCCCGCGAGGCTGCGCCGCCGGCTATTTCCCCGAATGCAACCCGCTGCTGCCGCTGTGGCATCGCGCGGCGCGCAGCCACGTGCCCGCGGCGAAGTGGATTCCCATCCGCCTGCAGGGCCATGTTCTCCCACCCTCGTCAGAAGAATTCCGTCCATGACCACCTCCGCGCATTCCCTATCCACGCACGCCCTGCGCCCGCTTGCCTACGACCCGGCTTTCGAGCAGCGCGAGGAGGACGAGGCCGAGACCGCGCAGGAATTGGTCGACACCATGCTGCAGATCAGCCGCAAGGTGCAGGCCGACGAGGGGCACGCCTTTCGCAGCGTGCACGCCAAGGGGCACGGCATCCTGCGCGCGCAGCTGCAGGTGCTCGACGGCCTTCCCGCGCCTTACGCGCAGGGCGTGTTCGCGCAGCCGCGCGCCTACCCCGTGGTGATGCGCTTCTCCACCCCACCGGGCGATCTGCTGGACGATCGCGTCTCTACGCCGCGCGCTGTGGGGCTCAAGCTGGTCGGGGTCGAGGGGCCGCGGGTGCCCGGCGCGCAGGGGCGGGCCACGCAGGACTTTCTCATGGCCAACGGGCCGGCCTTCAGCGCGCCGACGGGCAAGAAATTCCTCGCCAACCTCAAGCTGCTCGCGGCCACCACCGACCGTGCGGACGGCGCCAAGCGCGTGCTGTCGGCAGCCCTGCGCGGCGTCGAGTCGCTGGTCGAAAAGGTGGGCGGCGAAAGCGCCACGCTCAAGGCGATGGGCGGACATCCGCTCACGCACATCCTGGGCGAGACCTTCTTCACACAGGTGCCGCTGCTCTACGGGCCCTACATGGCCAAGCTCTCGCTGGTACCGGTGTCGGCCGAACTCGTGGCGCTCACCGATCGCAAGCTCGACATGGACGACCGTCCCGACGCCTTGCGCGAAGCGGTGGTGGCGCACTTCCGCACGCACGGCGGCCGCTGGGACCTGCGCGTGCAGCTGTGCGTCGACCTGGAGGCCATGCCCATCGAGGACGCCTCGGTCCCCTGGCCCGAGGACCGCAGCCCCTACGTGACCGTCGCGCACCTGAGTGCCGCACCGCAGGACGCCTGGAGCGACGCGCGGGTGGCGGCCGTGAACGACGGCATGTCCTTCTCGCCGTGGCACGCGCTTCAGGCGCACCGGCCGCTGGGCTCCGTCATGCGGCTGCGCCAGGCGGCCTACGAGGCGGCGGCGCGCTTTCGGGGCAGCAGCAATGCGACGCCGGTGCGCGAGCCGGAGCAGCTCGACGACTTTCCCGACTGAAGCCGCAGCGGCGCGCGCGCCCGCCTCCTCAGAAGCGGTACTTCATCGACACCGTCGCGCTGCGCGGCGCGCCGTAGGTGATCTGGTCGTAGGCGTCGAACATGCCGTAGGTCTTCTTGCTGGTCACGTTGTCGATGTTCAGCTGTGCCGAGAGGCGGTCGTTGAAGTCGTAGCGCGCCATCAGGTTGACCAGGCCGTAGGCGCCCTGGTTGATGCGCTGCGTCGCGCCCAGCGGGTTGACCGCATCGGTATAGGTGCGGCCCTGCCAGCTCACGCCGCCGCCCAGCGTCAGCCCGGCCAGCGCGCCGGTCAGTCGGTAGGTGGTGAACACGCGCAGCAGCTTGCGCGGGAAGATGGTATTGACCTGCGTGCCGTCCGCGTCCTTGAGCGTGTATTGCGTGTAGCCGGCCGCCAGGTTCCAGCGCGGCGCGATCTCGCCCGAGACCTCCAGCTCGAAGCCCTTGCTGGTGGCGCCGTCCGAGGCGCGGTACGCCGTCTCCGGCAGGCCGCCGATGCCCACGAGGCGGTCCGTCGTCGCCACTGCCAGGTTGTTCTGCTTGATGTGGAAGACCGAGGCCGAGGCGTTGAGCTTGCCGTCGAGGAACTCGCCCTTCAGGCCCGCTTCGAAGGCCTTGCCCTTGATCGGGTCGAGCGTGTTGCCGCCGATGTCGCGCTGCGTCTGCGGCTGGAAGATGCTGGTGTAGCTGGCGTAGGCCGACAGCTGCTTCGTGATGTCGAAGACCACGCCCGCGTAGGGCGTGACTTCGCTCTTGGCGCGGATGCTGTAGGGGTTGCTGTAGATGTCGTCGCCCCAGCGGCGGTAGTTGGTGACGCGCGTGCCCACGATGAGCTTGAGCGGCTCGGCCACGTTGAAGCGTGCGGCGCCGTAGACGGCGTCCTGCCGCGTCTCGCTCTTGCCGTAGTAGGTGAGCGGCCCCCAGGAGGGTTCGGGGAAAGAGCCGTTCCAGGTGTTGAAGTTCGAGGCGAAGCCGACCGAGGGCGTGGCGGGGCGGCTGTCGGCGTGGAACTTCTGCGTCGAGCTCGCATAGCCGAACACCGCCTCGTGCTCGCGGCCGAAGAGCTGGAACGGGCCGCCGGCCTGCAGGCCGATGTCGTCCTGCTTCGTCTTCACCAGGTAGGAGGCCGCGAAGGTGTACAGGCCCAGGCCCGAGAGCAGGCTCGGCGCGCCGGAGAGGTACAGCAGGTGCGAGTCGGCCTTGCGGTCGCCGCGGGTGTAGCTGGCCTTGAGCCTCCAGCCGTTGTCGAAGCGGTGCTCCAGCGAGGCGAAATACGTGTCGTAGGTCGTGTCCCAGCGCGTCCAGTCGGCCGCGGTGGACTTGGAGACGTCCCAGTTCGTCATCAGCCCTTCGGCGTACCAGACCGGCAGGCCGCCCCACATCGGGCCCTTGGTCTTGAGCTTCTGGTGGCTGAAGCCCGCCGTCAGCAGCGTCTGCGGCGTCAGGTCGGCCTCGAGGGTGGCGAACAGGGTCTCGTTGCGGTTGTTCAGGCCGCGGACGTAGCTGTTCTTGTCTTCCAGCTCGCCGACCACGCGAGCGCGCACGGTGCCGGCCGCGTTGACCGGCGTCGACAGGTCGACCATCGCGCGGCGGTTGGCCCAGCTGCCGTAGTCCAGCTCCACGTTGCCGGTGAAGACTTTGCTGCTGGCGCGCTTGCGCACCAGGTTCACGGCCGCCGACGGGTCGCCCGCGCCGGTGGTCAGGCCGGTGGCGCCGCGCACCACCTCCACGCGGTCGTACATCGCCAGGCTGGTGAAGATCTCCCCCGAGCTCCACGGCTGCTCCCAGGTGGTGGGCACGCCGTCGATCAGCAGCGTGTTGATCTTGAAGCCGCGCGAGACGAACTGGCCGCGGCTGGTCTCGTACTGGTTCACCGACACGCCGGTGGTGTTGTTCATCACGTCGGTGATGGTGCGCAGCCGCTGGTCCTCGATGCGCTGTTGCGTGACCACCGTGACCGACTGCGGCGTCTCGCGCAGGCTCAGGCTCAGCGGCGTCGCCGTGCGCGAGGCGCCGGTGGTGTACGAGCCGGTGCCTTCGGTGGTCTCCGGGTCGCCGGCGGCTTCGACCTGCACGGCGGGCAGGGTGGCGGTCGCGGCCGGCGCCTCCGGCACGGCCTGTTGCGCCCAGGCGAGCGCGGGCAGGGCGGCGGCGAGGCAAATGGCGAGCGGCGTCAGGCGGGCGGGCGCCACGGGGCGCCGTAGGGAGGCTGGCTTCATGTCGGATCGGCGGAAGGCGGCGCCGCGCCTGCCGAACCGTCCTGCGGCCGATCGTCGCCGGCCGCGGAAGCTCAAAGGCTTGCCGCTCTTCAAATGAGAGTGATTGTCATTTGAAGTGTAACCGCGCTCGCACCGATGGCGGCGCCATTCCCTTGCGGCTCAAGGCCATTCGTGTTGGAGCACGCACTCACTTGCATGCGAGTCCGCTTCTGCACACACTGGCTCAATCGCCCGAGCGTGCCGGCAGCGGCAGCGCTGTCTTGTAACGGACCTGCTTGAGGGCGAAGCTGGAGCGGATCTTCTCGATGCCCGGCGTCGGCGTGAGCTGCTCGAGGATGAATTTCTCCAGCGCCGCCATGTCGGCCACCGCGATGCGGATCAGGTAGTCGCTGTCGCCGGTCATGAGGTAGCACTCCATCACCTCGTCGTGCTCGGCGATGCGGCGCTCGAAGTCGGCCAGCGACTGCTTGCTCTGGGTCTTCAGGCTGATCGAGATGAACACGTTCAACCCGAGCCCGAGTGCCGGTGCGCTGCACAGTGCCACGTAGCGGTCGATCACGCCGGCCGCCTCGAGCGCCTTCACGCGCGCCAGGCAGGGCGAAGGCGAGAGGTGCACGCGCCGCGCCAGTTCGACGTTCGACAGCGCGCCATCGCGTTGCAGTTCGTCCAGGATGCGCAGGTCGAGCGCGTCGAGTTGCATGAAATGCTGCCTCCAGTTCGATTGGCGGCAGTTTATGCCGGCGCGACCCCAACTTGCGGTGCATTTCGAAACCTCATTTCGCTGCCTTCGGCCTAGAGTGCAATGCATGAACGCCCCGATGTCCGCCGACCAGATGCGTGCCCTCCTCCAGGGCGCCACCGACGCCCACGACCCCGATCCGGCCGAGACGGCCGAATGGCGCGACGCCTTCCTGGCGCTGGTGGAGTCGCAGGGCCCGGCGCGCGCACGGCAGATGCTCGACGAACTGGCCCGGCTCGCACGGCGCGAGCGCATCGGCTGGCAGCCCGCGCTGGCGACGCCGTACGTCAACACGATCGCGGTGGACGAGCAGCCGGCCTTCCCCGGCGACCTGGCGATCGAGGAGCGCCTCGCCTCGCTGATGCGCTGGAACGCGCTGGCGATGGTGGTGCGGGCCAACCAGGCGTACGGCGAACTCGGCGGCCACATCGCGAGTTACGCGAGCGCGGCGGACCTGTTCGAGACGGGGTTCAACCACTTCTTCCACGCGAGGACCGAGCCGCGCCGGGCCGCCCCAAGCGGCGAGCGCCCCCCTCGGGGGGGCAGCGACCCACACGCAGTGGGGGAGCGTGGGGGGCCAGAGCCGCATGGCGGCGACCTGGTGTTCTTCCAGCCGCACAGCGCGCCGGGCGTGTACGCCCGCGCCTTCCTCGAAGGCCGGCTGAGCGAGAACGACCTGCTGCACTACCGC
The DNA here is from genome assembly GCF_003671765.1 of Xenophilus sp. E41. Classification (GTDB taxonomy): domain Bacteria; phylum Pseudomonadota; class Gammaproteobacteria; order Burkholderiales; family Burkholderiaceae_C; genus Xenophilus. The sequence goes on along the minus strand of NZ_QPIB01000012.1, from coordinate 401,127 downwards.
CAGGAGCTGGCCGCATCGACGCAGGGTGCCCAAGGCCTGTCGAGCTACCCGCACCCCTACCTGATGCCGGACTTCTGGCAGTTCCCGACCGGCTCGATGGGCATCGGCCCGATCAGCAGCATCTACCACGCGCGCTTCATGCGCTACCTCACGCACCGCAACCTTCTGAACTGCGAAGGCCGCAAGGTCTGGGGCGTCTTCGGCGACGGCGAGATGGACGAGCCCGAATCGATGAGCGCCCTCACGCTGGCCGCGCGCGAGAAGCTCGACAACCTGGTGTGGGTGGTCAACTGCAACCTGCAGCGACTGGACGGCCCCGTGCGCGGCAACGGCCGCATCATCGACGAGCTGGAGCAGCTCTTCTCGGGCGCGGGCTGGAAGGTCATCAAGCTGGTGTGGGGCAGCGACTGGGACGGCCTCTTCGCGCGAGACACGCAAGGCGCACTGGCGCGCGCCTTCGCCCACACCGTCGACGGCCAGATGCAGACCTTCGCGGCCAAGGACGGGCGCTTCAACCGCGACAACTTCTTCGGCCAGGACCCCGAGCTCGCGCGCCTCGCGCAGGGCATGACCGACGAGCAGATCGATCGCCTCAAGCGCGGCGGGCATGACCTGGTGAAGATCCACGCCGCGTATGCCGCCGCGGCCGCGCACACCGGCCAGCCGGTCGTCATCCTTGCCCACACCAAGAAGGGCTACGGCATGGGCACGGCCGGCCAGGGCAAGATGACCACGCACTCGCAGAAGAAGCTCGACGAGAGCGACCTCATCGAGTTCCGCAACCGCTTCAACCTGCCGCTCACCGACGAGCAGGCCACCTCGCTTTCCTTCTACAAGCCGGCCGAGGACAGCGCCGAGATGCGCTACCTGCGCGAGCGCCGCGCCGCGCTCGGCGGCGCGCTGCCGCGGCGCGAGACGGCTTGCGACGTGGTGCCCGTGCCGCCGCTCGCGAGTTACGCGAAGTTCGCCACCGAGGCCGCTGGCAAGGAGATGAGCACCACCATGGCCTTCGTGCGCCTGCTGGGGCAACTGCTCAAGGACCGCGAGCTCGGCCCGCGCATCGTGCCCATCGTGGCCGACGAGGCGCGCACCTTCGGCATGGCCAACCTCTTCAAGCAGGTCGGCATCTATTCGAGTGTGGGCCAGCGCTACGCGCCGGAGGACATCGGCTCGGTGCTGAGCTACCGCGAGGCGACGGACGGGCAGATCCTCGAGGAGGGCATCAGCGAGGCCGGCGCCATCGCCAGCTGGACGGCGGCCGCGACCAGCTACAGCGTGCACGGCCTGGCCATGCTGCCCTTCTACATCTACTACTCGATGTTCGGCTTCCAGCGCGTGGGCGATGCGATCTGGGCCGCGGCCGACCAGCGTGCGCGCGGCTTCCTGCTGGGCGCCACCTCGGGGCGCACGACGCTGGGCGGCGAAGGGCTGCAGCACCAGGACGGCAGCAGCCACCTGGTGGCCGCGACCATTCCCAACTGCAAGGCCTGGGACCCGGCCTTCGCCGGCGAGATGGCCGTCATCGTGGATGCCGGCATGCGCGAGATGCTGGTGGAGCAGCAGGATGTCTTCCACTACATCACGCTCATGAACGAGAACTACGCGCAGCCCGACGTGCCGACCGAGGTGCATGCCGACCTGCTGCGCGGTTGCTATCGTTTCGATCGCTGGTCGCGTCCGTCCGGCACGCGCCCCGGCACGATTTCGTCTGCAAGAAAGGTCACGCTCATGGGCTCGGGCGCCATCCTCACCGAGGTGGTCAAGGCCGCGCAGCAGCTGGCCGAGGAAGGCATCGACGCCACGGTGTTCAGCGTCACCAGCTGGAGCGAACTCGCGCGCGACGGCCGGGCCTGCGAGGCACGCGCGCTGGCCGGCGAGCCCGAGGCCGGCACGCCCTTCGTGGCGAAGCAGCTCGCGCACAGCGAGGGCCCCGTCATCGCCGCCACCGACTACGTGCGCGCCGTGCCCGAGAGCGTGCGCGCCTTCGTGCCCGAAGGCCGCCGCTACCTCACGCTGGGCACCGACGGCTTCGGGCGCAGCGACACGCGCGCCGAGCTGCGACGCTTCTTCGGCGTCGACGCGGCGGCGATCGTGCGGGCGGCGAAGTTCGCGCTGGGCTGAGGCGGCGGCGCGCGGGCATGCAGGTTGCTGCCCGGACGTCGACGCGGCGCAGAATGCGCCGTACCTGTCGCGTCCAACTTCCCGGAGCCTTCCCATGAGCATGGGCAAACCCATGGCCCGCTACGCCGCTGCCAAGCGCGTGGGCGATTTCGTTTTCATGAGCGGCGTCGTCGCCGTCGACCCGGCCACGCGCCGCGCCGTGTCCACTTACGAGGAACTGCCCGAGGCCGCGCAGGCGCCGTTGCGCGGCCTGGGCTATGCCACGGGGCAGATGTCGGTCGACGTGTTCGAGGCGCCGATCGTGGCGCAGAGTTGGTTCGTGCTCGAGCGCATCCGACAGATCGCGGCCGAGCACGGCGGCACGATGGACGACGTGGTGAAGCTGGTGCAGTACTTCACCCACCTGCCGCACTACGCCTTCTTCAACCGCGTGCGCGGCCTCTTCTACCCCGGCGAGCCGCCGGTCAGCACGGTGGTCGAGGTGAACCGCTTCCTGCCGGGCGACGGCGTGCTGGTCGAGGTCGAGGCCACGATGTACCTGCCCGCCAGGCGCTGAAAACGGCAAAGTGCAATCGGCCGCGAGCCCACACCCGGCGCGGGCTGCGGCCGAATTCGTCACGTTCGTGACGATTTCACCCCAGCGTTCGGGCGGAGCCTGTCGAAGCCCAGCCCCCGGCTTCAAGCCGGCATCGGCAGCCCGGCCAGCAGCTTGTCCAGCGTCACCGGGTAGTGCCGCACGCGCACGCCGCTCGCGTTGTAGACCGCATTGGCCACTGCTGCCGCGACACCGCAGATGCCCAGCTCGCCGACGCCCTTGGCCTTCATCGGCGAGGAGATCGGGTCGGTCTCGTCCAGGAACACCACGTCCTGGTGCGGGATGTCGGCATGTACCGGCACCTCGTAGCCCGCCAGGTCGTGGTTGACGAAGAAGCCGCGGCGCTTGTCGATCGCCAGCTCCTCCATCAGCGCCGCGCCCACGCCCATGGTCATCGCGCCGATCACCTGGCTGCGCGCCGAGGTCGGGTTGATGATGCGTCCGGCCGCGCAGACGGCCAGCATGCGCCGCACGCGGATCTCGGCCGTGGCCGGGTCCACGCCCACTTCGACGAAGTGCGCGCCGAAGGTCGACTGCTGGTACTTCTTGTCGAGGTCGCCGTACTCGATGTGGTCCTCGGCCACCAGTTCGCCGTCGCCGGCTGCCTGCGCGAGCGGCAGCGCCCGCCCGCCGCCGCGCACGCGGCCGTCGGCGAAGGTGGCCTCGACTGGGTCCATGCCCAGCTTGCGGGCCACGGCCTCGCGCAGCTTCATGCAGGCCGCGTACACGCCCGAGGTCGAGTTGTTCGCGCCCCACTGGCCGCCCGAACCGCAGGAGGCCGGCAGCGTCGAGTCGCCCAGGCGCACGTTCACCCGGTCCAGACCCACGCCCATCATCTCGGCCGCGGTCTGGGCAAGGATGGTGTAGCTGCCGGTGCCGATGTCGGTCATGTCGGTCTCGACCGTGACGATGCCGTCGCGGCCCAGCCGCACGCGCGCGGCCGATTGGGTCAGCAGGTTGTTGCGGAAGGCGGCGGCCACGCCCAGGCCGACCAGCCAGCGGCCGTCGCGCACCTGCGCGGGCCGGGCGCTGCGGCGGTTCCAGCCGAAGCGCTCGGCGCCGATGCGCAGGCAGTCGACGAGCCGGCGCTGCGAGAAGGCGCGCTGCGGCTTCTCGGGGTCGACCTGCGTGTCGTTGCGGATGCGGAACTCCACCGGGTCGAGGCCCAGCTTCTCCGCCATCTCGTCCATCGCGATCTCCAGCGCCATCATCCCCGGCGCCTCGCCCGGCGCGCGCATGGCATTGCCCTCGGGCAGGTGCAGCACCGCCAGGCGCATGGCCGTCATGCGGTTGGGCGCGGCATACAGCAGGCGTGTCTGGCCCACGGCCGTCTCGGGCTGGCCTTCGGGCTGGTCGCCCGACCAGCTCTCGTGCGCGATGGCGGTGAGCCGCCCGTCGGCCGTCGCGCCCAGGCGGATGCGCTGGATGGTCGCGGGCCGGTGCGTGGTGTTGTTGCCGATCAGCGGCCGCTGCAGTGCCACCTTGACCGGCCGGCCAGCCGCGCGCGCCCCCAGTGCGGCCAGCAGCGCATCGGCACGCACGAAGAGCTTGCCGCCGAAGCCGCCGCCCACGAAGGGCGAGACCAGGCGCACCTTCTCCTTGGGAATGCCCAGGGTCTTGGCGAGGTCGCCGGTGCACCAGTCGATCATCTGGTTGGAGGTCCACACCGTGAGGCGGTCGCCCTGCCAGGCCGCGATGGAGGCATGCGGCTCCATCATGGCGTGGCTGTGGTCGGGCGTTTCGTAGGTGGCGTCGAGCTTCACCGGCGCGGCCGCGAAGGCGCCGGCGAAGTCGCCCACGGCGGTCTGCGGCGGGCCGCCGTCGGGGCCGGGCTTGGCCAGCGGCGCGCCGTCCTTCACGGCCGCGAGGTCGAAGGCGCCGGGGGTGGCCTCGTAACGCACGCGGATGCGGTGCGCGGCGTCTCGCGCCCGCTCGAAGGTGTCGGCCACCACCACGGCGATGGCCTGGTGGTAGTGGGCGATCTGCGGGCCGCCCAGCAGCGGCGCGGTGTTGTACTGGCCCTTGTCGAGCTTGCCGGCGTTCTCGGCCGTGACGATGGCCAGCACGCCCGGTGCAGCGCGCGCGGCCGATACGTCCATCGAAACGATGCGGCCCTTGGCGATGCCCGCGCCCAGCACGTAGCCGTAGGCCGGCGTGGTGGGCGTCTCGCGCTGCTCGTAGGCATAGCGGGCGGTGCCGGTGGTCTTGCGCGGGCCGTCGATGCGCGGGGTCGGCCGCCCGACGACCTGCAGCTGGTCGATCGGGTTGGTGGTGGCGGGGGTGTCGAACTTCATGCGCGTGCCTTTGCTTCCGCCAGCGTGGCGGCCAGGGTGCGTTCGGCCAGCGTGAGCTTGAACGCGTTGTCGGGGGCGGGCCGGGCTCCGGCGAAGAGGCTGGCCGTGCCGGCGCGCAGGTCGGTCGCGAGCGCGGGCTCGGCCGCCTCCACCCGCCAGGGCTTGGGCGCCAGGCCGCCGAAGGCGACGCGGGCGCGGCCGTCGCGCTGGACGATCGCCGCGACCGACACCAGCGCGAAGGCATAGGACGCGCGGTCGCGCACCTTGCGGTAGAGCTGCACGCCGCCCACCGGCGGCGGCAGCGTCACGGCGGTGATCAGCTCGCCGGGCTTGAGGGCCGTCTCGACCTCGGGCGTGTTGCCGGGCAGGCGGTGGAAGTCCGCGATCGGGATGCGGCGCCGTTCGCCGCTGGCGTGCACCGTCTCCACGGTGGCGTCGAGCGCGCGCATGGCCACCGCCATGTCGCTCGGGTGCGTGGCGATGCAGGCCTCGCTGCCGCCGATCACCGCCAGCTGCCGCGCCACGCCGCCGATGGCGGAGCAGCCGCTGCCCGGCTGACGCTTGTTGCAGGGCTGGGCCGTGTCGTAGAAGTAGGGGCAGCGGGTGCGCTGCAGCAGGTTGCCGGCGGTGGTGGCCTTGTTGCGCAGCTGGCCGGATGCGCCGGCCAGCAGCGCGCGCGAGAGCACGCCGTAGTCGCGCCGCACGCGCGCGTCGGCCGCCAGGTCGGTGTTGCGCACCAGGGCGCCGATGCGCAGGCCGCCGTCGGGTGCGGCCTCGATGCGGTCCAGGCCGAGCGCGTTCACGTCCACCAGGTGCGCGGGCGTCTCGATCTGCAGCTTCATGAGGTCGAGCAGGTTGGTGCCGCCGGCGATGAACTTGGCGCCCGGGCGCTGCGCCACGGCGGCCGCAGCGGCTTCGGGCGTCGCGGCCCGTTCGTAGCTGAAGGCCTTCATGCGCGGCCTCCGGGCGTCTGCGCCACCTCGGTGATCGCGTCCACGATGTTCGAGTACGCGCCGCAGCGGCAGATGTTGCCGCTCATGCGTTCGCGCAGCTCGTCGGCCGACAGCAGCGGCTGGGCGGTGATGTCGCCGCTCACGTGGCTGGGCACGCCGCGGCGCAGCTCGTCCAGCGCGCCGACGGCCGAGCAGATCTGACCGGGGGTGCAGTAGCCGCACTGGTAGCCGTCGTGCTTGACGAAGGCGGCCTGCAGCGGATGCATGCGGGTGGGGGTGCCCAGGCCCTCGATGGTCGTCACCTGGGCGCCCTCGTGCATCACGGCCAGCGTGAGGCAGGCGTTGATGCGGCGCCCATCGACCAGCACCGTGCAGGCGCCGCACTGGCCGTGGTCGCAGCCCTTCTTGGTGCCGCCAAGCTGCAGGTGCTCGCGCAGCGCGTCGAGCAGGGTGGTGCGGGTGTCCAGTTCCAGGCGCTGCGCCTGGCCGTTGACGGTGAGCGAGACGCTCTGCGGCACGCCTCCGTCGGGCGCGGCGCCGGACGGTTGGGGGGCCGCCGTGCCGGTGCCCGAGCTCGCACAGCCGGGCAGGGCCACGCCGGCCGCGCCGGCACCGCCGGCCAGCAACAGGTTGCGCCGGGACAGGGCCGGCGCCGCAAGGCGGGAAGTCATCGTGGGAATCTCCGTGGAAGGCGTCGAGCCTCGCGTGGCGCCGGCCCCGGCCGTGCGGGACAGCGCCCACGTGCGATGTGGGCGACTGCCGCCGGGCAGCCGGCGGAGGCTCGTATCGGGCGGCCTTCGCTTGGCGTGGCAGGCCGCGCGCTGACCCCCGGCCGCGTGCCGTCTTGGTGCCACCACGTTGCTTTCGGCTTAGTCCAAAAGCTCAAGGGTCAAAAAATGTTCATTTTTCCCATTTACAACGTTACGATATGTAGTCCGAGGGTTGAGGTTCAGAGGGTTCAGATGCGCCGCGCACGCGGGTTCACGTTGATCGAGGTGCTGATCACGGTCGCCATCGTGGCGATCCTGGCCGCCATCGCCCTGCCCAGCTACAACCAGTACGTCATCCGCTCCAAGCGCTCGGCGGCGCAGGCGGAGATGATGAACATCGCCAACCGCGAGCAGCAGTACCTGCTGGCCCAGCGCGTCTACGCCGACAAGACCGCGCTGATCGCGGGTGGCTACGTCCTGCCGACCGAGATCGCGGCCAGCTACGACTACGACGTCGCCCTCTCGAGCAGCGGGCCGCCGACCTTCACCATCACCTTCCAGCCCAAGGGGAGCCAGGCGTCCGATGGCAACCTGACGCTGGACAGCCAGGGCGTGAAGACGCCGGAGGGCAAGTGGTGAGGCCCGCCCCGCGCCCGGCGCGCCTCCAGCGCGGCGCCAGCCTGATCGAGGTGCTGGTCACGCTGCTGCTGCTCGCCTTCGGGCTCTTCGGCCTGGTCGGGCTGCACGCCCGCATGCAGGCCTCGGAAATGGAGGCCTACCAGCGCTCGCAGGCGCTGGTGCTGTTGCAGGACATGGCCAGCCGCATCGCCATCAACCGCCTGCATGCCGCCGACTACGTGACGGCCCAGCCGGTGGGCGCCGGCACCACCTGCGGCGCCCCCACCGGCACGCGCCAGCAGATCGACGTCGCCCAGTGGTGCGCGGCGCTGCAGGGCGCCGCCGAGCGCTCCGGCACCAGCGCCGTGGGCACCGTGATCGGGGGGCGCGGCTGCGTCCAGGCGGTGGGGGCGACCGGCGCCAACGAATACCTGGTCACCGTCGCGTGGCAGGGGCTGGCGCCGGTGGCCGCACCGCCTGCCGGCGTCACCTGCGGCAAGGACGCCTACGACGGCAGCAGCGGCCCCTGCGTCAACGACCTGTGCCGCCGCACCATCACCACGCTGGTGCGCATCGGGAACCTGTCATGAGGCCCGGGCACGCCCCCACCTCGAGGCCCGCCTCGCGACAGCGCGGCGTCACGCTGATCGAGCTGATGGTGACCATCACCATCACGCTGATCGTGGTGGCGGCGCTGATCGCGCTGTTCCTCAACATCAGCAACGCTCAGCGCGAGATGGTCAAGGTCAACCGTCAGATCGAGAGCGGGCGCCTCGGCAGCTTCGTGCTGCAGGGCGAGCTGGAGCACGCCGGCTTCTGGGAAACCTACACCCCCCAGTTCGACGACGTCACCCTGAGCGGTGCGCCGGACCCGTCGGAGGTGCCCACCGGCGCCGCGCCCGACCCCTGCATGGCCTACGACCTCACGACCTGGACCGCAGCGTATCGCCGCAGCCTGCTCGCCATCCCCGTGCAGACCTACGACACCGTGCCGACCAGCTGCGCCGGTGTGGTCACGAACCGCAAGGCCGGCACCGACATCCTGGTCGTGCGCCATGCCGACACCTGCGCGGTGGGCGACGTCGGATGCGCCGCCGAGGTGGCGAATTCGCTGTACTTCCAGTCCTCGCAGTGCGGCAGCCAGGCCTCCTCGTCCTTCGAGCTGGCGACCAGCGGCTTCACCACCCTGCTGCGTCGCGACTGCGCCACCCCTGCGCTCAAGCGCGGCTTCATTTCCGACATCTACTACGTGCGCGACTTCGCCCAGACCCAGGGCGACGGCCTGCCGACGCTGGCGCGTTCGCGCTTCGGCCTGGGCGCCGACGGCGTGACCCTGGGCCAGCAGCCGGCCCAGGCGCTCATCGAAGGCATCGAATCGATGCGCGTGGAGCTGGGCATCGACACGCTCAGCAAGACCGGTGCCGCGATCGACTACAGCAAGGCGGTCGACTGGGCCGACAGCGCCGTGCGCACGACGCCCAGGAACCGTGGCGACGGCAGTCCCGACGGCGCCTTCGTCCACTGCACCGGGGCGGCCGGCTGCACCGCGGACCAGCTCATCAACGTGGTGGCCGTGCAGGTCCACCTGCTGGCACGCAGCCCGGAGACGAGCCCCGGCCACACCGACACGCGCACCTACCAGCTCGGCGCGGCGACGCTCGGCCCCTTCAACGACGCCTACAAGCGGCACGTGTTCGCCACCACGGCGCGGCTCAACAACGTGGCGGCCCGGCGTGATTCGCCCGCGCCCATCTCGCCATGAACGCCATACCCCGCCGGCCCCGGACGCGCGCGGCGCAGCGCGGCGCGGCCCTGATCGTCGGCCTGATCATGCTGGTGCTGATCATGCTCACCGTGAGCGCGGCCTTCGTGCTCTCGGGCACCAACCTCCAGGCGGTCGGCAACCTGCAGACGCGCAACGAGGCAGAAGCGGCGGCCAACCGCGCCATCGAGGAGGTGATCGGCTCGCTGCTGCTGCCGTCGTGGCCCTCGGGCTGCTCGGCCAGTTCCACCGACCGCACCTGCCAGCCGATCCCGTCCATGGTCGCCCCCACGCGCACCCAGAGCGACGTGGACATCAACAACGACGGCACCACCGACTACAAGGTGCAGATCGAGCCTCCGGAATGCGTGCGCGCGATGAAGGTGACCGGCTCCGCCACGGCCACGGCCGGCGCCGCGGGCGGGGTCGTGGGCGGCGCCTCGTCCGACCCGCTCATGAACGGCGCGCCCGAGCAGTACAGCTCGGTGTGGAACATCACCGCGACGGTAGCCGACGCCACCACCGGGGCCTCGATGGTGATACGCCAGGGGGTGCGGGTGCTGCTCGACAAGAAGCAGTACGCCGCCTTCTGCACGGCCCCGCTCGTCCCGCCGGCGCCCTGAGGCCAGGCGACCCGTACACCCCGCGTCCGATCCACGCCCCCACGAGGCCGTCATGAAGACCCAGCGCCTGTTCGCCACCCTTTGCACCGCCGTGCTGGCGGCCCTGCCCGCGCTGTCCGTCCGTGCCGAGGACATCGACGTGTTCACCTCGCGCGGCCAGATCGGCGGCGGGCGGCCCAACGTGCTGTTCGTGATGGACAACTCGGCCAACTGGAGTCAGACGGCGCCCAGCGGCGGGGGCTCGATCTTCACGCAGGAGAAGGCGGCGCTGAACACGGCCTTCAGCAGTTTGCCCGTCAACCAGGACGGGACCGCGAAGTTCAACGTCGGCATCATGATGTTCACCGAGTCCGGTGGCGGCAATTCCAACACCGACGGCGGCTACGTGCGTGCCGCCGTCCGCCCCATGGACACGTCGACCAAGGCCAAGTACGCGGCCCTCTTCGATGCGCTGGACCAGAACGGCGACAAGTCCAACGGCGGCAAGGCAGGCAAGACCATGGCCGAGGTCTATCGCTACCTGAGCAGCGGGGCGCCCATCGCCGGCAATGGCAAGGCGAAGACCGACTACACCGGCAATGCGTCCGGCAATGCGGCCTCGAACGCGATCTACACCTTGCCCGGCAATGCCCTGGACGGCAAGGACGCCACGGCCTACACCGGCCCCAGCACCGCGAACTGCACCGGCACGTACGTGATCTTCCTGAGCAACGGGGCCGCGCAGGACAACAACAGCGATACCGCGACCTCCGAGGCGGCGCTTCGGGCGGCAGGCGGCGATGCCACGATGATCACGCTGTCGCCCAGCGGCTCGCAGGGCAACACGGCAGACGAATGGGCGCGCTTCATGAAGACCAGCATGGGCGCGAAGGTGTTCACGATCGAGGCGATGCCCGTCACCAACGGCCAGGGCCCGGGCTGGACGTCCCTCCTGCGCAGCATGGCCGACAAGAGCTCGGGCGACTACTACGACCTGAGCAAGGACCCGAGCGGCAACATCGGCTCGGCCCTGGTCAACGCGCTGAACAACATCTTCAACAAGATCCAGGCGCAGAACAGCGCCTTCGCCTCGGTCAGCCTGCCGATCAGCGCCAACATGCAGGGCACCTACCTCAACCAGGTCTTCATCGGCCTGTTCCGCCCCGAGATGGATGCGCTGCCGCGCTGGAACGGCAACCTCAAGCAGTACAAGCTGAGCTGGAACAGCCAGGGCACGATCCAGCTGGTGGACGCGAACGGCAACAACGCCGTGGGCACGGGCAGCAACCTGATCGACCCCAACGTGCGCAGCTTCTGGACGCCGGCCAGCGCCGACACGTACTGGAGCTTCCTCAGCCAGTCGCAGCGCGACGAGCGCTGGTATTCGGGGGCGTCGGCGTCCAACTTTCCGGACGGCAACATCGTCGAGAAGGGCGCTCAGGGCTACGTGCTGCGCGGCGGCACGGTGGCCGCACGCACCGTGTACACCTATGCGGCGGGCGCGACGGCGCTGAGCAACTTCGCGGACGACAACGCCGCCATCACCCAGGCCGCGCTGGGCGCGGCCAACCCGACCGAGCGGACCAGGCTCATCAACTGGGCGCGCGGCGAAGACAACATGCTCGACGAGGGCACCGCCACCGTCGCCGGCACCACGCCCAAGCCGATGCGTCCGTCGGTGCACGGCGACGTGGTCCATTCCCGCCCGGTGGCCATCGACTACGGCAGCGCGACGAACCACAACGTGGTGGTGTTCTACGGCGGCAACGACGGGGCGCTTCGCGCCGTCAACGGCAACCAGACGGGCAGCGGCGCGGGCGGCGAGCTGTGGTCCTTCATCCCGCCCGAGTTCTACGGCAACCTCAAGCGGCTGCGCGACAACACCACGCCCATCAGCTACGTGGGCTACACGCCGCTCGCCGGCACGCCCACGCCGCAGCCCAAGCCCTACGGCATGGACGGGCCCGTGTCGGCCTACCGAAGCAGCGACAACACCAAGGCGTGGATCTTCGCCACCATGCGCCGCGGCGGCCGGCAGGTCTACGCCTTCGACGTCTCGACGCCGTCCGCGCCCACCCTCAAGTGGCGGCGGGGCTGCCCGAACCTGGGCAACGACACCGGCTGCGACACCGGCATGAGCGGGATCGGCCAGACCTGGTCCGCGGCCAAGGTGCTGATGGCCCAGGGTTACGGCGCCGGCACGCAGCCGCTGGTCATGTTCGGCGGCGGCTACGACGCCTGCGAGGACGTAGATGCCGCCACGCCTGCCTGTGCCACCGCCACCACCAAGGGCAACCATGTGTACGTGCTCGATGCCGCCAGCGGCACGGTGCTCAAGACCTTCGACACCGAGCGCGCCGTCTCCGGCGAGGTGACGCTGCTCACCGATGCCACGGGCAAGGCGACCATGGCCTACGCGGCCGACCTCGGCGGCAACGTCTACCGCATCGACATCGGCAGCAGCGCGCCCAGCGGCTGGACCATGACCCGGATCGCCGCGCTGGGCTGCGACACCCTCCCGACCGCGCCCGGCACCACGCCGACCTGTGCGCCCAACCGCAAGTTCCTGTTCGGCCCCGACGTGGTGACGGACAGCAGCGGGGCCAACGTCATCATGATCGGTTCGGGCGACCGCGAGAAGCCGCTGCGCTACTACACCAACGCGCTCTCGGTGAGCAATCGCTTCTACATGCTCGTGGACCAGCCCACGACCAGCAGCTGGCTCAGCGCCGAGACCGGCAACTGCAACGGCTGGGGGGTGCTGTGCACGGCTTCGCTGGGCAACGCCGGCGTGACGGGCATCGACCTGAGCGTCAAGAAGGGCTGGTACCTGCCGATGGGTGCGGGCGAGCAGGTCGTCACCTCGTCGATCACCGTGCAGGGGGTGACGACCTTCAGCACGCACATCCCCACCGACCCCTCTTCGACCCAGATGTGCAAGAGCGACCTGGGCGCCGCCAGGGTCTACAACCTGAACTACGCCAACGGCCAGGGCCGCGTGCAGGACATCGACGGCGGCGGCCTGGCATTCGCGCCCACCGCCTACCGCGTGCAGGACGACAACGGCACCACGCACGACATCGTGATCGGGGCCGAGCAGAACCGGCTGCAGCCGCGCGAGGCCTCGTCGGCGTCGGCGTTCCGGCAGTCCAAGGGCCGGGTGTACTGGCACATCCAGAAGTAGGCCATGCAAGCCCCGCGCTCCGTGTCCGGCCGCCGCACCCTGGCGGCACGTGTTCGCCAGCGTGCCTTCACGCTGGTCGAGCTGATGGTGACCGTCGCCGTCCTGGCGGTGCTGCTGATGATCGCCGTTCCTGCCTTCGACGACGTGCGGCTCTCCAGCCGGCTGGGCAACTACGCCACCGCGCTGGTGGCCGGCACCCAGCTGGCACGCAGCGAGGCCATCAAGCGCAACGCGACGGTCAAGGTGTGCGCCTCTGCCGACGGCCTCAACTGCGCCGGCGACGGACATTGGGAGGCGGGCTGGATCGTCAGCAGCGGGTCGACCGTGCTGCAGCGCCAGGCAGCCCTGGCCGGCGGCTACCGTCTGCGGGCCGCGGGCGGCAAGGACAGCCTGAGCTTCGACCCGACCGGCGTCGGCGCGAGCGAGGCCACGCTCACGGTGCGCCGCGCGGCACCGGTGGGCAGCCAGGAGCGCGTCGTGAAGGTCAGCGCCACGGGACGCGCCAGCGTCACGCGCACCAGCACCGGCAGCTGTGCCAGCTGAAGCGGTCCTCGGCGCGCAGGCCCCACAATGGCGGCCCAACCGACTCCCGCCGGGGGCGCGCCGCGCCGCTTCCGGCCCCTGAACCCGATCCATGGAACAACGCCTTCACTGGGCCCTCGGCGCATGCGCACGCGTGATGCGGCCGCTGGTGCGCCTGGCCCTGGCCATGGGCGTGAAGTACCCGCACCTGGACGAACTGCTGCGCGAGCAGCTGCTCGACGAGGCCCGCCGCATCTGGCAGGCCCAGGGTGTCAAGCGGCCCAACGTCAGTCAGTTGTCGGTCACCACGGGCCTGAACCGCAAGGCCATCACAGCGCGCGTTCGCGCCACGCTCGACCCGCTGCCGCACACCGAGCTGTCGGCCGCGGCCAAGGTCTTCACCCGCTGGCTGCAACTGGTGGCGGAGCAGCCGGAGCGCGTGCGCCTGCCGGTGGTGGCCCGCAGCGACCACCCGGGCCCGAGCTTCGAATCGGTCGCGCGCGAAGCCAGCCGAGGCAACCTGCACCACCGCGCGGTGCTGGACGAACTGGTGCGGCTGGATCTGGTCTCCGAGCAGGGCGCCGAGGCCGAACTGCGGGCCGACGGCTTCGTGCCCGCCAGCGACCTGCAGTCGATGCTGGCCTTCGTCGGCGACAACGGCCGCGACCACCTGCTGGCCGCCGTCGGCAACACCCTGGGCGAGTCGCCACGCATGCTCGAGCGCGCCGTGTACGCGCGCGGCCTGAGCCTGGAGGACTGCGAGCGCATCCACGCCGGGGTGCGGACCCGCTGGGCCGAGATGCACCAGACGCTGACCCGCGAGATGATGGCGGCCGTGGACGCCGCCCCGGACGGTGCCCGGGCGCGCATCCGCGTCGGCATCTACACCTACTACGAGGAAGAAACGGCGCCGCCGCCGGCCGATGAGGCCCGGCACGGCGCGGAAGGACCGACCCCATGACGGCTACGGCACGACCCCTGGCCTGGCGCGCGCTGCTGTGCGCCTTCCTCCTGGCGCTGCTGTCCTCGTGCGGCGGCGGCGATGGCGGCGGTGGCTTCCCGGCACTGGGCGCCGCCTCGGGCACGGCCGGCAACGGCAGCCCGGCGGCAGGTGCCGGCAACGGCACGGGCACAGGCGGCGGCAGTGACGCCGGCGGCGCGGCGGGCGGCGGCGGCACCGGCAGCGGTGGCAGTACCTCCGGCAGCGGCGGCGGCGGCACCAGCACGGCCGGCAACGGCACTGGCGGCGGAGACGATGGCGGTGTGGGCTCCGGCGGCACCGGCGTGGGGGTGGCGGCAGACGCCACCTCGGTCGGCTCGGTCGACGGCCTGGGCAGCGTGATCGTCAACAGCCTGCGCTACGAGACGCCGACCGCCACGGTCTACGAACTGGAAGACACCGCTGCGCTCGCCATCGGCATGAGCGTGCGCGTCACGGCCCGGGCCGACGCGGCCTTCACCGCCGGCACCGCGCTGCGCGTGCGTTCCGCCGCCGACGTGCGCGGTGCGGTGGACAGCGTGGACCTGGCCGGCGACGGCAGCTTCGTGGTCCTGGGCAACCGGCTCACGGTCGATCCGGCCACCGTCTGGGCCGACAGCGCGGGCCTGGCGGCCCTGGCCGTGGGCACGCCGGTCCAGGTCTGGGCGCTGCCGACCTCGGCCGGCACCCTGCGCGCGACCCGCGTGCAGACCGTCGGCGTGGCGACCGCGCCGGTGCTCAGCGGCGTGGTCCGGCAACTCGACCGCGCGAGCGGCAGCTTCCTGCTGGGCGGCGTGCGCGTCAGCTACACGGCCGCCGTGCTGGACGGCATGGCGGCGGGCGAGCTCGTCGACGGCGCCGTCGTGCGCGTGCGCGCCGCCGTGCCGGCCGTGGCCGGTGTGCTGCAGGCCAGCCGCATCGAAGCCTGGTACCCGCTTCCGGCGCAGAGCGGCACCCCCGTGCAGCTGTCGGGCGTGATGGCCGACTTCGCCTCGCTCGCGTCCTTCCGGCTCCTCGGCGTGGCGGTGGATGCCTCGGCCGCCGCCGTCACCGGTGGGCTCGCCACATCGCTGGGCAACGGCGTGCGGGTGGAAATCGACGGCGTGCGCCAGGGCCAGACGGTGGTGGCGAGCAAGCTGCGCATCCGCCACGTGCCGGGCACCGGCGGGCCGGCACGCTTCACGCTCATCGGCGCGGTGGGCGGCTACCGGTCGGCCGCGGATTTCCGCGTACAGGGCCAGCCGGTGGATGCCAGCGTGGGCAGCGTGGTGTTCGTGAACGGACACGCCGGCGACCTGGCCAACGGGCGCCGCGTGCGCGTGACCGGCACCGCCGTGCGCGAGGGCGTGCTGCTGGCTGACACCGTGCAGTTCGAGTGAATTCCTGAGCGCGTGCCCCCGGGGCTGCGGCAGGGCGCCGCACTGCTTCAGGACGAGCGCAGCCGGCCCCAGTGCAATCGGCCTGCAGCCCAGGCCCGTCGAGCGCTGCGGCCGAATTCGTCACGACCGTGACGATCGGCGCCGGGGCGCTCAGCGCCGCACCACGTAGCGCGTCACCACCGGCGGCGACTCGCCGATGTGGAAGGCCAGGCGCCGCTCGCGCAGCGCCATGTCGGTGGCCGTGGCGCGGCTGAAGCGGCGCAGGTGCTCGGTCCAGGACTCGTCGACGATCTCCTCGACGTAGCGTTCGGGCTGGGCCACGTCGTGCAGCAGCTCCCAGCCCACGGCGCCCTGGCTCAGGCGCACGCGGCGCGTCTGCTGCATCACCAGGTGGAAGGCGGCGGCGCGCGCCGGGTCGATGATGTATTCGACCGTCACCACCACGCGGCCGCTTTCCTCGGGCGGTTCCGGCGGCGGCCCGGCGGCCCAGCCGGCCTGCGCCGGGCTGAGGTCGTCCTCGTCGGCATGGTCGGTCACGAAGCGCAGGGCCAGCAGCATGACCACCGTGCCGCTCACGGCCGCCACCAGCAGGCTCGCGCGCAGCGAACTGGCCTCCGCCACGTTGCCCCACAGCGCGGCCCCGAAGGCGCTGGCGCCCATGATGGCCATCTGGTAGGTCGCCATGCCGCGGGCACGCACCCAGTCGGGCAGCGCGAGCTGGGCCGACACCGACAGCGAGTTGGCCACCGTGATCCAGGCCGCGCCGCCGAAGAACATCGCCGGCACCGCGACCCAGGTGTTGGGCGCCACCGCCATCACGGCCGTGGCCGCCGATTGCAGTGCGGTGCCGCGCAGCACCAGCTGGTCGCGCCCCAGCGCCTGGCGCAGGCGCGGCAGGAACAGCACCGCCACGATCGCGCCGGCACCCATCGAGGCCAGCAGCAGGGTGAAGGTGCCGGCATCGCCGCCGTGCAGGCCGCGCGCGAGCAGCGGCAGCAGCGCCAGCAGGGCGGTGGAATGCAGGAAGAAGATCGCGATGCGCGTGAGCACCGCGCGCATGCGGGCCGACTGGCGCACGAACTGCACGCCAACGCGCATCGCGCTGATCAGGCGTTCGCGGCCCAGCGGATTGGGCGTGTGCTCGCGCCGCCAGCGCAGCACGACGAAGCCCGAGGCCACCGACAGCACCGCATTGAGCGCGAACACCCACACGCTGCCCGCGCTGGCGATCAGCACGCCGGCCGTGAGCGGGCCGATGATGCGCGAGGCGTTCATGGCGATGCCGTTCAGGCCCAGCGCCGCGGGCAGCAGGGGACGCGTGACGAGCTCGGGCACGATGGCCGAGAACACCGGCCAGCGCAGCGCCAGCCCGATGCCGTTGGCAAAGGTCAGCGCCAGCAGCAGCGGCGCGTTCATCCAGCCCAGGGCGATCGCCACGCACAGCACGATCGCCGTGCCCGCCAGCCAGAACTGCGTGGCCACCAGCCAGCGCCGCCGGTCCAGGATGTCGGCCAGTGCGCCGCTGGGCAGGCCCAGCAGGAACACGGGCAGCGTGGACGCCGACTGCACCAGCGCCACCCACACCGGCGAGGAGGTCAGCGTGGTCATCATCCACGCCGCCGCCACGTCGTTCATCCACATGCAGATGTTGGCGATCAGCCAGGTGCTCCACAGCATGCGGAACACCGGCAGTTTCAGCGGCTCCAGCGCCGCCAGCTTGGGCGGCCGGGGCTTCAGGGGCGGCGGGGGGGATTCTTCGGGGGCGATGGGGGGCATGGGGCCCGCTGATTGTGGCGTGCAAGCGGGCGTGGCGTGCGGCGCCCGGCGTCGCGGACCGTGCGAGCGAGCAAGTGCGCGGGGCCCTCGAGCCGTGCGCCGCGCTTCGGCATCAGCCCTTCCGGGGTTCGCCTCGGCCGGTCACGGTCTGGAGCTCCTCGATTCGCTCCGAGGCCTGCGCCTTGGTGAGCGTGTCGTCGAATGCTTCCTTGGCCTCCTCCGAGAGCGTCTTCAGATAGGAGTGCTGGGCACCGGTCATGGGCTCGTCGCCCGTGACCCACGTGCTGGGGTCTTTTTCCATGTTGCTTTCGCTGGCATGCGTCTGGGTGGCTTTGTCGGTCAGGGCGGATCTCCTGTTGAAGACAATCACTGTATGAACGTACAGTTTTCGCGGCGTCGGACGACATGCCGATTCGCTGCATGAGCCGGCGCGCACGCCTGCCGCTATAGGCCGAGGCCTACCTGCCGACGGCTTGCGCTGCCGATGGCACCGGCGAGAGGCGAGGCGACAGTGAGCCTCATGACCAAGCCTCCCAGCACCCGCAACGCTGCCGAAGACGACGTGACACGGCGCGCCGGTGCGGCGCGGAACGCCGCGAGCGAAGAACCTGGGGATCGCCATCAGGAGCGGGCCCTTCTCGCCGCACAGCATGGCTTTTCGATCGAGGCGCTGAACGAGCTGTATCGGGCGATCTCGGTCGGCGGCGGTGACATGGCGCAGTTCAGCCACCCCGAGCTTGGCGGTTCAGGGCAGTGGATGCGCAACGGGATGGTGATGGTGGGCGACATGTTCAACCGCGGCCTCGCCGGGCGCGTGGCGGCACTTTGCGAAGCGCTGGCGCCCTGGGGCGGCGCGAACTTGCCGCCGCTGGCGCAGCGCCCTCTCGACATGGCGGACCCGCCTGCGTCGGCGCAGGAGCAGTTCGGCCTTCCGGCGGCCAGCGGGTCGCAGAACGGGATGCGCTACGCCTGGTTCCCGGCGCACCGCCGACTGGTGTTGGAAGGGCACGGCCGCCGCCGGGTCTTCGACACCGCCGACCACGACATCCATGGCGTGGCGCAACAGCAGAGCGGGAGTGGAAGCATCACTTTCACCAGCCAGCACGGGCCCGTCGATCTCGTTTCGTTGCGGGAGGTCGGCGCGGACGGGCACGATGGGCCCACGAGCGCCAGGTCCGGCCCGGACGCGTCGAGCGTCGGCGAGGCCGAGGCTGGAGGCAGCGCGGTGCCGACATCGCAGGCCCAGACCCTGGATTTGCTTTCGAAGCTTGCCGAGCTGCACGCGCGGGGCGTCCTGACCGACCAGGAGTTCACGAGCAAGAAGGCACAGCTGCTGGATCGTCTTTGACCGAGGAAAAAACCCATGGAGCCCATGAAGCCACTGAAACCGATGGCGCCGATGCAGCCGATGGAACCCATGCAGACCGCCACGCAGGGCTGGTGGCCGGAAGGGCTGAGCTCTCCCGCGAGTTCGGGCAGCCAGAACGGGATGCGTTATGCGTACTTCGCGGCCGAACGACGCCTGGTCGTCGAGTGTGACGGCGCGGTGACGCAATACGACACGGGTGAACATCGGATCGACGGTGTCGCGCAATCTGCAGGATCCGACGGACCGACGTTCAGCAGCCAGGGTGGCGAAATCGCGCTAAGTTCACTGAAGAAAGTGGCCTAGCCATCGGAGGCCTCGCTGCGGGCCTTCAACCCTTCAGATGCGCCAGCGGCAGCGCCCGGCTGGCCTTGACCTCGCCGAGCGAAAAACTCGTGTGCAGGTCCTTCACGTTGGGCAGGTTCATCAGGTGCTCGCGCGCGAAGCGCGAGAAGCCGTCCAGGTCCCGCGCCACCACCTGCAGCTCGAAGGTGCCGGTGCCGCTGATGTAGTGGCAGCTCACGACCTCGGGCATCTTGCGGATGGCCTCCTCGAGCTTGCGCGTGGCGTCGCCGGTGACGCGTTCGGTGTCCACACGCACGAAGGCCAGCACGCCCAGCCCGATCTTGTGGCGGTCGATCTCTGCGTGGTAGCCCTTGATGAAACCCGAAGCCTCCAGCGCCCGCACGCGGCGCCAGCAGGGCGCGGCCGACAGGCCCACGCGCTGCGCGAGCTCGGCATTGGTCAGCCGTGCGTCGGCCTGAAGTTCTTGCAGGATCGCCAGGTCGTACTTGTCGATTCTTTCCATATCTTGCACCCTTGCGAAAGAAGCTTTCTCGAGGGGCCGAGTTTGAGGCATAGAAAGCAAACACCTGTCGGCGCGCCGGGCATACACTTTGCGAGCATCATGGCTGCGGGGCAAGTGTGTTCACCCGACCGCCTGAGCCCACCGACCACGCCACGCCCACGAGGCATAGCCACACGGAGACAAACATGACGTCCCCACGCTCTTCACTGCGTGCAATCGCCGCCCCCCGAAGGGGCGCATGCCTCCCCAGAGGCGGCTCGTCGGGAGGCATGGCATGAACGCCCCCCTGCCCGAGCACATCCGCAAGGCCCTCGAGACGGTCACGCTCGACGACAAGTACTCCCTCGACTACGGCCGCGCCTTCATGAGCGGCGTGCAGGCGCTGGTCAAGCTGCCCATGCTGCAGCGCCTGCGCGATGCGCAGCAGGGCAAGAACACCGCGGGCTTCGTCAGCGGCTACCGCGGCTCGCCGCTCGGCGGCTACGACCAGGCGCTGTGGAAGGCGAGCAAGTACCTCAAGGCGCAGAACATCGTGTTCCAGCCCGGCGTGAACGAGGAGCTCGCGGCCACGGCGCTCTGGGGCACGCAGATGCTGGGCTTCTCGCCGAAGGAGACGCAGAAGTTCGACGGCGTCTTCGGCATCTGGTACGGCAAGGGGCCGGGCGTGGACCGCTGCTCCGACGTCTTCAAGCACGCGAACATGGCCGGCACCACGCCCTGGGGCGGCGTGATCGCGGTGGCGGGGGACGACCACATCTCCAAGAGCAGCACGGCGGCGCACCAGAGCGACCACATCTTCAAGGCCTGCGGCACGCCGGTGTTCTTCCCGACCAACGTGCAGGAGATCCTGGACCTGGGCATCCACGCCTTCGCGATGAGCCGCTTCTCGGGCGTGTGGTCGGGCATGAAGACGATCCAGGAGATCGTCGAATCCAGCGCCACGGCCATGATCGACCCCGAGCGCGTCGACATCGTCATCCCCACCGATTTCGAGATGCCGCCCGGCGGCCTGCACATCCGCTGGCCCGACGCGCCGCTGGAGCAGGAGGCGCGCCTCATGCACTACAAGTGGTACGCCGCGCTCGCGTACATCCGCGCCAACCGGCTCAACCACAACGTCATCGAAGGACCCAACGACCGCTACGGCATCATGGCCAGCGGCAAGGCCTTCAACGACACGCGCCAGGCACTGATCGACCTGGGCCTGGACGACGCGGCCTGCCGCCAGTTGGGCATCCGGCTGCACAAGGTCAACGTGGTGTGGCCGCTGGAGGCGCAGCTCACGCGCGACTTCGCCACCGGCCTCACGGAAATCCTGGTCGTCGAGGAGAAGCGCCAGGTCATCGAATACCAGCTCAAGGAAGAGCTCTACAACTGGCGTCCCGACGTGCGCCCGAACGTGCTGGGCAAGTTCAACGAGCTGGGCAACGACCACTCGGGCGGCGAATGGTCCATGCCCAACCCGACGGCCAACACGCTGCTGCGCGCCAATGCCGACCTGAACCCGGCGCTGATCGCCAAGGCCCTGGTGCAGCGGCTGAAGAAGACCGGCGTGCTCGAATCGGGCGGCGCCGACATGGTGGCGCGCGTCGAGGCGCAGATGGCCATCCTGGAGGCCAAGGAGCGCTCGATGCAGGTGCTGCAGGCCGACGGCGTGCAGGGCGCCGACCGGGTGCCATGGTTCTGCTCGGGCTGCCCGCACAACACCAGCACCGTGGTGCCCGAGGGCTCGCGCGCCATGGCCGGCATCGGCTGCCACTACATGGCCAACTGGATGGACCGCGCCACCTACGGCTTCACGCAGATGGGCGGCGAAGGCGTGCCGTGGGTCGGCCAGGCGCCGTTCTCGAACGAGCAGCACATCTTCGCCAACCTCGGCGACGGCACCTACTTCCACAGCGGCCTGCTGGCCATCCGCCAGAGCATCGCGGCGGGCGTGAACATCACCTACAAGGTGCTCTACAACGACGCCGTCGCCATGACCGGCGGCCAGCAGGTGGGCGAGCGGCCCGAGGGCCACTCGGTGCTGCAGATCGCCGAGAGCCTGCATGCCGAGGGCGCGAAGAAGGTGGTGATCGTCACCGACGAGCCGCAGAAGTACGAGGGCGTGCAGATTCCGGGCAGCTATGGCGGCGAGAAGGTGCAGGTGCGCCACCGCGACCAGCTCGACGAGATCCAGCGCGAATTCCGCGAGATCGCCGGCACCACGGCCATCATCTACGACCAGACCTGCGCCACCGAGAAGCGCCGCCGCCGCAAGCGCGGCAAGGCCGTGGACCCGGCCGTGCGCGTGGTCATCAACGACCTGGTGTGCGAAGGCTGCGGCGACTGCAGCGTGAAGAGCAACTGCATGAGCGTGGAGCCGCTGGAGACCGAGTTCGGCCGCAAGCGCACCATCAACCAGAGCACCTGCAACAAGGACGTGAGCTGCGTGAAGGGCTTCTGCCCGAGCTTCATCACCGTCGAGGGCGGGCAGCTCAAGAAGAAGGCCAAGGCCGAGAAGGCCGCGACGCCCGCAGAGATGGGCGCGTTGCCCGAGCCGGCGCTGCCCTCGCTGCACGGCGGGCAGGTGTGGGGCATCGTGGTGGCCGGCGTCGGCGGCACGGGCGTCATCACCATCGGCCAGCTGCTGGGCGTGGCGGCGCACATCGAGGGCAAGGGCATCGTCACCCAGGACGCGGCGGGCCTGGCGCAAAAGGGCGGCGCGACCTGGAGCCACGTGCTCATCGGCGATTCGCAGAACGACATCCGCACCACCCGCGTGGGCACGGCCGCGGCCGATCTGATCCTGGCCTGCGACCCGATCGTCACCGTCAACTACGAAACGCTGGCGCGCATGCGCGAGGGCCGCACGCACGTGGCGCTGAACAGCCACAGCGCGCCCACGGCCAGCTTCGTGAAGAACGCCAACTGGCAGAACCCGCAGGACGCCTGCGCGGTGCAGATCGCCAAGGCCGTCGGCGAAGCGGGCCTCGGGGCCTTCGACGCCGACGCGGCCGCGACGCAGCTCATGGGCGACACGATCTTCGTGAACCCGATGATCCTGGGCTACGCCTGGCAGAAGGGATGGATCCCCCTGGGCCACGAGTCGCTCATGCGCGCCATCGAGCTCAACGGCGTGGCGATCGATGCCAACAAGGCGGCCTTCGAATGGGGCCGCCAGGCCGCGCACCGACCGGGCGAGATGGCCAGGCGCCTGAACCCCGGGCAGGTGATCGAGTTCAAGAAGCGCGAGACCGTCGAATCGCTGGTGGCGCGCCGCGTGGAATTCCTCACCGCCTACCAGAACGCCGCCTACGCCGAGCAGTACCGCGCCTTCGTGCAGAAGGTGCAGCAGGCCGAGGCGCCGACGGGCAAGACCACGCTGGCCGAGACGGTGGCGCGCTACCTCTTCAAGCTGATGGCCTACAAGGACGAGTACGAGGTCGCGCGCCTGCACAGCGACACCGCCTTCCTGGCCAGGGTCAACGGCATGTTCGAGGGCGACTTCACGCTGAATTACCACCTGGCGCCGCCGGCAACGGCCAGGAAGAATGCCAAGGGCGAGCTGATCAAGAAGAAGTACGGGCCGTCGATGCTCACCGGCTTCAAGCTGCTGGCGAAGCTCAAGGGCCTGCGCGGCACCGCGCTCGACCCCTTCGGCCGCACCGAGGAGCGCAAGACGGAACGTGCCCTGATCGGCGAGTACCGCGCCACCGTCGAGGAGCTGCTGCGCGGCCTGACGGCCGACAAGCACGCGCTGGCGGTGGAGATCGCGGCGCTGCCGGAGCAGATCCGCGGCTACGGCCACGTCAAGGAGCGCAACCTGGCGGCCGCCCGCATCCGCTGGACCGACCTGCTGGCGCGCTGGCGTGCGCCGCAGGGTGCGCAGCGCGCGGTCGCCTGAGGCTTACAAGCCGAATCGGGCGTTGGCGCCCGCTCTGCCTGCGCTACCAGCTATCAAAAACATAGCGGCCGCTTGCAGGGCAAGGGGCGCCAATGCCCGGAGCGCCTGGTGGGATAGGCCCCGGCGGCCCCAGGCCCGGCGCATACAATCCCCCGGTTGTGCGCTGCCCGCCGGGTGGCGCGTGCCGGCCGCGCCCTGCGGCCTCGGAGCCGCCGGCCGCGCCTGCGCTCCCATCCCTGACCTCCGTTGGAGACGCCCTTGTTCATTTCCACTGCTTTCGCCCAGACCGCCCCGGCCGCTTCCGGTGGCGGCGACATGATGTCCTCGCTCGCCAGCATGCTGCCGCTGCTGCTGATGTTCGTGGTGCTGTACTTCGTGATGATCCGCCCGCAGATGAAGCGCCAGAAGGAAGCGCGCGCCATGCTCGACGCGCTGGCCAAGGGCGACGAAGTGGCCACCGCCGGCGGCCTGCTGGGCCGCATCAGCGTGCTGGGCGACCAGTTCCTCACGCTCGAAATCGCCAACGGCGTGGAGATCAAGGTCCAGCGCAGCGCCGTGGTCCAGGTGCTGCCCAAGGGCTCGTACAAGTAAGACAAGTAAGGAAGACGCCGCACGGGCGCCCATGCCGGAGGCCGCCGCCACGCGAGTGGGGCCGGCCTCCGCGCCGTTCGGGCCCATGCGTTTTTGCAGGCAATACGCGCGATCATGAACCGTTATCCGGTCTGGAAGTACGCGATCATCGTGATCGTGCTGCTGTTGGGGCTCATCTACGCCCTGCCCAATTTCTTCGGCGAGGCGCCGGCCGTGCAGGTCTCGGCGGCCAAGTCGACCGTCAAGGTCGACGCGGCCACGCAGGCGCGCGTGGAGGAGGCCCTCAAGGCGGCCAACCTCACGCCCGACCTGCTGACGCTCGATGCCAGCTCGGTGCGTGCGCGCTTCGCGACGCCCGACGAGCAGCTCAAGGCACGCGACGTGCTCCAGCGCGCGCTGGTGCCCGATGCGAGCGACCCGGGCTACACCGTGGCGCTGAACCTCGCCTCGCGTTCGCCGGCCTGGCTCACGGCGCTGCACGCCTACCCGATGTACCTCGGCCTGGACCTGCGCGGCGGCGTGGACTTCGTGCTGCAGGTCGACATGAAGGGCGCCCTCGACAAGCGCACCGAGACCTTCGCCAGCGACCTGCGCAGCGCCTTCCGCGACAAGAACCTGCGCGGCAGCTCGGTCACGCGCAACGGCCAGTCGCTCGAGGCGCGCTTCCGTGACGCCGCCACCAAGGACGCGGCCAAGAACATTCTCACCGATCAGTTCGCCGACCTCACGGCGGTCGAGAGCCAGGAAGGCAACGACTGGAAGCTGGCCATCAGCATCAAGCCCGAGGCGGCGCGCCGCCTGCAGGACCAGGCGCTCAAGCAGAACATCACGACGCTGCACAACCGCATCAACGAGCTGGGCGTGGCCGAGCCGGTGATCCAGCAGCAGGGCCTGGACCGGATCGTGGTGCAGTTGCCCGGCGTGCAGGACACGGCCAAGGCCAAGGACATCCTGGGCCGTACCGCCACGCTCGAAATGCGCCTGGTCGATGAAAGCCCCGAGGGCCGCGCCGCGGCGCTGGGCAATGGCCCGGTGCCCTTCGGGTCCGAGCGCTTCCCGACGCGCACCGGCCAGCCGGTGATCGTCAAGAAGCAGGTGCTGGTGACGGGCGAGAACCTGAGCGACGCGCAGGCCGGCTTCGACTCGCAGAAGCAGGAGCCCGGCGTCACGCTGACCATGGACGCCAAGGGCGGCCGCGTGATGCGCGACGTCAGCCGCGAGAACCTGAACAAGGGCATGGCCATCATCCTGTTCGAGAAGGGCAAGGGCGAGGCGATCTCGGTGGCCACCATCCGTGGCGAACTGGGCACGCGCTTCTCGATCTCGGGCGCGATGGGCATCACCGAGGCCAACGACCTGGCGCTGCTGCTGCGCGCCGGCTCGCTGGCTGCGCCGATGGAGATCATCCAGGAACGCACCATCGGCCCGAGCCTGGGGGCCGACAACATCGACAAGGGCTTCAAGAGCGTGCTCTACGGCTTCCTGGCGATCATGCTGTTCATGTGCGTGTACTACGCGCTGTTCGGCGTGTTCTCCTCGATCGCGCTGGCCGTCAACCTGCTGCTGCTGGTGGCGATCCTGTCGCTGCTGCAGGCCACGCTCACGCTGCCGGGCATCGCGGCCATGGCACTGGCGATCGGCGTGGCCATCGACTCGAACGTGCTGATCAACGAGCGCGTGCGCGAGGAACTGCGCAACGGTGCCTCGCCTCAGGCTGCGATCCACGCCGGCTACGACCGTGCGTGGGGCACCATCCTCGACTCGAACGTGACCACGCTGATCGCCGGCATCGCGCTGCTGGCCTTCGGCTCCGGCCCGATCCGCGGCTTCGCGGTGGTGCACTGCATCGGCATCGTGACCTCGATGTTCTCGGCCGTGTTCTTCTCGCGCGGGCTGGTGAACTTCTGGTACGGCCGCAAGAAGAAGCTCAAGACCGTGTCCATCGGTACGGTCTGGAAGCCTGCCACCGACACGGCCATCGCGGCCGACGCCAAGTAAGGAGCCCGCGATGGAGTTTTTCCGCATCCACAAGACCATCCCGTTCATGCGCCATGCGCTGGTGCTGAACGCGATCTCGATCCTCACCTTCGCGCTGGCGGTGTTCTTCATCTTCCACCGCGGGCTGCACCTGTCGGTGGAATTCACCGGCGGCACGGTGATGGAAGTCGCCTACGAACAGCCGGTCGACGTGGGCAAGGTCCGCGAGACGATCAGCAAGCTCGGCTATGCCGACGTGCTGGTGCAGAACTACGGCTCGTCGCGCGACGTGCAGATCCGCCTGCCGGTGCAGAAGGGCCAGACCTCGGCCCAGCAGAGCGCCCAGGTGATGGACGCACTCAAGGCCGCCGACACCACCGCGACGCTGCGCGGCAACGAGTTCGTCGGCCCGCAGGTGGGCGAGGAACTCACCACCAACGGCCTGAAGGCGCTGGCGATGGTGGTGGTCGGCATCATGATCTACCTGGCCTTCCGCTTCGAATGGAAGTTCGCGCTGTCGACCGTGCTGGCCAACCTGCACGACGTGGTGATCATCCTGGGCTTCTTCGCCTTCTTCCAGTGGGAGTTCTCGCTGGCGGTGCTGGCGGCGGTGCTGGCCGTGCTGGGCTACTCGGTGAACGAGTCGGTGGTGATCTTCGACCGGATCCGCGAGAACTTCCGGCGCTACCGCAAGATGACGACCGTCGAGATCATCGACAGCGCCATCACGGGCACCATCAGCCGGACCATCATCACGCACGGCTCCACGCAGCTCGTGGTGCTGTCGATGTTCTTCTTCGGCGGACCGACGCTGCACTACTTCGCGCTGGCGCTGACCATCGGCATCTGCTTCGGCATCTACTCGTCGTGCTTCGTGGCGGCAGCCATCGCGATGTGGCTGGGCGTCAAGCGCGAGGACCTGGTGAAGGGCCCCGTCCACAAGAAGGATGACCCCAACGACCCGAATTCCGGGGCGGTGGTCTGAGGACCGATACGATGCAGCAGGCCCGGCATTTGCCGGGCCTTTTCGCGTGCGGCCTCCGGGTTGAGGCGCTTGCGCCTGAATGCCGCGCGCGGCACGCTGTGGTGCTGTAACATTTTCTCCCACACCGACACAATCCTCATGAGCACCGCGTCCGCGTCCGAATTCGGCCTGCAGCTCGCCCGCGAGACGCGAGAGCGCTTCGTGCAGGCGACCGACGCCGCGATCGGCAGCGCCGCGCAGGCCGTGCGGGAGCGTCTGGTGTCGCTGGCCGACGAAACCGGCACGGCGCGCACGATGCAGGAGAGCCGCGACAACCTGGTCGCCTACCGCGGCGCGGAGTCGAACTGGGTGTCGCTGTCGCGCGCGCAATGGCGCAAGGCGCTGGGCACCACGGCCGGTGTGGCCTCGGAGGGGCCCTCCAGCGGCGGCAACTCGCTGCGCCTCGAGCTGGTCGGGGACGAGGTGGTGGAGAACAACATCCTGTCCTCGCGCCTCGCGCTGGCGATCCAGGACAAGGCCAACTTCGAGCTCAACGACCTGCGCCTGCGCATCCAGTACCTCGAAGGCAGCGACGAGCTGCGTGCGGGCGATGTGCTCAAGCCCGAGTTCCTGGCCAAGCTCCTGGTCGACCAGTGGCTTGCAGCGGGCATGAGCCGCCAGCTCTGGACCCAGGTGCAGGGCCTGCTGCACGCGCAGCTGGGCGAAGCGGCCGTCAAGGCCTACAAGGAAGCGAATGCCTTCCTGATCTCCAAGGGCGTGATGCCCGAGATCGATCTCAAGCGACTGGTGCGCAAGCCAGCCGGCGGGACGGGCCCGTCGGGGCCGGCACCGTTGGGCGCGGGCTATCCCACGCCGATGGCGTCGCAGCCGCAGGCCGCGTCCTGGCAGGGCGCGGGCGGCAGCGCCCCCGGCATTCCGCCGGGCATGGCGGGCTTTGCCCCGGCCGCGATCGGCGTGCGGCCGTCAGGGCCGCTCGGCGCGCCGGGAAGCCTGGGCCAGGACACGCTGGTTGCCACCGGCATGTCGCCCTTCCTGGCCGCGCGCCAGCGTGCCCAGGGCGTGCTCGTGAGCCTGCGCCGCTTCGTCGGCGCCGTCACCGGCGGCGTGCCGGCAGGCGCGCCGCTCGGAGGTCCACCGGGATCCGGCGGCGTCCCCGTGCCGGGCGGCTCTCCGGCGTTCATCGCGGCCATCGCCGACGCGGGCGCCGCCTACCAGGTCGGCAGTTCCGCCTACGTGGTGGGTGCGGACGTGGGCGGCGACGGTGGTGCGATGGCGGTGCAGCGCAGCGCGGCAGAGCTGCGGCGCCGGTCGAACGAGCTCAAGCGCCAGGCGCCGACCACCGCCGACAAGGCCACCGTCGAGATCGTCGCCCTGATGTTCCAGGCCATCCTGGCCGAGGAGCGCATTCCCTTCTCGGCGCGCGTGTGGTTCGCCCGCCTGCAGATGCCGGTGCTGCGCGTGGCGATCGCCGAGCCCGAGTTCTTCGGCACGCTGCAGCATCCGGCGCGCATGCTGATCGACCGCATGGGCTCGGTCGTGATGGGCTTCGACGCCGCCGCCATCTCCGGCAGCGCGCTCGAGAACGAGATTCGTCGGGTGGTCCAGGTCATCGAGCAGTACCCCGAGACCGGGCAGCGCGTGTTCAAGCTGGTGTACGACGAGTTCGTGGCCTTCCTGAACAAGTACCTGACGCAGGGCGATGCCACCAAGAAGCTCATGAGCGTGGCGCAGCAGGTCGAGCAGAAGGAGACGATGGCGATCCAGTACACCATCGAGCTGCGCAAGATGCTCAACGACATGCCGGTGCGCGAGGAGATCCGCGAGTTCCTGTTCAAGGTCTGGGCCGAGGTGCTGGCGCTGGCCGCGCTGAAGTACGGCGGGCAGGACGAGCAGACCGTGATGCTCAAGCGCGTGGCCTCCGAGCTGGTGTGGGCCGCGAGCGCCAAGCCCAACCGGACCGACCGCGCGCGCGTGATCCAGGAACTGCCCAAGCTGCTGCAGCGCCTGCGCCAGGGCATGGAACTGCTGGGCGTGACGGGCGCGCCGCAGGAAGAGCACATCAAGACGATCGGCAAGACGCTGTCGGATGCGTTCATGTCGAAGACGGCGACCATCTCGCCGGCGCAGATCGAGGCAATGGCGTCGCGCCTCACGAACCTCGAGGACTTCGTGGGCGACGAGGAGGGCGGCACCGAGATGCCGATGGACGCCGCCAGCATCGAACTGCTGCTGGGCGTGGACGCCGCGTCGATCGAGGTGGTGCCCAACACCGGCACCAAGGTCACCGAGGACATGCTCACCTGGGCGCACGAGTTGCAGGTGGGCAACTGGTTCATGCTGGACCACAACGGCCGGGCGAGCCAGGTCCAGTTCGTCTGGCGCAGCGAGCGCAAGCACCTGCACCTGTTCGCCGCCGCCGACGGCCGCAAGTTCCTCATCCAGGCGGGGCGGCTGGCGTCCTATCTGCAGGCTGGCCTGCTGGTGCCTGCCGAGGAGGAGACGCTGACCGCGCGCGCCACGCGGGAGGCCCTGGCCAAGCTCGACGCCAACCCGGAGCGCCTGCTCAACTGAAGGTGGGCCTGGTGCTCAATGCGCCACGCGGTCGCGCGTGTCGTCGCAGAGTTCGTCGAGCATCAGCGCATCGGGCTCGATGCCGGTGCTCCAGTGCACCATCAGCACGATGATCTTCAGTTCGTCGAGCGCCACCGGGTCGCCGGGCGCTGCCATGGCACGGTCGATGACGATTTCGCGCAGCCGCGCCGGCAGCAGGCCGGCCGATTCGAGAAAGCTGATGAAGCCCAGGCACTCGGCGCCCAGGTGTGCCTGTTCGGCTGCGGAATACACACGCATCGTGTCCGGCGAAGGGACGAAGTCATCGTCCTCGGCCATCTGCAGCGTGACCGTGGCGCTGCGGTCGTCCTCGTGGCGCGTCCACTGCAGGCCCTGCGTCGCGAAGCTCAGGCCGTCGAGCCACTGAAGCGCTTCGCGGATCTCGTCGGCATCGAATCCGTTGGCGCTGAGCTTGCGGCCCAGCAGTTGCGGTTCGGGGCATGCGTCACCACGCCAGTAGTTTTCGTAGACGAAGACGAGTACTTCGAACATGACCCAATATAGCCCAGCACGGTGAAGGCGCACGCGAACGTGGCGCATGCGCCACGGATCGGCCCTTCAGCCGCGCGCCGTGCGCTGGAACAGGCCGCCGGGCAGGCGTGCGACCTGGCCGTCGAGCTCGAGTTCGAGCAGGGCGACCTGCAGGTCGGCGGCACTCTGGCCCGTGCGGGCGCCGAGCGCATCGAGGCTCACCGGGTCGTGGCCCATCTGCGCGAGCAGGCCATGCGGTTCGGCGTCTTCTTCGTCCGTGCCGGCGGCGGGGGCGCCGTCGTGCAGCGCGGCACCGGGCTGCAGTTCCTCGAAGACGTCCTGCACCGACTCGACCAGCTTCGCACCCTGGCGGATCAGCGCATGGCAGCCCCGCGACTGCGGCGAGTGGATCGAGCCCGGAATGGCGAACACCTCCTTGCCCTGTTCCACCGCCAGCCGCGCGGTGATGAGCGAGCCCGAGGCCAGGGCTGCCTCGACCACCAGCGTGCCTCGGGACAGGGCCGCGATCAACCGGTTGCGCTTGGGAAAGTTCTGGTTCAGCGGCGGCGTGCCGAGCGGGAACTCGCTGACGATCAGCCCGCGCTGCGCGATGCGGTGCGCCAGCTCGCGATGGCGCGCGGGGTACACGCGGTCCAGCCCGGTGCCCACCACGGCCACGGTGGCGAGGTCCATCTCCGGCGCTGCGCCTTCCAGCGCGCCATCGTGCGCGGCACCGTCCACCCCCAGCGCCAGGCCCGAGACGACCGTGAGGCCGCTGGCCGCGAGGGTGCGCCCGAACAGGCGCGCATCGATGGCGCCCTGGGGCGTGGGGTTGCGGCTGCCGACGATCGCGATGGCCTGCTCGGCCAGGCGGGCGAGTGCATGGTGCGGCCTGCCCATGACGTACAGCATGAGCGGTGGGTCGGCCGTCTGCAGCAGGTCGGCCGGGTAGGCAGCGTCGCCCAGAGTCACGATGGCACGCGCCACCCGTGTGCCCTCGGCTTCACGCAACCATTGCCGGGTGCGACCGAGCGCGTCTTCGAAGTCGGGTGGGACGGTGGTCAGGGCCTTCGCCTGCGCGGCGCTGCAGACCTGCTCCAGCGCGGCCTGCGACTGGCCGAAGACGGCATCGGGCAGGCCGAAAGCCGCCAGCAAGCGGCGCGCCGTGCCGTCGCCGATGCCCGGCGTCAGGGAGAGCCGCAGCCAGCCGGCGAGCTCGTCCCGTTCCACCGCCGCAGGACCCCGAGGCTCAGGGGTTGGCCAGCAGGTCGCCGGCGCGCGGCGTGTCGGTGATCTCGAGCACCAGCGCGTACGAGACCTTGGTGAAGGTGCGGAACACCATCAGCAGGCCGATGCGCTCGTTGGGCAGCTTCAGCGTTTCCTTGCCGCCGCCGGTGCGGTCGACGATGGTTTCGCCGTTCTTCAGGATGGCGAGCACGTGGCCGCTTTCGATGCCGTCGCGCTCGCCCTTGTTGATCGACACCACCTGGTTCTGGCCCGCGAAGCTCACGGCGCTGCCGTAGATCGACACGATGCGGCCGTCGGTGATGACCTGTCGCGGTGCACGGGGGACGTAGCTGACTAGCTTGCGCGGCGGTTCGGGCAGCAGGCGGTCGCCGGCCCTGATCTCCTCGCGCGCGGCGACCACGTCGAGCGTGGCGGGCACGGCGGTCGTGCCCGCCGGCAGTGGCGCGCCGGCGGTCGTTTCGACGACGGGCGCTGGCGCCGTGCATTCGCCGCAGACGCTCAGTTGCGCACCGGTGGCAGCGGGTGCCGCCGCGCTCGCAGCCTGCGGGCTGGTGACCTCGGAGCTTTCGCCGCGCTGCAGTTGCACCTTGCCCAGGTACTGGGCTTCGTAACCCAGGATCTCGCCGGTGACCGGGTCCTTGAGCGCCGTGGCGCCGCGGAACACGCGGTAGGTCTTGAGCGGGCCGGGCGTCTCGACCAACGGGGCGTCGGGGCCGCCGCGGGCGTAGAGGCGGTCGCCGCGGGTCATCATCACGCGGCTGTCGTTGCCGGCGACGATGCGCGGGGCCTGGGTGATCGTGCTTTCCTCGTCGACCACTTCAGGCTCGGTGAGGAAGGGCTCGATCAGGCTGGGGTTCAGGGTCGGCAGCGCCAGGTCCGTCGCCGAGTCGAAGCGGGTGCGCGGCGACAGCTTGATCGTGCCGCCATCACTGGAGAAACCGCCACCGCGGCGCAGCGACAGGCGGGCGCGGCCGCCACTCTTGTCCAGGTACAGCACCTGCCCCGGGTAGATGCGGTGCGGGTTGGCGATCTCGCCCATGTTCATGCCCCACAGCTCGGGCCAGCGCCAGGGGCTCCTCAGGTACATGCGGGAGATGGCCCACAGCGTGTCGCCGCGGCGCACGGTGTATTCGTCGGGCGCGTTGGGCGCCAGTTCGGACAGCGGCACGCCCTGCGCGGCCGCCTGCTGCGCTGTCGCGCGCTGCTGCGGCGTGACGGGGTAGGTCTGCGCCTGGGCCTCACCGGCGGCACCGATCAGGGTCAGGGCGGCGGCCAGCGCGCCCGCGAGGGCGGCAGGTTGCGGGCGCGGACGAAGGCGGAGGCTGGACTGCTTCATGGACGGATGGTCGTCACCCCCGCAGCATCGACGCGCCCCGGCAGGTGAACAAATACTCACAATTTGCAACGAATTTTGCGCCGAAGCCCCCGGTACGGCAACGTCAATCGCACCGCGCAGGGGCGTGGGGTTGCGGAAATGGCGAAAATAGCCACAACTTCCCCCCGATTCATGGCCCTGCGAACCATTTTGAGCTACCCCGATCCCCGCCTGCACACGGTCGCCAAGCCGGTGCAGGGCGTGGATGCACGCATCAAGGCCCTGGTGGCCGACATGATCGAAACGATGTACGAGGCCAACGGCATCGGGCTGGCCGCGACCCAGATCGACGTGCACGAGCGGGTGGTCGTCATCGACATTTCCGAAGAGCGCAACCAGCCGGTGGTGCTGATCAACCCCGAGATCGTCTGGGCCAGCGACGAGAAGGTGATCAACGAGGAAGGCTGCCTGTCGGTGCCCGGCATCTACGACGGCGTGGAGCGCTCCACGGCCGTCAAAGTGACGGCGCTCGACGAGCACGGCGACGCCCGCACGATCGAGGCCGAGGGCCTGCTGGCCGTGTGCATCCAGCACGAGCTGGATCACCTGCGCGGCAAGGTGTTCGTCGAGTACCTCTCGCCGCTCAAGCGCAACCGCATCAAGACCAAGCTCGTGAAGCAGCAACGCGAGGAGCAGCGCGACGGGCGCCGCGGGGCGTGACGATGCGCTGCCTCGCCGCGATCCTCGGCGCCGCCCTCATCGGACTGGCGGGCTGCGCCAGCGACCCCGCCCGCCTGCCGCTGGGCACATCCCGCGCTGATGCGCTGCGGCAACTGGGCGCGCCCACCGCGACCTACCCCCGGCCGGGCGGCGGCGAGCGGCTCCAGTACTCGCGCCAGCCGGCCGGCTTCGAGGTCAACGACGTCGATCTGGATGCGGACGGCCGGGTCGTCGCGGTCACGCAGGCGATGAACGACACGGTGTTCGCCCAGGCGATCCGCACCGACGCGTGGCGCGTGCCTGACGTGCTCTACACCTTCGGCCGGCCCGAGCAGGTCACGCGCGTGAGCTCCTTCGACGGCGACGTGTGGCAGTGGCGTTACCTGCAGGCGAACAGCCCGCGCCTGCTCTACATCTACATCGATCCGCAGGGCGTGGTGCGCCGTTGGCACGTGGGCGACGACCTGCGCTTCGTGCCCGGCAACCTCGGCGGCGACCGGAACTGAGCGTGCGCCTCGTCTTCGCGGGCACGCCCGAATTCGCACGCGTTGCGCTCCAGGCCCTGAACGAGGCGGGCTTCGAGATCGCGCTCGTGCTGACCCAGCCCGACCGCCCCGCCGGCCGTGGCATGAAGCTCCAGGCCTCCCCCGTGAAGGCCTACGCGCTCGAGCACGGCTGGCCCGTGGCGCAACCACGCAGCCTGCGGCTGGACGGCAAGTACCCCGAGGACGCCGCAGCGGCGAAGGCCGCGCTGGAAGCCGCCAACGCCGATGCGATGGTGGTTGCCGCTTACGGCCTCATCCTGCCGCAATGGGTGCTGGACACCCCTCGCCTGGGGTGCCTGAACATCCACGCCAGCCTGTTGCCGCGCTGGCGCGGTGCGGCGCCCATCCACCGGGCGATCGAGGCGGGTGATGCGCAGACCGGCGTCACCATCATGCAGATGGACGCCGGGCTGGACACCGGCGACATGCTCCTTGCCGAATCGCTCCCCATCGGCGACGACAACACCGCCCGGCTGCACGACCGGCTGGCCGCGATGGGCGGGCGCCTCGTCGTCCAGGCGCTGCGCCAGGCCGAGTCCGGCACCCTGACCCGCACGCCGCAGCCTGCCGAGGGCGTGACCTACGCCCACAAGGTCGAGAAGGCCGAGGCGCGCATCGACTGGGCGCAGCCGGCCCACGCCATCGTGCGGCGCATCCGCGCTTTCGATCCTTTCCCTGGTGCCAGCAGCGACATCGATGGCGAGACGGTCAAGCTCTGGGCCGCCCACGCCGAGGGTGCGGCGCCCGGCGCGCCACCCGGCACGATCCTGGCCGCAGCGCCCGAAAGCGGCATCGTGGTGGCTGCCGTCGATTCGGCCGTGACCCTCACCGAGCTCCAGCGCCCCGGCGGCAAGCGCCTGCCGGCGGCCGATTTCCTGCGCGGTTTCGACATCAAGCCCGGCCAGGTCTTCGGCCTGCCCGACGCCTGATGTTCCTGTCGCCCGCGATCCGGCGGCATCCGGCCTTCCGCGAGGGGTGGCGCGACATGGCGGCCATCGCCATCGGCATCGGCGCCTGGGGGCTGATGACCGGCGTGGCCATGCTCAAGGCCGGCATGAGCGTGACCGAGTCCGTGGCGATGACGCTGCTGGTCTTCGCCGGCAGCTCGCAGCTCGCCGCCATCCCGCTGCTGATCGCCGGCGCGCCGGCCTGGGTGGTGCTGGCCACGGGCTTCTGCGTCAACCTGCGCTTCGTCGTCTTCAGCCTGCACCTGCGGCCCTACCTCATGCACATGCCGCGCTGGCGCCGCATCCTGCACGGCTACCTCACGGCCGACATGAGCTATGCCCTGTTCACGCGGCGCTTCCCGCAGCCCAGCGACGACCCCGCCGAACGCGCTGCGCAGGAGGCCTACCTCACGGGCGGCTACGCCATCAACTGGTGCGTGTGGATGGGCATGAGCCTCCTGGGCATCGCGCTGGCCAACTTCATCCCGACCCAATGGGGCCTGGGCTTCGCCGGCGTGCTGAGCCTGGTGGCCGTGACCTGCTCGATGGCGACCACGCCGCTGCGCGTGCTGGCCGTGCTCATCGCCTGCGCGACCGCGGTCGCAGCTTTCGCCTTGCCCTTCAAGCTCAACATCGTGGCTGCCATCGGTGCCGCCGTCCTGCTCTGCTTCTGGCTTGAAAAGCAGTTCGGGCTCAATCCCGAGGCGGAGGACGCGCGATGAGGGGCCAGACCGATCTCTGGACACTGGCCGTCATCGTGGGCCTCGCCGCCGTCACGGTGCTTACCCGCTGCTTCTTCTTCATCCTCGACCGCCCCTGGGGCCTGCCCGAGTGGGCGCACCGCGCGCTGCACTACGCGCCGGCCGCGGCACTGGCGGCCGTCATCGCGCCCGAGATCGTGATGAGCAACGGCCAGCTCATCCACACCTGGCAGGACGCCCGGCTCTACGGCGCGCTGGCCGGCGTGGTCTGGTACTTCTGGCGCGGCGGCGTGCTGGGCACGATGCTGGCGGGCATGGCGGTGTACCTGCCTATGCACCTCGTCCTGGGCTGGTAGGCCGTCTCGAGCGAAAAGTGGCCCAAGCGCCCGTCGGACGGGCGCTGGCAGCTATCGATCCAGGGGCAATCGAGCTCAGTCGAGCTTCACGCCGGCGGCCTGGATGATCCTGCCCCAGCGCTCGCTCTCGGCCCGGGCCGTCTTGTAGAAGTCCTGCGGCGTGCCGGGCATCGCCTCGAAGCCGAAGTCGGCGAACAGGCGCGTCACCTTGGGCGACTGCATCGCCTTGTGCAGCTCGGCGTTGATGCGATCCACCGCTTCCTTGGGCATGCCCGCCGGGCCGATGAGGCCGTGGAAGGCATAGGCGTTGACGTCCGGATAGCCCAGCTCGGCGAAGGTCGGCAGGTCGGGCAGGGCGGCGGCGCGCTGCGGCAGCGCGATCGCGAGCACCCGCACCTTGCCCGACTTGATGAACTGCAGGCCCGAGGCCAGGTCCAGCATCATGGTGCCGACCTGGCCGCTCACCACATCGGTCATCGCCGGCGCCGCGCCCTTGTACGGCACGTGCGCGATCGTGAGGCCGGCCTTCTGCTTGAACAGCTCCATCGCCATGTGGTGCGGCGAGCCGTTGCCGGGCGAGGCGTAGCTCACCTTGTCGGGGTTGGCCTTCACGTAGCTCACGAACTCCGCCACCGTCTTGGCCGGAAAGTTGGGCGTGACGGCCAGCGCGACCGGGAAGCGGCCGATGGCGCCGATGTAGGTGAAGTCGCTGGCCGGCTTGTACGGCAGCTTGGCGAACATGTGCTCGTTGAAGAGCAGCGCCGCGTTCTCGGCCTGCATGATGGTGTAGCCGTCGGGCTTGGACTGCATCAGCGCGGCGACGCCGATGTTGGTCGACGCGCCCGGGCGGTTGTCGATCAGGATCGGCTGCCCGAAGGACGGCTGCATGGCATCGGCCAGCGAGCGCGCCAGGTTGTCGGTGCCGCCGCCGGCCACGTAGGGCACGATCCACTTCAGCGGCTGGCTGGGGTAGGCGCCCTGCGCCACGGCGGCGCCGGCGGCGGCGAGGGCCAGGCAGGCGCCGAGGGCGCGCACGAATCGGTTCATCGGGTTGTCTCCTTCGGTGGTGGGGAATCGGGGGAAAAGAAACTCAGCCGCGCAGCACCTGCCAGAGCTCGCGGTCGCGCTCTGCGGTCCACACGACCGGGTGCTCGGTGCCGGTGAGTTCGTCGTAGGCGCGCGAAACGTCGAAGGGCAGCACGTGCTGGAACACGGGCCAGCTGCCAAAGCGCGGCGTCATGGCGGCCTCGGCGCGTGCGAAGCAGCCCTTGAGCGTGTCGCCCGCGTCGATGCCGGCCCGCACGGCGCCCAGCAGCGTGGAGAGGAAGTCCTTCGTGAGCTCGATCGCCTCGGCGCAAGCGTCTTCGTCCTGCAGTACCGCGCCGCGGCCCGGCACCAGCACACGCGGACGCAGCGCCTTCACGGCATCGAGCGTGCCGGCCCAGTCCTGGATGTAGGCATCGCCGGCGTACACGCCGCAGTGGTTCTCCACCACGTCGCCCGAGAAGCACACGCCGCAGTCGGGCAGCCAGGCCACCGTGTCGCCGCTCGAGTGACCACGGCCGAGGGCGAGCAGGCGCAGCTCGCGGTCCGCACCCAGCCACAGGCTCATCCCGCGCTCGAAGCTCATCGTGGGCATCGTCAGGCCGGGGATCTCCTCCACGCCCTGGAAGAGGCGCGGGAAGCGGCCGACCTCGGAGTCGAAATCCGCCTGGCCGCGCGTGCGGATCCAGTCCAGCGTGCCCTGGCTGGCGATGATGGCCGCCACCTCGGGGAAGGCGCTCGCACCCATCACGCGCACCGCGTGGTAGTGGGTGAGCACGATGAACTTGATCGGCTTGTCCGTCACCGTGCGGATGGCGGCGAGGAAGTCGCGCGCCATGCGCGGCGTGGGGCGGGTGTCGATCAGCACCACATGCTCGTCGCCGACCACGAAGCCGCAGTTGGGATCGAAGTCGCTGATGTAGCCGTAGACGCCGGGCGCGAGTTCGCGCACCTGCGGCTTCTGCTCGCGGGTGTCGGAGGCGGAGGCGAAGGAGACCGTGGTGTTCATCGTGGATCGTGGATTCTGGTTCAGGCGGCCTCGCGAGCTGCCGCGATGCAGGCCAGCAGCGTGGCTTGGTCGCCACACTGGTTGGCCAGCAGCAGCACCAGGCGCGCGTTGAGCTCGGCGCTTGCACCGTCGCTCAGCCCCTCGTGGGCCTGCAGCCAGGCGGCGTAGAAGCCGTCGGGGTCGGGGATGTGGGGCTCGGTGATCAGGGGCATGGCGCAGTCAGTGCAGTGCGAAGGCGTTGCGGACGGCGGCAGCCACGGCGGCGGGCGTCGGTGCGGCCAGGCGCGCCGCGCGGTAGCCGTCGGGCCGCACCAGCAGCAGGCTGCCGGGCGCGCAGAGGTCCAGGTGCGCCAGTTCGGCCTCGGCGACCTCGAAGGCCGGCAGCCCGCTGTTGCCGCCGAGCGCGACCAGCCGCACCGGCAGGCCGGCGAGGGCCGTGGACATCGCCTCGGCATCGACCGCGGAGGGCGCTCGCCACAGCACGATGCCGTGCGTGCCCTCGCGCAGCAGCTGCGCCAGCGTCGTCCTCGCCCCGCCCGGTGCGCGCAGCGCCACGTTCTGCACCGTGCGGCTGCCCTCGGGCAGACGCGGGGCAGGCGGATAGTCGTTGGCCACCGACATGCGCCCGGTGTTGACCAGGCCGCGCGCGAAGGCGTGGCGCTTGGCCAGCGCGACCACCGCATTGCGCATGAGGTGCTCGGCGTTGGAGCGCGGCGCGAGGAAGCGGGCCGAGCGGCTGGTCACCTCGAGGTTCTTCTCGGCCGCGGGCCGTCGCTCGGCGTCGTAGCTGTCCAGCAGCGATGCGTCCGCCCGGCCCTGCAGCACCAGCGCGAACTTCCACGCCAGGTTGGCCGCATCCTGGATGCCCGTGTTGCCGCCACGCGCGCCGAAGGGGCTCACCACGTGGGCCGCGTCGCCGATGAAGAACACGCGGCCGTGGCGGAATCGCTCCAGCAGGTGATCGCGGTAGCCGTAGGGGCCGATCCAGACGAACTCGAACTCCACGTCGGGCCCGAGCTGCTCGCGCAGCCGCGCGCCGGCCACCTCGGGCTTGCTGATCTCGGCCACATCGCAGTCGTCGGGCATCTGGTAGTCCATGCGCCACACGCCATCGCCCATCAGGTGCTGCCAGACGCCGCGGCCTTCATTGAAGGGCGCATCGACCCAGGTCCAGCGTTCGATGGGCAGCGGCTTCTTGAAGCGCACATCGCTGATGCACCACCGGTCGGTGCTGCGCGAAGCGTGTGCGGGAAGGTCGAGCTGCGTGCGGATCGGGCTGTTGGCACCGGTCGCGTCGACGACGTAGCCGGCTTCCAGCGCGTAGGCGCCGGCAGGCGTCTCCACCTGCAGGGTCGCGCCGTCCTCGCGCGGCGCGATGTGGGTGAGGCGGCTCTTCCAGCGCAGGTCCGTGAGGCCCAGCTCGAGGATGCGCTCGACCAGGAACCACTCGATGTAGAACTGCTGCAGGTTGATGAAGGGCGGCTGCACCGAGCAGCTGTCGGTCTTCAGGTTGAAGCTGTAGACCTCTTCCTCGCCCGAGAAGGTCTTGCCGAAGGACCAGGTGATGCCCTTGGCCGCAATGCGCTCGTAGATGCCCAGGCGCTCGAAGATCTCCAGGCTCTTCTGCGCATAGCAGATGCCGCGCGAGGAGGCGCCGCGCACGCCGACGGTGTCGTCCTCGTCCAGCAGCACCGAGCGGATGCCGCGCACGGCCAGGTCGCAGGCCAGCGTGAGGCCCGACAGGCCGCCGCCCACGATGACGATGGGGTGGTGGGCGGTGCCACCGTTCAGTTCCGGCGGCGGCACGAAGGGCCAGCTGGGCAGCGCATAGGGCTCTGCGAATCGGAAGCTTTCCATGGCGGGGTTGTCTCGGATCGTTCTTGCTGGAGCGCAGGGCGCCCGTGCGTCACAGCGCGTGGGCGAACTCGGCGATCGCGTCGGCGGCCTTCGGCACCAGGTGCTGCTGGCCGGCCAAATAGTGGTTGCCGCCCACGATGTCGACGTTGCGGATCGTGCTGCCCCCGGCCTGCAGCCAGGCGTCGCGCGTGCTCGGGAAGGTCGACTGGTCGGCGGTGTAGGTCAGCAGCAGCTTGGGGCAGCCGGTGCGCGCGAGGTTGGTCGGCCCGTCGGCCTGCGAGCGCGAGGACCACTGCGACAGGAAGGCCGTCAGCGAGGTCGTGCGTCCCATGGCGTTGGCCGAGTAGTTGACCTGCCGCGCGTCGCCCCAGACGCTGCCGGGTGCGCGGTCGTTCGGGTCCAGCGTGAGGTCCACGCAGCGCGGATCGGCGTGCGTGCGGTAGACGATGAAAGCCTGGTCGCGCGGCGCACCGGGCGTGGCGCGCAGCTGTTCGAGCCGGCCCAGCGCCCATTGCTCGATGCGGTCCAGGCGGGCCTTCTGTGCGCCCTGGAAGCGCGCCAGAAACTCGGCGCTGTAGGGCACACGGTGGCGCGCGTCGTACATGTCGAGGTCGGGATCGACCGAGAGCACATCGTGTTCGTCGGTCACCGACGGGTCGATCCAGTCGCGCAGCAGCCGCGAGCGGCCCAGGTGCGCCGCGCACAGCGCGATGCCGTCCACCGGCGGCAGGTCGTCGGCATGCAGGTGCGTCGGGTCGCCGTCGGGGAAATGCGTGGCGGTCAGGCGCTCGGCCTGCGCCTGGTAGAAGCTCGACAACGCCGCGCCGCCGGAGTTGCCGATCAGCAGCACCTTCTCGTAGCCCATCGCGCGCAGGTGCTTCACGCCCGCGCCCAGGTCCTGGATGGCGCGCTCCATCAGCAGCAGCGTGTCGTTGCCCATGTAGCGCGAATTCAGGCCCATGCAGCAGACGCCGCGCTCGGCCAGCGGGCCGATCAGGTAGTGGCCCATGAAGTTGCTGGTCGGGTGCATCACGATGGCCGCGACCTTTTTCGGCCCCGAAGGCGCCATGAATGCCCCGAAGATGCGCGGGCGCAGCATCTGCAGGCCCGACTGGCTTTCCAGCGACGCACCGGGCTTGACGTCGATGACCGCGAGCTGGAGCTCAGGCATGGGCGGCCCCTTCGCGCGCCATGCGCAGCTGCGCCTTGCGCTCGGTCCACGCATTCAGGTCGGCATGGGCCTTGAGCGCGTGCGCGTCCATCTCCACCTTGGTCGCGGTGGGGGTCGTCAGCTCCACGCGGATCCCGTTCGGGTCGAAGAAGTAGATCGACTCGATGATGTGGTGGTCGGTGATGCCCAGCACCTCGACGCCCGCTGCCTCCAGGCGCGCCTTCGCCGCGAGCAGGTCCTCCACGCCGTCCACGCGCAGCGCGATGTGGTTGACCCAGGCGGGGGTGTTGGGCGAGGGGTCGGCCTTCACGTCGTCGCCGAGGTCGAAGAAGGCGATGAAGGAGCCGTCGCGCATCTGGAAGAAGATGTGGACGTAGGGGCAGTACTCGCCCGTGCTCGGCACGTGGTCGCTCTTGATCACGTGCACCAGCGGCAGGCCCAGCAGGTCTTCCCAGAAGCGGCGGGTTTCCTCGCTGTCGCGGCAGCGCCAGGCGAAGTGGTGCAGCCCGCGGATCGGCGGGTTCGCGGGCACCGCCGTGGCGGGGGTCTCGGGCATCGGCTTGTCTCCTTGGGGAAGCGCGATTGGACGGGCGACGGTTCCATGATGCAATCGAAATAAATTCATCCATTGATGAAGGATTGCCATGAATGTGTCGCTGCGCCAGTTGCGCGCCTTCGCTGCCGTCGCCCAGGCGGGCAGCTTCACCGCGGCCGCCCGCGACCTGCACCTGACCCAGTCGGCGCTGAGCGTGCTGGTGCGCGAGCTCGAACGCGAGCTGGGCGTGCAGCTGCTGGACCGCCACACGCGCCGCGTGCAGCTGTCGGAGGCGGGCCGCGAGTTCCTGCCCTCGGTGCACCGGCTCCTGGCCGGGCTGCAGACCGCGGTGGCCGGCGTGACCGACCTGCGCGACAAGAAGAAGGGCGTGCTGCGGCTGGCCGCGCCGCAGCTCATGGCCTGCACGCTGATGCCGCAGGCGATCGCGGCCTTCCGCTCGCGCTACCCGGAGGTGGAGGTGCGGCTGGCCGACACCCTGCCCGAGCAACTGCTGAACGGGGTGATGGCCGGCGAGGTCGAACTGGCGGTCGGCCAGGATGTCGCTGTCGATGACGCGATCGCGCGCCGCACGCTGTTCCGCGACCGGCACTGGCTGATCTGCCCGCCCGACCACCCCTTCGCCAGGCGCCGCTCGGTGCGCTGGGCGGAGCTGGGGCCGTGGACCTTCATCGCGCCCACGCGCGACTTCCGTGGCCGCATTGCGCCCGAACTGGCGGCGGACGCGCGCGCCCTGCTGGAGCGGCCGGGCACGCAGGAGGTCTCGTACATGACCACGGCGCTGGGCATGGTGGCGGCGGGCCAGGGCCTCACCGTGTGCCCGACCTACTCGTCGCCGCTGGTGCGTGCCTGGGGACTGACGATGGTGCGCCTGGCCGCGCCGGACTTCCACCGCGAGGTGTGCGTGTACGCGGACGCGCGGCGCTCGCTGTCCCCGGCAGCGGCGGCTTTCGTCGAGCTGCTGGTGGCGCAACGGCCCCGGCCCGCGGCCGCATGAGGCTCGCATGAAGGGATGCGCGGCGGGGTCTTGGCGTACAGGGCCGCGGCGGGGGCCTCCCTACAATCGATTCCATCGGCGCAGAGCCCTCCCGGCGGCCCCTGCGGGCCCCGCCTGATGCGCCCACCGCTTGTCCAATCCGAGCCGCTCTCCGAGCCTTTCCACCATGAACGTTCTCCGCTTTTCCGATCTGTGCGCGCAAGGCAAGGCCGCCGGCCAGCGCGTCTTCATCCGGGCCGACCTCAACGTGCCGCAGGACGACAGCGGCGCCATCACCGAAGACACCCGCATCCGCGCCTCGGTGCCCTGCGTGCAGATGGCGCTCGACGCCGGCGCCGCGGTGATGGTCACCTCGCACCTGGGCCGCCCCAAGGAAGGCGAGTTCAAGCCCGAGGATTCGCTGGCACCGGTCGCCCGACGCCTGGGCGAACTGCTGGGCCGCGAGGTGCCGCTGGTGTCCGACTGGGTCGATGGCGTCGACGTGAAGCCCGGCCAGGTCGTCCTGCTGGAGAACTGCCGGCTCAACAAGGGCGAGAAGAAGAACGACGAAGCGCTGGCGAAGAAGCTCGCCGCGTTGACCGACATCTACGTCAACGACGCCTTCGGCACCGCGCACCGCGCCGAGGCCACCACCTACGGCATCGCGCAGTTCGCCAAGGTGGCCTGCGCCGGCCCGCTGCTGGCGGCCGAGATCGACGCCATCACCAAGGCCCTGGCCTCGCCGAAGCGCCCGCTGGTGGCCATCGTGGCGGGCTCCAAGGTCAGCACCAAGCTCACCATCCTGCAGAGCCTGGCGAAGAACGTCGACCAGCTGATCGTCGGCGGCGGCATCGCCAACACCTTCATGCTGGCGGCGGGCCTGAAGATCGGCAAGTCGCTGGCCGAGGCGGACCTGGTGGGCGAGGCCACGGCGGTGATCGAGGCCATGCGCGCACGCGGCGCGGCGGTGCCGATCCCGGTCGACGTGGTCACGGCCAAGAACTTCGCGGCCGACGCGCCGGCCACCACCAAGGCCGCCGACGCGGTGGAAGACGACGACCTGATCCTGGACATCGGCCCGAAAACCGCCGAACTGCTGGCCGCGCAGCTGCGGGAGGCCGGCACCATCGTCTGGAACGGCCCGGTGGGCGTGTTCGAGTTCGACGCCTTCGCCCACGGCACGGAGACCATCGCCCGTGCGATCGCCGACAGCAGTGCCTTCAGCATTGCCGGCGGCGGCGACACGCTGGCGGCCATCGCCAAGTACGGCATCGAGAAGCAGGTCGGCTACATCTCGACCGGCGGCGGGGCCTTCCTGGAAGTGCTGGAAGGCAAGCAGCTGCCGGCCTTCGAGATCCTCGCCAAGCGCGCCGCCGGCTGAGTTGCTACCGAATTGATAGCAGGTTGCGCGGGCGAGACGGGGGCTCCAGCCCTTTTTGGCACTGAAGTCGCACAGGGCTGTCGCCACCGCGACAAAGTGTATACAGTTGGGAATACAAAAAGGAGATGCCCATGAGTTCGATCCGCCTCCCCCGCCACGCCACCAAGATCGTCGCCACGCTGGGGCCGGCCTCCAACACGCCGGAGATCCTCGAGCAGATGATCACGCACAAGGTCAGCGTGGTGCGCCTGAACTTCAGCCATGGGACGGCGCAGGACCACATCGCCCGCGCTGCCATGGTGCGGGAAGCGGCGCGCAAGGCGGGCCGCGAGGTGGCGATCATGGCCGACCTGCAGGGGCCCAAGATCCGTGTCGGCAAGTTCGCCGAG
Organism: Xenophilus sp. E41; assembly: GCF_003671765.1. Classification (GTDB taxonomy): domain Bacteria; phylum Pseudomonadota; class Gammaproteobacteria; order Burkholderiales; family Burkholderiaceae_C; genus Xenophilus. Next base: position 356,726 of record NZ_QPIB01000012.1, on the reverse strand, counting down.
GGCAAGGTCTGGCTCGAGCCGGGGGCCAAGTTCGTGCTCGACGCGTCGCGCACCGAGCCGGGCGACGTCGATGCCGTGGGTCTGGACTACAAGGACCTGCCGCGTGACGTGAAGCCGGGCGACCGCCTGCTGCTCAACGACGGCTTGATCGTGCTCACCGTCGACGCCGTGCGCGGCGAGGCCGTGTACACCACGGTGAAGCTCGGCGGCGAGCTGTCGAACAACAAGGGCATCAACAAGCAGGGCGGCGGCCTCACGGCGCCGGCGCTGACGGCCAAGGACATGGAGGACATCAAGACCGCGATGAGCTTCCAGGCCGACTACGTGGCGGTGAGCTTCCCGAAGAACGCCACCGACATGGAGATGGCGCGCCAGCTGTGCAACGTGGCCGCGGCCGAGTTCGGCCACAAGCCCGGCATGATCGCCAAGATCGAGCGCGCGGAGGCCATTCCCAAGCTCGAGGAGATCCTCAAGGCCAGCGACGGCATCATGGTGGCGCGCGGCGATCTGGCTGTGGAAGTGGGCAACGCCGCCGTGCCGGCGCTGCAGAAGAAGATGATCCGCATGGCGCGCGACATGGACAAGGTCGTCATCACCGCCACGCAGATGATGGAGTCGATGATCACCAACCCGGTGCCCACGCGCGCCGAGGTGAGCGACGTCGCCAATGCCGTGCTCGACGGCACCGACGCCGTCATGCTCAGCGCCGAGACCGCCTCGGGCCGCTATCCGCTGGAGACGGTGCAGGAGATGAGCCGCATCTGCGAGGCCGCCGAACAGGCCGAGGACACCACGCGCGACCTGGACTTCAGCGGCCACTACGCGCGCATCGACCAGTCGATCGCGATGGGCGCGCTCTTCACCGCCCACCACCTGGGCGCCAAGGCCATCGTCGCACTGACGGAGTCGGGCTCCACGCCGCTGTGGATGAGCCGGCACGCGGCGCACATCCCGGTCTATGCGCTCACCTCGCGCCTGGCCACGCAACGCAAGATGGCGCTGTACCGCAACGTGCGCCCGCTGCTGATGGATTCGGAAACCGACCGCGACGCCGCGCTCGACCAGGCCGAACGCCACCTGAAGAAGCGCGGCATCGTGCAGAGCGGCGACGTCTATGCGATCACCTGCGGCGAGCCGATGGGTGCCCCGGGCGGCACCAACATGCTGAAGATCTGCCGGGCGAGCTGATCGCGCGCGGCAAGGGCGCGCCGCCGTCAGCGGTGCGCTGGGGCGTCCTACGTGCCCGGCTCGCCGGAGTCGACGATGCTTTCGTCGCGCCGGTTCGACGCCCCTCGTGTGCAGGCCCAGGCCGAATCCAGGGGTGGCCGGCGCGCGTACATCTCCCATGCCCCCCTCCTCGTCTTTCCTCGGCCCCCGGCGCCGTCTTGCCTGGTTGCTGGCCCTGGCCGGACTGCTCGGCCTGGCCGCCTGCTCGCCGGTGCGCATCGTCAACGGCCTGACGCCCAACGACAGCTTCTCGCTCGATGGCGGCCGGGCCTACGGGCCCGAGGCACGCCAACGCCTGGACATCTACACGCCGAAGCCGGGCACCTCGCCACCGGCCGGCCAGCGCCCGCTGGTCGTCTTCTTCTACGGAGGCACCTGGTCGAGTGGTGAACGTGCCGACTACAAGTTCGTCGGCGAGGCACTGGCGTCTCGAGGCGCCGTGGTGGTGGTGCCCGACTACCGCCTCTCGCCCCAGCTGCGCTACCCGGTCTTCGTGCAGGACAGCGCGCTGGCGGTGAAGTGGGCCATCGACCATGCAGCCGCCCTGGGCGCCGACCCGGCCCGGGTGTACGTCATGGGCCACAGCTCGGGCGGCTACAACGCCGCGATGGTGGCCCTGGACGGCCGCTGGCTCGGCGCGCTGGGCGCCAGCCCCCGGCAACTGGCCGGCTGGATCGGCCTGGCCGGTCCCTACGATTTCCTGCCCATCGAGAACCCGCAGGCGCAGGTGGCGTTCAACTGGCCCGACACCCCCACCGACTCGCAGCCGCTGGTGCACGCCCGCGCCGGTTCGCCGCCGGCACTGCTACTGGCGGCCTCCAAGGACAAGCTGGTCGACCCCGACCGCAACACCGGCCAGATGGTGCAGCGGCTGCAGGCCGCGGGCGTTCCGGTGCGCACCGAGCGCTTCGACGACCTGAGCCACATCACGCTGATCGGTGCGGTGGCCCGGCCATTGCGCTGGCTGGGCGGGCCGGTGCTGCCGCCGGTGCTCGACTTCATCGGACTGCCGTCCGGCCCCCGCTGAACGTGCCCCACCCCCGCAAGTGGGCTTGCAGCAGTGGGCAAAAGGGCGGTCGATACAATCTTGCGATTCATCCATACGCCGCCCGCGCGGTGAACCAGAGAGCGAAAAAGCTGTGAACAAGGAACAACTGGACAAGGTGGCAAGCGGCAAGGGTTTCATCGCCGCGCTCGATCAAAGCGGGGGCAGCACGCCCAAGGCGCTCAAGCTCTACGGTGTCGAGGAATCGGCCTACAAGAACGAAGCCGAGATGTTCGACCTGGTGCACGCCATGCGCGCGCGCATCGTGGGCAGCCCGGCCTTCACCGGCGAGCGGGTGCTCGGCGCCATCCTGTTCGAGATGACCATGGATCGCCAGTTCGACGGCCAGGACGCCGCCGCCTACCTGTGGGAGAAGAAGCAGGTCGTGCCCTTCCTCAAGGTCGACAAGGGCCTGGCCGACGAGGCCGACGGCGTGCAGCTCATGAAGCCGATGCCCGGCCTGGACGGGCTGCTGGCCCGTGCCGTGGCCAAGGGCGTGTTCGGCACCAAGATGCGTTCGGTGGTCAACGGCGCGAACGCCAAGGGCATCGACGCCGTGGTGGCGCAGCAGTTCGAAGTGGGCAAGCAGATCCTGGCCGCCGGCCTGATGCCGATCATCGAGCCCGAGGTCAACATCAAGGCGACCGACAAGAAGGAAGCGGAGGCGCTGCTCAAGGCCGCGATCCTCAAGCAGCTGGACGCGCTGGGCGCCGACCAGAAGGTCATGCTCAAGCTCAGCATCCCGACGGTGGACGGCTTCTACAGCGAACTGGTGCAGCACCCCAAGGTGGTGCGCGTGGTGGCGCTTTCGGGCGGCTACAGCCGCGACGAGTCGAACGCCATGCTGGCCAAGAACCCCGGCGTGATCGCCAGCTTTAGCCGCGCCCTGACCGAGGGCCTGTCGGCCCAGCAGTCCGACGCCGAGTTCGACGCCGCGCTGGACAAGGCGGTGGAGTCGATCTACCGCGCCTCGATCACCTGAAGCGCACCGGTGGGGCAGCCGCCCCGCCGACCCGACCGGCCACCGCTCGCGGTGGCTTTTTTCTGCGCGCACAATCCCCGTCGCGGCTTTCCCCCGATCATTTCCCGGCTCCGACCCCATGACCACCACCGTCCACACCTCCTCCATCCAGAGCCTGCCCCTGCTCGCCCGCGGCAAGGTGCGCGACAACTACGCGGTGGGCGAGGACCGCATCCTCATGGTGGCCAGCGACCGGCTCAGCGCCTTCGACGTCATCATGGGCGAGCCGATCCCCGGCAAGGGCGAGATCCTCACCAAGATGGCGCTGTGGTGGTTCGAGCGGCTCGGCGCTTTGTGCCCCAATCACCTGACGGGCGAAGCGCCCGAGTCGGTGGTCCAGCCCGGCGAGGTGCCGCAGGTGCAGAGCCGCTCCATGCTGGTCAAGCGGCTCAAGCCGATCCCGGTCGAGGCGGTGGTGCGCGGCTACCTGGCCGGCAGCGGGTGGAAGGAGTACCAGGAGAACCGTCAGGTCTGCGGCGTGCCGCTGCCCGAGGGGCTGACCAACTCCGCCAAGCTGCCGCGCGCCATCTTCACCCCGGCCGCGAAGGCGGCCGCGGGCGAGCACGACGAGAACATCAGCTACGACCGCGTCGTCGAGATCGTGGGCCCGAAGCTGGCCCAGCAGATCCGCGAGACCAGCATCGCCATCTACGAGACGGCGGCGGCCATCGCCCTCACCAAGGGCATGATCATTGCCGACACCAAGTTCGAGTTCGGCCTCGACGAGAACGGCACGCTGGTGCTGATGGACGAGGTGCTCACGCCCGACAGCTCGCGCTACTGGCCGGTCGAGGGCTACGAGCAGGCGCTCGCCGACGGCAGCAACCCGCCGAGCTACGACAAGCAGTTCGTGCGCGACTGGCTCGAGGCGGTGCGCATCAACGGCAAGCCCTGGGACAAGACCCCGCCGGCGCCGCGCCTGCCGAAGGACGTGATCGACAAGACCGCGGCCAAGTACCGGGAGGCGCTGGAGCGCCTGACGGACTGAGCGCTTCTCGACGCTCGGCCGGCCTCCGACGGGCCGGCGCAAGGTGAATGGATCACAAGCGGACGGGTAATACTCACATTTTGGGTGGCGTGCGTTTTTTCACACTCTGACCTCATCACTTATGAGGAAGGAGCACCCGATGACCATCCCGCAGACCGATGCCGCCCACCTGAACGCGGCGCCTGCCGTCCTGCCCCCGCTCGAGGCCGCCTGGCCGGCCCTGTTCGCCTCCGCGCTCGACGAGATCGAGCACGGGCTGCTGCTGCTGGACCTGAGCGGCCGCATCCTGCATGCGAACCATCCGGCCCGCCGCGAGCTGGCCAGCCAGCGGGTGCTGCGTGAAGGCCAGGGCGGTGCCTTGTGCGCCGGCAACGGCACGGCGCATGCGCGCATCCGGCTGGCGCTGCACGACGCCGAGCGAGACTGCCGCAGCATCGTCGAGCTGGAGCATCCCGAAGAGTCGCTGTCCCTGGCCTTCGTGCCGCTGGCCACCGGTCGCTCCGGCGCGGCCACCGACGCCGTGCTGGTCATCTGCAGCCGGCGCCCGGGCGTGCAGCCGCTCACCCTGCAGATGTATGCCCGCGCCCGCGGGCTGACACCGACCGAGCAGGCGGTGCTGGGCCAGCTGTGCGCCGGCAAGGCGGCCGAGGAGATCGCCGAGAGCCAGGGCATCCGCATGTCCACGGTGCGCACGCACATCAAGAACATGCGCGTGAAGACCGGTGCTGCCAGTATTCGAGCCATCGTCCACCGCGTCACGCGGATGCCGCAGATCGTCTCCACCCTGCGCATCGTCGCCGCGAACGAATAGGAGCGGACGGCGCGGCCCAGTCGGCGCCGCGTCGCCGAGGCGTCGCCGCCCGGGCGCACGTCGGGGGCCGCCGGGCGGAGGCGGACCTATAGTCCGCGCATGCCGCCGCGGTCCGCTGCTCCTGCCGACTCCACCGATTCGCTGCCGGCCGACGTCGCGCGGCTGGCGGCGCGCGGCGTGCAGCGGCGCTTTCGGGCGCGCGCCCTGCTCATCCAGGAAGGCGAGCGCGGCGACACGATCTACATCGTTCTGTCGGGCCGGCTGCGCGCCTTCGTGTCCGATTCCCGGGGTCGGGAGGTGACGCTCAGCCACCACGGCCCGGGCGAGTACGTGGGCGAGATGTCGCTGGACCGCGGCGCCCGCTCGGCCAGCGTGGAGGCCGTCGAGCCCACCGTGTGCGTGGTGGTCACGCGCGAGAGCGCGCTGCGCCACATCGCCGAAGACCCGGAATTCACCCGCGGCCTGATCGAGCGCCTGATCCGCCGCGCGCGCCTGGCGACCGAGAGCGCCCGCAGCATGGCCCTGCTCGACGTCTACAGCCGCCTGCGCCGCGTGCTGGAGGAGCGGGCGTCGCCGGCCGGCCCGGACGGTGCCCAGTCCATCGCCGAGCGGCTCACGCACCAGGCGCTGGCCTCGGAGATCGGCTGCTCGCGCGAGATGGTCAGCCGCCTGCTCAAGGACCTCGAGACCGGCGGCTACCTCGCCGTGCGCGACCGCCGCCTGGCCATCCTGCGCCCGCTGCCCGCCCGCTGGTGAGGCCGCACTCGGGCTTTCGATCGCGCGTTGCGGAGCGTTCGCGGCGCAGGACACAATGTTCTCCCTAAACGGTGGGAGATCCATGGCAAGAGATGTTGAGGGCATGGTGCAGGGCGTGTCGGGCGAGTTGCGCCGGCACATGACGGTGCTGTTCACCGACCTGTCCGATTCCACGCGCTTGTCGGGCCTGCTGGAGGCGGAGGTGTTCGCGGCCCTGCAGGACGACGTGCGTCGCGTGTTCGAGGAGGTGGTCCAGCGCAGCGGCGGCACCATCAACCAGTACCAGGGCGACGGGCTCCAGGCCCTGTTCGGCCATCCCGAGGCCGGCGAGGACGACGGCCTGCGCGCGACCCGGGCGGCGCTGGAGGTGCACGAGCGCGTGCGCGCGCTGCGCGCCCGCCATGCCTACCGCGACGACATCATGCTGGACGTGCACAGCGGCATCCACGCGGGCCTGGTGCTGGTGCGCGAGGGCACCCTCGGCATCGCCGGGCGCTTCGAGCTCTTCGGCGCCGCCCCCGGCATCGCCAAGCATCTGAGCGACGTCGCCGAGCGCGACGAGATCCTGGTCAGCGAGGAGACGCTGGGCCCGGCCCGCTACCTGTTCCAGACCGAGGCCCGCCGGCTCGCGCTCAAGGGCCGCGACGACCCGCTGGCGGTGCACCGCATCCTCGCGCGCACGGCGTTGCGCACGCGCTTCGAGGCCCAGACCCGCCGCGGCCTGGTCGACTTCGTCGGGCGCGAGGCCGAACTCGCCGCCCTGCAGGGCGCGCTCGCGGCCGCGCGCGCGGGGCGCACCCGGCTGATGGTGGTCTCGGCCCCGGCGGGGGTCGGCAAGACGCGCCTGGCGGAGGAATTCCTGCGCCAGGCCTCGGCCAGCGGCTTCGCGCTGTGGCGCGGCTACTGCGAGGCCGAACTCAGCGCCGAGCCCCTCCAGCCCTTCCTGCAGATGCTGCGCGCCCGCTTGGGCACGGCCGCCGCCGGCCTGGCCGCGCCGGCGCTGCTGGGCGGCGCGATCGCCGCGCTGCCGGCCGAACTGCGCGAGCGCCATCCCGAACTGGCGCTGCCTGCCGAGCCGGCCGACACGCCGGCGGCGGCGGCCGCGCAGGCGCAGCAGCTGCTGCAGGTGCTGGGCCGGCTGGTCGGTGTGCTGGCAGGGCAGGCGCCGCAACTGCTGTTCATCGACGACTGGCAGTGGGCCGACGATGCGACGCGCCAGATCGTCTACGCGCTGGCCGCCCAGCCCGAGCTGCCGCTGCTGGTACTGCTGGCCACGCGCCCGCTGGAGCTGGGCGACGCCCAGCTGGCGGCGGCCGACGTCCTGGCGCTCGGGCCGCTGTCGCGCGCCGAGGCCGACACGACCATCCGCACCCTGCTGCCCGACGCCGACCCTTTCGTGGTGAGCAGCATCCGCGAGCATTCCGGCGGCAACGCGCTCTTCCTCGAGGAGCTGTGCCACCTGGCGGCCGACACCGGTGCCGGCCTCGACGCGCTGCGCGGCGGGCCGGCCTGGCTGGAGTCGCTGATCGAATCGCGCGTGGCGCGGCTGGCGCCGCAGCAGGGAGCGGTGCTCGGGGCGGCGGCCGTCATCGGCAACGTGGTCCCGGCCTGGCTGCTGCAGGAGCTCACCGGCTGCGATGCCCAGCATCCGCTGGTGACCGCCATGGCGGCGCAGGACCTGCTGTTCGCTGGCGAGCAGCCCGGCACCCTGCGCTTCAAGCACGGCATCACGCGCGACGTGGTCTACAGCACCCTCGGGCTGCAGCAGCGCCGCGACATGCACGCGCGCGTGGCGCAGCTGCTGCGCGCGCGCGATGGCGCGACCGAGCTCGAGCAATGCGAGCCGCTGGCCTACCACCACGCAGGCGCGGCCGACTTCTCGGCCGCCGCGCGCTACGCCGAGATGGCCGGCGACAAGGCGATGTCGGCGTCGTCCATCGACCGCGCGAAGACGCAGTACCGCGCCGCGCTGGAGATGCTCGACCGCCTGCCCTCGACGCCCGAGCGCTACCAGCTCTGGCGCTCGGTGGTGCGGCGGCTCGGCCTGGCGACCGTGTTCGACCCCTCGCGCGACGAGAAGGCCCTGCTGCGCCGCGCGGTGGACAAGGCGCGCGCGCACGGCGACGCGACGGGCCAGGCCTACGCGCAGTACTGGCTCGCCTACCTGCACTACGCCCTGGGCGAATCCAAGGACGCCCTGCTGCATTGCGAGGAGGCACTCGACCACGCCACCCGCCTGCGGGACACGTCGCTCATCGTCCAGGCCCGCACCACGCTCGGCCAGGCGGCGGCCTCGGCCGCCGACTACGGCCGTGCCGTCGAATTGCTGGACGAGATGGCGCATGCCGTGCGCCAGCGCCGTCCGGGCAGCCGCGCGCCGCTGCCGGCCATCGCCTATGCCATGGCCTGCCGCGCGAGCGTGCTGGGCGACCTGGGGCGCTTCGACGACGCCCACGCCAGCTTCGACGAGGCGCTGGCGGCGCTGCCCGGCCGCGGGCACGAGGTCGAAGGCTCGGTGCTGTGCTGGCGTGCGGGCGTCAACCTCTGGCAGGGCCGCTGGCAGGCCGCGCTGGACGACGCGCAGGCTGCGCACCGGGTGGGGGAGCAGGTCAAGAGCCTGTACCTGTTTGCCATGAGCCACGGCCTGGCCGCCTATGCACGCTGGATGCTCGACCCGCAGCCTGCCGCGCTCGAGGCGCTGCAGGAATCGGCGACCTGGCTCGATTCGCACGACAAGGGCCTCTTTGCCTCGCTCAACCACGGCTGGGTGTGCGAGGCGATGGCCGCGGGCGGTCGCACGGCCGAGGCGCGGGCCGCCGCGGCCCGCGTGCTGCGCCGGGCCCGCCAGCGCGACTGGCTGGGCGCCGCGATGGCCGGGCGCGCGCTGGCCGGGCTGGCCGCGGAGGCCGGAAACGCCGACGCGCTGGCGCGCCACCTGCGACTGGCCGACCACGCAGCGGCGCTGCGGCAGTCCCCGCACGAGATGGCGTCCAACCACCTGCTGCGCGCACGCCTGGCGCTGCGTCGTGACGACTGCGGGGAAGCGCAGCGCCACCTCGACGCCGCGACGGAAGGCTTCGAGCGCCTGCGCATGGACTGGCACCTCGCACAGGCGGCTGCGCTGCGTGCCAGCGCCTGACACAGCGATCCACCTTGCTATGAATTCGGGAGCTGTTCGCGCACGCCAGACCGGCGCTGCAGCCTCTTTTTATTTGAAAGATCGCTAGGACGAATCCTGCAATCTGCGCCGGGTCTTCAGGGCATCAGCCGCAGCACCGTCGGCGACAGCGACGGCCGCAACTCGGCGCCCAGCAGGCCGGCCAGGACGCCGAGCATCACGCCCATCGCCATCTCGTAGCCGGGGCAGGCATGCGTGGGGTGCTGCTCGCCGGCCCGTCGGCCGCCGAACACCGGCCACAGGTCGGGGCTGCCCTCCTGCAGGTTCTGCTGCATGGCCGAGACGATGCCCACGACGATGCGCTCGCCCGGCGCCACCTCGACGCCGCCGAGCGTCCGCCGCGTCGTCGCGGTGCGCCAGACCAGCTCCGGCACCGGGCGCAGCTGCATCGTGCGCCTCAGCACGGGCTCGATCACCTCCGTGGCCACATCGAGGGCCGCCGACGGCGGTTGGTCGCGGTGCGCCGCCCATGCCAGCTGAAGGTCCCACAGCGAGCGATCGTTCACCCATTCGTAGAGTGCGCTGCGCAGGGTGCCGTCCACCGTGGGCAGGAAGCCCATCATGATGCCGATGAGCGTGCTGGCGTACTGCGCCTTGGGGATGCCGCGCAGCTTCGCGCCGATGACGCTGGCGTTGCTCGACTGCAGGTCGGGGCTGCCCGCGTGCAGGCGCGCCTCCACGTAGTCCTTCAGCGCCCGGCCGTGGTCCTGGCCCTGCTGGATGGCTTCCTCGCCCGGGTTGGGCTGGAACATGTAGCGCGACGGCGCCCCGAAATGCCCAGGGCAGCTCGGCTGGTCGGCGTTGGCCTGGCCGCTGCGCGCCTGCCAGCCGCCGGTGCGCATGGTGCCGCCGGCCTCGGGCAGGCCGAAGAAGGCCGTGCAGACGCGCGCCAGCACCGCGTCGACCAGGTCCTTCACGTCGAAAGAGAAGCCCGCCGCGGCGCCCGATCGCCAGCCGCCGAGCACGGTCTGGGTGTCCGCCAAGGCCGCATCGAAGGCCTGTTGCCGCGTCACGGCCATGATCGCCTCGTTGGGCACGGTCGACTGCGCGCGGTAGTCGGGTCCCTGGTCCATTCCGAGGTAGATGGCGCCGAAGGACGAGACCATGCGCGGGCAGTAGCCGGTGGCCGAGAAGCTGCGGTCGTCGCCGAACACCTCCATCACCCGGTCGCGGCTGCCCACCAGCACGCCGTAGGGCGTGCGCAGCACCCCGCCGTGCAGCTCGCGCACGGCCGTCCAGAGCCATTGGCTGGTGCCGTTCTGCCGCGCGCCCAGGTCTTCCAGCGCCAGCTTCCACTGCTCGCGCGCAGCGGCCAGGCCGAGCGCCGATTCCGCCGCCTTCAGTCTGGCGATGACCATCGCGCCCTTCTTGGCCTCGGCGGCGCGTTGGGCCGCCGCCGGATCGGACGCGGCCGCCGGGCAGCCCGTCTCGGTGGCGAAGCGCGCGATGTCCTCCAGCGCCGGCACGGAGGGCACGAAGAGGTACAGCCCCCATTGCAGCGCCACCGGCCGTGCAGCCTCGGCGCGCAGTGGCAGCGGGCCCGGTTGCGGGTGCGGCCCGAAGACGAAGCTGTCCCGGTCGCCCTGGCGCGGCCGGGCGAAGATCGGGTCGCGCTGGCCCGAATAGCTGCCGTCGCCCCCGCTGTTGCCACCCGACAGCCAGGACTGGATCAGCTCGAACTGCTCGGCGATGGAAGCGTTGTAGGCCATGAAGACCACGCCACGTTCCTCCCGCGCCGTCTGGGGCGTGTGCGGCGGGCCATAGGACATGCCGCGCCGCAGGATGCGCGGCAGCACCCGCAGGTCCTCGCGCTGGCCCTTGCGCACGCGCGGATTGGCGCGGCGCACATGCGAGTGCAGCGGGCACTGCGCCCCCGCGGGGTCCCCCGCATAGTCGAAGGCGTTGCCCGGTGTGCCGTTGATCAGGTTGCTGCCGTCCTGCTGCCGGCCGACCATCAACGCCGCGAGCTTGGAGTGCGCGGGCGGCCCGCCGACCATCGCCTGCAACGCATCCACGTCCTGCCGCAGCTTGCGCACCACCAGGAAGGTGCTGTCGGTCCAGAAGCGGCCCTGCAGCGGCGGGTCGTCGTGGCTGTTGCCGTAGCCGAGCAGGTAGTCGCCGAGCTTCCAGTCGTCCCAGGCGCCGGGCGCCGGGTTGCCGGCCGGCAGGTCGCGCGGATCCATGGGGTTGCTCAGGCCGTCGGCAAAGCCGAAGTGCTCGCGCGCCTGGCCGTTCGCGTCGATGTTCCGGTGCAGCGGCTCCACCGACAGGATGCGCGCACCTCGTGGCAGCCCGCCCGCGAAGGCGAGGATGTGCGCGTGGGCCGGATGCGCGCTGTCCAGCGGTTTCCACCCTGGCGCCGCCGTGGTGTCGGCGACCAGGATCTGCACCACGGCATGCACGCTCGACAGTGCCACGCGGGCCGGTGTGGCCTGCGTGCTGCCGAGTGGCCAGTTGCGTTCGGGCAGTGCCCAGTGTTGCGGGTGGTCGGCTTCCAGGTCGCCCAGCACGGCCGCGCGTGCCTCCATGCCCTCGATGAATTCCGCCGGCAGACAGGCCAGCAGCCCATCGGGCACGCCCGCCTTTCTCAGGCCGGACAGCGTGAAGAACAGGTTGCGCCACGGCCCTGCATGCGCCTGGGCGGCACGCGCCCCGAGCGTGGCCGGGTCGAGTTGCCGCACCAAATGGGCGACGGCCTTCGCGTCCTCGCACTCGATGAGCAGCAAGGCCCCGTGCGTCGGCGTGGCCGGCAGCGCCTTGACGATGCCGGCCTGCGCATCCGCCGGCGGCCAGTGCGCATGGGCCGGGCAGGCGCCCGAAGACGTGGCCGGCGGCGCCTGCACCTTCGTCATGAACCAGGCGACGGCGGCCTCCTCGGTGGGCGTGCGGCAAGGAATGGCCGAGGGCGGGAGGGCGGGCGGCGTCGCGCTCATCAGATCCCACAGCGGAAGCAGCAGGTGGTGCGCGGCATGCAGCAGGCAGTCGCCGTCGGCCGTGCCGGGCGGGTACAGCTCGGTGAGGCGGTACAGCGCCGTGAGGCCCGGCAGCGCCTGCGCCGCCAGCGCGACATGGCTCGCCGGCGACTGCGGCGGTGCCGGGGCGCGCTGCTGCTCGCGCAGCCAGTGCAGGTCGTTCACGGTGACCGGGCTCGCGGTGTAGAAGAACTCGGTGTTGCGCTGCGCGCTGCGCACCCAGCGTGCGTACTCGGCATAGGAGTGCGTGCGCGCCAGCAGGTAGCCCTCGCAGTTGCAGAAGATCACGTCCAGCAGCGGCCCGAGGTCGCGCCACACGCGGCGCATGTACGGTTCCCAGCCGCCGTCGAAGCTCACGGCCAGCAGCAGTTGGCGGCTACCGTCGGGCCCGTCGACGAGTGCGAGGCGGAAGGACTGTAGCGCCCGTATGCGGTCGATCATGTCGGGGATCGCCGGCGCCGGGTCGACCTCCAGCGAGGCATAGCGGAGCGTGTTCAGGCTGCGCAGCAGCGTGACGAGGCGCGTCTCGTGGCCGCGGGCGTCGGGGGCGGCGACCAGGCCGCGTTTCAGCGGCGCGGCCAGCGTCAGGTCGGTGATGCCGCGCAGCGTGCGCGAGGTGGCCGGGGGCAAGGTGGGCATCGGGGGCCTCGTCGGAATGTCAGAGGGGTGGGCGCAGCCGCAGCACGGGGCGCGGCCCCGGGGGTAGGGGCAAGGGGTCGGCCGGGCCGGTCAGGGCGGCCTCGGCCTGCAGCAGCGCGTCGAGCGCGCCCTGCAGCGCGGCGGCCTGCGAGGCGCTGAGCAGCTCGCCCGGTGCCTCGTCCATCGGCGCGCGCACGGTGGCGTCGGCGATCAGCGTGCGCAGCGCGCCGGCGTAGCGGTTGGCGGCGGCCGCCGCATGGACGCCGGCCAGCAGCTCGGCCAGGCTGTCGCGCAGCAGCTGCAGGCGCGTCCACCGGTGCTCGGCCCAGCCGGCGGACGTGCCGTCGGGCCGGCCCGGCGACGCGAAGCGCGCGAGCAGGCGCCGGCCGGCCTCTTCGCCGAGGTCCGACAAGGCCTGGATCTGCGGTGGCGTCATCGCGATGTTGAGGCCGCCGATGCCCGGCGGCAGCTCGATGCGCACGATGCGGTCGCGCACGCCCGGCATCTGCGCGAGCAGCGCGTCGTTCCAGTCCTTGGTGGTGCCCAGCAGCGCGCCCAGGAAGCCCATCGTCCGCCGCAGCAGCGAGGGCTCCTCGATGAAGCGGTTCCAGTCGCTGCGCGCACGCGCCTGCCCCGTGGGCAGCGAGACCGCGTCGCGGATCTGCGCCGGCGTCAGCGTGTCGGGCACCTGCGGCGGCACGCCCGGCGCGCGCGGCGCGTCGCGCAGTGCCACGCCGAAGGTGGGCCACGAGGGGACGGCGCAGTCGAACATGTGGATCGGGAAGTTGGAGCACAGGCCACCGTCGGACAGCAGGCAGCGGCGAGGCGTGTCGCCGTGATCGCGGTCGAGCATCCACACCGGCACCGGCGCGAAGAGCAGCGGCGCGCTCACGCTCATGCGTGCCGCGACCACGATCGGCAGCTCCATGCGCGGGAGCACCCACAGGTCGTCGTCCGCCTGCTGGCCGGCCGGCGCATCTCGGTCCGTCGGCCGGGGCAGCGCGGCGCGCGCGTCCTGCGGCAGCGGGCCGAAGTGCTGCGTCTTCATGGCGTCGACCACCGAGCCCGGGAACAGCCGCCGCATCTCGCGCGGCACGAAGTAGACCGGCTCGTCGCCCTTGCGCAGCGGCAGCACCAGCGGCTCGCCGCGCGTGAGGTTGGCCGCATACACCTGCAGGCGGATCGACACCGCGTCCATCTCCTGCGCGCCCTGGCCCAGCGCGCGTGGCGAGGCCGGTGCCTGGCGCAGGTCGCTGAAGCACAGCGGTGCCGCGTCCGCGCTGCGGCCCGCGATCTCCTGGATCAGGCCGTGCAGCCAGTCGGTGAGCGGGGCCGGTGCATCGGGCGGTGCATCGGGGCCGGCGGTGCCGCTGCACAGGCCGAAGTCGTGCGCGATCAGCCGCTGCAGGTCCGTGCGCAGCGCCCAGGCGCCCGCCGCCAGACCCGCCAGGCCGAGCGCCACAGCCAGCAGGCCCGCGGCCGCCGCCAGGCCGCCCGTGAACGCGCTGGCGAGCAACAGGGGCGCGCTGCCGCCTTCGCCAGGCGACAGCCAGCGCGCCACGTGGCCGAAGGCCGCCGCCAGCGCGCCGGTCGTCCCGAACGCCACGGCCAGCACCGCGGCGGCGGCCGCCAACCCCAGGGCGAGGGCCACCCAGCGCCGGGTCGTGACATAGGCGCGCCACAGCGCCCCGGCCATCGCCCCGAGGCCGATGTCGGGCTGCGCCAGCACCGGCACCAGCGCGTCGAACAGGCGCCGGCTGTGCGCCCAGGGCTGGAACAGCTGGCGCAGCCGCGTGATGCCGCGCGCCTCGTCGGCCCAGTCGCGCACCTCCGACGCGCGGGCGAGCAGCACCCGGAAGCCTTCGGCCGAGCCGTGACGACGCCGGTACTCGGCCGCCGCCGCCAGCGCGGCCGCACCCGCGCCCGAGGACGAGCCGCCGATGCTGTGGAAGCGGAAGCGGCTGGCCAGCGTCAGCAGCAGCGCGGGATAGGCGATCGAACTCGTCACCCCGCCGGTGAGCACGAGGTCGCAGAAGCGGTCGGCGGGCGCCTGGTCGTCGAAAACAGGGGGTGCGGAGGCCTCGGTGCAAGCCCTTCGGCATGAGGCCGGGCCATCAGGGCATGGGGCCGCTTCGAGCGCGCACCCGGGTGCTGGGTCGGCTCCCATGCAAGCTCCTTCCTCGTGATTGAAGGATCATGCCCAGCGAGGTCACAATTTTCAACAAATTGTCTCCCCGCTTGGGAGGAGGCGCCGAAGGCGGCGTGGCGAGCCGCTCAGGTCACATCACGGCGGCCTTGGGGTGCTTCTTTCAGCGCGCCGCCTCGAACACCGCCACCGTCCGCCCCGTGCCGTCCAGCAGCGCCATCCGGCCCGGCGCCTGGAGCCGGTAGCTGGCGGTGGCCTGCAGGGCCTGGAAGAACTGCATCTCCAGCGTGTTGCGGGCGGGGTCGGCGCAGGCCATCTTGGTGGCGCCGATCTGACCCAGCTTGAGCTGGCTGGCGGCGCGGGTGTAGGTGCCGAAGAGGCGGTTGCAGCCGCCCGAGCCGCTCACGCGTCCGCTGCTGCGCTCGAACTGCAACTGCGGGTTGCGCATCGGGTCGTCGCCGGGCGCGACGGGCTGGTCGCCCAGCAGCACCAGGCGCCAGGTCGGGCCTTCGATGGGCTCGTCAAGGCTGATGCCGCTTCCGCAGGCGGCGAGGGACACGGCAGTGAGCGGCAGCGCGAGGGCGATGGCAAGGCGGCGGGCGAGTCGCATGGCGGGATCCACTTCTCCAGTGCAACCGGATGTGACCGGTCGCGCGATCCTACCGCCGCCCGGTGGCGCCGGCGGGCGCGATCAGCTCAGGATGACGCTCGACAGCCGCCGGCGATAGGTGGCGACGGTCGGGTCGTCCGGCGGGATCTGGCCCTCGGCCACCTTGACCTTGGGCGGCTCGATCAGGTCGAGGATGGCGACGTAGGTCTTGCGTGCCAGCTCGTCGTTCCAGGCCTTGTCGCGCATGAGGATCTCCAGCAGCTCGTCCATCGCGTCGGTCCAGCGCTGCTGGGCCATCAGCACCTGGGCGCGCTGGAAGCGGGCCTCGAAGTCGCGCTTGTTGGCCGCGATCCTGGCGTCGAAAGTGGCCACATCGCCCGCCGCCAGGGCGGAGGTAGCTACGAAATCGATAGCGTCCATCCAGCGCTGCAGCGCGTCGAAGCGGCGCACCAGCGTGCGGCGGTCGATCACCGGCGCGAAGGCGACCTTGGCGTCGTCCGTGCGGCCGAGCTGCAGCAGCAGCTTGACGTAGTCGAAGCGGGCGTCGTCGTTGGACGGGTCGGTGGCGACGGCGTGCTGCAGCTTCTCCAGCGCGCCCTCGGTGTCGCCCTCGGCCAGGGCTTCCTGCGCGGCTTCCTCTTCCTGCGCGGCCTCGAGTTCGTCGGCGCCGGGCACGTGCTTGTCGAGAAACTCGCGCACCTGGACCGCGGGCAGCGCGCCGACGAAGCCGTCGACCGGCTGGCCGTCCTTGAACATCACGCAGAAGGGGATGCTGCGCACGCCGAACATCTGCGACAGCTGGCTGGAGATCTGCGGCACCTTGTCGGCGTCGAGCTTGGCCAGGATGAAGCGGCCGCCGTACTCGACCTCGAGCTTTTCCAGCACCGGGCCGAGCTGCTTGCACGGCCCGCACCATTCGGCCCAGATGTCCAGCAGCACGGGCGTCTGCAGCGAGGCGTCGATCAGGTCGGCCTGGAAGTTGTCGAGGGTGATGTCAATCATGCGGGCCAGATGGGGTCGAAAAGTAGAATTGAAACCATGACAGAAAGCATCCAGGTCGGCGTCGTCATGGGCTCGAACTCCGATTGGGAGACGATGCGCAGCGCGGTCGAGATTCTTACGCAATTCGGCATCGCCCACGAGGCGCGGGTGGTGTCGGCCCACCGCATGCCGGACGCCCTCTTCGCCTACGCCGAGAGCGCCGCGCCGCGCGGCCTGGCGGCCATCATCGCGGGCGCCGGCGGCGCCGCCCACCTGCCCGGCATGCTGGCGAGCAAGACCACCGTGCCGGTGCTGGGCGTGCCGGTGGCCAGCCGCCATCTGCAGGGCGTCGATTCGCTCTACAGCATCGTGCAGATGCCCAAGGGCGTGCCGGTCGCCACCTTCGCCATCGGCACCGCCGGGGCGGCCAACGCGGCGCTCTTCGCCGTTTCGATGCTGGCCGTCGGCAACCTCGCATTGCGTGCGCAGCTCGACGCCTTCCGCGCGAAGCAGACCGCCGCGGCCGAGGCCATGACGCTGCCGCCGGTCGAGGGGGCTGCCGGGGTGTCGCCGTTCTCGCCGCAAGGCGGGGGCGCGTTGTGAGTCCGGCCGCCGTGACTTCGGCGCTGCTCCCCGGCAGCACCCTCGGCGTGATGGGCGGCGGCCAGCTGGGCCGCATGTTCGTGCACGCCGCGCAGGCCATGGGCTACTTCACCGCGGTGCTCGATCCCGACCCCGACAGCCCGGCCGGCCGCGTCAGCCACCACCACGTGCACGCCGACTACGAGGACGGCGACGGCCTGGCCCGCCTGTCGAGGCTGGCCGATGCGGTGACCACCGAGTTCGAGAACGTGCCCGCCGGCGCGCTGGCCCTGCTGGCCGGCGACGTGCCTGTGGCGCCGGCGGCCGATGCGGTCGCCATCGCGCAGGACCGCATCCGCGAGAAGGCGCATTTCGTGCGCTGCAGTGCCGAGGGGGGCGTGGGGCCTGCGCCCTATGCGGTGATCGAGACCCCGGACCAGCTCGCCGCGGTCGGTGACGATCTGCTGCCCGGCATCCTCAAGACCGCCCGCCTGGGCTACGACGGCAAGGGCCAGCAGACCGTGCACACGCGTGCCGAGCTGGCTGCGGCGTGGGACGCCTCCGGCCGCGTCGCCTGCGTGCTCGAGAAGCGCCTGCCGCTGGCCATGGAATGCTCGGTCATCGTGGCGCGCGGGCGCGACGGGCAGTCCGTGCACTTTCCGCCGCAGCGCAACCTGCACCGCGGCGGCATCCTCGCCGTGACCGAGGTTCATGAACAAAACATGCCGCAAGCCCAGGCCCAGCGTGCGGTGGCAGCTACCAAATCGATAGCGGACGGCCTGAACTACGTGGGCGTGCTGTGCGTCGAGTTCTTCGTGCTGGAGGACGGCAGCCTGGTCGTCAACGAGATGGCGCCGCGCCCGCACAACAGCGGCCACTACACGCTGGACGCCTGCGAGCAGTCGCAGTTCGAGCTGCAGGTGCGCACGCTGGCCGGCCTGCCGCTGGTGGCGCCGCGCCAGCACAGCCCGGCCATCATGCTCAACATCCTGGGCGACCTGTGGTTCGTGCAGGGTGGCGGCGCGCAGGTCGAGCCGCCCTGGGACCGGGTGCTCGCGCTGCCCGGCACCCACCTGCACCTGTACGGCAAGGTCGAGGCGCGCCGCGGCCGCAAGATGGGCCACCTGAACATCACCGGCGCCACGGTCGACCAGGTGCGAGCGGTGGCGGCACAGGCCGCTTCGCTGCTCGGCCTGGCCGATTCGAGCGCCTGCTGAGCCCCGCGCGGCACACGCCATGATCCTCGACGGCCACGACCCCGCCGCCATCCATCGCGCCGCGCTGGCGCTGCGGGCCGGCGAGCTGGTCGCCTTCCCCACCGAGACGGTCTACGGCCTGGGCGCCGACGCGGCGCAGGACGAGGCCGTCCACGGCATCTTCAAGGCCAAGGGCCGGCCCTCGGACCATCCGCTCATCGTGCACGTGGCGGCCGGCATGAAGGGCACCGAGTCGGTGTCGCGCTTCGCCCAGCCGCTGCCGCCCTTCGCCCAGGCCCTGGCGCGCGCCTTCTGGCCCGGGCCGTTGACCTTGATCGTCACGCGCCAGCCCGGCGTGGGTGCCGCCGCCGCGGGCGGGCAGGACACCATCGGCCTGCGCTGCCCGGCACACCCGGTGGCGCAGGCGCTGCTCGCGGCCTGTGCCGAGCTCGGCGTGCCCGGACTGGCCGGCCCCAGCGCCAACCGCTTCGGCCGCGTGAGCCCCACCACGGCGGCGCACGTGGCCGGCGAGTTCGGCGAGGGCCTGCTGATCGTCGACGGCGGGCCGTGCGAGGTGGGCATCGAATCCACCATCGTCGACTGCAGCCGCGGCGCCCCGGTGCTGCTGCGCCCCGGCGCCATCACCCGCGAGCAGATCGAGCGCGCGTGCGGCGAACGTCTGCACACGCGCGAGGAATTGGGCATGCCCGACCCGCGTGCGTCGGGCACGCTGGAGGCCCACTACGCCCCGACGGCCAAGGTGCGGCTGATGGAGGTCAAGGCGCTGCAGACTGCCCTGGACGTGCTGGGCGCGCAGGCGGCGCACATCGCCGTGTGGGCGCGTGCGCCGATCCGCAGCCGCTCGCAGCGCGTGCATCTGCGCCGCATGCCCGAGGACGCGGCCGCCACCGCGCAGCAGCTTTTCGCGGTGCTGCGCCAGTTCGACGACGAGGGCGCCAAGCTCATCTGGATCGAGACCCCGCCCGACACGCCCGAGTGGGAAGGCGTTCGCGACCGCCTGCAGCGCGCCGCGGCCGCTTGATCCCGCAGGACCGGGACCGGTCCGACCACGCAGGGCGGGTCAGCCTCCCGCGCCGAGCAAGCCCGCGAAGTACCCGCGCGCCGACACCAGGCAGAAGGGCGGCACCAGCGTGCCGTGGTAGGCCACGGTGACGGCCTGCGCCTTGGCGGCGGCGTCGCCCTCGGCCGCCGCATAGACCTGGGCCTTGGCCTGCGCCAGGCCGGCGCGCGCGGCGGCGTAGGGGTCGCCCGTGCCGCCGGCCTGCTCCAGATCGAGCACCGTCAGGCGCTCGGGCGGAACCCCCTTGGCGCGGAAGTAGCCCGCCGTCGCCAGGGTGCTGGTGAAGTTCACCGTCGGATCCTGGTCGCCGCCGCACATGAGCACCGGGCGCGCGGGCGTCCAGTTGCGCAGGTCGTTGGCGAGGGCCGCGCGGCGCAGCCCGTTGGAGGGGCTGCAGCCCAGCGGGGTGGTGGTCGACAGCGACGCCGCCGTCGCCGGCAGCGCATTGCCCGGGCAGGGCGACGCCGCGATGTCGTTGGCGGCCTGCGTCAGGTAGCTCTGCCGCACCAGGTTGTTCGGGCCGTAGAACACGGACAGCGCCGGGCTGATCGGCCCGGGGGTCCCGTTGGCCGGGAACAGGGCGGTCTGCGGCAGCTGGCCGGCGCCGATGAGGGTCGACAGCGGCGTGAGGCTGGGCAGCAGCGTCTCGATGGTTGGGGCGTACTGCGCCTCGTAGATGTCCGAGGGGCTGTTGTAGACGTTGCCGAACTGCTTCTGCCAGCTGGTGGTGATCATCGGCACGAAGACGGTGCTGCCCAGCGCCGGCCAGCCGCTGAAGGCATAGTCGATCAGCAGGCTGATGGCCGAGGGCGCCGACAGCGGTGCCGAGGCGGTCACGTTCTGGCCGGCGGCCTGCATCGCGCGGTGCGTGGCCAGCGCGACGAAGCCGCCCTGGGAGTAGCCCGTGACCAGCAGCGAGCCGCCGTCGCTCACGCCATCGAGCGGCAGCGCGGTGCGCGCGGCCTTGAGCGCGTCGATCATGTCCTTGGACTGCTGGTCGGCGTTGAGGTACGGGTGGTAGGGCAGCGGCGAGGCGTCGTAGCCCGCGTAGTTGGGCGCCACCACGGTGTAGCCCTGGGCCGCGAACATGGCGGCCACGGTCACGCCCTCGGCGGCAGCGGGCTGGTTGGGGTCGATCCAGCGGGCGATGTTGTAGTCGCGTGCGGTGGTGGTGCCGTGCGCGTAGAGCACGATGGGCCGGCTGCCGTTGCACACGGCGTTGGTGCCGGTGGGCACCATCACGGCCGCGGTGGCGGTGGTCTCTTCGCCGGCGCCGCCGACGGTGCGGTAGGTGATGCTGCGCAGCACCACGCCGCAGGTCGGTGCGCCGCTGACCTGCAGCAGTGCCTTGCCCTTGTCGTCGGCCTGGAGCAGCGAGCGGAATTCGTTGACCGACAGGCGGCCGATGGTGCTCGGGCCGCCCACGAGCGAGCCGCGGCCGGTGTCCGGTGCCGTGCCGGTGCCGCCCCCTCCGCCGCCCGGCGGAAAAAAGAAGCCTCCGCCGCTGTCGCCCCCGCCGCCGCAGCCGGCGAGGAGCAGGCCCGCCAGCGCGGCCGTACCGGCCAGTCGAACAGGGGTGGACAGGCGGGCGCTGAGGGCCATGGTCGGTGTCTCCGGATGTTTGGGGGCGCGGCCATTCTGGCCACCGGGGCATCGGGTGCGCAATGGGCGCCGGACTACACGGCTTGCTTCGATCTTGGCTCTTGAGCGCGGACTATTTCATCCTCGATCTGTGCATCGGCCGGCTCTTGCGCGCCATCCCCCGTTCGCGCCGAGCCTGTCGAAGCGCTGCGAAGGGTTTCGACAAGCTCAACCCGAGCGGGTGGGGGAGGACCAAGGGCAGCGGCAGCAAGGCGCTGCGACTACACCAACGCGCCCGCCTCATGCCGGCCGATCCACCCCACCGTCCAGGCCGGCGCCGCCGGCCGGGTTCAGCCCCACAGCGCCCGAACACCCCACAGCCAAGAAGCAAAAAACCAGGAAGCGCAATCGCCCGCCAGCCCAAGCCAGCCGCCCACTCCAGCCAAACTCGTCACAAACGTGACGATCGGCAGAAGAAGCTCAACGCTCCCCTTGCTGGTCCCTCGTCGCCCAGTCCACCAGCGCGTCGAAAGCCGGCCGCGCCGCAGCCGCGTTGGCGTCGTTGGCGATCGCCACCACCACCCAGCGCCGGCCGCTCGCGCCGTCCACATAGCCGGCCACGCCCGCGGCGTCGCGCAGGGTGCCGGTCTTCAGGTGCGCCGAACCGCCGCCGCGCAGCTGCCGGCGCTTGAGCGTGCCGTCGACGCCGATCGAGGGCATCGAGCCCATCAGCTCCGGCATCGCCGGCGAGCGCCAGGCCACCTGCAGCATCTTGCCCAGCGCTGCCGCACTCACGCGCTCCTGCCGCGACAGCCCCGAGCCGTTGTCCAGCACGGGCTGCCCTTCGCCCGTGCCGACGCGGTCGTTCCACCATTGCCGCACCACGCCCCGCGCGGTCTCGAAGCTGCCGCGCTTGCGCTGCGCGAGGCCCAGCGTGAGAAACACCTGCTGCGCCATCACGTTGTTGCTGTACTTGTTGATGTCGCGCACCACCTCGGCCAGCGGCGGCGACTCGAGCTCGAAGGCCGGCTTCAGGCCCGCGGGCACCGGCCCCTCGCGCACCTGGCCGCGCAGCGTGTTGCCCATCTCGGCCCACATTCCGCCGACGGCGCGTGACGCATAGCTGCGCGGGTCGGCGTACGCGATGGCCCAGCTCTTTTCGCCGCAGGCGGCGGGCAGGCCGCCCGCGAAGCCGATGCGCGTGGGATCGGCCAGGTCGGCACGCAGGCCGCCGCGCCAGTCGCCGCACTCGCCAGCTGTCAGCGGCACGGTCGCCTGCGTCGCCACGCCGGCCAGCGGCGGGTCGTAGCTCACCTGGGCCGCGTTGCCGCCCACGCCGGGCGTGAAGGTCATCACCACCGACTTGAAATTGATCAGCAGCGCGTCGGGCGAGGCGTTGTACGGCCGCAGCGGCTCGCCATCGAAGGCGGCCGGGTCGCCGTCCACCGTGGTGTCGAATGCGCTGCGGTCCAGCACGATGTCGCCGGCGATCTGACGGATGCCCAGCCCCTGTACGCGCCGCAGCAGCAGCCACAGCCGCTCGACCACCAGGTTCGGGTCGCCGCGGCCCTGGATGTAGAGGTTGCCGTGCAGCGTGCCGTCGATCACGCGGCCGTCGGTGTAGACCGGCGTGCTCCAGGTGTAGGCCGGGCCGAGCAGGTCGAGCGCGGCGTACGTCGTCACCAGCTTCATGATCGACGCCGGGTTGACCGGCACCTGCGTGCGCCAGGCCAGGCGCGGCGGGCGCAGGCCCTCGGCATCGGCCACCAGCATCGTCACCGCATCGCGCGGCACCTTGGCGCGCGCCAGGGCTGCGTCCACTTCCGGTGGAAGCGCCTGCTGCGCCTGCGCGGCGGCAGCGACGAGCAAGGCGCTCGCGGCGAGAGCGCCTGCGCGCAGGCAGGAGAGCAAGGCGGAAGGGGCGGAGAGCGTGAAAGGGCACAGCGGCATGGGCCGCGATTATCCAAAGCGCCGCAAGGGCTCAGCGCGCGGGCGCTGCGAACAGGTGCAGCTGCGCGTGGTACAGCAGCAGGATCGTCTTCGCATCGACGATGCGCCCGTCGGCCACCATCGCCAGCGCCTCGTCGATGTCCACTTCGAGCACCTCGATGTCCTCGCCCTCCTCGGCCAGGCCGCCGCCGTCGCCGATGCGCATGCCGGCGTCGTAGGGCGCGACGAAGAAGTGCAGCTTCTCGGTCACCGAGCCGGGGCTCATGAAGGCCTCGAACACCTTGCGCACGGCGCCCAGGCGGTAGCCCAGCTCTTCCTCTGCCTCGCCGCGGATGCGCACCTCGGGCGCCTCGTCGTCCAGCAGCCCGGCCGCCACCTCGATCAGCAGGTCCTCATGGCCGTTCACGAAGGCGGGGTAGCGGAACTGCCGCACCAGCAGCACCGTGCGCCGCGCCAGGTCGTAGGGCAGCAGGGCGGCGCCGTTGCCGCGGTCGTAAGTCTCGCGGCGCTGTTCCTGCCACCGGCCGTCGTTGCGGCGCCAGTCGAAGCGCGTGGTCTTGAGCGTGTACCAGTTGTCGGACAGCAGGGTGACTTCGCGCACCCGCACGCGTTCGCTGACGTGGGCCATAGGCCGATGCTAAGCGGCAATTCGTGCAACTTCAAGAAAAATCGTGCAAAAACATGCGGCGAGGGATTACCATTGCCGCATGCTCACCCGCCAGCGCCAGCAGCACATCCTCGACGCGCTCCAGCGTGACGGCCAGGTCGTGGCCAAGGCCTTGAGCGAGTCGCTCGGCCTGTCGGAAGACACGATCCGGCGCGACCTGCGCGAACTCGCCGCCCAGGGGCGGCTGCAGCGCGTGCACGGCGGCGCGCTGCCGGTCGCCGCCGCCGAGGCCGACTTCGCCGGCCGCCAGCGACTGGCGCCGCAGGAGAAGGTCGCCATCGGCCGCGCTGCCGCCGCCATGGTGCAGCCGGGTCAGGTCGTGTTCGTCGACGGCGGCACCACCGCCGTGCAACTGGCGCGCCACCTGCCGCCGGCATTGCGGGCCACCGTGGTCACGCACAGTCCCTCGGTGGCGGTGGAACTGGTGGAACACCCCGGCGTCGAGGTGGTGCTCATCGGGGGGCGGCTGTTCAAGCACTCGGTGGTCGCCGTCGGCGCGGCCGCGGTCGAGGCCATCGCGCGGATCCATGCCGACCTGTACTTCATGGGCGTGACGGGCGTGCACGCCCAGGCCGGGCTCAGCACGGCCGACATGGAAGAGGCCGCCGTCAAGCGCGCGCTCATGGCCGCGGCCGGCGACACCGTCGTCATGGCCTCGTCGGAGAAGCTTGGCGCCGCGTCGCCTTACGTCATTGCCCCGCTCGATGCCGCGGCCACCGTGCTGGTGGCGCCCGAGGCGCCGAAGGCCGCGCTGGCGCCCTTGCGCAAGGCGGGAGCGGTGCTGGTGGTGGCCTGATGCGCCCCGCCCTCAGGGCGCGAGCGACGCGTACCAATCGCGGTACGGCGTGTTCTTCACCATCCTGCGGTTGAAATCCGGCGCGCCATCGGTCCACCACACGGGGCCGCGTTCGCCCAGCGCCTGCTTGGTGCGCTCGACCTCGTCGCGGGCGGCGCGGCGCTCGTCCGGCGACAGCGGACGGGCGAGGGCGCGTCGCGCGTCCATCAGCGCGTCGACGAGCGATTGCCGCAGCTCTGCAGGCAGTTCCGGATTCGCCTTGCGCCAGAGCCGTCCGCGCACGACCAGGTAGCGCCCGTCGGGCGTGGTGGGGTGAGCATCTGCCGTGGCCTGCACGTGGCCGAGCCGGATCGGCCCGCGCGGCGGCGGGTCGGGTGCCACGGGCTGGCGCTTCTGCCTGAGCTCGATGCGGCCCTCGCGCGCCATGGCGAAGGCCACCTCGCGCACTCGCGGCATCAGTGGGCGCCAGTCCTCCGGCGCGGTTGCGCGGGCGACCTCGGACGGGCAGATCGTGGCCGGCGGTTCGCGTTCGGAAAGCAACGTCGTGATCGCCTTGCGCAGTTGTGCATCGGTGAGGCCCATCGGCCGATGATGACAGCCGCGCGGCTGCTCGCGCCATGCCCCGCGCCGGGCAGCGGCGAAGGCCGCCCTGGATAATGCCCCGATGCCCGCCGCCGAGCCCTCGACCTTCCGCCCCTCGCCCCGCGCCGTGGGCGTTGCCGCGGCGGTGGTCACCGTGCTGGTGTGGACGGGGT
The DNA here is from genome assembly GCF_003671765.1 of Xenophilus sp. E41. Taxonomy (GTDB): domain Bacteria; phylum Pseudomonadota; class Gammaproteobacteria; order Burkholderiales; family Burkholderiaceae_C; genus Xenophilus. Next base: position 331,744 of record NZ_QPIB01000012.1, on the reverse strand, counting down.
TCATCATCATCTCGCGCGCTTCGGCGGGGCGGTCGCTGAGCCCGCTGGACATCGCGGTGTGCCGCATCGTGGGCGCGAGCCTGGTGCTGGTGCCCTGGGGCGCCTGGCTGGTGGCGCGGCAGCGTCGCACCGCGGGTGCCGAACACGGCTCGCTGTTCGGTCTCTCGCCCCTGTCGCTGCGTCTGTCGGCGCTGGCCGGCGTGTTCGGCGCCGTGGCGTACGCCACCTTCGCCTACACCGGCTTCTTCTACGCCCCGGCGGCGCACGCCTCGGTGCTGATGCCCGGCAGCCTGCCGCTGTGGACGGCACTGCTGGCGGCGCTGGTGCTGGGCGACCGCATCACGCCGCTGCGCGCGGCCGGGCTGGCCCTCATCGTGGCGGGCGACCTGCTGGTGGGCGGCCGCAGCCTGCTGCATGCTTTCGAGGGCGGTGACGTGTGGAAGGGCGACCTGCTCTTCATGAGCGCGGCCTTCTCCTGGGCCTGCTACAGCGTCGTGGTGCGGCGCAACGCGCTCGATGCCGTGCGCACGACCATCGCCATCACCGTCTTTGCGCTGCTGACCTACGTGCCCGTGTATGCGCTGCTGGCCGTCACAGGCGTGCTGCACAGCCGGCTGCCCTCGGCGCCCTGGGGCGAAATCGCCTTCCAGATGGGCTTCCAGGGCATCGGCTCGGTCGTGATCTCGGGCATCACCTTCACGAAGATGATCGGCTACTTCGGCCCGGTGCGCTCGACCATGATCACGGCGCTGGTGCCGGGCCTGTCGGCCCTGGGCGCCGTGCTCTTCCTGGACGAGCCGATGCACTGGACGCTCGTCGCCGGCCTCGGCCTGGTCACGGCAGGCATCCTTTTCGGCGTGCAGCGGGCTGCTATCAAAAAAGTAGCTGTCGGCGCAGTGCCGGCGGGCGCAGGAGGCCGATTCGATGCCTAAGTTGCTGGCTTTCGACACCAGCACCGATCAGCTTTCCGTCGGCGTGCGCCACGGCGACGCCGTGTGGGCGCGGCAGGCGCCCGGCGGAGCGCAGGCGTCGTCGACGCTGATCCCCCTGGTGCAGGAGCTGCTGGCGGAAGCCGGCCTCGCGCTGCGTGAACTCGACGCCATCTGCTTCGGCCGCGGGCCGGGCTCCTTCACCGGCCTGCGCACCGCCTGCTCGGTCGCGCAGGGGCTGGCCTATGGCGCCGACCTGCCGGTGCTGCCGGTCGACACCTTGCACGCGGTGGCCGAAGAGGCCCGCCTGCTCGGCGGCGCCACGCGCATCGTGGCCGTGCTCGATGCCCGCATGGACGAGGTCTACACCGCCGCCTTCGCCTTCGATGGCACGCCGCACCCGCTGGGCGATGCCGCGGGCGAGGCGCGCCTGACGGCGCCCGAGGACGTGGTCGTGCCGCCCGGCTGGACGCTCGCGGGCAACGCCTTCGCCGCGTATGGCGAGCGCCTGCCCGCCGGCGGGCCGCGCCAGGAGGCGCTGCCCACCGCGGCGGCCCTGCTGCGCCTGGCACCCGGGCTGCTCGCCGCGGGTATGGCCGTGCCGGCCGGCCGCGCCTGGCCGCTCTATGTCCGCGATAAAGTGGCGCAGACCACGGCCGAGCGTGCCGCGGCCAAGGAAGCGCAGGCTGTCAGACCATGAGTGCCGTTCTTGATGCAAGAGAAGCCCGGCTCGAGCCGATGACCGTCGCCCACGTGGACGCGGTGGTCGCGGTCGAGCAGCAGGCCTACTCGCACCCGTGGACGCGCGGCAACTTCATCGATTCGCTGCATGCCGGCTATCACTGCCAGGTGCTCACCGCGGGCGACCCCGAATCGCTGCTCGGCTACTTCGTCGCCATGCAGGGCGTGGACGAGGTGCACCTGCTCAACATCACCGTGGCGCCGGCCTTCCAGCGCCAGGGCTGGGCGCCGCTGATGCTCGAGGCCCTGGGCGGCTGGGCACGGGGCCAGCGCGCGCAGTGGCTGTGGCTCGAGGTGCGCACGAGCAACGAGCGCGCGCAGGACGTCTACCTGCGCCACGGTTTCCGCCGCGTCGGCGTCCGCAAGGCCTACTACCCCGCGCTGGGCGGCCGGCGCGAGGACGCGATCGTCATGAGCCTGCGCCTGAACGAACAAGCCAGCGCCTGGGGGGCGCTGCGCCGATGAAGCGCGCACTGCCGCCCTGCCGGGTCCTGCGATCACCCTGCATGAAACAGGAGGGCCGGCCATGAGCCTGGTGCTCGACGCACGCCAGCGCGCGATGCTCGAAGAGATGGGCGTCAAGGTCTGGCTGCCCACCGCCCGCCATGCGCCGGTGGCGGCGCCCGAGGAGCCGGCGGCGGACGTGCCGGTCGACGACGCGCCCGCACCGGTGGCCGCCCCCGAGGTCCGCCCGGCTGCGGCCCCGGTCGCTGCGTCGCCGCGCCCCGTGGCGCCCGCCGCGCGCCCGGTGCCGACCGACCCGATGGGCGCAGCCGGCGGCTCCGACCTGCGCATTGCCGCGCCCCAGGCCCTCTACGCGGGCGAGGGCCGCGCCGCCGTCGGCGGCTGGCTGGTCGTGGCCGACATGCCGCCCGGTGCCGACGGCCGGCATGGCGCGCCGCTGGATGGGGACGCGGGCCGCCTGCTCGACCAGATGCTGCGCGCGCTGCAACTGCACACCGGCACGGCGCCGGTGCACCTGGTGCGCGCGCATCGCGCCGTGGCCGGCGCGCCGACGGCCGAGGACGATGCCGACTTCGACAGCGCCTTCGCTGCCTGGGCCATGCCGCTGGCGCCGCGCATCGTGCTGGCGATGGGGCCGCTTTCGGCGCAGCGCTTGCTGGGCCGCCAGGAGCCGCTGGGACGCCTGCGCGGCCAGGCCTGCCCGTTGCCCGCGCTGGACCCGGCGACGCGCGTGGTGGCCACCTACCACCCGGCCTACCTGCTGCGCAACGGCGCCGACAAGGCGCGCGCGTGGGCCGACCTGTGCCTGGCCGCCGCGCACTTCGAGCGCAGCGCCGGCTGAGCGGCGCTCCCCCAAAAACGACGCCCCGGCGTCGGGCTCGACCGCCGGGGCGCTACTATCGATCTGGTCGCTGCCTGCGCCCGCCGGGCGGGCACTGCAGCCACTTTCCGCTCGGAACCCGACGCTTCAGAACTTCCAGCGCATGTCGGCCTTGACGCCGTTCATCGTCGAGTTGCCGCCCGTCTGCAGGCTGTACGACACGCCCAGCGTCAGGTTGCTGCGCAGGGCGAGGTCGACGCCGGCGTCCACCACGAAGGCATCGCGTGCCAGCGGCGTGCCCAGCACGGTGAAGCGGCTCTGGCCGCCGTAGAAGCCCACGTCCGCGCTCGGCGTCGCGTCGCCCGACAGCAGCTTGCGCCAGCCGACCGATCCGCGCAGCGTGGCGTCCAGGCCACCCAGCGTGGCGCGCGTGCTGGCACGCAGGCCCAGCGTGGCGAAGGTGCCGCGCATGCTGTCGCCGTTGCCGGTCAGCGCTGCGCCGGAACCCAGGCCGCGCTCGGTGAAGCTGCCGCCGCGCACGTCCGCATGCGACACGCCGACGAAGGGCTCGAAGGCGGTGTCGGCGCTGGTGTCGATGCGCCAGCCGAGTTCGGCAAAGGCCTGCAGCGTGCGCAGCGAGTACTTCGCGCTCAGCGCGTCGGTCACACCGGTGAAGAACACGTTGCGCTGCGTCTCCAGCGACTGGCGGCTGTAGCTCGCGCCGCCGCGCAGGCCGAGCGCGCCCCACTGCGTGCCGCCATACATGCCCAGGTGCCACGCGTCGCCGCTGGCGCGGCCACGGTTCTGCTCGGTGTCGAGCGTCGTGTGGCCGAAGCCGCCGAACACACCCAAGCGGGTCGCCTCGCCGACGCGTCGGTCTGCGCCGATCAGCAGGCCGCTGGTGGTGCGGTCGGCGTTGGTCGCGTTGCCGTCGCCGCGCGTGTCGCCACGCACGCCGTAGGCACGGCCCCAGACGCTGCCGTTCTCCGTCTCGCTCAGCTGCGTGCCGTTGGCTGCGGTGGCACCGACGCCGCCGACGCTCTGACGTGCACGTTCCAGCACGGTGTCGCGCACGAGGCGGCTGTCTTCCAGCGCGGCGCCCTTCACGGTGGCGTGCAGTTCGCCCGAGAGCTGGTCGAAGGCGACGCGGGCCGTCGGCGCGTCCAGCTGCACGACGGCGCGGTACAGCGGCGTGCGGTTCAGCGGTTCGATGGCGCCGGCGCTGGACTTCTGGTTCCAGGTGCTGCCCACCGAGGAGAAGGCGACGTCGTTGCGCATCAGCGTCAGCATCGCGCTGGTGGGCGTGTAGCTCAGCGTCGGCGTCAGGAAGGCGAAGTTGGAGCTCACGCTGCCGAACTGCCCGGCAACGCCGCCATCGGCCTTCAGGATCGTGTAGTTGCCGTACGGGTTCCAGTTGCCGTCAGCCGCCAGCGTGATGACCGAGGCGCCCTGCACGGTGGCCTTGCCGGTTGCCAGGATCTGGTCGCTGCGGCCGTCGGGCGAGGCCTCCACCTGGTAGGCGGCGCCGCTGGCCAGCGTCAGATCGCCGGCCACGTGCAGCGTGCCGATGGAGTTGCCCGGCGCCACGAGCGCACCGGCTTCCACCACCGTGCTGCCCACCGTGCCGTTGCCCTTCAGCGTCGCGCCGCTGGCCACGCTCAACGTGCCGCCGAGGCTGCCGTTCACGGCCATCGTGCCGGCCGCGATGCGGCTCGCGCCGGTGAAGGCGCTGCCGTCGCCCGTGAGGTTGAGCGCGCCGGCACCGGCCTTGGTGAAGCTGCCGCTGCCCGACATCGCATTGGCGAAGGCGGCCGTGCGGCCCTGGTCGATGACCAGCGCCGCGTTGTTCACGATCGCGCCGCTGCCGAAGCTGGCCGCCGTGCCGACCAGCGTGCCGCCCTCGATCGCCGTGCCGCCCGTGTAGCTGTTGGCCGCCGCGAGCGTGGTGCTGCCGCTGCCGCGCTGCTCGACCTTGCCGCTGCCGGAGATGGTGCCGGCGAAGCGCACGGCGTCGCTGCGGTTGAAGGCCAGGGTGCCGTTGTCCGCGACGTTGCCGGTGATCGAGCCGCTGGTGCCGCCATCGCCCAGTTGCAGCGTGCCGGCCGCGATGGTGGTGCCGCCGGTGTAGCTGTTGCTGCCCGTGAGCGTGGTGGTGCCCGTGCCGCGTTGCTCGACTGCGCCGTTGCCGCTGATGGCGCCGGCGAAGGTGCTCGCGTCGCTGCGGTTGAAGGCCAGCGTGCCGTTGTTGGCCACGTCGCCGGTGATCGAGCCGCTCGTGCCGCCGTCGCCGAGCTGCAGCGTGCCAGCAGCGACGGTGGTGCCGCCCGTGTAGCTGCTGTTGCCGGCGAGCGTGGTCGTGCCCGTGCCGCGCTGCTCCACTGCGCCGCTGCCGCTGATGGCACCGGCAAGGGTGCTCGCATCGCTGCGGTTGAAGGCCAGCATGCCGTTGTTGACCACGTCGCCGGTGATCGAGCCGGTGGTGCCGCCATCGCCCAGTTGCAGCGTGCCGGCGGCGATGGTGGTGCCGCCGGTGTAGGTGTTGGTGCCCGTGAGCGTGGTGGTGCCCGTGCCGCGTTGCTCCACCGCGCCGCTGCCGCTGATGGCACCGGCGAAGGTATTCGCGTCGCTGCGGTTGAAGGCCAGCGTGCCGTTGTTGGCCACGTCGCCGGCGATCGAGCCGCTCGTGCCGCCGTCGCCGAGCTGCAGCGTGCCGGCCGAGATGGTGGTGCCACCGCCGTAGGTGTTGTCGGCCATGAGCGCCAGCGTGCCGCCGCCGGTCTTGTTCAGCCCGCCGGCGCCGGCGATCGCGGCGTTCGCGGTCAGTGTCGTGCCGGCGTCGGTGTTCAGCGTGCCGCCTGCGCTGCCCAGCGTGATGGCGCGCGTCGTGGCGATGTCGGCCGTGGTCTGCAGCGCGCCGCCGTCCAGGGTCAGCACCCCGGCGCTGTCGCCCAGGCTGGCGTCGCTGCCGATGCGCAGGGCGCCGCCCGTGACCTGCCAGGGCGTCACGGCCGTGGTGCTGCCGTTCAGCGTCCAGGTGCTGCTGCCGGTCTTCTCGTAGCCGGTGAAGTTGCGGTATTGCGCGGTGGCGCCGATGGCCGAGGCGTCGAAGCTGCCGTCGGTCGTGCCGGTCAGGGCCAGGGTGTCGCCGCCGGCCGTCGTGGCCACCACGTTGCCGATGATGTTGGCGCTGTTCAGCAGCTCGAGCCGGTTGCCACCGCCCGTGAAGCGGATCGCGTCGGCACGCACGCCGCCGGTTGCCGACACGCCGCCGCTGATCGTGCCGCTGTTGATGACGGTGCTGCCGCCGTTCGCTGTCAGGCCCACGCCGCCAGCGCCACCGGCGCCGTTGGCACCCAGGCCGCCGTTGCCGCCCGCGCCGCCGTTGCCGCCCGCGATGGTGCCGCTGTTGTCGACCTGCGTCGCTGCCGCGAGCGCCAGGGCTCGGCCGCCG
>NZ_QPIB01000012.1:0-325331 GCF_003671765.1 Xenophilus sp. E41 | reverse complement strand
CCGCGATGGTGCCGCTGTTGTCGACCTGCGTCGCTGCCGCGAGCGCCAGGGCTCGGCCGCCGTTGCCGCCCGCACCGCCGGTGCCGACGGCGCCGCCGCCCGTGCCACCGTTGCCGCCGGCAATACGGCCGGCGTTTTGCAGCGTCGCGCCCGCCACCGCGTTGGACACGCCGGTGCCCCCGGTGCCGCCCGCGCCACCGGTGCCCAGCGCCCCGCCGCCGGTGCCGCCGGCGCCACCCGCCAGGGTGCCGAAGTTCGTCGTCCCGGCGGCCGTGCCGGTGAGCGACAGTGCCGCGCCGCCCGTTCCACCCGCGCCGCCCGTGCTCACGCCCGCATTGCCTGTTGCGCCTTGTGCGCCGGCGATCGAGCCATTGGTGGTCGACGCATCGCCCAGCTGCACGCGGCCCTCGGTGACCACAGCGCCGCCCGTCAGGTTGACCGTGCCCGTCAGCGACAGCGCGCCCGCACCGCCCTTGCGCAGGCTGCCGCTGCCGGTGATGGCATTGGCCATCGTGGCGTCACTTGCCTGGTTGATCACCAGCGCCGCGTTGTCGACGATGGCGCCGCTGCCGAAGCTGGCGGCCGTGCCGACCAGCGTGCCATCGGTGATGGCCGTGCCGCCCGCGTAGGTGTTCACGTTCGCCAGCGTGGTGGTGCCATTGCCGATCTGGCGCACCGCGCCGTTGCCCGAGATCGTGCTGCCCGTGAAGTCGACGGCGTTGGCGCGGTTGAAGGCCAGCGTGCCGTTGTTGACGACGTCGCCGGCGATCGAGCCGGTGTTGCCGCCGTTGCCCAGTTGCAGCGTGCCGGCGCTGATGGTGATGCCGCCGGTGTAGCTGTTGGTGGCGGTCAGCACGGTGGTGCCGGTGCCTGCCTGCCGCAGCGAGCCCGTGCCGCTGATGGCGTTGGCCACCGTCGCGGTGTTGCTGCGGTTGAAGACCAGGGCGGCGTTGTTGACGACGTTGCCACTGCCCAGGCTGCCGGTCGTGCCGCCGTTGCCCACCTGCAGCGTGCCCGCGCTGATCACGGTGCCGCCGCTGTAGTTGTTGTTGCCGGTGAGCACCGTCGTGCCGGTGCCTTGCTGCACCACGCGGCCGGCGCCGCTGAGGGTGCTGGTGTTGGTGCGGTCGATCGCCAGGGTGGCGCCGCTGGAGATGGCGACGGTGCCCGTGATCGAGCCCGTGGTGCCGCCAGCGCCCAGCTGCAGCGTGCCGCCCGTGATCGAGGTGCCGCCGCCGTAGTTGTTGGTGCCGGTGAGCACGAGGGTGCCGCCGTTGTTCTTGAAGAGTTCGCCGCTGCCGGTGACGGCGCCGCCCAAGGTCAGCGTCGTGCCGTTCGCGGTGGCGAAGCGCCCGTCGCTGTTGCCCAGCGTGACGTTGCGCGTGCTGGTCACGTCGGCCGTCGTCTGCAGCGTGCCGCCGTTGAGCCTGAGCGCGCCGGTGGACGCACCCAGGCTGGCGTCGTCGCTGATGGACAGCGTGCCGCCCGTCACCGACCACGGCGTCAGCGCGGTGGTGGTGCCGCTCAGCGTCCAGGTGCCGCCCGTGACGCCGTAGCCTGCAAAGTTCTGGTACTGGCTGCCGATCAGGCCGACGTTGAAGCCCGCGCTGCCGTTGTTGGTGCTGCCCAGCCGCAGTTGGTCGCTGCCGCCGGCGACGGCCACCACGTTGCCGTTCACGGTCGAGCCGGTGTTCAGTGTCAGGGTGTTGGTGCCGCCGGTGAAGACGATGGCGCTGGCGCGCGTGCCGGTGCCGCCATTGGCCAGGCCGCCGCTGATGGTGCCGCTGTTGGTGATGCTCAGGTTGCTGCCGGTGATGCCGACGCCGCCGGTGCCGCCGCTGCCGCCGCCGGCGCCCGCCACGCCGCCGTTGCCGCCGGTGATGGTGCCGGTGTTCGTAAGCGTGGCGCCGTTCGTGTGCCAGAACACCACGCCGGCGCCGCCGTCGCCACCGCTGCCGCCGGCACCGTTGACGCCGCCGGTGCCACCGTTGCCGCCATTGCCGCCATTGCCGCCAGTCAGGGTACCGGCATTGGTGACCACGCGATTGTTCGACGCGTTGGGCGCGACGAGCACTGCCGCCGCGCCCTGGCCGCCCCCGCCGCCGCCGCCTTCTTCGCTCTGATTGACCCCGGCGCGGCCGCCATTACCGCCGTTGCCACCGGTGGCCGATACATTGGCGTTGACGGTCAGGGAGCCGGCCGTCGACAGCACGCCGGCCGCGCCGCCGCCACCGCCACCGCCGCCGCCGTCGATGTAGCCGCTCACCACGGTGGTCGGTACGCCACCCGCCGTGCCGTTGCTGCCCGTGCGGTTGGTCGTGAGCGTGCTGTTGGTGGTGGCGGTCGCTCCCACCGTGGCGCCACCGGCCCCGCCGCTGCCGCCGTTACCGCCTGCGCCGCCGGCCGCGCCGGTGCCGTTGGCGTTCATGGCACCGCCGCCGCCGCCGCCGCCCAATCTGTAGATGCCGACGTTCTGTGCGCTGCCGTTGGAGCCAGTGGCCGAGGCGGTCGTGCCGCCTGCGCCACCGGCACCCGTACCGCGACCGGGGTTGCCGCCCCGGCCGCCATCCGCCCAGGCGGGACTCAGCGACATGGCAGCAATCGCCAGAGCCAGGGCCTGTGCCAACACGGCCGGGCTGAAAACAACAAAGGACGACGTACCCACCCTGACCGACGCACTTTTGCATGCAGATCGGGCGCTTGCCGTCTCCTGCACCACCTGTGCGACGCCAAGCGCGCGGTTGAAGACGACACGGTGGATGCGATTCGTGGAGCGGTCTCTTTTGTGAACTAAAGATACATAATTTAACGAATTGTGTCCGTGCCGGGTGAAAATTGGTACGAAATAGTTATCTCGATGACAGTTTGGGATTCAGGACCGGTTCAGCCGACTGCGCCGGCGCCTCTCGAGACGCCCGGACGCGGCACCTAGAATTCCGTCATGGCTTTCATCGACCAGTTGCGCGCGGCAGAGCGCCAGAACCGTTCCCTGCTGTGCGTGGGCCTCGATCCGGAGCCGTCGCGCTTTCCGGCGACGTTGAAGGGCGATGCGTCGAAGATCTACGACTTTTGCGCGGAGATCGTGGAAGCGACCGCCGATTGCACGATCGCCTTCAAGCCCCAGATCGCCTACTTCGCGGCGCACCGCGCCGAACAGCAGCTCGAAAAGCTCATTGCCCACATCCGCGCGGTGGCCCCGGCGGTGCCGGTCATCCTCGATGCCAAGCGCGGCGACATCGGCTCCACCGCCGAGCAGTACGCGATCGAGGCCTTCGAGCGCTACGGCGCCGATGCGGTGACGCTGTCGCCCTTCATGGGCTTCGATTCCGTCTCGCCGTACCTGCAGTACCAGGACAAGGGCGCCTTCCTCCTGTGTCGCACTAGCAACCCCGGGGGCGACGACCTGCAGTCGCAGCGTCTGGGCAGCGTCGCCGGCGAACCGCTGCTCTACGAGCATGTCGCGCGGCTCGCGCAGGGGCCGTGGAACCTCAATGGGCAGCTGGGCCTGGTGGTCGGGGCGACCTATCCGGAAGAGATCGAGCGCGTCCGCGTGCTGGCGCCGACGGCGCCGCTGCTCATCCCGGGGGTCGGTGCCCAGGGCGGCGATGCGGTCGCGACGGTGCGTGCGGGCTGGCGCCCGGATGCGCCGATCGTGGTGAACTCCTCGCGCGCGATCTGCTACGCCTCCTCGGGCGATGACTTCGCCGCGGCCGCACGGCGCGAAGCGCTGCGCACCCGCGACCTGCTCGAGGCGGCAAAACCCTGACACAGCCTGCGTGCCACCGGGCTGGCCTTTCCGTCACCGCGTGACGCGAAACTGACAGAAAAGTCACAAATCAGCGGCAAATCTGCCGTTCATCCTTCCCTGCAGTCCGTTCGCCCTCGCTGGCCGCGGGCACGCCGCTTGCCTGCGCCAGTCCCGGAAGAAGAGCCAGAGCGAACGAGGCGGCCGACGTCGCAGAAACGAGGGATCCCATGACCGACGAGGACATCGAGGGCGGCCACGCCGTGGCCGTCGAGGGCGCGCAGCCGCGCGCGCCAGCGCACGCCGGTGCGCAGGTGGCGAAGCACGCATCGGACCCAGGACGCCGTCTTGCCCCCTTCGGCATCACGCTGACGGCCGCAGCCGCGTTGTCCGCCTGCGGCGGGGGTGGCGGCGGCGGCGGGGGTGGCGTCGGCCTGCCTGGACTGGGCGGGGCCGGCAACGGAACGGGGTCGGGGGCGGGCTCGGGGTCGGGCGGCGGTGCCGCGGCGCCCTCGGCCGGGTCGCTGACGCCATTGGCCGAAACACCCACCGCCGCGACCTACCTCTACCCCGAGGCCAAAAGCGACGCCGAGGCCGCGCGCTTCCTGCTGCAGGCGCAGTTCTCCGCCTCGCCGGAAGAGATCGCTGCCGTGCGGGCCAAGGGCTACCTGCCCTGGCTCGGCGAGCAGTTCGACGCGCCGGCCGGACAGCGCGCCTGGGCCTGGCTGGAGACCCTGCCCTACGCCACGACATCCAACACGCTCGACCTCGACGCGATGGTGTGGAAGCAGCTCATCACCGCGCCGGACGCGCTGCGCCAGCGCGTGGCGCTGGCCTTCTCAGAGATCTTCGTCGTCTCCGGCAACGACATCGGCTCCAACTGGCCGGTGCACACGATGGCGCAGTACTGGGACGTGCTGGTCGCCGGTGCCACGACCAACTTCCGCAAGCTGATCGAGGACATCACGCTGAACCCGGCGATGGGGTTCTACCTGAACACCAAGGGCAACCAGAAGGAGAACACCTCCACCGGCCGCCAGCCCGACGAGAACTACGCACGCGAGGTCATGCAGCTCATGACCATCGGCCTGGTGCAGCTCAACGCCGACGGCAGCGTGAAGACCGACGGCGCCGGCAAGCCGCTGGACAGCTACACGCAGGACGACGTCACCAACCTGGCGCGCGTCTTCACCGGCTACGACCTCGACATCAAGACCGCCGAGCGCAACACCGTCACGCCGCCGGGCGCGAGCTACACCATCGAGAGCAACGCGTGGACGCAGCGGCCGATGGCGCTCACCGCCTCGCGCCACTCGACCCTGGCTGCCACCTTCCTGGGCACCACGATCCCCGCCGGCACACCGGGGGACCAGGCCTTGAAGACCGCGCTGGACGCGCTCGTCGCGCACCCCAACACCGCGCCCTTCATCAGCCGGCAGCTGATCCAGCGCCTGGTCACCAGCAACCCGTCTCCTGCCTACGTGAAGCGCGTGGCCGACGTATTCGCGAACAACGGCGCGGGCGTGCGCGGCGACATGAAGAGCGTGATCGCCGCGATCCTGCTGGACAACGAGGCGCGCAGCCCCGCGGGCCTGTCGAGCGCCGACTTCGGCCATGTGCGCGAGCCGATGCTGCGCTTCGTGCAGTGGGCACGCACCTGCGGGCTCTCGTCGGCGGCCGGCACCTGGCGGATCGGCAACTTGTCGAGCACGTCCAACGGGCTGGGCCAGAGCCCGTTGCGCTCGCCCTCGGTCTTCAACTTCTACCGGCCCGGCTACGTGCCGCCCTCCACGGCGATCGCCGCCAAGGGCATGGTGGCGCCGGAGTTCCAGATCGTCACCGAGACCTCGGTCGGCGGCTACATCAACTTCCTCGGCGGCATCCTGCAGAACGGCTTCAACGGCAAGGACGTGGTCGCGGCCTATGCCAACGAGAAGGCGCTGGTGCTCGACCCTGCCGCGCTGGTCGACCGCCTCGCGCTGCTGTTCACGGCCAACCAGCTGTCGGCCGCCACGAAGTCCCTGATCGTCGATGCGCTGAGCGACCCCGCGGTGACGGCCACCAGCAGCGACGCCGTCAAGCTCAACCGCATCACCGCGGCCGTGCTGCTGGTGATGGCGTGTCCCGAATACCTCGTCCAGAAGTGAAGGCCCGGAGACGACCATGCACCTGATCGAATCCGACGCCCGCCACAGCCGCCGCGCCTTCCTGCGCCGCATGGGCCACCTCGGCATCGCCGGCAGCGCGGCGCCCTGGGCGCTGAGCCTGGCCGGCATGGGCGAGGCCGCGGCGCAAACCGCCACCGACTACAAGGCGCTGGTCTGCGTCTTCCTCTATGGCGGCAACGACTACGCCAACACCGTCGTCACCTACGACGACCCCAGCTACAACGCCTATTCGACGATCCGCGGCGGCGGCGCCAACCAGGCGGCCGGCGGCATCGCCATCGCCAAGGCCGACCTCACGGCCACGCTGCTGAACCCGACCGTCGCACTGCCGGGCGGCCGGCAGTACGCGTTGCATCCCGCCATGACCGGCCTGGCCAGCCTCTTCGATGCCGGCCAGGCGGCGGTGCAGCTCAACGTCGGCCCGCTGGTGGTGCCGCTCACGCGTTCGCAGTACGCGAGCAGCAACCGCGCGCTGTACCCGATCCCGCCCAAGCTCTTCTCGCACAACGACCAGCAGTCGACCTGGCAGTCCTCCTCGCCCGAGGGCTCGACCATCGGCTGGGGCGGCAACATCGGCGACGAGGTGCTGAGCCAGAACGGCAACGCGCTCTTCACCTGCATCTCGGTGGCGGGCAACGCGGTCTTCCTCTCGGGCGACAGCACGCTGTGCTACCAGGTGGGCACGGGCGGCGCGGTGGCGATCAACTCGGTGCGCAGTGGCGGCTCGACCTTCGGTTCGCGCAAGGTCAACGCGGCGATGGGCGCGCTGGTGCAGCAGGCCCGCACCCACACGCTCGAGAACGAATACAACCGCGTCACGGCGCGCGCCATCGGCGCGGCCGACACCGTCAACGGCGCCATCGGCAGTGGCTATCCGGCCGGCACCTTCCCGGCCAACAACGGGCTCGCGAGCCAGCTCGCCATGGTGGCGCGGCTGATCCGCGGGCGCAGCACGCTGGGCGCCAAGCGCCAGGTGTTTTTCGTCTCGATGGGCGGCTTCGACCTGCACGACAACCTGATCGCCAACCAGGTCGGGCTGATGCGCAACCTCTCCGACGCCCTCAAGGCCTTCCAGGCCGAGATGGTGGTGCAGGGCCTGGACCAGAACGTCACCTGCTTCACCGCGTCGGACTTCGGCCGCACGCTGGCCAGCAACGGCGACGGCACCGACCACGGCTGGGGCAGCCACCACATCGTGGTGGGCGGCGCGGTGAAGGGCAAGGCGATCTACGGCGTGGCGCCGCCGGTGAGCATCGGCAACACCAATGGCGACGTCGACCAGTGGCATGTGGGCCAGGGGCGGCTGATTCCCAGCACCTCGGTCGACCAGTACGCCGCCACGCTGGCCAAGTGGTTCGGCGTGTCCGACGTCGACCAGTTGCGCATCCTGCCGAACCTCAAGAACTTCGGCGGCAATGCGAACGGCATCGCCTATCCGCGCGACGTCGGCTTCATGAAGCCCTGAGGAGCATTCAGCCGCTTCGCGCACCCAGCCGCTGCGAGATCTCGCCGGCGCAGGCCTTGAGCGCCCGCGCGGTCACGCCGTCCCACCGGCTGTCGAAGATGCCGGCAGGACCGATGGCAGTCACGGCCAGCACGATCGCGCCGGTGTGGTCGAACACAGGGGCGGACATGGCGCTCACGCCCGGCACGATCTCGCCCTCGGAGCGGCTCACGCCATGCCGGCGTACTTCCGCCAGCTGGGCCTCGAAGGCCGCCCAGGTGGGCAGCGGCTGCGGCGGCGGCATGCCGGGCAGGGCGCGCTCGGCGGCTTCCTTCGGCGCGCGGCGGCGCTCGGCCTCCAGCAGCGCGCGCACGGTGTCGGCCGGCAGGAAGGCGCCGAAGAGCCGGCCCGAGGCCGTGTTGGTGAGCGAGAACACCGTGCCGTGCCGCATGTTCACGTGCACCGGCGAGGGCGCCTCGGCCAGCCGAACGATGGTCGCGCCCCGGTCGCCCCAGACGGCGATCGCCACCGTGTGGCCGACCTCGCGCGCCAGGCCGGCCAGCAGCGGCGTCGCCACGTGCACCGGGTCGGCCTGCTGCAGCCCGATCAGCCCCAGTTGCAGCGCCAGCGGCCCGAGCCGATAGTGGCCGCTGCTGCGGTCCTGCTCGACCAGCCCCAGGCGGCCGAAGCTCACCATGTAGGGGTGCGCCTTGGCGGCGCTCATGTCGGCATCGCGTGCCAGGTCCTTGAGCGCCATCGGGCGGCCGTGGTGGACCAGCGCCTTGAGCAGCTGCCCGCCGACCTCGATGCTCTGGATGCCGCGCTGCGTGCGGTCGCCCTCGGCCTCCTCGGGACGGGCGGGCGGGGCGGCATTCGATTCGTTCATGGTGAATGGATTAGACAACGGCGTCCGACCGGCATTACACTGCCGAAAATTCGTCGAATGCAAATTGATTTGTCTAAAACAAATCAAAGAAGCCGACGACAGCGGCCCCACCGACCTTCAGGAGACAGCACGATGACCCAGACCAAAGCCTTTGCCAGCCAGGCCGACCTCGAAGAGAAGAAGGTCACCTTCAGCCAGATTTCCGAGCACGCCTGGGCCTACACGGCCGAGGGCGACCCCAACACCGGCATCGTGATCGGCGACGACGCCGTGCTGGTGGCCGATACCCAGGCCACGCCCGCCATGGCGGCCGACGTGATCCGCCGCATCCGCGAGGTGACCGACAAGCCGATCAAGTACGTCGTGCTCACGCACTACCACGCGGTGCGCGTGCTGGGCGCGAGTGCCTACGGCGCGCAGCAGATCCTGGCCAGCCAGGACACCTACGACCTCATCGTCGAGCGCGGCGAGGCCGACAAGGCCAGCGAGATCGGCCGCTTCCCGCGCCTGTTCGCCGGTGTGGAAACCGTGCCGCCCGGCATGACCTGGCCCACCATGACTTTCACCGGCAAGATGACCGTGTGGCTGGGCAAGCTGGAAGTGCAGCTGCTGCAGCTGGGCCGCGGCCACACCAAGGGCGACACGGTGGTGTGGCTGCCCGGCGAGAAGGCGCTGCTCTCGGGTGACCTGGTCGAGTTCGGCGCCACGCCCTACGCCGGCGACGCCTACTTCCAGGACTGGCCGAAGACGCTCGACAACATCGCCGCGCTGCAGCCCAAGGCGCTGGTGCCCGGCCGCGGCGCCGCGCTCACCACGCCGGCGGACGTGGCCCAGGGCCTGGCCGAGACGCGCGCCTTCATCGCCGACGTGTGGACGAACGTGAGCGCCGGCGCGCGTGCCGGCAAGGACCTCAACACCGTCTACCGCGAGACCTACGAGAAGCTCAAGCCCAAGTACGGCCAGTGGGTCATCTTCGACCACTGCATGCCCTTCGACGTGACGCGCTGCTACGACGAGGCCACGAAGTACGCCGACCCCCGCGTGTGGACCGCCGAGCGCGACATCGAGATGTGGAAGGCGCTGGAGAACCAGTAAGGCCGAAAGGCTTCTTCCCCCAGAGGGGGAAGGAGCCAGAGAGAAGAACCGGCACGGAGACAACACGTGATCGACTACCAGAGCCTGCGCTTCGACTACCGCCGCCATCCCGACCAGGACGCGGCCACGCCCGCGCGCCATCCCGTCGTCGTGGTCGGTGCCGGCCCCGTGGGGCTGGCGCTCGCCATCGACCTCGCACAGCGCGAGGTGCCCGTGCTGCTGCTGGACAACGATTGCCAGCTTTCCACCGGCTCGCGCGCCATCTGCTTCGCCAAGCGCACGCTGGAGATCTTCGACCGCCTCGGCTGCGGCCAGCGCATGGTCGACACCGGAGTGTCGTGGAACATCGGCAAGGTGTACTTCGGCAGCGAGCAGGTGTATCGCTTCGACCTGCTGCCGGAGCCGGGCCCCGTCGCCGGCGCCGAGCCGCCTCAAGGCGGCGACGGACCCCCTCGGGGGGTGGCCGCCGAGGGCGGCCGGGGGCGAACCAGTGAACGGCCGGCCTTCATCAATTTGCAGCAGTACTACGTCGAGGGCTACCTCAACGAGCGCGTGGCCGAACTGCCGAACATCGAGGTGCGGTGGTGCAACAAGGTGGTCGGCATCGAACAGGGCGCGGACGGTGCCATGCTCACCGTCGAGACACCCGAAGGCCATTACCGGCTGGCCGCCGACTGGGTCGCCGCCTGCGACGGCTCGCGCTCGCCGATGCGGCAGATGCTGGGGCAGGAGGCGACCGGCCGCGTGTTCCGCGACCGCTTCCTCATCGCCGACATTCGGCTCGACGGCGGGGACGATGCGCTGCCGACGGAGAGAAGGTTCTGGTTCGACCCGCCCTTCCACCCCGGCCAGAGCGTGCTCATGCACCGCCAGGCAGGCGGCGTGTGGCGGCTGGACTTCCAGCTCGGCTGGGACGCCGACCCGCAGGCCGAACGCCAGAGCGAACGCATCGCGCCGCGCGTGCGCGCCGTGCTCGACAGCATCGGCCAGGCCGGGCAGGGCTTTCGCATCGAATGGGCCAGCGTCTACACCTTCGCCTGCCAGCGCATGGCGAGCTTCCGACACGGGCGCGTGCTCTTCGCCGGCGACTCTGCACATGGCGTGTCGCCCTTCGGCGCGCGCGGCGCCAACTCGGGCGTGCAGGACGCCGACAACCTCGCGTGGAAGCTGGCGGCCGTCGTGCATCGCGAGGTCGAGGGCGACGCGGCCGAGGCGCTCATCGACAGCTACGCCCGCGAACGCGAGTACGCCGCCGACGAGAACATCCTCCACTCCACCCGTGCGACCGACTTCATCACGCCCAAGAGTGCGGTCAGCCGCGTGTTCCGCGACGCGGTGCTGGCACTGTCGCGCGAGCATGCCTTCGCGCGCACGCTGGTCAACAGCGGTCGGCTGTCGGTGCCGGCAGTCCTGCGCGACTCGGCACTGAACACGCCCGACGCCGATGCGGACTTCGGCCCTGCCATGGCGCCGGGCGCCGCGGCGGCCGACGCGCCGGTCGTCGATGCGTCGGGCCAGCCGGGCTGGCTGCTGCGCCGTTGCAGCGGCGCGCGCTTCATGGCGCTGGTCTTCGGCGACGGACCGGCCGCGCAGAGCAGCGTGCAGGCCTTGGCCCAAGCCGACGAGCCGATCGACATCGTGCGCGTGCCGGGCGGCGAAGGCGGTGCCCTGGCCGCCGCGCGCTACGGCGCTCGCGACGGCACCACCTACCTGTTGCGGCCCGACCAGCACGTGTGCGCGCGATGGCGCGCCCCCAGCGCGGGCGCAGTGCGCGCCGCGCGTCGCCGCGCCCTGGGCGAATTCGCCGTGCAGGAGGTCGCCGCATGAGTGCCCTCGTCACCACGCCCAACCTCGAGTCGCCCGATGACTTCTACGAGGCCCTGATCGACGCCCATCAGGGCCTGACCGACGAGCAGAGCCACGCGCTCAACGCCCGCCTGGTGCTGCTGCTGGCCAACCACATCGGCGCGCTGTCGGTGCTGCGCGAAGCCCTCGCGGCCGCGCGCGCCAGTGGCGATCTTCAGGCCAAAAGTGCCTGAGGCGCCCGCCCGGCGGGCGCAAGCAGCTACAACATTCATAGCAAACCATCGCTTCACGAGGGACACCATGAACGCCTCCACCTCCGCCGGCCTGCGCTACCAGAGCGGCTTCGGCAACGAGCACGCCACCGAAGCCGTGCCCGGCGCGCTGCCGCAGGGCCGCAACAGCCCGCAGCGCGCGCCCTTCCATCTCTACCCCGAGCTGGTGTCGGGCACCGCCTTCACCGCGCCGCGCCACGAGAACCGCCGCAGTTGGCTGTACCGTCGCCAGCCCTCGGTGGTGTCGGGCCGCTACCAGCCCTATGCGCAGGCGCACTGGACCACCGGCGGCGACCGCGGCACCGCGCTGCCGCCCGAGCCCATGCGCTGGGGCGCGATCCCCTTCGCGCCCGGCGTGGAGGCCGACTTCGTCGACGGCATGCACACGCTGGCGGCCAACGGCGATGCCGATGCGCAGACCGGCATCGGCTCGCTGATGTACCTGGCGACCCGGTCGATGGACAAGCGCGCCTTCGTCAATGCCGACGGCGAACTGCTCGTCGTGCCGCAGCAGGGGCGCCTGGTCATCACGACCGAGCTGGGCGTGCTCGAGGTCGCGCCCGGCGAGATCGCCGTGCTGCCGCGCGGCGTGCTGTTCAAGGTGGCCGTACCCGACGGCCCCTCGCGCGGCTACGTCTGCGAGAACTACGGCGCGCAGTTCCGCCTGCCCGAACTGGGCCCGATCGGCTCCAACGGCCTGGCGAACGCGCGCGACTTTCTCGCCCCCGTGGCCGCCTTCGAAGATGCGAGCGCGCCCTACGAGGTGGTGAAGAAGTTCGGCGGCCGCTTCTGGACCGCGCCGATGAAGCACACGCCCTTCAACGTCGTCGCCTGGCACGGCAACCTCACGCCGGTGAAGTACGACACGAAGAACTTCATGACCATCGGCTCGATCAGCTTCGACCATCCGGACCCGTCCATCTTCACCGTGCTCACCTCGCCCAGCGACACGCCCGGCACCGCGAACTGCGACTTCGTCATCTTCCCGCCGCGCTGGCTGGTGATGGAAGACACCTTCCGTCCGCCCTGGTACCACCGCAACCTCATGAGCGAGTTCATGGGCCTCGTCTACGGCGAATACGACGCCAAGCCCGGCGGCTTCAAGCCGGGTGGCGCCAGCCTGCACAACGCGATGGTGCCGCACGGCCCCGACGAAGAGGCCTTCGAGAAGGCGTCGAGCATGGACCTCAAGCCCCAGAAGCTCGACAACACGCTGGCCTTCATGTTCGAGAGCCGCTACCGCTTCATCCCCACTGCGTTCGCGCTGCAGAGCCCCGCGCTGGACCAGAACTACGCCGACTGCTGGGCCGGCCTCAAGGATCAATTCAAGGCATGAAGACCTTCACACCCACGCGCCGCGCGGCGCTCGCCCTGGCGCTCGTTGCGCCGCTGCTGGCCTCCGCGGCCGACTTCCCGACCAAGCCCATCCGCTTCATCGTGCCCTACACCGCCGGTGGCACCACCGACCTGGTGGCCCGCACCGTCGGCCAGCGCGTGGGCGAGAAGCTGGGCCAGCCGGTCGTGATCGAGAACCGCGGCGGCGCCGGCGGCAACATCGGCATGGACGCGGTGGCCAAGGCCCCGGCCGACGGCTACACCATCGGCTTCGGTGCCATCTCGACCAATGCGCTGAACCCGCACATCTACAAGTCGATGGCCTTCGATCCGCGCAAGGACTTCACCGCCATCGGCCTGCTCGGCACGTCCACCATCGTGCTCGAAGTGCCGGCCAGCTCCCCCATCAGGAGCGTGCCCGATCTCATCGCCGCGGCGAAGAAGACGCCGGGGCTGCCCTACGCCACCGCCGGCGCCGGCACCTCGATGAACCTGGCCGGCGTGATGTTCGCGCAGATGACCGGCACGCAGCTCACGCACGTGGCTTACAAGGGCAGCGGCCCGGCCATCACCGACATGCTGGGCGGCACCGTGGGCGTGATGTTCGACAACCTCCCGGCGTCGCTGCCGCACATCCAGGCCGGCCGCCTGCGCGCGCTGGCCGTGGCCGGGCCGTCGCGCTCGCCTGCGCTGCCCGAGGTGCCGACCATCGCCGAGGCCGGCCTCAAGGGCTATGCGCTGGAGCCGTGGTTCGGCGTGTATGGCCCCGCCAACCTGCCGCCCGCGATCGTGAAGACGCTCAACCAGGCCTTCAGCGAAGCCCTGGCCGAGCCCGGCATCAAGGACAAGCTGCTGCAGGCCGGCTTCACGCCCCGCGGCAGCAGCGCGGAAGAGCTCGCCAAGCTCACCCAATCCGAATACCAGCGCCTCGGCGACGTCGCGCGACAGGCCGGCATGACCGCCGAGTGACTGCAAGGAAACCCCCCATGACCGCCCTCGACATCACCCACGACCCGAAGCGCACGAGCTGGGTCGCCTCCGCCAACGTGGCGGGCTGCGACTTCCCGATCCAGAACCTGCCCTTCGGACGCTTTCGCCCAGCCGGCAGCCAGGAGGCCTTGCGCATCGGCGTCGCCATCGGCGACCAAGTGCTGGACCTGCGCGCCGCCGGCCTGGTCGACCACGACGACATGAACGCGCTGATGGCCGCGCCGGTGGCCGAGCGCCAGGCACTGCGCCGCACGCTGTCCGACGGCCTGGCCGCCGGGAGTGCACGAGAGTCCGCATGGGCCCAGGCGCTGGTCGCGCAATCGGCATGCGAATTCGCCGTGCCGTGCAAGGTCGGCGACTACACCGACTTCTACACCAGCGTGCACCACGCGACCAACATCGGCCGCCAGTTCCGCCCCGACAACCCGCTGCTGCCCAACTACAAGTGGGTGCCCATCGGCTACCACGGCCGCGCGAGCTCCATCATCGTGAGCGGCACGCCGGTCAAGCGGCCGCAGGGCCAGACCAAGGCGCCCGATGCGGCCGAGCCGAGCTTCGGCCCCTGCAAGCGCCTGGACTACGAGCTCGAGCTGGCCTGGTTCATCGGCCAGGGCAATGCGCTGGGTGCGCCGGTGGGCATCGACACCGCGGAGCAGCACCTGTTCGGCGTGGCCTTGTTCAACGACTGGTCGGCGCGCGACATCCAGGCCTGGGAATACCAGCCGCTGGGCCCCTTCCTGTCGAAGAACTTCGGCTCCACCGTCTCGCCCTGGATCGTCACGATGGAGGCGCTGGCGCCCTTCCGCGCGCCCTTCTCGCGTCCCGAGGGCGACCCGCAGCCGCTGCCTTATCTCGACGGTGCCGACAACCGCGCGCAAGGCCACATCGACATGACGCTGGAAGTGCTGATCCAGACCGCGAAGATGCGCACCGAGGGCCAGGCCCCGGCACGCCTCACGCTCGGCAAGCTCAAGGACGCGGCCTACTGGACGCCGGCCCAGCTCGTGGCGCACCACACCGTCAACGGCTGCAACCTGCAGGCCGGCGACCTGCTGGGCTCGGGCACGCTCTCCGGGCCCACGCTCGACGCCGCCGGCTCGTTCACCGAACTCAGCGTGGGCGGCAAGCAAGCCTTCACGCTGCCCAACGGCGAGCAGCGCACCTTCCTGCAGGACGGCGACACGCTGATCCTGCGCGGCTGGTGCGAGCGCGAGGGCGCGGTGCGCATCGGGCTGGGCGAGGCGAGCGGCACGGTGGTCGCCTGATTCGCTGCGCTTCGTGCCGGCCGGCTATGCCGGCGCGAAGCCGGCCCAGAACACCGTTGCGGCCCGGTCGTCCAGCACCTGGTGATGGTGGAACACCAGACGGCCGTCCGGCTGGACACGAAAGCACTGCAGGCCGGCAGGTTGTTCGACGAAGCCCTCGCCTTCGGCCCGCACGCTGGATTCGCGGATGGCCGCGACCAGCCATCGCCCGTCCGGCGACAGGCCGATGCAGCGCGCATGAAGGCCCGCCAGCGGCACCACCTGCAGGCGCTGCGGCCGGCCCGTCACCGCGTCCAGTGCAACGACCACGACACTGTTCTCGCCGCCGGCGTCGAGCTTGCGGCCGCCCAGCACCACGGCCGCATGTGAACGGTTCACCACGTAGGCCACCGTGCCCGCGCGGTCGAGCTCGATGGCGCCGGCGAGCTGCGGCTGATGCCCACCTTCGGGCTGCCGCAGGAGGGCCAGTTCGAAGCGCGGCGTCGATTCGATCGCACCGCCCTGCAGGCCGAAGGTGACGAGGCGGTTCTGCCGCTCCAGCACGACCTGCAGCCAGCCTCCGTCCGGCCCGAACACCGCATTGCGTGGCCCGAAGCCGAAGCCGCCGGAAGGCGCCACGATCTGCGTGCAGGCTGCACGGTCCGCCCCGACGCACAGCACGCGCAGCGAGCCCGGGTTCTCGGGCTGCTGGGCCATCGCGTCGTCGCCGCGGCACACCAGCAGCACGCCGTTGCCCTGCGGCATCGGCAGCACCTGGTGCGGGAAGTGACCCACCACCGCCGGATCCTCGAAAGGCCCGGCCATCGACTGCGGCATACCCCGCTCGTCGAGCGCATGCACCGTGAGTGCGGCCGGACGGTTGTAGGCCACCAGCAGCCGACCCGCGCGCAGGTCGACCGATCCGTGGATCGGGCGGAACGGCAGCGGCACCGATTCGCCGGCCACAGCAAGGCGAGCGCCGTCCAGGCGCAGCACCACGAGGGCATGGCGGTCGCCAGGGCGCCCGACGCCGCCGTTGCTGCACAGCACATAGAGCAGCGGCCGGGCGGGGTGGAAGCAGGCGTACTGCACATCGAGCGCGAGGTCGAGCGCATCCGCCGCTTCGGTGCGGCCGTCGGCATGCAGGCCGTGGCGCAGCAGCGTGGAGCCGACCGCCGCGAGGATCGATGGAGTGGCTGGAAGCGGCACGAGGTATCAAGGGAGCGGAAGGAGGAGGTCGCGGCGCAAGGCCTTTGCGGCGCGCCGCACAATGCAGGGATCATCGAGACCTCCCGCTTCCACTGCAATGCGTTCTGCAGCGCGTAACGCGCACGGCGCCCTTCCTGCCCAGAGCGCGGTGGCGAAGCGCTCGCTGCGGTCTGCCGATCCCCGCCCGGCTGCGGACATGCGCGCGCTGCTGCAGACCGCACGTGCGAACGATGCCGCCCGCGGCGTGCGCTCCGGACAGGTGCAGGCCGTGGGGCGGGCGATCGCCATCCTCTCGGCCTTCGACGGCCGCGAGGTGTTCCTGCCGCTGGCCGAACTGGCGCGGCGCACCGGCATGCACAAGCCCACCGTGCTGCGGCTGG
This sequence comes from Xenophilus sp. E41, assembly GCF_003671765.1. Taxonomy (GTDB): domain Bacteria; phylum Pseudomonadota; class Gammaproteobacteria; order Burkholderiales; family Burkholderiaceae_C; genus Xenophilus. Next base: position 308,757 of record NZ_QPIB01000012.1, on the reverse strand, counting down.
CGCGCACCCTGGCGGTGTCGCGCTTCCTGGTGCCGCGCGAGGACGGCGCCTGGCGCCTCGGCCCCGCCGCGGGATGGCTGGGCTCGCGCTACCAGGCGCAGTTCGATGTCGATTCGGCCATCGAGCCGATCCTGAAGAAGCTGTGCGCCGAGACGGGCGAGAGCGCCGCCTTCTACGTGCACGAGGGCAACCTGCGCAGCTGCCTGATGCGCTGCGACGGCCCGGCGGCGCTGCCCGACCATGTGCGCTCCGGCGAGGTGCTGCCGCTGGATCGCGGTGCGCCGGGCCGCGTCATCCTGGCCGCCCTGGGCGAGCCGGGCGACCTGTACGAACGCATCCGTCGCCAGGGCTTCCACTACGCGCGCGGCGAACGCGACAGCGAAGCCGCCGCCGTGGCGGCGGCGGTGCGCGGCGCCCAGGGCATGGTGCTGGGCGCCATCAGCACCGCGGGGCCGGCCGCGCGCCTGACGGCGGTGCGCCTGCGACGGCTCGCACCGCCGACGGTGGCGGCGGCGCGGGAGCTGGGCCTCGCGCTCGGCGGCATGCCCGCCACGGCGCTGCGCGCCACCTGGCACCCCTGACGTTCCACGCTGCGTAACGCGTTGCCCGCGGGCAGGGCACGCACGTCCAATGGGTTCGGGCTGCACAGGCGGCCCCATTCACACCCGTCATGAGCACGCCTTTCCCAACGCCCTCGCTGGCCAAGCCACAGCTCGGCCCCGCGCCCGACGCCCGCCGCCAACTGCCGCCGCGGCTGCGCCCGATCCTCTCGCTGCGCGACCTGGAGCCGGCCGCGCAGCGCACGCTGCCGCGCCCGATCTTCGGCTACCTGCAGGGTGGCGTGGAGGACAACGTGACCCTGCAGGCCAACACCGCGGCCTTCCGGCAGTGGATGTTCCGCACCCAGGTGCTGGTCAACGTGGCGGCCCGCCAGCAGGTGGTGCAGCTGATGGGGCAGAGCTACCAGGCGCCCTTCGGCATCGCGCCAATGGGCCTGTGCGCCCTGTTCGCCTACGACGGCGACGTCGTCATGGCGCGCGCGGCCGAGGCGGCCGGCATTCCGCACGTGCTCAGCGGCGCCTCGCTGACCCGGATGGAGCGGGTGGCCGAGGCCGCCCCCACCTGCGGCTGGTTCCAGGCCTACATCCCCGGCGAGCCGGCGCACATCGAGGGCCTGGTCGCCCGCGTGGAGAAGGCCGGCTTTCGCACCCTGGTGGTGACGGTGGACACGGCCACGCTCGCCAATCGCGAGAACAACGTGCGCGTGGGCTTCTCGACGCCGCTGCGCCCCTCGCTGCGCCTGGCGGTGGACGGCCTCGCACGCCCGCGCTGGCTGGCCGGCACGCTGGCGCGCACGCTGCTCAGCCACGGCATGCCGCACTTCGAAAACGCGGGCGCGGGCCGCGGCGTGCCCATCATCTCGCGCAGCGTGGTGCGCCAGTTCGGCCTGCGCGACCACTTGAGCTGGGACCACCTCGCGCTGGTGCGGCGCCTGTGGCGCGGCAAGCTGGTGATCAAGGGCCTGATCTCGGCCGACGACGTGCGCCGCGCCGAGCAGGCGGGCGCCGACGGCGTGATCCTGTCCAACCACGGCGGCCGGCAGCTCGACGGCACCCTGCCGCCGCTGCTGGCACTGCCCGAGGCGGCGCGCGTCAAGGGCGCCATGGCGCTCATGCTCGACAGCGGCGTGCGGCGCGGCACCGACGTGCTCAAGGCCCTGGCGCTGGGCGCCGACCACGTCTTCGTGGGCCGCCCCATGGCCTATGCCGCGGCCATCGGCGGCGAGGCGGGGGTGGCGCATGCCATCCGCCTGCTCAAGGACGAGATCCATCGCGACATGGCCCTGCTGGGCGTCGAGCGGCTCGGGCAACTCGGCCCCGAACGCCTGGCCCGCGTGCACCTGCCTTCCCATTTATTCCAAGGATACGAACCATGACCCGCTTCAAGATGACGCTGCGCCCCCTGGCCGCGGCCCTGCTGGCCCTGGGCGCCTGCGCGGGCGCGCTGGCCGCCTACCCCGACCGCCCGATCACGATCGTGGTGCCCTACGCACCCGGCGGCGCGGCGGACGCGCTGGCCCGCATCGTGGCCAACCGCATGGGCACGCGCCTGGGCACCAGCGTGATCATCGACAACCGCGCCGGCGCCAGCGGCACCATCGGCGCGGCCTTCGTGGCCAAGGCGCGCAACGACGGCTACACGCTGCTCTACGACGCCACGCCGTACTCGATCAATCCGCACCTGTTCCCGCAGATGCCCTTCCAGACTTCGGCGCTGGAGCCGCTGTCGCTGGTGTCCCTGGCGCCCAACATCCTGATCGTCAAGGCCGGCTCGGGCTACAAGACGGTGGGCGACCTGGTGAGCCAGGCCAAGGCCAGGCCCGGCAAGATCAACTTCGCCTCCGGCGGCAGCGGCACCGTGCAGCGCCTGGCCTCGGAGCTGTTCCGCCAGAAGCTGGGCCTGGACATGGTGCACGTGCCCTACAAGAGCGGCGGCCCGGCCATCACCGACGTGATGGGCGGGCAGGTGGACTTCATGTTCAGCACCGTCGCCGCCTCATCGCCGCTGGTCGACAGCGGCAAGCTGCGCGCGCTGGCCATCTCGTCGCCCCAGCGCTCGCAGCGCCTGCCCGAGGTGCCCACGGTGGCCGAGACCGTCATACCAGGCTTCGCCGTTTACGAGTGGAACGGCGTCTTCGTGCCCAAGGGCACGCCGCGCGACGTGGCCGACACGCTGCACAAGGCGCTCGTCGAAACGCTGCGCGAGCCCGAGGTGCGCCAGCGCTTCGGCGACGTGGGCGCGCAGGTCGTCGGTTCCACGCCGGCCGAATTCGCCGACTACCTGAAGAAGGAAGACGCGACCTGGTCCGAGGTGATCCGCAAGGGCGACATCAAGCAGGACTGAACGCCGCCGCGGCGTGGCGACGCGGCGAGGCCGCCGCCGCCCCAATCTTTCGATTCGAACTGGAGACAGACATGCATTCCACCCTCGTCACGCGGCGCACCGCCGTGCTTGCCGCTGCCCTGGCACTGGGCCTCGGCCCCGCATTCGCCCAGGAGGCCGGCTACCCCAGCCGCGCCGTCAAGGTCGTCGTGCCCTTCGTGCCCGGCGGCAACGCCGACAGCACGGCGCGCATCTTCGCGGAGGCCTACGCACGCCGCCTGAACCAGCCCTTCGTGGTGGACAACAAGGGCGGCGCGGGCGGCATGATCGGCGCCATGCAGGTGGCGAAGGCGGAGGCCGACGGTTACACGCTGATGATCGGCACCACCGGCCCCATCGTCTCGAGCTGGCAACTCGCCGGCAAGGCGGCGCAGTACGGCCTGAAGGACTTCAAGCCGGTGGCACTGCTGACGCAGGTGCCCGGCGTGCTGGTGGTGAGTGCGAATTCACCCATCCGCAGCTATGCCGACTTCGCGGCCCACGTGAAGGCACATCCGCGCGAGGTGAAGTTCGGCCATCCCGGCAACGGCACGGCGGGCCACGTGAACATCCTCCAGCTGCAGAAGGCGCTGGGCGGGCAGTTCGTCATCGTCGGCTACAAGGGCGCGGGCCCGGCGGTCCAAGACCTGCTGGGCGGGCAGCTCGATGCCGTGGCCACCGACCTGCCCTCGGCCCTGCAACTGGTCAAGGCCGGCCGGCTGCGCGCCATCGGCACCGTGTTCGGCCAGCGCGTGCCGTCGCTGCCCGACGTGCCGACCATGGCACAGCTCAAGCAGCCCGAGGTGGATATCGCCCCCTTCACCGCGCTGATGGCGCCGAAGGACGTGCCGCCGGCCGTGGTCAAGCGCCTGGTGGAGGCCAACGACGCGGTGCTGGCCGATGCCGCGGTGCGGCGGCATGTGGAGGACATCGGTGGCGTGCCCACGCGCATGCCGGCCGCCGAGTTCGAGCAGTTCCTCGCGCGCCAGGTCGACACCTACCGGGGCCTGATCGCGTCGGGCCTGCTCACGACCGAGTGAGCGCGGCGCCGGGCCTCAGTCCACCTTGGCGCCCGAGTCCTTCACCAGCTTGCCCCAGCGCGGGATGTCGTCGCGGATCAGCTTGGCGAAGTCGGCCGCGCTGCTGCCCTGCACGTCGGCCCCTTGGCCCGAGAGCTTCTGCTTGAGCGCCGGGTCCTGCAGCGCCTTGTTGATGTCGGCATTGAGCTTGGCCACGATCTCCTTGGGCAGGCCGGCCGGCCCCGCGATGCCGAACCAGGTGATGGCCTCGAAGCCCTTGTAGCCCGACTCGGCCACCGTGGGGACCTGCGGCAGGTCCGAGGCGCGCTGCAGCGAGGTCAGCGCCAGCGCATGCATCTTGCCGGACTTGATGTGGGGCAGCAGCGTGGGCACCGAGGACACGTACAGCTGCACCTGGCCGCTGATCACGTCGGTGACGCCCTGGGCCGCGCCCTTGTACGGAATGTGCGTGAGCTTGATGCCCGCGGCCTTCTGGAAGGATTCCATGGCCAGGTGGGCCACCGTGCCGTTGCCCGAGGAGGCGTAGTTGATGCTGTCGGGCTTGGCCTTCGCCGTCTTGACCACGTCGGCCAGGGTCTTGTACGGCGTGGCGGTGCCGGCCACGACGACCAGCGGCGAGGTCGCCACCAGGCTGATCGGCGTCAGGTCCTTCAGCGGGTCGTAGGGCAGCTTGGTGTAGAGCGTCGGATTGATCGCCAGGTTGCTGGTCTGGCCCAGCACCAGCGTGTAGCCGTCGGGCGCGGCCTTGGCCGCGGCGTCCACGCCCAGGTTGCCGCCGGAGCCGGGCTTGTTGTCGACCACGAAGTTGTAGCCGTAGCTGGTGAGCTTGTTCGTTAACTCGCGGGCGATGATGTCGGTGCCGCCACCGGCCGGGAAGGGCACGACGAGGCGGATCGGGCGGGCGGGCCAGGTCTCGGCATGGGCCGCGGTGGCGGCGAGCAGGGATGCGGCGGCGAGCGCCAACGCGGCGCGGCGGGATGTCTTCACGGGTTTGTCTCCGACTGTGTTCCGGACGCAGGGAGTGCGTCCCGGAGCGCACTCTAGGGTGCGGTTTCAACCCATACAATGTCGTTTCGTTCCACGAACCGAGGTCCGACATGCGCAACGATGCGTCTGCGGCAGAAGCGTCCGACGGGCGCGGCGAAGGCGGTGTGATCGCGGTCACCCGCGCGCTCTCTCTGATGGAAACCTTCGAGGTCGGCGAGTCGGCCCTGAGCCTGGCCGAGCTGAGCCGCCGCAGCGGCATGCACAAGACCACGGTGCTGCGCCTGGCGCGCACGCTGGCGCAGTCGAACTACATGGTGCAGACGGAGTCCGGCCAGTGGCGGCTGGGGCCGGCGGCCGGTTGGCTGGGAGCGCGCTACCAGGCCGGCTTCGACGTCAACAACGTGGTCGAGCCGGCGCTGCACGAGCTGGTGCGGCTCAGCGGCGAGAGCGCGTCGTTCTACGTGCGCGAGGGCGACATCCGCGCCTGCGTGGCGCGGGTGGAGGGACCGCAGTCGGTGCGGCACCACGTGCGCATCGGCGCGCGGCTGCCGCTGGACCTGGGCGCCCCGGGCCGGGTGATCCTGGCCTTCAGCGGCGCGCAGGGCGAGCCCTACGAGACGATCCGCACCTGTGGCTACCACCTGTCGCTGGGCGAGCGCGAGCCCGACGTGTCGAGCGTGGCCGCGCCGGTCTTCCGCACCGGCTGGCACCTGCTGGGCTCCATGTGCATCTCGGGACCCAGCTCGCGGCTCACGCGTGCCAAGCTGGAGACCCATGCGAAGACCGTGGTGGCAGCGGCCAACCAGCTGTCGTATGCACTCGCCGGCGGGCGCTCGCCGGCGACACCGCCGGTCGTCTCTCGCTGGCACCCCTGAGCCGAGTTGGCTCAGTTCAGCTCGATCCCGGCCTCGCGGATCACCTTGTCCCAGGTGGCGGTCTCGCGGCGCGTGCGCTCGCCCAGGTCCTTGGCCGAGCTGATCGACAGATCGACGCCCTGGGCCAGCAGGCGCTCGCCGAAGGCCTTGTCGGCGGCCAGGCGGGTGAGCGCCGCACTCAGGCGGTCCACCACGGCCGCGGGCAGCCCGGCGGGTCCATAGAGGCCGTACCAGGTCGTGTATTCGAAATTGGGCACGCCGGCATCCTTGATGACGGGAATGCCCTTGTAGGCGGGCGAGGAAGAGGGCGCCGTGACGCCGATCACCCGGATCGCGCCCTTGTCGATCAGGCCCTTCATCGACGGCAGGCTGCTGAACATGGCCTGGACCTCGCCGCCGGCCAGGTCGGCCATGGCCTGCGACGTCCCCTTGTAGGGCACATGCCGCGCGTCGATGCCCGCCGCGCGCTCGAACAGCTCGGTGCCCAGGTGCGCCAGGCCGCCGACGCCGGCCGAGGCGAAGTTGACCTGGCCGGGATGGGCCTTGGCATAGGCCGTGAACTCCTTCACCGTGCGCACGGGCAGCTTGCTCGATACGACCAGCACATGGGGGCTGGCGCTCACCATGCCGACCGGCGAGAGCTGCTGGAGGATGTCCACGCGGTTCTTCGTCAGCAGCGGCTGGATCACGACATTGCCCGAGGCGGCAAACAGCAGCGTGTACCCGTCGGCGGGCGCACGCGACACCGTGCCCAGCGCCGGCACGCCCGCGCCGCCGCCCTGGTTCTCGACGACCAGCGACTGCCCCAGTTCCTTGCCCAGGGACTGCGCCATCTCGCGCGCCACCACGTCCGCCGGGCCGCCGGCGGCGAAGGGGACGATCACCCGGATGGGCTTGCTGGGGTAGGCGTCCTGGGCCAGGGCCCCGGTCGCGCCGACGGCGATGCCGATGCCCAGGGCCGCGGCGAGGAATGTTCGAGCGATGCGCATGAAGTCGTCTCCTGAGGGAATGAGGTCTTGGAAAGCAGCTTTGCACCGGACTGCCACTGCAACGCCGCCGGCAGTCGGTCGGGCGGGCTTCAGCCGCGCCGCGCGAGCGGCAGGCCCGCCACGTCCATCTCGGCCGTCAGCACGTGGCCATGCGTCGAATCGGTGACGAACACCGTGCTCCGCTGCGGCCCGCCGAAGGCCAGGTTGGTGATCGACGCGCCGGCCGGACCGCGCAGCACCTGCACCGGTTCGGCCCGCGTGTTGAGCACCCAGAGGTAGCCCAGTCCGGGGTTGGCCACCAGCACGCGGCCCTGCGCATCCACGGCCAGGCCGTCGGGGCCGCTGGGGCCATACGAGGTGAAGAACTGGCTCACCTTCGAGACGCTGCCGTCCGGCAGCAGCGGCACGCGCCAGACGCAGTTGCCGCGCGTCACCGCCAGGTACAGCACCTTCTCGTCCGGTGACAGCGCCACGCCGTTGGGGCTGGGGATGTTGCCCAGCAACTGGTCCAGCCGGCCGTCAGGCGACAGGCGGTAGAGCCGGCCTGTGGGATCGTGCAGCCCGGTCTGGCCCTGGTCGGTGAAGTACAGGTTGCCGGCGCGGTCGAAGACCAGATCGTTCACGCCCTTGAAGCGCTCGCTGTTGCGCCGCGGCAGGAAGGGCGTGACGCGGCCGCTGGCCACGTCCAGCTGCATCAGGCCGTTCTTGTAGTCGGTGATGAGCAGCGTGCCGGCATCGAGGAACTTCATGCCGTTGGGCTCGCCGTCGTACTCGGCCACCAGCGACCAGTGGCCCTGCGGGTCGATGCGGAACACGCGGCCCCAGGGGATGTCGGTGACGAAGAGGTTGCCGGCCTCGTCGAACACCGGGCCTTCGAGGAAGGAGTCGGTGGGCGTGCCGCCGCGGTTGGCGTCGGCCCAGTCGCTGCGGCGCGGGCGGCGGAACGCGTCGGGCATGGCGCTGAACAGGGTCAGTTCGCGCACCTGGGGCGGTTGGAGAAGGAACATGAAATCTGCGCTCTTTCAGGAAGATGGCACGGGGCCGAAGTCGTAGAGCTTCGCCGGGTTGTCGACCAGGATGCGCGCGATCCGTTCGGCGTCGCCCTCGCACCAGCGGCCGAGCAGGTCGACCAGCGCGGCATCGTCCACGCTGCCGGGCGTTTCGGTCGTGTGGGGCCAGTCGCTGCCCCACACCAGGCGTTCGGGCGCGCGGCGCACGAGCGCCTGGCCAGCGGCCACCGTGTCGGCATAGCTGGGCCCGCCCACGGCCGAGCGCATGTAGGCGCCCGAGAGCTTGACCCAGGTGTTGCCTGCATCGAGCAGGCTGCACAGCAGGTCGAAGGCTTCGCCGCCTGCGCCCTGCGCTGGATCGAGCCGCGCCATGTGGTCCACCACCAGCGGCACGGGCAGCCCGCGCAGCAGCGCGGCCATGGCCAGCAGCTGTTCCGGATGCACGAAGACCTGGATGTGCCAGCCCAGCGGAGCGACCTTGGCCGCCAGCGTGGCAAGCATCTGCGGTGTGGTCGTGCCCCAGGACTGCGGCGTCACGAAGTTGACGCGCAGGCCGCGCACGCCCAGCGCATGCAGGCGCTGCAGTTCGATCGCGTCGACGCCCGCCTCGACCACGGCCACGCCGCGGGCGGCCTCGCCCATCTGCGCCAGCGCGTCGAGCGTGCAGGCGTTGTCGGTGCCGTAGGTGGAGGGCGTCACGATCACGGCGCGCTGCGTGCCGATGCGCGCCTGCAGCTGCCGGTAGGCGGCCACCGGCGCATCGGGCGGCTGGCGCTTCCAGTGCTTCGACGGCGCGAAGCGCGGGTCGAAGATGTGCATGTGGCTGTCGCAGGCCAGCGGTGGCAGGCGCAGCGCCGGGGGCTGTTCGCCGGCCGAATGCGGAACGGGCCCGGCCACGCCGGCTGGCCCGTCCGAGCCGGAGTCGGACGCCCCGTTCATTGCTTTTCGAAGCCGGACTGCGCGACCACCTGCCCCCAGCGCGCCGTGCTGTCCTTGAGCAGCTTGCCGAAGGCGCTGGCGTCGAGCAGGCGCGGCTCCGCGGCCACGCTCTCGGCGAAGGCCTTCATGTCGTCTGCCTTCATGGCTTTGGCGATCTCGGCCTGCAGCCGCTGCATGACGGCCGGCGGCGTGCCCTTCGGCGCCCACAGCCCCGTCCAGTTGATGACGCTGAAGTCCTTCACGCCGGCCTCGGCAAAGGTCGGCACGTCGGGAAGCAGGGGCACGCGGCGCTCGCCGCTGATGGCCAGCAGGCGCAGCTTGCCGCCCTTGACGTTGCCGATCACGCCCGAGGGCGAGGCGAACTGCATGTCGATCGTGCCGCCCATCAGCGCCTGCGTGGCTTCCGCCGCGCCCTTGAAGGGAACGTGCAGCAGCTTGGTGCCCGTTGCCAGGCCCAGGGCTTCGGCACTGAAATGCGGCAGCGTGCCGGCGCCGCCGCTGCCATAGGTTACTTTGCCCGGGTTGGCCTTGGCGAAGGCCAGGAGCTCGGGCAGGGTCTTGTAGGGGGAGTTGCTGTTCACCACCAGGGTGAAGGGTGCGAACACGAAGGCACTCACCGGGAGCAGGTCGTTGGCGTGGTCGAAGGGCAGCTTCTTGAAGATGTGCGGCAGCAGGGCGTAGCTCGTGTCGTTGGCCACCAGGGTGTAGCCGTCCGGCTCGGACCGCGCCACCTGCATGGCGCCGATGGTGCTGCTGGCGCCGGGCTTGTTCTCGACGATGAAACTCTGGCCGGTCTGCTCGCCGAGCTTCTGCGCCATCTTGCGGGTCACGACGTCCACGGCGCCACCGGGGGCGTAGGGAACGACGATCTTCACCGTCCGGTTGGGCCAGTCGGTCTGGGCCGATGCGAGGCCGGACGCGGCGAGCAAAGGCACGGCCAGCAGCGCCGCGATGGTGGAGCGCCGCAGCGCCTGGGTGTTCGGGAAGGTCATGGTGTCGAGAGATGAGGAAGGATGTGTTCTGCGCGCAGCGGACAGGACGGGATGGACGGCGCTCGCGCTCAGTCCATGCGGATGCCCGCGCGCTTGATGACGTCGGCCCAGCGCGTCGTTTCCGCCTGCACGAAGCGGCGGAAGTCCGCGCTGCTGGAGCCCACAGGCTGCACGCCCAGGTCCGACAGGCGCGACTTCAGCTCGGCCGAGGACAGCGCCGCGCGGGTCTCGGTCTCCAGCCGCTGCAGCACCGCGGGCGGCGTGCCCGCCGGCGCGAAGAGCCCGTTCCATTCGTAGACCGCAAAGCCCGGCAGGCCCGTTTCGGCCACCGTCGGCAGGTCCGGCCAGTCGGCGGAGCGCTCGGCGGAGGTGATGGCCAGGGCGCGCAGCTTGCCGCTCTTGACGAAGGTGCCCGAGGCCGAGGTGGCGCTGAACATCAGGTCCACCTGGCCGCCGGTGAGGTCGGTCAGCGCGGGCGCTCCGCCGCGGTAGGGAATGTGCACCATCGACAGCTTGGCGCCCTGCTTGTAGAGCTCGGCGGCCAGATGCTGCGCGCCCCCGTTGCCGGCCGAGGCATAGCTCAGCTTGCCGGGCGAGGCCTTCGCGGCACGGACCAGGTCGGCCGGCGACTTCAGCGGCGAGGCGGCAGGCACCACGAGCAGCATGGGCACGCGGGTGATCTGCGAGATCGGCGCGAAGTCCTTGGTCGGGTCGTAGGCCAGCTTGCTGAACAGGCTCGGGTTGACGGTGAAGGCGGTCGCGTCGAGCAGCAGCGTGTAGCCGTCGGCGGGCGCCTTCGCCACCGCGGTGGCGCCGATGGTGCCGCCTCCGCCCGGGCGGTTGTCCACCAGCACCTGCTGGCCCAGCCGGTCCGACAGCTGCGTGGCCAGCAGCCGCGCGGTGGCATCGGCGTTGCCGCCGGCGGGGTAGGGCACGACCAGCTTGATCGGCCGGTCGGGCCAGGCCGGTTGTGCCGGCGCGGATGCGTTGAAGCCGAGGGCGGTGATCGCGGCCAGCAGCACGGCCTTGAAGGCGGATGTCTTCATGATGTTTCCTTGTGAAAGTCGCGGCGGCCCGTGCACGGGGCGGCCTTCGGGTCATGTGCCTGATCGGGCTCGAAGGCGCGACGGCACGTCCAGCAGGCGTCCGCCCGTTGCCCGGGCCTTGCCGGGCGCGGGGCGTTCGCCTTCGTGCTCAGCGCAGCAGGGCGAAACGGTCTCGCTGGGCCAGCGAGCATTCGTTCATCACGGTCAGCGTGCGCTCGACGGTCGGCTCGCCCACCACGAACGGGTTGGGACCCGTGCCGCCCGCCTCGCGCAGCCGGGCCAGCTTGCCCTGCGAGCCGTCCACGCGCGAATGGTTGGACAGCATCACGTCGATGCCTTCGGCGCGCACGACCTGCGCCATGCGCTGCGTGGAGCGGCCGTAGGTTTCCATGCGCGGAATGTCGGCGCCGAAGTTGAAGCCGGTGCCGCCCCACAGAAGCACGCGATGCTTCTTGCCTTGCCAGGTGACGTCGAACACCGGCGACAGCGTGCCCCAGGTGTGGCCGGGCGTCACGTACAGCGTGAGGCTGGTGCCGCCGAGCGTGAGCTTGTCGCCGTCCTTGACGCTGATGTCGCGCTTGGGTGGCGCGCCCCAGATGGGCGTGGCGAATTCCAGCCGCGTTTCCATCATGGTCCAGTCGATGTCGCTCATGACCACGCGGGCGCCGTACTTCTGCGCCAGATAGGGCGCGCCGCCGTAGTGGTCGCCGTGGCCGTGGCTGACCACGATGTAGCGGATGCGCGCCGGGTCCAGCCCGAGCTTGCGCATGCCGCCCTCGATCAGCGCGGCCGCCTCGACTTGGTTGTTGAGCGCATCGAGCAGGATGATGCCCTCGGGTGTGTCGATGGCCCAGGCGCTGGACCAGTCGCCGCCGACGAAGTACAGGTTGTCGAAGGCGCGGCCGGGTGGCGGTGCCGGGCGGGCGATCAGGGCGCGCAGGCCGCGGTCGGCGGCCTCGTCCTGCACCGGCCGCGCGGTGGGCACCGGCTTGCACAGCGTCAGCACCTCGCCCAGGTCGCTGCCCGCGGCGCGCGTGGCGGCGGCGACGTGGGCCGCGATGCTGGCCTCGGAGGGGCGCTGCGCCGCCGGCGGCGGCGCGCTGGCGCAGCCCCACAGGGCGGCGCCGAGGGCGGCGGCGAGCAGGCCGTGCGAGAGTCGATGGGTCATGGTTGTCTCCGTTGGGTGGGGTCGTCGTTGCGCGCTTCGCGAGGCGCCTGCGCTTCTCGCCCGCGGCGGAACTCAGCCGCGTTCGACCACGGCCAGCAGATTCTTCGCTGCCGCCACGCCCATGTTGACGTAGGCGTCGCTGGTCACGCCGCCGATGTGCGGGCTCAGCACGATGCGCTCCTGGCCCTGGAAGGGGTGGCCGGCCGTCATCGGCTCGACCGCGAAGCTGTCCAGGCCCGCGCCGCCCACCTGGCCCGAGCGCACGGCGGCCAGCAGCGCCGCCTCGTCAATCAGGCCGCCGCGCGCGGTGTTGACCACGATCACGCCGCGCTTGCACTGGGCCAGCGTGTCGGCGTTGAGCATGCCGCGGTTCTCGTCGGTGAGCGGGCAGTGCAGCGAGATCACGTCGGCCTCGCGCCAGATCGTGGCGAGCTCGGCGGTCTCGATGTAGTCGGGCAGGTTCTTGGCGTAGGGGTCGAAGCCGATCACCCGCATGCCGATGGCATCCGCCATGCGCGCGAAGCGCTGGCCGATGGCGCCCAGGCCCACCAGGCCCACGGTGCGGCCGCCCAGTTCCAGGCTCTTGTGCGTGGCCTTGTCCCAGTGGCCGGCGTGCATGCGCGCATCGAGCGGCACCACCGACTTGGCGCAGGCCAGCATCAGGGCCAGGGCCTGCTCGGCCACGGCCGCGGCGTTGGCGCCGACGGCGGCCACCACCTCGATGCCGCGCGCCTTGGCGGCCGCCTTGTCGATGGTGTCGGTGCCGCTGCCGTGCTTGGAGATGACCTTCAGCGACGGTGCCGCGTCCATCATCTCGGCGCTCACCTTGCCGTAGCGCACGATGATCGCCACCGGGTCGTGGCGCTTGCACAGGGCCAGCAGGTCTTCGTCGGTCGGCGTCTTGCCGGCGTAGACCACTTCCATGTTCTTCAGCAGGTCCAGGGCCTGCGGTGCCAGGTCGGCGGCGGTGATGAGTACCGTGCTCACAGCGACTCGCCTTCCTTCAGCACGCCGGCGGCGCGCAGCGCGGCGGGCAGCCACTTGGCGGCAGTGTCGCCACGCGCGATGGATTCGAGGCGGGCGGCCTCGTCGGCCACCTTCTTGTCGGCCAGGTCCAGCATGGCGGGCGCCTTCTCGCGCTCGATCACCACCACGCCGTCGGCATCGCCCACCACCAGGTCGCCGGGGTTGACGCTGGCGCCACCGGCCGAGATCGGGTGGTTGATGCGGCCGGGCACGAACTTGGTGGGGCCGGCCGGGTTGAAGCCGGCGCTGAAGACCGGGAAGTCCAGCTGCAGCAGTTCCAGCTTGTCGCGGATCGCGCCGTCGACGATCACGCCAGCCAGGCCGCGCTTCTTGCAGGCGCTGAGCATCAGCGTGCCCATGAGGGCGGCCGTCTGGTCGCCCTTGCCGTCGATCACCAGCACGTCGCCCGGCTGGGCCAGCGCGATGGCGGCATGGATCATCAGGTTGTCGCCGGGGCGCACTTCGACGGTGAAGGCCGGGCCGGCCACGATCATTTGCTTGTCCACCGGCGCGACGCGGGCGCTCATGGTGCCGCGGCGACCGGCCACGTCGGCCAGGATGGCGGCCTGGAAGGTCTTCGCCTTGGCGACGACCTCGGGGGCGACACGCTCGATGTCGCGGATGATTTCTGGGAGTTGGCTCATGGTGTGGCTCGATTCGTGAGAAGAGGAGGACGGGGAAGGAAGGGGCGGAAGAATCAGTCGGCCTTGATGCCACCCTTGCGGATGACCTCGGCCCACTTGGCGGAGTCGGACTTCTGCAGCGCGCCCAGCTGCGCGGGCGTGCCGCCCACCAGGTTCACCCCCAGCTTGTCGGCCAGGGCGAGCACGTCGGGCGTCTTGAGTGCGGCGTTGATGTCGCGGTTGAGGCGATCGACGATGGGTGCCGGCGTGCCGGCCGGCGCGAAGACCGCCTGCCACTGCTCGACGACGAAGTCCTTGAGGCCGGCCTCGCCCATGGTCGGGACGTCGGGCAGGGCCTTGAGGCGCGCGGCCGAGGTGACGGCCAATGCCCGCAGGCGGCCCGACTGCACATGCGGCAGCGCCGCGGCGGCCGGCGCGAACATGAAGTTCACCTGTTCGCCCAGCGTGTCCTGCACCGCGGGCGTGTCGCCCTTGTAGGGAACATGGATGAAGCGGGCACCGGACTGTTGTGCCAGCAGTTCGCCCTGCATCTGCAGGATGGTGCCGGTGCCTCCGGAGGCGAAGGCCAGCTTGCCCGGCTGGGCCTTGGCCGCGGCCAGCAGGTCGGCCACGCTGCGGTAGGGCTGGTTCGCGCCCACCACCAGGATGTGCGGGATGGTGCCGATGATCGCCACCGGCGCGAAGCCGCCGATAGGGTCGTAGGGCAGCTTGCCCATCAGGTGCGGTGCGATGGCCTGCGGGCCGATGGAGGTGCCCAGCAGCGTGTAGCCGTCGGGCGCCGACTTGGCGACATAGGCGGCGCCGATGGTGCCGGTGGCGCCTGCGCGGTTGTCCACGATCACGTTCGTGCCGAGGGTGCCGCCCAGCTTCTGCGCCACGGCGCGGCCCAGGACGTCGGTGCTGCCGCCGGGCGGATAGGGCACCACCCAGGTGATGACGCGGCCGGTGGGCCAGTCGCCCTGGGCCAGCGCGCCGCCGGTAGCCAGCAAGGCGGCGGCACCGGCGATGAGGGTGCGACGGGTGACGAATGTGGAGGAGGAGGTCATGTCTCGGTGTGTTCTTGAAGTTCGGGAAGGGGATCGAAGCCGTAGAGCACGGCCGGGTTGCGCACCAGCACCTGGGCGAAGAGCGCGCCGCCGCCGGTCCATTGCTCGAGTCGGTCGAGCTGGCGTGCGTCGTCGGGCATCGGCTGCAGGCCGGCCGAGGCGGTGGCATGCGGCCAGTCGCTGCCCCAGACGACGCGCCCGGGCGCGGCCTCGAGGAAGCTGCGCGCCAGGGCATCGAGGGCCGGGTCCTCGGTGCTGTGCTCGGGGCTCACCAGGTAGCCACCGGACAGCTTGATCCAGGCCCGGCCGGCGCGCAGCAGCTGCAGCACCACGGCGTGCGCGGGATGGCGGCCGGCATCGGCGGGCGACAGCCGCGCGAAGTGGTCGAAGACCAGGGGCACGGGCAGTGCGGACAGCACGTCGGCCCGGGCCTGCAGCAGGTCGGCCGGCATCAGCAACTGCAGGTGCCAGCCCAGCGGTGCGATGCGCTGCGCGATGGGCATGAGCATGTCCGCATGCGTGCCCACGCCCAGCGACAGGTTCAGCCGCACGCCGCGCACGCCCTGCGCGTGCAGGCTCTGGAGCTCGGCGTCGGCTTCGGTGCCGTCGATCACCGCCACGCCGCGCGCAGCGTCGCCGAGGGCCTGCAGCGCCTGCAGCATCGGGCGGTTGTCGGTGCCGTAGGTGGAGGGGGTGACGACGACGGCGCGGCTCAGCCCGGTGCGCTGCTGCAGGCGGCGGTAGTCCGCCACGCTGGCGTCGGGCGGCGTCAGGCGCGCGCCGGGCACGGCGGGGAAGCGGGCGTCGTAGACGTGGAGGTGGGCATCGCAGGCGCCGGCCGGCAGGGCCGTCGCGGGCGGCTGCGCGCCGGCGGAGAAGGGCACGGCCGCTGCGTCCAGGGCCGCGCGCGCCGAGGCTGGCAGCGTCGCGGGCAGGGTGGCAGAGGGGTGCATCGGTTCGTCTCCTGTCGCGGCGTCTTGGCGCCGGGATCGGGACGGACTTTAGGCAGGCGTTGCATCAGTCACAATCATGTTTCGCTCTGAGAAACACGTTGTGGTGGGTGAAACGGTCGTTGGGGTGGGCCACGGGTGCTGTGACGCATGCCTCCAGCGAGGTGGACGTCGCAAAAGCAGTGCGCCCCGCCGAGCGGACTCGAGCGGGGCGCACGTCGTGGCCGCGTGCATCGCGGCCGGGGTCCGCGTCAGCGGCTCATCATGTTGCTGGCGTCGATCGCGTCGTTGAACTTGCCGATGGCGTCGTTGAACTTCTGGGGGTTCTTGCGCGCCTCGCGGTAGGCGCCCGCGAACGCCGTCAGGCTGGACGAGATCGAGTCGTAGCGGTCGATCATCGGCAGGCTCTTGGGCGATTCGGCCTTGCGCTTTTCGTGCTCGGCGCGCATGTCGACGAGCTTGGCTTCCATGATCGCCAACTGTGCGTTGGCCTTCTCGATCTTGGCTGCGTCCTTGAAGTCCTTGGCGCTGCTGAAGGTGTCCGCCACCGCGCGCGCGGCGTTCAGCGCCTCGGCCTTGTAGAGCTCCAGCAGCTTGCCGCTGGCCTTGTAGGCCGCCAGCGCCTTGGCGTTGGATTCCCTCGCCACGTCGTCGACGGCGGCCGAGAACTGCTTGAGCGCGTCGTTGATCTTCTCCACGCCCTCGATGTACATCGGAAGCATGCGCTTGCCTTCGGCGCCGTTGTCGTCCTCGTACTTCTTGGCCTTGTTGTATTCCTCGAGGCTCTTCCAGTTGGGCACGTACTTCTGCGTCGTCTCCAGCAGGTTGCGCGCCGCGGCGTCGGCCGCCGGCATGCTGGCGGGGTTGTCCAGCGCCGCCTTGATGTTCTTGACGAAGGAGTCGTCGAAGTAGTGCGTGTCGGTGCGGATGGCCTTGAAGTCGCCCTTG
This sequence comes from Xenophilus sp. E41, assembly GCF_003671765.1. Taxonomy (GTDB): domain Bacteria; phylum Pseudomonadota; class Gammaproteobacteria; order Burkholderiales; family Burkholderiaceae_C; genus Xenophilus. Next base: position 292,175 of record NZ_QPIB01000012.1, on the reverse strand, counting down.
GCCACCTTGGCGCGCGCCTGCGCCGCCCACTGCGCGAAGGTCTCGTTGACGCTGCTGTTGAACTTGAGCAGCCGGTTGTTGATCTGGATGTACGCCTGGGCCTTCTTGTCCCACTGCTGCGATGCGTTGTCCGCGTTGGCGGCGGTTGCCGGGGCACCGCTCGGCTTGCCTGCGGCCGCGGCCGCGGCCGCAGCGGCCGGGGCTGCGGCGGGCGGCGCGGCCGCCTTGTCGTCCGTCTTCCCACAGGCTGCGAGGCCCAGCAGGACCAGGCTGGCCATGGCCACACGGGTCCGCGTCGACGATGTCGATGTCATTGCTACTCTCTGACGAAGGTTGGTGAAGAAGGGGCGCATTCTCATCGATGCCCGCGACACGGGATCGACAGGTGCGTCGCCCCGACGACGGCCCGTGCGTCGGGGCCGCGAAGCCCAGGCGATGCGTCGGTTCAGGCGGCGTTGGAGGCCGCCACCGACTTGGCGGACTCGAGGTGAGCGCGCGCCCGCTCCGCCAGGGCCATCTCGCCCGGCGTGCCGGGCACGAACGCGTCGACCGGCAGCGGCCGCCCGTGCGAATCGACGGCCACGAAGACGATCAGGCACTCGGTGGTCTTGGTCATCTGCCCGCCCTTCATGTCGCCGCTGCGCACCTCGACCGAGATGTTCATGCTGGTGTTGCCGGTGTAGGCGAGCCGGGCCTCGACCTCGACCAGGTCGCCGATCATGATCGGGCGGTGGAAGCGGATGCTGCCGATGAAGACCGTGACGCAGTAGTTGTGCGACCAGCTCGTGGCGCAGGCATAGCCGGCCTCGTCGATCCACTTCATGACGGTGCCGCCGTGCACCTTGCCGCCGAAATTGACGGTGCTGGGTTCGGCGAGGAAGCGGAGGGTGATCGACGACATGGGGCGCCTTCGGGGGTGGAGGTGGGCGCGATTATGCGAGCGCCGGCCACGCGCCGGGTGCCGTCCGTCGCCACGGCGCCGACGGACGTCGGAACGGCTCAGCCGCCGCCGAAGAGCTGCGCCAGGGTGCGCCGCAACCAGGCGTTGCCGGCGTCGGCATGGAAGCGGGCGTGCCAGTGCTGCTTGACCGCGTAGGCCGGCAGCGCGAAGGGCAGCTCCAGCCGCTGCACCGGCTCCTGGGTGGCCAGGATCTCGCCCAGGATGGAGGGCACGATCACCAGCAGCTCGGTGTGCGCCACGATGCGCGCCACGCTCAGGAAGCCCGACAGGCGCACCACCACCTGCCGCTTGACGCCCAGGCGTGCGAGGGTCTTGTCGACGATCGCGTGGCCGGTGCCCGAGGTGGCCACTACGGCATGCGCCTCGGCCTCGAAGCGTCGGCGAGTCAGGCGCCCGTCGATGCGCGGATGGCTCTGCGACGCCAGGCAGACGAACTTCTGCATGAACAGCGTCTGCTGGTAGAAGCCGGCGTCCAGCTGGGGCATGAAACCCACCGCCAGGTCCACCGCGCCGTCCTCGAGGCGCCGCGGGCTGTCGCTGGAGATGATCTCGGTCTCGATCTGCACGCCCGGCGCGTGATGGCGCAGGTGGTCCAGCAGCGCCGGCAGCAGCACCACCTCGCTGATGTCCGTCATGCAGATGCGAAAGCTCCGCTCGGCCTGCGCGGGCACGAAGCCGGCGCGGCTGCCCTGGGCCAGTTCGAGCTGCGCCAGCACCTCGCGCAGGTAGGGGTACACGCGCTGCGCATGCGGCGTGGGCAGCATGCCTTGCGCGGTGCGGATGAAGAGCCGGTCGCCGAAGTGCAGGCGCAGCTTGTTGAGCATGGTGCTGGCCGCCGCCTGCGCGATGCCCAGGCGGTCGGCCGCGCGCGTCACGCTGGCGGTCTTGTAGACCTCGTCGAAGACGGCGATCCATTCCAGGTCGAGCTTGGCCATGACGGACATTATCGAAAAACGCGATGGGCAGTATCCGGCTGAGCGCTTGAAGCGATAGTGGGGCCTGCCAACAATGCGTGCACTGGCAGCGGCGCGAGTGGCCGCGCGCCTTCAGGAGACACGCATGAATCCCCTCACTTCCTCCGCGGCCGCGCGGCCCACGGTCCTGCTCGTCGGCGGCGGCATCGGCGGCATGTCCGCGGCCCTGGCGCTGGCGCGCCTGGGCGTGTCGGTGGACCTGCTCGAACAGAGCAGCGCCATCGGCGAAATCGGCGCCGGCCTGCAGCTCGGCCCCAACGCCTTCGCCGCGCTCGATGCGCTGGGCGTGGGCGAGGCGGTGCGCCGCGGCTCGGTCTTCACCGAACGGCTGGTCATGATGGACGCCGTCGACTGCAGCGAGGTCGCCTCGGTGCCGGTGGGCGAGGCCTTCCGCCGCCGCTTCGGCAACCCCTATGCCGTGAGCCACCGTGCCGACCTGCACGGCGCCATCCACCAGGCGGTGCTCGCGCATCCGCTCATCCGCCTGCACACGTCGGCGCATGTGGAGGCGCTGGAGATCGGCACGCCCGGCGTGCTGGCCGTGACCCGCGACGGCCGGCGCTTCAAGGCCGACGCGATCGTCGGCTGCGACGGCGTCAAGTCGGTGGTGCGCGGCCACCTGGTGGGCGACGCGCCGCGGGTGTCGGGCCACGTGGTCTACCGCGCCGTGGTGCCGGTGGCCGACATGCCCGCCGACCTGCGCTGGAACGCGCCCGTGGTGTGGGCCGGCCCGAACTGCCACCTGGTGCACTACCCGCTGCGCGACGGCCAGCAGTACAACCTGGTCGTCACCTTCCACAGCCGGGACCGGGAAGAGTGGGGCGTCACCGAGGGCAGCAAGGCCGAGGTGATGTCCTACTTCGAGGGCGTGCACGCACGGCCGCGCCAGCTGCTGGACCGGCCCACTTCGTGGCGCCGCTGGAGCACCGCCGACCGCGACCCGATCGAGCGCTGGGGCGAGGGCCCCGCCACGCTGCTGGGCGATGCGGCGCATCCCATGATGCAGTACCTCGCGCAGGGCGCCTGCATGGCGATCGAGGACGCGGTGACGCTGGGCGAGGCGGTGAAGGCCTGCGACTTCGACCTGCCCGCCGCCTTCCGCCTGTACGAGTCGGCCCGCGTGGCCCGCACCGCGCGCGTGGTGCTGTCGGTGCGCGAGATGGGGCGCCTGTACCACGCGAAGGGCGTGGAGCGTCTCGTGCGCAACAGCCTCTGGGTGGGCCGCACGCCCGAACGCTTTTACGATGCGGTCGAGTGGCTGTATGCGTGGCGTCCGGAGCGTTGCCTGGACGATGCGCCCGCGGCGCTCCGCCCGGCTATGCCGGTGCCGGCTGCCACCGCCGCGTGAGCCCGGCGCCGCGCGGCGCCGCCGACCTTCGCCGCCGTTCTCGAACAACTCCTGGAGACTTCTTCCCATGTCCTCTTCCCCTGCCCGCCGCCGCGCCCTCGTGGGCGGCGTTGCCTTGCTGGCCGCGGCCGGCATGCCGCACGCCTTTGCCCAGGCCACGGACTTCCCGAGCAAGCCGGTCGTCATCGTCACGCCCTTCGCCGCCGGCAGCGGGCCCGACGCGGTGCTGCGGCTGGTGAGCGACAAGCTCGGCAAACTGTGGAATCAGCGCGTCACGATCGAGAACAAGCCCGGCGGCGGCGGCTTCATCGCCATCGACGCGGCCCGCCGCGCCGCGCCCGACGGCTACACCCTGCTGCAGCTGGACAGCGAGCACCTGGGCGCGCTGCCGCACCTGTACAAGTCGCGCAACTTCGTGCCGCTGCAGCACTTCGACCCGGTCGCCTCGCTCTTTCGCACGCCCTTCTTCGTGGCCGTGAGCAGCCAGTCGAAGTGGAACAGCATGAAGGAGCTGATCGCCGACGCGAAGGCGCAGCCGGGGCAGATCACGTACGGCTCCTGGGGCGTGGGCAGCCCGGGCCACCTGGGCGGGCAGCAGCTCGACGCGCTGGCCGGCCTCCAGGAGAACCACGCGCCTTATCGCGAGGTCTCGCAGCTGTATTCGAACGTCGGCACCGGCGAGGTGCCGTGGGCCTTCGCCAGCATCCCTTCGAGCCAGGGCATCTACAAGGCCGGCAAGCTCAAGTACATCGCCGTCGCCACCCTCAAGCGCGTGCCGCAGATGCCCGACGTGCCGACCATCGGCGAATCCGGCGGCCCGGCCGGGCTGGAGGTGAACTCCTTCGTCTCGCTGGTGGCGCCCAAGGGCGTGCCCGCGGCGGTGAAGGCGAAGATCAACGCGGACGTGGCGAAGGTCATCGCCGACCCCGAGATCCGCGCCCGATTCGATACTTTCGCATTCGAACCGCTGGCCTGGTCGCCCGAGGAGATCGAGCGCCAGGCCGAGATCAAGTCGAAGACCTACGGAGAGCTGGTCCGGCGTGGCAACATCAGCCTCGAGTAGCGCGCCGGGCCGGCGCCTTTCTTGCATCCCGCGAGCCTCCGGCTCGCTTTTACTTTTCTCTCTCCCCTTTTTTCCCTCACTGAACTCCATGCAGCATTCCAAGAGAGCGCTTCTTGCCGCCGCCTGCGGCCTCGCCGTCGCCCTGCCCTGGTCCGCGTCGGCGCAGACCGCCTGGCCCACCAAGCCGATCCGGCTGGTGGTCGGCTTCCCTGGCGGCTCGACGCCCGACATCGCCGCACGCACCATTGCCGACCCGCTGGCCAAGCTGCTGGGCCAGCCGGTGGTGGTCGACAACAAGCCGGGCGCCTCCGGCAACATCGCGGCCGACACGGTGGCCAAGGCCACCGACGATCACACGCTGGGCATGGTCATCAACGGCAATCTCACCTCGTCGAAGATGCTGTACCCGACGCTGCCCTACGACCCGGCCAAGGACTTCAGCTACCTCTCGCTCATCGCCACCGCGCCGCTGGTGCTGATCGCCACCAACGACCTGCCCTCGGGCAAGGCTTTTCTCGACGCGGCCAAGGCCTCGGGCGACAAGTGGAATTACGGCTCCGTCGGCGTGGGCTCGGTGGGCCACCTGGGCATGGAGCTCATCAAGAGCCGGCTGCCCGGCCTGCAGGCCCAGCATGTGCCCTACGCCGGCAACCCCCAGGTGGTGACGGCCATGGTCGGCGGTCAGATCCAGATGGCGCTGGTGCCGCCGGGCATCGCGATCCCGCAGGTCAAGGCCGGCAAGGTCAAGGCCATCGGCCTGACCAGCGGCCGCAGCACCCTGGCACCCGACTACGTCCCGCTGGCCGACCTGGGCGTGAAGGACGCCAACCTCGAGGTGTGGACCGCACTGCTCGGCCCGGCCAAGCTGTCGCCGGCCGCGCGCGCCCGCATCACCGACGCGGTGGCCCAGGTCATGAAGATGCCCGAGGTGCGCCAATCGCTGTTCGACCGCGGCTGGCAGCCGGTGGGCACCTCGCCCGAAGGCATGCGCCTGCGCGTGCAGGACGAGGCGGCCATCATGACCAAGATCATCCAGTCGCGCGGCATCAAAATCCAATAATCGACGCCCCCCGTTTGGCTGCCTCACTTCGTGTGGCAGCCGATACCCCCCACTGGGGGGCACACCCGACGGCCCGGCAAAGCCGGTTCCGTGGGTGTCCCCGAACCGGCTTCGCTTCGCTTGCCAATGAAGGCGCCGCTGTCCCATCGTTGAGGTTTCCATGAGTTCTGTCCTTCAAGAACCGGCACGGTCGCTGCCGGTGTTCGGCGACTACGACGTCGTCGTGGTCGGTGGCGGCCCGGCCGGCATCGCGGCCGCGGTCAGCGCGGCGAAGCACGGCGCGCGCACGCTGCTGGTCGAGCGCTACGGCTTTCTCGGCGGCATGGGCACGGCGGGAGGCGTCACCAACTTCGCGGGCCTGTACGGCAAGCGGGGTGGCGAGATGCAGCAGCTGGTGCACGGCGTGGCCGACGAGCTGCTCGCGCGCATCGACGCGCTGGGCGGCCTCAACAAGCCGCAGGACGGCATGGGCGGGCGCATCCGCGTGCGCTCGTACGACACCTCGGTCTACAAGATCGCAGCCGACCAGCTCATGGCGGCCGCGGGCGTCGAGCTGCTCTTCCACGCCTGGGCGGCGGCGGTGCTGATGGAGGGCAGCCGCGTGCAGGCCCTGGTGGTCGAGACCAAGTCCGGCCGCCAGGCGATCCGCGCCAACGCCGTGATCGACGCCAGCGGCGACGCCGACGTGGCCGCCTTCGCCGGCGTGCCCTTCGCCGTGGGCGACGGGCACGGCAGCGGCCTGTTCCCCACCACCATGTTCCGCATCGGCCAGGTCGACGCGCAGCCCGCGCTGGCGTCGGTGGGCGAGTTCAAGGCCATCAACGAACGCATGGCCGAGGTCGAGGCGGCGAAGCCGGGCACCTACAGGTTCCCGCGCGAGGGTGCGATCCTGCGGCCCAACATCGATCCGCGCGAATGGCGCGCCAACGTCACGCAGATCCGCAATGCGCAGGGCAAGGCGATGAACGGCGTCGATGCGCGCGAGCTGAGCGAGGGCGAGCTCGAGGGCCGGCGCCAGATCGCCGAATACTTCCGCTTCCTGAAGGCCGAGGTGCCGGGCTTCGCGCAATCGGCCATCGTCGAAATCGCGCCGCAGGTCGGCATCCGCGAGACGCGCCGCATCGAAGGGGCCTACGCGCTGGCCGGGGAGGACATCCTGTCGAGCGCGAAGTTCGACGACGTCATCGGCCTCAATGCCTGGCCGATGGAGATGCATGCCGACGGCCGCATCGAATGGGCCTTCACGCGCGATGCCGACAACGCCTACAACCACCTGCCCTGGCGCATGCTGGTGCCCCAGGCGGTCGACAACCTGCTGGTGGCCGGGCGCTGTGCGTCGATGACGCACGAGGGCCAGTCGGCGGCGCGCGCCAGCGGCGGCTGCTTCGTGATGGGGCAGGCGGCCGGCACGGCGGCGGCGACGCTGGGCAGCGGCTCCTTTGCGGACGTCGACGTGCCAGCGCTGCAGGCGAAGCTGCGCGCTGACGGCGCCGATCTGGACCGCTGAATCGCCCCGCGGGAGATCGTCACGAACGTGACGATTCCGGCTGCAGCGCCCGTGCGGCGGGCGCTGCAGCCGATTGCACTTTTGATCCTACACGCCTAGGCAGGGACCGCGCGGGCCCCTAAGCTCGGCCCATGCTGCTGTCCCATGTCTTCATCGGTGTCACCGACTTCGACCGCGCCTTTGCCTTCTACGAACCGCTGATGGCGCGGCTGGGCCATCGCCTGCGCTTCGTCGAGCGTGCCGGCGAGAGCCCGCCGCTGGTGCAGCACTGGTGCGGCTGGCAGGCCGCCGACGCCGACCGGCCGCTGCTGCTGGTGGGCACGGCCTTCGACGGCGAGCCCGCGACGCCGGGCCACGGCCAGATGGTGGCGCTGCTCGCGCCCGACCGCGGCACCGTCGACGCGGTGCATGCCCTGGCGCTGTCGCTGGGTGGGCGCTGCGACGGGCCGCCAGGGCCGCGTCCGCACTACCACGCGAACTACTACGGCGCCTACGTGCGGGACCCGGACGGCAACAAGCTGTGCGTCTGCTGTCACGCCGGGCCGGCTTGAGCGCTCAGCGCGTGCCCGGCTCGTTCGGGTTGTGGATGATCCAGATCAGGTAGCCGTTGCTGAAGTCGCCCATGCTGCCGCCGGCGAAGATCAGGCGGCCCTGGCCCTTGTAGACCATCTCGAAGCGGTGGCGGTCGGCGCCGAAGTAGAAGGGGATCCAGGCCTTGCCCGTCATGTAGGCGCCCTGGTCGGTCGGCGGGCCGATCTGGCTCGTGACTTGGAAGGCCGACATGCCGATCTGCAGTTGGCCGAACTTGCTGCCCGGGCCGGGGTTGCCGGTGATCTCGCCGTCGTAGCCGTTCAGGCCCTTCACCGTGCGGCCGCTGCCGGCCTCGACCTTGGACGAGTCGACCACGTTGCCGCGCGCATCCATGCCGGGCTTGCCGGCACCGACCGTGCCCGCGCCGGCGGCGGCAGCGGCAGCGGCGGGTGCTGCCGCTGCGGGTGCGGCGGCAGGGGCAGCGGCCGCGGCGGGCGGGGCCGCGGTGGCGCAACGCGCCAGGTCCACCGTCTTCTGCTTGCCGGCCACGCGCACGGCGCGCACCTCGGCCGTCACCGGGCCGCCGCGGAAGTTGGGCGCGGTGACGAGGCAGCGGAATCCCACGGCATCGCCCTCGCTTGCGACCCAGCTGCTGGCCGGTGCGTTGCGCGCGGCCGGGCGTTGCAGGTCGATCTGGAAGCTCTTGCCCACCAGTGCCTGGCGGGCGCTGGCGAGGTTGCCGCCGTCGAAGGCGGCCGCGATGTCGGCATAGCCGGGCGGGGGCGGGGGCGGCGGCGGGGCCGGCGGTGCGCTGGGCGCGGCCGCGGCGGCCTTGGGTGCGCCGGCATCGGCGGCGGCGCCGCCGGACTTGGAGGCGCAGCCGGCCAGGAGAATGGCACCGGCGGCGGCCAGCGCGAGGGCGGTCGTGGAAGAAGCTGTGGTCATGGCGCGTGGAGCGGTTGGGGGTTGGAACGGCAGCGTCACGGCCCCGGGGGCCTTGGCCGCGGAATTGTGTCCCAAGCGCACAGGCCGGTGATCGCGGGCGACAGCCGCCGGGCCTGGGCTTTGCTATGGTTCAGGGTTATCCCTGAACCGCGCCCTTGCCGATGACCGACTCCCCGACCACCGCCTGCCTCGTCGACGACCTCGTCGCCCTCATGCGCCTGGAGCCCGTCGGCGAGGACCGCTTCCGCGCACGGAGCGAGGACATCGGCACGCCCGCCGTCTTCGGCGGCCAGGTGCTCGGCCAGGCGCTGATGGCGGCCAGCCTCACGGTCGAGGCCACGCGGCCGGTGCACTCGATGCACGCCTACTTCCTGCTGCCCGGCGAGCACGCACCCATCGACTACAGCGTGGACCGCGTGCGCGACGGCCGCAGCTTCACGACCCGCCATGTGCTGGCGCGCCAGGAGGGCCGCATCATCTTCGAGATGGCGGCCTCCTTCCAGACCGTGGACCGGGGCGTCGAGCACCAGCTGCCGATGCCGGCGGTGGACGGCCCCGAGGGGCTGCCCAGCGAGCTGGAGCAGCGCCTGTCCATCGGCGCGCGCATGCCCGAGCGCTGGCGCATCAAGGCCACCGCGCCGCACGGCATCGAGTACCGCCGCGTCGAACAGGACGACCCGCTCGCGCCCGCGCCGCGCGAGGGCGGCAGCGCGATCTGGATGCGCGCCGTGGCCCCGCTGCCCGACGACCCGACGGTGCACCGTGCGCTGCTGGCCTACGCCTCCGACCACGGCCTTCTGCGCGCCGCGCTGGTGCCGCACGGCCTGAGCTTCCTGGCCGGCGACGTGCGCGCCGCCAGCCTCGACCACGCCATGTGGTTCCACCGCGACTTCCGCTTCGACGACTGGCTGCTCTACGTCATCGACTCGCCCAGCGCGGGCGGCGCGCGCGGCCTGTGCCGCGGCAGCGTGTTCGCACGCGACGGCCGGCTGGTCGCCTCCACCGCGCAGGAAGGCATGCTGCGCGTGGTCGATCGCGCGCGCTGAAGGCCCGCCGCCCCCGCGCGGCGAATGCGGGACCATGCACCGAATGAATGGCGCACGCGCCCTTCCAGTCACGCAGATGACGGCGCGCGCCTGCGCGCGGGTGATGTACTGCCGGCGGCCGCGGCGATTGCGGGCCGACCGACAACTAATCACCAGGAGACGACACATGTTCCAGCGCGCAGGACGCGGCGCCCTCGTGGCCGCCACGCTCGCCTTCGCCATGGCCATCCCGGCCGCGGCACAGATCAAGGTGGCCTACATCGACCCGCTCTCGGGGTCCTTCGCCAACGTGGGCGAGCAGCAGCTGCAGCACTTCCTGCTCGCCGCCGAGCAGATCAACGCCAAGGGCGGCGTACTGGGCCAGAAGATCGAGGTGCTGCCCTTCGACGGCAAGTCCAGCGCCAACGAGAGTGCCAGCGCGCTGCGTGCCGCCTACGACAAGGGCGCGCGCTACGTCTTCCAGGGCAACGGCTCGAACGTGACGGCCGCGCTGGTCGACGCGGTGCAGAAGATGGTCGCGCGCGGCGAGGAGCCGATGCTGGTGATGAACTACTCGGCCTTCGACCCCGACATGACCGGGCCCAAGTGCACCTTCTGGCACTTCCGCTTCATCCAGAACATCGACATGAGCATGAACGCGATCACCTCGGCGATCGCAGCGCGCCCGGAGATCAAGAAGGTCCACCAGGTCCACCAGGACTACGTGGCCGGCTACCAGGCGCAGAAGGCCTTCAAGGAGATGCTGCCGAAGAAGCGCGCCGACCTGCAGCTGGTGGGCGACGACCTGGTGCCGCTGGGCAAGGTCAAGGACTTCGCGCCCTACGCGGCCAAGATCAAGGCCTCGGGCGCCGACACGGTGCTCACCAGCAACTGGGGCAACGACCTTACGCTGCTCATCAAGGCCATCAAGGAAGCGGGCCTGAAGGTCAACATCTACACGCTGTACGCCAACACCATCGGCGTGCCCACCGTGCTGCAGGACAGCGGCATCGGCACCGTGTTCAGCCTGTCCGAATGGCATGCCAACGTCGAGAACAACGGCGCCGAGGCTTTCGCCAACGAATACAAGAAGAAGTTCAAGAACGACTTCCTGCTGCTGCGCGCCAAGAACGCGCTGGACATGCTGGCCGAAGCCATGAAGCAGGCCAACTCCACCAAGGCCGTCGACGTCGGTCGCAAGCTGGAGAACATGCGCTACAAGACCGACATCGGCGAGGTGTGGATGCGTCCCGACGACCACCAGCTGCAGCAGGACCTGTTCGTGCAGACCTTCGCCAAGGTGGGCGACAAGGGCGTGAAGTACGACCTGGAGAACACCGGCGTCGGTGTCTACACGGCCAGGAAGATCACAGCGCAGGAGGCGATGCTGCCCAACACCTGCACCGACATGAAGCGCCCGTCATAGGAACTCAACCCCCATGCCGCTTCGCGGCTCCCCCTTCTGCTGCGCGAAGGGGGCGCACCCAGCGGCCTGGCAGAGCCAGATCCGCGGGTGCCCTGAGATTGCTTGCGCGCTGGGCGCAGGTCGAAATTACACGCCCAGGTAGCGCGCCCACACCGACCGGTCGGCGTCCAGCGCGGCAGAGTCGCCCTGCCACACCACGCGGCCGCGCTCCAGCACCAGGTGGTGGTCGGCCAGGCCGAGCAGGCGGTCGATGTATTTGTCGACCACCAGCGTGGTCTGGCCCGCGTCCTTGAGGCGGCGCAGGCAGCGCCAGATCTCCTCGCGGATCACCGGCGCCAGGCCCTCGGTGGCCTCGTCGAGGATCAGCAGGCGCGGGTTGGTCGACAGCGCGCGGGCGATGGCCAGCATCTGCTGTTCGCCGCCCGAGAGCTGGTGCCCCAGGTTGTTCTCGCGCTCCTTCAGGCGCGGGAACAGCGCGTACAGCCGCGCCAGGTTCCAGCCCTCGCGCTGGCCGTTGCGCTGGTCGGCGAAAGCGACCAGGTGCTCGCGCACGGTGAGGTTGGGAAAGCACTGCCGCCCCTCGGGCACGATGGCCACGCCCAGCCGCGCGATCGCGTCGGGCCGCAGGCCGCGCAGGTCGGTGCCGCCGAAGCGCACGCTGCCGCCGCGCAGCGCGAGCGCGCCGATCAGCGTCTTGATGGTGGTGCTCTTGCCCATGCCGTTGCGGCCCAGGAGCGTCAGCACCTGGCCGGCGCGGATGTCGAGGTCGATGCCGAACAGCACCTGGCTGGCGCCGTAGCCGGCTTCGAGCCGGCGCGCTTCGAGAAGCGGTGCGGGCGCGGCCATCAGGCGGCCTCCGCCATCGTGTCCTCGGTGCCGAGGTACACGGCCTGCACCTGCGGGTTGCCGCGGATCTCCTGAACGCTGCCCGACACCAGCACCCGTCCGTAGACCAGCACCGAGATGCGGTCGGCCAGCGCGAAGACGGCCTTCATGTCGTGCTCGATCAAGAGGATGGCCATGTCGGCCTTCAGGCGGTGGATCAGTTCGGTCATGCGTTCGGAATCCTCCGGGCCCATCCCGGCCATGGGCTCGTCGAGCAGCAGCAGCTTCGGCCGCGCGGCCAGCGCGAGCGCCACGTCGAGCTTGCGCTGCGCGCCGTGCGGCAGCGTGCCGGCCATGCGGTCGAGCTCGTGCACCAGGCCCACGCGCTCGGCCAGCGCCCGCGCGGTGTCGGCCAGCGGCTGCTCGTGCCGGCGGTCGCGCAGCAAACGCAGGCTGCTGCCGGCATGTGCCTGCGCGGCCAGCAGCAGGTTGTCCATCACAGTCGCCTCGCGGAAGATGCTCGTGATCTGGAAGCAGCGCGACAGCCCGGCGCGCACGCGCGCATGCATCGGCAACGGCGTGAGGTTCAGGCCGTCGAGCGCGATGTGCCCCGCGTCGGCCGGGACCAGCCCCGAGATCAGGTTGACCAGCGTCGACTTGCCCGCGCCGTTGGGGCCGATCAGCGCATGCACCTCGCCCGCGTTCACGGCCAGCGACACGTGGTCGGTCGCCACCAGCGCGCCGAAGCGCTTGACCAGCCCGTCGACCTGGAAGAGGCTGCTCATGGCGTGGCCTCCACGGTCCGTCCGTCCGCGGCGGGCGCGGCACGGCGGCGCCGCTCGAGCACGCCCGCGATGCCGCGCGGCGCGAGGAAGACGATGGCCACCAGCAGCACGCCCAGCGGCAGGTGCCAGTACTCGGTGTGCTGCTTGGCGAATTCCTCCAGGCCGATCCACACCGCGGCGCCCACCGGTCCGCCCCAGCGCCGCCCGACGCCGCCGATCATCACCATCACCACCAGCGTCGCCGACTGCGTCCAGTGCATCACCGAGGGACTGACGAAGCTGTTGTGCGACACCAGCAGCGCGCCCGCCAGCCCGGCCACCGCGCCGGCCAGCGCGAAGGCCGCGAGCCGCAGCCGGAACACCGGGTAGCCCATGGCCTGCATGCGCACCTCGTTGTCGCGGATGCCCATCAGCGCATGGCCGAAGCGCGATACCGTCGCGCGGTTGAGCAAGGCCATCACGCCGGCGAAGAGCACGAGCACGACCCAGTAGAAGGTCGGCTCGTGCGTGCTGTCCAGCCCCAGGCCGAAGCCGGGGCGGGCCATGAGGTTGTAGCCATCGTCGCCGCCGTAGGCACGCAGCGACACCGCCGCGAAGTACAGCATCTGCGCGAAGGCCAGCGTGATCATGATGAAGTACACGCCGCGCGTTCGCAGCGCCACGCTGCCGATCGCCGCGGCGACGAGGCCGCCCGCGACGGCGCCCGCGGGCCACATGAGCCAGGCCGAGTCGTGGCCGGCGTCGGCCAGGGCCACGAGCGTGTACGCGCCCACCCCGACGAAGCCCATGTGGCCCAGCGCCGCCATGCCGCCGAAGCCGAGGATGAAGTTCAGGCTGGCCGCGGCCATTGCAAAGATCAGCGCCCGCCGCACGAAGTTGACGTAGAAGTCCAGCCCCATCGCAGGCGCCAGCAGCGGGAAGACGGCGAGTGCGGCGAGTGCGCACCCGAGGAGCCAGCGTTCGAGCTTCATCGATCGAAAGAGTCGGTCGCCGCGGCCTCAGCCGCGGGCGGGGAACAGGCCGGTGGGCTTGAAGGCCAGCACCGCCGCCATCAGCGCATAGGTGGCCAGCCCGGCAATGAGCGCGCTCAGGTCCGACACCAGCGTGGGCGGCAGCAGCGGGCGCAGCGCCAGCGGCACGAAGGCGCGGCCGATGGTGTCGACCAGGCCGACCAGCATCGCCGCCACGAAGGCGCCTCGGATCGAGCCGATGCCGCCGATGACCAGCACCACCAGCGAGGGAATCAGGATCTCCTCGCCCATGCCCACCTGCACGGCGGTGAGCGGCCCCATCAGCGCGCCGGCCAGCGCCGCGAGCGCGGCGCCGACCAGGAACACCAGCGAGAAGATGCGCCCCACGCGCACGCCCATGAACTCGGCCATCGCGCGGTTGGAGGCGCCGGCGCGCACCAGCATGCCCACGCGCGTGTGGTTGACCAGCAGGTACAGCCCGCCCGCCACCACCAGCCCGGCCACGAGGATGACGAGCCGGTACGCCGGGTAGGGCAGGCCCGGCAGGATCTCGACCGCGCCCGACAGCGCGGCCGGCGCCGACGCCATGATGGGCGCCGGCCCCCAGGCCATCTTCACCAGGTCGTCGGCCACCAGGATGATGCCGAAGGTCGCCAGCACCTGCGCGAGGTGGTCGCGGCCGTAGAGCCGTCGCACCAGCAGCGCCTCCAGCACCAGGGCCACGAGCACGACCACCACGAGCGCCGCAAGCACCGCGCCCACGAAGGAGTCGGTGCGCGTGTGCACGCTCGCCGCCACGTAGGCGCCGCCCATGAAAAGCGAGCCGTGCGCGAGGTTCATCACGTCCATGATCCCGAACACCAGCGTCAGCCCCGCGGCCAGTAGGAACAGCATCAGCCCGTAGCCCAGGCCGTTGAGCATCTGCTCGATGAAGAGGATGGGCGTCATCACTGCGCGGGGGTCACTTCATCTTGCAGAGCTGGTGGTATGCGTCGCGGTAGCCCTTCAGCGGCGTCGACAGCGTCTTGTTGGTGATGCGGCCTTCGCTGTCCTTGCCGATCACGCGCAGGTAGTAGTCCTGGATCGGGAAGTTGTTGGTGTCGTACTTGAAGGGCCCGCGGATGGATTGGAAGTTGGCCGCCTTCAGCGCCTTGAGCACGGCCTCCTCGTTCTTCACGTCGCCCTTCACGTCCTTGGCCGCGGCGTCCATGGCCAGGATGGCGTCGTAGGCCTGCGCGGCGTAGAAGGTGGGGTAGCGGTTGTAGGCCTTGCGGAACTCGGTGACGAACTTCTGGTTGGCCGCATTGGGCAGGTCGTGCGACCACTGCGAGGTCGAGAACAGGCCCAGCATCGGATCGCCCACGGCGGCGATGGTGTCCTCGTCGGCCGAGGCGGGGCTGGTGACCAGCTTCACGTCCTTCGACAGGCCCGCGCCCACGAACTGCTTGATGAAGTTGATGCCCATGCCGCCGGGCAGGAAGAAGTACACCGCCTCGGGCTTGGCGGCGCGGATCTGCGCCAGCTCGGCGGCATAGTCCAGCTGGCCCACCTTGCCGTACACCTCGGCCACCACCTGACCCTTGTAGGTGCGCTTGAAGCCGGTGAGGTGGTCGCGGCCCGCGGGGTAGTTGGGCGCGATGATGAAGGCGGTCTTGAGCTTCTGGTCGGTGGCCCACTGGCCGGCGGCCTCGTCCCAGGTGTCGTTCTGGTAGCTCTGGCCGAAGAAATAGGGGTTGCACTGCGCACCGGCGTACTGGCTCGGGCCGGGGTTGCTGGTGACAAAGGGCACCTTGGCCGCGAAGAGCGCCGGGCCCACGGCCAGTGCCACGTTCGAGGGCGTGGGGCCGGTGAAGAAGTCGATCCTGTTCTGCTGGATGAAGCGGTCGACGATCTGCTTGGCCTGGTCGGGGCTGCCGGCGGTGTCGGCCTGGATGAATTCGGCCGGGTAGCCGCCGAGCTTGTTGCCCAGCAGCTTCACCGCCAGGTTGATCGCGTCGCGCGTCTCGGCGCCGCCGGCCGCGAAGGGGCCGGAGATGTCGAGCGCGAGGCCCACCTTGATCGGGTCGGCCGCATGGGCCGGCACGCCGGCCGCCAGGGACAGCACCGTGAAGAGGGCAACGGACAGGGCGCTGCGGCGCGATGCGGGGCGGCTCTGGGAAGCAGGCATGGAGGCTCCGGAAAGTGAAGAGAAAAATCGGATTCGAGGTGCGGCGGCAACGCAGGCGGCTAGACCGCCACCTCGACGCGGCCGTCGCGGATCTGGATCGGGAAGACGCGCACGTCCTCGGTGGCCGGTTCGCCGCAGGCGGCGCCGGTGCAGATGTCGAACAGCCCCTGGTGCAGCGGGCATTCCACCTTGCCGTTCTCGATCCAGCCTTCGGACAAGCGCGCGTTGCCGTGCGTGCACAGGTCGTGCAGCGCATGCAGCGATTCGCCCTGGCGGAAGACGGCGATCGGCAGGCCGCCGGCGATCACCGGCCACACGGCCCCATCGGGAAAGTCGTCGGGTTCGCCGACGTCGTGCCACTGGGTGGCTTCGGTCGTGGTGCTCATATCGGGGTCGCCAGCAGGGTGATGACGCGCGAGGTGTCGTAGATCACCCGGCGCTGCGCATAGCGCCAGCCGGCCGGGGTGCGCACGATGCGGTCCAGGTAGCGGCCCGCCTGGTAGACGAAGGACTCGCCGTTGGTGCGCGTCTGGATCACGACGTAGCTCGACTCGGCCTGCACCGTGTCCTCGTCCACCGGCGTGATCACCAGGCCGCTGGTCATGTGGCGGCAGCTGTGCTCTTCGTAGATGCTCGCGTGGCGCAGCGACACCACGCGGTCGCGCAGCATGCGCTGGTTGTTGCAGTGGATGAGGCCGATGGGCAGGCCCAGGTCGGCGTTCTCCTTGGGCACGATCTCGTAGAGGCAGTCCTCGGTGAAGAGCGTGGCCCATTCCTCCAGGCGGTCGTTGTCCAGCGCGGCGCTGTAGCGCTCCTGCAACTGGTGGATCTCGAACCAGAGCTGCATCGACACCGGCGCGGCCGCGGCGACGGCGGTCGGGCGTTCTTCGAGGGTGGTGGCGTCCATCATCAATATCCCATCAGCTGTTGGTAGCCCGTCCAGAACTTGCGGATCAGGTTCTCGGTGACCATCGTGTCCTCGCGGTTCGGGTCGGAGCGGCCCAGCTCGATCACCGAGGTGGCATCGGCGTCGCGCGCGGTGCCGCGCTGCACCAGCTCGGTGGCCTCGGTGTCCTCCATCGAGATGTAGCCCGCCGGGCCGACCAGGTTGGCCTGCTTGATGCGCAGCGCGCGCAGCTCGGGCGTGTCGTCCTCGTAGCCGAAGAAGTGGAAGACCAGCTCGAACTCGCCCGGGCCCTTGGGAAGCACCTGGCGTGCCACCAGCGTGTTGTGGATCTGCTGCAGCACCAGCTGCGGGAAGATGGTCTGGATGTGGTTGGTGCAGTCCTCCTCGTACTCCGACACGAAGCCGAGCACCGAGTCGTCCTCGAGGTGGAAGCCCTCGTCCATCGAGCGGATCGCCTGCTGCTTGTAGGCCGAGGCGGTGTCGCTCTCGTCCACCTTGGTGGCGGTGATGATGCTGTGCAGGCCGTGGCGCTGGTCGGCCATCGAGCGCGCCTTCATGCCCACGCGGAAGATGTTGAAGGTGGTGTGGAACAGGTGCAGCAGGCTCGCGTGGTACGGGTCCTTCACGTTCTCGTAGTAGAGCTTCCAGTTGCTGCGGGCGTACTGCCGCGTGCAGCCGAGGTACACCACCGGCTTGTGCATCACGCGGTCGACCCAGGGCAGCATCTGCGGGCCGATGTATTCCTCCAGCGGCGGCGCCTCGTCGCTGAAGGTGGCGAACACCAGGCCCTTGTGGCTCTGGGCGCGCAGCTGGCGCAGGCCGTGGTTCTTCGGGTCGAAGTCGGCCGGCATGCCGGGGGCGCCGTCCTTGCCGCGGCGGAAGGGCACGCCCTGCAGGTTGCCGCGGGCGTCGAAGCTCCACTGGTGGTAGACGCAGGTGTGCGACTTCGCGTTGCCGCGCGCATTGCGGCAGACGATGGCGCCGCGATGCGCACAGCGGTTCACCCAGGCGGCCACGCCGCCGTCGTCGGTGCGCGTCACCACCACCGGCGTGTCGCCGACGAAGGTGCTCTTGTAGTCGCCGGCCTTGGGGATCTCGGCGTCGAGCGCGACGAAGCTCCAGGTCGGGCCGCGGTAGATGCGTTCCTGCTCCCGTTCGAACACCTCCTGCGAGCTGAACACGGCGTAGGGCACGCGCGAGCCGTCGGGCTGCGGAAAATGCACCAGCCGCGAGGGCGCTGCGGCGGCGTCGGCGGCCTTCAGGGCGCTGATGTCGACGATGTGGTTCATGGGGCCTTCCTTTGCATGGGGCCGCGCCGGCGCAGCGGTGCGGATGCCTTCATTCTTGGAAGGGCGGGCGCGCGCGGCTATCCGTTTTGCGCGGGTGCGCGAAGGCCTTGTCCGATTCGCGCAGGAAAGTGCGCTGCGTCATGCTGGTGCGCGGCGTGCGCCATCGTGTGGCATGGCGCGCTTCTTGCGCGGGGTGCAGGCTTTTGCGAAGCCACACGCCCATGCGCACCGCCATCGCCCCTTCCGCCCCCCGCGCGGCCGCCTTCGAGCCCGCGCTGCTGCGCGCCAACCGGCTCTTCGAGTCGCGGGACCTCGACGACACGCGCGAGCGCATCTCGCGCGTGATGCAGCCGCACCATCTGCGCCCGCTCGGCCGGCCCGAGGGCGGACGCTCGCACATGGACTTCCTGCGCCTGGGCGGCATCGGCGTGGGCACCATCGACTTCGGCGAGGCGATGCAGGTCGACGTCGAACACGTCGAGGACTACCACCTGCTGATGTTCTGCCTGCGCGGCGGCGCACAGGCGCGTGTGGGCGACCGCGCACTCCAGGTCGACGTGCAGCGCGGCATGATCTGCGCCCCCGGCGCACGCTTCGTGGCCGACCTGTCGGCCGACTGCGAGCAGTTCGTGCTGCGGCTCGACCGAGCGATGGTCGAGGCGCACGTGGGCCGGCCGATCCGCTTCGACGAAGTGCTCGACCTGCGCCGGCCCGCGATGCAGGCCTGGCTCGACCAGTTGCGCCTGCTGCTGACCTCCGAGGCGCTGATGGACGCGGTCCGCCGCCATCCGCTGATCGCGCTGGAGATGGAGCGCCTGCTGCTGCGGCTGCTGCTCGACGGCCAGGCCTGGGACGACGCGCCGCTGCGCGCACCGGCGCCGCGCAGCGCGCACGGCGCCAGCCCCGGCTGCGTGCGCCGCGCCGAGGTGTACATGCAGGCGCATGCCGACGAGCCGCTTCGCCTGGGCGACATCGCGCAGGCCGCCGGTGTGCCGGTGCGTACCCTGCTCGAGGCCTTTCGGCGCGCGCGCGACTGCAGCCCGATGCAGTACCTGCGCGACATGCGCCTGGACGTGGCGCACCGGCGCCTGCGCGAGCCACAGGCTGGCACCACCGTGTCGTCGGTGGCGCTGGACTGCGGCTTCGCGCACCTCGGGCGCTTCTCGCAGTCCTACCGCGCGCGCTTCGGCGAGTCGCCCTCCGACACACTGCGCCGCGCGGGCTGAAGGCCGCCCCTCACTTGAAGGGACTGGCGGTGGCGAACCACAGCCCGATGCCGGTGGCGATGATGAAGGCGCCGTCGGTCACGCCGGCCGCCAGGAAGAACTTCGACTGCAGCTCCTGCATCAGGTCGGGCTGACGCGCCGAGCCCTCGATCAGCTTGCTGCCCAGCATCGCGATGCCGATGCACGAGCCCACGGCGCTCATGCCGATCAGCAGCGCCACGGCCAGCGGAAGGATGTCGAAGCCGGTGTTCATGTGATTGCTCCTGCGGGTCGTTGTCGATGGCTCGACTGTCCGCGCGCGGCGTCGTGCCGTCGATGACCCCGCAGGTCATGGGCGGTGAACGACGCCCGAAACGGATGAAGTGCAATCGGCCCGCAGCGCTCGTCGGATGGGCGCCGCGGCCAAACCCGTCACGATCGTGACGACCGGCCGGGACGCGCCGCCGGCGCGGCAGTCCGTGGCGCGGCGGGCGACAGCACGGCGGCGATGGCCGCCACCATCAGCGCCACCGCGGCCCAGTCCTGCCAGTGCAGCACCTCGCCGAGCCAGAGTGCGCCGCTGAAGACGCCGAGCACCGGGATCAGCATCACGCTGAGGGTCGACGCGATCGGCGGCAACTCGCGCGCGAGCGCGAACCAGGCCGCGTGCGCGAAGCCGAAGATCAGCACCGCGTTGTAGACGATCGCGGCCCAGGTGGCTGTGGACGGCGCCTTCCACTGCGGCCGCTCCAGCAGCACCGCCAGCACCGTCATGACCACGGCCGTCAGCGTGGTCATCCAGAAGGAGATCGCGAGCGTGGGCACCGGGATGCGCGTGCGCCGCAGCAGCTGCGTGCCCAGCGCCCAGGTGGCCGCAGCGAAGAGCGCCAGCGCCATGTAGCCCCGCTTGCCGGACATGCCGGCGATCGCGTGCCACAGCAGCAGTGCCACCCCCAGCGCTGCGGCGCCGACGCCCAGCCAGGCCCGGCCGGCCAGCCGCGTGCCGAACAGCCAGGCACCGAGCAGCGCCGAGAAGATCGGCATCGTGTAGCCCAGGATCGCCGCGCGGCCGCTGGACAGCTCCTTGAGCGCGACGATGATGCACACGTGCCAGACGAACATGTTGGTCGCGCCCAGCACCAGCAGCTCGGGCCAGTGCCGGCGCGGAATGCGGAAGGGCACCTTCATCGCGACCAGCACCCCGCCCAGCACCGGCACGCCCAGCCACAGCGACAGCGCGCGGAAGGTGATGGGCGGATAGTCCGTCACGCCCAGCTTCATCACCGGCCAGTTCAGGCCCCAGGCGAGCGTCAGCGGGACGAACAGCGCCCACTGCTTTCTTGTGAGTGTCTCCATGCGGTGGGCATTGTGTCGCCAGTCGCGCGATTACGCCGGCCGCGCGTCGCGGTCGGGCTCAGGCCTGCTGCCGGCGCCCCGCGGAGCCGGCCACGAGCCGCGGCCCCAGCATCACCACCGCCAGCGCCGCCACCACGCAGGCGCTGCCGGCCCACTGCCAGGGCGAGACGGTCTCGCCCAGCGTGAGCATGCCGGCCGCCAGCCCGATCACCGGCACGCCCAGGCTGAAGGGTGCGACGCGGTTGGCGGGGTGGCGCTTGAGCAGGCCGGTCCACAGCGCGTAGGCGGCAATGGTCGCGAACCAGCCCAGGTAGGCCACGCCGGCCCAGGCCCCCGCGCTCGCGTGCGTCCATTGCCAGCGCGTGGCCTCGGGCTCGAAAAGCCAGGCCATGGCGGCGAAGGGGAGGATCGGCACCAGCGACATCCACACGACGAACTGCAGCGCGTCGTAGCCGGGCTGCGCCGCCTGCGCCTTGCGGGCGATGATGTTCGACGCCGCCCACATCGTGGCCGCCAGCAGGTTCAGCACCAGGCTCAGCACGGTGATGCCGCCGGCCACGGCATGCCCGCTGAAGTTCATCGCGAAGCAGGCCAGGCCCAGCGCCGCCAGCGTGAGGCCGGCGCGCATCGCGCCGCTCAGGCGCTCGTGCAGCAGCAGCACGCCCAGCAGCGTGGTGAAGAACACCTGCGTCTGCATCAGCACCGACGCGAGGGCGGCCGTCATGCCGACCTGCAGCGCAACGAAGAGCAGCCCGAACTGTCCCAGCTGCGCCAGGCCCGCGGGCACCAGCCAGCGCCACGACAGCTGCGGCTTGCGCACGAAGAAGACCAGCGGCAGCACCGCGAAGAGGTAGCGGAAGGTGCCGAGCTGGAAGGGCGTGAAGTCGCGCAGCGAGTACTTCATGGCCACGAAGTTCAGGCCCCAGATGACGACGACGCCGAGCGCGGCCGCGAGGTCGCGCCCGCCGAAGGAAGTTGCTTGTTTCATGGAAGGGAAGGGGTCGGGAGGGCGGCCGCGGCCTCGAAGGCCCGTGCCAGCGCGTCGGCGGGCAGCCGGCCCTGCAGGCCGATCGCCACCACGCTGCAGCGGCCGGACGGGTCGGCGGCGGCGCGCAGCGAGCCGTGCTGGCCGGCGAACTGCAGTTCGGCCCGCGCATGCTCGTCGGTGCGCACCAGGCCCTTGAGCCGCAGCACGCCCGCCGGCATGCCCTTGAGCAGGGCGCGCAGCGCGCGCGCACTGAAGAGCGGCGCGTCGTCCAGCGCCCAGGTGTCGAAGACGGCGCCGTGGCCGGGGTCGGCGGCCTGCAGGCGCGGCGAGCGGCCCAGCGTGGGCACGACCGGGCCGGCGTGCAGCGCGGCAAAGCCGAGCAGGGATGCGGGCACGCGGCCGTGCGTGGTCTCGAAGCGCGGACGGCCGGGTGCCTGGGCGTCGAGCCACAGGCGCAGTCCGGCCAGCGAGGCCTCGTCGATGCGGTCGCACTGGTTGAGCACCAGCAGGTCGGCCGCGCGCAGCTGGCGCTGCACCGTGTCGGCCAGCAGCGGGTCGGCGGCCTGCTCGCGCACCGCGCCGGCATCGACCAGCACGATCACGCCGTCCAGGCTCAGGGCCGGGTCGGCGATGCCCACCTGCGCGATGCGCCAGGGGTCGGAGACGCCGCTGGCCTCCACCACGATGGCCTCTGGCGGCCGGGGCGATTCGATGAGCGCGATCAGCGCGGCCGTCAGGTCGTCGCCGATCTGGCAGCAGACGCAGCCGTTGGTGAGCTCGATGGCGCCGGCCTCCTCGCTCGCGATCAGCGCGCGGTCGAGGTTGATGGCGCCGAAGTCGTTCACCAGCACCGCCACCCGCCGGCCGCCCGCCTGCGTCAGCAGGTGGTTCAGCAGCGTCGTCTTGCCGGCGCCGAGGAAGCCGCCGATGACGGTCAGGGGGATGCGGGCGTTGCGCATGGGTGGACGGTTCAAGCCTGGCCGGGCAGCGGCAGTGGGCGGCCGCCGATCACCGTGCCGGCGATGCGCACGTCCTTGAGCTGCGCGGGCGCAACGGCCAGCGGGTCGTCGTCCAGCACGCAGAAGTCGGCGAACTTGCCGATCTCGACCGAGCCGATCAGGTGGTCCATCGACAGCGTGAAGGCCGCCCCCATGGTGATGGCGTAGAGCGCGTCGGCCACCGGGATGCACTCGGCCGTGCCCAGTTGTTGCCCGCTGGAGCTGAGGCGGTTGACCGCGCACCAGGCCGTGAAGAGCGGGCCCAGCGGCGTGATCGGCGCGTCGGAATGGATGGCCATTGGCACGCCGTGGCGCAGCGCGGTGGCGCAGGCGTCCATGCGGAAGGCGCGGTCCGGCCCCATCGTCAGCTCGCGGTGTGCGTCGCCCCAGTAGTAGAGGTGGTTGGCGAACAGGTTGGCGCACACGCCCAGCCGCGCCATGCGGCGGAACTGCGCGTCGTCGGCCATCTGGCAGTGCTGCAGCGTGTGGCGGTGGTCCCAGCGCGGGTGCGCGGCCAGCGCCTCCTCGATGCCGTCGAGCGCGACCTCGGTGGCCTCGTCGCCGTTGGTGTGGATGTGCAGCTGGAAGCCCTGCGCATGGAAGTCCTTGATGGCTGCCTTGAGCTCGGCCGGCGGCAGGATCCAGATGCCGTTGGGCGCGCCGTTGTGGTAGCCGGGCCAGCGCAGGCGCGCGGTGAAGCCCTGGATCGAGCCGTCGGCCACGATCTTCACCAGGCCGTAGTGCAGCTTGTCGTTGCCGGCGGCCTGGCGCGCGCGGATGCGCTCGCCGCCCTGCGCCCGGTTCATCGCGCCGTCCATGCTGATGTAGGCCGGCACGAAGCGCACCGGGAAGTCGGGGTCCGCCGTCACCTCGGCCAGTGCCGCGTGGTTGCCGTCCGACAGGTCGTTCACCAGGTCGGTCGCGGTGGTCACGCCCGCGAGCTGCGCCATCTGCCCGAACATGCGCAGGCACTTGGGGTCGGAGCCGGTGACGCGGAACACGTTGCCGGTGAGCCGCGTGATCGGGAACATGGCGGCGAACTCCTGCAGTTCGCCATTGGGTTCGCCCGCGTGTGCGCCGTCCTGGAAGCGCGCCACGCCCTCGATGTCGGTGTCGCGCGTGATGCCCGCCTGTTCCAGCGCGGCACGGTTCACGTTCATCAGGTGCTGGCTGGCATGCAGGACGACCACGGGACGCGTGGTCGACACGCGGTCCAGGTGCTCGACCGTCATGCGCTCCGTGCCGAAGAAGATCGGGTCGAAGCCCCAGGCCAGCAGCGGCGCCTTCGGGTTGGCCATGCCGCGCTCGACCTCGACCAGGCGCGCGATCACCTCCTCGAAGTCGCGGCAGCCTTCCCACACCCGGCCGTCGGGCGAGGTGCGGGCGTGGTAGCCGACGAAGGTGAACATCCACAGACCGCCGGCCATGAGGTGCGAGTGGCCCTCGACCAGGCCGGGCATGAGCACTTTGTCCGCGTAGCGGTCGTCGAGGGTGAAGCTGCCGACGGACCGCATGCGCGCCAGGTCGCCCACCGCGAGCACGCGGCCGTCCCGCACGGCGACGTGCGTGGCCTCGGGCTGCTGCGGGTTCATGGTGAGGATCTTGCGGGCCTGGAAGACGGTGACGGTCATGGTGGAGCGATGACGGAGGAGGGGGAAGGGAAACGCTGCTCAGGCAGCCGCGGGCATCTGCAACGGGCCGACGGGCCGGCCGTCCACGCGCGTCACGCGATGGCACGCGACCCAGTGGCCCGGCTGCATCTCGCGCAGCGTCTGCGGCGCTTCGCAGCCCGGCCCGGCGGCCGGGCAGCGGCCGGCGAAACGGCAGCCGGCCGGCGGGTCGATCGGGCTGGGTGGATCGCCGACCAGGCGGATGCGCTGTGCGGCGCGCGTGCGACCGCCCTGCACGGTGGGCACGGCCGACATCAGCGCCGCGCTGTACGGGTGCAGCGGCCGCGCGAAGAAGGCCTGGCGCGGTGCGCGCTCGACGATCTGGCCCAGGTACATCACGGCGATCTCGTCGCAGATGTGCTCCACCACCGCCATGTCGTGCGAGATGAAGAGGTAGGTCAGGCCCAGCTCGCGCTGCAGGCGGGCCAGCAGGTTGAGGATCTGCGCGCGGATCGCGATGTCCAGCGCCGACACGGGCTCGTCGCACACCACCAGCTCGGGGTTGGTGGCCAGCGCGCGCGCGATGTTGATGCGCTGGCGCTGGCCGCCCGAGAACTGGTGCGGGAACAGCTGCTGCTGCTCCGGCCGCAGGCCCACGGCGGCGAAGAGCTCGTCGACGCGTGCGGCGCGCTCGGCCTTCGTGCCGATGCCCATCAGGTCCAGCGGCGCACGCACGGCGTCGCCCACGCGCTGGCGCGGGTTGAGCGAGGAGTACGGGTCCTGGAAGATCATCTGCACGCGCCGGCGGGCCTGGCGCATCGCCTCGTCGCCCAGCAGGCTCAGGTCGGTGAGGCCCAGGCGCACGCTGCCGGCGGTGATCGGCGCCAGGCGCATCACGGCCAGCGCCGTGGTGGTCTTGCCGGAACCGGATTCACCCACCACGGCCAGCGTGGTGCCGCGGCGCACCTCGAAGTTCACGCCGTCGACCGCGCGCACCACCTCCGGCTTGGCCATCAGGCCGCTGCGCGGACGCGGGAAGTGCACCTTCAGGTCGGTGACCGACAGCAGCACGGGCGGGGGCGGTTCGGCGGGGGCGGGCATGTGGGGGAACGGAATCAAGTTGGTCATGCGGCAGCCTCCTCGGCCTTCGACACGGCGGCCTCGGCCAGCAGCCAGCAGGCGGCGGCGTGGCCGCTCTGGCCCGGCAGGGGCGCGTCGAACATCGGCGGCACCTCGTGTGCACAGCGTGCATGGGCGCTCGGGCAGCGCTCGCGGAAGGCGCAGCCGCTGCCCAGTTCCCACAGCGAGGGCACCACGCCGGCGATCTCCGCCAGCTCGGTGCGCTCGCCGCGCTGGCTGCTGCCCAGCTCGGGCAGGCAGGCGATCAGGCCTTGGGTGTAGGGGTGCTGCGGGCTGCCCAGCACCTGGGCCGTGGTGCCCTGCTCGATCACGCGACCGGCGTACATCACGATCACCCGGTCGGCCATCTCGGCCACGGCGCCCATGTCGTGCGTGATGAGCACGATGGCGGTGCCGCGCTCGGCCTGCAATTCGCGCAGCAGGTCGAAGATCTGGGCCTGCACCGTCACGTCCAGCGCGGTGGTGGGTTCGTCGGCGATGAGGATGTCGGGCCGGCAGGCCAGCGCCATCGCGATCATCACGCGCTGGCGCATGCCGCCCGAGAGCTGGTGCGGGTACTCGTCGACGCGCCGCTCGGGCGCCGGAATGCCGACCTGGCGCAGCATCTCGACGGCGCGCGCGTGCGCGGCCTTGCGGTCCAGCCCGGCATGCAGGCGCAGCGACTCGGCGATCTGCTCACCCACCGTGAAGACCGGGTTGAGCGAGGTCATCGGCTCCTGGAAGATCATCGAGATGCGGTTGCCGCGCACGGCCCGCATGCGCTCGGGGCTGGCCTGCAGCAGGTCCTCGTCGCCGAAGAGCACGCGCCCGCCGCTCACGCGGCCGGGCGGCTGCGGCACGAGCCCCAGCACGGTGAGTGCGGTCATGCTCTTGCCGCAGCCCGATTCGCCGACGATGCACAGCGTCTCGCCAGCGCGCGCCTCGAAGCTCACGCCGTTGAGCACCAGCGCCTTGCCGCGGCGGGTGTTGAATTCGACGCGCACGTCGTCGACCCTGAGCAAAGATGTCTGGCTCATGAAGCATCTCCTGATTCGTCGTGGGGTTCTGTCACTCGACGAAGCGAGAGGCCGCGGAGCAGGCCATGCGTGGACAGCCGCGGAACTGGCTTTGCCAGGCCGCTGGATGTCGCCCCCTTGAGGGGGTTGGCGAAGCGACACGAAGTGCGCGAAGACTGGGGGAGGGTCATTTATCGCTCCCGGAGCTTGGGGTTGAGGGCATCGTTCAGCCCGTCGCCGATCAGGCTGACGGCCAGCACCGTGAGGAAGATCGCCGCGCCGGGGATCGCCACCGCCCACCAGGACGAGAGCACGTACTGGCGGCTGGAGCCGATCATCATTCCCCAGCTCATGAGGTTGGGGTCGCCCAGGCCGAGGAAGGACAGGCCGGCCTCGAACAGGATGGCCGAGCCGATCGCCAGCGTGGCCGACACCACCAGCGGTGCGATGCAGTTGGGCAGGATCACCTTCCAGATGATGCGGGCGTCGCCCGCGCCGATGGAGCGCTCGGCGCGCACGAATTCCATGTCGCGCACCTTCATGAATTCGGCCCGCGCCAGCCGCGCGGTGCCGGGCCAGCTCACCAGCCCGATCGACAGCGTCACCGTCAGCAGGCTGGGCGAGAACAGCGTGACCACCACCATCGCGAACAGCAGCGCCGGCAGCACCTGGAAGAACTCGGTCACGCGCGAGAGCGCGGCGTCGACCCGGCCGCCGTAGTAGCCCGAGAAGGCCCCGATGGTGATGCCGATGGCCACCGACAACAACGCCGCCACGGCGCCCACCAGCAGCGTGGCGCGCCCGCCGTACAGCAGCGAGATGGCGACGTCGCGGCCCAGGTAGTCGGTGCCGAGCCAGGCGTCTTCGGACAATGGCGGCGTGAGCGGCGCGGCGCGGATCTCGAAGGGGTCGACGGGGTACACCAGCGGGCCGATGACGGCGACGAGCACGATGGCCAGCAGCAGCACGAGCCCCGCCAGCGCGGCCGGGTTGCGGGCGAACATGCGTGCGGCCTCGGCCAGCGGCGAGGGCGCGGCGGGCACGGGCACCACCGGCGCTGCGGCCGGTGCGCTCTTCGAAAGGGGGAGTGCGGACATCGAATGCTCCTCCTAGCGCTTCTGGATGCGGGGATCGACCAGGCGGTAACACAGGTCCGTGAGCAGGTTCATCACCAGCACGACCACGGCCGAGAGCAGCAGCACGCCGAGGATCGTGGGGTAGTCGCGGCGCAGCACCGACTCGAAGGCCAGGCGGCCCAGCCCCGGCCAGTTGAAGACCGTCTCGACCAGGATGGCGCCGGCCAGCACATTGCCGAACTGCAGCCCCAGCACGGTGACCACCGGCAGGATGGCGTTGCGCAGCGCATGCTTGTAGAGCACCACGCGGTCGGCCAGCCCCTTGGCGCGCGCGGTGCGGATGAAGTCCGAGCCCAGCACCTCGAGCATGCTGGCGCGCGCCAGCCGGCTGTAGTGCGCCAGGTAGACCAGCGACAGCGTGAAGGTGGGCAGCACCAGGTGCCAGAGCACGTCGAGCACGCCCGCGAGGCCCTTGTCGCTGCCGTCGATGGAGCGCATGTCGGCCACCGGGAAGATCGGCAGCACCGAGGCGAACAGGATCACCAGCAGGATGCCGGTCCAGAACACCGGTGCCGCGAAGCCCACCAGCGAGAGCACCGTGATGGTCTGCGACAGCCAGCCGTTGGGCTTGCGCGCGGCCAGCACGCCGATGCCGGTGCCCGCCACGAAGGCGCAGATCACCGAGCTCAGCACCAGCAGCAGCGTGGCCGGGATGCGCTCGCCGATCAGGTCGACCACCGGCAGGTTGAAGAAGTACGAGTAGCCCAGGTCCAGCCGGGCCACGCGCGAGAGGTACACACCCAGCTGCACGGGCAGCGGCTTGTCCAGCCCGTAGCTCTGGCGCAGTTCGGCCTTGAGCTCCTCGGACATGCCGCCGCTGGCGCCGGCGATGGTCTCCACCGGGTCGCCGGGCGCGGCGTGCACCAGCGCGAAGTTGAGCACCACCACCGCCACCACCAGCAGCAGGGCCTGGCCGAGGCGCGAGGCGAGGAGTCGAAGCAGGTTCATGGCCGGCGCGTCACTTCAGGTACACATCGTCCATGGGCGACGCGGGACCCCAGATGGTCGTCGGCACGTTGCCCACCTTCTTGCTCGCCACCGTGTGGTAGGGCGTGAGGTTGATGAAGACGATCGGCACTTCGTCGGTCACGATCTTCTCGAAGGCGGCGTAGTAGGCCTTGCGCTTGACCGGGTCGACGATGGTGCCGGCGGCGTTGAGCAGTTCGTCCACCTTGGGGTTGCTGTACGACTGGGTGTTGGTCCAGATGATGGGCTTGATGTTGGTCGACAGGTAGGTGCGGTGCACGCCGATCACCGGGTCGCCCCAGTTGAAGACGTTGTCCATCGTCATGTCGAAGTCGTGGGCGGCGATGCGCTTGGCCCAGGCCGGGAAGTCGGCGGAAGCCCGCACCTCGACGGTCACGCCCACCTTCTTGAGCTGCGATCGCAGGTACTCGGCCACGTTCTTCTGCTGCTCGTCCGAGCCCGGCAGGTAGTCGATGCTGAGCTTGAAGCGCTCGCCGTTGGCGCCGGCCTTGTAGCCCGCGGCGTCGAGCATCTCGGCCGACTTCTTCAGGTCGAGCGGGTACTTCACGAGGTCGGGCACCGCGAAGGGGCTGCTCGGCACGATCGGGCCGTCGGCCATGGTGGCGAAACCACCCATCAGGGACTTGGTGATGAAGTTCTTGTCGATCGCGAAGGCGATGGCCTTGCGCACGTTGACGTCGTTGAGCGGCTTCTTGGCGGTGTTGAAGGCCAGCCAGTTGATGGAGCCGATGCCCTCGTAGCCGCGATCGGTGATCTGCAGGTTGGGGTTGTTCTTCAGGCGCTTGAGGTCCACCGAGCCCACGGCGTAGGGCAGCATCTGGATGTCGCCGCGCTCGACGCCGAGCACCAGCGACTGCGTGTCGGGCGTGATGCTGATGATGAGCTTGTCCAGGTGCGGCTTGCCCGCAAGGAAGAACTTGTCGAACTTCTCCAGCAC
Organism: Xenophilus sp. E41; assembly: GCF_003671765.1. Classification (GTDB taxonomy): domain Bacteria; phylum Pseudomonadota; class Gammaproteobacteria; order Burkholderiales; family Burkholderiaceae_C; genus Xenophilus. The sequence continues at coordinate 263,039 of NZ_QPIB01000012.1, read as the reverse complement.
GATGCGCTGGCCGGGCTTGAATTCGGTGAGCCTGAAGGGCCCCGAGCCCACCACCTCCTGGCTGTTGCGCGGGTGGTTCTTCAGGTCCGCGCCGTCGCCGTAGATGTGCTTGGGCAGGATCGGTGCGAGCGCGGGCGACATCGCCAGCACGATGGCCGGGTGCGGCGTGGCCATGCGGATGATGGCGGTGTACGGGTCGGGCGTGTCCACCTTCTCGACCGGACCGAGCATGGTCGAGAACGGGTGGTTGGCCTTGATCGCCATGATCGAGAAGGCGACGTCGGCCGAGGTGATCGGCTTGCCGTCGTGGAACACCGCGTTCCTGCGCAGGTTCAGCGTCAGCGACTTGGCGTCGTCCGACAGCTTCCACGATTCGGCCAGGTAGGGCTGCGGATTCCACTTGTCGTCGAAGCGCAGCGGGCTGGCGAAGATCTGCGTCGAGGGCAGGGCGGTGGCGATGCCGGACTGCACGGCACCGTTGAGGTGGCGCGGCGCCTGCGGCGTGCCGATCACCAGCGTGCCGCCCTCCTTCACGGGCTGGGCCGATGCGGGCAGGGCGAGCAGGCTGCCGCCGGCCACCAGCGTGGCGGCCACGACGGCAAGTGCGCGGCGCGAGAGGCGAGGGGTGTTCATGCGGTTCACTCCGGATTCGAGAAAAGGGGAAGAAGGGCGGGGAGTTGCAGGACGCGTGCGCGGCCGGTGGTGCGGTTCAGAGCACCTCGTCCTTGAGCCAGTACCACTTGTAGAGAAAGCTCTGCCCGATGCGGCGGAAGGGCGCCGCCCATTCGCCCTGCGCGGGGAAGGGCAGCGCATCGCGGTAGATCGGCAGCAGCTCGGCGGCGGCGTCGCGTTCGCCCGCGATGCGCTGCGCCATCCGCCGGCCTGCATGCGCCGAAAAGGACACGCCGTTGCCGCCGTAGCCCAGCGCATAGAAGACCTGCTGCGCCGCGTCGGGCTGCACCACGCGCGGCATCATGTCGTGGCTCACGTCGACCCAGCCCCACCACGAGTGGTCGACCTGGATGCCGGCGAGCGCCGGGAACTTGCGCCCGATGCCGTCGGTGAGCAGCCGGTAGTGCTGCTCGCGGTGCGCGTCCGCGCCGGTGATCGAGCTGCGGCTGCCGATCTGCAGGCGGTTGCCGGGCAGCAGGCGGTAGTAGTAGCGCAGCGTGCGCGTGTCGGTGATGGCGATGCGGGTCCTGAAATTGGTCGCCTTCAGTTCCTCGTCGGTCAGCGGCCGCGTGACCAGGCAGTTCGACAGCACCGGGAAGTAGCGGTTCGTGAGGCTGCGGTGCAGCCCCGGCGCGGTGTAGGCGCCGGTGGCGATGCCCACGGCGCGCGCACGCACCGTGCCGCCGGGCGTCTTCAGGTGGTGCACGCCGTTCTTCGTCTCCCAGCCGACCACGGGGCTGCCAGGATGCACACGCACACCCAGTTCGCGCGCCATCCTGAGGTAGCCGTAGGCGAGCTTCAGGGGATGCACCGAGATGCCTTCGGACTCGTACTGCGCGCCCACGGCGTCGCGGTCGTCGAGCCAGTCGCGCCGCACCTCCTCGGCGCTGAGCATCCGCGCGTCGTAGCCGAAGTGCTTGCGCATCACCTCCGTCTCGTGGCGCAGGAACTCCATCTTCTTCTCGCGGTGGGCGACGAAGAGGTGGCCGCCGGGCTGGGCATCGCAGTCCACCTGGGCGACCAGGTCGGCGAAGGTCTGGAAACCGTAGCGGATCTCGGCGTCGAGCTTCTTCGCCACGTCCAGACCCCAGCGCTCGATCCATTGCGAACGGTACAGCCGGCCGCTGGCGTTCTGGCCCTGGCCGCCGTTGCGGCTGGTGCAGCCCCACGCCACGCGGTTGGCCTCGAGCACCGTGGCCCGGATGCCGTGCTCCCTGGCGAGGAAGAGGGCCGTGGCCAGGCCCGTGAAGCCCGAGCCGATGATGACCACGTCGGCGTCCGTGTCCTGCGTGACCGGGCCGTCGTCGTCGGGCGGCGTGCCGGCCGAGGCGGCCCACCAGGTGGGTGCGTAGTCGCGGTTGCGGCCCGGCCCGTCGGAGACCAGCGGGTCGTAGGCCGGGTCGTAGGCGGCGAACATCTCGCGCGGGGTGCTGATGCCCATGGCTCTTCGTCCTCAGGCCGCCGGCAGCGCAGGACGGTTCTTGCGGAACACGTTCTTGACGAGGATCTTGCCGTCCTTGAAGGTGAAGAGGTCCACGCCGTCGGACTCGCTGCGCGTGCCGTCCGCGGCGGTGCCGGTGAAGGTCCATTCCGAGACGCCACGCTCGCCGGCGACGAAGTGGCGGCCGTTGCGCCACTGCGCATCGGGAAAATTCTTCCAGGCCGACTCGAAGGCCGCGGCCACGGCTGCGTGCCCTTCGTGCCGCGTGCCGCAGGCCAGCGGCCCGGCGGCGGTCTCGAACACGCAGTCGGCGTGCATGAAGGACATCAGGGCCGGCAGGTCGTGGCGGTTCCAGGCGTCGGAGAAGGCGGCCAGCATCTCGACGCTGGCGGGGGTGTATTCGGCGGAGGACATGCGGATTCGGGGATGGCGCGAAAGATGCAGGGCAGTCTAGGAATCGCGCCACCGAAACCCATAGAGCCAGATGCCCCCGATCGTTCGAGCCACACGCCGCCGGCCATGCACCAACAGCGGGACCGCGCCCCGCCTGTGTGCACCTTCACGCATCGCCCGCAGGGTCGCGGCATGAGCATCGCGGAGCGCTCCGAGGCCGGGCTTCCGCTCTGGGCGCGGCTGTTCAAGCTGCCCGAGCATCCGGGGCTGCCGATCCAGGTCCGCCTGCGCGCGGTGGTGGTGCAGGCCATCCTCGACGGACGCCTGGGGCCGGGCACGGCGCTGCCGTCGTCGCGCGATCTGGCGCAGGCGCTCTCGCTGAGCCGCAACACCGTCACCGCCGCCTACGAGCAGCTGGTGGAAGAGGGCTTCCTGGAGGCGCGCCCGCGCCGCGGCGTGTTCGTGGCGGCCAATGCCGCGCCTGCGCGCGCCGACGTGGCCGTGCTGCCCGACGATCCCTTCCGCGCCGCCAGCACGCCTGCCACGCAGCGGCCGCCCGACTGGCGCCGCCGCGTGCTGCGCTCGCAGGCGCAGCGGCCCACGCTGGCCAAGCCCGAGCGCTGGCACGACTACCCCTACCAGTTCGTCTACGGCACCTACGACCCCGAGCTGTTTCCCACCGACGACTTCCGCGAATGCTGCGTGCGCAGCTTGAGCCGCGTGCAGCTGCCGCAGTGGACGCCCGACTTCGAGAAGGTCGACGTCGAGGCGCTGGTCGAGCAGATCCGCCAGCGCCTGCTGCCGCAGCGCGGCGTGTTCGCGCTGGCCGACGAGATCCTCATCACCGTGGGCTCGCAGCACGCCTGCTACCTGCTGGCCGAGGCGCTGTTCGACCGCGGCTCGCGCGTGGGCTTCGAGGAGCCGGGCCATCCGCACGCGCGCAATTCCTTTTCGGTGCGCGGGCCGCAGATGGTCAACATCGCGGTCGACGACGAGGGCCTGGTGGTCGACGCCATGCCCGACATCGACTACGTCTTCGTCACGCCCTCGCACCAGAGCCCGACCACGCGCACGCTGAGCCTGGAGCGCCGCCAGTGGCTGCTGCGCAAGGCCGAGCTGCACGACTTCGTCATCATCGAGGACGACTACGAGGCCGAGAACCTCTACGCCGGCACGCCCATGCCGGCGCTCAAGAGCCTGGACACGAGCGGCCGCGTGATCTACATCGGCTCGCTGTCCAAGAGCCTGTCGCCGGCGCTGCGGCTGGGTTACATCGTGGCCCCGCGCGAGCTGATCGCCGAGCTGCGCGTGCTGCGCCACGCGCAGGTGCGGCATCCCAGCGCCTTCCTGCAGCATGCGTATGCGATGTTCCTGTCGCTGGGGCATCACGAGTCGCATGCGCGGCGCGTCAACGCGATCGTGCAGGAGCGCCTCGCGCGTGCGGCCGACGCGCTGCAGCGCCACCTGCCGGACTTCCGCTTCACGCCACCGCAGGGCGGTGCGTCGCTGTGGGTGGAAGGGCCGGACTGGCTGGATTCCGCCGAGCTGGCCGACGTCGCGCGCGGCCACGGGGTGCTGATCGAGGCGGGGCGCGTCTTCTACGACCAGCCGCCGTATCCGTGCCCGCAGTTCCGCATGCGGCTGTCGTCCATCTCGGGCGCGCAGATCGATGCGGGCGTGCGTGCGCTGGCGCTCGCGGTGCAGGAACTGGCGGCGGCCCGCGGCATCCGCCGCAGCGGCGCCGGGCTGGTGCACTGACCCGGCGCATGGGCGCATGGGCGCGCGGGGCCGGCGGCCCGTGATGCCTATCTGGCAGAGGCCGTGAGGGCATTGCGCCTTGCGCTTGCAGCAAATGCTGAACCGCCTAGACTCTCGGCCATGACCACCGCCCTGCTGTGCACTTCCATCGCCCTGGCTGCGCTGCTTCCTGCAGCCACCTGGGCGCGTGCACGCGCCAAGAAGGCGCTTCGTCGGCCGACGCAAGCACATTCCTGAGCCCGGCGGTTCGCTCTCCCCCCTCCCCCTTTCAGCGCAACCATCCACCGCCGGGCACCGACCCACGCGCGGCCGCGAACGACAGCAGGACTGGCGTTCGCATTCGATGGAGTGCTGACATGCACGCAATCGGTCTCGGCGAGCGCACGCTCACCGATCTGGATTTCTCCCGTCTCTCGAAGCTCCCTGCGCGGGAGCTTCCGCCCACGCTGGTGGACCTGCTCGCGTACGCCGAAGTCGTCAGCGCGCGCGCCGTGGGTGCCGACGTCGTCACCATGCATTCGCGTGCCGAAGTCGTCGACGTGCACACGCGCCAGCGCCAGGTCCTGACGCTCTGCTATCCCGCGGACGCGCAGCCCGCGGCCGGCTTCATCTCGGTGCTCTCGCCGGTCGGCAACAGCCTGCTGGGCCTGAAGGCCGGGGACGTCGCCCGCTGGCTGACGCCGATGGGCGAGGCGTGTGCCGCGGAGATCGTGGCCATCCAGTACCAGCCCGAGGCCTGCGGCGACTACGCCAGCTAGTCCGGCCCGGCACTCCCCACTCGGCGCGTCGCCGAGTCCCTCTCTCTCTCTGCCCGACGCTTCCATCGTCGCGATGCCGCGCGCTGGAGGCCGGCACTCGCCTGGTCGAAAGGATCTGCCATGACCCCCCGCTCCATCCTGGTCGTCACCGATTTCTCCCCGTGCGGCCACCACGCCCTGTCGCGTGCGGCCCTGCTGGCTGCGCAGCACGATGCCGCACTTCGCCTGGTCTACCTCGCCTATCCGGCAGAGGCGCCGCCCGAAGATGCCGCCACCCGCCTGGCACACCACGCCCTGCAACTCACCCAGCGTCACGGCATTCGCGCATCGGCGGTGAGCCGCCTCTGCTTCACAGTCGACGACCTGCTTCCCGAAGTCCGGCACGCCGACCTGGTCGTGTGGGGCACCGCGCGGGTGAGCGGGCTGCGGGCCTTCTTCGTCGGCCAGCCGGTCGAGCGCTTGCTCAGGGCGGCGCGGCGGCCGGTCCTCGTCGTCCGGCGCGACGCCGCGCACGACTACCGCAGCCTGATCGTCGCCGTCGATTTCTCGCCCACCTCGCAGGCCCTCGTCGACGTCGGCCTGGCGCTCGCCCGGCCGGCCCGCGCCGAACTGTTCCACGCCGTGAGCACGGCGAACGAGGGGAAGCTGCGCCAGGCCGAGGTGTCGCCGGCGGCGATCAAGGCCTACCGCGACGCCTGCCGGCGCCACGCGCAGGACCGGATGCTGCGGCTGACGGATTCGTACGACGCCCGACGCAATCGCGTGCGCTCCGCCGTCGGGCACGGCGATCCTGCCCGGCAGACCGTGGTGCAGCAGCAGAACAGCGGCGCCGAGCTGATCGTCGTCGGCAGGCACCCGTCGTCACGATGGGCCGACCTCTTCTTCGCCAGCACGGCGAGCCGGATCCTGGGCTTTTCGGCCACCGACGTGCTCGTGGTCCCCCACGACTGGGCGCCGGCGTCGGGCGTGCACGCGGTGACCCGGCTCGCCGCCGACGCGCTGGCCGTGCGCAGGGTCCGGGCCGGTGCGCCCGAGCCGCCCGCTTTCCCAATCCGGCGGCGGTGTTCGCGCGCGAACCGGAACGCGACCGCAGCGCCCTGCTGTCCTTCGGCTGGAGTGCCGCGGCCATGGGCCGCTAGGAGACCGCCATGCACTTCGATGCCATCCTGGCGCTCACCGACTTCTCGCCCCAGGGCCAGCTGGCGGTGCTGCGAGCGGCCTCGCTGGCCCGGCGCGAGCGTTGCCTGCTGAAGATCATGTATGCGCCGGCCGACCTGCAGGCTGATATCGAGGCAGGGGCGTGGCGAGAGACGTCGAGGCGCATCGCCTCCGACATCCACGCGCGCTTCGGCGTTCTCGTGAAGAACGTGGCCGACATCCGCGGGCATCTGGACGCGGTGGCGGAGGAAGCCCGCTGGGTCGACCTGCTGGTGGTCGGCCCGGGGTGGGACCGGCCGGACGGATCGCTGTCGGGCTGCCTGCCGGTCGAGCGGCTGCAGCGCGTCGTCCCCTGCCCGCTCCTGGTTGCCCGGATCGAGGCGGCCTGCCGCTACCGGCGGGTGGTGGCGATCGATTCGGCCCCCGATGCCGCCGCGCTCCTGCACCTTGCCCGGTCGATCGGGCACGACGCGGGGCATGTGCCCTTGCATGCCTCGGCGCCGACGCTCGGGACCCGCCTGCGCGACGGCTTGCGTCGTGCATGGGTGCGTGCGGCGGGGCGCTCGGCGCCGGACATCGCGACGCGCGCGGGCGGTCCACGGCACGCCCGTGCGCAGTTGACGGTGGTGGCCAGGCACAGGCGGTCCAACTGCATCGGCGATGCGCTCTGTCGAAGCGCGGCCGGCCACGTGCTCAGCCGATCGAGCGGCGACGTGCTGCTGGTGCCCCACGACCTGCGCCTGCAGGGACCGATCGCCGCGACGGACTGAGACCATGCACGCCGCACTGCCGTTGCCCTTGTTTTCCTTCCCGTTTCTCCGTCCGGCCGAGCTCCGCGTCGACGTCGATCCGTCCGAAGAGCGCGGGGCGCCGCTGGCCGAGCTCTACGCGCGCATGCGCCGGCGCGGCGACCGCCTGCACGGCCTGCCCACCTTCCGGCTGCACGACCCCCGCTTCATGGTGCATGTGCGGTCGGTGGGCGGTGAACTCCATGCGTATGTGGAAGACGTGCAGCGGCAGTGTCTGGCCGGCTGCACCGTCTTCAACCGGCTCGCCGAGGTCGACCGGCGAGCGGACCGGCACCTTCGTTCCCCGCACTCGCGCTACCTGATGCACTATCAGCGGCTGGGCATCGCGACGGCGATCTACGAATGGGCGCTGGGCCAGGGCATTTGCCTGATGACCGGCGCACGCCAATCGGCCGGGGCGCATGCCTTGTGGCGCAGCCTGGCGCGGCGCCATGAGGCCGGATTCGTCGAGATCCGCGACAGGCGGCTCAGTTACCTCGGCCGCGAGGTCGCGCCCGACGACCTGGGGCGGCTGGAGACGCGGATGTTCCTGCTGCCGCCGCGATGGTCGCTCCCGGCGTTCCTCGCCGCCGTCGGGGTTCGCATACCGCGGTCTTGAACGCAACCCGCAAGAGCCTTCTGGCAGAGGCATTGTTGGCACCGGCCTGGGTCGCCCGTCAGCCGCGTCGAACTGATCAGGCCGCCGACGATGCCCGTGCGACCTCTGCAGCCGTGATCCCTTCGAGCGCCAGACCGTATCCGATGCCTTCGTCGACGATGCGGCGCAGGCGCTGGGTGAAGCCGATGCGTGTGTACTTCGTGGTGAGCGGTGGCTGGGCCGCGATGGAAGCCGCAAGCTCGCGGGCACGGGTCAGCAACCGGTCGGCGGGTACGATCTCGTTGACCACACCCAGAGACTTCGCTTCTTCTGCACCAATCTTCTGCTGCGTCAGGATGAAGTAGCGCCCGCGGATGCTGCCAAGGACCTCCGGCCACAGCAGGTGGATGCCGTCGTTCGGCGCGATGCCGAATGCCTTGTGCGGCATGTCCTGAAACACCGTGTCGGGAGTGGCCAGCACGATGTCGCACAGCAGTACGTACTCCGAGTGCAAGAGCACGGGGCCGTTGAGCGCCGCGATCATCGGGACCTCGATGTCCAGGATGTTCATCAGGATCTTGCGTCCCTCGCGGAAGATCTTGTCGTAGCCGCGAGGCGAGAAGAAGTCGAAGCCGTCGGGCGCGATGCTGTCCATGAAGGCGTCGCCACTGCCGGTCAGGATGACGACGCGGTTGTCGGCGTCCTCCCCGACCTGGTGGAACAGCTCCGTGAACTGTTCGTGCGTGTGGCCGTTGAAGATCAGCTTGCCGCCGTCGGTGTGGAAGGCGATCTCCAGCACACCGCTCTCCGAGCGGGTGAGTCTGGCGTTGGGGAAGGCGTTGGCGTAGTTTGCAAATATGGACATGTGAGTTGCTTTCGTTCGGTGATTCGGGCCAGGTCGCCCAGGCGTGACTGCTCGTGATGGTTGGCGCCTAGAGCGCGTGGTGATTCGCGACGGCACGCTCGAGCGTGGGCTTCATGGCGGCGAAACGGGCGTCCAGCGTCTCGGGTGTGCTGCGCTCTTGCGCCATCAACTGCAGGCGGGCCTCGCCGCCGCGGATGAGCTCCCGGCTCCCTTGCTCGATGGCCTCGGCGATGGCCAGGGCCACGGCATCGGCGCCTTCCAGGGGCACGGACGGGTTTCCGGTCTTCATCATGGGTGTGTCTGTCGCCGTGGGGTACGCGTTGAGAACATTCACCCCCTCGCCGTGCAGCTCCCGGCGCATCGCATCGCCGAAGCGCACGACGGCCGCCTTGACGGCGGCGTAGACCGCATAGAAGGGCATGGGCACCAGCGCGATGCCCGAACTCACGTTGACCACCAGCGCCTCGCCGCTGGCACGCAGCATCGGCAAGGCATCGCGCGTGAGGAAGATCGGACCCAGCAGGTTCGTGCCCACCATGGCGTCGACTTCGGCGTCGGTCATGGTTTCGAGGCGCCCCGCGCGCACGGCCCCGGCGTTGTTGACCAGCACGTCGAGCCCGCCAAGCCGTTCTCGAGCCGCGTTGAGTGTGGCCGCGCGCCCGGCGCTCGTGCTCACGTCGGCTGCCACGCCATGCACCTTGCCGCCCTCGGCCTGCAACTGTGCAAGGGCCGCGTCGACGGCTGCCTTTCGACGGCCGGTGACCAGGACGCTGGCACCGCGCCGCAGGGCCTGGGTGGCGAGGGCCAGGCCGATCCCGCTCGTGCCGCCGGTGATCAGAATGCGTTTTTCGTGGAGGTTCATCATGCGACTCCGTAGGGGATGCGGCTGGCGGCCACCTGCAGCGCCGGGAGCATCTCGGACGGATCGGGACGCTGGGTGTAGTCGGGGTTGACCTCCGCATACAGGATCGTGCCGTCCTGCGCGATCACATAGCGCCCCGGCATCGGCAGCGTCCAGCTGCTGTCGCCGTTGAAGGCCGGAAGGTCGTTCTTCAGCTTCTTGTAGAGGTCGACCAGATAGTCCGGCAATGCGAAGCGCAGGCCGAAGGCCGCAGCCACTTCGTTGCCTGCGTCGCTCAGGATCGGGAAGCTCAGCGCGTTCGTGCGTACCGACTTTCGGCTGTTCACCGAGTTCTGCGGCGAGATCGCGACCACGCGAGCGCCCAGTTCGGCGAAGGCCGCAACCGCCTCTTCCAGTGCCTGCAGCTCCATGTTGCAGTAGGGGCACCACACACCGCGGTAGAAGCTCAGGACGAGCGGGCCCTGAGCCAGCAATTCGGCGGAGCTGACGTACTTGCCGTCGGGATCCTTCAGATTGAACGCGGGGGCCTTGTCACCCGCCCTGAGCGCCTTCTTCGCCTGGCCGGATGCGATCAGTTCGGCGGTCGCTCGCGCCATGATCGGATGAATGTCGGCCGGCGCGAAGTAGGGTGCCTTGCCGGCAACGAAATCGGCCTTGAAGGCATCGAGCTTGTCTTGAAGAGACATGGTGTGTTCCTGTATTCCTGTGTTCGCGGGAGTGGATGGGGTGACATGAATGTCGCCCCTGGAGGCGCCGCCGGGAACGCGGCTCGCGCGCATACGGCGCATTCCGAACAGGAATGGCGCTCGCCTCACGACGCGAGCGCTGCGCTCCGGCGTCCCGCGCCAGGCCCTCAGGTGTCGGTTCCGGACGCACTAGGATTGGCCCCCAACGCCGTTAGACCGCTTCCAACATCAAAGCAGAGAGATCGAACGATGGACCGCCTCGCCGCCATGGAGACATTCGTCGTCGTCGTCGAATGCGGCTCGTTTTCAGCTGCGGCCAGGCGTTTGGAGGTCGGACAGCCCGCCGTGTCCAAATCCGTGGCGCAGCTCGAAGCACGCCTGGGCGTGCGGCTGCTCCTGCGCAGCGCCAAAGGGCTGCTCCCCACCGAAGCAGGACAGAGCTTCTACGGATTTGCAAGGCGCGCCATCGAGGAGGCGAACCAGGCCGACGATGCCGCCCGGGGGAACAGCACCGCCCTGAAGGGACGGCTTCGGGTCTGCGCCGGCGTCACGCTCTCGCGCATCCACATCATTCCCAGGATCAAGCCCTTCCTGGACCGCCATCCCGATCTGAGCATCGACGTGGTGCTCGACGACCGGGTCATCGACCTGCTCAGCGAAGGCATCGACGTGGCGCTGCGCACCGGTACGCTGGCCGACTCGAACATGACCGCACGCAAGCTGGCACAGGGCCGGCGCAGCGTGGTCGCCACCCCCGCCTACCTCGCCGCGCACGGCACCCCCAGGACGCCGGCCGAGCTGGCGAATCACCAGGCCGTCGTCTACGACCCGGGTGGCGGCGGATCCACCTGGTCTTTTCGTGAAGGCAGCACCGAAATCTCGGTGGTGGTATCCGGCCGCATGCGGGTGACTGCCGCCGAGGGCCTTCGTGCCGCCGTGTGTGCACACATGGGCCTGGCGGTCGCATCGGACTGGATGTTCGCGCCCGAGATCGCGAGCGGAGAAGTGGTCAGGGTCCTAACCGACTGGGCATTGCCGGAGCTCGACCTCTGGGCCGTGTTTCCGACGGGCAGGATGGCCAGTGCCAAGGCGCGCGCATTCGCCGACTTCGTGCAGGCGACGCTGGCCTGACTACCGCGCCTCGCTCGCGACAGATCCAGCCACCGGCTGCAGAACGTTGTGCGCGTCTATCCTGGACGGCGAGCGTTGAGTCACGCTGATTAGCAGGCCGACAATGGCCACGAAAAGACCCAGAGTCTCAAAAATCCCGGGAATATGGCCGAGCACGGGCCACGCCAAGAGAGCCGCCATGCCGGGCGCGAGCGCCGGAAAGACCGCCGCCCGGGCCGCGCCCAGCAGCTCGACCGTCTTGGCGTAGGTGTAAAGCGTTCCTGCCCCCGCGATGACGCCCTGGACCAGGACCTCCACAAGCACCAGGGAGGGCTGCGCGGCGAGCAGCCGGGTGCCCCCCGTGGCCGCCAGGTAGATGGGGACGTAGGTCGCCAGCGCGAAGAACGACACCATCGCCGTGGCGAGGAGCGGAGCCAGCTTGAACCGGCGCAGCAGGATGCCGAAGCCGGCCCAGAGCGCGCCGGCCAGAATAAACATGAGATCGCCAACCAGTGCTCGCGGTTCTAGCGAAGCACGGTCGAGTCCTGAAAGCAAAAAAAGGCCCCCAATCACTAGCCCGATGCCGACCACCTTTCGCAAAGTGAGTCGATCACCGAGGTAGCGGGCTGCCAGCACCGTGCCCATGACGCTCATGGCGGAGAAGGGAAAGACGGCCGCATGGCTCACCGGCGCAAACTGGAACGCCGTGAACATCAGGAGCCCGAACAGGGGCCCGGCCAGGAGCACGATCGCCAGCCAGATGCGCCACTGCGCAAAGATGCGCGCAGCATCCCTTCGCAGGTAATGGATGAGCAACGGCAAGGTGACGACGCCCGCCACGCCGAAGCGCAGGAAGGTCATGTCGGAGGAAGCAAGTCCGTGTGCGATGCCCAACCGGGCGAACACCGTGTACAGGGCGCCGATGCCGGCGGCGAGGAAGCCGACCGCTATGCCCGCGACGAGCTTCTTGCGCGACGTGCGGTCGAGGTTCGCCGCATGGGCGTGAACACCAGGTGCTGCGTGCGCAGGTGAGTCGTGCATGAGTCGTGCTCCCGCCTCAAGGCCCGCGGTGCTACGCCCGATCACGGGACGAGGCCTTCCACCGCCGCGATCGCCTTGATCACGGCAGGACGCTCGGCCATCGCGTCGTACCAGCGCTTCACGTGGGGCGTCTCTTCGAGCTCGATGCCGGGAAAGGCCCGGCGCCAGAGCCAGCCGAAGTGGGCGATGTCCGCGATCGAATAGGCTTCGCCGGCGACGTAGGTGCGATCGGCAAGCACGTCGTCGAGCACACGCATGACGCGCCTGGCTTCGTCGCCGAAGCGCGCGATCGCGGCGGGCAGCTTCTCTGGTGCAAGCTTTTGGAAGTACCCCGACTGCCCGAACGCCGGACTCAGAGCCGAAGCGTGGAAGAAGAGTTGTTCGAAGACGCGTGCGCGCGCGGTGGGATCACTTGGAAGAAGGCGTCCGCTTCGCTCCGCCAGATGGACGAGGATGGCCGCCGACTCGGTCAGCACGAACGGCGCCGTCCCCGTGGAGTCATCGACGAGGACGGGCACCTTGGCGTTGGGATTCAGGGCCTTGAATGCATCGGTCCGCTGATCGCCGGCCTTGGTGTTGACGGCGTGGAGTCGATATTCCAGCCCCGTCTCTTCGAGGGCGATGGGAACCTTGATGCTGTTGGGTGTGGAGAAAGCGTAGATGTGGAGCATTGGCTGAAGCGCAGGATGAAAGCCGGTGACTGTCGGCCGCCGCGTCCTCGTGAGGAAGGCAGGCCCCGGTGATAGACCGCATTCCGGCGAGGAATGGCGCGTGCCTTCCTGCCACCGCGGGCGTGTCGCGCATCGCGGCTGAAGAGCACGGCCGGCATCCGGTCGTTTCCCGCATGAGCTGGCGCGAAAAGCGTCGTTCGCGCGGGGAGGGCGTCCGAGCAGAATCCGCCGCCGTGTCCCGAAACGCGCCGGAGCTATTCGTAACGGATGTGACGAATTTGGCTGCAGCGCCCGCCCAGCGTGGCCCACCGGCCGATTGCACTTTGGGTTGCGCGCCTCGACGGCGCGCCGATCCGGTGCCGTAGGCGCCTGCGCGCCAGGCCGCTTGCACCAGCCGGGTGCCGGCCTGCGCGTGCTGGCTCCAGCGATCGCGCGGCGCTGGCACTTGGTGGCGCCCGGTCCGCGCCGCAGAGTGCGGGGCATCGATCCATCAACCGTTTCGCTGGAGGTTTCCATGACGACGTTCGCTCCCCGCATCGCGGCCACCGCGCTGCTCGCCGCCCTCGCCTTCGGCGCACAGGCCCAGACCAGGGAGGTCACCATCGCCCACCAGGACATGGTGGTGCCCTGGCGCTATGCGCAGGTCACGGGCGAGATCGAGAAGAGCACGGGCTACAAGATCAACTTCCGCAAGTTCGCCGGTGGCGGCGACGTGATCCGCGCCATGGCCTCGGGCCAGGTGCAGATCGGCGAGGCGGGCTCCGCACCCGTGGCGTCCGCGCTGTCCCAGGGCCTGCCGGTGGAGCTGGTCTGGATCCTCGACAACATCAACGACGCCGAGGCCATGGTGGCGCGCAACGGCTCGGGCGTGAACAGCCTGGCCGACCTCAAGGGCAAGAAGATCGGCGTGCCCTTCACCTCGACCACGCACTTCCACACGCTGGTGGCGCTGGAGGCGGCCAAGGTCGACCCCGCGCAGGTGAAGATCCTCAACATGCGACCGCCCGAGATCGCCGCCGCCTGGGAGCGGGGCGACATCGACGCCACCTTCGTCTGGGACCCGGTGCTGTCCAAGGTCAAGGCCAGCGGCAAGCAGATCATCAGCTCGGGCCAGATCGCGCAGCAGACCGGCAAGGCGACCTTCGACGGCATCATCGCCAACAAGGCCTGGGCGGCGTCGAACGCCGACTTCATGGTGAAGTTCCTGTCGGCCATCGCCAAGGCCGACGCCAGCTACACGGCCGGCAAGGCGCAATGGAGCGTGGGCTCGCCGCAGGTGAAGGCGGTGGCGCAGGTCACGGGCGCCACCGAGGCCGACGTGCCGGCCGCGATGGCGCTGTACCGCTTCGTGCCGCCGGCGGAGCAGGCCTCGGCCACCTGGCTGGGTGGCGGTGCCAACGGCGGTGCCGCCCAGTCGCTGGCGGCCACCGCCGCCTTCCTCAAGACCCAGGGCACCATCGGCAACGTGCTGCCCGACTACAGCGTGGGCGTGAACCCGGCGTACGCGGCCAAGGCCGTGGCCGCGCCCTGACGACCCGCGGCGCGCGAGGACGCACATGCAGGGATTGCGCATCGAGAGCGTCGGTGTGACCTACGCCGGCGACAACGGGCAGGACGTGGTGGCGCTGCAGAAGGTGGACCTGAGCTTCGCAGCCGGCGAGTTCGTGGTCGCCGTCGGCGCTTCGGGCTGCGGCAAGACCACGCTGCTGTCGTCCATCGCCGGCTTCATGGCGCCGAGCGAGGGCTACATCTTCGTCAACGGCCGTCAGGTCGAGGGGCCCGGGGCCGACCGCGGTGTCGTGTTCCAGAAGCATGCGCTCATGCCCTGGCTCAACGTCATCGACAACGTGGCCTTCGGGCTGAAGATGCGCGGCGTGGGCAAGGCCGAGCGGCATGCCGAGGCGATGAAGCAGGTCCGCGCCGTCGGGCTGAAGCGCTACGCGACGCAGGCGGTCTACCAGCTCTCCGGCGGGCAGCAGCAGCGCGTGGGCATCGCGCGCGCGCTGGCCTCCAACCCGGCCATGCTGCTGATGGACGAGCCCTTCGGCGCGCTGGATTCGCTCACGCGCGAGCAGGTGCAGGAGTCGGTGCTGCAGATCTGGGCGCGGGAGAAGAAGCTCGTCTTCTTCATCACGCACGACGTGGAGGAGGCGCTCTTCCTGGCCACGCAGCTGATCGTGATGACGCCGTCGCCCGGCCGCGTGTCGCGGCGCTACGAGCTCGACTTCGGCCGCCAGTACGTGGCCGGCGGCAATGCGCGCGCCATCAAGTCGCAGCCGGAATTCATCCGCCTGCGCGAAGAGGTGATCGATGCCATCCACGCGGGCGCCGGTGCGGCGGCCGCGCATTGAGGGTAGCCACGCCATGAGCAGTCCAGCCTCGCCGATGGTGGCCGGCCAAACAGTGTCCGCCACGCCTGCCGCATTGCACACCCATCCGCCGGTCACCGCCGGGCCGTCCGCCCGCAAGGTCCGCGGCCACCGCCGCCCCGGCGAGGGCAGCACCACGGCCATCAGCATCGCCACGGTCATCGCGCTGTGCGTGCTCTGGTGGGCCGCCGCGGCACTGGCCTGGCTGCCGCCGCTGGTGCTGCCTTCGCCCGCCTCGGTGTGGGACGCCTTCGTCGCCGCCGTGAAAGGCCAGGGCCAGGGCGGCAAGCCGCTGCTGGAGCACTTCCTGTGGAGCCTGGGGCGCGTGTTCGGCGCCTTCGCGCTGGCCTGCATCACGGCCATCCCGGTCGGCATCCTCATGGGCACCTCGCGCGTGCTGCGCGGCGTGTTCGACCCCATCATCGAGTTCTACCGCCCGCTGCCGCCGCTGGCCTACCTGCCGCTGGTGATCATCTGGTTCGGCATCGAGGAGACCTCGAAGGTGGTGCTGATCTACCTGGCCTGCTTCGCGCCGCTGGCCGTGGCGGCCCGCGCCGGCGTGAAGTCGGTGGGCAGCGAACAGATCAACGCCGCGCTCTCGCTGGGCGCGAGCCGCTGGCAGGTGGTGCGCCACGTCGTGCTGCCGGCCGCGCTGCCCGACATCCTCACCGGCATGCGCATCGCCATCGGCTTCGGCTGGACCACGCTGGTCGCGGCCGAGATGGTGGCCGCGACCGCAGGGCTGGGCCAACTGGTGCTCAACGCCAGCAACTTCCTGCGCACCGACGTGGTGGTGATGGGCATCATCGTCATCGGCATCGTGGCGCTGCTGTTCGACTTGCTGATGCGGCGCATCGAGGGGTGGCTGGTGCCTTGGAAGGGGCGGATGTGAGTGGAGTCGCTGCGGGCGCATCGGCTGTCTGCTGCTGAATTGATAGCTGCTCGCGCAGAATCAGCGGGCGCGGCAGGCCTTTCTGGTTTGAAGCTGCAGCGCAGGCATGTTCTCGTTATAACGGACCGCAGACTGCCCGCCGGCTTCCCGGTCCGAGCAGGTCTGCAAGGACTTCCACCGTGAGCACCCTCTTTTCAGAACGTGCGCTCGGCCCGCTGACGCTGCCCAACCGCATCGTCATCGCGCCCATGTGCCAGTACTCCGCCGAGGACGGCAACGCCGGCGACTGGCACCTCATCCACCTGGGCCAGCTCGCGCTGTCGGGGGCGGGGTTGCTCGTCATCGAAGCCACCGCGGTCGAAGAAGCCGGGCGCATCACGCCCGGCGACCTGGGGCTGTACAGCGACGACAACGAGGCCGCACTGGCGCGGGTGCTGGCCGCGCTGCGGCGCCATTCGTCGATGCCCATCGGCATCCAGCTCGGCCATGCGGGCCGCAAGGCATCGAGCCATGTGCCGTGGCACGGGGGGGCCAGCCTCACGCAAGAGGAGGGCGCCTGGGACACCTACGCGCCCTCCGCGCTGCCGCATGCACCGGGCGAGCCGCCGCCGCTCGCGCTCGACGGCGCTGGTCTCGCGCGCGTGAAGGCCGCCTTCGTGCAGGCGGCGAAGCGCGCCGAACGGCTGGGGCTGCAGTCGATCGAGCTGCATGCGGCGCACGGCTACCTGCTGCACCAGTTCCTGTCGCCCGTCGCCAACCGGCGCACCGACGCTTACGGCGGCTCGCTGGAGAAGCGCATGCGCTTTCCGCTGGAGGTGTTCGAGGCGGTTCGCGCGGCGGTGTCGTCGCACGTCGCCGTGGGCGTGCGGCTCTCGGCCACCGACTGGCTCGAAGGCGAGGCCGACGCCGAGAGCTGGACGGTCGAGCAGAGCATCGCCTTCGCGCGGGCGCTCGAGGCGCGGGGTGCGGACTTCATCCATGTCTCGTCGGGCGGGGTGTCGCCGCGCCAGAAGATCGGGCTCGGGCCGAACTACCAGGTGCCGTTCGCCGAGCGCATCCGTGCGAGCTGCGGCCTGCCGACCATCGCCGTCGGCTTGATCACCGAGCCCGCACAGGCCGAAGCCATCGTCGCCGAGGGAAAGGCGGACTTCGTCGCCATCGCCCGCGCCATCCTGTTCGAGCCGCATTGGCCCTGGCGCGCTGCCGCCGAACTGGGCGCCAACGTGCAGGCGCCGCCGCAGTACTGGCGTTCGCAGCCGCGCAACTTCAAGAACGTGTTCGGACCCGACGCGCGGATCGGGCAGCGCTGAGGGCGCTGGTCCTTGGAACGCGCCGCTGCACCTCTGTGCAGATGCTGGAGCGTGCCATTGCGATGACCCCGAGCTCCGTGGTTGGGTGAGAGTGATCGCGGCACAATCCGAGGCCGGGTCGTTGGGGAGGAGGTTGTGCTTGGCCACCAGTGCACGATGGCCCTTGCCTGTCGATCACTTGAAGAAATCGGGGCGGAGGGATGAGCGAAATTGATCTCACCGGCGGAAAAACCGCGCGCCGGAGTTGCTATGTCGACGAAGCGGGAGACCCCGTCATATTCGATGCCCGGGGCCGAGCGCTTCCTGGGCAGGATGGATGCTCCCGATATTTCATCCTCGGCGCGATGGAAGCTGCCGATCCAGCTGCTTTGGGCGAAGACCTGGATGCATTGCGGCGCCAGTTGCTGGCGGACCCGTATTTTCGAGGCGTCCCCTCGATGCAGCCGGAACGTCGAAAGACCGCGATCGCGTTTCATGCGAAAGATGACCTGCCGGAGGTTAGGCGGGAGGTCTACAAGGTGCTTGCGCGCCACGAGTTGAAGTTCTTTGCGGTAGTGCGCGATAAGTTGAGGGTGCTCGACTACGTTCAGCAACGCAACCGGCATGACGCGAACTATCGGTACAACCCCAACGAGCTGTACGACTCCCTCGTGTCGAGGCTGTTCAAGAACAGACTGCACCTGACCCCGGAGGTCGACGTTTGTTTTGCCAGTCGCGGCAGATCGGATCGCTCGGCTGCTCTTCGGATGGCTCTCGAGAAAGCGAAGGTGCGTTTCGAGAGCCAATGGGCGCGGCCGGTGACATCAAGCATCGTGGCGAGGCAGTCCAATCCCGGGGCGGAACCTGCACTGCAGGCGGTGGACTATTTGCTCTGGGCGATTCAGCGCTACTTCGAGCGGAACGAAAGCAGATACGCGGACTTGATATGGCCCAAGGTGGGCGTCATCCACGCCGTCGACGAGACCACCGCAGCGGCCTACGGCAATTACTACACAAAGAAAAAGCCGCTGACCCGTGGTGGATCAGCGGCCGCATAGAGGGTGACCGGGAATATAGGTGTCGGGCGCCGAGGCCCGCTCACACACGGCATGGAGCCGATTTTCGTTCCCGGCAAACTCATTGTACAAAGCCACCCACCGGTTATCAACAGAGTTATTCACAGCAGCCGCTTGAGATACCGCCCCGTGTGGCTCGCCTCGGTGGCCGCCACGGTCTCGGGTGTGCCGGCCACCACCACCGTGCCGCCGCCGGCACCGCCTTCGGGGCCCATGTCGATCAGCCAGTCGGCGGTCTTGATGACGTCGAGGTTGTGCTCGATCACGACGATGGTGTTGCCCGCGTCGCGCAGCTGGTGCAGCACCTTGAGCAGCAGCTCGATGTCGGCGAAGTGCAGGCCGGTGGTGGGCTCGTCCAGGATGTAGAGCGTGCGGCCGGTGTCGCGCTTGGATAGCTCCAGCGCCAGCTTCACGCGCTGGGCCTCGCCGCCCGAGAGCGTGGTCGCGCTCTGGCCGAGCTTGATGTACGAAAGGCCCACGTCCAGCAGCGTGCGCAGCTTGCGCTCGATGGTGGGCACGGCCTTGAGGAACTCGTGCGCATCCTCCACCGTCATGTCGAGGATCTGCGCGATGTTGCGGCCCTTGTACTGCACCTCCAGCGTTTCGCGGTTGTAGCGCTGGCCCTTGCAGACCTCGCAGGGCACGTACACGTCGGGCAGGAAGTGCATCTCCACCTTCACGACGCCATCGCCCTGGCAGGCCTCGCAGCGGCCGCCAGCCACGTTGAAGCTGAATCGGCCCGGGCCGTAGCCGCGCTCGCGCGCGGTGTTGGTCTCGGCCATCAGTTCGCGAATAGGCGTGAACAGGCCCGTATAGGTGGCCGGGTTGCTGCGCGGCGTTCGGCCGATGGGCGACTGGTCGACGTTGATGACCTTGTCGAAGTACTCGATGCCCTCCACCGCCTCATGCGGCGCCGGCTCCTCGTGCGCGCGGTACAGCGTGCGGGCCACGGCGGCGTAGAGCGTGTCGTTGACCAGCGTGGACTTGCCCGAGCCCGACACGCCGGTCACGCAGGTGAGCAGGCCGACCGGGAAGGCCGCGCTCACGTTCTTCAGGTTGTTGCCGGTGGCGCCGACGATGCGGATTTCCTGCAGCTCGCCCTGCGTGGCCAGGTGCTGCGCCTCGCGCGCGGCGCGGCGTTCGGCCGCCGGGCTGGGCGGGAATTTCGACGCCTTGCGCGGCTCCGGCTCGGCCTGCCGCAGCACGGGCAGCCAGGGCGTGCGGCGTTTGGGCACCTCGATCTTCCGCGTGCCCGAGAGGTACTGGCCCGTGAGCGACTGCGGGTCGGCTGCCACTTCGGCGTACGTGCCCTGCGCCATCACGCGGCCGCCGTGGATGCCGGCGCCCGGCCCCATGTCGATCACGTGGTCGGCGGCCTGGATCATGTCCTCGTCGTGCTCGACCACGATCACGCTGTTGCCGATGTCGCGCAGATGCTTCAGCGTGCCGATGAGCCGGTCGTTGTCGCGCTGGTGCAGGCCGATGCTGGGCTCGTCGAGCACGTACATCACGCCCGTGAGGCCCGAGCCGATCTGCGACGCCAGGCGGATGCGCTGCGCCTCGCCGCCCGACAGCGTTTCAGCACTGCGGTCCAGGCTCAGGTAATTGAGGCCGACGTCGTTGAGGAACTTGAGCCGCAGGCCGATCTCGCGCACCACCTTGTCGGCGATCTCGGCCTTGGACCCTTGCAGGTGCAGGCCCTGGAAGTAGGCCAGGCTGTCGCGCAGCGTCATGTGGCTGAGCTCATAAATTGCGGCGCGATGCATGGCCCCCACGCTCCCCGCTTCGCGTGGTTCGCTGCCCCCCAAGGGGGCGCTCGCCGCCTTGGGGCGGCCCGGCGGCGGCTCGGCGCTGGCCTCATCGACCAGGAACACGTTGCGCGCCTCGCGCCGCAGCCGCGAGCCGCCGCAGTCGGGGCAGGGCTGCAGGTTGCGAAAGCGGGCCAGGTCCTCGCGCACCATGACCGAATCGGTCTCGCGGTAGCGCCGCTCCATGTTCGGGATGATCCCTTCGAAGGGATGCTTCTTGGTCAGCTTGCGGCCGGCCGAAGCGCCCGATTCCATGGTGTAGCTGAACTTGATCTCCTCCTCGCCCGAGCCGTGCAGCACCACCTGCTGCACCTCGGTCGGCAGCGACTCGAAGGGCGCGTCGACGTCGAACCGGTAGTGCTTGGCCACGCTCTCCAGCATGCTGAAGTAGTAGCCGTTGCGCCGGTCCCAGCCCTTGATGGCGCCGCTGGCGAGCGACAGCGACGGAAAGGCCACCACGCGCGCCGGATCGAAGAACTCGCGGTGCCCCAGGCCGTCGCAGGTCGGGCAGGCGCCCACCGGCGAGTTGAAGGAGAAGAGGCGCGGCTCCAGCTCGGCCAGCGAGTAGTGGCACAGCGGGCAGGCGAACTTGGCGTTGAAAAGATGCTCGTGGCCGGCCGCGCCTTCCGCGCCCATCTCCAGCGCGATCGCGCGGCCGTCGGCCAGGCGCAGCGCGGCCTCGAAGCTCTCGGCCAGGCGCTGCTGCATATCGGGGCGCGCGCGCAGGCGGTCGATCACCACGTCGATGTCGTGCTTCTCGGTCTTCTTGAGCTTGGGCAGGTCGTTGTACTCGTAGGTCTGCCCGTCGACGCGAAAGCGCACGTAGCCACCGGCCTGCATCTCGGCGAAGAGCTCGAGGAACTCGCCTTTCTTCTCGCGCGCGACGGGTGCCAGGATCATGAGGCGAGGCTCGTCGGGGATCGCGAGCACCGCGTCGACCATCTGCGACACGGTCTGCGCCTGCAGCGGGAGGTGATGGTCGGGGCAGTAGGGCGTGCCGGCGCGGGCGAACAGCAGGCGCAGGTAGTCGTGG
Source organism: Xenophilus sp. E41 (assembly GCF_003671765.1). Classification (GTDB taxonomy): domain Bacteria; phylum Pseudomonadota; class Gammaproteobacteria; order Burkholderiales; family Burkholderiaceae_C; genus Xenophilus. The sequence goes on along the minus strand of NZ_QPIB01000012.1, from coordinate 241,771 downwards.
ATCTCGGTGACCGTGCCGACGGTGGAGCGCGGGTTGTGGCTGGTGGCCTTCTGCTCGATGCTGATGGCGGGCGACAGGCCTTCGATCAGGTCGACGTCGGGCTTGTCCATCAGCTGCAGGAACTGCCGCGCATAGGCCGACAGGCTCTCGACGTAGCGGCGCTGGCCCTCGGCATACAGCGTGTCGAAGGCCAGGCTGGACTTGCCCGAGCCCGACAGGCCGGTGATCACCACCAGCTTGTTGCGCGGGATGTCGAGGTCGACGTTCTTGAGGTTGTGCGTGCGCGCGCCGCGGATGCTGATGCGCTGCTGCGCCAGCAGGCGGCCGAGGTAGGCGTCGTCGTCGAGTGGGGCTCGGTCGGGGGCGTTCACGGGCGGAAGGCGGTCGGTGCGGGGCAACCGGGCATGATAGACCGCCGCGCCTTTCAGCGCACCGGCCCGGGTTCGCCGGCAGGCGGCGGGTCGGCGGGCGGCGCCGCACCCATCGATGGTGCGGCCGGGGTGGCCGGCCCCGCGATCGCGTTCGCGACCATGTGCTCCGCCAGCGCCTCGTACAGCGGCCGGCTGATCATGCGCGACACCAGGCTGGCCAGCATGGCGCTGGCCATCAGGCTCAGCACCATCGAGTGGCCGTCGACCATTTCCATGACGATGATGAAGGCCGTGAGCGGCGCCTGCGTCACCGCGGCCAGGAAGCCGGCCATGCCCATCGCGATCAGGGCCGGCCCGAGGTCGGCGCTGACCAGGTGCGCCACGCCGTCGCCGATGCCCGCGCCGATCGACAGCGAGGGCGCGAAGATGCCGCCCGGCACGCCGCACCAGGCCGTGACCCAGGTGGCGATGAACTTGAGCAGGGTGTAGAGCGGCGTGAGCTCGTCGTGGCCGGCCAGCATCTGCTTGACGGCCTCCGACCCGGCGCCGAAGGTCACGCCGCCGGTGACCAGCCCGATCGCCGCGATGAGCAGGCCGCCCGCGGCCGCGAAGCGCACCGGCCAGCGTGCGCGCCAGCGGTTGAGCCGCTGGGGCGCGCCGGTGAGCGAGGCGATCATCAGCCGCGCGAACAGGCCGCCGGCCACGCCCGCCAGCAGCGCGACGAGCAGGCCTGGCGCCAGGATGTCCCAGCCCAGCCGCGGCACCTTGATGACGCCAAAGTAGCTGAGGTTGCCGAAGGCCGACACGGCGACCAGGCCGGCCAGCACGATGGCGGTGATGATCACCCCGCTGGCACGCGCCTCCAGCCGGCCCGCCAGCTCCTCGATGGCGAAGACCACGCCGGCCAGGGGCGCATTGAAGGCCGCCGCGATGCCCGCCGCGCCGCCGGCGATCAGCAGCGCGCGGGTGTCGACCGTCGAATTGGGCGACAGCCAGCGTTTGGCGTGCTGCATCACGCCCGCCGCCACCTGCACCGAGGGCCCCTCGCGCCCGATCGACAGGCCGCCGGCGAAGCCCGCCACGCCGAGCCCCACCTTGGCGAGCGTGAGGCGCAGCGAGGCGAAGCGCCCACGCCGCTCGGGCGGCAGGGCCGGGTCGAGCGCGGCCTTGATCTGCGGAATGCCGGAACCGGCCGCGCCGGGGAACCAGCGGCGCGTCACCCACACGATGCCGGCCGTCAGCGCGGGCGTCCACAGCAGGACGAGCCAGGCGTGGCTGCCGTGGAGGGCCCGGAAGAGGCCGAAGGCCCAGTCCGCCGCCACCGTGAAGCCGACCACGAAGAGGCCGGCGAAGATGGCATAGCCCAGCACGATCGTGCGGTCCAGCCACAGGCGCCAGCTGGACAGCTCGCTGCGCAGGTTCTCGAAGAAATCCGGTTCGTGGTTCATCGGCGAAGGTCGATTGTGCAGGGCTGCACACCCGGCCGGTGTCGGCCCGCGGCGCGACCGGCGGCGGCGGGCGCATCGGGCACAATCACCGGTTCGTCTTCCGATTCCTTCCTCTCTTCTCATTCATCAGGGGCAGCGCACATGGCATCCGTCAACAAAGTCATCCTCGTCGGCAACCTCGGCCGCGATCCCGAAACCCGCACCTTTCCCAGCGGCGACCAGGTCTGCAACGTGACCCTGGCGACCACCGACAAGTGGAAGGACAAGCAGTCCGGCGAGATGCGCGAAGCCACCGAGTGGCACCGCCTCGTGTTCAACGGCCGCCTGGCCGAGATCGCCGCGCAGTACCTGCGCAAGGGCTCGCAGATCTACGTCGAGGGCCAGATCCGCACCCGCAAGTACCAGGACAAGGACGGCGTCGAGAAGTACGCCACCGACATCCGCGTCGACCAGATGCAGATGCTCGGCAGCCGTCAGGGCCAGGGCGCGCCCGCCGGCGGCGGCGACGACGACGGGTACGGCGGCGGCGGTGGTGGCTACGGCGGCGGTGGCGGCGGCTATTCGCGCGCCCCGGCCGCGGCACCGCGGGCCCCCGCACCGCGCGCACCCGCACCGGCCCCGCAGCGTTCGTCGACCGGTTTCGACGACATGGACGACGACATTCCCTTCTGACCCCGCCTTCGCGGGCGTTGTTCGACAGGAAGGCCTCTGTTACTCGCGGGGGCCTGCCGACCCACTGCCCGCCGCGGCAGCCCCCTGATCACGTGGCCACAGCGCCGGTCCCGGGTGAGACGCGCTAGCCGCGGCCGACGAAGGGCATCTTGGTGGCCATGATGCTCATGAACTGCACGTTCACATCCAGGGGCAGGTTGGCCACGTGCAGGACGGCGTCGGCGGCGTGCTGCACGTTCATCATCGGCTCGCCGTTCGTCATGCCTGCGGCCAGCTCGGTCCGCGCGTTGCCGATGTCGATCTGGCTGGCCGTGATGTCGTCCTTGCGGCCGTCGAGCGAGATGCTCTTGGTCAGGCCGGTCACGGCGTGCTTGGTGGCGGTGTAGGCCACCGACATCGGCCGCGGCGCGTGCGCCGAGAGCGATCCGTTGTTGATGATGCGGCCCCCCTTCGGGTCCTGCGCCTTCATGAGGCGGATGGCATGCTGGGCGCACATGAACATCGCCACCAGGTTGATGTTCACCACCTCGCGGAACTTCTCGATCGGCAGGTCTTCCATCGGCATTGCGGGCGCGCCCATGCCGGCGTTGTTGAACAGCACGTCGAGCCGGCCGAACCGGTCCTTCACCTCGGAGAAGACCCTCTCGACATCGGCGTCCCGGGTGATGTCGGCCGCCAGCACCAGCGCACGGTCCCCGGCGGCGGATTCGACCGCGGTCTTCTCCAGCATGTCCTTGCGCCGCCCCACCAGGCCGACGTGGTAGCCGTCTTTCAGCAGCGCGAGCGACGCGGCCTTGCCGATGCCGCTGCCGGCGCCCGTGACGATCGCGACTCGTTTCGCAGCCATGACTGCCTTTCAGCAAAAGGTGCCAGCGGCGCGGCCCGGGCAAGGCGCTGCCCGGGGCGCCGGTGGCCACTCGGGTCGGATCAGGGCTTGAACACGTAGCCCGGCTTGATCGCCACTTCCGCAGGAATGGGCTGCAGGTCGGAGAAGAGCGCGGGGTAGCGTTGCACCACGTTGAGGATGTACTTGGGCTCGATGTGCTTGTTCACGTCGAACACGGTCTTGATCACGCCCAGCCGCTGCAGCGTGTCCTGCGCCTTCCACAGCGCACGGTAGTTGTATGCGGAAATGCGGCGGTCCAGCTGCTGCACGTTGTTCTGCATCGCGATCTCCGCGACGTCCATCTTCAGGCCCGGGATCCAGCGCGTGCCGATGGCGGCGGCCTGCTTCGGGTTCTTGCGCATCCACTGGTCGGCCTCGGACACGCCCGCCAGGAATTTCTCGATCGTCGCCCCGTTCTTCTCCACCCAGGGCCGCATGGCGATGTTGAAGCCGAGGTACGAGATCACGTCGCCGCCGCGGATCACCTCGATCGCGCCGGGCACCTCCTTCATGGCGATGACCGGCGCCGGGTCCCAGGCCGCGAATGCGTCCACGCCCTTGGCCAGCAAGGCCACGGTCATCTCCGGCGGCGGGGTGTTGACCAGGGTCACTTCGGCCGGCGTCAGGCCGGCCTTCTCCAGCAGGCCGAGCACATAGAGATGGTTGATCGTGCCGAACGAGGTCGCGATCTTCTTGCCCTTGAGGCTCTTCAGGTCACCCTTGACGATGCCCGCACCGCTGTTCGCAATGAGGGCGAGCGTGGCATCGGAACCGAGCTTGGTGGCGTTGCCGCTGAAGTTGCCCAGGAACACCAGGTCCATGCCGCGCAGGATGGCGCCGATGGCCGGAACGCCCGCCTGGACCATGTCGGTCTCGCCGGCCTGCAGGGCGTTGAGCGCATCCACGCCGGTGGCGTACGGGCGCGCGATCGTCACGTCGAGCCCGTATTTCTCGAAGAAGCCACGCTCGACGGCGATGGGCAACGCCAGCATGTCGACGGCGGCCACCATGCCGACCCGCACCTTGACGAGGTCCGTCGGCTGGGCGGACGCCAGCAAGGGCAGGAACAACAGCGAACAGAGCAGTAGCGCGATGCGTCTCATCATGGTCTCCTCATGGTTGTAGTGGCTCGACACGTTTCACCCAGTAGGGGCGGGCGACGGTCCTCAGATCCACCCGTTTCACCCCGCGAACCTCGACGGCGTTCTGGTCCGTGCCCGAGACCCGGCCGTAGGCCTGGAAACGCTGGAAGTGGAAGCGCTCCGGCGGAAACGCCAGCGTGACCAGGACATTCACCTTGTCCGAACTGCCCGCGAGGTCCGCGAGCTTGTTCGGTGCGGCGAGCGTCAGCCAGACCTGCCATGCGACGTAGAAGCCCGCGATCGCCAGCAGGATGTGGAACTTGCGCGAATGGAGGGCGTCACGCAGCATGGCTCAGGCCGACCGTACGAGTTGCAGAACGCGTGCGCTCAGGGCCTTGAAGCGATCGTTCTCGTTGAGTTCGTCCCACACCCGGGGCCGCGGCAGGTCGACGTCGATCTCCTCCAGCACCCGCCCCTTGGAAAGGGCGATGACGCGGTTGCCCAGGAAGACGGCTTCCGCCACGTCGTGGGTAATGAAGATGACCGTGGGTCGCTTCTGCTCCCAGATCCGGGTCAGCTCTTCCTGCAAGGTCATGCGCGTCTGTGCATCGACGCTGGCGAAGGGCTCGTCCATGAGCAGCACGTCGGGTTCGTTCGCCAGCGCACGCACCACGCCCACGCGCTGCTGCATGCCGCCCGACAGCTCGTTGGGATAGCGGGTCGCGGCATGGGACAGCTTGGCGAGCGCCAGGTAGTCGTGCGCGATCTTCTCGCGCTCGGCCCGGCGCACGCCGCGCATCTTGGGGCCGAAGGCGACGTTGTCGAGCACGGTGCGCCAGGGAAAGAGCGCCCAGGACTGGAACACCACGCCGCGGTCGGGGCCCGGCCCCTTCACCGGCTGGCCACCGACCAGGATCTCCCCTTCGGTGTGGGGAAGAAAGCCCGCGATCATGTTGAGCAGCGTCGTCTTGCCGCAGCCCGAGGGGCCGACGATGGACACGAACTCGCCCGCCGGAATCTCCAGCGACAGGTCGCGCACCGCGGTCACGTTCGCGCCCGCATGGACGTCGAAGTAGGTCTTCGAGAGATTGCGTATGGCCAGGCTTTTCACTTCGTCACCAATCCCCAGCGCTGTCCGGTGGCGCGCTCGATCGGCGCCAGGATCCAGCTGTCAACGATGTACCAGAGGATCCCCAGAATGATCATGCCCAGCAGGATCTCCACGACCGAGCCTGCGCGGCGTGCATCGAACATGAGAAAGCCGATGCCGCTGGTGCCCACGATGATCTCGGTGGCGATGAGGGCGCGCCATCCGTAGCCCAGGCCGTTGCGCAGGCCGGTCATGATGTTCGGCAGCGCCCCGGGCAGCACCACTTCCCAGAGCATGCGCAGGCGCGACGCGCCCAGGCTCAGGGCGGCGCGATGCATGTTGATCGGGATGGAGCGCACGCCCAGCACCGTGTTCAGGATGACCGGGAAGATCACCGTGTAGACGATGACGACGGTCATGGTCGTCAGCCCGTAGCCGAACCAGATCACCAGGATCGGCAGCCACGCGATGTCGCCGATGGCCTGGAAGAACATCAGCAGCGGCCACAGCGCCTTGTGCGCGCGCTGGCTGAGGCCCACCAGGATGCCGAGCGGGATGCCCAGCACGATGCCCCAGAAGGACCCGATGGCCAGGCGCACGATGCTGTCCTGCAGGTACTCCGGCAGCACCCCGGTGTAGACGAGCGTGCCGAACGAGCGCAGCACCTCCGCCGGCCCCGGCAGGAATGCGCTCGGAAACAGCTGCAGCCGGGTGACGACCCACCACCCCACGACCAACGGAATGAAAGGGACGAGGGTGCCGATCGACGGCCACTGCGTCGTCAGGCGCAGGTAGTGGCTCCAGGTCTTGAGGAGGAATGTCTTCATGCCCGCTGCACCAGGCCCCAGCGCTCGCTGGTGGCGCGCTCGATCGGCGCCAGCACCAGCCGGTCGAGCAGCAGCCACAGCACCCCGATGACGACCATGCCGAGCACGATCACTTCGGTCTTGTAGAAATCGCGCGCCACGAACAGCATGTAGCCCAGGCCGACGTTGGTGGCGATCATCTCGGCAGCGATCAGCCCGCGCCAGGCGAAGCCCAGCCCGGTGCGGATGCCGGTGACGATGTTGGGAAGCGCGCCCGGCAGCAGGACCTCGGTCAGCATCGCCCAGCGGCCGGCGCCCAGCGAGGCGGCCGCGTTGCGCACGTGCATGGGAATGGTCGAGACGCCGAGCAGCGTGTTGTAGGTGACGATGAAGAACACGGCGTTGAAGATCACGAAGGTGATGGCGCCGAAGCCGTAGCCGAACCACAGCGACGCGAGCGGGATCCACGCGATGCCCGCCAGCACCGAAAAGAACCGCAGCGGTGGCGTGAGGAAGCCGGAGACCGCGGAGCTGACGCCCATGGCGATGCCCAGCGGGATGGCGAACACCAGCGCGAGCGCCGTGCCGACGGTGACGCGCAGAAGGCTTGCGCCGATGTGCCGGATCAAGGTGCCATCCCTGATGCCCTCGAGCCCGGCCTGGACCACCGACGCCAGCGGCGGGAAGAGGCGTGGATTGACCTCGAAGTACGGCACCAGAAAGGCCCACAGCAGCAGCAGGACGGCAAAGGGCGCGCAGAACCAGAGGGCCGACAGGAGCCGGTGCCGCATCAGTTCTTCCTTGCCGCGCAAGGCGTCCGGCCGACCCGTCCCGCGGGCTGCACGGCGAGAAGGCCCAAGCCGCAGCAGTCCCAGGATCTGCTGCAGGGCATCGCCCTCAACGGTGGCGCGGGCAGTGGCGGCATGGCTGGCGAGTCTGCCTTCGAGCGCGCCGTCCGCGCCATCGGTAACGACCAGAATGCCGCTGCGGGATCGCGTCGAGGGGTCGCTGCCGGACCCAGGGTGGCCAGTGAACCTTTCCACGGATTCTCTCGTCTCCTACGGTGTTCTTTTTCTGGATCGACGCAGGCCCGGACGGGTCGTCCGGGCCTCGGGGTCGCGACCGCGCGCTGCTCGGTCGGGGTGTTGCAGTGTTGCAGCATTTGCGCCGCTGGCAATTGAGAAGATGTGATGTCGGTATAAGATTTACTCAATCCAGACATGACGCCACCCCTCCAGTCGATCATTTCCAGGCTCCACCTGAAGCAGCTGCGGCTGCTGGTGGCGCTGGCCGAGCACGGCTCGCTTCTGAAGGCCTCGCAGCAGGTGGCGTTGACGCAACCGGGGGCGAGCAAGGCCTTGCAGGAGATCGAGACGACCTTCGGCTCGCCGCTGTTCGTCCGCACCAACCGGGGCCTGGAGCCCAATGCGGTGGGCCACTGCGTGATCCGTTACGCCCGCCTGATCCAGACGGACCTCGCCCACTTGCGCGACGAGATCGTCGGCATCATGCGCGGCCAGGGCGGGCGGGTGGCGGCCGGCGTCATCATGGGCGCGGTGCCGCTGCTCACCGATGCCATCTCCGCGCTCGTCGCGCGGCAGGCGGACCTGTCCGTCGAGATCGTCGAGGACACGAGCGCGGAGCTGCTGGCCCGACTCGACGCCGGCCGGCTCGACCTGGCGATCTGCCGCACCACCATCAGCCAGGCGCCGCACGCTTACGAAAGCGTGAAGCTGCAGGACGAAACGCTCGCGGTGATCGCCAACGTGGCCCATCCCCTGCGGCGCGCGAAGAAGCTCACCCTCAACCAGCTCGCAGCCTACCGGTGGGTCGTGTATCGCGCGAACATGCCGATGCGCTTGTTGCTCGAAGGCGAGTTCCGCGACTGCGGGATCCGCTTTCCGCAGCACCTGCTCGAGACGACCTCCGCCTTCGCGACGCTGGCGCTGCTGCAGGCCAATCCCTCCTTCGTGGCCCTGGTGTCGATCGAAGTCGCACAGTTCTTCGCGCGCCAGCAGATGTCCTGCATCCTGCCCGTGACCCTGGCCTCGCGCAGTGAACCCTATGAGCTCGTCACCCGCAAGGGCGGGCCGGTTCAGCCTGCCGCGCAGCTGCTGATCGACGAACTGGTCCATCGCCGGCCCTGAGCGTCGGAGCGGGCGTCCGGCGCACTTCACCCACCGCGCGTCGCGGGGGCGGACGCGGCCGTCGGTAGCGATCCCGGTCGACCGGTGCTATAACCGCGGCTCATTTCAAGCGGACGCCATGGCCCTCATCAACTACATCACCCAGATCCAGTTCGATTTCGGCGCCATCGGCCTGCTCGGGCAGGAGTGCGAGCGGATCGGCATCCGTCGTCCGCTGGTCGTGACCGACCGCGGCGTGAAGGCCGCGGGCATCATCGACACGATCCTGGCTTCACTCGGGAAGACCGGCCCCGTGGCCCTCTACGACGGCACGCCGCCGAACCCCAACGAGGGGGCCGTGCGCGCGGCGGTGGCCGTGTACGCGGAGGGCGGATGCGACGGCGTGGTCGCCGTGGGCGGCGGTTCGTCCATCGATCTCGCCAAGGGCGTGGCGGTCTGCGCGACCCACGAGGGCCCGCTGCAGAGTTTTGCCGTGATCGAAGGCGGGGCCGAGCGCATCACCTCCCGCACGGCCCCGGTCATCGCCGTGCCGACGACGGCCGGCACCGGCAGCGAGGTGGGCCGGGGCGCGATCCTCATCCTCGACGACGGCCGCAAGGTGGGCGTGATCTCGCCCTTCGTGGTGCCGCGGGTCGCGATCTGCGACCCGGCACTGACGCTGGGCCTGCCGCCGGCGTTGACGGCCGCCACGGGCATGGATGCGATCGCGCATTGCATCGAGACCTTCCTGTCGCCGGCCTTCAATCCGCCTGCGGACGGCATCGCGCTCGACGGGCTGCGGCGCGCGTGGCGCCACATCGAGCGCGCGACACGCCAGGGCGAGGACCGCGACGCGCGCCTGAACATGATGAGCGCGTCGATGCAGGGCGCGCTGGCATTCCAGAAGGGGCTGGGTTGCGTGCACAGCCTGAGCCATTCGCTCGGTGGCGTCGATCCGCGGCTGCACCACGGCACGCTGAACGCGATCTTCCTGCCGGCGGTGATCGCGTTCAACGAGGCGGCCGCCTCGGTGCGCGAGCAGGACAAGCTCGACCGCATGGCCCAGGCCATGGGCCTGGGCAGCGGGGCGGAGGTGGGCCCGTCCGTGCGCGCCATGACCGGGCGGCTCGGCTTGCCGACCGGCCTGGCCCAGCTGGGCGTGACGCGCGCGATGTTCCCCGCGATCGTCCGCGGCGCCCTGAAGGACCACAGCCACCGCACCAATCCGCGCGTCGCATCCGAATCGGATTACGAAGCGATGCTCGAAGCCAGCATGTAAGGAGACACCACCATGCCCAAGGCCTACTGGGTCACGACCTACCGCGAGATGAAGAACCCGGAGAAGGTGGCGGCCTACGCCAAGCTCGCCGGCCCCGCGCTCACAGCCGCAGGAGGCCGCTTCCTGGCACGTGGAGAGCCCTCGACCGTCTACGAATCGGGATTGATGCAGCGCACCGTCGTGCTCGAGTTCGAGTCCGTGGAACAGGCCGTGGCGGCCCATGACAGCCCGGCCTACCAGGCGGCGCTGGCCGCGCTCGGTGACGGCGCCGACCGCGACATGCGGATCGTGGCCGGCCTCTAGACCCGGCCTGCCAGCACGGGTTCCGGTGGCCGCGTGCGCCGGCCGGGGCCGGGGCGCGGACATGCACGATGCCGGCGCGCCGCATCGCTTCGGTCGTGCCGCGCCCGCCGAAGTGTTGCGGACGATCTGGGCCCGCGAGGCACGACTACACTTGCGGCCCGCCTGCAGCGTCCCGCCTGCGGGCGTTCTTGCATCCAAGGAGCAGTTTTGAATCGCGTTGAGTTCATCGAGAAGATCGTCGCCGCCCACGGCGTGTCCAAGGCCGAAGCGGGCCGCATCCTGGAAACCGTGACGAGCACCATCGTCGGTGCCGTGAAGAAGGGCGACAGCGTGTCGCTGGTCGGCTTCGGCACCTTCAAGCAGGTGTCGCGTGCCGCGCGCACGGGCTTCAACCCCCAGGCTGGCGAGAAGATCAAGATCGCCGCGCAGAAGGTGCCGAAGTTCGTCGCCGGCGCTGCCTTCAAGGCCGCCGTCGACCCCAAGGCTGCCAAGCGCAAGGCCGACAAGGCCGCTGCCAAGCCGGCCGCCAAGAAGGCGCCGGCCAAGAAGGCCGCCAAGAAGTAATCGGCCACCGCCGAGACGCATCGAAGGCCCCTTTCCGGGGCCTTTTTCTTTGGGCCGGGCGCCGGGTGCGGGGGGCGAAGTGCCCTACGCCTTCGATGGGAGCCTTTGCGCCATGACATGGCCGTGCCGCCATTGCCGTCCTAAACTGCCGGGCGTCAGGGAGCGGGTTGTCAGCAGGAGTGCGCAATGTTGGAACACGCAATGGTGCCGGAGCCCCGCACCGGCGGATGGAGAGGCTGGCTCGGCCGCTACGACGAGGAGTACCTCGCGCTGGTCGCGCTCGGCGGCGGGGTGTGCTTCGGCGTGATCGCCGTGGGCATGCTGCTTTTCGTGGCGATCGGCGTGCTGCCGCGCTGATCGGCGGCCGCACGGCAGGCCACAAGAAAGCCGATGGCCTTGCGGCCACCGGCTTCGTTTCCGCGGTACCGCGCCGAGCTCAGGCGAGGTCGAAGCGGTCCAGGTTCATCACCTTGGTCCAGGCGGCCACGAAGTCCTTCACGAACTTCTCCTGGCCATCGGCGCTGCCGTACACCTCGGCCAGCGCGCGCAGCACGGCGTTGGAGCCGAACACCAAGTCCACGCGGGTGCCGGTCCACTTCGCGGCACCGGTCTTGCGGTCGCGGCCCTCGAACAGCCCGTCGTCCGTGGCACTGGGCTTCCATTCGGTGCCCATGTCCAGCAGGTTCACGAAGAAGTCGTTGCTGAGCTGGCCGGGGCGGGCGGTGAACACGCCGTGCGCGCCCCCGTCGGCATTGGCACCCAGCACGCGCAGGCCGCCGACGAGCACCGTCATCTCGGGCGCCGTGAGCGTGAGCAGCTGCGCCTTGTCGACCAGCAGCGCCTCGGCTGGCACCACGTAGCGGCCCTTGAGGTAGTTGCGAAAGCCGTCGGCCACCGGTTCCAGCGGCGCGAAGGAGGCGACGTCGGTCTGTTCCTGCGAGGCGTCGGCGCGGCCGGGCGCGAAGGGCACCGTGACCGCGTGGCCGGCGTCGGCAGCGGCCTTCTCGACGGCCGCGCTGCCGGCCAGCACGATCAGGTCGGCCAGCGAGATCGCCTTGCCGCCCTGGCTGAAGCCGGTGCGGATGCCTTCGAGCACCTGCAGCACGCGCGCCAGCTGCTGCGGCCGGTTCACGGCCCAGTCCTTCTGCGGCGCGAGGCGGATGCGTGCGCCGTTGGCACCGCCGCGCTTGTCCGAGCCGCGGAAGGTCGAGGCCGAGGCCCAGGCGGTCGACACCAGTTCCGCCACCGTGAGGCCGGAGGCCAGCACCTGCGCCTTGAGCGCGGCCACGTCGGCGTCGGTCACCAGGGGGTGGTCGACGGCCGGCAGCGGGTCCTGCCAGATCAGTTCCTCGGCCGGCACCTCGGGGCCCAGGTAGCGGGCGCGCGGGCCCATGTCGCGGTGCGTCAGCTTGAACCAGGCACGCGCGAAGGCGTCGGCGAACTGGTCGGGGTGGGCGAGGAAGCGGCGCGAGATCTTCTCGTAGGCCGGGTCGAAGCGCAGCGACAGGTCGGTCGTGAGCATCGTCGGCAGCTGCTTCTTCGTCGCGTCGAAGGCATGCGGGATGGTGGGCTGCGCGTTCTTGGCCACCCACTGGTGCGCGCCGGCCGGGCTCTTGGTGAGTTCCCACTCGAAGCCGAACAGGTTCTCGAAGAAGTTGTTGCTCCAGCGGGTGGGCGTGGTGGTCCAGGTCACTTCCAGGCCGCTGGTGATGGCGTCGGCGCCCACGCCGCTGCCGTGCTTGTTGTGCCAGCCGAAGCCCTGCTGCGCCAGCTCGCCGGCCTCGGGCTCGGGGCCGACGTTGTCGGCCGATGCGGCGCCGTGCGTCTTGCCGAAGGTGTGGCCGCCGGCGATCAGGGCCACGGTCTCCTCGTCGTTCATCGCCATGCGGCCGAAGGTGTCGCGGATGTCCTTGGCGGCGGCCACCGGGTCGGGCTTGCCGTCCGGGCCCTCGGGGTTGACGTAGATCAGGCCCATCTGCACGGCGGCCAGCGGGTTCTCCAGGTCGCGGGTGTGCGGCACCTGGCTGTCGTCGTCCTTGACCAGCACGCCGTGCTGGTCGGGTGCGCCGGGCGAGCCCTGCGAATAGCGGACGTCGCCGCCCAGCCATTTCGTCTCGCGGCCCCAGTACACGTCCTGGTCGGGTTCCCAGGTGTCGGGCCGGCCGCCGGCGAAGCCGAAGGTCTTGAAGCCCATGGTCTCGAGCGCGACGTTGCCGGTCAGCACCATCAGGTCGGCCCAGGAGATGCGGCGGCCGTACTTCTGCTTGATCGGCCACAGCAGTCGGCGCGCCTTGTCCAGGCTCACGTTGTCGGGCCAGCTGTTCAGGGGCGCGAAGCGCTGCTGCCCGCGCCCCGCGCCGCCGCGGCCGTCACCGATGCGGTAGGTGCCGGCGCTGTGCCAGGCCATGCGGATGAACAGGCCGCCGTAGTGGCCGAAGTCGGCCGGCCACCAGTCCTGCGAGTCGGTCATCAGGGCGGCGAGGTCCTTTTTCAGCGCGGCGTAGTCGAGCTTCCTGAATTCCTCGGCGTAGTCGAAGTCGGCGCCCATCGGGTCGGACTTGGCCGAGTGCTGGCTCAGCAGGTCCAGCCGCAGCTGCTTGGGCCACCAGTCGCGGTTGGTGGTGCCGCCGCCGGCGGTCTGGTGGAAGGGGCATTTGGCTTCGGTCTTGTCGCTGCTCATGGGCGGCTCCTGGCTCCAGGTCGTGAGGAAGGGAGCCCGGATTCTGGGCGACGCCGGGCGACAAGGCGATTAAAAACATCCTATGCCGGGCATAGCAAATGCCGCCCGCGGCGGCACGCCCTAGCGGCGGAAGCCGCCGAAGCCGTCCACCGGTTCGAAGCGCCGCCCGCGCACCAGCAGGCGCAGCGGCCCGGGCATGACCCGCTCGCGCTCGGCGTGCAGCGGGTCGCCGGGGTAGGCCATGGTCGTCACGCCATCGACCTGGCAGACATGGGGGCGCACCGTGTGGGGCGGCCGGGACGCCGTCTCGGCGAGCAGGCTGGTCACGTCGGCCGCGCGGCCGAGTTGTGCGAGGCTCATGATCTGCGGCGGTAGCAGGGCGATCTCGCCGTCCCAGTAGCGCTGCAGGGCGTCGTACGGGCGCAGCCACACGCTGTGCACCGCCTCGTGGTTGTCGTGCATCGCCTCCTGGCCGTCCGGAAGGGCGGCGACGAAGAAGCGGGTGTCGAAACGCTTGCCGGGCGAGGACACCGAGTTCAGCGGTGTGATCCAGCGCGAGAACGGATGCAGCGCCGAGGCCGCGACGCGCAGGCCGGCGGCCGCCAGGGCCTCCGCGAAGGGCTGCTCCGCGCGCATCGGTGGCCGCGCGGGCCCGTCGCCGCGCGCGAAGAGCACCCCGCATTCCTCGAAGGCCTCGCGTGCCGCGGCCACGTGCAGGGCCAGGGCGGCCTCCGCGTCCAGCTGCGGCTCGTGCAGGCGCTCGCGCAGTTGCGAGGAAGGCAGGTCGACCCGTTCGCGCAGCGCCGGCGCGCCGTCGGCCGCGTCGACCTTGCCGCCCGGGAAGACGTACGAGCCGCCGTGCACGTCGGAACCCGCATGCCGCTGCACCATGAAGACTTCCAGCCCCGCGGGGCCGTCGCGCACCATCAGCACGGTGGCCGACGCGCGGATGACCACGGGCGGCGGCGAAGGATCGGGGGTGGGCATGGAGCGGTTTCCTGGCGGGCCGCCGAGGCGCGGCGGGCGCATTCTGCATGGGCCGTGTCGGGTGCCCTGACACCTCGGCGTCTGCGGCCACGCGCCGGCCTCGCCCTCGCTTTGCAGCCTCGTCCTACATGCTGCACCGCCGCATTCTTCTAAGTTCATCGCATCACACCTCAGAACACAGCGAGCGACCCCATGCAAGTCGAAGAAGGCCAGCCCCACCCCCTGGGTGCCACCTACACCGGCACGGGGGTGAACTTCGCGGTGTTCTCCGCCCATGCCACCCGCGTCGAGGTCTGCATCTACGACGAGGGCGGCGAAAAGGAAATCGGGCGTGTGACGCTGCCCGAGTACACCGACGAGGTGTGGCACGGGCATGTGCCCGGCCTGCTGCCGGGCGCCCGCTACGGTCTGCGGGTGCACGGCCCGTACGAGCCGGAGAACGGCCACCGCTTCAACCCCAACAAGTTGCTGCTCGATCCCTATGCCAAGGCGCACATGGGCGAACTGGTGTGGGGGCCGGAGCTGTTCGGCTACACCGTCGGCCACGAGGACGGCGACTTGAGCTTCGACGAACGCGACAGCGCCCACCTGGTGCCCAAGTGCGTGGTGGTCGATTCGCGCTTCGCCTGGGAGCAGCCCGAAGGGCCGCGTGTGCCCTGGGACCGCACCATCGTCTACGAGACCCACGTGCGCGGCCACACCATGCGCCACCCCGCGGTGCCCGAGCATCTGCGCGGCACCTTCGCCGGCTTCGCCAACGACGAGGTGCTGCGCCACATCCGCGACCTGGGCGTGACCAGCATCGAGCTGCTGCCGGTGCAGCGCTTCGTGTCGCAGTCCTTCCTGGAAGAGAAGGGACTGAAGAACTACTGGGGCTACGACACGCTGGGCTTCTTCGCGCTCAAGCCGCGCTACCTGCACGAGCCCAGCATCGACGAGTTCAAGCGCATGGTCGACCGCATCCATGCGCACGGGCTGGAGCTGATCCTCGACGTGGTCTACAACCACACGCCCGAGGGCAACGAGCTCGGCCCCACGATTTCCTTCAAGGGCATCGACAACGCGAGCTACTACCGCCTGATGCCCGGTGGCGACGATGGCCCCGGCGCGCGCTACTACATCAACGACACCGGCACCGGCAACACGCTCAACCTCAGCCACCCGCGGGTGCTGCAGATGGTGACCGACAGCCTGCGCTACTGGGTGACCGAGATGCACGTCGACGGCTTCCGCTTCGACCTCGCCACCATCCTGGCGCGCGAAGCCTACGGCTTCGACGAAGGCGGCGGCTTCCTCGACAGCTGCCGGCAGGACCCGGTGCTCTCCAGCGTCAAGCTCATCGCCGAGCCCTGGGACTGCGGCCCGGGCGGCTACCAGGTGGGCGGCTTCCCGCCGGGCTGGGCCGAGTGGAACGACCGCTTCCGCGACACCGTGCGCGCCTTCTGGAAGGGCGACGAGGGCACGGCGCCGGCCCTGGCCAACTGCATGACGGCCAGCGCCGACCGCTTCAACCGCCGCGGGCGGCGGCCCTGGGCCAGCGTCAACTTCATCACCGCGCACGACGGCTTCACGCTGGCCGACCTGACCAGCTACAACGACAAGCACAACGACGCCAACGGCGAGGACAACCGCGACGGCCACTCGGACAACCGCAGCTGGAACTGCGGTGCCGAAGGACCGACCGACGACGCCGAGGTGAACACGCTGCGCGCACGCCAGCGGCGCAACCTGCTGGCCACGCTGCTGCTGGCGCAAGGCACGCCCATGCTGCTGGGCGGCGACGAGTTCGGCCGCACCCAGCAGGGCAACAACAACGCCTACTGCCAGGACAACGAGATCTCCTGGTTCGACTGGGAGGGCATCGACGACGCGGGCCGTTCGCTGATCGCCTTCGTGCAGCGGCTCACGCAGCTGCGGCGCGACCTGCCCGTGCTGCGGCGCAACCGCTTCCTCACCGGCGCCTTCGACGAGGAGCTGCAGCTGCGCGACGTGACCTGGCTGGCCTGCGACGGCAACGAGATGGAGCAGCCGCATTGGGACGACCCGCGCACGCGCTGCTTCGGCATGCTGCTCGAGGGGCACGCGCGCGCCACCGCGATCGCCCGCCGCGGCCCGGACCAGAGCGTGCTGCTGGTCTTCAACGGCTGGGAGGACGCGATCGACTTCGTGCTGCCCCCCGCCAGCGACGGCGCCCAGTGGCGCCTGGAGATCGACACCGCGCAGGAGCCGCCCCAGCCGGGCGAGCGCTTCGAGGCCGGCAGTTCGTACACGGTGACGGCCCGCTCGATGCTCGTGCTGGTGGCCGCGTGAGCCTGCGCATCGGCCCCGGGCGCCGAAGTGCGATCGGCCCGCAGCCCTCGCCGCGCATGGGCTTGCGCCAAATTCGTAACGAACGTGACGATCTGCCGAACAGGGGCATCGTCCGACAGGACCCTCAGCCGAACCCCGCGGCGTGGCAGAGCGGCTGCGGCCTATAACCGGGTTCAGTTCCCGCCCCTCCATGCCCATCACCCACGCCCCCCTTTCGCCCGCCGACCTGCACCTCTTCCGCGAGGGCACGCACACGCGCCTGCACGAGCGGCTGGGTGCCCACCTGCAGCCGCGCGGTGGCGTGCACTTCGCCGTCTGGGCGCCGAACGCGCGCCAGGTGCACGTGATCGGCGACTGGAACTATTGGAGCGACGCCGACCCCTTGCAGGTGCGCGACGACGGCAGCGGCATCTGGGAAGGCACCGTCGCCCAGGCGCAGCCGGGGCAGACCTACAAGTACCGCATCGTCGGGCCGGAAGGGCAGACGCTCGAGAAGGCCGACCCCTTCGCCTTCCAGTCCGAGCTGCCGCCGGCTACCGCCTCGCGCATCTGGGGCGGCGCCCATGCCTGGACCGACGCCGAATGGATGGTGGGCCGCGCCGCACGCAACGCGCTGGATGCGCCGGTCGCCATCTACGAGGTGCACCCCGGCTCGTGGCGGCGCCAGGACGGCGAGTTCCTCGGCTGGCGCGAACTCGCCACGCAGCTGGCCGAGTACGTGAAGGACATGGGCTTCACGCACGTGGAGCTGATGCCGGTCACCGAGCATCCCTTCTACGGCTCCTGGGGCTACCAGACCACCGGCTACTTCGCACCGACGGCGCGCTACGGCACGCCCGAGGACTTCATGGCCTTCGTCGATCACCTGCACCGGCAGGACATCGGCGTCATCCTCGACTGGGTGCCCTCGCACTTTCCGACCGATGCACACGGCCTGGCGCAGTTCGACGGCACGCACCTGTACGAGCACGCCGACCCGCGCCAGGGCTTCCACCCCGAGTGGAACTCGGCCATCTTCAACTACGGCCGGCACGAGGTGCGCAGTTTCCTGCTGTCGTCGGCGATGTACTGGCTGGAGCATTTCCACATCGACGGCCTGCGCGTGGACGCGGTGGCCTCGATGCTCTACCTCGACTATGCGCGCGGGCCGGGGCAGTGGATCCCCAACGTGCACGGCGGGCGCGAGAACCTGGAGGCCGTCCACTTCCTGCGCGAGCTCAACCGCGCCGTCTACCGCGACCATCCCGACACCTTCACCGTGGCGGAGGAGTCCACGGCCTGGCCGATGGTCTCTCGGCCCACGGAGATGGGCGGCCTGGGCTTCGGCATGAAGTGGAATATGGGCTGGATGCACGACACGCTGGCCTACCTCAAGGAAGAGCCGGTGCATCGCCGCTGGCACCACCACCGCATGACCTTCTCGCTGGTCTACGCCTTCAGCGAGAACTTCGTGCTGCCGCTCTCGCACGACGAGGTGGTGCACGGCAAGGGCTCGCTGGTCAACAAGATGCCGGGCGACGACTGGCAGCAGTTCGCCAACCTGCGCGCCATGCTCGGCTACATGTGGGCGCACCCGGGCAAGAAACTGCTCTTCATGGGCGGCGAGTTCGGCCAGCGCCGCGAATGGACGCACGACGGCGAGCTCGAGTGGTGGGTCACCGGCCTGCCCGGCCACGGCGGCACGCAGCGCCTCGTGCGCCAGCTCAACGAGGCCCTGCGCGGCGAGCCCGCCCTGCACCAGCTCGACTTCTCGGGCGAGGGCTTCGAATGGATCGAGGCCGACGATGCGGAGCGCAGCGTCTATGCCTTCGTGCGCAAGGGCCGCGACGGCGCACCGCCGGTGCTGGTGGTGAGCAACTTCACGCCCGTGCCGCGCGAGAACTACCGCCTGGGCGTGCCGCGCGCCGGCCGCTGGACCGAACTCGTCAACAGCGACGCGCGCGAGTTCGACGGCTCCGGCTGGGGCAATCTGGGCGCCGTCGACACGGCGCCGGTGCCCTCGCACGGCCGGCCGCAGTCGCTCGTGCTGTCATTGCCGCCCCTGTCGACGCTGTACCTGAAAGGCCCGGCCTGAATCACTTGGCATCGCACCCGGCATCGTTCATGCTCCAGGCCGCGGTGCACCGAGCCGGCCCCACAACGAGACCGATGACATGCAACTGACCCAGCCTTCCGTGATCCCCATCGGCGTGTCCGACGGCCGCCAGCGCGCCGTGATCGATGCCGTGCTTCCCAACGTGGACAACGGCCGCTTTGCCGCCAAGTGCGTGGCCGGCGAGCCCTTCCATGTCGAGGCGCACTGCTTTGCCGAGGGCCACGACGTGCTGCGGGTCATGCTGCAGTGGCAGCGCGAGGGCGAGGCCCGCACGGCAGAAGTGCCGATGAAGCTCAAGTGGAACGACGAATGGCACGCGGAATTCACGCCGCCCACGCCGGGCCGCTACCGCTACACCGTGACGGCCTGGGTCGACGCCTTCGAATCCTGGCACCACGAACTGGAACGCCGCGTCGACTCCGAGGACATCCGCATCGCGGCGCGCGTGGGCGCGGCCGAGATCCTGGCCGCCGCCGGCCGCGCCGGGACGACCCATGCGCAGGACGCCAAGCTGCTGCGCGAGTGGGCCGCCGCGCTCGAGGCCGGCGCCGCCGACCGTGCGCTCGATGCGGTCGAGCTCAAGGCGCGCGCGCTCGATCCGGCGCTGGCCGAGGTAGCGCAGCGCCACCCCGACCGCCAGCACGCGACCACGCTCTCGCCAGGCTTCCCGCTGGTGGTCGACCGGCTTCGCGCGCGCTTCTCCACCTGGTACGAACTGTTCCCGCGCTCCGCCTCGCCGGAGCCGGGACGGCACGGCACGCTGCGCGACGTCGAAGCGCAGCTGCCGCGCATCGCGAAGATGGGCTTCGACGTGCTGTACTTCCCGCCCATCCATCCCATCGGGCGGCTGCAGCGCAAGGGCCGCAACAACGCGCTCGTGACCGAGCCCGGCGACGTCGGCAGCCCCTGGGCCATCGGTGCGGAAGAGGGCGGCCACAAGGACATCCTGCCGGCGCTGGGCACGCACGAAGACTTCCGCCGCCTGGTGAAGGCCGCGCGCGCGCAGGGCATGGAACTGGCGCTGGACATCGCCTACCAGTGCGCGCCCGACCATCCCTACGTCAAGCAGCACCCGGCCTGGTTCAAGTGGCGCCCCGACGGCACGGTGCAGTACGCCGAGAACCCGCCCAAGAAGTACCAGGACATCTACCCCTTCAACTTCGAGAGCGAGGACTGGCCCGCGATGTGGGCAGAGCTCAAGAGCGTGCTCGACCACTGGATAGAACAGGGCGTCGCCGTGTTCCGCGTCGACAACCCGCACACCAAGGCCTTTCCCTTCTGGGAATGGGCGATCACCGAGGTCAAGCGCCAGCACCCCGAGGTGATCTTCCTGGCCGAGGCCTTCACCCGGCCCAAGGTGATGCACCGGCTGGCCAAGCTGGGCTTCACGCAGTCGTACACCTACTTCACGTGGCGCAACGACAAGCAGGAGCTCACGGAGTACTTTACCGAGCTCAGCACCGCGCCGGGGCTGGACTACTTCCGGCCCAACGTGTGGCCCAACACACCGGACATCCTGCACGAGTCGCTCCAGAGCGGCTCGGATGCACAGTTCCGGCTGCGGCTGGTGCTTGCGGCCACCCTCAGCGCGAGCTACGGCATCTACGGTCCGGCCTACGAACTCAAGGAACACCTGCCGCGCAACCCGGGCAGCGAGGAATACCTCGATTCCGAGAAGTACCAGATCCGCCACTGGGACCTCCAGCGCTCCGACAGCCTGGAAGGCTTCATCGCCCACGTCAACGCGATCCGCCATGCGCATCCGGCGCTGCAGCGCAACGACGGGCTGAGGTTCCTGTCCATCGACAACGACCAGCTGCTGGCGTACATGAAGACCAGCCCCGACGGGCAGGACATCGTCGTGACGGTGGTCAACCTCGACCCCTGGAACACGCAGTCCGGCTGGCTGATGCTCGACCCCGCCCTCATCGGCGTGGAGGACGACCAGTGGTTCCTGATGGACGACCGCCTGGGCGGCCAGCGTTTCCGCTGGCGCGGCCACCACCACTACATCCAGCTCAACCCCTGGCAGGCGCCGGCCCATGTGATGCAGGTGCGCCGCCGCGTGCGCAGCGAACGCGATTTCGACTACTTCCAGTGAACGACAAGAACGACGAAGGAATGGAGGCCGCATGAACGCACCCGTGCCGCGCCTGGCGCTCGAGACCGCCGAGGTCGACACCTCGCAGGATCCGAACTGGTACCGCGACGCGGTCATCTACCAGCTCAACGTCAAGGCCTTCTACGACACCAACGGCGACGGCATCGGCGACTTCAAGGGCGTCACCGCCAAGCTCGACTACGTCAAGGAACTCGGCGTCAACACCATCTGGCTGATGCCCTTCTACCCCTCGCCGCTGCGCGACGACGGCTACGACATCGCCGAGTACAAGGACGTCAATCCGCAGTACGGCACGCTCGACGACTTCCGCGAGATGCTCGACGAGGCCCACAAGCGCGGGCTGCGCGTGATCACCGAGCTGGTCATCAACCACACCTCCGACAGCCATCCCTGGTTCCAGGCCGCGCGCAAGGCGCCGCCGGGATCGCCCGAGCGCGACTTCTACGTGTGGAGCGACACCGACCAGATCTACCAGGGCACGCGGATCATCTTCACCGACACCGAGACCTCGAACTGGACCTGGGACCCGGTGGCCAAGCAGTACTTCTGGCACCGCTTCTTCAGCCACCAGCCCGACCTCAACTTCGACAACCCGGCGGTGCTGGAGGCGGTGTTCGACGTCATGCGCTTCTGGCTCGACATGGGCGTGGACGGCTTCCGGCTCGATGCCATTCCCTACCTGGTCGAGCGCGACGGCACCAGCAACGAGAACCTGCCCGAGACGCACGCGGTCATCAAGAA
The DNA here is from genome assembly GCF_003671765.1 of Xenophilus sp. E41. Classification (GTDB taxonomy): domain Bacteria; phylum Pseudomonadota; class Gammaproteobacteria; order Burkholderiales; family Burkholderiaceae_C; genus Xenophilus. Next base: position 220,209 of record NZ_QPIB01000012.1, on the reverse strand, counting down.
GATCCGCGCCGCGATCGACGCCGAGTACGAGGGCCGCTTCCTGCTGGCCGAGGCCAACATGTGGCCCGAGGACGTGCGCGAGTACTTCGGCGACGGCGACGAATGCCACATGGCCTACCACTTCCCGCTCATGCCGCGGATGTACATGGCCATCGCCCAGGAAGACCGCGACCCGATCGTCGAGATCATGCAGCAGACCCCCGACATCCCCGAGGGCTGCCAGTGGGCGATCTTCCTGCGCAACCACGACGAGCTCACGCTCGAGATGGTCACGAGCCGCGAGCGCGACTACATGTACACGACCTATGCGTCGGACCTGCGCGCGCGCATCAACCTCGGCATCCGCCGGCGCCTGGCGCCGCTGATGGACAACGACAAGGACAAGATCAAGCTCATGAACGGCATGCTGCTGTCCATGCCTGGCTCGCCCATCATCTACTACGGCGACGAGATCGGCATGGGCGACAACGTGTTCGTGGGCGACCGCAACGGCGTGCGCACGCCGATGCAGTGGGCGCCCGAGCGCAATGCCGGCTTCTCGCGCGCCGACCCGCAGCGCCTGTACCTGCAGCCCATCATGGACGCGATGTACGGCTACGAGGCCGTCAATGTCGAGGCCCAGATGCGCGACAACAGCTCGCTGTTGCACTGGACGCGCCGCATGCTGGCCGTGCGCAAGACCAGCAGCGCCTTCGGCCGCGGGAAGAAGACCTTCCTCAAGCCCGGCAACCGCAAGGTGCTGGCCTACCTCAGCGAATACGGCGACGACGTCATCCTCACCGTCTTCAACCTTTCGCGCGCCGCGCAGCCGGTGGAGCTGGAACTCGGCGCCTTCAAGGGTCGCGTGCCGGTCGAGATGCTGGGGCGCACCACCTTCCCGCCCATCGGCGAGCTGCCCTACCTGCTGACGATGCCGTCGTACGGCTTCTTCTGGTTCCGGCTGGCGACCGACGTGCCGCAGCCCACCTGGCACCAGGAGGGCCGGCCGCTGCGCGACCTGTCGACGCTGGTGCTCTTCGACGGCTGGGACAGCCTGTTCCGCGAGAAGGTCATGCCCTGGCGCATGGCCATGGCCGAGCGCCTGCGCGAGCAGTTCGAGGTGCAGGTGCTGCCGCACCACCTGCAGGGCCAGCGCTGGTACGCCGCGAAGGCCGACACCATCGAGCGCGCCGCGCTGGTGGAGCACGCCGTCTGGCCGCACCGCGAGCGCCAATGGGTGCTGCCGCTGTTCGACGTGCGTGGCGCGGGCGGGAGCGCGCGCTATTTCATGCCGCTGGCCATCGCGTGGGAAGACCTGGACGACGAGCGCATCGGCCCCTTCGCCGCCGCGGTGGTCGCCAAGGTGCGCCAGCAGGCGCAGGTCGGCGTGATGGGCGATGCGCTCTTCGACCCTGCCTTCTGCCAGGCCGTGGCCGTGGCGATGGCACAGGGGCTGGTGCTGCCGGCCGGGCAGGGCGAGGTGCGCTTCACCGCGTCGGAAGAACTGCGCCGCGTCGCGCCCGAGGACATCGAGGCACTCGAGGTCAGCCGCCCCACCATCGCCAGCAGCAACACCGCGGTGATGCTGGGCGACCAGCTCTTCCTCAAGTGCTACCGCCAGGTGCGCGACGGCCTCAATCCCGAGCTCGAGATCGGCCGCTACCTCACCGACGTGGCGCGCTTCGCCAACGCGGTGCCGGTGGCCGGCGCGATCGAATACCACGGTGCCGACGGGCAGGTGCTCACGCTGGGCCTGCTGCAGGCCTACGTGCCCAACCAGGGAGATGCCTGGGAGTACACCCTGGCCTACCTCGAGCGCGTGCTGGCCGAGCGCCAGGTGGCCCCCGAGGACGCGCCGCCGCCCGACCACGGCGCCTTCATGACGCTGATGCGCCTGCTGGGCCAGCGCACGGCCGAGATGCACCTGGCCTTCGCGCAGGCGCCGGCGGACGACGCGGCCTTCGCGCCGGAACCGCTGTCGGCCGAGGACCGCAGCGCCCTGCGTGCCGGCACCGAAGACACGGTGCGCAGCACGCTGGCGCTGCTGCGCGAGCGCACCGCCAGCCTGGCCGAAGGTGCGCAGGCCGATGCGGCGCAACTGCTGGGGCGCGAGGCCGCCCTCGCCGCACGCATCGCCACCCTGGATGGCGAAGCGCCGCCGAACCAGCGCAAGACGCGCTTCCATGGCGACTACCACCTCGGCCAGGTGCTGGTGGCGCGCAACGACTTCGTCATCATCGACTTCGAAGGCGAGCCCGCGCGGCCCTTCGAGGAGCGGCGCACCAAGGGCTCGCCCCTGCGCGACGTGGCCGGCATGCTGCGCTCGTTCAACTATGCCCGCTGGTCGGCGTTGCGGCGCGTGGCGCAGAACGCCGAGGACCTGGCGAAGCTCGGCGCGGCCGCGTCGCAGTGGGAAGACCAGGTGCGCGCCGCCTTCCTGGGCGGTTACCTGGAGACCCTGGCGATGGCCGGCGGCGAGCCCATCGACGAGGCGCTGCTGGGCCTCTTCGAGATCGACAAGGCGCTCTACGAGCTGCGCTATGAACTGAACAACCGCATCGACTGGGTGCAGGTGCCGCTGCAGGGCCTGCTGGCGCTGGCCGGGCCGGCGCCGTCCGCAACACGCGAAGGAGGACCGCAATGAACGATTTCGGCTTTCACCTGGAGCCCGTGCGCGCGATGCTGTTCCAGATCGGCGCGTTCATTCCGCGCCTGCTGTTCGCCGCGCTCATCGTGGTGGCCGGCTGGCTCATCGCCAAGGTGGTGCGCTTCGCCGTCACGCGGGCCCTGCGCGCAATCAACTTCCCGGTGCTCACCGAGCGCGCCGGGCTGGACGGCTTCCTGCGCCAGGGCGGCATGAAGATCGACACCACCGGCGTGGTGGGGGTGCTGGCCTACTGGGTCGTGATCCTCGCGGCGCTGATCGTCGCCTTCAACGGGCTGGGACTGACCTATGTAACCGACCTGCTGGGGCGGGTGGTCTGGTTCGTGCCCAACATCTTCGTCGCGCTGCTGGTGCTGGCCTTCGGCTCGTACTTCGCGCGCTTCGTGGGCGACGCCGTGCTGACCTACTGCCGCAACGTCGGGGTGCGCGACGCCTTCTTCTTCTCGAAGGTGGCCCAGTACGCGGTGCTGGTCTTCGTGATCCTGATCGCGCTGGACCAGGTCAAGGTCGGCGGCGACATCGTGCGCGAGAGCTTCATCGTGATCCTCGCGGGCTTCGTGTTCGCCGTCGCGCTGGCCTTCGGCCTCGCCGGCAAGGACTGGGCGGCGCGCCGCATCGACGAATGGCTGCCGCGCGACGGGGTGCCGGGTGAAGGCACGCCGCCGCCCGCGCCGTCGCCGGCGGATCGCGTCGCGCGTGCCGGCGAGAGCCTGGCCGAAGAGGCGGCTGCCGCGCCGGTGGATGCCGCCCTGCCTGCGGACGAGTTGCTGCCGTCCCCCGCGCCGCGCCGCTCGGGTGGCGAACCCCTGATCCCCCGGCGGCCCGGCGATCCGCCGCCGCCCATCTGACCCTGTCGGTTCTTTTCGAAAGTTCTCCAATGAAAACCCATGGCGCTGCCATGCGATTCGGTCCGACCGTGCTCGACGGCGGCGGCGTGCGCTTCTCGCTCTGGGCGCCGGGCATCGACATGCTCGACGGCGTTCGCCTCGAGCGGCGCCTGCCCGGCGCTGCCGACGAGGCCCGGTGGGAGGCGCAGCCGATGGCGCCGCGCAGCGGCGGCTGGTACGAGCTCGAGGTCCCCGACGCCTTGCCCGGCGAGCTGTACCGCTTCGCGCTGCCGGACGGGCTGCGCGTGCCCGACCCGGCCTCGCGTGCCAACCCCGAGGACGTGCACGGCCCGAGCGAGGTCGTCGACCCGGCCGCCTACGCGTGGAAGGACACGGCCTGGCGCGGCCGGCCCTGGTCCGAAGCCGTGATCTACGAACTGCACGTGGGCACCTTCACGCCCGAGGGCAGCTTCGATGCCGCACGCCGGCGCCTGCCGGAACTGGCGGCCCTGGGCATCACCGCGGTCGAACTCATGCCCGTGGCCGACTTCCCCGGCCGGCGCAACTGGGGCTACGACGGCGTGCTGCTCTTCGCGCCCGACAGCGCCTACGGCCGGCCGGACGACCTGCGTGCCTTCGTCGACGAGGCCCACGCGCTGGGGCTCATGGTGTTGCTCGACGTGGTCTACAACCACTTCGGGCCCGAAGGCAACTACCTCCACACCTACTGCCCCGCCTTCTTCAACCCGGCCCACAAGACACCCTGGGGCGCGGCCATCAACTTCGACGGCGAGGGCCGCGAGGCGGTGCGCGCCTTCTTCATCCAGAACGCGCTGTACTGGATCGAGGAGTTCCACCTCGACGGCCTGCGGCTGGACGCGGTGCACGCCATCCGCGACGACTCCGACGAGCACATCGTCGCGTCGATCTGCCGGGCGCTGCGCGAGGGCCCGGGCCGCGACCGCGCGGTGCACGTCGTGCTGGAGAACGACCTCAACCAGGCCCGCTTCCTGGGCCGCGACGCGCAGGGAGTCGCCGAGATCGCGACCGCGCAGTGGAACGACGACCTGCACCATGCGGCGCACGTGCTGCTCACCGGCGAGACCGACGGCTACTACCTCGACTTCGCCGAGGCGCCCACCGAGCAGTTCGGCCGCGCGCTGGCCCAGGGCTTTCTCTATACCGGCCAGGCCTCGGCCTTCCGCAGCGGCGAGCCCCGCGGCGAAGACCCGTCGGGCCTGCCGCACGGCGCCTTCGTCTCCTTCCTGCAGACGCACGACCAGGTCGGCAACCGGGCCTTCGGCGACCGCATCGACGCGCTGGCCGACCCGGCGCGCGTGCAGGGCGCACGCGCCGCGGTGCTGCTGTCGCCGCACGCGCCGATGCTGTTCATGGGCGAGGAGTTCGCGGCCAGTTCGCCCTTCCTGTACTTCTGCGATTTCGGGCCGGAGCTGGCCGAGGCGGTGTCGCGCGGCCGGCGCGAGGAGTTCGGCCGCTTCGCCGCCTTCGAGAACGAAGCCGCGCTGGCGCAGATTCCCGACCCCAATGCAGAGGCCACTTTCGCGGCCTCGCGACTGAATGCCGAAGAGGCGCAAGGCGGCATGCACGCCCGCGCCCTGGAAGACACCCGCGCCGTGCTCGCCGTGCGTGCGCGCGAGATCGCGCCACGGCTGCCCTCGCGGCCGGGCAGTGGCCTCTGGCACGTCGACGGCCAGGTGCTGTACCTGCAGTGGCTGCTCGACGGCGGCAGCTCGCTTGTGCACCTGCAGATGGTGCTCAACCTCGGCACCGGGCCGGCGCATGCGGCGGCGCCGCCCGGCCGCGTCATCTACGAGCGCGCCTGCCGGGTGCAGGCCGGTGGCCTGCACCTGGAACCAGGCGCCCTCTGCGTGGCCCTCGAGGACGCCCCGCATGCTTGAAGCGCTGCACCGCGCCTGCCTGCGGGCGGGCATCGCCACGAACTACCACGACGTGTGGGGCCGGCGGGTCGAAGTCGCGCCCGCGCAGCTGGCGGCGCTGCTGGCCGAATTCGGATTCGGCAGCCATGCGCCCGACGACGCGCCGGCGTGGGAAGCCGAACTCGCGGCACGCGAGGCCGCGCAATGGCGCCGCGCACTGCCACCCGTGCAGCTCGTGCAGGCCGGCGAGGCGCTGCGCGTGCCGCTGCGCCTGGCCGCCGGCGCTTCGGGCGCCGACTGGTCGCTCACCGACGAGCAGGGCGAAGTCCGGCGCGGCAGCCTGGCCCTCGACGGCATGGAGGAGCGCGAGCGCCGCGAGGTGGACGGGCAATGGATCGCGGAGCGCATCGCCACGATCACCGAGGCCCTGCCCATGGGCTACCACCGGCTGCGCATCGAGGGCCGGCCGGACGAGTCGCTGGTCATCGCTGCGCCCGCGCGCTGCTACGTGCCCGGCCAGGACGAGGGCGGCGAGCCCGGGCCGCGCCACTGGGGCATCGCGGTGCAGCTCTACGGCCTGCGTTCGGCGCGGCAGTGGGGCATCGGCGATTTCGGTGACCTCGCCGCTCTGGCAGCACCTGCCGCGCGGCTGGGCGCGCAGGCGATCGGCCTGAACCCGCTGCACGCCCTGTTCCCCCACGACCCCGGCAAGCACAGCCCCTACAGCCCGTCGTCGCGGCTGCACCTGAACCTGCTGTACATCGACGTCGAGGCGGCGCCGGGCTACCGGCGCAGCCCGGCGGCGCAGCAGCGCGTGGCGTCGCCCGAATTCCAGGCGCGGCTCGCGGCGCTGCGGGAGGCGGCGCTGGTCGACCAGCGCGGCGTGGCGGCGGCCAAGCTGGAGGTGCTGGCCCTGGTGCATGCCGACTTCGCCGCCGCCACGCCCGCGCCGGGCGATCCGGCGCAGGCCGAACACGAGGCCTTGCGCGCCTTCGTCGCGTCGCGCGGCGAGGCGCTGCAGCGGCACGCGCTCTTCGATGCGCTGCAGACGCATTTCCATGCGCTGGACCCCGAGGCCTGGGGCTGGCCGGTCTGGCCCGAGGGCTTCCAGTCGCCCGACACGCCGCAGGTGCGTGCCTTCGCGGCCGAGCATGCCGCCAGGGTGGACTTCTTCGCCTGGCTGCAGTGGGTCGCCGACGTGCAGCTGCAGGCGGCCGCCGCGCGCTGCCGCGCGGAGGGCCTGGCGATCGGCCTGTACCTTGACCAGGCGGTGTCGGTCGACCGCTACGGCTCGGACGCCTGGGGCGCGCGCGATGTGCTGGCCACGGGCGCCAGCGTCGGCGCGCCGCCCGACGAGTTCAATCCGCTGGGCCAGGACTGGGGCCTGCCGCCGCTCAAGCCCGTGGCACTGCGCGAGACCGGCTACGCGCTCTTCATCGACACGCTGCGCGCCGGCATGCGGGGTGCGGGTGCGCTGCGCATCGACCATGTGATGGGACTCACGCGCCTGTTCTGCATGCCACCGGGCGCGACGCCCGCCGAGGGCGCCTACGTGCATTACCCGGCCGAGGAGATGCTGGCGATCGTCGCGCTGGAGAGCCAGCGCCACCGCTGCATGGTCATCGGCGAGGACCTGGGCACGGTGTCCGACGAAACGCGCCACCTGCTGCAGCGCTACGGCCTGCTCTCGTACCGTCTGCTGTACTTCGAGCGCGACGGCGCGGCCTTCAAGCCGCCGCAGGCCTACCCGCGCGAGGCGCTCGCGGCGGTGAGCACCCACGACCTGGCCACGCTGCAGGGCTGGTGGAGTTCGACCGACCTGCAGGAACGCATCCGCCTGGGCCTGTTCCCGCGCGACGCGATCGCCCTTCAGCAACTGGCCGACCGCGCCGCCGAACGTGCGCAGCTCATGCTCGCGCTGCAGCAGGCCGGCCTGCTCGACGCCGAGGCGGTGGCGCGTGCGCTCGGCTCGGGTGCGCTGGATGCGGACGCCTGTGCGGCGGTGCACCGCTACCTGGCGCAAACGCCGGCCCGGCTGATGATGGTGCAGGCCGAGGACCTGCTGGGCGAGCGCGAGCAGGCCAACATGCCGGGCACGCTCGACACGCATCCCAACTGGCGCCGCCGCCTGCCGCTGGCTGCCGACCGGTGGCCGGACGACGCCCGCGTGAGCGCCGTCGCCGCAGCGGTGGCGCAGGAGCGGCCCGCGCCCGCGGATGCCGCGGGAGCGCCGGCGCACACGCGCATCCCGCGCGCCACCTACCGGCTGCAGTTCCACGAGGAATTCACCTTCGACGACGCAATCGCCGTGCTGCCGTACCTCGCGCGGCTGGGCATCAGCCACGTGTACTGCTCCCCCATTCAGCGCGCGCGGCCGGGCAGCCGGCACGGCTACGACGTGGTGGCGCACGACGAGATCAATCCCGAGCTCGGCGGCTTCGAGGGCTTCGCGCGCTTCACCCGGGCGCTGCAGGACCACGGCATGGGCCAGCTGCTGGACCTCGTGCCCAACCACATGGGCGTGCTGGGCGCCGACAACCCCTGGTGGCTCGACGTGCTCGAGAACGGCGAGGACTCGGCCTATGCCCGCTACTTCGACATCGAGTGGCAGCCGCTGGACGCCGACCTGGCGGGCAAGGTGCTGCTGCCGGTGCTGGGCGACAGCTACGGCGCCATCCTCGACCGCGGCGAGTTGAGGCTGGCGCTGGACGAGACGCGCGGCGCGCTGTCGATCCGCTACCACGAGCACCGCTTCCCGCTCGCGCCGGCCAGCTATGCCGAGGTGCTGCGCTGGGCCGAAGGGCTGGTCGACGACGCGCAGGTGCAGGCGGCATTCGCCAGCATCGGCCATGCCTTCGCCCACCTGCCGCGCGGCGATGCGGCGCGCGAGGTGCGTGCTCGCGAGCAGGCGATGGCGCATGCGCGCCTGGTGGAACTGCTGGACGGCCAGGCTGCCGCAGCGCCGGCGCTGCGCGCCGCGCTCGAGGCCTGGAACCGGCCGCGCGCACGCGATGCACTGCACGCGCTGCTGGAGTCGCAGCACTACCGCCTGGCTTTCTGGCGCGTGGCCTCCGACGAGATCAACTACCGCCGCTTCTTCGACGTCAACGAGCTGGCGGCGCTGCGCATGGAACTGCCCGAGGTCTTCGAGGCCACGCAGGGCCTGGCGCTGGACCTGGCCGCGCGCGGCTGGGTCGACGGCCTGCGCATCGACCACCCCGACGGCATGCGCGACCCGGCCGAATACTTCGAGCGGCTGCAGGACGGCTATGCGCGACGAGTCGGACGCCCGCGCGCCGGCGCGGATGCGCAGGGCCGGCCCGACCGGCCGCTGTACGTCGTGGCCGAGAAGATCGCCGCCGGCCACGAGGACGTGCCCGAGTCCTGGGCCATCCACGGCACCACCGGCTACCGCTTCGCCAACGTGGCCAACGGCGTCCTCATCGACACCACGGCCGAGGCCGCCTTCGGGCGCATCTGGCGCAGCTTCACCGGCATCGACACGCCATATGAAGACGTGGTGCTGCAGTGCAAGCGCGCGGTCACGAGCAACGCCCTGGCCTCGGACATGACGGCGCTGGCCTCGATGCTGCTGCGCATCGCGCGGGCCGACCGGCACACGCGCGACCACACGCTCAACAACCTGCGGCGCGCGCTGGCCGAGGTGGTGGCCTGCATGAGCGTGTACCGCACCTACGTGACCGAGGACGCGAGCCCGCAGGACCGGCGCTTCATCGACGAGGCGGTCGACGCCGCGAAGGCACGCAGCGAGCTGGCCGACGCCTCGGTCTTCGACTTCATCCGCAGCGCGATGCTCGGCCAGGCCGGGAGCGCGGAGCCCGCGCGCGCGCTGGTGCGCCGCTTCGCCGCGCGCTTCCAGCAGTTCAGTGCGCCGGTGGCGGCCAAGGGCGTGGAGGACACGGCCTTCTACCGCCACTTTCCGCTGGTGGCGCTGAACGAGGTGGGCGGTGAGCCGGCGGTGTTCGGCTTCACGCGCGAGGCTTTTCATGCCGCCAGCCGCGACCGCGCCGAACGCTGGCCGCACACGCTGCTGGCCACCTCGACGCACGACAACAAGCGCGCCGAGGACGTGCGCACCCGCATCGACGTGCTGTCGGAGATGCCGGCCACCTGGCGCCTGGCGCTGCGCCGCTGGCGCGCACTGCAGGCGCCGCTGCGCCGGCAACTGCGCGCGGCGCACGGCACCGAGCCCTCGGCCGCCGACGAGTACCTGCTCTACCAGACGCTGCTGGGCACCTGGGAGGCCGATGCCGAGGGCCGCCCGCCGGCCGACTACGCCGACCGCCTCGTCGCCTACCTGCGCAAGGCGGCGCGCGAGGCCAAGGTGCACACCAGCTGGCTGCAGCCCGACGAGGCCTACGAGGCTGCGCAGGAAGCCTTCGTGCGGGCGCTGGTCGACCCGGCCCGCTCGCCGCGCTTCCTGGAGGACTTCCGCCCGCTGGCCGAGCGCCTCGCCTGGTATGGCGGGCTCAACAGCCTGGTGCTGATGGCGCTGAAGTTCACGTCCGCAGGCGTGCCCGACGTGTACCAGGGCAGCGAGTGGATCGACCTCAGCCTGGTCGACCCCGACAACCGGCGGCCGGTCGACTACGCCTTGCGCGCGCAGACGCTCGACGCGCTCGAGGCGATGGCCGCATCCGCGGGCGACGCGCTCCCCGAACGTGTGGGGGCACTGCTCGCGCCCGACCGCTTGCCGCAGGCCAAGCTGTGGTCCGTGTCGCGGCTGCTGCACCTGCGCATGGCGCACTGGTCCGTGCTGCGCGATGCACCGCACGAGGCGCTGGACGTGAGCGGGCCTGCCGCCGAGGCGACCCTGGCCTGGCGGCGCGCCACGCCGCACGGCCAGGTGTGCGTGGTGGCGGGCCGCTTCTTCTCGAAACAGGACGACGCGCACGCGCGCGGCACGGTGCAGCCCCCGCATGCCTGGCGGGCCGCACCGTGGCAGGGCACGCGCGTGGCGGTGCCGGACGGCGCGCCCGCAGGCTGGACCGACGTGCTCACCGGCCGCACATGGTCGTCCGAAGGCGCGTGGGAGGTGGAGGCGCTCCTGCAGGACTGGCCCTGCGCCGTGCTCGTGGCACGCCCTGTCAGCGGCGGCTGACACGCGCGCAGCGCGAACACCTCGTCGCGCCGCGCGGTGCACGCACCATCATGCAGCGCCGCACCACCTTCCGTGGTGCATCCCACGCGCCAGAGGCCTGCCATGAGTCCACCCGTCTTTCCCCACGTCGTCCTTCACCAGCCCGCGTGGATCGACCTGGATTCCCATGACGATGTGAGCGTGTGGATGGGCGAGTTTGGCGTGACGGAGACCGTGCTGCGCCAGGCCGTGCAGCGCGTCGGGCGCTCACCGCATGCGGTCCGCGGGCTGCTGTGCGCCGGCGCTCCGCGGGCGCACTCGGGCCTCACGTCCTGAAACTGCGCCGAAGGCGCCTTCCTTCCTACTGCTTGCCGCCGCGGTCCGGCTCGCCGGCGTCCTGCGAAGGCTCACCGGTCACGGTCAGCGCCGTGTCGTAGGCGCCGTGGGCCACATGCTTGGCCTGGTCGACCAGACGGTCGATGCGGCGCTCGCGTTCGGCGGTGCTGAGCCCGTCGGCGCCCTCCAGCAATCCCTCGCACAGCGTCAGCAGGTCGTTGGCCGACGCCAGGCATTTGCGCAAGGCGGCGTGCTCGGTCGGTTCGAGCGCGGCGACGGGGCCGGTATCCACACGGGCACACAACTGGTCGATGCCGCGTCTCGCGGCGGCTACGGCGCGGTCGTCATCGGGAGGGAGGCTCATGGTGCTGCAAGGCCCAAACGGATGAAAAGGGTCCGACTGGGCGAATGCTAAGGACGCGAAGCGGGCACCGGGCGTAGGACTTCCGCGCGCCACTGGGCGACGGGAAAAAACGGAACCTTTTCACATTTTTAGCCGATGTCGCACAAAACGCGGTCGAATGTCTTACAGCGCCGACGGGGTGCTGCAACGCATCATTTTTTCAGTTCGGTGACCTGAGGGCTTCGCGGTGTACTTGCTGACGGTGTTGTTGCTGGGAGTGGCCGCGGCCGCCTTCATGATGTGGTCGCGATCGCCCATGGAGGACGTCAACGCCGAAATGGCCGAGCGGGTGGAGACCACGCGCGCCACCCTGGAGGAGGTGCCCGAGCCCCACCCCCTGCTTCCGCGCTGGCGGCCGCGCGGTCCCGGCTGATCGCCGACGGCGCCGGCGGCATGCCCCTGCCGCGGCAGGGGCGCTGCGTTGGCGCGATCATCCGCCGATGCATCCCGTCGCCCTCTCCATCCTCGATCTGTCCCCCATCTGCGAAGGCGGTGACGCCGGCCAGTCGTTCCGCAATTCGCTGGCGCTGGCACAGCATGGCGAGCGCCTGGGTTACCGCCGCTACTGGCTCGCCGAGCACCACGGCATGCCGGGCATCGCGAGTGCCGCCACGGCCGTGCTGCTGGCGTACGTCGGCGCAGGCACCTCGACCATCCGCATCGGCTCGGGCGGCGTGATGCTGCCCAACCACTCGCCGCTGGTCATCGCCGAGCAGTTCGGCACGCTGGAGTCGCTCTACCCCGGCCGCATCGACCTCGGCCTGGGCCGCGCACCGGGCTCGGACCAGCGCACGGCGCATGCCCTGCGGCGCGACCTGCAGTCCGACGCCGACCAGTTCCCGCAGGACGTGGTCGAACTCATGGACTACATGAGCAAGACGCCGCGCCAGCCCGTGATGGCCGTGCCCGGTCGCGGCACCGAGGTGCCGGTGTGGATCCTGGGCAGCAGCACCTTCGGCGCGCAGCTCGCCGCGCACCTGGGCCTGCCCTACGCCTTCGCCTCGCACTTCGCGCCGCAGCAGCTCATGCAGGCGATCCGCATCTACCGCGAGACCTTCAAGCCTTCGGCCCAGCTCGACCGGCCCTACGTGATGGCCGGCTTCAACGTCTTCGCCGCCGACAGCGAGGACGAGGCCCACCTGCTGGCCAGCTCCTGGCAGCAGTCCTTCGTCAATCTGCGCAGCGGCCGTCCGGGCCGCCTGCCGCCGCCGGTCGAGAACTACCGCAGCCGCGTGGGCCCGGCCGAGAACGCGCTGCTCGATTCGGTGCTGTCGTGCGCCGCCATCGGCACGCGCGACAGCGTGCGCGCCGGCCTGCAGGCTTTTGCCGACCGCACCGGGGTGGACGAGGTCATCGTGGCCAGCGGCATCTACGACCATGCGGCGCGCCTGCGCTCCTACGCGATCGCCGCGGAGGCGGCCGAGGGACTGCAGACCGCGACGGCCTGAGGAGGGGCTGCGACGCAGGCGCGGGAAGATGATGGACCGCGACGATCCCGAGGAGCGCGCCCGCCTGCAGCGGGCCCGCGCGCAGTGGCGCCACGTGGGCGATGCGCGCCCGCCCTTCGCGCAGGCGCCGGGTCCCGGTCAGGAGTCGGTCTGGGACTATCCCCGCCCGCCGCGCATCGAGCACGACCGGCGCGAGATCGTCGTGCGCAGCGGCGATGTGGAGATCGCGCGGACCGCCAATGCGTTGCGGCTCCTGGAGACCGCGAGCCCGCCGACCTTCTACCTGCCGCGCGCCGACGTGCGGGCCGATGCGCTCATTGCCGCGCCGGGGCGCTCGCATTGCGAATGGAAGGGCGAGGCGCGCTACCTGACGGTCGTGGCGGGCGCGCGCCGCTTCGAGGCCGCCGCCTGGTACTACCCGGACCCGACGCCCACCTATGCCGCGCTGCGCGACCACGTGGCCTTCTATCCGCACGAGCTCGATTGCCGGATCGACGGCGTGCGCGTGCAGCCGCAGCCCGGCCGTTTCTACGCCGGATGGATCACGCCCGAGCTCGTCGGCCCTTTCAAGGGCGAGCCGGGATCGGCCGGGGGGTGAGCTCCCGGCCGTCTCCCGGCGGGGTCGTCAGAAGCGGCCTTTCACGGCCAGCACCGGGCCCTGGAACTTCAGCCGCAGCCGCTGCACGCCGGCATCGCCGCGCTTGAGGTCGACGTCGGTCACGGCGTAGGCCAGCGACACGCCGATGTTGCGCACCGGGAACCACTCGACGCCGGCGGAGGCGTTGTAGATGCTGCCGCGCACGCCGCTGCCGCCGCCCTTGTGGATGCCCGAGCCGTCGAAGAAGAGGCGCAGGTCCGGCGTGATCGCATGCCGCACGCCCACTTCCAGCATCGGCGCCACGGCGTCGTCGCTGTCGCGCCGGCTGAAGGTGCCGTTGTAGCCCGCGAAGCCCAGGCCCGCGAGACCCGCACTGGCGGCGCCGTAGGCGTTCGTGTCCAGGCTCACGCGGTAGTAGCCCAGCCCCGCACCCAGCCCGAAGACCGTGTTGCCGCTGCCGAACCAGTAGCGGTAGCCCAGCCGCGCGACGTCGAGGTCGAAATCCAGGTTCACGCCCGTCGTGATGCCGGCGCTGAAGGGGCCGGTGTTGTAGACGCCGCTGTACGAATTGGCGTAGCCCTGGCTGTAGCGGAAGGCGTCGAAGGAGATGCCGTGGTTGGCCCCCAGAAGGAACTCGCCGCTGATGCGCGGCATGGTCTTGCGCTCGCCGTCGATCTGGCCGGAATCGAGCGAGCCGAAGCGGTTGCCGACGGCGGCATTGATCTCGGGTTTGGCGCTGAAGGCGCCGACGGAAATGCTGAAGCGGTCCAGCGCCGGTGACATGGTGGTGGGCATCGGCGCGTCGGTCGTCGACTGGGCGAGCGAAGACAGGGGGAGTGCGGCGGCGGCCACGACGGCGGCCAGCGGCCAGCCGCGTGCGGCGGGACGGAAGGAAAGGGGAAGCATCGACCGGGATCCTTGGAAAGCGAGGACAGGCACGGCGGCCCGGCGCTCCCGCTCGTGGCGGTGCAGCCGGTGTCGGAATGGATGGCGCCGCTAACTCCCTGAGTCATCGACCCTAGCGGCTGGCAGGCAGTCGCGCAGCCGGACGAAAGCGCACGCCGTGTAGGAGCCGGCTGCCAGGCGAAGGTACTTTCCGCCCTCAGCGGTGAACCGCCGGCGCGTCTGGTGCCGCCTGCAGGGCGCGCCGGAGCACCGCGGCGCTGTAGCGGCGCGCCACCTCGGCCACGAAGCGGGTGAAGTCGGTGTGCGCCGCGTCGTCGGCGCGGTCGGAGATGGTGCGCACCGCCGCGAAGGGCACGCCCCAGTCGTGGCAGACCTGCGCCATGGCGGCGCCTTCCATCTCCACCGCCAGTGCATCGGGCAGGGCGGCGCGCAGGGCATCGCTTTCGGCCGCGGTCGCGACGAAGCGGTCGCCGCTCACGATCAGGCCGCGGTGCACGCGCGGGCGGTGCAGCGCGAACTCGTCCACGGCCGCGCCGCCCACCAGCGCGGCCGGATCGGCCAGGACCTGCGATGCCGCCTCCGCGAGGGCCGCGCCCCAGCCCGCGTCGGCCGGAAAGCGGGCCCGTCCGTACAACGGCACCTCGTGACGCGGGAAGAGCGGCGACGCGTCCATGTCGTGCTGCAGCAGCTCGGTCGCCACCACCACGTCGCCGACCGCCACGCCAGGGGCCAGGCCGCCGGCCACGCCGGTGAACAGCACCGCCTGCACGCCGAAGCGCTCCAGCAGGACCGCAGCGGTCGTCGCCGCGGCCACCTTGCCGATGCGCGAGAGCACCGCCACCACCGGCCGGCCCTCGAGATGGCCCTGCCAGAACTCGCGGCCCGCCACGCGCACCGGCTGCTCGTCGGGCATGGCCTCGAGCACGGCGGCGAGTTCTTCGTGCAGGGCGCCGACGAGGGCGATGGGTGCGGCAGGGAGGGCGGGGGCGTGCATGCGCCCATTGTCCGCAGCAGTGCCGCGCGGCGCCGCGTCAGGCCCGGTCAGGCCCGGTCAGGCCGCGGCGGCGCGCCTCTGCTCTTCCTGCTCGACGAGGTCCTTCTTCGACAGCTTGCCCACCGGCGTCTTGGGCAGCTCGGCGCGGATCTCCAGTTCCTGCACCATCTCGTGCTTGCCGAGCCTGCCCTTGAGGAAGGCCTGCAGCGCGTCGATGCCGAAAGGCTCGGCGCCGGGCTTGAGCACGACGAAGGCCTTGGGCGACTGGCCGCGGTAGGCGTCGGGGATGCCGATGACGCACACCTCGGCCACGGCCGGGTGTTCGTAGATCGCCTCCTCGAGCACGCGCGGGTAGACGTTGAAGCCACCGCACAGCAGCATGTCCTTGGTGCGGTCGACGATGTAGAGGTAGCCGTCGGCGTCGAACTTCGCCACGTCGCCACTCTTGAAGAAGCCGTCTTCGGTGAACGCCTCGGCCGTGGCCTTGGGGTTGTTCCAGTAGCCCTTCATGACGTTCGGGCCCTGGATGCACAGCTCGCCGGGCTCGCCCGGGCCGACCTCGCGGCCGGAGCCGTCGAGGGCCAGCAGCTTGATGTCGACGTTGGGCAAGGGCATGCCGCACGAGCCGGCCCGGCGCTTGGGCTCACGCGCCGGCGTGAAGGTGCCGGAGGGCGAGGTCTCGGTCATGCCCCAGCCCTCGTTGAGGTGGCAGCCCGAGAGCTCGAAGAAGCGCTGCTCGATCTCCACCGGCAGCGGTGCGCCGCCGGAACCGCAGAAGCGCAGCGAGCTCAGGTCGGTCTCGCGCGCCCTGGGGTGCATCAGCATGCCGGTGTACATCGTCGGCACGCCGCAGAAGGCGCTGATGCGGCTGCCGGCGATCTCCTTGAGCACTGCCTCGACGTCGAACTTGGTGTGCAGCACCAGCGTGGCGCCCAGGCGCAGGCCCAGCAGCATCACCGCGCTGAGCGCGTAGATGTGAAAGAGCGGCAGCACGACCAGGAATCGCTCGCTGCCCTCGGCCAGGATGGGCGTGGGTTCGCCGCGGGTCGATTCGAAGTACTGCGCGCTGGCCGCCGCCAGGTTGCGGTGCGTGAGCATCGCGCCCTTGGGCAGGCCGGTGGTGCCGCCGGTGTACTGCAGCACCACGATGTCCTGCAGGTCCTTCACCTCGTGCGGCGTCATGCCGCCGTCGTTGTCGAGCAGTGCCGCAAAGCGCAGGTGCTGCGCGTCGTCGGCCACGGGCGCGACCATCTTCGCGGCCTCGAGCTGCGCGCGCACCGGGCCGGGTGCGCCGCTGAACTCGGCCAGGTCGCCGACGACCAGCGTCTTCAGTCGCGTGCTGCCCAGCATGCGGGCCATCTGCGGATAGAGCGCGGCGAGGTCGAGCGTGACCAGCACGTCGGTGCGGCTGTCCTCGATCTTGTGCGCGAGCACGCGTTCGGCATCGAGCGGCGAGTAGTTGACCACCACGCCGCCGGCCTTGAGCACGCCGAAGAACGCGATCACGTAGTGCGGCGAGTTGGGCAGGAACAGGCCCACGTGCACGCCCGGCTGCACGCCCAGCTTGCGCAGGCCCGCGGCGGCGCGATCGGCCAGCTGGGCCAGCTCGCGGTAGCTGATGGCGCGGTCCATGAACTCGATCGCCGTGCGCTCGGGCCAGCGTGCCACCGCGTCGTCGAGGAAGCGCGTGACGGGCTTCAGTGCCAGCTCGCAGTCCCAGCGCATGCCGGGCGGGTAGTGGTCGGTCCAGGGGTGGGCGCGGACAGCGTCGGCCATGGGTGGGTCTCCGTTCGATCAGGGAAAAGGGCAGGCGGCCCGCCTGCTTGCACGAGGCGGGTCTTGCGCGTGGAGCGCCTCGCGCATTCTGGCGGGCCAGGGCGTGCGCGCGGCTCGGGGCTCACCCGGGCCGTTGACGCGCGGGCGACACCTAGGTCACGGCGTCGCTATCGATTCGATAGCTGCCAGCGCCCGCCGGACGGGCGCTGCAGGCCCATTCAGCTCGGAAGCCGCTCAGGCGGCCTGCAAGGCCTGCCACACGCGCGTGGGCGTGAGCGGCATCTGCAGCTGGGGCGAGACGGCGCCGCGGCCGTTGCGGGCCAGCGCGTCGGCCACCGCGTTGACCACCGAGGGCGTGGCGCCGATGGTGCCCAGCTCGCCCACGCCCTTCACGCCCAGCGGGTTGTTCTTGCAGGGCGTGGACTCGTCCATCTCGGTCTTGAAGTCGGGCGCGGTGCCGGCCACGGGCAGCGCATAGTCCATCAGGCTGCCGGTGACGGGCTGGCCGGTCTCGCGGTCGTACACCACCTGCTCGAGCAGCGCCTGGCCGATGCCCTGCACCGCGCCGCCGTCGAGCTGGCCGCGCACGATCATCGGGTTGACCACGCGGCCCACATCGTTGACCGAGGCGTAGGCCACCACGGCCACATCGCCCGTGAGCGGGTCGAGCTCGACCTCGCTGATGTGGCAGCCGTTGGGCCAGGTCGGGCCGTCCACGGTGCTGGTGGAGTCCACGAAGATGCGTTGCTCGCTCTGCTTGCCGGCCAGCGCGAAGAGGTCGATGCCCAGGTCGGTGCCCTTCACGGTGAAGCGGCCCTGCGCGTAGTCGATGTCGGCGGCGGCGGCCTCGAGTTCCTGCGCGGCGAGTTCCTTGCCCTTGTCGATGGTGCGCTGCGCGCCGATGCGCATGGCCGAGCCGCCGGTGAAGAGTGAACGCGAGCCCGCACTGCCGAAGCCGTCACCGCGGTCGGTGTCGCCCAGCACCACGCGCACCTGCTCGATCGGCACGCCGAAGGCATCGACCACCAGTTGTGCCAGCGTGGTCGCGATGCCCTGGCCCATGGCGTTGACGGCGGAGAAGACCTCGATGATGCCGTCGGCCTTCACGTCCACCGTCACGCGTTCCTCGAACACGTTGCCGCCGGTCCATTCGAGAAAGGTCGCGATGCCCAGGCCACGCCACTTGCCGCGCGCCTGCGACGCCTTCGCCCGCGCCTCGAAGCCCGACCAGTCGGCCAGCTGCAGGCCCTGGTCCATCACCTTCTCGAAGGCGCCGGTGTCGTAGACCTGGCCCATCGGGTTCTTGTAGGGCATCTGCTCCGGGCGGATGAAGTTGCGCCGGCGCAGCGCGAGGCGGTCGATGCCGGTCTGGCGCGCGGCCTCGTCCATCAGCCGCTCCATCGTGTAGATGGCCTCGGGCCGGCCGGCGCCGCGGTAGGCGCCGGTGGGCGCGGTGTTGGTCATCACCGCCTTGAAATGGAAGTCGATGACCGGGATGTCGTACACGCTGGTCTGCACCCAGGGGCCGATCAGCAGCTGGATCGCGACGCTGGTGCCCGTGGCGTAGGCGCCCACGTTGGCGTGCGTGCGGATGCGCAGCGCGAGGACCTTGCCATCGGCCGCCAGCGCGAGCTCGGCCTGCGCCTCGATGTCGCGGCCATGCGTGGTGGCGAGGAATTCCTCGCTGCGCTCGGCGATCCACTTCACCGGCCGCTTCAGCGCACGCGCCGCGAAGGCCACGGCCGCGTCCTCGGGGTAGATGCCCGTCTTCATGCCGAAGCCGCCGCCCACGTCGCCCACCACCACGCGCACCTCGTCGCGCGGGATGCCCAGCACCGCGTCGCACAGCGTGTTGCGCACGCCGGAAGGCATCTGCGTGCTCATGCGCAGTGTGAGGCGGCCCTGGCCGCCGCGTGCCGCCGGGTCGAACTCGCCCAGCACCGCGCGCGGCTCGATCGTCACCGCCGCCACCCGCTGGTTGGTGACGGCGAGCTTCACCACGTGGGCCGCCTGCGCGAAGGCCGCCGCAGCCGCTTCGGCGTTGCCGTGGCGCATCTCGGCCGAGATGTTGTCGGGCGCGGCATCGCACAGCACCGGCGCGCCGGGCGCGATGGCATCGGCGATGGCCACCACCATCGGCAGCTCCTCATACTCGACCATCACGGCCTCGGCTGCGTCGCGTGCCTGCTGCAGCGTCTGCGCCACCACGGCCACCACGGGCTCGCCGACGAAGCGCACGCGCTCGTGCGCCAGCACGCGGCGCGGCGCCGTCGCGCCGTCGCTGCCGTCGGCGCGCTTGAAGCCGGCCACGCCGGGGATCGGCTTCACGCCCGCCGCCGCCAGGTCGGCCCCGGTGTAGACCGCCAGCACGCCCGGCATGCCGCGCGCGCCGTCGGCGTCGACCGAGACGATGCGCGCATGCGGATAGGGCGAGCGCTGGAACGCGAGCTGCGCCTGCCCCTCGGGCCGCACGTCGTCGGTGTAGCGGCCGGTGCCCGCGAGCAGGGCGTCGTCTTCGAGCCGGCGCACGGCCTGGCCGCTGCCGAAACGGCCGGCACCGGCCACGGGGGAGCTTGCTGCAGCGTTCATCTCGTGTCTTCTTTCGTGGGCGGGACAACCGGGCGACTGTGCCACGGATCGCCGCTGCTATGAAAAAAAGAGCGCCTCGCGCAAGCTGCGCGGGCGCTCCGGGCCGATTTGGCTCGCAACTGCGAGGCTACTTCTTGTCGCGCAGTTCGCGCCGCAGGATCTTGCCCACGGGCGTCTTGGGCATCTCGGTGCGGAACTCGATCACCTTGGGCTGCTTGTAGCCGGTGAGGTTGGCGCGGCAGAAGGCCTTGACCTGCTCTTCGGTCAGCTCGGGGTTCTTCTTCACGATGACCAGCTTCACGGCCTCGCCGGTCTTCTCGTCGGGCACGCCGACCACCGCGCACTCCAGCACCCCGTCGAGCGTGGCCACCACGTCCTCGACCTCGTTCGGGTAGACGTTGAAGCCGCTGACCAGCACCATGTCCTTCTTGCGGTCGACGATCTTGAAGAAGCCGCGCTCGTCGACGGTGCCGACATCGCCGGTCTTGAACCAGCCGTCGGCGGTCATGACCTTGGCGGTCTCGTCGGGGCGCTGCCAGTAGCCGGCCATGACTTGCGGGCCCTTGATGGCGATCTCGCCACGCTCGCCCAGCGGCACCTCGTGGCCGTCGTCGTCGAGCAGCTTGAAGTACGTGCTGGGCAGCGGCACGCCGATGGTGCCGGTGTATTCCTTGCTCGTGGTCGGGTTGCAGCTCGCCGAGGGCGAGGTTTCCGACAGGCCGTAACCTTCGCACACCGGGCAGCCGGTCTTCTCGAGCCACAGCTTGGCCACGGCGCCCTGCACCGCCATGCCGCCGCCCACCGAGATCTTCAGGTGGCTCCAGTCCACGGTGTTGAAGTCGGGGTGGTTCGCCAGGCCGTTGAACAGCGTGTTGACGGCCGGGAAGCTGTGGATGGTGTGCTTGCTCAGTTCCTTGAGCGTGGCGGCCAGGTCGCGCGGGTTGGGAATGAGGATGAGCTTCCCGCCGGTGCGCATGCACAGCATCATGCCCACCGTGAACGCGAAGATGTGATACAGCGGCAGGGCGCACACGCTGGTGGGCTGCTCGCCCTGCGGCACGCGGTCCATCACGGGCTGGTTCCAGGCCTCGGACTGCAGCACGTTGGCGATCACGTTGCGGTGCAGGAGCACGGCACCCTTGCTCACGCCGGTGGTGCCGCCGGTGTACTGCAGCACGGCCACGTCGTCGGGGCCGATGGCCGGCGCCTTCAGTTCGCGGTTCGCGCCCTGCGACAGCGCGTCGTTGAAGCGCACCGCGCCGGGCAGCGAATAGGCCGGCACCATCTTCTTCACGTTGCGCAGCACGTAGTTGACGATCGCGCCCTTGATGAGGCCGAGCCGGTCGCCCATCGCGGCCAGCACCACGTGCTTGACCTGCAGTCCCGAGTTGTGCCCGATCGCCTGCTGCAGCGTGGTGGCGAAGTTCTCCATGATGACGATCGCCTTGGCGCCGGAGTCCTTGAGCTGGTGCTCCAGTTCGCGCGCCGTGTACAGCGGGTTCACGTTCACCAGGATCAGCCCGGCGCGCAGGATGGCCGCCACGGCCACCGGGTACTGCGGGCAGTTGGGCATCATGACCGCGACGCGGTCGCCCTTCGCGAGGCCCAGGCCCTGCAGGTAGGCGGCGAAGGCGCGGCTCTGGCGATCGGTCTCGCCGAAGCTGATGTCCTTGCCCATGAAGGCGTAGGCCGTGCGGTCGGCGTACTTCCTGAAGCTCTCCTCCATCAGCGCCACCAGCGACGCGTACTGGCCGGCATCGATGTCGGCGGGTACGCCGGGCGGGTAGCTGCTGAGCCAGGGGCGGTCGGTCATCTTCTCTGTCTCCATCTGGAAAAATTGCGCTGCAGCGCCGGTCGAATGGGCGCGTTGAGCTACAGGAACCATAGCAAAGGGCTTGCGCGTGGGGCCCGCGTTCAGCCCGTCAGGGCGCCGAGCACCTCGTCCAGCATCTTCTTGGCATCGCCGAACAGCATCCGGTTGTTCTCCTTGTAGAACAGCGGGTTGTCCACGCCGGCGTAGCCCGAGGCCATGGAGCGCTTCATCACGATCGAGGTCTTGGCCTTCCACACCTCCAGCACCGGCATGCCGGCGATGGGGCTGGCGGGGTCGTCCTGCGCGGCCGGGTTCACGATGTCGTTGGCGCCGATGACCATCGCCACGTCGGTGTCGGGGAAGTCGTCGTTGATCTCGTCCATCTCCATCACGATGTCGTAGGGCACCTTGGCCTCGGCCAGCAGCACGTTCATGTGGCCCGGCATGCGTCCGGCCACCGGGTGGATCGCGAAGCGCACCTCGACACCCTTGTCGCGCAGGGTGCGCACGATCTCGTTGACGGTGTGCTGTGCCTGCGCCACGGCCATGCCGTAGCCCGGCACGATGATCACGCTCTTGGCATCGCGCAGCAGCTCGGCGGTTTCCGCGGCGCTGATAGGGGTGACTTCGCCCTGCGGCTCGGCGGCCGCGGCGTCGCCGCTCTTCTTGGCGGGAGCGCCCGAACCGAAGCCGCCGGCGATCACGCTGATGAAGTTGCGGTTCATCGCCTGGCACATGATGTAGCTCAGGATGGCGCCCGAGGAGCCCACCAGCGCGCCGGTGACGATCAGCAGGTCGTTGCTCAGCATGAAGCCCGTGGCGGCGGCGGCCCAGCCCGAGTAGCTGTTGAGCATCGACACCACCACCGGCATGTCGGCGCCGCCGATGGCCATCACCATGTGCACGCCGAAGAGCAGGGCGATGACGGTCATCACGATCAGCGGCAGCATGCCGGCCTGCACGTCGTGCGCACCGAGGAACATGCGCCCGAGCCAGACCACGACCAGCAGCGCGACCAGGTTCAGCCAGTGGCGCCCGGGCAGCAGCAGCGGCTTGCCGCCGATCCTGCCGTTGAGCTTGCCGAAGGCGACGAGCGAGCCGCTGAAGGTGACGGCGCCGATCAGGATGCCGACGTAGATCTCGACCTCGTGGATGATCTTCTCTGCCCCCTCGAGCCGGATCGAGGTGTCGACGTAGCTCGCAAAGCCCACCAGGCAGGCGGCGAGGCCCACCAGGCTGTGCATCAGCGCGACCAGCTCGGGCATCTGCGTCATCTTCACGACCCTGGCCGCGTACAGGCCGATGCCGCCGCCGATGACCAGCGCGATGACGATCCAGGCGATGCCGCCTGCGCCCACGCGCGGGCCGAAGACCGTGGCCAGCACGGCCAGCGCCATGCCGACCATGCCGAAGAGGTTGCCGCGGCGCGAGGTCTCGGGGTTGGAGAGCCCGCCCAGGCTCAGGATGAACAGGATCGCGGCGCCCAGGTAGGCGACCGTGGCAAGACTTGGGGACATGTGCGTGTGCTCCTCGTTCTTCTTCTTGTTGTCGTTACTTGCGGAACATCGCCAGCATGCGGCGGGTGACCGCGAAGCCACCGAACATGTTCACGGCCGTGAGCACCAGCGCGGCGAAGGCCAGCCACCGGATCAGCCCGTCGGGCCGGCCGTCGACGCCCAGGGCCGGCGGCGCGATCTGCACCAGCGCGCCGATGGCGATGATGCTGGAGATGGCGTTGGTCACGCTCATCAGCGGCGTGTGCAGCGCGGGCGTGACGTTCCACACCACCATGTAGCCGATGAAGCAGGCCAGCACGAAGACCGTGAAGTGGCCGAGGAAGGCGGCCGGCGCGAAGGCGCCGATGAACCAGAAGGCCACGGCCGCGACGGCGAAGAGGATGGCAAGCGTCTTCGCGGGCATCGGGCCGGCGCTGCCATGGCCGTGGCCGCTCTTCTTCTTCTCGACCGGCGCGGCGGCGGCCTTGGGTGCCGGCGCGGGTGCCTGCTTGAGCGGCGGGGCGGGCCAGGTGATGGCGCCGTCCTTGACCACGGTGAGGCCGCGGATCGCGTCGTCCTCCATGTTCACGACCGCGACGCCGTCCTTGGCCTTGCACAGCTCCTCGGTCAGGCGCAGCAGGTTGGTGGCGTAGAGCGTCGACGACTGTTTGGCCAGGCGCGAGGCCAGGTCGGTGTAGCCGACGATGGTCACGCCGTGGCGCACCACGGCCTCGCCGGGGACCGTCAGCTCGCAGTTGCCGCCCTGCTCGGCCGCCATGTCGACGATCACGCTGCCGGGCTTCATCGACTGCACCATCTCGGCCGTGATGAGCTTGGGCGCCGGTTTGCCGGGGATCAGCGCCGTCGTGATGATGATGTCGGCGTCCTTCGCCTGCTCCGCGTACATCTTGCGCTGCGCGGCCTGGAAGCCTTCGCTCATCACCTTGGCGTAGCTGCCGCCGCCGGAACCTTCCTCGTCGTAGTCGACCTTGACGAACTCGCCGCCCAGCGACTTGACCTGGTCGGCCACCTCGGCGCGGGTGTCGTTGGCGCGCACGATGGCGCCCAGGTTGGCCGCGGTGCCGATGGCTGCGAGGCCAGCCACACCGGCGCCGGCGATGAACACCTTCGCAGGCGGCACCTTGCCCGCGGCCGTGATCTGGCCGTTGAAGAAGCGGCCGAAGGCGTTGGCCGCCTCGATCACCGCGCGGTAGCCCGACACGCCGGCGGTGGAGGTCAGCGCGTCCATCTTCTGCGCCCGGCTCAGCGTGCGCGGCAGGCAGTCGATGGCCAGCACCGTGGCGTGGCGCGACGCCAGCTGCTGCATCAGCTCGGGGTTCTGTGCCGGCCAGATGAAGTCGACGAGCGTGCCGCCCTCGCGCATCAGCGCCACTTCATTGATGGTGGGCGGGCGGACCTTGAAGACGATGTCGGCGGTGGCCCAGAGCGTGGCGGCGTCGGGCACGATCTCGGCGCCGGCGGCGCGGTACGCCTCGTCGCTGAAGTTCGCCGCCTCGCCGGCGCCCGTTTCCACGGCGACGCGAAAGCCCAGCTTGATGAGTTTCTCGACCACGTCGGGCACCGTCGCGACGCGCTTCTCGCCGGCGAAGATCTCGCGCGGCACGCCGATGCGTTGCGGGGGGACGGCAACACGGGATTCACCCGCCGTCGTCGCGGCAGGGTTGTCTGTCTGCATGGAAGTCTCCTCGAGGCGACGGGCTGTCGCGAACTCGGCGCGAGCTTACATGAAGATGACAGGGGCTCCCTGTCGCCTGTTTTCTCGATCGAAATCGGGCTGTGGCGCCCGTGGGACGGGCGCAGTCAGCTATCTATTTCATAGCAAATGTGCCATGACGAAGGCCACGGCGGGCGCATCGGCGCCCGCCCGGTGGCGGTAGGTCGCGCCTTCGGGCGCGCGAATGTGAAACGGGGCGTCGTCCGTGGTGTATCGGCCGACGTGGTGGCAAGGGGTGCAACCAGGCTCGCCCGTTGGCCGTGTTGATTGTTTCGCGGCACCTTCAATTCAGGCAGCGGCGCCAGGCGGCACGATCATCTTTGCGGTTTGATCGGGCGCTTGAGGACTGTCTGGAAAAAGCTCATGCAAAGCGTCAGTCAAAGGATGGCAGGACCATTTATTGGAAAAGCCGAATTGTCTTAAAAGCTACCGTCGGGACCGCGCTTGAAAGGCTCTTGCTCGGCTGTCGGGTCGCGACCTGTTTCGTCTAATTGCGCTCCCATCGGTCTTTTTCAGAGGATTGCCGCTCTCTCGAGCAAATGAGTATTTGCGACCGGTTGAATTTGAATGGTTCGACTAAGCACGCATGTTCGAATCGACGCGCCATCGATGATGGTGCAGATTCCATGTGGGCAGGCTCCTAATCTCACAAAATGTTTCAGCCCGCCGAATCGATCTGGGGCTACAACGTCATTCGTGAATATTCAACGCTTTTTTTGAATATCGCCACTTGCCACGCGCTTGCATCAGGAGGTTGCCAGTTACAAAGGTGGGCCGAGGTTTGCATTGGTTGCCAGAACCTCGCGTTCCGAGTTCACAAAGTCAGGGAGATAACGGTATGCGCATCGCCGCGCTCGACGATGAGCCGAGTCAGCTCGAACTGATCCGGCACACGATGGAAGGCCTTGGACACGAGTGCCACGGTTATGTCGAAGGCAAGGCCCTGCTGCGGGCCCTTCGCCAGGAGACCTTCGACCTCCTCATCCTCGACTGGAGCCTGCCCGACGTGGCGGGCCCGGCGGTGGTCCGGTCGATCCGGCAGGAACTGCTCAACCGCATCCCGATCCTCTTCGTGACGAACCGTCGCGAGGAGGCCGACATGGTCGAAGGCCTGGGCGTGGGCGCCGACGACTTCATGCCCAAGCCCATCCGCGTGGGCGAGCTCTCCGCCCGCACGCAGGCGCTGCTGCGGCGCGCCTATCCGGCCCAGCACGAGACCGAGGTGGTATTCGGGCCCTACCACTTCTTCCCGCACTCGCGCACGCTGCATGTCAACGGCGAGCCGCTGGAGTTGAAGCACCGCGAGTACGAACTCGCACTGTTCCTGTTCCAGAACATGGGGCGCCTGCTTTCGCGCGACCACCTGCGCGAAGCGGTGTGGGGCCACGGCCCGGAAGCGCCCTCGCGCTCGCTCGACACCCACATCTCGCGGCTTCGCACCAAGCTGGACCTGCGGCCGAACAACGGCTTCCTGCTGTCCGCTATCTACGGCCTGGGCTACCGCCTCGAAGCCATCGACGGCGACGCACTGAGCACCCGGCCGGACGCCCTCAGCGCCTCGCTATGAGCGGCGCGCGCCTGCGCGGGC
Organism: Xenophilus sp. E41; assembly: GCF_003671765.1. GTDB lineage: Bacteria > Pseudomonadota > Gammaproteobacteria > Burkholderiales > Burkholderiaceae_C > Xenophilus. The sequence goes on along the minus strand of NZ_QPIB01000012.1, from coordinate 194,057 downwards.
TGCTGCGGCGCGTGGTGGCCGGTGGCCTGCTGCTCGCGGCGGCGGCCGGCCCGGCATGCGCGCAGGCCCGCGCGCCCTCGGCCCCGGCCGCCGGCCAGGGCGGCTACACGACGCACCAGGTGAGCCCTGGCGAGACCCTCGCCACCATCGGCGCGCGCTACCTGCGCGAGCCGCGCCAGTGGCGCCAGTTGCAGCGCCTCAACGGCATCGACGACCCGGACGCACTCGCCCCGGGCAGCACGGTGCGCATCCCGGCGCGCCTGCTCAAGCCGTCGGCGCTGGGCGCCCGTGTGGAGTTCGTGCGCGGCCAGGGCGTGGTCAGCCAGGCGGGCGGCGCGCAGCGGCCCGACGCGGCGCCCGCGCCGGTCATTCCCGGCGCCAGCCTGACGGAGGGCACGCGCATCCAGGTGCCGGAGGACGGGTACCTGCGGCTGCGCCTGGCCGACGGGTCGATCGTGCGCGTGCTGGCGGGATCCGACGTCGAGCTCAAACGCCTGCGCCGGCGCAACAACGCCGCCAGCTTCGAGTCCGTCGTCGACGTGAAGAAGGGCAAGGTCGAATCCGAGGTGTCCAAGCAGCCCGCGGGCCGCGTCTTCGAGATCCATGCCCCGGGTGCGGTCGCCAGCGTGCGTGGCACGCGCTTCGATGTTTCCGTGGCGGAAGACGGCCGCGTGGGCACCGCGGTGAGCGAGGGGGAGGTTGCGTTGCGTGCCCAAGCGCCCTCACGACGCGCCAAGGCTCGCACCGCCCGGCTGGGACCGGGCCAGGGCGTTGTGGTGCGAGCGGGGGGCCAGCTCGGCAGCCGGCGTGTCCTGCCGGCCGCCCCCGAGCTCGGTGCCCTGGCCGAGACCTACGAGGACGCCAGCATCATGCGGCTCGACCTCGGCGCGCTCGCCGGCGATCACGAGGTCCGCATCGCGCGCGATCCGGCATTCCAGGAGGTGCTGCGCAACGGCGTGGCGCATGGTGGACGACTGGACCTGCCCACGCTCGAAGATGGCATCTACACCGTGGGCGTGCGGGCGCTCGATGCCGACGGGCTGGCCGGAGCCGAGGCGCAGCGCCGGATCCGCGTGCATGCACGCCCGGTGCCGCCGCTCTATCAATACCCGCCGCCCGGCGGCCGGGTCACGGCCGAGGGCGCGCAGCTGGTCTGTTCCGAAGTCGCGGGCGTGGCGTGGGTGCATGTGCAGGTGGCCAGCCGAGCCGACTTCACCGCGCCGGAGATCGACGAGCCGCGCCTGGCGCGTTGTCGCGTGGGCCTGGGGGCGCTCGCGCCGGGCGAGTACCACTGGCGCGTGGCGTCGGTGCGCGACGACGGCACGGCGGCCGGCGACCACGGCCCCTTCGCGCCCGCGCAGCGCTTCTCCGTCGTCGCGGCGCCGCGGATCGATCAGGTCGAGGTCGTCGACGCGGGCGAGAATCCCACCCTGCACTGGGCAGCGGCGCCCGGCCAGACCTTCCGGGGCCAGGTCGCCAGCGAGCCGACCTTCCAACGCATCGTCCTGGAGGCCGACCTGAAGCAAGCGCAATGGACGCTCAGCGGGCTGCCGCGCGGCCTGTACTACGTGCGCCTGCAGGCCCTCGACGCCGGCGGCCTGGTGGGCCCCTGGGCGCCGGCGCGCCGCGTGCAGGTCGGCGGCATGCTCCAGAGTGGCAGCGGCGGCCGCGTGACCAGCAGCGACGGCGAGCCCGTGCTGCGTCCCTGAAGCGGTGCAGCATCCGCCCGATCCGAGACGTTCCGCGCTGGCGCCCACGGACGCCGGGGGCGCCGCGCCGGGCGCGCCGCGCACGTGGGCCGGGCGCCTGCAGCGCATCGGGCGTCGTGTGTGGCACCAGCGTGGTCCCTGGCTGCTGCTGTCCAGCACCTTGCTGTGCGCCACCACCGTGCTCACGCTGCTGCAGCCCTTCCCGCGCGTGGACCGCATGCTGCAGGACAACGCCCGCGCGGCAATGGGCCAGCCAGGCACGGACGACGTCGTGCTCGTCACCATCGACGACGCCTCGCTCGAGGCCGTCGGGCGCTGGCCGTGGCGCCGCGCGTTGCACGCCGAGGTGCTGCGCCGCATCGCCGCGCAGTCGCCGCGCTGCATCGGCCTGGACCTGCTGCTGACCGAGCAGGATGCCACCGACCGCGAGGACGATCTGGTGCTGGCCGAGGCGATGCGCGACAGCGGCTGCGTGGTGCTGCCGATGGCGCTCCAGTCGGCTGGCGGCCAGCCGCAGAAGGAGCTCGTGCCGGTGCCCGTGCTGGCCGCGGCGGCCGCAGGCATCGGCCATGCCCACATCTCGCTCGACCAGGACGGCGTGGCGCGCAGCATCTACCAGACGGAGGGCTTCGATGGCCGTCCCTGGCCGCACTTCGTCAAGGCGCTGTACGAGGCGGGCGAGGCCTGGGGCCGCGGCGGCAGCTTGCCGGCCCACCCGACGCTGCCGCCGCCACCGGGCCCGCAGGGGCCCTGGTTGCGCAGCGATCACGAGCTGGTCGTGTTCGCGATCGGCGACCGGCCCATGGCCAGCGTGTCGTACATCGACGTGCTGCGCGGCAAGGTGCCGCCCGACCTGTTCCGCGATCGCTACGTGCTGCTGGGCACCACGGCGCTCGGCATGGGCGATGCGTACGCCACCGCGGCGCCCAGCGCCACGGGGCTGATGGCCGGCATCCGGATCTTCGCCAACGTGCTGCAGGGCTTCATCGCCGAACGCAGGGTGGTGGTGGCCTCGCCCTGGCAGGATGTGGCCTTCAATGTGCTGCCGCTCGCGGTGGCCTTGCTCGGGCTGCTGTGGCTGCGGCCCGCGGGCGTGCTGCTGCTGATCCTCGCCATGCTCGGGCTGCGGCTGGGCCTGCATGTGCTGCGGCCCTGGGTGGGGGTGCAGTTCGCGCCGGCCGTCGGCTTCATGGCCCTCCTGGCGGTGTACCCGTTGTGGAGCCTCCTGCGCCTGACGGCAGCGCTTCGCTTCCTGCGCACGGGCTCGGAGCAGCTGAACGCCGAGCTGGAGGGCTTTCCCGCGCCCCGGCCTCCCGACGCGAGCGGCGACTACCTCGACCGCCAGATGGCGGCGACCTCGGCCGCCGCGCTGCGCATGCGCGACCTGCATCGTTTCGTGCGCGACGGCATCAACCACCTGCCCGACGCCACCATGGTGCTCGACACGCAGGGGCGCGTGATGATCGCCAACCTCGCCGCGCTGCGGCACTGGAAGGCCGAGAGCCTCGCCGGCCGCGACGCGCACGAACTGCTGGCCGACGTGACGCGCCGCGGCGAGCGGATGCCCATGATGCCGGCCAGCGCCCTGCGCCAGAGCCTGCAGCCCGTCATCGACGAGGGCGAGGATGCGCAGGGACGCGTGCTGCTGGTGCGCTGCGTGCCCTTCTTCGACACGGCCAATGCACACGCCGGCTGGCTCATCGCGCTGGTGGACATCACGCGCATGCGCCACGCCCAGAGCCAGCGCGACGAAGCGCTGCGTTTCATCTCCCACGACATCCGCGAGCCCAGCGCCTCGATCCTGACCATCCTCGAGCTGGCGCGTTCCCGGCCCGAGCAGTTCACGCAGCGCGAGCTGTTCGCGCGCATCGAGCGCCAGGCACAGACCGGCCTCGAGCTGGCCGACGGCTTCGTGAGCCTGGCGCGCGCCGAGGCGCAGCCCTTCCGGCCCGAGCCGCTCGACCTGGTGGCGCTGCTGCACCAGACGGCCGACGACGCCTGGGCGGTCGCGCGCAAGCGCAAGGTGCGTGTGCTGATCGCCGCCGGACCCGAAGAGGCGCTGTGCGTGGGCGACCGCGCGCTGATCACCCGCGCGCTGGGCAACGTGCTGAGCAACGCGCTGAAATACTCGCTCCCGGGCTGCGATGTGCACTGCGCTGTGGTCGAGCGGCCACGGCACTGGGCGGTGCGCGTGCGCGACCAGGGGCCGGGCATCGCGCCGGAGCTACAGTCGCAACTGTTCCAGCCCTTCCACCGGCTGCACCGCGACACCCATCCGGAGGTGCACGGCGTCGGGCTGGGCCTGCTGCTGGTGCGCACCGTGGTGCAGCGCCACGGCGGCTCGGTCGAGATCGACAGTGCCGTCGACGCGGGCAGCACCGTGACCCTGGTGCTGCCCAAACCCACCCCGGCCGAACTGGCTGCCATGACCGCGGAACTCGAATGAACCTCCCGATGAACTTCGCAACGACCTGGAAACGCATGTGGTGGGCCGCCGGCCTGCTGTTCCTGCTCGCCGGCGCCGCCCGCGCACAGGACGTCGACGCCACCGCCATGATCCGCGGCGGCCTGCAGGTGATCCAGATGATCGACACCGGCAACACCGGCGAACTGTGGGACGGCGCGGCGCCGGGTGCGAAGAAGCGGGTGACGCGGGCCGATTTCATCCGTCAGGTCACGCAGGCACGCACGCCGCTGGGCATTGCGCAACTGCGCACCTGGGTGGCGGTGAACCGGCAGGCCGTGAACAACGAGGACCCCGACCTCGCCGGCCAGTATGTCAGCATCGAGTACGAGACCCGCTTCGCCAACCGGACGAGCGGCAGCGCGCGCGAGCTGATCACCTTCCACCTCGACCCCGACGGCACCTGGCGCTTCAGCGGGTACGTGGTGCGATGAGCGCCGTGCCGCGCTGGCGGCCCAACGTCACCGTCGCCGCCATTATCGAGCAGGGCGGCCGCTACCTGCTGGTGGAAGAACACACGGACCACGGCCTCAAGCTCAACACGCCGGCGGGCCACCTGGACCCTGGCGAATCGCCGGCCGAGGGCTGCGCGCGCGAGGCGCTCGAAGAGACGGCCCACCATTTCACGCCCACGGCGCTGGTCGGCGTGTACATGGCGCGCTTCGAGCGCTCCACGCCCGGCGATGCGGGCGAGACCGACATCACCTACCTGCGCTTCGCCTTCACCGGCGAACTGGGCGATCAGGAGCCGGGCCGCGCGCTCGACGAAGGCATCGTGCGCACGCTGTGGATGACGCCGGACGAGATACGCGCCAGCACCGCGCGCCACCGCAGCCCGCTGCTGCTGCAGTGCGTGGAGGACCACCTGGCGGGGCAGCGCTACCCGCTCGATCTCTTCCACGTCGACGCGTCGGTCGGTCTACTACAAAAAAGATAGCTGGCGGCGGCCATGCTTCGGGCGCCGGAGGCCGGTTCGTCTTGAGGAATCGCTAAGTCCGAGCCGGGTGCTTGGCGGCGTCGAGCGGGGCCGCCGACGCGATGACGCCACCGCCCAGGCACACCTCGCCGTCGTACAGCACGGCCGACTGACCCGGCGTCACGGCCCATTGCGGCTGCGGAAAGTCCAGGCTGAAGGCGTGATCGCCCTCGACCGCCAGCGTGCCCGGCGCGTCGGCCTGGCGGTAGCGGGTCTTCGTGCCGTAGCGGCCGGCGGCGGGCGGCGTGCCGGCGACCCAGCTCGCGTCCTGCGCCGACAGCGCGTTCGACAGCAGCCACGGATGGTCGTGGCCCTGCACCACCCACAGCGTGTTCTTCTCCATGTCCTTGCGGGCCACGAACCAGGGGGCATGTTCGCCGCCGCCGCGCTGGGCGCCTTTGTCCTTCACGCCGCCGATGCCCAGCCCCTGGCGCTGGCCCAGCGTGTAGAACGACAGCCCGTGGTGCTCGCCCAGCACACGGCCACGCTCGTCCTTGATCGGCCCGGGCGCCTTCTGGATGTAGCGGTTGAGGAACTCGCGGAACGGCCGCTCGCCGATGAAGCAGATGCCGGTCGAGTCCTTCTTGGCCGCCACGGGCAGCCCGATCTCGGTGGCGATGCGGCGCACCTCGCTCTTGTGCAGCTCGCCCACCGGGAACAGCGCCTTCGACAGCTGGGCCTGGTTCAGCCGGTGCAGGAAGTAGCTCTGGTCCTTGGAGGGGTCCAGGCCCTTGAGGAGTTCGTGCAGCCCCGTCGCGGGATTGAAACGCACCCGGGCGTAGTGGCCCGTGGCGATCTTCTCGGCGCCCAGCCGCATCGCGTGGTCGAGGAAGGCCTTGAACTTGATCTCGGCGTTGCACAGCACGTCGGGATTCGGCGTGCGGCCGGCCTGGTATTCTCGCAGGAACTCGGCGAAGACCCGGTCCTTGTAGTCGGCCGCGAAGTTGACGTGCTCGATCTCGATGCCGAGCACGTCCGCGACGCTGGCGGCGTCGACGAAGTCGATGTTGGACGAGCAGTACTCGCTGTCGTCGTCATCCTCCCAATTCTTCATGAAGATGCCGACGACCTCGTGGCCCTGTTGTTGGAGCAGGTGCGCCGTCACGGCCGAATCGACGCCGCCCGACAGCCCCACCACCACGCGCTGTTTGGTCATAGGGCGTGGATTGTCGGCGCTCGCGGATGGGTCCGTCGGCCCTGCGGGAATGCACGCCGGCCCCGGGAAAGCACGCGCGCCGCCGGCGTCGCCCGCTTCCACAATGCGCGCCACCCCCCAAACAGACGGACGGACGAGGACCCCCATGACCATCACCCATTCCCCTTCGCGGCGCGATGCGCTCGCCGCCCTGGCCGCCTTCGGTGCGAGCGCCGCCGCACCCGCCTTCGCCCAGGGCGCCCCCTGGCCGCAGAAGGCCGTGCGCCTGGTCGTGCCCTTCGCGCCGGGTGGCTCGAGCGAGGTGGTGGCCCGCGCCGTGGCCGCCGAACTGAGCAAGCAGCTCGGCCAGAGCGTGTTCGTCGAGAACAAGCCCGGCGGCGCCGGCACCGTCGCCATGCAGGAGGTCGCGCGTTCGCCGGGCGACGGCTACAACCTGATCCTCGGCCACGTCGGCACGCTGGCCGTGAACCCCTACATGCTGCCCAACCAGCCCTACGACGTGAACCGCGACTTCGCGCCCGTCACGCTGTTGGCCAAGGTGCCCAACGTGCTCGTGGTGCACCCGGACGTGCCGGCGAAGACCTTCAAGGAATTCATCGCCTACGCCAAGGCCAATCCCGGCAAGCTCAACTACTCGTCGGCCGGCAACGGCAGCGCGGGGCACCTGAGCATGGAATACCTCAAGCTCACGGCCGGCTTCTTCATGACGCACATCCCCTACCGCGGCAGCGGCCCGCAGATGACCGACCTGCTGGCCGGCCGCGTGCAGGTGGCGATGAACGGGTTGCCCAGCGTGTCCTCCTTCATCAAGGCCGGCAAGCTGCGCGCGCTGGCCGTCGGCTCGGCGCAGCGCGTGCCCGTGCTGCCCGACGTGCCCACCATTGCCGAGAGCGGCTACAGGGGCTTCGAGACCTCGCAGTGGTACGGCCTCCTTGCGCCGTCGACCACGCCCAGCGCCATCGTCAAGCGCATCCAGGAGGAAAGCGCCAAGGCCCTGAAGACCAGCGCCGTGACCGAGCGCTTCGCCCACGACTCGGCCCTGGGCGTGGGCGACACGCCCGAGCAGTTCGCCGCCTTCATCGCCGCCCAGCAGAAGATCTGGAAGGAGATCGTGGCCAAGGCGGGGATCAAGGCGGACTGAGGCGCCGCTCCAAGAGAAAAGTGGCTGCAGCGCCCGTGGGCCGGGCCCCGGCAGCTATCAATTCAGGAGCGATTGGGGCAGGGCTTCGACAGGCTCAGCCCGAACGGCTGTGCTACTTCAACCATCCGCGCTTGCGGAAGTACAGCATCGGCCCCACCGCGCTCAGCACCATCAGCGCCAGCACGTAGGGATAGCCCAGGCTCCACTCCAGCTCGGGCATGAACTTGAAGTTCATGCCGTAGATGCTGGCGATCAGCGTCGGCGGCAGCAGGGCGACGCTGGCCACCGAGAAGATCTTGATGATCTTGTTCTGGTTGATGTTGATGAAGCCGACCGTGGCGTCCATCAGGAAGTTGATCTTGTCGAAGAGGAAGGCCGTGTGGCTGTCCAGCGATTCGATGTCGCGCAGGATCTGTCGCGCCTCCTCGAACTGCTCGGCGTTGAGCATGCGGCTGCGCATCATGAAGCTCACCGCGCGGCGCGTGTCCATCACGTTGCGGCGGATGCGGCCGTTCAAGTCCTCCTGGCGTGCGATCAGGCCCAGCACCTCGCCGGCGATCTCGTCGCTGACGTTGCCCTGCAGCACCTTGGCGCCGGCCTGCTCGAGCTCGTCGTAGATGCCCTCGAGCGTGTCCGCCGAGTACTCGGCGTCGGCGTCGAAGAGCTTGAGCAGCACTTCCTTCGCGTCCTCGATCAGGCCCGGCGCGCGGCGGGCGCGCATGCGCAGCAGGCGGAACACCGGCACGTCCTCGTCATGGATCGAGAACAGCACGCCGCGGCTCTTGAGTTCGGCGTTGTGCTGGTTGAGGATGAAGGCCACGCGCACGTTGCGCGGCTCGTCGGCGTCGGCGATCAGGAAGTCGCTGCGCACATGCAGGTCGCCGTTGTCCTCTTCGTAGAAACGGGCCGACTCCTCGATGTCGTCGTCGGTCACGTCCTCGGGAATCGAGAGGCCGTAGTACTGCTTGACCCAGCGCTTCTCGTCCAGCGTGGGCGATTCGAGGTCCACCCAGATGGGCTGGAACTTCGACAGCTCCTCGAGGGCCTCGATCTCTTCCTGGACGAGGCGGCCGTTGGCGAGCGTGAAGATGTTGAGCATGGCGTGCTCCCGGTTGACTGAGCGGTGGGCAAAAGGGGCGGGGAAAGGGGCGCTTTCAAGCTCCGCGCCGACCGCAGGCCGGGCTCAGGCCGGAGTTGAAAGCTGCCAAGACGGGTCGGGTTCCAAGTGAACACTCCGGTGGTTGCAGCGGGGCCGGATTATGGCACTGCAGCATCATCCGACCTCGCATCATCTGGATGGATATCCAGTACATTTCGTGCCCATGTCCGCCCTCGCGTCCGACGTTCTTGCGCCCGCTGCCGGCACGCCCGCCGAGCGCCTGGCGCAGGCCCTGGGCACGCTCAACGAGGCGCAGCGCGCGGCGGTCGACCACGGGGTCGGCCCACAGGCCGCCGACAACGGCCCGCTGCTCGTCATCGCCGGCGCCGGCTCGGGCAAGACCAGCACGCTGGCCCATCGCGTGGCGCACCTCATCGCGCAGGGGGCCGATCCGCAACGCATCCTGCTCTTGACCTTCTCGCGCCGCGCGGCGCAGGAGATGTCGCGCCGCGCCGGGCAGGTGGCCGCGCGCGTGCTGGGCCTGCGCGCCGACGCCGCGCCCGCGCTGCCCTGGGCCGGCACCTTCCACGGCATCGGCGCGCGGCTGCTGCGCGAGTACGCGCCGCAGATCGGGCTGGACCCCGACTTCACCATCCACGACCGTGGCGACGCCGAGGACCTGATGGGCCTGGTGCGCAACGACCTGGGCTATTCGCGCACCGAGAAGCGCTTCCCGATGAAGGGCACCTGCCTGTCCATCTACTCGCGCACCGTGAACACGCGGCTGCCGCTGGCGACGGTGCTGGCGCAGGCCTTCCCCTGGTGTGCCGACTGGGCCGAGCAGCTGCCGCGCCTCTTCGGCGCGTACGTCGAGGCCAAGCAGCAGCAGAACGTGCTCGATTACGACGACCTGCTGCTGGCCTGGTCCGAGATGATGGGCGAGCCGTCGATTGCCGCCCACGTCGGTGCGCGCTTCGACCACGTGCTGGTCGACGAGTACCAGGACACCAACCGCCTGCAGGCCGAGATCCTGCTGCGCCTGAAGCCCGACGGCGCCGGCGTCACGGCGGTGGGCGACGACGCGCAGTCGATCTATTCGTTCCGCGGCGCGACGGTGCGCAACATCCTCGACTTCCCGTCGCAGTTCTCGCAGCCCGCACGCGTGGTCACGCTGGAGCGCAACTACCGTTCGACGCAGCCCATCCTGGATGCCTCCAACGCCGTCATGGCGCATGCGGCCGAGCGCTACGCGAAGCGGCTGTGGACCGACAAGCCCTCGGCGGGCCTCCCGCAGATCGTGCTGGTGCCCGACGAGGCGCAGCAGGCCGTTTGGGTGGCCGACAGCGTGCTGGCGCGGCGCGAGAACGGCCTCGCGCTCAAGCAGCAGGCGGTGTTGTTCCGCACCTCCAGCCACAGCGCCGCGCTCGAGCTGGAGCTCGCGCGGCGCAACATCCCCTTCGTCAAGTACGGCGGCCTCAAGTTCCTCGAGGCCACGCATGTGAAGGACCTGCTCGCGCTGCTGCGCTTCGTGCAGAACCCGCGCAGCCGGCTGGCCGGCTTTCGTGTGGTGCAACTGATCCCGGGCGTCGGCCCTGCCACGGCCGCTCGCCTGCTCGATGCGATGGACGAGGCCGCCGAGCCGTCGGTCGCGTTGCAGGCCTTCGTGCCGCCCGTCGCCGCACGCGAGGAATGGGCGCGCTTCGCCGAAGCCTGGAGCGCGCTGCGTGCCGGCCAGGCCGGGTGGCCCGCCGAGATGGAGGCGGCCACGGCGTGGTACCTGCCGCACCTGGAACGCCTGCACGAGGATGCGATGGTGCGCCGCGGTGACATCGAACAGCTCGCGCAGCTGGCCGCAGGCTATGCATCGCGCGAGCGATTCATCACCGAGCTCACGCTCGACCCGCCCGAGTCCACGAGCGACCGGCCCGGCCCGCCGCTGCTCGACGAGGACTACCTCATCCTTTCGACCATCCACTCCGCCAAGGGCCAGGAGTGGAACGCGGTGCACGTCCTCAACGTCGTCGACGGCTGCCTGCCGGCCGACGTGGCGCAGGGCACGCACGAGCTGGAAGAGGAGCGGCGCCTGCTCTACGTCGCGATGACGCGCGCGCGGGACCACCTGCACCTGCTGGTGCCGCAGCGCTTCTACGTCACGCAGCAGAGCGCACGCGGCGATCGCCACATGTACGCCGGGCGCACGCGCTTCCTGCCCGAGTCGGACCTGCCTGCCTTCGAGTGTGTGACCTGGCCGCCGCCACCGCCGCAACCCGTCTTCGTGCCGCCGCCGGCCGCCGTGATGGACCTGCGGGCGCGGCTGCGCGCCAACTGGCGCTGAGGTCAGTCATTGGGCCTCATGCCTGTGCGAACGCTGGTGCCGCCAGCGGTCGCTGCTATCGATCTGGAAGCATTCGCCGCCTGCTTTGACCCTGGGCAACTGCGGGGATTGCAATTCGATGACGCCCCGGGCATAGTGAATCGACCGTCCTTCCTCGAACAACAACAAAAGCACTCCCAACGTTCCTGTTTCTCCCGCCGGCCAGCGCCATCCGGCGCGTGCCGTTTTCCAACCGTCAATTTCCAGGAGGTCATTCATGAACTTGACGATCAGCGGTCATCACCTCGACGTCACCCCCGCGCTTCGCAGCTATGTCACCAACAAGCTCGACCGGATCACGCGTCATTTCGACCAGGTGGTCGATGTGCGGGTGATCCTCACGGTGGAAAAGCAGAAGGAGAAGGAACGCCGGCAACGCGCCGAGTGCAACATCCACGTCAAGGGCAATGACATGTTCGCCGAGTGCAGCCACGCTGATCTGTACGCCGCGGTGGACGAGCTGGTCGACAAGCTCGACCGCCAGGTGGTGCGCCACAAGGACCGCCTGCAGGACCACCACCACGCCGCGCCCAAGCGCGTGATGTGAGGGCCACCCGCTCCCGGCGCTGAGCACTTTCTTTGTAGAATTTTGTGTAGAGCCCGCCGGGACCCCCGGGCAAATCCTCTTGCAAGCCGTCTTCGGGCGGCTTTGACATTTCTGGTGCAGACAAGGCGGGAGGTGCATAATCGCGCCCCGACCCCACCATGAACCGTCTCGCGTCCATCCTGCCGCCCGCTCAAGTTCTCGTGAGCGTCGACGCCACCAGCAAGAAGCGGGCCTTCGAAGAGGCCGGTCTGCTGTTCGAGAACCTCCATGGCCTGGGCCGTGCCCTGATCACCGACAGCCTGTTCGCCCGCGAGCGGCTCGGCTCCACCGGGCTGGGGCATGGCGTGGCCATCCCGCACGGCCGGATCAAGGGCTTGAAGGCGCCGATGGCGGCCGTCTTCCAGCTGGCCAACCCGATCGGCTTCGACGCCCCGGACGAGCAGCCGGTCATGCTGCTCATCTTCCTGCTGGTGCCCGAGGCGGCCACGCAGAAGCACCTGGAAATCCTCTCCGAGATCGCCGAGATGCTCAGCGACGCGGCCCTGCGGGAAAAGATCAAGACCAGCAGCGACGCCACGGAACTGCACGCGCTGATCGCCGGCTGGCGTTCCACGCAGGTCGCCTGACGCTCCCTCGCGCCCGGCCGCGCGGGGCGCCGGTCGGCGCCGTCACAATGCACCCATGAAACCGACGGTCATCAGCGCGGACGCGATGTTCGAGGAATTCCGCGGCGCCTTGCGCTGGGAATGGCTTGCGGGCCTGGGCGCCTCGGAGCGCCAGTTCGACCCCGACGTCATCAGCCGCGCCCAGTCCGCGGCCGACCTGGTCGGCTACCTGAATTACATCCACCCGTACCGCGTGCAGATCATGGGCGCGCGCGAGATCGCGTACCTCACACGCGGCACGGCCGAGGATTGCGCTCGCCGCATCGCCCGCATCGTGACCCTGGAGCCGCCCATGCTGGTGCTGGCCGACGGCCAAGCCGCGCCGGACGAACTGCTGTCGATCTGCGAACGGGCCCAGCTGCCGCTGTTCGCCACGCGCGAGTCCTCGGCCTTCGTGATCGACGTGCTGCGTGCCTACCTGTCCAAGCACTTCGCCGAGCGCACGTCGATGCACGGCGTGTTCATGGACATCCTGGGCATGGGCGTGATGATCACGGGCGAGTCCGGCCTGGGCAAGAGCGAGCTGGGGCTGGAGCTGATCTCGCGCGGCAACGGCCTGGTGGCCGACGACGCGGTGGACCTGTACCGCATCAACCAGGCGACCATCGTGGGCCGCTGCCCGGACCTGCTGCAGAACCTGCTGGAAGTGCGCGGCATCGGCCTGCTGGACATCAAGGCCATCTTCGGCGAGACGGCCGTGCGCCGGAAGATGCGCCTGAACCTCATCGTTCACCTGGTGCGCCGCGACTCCTTCGAGCGCGACTACGAGCGCCTGCCGGCCGAGCCGCTGACGCAGGACGTGCTGGGCGTGCCGGTGCGCAAGGCCGTCATCCAGGTGGTGGCCGGCCGCAACATCGCCGTGCTGGTGGAAGCGGCCGTGCGCAATTCGATCCTGCAGCTGCGGGGCATCGACACCTACGCCGACTTCGTCGCGCGGCACCACAAGGCCATGGAGCAGGGCGACTGAGCGTCGCCTCCGCCGCCACTCAGTGCTGCTTGGCCTGGCAGTCGGCGCACACGCCGTACAGCGACATGGCGTGGTCCTGCAGATGCCAGCCCTTGTCCTTGGCGATCAGTTGCTGGCGGCGCTCGATCTCGGCGTCGTAGAACTCCTCGACCTTGCCGCAGGACGTGCACACCAGGTGGTCGTGGTGCGTGCCCTCGTTGAGCTCGTACACGGCCTTGCCGCTCTCGAAGTGGCTGCGCGAGAGGATGCCGGCCTGTTCGAACTGCGTCAGCACGCGGTACACGGTGGCCAGGCCGATGTCGGAATGTTCGTTGAGCAGCACCCGGAACACGTCTTCGGCCGTCATGTGCCGCAACCCGCCGGCCTGGAAGATTTCCAGGATCTTGAGGCGGGGAAGGGTGGCCTTCAGGCCGGTGCTCTTGAGGTTGTCGATGTTGCCCATGGTCATCTCGGCAGCAGGACCGCGGCGAAGGCCCGGCAAGGGCCTGCCGCTACAATCTTCGGATCATATCGCTACGCCTTTTTCCCATGCTTGGTTCAACCCAACGCCAGCCGCTGCTGCTGGCTGCCGCCCTGCTCGCAGGCATCGGCGTGGCCGGGTGCAGCAGCACCAGCGATCGCATGCGCAACGCGCTGTACGCCGTCACCCCCTACAAGGTGGAGGTCGTGCAGGGCAACGTGGTCACCAAGGAGCAGGTCGAGGCCCTCAAGCCCGGCATGACGCGCCAGCAGGTGCGTGACATCCTCGGCACCTCGCTGCTGACCGACGTGTTCCATTCCAACCGCTGGGACTACGTCTTCACCATCAAGCGCCAGGGCGTCGATCCCCAGCAGCGCCGTCTGACGTTGATGTTCAACGGCGACACGCTGGCCAGCTTCGAGGGCGACCCCATGCCCAGCGAGCAGGAGTTCGTCTCCACCATCGACACCCGCAAGAAGTCCGGCAAGGTGCCCGTGCTCGAGGCCACCGAAGACCAGCTCAAGAAGTTCGATGCGCCGGCCGACGCGAAATCGACCGAGGCCTCGGCGCGCTCGCTGACGCCGCTGCCGCCGACCTACCCGCCGCTCGAGTCGCCGCGCTGAGCGGCGTCCCTCGCGTCCCGGGGGCGCCACCGGCCGCTGCGGGTGGCGTCCTCCCCCTCCCGATCCGACGCCCCCAGGCCTGCCGCGCGTGACCTCCCCGACCCCCTCATCGTCTTCTTCCCCGCGCCGCGTCGCGATCGCCGGCGCGTCCGGCCGCATGGGCCGCATGCTCGTCGAAGCCGTGCGCCAGGCCGACGACCTGCAACTGGCCGGTGCGCTCGACATCCCCGGCAGTCCGGCACTGGGCAGCGACGCGGCCGCCTTCCTCGGCCAGCCGGCGGGCGTCCTGATCACCGACGACCTGCGCGCCGGCCTCGCCGATGCGCAGGTGCTGATCGACTTCACGCGCCCCGAAGGCACGCTGGCGCACCTCGCCGTGTGCCGCGAACTCGGCGTGCAGGCCGTGATCGGCACCACCGGCTTTTCCGATGCGCAGAAGGCCGAGGTGGCCGCCTTCGCCAAGGACATCGCCATCGTCATGGCGCCCAACATGAGCGTGGGCGTCAACGTCACCTTCAAGCTGCTCGAGATGGCGGCCAAGGCCCTGTCGACCGGCTACGACATCGAGGTCATCGAGGCGCACCACCGCCACAAGGTCGATGCGCCTTCGGGCACCGCGCTCAAGATGGGCGAGGTCATTGCCGACGCGCTGGGCCGGGACCTCAAGGATTGCGCCGTCTACGCCCGTGAAGGCGTGACGGGCGAGCGCGACCCGTCCACCATCGGCTTCGCCACCATTCGCGGCGGGGACATCGTGGGCGACCACACCGTGCTGTTCGCCGGCATCGGCGAGCGCATCGAGATTTCGCACAAGTCGTCCAACCGCGCCGGCTATGCACAGGGCAGCCTGCGCGCCGCGCGCTACCTCGCGACGAAGAAGACCGGCCTGTTCGACATGTTCGACGTGCTGGGCCTGCGCTGAGCACCTCGTCGCGCCCGCCATGTCCGCCCTCGAACTCCTGACCCAGGGCGACGCCGTCAGCCGCGCCGTGGCGGCGCTGCTGCTGGCGATGTCGGTCGCGAGCTGGGTCGTGATCCTCTGGAAGGCCTGGCTGCTGCGCGGCGGCACGCGCGACGTGCTGCGCAGCGTCGCGGCCTTCTGGCAGTCGCCGGGCGTGGACGAGGCGTCGCAGCGCCTGCAGGGTTTCGACCGTGCGGCCCTGGTCCGGCCCGCGGTGCTCGCGTTGCAGCAGGTCGCGCTGGACGCGCAGGCCGGCCGCGGCGACCTGGCCGCGCAAGGCAGCCTGGCCCAGCGCCTGACCCGCGCGCTGCGCGATGCGCTGCACGGTGCGTTGCGTCGCCTGCAGGCAGGCCAGATCCTGCTCGCCACGGTGGGCGCCACGGCCCCCTTCGTCGGCCTGCTGGGCACGGTGTGGGGCATCCACCGCGCGCTGGCCACCATCGCGGCGCAGACCGGCGGTTTCACCATCGACAAGGTGGCCGGCCCGGTCGGCGAGGCGCTGGTGATGACGGCCTTCGGGCTCGCGGTGGCCATTCCGGCCGTGCTGGCCTACAACGTGTTCGGCCGCGTCGTCGGCCGCATCGAGGCCGAACTGGAAGGCTTCGCGCACGACCTGCTCGCCACCTTCGCACCCGAGGCGCCTGCCGTGCCGCCCGCACGGCCGATGCCGGTCACCACGGCCTGAGGCGACCCACGCGATGGCGTTCGGCCGCAGCTCCCTCGGCAGTGCCAGCGGCGCCGGCGGGCGCGCGATGGGCGGCGGCGGTCAGCGCCCGCTGTCGGACATCAACGTCACGCCGCTGGTGGACGTGATGCTGGTGCTGCTGGTGATCTTCATCATCACGGCGCCGCTCATGGCCAGCAGCATCAAGCTCGACCTGCCGCGCACCGACGCCGGCCAGCCCAGCGACACGCCGCGCTTCGTCACGCTCTCGGTCGACGCGGGCGGCCAGGTGTTCCTGGACGAGCAGCGCATCGCCAGCAACGAGGACCTCGCGGCCCGGCTCAAGGCCGCCGCCGAGCGCAGCCGCGACACCGAGGTCCAGCTGCGCGCGGACCACACCGTGCCCTACGGCAAGGTGGTCGAACTCATGGGCATCGCCAACCAGGCGGGGCTGAGCCGGATCGGCTTCGTGACGGAGGCGCCTGAGGCACCGCGCTGACCGCTTGAATTCGGACACCCGTACGCGAAGGGCGCGAAGGTTTCGCGAAGGACGCGAAAAATTCAAGTGAAAAATGGCTGAAACGCCCGCCCCTCGTGCACAAGCAGCTATCAAAAGAGGAGCGGCAGGGCGGCGCGGAACGCGCCCGCCAGCCGCTCAAATTTTTGTCTTCCCCTTTTGCGTCCTTCGCGAAACCTTCGTGCCCTTCGCGTACGGATGCCCGTATTCAGGCCGTCCGAATCTCAGCCCAGCACCACCGGCTTCGTCCGCCAGATCTCGTGCGCGTATTCGGCGATGGTGCGGTCGGACGAGAAGGCGCCCATGCCGGCGACGTTGAGGATCGCCTTGCGGGTCCAGGCGTCGGGGTCGCGGTAGAGCGCGTCGACCTGGCCCTGCATCTCGACGTAGCTCGCGTAGTCCGCGAGCAGCAGGTAGTGGTCGCCCCAGTTCACCAGCGCGTCGAAGATGCCCTGGTAGCGGTTGGGCTCGCCGGGTGAGAAGACGCCGGACTGGATCGCGTCGAGCACGCGCTTGAGCTCCGGATTGCCCTCGTAGTAATCACGCGGCTGGTAGCCGCTGGCGCGGATGTCGGCCACCTGCGGAGTGGTGTTGCCGAAGATGAAGATGTTGTCCTCGCCCACGTTCTCGCGCATCTCGACGTTGGCGCCGTCCAGCGTGCCGATGGTCAGCGCGCCGTTGAGCGCGAACTTCATGTTCCCGGTGCCCGAGGCCTCGGTGCCGGCGGTGGAGATCTGCTCGCTCAGGTCGGCCGCCGGCATGATCACCTCGGCCAGGCTCACCGAGTAGTTGGGCAGGAAGACCACCTTCAGCAGCTTGCCCACGCGCTCGTCGGCGTTGATGACCGCGCCCACGTCGTTGATCAGCCGGATCACCTGCTTGGCCATCGCGTAGGCCGAGGCGGCCTTGCCTGCGAACACCACCACGCGCGGCACGTGGTTGCCGTTCGGGTCGTCCAGGATGCGCTGGTAGCGCGCGATGACGTGCAGTACGTTCAGCAGCTGCCGCTTGTACTCGTGGATGCGCTTGACCTGCACGTCGAACATCGCGTCGGTGTCCAGCAGCAGGCCGTCCATGTGCTGCTCGACCCAGTTGGCCAGGCGCAGCTTGTTCTCGCGCTTGGCATGGCGGAAGGCGCGCACGAAGTTCGCCTGGTCGGCCATCGGGCGCAGGGCTTCGAGCTGCGAGAGGTCGCGCCGCCAGCCGCGGCCGATGCGTTTGTCCAGCAGCGCCGCCAGCGGTGGGTTGGCCTGTGCCAGCCAGCGGCGCGGCGTCACGCCGTTGGTCTTGTTGTTGAAGCGCTCGGGGAAGAGCTTGGCGAAGTCCGCGAAGATGGACTGCTTCATCAGCTCCGAGTGCAGGGCCGACACGCCGTTGACCGAGTGGCTCGCGAGCACGGCCACGTAGGCCATGCGCACGCGCCGCTCGCCCGACTCGTCGACCAGCGACAGCCGCCGCATCAGTTCGTTGTCGTGGCCCACCTTGGACGTCACCTCGGCCAGGAAGCGCGAGTTGATGTCGAAGATGATCTGCAGGTGCCGCGGCAGCACGCGGCCGAGCATCTCCACCGGCCAGGTCTCCAGCGCTTCGTGCATCAGCGTGTGGTTGGTGTAGCTGAAGACCTTCTGCGTCTGCGCCCAGGCCTCGTCCCAGGGCAGGCCGTGCTCGTCGAGCAGCAGGCGCATCAGTTCCGGCACCGCCAGCACCGGGTGCGTGTCGTTCAGGTGGATGCTGACCTTCTCGTGCAGCTGGCTGAAGCCGGTGTGGTTGCGCAGGTAGCGGCGCACCAGGTCCTGCACGCTGGCGCTGCAGAAGAAGTACTCCTGGTGCAGCCGCAGTTCCTTGCCCGAGAGCGTGGAGTCGTCGGGGTAGAGCACGCGCGACACGTTCTCGGAGTGGTTCTTGCTCTCCACCGCCGCCATGTAGTTGCCCTTGTTGAAGGCGCTGAGGTCGATCTCCTCGGTGGCCCGGGCCGACCACAGTCGCAGCGTGTTGGTGGCCTGCGTGCCGTAGCCCGGGATGATGGTGTCGTAGGCGATGGCCAGCACGTCGTGCGTGTCGACCCACTTGGCCGAGCCGTAGGCCTGCCGGCCCTCGACGTGGCCTCCGAAGCGCACGCGGTAGCGCACCTCGGGCCGCTGGAATTCCCAGGGATTGCCGCGCGTGAGCCAGTAGTCGGGCGTCTCCACCTGCTGGCCGTCGATGATGCGCTGGCGGAACATGCCGTACTCGTAGCGGATGCCGTAGCCCATGCCGGGCACGCCCAGCGTGGCCATCGAATCGAGGAAGCAGGCCGCCAGCCGCCCGAGGCCGCCGTTGCCCAGCGCCGCGTCGGGTTCGCGCTCGGCCAGCGCGCTCATGTCGATGTCGAAGTCGGCCAGCGCGGCCTTCACCGTGTCGTACAGGTCCACCGCCAGCAGCGCGTTGGTGAAGGTGCGGCCGATGAGGAACTCCATCGACAGGTAGTACACGCGCTTGGTGTCCTGCGCATAGTTGGCCCGCGTGGTGGCCATCCAGCGCTCCACGAGCTGGTCGCGCACCGCGAGCGCGGTGGCGTTGAGCCAGTCGTCCTGGCTGGCAGCCACCGGGTCCTTGCCGACGGCGTAGATGAGCTTGTTGGCCACGGCCCGCTTGAAGGCGGCGACGTCGCGGTCCGGGTGGTCGTATTCGAACTGGGAGATGGTCATGGCGAAAGCCTGAAGGTCGTGGGTTTCAGGAAAACGAAAGGCGCGCGCCCGGTGCTCAGTGGCCGAGTGCGCGCTGGTAGACGTCGATGTACTGGGCGGCGGCCGCGCGCCAGTCGAAAGGCTGGCGCATGCCCGTCGCGCGCACCCGGCGCCAGTCGGCCGGCCGGTCGTGCAGGGCGAAGGCGCGCCGCACGGCGCGTGCATAGGCGGTGGCGTCGAAGCCGTCGAAGGCGAAGCCGTTGGCCGTGCCGTCGGCCATGTCCTCGAGCGTGCAGTCGACCACCGTGTCGGCCAGGCCGCCCACGCGGTGCACCAGCGGCAGCGCGCCGTACTTGAGCCCGTACATCTGCGTCAGGCCGCAGGGCTCGAACATCGACGGCACGAGCGTCACGTCGCCGGCCGCGAACAGCCGGTGCGCCAGCGCCTCGTCGTAGCCGATGGTGGCGCTCACCCGGCTGGGCGCGGCGGCCGCGCGGGCGCGGAAGGCGTCCTGCAGCCAGGCGTCGCCGCTGCCCAGCAGCGCGAGCTGGCCGCCCTGCGCGAGCAGCGCGTCCAGGCCCTCGAGCACCAGGTGCAGGCCCTTCTGCTCGGTCAGGCGGCTCACCAGCACGAACAGCGGTGCCCTGGCGTCCACGGCGAGGCCCAGCGCATGCTGCACCTCGGCCTTGCTGCGTGCCTTGCCGGCCATGCGGCGGCCCTCGGGCATGCTGAAGGGCTGCGGAATGAGCGTGTCGATGGCGGGGTTCCAAACCGCGTCGTCCACGGCGTTGAGGATGCCGTGCAGTACCCCGGCGCGGGCGCGCAGCAGACCGTCCAGGCCGTGGCCCTGCGCAGGGGTCTGCACCTCGCGTGCATAGCTGGGGCTCACCGTGGTCAGTCGGTCGGCGTAGTGCAGGCCTGCCTTCATGAACGACACCTGCCCGTGGTATTCGAGCCCGTCGATGCTGAAGGCCTCGGCCGGCAGGCCCAGGTCGGCGAAGGCCCAGGCGCCGAACAGGCCCTGGTAGGCCAGGTTGTGGATGGTGAAGACACTGCGCGAGCGCGCGCCGCCGGGCGCATGGGCCAGGTAGGCCGGCGCCAGGGCGGCATGCCAGTCGTGCGCATGCACCACTTCGGGGTGCCAGTGGCCGTCCAGCCCCTGCGCGAGCTGCGCCGCGGCCCAGCCCAGCAGGGCGAAGCGCCGGTGGTTGTCGCCGTAGGGTTGTCGGTTCGCGTCCTCGTAGGGGTTGCCGGGCCGGTCGTACAGCGCGGGCGCGTCGATCAGGTAGGTGCCGATGCGCTGGCGCGCGTTGAGCTCGATGTGGCCGTACAGGAGGCGCGCCGTCTCGCCCCAGGGCGTGCGGAACTCGGCCACCTGCGCGGCGTGGTGCACGCCGGCGCGCAGGGCCGGAAAGCCGGGCAGCAGCACCCGCACATCCTCGCCGGCGGCCGCGAGCGCCAGAGGCAGGGCGCCGGCCACGTCGGCCAGGCCGCCGGTCTTGAGCAGCGGGAACAGCTCGGCGCTGACTTGGAGGATGCGCATCAATCCTTGTTGTCCTCCAGCGCTGCGATCTGCGGCGGCGCGGCGGGCGGCTTGGGCGGTGCCGAGGCGGCCAGCTTGCGCAGCATCTCGCGCGTGATCAGCACCACGCCGCTGTCGGTGCGCTCGAAGCGCTCGGCATCGGCTTGCGGGTCCTCGCCCACGACCATGCCGTCGGGGATGACGCAGCTGCGGTCGATCACCACCTTGCGCAGGCGCGCGCCGCGTCCGATCGTCACGTCGGGCAGGATGACCGCCTCCTGGATGTCGCAGAAGGAGTGCACACGCACGCCCGAGAACAGCACCGACTGTCGCACGCCCGAGCCCGAGACGATGCAGCCGCCCGAGACGATGATGTTCACCGCCTGCCCGGGCTTGCCGTTGCGGTCGGGCACGAACTTCGCCGGCGGCAGCTGTCGCTGGTAGGTCCAGATGGGCCATTCGTCGTCGTAGATGTCGAGTTCGGGCGTCACCGACGCCAGGTCGAGGTTGGCCGACCAGAACGCATCAATCGTGCCCACGTCGCGCCAGTAGGGCACCACGCCCGGCACCCGGCTGACGCAGCTCATGCCGAAGGGGTGCGCCAGCGCCCGGCCCTCGGCCACGGCGCGCGGGATCACGTCCTTGCCGAAGTCGTGGGTCGACGCCGGGTTGTTCACGTCGTCCTCCAGCAGCTGGTAGAGGTAGTCGGCATCGAAGATGTAGATGCCCATGCTGGCCAGCGACACCGCCGGGTTGCCGGGCATGGGCGGCGGGTCCTTCGGCTTCTCGACGAAGGCGGTGATGCGGCGGTCCTCGTCCACGGCCATCACGCCGAAGGCGGTGGCTTCCTCGCGCGGCACCTCGATGCAGCCCACGGTGCAGCCGCCGCCGTTGGCCACGTGGTCGCGCAGCATCAGCGAGTAGTCCATCTTGTAGATGTGGTCGCCGGCCAGGATCACGACGTAGTCGTGCCGGTGCGAGCGCGAACGGATGATGTCGATGTTCTGGAACACCGCATCGGCCGTGCCGCGGTACCAGTGCTCCTCGGACAGGCGCTGCTGGGCGGGCAGCACCTCGACCATCTCGCCGAGCTCGGCGCGCAGGAAATTCCAGCCGCTCTGCAGGTGCCGCATCAGCGAATGCGACTTGTACTGCGTGACCACGGCCACGCGGCGGATGCCGGAGTTGAGGCAGTTCGACAGCGCGAAGTCGATGATGCGGAACTTGCCGCCGAAGTACACGGCCGGCTTGGCCCGGCGGTCGGTCAGCTGCTTCAGGCGCGAGCCGCGGCCGCCTGCAAGCACCAGCGCGATGCTCCTGCGCACGAGCTGGTGGGTTTCGATCGATGGGTCCATGGGAGTCTCCTTGAATCGTTGTGGGCGGGCGGCGGTCAGCCTAGCACCGCCGCCGGGGCCTGTCTTGCCAGCCAGAGGCTGCCGGCCGATACGCTCTCGCGTTGTTCGAGCAGGCGGGGTGGCGCGCCGTCCTCGGCGTCGGTCGCCAGCACCCGGGTCCAGTCACCGAGGGGTAGCACGAAGGGTGCCGGCTCGCGGGCGGGGTTGACCAGCAGCAGCCAGGCGGCGTCCGCCGGCGTCTCGGGTTCGAAGACCACGGCCAGGGCCTGCGCCGCGCCGGTGTCGTCCCAGTCGGCGGCCGCCATCGCGTGCCCGGCGGGGGCGTACCAGCGCACGCCGGGCTCGCCCGCCGCCGGGGCGTCGGGCCACCAGCGGGCGCGGCGCAGCGCCGGGGCCTCGCGGCGCAGCGCGGCCAGCCGGCCGACGAAGGCCGCCAGCGCCCGGTCGGCCTCGACCCAGGCCAGCCAGGTGGTCGGGTTGTCCTGGCAGTAGGCGTTGTTGTTGCCGTACTGCGTCTGCCCCAGCTCGTCGCCGGCCAGCAGCATGGGCGTGCCCTGCGACAGCATCAGCGTGGCCAGCAGGGTGCGCGTCAGGCGCCGGCGGCGGGCGAGCACGGCCGGGTCGTCGGTGTCGCCTTCCACGCCCTGGTTGGCACTGAGGTTGTGGCCGTGGCCGTCCCGGTTGCCCTCGCCGTTGGCCTCGTTGTGGCGCTGGTCGTAGCTCAGCAGGTCGCGCAGGTCGAAGCCGTCGTGTGCGGTGACGAAGTTGACGGTGGCGGTCGGCGCCCGAGCGCTGTGGCGGAACTCGCCGCTGGACGCCAGCAGCCGGTGCGCGAAGGCGCCGCGGCCCTCGGCACCCTCGTGGCCCTGGCGCAGCCAGAAGCCGCGCACGGTGTCGCGGTAGCGGTCGTTCCACTCGAGCCAGCCGGGCGGAAAGTCGCCGAGCCGGTAGCCGCCCGGGCCCATGTCCCAGGGCTCGGCGATCAGCAGCGCCTGCGACAGCACCGGGTCCTGCGCGCAGGCGGCGAAGAAGGGAGCACGGCGGTCGAAGCCGCCGCCCTGGTCGCCGCCCACGCGTCCCACCATCGGCGCGAGATCGAAGCGGAAGCCGTCCACGCCCAGCTCGGTGACCCAGTGGCGCAGGCTGTCGGTGGCCAGCTGCACGACGCGCGGTTCGGAGAAGTCCAGGCAGTTGCCGCAGCCGGTCCAGTTCTCGTAGAAGAAGGGGTCGTCCTCGCGCAGCCGGTAGTACAGGGCGTTGTCGATCCCGCGCAGCGACAGCGTCGGGCCCAGCTCGTCGGTCTCGCCGCTGTGGTTGTAGACGACGTCGATCACCAGCTCCATGCCGCGCGCATGCACGGCGTCGGCCAGCGCGCGGAATTCGGAGCTGGGCGAGCTGCCGGCCCGGCCGCTCCAGTAGCGGGCCTCGGGCGCGAAGAAGGCGATCGGGCTGTAGCCCCAGTAGTTGGACAGGCCCAGCTTCTGCAGCCGCTCCTCGTCGGCGCGGTGCTGCACCGGCATCAGGCTCAGCGTGGTCACGCCCAGGCGCTGCAGGTGGTCAAGCACGGCCGGCTCGGCCAGGCCGGCGTAGGTGCCGCGCAGGGGCTCGGGCACGTAGGGGTGCAGGCGGGTCATGCCGCGCACGTGCAGTTCGTAGAGCACGCGCTCGCCGGGCGCGATGCGCGGCCGGCGCGGGGGCGGCAGGCCCAGCGGCGCGGTGACACGGGCCTTGAGCGCGAGCGGGCCGCTGTCGCGCGGATCGGCCACGTCCGGCTGGCCTGGCGCGTGGCCCAGGAAGATGTCCTGGCCGCCGTACACGCCCACCACCTCGCGCGCATAGGGGTCGAGCAGCAGCTTGGCCGGGTTGAAGCGCAGGCCCTGGCGCGGCGCCCAGGGCCCGTGCACCCGGAAGCCGTAGACCAGCCCCGCGCGCCCGGCCGGCAGCCTGCCGTGCCACACGCCGTCGGTCTGTGCCGGCAGCGGCAGGCGCTGCTGCTCCTGGCGGCCCGTCGCGTCGAAGAGGCACAGCTCCACGGCCGAGGCCGATGGCGCCGCCAGCGCGAAATTGACGCCGCCTTCCGGCAGCAGGGTGGCGCCCAGGGGGTACGCGGAACCGGCGCTCAGCATCGTCGATTGCTATTCTTTTGATAGCCGCTTGCGCCCGGATGGCGGGCGCAGCAGCGGCTTTTTGCTCGAGAAACGGGGCTCTTCATGCGAGCACCCACAGCACGGTCGCCAGCGGCGGCACCGTCATCACGGCCGACTGTGCCTGGCCGTGCCAGGGCACCGGCTGGGTGCCGACCGGCCCGTTGCCCACGCCGTAGCCGCCGTACGCCGTCTGGTCGGTGTTGATGGCCTCGCGCCAGGTGCCCGCCTGCGGCAGGCCCAGGCGATAGCCGTGCCGCACCACCGGCGTGAAGTTGCACACCGCCACCACGCAGGCCCCGTCGGGCGCCCGGCGCACGAAGGCGAAGACGGACTGGTCGGCATCGTCGTGCACCAGCCACTGGAAACCGGCCGCCTCGCAGTCCTGCGCGTGCAGCGCCGGGTAGTGGCGGTAGACGTTGTTGAGGTCGCGCACCAGCCGCCGCACGCCCTCGTGCAGCGGCTGCGCGGCGCCGGGTTCGAGCAGGTGCCAGTCCAGGCTGCGGTCGGCGTTCCATTCGGTGCGCTGCGCGAACTCGCAGCCCATGAAGAGCAGCTTCTTGCCCGGGTAGGCCCACTGGTAGCCGTAGAGGTTGCGCAGGCCCGCGAACTGCTGCCATTCGTCGCCGGGCATCTTGCCGATCATCGAGCCCTTGCCGTGCACCACCTCGTCGTGCGAGAAGGGCAGCACGAAGTTCTCGCTGTGCGCGTACATCAGGCCGAAGGTGACCTGGCGGTGGTGGTGCCGGCGGTAGACGGGGTCGGTGTGCGCATAGGCCAGCGTGTCGTTCATCCAGCCCATGTTCCACTTGAAGTGGAAGCCCAGGCCGCCGTGCTCGGGCGGGCGCGTCACGCCGGGGAAGCTGGTCGACTCCTCGGCGATGGTCATGGCGCCGGGCCGCTCGGTGCCCACCACGTGGTTCATGCGCCGCAGGAAGTCGATGGCCTCGAGGTTCTCGCGCCCGCCGTGTTCGTTGGGCACCCACTGGCCGGCCGCACGGCTGTAGTCGCGGTAGAGCATCGAGGCGACCGCGTCCACGCGCAGCCCGTCGATGCCGTAGCGCTCCAGCCAGTAGAGCGCGTTGCCGACCAGGTAGTTGCGGACCTCGGTGCGCGACCAGTTGAAGATCAGCGTGTTCCAGTCGTTGTGGAAGCCCTCGCGCGGGTCGGCGTACTCGTACAGGGCGGTGCCGTCGAAACGGCCCAGGCCGTGCGCGTCGGTCGGGAAGTGCGCCGGCACCCAGTCGAGGATCACGCCCAGCCCGGCGTCGTGCGCCACCTCGACGAAGTGGCGGAACTCCGAGGGCGTGCCGAAGCGCGAGGTGGGCGCGTACAGCCCGATGGGCTGGTAGCCCCAGGAGCCGTCGAAGGGGTGCTCGGTGACCGGCAGCAGCTCCAGGTGCGTGAAGCCCATGTCGCGCGCGTAGGGCACCAGCGTGTCGGCCAGCTCCGTATACGTCAGCCACTCGTGCCCGCTCTTGCGCCGCCACGAGCCCAGGTGCACCTCGTAGATGCTGATCGGCGCATGGCGCGCATTGGCGGCGGCGCGTTCGGGACGCATCGGCTGCGGCGCGGGCAGCGGCCGCACCACGCAGGCGGTGTCGGGCCGCAGGCGGGCGGCGAAGGCGTAGGGGTCGGCCTTGCGCAGCACCGAGCCGTCGGCCGCGAGCAGCTCGAACTGGTAGGCGTCGCCGGCCGCCAGGTGCGGCACGAAGAGTTCCCACACGCCGCATTCGCGCCGCAGCCGCATCGGGTGGCGGCGCCCGTCCCACTGGTTGAACTCGCCCACCACCGACACGCGCCGCGCATGGGGCGCCCAGACGGCGAAGGCCACCCCCTTGGCGCCCTGCCAGTTCAGCAGGTGCGCGCCCAGCCGCTCCCAGGGCCGCAGGTGCGTGCCTTCGGCCAGCAGCCAGACGTCGGTCTCGCCCAGCACCGGCGGGAAGCGATAGGGGTCGTCGAGCAACTGCAGCTGGTGCTCCCACTGCACGCGCAGCCGGTAGCCCATGCGGGCGGGCGCGGCCGGGACCAGCGCGGCGAAGAGGTCCGAATCGCCCTGGCGCTGCAGCACCGCCAGCGGATCGCCCGAAGTGGCGTGCACCACGCCCACCGCGCGGGCGCCGGGCAGGAAGGCGCGGATGCACAGCCCCTCGGGCGTGTCGTGCGGCCCCAGCACCGAGAAGGGGTCGCCGTGCTCGGCGCGCATCAGGGCGCGCAGGTCGGCGTCGGGCAGGGCAAGGGCTTGCATGGTGGTCAGGGGGTCCGCGGATGTCCGAAGAAGACCCCGTAGGGTGCGAGCGCGAGCGTGCGGCCGTCCTCGGAAGACAGGCCGCCTTCGCAGGGGTGTCCGCCGACAGCCGAGAGCGGCGCAGGCAGCGGCAGCACCTGCGGCTCGGGCGAGAGGTTGAAGACGGCGTGCAGCACGGCGTCGTCCTCGCTGCGCTCGAAGTGCAGCACCCGCTCGGGGGCGTCGTGGAAGCGCATCGCGCCGGTGCGCAGCAGCGGCTGGCCGCGGCGCCATTGGATCAGCGCGCGGCTGTAGGCCAGCATGGAGCGCGCGTCGGCCGACTGACGGTCCACGGCCAGCGGCAGGTGCGCGCCGTACATCGGCAGCCAGGGCGCGCCGGTGGAGAAGCCGCCGTGCACCCCGTCGGTCTGCCAGGGCATCGGCGTGCGGGCGCCGTCGCGGCCCTTGAACTCGGGCCAGAAGGCGCGCCCGTAGGGGTCCTGCAGCAGTTCGAAGGGGACCTCGGCCTCGGGCAGGCCCAGTTCCTCGCCCTGGTAGAGGCTGGCGCTGCCGCGCAGGGACAGCAGCAGGGCGAGCCACAGCCGGTCGCGCGCCGCATCGGCCGCGCGCCCGGCGCTCCAGCGCGTGGCCACGCGCGGCACGTCGTGGTTCGACACCGCCCAGCAGCCCCAGCCGCCGGTCGCGTCGAGGGCCTCCTCCAGCGCCTGCACCTGCCCGCGCAGGTGGGTGGCGCTGTGCTCGCTGGTCAGCAGCGCGAAGCTGTAGGCCATGTGCAGGCGCTTGCCGGCCTCGGTGTACTGCGCCATCACGGGCGGCGCGTTCTCGTCGCCGACCTCGCCCAGCGCCACCGCGCCGTGGCTGTCGAGCAGGGCGCGCAGCCGCTCCAGGAAGGCCAGGTTCTCGGGCTGGCTCTTGTCGTAGAGGTGGCGCTGCATGGCGTAGGGGTTCTCGGCCCGCACCGTGCTCACGCCCGCGATGTCCGCCAGGGCGGCGGGCGGGTTGTCGCGCAGCCGCGCATCGTGGAACTGGTGGTTGCAGGCGTCGAAGCGGAAGCCGTCCACGCCGCGCTCGCACCAGAAGCGCACCTCGCCCAGCAACGCGTCCTGCACGGCGGGGCAGTGGAAGTTCAGGTCGGGCTGTTCGGCCAGGAAGCTGTGCAGGTAGTACTGGCGCCGGCGCGAATCCCACTGCCAGGCGCTGCCGCCGAAGACCGACAGCCAGTTGGTCGGCGGCGTGCCGTCGGGCTTCGGGTCGGCCCACACATACCAGTCAGCCTTCGGGTTGTCGCGGCTCGCGCGGCTTTCCTTGAACCACGCGTGCTGGTCGGAGGTGTGCGAGAGCACCTGGTCGATGATTGATCTTCAGGCCCAGCCGGTGGGCCTCGGCCAGCAGGGCGTCGAAGTCGGCCAGCGTGCCGAAGATCGGGTCCACGTCGCGGTAGTCGGCGACGTCGTAGCCGAAGTCCTTCATCGGCGAACGGAAGAAGGGCGAGATCCAGATCGCATCCGCGCCCAGGGCCGCCACGTGCCCCAGCCGGGACGTGATCCCGGGCAGGTCGCCGATGCCGTCGCCATTGCTGTCCATGAAGCTGCGCGGGTAGATCTGGTAGATCACCGCGCCGCGCCACCAGTCGTTCCTCATCGCTTGGCTTTCTCGCATGTCCGATTCATTGTGGCACGCGAGAAACGGGCCAAGGCGCAACGAGTGAGCGGCGCAGGGCAAACCGATCGGTGAATTGCGTCACATGTTGCAGCCGATGCCGGCCTGGCGCATTGGCGCATTGCCATAGGATGCCTGGCAGTGCCGGCCCGCGGGCGGCGGCGCCTATCACAACAACTCGAGCCCGGGAGGCTTGCCATGCCCGCACTTCGCGGCGCGACTTCGCGCACGGTCCGCATCCGCCACGATGCGATCCTCGTTCACCTCGGCGCCCCCAACCCCGAGCCGGTGCGCCGGTCCGGCCGCGAGGGCATCGACAGCCTGGTCGGGCATGCACCGCACCGCAAGATCGGTGCCCTGCGGGCGGCGGCCATATGAAACAGGACGTCATCCAGGCGCGGATTCCGTTCCTGAAGTCGCACAACTTCCTGCGCACCTGGTCCGAGCGCCAGTGCGAGATCTGCGAGGTCGAGGAGGTGCGCCTCTCGTTCGCCCGGCCGGCGCCGCCGGTTGCGCACGGCCCGACCAAGGCGGTGCCCGGCAGGGTCCACAAGGACGTTTCTCCACGCCCGAAGAAGGAGGAAGATCCGTACCTGAACACGCTCCACGCTGTTTTCAAGGTCGTCGATGTGGCTTCGGCTTTTTCGTCCTGGCTGCGCAGCCCGGCGCCACCGCCCGCACCGAAGTCAATGCCGGCGACGCCCCCGGCCAAGAAGGTGCCACCCTTCGACATTCAGGACGTGCCCAAGGCGATGCGCAAGCTCGGCATGCCGATGGCCGCCAAGTTGCAGGAGCGGTGGTTCGCGGGGGCGGCGAACTATTCGCGGTCGCCTGGCGACTTGCACGCAGAACTCGACCAAAACGGGGCGCGTTACCTGCCTTCCATGATTGACTCAACGACCGTGAAAATGGAATGGGTGCTGTCATTTGCTAGAGCAAAACGAGCTTTCGATGAACTTATCCAGGACGACTTGCGACACCCAGTAGCACTGCTGGCATTGCAGAAGATCCTTTCACCTTTCAAGAATCGCCATGACATCCTCGGCTGGAACGTCGCCAATTCGGAATTTCTCGAGTTTCACAAGAAGTTTCAGTTCCAGTTGAAGAAGGTAAACGCGAGTTGGAGCCAACGCATAGGCCAGTTCCTCGATCGCTCAATCAGTGCAGGTGGCGTCCCGGACGACCTAACAGGCGCTCTGGGCTCGTTCAACTTTTACGTAGCAGTGCGCTACGCCCGTTTTGAATGGTCGTCCACGGGCCGGGTCGCCGTGGTTACCGAAGTGTCTGTCTACGTACGCGATCCTTACGAGTTTTCCGACGACCAGTATCTTGGGCATTGGAGCCCCAGCCATGTAGCGGTAGTTCCGGCGCATCAGGCCGCCGGGGCCAAAGGCTGGTTGGAGTACCCAGTGGTGGACGACAGCGTCTACGACAAGGACAGCGTGCTGTACCCGGTGACCAACAAGGACTATCGCGACTGGCGTGCCAGGCACAACCAAGGCGGCGACTTCATGATCTACACGGATCGGGTCAACGTGAAGCTCGATTCGCCTATCCGGGTGACGCTGTGATGGCCCATCGCCTTTCTGAGTCGCGGTGGTTGCTTGTGAGTTGCGCGTGCTGGGTCTTGGCACTTGTGCCGCTCTTTGAACGGGTGTCTTGACGACGCGGCTCGACCTACCCATTTAGGTACCGTTTTGAAGATTCCAACGAAAGCAATGAGGTCGCTGCGCGTTGCTGCTCGCATCGGCGTGTGGGCGGTCGCGTCCGGTTTGTGCATATCTTTCATCGGTTACGTGATCGACGCGCACAAGCGTCACACCAGGGGTCCGGCCTGCGTCTGGGAGACTGTTCCCAACCCCGACAACATGCCCTACATGGCGCGCTATTGCTACCTCACAAAAGACACAGGACTTCTACGACTGTATGACGGGAAAGGGAAGAAGCTGCTCGCAGAACGGATGTACTTCAACCTCGACTTGCCGAGGTTGTACTGGAGTCCCGATGCGTTGAGTTACGAGACGTCGACGGGTGAATCGATCCAGCTTCCGCCCACGTGGCTTGACCGATTGCGTGCCCTTTTGCCATGACGACGAGCGGATCCGTGGCGGACGGCAGTGTTCTGATGGCACCCTGATGGGCGGCACTTTTGGCGACCCCACGAGCTTGGCTACGACGCCTATCCAGATGGCGGGGCTATTCCGCTTCCGCCAACGCTCCTTGATCGCCTGCGCGCCAAGCTGCCATGGCCAGAAGGCGTCTGATGGATCAGCCCGCACTTCCCATGCTTCGAAGCGTCCTCGTGCGTTGCGCCATCCGGCTCGCCGCGCTCGTTGCCCTCATTTACCGTGAAGCTGCCTGAGCGACGCACGCACGCGGGCGACACGGACGCCGGACTGCCGTGGTGTCGTCCCGAATCCCAGCAACGCACCGGATTCAGCGCGCTTTCGCGATTCGACCAAAGGAGCGGCTCTGTGAGGGTATGACCGAGCCGATCAGATGTAGTGCTCATCGTGCACTTCGGACGTGTGCCCGCGGTGTCGCAGGTCGCAGTCTGCGGCGCATCTCCCTTCAGACGAACTGATTCCCTGGCAGATTCAGCCCGGCATTGTTTCAGGCTGGCTGCCGAGGTGGATGTGCCCGCCCGCGCCCAGCCGCGATAATCCGCCTTCCCCGGCCGGCCCGCGCCGGGACTGCCCGTTTTCCCAGCCATGAATCCCACCTACCAACCCAGCGAGGTCGAGTCCGCCGCCCAGGCCCACTGGACGGCCGCCGACGCCTACCGCGTCACCGAACAAGCCGGCAAGAAGAAGTACTACGCCTGCTCCATGCTGCCCTATCCCAGCGGCAAGCTGCACATGGGCCATGTGCGCAACTACACCATCAACGACATGCTCACGCGCTACCTGCGCATGAACGGCTACAACGTGTTGATGCCCATGGGCTGGGATGCCTTCGGCCTGCCGGCCGAGAACGCAGCGCTGAAGAACGGCGTGCCGCCGGCCAAGTGGACCTACGAGAACATCGCCTACATGAAGGGTCAGCTCCAGGCCATGGGGCTGGCCATCGACTGGAGCCGCGAGATCGCGACCTGCGACCCGGCCTACTACAAGTGGAACCAGTGGCTGTTCCTGAAGATGCTCGAGAAGGGCATCGCCTACCGCAAGACCCAGGTCGTGAACTGGGACCCGGTCGACCAGACCGTGCTGGCCAACGAGCAGGTGGTCGACGGCCGCGGCTGGCGCACCGGCGCGCTCGTCGAGAAGCGCGAGATCCCCGGCTACTACCTGAAGATCAGCGACTACGCCGCCGAGCTGCTCGAGCACACCCAGCACAAGCTGCCCGGCTGGCCCGAGCGCGTCAAGCTGATGCAGGAGAACTGGATCGGCCGCAGCGAGGGCGTGCGCTTCGCCTTCACGCACGACATCCGCGGCGACGACGGCCAGCCGATCCAGGGCGGGCGCATGTACGTCTTCACCACGCGCGCCGACACCATCATGGGCGTGACCTTCTGCGCCGTAGCGCCGGAGCATCCGCTGGCTGCGCATGCTGCGAAGACCGACCCGAAGGTCGCCGCCTTCATCGAAGAGGCCAAGTCCGGCGGGGTGACCGAGGCCGAACTGGCCACGCAGGAGAAGAAGGGCGTGCCCACCGGCCTCACGGTCACGCACCCGATCACCGACGAGCCGGTGCCCGTGTGGGTCGGCAACTACGTGCTGATGAGCTACGGCGACGGCGCCGTGATGGGCGTGCCGGCGCACGACGAGCGCGACTTCGCCTTCGCCAACAAGTACGGCATCGACATCATCCAGGTGGTGCTGGTCGACGACGAGCCGCACTTCGACTACCACCGCTGGCAGGACTGGTACGCCGACAAGGAACGCGGCATCACCATCAACTCCGACAACTTCAGCGGCATGCGCTACCAGGAGGCGGTCGACGCCGTGGCCCACGCGCTGCAGCAGAAGGGCCTGGGCGAGAAGAAGACCACCTGGCGCCTGCGCGACTGGGGCGTCTCGCGCCAGCGCTACTGGGGCACGCCGATCCCGATCATCCATTGCCCCGAACACGGCGCCGTGCCGGTGCCCGAGAAGGACCTGCCGGTGGTGCTGCCCACCGACTGCGTGCCCGACGGCAGCGGCAACCCGCTGAACAAGCGCGAGGACTTCCTGGCCTGCGAGTGCCCGATCTGCGGCAAGGCCTCGCGCCGCGAGACCGACACGATGGACACCTTCGTGGACAGCTCGTGGTACTTCATGCGCTATTGCGACCCCAAGCTCGACACCGCGATGGTGGGCGAGGACGCGGCCTACTGGATGCGCGCGCAGGGCGACGCGCCGGGCGGCAGCGGCATGGACCAGTACATCGGCGGCATCGAGCACGCGATCCTGCACCTCTTGTACGCGCGCTTCTGGACCAAGGTGATGCGCGACCTGGGCCTGGTCAGCATCGACGAGCCCTTCACCAAGCTGCTGACGCAGGGCATGGTGCTCAACCACATCTACTTCCATCGCGACGAGAAGGGCGGCAAGCACTACCACCCGCCGCTGGAGGTTACGCCCACGCTCGACGCGCAGGGCCGCATCGTCGGCGGCATCACCGCCGACGGCCGCCAGGTCGAGTACGGCGGCGTGGGCAAGATGGGCAAGAGCGAGCGCAATGGTGTCGACCCGCAGGACCTGATCGAGAAGTACGGTGCCGACACCGCGCGCCTGTACACCATGTTCACGGCACCGCCCGAGGCCACGCTGGAGTGGAACGACGCCGCCGTGGAGGGCAGCTTCCGTTTCCTGCGGCGCGTCTGGAACTACGGGTCCGCTATGAAAAGCGTAGCTGTCCCCGCACACGGAGCGGGCGCTGCAGCCGTTTTTGGCAAGAATGCCAAGGCACTGCGCCACGAGGTGCACACCGTGCTGCGCCAGGTCGACTACGACTACCAGCGCATGCAGTACAACACCGTCGTCTCGGGCGCGATGAAGCTGCTCAACGCGCTGGAGGGATTCAAGCCGCAGGCCGGGGATGCCGGCGACGTGCTGGCCGCGCGCGAGGGCTTCGGCATCCTGCTGCGCGTGCTGTACCCGGCCACGCCGCACCTCACGCACCAGCTCTGGCATGCGCTGGGCTATGCGGCCGAGGGCGGCGAGCTGCTCGACGCGCCCTGGCCGCAGGTCGACCCGGCGGCCCTGGAGCAGGACGAGATCGAGCTCATGCTCCAGGTCAACGGCAAGCTGCGCGGGTCGCTGCGCGTGCCGGCGGGTGCGGACAAGGCGGCGATCGAGCAGCTCGCCATCGCCTGCGAGGACTTCGTGAAGCACGCCGAGGGCGCCAAGCCGAAGCGCGTGATCGTGGTGCCGGGCCGCCTCGTGAACATCGTCATCTGAACCGGAGCCCGCGCATGGCCTCTTCTCCCCGCCTTCCGCGCCGCGCCCTGCTGCTGGCCGCCCCCGTCTTGCTGCTGGCCGGCTGCGGTTTCGAACTGCGGCGCGCGCCGGACTATCCGTTCAAGACCATCGCCGTGACCGGCGGCAATCCGCTGGCCGCGCAGGTGCGGCGCGACCTCAAGGGCCAGGGCCTGGAGGTGCTCGACGCCTCGGCCAAGCCCGACGACGCCCAGGTGGTGTGCGAGATCCTCGCCCAGGACCGCGGCACCGCCATCGCGGCCAGCACCTCGGGCGGCACGATTCGCGAACTGACGCTCTCGCTGGCCGTGCGCTTTCGCCTGCGCACCGCGGGCGGGAAGGAGCTGATCGCGCCGACCACGGTCACGCAGTCGCGCGACATCAGCTACAACGAGACTGCGGCGCTGGCCAAGGAGAACGAGCAGAGCCTGCTCTACCGCGACATGAGCTCCGACATCGGGCACCAGATCGTGCGCCGCATCGGGTCCGTCAAGTCACTCTGAGTCCCTCCGCGCATGCAACTGGCCGCCGCGCAGCTCGGTGCCCACCTGGGCAAGGGCCTGCGCTCGCTCTACACCGTGCACGGCGACGAGCCGCTGCTGGCGCAGGAGGCCGCCGACGCCATCCGCGCCGCGGCACGCGCGGCCGGCTACACCGAGCGCAGCAGCCACACCGTGGCCGGCGCCCATTTCGACTGGAGCGCGGTGCTCGCGGCCGGCGGTTCGCTGAGCCTCTTCGCCGACCGGCAGATCGTCGAGATCCGCATCCCCTCGGGCAAGCCCGGCAAGGACGGCAGCGTCGCGCTGCAGCAGATCGCCGAGTCGGCCGATGGCAACGACAGCACGCTCACGCTGGTCTTCCTGCCGCGGCTGGACAAGATGACCAAGAGCGGCGCCTGGTTCGCCGCGCTCGAGGGGCATGGCGTCACCATCCAGGTCGACCCCGTCGAGCGCGCCGCCCTGCCGCAGTGGATCGCGCAGCGCCTGGCGCAGCAGGGCCAGCGCGTGAAGGCCGGCGAGGAGGGGCAGCGCACGCTGCAGTTCTTCGCCGACCGCGTCGAGGGCAACCTGCTCGCCGCGCACCAGGAGATCCAGAAGCTCGCGCTGCTGCACCCGCCCGGCGAACTCGGCTGGGAGCAGGTCGAGGCGGCCGTCAACAACGTGGCGCGCTACGACGTCTTCAAGCTCTCCGAAGCCGTGCTGGCCGGCAACGCGCCGCGCGTGGCGCGCATGCTCGAGGGCCTGCAGGCCGAGGGCGAGGCCGAGGTGCTGGTGCACTACACGCTGGCCGAGGACATCCGCGCCTTGAAGCGCGTGAAGGACGCGATGGACGCCGGCCGCCCGCTGCCGATGGCGCTGCGCGAAAACCGCATCTGGGGCCCGCGCGAGCGCGCCTTCGAGCGCGTGCTGCCGCGCCTCGATGCCCGCCTGCTGACCCGCCTGTTGCGCGCCGCCCACACCGTCGACGGCATCGTCAAGGGCCTGAAGCAGCCCGACTGGCCCGCCAGCGGCTGGCAGTCGCTGCAGCGGCTGGCGCTGATGCTGTGCCGGGCCTGCGCGGTGCGCTGAGGAATGCGGACATCCGTACGCGAAGGACGCGAAGATTTCGCGAAGGTCGCAAAGAAGAAATCTTAAGGATCCGTCTTTCTCTTGGCGCCTTGCGCGTGACTTTCGCGCCCTTCGCGTACGGCTGCCCGATTTCGCTCCCCATGGGAAAATGCCCACCATGAACGCCTTCAACGTCGCCGAACACATGCACGCCCTGGGTCTGCAGGCCAAAACGGCCGCAGCCCAGATGGCACGGGCGGATGCAGCTACCAAAATGAGAGCGCTCAAGGCGCTGGCCCGGCGCCTGCGCGACGCCGGGGCGCCGCTGGCCGAGGCCAACGCCCAGGACCTGGCCCGCGCCACGGCCGCCGGGCTGTCGGCGCCGATGGTGGATCGGCTCAAGCTCACGCCCAAGGTCATCGAGACGGTGGCCGAAGGCTGCGAACAGCTGGCCGCCATGCCCGACGTCATCGGCGAGATCATCGGCATGAAGCAGCAGCCCAGCGGAATCCGGGTGGGCCAGATGCGGGTGCCCATCGGCGTCTTCGGCATGATCTACGAGAGCCGGCCTAACGTGACGATCGAGGCCGCGAGCCTGGCGATCAAGAGCGGCAACGCCGCCATCCTGCGCGGCGGTTCGGAGGCCATCGAGTCGAACAAGGCGCTGGCCGCGCTGGTGCGCGCCTCGCTGGCCGAGGCCGGCCTGCCCGAGGACGCGGTGCAGCTCGTGCAGACCACCGACCGCGAGGCGGTGGGCCAGCTCATCGCCATGCCCGAGTTCGTCGACGTCATCATCCCGCGCGGCGGCAAGGGCCTGATCGAGCGCATCAGCCGCGGCGCCAAGGTGCCGGTCATCAAGCACCTGGACGGCAACTGCCACGTCTTCGTCGACGCCACCGCCGAGCTGGACATGGCCGTCACCGTGGTCGACAACGCCAAGACGCAGAAGTACAGCCCCTGCAACGCCGCCGAGGGCCTGCTGGTGGCGCGCGCGATCGCGCCGCAGTTCCTGCCGCGCATCGGCGCGGTGTTCGCGGCCAAGGGCGTCGAGATGCGCTGCGATCCCGAGGCCGCGGCGCTGCTGGCCCGCGTGGCGGGCGTCGTCGCGGCCACCGAGCAGGACTGGTACGAGGAGTACCTGGCCGCGGTCATCAGCATCAAGGTGGTCGAGGGCGTGGACGAGGCGATCGCCCACATCAACCGCTATTCGAGCCACCACACCGACGCCATCCTGACGCGCGACCACGTCAACGCGCAGCGCTTCCTGCGCGAAGTCGACTCGGCCAGCGTGATGGTCAATGCCAGTACGCGCTTCGCCGACGGCTTCGAGTTCGGGCTGGGCGCCGAAATCGGCATCAGCACCGACAAGTTCCACGCGCGCGGGCCCGTCGGCATCGAGGGGCTGACCTCGCTCAAGTACGTGGTGCTGGGGCAGGGCGAAATCCGCCAGTGAGCGCGCCCCTGCAGTGAACGCCCTGCGAGCGCAGGGCGGCCGAGGCGCGTGCATCGCGCCTTGTCATCGGGCGCGCCATCCCCAAATCCTACAATTCCTCTCCGGCTTTCCCGCCCCGCTCCGCCTCCCACACCACAAGGCCGTCGCATGGTCCCCCATCTCGTCACCGCCCTGACCGGCCCGATCAACGAACTCGAGCAGCGCGTGCTCGACGGCATGCCGGCCATCGAGCGCTGGTTCCGCCTCGAATGGATGGAGCACACGCCGCCCTTCTACACCTCGGTGGACGTTCGCAATGCCGGCTTCAAGCTGGCGCCGGTGGACACCAACTTCTTCCCGCGCGGCTGGAATTTCCTGACGCCCGAGATGCTGCCGCTGGCGGTGCAGGCCGCACAGGCCGCGGTCGAGAAGATCTGCCCGGAAGCGCGCAACCTGCTCATCATTCCGGAAAACCAGTCCAAGAGCACCTTTTATCTCGCGAACGTCGCCCAACTCACGCGCATCTTCCAGATGGCGGGGTTGAACGTGAAGATCGGCTCCATCGATCCGGCGATCAAGTCGCCGAAGAAGGTCGAGCTGCCCAACGGCGACACCGTGTGCCTGGAGCCGGTGGTGCGCAGCAAGCGGCGCCTCGGCCTGAAGAATTTCGACCCCTGCACCATCCTGCTCAACAACGACCTTGCCGCCGGCACGCCCGGCATCCTGGAAGACCTGCACGAGCAGTACCTGCTGCCGCCGCTGCACGCGGGCTGGTCGGTGCGGCGCAAGAGCAACCACTTCCACAGCTACGAAGAGGTGTCCAAGCGCTTCGGCAAGCTGCTGGGCATCGATCCGTGGCTGATCCAGCCGATCTGGGGCAAGGTCGACGACGTGGACTTCGCGCGTGCCGAGAACACCGACGCGCTCACGGCCCAGGTCGATGCGGTGCTGGCCAAGGTGCGTCGCAAGTATAAGGAATACGGCATCAACGAGAAGCCCTTCGTCATCGTCAAGGCGGACAACGGCGCCTCGGGCCTGTCGATCACCACCGTGCGCGACGCCAAGGAGATCGAGCCGCTGGTCGCCCGCACGCGCCAGAAGAAGGGCGCCGACAAGGCGCCCATGGCCGAGGGCCTGGCCGTGGGCAGCACCGACGTGGTGGTGCAGGAAGGCGTGCTGACGCACGAGCGCGTGCACGACGGCGTGGCCGAGCCGGTGGTCTACATGATGGACCGCTACGTGGTGGGCGGCTTCTACCGCGTGCACCCCGACCGCGGGACCGACGAGAACCTCGCCATGCCCGGCGCGAGCTTCGTGCCCCTGGCCTTCTCGGAGAGCGCGCAGCTGCCGCAGCCGGGTGCCAAACTGGGCGCCAGCGCGCCCAACCGCTTCTACATGTACGGCGTGATCGGCCGGCTCGCCATGGTGGCCGCCTCGTACGAGCTGGAAGCCACGAATCCCGAGGCCGAGGTCTACGAATAAGCAGCGCTGGTAGCGCGGCTGCCGGCGGGCGTCAAGCCTTGCGGCGCCATGCTGCGAGCGCACAATAGCGACCCCCACAGCAACGGAATTCCCAGGGCGGAGGGTGAACGGCGGCCAGCGCGGCCCCCGTGACCGGGCGTGCCAGCGGCACGCGGCTTCGCCTGTTCCCCGACCTCGTGTCTGCCCCCAAATCGCCCCTGCCGGCACTGATCCTCGGTGCCATCGGCGTCGTCTACGGCGACATCGGCACCAGCGTGCTGTATGCCGTCAAGGAAGTCTTCGGCCACGGCCACGTCCCTTTCACGATCGAGAACGTCTACGGCATCCTGTCGATGTTCGTGTGGACGCTGACGGTGATCGTGTCCATCAAGTACGTGGTGCTCGTGTTGCGGGCCGACAACGAGGGCGAGGGCGGCCTGGTGGCCATGCTGGCACTGGCCTCGCGCGCGGTGCACGACCGGCCGCGGCTGCGCAACGTGCTGCTGGTGGTGGGCATCTTCGGCACCTCGCTTTTCTACGGCGACGGCGTGATCACGCCGGCCATCTCGGTGCTGTCGGCGGTCGAGGGCCTGGAGGTGGTGTCGCCGCAGTTCCGCCACTACGTCATCCCGATCACGCTGGTGGTGCTGTTCGGGCTGTTCGCCGTGCAGAAGCGCGGCACCGCGGGCATCGGCCGCTTCTTCGGGCCGATCACGCTGGCGTGGTTCCTCGCCATCGCGGTGCTGGGCGTGCACCAGGTGCTCACGCACCCCGAGATCCTCAAGGCCATCAGCCCGCACTACGCGCTCAAGTTCATCTGGGACAACCCGGGCACCAGCTTCATCATCCTGGGCGCGACGGTGCTGTGCGTGACCGGTGCCGAGGCGCTGTATGCCGACATGGGCCACTTCGGCAAGGGGCCGATCCGCATCGCGTGGTTCTCGGTCGTGATGCCGGCGCTGATCCTCAACTACTTCGGCCAGGGCGCGCTGCTGCTGGAGAACCCGGCGGCGGTGAAGAACCCCTTCTTCATGATGGCACCCGAGTGGGCGCTGATCCCGCTGGTGCTGCTGGCGACGGCCGCCACGGTGATCGCGTCGCAGGCGCTGATCACCGGCGCTTTCAGCGTGACGCGCCAGGTGATCCAGCTGGGCTACCTGCCGCGCCTGAACATCGAGCACACGAGCGTGAAGACGGCCGGGCAGATCTACATCCCGTTCGTGAACTGGGGCCTGTTCGTGGCGATCGTGCTGGCGGTGGTGATGTTCCGCAACTCCAGCAGCCTGGCGGCCGCCTATGGGATCGCGGTGACGACGGACATGCTGATCACCACGGTGCTGACCTTCTTCGTGATCCGCTACGCGTGGAAGCTGCCGCTGGCGGTGTGCATCGCGTCGACCTCGCTGTTCTTCATCGTCGACTTCGCCTTCTTTGCGTCGAACCTGCTCAAGCTGCCCGAGGGCGGCTGGTTCCCGCTGCTGATCGGCGGCGCCATCTTCATGATGATGCTGACCTGGAAGGAGGGCCGCCGCCTGATGGGCGAGGTACAGCGCGCCGAGGCGATCGACCTGCGCGATTTCCTCGATTCGGTGTTCGTGAGCCCGCCGGTGCGGGTGGAGGGCACGGCGGTGTTCCTCACGGCCGAGCCGGGCGTGGTGCCCAACGCGCTGCTGCACAACCTCAAGCACAACAAGGTGCTGCACGAGCAGAACCTGTTCGTGACGGTGCGCAGCCACGAGGTGCCGTGGATCCCGATGAACAAGCGCATCGAGATGGAGCCGCTGGGCCACCACTGCTGGCAGATCATCGTGCACTACGGCTTCAAGAACGACATCGACCTGCCGCGCGCGCTGGAGCATGCCAAGCTGCGCGGCTGCCAGCTGGAGCCGATGACGACGAGTTATTTCCTCTCGCGCGACGTCGTCACGCCGACGCTGGGAAGCGGCATGGCCCCGTGGCGCGAGAAGCTCTTCGCGCAGATGCACCACAACGCGAGCGGGGCGGCGAACTTCCTGGGGTTGCCGACGAATGCGGTGGTGGAGCTGGGGTCGAAGGTCGAGATCTAGCGGCTTGCCTTGGTCTGCTGCGTGCGTCTGCCGCGTGCGTCTGCTGCGGTCGTCTGCTGCGATCGGGCGCTGTGGGCCTGAACCCGGCCGGCGGCGCCGGTGTGCGTTCTCCGGCTCAGGCTCGCGCTGACCGTCGTGCGGCACGACGGAGGTGCTCGCCTGGAATCGACGTGCTTGGGGCACTGCACGGCGCCGCGAATGGCGCCTGCGCCCGCACACCGGCACCACCGGCCTGGACCGGGCGGGCGATCGGCCGGCATGGGACGGGCGCGTCTGGTTGAGGCAGCTCCTTTCTGCCGCTGCCCTCACCCTTCCTCCGACCCCTGCCTTCCTCCCCCTCCCTCGGTCTTCCCCATCCGTTCGGGTTGAGCTTGTCGAAACCCTGCACAGCGCTTCGACAGGCTCAGCGCGAACGGGGATGGGCCATCAAGAACGGACGGAAAAAGCGCAGTGCAGCACAGCGCCTCAGGGCGGTGGTCGCGGGCCTGCGGGCGCAGGCGCCATTCGCGGCGCCGTGCAGTCCCTCAAGCACGTCGATGGACAGCGAGCACACAGCATCCACAGCAAGCCGGTCAGCGCGAGCCTGAGCCGGAGAACGCAGGCCCGCGGCGCCGCCAGCGCCCCCGGCCGTCGTGCCGGCCGATCCACAGCAACGACGGAGCAGGCCCAAAAAGCCAACAGCAAGAAAGTAACGAACGTGACGATTTCGGCCGTCACGTAAGCGCAGCAAGCGCCGCAGCCCGATTGCACTTCACCTGAAGTCAGCCGAATTCCGATGCCCGCTCCGCCGCCAACGCCTCCATGTGTCCACAGATGGCGCCCGGTGTGGTGAACCAGATCTCCCCGGCGTCGCGGGCCTGCGCCAGGTGCTGCAGCGCACGCCGCAGATGCCGCAGCCGGTAGGGCTGGCCCACGATGTACGGGTGCAGCGCGACACCCATCACCAGCGGCTGCTGGCGCGATTGCTCGCGCATCTCGTCGAAGTTGTCGATCACCATCGTGGCGAAGTCCTTCGCGTCCATCTGCCGCGCCACGATCATCGGGATGTCGTTGAGCTCCTGCGGATAGGGCACGGCCCAGAGCAGGCCGCCGCCACGCACCCGCATGCGCGTCGGCTGGTCGTCGTGGCACCAGTTCAGCGTGTAGCGGTAACCCGTCTCGGCCAGCAGGTCGGGCGTGAGCCGCGATTCGGAAATCCACGGCGACAGCCAGCCCGCGGGCGCGGTGCCGCTCTCGCGCTCGATGCGTGCCCTGCAGCGCTCGAGCAGCGCACGCTCGCCGGCCTCGTCGTAGTCGCCCTGCCGCTCTGCATTGCTGTGGCCATGGCCGATCAGCTCGTCGCCGCGCGCCTGCACCGCCGACAGCAGCTCGGGGCAATGGTCGTACAACGCGGTGTTGAGCAGCGCACCGGTCGGCAGGCCCAGCTGGTCGAAGAGTTCGAGGCAGCGCCAGGCGCCCACGCGGTTGCCGTACTCGCGCCAGCCGTGGTTCAGCACGTCGGGCTCGGGCGACGCCGGGCCGATGCGCGCGCCCAGTCCGTCGCCGAAGGCGAAATGCTCCAGGTTGAAACCCAGGTACACCGCCAGCCGCGCGCCGTTGGGCCAGGCGTAGTCGGGCCGCTGCGTGATCGGCGCGTAGTCGAAGCGCTCGTGGTGCGGCAGCCGCTCGGGCCAGCGCGCGCTGCGCATCGTCATGGCTTCACCAGTCCCGCGCGCACCAGCAGCCACTCCGCGCTGTCGTTCCACACGTCCATCTCGGCGATGCGGCCGTGCCGCACCACGTAGCGGTCCACGTAGCGGTTGCCCTCGAAGGGCGTGCCGTCGGGCCAGGCGCCGTACAGCGTGCCGCGGCTGTAGACGATGGTGCATTCGTCGGTGCCGCCTGCCACCACCTCCGTGGCGTCGATCCTCTTCTTCACCCACGCATAGCGGCCGGCATTGAAGGCCGTGGCCTCGGCCGGGTGCTTCATGGGCCGGTTGCCGGTGAAACGGATCTGCATGTCGGGCGCCACCAGTTCGGCGGCGCTCTCGGGGTCGGGGATCATGTGGCGGCGCAGGTACTCGTCGACGAGCGGTCCGG
The DNA here is from genome assembly GCF_003671765.1 of Xenophilus sp. E41. Lineage (GTDB taxonomy): Bacteria > Pseudomonadota > Gammaproteobacteria > Burkholderiales > Burkholderiaceae_C > Xenophilus. The sequence goes on along the minus strand of NZ_QPIB01000012.1, from coordinate 152,156 downwards.
GCGCGAGGTCGGTGGGGGGCATGGGGTCTCCTGGGAAGCCGCGCCGCAGGGCGGGCAGGCGGCCAAGTGTCACGCAAGCGGCGTGCCGCTGCGAGGCGCGCCCCGGGCCCCCGGCACAATCCCGTGATGCGTTTCTTCAAGGACCTGAGCCTGTCGGCCTTCACCGCGGGCTTCGTCGCCGTGCTGGTGGGCTTCACCAGTTCGGTGGCCATCGTGTTCCAGGCGGCCCAGGCCTTCGGTGCCACGCCGGAGGTGACCGCCTCGTGGATGTGGGCGCTGGGCCTGGGCATGGGGCTGACCACGCTGGTGCCGTCTCTCTGGCTGCGCAAGCCGGTGATGATCGCCTGGAGCACGCCCGGCGCAGCGGTGCTGGCCACGGCAGGCGCGGGCCACAGCCTGGGCGAGGCGGTCGGCGCCTTCATCGTGTGCGCGCTGCTCATCACGCTGGCCGGCGCCACCGGCTGGTTCGAGCGGGTGATGAACCGCATCCCGATGGCCATCGCCTCGGCGCTGCTGGCGGGCGTGCTGGCGCGCTTCGGCCTGGCCGCCTTCACCGCCGCGCAGACGGCGCTGCCGCTGGTGCTGCTCATGCTGGCCACCTACCTCGTGGCCCGGCGCCTGCTGCCGCGCTACGCGGTGCCGCTGACGCTCCTGGTCGCCGTCGTCCACGCGGCCTGGCAGGGCCAGCTCGCGTGGGGCGCGGTGCACGCCGACCTCACCTGGCCGGTGTTCACCACGCCGGTGTTCAACTGGCAGGCGGCCTTCAGCGTGGCGCTGCCGCTCTTCATCGTCACCATGGCCTCGCAGAACCTGCCCGGCGTCGCGGCCATCCGCGCCTCGGGCTACGAGCTGCCGGTCAGCAAGCTCATCACGCTCAGCGGCCTGGCCACGCTGGTGCTGGCGCCCTTCGGCGCCTTCGCGCTCAATCTCAGCGCCATCACCGCGGCCATCGTCATGGGCCGCGAGGCGCACGAGGACCCGGCCCGGCGCTACACGGCGGCCGTGAGCTGCGGGGCGATCTACGTTGTCATCGGCCTCTTCGGCGCGGCCGTCACCGGGCTGCTCACGGCCTTCCCGAAGGAGCTGGTGGCCGCGATCGCGGGTCTGGCGCTGCTGGGCACCATCGGCAACGGGCTGGCGGCGGCCGTGCGCGACGAGTCGCACCGCGAGGCGGCGCTCATCACCTTCCTGGTGACGCTCTCGGGCGTGACCATCGCCGGCATCGGCTCGGCCTTCTGGGGCGTGGTGGCCGGCGCCATCGCCCTGGCCGTCCAGCAGATCGGCCGAAAGGCCGCCGCCGGCAAGGACATCGCGCCTGCGTGCAAGATGGCGCTCGACAAGAAAACCGAAGCCTCCAAGGCTGCCGCGAAATGAACCTCCTCTTCGTCGCCGACCCGCTCGAGCACTTCAAGATCTACAAGGACACCACCTTCTCGATGATGCGCGAGGCCCAGCGTCGCGGCCACCGTATCGCCGCCTGCCTGCCGCAGGACCTGCAGTGGAAGTCGGGCGACGTGGTCAAGGCCACCGTGCGCCAGATCACGCTTACCGGCGACAAGCACGCCTGGTTCACCGAGGACCGCATCGAGACGAAAGCGCTGAAGGACTTCGACGCGGTGCTCATGCGCAAGGACCCGCCCTTCGACGCCGAGTACATCTACGCCACACACCTGCTGGAGCAGGCCGAGCGCGAGGGCGCGCAGGTGGTCAACAAGCCGCGTTCGCTGCGCGACCACCCCGAGAAGCTGGCGATCATGGAGTTCCCGCAGTTCACCACGCCCACGCTGGTCACGCGCAGCGCCGAGGCGGTGAAGGACTTCCACGCCGAGCACGGCGACATCATCCTCAAGCCGCTGGACGGCATGGGTGGCATGGGCATCTTCCGCGTGCGCGAGGACGGCCTGAACCTCGGCTCCATCACCGAGACGCTCAACAAGAACGGCGCCGAGACCATCATGGTGCAGCGCTTCGTGCCCGACATCGTCAAGGGCGACAAGCGCGTGCTGGTCATCGGCGGCGAACCGGTGCCTTTCAGCCTGGCACGCATCCCGCAGGGCACCGAGGTGCGCGGCAACCTCGCGGCCGGCGGCAAGGGCGTGGCCCAGCCGCTGACCGAGGAGGACTGGACCATCGCGCGTGCCATCGGCCCCGTGCTGGCGCCGCGTGGGCTGCTGCTGATCGGCCTGGACGTGATCGGCGGCTGCCTCACCGAGATCAACGTCACCAGCCCGACCTGCTTCCAGGAGATCACCGACCAGACCGGCTTCGACGTGCGGGCGATGTTCGTCGATGCGCTGGAGCGGCTGTTGAGCCAAGAAGGCCGCTAGCGCCCGCTGTTCTTGCGCAGTTTGCTATTGAATCAATAGCGTCCGTGCCGGTGTGCGCTGCGCCTGAAGCTGGCGCGACCGCCGCTTGCGCCACCAGATCACGATGCCGGTCACCGACAGCATCACCACCAGCAGGCCCATGCAGGACATGAGGATGCGTCCCGGCAGGCCGAGGATGCGCCCGCCGTGCAGCGGCAGCTGCAGTTGCAGGAACACGTCCGCCGCCGTGCCGTGCCAGGGCCGGTTGCTGCTCACCACGCTGCCGTCCAGTCCGTCCATGTAGAGGTTGGACAGTTCCATGCCGTCGCTGCTGTCGTGCGAGGCATGGTCGAAGAAGGACACGTTGTAGAAGCCGGCCCGCGCGTTGTAGAACACCCCGCCCAGCGGCGTGTCCCAGCCGCGGCGACGCGCTTCGGCTTCGGCCAGCGACACGGCCTCGCGAAAGCCGATCTTCGGCTCGATGCGCGTGCCCGGCGGCCCCATGGGGCGCAGCACGGTCGGCGTGGGCGTGGTCTGCGAGACGAGCGACATCAGCGGGTAGAACACCTCGCGGTACAGGTTGAGCGAGAACGACGTGAAGGCGATCACCACGATCAGCCCCCAGGCCCACAGGCCGCCCGCGCGGTGCAGGTCGAAGTTGAGCTTGTAGCCGCCGGCGCGCCAGCGCACCGACCAGGCCGGCATCCAGCGCGACCACCAGGTGCCGGGTGGCCGGTGCCGCACCGGCGCGCCGGGTGGCGTCTTGAGCCGCCGGGGCATCGTGAGGCCGAGTGCCACGAAGCTGTCGAGCAGCCACACCAGCGCCACCGTGCCCATGATCCACCAGCCGATGCGGTCCTCGCCCCAAAGGGTGGGCACGTGCAGCATGTAGTGCAGCCGCCGGATGAAGGGCATCAGCGTCTCGGGCCGCAGCGAGATCGCGGTCGAGTCGCGCTGGCCCCGGATCTCGCCGCTCACCGGGTCGACGAAGACCTGATTGAAGTCGAGCCGGAAGGGACGTCCGGTGGCCGGGTCGGTGCGGGGCTGCACGAAGTAGCGGGACGCGTGCCCTTCCTCGAAGCCCAGCGGAAGGTAGGCGACGCGCACGCGCGGGTCGTGGGCCTCGACGCGAGCGGCCAGGTCGAAGGGGTCCTTGAACGGGCCGCGCGCCGGGGTGTCGTAGAGATCGCGGTTGAGCCAGCCGTCGATCTCGTGGTCCCACGAGATCACCGCGCCGGTCAGGCCGGAAACGATCAGGAACAGGGCCACCGCCAACCCCAGCCACCGGTGCACCCGGGTGAAGAAGGCACGCATCAGCGGGCAGGCGCCGCGACGGGGCGAACGAGCGTGTCCATCGCGTCAGAAGTCGATCGTGCCGCTCACCGCGAAGGTGCGCGGCTGGCCCATCATCAGGTAGTTCGAGCCCTGCGTGCCGCCCACCGAGGCCCAGTAGGACTTGTCGAACAGGTTGTCGACGCGGGCGCGCAGCGTCAGCGTGCGGCCGTTGCCGATGTCCATCAGATAGCGGGCGCCGACGTCGACGCGGTTCCAGGCCGGCACGACCTGGGTGTTGGTCGCATTGGCGTACTGCTTGGACGTGTGCACCAGGCGTGCATTGACCGCCAGGCCGCGCACGCCCGGGACGTCCCATTCGGCGCCGATGTTGAGCTGCTGCTTCGGCACGCCGATGACGTCGTAGCCGTCGGTGGCGCCGCCCAGCGTGCGGCGCTGCTCCGCGTCCAGCAGCGTCAGGCCGCCGAGCACGCGCAGGCCCTTCACCGGCTCGCCGTACACCGAGAACTCCAGGCCGCGGTTGCGTTGCTCGCCGTTGGGGCCGTAGGTCTGGTTGACGACGTAGAAGTTGGGCTGTGCCGTCGAGAAGAAGGCGATGCTGCCGCCGATGTTGCCGCCGTCGTACTTGACGCCGACTTCCTTCTGCTTGGAGCGGTACGGCGCGAAGATCTCGCCACCATTGGTGACCGGGCGGTTGTTGGCGGTGGTGGGGGCGACGTTGCCCTTGACCAGCGCCTCGATGTAGCTGGCGTAGACCGACACGCTCGGCGTCACGCGGAACACCGCGCCCAGCACGGGCGTGGTGCGGCTCTTGTCGTAGCTGCTGTTGAGCGCGCCCGTGTTGTAGGCGTAGTTCTTCTGGTCGATCTTCTGGCGCCGCGCACCCACCGTGACCAGCAGCCGCTCGTCCAGGAAGCCCATGGTGTCGGCGACGGCGACGCTGGAGGTCTTGATGGTGTCGGTCAGCCGCGGGCCCGTGAGCCAGTTGCCGGTGAAGGCGCCGTTGGCCACGGGGTAGAACGACGCGTAGGGCATGTAGATGTTGTTGCGCACGCTGCCCGAGGAGATGGCGTAGGCGTTGTCGCGGTCGTTGTCGAAGGCGGCGGCCGACGCCACCACGCTGTGGCTCACCGGCCCGGTCGCGAACTTGGCGCGCACGCCCACTTCGCCCGTCCGCACCCGGTCTTCGCGCGTGTTGCTGAAGCGCGTGTTGCTGGTGGCACCGAAGGCGTTGGTGAGGGTGGGGTTGGACAGCACGTTGTCCTCGTCGCTGCTGCGCACCCCGCCCGCGGCCCAGGCCGTCACGTGGTCGGTGATGTCGACCTCGCCGCGCACGGTGGCGAACTTGTCGGTCTCCTTGGCGTAGGTCCAGGGCTGCGCGAAGTTCGTGCGCGCGTCGGGCACCTGCGGGATGGGCAGGGTGGCCGACGGCGTGACGCTCGGCCGGCCCTGGGCCAGGCTGTAGTCCTGGTAGCCGATGTCGGCCGACAGGCGCACGTTGCGGCTGCGCCAGTCGAAGCCCACGCCCAGCGCGCTGAGCTTCTGGCTCTCGTCACCGATGCCGGTGCCGCCGTCGCGCCGCACGGCGTTGATGCGGATGCCGGTGCTCTGGTCCGGGCCGAAGCGCCGTGCGATGTCCGCGCTGACGTATCCCTGACCGCCGGTCTGCACGCCGAAGCCGATGCGCGTGAGCGGCTCGTTGGGCGCGCGCTTGGGCAGCAGGTTGATGGCGCCGCCGATGCCGCTGCCGAAGGGCGCCGCGCCGTTGAGGAAACTGTTGGCGCCGCGGAAGACCTCCACGCGTTCGAAGAACTCCGACGCGATGTACTGGCGCGGCAGCATGCCGTACAGGCCGTTGTACGCCACGTCGTCGGAATACACCGGGAAGCCGCGCACCACGTAGAGCTCCTGGAAGTTGCCGAAGCCGCGGGCCTGGCGCACCGAGGGGTCGTTGAGCAGCACGTCGGCGACGCTGCGCGCCTGCTGGTCCTGGATCAGCTCGTTGGTGTAGCTGGTGCTGGAGAACGGCGATTCCATCACGTCCTGGGTGCCCAGGATGCCGACGCGGCCGCCGCGCGCCACCTGCCCGCCTGCGTAGGGCTTGGCCAGGCCCTCGGCCGAGGCGTCGGCGCTGGCTTCGACGGTCACGGTGGACAGCGTGCCGGACGGCGCCGGCGCGGTCACTTCTGCGGGCGTCTGCGCGCTGGCGGCGAGTGCCTGAAGGGCGAAGAAGACAGCCGCGGCCAAAGGGCGGCGTGCGAAAGGGGAAATCGGTGACATGGCGCAGCTCGGGTAACAATCCAAATGAGAAACATTATTGTTACCGCGAATGGGCGCGCGGCCCGGCACTTTCCGGTGGCAACCGACGGGCGGTCGCCGATGCGGACCGATGTGCGGCGTGCAGACAACACGGGGGCCACGGGGCTGAGCGGTCCGGCATCCCCGCCGGAAGCCCCCGCGCGAACCGCGAACCTCAGCCGACCTGCCGTCCCTCGCGAAACACGCGCAGCTCCCCCGGCGCGAAGGGCGACCAGGTCTCGTTGGTGGTCAGCGGCGCGGTCACCACCACGGCCACGCGATCGTCGGGCGTGGTGTGCTGGGCGAAGTCGATGCTCAGGTCCTCATCGGCCAGCTGCGCCAGGTCGAAGGGATGCTGGCGCTCGACGGACCACAGGTGGGTCGACGCGTGCGCCCATAGCGCCTGGCCGTTGCTCAGCATGAAGTTGAAGGTGCCGTGGCGGGCGAGTTGCGGCGCCAGCTCGCGCAGCGTGAGCGTGAGCTCCTCCACCGTCGGCACGCCGGCGTGCGACTTGGCCAGCTCCTGCATGATCCAGCAGAAGGCGTGCTCGCTGTCGGTGTTGCCTACCGGGTGGAAGTTGCCGTGCAGGCGCGGGCGGAAAGTCTTCAGGTCGCCGTTGTGCGCGAAGACCCAGTAGCGCCCCCACAGCTCGCGCACGAAGGGGTGGCAGTTCTGCAGGTTGACTTCGCCCTGCGTCGCCTTGCGGATGTGGGCGATGACGTTGCGGCTCTTGATCGGGTAGCGGCGGATCAGCTCGGCCACGGGCGACTCGCAGGCCGGCAGGTGGTCGACGAAGTGGCGCAGCCCGCGGTCCTCGAAGAAGGCGATGCCCCAGCCGTCGGCGTGGTGGTCGGTGCGGCCACCGCGCTGCGCGAAGCCCGTGAAACTGAACTGCACGTCCGTCGGCGTGTTGCAGTTCATCCCTAGCAATTGGCACATGGGCCGATTAGACACGCTGCCGCGTGGCGCCGGCAGCCCGTCGCCGCCCCGCCTCAGCGCAGGAACTTGCCTTCCGGCGTCACCCGCACCATCTCGATGAAGCGCGAGCCGGTGTTGCCGGCGCCGGTGAAGTCCACGTCCATGCCGGCCACGCGCATGCGCATCGCCTTGAGCGTGGCGTGCAGGCGTGGCCGCGTCAGCTCTCGGCCGGTGCGCTTGAGTGCCTCGACCATCACCAGCGCGTTGACGTAACCCTCGAAGCTCAGGTAGCCCACCGGCACCTGCGAGCGCTCGGCCAGCTGGCGGTAGTCGCGCGTCTGTGCGTCGGCATCGCTCCACGGGTACGGGACCACCTGCGAAATGGCCAGGCCGCTGGTCTGGTTGCCCACCAGCTTGGCCGTGAGGTCGCCAGGCACGATCGACATGCCGTAGAACATGGTGCTGCGCCCGCCGGCGGCGGCCGTGGCCTTCATGACCTCGCCGCCCACGGTGCCGCCCAGGTACATGATCACGGCCTGGGCCTTGCTGTCGGCCAGCGCCTTGCCGGCGGCGGCCGCGGTCGATGCATCGCCCTTCACGGCCACCGAGGTCACGGCCTGCAGCTGGTGCGTGGCCAGCGCGGCCTCGACCAGCTTGACCACCTCGGCGCCGCCCGGGTTGTCGAGCGCAGCCACCGCGATGCGGTTCACGCCGATGGTGATCAGGTGCTGCACCAGCGCCTGGGCCTCGCGCGCGAAGGTGGCGCGCACGAAGTACGCCGCGCCGCCCGCCTTGTCGCGCGCCGAGTCCGAGACGGCGTAGCCCGCCACCATGGGGGCGCCGCTCTGCGTCAGCAGCTTGGCCGCCGCGGCCGTGGTGGCCGAGCCCACGCAGCAGAAGAACGCGAAGGCACGGTGCTCGCCGAGCAGCCGCTCGTAGTTGGCCACCGCCTTCTCGGGCGAGAGATCGTCGTCCAGCGACACCATCTTCACCTTGCGGCCGTTCACGCCGCCCTGGGCATTCACCGCGTCGAAGGCCAGCTGGGCGCCGGCCAGAACGACCCGGATCGGCGCACCGAGGGGGCCGTTCAGGATGCCGGTCTGGCCCAGCACGATGTCGCCGTCGCCGGCCGGCTGGGCCTGCGCCCCACCGGTCCAGGCCAGGCCCGCACCGGCCATGCCGGCGGCCAGGAAACTTCTGCGCTGCATACCTTCTCTTTCGTATATTTACAATTCATAACAATTGGACGCGAGAAGGCGCGGGCTTGGGCTTCGGGATTACCCAGGGGTGGGCGGGGCGGCGTCGGCGGGCGTGCGCAGCTGCCAGGCGGCACACAGGGCCAGCCCGCACAGCGCCGCGAGGATCAGGAACACCTCGTTGAAGGCCGCCAGCCGGGCGGGGCTGCTGGCCACGTTGGCCAGCGAGTCGCCGTGCGCAGCCAGGCGCCATTCGAGCACCACGGCGCACAGGCTCACGCCCGCGGCGCCGCCGAGCTGGCGCAGGAAGCTGATGGCGCTGGCGCCCTGCGGGATCAGCGGCTTGGCCAGGGGCCGCATCGAGCCGAGGTTGAGCGAGGGCAGGATGAAGCCCAGCCCGATGCGCCCCACGATGGCGAAGGCCACCAGAAGCCACAGCGTGCTCCTCAGGTCCAGCAGCAGCATCAGCGCGAAGGAGGCGGCCAGCAGCGCCAGCCCGATGCTCACCAGCAGCCAGGTCGGCTGCCGGTCGGCCAGCCGGCCCACGCCGGCGATGGTGAAGGCCAGCACGATGCCGGCCGGCAGCATGATGGTGCCCACGTGCGAGGCCGATAGGTGCAGGGCCACCTGCATGTACACCGGCAGCAGGTAGGTCGAGCCGAAGAGCGCGGTGCCGTAGATGAAGGCCACCACGCTGCCCATCGCGAATTGGCGGTAGCCGAAGAGCGCCATGTTCATGAGGGGCGCACCGCCCGCCGCGGCCATGCGGCGCTGCCAGGCGATGAAAGCCACCAGCGCCGTCGCCGCCAGCACCAGCAGCACGGCGGCCTGCAGCGGCGCGTCGCCGCGCAGCTCCACCAGGCCATTGAGCAGGCACAGCGTGCCCACGGTGGCGATCAGCATGCCGCGCCAGTCCAGCTGCTGCCCACGCGCGGCGGTCGCGCCGCCGGGCGCTGTGACGGGCACGAACTTCCACGACAGCCACAGCGACGCGAGGCAGAAGGGCACCACCATGAAGAAGATCGAGCGCCAGCCGAACAGGTCGACCAGCACGCCGCCGATGCTTGGCCCGATGGCCGGCGCCAGCACCACGCCCATGCCGAAGATCCCGCTCGCACGTCCCTGCTCGTGGGGCTCGAAGGCACGCAGGATGATGATGGCCGGGATCGGCTGCACCACGCCCGCGGCCAGCCCTTCCGCGACGCGGGCCACCAGCACCAGCGAGAAGTGGTCGGCCAGGCCACCCAGCAGCCCGCCGGCCGGCAGCAGCACCATCGTGCTCGAGTAGGTGCGCCGATAGCCGAAGCGCGACAGCAGCCAGGGCGTGGTGAGCATCGACACCGTCATCGCCACCATGAAGCCGGAGCTCACCCACTGCGCGCGTTCCTGGCCGAGGTGGAAGTGCTGGCTCATGCCCGGGATGGCCACGTTCACGATGGTCGAGGACATGATGGACGCCATCACGCCCACCATCACCGAGATCAGCAGCAGCCAGCGGTAGCGTTCGCCGTAGCGCTCGCGCAGGGATTGAAGGGGGGCCTGGGCGTGGTGCGGATCGGTCATCGTGGCGGGGGCGGCGGTCCTACAAGGATATCGGGCTTCACCGCGGCGGGCTGAAGGGCGGTGCCCTCCACAATGCCCTGCACACGGCGGCGGCGCGTGGGGTCCATGCCGCCCGACCGCCTCGGACAACGTCGACACAACATCTAGGGATTCCATGAACGCCTCCTCCGAACCGACCGCCGGCACGCCTGTTGCCGCGGCGGCGCCCACGCTCGCCGAAGAACTGCACGCGCCGACGGTCACCCGTGCCTATGTCTGCCAGTGCGGCCGTCCCATCTATCTGGGCAACAGCCAGTGCCTGGCATGCGGCACGCCGCTGGGCTACGTGATCGAGCGCCTGGGCGTGATGCCGCTCGCACCGGCGCCCGCTCCTTCGCCAGCGCCCGCGGCGGCAGACGCCCCGGCCGACGCACCCGCCGACGCACCGGTCGAAGAGACCTGGACCGTCTTCGGCGACGAGCAAGGCCCGCGCTACCGGCGCTGTGCCAACTTCACGACCGCGGCCGGTTGCAACTGGATGGTGCCGCTGCTGCCCGAGGCCGGTGGCACGGGCGACCATGCGGCCGACCTGGCCGAAGGCTTCTGCCTGGCCTGCAGCACCACGCGCACCATCCCCGACCTCTCGGTCGAGGGCAACGACGTGCTGTGGCGCAAGCTCGAAGTGGCCAAGCGGCGCCTCGTCTCGCAGCTGCTGGCCCTGGGTCTGCCGGTGCACACGCGCTTCTCCGATCCGGTGCACGGCATGACCTTCGACTTCCTGAGCAGCGTGCCCGGGCAGCACCATGTGATGACGGGCCATCAGAACGGCGTGGTGACGCTCAATGCCGAGGAGGCCGAGGACGCGGTGCGCGAGCGCATCCGCGCCGAGATGCGCGAGCCCTATCGCACGCTGGTGGGCCACTTCCGCCACGAGATCGGCCACTTCTACTGGGACATCCTCATCCAGGGCTCGCCCTGGCTCGAGGGCTTCCGCCAGCTCTTCGGCGACGAGACGATCGACTACGCCGGCGCGCTGCAGGCCCACTACGAGAACGGCCCGCCGCCCGACTGGGCCCTGCGCTATGTCACCAGCTACGCCAGCACCCACCCGTGGGAGGACTGGGCCGAGACCTGGGCCCACTACCTGCACATGGCCGACACGGCCGACACGGCGCTGAGCTTCGGCATCGATGCGGCGAACGTCGAACTCACCAGCGACCTCTTCGAGCCCGGCGACCTGTGGCAGCCCGATCACCCCGACGCGACGAAATTCCTGGACTTCCTCAACGGCTGGGTACGCCTGACCAATGTGCTGAACGAGCTCTCGCGCAGCATGGGCCAGCCCGACTTCTACCCCTTCGTGCTGCCGCGCGCGGCGGTGGGCAAGCTGCAGTTCATCCACCAGGTGGTCACGCAGCAGCGCGAAGGCCCGCAGGAAACGCCCCCGGCCCCCGCGGAGCCGCCCAAGGCAGATGAAGGCTCGCCCGACGCGCCGACCCCGGTCGCATCGACCGACGACGCAGCGGCACAGCCGCAGGAAGGCGCGCTGTCGCCGATCACGGCCTGAGCCCCGGCGGCGCGCGCTTCAGCCGGGCGTGAACTCGGCCAGGCGCCGGGGCACCGGTGTGTTGCGCAGCGTGGCGTACACCGGCAACCCGCCCTGGTAGGCGGGGTAGTCCTCGCCCTCGATCAGCGGGCGCAGGTAGCGCCTGGCCGCCTCGGTGATGCCGTAACCGTCCTCGGTGATGAAGTCGCGCGGCATCTTGCGTTCGGTGTTCGCCACCTGCGCCAGCGGCGCGGTGCCGATGCGCCAGGCATAGGGTGCGTCGGCAGTGCGTTCGATGGTGGGCATCACCGCGTTCTCGCCGTCCAGCGCCAGTTCGACGGCGCGCCGGCCCACGGCGTAGGCCTGCTCGACGTCGGTGCGCGAAGCGATGTGCCGCGCCGCGCGCTGCAGGTAGTCGGCCACGGCCCAGTGGAACTTGTGGCCCAGCGCCTCCTTCACCATCTGCGCCACCACCGGTGCGGCGCCGCCGAGCTGTGCGTGGCCGAAGGCATCGCGCACGCCCTGCTCGGCCAGGAAGCTGCCGTCGGGATGGTGGCAGCCTTCGGAGACCACCACCGTGCAGTAGCCATGCGCCTTCACCAGCGCATCGACGCGCGCGAGGAAGCGTTCGCGGTCGAAGTCGATCTCCGGGAACAGCAGCACGACGGGGATGCCGTGGTCGGCCACGAGGCCGCCCGCGGCCGCGATCCAGCCCGCATGCCGGCCCATCACCTCGAGCACGAAGACCTTGGTCGAGGTAGCGGCCATCGAACGCACGTCGAACGAAGCCTCCAGCGTCGACACCGCGATGTACTTGGCCACCGAGCCGAAGCCCGGGCAGCAGTCCGTCAGCGGCAGGTCGTTGTCGATGGTCTTGGGCACGTGGATGGCCGAGAGCGGGTAGCCCATCGACTCGGACAGCTGGCTGATCTTGAAGCAGGTGTCGGCCGAGTCGCCGCCGCCGTTGTAGAAGAAGTAGCCGATGCCGTGCGCGCGGAACACCTCGATCAGGCGCTCGTACTCGCGCCGGTTCTTCTCCAGCGACTTGAGCTTGTAGCGGCAGGAGCCGAAGGCGCCCGCGGGCGTGAAGCGCAGCGCGGCGATCGCCTCGGCCGGCTCGGCGGCGGTGTCGATCAGGTCCTCGGTCAGCGCGCCCAGGATGCCGTTGCGTCCCGCGTACACGGTGCCGATGCGCCCCGGGTGGCGCCGCGCCGTCTCGATCACGCCGCAGGCCGACGCGTTGATGACGGAGGTCACGCCGCCGGACTGGGCATAGAAGGCATTGGTCTTGGAAGCGGTCATGGCAGGGCGGGGGTGGAAGCGGCCGGCGCCGCGGCGGCAGCGCAGCGGGCGCAGATGCAGGCGCGCCCGCGCGCGGCGGCGGGCACCGCGTCGCGCAGCGTGGGCGGGAACTCGGCCGTCATGCACCAGCAGGGCGGCTGCGGCTGGCCTGTTTCGCGTGCCAGCTCTTCGGCGCATCCGTTGACTTGGCCGCACAGCGGGCAGCGTGTGGGGTCGACGGCGGAAGCGGCGGCACGAAGCGGGGCGGGCATGGTGCCATTCTGCGGCCCGCCGGCTTTCAAGCCAAATCGGGCTGCGGCGCCCGCCACACGGGTGCAAGCAGCTATGAAATCAGGAGCAGATGCTGTGGCTCAGCGGCCCGGGAACACCGGTGCGCGCTTGCCCAGGAAGGCCGCCACGCCCTCGTTAAAGGCCGGCCCGCCGACAAGCTGGCGCTGGCGTTCGCTTTCGTAGTGCAACTGCTCGGCCAGCGTGTGGCGCTCGGATTGCGCGAAGGCGGCGCGCGCCTCGGCCACCGCATGGGCCGGCAGCGCGGCCACCTTGCGGGCGATGCGGTGTGCCTCGAGCGTCAGCATGTCGTCGGGCACCGCGGCCCAGATCAGGCCCCACTGCGCGGCGCGCTCGGCATCGAGCTTCTCGTCCAGCAGCGCCAGCCCCATCGCACGGGCGGGCCCCACCAGGCGCGGCACGAACCAGGTGCAGCCCAGGTCGGGCACGATGCCCAGCTTGGGCAGGAAGGGCAGGTAGAAGTAGGCGCTGCGCGCGGCCACCACCACGTCGGCCGCCAGGGCGAGGCCCACGCCGGCGCCGGCCGCCGGCCCGTTGACGGCGCTGACCACCGGCACCGGCATGGCGCGGATCGTCGTGATCAACGGGTTGCTCAGCGACTGCATCCACTCGGCGGTGTCGTCGCCCAGCGTCTTGCCCGATGCCGGCTCGCGCATCGCGCTCAGGTCGGCGCCCACGCAGAAGGCCTTGCCCGCACCGGTGATCACCACGGCGCGCACGGCGCGGTCCTCGGCGGCTCGCGCCAGCGCGTCGCGCAGGTCTTCCTGCAGCGGCTTGGCGATCGGGTTGAGCTTGGCGGGCAGGTTGAGCGTGAGGGTGGCGACGGCGTCGTCCACCTCGTAGAGCACGTGGTCCATGGGGCGTTCCGGCAGCGGGGCAAAGCGTCGATCGTTCGCCGCCACCGGCCCCAGGGTCAAGCCGGGGACAACCCGTGCGGCGCGAGTCGCCCAGGCGACCGGCTCGCCAAGGGCGCATCGGCGCTGCCCGGCGGCCAGGCGGCGGGCCGGGCATGCGTGACGGAGATCGACGACGGCCCCAGCGCCGACACCAGCGCGCGCCGGTGCACGTCGCCCACATAGTGCTGGCCGCGCTCCAGCACGATGTCGCGCGGGTCGTGGTCCAGCGTCACCCACAGCGTGCCGCTGCGGCATTCGATGCCGATGCCGGCGGCGTCGGGCAGGGTCAGGACGGTGCGGGCCGGCAGGTCCATCTGAAAGCCGGTGTCGGAGGCGGCGCGGGCCATGAGAGGCTCCTTGGTATTCATCGATGGAATGAATATAGTGACGCGCCCCTCCCCGTGGGGCGGTCGTTAGGAACTCGTCGCATGCGTTCAGAGAATGCCAAAGCCGCTTCGCACCCGGCCGTCGAACTGCCGCCGCTGGACCTGCTGCGTACGTTCGAGGCCGCGGCGCGCACGCTGAGCTTCACCCGCGCGGCCGACGAGCTGGCCCTCACCCAATCCGCCGTCAGCCGCCAAATCCAGCAGCTCGAAGCCAGCCTGGGCGTGCTGCTGTTCGAGCGCCTCCATCGCGCCCTCGCGCTGACGGACGCGGGCCTGGTGATGCAGCGGGCCGTGAGCGACAGCCTGGAGCGCCTGCGCGATGCCACGGCACGCGTGCGCAGCGCACCCGCAGTGCGTCAGGTGGCGCTGACCTGCACGCCCGGTTTCGCGTCGCTGTGGCTCATCCCGCGCCTCACCCGTTTCACGGCCGCGCACCCGCAGGTGGATGTGCGCGTGTCGGCCACGCTCGACGTGCTGGACCTCGAGCGCGCGCGCCTCGACCTGGCGGTGCGCTTCGTGCGCATCGAGCAGGGCCTGGCGCTGGGCAGCGGACCGGCACTGTTCGAAGAGGCGGTGATGCCACTGTGCGCGCCCGCGGTGGCGCAGGCGCTGCGCGCGCCGGCCGACCTCGCCGGCCAGGCACTGCTGACCATCGAGAACCACAAGCACGGCGAAGCCGCGACCATGGACTGGGAGCCCTGGCTGCGGCTCATGGGGTTGGGTGAGTTGCACATGAAGAGCACGCTGCGCTTCTCGCACTACACCGACGCCGTGGCCGCCGCGGTGGCGGGGCAGGGCGTCGTCATCGGCCGGCTGCCGCTGCTGCAGGACCTGGTGCGCGATGGCCGGCTGGTGTCACCCTTCGGCGACGGCGCCTCGTCGCAGCGCGGACAGTTCGTCGAACTGTCGCGCCGCGGCGAGCGCAACCCCGACGCGCTCGACTTCGTGCGCTGGCTGCGCGCCGAAGCCGAGCGGGCGCGCTAGCGAACCGGAAGTACTGCAGATCAGCCCGGCAGCAGCACCTTGTTGACGACGTGGATCACGCCGTTGGACTGGTAGACGTCGGCCGTGGTCACCGTGGCGGTGCCGCCCTTGGCGTCGGTGATCATCACCATCGAACCGTTCGTGGTCGCGGTGAGCGTGCCGCCGCTGGCGGTCTTGAGCATCGCGCGGCCGCCGCCCTGGGCGATGAGGCCCATCAGCGCCTTCGCGTCGAGCTTGCCGGGCACCACGTGGTAGGTCAGCACGGTGGTGAGGGTGCCCTTGTTCTCGGGCTTGAGCAGGGTGTCGACCGTGCCGGGCGGCAGCGCGGCGAAGGCCGCGTTGGTGGGCGCGAAGACGGTGAACGGGCCCGGGCCCTTGAGCGTGTCGACCAAGCCTGCGGCCTTCACCGCGGCCACCAGCGTGGTGTGGTCCTTGGAGTTGACCGCGTTGTCGATGATGTCCTTGGTCGGGTACATCGGCGCGCCGCCGACCATCGGGTTGCTCATGCCGCTGCCCTGCATGCCCATGCCGCCGGCACAGGCGCCCAGCAGCACCGACAGGCTCAGTGCGAGCGCGAGTTTCTTCTTCATGGAGTTCTCCTTTTGCGTGAGTTCAACCTGCGGAATCCGCCGTCAGTTCGGAGGCGCCGTCGGGCGCTTGATGCCGATACGGCCGCTGACGTGAAGTGGATTCAGGGTGCGCAGAAAAAACTCGCGAGACGCCTCGGAGGCCCGCTCAGTGTGCGGGCGACGTGCGCATGAAGGAGAAGCGGCGCTCGGCTGGTTCGGTCTCGGGCATCACGTAGACCACGCCGCGGGTGCTGCCCAGCGCCGGCTTGACGTAGCCGTCGTAGAACGCGGCCGGCACGTTGATGCATCCATAGGAGATGCGGTTGTCGGCGATGGTGGGCGTGGCCAGGCGCTCGAGCCGGCGGTCGGCCTTGTTGGTGGTGCGCACGCGGTGCATCGACACGGCAGCGTCGTAGTCGACCCACACGATGTCTTCGCCGTTTGCATTCACGCCGGGCTCGGAGGCGAAACGGCCCGCGGGCGTGGTGCGCTCGTGCGGGCGGATCTGGGCCATCGGCCGTTCACCGATGCCGGGCACCGAGTCGTCGCCCTTGGCCAGGCCCAGCAGCACGGGCGAGGTGCCGCGCAGCGTTCCATCCGGCGCGAACACATGCACGCGGGCGTTCTTCTTGTCGACCACGGAGAAGGCCTGGCCGCCGTTGTCCCGCGAGGCCACCGCCAGCTTCGCCAGTTGTGCCACCTCGGGCGCAACCGGGCCGGGCGGACGCGCCGCTGCAGGCGGCGCTGCCCAGGCGGCCGTACCAAGCACGCCCGCGGCCACCACGACGCCGGCGCGCGTACGCAGGCAGCACAGCGAAGGCAGGGAGGAAAAGATGGACGCGGTCATGGGGCGCAAGGGTTCGATCGGCAGCGACGACGCAGGAGGAGGGGCACCGCGATGCCCCTGCTTCTGCGGGCCCGCCACCGGCGGCGGCGGGCCGTGGCGCGCATCAGTTGCGGTCGGCGCGGGCCGGGCGCATCGGCTCGGCGGCAGGTGCGGCAGGTTGCGGGCTCATGGTGGCCGCGGGCGCGGTGCTGCCGCTGTTGTTCATCTGGCCGCCCTGGTTCTGGGGCTGCACGCCGGTGGTGCCCATGGGGCCGCCGGCGGGGTTCTGCTGGCCGGCCGCGGTGGCGGGGTTCGGCGAGGTGGTGTTGGGCGGCGTGCCCTGGGCCATGGCGATGCTGGCTGCGGCGCCAAGGGCGAGTGCGGCGCTCAGGGTGGCGATGTGCTTCTTCATGACGAGACTCCTTGGGACTATGGATGGAATGACGGCCGGCGGTCCGGCCCCGGCGCCCTGCCGTCGTTCGCGCCCTGCCAGGCCCTGGCCTGTGGAGAGCGCGGCAGCACGCCAGCGCGAGCCCTCAAGCTAACGGCCGTGCGAATCGCCCGGGTCGGCACCGCGCCCCCACGCCTGTAGGAGCGGGGCGCCGCGGCGGGACGGCCTGGCCCGGCAGGGCGTGGGGCCCATCCCTACAATCCCGGCACATCGAACGCGACGAGGAGGAGCCCACCATGCGATTCGCAGCGCTTCTTCCGGCCGCCGTGCTGTTCGGCACCGCGGCCCTCGCGCAGTCCCCATCCAACTGGTTCACGGTCACCGGCCACCCGGAGCGGCCCGACGTCGACACCGTGCAGGTGGACCCGGTGGCGGTCGCCCGCGACGCCGACGGCAAGACCATGAACATCCGCGTGAACCGCGCCGAACTGCGCCACAACTGGGACGGCGTGCCTTACCGCTCCTACGACGCGCAGGTGGTGTTCCGCTGCGCCGAACGACGGGCCGAGTACCGCGTCGTCACCTACTACATGGCGCCGCTGTGGCGCGGCGACCCGCACCTCACGGTCGACTACGCCGACAAGCCGCGGCCGATGCTGTTCAAGGACGCCCAGCCCAACCCCACGCAGCGCATCGTGCGGGCCGCCTGCGGAGCCTGAGCGCGCGGAAATTCGAGCGAAAAGTGGCCGCAGCGCCGTGCGGCGGCCGTCGAGAGCTATCGATTCGATAGCGTTCGAGGCAAAAAAACGGCACCCGCAGGTGCCGTCGTCTTGCAGGCCTGGGGCCGTTCAGGCCGCAGCGCCCTTCACCTTCAGCCGCCATGCATGCAGCAGCGGCTCGGTGTAGCCGCTGGGCTGCTCGACGCCCTTGAACACCAGGTCCTGCGCGGCCTGGTAGGCGGCGCTGGTCGCGAAGTTGCCGACCATCTTGTGGTACAGCGGGTCGCCGGCGTTCTGCTGGTCGACCACCGCGGCCATGCGCTCGAAGGTGGCGTTGACCTGTTCCTTGGTGACCACGCCGTGCAGCAGCCAGTTGGCGATGTGCTGGCTGCTGATGCGCAGCGTGGCGCGGTCTTCCATCAGGCCGACGTCGTGGATGTCGGGCACCTTGGAGCAGCCCACGCCCTGGTCGATCCAGCGCACCACGTAGCCCAGGATGCCCTGCACGTTGTTGTCGAGTTCCTGCTGCTTCTCGGCGTCGGTCCAGTTGGGCGTCGCGGTGATCGGCACCTGCAGCAGGTCGTTGAGGATCGCGTCGCGCTCGGCTTCGGCGTCGATCTTCTCCAGCTCCTGCTGCACATGGGCCACGTTCACCTGGTGGTAGTGCAGCGCATGCAGCGTGGCCGCGGTGGGCGACGGCACCCAGGCGGTGTTGGCGCCGGCCTTGGGGTGGGCGATCTTCTGCTTGAGCATGTCGGCCATCAGGTCGGGCATGGCCCACATGCCCTTGCCGATCTGCGCCTTGCCGCGCAGGCCGCAGTTCAGGCCGGTGAGCACGTTGTTGCGCTCGTAGGCGGCGATCCACTTGGTGCCCTTGATGTCGCCCTTGCGCAGCATCGGGCCGCCCTGCATGGCGGTGTGCATCTCGTCGCCGGTGCGGTCCAGGAAGCCGGTGTTGATGAAGGCCACGCGCGCCGGTGCGGCGGCAATGCAGGCCTGCAGGTTCACGCTGGTGCGGCGCTCCTCGTCCATGATGCCCAGCTTGACGGTGTTGGCCGGCAGGCCGAGCAGCTGTTCGACGCGGCCGAAGAGCTCGTTGGCGAAGGCCACTTCGGCCGGGCCGTGCATCTTGGGCTTGACGATGTAGATGCTGCCGGTGCGCGAGTTGCGCAGCCCACTTCCATCCGAATGCTTGCCCTTGCCCGCGAGGTCGTAGGTCGCGATGGCCGTGGTGATGACCGCGTCCATGATGCCTTCGGGGATCTCCTTGCCGCCTTCCCACAGGATCGCCGGGTTGGTCATCAGGTGGCCCACGTTGCGCACGAACATGAGCGAGCGGCCGTGCAGCTTGACTTCACCCTTGCCGTCCGGCGCGGTGTAGACGCGGTCGGCGTTCAGGCGGCGCGTGAAGGTCTTGCCGCCCTTGGCCACTTCCTCGGTCAGCGTGCCGAGCTGGATGCCGAGCCAGTTGCTGTATGCGAGCACCTTGTCCTGCGCGTCGACCACCGCCACCGAGTCTTCCAGGTCGAGGATGGTGGACAGGGCCGATTCGAGGATCACGTCGCTCACGCCGGCCGGGTCGGTCTTGCCGATGGGCGTGCTGCGGTCGATCTGGATGTCGAGGTGAATGCCGTTGTGCACGAGCAGCACCGAAGAAGGCGCCGCCGCATCGCCCTGGTAGCCGACGAAGGCCGCGCGGTCCTGCAGGTGCGTGCTGCTGCTGTGCAGTTGCACCACCAGCTGGCCGTCCTTCACGCTGTAGCCGGTCGCGTCCTTGTGCGAGCCGTTGGCCAGCGGCGCGGCCTGGTCGAGCACCTCGCGTGCGAAGGCGATGACCTTGGCGCCGCGGATCGGGTTGTAGCCCTTGCCCTTCTCCGCCCCGCCGTCTTCGGGGATCGCGTCGGTGCCGTACAGCGCGTCGTACAGCGAGCCCCAGCGCGCATTGGCAGCGTTCAGCGCGTAGCGGGCATTGAGGATGGGCACCACCAGCTGCGGGCCGGCCTGCAGCGCGAGCTCGGCATCGACGTTGGCCGTGGTGGCCTTCACGCCCTTGGGCTGCGGCAGCAGGTAGCCGATCTTTTCGAGGTGCGCGCGATACGCGGGCATGTCGGCGATCGGACCGGGGTGGGCCTTGTGCCAGGCGTCCATCTCCGACTGGATGCGGTCGCGCTCGGCCAGCAGGGCGGCGTTCTTGGGCGCGAGGTCGTGGACGATGGCGTCGAAGCCCTTCCAGAAGGCCTCGCTCGAAATGCCGGCGCCGGGCAGCACCTGGTCTTCGATGAAGCTGTACAGCTCGGTGGCCACCTGGAGGCGCTGGGTCGTGGTGCGTTCGGTCGTCATGCGTGTTCTCGGCGTGCGGCGGGGCCGCGAAAGGGTTGCACGGGGTGGGCGGTCGGCGCGAGGGTGCAAGCATGCGGCCCACGCTCGACCCACACTGTATTAGAGACGGGGCAGAAGATTAATCTCCGCATCAGCCGGTGATTCGTGACAAAAATGAATGTAATTGAAGACGAAGGCCGCGCAATGCCTCCCGGCTGACGGCACCGTCACGCAGCCTGCGTACGATGGTGCGATGAATTTGCACATCGGCATCGTGGGCTGCTCCGCCGAGGGCGCGGCCCTGTGCTATCGCACGATCTGTACCGAGGGCGCCGACGTGCTGGGCCCGCACGCGCACCCGGAGGTGTCCATGCACACGCCCTCGCTGGCCGAGTACGTCGACTGCCTGGAGCGCGGCGACCTCGAGGGCGTGGGCGAACTGATGCTCGGCTCGGCCCGCAAGCTCGCCGACATCGGCGCGGACTTCCTCGTCTGCCCCGACAACACCATCCACCAGGCCTTCGACTTCGTCGCCGCGCGCTCGCCGCGCCCATGGCTGCACATCGCCGAGGTGGTGGCCGACGAGGCGGTGCGGCGCGGCTTCACGCGCATCGGCATCACGGGCACGCGCTGGCTGACCGACAGCGAGGTGTACCCCGCGGCCTTCGCCGAGCGCGAGCTGGGCTACATGCGCCCGAGCGAGGCCGAGCGCGACGAGATCCAGCACTTCATCATGGACGAACTGGTGCCGGGCATCCGCAGCGCCGAGGCGGTGGCCTGCTTCCAGCGCGTGTTCGCGCGCATGAAGGACGAAGGCTGCGACGCGGTGGTGCTGGGCTGCACCGAGATCCCGCTGGTGATGAGCGACGCCAACTCGCCGCTGCCCACGCTGGACTCGACGCGACTGCTGGCGCGTGCGGCGCTGCGGCGTGCCGTTCAGGCGGGTTGATCGGCGCCGGCCAGGCTGGCGTCGATCCAGCCGGCGATGTCGTCGGCGGTGGCCGGCGCCGGCATGAAGAGCAGGCGAAAGAGCAGCGGTGCCACCAGCGTGTCCATGAGGCGCTCGACCGGCGGTGCGGCCTCGCCGCGCGCCCGTGCGCGCTCGAGCAGCACGCCGATCTGCGCCGCGACGTAATTCGCGCAGCGGCACGAGGGGCGGTCGTCGGGCGACTGCGCACCCAGCACGTCGCGCATCATCCCGCGGCCGGGCTGCGAGGACATCTCCTCGTTGTACTGCTCGGCCCAGGCCAGCAGGTCGCCGCGCAGCGAGCCGGTGTCGGCCGGTTCGCCCTCGGGCCGCATGCGCTCGACCGACACGTCGGCCAGCAGCTCGGACAGGTCGCCCCAGCGGCGGTAGATGGTCGAGGGCGTGACGCCCGCGCGTGCGGCGACCATCGGCACGGTGAGGGCGTC
Organism: Xenophilus sp. E41; assembly: GCF_003671765.1. Classification (GTDB taxonomy): domain Bacteria; phylum Pseudomonadota; class Gammaproteobacteria; order Burkholderiales; family Burkholderiaceae_C; genus Xenophilus. The sequence goes on along the minus strand of NZ_QPIB01000012.1, from coordinate 130,963 downwards.
GCGCCCATGCTCGGCGGCCAGTTCCCGCGTGGCCCGGTGCACCGCTTCCTGCACGCGCGCGCTCCGGCCGCCGGGGCGCGGTGCGGTGCGGGACGTGGAGGGAGAAGGGGCCGTGGTCGCCATGGCGTCGATGCTAACGCAAAGAATTTGCTTTAGGGTGCAAAGGGGCGCACAATGCACAAACGCAAAGTCTTTGCGTTAAAGGAATCCCCGATGTCTGCCCCCGCCCTGGCCACGCCGGCCGCCGCCACCCCGGGCCGCCTGCCGCCACGTGCCGCCTTCATGCTGGTCGTGACGCTGGTGATCAGCTTCCTGGCGGCTTCGAGCGCGCCCTCGCCGCTGTACGCGCTGTACCGCGAGGCCTGGGGCTTCTCGGCGCTGGTGCTCACGGTGATCTTCTCCAGCTACGCCTTTGCGCTGCTCGCGGCGCTCCTGGTCTTCGGCGCGCTGTCCGACCACCTCGGCCGCCGCGCGGTGATCCTGGCGGCGCTGGTGCTGGAGATCGGCGCGATCGTGCTCTTCTGGCGGGCCGGCTCGGTGGCCTGGCTCATCGCGGCCCGCGTGCTCCAGGGCATCGCCACCGGCATGGCGACCAGCGTGCTGAGCGCCACGCTGCTCGACCTGAACCCGGCGCGCGGCGCGCTCTTCAACGGCCTGTCGCCCATGATCGGCATGGCGCTGGGCGCACTGGGGGCCAGCGTGCTGGTGCAGTTCGCGCCGCAGCCGATGCACCTCGTCTACGAGGTCCTGCTCGTCGCGCTGGTGCTCCAGGCGCTGCTGGCGCTGCGCCTGCCCGAGACCGTGACGCGCCGCCCCGGTGCCTGGGCATCGATGGTGCCGCGCGCGCACGTGCCGCCGGCCGCCCGCGGGCTCGTGCTGCGGCTCATGCCGCTCAACACCGCGGGCTGGGCGCTGGGCGGCTTCTACCTGTCGCTCGGCCCCACGCTGGCGCGGCTCGTCACCGGCCGGGTCACGCCGATCGCGGGCGGCGCCCTGATCGCCACGCTGGTGCTGACCGGCGCCGTCGCGATGTACGTGGTGCGCCAGCGCCCCGCGCGGCGCGTGCTGCGCGCCAGCGCGGCGCTGCTGGGCGCGGGCCTGGCGATCACGCTGCTCGGCGTGCACGCGCAGCAGGCCGTGCTCTTCTTCGGCGGCACGGTGGTCGCGGGCATGGGCTTCGGCGGCGGCTTCAACGCGGCCGTGCGCACCCTGGTGCCGGCAGCGACGCCGCACGAGCGTGCCGGCCTCATGTCCAGCTTCTTCGTGCTGAGCTACCTGGCCTTCAGCGTGCCGGCCATCCTGGCGGGCCTGGCCGTGGGCGCCTTCGGCCTGCACGCGACCACGCTGGGCTACGGCCTCGTGCTGCTGGCGCTGGCGCTGCTGGCCTGGGTGACGGCGCGCGAACGCGCCTGAACCGGCAGGGCCGGACGCAGCAGATCGTCACGTCCGTGACGAATTCGGCCGCAACGCCCATGGGACGGGCGCTGCCGGCCGATTGCGAAGCTGCCCTTCAGCTCACCTTGCCACGCAGTTGCTCGGCGGCGCGCTGCACGGCGGCGAGGTAGGCCGCGTCGTAACGGTGCGCCGGCATCGTCAGCGTGACCGCACCCGCGATGGCGCCCTGGGCATCGAACACCGGGGCCGAGATGCCCGCCACATCGGCCAAGCGGTCGCCCACGGCGCTGTACGCACCCGCCTTGCGGATGGCGGCATACAGCGCCTTGTCGCGCGGTGTGGCGCCCGCCTGGCACTCCGGGTCCCAGGCCGACAGCACGCGCCCGCCTGTGCCGGACGACAGCGGCAGCACGTCGCCGGCCTGGATGTGGTCGCGCACCGGGTGCGGCGAATCGACGCGGTACAGGCACACGCGCACCGCCTCTGCGCCGCGGCCCTGCTTGACGTGGTAGGCCGCGCTCTCGCCGGTGGCCTGCACCAGCGCCTGCAGCACCGGCAGCACCACGTCGCCGAGCGAGAACGCCGCGGCATAGACGCCATGCAGGCGTGCGATCTCGGCGCCGAGCGCATAGCGCCCGTCCGGCCGGCGCTGCAGCAGGCCGGCGTGTTCCAGCGAGGCCAGCAGGCGCAGCGCGGTGCTCTTGTAGAGCTGCGTGCGCAGCGCCAGCTCGGCCAGGCTCAGCGCGTCGTCGCCTTCGCGGAACACCGCCAGCAGGCTCAGCGCGCGGTCCACGGCCGCGGCACCGCCGGGCGCTGCCGCGGCGGCGGCCAGGGATTCGGTGCGGGCTTTGCGGGGCATGGGCGGGGGCGGATTGACAGGAAGAAGGGTCGCGGGTTGTAATTCTGTCTTTCAAAATAAAATTCTGCAAGATAGAACGATGAATTCTTCGGAGCCCGCATGCCGCTCGCCCAGGTCCTGATCAGCGAAGTCGGCCCGCGCGACGGCCTGCAATCGGTGAAGGCCACCATGCCCACGGCCGACAAGCTGCGCTGGATCGACGCGCTGCATGCCGCCGGCCTGCGCGAGATCGAGGTCGCCTCCTTCGTCCCGGCCAAACTGCTGCCGCAGATGGCCGACGCGGCCGAGGTCGTGCGCCACGCGGCCACGCTGCCCGGCCTCACGGTGATGGCGCTGGTGCCCAACCGGCGCGGCGCCGAGGCCGCGCTGGCGGCCGGCGCGCACAAGCTCACGATGCCGGTGTCGGCCAGCCGTGCCCACTCGCTGGCCAACGTGCGCAAGACGCCCGAGGACATGGTCGAGGAGGTGCGCGCCATTGCCACGCTGCGCGACGAGCAGGCTCCCCAGGTCCGCCTGGAGGCCGGCATCTCCACCGCCTTCGGCTGCACGCTGCAGGGCCGTGTCGACGAAGACGAGGTGATCCGCCTGGCCGTGCAGTGCGCCGAGGCGGGCGCGCAGGAAGTGGGGCTGTCCGACACGGTCGGCTATGCCAACCCGGCACAGGTGCGCCGCCTTTTCCGCCGCCTGCGCAGCGAACTGGGCGAGCGAGCCGGCGCGGCCCACATGCACAACACGCGCGGCCTGGGGCTGGCCAACTGCCTGGCCGCCTACGAGGAAGGCGTGACCACCTTCGACGCCTCGCTCGGCGGCCTGGGCGGCTGCCCCTACGCGCCCGGCGCCTCGGGCAACGTGGTGACCGAAGACCTCGTTTTCATGTTCGAGTCCATGGGCGTGGCGACTGGCGTGGATCTGGAAGCACTCATCGCCGCGCGGGGCCCGCTGATGCAGGGCCTGCCGGGCGAGCCGGTCTACGGCATGACGCCCGAGGCGGGCCTGCCCAAGGGCTTCGCGCCGTCGGCCCATTGAGCCGCGGCACATGCGGGCAGCCGAACGCAGAGAGCGCAAAGATCTCGCAGAAGTCGCAAAAGAAACCAGAAAACCTTTTTTGAGTTTCTTTTCTGCGCCCTTTGCGAAACCTTCGCGCCCTCTGCGTTCGGCTGTCCGATCCCGATCCCCCATCAACCCCATCGCCCCATCGCCCCATGACCCCCAACCTTCCCTACACCGGCATCCGCGTCGTCGAATTCACCCACATGGTCATGGGCCCGACCTGCGGCCTGCTGCTGGGCGACCTGGGGGCGGAAGTCATCAAGGTCGAGCCCGTGGAAGGCGACGCGACACGGCGCCTGCTCGGCTCGGGCGCCGGCTTCTTTCCCACCTTCAACCGCAACAAGAAGAGCATCGCGCTCGACCTGAAACGGCCCGAGGGCCTGGAGGCCGCGCGCAGGCTGGTCGCCACCGCCGACATCGTGAGCGAGAACTTCAAGCCGGGCACGATGAAGAAGCTGGGCCTGGACTACGCCGCGCTCAAGGCCATCAACCCACGGCTCATCTACGTGAGCCACAAGGGCTTCCTGCCCGGGCCCTACGACCACCGCACGGCCCTCGATGAAGTCGTGCAGATGATGGGCGGCCTGGCCTACATGACCGGGCGCGCCGGCGACCCGCTGCGCGCGGGCACCAGCGTCAACGACATCATGGGCGGCATGTTCGGCGCCATCGGCGCCATGGCCGCCCTGCGCCAGCGCGAGCTCACCGGCGAAGGCTGCGAGGTGCAGTCGGCCCTGTTCGAGAACAACATCTTCCTGGTGGCGCAGCACATGATGCAGTTCGCCGCGACCGGCAAGGCCGCCGACCCGATGCCCAGCCGCATCTCGGCCTGGGGCATCTACGACGTCTTCACGGTGAAGGACGGCGAGCAGATCTTCCTCGCGGTGGTGAGCGATCGGCAGTGGCAGGTCTTCTGCAAGGCCTTCGGCCTGCAGGAGATGCTGGCCGACCCGCGCCTTGCTACCAACAACGACCGCGTGCGCGCCCGCGAATGGATGATGCCGATGCTGCGCTCCCACCTGGCCGGCCACGCGGCGGCCGAGCTGGCGGACGTGTTCGAACGCCACGAGCTGCCCTTCGCCCCCATCACCAAGCCGCAGGAACTGTTCGACGACCCGCACCTCAACGCCAGCGGCGGCCTCGCGCCGGTGCGCATGAACGACGGCAGCGAATCGAAGGTGCCGCTGCTGCCCTTCACGATCGGCGGCGAGCGCCTGGGCATCCGCCACCAGCCCCCGCTGCTGGGCGAGCACACAGCGGAGCTGCTGCGCGCGGCCGGCTACAGCGACGCGCAGGTCGAGGCGATGCTGGCCGCGGGCGCAGCGGCGGGAGCCGCCAGCACCTGAGCATCAGGTGTCGATGCGGATGTTGTTCGCCTTGGCGATGCGGCTCCACTTGTCGTATTCGCTGCGCGAGATGCGCGCGAATTCCTCGACCGAGTTGCCCACCGGCTGCAGGCCGAGCTCGACCAGCTTGTTGCGCACCTCGGGCAGCTGCAGCACCTTGACGATCTCGGCGTTGTAGCGCGCCACGATCTCCCTGGGCGTGGCCGCCGGCACGTAGAAGCCCTGCCAGCCATCGCCGTCGTAGCCGGGCAGCAGCTCGGCCACGGCCGGCGTGTCGGGGAGGGTGGCGCTGCGCTTGGGGCTGGTGATGGCCAGTGCGCGCAGCTTGCCGCTCTTGACCAGCGGGATCGCCGTGGTCGCGGGCTCGAAGCGCAGCGGCACCTGCCCCGCCATCACGTCGGTGAGCGGGCTGCCCTTGTACGGGATGTGCACCATCTTCACGCCCGCCATGTTGTTCATCATCTCCATCACCACGTGCGGGCCCGAGCCCACGCCCAGCGAGCCGTACTCGACCGCGCCGGGGTTGGCCTTGGCGCGCGCGAGCAGGTCCTTCAGGCTGCGGTCGGGCTGCTGCGGGCCGGTCACCAGCACGTAGGGCACCAGCGCCACCTGCGTCACCGGCGCGAAGTCGCGAAAGGTGTCGTAGGGCAGCCGTGTTTAGACGTTGGGGTTGATGCCCATGATCGAGTTCACCGTCATGAACAGCGTGTAGCCGTCGCCCGGGCTCTTGGCCGCGACCTCGGCACCGATGATGCCGGCCGCGCCAGCGCGGTTGTCCACCAGCAGCGGCTGGCCGAGCGCGCGGCCCAGCGGCTCGCTGACGATGCGCGCCACGACGTCGGGCGATACGCCGGCGGCGAAGGGCACCACCAGCTTGATGGGCTTGTCGGGCCATTTGCCTTGTGCGCGGGCCGGGGCCAGGGCGCCGGGCGCGAGTGCTGCGAGGCCCAGACGAGCGAGGGCCTGGCGGCGATGGATGGGGGGCATGGTGGTGTCTCCGTGAGGGTGTTCTTCGAGGGGTCGGTCAGTGCGTCAGCCAGGCGCGCATGGCGTCGACCAGCGGCCCGGGGGCCACGATGTGCGGGTAGTGGCCGCCGTTGGGCAGGTGCACGGCACGGGCCTCGGGGTAGCGCGCGCGCACGCGCTCGCGCACCGCAGGCCCGAGCGTCGGGTCGTCGGCGCAGTCGCTGACGACCAGTCGCGCCGTCGCGGCCGGTGGCAGGGCCGGTGCCTGCGCGACCTGGCGCAGCCGCCCGTGCAGTTGCGCCGCCGGCAGCGTGTGGTGCAGCAGGTGCAGTTGCACCGCGCGCAGGGGATCGTCGGGGCGCGCCGAGAGCGCGGCGTCCCAGCGGGCGAGCACCTCCTCGCTGGTCGCGCCGGCGAGCCAGGCCGCATCGAAGAGCGGCGAGGCCGCCACGTCGGCGCCGTCGACGAAGGTGTTGCCCAGCCAGAGCGCCGCGACCCGCGACGGGTGCCGCTGCGCGAAGGCCTGCGCCCACCAGGCGCCGTACGAGGAGCCCCAGACCGCGGCGGGCCCGATCTCCAGCGCCTGCAGCAGCGCGGCCAAACCATCGGCCAGCGCCACCGCGTCGCAGCCGCCCGGGTAGCTGACGGCGATGACGCGGCGCTCGGCATCGAAGGCTTCGGCGATCCGCCAGGCGCTGCTGGCATCGCCAAGCGCGCCGGGCAGCAGCACCAGCGGCGGCGCCTCACGGCGGTTGTCGGCGAAGCGCCAGACCGCGGGCGACCCGTCGGTGAAGCGCTGCCATTCGCGCTCGCGCGACCAGGCCGCCAGCGCGGGCGGGGGCTCATGCGGCAAGGTAGCCCTCCTCGCGCAGCGTCTTCTTGGCCTCGTCGGTGAAGTCGGCCTCGGGCGCGTTGCCGCTGATCACGAACATCAGGAAGTGGGTGCGGTCGGCCTCCTCGTGCGTGATGTTCTCGAAGCGGCGGTTCACGCCGGGCGGGAACGAGCACACGTCCCACGGCCCGACGTCGAAGTACTCGACCTGCCCGTCGACTTCCCACGAGCAGCGCCAGCGGCCGGTCAGCGGCATGAAGGTCTCGTTGGTGTCGTGGTTGTGCATCATCGGCCCGTTGCCCGGCTTGGCCTCGCAGAAGCCGAGGTTGAAGCCCTCGCTGATCGGGATCGCCGAGTTGGCGGCGGCCTGCGCGCCCACCGGCGAGACCACCTCGGTGCCGCCCTTGCCCTTGGGCGGCTGGAAGCCGATCGCGTTGTAGAGCTTGCGCACCGCGCTCGGGTAGCGGCTGTCGGGCAGGCCGCCGTCGAAGCCCTTGAGGTCCTGGAAGAAGGCGACGCGCTTGCGCATCTCCTCGCGCGTCAGACGGATCTGGGGAAGTGCCATCGTGGGTGTCTCTCTGGAAGGAAGCGTGGAACAGGAATGGGGGGGGCCGGACGGGGCGCAGTGTGGCCGGCGCGCCGGCCGCGCCGCAATTGCGCGATGCGATGCCCGCCATCGCGGCGGTCGATGGCGCCTGCGGGTTTCCACCGATGGGCCGGTGCACCCGCCGCTCGGGCAGGCAAGATCGGCGCATGAAGATGCACGACCTCGATCTGCAACTGCTGCGCGCCTTCGATGCGCTGCTGCGCGAGCGCCACATCACGCGCGCGGCGGAGCGGCTGGAGATCAGCCAGTCGTCGATGAGTGTGTCGCTGGCCAAGCTGCGCGACCTCACGGGCGACGAGCTGCTGATGCGAAGCGGCACGGGCTGGATGCCCACGGAACTGGCCCTGCTGCTGTGGCCCCGTGTGCAGGAGGCGATCGTCGCGCTCGAGCGCGTGCTGGAGCCGGCCCGCTTCGACCCCGCGGCGGCCTCGCAGACTTTCCGGCTGATCGTCATCGACTACATCGACCTGCTGATGATGCCGGCCGTGATGCGCCGCGTCCGCCGCGAGGCGCCGGGCGTGCGCCTGCACGTGCTGCAGACCAACCCGCACCATTTCGCCGATATGATGGCCGCCGGCGAGCTGGACCTGGCGCTGACCTACTTCCCCAACGCGCCCGAGCACCTCAAGGGCCGGCGCCTCTTCTCGGACCGCTTCCTCGGCCTGGCGGCGCGCGCGCACCCGGTGCATCGCACGACGCTGCACGTGGCGGCCTTCTGCGCGCTGCCGCACGTCACCATCGAGCTGGTGTCGGCGCAGATCTACAACGTGCAGATCGACGCCGCGCTGGAACCGCACGGCCTGCGTCGCCAGGTGCGCATGACCAAGCCCAACTTCCTGGCGCTGCCCTTCGTGCTGGAGACCTCGGACATGGTGGCCAGCATCCCGGCCCGCCTCGCACGCCGCATGATGCGCATGGCCGAGGTCGAGCCCTTCGACATCCCGCTGGACTTGCCCACCTTCGACGTCCGCATGCTCTGGCACCCGCGCACCGACCACTCGCCCGCCCACGCCTGGCTGCGCGAGGTGATGGCCGACTGCGCGCGCGAGATCGAATGAGCGCTTGCTATCGAAACCATAGCTGACAGCGCCCGTGTGGCGGGCGCGGTGGCCCCTTTTTGCTTGAAGGTCGGGGCAGCGCGGCCGGGCCGGCTCGCATAATCGGCGCCCGATGGACCGCCTCACCCAGCTCGAAACTTTCGTCGCCGTCGCCACGCGGGGCAGCCTCACCGCCGCGGCGAAGGCCGAGGGCGTGGCGCCGGCCATCGTCGGGCGGCGCATCGACGCGCTGGAGGAGCGCCTGGGTGTCAAGCTGCTGCTGCGCACCACGCGCCGCCTCACGCTCACGCACGAGGGCAGCGCCTTCCTGGAGGACTGCCAGCGCCTGCTGACCGAGCTCGCCAATGCCGAGGCCAGCGTCAGCGCCGGGGGCGTCAAGGCCAGCGGGCACCTGCGCGTCACCGCCCCGGCGGGATTCGGGCGTCGCCACGTGGCGCCCCTGGTGCCGCGCTTCCACGAGCTGCACCCGGAGGTGACCATCTCACTGAACCTCAGCGACCGGGTGATCGACATGGCGGGCGAGAACTTCGATTGCGCCGTTCGCGTGGGCGACCTGCCGGATTCGTCGCTCGTGAGCATGCGGCTGGCCGACAACCGGCGCCGCTGCGTCGCCACGCCGGAATTCCTGCGCCGCCACGGCGTGCCGCAGCATCCCACGGACCTGGTGCGCTTCGCCTGCCTGACGCTCAGCAGCGATGCGTCGCAGACGCGTGGATGGGCATTCCGCGTGCCGCGCAGCGGGGCCAGCGCGACGGATGGCGACGCCGAGGAAGTGATCCACCTCAAGCCCAGTGGCCCGCTCGATTGCTCCGACGGGCAGGTGCTGCACGACTGGTGCCTGGCGGGCCACGGCATCGCCTGGCGCAGCACCTGGGAGGTGGAGGCCGAGATCGACGCCGGTCTGCTGGTGCCGGTGCTCGACCGCTTCGCCGCGCCGCCCAACGGCATCTACGCCGTGTTCCCGCAGCGCAAGCATCTGCCGCTTCGGGTGCGGCTGTGGCTGGATTTCCTCAAGGCGCATTACGCGCGGCCGGACTACTGGGGCCGCGCGGCGGGCTGAGCGACACGCCGTCCGCGCCTGCGTGCGTGCGTTTCGCGCCGCAAGGCGGCACTTCGTCGCTCGGGCCGGCCAGGACGCGGCTGCGCGGCACAATCCGTCGACCTTTGCCACCCACGACGAAAGCCGCCGCGATGACCCTCGAAGCCATCCTCGCCTACCTGCACCTGCTGGCCATCCTGACGATGGTCGTCTTCATCGCCAGCGAGGCGGCGCTGTGCCGCGTGGAGTGGCTCAATGCGAAGGTGGTCGAGCGCCTCGCGCGGGTGGACATGGTCTACGGCATCGCCGCCATGGCCGTGCTGGCCACCGGCATCGTGCGAACCGTGTGGGGCGTGAAGGGCACGGCCTGGTACTGGACCAACCCCTTGCTGCACGTGAAGTTCACGCTCTTCGTCATCGTCGGCGTGATCTCGATCTTCCCGACGCTCACCTACCTGCGCTGGCGCAAGCAGCTGCGCGCCACGGGCGCGCTGCCCGCCGAGGCCGAGGTGAAGAAGACGCGCAAGCTGGTGATGGTGCAGGCGCACCTGATCGCGGTGATCCCGCTGTTCGCCGTCTTCCTCGCGCGCGGCTTCGGAAAGTAGCTCGGCCCCTCCGCGAAGCGGCCTGAAGGACAAAGCCCCGCAGGTGCGGGGCTTTGTTTTCTCCTTGGCGAAGCCGTTACGCCGCCTTGTTGCTCAGGCACTCCTTCATGAAGGCCTTGCGGGCGTCGCCCTTGAGTTCCTTGGCCTTGGGATCGGCGTTGCAGGTCTTCATCTTGGTCTGCTGCTTTTCCTGCTTGCTGGCCGACAGGCACTCCTTCATGAAGGCCTTGCGCTCGTCGCCCTTGAGTTCCTTGGCCTTGGGGTCGGCATTGCAGGTGGCCATCTTGCCTTGCTGGGCGGTGGGCGCCTTGGCCGGTGCTGCCGCTGCAGGCGCGGCCGCCGGCGCTGCGGCGGCAGGTGCCGTGGTCTGCGCCATGGCGTTGAAGGACAGGGCGGCGCCCAGTGCGATCAGGGAGAGGAGCTTTTTCATGGTGTGTGTTTCCTGAGCAGGGTGGTGAAAAAAGTGACGGTTCCCTTCAGGCACCTGCCGCTGGCCGGCGCCGGGCCCGGAGTCGGACCTCGGCCTCTAACGTACCGCAGGCGCGCCCGGCTGACATCCTCCCCGCGCGGCGCCTGCGGGTTTGCCCCCGATAAAATCCGTCGATGCTTACAGTCAAACAGGAGCTGCTGGCCGACCTGGGCCAGGCGCTCGAGGCCCTCGAGCCGGGCGCCGGCAGCCGCGCCGCCTTCGAATCGCCCAAGGTCGCCGCGCACGGCGACTTCGCCTGCACCGCGGCGATGCAGCTCGCCAAGCCGCTCAAGAAGAACCCCCGCCAGCTCGGCGAGGCCCTGCGCGAGGACCTGCTCGCCCGCCCGGCCTTCCAGCGCTGGGTCGATGCGATCGAGATCGCCGGGCCCGGCTTCCTCAACATCCGCCTCAAGCCCGCCGCCAAGCAGCAGGTGGTGCGCGAGGTGCTCGAGGCCGGTGCCGGCTTCGGCCGCAAGCCGGCCGCCTCGGGCGGCAAGGTGCTGGTCGAATTCGTCTCGGCCAACCCGACCGGCCCGCTGCACGTGGGCCACGGCCGCCAGGCCGCGCTGGGCGATGCGATCTGCAACCTGCTCGACGCACAGGGCGCGCAGGTGTGGCGCGAGTTCTATTACAACGACGCCGGCGTCCAGATCCATACCCTGGCCAACAGCACGCAGCTGCGCGCGCGCGGCTTCAAGCCCGGCGACCCCGAATGGCCCGAGCAGGCCTACAACGGCGACTACATCGCCGACATCGCGGCCGACTTCCTGGCGAAGAAGACCGTCAAGTCCGACGACCGGGAGTACACGGCCAGCGGCGACGTGAACGACCTCGATTCGATCCGCCAGTTCGCGGTCGCCTATCTGCGCCACGAGCAGGACCTGGACCTGCAGGCCTTCCAGGTGCGCTTCGACAACTACTACCTCGAGTCCAGCCTGTACACCAGCGGCCGCGTCGAGGCCACCGTGAACAAGCTCATCGCCGCCGGCAAGACCTACGAGCAGGATGGCGCCCTGTGGCTGAAGTCGACCGAGTACGGCGACGACAAGGACCGCGTGATGCGCAAGGGCGACGGCACGTACACGTACTTCGTTCCCGACGTCGCCTACCACCTGGCCAAGTGGGAGCGCGGCTTCCACCGCGTGGTCAACATCCAGGGCACCGACCACCACGGCACCATCGCGCGCGTGCGCGCCGGCCTGCAGGCGGTCGGCGAAGGCATCCCCGAGGGTTACCCCGACTACGTGCTGCACACCATGGTGCGGGTGATGCGCGGCAGCGAGGAGGTCAAGATCTCCAAGCGCGCCGGCAGCTACGTCACCCTGCGCGACCTGATCGAGTGGACCAGCACCGACGCGGTGCGCTTCTTCCTGCTCAGCCGCAAGCCCGACACCGAGTACACCTTCGACGTCGACCTGGCGGTGCAGAAGAACAACGACAACCCGGTGTACTACGTGCAGTACGCGCATGCGCGCATCTGCTCGGTGCTCGACAAGGAAGGCACCGACCCGGCCGTGCTGAAGGACGTCGACCTCGCGCCCCTGGCGACCGAGGCGGCGCAGCCGCTCATGCTGCTGCTGGCCAGGTACCCCGACATGCTGGCGGCCGCCGCGCGCGACTTCGCGCCGCACGACGTCACCTTCTACCTGCGCGAACTGGCCGCGGCCTACCACAGCTACTACGACGCCGAGCGCATCCTGGTCGAGGACGAAGCCGTGAAGAAGGCCCGGCTGGCCCTGGTCGCCGCCACCGCACAGGTGCTGCACAATGGCCTGGCGGTGCTCGGCGTGAGCGCACCGCGCAAGATGTGAGCCATTACCACCCATGAGAAGCAGACAAAGAGGGAATTTCGTCATCGGCCTGATCGTGGGCGTCGTGCTGGGGCTCGGCGTGGCCCTCGGCGTGGCGGTCTACGTGACCAAGGTGCCGATCCCGTTCGTCACCAAGAACCAGCCGCGCGGCGCCGACCAGGACGAGGCCGAGGCCCGCAAGAACCGCGACTGGGACCCGAACTCCCCGCTGGCCGGCAAGCCGCAGGCCCCGCGCACCCCGCCGCAGCCGATCGCACCGGCACCGGCCCCCACGGCCCCGGCCGTCGCGGGCGCGCCCGCGAGCACCGGCACGCTCAATGCGCCGGCCCCGGCGCCGGTCGTGGTGGCACCCAAGCCGGCCACGGCGCCGTCCACCTCGACCGATCCGCTGGGCGACTTCGCGCGCTCGCGCGCCGGCGGCAACCCGCCGTCGACGACGGTCGCGTCGGCGCCGCCGACCACCGGGCCCGATCCCTTCGTGTACTTCGTGCAGGCCGGCGCCTTCCGCACCAACGACGACGCCGAGGCGCAGCGCGCCAAGCTGTCGCTGATGGGCGTCGAGGCCAAGGTCACCGAGCGCGAGCAGGCCGGTCGCACGGTCTTCCGCGTGCGCGCCGGCCCGTTCAACAAGAAGGACGACGCCGACCGCCTGAAGGACCGCCTGGACGGCGGCGGCTTCGATGCGGCGCTGGTCCGTGTCCAGCGCTGAGCTTTACCGTTCTTTATGCGGCGCCCGTGCTCTGCTGCGGGCGCGGCCCCGTTGATGAAGGCGGGCGGGAACTCCCCGCCGCGCCCGCGCTCTGTCAGCAGCCCTCTAGAAAGCATTCCAAATGAAACGTCGTGACTTTTCGATCGCCACCGCCGCCGCGGTGTCGCTGCTGCCGCTGGCCGGCACCGTCCATGCGCAGGGCGGCTTCGCCGCCGGCAAGGACTACATCGTGCTCGGCAAGCCCGCGCCGGTCGACGCCCCGGCCGGCAAGGTCGAGGTGGTGGAGTTCTTCTCGTACAACTGCCCGCACTGCGCGGCCTTCGAGCCGCAGCTCGAGGCCTGGGTCAAGACCCTGCCCGCCAACGTCAGCTTCCGCCGCATCCCGGTGCCCTTCGTGGGCAACGACGTCGAGGCCAAGCAGAAGATGTACTACACGCTGGAAGCGCTGGGCAAGGTCGACGAGTTCCAGATGAAGATCTTCCAGGCCATCCACCAGGAGCGCCAGCGCCTGTTCGGCGACGACGCCATCCTGGCCTGGGCCGAGAAGCAGCCCGGCCTGGATGCGAAGAAGTTCGCCGACACTTACAAGTCCTTCGGCGTGGCCGGCAAGGCCAAGCGCGCGACGCAGATGACCGACGCCTACAAGGTGGGCGGGGTGCCCGCGCTGGGCGTGGCGGGCCGCTGGTACGTCGATGGCGAGACCGCGGGCTCGCTGAGCCGTGCGCTGCAGGTGACCGACGCCCTGATCGCCCAGGCGAAGAAGGGCTGATCCGGCCTCCGGTGGGCGCGTTGGCGCGCTGCCGTCGCCCGCAAGCCCGCTCCGGCGGGCTTTCGTTCTTGGGCATAGCGATGTCCGCAGGCCGGCATACAATGCCAGCAAGTTTCGTGCCTCTATGACACACCGCGTTCCGTCCTCCCCCCTTTCCCTTCGTCGCCTCACCCGCACCGCCCTGTGCGTGCTCGCCCTGGCTGCCGCCGTCGGCGCCCACGCCGAGAAGGCCGACCGGACCAAGCCGATGAACATCGAGGCCGACTCGATGCGCTACGACGACCTCAAGCAGACCAGCGTCTTCACCGGCCGCGTGGTGGTCACCAAGGGCACGATCATCATCCGGGGCGCGCGCATCGACGTGCGCCAGGACCCGGACGGCTACCAGTACGGCGTGGTCACCGCCGCGCCCGGCCAGCGCGCCTACTACAAGCAGAAGCGCGACGCCGGCCCGGACGAGTGGATCGAGGGCGAGTCGGAGGTCATCGAATACGACGGCCGCGCCGACAACGTGAAGTTCATCCGCCGCGCCGTGATGCGCCGCCTGATCGGCGCGACGGTGAACGACGAGACCACCGGCCCGCTGATCGTCTACGACCAGAGCAACGACACCTTCACCGTCAACGGCGCACCGCTGCCGCCCGACGCCAGCGTGTCGACCGGCCAGCCCGGCAGCCGCGTGCGCGCCATCCTCACGCCCAAGGCCGCCGGGGCCGGCGCCGCGGCAGCCGGACGCAGCCCGGCGCCCGCCGCCGCACCCGCGCCGGCGCCCGCCACACCGGCCGGCAAGGGCCTGCGGCCCAGCACCACGCTGGACAGCCAGGGATCGCGCCCGTGATCGAGGCGGTGATTCCCGGGGCCGACAAGGGGGTGGCCGGCAGCCGCCTGGAGGCGCGCGGCCTGCAGAAGACCTACGGCAGCCGCAAGGTCGTCAAGGACGTCTCGCTCGACGTGCAGAAGGGCGAAGTGGTCGGGCTGCTGGGCCCCAACGGCGCGGGCAAGACCACCTCGTTCTACATGATCGTGGGCCTGGTGCGGGCCGACGCCGGCGAGATCACCATCGACGGCGAACCGATCGCCCACATGCCCATCCACCGCCGCGCGCGCATGGGCCTGTCGTACCTGCCGCAGGAGGCCTCGATCTTCCGCAAGCTCAGCGTCGAGGAGAACGTGCGCGCCGTGCTGGAACTGCAGACCGAGACCGACGAGCGCGGCCGCGCGGTGCCCTTGCCCAAGGCGCGCATCGAGGAGCGCCTGTCGGAACTGCTGGCCGACCTGCGGGTGGACCACCTGCGCGATTCGCCGGCGCTGGCGCTGTCGGGCGGCGAACGCCGCCGCGTCGAGATCGCACGCGCGCTGGCCACGCAGCCGCGCTTCATCCTGCTGGACGAGCCCTTTGCCGGCATCGACCCGATCGCGGTGATCGAGATCCAGCGGATCATCAGCTTCCTCAAGGAGCGCGGCATCGGCGTGCTCATCACCGACCACAACGTGCGTGAGACGCTGGGCATCTGCGACCACGCCTTCATCATCAGCGACGGGCAAGTGCTGGCACAAGGCACGCCATCGGAGATCGTCGACAACGCCGAGGTACGCCGCGTGTACCTAGGCGAGCACTTCCGAATGTGACCGGGGTCGGCATGCCGATTTCGCTCGTGACCGACTGGCCTTTGGACCCGGTGGGAGGCGTTGCTTCGTGAAGCAAGGCCTGTCGCTGCGCGTCTCGCAGCACCTCGCGCTCACGCCGCAATTGCAGCAGTCGATCCGGCTGCTGCAGCTGTCCACGCTCGAACTCAGCCAGGAAGTCGAGCAGATGCTCGACGACAACCCTTTTCTCGAACGCCTGAACGAGGAGGCGCCGCGCGAGGAGTTCGGCGTCGAGGCGGCCGACACGCCCGCGCCGCGCGAAGAGCGCGAGGATGCCGGCGAGTTGGCTACCAGTTCCATGGCTACTTCCGCGGACGGGACGGGCGCTGCAGGCCAGAATGACACCGAGTCCACGGTGTCCGACGCGGTCGAGGGCGAACCCTCCGAGCCCGACTGGGACGGCGACGGCACCGTCGACCTCGCGCCCGACGATTCCGAGTGGGGCGGCGACGCGCCGGCCCGCAACAACAACGCCGGCGACGACGAGCGCGCCGATGCGACCGAGCTGGCGCGCAGCCAGGAGTCGCTGCAGGCCTTCCTGCACCGCCAGGCCCTGTCGCTGCGCCTGTCGCCCGAGGACTCGGCCGCGCTGCGCTTCCTGATCGAATCGCTCAACGACGATGGCTACCTCGAGGACTCGCTGCCCGCGCTGGCCTCGGGCCTGGCCGGCGACGACAACGACCAGTTCGACGACCTGGTGCACCACTTCCAGGTCGCGCTGGGCCTGCTGCAGAGCCTGGAGCCGGTGGGCGTGGGCGCGCGCGACCTGGGCGAGTGCCTGGCGATCCAGCTGCGCGCCGGCGCCGAGGACGACGAGGGCGACCCCGAAGCCGCCGACGTGCGCAAGGTGGCCCTGGCCATCTGCAAGCAGCCGATGGAGCTGCTGGCCAAGCGCGACTTCCGGCGCCTGGCCACGCTGACGCGCAGCACCGAGGACGAGGTGCGCCAGGCCATGCAGCTCATTGCGCGGCTCGAGCCCAAGCCGGGCCGGCGCTTCGTCGACGTCGAGCGCAACATCGTCGTGCCCGACGTGATCGTCACCAAGACCGGGCGCGGCACGAACATCAAGTTCCGGGTGCAGCTCAACCCCGACGTGATGCCGCGGCTGCGGGTGCACGACATCTACGCCGGCGCGCTCAAGTCGCACAAGGGCGAAGGCAGCCAGGCGCTGAGCCAGCGGCTGCAGGAGGCGCGCTGGTTCATCAAGAACATCCAGCAGCGCTTCGACACCATCCTGCGCGTGTCCAACGCCATCGTCGAACGGCAGAAGAACTTCTTCGTGCACGGCGAGCTGGCCATGCGGCCGCTGGTGCTGCGCGAGATCGCCGACGAGCTGGGCCTGCACGAGTCCACCATCAGCCGCGTGACCACCGCGAAGTACATGGCCACGCCTTTCGGCACGGTGGAGCTCAAGTACTTCTTCGGCTCCGCGCTGGGCACCGAGACCGGCGGCAACGCGTCGAGCACGGCAGTGCGCGCGCTCATCAAGCAGTTCGTCGGCTCCGAGAACACGAAGAAGCCGCTGTCGGACAGCCAGATCTCCGAGATGCTCAAGGAGCAGGGCATCGAGTGCGCGCGCCGCACGGTGGCCAAGTACCGCGAGGCCCTGCGCATCGCGCCGGCGAACCTGCGCAAGGCCCTGTAGGGCGGGGGGTACGGGATCGGACTTCCGTACGCGAAGGACGCGAAAACTTCGCGAAAGTCGCAAAAGAACAGCCCAAAAAATCTTCGGCTTCTTTCGCGTTCGTTGTGGAAGCTTTGCGCCTTTCGCGTACGGATACATCCGATGGACCGGGTCCAAATCGCCGCGCAACGACCGCCCCGCTGACGCGTTGGCCATCGATTTGATGGCGACGCTGCTCAGCCCGCCCGCGCCAGCACCGCGCGCAGCGCTGCGGGCTGCACCGGCTTGCGCAGGGCGTGCCAGCCGCGCGCGAGGGCGTGTGACTGCGTGGCCTCGTCGATGTCGGCCGAGACCAGCGCGATGACCAGGCCCGGCCGGTGCGCCTGCAGCCGCTCGGCCAGTGCCACGCCGTCGAGCTCGCCTGGCAGCCGGATGTCGCACAGCGCGACCTGGATGCGGCGCAGGTCGGCCAGCGCCAGCGCTTCGGCCGCGCTGGCGTAGACCTGGGGCTGCGCCGACCACTGCCGCAGCAGTGCGACGAGGCTGGCCGCGACCACGGCGTTGTCCTCCACCACCAGCACTTCGATGCCGGGACGCAGTGCCTGCGGCGGCGTGGCGGCGACCGTCGGGCTCTGCCGCAGCGCGGGCCGGTCGGCCACGGGCGCATCGGCCGGCGCCGCGGGCACGGTGAAGCCGAACACCGCACCCCGCCCGGCCGCGGAGCGCAGCGTGATCACGAGATGGAGCCGATCGGCCAGGCGTCGCACCACGCCCAGGCCCAACCCATGGCCGCGCTGCAGGTTGCGCTCGGCATTGCCCACCTGCTCGAAATCGCCGAAGACGCGCGCCTGCGCCTCGGGCGCGATGCCGATGCCGCCGTCGCGCACCTCCACGCGCCACGCGCCCGCACGGCGACGCGCCGCCAGCAGGATGCGCCCGCGCGGCGCGAACTTGACGGCGTTGTCGACCAGGTTGGCCAGGATACGGCGCAGCGCGACGGCGTCGCTCCAGGCCGTGGCGTCCGCCGGGCAGCGCACGTGGATGCGCGTGCCGCCGGCCTGCCGCGCGACTTCGGCCAGCAGTGGAGCGAGCGGCACCGCGGCACGCACCAGCGCCTCGACGCCGGCCTCGATGCGGCCGATCTCCAGCAACTGGTGGGTCAGTGTTTCCAGCGCGGCCTGGGCGTCGGCCAGCGCGGCGACCGTGCCCTGCACCGCCGCGGTGGGCGCGCCCTGGTCCAGCTGTTCGCGCAGCACCGCCGTCTGCAGGCCGATCGCCATGACCGGCTGGCGCAGGTCGTGGTTGGCGGCAGAGAAGAAGCGCAGCCGCTCGGCCTGCGCCTGCTGCGAATCGCGCAGGCCGGCCAGGGCCTGCTCGCGCAGCGCATGGGCGTTCAGGCGCAGGCCGATGTTCTCCTCGAGCTGGCGGTTGTGGCTGCCCACCTGCTTGAGCATCAGCGCCAGCAGCAGCACGCCCAGCAGGGCCACCGCCACCATCGGCGGCGCGCCGAAGGCCAGGCCCATGGCGATCACCGGCGCCATCAGCAGCGTGATGGCCAGCCGCACCGCCGGCGTGTGGAAGGACACCGAGAAGGCCGACGACAGCGTCATGCCCATCACGATCAGGCCCAGCAGCAGCTGCTGCATGGGGTCGGCGGCATTGAAGAGCAGCACGCCCGCCAGGCCGTGCGCCGCCTCCCAGACGCCGGTGCGCAGCGTGTGGATGCGCTGCGCGCGGCGCAGGGTGTCGGGCGTGAGCGTCTCCGGCACGCGCTGCGGGAAATAGCCGCGCATCACCGTCACCGCCGCGATGCCGGTCAGCCACAGCGCCGCCCGCACGGGCGAGTACAGCCAGCCGAAGATCACCGCCACGCCGGCGTTGAGCAGGAACTGCACCGCCAGGATGGGCCCCAGCGGCCGGGTGCTCAGCCGCAGCACCTCGCACTCGACCAGGAAGCGGTCCGCGGCGGCGTCGGTGGGCGAGGAGGAGGGCTCGGCGGTGCGCATGGCGAGGGCTGTCGCACTATAGGGGAGCGGCCTGCGCGGCGCGTGCGGGGCGACAATGGCGGCTGCTCCCTTTGGCCGCCGCCCGTGAACGATCTCTCCCTTTTCCTGCCCTGCGCCGCCGGCGTCGAAGACTTCCTCGCCCAGGAGGTCCACGCCATCACCGGCCGCGCCGGCGACGACCTGCGCGTGCTGCGTGCGGGTGTGCGCGTGCGGGCGGGCTGGCGCGACGTGCTCGCGCTCAACCTCAAGAGCCGCCTGGCGCAGCGTGTGCTGGTCGAGCTGGCGCACCGGCCCTACCGCGCCGAGCAGGACCTGTACGAGGCCGCCAGCGGCGTCGCGTGGGAGATCTGGTTCACCCCGCGCCAGACCTTCAAGATCGAGACCACCGCCACCGGCAGCCCGCTCAAGAGCCTGAACTTCGCCACCTTGCGCATCAAGGACGCGATCGCCGACCGCTTTCG
Organism: Xenophilus sp. E41; assembly: GCF_003671765.1. Lineage (GTDB taxonomy): Bacteria > Pseudomonadota > Gammaproteobacteria > Burkholderiales > Burkholderiaceae_C > Xenophilus. Next base: position 111,710 of record NZ_QPIB01000012.1, on the reverse strand, counting down.
CGCCAAGGCGAACGGCGTGCGCCCCAGCATCGAGACCCAACGCCCCGACGTGCGCGTGTTCGCCCACCTCACGGCCGAGCACGTCACGCTCTACATCGACACCAGCGGCGAGCCGCTCTTCAAGCGCGGCTGGCGCGTCGACAAGGGCGACGCCCCGCTCAAGGAAACCCTGGCCGCCGCCATGCTGGCCGCTAGCGGCTGGTGGGACCCGGAGACCGGCCGCGTCGCCGACGCGCCGCTGTACGACCCCTGCTGCGGCAGCGGCACCATCGCCATCGAGGCCGCGCAGATCGCTGCCGGCATGCCCGCCGGCGGCCAGCGCCGCTTCGGCTTCGAGCAGCTGCTGCCGCACCGGGCCGAACTCTGGTCTGCTATCAAAAACGAAGCGCGACCCGCTGGCGGGGCGAGCGCTGTGGCCGTTTTTGGCAGTGACGTGTCGCACCGCATGGTCGACTTCGCGCAGCGCAACGCCGAGCGCGCCGGCGTGGCCGAGCGCGTGCAGTTGCGCGGTGGCGATGCCCTGCAGCGCATGCCGCCGGCCGAGTCGGGCGTCATCGTGCTCAACCCGCCGTACGGCGAGCGCATCGCCGTCGGCGGCTTCGCCGGCTCGCCCGGTCGCACCGGCGCGCGCGAGGTGGCGCAGGACGAGGGCGGCGACGACGCGGGCGACTTCTTCCCGCGCCTGGCCACGCACTGGAAGAAGCACTACGCCGGCTGGACCGCCTGGGTGCTCACGCCCGACATGAAGCTGCCGCAGCACATGCGGCTGAAGGAATCGCGCCGCGTGCCGATGTGGAACGGGCCGATCGAGTGCCGGCTGTTCCGCTTCGACATGGTGGCGGGGTCGGCGCGGGGGAAGGCGGCGGGCTGAGCCGCCTGCGTCCAGCGCGGGGCCCCTTCAACCCGTGCAGGAACTGCCTTGGCCAGGTCAAGGCCTCGCGTGGCGGATGGCGGCCGTGCAGTCCCCGAAGCCGATGCGACGACGCCCGGGGCGTTCGCAAGAGCCTCGCAGGGTCACAGTGTCCCCATCGTGCAGGAACAGGCGCTCCTCTCCATTCGACAGGCGCAGCGGGCGCTTGCCGCCCTCCGTGATCTCGAGCAGACAGGCTGCCTGGCCGGGGCCTTCGCCGGACAGCGTTCCCGTGCCGAGCAGGTCGCCAGGCATCAGGTTGCAGCCGTTGACCGTGTGGTGCGCCACCAGCTGGGCCATCGTCCAGTACGCGGCCTGCGCGAAACCGGTGCGGACGATGCAATCGCCGACCGTCCCCCGAGCCCGCATCCCGGCCGTCTGAAGCCAGACCTCGAGCGTCACGTCGATCGCGCCGGACGCGCGGTCGGCCGGGCTGTCGAGGTAGGGCAGCGGCTGCGGATCCCCGGGCGGCCGAATGAGCGGCCTGCGAAACGGCGCCAGCGCTTCCAGCGTCACGATCCAGGGCGACAGCGTGGTGGCGAAACTCTTCGCGAGGAAGGGGCCGAGGGGCTGCGATTCCCAGCGCTGGAGATCGCGCGCGCTCCAGTCGTTCAGCAGCGTCAGGCCCGCGATGTGCTCCTGGGCCGCATCGATGGGAATCGCATCGCCATGGGCGTTGCCCTGGCCCATGACGATGCCCATCTCCAGCTCGAAATCGAGTTGCTCGCTGGGCTGCATCGCCGGCGCCCCGGCACCTGGGGGCTTGACTTGGCCTTTCGGCCGAGCGAAGTCCCTGCCGCTGACCTGTATCGACGACGCGCGCCCGTGGTAGCCGATCGGCACCCAGCGATAGTTCGGCAGCAGCGGCGTGTCGGGCCGATAGAGGCGGCCCGTGTTCGCCGCGTGGTGGATGCCGATGAAGAAGTCGCTGTAGTTGCGGATCTCGCAGGGCAGGCCCAGCTCGACCGCATCCATCGGCATGAGCCACGGTTCGATTCGCGCCCGCTCTTCGCTGCCGTGTTGCAGTGCCCGCGAGATCGCCTGCCGCTGTGCCTGTCGCTGCGCGCGCGGCAGCGTCAGCCAGCGCACCATCTCCGGGCTGTCGCAGAGCCCGGCACCGTGCACATCGAGCACCTGCTCGCCGATGGCCACGCCGACCGACCATGGCTCCGAAGCGTCCCGCCTGAATCGGCCATAGGGCAGGTTCTGGATCGGGAACGGGGTCTGCGGTGCGTTGGCGCTCTCGACCCAGCTGAGCAGGCCGGGCGAGTGGGTATCGACGGGATCGGTCACAGGAATGCCCCGGTCACCGAGCGGGGTGAAGGGATCGGCTGCGAAACCACTCAGCGGTCCCGGGGAGGGATCATCGGCAGCAGCAGATGCGAGTCGTGGCGTCCACCGGTGAGGATGGTGTTGTCGCCTTCGAACAGCTCCGGTCTGCGGTCCGTCGGATCGGTGTGCAGGAATGGCCCCGACCCCTTGCGTGGCCCCGTGGCGCCCTCGCGTTCGTAGTCCTGCGCGTCGACCCTCACCGCCAGCCGGTACCCCCGCGCAAGCACGATCGACGTGGGCCAGATCTCGACTTCCACCCGATAGTCTTCGCCGGGCGTCAGCGGCTGCAGCTCGTCGTGCGTGTGGAATGGCTGCCCCGGCCGGGACCGCTGCGCATCCGTCTTGCGGTGCGAGGCACGCAACCATCCTTGTGCGATGGGCACCTGCGGATCCGTCGCGCCGCGGAACAGCACTTCGCGGCCGTCGGGACCATAGGCCCGGACAGTGACGAAGAGATCCATGTCCCGGGTGCTCGAGCGGATCCAGACCACCAGCGACAGCGGCCCGGTGAACTCCGTCGCTGCCTCCATCGGCGCGCTGAGGAATTCGACGCCGCGGCCGGGCGCACGGTACGTGGCCGTCGCGACGGCGTCGATGGGTTCGGCGGCCAGCGCCATCGCCTGCGCATCCAGGTACAGCCGCGTCCATTGCGTTCGTGCGATCGGCCACTCGTGTTCGAAGCGCTGCTCGAAGCGGTCCGGGTGGCGCACCTCCAGGATGACGGGCGGTTGCTCGTCCCATCCGTTGCGCTCGTCCTTCAGGAACCTGTCGAAGAAGCGCTTCTGCATCTGCACGTACTCCGGCAGATAGAAGGATTCCCAGTGCGTGCCGCCATGCATCTGCAGCCACTTGTGCTGCGAACCCGCGCCCAGGAAACCCTGCACGTTGCCGCGCAGATGCAGCCCCATGCCGCCCCAGTTCCCTGCCGAGAGCACGGGCACCTCGATGTCCGTCAGCCTGGCGGTCCGGGCCGCGTACCACTCGTCGATGAGGGGGTGCGACCGGAACTCGTCGATCACGTCGATCCTGTTTCCGCGTCGGACCTCGGCGTCGAGGGCCTCGCCCGTGCTCGTCGCGCCGGTGTCCCGGTCGATGTACGGGCTGTCGGCGTTGCCGTTCTGCACCGAGAGGATCTGCTTCGGATACCAGAACTCGAAGAAGAAGTTGCCGAAGATGCCGCCGTGATGGCTTGCGTCGCGGTACATGTCGCTGGCGCCTTCCCACGGACAGATCGCTGCGAGGTGGCGAGGACGGCGCGCGGCGACCTGCCACTGGTTCATCGCGTAGTACGAGATGCCCAGCAGGCCCACCCTGCCGGTGGACCATGACTGCGTTCCCGCCCATTCGATGCAGTCGGCGTAGTCGTCCGTTTCCTGCGGCGACCACACCCACAGCGTGCCGGGCGATTCGCCGGCGCCCCGGCTGTCGACCACGACCAGTGCATAGCCCCAGGGAATCCAGCGCTCCGGATCGGCCACCTCCCAGCGCAGGTACCGCCCGGAGCTGCCTTCGGTGTCGATGCCCGGGTACAGCCGCTTCAGTTCATCCCACTGCGGCCTGAAGGCGTCCTCGAAGTGCGCGTCCTTGCCATAGGGGCCGTGCGTCATGAGGACGGGGACCGGTGCCTCTCCATCCGGGCGGAACACATTCGCCTTGAGGACGGCGCCATCGCGCAAACGGATGGGAACGTTCTTCTCGAAGATCATCGCGTCTTCCGATCTGGCGTCTACTGAAACAGCGCCACGGCGCGCGTCCAGCCCGCCGAGCCGCCACGGATCTTGGCCGGAAAGCACGACACGAAGAACCCGTCGGGCGGCAGCGCTTCCAGGTTGTGCAGCTTTTCCAGATGGCAGTAGCCGATGTCGCGGCCTGCCTTGTGGCCCTCCCAGATCACGGACGGGTCCTTGTCCTGCCGGTAGCGCTCGGCGGTGTACTGGAAGGGCGCGTCCCAGCTCCAGGCATCCGTACCCGTGACACGCACGCCGCGCTCGAGCAGGTACATCGTCGCGCCATAGCCCATGCCGCACCCGGCCTGCACGAAGTCCGGCTTGCCGTAACGGCTGCCCGCGCGCGTGTTGATGACAACGATCTCCAGGGGCTTGAGCGTGTGGCCGATGCGCTGCAACTCCGCCTGCACATCCGATGCCTGCACCACGTAGCCGTCGTCGAAATGCCGGAAGTCGAGCTTGACCCCCGGCTGCAGACACCATTCCAGGGGCACCTCGTCGATGGTGATCGCCGGCTCCCCGTGATTCATCGTCGACGCGAAATGCCAGGGCGCGTCGAGGTGCGTGCCGTTGTGCGTGCTGAGCTCCACCTTCTCCACGGCCCATGCTTCGCCGTCGGGCAGGTCCTGCGCCTGGAGCCCGGGGAAGAACTGCGCCAGGCGGCTGAAGCTCTCGGAGTGGTTCATGTAGTGGATCCTGGGCGCGAACGCCGGAGGGTCCGAGATGACATCGTTCTCGAGGAAGATGGAAAGGTCGACGATCTTCTTGAACATCACGCGTCCATTTCGATGCCAAGGGGAGGAAGGATCCGCTGGTAGCGGGCCAGTTCCTTCTCGAGGTAGGCCTTGAACCGGTCCGGTGGCACGCCCGAGACCTGGTTGCCGAACGTGACCATCTTTTCCTTGAAGCCCGGGTCGGCCAGCGTCTTCGACACCCCGTCGTAGAGGGCCGCCAGGACCTGGGGCGGCATCCGGGGCGGGGCAAGCATGCCGATCCATGCAGGAATGTCGATGTCGGGCATGCCCAGTTCGGCGAAGGTGGGCACTTTGGGCAATGTGTCCGCCCGCTGTGCGCCGGTGATCGCGAGGGCCTTGATCTTGCCGGCTTCGATGTATTGCATCACCGAGGATGGCGCGATGAAAGCGATGTCCACCACGCCGCTGATCAGGTCGGTGAGCGGCGTTCCCTTGTAGGGCACATGGATCAATTCGATCCCGGCCTGTTTGGCGAACAGGGCGCCGACCACGTGCGTCGTGTTGCCGTTGCCGGCCGACGCATAGCTGAACTTGCCGGGCTGCTTCTTCGCCGCAGCGACGAATTCGGCCATGCTGTTGAAGGGCCCGTTCGCCCTGTGCAGCAGCGCAAAGCCGGCGGTCGTGTACACCATCGTCAAGGGGGTGAAGCCTTCGATCGGGTGGTAAGGCAGCTTCTTCATCAGCACGCCGTTCGTCAGGTGTCCGCCAGTGGTCCACAGCACCACCGAGCCGTCGGGCTTCGCGCGCGACACCTCCGACGCGCCGATCGTGGTCGCCGCTCCCGGCTTGTTGTCGACGATGCACGGTCTGCCCGTCACCCTCGGGTAGGTGTCGGCAAAGATGCGTGTCATGCCGTCGAGCGCACCCCCGGCGGGGAAGGGCATCACGATCCGGAGCATCTCCGGCAGGTCGGTGGCGGCCGGGGCCAGCGGCGCAGCGAGCGCCGCCACGGCGCCGGCGAGCGCATCTCTTCGATTCATCATCATGGGCTTGTCTCCTCGTGTTGCCGGTGGGCGCTCGATGCGTCGCAACCCGGCACGGCCGCATTCTAGAAAAATAAAACAGGCGTTTCAATCCAATGTTTGTTTCTGGCCTGCAGATGCGTCGTGACGATTCAAACAGGCGCTTGACACGCTGCGGCACAATGCACCGCTCCGTGCCGGTCGGCTGTCCGCCGGCCTGCCTCGGCCCAACCCTCATGCCCTCGTATGCCAGGTCGACCTTCCCGTTCCACTGACCGCCTGACCCGGGACAAGATCATGGGCTCCGCACTGACGCTGTATGCCGAGAGAGGCATCGACGGCGTTCCCGTGCGCACCCTGACCGGGCACGCCGGCGTCAACGTCGCGGCGATCCACTATCACTTCGGCGGCGTCGATGCCCTGGCCGAGGCGGTCTTCGACGAACTTTCGGCGCGCGTCAACAAGCGCCGCACGCTCGCCCTCAAAGAGATCACTTCGGCCGCCCTTGCCGCGGGCACGCCGCCCGAGGTCGTGGACGTCGTCGAAGCCTTCGTCGCGCCATACGTGGGCGACGGTGCCGAAACCGAAGGGCAACTGCTAGCCCAGTTGATCCTGAAGCATCGCCTGTCCCCGTCGCCGATGACGGAGCGGGTGATCAAGAAGCACTTCGACCCCATGGCGAAGCAGTTCGTCGCGGCGCTGCACGATGCGGTGCCGGAGGTCCCGCTGAACCTCATGTACCTGCGCTACATGCTGATGGTGAGCACCGTGGTGCTTTTCCTGACCGACAGAGGGCGGCCGAATCGTCTGCAGCGGCTGTCGGGCTCCAAGGCCGGAAGCTCGGACAGGCAGGCCATGGCGCGTGCACTGGTGGACTTCGTCGTGGGCGGAATCCGTTCACCGGTTTCCGCATAGGGGATGCTCGTGCGGCAGCCGGCCCCATCCACGCGTTCTCGAGACAAACCGAGTTCCATGCCTCCACGCCTCGTCATCGACACCAACATCGTCCTCGACCTCTTCGTCTTCGACGACGCCGCCGCCAAGCCTCTGCGTGCCGCGCTGGAGGCGGGCGAGGCGGAGTGGCTCGCCACCGCCGCCATGCGCATCGAGCTGGCACGCGTGCTGGGCTATCCGCAGATCGCGCCGCGCCTGGCCTTCTACGGCCTCGCGGACGCCGACGTGCTGGCGCAGTTCGACCGCCATGCCCGACTCGTCGAGGCCGCGCCCAAGGCGCCTGTGACCTGCACCGACCCCGACGACCAGGGCTTCATCGACCTGGCGGTGGCACACCGCGTGCCGTTGCTGAGCAAGGACCGGGCGGTGCTCACCATGAAGCGGCGGCTGGAGCGCCTCGGTGTCGTGGCCGCCTCCTGCTACGCGCCCGCGGCACAGCCCGCTTGAAGGAGACCGCCCTGCGACGCCTGGCCACTCCGCCGACCGCGATGCCGTCTTCGCGATCTACAGCCATCCCGAGGTCACGCCCTACCTCACCTACGAGCCGATGCCGCCCGAGGCCTTCGTCCCGGTGTACGACGAGCTGCTCGCGAGCCGCAGCTTCCATGTGTGGACGTTGGATGGCGGCGAGGTCGCGGGCTTCTACCGCACCACGCGCTACCCCGGCCGCGTGAGCCACGTCGTGCTGCTCGGCACGCTGGCCGTCGATCCGCGCCGCCACGGCCAGGGCATCGCCGGCGCCATGCTGGCCGATGCCATCGCCCGCCTGCGCGCCGAGGGCGTGCGCCGTGTCGAGCTGTATGCCGAGGCCGACAACCCGCGTGCCCTGCGCTTCTACGCCAAGCTGGGCTTCGTGCACGAGGGCACCCTGCGGCAGTTCTACAAGCGCGCCGATCAGGCGCACTACGTGGACGAGTGGGTGATGGGCCTGCTGCTGACCGACGACACCCCCGGCGCTCAGCGCCCGTAGTCCACCACGTCGCGGTACGCCGCTTCGTCGCGCATCGCCCAGTAGGCGGCATGCAGCCGCTCGCTGACCGGCCCCGGGAACTGCGGCAGCGGCACGCCGTCCAGCTTGGCGATCGGCAGGATGCCGCCGCCGGTGGAGGTGAGAAAAACCTCGTCGGCCGCGCGCACGTCCGCCACGGGCAGCGGCGCGACGCGCACCGGGATGCCCAGGCGCTTGCACAGCTCGAGTGCGGTGCGTCGCGACACACCCTCGAGCACGCCGCGGTCCGCGGTGCGCACCTCGCCGTTCTTGACGATGAAGACATTGAAGCCCGGTCCCTCGGCCAGGTTGCCTTGTGCATCGACCACGCAGCTGGTGTCGCGGCCGCGGTCGTAGGCGTCGAAGAGGGACTGCACCAGGTCCATCCAGTGGTAGTTCTTGACCGTCGGGTCGACCGACTCGGGCGCAATGCGCACGCGTTCGCTGATGTGCAGGTCGATGCCCTCGCGCTGCTTCTCGGGCGGTGCGATCCACACGTAGGGCAGGGCGTAGGCGTAGAAGCGGTTGCTCGCCAGGCGCGGGTCGCGGGCGCCCTTGGGCGGCACGCCGCGCGTGCACACCATCGCCACGTAGGCGTCCTGCAGGCCCGCGCCGCGTACGCAGCCGTGCAGGATGGCACGCAGCTCCTCGCGGCTGTAGGGGATCGACATGCGCATCTTCTCCAGGCTGGAGAAGAAGCGGTCCATGTGGGTGTCGAGCCGGAAGAACGCGCCTTGCCAAGTGCTGGCCACGTCGTAGGTGGCATCGGAGCGCGTGAAGCCCCAGTCGAAGAGCGAGATCTTCGCTTCGGACAGGGGCACGAAGGCGCCTTCGGCGAAGGCGCAGCCGCCTTCGAACTGGCCGGCGGTGGGAAGGGGAGGCAGGGCCATGGCGATCATCTCCAGACAGAACGATGGGCCCGATCATGCCTTTTAATTGATCGTTGTTCAATAAATATTGAACGTTGATCAGGCGTGCCTAGAATCGCGCATGGCCTCCTCGCGTCCTGCTGCCCGCCGTTTCGTCCCCGTCCGACCCGGCCCGGGGCGCCCGCGCAAGGGCGAGGCGCGCGCGGCGGCCGACACCGCGCTGGGCCGTGACCGCATCCTGCAGGCGGCGCTGGCCCTCATCGACGACCAGGGCCTGGCGGCCTTCAACATCCGCGCGCTGGCCGCCACGCTGAAGGTGGCGCCGGCCGCGTTGTACTGGCACGTGCCCAACCGCGACGCGTTGGTGTCGGGCGTCATCGCGCTGGCGCTGGAGGGCGTCGCCGCCGCGGTGCCTTCGCAGGAGCCGTTGACCTGGCAGGCACGCCTGCGCGCGCTGCTGGTGGCCTTTCGGGCTGCGCTGCGCGCCCATCCGCACCTGGCGCCGGTGGTGGCGAGCGAACTGGCCTACAACGCGGCCTTCGACGCACCGCTGCTCGAGCACATCGTCGTCGCGCTCGAGCAGGCGCGCTTCGAGGGCGAGGCGCTGGTCGATGCCTTCAACGTCGTGGTGGCCGCGCTGTGCGGCTTCGCGACGCTGGAGCTGTCGACCGCGCCCGCCGGGGCGGGCGAGGCCTGGGCCGAGGCCTGCCGTGCGCAGATCGATGCGGTGGACGCAGGGCGGCACCCGCACCTGGCCGGCCGGCTCGACGCGCTGCGCAACCGGGCCTTCCTGCTGCGCTGGACCGACGGGCGGACGCAGCCGCTCGACGGCGGCTTCGAGGCCTGGATCGACGTGCTGCTGCGCGGGCTGGAGGCGCGCAGCCGCGCCCTGCGACGCGCGGCCTAGAGCTTCCGGCCACTTCGCCCGGCCCAAGGCGGTGGCTAGGATGCGCCGCGGAGGTTATCGCATGCCCGCACGCTGTCTTCGTGGATTCGCCGTCCTGGCCCTGGCCGCCGCGCTCGCCGCCTGCGGCAAGCCGGTGCCGCCCGACAAGGTCGCCTACGTCGGCGAGTGGACGCAACCGGCGATGTACCTGCTCATCACGCAGGACGGCTCGGTGCGCTACGAGCGGATCAAGGGCGGGGTGACGACCTCGGTCAACGGCCCGCTGCAAGGCTTTGCCGGCGACAACTTCGACGTCGGCCTCGGGCCCATGAAGAGCACCTTCGTCGTCACGCGTCCGCCCCGCGAGGCGAACGGGCGCTGGACCATGGTGGTCGACGGCGTGGAGCTGACGCGCAGTTCCGACCTGCAGCCCACGGCGCGCTGAGCCGCCCTGGCGTTCAGTTTGCCAGGTGCCACTGGGCCAGCAGCCGCGCCACGGCGCGCACGCGCTGCGTGTCGCGCCCCCAGCGGCGGCCCTTGGGCAGGTGGCGCAGCCAGCGCATGCGCTGGGCCGCATGGGCGATGCGCTCGCGCACCGACGCGTCGGCGCCCGCCAGTGCCGCATGCCAGTGCTCGGCGCCGGCGCGCGGTGCAGAGGCATGCACCAGCAGCGCCGTCGAATGCAGGTAGCTCAGCCAGTCGCGCGTCTGGCATTCGGCCAGCGTCAGGGTGGCGCCCGGGTCGTCCTCGAAATCGATGAAGCCGATCCCGCCGTCGGGGCAGTGCATCAGGTTGCGCGAGAAGGCCTGGCTCAGGTAGGCATCGCGCGCATGCACGGCGGCGATGGCGTCCAGCCCCTCGCGCCAGACGGCCAGCAGCGCGGCCGGGCCGCTCGCCGCGGCGTGATCGAGCCGCTCGTTGAGCACCACCGCGGCGCGCCCGCCCTGGCCCATGTCGGAGATCAGGAGGCCGTCGGCCTGCTGCGCCAGCACCCGCGGCACGCGCACGCCCGCCTCGGCCAGCGAGCGCAGGCGCTGCGCCTCGGTGGCGATGGCCGCCTCGCCGCCCAGGTTGGGCACGGGCGTCAGCACGTCGAGCCGGAACGCGCGCGAGAGCAAGGCCAGCAGCCGGTAGCGAAACAGGCTGTGCCGCGGGCCGGCGCGCTTGAGCCACACCCGCTCGCCGCCCAGCCGGTGGCTGGCCACGCCGCGCGTCTGCTGCGGCAGCGCGCTGCGCAGGAAGGCCGCGTAGTCGCCCGGCGCAGGCGCGGCAGGAATGTCGCCGGCCGCCGTGAGCGGGCTGGGCGCGGAGGCGGCGCTGCGGCGGGCCTGCATGCGCGACGACCGGTTCTTCAGCGGATTCATGGTGCGCGTGCGATGCCTTCGAGCGGCTGGCGGGAAAGGGAAGAAGCGTCGGTCGGCGTCATGCCACGGCGGTGGGCTGGAAACTGTCGGCGCTGGCGATCGGCCAGTACATGCGGAACACATTGTGCTGCGCGTCCAGCGGCCCCAGCAACGCACCGGGCTGCACCTGCATGATGAGGTTGGACAGCTGCCGCACCTCGGTGTCGGAGATGCGCCGCACGATGTGGTGGGCCGTGATCTGCTGCGGATGGTCCAGCCCGGCGGCCTGCACCAGCTCGGCCAGCGCGTGCAGCGTGCTGCGGTGCAGGTTGTGCACGCGGTCGGCCTTGTTGGGCACCACCAGCGCCTGCTGGCGCTTCGGGTCCTGCGTGGTCACGCCGGTGGGGCAGTGGCCGGTGTGGCAGGTCTGGGCCTGGATGCAGCCCAGCGCCATCATGAATCCGCGTGCCGCGTTGCACCAGTCGGCGCCCAGCGCCATCATGCGCGCGACGTCGAAGGCGGTGATCACCTTGCCGGCGCAGCCCAGCTTGATGCGCCCGCGCAGGCCGGTGCCGATCAGCGTGTTGTGCACCAGCAGCAAGCCGTCCTGCAGCGGCGCACCCACGTGGTCGGAGAACTCCACCGGAGCGGCCCCCGTGCCGCCCTCGGCGCCGTCGACGACGATGAAGTCCGGCGTGATGCCCGTTGCCAGCATCGCCTTGACGATGGCGAACCATTCCCACGGGTGGCCGATGCACAGCTTGAAGCCGGTGGGCTTGCCGCCCGAGAGCTCGCGCAGCCGGGCGACGAAGTGCATCATCTCGACGGGCGTGGAGAACGCGCTGTGCGACGAGGGCGAGATGCAGTCCACCCCCACCGGCACGCCGCGCGCGGCGGCGATCTCGGGCGTGACCTTCGGGCCCGGCAGCACGCCGCCGTGGCCCGGCTTGGCGCCCTGGCTGAGCTTGATCTCGACCATCTTCACCTGCGGGTCGCGCGCGTTCTCGATGAAGCGCTCCTCGCTGAAGCGGCCGCGCTCGTCGCGGCAGCCGAAGTAGCCCGAGCCGATCTCCCAGATCAGGTCGCCGCCGTGCACGCGGTGGTGGCGGCTGATCGAGCCCTCGCCCGTGTCGTGCGCGAAGTGGCCCAGCTTGGCGCCCAGGTTCAGCGCCATGATCGCGTTGGCCGAGAGCGAGCCGAAACTCATCGCCGAGATGTTGAACACGCTCGCGCTGTAGGGCTGCGCGCAGCCTTCGCCGATGGTGATGCGGAAGTCGTGGCTGCCGATCTGCGTCGGCTGCATGGAGTGGTTGATCCACTCGTAGCCGGCCAGGCTCACGTTCAGCTGCGTGCCGAAGGGCCGGTTGTCGGGGTCGCCCTTGGCGCGCTGGTACACCAGCGAGCGCTGGGCGCGCGAGAAGGGCGAGGCCTCGGTGTCGCTCTCGATGAAGTACTGCCGCATCTCCGGGCGGATGTATTCGAGCAGGAAGCGCAGGTGGCCGATGACCGGGTAGTTGCGCAGGATGGCGTGGCGCTGCTGGCGCACGTCGTGCACGCCGGTGGCCGTGAGCACCGCGAACAGGCCGGTGGCGACCCAGGCCGCCCAGGCGTGCGGCATCAGCAGCGCGGCGGCCACGCTCGCCACCAGCCCGGCGACGCACAGGGCGAAGGCGGTGTAGCGTGCCGGAAAAAGCGTCGTCATGGGCTCGTCCTCTCGTGTCTCTCCCGCGGGTGGGGCATCATAGGGTCGTCCACCCGCCCATCCCATGACCGAATCCTCCGCCCCCCTTCCCACCGCCGCCGAGGCGGCCCTGCCACCGCTCAAGCCCGAGGATTTCGATGCCCTCGACGACGCCCTCGACGCCATGCGCGAGCACGACGAGGACGTGCCGCAGTGGGAGTTCTGCGACGGTTTCATGACGGCGCTGGTCTGCACCCGCCGCCCGATCGAGCCGACCGAGTACTGGCCGGCCCTCTTCGGCGCCGGCTTCTCCCCGGCGCAGCACATGGAATTCGTCTGGCGCTGGAAGCGGCGCTGGCACGAGATCCAGGCCGCCCTCGATGCGCCCAACATCGAGGCGCTGGACGACGAGCGCGCCTTCCAGCCCGAATGCCTCGATTTGCGCGGCGCCATCGCCGCCCTGCCGCCCGAGGAGCGCGCCGAAGCGCCCGAAGCCGAGATCCCGTCCTTCGGGCAGGTCTGGGCGCTGGGCTTCCTCGCGGCCGTCGAGCAATGGTCCGACGACTGGGCGCCGCCGCGCGACAAGGACGTCGCCGCCATGCTGGCCGACGCCCTCGAGGCCATCGAGGTGCTGGCCAGCGACGACACCGCGCCGCCGGCGCTGTCGATGTACAGCGAGGACGGCCCGCCCACCGTCAGCCAGGAGCGCCTGGACGACTTCGGCGAGGCCATCTGGGCCGTGTACGACCTGCGCCAGCTGTGGCGCAGCCTGGGCCCGCGCGTGGAGGCCCTGCGCAAGGCCGACGAGCCGGGGCGTAACGACCCCTGCCCCTGCGGCAGCGGAAAGAAGTACAAGAAGTGCCACGGGGCCTGAGAAGCTGTGAACGAATCAGCCATGCCCGCTCGACCTGCCAAAACACGCCCACTCTGCGTTGCAAATGCTCGCCATAGCGCGAGCCATGGCTGCGCTTTGCGCCTTGATTGGACGCGTTTTCGCAGCCCGCTCGGCCACGTCGAATTCATTCCCAGCTTCTGAGGCCCGCGTGCCACTGCAAATAGGAGCCGCAATGAAGCACCTGCACCCCCTGCGCATGAAGCTCGCCGTGGCGACCGGTGCACGGGCCACCGGCGCGCAGGCCATCGGCGCCGTCGGCGTGGGCAGCGTCGCGGTGGGCGCGATCGCCCTCGGCGCATTGGCCATCGGCGCCCTGGCGATCGGCCGGCTGGCCGTCGGCCGCGCGCGCATCCGGCGGCTCGAGATCGACGAGCTGGTGGTGCACCGGCTGCGGGCGGTGGAGGAACTGCGCGGTCCCGAAGCCGAGCCCGATGCACCGGTGGACGACGCCCGGCAGTGACCTTGCGCGCGCCCGTCTTGAACGCCCTGCGTCCGCCCCGCCCTGGCGGAGGCATTCGTGCCAGGGCCATTGGCCCCGCTGACTAAAGGCCGAGGGCCACGCCGTCGCCCCGCGGATCGTGTGCCCCGGTCAGTTGGCCGTTCCGGTCCAGCCGGATGACGCCGGGCAGGCCCGCCAGCGGGCTCTGCGCCGGGATGGCCGCCACCTCGTGGCCGCGCGCGGCCAGTGATGCGAACACGTCGGCGCCCGCGTCCTCTTCCAGCTTCAGGCTGTCGCGGCTGTCCGAGAAGGTCCGCCCGAGCAGGAAGCGGGGCCGTGCCAGCGCCTGCGCCGGGTCGAGGCCGAAATCGATCAGGCGCGTGAGCAGCGCGACCAGCGTCTGCGGCTGCCCGTCGGCCCCCTGGGTGCCCAGCAGGAGTGCCGGCCGTCCGTCGCGCAGGTAGACGACCGGGTTGAGGGTGTGGAAGGGCCGCTTGCCGCCCGCGAGGCCGTTGGGGTGGGCCGGGTCGGGGTGGAAGGCCGCGCCGCGGTTGTGCCACAGCACCCCGGTGTCGCCGGCGACCACGCCGCTGCCCCAGTCGTAATAGATGCTCTGCAGCACGCTCGCACCTCGGCCCGAGGCATCCGCCGCGGCGAAGAACACGGTATCGCCCTGGCGGAACGTGTGAGGCCAGCGCATGGCCCGTGCATCGGCCTGGGCCCGGGCCGCCTGCTGGCGGATGTGCGCCGCGCCAAGCAGGCGTTCCACCGGCACCTCGGCGAAGTCCGGGTCGGCCAGGAAACGGTCCCGGTCGATGAAGGCCAGCTTGATCGCCTCGACCATGCGGTGGATATGCTCCGCACTGCCCTCGGCGATGCCCGAGAAATCCTGCTCGCCCAGGATGCCCATGGCCTCCAGCGTGGCGAAGCCCTGCGTGGGTGGCGGCAGGCTCAGCAGCGTGCCGCCGCGGTACGGCACGGCCAGAGGCGTCACCTCGCGGGCCTGCGTCCGGCGCATGTCGTCCAGCGTCAGCGGGGAGCCCGCGGCCTGCAGCCCTGCCGCCATGCGGCGCGCCAGCTCGCCCTCGTAGAACTCTCGCGGGCCGTTTGCCGCGAGAAGCGACAGCGTACGCGCGAGCCCGGGTTGTCGCTGCTCGGAAAACTGCCCTGGAAATGCCGCGTCGAAGCCGTGCCAGCGCCCCACCTCCGCTGCCCGCATCTCACGCCAGAAGCGCTGCGAGGCCGAGACGGGGACACCCTCCTGGGCATGCTCGATGGCGCGGGAGAACAGCGACTCCCATCGCTGGCTCCCGTGCCAGTCGCGTGCGGAGATGTCGAAGGCCCGTGCCCAACTCTCCACGGCCGCGGCGGTGGTGAGCGCCGACGGGCCACCGCGCAGCGGGATCGGACCCGGGTGCGCAGGCGCCGCTGCAGCCGCCTGCCCGATGCCCGAGATCCCGCGGGCCGGGGCGCCCGGCTGCGCCAGGAGCCAGAAGCCGTCGCCGCCAAGCCCGGTGAAATGCGGGCACACGACGCACAGCACGGCTGCAATGGCGATGGCCGCTTCGATGGCGTTGCCGCCCTGGGCCAGCACCTCCAGGCCTGCCTCGCTCGCCAGTGGGTGGGGGCTCGTCACCATGCCTCGCCGCGAAGTGGCGGAGGGCGGGCGCGGCGGTTCAGGAGCGCTTGGAAAAGACATGCAGGGGAGGGTTCGTTCTTGCAGGCACGGCAGGCATCAGTCGGGGGCGTGCGTCAGAAAGGCGGCCACCATCTGACGCGTCATCTTCTGGTGCGCCTTCTGCCAGCCCGCGGCCTGCAGGTCCTTGTTGAAGATGCGGGACAGCGTGAACGCGTGGGCGCGGCCGTAGTAAGACAGGCTCACCATCGCCACGTACAGGTGCAGCGCGTCGATGCCCGGCCGGATGTCGCCTGCCGCCACCCCGCGCACCAGCAGCCGGCGGATCAGCGCGATCACCGGCGACGACATCTCGGGGATGCGGTTCGAGCGGGCGAGATGCCTGGCTTCGTTGAGGTTCTCGAAGGCCAGCAGCTTGCGCAGCCGCGGGTGCGTCGCGAAGTGGTGGTCGACGAAATCGGCGATGTGCAGCAGGCCGGCCAGCGGCTCCTCCTCTTCGGCGTCGAGCCGGAGTTCGTCGTGCCGCAGGTCGGCCATCACCGCTTCGAGCACGGCGACGTACAGGTCGTCCTTGCTGCCGAAGTAGTGGTACAGCATCCGGATGTTGGTGCCGGCCTGCCGTGCGATGCGTTCGGTGCGTGCGCCGCTGTAACCCTCGCTCGAGAACTCGTCGATCGCGGATTCCAGCAGCTTCGCGCGTGTGAGCGCGGCATCGCGCCGCGGGGTCGTGTCCTGGGCCGGTGCCTGCCGCGTGGAAGGTGTGCTCATGGTGTCATTGGGAATGCGCACGATAGTGTCGCGGCAAGCGCAAGCAGCCGTTCGTCGTTTCCCCTGGCCGAGATGAAGGACACGCAGATCGGCAGCCCCTTGCCGGTGGGCAGCGGAAACACGACCTGCGGCAGTCCCGCATGGCCGGCCACGGCGCCCAATGCCAGAGCGCGTTCGTAGAAGGCGCCGCGCTCGCCCGCATCGGCCTCGCGCGACAGCGCCGGGCAAGGCGCTGCGGGAATGAGCCATGCCTCGTCGGGTGCCATGCGCTGCGCCAGGCGTGCGACGGCCTGCGCACGCCAGTCGGCCCAGCGCAGGCCCTGCCTTGGATCCAGCGCCAGCGCGGCCTCGAAGCGCGGCGCGATCGCGGCCCCGAATCGAGGGTGCTGCCGGCGGAACCACGGACCGACGTGGGCCTGGATCTCCAGGCCCTGAAGCACGGCGTACGCTTCGAGCCAGTCGCGCCAGTCGCTGTCCTCGAAAGCGCTGCGCTCGGCGTCGATGCGCATGCGACGGGCCCATGCCCACAGGGGCTCGTGCACCGAGGGCTCGGCCAGGGCCAGCGCGTCGGTGGCCAGGCACAGGCGCAGCGGCGGCCGGTGCGGGTCGCTGCGGCTGCCGAGCAGCACCTGTCCGGCGTGCTGCAGCAGCGCAGCGTCGCGCGCGAACCACCCCACCGTGTCGTAGCTCGGTGCAAAGGGCAGGACGCCGTCCAGCGGAATCCGACCGTGGGTGGGCCGCATGGCCGCCACGCCGCAGAAGGCCGCCGGCACGCGGACCGAACCGCCCGTGTCCGTGCCCAGGGCCAGATCGGCTTCTCCCCAGGCCACCACCGCCGCGCTGCCACTGGACGAGCCGCCCGGCAGGCGGTCGGGGTCGTGCGGATGGCGCGGCGTCCCGTAGTGGACGTTCTCGCCCTCCAGGCTGAAGGCGAGTTCGTCGCTGATCGTCTTGCCCACGACCCGGGCGCCCGCGTGGCGCAGGGCGGCCACGCAGGGCGCGTCGCGGGCCGCCGGTGCATGGCTGGCCGCCCAGTCCGGATTGCCGCCGCCCGTGATGGCGCCTTCGATATCGATCAGGTCCTTCACGCCCAGACGGGCGCCGTCCAGCACGCCGGTGCCGGTGGTCGGCCGTTCGCACGAGGGGCCGGGCATCCAGCCGCCCGAGCCGCGCGTGATCGCCTCGCGCATCAGGCGGGCAGCGACGCGAGCACGGCGGCCGAGTCGGTCACGAAGCCGAAGCACTTCTTGACGTTCCAGATCGTCGCCTCGGTACAGAAGTCGGGCGAGCTCGTGGCGCAGCAGTCGCTCAGCATCACGCAGCCGTAGCCCAGGAAGTTGGCGTCGGTGAGCGTGTGCAGCACGCACTGGTCGGTGTTGCAGCCGGCGAAGAGGATGCTGCGCACCCCGAGGTTGCGCAGGATGCTGTCCAGCGGCGTGTCCCAGAAGCCGCTGATGCGGTGCTTGTCGACCAGGAAGTCGCCCTCGTGCGGCGCCAGCTCGTCCACGATGGCCGCGGGCCACGAGTCCTTCTGCAGCACGTGGCCCTTGCCGTTGGGCAGCGGGTCGCCCAGGCCGACGCCGGCACCGCTGTTCTTGTAGAGGTGGATCTGGTTGGGCGGCATGTTGGCCAGGTCCGGCCGGTTGCCCCAGTTGACCCACACGACCGGCACGCCGGCGCGGCGCAGCCCCGGCAGCAGTTTCTGCAAGAGCGCGATCGGCGTGCGGTCCGCCGCGTAGTTGCCGCCGATGTGGTCGACCCATCCGCCCTCGGTACAGAAGTCGTTCTGCAGGTCGATGATGACGATGGCCGTGCGACGCAGGTCCAGCACGACGTTCTGCGGCTGCGCCTGCACACGGGCGCGCAGCGGCGCGGGCGGCGCCACGGACATGTCGACCTCGTGCTCGCTGGCGACCCAGTAGTACTGCTGCCCCAGGCCCAGGGCGCCTTCGGGCCGTGCATCGGGAAGGTAGGGATGGCGTTTCATGGAAGGCTCCGGTGGTGTGCGGTCGAAGGTCACGTCGCCACAGGCTGGTGCATCCGGCGCGGCCGCCGCACCGATATGCGGCAGAAAAGCGGCGAAATCACTGGCACTGTTATTGCGACGCTCTGTCGGTAAGTAATTGATTAGTTACTTAACCCTCCATCTAGCGAAAGGCATGCCATGAAGCTCCCGTCCTCCTCCCGCCGCGCCGCCGTCCTTGCGGGCGTGAGCGCTCTCACCGCCCTCGTGCTGAGCCTCCCGGCCGCGGCGGCCGATCCGTTGACCGTCGGCATCCTCATCCCCGGCTCCAAGTCGGACAAGGGATGGATGGAGTCCGGCTACGACGGCCTGGTGGCCGCACAGAAGGAGTACGGGCCCAGGATCAAGGTGCAGATGATCGAGAACATCAACTACGCCGACATGGAGCAGGCCCTGACCAACCTGGCCACCAAGAATGCGCTGGTCATCGGCGTCGGCGGCCAGACGCAGGCCGCGGTGCTCAAGGTGGCCAGGCGCTTTCCCAAGACGCGCTTCTCCATCGTCGGCGGCAACAAGGCCGAGGAGTCCGCCAATGTGGCCGGCTACGACGTCAAGCAGGCCGAGATCGCTTTCGTCGCGGGCGCCGCGGCCGCGATGCTGTCGAAGAACGGGGCCGTGAGCTATGTCGGCGGCATGGAGATCCCTTCCATCGTGAACGCGGGCAAGGAGTTCGGCAACGGCGCCAAGTACGTCAAGCCCAACATCAAGTACTTCGAGAACTACACCGGCGACTTCGACAACGTGGCCAAGGCCAAGGAAGCCACGCTGGCGGCGATCGCCCAGGGCGCCGACGTGCACTACCACATCCTGAACCTCGGCCTGCGCGGCATGGAACAGGCGGCCAAGGAGAAGGGCACGAAGATCGTCGGCAGCTACACCAACCGCTGCGGCTCCGATCCGCTCTATCCCGCCTACAGCATCACGGGCGTCGGCTACCAGGTGCAGTACGCCATCAAGGAAGCCGTCGGCGGCACGTGGAAGGCCGGCTACAAGCCTTTCGGACTGGCCATGGGACCGAGCGCCTCGGACATGGTCATCTGCAATGCCACCGAGGAACAGAAGGCGAAACTCGAGCAGATCAAGAAGGACATCCTGTCCGGCAAGATCAAGGTGCTGGAGGGCTGATGCGCGGGCGCGACGCCCCCGGCTTCGGCAACGGCGGTCAGCACGAAGCGCCTGCCCCGGCCGCGCCACCGCTGCTGAGGCTGGACGGCCTGTCCAAGCGCTTCGGCACGCTGCAGGCGCTGCAGGACGTGTCGCTCGAACTCCATCCCGGCGAGATCCACTGCCTGCTGGGCGAGAACGGCGCCGGCAAATCGACGCTGTGCAACCTCGTCTTCGGCGTGCACGCGCCGGACACGGGCCAGATGACGCTGGCCGGCGCGGCGTTCAGTCCGCGTTCTCCCGCAGATGCGCTGTCGCACGGCATCGCGATGGTCCACCAGCATTTCAGCCTGGTGCCCGACATGACCGTCCTCGACAACCTGCTGCTCGGCCAGGCGCGCGGCGTGCTCGACCGCAAGTCGGGCGCGGCGCGCATCGCCGCCATGCGCGAGCGCTACGGGCTCGCGCTCGATCCGATGGCCCGGGTGCAGGACCTCTCGGTGGGCGAACGCCAGCGCGTGGAGATCGTGAAGTGCCTGATGCGCGAGCCGCGCCTGCTGGTACTCGACGAACCGACTGCGGTGCTCCTCCCCGAGGAGATCGAGGCGCTGCTCGCGGTGTGTACGCGCGTGGCGCAGCAGGGTTGCGGCGTGGTGCTGGTCACCCACAAGCTGGCCGAGATCCAGCGCGTAGCGCGCCGGGCCACCGTGCTTCGCGGCGGCCGCGTGGTGGCGCGTTCGGACGCTCCGGCGCAGGACATCGAGGCGCTGGTGCGCGCGATGATCCAGCGCGACCTGCTGGCGCCTTCGGCGGCCCCGGCTCGGGCGCCGCGGCTGGCAGCGGTGCCGGGCGGCCCTGCGCGCGAGGCGGCGCTGCTGGCCGACGGCCTCACGGTGCGCGATGCCGACGGCGTGGTGCGCCTGGACAACTTCACCCTGCTGCTCGAGCCCGGCGAGATCGTCGCCATCGCGGGTGTCGAGGGCAACGGCCAGAGCGAACTGGGGGCCGTGCTCTCGGGCATGCTGCGTCCCACCCAGGGCCGGTACTTCGTCTGCGGCGAGGACATGACGCGTGCCACGCCGCGCGAGCTGAGCGCGGCCGGCTGCGGCGTGGTGCCGGAAGACCGGCACGCCCTGGGCTGCGTGACCGGCATGAGCGTCGCGGAGAACATCCTGCTCGACCGCCTGGGCCGGTTCCGGCGCTGGGGGCTGTTCGATCGTGCCGCGATGCGCCGCGAGGCGCTCGCCCTCATGCAGCGTTACGACGTGCGTGCGGCCAGTCCCGACGTGGCGTTCGGCGGCCTCTCGGGGGGCAACCAGCAGAAGGCGGTGCTGGCGCGCGAACTCACGCTCGAGCGCCTGCGCTTCCTGCTGGCAGCGCAACCCACCCGCGGCCTCGATGTCGGCGCGGTCGAGGCCGTCTACGGCCACATCCGCGCAGCGGCGGACCGCGGGGTGGGCGTGCTGCTCATCTCGTCGGAGCTCGACGAACTGCTGAGCGTCGCCGACCGCGTGCTGGTGCTGTACCGCGGCCGCGTGATGGGCACCTGCCCGACGACCGGAGCGGACCGGGCGCGCATCGGTGCTTGGATGGCCGGGCATCGCGACGACAAGGAACACGAGGACGCGGAGGTGGCCGCATGAACGCCCTGGCCCGCCTCTGGCCGCGGCTGCGGCCCGGTCCCGCGCTGCAGGTCTCGGTGGCCGCCGTGCTGGCGGCCTTCGGCGTCGGCGCACTGCTGATCGCGGCGCTCGGCGTGCCCGTTGCCGATGCCGTGGCCGCCTTTGCCGAGGGCGCATGGGGTTCGGCCTACGCAATGGCTGCCTCGATCAACCGTGCGCTCGTCCTCATGCTGGTGGGGCTGGGCTTCATCGTGGCGGAGCGCGCCAGCCTCACGAACGTGGGCGGGGAAGGGCAGATTGCCGTCGGTGGCATCACCGCCACGGCACTCGCGCTCTGGGCGCCCGTGGCGCAGCTGCCCTGGGGACTGGCCTTCGTCGTTCCGATGCTGGGCGCGTGTGTGGCCGGTGCGCTGTGGGGTGGCATTGCCGGCGTCCTGCGCGTCAAGATGGGGACCAACGAGGTCATCGCCACCTTGCTGCTGTCCTTCATCGCGATCTGGATGGTGTACGGCAGTGTGCAATCCGAGCACCTGCTGCGCCGGCCGATGACGAGCAGCGCGACGCTGCCTGAGTCGCTGGAGATTCCGGCGTCGACGCAACTACCGCTGCTCACCGGCGATGCCGGCACGCCGCTGCACATCGGCCTGCTGATCGGCGTGGTGCTGGCGGTGGTGGTCGCCCTGGTGCTGAACCGCACCGTGACGGGCCTGCAGCTGCGCGCGGCGGGCCTCAATCCGCGCGCTGCGCGGCGCGCCGGCATGGCCATCGACCGGCTCGCCATCGGCGCGCTCTGCGCGGCGGGCGCCTTCGGCGGGCTGGCGGGCGCGTTCATGCTGCAGGGCGAGCAGTACACGCTCAAGGCCGGCTTCTCGTCGGGCTACGGCTTCGACGGGCTGGTCGTCGGCCTGCTGGCGCGCGGGTCGGTGCCCGGCGTGATCGCCGGTGCGCTGCTGTTCGGCTTCCTGCGTTCCGGCGGCATCAACATGGAAATGGTGGCGCAGGTCCCCACGGCGCTCGTCGTCGTCATCCAGGGCCTGATCATCGTGATGCTCGCCGGTGCCGCGCTCGGCGTTCAGCGCATGGAGGCGCGAAAAGCATGATCGATCCCGAACTGGCCGCCGTCTTCGTCGGCTCGAGCATCCGCCTCGCCGCGCCGCTGCTGTTGGCCGCCACCGGCGAGCTCGTCAGCGAGCGGGCCGGCGTGCTCAACATGAGCGTGGAGGGCCTCATGCTGGCCGGCGCCTTCGGCGGCGCCGCGGCCTCGTGGGCCACCGGCTCGCCGCTCGCGGGGCTGCTCTGCGGCGTGCTCTGCGTGCTTCCCATCGCCTGGCTGCAGGCCTTCCTCAGCATCACGCTGCGCGCCAACCAGATCGTGACCGGCATCGGCATCAACATCCTGGTGCTCGGCGCGACCACGCTCGGCTACCGGGCGCTGTTCGGCAGCCGCTCGCGCGCCGAGATTCCCGGCCTGGGCCAGTGGGCACCGCCGGGCCTGTCGCAGATCCCTTACCTCGGCGAGCAGGTCTTCCGGCAGACCTGGCTGCTCTATGCCGCCGTGGTGCTGGTGCTGCTCGTGGGCTGGGTCATGCGCTCCACCGCGCTCGGCCTGGCCCTTCACGCTGCCGGCACCGCGCCGCAGGCGGCCAGCCATTCCGGACTGAAGGTCAGGCGCATCCGCTACTGCGCGGTGCTGTTCACCGGCTTCATGTCGGCCCTGGCCGGCTGCTTCCTGTCGATCGGCGACATCCACACCTTCACGGAAGGCATGACCAGCGGCGCCGGCTACCTCGCCATTGCCGCAGTGATCTTCGGCAACTGGCGCCTGGGCCGCACCGTGATGGCCTGCTGCCTGTTCGGTGCCGCAACGGCGCTGCAGTTCCAGCTGCCCGCCATGGGACTCGAAGTGCCGAGCGCGCTGCTGATCGCGTTGCCCTACGTGCTCGCGCTGCTGGCGGTCGGAGGCCTGGTCGGCCGCCAGGTTGCGCCCGCGGCGCTGACCAAGCCCTTCACCGGCTGACGGGACCGGCGCAAGAGGCACGCTGACCGGGACGGGGCGCCATGCCCCGCCCGCGTCCTGGAAGGGCATTGGACGCCATCGTTTGACACCGTGTCCTCCTTCCGCCCCAATTGCCCCATGGACCTCGAACTCGCAGGCAAGCACGTTCTCATCACCGGCGGCAGCAAGGGCATCGGCCTGGCCTGTGCGCGCGCCTTCCTGCAGGAGGGGGCCCGTGTGAGCCTCGTGGCGCGCAATGCCGACACGCTGGCGCAGGCGGCGCTCGGCCTGGCCGACGCGCATGCCGACGCCGAACGGCGCATCGCCACCTTCCCGGCCGACCTGAGCGACGCGCAGGCCACGCTGGCGCTGGTCGAGCGCATCGAGCAGGCGCACGGACCGGTCGACGTGCTGGTCAACTCGGCCGGCGCCGCGCGGCGCACGCCGCCCGACGAACTCGATGCGGGCAAGTGGCACGCGGCGATGGAGGCGAAGTACTTCACCTACGTCCACATCATGGACCCGCTGGTCAAGCGCATGGCCGCGCGCGGGGCGGGCGCCATCGTCAACGTGGTGGGTGCGGGCGGCAAGGTCGCCAGCCCCACGCACCTGGCCGGCGGCGCGGCCAACGCGGCGCTGATGCTGGCCAGCAGCGGCCTGGCCAACGCGTATGCGGCGCGCGGCGTGCGGGTGAACGTCGTGAACCCGGGGCCGGTGGCCACCGAGCGCCTGCACGAAGGCGCCAGGGCCGAGGCGCAGTTGCTGGGCATCTCCGCCGACGAGGCGATCGCCCGCGCCAACCGGCAGCAGCCCTTGGGGCGCGTGGCCGAGCCGCGCGAGATCGCCGACGCGGTGCTGTTCCTGGCCTCGGCGCGCGCGAGCTACATCACCGGTGCCGTGATCGCGATGGACGGGGCCAAGTTTCCGAGCGTGCTCTGATCGCGGCTGCTATCGATTCGATAGCTGCTCGCGCCCGCTGGGCGTGCGCTGCAGGCCGATTCGGCCCGAAGTCCCTCAGATCTTGAAGGCGCGCCGCGAAGCCTCGGACACCAGGTCCAGGTACTCGTGGTGGCGCCGCAGGTAGCCTGCGATGAACTGGCACACCGGGATCACCTGCTGCCCCTCGGCGCGCGCCGTGTCGAGCACGTGGCGCGCGATGGCCGAGCCCACGCCCTGGCCTTCGAAAGCCGGGATGACCTCGGTGTGCGAGAACAGGATGCCGTTGGCCAGCGGGCTGTACTCGACATAGGCCGCAAGCTGGTCGCCCTGCCAGGCCTCGAAGCGGTTGCGCTCGGTGTCGCGGGTGAAGCGGAGTTTGGGTGCGGCGGTCATGGGAAAAGGCTCCGTGGTGCGGTTCAGGCCTTGCTGGTCATCCAGCGGGCCAGGTTGGTGGCGGCCGTGGTGCGCACCTTCTTGCGCAGCATCGGCGTCCAGCCCAGCAGGAGGCCGGGCGTGCCCAGCGCCTGGCGCGACCAGGCCCAGAAGTCGAAGCGGTCGCGGTGCGTGGCGATCAGGCCCTCGGGCGTGAAGGTGAAGGCGGCGTCGATGTGGTTGTCGACGATGCGGCCGGTGCTGCTGAAGCGGTAGTGCGCGTCCCAGTGCGCGCTGCCGCGCGTGGCGTCGGCCTGCACGTCGCGGTAGCTGAGCTTCCACACGTCGGCGCCCTTGTCGCGCGTGGCGCCGCACAGCATCTTCCACATGCTGCCGACCTCGCGCCGGCCGCGCAGCGAGAATGCCTCGTCGTCGAAGGTGGCGTCCTCGGCGTAGCAGGCGGCCATGGTGTCGCCGTCGAGGGCCGCGAAGGCGTCGTAGAAGCGGCGGATCGTCAGGGCGTTGTCGGCGGGCATGGGGCTGCTCCTTGGGGCGGCGCGATGATAGTTCGCGGTGCCGGGTCAGCGCGGCGGCTGCAGCAGGGTGACCAGCGTCTGCAGCGCATGCTGCACCGTCGCCAGGCGCACGGTGCGCCGGTCGCCGTCGAAGCGGCGCCGCTCCGTGCGCGTCACGCCGTCGACCGACCAGCCGAACCACACCGTGCCCACGGGCTTCTCGGGCGAGCCGCCGGTGGGGCCGGCGACGCCGGTCACCGCCACCGACACGTTCGCCCGCGAACGCGCGATGGCGCCTTCGGCCATGGCGCGCGCGACCGGCTCGCTCACGGCACCGTGCGCGGCGATCAGCGCTGCGTCCACGCCCAGCGATTCGGCCTTGGCCTCGTTCGAGTAGGTGACGAAGCCGCGCTCGAACCAGGCGCTGGAGCCGGCCAACTCGGTGCAGGCGCCGGCGATCAGGCCGCCGGTGCAGCTCTCGGCCGTGGCGAGCAGGCGCCGCTGCGCGATCAGCAGCGCCGCCAGCTGTGCCACCAGGGCGGGGATGTCGAAGTCGTCGTCGTTCATCGGTTCACCAGGCACGCAGGAGGGCCATGACGATCAGCGTGCAGAAGGCCGCCACGAGGTCGTCGAAGAGGATGCCGAAGCCGGCACGGGGCCAGTTCGGCGCGGCGCCCGGCGCGGGCTTGTAGAGCGCGTCGGCCCAGCCCACCGGGCCGGGCTTGGCCGCATCGAACACACGGAACAGCACGAAGGCGACGCACTGCAGCCACAGCCCCGCGGGCGTGACCAGCCACAGCACGATCCAGAAGGCGACGACCTCGTCCCACACCACCGCGCCAGGGTCGGCGATGCCCAGGTCGCGCGCGGCACGCGTGCAGGCCCACCAGCCCACCGGCAGCGACACGAGGATCAGCCAGCCCATGGCGGATTCGCTCAGCCAGCGCTGCAGCACCAGGAAGGCCACCCAGGCCCACAGCGTGCCCACGGTGCCGGGCGCGATGCGCGACAGGCCGGAACCGAAGCCCAGCGCGATAGCGTGCGCGGGGTGCGACCAGCAGAAGCGCCCGTCGGGCCGGCGCGGCGCGGCGGTCGACGAGGAGGAGGAAGAAGAAGTGGGGGGCAGCGCGCTCGGCGCAGGGTCGGTCATGCGGGAGAACAGGAAGAGAGGGCGTCGCGGGGCGACGCACCGTCGTGCGATGGTATCGGCTCCATCGCGCTGCGGCCGCCGGTTGGGGCTCAGCCGAAGTGGTCGAAGCTGGCGAAGCGCTGGTCCACCGGCCGGCCGGCGCGGTCGACGATGCGCAGTCCCGCCTCGGCCTCGATGCGGCCGATGCGGGCCACCGGCGTGGCGCTGGCGCGGCCCGCGGCCTCGACCGCCGCACGCCGGTCGGCGGGCGCGGTGAAGGCCAGTTCGTAGTCGTCGCCGCCGGCCAGCGCCAGCGTGCGCCAGGTTTGCGGGTCGAAAAGGGCTGCGGCGCCCGTCCCTCCTGCGCGAGCCGCTATCAAATCGGTAGCGGCGTCGGCATCCAGCGTGGCGCCCACGCCGCTGGCGCGCAGGATGTGGCCGAGGTCGCCCACCAGCCCGTCGCTGATGTCGACCGCGCTGGTCGCGACGCCGCGCAGCGCCTGGCCCAGCGCCACGCGCGGCGTCGGCTGTTCCATGCGCGCACGCGCCGCCGCGAAGACCTCGGCCGGCGCGTCGAGCGTGCCGCGGAAGATTTCCAGCGCCAGGCGCGCGTCGCCGAGCGTGCCGCTCACCCACACGTCGTCGCCCGGCCGTGCGCCCGAGCGCAGCAGCGCCGCGCCCGCCGGCACTTCGCCGAAAACGGTGATGCAGATGTTGAGCGGCCCCTTGGTCGTGTCGCCGCCCGCCACCTGGCAGCCGTGCGCGTCGGCCAATGCGAACAGGCCGCGCGCGAAGCCGGCCAGCCAGGCCTCGTCGACCGCGGGCAGCGACAGCGCGAGCGTGAAGGCCAGCGGCTTCGCGCCGGCGGCCGCGAGGTCGCTCAGGTTCACCGCCAGCGCCTTGTGCCCGAGCCGCGCCGGGTCGACGGTCGAGAGGAAGTGCCGCCCCTCGACCAGCATGTCGGTGGACACGGCCAACTGCATGCCCGGCGCCGGCGCCAGCAGCGCGCAGTCGTCGCCCACGCCCAGCGCGAGGCCCGTGCCGGGCCGCGCGGGGCGCGCGAAGTAGTGTGCGATGAGGTCGAATTCACCCATGGTGCGTGTCCACGGCTTTTCAAGCCGCAGGCGTGCGAAAGCGCAGCGCCCCCTGCCGCACCACCTCCGCCAGCAGCTTCTCGCGCCCCTGGCGCTCGCGCAGCCAGCGGGCGTCGTTCTGGCTCGCCTCGACGTCGGTGCGCAGGCGGGCGAAGGCGCGGGTGGCGTCCAGCGTGGCGGCGTGCGACTCGAGCTGGGTCATGGTGCGCAGGATGTGCTCGCGCAGCGGCAGGTGGTCGCCGGTGGCCGGGTCGACGTACACCGCGTCGAGGCCGAAGCGGCAGGCCTGGAATCGGTTGTAGGTGTAGACGAGGTAGTCGTCCTCGCTGGGCATGAAGGGCTGCTCCTGCAGGAACCAGGAGGCCAGCGACTGCACGTAGCCGGCCAGCGCCGCTGCGCGCTCCACCGTCAGCGGCGTGTCGAACACGCGGATCTCGATGGTGCCGTACTCGGGCTTGGGCCGGATGTCCCAGTAGAAGTCCTTCATGCTCTTGACGACGCCGGTGCGCGTCATGCGGCCGAAGTAGTTCTCGAACTCCTTCCAGCTCAGCGTGAAGGGCGCGCGGCCCGACAGCGGAAAGGCGAACACCGAGTTCAGCCGCGCCGAGTCGAAGGCCGTGTCCTGCCCCTGCACGAAGGGCGACGACGCCGACAGCGCGATGAAATGCGGGATGTAGCGGCTCATGCGGTGCAGCATGAGCAGCGCCGCGTCGGCGTCGGGGCAGCCCACGTGTACGTGCTGGCCGAAGATGGTGAACTGCTTGCTCAGGTAGCCGTACAGCTCCGACAGCTCGCGAAAGCGCGGCTTGTCGTAGATGCGCCGCTCGTGCCACTGCTGGAAGGCATGCGTGCCGCCGCCGACGATGGCGATGTTGAGCTTGTCGGCCGTCTTCACCAGCGCGTCGCGGATCGGCGAGAGCTGCGCCAGCACCTCCTCGGCCGAATGGCACACGTCGGTCGAGATCTCGATCATGCTCGAGGTCATCTCGGGCACCACGCTGCCGGGAAGCTCGAACTGCGCCATGCCGCGCAGCATGTCCTCGGCGTAGGGCGCGAGGTCGTAGTCGTGGGTGTTCACCAGCTGCAGCTCGAGCTCCACGCCCAGCGACAGCGCCTTGGAACTGCTGAAGGGCTCCAGCGGCACCATGCGGCTGTCGGCCTGGCTCTTGAGCGCGGGCGCCACGAGCGCGGGCGCCACCGGCGACGACGAGAACGGCGAGGAAGGCGGTGGCGTGCTCATCGTTGCGTATCCTCCAGGGCCGCGAAGGCTTCGGGCCGCCAGGCGCGCGAACTCTCGCCCGCGCCGTAAATGGCCACCGTGGCCAGCACCGCACCGACCACCTCCATCACGAGAATGGCAGGCAGCGCGACCTGCGTGATCATGTGGCCCAGCAGGGGCGAGGCCGTGACGAAGGTCGACGCGATCAGCAGCGCGATCGAGGACAGTGGCGACATCGCGCAGCCCATCCAGATCGCCTGCCGCCAGCTCGCGCCGCTGCCGGGGTTGGCGATCGCGACGCCGGCGATCTTGGCGAAGCTGCGCACGCCGATCAGCGCCAGCACCGTGGTGGCCACCGGCAGGCTCCATTCGCCCTGGGCCGCGACCATCGACACCAGCACGAACATCAGCATCGTGACCAACGAAGAAGCCGTGCCCAGCTGCCGTGGCCAGACCCAGGGCCGCGGGTTGAGCAGCTTGAGCAGCACGCCGCCGATCAGTGCCGCCAGCGGCGCCGCGCCGCCGAAGTAGGTCGACACGGCGGCACCGGCCGCGATGATCGCCAGCAGCAGGATCGAGGTGTTCTCGCTCGTGGGGCTCATCACGCGCAGCGCCGAGCGCAGCGCCAGCGCCATCAGCGCGCCGACCACGAAGGACAGGCCGACCACCACCATGATCGGGTACACCTTCTGGAACAGGCCCAGCGGCGCGCGCTCGATCAGGCCGGCCTGCGCATAGCCCAGCATCAGCGCATAGAAGGTGTTGAGCGTGGCCAGCGTCATGGCACGCTCGGTCACGGGGCCGGAGGCGCGCGTGTCGATGGCCACGCGCGACAGCACGGCGGGCGAGGCGGCCACCGCGATCAGCGCCAGCGGCACCGCGACCGGGTCGGGCACGTCCAGCCAGTGCATGGTCCAGAAGACGGCGAAGTAGGTCAGCGTGGATTCGACCAGCGACTGCACCAGCACCATCGGGTTGTGGCGGAACCAGCCCAGCGGCAGGCGGCCGCCGGCCTCGAAGAGCACGATGGCCACGCCCAGCTCGAGCAGGAAGAGCGCGGTGCCCTGCAGCGGCCACACGGCGCCCTCGAAGCCGGCCAGGCCGACGACGGTACCGACCAGCGAGTAGCCCACCACCTTGGGCAGGCCCATGTAGCGTTGCACGAGGTGGCCCACCGCGGCGGCGGCGGCGACGAGCAGCGCCCACCACACGGTGGGCAGTCCGGCCGAGGGGCGGATCCATTCGGACCAGAAGCCCAGCAGATCGGAAGAGAAGAAGGACATCAGTGAACAGGCGTGAATCGTGGCGAAGCGACAGGCGCGACGCCGGGAAGAACGACAGGGAGGCAGCCGGCGCTGCGCGTCAATGCAGCACGCGCGAGGCGCCGGCGAGCGGGCCGGTGCCCGCATCGGCCTCGAGCGCGAACATCGGGATCGGCACGTCGAAGCGCTCGCCCGTCTCGCTCACCACGAAGTAGCTGCCGTGCATGGTGCCGCTGGGCGCATGCAAGCGGCAGCCGCTGGGGTAGCGGAATGACTCGCCGGGCGCGAGCAGCGGCTGCTGCCCGATCACCCCCAGGCCCTTGACCTCCTGCGCGTGGCCCGATTCGTCGTGGATGAGCCAGTGCCGCGCGATCAACTGGATCGCGACATCGGCCACGTTGGTGACGGTGATCGTGTAGGCGAAGGTGTAGATCTTCTCCGCGGGAGAGGACTGGTCCGCCAGGTACTGCGGCGCCACTTCGACGGTCATCGGCGGGTTGGACATCCTGCGATCTTAGTGGCGTGACATTGTTCCGCGCCACCGCGGCCCTGCTGCGAAAATGCCGGGATGACCCCGAGCCCCACTTTCCGCATCGCGCCCTCCATCCTCTCGGCCGACTTCGCGCGCCTGGGCGCCGAGGTGAGCGACGTGATCGCCGCCGGCGCCGACTGGATCCATTTCGACGTGATGGACAACCATTACGTGCCCAACCTGACCTTCGGCCCGATGGTGTGCGAGGCGCTCAAGCCGCACGCGAAGAAGGCCGACGGCACGCCGGTGCCGGTCGACGTGCACCTCATGATCGAACCCGTCGACGCCCTGGCCGCGGCCTTCGCCAAGGCGGGGGCCGACTACATCAGCTTCCACCCCGACGCATCGCCGCACACGCACCGCAGCGTGCAGGCCATCCAGGCCGCGGGCTGCAAGGCGGGGCTGGTCTTCAACCCGGCGCGCGGGCTGGAGATCCTGGACTGGATGATCGACGAGATCGACCTCATCCTCATCATGAGCGTGAACCCGGGCTTCGGCGGCCAGAGCTTCATCGACTCGGCGCTGCGCAAGATCGAGCAGGCGCGCAAGCGCATCGACGCCAGCGGCCGCGACATCCGCCTCGAGGTGGACGGCGGCATCAAGACCGAGAACATCGCCCGCGTGGCCGCAGCCGGTGCCGACACCTTCGTCGCCGGCAGTGCGATCTTCAACGCGCCGGACTATGCGGGCGTGATCGGCGCCATGCGCGAGCGGCTCGCTGCGGCCCGCTGAGCGCCACGCCGCGCGGCCTCAGCGCTTGAGCTTTTCGTAGGTGCGTTCGGTCACCGGCCCGCGGTCGGTGTCGACTTTGCCGTCCTCGACGTCGTCATGGGCCCGCCGGCCCACCTCGGGCGGGCGGCCGTCCTGGGTGGCCTGGCTGTCGGCGGACTGGTCGCGCTCGTGCGGCAGGCGCGGGGCCGACTCGCCGCCCTGTTCGACCTTGGTCTGGCCGCCCTCGGCGTCGCGCAAGGGATCGTCGGGCTTGGGGCTGGCGGGTGATGAATGGGGCATGTCAGGTCTCCTGCGACTCGTTGAACACGATGGTGGCGCCCGCTCCCGGAGATGCCGGTAGGACATGCCGGGCGACCGGCGTAGGCCAGGGGTGTTCGGAGCCGGACCGGCCCGCAGCGCCCGTCCGGCGGGCGTGAGTAGCTACTGATTTCATAGCAATCGGCGCCGGCCCATAATCCCCGGATGCCTGCGACTCCCCACGACGACACCCTGCGCACGCTCGGCTATGCGGCCCTCCAGCCCGGCCCGCGCCTGCTCGTGATCGGCGGCGTGCATGGCGACGAAACCTGCGGCACCGCCGGCATCGAGCGCGTGCGCGCCGAGCTCGACGGCGGCACGCTGACGCTGCGGCGCGGCCAGCTGACGATGGTGCCGGTGGCCAACCCGCTCGCCCGGCGGCGCCTGCAGCGCGAGGGCGAGCGCAACCTGAACCGCTCCTTCCAGCCCCGCACCGCGCCGGTCGACTACGAGGACCACCTCACCAACCTGCTGTGCCCCATCATCGACCGGCACGAGGTGCTGCTGGACCTGCATTCCTTCGAGAGCCAGGGCGAGGCCTTTGCCATGATCGGCCCGCGCAACAACACCGGCACGCTCGAGCCCTTCGCGCGCGCCGACGAGGAGGGCCGGCTGGCACGTGCCCTGGGCACGCCCACGGTGGTGGAGGGCTGGCTCGACATCTACGCGGCGGGCCTCGCGCAGCGGGCCGGCGGCGCCGCCCCCACGGCGGACGAGATCGCCTATGGCTGCGGCACCAACGAGTACATCCGCAGCCGCGGCGGCTACGGCGTCACCCTCGAATGCGGGCAGCACCGCGACCCGGCCGCGCCGCAGGTGGCCTGGCGCGCGATCCGCCGCACCCTTGCGCTGCTGGGCATGGCCGAGCTGCCGCCCGAGCTGGCCGATGAAGCCCTCGCGCCCCATCCGCGGCTGCTGCGCTTGGCCAGCGTGACCGACCGCCTGCACGAGGGCGACCGCTTCGTGCGCGAGTGGGCCACCTTCGACGCCGTGTCCGCCGGCGAGCCCATCGGCCACCGCCATGACGGCACGCTGCTGGCGGCGCCGGGCGACGGTTTCATCGTCTTCCCGAATGCGCGCGCGCTGCCCGGCAGCGAGTGGTTCTACTTCGCCACGCTGAGCGAGCGTCGGCTCGGCTGAGACACCGGCCGTCGCCGCACCGGCGGCGGGCTTCGGCTCCCTTCCTACAGCGCCGGGGGCGCGGCGGGCGTAGCCTGCGGCTCCCGGAGCCAAGGAGAGCCGCCCATGCCCGCCTCGAAGAAGACCACCACCGGCCGCAAGACCGCCGCCGCATCACGCAAGCCTGCGGGGCAGGCCGAGGACGCCGCCCGCCACGCGCCGGCACCGCGCGTGCTGTGGAAGGGCGCCATCAGCTTCGGCCTCGTGCACATCCCGGTCGCGCTGTACTCGGCCACGCGCGACAGCGGCGTCGACTTCGACTGGCTCGACAAGCGCAGCATGGACCCGGTGGGCTACAAGCGCATCAACAAGAAGACCGGCAAGGAGATCACGAAGGAGAACATCGTCAAGGGCGTGGCCTACGAGGACGGGCAGTACGTGATCCTGAGCGACAAGGAGATCGCCGATGCCTATCCCAAGACCACCCAGACCATCGAGATCGAGAGCTTCGTGCCGGCCGACTCGATCCCCTTCGTCTACCTGGAGCGGCCCTACTACGTGGCGCCGATCAACCGCGGTGCGAAGGTGTATGCGTTGCTGCGCGAGGCGCTGCAGCGCAGCGGCCGCATCGGCATCGCCCGCGTCGTCATCCAGACCAAGCAGCACCTGGCGGCCATGATCCCGGCCGGGCCGGGCCTGGTGCTGAACCTGCTGCGATGGGGCGCCGACATCCGCCCGTGGGAAGACCTGCCGCTGCCGGCCGAGGACGCGAAGAAGGCCGGCCTCACCCCGCGCGAACTCAAGATGGCGGAGCAGTTGGTGGCCGACATGGGGGCCGAGTGGGACCCCGAGGACTACCAGGACGAGTTCAAGAACCAGATCATGGCGCTGGTCGACCGCAAGGTCGCGGCCGGCCAGACCGAGGCCGTGACCCAGCCCGACCCGGTGGAGCGCACCGAGGGCCAGGGCGCGAAGATCCTCGACCTCACCGAACTGCTGCAGCGCAGCCTGCGCAACAAGGGCCGCGGCGGGCGCGGCGGCGGTGCGGCGCAGGAGGCCGATGACGACGACGATGATGCGGAGGACGAGGCGCCGGCCAAGCCAGCGGCCCGCAAGCGCGGCGCCACGGCCGCCAAGCGCGGCAGTTCCACCCGCACCGCAGCGCAGAAGCGGCGCGCCGCCTGATCTCCCTGCTTGCAGCGGCCGATGGCGACAAGGAAGAAAACCTCCGCGCAGCCCGATGCCGGGGACAGCATTGCCCACCGCGCGCTGGCCGACTACCGCCGCAAGCGCGATTTCGCGGCGACGCCCGAGCCGGCCGAGGGCGGGCAGTCGGCCGCCGACGCGCTGGCCTTCGTCGTCCAGAAGCACGACGCCTCGCGCCTGCACTACGACTTCCGGCTCGAGCTCGATGGCACGCTCAAGAGCTGGGCCGTGCCCAAGGGCCCCTGCCTCGACCCCACCGTCAAGCGCATGGCGGTGGAGGTGGAGGACCACCCACTCGCCTACGGCGGCTTCGAGGGCACCATCCCCGAAGGGCACTACGGCGCCGGCACCGTCATCGTGTGGGACCGTGGCACCTGGTGGCCCGAGGGCGACGCGCGCCGGGGGCTCAAGGAGGGCAAGCTCAAATTCGAACTGCGCGGCGAGAAGCTCAAGGGCCACTGGACGCTGGTGCGCATGAAGCCGCGTGCCAGCGACAGCAAGCCGACCTGGCTGCTCATCAAGGAGAAGGACGCGCAGGCCCGCCCGCTGGACGAATACGACGTCGAGGCCGAGGCGCCCGACAGTGTGCTGGCGCGCCCCGCGCCGGCGGCGGCGGCCCGCAAGTCGAGCCCCGCCGCACCGGCGAAGGCGAAAGCCAAGGCCAGGGCGGCGACGCCGGCGCGCGCGCCCAAGGCGACCCTCCCCGCCGAACTGGCCCCGCAACTGGCCACGCTGGCGACCGCCCCGCCGGCCCATCCCGAGGAATGGCTGTGGGAGCTCAAGTTCGACGGCTACCGGCTGCTCGTGCGCTTCGACGCCCAGGGCCGCGTGCGTTGCTTCACCCGCAACGGCCTGGACTGGACCTCGCGCGTGCCCGAACTGGCCAGCGACCTGGAGACGCTGAAGCTGCGCTCGTCCTGGCTGGACGGCGAGATCGGCGTCGAGAACGCGCAGGGCGCCCCCGACTTCCAGGCGCTGCAGAACGCCTTCGATCGACATGCCACCCGCGACATCGTGTGCTGGCTCTTCGACGCGCCCTTCCTCGACGGACGCGACCTGCGCGACCTGCCGGTGCAGGCGCGACGCGAGGCGCTGGCGCAGAAGCTCGAGGGCCGCGCGCCGCCCGCCGTGCGCTTCAGCGAGGCCTTCGACGCCTCGCCCGCCGACCTGCTGGCCTCCTCGGCGCGCATCGGCTTCGAGGGCATCATCGGCAAGCGCCGCGACGCGCCTTACGTCTCGCGCCGCTCGCCCGACTGGATCAAGCTCAAGAACCACCGCCGGCAGGAGTTCGTCATCGGCGGATACACCGCGCCCAAGGGCACGCGCCAGGGCTTCGGCGCGCTGCTGCTGGGCGTGCACGACGCGCAGGGTCGCCTGCGCTACGCGGGCAACGTCGGTACGGGCTTCGATGCGCAGCGGCTCGCCGACGTGCATGCCCGGCTGCAGCGCCTGGACAGCGATGCCTGCCCCTTCGACCCACCGCCCACCGGCCTGCGCGCGGGCACGGTGCAGTGGGTGCGGCCGCGCCTGGTCGCCGAGGTGGAGTTCGGCGAATGGACCCGTGACGACCGCGTGCGCCAGGCCGTGTTCCATGGCCTGCGCACCGACAAGCCGCCGCGCCAGATCGTGCGCGAACATGCCCAGCCCGTGGATGCCCCTGCCATGCCCGCTTCAAGTTCCTCCTCCCCGCCCGCCAAGGCCGCAGCCAAGCCGGGTGGCCTGCGCATCACGAATGCCGACCGCGTGATCGACAAGGCCAGCGGCACCACCAAGGGCGATCTCGTGCGCTACTACGCCGACGTGGCGCCGCTGATGCTGCCGCACCTCAAGGGCCGGCCGGTGTCGCTCGTGCGCGCGCCCGAGGGCGTGGGCGGCGAACTCTTCTTCCAGAAGCACGCGCAGCACACCGAGCTGCCGGGCGTGAAGCTGCTCGACCCGGAACTCGACCGCGACCACGATCCGCTGCTGCAGATCGACACCGCGCGCGGCCTGTTGTCGGCCGCGCAGATGAACACCCTCGAGTTCCACACCTGGAACGGCACCTCCAACAAGCTGGACACGCCCGACCGCATGACCTTCGACCTCGACCCCGGCGAGGGCGTCGGCTGGCCGCACATGCAGGAGGCGGCGATGCTGGTGCGCACGCTGCTCGATGAGCTCGGCCTCGTGGGCTTCCTCAAGACCAGCGGCGGCAAGGGCCTGCACGTGGTCGTGCCGATCCGCCGGCAGCACGGGTGGGACACGGTCAAGGACTTCTCGCGTGCTGTCGTGGCGCACCTGGCGCAGACCATTCCGGAGCGCTTCGTGGTCAAAAGCGGGCCCAGGAACCGGGTCGGCAAGATCTTCGTCGACTACCTGCGCAACGGCTTCGGCGCCACCACCGTGAGCGCCTGGTCGGTGCGTGCGCGGCCGGGGCTCGGCGTGTCGGTGCCGGTGAGCTGGGACGAGTTGCCCGAACTCACCAGCGGTGCGCAGTGGACGCTGGCCGACGCGCGCACCCGTTTCGAGCCGGGCAACGCGGCGTGGGACGGCATGGAGCGAGCGCGCAAGGCGCTGGCCGGGCCGATGAAGGTGCTGGGCTACGTGCCCCAGGACGCGAAACGCTCCTGAAACGATAGCGGTTTGCGCCCGCCTGGCGGGCGCTGCCGGCCAGTGTGCTATCGAAGCTGCGGGCGCGCGCTCAGCCGCGCACCTCGTCCGTCACCACGTGGAAGCGCTCCAGCGTGTGCTCGCCGAAAACCATGGTGATCGGCACGTCGGCCGCGTCGCGACCACGGGCGATCACCACGCGGCCGATGCGCGGCACGTTGTGGCGGGCGTCGAAGGTGTGCCAGCGGCCGCCGAGGAAGACCTCGAACCAGGCGCTGAAGTCCATCGGGTAGGGCACCGGCGGCACGCCGATGTCGCCCAGGTAGCCGGTCACGTAGCGCGCCGGGATGTTCAGGCAGCGGCACAGCGTGACGGCCAGGTGCGCGAAGTCGCGGCACACGCCCACGCGTTCGCGAAAACCCCCCAGCGCGGTGCGCCCCGCGAACGCGCGCTGGTAGTCGAAGCGGATGTGCTGGTGCACGAAGTCGCACACGGCCTGCACGCGCGCCCAGCCCAGCGGCGTGTGGCCGAAGGTCTGCCAGGCGAAGGGAAGCAGTTCGCTGTCGACCTCGCAATAGCGGCTGCCCAGCAGGAAGGGCAGGGTCTCGACCGGCAGTTCGTCGACCGGGTGCTGCCACGCACCGTAGTCGACCGGGTCGGTCCAGCCGGTGTCGTGGATCAAGGCCTCGTTGTGCAGCCGCACGCGCTGAACGCCGGCCGGCACGCGCACGCGGGCGCAGCGGTTGCCGAAGCTGTCGGTGTAGTGGTCGGTCCACAGCGGCGGGTCGACCACCGGGTGCTCGGGGGCCACCAGGTCGCGTGCCCGGTCGGGGTGCACCTGCAGCAGGAAGATGAGCGCGGTGGGGCCGCTGAGCCCCAGCTCGATGTCATAGCCGATGCGGATGAGCACGGTGCCTCCCTTCAGGCGCGGATCGGGGTGAATGGTCGGACGAACACGAAAGCATCGATGCTAGAAGCGTGCCGGCGCCGACGCGGGGGGTGCCAAGGCGCATGCGGCTGTAGTCCGCCAGCGCACGGGCGCGGCGTCGGTGCGGTCCTACCGTGGGCAGCTTGGCGCTCCCACAGTCCACGACGCGCGGCCACTACGTGAAACCGGTCCCGCCGGTCCTACGCTCGGTGCTCGCTCGCAGAAAGGCTGCGGCGCAGGTTCTTCCCCGATCTGTTCAACCCCCTTTTCTGGAGCGAATCATGGAACTGGCATCGCTGCTCGGTGCGATCAACGGCCCCTGGGTGGACGACGCGCTCGTCTGGGGCGTGGCGGCACTGACAGGCGTGATCGGCCTCGTGGCCCTCGTCAACGCGGTGGACATGTTCCTCGACGCCGAGGCCGGCTGATCCGGCCTCCCCACCCGTTCTCACATCTTTCCTTCTCTTCTCTCTTCGATGACATCCAGGAACAGCAAGACGCCCGCGGCGCGACGCGCCAAGGCGGGCGACCCGTCGCTGGCCAAGCAGGAACAGCTCGCGGCCTCCAGCACGGAACTGCCGCTGCCGTACCTCACGACCAACCAGGGCACGCGCATCGCCGACAACCACAACTCGTTGCGTGCCGGCGTGCGTGGTCCTTCGCTGCTCGAAGATTTCATCCTGCGCGAGAAGATCACGCACTTCGACCACGAGCGCATCCCCGAGCGCGTCGTGCATGCCCGCGGCAGTGCCGCACATGGCGTCTTCCGGGTCTACAAGTCGATGTCGCAGTTCACGCGGGCGGCCTTCCTGCAGGACCCGCAGGTCGAGACGCCGGTCTTCGTGCGCTTCTCCACCGTGGCCGGTGGTGCGGGCTCGGCCGACACGGTGCGCGACGTGCGCGGCTTCGCGGTGAAGTTCTACACCCAGGAAGGCAACTACGACCTGGTGGGCAACAACATCCCGGTCTTCTTCGTCCAGGACGCGATGAAGTTCCCGGACCTGGTCCACGCCGTCAAGCCCGAGCCGCACCACGGCATGCCGCAGGCCGCGAGCGCGCACGACACCTTCTGGGATTTCGCCTCGCTGATGCCCGAGACCACCCACATGCTGATGTGGGCCATGAGCGACCGCGCCATCCCGCGCAGCTACCGCATGATGCAGGGCTTCGGGGTGCACACCTTCCGCTGGGTCAACGCGCATGGCGACGCGCACTTCGTCAAGTTCCACTGGAAGCCCAAGCTCGGCGTCCACGGCCTGGCCTGGGACGAGGCGCAGAAGATCGCGGGCAAGGACGCCGACTTCCACCGCCGCGACCTCTGGAACGCGATCGAGAACGGCGACTTCCCGGAGTGGGAGCTGGGCGTGCAGCTCATCCCGCAAGACAAGGAGCATTCGCTAGGCTTCGACCTGCTCGACCCCACCAAGCTGATCCCCGAGGAAATGGTGCCCATCACGCCGGTCGGCAAGATGGTGCTCAACCGCAACCCGGACAACTTCTTCGCCGAGACCGAGCAGGTGGCCTTCCACCCCGGCCACGTGGTGCCGGGCATCGACTTCAGCAACGACCCGCTGCTGCAGGGGCGGCTGTTCAGCTACACCGACACGCAGCTGTCGCGCCTGGGCGGCCCCAACTTCCACGAGCTGCCCATCAACCGCGGCGTGTGCCCCTTCCACAACTTCCAGCGCGACGGCATGCATCGCCAGACCATCGGCCGCGGGCAGGTGGCCTACGAACCGAACTCCCTGGCCAACGGCGCGCAGTTCCGCGTCGACGGCGACAGCGACGGCTTCGTGAGCTACCCCGAGGCCATCGAGTCGCCCAAGGTGCGCCGCCGCAGCCCCAGCTTCGACGACCACTTCACGCAGGCCCGCCTGTTCTTCAACAGCCAGAGCGTGGCCGAGAAGGAGCACATCGTCGCGGCCTTCCGCTTCGAGCTGTCGAAGGTGCAGGTGCCGGCCGTGCGCCAGCGCATGGTCGACAACCTCGCGCAGGTCGACGAGAAGCTCGCGCGCCGCGTGGCCGAGCCGCTGGGCATCGAGCCGCCCGACGCCAAGGCCGCCGCCGGCCAGGCCGGCTACCGCGAGGCGCGCATCCAGCTGCCGATCGAGGAGGCGCCCTCGCTCAGCATGCTCGGCACCGGCGACGGGTCGGCCAAGACACGTCAGGTCGCCATCCTCGTGGCCGACGGCATCGACTCGGCGTCGCTCAAGCCGATCCGCGAAGCCATCGAGGCCGCGGGCGCGCAGTGCAAGGTGGTCGGGCCCCGCCTGGGCGCCGTGACCAGCGCCTCCAAGCGCCAGGTCACCGTCGATGCCACCTACGTCAACATGCCCTCGGTCATGTTCGACGCCGTGCTCGTGCCGGCCGGTGCCGAAGGCGTGCAGGCGATGCGGCAGAACGGCGATGCGCAGCACTTCGTGCTCGAAGCCTTCAAGCATTGCAAGGCGCTGT
The DNA here is from genome assembly GCF_003671765.1 of Xenophilus sp. E41. Taxonomy (GTDB): domain Bacteria; phylum Pseudomonadota; class Gammaproteobacteria; order Burkholderiales; family Burkholderiaceae_C; genus Xenophilus. Next base: position 72,433 of record NZ_QPIB01000012.1, on the reverse strand, counting down.
GCCTGGTGGGCGAGGGCGCGCAGCTGCTCGCCTCGGTGGGCGTCGAGCCGGGCGGCCACGCGCCGGCCGGCGTGGTCGTGGCAGACACGCCGCCCGTGCAGACGGGCGACACCGAGGCCGCGCAGGCGATCGCGCAGGCCTTCCTCGCCGCCGTCGGCAAGCATCGGCACTGGGACCGCGCGGGGGTGGAGGCGGTGCCGGCCTGAACGCTTCGACGCAAGCAGGACGCAAGCGCCGGCCCGTGGGCCGGCGCTTTCTTTTGGGCCCGCCGTTGCTTGCCCTAGACCATAAGCGTTAGGCCATCTTGTGAATTGGCCCGCCAGGGGGTGCTTCCTAGACTCCGGCGACGATGTCTGAGAGGCGCACACGTTCATGGCGTCGACGGTCCACGCTCACGGACTGCAGACAGAGCGTGGGGGTCGAATGGAACGGTTGACGAACACACAGGGCGGGCCCTTCCGGCGCGCGCGCTTCACGCAGCTCATGTGGGCGGGGGTCGCCGCGTCCTGGCTGGCGATGGCGCTCACGGCGCATGCGCAGCCTGCACCCGACGCCGAGGCGGCGGCCAACAGGCAGGAGCAGGCCCGGCTGGCCGACACCGACACGCTGCTGGCCCTCACCAACGACGGCGCCATCCTCTATTCGCAGGACAAGGTCAAGCTCAGCGGCTACCAGTACTGCAGCCAGGCCGTGGCGCTGGCCGAGGCGGGCGAGTTCCGCCAGAGCGTGCGTGCCGCGAGCAAGGCGCTGCACCTGGCCAACACCACGCGCGACCCCAACCTGCTGGCCATGGCCAACCGCGACCTGGCCATCGTCTACAGCTACTCGGGCCAGCTCGAGAAGGCCGAGCAGTTCGCGCGCGAGGCGCTCAAGCAGCCGGCGCGCGACCCCAAGCTGGTGGTCGGCCCGGCCCACAAGGTGCTGGGCGACGTGGCCGCCCGCCGCGGCGATTACGCCGGCGCGGTGCGCAGCTACGACGACGCGCTGGCCGGCAGTTCCGATCGCTATGCGCCGCTGGTGCGCGCCTCGCTGGCCAACGCGCTGATCGAATCCGGCGACACCGGCCGCGCGCGCCAGGTGCTCGATGCGATGGGCACGCCGCGCGAGGCGCCCCTCGCCGCCCAGCTGGAGCGCACGCGCGCCAACCTGCTGCTGGCCGAGAAGAAGCCGGCCGAGGCCAAGGCGCTGTACACCGCGCTCACCACACGGCAGATGGGCACCGACACCGAGTACTACCGCCTCTGGGCCTGGGACGGCGTGGCGCGCAGCGACATCGCGCTGGGCCAGAAGCAGTCGGCCGCGGAGGCACTGGGCCGCGCCATCGGCAGCGTGGACCAGGTGCGCTCGCGCTTTCGCAGCGAGGAATTCAAGATGGGCCTGTTCTCCGACCTGCAGTCGGTGTTCGAGCGGGCCGTGGGGCTGTACAGCGACGTGGGCGACGCGCAGCGCGCCTTCGAGATCAGCGAGCGCAGCCGCTCGCGCGCGCTGCTCGACGCCGTGCGCGGCCGCGCCAAGGTGAGCGAGCAGGCCGCGACCACCATCGACCTGGCGACGCTGCAGCGCTCGCTCAAGGCCGACGAGCGCGTGGTGGAGTTCCATTCGCTGCCCGAGCGGCTGCAGGTCTGGGTGATCGCGCCCGACGGCATCAGGGCGCACAGCATCGCCGTGAAGCGCGACGAACTCACCGACCTGGTCGACACCTTCCGCAACTCGGTCGTGCGCGGCCGCCGCACGGCCGTGGGCAATGCCGACAAGCTGGGCGCCGCGCTGCTCGGTCCGCTGGGCCTCACGCCCGGCCAGCGCCTGGTGATCGTGCCGCACGGCCCGCTGCACTACCTGCCCTTCCAGGCGCTGCGGCTCGATGGCCGCTACGTGATCGAGACGCACCCGGTGGCGGTGTCGCCGTCGATGAGCATCGCGGTGCAGCTGGCCCAGCGCTCGCCGCGCATCGACCCGACGCTCACCGCCTTCGGCAACCCGCGCATCGATGACAAGTACGACCTGCCCGGTTCCGAGGCCGAGGTGAAGCAGCTCGCGCGGCTGTTCCCGCGCAACAGCGTCTTCATGGGCGCGGCCGCCACCAAGACGCAGTTCCGCGAGGTGGCCTCGCGCGCGCCGCTGATGCATGTGGCCGCGCACGCCGAGGCCGACCAGGTCGACCCGCTCTATTCGCGCATCCTGCTGGCCAACGAAGGCGGGCGACAGAACTTCCTCGAGGCGCACGAGATCCTCGAGCTGCCGATGCAGGGCACCGCGCTGGTCACCCTGTCGGCCTGCGAGTCCGGCCTGGGCCGCATCGCGCAGGGCGACGAGGTGCTGGGCTTCACGCGCTCCTTCCTGTCGGCGGGCAGCTCCAGCCTCATCGCCTCGCTGTGGCCGGTGTCGGACGACGCCACCGAGGTGCTCATGGGCACGCTGTACGGCGAGCTCGCCAAGGGGCGCGACCTGCAGCGCGCCATGCAGGCCGGCCAGCTGGCCGTGCTGAAGGACCCCAAGATGTCGCATCCCTTCTTCTGGGCGCCGTTCAACCTGATCGGCAACTGGCGCCTCACCGTCGGGAGCGGGGCATGAGGCGCGGCCCGGTCGGCTGGGCCGCTGCCGCCCTCGGCGCCGCCGCGTCCTGCGGCGCGCTGGCGCAGGCGCCCTCGCAGTCGCTGCCCGGCACCACCACCCTGCTGCCCACGGGCGATCCGTGCGCGGCCTGCGCCGCGCCGGTCAGCCCGGCCGCCACCGCGCCGCAGGGCCCCGCACCGGCGTCGGCCGCCTTCCGCCTCAACGACCTGCGGCTCAACGGCGCGCAGGCGCTGAGCGCCGAGGACCTGCGCGGCGTCACGGCCCCCTACATCGGCCGCGACGTGACGCTGGCCGACCTGGAAGCGCTGGCGCGCGACATCACGGCGCGCTACCGCGAGCGCGGCTACTTCCTGGCGCAGGCCATCGTGCCGGTGCAGACGGTGCAGGACGGCGTGGTCGAGATCAGCATCGTCGAAGGCCGCATCGGCAGGGTGGACGTGACGGTCGCGCCCGAGGCACCCATCAGCGAGGCGCGTGTGCGCAGCTTCCTTGCGCCGCTGGCGGTCGGCCAGGCGGTGAGCGGGCCGGCCTACGAGCGGGCCATGCTGCTGCTGTCCGACCAGCCGGGCCTGCGCGTCGGCTCCTCGCTGCAGGAGGGCACGCAGACCGGCACCACCGACCTGGCGGTGGAGGTCAACGCCGGACAGCGCTGGAATTTCGCCGCCGAGGCCGACAACCACGGCACCAAGGAGTCGGGCCGCTACCGCATCGGCGGCACGATGCGCTGGAACAGCCCCTTCGGCATCGGCGACAACCTGGACGTGCGCGCCATGGTGTCGAACAGCAACGCGCTGCAGTTCGGCCGCGTGTCGTACGAGGCACCCATCGGCACCGACGGCCTGCGCGTGGGCGTCGGCATCTCGCGCGTCAACTACGAACTCGGCGGCGAGTTCGAGGAGCTGGGCGCGCAGGGCAAGGCCGACGTGGTCGACGTGTCGCTCAACTACCCGCTGATCCGCCAGCGCCAGCACAACCTCTTCCTGCGCCTGTCGGCCGACAGCAAGCGCCTGACGGACGACTTCACGGCCGTGAATTTCTCGGCTCGCAAGCGCGTGAACGGCCTGGGCCTGGGGTGGACCTGGGAGCGCCGCGACGACCTGTTCGGCGGCGGCTACTGGGCCAGCGCCGGCACCTTCTACCGCGGCAAGCTGTCGCTGCGCGACGCCGATAGCTTCCAGTCCGACCAGGGCCTGGGGGGCCACCGCACCGAAGGCAGCTTCTCCAAGACCACCTTCCAGGTCTCGCGCTTGCAGGCGGTGCTGCCGCAGCATTCGCTGTACCTGTCACTGGGCGGCCAGTGGGCCAGCAAGAACCTCGATGCCTCGGAGAAGCTGGCGCTGGGCGGCGCGCGCGCGGTGCGCGCCTACCCCTCGAGCGAGGCGCTGGTGGACCAGGGCCTGATCGCCACCGTGGAGTGGCGATGGACGTACAACGCCGAGTTCACGCCCTTCGTGTTCTACGACGCGGCGCGCGGCAAGACCGTCAAGGAGCCGTCGGCCTTCGACATCGGCTCGCCCTGGCGCAGCCTGCGCGGCGGGGGTGTCGGCCTGTCGTGGGTGCGGCCCGGCAACTTCGCCATCAATGCCACGCTGGCCTGGCGCGCCGGCACCGAGCCCGCGCGCACCGACGGCGGCAAGCGCGGTGCACGCCTGTACATCCAGGCGCAGAAGAGTTTCTGAGCATGGCCCGCACCTTCGAGAAAAAAGTGGCTGCAACGCCCGTCCGACGGGCCCAGGCCGCTATTGAATTGATAGCTAAAGGAACGTCCGTGCACGGGCGTCCAGGGGCATCGACATGAGTTCACGCCTTTCTTCCCGCGCGACGCGGCGGCCGTGGCGGATGCGCCCGCTGGCCCTGTCCCTGGCCTGCATCGGGGCTGCGGCGCCGCCGGTGTGGGCCCAGGTCATCAATCCGGGCTCGACCGCCGGTTTTCCCGCCGTCGGCAACGTGGCCGCGGGGACGATCTCCGGCTGGGGGATCAACGGCACGGCGATGAACATCAACCAGGCCAGCTGGCGCGCCGTCATCAACTGGAACGGTTTCTCGCTCGCCGGGGGCAACAGCATCGCCTTCAACCAGGCGATGGGCGCGGGCAGCGTCACGCTCAACCGGGTCACCACGGTCGGCAACCCGTCGCAGATCTTCGGCACCATCACCGCGCCGGGGCACGTGTTCATCATCAACCCGGCGGGGGTGCTCTTCGGCGCCGGCTCGCAGGTCAACGTGGGCGGGCTGGTGGCGTCGACGCTCGACGTCGCCGACGATGCCATCGCCGGCGGCGACCGCGTCAACACGCCGCTGGCCGGCGGCGGCACGCTCACCTTCACGCGCACCGACGCCGTCACGGGCAAGGTCAGCGTCGAAAGCGGCGCCAGCATCACGACCACGCCGGGGGGCACCGTCGCGCTGATGGGCCAGGAGGTGAGCAACGCCGGCCAGATCAACGTCGCCCAGGGCAGCGTCGGCCTGCTGTCGGGCCTCAGCGCGACGCTCGACTACGCAGGCGACGGCCTCACGACCTTCAAGGTCAGCAACCTCACGGGCAACGTCGCGGCCAAGGCGCTGGTGACCAACGTCGGCCAGATCACGGCCGACGGCGGCCGCGTCAACATCGCAGCGCTGTCGACCGATCCCGGCGCGCTGGTCGTCAACCAGCAGGGCCTGATCCAGGCCCGCTCGCTGGAGTCGCGCAACGGCGAGATCGTGCTCAGCGGCGGCGGCGGGGCCGCCGCGCCGGCGATCGTGGCGGTGGGAGGCACGCTCGACGCGGGTGCGGCGGCGGGCAGTGGCGCGGCGGGCGGCGGCATCACCGTGGAGGCCGACACCCTGCGCGTGGCGGGCGCCAGCCTGCGGGCCGGCGGTGCAACCAACGGCAGCGTGCAACTCACCAGCACCAACGACGTGTGGGTGCATGCGCCCGGCGCCGCGCCGGCGGACCCCGGCGCGACCACCACCGTGGATGCGCAGAGCCTCGCGAGCGCGCTCAACAGCGGCGCCGACCTGACCCTGACCAACCGGAGCGCCAGCACCTTCGGCGTCGCCTTCCAGCCGGACGCGCAGGTGCTCAAGACCGAGGGAGGCAGCGCCACCTTCACGGTCAACTCGGACCGCAACATCGAGATGGCCGCCAACTCGGCCATCCGGTCTAAGGCCGGTGCGCTGAATGTGGCCTTCAATGCCGATGCCAACGGCAGCCTGGCCGCCGATGGCGTGGGCCCTGTGGGGGAACTGCCGGCGCGCGGCGCCATCCTGCTGGACCATGCGGCCATCGAGACCGCCGGCGGCGACATCCGCTTCTACGGCCAGAGCGACCCCACGCGCGGGCGCGCGGTGGGCGGCCAGCAGACCACGCCGGTGCCCGATGGCGCGCCAGCCGTGCGGCAGACCGCCGGCATCGAGGTCAACGACAGCCTGCTGTCGACCTGCGCCGCGGGCGTGGCCAGCTGCAGCAACGGCGGCGCCATCACGCTGCGCGGGGAAGGTTCGAGCTGGTCGTACCTGACCCCGTTCGGCGGCGACCTAGACGTCACGGGCGCGAGCGGTGTGTCGGTGCAGGGCGGCACCCTGCGCACCGGGAGCGGCGCGGTCCGGCTCGAGGGCCGGGGCGGTTTCGGCATCTTCTCCTCCGGCGTCGACATCGGCAGTTCCTACGACGGCAGCGAGTTCACCAGCTCGCGCATCGAGTCCGCCGGCGGCGACGTGGTCCTGGTGGGCAGCGGCCGCGCCTGGCGAGCGGGCGACGCGGTCGGCACCTTCATGGACGCGGGCAATGGCGTCACGCTCTCGTCCGCACGCATCTCGACGGGTGGCCATGTGACGATCGACGGCACGGGCGGCAGCCTGGCCGACGCGATGACCGACCCGGGCTTCCTCGCGCTGGCGTCGGGCCAGATCGGCACCACCTTCCATTCCGAAGGCGTCGGCGTCGATCTCGGCTACAGCGAGATCGCGGCGGGTGCGGGCCGGTCGATCGCCATCACCGGCACTGCGGGCAGCCCGGCCTTCAATGTGGGCAAGAACGCGGCCGGGGTGGCGGAGGTGACGCCCTTCGACCCGGCATCGAGCATCCTCGTGCAGGGCGGCCGCTGGACGGCCGAAGGCGGCCGCATCATGCTGCGCGGCGGCGCGGGCGCCATCAGCATCGAGTCCAACAACAGCGATTCGACGCCGGACGACCCGGGCCTGCTCATCAGCACCGCCAGCGCACAGGGACGCGGCGGCGCGATCGACATCAGCGCCCGCAACGTGAACATCACCGGCTACAGCAACGAGGGCTATGGCTACACGCGGCTGGACGCCAGCGGCGCCACCGGCGGCGGCACGATCGACATCCGCGCCGTGGGCGACGGGGGCGCCGCGCCCAACGGCATCGCGGGCGTGGACGCGAACGTGGTGCTGGCCGCCAACGCGACGGGCAGCGGCGCCGGCGGCAGCATCCGTGTTATCGGCGACAACACCTTGCGCGCCTACGGCCGCATCGAGGCGCGCGGCGGCAGCGCCGGGGGCGACGGCGGCTTCGTCGAGACCTCCGGCGGTGCCTTCGACCTCGGCGCCATCAGCGTCGACGCCGGCGCGCCGGCCGGCAAGGCCGGGCAGTGGCTGATCGACCCGTACAACGTCGAGATCAGCAGCACGGCGGGCGACACGTCGCTGCCGGGCAACCCCTTCGTGCCGCTCACCAACTCGGTGATACGCGACAGCGCGATCAACAACGCGCTCAACGGCGGCACCGATGTGACCATCACCACCGGAGCGGGCGGCAACCCGACCGATGGCGACATCTTCCTGAACAACGCGCAGATCAGCTACACGGGCAGAGGCGAACGCACCTTCCGGCTCGACGCCCACCGCAGCATCCGCTCGAACGCGGGCACGAACATCGCCTCGTCGGGAACGGGCGGGCCGCTGAACGTGGTGTTCAACGCCGACGCGAACAACAGCGCCGCCACGACCGGCGGCGGTCAGATCAGCTACAGCGGCAGCATCTACACCAACGGCGGCGATGTGACGATGAACGCCGCCTGGGCCAACGCCTCCAACCTGGCGAGCGTGAGCATCGACGGGGTGGCGATCGACACGCGCGCCGGCAACCAGGTGGCCGGACTGGGCTACACCGGCGGCAGCGACGCGCTGGCCGGGGGCGACGTGCGGATCACCGGCCGCACCAATGTCGTGAGCCCGTTCAACGGCTACGACGGCGTGTTCATCGACGGCACCCGCATCAACACCAGCACGGGCGGCATCGACATCCTCGGCACGGCGGTGAACGGCAGCGGCGTGGTCATCCGGGCCGACCAGGGTGTGGGCGGGCTCTTCAGCACCACCGGCAACATCAACGTCACGGGCGTGGGCGGGTACTCGGCCAGCAGCGCCTACGCGCCGGGCTACGGCGTGGTGATCGGCGCGCCGCCCTTCAACGCAGCCGGGCAGCCGCGCATCAGCAGCGTGGACGGCAACATCACCGTGCGCGGGCTGCGCCAGGCCGGCGAGGGCACGGGCTTCGGCTCGGGCCCCGGCGCCGGCGTGCGGGTGGGCGGCAACGCGCAGATCACGACCACGGGCCGCGGCGACATCGAGATCACGGGCGAGATGCAGGGCCGCGGTGCCGGCGTGGAGTTCGCGCCGACCTTCAGCGACACCTTCGGCACGCAGCAGGGCGGCATCGTCTCGGGCGCGCGCAATGTGGTCCTGCGCGCCGCCAACGACGGCAGTGCCGACGCGCTGGCCCTGGGCGCGGGCAGCCAGGCGAGCGCCGGCGGGGTGGTGAACCTGCGTCCCGGCGGGCTGAACCTGACGGGCACGCCCGAGGCCTACGTCGCCACCGCGGCGGACCGCACGGCCAACGCCATCACGGTCGGTGGCACGGCCGCCACGGGCTTCGCCGTGTCGGCGGCCGAACTCACCCGCATCGCCGCACCGACGCTGGTCTTCGGCAGCAACAGCCATGCCGCGGACATCACGGTGGTGGGCGCGCTCAACACCGCCTCGGCGCTCACGCTGCAGAACGGGGGAGGCGGCAACATCGCGCTGAACGCCCCGATCACCGCACCCACGCTGGGCCTGGTGTCGGCGGGCAACATCACGCAGACGGCGGCGGCGCCGATCACGGCCGGCACGCTGCTGGCGCAGTCGAGCGCGGGCAGCGTGCTGCTCGACCAGGCGGCCAACAACGTGAGCGCCGCCACGCTGGGCGGCAGCGCGGCCGGGGCCTTCCGCTACCAGGACGTCGATGCGCTGCGCGTCGGCAACGTGTCCGTCATCGGCTACGACGCCGCGGGCAACCTGCCGCAGGTGGTGGCGACCGGCTCCATGGCGGCCGACACGGTCTACGTGCGCACGCTGTCGGGCGACCTGACGCTGGCCACGAACGTCAGCAGCAGCTCGGGCGCCGACCTCATCGCCGCGTCGCGCTTCCAGAACGCCGGCGCCTTCACCATCGCCGGCGCGCCGTGGCGCGTGTGGGCCGACACCTGGGTGGGCGAGACGCGCGGCGGACTGGCCGGCTCGGGCCTCACGCCGAACCTGTACCACTGCGCCTACCTGGGGCTGTGCACGGTGAGCATCTCGCCGGGGGACAACCACTTCATCTACGCGCAGCAGCCGGTGGCGACGGTGGTGATCAACGATGCGAACCGCTTCTACGGCGCGCCGAATCCGCTGTTCACCTACAGCATCACCGGCCTGATCCTCGGCGACCGCGGGCTCGGCTTCTCGGGTGCGCTGAGCACGACGGCCAACGCCTTCAGTCCGCCTGGCTTCTACCCGATTACCGGCAGTTTCACGTCGGCCGAGGGCTACCTCGTCAACGTCGTGCCGGGCAGCCTGCGCGTGAATCTGCAGCCCAGCCTGCCGCTGCCCGACGTGCTGCGCGAGGTGCCCAACACCTACACCTTCGACCGCAACATCGGCGCGCCGCCGATCTGCTTCGCGACCGGTCCGCTGGGTGGCGACCGCGCGCAGCAGGGCGACGACCTGCTGGCGCGCGAGTGGTCGCGCGTGCGCTCGCGGCCCATCCTCACGAGCTGCATCGACACCGAGCGCAAGAACGGCTGCGCCGACTTCTAGAACGTAGCCGGACGGGCGGGGCTGTCAGGCGGCGCGGCCCTTGTCCGCCGGGCCCTGGCCCACCGTCAATGCACGCGCAAGATCGCCGCGGAAGTCCTGCGTTCCCTGGTGCACCAGGCGCGACTGCACGTCCACGAACACGCGCCCGCCGAGCTGCTGCCAGCGACGGCAGAAGGCGTAGTCCTCGCTGAGGTAGCGGCCGTTGCCGGGCTCGGCCAGGGTGTCGAAGAAGCGCCAGTGCGGCAGGTGCGCGTTGGCGTGGGCGCCGGCATCGGGCGTGTAGCGCAGCTCCGGCATCGCGGCGGACAGGCGCTCGAACACCGTGCGCGCGATGAGCATGAAGCCGGTCGGCGCATCGAGCACCTCGACGAAGCCGTCCTCGTCCGCCCGCTGGGCGCCCGGCAGGGGGTTGAAGGCGTAGCGCGCGTGGCGCGCCGCGAAGTCCTCGCGCGTGCTGCCGGCCGGCAGCGCCTGCGCCAGGCCCTCGGCGGGCCAGCCCTCGGTCTTGTGCGGGTAGACGCCGGCCACCACCTCGCGCCCGGCCAGCAGCAGCCGCAGCGCGGCCTCGGGCTCGAAGCCGATGTCGGCGTCGATCCAGAACAGGTGGGTCCAGCGCGCGTCGGCCATGAACTCGGCGACCAGGCGGTTGCGCGCGCGCGGCACCAGGCTGTCGCCGTCGAGGAAGCGCGTCTGCATCGCGAAGCCCTGCGTCCACGCCAGGTTGACCAGGCCCAGCAGGCTGCGCACGTAGAGCGAGCTGAGCGCGCCGCTGTGGCTCGGCGTGGCGACGAAGGGGCGGATCGCGCTCAGCGCGGCAGGGTCGAGCATGGCAGCCTCAGGCAGGGGCGGGCTTCAAGAAAAATGGGGCTGCAGTGCCCGTCCTGCTTGTGCCGGCAGCTCTCGTTTCGATAGCAAATGGGGTGAAGGCATGCGTTCATGCGGCCACGCCTTGCCGGGCCGAGAGCAGGGCACGCAGCTTGGCCGGTGCGACCGGCTTGGTGAGCAGCAGCACGCCGCTGTGGCGCAGGCGCTGCAGCATCTCGGGCCCGGTGGCACCCGACACGACCACCGCCAGCGCGCCGGGTTGCAGGCGGCGCGCGGCCTCGATCACCGACATGCCGTCGTCGTCACCTGTGAGCTGCAGGTCGCACAGCACGGCGTCGAAGTGCGCCCCGGGCGCGCCCAGGCGCGCGACGGCGTCGCGGCCCGTGGCGGCGCATTCGGCGTGGCAGTCCCACTGGCGCAGCAGGGCGGCGGTGGCTTCGAGCACCGGCCGGTCGTCGTCGACCACCAGGCAGCGCAGCCCGGCCAGCGCGGCGGCGGGCGCCGGCACTGCCGCAACGGCCCGGGGCGCCTCGGCCCGCGCGGCCGGCAGCTGGATCGAGAAGGTGCTGCCCTGCGTCAGCGCCGAGCGCAGGGCGATGCGCGTGTCGAGCAGCGCCGCGATGCGCGCGCAGATGGCCAGGCCCAGGCCGAAGCCGTGCCGGCGGTCGCGCTCGGTGTTCGCCACCTGGTAGAACTCCTCGAAGATGCGCGCGTGGTGGATGGGCGCGATGCCCACGCCGTTGTCGCGCACCTCGATGCGGACGCCGTCGCCGCGACGCCGCGCGACGACCAGCACCGTGCCGTCCAGCGGCGCATGGCGGATCGCGTTGCCCACCAGGTTGCCCAGCACGCGCTGGAGCATGGCGGCGTCGCTGCGCACCGCCAGGCCGCGGTCGCGCCACACCACGCGCACGCGCGCTTCGGCGGCCTGCGCGGCATGCTGCGCAGCCAGCGCATCGAAGAGGGCCGACAGGCGCAGGTCCTCCATCTCGGGCGCGAGCACCTGCGCATCCAGGCGCGAGATCTCCAGCAGGTCGTCCAGCAGCACGCCCATGAAGGCCGCGCTCTCCTGCAGGCGCAGCACCGCGGGGCGCTGCGCGTCGGTGGCGGTGGGCAGCAGGCCGTCGATGAACAGGCCCATGGCGTGCAGCGGCTGGCGCAGGTCGTGGCTGGCGGCGGCGAGGAAGCGTGCACGCGACAGCGCGGCCTGCTCGGCCTCGGCCATGCGCATCAGCGCCACCGCGGTGGCTTCGCGCACGCGCTCCTCGCTCGCCTGCCGGTGCTGCTGCAGGCGCTCGGCCAGGCGGTTGACGTCGCCGGCCAGGGTGGCGAACTCGTGGTGCGGCGCGCGGCCGTCGCGGCCGGGTCGCGACGGCCGGCCGACGACGTCGCAGCGCGCATCGAACTGTCCGGCCTGCAGGGCGGCCACCGTGCGCGACACGCGGCGCAGCGGACGCGAGATGTTGCGCGCCATGTGCCGCACCGCGACCCAGGCCGCGAGCAGCGCGAGCAGCGCGAGCCCGATGCCGGCCATGAGCGAGCGCGTGCGCTCCTGCGTGTAGGCGGTGGTGTCGCGAAAGGCCTGCACCAGGCCGATGGGTGCGTCGCCCGCGGCCGTCGTCCCTGCGGGCGCAAAGGCCGCTGCGCGCGAGGCCTCGCGCAGCGTGACCGGTGCCGAGAAGGTGCGAAGCGCGCCGCCGGCGGCGGGGGCGGCCCCGGCGGCGACGAAGATGCCGGCGCTGTTGCTGATCTCCACGCGCGTGGCTTGGCCGCTGCGCAGCGCCGCGTTGGCCACGTTCTGCAACGCGGGCAGGTCGCCGGCGAACAGGCTGAGGTCCGACATTGCGGCCACCTGCCTGGCGATGGCCTGGCCTTCGGCGGTGAACATCGCGTCCAGCGTGCTCAGCCGGCTGTGCGTGAACCAGGCCGTGAGCGCGAGTGCGAGTGCGGCGCAGGGCAGCACGCCCAGGCGCACCAGGTCGCGTTGCAGGCTGCCGCGCACCAGCAGCGGGCGGGGCTGCGGCTGGCCGCTCAACGGCATCGGCGTGCTGGCCAGGTCGGCCGGCTCCAGGGGGCGCGTGGCCCTGGTGGGCGGCGCGGACGCTTCGCTCATCGTGGGGCAGTGACGCGCTGGGCCAGCTCGGTTTCGGACGGCAGGCGCAGGTTCAGCCCCCGTGCCACCGTGGCGTTCACGCGCACGCTGGCGGGAGTGGCGCTTTCGACCAGGGGCGCCGCGGCGCTGCCGCCGGCGAGGCGCGCCCCCATCGCGCGGGCCTGGCGTGCGAGCTGTGCCGGCGTCGACACCGCGGCGGCGAGGCCGCCCGAGCGCACCATGCCTTCATTGCTGCCGAACACCGGCAGGCCGGCACCCGCGCCCGCGCGCAGCACCGCCAGCGTCGCGGCCTGGTTCTCGCCGATCAGGTCGGGCAGCACGATGAGCGCGTCGCTGCGCGGCACCACCGCCCGCAGCGCGGCGGCGAGCGAGCGGGCATCGGGCGCGTATTCGACCTGCAGCTGCCAGTCCTGTGCTGCGCGCTGCAGCTCGCGCAGCACGGGCTCGGATTCGCCGGTCACCACCAGGCCCAGCCGGCGCTTGCCCGGCAGCACCGCGTCGATCAGCGCCAGCTGGTCGCCCATCGCGGGCTCGCGCAGCAGCACGCCGATCGGGCGCTCGCCGCGGCGCAGCGCGGGCAGCGGCTTGAGGCCCTCGTAGTCCAGTCGGCTGAGCATCGCCAGCAGCAGCGGCTCCTGGCCCGGCCGGTCGAGGGCCGCGCGCGCCGCCGAGGGCCCGACGGCCACGGTGACCGCGTCGGTGGCCGGTGCGCTGCGGCGGATGCCGCGGGTGCGCACGCCGGCCGTGACGCGGTCCTCGTCGGCCTGTGCGACGGCCTCGGGCGTCGGAGCCGGCGCGCCGCTGCCGGGCGCGATGCGCACCCACTCGATGCGCGGGTCGGCGTCGGCGCCACCCTGCAGCTCGCGCACGAACTCGGCATGCGCCGGTGCGTCGTCGGCCGTCAGCACGGTCCAGCCGGCCGCGCCCGCAGGCAGCGCCGGCGCGCAGGCGAACAGCGCGCCGGCGGCGAGCTGCCAGCGGCAGGGCAGCGCGCGGCGGGCTGCGGACAAGAACTGGAAGCGCATGGAAGCGATGGGATCGGATGCGGACGGGGACGGGCCGGCCGACGGCGATTCGCCGGCACGGGGTCCGTGCGCACCAATGTACGGAGCGGCGTGCCGGCGCGCGATAACGCAGAGGGCTTAGGCCGTCGCCGGCGCGGCGCACCGAAGCGCGTGCGGCCGCACCGCGGGGCGCGCGCGGCCTATGCCGGATGGCCTAGGACCGGGTGTTGCAGCTCAGTGCGTCGCCACGGCCCGCAGGCCCGCGAGCTGCGCCGCGATGGCCTGCCTCAGCGCGCGGGGCGACACCGGCTTGTAAAGCACCGTCACGCCGGCGGCCGCGACCTCGCGCAGCCGGTCGGGCTTGGTCTCGCCGGTGACCAGCAGGCGCGCCGTGTGCGGGCCGATCCCGTGCGGATGCCGCTCGAGCGCGGCCAGCACGTCCAGGCCGTTGTCGCCGCCCTGCAGCAGCAGGTCGCTCACCACCACGTCGGGCGGCGTGGCCCACTGGTCGGCCAGCGACAAGGCCTCGGCCCGGGTCTGCGCGGCCAGCACCTGCGCGCCCCACTGGCCCAGCACCACCTGCAGGCCCTCGAGGATGGTGCGCTCGTCGTCGATGACCATCACCCGCAGGCCGTCGAAGCGGATGTCCTCCTCGGCGGCCGCCGTCGAGGGCACGGGCACCGGGGTGTCGGGTGCGGGCACGGTGCGCACCGTGATGCTCACGCAGGTGCCGCGCCCCGGCCGCGAGCGCAGCTCGACGCGCGTGTTGAGCAGGCCCGCCAGGCGCTGCACGGTGGCCAGGCCCAGGCCCATGCCGCGGGTGCCGCGGGTGGCCTGCGTGCGCTGCGGGTCGACCTGGTAGAACTCCTCGAACACCTTCGCCTGGTGCTGCGGCGCGATGCCCACGCCGGTGTCCCACACGTCGATGCGCACCGAGCGCCCGCGCCGGCGCGCGCCCACCAGCACGCCGCCTTCGACGGTGTGGCGCAGCGAGTTCGACACCAGGTTGGACAGCACGCGCGAGAGCATCACGTAGTCGCTGCGCACCCACAGGTCGGTCTTGCGCACCACGAGGCGCAGGTCCTGCTGCTCGGCCACCGGGCGGAAGTTGCGGCTGATCTCGTCGAGCAGTCCGTCGAGCGGGAAGTCCACCCACTGCGGCTGCAGCACGCCGGCATCGAGCTGCGAGAGGTTGAGCAGCTCCGAGAACAGCCGGTCGAGCGAATCGACGCACTCGCGGATGTGCGCGATGCGCTGCAGCCGCACCGGGTCGTGCTCGCCGTTGGCCAGCCCGTCGGAGAACAGCGTCAGCGCATGCAGCGGCTGGCGCAGGTCGTGGCTGGCAGCGGCCAGCAGGCGGGTCTTGGCCTGGCTCGCCACCTCCAGCTGCTGGTTCTTGCGCGCCAGTTCGGCCGTCGCCACCTCGATGCGACTTTGCAGCAGGCGCTGGCTCTCGGCCAGGGCGCTGGCTGCGTGGTTGAAGCCGGCCTGCAGGTGGCGCACCTCGGCCGTGCCTTCCACCGGCACCTGCGCCTCCTCGCCGGCGCCCAGGCGGTCCACGGCCTCGCCCAGGCGGCGGATCGGTGCGCTGATGCGGCGCGCGGCCCAGGCACCTGCCAGCACCACGCCCAGCAGGCTGGCGCCCAGCACCAGCAGCACGTTGAACCAGACGGTGTTGCGGGCGCTGCGCACCGCGGCCAGGCTCATCTCCACCATCACCTTGCCGCTGGGCTGGCCATCGTCGGACGCGACGGGCACCACCACCTGCACCCCCTCGCTGCGTTGCCGGTC
This sequence comes from Xenophilus sp. E41, assembly GCF_003671765.1. GTDB lineage: Bacteria > Pseudomonadota > Gammaproteobacteria > Burkholderiales > Burkholderiaceae_C > Xenophilus. The sequence goes on along the minus strand of NZ_QPIB01000012.1, from coordinate 57,061 downwards.
GACGGTCTCGGCGTTGGCGACGATCTCGCCGTCCTCCGACCACACCTGCACCTGCTGCACATGGGGCTGGAAGGTGCCCGACTGCGCGATGCGCAGCAGCGCGCGGCGGTCCATGTGGGCCAGGGGCGACTGGGCCGCCGTGGCGATCTGCAGGGCCACCGTCTGGGCGTTGGCACGCATCAGGTCGTTGACGCCGGCCAGGTACTGCCGCGTCAGCACGGCGATGGTGCCGAGCATCGCCAGCGCCGCCGGCAGCACCGCCAGCAGCACCAGCTGCTGGACCAGCGACAGCTGGCCCAGGCGGCCGCCCACGCTGCGCGCGGCGCGGCGCGCCCGCGTGGGGACGGCGGGCGCGGGCGGCGCGGCTTGCAGCGGATTGCTCATGGGGAAAACTTCACAAAATCGCAGCCTTTTTTGGTTTCTAATTGTGTGTCCCGGCTTCCTGCATTGACCAGTCAGCCGCTTGGCCGACGCCGGGGCCGCCCCTGACCATGCCCCGAACCCCCTTCGCCCCCGCATCGTCCGCCCGCCGGCCGAACCCGCCCGCCGGCCGCTGGCTGCGGCCCTGGGCCTTCTTCCGGCACTGCGTGTTGGCGGCATGGGCGCTGGCCCTGCCCCTGGCGGCCATCGGCCAGCAGGCCGGCATGCCGGTGCGCTTCGGCATTCTGCCCCTGGGCGGCGCCTTCGAGTCGCGCAACGACTGGGACCCGCTGCTGGCCGACCTGAGCAAGGCGATCGGCCGGCCCGTGGCGGTGCTTTCCGTCACCTCCTACGACGCGCTCGAGCAGGCCATCCAGCGCAACGAGGTCGACATGGCCTTCCTGTCGGGGAAGATGGCGCTGGACGCCGTCACCTTGCGCCAGATGAAGGTGGTGGCCCAGGTCACGCGGCACGACGGGCTGCCGGGCTACCGGGCGCTGCTGCTGGCGCGCAAGGGCGGCCCCGTGACGTCGATCGATGCGGTGTTGAGCGACCCCGACCGCTGGCGCCTGGCGCGCGGCGAATCGCGCTCGGTGTCGGGCTTCATCGTGCCGCAGCTGCAGCTGTTCCTGCCCAACCGCATCGTCATGGAGACGCGCTTTCGCAGCGAGGTGATCGGCACGCACCAGATGACCGCGCTCGCGGTGGCCAACGGCGAGGCCGACGTCGCCACCAACAACACCGCCGATTTCGAGCGCTTCAGGCTCCAGTTCCCGTCCGAGGCCGAGCGGCTGCAGGTGATCTGGGAGTCGGAGCTCATTCCGCACGCGCAGATCGTCATGCGCCGCGACTACCCGGCGGACTTCCAGCAGCGCGTGCAGGGCTTCCTGACGGGCTACGCCAAGGCCAGGGGCCCCAAGGGCGATGCCGAACGGGCGGTGCTCAGGTCGCTGCACGATCTGGCGGGCTTCCTGCCGGCGGACAACAGCTCGCTGGTGCCGGCCGCCAAGCTGGCCTACCAGCTGGCGCGCCAGAACGCGGTGACGGGCCAGTTCGTCAACGAGTCGGCGCGCCAGGCGCGGTTGCAGCGCATCGAAAGCACCTACGCCGATCAACTGGCCGTGTTGCGCGACGGCGCACCATGACGAGCGTTCTGGCGACCCGGCGCACCTGGCTCCAGGGGGCCGCGGCGCTGGCCTGCCTGGGCGCGGCCGGCGCGCCGGCGCAAACACGCCCCCGGCCGGCGTCCGATGCGCTGCCGCTGTCCTTCGGCGTGCTGCCGGTGGGCGGCGCGGTGGATTCGCGCACCAAGTGGGAGCCCTTGCTGCAGGACCTGGGCAGCGCGCTGGGCCGGCGCGTCAGTGCGCTGTCGGTGCCCAGCTACGAGGCGATGGAGCGCGCCATCGAGGCCGACCAGGTCGACATCGCCTACCTGTCGGGCAGGCTGGCGCTCAACGCCGTGCTGCGCGGGCGCATGCAGGTGGTGGCCACCGTCGAGCGCGACGCGGAGCAGGCCAATGCCCATCAGGCCCTGCTGCTGATGCGCAAGGCGCCGCCGCTCAATTCGCTCGAAGCGCTGCTGGCGGCCCCCGAGCGCTGGCGCATCGCGCGCGGCGGCCCCCGCTCGGTGTCGGGCTACATCGTGCCGCAGCTGCAGCTCTTCCTGCCGCGCGGCATCGACATCGAGACCCGCTTCGCCGGTGAACGGGTCGGCACCCACCAGGAGAACGCGCTCGCGGTGGCCAACGGCGATGCCGACGTCGCAACCAACAACAGCACGGACCTGGAGCGCTTCCGCCAGCAGTTCCCGGTCGAGGCGGCGCGCCTGCAGGTCGTCTGGCGCTCCGAGCCCACGCCGCCCGCGCAGATCCTCGTGCGCACCGATTGGAGCGCCGCGCAGACGCGCAGGCTGCAGGATTTCCTCACAGCCTACGGGCGCGGCAGCGATGCGCGCAGTGCCGCTCAGCGGGCGGTGCTCAAGGGCGCGCATGCCAACGCCATCCAGGGCTATGCGCTGGCCGACAACAGCGTCCTGGTGCAGGCCGCGCGTCAGCAGCACGAGCTCGCCCGCCAGCAGGCCCTCTCGGGGCAGTGGACCAGCGAGGCCGCGCGCCAGCAGCGGCTGGCGCGCCTCGACGCCGACTACGCGCGTCAGGTCGCCGCGCTCCAGCGCGATCCGCTGCGGGCCGGGAAGTAGCCGCCGGCCTCGGGCGGTGGACTAGCCCCTTCGCATTAGGCCGCGCGCCGGCGGCTAGGCCGTCCGGCGGATTTGCCGCTCCCGGTTACGCCTGGAAACTCGACGCTCCTTGGCAACCCTTGCCTTTGACGGAGCGCGCGCGGATGAGTTGGCGAACAAAAGTGGTTTGGAGCGAGGGGATGCTCTTGCAGCCCCAGCACCTGCAGCAAGCCGAGCGCCATGCCGACCACGCCCGCCACGTGCTGCTGCGCGCCACCACGCCTTACGCCTGGGGTTTTGCCGAACTCGAGATCGACGCCGCGGCGCTGAGCCTGGGCAAGCTGGCGCTGGTGCGTGCCGTCGGCGTGTTCGGCGACGGCACGGTGTTCGACATGCCGGCCGTCGATCCGCTGCCCGAGCCCATCGACATCCCCGCCAACATGCGCGACGAGGCCGTGGTGCTGGCCCTGCCCGTGCGCCGCGCGGGCGCGCGCGAGGCCGACGCCGAAGGCTACGACGAGCTGGTGCGCCACCGCGTGCTCGAAGCCGAGGTGCCCGATTCCAACACCACCGGCGAGCGCACCGCGATGCTGCAGCTGGGCGCCCTGCACACGCGCCTGCTGCGCGCCGGCGAGGCCACCGACGCCTGGACCACGCTCAGCGTCGCGCGCGTGGTGGAGCGCCGCGTCGACAACCAGGTGCAGCTGCACCGCGGCCTGGTACCGCCGCTGCTGCACGTGGCGGGCCATGCGGTGGTGCGCGGCTGGGTCGACGAACTGCTGGGCCTGCTGCGTCAGCGCGCCGAAGCGCTTGCCGGCCGCATGACGCAGGGCGGCACCGGCGGCGTCGCCGAGATCGCGGATTTCCTGCTGCTGCAGACCGTGAACCGCTACGAGCCGCTGTTCGCGCACTTCACCCGCAGCGCCGCCCTGCACCCGCTGCACTTCTACGAAGAGGCGCTGCAGCTCGCGGGCGACCTCGGCACCTTTCGCGATGCGCGGCGCTCGGCGCGCTTCGGCCCCTACGTGCACGACGACCTGGAGGCCACCTTCCGTCCGGTGATGGACGACCTGCGCCGCAGCCTGTCGATGGTGCTGGAGCAATCGGCCATCCGCATCGAACTGCACGACCGCAAGCACGGCGTGCGCGTGGCACTGATTCCCGACGTCGACCTGCAGCGCAACGCCACTTTCGTCTTGGCCGTGCAGTCGCAGATGGCGGCCGAGGCGCTGCGCGCGCGCTTTCCCACGCAGGTCAAGATCGGCCCGGTAGAGCGCATCCGCGACCTGGTCAACCTGCAGCTGCCGGGCGTCACGCTCACGCCCATGCCGGTGGCGCCGCGGCAGATCCCTTTCCACACGGGTGCCAACTACTTCGAGCTGGAGACGCGCAACAGCGAGTTGTGGCGGCAGCTGGAGCAGTCGGGGGGGATGGCGATGCATATCGCGGGGGACTTCCCGGGGCTGGACCTGGCGTTCTGGGCGATTCGGTCATGAAGGCGGGGCGGCTTCTGTCTTGCTCCCTCTCCCTCTTGGAGAGAGGTGGTGTGAGGGCTTGCAGGTATTCGCCTTGGCCTCGCGGTCTGTTTTCGAGCAGGAGCCGGGATGTGCGCCCGGCGGCGCACCTACTTTCTTTTGCTTCGCCAAAAGAAAGTAGGCAAAGAAAAGGCGACCCTGCTGGCTGCGACCCTCCGCTTCGCTGCGGGCAANCCAAAAGAAAGTAGGCAAAGAAAAGGCGACCCTGCTGGCTGCGACCCTCCGCTTCGCTGCGGGCAACCTGCGCCGCGACGCTGTCGGGGTGCGCTGCAGAACTCGCTACGCGCTTCGCGCTGCGCTCGAACAGCTGCAGCGAGTCAGATGACGAAGCAGCTGTTGCCGCGCGCGGCACAGCTGCCACCCCGCCAGCGCCACGTCGCAGGCGCATCCAGAAGGGACCCACCAGAACGGGCCATCGCTTCGCTCGGCCCTCGGAAAAACAAAGAACAAGGACAAGGCTGCGCAGCAGCCTTGTTGACCCTGGTCCCCTCTGTATGCGCCGAGGAGCGCAGCGGCTGGCGGAAAGAGGGCCGCGCATGTTTGAGCGAAGCGAGTTTGCGCGGACCCCGCCAGCCGCGAGCACCGCAGGTTGCCCGTAGCGAAGCGAAGGGACGCAGACAGTGGGGTCGCCTTTCTTTTGCCTACTTTTCTTTGGCGAGACAAAGAAAAGTAGGTCGCCCGCCGGGGCGACATCCCGGCTCCTGCCGCGGCACGCCCAGCAAGGCCAATGCAGAGCCCCTTCTTTGCAACGCGCAGAAGGTCCAACCCCTCACCGAGGCCACCGGATCATGAGCACCCCCGATCCCTTCGCCGCCTTCGAATCCGAGCGCACGGTCATCAAGCCCAAGCCGCGCTCGCCCGGCGGCTCGGCACCGCCACCGATGCCCATCCCGGCGGCCGCCGCCGAGCCGCTGCCCGCCGAGCTGGGCGACCTCGGCCTGCTCAACCCGCTGGTGTCGGCCGCCGGCCGGCTGCTGGTGCTGATGGGCAAGCTGCGCAACCTGGTGCAGCAGCCCAACGTGTCCGCCCTGCGCGCATCGACGGCAGAAGCGGTGCAGCAGTTCGACGCCGCCGCGCGGCGCGCGGGCGCGTCGAACGAGTCGGTGCTCGCCGCGCGCTACATCCTGTGCACCGCCCTCGACGAGGCCGTCGCCAACACGCCCTGGGGCGTGCAGGCCGGCTGGAACAAGCAGAGCCTGCTGGTGCAGTTCCACAACGAGACCTGGGGCGGCGAGAAGGTCTTCCAGCTGCTGGCCAAGCTGGCGCAGGACGTGCCCAGGCACCGCGACCTGCTCGAACTCATCTACTGCGTGCTGGCCCTCGGTTTCGAGGGCCGCTACCGCGTGCTCGACAACGGCAAGGCGCAGCTCGACACGGTGCGCCAGCGCCTGGGCGACCTGATCCGCAAGGAGCGGCCCGCGGTCGAGCCGGCGCTCTCGCCGCACTGGCGCGGGCAGGGCGGCGGCACGGCGCGCCTGCGCGAGTCGGTCCCGCTGTGGGTCATCGGCGCGGGCCTGTTGCTGCTGCTGGCCCTGAGCTGGTTCGCGCTTCGCATCTGGCTCAACAACCGCTCCGACACCACCTGGTCGCAGCTCGCGGGGCTGCGCATGCCCAACGTGCAGATCGCGCCGCCCGCGCCGCCGGCCAAGGTGCCGCGCCTCGCGCGCTTCCTCGAACCCGAGGTGCGCCAGGGCCTGGTCACCGTCACCGACGAGGCCGACCGCTCGGTGGTGCGCCTGCGCGGCGACGCGTTCTTCGCCTCGGGCAGCGCCGAGCCGATGGCCGCCTCGATGCCGGTGCTGGTGCGCATCGGCCAGGCGCTGGCCGAGGTCAAGGGCGACGTGCTCATCACCGGCCACTCCGACAACCAGCCGATCCGCTCGCTGCGCTACCCGTCGAACTGGCACCTGTCCACGGCGCGCGCCGACGCGGTGAAGACGGCCCTCACGAGCCTGGTCGACCCGGCCCGCATGAAGGCCGAGGGCAAGGCCGACGCCGAGCCGGTGGCCGCCAACGACACGCCGGCCAACCGCGCGCGCAACCGCCGGGTGGACATCGTGCTGCTGACCGAGCCGGAACGCATCGCGTCGTCACCACCGCCCGCGGCACCGGCTGCCCCCACTCCGGGAGCTCCGCGATGAAACAGTGCCCCCACGCTCCCCACTCCGTGTGGTCGCTGCCCCCCGAGGGGGCGGCTTTTCATCTTGGGACGGCCCGGCGATGAAGAAGGTGTTTCGTTTCCTGTTCCACCCCCTGCTGCTCACGGTGCTGGCGCTGCTCGTCCTGGGTCTGCTGATCTGGTGGATCGGCCCGCTGGTCAGGATCGGCGAGAAGGCACCGCTGGAGAGCGAGCTCGCGCGCGCCATCCTCATCGGCGCGATCGTGCTGCTGGTGGTGCTGCGCGCGCTGCTGCGACGCTGGCGTGTGCGGCGCGCGAGCCAGCACCTGACCGACGGCCTGATGAAGGCGCCGACGGTGAAGACCGCGGCCCCGGAGAACGGCGAGCAGAAGATCCTCGGCGACCGCTTCTCCGAGGCCATCGCCACGCTCAAGAAGATGCGCCTGCATGCCGCTGGCAAGAAGCCGGGCCTGCGCGACTGGCTCTCGCTCTCGGGCGGCAGCTACCTGTACGACCTGCCCTGGTATGTCTTCATCGGCGCGCCGGGCTCGGGCAAGACGACGGCGCTGGTCAACTCGGGCCTGTCCTTCCCGCTGGCCGAGAAGTTCGGCCCCGGCGCGATCCGCGGCGTCGGGGGCACGCGCAACTGCGACTGGTGGTTCACCGACGAGGCGGTGCTCATCGACACGGCCGGCCGCTACACCACGCAGGACAGCCACCAGAGCGAGGACAAGAGCGCCTGGGACGGCTTCCTGGGCCTGCTCAAGAAGGCGCGCCCGCGCAGGCCGCTCAACGGCGTGTTTCTCACCGTCAGCGTGGCCGACCTGCTGAGCCAGGGCGTGGAGGCGCGCAGCGCACTGGCCGCATCGATCCGCGCGCGCCTGCTCGAACTCGACGAGCGTCTCACCACCCGCCTGCCGGTCTATGTGCTCGTGACCAAGAGCGACCTGCTGTACGGCTTCACCGACTACTTCGCCGACCTGGGCAAGGAGCAGCGCGCGCAGGTCTTCGGCTTCACATTGCCACCGGAGGAGGGCACGCAGCTTTCCGAGCACGGCCTCAACGCGCCTTTCCAGCGCGAGTTCGCGCTGCTGCACGACCGCGTCAACAACGGGCTGATCGAGCGCATGCAGCAGGAGACCGACGGCACGCGGCGCGCGGCCATCTTCGGCTTCCCGGCACAGTTCGCGTCCATCGGCCCCGTGCTGCAGGACCTGCTCGACCAGGTCTTCACCGGCTCGCGCTTCGCGCAGCCGCCGTGGGTGCGGGGCGTGTACTTCACCAGCGGCACGCAGGAAGGCAGCCCGATCGACCGCGTGATGGGCAGCCTGGCGCGCAGCTTCGGGCTCGAACGCGCCATCCTCGCGCCGCAGAAGAGCAGCGGCCGCAGCTACTTCCTCACCACGCTGCTCAAGGACGTGGTGTTCCCCGAACAGCGGCTCGCGGGTGCCGACGTGAAGCTGGAGCGCCGCCGCCACGCGCTGCGCCTGGCGGGGATGACGGCGATGCTGCTCGTCACCGCCGGCCTGCTCGCCGGCTGGGGCTACAGCGCCTGGCAGAACCTCGCGTACGTGAAGTCGGTCGAGGCCAGGGTCGAACCCGCGCGCCAACAGCTTGCGGCCTTGCCGGCACAGACGCAGAACCTGGTGCAGGTCGCGCCCGTGCTGCAGGGCCTGCGCGACATCTGGAAGACGCCGCTCAACCGGCAGGGCGACGAACCCTTCTCGATGACGCTGGGCCTGTACCAGGGCGACAAGCTCGACGCCGCCGCGCAGACCGCGCATCAGCGCGCGCTCAACGAGGCCTTCCTGCCGCAGCTGGCCAAGCGCATCGAGGACCAGCTGCGCACCGCGCAGAAGGACAACCTGGAGTTCACCTACGAGGCGCTCAAGAGCTACCTCATGATCCATCAGCCGGAGCACTTCGACGCCGAGGCGCTCAAGGCCTGGATCACGCTGGACTGGGCGCGCAGCCTGGACCGCGGCATCCCCGAGGACCAGCGCAGGCTGCTGGAGGACCAGCTCGACATCCTGATCGCGCAGGGCCCGCCGCGCGCACCGCTCAAGATGGACGAGAACCTGGTGCGCAGCGTGCGCGCGCTGCTGGCCAGCTACCCGACCGAGCAGCGCATCTTCAGCCGCCTCAAGCGCCAGCGCCTGGGCAAGGACGTGCCCAACTTCAGCATCGCCGCCGCCACCGGGCCCTCGGGGCCCCTGGTGTTCGAGCGGCCCAGCGGCAAGCCGCTGACCGAAGGCGTGCCGGGCATGTTCACCTACGACGGCTACCACAAGCGCTTCCAGAACGAGGTGGTCGTGGTCACCGGCCTCATCGCCGCCGAGGACCCGTGGGTGCTGGGGCAGGGCACCGGCGCGGCCGACCGCCTGCGCGATGCGGCGGCGCTGGGCGAGCTCACCGACCGCGTGCGCCGCCTGTACCTGCAGGAGTACGTCAAGGTGTGGGAGGCGATGCTTGCCGACGTGCGGCTGATCCGCGTGTCGGGCCTGGAGAAGAACATCGAGATCGCGCGCATTCTCTCGGGCGCCGATTCGCCGCTGGCCAACTTCCTGCGCGCCGTGGTCAAGGAAACCACGCTCACGCCGAAGGACGGCGACAAGTCGGCCGTGGGCAAGGCGGCCGAAACGGTGCGCAACACGCGCAAGGGCCTGGAAGAGCTCTTCGGCGGCGGCGACGCGAACCGGCAGCAGCTGGCCCCGGGCAAGCGCATCGAAAGCATCGTCGACGACCGCTTCGAATCGCTGCGCCGGCTGGTGGTGTCGCCCACGCCGGGTGGCCCGGCGCCGCTGGACGATGCGCTCAAGCTCTTCAACGAGGTCTACGTCTACCTCACCGCGGTCGACACCGCCGTCAAGAGCCGCACCTCGCCGCCGCCCGGCGACGTGGCAGGCAAGCTCAAGTCCGATGCGGGCCGGCTGCCCGAGCCGGTGCGCTCGATGGTCGAGAACCTCAGCACCAGCGGCGCCGCGCAGGCCCGCGTGGCCGAGCGCGGCAACCTGAGCCAGGACCTGCGGCCGGTCACCGAGTTCTGCCAGCGCGCCATCACGGGCCGCTACCCCTTCGTCGAGTCGAGCAGCCGCGACGTACTGCCCGAGGACTTCGGCCAGATGTTCGGCCCCGGCGGCATGATGGACGACTTCTTCCAGAAGCGCCTCGCGCAACTGGTCGACACCAGCCGCCGCCCCTGGCGCTACAAGCCGGTGGCGGAGCAGGGCGCGATTTCCACCTCGGCGCTGCAGCAGTTCGAGCGCGCCGACCTGATCAAGCAGGTCTTCTTCCGCGGCGGTGGCCGCGGCCCGGCGATGCGCCTGGACTTCAAGCCGGTCGAGCTCGATGCGGGCATCACCCAGTTCACGCTCGACGTCGACGGCCAGCTCGTGAAGTACGCGCACGGCCCGATCGTGCCCATGACCGTGCAGTGGCCCGGCCCGCGCAACACCAACCAGGTGCGCATCACCGTGCAGCCGCCGACGGCCGGCGGCACCTCGGGCCAGGTCACCGAAGGGCCGTGGGCGCTGTTCAAGATGCTCGACCGCGGCCAGCTCGCCTCGGGCGACGGGCCGGAGAAATTCCTCATCACCTTCCAGCTCGACGCGCGCCGCGCCAAGTTCGAGGTCACGACCAACAGCGTGCAGCACCCGATCCGCCTGAAGGAGCTGCGCGAGTTCTCCTGCCCGGAGGGCTTGTGACGGGGCTGGACGGCATCCTCTCGGACCCGGCCGCGCTGCCGGGCTGGTTCGGCAAGCTGCCCGGCATGGGCGACTTCGCGCACCGCCGCCTGCCCGAGGCCTTCCGTGCGCGCTGGGATCAGTGGCTGCAGCACGGGATGATGCAGCTGCGCCTTCGTCACGAGGACTGGACGGCGCGCTACCTGGAAGGGCCGGTGTGGTTCTTCGCGCTGGCGCAGGACGTGGCCGGCCCGGCATGCTGGGTGGGCGTCGTCATGCCCTCGGTCGACGGCGTGGGCCGCTACTTTCCCTTCGCCGTGGCCTGCGAGCTGCGCCGGCCTTGGCAGGCCCTGCCGGCTGCAGCCTGGCCAGCCCTGCACCGCTGGTGGCAGCGTGCGGCGCAGGCGGCCCTGGAAGGCCTGGACCAGGACCAGGACGCGGCGCGCTTCGACGACACGCTGGCACGCCTGTTCGCCGACGCCGAAGACGCCGTCCGGCCGGACGCGCCCGGCCCGGCACCCGCCTGGCCCACGGGCGGCCAGTCGCTGTGGCTCACGCACCCCGGCGGCGAGGGTCAGCGCCTGCTGAGTGCGGGGCTGCCGCGCGAGGAGCGCTTCGACCTGCTCTTCGCCAGCGCCCAGGCGCCCGCGGCGCCAGGCGATGCCGAGGCGGTGGACAAGGTGGACCCGACGTGAACGAGCCCTCCACACCCCTGCCCCCCGAGGGCGGCGACGACCGCACGCAGGTGATGACCGGGCGCGGCCCGGCCCGCGAGGCCGATGCCGCCACCGTGGTGTCGTCGCCCGGCGCGCGGCCGCCGGCACCGCCGCCTGCCGCCGGCAGCGGCGCGGACACCGGCACGCTGCCGGCCGGCAGCCGCATGGCCGAGTTCGAGATCACGCACCTCATCGGCCAGGGCGGCTTCGGCGCCGTGTACGAGGCCTGGGACCACACGCTCGAACGCACGGTGGCCATCAAGGAGTACCTGCCGACCTCGCTGTCCACGCGCGCGCACGACGGCACGGTCTCGCCCCTGTCGGAGAAGCACAAGGAAACCTTCGACCTGGGCATGCGCAGCTTCATCAACGAGGCGCGGCTGCTGGCCCAGTTCGACCACCCGTCGCTGCTGAAGGTCTACCGCTTCTGGCAGGAACGCGGCACCACCTACATGGTGATGCCGCTGTACCGCGGCCAGACCATGCGCCAGGCACTGGCGTCCACGCCCGCGGGCGTGGACGAGGGCTGGCTCATGCGCATCATGGACGGCGTCACCCAGGCGCTGGCGGTGATGCACAACGCCAACTGCTACCACCGCGACATCGCGCCCGACAACATCATGCTGCTGGAGGGCTCCGGCCGGCCGGTGGTGCTGGACTTCGGCGCGGCGCGGCGCGTCATCACCGACAAGACGCAGGCCATCACCGTCATCCTCAAGCCCGGCTATGCGCCGGTGGAGCAGTACGCCGAGATGCCCGACATGTCGCAGGGCGCGTGGACCGACGTCTATGCGCTCGCCGCCGTCATGCACGTGGCGGTGTGCGGGCGCGCGCCGCCGCCCTCGGTGGCGCGGCTCATCTCCGACAGCTACGTGCCCCTGGCCGGCAACGAGGTGCTGCGCCAGCGCTACAGCGTGCGCCTGCTCGAGGCCATCGACCACGGCCTGCAGGTGCGGCCCGAGGCGCGTCCCCAGTCCATGGGCGAGCTGCGCGCCGAGCTGGGCCTGGAAGAGACGACCACCATCGCGCCGCTGCGCTCCAGCGGGGCGCGCAGCGGCACGGCACCGACGGCGGCGCGCGGCCCGAAGACGACGCCGCATCCCATGCCGGCCCCCGCACCCGGCCCCGGCGGCAACGGCAGGCTGCTGGCCGCCGGCGGTGTGCTGGCGCTGGCGGTGATCGGTGGCGGCACCTGGTGGTGGATGCAGGGCCGCAAGGCCGACGCCGTGGTGGCGAGCGCGCCGCCGACGGTCGCGGCCCCCGCGGCGCCCGCAGCAGCGCCCGAGCCACCGCCGCCCGCGCCCCCCGCACCGCCGCCCGCGCCTGCGGCGCGCCGCACGCCGCTGCAGTCGCTGGAAGCGCTGGGCGCGGGCGCCACGGCCGGCTTCGGCGTGACGGCGACGCCGCGCAAGGCCGAGGTGTCGGTGGGCCGCGACAAGCTCGACTTCGAGGTGCGCAGCCAGCGCGACGGCTTCGTCTACGTCTACCTGCTGTCCAGCGGCGGCGAGATGTTCCTGCTCTTCCCCAACCTGCTCGACAAGTACAACAAGATCACCGCGGGCAGCACGCTGTCGCTGCCGCGCGCCTCCTGGCCCATGAATGCCGGCGGGCCGCCGGGCACCAACCACTTCGCGGTGCTCGTGAGCCAGAACGAGCGGGACTTCAGCGAATCCGGCGTGCAGAACGACGGCGTGTTTCCGCAATTCCCCCTCACGGTGCTGTCGGCCCTCGAGAGCGCGCGGCCGGGCGGGCCGACGCCGCTGCTGGGCAAGCCGGTGTGCCCGTCGTCGGCGCCCTGCCAGGACGTCTATGGCGTCGGCACTTTCAAAATCGTCGAGAAGTGATCGTCTGTGGACATCGGCCCTTCCGGGCCGCCTCGATCCCAAGGAGTGAATCATGAACCCAGCCCCGCATTCCCAGGCACCGCGACCGGTGCATGCGCTGTGGGCCGGCGCCCTGGCGCTGGGCCTGGCCGGCTGTGCGACCGGGCCTGCACCCGCGCCCGCGCCGGCCGCGCCGCCGCCGGCCCCGGTGGCCGTCGCGCCCGCCCCCGCGCCGGCTGCGGCGCCCGCACCGGCCAACGCCAGCGTGGCCGGCCAGGCGCGCACCTTCTCGACCCAGATCGCCACCTACACCGCCGTCAATTTCGACAGCGTGCCCGGCTGGAGCCGCGACGACTTCGCCGAGAGCTGGCCCGCCTTCCTCACCAGCTGCCGCGTGCTCAACGGGCGCGGCGCGCAGTGGCAGGAGGTGTGCGGCCGCGCGAGCAGCGTGGACGGCAAGAGCAACCCGGCGATCCGATCCTTCTTCGAGCGCGAGTTCGCGGCCTACCAGATCCGTGACGACGACCGCCGACCCGACGGCGTGGTGACCGGCTACTTCGAACCCGAGATCGAGGGCAGCCGCACCTACGCGCCGCCCTTCATCTACCCGGTGTACGGCCAGCCGCAGGACATGCTCTTCCTCGACACCCGCAAGCTGCCGCCGGGCAACGGCACGGTGGCCGCGCGCGTGCAGGGCAACCAGGTGGTGGTGCAGACGGGGCTGTCGACGCGCGACATGGGCGCGCCCGGGCTGTATGCGCTGGACCTGTCGCAGATCGTGCGCGACACCATCGACCGCAAGGCCCGCGTGCGCATCGACGGACAGCGCCTGCTGCCGTACTTCACGCGCGAGGAGATCGAGACCCGCGGCGCGCCCAATGCCAAGGTGCTGGCCTTCGTGAGCAGCGCCACCGCGCTGTACGAGATGCAGATCCAGGGTTCGGGCCGCATCCGGCTGCCCAACGGCGAGGTGATCCGCATCGGCTATGCCGAGCAGAACGGCCAGCCCTTCCGGCCCACGCTGGCGCAGGGGCCCGGGGGCAAGAGCCAGGTGCGCACGCGCGGCGCGAGCATCGAGCTGGAGCTGGATGACGAGGACGACGTCGGCGACATCGGCGCGGTGCGCACGCGCGGCTTCACGCTCGCGCGGCCGGTGGCCAGCGGCGCGGTGCTGGTGCCGGGGCAGCGCACGTCGGGCCCGGTCACGGGGTCGGGCATCAAGGACCCGAGCTATGTCTTCTTCAAGGAAGTGCAGACCAACACCGCGGGCCCGGTGGGCGCCATGGGCGTGCCGCTGCAGCCGGGCCGCTCGATCGCGGTCGATCCGCGCAGCACGCCGCTGGGCTACCCGGTGTTCGTGTCGACGCGCCAGCCCGGCTCCGGCACGCCGATGCAGCGTCTGACCATCGCGCAGGACACGGGCGGCGCCATTCGCGGCGCGGTGCGGGCCGACTACTTCTTCGGCAACGGCCAGCTCGCCGCCAACCAGGCGCGCCGCATGAAGGAGCGCGGCCAGCTGTGGATCCTGCTGCCGCGCGGCCAGGCCGTGGCCGCCGCCACCACCACCCTGGCGCGCGGCCCCGGCGGCACGCGCACTCGCGGCGTCGGCGGCTCGCTCGCGAACTGCCTCGTGCCCGACGACCAGAACTGCGCCGATGACTGACGCCCTGCGCCATCGCGGCCTGCTGCGGCCACCACGCTGACGCCGCCCCATGCAGGACACCCTCTCGTCCGAGGACAGCGCCGAACTGGTCCGCCTGTGGCGGCGCCGGCAGACGCTGTCGCCCGACGAGATGGGGCGCATGTACGGCATCGTGGGGGGCGCGCTGCGTGGCTGCACCCCGCCGGAGCTGCATGCGCTGGGCGAGGGGCGGCAGGAACTGGTCGCGCAGTTCATCTACGTCAAGGTGCTGCGGCTGGACGCCGAGCCCGACGAGGGCGAGGAGCCCGATCCGCGCGAGCGCAGCGGCCACAGTGCGCCGTCGAGCGCCTTCGCCCTGTGCGCGTACTTCCGCCGCTACCTCATCGACTGCACGCGGGCCAGCAGCTTCCGCCGCAAGTTGTCGATCGGCGACGAGGTCACCGAGAACCAGCTCGAGGCGCAGTTCGGCGCCAGCGACGAAGCCGAGGACTGCCTGCTCGAGCATGGCCTGAGCGGTGCCGCCGTGCAGGCCGCGGCGCGCGCCTTCATCGCCGGCCTGGCGCAGCCCGAGCGCCTGCTGCTGTGCGAAGGCTTCGGCCAGGAGGCGGCGGGCGGGCTGTCGGGCGTGGCGGCGCGCCATGCCATCGCCTCCTACCACTATCGCGCGGGCCGGCTCGGCCTGGTGCACAAGCGCGAGGCGCTGCCGGCCGACTACGCGCGCACGGCGATCGGCAGCTGGATCCAGGACACGCTGGGCATCGCCATCCGGCCCGACAACGGCGCCGCGATCCTGCAGGTTTTCAAAATCCTCGGCGCTGAAGCGTCTTATGCCTGAAGTCATAGGACACACGCCATGCCGACCGAACTCTGGCCCCCGTTGAACGTCATCCGCAGCGCCTTCGAGCCGCCTGGGCCGCCGGCGGCTGTGGGCGGCGCAGGGGCGCCCGTGGCCATGCACCCGCGGGCCGAGGCGGCCGCGGCCGCGGGCCATCCGCTGGAGGACCTGCTGCTGCCGCTGACCGAGCTGGCGCGCCGCCGCGAGGCCGTGGCGGCACGGGCCTTCCCGGCGCGCTGGGCGCCGGGAAGGCTGGTCAGCGTGCTGCATGAAGGACGCCTGCTCGGCGTGCTGCTGGATCGCTGCACGCAGGGTGCCCAAGGCGAGCGCTGGCACGGCTGGATGGCCGCGAGCGAGGCCGACTGGGCGGGCGCCTGCGACGTGCTGCTCGAGCCCGCCGACGAGCCCTTCGAGCCGCTGTTCGGCATGGTCCAGACCTGGAACCCCGTCACGCTGGTGCCGGCGCCGCAGCTGTGCGCGCGGGTGCTCGGCGAGGTGTCGGCGACGCGCCTGGCGGCCCTGCGCGCCGTGGCCGACGAATGCGCGTCGAAGGCCGTGACCGGCATCGCGCCGGCGCCCGGCCGCATCGCGCTGCGCACCGTCGCCGACACCTTCACCGTGCTGTCGGGCACGCCCCTCGCGCCCGAGGGCGATCCGCGCACGGACTACCAGGCGCTCTACGCCGAGGCGGCGGCGCGCCTGAATGCCCTGTCGAACGCATCGAGCGGCGCGCTGCGTCCCGCGGCCGGCATGCCGCGCGTCGACGCGGCGGGCCGGCCCGCGGACTGGGGCACGCGTCTGCGCGGCTGGCTGCTGGGAGACGGCGTGTGGCGCCCCGCGCTCGCCGTGCTGGCGCTGGTCGTCGTTGTGCAGAACGCCGGCCTGCTGCTGCCGCAGGCGGAGGACGTGCGCTTTCGCGGCGCGCCGCCCGCGGCTGCCGCGCCGCAGGTCGACCTCACGCTGCGCTGGAAGGCCGGCACCGACATGGCCGCCGCCGCGCAGCTGCTGCGCAGTGCCGGCGCCAGCGTGGTCGGCGGCCCCGATGCAGCGGGCACGTGGTCGCTGCACCTGCTGCAGCCGGCGGAGGGCCGGCGCGTGCTCGAGTCATCACCGCTGGTCGAGGCCGTGGGTCCGCCCTAGGAGCTGTGACGCCATGCACGCCGTCCTGCGCCGTTCGCTGCAAGCGCTGTCCGTGGTCGGACTGTTGCTCGCCGGCGCGTGGGCCGGTGCGGCGCAGCGGGCCCTGCTGGTCGGCGTGTCCGAGCTGGCCAACCAGCCCGCTTCGCTGTGGCTGCAGGCGCCGCGCAACGACGTGCTGCTGATGCGCGATGCGCTCGCGCGCCAGGGCTTCGCGCCGGCCGACATCACGCTGCTGGCCGACGGCGTGCCCGGCGCCGCGCTGCCCGATGCGCAGGCGATTCGCGACGCGCTGCAGCGCCTGCTCGCGCAGTCGCGCAGCGGCGACCTCGTGGTGCTGTACTTCTCGGGCCACGGCACCCGCGTGCGCGACACCACCAAGCGCTACCAGGAGCCCGACGGGCTGGCCGAGAACTTTCTTGCGCGCGACGTGCGTGGCGCGATCGGCGGCAATGGGGGCGGCACGGGCCCGCTGGGCGGCGGGATGCGCGACGTGGACTTCGACGGCTGGGTGCAGGCCTTCCTGGCGAAGAACGTGTTCGTGTGGTCGGTCTTCGACACCTGCTCGGCCGCGTCGATGACGCGCAGCCTGCGTACCGAGCCCGCGCAGCCGGTCGAGGACGAGGTGCGCTGGCGCGGCGTGCGGGTGGACCAGCTGGTCGCCGCCGCGGCACCGGCCGACGACGCCGTGCCCGCGGCGCCCGCGGCCGAAGCCGTGGCGCGCGCCCGCTACGTGGCCTTCTTCGCCTCCGAGAGCCACCAGGTGACGCCCGAGCTGCGCCTGCCCCGCGGCGACCGCCAGGCGCGACCGCAGGGCCTGCTGACCTGGGCGGTGGCGCAGTCGCTGCAGCGCCGGCCGCAGACATGGCGCGCGCTCTTCGACGGCGTGCTGTCGCTGTATCCGCCGGTGATCGACGAACTCGCGCAGCGCTTTCCGGCGCGCGAGCTGCCCTCGCCGGTGGCCGAGGGCAACCTCGACCTGCCACTGTTCACCAATCCTGCCGGGGCCGTCAGCACGCGGCCGCTGTGGCCTGCGCGGCGCGGCGGCGCCATGCTGGCGCTGGCCGCCGGCCAGATCGATGGCCTGGTGCCGGGCCAGCGGGTGCACGTGACGGCCGTGCTCGACGACGGCGCCCAGCGCGAGGCCGAGACGGAGCTGGACGAGGTCGGGCTGGACCAGTCCAGCCTGCGCGTGCCCGATGCGCTGCAGGGCGTCGCCGGCTCCGCGCTGTGGCGCGTGCAGCCCGTGGCCGAGCCGGCCGTGCTGGCCTTGCAGGTGCGCGCCGAGCGGCCCTTGCCGGCGGGCCTGTCGCTGGCGTACCCGGCATCGATCGCTTCCGCCGGCGACGGGCCGGCCGACGTGCGCGTGGTCGCCGGAAGTGCCGGCGCCTGGCGCCTCGAGGCGCTGTCGCCCGCGCTCGGCGCGCCAGGCGCAGCGGAAACCTTGCGCGACGCCCAGGCGCTGCGCCAGCGGCTGGAGACCCTTGCGCGCCTGAAGTGGCTGGCGCGCCTTCCGGCACTGGCGCAGGGCGGCCGGGTCGACGGGCTGGACGTGCAGATCGAGCGCTGGCGGGGCAGCGAGCTGCTGCGCAGCGACGACGCGCTGGGCCAGGCCGCGCTGCCGGCCCCGGCCGAAGGCCAGCGCATCGCATTGAACGTGCACAACAGCAGCGGCCAGTCGATCGACCTGGCGGTGATCGGCATCGATGCCCAGGGCACGCTGCGCGCCGTCTACCCGCCCGACGGGGCCGAGAGCAATCGCTTCGAGCGCGGCACGCGCGAGCAGCCGGCGGCCAAGCGCTTCGAGCTGCCGTGGCTGGCGCAGCCCGGCGCGCAGCTGCTGGTGGTGGCGGCGCCCGCGGCACCCTACAGCGGGCCGCGGCTCTTCGGCGCCGGGCCGCCCGAACCGGTGGCCGACCTGCGCGTGCGCGGCCAGTTGCAGCCCGAGCGGCGCCGTGCCGTGTACGCCGTCCGCATCCAGACCGGGGGCAGCCCGCCCGCCAGCGTGCGCTGAGCGCCCCGACCTTCAACGTTTCGAGAAAGGAAGCACCCATGTCGCTCTACAGCATCGACAACCTCCTGCAGCTCACCCGGCTCGCGCACGGCAAACAGATGGGGGCCGACCTGGTGATGTCCCTGGAGAACGGCGGCACGCCGGTGTCTGGAGACAACACCCGCCGCTTTCCCGACGGCAAGCCACGCCTCAGCGTCCTCGGCCTGAGCTGGGGCCTGGCGTCGGCCACCTCGGGCGGCACGGCGCTGGGCCCGCGCAGCTACGCGCCGCTCACGGTGGTGCGCGAGGTCGACTCGGCCAGCGCGATCCTCACGCAGTTGGCCAACAACCGCGCCGGCAATCTGCGCGTGAACGTCGCCGCCTACCGCGCCGGAGGCGACAAGAACGTCGCCACCGACACGCTGCCGATGTTCGATCTGGGGCTCGAGCAGGCGCAGATCACGGCGCAGTACTTCATCACCACCCCGGGCGACGCCGTCCTCACGGAGCTGCTGGTCTTCAGCTATCGAAGGATCGAGATCAAGACGGCGCCGCAACAGGCCACCGGCTCGCGCGGCGCCACGCGCGAATGCCAGATCACCGTGGCCGAGCCCCACTGACAGCAGAGCCGCACCATGAGCACCGCCGCCGAACTCATCCGCAGCGCCGACCCCGTCGGCGCGCTCCGTGCCCTCACCGAGGAGGTCCGCGCCAAGCCCGGCGACAGCCGTCTGCGCGTCTTCATGGCCCAGCTGCTGTGCGTGCTCGGGCAGTGGGAGCGCGCGCTCAACCAGCTCAGCGTCGCGGCCGAGCTCGACGCCCTGGCCGTGCCCATGAAGCAGGTCTACGGCGAGGCGATCCGCTGCGAAGGTCTGCGCGCCGAGGTCTTCGCGGGCAAGCGCACGCCCATGGTCTTCGGCCAGCCCGACCCCTGGCTGGCGCTGCTGGTCGAGTCGCTGCTGCGGCGCGGCACCGGCGACGCGGACGCGGCCGAGCAGCTGCGCGCGCGCGCCTTCGAGGAGGCGCCTGCCGTGGCCGGCCGCATCGACGGCACGCCCTTCGAGTGGCTGGCCGACGCCGACATGCGCCTCGGCCCGGTGCTCGAGGCCTACATCAACGGCCGCTACTACTGGGTGCCTTTCGCGCGCCTGTCGCAGGTCAAGGTCGAGCCGCCGGAAGACCTGCGCGATTGCGTATGGACGCCCGTGCACCTGCTGTTCGAGAACGGCGGCGAGACGCTGGCGCTGGTGCCCACCCGCTACGAGGGCACCGAGAAGAGCGACGACGGCGCGCTGCTGCTGGCGCGCCGCACCGACTGGCGCGAACTCGCGCTTGAGCTGTGGTGCGGCCTCGGGCAGCGGCTGCTGGGCAGCGATGTGGGCGAGCATGCGCTGATGGACGTGCGCCAGATCGACTTCGGTGCCGCGGCCCCGGCCGAGGGCGATGCCGCCGCCGGCCATGGCTGAGCTCACCGTCCAGGAGCGGCTGCAGCCCTCGCTGCTCGACCGCCTCGTCGACCATGCGCCCGACCAGAAGCGCGAGGGCGACGACAAGCGCACCCTCACGCGGCAGGCCCTGCGCCAGGCCGTGCTGCGCGACCTGGCCTGGCTGCTCAACGCCACGGGCGATGCGGTCGACGACCGGCGCTATCCGCAGGCGGCGCGCTCGGTCCTCAACTACGGATTGCCTATGCTGTCCGGCCAGTTCACGTCCTCCATCCAGCGTGTCAGCATGGAACAGGCTCTGAAGAACGCCATCCTGCAGTTCGAGCCGCGCATCCTGCCCCGAACGCTCGAAGTCGAAATCGTCATGGAAGGCTCGTCCCTGGATTCCCACAACTGCATCAGCCTGCTGGTGCGCGGAAGCTTGTGGGCGCAGCCGGTGCCGCTGGAGTTCCTGATGCGCAGCCGCGTCGACCTGGAGGAAGGGCGCATCGCCATCGATGACCTGTCCAATCCAGCGCGCTGACGCCGATCCGCGAGACCGCCTCCGCTGCCGGTGCGTGCAGGCACCGGCGCGGTCACGTGCCGAACTCGCGAAACGCGATCGTCCCGGTCGTTACGAATTTCGCGCCTGCGCCCGCCTGGCGGGCGCTGCGGGCCGATTGCACTTTGCCGTTTCCGGCCGATTGGGGAGGGGCTGAGGCATGGACCCGCGGCTGCTCACGCTCTACGAACAGGAACTGCGCTACTTCCGCGAGAGCACGGGCGAGTTCGCGCGCGCCTTCCCCAAGATCGCCGCCCGACTCGGCGTGGACGGGCAGGAGGTCGCCGACCCCTACGTGGAGCGGCTCATCGAGGCGACGGCCTTCCTCGCGGCACGCGTGCACCTCAAGGTCGATGCCGAGTACCCGCGCTTCACCGGGCACCTGCTCGACATCGTCTACCCGCACTTCCTCGCCCCCACGCCGGCCTGCGGCGTGTGCGCCTTCCAGCCCGAACTGGGCGACGCCGTGCTCGCCGCCGGCCCCACGCTGCCGCGCGGCAGTGCCCTGCGCGCGCGCCAGGCGGTCGGCCAGAACACGCACTGCGAATTCCGCACCGCGCACGACCTGCGCGTGTGGCCGATCGAGCTCACGCGCGCCCAGTACTTCACCTACGCGGCCGACCTGCCGCTGGCGCAGCACCCGCGGGCCCGCGACATCCGCGGCGGCCTGCGCATCGGGCTGAAGGCCACGGCCGGCCTGAGCTTCGACCAGATCGCGCTGGACGCGCTCACGCTGTATTTCGGCGGCGCCGACGACGTGGCCTGGCAGCTGCACGAATGCGCGCTGGCGCAGCCGATCGGCGTGCTGGTGCGGCGGGCCGGGGCCACCGGCCCGGTCGCCACGCTGCCCGGCAGCGCGATCACCGAGGTCGGCTTCGGCGACGACGAGGCGCTGCTGCCGGTCACGGCCACCGGCTTTTCGGGCTTTCGCCTGGTGCAGGAGTACTTCGCCTTTCCCGAGCGCTTCCGCTTCGCACGCATCGAGGGGCTGCGCGCCGCGCTGGCGGCGTGCGGCGGCGACGAGATCGAGCTGGTACTGCTGTTCTCGCGCGGCGACGCGGTGCTGGAGAAGCTGGTCGGCGCCGACAACGTGCAGCTGCACTGCGTGCCGGTCGTGAACCTCTTTCCCAAGCGGCTCGACCGCGTGAGCGTGAGCGAGGGCGTGAGCCAGTTCCACCTGCTGGCCGACCGCACGCGGCCGCAGGACTTCGAGGTGCATTCGCTCACCGAGGTGGTCGGCCATGGCGCGGCCGCTGCGGGCGGCGAGGGCGCGCGCGAGCAGCTGTTCCGACCCTTCTACGCCGCCTTCCACGGCAGCCGCGAAGCGCATCCCGCCTACTACACGGTCACGCGAGAGCCGCGCGTGATGTCGGCGCGCCAGCGCGGCGAGGGGCATCGCAGCAGCCACATCGGCTCGGAGCTGTACCTGCAGGTGGTCGACCCGCAGCAGGCGCCCTTCTCGGGCGCGCTTCGCCAGCTCGCCGTCAGCGGGCTGGTGACCAACCGCGACCTCGCACTGCTGCTGCCGGTCGGGCGCGAGAACGACTTCGACTGCGTCGACGCCTTCCCGGTGCACAGCGTGCGCATGGTGCGCGGCCCTTCGCGGCCGGTGTCGCCGGTGGTGCAGCAGGGGCTGGGCTGGAAGGTGGTCGACCACCTGGCGCTCAACTACCTGTCGCTGGCCGACAGCTCGCCCGCCGAGGGTGCCGCGGCCCTGCGCGAGATGCTCATGCTCTACGCCGTGCACGCCGACGAGGCACGCCAGGGCCAGGTGCGCGGCCTGCTGTCGGTGCGCTGCAAGCCGCTGGTGCGGCGCCTGCCGCTGCCCGGCCCGATCGCCTTCGGCCGCGGGCTGGAAGTGACGCTGGAGGTCGACCCGCCCGCCTTCCACGGGCACAGCGCCTTTCTCTTCGGTGCCGTGATGTCGCGCTGGCTCACGCGCCATGTCGAGGTGAACCACTTCGTCGAGACCGTGCTGCGCGGCGCGGGCAAGGGCGAATGGATGCGATGGAGGCCGCAGTGCGGGACCCGGCCGATCCTGTGAGCGCACCGGGCGGCGGCGCCGCGCCGGCCATCACGCCCGCCGCATGGCTGGCCGCGCGGGCCGACCGCGCCTGGGCCTACGACTACTTCGCCACCCTGCGCCGGCTGGAGTGCATGGACCCGCGGGCGCCGCGCTGGGGCCAGGCCCTGCGGCCCTCCGCCGAGACCGTGCGCGTGGGGCAGGAGCCCTCGCTGTCCTTCGCGCCGGCGCCCTTCAGCCGCTTCGAGCCCGCCACGGCCGACGCGCCGCCGCGCCTGCGCCAGCACTTCTTCGGCTACCTCGGGCCCAACGGGCCGCTGCCCGTGCACCTGTCGGACTTCATCCGCGAGCGGGCCCTCAACCACGGCGACCCGACCTGGCTGGCCTTCCTCGACACCTTCTCGCACCGCTTCGCGCTGCAGATCTACCGCGCCTGGGCGAAGGCCCGGCCGGTCACGGGCTTGGACCGCCCGCACGAAGACCCGTTCCGCCGCCACGTCGGTGCCTTCGCCGGCATCGGCGGCCCGGCGCGGCAGGAGCGCGACGAGGTGCACGACGACGCGCGCCTGCACTTCTCGGGCTGGCTCGCGCGCCGCGTGCACAACGTGGAGGGCGTCGAGTCGGTGGTGTCGGCGTACTTCGGCGTGCCCGCGCGGCTGGAGCGCTGGGCCGGGCACTGGATGCGTCTGCCGGGCGACGAACTCACGCGGCTGGGCGCCAGCAACACCAACGATGCATCGCGCACGCTGGGGCTGGGCGCCGTCATGGGGCGCCAGGTCTGGGACCGGCAGCACAAGGTGCGCCTGCACCTGGGACCGCTGTCGCTCGAGCAGTACACGCGCTTCCTGCCCATCGGCTCGGCGCGCCCGGTGCTGGCGCGCTGGATGCAGCAGCTGCTCGGCGACGAACTGGAATGGGACGCGCAGCTCGCGCTGCGCAAGGAGGAGGTGCCCGCCACCCGCCTCGGCGAGCAGGCCGGCAACGGTCCGCGGCTGGGGTGGGTGTCGTGGCTCGGCGCGCGGCCGCGTGGACGCGACGCGGCCGACGTGCGTATTGCCGGCGACAGCCCTGCAAGGGGCGCCGCCGCCGATGCAGGCTCGATGTCGTCGCCGCGCCCCGCCGCGGCGCAGCGGTTCGCCCTTTCCAGCGGCGCGGCTTGAAATGCCGCGCGCTTCGTTCGTTCTTCCGACTGGAGATTCCAATGAGTGAGATCAGCCGCACCGCCCTATTCGGCAAGCTCAACCCGCTGGCCTACAAGGCCATCGAGGGCGCGACCGTCTTCTGCAAGATGCGCGGCAACCCGTACGTTGAGCTCGAGCACTGGTTCGCGCAGCTGCTGCAGAACCAGGAGTCCGACCTGCACCGCATCGTGCAGCACTACGGGCTCGACATCTCGGTGCTGGCCAAGGACATGACGGCGGCGCTGGACCGCCTGCCGCGCGGCGCCACCGCGATCAGCGACTTCTCGCCGCACATCGAGAACGCGATCGAACGCGCCTGGACCTACGCCACGCTGCAGTTCGGCGAGGCGCAGGTGCGCACCGGCTACCTGGTCTTCGGCATGCTCAAGTCACCCAGCCTGCGCAACCCGCTGCTGGCGCTGTCCAAGCAGTTCGAGAAGGTGAAGGTCGAGGACCTGGGCGACCACTTCGCCAAGATCTGCGATGCCTCGGCCGAGTCGAGGATGCGCGCGCAGGACGGCACCGGCATGGGCAGCGGCGACGTGGGCGACGAGACCGGCGCCATGGCCCCGGCCGCGATGGGCAAGGGCGATGCGCTGAAGAAGTTCGCCGTCGACCTCACCGAGAAGGCGAAGAAGGGCAAGATGGACCCGGTCACGGGCCGAGACGAGGAGATCCGCCAGATCGTCGACATCCTGATGCGCCGGCGCCAGAACAACCCGCTGCTCACCGGCGAGGCCGGCGTGGGCAAGACGGCGGTGGTCGAAGGCTTCGCGCAGCGCCTGGCCCGCGGCGACGTGCCGCCGCAACTGAAGGACGTGAAGCTGCTCACGCTGGACATCGGCCTGCTGCAGGCCGGTGCCAGCATGAAGGGCGAGTTCGAGCAGCGCCTGCGGCAGGTGATCGACGAGGTGCAGTCCTCGCCCACGCCCATCATCCTGTTCATCGACGAGATCCACACGCTGGTGGGCGCGGGCGGCGCGGCCGGCACCGGCGACGCGGCCAACCTGCTCAAGCCGGCGCTGGCACGGGGCAACCTGCGCACCATCGGCGCCACCACCTGGGCCGAATACAAGAAGTACATTGAGAAGGACCCGGCACTGACCCGGCGCTTCCAGGTCGTGCAGGTGCCCGAGCCCGACGAGCAGAAGGCCATCCTCATGCTGCGCGGCGTGGCCAGCGTGCTGGAGAAGCACCACCGCGTTCAATTGCTCGACGAGGCCATCGAGGCGGCCGTCAAGCTCAGCCACCGCTACATCCCCGCACGCCAACTGCCCGACAAGGCCGTGAGCCTGCTGGACACCGCCTGCGCGCGCGTCGCCGTGAGCCAGCATGCGACCCCGCCCGAGGTGGAGGACTGCATGCGCCGCATCGAGGCGCTGACGGTGGAGCAGGAGATCATCGGCCGCGAGGAGGCGATCGGCATCGACGTCACCAAGCGCGCGGCGCAGGTCACGGCGATGCTGGGCGAGTCGAAGGGCGAGCTGGAGAAGCTCAACGCGCGATGGCAAGAGGAGAAGGGCCTGGTCGACCGTCTGCTGGAGTTGCGCGGCCAGCTGCGCGCCGGCAACAAGCCGGTGGACGTGCCTGCCGATGCGACAGAGACGATAGCGCCTGCCGCAGACGGGACGGGCGCTGCAGCCCCGAATGGCACCGAAACACGCGCCGGCCTTGATCGCGCGGCCCTGCTGGCCGAATTGCACGAGCTGCAGGCGAAGATCCATGCCGTGCAGGGCGAGTCGCCGCTGATCCTGCCCTCGGTCGACGAGCAGGCGGTGGCGTCGGTCGTCGCCGACTGGACCGGCATCCCCGTCGGCCGCATGGTGAAGAACGAGGTCGAGGCGGTGCTCAAGCTGGCCGACACGCTGAACCAGCGCGTCATCGGCCAGAAGCACGGGCTGGAGATGATCGCGCGGCGCATCCAGACGAGCCGTGCGCGGCTGGACAACCCGCAAAAGCCCATCGGCGTGTTCATGCTCTGCGGCACCTCCGGCGTCGGCAAGACCGAGACGGCACTCGCACTGGCCGAGGCGCTCTACGGCGGCGAGCAGAACATCATCACCATCAACATGAGCGAGTTCCAGGAGGCACACACCGTCTCCACGCTCAAGGGCGCGCCGCCCGGCTACGTGGGCTACGGCGAGGGCGGCATCCTGACCGAAGCCGTACGCCGCCGGCCCTACAGCGTGGTGCTGCTCGACGAGGTGGAGAAGGCCCACCCCGATGTGCACGAGATCTTCTTCCAGGTCTTCGACAAGGGCTGGATGGAAGACGGCGAGGGCCGGATGATCGACTTCAAGAACACCATCATCCTGCTGACCACCAACGCCGGCAGCGAGCTGGTGATGAGCATGTGCCGCGACCCCGAACTGCTGCCCGATCCTCATGCCTTGGCCGACGCCCTGAAGGCGCCGCTGATGAAGGTGTTCCCGCCCGCGCTGCTGGGCCGCATCGTCACCATTCCCTACTACCCGCTGTCGCCCGACATGATGAAGAAGATCGTGCGGCTGCAGCTGGGCCGCATCAAGAAGCGCGTCGAGGCCAACCACGGCGTGCCCTTCGAGTACAGCGACGCGGTGGTCGACCAGGTGGTGGCGCGCTGCCAGGACCCGGAGTCCGGCGGCCGCGTCATCGACGCCATCCTCACCAACACCGTGCTGCCGACCATCTCGGTCGAGTACCTGCAGCGCCTGGCCACCGGCGGCGAGATCCGCAAGGTGGCGCTGGACGTGAAGGACAGCGATTTCACCTACGCCTTCGACTGAACGCGTTCGCTCGCGCAGAAACACACCCAGCCATGGCCGCCACCGACTACGAGATCAAGAGCGATTCGCCTGTCGTCTCCGAACTGATGTTCTGGCGCCTGGCCGGGCACGAGGGTCTGTCGCGTCCGGCGGCCTACGAGCTGGTCGTGCTGTCGAAGAACCGGAACATCGACGCCAAGGACATCCTGGGTCACGCCTTCGACGTGGTGATCGGTTTCGAGGACGCCGACGGCGGCAAGCATCAACGCCATTTCCAGGGCCATGCGGTGCGCTTCACTCGCCTCGCCCAGGCGGGCCGGTATTTCGAGTACCGCATCGAACTGCGCTCCTGGTTCTGGCTGCTGAGCAAGCGCGCCAACGCCCGCATCCTGCAGGACAAGCCGGTGCTCGAGGTGCTGGACGCGGTGATCGAGGACAGCCCGGTCAAGCGCCTGAAGAAGCTCAAGACTGACCAGGTCGCGGGCCGGCACGAGCCGCACCGCTATTGCGTGCAGTTCCAAGAGAGCGACTACGACTTCCTTTCGCGCCTGCTGGAAGAAGAAGGCATCTACTACTGGTTCGATGCGCACGACGCGCCGGGCACCATGCACCTGTCGGACAACAGTGCGGTGGCGCACGAGGCGCTGCCGGCCGTGGGCACGCTGCGCTACATCAGCCAATCGGCCAGCCAGGCGCCCCGTCAGGCCGAAATCACGCGCTGGGTCAGCGCCCGCCGTTTCGACACCGGCAAGCATGCGGCGGCGGACAGCAACTTCAAGGCCATCCGCAAGAAGGTGGGCGCCACCATCGACGCCTCGGACGACCACGAGCTGGCCGACCTGGAAGTATTCGAATTCCCTGGCGACTACTTCACCCCCGACGGTGCCGAGACGGCCGCCAAGGTGCGGGGCGACGAACTGATGGCGCGGCGCGACCGGCACTGGGCCTTCACTTCGTGGCCCGACGTGGCGGCGGGGCGGACCTTCAAGTTCGAGGGCGACCCGGACGGCGTGCACGACGGCGAGTACATCGTGTCGGGCTGCACGATGGTGGTGGCGCACCCCGGGTACGAGGGCATGGGGCTCGCCGACGCGGCGGCGTCGGTGGTGCCGCTGCTGCAGCGACTGCTGGCCGAGGACGCGGTCAATGCCGTCTCGCTGGACATGGCGCAGGAGCTGGTGGAGGCGCATCCGAACCTCGTCCGGCCAGGTCGTGGTGCCTGCGCGTTCCTGCTCACGCTGCACCCCGTCGCGATGCCTTTCAGGCCACCGCGCCTGACGCCGCGCAAGCCCATGCCGGGGCCGCAGTCGGCGATCGTGGTCGGGCCGAAGGGCGACGAGCTGCATGTGGACGAGTTCGGCCGCGTCAAGGTGCACTTCCACTGGGATCGCTACGACGAGAGCAACGAGAAGTCCACCTGCTGGGTGCGCGTGTCGCAGCCCTGGGCCGGCAAGGGGTGGGGTGGCTACTTCATGCCGCGCATCGGGCAGGAGGTGATCGTCGACTTCCTCAATGGCGACCCGGACCGGCCGATCGTGATCGGGCGCATGTACAACGACGACCAGCCGATCCCGTACAAGTCGCCCACCCAGAGCGGCTTCAAGACGCGCTCAACGCCCGGGGGTGACTCGACCAACTACAACGAGATCATGTTCGAGGACAAGAAGGGCGAGGAAGCCCTGAACGTCCATGCCGAGAAGAACATGAGCACCTCGGTCGAGAACGACGACTCGACCACCGTGGGCCACGACCAGTCCATCACCGTCGAGAACGATCGCACGGTGCACATCATCGGCAACGAGAAGCGCGAGGTCGACAAGGACCAGCGCAACATCATCCACCAGCACCAGCACACCGACGTCACCTGGAACCAGTACAACCACATCGGCCAGCACCAGCAGAACATCATCGGCATCAAGGGCCAGTTCAACCAAATCGGCGGCAAGGTCGACATGATCGTCGGCCAGACCTACAACCTGAACGTGACGGGGGCGCTGACGCAGTACTCCGCCTCGGTCGGGCTCACCACCGGCGCCATGACCATCAGCGCGGCATCGGTGGCGGTGGGCACCACGGGCAACATGTCCTTCACCGCACAGGGCTCGCGCAAGGACGTGACGACCGGCGCGCACCTGGTGGCCTCCAGCGCGGGGGTCAAGGTGGTGGCGGGCACCGACATCGAGTTGATGGGCATGGCCAACATCAACGCGACCTCGGTCGGCTCGAACACCACGGTGATGGGCTCGAACTCGAGCGGCTACATCGGCATCAACAGCGAAGCCAACATGGGCATGAACCGCAGCACCTTCATGGGGCTGCAGATGGACAACTTTCTCGGCATGAGCATCGCCAACGCCGCCGCCATCCAGATGGAGAACTGCGCCGCCATCCAGATGCACAATGTGGCGGCGCTGGACCTGACGGACACCGCCGTCAACATCGAGAACCAAGGGGTCAAGATCATCAATCCCGGTGCCGGAGCGGGCATGGCGGCGGGTGCATCGGTGGTGGGTGCGCTGGGGGGCCTGGTCGGCGGCGTGATGGGGCTCATGGATTCGGCTGCGACGCTGAAGCAATACGCGGATGCCGCCCAGGCGCTGCGCGACACCGCGAAAGAACTGGCCGACGAGGGTCTGCTGCCGGACTTGCAGAACCGGCTGCTCAGTCTGGCGGCTGCGGCCGACCGCCGGCGCACCCAGGTGGGCACGGCGGCCGGTTCGGTGGTGGGGGCGG
Source organism: Xenophilus sp. E41 (assembly GCF_003671765.1). Taxonomy (GTDB): domain Bacteria; phylum Pseudomonadota; class Gammaproteobacteria; order Burkholderiales; family Burkholderiaceae_C; genus Xenophilus. Next base: position 28,315 of record NZ_QPIB01000012.1, on the reverse strand, counting down.
TGGTCGGTGGGGCACTCGGTGGGCCGCTCGGGGCCGCCGCGGGCGCCGCGGCCGGCTCGCAGCTCGGGGGCAAGTACCTGCCGGGCGCGGCGGATTCGGCGGCGCGCGCCGCCGACAAGGCGGGCGAAGCGGTCGGCGGCGTGGTCGACAAGGCCTGGGACGCGGCGATGCCCTCGCCCCCTGCGGACAACAAGGCCGGCTCGGTGCCGGTGGGCAGCGGCACCGCGCCTGGCGGCGGTGCAGGCGGGCCGGGCGTGGCGCAGTCGAATCAGCCACCCTCGGGCGCGGGCGGCGCACCCGGCGCCGGCGGGAAGAGCGGCAGCGTCGTCAGCGATGGCGGCAAGGCCGGTGGTCCGGCTGCAGGAGGCGCCGACGGCAAGGGCGGCGGACCCGCGGGCGCCGGGGGCAAGGGCGGCGGATCCATGGGGCCGGGAGGCAAGGGCGGCTGATGCAACTGGTCAAGCCCGGGGCGCTGGGCTTTCTCAGCCGCCCCATCGAATACCGCAAGCGCTTCGGCCTGTGCCTGAGCGTTCTTGCGCATGTGCCGATGGCACAGGGTGAGCGCGGCAGCCTCTGGGGCGAGCAGTCGATGTGGAAGTTCCTGGCCGCACAGCCGGGGCTGGCGATGGTTGACGAAGGCATGGCCAAGCTCACGCCCGAGTTCCTGGTCCTGGGCCGGGCCCATGCGCCAGAGCCCACCGCACGCGGCGCGCGCGTACGGGCCACGCTGGGCGGCACGACCAAGGAAGTCCTCGCCTTCGCGCCCCGCCACTGGGATGGCGCCGAATTCCGCTGGGCCCGGCCTTACGAGCCGGTTCCGCTGCGCTGGGAGTACGGCTACGGCGGGCCGGACTATCCCGCCAACCCGCTGGGCATGGGACGTGCCGCCGTCGAGGGCGTGCGCTGGCTGCCGCAGCTGGAACTGCCGCACGCCCGCGTGACCACGCCCGACGCCGCCGTGCAGCCCGCGGGCTTCGGCGCGCTGGACCTGCTGCACCCGCAGCGCGCGGCGCTGCGCGGCACCTACGACGGCGACTACCTGCAGCAGCACGCACCCGGCTTTCCACCCGACCTGGACTGGTCGCACTTCAACATGGCACCGCGTGACCAGTGGCTCGGCGCGCCGCTGGCCGGCGACGAAGCCTACGCGCTGGAGAACATGCACCCCACGCGGCCGCTGATCGAGGGCCACCTCCCCGGCTTGCGCGCCCGCGCGTTCAGCAACTACACCGTCGCCCCCGAGGCACGGGCGACGGGCGGCGCGACGCACAAGCTGAAGGAGGTGCCCCTGCGCCTGACCACGGTGTGGTTCTTCCCCGAGGCGGAGCGCATGGTGCTGGTATGGCACGGCCTGGCCGAGGTGGGCGAGGCCGATGGGGCCGACATCGCCCACCTGCTCGTGGCGCTGGAACGGCCGAGCGAGCCGCGGCCCGACGCGCACTACGTCGAAGTCCTGGAGAAGCGGCTCGACCCCGTCCACGGCGGGATCGAGAGCCTGGACGACAGCAGCCTGCTGCCCCTGGGAGTGGACACCACCGACCCCGACTTCGAACAGGCGGCCGCGCCCTTCCGGATGGAGGGCCTGCAGGGTCAGGCGCAACGCCGCCGTGCCGACATCGACGTCGCGCTCGCGCGCGAGCGGCTGATGGCCGAAGGCCGCGACCCCGACGCCATGGGCATCCGCCTGCCCACGCCGGAGCCGGCGCCCACGCCGGCCCAGCTGCCGGGCTACCTCAAGGCCCGCCGCAAGGAAATGGACGCCCAGCGCTGGGCCATGGTCGACGATCTGGCCAGGCTGCTGGAAAAGGCGCTGGCCTTCGAGGACGAGCAGCAGGTGAAGCTGGCCGACCTGGTGCACCGCGGTCCGCCCCTCTACAACGCCGAGCGGCACCTGGCGCAGCTCAAGGCCGATATGCCCGCGCTGCCGATGCCCGAGGCCGAACTGCTCACGAAACTGCGCCAGCGCGAGGCGGCGGAGCGCCTGGGCTACTGGCAGTCGGCCCACCTGCAGCCGCCGGCCCGTCCGCTGGCGGGCGAGCAGGGGACGGCCCGCCGTCGCGAGATCATGCTGCTGATCGAGCGGCAGCACCGGGTGCTGCCCTGGATCGACCTGACGGGCGTGGACCTGTCCGACCTCGACCTGCGCGGCTTCGACTTCTCGGCCGCCTGGCTGGAGAGTGTCAATCTGCGCGGCGCCAACATCTCAGGCTGCAGCTTCAAGGGCGCGGTGCTCGCGCACGCGGTGCTCGATGGCTGCGTCGCCATCGGCGCCGACTTCACGGGTGCCAACCTCGGGTGCGCGCAACTGGCCGGCGCCGTGCTCGACCGCGCGGACCTCTCCGGTGCCGTGCTGATGCGTGCCAGCCTCGCCCACAGCCGACTCGTGGGCGCCACGCTGGCGGGCGTCAACCTGCTCGAGAGCCAATGGGGCCCCGCCGACTGGAGCGGCGCGCGCCTGGGCGGGCTGACCTTCTACAAGCTGGACCTGCGCGGCCTGGTTCTCGCCGAGGCCGACCTCACGGGCGCGACCTTCGTGGAATGCGACCTGCGCGGCATCGACGCGTCGGGCGCGCTGCTCGGCAGCGCGACCTTCGTGGACTGCCGGCTGCAGAAGGCGCGGCTGCACGGCGCACGCGCGGCCGGCGCAGTCTTCACCCGCAACACCGTGCTGGACGGGCTGGACGCCGCGGGCGCCGACTTCAGCCAGTCGAACTGGGGTGAATGCAGCGCCGTTGGCGTGCGGGCGCCCCGGGCCGTGTTCGACGGCGCCAACTTCGGCATGGCCGACCTGCGCCGTGCCGACCTTCGCCAGGCCTCGGCGCGCGGTGCCCTGCTGCGCAAGGCACGCTGCAACCAGGCACGCATGGCCGGGCTCAATGCACAGGACGCGGTGTTCGCGCACGCCAATCTGCGGGCCGTCGATTTCCGGCAGGCCAGCCTGTTCGGCGCCGACCTCACGCGCGTCGTGCTCGATGGCGACACGCTGTTCGAGGGCGCCAACCTCGAGCGCTGCCGCACCTGGCCGCGCCTGAGCGCGGCCCAGCAGGCGCAGTGGGCCGCGCGGGATGCCGCGCTGGATGCCGAGGGGGTGGCTTCATGAGCCGCCGCCGCGCCGCGCCCGGCAAGCGAAGCGCAGCCTTCGGCTACACGGGGGCTCGCACCGTGGTGCGAAGCACGGAGGTGATCCGATGACCATCAGCGCAGCCGTCCTGACCCTGGGCGCCTCGCTGGGCGAGACCTTCGAGGGCCGCGACTTCAGCGGCGGCCACTACGCCTCGGCCTTCCTGGGCGGCGGGGTGTTCACCCGTTGCACCTGGAGCGCGGCCGACTTGCGCCAATGCGACGCGCGCGAGGCGGTGTTCGACCAGTGCGACCTGCGCGGCGTGTGCTTCGCCGGCGCCAACCTGCGGCATGCCGTGTTCAACGGCTGCAAGCTGTCGCATGCCGATTTCCGCGGCGCCCATCTGCACGCCACGACCTTCAACGACTGCGCGCTGCCCGACAGCCAGTTCGCGCAGGCGTGGATGGGCATGGCCAGGCTGCACGGTTGCACGCTGGAACATGCCGGGCTGCAACAGGCCCAGCTGGACGCGGCCACCTTCTCGGGCTGCAGGATGCTCGACGTGAATGCAGACGGCTCGCACTGGATCCACACCACCGTGAACGAATGCGACCTGAGCCAGGCGACCTGGGCCGGTGCCTCGATGACGCGGGTGAGCTTCTTCAAGACGCCGCTGCAGGCCAGGCGCTTCGACGGTGCGGCCTTCCAGTCCTGCCAGTTCGCCGGTTGCGACCTCGTCGGCAGCAGCTTCGTGGAGGCGAAGCTGGCGCAGTGCAACTTCATGGGGGCGGCGCTGGAGGGCTGCAACTTTGCGCGTGTGCAGGCGGCCCACGCCCTCTTCTGCGAAGCGCAGGGGCAGGGGGTCGGTTTCGAAGGTGCCGATCTCACGCAGGCGCTGTTCAGCAAGGCACGGCTGCCGGCGGCCAACTTCAGCGGCGCCCGACTGCACCAGTGCCATTTCGCCCAGGCGCAGCTGCCGCAGGCGCGCTTCCAGGGCGCCGACTGCACCTATGCCGATTTCAGCCACGCGCTGCTGGACCGTGCCGACTTCCGCCAGGCCGTGATGGCGCGCAGCGTGCTGCACCGTGCGTCGCTGCGCGACGCGCAACTCACCGACCAGGCACGCGCATTGGGCACCGACCCGCAACGTGCGCGGGCCGAAGACTGGGCCATCGCCGCATGAGCGCCGCCACTCCCATGAGCCCGCGACGGAGAACCTCCATGACGACCACCTTGTCCCGCCCGCGCGCCGCCCACGGGCACGCCGCGCCGCCTGCATCCTCCTGCGCTGCAACGGCTCCGCCCGCAGAGAGCCGATGGCACACCGCCGTCGTGGTGTCGGCCACCTTGCCCAGCCTGCGGCTGTCGGTCGACGGCCACGAGCGCGACGCGGTGCAGGCACTCGGCTGCCTCGTGGAACTGCAGACCGGCGACGAGGTGGCGGCCTTCGTCCAGGGCGAACGCTGCTGGGTCACGGCCCTGCTCGAGCGGCCGGTGGCACAACCCCTGCGGATCGGCAGTCCGCACGGGCTGTCGCTTCGCGGGCCGCACGTCACCGTGGAGGCCGAGGAAAGCCTGCGCTTGCAGGCGCCCCAGGTGCACCTGGGCTGCATGCAGGCGCAGTTCACGGGCCAGCGGCTGCACCTGGTGGCGGCCGGCATCAAGGCCGTCGGCAGCGCGCTGAGCACGGTGTTCGACCGCGTGCAGCATTTCAGCAAGCAGCACCAGCGCACCACCGAAGGCCTGGACCGCACGCAGGCGCAGCACATGGAACTGCAGGCCGAACAGCTGCTGCAGGTGCGCAGCGAGCACACGCTGATCGACGGCGAAAAGCTCGTCAAGGCGCGCGGTGCGCAGATCCATTTCGGTTGACCGCACAGCCCGGGAGCGCGCAATGTTCGCCAACTGCCAGATGATGGGCACCGACATGGGCTTTCCCGATGTCTGCCTGACGCCGACGCCCGCGGGGCCGGTGCCGATTCCGTACCCCAACATCGCCATGGGCCCGATGGCGATCCCCAACTGCCCCAACATCCTCATCATGTGCACGCCGGCCCACAACCTGGGCACCACCATTCCAATGACCAACGGCGACAACTCGGGCGTCAACATGGGCGTGGCCTCGGGCACGGTGATGGGGCCCTCGCGGCACGTCACCGGCGCCTTCACCGTGCTGTTCAACGGCATGCCGGCCTCGCGCCTGACCAGCATGAGCCTGCAGAACAGCACCAACTGCCCTGGCATGCGTGCCGTGCCCAGCCAGCCCCTGGTGCTGCTGCTCGCACCATGATGCAGGCCATCCCGATGTCGCGGAGTCCAGCCATGCCGATCCCACTTCCTTGCCGCGTGGTCGTCGAGGCCCCTCTTTCTTCCCGTGCCTGCCCGCGGGGGACCGCATGATCCGCATCAGCGCCGAGGGCCTGGGCGGTGCGTCGGCCGAGTTCGGGCCGGCCGGCGGCACCATCGGCCGCGCCGACACCAACACGCTGGTGCTCAGCGATCCGGACCGCACCGTCTCGCGCGTGCATGCGCAGGTGCTGTGCCGCGCGGGGCAGTTCGTCGTCATCGATCGCGGCAGCAACCCGATGCTGCACAACGGGCGCTCGCTCGGTGCCGGCCAGGAGGCCGTGCTGAGCGATGGCGACCGCCTGGTGATCGGCAGCTTCCAGCTGACGGTGTCGGTGCAGCAGGCCGCAGTCCCGGCGCCCGCGCCGGCGGTGGCGCCCGACCCGTTCGCCACGCAGTTCGGGGCCGGCGCAGCGCCCGTCGCATCGGACGATCCCTTCGCCGATCTGCTCGACGGCCTCGGCGCTCCGGCTCCCGTGCCCAGCGCCCGCGCGCGTGCGCCGGCTCCGCCCCCGCTGCCTGAGCCCGGTCCTTTCGCCGATCCCATGGGTCTGGCGGCCGCGCCGCCGCCGGGCGGCGCCGCAGATCCCTTTGCCGACCTGCTCGGCCCGGGCCTTGGCGGCGCTCCCGCACCGGCGTCGATGGCGCCCTTCGACGACTTCTCCGACCTCGGCCTGCCGGCGGCGTCCGCGCCCACGGCCAGCGGCCAGCGCATCGACGACCTGTTCGGCGGCGTCGCGGGGATCGGCGGCGATCCGCTCGCGCTGTCGCCGCTGGCCGATCCGCTGCTGCAGCCCAACACCTCAGCGACCGACGACCCGTTCGCGGCCTTGGGTCAGGCACAGGCGCCGCGGCAGGCGCCCCGGCCGGACCATGTGCCGATCGGACAGTTCGGCTACACGCCGCCGAAGGCGGTGCCGGCCCCGGCGCCGCTGCCGCCGGCGACCGAGGACGCGCCGATGTTCGACGACCAGACGGGCCAGCCGATCCGCATCGCACGCGCACCTGCTCCAGCCTTGCGCGAGCCCACGCACGCGGCGCCGGTCATGGCGCCGGCGCCTGCGGTCGTTCCACCAGCTCCACCGCGGGCCCCGACACCGCCGGCGCCCGCTCCTGCCGCTGCCCTGCCGATGGACGATGCGGCCTTTGCCGACCTGCTGGGGCCGGGCGACGCGGTGGGGGCCGCGGCGCCGGTGCCTGTTCCGGCCGCTGCCCCGGTGCCGCGCGCGGCACCCGCCGTGCCGGTGTCGCCCACGACGGGTGGCGTCGCCGCGGGCGACGCCGAGTTGCTGGCCGCCTTCCTGCGCGGCCTGGGCCCGGTCCACCAGGCACCCACCACCCTGACGCCAGCGCTGATGGAGCGCATCGGTGTGCTGCTGCGCGGCGCGACCGAGGGCACGCTGCAACTGCTGCTCACCCGCCAGGAGCTCAAGCGCGAGGTGCGGGCCGAGGTGACCATGATCGCGGCGCAGGCCAACAACCCGCTGAAGTTCTCGCCCACGGTCGACGTGGCGCTGGCCCACCTGCTGGGGCCCGGCGTGCGCGGCTTCATGCCCGCCGAGGCGGCGATGCGCGATGCCTACGACGACCTGCGCTCGCACCAGTTCGGCGTCATGGTCGGCATGCGCGCGGCCCTGGCCAAGCTGATCGAGCGCTTCGGCCCCGACGAGCTGGAGAAGAAGATCGCCGCCAAGTCCGCGCTGGACAGCCTGTTCGCCTCGGGGCGCAAGGCCCGGCTGTGGGACCAGTTCGTGGCGCTCTACGGCACCATCGCCGCCGAGGCGGAGGACGACTTCCACACGCTCTTCGGCAAGGCCTTCCTCGAGGCCTACGAGGAACAGATGGCGCGCCTGAAGGATGCCGGCGCGCCGGCGTCCCGCTGAGCGGAGAAGGAGCAGGGCGTGGAAATCGAGATCGTCTCGCTCTCCAAGCAGGGGGGGCGCGAGTACAACGAGGACGTGCACGGCCATTGGCACAACGGGCACTTCGTCGCCTGCCTGGTGGCCGATGGTGCCGGCGGCCATGGCGGCGGCGACGTCGCGGCCGCCACGGCGCGCAGCAGCATCCTGGCCGGCTTCGCGGCCGGCCCCACCCTGGACGCGGACGCCCTGCGCGCCTTGCTCGACCGGGCCAACCTGGACGTGGTGGCCCGACAGGCCGAGGGCGGCAAGCTGGCCAGCATGCGCTCGACCGTGGTGCTGGCGGCGGTGGACCTGGAACAGCACGCGCTGGTGTGGGCCCACACCGGCGACAGCCGGGCCTACCTGTTCCGCGGCGGCGCCATCGTCGCGCGCACGACCGACCACAGCCTGGTGCAGCAGATGGTGGCCAGCGGCATGCTCGACGACGAGGGCGCCCGGCTGCACCCCCAGCGCAACATGCTGCTGTCGGCGCTGGGCTCGGTGCAGGAGCCGCCCGACATCACGGTGTCCGGCCGCATGCGCCTCGAGGTGGGCGACGTGCTGCTGCTGTGCTCCGACGGCGTGTGGGAGCCGCTGGGCGACGAGTGGCTCGTCGACACGCTGCATGCCGCGCGCACGGCGGCGCAGTGGACCGAGGAGCTCGACGCGCAGATCCAGGCCCAGGCCAAGCCGGGGCACGACAACTACACCGCGGTGGTGCTGTGGGTGCTGCGCGAGGACGAGGAGTCGACCCGGCTGATGGCCGACCCCGGGCCGGCCGATCCGGAATGAAAAGTGCCTGCAGCGCCCGTCCGGCGGGCGCAAGCAGCTACGAAAGGAATAGCAGCCGACCCTGGCTCAAAGGCGGACCAGTTCCACCCGCCGGTTCTTCGCGCGCCCTGCCTCCGAGTCGTTGGGCGCGATCGGTTCCGCCGCGCCGGCGCCGCGCGTGCCCAGGCGCCGAGGGTCGATGCCGGCCTTCACCAGCGCCGCGATCACCGCCACGCTGCGCCGTTGCGACAGGTCCTTGTTGTGAGCCTCGTTGCCCTGGGCGTCGGTATGGCCGACGACCTGCAGCCGCAACTGCGGATTGGCCCGCAGCAGCTTGGCCATCTCGTCCAGCGTCGGCTGCGACTCGGCGCGCAGCACGTCCTTGTCGATGTCGAAGTGCAGGCCGTAGAGGTTGATGCGCCCTTGCTCGGCCAGACCCTTCTGCATCGCGCCGGCGTCCACGAACACGATCTTGTTCGTCTCCATCGCCTGGCTCTCGACCACCCGCACGAAGGCGTAGTTGCCCACCTCGGGCCTGTGTTCGGCCAGTGCGATGCTGGCGTGCACCGTGCCCTCGGGCGTGCTGCGCCGTGCGAGCAGGTAGCGGCCGCTCACGCCGAAGTAGTTGCGGACGTAGTCGCCGCGCTGGCCCAGGCGCGGCCATTCGGGGTCGTCCAGCGCGAGTGCGAAATCGTAGGGCGTGGTGGTGTCCACGGACCCGGGGCGAGGCCTGTAGCACGAGGCATTGGCCGTGCCGCAGCTGAACAGCAGCTCGAAGCCCCTGGCCTTGAGGCTGGCCTCGTAATTGCGCAATACCTCCAGCGTGGAGCGGCCGGCGGGCAGCTGGTAGTAGTAGAGCGAGACCTTCCCTTCCAGCTTGAGAAGCTCGGGCCTGGCGCCGCCCCAGTTCTGCAGCGGCCCCTGGATCAGCCCCACTTCGTCGAATGCCGGGGCCTGGTAGCCGTCCAGCACGGCGCCTTCATAGCGGCCGACCAGCGGGTGGTCCTTGCCGGCCGGCGCTGCCGCAAGAGAAGGCAGCGCCACGGCTGCGCCGAGCGCGAGCGCAACGGCGGCTGCGCGCAGCACGGCGGCGCGCGCGCGGGGCAGTCTGAACTCGCTCATGGCTGCGGCCGGTGGGCCCGAGGCACCGGAGCCCGCCTACTTGAAGCGCCTGGCGTAGCGCCGCCGGTGCGCAAGAGCGCCCGCGAGCGGGGCAGGGGCCGTGATCCGCAGGCTGTCGTAGTGGGCCTTGGCGTCGTCCTCGGCGTGTTCGGCCAGCACGTACTGCATGTTGTCGAAGCTGTAGACGCGCTTGCGCGTGCCCATGTGGACGACGCCGGGCTCCGGGCTCACGTCGAACTTGCCGTCGATGCTGACCGGGATCGGCCCCATCGCGCCGCCCTTCTTGGCCAGGTCGTTCTGGAACTGGTAGATGCGGGCGATCGTGAGCGGGCCGCAGTAGCCGTCCTCGACCAGCGGCTCCAGCTTGTTCTGCTCGCGCGACGTCACGTAGCGGTCCGCATAGCCGTCCTTGCGCTCGAAGTAGGTGATGTTCAGGCAGATCTGCGCGAGCATCACGTCCTCCCGGAGGTTCACGGCGCCGTGCCCGACCGTGTAGTCGATCGAGTACTTGCCCTTGGCTTCAGGGTTCTCGATGGTGAAAGCCATGGCGTTGTTCCAGGCGGGGTGCTGAAGCGACGGCGCGCGGTGCCGCTGGGCACCGCGCACCGCGGCTTCTCAGGTGACGTTGTCCTCGTCGATGGTCCAGGTGACCTCGGGGCCGGCCTTCAGGGCGCCCTTTTCGTCCTGCGTCTTGTATTCGATCTTGACCTTCTTGCAGGAGCAGTTCACGGTCTCGACCACATCGCCGCTGGCCGAGCCGCCCACCGACACGCTGGTGATGAAGGCCGTCGTCAGCGTGATGATGATGTAGTCCTGCTGGCCGTCGCCGGACTTGCGACCCGTGAGCTTGAGCTCGTCGATGTGCGAGCCCTTGATGCACGACTTGGACAGGTTCGGCGAGGCCTTGTCGAAGATGTGGGTGAAGCTGAGGTCGTGCGGGGTGGCCTTGCCGCGGCCGGCACCGCCGCCCACGCCGGAGCCGGACGCATTGGTCACGCCCCAGGACCAGCTGAGGATGTCGATCTCCTTCTCGTGGCCCTTCTTCTTGGACTCGCCCTCGATGCTGTTGGTCAGCTTGGCGAAAAAGTCTGAACTCATCTTCGTGCTCCTTCAATAAGCCCGCTGGGCAGGCTGGTGGGGTGTTGAAAACTCTCGGCTCCCGGCTGTCAGGCGCAGGGCCTCGGCTGTGAGCTGTCCATAGAACGAATGCGGGCGGCGCAATTCAAACTCGCCGCGCCGCGCGCCACCTACTTGCCGCCCTTGGCCGAGGGCAGCTTGGAAACAAGGCGCAGCGACACGGTCAGGCCTTCGAGCTGGTAGTGCGGGCGCAGGAAGAACTTCGAGGTGTAGTAGCCCGGATTGCCTTCGACTTCCTCCACCACCACCTCCGCGGCAGCCAGCGGCTTGCGTGCCTTGGTTTCCTCGGACGAGTTGGCGGGATCGCCGTCGACATAGTTGGTGATCCACTTGTTGAGCCAGCGCTCCATCTCTGCGCGCTCCTTGAAGCTGCCCACCTTGTCGCGCACGATGCACTTGAGGTAGTGCGCGAAGCGGTTGCAGGCGAACAGATAGGGCAGGCGCGCCGCCAGGTTGGCGTTGGCCGTGGCGTCGGGGTCGTCGTACTCGGCCGGCTTGTGCAGCGACTGGGCGCCGATGAAGGCCGCGAAGTCGGAGTTCTTGCGATGGATCAGCGACAGCAGGCCCGCCTTGGACAGCTCGGCCTCGCGGCGGTCGCTGATGGCGATCTCGGTCGGGCACTTCTGGTCGACGCCGCCGTCGTCGCTCGGGAAGGTGTGCAGCGGCAGGTTCTCCACCGCGCCGCCCGACTCGATGCCGCGGATGCGCGAACCCCAGCCGTAGAGCTTGTACGAACGGTTGATGTTGGTGGCCATCGCGTAGGCCGCATTGGCCCAGGCGTACTTGCCGTGGTCGGCGCCCGCCGTGTCTTCCTCGAAGTCGAACTCCTCGACCGGGTTGGTGTTCGCGCCGTAGGGCGTGCGCGCCAGGAAGCGCGGCATGCACAGGCCGAGGTACTTGGAGTCGTCCGACTCGCGCAGCGAGCGCCAGCCGGCGTACTCGGGCGTGAGGAAGATCTTGGTGAGGTCGCGCGGGTTGGCCAGCTCCTGCCAGCTCTCCATCTGCATCAGCGAGGGGCTGGCGCCGGTAATGAAGGGCGCGTGCGCCGAGGCCGCGATCTTGGCCATCTCGCCCAGCATCTCCACGTCCGGCGGGCTCTGGTCGAAGTGGTAGTCGCCGACGATGGCGCCGAAGGGCTCGCCGCCGAACTGGCCGTATTCCTGCTCGTAGATCTTCTTGAACATCGGGCTCTGGTCCCAGGCCGCGCCCTTGAACTTCTTGAGGTTCTTGGCCAGTTCCTGCTTGGAGATGTCCATCACCCGGATCTTCAGGTGCTCGTCCGTCTCGGTGTTGTTCACCATGTAGTGCAGGCCGCGCCACGCGCTCTCGAGCTTCTGGTACTCGGGGTGGTGGATGATCTTGTTGATCTGCTCGGTGAGCTTGGCGTCGATCGCGGCGATCATGGCCCCGATGGACTTGGTGACGTCCTTGCCGATGAGCTGTGTCTGGCTCAGCGCCTGCTGCGCGAGCGTCTGCACGGCCTGTTCGACGGCGCTCTTGGCCTCGTCGCTGCGGGGCTTGAATTCCTTCTGCAGCAGCGACGCGAAATCGCTGCCGGCGTACTCGACGTCTTTCAGAGGACTCTGCTGGAGTGCTTCTGCCATGGTGTTCTCTCCTCGGTGGCGGGTGATCAGGCGGCGCTGCCGTCTTCGGGCTTCTTGGCGGCGGCGAGCGACTGCAGCAGGGCGGGGTCGTCGAGCACCTTGGCAAGCAGCTCTTCCGCGCCGCCCTTGCCATCCATGTAGGTGACCAGGTTGCTCAGCTGGTTGCGCGCCTCGAGCAGCTTGTTGAGCGAGTCCACCTTGCGCGCCACGGCGGCGGGCGAGAAGTCGTCCATGCTCTCGAAGGTGAGTTCGACCTTCAGGTCGCCTTCGCCGGTGAGCGTGTTCTCGACCGCGAAGGCCGCGCGCGGCTTCATCGCCTTCATGCGGGCATCGAAGTTGTCGACGTCGAACTCGAGGAACTTGCGGTCGGCCACCGGCGCCAGCGGATCGGCCGGCTTGCCGGACAGGTCGGCCAGCACGCCCATGACGAAGGGCAGCTGCACCTTCTTCTCGGCGCCGTACAACTCGACGTCGTACTCGATCTGCACGCGGGGCGCACGATTCCGGGCGATGAATTTCTGACTGCTCTTGGACATGACGGCTCCTGGCGGACGGGTGAAGGTGGAGGGGGAAAGGGGCGCGGGAGGCCGCGCTAATCGGATTCGGAGGCCGCGCGAGCGCCCGTGACGTGCTCGATGGTGTTCATCGCGTCGGGAGCGAGGTTGGCGATGATGTCGAGGAAGCTCACGCCGATGAGCTTCTTGGCGCGCTCGATCAGCAGCGGTGCGGGGTTGCCGGGCTCGGCGCGCTTGAGGTAGTCGATGACGCGGTCGAGCATCAACAGCGCGTCCTGCCGCGTCGCGATCTCGCCGCGCATCGCCGGCGCCGCGCCGGGGCCGGTGCGGCCCTCCGGCGAGGGTTCCACGGCGCCGTCGGCTTGCGGATCGGCGGTGCCGGTGGCGGCCTGCACCGCCTGCTGCAGCACCTGGCCGATGCTGCGCAGACGCGAGAAGTCGACGGCGTCGGAGCGGCCGCTGCGTTCCACCAGCAGGTTCTGCAGGCCCGCCACCGCCGGGGCCACCGCGCGCAACGCGGCCGCGGTGTCGGGGTCGCTGGCCAGGATCTCTTCCAGCGCGCCCTGCACCTGCGCCGGCGAGTAGCCTGCATCGCCCACCGGTGCCAGTGCGTTGCGTGCCACCGCCACGTCGCGCACGCGCAGCGGGCCGACGCTGCGTGCGTTGCCGATCAGTGCGTCGTAGAGGTCGCGCGGCACGAGCGATTCGTCCGACAGCGGCGCCAGGGCGTTGAGCCGCATCGTCGGGTCGTTGTCGTCGTCGGCGTCGAGCTGGGGATGGATGCCGTCCCAGTGGCGTTCGAGCAGGCCCGTGAGCAACTGCATGCCCAGCCCGAAGCCCGCGACGCCCTGGCGGCGTGTGGAGGTGCGCAGCAGCAGCACCGCGGGGCGCACGTCCTTGGTACGGCGCAGCAGCTCCGTGGCGAGATCGCCGACCTGGTTCCAGTCCGGGTCGACGGCGGGGATCACGGTGTCGCCGAACTGCTGTTCGGGCTTGCCCAGTGCTGCGGTTTCCGCGGCTGTGAAAGCCGGGTCGTACTCCAGGTCGTCGCCACAGGGCGAAGCCTCGCTGATGGGCGCCTGCAATGCGTCGACGAGATCGGGAGTGAGCATGTTGCCTGTTCGAATTCGCTGGTGATAATCAAAGATGCCCACCACAGGGTCAATGCAACGAAGGAAATAGCATGAGCGAGATCGGTACCTGCCATTCGTCCTATGGCCGCCGTTCCCTGATGGGGTGGATGGGTGCGGCGATGGCCGGTGCGGCGGTCCTGCTCGCCGGATGCGCCGCACCGCCGAAGCCGGTCGTGACGCCGGTGGCGCTCTCGCTGGTCGGCGCCGCCGATGTGAACCCCGACGCCCGCGGACGTGCATCGCCGGTCACCGTCCGCGTCTACGCACTCAAGACCTCTGGTCCCTTCGATGGCGCCGACTTTTTCTCGCTGTACGAGAAGGACCAGGCCACGCTCGGTGCGGAGCTGGTGCAGCGCGAGGAGATGCTGTTGCGCCCCGGCGAGACCCGCAAGCTCGAGATGACGCTGCCGGCCGATGCCAAGGCCCTGGCCTTCATGGCGGCGTACCGCGACCTGGACCGTGCGCGCTGGCGCGAGGTGCGCGCCGTGGAGCCGGGCAAGCCCATCGGACTCAATGTCGTGTTCGGCGCGCGGCAGATCCGCCTCGAGCCAGCGCCCCCGCCGCCCGCGCCCGCGAAGTGAGCGCGCCGCGGCGCGGACGACTCCTTCTCAAGGCTGCGGCCTCGCCAGTCCCTGGTCCTCGGGAATCCAGCGGCCGAACAGTTCGCTGACGAATGCGCCGTCCGGCCCCGAGGCGGTGAAACACAGCACCTGCCACGCCAGCAGACCAGGCGCGTCCTCCAGCTGGGCCATCTGCTCGGACAGACGCTTCAGGCCGGGGCCCAGGCCCTGCATCGCTTCGACGAAGGCGTGCACGTCGGCACGCGCCGATGCCTCGCGCATCTGGGGCAAGAGGCCCAGGCGCAAGGCCTGCAGGCGCAGCATCAAGGGATCGAACAGCAGGTCGAGGGCCGGCGGCGAGTCGGGACCCGGTGCCCGGGGGCCCGCGCGCAGGCCGAGCGTGCGCGCGAGCACTTCCGGCGGCAGGGCGGCACGCACGGTCGCGTAGCCTGGCAGGCGCTGCAGGCCGGTGACGATCACGTACACCGGCAGGTGCACCCGCAGCCCGTGCACAGTGTCCTGCACGCGGCGGCACAGCAGCTCCAGGGTGGGGCGTGCCACGGACGCATCGGCCTGCAGTGCGGCGGTCGACACGCACACGGCGACGCCGTCGAGCGGCAGGCGGGGCCGCAGTCGAACCAGCTCGCGCAGCGCGCGCAGCCACAACGAATCCTGGGGCAGGGCCGGTGCGAGGGGAGGCGGGCACACCTCGATCGCCGCCACAGAGTCCATGAGCCACCAGCGCCAGAAGATGTCGCCTTGCCCCGCATCCGGCGGCGCCAGCGGCCCGGCGGGGTGCGCCGCTGCGAGCAGGCCCGGCAGATCGGCCGCCGGGTCGCCCGCGAACAGCACCCAGGGTCGCCGGCGCGGCGGCGAGTGCCGGTCACTCGCGCGGCACAGGGCGCGGCGCGCTTCCCGTGCCGCGCTGCGCAGGGCGCCCAGCGTCGCGGGCAAGGGCGGCGGATGGGTGCGCTCCCAGAGGCGGATGCGTGCTTCGAGGGCGCGCCGTCGTGCGGCCCGTCCGGCACCGAGCAGGGTCCACCACAAGAGTCCCCAGGCGGCGAAACAAAGGGCCAGGGCCAGCCAGAAGCTCGGGAGCCATCGCATCGCGGGTCAGCGCTCCACGGTCTCGAGAAACACGTAGTCGGCGACGGTCTTCTCGCCCGATCGGTCCGCGCCCAGGCGCTCGCGCAGGCGCAGCAGGTAGGCCGATGCGAGCTCGAAGGGCGGCGGGCCGGGCTCGGCCCCGAGCTGGCCCCGCGGGACCGCCACGGCCGTCACCAGCACCGTGCCGAAAGGGGGACTCACGAGCCAGCTTGCCGGAACATCGGTGCCGAAGCTGAGCGTCTGGCCCGGCGCCGTGTCGACCATCTGGGCGCCCTCCGACCGGAAGTGCAGGACGGCGCCGTCGGCGGTGTAGTAGTCCACCCAGAGTTGCGCGTCGTGCGCCGGCGCTTTCACCGCCACCCGCACCGGATCGCCTTCGCGCAGCTGGCCATCGCGCGCAGTGGGGGTGCCCACCTGCAGGCCGGCGCGGCCCTGGCGGTTGCGCGCCAGGTAGGGCTTGAGCATGGTCACGACTTCGCAGTACGGCCACGGGCGAATCTGCAGGTCCACGTCGGCCGTCGTGACGCCCGGCATCCGGCCCACATCGCGTTGCACGCGATCGATGTCCTCGCGCTGCGGGACGAAGCCGCGCACACGCGCGTTGCCGTGGGCGTCGACGGTGGCGGCCAGGTCGGCACAGGCGTACGCCTGGAACTGGCTTTCGAGACGCTCGCCCAGGCTCGACGGCGCTTCGGCGCCCCGACCCAGCAGTGCCGACAGCAGCAGGCCGAGCGGGACGAGCGCGAGCAGAGCCGCCGCGGTGCGCAGCATCGCGCGTTGCCGGTGCTGCGGGTCGCGGGAGCGGGCGGGCTCGATGGGGGGCGGCTGTTGCGGCACCAGCGGCACGTCGCGCAGGGCCCGCACATCGATCGGCGCCAGCGGCAACTGCGCGGCGTGCAGGGCGATGAGCTTGGCGATCTCGCCGTCGCCGTGCTCCCGTTCGAAGTAATACTGTCCCTTGAAGCCCAGGGCCAGGGCGTACCAGTAGATCTCGCGCAGCTCGGCGTCCTCGCCCTTGAGGGCCGAGAGGTGATGGAAGAACTCCGTTTGTGCATTGGTCGAGTTGAAGAGCTGCATCTGCAGCGGCGCCGCGCTGTCGGCCCAGCGCGCATGGCGCGCCATCAGCTCGTCGAACCAGGCCACGAGCGCGAAGCCGGCGGACTCGACGTGGCGCAGCGGCTTGCCGGCGCCCAGCGCATTGCTGCGCGCCCGATCGAGCAGCCGGCGCGCACGTTGCTGTGCCTCGCCGCCGGTGAGCGGCGCCGCGTGCGCCGTCGCGGGGGCGTCCAGCGCCAACCCGAAGGTGAAGACGGGCGCGTAGAAGTCGAAGAGCCGCGGCATGACGACCCGGCCCTAGCGGGCGGCCGGGGCGCTGCCGGGCGATCCGTGCGCGCACCCACCCCGTCGGCTCCCGACCATGTCCACCCCCAAATCAAGTGGAGGTCATTCTTGAAGCCGGTGCGCGGGCGCGCCATACCGCGGGGGAGCTATGCCGTTCGTGCAGCGCCGCTGCCTTGCTGCGAGGCGCGTTCGCCGTTATCGTCAACGCCAGTCAGCGCGCGTGCCCACGCCCATCCAGCCATGAAAATCCTGATCGCCGATGACCACCGGCTCGTCATCGAGGCAGTCAAGACCAAGCTCTCCGAACTGCAGAGCGACATCGAATTCGTTCTCGCGATGAGCGTGGACGAGCTGTTCGCGGGCGCGGCCGACGACGTCGATCTGGCGCTGGTCGACCTGAACATCCCCGGGGCCGAAGGCCATTCCCACATCGACGAGCTGCGCCGTCGCCATCCGGCCGTGCCGGTGATCGTGCTCTCGGGCTACGAAGACCCGGCGATCATGCGCGCCGTGCTCGAGCGCGGCGTGCTGGGCTTCATTCCCAAGGCCTATTCGCCCGACGTCATGCTCTCGGCCGTGCGCCTGGTGCTGGCGGGAGGGGTCTATGTGCCGCCCATGCTGCTGTCGGCGCTGCCTCCGGGCGTGGTGGCCGGCGTTGCGGCCGGCAGCGCGGTACCCGCGACGGCGGAGGGGGCCGTCCCCCGCATCGCAGGCATGGGATCGCCCACCCTGGAGCACCTGCGCAAGGTGCTGACGGAGCGCCAGGTCGAGGTGCTGCAACTGCTTTCGCAGGGCAAGCCCAACAAGCTCATCGGCCGCAGCCTCGGCATCAGCGAAGGGACCGTGAAGATCCACCTCGCGGCCATCTTCCGCGCGCTCAACGTGCGCAACCGCACCGAGGCGGTGGTCGCCGCGCAGTCGCTCACCGAAGCCTGAGAGGGCCTGCCGCCGCGCGAGAATCGCGGCATGACTTCCTCCGCCCCCACGCATCCGGGCCTCGACGCCTTCGATGCCGCCATCGTCGACCTCGACGGCACCATGGTCGATACCCTGGGCGACTTCGTCGCCGCGCTCAATGGCATGCTGGACGACCTGGGCCTGCCGCAGGTCACGCCCTCGGTGGTCGAGACGCGCGTCGGCAAGGGGTCCGAACACCTGATCCGCGCCGTGCTGCAGCATGTGCAGGCACCGCCCGACGACGCGCTGTACGACCGCGCCTGGACGCGCTACCAGCACCACTACCTCGCCATCAACGGCCGGCATTCGCTGCTCTATGCCGGCGTGGCCGAAGGCCTGCAGGGCCTGTCGGCGCGCGGCCTGCGGCTGGCCTGCCTGACCAACAAGCCGCGTGACTTCGCCCGGCCGCTGCTGGAGGCCAAGGGCCTGGCGGGCTACTTCGACCACGTCTTCGGCGGCGACGATTTCGAGCGCAAGAAGCCCGATCCACTGCCCTTGCTCAAGACCTGCGAGGCGCTGGGCACCGTGCCCGCGCGCACGTTGATGATCGGCGACTCGAGCAACGACGCGCGCGCGGCGCGTGCGGCAGGCTGCCCCGTGGTGCTGGTCACCTACGGCTACAACCACGGCGAGCCGGTGCGCGGCGTGGACGCCGACGGCTTCGTCGACGCCATCAGCGACCTGCTGTCCTGAGGCCGGCGCCCTAGCTCTTGCCCAGCAGCGCGTCCTTGAGCTTCCAGTCGGCCGGCGCCGGCCCCAGCCAGATGCGCAGCAGCGCATTGAAGAAGGCCGGTTCCCTGATCGGCTCGCCCTGCGGCACGCCTTTGACCACCACCTGGCTGCCGGCACCGGGCAGCCAGTCGACGTAGAAGGTGTCGCCGGTCTTGAGCTGCTTCTGGTCCGCGAACATCTGGCCCATGCGCACGAGGCCGGGGATCAGCTGCGCCAGCTCGCCGCGCGGCGAGTTCTCCTCCACGCCCTTGGTGAAGAGCTTGCCGAGCTCGTTGGCGTCGATGTCGCGCAGCATCGTGATCGAGATGCGCTTGGGGCCGGGTTGGGCCAGCACCTCCTCGACGGTCGACACCTTCTTGCCGAGGTAGAGCCCGGCGGCATAGACCTTGAAGACGGCCTTGTAGCGCACGCCCGCGCCGTTGAGTTCGAGCTTCTGCCCGCGCAGGTCGAGGGCGTCGTCGTACTTGACGCCCGCGACGTCGACGCTCGCCGCCGCGGCGGCCAGGCCGCTCAGGAGGAGGAGGCCGCCCAGGGCGACACGAATGGACCGCAGGTATGCCATGGGAGAGCTCCGGATGAAGGTGTGATTTGTGGTGGCGCGGATTGTGCCGAGCCACGCTGACCGGGCTGCTGGGGGCAAATCCCGAGCGGCGTGCCTGGCGAACGGGCGACGCGCTGGGCTACACTCGCCGTTCCATGTTTGTTCATCACGTCATCCAGACAGGTCGCGGGAGCCGGGGAGCCTGGCCCTGGCGTACGCCAGCGACTCTGATTGCCTGAAGCACGGCTTCTGCCGTGCGCTGACTGATGGCACGGCCCCTCGCCGTGCACCCGAGGTTCGCCGCCGCCGCGAACCGCCCGTGAATGAACGCCTGCGCCCGAACACCCAGCGGCGCCGGCCCATGGAGATGCCGTGATCACCGAACTCGAATTCAAGAGCCTCAGCGCCCAGGGCTACAACCGCATTCCGCTGATGCTCGAGGCCTTCGCCGACCTCGAGACGCCCCTGTCCCTCTACCTCAAGCTGGCGCACACCCAGGGCGGCGGCAGGCATTCCTTCCTGCTGGAATCGGTCGTCGGCGGCGAGCGTTTCGGCCGTTACTCCTTCATCGGCCTGCCGGCGCGCACGCTGCTGCGCGCCCGCGGCTTCGGTGCCGAGGCGCGCACCGAGGTCGTGACCGACGGCCAGGTCGTCGAGACGGCCGAGGGCAACCCGCTTGACTTCATCGAGGCCTACCAGCGGCGCTTCAAGGTGGCCCTGTCGCCCGGGTTGCCGCGCTTCTGCGGCGGGCTGGCCGGCTACTTCGGCTACGACGCGGTGCGCTACATCGAGAAGAAGCTCGAGGCCAGCTGCCCGCCCGACACCCTGGGCTGCCCCGACATCCTGCTGCTGCAGTGCGAGGAACTGGCGGTCATCGACAACCTCTCGGGCAAGCTGTACCTCATCGTGTACGCCGACCCGAAGCAGCCCGAGGCGTACCCGAACGCGAAGCGCCGGCTGCGTGAACTCAAGGACAAGCTGAGGTACTCGGTGAGCGCGCCGGTCGTGAAGCCCACGCAGGCGCACCCACCCGAGCGGCCTTTCGCGAAGGCCGACTACCTGGCGGCCGTCGAGCGCGCCAAGGAGCTGATCGCCGCCGGCGACTTCATGCAGGTGCAGGTGGGTCAGCGCATCAGCAAGCGCTACACCGAGTCGCCGCTGTCGCTGTACCGCGCCTTGCGCTCGCTCAACCCGTCGCCGTACATGTACTACTACGACATGGGTGACCACCATGTCGTCGGCGCGTCGCCGGAGATCCTGGTGCGGCAGGAACACACCCCCGAGGGCGAACAGAAGATCACCATTCGCCCGCTGGCCGGCACGCGGCCGCGCGGCGCCTCGATCGAGCTGGACAAGGCGGCCGAGGTCGAGCTGGTGAACGACCCCAAGGAGCGCGCCGAGCACGTGATGCTGATCGACCTGGCGCGCAACGACATCGGCCGCATCGCCAAGATCGGCACCGTGAAGGTGACCGAGGCCTTCGCGGTGGAGCGCTACAGCCACGTGATGCACATCGTGAGCAACGTCGAGGGCATCCTGAAGGACGGCATGACCGCCATCGACGTGCTCAAGGCCACCTTCCCGGCCGGCACGCTGACGGGCGCGCCGAAGGTGCACGCGATGGAACTCATCGACCAGCTGGAGCCCACCAAGCGCGGCCTGTACGGCGGCGCCTGCGGCTACATCAGCTATGCCGGCGACATGGACGTCGCCATCGCCATCCGCACCGGCATCGTCAAGGACCAGATGCTGCACGTGCAGGCCGCGGCGGGCGTGGTGGCCGATTCGGTGCCCGAGATGGAATGGAAGGAAACCGAAGCCAAGGCGCGCGCGCTGCTACGGGCGGCCGAGTTGGTAGAGGAGGGGCTGGAATGAGCGAGCTCGAATCCGGACAACCGTACGCGAAGGACGCGAAGGTTTCGCGAAGGACGCTAAAGGAAGACCAAAATTTCGATGGGGACTTCTCGCACGACGTGATCGGTGCGGCGGTGGAGGTTCAGCGCGTGTTGGGCACGGGGCTTCTGGAGAGCGCGTACGCGGCGGCGCTTGCCATCGAGTTGGGCGAACGTGGGCTTCGGTTCGAGCGGGAGGTGCCGATCTCGGCGTTCTACAAAGGGCGCAACGTGGGCGTGGCCTACCGCGCGGACTTCGTCGTCGAGGAGTCGCTGATCGTCGAACTGAAGGTGGCCGAAGCACTTTCGGACGTCCACCGCGCGCAACTGCTGTCGTATCTGCGTCTGGCGAACATGCGGGTTGGCCTGCTGATCAACTTTCATGCCTTCCCCGTCGTGAAAGGCATCCACAGAATGGTGAACAAGGCATGAGATCCTTTCTGTATTCCTTTCGCGTCCTTCGCGAAACCTTCGCGCCCTTCGCGTACGGATGTCCGATCCCAGGAGCTCAGAAATGACCAAGGTCCTCATGATCGACAACTACGACTCCTTCACCTTCAACATCGTCCAATACCTGGGCGAGCTGGGGGCCGAGGTGGAGACGGTGCGCAATGACGAGCTCACGCTGGAGGACATCGGGGCGCGCATCGATGCCGGCGTGACGCGGCTGGTGGTGTCGCCCGGGCCCTGCTCGCCGGCCGAGGCGGGCGTGTCGGTGCCGGCGATCCGCGCCTTCGCGGGCAAGCTGCCGATCCTGGGCGTGTGCCTGGGGCACCAGGCCATCGGCGCGGCCTTCGGCGGCACCATCGTGCGGGCACAGCAGCTCATGCACGGCAAGGTCAGCGAGATCACGACCACGCGCGAGGGGGTGTTCGCGGGTCTGCCCGAGCGCTTCACCGTCAACCGCTACCACTCGCTGGCCATCGAGCGCGCCACCTGCCCGAAGGAACTCGCGCTCACGGCCTGGACCGACGACGGCGAGATCATGGGCGTGCGCCACACCGGCTTCGCGCAGGAGGTGCGCGTCGAGGGCGTGCAGTTCCACCCCGAATCGATCCTGACCGAGCACGGCCATGCCATGCTCAGGAATTTCCTGCAATGAAACATCCCCCATGCCGCTTCGCGGCTCCCCCTTCTCTCGCTTCGCGGGAAGGGGGCGCACCCAGAGGCCTGGCAAAGCCAGTTCCTCGGGCGCCTGGGATTGAGCTTGTTATTTGCTATGAATTTTGCAGCTGCTTGCGCCCACTGGATGCACGCTGGAGGTCGATTTGATGCATGAAACCCCGATCGACCTGCGCAGCGACACCGTGACGCAGCCCACGCCCGCGATGCGCGCCGCCATGCTGGCCGCGCCGCTGGGCGACGACGTCTTCGGCGCCGACCCGACGGTCAACGCGCTGCAGGAGCGCATCGCCGCACTGCTCGGCTTCGAGGCCGCGCTCTTCGTGCCCACCGGCACCCAGAGCAACCTGTGCGGCATCCTGGCGCACTGCGGCCGCGGCGACGAGTACATCGTTGGCCAGCAGCAGCACTGCTACCGCTGGGAAGGCGGCGGCGCGGCGGTCTTCGGCAGCGTGCAGCCGCAGCCGCTGGACCACGCGCCCGACGGCACGCTGCCCCTGGCGCAGATCGAAGCGGCCATCAAGCCCGACGACGCGCACTTCGCGCGCACCCGCCTGCTGGCGCTGGAGAACACGCTGGGCGGCAAGGTGCTGCCCATGGATTACCTGCGCGACGCGACGGCGCTCGCGCGCAGGCACGGCCTGGCGACGCACCTGGACGGCGCGCGGCTGTTCAATGCGGCGGTGGCCTCGGGCGGCGCAGATCCGTACACGCGTGCGCGCGAGATCGCCAGCCACTTCGACAGTGTCTCCGTCTGCTTCAGCAAGGGCTTGGGCGCACCAGTGGGCTCGGCGCTGGTGGGCAGCCGCGAGTTCATCGCGCGCGCACACCGCATCCGCAAGATGGCCGGCGGCGGCATGCGCCAGGCCGGCCTGCTGGCGGCCGCCGCGCTGCATGCGCTGGACCACCACGTCGAGCGCCTGGCCGAGGACCATGCGCTCGCGAGCCGGCTGGCCGAGGGGCTGGCCGCCATCCCGGGCCTGCGCGTGGAAGCGCCGCAGAGCAACATCGTCTTCGTCGACCTCGAAGGCGACGCCGCTGCGCGCGGCACCGGCCTGATCGAGCACCTGAAGACGCAGGGCGTGCTGGCCACCGGCCTGTACCGCCTGCGCTTCGTCACGCACCTGGACGTCGATGCCGCGGGCGTGGACCGAGCCGTCGCCGCCGTGCGCGCGTTCTTCGCCCAGCCCTGAGCGCCGCAGGACAGCGCCATGCCCGACGCCCAGCACCTGCTGCTCTTCATCGGCGCCGGCCTGCTGCTCAACCTGACGCCGGGGCCGGACGTGTTCTTCATCGTGAGCCACGCGCTGCGCGGCGGCGCGCGGCGCGGCCTGGTCGCGGCGCTGGGCATCGCGGCGGGCTGCTGCGTGCACGTGGTGGCGGCGGCCGTCGGCGTGAGCGCGCTGGTCGCGGCATCGGCCACGGCCTTTTCCGTCCTCAAGTGGGTGGGCGCGGCCTACCTGGTCTACGTGGGCATCACGATGCTGTTCGCCCGCAAGCCGACCGATGCGCCTGATTTGATAGCTGCTTCCGCAGATGCGGCGGGCGCTGCAGGCCCATCCGGCGTTGAATCGCCGGCGGCCGTCGTGTTCCGCCGCGGCTTCCTCACCAACGTGCTGAACCCCAAGGTGGCGCTGTTCTTCCTCGCCTTCGTGCCGCAGTTCATCGTGGCCGGCACGCCGCACGCGTGGGCCGTGTTCCTGGCACTGGGGCTGCTGTTCACCTTCAACGGCCTCGCCGTGTGTGCCGGCTGGGCGCTGGCCGCGGCGTGGGCGGCCCGGCGCGCGGGCTTCATGCGGCGCGGCATGCAGGTCATGGAGCGCGTCGCGGGCGCCGTGTTCATCGCCTTCGGCGTGCGCCTGGCCTTCACCGACAGTCCTGCGGTGCGCTGAGCGGCGGGCCCCACATCAGATTCAAGGAGAGAGACCCATGATCACCCCCCAGGAAGCGCTCCAGCGCACCATCGAGCACCGCGAGATCTTCCACGACGAGATGCTGCATCTGATGCGGCTGATCATGAAGGGCGAGATCTCGCCGCTCATGGTGGCCGCCATCACGACCGGCCTGCGCGTGAAGAAGGAGACCATCGGCGAGATCACCGCCGCCGCGCAGGTGATGCGCGAACTCTCCGCCCGCGTGCACGTGGCCGACAAGACGCACCTGGTCGACGTGGTGGGCACGGGCGGCGACGGCTCGCACACCTTCAACATCAGCACCTGCTCGATGTTCGTGGCCGCCGCGGCCGGCGCGCGCGTCGCCAAGCACGGCGGGCGCAGCGTGTCGAGCAAGTCGGGCAGCGCGGACGTGCTCGAGGCCCTGGGCGTGAGCCTGCAGCGCACGCCCGAGCAGATCGCCGACACCATCGCGCGCGTGGGCATCGGCTTCATGTTCGCGCCCAACCACCACCCGGCCATGAAGAACGTGGCGCCGGTGCGCAAGGAGATGGGCGTCAAGACCTTCTTCAACATCCTCGGGCCGCTCACCAACCCGGCCGATGCGCCCAACATCCTGATGGGCGTGTTCCACCCCGACCTGGTCGGCATCCAGGTGCGCGCGCTGCAGCGCCTGGGCGCCGAGCATGCGGTCGTGGTCTATGGCCGCGACGGCATGGACGAGGTCTCGCTCGGCGCGGCCACGCTGGTCGGTGAGTTGAAGAACGGCGAGATCCGCGAGTACGAGATCCATCCCGAGGACTTCGGCCTGCAGATGGTGAGCAACCGCAGCCTGCGCGTGGAGACGCCCGAGCAGTCGAAGGCGATGCTGGTCGGCGTGCTCGACGGCGAGCCCGGCGCGCCGCGCGACATCGTGCTGCTCAACGCCGGTGCGACGCTGTACGCGGCCAATGTGGCCGACTCGATCGGCATCGGCATCGAGAAGGCGCGCGAGGCCATCGACTCGGGCGCGGCCAAGGCCAAGCTGGGGCAGCTGGTGGCCGCGACCACCGCGGCCTGAGCGGCGCACGGAGAATCGACCCATGTCCGACATCCTGAACAAGATCGTTGCCGTCAAGCACGAGGAAGTGGCCGCGGCGAAGAAGCGCACTTCGCTGGAGGCGATCCGCTTCGACGCCGAGAGCCGTGTGCTGACACGCGACTTCGTGGGCGCGATGCGCGCCAAGATCGGCGCCGGCCAGGCCGCCGTGATCGCCGAGATCAAGAAGGCCAGCCCCAGCAAGGGCGTGATCCGCGAGGGCGAGTTCATCCCGGCCGACCTGGCACAGAGCTATGCCGAGGGCGATGGCGGCATCAGCGCGGCCTGCCTGTCGGTGCTGACCGACCGGCAGTTCTTCCAGGGCAGCGTCGACTACCTCAAGCAGGCGCGCGCCTCGTGCGAGCTGCCGGTGCTGCGCAAGGACTTCATGGTCGACGCCTGGCAGATCTACGAGTCGCGCGCGATCGGCGCGGACTGCGTGCTGCTCATCGCCGCCTGCCTGGACGACGCGCAGATGAAGGACTTCGAGGCCATCGCGATGGGCCTGGGCATGGCGGTGCTGGTGGAGGTGCACGACGCCGCCGAGATGGAGCGCGCGCTGAAGCTCAAGACGCCGCTGGTCGGCGTCAACAACCGCAACCTGCGCAACTTCGAGGTCTCGATCCAGACCACGATCGACCTGAAGGCGGCCGTGCCACCCGACCGGCTGCTGGTGACCGAATCGGGCATCGCCACGCGCGTGGACGTGAAGACGCTGCGCGACGCCGGCGTCGACGCCTTCCTGGTGGGCGAAAGCTTCATGCGGGCGCCTGAACCGGGCGAGGCCTTGGCGAAGCTCTTCGCCTGAAGAAGGGCGGCGCTATGGATTTGGTAGCTGCCTGCGCAGATGGGGTGGGCGCCGGAGGCCGATTTCATGCCTGAAATTCGCGTCACCCAATTGCAGTCCGCCGACCCGGCCGACTGGCCCGTAGCGCCCGGCTGGCGGCCGCTGGTCGACGACTTCTTCGGCTCGGCGGTGGGGCAGAAGCTGCTCGGTTTCCTGGGCGATCGGCTGGCGGCCGGCGCCAGCATCTTCCCGCCGCAGCCGCTGCGGGCGCTGGAACTGACGCCGCCCGAGGCGGTGCGCGTCGTGATCCTCGGACAGGACCCGTACCACGGCCGCGGCCAGGCCGAGGGGCTGGCCTTCTCGGTGGCGCCGGGCGTGGCGCTGCCGCCGTCGTTGCGCAACATCTTCAAGGAGCTGGCGCGCGATCTGGGCACGCCGCCGCCCACCTTTCCCGAACCGGGCGGCAGCCTGGTGAAGTGGGCGAAGAACGGCGTGCTGCTGCTCAACACCTGCCTCACCGTGGAGGAGGGCCAGGCGGCCAGCCATTCCGGCAAGGGCTGGGAGGTGCTGACCGACGCGGTGATCCGCCATGTGGCCCAGGGCCCGCGGCCGGTGGTCTTCATGCTCTGGGGCGCGCATGCGCAGAGCAAGCGCGGCTTCATCGACGCCAAGCGCCACAAGCTGCTGATGTCGAACCATCCCTCGCCGCTGTCGGCGCTGAAGCCGCCGGTGCCTTTCATCGGCTGCGGGCATTTCGGGCAGGCGCGCGCGTGGCGCGAGGCGCAGCAGGCGCTGGCGCCGTCCGACCCGGCGGCCTGACGGATTCGGTCGCTGCCCGGGTCGACAGCGGTGCGCGGGTCCTACGCCCGCTTCGACGGCTTGTCGCTCACCGGCGGGGACAGTGGCGTGGTGACGCTTCCGGCCACGTAGTCCTGCTGGATGTCGATCGTGCTGTGGCGGCCCAGGGCGTCGAAGTTCTGCGCCAGCCAGTCGCCGGCGGCGGCGCGGCCGCTTTCGAACAGGGCCTCGATCATGCGGATGTCGGCCGACATCTTGCTGGCCGCCGACAGCGGTGCGTGACTGGCGCTGTCGACGTCGATGCGGTGCAGCAGCAGCTTGCGGTACTGGCTGCCCTCCTGCAGCCGGCCGTCGGCCAGCAGCTGGTTGATGAAGTCGATGCTGCGCATTTGCGACAGCAGGCTGGCGTTGAAGGCCAGCTCGGTCATGCGCTGCTCGATCTCGAAAGGCGTGCGCGGCGTCTCCACGCGCGCCAGCGGGTTGAGCTGCACCAGCACGATGTCGGCGCTCTCGCAGCGGTCGATCAGCGGCAGCAGGGCGGGGTTGGCCGAGTAGCCGCCATCCCAGTAGGGCTCGCCGTCGATGTCCACCGCCTGGAACATCGTGGGCAGGCAGGCCGAGGCCATCACGGCCGCGAGCGTCAGCCGCTCGCCATGGAAGATCTCGGCACGGCCGGTGCGCACCTGCGTGGCCGAGACGAAGACGCGGGGCGCCTCCAGTTCGGCCAGGGCGTCGAAGTCGATCTCCTGGTCCAGCAACTGGCGCAGCGGGTTGATGTCGAGCGGGTTGAAGTGGTACGGCGAGGCCCAGGGGTCCATGCCCAGCGTCGAGCGCAGGGCCGAGCCGTCACCGAAGAGCAGGCGCGCGAACTGCTGGGCGATCGCGCCCGGCGCCCCGGCGCCTGCGACGCGGCGCCAGACGCGCTCCAGCGTCGCGCGCGCCGCCGCCTGAGCCGCGGCCCGATCGCCACCGGCGGCGCGCGCGGTCGCGAAGCCATGGGCCAGCGCCACTGCGTTGACCGCGCCGGCGCTGGCGCCGCTGATGCCCTCGAAGTCGAGGCGGCCGTCTTCGAGGAGGGCGTCCAGCACTCCCCAGGTGAAGGCACCGTGCGAGCCGCCGCCCTGCAGGGCGAGGTTCACCCGGCGGCGGGTGCGCTGGGCCGGCGCAGGAAGAGGCAAGGAAATCGGTTTCATCCGGGTAATTGTGCACTGCAGCATTGATCTGCGGGTTAACCCTTGGATGGAAAGGGTTGCCCGGGGGCCGGAGACCGCATTGGCGACTTTGCATCGCATCGGTGCGCGGGCCAGTGACGAGGCGTTCCACTCGTGCTATAGTTCGAGGTTCGCCGGAGAGGTGGCCGAGTGGTTAATGGCAGCAGACTGTAAATCTGCCCTCTTACGAGTACGCTGGTTCGAATCCAGCCCTCTCCACCAGCGATTGAATGGATTTGTCAGGCGCTTTGAAAAACGAGCGCACGCGACGGTCCGGCACGTGCCGGGGCGTCACGATGCGGGAGTAGTTCAATGGTAGAACCCCAGCCTTCCAAGCTGATGACGCGGGTTCGATTCCCGTCTCCCGCTCCAGGCAAGTCCGTTGTCGATGGTCCAGGCAATGGTTTTCGTGTCGCCCTTGTGGCTCAGTGGTAGAGCACTCCCTTGGTAAGGGAGAGGTCGCGGGTCCGATTCCCGCCAAGGGCACCAGTGATTCAGGGAGAGCGCAGCACCGCTGCCCTCCTTGTCGTGTGATCCAGTTATTTTTCGGAGTCGAAAAAATGGCAAAAGGCAAGTTCGAGCGCACCAAGCCGCACGTGAACGTGGGCACGATCGGTCACGTGGACCATGGCAAGACGACGCTGACGGCGGCGATCGCCACGGTGCTGTCGGCCAAGTTCGGCGGTGAGGCCAAGAAGTACGACGAA
>NZ_QPIB01000011.1 GCF_003671765.1 Xenophilus sp. E41 | reverse complement strand
TCAGCTCTTGTGCAGCGCATCGAATGCCTGCAAAACCCTCACACACACGAAACAAGACCGTCGGAACGCTTGACACGCCGTCAGAGCTCTGCAGCCGCGATGCTTCGGCATACTGGATGCATCGCCGACGTTTCCACACAGCCTCGGCCGACGGCGGCCGGTCGCGCCCATGGCTCGAAGGTCGGCTCCCCCCGCTTCACAGACCTTCCCGCCAAAAAGAAAAAGCCCGCCAAGGCGGGCTCCTCATCGTACAGGCGGCACCCTCACCCCGCCAACAACTGCCTCAACACGAACGGCAGGATGCCCCCGTGCTTGTAGTACTCGACTTCGATCGGGGTATCGATGCGCAGGCGCACGGTCACTTCCTGGTGGCTGCCGTCGGGCCGGTGCACGACCAGCTTCACGTCGTCCATCTGGGGCTTGAGTTCGCCCTGGATGACGACGTCGATCTTCTCGTCGCCGGTCAGGCCCAGGCTCTGCCATGAATCGGCGCCGCGGAACTGCAGGGGCAGCACGCCCATGCCGACCAGGTTGGCGCGGTGGATGCGCTCGAAACTGCGCGCCACCACGGCCTTGATGCCCAGCAGCTGCGTGCCCTTGGCCGCCCAGTCGCGGCTCGAGCCGGTGCCGTATTCCTCGCCGGCGAAGATGACGGTGGGCACCTCCTGCTCGATGTACTTCATCGCGGCGTCGTAGATGAACATCTTCTCGTTGCCGGGCTGGAAGCGCGTCACGCCGCCCTCCTCGCGCGAGCCGTCGGGGCCGGGCGGGATCATCAGGTTCTTGATGCGCACGTTGGCAAAGGTGCCGCGCATCATGACTTCGTGGTTGCCACGGCGCGAGCCGTAGCTGTTGAAGTCTTCCTTGCGCACGCCGTGCGCCTTGAGCCACTGGCCGGCGGGCGAGCTCTCCTTGATGGCACCGGCCGGCGAGATGTGGTCGGTGGTGATCGAGTCGCCGAACAGGGCCATCACGCGCGCGCCGGTGAAGCCCGGGGTGGCCGCGTGCGGCTTCATCTTGAAGCCCTCGAAGAAGGGAGGCTCGGCGATGTAGGTCGAGGTGGGCCAGTTGTAGACGTCGCCCGTCACGCCGCGAATGGCGCTCCACAGCTTGCCGGGGTTGTCGGCGATCTGTTCGTAGTTCTGGCGGAAGGCCTTGGCGTTCATCGCGTACTGCAGCAGCGAGTCGATCTCCTGCGCGCTGGGCCAGATGTCGCCCAGGTACACGTCCTTGCCACCCGTGCCCTTGCCCACCGGCTGCGTCATCAGGTCGACGGTGACGTTGCCCGCGATGGCAAAGGCCACCACCAGCGGCGGCGACGCGAGGAAGTTGGCCTTCAGGTTCGGGTGGATGCGCGCCTCGAAGTTGCGGTTGCCCGACAGCACGGCCGCGGCCACGAGGTCGTTCTTGGTGATGACCTCGTTGATCTCGGGCGCCAGGTCGCCGGCATTGCCGATGCAGGTGGTGCAGCCATACCCGGCCAGGTAGAAGCCGAGCTTCTCCAGGTAGGGCAGCAGGCCCGTCTTCTCGAGGTATTCGGTGACGATGCGCGAGCCGGGGGCCAGCGAGGTCTTGACGTGCGGCTTGACCGTGAGGCCCGCCTCCACCGCCTTCTTGGCCAGCAGGCCCGCGGCCAGCAGCACGCTGGGGTTGGACGTGTTGGTGCACGAGGTGATGGCGGCGATGAGCACGTCGCCGTTGCCGATGGTGACGCCGCCGGCCGGCGCGCGCGGCGCCGTCACGTGGGCGGCCGCCTGCGTCGGGCGGTTGGCCGTCATCTCGACCACGTCGCGCGGGGCGCCGGCGCGCGTGGGCGGCGCCTCGGGCTCGTGCTCCTTCCGGGACGGGCTGAGCGCATAGCGCTTGCTCAGCTTGTCGGCCGGCTGGTTGAAGCCGTTGGCTTCCACCGGCTTGCTGTACAGCTCCGAGAAGCGCGTGGCCAGGTCGCCCAGGTTGATGCGGTCCTGCGGACGCTTGGGGCCG
The DNA here is from genome assembly GCF_003671765.1 of Xenophilus sp. E41. GTDB lineage: Bacteria > Pseudomonadota > Gammaproteobacteria > Burkholderiales > Burkholderiaceae_C > Xenophilus. Next base: position 258,982 of record NZ_QPIB01000011.1, on the reverse strand, counting down.
GCCAGGCTGGGCGTGACGGTGGACAGGTCGAGCTTGACGATCTTGGTGTAGTGCAGTTCGCCCACGGCCGGCATGCCGAACAGGCCCTGCGCCTTGTAGTAGGCCTCGAAGCGCTCGATCTCGGCCTCGGTGCGGCCGGTGCCGCGGAAGTAGTCGATGGTCTTCTCGTCGACCGGGAAGAAGCCCATGGTGGCGCCGTACTCGGGCGCCATGTTGCCGATGGTGGCGCGGTCGGGCACGGGGATGGACGCGGCGCCCGGGCCGTAGAACTCGACGAACTTGCCCACCACCTTCTCGCCGCGCAGGATGGCCGTGACGTACAGCACCAGGTCGGTCGCCGTCACGCCTTCGCGCAGCTTGCCGGTGAGCTCGAAGCCCACCACGTCGGGCGTGAGGAAGTACACCGGCTGGCCGAGCATGGCGGCCTCGGCCTCGATGCCGCCCACGCCCCAGCCGACGACGCCCACGCCGTTGATCATGGTGGTGTGGCTGTCGGTGCCCACCAGCGAGTCGGGGTACCAGGTGGGCACGTCGGCGTTGTCGTCGGCGGCCTTGTACACGCCGCGCGCCAGGTACTCGAGGTTGACCTGGTGCACGATGCCGAAGCCCGGCGGCACGACGCGGAAGGTGTCGAAGGCCTGCATGCCCCACTTCATGAACTGGTAGCGCTCGTTGTTGCGCGAGAACTCCAGCTTCATGTTCAGGTCCAGCGCCTTGGGCGTGCCGTAGTGGTCGACCATCACGGAGTGGTCGACCACCAGGTCGACCGGCACCAGCGGCTCGATCGCCTTGGGCGCCTGGCCCTGGCGCGCGGCCACGCTGCGCATGGCGGCCAGGTCGGCCAGCAGCGGCACGCCGGTGAAGTCCTGCAGCACGACGCGGGTGACGACGAAGGGGATCTCCTCGGTGCGCTCGGCGTTGGGCGCCCAGTTGGCCAGCTGCTCCACGTGTTCCGGTGCCACCTTCTGCCCGTCGCAGTTGCGCAGCACCGACTCCAGCACAATGCGGATCGACACCGGCAGCTTGTTCACGTTGGGGTACTGCTTCGCCAGTTCCTTCAGCGACCAGTAGCGGCCCGCCTTGCCCGAAGCGGTCTTGAAGGTCTTGAGGGCGGGGGCGAAGGCATGTTTGGCGGCAACGGCCATGGGGGCACTCCTTGTGGTTCGTGGTTCTCCACAAAGATAGCAGGCTTCAGTGACCGGCGTGGTCGGCCAAGCCCCCGTCCATTCGGGGCGTGGCGGCTTGGCATTGCTCCTGATTTGATAGCTGCTCGCGCCCGCCCCGCGGGCGCTGCAGCCCCTTTTCCTTGTGTCTCAGGCGAGCGCGGCGCGGGCGCGGCCGGCCCGCGTGGCGCGCAGGCCCATCCACTGCGCCTCGGCCAGCAGCACCACCGTGGCGGCCTGCGCGATGACCCAGGCCATGCCCAGCGGGGTGACGGGGAAGACGCCGCTCGCCAGCAGCGCGGCGCAGGCCGCGGCCCAGCCGAAGTTGCCGACCACGACCAGGCCGATCAGCGTGCGGGGCGGCGTCGCGCGCATCGCCATGGCGGCGGCCAGCGCGCCGTAGCCGAGCAGGAACACGCCCGTGCCCAGCAGCAGCCCGGCCGGCAGCCCGGTCAGGCGCGCCAGCGCATCGGTGAGGCCGACCTGCAGCGCGCCGGTGGCGGCGCAGGACGCAGCGTCGGCCCACATCACGCGGGACAGGAAACGAGGCGAAGCGAAGATCGAGGACATGGCTGGCTCCTTGCGTTGGGTGGCTCCGCCTCGGGCGACTCCCTCGGCGTTGGACGCAATGATTCCGCCCGGCCCATCCACGGTCGATGACCTCGCAGGTCATGGCCGCGCGGCGGCGGGCCGCGCCAGAATCCGCCGCATGACGACCGCCCATGCCCACGCCGGCCGCCCCGGCGCCCGCGACCCCTTCGGCCTGCACCTGCGCCACTGGCGCCAGCACCGCCGCATGAGCCAGCTCGACTTGGCGCAGGAAGCCGAGATCTCCACCCGCCACCTGAGCTATGTGGAAACCGGCCGCGCCGCCCCTAGCCGCGAGATGGTGCTGCGCCTGGCCGAGCGCCTGGCCGTGCCGCTGCGCGAACGCAATGCGCTGCTGGTGGCGGCCGGCTACGCGCCGATGTACCGGCAGCGCTCGCTGGACGACCCCTCGATGGCGGCGGCGCGCGAGGCCGTGCAGCTGGTGCTCAAGGGCCACGAGCCCTACCCGGCCCTCGCCGTCGACCGCCATTGGCAGCTGGTGGCGCACAACGCGCTGGTGCCACTGCTGATGGCGGGCGCAGCGCCGCAGCTGCTCGAAGGCCCGATCAACGTGCTGCGCCTGAGCCTGCACCCCGAGGGCCTGGCGCCGCGCATCGCCAACCTGGCGCAGTGGCGTTCGCACCTGCTGGAGCGGCTGCAGCAGCAGGTCGCCGCCACGGGCGACGCGCAACTGCAGGCCCTGCACGACGAGCTGGCCGCCTACCCGGTGGCCGACCCCGGCACCGAGGCCGCGGCAGGCGGCGGCGAACTCTCGAGCGTGGTGGTGCCCTTCCGGCTGCGCACCGACGCCGGCCTGCTGAGCTTCATCAGCACCACCACCATCTTCGGCACGCCGGTCGACGTCACCTTGCAGGAACTGGCCGTGGAGTCCTTCTTTCCGGCGGATGCGCCGACGGCGCAGGCCCTGCGCTCGCTCGCTCCAAAGTGAAGCCGGCCGGCGCCTCGTTGGCCGGCTGCGACTGGCGGCGGCTGGCCGGGCCGGGCACGTCGTCGACCTGGATCACGCGGTCGGCCGCTTCCAGGTAGGCACGCGCCAGCGCCGGGTCGCGGGCCAAGCGGGCGGCCTCGTCCAGCGAACGGGTGCGGCGCAGGGCGCGGTTGAGCGTCGCCGTTTCCGGGCCCAGGCGCTGCGCCAATTCAAGCGCTTCCATCAGGTCGCGCAGGCCGCCGGCGGCGGGACGGGCCAGGTCGGGCACCAGGGCCGCGACCAGGGCCGGCTCGGTGCGCAGTTGCTCGGCCAGCTGCAGCAGCGGCACGTCGCGCATCGGCGCCAGGCGGCCGGTGCCGGCCATGACCAGAGCGCCCAGGGCGCGCCGGCCGGGCGTGGGCAGGTTGGCGTACAGCTCGCGCAGGATGCCCGCCGCCGCGTCGAGCTGCAGGCGGATGGCGGCACGGGCCACGGGCAGCATCGTGGGCGAGGCCTGGTCCATCACCTGGAAGCGCCACACGCAGGCGCTGGCCAGGTACAGGTGGGCCAGCACGTCGCCCAGGCGCGCCGACAGCAGCTCCATGCGCTTGAGCTTGCCGCCCAGCAGCCCCATGGCCAGGTCGGCGGTGAAGGCGTACTTGGCGCTCATGCGCGCGATCAGGCGCGCCTCGCGCGCGAGCGCCTCGGGCGGGTTGCCGCGCACGCCGACGCCGAACAGGCCGGCGAAGAAGTTGCGCAGCACGTGTCGCCCGTGCGCCAGCAGCGCACGGCCCAGCGCTTCCTCGTCGCGGGCCTGCACGGCCGCCATCTCGGCCTGCACGTGCGGGTGGCAGCGCACGGCCCCCTGGCCGAACACGATCAGCGCCCGCGTCAGCAGGTTGGCGCCTTCCACGGTGATCGCGATGGGCGCCTGCCGGTAGGCGATGCCCAGCAGGTTCGACGGCCCGGCGATGATGCCCTTGCCGCCCAGGATGTCCATGCCGTGGTTGACGGCGCGGCGGCCGGCCTCGGTGAGCTGCACCTTGAGGATGGCGCTGGCCACCGACGGCCGCTCGCCCGCATCGAGCGCGGCCGCCGTGTAGCGCCGCGCCGCATCGGTGGCGTAGAGCTCGGCCGCCATGCCGGCCACCAGACCGGCCACCGCGTCGAAGCGGCCGATCGGCAGGCCGAACTGCTCGCGCACCTGCCCGTAGCCGTTGGCCACGAAGAGCGCGGTCTGCTGCATCGCCGAGCCCAGGGCCGGCAGCGAGATCGCGCGGCCCGCCGCCAGGCATTCCATCAGCATGCGCCAGCCCTGGCCCACCTGCGCCTCGCCGCCGATGACCCAGTCCATGGGCACGAACACCTGCTCACCACGGATCGGGCCGTTCATGAAGGCCGAGTCCATCGGCCGGTGGCGCCGGCCGATCTCCATGCCGGCCTGCGGCACGGGGATCAGCGCGCAGGTGATGCCCAGGTCGCGCGCCCATTCGGCCTGCGACGGGTCGTGCGCATGGAAGGCCAGGCCCACCACGGTGGCGACCGGCGCGAGCGTGATGTAGCGCTTGTCGAAGTCGACCAGGAAGCCGCGCGTCATGCGGCCCTCGAACTCACGCTCCACCAGGACGCCGCGGTCCGGGATCGCCGCCGCATCGGAGCCCGCGTAGGGCGAGGTGAGCCCGAAGCACGGCAACTCGCGCCCGTCGGCCAGGCGCGGCAAATAGTGCTGCTGCTGGGCCTCGGTGCCGTAGCGCAGCAGCAGCTCGGCCGGGCCGAGCGAGTTGGGCACCATGACCGTCACCGCGGTGGCCACGTTGACGGTGGCGATGCGCGCCACCACCGTGGCATGCGCGTGGTGGCTGAAGCCCAGGCCGCCGAAGGCCTGCGGGATGATCATCCCGAAGAAGCGCTTCTCGCGCAGGAACTGCCAGACCTCGGCCGGCAGGTCCTGCGCCTCGTCGATGGCGTGGTCGTCGAGCATGCGGCACAGCTGCCGCACCTCGTGGTCGAGGAAGGACTGCTCCGCGGGCGTGAGCCGGTTGGGTCCCATGCGCACGAGCGCGTCGAAGTCGGGCCGCCCGGCGAAGAGCTGGCCTTCGAAGCCGACGGTGCCGGCCTCCAGCGCCGCGCGCTCGGTCTCGCCCAGGGGCGGCAGGGCCTTGGCGAAGGGCTTCATGGCGCGATGGCCGATCCGGGACGCGAGGGTCATTCGAAATCTCCCGGGCGCGACGGCGCCCGATCGCATGTTCGGGTGTGCGCCGATTACGGGCGGACGGCCGACGCAGACAGCGGCTGTCGGAAAGAAGCGCCGTTTGCTACGAAATCGATAGCTGCTGGCGCAGGTCTGGCGGACACTGGAGGCATTTTTAGCCTGGATCCGCCCAGGCCGCCGGGCGAGTGGCGCGAAGGCCTCAGACCGCCCGCGCCGCCTGACGGCCGGCGTCGGTCAGGTGCACGACCCAGCGATCGTCTTCGCGCACCACGCGCACCCAGCCGGGGCCGGCCACGCCGCCGACCGATGCGTCGCCCATCAGCGCCAGGTGCCGGAGCAGCACGCTCGCGCCCTGCCCCAGGCGCTTGCCCAGGCGCGGCAGCGACATGCCGTCCGGCCCGGGCGCTTCCGCCAGGGCCTGCAGGATCGCGGCGCTGAGCTCGTCCATCGCGACGGCGAGCGCGCCCTTCAGGCCGCGGCGGACTCGGCCGCCGGCGCTTGCTCAGCAGCGGACGCATGCGGCACCAGCACCACCGGAATGGCCTTCGAGGTCGGCGTGCCCGCCACGATCGCCGTGGCCGACAGCGGCACCAGCGGGTTGGTCTCCGGGTAGTAGGCCGCCAAATTGCCGCGCGGTATGTCGTAGGCCACCAGCTTGAACCCGTCGGCACGACGTTGCTGGCCGTCGTCCCACACGGTCTTCAGGTCCACCCAATCGCCGTCCCGCAGGCCCAGCGCGCGGATGTCCTCGGGGTGGATGAACACCACGCGGCGCTGGCCGAAGACGCCGCGGTAGCGGTCGTCCATGCCGTAGATGGTGGTGTTGTACTGGTCGTGCGAACGCGTGGTGAGCAGCGTGAAGACGAGCGTGTCGCGCACCCGCTGGCGCGCGCGGTGCGAGGGCGTGTCGCGCGGCACCGCGTGCGGCACGAAGGCCGCCTTGCCCGAGGCGGTGGCCCACACGCGCTCGCTGGCCGTGTTGCGCAGGCGAAAGCCGCCCGGCGCCGCCACGCGGGCGTTGAAGCCCGCGAAGTCGTCGAAGACTTTCTCGATCAGGTCGCGGATGCGCGCGTAGTCCTCCACCAGCCAGAGCCAGGGCGTGCGGCTGTTTCGCCGCCGGGCCGCCCCGAGGCGAAAGGCGCCCCCCTCGGGGGGCAGCGGACCGCACGAAACGGGGGAGCGTGGGGGCTCGTTGTCGCCGAGCGTTGCCGCTGCGAGCCGCGCGACGATCGCGGGCTCGCTCAGCAGGTGCTCCGACGCGGGCGGATTGATGCCGGCCGACAGGTGCACCATGCTCATCGAGTCCTCGACCGTCACGCCCTGCGGGCCGCCAGCCTGCATGTCGATCTCGGTGCGGCCCAGGCAGGGCAGGATCAGCGCCTCTCGGCCGTGCACGAGGTGGCTGCGGTTGAGCTTGGTGGCCACGTGCACCGTGAGCTCGCAGCGGCGCAGCGCGTCCCAGGTGGCGAAGGTGTCGGGCGTGGCGGCGGCGAAGTTGCCGCCCAGCGCGAAGAAGACCTTGCCGCCGCCCGACTGCATGAGTCGGATCGCCTCCACCGTGTCGACGCCATGGTCGCGCGGCGGCGCGAAGCCGAAGACCTGCTGCAGCCGGTCCAGCAGCGCGGCCGGCGGCTTCTCCCAGATGCCCATGGTGCGGTCGCCCTGCACGTTGCTGTGGCCGCGCACCGGGCAGGCGCCAGCGCCCGGGCGGCCCAGGTTGCCGCGCAGCATCAGCAGGTCGACCAGCAGCTGGATGGTCGCCACCGAATCGCGGTGCTGCGTGATGCCCATGCCCCAGCAGACGATGACGCTCTTCGCGCCGATGTAGACATCGCCCGCGGCGCGCATCTGCGCCTCGGTCAGGCCCGACTCGGCTTCGAGCAGCGGCCACGCTTCGGCACGCAGGTCGGCGGCGAGCGCCTCGAAGCCCGTGGTGTGTTCGGCGATGAAGGCGTGGTCGAGCACGCCGCCGCGCGCGTCTTCCTGCTCGAGCACGTGCTTCATCACGCCCTTGATGGCCGCCAGGTCGCCTCCGATGCGCAGCTGGAAGTAGTGCGTGCTGATGGGCGTCGCGCCCAGCGTGGCCATCTCCAGCTTGTTCTGCGGGTCCTGGAAGCGCTCGAGCCCCCGCTCGCGCAGCGGATTGAAGCTCACGATGCGCGCGCCGCGCTTGTGGGCCGCACGCAGCTCGCCCAGCATGCGCGGATGGTTGGTGCCCGGGTTCTGGCCGAAGATGAAGATCGCGTCGGCGAGCTCGAAGTCCTGCAGCGTCACCGTGCCCTTGCCCACGCCGATCTGCGGCTTCATGGCCGAGCCGCTGGGCTCGTGGCACATGTTCGAGCAGTCGGGGAAATTGTTGGTGCCGTACTCGCGCACGAAGAGCTGGTAGAGAAACGCCGCCTCGTTGCTCGCCCGCCCCGAGGTGTAGAAGATCGCCTGGTTCGGGTCGGGCAGCGCGTTGAGGTGCCGCGCGACGAGCGCGAAGGCCTCGTCCCAGTCGATGGGCACGTAGCGGTCGGTGGCCGCGTCGTAGACCATGGGGTGCGTCAGGCGGCCCTGGTCCTCGAGCCAGAAGTCGCTCTGCTGCATCAGCTCGGCCACCGTGTGCCTGGCGAACAGCTCGGGGCCCGCGCGCCGGGCCGTGGCCTCGGCCGCCACCGCCTTGGCACCGTTCTCGCAGAACTCGAAGCTGGAGTGGTGGTTGCGGTCGGGCCAGGCACAGCCGGGGCAATCGAAGCCGCCGGGCTGGTTGGCCGAAAGCAATGTCTTCGCGCCCTTGACCGGGATGTCCTGCTTGAGCAGCGCGTTCGTCACGCTGCGCAGGGCGCCCCATCCGCCCGCAGGGCCGTTGTAGAACGCGATCTTCTGTTCGGACATCGGAGCAGTGTGGGCCGGCCGGCGCGCCACGGTCAAATGGATTCGACGCATCGCCCCATTCACGAAGGCAATGAGGCGGCGCCGGCCGTGCGGCGCCGGCGCCTAGCGCCCGAGGTTGAACAGCCACAGGAAGAAGTGGCCGATCAGCACGAAGAACGCCCACAGCGCACGCAGCGCATCCCACAGACCCATGGGTACAGCATAAGCGCGAGTCGTGGACCCGGGCAGTCGCGTGCTCGATCGCGGTCGTTCAAGTTTCAAGCCGGACCTCACGTTGCCGCGTGCGGCAGCCATCGCACAATCGAGCCATGCAACGCTTCACCATTTCGCTGGACGACGCACTCGCCGATCAATTCGACCGCCTGATCGCCGACAAGGGGTACGTGAACCGATCGGAGGCCGTTCGCGACCTCATCCGTTCGAGGTTGGGAAGCGATACCCTGGGGCAGGCCGACCCGGGCGCCGGTCGAGGAGGAAAGAAGGCGCCCCTGGAGACCTGGTGCGTGGCAAGCGTGAGCTACGTCTACGACCACCACGAACAGACGGTGACCTCGCGCGTGCTGGGCCTGCAGCACGACCACCACGACCTGGTCATCACCAGCCTGCACACGCACCTGGACCACGACCACTGCCTCGAAACCGTGGTTCTGCGAGGCCCCACCGCGGCAGTGCAGGCCTGTGCGCAGCAACTGGTCGCGCTGCGCGGCGTGCGCCACGGCAACATCCACCTCGTGCCGCTGGATGCGCACGGCCATCGACACACGCACGGCGGCGCGCCGCACACGCATTACAGGCCTCTGAACTAGGGACCGGAAGGAGCGTCCCGACGGCCCACCTCGCCTCACCGGGGCCAAATGGCGTATCCCGCTTCATCGAAATGTATGAACAATTCACGAATATTCATACGCAGGCAACGAGAAGATGAAGAGATGGAAACGTGCGTCCGGCGTGGCCTGCTGCGCGACCCTGGCGGGCTTCGCCGGGCTGGCGCCGGCACAGGCACCGGCAAGCGCGACGCCACAGACGCACCTGCCGCAGGTGCAGGTCCAGGGACCGCGCGACGCGACGATCGGCTCCGCCGACAGCGCCAGCGAAGGCGCGGCCGAGAAAGCGTCCTTCCAGTCCCGCCCCAAGCTTCGGCCCGGTGACATCGTCGAGGCCGTGCCGGGCGTCGTCGCCACGCAGCACTCGGGCGACGGCAAGGCCAACCAGTATTTCCTTCGAGGGTTCAACCTCGACCACGGCACCGACTTCGCCGTCACTGTCGACGGCATGCCCGTCAACATGCCGACGCACGGCCACGGACAGGGCTTCGCCGACCTCAACTTCCTCATCCCGGAGCTGGTCTCCGGGGTGCGCTATCGCAAGGGGCCGTACTTCGCCGACAGCGGCGACTTCTCGCTCGCGGGCAGCGCGTCGCTCGACTATGTGAGCGCGCTCGACAACCCCTTCGCCGAAGTGACGCTGGGCTCGCACAATTTCCGCCGCGTTCTCGCGGCCGGCTCGCGCACGGTGCAAGACCAGACCTGGCTCGGCGCCATCGAGCTCGAAGGCAACAACGGCCCTTGGGACGTGCCCGAGCGGTTGCGCAAGGCCAATGCAGTGCTGCGCTATTCACAAGGCACGCCCTCTCGTGGCTTCAGCCTCACCGGCATGGCCTACCAGAGCCGCTGGAACTCGACCGATCAGGTGCCAGAGCGGCTGATCGACAGCGGCGAGCTCTCGCGCTTCGGCAGCTTGAACCCCACCGATGGTGGCCGCACGCGCAGGCTTTCGCTGTCGGGCCAGTGGTTCGACAAGGGACCGGAGGGCGAGACGAAGTTCAGCGCCTATGCGATCGACTACCGCTTCGACCTGTTCTCGGATTTCACCTACTTCCTGAACAACCCCGAGCTGGGCGACCAATTCGAGCAGACCGACCGGCGCCGCGTGTTCGGCGCGCAGGGTTCGCACATGCGCCCCGTGAAGCTCGGCGGCCTGGACGGCATCCTGAGCTTCGGCGCCCAGTGGCGTGGCGACCGCATCGGCGAAGTGGGCCTGTACCCGACCGTGGTCCGCGGGCGCATCGGCACGGTGCGTGACGACCAGGTGTCGCAGGATCTCGTTTCTGTGTACGGTCAGCAGCTTGTCAATTTCACGGACAGCTTCCGCGGCTATGTGGGACTGCGCGGCGACTGGCTGCGCTACGAGGTGCAGGGCCGTGAGCCGGTGTTCGGCGCCGCCAACAGCGGACGCGGCCACGATTCGCAGCTCAGCCCCAAGGCCGGTCTGGCCTGGACCGTGGGGCCCGCGCACGAGCTGTACCTCAACGCCGGCGTCGGCTTCCACAGCAACGACGTGCGCGGCGCGACCATCGCGGTTGATCCGCAGAGCGGCGACGCCGCGCAGCGCGTGCCTGCGCTGGTCAAGGGCAAGGGCGCTGAAGTCGGCTGGCGCTACCAGCCGTGGGACGGACTCACCGTGACCGCCGCACTGTGGCAACTGCAGCTCGATTCCGAACTGGTGTACGTCGGCGATGCCGGCACGACGGAGCCCGGGCGCGCGAGCAAGCGACGGGGCATCGAGGCCACGTTGCGCTGGCAGGTCGATCCGAACTGGCGCCTCGAAGCCGATGCGGCCCTGTCGCGCGCCCGGTTCCGCGGCCTGGCACCCGATGGCGAAGGCAACTACATCGACAACGCGGTCGAGCGCGTGATCGCGGCCGGTGTGGTGTGGCAGCACGGTCCATGGACCAGTTCCTTGCGGCTGCGCTACATGGGCCCGCGCGCACTGGACACGCTGGACACCGTGCGCTCACGCTCGCTGACGGTGTTGAACTTCGGCGCGACCTATGCGGTCAACCGGCGACTGACGCTCGGGTTGCAGATGTTCAATCTGACCGGCAAGAAGGGCAACGACATCGAGTACTGGTATGCCTCGTGCTCGGCACGCGAGGTGGTCAGCGGCGCATGTAGGTCGGGCATCAACGACCGCCATGTGCATCCGATGGAGCCACGGAGCGTGCGGATGTCGGCTCGCTGGAGCTTCTAGCGCGCGAGATCAAGGGCGGCTCGACCCCCGCGCCCTCAGCCCTCGGTGCGCAAGGTACCGCTGTGGGCCTCCACCTCGGCACGCCAGTCGGAATCCTGCACCAGCGCCAGCGCCGCCTCCAGCGTGCGCGACGGCCGCACCGCCGCGGGCGCCATGAAGCCCAGCGGCGTGCGCACCTCGGGGCCGACCAGCGGCAGGGCCTCCAGGTCGGCATGGCGGCGCACGGTATCGACCATGGCGCCGGGCAGGATGGCGCAGACCTCGCCGTCCTGCACCGCCAGCGCGAGGGTGAGCACCGAGTTGGTCTCGATGGCGGGCCGCACGCGCCCGGCGCCGGCGGTGGCGAAGGCCGCGTCGACGATGGCGCGGTTGTGCATCTCGGGCGTGAGCAGCACCAGCGGCAGCGTCGCCGCCTCGGCCCAGCCGATGGGCGCGGCAAGGCGCAGGCCGTCGCCAGCCTTGCCCTTGCCCGGCCCCTTCCGTCGCCGCAACAGAAAGTAGTGCTCCACCGTCTGCGGCCAGGCCTGCAGCCGCGCTGCCTGGCCCTTCTTGCCGCGCGCGTCCATGCGTTCGATGTAGCCGAGCGCCAGGTCCAGCGCGAGCGCATCGAGGCCCGCCTCCAGTTCCACCGAGCTCATCGACAGCACCGTGGGCACGATGCCCGGGTGCCGCGCGCGCAGCCGGGCGGCAAAGCGCGTGAGCAGCGGCATGGCCGTGGGCACGGCCGCCATGCGCAGGTGGCCGCGCGGATGGTCGACTTCGCTGCGCAGCTGCTGCTGCAGCCGCTCGTGCTCGTGCAGCATGCGGTGCGCACTGGCCAGCACGGTCTCGCCTTCCGGCGTGAGGCCGGCGAAGCTGCGGCCCCGGCGCACGATGACGACGCCGAATTCCTCTTCCAGCGCCCGCAGCGCGTTCGACAACGCGGGCTGCGTGATGTGGCAGGCCGCGGCCGCGCGGCCGAAGTGGCGGTGCTCGCTCAGCGCGGCCAGGTAGCGCAGCGAGGCAAGCAGGTTCATGCGAACAGTGGCAGTGTCAGGTGGTCTTGCTGACGGTAATGGTCGGGAACTTGGCGCTGAAGTCCTTGGCCTTCTGCGCCACGCTCACCGCCACCTGGCGCGCCACTTCGCGGTACAGGCCTGCCGCCTCGCTCTCGGGCGCCGCCACCACCGTGGGCGTACCGCTGTCGGCCTGCTCGCGGATGGCCAGCGCCAGGGGCAGCGCGCCCAGGTAGGGCATGCCGTACTCGGCGGCCATCTTCTTGCCGCCCTCGGCGCCGAAGATGTGCTCGACGTGGCCGCAGTTCGTGCACACGTGCACCGCCATGTTCTCGACGATGCCGAGGATGGGCACGCCCACCTTCTCGAACATCTTGATGCCCTTGCGGGCGTCGAGCAGCGCAATGTCCTGCGGCGTGGTGACGATCACCGCGCCGGTGATCGGCACGCGCTGACTCAGCGTGAGCTGGATGTCGCCGGTGCCGGGCGGCATGTCGACGACGAGGTAGTCCAGGTCCTTCCAGTTGGTCTGGCGCAGCATCTGCTCCAGCGCCTGCGTGGCCATGGGGCCGCGCCAGATCATGGCCTGGTCGGCATCGACGAGGAAGCCGATCGACATGACCTGCACGCCGTGGTTGACGATCGGCTCCATGCTCTTGCCGTCGGTGCTCTCGGGCTTGCGGCCCTGCAGGCCCATCATCAGCGACTGGCTGGGGCCGTAGATGTCGGCATCGAGCAGACCCACCGTGGCGCCTTCGGCCGCGAGCGCCAGCGCCAGGTTGGCGGCAGTGGTGCTCTTGCCCACGCCGCCCTTGCCCGAGGCGACGGCGACGATGTTCTTCACGTTGGGCATCAGCTGCACGCCGCGCTGCACGGAGTGGCTCACGACGTTCAGCTTGAAGTTCACCGAGACGTTGCCCACGCCCGGCACGGTGCGCGCGGCCTCGACCAGCGCCTTGCGCAGGGCGGCATGCTGGCTCTTCGCGGGGTAGCCGAGTTCGATGTCGAAGGCGACGTCCGCGCCGTCGATCTGCAGGTTCTGGAGGGATTTGCCGGCCGCGAGGGGCTTGCCGGTGTTCGGGTCCACGACGGCCTGGAGCGCGTTCTGAAGGACCTCTGGGGTAACTGCCATGGGGAAAGCTCCGAAGTGGCGCGTAGTCTACGGGCTGCCTCCATGCCGCATCCGCCCGCCTCCGCAAGCCCCTCCCACGCGCCCGATGCCGCTTCGCCCGCGGGGCTGCTGCTCACCGGCGGCGGTGCCCGCGCCGCCTACCAGGTGGGCGTGCTGGAGGCGCTGGCCGACCTGCGGCGCGAGGCCGGGCGGCAGCAGGCCGGCAACCCTTTTCCCATCATCACCGGCACCTCGGCCGGCGCCATCAATGCGGCGGCGCTGGCCTGCGGCGCGGCGGACTTCGACCACGCGGTGCGCCATATCGCCGACGTGTGGCAGCAGTTCCGGCCCGAGCAGGTGTACCGTGCCGACGGCCTGCACCTGCTCGACGTGGCGGGCCGCTGGCGCATGCTCTACGGGCTGGCGCGGCTGCTGGCGCGCTGGCGGCGCGAGCAGCCGCGCTCGCTGCTCGACAACACGCCGCTGGCGGACCTGCTGCAGCAGCTGGTGCCGCTCGACCGCCTGCCGCGCCTGATGCAGGACGGCCACCTGCGCGCGCTGGCCGTCACGGCCTCGAGCTACAGCTCGGGCGAACACTTCACCTTCTACCAGTCGGCCGTGCCGATGCAGCCCTGGGTGCGCTCGCAGCGGCAGGCGGTGCCGGGGCCGATCACGCATGCGCACCTGCTCGCGTCCTCGGCCATTCCCTTCGTCTTCCCGGCCACGGCCATCGCGCATGCGGGCCACACGGAGTATTTCGGCGACGGGTCGATGCGCCAGTCGGCGCCCATCGCGGCGGCGATCCACCTGGGCGCGCGGCGCGTGCTGGTGGTGGGCGCGGGCCGGCTGCACGAGCCGCAGGCCTCGCACGGGCCCAACACGCTGGCCGGCTATCCCACGCTGGCGCAGATCGCGGGGCATGCGATGTCGAGCATCTTCCTCGACGCGCTGGCGGTGGACGTGGAACGCCTGCAGCGCATCAACCAGACGCTGGCGCTGATTCCGCCCGAGGCGCGCCGCGACACGCACCTGCGGCCCGTCGAGCTGCTGGTGATCGCGCCGTCGGAGCGCATCGACGTGATCGCCGCGCGGCATGTGAACGCCCTGCCCGGCGTGGTGCGGCGCGCCTTCGGCCACCGCGGCCCCGCCAACGGCGACGGCGCGAAGGCCGCCCAGTCGTCGGCGCTGGCCAGCTACCTGCTGTTCGACACCGGCTTCACGCGCGAGCTGATGGCGCTGGGGCGGGCCGACACGCTGGCCCGGCGCGAGGCGGTGCGGCGCTTCTTCGGCTGGGACGAGGCGCCGGCCGCCCGATCGTCACGAACGTGACGAATTCGGCCGCAACGCCCGGCTGGCGAGGGCTGCAGGCCGATTGCACTTTCTCTTTTTCAGGCCTTCTTGGCGGCCCTGGCCGCCTGCGCCTCGAGCATCGCGGCCATCTTCTGGTGGATCAACTGGATCGCCTTGAGCGGGCGGATCATGACCTTGAAGGCAGTGACGCGGCCCTCGGCGTTCCACGTGATCATGTCGATGCCGTTGACGCTGATGCCGTCGATGACGACCTCGAACTCGAGCACCGCGTGGTCCTCGGCGACCGTCTCGCGCACGTAGCGGAAGCTGTCGTTGAAGAACACGTCGAAGGCGGCGCGCAGGTACGCGGCCGTGATGCGCGTGCCCACCTGCGGCGTGTGGACGACGGGCGAATGGAACACGGCCTCGTCCGCCAGCAGCGTGTCGAGGCCGGCCATGTCGCGTTCGCGCACCAGGCGGTGCCAGGTGGCCAGGGCGGCGGGGGTGCTCATGAATCGTCTCCTTGCGTGTTGGAAGCAGGCGGCACGGTAGCGCAGGCAGTGCCGGACGCCGGTCCGCTGCGCGACTAACCCGCCTCCACGAAGCGGCGCATCGCCTGCACCGCCCGCAGCGTGAGCGCCGTGGCGTCGCCGTCCAGCGCCTGCGGGTAGGCCGAGAGCTTGGCGATGACCAGGTCGCGCGCCGCATCCACGAACACGTGCTGGCCGTGGATGCCCATGGCGAAGACCAGCGGCTGCTCGCCGTCGAGCACGTACCAGCCGCTGCGGTAGTGCATGGGCAGGCGGCCGAAGGCCTGGGCGAATTCGCCCGCGGCCCAGGCCTCGCGGTCGCCCTCGACGGCGATGTCGGCGATCCATTCCTCGGGCACGACCTGCGTGCCGCCACGACGGCCGCCGTCGAGCATCAGCTGCCCGATGCGCGCGAAGTCGTGCAAGGTGCTGCACAGGCCGCCGGTGGCGCGCGGTGCGCCTTCCCAGTCGAGCGTCAGGGCCGCATCGTGCTCGGCGCCGAGCGGGCGCCAGAGCCGATCCGACAGCAAGTCGGCCAGCGGCGCGCCGCCCGCACGCTCCAGCACCCAGCCCAGCAGGTCGGTGTTGGCCGACACGTAGCGAAAGGGCCCGCCGTGCGCCGGCTCGCGCGCCGGCAGGCCGGCCAGGAAGCGGTGCAGCCCCTCGCGCGGCGTGCCCTCGGGCACCGGGTCCCAGCCGGTGGCGGCGGCATAGCGGCGCAGGTCCTCGGTGTCCAGCCGCGCATCGGCGCGCATGTCGAGCAGCTGGCGCACGGTGGCGCCCGCGTAGCCGGTATGGGCCGCTTCGGGCACGTACAGCGTGGCCGGCGCCTCCATGTCGAGCCGGCCCTCGCCGGCCAGCACGCCGCACAGCAGGCCGACCGCGGACTTGGTGGCCGACATCAGGATGTGCACGGTCGAGGGCGTCATGCCTTCGTCCCACCACTCGCCCACGACGCGCCCGTGCCGCAGCACGAGCAGGCCGTCGCTGTGGGTGCGGCGCAGAAAGGTCTCCAGGTCCAGCGGCGTGCCGCGCGCATCGACGCGGAAGGCCGACCAGTCGATGGGCGCCTCGGGCAGCGGCGCGGCCTGCGCCGGGTCGTGCGCCACCACGGCGGTGGACAGGATCGCCGGCACCTGCCGGAAGGCGAGGCGTTGGTGGGGCGGCTGGCGCCAGTCGGCGAGGGTGGGCGATGCGGGAGGGGTCGAACTCATCGGCCGAATCTACCGCCGATCGCGCAACCCTTCAGGACGGGAAGAGCTTCAACGTCCACCACACGTTCAACGCCAGCACCGCCAACGCCAGCAGCATCAGCACCAGCAGCGCCCGGCTGCGGCGGCCGGTGGCCAGCTGCCAGCCCCCGCCGAGCGCGCTGAAGACGCCGACCGCCGCCACGCATGCGAAGAGCACCAGCGCCTGCCGGCCCTGCGCCGCGGTGCCGGTGAAGCGGCTGCCGTCCGCGTCGGGCACGCCGGGGTTCAGCATGCCGGGCGCGAGCCGCCAGGCGATCACTGCCATGCCCACAGCCAGCAGCAGCCCGATGACGAGGCTGATCGCGCCGAGCACGGCCACCTGGCGGGCCGAGCGCATGGGCTTGCCGCAGCGCGAACAGGTGGCGGTCGGCACCTCGGCGGCATGGCCGCAGGCGAGCGAGAAACAGACGGCAGCGGGCTTGGTCATGGCCGGGATTGGGCCACCGCGGCGCCCGGCTGCCAATGCGCCGGCCGCGCTAGCACGTTCGGCCGTCGCGCCTATGCGGGATCGACAGGCGCGATGCCCAGTTCGGTACACACCCGTTCGAGCGTGGCGCGCAGCGTGGCCACCTCGGCTTCGAGCTGCGTGACCCGCTCCTGCAGCGCACTGCCGGCGGGCTCGGGGCGCGCGGTGGCGGCAGGCGCCGCGGCGAGCAGTTCCTCGGACGGCGGGCCGGCCAGCAGGTGCATCCAGCGGCTCTCGCGCGCGCCGGGCAGCCGCGGCAGCTTGGCCACCAGGGCGCCGGCCGGCCGCTCGGCCAGCTCGTCGAGGAAGGCCTCCACCGAGGAGATGTCGGCGAAGTTGTGCATGCGGTCGCTGGCGATGCGCAGCTCGCCCGCGGTCTGCGGGCCGCGCAGCATCAGCACCGCCAGCAGGATGACCGATTGCGAAGGCAGCTTGAGCACGCGGTCGGCGTTGTGGCCGTAACGCATCGCGCGGCCGCCGCTCGACTCGGTCACCAGCGCGTGGGCGCGCAGCCCCTCGAGCGCGGCCTGCACCTGCGCGTCGGACAGCTCGAGCACCGGGTGGCGGCTGGTCTTCTGGTTGCAGCCGGCCACCAGGCTGTTGAGCGTCAGCGGATAGGTGTCGGGCACCGTGCGCTGTTTTTCGATCAGCACGCCGAGCACGCGCGTCTCGGCGGCATCGAGCGTCCAGCCCGGGCCGGATGCGGCCGCGGGCGCCGTTGCGTCGGGCGTCTCGCTCAACGCCGTCAGCCCTTCAGCCGAGCGACCAGCGCCTGCGTGAAGGCCGCCGTGTTGGCCGTGCCGCCCAGGTCGCCGGTGCGCACCTTGTCGACGTTCAGCGTCTGGTCGATGCCGGTGCGCAGGCGCTGCGCGAGGTCGGTGCGCTGCACGTGGTCGAGCATCTGCGCCGCGGCCAGCATCAGCGCGATCGGGTTGGCGATGCCCTTGCCCGCGATGTCGGGCGCCGAGCCATGCACGGCCTCGAAGATGGCCGCGTCCGCGCCTATGTTGGCGCCCGGCGCCATGCCCAGGCCGCCCACCAGGCCGGCCACCAGGTCGGACAGGATGTCGCCGAACAGGTTGGTCGTGACCACGGTGTCGAACTGCCAGGGGTTGAGCACCAGCTTCATCGCGCAGGCGTCGACGATCATGGTCTCGAACTGGAACTTGCCCTGGTACTTCTCGGCGTAGAGCTGCTCGGCCGTCTC
This sequence comes from Xenophilus sp. E41, assembly GCF_003671765.1. Lineage (GTDB taxonomy): Bacteria > Pseudomonadota > Gammaproteobacteria > Burkholderiales > Burkholderiaceae_C > Xenophilus. Next base: position 241,332 of record NZ_QPIB01000011.1, on the reverse strand, counting down.
CAGGAAGATGCCCGTGAGCGCCTTCATGATGTTCGCCTTGTGCACCACCGTGACCTTCTTGCGGCCCTGCGAGATGGCGGCCTGGAAGGCGTAGTCGAGGATGCGGTGGCAGCCCTGGCGGGTGTTGATGCCGGTGGCCATGGCCACGGCGTGCGGGTCGCCGTCGATGCGCACGTAGTGCTCGTGGCCGATGTACAGGCCCTCGAGGTTCTCGCGCACCACCAGCAGGTCGATGTTGTCGAAGCGGCCGCCGGGAATGATGGTGCGCGCCGGGCGCACGTTGGCGAAGAGCTGGAACTCCTCGCGCAGGCGCACGTTGGAGCTGCGGTAGCCGCCTCCCGAGGGCGTCTCCAGCGGGCCCTTGAGCGCCAGGCGCGTCTTGCGGATCGAATCGAGCGTGGCCTTGGGCAGCGGGTCGCCGGCGGCCTTCACGCCGCCGAGGCCGGCGATCTGGGAATCCCACTCGAAGGGCGCGCCCAGGGCGTCGAGCGCGGCCAGGGTGGCGTCCATGATCTCGGGGCCGATGCCGTCGCCGGGGATCAGGGTGGCAGGGATGCGGGTGGTCATCTGCGGTTCTCTCTGGAATGAGGCTGGGAACGAGGCCCGCAGCATACGCCGCGGACCTTTCAGGCAGCCGTCAAATCCCGGGCCGCCCACCTGGACCATCGCCCCACGACGGTGCGCACGTCGGCCCCCACCTAAAATGTCGGCCTCCCCGCGGCGCGCCTGCCGTCGCCCTCTCAGCCTATCCAGCGCCTCCCCCGATGCCCGCACCGCGCAAGCTCTTCGTCACCACCGCCCTGCCGTACGCCAACGGCAACTTCCACATCGGCCACATCATGGAGTACATCCAGGCCGACATCTGGGTGCGGTTCCAGCGAATGAACGGGGCCGAGGTGAACTTCGTGGGCGCCGACGACGCGCACGGCGCGCCGATCATGATCGCGGCCGAGAAGGCCGGCAAGACGCCGCAGCAGTTCGTGGCCGACATCGCCGCGGGCCGCAAGCCGTATCTCGACGGCTTCCACATCGCCTTCGACAACTGGAGCTCGACGGATTCGCCCGAGAACCACGAGCTCGCAAAGCAGATCTACCTCGACCTCAGGGCCGCCGGCCTGATCGAGACGCGCACCATCGAGCAGTTCTTCGACCCCGAGAAGAACATGTTCCTGCCCGACCGCTACATCAAGGGCGAGTGCCCCAACTGCCACGCCAAGGACCAGTACGGCGACAACTGCGAGGTGTGCGGCAAGGTCTACGCGCCGACCGACCTGATCAACCCCTATTCGGCCCTGTCGGGCGCCAAGCCGGTGCTGAAGAACTCGGAGCACTTCTTCTTCAAGCTCTCGGACCCGCGCTGCGTGGCCTTCCTCGAGGAGTGGACGCAGAACGGCCAGCACGTGCAGCCCGAGGTGGCGCGCAAGGTGAAGGAATGGTTCAGCGTTCGCACGAACCCCGACGGCACGACCAGCGAAGGCCTGGGCGACTGGGACATCAGCCGCGACGCACCCTACTTCGGCATCGAGATCCCCGACGCGCCGGGCAAGTACTTCTATGTCTGGCTCGATGCGCCGGTGGGCTACCTCGCCTCGCTCAAGAACCTGCTCGACAAGGCCTGCATCGAGGTCGACATCGACGACAACACCTCGGAGCCCAGCGGCATGAGCCTGGAGCGCTACATGGCGCAGCCCGAGCTGGAGCAGGTGCACTTCATCGGCAAGGACATCATCACCTTCCACACGCTGTTCTGGCCCGCGATGCTGAAGTTCAGCGGCCGCAAGACGCCCGACAGGATCTGCGTGCACGGCTTCCTCACCGTGAACAACGGCGAGAAGATGAGCAAGAGCCGCGGCACCGGCCTGGACCCGCTCAAGTACCTCAGCCTGGGCCTGAACGCCGAGTGGCTGCGCTACTACCTGGCGGCCAAGCTCAACGGCAAGAACGAGGACATCGACTTCAACCCCGAGGACTTCGTCGCCCGCGTCAACAGCGACCTGGTGGGCAAGTACATCAACATCGCGAGCCGCGCGGCCGGCTTCATCGGCAAGCGCTTCGGCGGCCAGCTCGGCACGCCGGGCGCCGACGGCGCGGCGCTGCTCGAGGCCCTGCGCGCCGCCGCGCCCGCGCTGCGCGAGCACTACGACGCCCGCGACACCGCGCGTGCCGTGCGCGAGACCATGGCCCTGGCCGACAAGGTGAACGAGTACGTCGACGCCAACAAGCCCTGGGAACTGGCCAAGAAGGAAGGCGCCGAGGCGCGCCTGCACGACGTGTGCACCGTGTGCATCGAGGCCTTCCGCCTGCTCACGCTCTACCTCAAGCCGGTGATGCCGGCCCTGGCGCAGAACGTCGAGGCCTTCCTCAAGATCGCGCCGCTGCAGTGGGCCGACGCCGAGGCCGCCCTGCCTGCCGGCCACGCCATCGGCGAGTACAAGCACCTGATGCAGCGCGTCGACGCGAAGCTGCTGGACCAGCTCTTCGAACTGCCGCCGGCGGCAGCTTCAGAAGAAAAGACAGCCGCAGCGCCCGCCACGCCTGCGAAGGCAGCTACAAAAAGCGTAGCAAAGCCGGTCGACCCCGACGCACCGGGCGGCGAGGCGCTGGCCGAGACCATCGGCATCGACGACTTCGCCAAGGTCGACCTGCGCATCGCGAAGATCCTCGCCTGCGAAGCCGTCGAAGGCTCCACCAAGCTGCTGCGCCTGACGCTCGACGTCGGCGAGAAGAGCGACGACGGCCAGCCGAAGACGCGCAACGTCTTCAGCGGCATCGCCTCGGCCTACCGCCCCGAGCAGCTCGTGGGCAAGCTCACCGTGATGGTCGCCAACCTCGCGCCGCGCAAGATGAAGTTCGGCCTCAGTGAAGGCATGGTGCTGGCCGCCAGCCACGCCGACGAGAAGGCGAACCCGGGCATCTTCGTGCTCGAACCCTTTGCCGGCGCGCAGCCGGGGATGCGGGTGCGCTGATGCGGCGCACGGCGGCACGTCTGGCTGCGCTGGCAGCATGGCCCCTGGCGCTGGCGGGCTGCGGGTCGCTGGGCGTGGGCCTGGCCGCCAACAACCAGGGCGCCGCGGTGGGCCTGAGCACCGGCATCGGGCTGCCCACGGTCAACGCGCCGCGCGCCACTTGGCAGGCGCTGCCGCCGCCCCGGCTGGTCGACCCCTCGGCTTCCGACGCCGGCACCGACACCCGCAAGGCCACGCCATGAACGCCGGCCGGCCGCACCGACGTGCCGGGCTGGCCCTGACGCTGACGCTCGCAGCCGTGCCGCTGCTCGACGGCTGCGCCGTCGCCAGTGTCGCGGGCGCTGCGGTGAGCGTGGGCGCCACCGCCGTGAGCGTGGGCGCCGGCGCGGTCGGCCTGGCCGCCGATGCCGCCATCGGCACCGCGCGCCTGACCGGCAAGGCCGTCGGCGCGGCGGTGGACGCGGCCGGCGGCGGCGACGACCACAGCGGCGTCAACATCCGCTTCCGCGAGCCCACGGCCGCCGACCGCGAGAAGCGGCGCCTGGCCGAGCAGCAGGCGCAGGAGGAAGACCGGCGCGCCGCCGGCCAGCTGCCGCCGCGCGGCGATGCGCCCTGAGCGCGCCGGTCCGCCCCACCCACTCATCCGGAACATCCCACCATGCCCCATCTCGTCATCGAACATTCCGCCAACCTGGGCCCGCTGCCCGTGGCCGAGCTGCTGCCGGCCCTCAACCGGAGCGTGACGGACAGCCCCTCGATCACCGACGAGGCAGACCTGAAGACGCGCGTGCTCGCGCAGGACACCTTCCGCATCGGCAACCAGGCCGAGGGCCGCGCCTTCGTGCATGCGCAGCTGCGCCTGATGGCCGGACGCACGCCCGAGGCCAAGCGCGACCTGGCCCAGCGCATCGCGGCCGTGCTGCGCGGCGCCGTGCCGCGGCCGGCGGGGCTGGAGGTGCAGCTGAGCGTCGAGATCGTCGACATGGACCGCGACAGCTACGTGAAGGAAAAGCTCGCGTGAACCTGCGCCCGCTGGCCGGCGCGGCCCTTGCGCTGACGCTCGTGCTGGGTGCGCTGCATGCCCCCGCCGCGGGCGCGCAAAACACGGTCGCAGCCGCAGAACAGCCCTGCGAAGCGGCCGCGTCCGACGCCTGCCTCATCGGCTTCGACCTGCCCGGCGCCGCAGGCCGGCTGCACTACTACGCTTCACGCAGCGATACGGGCAGCCCTGAAGCAGGCATGGCACCGACCACGGCGCTGGTCGTGATGCACGGCCACCCGCGCGATGCCAACCGCAGCTTCGACGCCGGTCTGCGCGCCGCGCGCGCGGCCGGCCGGCTTGGCGACACGCTGGTCGTCGCACCGCTGTTCCAGGTCGGCGAAGCGGACGCGGCCCGCTGCCGCACGCGCGGCGTGCCGGTGGCCGAGCCCGGCGACGCGCTGTGGACCTGCGGCGGCTGGCTGGAAGGGGCGCCCTCGCTCGGCGGCCGGCCGATCGGCGCCTTCGCCGCGCTCGATGCGCTGGTCGCCGAGCTGCATCGCCGCTGGCCCAGCCTGAAGACCGTGACGCTGGCGGGCTTCTCGGCCGGCGCGCAGATGCTGCAGCACGGCGTCGGCTTCGCGGCCGATCCGCCCGCCGGACTGCGCCTGCGCTACGTGATCGCCGACCCCGGCAGCTGGCTGTACTTCGACCCGGTGCGACCGGTGCCGCAGCGCGACGGCCAGGCCGTGGACTGGTCGGCCTGCGGCAGCGGCGCAGCGTTCCCCGGCGGCTGCGAGTTCGCGCTGCAGCCGCCCGACGCCGCGGCCTGCCCCGGCCACGACCGATGGAAGTACGGCACCGGCAGCCTGCCCGCGGCGCTCGGCCGCGACGCGGCGCCGGCGCGCGCCCGTTATGCCGCCGCCGAGGTGCACTACCTCGAGGGTGCGCTCGACAGCAGCGCCGACAAGGGCACCTACTACCCCATCCTCGACAAATCCTGCGCGGCCATGCTGCAGGGCCCCTACCGCCTGCAGCGCGGCGTGGCCTATGCGGCCTACGACCGCGCGCTGCTCGCGCCGGCGCAGGCACGCCAGGTCACGGTGGTGCCGGGCTGCGCGCACGACGTGGGCTGCGTGCTGCCGTCCGACGCGGCGCGTGCCGCTCTCTTCCCCGCACCGCGATGACCCACCGCCAGCCGATCCGCGTCGCCGACATCGGGGCCTTCGACACCCTGATCGACGCCCGCTCGCCGTCGGAGTTCGCGCTCGACCACATCCCGGGCGCCATCAACTGCCCGGTGCTCGACGACGACGAGCGCCGCATCGTCGGCACGATCTACAAGCAGACCGGCGCCTTCGAGGCCCGGCGCGTGGGCGGCGCGATGGTGGCCGCCAACCTCGCGCGCCACCTGCGCGAGCGCTTCGCCGACCGACCCGCGCACTGGAAGCCGCTGGTCTACTGCTGGCGCGGCGGCCTGCGCAGCGGCTCGATGGTGAACTGGCTGCGCCTGGTCGGCTGGGACGCGCAGCAGCTCGCCGGCGGCTACAAGAGCTGGCGCCGCCACGTCATCGAACGCATCGCCGACGCCTGCCCGGCCTTGCCGCTGGTGGTGCTGTGCGGCGCCACCGGCAGCGCCAAGACGCGGCTCCTGCACCGCATGGCCGAGGGCGGCGCGCAGGTGCTGGACCTGGAGGGCCTGGCGCGGCACCGCGGCTCGCTGCTGGGCGCGCTGCGCGGCGTGCCGCAGCCCTCGCAGAAGCATTTCGAGACGCTGCTCGCGCAGCAGTTGGAGCGCTTCGACCTCGACCGCCCCGTGTTCACCGAAGGCGAGAGCCCGCGCATCGGCCGCATCGCGCTGCCGCAGCAGCTGGTCGACCGCATGCGCGAGGCGCCGTGCATCGAGGTGCAGGCCACGCCCGAGGCGCGCCTGGCCTACCTGCTGCGCGACTACGCCGACCTGGGCGAGGACCGCGAGGCGCTGGCGCAGCTGATGGCGCATTTCAAGGAGTCGCAGGGCAAGGCGAGCGTGCAGCGCTGGCAGGACTGGGCGCGGGCCGGCGACCTGCGCGCCCTCTTCGACGAGCTGATGCGGCTGCACTACGACCCGCATTACGAACGCTCGCAGGCCAGGCACTTCAGGCGCTGGGAACAGCGGCTCGCGGTGCCGGCCGACGACCTGTCGGAGGCCGCGCTCGACGGCCTGGCGCAGCGGGTGCTGGCGGCTGCGAGCCCTGGCGTTTCATAGAAAAAAGTGGCCACGACGCCCGCGGGACGGGCGCCGCCAGCTATCGAAAAAGATAGCAAATCGGCTTTCAGCGCCTTCAGTCGACCACGACCTGCGGCGCACCGGCCGCCATGCGCCCGACCACCGCCGCGTCGCCGAAGCCTTGCTGCGCGAAGGTCGCCAGCACCCGCTCCGCGGCGTCGGGCGCACAGGCCACGAGCAGGCCGCCCGAGGTCTGCGGATCGGTCAGCAGCGCACGCAGCACCGCATCGTGCTCCAGCCCCTTCACGTCCGCCCCGTACGACGCCCAGTTGCGGCCCGAAGCGCCGGTGACGGTGCCGCGCCCGGCCAGCGCCTGCACGCCGGGCAGCCAGCGCAGGGCCTTGCCGTCGACGTGCGCCGTCAGGCCGGCACCGCGCGCGAGTTCCAGCGTGTGGCCCAGCAGGCCGAAACCGGTGACGTCGGTCAGCGCATGCACGCCGGGCAGGCGCGCGAGTTCGGTGCCGGGGCGGTTGAGCTTGGTCGTCGCCTCGATCATGGCGGCGTAGCCCTCGGCGTCGAGTTCGCCCTTCTTCAGCGCTGCCGACAGGATGCCCACCCCAAGAGGCTTGCCGAGGATCAGCACGTCGCCCGCCTGCGCGGTGGCGTTGCGCTTGAGGTGCTCGATCTCGACGATGCCGATGCCCACCAGGCCGTAGATGGGCTCGACCGAATCGATGGAGTGCCCGCCCGCCAGCGGAATGCCGGCCTCGCGGCACACCGACTCGCCGCCCTCGAGGATCTTCGCGATGACCTCGTGCGGCAGCACGTTGATCGGCATGCCCACGATGGCCAGCGCCATCAGCGGCTGCGCGCCCATGGCGTACAGGTCCGACAGCGCGTTGGTCGCCGCGATGCGGCCGAAGTCGCGCGGGTCGTCCACGATGGGCATGAAGAAGTCGGTGGTCGCGACGATGGCCTGGCGGTCGTTGATGCGGTAGACGGCGGCGTCGTCGGCCGTCTCGGTGCCCACCAGCAGGTCGGGAAAGACCATGGGCGGCAGGCTGCTCTTGGCCAGCAATGCGCTCAGCACGCCCGGCGCGATCTTGCAGCCGCAGCCGCCGCCGTGAGAGAGCGAGGTGAGGCGTGGGGAGGAATCGATGGCTGCGGTCATGGCGTCGGGTCGAAGAGAAAGAGAAAGGGATTCACATGAAGTTTCGCGTATGCAGCGCCGACAGGCGCTCGGCCTCGGGGCGGCCGAAGCCCAGGCGCAGCAGGCGGGTGAGGCGGCCGTCGGCCATGTCGCGCATGAGCTGCTGCACCTTGGCGAAGCCCGAGGCGACGGCCGGCGGCGTCAGCTCGCCGGCGCCGATGAGCACCATGGCGTCGAACACTTCCTCGTTGAGGCCAGCGGTGCCGGCCAGGCTGTCGTGCCGCGCCTCCACGGCCTGCGCGAGGCGCCCGCGCATCGCGGGCTCCTGCTGCAGGCGGTACAGCAGGTGCGACATGCCCAGGGCCACGTGGCGCGCCTCGTCGCGCGCGGCGAGCTTCGCGATCTGCCGCGTGAGCGGGTCGGGGGCGTGCGCGGCCAGGAACTGCAGCAGGTTGACGAAGGTGCCCTCGCCCAGCACCGACAGCAGGAAGCCGGCGACGGAGAAGTCCGGCTCGTCGAGCAGGCTCTTGAGAGAAGCCTGCCCGCCCGCGGTCGAGAGCGCCGGCTCGCCGCCGCCCAGGCGAATGCGCCGGGTGAACACCTCGATGTGCCGCGCCTCGTCGGCCACCTGGATCGCCAGCGCCGCCTGCAGCTCGCGGTAGTGCGGATGGACCTGGCCGAGGAAGCGCGCGGGCACCAGCAGCGCCGCGTTCTCGTTCTCGACCATGTAGGTCATGACCTGGCGGATCGCGGCCTCGACTTCGGGCGGGTGCGTGAAAGTCACGCTCCAGTCCAGCGCGGTGTCCGGGTCCCACTGCGCGCCCACGGCCTGCGCATAGAGCTCGGCGGCGTTCTCGGCCCAGAGTTCGTCCTTGCGGTCGAGGCGAAAGGCGATGTCGGGCGAGCCGGCCTCCACGCGCGCACCGCGCGCCGCCAGGCCCCAATGCGCGGGCGCATGCGGCAGCACCGCGCCCTCGGCGCGCGGGTCGGCATGGCCGGTGTGCGCGGCGTCGCGCCAGCGGCCGGCCTCTGCGGTGCCGGGGGTGACGAGGGCGACGGGCAGCGGCGCCTCACTTGTCGCGACCGTGCCCTCACCCCCACCCTCTTCGAGGGGGAGAGGAAGTGAAGTCCACGACAAGGTGTGGCCCTGCACGCGGCACCAGTCGGCCAGCTGCGCCTGCCAGCCGGGCGCACGCCCGGTCACGCGCAGCGACTCGCCCTCGGGCAAGGCCGCCAGCGCGTGCCGCACCAGCAGGTGCGCGCCCGCGTCGAAGCCCAGCGCCTCAATATCGATAGTCGGCGGCGACGATGTTTCCACGCTCGTCATAGAAGCCCTGTTCGGTGGCGGCGCGCTCCAGCAGGCTGAAGCCGCTGGCTCGGCCCTCGCGCCACTGCTTCAGGCCTTCCAGCTCCAGCAGCGGGCGCACCTTGGCGTCGTTCCAGTCCATCGCCAGCAGCAGCTGCGCGAAACGCTGCGATGCCGCTGCATCCACGCCGGGGCTCACGGTCATCGTGCAGTGGTCGTACCGGCCGGTGGTGGCCAGCACGCGCGTGCCGCCCGCGGGCAAGGTGCCTTCCTTGGCGAAGGCGCGGTGGTTGCCGGCGATCATCCAGCTGGCGTCCACCTCGCCGGCCAGCATCGCGACGGCCGCATCGCGCTCGCCGCCGATGTGGTCGCCGTGCTTGCCGCCCAGCACGTCGAAGCGGCGCACCTGGTAGTCCCTGCCGGGCGCGAGGCCGCCCTCGTGCTGCAGGTGGTCCAGCGGGATCAGCGTGGCCTGCGGCGAATCGATGGCGCCGAAGCCCACCGTCCGGCCCTGGAGGTCGGCCAGCGACTGCACCGGGCTGTCGGCCTTGACGACCAGCACGGACTGCAGGTCCTGGTCGGTGTCGCGCATCACCAGGGACTGCACGGCCTGGCCGCGCGCACGTGCCATGCGGTCGGCGCGCACCCAGGCCAGCGGCGAGTTCCAGGCGAAGGCGATGTCGCCGGTGAACTGGGCCTCGACCTGCGTCTCGTAGTTGGAGTAGAGGATGTAGTCCATCGCGAAGCCGCGCTCCGCCAGGTAGGTCTTGAAGCCTTCCCAGATGGTGACGACCTTGGGCGCGTAGGCGACGGCGCCGAGCATGAAGGGTTGGGGCATGGGTCGGTCCTGAAAGGGTTTCACTCGGCTTTGGCGGCGGCATCGCACAAGGCGTTGCCGATGAAGTCGTACAGCACGTCCGAGGTGGGCGCCATGATCGACGCGGCGCGCGCATCGCGGAACAGGCGCTCGATGCCGACGTCCTTGCGGAAGGCGGCGCCGCCGCAGATGCGCATGGCGGTGTCCGTCACCTCGAGCGCGGCCTCGGCGGCACTGGCCTTCACTTCCAGCACGCGCAGCATGGTGTCGGCGCGGCCGGCGGCCATGGCCGCCAGCGCATCGTCGCGCAGCACGCGGGCCTGGTCGGCGCGGATCTGCGCGCGTGCCAGGTAGGCGCGTACGGTCGGCAGGTCCGAGATGCTGCCGCCGCTCTCGGCGAAGCGGTTCTTCGTGATGTGGGCGGTGGCGCGTGCGAGCACGCCGTCCATCATGCCCACCGAGCACGACGCGATCAGCGTGACGAAGACCGGCAGTTCGTCGTTGTTCATCAGCACGTCGCCCTTGCCGTCCTCGCCCAGCAGCGCGCTGGCCGGGATGCGCACGCCCTCGGCCTTCACCGGGGCCGACGCGTTGCCGCGCAGGCCCAGGCCGTCGAAGGCCGCGGTGCGCGCGAGGCCCGGCGCCCTGGCGTCGACCAGCCAGATGCTGGACGGTCCCTCGCCTTCGGTGGGGCGCGACGACCACACGTACGAGTTGGCCTCGCCCGCCGACGTGACCATGCTCTTGAATCCGTCGAGCACCACCTGCTCACCCTCGCGGCGCGCCGTGCCCACGGGCGCCCAGAAGTGGCTGCGCGTGCCCACCTCGGACCAGGCCAGCGTCGTGATGTGCTTGCCGGCCGCGATGGCCCGGCGCACCTCGGGCGAGCCGTACTTCTCGACCAGGGCGGTGCCGGCGTAGTGCATGGTCAGCACCATGGCGGTCGACGGGCAGTCCTGCGCGATGCGCTGCACCACCTGTGCCGCTTCGGCCAGGCCCAGCCCCAGGCCGCCCACCTCCTGGCTGCTGATCAGCCCCAGCAGGCCTGCGGCGCCCAGCGCATCGAGCGCACGGCGCGGAAAGCGCGCCTCGCGGTCGGTGTCGGCAGCGGCGGGCGCGATGGTGTCGCGGACGATGGATTCGAGGTCTTGGAGATACGGCATGGCGGGTTCCTGCAGGGACACGGGGGCGTCCGTGGGCGGGCTGCAGGGCGCGCGTCCGGCGGCGGCGGGCCGGGCGCGGTGCACCGGGTGCACGCAGGCCCGCTCCGGCGCGACATCGGTGCAGACCTGCAACGGCGACTCACGAACGGCGAAGCATCGGCCACCCGGGGGGGCGGCCCAGGCCATTATGGCCATGCATCGCGTCGGTTGCCCATTGCGCCGCCGGGGTGCCGGGGCTTTTGCGATGCCACCGCAAGCGCAGGGTCTCTGGGATGATGGCGTCTGTGCCACAGGAGATCCAGCCATGAAGTACAGCACCACCGTCTCGGGCGCCTACAAGCGCGATGTGCCGGCTGCCCTGCGCGCCGTGCGCGCGCTCATGCGCAACGCCAACGCCACCGAGCAGGTCTTCATCATCATGCAGTCGCTCAACGGGCCGGTGCTGCCCGTCAACCTGGCGCGGCTCATCGCCACCGAGGCAGGTGCGCGGCAGGTGTACCGCCGCACCGAGCTGGTCGAGCGACTGTCCGACCCGGCCTTCGTCGCGAGCTTCGCGCCCGGTACGGTGGGCGCGGCATATCGGGATTTCCTCCAGAGGACTGGCTACTCGGCCGCAGGCTTGGCCGAGGCCTCGAATCCCGAAGGCCGCGCGCTGGTCGAGCATCCGCATGCCTGGCTCGGGCGCCGCATCCGCGACGTGCACGACCTCTGGCATGTGCTGACGGGCTACCAGGCCAACGAGCCGCTGGGCGAAGCCTGCCTGGTCGGCTTCAGCTTCGCGCAGACGCGCGGCAAGGGCTGGGCGGTGCTGGGCATCGCGTCGGCGCTCAAGGGGCTCAAGGAAATGCACAGCCTGGTGGTGGCGCGGGCCATCCTCGAAGGCTACCGGCGAGGCCGCGCAGCCGCCTGGCTGCTGAGCGAGGACTACGAGGTGCTGCTGCACGAGCCGCTGGAGGCGGCGCGCGCGCGGCTGGGCATCGGGCCGGCGCCTGCCTATGGGCGCGCGCAGGTGGCCGTGGCGGCTGCGACGGCGGGGGGCGGGACGGCCTCGGCTTGAGAGGGGTGTAGTTGGTTTTGCGCAGGGGCCGGGATTTCGCCCCGGCGGGCGACCTGCTTTTCTTTGCTTCGCCAAAGAAAAGTAGGCAAAAGAAAGGCGACCCTGCTGGCTGCGACCCCTTCGCTTCGCTGCGGGGCAACCTGCGCCGCGTCGCAGGCGCATCCAGAAGGGACTTCGGTCGGGCCATCGCTTCGCTCGGCCCCGCGAGGCGGGGCAGCGTGAATAATCGGCCACTTGCCGATCTCCGGCGACCACGATCACCCCGCTCCAAGGAACCGCCCACCATGCAACGCCGCCACTTCCTCAGCCTCTCCGCTGCCGCCCCCCTGCTGGGCGCAGGCGCCGCCGCCCTGCCCGCGCTGGCCAGCGCGCGCACCGCACCCACCACGCCGGCCGCCGAGGGCTGGCGCAGCTACGACATCACGACCCAGGTCGACCTGGCCGAGCGCACCGGCCTGGGCCGCGTGTGGGTGCCGCTGCCGGCGCAGCAGCTGGCCGGCACCGAGGGCGTCTACCAGCGCCTGGTCGACACCCGCTTCGACGCGCCCGGCGCCAGGCAGGCCCGCATCGTCGAGGGCACGGGCGGCGCCCGCATGCTGATGGTCGAATGGGCCGACGCCAACGCGCCGCAGCAAGTCACCCTGGTCAACCGCGTCGCGCTGCGCGACCGCGCGACCGACCTCGGCGCCGCGCCGCGCGGCGGCAACGCCACGCCCGAGCAGTTGCGCGCCTGGCTGCGCCCGACCGAATTCAAGCCCACCGACGGCATCGTCGGCGAGACGGCCCGCAAGATCGTGGCGGACGCCGGCGCCCGCACCGACATCGAGAAGGCCAAGGCGGTCTACGACTGGATCGTGGCCAACTGCCACCGCGAAGGCAGCGTGCGCGGCTGCGGCACCGGCGACGTCAAGTACGTGCTGACCAGCGGCAACCTGGGCGGCAAGTGCGCCGACCTCAACGGCCTGTTCGTCGCCCTGTCCCGCGCCAGCGGCGTGCCGGCGCGCGACGTGTACGGGGTGCGCGTGGACGACTCGGCCCGCGGCTACAAGAGCATGGGCAAGAGCGGCGACATCAGCCGCGCCCAGCACTGCCGCGCCGAGTTCTACGCCCAGGGCTACGGCTGGGTGCCGGTCGATCCGGCCGACGTGCGCAAGGTCATGCTCGAGGAGGAGAAGGGTGGCCTGGCCGCCACCGACGCCCGCGTGCGTGCCGCCAACGCGATGCTCTTCGGCGCCTGGGAATCGAACTGGCTGGGCTACAACAACGCCGAGGACGTGCGCCTGCCCGGCAGCCGCCAGGGCACGCCGATCGCCTTCCTGATGTACCCCAACGGCGAGACCGCCAAGGGCCGCCTGGACAGCCTGGACCCGGCCAGCTTCAAGTACGTGATCCAGTCCAAGCGGGTGAGCGCCTGAACCTGCAGCGCACGCGGCGGCGGCTGCTGGCCGGCGCCGCCGCGGGGCTTGCGGGCGCGGTGTGTCCGCCCCTGCATGCGCAGCCCGCGGCCGCCACCGGCCTGGACCGCTGGCGGCCCGCGCGTCCCCCGCGCCTCGCGGCCACCGAGCTGCAGAGCGAAGAGGCGCGCACACTGGCCGATTTCGCCGGCCGGCCCCTGCTGGTGAACGTGTGGGCCACCTGGTGCGGCCCCTGCCGCATCGAGATGCCCTCGCTCAATGCACTGGCACAGCAGCTCGTGCCGCAGGGCTGGCAGTTCGTGGCGCTCAACCACGGCGAGATGCCCGAACGCGTGCGCCGTTTCCTGGCCGAGGTGCCGATCCACGGCACCGTGCTGCTCGACCGCAGCCAGTCGGTGTTCAAGGCCTGGGGTGGCCAGGCCCTGCCCGCGACCTTCGTGTTCGACCGTGCCGGGCGTCCGCTTGCATGGGCGCAAGGCGAACGGGACTGGGCTGCGCCCGCGATGGTCGAGGCCCTGCGCGCCCTGCCTGCCGCGCGCCGCGCCTGACGGGTTCAGCCAGGCCGCGGGGTCGCCTGCACGCGCCAGGCGGCGTGCAGCACCATCGATTCGCCCGGCGCCAGCACGCGCAGGCCGGGCCGCCCGTCCAGGTGGAAGGCGTCGATCGGGTGCGTGATCGGCTCGAAGCAGAAGGCCTCGCCCACCGGCGGGCGGTACACGAGGCAGAAGGCCGTCGGCGACTCGGCACCGGGCGCGCCGTCGCGCGCCGACAGCGTCACGCGCAAGCCATGCTCGGGCCACTCGATGGCCGCTTCGCCGTTCCAGCCGGTGAAGCCGTTGTCGATGAAGCTGCCCTCGGCGCCGATGCCGCCGCGCAGGTCCCAATCGGATGCGAAGTCGGTGCTGTGGTCCACCGGCAGCGGGTCCGCCCCCGAGAGCCACACGCCGCCCACAGACGCCTGCACGCGCGCACGGGGCGTGCGCGGGAACCACGGGTGCAGGCCAAGGCCGAAGGGCAGCGCCTCGTCGCCGGTATTGACGACTTCCACCGACTGGTCGAGCCCGCCATCGACGAGGGCGAAGCGCTGCGTGGCACGGTAGCGGTACGGGTTGCCGCCGTGGTTATCCGAGCGCAGGTGCATCTCGAACACGCCGGGCGCGACCACCGCCCCCTCCCACGGCTGCAGCCAGCCGTCGCCATGGATGGGGTACGGTTCGCCCTCGCGGTTGGGCTGCATCGCATGGTGGCGCTGGCCCTGCGTGAAGCCGCCGCCGCTGATGCGGTTGGACCACGGCACCATCGCGAAGGATGCGAGGCGGTACATGTCCGGCGTCTGCCCGTCCCAGGGCCGCCAGAGGTCCAGCCAGCCGCCCCCGGGCCGTGCCAATTGCCATGCGGCCACGCCGCCGCCGAGCGAAGGCAGCAGGCCCAGCCGCTGGCCCGCATGCGCCAGCCACCGGATGTCGGACAGCGTGTGACGCCCGCTCATGGCGCCCCGCCGTACACCGCGGCCGGGAGGCCGGCCACGTCGAGGTCGACCGCAAACAGCCCGCCGGCCAGCGGTTGCGCCGCACGCTGCGCGGCATCGAGCCCGACCGCCGCGCTGGTGATGAAGAGCGTGCGCAGCGTCGGCCCGCCGAAGGCGCAGCTCGTCACCTGCGTCACCGGCAGCTCGATGCGCGCGAGCTCTTCGCCGCTGACGGGATCGTGCCGCGTCACGCTGCTGCCGCCCCAGTGCGCGATCCACAGGCAGCCCTCGGCGTCGGTGGTCATGCCGTCGGGCAGGCCGTCGGCGTCGCGGTCCCATTCGCGCCACACGCGGCGGCCGGAGACGCCGCCCGAGGCCGGGTCGAAGTCGTAGGCCAGCGTGCGCGCGCCGACGGTGTCGTTGAAGTACAGCGTGCGTCCGTCGAGCGACCAGGCCGGGCCGTTGCAGACGGGAAAGCCGCTGTCCTGCGGCGTGCAGCGCGCGTCGGCGTCGAAGCGGTACAGCGTGCCCGTGGGCGCCACGGCATCGAAGTCCATGCTGCCGGCCCAGAAGCGACCCTGCGGGTCGCACTTGCCGTCGTTGAAGCGGTTGCCCGGCAGTTCCTGGCGCGGGCAGTGCAGGTAGCGCGGGATGGCATCGGCCTCAAAGGGGGCGAAGCGCGCGAAGCCGCGCCGCAGGGCCAGCAGCAGGCGTTCGCCGCGGCCCTCCGCCACCGCCGAGACCTCCTCGTCGAATTGCCAGCTGCGCCGCGCCTCGCCGTGCGCGTCGCACTGGTGCAGGCGCCGCCCCAGGATGTCAACCCACCACAGCGCCTGCAGCCGGGGCGACCACAGTGCGCCCTCGCCCAGTTCGGCACCGGCCTCCCAGAGGCATCGCCACGTGCCCGACACGGGCCGCGGCGCCAGGGCTGCGGTTGCGCTCATCCTTGTTGTCTCCTGAAGCGTCGAACGCGCTTGACGGCACAAATGCTATCAAGGCATATTGATGCTTAAAAATATCTTTTCGCAATCTATCGATTGCAATTTCAATATCCCACTACGAGACATCCTCATGAGCACTCCCCTCGCCTCCTACCCCGACCTGCGCGGCAAGAACGTCTTCGTCACCGGGGGCGGCAGCGGCATCGGCGCCGGCATCGTGCAGGCCTTCGCCGAACAGGGCGCGCGCGTCGCCTTCATCGACATCGCCGAGGCGCCGAGCGAGGCGCTGGCGCAGCGCATCGCGGCGGCGGGCCTGCCGGCGCCCTGGTGGCGGCGCTGCGACGTGCGCGACATCGGCGCGCTGCAGGGCGCGATCGCGCAGGCCGAGGCCGAGCTCGGCCCCTTCGCCGTGCTGGTCAACAACGTGGCGAGCGACGACCGCCACACGCTCGAGTCGGTCACGCCGGCCTACTACGAGGAGCGCATGGCGATCAACGAGCGCCCGGCCCTCTTCGCGATCCAGTCCGTCGTGCCGGGCATGAAGCGCCTGGGCGGCGGCTCGATCGTCAACCTCGGTTCCACCGGCTGGCAGGGCAAGGGCGGCGGCTATCCCTGCTACGCGATCGCCAAGTCCTCGGTCAACGGCCTCACGCGCGGCCTGGCCAAGCCGCTGGGGCAGGACCGCATCCGCATCAACACCGTGTCGCCCGGCTGGGTGATGACCGAGCGCCAGGTCGCGCTCTGGCTCGACGAGGAGGGCGAGAAGGAACTGGCGCGCAACCAGTGCCTCCCCGGCAAGCTGCTGCCGCACGACATCGCGGCCATGGTGCTGTTCCTCGCGTCCGACGCGGCGGCCATGTGCACGGCGCAGGAGTTCAAGGTCGACGCCGGCTGGGTCTGACCCGGGCGTCGCGGCGCTCAATCCATCTTGCGCCCGTAGATCGGGAAGCAGGAGGTTCTCAGTGCCTTGACCAGCAGCTGCGCCCCCGGCGACAGCGCCCGGTCGGCCCGCGTGATGAGGCCGAAGTCGTCCATGTGGCAGGCCATCTCCAGCGGCAGCACGGTGAGGATGCCGTGCGACGCGTAGTAGCGCGCCACCTCGGTCCCCATCACGCACAGCATGTCGCTCTGCTGCAGCATGCGGGTGATGAACAGCAGGGCCGCCGTCTCGATGATGTCGAAGGGCGGCTTGAGGCCGGCCTCCTGGAACATGAGTTCGAAGCGGTGCCGCAGCACGCTGCCGGCCGGCGGCACGATCCAGGCGGCGTCCTTCACGTCGGCCAGCTGCAGGTCGTGCTTGTTGGCCAGCGGATGGCCGGGCCGCGCCACCGTGCACACCGGCTCGCTGGTGATGGCCTCGTAGCGCAGGTCGCTCTGGTCCTCGCCGGCGAAGAAGCGCGCCAGCAGGATGTCCAGCCGCCCCTGGCGCAGGTGCTCGAGCAGCACGGGGCTCGTCTCGATCTCCAGCACCACGCGCAGGCTGGGCTGCTCACGCTTGACCATCGCGATGGCGGGCGGCAGCAGCGCCAGGGCCGGCGAGGTGATCGCGCCGACACCCACCTGGCCGAAACGGCCGGCCTTGAGCGCCGTGAGTTCCTCGTGCGCCTGGCTCAGGCTGCCGAGCGCCTGGCGCGCGTGGCGGATCATGGTCTCGCCATACCAGGTCGGCCGCATCCCGCGCGGCAGCCGCTCGAACAGCGGCACCTCCAGCATGTCCTCCAGGTCCTTCAGCAGCTTCGAGGCCGCCGGCTGGGTCATGTTGAGCGCACGGGCCGCCGCGTGGATGTTGCCCTCCTCCTCCAGCGCCGTGAGCAGCAGCAGCTGGCGCGTCTTCAGGCGGGCGCGCAGGAACCAGTGGGTGTAGTCGGAATAGGCGGTCATGAGGGTTTGCGCGAATGCTCGGATCAATATCGATTCTGGCCAAAAATCTATTGGATTGATAGCAATTCCGTTCTTACACTGCCGCCCAGCCCCGGGCAAACGGTATCGCCTGGAGGCGGACACAACGGCACAAGGAGACAAACCGATGCCAACGAACCGCAGACACGTCATTGCCACCGCCGTCGCCCTGTCGGCCTCCACCCTGATCCCGCTCACGGCCTTCGCACAGAAGAAGATCGTGCTGGGCTTCAGCCAGGTCGGCGCCGAGAGCGAATGGCGCACCGCCAACACCGAGTCGATCAAGTCGGCGGCCAAGGACGCCGGCATCGACCTCAAGTTCTCCGACGCCCAGCAGAAGCAGGAGAACCAGATCAAGGCCATTCGCGCCTTCATCGCGCAGAAGGTCGACGTGATCGCCTTCTCGCCGGTGGTCGAATCGGGCTGGGACAACGTGCTGAAGGAAGCCAAGGCCGCCAAGATCCCCGTCGTGCTGACCGACCGCTCGGTCAACTCCAAGGACACCTCGCTGTACGTCACCTTCATGGGCTCGGACTTCGTCGAGGAAGGCCGCAAGGCGGGCCGCTGGCTGGTCGAGAAGATGAAGGACAGCAAGGGCGAGGTCCGCATCGTCGAACTGCAGGGCACCGTGGGCTCGGCACCGGCCATCGACCGCAAGAAGGGCTTCGAGGAAATCATCAAGGCCGACCCGAAGTTCAAGATCGTGCGCAGCCAGACCGGCGACTTCACCCGTGCCAAGGGCAAGGAGGTGATGGAAGCCTTCCTCAAGGCCGAGGGCAAGAACGGCATCAATGTGCTGTACGCGCACAACGACGACATGGCCATCGGCGCCATCCAGGCCATCGAGGAAGCGGGCCTGAAGCCGGCCAAGGACATCACCATCATCTCCATCGACGGCGTCAAGGGCGCCTTCGAGGCCATGATGGCCGGCAAGCTCAACGTGTCGGTCGAATGCAGCCCGCTGCTCGGCCCGCAGCTGATGGCGGCCGTGAAAGACATCCTGGCCGGCAAGCCGGTGCCCAAGCGCATCGTGACGGAAGAGAGCATCTTCCCCATGGAAACCGCGGCAGCCGAATTCCCGAAGCGCAAGTACTGAGCACGGCCGAGGACACGAACACCATGAAGCGCCAATTCCTGCGCCACACCCTCGCCCTGGCCGCCGCCCTCGCGGTGTTCAGCCCCCTCTCCGCGCTGGCCCAGGGCAAGGCCCTGGTCGGCATCGCCATGCCCACCAAGTCCTCGGCCCGCTGGATCGCCGACGGCGACAACATGGTCAAGGTGCTCAAGGGCCGCGGCTACCAGACCGACCTGCAGTACGCCGACGACGACATCCCCAACCAGCTCGCGCAGATCGAGAACATGGTGACCAAGGGCGCCAAGGTGCTGGTGATCGCCTCGATCGACGGCACCACGCTCACCAAGGCGCTGCAGAACGCGGCCGACAAGGGCGTGAAGATCATTGCCTACGACAGGCTCATCAAGGGCTCGAAGAACGTCGACTACTACGCCACCTTCGACAACTTCCAGGTCGGCGTGCTGCAGGCCACGTCCATCGTCGACAAGCTCGGCCTCAAGGAAGGCAAGGGCCCCTTCAACATCGAGCTCTTCGGCGGATCGCCCGACGACAACAACGCCTTCTTCTTCTACGACGGCGCGATGTCGGTGCTCAAGCCCTACCTCGACAGCGGCAAGCTGGTCGTGCGCAGCAAGCAGATGGGCATGGACAAGGTCGGCACCCTGCGCTGGGACGGCGCCGTGGCGCAGGCCCGAATGGACAACCTGCTGTCGGCCTTCTACGGCAAGGCGCGCGTCGATGCGGTGCTCTCGCCCTACGACGGGCTGTCGATCGGCATCCTGTCCTCGCTCAAGGGCGTGGGCTACTGCACCGCGCAGCAGCCCTGCCCGGTGGTGTCGGGCCAGGACGCGGAGGTGCCCTCGGTCAAGTCGATCCTGCGCGGCGAGCAGTACTCCACCGTGTTCAAGGACACCCGCGAGCTGGCCCGCGTGTCGGCCGACATGGTGGACGCGGTGCTCAGCGGCAAGACGCCCGAGGTCAACGACACCAAGACCTACAACAACGGCGTGAAGGTCGTGCCCTCCTACCTGCTCAAGCCGGTGCTGGTGGACAAGAGCAACTACGAGAAGGTGCTGGTCGACAGCGGCTACTACAAGGCCTCGCAGATCAAGTAAGGTCGCGCGGCGGCACAGGGGCAGGAGCACGATGCAGGCAGGAGACGACGCGCGCACCGACGACACGCTGCTGGAGATGCGGGGCATCCGCAAGACCTTCCCGGGCGTGGTCGCGCTCGACCGCGTCGACCTGCGCGTGCGCGCCGGCTCGATCCATGCGCTGGTGGGCGAGAACGGCGCCGGCAAGTCCACGCTGATGAAGGTGCTCAGCGGCGTGTACCCGCACGGCGACCACGAAGGCGACATCGTCCTAGACGGCCAGGTGCAGCACTTCGGCGGCATCCACGACAGCGAGCGCGCCGGCATCATCATCATCCACCAGGAGCTGGCGCTGGTGCCGATGCTCTCGATCGCCGAGAACATCTTCCTGGGCAACGAGCAGGCCTCGGCGGGCGTGATCGACTGGATCGCCACCTACCGCCAGACGCAGGAGCTGCTGGCCAAGGTGGGCCTGGCCGAGCGGCCCGACGCGCTGGTCGGCCCGCTGGGCGTGGGCAAGCAGCAGCTCATCGAGATCGCCAAGGCGCTGTCCAAGCGCGTGCGGCTGCTGATCCTCGACGAGCCCACCGCGAGCCTGAACGAGAACGACAGCCAGGCGCTGCTCGACCTGCTGCTCGAATTGCGCGCGCAGGGCATCACCTGCATCCTCATCTCGCACAAGCTCAACGAGATCGCACGCGTGGCCGACGCCGTGACGGTGCTGCGCGACGGCCGCACGGTCGAGACCATCGACTGCCGCGCGGCGCCGGTGGACGAGGACCGCATCATCCGCGGCATGGTCGGCCGCGCGCTGACCGACCGCTACCCGCCGCGCACGCCGGCCATCGGCGAGCTGGGCTTCGAGGTGCGCGGCTGGTCGGCCGAGCACCCCGAGCGGCCCGGCCGCCCCTTCCTCGACGGGCTGGCCCTGAAGGTGCGCCGTGGCGAAGTGGTCGGCATCGCGGGCCTCATGGGCGCGGGCCGCACCGAGTTCGCCATGAGCGTCTTCGGCCGCAGCTGGGGCCGCGCGATCCGCGGCGAGGCGCTGCTCGACGGCCGGCCGCTGGATGTCGGCACCGTGGACCGGGCCATCGCCGCCGGCCTGGCCTACGTGACCGAGGACCGCAAGGGCGCCGGCCTGGTGCTGGAAGAGAGCATCCGATTCAACACGCCGCTGGCGCACATGGCCGGCGTGTCGTCGCGCACCGGCGTGATCGACCGCGGCCGCGAACACGCCGTGGCCGAACGCTACCGCCAGGCCCTGCGCATCCGCTGCTCGGGCGTGGAACAGAAGACGGTCAACCTCTCGGGCGGCAACCAGCAGAAGGTGGTGATCGCCAAGTGGCTCTTCACCGACCCGCAGGTGCTGATCCTGGACGAGCCCACGCGCGGCATCGACGTCGGCGCCAAGTACGAGATCTACACATTGATCGCCGAGCTGGCCGCGCAGGGCCGCTGCGTGGTCGTCATCTCCTCCGAGATGCCCGAGCTGCTGGGCATCACCGACCGGCTCTACGTCATGAACGAGGGCCGCTTCGTCGCCGAGATGCCCACGGCCGAGGCGACGCAGGAACGCATCATGGCCGCCATCCTGCGTGCGCAGGCGCGCGGCGCGCACCACACCGAGGGAGTCCCCGCATGAACGAGAAGACGGCCACCGCCGCGCTGCCGGCCGCGCCGGCACGCACCGCGGCGCAAAGCTCCGCCGCATCCTTCCTGAAGCACCACCTGCGCGAGTACGGCATGCTGATCTGCCTGATCGCGATCATGGTCTTCTTCCAGGTCGTGACCGACGGCACGCTGATGCAGCCGCTCAACCTCACCAACCTGGTGCTGCAGAACAGCTACATCGTCATCATGGCGCTGGGCATGCTGCTGGTGATCGTGGCGGGGCACATCGACCTGTCGGTAGGCTCGGTGTGCGGCTTCGTCGGCGCCGTGGCCGCGGTGCTGATGGTCGAACACGACTGGCCGGTGCTGCCCGCCGTGCTGCTGTGCATCGCCGCCGGCGCCCTGGTGGGCGCCGTGCAGGGCTGGTTCGTCGCCTATGCGCGCATCCCCTCCTTCATCGTCACGCTGGCGGGCATGCTGGTCTTCAAGGGCCTGGCGCTGGCGGTGCTGCAGGGGCAATCGGTCGGGCCCTTCCCCGAGGTGTTCCAGCGCCTGAGCAGCGGCTTCATTCCGGAGGCACTGGCCAGCACCGGCGGCCTGCGCCTCACCTCGCTGCTGCTGGGCGTGGCAGCGGGTGCGGCCTTCGCCATCGCTGGCTGGCGCACGCGGCAGCGCCAGCTCGCGCACGGCATCGGCGCCGAGCCGCTGGTCATCTTCGTCGCCCGCAACGCGATCTTCGCGCTGCTGATGGTCGGCTTCGCCTGGCTCATGGCGTCGTACAAGGGCCTGCCCAACGTGCTGGTGGTCATGGCGGTGCTGATCCTGCTGTTCGACTTCGTCACCCGCCGCACCACGCTGGGCCGGCGCATCTACGCGCTGGGCGGCAACGAGAAGGCGGCGCGCCTGTCGGGCATCGACACGCGGCGCCTGAGCTTCTACGCCTTCATGAACATGGGCGCGCTGGCCGGGCTGGCCGGGCTGGTGTTCGCGGCGCGCCTGAACACCGCCACGCCCAAGGCCGGCCTGGGCTTCGAGCTGGACGTGATCGCCGCCTGCTTCATCGGCGGCGCCTCGGCCTCGGGCGGCGTGGGCAAGGTGACGGGGGCCGTCATCGGCGCCTTCGTCATGGGCGTGATGAACAACGGCATGTCGATCATGGGCATCGGCATCGACTACCAGCAGGTCATCAAGGGCCTGGTGCTGCTGGCTGCGGTGTTCATCGACGTTTATCACAAGAACCGCTGAGCATGATGGCCGACAGCGCCCCCACTCCTGCTGCCCAGGCGCCGGTGCTCGAGGTCGAAGGCCTGGGCAAGCGCTTCGGCACGGTGCAGGTGCTCAACGACGTGCGGCTCAGCCTTCGCCCGGGCGAGATCCATGCGCTCATGGGCCAGAACGGCGCCGGCAAGTCGACCCTTATCAAGATCGTGACCGGCGTGTTCGGCGCCGATGCGGGCGAGGTCCGCCTGGCCGGCCGCGCCGTGCGGCCCGACTCGCCGCTGGCGGCGCAGCGCCTGGGCATCAGCACCGTCTACCAGGAGGTGAACCTCTGCCCCAACCTCTCGGTGGCCGAGAACATCTTCGCCGGGCGCGAGCCGCGCAAGGGCCTGCTGGGCGCCGGCCGCATCGACTGGGCGGCGGTGAACGAAGGCGCCCGCGCGCTGCTGGCGCGCATCGGGTTGGACATCGACGTCACGCGGCTGCTCTCGAGCTACCCGGTGGCCGTGCAGCAGATGGTGGCCATCGCCCGCGCGCTGGGCGTGGACGCGCGCGTGCTGATCCTCGACGAGCCGACCTCCAGCCTCGACGAGGACGAGGTGCAGCGCCTGTTCGAGGTGCTGCGCCGCCTGCGTGCGCAGGGCCTGGCGATCCTCTTCGTCACCCACTTCATGAACCAGGTGTACGCGGTATCGGACCGCATCACCGTGCTGCGCAACGGCGGCTGGGTGGGCGAATGGCCGGTGGCGCAACTGCCGGCGCCCGCCCTGATCGCCGCCATGCTGGGCCGCGAGCTGGCCGCCGAGGCGGCGCGCCGCCCACCGCCCGCACAGACCACCGACGGCACGCCGCCGCTGGTGTCCGCCCAGGGCTTCGGCCAAAGCGGCCTGCTCGAGCCGCTGGACCTGCAGATTCGCCCCGGCGAGGTGGTCGGCCTGGCCGGCCTGCTGGGCGCCGGCCGCACCGAGCTGGCCCGCCTGCTCTTCGGGCTGGAGCCGGCCGACCGCGGCACGCTGGCCATCGACGGGCGCACCGTGCGCTTCGCCGACCCGGCCGATGCCATCGCGCACGGCCTGGCGCTGTGCCCCGAGGAGCGCAAGACCGACGGCATCGTGGGCGAGCTGTCGGTGCGCGAGAACATCGTGCTGGCCTTGCAGGCGCGGATGGGGCTGGGCCGCTTTTTGCCGCGCGCCGAGCAGGACCGTCTGGCCGAGCGCTTCATCGCCGCGCTGGGCATTCGCACCGACAGCGCCGACAAGCCGATCGCCCTGCTCTCCGGCGGCAACCAGCAGAAGGCCGTGATCGCGCGCTGGCTGGCCATCGAGCCGCGCCTGTTGATCCTCGACGAGCCCACGCGCGGCATCGACGTCGCCGCCAAGCAGGAAATCATGGCGCAGATCCTGCGCCTGGCCGACGCCGGCATGGCCGTGCTCTTCATCTCCTCCGAGATCTCGGAAGTCGTGCGCGTGGCGCATCGCATCGTGGTGCTGCACGACCGCCGCAAGGTCGGCGAGTTGCCCGGCGGGTCGACCGAGGACGAGGTCTACGAACTCATCGCGGCAGAACATGCGTGACACCCCAACCTCCTCCGGCTCCGGCCTGCTCGCGCGGGCGATGCAGCACCGCCTGACCTGGCCGCTGGTCACGCTGGCGCTGCTGCTGGCGGCCAACGCGGCCTTCAATCCCGGCTTCTTGCACCTGGAATGGCGCGACGGGCACCTCTACGGCAGCCTGGTCGACATCCTCAACCGCGCGGCGCCGCTGATGGTGGTGGCCCTGGGCATGACGCTGGTGATCGCCACGCGCGGCATCGACATCTCGGTGGGCGCGGTGGTCGCCATCAGCGCGGCCGTGGCGGCCTGGATGATCGGCGGCGCGGTGGACGGCAGCGCGCGCTTCGGCCTGGCCGCGGCGGTGGCCGCGGCGCTGGCCGTGGCACTGCTGTGCGGCGTGTGGAACGGCGTACTGGTGGCCGGCGCGGGCATGCAGCCCATCATCGCCACGCTGATCCTCATGGTGGCCGGCCGCGGCGTGGCGCAGCTCGTCACCGACGGGCAGATCCTCACGATCTACCACAAGCCCTTCTTCTTCATCGGCGGCGGCTACCTGCTCGGCCTCCCGTTCTCGCTCTTCGTCGCCGGTGCGGTGTTCGCGCTGCTCTTCGTGCTGTGCACGCGCACTGCCCTGGGCCTGTTCATCCAGGCGATCGGCATCAACCCGGTGGCGGCGCGGGTGGCGGGCGTGCGCGCGCGCCGGCTCACGCTGGCGGTGTACGCCGTATGCGGGCTGTGCGCGGGGCTGGCGGGCTTGCTGATCAGTTCGAACGTGAAGAGCGCCGACGGCAACAACGCCGGCCAGCTGCTGGAGCTCGACGCCATCCTCGCCGTGACGCTGGGCGGCACGCTGCTCACCGGCGGGCGCTTCAGCCTGGTCGGCAGCGTGATCGGCGCGCTGATCATCCAGACGCTGACCTACGCCATCTACTCGCTGGGCGTGCCGCCCGAGATCAACCTGGTGGTGAAGGCCGCCGTGGTGTTCGCCGTGATGCTGCTGCAGTCGGCCGAGTTCCGCGCCACGCTGCGCGCCATCGCCGTGCGGCCCGCGCCGGGAGCGCTGCGATGAGCACGCCCACCACTCACCTGCCCGCGGCCCCGCGGCCCACGCCCGCCGGTGCCGCCGCCCCGGCCACGCGCCGCCGCGGGCTCGACCCCAAGTACCTGCCGCTGGCGGCCACCATCGCGCTCTTCGTCTGCGTGGCCACCGCGGGGTCGCTGCGCTACGACGGCTTCTTCTCGCCGCAGGTGTTCCTCAACCTGCTGATCGACAACGCCTTCCTCATCGTGGTCGCGGTGGGCATGACCTTCGTGATCCTCACCGGCGGCATCGACCTGTCGGTGGGCTCGGTCATCGCGCTGTCGACCATGGTGGCAGCGACGCTGGTCGAGCACCGCGGCTGGCCGCCGGCCGCGGCCATCGCGCTGGTGCTGGTGATGGGCACGGGTTTCGGCACGGTGATGGGCTGGCTGATCGAACGCTTCCGCCTGCAGCCCTTCATCGTCACGCTGGCGGGCATGTTCCTGGCGCGCGGGCTGTGCTATCTCATCAGCATCGATTCGATCGCCATCACGCAGGAGGGCTACACCGAGCTCGCGCAGTGGCGCTTGCCGCTGGGCGAGAGCGCGTCGCTGTCGGTGGGCGCGGTGATCGCCATCGTGGTGCTGCTCGCGGGCATCTTCGTGGCCCACTACACGCCCTTCGGCCGCACGGTGTACGCCATCGGCGGCAACGAGGCGGCGGCGCGGCTCATGGGCCTGCCGGTGCGCCGCACCGTCGTGGGCGCCTATGCGCTGTCGGGCTTCTGCGCCAGCCTGGCGGGTGTGATCTTCACCTTCTACATGCTCTCGGGCTACGGGCTGCATGCGGTGGGCATGGAGCTCGACGCCATCGCGGCCGTGGTGATCGGCGGCACGCTGCTCTCGGGCGGCGTGGGCTACGTGGCGGGCACGCTCTTCGGCGTGCTCATGCTCGGGATCATCCAGACCCTCATCGCCTTCGACGGCACGCTCAGCTCGTGGTGGACGCGCATCGTGGTGGGCGTGCTGCTCTTCGTGTTCTGCCTGCTGCAGCGCTTCATCGCCACGCGCGCGCCGCGGCGCTGACGCTGTTCTCCCTGTCCCCGCCTCCGAAGGCCATCGCCATGTCCGACACCCCCACACCCAAGAAGAAGCTGCGCTCCGCCGAATGGTTCGGCACGGCCGACAAGAACGGCTTCATGTACCGCAGCTGGATGAAGAACCAGGGCATCCCCGACCACGAGTTCGACGGCCGGCCGATCATCGGCATCTGCAACACCTGGTCGGAGCTGACGCCCTGCAACGCGCACTTTCGCAAGATCGCCGAGCACGTCAAGCGCGGCATCTCCGAGGCGGGCGGCTTCCCGGTCGAGTTCCCGGTGTTCAGCAACGGCGAATCGAACCTGCGCCCCACCGCCATGCTCACGCGCAACCTGGCCAGCATGGACGTGGAAGAGGCCATCCGCGGCAACCCCATCGACGCGGTGGTGCTGCTCACCGGCTGCGACAAGACCACGCCCGCGCTGCTGATGGGCGCGGCCAGCTGCGACATCCCGGCCATCGTCGTCACCGGCGGGCCGATGCTCAACGGCAAGCTCGAGGGCCGCAACATCGGCTCGGGCACGGCCGTGTGGCAGCTGCACGAATCGCTCAAGGCCGGCGAAATCCAGCTGCACCAGTTCCTGGCCGCCGAGGCCGGCATGAGCCGCTCGGCCGGCACCTGCAACACCATGGGCACCGCATCGACCATGGCCTGCATGGCCGAGGCGCTGGGCACCTCGCTGCCGCACAACGCGGCCATCCCGGCCGTCGATTCGCGGCGCTACGTGCTGGCGCAGCTGTCGGGCGCACGCGCGGTGGAGATGGCGCGCGAAGGGCTCACGCTGTCGAAG
The DNA here is from genome assembly GCF_003671765.1 of Xenophilus sp. E41. GTDB lineage: Bacteria > Pseudomonadota > Gammaproteobacteria > Burkholderiales > Burkholderiaceae_C > Xenophilus. Next base: position 214,499 of record NZ_QPIB01000011.1, on the reverse strand, counting down.
GTGCTCACGCGCGAGGCCTTCGAGAACGCGATCCGCGTCAACGCGGCCATCGGCGGGTCGACCAACGCGGTGATCCACCTCAAGGCCATCGCTGGGCGCATCGGCGTGCCGCTGGAGCTGGAGGACTGGACCCGCATCGGCGCCGGCACGCCCACGCTGGTCGACCTCATGCCCTCGGGCCGCTTCCTGATGGAGGAGTTCTATTACGCGGGCGGCCTGCCCGCCGTGCTGCGCCGCCTGGGCGAGCACGGCCTGCTGCCGCACCCGCAGGCGCTCACCGTCAATGGCCGCACGCTGTGGGACAACGTCAAGGACGCGCCCAACTACGACGACGAGGTGATTCGCCCGCTCGACAGGCCCCTGGTGGCCGATGGCGGCATGCGCATCCTGCGCGGCAACCTGGCACCGCGCGGCGCCGTGCTCAAGCCCTCGGCCGCCACGCCCGCGCTGCTGCAGCACCGCGGCCGCGCCGTGGTGTTCGAGGACTTCGAGCACTACAAGGCGCGCATCGTCGACGAGTCGCTCGACGTCGATGCGGACTCGGTGCTGGTGATGAAGAACTGCGGCCCGCGCGGCTACCCCGGCATGGCCGAGGTCGGCAACATGGGCCTGCCGCCCAAGCTGCTGCGCCAGGGCGTGAAGGACATGGTGCGCATCTCCGACGCCCGCATGAGCGGCACGGCCTACGGCACCGTCGTGCTGCACGTCTCGCCCGAGGCCGCCGCCGGCGGCCCCCTGGCTGCGGTGCGCGACGGCGACTGGATCGAGCTGGACTGCGATGGCGGCCGCCTGCACCTGGACATCCCCGACGAGGAACTGCAGCGCCGCCTGGCCGACCGCGCCGCGCCCGCCGACACCAGGCCGCGCGGCGGTTATGCGGGCCTGTACGTGCAGCACGTGCTGCAGGCCGACGAGGGCTGCGACTTCGACTTCCTCGTCGGCTGCCGCGGGGCCGAGGTGCCGCGCCATTCGCATTGAGAACCCAACGATCCGGACGACCTTCCAATGACCTCTCGCCCCTCGCCCCGCTATCGCGGCCTCTTCCCCGTCGTGCCCACCACCTTCACCGAAGACGGCGCACTCGACCTCCCCAGCCAGAAGCGTGCGGTCGACTTCATGATCGAGGCCGGCTCGAACGGCCTGTGCATCCTGGCCAACTTCTCCGAGCAGTTCCTGCTGTCGGACGAGGAGCGCGAGGTGCTCACCCGCACCATCCTCGACCACGTGGCCGGCCGCGTGCCGGTGATCGTCACCACCACGCACTTCAGCACCACCGTGTGCGCCGAGCGCAGCCGCCGCGCGCAGGACATGGGCGCCGCCATGCTGATGGTGATGCCCCCCTACCACGGCGCCACCTTCCGCGTGCCCGAGCCGCAGATCTTTGACTTCTACGCGCGGCTGTCGGACGCGGTGCGCATCCCCATCATGATCCAGGACGCGCCGGCCGCCGGCACGCCGCTGTCGGCCGCGTTCCTGGCGCGCATGGCGACCGAGATCGAGCAGGTCTCGTACTTCAAGATCGAGACCGCCTTCGCCGCTGCCAAGCTGCGCGAGCTGATCCGCCTGGGCGGCGACGCCATCGAGGGCCCGTGGGACGGCGAAGAGGCCATCACCCTGCTGCCCGACCTGGAGGCCGGCGCCACCGGCGCCATGACCGGCGGCGGCTTTCCCGACGGGCTGCGCCCCATCCTCGACGCGTACCGCGACGGCCGGCGCGACGAGGCCATCGCCGGCTACGAGCGCTGGCTGCCGCTCATCAACATCGAGAACCGCCAGTGCGGCCTGCTCGCCGCCAAGGCGCTGATGAAGGAAGGCGGCATCATCGACTGCGAGGCGCCCCGCCACCCGCTGCCGGCCATGAACCCCTTCAGCCGCGAACTGCTGATCGAGACGGCGAAGCGGCTGGACGCGCTGGCCCTGCGCTGGGGTCGCTGAGGCGCTCGCCACGCGGGCGGCACACCCCGCCCCAGCCGTCGGCGGCGCGCAACGCATCGCGCCCGCAGCCGACACCCCGGGCCCGTGCTTTGGCATATAAGCGATCGATAGAAAAGTTCGCTGTCACACGCACAAGAGGCCATCGATGCCGATTCCCGCCCTGCCGCCCGCGCGCCCTGCCCCGGACGCCAGCGGCCCCCTCGCCGATCTGCCCACGCTCGCGCCCGAACGCGGCCCGAGCGTGGTGCGCATCGCGGCCGGCATGCTCATTGCCGCGCTCGTCATTGCCGGCCTCTACCTGGGCCGCGACATCCTCGTGCCCCTGGCGCTGGCCGTGCTGCTGGGCTTCGTGCTCGACCCCGCCGTCTCGCGCCTTCGGCGCTGGGGCGTGCCGCGGGTGCTGGCCGTCATCGGCGTGGTGCTGGTGGCGCTGGGCGTCATCGGCGGCTCGGCCGCCTTCATGACCTGGGAGGTGCGTGCCCTCAGCGCCGAGCTGCCCACCTACCAGAGCACCATCCGCGGCAAGCTCGCGGGACTGCGCGAAACCCTGCGCGGCCCGGGCATGTTCGACGGCCTGACCAAGACCGTGGACATCGTCCAGCGCGAGACCGAGAAGCTCGCCAGCGCCGCGCACCCCAACGCGGGCGAGCGCCCGGCGCAGCTGGTGGAAGTCAAGGAACGGGCCGCCTCGCCGGTGCAGCAGGCCGTGGCCATCGTCGGCCGCATCGCCGGGCCGCTGGTCGATGCCGGCATCGTGCTGGTGTTCGTCTTCCTGGTGCTGCTGGACCGGCTCGACCTGCGCGACCGCCTGGTGCGCCTGATGGGCGGCAGCCTGCAGCGCACCACCGACGCCATGGACGAGGCGGGCGAGCGCATCTCGCGCTACCTGATCATGCAGCTGTGGGTCAACCTCTGCTACGGCATCCCGATGGCGCTGGGCCTGTGGCTCATCGGCGTGCCCGGCGCGTTCCTGTGGGGCATGCTGGCGGCCGTGATGCGCTACGTGCCGTACGTGGGGCCGATGATCTCGGCGATCTTCCCGCTCACGCTGGCCTTCGCGGTCGACCCCGGCTGGAGCCTGGTGCTGTGGACGCTGGGCCTCATCGCCGTGCTGGAGCTCATCAGCAACAACGTGGTCGAGCCGTGGCTGTACGGCTCCAGCACCGGCCTGTCGGCCATCTCGCTGATCGTCGCGGCCACCTTCTGGACGCTGATGTGGGGCCCCGTGGGCCTGATCATGTCGACCCCGCTCACCGTGTGCCTGCTGGTGCTGGGGCGCAACCTGCCGGCGCTGCAGTTCCTCGACGTGCTGCTGGGCAGCCAGCCGGCGCTGGACGCGCCCACGCGCGTCTACCAGCGCCTGCTCGGCGGCGACGTGGACGAGGCTGTCGAACTGAGCCATGAGCTGACCGAGGAAGCCGGCTCGGTGCCGCAGTTCTACGACGAGGTCGCGCTGCCCGTGCTGCGCATGGCCGTGAGCGACTACCAGACCGCCTCCACCTCGCAGCACCGCCTGCGCATCGTGACGGGCATGGAATCGCTGCTCGACGAGATGCGCGACCAGCACCCCGTGCCCCCCGCGGCCACCGGCGCCCGCCCTGCCGTGCTGTGCCTGGGCGGCAAGTGGGAGATGGATGCCATCGCCGCCCAGATGGTGGCGCACGCGCTCGGCCTGGCCGGCACGCCCGCCACGCACGATGCCGCGCTGGCCGCCGACCCGCAGGCGCTGGCCCGGCTCGACCTGCGCGGGGTCGAAGCCGTCTTCGTCGGCTGGTTCTCGCCCGAGCCGCAGATGGCGGCCCGGCGACTGTGCCGGCGCCTGCGCCGCCACTGGCCGGAGGTGCGCATCGTGCTCGGCCTGTGGAACGTCGACGCGGCCGATGCCGCCACCGCCGAATCGCTGGGCGCCGATGCGATCGCGCCGTCGGTGGTCGAGGCCGTCACGCACATGCAGAAGCTGCTGCAGACCGTCTCGCACGAATGGCTGCCCGCCCCGGTACCCGAAGACGACGCCGCCCGCGTCGCCCTGCTGCGGGCCAGCGGCGTGCTCACCGACCCGCAGCTGCAGCAGCTCTTCGAGCAGACCGCCAAGCGCGCCGCGGCCATCTTCGACATGCCGGCCGCCATGGTCAGCTTCATCGACGAGGAGGTGCAGCAGGTGCGGGGCTTCCATGGCGAACTGCCCGCGCCCGAGGGCAGCGCAGAGGCGCCGGTGCGCTACGCCGACCAGCTCGACATGCCGCGCAGCCACTCCATCTGCGGCCACGTGGTGGCCGACAACCTGCCCCTGGTGGTGCCCGTCGTCGCCCGCGACCCGCGCTTTGCCACCAACCCTGTGCTCGCCGCCAAGGGCCTGCGCTTCTACGCCGGCGCGCCGCTGCGGCCCAAGAAGGGCGCCGCCATCGGCTCGCTGTGCCTGCTGGACACCCAGCCGCGCGAGTTCGGCGAGCGCGACACCAAGCTGCTGCAGGCCATGGCCGACGACCTCATGCACGAGGTGGCCGAACGCGCCGAACAACCCGAGGTGGCGCCAGGCGCTGCGCCGACGGCGCCGGAAGCCAAGCCGTCCGCCACCGTGGGGCAGGTGCTGCCCGCCGGCACCTGAGCAGCCCGGGCGTGATCGCCACGCCAGCGCCGACGCTCAGGGCGAAGCGAGCGACGCCGCCTCGGCCGATGCACCCGCCGGGGCGTTGAGCGTGGCCTCGAACTGGATCGTGGCCAGCCCGCGGTCCAGGTGCACGTTGAGTTCGGCCAGCATCTCGTCCAGGCTGTCGCCCAGGGCGCAGTCCAGGAAGCGCCGGTGGTTCTGCTCGAAGTCGACCTTCGGCGCATGCGCGATCTGGCAGATCGCAAAGCCGAGCTGGATCTTCTGCGTCATCTGCTGCCACAAGGCGGGCATCAGGTGGTTGCCGCAGCGCTCGTACACCAGGCCGTGGAAATGCGCCTCGGCCCGGATCTCCGCGCCCAGGTCGTCCTGCTGCACGGCGTCGATCATGCGGTCGAAGCGCTGCTGCAGCTCGGCGCGGAAGGCCTCGTCGCGCCGCGGCCACAGCCGCGTATACGCCTGGGCCTCCATCACGCGGCGCACTTCGTACACGTCGCGCAGCACCTGCGCATTCACCTCGGTGACGAAGGTGCCCGCATAGGGCCGGTTGTGCACCAGGCCGCTCTCGATCAGCTCGCGCATCGCCTCGCGCAGCAGCCCGCGGCTGACCTCCAGCTCGCTGGCCAGGCGGCTCTCGATGAGTTGGGTGCCGGGCGGCATCTGGCCCGAGACGATGGCGCGGCGCAAGGTCTCGGCCACCTGGTCGCGGCGCGTCAGCGTGGGCACCGGCGCGAATTTGTGAAGGCTGCTCATGGTCGTGAGGTTCGATCTTCGCCGCAAACGGGCGCCGTGGCCGCGATCAGGCCCGCGCCGCGAAGCGCTTCTCCAGCCGCGACGCCAGCCAGGCGCCCGGATAGATCAGCAGGAAGTAGATGAGCCCCACCGCCGTGAGGATCTCCAGCGGGCGATAGAAGGCCGAGGACAGCGCGCGGCCCTGGTACATCAGTTCCTGCACAGCGATGACCGAGGCGATCGAGGTGTTCTTGGCCAGCTCGATGCCCCGGTTGGTGAAGGCCGGCAGCATGCGCGCCATGACCTGCGGCACGATCACCCGGCGCATCAGCTGCGCCCGGCTCATGCCCAGCGCGCGGCCGCCCTCCCACTGCCTGCGCGGGATCGACGCCATGCCGCCGCGGAAGATCTCGGAGCAGTAGGCCGAGGCGTTGAGGATCAGCCCGCACAGCGCGGCGACCATCGGCGTCAGCTGCTGCCCTGTGAGGATCGGGAAGGCATAGAAGAACCAGATCAGCTGGATCATCACCGGCGTGTTGCGGAACACCTCGACATAGCTGCGGCCCACCGCCACCGCCACCGGTGCGCGCGCGCCGGTGGCCAGCGAGATGAAGAAGCCCAGCAGCATCGACGCCGGGAAGGCGATCGCCCACAGCAGCGCGGTCATGCCCACGCCCTTGAGCAGCACCGGGTAGTTCTGCACCACGGCGCTGAAGTCCCAGGTGAAGGCGGCGTTCATGCGGCGGCCCGCTCGGTGCCACGCGCCAGCCGCGCCTCGGCCAGGTGGGCCAGCGCGCTCAGCGTGAGCAGCGTGAAGAAGAAGATCAGCGCCACGCAGGTGTAGACCTCGAGCGGGCGGAAGGTGATCGAGTTGACCTGCATGGCGCGGTACAGCAGGTCGGAATAGGCCAGCGTGGAGGCCAGCGCCGTGGTCTTGATGAGCTCGAAGGAGCGTTCCATGAAGGGCGGCAGCATGCGCTGCGCGGCCTGCGGCAGCACCACGCGTCGCAGCACCCGCCCGGGCGTCATGCCCAGCGCGCGCGCCGCCTCCCACTGGCCGCGCTCGATGGACACCACGCCGCCGCGCATCACCTCGGCATAGAAGGCGCCCGACTGCGTCGACAGCGCGATGATGGCCGCGACGTACGGGTCCAGGCTCACGCCCAGCAGCACCGGCAAGGCGTAGAAGGCCCAGAAGAAGTGGATCAGCGGCGGCGTGTTGCGATAGAACTCGGTGAACCACAGCGCCGGCCAGGCCAGCCAGCGCCTGCCCGACAGCCGCATCGTGGCCAGCAGCGCGCCGATGGCCACGCCGAAGGCGATCGCCACCGCGGCGATGCGCAGCGTGCCCAGCGCGCCCTCGAAGAGCATCTGGCGGTATTCCCAGACGGCGCCGAAGTCCCAGTCGTAGTTCATCGTGCGATGGCGGTGCCTGCGGCGGCGATGGCGCCGCGCGTCAGAAGTTCTCGAGCGATTCCTTGGTCACGCCGGGCTGCTTCGCCGGGTCGAGCCCCTTGGTCTTGAGGTACTGGCCATACAGCGCCTGCGTCTGGCCGGAGTCGTACATCTTCTTGAACTGCTGGTCGAGCAGCTCACGGAAGGCCGGGTCCTGCTCCTTGCGCACGCCGGCGCTGGTGGCGATGGCCACCACCGGCTTGGGCACCTGCACGCTGCCCTTCTTGATCTTCGAGTAGGCGATGGCCAGCACCGAGTGGTAGAAGGCAATGGCGTCGACGCGGCCCGCGTTGAAGGCCGCCACCGTCTCGTCGGTGTTGGTGAAGCGCTCGATCTTCGCGTTGGGCAGGCGCTTGCTCAGGTCGCGATCGGTCGCGGTGCCCAGCGCCACGCCGATGCGCACCTCGGGCTTGTTGAGGTCGTCCCAGTTCTTGGCCGCCAGGCCGTCCTTGGCCAGGACGCCCTGCGCATACCAGAGCAGCGGCGTGGCCGGGAAGTCGATGGCGCGCTTGCGCTCCTCGGTCGCGTCGAGCACGAACATCACGTCGATCTGGCCCGACTGCAGCGCCGCCACGCTGTTGCCCCAGGTGGTCTCGACCGGCACGGTCTTCACGCCCATGGCCTTGCCGATCTGCTCGCCCACCAGCACGCCCACGCCGGTCCACTGGCCCGACACCGGGTCGCGGAAGTACCACGGGTCGCCGGCGGCCACGCCGATCTTCAGCTCGCCGGACTGCTTGATCTTCTGCAGCGTCTGCGCCTGCGCGGCGGTGCCGGCCAGCAGGCCCAGACAGGCCAGGCCGAGGAGGAAGGTGCGGCGCCAGCCGGCGCGGATCGATGGGAAGGCCATTCGAAGCTCCTGGAGAGTGGGTGGATTGGAGGAAGAGACTGAGCGGAGGGAAAAAAAACGAACTGCAGGCGGTGTGCAGGAGGCGGCGGCGGCCGTCGCCTCAGGCGCCGATGTAGCGCTGGTACAGCGCGTTCAGCTGCGTCGTCAGCGGCCCCATGCCCTGCGTGGGCAGTGCACGGCCGTCGATGCGCGACACCGGCGAAAGGCCGCCCAGCGTGCCGGTGACGAAGGCCTCGTCGGCGTTGTAGACCTCGGCCAGCGTGTAGTCGCCCTCGTGCACCGGGATGCCCGCCTCGCGCGCGAGCCGCAGCACCGTGGCGCGCGTGATGCCGTTGAAGCAGTAGCGCCCCGACGAGGTCCACAGCGCGCCGTTGCGCACGATGAAGAAATTGGTCGAGTTGCAGCTGGAGACGAAGCCGTTGGGGTCGAGCATCAGCGCCTCGTCGGCACCGGCGTTGATGGCCTGGATGAGCGCCTGGATGAAGTTCAGCCGGCTGTGCGAGTTCAGCCGCAGGTCGAACACGTCGGGCGTGCTGCAGCGGATGGTGGACGTGTGCAGCGCCAGGCCGCGCTGCTTGGCCGCGGCGTCGACCACCTTGTGCTCGGCCACGCACACCACCGTGGCGCTGCCGAGAATGAAGCGCGGGTCCTGGTTGGGCGTCTTCTTGACGCCGCGCGTGACCATCAGCCGCGCATGCGCACCGTCGTGCATGCCGTTGCGCTCGAAAGTCCGGGTGATCACGTCGCGCGCCTGCTGCTTGCTCAGCCCGATGTCCATGGCGATCGCCGCGGCGCCCTCGAACAGGCGGTCGATGTGGGCGTCGAAGGAGATCACCCGGCCCTTGACCAGGCGCACGCCCTCCCACACGCCGTCGCCGCACACGTAGCCGGCGTCGAACACCGACACCACGGCCTCCTGGCGCGGCACGAAGCGGCCGTTGACGTACACGAGCACGCGCTCGTTGCGTGCGTCGGCCTGGTAGGCCTGGGAACTGGTGGTGGAGGCTTGCGGAGAAAGCTGCATGGTGTGCGCAAAGGTGCGGAGGCCGGCGGCCTCACAGGCTGAACGCGGTGAAGCGTTCGAGGAATCGCTGGGTGCGCTCGCGCGTCGGGTGCTTGAGCACCTGCTCGGGCGTGCCCGTCTCGTAGAACTTGCCGTCGGCCAGGAACAGGACCTTGTTGGCGTAGTGGTAGGCGAAGCCCAGCTCGTGCGTGACGAGCAGCATCGTGCGGCCCTCCTGGGCGAGGTCCTTGATGACGTTGAGCACCTCGCCCACCAGTTCCGGGTCGAGCGAGGACGTGGGCTCGTCGAACAGCAGCACCTCGGGCTCCATGGCCAGGGCGCGGGCGATGGCCACGCGCTGCTGCTGCCCGCCCGACAGGCGCGCCGGGTAGGCGTCGGCCTTGTGCGCCATGCCCACCTTGTCGAGCTGCGCCATGGCCCGCTCGCGCGCCTGGGCGCGCGGCACGCCCAGCACGGTGGTCAGGCCCTCCATCACGTTGCCCGCCACCGTCATGTGCGGGAACAGATTGAACTGCTGGAACACCATGCCCACCTGCTGGCGCACCGCCGCCAGCTCGCCGGGCGAATAGCGCATGCGCTCGCCGTCGGCGCCCCCGGCGCCCTTGCCGGCCGGCCGGCCGATCGGCTTGCCCTTGAGCTCGATGCGGCCCGCCGTCGGCATTTCCATGAAGTTGAGGCAGCGCAGCAGCGTGCTCTTGCCCGAACCGCTGGAACCCAGCACGGCGATGCGGTCGCCCGGCTGCACGTCGAGGTCGATGCCGTCGAGCACACGGTGCTCGCCGAAGGACTTGTGCAGGCCACGGATGCGAACGATGGGATCGGACATGAAGCCTCGGCAGGGTTCGGAGCTGTTGGATTGTTCGACAATCGACAATCGGGACGCAGCGTAGCACAGCCATGCGGCCTTGGGCGCGGCTTTTTTCGAGATCGAGTGGGCGGAAACGGGCGCACGCGACTGCAGCGCCCATGAAAAAAGGCCCCGAAGGGCCTTCTTTGCTGCCTGTCGTGCCGGGCGGACCGGCCGGCAGCGATCCACCGGGCGCTGGCCCGGCAACCGCCGGTCGTCCAGCTCAGGCGCGCGCCTTGGCTGCGTCGCGCAGGTCGCGGATCTGGTCGTGGTTCTTCTGCGCGCCCTGGGCCTGGCGCTCCACCACCGCGCGCACATCGGGCGGCAGCTCTTCCTTCAGCGCCTTGCGGTAGCGGGCGATGCCCGAGTCCTCGCCGCGCTCGCAGGACTCGAGGATCGACAGCTCGCTGTCGGCACCCACGGCGCCCTTGACCTTCACCCAGCCGCGGTGCAGCGCACCGGCGGCCGTGCCGCCGTCGGCCGGCTTGCCGCCGTATTGCACGATCAGCGCTTCGAGTTCCGAGGCGGCCTGTGCGCAGCCCGCGGCGCGGTCCGCGAACAGCGTCTTCAGGTTCGAGGCCTCGACCTCTTCGGCGCAGGTGCGAAAGCCGTACTCGCCGTCGCGGGCGTTTTCCAGCAGGTCGTTGAGCACGCTCACCACGTCCTTGTTGTCCATCATGTCGAATTCCTTCCTAGGTTGATCGGCACCGCGTCGGCGCCGGGTGGATGGGTTTGAAGAGAAAGATCACTTCCGGAGAAGTTGAGAGCAACGATGGACGACGCCCGCCGCGCGCTGCGTCGTCGGTGGCGGCACGCGGGTGTAGGTGTGCGACGACCCGGCTTGCGCGTCGGGGTGCCAGCGGGGCGCAGGGCGGCGCGGGCAGCGTGTGGGGCGCGGCGCCGTGCTTTGGCGTCCAGCCGCGTGCCGACGCTTTGCTATCGAATCAGGAGCTGCTCGCGCACGCTGGACGGGCGCCGCGGACCCTTTTTCCTTGAAGCTCCGGCGGGATGCCCGCGCCCTGCGCGCGCCGCCGCACCGCGTCCGCCTTGCGTCACCTCAACGTTCTGATGACCTGCGACAAACGATAGGTACCGCTCATGTAACTATCGATTTACATTTGTCAAAAAAGGGCCCGCAGAGCGGGCGAGGAGAGAAGAGCGATGGGTTGGCGAGACGTCATCGGCGCCGTGCTGGATGCGACGGCGGCCGCGCCTGCACCGCAGGCGCGCAGAACAACAGCAGAAAGCCACAAGGCGGCGGCACCGGCTTCCGACGCCAGGGCGAGCCTTGCGCGGCCACGGCCAGCCCGGCCCGCGCCGCCCGAGCCCGAGCGCCCGGCGCCAGAACGTGCATGGAGCGCCGCCGTCTTCGACCACATCGAATGGCGCCGCTTCGAGGCGGTCTGCGAAGCCCTCTTCGCCCAGAGCGGCATGCGCAGCGCGTCGCAGTCGCACGGTGCCGACGGCGGCGTCGACATCTGGCTGTATTCGCAACACAGCGACGAGCCCGTGATCGTGCAGTGCAAGCACTGGAAGAAGCGAGTCGTGGGCGTGAAGGAACTGCGCGAGTTCTATGGCGTGCTGAAGTCGCATGACCTCACGTACGGAACCTTCGCCACAAGTTCCACCTTCAGCAGCGACGCGCTGGCGTTTGCGAAGAGCAACCGGATCAATGCGCAGGACCGGGAGGGATTGCTGCGGCTGATCGCCGGGCGCTCGGCGGAACAGCAGCAGGCGCTGCTCGACACGGCCTATGAGGGCGAGTACTGGAAGCCGACGTGCGTGAAGTGCGGGGTGAAGATGGTGCTGCGGGAGGGCAAGGGCAGCGAGTGGTTTTGGGGGTGCAGCAACTTTGCGAAAACCAGGTGCCGCAGCATCTTGAAGGCCGCTCAGGTCGGGACTTCCGCGCAAATTTGAACCACTAACAGTGGAAGACGAATAAAGAATGACATCAGATTTTTGGACAGACCGGCGGTTCGGGGGCGTGCTCCGCGCAGGCGACTCGCGTCGCTATGGCGTCGACATCAAGAGTGATCGGAAAACTCTTATAGATGCGGCGATAAAACTTGGAGTCTCAGGCATAGCGTCTTTCGCTCCAATATATCGAACCTCAATTAAAGGCAGAGATTGCCATTCCATCAAAGACTATAGTCAAACTCTCGTTCTTCCACTAGTTGCGAAGCATTTGCACTATAAGCTCCGGAAGGAGCGGCCCACCCGAGACAGAATCGTAGTGAATGCGATAGAGTCCTTGACGGACGCATTGCCGATGTATGTAGTGCGGCGCGATATAAAGTCGTTCTACGAAACGGTTCCCACTGATCCGCTTATGGACCGGCTCCTATCGACAACCTATTTGCCGGGCACAGTGAGGCGACACATCGTCTCGTTCTTTAAAACATTCAGCGGAAGCACCGGAATCCCGCGCGGCACTCCGCTAAGCCCAGTTCTAGCAGAGTTTGCTTTAAATGATTTCGATAAGCAAGTTCGCCGACTTCCGGGCGTATACCGATATTTCAGATATGCTGACGACATACTAATTTTTTCGTATATCGAGCCGGAGGCACTTGCAAAAACGATCGAGCTGCTTCTCCCCAATGGAATGAAATTCAATGCTGAGAAGTCTTCTGAAATCGCCCTCTGCGCTAAAAAAGGCTCTGCGTCAACGAAAAGCTTTGAATATTTAGGCTACGAATATCGAATGTCCGATCTTGGCGGTGGCCCCCATCTTCGAACAGTGAATCTGGCAATATCTAAGAAGAAGATACAGAAAATCAAAACTAGAATTGTATTAACGCTTAAGTCTTTCGCGAGCAATGCTGATTTCCAACTTTGCAGGGATCGGATGAAATTTATCTCCGGCAACTATAGTGTTCAGCGGAAAGGAGCGAATTCAATAAAATCATCAAAAGAAGTAAAGTCCGGAATTTACTACAATTATAAGTTGTGCGGTGAATATAAGGAAGGCAGGAAAGGCGAGTACGACTGCGCAGAGCTCAAGCATATTGACGGATTTTTCCAGTCGCTGATCAAGATCCACACGCCATTCGGCTCGAAGTTGACCGCGGCCCAGCGCCAGGAGCTATCAAAGATTTCGTTCGCCAAGGGATTTACCCACAAATTCCACCACGACTTTGACGCCATGCGCATCGTCAGCATTAAATCGGTGTGGCGAAATGCCTAAGAAAATTGACAGAAAATTCTGGGTCTATCGGCCGCTGCTTACTGATACGCTGCCGTACGAAGTACCGATCGTTTTCAGCAACGACGCGTATTATCTTCGACTATGTCAACCCGCCGCTGCAGCGGATCAAGCGCCCATAGTTAAGAATATCTTGGAAAGATCGAAATCGACCCCGACCATCCCATATTCCTATCGAATAAAAAAAGACAGTACGAAGAAGACCTTGCTGGGACTCCCGCATCCCTTTGCTCAATTAGATATTTGCAATTTCTACGACCGCTACGAGTCGTCAATATTAACGGCTTGCGGAAGAAGCGATTTTTCGCTGCGGCACCCTGCAGGCATTGCTGCAGTATACGTCGAGGAGATGGAAGCGCCCGCCCATGCGCCGCTCAAAATTGGGCAGCCTCACATGGAGCCGGCGGCCGGCCAACCCGAACTGAGCCGAATTGTTTCCTACTTCACCTATCGCAAATTTTCACTACTAAGCAAATTCTATACCTCGCGTGAATTCATTGCATTGGAAAAGCAATTTAGACAACTCCGGCAAGTGGATGTGTCGAAATGCTTTTATAACATTTACACACACTCAATCAGTTGGGCCATGCGGAGCAAAAGTTTTGCGAAAGCAAACTTGAACACACCTTCGTTCGACACAATTTTTGACGGCCTAATGCAAAGAGCCAATCACAACGAAACGAACGGAATCATTGTCGGGCCTGAATTTTCGAGAGTGTTCGCAGAGATAATCATGCAAGCCATTGACTTAAAGCTTGAAGAAGCTCTAAGGCAGAATGGGGCTATCAATGGCGTCCACTATGCGATCCGACGTTACGTAGATGACTACTCTATATTTGCCCATTCGAATGATATTCTTGATCAAGTGGAAGTGGCACTCCGCGAGGGCCTGGAGGAGTTCAAGTTACATATAAACGAAGCTAAGGTTAAAACTTTGGCACGCCCGTTTGTGACAAATCTGACTCAGGCGCGAAGCGACCTGAATGTTCGTCTTCACAGAATCAGATCTGTGGCTGACAGTGCGGCCTTCGCTTCCAATGATTCGCTCACCATATTGCAACGTCATGAGTTCACATCGCTGTTAGCAGATCTAAGAGGTATCCTTAGTTCTCGCTCGACGGATGTCGCGGGCATAAGCGGTCAGATTCTTGGAGAGCTTAAAGTAATTCTTGCTAAGGCGCTTCGCGATGTCCCCGCGCTCGGTGCCTCAAGTCGAGAAAAATTGGACCTCGCAATTAATACTATTCTTGACATCGCGTTCTACATTGTTGCAATCGACCTGCGAGTAAGAACATCGTACAGCCTATGCCAATTGCTGATTCGAGTGAAAGAGAAAACCTCTAGTGCCGACGAGTCCATCGCCGACCACTGTGCTTGGAAAATTCAGAAGGAATTATCGTCGATTATCAAATCAACGATTAACCAAAGGCAGAGATCCGATACTTCAGATTGCATCGAATTGTACAATTTACTTATATGTGGTGCTCATCTGTATGGTGACGAGTTTGTGCGCAATCGAGATATCGCATTTGCCATAGGTCGTTTGGGCCAAGAAAAACTAACCTACTTTAAGTATGTATGTACTAAATACTGCATGCTCCGAGATAAGACATTTTTCGCCAAAGAACTAAACTCATTGAATGGAAAAGCAGAGACATTTATAGAAGACAAAGAGCGATTTATGACAGAAAGCGAGTGCTATCACTTGGCGTGCGACTATTGGAGCGCACCCGATATTTCAATGAGCGATAAGCTCAAGCTGTATAAAAAGCTATTCGGCGGTAACCCGTCCACAATCTCGTTCGAGAACGCCGTCAAATCGCTAGGATTTGTCGATTGGTCGGGTGTGTCAATCGAGCACGCGCTGAAGCGCAGGCAGCTTCGCCCCGTTTATTCTGTGTGATAATGTTTTCGGCCGCGCTGAGCGCGAAGAGATCACCGGCGAAGGGCGCACCTGTAGCCGGTTTACAACGCAGTCGCAAGAATGCGTTGGGCTGCGGAGAGTGACTTTGAAGCGCCGGAAGGTGCCGATTAGTGCTGGAAGCAGCACACACATGCCGAGCCTCAGCGTGGCCACCTCTCTATGGGCGGAAAGCAGCCGGAGTCGAACCGACCAGGAAGCGGCTGGCGCCCCCTACCGGGTTTGAAGCCCGGGCGCACCACCGGGTGCGTTTGCCTTCCGAATAGAAAACTCAATCCCCATGCCGCTTCGCGAGAAGGCCGGCGCCTGAGGCGCCGGCCGTTCAGGCTGTCCAAGCCTGCGCAGGCAGGCTTGGAGCCGCAGCCTTCACCCCCCTTCTGCGCGAAGGGGGCGCACCCAGCGGCCTGGCAGAGCCAGTTCCGCGGGTGCCCTGAGTTTGAATCGTGCCCCGATCGGCCGAGGCGGCGCGATTCTAGGGGGCGTGGCTCATGTCCTCGCTCTCGGGTCCCTCCGCGCCCCAGCGGGTATTCGGGCGCGGCAGGTGTGCGTCGCCGACGCGGCGGGTGTAGCCGACGCGGTCGAAGAACTCGAGGATCTGGATGGCGCGCTTGCGGCCGAGCTGCACGGCGTCGCGGAAGGCGCGGGCTTCGACGGCGCCTGGGGGAAGACGGGCGGTGCGCGGCGCGGCCTTGGGGGGCGGCTTCGACAGGCTCAGCCCGGACGGTGGGGGGTGGTCGGGGGCTGAAGCGGGTGTGGGAGCGGGCGTGGGTGTGGGCTCGGACGCTTCGCCTTGGGCCTGAGGCTCGGTGAGCGACGCCGCGCTGAGCGCGGCGAAGGTGGCGGCCAGTTCGGCGATGCGCTCTGCGGGGTAGAACAGGTCCTTCACCACTTGGTACAGGGCGCCCAGCCGGGCCTGCTTGCGCAGCAGCTCGCGCACGGTGTCTTCGCGCGTGCCGATGGCCTTGGCGAGGTCGCGCACCCAGGGCGGGTCGTTGCCGCCCGCGAGCAGCAGGGGCATGAGCTGCGCGGCCATGGCGCTTTCGTCGTCGCTCAGGCGGACGCTGTGGCCGGGCAGGTGCAGCCACTGGCCGCTGCGGGCGACGGTGCCTTCGGCCACCAGCTTGTCGAGCCACGACGACCAGCCGGGCAGCGCCGCACGGAAGGCCGACTGGGCCGGGAAGGCCATGCGCTGCAGGCGCGCGCTGTTGAGGCCGGGCTCGTCGGGCGCGCGGGCGTGGTGGCGCTCCAGCGCGCCGACGATCCGGGCCTGCACCTGCGCCCACACGGCGGGCGACAGCCACAGCAGGTCGGCATTGCCGCCCATGCCCGGGGCGCCCAGCGCCGAACCCGCGAGCGGGCCGGCCTGGCCGAGGGCAAAGGCGGGCGCGTCGGCACCGGCCCAGCCGGGGTCGGGCAGGCGGCCCAGCAGGCGCGTCAACAGACTGCGCGTGAGGCCGGCGGGCGCGACGGCGAGCAGCGGGCGCGCGTCGCCACCTGCGCCGCCGCCGGCGCCGACGAGGGCTTCCATCGCGTCGAGCCACTGCATGCGCTCGGCGCTGCGGCGGCGGCGCTCGGGCGCCTGCTGGTCGAGCACGACGCCGCCGCCCACGGTGCGCGTGCCCTGCGCGTTGCGCAGGATGAAGCGGTCGCCGGGCACGACGAAGACGGGCTGGTCGAAGACGAGCTGCACGCGGGCGCCGGCACGGGCGGCCGCGGCACCGGCGCCGTCTGCGGCCGCCGACACGGTGTCGGCTTCCAGCGGCACGGCATGGGCCAGGCGGTGCATGGCGCCCAGGTGCACGTGCAGCGGCGTCCAGGCGGCGATGGGCGGCGCACCGCCCAGCAGGCGCACGCGCACGTCGATGCGCTGGGTGGCCTGCAGCACGCGTGCGTCGGCGATCCAGTCGCCCCGCGCGATGTCGCTCTTGTCGACGCCGGCCAGGTTGAGGGCCACGCGCTGCCCGGCCGCGCCCTGCTCGGCCGCGCGGTTCTGCGCATGCAGGCTGCGCACGCGCACGGCGCGCGGGGGCGCGTGCCCGTCGCCCGAGCCGGCGCCGAAGTGCGCGATGGTGTCGCCGGCCAGCACGGCGCCGCCGAAGACGGTGCCGGTGACGACGGTGCCGTGGCCCGGGAGGGTGAAGACGCGGTCGACCGCGAGGCGGAAGAGGCCGTCCTTGCGGCGGGCGTGCTGGCGGCGGGCGATGGCGAAGAGGTGGGTGCGCAGCGCGGTGATGCCGGTGGGGTCGGCCGCGGCGGGCTGCCCCTCACCCCCGCCCTCTCCCTGGAGCGGCAAGGGCGTCGCGCCCGGAGGCACGGCGGTCTCGAAGATCGGCGCGCCGGCCAGGGGCGTGCCGGCGAGCAGCGCGGCGATGTCGGCCTTGACGGCGGCAATGCGGGCGGCGTCGACGCGGTCGCATTTCGTGAGGGCCACGGTGCCTTCGCCGATGCCGAAGAGCTCGACGATGGCGAGGTGCTCGCGCGTCTGCGGCATGACGCCGTCGTCGGCGGCCACGACCAGCAGCGCATGGTCGATGCCCGAGGCGCCGGCCGCCATGGTGTGGACGAAGCGTTCATGGCCGGGCACGTCGATGATGCCGAGCACCTGGGCCGGGTCGTCGCCGGGCATGGCGGCCGATGCGTCGCCCGGCCCGGCCGGCACCGGGGTGTAGGCGTAGCCCAGCTCGATGGAGATGCCGCGCGCCTTTTCTTCCTTCAGCCGGTCGGTGTCGACGCCGGTGAGGGCGCGCACCAGCGTGGTCTTGCCATGGTCGATGTGGCCGGCGGTGCCGAGGATCATGCGGCGCTCCGCGGGCGATGCATGGGGGCGGGTGTGCACAGGGGCGAGGTCGAAGGGGCGCGGCGCATGGCGGGATTGTGCGTGGGGCGGCGGCGATGGCCCGTGCATGCCGCCCCTGTAGGCAGGCGCCGCGAAGGGCTGTCGACGCCAGCGCGTGGTCAGCTTCGCCGAAGGTGGGGCCGCCTACCTTGGCGGCACACGGCCGCACCGGGCGGCCGGCATGGCATTCAAGGAGTCACACACATGGCATTGGCATTCGTCACACGTTCCGCAGCATCGAAGGGCTGGAAGCTGGCCGCGGCCGGCATGGCGCTGGGCGGCCTGCTGGCCTTCGCGCCGGCGGCGCAGGCCAAGGGCTGCATCAAGGGCGCCGCCGTGGGCGGCGTGGCCGGCCACGTGGCCGGCAAGCACGGCGTGCTGGGGGCAGCGGCCGGCTGCGCGATCGGGCACCACGAGGCGGCGAAGAAGGAGAAGGCGCAGCAGCAGCAGGCGGCGCCGGCAGCGGCAGCGCCCGCTGCGGGTGGCGAGGCGGGCAAATAGTTTTTCTCTGCACGCGTGGGCGGCACTGCAGTGCTGACCGCCCCAACCGCCGTGAGCGCCTAAACGGAAGCCAGACGCTCGACCGTGTCCGGGTAACGCTGGACCAATCGAATGAGCAACGCGGCTTGAGCGTTGGGCCGGGCCCTGCCCTGCTCCCAGTTCTCCAGCGTGCGAGGGTTGGTGCGCAGGTAGCGTGCGAACACGGGGCGCGACAGATGGAGCCGCTCCCGCAGTGCGACCAGTTCCTCGGCCGCCACCTCGGGCGCAGGCTTGGATTCGACTTCGTGGGTTCGCAGGGTGCGCTTGCCGGCGCGCGCTTCCGCCAAGGCGTCGAAACCTTCGGCGATCTCCGCAAACAGATTGCGCTTCGTCATCGTCTGGACTCCAGTTCGGACTTCAACATGGCCTTGAGCAGCTTGCGCTCGTCGCGGCTCAGATCGGCAGCCTCGTCCTTGTCGTAAAGGGTGAACAACCAGAACTGTCCGCCACCATCCCACCAGTAGTAAATCACCCGCAAGCCGCCACGCTTGCCTTTTCCGCGCCGCGCATCGGCATGGCGCAACTTGCGCAGGCCGCCGGCGTCCGGGATGAGGTCGCCGGCTTCCGGGGCTTTCATCAATGCGGCCTGCAAGCCCCGAAAGCCCTCGTCGTCGAGGTAGTCGGCTCGGTACCGCTCGAAGGGAGGGAGTTCGACGAAGACGGCTTTCACGGCGAAATTATACGCAAGTTGCGTATATTCATGCCCCTTCGCGATGGCCAGCGAGGCTTGCCCGCAGCGCCGGCAGCTGATCGCCGAACGCCGCCTCGTCGCCCGCCTCGAGGCAGCGCAGGTCCAGCCACAGCGACTGGTCGGCGATGCGGCCGATCACGGGCCGCGGCAGGCCGCGCAGCGCGGCTTCGAGCCGGGCGAGCTGGCGGCCGGCGCGCTTCGCCTCGCGCGGCGTGAGGCGCAGGCCGGCGCTGGGCAGGGTGTCGACGGGCAGCGCGCCGCTGCCGATCTGGCTGGCCATGGGCGCGGCCACGACGTCGAAGTCGGGCGCCACGGCCTGTTGCACCGCTGGCAGCAGGCGCTCGGCCTGGGCCTGCATCTGCGCGCGTGTGCGGGTGAACAGGCGCAGCGTGGTGAGGCGCTCGGCCAGGTGCTCGGGCGCGAGGTACAGGCGCAGCACGGGTTCGAGCGCGGCCAGCGTGAGCTTGCCCACGCGAAGCGCGCGCTTGAGCGGGTTCTTCTTGATCTTCGCGATCAGGTCCTTGCGGCCGACGATGAGGCCGGCCTGCGGGCCGCCCAGCAGCTTGTCGCCGCTGAAGGTGACGAGGTTGGCACCGGCGGCGATGGTGTCGCGCACGGTGGGTTCCTTGGGCAGGCCCCACTGCGCCATGTCGACCAGCGTGCCGCTGCCCAGGTCGACGGCCAGCGGCAGGCCGCGCGCGTGGGCGATGGCAGCCACCTCGGCCTCGGGCACGCTCTTGGTGAAGCCGGTGACGGCGTAGTTGCTGGCGTGCACCTTCATCAGCATGGCGGTGCGCTCGGTGATGGCCTCGGCGTAGTCCTTGGCGTGGGTGCGGTTGGTGGTGCCGACCTCGACCAGGCGCGCGCCGGCGCGCGCCATGATGTCGGGGATGCGGAAGGCGCCGCCGATCTCGACCAGCTCGCCGCGCGAGACGATGACGTCCTTGCGCGAGGCGAGCGCGCTCAGCGTGAGCAGCACGGCGGCGGCGTTGTTGTTGACGACCGTGGCGGCCTCGGCGCCGGTGAGTTCGCACAGCACTTCGTCCACGATGTCGTCGCGGTCGCCGCGGCCGCCGGTCGCCAGGTCGAACTCCAGGTTGGCCGGCGCGGTGAGCGCGCGCAACACCGACTGCACGGCTTCATCTGGAAGCAGCGCGCGGCCCAGGTTGGTGTGCAGCACCGTGCCCGTGAGGTTGAACACGGCCTTCAGGCGCGGCGCGAAGCGGGCCGCCAGGCGACGCTCGCAGGCGGTGGCGAGCGCATCGTCGGCAATCGCCTCGGCACTCAACTGGCCCGCCAGGGCCTGCGGGCGCAGGACGTCGAACTCGGCGCGCAGCGCGGTGGCGACGGCACTGTGCCCGTAGCGATCGGCCAGCGCCTGCATGGCGGGCGTGGCGAGGGTGCGGTCGACGGAGGGGAGGCGGAGGGTCATCGGAACTCGGACCTCCACACGCGAAGGACGCAAAGGCTGCGCGAAGAACGCGAAAGAAACATCAGAAAACTTTCATCTTTCCCTTTTGCGACTTTCGCGAAATCTTCGCGACCTTCGCGTACGGAGGTCCGTCCTCAGACCGCCAACGGCTTCTCGATCGCCAGCAGCGGGTTGCTGCTCGCGCGCGAGAACTCGGTGTCGCCCATCAGCAGGTCGAGCGTGAGGCTGGCCAGGTCGTCGGCCAGGGGCTCGGCGAAGGGGCTTTTCTCCTGGTTCACGAGCTTGCGGTAGGTGTGGCACACGCTGCACGTCTCGGCGAGCACGACCTGGTCCTTGGCCTTGGCGGTGATGCCCTCGCCTTCGAGGCCCTGGTAGCGCACGCCCTCGGTCGATTCGCAGTGGCTGCACTTGACGCGCACCATGTGCCATTCGGTTTCGCACACGCCGCAGTGCAGATAGCGGTGGCCGCCGGCCTCGCCGCCGATGCGCAGCACGCTGGCGACCGGGGCGCTGCCGCACACGGGGCAGATGGTGGCGGGCTCGGCGTAGGGCACGGTGCGCTCGTCGACGACGGCGGCGCGGGCCGAGAAGGCGACCTGCAAGGCGGCCATGACGAAGGGCGCGGCGGCGATGTCCTCGCGGCCCAGGTTGTCGGCCAGGGCCTGGCGGGCCAGGGCGTCGAGCGCGTCGTCGTCGGTGGCGGCCAGGCGGTCGAGCACGGGGTGCAGCGGGGCGGGCGTGGTGGCATCGGCGCGCACGTCGGCGACCAGCGCGCGCAGCACGTCACGCCAGGCCGGCTCGAGCGCGTCGGACGCGGGCAGCAGCGGCATGCCGTTGGCATTCGCGCGCTGCACGATCTCGTCGGCCACGGGCTCGGCCGCGGGCGCCTTCGCCGCGAGGCGCTGCTGGGCGTCGACGATGCGGGCGGCAAAGTTCAGGTAGTCGGCGATGGGGTTGCCGTCGGCCAACTGGCGCAGGCGCGCGGCCCGTTCCTGGAACAGCGCGGCCGGCTGCGGCAGCCGCACGCGCGGAAAGCTCACCTTGTCGAGGGCTTCGATTTCACCGGGTTGGAGGATGCGTTGCACGGGGGTCGGCCGAAAGAAGAAACAGAAAAAAAGAAGCGCCGGACGGGCCGGCGCTTCGCGGTGCAGTCGACGCGGCAAGTCTATGCCAGCGCCTCGTCGGAACGCATCGGGAGGTGCGTCAGGCCACCGGCGCGTCGGGGTCTCGGCGTTCGGCGGCGCGGCGTGCCAGCGCCTGTTCGCGGTCGACCACTTCCTCGTACCAGGCCGTGTGGTGCTTGCGCGCCCAGGCGTAGCTCACGGTGCCCTGCGTCATGGCCTTGATGGAGCCCTTGACCCAGATCGCCGCGTAGATGTGGACGATGATGGAGCAGATGATGACGAAGCCGAAGAAGGCGTGCAGCAACGAGGCCAGCCGGATGATGCCGATGGGGAACAGGTGGCTGAAGTACGCGCGCCACATCACCAGCCCGGTGAGCAGCAGGCACACCATGCTGACCAGCAGCACCCAGAACAGCAGCTTCTGGCCCGCGTTGTAGCGGCCCACCTTGGGCAGGCGCTCCTCGCGGTTGTTGAGCACGTCGCCCATCTGCTTCATCCACTGCCGGTCGTTGGCATGAAGGAAGTTGTGGTGCCAGAAGCGGATCACCAGGACCATGAAGGACAGGAACATCACCACCCCGATGAAGGGGTGCAGGATGCGCGTCCACGGCCCGCCGCCGAAGAGCGCCGTGAGCCAGAACATGGCCGGATGGAACAGCGCCAGGCCCGACAGCGCCAGCAGCACGAAGCAGATCGCGGTGAGCCAGTGGTTGCTGCGGTCGTTGGGCGTGTAGCGCTCGATGGCCGGGCGGCCCTGGTTGTCGACGACGAAGTCGTCCCGCACGGGGCGGTCAGCCTTGCTGCTCATGGCGCACCTCCTTCTGATGGCCCGTGGCGTCCACGCCGGCATCGTCGCGGCGCGCGAGGGCATGGGCCTCGGCGTCGATGTCTTCCTCTTCCGTCACCTCGTTGGGGCCGGTGCGCGTGTAGTGGAAGAAGCCGGCCAGCGCGGTGAGCGCGATGCCCGCGAGTGCCAGCGGCTTGGTGACGCCCTTCCAGAGGCTGACCATCGGGCTGATGGTGGGCTCGGCGGGCAGGCCGTGGTACAGGCCCGGCTTGTCGGCATGGTGCAGCACGTACATGACGTGCGTGCCGCCCACGCCGGCCGGGTCGTACAGGCCGGCCTGCTTGTAGCCGCGCTCCTTCAGGTCCTCGATGCGTTCCTCGGCCTGGTCCTTCATCGCCTTCTTGGTGCCGAACATGATGGCGCCGGTGGGGCAGGTCTTGACGCAGGCCGGCTCCTGGCCGACCGCGACGCGGTCGGAGCACAGGGTGCACTTGTAGGCCTTCTTGTCCTTCTTTGAGATGCGCGGCACGTTGAAGGGGCAGCCGGTGACGCAGTAGCCGCAGCCGATGCACGCCTCTTCATGGAAGTCGACGATGCCGTTGGCGTACTGGACGATGGCGCCCGGCGAGGGGCAGGCCTTGAGGCAGCCCGGGTCCTCGCAGTGCATGCAGCCGTCCTTGCGGATCAGCCACTCGAGGTTGCCCGATTCCTCGTTCTCGTACTCGGTGAACCGCATGACGGTCCAGGAGTTCTCGGTGAGGTCCATCGGGTTGTCGTAGACGCCGGCGGTGACGCCGACGTCGTCGCGCAGGTCGTTCCATTCCATGCACGCCGTCTGGCAGGCCTTGCAGCCGATGCACTTGGAGACGTCGATGAGCTTGGCGACCTCGCCCGCGTAGGCCTCGCGCTGGCTGGGCGCGGGCGTGGTGGTGGCGGAGCGGCGCTTGATGTCGAGGGATTGCATGGACATGGCGCTACACCTTCTCCACTTTCACAAGGAAGGTCTTGAACTCGGGCGTGTTGGTGTTGCCGTCGCCCACGAAGGGCGTGAGCGTGTTGGCCAGGAAGCCCGGCTTGGTCAGGCCCTTGAAGCCCCAGTGGATGGGGATGCCCACGTGGTGCACGGTCTTGCCCTCGATGGTCATGGGCTTGATCCGCTTGGTGACCAGGGCCACCGCCTTGATGTAGCCGCGCTTGGAGCTGACCTTCACCATGGTGCCGTTGGCGATGCCCAGGCTCTGCGCCAGCGCCTCGCCGATCTCGACGAACTGCTCGGGCTGCGTGATCGCATTGAGCAGCGCGTGCTTGGTCCAGTAGTGGAAGTGCTCCGTCAGGCGGTAGGTGGTGCCCACGTGCGGGAACTCGTCGGCCTTGCCGAAGGTGTCCCACACCGACTTGAACACGCGCGCCGCGGGCGAGCTGGTCGCCTTGGCGTTCTTGGGGTACATGGGGTTGTAGCCCAGGGGCGTGTCGAACGGTTCGTAGTGGGTCGGGAACGGCCCTTCGTTCAGCCCCTTGCGGGAGAAGAAGCGGGCCACGCCTTCGGGGTTCATGATGAACGGGCCGGCGCCGGTCTCGGGCGCCAGGGTGGCGCCGAAGTCGGGCACGTCGGCCCCGCCCCAGGCGCTGCCGTTCCACTTGACCAGCTGGCGCTTCGGGTTCCAGGGGTTGCCCGCCGGATCGCACGAGGCCCGGTTATAGAGCACGCGCCGGTTGGCCGGCCAGGCCCAGGCCCAGTTGATCGTGTTGCCGATGCCGGTGGGGTCGGAGTTGTCGCGCCGGCCCATCTGGTTGCCGGCCTGCGTCCAGGCGCCCGCGAAGATCCAGCAGCCGCACAGGGTGCTGCCGTCGTCCTTGAGTTCGCCGAAGCCGGCGAGCTGCTCGCCGGCCTTGCGCGTGACCTTGGTCGGGTCGGTCGGGTCCTTCAGGTCGACCAGCGCGCGGCCGTTGTATTCCTTGGCGACCTCGGCCGGCGTGGGCTCGGCCGCGTGCGCGTAGGGCCACCAGAGCTTCTGGATCGGGTCGCCGAACCGGCCGCCCTGCTTGTTGTAGAGCTCCTTCAGGCGAAGGTGCAGGCCCGACATGATGCGGATGTCGGTCCAGGCCTCGCCCGGAGGCTCGGCAGCCTTCCAGTGCCACTGCAGCACGCGCGAGGAGCTGACGACGGCGCCCTCTTCCTCGGCGAAGCAGGTGGTGGGCAGGCGGAAGACCTCGGTCTGGATCTTGGAAGAGTCAACGTCGTTGTGCTCGCCGTAGTTCTTCCAGAACTCCGAGGTCTCGGTGGCCAGCGGGTCCATGACGACCAGGAACTTGAGCTTGGACAGCCCGTCGCGCACGCGCGACTTGTTCGACAGCGCGGCCAGCGGGTTGAAGCCCTGTGCGAGGTAGCCGTTGACCTTGCCCTCGTTCATGAGCTCGAAGATCTGGAGCATGTCGTACTCCTTGTCGAGCTTGGGCAGCCAGTCGTAGGCCCAGTTGTTCTCGGCCGTGGCGGCCGGGCCGTACCAGGCCTTCATGAGGCTGACGTGGAACTTGGGGTAGTTCTGCCAGTAGCTCATCTGGTTGGCGCGCAGGGGCTTCTGCGTGCGGGCCGTGATGTAGGCCTGGTAGTCCTGCTCGGCCTCGCGCGGCAGCGTGAGGTAGCCCGGCAGGCTGGCCGACAGCAGCCCCAGGTCGGTGAGGCCCTGGATGTTCGAGTGGCCGCGCAGCGCGTTCATGCCGCCGCCCGCCACGCCGATGTTGCCGCACAGCAGCTGCACCATGGCCGCGCAGCGCAGGATCTGCGCGCCGATGGAGTGCTGCGTCCAGCCCAGCGCGTACATGATGGTCGCGGCCCGGCCGGCGACGGCCGTGGACGCGAACTTCTCGCACACGTGCAGAAACTTGGCCTTGGGCGTGCCGCAGGCGCTCTCGACCTTCTCGGGCGTGTAGCTGGCGTAGTGCTTCTTGAGCAGCTGGAAGACGCAGCGCGGGTCCTGCAGGGTGGGGTCGGTCTTGACGAAGCCGTCCTCGCCCAGCTGGTAGTCCCAGCTGGTCTTGTCGTAGAGGCGCTTTTCCTCGTTGTAGCCGGAGAAATAGCCCTCGTCGAAGTTGAAGTCCTCACGCACGAGGAAGGTGAAGTCGGTGTACGCCTTCACGTAGTCGTGGTGGATCTTGTCGTTGGTCAGCAGGTAATTGATGATCCCGCCGAGGAAGACGATGTCGCTCCCCGAGCGGATCGGCGCATAGAAGTCGGCCACCGACGCCGAGCGGTTGAAGCGCGGGTCGACCACCATGAAGTGCGCCTTGTTGTGCGCCTTCGCCTCCGTCACCCACTTGAATCCGCAGGGGTGCGCCTCGGCGGCATTGCCGCCCATGATCAGAATCACATCCGCGTTCTTGATGTCGACCCAATGGTTCGTCATCGCTCCACGGCCAAACGTCGGGGCAAGACCTGCCACCGTCGGGCCGTGTCAGACACGTGCTTGATTGTCGAAAGGAAGAAGGCCCCAGCTGCGGGCGACCTTGTGGGTGATGTAGCCGGCTTCGTTGCTGGAGGCCGAGGCGGCCAGCATGCCGGTGGAGGTCCAGCGGTTGACGCGCTTGCCGTCGGCCGTGGTCTCGATGAAGTTCGCGTCGCGGTCGGCCTTCATGAGCTTGGCGATGCGGTCCAGGGCCTCGCCCCAGGACATGCGCTTCCACTCGTTGGAGCCGGGTGCGCGGTACTCGGGGTACAGCAGCCGGTTCGGGCTGTTCACGATGTCGAGGAGGCTGGCGCCCTTGGGGCACAGCGTGCCGCGGTTGACCGGGTGGTCGGGGTCGCCCTCGACGTGGATCACCGAGGCCTTGGCGTTCTTGGCGCCGTCGCCCAGCGAGTACATGAGGATGCCGCAACCCACCGAACAGTAGGTGCAGGTCTGGCGTGTCACGGTGGTGGCTGCGAGCTTGTACTGACGCACTTCGGCCAGCGCGGTTGCCGGCGAGAAGCCCATCAGTGCCAGACTCGAGCCCGCCAGGGTGGAGCCAGTCACTTTCATGAACTGGCGGCGGGAGAGTTGCATCGTGGTGCCCTTACTCTTTGTTTCGTTCCTGAAGCGAGGCCATTCTAGGGAGCGAGGGCACGAGCGCAAGGCGGTTATGCCTGAGGACGGACCTGGGGCTTTCGCGGGGCGCGGGGCAGGCGCCGCGCCCATGAAGCAGCGGCGCGCGGTCGCCTGCGCTCACCTCAGTTGGCTTCGGTGCCCCGATCGGGCGAGGAGCCGCTGCGCACCACGTACTGGTGGTCGTCGAGCACGGCGGTGAAGACCATGGGCGAATTGGGCGGCTGGACCCAGCGCCACTCCCATTCGGTCTCGCGCTTCAGCGCATAGGGCGTGACCCTGGCCGGCTTGCCCAGCAGCTTGCGCAGCTCTTCCATGGGCATGCCGGGCCGCACCCTGGCGAAGTTCTCGGGCGTGAGCACCTGGCGCAGCGCACTCATCCTGCCGTCCGCGCCGATGGTGATCATGTAGTTTTTTTGGCCCTGGGGCTGGCGGTTGTATTCCAGCACCCGCCCGCCCGGTGCGTCCCAGATGTTCTCGGGTTCGCCGAACTGGGCGCGCACGTCGGCTTCGGTCGACACGCCTTCCTCCAGCTTGTCGATGCGCTGCGGGTCGCAGGCGGCCAGTGCCAGGACCATCGCCAGACCCGCAAGCAGGCCCAGCGGGCGCCCGATGCTGCGTCGTGTTCTCATGCCAATCACTCCCCGATCGTTAAAATCCGCGCCACTTCAGGTTCCAGTCTATGTCGATCTTCGCCCGCCCCCACTACACCTCCGACGCCACCCAGTTCATCGAGCAGATGCGCCGCCAGAAGCCCGACCTGGAAGCCGAGCAGCGCGCCGGCCGCGCCCTGCTGTGGGACAAGGCGATCGACCGCGACGCGCAGGCCGAGATCGACGCCGGCACGGTGTCGCAGCAGCCCTACGTCTACCAGACCAAGGGCTGAACCCGCCTTTTCCAAGCCGAATCGGCCTGGAACGCCCGCCCCGCCTGCGCGGGGCGCTATTTTTTTCATAGCATCCACCGCCCATGAACGGCCCCGAGGCGCATCCTGCGCACGACGATGACGAGGACGGCGCCACCGTGGTGACGCCGATGCCCGAGGTCGTCGACCAGGTGGCGCTGGCGCGGCTGTACGGCGAGCCGCTGTTCTCGCTGCCCAACGACCTCTACATCCCGCCCGATGCGCTGGAGGTCTTTCTCGAGGCCTTCGAGGGACCGCTGGACCTGCTGCTCTACCTGATCCGCAAGCAGAACTTCAACATCCTCGACATCCCGATGGCGGGACTCACGCGCCAGTACCTGGCCTACGTCGAGGAGATCCGCACGCGCAATCTCGAACTGGCGGCCGAGTACCTGCTGATGGCGGCCATGCTCATCGAGATCAAGTCGCGCATGCTGCTGCCGCCCAAGAAGACGGCCGAGGGCGAAGAGGCGGAGGACCCGCGGGCCGAGCTGGTGCGCCGCCTGCTGGAGTACGAGCAGGCCAAGATGCAGGCCGCCGCGCTCTCGGCGATGCCCACCTACGGCCGCGACTTCTGGAAGGCACAGGTCTACATCGAGCAGTCGCTCAAGCCGCGCTTCCCAGAGGTCACGGTGGTCGACCTGCGCGAGGCCTGGGCCGACATCCTCAAGCGGGCCAAGCTCGTGCAGCACCACAAGATCTCGCGCGAGGAGCTGTCGGTGCGCGAGCACATGAGCATCGTGCTGCGCACGCTGCAGGGCCGCCGCTTCGTCGAGTTCGAGGAACTGTTCGACCCCTCGCGCGGCGCGCCGGTGATGGTCGTCACCTTCATCGCCATGCTCGAACTCGCCAAGGAAACCCTGGTCGAGATCACCCAGGCCGAGGCCTTCGCGCCGATCTACGTGCGCCTCGCTTACACGGCCGCGTAGTCCGCCACTGGAGCTTCAGCAACCCGCCGCGGAACCGGCTTTGCCGGGCCGCAGGCGGGGCCCCTCCTCGGGAGGTGGCGAATGACACGCAGCGAAGCGAAGTGCAAAGCCGGGAGGCTTCAGTTCGTGGCGAAGCAGTACATGAGGCCGGCGCTGCCGCTCATCTTGAGCTGATCGAGGCTGCAGCCGCGCGTGCCGTGGGATGAATTCCAGGAGGCGTTCGCCACCGGGTCGGGGTTGGTGCCCTTGTGGTCGTGGTGGCCGACGATGGCCGAACCGCCCTCGCTGCGCGTCCAGTTGCCGCAGGTCGTGTCCTTGCCGGGCTCCGGCACGGCGACGGTGCCGTCGGGACGCGAGCCGGTGAGGATGTCGTGGCGGTTGACCGGGTCGCCGAAGCCGGACACGACCTCGCCCTTCTCGGTGAGGGACGTCTCCTTGCCGACCTTGGCGTTGGCGCTGTGCAGGTCCGCGACGCTGGTGGCGACGACCACCCCCTTCGCATTGGCCCATGGGCCGCTGCCGATGCGGTCGCGCGCGTTGACGGCCGGCTGGCCGTTCATCGCCGCGGTGCTCAGGTAGGCGCGCCAGGTCTTGTTGCCCGCACCGGCGCTGGCGGCCAGCGACTGGCAGAAGCGGTCGGCGCCGGCGAGGCCACCGAGGTCACCGCCCTTGCCGGGGTTCGTGCTGGTGATGAAGAACCCCATCGGGTTGCCGCCCGGGCTGGACGATCGCATGGCGCCGCAGCCGGCGACGAGGGCGAGCGCCGCCACGGCGGCGCCCAGCGGCAGAACGAAGGGACGGGGCATGTCGACTCCTGATGCAGTGATTGGAGCCGGCGAGGCTACGCCTGCCATGCGCACCCGGAATCAGCGGCAACCCGCAGGCGCCGCAGGCCGATCAGCCGTGCTCGGCGCCCGGCTCGCGCTCCATGAGTGCACGTACCGCATCGGCCGGCGCCAGACGGCCGTCGAGCAGCGCCACCACGCCCTCGGCGATCGGCATGTCGACGCCCAGGTGCCGCGCGCGCTGCACCACGGTGCGCGCGCAGTACACGCCTTCGGCCACGTGGCCCAGCGAGTCGACCGCCTGCGCCAGCGTGCGGCCCTCGGCCAGCAGCAGGCCCACGCGCCGGTTGCGCGAGAGGTCGCCGGTGGCGGTGAGCACCAGGTCGCCCAGGCCCGACAGGCCCATGAAGGTCTCGGGCCGGGCACCCAGGGCGACGCCAAAGCGGGTCATCTCGGCCAGGCCGCGCGTGATGAGCGCCGCACGGGCGTTCAGGCCCAGCGCCAGGCCGTCGGCCAGGCCGGTGGCGATGGCCAGCACGTTCTTCACCGCGCCGCCGACTTCGACGCCCACCAGGTCGTCGTTGGCGTAGACGCGCAGCGTGGGCCCGTGGAAGGCCGCGACCAGCATGTCGCGCACGCCGGCGTGCGTGCTGGCCGCGACCAGCGCCGTCGGCTGCCCGCGTGCCACTTCCTGGGCGAAGCTGGGACCGCTCAGGACGCCGGCCTGCAGCTGGGGCGCGACCTGCATCTGGATCTCGTGGGCCAGCAGGCCGGGGCCGTCG
The DNA here is from genome assembly GCF_003671765.1 of Xenophilus sp. E41. Classification (GTDB taxonomy): domain Bacteria; phylum Pseudomonadota; class Gammaproteobacteria; order Burkholderiales; family Burkholderiaceae_C; genus Xenophilus. The sequence goes on along the minus strand of NZ_QPIB01000011.1, from coordinate 185,039 downwards.
CCGGCGGAGGTCTCGACGCCCTTGCAAAGCCAGGCGACCGGCGCCTGCGCGGATTGCAGCAGGGCGAGATGTTCGCGCAGCGCCGCCATGGGCGTCGCGACGATGACGAGGTCGGCGCCAGCGCAGGCAGCGCGCGGATCGCCCGCATGCACGGCAAGCGCCGACGGGAAGGGAATGCCGGACAGGTAGCGCGCATTGCTGCGCGCCTGCGCCATCGCGGCCGCCTGCAGCGCATCACGCGCCCACAAGGTCACGCTGCGGCCGCCGGCCGGGTGGCCGGCCGCGCTGATGGCCAGCGCCGTGCCCCAGGCGCCGGCGCCGAGCACGCAGATGCGCATCGGCGTGCGTCGCCGGCTTATTGGGCGTTGGCGGGGATGCCTTCGCCGGCGGCCTGGGCCTGCTGCTGCTCGTACATGGCCTGGAAGTTGATCTCGGCCAGATGCACGGGCGGGAAGCCGCCGCGCTGGATCACGTCGGCGACGTTGCCGCGCAGATAGGGGTACACGATCTGCGGGCAGGCGATGCCCAGGATCGGGCCCATCTGGTCTTCGGGCAGGTTGCGGATCTCGAAGATGCCGGCCTGCTTGGCCTCGACCAGGAAGACGGTGCGGTCGTCGATCTTGGTCTGCACGGTGGCCGACACGGTGATCTCGAAGATGCCTTCGGTCACGTTCTGCGCTTCGACGCCCAGCTGGATGTCGACCGTGGGCTGCTGCTGCTCGAGCAGGATGGCCGGCGAATTGGGCTGCTCCAGCGACAGGTCCTTGAGGTAGACGCGCTGGATCTGGAAGACGGGTTCTGCGGCTTGTTGGTCGGCCATGGCTTTGCTTTCAGGTCAAAACAACGCCCGCGAGGGAGGATTCCCACGGCGGGCGTGCGAGAGGTCGGGGATTATCGCCTGCCCGCCGCGCCGCTACGGGGCGACGGGAGGGCAAGGCGGCGCGGCTCAGGCGCCCTGCAGCAACGGCACCAGGCCGCCGCGGCTGTCGAGCGCGATCAGGTCGTCGCAGCCGCCGACGTGGGTGTCGCCGACGAAGATCTGCGGCACGGTGCGGCGCTGGGTGATCTCCATCATGCGGGCGCGTTCCTCGGGGTTGGTGTCGATGCGGATCTCCTCGATCTGCTCGACGCCCTTGGCCTTGAGGATCTGCTTGGCGCGGATGCAGTAGGGGCAGACCGCGGTGGTGTACATCTTGACGGGTTGCATGGGGCTCCTTGGAGGCCGCGACGCACGAATGGAGGGACGCGTCAGGCCTTCTCGACAGGCAGGTTAGCGTCTTTCCAGGCTTTCAGCCCGCCGCTCACCGCTTGGGCCTGCTCATAGCCGAGTTTCTTGGCCGTGGCCACGGCGCGTTGGGCACGGCTGCCGCTGGCGCAGATCAGCAGCAGCGGCACGGTCTTGTTCTTGACGGCGCCGGGCAGCTTGGCCTCCAGCTGGTCCAGCGGCACGTTGCGGGCACCCACCGGGTGGCCGGCCGCGAATTCCTCGGGCTCGCGCACGTCGACCAGCACGCCGCGTTCGCGGTTGATGATGTGGACCGCGCCCTGGACCGTGAGCGAGCCCTGCCCGGCGCCGCGCAGCCTGGGCCAGGCGAGCATGCCGCCGGAACTGAGGGCGATGAGGATCAGGAGCCAGTTGTCGACAAAGAATTTCACAGGGCGTTCCGGGTGGGCAAACCCGGGATTTTAGAATCAGCGCTTTCCCACCGAATACATCCAAAAGGCCTCCATGCACAAACTGGTGCTGATCCGTCATGGCGAATCGACCTGGAATCTCGAGAACCGCTTCACCGGCTGGACCGACGTCGACCTGACCGAGACCGGCGTGGAGCAGGCCAAGCAGGCCGGGCGCCTGCTCAAGGCCGAGGGCTACGATTTCGACGTCGCCTACACCAGCGTGCTCAAGCGCGCCACGCGCACCCTGTGGCACACCCTCGACGAGTTGGACCGCACCTGGCTGCCGGTCATCCATTCGTGGCGCCTCAACGAGCGCCACTACGGTGCGCTGCAGGGCCTGAACAAGGCCGACATGGCCAAGCAATACGGCGACGAGCAGGTGCTGATCTGGCGCCGCAGCTACGACACCCCGCCGCCGGCGCTCGAGCCCACCGACCCGCGCTCCGAGCGCAGCGACGTGCGCTACGCCAAGCTGTCGCCGGAGCAGATCCCTCTCACGGAATGCCTGAAGGACACCGTGGCGCGGGTGCTGCCCTTCTGGAACGAATCGATGGCCCCGGCCATCCGCGCCGGCCGGCGGATCGTGGTGGCGGCGCACGGCAATTCGATCCGGGCGCTGGTCAAGTACCTGGACGGCATCTCGGACAGCGACATCGTCGGCCTGAACATCCCGAACGGCATCCCGCTGGTCTACGAGCTCGACGACGACCTCAAGCCGCTGCGCCACTACTACCTCGGCGATGCCGAGGCCGCGGCCAAGGCGGCGGCGGCCGTGGCCTCGCAGGGCAAAGCCTGACGCGGCTCAACGGTCACGGAACCGCGGCGAGGAAATTGCTTCCAAGCTGTGTATATTGAATCGATCCGGTTCGCCGAAGGGAATTCCATGGGCCAGAAACTCAAGATCACCGGCTGGGTGAGCGCAGGCGTCGTTGCCGGCGTGCTGACGACCGTCTCGCTGCAGACGGTGGCGCGGGGCGCGATGGCGCCCCTGCCGCTGGAAGAGCTGCAGCAGCTCGCCGCCGTGTTCGGCATGGTCAAGAGCGACTACGTCGAGCCGGTCGACGACAAGAAGCTGATCTCCGACGCCATCTCGGGCATGGTGTCCGGGCTGGACCCGCACTCGCAGTACTTCGACAAGAAGTCCTTCAAGGAATTCCGCGAGGGCACTTCGGGCCGCTTCGTGGGCGTGGGCATCGAGATCTCGCAGGAGGACGGCCTGGTCAAGATCGTCTCGCCGATCGAGGGCTCGCCCGCCTTCCGCGCCGGCCTCAAGCCCAACGACCTGATCACCAAGATCGACGACACGGCCGTCAAGGGCCTCTCGCTGAACGACGCCGTCAAGCGCATGCGCGGCGAGGCCGGCACCAAGGTGCTGCTGACCATCTTCCGCAAGGACGAGAGCCGCACCTTCCCCGTGACCATCACGCGCGAGGAGATCCGCACGCAGTCGGTCCGCGGCAAGGTGATCGAGCCGGGCTACGCCTGGATCCGCCTGTCGCAGTTCCAGGAGCGCACCGTTGACGACTTCGTGAAGAAGGTCGACGAGATCTACAAGCAGGACCCCAACCTCAAGGGCCTGGTGCTCGACCTGCGCAACGACCCGGGCGGCCTGCTCGACGCGGCGGTGGCCGTGTCGGCCGCCTTCCTGCCGGCCAATTCGACGGTGGTGACGACCGACGGCCAGCTCGCCGAGAGCAAGCAGGTCTACAAGGCCATCCCCGAGGACTACCAGCGCCGCTCCGGTTCCGACCCGCTGCGCAGCCTGCCGGCGGCGCTCAAGACCGTGCCGTTGATCGTGCTGGTGAACGAAGGCTCGGCCTCGGCCAGCGAGATCGTGGCCGGCGCGCTGCAGGACCACAAGCGCGCGACCATCATGGGCAGCCAGACCTTCGGCAAGGGCTCGGTGCAGACGGTGCGCCCGCTCGGCCCCGACACCGGCCTGAAGATCACCACCGCGCGCTACTACACGCCCAGCGGCACCTCGATCCAGGCGCGCGGCATCGTGCCGAACGTGCTGGTCGACGAGAGCGCCGAGGGCAGCCCCTACGCGGCCCTGCGCATGCGCGAGGCCGACCTGGAGAAGCACCTGTCCAGCGGCCAGGGCCCCGAGGTGAAGGACCCGGAGCGCGAGAAGGCTCGCGACGAGGCCCGCAAGCGCCTAGAGGAAGAGGCCAAGAAGCCGCCGCAGGACCGCAAGACGCCCGAGTTCGGGACCGACAAGGACTTCCCGCTCGTGCAGGCGATCAACCAGCTCAAGGGCCAGCCCGTGGTGGTCAGCAAGACGCAGGTGATCGTCGAGAACAAGGACGAGAAAAAGGACAACTGAGCGCAGTCCGCGCTCCCCGCTGCATCGGCCTCCCTCGCGGAGGCCGATCTCTTTGGGGGGCTCTGCGATCATCGGCCGCCATGGAAGACGACGACCTGCTGCGCTACTCGCGCCACATCCTGCTGGAGGAGTTCGGCATCGACGGCCAGGCCCGCGTGTCGGCCGCGCACGCGCTGGTCATCGGGGCCGGCGGGCTGGGCTCGCCGGTGGCGCTGTACCTGGCCGCCGCCGGCGTGGGGCACATCACCCTGGTGGACGACGACACGGTCGACCTGACCAACCTGCAGCGCCAGATCGCCCACACGACGGCCCGCGTGGGTCAGGCCAAGGTCGCGTCGGCGCAGCAGGCCATCCGGGCGCTGAACCCCGAGGTGGCGGTGGAGGTCGAGGCCGCGCGTGCCGATGCCGCCCTGCTCGCACGCCGCGTGCCCCAGGCCGACGTGGTGCTGGACTGCTCGGACAACTTCGCGACGCGCCAGGCGGTGAACGCCGCCTGCGTGGCGCACGGCAAGCCCCTGGTGGCCGGCGCGGCCATTCGCTTCGACGGCCAGCTGGGCGTGTACGACCCGCGCGATTCCCAGTCGCCCTGCTACGCCTGCCTGTTCCCGCCCGACGCGCAGTTCGAGGAAACCCGCTGCGCGGTGCTCGGCGTGTTCGGCCCGGTGGTGGGCACCATCGGCACGCTGCAGGCGCATGAGGCGCTCAAGCTGCTGGCTGGCGTGGGCGGCGGCCTGGTGGGGCGGCTGCTGATGTTCGACGGGCGCAGCAGCAGCTTCGAGACGATGCGCGTGCGCCGCGACCCGGCGTGCCCCGTGTGCGGCGGCCGCCACGATGGAGCGCCCGCCGTCTGCTCCTGAAACGATAGCTGTGTGCGCAGGCTAGATGCAGGCTCCAGCCCGATTTGCCCATCAAACGGCGCGTGCAGCGCTCAGGGCCGGATGGCCTTGGCACGCGCCGCGCCCTGGGTCGCGGTGCGGCTGTCGGGGGTGCGGGCGTCCTGCAGCACGGCGCCGCAGTCCGCGTCCTTGCCCGGCCCGGTTTCGAGGGTGGCAGCCAGCGCCAGCAGCGGATTGATCGTGGCACCCGCCACCACACCCGCAGCGCGAGCCAGCAGCGGCGCCACCTCCACGCCCGGGCGGGGGTTCGCGAAGGTGCCGCCGACGGTCAACGGCGTGCGGATCGACAGGATGCTCTTGCTCTTGGGCTCGGGACGGATCGTGAAGTCCAGCGTCTCCTTGGCGAGGTTGGCCTGCCCGGTGGCGATGAAGACGGCGTTGCTGGTGTCCAGGACCATCGTGCGGCTGTCCATCACGCCCTTGTTGACGTCGAAGGCCACCGCCGCGCAGCGCAGTTGCACGTCCTTGTCGCCGCGCGCCAGGAACTTGAGGATGTCGCCACCGACCAGCGTCGCGAACACCGGCAGCAGGTTGCCGAACTGGCCGGCACCCATCAGCAGCGCCACGTCGCCCGAGGCACCGCCCAGCCAGGTGGCGACGGAACTGCCTGCACCGGAGATGTTGATGCGCCCGTCGATGCGCCCCACGCTGTTGCCCGAGGCCTCGAGCTTCGGCACCAGCCGCGCCAGCTGAAGCGCGCGCAGGTCGAGCGCCGCGCGGATGTCGGCCGGCTGGCTCGCGGCACCGATGCGGATCGCGCCCGCGATCTTGCCGCCCGCAACGCCGAGGTCGAGCGGATCGAGGGTCAGCACCGCATCCTGCAGCGCCACGTGCACGCTGCCGCGGTCCAGCGGAATGTCGCGCACGTTGCGGATGCGTTCCGCGGTGTAGCGCACGTCGGCGTTCATGGCGCGCAGGCGCTCGAAGTCCAGCGGCGCCGTGGGCAGCACCTTGCCGTCGCCGCGCCGGCGCTGCACCTGCTCGACGGTGGGTGGCGGGGCCACGCCCTCCACCGCCTTGGCGCTGCGCTCGGTGGGCGGCAGACCGATGAGCGGCCCGAGGTCGTCCATGTCCATCACCTTGGAACTGAGCGTGCCGCTGAGCTTCGGTGTGGCCGCGCCCTGGTCGAAGCTGAGCTGCCCGCCGATGTCCGACAGGCCCAGCCGGCCGGCCATCGACGACACCTCCCACAGCTTGGCGCGCTTGCGGACCTGGCCGCGCACCGCGTAGGGTGAGGTCTGCGGCAGCGCCACCCCCAGCAGGCCGTACAGATCGCCCAGCGTCTGGCCCTTGAGGTCGAACTTGGCATCGATCTCGTCCAGTTCGGTCAGCGAGCCCACCGTGCCGCTGGCGTTGAGCCGAGTGCGTCCGGCCGCGGCCTTGATCTCGATCGGGAACGGCGGCTGGCCGACGTGGTCGATCTGCAGCACGTTGCCCGTGCGGCCCTCCGCCGAGAGCGGCTGCTGCTTGTAGCGACCCTTCATGCTGTAGCTCAGGGGCAGGTCGCCGCGAGCCGGATCGAAACTGAACTGCGCCTGCAGATCGACGCCATAGGCCGGCGCCAGGAAGTCGAGGGCGCCGTTGTCGACCTGGAGCAGCCCGATGGTGGGCACCGTGCCCTTGCCGCCCTCGCCCGCATCGCTCTTGCCGAGCGCCCAGGTGCGTCGGCCGTCGGCTTCCATCTGCAAGCCCAGTTGCGGGCCGGCCAGGCGCACGCCGGGCAGCACCACGGCGCCTCGCAACAGCGGCCACAGACGCAGGTCGATGTCCGCCCGTTCGGCCTTGACCAGATAGGGCGCCCGCGCCCACGAGGGGTTGGCGAACTCGATGCCGTCCAGGTGAACGGTCGCCTGTCGCAGCCCCAGGGTGACATCGAGCCTGCGGGTGATCTCGAAGTGGCGGCCGGTCTTGTCGCTCACATAACGGTTGATGGGCCCACGCAGCACGTCCCAGGGGAAGAACATGAGCAACAGGACCAGCGCGACCAGCAGCACCCCCAACGCCAGCAGGCCGCGCTTGGCGGAGCGGGCCGAACGGGACGGAGCGTTGATCGAAGAGCCTGCCATCGGCCGGGCCTCAGCGACCCGAAGGCCACAGCCAATCCACGGACTGCATGGCGTCGCCACGCGCCGCATCGGCCACGTGCACCTCCGCCATGCCGGCCTCGCCATGCACCGTCGCAAGCGCTGCGGCCAGCGCAAGAACGCCCGCGATCACATAGGTGGCAACGGCCTTCATGGCATGGGTCCTTCTCGTCGTGTTGCGTCGTGTTGTGCAGGGCCAGACAGGGGCCGGTCGATCGAAACCGGATCCTGCCGGCGACGCGACGAGCGTATGAAGACCCTGGCCCACCGCAGGTCAGCACGACCCCGCAGCGTCTGTGCGTCGCGACCTACTCGCGTCAGCCCCGGCGGCATGTGGGACTGCTCCTACGACTTCAAGCCGCCGAACCTTGCATACCAGACCGGGCGCGAAGCCGTAGCATGCGGACCATGGTTTTACAGGTTGAGGCAGTTCAGTTGCACGGAGTGGCGCGGGCCCTGCCCTGGCGCTCGGCGCCATGAGCCAGCGCCTGAACACCTACATCGTGGAGGACAACCTCACCATCCGCGAGAACCTGGTCGGCACGCTCGAGGAGTTGACGGACGTCAACGCCGTCGGCTTCGCGGAGACGGAGAACGACGCCCGCCGGTGGCTGCGCGATCATGCCGGCGACTGGCAATTGGCGATCGTGGACCTCTTCCTCAAGCAGGGCAGCGGCCTGGGCGTGCTGCAGGCCTGCTCGGCGCGTGGGCCGCAGCAGAAGGTGGTGGTCCTGAGCAACTATGCGACGCCGGACATCCGCAAGCGCTGCGCCCAACTGGGCGTGGATGCCGTGTTCGACAAGTCCAACGAGATCGACGCCCTGGTCGACTTCTGCATTGCACACAGCCAACAGACTGCGACGGCGAGCAACGCCGGGCCTTGAGGCGCGGCGGGCGCCGGCCGCGTTGCCGCGCCGCTGCTCAGTCGATGAGCTTGTTCTTCAACGCGTAGTAGGTCAGGTCGCTGTTGGACGACAGGTTCATCTTTTCCATCAGACGCGTGCGGTAGGTGCTCACCGTCTTCACCGACAGCGACAAAGTCTTGGCGATCTCGCCGGCCGTCTCGCCCTTGGCCAGCTTGAGGAAGACCTGGAATTCGCGCTCCGACAGCTGCTCGTGCGGCGCCGCGTCGTCCTTGCGGTCGAGTTGCCGCGCCAGCAGTTCCGCCACCGCCGGAGTGATGTAGCGCCGCCCCATCGCGATGGTGCGGATCGCGTTGACGATCTCCAGCGGCTCACAGTCCTTGTTCAGGTAGCCCGAGGCGCCCTGGCGGATGAGGTTCATCGCGTAGTGCTCCTCGGGGTAACCACTGAGGATGAGGATGCCCACATCCGGCGCCTTGGCCCGAATCATCGCCAGTGCGTCGATGCCGCTCTGGCCGGGCATCGACAGGTCCATGACCAGTACGTCGAGCTCGGTGGTCCGAACGAGCTCGATGGCCTCGCGCCCGGTGGATGCCTCACCCACCACGCGCAGGTCCACGTGCTCGGAGAAAAACTGCTTCAACCCGGACCGCACGATCGCGTGGTCGTCCACAATGCCGATCTTGATCATCTGTCGCTCTCTCCATCGGGTGGCACATCGCTGCGCCAGCCCATGCCGCGAATAAGTTGTTAACCATTATTCATGAAATTGTTCGCGTGACGGATTCGATGGCATGTTGATGCGCCGGTTGTTGTTCTCGAAGCTGGTCTGGAGCCTGGGTTTGGCCCTGCTGGCCACGCTGGTGCTCGTGGGCATCAACGAGGTCGGCTATCGCCAGTCGAGCAAGGCCCTGGCCGAGATCAGACGGGCGCAGGAGGCGCGCCTTGCGGTCAACACGCTGCTGCAGGACGTGCTCGATGCCGAGACCGGCCAACGCGGCTACCTCCTGACCGGAGAGGCACGCTACCGCGAACCCTACGACAGCGCGATCAAGGACATCGGGGTGCATCTCGCCCGCTTGCGCATCCTCTATGCGAACCGCCCGGCAGAGCAGGCGCAACTGGCGAATCTGGCCGACCACCTGTCGCGCAAGCTCGCCGAGATGGACATGAGCCTGAGGCTCACGCGCGACGGCAACGCCGACGCCTCCCGCTTCGTGCTGACCACCGACGTGGGCCGCGAGGAAATGAGCCGCATACGGGAGCAGGCCGCAGCACTGGCGGCCTTGAGCGACCAGTCGCTCAGGGCCGGGCAGGAACAGGTCGCGCGTGCGCTGAACCTGGCGCGCGGCGGCATCGGCATCATCGCGCTGGCAGGGCTGCTCGCCTTCTTCCTGTACCTGCGGCAGACCCATGCCCTGCAGTCGGCCGGCGAGCGCCAGCAATTGGCGCTGCAGCGCGAGCGCAACACCCTCGAGGCGGAGGTTCGCGAGCGCACTGCCTCGCTCGCGGAACTGGCCACGCACCTGCAGGAGGTGCGCGAAACCGAGCGGGGCTTCCTGGCGCGCGAACTGCACGACGAGCTGGGCGCGCTGCTCACTGCGGCCAAGCTCGACGTCGCGCGGCTGAAGTCGCGGCTGGCCGATTCGCCCGAGGCCACCCAGCGCCTTCAGCACCTGACCGAGCTGCTCAATTCCGGCATCGCGCTCAAGCGTCGGATCATCGAGGACCTGCGGCCTTCGTCGCTGTCCAACCTCGGCCTCGTGGCCTCGCTGGAGATCCTGGGCCGCGAGTTCGCCGACCGCTCAGGGATCCAGGTCGAGATGGTGCTGGAGCCGGTCGTCATCGACGAGGCCCGACAGCTCACCGTCTACCGCATGATCCAGGAGGGCCTGACCAACATCGGCAAGTACGCCGAGGCCACCGAGGCGACGATCGTGCTGAAGAACTACGACAACCACCTCATCGTCGAAGTCACCGACAACGGCCGCGGCTTCGATGCGCAGCAGACCCGTCCTTCGACCCACGGGCTGGCCGGCATGCGACACCGCGTCGAAGCGGCAGGCGGAAAGCTCACGGTGAATTCCGCGCCCGGCGAGGGCACGCGCCTGCAGGCCATGTTGCCCACGCGCGCGCACTGACCCTGCCTTCGACGGGCGATTCGGTGCTTTCCTACGGCCCGTCCCCTCGGCTGCTGACAGGGGTCCCGAGGCCCCGCTTCTAAGCTCGGTGCATCGCTTCGGTAGCCACCCGCTTTCATCCCTGACAGCGTTCGGCACCAGGGCCATCCACTCATCAGAGGCGCGCCGCATGCTGCACTACACCGTCGTTTTTCTTGTCATCGCCCTGGTGGCTGCACTGTTCGGCTTCGGGGGCATCGCCGCAGGGGCCGTCGGCATCGCGAAACTTCTTTTCGTGATCTTCGCCATCCTGACGATCGCGAGCTTCATCGCAGGCCTCATGCGCCGCGGCCAGGCGCGCTAGCATCAAAGCGCAAACACCCCTTTCATCTCTGTTGTTCATCGCAAAGGAAGTTTCATGAACTCGACCGCCAAGACCCCCTCGCAACTGGCCGACGATCTGCGCAGCACCGCACAGGACGCTGTGGACAGCACGCGTGCCTATGCCCAGAACGCCGTCGATGCGGCCGGTCAGAAGGTGCGCAGCCTGCGCAGCGACATGGAGCCGGCGGTCGAGCAGATCGCCTCGCGCGTGCAGCAGGCGGTCCAGCGTGGCCTCGAAGCCGCGTCCAAGACCGGAGTGCGCGCGCAGGAACGCTTCGGCGAAGCCGCCCAGGTGACCACCCGCTACATCGCCGACCAGCCCGTGCGCTCGGTGCTGGTTGCCGCTGCCGCCGGCGCAGCCATCACGGCGCTGCTGGTGCTGGCCACCCGCCGCAGCCGCGACGACTACTGATCGAGCGCCCATCCGTCGCAGCGCCGCCATGTGGCATCCCCTCTTCTCGGCGGCACTGCGACATCCGCATCTCCTCGCAGACCACCTTGCCAACTACGGCGCCCTGGTCCGTGACGAACTGGCGATCGCCACCCATGGCGTGGTGGCTCGCCTCATCGCCGGTGTGGTGGCCGCCGTCAGTGCACTGACCGCGCTGTGCCTCATGGGGACTGCCGTCATGCTCGGCGTGCTGCACGGCCAGTTCTCCTGGGTGCTGGTGGTGGTGCCAGGCGTCGCCGTGGCGCTGGCGGCGATCGGCGCGTGGATCGCCCTGCGGCCGACGTCCTTCCATGGATTCGACGACCTGGGCACGCAGTTCCAGGCCGACGTGCGCGCCTTGCGCGCGCTGCAGGAGCGTCCCCATGGCTGATCCGCGCCCATCTGCCAGTCCGAAGCAACGTCTGGCAGCTTCCCGTGCGGCGTTGCTGGCGCAGTTGTCCGGCGACACGCCGGCGCCCGATCCGCACTCGCCGGTTGACGGCGAGCCAGGCACCTCCCAGGCCACTGGCTGGCTGGCGGCGGTGCCATGGCTGCCGCTCGGGCGGCGCGTCGCCGAACGCTGGTGGCGGCGACACCCCGCCAACGCCGTGCTGCAACTGGCGCGCCCGGCGCTGGAGCGGCGCGCGCGCGAGCAGCCCGCCCAGCTGATGCTCGCGGCGGCAGCCACGGGCGCCGTGCTGGCGCTGGTGAGGCCGTGGCGCCTGCTGTCGGCCACGGCGCTGCTGGCGATGGTGCTCAAGACCTCCGACGTCGCCGATGTGGTGACGACGTTGATGCACAACAAGAAACCCACCCCACGAAAGGATCGAGAACCATGAACGGCAACAAACCCGAAGGCGCCCAGCGCCTGCAGCTCGACGAGCGTGCCATCGAAGCCGCCGGCAAGGAACTGGACGAGGGCGCAGTGACGCCCAGCTACGGACCCTGGCGCGACGACATCGTCAAGCTGCTCAACGACGCCCTGGCCACCGAGCTGGTGTGCGTGCTGCGCTACAAGCGCCACTACTTCACCGCCAGTGGCGTGTCGTCGCCGGCCATCGCGGACGAATTCCTGGTCCATGCCAACGAAGAGTCGGCCCACGCGGACAAGATCGCCGAGCGCATCGTCCAGCTCGGCGGCGACCCGGACTTCGCACCCAACCACCTGCTCGAGCGCAGCCATGCCGATTACGACGAGTCCTCGGACCTGCAGGCCATGGTGCGTGCCAACCTCAAGGCCGAACGCATCGCGGTGGAGAGCTACCGCCAGATGATCGCGCTGATCGGCGACAAGGACCCGACGACGCGCCGCATGCTCGAGGAGATCCTGACCGACGAGGAAGAGCACGCGGACGAATTGAAGGACTGGCTGGCCAAGTAGGCCGGTCGCCCTCCCGCCAGAAAAAAGCCCGGCTGTGCCGGGCTTTCTCTTTGGCGCCGCTGATGCGGCATGCCGTTCACGAAGACCTGACCTCCAGCGCGTTGTCCACGCGGCTGACGCCCTTGACGGCCCGTGCGATCTCTTCGGCGCGCGCCTTGGCCGCCAGGTTGGGCGCCGGGCCCTTGAGGGTGACGACGCCCGCCTTGGTGTCGACGTCGATGCGCAAGGCGCTGAGCTCGCTGTCCTTGGCCAGGCCGGCCGACACGCTGGCCGTGATGGTGGCGTCGTCCACCGCGCCGGCGATCGCGGCACCTGCCTCACGGGTGGCCTCGCTGGCCCGGGCAGCACCGTCCTTGACGGCCGATTCGGCCGCCGGGGCCTTCTCGTCGAGCTTGGCCTTGGCGTCGGCGGCCAGCGACTCGGTGGTCGCCTTGGCATTGCGCGCGGCCTGCTCGGTCTTGGCAATGGCGGTGTCCAGCTGCTGGCCGGCGGTCTTGTTGTCCGCGCGGTCGCAGCCGGCCAGCGCCAGTGCCAGCGCGGCACCGCCGGCCAGAAGGGCCAGACGTTCGAGCGATGGATGGGTCCTGGTGGTCATTGGAAGCACTCCCTGTCTGTCGTGGGTCTTCAGAGCTTGTCGACGGCCTTCTGCGCCGTGTCCTTGACCTTGCTCTTCGCGTCGCCGTAGGTGCTCTGCACCTTGCCGGCGGCCTGGTCGGTCACGCCCTCGGCCTCGAGCCGCTCGTTGCCGGTGACCTTGCCGGCGACTTCCTTGAGCTTGCCCTTGGCTTCTTCCACGCGTCCTGAAACCTGGTCCTTGTTCATGATGGATTCCTTTCCATGAGAGGGTGTCGGGCGGCCGGTCGACCACCTGCCATCAATCTAGGAAAGCAGCATTCCACCGCCAGCACGCGTGCGACGCGTGCCAACGTAGGACAACCGTACCGGCGTCGTCAGGCGCAGACGATCCAGCCCTCGAGCGGATCGAGGTCCGGCGGCAGGCCGAAACCGGGCCCCGGACTGTCCGCCCGCAGGGCGCCCCATGCGGCCTCGACGAGGCACAGGGCCGCATCGAGCAGGTCGCCGCTGGGGTCGGCCCGCAGCGCCCGCGCCTGCACGCGGGAGCACGCCAGGCGCAGGCCCAGACGCGACCGGCCGGACTCCAGTGCCTCCAGCAATGCATGGCGGGCCTCGACACGCTCGGGCGTCTGCCGCGCGCGGTCGTCGCTCTTGTAGCTCCTGCGCCCGATCAGCTCGCGGGCCAGCAGGCCCGGGTAGCCTTCGAGCGCGATGCGATGCGACCCTGCCGCGCCGCCGAGGCCCGGCAGCCGCGCACCGGCAGCGAGCAGCCGCGGCACGCCGGCATGCAGCATGTAGGCCACGGGCGGGTTGACCCACTTCATCGAGGTGCTGGCGCCCGCCGGCCCGTCGGTGCGCCGGTGAGCGAACTTTCCGCCGACGGGGCGGCCGGCACAGAAGCCGGCGAAGGTCTGGCGAACTTCGGCGCGGGGCAGCGACGCGTAGTGCAGCATGCACGCCTCCCAGGCTAGCGGCCAGCCCAGCGTTTCCACCAGCTCGCGCGGCAGGCCGAAGGGAAAGTCGAACGCGCCGACCCAGGCCGGCTGCGCGGCCAGCCAGTGTTGCCAGGCGTCGAGCGTGGCGAAGGTCTCCAGGCGGTCCAGGTGCACGTCGTCGCCACGCAGACGCCCCACGGCAACGACGATCGGTTTGCGCACGCTCGGCGCACTCGAGAAGTCGCAGCCCAGCAGCGGCCCGGCGGGCACGGCCGTCATCCGAGCGCGAGTGCCGCGACGCCCGCGGCGATGAAGAGCGCACCGACGACGCGCAGCAGCCGGTCGCCCTCGCGCAGCAGGTGACCACCGATCAGGGCCGCGAAGAGCATCGACACCTCGCGCGCCGGCGCCACGTGCGAGATCGGCGCCTGCTGCACCGCGTACAGCACCAGCACATAGGACACCGGGCTGATGGCCGCGACCAGCAGCGCGTACTTCCATTGCGCCCGCCACAGCCGCGCCGCCGTCGGCCGGTCGCGCAGCACCGCTGGCGCGAGCAGGCCCAGGCGCACGAAGTTGCCCATGTAATCCAGCAGGATCGGCGACATGGCGAGCATCTTCACCGCATAGCTGTCGACCACCGTGTAGCCGGCGATGAAGGTGCCTGTCAGCACGCCGTAGCGAATGCCCTTGCGCACCCGCTCGCGCTGCAGCGCGTCGTGCGTGCGGCGCCACAGGCGCGGTCCGCCGGCCACGAGGAACACGCCGCCCACCACGCCCACGATGCCGGCCAGCCCGACCCAGGTGAGGCGCTCGCCCAGGAACACCACGGCAACCAGCGAGGACAGCAGCGGCCCGCTGCCGCGTGCGAGCGGGTACACCACCGTCAGGTCCGACCGGCGGTAGCCTCGTAGCAGCACGATGTAATACACGACGTGCAGCACGCCGCTGGCCGCCACGAAGCCCCATTCGCGCATGCCCCAGCGGGGCAGCTCCGACCACCCCAGCCACAGGCCCACCGGTGCCCACACCAGCGCCATGAAAGCGCTGCTCTGGAAGGCGAAACGCGCATCGCCGTCGGCCTTCTTGGCCGCGATGTTCCAGCTGGCGTGGATGAGTCCGGCGAGGACGATGAGACCGAAGGCGGACAGCGGCATGCGCTAGTGCCGCGCAGCGCCGCGAGCGGCCGTCACGTCCGGCCGACGATCGCCGCGGTCGCCATCAGCTCCTCGAGCAGCGCGAGCGACACCTTGCCCGACACCGCATGGGGGTCGAGCGTGGCCTTCTCCGAATACTTCAGCAGCGTCGACGCATTGAGCTTGCCGAGGTTGACCTGGCCCATGGTCCAGCCGCCGAAGCGGCGCTCCATGATCTCCTCGTAGTGCAGCAGCACCACGTCCTTGTGGCGGGCGTCGCGCTGGATGTGGCCGTACAGGTCGTTGACGGCCATGCGCCCACCCTCGATGGCCTGCAGGAAGGTGCCGGCGCCGTAGCACAGGATGCCGGTGATGCCGTTGGCCGTGTTGTGCGCTCGTGCCTGGGTGAGGATCGCCTCGATGGTCGCGGGACTGGTGTCGGTGGCACGGCTGGCGTAGAGCAGGCGGACGAGCATGGCGGAACCTTCGGGGAAACGGACGGACGGTCAGGACTTGCGGGGCAGCAGCGACAGGAATTCGCGGCGCAGGCTCGGGTCCTTGAGGAAGACGCCGCGCATGACCGAGTTGATCATCTTGCTGTCGGTCTCCTTCACGCCGCGCCATTGCATGCAGAAGTGCTCGGCCTCCATCACCAGCGCCAGGCCGTCGGGCCGCGTCTTCTCCTGGATCAGGTCGGCCAGCTGCACGATCGCCTCTTCCTGGATCTGCGGACGGCCCATGACCCATTCGGCCAGGCGCGCGTACTTCGACAGGCCGATGACGTTGGTGTGCTCGTTGGGCATCACGCCGATCCACAGCTTGCCCATGATGGGGCAGAAGTGGTGCGAGCAGGCGCTGCGCACGGTGATCGGGCCGACGATCATCAGCTCGTTGAGCCGCTCGGCGTTGGGGAATTCGGTCAGGCTGGGCGCGGGCACGTAGCGTCCGCGGAACACCTCGTTGACGTACATCTTGGCCACGCGCCGCGCCGTGTTGCCGGTGTTGTGGTCGTTCTCGAGGTCGATCACCAGGCTGTCGAGCACGCCGCGCATCTTGACCTCGACCTCGTCGAGCAGCGCCTCGAGCTCGCCCGGCTGGATGAACTCGGCGATGTTGTCGTTCGCGTTGTAGCGCTGGCGCGCCGCATGGATCCGCTCGCGGATCTTGACGGACACGGGCGTGCCCTCGTCGGCGTTTCCGGGGTTCCCGGGCGCATCGTGCGGCGGGGCGGCGTCGGCTTTCCTCAACATGGCGGGCATCGTATCAGCGAACGGTTGATGAGCGTTTCGGGCCGCCGGCGCCCATGGATCGGGCGCCAGCAGCTATCAAATCGATAGCAATCAGCTCAGGCCGAATTCGGCCACCAGCGGCAGGTGGTCGGACATGCGGCCCCAGATGCGCCCGCGCGGCACGTGCAGCGAGACGGGCCGCAGGTGGCGGGCATAGACGAAATCGAGCTGCGTGAGCGGCAGGCGCGACGGGTAGGTCAAGGCGCGGGCGCCGGGCATGTCGACCAGGCCCATAGCGTTCATCGCCACGCGCATGCGCGCACCCCAGTCGTTGAAATCCCCGGCCACCACCACCGGCTCGTCGTTCGGCACTTCGCGCCGGATGAATTCGCCCAGCTGCGCGATCTGCCGCACGCGGCTGCCCTTGATCAGGCCCAGGTGCACGACGATGGCGTGCACCCGCTGGCCTGCGAGCATCAGTTCCACATGCAGCAGGCCGCGCTGTTCGAAGCGGTGGTCCGACATGTCCTCGTGCCGGTGGCGCACGATCGGCCAGCGCGTGAGCAGCGCATTGCCGTGCTCGCCGTGGCGCGTGTAGGCATTGGTCTCGTAGACCGCGTGGTAGCCCTCGGGGCACAGGAAGTCGGCCTGCGGCTGATCGGGCCAGCGCGCGAAGCGGCGCTCGCCCAGGCGGTTCATCTTGCGCACTTCCTGCAGACAGACGATGTCGGCATCGAGCTGCTCGATGGCATGGCCGAGGTTGTGGATCTCCAGCCGGCGTACCGGGCCGACGCCCTGCACGCCCTTGTGGATGTTGTAGGTGGCCACGCGCAGGGTGTCCAGCGACGCGAAACCGGAATCCGCATCGCCCCCGGCGGGCACGATCAACTCTTCGCGCCCGGCGCTCATGGGCAGGCTCCGTCGATCGCGCGCGCGGTTGGTGTGCGGTGGATGCGCTCGGCGCTCATGCCGAAAATTGTGGCAGCAAGAGGATGGCTTCGGCGTTGGAGGGAGAAAAGCAGGCGTCGGCCGCCTCGCGCCAGGGCAGCCAGCGCCAGGCCGTGTGCTCGCGCGGGCTCAGGCGGGGGGCAGCCGCCTCGGGCACCTGCAGGCCGAACAAGTGCTCGGTGTTGCGCGTCACGCCGGGCGCGTAACGGTGCAGGTAACGCGGGTAGATGTCGTAGAGGTTGACGAGGCCCCAGTCGCGCAGGCCCGTGGCCAGCGTTGTGCCGATGCGGCAGTCGAAGCCGGTCTCCTCGAACACCTCGCGCGCGGCCGTGAGCGCCAGGGGCTCGTCCTCGCTGTCCTTGCTGCCGGTCACGGACTGCCAGAAGCCGGGTGTGTCGGCACGCTCGATCAGCAGCACCTCGAGCGCGGGCGTGTGGATGACCACCAGCACCGATTCGGGGATCTTGAAGGGGCGGTCCGCCACTACACGCCGCTCATCAGCGCGTCGCTGGCGGCCACAAGATCACCGGCGTGCGTACGCACGCTACCCAGCGCTGGGCCCAGGTCCTTGACGCGGAACGGCGTTGTCAAATGTGGCAAGGCGACAAAGGAATCGCCTTCCCACGGCACGACGGGACACAGCCGGTGCGGCGAGCCTGGCGGCGCGTGCCGGCGCAAGGCAAGAGGGATGACGAGCCGCGTTGCCAAGCCGGCCAGCATGTCGGTCTGGATATCGACGCACCATGGGATCTCATCTCGCTGCGCCTTGACCGGATTCGCATGGACCTCGAACTGCGCCATCGCTGCATCACCAAGGCCGCAGCGATTCGCCGAACACACCGATCTTGTCGACCAGCGCGTTCTGCGCTTCGATCCACGCCCCATGGCGCTCGTCGAACGCCTGGCGCCGCTCGGCCATGGACTTCTGCTGGGCCAGCGACTCCAACTCTGCATAGCGCGCCGCGGAAATGAGGACGGCGGCAACGCGGTCGTTCTTCAGCACATGGACGGGCTCGCGCTCGGCCTGCGCGAGGTAGTAGCCCAGACGGTTCTTGGCTTCGGTGGCGGTGATCTGCATGGTGGCTCCTGCGGGATGAATGGCTATTTTAGCCATCCACTACCCCACCCCCGTCGCACTGCCGTGCACCAAAAACAAAAGGCGCCCGCAGGCGCCTTTCTCATGCCGAGTGCAGCCGCTCAGGCCGTCTGCACGTTGCGCAGCTTGATGTGCAGCTCGCGCAGTTGCTTCTCGTCGACCGGGCTCGGCGCCTGCGTCAGCAGATCCTGCGCGCGCTGGGTCTTGGGGAAGGCAATGACGTCGCGGATCGACTCGGCACCCGTCATCAGCATGACCAGGCGGTCCAGGCCGATGGCGATGCCGCCGTGGGGGGGCGCGCCGTACTGCAGCGCGTCGAGCAGGAAGCCGAACTTGGCCTGCGCGTCCTCGGCGTTGATCTTCAGGGCGCGGAACACCTTGCTCTGCACTTCCTCGCGATGGATACGCACCGAGCCGCCGCCCATCTCGATGCCGTTGAGCACCATGTCGTAGGCCTTGGCCAGGCACTTCTCGGGTGCCGTGTCCATCAGGTCCTCGTGGCCGTCCTTCGGGCTCGTGAACGGGTGGTGCACGGCGCTCCAGCGCTGGCCTTCCTCGTCGAACTCGAACATCGGGAAGTCGATGACCCACAGGGGCGCCCAGCGGTCCTCGAACAGGCCGTTCTTCTTGCCGAAGGCGCTGTGGCCGATCTTGATGCGCAGCGCGCCGATGGCGTCGTTGACCACCTTGGCCTTGTCGGCGCCGAAGAAGATGATGTCGCCGTTGCGCGCGCCGGTGCGGGCGATGATCTCGCCCAGGGCGTTGTCGTCCAGGTTCTTCACGATCGGGCTCTGCAGCCCCTCGCGGCCCTGCGACCAGTCGTTGACCTTGATGTAGGCCAGGCCCTTGGCGCCGTAGATCTTGACGAACTCGGTGTAGCCGTCGATGTCGCCGCGCGAGAGGCCACCCTCGCCACCGCCGCCCGGCACACGCAGCGCCACGACGCGGCCGCCGGCCATGTTGGCAGCGCCCGAGAAGACCTTGAACTCCACGCGCTTCATGAGCTCGGTCAGCTCGGTGAACTCGAGCTTGACGCGCAGGTCCGGCTTGTCGGAGCCGTACTTGAACATCGCGTCGCCGTAGGTCATGACCGGGAACACGCCCAGGTCGATGTCGGCCGCGGCGCGGAAGACCTTGCGGATCATGCCCTCGAACATCGTGCGGATCTCCTCTTCCGACAGGAAGGAGGTCTCGATGTCGATCTGCGTGAACTCGGGCTGGCGGTCGGCCCGCAGGTCCTCGTCACGGAAGCACTTGACGATCTGGTAGTAGCGGTCGAAGCCCGACACCATCAAGAGCTGCTTGAACAGCTGCGGCGACTGCGGCAGTGCGAAGAAGCTGCCGTCGTGCACGCGGCTGGGCACCAGGTAGTCGCGTGCGCCTTCGGGCGTCGACTTGCCCAGCATCGGCGTCTCGATGTCGATGAAGCCGTTGGCGTCGAGGAACTTGCGCACCTCCATCGTCACCTTGTAGCGCGTCATCAGGTTCTTCTGCATGACGGGGCGGCGCAGGTCGAGCACGCGGTGCGTGAGGCGCGTGGTCTCGCTCAGGTTGTCGTCGTCGAGCAGGAAAGGCGGCGTCACCGAGGGGTTGAGCACCTTCAGCTCGTGCGCCAGCACCTCGATCTTGCCGCTCTTGAGCTGGTCGTTCACGGTGCCCTCGGGGCGTGCGCGCACGACGCCCTTGACCTGCACGCAGAACTCGTTGCGCAGGCCCTCCGCGGTGGCGAAGGTGGTGGCGCGGTCGGGGTCGCACACGACCTGCACGTAGCCTTCGCGGTCGCGCAGGTCGACGAAGATCACGCCGCCATGGTCGCGGCGGCGGTTGACCCAGCCGCACAGGGTGACGGTTTCGCCCATCAGGGCTTCGGTCACGAGACCGCAGTAGTGAGAACGCATGGCCATGGTTGAAGGTTCCGGCGCCCACCACGGGGCGCATTGCTGGGAGTTAGGAGTTGGCGAGCGGTGCCGGCCGCGTGGGCAGGCTGCCCGGGCCGCCGGGCACGACGACGCCCATCGACACGATGTACTTGAGCGCCTCGTCCACGCTCATCTTCAGCTCGATGCAGTCGCTGCGCTTGAGCATCACGAAGTAGCCGCCCGTCGGGTTGGGCGTGGTCGGCACGTAGACCCCGAGGTAGTCGCCCTGCAGGTGGTTGACCACGTCGCCGCCGGGCGCGCCGGTGACGAAGGCGATGGTCCACATGCCCTCATGCGGCCACTGGATCAGCACCGCGGTGCGGAAGGCATTGCCGCTTTCCGAGAACAGCGTGTCGGAGACCTGCTTGACGCTGGAGTAGATGGAGCGCACCACGGGGATGCGGCGCACCAGGGCATCGCCCCAGCTCAGCAGGCGCTTGCCGACGAAGTTGCTGGCCACCGCGCCGACCACCAGCAGGATGGCCAGCGTGAACAGCACGCCCAGGCCACGGATCTTGTGGTCGGACAGCCAGGCCTGCCACTGCTCGGGCAGCAGCCACAGCGTCTGGTCCAGCGTGCCCACGATCCAGTTGAGCACGGCCAGCGTGACCACCAGGGGCACGATGACCAGGAGGCCGGACAGCAGCCATTTGCGCAGCGCGAGCATGGGAGGCGGGACCGTTCAGTCGCTCTTGGCAGCGGGGGATGCCGCCGGCGCGGGCGCGGGCGCCGCGGGTGCGGGCGACGCGGCGGCCGGCGCGGGGGCGGCCGCAGGAGCGCTGGCGCCGCTGTCGGCGGGCTTGCCGTCGCCACCGCCTTTCTTGGCACCGTTGTCGCGGAAGTCGGTCACGTACCAGCCCGAGCCCTTGAGCTGGAAGCCGGCGGCGGTGACCTGCTTGCTGAACGATTCGGCGCCGCAGTGCGGGCAGACCGTGAGCGGCGCGTCGGAGATCTTCTGCAGCACGTCCTTGGCAAAGCCGCAGGCGCTGCACTTGTAGGCGTAGATGGGCATCGGATCCGGGAATGGGAGGGGTTTGAAACGCAAACGCGCAAGCCGCCGGCGGCCGCTTGCAAAGCCCTCGATTATAGGCTGGCGCCCCTCTGCCGATGCCCGCTCGAGCGGGCCGGCCTGCCCGCTCAGGCGGGCTCCGTGGCCAGAGGGCGGTGCGGCGTGCGCACGTTGGCCAGCCACTGCGGCGCCAGCGAGCCCACCACCATGCCGGCCATCGAGGCCAGCACACCGGCGAGCTGGGCCGGGAACACGGCGCCCCAGGGCATGGCCAGGCCCAGCAGCCACACGCCGATGCCCAGCACCACGGCCGCGATCGCCCCCTGGGTGGTGCCCCGGTTCCAGTACAGGCCGAAGACCAGCGGCACGAAGGCGCCGACCAGCGGCACCTGGTAGGCCCCCGACACCAGCTCGTAGATCGAGGTGCCCTGCATGCGGATGGCGTAGGCCAGCACCGCGGCGCTGAAGAGCAGCACCGTGATGCGCATGGTGCGCAGGTTCTCGCGGTCGCTGCCGGCGGGCCGGAACTGGCGCCAGATGTTCTCGGTGAAGGTCACGCTGGGCGCCAGCAGCGTGGCCGAGGCGGTGGACTTGATGGCCGACAGCAGCGCACCGAAGAACAGCACCTGCATGACGAAGGGCATCTTCTCCAGCACCAGGGTGGGCAGCACCTTCTGCGGATCTTCCTTGAGCAGCGTGGCCGTCTGCTCCGGCATGATGATCAGCGCGCTGGCCACCAGGAACATGGGCACCGCAGCGAAGAGGATGTAGGCGGCGCCGCCGATGACCGGGCCGCGCGTGGCCGCCTTGACGCTGTTGGCCGACATCACACGCTGGAACACGTCCTGCTGCGGGATGGAGCCCAGCATCATCGTGATGGCGGCGGCGAAGAAGAAGACGATGTCGTGCCAGGTGGGCTCGGGCCAGAACTTGAAGAGATCCTTGCTCATGGCCAGGTCGATCACCTTGTCGGCGCCGCCGGCCATGTTGCCGGCGAACATGGCGATCACCGCCAGGCCCAGCACCAGGATGATCATCTGGATGAAGTCGGTCACCGCCACCGACCACATGCCGCCGAAGAGCGTGTAGGCCAGGATAGAGACCACGCCGATCACCATGCCCACCGGGATGCTCACCACCCCGCCCGAGAGCAGGTTGAACACCAGCCCCAGCGCCGTGACCTGCGCCGACACCCAGCCCAGGTAGCTGAGCATGATGATCAGCGAGCACATGACTTCCACGGCGCGGCCGTAGCGCTCGCGGTAGTAGTCGCTGATGGTCAGCAGCGTCATGCGGTAGAGCTTGCCGGCGAAGAACAGGCCCACCAGGATCAGGCAGGTGCCGGCGCCGAAGGGGTCTTCGACCACGCCGTTCAGGCCGCCCTCGATGAACTTGGCCGGGATGCCCAGCACCGTTTCGGACCCGAACCAGGTCGCGAAGGTGGTGGTGACGATCATGTACAGCGGCAGGTGGCGGCCGGCGATCGCGAAGTCCGTCGTGTTCTTGACCCGCTTGGCGGCCCACAGGCCGATGGCGATCGTGACGAGCAGGTAGACGATGACCAGGGTCAGCAGCACGGCAGTGTTCTCCTCGGGACGTGCGGGGACGGGACGAAAGACGGAAGAAGAAGGCTCAGAACAGGGCCACGCGCAGCAGCACCTGGATCAGGATCAAGCCCAATACAAAACCTATGCCAGCGTAGATGATGCCCTGCAGCAGGCGGTTGGTGCGCTTCTGCGCCGCCAGCAGTTCGAGCAGTTCGCGGCGGTGGTCGGCGGGCCGGTGCTCCAGGTAGTCGTGCAGCAGACGCGGCAGCTGGGGCAGCAGCTTGGCGTAGCGCGGCGCCTCGGCGCGCAGCTGCTCCCACAGCTTGCGCGGGCCGATCTGGTCGGCCATCCACTTCTCCAGGAAGGGCTTGGCCGTGTGCCACAGGTCCAGCTCCGGGTCGAGCTGGCGGCCCAGGCCCTCGATGTTCAGCAGCGTCTTCTGCAGCAGCACCAGCTGGGGCTGGATCTCGACGTGGAAGCGGCGCGAGGTCTGGAACAGGCGCATCAGCACCATCCCCAGCGAGATTTCCTTCAGCGGCCGGTCGAAGTACGGCTCGCACACGGTGCGGATGGCCGCCTCCAGCTCGTCCACGCGGGTGCCCTCGGGCACCCAGCCGCTTTCCAGGTGGAGCTCGGCCACGCGCTTGTAGTCGCGGCGGAAGAAGGCGGCGAAGTTCTGCGCCAGGTATTCCTTGTCGGACTCGGTCAGCGTGCCGACGATGCCGAAGTCCAGCGAGATGTAGCGCCCGAAGGTCTCGGGCGCCAGGCTCACCTGGATGTTCCCGGGGTGCATGTCGGCATGGAAGAAGCCGTCGCGGAACACCTGGGTGAAGAAGATGGTGACGCCGTCGCGCGCCAGCTTGGGGATGTCGACGCCGGCCGCCCGCAGGCGGTCCAGCTGGGCGATGGGCACGCCGTGCATGCGCTCCATCACGATGACCTCCTCGTGGCAGAGGTCCCAGAACATCTCGGGGATCAGCAGCATGTCCAGCGAGGCCATGTTGCGGCGCAGCTGGGCGGCGTTGGCGGCCTCGCGCACCAGGTCGAGCTCGTCGTGCAGGTACTTGTCGAACTCGGCCACCACCTGCCGGGGCTTGAGGCGCTTGCCGTCGGCCGATGCGCGCTCGACCCAGCCGGCCATCATGGCCATGAGCGCCAGGTCCTTGTCGATCACGCCGCGCATGCCGGGGCGCAGCACCTTGACGGCCACCTCGCGGACGCCGCCGTGCGGGTCGCGCAGCGTGGCGAAGTGCACCTGCGCGATCGAGGCGCTCGCCACCGGCGTGGCATCGAACTGCTCGAAGAGCTCGCCCACCGGCCGCTTGAAGGCGCGCTCGATGGTGGCGATGGCGATCGCCGAATCGAAGGGCGGCACCCGGTCCTGCAGCCACGCCAGTTCGTCGGCGATGTCGGGCGGCAGCAGGTCGCGGCGCGTGGAGAGCACCTGGCCGAACTTGACGAAGATCGGCCCGAGCCGCTCGAGGGCCTCGCGCAGCCGCTGGCCGCGCGGCGCATCGAGGTTGCGGCCGACCGAGACCACGCTCGCCAGCACGCGCAGCCAGGGCTTCTGGAAGCTGGTGAGGACGAGCTCGTCCAGGCCGTAGCGCAGCGCGACCCAGACGATGAAGATGCCGCGCGTGAAGCGCGTCATTCGGCGCTGCTCTTCGGGCGGTCCGACCGCGGCTTCGCCGCCTTGTCGATGAACTCGCGCAGCGCGCCGGTCACGCGGCGCGCCGCGGTGCCGATGGCATGCGCCGGCGCATCGCCGATGAGCCGCGCCAGGTCGTCCTCGACGTCCCAGCGGACGTGGTCGACCAGCCAGTTGATCTCGGCCGCGAGCTGCACGTCGCCTTCGATCTGCACGGCGGGCTTGTCGCCGCGCAGCGTGGCGCCGGCAAGCGCCAGCGGCGAGGCTTCGGTGACGGTCAGGGTGAGGTCGGGAAGGGCGGTCTCGGGCGCCAGGTCGAGCAGCCCGGCCGGCGTGGCGACCACGCGCACCTGGATCTTGCGCCACTGCACCAGCACCACGCGGCCCTGCTGGCGGGCCAGGCGGTCCTGCGCCTCGGGCTCCTGCTGCAGCACATGGTTGATGAACAGCACCGCGCGGTGCTGCACCTCGTGGATGGCCCAGGCCGGCGGCTGCAGGCGCTCGCCGATGCGGGCGGCGAACTCTTCCAGAAAAGCGAATGGGGACGATGGTGTGGCCATGTCCCCATTATCCGGCTTGGCACCGCCGAGGCGGCACCCGTTCAGCGACGCGCCAGGCTTATTGCAGTGCCTGGACGCCCGCCACCAGCCAGCCGCCGCCATGGGTCGGCTTGCTCATGTTCCACACCTCGCGGAAGGGCGCCGGGCCGGCCGAGGCGTCCTCGCGGATCATGCCGGAGAACTCCACGCTCGCCAGGTAGGCGTCGGGCAGCTCCTCGATGCCCAGCAGCTTGGCGTCGAGCATGACCACCTCGGTCTTGTTGGGCTGGCCGCCGGAGGAGCGTTCGCGCTCGCCCAGCTGCGAGCGGATCTCTTCGACCATGCCGTCGGTCATCATCGAACGCAGGGTGCCGATGTCGGCGCGGTCCCAGGCGTCCTGCAGCGTCACGAAGTTGCGCTTGGCGGCGGTGAGGAAGCCGTCGACGTCGAAGCCCTGGGGCACGCCCCAGCCCTGCGCACCCGACAGCGCGGAGCCGATCGACACGCCCGTGCCACCCAGTGCGGAGTGGCCGGTGGCCGCCGGCGCGCTGCCGTCGAAGGCGGCGGTGTTGCGCTCCCACGGACGGGCCGACGCGTCGTTGCCGACGTTGTTGGGGCTGTACTGGGCCGGTGCGCGCGCATCCGCTGCGCCGCCCACGCCCTGGAAGGCCAGGTTGCCAGACTGCGACTGACGGCCGCGGTTGCTCAGCATGCGCCAGACCATGACGGCGGCCAGCACCAGCAGGCCGATCAGCAGGATGTTGGCGAAGCCGGCGCCCAGGCCCAGCGAGTTGGCGAGCCAGGCCAGGCCGAGACCGGCGGCCAGGCCGCCGAGGATGCCGGCCCAGGGCCGGCGCGGCGCCTGAGCACCGGGCGCGGCCGTCGCGGGCTTGGCCGCGGCGGCGCTGTTGGTCGCGTTCTGCGTCGGCGCGCCGGGTGCGGCCGGCGGCGTCGCCTCGCGCTGCGTCACGTTGTTCGACTGGCGGCCGAAGGACTTGCCACCGCCCATGCGCTTGGCATCGGCATCCAGGCTCACGAATGCCACCGAGGCACACACGAGCAACACGGCCCAAAGATTTCTTTTCATCGTCACGTCTCCTCGAACGTCTTCAATTCAAACTCTTCACCACCGTACAGCGATGCCTGCATCGCACGATTCGCAAGGCCGCGGAGCAGGCCATGCGGGGCCCGCGCGGAACTGGCTTTGCCAGGCCGCAGCCGGCGCCCCTTGAGGGGTTGGCGGAGCGACACGCAGTGCGCGCAGACTGGGGTGGTCCTGTTCAGCACTTGATTCCAACATGCAGGGCCACGACACCGCCAGTCATGTTGTGATAGTCCACATGTCCAAAACCGCCCTCCTTCATGAGGGTCTTGAGCTCGTCCTGGCCGGGATGCATCCGGATCGATTCGGCCAGATAGCGGTAGCTGTCGGCATCGCCCGCCACCATCTTGCCCAGGCGCGGCAGCACCTTGAACGAATACCAGTCGTAGGCCTTGCGCAGCGGCTGCGCCACCTGCGAGAACTCCAGCACCAGCAGCTTGCCGCGCGGCTTGAGCACGCGGTTCATCTCCCTGATCGCCGCGTCCTTGTGCGTCATGTTGCGCAGGCCGAAGGCCACCGCCACGACGTCGAAATGGTTGTCGGGAAAGGGCAGCTTCTCGGCGTCGCACACCATCGTGGGCAGCACCACGCCGGCGTCGAGCAGCCGGTCGCGCCCGGTGCGCAGCATCGCCTCGTTGATGTCGGTGTGCACCACCTCGCCGGTGGCGCCGACCTTCTTCGCGAAGGCCAGCGCCAGGTCGCCGGTGCCGCCCGCGATGTCGAGCACCTTCGAGCCTTCGCGCACATTGGCGACCATGACGGTGTAGGCCTTCCACGCGCGGTGCAGGCCCATCGACATGAGGTCGTTCATCACGTCGTAGCGCGAGGCGACGGAGTCGAACACACCGCGCACGCGGCGCGCCTTGTCGTTCTCGTCGACGGATTCGAAACCGAAGTGGGTGGTGCTCATGGCGATGGGAATGTTAGGTCGGAAGCCGGGACTGCAAGGTGGACGACCTTGCCGACGCGGCGGTCATTGCACGAGTGTTGTTCTTCGAGCCGAATCGGCCTGCGGCGCCCGCTAGACGGGCACCAGCAGCTATCGATTTCATAGCAGTCGGCTGGCACGCCCGGACGGCGCTCAGTGGCTGCAGCCATGGCCGCTGCGTGCCGGCATGGGCGCGTCGCGGTCCACGCCCGCTTCGGCCAGGCGGCGCAGGTAGTCGGCCCAGAGTTCGTCCTGCCGGCTGCCCAGCTCGTACAGCAGCGCCCACGAGTAGATGCCGCTCGCATGGCCGTCGCTGAAGGTGGGCTGCACCGCGTAGTGGCCCACCGGCTGCAGGTCGACCACGTCGACCTCGCGCTTGCCGGTCTGCAGGGTCTCCTGGCCGGGCCCGTGGCCCTGCACCTCGGCCGAGGGCGAGCACACGCGCATCAGCTCGAAGGGGAGGCGGAAGCTCGCGCCGTCGGAGAACGCGATCTCCAGCACGCGCGACTGGCCGTGGAGGGTGAGTGCGGTGGGCGTCGGTGCGCCGGCTTGGAGGCCTGCCATGGTGGAAGTCGGTGCCTTGAAGGATGGATCAGGTGGAGGGCAGCGCGCCGAGTTGCGCGAGCAGTTCGCGCTCCAGCGCCGGCAGCCGGGCTTCGACGGCCGAGAGCCGGTCGGCCGGCGCCTCGCGCGATGCGCCGGCCCACACGGGCGACGGGAAGTGGCTGTCCCAGTCGAAGCGCGCGATCACGTGCCAGTGCAGGTGCGGCACCGCGTTGCCCAGGGTCGCGACATTGACCTTGGTAGGCGCGAGGTGGGCCCGCAGCGCCGACTCGACCGCCGCCACGGCGTCCAGGCAATGCACGCGCTCGGCGCGCGACAGGTCGGTGAACTCGCGCGCATGCGCACGCCAGACGACGCGGTAGAAGGCCGGAAAGCCGGCCTCCTGGGCGTGGATCACGCGCAGCGAGGCGTTCTCGAACAGCACCCGGCCACCGGCCGCCTCGCACAGCGCACAGCCGGCCACTGGCCCCGCGGGTGGGGTGAACGCGGCGTTGCTCATTGGGAACCTTCGGCTTCGCCTGCGGTGCGAGCCCTCTTCGGAACGGCCGGGCGAGGGCTCATACCAGCACCCGCTCGATGCCGCCCTGGTTGGCGGCTGCGACGTACTTCGGCATCCAGTCCTCGCCGAGGATCTGCCGTGCCATCTCGACCACGATGTAGTCGGCCTCGAGCAGGCCGTTGTTGAGGTCGTTGCCGTAACGGGAGAGGCCCTGCAGGCAGCTCGGGCAGCTGGTGAGGATCTTCACGTTCTCCTTCTCGCCCAGGCCCGCCTTCGCGCGCAGGGCGGCCTCGCCCTTCTTCAGTTCCTCTTCCTTGCGGAAGCGGATCTGCGTCGAGATGTCGGGCCGCGAGACGCCCAGCGTGCCGGATTCACCGCAGCAGCGGTCGCTCTTGAGCACCTGCTCGCCGACCAGCGACTTCACGGTCTTCATCGGGTCCTGCAGTTTCATCGGCGTGTGGCAGGGGTCGTGGTACAGGTAGGCCGAGGCGTTGGCCTCGAGCTTCACGCCCTTTTCCAGCAGGTACTCGTGGATGTCGATGATCCGGCAGCCGGGGAAGATCTTGTCGAACTGGTAGCCCTGCAGCTGGTCGTAGCAGGTGCCGCAGCTCACCACCACCGTCTTGATGTCGAGGTAGTTCAGCGTGTTGGCAACGCGGTGGAAGAGCACCCGGTTGTCGGTGATCATCTTCTCGGCCTTGTCGAACTGGCCCGAGCCGCGCTGCGGGTAGCCGCAGCACAGGTAGCCGGGCGGCAGCACGGTCTGCACGCCGGCGTGCCACAGCATCGCCTGCGTCGCCAGGCCGACCTGCGAGAACAGGCGTTCCGACCCGCATCCCGGGAAGTAGAAGACCGCCTCGGTCTCGGAGGTGGTCGCCGTCGGGTTGCGGATGATCGGCACGTACTCCGCATCCTCGATGTCCAGCAGCGCACGCGCCGTCTTCTTGGGCAGGCCGCCGGGCATCTTCTTGTTGACGAAGTGGATGACCTGTTCGTTGATCGGCGCCGGGCCCAGGGTGGCGGGCGGGTGCGCCGTCTGCTTCTTCGCCGGCAGGCGGAAGAAGTCGTTGGCCAGGCGCTGGGCCTTGAAGCCCACTTCCACCATGCCGGTGCGCACGGCCTTGATCGTGGTCGGGTTGGTGGCGTTGAGGAAGAACATCGCCGCCGCGTTGCCCGGCCGGAAGCTCTTCTGCCCCATCTTGCGCAGCAGGTTGCGCATGTTCATCGACACGTCGCCGAAGTCGATCTTCACCGGGCAGGGCGTGAGGCACTTGTGGCACACCGTGCAGTGGTCGGCCACGTCCTCGAACTCCTCCCAGTGCTTGATCGACACGCCGCGGCGCGTCTGCTCCTCGTACAGGAAGGCCTCGACCAGCAGCGAGGTGGCGAGGATCTTGTTGCGCGGGCTGTAGAGCAGGTTGGCGCGCGGCACGTGCGTGGCGCACACCGGCTTGCACTTGCCGCAGCGCAGGCAATCCTTGACCGAATCGGCAATGGCGCCGATGTCGCTCTGCTGCATGATGAGCGACTCGTGGCCCATCAGGCCGAAGCTGGGCGTGTAGGCGCTGGTGAGGTCGGCCTCCAGCGCATGCGAGCCGTCGCGCAGCAGCTTGCCGCGGTTGAAGCGGCCCTCGGGGTCGACCTGCCGCTTGTACTGCGCGAAGGGCGCCAGTTCCTCGTCCGTCAGGAACTCCAGCTTCGTGATGCCGATGCCGTGCTCGCCCGAGATCACGCCGTCGAGGCTGCGCGCCAGCTTCATGATGCGCTCGACCGCCTCGTGCGCGGTCTGCAGCATCTCGTAGTTGTCGCTGTTGACGGGGATGTTGGTGTGCACGTTGCCGTCGCCAGCGTGCATGTGCAGGGCGACCCACACGCGGCCCTTGAGCACGCGCTGGTGGATGGCATTGCATTCGGCCAGGATGGGCGCGAACTCGGCGCCCGAGAAGATCTGCGCCAGCGGCGCCTTGAGCTCGGTCTTCCAGCTCGCGCGCAGCGAATGGTCCTGCAGCTGCGGGAACAGCGCCTCGACGTCGCCCAGCCAGCTCATCCAGCGCGCGCGCACCTCGCGCACCAGCGCGATGGCCTGCTGCACGCGGCCTTCGAGCAGCTCGGCCGTGGGGATCTCGTGCGCGTCGTCGGTCTTGCCCAGCGGCAGGTTGCCGCGTGCCAGGAAGGCTTCCAGCTCGCCGGCCAGCGCGATCTTGTTGCGCAGGCTCAGCTCGATGTTGATGCGCTCGATGCCGTCGGTGTACTCGGCCATGCGCGGCAGCGGGATCACCACGTCCTCGTTGATCTTGAACGCGTTGGTGTGGCGGCTGATGGCGGCCGTGCGCTTGCGGTCCAGCCAGAACTTCTTGCGCGCCTCGGGGCTGATGGCGATGAAGCCTTCGCCCGAGCGCGAGTTGGCGATGCGCACCACCTCGCTGGTCACGCGCGCCACCGCGTCGGCGTCGTCGCCGGCGATGTCGCCGAAGAGCACCATCTTGGGCAGGCCGCCGCCGTGCTTCTTGCTCTTGGTGGCGTACCCGACGGCCTTGAGGTAGCGGTCGTCCAGATGCTCCAGGCCGGCCAGCAGCACGCCTGAACGCTTCTGCTCGGCGAACATGAAGTCCTTGATCTCGACGATCGAGGGCACGGCGTCCTTGGCGTTGCCGAAGAATTCCAGGCACACGGTGCGCGTGTGCGCCGGCATGCGGTGCACCACCCAGCGGCAGCTGGTGATGAGGCCGTCGCAGCCTTCCTTCTGGATGCCCGGCAGGCCCGAGAGGAACTTGTCGGTCACGTCCTTGCCCAGGCCCTCCTTGCGGAAGGTCTTGCCGGCGATCTCCAGGCGCTCGGTGCGCAGCGGCGTCTTGCCGTCGGCGGCGAAGTACTGCAGCTCGAAGACGGCGCTCTCGGCGTCGTGGATCTTGCCCAGGTTGTGGCCGATGCGCGTGACCTCGAGCCACTCGGCCTGCGGCGTCACCATGCGCCACGAAGCGAGGTTGTCCAGCGCCGTGCCCCACAGCACGGCCTTCTTGCCGCCCGCGTTCATGGCGACGTTACCGCCCACGCAGGAGGCCTCGGCCGAGGTGGGGTCGACCGCAAAGACGTAGCCCGCGCGCTCGGCCGCGTCGGCCACGCGCTGGGTGACGACGCCGGCCTCGGTCCAGATGGTGGGCACCTTGCCCTCGACGCCGGGCAATGCACGCAGTTCGACCTCGGTCATCGCCTCGAGCTTCTCGGTGTTGATGACCGCGCTCTTCCAGGTCAGCGGAATGGCGCCGCCGGTGTAGCCGGTGCCGCCGCCGCGCGGGATGATGGTCAGGCCCAGCTCGAAGCAGCCGGCCACCAGGCGCGCCATCTCGGCCTCGGTGTCGGGGGTGAGCACGACGAAGGGGTACTCGACGCGCCAGTCGGTGGCGTCGGTCACGTGGGCCACGCGCGAGAGGCCGTCGAACTTGATGTTGTCCTTGGCCGTGAGGCGGCCCAGCACCTTGCGCGCCTGGCGGCGCAGGCCGGCGATCTCGTCGAAGGAGCGGTCGAACTGCGCGATGGCCTGCTGCGCCAGCGTGCAGAGCTCGCCGACCAGCGCGTCGCGCTGGGCATCGTCCTGCGGCGTGCGGCGCTTCTGCACCTCGGCCAGGCGGTGCTTCAGGGCATCGACCAGCTGGCCGCGGCGGCGCGGGTTGTCCAGCAGGTCGTCGATCAGGTAGGGGTTGCGCTGCACCACCCAGATGTCGCCCAGCACCTCGTAGAGCATGCGGGCCGAGCGGCCGGTGCGGCGCTCCTCGCGCAGGCTCTGCAGCAGTTGCCAGCCGCGACTGCCGAGCAGGCGGATGACGATCTCGCGGTCGGAGAAGCTGGTGTAGTTGTACGGAATCTCGCGCAGGCGGGCCGGCTCGGCGGCCTGCGACAGCAGCGCGTTCAACGCGGTCGGGGCATTCATCGGGGGGAAGGCAGCAGGGCCACGGCAAGGCGCCGCGCGCCCATGAACCGGGCCGCGGATTTTAGGTCCCGCACCCCGCGCGGGGCGCGATGCGGGTCATCGGGCCGGGCCCGGGCGAGCCGCCGAGATGCCCGCGCGCCGTGCATGGGCCCGAAATGCTATCGAAACCATAGCGTGGCACGCAGGCAGGACGGGCGCTGGCGCCCGAAACGATCAAGAAGAATGCGTCCGGTCGGTCGCTGCGCCGTCGACCGGCTCGGTCGCCATCGCCTGGCGCAGCCAGTCGCAGAAGGCCTGCACCTCGGGCCGTTGCGCGCTCGCGGGCGCGGCGAGCAGCCGGTAGAAGGGCCCGTCGACCGCGTGCTGCGGCAGCACCACGGCCAGCTCGCCGCTGGCCAGGCGCGGCGCCACCAGCGGCGTGAGGCCGATGGCGACGCCCATGCCCTGGGCACAGGCGCGCAGCAGGTCCTCGTACTGCGAGAAGTGCGAACGCGCCTGGTCCGGCGGAGCCGCGATGCCCAGGCGCTGGTGCCAGCGCGCCCACGACAGCTGCGCGAAGCGCTCGCCGGCCTGGCTGAAGACCAGCAGCGCCTCGCGCGCCAGGTCGGCCGGCGCGGCGATGCGCGCGGCCAGCTCGGGCGTGGCGACCAGCATGGCGCGCTGGCGCAGCAGCGGCACCTCGCCGGCCGGCAGGTCTTCCGAACGCGTGAGCCGGATCGCGACGTCGACGCCGGTGCGCTCGAGCTGCAGGTTCTGCGTCGAGCTGTCGACGTCGATGTCGACGCCCGGGTGCCGCGCCTGGAAGTCCGGCAGTCGCGGCACCAGCCACAGGCTGGCGAAGGACGGCGAGGTCGTGACCGCGACCCGCGCCCGCGCCGGGCTGGTGCCGCGCTGCACGCGCTCCACCGCGAGGGCCAGGCGCCCCAGCGCATCGCCCACGCCGTCGAAGAGCAC
Organism: Xenophilus sp. E41; assembly: GCF_003671765.1. Taxonomy (GTDB): domain Bacteria; phylum Pseudomonadota; class Gammaproteobacteria; order Burkholderiales; family Burkholderiaceae_C; genus Xenophilus. The sequence continues at coordinate 152,321 of NZ_QPIB01000011.1, read as the reverse complement.
GGCGCCCTCGCCCGTCAGCACCAGGCCGCGCGCGCCGCGCACGAAGAGCGGCGCGCCCAACGCGTCCTCCAGCGCCTTGACCTGCTTGCTGACGGCCGACTGGGTCAGGCTCAGCTCCTCGGCCGCGGCGGTGAAGCTCAGCAGGCGCGCCGCGCTCTCGAAGCCGCGCAGGGCATCGAGCGAAAGGCTTCGCAACAGGGCGCTGGGCAACGAGGGCCCCCAGGGCCGGGCTGCGCCCCGCCCGCCCCCCGAGGGGGGCCAGAAAACTTGGGGCGGCCCGGCGTTTTCTTGAGACGACATGCGGTACAGGAATGGCAGCTCTGAGAATGTTTCGCGCCACGGTGCGTCGGCCGTTCCCAGAATGGTCCACGCACCATGACAGCCGCACATCATCCCTCCTCCGCGCCCGCGCCGCTTGCGCCGGCATCGCTCACGCCAGGCCTCGACCGCCGCGCCGCCTGGGTCATCGCCTGCGCCGGGCTGGTCCTCTTCCTCAGCCTGGGCCAGCGCCACGCCTTCGGGCTGTACGTGCTGCCGGTCACGGGCAGCTTCGACTGGGACCGCACCACCTTTTCTTTCGCCATCGCGCTGCAGAACCTGGTGTGGGGCCTGGCGCAGCCCTTCAGCGGCATGCTGGCCGACCAGCATGGTCCGCACCGGGTGATGCTGGGCGGCGCGGTGCTCTACGTGGCCGGCTTGGCGGCGATGCCCTTCGCGTCCAGCGGCTGGGCCTTCGCGACGGTGGCGGGGGTGCTGGTGGGCCTGGGCCTGAGCGGCACGGGCTTCGGCATCGTGTACGGCGCGGCGGGCAAGGCCGTGAGCGATGCGCAGCGGCCGCGCGCCCTGGGCATCGTGGGTGCCTTCGGCGGCGCCGGGCAGTTCGTGATGCTGCCGCTGAACCAGAAGCTGATCGATTCGCTGGGCTGGTCGAGCGCAGTACTGATCACGGCGACGCTGCTGGCCGCGATGCTGCCACTGGCGTTGGGCGCGGGCCGGCCGGTGGCGCCCCCGGCAAGCGCCGCGGCAACACTGCCGCCCCCGTTGGGCGCCGCGCTGCGCCAGGCCTTCGGCGACCGGGACTTCTGGCTGATCGGGCTGGGCTTTCTGTCCTGCGGCTTCCACCTGGCCTTCATCGCGACGCACCTGCCGGCCTACCTGGCGGGGTGCGGGCTGGGGCCGCAGGTCGCGGCCACGGCGCTGGGGCTGGTCGCGCTGACGAACATCGCGGGCACCTACCTCTTCGGCGCGTGGGCGGCGCGCTGGCAGCGCAAGCACCTGCTGGCGGCGCTGTACACGGCGCGCACGCTGGCGATCGCGCTCTTCGTCACGCTGCCGACGACGGCGCTGTCGGTGTACCTGTTCGCGGCCGTGATGGGCTTCCTCTGGCTGGGCACCCTGCCCCTGACGAACGGGCTGCTGAGCCAGCTGTTCGGCATGCGCTACATCACGACGCTGTTCGGCTTCGTGTTCCTGTGGCACCAGATCGGCAGCTTCCTGGGCGTGTGGCTGGGCGGCCTGGTGTTCGACGCGACGGGCAGCTACACGCTGGTGTGGGCGCTGGCCTGCGTACTGGGGCTGGTGTCGGCGGCGGCCAACCTGCCGGTGCGGGAGCGGCGAGCGGCCGTGCCGCTGGGGCAGCCGGCATGAGGAGCTTTCGTCGCGTCATCTGCGCGCTCGTGCTGGGTGGCGCGGCGCTGGGGACCTTGGCCGCTTATGGTGGGCCGGAGTTTGCGGTGGCGCTGCAGGCTGGGGTGTGGCTCTGTGGGGGTGTGCGCTGAGTTTCGGCCGGGTGTGGATCGGCCGGCACGACGGGCTGGGGCGCTGGCGGCGGCCGCGGGCCTGCGTTCTCCGCCTCAGGCTCGCGCTGACCGGCTTGTCGTGCTGCCTGTGTGCTCGCTGTCCATCGACGCGCTTGCGGCACTGCACGGCGCCGCGAATGGAGCCTGCGCCCGCAGGCCCACGACCACCGCCCTGAAGCGCTGCGCCTTGTCCAGCGCCGGGGTGCCCCTCACCCTGCCTCTCCCCAGCGGGGAGAGGGGTAAAAACCGGACGCGCCCGAGTCATGCCGGCCGACCGCGCGCGCGGTCCAGGCCGGTGGTGCCGGTGTGCGGGCGCAGGCTCCATTCGCGGCGCCGTGCAGTGCCCCAAGCACGTCGATTCCAGGCGAGCACATCGACAGCACCGCACGCCGGTCAGCGCGAGCCTGAGCCGGAGAACGCACACCGGCGCCGCCGGCCGGGTTCAGCCCCACAGCGCCCGAACGCCGAAGAACAAAGCAGCCAAAAAAGCCAAAAGCGCAATCGCCCGCCAGCCCAAGCCCCCCGGACGCCGCGACCAAACTCGTCACAAACGTGACGATCCAAAGCCGCGCCTAGAACAGCACCCGGCTGCGAATCGTCCCCGGCACCTTGGCCAGCGCCTCGAGCGCCACGTCGGACGACGCGGCGTCGATGTCGGTCACCACGTAGCCCACCTTCTCGTTCGTCTGCAGGTACTGCGCCGAGATGTTGATGCGGTGGTCCGCGAACACCTGGTTGATCGCCGACAGCACGCCCGGCACGTTGTGGTGCACGTGCAGCAGCCGGTGCTTGCCCGGGTGCGCCGGCAGCGCCACCTCCGGGAAGTTCACGCTGCTCGTGGTGGTGCCGTTGTCGCTGTACTTCACCAGCTTCTCGGCCACCTCCACGCCGATGTTGGCCTGCGCCTCCATCGTCGAGCCGCCGATGTGCGGCGTGAGGATCACGTTGTCCAGCCCACGCAGCGGCGACTGGAACTCGTCCTTGTTGCTCTTGGGCTCGGTCGGGAACACGTCGATCGCCGCGCCCAATAGCTTCTTCGCCTTGATCGCCTCGGCCAGCGGCTCGATCTCGACCACCGTCCCGCGGGAGGCGTTGATCAGGATCGCACCCGGCTTCATCGCCGCGATCTCGGCCGCGCCGATCATCCACTGCGTGGACGGCAGCTCGGGCACGTGCAGGGTCACGATGTCGCTCTGGCCCAGCAAATCATGCAGGCTGCGCACCTGCCGCGCGTTGCCCAGCGGCAGCTTGGTCACCACGTCGTAGAAGGCCACGTGCATGCCCAGCGCCTCGGCCAGCACCGACAGCTGCGCGCCGATGGAGCCGTAGCCCACGATGCCCAGCGTCTTGCCGCGGATCTCGAAGGCGTTCTCGGCGCTCTTGAGCCAGCCGCCGCGGTGCGCGACGGCGCTCTTCTCGGGCACGCCGCGCAGCAGCAGGATCGCCTCGGCCAGCACCAGCTCGGCCACCGAGCGGGTATTGGAGTACGGCGCATTGAACACCGCCACGCCGTGCTCGCGCGCCGAGCCGAGGTCGATCTGGTTGGTGCCGATGCAGAAGGCGCCCACCGCCACCAGCTTGGGCGCGGCCGCGAACACGTCGGCCGTGAGCTGCGTGCGCGAACGGATACCGAGGAAATGCACGTCGGCCACCTTGGCCTTCAGCTCCTCGCCTTCGAGCGCGCCAGTGAGCGTCTCGATCTGCGAGTAGCCCGCCGAACGGATCAGCTCCACGCCGGAGGGGTGGATGCCCTCCAGCAGCAGGAACTTGATCTTGTTCTTGTCCAGGGAGGTCTTGGTCATGACACAGGCGGCCGGTACGAAGCCAGTGAAGGAATGAAGGAGCCAGCCAGCCTAGCATGGTGCGCCGCAGCACACTCCCGGTGCGGCTATTGGGCAAGGTCGGCGCCGCGTGCTGCCGCGTGAGCGACAGGCGTGCACCGAAAAAGGGTTTCCCCCCTTCGCAGCCGGGGGCCGCCCGTGCGACAAACACCCGCCGCCGCGCTGTCACACAAAGCGAATAGCATGCGCGGCTTTGTCATTTTCAGCAGGAGTCTTTGCATGCGATTCAACACGCTCACCTCGGCCGCCGCACTGGCCGTCGCGTTCGCCCTCCCGGCGCACGCCCAGACCGAGATCCAGTGGTGGCACTCCATGAGCGGTCCGCTCGGCGAATGGGTCAACGACCTCGCCAAGCAGTACAACGAGAGCCAGAAGGACTACAAGGTGGTGCCCACTTACAAGGGCCAGTACGACGAGTCGATGACCGCCGCCATCGCCGCCTTCCGCGCCGGCAACGCGCCGGACATCCTGCAGGTGTTCGAGGTGGGCACCGCGACCATGATGGCCTCGAAGAACGCCATCAAGCCCGTGGGCGAGGTCATGACCTCCGGCGGCGCCAAGTTCGATCCGACGGTCTACATCTCCGCCGTGGCCGGCTACTACACCGCGCCCAACGGCCAGATGCTGAGCTTCCCCTTCAACAGCTCGACGACCATCTTCTACTACAACAAGGACGCCTTCAAGGCGGCCGGCCTCGACCCCGAGAAGGCGCCCACCACCTGGCCCGAAGTGTTCGCGGCGGCCGACAAGCTCAAGGCCAGCGGCCACAAGTGCCCCTTCACCACCAGCTGGATGAGCTGGACCCAGCTCGAGAGCTTCTCGGCCTGGCACAACACCCTGTACGCGACCGAGAACAACGGCTTCGGCGGCACCAAGGCGCGCCTGGCCTTCAACTCGCCGCTGCAGGTCAAGCACTTCGAGAACCTGGCCAAGATGGCCAAGGACGGCACCTTCGTCTACAAGGGCCGCAACAACACGCCCGACGCCGCCTTCCCCTCGGGCGAGTGCGCCATGATGACCGGCTCCTCGGGCCTGTACGCGCGCGTGGCCAAGGACGCGAAGTTCAAGTACGGCATCTCCACCCTGCCCTACTACCCCGACGTGAAGGGCGCACCCCAGAACACCGTCATCGGCGGTGCCAGCCTGTGGGTGATGGCCGGCAAGTCGCCCGAGAAGTACAAGGGCGTGGCCAGCTTCTTCACCTTCCTGTCCGACACCAAGGTGCAGTCCGAAAGCCACAAGCGCACCGGCTACCTGCCGATCACCACCGCCGCCTACAAGCTGACCGACGCCTCGGGCTTCTACCAGAAGAACCCCGGGACCGACGTGGCCGTGACGCAGATGATCCGCAAGACCACCGACAAGTCGCGCGGCATCCGCCTGGGCAACTTCGTGCAGATCCGCACCATCGTCGACGAGGAAACCGAACAGATCTGGAGCGGCAAGAAGACCGCCAAGGAAGCGCTGGACGCGGCCGTCAAGCGCGGCGACGAGCAACTGGAGCGATTCCAGAAGGCAAACAAAGGCTGACGCCTTTGTTCGCTTCGCGGCTCTTGTGGCACCCCACCCTGCCCTCCCCGCCGAGCGGGGAGGGTGCCTGCCGGTGATGTAAAGGCACAGTAGACTCGCACGCCCGCGCTGGGTCCCAGCCGGGCGTTTCTGTTTCAGAGGCTTCATGGAAAAACGCGTCCTCTTTCGATCCGGCTGGCTGCCCTGGCTGCTCATCGCACCGCAGATGGCGGTGATCCTGGTCTTCTTCTTCTGGCCGGCCAGCCAGGCCATCCTGCAGTCGATGCAGTCGGAAGACGCCTTCGGCACCTCGGTCGCCTTCGTCGGGCTGGAGAACTTCAAGACGCTGTTCGCAGACCCGGCCTACATCGACTCCTTCAAGGTCACGGCGCTGTTCTCGGTGCTCGTGGCGGGCAGCGGCATCGCGCTGTCGCTGGTGCTGGCGATCTTCGCCGACCGCATCCTGCGCGGCAGCCTGTTCTACAAGACCTTCCTGATCATTCCCTACGCGGTGGCGCCGGCCATCGCGGGCGTGCTGTGGGTGTTCATGTTCTCGCCCAGCATCGGCGTGGTGGCCTACGGGCTGCGCAAGATCGGCGTCGACTGGAACCACCTGCTCAACTCCAACCAGGCGCTCACGCTGATCGTGGTGGCTGCCGTGTGGAAGCAGATCTCGTACAACTTCCTGTTCTTCCTCGCCGGGCTGCAGTCGATTCCCAAGGCGCTGATCGAGGCGGCCTCGATCGATGGCGCCGGTCCGTGGCGGCGCTTCTGGAGCATCCAGCTGCCGCTGCTGTCGCCCACCACCTTCTTCCTGCTGGTCATCAACGTGGTCTACGCCTTCTTCGACACCTTCGCGATCGTGCACGCCACGACCGAAGGCGGCCCGGGCCGCGACACCTCGATCCTGGTTTACAAGGTCTGGCACGACGGCTTCAAGGCGCTGGACCTGGGCGGCTCGGCCGCGCAGTCGGTGGTGCTGATGGTCATCGTCGTCGCCTTGACGGTGATCCAGTTCCGCTACGTCGAGAAGAAAGTCCAATACTGATGCGCTCCCCTGCCCTTCCTTTCGCCCGGAGCTCCACTCATGGTTGAACGCCGCCCCGGCCTCACGCTGCTGTCGCACCTGGTGCTGATCCTGGGCATCGTGATTGTCGTCTTCCCGATCTACCTGGCCTTCGTCGCGTCCACCCACACGCGCGACGAGATCCTGAAGGTGCCGATGCCGATCACCCCCGGCTCGCACCTGGTGGAGAACTACACCGCCGCGCTCACCGGCGCCGACACCCAGGGCGCCCGCGTGGTGGTGGGCCGCATGATGTGGATCAGCTTCGTGACGGCCATGGTCATCGCGCTGGGCAAGATCGCCATCTCGCTGCTGTCGGCCTTCGCCATCGTGTACTTCCGCTTCCCGTTCAAGAAGATCGTCTTCTGGATGATCTTCGTGACGCTGATGCTGCCGGTGGAGGTGCGCATCCTGCCCACCTACAAGGTGCTGGCGGACCTCAACATGCTCAACACCTACGCGGGCCTGACGGTGCCGCTGATTGCCTCGGCCACGGCGACCTTCCTGTTCCGGCAGTTCTTCCTGTCCGTGCCCGACGAACTGGTGGAGGCGGCGCGCATCGACGGCGCCGGGCCGATGCGCTTCTTCAAGGACGTGCTGGTGCCGCTGTCGCAGACCTCCATCGCCGCCCTGTTCGTGATCCAGTTCATCTACGGCTGGAACCAGTACCTCTGGCCGCTGCTGGCCACCACCACCGAGGACATGTACCCGGTGGTGATCGGCATCAAGCGGATGATCGCCAGCGGCGACGCCGCGGTGGACTGGAACCTGGTCATGGCCACCGCCATGCTGGCTCTCATCCCACCGGCCATCGTCGTGGTCCTCATGCAGCGCTGGTTCGTCAAGGGCCTGGTCGACACCGAAAAGTAAGAACGCGAGAACACGAGAAAAGCATGTCCGGTATTTCCCTTCGCAACGTCATCAAGCGCTACGGCAAGGGCGCCAAGGCCAACCAGGTCATCCACGGCGTGAGCGCCGACATCAAGGACGGCGAGTTCGTCGTCATCGTCGGGCCGTCGGGCTGCGGCAAGTCCACGCTGCTGCGTATGGTGGCGGGTCTGGAAGAAGTCTCGGCCGGCGAGATCGCCATCGGCAGCCGCGTGGTCAACGACATCGAGCCGGCGCAGCGCGACATCGCGATGGTGTTCCAGAACTACGCGCTGTACCCGCACATGTCGAACTTCGACAACATGGCCTACGGCCTGCGCATCCAGGGCGTGCCCAAGGACGAGATCAAGGCCCGCGTCGACAAGGCCGCGAAGATCCTCGAGCTGGGCCACCTGCTCCAGCGCAAGCCGCGCGAGCTGTCGGGCGGACAGCGCCAGCGCGTGGCCATGGGCCGCGCCATCGTGCGTCAGCCGCAGGTCTTCCTGTTCGACGAGCCGCTGTCCAACCTGGACGCCAAGCTGCGCGCGCAGACCCGGCTCGAGATCCAGAAGCTGCACCGCGAGCTGGGCATCACGTCCCTCTTCGTCACCCACGACCAGGTCGAGGCCATGACGCTGGCGCAGCGCATCATCGTGATGAACGCCGGCGTCATGGACCAGTTCGGCACGCCCGAGGAGGTCTACAACACGCCGGCCACCACCTTCGTGGCCAGCTTCATCGGCTCGCCGCCGATGAATCTGCTCAAGCAGGCACCGGGCGTGCGCACGGGCCAGATCCTGGGCATCCGTCCCGAGCACATCGTGCTGGACGACAGCGGCTGGACGGTGAACATCGAGCAGGTCGAGCTGCTGGGCGCCGAGCGCCTGATCTACGGCCGCATCGGCGATGAGCAGATCATCATGCGCGCCGACGAATCGCAGCGCGCGCCGAAGGTCGGCGAGACGGTGCGCATGGCGGCGCGGCCCGACAAGCTGCACTGGTTCGACGCCGGCTCCGGAAAAAGAGCCGCCAACTGATGACCGCTGGCACCCTGCCCGCCTGGCCCTACCCCCGCTGGATCGCCCACCGCGGTGCCGGCAAGCTGGCGCCCGAGAACACGCTGGCCGCCTTCCGCCTGGGCGCGGAACACGGCTATCGCATGTTCGAGTGCGACGCCAAGCTCAGCAGCGACGGCGTGGTGTTCCTCATGCACGACGCCACGCTGGACCGCACCACCGATGGCCACGGCATCGGCGGCGAGCAGCCCTGGCACGCGCTCTCGCAGCGCGACGCGGGCGGCTGGCATTCGCGCCGCTACGCCGGCGAGCCGCTGCCCACGCTGGCGGCGCTGGCGCGCTTCTGCCTCGCCAACGGGCATTTGCTGAACATCGAGATCAAGCCGACGCCGGGCACCGACGACGCCACCGGCGCGGCCGTGGCGCGCGAGGCGGCGGCGTTGTGGTCGGGTGCGGCCGTGCCGCCGCTGCTCACCTCCTTCAAGCCGCACGCGCTGGCCGCCGCACGCGAAACCGCCCCGGCCCTGCCGCGCGGCCTGCTGCTCGACACGCTGCCGGACGGCTGGCTCGACACCGCCCGCACGCTGGGCTGCCAGGCCGTCGTCTGCAACCATGCCTTGTGGGATGCCACCACCGTGGCCGTCGCCAAGGCCGCCGGCCTGCGCACGCTGAGCTACACCGTCAACGACGAGTGGGCGGCGCAACGGCTCATCGACCTGGGCACCGACGGCATCATCACCGACCGGGTCGACCTGTTCGCGCCGGCCTGAGCACCGCGGCCGCGGCACGGCTCAAGCGTCGAGCTTGATGCCGGCGTCGCGCGCGATGCCCTGCCACAGCCTGAGGTCCTCGCGCACGAGGCGCCCGAACTCCTCGGGCGAGCGCTGCGGCGTGTTGTCGTCGAGGTTCAGGGCCATGCGGCGGTCCTTCAGTTCGGGGGCGAGCAGTGCGGCGCGCACATGGCGGTTCACCGTCTCGACCACGGCCGCCGGTGCGCCCCTGGACGCGAAGACGCCGTACCACGCGTCGGCGTCGAAGCGGTAGCCCTGCTGCGTCAGCGTCTGCACCTCGGACATCTGCGGGCTGCGCTGCGTGCCGCTGAGCGCCAGGCAGCGCAGCTTGCCGGACTTGACGAGCGGCACCAGGCTGCTGACGTCCACCCAGGCGATCTGGATGTTGCCGCCCTGCATGTCCTGGTAGATCTGCGGCATGGTCTTGTAGGGCACGTGGCGCAGGTCGAGCCCGGCCTTGGCCTTGACCCATTCCATCACCAGGTGCCCGGTCGAGCCCACGCCCCAGCTCGCGTAGTTGAGCGCGCCGGGGGGCCGCGCCTTCACGGCGGCGATGAACTCCTGCAGGTTGCGCGCCGGGAAGTCCGGCGTCGCGACCAGGGCGATGCCGCCGACGCCGACCTGGACGATCGGCACGGTGTCGCGGACGACATCGAAGCTCAGGTTCGGCTGCACGGCCTGGTTGATGACGGTGGAGGACGAGCTGAGCCAAGCCAGCGTGTAGCCGTCGGGAGCCGCCCGCACGAGTTGCTCGGCGGCCAGCACGCCATTGGCGCCGGGTTTGTTGTCCACCACGACGGGCTGCTTGACGGCCTGCGCCAGCGCGTCGCTGAACAGGCGGCACAGCAGGTCGGCGCCGCTGCCGGCCCCGCTGGGCACGATCATGCGAATCGGCCGCGACGGCCAGGTGTCCTCGGCGCGGACGCCGGTGGCGCCGGCGAGGCCCGCGGCGCCGAGCATGGCAAGCAGCTGGCGGCGATGAAGGGGCTGGGAGGGAAATGGCATGGGTGTCTCCTGGTGGTTGTCGTCGGGTTCCATCGCCGGGATGGCCGGCCGCGCTCAGGCCGCTTCGGGCTGGCGCACGGTGCTGATCGACAACCCGCCGTCGGCGATCAGCACCTGCCCGTTCACGTACGAGGACTCGGACGAGAGCAGGAACAGCGTGCCGTGCGCCACCTCCCAGCCCGTGCCCTGGCGGCCGAAAGGCAGGGGCCGCGCGGCACGGTTCGGCCGGTTGCGCGTGGCGTCGCGGCCCAGGGGCGTGTCGATCAGGCCCGGCGCGATCACGTTGGCCCGCAGCCCCTGGCCGTGGGTGGCGTAGGCCGTGGAGCGGCACAGCGCCGCCAGGGCCGCCTTGGAGCACTCGTACACCGGCAGGCCGCTGAGCGGCGAGATGGAGGCGGTGGACGAGACGAAGACCATCGAGCCACCGGGCGCCATCACCGCGGCCGCCGCCTGGGCGCACAGCATGTGGGCGCGCAGGTTCACGTCCATCACCGCGTCCCAGGCCTCGGCCGTCTCGTTGCCGAAGCGGCTGCTGTTGCCGATGCCGACGTTGAGCACCAGCCCGTCCAGTCCGCCCATGGCTTCGGTCGCCTCGCGCACCAGGCGCGTGATCTCTTCGGGCTTCGACACGTCGGCCTGCAGCGCGTGGGCACGGCCGCCTTCGCGCCCGGCCCAATCCACGCTTTCCTGTGCGCTGGCGAGGTCCAGGTCGGCGCAGGCCACCGTGGCGCCCTCCCGGGCGAACAGCACGGTCATCGCGCGGCCGTTGCCCACCGGCGGATCGGCATCGACGGTGCGGCGCTGGCCGCCGCCGACGACGAGCACACGCCGCCCGGCCAGCCGACCCGCGGGGCGGGCACGGCCCAGCGCGGGGGCGAAGAGCTGGCGCGACGGGTCGGCTTCGGGCGCCTGCGGTGCCGGGGTTGCCGCGGCGGCCCGCTCGATGGTGAGCGGCGCGGCGTGCGCGTCCTCCACCTCCAGCTCCAGGTTCTCCAGCAGCCGGCTGACCAGCATGTAGAAGCCGATGGTGACGATCACCTCCATCTGCTCCTGCGCCGAGCAATGCGCGGCCAGGGCGCGGTAGAGCGGCTCCGGTGCCTTGACCTGGCGCACCACGGCGTCGGTGAAGGCCAGCACGGCCTTCTCGCGTTCGTCGAACAGCGGGCTCGCCGGGTCGGCAAGCGCGGCCTCGATCTTGTCTTCGGCCATGCCCAGGCCGCGCGCCACGCGGCGGTGCTGATGCACTTCGTAGTGGGCCTCGCTCAGGGCACCGACGCGCAGGATCACCAGTTCGCGCAGCTCGGGCGCGAGCGACGAACGGCGCAGGATCGCGCCGCCCAGGCCGAGGAAGCCTTCGGCCACCTCGGGCGCATGGGGCAGCACGCGGTACAGGTCGAGCGGGGGTCGCGAACGCAGCAATTCGCCCAGCGGGCCGGGGACCTGGCTCAGGTCGAACAGGGGAAGGCGGGCCATCGAGTCTCCAATCGTTCAGAAATCGTTTGCGGAATGCTCGTGCATGCCGTCCAGGCGATAAATGGCGGCATCCCTACAATCGTTTTCCGAAAACCTGCAAACTTTTCAGAGCATGGCCAAGAGCGTCTTGGTGCTCGACGTGGCGCGGGAGGCGGGCGTGGCCGCCGGCTCGGTGTCGCGCGCACTCAACGGCAGCAAGCACGTGAGCCCCGCGCTGCGCGCCCGCGTGGCCGAGGCGGCGCGCCGCCTGGGGTACCAGCCAAACGCGCAGGCGCCCGGCCTGCGGCTGGGGCGCAGCAACATCATCGGCATGCTGGTCAACGACATGCGCCACCCCATGTACGCCAGCATCATCGCGGGCGTGGAGCACGAGCTGTCGCTGCACGGGCGCATGCTCCTGCTGGCCGACGCGCACGGCGAGGAGGCGCGCGAGCAGGCCGTCTTCGACACCTTCCAGCGCTGTGCGCTCGACGGCGCGATCATCGGCGCCTCCTATCACCCGGACGTGATGCAGGCCGCGCACTACGCGGGCAACCGCCTGCCGCTGGTGCTGATCGATCGCGACGTCGAGGGCATGGACCGGGTCTGCCTGGAGCGGCGCAACGCCCTGCGCGTGGCCACGCGGCACCTGTTGAACCTCGGCCACCGGCGCATCGCGCTCATCACGCCCGCGCTCGACCGCGTGCCCGGCGGCGAACGCATCGCCGGCTACGACGACGCCTACCGCCAGGCCGGCCTGCCGGCCGAGCGCCGCTACATCCCGCGCATGAACTCCCCGCTGCAGGACGGCGGCGAGGCCATGGCCGCCCTGCTCGACCTGCCCGAGCCGCCCACGGCGCTCGTGTGCCTGGCCACGCGGCTGCTGTCGGGGGCGCTGCGCACCGTGCGCAAGCGGGGCCTGCAGGTGCCGCGCGACCTGTCGGTGGTCTCCATCGGCTCGACCGAGATGATGGAGTTCGCCAACCCGCCGCTGACCTGCCTGCGCGTGGACCTGATGAGCACCGGGCGGGCCGCCGCGCGCCTGATGCTGCGGCGCCTGGAAGATCCCCTGGGCTTCGTGCCGGAGCGCATCGAGCTGGAATCCGAACTGGTGGTGGGCGAGTCCTGCGGGCCGGTGCCCGCCTGAACCCGCGCACGCCTGGCACCTGCGCTGCATTTTTCATAGCTGCCCGCGCCCGTCCCACGGGCGTGGCGGGCACTTTTGGCACATGAAATGGCGCTGCCTATGATGCCGGGCATGCGCGGAATGATTGCCTCCTCGATCGCCCTGCCGCTGCGGGCGCTGCTGCTGGCCTGGGTGCTCGCCACCCTGCCGGGCCTCGGCTGGGCACAGGCCCAGACGCAGTCGCAGCCGCAGGCCCAAGCCCAAGCCCCCTCGCAGGCCGCGCAGGACGCCGCCCCCCTGCCCGACATCGCCGACCTGCGCGACCAGCTGGCCAAGCTGCCCACCGCGGCCGACACCTCGGGCGACATGCGCGGGCTGATGGGCCAGATCGCCGCCATCGGTGCGCAGGCGGACAAGTTCATCGCCGCCCGCACCGGGCAGCTCAACGACCTCAACGCCCGCCTGGGCGAGCTGGGCAACCCGCCGCCGCCCGGCACCAGCGAAGACCCGGACATCACCCGCCAGCGCGCCCTGCTCACCAAGGAGCGCAACGCCGTCGATGCCGACGTGCGCCTGGCGCGGCTGGTGGTGGTCGATGCGCAGCAGCGCGGCAACGACCTGCTGAACAAGCGGCGCGAGCTGTTCGAGGCGCAGATCAGCGAACGCTCCGCCTCGCCGCTGGGCCGCACCTTCTGGCACGACCTCGCCGAGGCCTGGCCCGACGACATCGATCGCCTGCAGGTGCTGGGCGCCGGGATCGAGGCCGGCGCCGCGCGGGCCCGCCAGGAAGCGCACCGCGGCCCGGTGCTGCTGACGCTGGCGCTGGCCCTGCTGCTCATCACCGTGGGCAACCTGCTGGCCGAGCGCGGCCTGGTGCTGCTGGCGCAGCGCCTGCTGCCGGGCGGGCGGCTGCGACGTTCGCTGCTGGTGATCGCCATCGTCGGCGCCAACATGCTGATCGTGGCGCTGGCCCTGCGCACCTCGGTGTCGACCTTCGACGCGCACGGCCTGCTGGGCGCGCAGACGCGCGAGCTGGCCAAGGTGCTCAGCAGCTCGCTGCTGTTCATGACCTTCGTCGTGAGCCTGGGCCGCGCCCTGCTGGCCAACGCCCGGCCCTCGTGGCGGCTGCCGCCCATTCCGGACCCGATGGCCAAGCGCCTGCGCGCCTTCCCCCTGCTGGCCGCGCTGACGATGGTGCTGGTGTGGGTGCCGGCGCAGATCAATGCGTTGATCGACGCCAGCCTGGCGGCGGTGGTGGCCACGCACGTGATCACCGCGCTGGCGCTGACCGGCCTCATCGCCGCCATGCTGCTGCGCCTGCGCGGGCCCAAGCCCCAGGGTGCCGCCGATGGCAGCGACACCAGCGGACCGGTGCCGCTGGAGGGCTCCTCCGATGCGCCGCCCGCCGCGCCCAAGCCCTACGAGCGCCCGTTGTGGGTGGCGATGCTCCTGGGCGCCATCACGCTGGTGCTGATCGCGATCTGGGTGCTGGTGGGCATGGGCTACGTGGCCCTGGCGAGCCTGCTGGCCGGCCAGCTGATGTGGACCGGCATCGTGGCCTGCGCCTTCTACGTGCTGTTCAAGTTCGCCGACGACCTGTTCATGGCCACCGTGTCGGCCAAGAGCGGCTTCGGCGGGCGGCTGCAGAAGAGCTTCGGCTTCGCGCCGGCCACGCTCGACCAGGCGGCCGTGGTGCTGTCGGCGCTCGCGCGTGTGGCGCTGTTCTTCTACATGGTGATCGCGCTGGTCGCGCCGCTGGGCACCGACCCCGGCGAGGTGTTCCAGCGCAGCGGCAAGTTCGGCGCCGGCGTGAAGATCGGCGAGTTCCAGTTGGTGCCCTCGGCCATCTTCAGCGCCATCGGCGTGCTGGTGGCCGGCTTCATCGCGCTGCGCGTGGCGCGCCACTGGCTGCAGGAGCGCTATCTGCCCACCACCACGCTGGAAGCGGGCATGCAGAGCTCGCTCACCACGCTGCTGGGCTATGCGGGCGGCATCCTGGTGGTGGCGATCGCGCTGTCGGCGCTGGGCATCGGCATCAACCGCATCGCGTGGATCGCGAGCGCGCTGTCGGTGGGCATCGGCTTCGGCCTGCAGGCCATCGTGCAGAACTTCATCTCTGGCCTGATCCTGCTGGCCGAGCGGCCGGTGAAGGTGGGCGACTGGGTGGTGCTGGGCACGACCGAGGGCGACGTGCGGCGCATCAACGTGCGCGCGACCGAGATCGCGCTGGGCGACCGCTCCACGGTGATCGTGCCGAACTCGGAGTTCATCACCAAGACCGTGCGCAACATGACCCTGGCCAATGCCGAGGGCCGCGTGCTGATCCGCATGCCCATGCCGCTGAACACCGATGCGAACAAGGTGCGCGAGCTGATGCTGGCGGCCTGCTCCGCGCACCCCGGCGTGCTGGCGACGCCGGCGCCGTCGCTCACGCTGGAAGGCATCGAGAACGGGCAACTGATCTTTCAGGCGATCGCGTATGTGCCGAGTCCGCGGCTGGCGGGTGGGGTGAAGAGTGATCTGCTGTTCACGATGCTGGAGGAGTTCAGGAAGGCTGGACTGGCGCTGGCGGTGCCGACGATGGTGATGGCGGCGCCTTCTTCGCCTTCTTCGCCTGCGGCGGGCGTCTGAAGATTCGGGGCTGCTTCTGAGCTTGCTCAGGGTTTAGATGCAGGGGCCGGGATGTGCGCCCGGCGGCGCAGTCACTTTCTCTTGTCTCGCCAAGAGAAAGTAACCAAAGAGAAGGCGACCCCACTGTCTGCGTCCCTCCGCTTCGCTGCGGGCAACCTGCGGTGCTCGCGGCTGGCGGGGTCTCGCTCGAACTCGCTTCGCTCAAACAATCGCGAGCCCTGATCCGCCAGCCGCTNGGGCAACCTGCGGTGCTCGCGGCTGGCGGGGTCTCGCTCGAACTCGCTTCGCTCAAACAATCGCGAGCCCTGATCCGCCAGCCGCTGCGCTCCTCGGCGCATACAGAGGGGACCCAGGGTCAACAAGGCTGCTGCGCAGCCTTGTCCTTCTTCGGTGTTCTTGCCAGGGCCGAGCGAAGCGATGGCCCGCCCGAAGTCCCTTCTGGATGCGCCTGCGACGTGGCGCTGGCGGGGTGGCAGCTGTGCCGCGTGCGGCAACAGCTGCTTCGTGAACTGACTCGCTGCAGCTGTTCGAGCGCAGCGCGAAGCGCGTAGCGAGTTCTGCAGCGCACCCCGACAGCGTCGCGGCGCAGGTCGCCCGCAGCGAAGCGGAGGGTCGCAGCCAGCAGGGTCGCCTTTTCTTTGCCTACTTTCTTTTGGCGAAGCAAAAGAAAGTAGGTGCGCCGCCGGGCGCACATCCCGGCTCCTGCGTCTCACCCCTGAGCAAGGCCCAAATTCATAAAGAAAAAGTGCCCCAAGCGCCCGCCCGGCAACCACCACCCGCTATGGTTTCAATAGCAAACACTACTGAAACGCCACCTCCGCAAAACTCCTCAACTTCCGACTGTGCAGTCGCCCCGACCCCTGCGACCGCAACACCTCCACCGCCTTGATCCCGATCCGCAGATGCTGCTCCACCCGCTCCCGGTAGAAGTGGTTCGCCATCCCGGGCAGCTTGATCTCGCCGTGCAGCGGCTTGTCGCTCACGCACAGCAAGGTGCCGTACGGCACGCGGAAGCGGAAGCCGTTGGCGGCGATGGTGGCGCTTTCCATGTCGAGCGCCACGGCGCGGCTCTGGCTGAAGCGGCGCTGCGGCTCGTTGTTGGGCAGCAGTTCCCAGTTGCGGTTGTCGGTGCTGGCCACGGTGCCGGTGCGCATGATGGTCTTCAACTCGGCGCCCTGGCACTGCGTGACCTCGGCCACCGCCGCCTCCAGCGCCAGCTGGATCTCCGACAGGGCCGGGATCGGCACCCACAGCGGCAGCTCCTCGTCCAGCACATGGTCCTCGCGCACGTAGGCATGCGCCAGCACGTAGTCGCCCAGCTGCTGCGTGTTGCGCAGGCCCGCGCAGTGGCCCAGCATCATCCAGGCATGCGGGCGCAGCACGGCGATGTGGTCGGTGATCGTCTTGGCGTTGGCCGGCCCGACGCCGATGTTGACCATGGTGATGCCGCTGCAGTCGGCCCGCACCAGGTGGTAGGCCGGCATCTGCGGCAGGCGACCCGGCGGCGTGCCCTGCATGGCATTGAGCGCGGCGGCGAAGCTGCCCATCGCCTCGGGCTGCAGGTTGTGGCGCCGCGTCACCACGTTGCCGGGCTCGATGAAGGCGATGTATTCGCTCGACTCGTCGGCCATCGCCTCGTGGCCCAGCCGCACGAACTCGTCGATGTAGAACTGGTAATTCGTGAAAAGCACGAAGTTCTGGTACCAGTCGGGCGCGGTGCCGGTGTAGTGGCGCAGGCGCTGCAGCGAATAGTCCACCCGCGCGGCCGTGAACAGCGCCAGCGGCTCGGCTTCGCCGGGCTGGGTGCGGTGCGTGCCGTTGGCGATGCCGTCGTCCATGGCGCCGAGGTCGGGCAGGTCGAACACGTCGCGCATCAGCGCGCGGCGCTGCGGCGACATGGTGCCTTCGATGTGGTCGTTCTCGGCGAAGGAGAAATGCACCGGGATCGGCTGCGTGCTGGTGCCCACCTCGAGCTCGATCTGGTGGTTCTCGAGCAGCAGGCGGAACTGGTCGAGGTAGTAGCGCGCGAAGAGGTCCGGCCGCGTGAGCGTGGTCTCGTAGCGGCCCGGCCCGGCCACGAAGCCGTAGCTCAGCCCCGAATTGGCCGGCGTGGTGTGGCGCGACACCGTGTGCGTGTGCACCCGCACGAAGGGGTAGCAGGCCCGCACCCGGCCCGGCAGCGTCTCGCCGGCCACGAAGCGCTGCATCGAGTCGCGCAGGTGCGCCAGGCCGCCGTCGTAGATGCGCTGGACCTGCGCGAGGGCGGCAGCGGCGTCGGTGTAGCGGACGGGGGCGACGAAGGGCGGCATGTAGGGCATGGCGGCATTGTGCAATGGGCATGCCACCCGCCCGTGACGGCCGGGCGGCGGCTCAGCCCGGCATCGGCTCGCGCATGGTCACGAACTCCTCGGCCGACGTGGGGTGGATGCCGATGGTGCCGTCGAAGTCGGCCTTGGTCGCGCCCGCACGCATGGCCACGGCAAAGCCCTGCACGATCTCGCCCGCTTCGGCGCCGACCATGTGCAGGCCCACCACGCGGTCGGTCTTGACGTCCACCACCAGCTTCATGAAGGTGCGTTCGCTTCGCCCCGACAAGGTGTGGCGCAGCGTCTTGAACTCGCTGCAGAAGATGCGGACCTTGCCGAAGCGCGCCCGCGCCGCGGCCTCGGTATAGCCGCAGGTGCCGACGTTGGGGTGGGTGAAGACCGCCGTCGGCACGTACTCGTAGTCCATGCGGCGGCGCCCTTGCGCGAACAGCCGGTCGACCACCACCATCGCCTCGGCCAGCGCCACCGGCGTGAGCGGCAGGCGCGTGGACACGTCGCCCACCGCCAGCACCGAGGGCACCGAGCTGCGGTACTGGTCGTCGACCACGATGGCGCCGCCCTCGTCGAGCGCGACGCCTGCGGCCTCCAGCCCCATGCCGGCGGTGTTGGGCCGCCGGCCGGTGGCGAAGAGCACCGTGTCGGCCGCCAGCTGCTGGCCGCGCGAGAGCGTGACCAGCACACCCTCGCCGGTGCGGCGCAGCATCTCGACCTGCACGTTCAGCCGCAGGTCGATGCCGGTCTTGCCCATCTCCTGCGCGAGGAAGTGGCGCACGTCCTCGTCGAAGGTGTCGAGCACGTGCGCCTTGCGCTGCAGCAGCGTCACTTCGGCCCCCAGGCCGCGGAAGATGGAGGCGAACTCGCACGCGATGTAGCCGCCGCCCACCACCACCAGGCGGCGCGGGAACTCGGGCAGGTCGAACATGGCGTCCGACACCACCCCGTGCTCGCGCCCGCCCACCTCGGGCACGAAGGGCATGCCGCCGGTGGCCACCAGGATGTGCTGCGCCGTGTGGCGCTGGCCGTCGACCTGCACCGTGTGGCCGTCGACCAGCTCGGCCCAGGACGGGATGAGCCGCACGCCCGCGCCGTCGAGCAGGCCCTGGTAGACGCCGTTGAGCCGGCGGATCTCCTGCGCGCGCTGCGCCTTCAGGCGTTGCCAGTCGAAGCGCGGCGCCTCGGGCAGCGTCCAGCCGTAGCCGGGCGCTTCGGCAAAGGACTCGGCATAGCCGGCCGCATAGCTGTAGAGCTTCTTCGGGATGCAGCCCACGTTGACGCAGGTGCCGCCCAGTTCGGCGCACTCGGCCAGCGCGACGCGGGCGCCGCGCTGGGCCGCCATGCGGGCCGCGCGCACGCCGCCGCTGCCGCCGCCGATGACGAAAAGGTCGAAGTCGTACTGAGGCATGTCCAGGGTCTCCGCGGGTCGGCCCGCCGGCGCACTGTAGCCGCCCGCGCGCCCGGCCGCGGCGCCGCTACAGTCGCCGCCATGCTGCTCCGCCCTGCCCTTCTCGCCGCCCTGGCCCTGCTGGCATTCGCCCCCTTGGGCACCTCGGCCCAGCTCGCGCGCAAGCCCTCGTTCTACGATCGGCAGGCCGGTACCGCCGCCGCGCCGCAGGGCACGCCGGGCGTGGGCGAACTGCCCGCGCTGGCCAGCCGGGCCGACTTCGACCGGCTGGCGCGCGTCTACGACGCCGGCACGCCGCTGGAACTGCCGCATGCGCTCTTCGTAATCGACCGCCGCGCCGCGCCGGCGCGCATGCACTTCGTCAACACGCCGCGCTACGCCCTGCACGAACGCTTCGTTCGCGACACCCGCCTGCTGCGCGAGGCCGGCCGCGCCGCGCTCAACCGCAACTACCGCGCCCCCGACCGGCGCTTCGTCTTCGGCACCCCGGGCTGGCAGGCGGCCGCCAACACCTTCAGCTACGAATTCTGGGAAGGCGACCGGCTGACGCCCGAGCTGCTCGCGCTGACGCAGCGCACGCTGGCCGCGACCTTCTACGCGCCGGTGCGCTTCAAGGCCAACTCGACGCAGCAGGAGGCCGTGGCGCAGGCGGCCGGCATCGAGGCGCTGACGCAGGCGGCGCTGATCCAGGACCAGCCCTACCTGCCGATGAACCGCGGCCGGGCCGTCGGGCGGCTGCGCATCGTCCCGTCGGTCGACGCGGCGCGCGACCTGGCGCCGACCGACATCGTGGTGCTGCGCGAGGTGCCGATCAGCCTGCCGCCGGTCGCGGGCGTGCTGACCGAGCGGCCCTCGACGGTGCTCTCGCACGTCAACCTGCTGGCCAAGGGCTGGGGCATTCCCAACGCCTACGTGCGCGATGCCGCGCAGGCCCTGGCGCGCTGGGACGGCCAGTGGGTGCAAAGCGCGCCTTCGGCGGCCGCGACCAGGACATCGAATGGGCGGTGCGGGGCGAACGGCTCGTGATCCTGCAGGCGCGACCTTTCGTCACCGCGCCGTCCAGGCCCTGAAAAGCCGAAGTGCGATCGGCCTGCGCCGCCCGACGGACGGGCGCCGCGGCCGAATTCGTCACATCCGTTACCCATTCATTTGTAGAGCAGCTGCGGTAGCCACAAGCCGATCTGCGGCCAGATGTAGAGCAACACGATCGCGAGGATCTGGATGCCCATGAAGGGCAGCATGCCCAGGAAGATCTGGTTGAGGGTGACGTGCGGCGGGCTCACGCCCTTGAGGTAGAAGGCCGCCATCGCGACCGGCGGCGAGAGGAAGGCGGTCTGCAGGTTGAGCGCGACCAGCAGTCCGAAGAAGAGCGGGTCGACGCCGAAGTTGTCCAGCAAAGGGATGAAGATGGGCATGAAGATCACGATGATCTCGGTCCACTCCAGCGGCCAGCCCAGGAGGAAGATGATGACCTGGCTCAGCAGCAGGAACTGCACCTGGCTCAGGTTCATCGACATCACCCACTCCTCCACCAGCTGCTGGCCGCCCAGCAGCGCGAAGGCGGCCGAGAAGATGGCCGAGCCGACGAAGAGCCAGCACACCATGGCCGAGGTCTTGGCCGTGAGGAAGACCGATTCCTTGAGCACCGCGAGGTTGAGCCGCCGGTACGCCGCCGCCAGCAGCATGCCGCCCAGCGCGCCCATGGCCGCCGCCTCGGTGGGGGTGGCCAGCCCCAGCACGATGGAGCCCAGCACCGCGAGGATGAGCAGCATCAACGGGAAGAAGGACGCCAGCAGCATCTTGAAGATCTCGAGCCGCGCGAAGCTGGCGAACAGGTAGAACAGCACCGTCAGGCAACCCAGCACCGAGAACACCACCCACCACCAGGTGGGGGCGGGGCGCGTGCCTGCTTCCGCCACGGGTGCGGCCTCGTCCGCTGCGGCCGCCGCAGGCGCCGGGGCGGCGCGCTCGGCCCCAGGCGGCTCGGCCAGGGCGCTGCCGCCCGCAGACGACGCCGGCGGCGGCTGCAGCCCGCCCTCCTGCGGTGGCTCGGCCAGGCCGCCGTCCTGCGGAGGCTCCTGAAGGCCGCCCTCGGCCGACGGCTCCTGCAACCCGCCGGACCGGGGCGGCTCCGCGAGGCCACCGCTGCCGTCGGCGGCACTGCCGGCGCGCTCGGCACCGATCTCCTGGATCTCGTAGCGCTCCTGCGCCGGCGCCGTGGTCACCGCGCGCCAGCTGCCCGCAGCCAGCAGCACGAACACCAGTGCCGGCAGCGCCAGGATGAAACTCTGGCGCGCGATGTAGCCGATCGGCACCTCGGCGTTGCGCCGGCCCTTCATCAGCCGCAGCAGTGCGTTGGCCTGCGGGCTGTCGGCCAGGCGTTCGGTCAGCGGCGGCAGCGGCACGCGCCGCGCCTCGGCGGACAGGGGCGGCGCCCACTGCGGCTTGAGCCAGGCGATGAGGATCACGTACAGGATGTAGAGCGTGGCCAGCATCAGCCCTGGGAAGAAGGCGCCCGCATACAGCTGCACCACCGAGACGCCGGCCGTCGCGCCGTACACGATCAGCAGCACCGACGGCGGGATCAGGATGCCCAGGCAGCCACCCGCGGTGATGGCGCCGGCGGCCAGCGGCACGCTGTAGCCGCCGCGCAGCATCGCCGGCAGCGCCAGCAGCCCCATCAGCGTGACCACGGCGCCGACGATGCCGGTGGCGGTCGCGAAGATCGTGCAGGTGACCAGCGTGGCCACGGCCAGCGCGCCGGGCAAGCGCGCCATCGCCAGGTGCAGGCTGCGGAACAGCGACTCGATGAGATTGGCCCGCTCCACCAGGTAGCCCATGAAGACGAACAGCGGGATGGCGATGAGCACGTCGTTGGCCATCGTCTTGTAGGCCGACTGCACCATGAGGTCGAGCGTGCGCGTGGTGTCGCGCTCGTAGGCCAGCCAGGTGAAGAGCATGCCCATGCCCATGAGCGTGAAGGCGGTGGGAAAGCCCAGCATGATCGCCACCACCACCAGCGAGAGCATCAGGAGGCCCAGGTGCCCGTTGGTGATGGTGTCGGCGCGCAGCAGCACGGTGGCGGCCAGCACCACGATCAGCGCCATGAAGGACAGGCCGAACCAGAGTTCCTTTCGGATGTTCATGGTGCGCGCCTCTCCTGGGCCACGACCACCGCGTCGAGTGCGGCGATGTCGGCGTCCTTCACGTGCACCATCTCCTTGAGCTTGTCGACGTCGACCTCCTGCACGTCGTCCTCGCGCGAGGGCCAGGCGCCGCGCTGGATGCACTGCACGCAGCGGATGATCTCGACGATGCCCTGCAGCAGCAGCGTGACGCCGGCCAGCGGGATCACGTACTTGAAGGGGTAGAGCGGCAGCGGGTCGGCCGAGAAGGTGGTTTCGCGGATCGCCAGCGACTCGCCCGCGTAGATCCACCCTGCCCACGTCAGCGCGACGATGCCGGGAAGGAAGAACACGATGTAGAGCACGAGGTCGACGATGGCCTGCGTGCGCGGCTGGAAGAAGCCGTACAGCACGTCGCCGCGCACGTGGCCGTTCTTGGCGAGCGTGTAGGCCCCGGCGGTCATGAACAGGGTGCCGTAGAGCATGATCTGCGCGTCGAGCACCCAGGCATGGGGCCGGTTGAGCACGTAGCGCGAGAACACCTCCCAGCTGATCAGCAGCGTGAGCAGCAGGGCGCACCAGGCGAAGGTCTTGCCGATCCAGGTCGAGAGCCGGTCGACCCCGAGGAGAAAGGACTGCATGGCAGGCAGGCCGCACGCGCGGCCGGTGAAGGACACGACCAGGAGGGCCGCACCACGGGCGCGGGCCCTCCCCCGATCGGCGCTGGGCGCCGCGCCTGAGGGCCTCGGGGCCTCAGGTCTTCTTCGCCTGCCGCGAGAAGTAGTGGTTGTAGGCCATCTTGAAGTCGACCGAGTAGTCGTTCTGCCACTGGCCCGCACGCTCGGCGAAAGCGCGCTGCGAGTCGAGCACTTTCTTGAACATCGGGTTCTCGGCCGACTTCTTGGCGATCGTCTTGTCCCAGGACGCGAGCTGCGCGCGCAGGATGGCGTCGGGCGTCTTGTAGAACTTGATGCCGGACTTCTTCAGGTCCTCGTAGTCCTTCGAATTGCGGTCGATCGCCTTCCAGCTCATGTCCGCGCTCGAGGCCTCGGTCGCGTACTCGATCACCGCGCGCAGTTCGGCCGGCAGCGCCTTCACCTTCGGGCCGTTGAACAGCACCTCGAACTGCTCGCCGCTCTGGTGGAAGCTCTGCAGCATGCAGTTCTTGGCCACGTCGGGAAAGCCCAGCACCTTGTCGCTGGAGGCGTTGTTGAACTCGGCCGCGTCGATCAGGCCGCGGTCCAGCGCAGGCACGATCTCGCCGCCGGGCAGGGGGTTCACGGCCGCGCCCATGTCGGTGAACACGTCCACCGCCAGGCCCACGGTGCGGAATTTCAGGCCCTTCATGTCGTCGGCCTTGGCGACCGGCTTCTTGAACCAGCCCAGCGGCTGCGTGGGCATGGGCCCGTAGAGGTACGACACCACGTCGAGGTTGAGGCTCTTGTAGACCTCTTCCAGCAGCGCCTTGCCACCGCCGTACTTGTGCCACGAGAGGATCATGTTGGCGTCCATGCCGAAGGCCGGACCCGAGCCCCAGAGCGCCAGCGCCGAGTTCTTGCCGTACCAGTACGCGATCACGCCGTGGCCGCCATCGAGCGTGCCCTTGGCCACCGCGTCGAGCAGCTGGAACGCGGGCACCACCGAGCCGGCCGGCAGCACCTCGATCTTCAGCCGGTTGCCGGCCATGTCGTTGACCTTCTTGGCGAAGTCCTGCGCGTACTCGTGGAAGATGTCCTTGGCCGGCCAGGTGCTCTGGAAGCGCAGGTTGGTGGTCTGCGCCATGCTGACCATGGGCGCCGACATGGCGCCGGCGGCCACCGCCGCGCCCTTGAGCAACCCGCGGCGGCGGGTCGAGGTCTTGCTGTCTGTCATCCGTCTTGTCTCCGTCTGGTTGGTTGCGTCTTTCTCTTCCGTGGCCGGCGGGCCGGCGCGCACACTGTTGGGTCGCGCGCGACGCGATCCAACAGGGTTTTCACTGCCTGGTGAAGAGCACCGCCGCGCGGCGGCGCGCTACCCTGTGGGTTGCAGCGCAACATCGCGGCAAAGACCGCACGGACTCGAAGGACGAATCGACACCATGAGCCAACCGAACTCCCCCGACGACATCCGCCCCGCCGAGGGCTACGCCGGCGACGTCACGCCGGAGACCGCCGCCCGCTGGCTCGCCAGCGGCGAGGCGGTGCTGGTCGACGTGCGCACCGACGCCGAGCGCGAATGGGTCGGTTTCGTGCCCGGCGCCGTGCCGCTGGCCTGGAAGCAGTGGCCGGGCATGGCACTGAACCCGGACTTCGACGCCGGCCTGCGCGCCGCCGTGCCCGCGGGCGGCAAGGCCGTGCTGCTGTGCCGCAGCGGCGTGCGCTCGGTCGCGGCCGCGAAACGCGCCGCCGAGCTGGGCGTGACGGCCTACAACATCCTCGAAGGCTTCGAGGGCGATGCCGACGCCGACGGCCACCGCGGCAACAAGGGCGGCTGGCGCCGGCGCGGGCTGCCGTGGAAACAGAACTGAGCGGCGCGCATCGCACCGCCGCTCCACAGGAATAATGCCGCCCATGCAGCCCGCCTTCCTCGCCATCGACATCGGCAACACGCGCCTGAAGTGGGCGCTCTACGCCCAGGGCGAACCCGGGGCCGCCGTGCTGGCGCAGGGGGCCGAGTTCCTCGACCACATCGAGCGGCTGAGCGAGGGCCCGTGGGCCGAACTGCCGGCCACGCCCACCGCCATGCTCGGCTGCGTGGTGGCGGGCGACGCGGTGCGCCGGCGCGCCGAGGAACAGATGGGCGAGGCCTTCGACTTCTCGCCGCGCTGGGTCGTCTCCAGCGCCGCCGAGGCGGGCATGACCAACGGTTACGACCACCCCACGCGCCTGGGCGCCGACCGCTGGGTCGCGATGATCGGCGCCCGCCACCGCATGCTGGCCGCGCAGGCCGCCCGGGGCGCGGCGCCGCGCCCGATGGTGGTGGTGATGGTGGGCACGGCCGTGACGGTGGAAGCCATCGACGCCGCAGGCACCTTCCTGGGCGGGCTGATCCTGCCGGGACACGGCATCATGCTGCGCGCGCTCGAGTCGGGCACCGCGGGCCTGCACGTGCCCACCGGCGAGGTGCGCGAGTTCCCCACCAACACCAGCGATGCGCTGACCAGCGGTGGCACGTACGCCATCGCCGGCGCCGTCGAGCGCATGGTGCAGCACGTGCGCAAGCACTGCGGCGCCGAGCCGGCCTGCTACATGACGGGCGGCGCGGGCTGGAAGATGGCGCCATCGATGTCGGTCGAGTTCGAGCTGGTCGAGTCGCTCATCATGGATGGGCTGCTGGTGATTGCGCAGCAGCGGGCGGTGCCGCGCTGAGCTGGGCTCGGCTGGGCTGGCTTCGGGCCCTTTGCCTTGGCCCTTCATGGGAGTGCGCGGAGGCTGCGGTCCTGAACCCGGCCGGCGGCGCCGGTGTGCGTTCTCCGGCTCAGGCTCGCGCTGACTGGCGTGCGGTGCTGTCGATGTGCTCGCCTGGAATCGACGTGCTTTGGGCACTGCACGGCGCCGCGAATGGCGCCTGCGCCCGCACACCGGCACCACCGGCCTGGACCGGGCGGGCGATCGGCCGGCATTGGGCGGGCGCGTCTGGTCTAGGCAGCTCCTTTCTGCCGCTGCCCCTGTCCCTGGCCCTGGCCCCACCTTGGTCCTCCCCCACCCGTTCGGGCTGAGCTAGTCAAAGCCCTGCGCAGCGCTTCGACAGGCTCAGCCCGAACGGTGATGGGGTGCGCAAGAGCAGGGAAGTGCAGCGCAGCGGTTCAGGGCGGTGGTCGTGGGCCTGCGGGCGCAGGCGCCATTCGCGGCGCCGTGCAGTCCCTCAGGCACGTCGATGGACAGCGAGCACACAGCATCCACAACAAGCCGGTCAGCGCGAGCCTGAGCCGGAGAACGCAGGCCCGCGGCCGCCGCCAGCGCCCCAGGCCGTCGTGCCGGCCGATCCACAGCAACGACGGAGCAGGCCCCTTTCGCAGCCGAGACCTAGCCTAGGGATAGCAAATCCCCGTCAGCCTGCCCCCTCAGACCACCGCCTCTCCGAAGCGCTCCCTGAAAGCCTCGCAGAAGGCACTCACCCCGCCGATCGAGAACGTGAAGCTGCGCCTGCGCGGCGGGCCCGGCTCGTCGCCCAGCTGCAGGTCGGCATCCCAGGCGCCACCCTCCTCCACCGGTCCGCGCGGGCCGGGAAAACGCGCCGCCCAGTCGAGCACCGCGTCGATCTCGGCCTGCACCGCAGTGGCGCGCTCGGGGGCCACGCTGGCCAGCGCATCGAACAGGCCGGTGTCGTCATCGCCCTCGCTGTAGTCGAAGACGAGGTAGTCGAGCGTCATTGCGGGCCCTTCGCCGCGGCCGCGGCCGCGGCGCGCAGCTTGTCCTTCTTGTTCGGCCGCCGGCCCTTGACCCCGCCTCCGCCCGGCGCCGCCTCGGGCGCCTGCTCCACGGGTTCGAAGCCGGTCACCTGCTCGCGTGGCACGCGCCTGCCCTGGCGCTTCTCGATGAGGCGGAAATGCGCCTCGGCCGCGGCGGGCACGAAGCTCACGGCCACGCCGCTCGCGCCCGCCCGGCCGGTGCGGCCGATGCGATGAACATGGTCGGCCGCGGCGCGCGCCAGGTCGTAGTTCACCACCACCGGCAGCTCGGCGATGTCGATGCCGCGCGCAGCCAGGTCGGTCGCCACCACCACCCGCACGCGGGCAGCCTTGAAGTCCGCCAGCACCTGCTCGCGCTTGCCCTGGCCCAGCACGCCGTGCAGGGGCTCGGCCGCGATGCCGGCCTTGCGCAGCTTGTCGGCCACCGTCTCGCAGGCGTGCTTGGTGGCGACGAAGACCAGCGCACGCGGCCAGCCCTCGGTGCTCAGCAGGTGGCGCAGCAGCTGCGTGCGCCGCCCGGCGTCGACGGCGATGGCGCGCTGCGCGATGTCGGGCGCGTCGGTCGGCAAGGCGGCACCTTCCACGGTGAGCGGCTCGCGCAGCAGCCGGTCGGCCAGGGCCGCCGTGCCCGCGGGAAAGGTGGCGGACAGCAGCACCATCTGCCGCTGTGCCGGCAGCAGATCGAGCAGCCGCGCCAGTTCGTCGGCGAAGCCCAGGTCCAGCAGGCGGTCCGCCTCGTCGAGCACCAGCGCCTGCACGGCTGCAAGCCGCAGCGCGTTGTGCTGCACCAGGTCGAGCAGCCGGCCCGGCGTGCCGACCACGATGTCGGCGCCGCCGCGCAGCGCCATCAACTGCGGGTTGATCGACACGCCGCCGATGCCGCGCACGATCCTGGGCCGCACGTCCAGTGCCGCGCCGAAGCGCGCGAAGGCCTCGGCCACCTGCGTGGCGAGTTCGCGCGTGGGCACCACCACCAGGGTGTGCAGCGCGCGGCCATGGCCACCGCGGTGCGGCGACTGCGCCCAGCGCTGCAGCAGCGGCAGCACGAAGGCGGCGGTCTTTCCGGAGCCGGTATGGGCCTGCCCGCGCAGGTCGCGGCCTGCCAGGAGCGCGGGAATGGCGGCCTGCTGGATCGGGGTGGGCGCGGCATAGCCGTGGTCGGCGGCCGCGCGGGCCAGGGCGGGCACGAGGCCCAGGGAGGCGAAAGGCATCGGCCGATTGTCGGCGTGGTGCTGTCGGCCGTTGGGTTGCTATCGATTCGATAGCTGCATGCGCAGGACGGGCGGGCGCCGCTGGCCGATTTGCATCGAAGCCGACATTCAGCGCCGCGTGACCGGCGTGCCCTTGCCGAACCGGCCGGCCAGCGTCTTCGCGTCGATCGCCTGCAAGGCCGGCGTGCGGTCGTCGCACCCGCGCTCGGTGGCGGAGGCCTCGACGCACGGCAGCGCTGCGGCGTCGCCGAACAGCGCGGCGGCCTCGCGCTGCGCGCGTGCGGTCAGGGCCAGCGCCCGGCCATCAAGGTCCTGCCGCAGCCAGCCGCGGCGCAGGGCGAGTTGCAGCAAGGCCGCGCCCAGCGCGCCGCCCAGGTGCGGGCGGCGCTCACTCCAGTCGAGGCAGGCGCAGGCGAAGCGCCGACGAGTGCGCCGCGCGGCCTGCACGTCCAGGCCCAGGCCCTCGAGCGCCGCGTTGCCCGCCGCGCTGAGCTCGTAGGCGCCGCTGGCCAGGCCCGTGAGCCAGCCCTGCGCATGCAGGCGGTCGTGCAGCGCCACGCCCGCAGCGCCCGCGAGGTGGTCGTAGCAGGTGCGCGCGGCGCGCAGGCGGCTCGGCGTGTTCGGGCGGAAGGGCGCCACCGCCGTTCGGGTGCCGGCCAGCACCAGCAGGCCTTCGAGCGTGGCGGCCACCTCGTCGCCCGCCAGCGCGAAGTAGCGATGCCGGCCCTGCGCGAACACGCGCACCAGGCCTTCCTCGCGCAGCCGCGACAGGTGGCCGCTCGCGGTGGACGCCGCCACTTGCGCCACGGCGGCGAGCTCGGTCGCGGTGCGCGCATGGCCGTCGAGCAGGCTGCACAGCATGCGGGCGCGCGCGGGCTCGGCAATGGCGCCGGCAAGCCGGGCGAGTTGCAAGTCGGCGGGGTCGGCATCGGGCATGCGCCCATCGTAGGCGCGTGCGGCCCGCGACGTTTCGGCGGCGGCCGAAGCATCGCGGGCGCCGGCCGCGCACAGTGGCCGTATGGATATGGACGCACTGCTTTCCAACGACGGCCTCCTGGACCCGATCGCCGCCGTCACCCACCCCGACCCCTACCCGCACTATGCCCGCTGGCGCGACGGCCCGGCCCTGGCCCGGGCGCCGCAGCGCCGCCTGTGGGTGGCCACGCGCGCCGAGGTGGTCCGGCGGCTGCTGTCGACCCCGGCGCTGCGCGTGCGGCCGGTGACCGAACCCGTGCCCGCCGCGCTGCTGGGTCGACCCGCGGGCGAACTCTTCGGCCTGCTGATCCGCATGAACGACGGGCCGGTGCACGATGCGCACCGCCCGGCGATCGGACAGGCGCTCGCCGGCCTGCCCCTCCCGCAGGTCCGCGCGCAGGCCCTCGCGCTGGCCCGCGCCCAGGCAGGCCGCGGCTCGCTGGACGATGCCCTGTTCGAGCTGCCGGTGCAGGCGGTCGCGCAAGCCCTGGGCTTCGCCGCCGCCGAGCTGCCGCGGGTGGCTGCCTGGGTGCGCGAGTTCGTCGCCTGCCTGTCGCCCCTGGCCGGCACGGACGAATTGGACCGGGCCCACCGCGCGGCCGAATCGCTGATGGCAAGCATGACACGCCTGGTGGCCGATTCGGCGCCGCGCGATGCCTCGCTGCTGCAGGCCGTGCAAGCGGCCGTGGGTGTGCAGGCGCACAGCGCCCGGCCGCTGGTCGCCAACCTCGTCGGCCTGCTCTCGCAGACCTGCGACGCGACCGCAGGCCTGGTGGGCAACAGCCTCCTCGCCTGGGCACGCCACGGTGCGCCAGCGCCGGACCGCACGCCCGCCACCTGGATCGAGGAAGTGGCGCGCCACGACGCCGCGGTGCAGAACACCCGTCGCTTCGTGGCCGAGGACACGGTGCTCGAAGGCCAGCCCCTGCGGGCGGGCGATGCCGTGCTGCTGGTGCTGGCAGCCGCCCAGCGCGATCCGGTGCTGAACCCCGCGCCCGATCGCTTCGACCCCGAGCGCCCGGCGCGGCGCCTGCTGGGCTTCGGGCACGGGCCGCATGCCTGCCCCGGCCAAGCGCTCGCGACCATGCTCGCCGGCGCTGCGGTGCAGGCGCTGCGCGAGCACGGACTCGACCGCGAGGCGGTGGCACGCCACACGGGCCGCTACCGCGCGTCCGTCAATGCCCGCGTTCCGATATGGGAGACCTGAAAAGGTGCGACCGCAGGCGGGTCACGGTCAGGGCAGGTAGGGCGAGAGCGTCGCCGGGCCCCAGCGCAGCGGCAGGGCGGCACGTCGACGCAGGGCACCGGTGACCTCGAAGCGCAGCCAGCGCTCGACGGGCGGCATGCGCGCCATCACGGCGCCCTCGGTTTCGATGTGGCCGCGCACCTGCACGTGCAGCAGGTCGCCGCGGTCGAAGTCGACGAACAGCAGCCCGGCCGCTGGCTGCAGCAGCAGGTTGCCCAGGGTGTTGAAGAAGCGGTTGCCGTCGAAGTCGGGCACCGCCAGTTCGTTTTCGCCCAGCGAAAGGACGAAACCCGGTGCGCCGCCGCGGTGCGACACGTCGACGCCCTCGTCGCGTGCGGTGCCGTGGCCCGCGGCCGGATGCGCGGTGGCGATGAAGAAGGTGTCGGCGGCGGCAATGAGGCGCAGCGCCTCGGCGTCGAGCCGCGCCAGCCGCTCGGGCGCAGGATGCGCGGCAACCGGTACGGCCACCGGCGTGCGCGTCTGGATGTAGCGCGGGCAGTTGCCGAAGCTCTGCTGCACGGCGATGGTGAAGCCCGCCGCGTCCAGCGCCGACACCGTGCCGTTCATGCGGTTGCGGCGGCGCGTGGGCAGCTCGATGCCGAGCACGCCCAGCGCTGCGCCGGGCGACAGGGCCGCTGCCAGCGGGTCGTCGGCCGCGGGCAGCGCATCGACGCGCAGGGCGTGTGCATCGGGCGCCTGCACGAAGCCCGGCGCGCCGGCAAGCACGCTGGCCCAGGGTTGCCCTTGCGCATCGACGCTGCCCAACACGAGGAATGGCAACTGCGCGAAGAAGTCGCGGTGCTGCTGCGGCATGTGGTCGCGGATCACCCGTGTGCCCACCATCGCGAACTGCTCGCGCACGCCGTCCTCGGCCTGCAGCGCGCGCTCGCCGGCGTGGAAGGCTTCCTGGGGTGCAGCGGTGTGGGTCATGGCGGCTCTCGGCTGTGGGGGGTGGCGATGCGTGAATTGTTCTTTGATTCGATCGATGGATGAATGGGTCAGCATGCACAACACTGCTCCGCTTTTCGGTTTAATGGCGCATGGACCGACTCAAAGCCATGCACACCTTCGTGCAGATCGCCGAGCAGGGCAGCCTCACGCGTGCGGCCGACGCCATGGGCAGTTCGCTGCCCGCGGTGGTGCGCTCGCTCGCCGCGCTGGAGGCGCATCTGGGTGCCCGCCTCTTCCAGCGCACCACGCGGCGCATCGCGCTGACCGACGAAGGACGGCGCTACCTGGCCAGCGCGCGCGAGGTGCTGCTCGCGGCCGATGCGGCCGACCGCGCGCTGAGCGACGAGGCGCGCGAACTGGCGGGCCATCTCACGGTCACGGCGCCGGTGCTCTTCGGCCACATGTACGTCGCGCCGGCCATCGTGCGCTTCATGCAGCAGCACCCGCAGATCCGCTGCACCGTGCTGCTGCACGACCGCACCGTCAACCTGCTGGAGGAAGGCATCGACGTGGGCATCCGCATCAGCCCGCTGGAGGACTCGTCGCTGGTGGCGCAGGGCCTGGGCACGATCCGGCGCGTGGTGGTGGCCAGCCCCGTCTGGCTGCGCGCGCGCGGCGGCCCACCCGCACACCCGCGCGAGCTGGCGCACGAAGCCGTGGTGCACGGCCGGGTGGACGGCCCCGCGCACTGGACTTTTCACGAGCGCGGCAGGGCCTTCAACGTGCCCGTGACCAGCCGCCTCGCGTTCAACCACCTCGCACCGGCCATCGAGGCCTGTGCCGCCGGCATGGGCCCGGGCATGTTCTTCTCGTACCAGGTGCAGGGGCATGTCGCCGACGGGCGGCTGCACACGATGCTGGAGGACTTCGAGCCGCCCCCGCGGCCGGTGAGCGTGATCTACCCGCATGCCCGGCTGCTGCCGGCACGCACGCGGGCCTTCGTCGACTGGATGCGGCGCGAGTTCGCCGGCCTGCGGCTGTGAGCCACCGTCCGACGGAGCGGCCCCGGCCGCTTTGCCACAATCGCCGCGTGCAAGCCCCCCTCTTCCAGGCGCGACACCTGCGCAAGCGCTACGGCGACCACACGGTCGTCAACGACCTCTCGTTCGAGATCGCCGCCGGCGAGTGCCTCGGCGTGATCGGCCCCAACGGTGCAGGCAAGACCACCACCATCCGCATGTGCCTGGGCCTCACCGCGCCGGACGAGGGCGAGATCGAGGCGCTGGGCGGCCTGCGCATGCCGCGCGATGCGCGCGCCATCAAGGCGCGGCTGGGCGTGGTGTCGCAGTTCGATTCGCTCGACCCCGACTTCACCTGCGCCGAGAACCTGGTCGTGTACGCGCGCTACTTCGGCCTCGGCGGCCGGGCCTTCGCGCAGCGTGTGCCGAAGCTGCTGGAGTTCGCGGCGCTGTCGCACAAGGCCGACGCCAAGCCCGGCGAGCTCTCCGGCGGCATGCGCCGGCGCCTGTCGCTGGCACGCGCGCTGGTGAACGACCCCGACCTGCTGATCCTCGACGAGCCCACCACCGGCCTGGACCCGCAGGCGCGCCACCTGATGTGGGAGCGCCTCCAGACCCTGCTGCAGCAGGGCAAGTCGATCCTGCTGACGACGCACTTCATGGACGAGGCGGAGCGCCTGTGCTCGCGCCTGCTGGTGATCGACCACGGCCGCAAGATCGCCGAAGGCAAGCCGCGCGAGCTGATCGCGCAGCACCTGGAGCCCGACGTGGTCGAGGTGTACGGTGCCGGGGCGCTGGCGCTGGCCGACGATGGCGCGCTGCGCGGCCTCGCGGCGCGGGTGGAAGTCAGCGGCGAAACCGTCTTCTTCTACACGCAGGACGCGCGCCGGCTGCTCGATGCCCTGATGGCCGCACACGGCGGCCTGCGCACCTTCCACCGGCCCGCGAACCTGGAAGACCTCTTTCTCAAGCTCACCGGGAGACAGATTCGTGAAGACGGCTGACGACGCGCCCTCGGTCTGGCGAGCGCCGCAGCTCTCGGCACGCTGGTGGCCGGTGTTCCTGCGCAACCTGCTCGTGTGGCGCAAGCTGGCCGTGCCCAGCCTGATCGGCAACATCGCCGAGCCGCTGATCTGGCTGGTCGCCTTCGGCTACGGCATGGGCGCGCTGGTGGGCAGCGTGCAGGTGAACGGCACTGCCGTTCCCTACATCCTCTTCCTGGCCAGCGGCTCGATCTGCATGAGCGCGATGAACGCGGCCAGCTTCGAGGCCCTGTATTCGGCCTTCTCGCGCATGCACGTGCAGAAGACCTGGGACGGCATCATGAACGCGCCCGTGGGCCTGGACGACGTGGTCTTCGCCGAGATGCTGTGGGCGGCCTTCAAGTCGCTGTTCACCGTGACGGCGATCATGGTGGTGATGCTGGCGCTGGGCATCAGCCACAGCCCCAAGCTCGTCGTCGCCTGGTGCGTACTGGCCGGCTGCGGCCTCGTCTTCTCGAGCATCGCGCTGATCTTCAACGCGCTGGCGAAGAGCTACGACTTCTTCACCTACTACTTCACGCTGTTCATGACGCCCATGATGTTCCTGTCGGGCGTGTTCTTTCCACTGGAGCAGTTGCCCGGCGTGGTGCAAGCGATCGCGCGCTGGCTGCCGTTGGCCAACGCCGTGGCGCTGGTGCGCCCGCTGTTCATGGACCAGTGGCCGGCGACGCCCTGGCGGCACCTGGCGGTGCTGGCGATCTATGCGGTGGCGGCGTTCTGGGTCGCCCTGGCGTTCACGCGCCGGCGCTTCCGCGCATAAGGCGATCCACGCAAACGCCCATCCCGTGAAATAGTTCCTGCGAAGATCGCACCACAAGTGGTCTTTGGTCTTCACATCCGCTGCGTTTGCGGACTTTTCGCGTAATTGCCGGATCTGCAACTAGCGTATCGAATTGTGTCCAGCGTGGTGCCGCCGCTTCCGGCCGGCCCGCTCCAGAAAGGGCGCAGACATGGACCTCCAGATCGGACAGATCCTCCAACCCAGCTACGGCTGGGGCATGGTGCTCCTCTCTTTCCTCATCGCCTGTGCCGGCTCGCTCGTGGCGCTGCTGTGCGCACAGCGGATGTTCCGCCGCGACGGCACGCTGGACATCGCCTTGGCGGTCGGCGCGGCGGTGGCGCTGGGCGGCATCGGCATCTGGTCGATGCACTTCATCGGCATGGTCGCGTACAGCCTGCCGGTGCGCATCGCCTACGACATCCCGCTCACCGCCATCTCGCTGCTGGCGGCCATCGTCATCTCTGGCCTCGCGCTCTACCTCGCGGGCAGCGGGCGGCGGCAGTTCAACAAGGTGGGCTGGCTTGCAGGCAGCGTCCTGGCCGGCCTGGGCGTGTGCGTGATGCACTACATGGGCATGTTCGCGATGAACATGCGCGCCTCGATGGACTTCGACCCGACCATCGTGGCGCTGTCGGTCGCCATCGCCGTGACGGCCGCGGCAGCAGCCCTGTGGCTGGCCTTCAACCTGCGGCGCCTGTCGCACCAGATCGCCGCGGCCGCGGTCATGGGCCTGGCCGTGTGCTCGATGCACTACGTCGGCATGGCCGCCGCGACCATGGTGTGCACGGCCGCCGCGCCCGACAACGCCTTCACCATCAGCGGACGCCTGATCGGCCTGGTGGTCTTCGGTGTAGCGGGCCTGGTGCTCATCGGCATCGGCTGGATCATCTCGGAGCGCAGCATCGACGACGCCGCGCACACGCAGGACGCCCCGTCCACGCGCGGCCCGCGCACGCGCTGGGCCTGAGGGCAGGGACCCGGCCCCGCCCGGGTGCCGACGTCAGCGTACGCCAGCGCCCGGCGTCGCCACCACCCGCCCGAGGTCGGCATCCAGCACGTCCTCGGCGAGGTGCTCCAACTGCCTCAGTGACCACTCCAGCACGTCCCGCTCGCTGATCGAGCGTTCGGCGAGCCAGGCCAGCACCAGTTGGTCGTGGAACCCGATCCATGCGCGAAGGCATGCGCGCACGGCCTTGCTTGGCGCAGGCAGTCCCAGCACCTCGCACAGCCGCGCGATGGCTTCCAGCCGCGACGCCTCCCAGATCTCGGCAATCCTGGTGTTGATCGCCACGTTGTGCGAGCGTGCCCGGAAAAGGGCGTCGCCCTCGCGCTGCTTGACCGCCCGCAGGTGGGCGCGAAGGAACGAGGCCACCTGCTCGCGCGCCGTCCTGCCGCGAAACGAAGCGAGCTGGACTTCGTCCATCCGCTGCGCCGCCACCTTGCTGACCTCGGCATAGAGGTCCTCCATCGAACCGAAGTGATGAAACAGCAGGCCGTGCGCCACGCCGGCCTCGCGCGCGATCTCGGCAGCCGCGACGTTCAGGAAGCCGCGGCTGGCGAAGAGCCGCTCGGCAGCCTCCAGGATGCGTTGCTTGCCGGAAGGCGCTTTTTCGGCAGCGTCCTTCCTGCGGCGCTCCGGACGACTGGCGGTATCACTCATGCGCTTGATGATAGGTCGGGCTCCCGGCACGTGCGCCCGAGCGTTCAGGGAAAACCAGCAGTGACCGACCGGCACACCGCCATAAACTGACTGACAGTCAATCAATCAGTCATCGGCGATCGCATCCATGCCAACACTTCCTGCAGCCGACGAAGCCACGGTTCATGACGTCCTGATCGTGGGTGGCGGCCCCTGCGGGCTGGCGGCGGCCATCGCGCTCGGTCGCTGCGGCGTGCGCACCCTGCTGGTCGAGAAGCACGCGTCGACCAGCTTCCATCCGCGCGGCCATGTGGTGAGTGCGCGCACGATGGAGATCTTCAGGGCCTGGGGCGTGGAAGATGCAGTGCGGGCGCGCGGCATACCGCAGGACCGCAACCAGGGCGTGATCTTCGTGCGCTCGGTCGCGGGCGAGACCATCGGTGAGATCCGCACCTACGCGGACCGCCAGCGCAACCGCCTGGCGGAGACCCACGGTCCCAGCGCGAAGACGTCTTGCCCGCAGGACGTGCTCGAGCCCGTGCTGCGGCGCGCGGCCGAAGACCACACCTGCGTCGACCTCATGTTCGGCACCCGGCTGCTGGACCTCGAACAGGACCACGGCTGGGTCAACGCGAGGATCCTGGGGCCCGATGGCCTGTCACGCACCGTGCGGGCGCGCTACGCGATCGCCGCCGACGGTGCCCGCGGCGAGCTTCGGGAGAAGCTCGGCATTCCGCTCGAAGGCGACCAGGGGCTCGGCAATCAGATCGGCATCTACTTCGAGGCCGACCTCTGGCCTTGGGTGGAGAGGCGCCCGAACCTGCTCTGGTGGATCTACAACCGCCAGACCGTGGGCGTGATGATTGCCCTGGATGGCCGCCGCAGGTGGACCTACAACTTCGGCTACGACGCATCTCGCGATGCCCCCGAGCAGTTCACGTCCGAGCGCTGCGAGCGCATCGTGCGCGCAGCGGTCGGTGCAGACGATCTGTCGCTGCGCATCCGCGACGTGCGGGCATGGCGAATGCAGGCACGCATTGCGCGCCGCCTGCGCAGCGGCCGCGTGTTTCTCGCGGGCGACGCGGCCCATCCGCTGCCGCCGACGGGCGGCCAGGGCATGAACACGGCCGTGGGCGATGTGCACAACCTGTGCTGGAAGCTGGCGCTGGTGCTGCAGGGTCGCGCGGAGGAGGCGATCCTGGATTCGTACGAGACCGAGCGCCTCCCCGTCATCCGCTTCAACGTCGAGCAGAGCGTGCGCAATGCCCGTCGCATGGAAAGCGCAGGCCTGGGCGGGATCATGAAGACGCATGAGGACTTCCGCGAGGAGGACATCGCCCGCATGCGCGACGCCATCCCGGGCCAGCGCGAGCATTTCGACTATCACGGCCAGACCTTCGGCTACACCTATCGCTCGCCGCTGGTGCTGGACGAAGGCGGAACCGCCGGGGCGCCGGAGGTCAACACCTATGTGGCGTCGGCAGCGCCGGGCGGCCGCGCGCCGCACTGCTGGCTGCAGCGGGGCAAGGGGGGCATCACCGTGTCGACCGTCGACCTGTTCAAGGATCAGGTCTTCACGCTGCTGGCTGGCCGGCGCGGACAGCGCTGGATGGCGGCATTCATGAAGGCTGCCGTGCAGGCAGGACTGGCTGCGCAGGCCTTCGCCGTCGGGCCGCAGGGCGACCTGATCGATCACGGCGGAGCGTTCCACGACCTCTATGAAATCGGTGCGGAAGGGGCAGTCCTCGTGCGTCCCGACGGCCATGTGGCGTGGCGTGCCCGCGATGCAGGCCAGGACGCGGCCGAAACCATGCGGCAGGTGCTGGACGCGCTCACCGGCCGGGCGATTGCACCGGAACGCCGAACCGAGCCACTCGCCGTCGAAGAGGAGTCCTCATGAGTCAAACCACGAACACGCCTGCCCTGGCGCCCAGCCGCCTTGCGCACATCGCCTTGCGGACCAATCGCCTCACGGAGCTTGTCGACTGGTACTGCAAGGTGCTCGGGGCACACGTCGCTCATGCGTCCGACAAGGTGGCGTTCCTGACCTATGACGACGAGCACCACCGAATCGCGCTGATCGGCCTGGAGGACTACCCGCCGCGGGACGACATGGTCCGGGCCGGCCACTACCACACGGCCTTCGCCTACGACTCGCTGGCCGACCTGCTCGGGACCTATCAACGCCTGCTCGGCCTGGGCATCGTGCCTTACCGCTCCATCAACCACGGGCCTACCGTGTCCTTCTACTACGCCGACCCCGAAGGCAACCAGATCGAGCTCCAGGTCGACAGCTTTCCCGATCCGCAGGCCACCAACGCATGGATGGGCAGCGAGGCCTTCCGCCGCAACCCGATCGGCATCGAGTTCGACCCGGAGGACATGGTGAAGAGGCTGCAGGCCGGCGTGCCGGAGGCCGAACTGCTGCGCCGCCCCGACTCGATGGCCTGAACCGGCCGAATACAAGGAGACACGCATGTCGAACCCCATTGCCAGGCGCCTCTTGGTCGGCGCCATGCTGGCTGCGGCCGCGCTGACTGCAGGGGCCCAGCCCGCGAAGGTCCGCTTGGTCCTGCCGGCCGTATCGATCCTGTTCGCGCCGGTGTACATCGCCCAGGATGCGGGCTACTTCATGGAAGCCGGCGTGGAGACGGACGTGAGCCAGCTCGCCGGCCCTGCGGCGCTGAACGCCCTGATCGGCGGCAGCGCCGACCTCACCAGCATCGCAGGGCTGCTGCAGCTGCGGGCGGCACAGCGCGGCCAGAAGACCCTGGCCATCGCCGGCCTTCAGGAGAATGCAACGACCGAGGTCGTGCTGTCGGCGGAGGCGGCACAGCGCGTGGCCGCGGCGCGCACCCCCGTGGAGCGGGCCCGCGCGCTCAAGGGTCTGACACTCGCCGTGGACGCCGCGAACGGCCTGCCCCACGCCTTCCTGCGCTATGTGGCGCGCCAGGCCGGCATCGACGCGGACCGGGACATCCGGCTGGTCTTCGTCGCACCGCCCGGGATGGATGCCGCGCTCCAGAAGAAGGAGGTGGACGGCTTCGTCTTCTCGAGCCCCTTCACGCTCGAGGCGGTCCGCCGCGGCGCCCAGTTGTGGATCAGCGGTCCGCGCGGCGACTTCCCGGACCTGAACCCCACGACCTACAACGTGCTGGTCGCGCGCGACGGGTACTGCACGAATGCCGCGGCCACCTGCAGGAAGCTGGTGGCGGCGCTGGACCGCAGCCTGGCACTCATCGCGGCCGAGCCCCAGAAGGCATTCGCCCTTCTGGCCAGGCGCTTCGACAAGATGGATCCCGAGCTGTTGAAGCAGGCCTTCGAGAGCTTCCAGCGCAACACACCCGCGCGCTCCATGCCGATGGGCAAGGCCTTCGAGCACACGGTGGCGACCATGTTCGGCCCGCAGGACGACAAGGCCGCGCTGACGGCGCTTGCCAGAACGCTCTACACCGACGAATTCGTCGGTGCCTCCAGGTAGCAGGGCGCCGCAGCCATGGTGCATCGATCCTGGATCGACCGGCTGCTGTTGGGCGCCGCATTGCTGGGCGCGTGGGAAGCCGCGTCCCGGCTGCTCGGCGCCTACTGGATCAGCTCGCCATTGCTGGTCGCGCAGCGGATGGGCTCCATGCTCGAGAACGGCGAGCTCTGGTTCCACGGCCGTTTCACGCTCGCCGAGGCCTTCGGCGGCTTCGTGCTCGGCGCCGTGCCGGGCTGCGTCCTGGCCATGGCGTTGCGGCGCCATCCCTTCCTCCGCGAAGCCGTGCTCGGCGTCGCGGGCATCGGCTACGGCATTCCCAAGACGGCGCTGGTGCCGCTGTTCATCCTGTGGCTGGGCGTGGGGCCGGGCGCCAAGGTGGCGCTGGTGGCCACCGCCATCTTCTTCATCGTCTTCTACAGCACGCTGGATGGGGTTCGGGCGGTCGATGCCAGGCTGCTGCGCACGGTGCGGGTCTTCGGCGCCACGGAGCTGCAGCTGCTGCGACACGTCGTCTGGCCGGCGGTCGTGCCCTACCTCTTCGGCGGACTGCGTGTGGCGGTGCCCTACGCGATCGCGGGCGCCATCGTCGGCGAGATCATCTCGTCCAACCGGGGCCTCGGCTATCTGGCCCAGTACGGCGCGTCGGACTTCGACACCACGCTGGTCTTCGTCGCGCTGGTCACGGTGATGTGCATCGTGCTGGCCCTGAGTGCAGTCCTGGCAAGCCTGCAGGCGCGGTGGCTGCGGTGGCAGAGCGGGCAGCCCACCGGCTCGCGCCCCCTGGGAGCCTGAGCCGTGAAACCTGAAGTACACGCCGTCGCACCCTCCGTGGCCCTGCTGCAGTTGCAGAAACTCGGGGTCTGCTACGACCAAGGCCAGCTTGCGACCGCGCGCTGGATCCTGCGCGACGTCGATCTGACAGTACACGACGGCGAGTTCGTGACCATCATGGGCTCGTCCGGCGCCGGCAAGTCGACGCTGCTGAACGTGGTGGCCCAGACCCTGGCACCCTCGGCCGGCCGCATCGTCTTCGGTGGTCACACGGTCGGCGGCGAGGGCATGCCGCTCCAACCCGGCAGCGGACGGCGGATCGGCTACGTCACGCAGGACGACAACCTGCTGCCGTGGCGCACGGTGTGGGACAACGTCATGTTTCCGCTGACCCTGGCCGGCAAACCGAGCGCATCGGACGTGGAGCGCGCACAACGGCTGGTCGAGCAGGTGGGCCTGACGCAATGGACCGGGCACTACCCGCACCAGCTGTCGGGCGGCATGCGCAAGCGCGCCTCGCTGGCGCGCACGCTGGCCTACGACCCGCCCGTGGTACTGATGGACGAGCCCTTCGGCGCACTCGATGCGGAAACGCGTGCGCAACTGCAGGCGGACCTCCTGGCCCTGTGGGCGTCGGAGCGCAAGACCATCCTCTTCGTCACGCACGACATCAACGAAGCCATCGCGCTGGGCGACCGGGTGGTGGTGCTCTGCGGATCGCCGGGTCGCGTCGCGCTCGAACGGCATCTGGACATCCCGCGGCCGCGCGACCCCGAAACGATCTTCAAGGCGCCCAGCTTCGCCGGGCACTACGACGCCATCCGCGCCTGCCTGCGAAGCGGAGGCCAACCGTGAGCAGGCGCCGAGCTCTGCTGGCGCAGTCGCTGGGCCTGGCCGCTGTCGCGCTGGCATGGCAGCTGGCCAGCCGGTGGCTGGACCCGTACTGGGTGCCGGGCATCGGGCAGGTGGCCGGTCGACTGTGGAGCGAGGCGAAGACCGGACGCCTGCTGGCCGACATGGGGGCCACCACGGCCCTGCTGGTGGCCGGCACGGTGCCGGGCCTGCTCGCGGGCAGCGGCCTGGCCGTCCTGCTGCGCCTCTCGCCACGGATCGATGCGATGGCGCAACCCTTCGTCACGGCCCTGATGAGCATCCCGAAGCTCGGCCTGGTGCCCCTGCTCGTCCTGTGGTTCGGCACCGGCTGGACGCCCAAGCTGCTGCTGGTCGCGCTGACGGTGCTGTTCATCGTCTTCTCGCTCGCCTACGCAGGCCTGGCGACGGTCGACACGCGCCTGCTGATGGCCGCGCGGGTATTCGGTGCCGGGCGGGCCCAGCTGACCCGGCACATCGTCGTGCCCAGCGTGCTGCCCTTCGTCTTCACCGGGCTGCAGGTGGCGCTGCCCTGGGCCTTGAGCGCGGCACTGGTGGGCGAATACCTGGCGGCCAAGGCCGGCATCGGGCACGGCATCGAGGAGGCGCGGCAGCTCGGCGACTCGGTCGGCGTGTACCGGGGCATCGTGCTGGCGACCGTGCTGGTGCTGCTGGCCAGCGCCGTGCTGACAGCGGTGCGCCGCCTGACTCTGCCCATCCATCCTTCAGGAGAAGAAGCATGAAGATCTGCAAGTTCCTGCACCAAGGGCGCCCGCGCTTCGGCGTGCTCGAGGACGCACGGACCGTACGGGCCCTGCGGGGGTCGCCGTTCGAGGGGGACATGACGCCCGGCGACGAGCGCTGGCCGCTCGACAGCCTGGCGCTCATGGTGCCGTCGGTGGAACGGCCGCGCATCTTCGGCATCGGCTTGAACTACCGTGCCCACATCCTCGAGACGGGGCGGTCCCTGCCGCAGATCCCGTCCGTGTTCATGAAGCCTGACACCAGCCTGCTGGCGCCCGGCGGGCGCATCGTCTTTCCGCGCGAAAGCACGGTGGTCCACTACGAGGCGGAACTCGTCGCGGTGATCGGCCGCCGTGCCCGGCATGTCCCACGCGAGCACGCGCTCGACCATGTGCTGGGCTACACCTGCGGCAACGACGTCAGCGAGCGCACGATCCAGCGCCAGGAAATGGCCATGGGCCTGATGACGGTGGGCAAGGCTTTCGACAGCTTCGCACCGGTAGGCCCCTTCATCGAGACCGCCGTCGACCCGTCGGCGCTGCGGCTGCGCGGCCGGCTCAATGGCGAGGTGGTCCAGGACTGCGACACCTCGGACCTGCTCTTCGGCGTGGACGCCCTGGTGGCCTACCTGAGCCAGGCCATCACCCTGCTGCCCGGCGACCTGATCATGACGGGCACGCCGGGCGGCGTGGGCCCGCTGCGGCCCGGCGACGTCTTCGAGGTGGAGATCGATGGCGTCGGCACGCTCACCAACGCCG
The DNA here is from genome assembly GCF_003671765.1 of Xenophilus sp. E41. Taxonomy (GTDB): domain Bacteria; phylum Pseudomonadota; class Gammaproteobacteria; order Burkholderiales; family Burkholderiaceae_C; genus Xenophilus. The sequence continues at coordinate 110,545 of NZ_QPIB01000011.1, read as the reverse complement.
TGGTCGCCGAGGAGGCATGCGCATGAAGCACACCGCGGACGGCCAGGCGTCGAAGGTGCTCGCGGCCGACGAGGCGCGGTACCAGGCGCTGTACGCGCAGGACACCGCCACGCTCGAGCACATGCTGGCGCCGGACTATGTCCACACCCATGCGAACGGCAAGACGGACGACAGGGCGACGTTCCTCTCGACCATCTCGGCAGGCCGCTACCGCTTCGTCGAGGCTGTCCGCACGGACCAGCGCGTTCGCGCCGTGGGTCCGGCGATCGTCCTGAGCGGGACGACGCGGACCACCCTCGACGTCGGCGGCGAGACGAAGGTGATGCGCAATGCCTTCGTCACCGTCTGGGTCGAATCGGATGCGACGCTGCAGTTGCTCCACTGGCAGGCCACGGCTTTGCCGGCAGCATGAACCGCGCGTCGTCCAGCACATGCACGAGACGGAGGTGAACATGACAAGGAGCGACGGCCGGCGGGCGCTTTTGCTGTCGGCGGCCCTGTGCGCGTGGACCCTGCCCCTCCTCGCGGCGGCGCAGGGACGCTTTCCTTCCCGGCCTGTCAACCTGGTGCTTCCCGCGGCGGCGGGCACGGGGGTCGACATCGTCGCCCGCATCGGCGCCCAGCGGCTGTCGGAGGTGCTGGGCCAGCCCGTCGTCGTGGAGAACGTCGTCGGCGCCAGCGGGGTCATCGGCGTGCAGCGGGCGGCGCGCGCCAAGCCCGACGGATACACGCTGCTTTTCACCTTCAACCAGACGATGACGATGAATCCGCATGTCGTCGCCAACCTGAGCTACGACCCGCTGAAGGACTTCGCGCCGGTCTCGCGCTTCGCCGCGTCGCCATTCGTCTGGATGGTCAACACGCAGGTGCCGGTCACGACCTTTCCGGAATTCGTCGCCTACGCCAAGGCCCACCCCGGAAAGCTGGCCATGGGCGTCACGGGCTTCGCGTCCGCGGCCTACCTGGGCTCGCAGCTGCTGGCCTTGCAGACCGGGGCCGAAACGCTGGCCGTCAACTACGCCAGCAACTTCAGCGCGGACCTGCAGTCGAACGTGGTGCAGGTGTCCATGAGCCCGGCCGCCCAGGTGCCCTCGCTGGTGGCTAGCGGCAAGGTCCGGCCCCTGGCGCAGACGGGGGCGCAGCGCGCGGCCTCCCTGCCCGATCTGCCGACGGTCGGCGAGACCGTCCCAGGCTATGTGATCGATGCGTGGTACGGGGTCTGGGCGCCGGCAGGAACGCCTCGGGACGTGCTCGACAGCCTCACCAGGGCCTGGCAGAAGGTGGCCGACACGCCCGAGGTCAGGAGCCGTCTGGCGGCGGTGTCGGCCGTGCCGGTGGGCAGCACGGCGCAGGCCCTGGACGAACTCACACGCTCGGAGTCCAGGCTGTGGGGCGACGTGGTGAAAGCACGGAAGATCGTGCCCGTGCAATAGCGCGAGCAGCGTCTCCAGGCCGCCGCAGGCCCCAACCGTCGCTCAGTCGACCCGGCGCGGCTTCACCCGCGACGCCGCCTCCTTGGCATGGCGTCGTGCAGTCTCCACGTCGTCGGCGTGTGCCAGCGCCACGCCCATGCGGCGCTTGACGAAGCTCTCGGGCTTGCCGAACAGGCGCAGGTCGGTGCCGGGCACGGCCAGCGCCTCGTCCACCCCGTCGAACACGATGCCGAGCGCGTCCGCGCCGCCATAGATCACGGCGCTGGCGCCCGCGCTCTTGAGCGTCGTGTCCACCGGCAGGCCGAGGATGGCGCGTGCATGCAGCTCGAATTCGCTCTGCCACTGGGTGGCGAGCGTCACCAGGCCGGTGTCGTGCGGGCGCGGGCTCACCTCGCTGAACCACACCTGCTCGCCCTTGACGAAGAGCTCGACGCCGAAGAGGCCCTGGCCGCCGAGGTCGGCCGTCACCTTGCGCGCGATGTCCTGCGCCTTCTCCAGCGCCGCCGGGTGCATGGGGTGCGGCTGCCAGCTCTCGACATAGTCGCCGCTGACCTGGATGTGGCCCACGGGCTGGCAGAACTGGGTCTGGATGCTGCCATCCGCGGCCCGGGCACGCACGGTGAGCAGCGTGATCTCGTAGTCAAAGTCGATGAAGCCCTCGACGATCACGCGGCCATGGCTCACGCGGCCGCCGGCCATGGCGTAGTCCCAGGACTTCTTCACGTCGGCCGGGCCGTCGATCTTGCTCTGGCCCTTGCCGGAGCTGCTCATCACCGGCTTGACGATGCAGGGGTAGCCGATGCCTGCATCGATCGCGGCCTGCAACTCGTCCAGCGAATCGCAGAACTTGTAGGGGCTGGTCGGCAGGCCCAGCGTCTCGGCCGCCAGGCGGCGAATGCCTTCGCGGTCCATGGTCAGGCGCGCGGCGCGCGCGGTGGGGATGACGCGCACCACGCCGGCCGCCTCCAGTTCCTCGAGCAGGGGCGTGGCGATGGCCTCGATCTCGGGCACCACCAGGTCCGGCTTCTCGGCTTCGATCAAAGCCCTGAGCTGCGCCGGATCGCTCATGGTGATGGTGCGCGCATGGTGCGCCACCTGCTGGCCGGGTGCGTTCTCGTAGCGGTCGACAGCGATGGTTTCCACGCCCAGGCGCTGCAGCGCGATCAGCACCTCCTTGCCGAGCTCGCCGGAGCCCAGGAGCATCACACGGGTGGCGTTGGGAGACAGGGGGGTGCCGAGGCGGGTCATGGTGGCGGGCTCGCTGCGTGGAAAAAGAAGGGGGCGGGTGAGGGACGAAAGGCCGATGGTAGCCATGCGCCGGGCGCGTCGAGGGCCGCGGCCGCCTTGGGTACAGTGCGGCGGTGCACCCCCTTCCACCACGGCCGGCATGTTCCGGTCTGCAACAACGCATGCGCGCCACTGCGGCCGTGCTGGCGGCCTTGCTGGTCACGGGATGCGACGGACCCGTCGCCGAGCCCCCGAACGAGGCCTTCGTCGCGGTGCGCGACGCCGCGCCGGAGCACGTGTTCCGGGGCACGCTGGCGGGCCGGCCGGTGCACCTGGTGGCGCACGACTGCGAGGTGTTCCTCGTCCGCGCCGTGCGCGGCACGCAGGTCGACTGGGAGCGCGTGCTGGCGCCGGACCCCTACCCCTTTTTCACCAGTTGCGCTCGCCAGTCGCTCGTCGCCGACGCGGACGGCGGCGTGACGGCGACGCTCGGCCGCATGGCCTTCGGCGCCGGCGGCTGCTGTGCCACGGGCGGCAGCTGGCGTTCGCGCGATGGCGCGACCTGGACGAAGACACGATGAACCCCGACGACCTGCAACGCCTGGTGACCCTGCCGATGCCCTTCGGCAAGCACAAGGGCACCGTCATCGCCGACCTGCCGGGCAACTACCTGGCGTGGTTCGCGCGCGAAGGCTTTCCGAAAGGCGAGATCGGCCGCCTGCTGGCGCTGATGCTGGAGATCGACCACAACGGGCTCAAGCCGCTGCTGGCGCCGCTGCGCCACGGCGGGCCGCCGCGCTGAGCGGCATGCCGGCCATGGCCGCTGCGGTCGCTCACTCGATGGTGGCACCCGAGGCCTGCACGATGCCCTTCCACTTCTGGTAGTCGGTCTTGAGCAGCGTGCCGAACTGCTCGGGCGTCATGGCCTGGTACTCGGCGCCCTGCTCGTGGATGGCGGCCTGCACGTCGGGGCGGGCCAGCAGCTTGTTCACCTCGGCGTTCAGCTTCGCAACCACATCCTTGGGCGTGCCCGCGGGCGCGAAGAGGCCGTACCAGGTGCTGACGTCGAAGTCCTTGCCGTAGCCCAGCTCGGCCACGGTGGGGATGTCGGGCATCGAGCTGCTGCGCTTCGCCGAGGTCACGGCCAGCGGCCGCAGCTTGCCCGACTTGAGCTGGCCGATGGCCGAGGGCAGCGAGGACACCATCAGGTCCACGTTGCCGGCCAGCACGTCCATCATGGCCGCATTGCTGCCCTTGTAGGGCACGTGGCGGATCTTGATGTTGGCGGCGCTCTTGAAGATCTCGCCGGCCAGGTGGATGGTGGTGCCGTTGCCCGGCGAGCCGAAGGTCACGGCATCGGGCTGGGCGCGCGCCGCGTCGACCACGTCCTTGAGCGTCTTGAACTTCGACTCGGCGCGGGTGACGATGACCACCGGCGTGTAAGCCACATGGGCCACTGCCGTGAGGTCCTTGACCGGGTCGTAGCTCAGGTTCTTGTACAGCCAGGGCGCGACGACCATGTTGTCCTTCTGGCCCATCACGATGTCGTAACCGGTGGGCTGCGCACGCGCCGCCTCGGCGATGCCGATGGTGCCGCCGGCACCGCCGCGGTTGTCGGGCACGACGGTCCAGTGGCTGACCTCGGTCAGCTTCGTCGCGATCAGGCGCGACAGGATGTCGGTGCCGCCGCCCGGGGGGAAGGGAACGATCAGCCGGATCGGCTTAGCGGGCCAGGCGGCCTGCGCCAGCACGGGGCCGGCCGTGGCGGCCAGGGCCAGGCCGCCGCCGCTGGCGGCGAGGCGGGCGAGGAGGGAGCGTCGGGTGATGGTCATGGGAGGAATCCGTTTGTCTCGTGGTCGGGTTGGCGAGCGCCGCGCGTGCACGCGCGCGAGGGCCGGAGTGTGCCGCAGCAGCGCGGGTCGGGCCGGTGCCGCTTCGCGATGACCCTGCTGCCGCGCGCCGATGGGCGCACGCGTCAGGCGGGCCGGGCTTCGTTGCTATGAATTCGATAGCTGAATGCCCAAGCGAGGCGGCAGCCTGCGCCCGATTTTGCCGATGTCTTTCGAAGGGCTCTACGCATTAGTCCGTAGCGACCGGTCAGCCGGGCGTCAGGCGCCGGCGACGACGCTCGTCAGTTCCTAGTCAGAGGTGGAGACATATGGCAATCAAGAGCCAGGCAGACTTTTTTTCAGGTGCGATGTTCGTCATCGTGGGTGGCGTGTTCGCCATCGGCGCGACCAACTACAACGTCGGCGACGGTGCCCGCATGGGCCCGGGCTACTTCCCGTTGATGCTGGGCATCCTGCTGGCCCTGCTCGGGGCGGCCATCATCTTCCAGTCGCTGGTGGTAGAGACGACCGACGGCGGCAGGATCGGCCGCTGGGCCTGGAAGCCCCTGGCCTTCGTGCTCGGGGCCAACCTGGCCTTCGGCGTGCTGCTCGGGGGGCTGCCCAGCATCGGGCTGCCGGCGATGGGGCTGATCATCGCGATCTTCGCGCTGACCTTCATCGCCAGCCTGGCGGGCACCCAGTTCCGCTTCAAGGACACGCTGATCCTGGCCATCGTGCTGGCCGCGGGCAGCTACGTCGCCTTCATCCTGGCGCTCAAGCTCCAGATCCAGGTCTGGCCGACCTTCATTTCGGGTTGAGCGAGGACGAGCGACCATGGACTTCAATCTTTTCGCCAACCTGGCCACGGGCTTCGGCGTCGCGGTCACCTGGACCAACCTGCTGTACTGCCTGATCGGCTGCATCCTGGGCACGCTGATCGGCGTGCTGCCGGGCATCGGCCCCGTCGCGACCATCGCGATGCTGCTGCCCGCGACCTACGCGTTGCCGCCGGTGTCGGCGCTGATCATGCTGGCCGGCATCTACTACGGCGCGCAGTACGGTGGGTCGACCACCGCCATCCTGGTCAACCTGCCGGGCGAGTCGTCCTCGGTGGTGACGTGCATCGACGGCTACCAGATGGCGCGGCAGGGGCGAGCGGGTCCGGCGCTCGCGGCGGCCGGCCTCGGTTCTTTCTTCGCCGGCTGCGTGGGCACCATCATCCTGGCCGCCTTCGCGCCGCCGCTCACCGAACTGGCCTTCAAGTTCGGCCCGGCCGAGTACTTCAGCCTGATGGTGCTGGGCCTGATCGGCGCGGTGGTGCTGGCCTCGGGTTCGCTGCTCAAGGCGATCGCGATGGTGGTGCTGGGCCTGCTGCTCGGCCTGGTGGGCACCGACGTGAACTCGGGGGTGGCGCGTTTCTCCTTCGATATCCCCGAACTGACCGACGGCATCGGCTTCATCGTGATCTCGATGGGCGTCTTCGGCTACGGCGAGATCATCGGCAACCTGTCGCAGCCGGACGAGGACCGCGAGGTCTTCACCAGCAAGGTGACGGGCCTGTGGCCCACCGGCGACGACTTCAAGAAGATGGCGCCGGCCGTGCTGCGCGGCACGACGCTGGGCTCGGCCCTGGGCATCCTGCCCGGCGGCGGTGCGCTGCTGGCCTCCTTCGCGTCCTACGCGCTGGAGAAGAAGCTCAAGATGAGCCCGAACGAAGTCGCCTTCGGCCGCGGCAACATCCGCGGTGTGGCGGGCCCCGAGTCGGCCAACAACGCCGGCGCCCAGACCTCCTTCATCCCGCTGCTGACGCTGGGCATCCCGCCCAACCCGGTGATGGCGCTGATGGTCGGTGCGATGACCATCCACAACATCCAGCCCGGCCCGCAGGTGATGACCAGCAACCCCGAGCTGTTCTGGGGCCTGATCGCCTCGATGTGGCTGGGCAACCTGATGCTGATCGTGCTGAACCTGCCGCTGATCGGCATGTGGATCAAGCTGCTGAAGGTGCCTTACCGCCTGCTGTTCCCGGCCATCGTGCTGTTCTGCGCGATCGGCGTGTACTCGACCAACAACAACACCTTTGACGTGTGGATGGTCGCGATCTTCGGCTTCATCGGCTACGTGTTCATCAAGCTGCGGGTGGAACCGGCGCCGCTGCTGCTGGGCTTCATCCTGGGGCCGATGATGGAAGAGAACCTGCGCCGCGCCCTGCTGCTCTCGCGCGGCAGCTGGAGCGTGCTGGTCACGCGGCCGATCTCGGCCGGCCTGCTGGTCGCTGCGCTGGCGCTGCTGGTGATCGTGCTGCTGCCGTCGGTGAAGTCCAAGCGCGAAGAGGCTTTCGTCGAAGAGTGACGTTGGGGGCCCTGGGGCCCGCCTGTTCGTCGCGTGGGGCCCGTCTGGGGCCCTTTTCTTTGTCTTGCGCGTTCGGGGTCGCTGCTGGGGCGATGGGCCGGCCCTGGTGCCGGTGAGGGCGCGCCGGCGCTTCGGTGGGGTGGTCGGCTTCGCCGACTGCCCTGCGGTGCTCGCGCGAACGGGCCGCGGCAGAACTCGCTTCGTTCACTGCGTTCACTGCGCTCGGACAGCTGCCGCGAGTCAGATCACGAAGCGGGCCTGTCCTTCGGCAGGCCCGCAGCCCGCCCGCGCTGCGCTCCTCGGCACCCCACAGGCGCGCCGACACGCCCTCACCGGCACCAGGGCCTGCGTTAGGGGTTGTTCTCCACCACGGCTGCTTCCACGCGTCGGCGCCGGGCCGAGGGTGCGAGGGCGATTTCGGGGCCGGCGAGGCGCGCAGGGCGGGCGGGCTGCAGGCCTGCCGAAGGACAGGCCTGCTCGTAAACTGACTCGCGGCAGCTGTTTGAGCGTAGCGCGAAGCGCGTAGCGAGTTCTGCCGCGGCCCGCCTGCCCGAGCACCGCAGCGGAGCCGGCCCGCTGGGCCGGCCGGCCCCGTATGAGCCCGCGCGCCCTGGGCCCGGCGCCGGCGCGCGCCCCAGCCGATACCAACACGGCGGACGATCCAATGCCCGCCTCAAACCAGCCGCGCCGGCCTCACTGCGCCACGTAGTCCGACACCACCTTCCACTTCCCATCCACGATCTGCGACAGCCGCGACGCGTTGTTGCCCAGCCGCTGGCTTGCGGTGAAGGTCATCTTGGGCGAGCCGAACATGTCGGGCGGGAAGGTGCTGGCGTCCATGACCTTGATGAAGGAGTCGGTGCTCAGGTTGGCACCGGCCTTCTGCGCCACCTGCGCGAAGGTGTCGATGATCATGTAGCCGTAGACCGAGAACACCGTCGGGTCCTCGTTGAACTTGGTCTTGTACTTGTTGGCCCAGAAGCGGATCTTCGGATCGGCCTCGTCGGTGTAGGGGTTCTGCACCGTCATGGTGGCGTACATGCCATCCATGGCCTTGCCGCCGAGCTTGTGGATGAGGTCGGTGTAGGCCGCGCTGGAACCGAGGAAGGTCGGGTTGAAGCCCGTCTTGCGCGACTCGCCGATGGTGCCGATGGTCTCGCGGATGATGGTGCCCAGCACCACCAGGTCGCAGCCGGCCGCCTTCATCTTCGCGACCTGCGAGCTGAAGTCGGTCGCGCCGCGCTTGAACGAGGTCTTCTCCGCGAGCTCCATGCCCACCGTTTTCAGGCCCGCCTCGGCGCCGCGCTGCACCTCGAGCCCGAACTCGTCGTCCTGGTAGATGGTGCAGACCTTCTTGGCGCCCTTGTCCTTCACCATCTTGGGCAGCGCCATGCGGATCTGGTCGTAGTAGGTGGCCGCGAACGAGTACTTGAGCCGGTTCAGCGGCTCGTACATCTCCCGCGCTGCGGTGATCGGCAGGAAGTTGATGACGTTCTTGTCGAACTGCACCGGCATCGCCGCCATGTTCTGCGCCGTACCGATGTGGCCGGCCATGATGAAGATCTTGTCCTGGTTGACCAGCTTCTGCGCCGCCAGCACGGCCTTCTTCGGGTCGTAGCCCGAATCCTCCACGTACAGCTTGAGCTTGCGGCCGTTGATGCCGCCCTGCTCGTTGATCTCGTCCACGCGCAGCTGCATGCCGTTGCGCGACTGCTTGCCGAAGCCCGCGAGCGGGCCCGACAGGTCCTGGATGGTGCCGATGCGGATCTCGTCCTTGCTCACGCCCTGCTGGGCGTGCGCGAAGGAGGCCCCCAGCGCCAGGACGGCGATGGCCAGGGTGGCGGGGCGGAAGGTCTTCATGGTGGCTGTCTCCTGTCGTTGATGGGAACCGCTAGGCGCGATACATGGCTTCGATCTGCGGCGCGTACTTGGCCTGCACCAGCTTGCGCTTGAGCTTCATCGTCGGCGTGAGCTCCTCGTCCTCGGCCGACAGCTGCGTGTCGAGCAAGAAGAACTTCTTGATCTGCTCGACCCGCGCGAACTTCGCGTTCACCCGATCGATCTCGCCCTGGATCAGGTCCTGCACCTCCTGCGCGCGCGTGAGGCTGGCGTAGTTGCTGAAGGGCACGTCGTGGTCCTGCGCAAACTTCTCCACGTTCTCCTGGTCGATCATGATGATCACCGTCAGGTAGGGCTTCGCATCGCCGATGACCACCGCATCGGTCACGTAGGGGCTGAACTTGAGTTCGTTCTCCCACTCGCTCGGCGTGATGTTCTTGCCGCCCGCCGTGATGATGATGTCCTTCATTCGGTCGGTGATGCGGAAATACCCGTCCTCCTCCATCTGCCCGACGTCGCCCGTGTGCAGCCAGCCCTCGGCGTCGATGGTCTCCGCCGTCTTTTCGGGCTGGTTGAGGTAGCCCATGAAGACGTTGGGGCCGCGCACCAGGATCTCGCCCGTGGCGGGATCGATGCGCACCTCGTTGTAGCCCGCGGCGGGCCCGATCGAACCCGGCTTGATGCGCGCCGCCGGCACGCCGGTGGACGCGCCGCAGCTCTCGGTCATGCCCCACACCTCCAGCATGGGCACGCCCAGCGAGAGGTACCACTTGACCAGCTCGGGCGAGATCGGCGCCGCCCCCGTGACGAGAAAGCGCGCGCGGTGGATGCCGATGAGCTTGCGCACGTTGTCCAGCACCAGCCAGCGCGCGAGCCGGAAGCGGAGCTTCAGCCCGGCGTCGACCGCTTCGCCCGCCAGCACCTTGTCGGCGATCTGCCGGCCCACGCCGATGGCCCAGGCGTAGGCGGCCTGCTGCACGCTGCTGGCCTCCTTCAGCGCGATCATCACGCCGGAGTAGAACTTCTCCCACACCCGCGGCACGGCGGTGAAGACGGTCGGCGCAATCTCCCGCACGTTCTCGGGCACCGTCTCGGGGTTCTCGACGAAGTTGAGCACCGAGCCCGTGTACATCGCGAAGTACTCGCCGCCCATGCGCTCGGCCACGTGGCACAGGGGCAGGAAGCACATGCGCTCGTCGCGCTCGTCCTGCGCCACCAGCGTGTTGTAGCCCCGCATGGTGTAGACCAGTCCATGGTGCGAGTGCATCGCGCCCTTGGGCTTGCCGGTGGTGCCCGAGGTGTAGATCAGGATGGCCAGGTCCTCCGGCCGGCAGCCGGCGACGCGCTCGCGCACGGCTTGCGGATGCGACTGCAGGTGCTCGCGGCCGAGGGCGCGCAGGGCATCCAGGCTGATGACGCCCGGGTCGTCGAGCTCACGCAGGCCCTCCATGTCGAACACGACGATCTTGCGCAGCAGCGGCAGGCGATCGCGCACCTCCAGCGCCTTGTCGAGCTGCTCGTCGTCTTCCACGAAAAGCAGTGTGGTGCGCGAGTCCTCGCACAGGTAGTGCACCTGCGAGGCCGCATCGGTCGGGTAGATGCCGTTGGCCACGCCGTTGCAGCTGAGCACCGCGAGGTCGCACAGCACCCATTCGACGACGGTGTTCGACAGGATGGAGGCACATTCGCCGCGCGCGAAGCCCAGCACCAGCAGGCCGGCGGCGATCTCCCGCACCGCTTCGGCCGTCTGGCGCCAGCTCCAGCTGCGCCAGATGCCCAGTTCCTTCTGGCGCATCCACACGGCGTCGCCGCGCAGATCCACGGCGTTCCAGAACACGGCGGGAATGGTGTCGCCCGGCACGGCGATGTCGGTGCGCGGCTGCAGGTGGCCAAGGTCCCAGAGCCCGGCCGGTGCGCGGAGGGAGGAAGGGGCTGCGCTCATCGCCAGGTCTTCTTTTTCTTCCAGCGGCGTTCGCCGCGCACACCGTCGTCCTGCAGGCCGAGGTAGAACTCCTTGATGTCGTCCTTCTCGCGCAGGCGCTCGCAGCTGTCTTCCATGACGATGCGCCCGTTCTCGAGCACGTAGCCGTAATCGGCCGCATTGAGGGCCATGTTGGCGTTCTGTTCCACCAGCAGGATGGTGGTGCCGCGCTCGCGGTTGATGCGCACGACGATCTCGAAGATCTCCTTGGTGAGCTTGGGCGAGAGGCCCAGCGAGGGCTCGTCGAGCAGGATGAGCTGCGGCGCGGCCATGATGGCGCGCGAGATGGCCAGCATCTGCTGCTGTCCGCCCGAGAGCAGGCCCGCGTCCTGCGCGGCGCGCTCGCGCAGGATGGGGAAGTAGCCGAACACGGTCTCGATGTCACATGCGACGCCGTCGCGGTCGCGGCGCGTGTAGGCGCCCATGAGCAGGTTGTCCTTCACCGACAGCAGCGGGAACACCTCGCGCCCCTCGGGCACGTGCGACAGGCCCTGCTGCACGATGAAGGCCGGGTCCTTGGCGGTGATGTCCTGGCCCTTGAAGTGGATCGACCCCTTGCGCGGGTCGATGATGCCGGAGATGGTCTTGAGGATCGTCGTCTTGCCCGCGCCGTTGCTGCCCAGCACGGTGGCGATCTCCCCCTGACGCACCTTCAGGCTCACGCCGCGGATCGCCTTGATGGGGCCGTAGGCGCTCTCGACGTTGAGGAGTTGGAGGACTTCGGTGGTCATGCTTGGGCGCCTTCCGACAAGTCGCCCGACGGGTGCGCCAGCGCTGGGAGGCCGGACGATGGGGAGTCGGCATGCGACCGGGCGCGCCGATGGCGAGGGGCAGGCGCCGGCTCGCTCAGACGCCGCGGGTCGCTGCGCGACTCCCCTGCGCTGCTCGCGACAGGCGGGGTCCGCGCAAACTCGCTTCGCTCAAACATGCGCGGCCCTCTTCCCGCCTGCCGCTGCGCTGCTCGGCCGCGCCGATTCGCGATCCGGCGCCCGCCCCTCGCCATCGTGGAAGCCGGGTGCCGCATCCCCTCGCTTTCACGCCGTGCATTCCGAGGACGTGGTTCGACCGCAGGCGGAGCCCGGTGCGCGGTGCGGGCTGGGCACGCCCCTGTGCGTCGCCGAGAAGCGCAGGGCGGGGCGAGGCACGCCTGCCGAAGGACAGGCGTGCTTCGTGCACTGACTCGTCGCAGCTGTCTGAGCGGAGTGAACGCAGTGAACGCAGCGAGTTCTGCGACGCGAGCCCCGCCCGAGCATCGCAGGGAAGCCCCCGAAGGGGGCCGACGCACCGGGGCGAGCCCAGCCCGCACCGCGTACCGGGCGGTCCTTCCGACGTTCGGCGGCAAGCCCGTTCTCATGCCACCCTCCGCAAACTGCTCACGTCCTCGATCGTCCCCAGGTACGCCTCGACCACCTTCGGGTCCGACTGCACCTCGCGCGACGATCCCATCGCCAGCACCTCGCCCTGGTTCATCGCCAGCACCCGATCCGACACCTTGGACACCAGCGTCATGTCGTGCTCCACCATCAGCACCGAAATGCCCAGCTCGTGCTGGATGTCCTGGATCCAGAAGGCCATGTCGGCCGTCTCCTCCACGTTCAGGCCCGACGACGGCTCGTCCAGCAACAGCAGCTTGGGCTCGGTACACAGCGCCCGAGCCAGCTCCACCACCTTGCGCACGCCATACGGCAAGCCTGCCACCAGCGAGTCGCGGTGGTGCTGCAGGTCCAACAAATCGATCACCTGCTCCGCCTTCTCGCGCGCGGCGATCTCGGCACGCCGCGTGGCGGCGGTGAAGAACAGTTCGCTGAAGAAGCCCGTCGCACGGTGCGTGTGGCGACCGATCAGCAGGTTGTGCAGCACCGTCGCGTGCTCGAACAGCTCGATGTTCTGGAAGGTGCGTGCGATGCCCAGCGCGGCGATGGCGTGCGGCGGCTGATCGGTGAGCCGCAGCGGCGCCTCCCCGCCATGCCAGGTGATCTGCCCCGTGGTCGGCTGGTAGATGCGGCTGATCAGGTTGAACACCGTCGTCTTGCCCGCGCCGTTGGGCCCGATCAGCGTGAACACCTCGCCGCGCCGCACGTCGAAGCTCACCTTGTTCACGGCCAGCACCCCCCCGAAGCGCACGCTCAGGTCCTGGGCCGAGAGGAGCACGTCGTGGTTCATGAGACGTCCTGGTGCGGGAGCGGGCAGCCGTACGCGATAAGCGCAAAAGTCGCGCGAAGAGCGCGAAAGAAATACCGACTGGATACTTTTTTCGCGTTCTTTCGCGACCTTCGCGAAACCTTCGCGCCGTTCGCGTACGGATGTCCGCTTTTCATCTGAGCCGATCCGACTTGGTGAACGACTTCTGCCGCTTGAACATGCCCCGGCGGTAGAACGGAAACAGCTGCAGGTAGGTGCGGACCTTGAGCCAGCGGCCGTACAACCCCATCGGCTCGAAGAGGACAAAAGCGATCAGCACCAGCCCGTACACCAGCCCCTGCAGCCCCGGCGCCTGGCCGATGGCGGCGGGCAGGAAGTCCTTGCTCATGGCGATCAGCTGCGGCATCGAGATCAGGAAGATCGCGCCGAGGAACACGCCGTGCACCGAGCCGAGGCCGCCGATCACCACCAGCAGCAGCAGGTCGATCGACTGCAGGATGCTGAACTGGTCGGGCGAGAGAAAGCTGATCTTGTGCGCATACAGCGCGCCGCCGAGGCCCGCCAGCGCCGCCGAGATCGCGAACGACAGCGTCTTGTAGCGCGCCAGGTGGATGCCCATGCTCTGCGCCGAGATCTCCGAATCGCGAATGGCGACGAAGGCGCGGCCTGTGGGCGCACGCAGCAGGTTGAGCACGCCCAGCGTGCACAGCACCGTCGTGACCAGGCACACGAAGTAGAAGGCCTCGCCGCTGCCGAAGTCCAGCCCGAAGAGCCTGGGCGACTTCACGTGCAGCCCGGCATTGCCGCCGGTGACGCTCTCCCAGCGCGCGAACACCTCTTCCACGATGAAGCCGAAGGCCAGCGTGGCGATGCCCAGGTAGATGCCCTTGACGCGCAGCGCCGGCATGGCGACCACCACGCCCACCGCCGCCGACAGCAGGGCCGCCGCCACCATCGCCACCGGAAAGGGAACGCCCAGGTTGGTCAACACCCCCTGCGCGTAGGCGCCCGTGCCCAGGAAGGCCGCATGGCCGATGGAGAACTGGCCCGTGAAGCCCGCCAGCAGCATCAGCCCCAGGCCGACCACCGAGTAGATCAGCACGAAGTTCAGCTGCGCGAGCCAGTACTCGTCGAGCAGCCAGGGCGCGGCCAGCAGCACCACGCCGAGCATCGCGTACCAGAAGCGGTGGCCACCGTGCTTGGCGAGCGCGATGTCCTGCGCGTAGCTGGTCTTGAAGATGTAGCGCATGGAAGTCGGTCAGAAAAGCGGACTGCCGAACGCGAAGGACGCAGAAGTTGCGAGAAGGTCGCGAAAAAGACGAAGAGCTTTTCGAATGAACTCTTTCGCGCTTTTCGCGTGACTTTCGCGTCCTTCGCGTACGGATGTCCTTCGCATGCTCACACCTTCTTGCGCAGCTTCTCGCCGAACAGCCCGTTCGGCTTGAGCATCAGCATCGCCAGCACCACGATGTAGGGCGCCGTGTCCTTGAAGCCATCGGGCAGGTAGAAGCCGGCGAAGGACTCCACCACGCCGATCACCAGCCCGCCGACGATGGCGCCCGGCAGGCTGCCGAAGCCGCCGACCACGGCGGCCGGGAAGGCCTTGAGCCCGATGAGCCCCATGTTGGCGTGCACGAAGGTGATCGGCGCCAGCAGCATGCCGGCCACCGTCGCCACCGCGGCGGCCAGTCCCCACACCAGCCCGTTGAGCCGCTTGACCGGAATGCCCATGTAGTAGGCCGCCAGCTGGTTCTGCGAGCTGGCCTGCATCGCGATGCCCAGCTTGCTGTAGCGGAACATCGCGAACAGCAGCACGCACAGCACCGCGGTGGCGCCGATCACCACGGCCTGCTCGACATTCACCACCAGGCCGCCGAGCTTCCAGACCTGGTCCTTGTAGGGCACGGGCAGCGTGTGCGTCTCGGTGCCGATGCCGGGCACCATGGTGATCAGCCCGCGCAGCACATAGCCGATGCCGATGGTGAGCATCACGATCGAGAACTGCGGCTGTCCGAGGATGGGCCGGATCACCGCCAGCTCGACCAGCATGCCGAAGGCCGCCATCGCCACCACCGCCAGGATCGCCGCCAGCCAGAAGGGCAGGCCGAAGAGCGTCATGCCCGCGAAGGCCGTGAAGGCGCCCAGCATCATCAGGTCGCCCTGCGCGAAGCTCACCGTCTCGGTGGCCTTGTAGATCAGCACGAAGCCCAGCGCGATCAGGCCGTAGATGCAGCCTTGCGCGATGCCCGAGAGGAGGAGCTGGAGGACTTGCACGGCAGCCGGCCCTCCACTCAGGATTTCAAGCCAAATCGGCCTGCAGCGCCCGTGGGCCGGGCGCAGACAGCTATCAATTGCATAGCACCCCACCCGCCGCGTCGTGCAGCGCGAGGCGCCGCGAGCCGGCCACGATGTCGCTGGGCCGAAGGCCGTAGATCTGCCGGATCGAGTGGCTGAAGTGGGTGGAGTCGGGGTACCCCGCGTCGAGGGCGATGTCGGTGAGGCTGGCCGACTCGCGCACGTAGCGCAGCAGGCTGCGCGCACGCTTCCAGGCGCGGAAGGCCCGGTAGGTCATGCCGGTCTGCGCCTTGAACAGATGCAGGAAGCGCGAGAAGGACAGGTGCACGTCCTCGGCGCACTGCTCGGCCGAGCGGGCCGCGGCCGGATCGGCGTTCACGCGCTCGACGATGTGGCGGATGCGGGCGTCCAGGGGCCGCGGCGCCAGCGCCTGGCCGAAGAACAGGTGGTCGAAATCGATGCCGTCGAAGCACTCGCGGCCCGACGCATGCAGCAGGTGCGCATGGGCCGCGCGCACGCGGCGCACGAAGCGCGCATCGTCCACCGGTCCGCAGTGGCGCAGCACGGCGGGCAGCACGTCGGGCTCGGCCGAGTCGGCCTCGACCAGCAGGTTGAGGATCAGCGGCTCGGCGCTCTCCACCCGGTGCGGCACCTGCGGCGGCACGACGAACAGCTCGCCCGACTGCCACGCGCCCCCGCCGATGCGGATGCGGTTGGGCAGGCCCCGCGGCGACACGTAGATGCCGTAGCCGCCGAAGTTGCGCTCGCTCGCCGCGCCCAGCAGCCCGGCGTAGAACACACGCGTCGGCGTCAGCCACATCAGGCGCTCGCCGCCATCGGCGTGCACCACCCTGGTCGTCTGCATGCTGCTCGGTCTCCTTGGCTTCTTCTCAAGACACTCAAGACATTCGGCCCACCGCACCCCGCGCCGTCACGCCCGCGCAGTCCGGCGGATCGTATCGACGGGCCTCGCGGCGTGGGGCGTCGGCGCGCCGGTGCTTTCCCTAGGATCGGCCGGGCCGCCGGCTTCGGGGGCGCCGCGATTGTTCAAGCGCAGGCTTTGCACGGCGTCGTCGAAATGGACGATTTTTTGGCGGGCCCGCGACGCCGCATGCGCCTCAGCCTCGCGCCGGTGCCGCCAGTGCACGGCGCAGTTCGGCGGCACACAGCGCCACCGCCGTGTGCGCCTCGTCGAGCACGCGGCCCATGGTGATGAAGCCGTGGATCTGGCGCTCGAAGCAGACATAACTCACCCGCGTGCCGTCGGCACTGAGCGCGCGCGCATAGTCCAGCCCTTCGTCCCGCAACGGATCGTAGCCGGCCGTGATCACCAGTGCGGGCGGCAGGCCGGCGTGGCTCGCGGCCAGCAGCGGCGAGGCGCGCCAGTCCAGGTCGTGCCTGGCGTCGTCGATGTAATGGTCGTGGAAGTAGGTGATGGTGTCGGCCGTCAGCACGTAGCCCTGGCCGTTGCTGGTGTGCGAGGCGTGGCCGCGCCGCATGTCGGTGCCGGGGTAGATGAGCAGCTGGAAGGCGATGGGCAAGGGGCCCCGGCCGTCGGCGTCGTCGCGCGCGGCGATCGACACCACGGCCGCCAGGTTGCCGCCTGCGCTGTCGCCGCCCACCGCCAGTCGCGCCGGGTCGATGCGCAGGTCCTTCGCCTGCGACGCGACCCAGCGTGTGGCTGCCAGCACGTCGTTCACGGCGCCGGGAAAGCGCACCTCGGGGCCCATGCGGTAGTCGACCGCCACCACGGCGCAGCCGGCGGCGTTGCACAACTCGCGGCACAGCACGTCGTGCGTGTCCAGGTCGCCGATGACCCAGCCGCCGCCGTGGTAGTACACCAGCACGGGCAGCACGGCGTCGGGCGCGGTGCCGAGCGGGCGGTAGGCGCGCAGCGGGATGTCGCCCAGCGGCCCCGGCGCGCGCAGCTCGCGCACCTCGCCGACCTCGGGCGCATCGGGCTGCGTGAAGCCCCGCCGCTCGCGGTAGAAGGCGCGGGCCTCGACGGGCGCAAGCGTGTGGGTGGGCGGCAGGCCGCGCGATTCGATGAGGTCGATCAGGGCTCGGGCTTGGGGGTGCAGCATGGCGTTGCGTCAAGGGTTGGGCAGGGCCGGCATCTTGCGCCGGCTGCACCGCCGCGGTGGGTGCGGGCGTGCCGGGCGCTGCAGCTTACGCAGCGCCCACCGCAGCCGCTTGCGCCAACTGGCTGCCCGGCGACCGGGCCGTCGCTATGTTTTCCATAGCTGCCGGCGCAGGCGGACCGGGCGCTGCCTGCCGATTCGATTCGGGGATTTGTCCCCTGTGTGACTGCGTGGCAGGCGATCGCTGCAAAGACTGCGCGTGCATACCCACAACACCGGAGACAGTCCTCATGCCCCTCTCGATTCGCCGCCGCACGGCCGCGTTCGCGCTTGCCGTTCCTGCCCTCTTCGCCGCACTCGCCGGCTGCAGCACGGCGCCGCCGTCGCGGCCCGCCGCCTGGTCCGCGCCCGAGGCCCTGGTGCAGCCGTCCGCCTTCGCCGGCGTGCACGGCCTGGCGGTGGACCGACAAGGTCGCCTGCTGGCGGGCTCGGTCGTCGGCAACAGCATGTGGGAGGTCGACCGCCGCACCGGCCAGGCGCGCGTGTTCATCCCCGCCCCCGAGGGTCAGGCCGACGACATCGCCGTGGGCCCGCGCGGCGAGCTGGCCTGGACCAACTACCTCATGGGCATGCTGCGCTACCGCGACAGCGACACGGCACCGATGCGCGTGCTGGCCAAGGACCTGCCCGGCCTGAACTCGGTGGACTTCGATCGCCGCAACGGCAAGCTCTACGCCTCGCAGGTCTTCCTGGGCGACGCGCTGTGGGAGATCGACCGCAACGGCCAGCAGCCGCCGCGGCTGATCAAGAAGGACATGGGCGGCTTCAACGGCTTCGAGGTCGGCCCCGACGGCTGGCTGTACGGGCCGCTCTGGTTCAAGGGCCAGGTGGTGAAGATCAACCCGGCCAACGGCGACATGACGGTGATCGCCGGCGGCTTCCAGATCCCCGCGGCCGCCAACCTCGACGGCAAGGGCAACCTCTGGGTGGTCGACACCCGCACGGGCGAGCTGGTGCGCGTGGACCTCGCCACGGGCCGCAAGACCGTCGCCAAGCAGCTCACGCCCTCGCTGGACAACCTCGCGATCGCGCCCGACGGCACGATCTACGTGTCGAACATGGCCAACAACGCCGTCGACGCCTTCAATCCCGCCACCGGCGAGCTGCGGCGCCTCACCGGCGGCGCCGTTGCCGTGCCGGCGGGCATGAAGGCCGAAGGCGACAGGCTCTGGGTGGCCGACGTCTTCGGGTTTCGCGAGGTCGACCTGAAGAACGGCGCGGTGAGCGACATCTTCCGCATGCAGCGCGAGCCGGAGCTGGAGTACCCCTTCGCGGTCGGGCTGTCGAAGACCCGCTTCGCGCTCTCGTCGTGGTTCACCGGCACGGTGCAGCTGGTGGACCGTGCCACGCGCAAGACCACCGCGGTGATCCACGGCCTGAAGGCGCCCTACGACGCCATTCCGCTGGAGGACGGCAGCGTGCTCGTGGCCGAGATCGGCACCGGCAGCATCACCCGCGCCAGTGGCGACAAGTACGCCACCCGGCAGGTGCTGGCCAGCGGCATCCAGGGGCCGGTGCAGATGGTGCTGGGCGCCGACGGCGCCGTGTACGTCACCGAGGCGGCCGGCCGGCTGCTGCGCGTGCCGCTGGCGGGGGCCGCGGGGGGTGCACCGGTGGCCGTGGCGCAGGGCCTGGCGATGCCCGAGGGCCTGGCGCAGACGCCCTGGGGCAGCTTCATCGTGGCGGAGTCGGCGGCCCGGCGGCTGGTGGAGATCGACCCCGCCGACGGCAGCAAGCGCACCGTGGCCGAGAACCTGCCCATCGGCCTGGCCGCAGGCCCCGGCTTGCCGCCGCCCTACGTGCCCACCGGCGTGGCCGTCGGGGCCGACGGCAGCGTGTACGTGTCGGCCGACCTGAACAACGCGATCTACCGCATCCGGCCCGCGCGCTGAATTGTTGACCTGGCGACGGTCCGCTGCGAGGCGGGCCGTTAGCATCGCTCCATCGCAGCATTTCCACTGTTCGAAGGAGCATTTCAATGGACATCCAGACCGTCGGCATCATCGGCGCCGGCACCATGGGCAACGGCATCGCGCAGGCCTGCGCCGTCTCGGGCATCCGCGTGGTGATGGTCGACATCGCGCAGGCGGCCGTCGACAAGGGCATCGCCACCATCTCGGGCAGCCTCGACCGCCTGATCAAGAAGGAGAAGCTCACCGAGGCCCAGAAGGCCGATGCGCTGAAGCTGATCCAGGGCTCGACGAACTACGAGGACCTGAAGGCCGCGCAGCTCGTCATCGAGGCCGCGACCGAGAACCACGGCCTGAAGACCAGGATCCTGCAGCAGGTCGATGCGATGCTGGCGCCCGAGGTGATCATCGCGTCGAACACCTCGTCGATCTCCATCACGCAACTGGCCGCCGACACCAAGCGCCCCGACCGCTTCATCGGCATGCACTTCTTCAACCCGGTGCCGATGATGGCGCTGGTGGAGCTGATCCGCGGATACCTCACCAGCGACTCCACGCACGATGCCGTGAAGGCGCTGGCGCTCAAGCTGGGCAAGTCGCCCATCACGGTGAAGAACGCGCCGGGCTTCGTGGTCAACCGCATCCTGGTGCCGATGATCAACGAGGCCTTCTTCGTGCTGGCCGAGGGCCTGGCCACGGCCGAGGACATCGACGCCGGCATGAAGCTGGGCTGCAACCAGCCGATCGGCCCGCTGGCGCTGGCCGACATGATCGGGCTGGACGTCTGCCTGGCGGTGATGGAGGTGTACCTGGAGGAATTCGGCGACTCCAAGTACCGCCCCTGCCCGCTGCTCAAGGAGATGGTGGCCGCCGGCCAGCTCGGCCGCAAGACCGGCCGGGGCGTGTACACCTACTGACCGGCCCTGCGGGAGGCGGCACGCTCAGCGGCTGCCTTCCCCCGCCGCATTCGCGGTGCCGGCGAGCGCCGCATGCGCGGCGTTTTCGCGCGCGATGGCGGCATCGAAGTTCGCCAGCCCGACCTCGTGGAAGACGCGCTTGAACTGGCGCGCGACCTCCGGCGCCAGCGCCGCCAGCTGCCGCGCCATCTGCATCGATGCGTCGTCCAGCTCCTCGGGCGGCACCACGCGCCAGACCAGCCCCCAGGCCCGCGCCTCCTCGGCGCCGAAGGCCTCGCCCAGCATCACCAGGGCCTTCGCGCGCGCCACACCTGCACAGGCGGCCAGCGTGGCGCTGAGTCCGCCGGTCACGAACACGCCAAGCGAGGCCTCGGGCAGCCGGAAGCGCGCATTGCTCGCCGCGATGACGATGTCGGCGTCGAGCATCCACTCCAGCCCGGCCCCCAGCGTCCAGCCATGGACGGCGAAGAGCACCGGCTTGTCCAGGTGCACCAGGGCGGACGCCACCGCCTGCACCAGTTCCAGGTCGCGGTCGGTGGGCGGCGCGCCCACGTCCCGGCCGGCGCAGAAGGCCCGCCCCTCGCCGCGCACCCGCACGGCCCGCACCGCGTCGTCGCGCCCGGCCGCTTCGATCGCCGCCAGCAGCGCCTCGGCCAGCGGGTTATCGATGGCGTTGAGCTTGTGGGGGCGGTGCAGCGTGATCGTCATCACGCCGCCTTCCACGGCGGTCAGCAGCGGGGCTTCGGTCATCCGGGCATTGTGACGAGCCGGCACCGGCGCGGCCCGCGCTGCGCCGGGCACCATCGACGGCACAGCCCATGGTTACACTTTGAATCAATACATCGAGGAGAAGTGCGTGATGGGACTTCGTTGGTGCGCATGGGGCGCGGTGCTGGGCGTCCTGCTGCTGGCGGGCGGATGTGCGTCCGTCACGCATGGCACGACCCAGACGGTGAAGGTGGACGCCGTGACGGCCGCGGGCGAGCCGGTGGCCGACGCCGAATGCCAGCTCACCAACGACAAGGGCAGCGCCCTCACGCGCTCGGGGCAGGCCACGGTGGTCCGGCGCTCGGGCGGCAACCTGATGATCCAGTGCACGGCCGAGGGCCAGGCGCCGGCCGGCGGCCAGGCGACCTCGCGCGTCAACGCAGGGATGGTCGGCAACATCGTGGTGGGCGGCCTCATCGGCGCGGCCATCGATTCGGGCACCGGCGCGGGCTACAACTACCCGACCTGGATGCGCCTCGTGTTCGGCGAAATGCGCGACTACGACCGCAACCGGCAGGTGGGCGACGAGGTGGTGGTCGGCCTGAAGACCGGCGACACCCGCCGCGCTGCGCTCGCCGCCGCGCCGGCGCCCGAGCCCGCCGGTGTACCTCCCGCCGCACCCGCAGCGCCCACCGCCGCCATCGCGGTCGCGGCAGCGGCGCCGGTCGCCCCGGTCGCCGCCGTGCCGGCGCCGGTGCAGCCCACCCCGGCCGCCGCGGCGCCCACGCTGGCCGCTCCCACGCCGGCCAGCCCCTTTGCCACGACGCGCATCGAAGACCTGCGCCAGCTGCTGCCGGTGAACCGATGAGCACGATCGCCCTTCGCGCCGCCGCGCTGCTGGCCGCCGCGCTCCCCCTCGTCCACGTGGCGGCGCAGCCGGCCGCGACCGGCGCCACGCTGCAGCCCGACGCGCTCTTCGCGCGGGTGTCGCCCAACGTCTGGGTGCTGCAGACCACCGACGCGCAGGGCCAGCCGCTCGGCACCGGCACGGCCGTCGCGACCAGCCGCGGCACCGCGGTGACCAGCTGCCATCTGCTGGCGCAGGCGCAGTCCGTGAGCCTGCGGCGCGACAACGTCAGCTACGGCGCCTCGCTGGAGTGGCCCGACGTCGAGCGTGGCCTGTGCCAGCTGCGCGTCGCGAACCTGCCGGCCGAGGCCCTGGTGATGCGCGAACTCGACGGCCTGGCGGTGGGCTCGACGCTGTACGTCATCGGCGCGCCGCGGGGCCGTGAACTCACGCTCGGCACCAACCTGCTGGCGGGCATCCGGCGTACGGCCGAAGGCGCCGTCGAATCGCTCCAGCTGGCAGCGCCGGCCGAGGCGGGCCTCGATGGCGCAGCCGTCTTCGACGCACAAGGACGGCTGGCGGGCCTGCTGGGGGCTTCGGCGGCTGCAGGTGCGACGCCCACGCCCACCTTGGCGATGCCGGCGGCATGGCTGGCGCAGCTGCCCGAGCGCGGACGCAGCGCGCTCGCCGGCCTCGCCGCGGCGCCGGCCACGGCACCCGCGTTGAACCGGCCCTTCGCTGGCGCGCGCGTGCTGCGGCCCAGCGTGATCGAGTACGAACTGCAGGACCGCCTGACCGGCGCGCGCCGCAAGGTCGTCTATCGCTCCGACGGGCCGTCGGGCGACCTGCTGAGCTTCAACGGCGGCAGCTGGATCGAGAAGCCCGGCGGCGAGGTGGTCAGCGTGACCAGCTCGGCCGCCGGCGAGTTCGACCTGGTGATGCCGCCCGGCGGCTGGGTGCCGCGCAACCCGGCGCAGCAGCTGTCGTGGTACACGAAGTACACCGCCAGCCGCGGCGGCGCGGCGCGCATCGGCATGGAGCTCAACGCGGCCGTGAAGGGCCACGCCCGGCTGAGCGTCGGCGGGCGGGAGATCGACACGGTCCGCATCGAGTACGAGGGCTATACCGACCGCATCGCCAGCACCCTCGGCAGCGGCGGGTCGCAGGCGGGTCGCTACCGCGCCGAGGTCTGGTACGCGCCCGAGCTGGGCCGCCCGGTCCGCTTCGAGATGATGACCCGTGGCGGGACCAGCGGCGGCGCCTTCGTGATCAGCGAGACGCTCGAGCTCGTGAGCATCCGCTAGGCCGCGGCGGCGTGCTGCGCCGCATAGGCCCGGAACTGCGCATTGCGCCGGTCCAGCGCGTCCTGCGTGGGCGGCACCATGATCGGCGCGCCCTCGTGGGCGAAGGCCTGGCACTGCGCCACGTAGGGGCGCAGCTGCGCGTGGTAGTCGGGCGATGCGGCGTCCATGTCGCCACCGTGCGCGGTCCACGTGCTCGCCAGCAGTTCGGCCGACACCATGGCCAGCGTGGTGCCCATGCCCGAGAGCAGAGCCGCGCAATGTCCCGCATCGCCGATCACCGCGACCCTTCCGCGCGTCCAGCTCGGCATGTGGGTCTGGCTCACCGAATCGAAGTAGAAGCCGCGCGCCGCGGGGTCGGCGAAGGCCGCACGCAGGGCGGGCACCTGCCAGGCATCGACGCGCGACAGGAACTGCGCGATCAACCGCCGTTGCGCGTCGAGGTCGCGCCAGTCGTAGTCGATCGGCGGGCTGGCCGCGAGCATCATGGCCTGCGGGCCGTCGCCCGCATTGCGCACCGCGATCGTGAGGCCCGGCACGTTGAGCATCGCACGCTGCCAGTCGCGCTCGGCGGGCAGGTCGACCAGTGCGACGTAGTGGCCGAAGTGCCGCACATAGTCCTTCTCCGGGCCGAAGGCGAGCCTGCGCACGTTGGAATGCAGGCCGTCGGCGCCCACCACCAGGTCGTAGCGACCGCGCCCGCCATCGCTGAACGCGACCTCCACGCCCCCGGGCCCGTCGACCAGCGACGCGATCGACAGCTTGAAGCGGAATTCGACGCCCTCGGGAATGGCTTCGCGCAGGATGCGGTTGAGCCGGTCGCGGGTGATCTCGACGTCCTCGTCGGTCTCGTTGGCGAACCAGCGCAGGTCGAGCGTGGCGACCTGCTGCCCGTGGCCGTCGAGCACGGGGGCGGGTTCGATGAGGCTCACCTTCTGCGCCTCGATGGCGCCGAGGATGCCCATGCGCTGCGCCGTGCCCAGCGCCCTGCCGCGCACGTCGATGGGTGCGCCGCCAGGTCGCAGGCCCTCGGCGCGCTCGACCACGCACACGCGATGGCCCAGCCGTGCGAACCAGTACGCGGCCGAGAGGCCCGCCATGCTGGCGCCGGAAACGAGAACGTCCATGGGGAGGCTCCTCGGGTGACTAGAGCTTGAACGAGCGGGCCATGTCGATCACCGCTTTCTTGTCGAAGGCGTTGATGTCGTCGATGAGCTCGTTGGTGAACAGGCGGTTGGGGTCGCCCAGCTCGGCGGCCAGCTTCGGGTTCTTGCTGCTCTCGGCTGCCAGCTCGATGTTGGCCTTCCACTCGGCGAGCGACGAGGCGCCCATGCGCTGGTCCGGGTCGTCGGGGCGGCGCATCCAGCTGTTCTTGCGGTCCTTGAGGATGAAGTTCAGCTCCTTGCGCGCCTCTTCCAGGCTGCGGCCCTTGGGCTTGCTCTCGGGGTACACGGCCCAGTGCAGGTCGATCGCCGCGTCGAGGTTGGCGTTCGAGAAGATGGTCGACTTGGCGATGCCCTGGAACAGCGCCACCACGGCCTTCCGGTCCTCCTTGAGCAGCTTGCGCGGCACGCACAGCCAGCCCGAGCCCAGCTGGGCGAATTTCGGGGTCAGCGGCACGTATCGCAGCGGGGTGCCGACCAGCTCGATACGTGCGGTGGCGGTGTCGAAAGCCACCATCGCGTCCACGCGGTCGCCGTCGATCGCGGCACCGGCCGGCGCGCCGTCGCCGATGGCGATGTATTCGCATCGGTCGTCCTTCAGGCCCAGCTCGGCCAGCATGGCCTTGAGCACGACCACGCCAGCATCGCCCTGGCTGCGCACGCCGATGCGCTTGCCGGCCAGGTCGGCCACCGATTGGATCGGGCTGGAGGGCTTGACCACCACGGTGTTCGCGTTGCCGGGCAGCCATTTGTAGACGCTCACCAGATCGAGCGACGGGTCCTTCGCCATGGCAGGCAGCAGGATGCCCGGCACCGCCGGCCCGAATTCGACGTGCCCGGCGCGCAGGCTCTGCAGGGCCTGGGTCATGCTGGACATGTTGACGTACTCCGGATCGACGCCGTTCGGCTTGTAGAAGTTCAGCCGCGGATGCTGCCCCGCGGTGACGAAGCTCTGCTGCGGGTCGTTGACGGCGGCGGTGTTCGCCAGCCTCATCAGCCGCACGTTCTGCGCCAAGGCCGGCAGGCCGGCGCCCAGGCCGAGGGCGCCCAGGCCCAGACCGAAATCACGACGATTCAACATGGCTCACTCCTTCACGAATGGAAAGCGGGGGGTGCGGCGGTCACACGCTGACCGTGCGCTGGGAGGTGTCGGCGGGCATCCAGTGCAGCACGCGGCGCTGGATGCGGCGCAGCACGTCGGTCATCACGATGCCGATGACCGACAGCACCACGCACACCGCGAAGCTGCCGCCGGTGTCCGCCTGGGCTTCCATCTGCAGGATGAGCACGCCCAGCCCGGCCTGCGCGCCGACGAATTCGCCAACCACCGCCCCCACCACGCTGAAGGCGGCCGCCATGTTGAGCCCCGCGAAGATGTAGGGCAGCGCGCTGGGGAACTTGGCCTTGCGGAAGATCTGCCAGCGCGTGGCCGACAGGGAGCGCAGCAGGTCGATGCGGTCGGCGTCCACGGCCTTGAAGCCGGCGATGCTGGTCACCAGCACCGGGAAGAAGGTGAGCAGGCAGATGATCATCACCTTGGAGCCGATGCCGAAGCCCAGCCACACCACGATGATCGGCGCGATGGCCACCTTGGGCACGCTCTGCAGTGCCGCCACGTAGGGCTCCAGCAGGGCCTCCACCCTCGGCATCTGCGACACCACGATGCCGATGGCCAGGCCCACGCCGCTGCCGATGAGAAAGCCCAGCAGGATCTCGGCCACGGTCACGCCGCCGTGGTACCAGAAGCCGTCCTTCGCCATCGGGCCGGTGGCCAGGCCGCGCCAGAGTGCAACGGCGATGTCGCTGACCGGCGGCATCAGGTTCGCGGACACCTTGAACAGGCGCACGGCGCCTTCCCACGCGCCCAGCAGCACGACGAGCAGCAACAGCGACTGCACCCGCGTCGAGGCGAAAGGGTTGGCGCGGCGCCGGGGCCGGGTGGCGGGGCGCGGGACGGCGGCGGTGGCGTCGGCGGGCGCGGCGGCCTCGGGGACGGAAGCGTTGTTGGCGAGCATGGCGGTGGTCATGGAAGCCCCAGTCAGTCGAACGAAGCGGCGTGGGAGAAGCGTTCGCGGATCGAGGCGGACGCGGCGGCGAACTCGGGATGCGACATCACGTCCATCGCGCGCGGGCGCGGCAGGTCGATGGCCAGCACGCGCTCCAGCGTGCCGGGCCGCGGCGACATCACGAACACGCGGTCACCGAGGAACACCGCTTCTGGAATGGAGTGGGTGATGAGCACGACCGTCTTGCCGCTCTCCATCCAGATGCGCTGCAGCTCGAGGTTCATGCGCTCGCGCGTCATGGCGTCGAGCGCGCCGAAGGGCTCGTCCATGAGCAGGATCTTGGGGTCGTGCAGCAGCGCGCGCGCGATCGAGGCACGCTGCTGCATGCCGCCGCTCAGCTGGCGCGGCAGCTTGTGCTCGAAGCCTTCCAGCCGCACCATGGCCAGCAGCTGCATCGCCCGCTCGCGCGCCTGCTTCGCCGGGATGCCCAGCACCTCGGCGGGCAGCATGACGTTCTCGAGGATGGTGCGCCAGGGCAGCAGGATCGAACTCTGGAACACCACGCCGACGTCGCGCCGGGTGCCCCGGATGGGCTGGCCGTCGAGCGTCACGCGGCCGATGTCGTAGTCGAGCAGCCCGGCCAGGATGCGCAGCAGCGTGCTCTTGCCGCAGCCGCTGGGGCCCACGATGGTCACGAAGCTGCCCTGCTCGATGCTGCAGTCGATGTCCTTGAGCGCCAGCACGCCCTCGCCACCGTCGCCGAAGTGCTTGGACAGGCCGTCGATGCGGATGTAGTCGGGGCGCCCGCGCGCGCGCTCGGGGTTCGTGCTCATGGCTTGGCTCCTTCGGGACGGAGGAATCGGAGGATGTGCTGCGCCAGCACCTGCGGCGCCTGCAGTGCGGTGACATGGCCGACGCCGGGCAGCAGCACCGCATCGGAACTGCGGATGCGGCCGGCCATCGACAGGGTGACGCTCGGCGGCACCACGCGGTCGAGTTCCCCGGCCAGCACCAGCGTGGGCGCGACGATGTCGGCGACGCCGCGCTCGAGCGTGGTGCGCACCGTCTCGCCGCGCCGCAGCGAGCGTGCCGAGGCCGGCCGCGCGCCGGCGAAGAGGCGCCTCAGTTCGGGCCGCGTGCGCAGGAAGTCCTCGGGAAAGAACCAGGTCGCCAGTTCCTCGGCCGTGGCCGGCAACCCCGCACGCAGTTCGGCCAGGTGGCGCGCGTCCGGGCACAGCTCCTCGTAGGGCCGCGGCAATGGCCAGGTGCTGCCGAGCACGAGTTGGTCGACCGCACGCGGATGCAGCAAGGCCAGCGCCTGCGCCACACGGCCGCCGAAGGACGAGCCGAACACGTGGGCACGCCGGAAGCCCAGGGCCAGGATGAGCTGCTGCGCGTCGCGGGCCAGATCGGCGAGGGTGGAGGGACGCTCCGGTGCCTCGGTCTCGCCGCAATCGCGCTGGTCGTAGGCGATCACGGTGAAGTGGGGCGCGAGCAGCGGCACCAGCGCGGCGAACATCTGCCGCGAGGCCTCGGCCCCGTGCATCAGGAGCAGCGGATCGCCCTGGCCCTCGATGTCGAAGGCGACCCGCACCTCGCCGGCCTGCACGAAGCGCGTCATGCCGCGACTCCCTCTTCCTGGTCCATCCAGAAAGTCATCTCGATGCGCAGGCCGCGCGGGTCGTGCAGGAAGAGCTGGTGGATCGCCCAGCCGGGGATCGGCGCCTCGGTGAAGGCGATGCCCGATGCGCGCAGATGGGTGCGCATCTCCTCGAGGCCGTGCGCGCGGAACGAGATGTGGTCGACATGGCCGGTCGGCGGCTCCACCGGCATGTCGGCGCCCGCGAGGTGGGCGTAGAGGTGCACGATGGGCTGCCCGTCGGCGTACAGCCACGCACCCGGCCCCGGGATGTCCGGTCGCGCCCCGACGGTCAGCCGCATCACGCGGGTATAGAAGTCGAGCAGCGGCGGCAGCTCCCCGGGGGTGCAGCGGATGGTGAAGTGATGCAGTGCGTGGACGGGCATGGCGCGGCTCCTCTCGTACCTGCCGCGCTCAGGCGGCGGCACCGGCGTCTGCCGGCTCGGTGGCGTCGAAGCGATAGCTCAGGCCGGGCGCGACCGGCACCCACCGCGCCGCCGCCAGCGCCAGCAGCCGGAACGCCAAGACCTGTTCCGGCTGCCACCGCGCGGCCGTGCCGAAGACGTTGAAGGTCGCGTAGCACAGCGGCCCCTGCATCAGCGGCACGTTGACCACGCTGCGCAGGCCGAAGGCGCGCATCTGGTCGAAATCGTCGAAGTACTTGGCCAGCGTCGCCTCGCCCTCGCCGATGAAGGGGCGGCCTTCGACGAACAGGCGCTGCGTCCAGCGCGTCAGGGTCTTGCGCTTGGCGCCGTTGACCGGAAATGTGCCGGCGGCCGACGAATAGAAGCGGCGCAGCAGCACCTGGCCCGGCGCGTCGTCGACGCACGTCACGTTCTGCTGGATGCTGAAGATGCCGCCGCCGGCGATCCGGGCGCGGCGGGCGTCGATCTGCGACAGCGCCTGCGCCGCGTCGGCGGCACCCGCCAGCGTGTCGAGGAACTCTGCCGTGACAGGGGAGCGTGCGCTCGGTTCTTGGGTGTCCATGCAAAAAGTCTAGGACCGTCGATTCACCAAAATGAAATAATTTCTGATGGACCGATAACTGGAGAGTTATGGGCATGCCGAACGCGAAAGATCCCGCCAGCGAGCTGCAGCACGCACTGCTGTCACGCTTGAAGCTGCGGCAGCTGGCGCTGCTGCAGACCATCGACCGCCACCGCTCGCTGGGCCGCGTCGCGGCCGAGATGCATCTGAGCCAGCCCGCGATCACGAAGGCGCTGCACGAGGTGGAAGACATCTTCGGCAGCACCCTGTTCACGCGCAGCAGTCGCGGGCTGTTGCCCACGCCGGCCGGCGATGCGGTGCTCGACTATGCGCGCCGGTGGCTTGCGGAACTGGAGGCCACGACGCGGGTGCTGACCTCGATCGAGGCGGGCCGCAGCGGCCGCCTGCGGCTGGGCCTGACGCAGCAGGTGCCGCAGCAGCTGATGTCGGCCGCGCTCACCCACCTGCTCGACCGCTCGCCGCGCATCTCGGTGATGGTGCGCGAAGGCACGACGGACGAGCTGGTGGCGAACCTGCTGGCGCGCGAGATCGACTGCGCCATCGGCCGCTCCTACGATGGCGACGCGAGCGGGCTGGTGCAGCAGGCGATCTACGAGCAGGAGCCTTGCCTGATCGTCGGCGCGCGCAACGTGAAGCGCCTGTCGCGCGGCCCGCTGGACTGGGCCCGGCTCGCACAGCTCGACTGGATCCTGCCGCCGCCCAACACGCCGATGCGCCGGACCTACAACGCGGTCTTCGTCGGCGCGGGCGTGCAGCCGCCGATGCCCATCCTGGAGACCACCTCGCTGCGCGGCATCGAGATGGTGCTGCGCCAGGAGCCCAATGCCATCACGATCTTCGCCCGCGACGTCATGGAGGAAATGGAACGCGCCAGCGGCTGGGCCGCCCTGCCCTACCGGCTCAACTGGAACCTGCCGCCGGTCAGCTTCTTCACGCTCAAGGAACTCGATGGCCACCCGACGGTGCGGGCCTTGCGCGAGGTGGTGGTCGCCACCGCCCGCCGCATGAAGCACCGGCCCGCCTGACGGCCGCCCGGTCGTCCTCTACGCGACTGGCCGCCGCGCCGCGTTCCACTATGGTTCGGGCCAGGAGACTCGACACCCATGGACATCCAGACCCCCACCCCACCGGCCGAAGGCTGCATCAGCACCGAGGTGCGCGGCCACGTGCTGCTCATCGGCATCAACCGCCCGGCCAAGCGCAACGGCTGGACGCCGGCCATGTTCCGTCAGCTGGCCGAGGCGTACACCCGGCTGGACGACGACGACGCCTTGCGCGTGGGCGTGCTGCACGCCTTCGGCGACCATTTCACCGCCGGGTTGGACCTGCCGGTGATCTCCGAGTTCATGAAGGCCGGCGGCGTGGCCATCCCGGCCGACGGCACGCTGGTGGAGCCGCACAACATGGGCCAGCCGGGCTACCGCCGCCGCACCAAGCCGATGGTGGCGGCCGTGCAGGGCATCTGCTTCACGGTGGGCATCGAGCTCATGCTGGCGGCCGACATCACGGTGGCGGCCGACAACTGCCGCTTCTCGCAGCTGGAAGTGGCGCGCAACATCATGGCCTCGGGCGGCGCCACACTGCGCATGGCCGAGCGCGCCGGCATGGGCAATGCGATGCTGCACCTGCTCACCGCGGACGAGTTCGACAGCGCCGAGGCCTATCGCCTGAACTTCGTGCAGAAGGTGGTGCCGGCCGGCCAGCAGCTCGACGCCGCCTTCGCGATCGCCGAGCGCATTGCGGCCCAGGCGCCGCTTGCCGTGGTGGCCACGCGCCTGAACGTCGTCAAGGCGATCGAGCAGGGGCCGGTGGCCGCGACGGAGGACTTCGAGCCGGTCAAGCAGAAGCTGATCTTCAGCGAGGATGCGGCCGAGGGCGTGCGCGCCTTCATCGAGAAGCGGCCGCCGCGCTTCACCGGTCGCTGAGCGCCGGGCGTCCGCGCCAGGCACGGCCCGCTCCCGCGCCCCGGCGGCCGGCCGTCGGGGGCGCCTTCACAATCATCAGGAATCGCTCCCATGCCCGCCTTTCGTCTCGCGGCCACCGCGGTGGCCGCGCTCTGCGCCGCTTTCATGAACACCACCACCGCCCAGTCCTCCGGCGTCACGCCGGCGCCGCTGCCCGACCCTGCCGCCACCTCGGTCCAGGCACTGGGCTGGATGCAGGGCTTCCCGCCGCCGCCGGACAGGCTCATCACCTTCGACGACCCGCGCGGCAACGTGTACCCGCGCACGCGCTGGACCTTCTCGCACATCCGCGAGCTGGTGCCCACCGCCAACGTGTGGCGCGGCCCCGGCGCCGCGCAGGCCCTGCCCGCGGCCGCCACGCCGGTCGATCCCCGGCAGGTGCGCTTCAAGGCGCTCGGCAGCGGCGAGGACCTGGACTTCGAGCAGATGCTCGCACGCACCTACACCGACGGCATCCTCGTGCTGCACCGCGGGCAGGTGGTGCTCGAACGCTATGCCGGCGCGCTGACGCCGCAGCGGCCTCACCTCGCGATGTCGGTCACCAAGTCCTTCGTCGGCACGCTGGCGGCCATCCTCGTGGCCGAAGGCCAGCTCGACCCCGCCGCGCCCGTGACGCGCTACCTGCCCGAGATGGCCGGCACCGCCTATGGCGACGCCACGGTGCGCCAGGTGATGGACATGACCATCGGCGTGAAGTACTCGGAGGACTATGCCAATCCCAAGGCCGAGGTCTGGGACTACGCCCGCGCCGGGGGCATGCTGCCGCAGGGCCCCGACTACGCGGGCCCGAAGACCTTCTACGACTTCCTCAAGACCCTGCAGAAGGACGGCGCGCATGGCGATGCCTTCGCCTACAAGACGGTCAACGCCGAGGTGCTGGCGTGGATCCTGCGCCGCGCCAGCAACCAGTCCCTGGCCGAACTGCTGAGCCAGAAGATCTGGCAGCGCATCGGTGCCGAGCAGGATGCGTACTTCATGGTCGACCGCGTGGGCACCGAATCCGGCGGCGGCGGGCTCAACACCACGCTGCGCGACCTGGCGCGCTTCGGCGAGGCCATGCGCAACGGCGGCCGCGTGAACGGGCAGCAGGCGATCCCGGCGGCGGCCGTGGCCGAGATCGCGCGCGGCGGCGAGCGCGCCGCCTTCGCCAAGGCGGGCTACGCGCTGCTGCCCGGCTGGTCGTACAAGGACATGTGGTGGGTCACGCACAACGACCATGGCGCCTACATGGCGCGCGGCATCCATGGCCAGAGCATCTACATCGACCCGAAGGCCGAGACGGTGATCGTGCGCTACGCCGCGCACCCGATCGCCGCGAACGCCGGCAATGACCCGCTCACGCTGCCGGCCTTTCACGCCATGGCCAGCGCATTGATGGCACGCTGAGCACCGTGGACCGGCGCGGGCCGGCTCGTCTCCAGCCCGTCGGTCGTTACGAACGCTTTCAAGCGCACAGGTCAATTAGATTGCGCACAATTTAATTGCTCGATAGAATTTAGCCCATGCACTCCACTCCGGACACCGCCGAACTGCTCAAGCTGGACAACCAGCTGTGCTTCGCGGTGTATTCCGCATCGCTGGCCATGACCCGGCTCTACAAGCCGCAGCTGGACAAGCTGGGCCTCACCTACCCGCAGTACCTCGTCATGCTGGCGCTGTGGGAGGAAGACGGGCTCATGGTCTCGGCCCTGGGCGAGCGCCTCTCGCTCGACTCGGGCACGCTCACCCCGCTGCTCAAGCGGCTGGAGGCCAACGGCCTGGTGGCCCGGGTGCGCGACGTGGCCGACGAGCGCTGCGTCCACATCACGCTGACGGCCGCGGGCCGCCGGCTCAAGGGCCGTGCAGCCGGCGTGCCGGCCTGCCTGCTCGCCGCCAGCGAATGCTCCATCGACGAGCTGGTGACGCTGACGCGCCAGCTCCAGTCGCTGCGCGACCGGGTGCGCGCGGCAGCGGCCTGACCTCATTTCTCCCCGCCAACCGGCATCTCTCAACCACCACCGAAGGAACGACCATGACCACGCAACTCGACAAGGTTCTCTACACCGCCGAAGCCCACACCACGGGCGGCCGCGACGGCGGCGCCGGCAAGTCCAGCGACAGCGCGCTCGACGTCAAGCTCAACCCGCCCGGCTCGGGCAAGGCCGGCACCAATCCGGAACAGCTCTTCGCCGTCGGCTACTCGGCCTGCTTCATCGGCGCCATGAAGGCCGTCGCACCCAAGGTCGGCGTGAAGGTGCCGGAAGACGTGGCCGTCGACGCCAAGGTCTCCCTCGGCCCGACCAACGGTGGCGCCGCCTACGGCATCGCCGTCGTGCTGAACATCACGCTGCCCGGCCTGGACGCCGACGCCAAGAAGAAGCTGGTCGACACCGCCCACCAGGTGTGCCCGTACTCGAACGCGACGCGCGGCAACATCCCGGTCGAGCTCGTCATCGCCTGACCGGCATCGGCCCCGGGCGGGGCCGTCCTTCCAGGCCGCACCTGCGTGCAGGCCTCTCAATGCCCCGGCGGCAACGCGCGGGGCATTTCTTCGAGCAGCCTTTCGACCAGCAGGCTGCGCGGCGCCGAACGCCAGACGCCGTAGGCCTCGGACTGTGCGACGGCCTCCTGCAGCGGGCGGAAGACCGCCCCCTTGAGCGCGCTGCGCTTCAGCGCCTCGGGCACCAGCGCCACGCCCATGTCCTGCGAGACCAGCGACACCACGGCCAGCCAGTGCCGCACCTCGTGGCGCACCTCGGGCTGGTAGCCGGCGCCGCCGCAGATCGACAGGATGCGCTCGTGGTAGTCGGGCGACGCCGAACGCGCGAACAGGATGAAGGGCTGCTCCTGCAGATCGGCGAGCGCCACCACGCGCCGCCGCGCGAGCGCGTGGCGCGCAGGCAGGCAACACACGAAGGGCTCGGTGAGCAGCAGCCGCTGCTGCAGGCCCTGCGGCATGCGGTGCGTGTGGACGAAGCCCAGGTCCAGCCGGTCGTGCAGCAACTCCGCCATCTGCTCGGCCGAGTTCATCTCGGTGAGCGAAATGCGCACCCCCGCGTGGCGGCGGCGAAAGGCGCGCAGCGCCTGCGGCAGCCCGCGGTAGAGCATGGCGCCCACGAAGCCGATGCGCAGGTGCCCGGCCGAGCCCGACGCGACGTCCCGGGCCTCGCGCACGATCTCCTCGCTGCGATGCAGCAGCTGGCGCGCCGACTCGCGCAGCGTCGCCCCCGCGGCCGTGAGCCGCACCTCCTTGCTGTTGCGCTCGAACAGGCGCGCGCCGATCGACTCCTCCAGTTGCCGGATGGCCACCGAGAGCGGCGGCTGCGAGATCGCCAGGCGCTGCGCGGCGCGCCCGAAGTGCAGTTCGTCGGCCAGCACCGAGAAGTAGCGCAGGTGGCGCAATTCCATCATTCGAATCACCTATCGAAGAAGACCCAAACGATATTGGACACGGATCGATGCGATTCGAACAATGGTGCGAACACGAAACACCCGCCATGACCGAATCGACTGCGGTGACACACCCCATCCCGGACCGCCACGGCCAGAACCTCTACACCGCCGACGCCGAACTGCAGCGCCTGTTGCAGCTGTACCTGGCGGACGATCTGCGCCGCCACATGGCGCCGCACTTCGAGCGGCTCGGCGGGCTGGCCGGCGGCCTGCTCGACGAGCTGGCGGGCATCGCCGACCACCACCCGCCTGAGCTCGAGAGCCGCACCCGCACGGGGCTCGACGTGCAGCGCATCGTCAAGCACCCGGCCTATGTGGAGATGGAGCGCCTCGCGCTGTCCGAGTTCGCGATGGGTTCGATCTCGCACCGCGACGAGACCTTCGGCTGGCGCGGCAAGATGCCGCCGGCCGTCAAGTACGTGCTGTTCTACCTCTTCGTGCAGGCCGAGTTCGGCCTGTGCTGCCCGGTCTCGATGACCGACTCGCTCACCCGCACGCTCAAGAAGTTCGGCGACCCGGCGCTGGTGGCGCGCTACCTGCCGCGGCTGGTGTCGCTGGATTTCGACGAGCTCGCCCAGGGGGCGATGTTCATGACCGAGCAGGCTGCCGGCTCCGACATCGCGGCCACCACCACGCTCGCACGCCGCGGCACCGGCGACCACTGGCTGCTCACGGGCGACAAGTGGTTCTGTTCCAACCCCGACGCCGACTTCGCGATGGTGCTGGCGCGCGTCGAGGGCGGCCCGCCGGGGCTCAAGGGCGTGTCGCTGTTCCTGCTGCCGCGGCGGCTCGACGATGGCAGCCTCAACCACTACCGCATCGTGCACCTGAAGGACAAGATGGGCACGCGCTCCATGGCCAGCGGCGAGATCCGGCTCGAGGGCGCGGTGGCGTACCTCGTCGGCGAGCAGGGCCGCGGCTTCGTCCAGATGGCCGACATGGTGAACAACTCGCGCCTGTCGAACGGCGTGCGTGCGGCCGGCCTCATGCGCCGCGCGGTGGCCGAGGCCGAATACATCGCCGCCGAACGCCTAGCCTTCGGCAAGCGGCTGATCGACATGCCGCTGATGCAGCGCCAGCTCGACAAGCTGCGCGTGCCGGCCGAGCAGGCCCGCACGATGGTGTTCCAGACCGCACGGGCGCTGCAGCGCGCCGATGCGGGCGAAGACGGCGCCTACGCCCTGCTGCGCATCCTCACGCCACTTATCAAGTTCCGCGCCTGCCGCGACGCGCGCAAGGTGACCGGCGACGCGATGGAAGTGCGGGGCGGCTGCGGCTACATCGAGGAATGGAGCGACCCGCGCCTGGTGCGCGACGCGCACCTCGGCTCGATCTGGGAAGGCACCAGCAACATCGTGGCGCTGGACGTGGTCCGTGCCATCCAGCGCGAAGGCTCGCTGCCGGTGCTGCGCGCCCACCTCGAAGCCCTGCTCGCCGACCCGGCCGTCACCGCGGTGCCGGCGGCCTTCGCCCGGGCGCTGCGCGAGACCTTCGATCGCGCCGCCGCGCTGGCCGAGACCGCCGCGCAAGCAGGCGGTGAGGTGCTGGCCCGCCAGGCCGCCTCGGCCCTGTACCACTGCACCAGCGCCGCCGCCATGGCCTGGGAGGCCGCGCGCACCGACTCGGCCGATCGCATGCGCTGGGCCCAGCTGGCGCTGCTGCACCGCGCGCTGCCGCGCGACCCGCTGAGCCCCGACGTGCTGCCGGCCGCATGGCAGGACGCACCGGCGGCCGTCGCCGCCTGAGCGCTTCGCGCCGCGCGGGCCGCGGCAGCCCCGATCACAACGAACCCAAGGAGACACACCATGCACACCCCCCTCTTCTCGCTCTCGCGCCGCGCGCTCGTGGCGGC
This sequence comes from Xenophilus sp. E41, assembly GCF_003671765.1. Taxonomy (GTDB): domain Bacteria; phylum Pseudomonadota; class Gammaproteobacteria; order Burkholderiales; family Burkholderiaceae_C; genus Xenophilus. The sequence continues at coordinate 74,559 of NZ_QPIB01000011.1, read as the reverse complement.
CGGCACCGCACTGCTGGCGTCGGCAACCTGCGTGTCCGCCGCCTTCGCCGCCGATGCCTTTCCGTCCAAGCCGGTCATGCTGGTCGTGCCCTTCCCGCCCGGCGGCCCCACGGACGCCATGGCGCGCACCCTGGCCGCCGAGATGACGACGCGCCTGGGCCAGCCCATGGTGGTGGAGAACCGCGCCGGCGCGGGCGGCAACATCGGCGCCGACTACGTCGCGCGTGCCGAGGCCGACGGCCACACGCTGCTCTTCGGCACCTCGGGGCCCCTGGCCATCAACAGCAGCCTCTACAGCAAGATCACCTACGACCCCGGCAAGAGCTTCGCGCCGGTGATCCAGGTGGGTCACCTGCCCAACATCCTGGTGGTGAACCCCTCGCTGCCGGTGAAGAACGTGAAGGAACTGGTCGCCTACGCCAAGGCCAACCCGGGCAAGCTGAGCTACGCCTCCTCGGGCAACGGCGCGTCCTCGCACCTCGCGGGCGTGCTGTTCAATTCGGTGGCGGGCACCGACATCCAGCATGTGCCCTACAAGGGCACGGGCCCCGCGCTCAACGACCTGCTCGGCGGGCAGGTGGGCATGACCTTCACCGACATCCTCACCGCGCTGCCCTACGTCAAGGCCGGCAAGCTGCGCGCGCTGGGCGTGGCCACCGCCACGCGCTCGCAGGCCTTGCCCGACGTGCCCACCATCGCCGAGCAGGGCTACAAGGGCTACGACGTGAGCGTGTTCTTCGGCATCGTCGCGCCCGCGGGCATGCCGGCCGACCGCATCGCGAAGCTGAACGGTGCCTTCGTCGAGGTGCTGGCCTCGCCCAAGGTGAAGGCCCTGTTCGCCGCCCAGGGCCTGGAACCCGCACCCGACAGCTCGCCGGCACAGCTGGCGCGCTTCATCACTTCGGAAACGGCCAAATGGAAGGGCGTGGTCGCGCAATCCGGTGCCCGGCTGGACTGAGCACGCCGCGCCCGCCTATCGATCCCGCCGGCCTCCCGCCATGACCTCTTCCATGCCTTCCCCCAGCGCCGGCGCACTCGCCGGCATCCGCGTGCTCGACCTGTCGCGCATCCTGGGCGGCCCCTACTGCGGGCAGATCCTCGGCGACCACGGTGCCGACGTGCTCAAGGTCGAGCCGCCCGGGGGTGACGACACCCGCACCTGGGGACCGCCCTTCCGCGACGGCGTGGCCTCGTACTACCACGGCCTGAACCGCAACAAGCGCATCCAGCACCTGGACCTGACGCTGCCGGCCGACCGCGAGACGCTGCTCGCCCGGGTCGCCGAGGCCGACGTGCTGATCGAGAACTTCAAGGCCGGCACCATGGAGCGCTGGGGCATCGGCCACGACACGCTCTCGCAGCGCTTCCCGCGGCTGGTGTGGTGCCGCGTGTCGGGCTTCGGCAGCGACGGCCCGCTGGGCGCCCTGCCCGGCTACGACGCCGCGGTGCAGGCGATGACCGGCATCATGAGCATCAACGGCGAGGCCGAGGGCGGCCCGTTGCGGGTGGGACTGCCGGTGGTGGACATGGTGACGGGCCTCAACGCCGTGATCGGCGTGCTGCTCGCGCTGCAGGAGCGGCAGCGCAGCGGCCGCGGCCAGCTGGTGGAGGCCGCGCTGTACGACAGTGGCCTGTCGCTGCTGCATCCGCACGCGGCCAACTGGTTCATGGACGGCCGCCACCCGAAGCGCACCGGCAACGCGCACCCCAACATCTATCCGTACGACGCGCTGCGCACCGGCACCGACCCGGTCTTCGTCGCGGTGGGCAACGACCGCCAGTTCGCCGCCTTCTGCCGCGTGATCGGCCTGCCGGAGCTCGCGCAGGACCCGAACTACGCCAGCGCCGGCGCCCGCTCCGTCCACCGCGACGGCCTCAAGCAGACGCTGGAGGCGCAGCTCGCGGCCTTCGACGGCCGCACGCTGGTCGACGACCTGATGGCGGCCGGCGTGCCTGCCGCGCCGGTGCTGCCGGTCGACGCCGCGCTGCAGCACCCGCACACGCTGCATCGCGGCATGGTGGTCGAGATGGAAGGCGGCTACCGCGGCCTGGGCGCGCCGGTCAAGCTAGGCCGCACGCCGGCCACCTACCGGCATGCGCCGCTGACGCCGGGCGAGCGCTTCGAGCCGCCGGGCTGAGAAGGTCCGGACGCGGGTCGCCCACGCGACGGCTCGGAGCCGGCCGCGCTGGCGGCGGTCATGCGGCGGCGATAAGGTGCGAGGCCTTGCAGCCACACGGGGAACGCGCCCATGTCCACCACCGAATTCATCGTCCGCAAGGCCTCGCTGCCCGAGGCCCGCCTGCACACCCGCGAGGACACGTCCCTCGCGCCCGGCCAGGTGCGGGTCGGCATCGATACCTTCGCCCTCACCTCCAACAACATCACCTACGCCGCCTTCGGCGACGCGATGAACTACTGGCAGTTCTTTCCGACCGCGGAAGAAGGCTGGGGCCAGGTGCCGGTGTGGGGCTTCGGCCGCGTGTTGCAGTCGCTGCACCCGGGCGTGGCGGTGGGCGAACGGCTCTACGGCTACTTCCCGATGGCTTCGCAGCTGGTGCTGACGCCGGACCGGCTTTCGCCCGAGCGCTTCACCGATGCGGCCGCGCACCGGGCCGAGCTGCCGGCTGTCTACAACGTGTACTTCCGCTGCAACCGCGACCCGCTCTACACCCCCGACACCGAGGACGTGCAGGCCCTGCTGCGCCCGCTGTTCATCACCTCGTGGCTGATCGACGACTTCCTGGGCGACAACGACTTCTTCGACGCCGGGGCCGAGGGTGCCCCGACGGTGATCCTGTCGAGCGCCTCCAGCAAGACCGCCTACGGCACCGCCTTCCAGCTGGCCCAGCGACCGGGCGTGCGCGTGGTCGGCCTCACCTCCGCCGCGAACCGCGCCTTCTGCGAGGGCCTGGGCTGCTACACGCAGGTGCTGGGTTACGACGAACTCGACCGGCTGGACGCCGGCACGCCCTGCGTGTACGTGGACTTCGCGGGCAACGGCGAGCTGCGCCGCGCGATCCACGAGCGCTTCGCGAAGCTGCGCTACAGCATGGTCATCGGCAACACGCACGTCGACCAGCGCGCGCCCGAAGGCAGCGCCAAGACGCTGCCCGGCCCGCGCGCGACCTTCTTCTTCGCGCCGGCGCAGATCAAGAAGCGCACCGGCGAATGGGGCGCCGACGTCTTCAACCAGAAGCTGGCGCAGGCCTGGCACGCCTTCACCGCCCGGACGACGCAGGGCGAGGCACCCTGGCTGCGCGTGCAGCAGCACCGCGGCCCCGAGGCGGTGGCGCAGGCCTGGCAGACCGTGCTGGCCGGGCGCGGCGATCCGCGCGACGGCCGCATCCTCTCGCTGGCCGGCTGAACACACGGGACGCGAGGCGGACAATGGCGCGATGCCCGACACCGCGCCCGCCACGCCCCACCCCTACGAATCGCTCACGCCCGACGCGGTGCTCGACGCCCTGGCCGGCGTCGGCCTGTACGGCGACGGCCGGCTGGTCCCGCTGAGCTCCTACGAGAACCGCGTCTACCAGGTCGGCATCGAGGACGAGAAGCCGGTGGTGGTCAAGTTCTACCGGCCCGGGCGCTGGAGCGACGCGCAGATCCAGGAGGAGCACGACTTCGCCCTCGAACTGGCCGCGGCCGAGGTGCCGATGGTGGCGCCGCGCGTGATCGACGGCCGGACGCTGCACCACCATGCCGGCTTCGCCTTCAGCGTCAGCCCCTCGCGCGGCGGACGCGCACCGGAGCTCGACGACTTCGAGGTGCTCGAATGGATCGGCCGCTTCCTTGCGCGCATCCACACCGTGGGTGCGAAGCGGCCCTTCGTGCACCGGCCGGCGCTCGACCTGAAGAGCTTCGGGACCGACTCGCGCGACTGGCTGCTGGGCCACGAGATGGTGCCGCTGGACGTGCAGAAGGACTGGGAGCGCGCCTGCAACGATGCTCTCGATCTGATCGCGGCCACCGCCCTGTCCACGGCCGCGGGAGGCCGATTCGACTCGGAACTGCGGAGCCTGCGCCTGCACGGCGACTGCCACCCCGGCAACATCCTCTGGACACCGACCGACCGCGAAGGCGGCGGCCCGCATTTCGTCGACCTGGACGATGCGCGCACCGGCTTCGCGGTGCAGGACCTGTGGATGCTGCTCTCGGGCGATCGCGCGCAGCGCACCGGTCAGCTGAGCGGCCTGCTCGACGGCTACGAGCAGTTCCGCGACTTCGACCGGCGCGAGCTGGCGCTGATCGAGCCGCTGCGCACCTTGCGGCTGCTGCACTACTCGGCCTGGCTGGCGCGCCGCTGGCAGGACCCGATCTTCCCGATCACCTTCCCCTGGTTCGGGAGCAGCGACTACTGGAAGGGCCAGATCCAGATGCTGCAGGACCAGTGCGAAGCGATGGCCGACGAGCCGCTGTACGCCTGACAGGGCGCCAGCGACGACAACGGGCGCCGCAGCGCCCGTCGAAAGATCGCGAGGCCTTCGCCTCAGCCGCCCGCAGCGGGCGGCGGCGACGCCGCAGCCTTGTCGCTCCACAACACGCCGCCGGTCGCCCAGTTGTGGCGCGGCACGTCGAAGAACAGCACGTCCACCGCGCCGGGCGAACTGCCCAGCGTGCGGACGGTGGCCTCGGTCAGGGCCTCGGCCAGGGCGCGCTTCTGCTCGGGCGTGCGGCCTTCCAGCAGTTCGACTCGAATGGTGGGCATGTGGGTTCCTCGAAGGTCACACCAGCAGCGCGTTCACGCGCCGCACGTAGGCCGCCGGGTCGGCGGGCAGGCCGCCTTCGGCGAGCAGCGCCTGGTCGAACAGGATGTTCGCCAGGTCGTCGAAGTGGGCCGTGTCGCTCTCCAGCTTCTTCACGAGCGGATGTTCGGCGTTCACTTCCAGCACGGGCTTGACCTCGGGCGCCTGCTGGCCGGCCTGCTTGAGCATGCGGGCGAGCTGCATGCTCATGCCGTGGTCCTGCACCACCAGGCAGGCCGGCGAGTCGACCAGGCGCGTGGTGATGCGCACGTCCTCGGCCTTGTCCTTGAGCGCTTCCTTGAGCTTGTCGAGCACGGGCTTGAAGCTTTCGGCCGCCTGCTCGGCCGCCTTCTTCTCTTCCTCGTCCTGCAGCTTGCCCAGGTCGACCGCGCCCTTGGCCACGCTCTGCAGCGGCGTGCCGTCGAAGTCGTGCAGGTAGTTGAGCGCCCACTCGTCCACGCGGTCGGTCATCAGCAGCACCTCGATGCCCTTCTTCTTGAAGACTTCGAGCTGCGGGCTGTTCTTGGCGGCGGCCAGCGTGTCGGCGGTGATGTAGTAGATGGCCTCCTGGCCGTCCTTCATGCGCGCCTTGTAGTCGGCGAAGCTCACCGTGACGGCATCGCTGGTGGTGGAGGCGAAGCGCAGCAGCTTGGCGATGCGCTCACGGTTGCCGAAGTCCTCGCCCAGGCCTTCCTTGAGCACCGATCCGAACTCGGCGTAGAAGGTGGCGTACTTGCCGCTGTCGTCGGCCTTCGAGGCCTCGGCTTCGCCGTCCTTCTTGTCGGTGACGTCGGTCACGCCGTCGGCATCGGCCGCCGGGGTGGGCGCGGCCTTCTTCGCCAGGTCCTCCAGCATCGACAGCACGCGCTTGGTGCTGCCCTCGCGGATCGCCTTCACGTCGCGGCTTTCCTGCAGGAGCTCGCGGCTCACGTTCAGCGGCAGGTCGGCGGAGTCGACCACGCCGCGCACGAAGCGCAGGTAGCCCGGCAGCAGCGCCTCGGCGTCGTCCATGATGAAGACGCGCTTGACGTAGAGCTTGACGCCGCCCTTGTGGTCGCGGTTCCACAGGTCGTAGGGCGCCTTGGCGGGGATGTACAGCAGCTGCGTGTACTCGGTGCTGCCCTCGACGCGGTTGTGGCTCCAGGCCAGCGGCGCGTCCTGGTCGTGGGTGATCGACTTGTAGAAGTCGACGTACTGCTCGTCGGTGATGTCCTTCTTGGGCCGCGTCCACAGGGCGCTGGCCTTGTTGACCGGCTCCCACTCGCCCGTGGGCACCATCTCGCCGCCCTTGTTGTCCTCTCCCTCCTTCCACTCTTCCTTCTCCATGAGGATGGGCAGGGAGATGTGGTCGGAGTACTTGGCGATGATCTGCTTGAGCTTCCAGGCGTTGAGGTACTCCTCGGCATCCTCGCGCAGGTGCAGCGTGACGCTGGTGCCGCGCTGCGCGCGCGTGAGGGTCTCGACCTCGAAGTCGCCGGCGCCGCCGCTCACCCAGCGCACGCCCTCTTCGGGCTTGAGGCCCGCGCGGCGCGACTCGACGGTGATCCTGTCGGCCACGATGAAGCCCGAATAGAAGCCCACGCCGAACTGGCCGATCAGCTGGGCGTCGGCCTTCTGGTCGCCCGTCAGGCGGCTCATGAAGTCCTTGGTACCGCTCTTGGCGATGGTGCCCAGGTGGTCGATCGCCTCCTGCTGGCTCATGCCGATGCCGTTGTCGGTGATGGTGAGGGTACGGGCCTTCCTGTCGAAGGACACGCGCACCTCCAGGCTGGCCGCGTCCTCGTACAGCTCGGGATGGTCCAGGGCCTCGAAGCGCAGCTTGTCGCAGGCGTCAGACGCGTTGGAGATCAGCTCTCTGACAAAGATCTCCTTGTTGGAGTACAGCGAGTGCGTGACCAGGTGCAGAAGCTGTGCGACCTCGGCCTGGAAGGCATGTCGGGTGGATGCGTTGGAAGTGTTGGATGCCATCGTTCTGATCAAGGAATGGGTGCCCGCGCGCGGGCCGGAGGCCCCCTCGCCAGTGCGGCGCGAGTCGGGGCGAAAAATTGTACGCAGCCGCCCTGCGTGCGCCGCCGCCCTCGGCCCGCCAGCCCACGCGACGCCGCATAGGCCTTTGGTTCTAAGGAAAAAGCAGGTCGACGCGCGGGCCAGATGCGGTCAATCTGCACCATTGCAAGACTGTTTTATCCGAGGGGTCAGTGCGGGGTGACGCATGCACGGCATCAATGGACAGACCGCGGTTGGGACGCCTCGGGCCCTGGCTGCTTCTTTCGCTGTTCGCGGCCCCCTCGGCGGCCGAAGAGGGCACGCCCTTGACTGATGCCCGCATCCAGCCGTTGACCCGGGGAGCGGCTGAAGAGGCGCGGCGACGCGCCCGCGTCGAGGCCGAACCGCCGGCCTACGAGGATCGCTTCATGGACGCCGCGCAGGCCGAAGCCGAGGCCCCCGCCGCTGACGCCGCCCAACCCGAGGGCCTGCGGTCCTGGTTGTTCGAGACCCGTGCCGGTGCCGGCAGCGCCAGCGGCACCGGGCTCGGGCGACGCAGCGCTGCGGAGTACGGCCTGCGCAGCGAATACCGCCAGGAGACGCGCGACTGGGGCGACCTGCTGCTCCAGATCGACGGCCGTACGCTGCAAGGCGACCTGCAGGCCGGCTGGAGCGGCATCGGCGGGCTGGGCTATGCGCGCGAGCGCAGCAGCGCTCGCGCCACCCTGCGCAGCCTGGGCCTGCCGCTGTCCCCCTCGGTCTTCGCCGACACCACGCTGGGCGACGGCTACAGCGCGGTGACGGACGGGCTCGCGCGCCACGACCGGCTGTCGCTCGGCACGACCGTCGTACGGGGCCTGTCCACGCGCATCTACGGGCCGGACTTCGACCTGCGCGCCGGCACCGGCCAGCGCGGCATGCTCACCGGCGGCCCCTTCGCCGGGTTCGAGAGCAGCGGCGGCCGGCTCAGCTGGCTGGGTGGCACGCAGCGCCTGGACGACCAGTGGTACGTGGCCGGCCAGCTCGACGAGGCGCGCGGCGTTCCGGCCTTCTACCTCGACCCGCTGAGCGGCCTGGGCGCGGGCGCCAAGGATGTCTCCAGCTGGGCGCTTTCGGTGGGGCGCGGACCGCAATCGTTTGACGAGGGCACGCTGCGCTGGCGCGCCACCGCCATCGGCAGCCGCGTGCGCTCGGACACCCCCGGCGTCGCGACCGGCAGCGCGAGCGGGCTCTTCGTGGAGGCCAGCCTGCGGCTGGGCAGCTTCCGGCATGAAGCAGGCGCCTATGCCGCATCGCCCAACCTGCACTTCGGCGACCTGCCGCTGCCCATCGGCACGCGCGGCGCCTACTGGCGCATGGACCGCGCCGACAGCCGCCTGAGCTGGGGCCTGGGCCTGGACCTGGAGCACGCCGGACCGGGGAGCAACTTCACCCGCGTCGGCTACGACCGGTCCGGCGCGAGCGGCTACCTGCAATGGACGCTGGACCGCCACACCTCGCTGGGGGGCAGCTTCAACGTGTACGACACGCGCTTTGCCGGCGACGGCGAACTCGCGCAGGGGCCCACCCGTTCGCGCAGCCTCTACGCCAACGCCTACTACCAGACCCGCCTGTTCGGCCTGCCGCGCAGCCGGCTGAGCCTGACGCTGCACCGCAACGAACTGGTCGTGCTTGACGGTGCCGCGGCCACCGGCGAGGAGTTGCAATGGGAGCAGGAATGGCTCGGCAGCCGCCAGGAGACCCAGCGCACGGAACTCGTCACCACGCTCGGCTACGCGCGCGACCGCAGTGGCGGAAGGACCCGCCGCTACCCGACCGTGGGATTGCAATTCCGCTACTGGCCGCAACCCACGTTGAGCCTGGTGGGCAGCCTGCGCTACACCTCGCAGAGCGGCGACCTGTGGACCAGCCGGGGCCTGTCGGGCCAGGTGTCGGCCGAGAAGGAACTGGGCGGCGGCTGGCGTCTGGGACTGGCCGCCAGCCTGAACCAGACGCGCGCGGCCGCCGTGCCCACGTCTTCCTTCGGGCCGCAGGTGTACCGCGGCAGCGACAAGGGCGTCTACGTCTTCCTGCGCTGGGAGGGCACGAGCGGCGTGCCCTATGCGCCGCTGGGCGTGCGTGCAGGCGCCGGCAATGGTCGCATCGAGGGTCGCGTTTTCCTCGATGCCAACCGCGACGGCCTCGCGCAGGTCGGCGAGGGCAGCGCAGCCGGCGTCGAAGTCGTGCTCGACGGGCGCCACCGCACGACCACGGACCGCGAGGGCCGGTTCGAATTCCCGCTGGTGACGACCGGACGCCACCAGCTGAGCCTCACGCCCGAGAGCGTGCCGCTGCCCTGGGGCGGCACCGACTCGGGCATGAGCGTCGACGTGCCGCTGCGGGGCAGCGCGTACGCCACGATCCCCGTGATCAGGGTGGCGCCATGACTGCAGCACACGCCCGGCCGGTGCCTGCACCGCGCCACCGCTCTGCCACCGACCGGCTCTCCACCGCCTCCACCTGAAAGACCCACCATGAACGCACCCATCCTGCGCCATTGCACGTTCGCCGCTGTCTGCGGCCTGCTCCTTGCCGGTGTCAGCGCACCGGCCCGCGCCGAAGCCACCTACGGCTACAACGATGCGGGCACCGGCACCGTCACCGCGACCGCTCGCGTCAATCTGTCGGTGCGCGTGCCCAAGCTCATCCTGCTGCGGGTGGGCAGCACCGACACGACGGTCGACACCCTGACGTGGACCGCCACCGCCAGCATTCCGCCGGTGCCCACCGTGGCCGCCAACGGCAGCAGCACCCCCGTCAACTGGGACGGCACCGCACCGAGCTTCGCCTTCGGCACACAGCCGGGCGCGCTGGCGGTCTACGCCTGGACCAACGCCGGCACCGCCACCATCAACTGCGCTTTGAGCGCCTGGCTGCCCGGCACCGGGCCCGGCCCGACGGGTGCCGACTTCAGCGTGACCGCGAGCGGCACGCTGCCGCACCCGGGCGCCAACCTGGGCGCGTGCACGTCCACCGCCTTCCCCTCCAATGTCGTGGCGACCGGCACCTGGGCGTACACCCTGACCGGCACGCCGACCGCGTGGGCCGCAGGCAACCACACGGCCACGCTGACCTACACCGCCACCGGCATCTGAGCGTGCTCCACCGCATCGGCTCGCCCGGTCAGGGCAGCACCCTTGCCGGCGCGGTCGCGCTCGCCCTCGTGCTGGTACCGGCCGGGACGGCGCAGGCGGTCATCACGACCACCCTGCTGAGCCTGTCGGGCAACCGTCTGACGCTGCGCGTGGGCTCCGCGGGCGGCACCATCGACAACGTCGCCTTCACGGTCAGCGGCGCCAACCTGCAACCCAGCCCGGCGCCGGTGACGCAGCCGGACACCGTGACCGTGCTGCTGACTGCCGACAAGGCGCTGCTGGCCCTGGCCGTCAACACCGTGCGCCTGACGGTGACGGCCGCACCGGGCCTGGACTGCACCACACCGACCAGCTGCGGCAGCACCAGCATCCCGTTCTCGACCATCGGCTGGGTGTCGACGAACCCCGACGCGACAGGACAGGACATCCAGAGCGGCAGTTTCAATGCCTCCGGCAGCCCGCAGCAACTGGCGCAATTCCCGCTGCCCCTGCTCTCGGTGCTGTCGGCCCGCACCGAGATGAACAACGCGCTGCGCTTCAGCTATGCCAACAGCACGCTCTATCTCTCCGGCACCTACACCGGCCGCGTGACCTTCACCGCCACCATGTTCTGAGCCATGGCCCTGCCCTTGTCCCTCCACCGGCGCACGTGTGCGGGCGCACTCGCCGGGCTGCTGCTGGCTGCCGGCGGCGCAGCCGTGTCGCAGGTGCACCGGCTGGACGATTCGACCTCGCCGCGCAGCCGGGTCCAGGCGCGCCCGGACGAGGACGGCGATGCGGCGTCCTCCGCCGTATCGCCCCACCTCACGGTGCGCTTCGACGGCATCGAATACCGCCTGGCCACCGCGCCCTTCGTCGGCCGCAGGGCCCGCATCTTCTACGTGGTGCCGCCCTTCATTCCCGGGCTGCGCTCGCCGGCGGGCATGCGGGTCGAGTGGCGCACGGGCGGGCTCTTCGCGCCGGGCATGGCCAGGCCGGGCGAGCGTCGGCTGGTCTGGAGCGGCACCGTCCCCGGCCCCTGGATGAGCGAGCGCTTCGACCTGCGCGTGCAGTTCGACCGCCGCGAGCTGCGGCCCGTGCCCGGCGGTGCGCTGGACTACGAGGCCTACTTCGAGATGGAGGTGTTGCCATGACAGGCCTTCGTGTCGCAGCGCTGCTGCTGGCCGGCGGCATGGCGCCCGGTGCGGCCCCGGCCGCGCCCTTCGAGATGGCCGTGGCGCCGTCGCGCTTCGAACTCTCGGGCGCGCGAGGCGGACGGATCGGCCAGACGCTGGAACTGCAGAACGTCGGCAACCAGTCGACCGAGGTCGCGGTCCGCACCATCGACTGGCGCCTCGGCGAGGACGGCAGCGTCAGCTACCACGACGCCCTGCTCTCCGACAGTTGCCGCCCCTGGGTGCTGCTGGAGCGTCCACGGGTGCGGCTGGCGCCGCGCGAGCGCCGCAGCTTCCGCTTCCAGATCGACCTGCCGCCCGACGCACCGCGGCGCGAATGCCGATTCATGCTGGCCATCGAAGGCGTGGAACCGGCCTACCATGCGGCGGTGCAGGGTCGCGGCCTGAGCCTGGCGCTGCCCGTCACCGGACGCATCGCGGTGGCGGTGTACCTCGCCGTCGAAGGAGCAGCGCCGCGGCTGTCCATGCTCGGCGTCGGCATGCGCGAGGGCCCGCAGGGACGCACGCCGGTGGTGACGGTGCGCAACGACGGCGATGCGCACGGCCGGCTCGGCGGCAGCCTCGAGGGCGTCGATGCACACGGCCAGCGGCACGACTGGCTGCCGGACAGCACGCCGGTGCTGCCGGGGCAAACGCGCGCACTCACGCTCACCCCGCGGGCGGCCGAGGACGGTGGCCCGCCGGCACGGCCGACCTACCCGGTGCGGGCGCGCGGCACCGTCGACTGGGAGGACGGCAGCTTCCAGGTGGAGGCCGAGTTCCGATGAGCCGCCGGGCATTCGTCCTGGGGCTGGCGGCCTCGGCGCTGGCCCTGCCCGCACGGGCGGAAGAAACGACGGACAACACCAGCCCCTACGCCGCCACCGCGCGGCTGGACTTCACGATCCGCATCGACAAGTTCATCTACCTGCGCATCGGCCCGACGGGTGCCACCGTGCCGACGGTGGGCTTCACGCTGACACCGTCGATCCCCTCCGCGCCGACCACCCCCGCCAATGGCGCCGGCATTGCCGTGCCCTGGAACGGCGGGGCGCCGGGGTGGACGGTGGCGGCCAGCAACGCGGTGCTGCCGGTCGAGGTGCGCAGCAATGCGGGCACCGTCACCCTGCGTGCCAGCGTGGCGGCGCCCCTGAGCAACGGATCGGCGACCTTGCCGATGACCGCCGTCACCATCAGTTCGGACAACGCCGGTCTGCCCGCACCACCGCTGCCGGCGAGCGGTTCGGGCACCGCGGTCAACGTGGCCGGCACCGCCTTCGGCAACCTGGTCACGCAGCAAAGCGCGAACTGGAGCTTCGCCTTCGCAGCCGCCAATCCCCCCGCCGGCCAGTACAGCGGCCAGGTCGGCTTCACCGCCAGCGCGCCCTGAGCAAGCGATGACGGCCGCGGGGCTCAGCGCGGCAGCGACTCGACCTCTCGGGTCCAGCGCTCGATCAGCCGCTTGCGCTCGGCCGCCTTGCCGTACTTCTCGAAGTCGTACTTGATGAGCTTCACGTCGGCCATCGACGGGATGCGCGGGTCGGGCTTGAAGCTTCGATTGGCCGGCGACTGCAGGCTGCCGTTCTTCGCGCCCAGGGCCTGGCCGGCAGGGCTCATGAGGAAGTCGTAGTACTTGATGGCATTGGCCTTGTTGCGCGCGCCCTTCACCAGCGCGATGCCGCCCACCTCGTAGCCTGTGCCCTCGCAGGGCGCCGCCGTCTTGACCGGGAATTTGTCGTAGCGCCACTTCTCGAAGCCGAAGATGAAGCTCACGCCGATGCCGACCTCGCCCTTGGCCACGTTGGGCGCCTGGGCCTGGCCGCTGCGCGTGTAGTTGCTCACGTTGGCGTGCAGCTTCTTGAGGTAGTCGAAGGCCACGTCCTCGCCCATCAGCTGCACCAGGCCCGCGATCACGGTGTAGGCCGTGCCGCTGGTCGCTGGGTGGGAGATCTCGATCTCGCCCTTGTATTCGGGCTTGACCAGGTCGGCCCAGCACTTCGGCTCGTGCAGCCGCTTCTTCCTGAGCGTGTCGGTGTTGAAGCCGAAGCCGATGGCGCTGGTGTAGAAGCCGCCGACCATGTTCCCGCTCATCGCGTACTGGCGCACAGCCCAGTCGTACAGGTCGTTGATGTAGGCCGGGCGGTAGGCGTCGAGCAGGCCCTGCTCGGCCGCCTGCAGGAAGGGGTCGCCGGTGCCGCCCCACCACAGGTCGGTCTTGGGGTTCTGGGCTTCGGCGCGCAGTTGGGCCGCGATCTCGCCCGTGCCCTTGTGGGCCTGGTTCACCTTGATGCCCGTGGTGCGCGTGAACTCGGCGGCCGCGGCCTCGCACCAGCCGGCGTCGGTGCTGCACAGCGCGTTGACCACGCCCTGCGCCCGAACGTTCGAGGAAAAAAGGGCTGCAGCGCCCGCCAGTGCCGCGCAGGCAGCGATCGTTTGGATGGCAATCCGTGGCATCGCAACGCACTCCAGCATCGGCCGGCAGCCGGGGCGAGCAGCATAGCGCGGGCCGGCGCCCTGGCGGCGCAATCGAAAACCGCAGGCAGCGTGAAGAGCTGCGCGCAAAGCGTCTGCAAAGCAGTTGGCAAGGCCGCGCCCGTTCCTAGAATCCGCCCCCGAAACGACGGCCCTGCGGCCGTCTTTCTCTTTCTTTCTCGCAACCACACAAGGACTTCAGGGAATGGACACACAACACACCGTCAAGGCGTGGGCGGCCGAATTCGTCGGCACCTTCTGGCTCGTACTCGGCGGCTGCGGCAGCGCTGTGCTCGCCGCCGGCTTTCCGCAACTGGGCATCGGCTTCGCCGGCGTGGCGCTGGCCTTCGGCCTCACCGTGCTCACGGGCGCCTACGCGCTGGGGCCCATCTCGGGCGGCCACTTCAACCCAGCGGTGTCCATCGGCCTGACGGTCGGCGGGCGCTTTCCGGCCGCGCGCCTGCCGGGCTACATCGTCTCGCAGGTGCTCGGCGGGATCGCGGCGGCCGGCGTGCTGTGGCTGATCGCCAGCGGCAAGGCCGGCGCACAGCTGGGCGGCTTCGCCACCAACGGCTACGGCGAGCACTCGCCCGGCGGCTACTCGATGCGGGCGGCGCTGGTGTGCGAGGTGGTGCTGACGGCGGTCTTCCTGGTCGTCATCCTCGGCGCCACGGCCAAGCGGGCCGCCGCGGGCTTCGGCGGCCTCGCGATCGGCCTGTGCCTCACGCTCATCCACCTGGTGTCGATCCCGGTGACCAACACCTCGGTCAACCCGGCGCGCAGCACCGGCGTGGCGCTCTTCGGCCCCGGCTATGCGATGGGCGAGCTGTGGCTGTTCTGGGTGGCGCCGATCGTCGGGGCGGTGCTGGGGGCGCTGGTGTGGCGTGGGCTGCTGGCCAGCCGCGACGACTGACGCGTTGCCCCGCGAGCGCTCGACCTACCAGCGGACTTTCACCCCCAGGCTCGCATTCAGGCCCCCGCGCACGCGGGTGTCGCCCCCGGTGGCCCAGCTCTTGCCGACCTCTCCATAGAGGCTCGCGCCGGGCCTGAACTGCCAGCTCGCACCCGCCACCAGCTCGGCGCTGCTGCCACCCGTCGCGGTGCCGAAGCCGGTGGCGCCGCCCAGCCCGATGAAGCGCGTCGTGTCGGTGCCCGACGAGCGCCGGGACCAGTTGATCTGGGCGTAGGGCTGCACCGGGCCTGCAGCCGTGCTCAGGTCGCCCTTGATCCGCAGGCCCGCGCGCGCGATCCAGCCGCTGTGCAGGTCCTGCTGGACCGTCGCGCCCGAGAGCACTGCATCGTCCAGGCTCAATCGCTGGTGCACCAGTTGCACCTGCGGCTCCAGACTCCAGCCCGGCGCGATGGCGAAGCTCTTGCCGACCTCGACCGAAGCCAGCAGGCCGTTGCCCTTGCCGCCGCTGCGCGGGCCCAGCGTGGGCATCACGGTGTAGCGGTGGCGCGATGCCTGCAGCACGCCGTCGACATACAGGCCGGATTCGCCCTGCCAGGTGACATAGCCGCCCAGGAATTGGCTCCGCACGTCGGTCGAGCCTGCGTCGTAGCCCACCATGCCTCGCGCGAAGCCGCGCACGCGCAGGTCGCCTTCCAGTTGACCCACGTACACGCCGGCGCGCCACGGCCCATCGACCCACAGGTCGGTGCCGGCCTGCAGCCCCTTCAAGCGGCCGCGGCTGGTCGGCGCCAGCTCTCCGCCCTGGCGGATGTCCTTGTCCAACGTGATGAAGCGCGCCCAGGCACGTCGGCCGGTCCGCCCGTCGGCATCGCCGCCCACCGGGTCATCGCCGGTGCGCTGGCGTGAGCCGCCGAGCATGGCCAGGTCGGCCTGCCGCAGCTGCGCACCGATGGCGGTGTAGATCGGCGCCTCCGCCCGATAGGTGGGAATGGCCGCGCCGGGGATGCCGCCGCCACCGCCACCGCCCCCATTGCCTCCCCCGTCGCCCCCGCCTGAGCCACCCCCATCTCCTCCTCCGCCGCCGCCGCCTCCGATGTTGTTGGTGAGGTACACCGCGCTGTCGGTCCGCGCGAGTCGGTAGTCGTAGGCGCCGGCCGAGACCGGCGCCGCCAGTTGGAACACACCGCTGCCGAGGGCGCCGCCGTTCGCGGTGCCCACCAGCTCGAGCCCGTTGCCCGTGGTCGGCGCGCCGAGCCCCTGGTCGACGATGCGCAGGTTGGTGGTGCCGGTGGCGCTGGCCCCCGACCCGCTGAGCACCAGCCGGTCCGCCGTGGCGCCGGCGCCCTGCTGCAGCACACCGCCGCTGCTTGCCCACGTGCCGGTGACCGTGAGCACGGTGCCGGGCGCCGTGCCGGCCAGGCTGACGGTGCCGGCGTTCGCCACCGACGGCAGCGTCTGGTTGTGGCCCGCCTGGTCCAGCGTCGCACCCGGCGCGATTGCATAGGCGCCGCCTCCACCGAAGGCGCCGGCCGCGCCGGCCTGCAGGGTGCCGGCGGCGACCGTGGTGCTTCCGGTGTAGTTGTTGTTGGCCACGGCGAGCTGCAGCGTGCCGAGCCCGTCCTTGACCAGATCGGCCGTGCCGCCGATGCCCCCGGACAGCACCGCCGAGTGGCCGGCGGTGTCGACGGTGAACGCGCCGACACCCGCTGTGGTGATCGGGTTCGGAAGTGCGATGCCGTCGGCCGAGAAGCCGAGGGTTGTGCCCGCCGCCGCTGTCAGCGGGCCGGTCCCGAGCGACGTGGCAGTGCCGACGTTCAGACGCCCGGCATCCAGCATCGTGCCGCCGCCGTAGCTGCTGCTGCCGCTCAAGGTCAGCGTGCCGGGTCCGGCCTTGACCAGGCTGCCGCTGCCGGAGAGCCCGCCGGCGTAGCTCGTGTCGATCGCCTGGTCGACCGTGAGGGTCTGGCCTTGCAGAGCGACGTTGCCGCCCGTGCCCGCCAGGCTCGAGGCGGTGAGGTCCCAACTGCCGAGGTCGAGCGTGCCGCCGTTCACGGTGTAGCCAGTGCCCTGCACGAAGGCACCGGCGCTGCCGGCCGCCAATGTGCCGGCCTCGACGGTGGTGCCACCGGCGTAGCTGTTGGTGCCAGTCAGGGTGTGCGTGCCGGTGCCCAGCTTGACGATGCCGCCCAGGCCGGTGATGTCGCCCGCGAACACGGAACCGGATGCATCGCCGAAGCGCAGGTCGTTGCCGCCCAGCCGCACCGCGCTGCCCGCCGCGCCACTCAGGGCACCGATCGTGCGGTCCCCGTCCGCACCTGAAATGTCGAAGCTCGCGCCGCCCGCCACGTCGACCGCGCCCTGCGCCGACAGGCTGCCCGCGCCCGACAGCGCCAGCGTACCGCCGTCGATGGCGGTGCCCCCCGTGAAGGTGTTCGCACCGGTGAGCGTCTGCGTGCCCGGACCCTGCTTCACGATGCTGCCGGTGCCTTCGATGACGCCGGCGTAGCTCTGGCTGCTGGCGTCCCCGAAGCTCAGCGTGTTGCCGCCGAGCTGCACGGCACCGCCCGTTCCCGCGAGCGAGCCGATCGTCTGCGGTGCCGAGGCGGCCGCGATGTCGAAGCGGCCGCCCGCATTGACCGTGACCGCACCGCCGGGCGCCAGGCTGCCAGCGCCCGCGAGCGCCAGCACACCGGCATCGACGGTGGTGCCGCCCGTGTGGCCCTGTGCGGCCGTGAGCGTCTGGATGCCGCTGCCCTGCTTCAGGATGCCGCCCGCACCGGCGAACGTGCCGCCGAACACCTGGTCGCTCGCATCGCCGAAGGCAAGATCGTTGGCGCCGAGCTGCACCGTGGTGCCACCCGCACCCGCCAGCGCGCCGATCGTCTGCGCTGCCCCCGAGGCCGCGATGTCGAACACGGTGCCCGGCTGCGCCAGATCGATCGCGCCGGTGGCGAGCAGGCTGCCGCCGGCGCCGAGTGCCAGCGTGCCGGCGTTGATGGTGGTTCCGCCGCCGTAGGTGCTGGCCCCCGTGAGCGTCTGCGTGCCGCTGCCCTGCTTCACGACGGCGCCGCTGCCGGCGATGCTGCCCGCGAACACCTGGTTGCTCGCATCGCCGAAGGCCAGTGTGTTGCCGCCCAGCTGGACGGTGGAACCTGCCGCGCCCGACAGCGCCCCGACGCTCCGGGCGCCCGAGGCGCCGCCGATGTCGAACACCGTGCCCGCGTTCGCCAGGTCGAGCGCGCCGGTCGACAGCAGGCTGCCCCCGCCGCCCAGTGCCAGTGTTCCGCCGGTGATCGTCGTGCCGCCGGCGAAGGTGTTCGCGCCGCTCAGCGTCTGCGTGCCGGCTCCCTGCTTCACGATACCGCCGCCGCCCGTGATGGCGCCGGCGAAGGTCTGGCTGCTGGCATCGCCGAAGCCCAGGCCGCCGGCGCCGAGCTGGACGGTGGTGCCGGCGACGCCCGAGAGCGACCCGACGGTCCGCGCTCCGCCCGCCGCGCTCAGGTCGAAGGCCGCGCCGCTGGCGGTGAGGCTCAGTGCGGTCGAGGGTGCGATGCTTCCTCCGCCGGCCAGCGCCAGCGTGCCGGCGGTGACGGTCGTGGGCCCGGCGTAGACGTTGGCTCCCGTCAGCGTCTGCGTGCCGCTGCCCTGCTTCACGATGCCGCCGCTGCCGCTGATGCTGCCGGCGAAGGTCTGGTTGCTGCCATCCCCGAAGGCCAGGCTGTTGGCGCCCAGGGCCACCGTCGTGCCTGCGGTTCCGGCAAGGCCGCCCACCGTGCGGTTGCCGTCGGCCGCGGCGATGTCGAAGACGGCCCCGGGATTGGCCAGGGCCAGGACGCCGGTCGGCGCCAGACTGCCGGCGCCTGCCAGCGCCAGCGTGCCGGCGTTCACCGTGGTACCGCCGGCGAAGGCGTTCACGCCGGTGAACGTCTGCGTGCCCGCCCCCTGCTTCACGATGCCGCCGCTGCCCGTGATCGTGCCGGCGAAGGTCTGGCTGGTTCCGTTGCCGAAGCCCAGCGTGTTCGCGCCCAGCGTGACGGTCGACCCCGACGCGCCCGACAGCGCAGCCACTGTGCGGTTGCCGTCGGCCGTTGCGATGTCGAAGCCGGTGCCCGCCCCCGCGAGGTTCACGCTGCTGCCTGCGGCCAGGCTGCCGGCGCCCGACAGCGCGAGCGTGCCGCCGGCGATGGTGGTCGTGCCGGTGTAGGTGTTGACGCCCGTCAGCGTCTGCGTACCGGTGCCCTGCTTGACGATGCCGCCCGTGCCGGTGATGGCGCCCGCAAAGCTCGTGTTCTGCACGTCGCCGAATGCCAGTGTGTTCGCGCCCAGCGAGACCGTCGAGCCGGCGGCGCCCGACAGGCTGCCCACCGTCCGGCTGCCTGCCGCCGCACTCAGATCGAAGGCCGCACCGGCACCGAGCGTCACGGCGGCTGTCGGCGCGAGGCTGCCGCTGCCGGCGAGCGCCAGTACGCCGCCGTTGATGGCCGTGCCGCCGGTGTAGGTGTTGGTGCCCGACAGCGTGAGCGTGCCAGCGCCGCCCTTCGACAGGCCGCCGCCGCCGGAGAGCACGCCCGAGAGGTTGAAGGCGTTCGCACCCTCCACGGCCAGGCCGCCGGCGTTCAGCGTGAAGGCGTTGCCCAGCGTGACGCCGGGCACCGCCGCGGAGAGCGCACCCCCGTTGGCCGTGACCGTGCCCGCACCGAAGGCGGCACCGCTGTTGATGTTGGCCAGGCCGCCATTGAGCGTCGCATCGCCCGACACCAGCGCGCCCTGGATGTTCCAGGTGCCGCTGTTGACGGTGAGGTGCTGGAAGTTGCGGTAAGTGGCACCCGACACGGAGCTCACCCCGCCCGCAACGCCGCTGCCGGTGCCTGCCTCCGGAAGCACGTTCTGCAGCACCAGCGTGTTGTTCCCGCCCGCCCCGCCGTCGACGACGCCCGTGGGCGCAAAGCCCAGCGTCACCCCAGCCAGCCCGAGCACGTTCAGGTCCAGGCCCAGCCCGCCACCGGAATTGACCGAGGACCCCGACACCGCCGTGAAGGTGTTGCTGCTGTTGGCGCCCATGGACACGCCGCCGTTGATGGTGCCGGCGTTGGCGAAGGTGTTGCCGGTGCCTGCCGTGCCCGATGCCTGGAAGGCCACGCGCCCCGTGATGAGACCCGTGTTGACGAAGTTCGTCCGCGCGCCGCCATAGCTGGCGACCACCGGCGCATCGGCGCCCAGCAGCGTGACGCCGAGCAGCGCATTGCTGCCGATGGTGCCTTCGTTGCGGATGGTGGTCACGCCGCCGGTTCCGTTCTGCGTGGCCAGCGCCATGCCCGTCAGGCCGAGCAGGTTCAGCCCGAGCACGCCGGTGGTGCCGCGAATGACACCGCCGACGTTGTTGGTGACGCTGACGTTGCTCGCCGATGCGTTGCCGATGACTGCGCCGGACGACAGCACGGAGAGCAGGCCCAGCAGCGACGGATCGATCGTTCCGCTGTTGTTCAGCTGGGCGTTGTTGCCCGTCATGGTGAGCGCCGTGTCCCCCAGCAGCACGCCAACGCCCGCGCCGGGTTCGACGTTCACCGTCGTGTCGTCCGCTGCCGTGGAGAAGCTCGGTGCGAACGGGTTGGCCGCTCCGGAACAGGTGACCGTGGAACCTGCTGTGGTGCACACGGCCCAGGCGGGCTGCGCCGCCCAGGGCACGGCGATCGCGATCGCCACCGTGGGCCAGACAAGCTTGCCGATGCGAGCCGGGCCAGGCCGCGAGCCATCCGTCGTGGGCATGAAGTGCGTCTCCTCGGTGTGGTGCCCATGGGCACGGACACACCGAGGCTAGGGACGCAACGATGCCGCAACAAGAGGGTAGTTGTTTAAGAAAAGCAGAGTAGGAGCAACACCTACCCGCCAGTAGAAATCCGGTTCGAGGAGGTCGAACTGCCGCACTTTTCGGGGCCACACGTCGCACTGACGTCGCTGCATGTGAACTAAGGCCCCAAGCCTTCGGAACCTCGCTGCAAAAGGCAGTACTTTCGTTGCGCGGCAGCCCCAGCGCTGCCTGGTTCACCGCCCTCGATGCGAACACCCGCTTTCGCGCCAGCGCCGCTGCGGCGTGCAAGCGGCGCCTGCGCCCGGCGGGCGCTCAGTGTGTGGTGCCCGGCATCGGCATCGCGGTCGACTGGCCGATGGCTTCGGTGCCGGTCGGGTGCGCAGCGGCCACGGCGCCGTTGTAGACCTCGGTGTCGGACACCCGGGACACCATCGCCGGGGCGCCGGTGGACTGGCCGATGGCCTCCGTGCCGCTCGCGTGGGCCGCGGCCACGGCGCCGTTGTAGACCTCGGTGCTCGACATCGTGGAATTGAGCAGCGGCGCGCTGGTCGACTGGCCGACGGCCTCGCTGCCGCCGCCGTCCCAGCGCGCCTGGGCCGAAGCGGCCATCGAGCCGAGGGCGGCCAGGCTGCCGAGCGCCAGGATGGCGGCGATGCGTTGGGTGCGTGTGGACATGGAGTCTCCTCTTCAGGCGTTGGACGGGGTCGCTCGCCGCAGCACGACATGCGCTGGGGTGGACCTCCCGCCAACGACTCTAGGCGCCGTGTCTGAGGCCTGCGTGAGCAACGAATGAGGCGGGTGTGAGCAGCGCCAGACGCGGCGCCCACCTTCCCTCAGCCGGCGCGCCGCACGCGCGCGACGAGGCCGCGGCCGCCGTCCTGTGGCCCGCGGTTGCGCAGCTCGATGCACAGGCCGTGGCGCGACGCGGCCGCCCGCGCGATCGCCAGTCCCAGCCCACTGCCGCCCGCCGCCGCGCCGGGCGCCCGGAAGAAGCGGTCGAATACGCGCTCGATCACGGCCTCGTCGATGCCGGGGCCATCGTCCACCACGTCGACGACGGCTGCGCCGTCGACGCGGTGCAGGCGCACGTCGACGGTGCTGCCCGGCGCCGTGTGGCGCAGCGCGTTGTCGATCAGGTTGTCGAACACGCTGCGCAGTTCCTGCGCCTCGCCCTCGAGCGCGAAGTCGGCCAGTGCCGGATCGGCGACGAAGCCCAGGTCGATGCGGCGCCGGTCGGCGCGGTCGGCGAACTGCGCGATCGCCTCGGCGAGCAGCGGCGCCAGCGGCACGCGCTGGGCAGGCGGCGCCGCGCCGTGGCCGGCGGCTTCCTGGCGCGACAGGCGCAGCAGCTGCTCCAGCAGGTGCCGCGTGCGCGCGACGCCGGCCTCCAGCAGTGCGAAGCGCTCCTGCGCCTCGCCCGGCGGCATGTGGGCGCGCAGGTTCTCCACCTGCAGCGCGATGGCGGTGACGGGCGTGCGCAGTTCGTGCGCCGCGTCCTGCACGAAGCGGCGCTGCGTGGCCAGCGCGTCGCGCAGCCGGCCGAGCAGCGAATTGAAGGCCCCCACCAGCGGCGCGATCTCCTCGGGCACGCGCTCGGGCGGCAGGCCGTCGACGCTGGCTTCGTCCTGCGCCGCCACCTCGGCCGCCACCGCGCGCAGCGCACGCGAGGCCGACCACACGATGACCCACAGCAGCGCCAGCGCGGCCGG
The DNA here is from genome assembly GCF_003671765.1 of Xenophilus sp. E41. Taxonomy (GTDB): domain Bacteria; phylum Pseudomonadota; class Gammaproteobacteria; order Burkholderiales; family Burkholderiaceae_C; genus Xenophilus. The sequence goes on along the minus strand of NZ_QPIB01000011.1, from coordinate 52,636 downwards.
CAGCAGCAGTGCGATGGGCAGGCCCTCGATCAGTGCGCGCTGCACCGAGCGCTGATGCCGCCAGGCCTCGCTCTGCAGCACCTGCACGCGCAGGCCATCGGCCGCGAAGCCGGGCGGCGCGGTGTAGACGCGCCAGCGCTCGGCCCGGCCGGGGCCGGCCGGCACGTCGGCAAAGCCCGCGACGGCCTGCAGCGGCACCGCCACGGCGGCAGAAGCGGCCACCAGCGCGCGGCCGTCGGCCTGCCACAGCTGCACCGCCAGCGCCCCGTGCTCGCGCAGCGCGCCGGCGGGCAGGGTCGGCAGCGACGGCGCCTCGCGGTGGCCGGCATAGGACTCGGCCAGGGTGCGCATCTGGTCGTCGCGCAGCCCCTCGATCACGCGGTCGTAGATCGCGTACGAGGCCCAGGCCGTCGCCACGATGGCCAGCAGGTGCAGCAGCACCAGCCACACCAGCAGCCGACGACGCAGCGAAGGCGCGCGCCGCGGCACCCGGTTCACGGCTCGGCGCTCACCCGCCAGCCCAGGCCGCGCACGTTGCGGATCGCCTCCTGGCCGATCTTGCGGCGCATGCCGTGGATGAGCACGTCGACCGCGTTGCTCGTGACCTCTTCGCCCCAGCCGTAGATGCGGTGCTCGAGCTGGTCGCGCGAGAGGATGGCGCCGGGCCGCTCCAGCAGCGCATGCAGCAGGGCGAATTCGCGCGCGGTGAGTGCCTCGCGCCGGCCGTCGACCAGCACCTCGCGCGTCGTCAGGTCGAGCTGCAGCGCGCCGGTGCCGACCAGCGAATGCGCGGCGCCGTCACGGCGGCGCACCACGGCGCGCATGCGCGCCAGCAGCTCGGGCAGCTCGAAGGGCTTGGGCAAGTAGTCGTCGGCGCCCAGGTCCAGGCCCTGCACGCGCTCGCCCAGGCTGTCGCGCGCGCTCAGCACCACCACGGGCGTGCGGTCGCCGCGCTCGCGCGCATGGCGCAGCAGCGCGGTGCCGTCCTGCTTGGGCAGGCCGAGGTCGAGCAGCACGCAGGTGTAGCCGCCATCGGCCAGCGCGCTCTCCCCCAGCAGGCCGTCGCGCACCCAGTCGACCGACCAGCCGGCGCCCTCGAGCGCTTGCTGCAGGCTGCGGCCGATCATGTCGTCGTCTTCCACGAGCAGGGCTCGCATGGGCAGTCTCCGGGTTCGTCCGGCGCGCTTCGCTGCGCCCGCCAGACCCGCAGCAGGCTAGGCCGGCTTCCTTAAGCCAGCCTGATCGGGCGCCGCGCGCCTGCGGCTACGCTTGGCGCTCTTGCACATGGAGCGCCGATCGCCGCATGCCTTTTGTTCTCCAGGTTCAATCGCGCCGCGACGACGACGGCGCGACTCAACTCCACGGCCGGATCACCGTCGGGGCCTTTTTCGGTCCTGAGCGGGCGTGCGCCCGCGATGCCTCCGGCCGGCAGATCGAGACCCGGGTGCTGGGCCACGGCCTGGTGTCGCCGGAGGGATGGCCGGTGCGTCCAGAGCATGCCCAGACCCGGCTTCGGCTGACGGTCGACCCGTTGCCGCCCGACTTCGAGGTGGTCGAGGTGCAGGGGCTGGGCGCCGTCAATGCGCCAGTCCGCCTGCGCGATATCACGCCGTACGCCACGCAGCCGGCGTTCTGGGCATGCGTCGTCGCACAGCATGGCACCACCGAGCACGAGGAGGACCCTGCGCTGGATTGGCTCGGCGTCGACACCGACCAGGCGAGCGAATGGCATGCGGCACATATCGAGCCGGGGCTGGCGGCCCACGAGGGCCTGGAGCTGCGGCAACCCGTCGGCAACGCGGGGCGAACCCTTGCGCTGCGCATGACGGCCGGCATGGCCTTTCAGGACCAGCACTGGCTCGGCCATGCCGATGCAAGCCTGCTGCTGGGCTACCACGGCGGCCATTTCTCGCTGCCTGCCCTGCGGGTGGCCGAAGCGGCCGCGGTGGCGGCTGCGGCGCAGGATTCGGTGCTCAACCTGCTGTGGTTCACCTTCGTCCATGCCCGCCCGGACGAAGTGCCCGTGCTGCATGCACTGGTGGCACGCGCCGCGGCCGCCCTGCCCGGCCTGCGCGTGCCGCCGCAGCGGGTGGCCGACGCGCTGGTGGAGCGGCAGACCTCGCCGACGCCGCGCTGGTGGGAGGACCCCGTCCTGGGCTGGATCAACGACGGGCGCTACAGCCAGCGCAACCCGGCGAGCGATCTGAGCAACTTGCGGCCGGCGGACCACGCCTTCATCCGCGACTGGTTCGGCGCCCTGCCGCCGCCACCTTGAGGAAATTCCGGCTTTCTCAGCGCCCGCGCGCCAGCGCGCCGCGCTGGCTGCGCGCATAGCGCGCCAGCAGCGCGCGTGCCGCCCAGGCGCTGAGCACGCCGCAGGCGCAGCCGGCGACGAGGTCGGCCGGGAAGTGCGCGCCCAGCACGATGCGCGACACGCAGACCCAGAGCACCCAGCCCGTCAGCGCGATGCGCCCGGGCACGCCGGCGGACCGCCAGAAAGTGGCCGCCACCAGCGCGGCGAAGGTCGCGTGGCCACTGGGAAAGCTGCCCGAGGTCTCGGCGCTGCCCAGCACGCGCACCATGTCTTCGCCGAGCGCCATGGGCGGCCGCGGCAGGTGCAGGCCGACCTTCAGCGTGCCGACGACGGCCATGGCCACGGCCCAGCCGATCACCAGCACGAGCAGCAGGCGCAGCACGGCCTCGGGCCGCGGCCAGTCGGCGGGCAGGCGGCGTGCATGCCGCCACGAAGGCGCCATCGCCACCGCGGCCAGCGCCGCCACGAGCAGCGGCAGGTTCCAGAAGTTGCCGATGGCCGAGCCCAGACGCGCGAGCAGGTCGAAGACCGCCGCGTGGTGCTGGTTGATGGCCAGGAAGAGCGCCTCGTTGAGGCCGAAGAAGTGATAGAGCTCGGCGAAGAAATGCATGAACACGGAAGAAGACGAAGGTGGGACCGCGAGTTCAGAAACGCTCGTCGGCCCCCAGGTAGCGCCACTGCCCCTGCGGCAGTTGGCCGAGCACGACGTTGCCGATGCGGATGCGCTTGAGACCGACCACCTTGAGCCCGACCAGTTCGCACATGCGGCGGATCTGGCGCTTCTTGCCCTCGGTGAGGATGAAGCGCAGCTGCTCGGGGTTCTGCCAGTCGACGCGCGCCCGCTTGAGCGGCTGGCCGTCGAGCGACAGACCGTGCCGCAGGCGCGCCAGCTGCTCGCGCGGGAAGACCGACTGCACGTCGGTCGTGCGTTCGGCGCCGCCCACCGGGTAGCTCACGCGCACGAGGTACTCCTTCTCCATGCCGGAGTCCTCGCCGATGAGCTGGCGCGCGACGCGGCCGTCCTGCGTGAGCACCAGCAGGCCGACCGAATCGATGTCGAGCCGGCCCGCGGGCGCCAGGCCGCGCAGTTGCTGCGGCGAGAAGCGCATGCGCGAGCCGTCGCCGCGCCAGTGGTTGCGCTGCTGCACGAGCGTGACGGCGGGCTGGTGCCCGTCCTCCGCCTGGCCGCTGACGTAGCCCACCGGCTTGTGCAGCAGGATGGTGACCTGCTGCGCCTGCTGGCCGCGGGCGCGCGGGTCGACCTCGATGCGGTCCTGCGGGCCGACCTTCAGGCCCATGGGCGCGACGGTGCCGTTGACCTTGACCCAGCCCTGCTCGATCCACGCGTCGGCCTCGCGGCGCGAACACAGGCCGAGGTCGGCCATGCGTTTGTTGAGGCGGATCGGCTCGGCGGCGTCGGTCATGGATTGCAATGCTACTGAATTCATAGCGTCTCGCGCAGGAATGGCGGGCGCAGCCGGGCATTTTCGTTGACAAGTTCCGTGCGGCGCGTCTGCCGCGCCGCGCGCCGCCGCAGCCATGACTTGCGGTCATGGGCGATGGCGCTATTGCCATACGCGGGCAGCGCGGGCCGCTCCTAGACTGCGCCGCGAGTCCTTCCCCGACACCCTCCTCTCGATCCGCACGCCATGCCCCTCACCCGACCCACCCGCCTGCGCCGCACCGGCATCGCCATCGCCGCACTCGCCACGCTCGCCCTCGCCGCGCCCGCGCTGCACGCGCAGGACGCCCCGCTCGAGGTCGACCTCGTGCTGCGCGGCGGCACGATCTACACCGGCGACGACGACCGCCCCATCACCGGCGACGTCGGCGTCGCCGGCGACCGCATCGTCTTCGTCGGCCAGCCCGCGCAGGGCCGGCGCGTCGTCGCCAGGCGCACCATCGATGCCACTGGCCTTGTCGTGGCGCCGGGCTTCATCGACGCCCACACGCACGCCGACACCGAGCTCTTCAACACCGACGCGAAGCAGCGCCTGAACGCGCCTTTCCTGATGCAGGGCGTGACCACGGCGGTGGTCGGCAACGACGGCTTCGGCGGCTTCGACATCGCGGCCCAGGCCGCGAAGCTGCGCGCGAACCCGGCCGGCACCAACGCCGCGATGTACGTCGGCTTCGGCCCCGTGCGCACCGACCAGCTGGGCACGAAGAACGTCGTGCCCACGCCCGAGCAGATGGCGGTGATGAAGCGCCATGTGTCGCAGGCCATGTGCGAGGGCGCGCTGGGCCTGTCGACGGGCCTGTTCTATTCGCCGCAGAACTTCGCGAAGACCGAAGAAGTGATCGAGCTGGCCAAGGTCGCCGCGCAGCACGGCGGCCTGTACGACAGCCACATCCGCGACGAGAGCATGTACAACATCGGCCTGCAGGGCTCGATCGAGGAAGTGATCCGCATCGGCCGCGAGGCGAAGCTGCCGGTGCACGTGGCCCACATCAAGGCGCTGGGCGTGGCCGTGCAGGGCCAGAGCGGCGAGGTCATCCGCCGCATCGAGGCCGAACGCGCCAAAGGCCTCGCCATCACGGCCGACCAGTACCCGTGGACGGCCTCGAGCACGCGTTTTTCCGCCGCGCTGATGCCGCCCTGGGCGCTGGAGGGCGGTCGCGAGGCCTTGCTGCAGCGCATGGCCGACCCGGCCCAGCAGGAGCGCCTGCACAAGGACATCACCGAGAACCTGCGCCTGCGCGGCGGCCCCGACGCGATCCTGTTCTCGGCCGGCAACACCAAATACGTCGGCAAGACCCTGACGCAGGTGATGCAGGGCACCGGCACCGACGCCATCGGCGCCACCTTCGCGGTGCTGCGCGATGGCGACATCCACATCGCGTCATTCACCCAGAGCGACGACGACATCCGTGCCTTCATGAAGCGGCCCTGGGTCATGACCTCGTCCGACTCGGTGCACGGCCACCCGCGCATGTACGCCACCTTCGCGCGCAAGTACGAGCAGTACGTGCTGAAGGAGAAGCTCATCACGCTGCCGCAGTTCATCCGCAGCAGCAGCGCGCTCACGGCCGACACGCTGGGCCTGGTCAAGCGCGGCCACCTGCGGCCGGGCTGGCACGCCGACATCGTCGCCTTCGACCCCGCGCGCTACGCTGCCAGGGCCACCTACACGCAGCCGGCGCTGCTGTCCGAGGGGGTGCGCACGGTGCTGGTCAATGGTCAGCTCGCGGTGGACAACGGGCAGCTCACCAACGTGGCGGCGGGCCAGCCGCTGCTGCGCGTGCCCAAGGCGGGAAGCTGCCCGGCCTGAGCCCGCAGATGGGCAGCTTGCTCCTGATTTCATAGCGGCTCGCGCCCGCTGCACGGGCGCTGCAGGCACTTTCGGCATGAAGCGACGGGCTGCGGCGGGTGGTCGCCCTCGTGGCAGCAGGGGTGCGGACCCGTTCCTATACTGCCGCGGCACTGCCGCCCGCAGGCGGCGCGAACCCCGAATCCTTCCCCCCGCTGGAGACCCGCCATGCCGCTGCAACTGCGCTCCCTGATCCGCCCCGACGCCACGCTGGAGCTCTCGCTCGCCGAGGTGCCGATGCCCGAGCCCGCCTCGCCCGACGAGGTGGTGGTGCGCGTGGAGGCGGCGCCGCTCAACCCCTCGGACCTGGGCCTGCTCTTCGGCGGTGCCGACATGACGAAGGCGCAGGCCGCCGGCAGCGCCGAGCGCCCCGTCGTCACCGCGCCCATTGCCGCGCCGGTGATGGCGGCGATGGCCGCGCGCGTGGGCCAGTCGATGCCCGTAGGCAACGAGGGCGCGGGCACCGTGGTGGCCGCCGGCAGCTCACCGGCTGCGCAGGCCCTGCTGGGCAAGAAGGTCGCGGCGCTCGGCGGTGCGATGTATTCCGAGTACCGCGCCGTGCCGGTGGCGCAGTGCCTGCCGCTGCCCGAGGGCACCACGGCCGCGGACGGCGCCTCCTGCTTCGTCAACCCGCTCACCGCGCTGGGCATGGTCGACACCATGCGCAACGAAGGGCACCGCGCGCTGGTCCACACCGTGGGCGCATCCAACCTGGGCCAGATGCTCAACCGCATCTGCCTGAAGGACGGCGTGGGCCTGGTCAACCTCGTGCGCAAGCCCGAGCAGGCCGCGCTGCTGCGCGCCCAGGGTGCCAAGCATGTCGTCGACACCAGCTCGGCGGACTTCCAGGCCGAGCTGACCGAAGCCATCGCCGCCACCGGTGCCACGCTCGCCTTCGATGCCATCGGCGGCGGCAAGCTCGCCGGGCAGATCCTCGTCGCGATGGAAGCGGCCGCGCTGCGCCAGCCGGGCCAGGAGTACAGCCGCTACGGCAGCACCGTGCACAAGCAGGTCTACATCTATGGCAGCCTCGACCGCGGCCCGATCGAGCTGGCGCGCGGTTTCGGCATGGCCTGGGGCGTGGGCGGCTGGCTGCTGTTCCCCTTCATGCAGAAGGTCGGCCCGGCGCGCGTGCAGCAGCTCAAGCAGCGCGTGGCCGACGAGCTGACCACCACCTTCGCCAGCCACTACACCAGCAAACTGACGATGGCGCAGGCGCTGTCGCTGGACGCGATCGCGGGCTACGGGAAGATGGCGACGGGCGAGAAGGTGCTGGTGCGTCCGGCTGCGGATTGACAGGCACGCACCGAAATCGTTTCTCATTCTTGACATTTTTGCTGGAATGGAAAAAATGAGAAACACATGCCTGCTGCCGCCCCCCTGCCCACGCCCCAGACGACCGACGCGCTGACCGCCCTCGGCGTGGCCGTGCGCCGACGCCGCAAGGCCCTGGGCATCTCGGCCGTGGCCGCCGCCGAGGCGGCCGGCATCTCGCGGCCCACGCTGCACCGCATCGAACAGGGCGAGGCGTCGGTCACGCTCGGCGCCTGCCTGCAGGTGCTGACCGTCCTCGGCCTCGAGGTGGCCGTCGCGCCGCGCGAAGCCCGCCCGCAGGGCGGGAGGCCTGAGCGCCCCGGCTGGCTGCCCGCGCGCGTGCACGTCGACGACTATCCCCGGCTGCGGGAGCTCGCCTGGCAGGTGCACGCGGGCGCCGAGCTCACGCCGCGCGAAGCCCTGGACATCTACGAGCGCAACGCGCGCCACCTCGACGCCGCGGCCTTGACCGCCGAAGAGCGCGACCTGGTCGAAGCCCTGCGCCTGGCCTTCAGCACCGAAGCGTCGCGGAGCCCGCCGGTTGTTTGAGCAGCCGCATCACCAACGCGTGGCGCGCGTGCTGCGGGCGCTCGACGGCGAACTGCTGCGCGAGCGCCGCTGCCTCTTCGGCGGCGGCACCGCCATCGCGCTTCGCTACGGCGAGTACCGCGAGTCGGTGGACATCGACTTCCTCGTGTCCGACCTGCCGGCCTATCGCCAGCTGCGGCAGGCGCTCACGGGTCGCGAGGGTCTGGCCAGCGTGACGCGACCCGGCGCCGAGCCGCTGAACCCCATTGGCGAGCTGCGCGCGGACCAGTACGGCATCCGAACGCGGGTGCGGGTGGACGACCAGCCCATCAAGTTCGAGATCGTTTTCGAGGCGCGTATTGCCCTTGAGGCGCCCGGTGCCGACGACACGGTGTGCGGCGTGCCCAGCCTCACACCCCTGGACCTCGCGGCAAGCAAGCTGCTCGCCAATGCCGACCGCTCGCTCGACGACGGGGTGTTCAGCCGCGACCTCATCGACCTCGCCATGATGGCCCCGCGCCTGCCTCTGCTGCGTGAGGCAGTGACCAAGGCCGAGGCTGCGTACGGCGACGCCATCCGTCGCGACCTCGGCCGCGCCATCGACCGCATGCGGCAGCGCACCGGCTGGCTGGAGCGCTGCATGCAGCTCATGGGCATGACAGCGACGCAGGCTCAGGTCTGGCAGCGCATACGCGCGCTGCGGCGTGTGCTCGGCTGAGCGCGCGTCCACGCCGGGACTTCGATTTTCGAGTGCGGCCGTCACAAGGCCGGGGGCTCGCCCGTCTTGAAGGGACAGACCCAGTCAACCCACCTTCAAGAAGGACACACCATGACCCAACAACGCCTCGACGCCATGCAGCAATCGCCCGAGCTGTTCAAGAAGATGGTCGAGTACAGCCTCGCCATTGCCAAGGGCGGCCTCGACACGACGCTGCGGCACCTGGTCGAGATCCGTGCCTCTCAGATCAACGGCTGCGCCCTGTGCCTGGACATGCACATCAAGCAGGCCAAGCTGCATGGCGAGGGCGAACTTCGCCTGCACCATCTCGCGATCTGGCGCGAATCGCCGCTGTTCAGCGCGCGCGAACGCGCAGCGCTGGCCTGGACCGAGCTTTTGACGACGCTGCCGCCGCACGGCGTGGACAACGCCGACTACGACGCCGCCCGGGCCACCTTCTCCGAACAGGAGCTGGTGCAGCTCACGCACGCCGTGATGGCCATCAATGCCTGGAACCGGCTCAACGTCGCCTTCCGCACCGCGCCGGGCTCGGCCGACAAGGCCTATGGGCTGGACAAGGCGAGCTTTTCCTGAGCCCGCGGCGCGCCGGCGCGCGTTCAGCCTGCGTTCTTGAGCGACTGCTTGGCCTTCTGGGCCGAGTTCTTCGAGCGGTTCTTGTGATAGCCCGACTTGACGTTGTTCACGGCCTTGCCGATCGGGCCGCTCTTCTTCGCGTCGCTGTCGGCACGCTTCTGGTCGATCTTGTGCTGCACGGCGTCGGTCGCTTCGGACGCGGCCTTGCCCACCTGGGCAGAGGCGGTGCCGGCGGCCAGAAGGGCGACCGTGGTGGCCAGGGCGATCAATGCTTTTTGCATGGGAAGCTTCTCCATCCGCGCCACGTCGGCGCCCCCGCATGTTGACGCGCCGCGGCAGGGCGACGTGTCAGCCGCCGCCCCAGCGCGACGCCTGACACCGGCCAGATTCGCCACCCCAGTCAGATCGTCACGTTCGTGACGAATTTGCCGCCAACACCCGGCTGGCGCGGGCTGCAGCCCGATTGCACTTGGGCTCGCAGCCGCTTCAGACCACGAGCCGATAGCCCACTGCCGTTTCGGTCAGCAGATGCCTGGGCTGGGCGGGATCGACTTCCAGCTTGCCGCGCAGGTGCCCCATGTAGACGCGCAGGTAGTGGCTCTGCTCGCTGTGCGCCGGCCCCCACACCTCGCGCAGCAGCTGGCGCTGCGTCAGCACGCGCCCGGCGTTGGCCACCAGCACGGTGAGCAGGCGGTACTCGGTGGGCGTGAGATGCACCTCGGCACCGGCGCGGCGCACGAGGCGCGCCGCGCGGTCGACCTCGATGGCGCCCTCCCCTTCGCCGAAGCGGAACAGCGCCTCGTCGGCCGCCGGCGCCGCGCCTTCGGCGGCCGCCGCGCGCGGGCGTCGCAGGTTGGCCCGCACGCGCGCGAGCAGTTCGCCGGTGCCGAAGGGCTTGGTGAGGTAGTCGTCGGCGCCCGCGTCCAGCGCCGCGATCTTGTCTTCTTCGTCCACGCGTGCCGACAGCACGATGATCGGCACCGCCGACCAGCCGCGCACGTCGCGGATCAGGTCCAGGCCATCGCCGTCCGGCAGGCCCAGGTCCAGCACCAGCAGGTCGGGCCGCCGGGTGCCGGCCGCCGCCAGGCCTTCACGCTGCGTGGCGGCCTCGTGCACCTGCCAGCCCTCGGCCTCCAGCGCGCTGCGCACGAAGCGGCGGATCTGGGGTTCGTCCTCGATGACGATGGCGGTGGGGACAGGCATGGCGGGCGGGGCTGCAGACCGGGTGGCGCACGGTGGCGCAGTCTGCCACGCCTTGCAGCGGGGCCGCCGACCTGCGGTGCACAGGTGGCCCGCTAGCCCAGGTCGTCGGCCGAATCGCTCGCGCCGGGCCCGCGCGCGGCCAGCTGCTCGCGCGCCTGCCGTGCGGCCTCGAGCAGGCTGTCGGCGGTGCGCGCCGCTGCGTCGGGCGTCATGGTCACGGCCACGCCGTCGGGCCCGTCGAGCAGCACGACGCCGTTCTCGGCGGTGGCGCGTCCGGCGTCGCTGCGGGGCGCGAGCATCGCTCGCCGGTCAGCCATGGGGAGGCTCCTCGCGGCCGGTCGCGCGCCGCTCGATGGTGGGCTGCAGGTACAGGTACTGGGGGTCGAAGAGGGCCATCTGCGTGAGGCTCCGAAGGTCGGTGATGTGGACATGCGACGAACGCACCTGGCACAGGCCGCGTTCGCGCAACTCGCGCAGCACGCGGCTCACGTGCACGTTGGTCAGGCTGCACACCTCGCCGATGTCGGACTGCGTCATCGGCAGCGCGAAGTGCTGGCCGTCCGAGGCGCCGATGGCCAGCAGGCGTGCGTTCGTCTCGCACAGGAAGTGCGCCACGCGCTGCATGGCGTTGAGGCTGGCCAAACGATAGATCCACTGCCGGTGCATCGCGGCGTCGAGCAGCGTCTGGAACCACAGCGCTCGCGTGAGTCCAGGATGCTGCAGCTGCAGGCCTTCGAGCGCGGCGTGCGGCACCACGGCCACCGTCACGTCGGTGAGCGCGCCCACATCGTGGTCCAGCTTCTTCAGTGCATAGGCATGCAGGTCGACGAAGTCGCCCGGCACATGCACCGCGACGAGGTGGCGGCGGCCGTCGGGCGCGTCGACGTGGCGGGTCATCATGCCTTCCACCAGGAGCGTGCTGACCTCGATCGGCGTCCCCTGTCGCACCACCACCTGGCCGGCCGGGTACTGGCGCGTCTGCGAAACGGCGCCCTCGAGCAGGGCACGCTCGTCGTCGGAGAGTTCGGTGAGGCGGTTGCGAAGCAGCTGGCGTGTGAGCATGGGTCGGGCCTGGGGGCGGCAGAGGGTGCGCCTTCCGCAGCGATGGCGCATTAACGTGGATTAACTTTGAACTTAAAGCAGATGGCTCGGCCACAGATGGGTCGTGTCCTACGTTTTTGTTGCCGGCGGCTTACCTAACCTCGTGTCAGCGCTACCGCTCCATCCACGAGGAACCCATGCCCAAGACGAACCGAACGAAGACGGCGGCCGACATCGCCGCCCAGGCCGCCGCACGCAACACCGATAGCGCGCCCGCCAATCCGGCACCACCGACTGCCGGCCGCGACGATGCGCCGGCCCGCAAGGCCATCGACACGCAGGCATTGGCTGCCGCCATGCCGGCCAACACGAACAAGCCGCTCGAGCACGGCGAGACGAACGCGCTCGACGCGCCCGTCGGCCTGAGTGCACAGCCCGCCTCGCGGCTGCCCGGCGCGAGCACGCTGAGCGAAGCCAACACCTCGGACAAGGTCGGCAGCGGCGGGACCGACGGCGTCAACGCCACCATCGGCACGCTCGACCGCGTGCGTGCGGACGCGACCGGCCAGCGCCTGACGACCAACCAGGGCGTGCCCATCGCCGACAACCAGAACTCGCTCAAGGCCGGCGCGCGCGGCCCGGTGCTGCTCGAAGACTTCATCCTGCGCGAGAAGATCACCCACTTCGACCACGAGCGCATTCCCGAGCGCATCGTGCATGCGCGCGGCTCGGGCGCGCACGGCTTCTTCGAATGCTATGCGCCGCTCACGCAGTACACCAAGGCGGCGCCCTTCAGGGAAGCCGGCAAGATCACGCCGACCTTCGTGCGCTTCTCCACCGTCGCCGGCGAGCGCGGCTCCAAGGACACGGCACGCGACGTGCGCGGCTTTGCCGTGAAGTTCTACACCGACGAAGGCAACTGGGACTTGGTGGGCAACAACATGCCCGTCTTCTTCATCCAGGACGCGATGAAGTTCCCGGACCTGGTCCACGCCGTCAAGCCCGAGCCGCATCACCAGATGCCGCAGGCCGCGAGCGCGCACGACACCTTCTGGGACTTCGTGTCGCTGATGCCCGAATCGACCCACATGCTGATGTGGCAGATGTCGGACCGCGCCATCCCGCGCAGCTACCGGATGATGCAGGGCTTCGGCGTGCACACCTTCCGCATGGTCAACGAGGCCGGCGAATCGGTGCTGGTCAAGTTCCACTGGCAACCCAAGCTGGGCACGCATTCGCTGGTGTGGGAAGAGGCCGTCAAGATCTCCGGCGCCGACCCCGACTTCCACCGCCGCGACCTGTGGGAGGCGATCGAGGCCGGCGAGTACCCGGAATGGGAACTGGGCCTGCAGATCTTCACCGAGGAGCAGGCGGCGCAGTTCAGCTTCGACATCCTCGACGCGACCAAGATCGTGCCGGAGGAACTGGTGCCGGTGCAGGTGGTGGGCCGCCTGGTGCTCAACCGCAACCCCGACAACTTCTTCGCCGAGACGGAGCAGGTGGCCTTCTGCACCGCGCACATCGTCCCCGGGCTGGACTTCACCAACGACCCGCTGCTGGCCGGCCGCATCCACTCGTACGTGGACACGCAGATCAGCCGCCTGGGCGGACCGAACTTCCACGAGCTGCCCATCAACGCGCCCATCGCGCCCGTGGCCAACAACCAGCGCGACGGCATGCACCGCCAGGCGATCCACCGCGGCCGCGTGGCCTACGAGCCCAACTCGCTGGCCGGCGGCTGCCCCTTCCAGGCCGGCGCGGCGCAGGGCTTCGCCAGCGTGGCGCGCCGGCTCGACGCCAAGGAGAGCAGCGACAAGGTGCGCATCAAGCCGGAGAAGTTCGCCGACCACTACACGCAGGCCCGGCTCTTCTACGAAAGCCAGACCGAGGTGGAGAAGGCGCACATCGGCAACGCTTTCCGCTTCGAGCTGTCGAAGGTCACGGTGCCGGCGATCCGTGAGCGCGTGGTATCGATGCTGATGAACGCCGCGCCCGACCTGGCCGAACGCATCGCGGTCGACCTGGGCATGACGCCGCCCGCGCCGATGCCGCGTGCGCTCGAGAACCCGGCCGCGCCGGAGGTGGAGCAGTCGCCGGCGCTGTCGCTGATGGCGCGCCCGGGAGACGGCGGCATCCGCACGCGCAAGATCGCGGTGCTGGTGGCGCCCGGTGTCGAGGGCAGCTCGATCGCGAAACTGGTCGCCGCGCTGATGGCCGAGGGCGCCGTGCCGCGTCTGGTGGCTGCACGCCTGGGCCGCTGCGACGCGACCGACGGCAGCGCCTTCGACGCCGACGCCACGCTGGAGAACTCGCCCGGCTTCCTCTTCGATGCGATGGTGCTGCCCGACGGGGCCGACGCCGTGGCCGCGCTCGACGCCGACGCCCACACGCTGGAGTTCGTGCGCGACCAGTACTGGCACTGCAAGACCATCCTGGCTTTCGGCGCCTCGCAGGCGCTGCTGGCCGAGGCGCAGATCCCGATGACCCTGCCCGACGGCTCGCCCGACCCCGGGCTGATCCTCGCCGATGCCCAGGACGCCGACCAGGCGATCGCTGACTTCATCACCACGGTCGGCATGCCGCGCCATTTCGCGCGCGAGAACGACCCGCCGCGCGCCTGACCGTGGGCCGCACCACGCCCCAGCGCCCCGTTCGCGGAGGCGCCGCATGCTAGGCATCGCGATTCCCGCCCACAACGAGGAGGAGCACATCGCCGCCGCCGTGGCGGCGGCGATGGCGGCCGGCCGGCACGCGGCGCTGGCCGGCGAGCCCTTCGAGGTCGTCGTTGCGCTGGACGCCTGCACCGACGCGACCGGCGTGCTGGCGCGTGCCGCCGGCGCACGCACGGTGGAGGTCGATGCGCGCAACGTCGGCGTGGCCCGCGCGCTGGCCGCGCAGGCGCTGGTGCAGGCCGGCGCGCGCTGGCTCGCCTTCACCGATGCCGACACGCGCGTTGCCCCCGACTGGCTGGCCGACCAGCTGGCGCTGGAGGCCGACGCGGTCTGCGGCTGCGTGGGGGTGGACGACTGGTCCTGCCATGGCGTCGATGCGGAGCGTCTGCACGCCCACTTCCTGGCCACGTACAACGACCGCGACGACCATCGCCACATCCACGGCGCCAACCTTGGCGTGTCCACCGCGCTGTACCTGCAGGTGGGCGGCTTCAAGCACCTGGCGTGCAGCGAAGACGTCGACCTGGTGCGCGCGATCGAGCTGGCCGGCGCCCGCATCGCGTGGAGCGCCCGGCCACGCGTGGTGACCAGTGCACGGCGCCAGGCGCGCGCCGTGGGCGGCTTTGCCGATGCGCTGCTGCAGGCGCTGGCGGCGCCGGTCGGCGTCGTCGCTGCTGCGGCCTAAACAGTCTCCGGCACGGCTGGCGCTTCGCGCCGCGGCAGCGTGAGCGTGAACACCGCGCCGCCGCCCTGTGCGCCGGGCTCGGCATCGCCGGCCACGATCTCGCCGCCGTGCGCCTGCACGATGGCCTTGCAGATCGCCAGGCCGAGGCCCACGCCGGGCGTGGCGGACTCGGCCTCACCGCGCGTGAACTTCTCGAACAGCCCCTGCTCCCGGCCGCGCCATGGCGCCGGCAGGCCCGGGCCGTGGTCGCGCACGGCGATCTCCAGCGACTGCGGCAGCGCGCGCGCCGAGACGACGATGGGCGGCGCACCGTAGCGCGCCGCGTTCTCCAGCAGGTTGACCAGCACGCGCTCGATGAGCACGGCGTCGAACTCGACCAGCGGCAGATCGGGCGGGATGCGCGCCTGCACCTCGCGCGTGCCCAGGGCCGGCGCGGCGGCGCGCAGCGCGGCGCCCACCACCTCCTCCACCGACTGCCAGTCGCGCCGCAGGTTCACGGCGCCGCCGGCCACCCCGCTCTCGAGCCGCGCCATGTCCAGCAGGTTGCTCACCAGCGCATTGAGCGCACGCGCCTGCGCCACGATGGCCTGCACCGCCTGCGCCTGCTCGCCCGCCAGGGGCGGCGGCAGCGTGCGCAGCGATTCGGCCAGCCCGATGAGCGCGGTGAGCGGCGTGCGCACGTCGTGCGAGAGCGCGCCCAGCAGCGCATTGCGCAGACGCTCGGACTCGATGTCGACCACCGCCTGCTGGGCCACCTCGACGTAGTGCACGCGCTCCACGGCGATGGCGATCTGCCGCGCCAGCGTGTCCAGCTGCTGCGCCTGCTCCGGGATCAGCAGCCAGCGCGGGCGTGCGGGCCGCAGCGCCAGCACGCCGCGCACGCGCATCGGCGCCGACAGCGGCACGTAGTGCCATGGCTGCGCGGCCAGCGTGGCCGTGCCCAGGCCGGCGGGCTGGCCGTGCCGGAAGGCCCAGTCGGCCACGCTGAAGTCGAAGCCCTCGGGCGCATCGGCCGGCGGCACCAGGCGGTCCTGCGACGCGGCGCCTGCCGCGCCCGGCGCCACGTCGGCGAGCAGCACGCGCGCCTCGCCGCCGAAGTGGCGCTGCACGGCAGCGGCGCCCAGCGCCGCGACCTGCTCGCGCTCGAGCGCGGCCGACAGCTCGCGCGTGAGCTCGAACAGCGACTGCGCGCGCCGCTCGCGGCTGGCCGACACGCCGGCCGAGAAGCGCAGCCCGGCCGTGAGCTGACCCACCAGCAGCCCCACGCCCAGCATGACGGCGAAGGTCAGCAGGTACTGCACGTCGCTCACCGCGAAGGAGAAGGTGGGCTGCACGAAGAAGAAGTCGAAGGCCACCACGTTCAGCGCCGCCGCCAGCGCCGCCGGCCCGCGCCCGAAGCCCCAGGCCGCGCCGACGACGCCGAGCAGGTAGAGCATGACGATGTTGGTCAGCTCCAGCACGCCCGACAGCGGTGCCGCGAGCAAAGTGATGGCGACGCTGCTCGCCGCGGCCCAGGCGAAGCCGGGCCAATGCGCCGGGGCGCGCTCGGCATCGTCCTCGGCGCCTGCGCGCACTGCGCCCAGCGCGGCGCGCGGCAGGCGCCGCATGCTGTCGGCGGGCGCCACGGAGATCAGGTCCAGCCCCGGCGCGGCGCGGGCGATGCGGCGCGCGAGCACCGGCCGCCCGAGGCGGCGCAGCCAAGCGCGCCACGGCGCCGCGCCCGCGTCGGCCGCGCGGCCGAGCATCAGCGTCGCGCAGTTGAGCTGCTGCGCTTGGTCGGCCAGGGCCTGCGCCACGTCGGCGCCGGTGAGCACCGCCGTCTCGGCACCGAGTTCCTGCGCCAGCCGCAACACCGCGAGGATGCGGTCGCGCTGCGCCGCGGGCAACCGCGCGAGGCGCGGCGTCTCGACGTAGGCGGCATGCCAGCGCACGTTGAGCTGGCCGGCCAGGCGCGCGGCGGCGCGCACGGTCTGCGCCGCCTCCTCGCCCGGGCCGATGGCGGCCAGCACCGCGCCCGAGGTGTGCCACGCGGGCGGCGCGTCACCCGCGGGCGCGCCCGGCGTGCCGGACTGTTCGACGCGCCAGTCGCGCACGTCGTCCTCCACGTGCTCGGCGGTGCGCCGCAGGGCGATCTCGCGCAGCGCGATGAGGTTGCCCTTGCGGAAGAAGTTCTGCGCCGCGCGCTCCGCCTGCTGGGGCAGATACACCTTGCCGGCGGCCAGGCGCGCGGCGAGTTCGTCGGGCGTGGCGTCGACCAGCACCACCTCGTCGGCCTCGTCCAGCACGCGGTCGGGCACGGTCTCGTGCACGCGGATGCCGGTGATGGCGCCCACCGTGCCGTTGAGGCTCTCGAGGTGCTGCACATTGAGCGCCGACCAGACCTCGATGCCGGCGGCCAGCAGTTCCTCCACGTCCTGCCAGCGCTTGGCGTGGCGCGAGCCCGGCGCATTGCTGTGCGCCAGCTCGTCCACCAGCAGCACCTCGGGCCGGCGCGCGAGCGCGGCGTCGAGGTCGAACTCGTGCAGCGTGCGATCGCGGTGCGGCACGTCGCGCTGCGGCAGCACGGGCAGGCCCGCGAGCAGCGCCGCCGTCTCGGCGCGGCCGTGCGTCTCGACCACGCCGACCAGCACGTCACGCCCCGCCGTCCGCTCCCGCTGCGCCGCACTGAGCATGGCCCAGGTCTTGCCCACGCCCGCATTGGCGCCGAAGTAAATGCGCAGCCGGCCGCGCGCGGTGCGGGCCTCGTCGGCACGCAGCTGGGCCAGCAGCGCATCGGGGTCGGGGCGGGCGGGTTCGGCCATGGCGCGGGCAGCTTAACGCAGCCGCAGTTCCGAATGAAAAGTGCCTGCAGCGCCCGAGGGACGCGCGCGAGCAGCTATGCTTTTCATAGCACTCACCGGTGTTGGCGTCTGGCGTGCGTCGGTGCGCGCGGCCGCCGGTGGCGCCAGGCGCCGAAGCGCAGCGCCGCCCAGGCGAAGCCCAGCGGCACCGCGAATGCGGCCAGGGCACAGAGGGCCTGCAGCAGTTCAGCGGCCATCGCGCAGCGCGTCGAGCGCGAGGTTGAGCGCCAGCACGTTGACCCGCGGCTCGCCGATGAGGCCGAACAGGCTTGCGCCTTCGGTGTGCTGATCGATCAGCTGCTCGACCTGCGCCGGCGGCAGGCCGCGCAGGCGCGCGATGCGCGGCGCCTGCCAGCGGGCGGCCTCGGGGCTGATGTGCGGATCGAGTCCGCTGGCCGAGGTGGTCGCCAGGTCGGCCGGGACGGGCGCGGTGTTGCCGGGGTCGGCCGCGCGCAGCACCTCGATGCGGGCCTTGACCGCGTCGGCGAGCGCCGGGTTGAGCGGGCCCTGGTTGCTGCCGCCGGAGCCGGCGCCGTTGTAGGGCATCGGCGCGGTGGCCGACGGGCGGCCCCAGAAGTGCATGGGGTCGCTGAAGTTCTGGCCGATCAGCGTCGAGCCGACGGGCTGCCCGTCGCGCAGCACGAGGCTGCCGGCGGCCTGCTCGGGGAACGCGGTGCGGGCGACGCCGGTCACGGCCAGCGGGTAGACGATGCCCGTGAGCGCGCTGAGCAGCACGAAGACGGTGAGCGCGGGGCGCAGGATGGGGTGCTTGTCGTTCATGGTGACTCCTTCCGGTTCAGACCCACCCGGCCGCGGCCAGCAGCAGGTCGATGAGCTTGATGCCAACGAAGGGCACGACGAGGCCGCCGAGCCCGTAGACAAGCAGGTTGCGCCGCAGCAGCGCGGCCGCGCCCACGGGGCGGTAGCGCACGCCCTTCAGCGCCAGCGGAATCAGGAACACGATCACCAGCGCATTGAAGACCACCGCGCTGAGGATGGCCGACGAGGGGCTGGCCAGGCGCATGACGTTGAGCGCCGCCAGTTGCGGGTAGGTGCTGACGAAGATCGCGGGAATGATCGCGAAGTACTTCGCCACGTCGTTGGCGATGCTGAAGGTGGTGAGCGAGCCGCGCGTCATCAGCAGCGCCTTGCCGGTCTCGACCACCTCGAGCAGCTTGGTCGGGTTGGAGTCGAGGTCGACCATGTTGCCGGCCTCCTTGGCGGCCTGCGTGCCGCTGCCCATGGCCACCGCCACGTCGGCCTGCGCGAGCGCCGGCGCGTCGTTGGTGCCGTCGCCGGTCATGGCGACGAGGTGGCCGTCGGCTTGGTGCTGGCGGATGAGCCGCAGCTTGTCCTCGGGCGTGGCCTCGGCCAGGAAGTCGTCGACGCCCGCCTCGGCCGCGATCGCCGCGGCCGTGAGCCGGTTGTCGCCGGTGATCATCACGGTGCGGATGCCCATGCGGCGCAGCTCGGCGAAGCGTTCGCGGATGCCGGTCTTGACGATGTCCTTGAGCTCAACGATGCCCAGCACCCGCGCACCTTCGGCCACTGCCAGCGGCGTGCTGCCGCGGCGCGCGACCTCGTCGGCGGCCTGGCCGACCTCGGGCGGCAGGCGGCCGCCCAGGGCTTCGACATGGCGGCGCACGGCTTCGACGGCGCCCTTGCGCAACGGCACGGGCTGGCCCGCGAGGTCGAGCGCGGCGGCCGGCAGGTCGGCGCCGCTCATGCGCGTCTGCGCGGTGAAGGCGACGAACACGGCCCCGTCAACGGGCTTGGACTCGATGCCTTCGCGCTGCGCCAGCACGACGATGCTGCGGCCCTCGGGCGTCTCGTCGGCCAGCGACGCGAGCTGCGCCGCGTGCGCGAGCCGGGCCTTGTTGACGCCGGGCGCCGGGAGGAAGGCGCTGGCCTGGCGGTTGCCGTGCGTGATGGTGCCGGTCTTGTCCAGCAGCAGCACGTCGACGTCGCCCGCCGCCTCCACCGCGCGGCCCGAGGTGGCGATGACGTTGGCCTGCATCATGCGGCTCATGCCGGCCACGCCCACCGCCGACAGCAGGCCGCCGATGGTGGTGGGAATGAGGCACACCAGCAGCGCGATCAGCGCCGTGAGCGACACCACCGTGCCCGCGCCCGAGGCCTGCACGCTGAAGATGGAGAAGGGCAGCAGCGTGACGGTGACGACCAGGAACACGATCGTCAGCGCCACCAGCAGGATGGTGAGCGCGATCTCGTTCGGCGTGCGGCTGCGGCGCGCGGCCTCGACCATGCCGATCATGCGGTCGAGGAAGGACTCGCCGGGGTTGACGCCGATGCGCACCACCAGCCAGTCGGACAGCACGCGCGTTCCGCCGGTGACGGACGAGAAGTCGCCGCCGGACTCGCGCACCACGGGCGCCGATTCGCCGGTGATGGCGCTTTCGTCGACCGAGGCGACGCCCTCGATCACTTCGCCGTCGAGCGGGATCATGTCGCCGGCGTCGACCAGCACGACGTCGCCCTTGCGCAGGTCGGGCGCCTGCACCGGAAGGAAGCCGTCTTCCCGGTGTTCACCCTTGAGCTTCTTGGCCCAGGTGTCCTTGCGCAAGCCGCGCAGCGACGCCGCCTGCGCCTTGCTGCGGCCCTCGGCCAGCGCTTCGGCGAAGTTGGCGAAGAGCACGGTGAACCACAGCCAGATCGCAATGGCGAGCACGAATCCGGAGCGCATGCCCGTGTCACCGGGGAAGCTCAGCGTGTGCGCCCAAAGCACAGTGGTGAGGATGCTGCCGATGTAGACGACGAACATCACCGGGTTGCGCCACTGCACGCGCGGGCTGAGCTTGGCGAAGGCGCCCCACAGCGCGGGCTTGAGCAGCGCCGAGTCGAAGAGGGAAAGAGAGCTTTTCATCGAGGTCATCGTGGCCTCACTTCCAGAGCATGAGGTGCTCGACGACGGGCCCGAGGGCCAGCGCCGGCACGTAGTTGAGCAGGCCCACCAGCAGCACCGTACCGATGAGCAGCACGACGAAGAGCGGGCCGTGCGTGGGCAGCGTGCCGCTGGTCACGGCCAGCCGTGGCTTGCGTGCCAGCGACCCGGCGATGGCCAGGACCGGCACGATCACGCCGAAGCGGCCCAGCCACATTGCGAGGCCCAGCATGGCGTTGTAGAAGGGCGTGTTGGCCGACAGGCCGGCGAAGGCGCTGCCGTTGTTGTTGGCGGCCGAACTGAAGGCGTAGAGGATCTCGGAGAAGCCGTGCGCGCCCGGGTTGGCGATGCCGGCCTTGCCCGCGGCGGCGCTCACGGCCACCGCGGTGCCCAGCAACACCAGCAGCGGCGTGACGAGGATGGCGATCGAGGTGAGCTTCATCTCGTGCACCTCGATCTTCTTGCCCAGGTACTCGGGCGTGCGGCCGATCATCAGCCCGGCGATGAAGACGGCCAGCACCGCGAACACCAGCATGCCGTACAGGCCCGAGCCGACGCCGCCGAAGACGACCTCGCCCAGCTGCATCATGACCAGCGTGACCAGGCCGCCGACCGGCGTGAGCGAGTCGTGCATGGCGATCACGGCGCCGCACGACGCGGCGGTGGTGACGACGGCGAAGAGGGACGAGGCAGCGATGCCGAAGCGCAGGTCCTTGCCTTCGAGGTTGCCGGCCGAGGGGTCGACGCCGAGCGCCGTGAGCAGCGGGTTGCCGGCCTGCTCGGCCCAGGTGGTGACGGCCACGGCGGCGACGAAGAGCACCGTCATGGCTGCCAGGATGGCCCAGCCCTGGCGCACGTCGCCGACCACGCGCCCGAAGGCGAAGCACAGCGCGGCCGGGATGAGGAAGATCGACAGCATCTGCGCGAAGTTGCTCCAGGGCGTGGGGTTCTCGTAGGGGTGCGCCGAGTTGGCGTTGAAGAAGCCGCCGCCATTGGTGCCCAGCATCTTGATGGCCTCCTGCGAAGCGACGGGGCCCATGGCGAGTGTCTGGGTCTGCGTGCGGGCCTCCTCGGTGACCGGCTGGCCCTTGGTGTCCAGCACGGGCTGGCCGTCGGCGCCCGCCTTGGGCTGCGAGTAGGTGATGGCCTCGACGGTCCGCACTTCGGCATAGCGGTCGAAGTTCTGGATGACGCCCTGCCCGACCAGGAAGATCGCGAAGACGAAGGACAGCGGCAGCAGCACCCACAGCGTGATGCGCACCAGGTCGGCCCAGAAGTTGCCGAGCAGGCCCTCGGCGGCCGGCGCGCCCTTCTCGGCCTTGGCCTGCCCGCGCGATGCGAAGCCGCGGATGAGCGCGAAGGCGACGGCGATGCCGGTGGCGGCGGAGACGAAGTTCTGCACCGTCAGGCCGAGCATCTGGGTGAGATAGCTCATGGTGCTTTCGCCGGCGTAGCCCTGCCAGTTGGTGTTGGTGACGAAGCTGACGGCGGTGTTGAAGGCCGAATCGGGCGAGACGCCGGGCAGCACGGCCGGGTTGAGCGGCAGCAGGCCCTGCAGGCGCTGCAGCGCATAGAGGGCCAGCGCGCCGATGGCGTTGAAGGCCAGCAGGGACAGCGCGTAGCCGCGCCAGCCCATGGAGCGCTCGGGCTGCACACCGGCAAGGCGGTACAGCGGTGCCTCGACGCGCTGCATCCAGCGCGGCAGGTTGCCGTCGCACATCGCCGCGAGCATGCGGCCGAGCGGCCAGGCCAAGACGCCCAGCACGGCGAGGAAGAGGGCCAGCAGGCCCCATGCAGATCCATCCACGGCTCAGAACTCCTCGGCGCAGATGAGCGCGAAGACGAGATACGCGAGCAGCAGCACGGCAAGCAGGCCGCCGAGGCCGTAGAGGGCTTCGAGCGCGATCACGGGCGCTCTCCCGAAGGACGCGCCTGGCGGTCGAGGCGGTTGAGTCCGACCACCAGTTCCGCCACGACGATCCACAAGACGGCCAGGCCGCCGATCCAGACGATGTCCATGCATCACTCCTGCAAAACGATGCGGGCAGTCTCGGAGCCGGGGCGTCAAAACGGGGTAGAGAGTCGTGGGCGCGGTATCAAAAAGCTGTCAAAACGCGGCGGGAGTCGTTGCTGTTTTTTGTGATCGTCACGTTTGTGACGAATTTGGCTGTAGCGGGCGGCTGGCTTGGGCTGGCGGGCGATTGCGCTTGTTGGTTTTTGCTTCTTGGTTTCGTGGTGTTGGCGCGTCGTGGGCTTGAACCCGGCCGGCGGCGCCGGTGTGCGTTCTCCGGCTCAGGCTCGCGCTGACCGTCGTGCGGCACGACGGAGGTGCTCGCCTGGANGGCTCAGGCTCGCGCTGACCGTCGTGCGGCACGACGGAGGTGCTCGCCTGGAATCGACGCGCTTTGGGCACTGCACGGCGCCGCGAATGGCGCCTGCGCCCGCACACCGGCACCACCGGCCTGGACGGTGGGGTGGATCGGCCGGCATGGGACGGGCGCGTATGGTTTGGGCAGCACTTTTCTGCCGCTGCCGCTGCCCCTGCCCCTGCCCCCCCACCCTTGGTCCTCCCCCACCCGTTCGGGCTGAGCTTGTCGAAGCCCTGCGCAGCGCTTCGACAGGCTCAGCGCAAACGGTGATGGGGTACGCAAGAGCAGGAAAGTGCAGCACAGCGCCTCAGGGCGGTGGTCGTGGGCCTGCGGGCGCAGGCGCCATTCGCGGCGCCGTGCAGTCTCTCAAGCACATCGATGGACAGCGAGAACACAGGCAGCGCAACAAGCCGGTCAGCGCGAGCCTGAGCCGGAGAACGCAGGCCCGCGGCCGCCGCCAGCGCCCCGCCCGTCGTGCCGGCCGATCAGCCACAGTCGTCAAACGAGCGCCGGACCCCTTTAAGTTGCACACAACAACTTAATTGGACAAACCCGCCAAGACCCGCTATCGTCCACCCCACGGCACCCACGAAGGGCGCTCTTTTTGGGGGATTCCCAGATGCAAGCCACCACCCAGCGCAAGTTCGCTTACGCGGTCGTCATCGGCCGCTTCCAGCCCGTCCACTTCGGCCACCAGCGCCTCATCGAGGAGGCCTTGCGCGCCGCCCAGCGCGTCGTCGTGGTGGTCGGCTCCGACCGGCAACCGCGCAGCGTCCGCAACCCCTTCACCCTCGATGAGCGCGAGCGCATGGTGCGCGCCTGCCTGCGCGGCAGCGAACAGATGCGCGTCAGCGTGGTGGGCGTGAGCGACTCGCCCTACAACGACCAGCTCTGGATCGCGTCCATCCAGTCCGCGGTCGACCGCCTGGTCGCGCAGGACGGGGCAGACCCCGCGAGCGCGCGCATCGCGCTCGTCGGCCACTTGAAGGACTCGAGCAGCTACTACCTGCGGCTCTTCCCCAAGTGGGAGTTCGTGGCGCACGAGGCCGTCGACAGCATCCATGCCACCGACGTGCGGCAGCTCTACTTCGACCCCGAGCGCCGCGGCCAGATTCCAGCCGAGGCGCTGCCCGACGGCACCGCCGGCTTCCTGGCGCAATTCGCCAGCACGGCAGACTATGCGGCGCTGTGCGAGGAGCGCAGCTTTCTTGCGGACTATCGCCAAAAGTACCGCTATGCGGGCAGCGACTTCCCGCCCATCTTCACCACGGTCGATGCGGTGGTCGTCGAGGCTGGCCACATCCTGCTGGTGCAGCGCAAGTTCCATCCGGGCCGCGGCACCTGGGCGCTGCCCGGCGGCTTCGTCGGACAGCAGGAGCGCCTGCTCGACGCGGCCGTCCGCGAACTGAAGGAAGAGACGCGGCTGAAGGTTCCCGCGCCCGTGCTGATGGGCAGTGTCAAGGGCAGCCATGTGTTCGACGCCCCCGAGCGCTCGCAACGCGGCCGCACCCTCACGCACGGCTTCTTCTTCGAGCTGGCCCACAACCAGTGGACCGGCCTGTCGGCGGTGCGCGCGAACGACGACGCGGCGCAGGCGCGCTGGGTGCCGATCTCGGAATTCCTCGGCATGCAGGCACAGATGTACGAGGACCACTTCTTCATCGCGAACCATTTCCTGGGCGGGCTCGGTCCTCGCTGACCGGGCCCTTGGCAAGCAACGGCGCCGGCTGACGGCGCCACCGTGAAAGGAGCTTTCACATGACCGCACTCCCCTCCCCCCTCGGTCGCAACCTGCTGCTGCGCACCGACTCGTACAAGGTGTCGCACTGGAAGCAGTACCCGCCCGGCACGCAGACGGTGTTCAGCTACATCGAGTCGCGCGGCGGCGTGTTCGGGCACGGCGTATTCTTCGGACTGCAGGCCTGGCTGCGCGAATATCTGTCGGCGCCGGTCACGCGTGCCGACATCGACGAGGCCGACGCGATCTTCAGGCTGCACGGCGAGCCCTTCAACCGCGAGGGCTGGCTGCGCCTGGTCGACACCCACGGCGGACGGCTGCCGCTGCGCATCCGGGCCGTGCCGGAGGGCAGCGTGGTGCCCGCGCACAACGTGCTGGCCACGGTCGAGAACACCGACCCCGAGTTCTTCTGGCTCACCAGCTACCTCGAGACCGAGTTGCTGCGCGCCATCTGGTACCCCACCACGGTCGCGACCGTGTCGGCCGCCGCCAAGGCCACGCTGCTGCGCTACCTGGAGGCCAACAGCGACGACCCCGCCGGACAGATCGGCTTCAAGCTGCACGACTTCGGCGCACGCGGCGTGTCGAGCAACGAATCCGCTGCGCTCGGCGGCATGGCGCACCTGGTCAACTTCCTGGGCACGGACACGGTGATGGCCGTGGTGGCGGCGCGACGGTACTACGACTGCGAAATGGCGGGCTTCTCCATTCCCGCGGCGGAGCACAGCACCATCACCGGCTGGGGCGCCGCGCACGAGGCCGATGCGTACCGCAACATGGTGCGGCAGTTCGGCACGCCCGGTGCCACCTTCGCGGTGGTGAGCGACAGCTACGACATCTTCAATGCCTGCGACCGCATCTGGGGCACGGAACTGAAGGAACTGGTCGAGCGCAGCGGCGCCACGCTGGTGGTGCGCCCCGACTCGGGCGACCCGGCGCAGACGGTGCTGAAGGTGGCGCAGATCCTGGCGGCCCGCTTCGGCACCACGACCAACGCCAAGGGCTACCGCGTGCTCAAGACGGTGCGCATCATCCAGGGCGACGGCATCGACCTGCGCTCGCTGCGGCTGTGCCTGTCGAACCTGCACCACAACGGCTTTGCGGCCGAGAACATCGCCTTCGGCATGGGCGGCGGCCTGCTGCAGCACTGCAACCGCGACACCATGCAGTGGGCCATGAAGTGCTCGGCGATGCAGGTCGACGGCCGGTGGCGCGAGGTCTACAAGCAGCCCGTGGGCGATGCGTCGAAGGCGTCGAAGAAGGGCCGGCTCACGCTGGCCGGCAGCCAGGCCGAGGGCTGGCGCACGGTGCGCATCGACGGGGCCGAGGGTGCGCCGGCCGACGACGCGCTGCAGACGGTGTTCGAGAACGGCGAGATCGTGCGCACGCAGTCCTTCGACGAGGTGCGGGCGCGTGCGGCGGGCGGGGTGCAGCGGCTGGCGGACAGCTTCGCGCTGTAGCGGTCGTCAGCGCGCGAGGTCGACCACCACGCGGCCGCGCACCTCGCCGGCCAGCAGCCGCTGCGCCAGCAGCGGCACATCGGCCAGGCCCACGGTCTCGGTGTTGGCTGTCAGCACTTCGCGCGGGAGTTCCTGGGCGAGCCGGCCCCATGCCTCGATGCGGCGCGCGTACGGCGCCATGACGCTGTCGACGCCCGCGAGCGTCACGCCGCGCAGGATGAAGGGCGCCACGCTGGCAGGAAGATCCAGGCCCTGCGCCAGACCGCAGGCGGCGACGGCGCCACCGTATTTCAGGCTGGCGCACACGTTGGCCAGCGTATGGCTGCCCACGCTGTCGACCGCCGCGGCCCAGCGTTCCTTCTGCAGCGGCTTGCCCGGCGCCGACAGCGTCGCGCGATCGATGACCTCGGTCGCGCCCAGCGCTTGCAGATGCGCCGACTCGTTCAGGCGGCCAGTGGATGCGTGCACCTCGAAGCCCAGGCGCGACAGCAGCGCGATCGCGATGGTGCCCACGCCGCCGTTGGCGCCGGTCACCAGCACCGGTCCGCGGTCCGGCACCACGCCGTGCGCCTGCAGCGCCATGACGCACAGCATCGCGGTGTAGCCCGCGGTGCCGATGGCCATGGCGTCGTGGGTGTCGAAGGCATCAGGCAGCGGCACCAGCCAGTCGGCTTTCACGCGGGCCTGCTGCGCGAGGCCGCCCCAGTGCGTCTCGCCCACGCCCCAGCCGTTGAGCAGTACACGGTCGCCGGACTTGAAACGCTCATCCGCGCTGTCGACCACCGTGCCGGCAAAGTCGATGCCGGGCACCATGGGGAACTTGCGCACCACCGGCGACTTGCCGGTGACCGCGAGCGCATCCTTGTAGTTGACCGTCGAATGCGCGATGGCCACGCGAACCTCCGCTTCGGGCCATTGCGACGGCTCGAGGTCAACGACCTGCGCGTGCGTCGCGCGATCGTCGGACTGGGTCAGCAGCAGGGCACGGGACATGGGTTCGCCTCCAGGATTCAAGGGATGGGATAGCCGACGGCGCCGGCCGCACGCAGCGCCTCGATCTGCGATGCCTGCATTCCGAGTTCGGTCAGAACGGCCTGCGTGTGGTGGCCCACCGACGGCGCGCCGCGGCTCGGCCAGGCACCGTCCTCACTGTAGCGAAAGCCCAGGCCCGGCGTGCGCACATGGGCGTCGCCCTGCGCATAGGCGGCAGGAACGAGCGTGCCCGTGGCCTGCGCCTCGTCCAGGAACTCGCCCAGACGGCGCACCCTCGCAGCCGGCACGCCGACGGCGTTGAGTTGCGCCTCCATTTCGGTGGCGGAGCGCCGCGCGAAGGCATCACGGAAAGTCTGCTGTAGCCGCGGCAGGTCGCGCGCAATCACGAAGCCGCCGCCGGGGGCGCGGAAGGCATCGAGGTCGATGGCTTGCGCGTCCTCGCACAGCGCCTCGAGCCCAAGGACGCGTGCCAGCGCGCGGAACTGGGCGGGGGTGTTCGCGGCTGTGGCCAGCCAGCCGTCTGCGCAGCGGTAGGTGTCGGCCGTGGGGCTGCCGGTGTAACCGCGGTTGCCGACGCGCTGCGGCTCGATGCCGTGCGTGAGGTAGGTGCTCGCGTTGGGGTACATGAGCATCAACGAGGCCTGGACCATCGACGCGTCCACGTATTGGCCCTCGCCGGTCTGATCGCGCCGCCTCAGCGCCGCCGTCACGGCCAGGGCCGCCAGCATGCCCACCGCCACGTCGATGACCGGAAAGCCGACCTTCAGCGGGGGCGCGTCGGCGCTCTCGCCGGACATCAGCATCATGCCGGTCAGCGCCTGCACCACATGGTCGTAGGCACCACGGGTGGCCCACTCGCCCGACTGACCGTAGCCGGAGATGGAACAGTAGACGATGTCCGGCCGCACGGACTGGATCGCCGCGCGGTCCAGTCCGTGGCGCGCCACCACCCCTGGACGGAAGTTCTCGATGAAGACGTCGGCCTCGCGCGCCAGATCGCGCACGATCGCGGCGCCCTCGGGGGTCCGGATGTCGACGGCCAGCGATTGCTTGCCGGCATTGAGCGCCGCGAAGCCGGCCGGCGTGTCGCCGCACGCCGGGCCGTCGCCTCGGGTGCGGCTGGCGCGCATCACTTCGCCGGCGCCGGGCGGCTCGACCTTCACAACCGTGGCGCCCAATTGCGCCAGGTAGAGGGATGCCATGGGCCCCGCGATCACATGCGAGAAGTCGATGACGCGAATACCTTCCAGCGGTCTGGACATGGGCAGCAGTTCCTTGTTCGGTTCGGTGGACAGGGGGGGTCAGGTGTTGATGGTCACGCCGGTGAGCCGGATGATCTCGGCCCACTTGCGCTGCTCGCTTCTGACGAAGTCGGAGAACGCCTGGGGCGAGTCGCCCAGCGTGGTCGCCTCGTTGCCTGCGGCTTCGAAGGCGCTCCTCACGCCCGGGTCGGCGACGGCCTTGCGCAGGGCGGAGAACACGCTGTCTCGCACCGACGAGGGCGTGCCCGCCGGCGCCCAGAGGCCGAACCACGATTCCTGCACCGCCAGTTCGTTGCCGCCCAGCGCCTCCTGCAGGGTCGGTACCTCGGGCAGTTGCGGCAGGCGCCTGCGGCTGGTGACGGCCAGTGCACGCAGCTTCCCGGCCGTCACCTGCGGCACCCCGGTGCCGGCGACCGGGAAGGCGAACTGGGTGTCGCCACGCAGGAGCGACAGCGGGATTTCCACAGACCCCTTCAGCGGGATGTGCGTGACCTTGAGCCCGGCCAGTGACACCAGCGTCGCGCCGGCCAAGTGCGCCGACGTGCCGAGGCCGCCCGAGCTGTAGTTGGCCGCCCCGGGACGGGCTTTCATCGCGGCCACCAGTTCGGCCACGCTCCTCCAGGGCGACTCGGCGCTGACCACCAGCACCGTGGGCGACGCGGCCAGGTTGCCGATGGGTGCGAAGTCGGCGATGGGGTCGAACTTCAACGAGGGCTGGAGGACCTTCTGGATGAGGTGCGTGTTGGAGCCCATGAGCAGCGTGTAGCCGTCGGGCGGTTGCTGCGCGACGTATTGCGCGGCCAGCACGCCGGCGGCGCCGACCTTGTTCTCCACGACGATCGGCTGGCCGAGCGCTGCGCCGAGCGCAGGGCCGGCCTGGCGCAGCTGCACATCGGGCCCGCCACCGGCCGCATAGGCCGAGATCACGCGCACCGGCTTGTCGGGGTAGGCGGCTGCGCGGGCGGGCAGCGTGGCTGATGCCACGGTGGCCAGGCAGAAGGAACGCCGATCCATGGGCATGTCTCCAGTCGCGGTGGTTGTTGTCGCGCCAGCATAGGAAAGACGGGCGATATCCACGAGTGATATGTTTTCAAGCTATGAAAACCTTCAGTGATCGCCCGTCGGCATCGGAGGACTCCGCGCCGGCAGCCTTGCGTCGCCTTCTGGGCCGGCTGCGCTTCAGGCACCTGCAGTTGCTCGTCGCGCTGGATCGCGGTGGCAGCCTGCGTGCGGCCGCTGCCGTCCTGCACCTCACCCAGCCGGCGCTGAGCAAGGCGCTCGGCGAGGTGGAGTCGGCCTTCGGCTTCAAGCTTTTCACGCGCGGCGCACGGGGGTTGACGCCAACACCGCAGGGCGCGCTCGTGGTGCAGGGCGCGGCACGCCTGATGGCCGAGCTGGCCCACCTGCAAGCCGAGGCCTCGGTCGAACCGGCGTTCACGCTGCTGCGCATCGGCGCGCCGCCCTTCGTCGCGCAGGGCTACTTTCCGCAGACGATGGCGCGGCTCGCACGCCTGGAGCCCCGGTTGCGTGTGCAGCTCATGGAGGAGCGCGTGCCGATGCTGCTGCAGGCGCTGATGGACGGCCGGCTGGACGCGCTGCTGACCAGCTTTCCCGCAGACCTGCCGGCCGGCGTCGCCGCGCGCGACCTGCGGCACGACAAACTGTTCGACGCCGAGTTCGACGTGATCGCACCGGCCGAGCACCCACTGGCACGCGCGCGCCGCGTGGGCTGGGCGCAATTGGCCCGGGAACGCTGGATCATGCCGGCCCGCGTCTCGATGGTGCAGCGGATGATGGAAGAGGTGTTCCGGCGCGAGGGCGTCATGCCGCCGGCGCCGGTGATCGAATCGACCAGCCCGGTCACGAACCTCCGGCTGGTCTCGGCAGGGCTGGGCTTCAGCGCGGTACCACGCGCGACGCTGGACGCGGCGGCGGTGCCGGGCGTGCGCAGGGTGCGTGTGCAGCCGCCGATCCCGGCCGGCCCAGTCGGTCTGATCTACCGCGCAAGCCCTGCCAACGAGCGGCTGACGCTGCTGCGCCGGGCGCTCGGGCTCGCAGACTGAAGCCGATCAGGCCGCCATTGCCGACGGCCGGAAGGCGGTCTGCTGCTGCTGCTGGCGCTGGAGCAGCACCTCGCGCAGGTGGCCCTGGCGCGTGCGCATCGCCGCGCTCCCGTAGAGCAGCGCCTCGGCGTAGGTCGGGTAGGGCTGGGGGGAACTGTCCACCGGGCGGTAGCGCAGTTCGTCGTCGATTTCGGCGTCCACCGGCTCCATCAGGACCCAGTGGAACTGGCCTTCCTCGGCTTCGATCACGGTCAGGGCGAATTCAACGTAGTCCATGGGGCGGGTTCCAATGGCCACAATTGTTCACCTTTGTATTAAGTTTGTCTGAATTCGTTACAAACTCCGACGTGAGCAAGGGCTCTTGGCGGAAGTTGCCTGAGAAGGGGCATGTAACCCCCTGTCAGGCAACCAATTTGCCAGCTTCAGGGCCGTTCGCGCGCCCTCAATCGGTGATGCAGCCAGCCCAGCGCCACCGCGCCGATGCCGCCCCACCAGTAATCCAGCGGCAATCCCATCACCCAGCGCGGATGCCAGGGCACGTGCACGGGATCGAAGCGGGCGACGCCGTAGGCCGGGTTGATGACGAACCAGAGGAAGTCCTCGACTACCCAGAAGGCCGACAAGCCGCCCAGCGCCAGTGCCACGTCGCTCCAGCGCCAGCGGCCGTTGAAGGCCAGGGGCGCGAAGAACACCAGCGCCATGAAGCTGAAGACCCAGGCGTGGTAACCGGTCATCGCCCGGCCGCCCCAGAAGATGTCGAGTGCCCAGTGCTTCTCAATGCGCCAGGTGGGCAGCGAGCTGGCCCAGCCGGCGCCGCCTTCGATCTGGATCTCGGCGTTGGCGAAGAAGAAGGCCATGAGCAGGACCCAGGCGAAGTACATCACCGTGCGTGGCCAGTCGGCGGTGCCCGGGCTGCGGCCGCTCATGCGCCCGCCTCGCCGGTCGCGCCCCGCACGCGGCCGAGCACGTCGCGGGCCGCCTGGGGCCGCCCGAGGGCCCGGCTGCGCGCCGCCATGGCCTCGACCCTGGTGGGCGCCGCCATCAGGCGCGCGACCTTGTACTCGAGCCCGATGGCGTCGTAGGCCAGCCAGGCGGCGCCCTCCTCCATCAGGTAGCCGGCGTTGTGTTCCTCCTGGCCGGGGATGGGCGAGGCGAGCAGCATCGGCCGGCCCAGCGCCAGGCATTCCGAGATCGTGAGGCCGCCGGGCTTGGTGACGACCAGGTCGGCGGCGGCCATGAGCTTCTCCATCTCGCCGGTGAAGCCGATGGCGCGCAGCCGCCCGGGGTGCGCACGCTCCAGCTCCTGCAAGGCCGCATGGGCCGCCGCATTGCGGCCGGCGACGGCGATCACCTGGAAGTCGGCGCCCTGCAGCGCCAGCACGCGGCGCACCATGCTCGGCAGGTCGCCCACGCCGGCACCGCCCGAGACCATGAGCAGCACGCGCCGCGCCGGGTCCAGGCCGAGGGCCGACACGCAGGCATCGCGCGCCAGCGCCGGCGCATCGGGCTGCGAGAAGGCCGGCATCACCGGGATGCCGGTCACGTGCACCCTGTCGGCCGGCAATCCGCGCGCGCGCATGCGGAAGGCCACCTCCTCGGTGGCGGCGAAGTAGCCCGCCATGCCGGGGACGATCCACATGTTGTGCAGGTCGAAGTCGGTCACCTGCAGCCACACCGGGCAGCCGATGCGGCCGCGGTTCTGCTCCCGCATGAGCAGTTCGGCCGGCAGGAAGTGCGTGCAGACGATGGCGTCGGGCCTCTGCCGGTGGATCTCGCGCAGCAGCGCCGTGGTGCTCAGGCGTTCGATGCCGCGGCGCAGGCGCTGCGAGGTCGCGGTGTGCGGCGTGCTGTCGCTCTTCTGGTGCAGGTAGGACCACACCTCCGGCGCCCGGTTCACGAGCTGGATGTACCAGTCGGTGTAGACCTTGCGAAAGCCCGGCGCCACATGGGCCATGGCGTCGACATGCACCGCGCTGCAGTCGGGCCATTGCTGTTCGGCGGTGGCGACGAGCGCCTGGGCAGCGCGCACGTGGCCGTTGCCGGCGCTGACGCTGAGGACGAGGATGCGGGAGGAACTCATTCGAAAAGGTGGAGTGACAGCGCGGCGGATTATCCCGAGCGCATGTGGCAGTGCGCCCGGTGCCGTGTTCAGGCGCGCGAGCGCGGGCGAAAGCCACCCTGGCGCAGCGCCTGCAGGTCGAGCACCCGCAGGCCGCCGTACTCGATGCGGATCACGCCTTCGGCCTGCAGGCGCGACAGCGCTTCGTTCACCCGCTGGCGCGACAGGCCCACGAGGTAGGCCAGTTCCTGCTGCGTGATGCGCAGCACCTCGCCCACGCGCGGGAACAGCACCGGGTTGAACAGCGCCGCCAGACTGCGGGCCACGCGCGCATCGGGGTTGTTGAGGCGGTCGATCTCCAGCGCGGCGATGAACTGCCCCAGGCGTTCGTTGAGCTGGTTCATCACGAAGCGGTTGAAGCCGATCGAATGGTCGAGCAGCCAGTGAAACGAGTCGAGCGGCAGGCCCGCGACCACGCTGCGCCGCAGCGCGGTGATGCTGTAGCGGTAGGGCTCGCGCTTCATGGCCGTGCCCTCGCCGAACCAGCCGCCGGCCGACAGCCCGCTGTGCGTGACCGAGCTGCCGTCGGCGTTGTCGTTGCTCATCTTGAGCAGGCCTTCGATCACGCCGAACCAGTAGGTCGGCGCGCGGCCGATGCGGCACACCACGTCGCCCACCTCGGCCTCGCCCACCACGATCGCCGCCTCGGCCCTGCGCCGCTCGGTGGCGGTGAGCAGCGGCAGCCAGGGGATGGCCTCCAGCTCTTCCGCGGTCGGCGCCCGCACACGGTCGCGAATCGAGCCGCGCACGGCAGGCGAAGTCGGTGCAGCCATCGGGAAAGTCCGGAGAGTGGTGTCCCTAGGATTGTCGTCACAACGACAACTTGACGTCAAAGCGCACCCGTACATTTCGCCGCGTGGACATCGCCGCCGACACCTTTCCCCGCCTGCTGCTCGCCCATGCGAAGCAGCAGCCCGACGCGCCGGCCGTGCGCGAGAAGGACCTGGGCATCTGGCAGACCTGGCGCTGGGCGCAGGCCGCCACCGAGGTGCGCGAGATCGCCTGCGGGCTCGCGAGCCTGGGCTTCACGGTCGGTCACAACCTGGCGATCGTGGGCGCCAACCGCCCGCACCTGTACTTCGCCGTGATCGCTGCGCAGTGCCTGCGCGGCGTGCCCGTGCCGCTGTACCAGGACGCGGTCGCGTCCGAGATGGTGTTCATGCTCGACGATGCCGCGGTGGAGTTCGTGGTGGTCGAGGACCAGGAGCAGGTCGACAAGCTGCTCGAATGCCGCGACCTGCAGGCCCAGGCCGGGCAGGCGCGCATCCGCCACATCGTGTACGACGACCCGCGCGGGCTGCGCAACTACGACCAGCCCGGCCTGATGAGCTACGAGCAGTTGCGCGAGCTCGGCCGCGCCTGGGACGCTTCGAATCCCGGTGTCTTCGACGCCAGCGTGGCCGCCGGCCAGCCCGGCGACGTGGGCGTGATCCTCTACACCTCGGGCACCACCGGCCGCCCCAAGGGCGTGTGCCAGACGCATGCGAGCTTCATCGCGGCGGGCCACGGCGGCGTGGTGACCGACCGGCTCGGGCCGGGCGACAACATCATGAGCTACCTGCCCATGGCCTGGGTGGGCGACCACCTCTTCTCGGTCGCGCAATGGCTGGTGGGCGGCTTCACGCTCAACTGCCCCGAGTCGGCCGAGACGGTGATGAACGACATGCGCGAGATCGGGCCGAGCTACTACTTCGGCCCGCCGCGCACCTTCGAAGGATTGCTCACGGCGGTTTCGATCCGCATGGAGGACGCCGCGGCGCCCAAGCGCTGGATGTACGCGAAGTTCATGGCCCTGGCGCAGCGCGTGGGCGCCGACATCCTCAACGGCGTGCCCGTGTCCTTCGGCGACCGGGCGATGTACGCGCTGGGCAACCTGCTGGTGTACGGGCCGCTGCGCAACGTGCTGGGCATGAGCCGCATCCGCGTGGCCTACACGGCGGGCGCGGCCATCGGGCCCGACCTGTTCCGCTTCTACCGCTCCATCGGCGTCAACCTCAAGCAGTTCTATGGGCAGACCGAGACCTGCGCCTACGTGTGTCTGCAGCAGGACGGCAAGGTCAAGCTCACGAGCGTGGGCACCGCGGCGCCGGGCATGGAACTGAAGATCGCCGACAACGGCGAGGTGCTGGTGCGCGGCGTGTCGGTGCTCAAGGAGTACTACAAGCGCCCCGATGCCACGGCCGAGGTGCTCGATGCCGAAGGCTACTTCCACACCGGCGACGCGGGCGTGCTCGACGCGGAAGGCCACCTGCGCATCATCGACCGCGCCAAGGACGTCGGGCGCCTGGCGGGCGGTGCGATGTTCGCGCCCAACTACATCGAGAACAAGCTCAAATTCTTCCCGCAGATCAAGGAGGCCGTGTGCTTCGGCCATGGCCGCGACGAGGTCTGCGCCTTCGTCAACATCGACTACGAAGCCGTGGGCAACTGGGCCGAGCGCCGCGGGCTGGCCTATGGCGGCTACGTCGACCTGGCCGGCAAGCCGGACGTGCTGCAGCTGGTCAAGGACTGCATCGAGAAGGTGAATGCCGACCTCGCGGCCGAGGAAGGCATGGCCCAGACGCAGATCGCGCGCTTCCTGGTGCTGCACAAGGAGCTCG
Source organism: Xenophilus sp. E41 (assembly GCF_003671765.1). Taxonomy (GTDB): domain Bacteria; phylum Pseudomonadota; class Gammaproteobacteria; order Burkholderiales; family Burkholderiaceae_C; genus Xenophilus. The sequence goes on along the minus strand of NZ_QPIB01000011.1, from coordinate 17,910 downwards.
ACCCCGACGACGACGAGCTGACCCGCACGCGCAAGGTGCGGCGCGGCTTCATCGCCGACAAGTATGCGGTGCTGGTCGATGCGCTCTATGGCGGCAAGGCCGAGCAGTTCATCGAGACGCAGGTCAAGTTCGAGGACGGACGCACCGGCAAGGTCAGCGCCACCCTCAGGATCGTGGAAGCCAAGCGCTTTCCGGCGGTGAGGGCGGCGGCATGAAATACGGAGCTCCATACGCGAAGGACGCGAAGGTCACGCGAAGGACGCAAAAAAGGGAAATCGAAATTTCTGGCTGTTCTTTCGCGACCTTCGCGAAACCTTTGCGTCCTTCGCGCACGGATGTCCGAGTTCTGGAACACCTCCATGTCTAGAAAGACCGGCGACGTCATCCTGGACGTGCAGAACATCTCGCTGTCCTTCGGCGGCGTGAAGGCGCTCACGGACATCAGCTTCAACGTGCGCGAGCACGAGGTGCGCGCCATCATCGGGCCCAACGGCGCAGGCAAGAGCTCGATGCTCAACTGCATCAACGGCGTGTACTGGCCGCAGCAGGGCCAGATCACCTTCCGCGGCCAGACCTTCAAGCACATGAACTCGCGCCAGGTGGCCGAGATGGGCGTGGCCCGCACCTTCCAGAACCTCGCCTTGTTCAAGGGCATGAGCGTGCTCGACAACATCATGACGGGGCGCAACCTCAAGATGAAGAGCGGCATCCTGGCGCAGGCCTTCCGATGGGGTCCGGCCGAGCGCGAGGAACTGCAGCAGCGCGAGTTCGTCGAGCACATCATCGACTTCCTCGAGATCCAGGCGTACCGCAAGACGCCCGTCGGCCGCCTGCCCTATGGCCTGCAGAAGCGCGTGGACCTGGGCCGCGCACTCGCCATGGAGCCGCAGGTGCTGCTGCTGGACGAACCGATGGCCGGCATGAACGTGGAGGAGAAGCAGGACATGAGCCGCTTCATCCTCGACGTGAACGACGAGTTCGGCACCACCATCGTGCTGATCGAGCACGACATGGGCGTGGTGATGGACATCAGCGACCGCGTGGTGGTGCTCGACTACGGCAAGAAGATCGGCGACGGCACGCCCGACGAGGTGCGCAGCAACGAGGACGTGATCCGGGCTTACCTGGGGACGGAGCACTGAGATGAAGACGGACATCCGTACGCGAATGACGCCAAGGTTTCGCGAAGGACGCGAAAGAACTCCTTTGAAATTTTTATCTTTCCCTTTCGCGACCTTCGCGCAATCTTCGCGTCCTTCGCGTCTTTCGCGTACGGAAGTTGGGTGTTCCTGACCATGGGCTTCTTTCTCGAGACACTCTTCGGCGGCCTGATGGTGGGCATGCTGTATTCGCTGATCGCGCTGGGCTTCGTGCTCATCTACAAGGCCAGCGGCGTGTTCAACTTCGCGCAGGGCGCGATGGTGCTGTTCGCGGCGCTGGCGATGGCGCGCTTCTCGGAATGGTTCCCGAAATGGTTCGGCTTCGAGAGCCTGCTGCTGGCCAACGTGCTGGCCTTCGTCGCGGCGATGGCGGTGATGGTGGTGGTGGCGTGGCTCATCGAACGGCTGGCCCTGTCCAGGTTGGTGAACCAGGAAGGCATCACCCTGCTGATGGCCACGCTGGGCATCGCGTACTTCCTGGACGGGCTGGGCCAGACGATCTTCGGCAACGACATCTACAAGATCGACGTCGGCATGCCCAAGGACCCGATGATGGTCATGGAAGGCACCTTCCAGGGCGGCCTGCTGGTGTCGAAGGAAGACCTGATCGCTGCCGCGGTCGCGGCCGCGCTGGTGGTGGTGCTGGCGCTCTTCTTCCAGAAAACGGCGACGGGCCGGGCGCTGCGCGCAGTGGCCGACGACCACCAGGCCGCGCAGTCCATCGGCATTCCGCTCAACCGCATCTGGGTCATCGTGTGGTCGGTGGCGGGCTTCGCGGCGCTGGTGGCCGGGATCATCTGGGGCTCCAAGCTGGGCGTGCAGTTCTCCCTGTCGCTGGTGGCGCTGAAAGCCTTGCCCGTGGTGATCCTGGGCGGCCTCACCTCGGTGCCAGGCGCCATCATCGGCGGCCTGCTGATCGGCGTGGGCGAGAAGCTGTCGGAGATCTACCTCGGCCCCATGCTCGGCGGCGGCATCGAGATCTGGTTCGCCTACGTGCTGGCGCTGGTGTTCCTGCTGGTGCGGCCGCAGGGCCTCTTCGGCGAAAAGATCATCGACCGGGTATGAGCATGCGCGGCAAGGAATGCGAACAACCGTACGCGAAGGACGCGAAGGTTGCGCGAAAGGCGCGAAAGGCGCGAAAGAAAACCTTGAAGTTTCTTGCCTGCATTTTTCGCGACCTTCGCGAAGTCTTCGCGCCCTTCGCGTACGGCGGTCCGCCTTCTTATTCGAACCTCTAGGCGTTCTTCATGCTCTACAGAGAAAACGGGCAGTTCAAGTCCACCTACCGCGCCGACCAGCAGATCTTTCCGATCGTGCAGGACCGGGTCGCGATCCTCGCGTTGCTGGTGGTGGCCTTCGCCGTGGTACCGGCCTTCGCGTCGGAATACTGGCTGCGCGCCATCCTCGTGCCCTTCCTGATCCTGTCGCTCGCTGCGCTGGGGCTCAACATCCTGGTGGGCTACTGCGGGCAGATCTCGCTGGGCACCGGCGCCTTCATGGCGGTGGGCGCCTACGCGGCCTACAACTTCCACGTGCGCATCGAGGGCATGCCGCTCGTCCTCTCGTTGCTGTTGGGCGGGCTGTGCGCCACCGTGGTGGGCGTGTTCTTCGGCATCCCCAGCCTGCGCATCAAGGGGCTGTACCTGGCGGTGGCGACGCTGGCGGCGCAGTTCTTCGTCGACTGGGCCTTTCTGCGCATCCCGTTCTTCACCAACAACTCGACCTCTGGCTCGGTGAGCGTGGCGGGCCTGAACGTGTTCGGCCTGCCGGTCGAGTCGCCGGCGCAGAAGTACCTGCTGTGCCTCACGCTGGTGGTGGTGTTCGCGCTGCTGGCCAAGAACCTGGTGCGCAGCGCCATCGGCCGCGAGTGGATGGCGATGCGCGACATGGACGTGGCGGCGGCGGTGATCGGCATCCGTCCCGTGTACGCCAAGCTCACGGCCTTCGCGGTGAGCAGCTTCATCGTCGGCGTGGCCGGCGCGCTGTGGGGTTTCGTCCACCTGGGTGCGTGGGAGCCGGCGGCCTTCAGCATCGACCGCTCCTTCCAGCTGCTCTTCATGGTGATCATCGGCGGGCTGGGCTCGATCATGGGCAGCTTCTTCGGCGCCGCCTTCATCGTGCTGCTGCCGATCCTGCTCAACCAGCTGCCGGGCTGGTTCGGCGTGTCGATGTCGACCGCCCTGGCCTCGCACCTCGAATTCATGATCTTCGGCGCGCTGATCGTGTTCTTCCTGATCGTCGAACCGCACGGCCTCGCGCGGCTGTGGTCGACGGCCAAGGAAAAGCTGCGCCTGTGGCCCTTCCCACATTGATATGCCCACCCCCGACTCTCGCGCACTGCGTGTCGCTCGCATCCCCCCTCAAGGGGGCAACACCAGCGGCCCGGCAAAGCCGGTTCCGCGGTGTTACTGAATCCGGCGCGCTGCGCGCACCATCCAGTCCTTTCGCCGTGTTCTTGCCAACCCACTAGGAGACAACCATGTTGAAGCTGAAAACCCTCACACTGGCCGTCGCCGCGGTCGCGGCCCTGGCGGGCACCGCCGGCACGGCCTTCGCGCAGGCCAAGGAGCAGTTCTTCCCGCTGCTGGTGTACCGCACCGGACCCTACGCGCCCAACGGCACGCCCTGGGCCAACGGCAAGCAGGACTACATCAAGCTGGTGAATTCCCAGGGCGGCATCAACGGCGTGAAGATTGCATTCGAGGAATGCGAGACCGGCTACGCCACCGACAAGGGCGTGGAGTGCTACGAGCGCCTGAAGGGCCGCCCCGGCGTCGCGCTGTTCGACCCGCAGGCCACCGGCATCACCTTCGCGCTGACCGACAAGGTGCCCACCGACAAGATCCCGCTGATCACGCTGGGCTACGGCCTGGCGGCCTCGCAGGACGGCAACGTGTTCAAGTGGAACTTCCCGCTCATGGGCAGCTACTGGACCGCGGCCGACATCCTGATCCAGCACATCGGCAAGAAGGAAGGCGGGCTGGACAAGCTCAAGGGCAAGAAGATCGCGCTCGTCTACCACGACTCGCCCTTCGGCAAGGAGCCGATCCCGCTGCTGCAGGAGCGCGCCAAGCTGCACGGCTTCGAGCTGTCGCTCATCCCCGTCACCGCACCCGGGGTGGAGCAGAAGTCGGCTTGGCTGCAGGTGCGCCAGCAGCGGCCCGACTTCGTGCTGCTGTGGGGCTGGGGCGTGATGAACTCCACCGCTCTCAAGGAAGCCGTCGCCACCGGCTACCCCCGCGAGAAGATGTACGGCGTGTGGTGGGCCGGCGCCGAGCCCGACGTGAAGGACGTGGGCGCCAACGCCAAGGGCTACAACGCGCTGGCGCTCAACACCTCGGGCACCGAGCCCAAGGTGATCCAGGACATCCTCAAGCAGGTGCACGACAAGGGCCAGGGCACGGGACCGAAGGACGAGGTCGGCTCGGTGCTCTACACCCGCGGCGTGATCATCCAGATGCTGAGCGTGGAAGCCGTGAAGCGTGCCCAGGAGCGCTTCGGCAAGGGCAAGGTCATGACCGGCGAGCAGGTGCGCTGGGGCTTCGAGAACCTGGCGCTCGACCAGAAGAAGCTGGACGCGCTGGGCTTCGCCGGCGTGATGCGGCCGCTGTCGACCTCGTGTCAGGACCACATGGGCTCGAGCTGGGCGCGCGTGCACACGTGGGACGGCGCCAAGTGGGGCGGCATGTCGGACTGGTACCAGGCCGACGAATCGATCATGAAGCCGATGGTGAAGGCGGCAGGCGACAAGTACGCGGCCGAGAAGAAGCTGACCCGTCGGGACACCGCTGACTGCGGCGCCTGACAGACGCGCCTGAACGGCGCGGCTGCAGGCGCGGGGCGCCCCCATTGGCACCCTCCCCTGCCCCTCCCGCCGAGCGGGAGGGGGGCCTGCCTCCAGACGAGGCGGCATGTGGAAGCAGACGCTGTGTGCTTCCACATGCTCGAAGGACAACGATGAGCCAAGGCAACATTCTTCTCGACGTCAACGGCATCGAGGTCATCTACAACCACGTGATCCTGGTGCTCAAGGGCGTGTCGCTCACGGTGCCGGAGGGCGGCATCGTGGCGCTGCTGGGCGGCAACGGCGCGGGCAAGACCACCACGCTGCGCGCGGTGTCGAACCTGCTGGCCGGCGAGCGCGGCGCGGTGACCAAGGGCAGCATCACGCTGCGTGGCGAGCGCATCGAGGCGCTGACGCCAGCCGAACTGGTCAAGCGCGGGCTGGTGCAGGTGATGGAAGGGCGTCACTGCTTCGCCCACCTCACCATCGAAGAGAACCTCATGACCGGCGCCTACACGCGCACCGACGGCAAGGCCGCAGTGGCCGAGACGCTGGAGAAGGTCTACGCGTACTTCCCGCGCCTGAAGACGCGCCGCACCAGCCAGGCGGCCTACACCTCGGGCGGCGAGCAGCAGATGTGTGCCATCGGGCGCGCGCTGATGGCGAACCCCAACATGGTGCTGCTCGACGAGCCCTCGATGGGCCTGGCGCCGCAGATCGTCGAGGAGGTCTTCGCGATCGTGAAGGACCTCAACGCCAAGGAACGCGTGACCTTCCTGCTGGCCGAGCAGAACACCAACATGGCGCTGCGCTTCGCCGACTACGGCTACATCCTCGAGAGTGGCCGCATCGTGATGGACGGACCGGCGGCCAGCCTGCGCGAGAACGAGGATGTCAAGGAGTTCTACCTCGGCGTCGGCGGCGCGGACCGCAAGAGTTTCAGGGACGTGAAGAGCTACAAGCGGCGCAAGAGGTGGCTGGCATGACGGATTTCTACGACGCACTCGAGACCCGCGACCCCGCCGAGCGTGAACGCGACCTGCTCGCGGCATTGCCCCGGCAGGTCCTGCAGGCACAGACGGCGGCCCCGGCCTTCGCCACCCTCCTCGCCGACGTGAAGCCGGCGGAGGTCTCCAGCCGCGCCGCGCTGGCGGCGCTGCCGGTCACGCGCAAGTCCGAGCTGCTGGCCTTGCAGCAGGCGCGGCGCGCGAGCGATGCCTTCGGCGGCTTCGCGGCCATCGCGCGCGGCGCGCGCATGCCTCGCGTGTTCGCCAGCCCCGGCCCCATCTACGAACCCGAAGGCACGGCGCGCGACTACTGGCGCACCGCGCGTGCCCTGTTCGCGGCCGGCTTTCGCGCCGGCGAGCTGATCCACAACAGCTTCAGCTACCACATGACGCCCGCCGGCTCGATCATGGAGACGGGCGCGCATGCGCTCGGCTGCACCGTCTTCGCCGGCGGCACGGGGCAGACCGAGCAGCAGATCGATGCCATCGCCGACCTGCGGCCCGAGGGCTATGCCGGCACGCCGAGCTTCCTGAAGATCCTGTTGGAGAAGGCGGCCGAGCGCGGCACGCCCTTGCGATCGATGACCAAGGCGCTGGTCTCGGGCGAGGCCTTCCCGCCCAGCCTGCGCGATGCCATCGCCGGCCTGGGCGTGCAGGGCACGCAGTGCTATGCCACGGCCGACCTGGGGCTGATCGCCTACGAGACGGCGGCGCGCGAGGGCCTGGTGCTCGACGAGGGCGTGATCGTCGAGATCGTGCGTCCCGGCACGGGCGACCCGGTGCCCGAGGGCGAGGTCGGCGAGATCGTGGTCACGACGCTCAACCCCGACTACCCGCTGATCCGCTTCGGCACCGGCGACCTTTCGGCCGTGCTGCCGGGCGCCTGCCCCACGGGGCGCACCAACACGCGTATCAAGGGCTGGATGGGTCGCGCCGACCAGACCGCCAAGGTGCGCGGCATGTTCGTCCACCCATCGCAGGTGGCCGAGATCGCACGGCGCTTCCCCGAAGTGCGCAAGGCGCGCCTGGTGGTCGAGGGCGAGACGGGGGAGGACCGCATGACGCTGCGGCTCGAATGCGACGGGAACGCGCCGGAAGGCCTGGCCGCGCGCGTGGCCGAGGCCATCCGCGAGGTGACCAAGTTGCGCGGCGAGGTGTCGGTCGGCGCCGTCGGCAGCCTGCCCAACGACGGCAAGGTGATCGAGGACGCGCGCAGCTACAAGTAGCCACCAGCGCGTCTCAGCCGTTCTCAATAGTGCGGTGGGAGTTCGTCGCGCAAGTTGCGCGGCCCGCCTGGCCCAGCTTCGGGCAATTGCTGTTTCAGTTCAGCCAACTGGCGCAGCAACCCATCGATCTGCTGCTGTTGCCGGAAGACGGTGAGGTTCAGCTGCTCGAGCAGGTCCTCGGTGTAGCTGGCCTTGATCTCGAGTTCGGTGAGGCGGTGGTCGGTCGCTTGGGCGGGGTCCATGCGGCCGATTGTCGCGGCCGCAGGGCCAAGGGCGCTCAGCCCGCCGACACCATGCGGCCGAGCTGGAACACCGAGTTCGGGGCGTTGGGCAGCAGCGGTTTGACGGGGCCCGGCAGCGGCTTCTTCACCGGCTTGGCGGCTTCGGCATGCAGCTGCACGCCGGCGGCCACCTGGTCTTCCACCAGCTTCTGAAGACTGACCGAGTCGAGGAACTCCACCACCTTCTGGCTCAGCGAGGCCCACAGCTCGGGCGCCGCGCAGCGCATGGGGTCGTCGCTCTGGTGCCCCGCGGGCAGCGGCGGCACGCCAGTGGTTTCGAGCGCATCGACGGCGTACAGGATGTCGGCCACCGTGATGTCCTTGGCGGCACGGGCCAGCGAGTAGCCGCCGCCCGGCCCACGGGTCGAGGCGACCAGGCCATGCCGGCGCAGGTTGGTGAACATCTGCTCCAGGTACGACAGCGAGATGCGCTGCCGGCGGCTCAGCACCGCCAGCGACAGCGGCCCCGACTTGCGGTGCAGCGCCACGTCGATCATGGCCACGACGGCCTGGCGGCCCTTGGTACTCAGTCGCATGGGTTCTCCTGTGTCGTTGTCTGCGTGTGGATGGAGGGGAAGTGTGGAAGCAAGCCGTTATTCGTCGCGACCGCCACCCAGGCCCAGTAGCATGAGGATGGACTGGAAGACGTTGTACAGGCTCAGGTACACGCCGAGCGTGGCGCTGATGTAGTTGTCCTCGTAGCCGTCCTTCACGCGCTTGAGGTCGTGCAGGATGAAGGCCGAGAAGATGCCGATGGCCATCACCGACAGGGTGATCATGAGCGCGCCCGACTGGATGAAGAAGTTGGCGATGCCGGCCACCAGCAGCAGGATGGCGCCGATGAAGAGCCACTTGCCCATGGCCGAGAGGTCGCGCTTGATCACCGAGGACAGCGTCGCCATGCCGAGGAACACCGCGCCGGTGCCGGCGAAGGCGGTCATCACCAGGCTGGCGCCGTTGGCCATGCCGAGCACGGTGCCGACCAGGCGCGAGAGCATCACGCCCATGAAGAAGGTGAAGGCCAGCAGCACCGGCACGCCGGCGGCGGAGTTCTTCGTCTTCTCGATCGCGAACATGAAGCCGAAGGCGCCCGCCAGGAAGACCACCAGGCCGATGCCCGGCGACATGGCACGTGCGATGCCTGTCTCCACGCCGATCCACGCGCCCAGAACGGTCGGGATCATGGACAGCGCGAGCAGCCAGTAGGTGTTGCGCAGCACGCGGTTGCGCTCGGCGCCGCTGGAAAGCGTGCCGGACGGGTTGAAGGTGGGCAGTATCTGGTTCATGGAAGTCCTTGAGAGACCGTGGACCGGTCCGAGTTCCGGCCGAATGGGCCGGACAAAAGAGAAAGCCTCGGGTTGGAATGTAGGGACGGTGATGTTTCGATAAAAGTCGTTTTTTTGGCATCATCCATTCGGCTTTTATTGATCTTCGGCCCGTTTTCCCCTGTGGAGACCTCGCGGGTTTTCCCTGATTGGCCGGCGAGCGAGGTCCTCGCCTACAGGCTGGCAGCACCATGAACTACAAGCATCTGCACTATTTCTGGGCGGCCGCCAAGGCCGGCGGCATCGTGCGCGCCGGCGAGCAGTTGCACATCACCCCGCAGACCCTCTCGGCCCAGATCAAGCTGCTGGAGGAATCGCTGGGTTGCCAGCTCTTTCGCAAGACCGGCCGCAACGTCGAACTCACGGCCGAGGGCCGGACCGCGCTGGTCTACGCCGACCAGATCTTCGCGCTGGGCGCCGAACTGGAGGCGGCCGTGGGCAGCAAGCGCGGCGAGGCCCGCACCCTGAACTTCCGCGTCGGCATCGCCGATGCCGTGCCCAAGGCCATCGCCTACCGTCTGCTGGAGCCTGCCCTCGGCATCGCCGAGCAGGTGCACCTGATCTGCCACGAGGGGCATTTCCGCGACCTGCTGGGCCAGCTGTCGGTCCACCGGCTCGACCTGGTGATCGCCAACGAACCGATGGGCCGGCAGACCAGTGTCAAGGCCTTCAACCACCCCCTGGGCACCACCGGCATGGCCTTCTTCGCGGCCCCCGTGCTCAAGCGGGAGCTGCAGGGCGGATTTCCCGCCTGCCTGGACGGCATGCCGATGCTGATGCAGGGCTCGGCCTCGGCCATGCGCCAGCGCCTGGACGTGTGGCTGGCCGAGCAGAGCCTGCGGCCGCAGCTGATCGGCGAGTTCGACGACGCGGCGCTGCTCAAGGCCTTCGGCGGCGAAGGCCGCGGCGTGTTCATGTCGCCGGCGGTGCTGGAAGACGAAACCTGCTCGCAATACGGCGTCGAGGTGATCGGCCGCGCGCCGGAGCTCGAGGAGGAGTTCTTCGCCATCTCGGTCGAGCGGCGCATCACCCACCCCTGCGTGGCGGCCATCACGCGCGCGGCGCGCGGGCACTTCCTGCGGGTCGGCTGAGGGGGCGCGTCAGTAGCCGTTCTCGATCAGGCGTCCGCGCAGCGCCTGCAGCGACTTGCGCACACGCGCGATCTCGGTGGGCGAGCACACCGACAGGATGTCCTCGGTGAGCGCATCCACCGCCGCCTCGGCCTTCTCGTAGACCCTGCGCCCCTTGGTGGCCAGACGCACCACCACGGAGCGCCCGTCCTGGTCGGAGCCGGTGCGCTCGACCCAGCCGCGCTCCTCCATGCTGTGCAGCATGCGGGTGAGGCGGGTGCGCTCGTAGGCCGTCCACTGCGCGAGTTCCTGCATCGTGAGCGGCCCCTTGCGCAGCAGCGTGCCGAGCGTGCGCCACTCGGTGTTGAGCAGTCCCAGCGGCTTGAGCGCGTCGCCGATCGCGCGGTCGCGCCGGTACACCACCTGGGTGCACAGGAAAAAGATGTGGTCTTCCAGCTCCATCGCGGCCCCTCCTGCCTCCGAATGCGCCCGAGTGTCGCCTGCGCCGCAAGCACCATGCCAATGCACACAGCGCCCCGATGCGTGCATTTTCACGCACAGGCATGCTCCTTGCAACGCGCTCTCCGACGACGTGACGAGCCCAGGGTTCGTGCACGGCGGTGCCTTCCCGGGCCGCCCCGCGCACGACGACCGCCCCGCAGCGACGGCGCCACAACCCTCTTGTGGAGAACCTGCGCATGAACGACACCGCTGCCTTTCTCGCCGCGCTGGGCGACGTCCCGGCCATCGCCGACCCCGACATCGTCCGTCGCAAGAGCCGCGACATGACGGCCAACTTCAGCCCCGTGATGAAGGACGACGCGCTCGGCCACGTCGCCGACCTGATCGTGCAGCCGCGCGACAAGGCCGACGTGTTGCGCATCGCCTCGGCCGCGGCACGCACCCGCATGCCGCTGGTGATGCGCGGCGCCGGCACCTGCAACTTCGGCCAGGGCATTCCACTGGCCGGCGGCGCGATGGTCGACATGACCGGGCTGGACCGGGTGCTGCACACCGGCGCCGGCCGGGTGCGCGCCGAGGCCGGCGCCCGGCTAGCGGCCATCGACGAGGCCACGCGGCCCACCGGCTGGGAGCTGCGCATCCACTCGTCCACCAAGAAGGTCGCCACGCTGGGCGGCTTCGTCGGCGGCGGGCATGCGGGCGTGGGCAGTTGCGCCTGGGGCATCCTGCGCGACCGCGGCAACATCCTCGGCCTGGAGGTGGTGAGCGTGGAGGAAACGCCGCGCACCGTGCAGCTCACCGGCGACCGCGTGAACCTGGTGCACCACGCCTACGGCAGCAACGGCATCATCACCGAGCTGGAGATGCCGCTGGCGCCGGCCTGGGACTGGCGCGAAGCGATCGTCGTCTTTCCCGGGTTCATGACCTCGGTCGAGTTCGCGCATGCGCTGGCGACTGCCGACGGCATCGAGAAGAAGCTGGTGTCGGTGATCGGCGGGCCCATCTGGCGCATGATGCGCGTGCTGCGCCCCTACGGGCGCGAAGGCACCGAGGGCACCGAGGGCATGGTGCTGGCGATGGTGGCCGAGCCCTTCCTCGCGTCCTTCCACGCGCTGGTGCGCGAGTTCGGCGGCACCGTGACCTCCGAGGCGCCCGAGGGCCGAGGTCCCTACCGCATCCCGCTGTACGAGATGTCCTGGGGCCACACGCGCATGCACGTGAACCGGGAGCATCCCGAGATCGTCAGCAACGTCGGCCTGTACCTCGACCCCGACCTGGTGGGCGCCATCCGCCGCAGCCACCGCCGCTTCGCGCATCTTCCCGGCATGCATTTCGAAGCCAAGCGCTTCGACGGGCGGCTGAGCTTCCAGGGCTCGCCCTTCTTCCGCTACGAGGGCGACGCGCACCTGGCCGAGGTCATGCGCGGCATGGCCGAGGACGGCGCCATGGTCGCGAACAACCACACCTTTCTGGTCAAGGAAGGCGGCATGAAGTCCGTCGATGGCGAGGACGCCGCCTTCAAGCACGCGATGGACCCGCACGGCCTGATGAACCCCGGCAAGCTGCGCTTCGACGCCGCGGCGCCGAAGGAAAGCACCGGCGGCGACCTGCCCAGCGCCGGCTGGCGCTTCCGCGACGCCGGCACCCGCGACACGACCGAAGCCACCGCCTGACCCGCCACCGAAAGGACCCCGCCATGACCGACGTCTCCGCACCCCGCCGCCCCGCCCTCAACCGCCGCAAGGCCCTCGCCGCCCTCGGCGGTGCCGCCGTCGTCTCGCACCTGCCCGCCTTCCTGCCGCGTGCCACGGCACAGGGCCTCACCAAGGTCAGCGTGCAGACCGGCTGGCTGGCCCAGGCCGAGCACGGCGGCCTGTACCAGGCGCTGGCCACCGGCATCTACAAGGAGCACGGCCTGGACGTCGAGATCCGCCCCGGTGGCCCGCAGGTCAACGTGGTGCAGCTCTTCCTGGCCGGCACCTGCGATTTCGCCGATGCCGACAGCTTCCGCGCCTTCGCCTTCGCGCAGGACAAGCTGCCCGCGATCGCCGTGGCGTCCTTCTTCCAGAAGGACCCGCGCGTGCTGATGTCGCACCCCGGCACCGGCAACGACACCTTGGCCGCGCTCAAGGGCAAGCCGCTGATGGTCGCGACCACCGGGCGCCAGACCTACTGGCTGTGGCTCAAGGCCAAGTACGGCATGACCGACGACCAACTGCGCCCCTACGCCTTCAGCCTCGCGCCGTGGCTGGTCGACAAGCAGGTCACGGTGCAGGGCTACCTCACCAGCGAGCCCTTCAACGCCCGCAAGTCGGGCGTCGAGCCGGTGGTGCACCTGCTGGCCGACCAGGGCTTCGACAACTACGCCAACGTGACCATCGCGAGCCCCAAGCTGGTCAAGGACAAGCCCGAGTTGGTGCAGCATTTCGTCGACGCCACGGCCAAGGGCTGGTCGAGCTACCTCAACGGCGACGCCTCGGCGGCCAACGCCATGATCCAGAAGCACAACCCGCAGATGGCCAGCGACACCATCGCGTACGCGATCGACGCGATGAAGAAGTACAACATCGTCGAGACCGCGGAGACCAAGGCCAAGGGCATCGGCACCATGAGCGAGGCGCGCTGGAAGAACTTCTACGATGCGATGGTGGCCGCCGGCGCACAGGCGCCCGGCCTGGACGTGAAGCAGGTCTACACCCTGCAGTTCCTCGGCCGCAAGACGGCCTGAGTTCCCCGAAGCACACCGCCGATGACCCACGCCTTCTTCGCCCCGCCCGACAGCGGCCGCTACGTCCTGCGCAACGCCCGTGCGCCGCGCTGCCTGATCGACAGCCCCGACGCCGGCGCGCTGGTGCCCGCGGGCGACGGCGACCTGGTGGCCGTCGACCTGCAGATCTCCGACGGCCGCGTCGAGGCCATCGCGCCGGGCGGCCGTTTCGCGACCGACAGCGGCCCCGACCTCGACGCCTCGCTGGTGCTGCCCGGCTTCGTCGACGTGCACACGCACCTCGACAAGGGCCACATCTGGCCGCGGCAGGCCAATGCCACCGGCGACGGCGCGGGCGCTGCGGCCGCCACGCAGCGCGACCGCACCGCGAACTGGCACGCCGAGGACGTGCGCCGCCGCATGGACTTCGCGCTGCGCACCGCGTACGCCAAGGGCGTGGTGGCGATCCGGACGCACCTGGACTCACTGGCGCCACAGGCGTCGATCTCCTTCCCCGTCTTCCGCGAGATGCGCGCGCACTGGGCCGGACGCATCGACCTGCAGGTGTCCTCCATCGCGCCGCTGGACATCTTCCTGGGCGACGAGGGCGTGCAGCTGGCCGACATCGTGGCGGAAAGCGGCGGCAAGCTCGGCTGCGTGACCAAGTCGCAGCGCTTCCCCGGCGACCCGATGCCACCCGACCTGGACGATGCGCTGGCGCGGGTGTTCCAGCTCGCCACCGAGCGCGGGCTGGACGTCGACCTGCACGTGGACGAGTCGACCGACCCGCGGGCGCGCTCGCTGATCCGCGTGGCCCGCACCGCCATCGCGCAGGGATTCAAGGGGCGCATCCTCTGCGGCCACTGCACCTCGCTGGCGCTGCAGACCGACGAGTTCATCGAGGAAACGATCGCCGCCTGCCGCGAGGCCGGCATCGCGATCGTGAGCCTGCCCACGGTCAACATGTACCTGCAGGACCGCAGCACCGACGCCACGCGCACGCCACGCTGGCGCGGCGTGACGGTGCTGCACGAGTTGAAGGCGCGCGGCGTGCAGGTGGCCGTGGCGGGCGACAACTGCCGCGACCCCTTCTACGCCTATGGCGACCACGACATGCTGGACACCTACACCCAGGCCGTGAAGATCCTGCACCTGGACCATCCCTTCGGCGACTGGATCCGCGCGGCGAGCGCGACGCCCGCCGCCATCATGGGCCTGCCCGAACGCGGCGTGTTGCGCGTGGGCACGCCGGCCGACCTGATGGTGCTGCGCGCGCGCAGTTACTCGGAGATGCTGGCGCGCCACCAGTTCGACCGCACCGTGCTGCGCGCCGGCCGTGCCATCGACACCACGCTGCCCGACTACCGCGAGCTGGACGACCTGGTGATGGGGCGCTGAGCGCCTTGGGGTTTCGAGCCGAATCGGCCTGCAGCGCCCGCGGGACGGGCGCAAGCAGCTATCGATTCAGTAGCAATTCGACTCAGCCGCGGGCCAGCGGGTTGGGCGTCGGCTCGGCCACCTTGCGCAGCAGGTTGCGGTCGGTGTGGTGGAAGGGCTCGGCCTGCCCCAGGATCTGCATCACCGTGTCCTCCTCGTAGCCCCAGGTGCCGTCGTCGTTGATGGTCACGGTGATGCGGAATTCAGTGGTGCGGAAGGCCTCGTGCAGGAAAGCGGCCGAGCAGATGCCGTAGGTGTCTGCGCCCTGGGTGGCGACCAGCTCGAAGCGTTTCGCATCCGGCGCGACCACACCGGCCGCCATCGCGATCTGCGCGCGCGGGATGGTGAGGGTGTGGATCACCGTGGACGTGGCCGGCTCCCAGAGCCAGAAGCCGACCTGCTCGTGGTAGGTCTTGACCTGGTCGGGCTTGGTGATGTGCGTGTGGTAGCGCAGGCCGTAGAGCAGCTGCGGGCCGTTGGTCGTCGGGTCTATCGGCTGCAGCTCGATGCGTTCCACGTAGGCCTGCTTCTTCGGCCCCTGCGCCTTGGGCTTCACGTCCAGCCCGCGCTCGCCCTGCCAGATGCCCGCCATGCCGGTGAGCGGGCCGAGGTTGGCAAGCGTGTTGTAGTCGACGTCCTGGGGTTCGGTGTAGATGTCGCGTGCGGGGGCGGGGCTGGGGCTCATGGTGGTGCGTGGGGAATGTTGGCGGCGGCACTGTAGCGCGAGCCGTGCCAGCCCCGGCGCACCCGTCATGCCGGTCAGATCGCCGCCACGCTCCCCGTTACCGGCAGCACGATGCCGGTGATGTAGCCGGCGCACACCGGCGAGGCCAGGAACACGTAGGCGGGCGACAGCTCCTCGGGCTGCGCCACCCGCTTGAAGTCGGTTTCCTTGCCGAACTTGCGCACGTCGGCCGGCTTCTTGTCGGCCGGGTTCAGCGGCGTCCACACCGGTCCGGGCGCCACCGCGTTGACGCGGATGCCGCGGTCGATCACGTTCAGCGCCAGCGCCTTGGTGAAGGCGTGGATCGCGCCCTTGGTGGCCGAGTAATCGATCAGGTTCTTGCTCCCCTGCAGCCCGGTGCGCGAGCCCGTGTTGATGATCGAGGCGCCGGCCTGCATGTGCGGCAGTGCCGCGCGCGCCATGCGCAGGTAGCCGCCGATGTTGGTCTGCAGCGTGAGATCGATGCGCTCGTCGTCGATGTCCTCCAGCCGGTCGGCATGCAGCTGGAAGGCGGCGTTGTTCACCAGGATGTCGAGCCGGCCGAAGGCCTTCACCGTCTGCTGCACCGCCTTCTCGCAGAAGGCGCGCTTGCGCACGTCGCCCTTGATGAGCAGGCAGCGCCGGCCCTCGGCCTCGACGTGCGCCCGCGTTTCTTCCGCGTCGGCCGTCTCGCTGAGGTAGACGATGGCCACGTCGGCGCCTTCGCGCGCGAACAGCACGGCCACGGCGCGGCCGATGCCGGAGTCGCCCCCGGTGACGATGGCCGCCATGCCGGCGAGCTTGCCGCTGCCGACGTAGCCGGGCGCGGTGAAGCGCGGTCGCAGGCCCATGTCCTTTTCGCGCCCGGGCTTGGCGAGCTGCTCGCCCGGCAGCGTTTCGGGCTGGCGCCGTCCCGACACCTGCACCGCACCGCCCGAGGCGGGCGTCTTCGGAGCCTGCGCCTCGCGCGACTTCTGGCGGCGCTGGGCGGCGCGGTGGCGCTCGGGGAGGGAGTCGGTGCGCGTCTTGCGGGGGGCGGAAGCGGGGGTCTTGGCCATGTCAAATCCTGGTCTTGCGTGAGGGAATGCAGCGCAGTTGCAACAGGCGGGGCGGCCTGGACTGCGCCGTGTGCACGTACTGTGCTTTCCCGAGTGAGCGGGGACTGTCGTCCGGCGCCGCATGGCGGGCGACGGGCAGACCGACGATCGACGGCCTTTCTCCACTCGCACAAGCCTCTCAGGGCAATCCGCTATGGGTCGGCAGTCGGTCAGCCGATAAGATCGCGCACCCTTTTTGGCCGCCGGGCTGTTCCGGTGCCAGAGGCCACCCCTCGAGGCCGGGCCCCATCCGGCGGCTGGCCGGGGGCCTTTCACCACGACCTGCACTAGCGGAGAGACCATGAAGAAACTGTTCGCCCTCGCGGCGATCGCCGTTGCCGCCACCGGCGTCCAAGCCCAGGATTTCCCGGCGGGCAAACCCGTCACCCTGGTGGTGCCCTTCGCCGCCGGCGGCCCGACCGACAAGGTCGCGCGCGATCTGGCCGAGGCCCTGCAGAAGCCCCTGGGCACGACGGTGATCGTCGACAACACCGCCGGTGCCGGCAGCACGATCGGCAACGCCAAGGTGGCCCGCGCGAAGAACGACGGCTACACCCTGCTGCTCACCCACGTGGGCATGGCCACCACGCCGGTGCTGTACCGCAAGCTGCCCTACAACTGGGAAACCGACTTCGAGTACCTGGGCATGATCAACGACGTGCCGATGACGCTCATCGGCAAGCCGCAGCTGGAAGCGAAGAACTTCAAGGAACTGCGCGACTGGATCAGCAAGGCCGGCGGCAAGGTGAACCTGGGCAACGCCGGCATCGGCTCCGCGTCGCACCTGTGCGGCCTGCTCTTCCAGAGCGAGCTCAAGGCCGAGATGACCACGGTGCCGTACAAGGGCACCGCACCGGCCATCGCCGACCTGATGGGCGGCCAGATCGACCTGCTGTGCGACCAGACCACGAACACCACCAGCCAGATCGAGGCCGGCAAGGTGAAGGCCTACGGCGTGACCACGGCCAAGCGCCTGACCACGCCCGCGCTGAAGAACATCCCGACCCTGGACGAGTCGGGCCTGAAGAACTTCCAGGTCACGATCTGGCACGGCCTGTACGCGCCCAAGGGCACGCCGGCGCCGGTGCTCAAGAAGATCAACGACGCGCTCAAGGTCGCGTTGAAGGACCCGGACTTCATCAAGCGCGAAGAGGCGCTGGGTGCGGTGGTGATCAACGACAAGCGTGTCGAGCCGGCGGAACACAAGAAGTTCGTGCAGGCGGAGGTGGCGCGCTTCGGGCCGGTGATCAAGGCGGCGGGGGTGTACGCCGACTGATTCTTTCGCTCGGTTTCTGTTGCGCGGGCCGTTGCTCCTGTTGGGGGCAGCGGCCTTTTTTTATGGCTGGGCTTGGCCTTGCTCAGGGTTGAGATGCAGGGGCCGGGATTTCGCCCCGGCGGGCGACCTACTTTCTTTTGCTTCGCCAAAAGAAAGTAGGCAAAGAAAAGGCGACCCCACTGTCTGCGTCCCTCCGCTTCGCTGCGGGCAACCTGCGGTGCTCGCAGCTGGCGGGGTCTCGCTCGAACTCGCTTCGCTCAAACAATCGCGAGCCCTGATCCGCCAGCCGCTGCGCTCCTCGGCGCACACAGAGGGGACCAGGGTCAACAAGGCTGCTGCGCAGCCTTGTCCTTGTTTTGTGTTTTTCCGGGGGCC
>NZ_QPIB01000010.1 GCF_003671765.1 Xenophilus sp. E41 | reverse complement strand
ACGGCCGACAAGCTGTGCGAGCTGGGCCGCTTCGGCCAGAAGACCGGGGCAGGGTGGTACGACTACCAGGCGGGCAAGCGCGACGCGATCCCGAGCGAGCTGGTCAACAAGATGATCGAGGACCACCGCAAGGAGCTGGGCATCACCCCACGCAAGATCAGCGACGAGGAGATCGTGCAGCGCCTGGTGTATGCCCTCGTCAACGAAGGCGCGCACATCCTGGAGGACGGCATCGCCAGCAAGTCCGGCGACATCGACATGGTGTACCTCACGGGCTACGGTTTCCCGATGCACCGCGGCGGGCCGATGCACTACGCCAGCCAGGTGGGCCTGTACAACGTGGCCGAGACGATGAAGCGCTTTGCCAA
This sequence comes from Xenophilus sp. E41, assembly GCF_003671765.1. Classification (GTDB taxonomy): domain Bacteria; phylum Pseudomonadota; class Gammaproteobacteria; order Burkholderiales; family Burkholderiaceae_C; genus Xenophilus. The sequence goes on along the minus strand of NZ_QPIB01000010.1, from coordinate 41,289 downwards.
GAACCCGCGCGACGATGCGGCATTCTGGCAGCCGGCACCGCTGATCCAGAAGCTGGTGGCGGAAGGCAGGTCGTTCGCCTGAGCAGAGGTCGTCACGGATGTGACGAGTTTGGCGCCAGCGCCCATCCGGGGCGGGCTGGCGGCCGATTGCACTTTGCTGTTTCGGGGCTCAGCGCCGGGAATGCCGCACGCGCAGGCCCGCGGCGATCCACGAACCGTCGCCTTCCACCGGCAGCCCGTGCGCCGCGGCGCGCTGCGCGGTGACCCGGGCGTCGGCGCCGGCGAGCACCAGCGCATCGACGCCAGCGCCCTCGAAGGCCGAGGCCGGCACGAAGCGCACCGGCACCGGCGCCACGTCGAGGCGCGGCACGCCGTCGGCATCGCGGCCCAGCGGCGCACCGAGCAGGCGCGCCCAATGCACGGCCACGCTCTCGGGCGCGCGCACCCTCAGGTCGATGGCGACCAGGCGCGGGCCGGGCACGGGCGGCGTCACGACGACATCCTGCGGTTCGCGCAGCTCGACCGCGCAGGCACCGGTCTCCACCGCCTCCAGGCGCAGGCCGGCGCCACATCCGAGTTCGGCGCCATCGAGCGCCGCGAGCCCCAGGGTGGCGAGGTGCCGTCGTCGATGGGGCAGGTCGTCCTGGCGCCACTGCAGGGCGTCGACGTTCGCAGGCCGGCTCTCGCCAGGGCCGCGTAACCCGGATGCGCTGCGGACCTCCAGGCGCAGCCCGCCGAGCGCGTAGTGGCGCCGCGCGGGCCGTCCCGCCGCCGCGGGTGGCACGACCGGGATGGGCGCGAGGCCGAGCACCTGTTCCAGCAGCGCCGCGGCGGGCTCCAGCGCCGAGAAGCCGAGGCGCAGCCCATGCAGGGCCGGGCCGATGGACGGATGTGCCGCGCCCACGGTGTCTCAGCCCGCGGCGCGCGCGTGGCGCCAGCCCAGCTCGGCCAGCTGGCGCGCCTGCCGGCCGGCCTCGAGCGCATGCGGGTTGGACGCATTGCCGGCCAGCGCGCGGCCCAGGATCCCCTGCGCGATCGCCGCCGCGCGAAAGAGGTTGAAGGCGCCGTAGAACTGCCAGGCGGCGGGGTCGATGGCCGGCAGGCCGCGCCGCCCGAGGTAGCGCTGCAGGTAGTCGGGCACCGTGGGCAGGCCGAGGGTGCGCAGGCCCTCGTCGTCCAGGTCGCCCAGGCCGCGGAAGGGCGGCGGCAGCTGCCAGGCCATGCAGTGGTAGGCGAAGTCGGCCAGCGGGTCGCCGAGCGTCGAGAGTTCCCAGTCGAGCACCGCGACCACGCGCGGTGCATCGGCCGCGAACACCAGGTTGTCGAGCCGGTAGTCGCCATGGACCAGGCGCGTCGCGCCCTCGGGCGGCTGGCGCGCGGGCAGCCAGTCCATGAGCTGTTCCATGGCTTCGATGCGCTCGGTCTCGCTGGCACGGTACTGCCGGCTCCAGCGGTCGATCTGGCGTGCCACGTAGCGGCCGCTGCGGCCGTAGTCGGCCAGGCCCGCGGCCTGCACGTCGACCTCGTGCAGCGCCGCGATCACGCGGTTCATGTCGTCGCAGACCGCGGCGCGCTCGGCGTTCGACAGGCCGGGCAGCTTCGGGTCCCAGAGGATGCGGCCCTCCACGAAGTCCATGACGTAGAAGGCGGAGCCGATGACGGCAGGGTCCTCGCACAGTGCATGCATGTGCGGCACCGGCACGCCGGTGCCCTCGAGCGCGCGCATCACGCGGAACTCGCGGTCCACCGCGTGGGCCGATGGCAGCAGCTCGCCCGTTGGCTTGCGCCGCAGCACGTAGCGGCGTTCGGCCGTGGCCACGAGGAAGGTCGGGTTGGATTGCCCGCCCTTGAACTGCGACAGCGCGAAGGCGCGGCGGGCGCTGGCGTCGACGCGAAGGGCGAACCAGTCGCGCAGGGCGGTCTCGTCGAAGCGGTGGCCCTCGCGGACGGGGGTGGTGCCGGTGAAGGTGTCGGACATGGGGGCGCCCGCGCGGGCGTGTCTCGTCGGGGAATGCGCAGCCTGCGGCGTGCAGGCATGATCGCGGCTCGAGCCGGCGAGGCTAAACGCGTCCGCCAGCGCCGGCCAATGAATGCGCGGCATGCGCCCGGATACAGCCCATGCATATCTCGAGGGTCGACCTCAACCTGCTCGTCGTCCTGGACACCATCTACACCGAGGGTGGCATCACCAAGGCGGCGGAGAAGCTGCACCTCACGCAGCCGGCGATCAGCCATGCGCTGGGGCGCCTGCGCGACCTCTTCAACGACCCGCTGTTCGAACGCCAGGGCCACAAGATGGTGCCCACCGCGCTGACCAAGCGCATGATCGACCCGCTGCGCGGCTCGCTGCAGTCGCTGGGGGCGCTGCTCAACGACACGCAGAGCTTCGAGCCCGCCAGCACCAAGAAGCGCTTCGTCATCGGATTGCGCGACTTCATGGAATCGACCGTGATGCCGCCGCTGATGCGCACGCTCGCGCGCGAGGCGCCCGAGGTCGAGATCGCCAGCGTGCGCGCCAACCGCCGCAGCCTCGAAGGTGAGTTGGCCGCCGGCACGCTCGACCTGGCGGTCGACGTGCTGCTGCCGCTGTCGGACGCGGTGAAGTTCACCCGCATCAGCGTCGATGGCGTGGCCGTGGTCGCGCGCAAGGACCACCCGGCCATCCGCGGCAGCATCGACCTGGACACCTACCTGGCGCAGCGGCACATCCTCGTCACCACCCGGCGCCAGGGGCCCGGCTTCGAGGACATCGAACTGCGCCGGCTGGGCGTGCAGCGGCAGATCGCGCTGCGCTGCCAGTACTACTTCGCCGCCTGCCGCACCGTGTCGCAGACCGACCTGGTGCTCACCATGCCCGAGAGCTATGCGCACATGGCGAACCAGCAGTTCGGCAACCAGGTGCTGCCGATGCCCGCGCCGGTGTCCTCCATGGACGCCTACATGTACTGGCATGCCAGCACCGACAACGACGCCGCCAACCGCTGGCTGCGCTCGGTGATGCTGAGCTGCTACGCGCGCTGAGCGCAGCGGCGCCGGCTCCCTCCTTCTCTCCTGCGTTCGTCCCGCACCAGCGTGCGGGCTGCGCTCGCGCTTGCGCGTGCCGACCCGGTACGCGTCTACGGGTTTGTGCCAGTGACAGCCGCCGGCGACGTCTCCACCATCTGCAATCTGTTATAACAAATCACGCAAAGGCGATCGATGCCGGCGTGGGCAGGAGACAAGAGCCATGCAGATCAAGCGACGTCAGTTCCTCCACGGCACCGCGGCCGCCGCGGTGCTCGGTGCGGTCGGCACGCGCCCCGCCTTCGCCCAGAGCGGGCCCATCCGCATCGGCCTGATGCTGCCGATGAGCGGCATCGGCGCCGAGGCCGGCGCGGCCTGGCTGGCCGGCGCCAAGGTGGCCGTAGGCCAATGGAACGAGAAGGGCGGCGTGCTCAAGCGCCAGGTCGAGCTGGTGGTGCGCGACGACAAGTTCACCAGCGCGGGTGCCGTGGCGGCGGCGCGCGAGCTGGCCGGCAGCGGCGTCAACCTGCTGATCGGCGGCTCGCAGTCGCCCATGGCACTGGCCACCGCGCCCATCCTGCCCGAGCTGAAGGCGGCGATGGTCGCGCCGTGCCCCACGGTGATGTCGCTCACGCACGAGGGCTTCCAGAAGAATTTCTTCCGCCTCTCGTGGAACGCCTACATCGCCTTCGCCGGCATCGGCAACATGCTGACCAGCCGCTTCAAGGAGGTGGAGACCTGGTCGTGCATCGTGCCCGACAGCGAGAACGGCCGCGACATGGCGCGCTTCTTCACCATCGGCGTGCAGCGCGCGGCGCAGAAGGCCGGCCGCCAGGTGAAGGTGCTCGACCCGGTGTTCGCCAGCCTGAACAAGGCCGACTACAAGGTCGAGATCAACAGCCTCATGAACGCGCCCTCGCAGGGCCTGTTCGTCGGCCTGACGGCCGCGCCGTGCATCAGCCTGCTGCAGCAGGGCCGCGCCGTGGGCATGGACAAGAAGTTCAAGGTCATCGGCGACGCCGGCACCGAACTGATGATCGCCAAGGCGATGCAGAAGTCCACGCCGGCCAACCTCTGGAGCATCAGCTACTGGGTGCCCGGCACCGACGCCGGGAAGAAGCACGCCATGAGCGCGGCGCTGTACGACGGCTACGTCAAGCTCACCAACGACAAGAACCCGCCCAGCATCGTGCAGTCCAGCCACCGCTGTGCGCTGGCGCTGTTCAACGCGATCGAGAAGGCGAAGTCCACCGAGACCGATGCCGTGATCGCGGCACTGGAGGGCCTGGACTTCGAGACGGCCACGGGCAAGTACCACATCCGCAAGGAAGACCACCAGGGCCTGGGCGAGGCCTACATCGCCAAGGTGGGCGCGCGCGACGCCGACCCGGGCTACGGCATCGTCGATGCCATCGCCTACAGCGAGGCCGAGGTGGCCGAGCCGCCCAGCCCCGGCAAGCCGGTCGCCCTGTGAGCACGCCAAGGACATCGCCATGAGCATCCAGAGACGCTCCCTCCTGCGCGGCGCCGGCGCCGCGGCCGTGCTCGGCGCCGGCGGCGCACGCTTCGCGCAGGCCCAGGGCGGCCCGGTGCGCATCGGGGCCATGCTGCCCATGAGCGGCATCGGCGCCGAGGCGGGCGCGGCCTGGCTCAACGGCATCAAGGCCGCGCAGCTGCAATGGAACGAGAACGGCGGCCTGCTGGGCCGCCAGATCGAGATCGTGGTGCGCGACGACAAGTTCAGCAGCGCCGGCGCCGTGGCCGCGGTGCGCGAGCTGGCGGGCGAGGGCGTCAACGTGTCGATCGGTGCCGGGCAGTCGCCAATGGCGCTGGCCATCGCGCCCATCCTGCGCGAACTCAACGCCGTGGTGGTCGCGCCGGCGCCCACGGTGATGTCGGTCACGCACGAGAACTTCAGCCCCAACTTCTTCCGTGCGGCATCGAACGCGCTGATGCTCTACGGCGGCATCGGCAGCCTGATGGCCACGCGCTTCGCCGACGTGAAGACCTGGGCCGTGATCGCACCCGACAGCGAGAACGGCCGCGACGTGGTGCGCTTCTTCAACAAGGGCGTGAGCGACGCGTCCGCCAAGGCGGGCCGCCAGGCGAAGTTCGTCGAACCGGTCTATGCCTCGCTCAACAAGGCCGACTACAAGGTCGAGATCAACAGCCTGATGAATTCAGGCGCGGACGGCCTGTTCGTCGGCATCACGGCGGCTCCGTGCGTGAGCCTGCTGCAGCAGGGCCGCGGCGTCGGCATGGACAGGAAGTTCAAGGTCATCGGCGAGGCCGGCACCGAACTCATGATCGCCAAGGCCATGGGCAAGTCCACGCCCAACAACCTCTGGGGCACCACCTTCTGGGCGCCGGAGCTGGAGCCGTTCAAGAGCGAGTTCCCGGTCAGCAAGCAACTCTCGACCTACATCCAGAAGGTGGCCGGCACGCCCTGGGTGCCGGGCATCGTGCAGGCCTCGCACCGCTCGGCGCTGGCCATTTTCCATGCGATCAAGAAGGCCAACTCCACCGAGACCGCGGCCGTGATCCAGGCGCTGGAAGGGCTGCAGTTCGACAGTGCCGCCGGCCCCTACCGCATCCGCAAGGAGGACCACCAGGGCATCGGCTCGTGCTACTTCGCCAAGATCGGCGCGCGCGACGCGGCACCGGGCTACGGCCTGGAGGAGGTGGTGCGGCTGGACGAGAACCTGATCGCCGAGCCGCCCGCGCCCGGCAAGAAGTACGAACTCTGATGGCCAACGAAATCCTCTTCGCGTTCTTCAACGCGGCCGCCTTCGGCATGGCGATCTTCGTGGTCGCCGCCGGCCTCACGCTGATCTTCGGCCTGCTGCGCCTGCTGAACATGGCGCAGGGCGGCTTCTTCATGATCGGCGCCTACGTGGCCTATTCGGTCATGGGGCGCGACGTGCAGTCGCTGGGCATGTTCCTGCTCGCGGCGCTCGCGGGCGGCGTGGTGACGGCGCTGCTCGGCCTCGTCACCGACCGGTTGGTGCTGCGCCGGCTGCGCAATGTCGACCCGCACTACGTGCTCATCGCCACCTTCGCGCTGATGATGGTGTGCACCGGCGTCACCAAGCTCATCTGGGGCGTGGACTTCTTCTCGGTCAATCCGCCGCCGGGACTGGACCAGCCGCTCAACCCCTTCGGCCTGTTCTTCTCGGCTTACCAGATCTTCGTCATCGCCGCGGGCGTGGTGGTCTACATCGTGCTGGAGGTCGCCATCCACCGCATGTGGTTCGGCAAGCTGATGCAGGCACTGGCGGCCGACCCGTGGATGTCGGGCGTGCTGGGACTGAACGTGTCCTTCGGCATCGCGCTGAGCGTGATGGCGAGCTTCCTCCTCGCCGGCCTGGCGGGCGGGCTGCTGCTGCCCAACCAGAGCCTGTCGACCGGCCTGGGCGACTCCTACCTCATGTACGCCTTCTTCGCCGTCATCATCGGAGGCCTGGGCAACATCCGCGGCGCCTTCATCGGCTCGCTGGTGCTGGGGCTGGTGCAGAGCCTGAACACGGTGCTGCTGCCCTCGGTGCCGGGGCTGGCGATCTACGTGGTGCTGGCGGCCTTCCTGCTGTGGAAGCCCAACGGCCTGTTCCCCGCCGTGGGCATGCAGGCCGAAGGCGCCCACGAGGCGCACGGCGGCGGCGTGCTGCACCGGCCGCGGGTGCCGCGGCGCGTGTGGCAGGGCCTGGGCGTGCTGCTGGTCGCCGTGCTGGCGTCGCTGCCGCTGTGGGTCGGCGCCGGGCCGCTGTACGTGGTGGGCACGGTGCTCGTGCAGGTGATCTTCGCGCTGTCGTGGAACATCCTCTTCGGCTACACCGGGCTGGTGTCCTTCGGGCACGCGGGATTCTTCGCCATCGGCGCCTACCTCACGGCGCTGGCGCTGCGGCATGTGGAGGGCATGCCCTTCCTGGCGGTGCTGGCGGCCGCGGCGCTCTTCGGTGCCGTGGCGGCCTGGGGCATCGGCGCACTCGCGCTGCGGCGCATGACCGGCGTGTTCCTGGCCGTGCTCACCGTGGCGCTGGCCGAGGCACTGCGGCTCATCATCGGCTTCAGCTCCTTCCTGGGCCGCGAGGACGGCATCACCGACATCCCGCGCCCGAAGCTGGGCCTGGGCATCGTGCAGCTCGACCTGACGAACTCGAACGCGTACTACCTGTTCCTGCTCGCGGCCTGCGTGCTCATCACGGCGCTGCTGTGGTGGGTGCTCCACAGCCGCTTCGGGCGCACGCTGCAGACCATCCGCCAGGACCCGGAGCGCGCCGCCTTCATGGGCACGAACGTCGCGCGCTACCGGCTTGCGGCCTTCGTGATCTCGGGCTCGGTCGCGGCCGTGGCAGGCGCTCTCTATGCGCCTTGGTCGCGCATCGTCACGGTGGAGGAGGTGCACTGGCTCGCTTCGGCGCAGCCGATGCTCAACACCCTCCTCGGCGGCGTGAGCTCGTTCTGGGGCCCTGTCGTCGGCGCGGGGCTGTTCGCCGCCATCACCTACGCCACGCGCACGCTGGTCGGCCTGTCGGAACTGATCGTCGGCTGCGGGCTGCTGGCCATCATCCTGCTCGCGCCCAACGGCGCCGTGGGGCTGTGGCGCAGCCTGGAGGCGCGCCTGTGGGGGCCGCGCGCACCGCGCGAGCCACACGGTGCGCCGCGGCCTGTGGCCACTGGTGACGTGCAGCCGGCCGGAGGTGTGCGATGAGCGGCCCGCTGCTCCAGGTCGACGACGTGCGCAAGAACTACGGGCCGATCGAGGTGCTGCACGGCGTGAGCCTGTCGGTCGACCCGGGCGAGGTGTTCGCCATCATCGGCCCCAACGGCGCCGGCAAGACCACCATGTTCCGCGTGATGACCGGCGAGGTGGGCAGCAACGGCGGCACCATCCGCTTCGGCGGCGAGGACGTGACCCGGCTGCCCGCGCACGAGCGGGTGCGCCGCGGTTTCGGCCGCACCTTCCAGGTGGCGCGGGTGTTCCACGACTTCACCGTGCTGGACAACGTCATCGTCGCCATCGAGGCACGGCGCCGCCACACGAAGGAGGCGCTGGGCCCGTGGCGGCGCTGCGCACCGTCGGACGAGGTGCAGGCCGAGGCGATGGCGCTGCTGGCCGACCTCAAGCTGGACGGCCAGGCCGCGCAGGGCGCGCGCTTCCTGTCGCACGGCGACAAGAAGCGGCTCGAGTTCGCCATTGCCCTGGCGGGGCGGCCGACCATCCTGATGCTCGACGAGCCGACGGCCGGCATGTCGCCGAGCGACCGCACCGATATCGCGAAGCTGGTGGCGCGCATCCAGCAGGAGCGCGGCATCACGGTAGTGATGACCGAGCACGACATGGACGTGGTGTTCGGCCTCGCACACCGCATCATGGTGATGAACTACGGCGAGGTGGTGGCCACCGGCACAGTCGACGAGGTGCGGGCCAACCCCAAGGTGCGCGAGGTCTACCTCGGCAAGGAGATGGTCGGTGCTTGACGTCCGCGACCTCGACGCCTTCTACGGCGACAGCCACATCCTGTTCAACCTGCGCCTGGGCGTGGGGGCCGGCCAGCGCGTCGCATTGCTCGGGCGCAACGGAGCCGGCAAGTCGACGCTACTCAAGAGCGTGATGAATGCCGGGCCGCGCGTGCGCGGCACGGTGCGCTTCGACAACCAGGACATCGGCGCGCTGCCCACGCACCGGCGCACGCGGCTGGGCCTGTCGCTGGTGCCTGAGGACCGGCGCATCTTCACGCACCTGACGGTGGCCGAGAACATCGCCATGGCGCGCTACGGCGCGAGCACGCAGCGGCCTGCCGTGCCGGTGCCCGAGATCATGCAGCGCTTTCCCATGCTGGCACCGCTGCAGCAGCGATACGGCGGCCAGCTCAGCGGCGGCCAGCAGCAGCTGCTGGCCGTGGCGCGCGCGATGGCCGCCAGCCCGAGCCTGCTGCTGCTCGACGAACCGACCGAGGGCCTGGCGCCAATCATCGTCGAGGAGATGGCGCACGATGTGGTGCGCAGCTGCACCGAGCGCAACGTGGCGCTGCTGCTGTGCGAGCAGAACATCTGGTTCGCGCGCCGCTGCACCCAGTATGTCTACGTCATCGACACCGGCCGCATCGTCTTCGAGGGCGACTGGGCCACCTTCGATGCCAACCCCCAAGTCCAGCAGCGCTACCTGGCGTTATGACCCACCCCCGCTTCTTGCGCACTGCGTGCTCGAACTGATTTGATATGGACCTCCAATACACCCCCGAACAGACCCAGCTGCGCGAGAGCGTCGAGCGCTTCGTGCGCGAGGCCTACGACTTCGCCCACCGCCGCAAGCTGGCCGCCAGCGAACCCGGTCACGACGAGGGCTGCTGGCGCCAGTACGCCGACTTCGGCTGGCTGGCCATTCCCTTCAGCGAGGAGGAGGGGGGCATCGGCGGCGACGCGACCGACACCGGCATCGTGATGGAAGGTGTCGGTCGCGGCCTGCTGCTGGAGCCCTACCTCGCCAGCGTGGTGCTGGGCGGCGGCATGCTCAGCGCGCTGGGCAGCGCGGCGCAGAAGGCCGAATGGCTGCAGCCCATGATGGGTGGCGAGCGCAAGCTGGCGCTGGCCTACGCCGAGCCCGGTTCGCGCTACGAGAGCACGCATTGCGAGACCACGGCACGCCGCGACGGCGGCGGGTACGTGCTCGACGGCAGCAAGACGCTGGTGTACGGCGGCCCCACGGCCGACCAGTTCATCGTCGTCGCACGCACCGGGGGCGGCACGGCCGACCGTGACGGGCTGAGCGCCTTCGTGGTCGATGCGGGCACCGCGGGTGTGGCGCTCACGCCCTACGCGACGCACGACGGCCAGCGCACGGCCGACCTCGTGCTCACCCGGGTGCGCGTCGACGCGGCGCGTCGCCTGGGCGAAGAGGGCGCGGCGGGCGACGCGCTGGAGCGGGTGATCGACCAGGGCATCGCGGCCCTCGCGTCGGAAGCCGTGGGCGCGATGGCGGTGCTGGTCGACAGCACGCTGGAGTACCTCAAGACCCGCCAGCAGTTCGGCCGCCCCATCGGCACCAACCAGGCGCTGCAGCACCGCATGGTCGACATGTACATCGCGCTGGACGAGGCGCGCTCGATGGCGCTTTACGGCGCGCTCATGCTGCGCGAGGGCGACGCCGCGGCGCGGCGCAAGGCGCTGTCGGCCACCAAGATCGAGATCGACCGCACGGCCAAGCGCGTGGGGCAGGAGGCGGTCCAGATGCACGGTGCCATGGGCGTGACCGAGGAGCTCGCCGTGGGCCATTACTTCAAGCGCCTGTCGATGATCGCCACCACCTTCGGCGACAGCGACTGGCACGTCGAGCGCTACATGGCGAGCTGAGCCGCACGATGGACCTGACGCTTTCCCCCGCCGAGCAGGCCTTCGAGGCCGAGGTGCGCGCCTTCATCGGCGCGCAGCTGCCGGCCGACATCCGCGAGAAGGTGCGGCTGGACCGATTCCTCGACCGCGAGGACTTCATGCGCTGGCAGCAGATCCTCGGCCGCCAGGGCTGGTTCACCGGCGCCTGGCCGCGCGAGCAGGGCGGCCAGGCCTGGTCGGCCATGCAGACGATCATCTTCAACCGCGTGGCCGGCGAGATGCACTGCCCCGAACTGCAGGTCTTCGGCCCGGCAATGGTCGGCCCGGTGATCTACACCTTCGGCACCGAGGCGCAGAAGGCGAAGCACCTGCCGGCGATCCGCGATTCGTCGGTGTGGTGGTGCCAGGGGTACTCGGAGCCCGGCGCGGGCTCGGACCTGGCCTCGCTCAAGACCCAGGCCGACGACCACGGCGATCACTTCGTCGTCAACGGCCAGAAGATCTGGACCTCCTACGCGCACTTCGCCGACTGGATGTTCTGCCTGGTGCGCACCGGCCGCGAAGGCCGCAAGCAGGAGGGCATCTCCTTCCTGCTCATCGACATGAAGACGCCGGGCGTGACGGTGCAGCCGATCCGCATGCTCGACGGCCGGCACTACCTGAACGCCGTCTTCTTCGACGACGCGAAGGTGCCGCGCGGGAACCTCATCGGCGAGGCCGGCCGCGGCTGGACCTACGCCAAGTTCCTGCTCGAGCACGAGCGCGTCGAGAACGCCAACCTGCGCTTCATCACGCAGGAGCTGCAGAAGCTGCGCCGCGTGGCCGGCGAGGTGCGCAGCGGTGGGCGACGCCTGATCGACGACCCCGCCTTCGCGGCCGAGGTGGCGGGCGTGGAGGTGCAGTTCAAGGCGCTGGAGATCGGACTGTTGCGCATGCTGTCGGAGATGCATGCGGGCGCGCCGGCCGGGCCGGGGAAGTCCTCCTTCATCAAGATCCGCGGTACCGAGATCGCGCAGCGCATCACCGAATTGCTGGTGCAGGCTGCAGGGCCCGACGGGCAGCGCTACCAGCCCGGTCCGCTGCTGGGCCTGAACGAGGACCCGCTGGTCGGCCCCGAGCACGCGCTCGGGCCGGTGCCGAGCTACCAGTTCTGCCGCGCCATGACCATCTACGGCGGCAGCACCGAGGTGCAGAAGAACATCATGGCCAAGCACGCGCTGGGCCTGTAGAGACGACCATGAGCACGCCCGAGATCGACTACCCCTTCGGCGAGCAGCCGCTGCACGAATACCTGCGCGAGCATGCGCGCCGCCAGCCGGCCAAGGCCGCGCTGGTCTGGTATGGCCGCGAGATCAGCTATGCCGAACTCGACCGCCTGAGCGACGCCTTCGCGCAGACCCTGCACCGCATCGGCGTGGGCAAGGGCGACCGCGTGGCGCTCTTTTTGCAGAACTGCCCGCAGTACCTCGTCGCCCACTTCGGCATCCAGAAGCTGGGCGCGATCGTGAGCCCGTGCAGCCCGATGTTCAAGGCGCACGAGTTCGCCTACCAGGTCGGCGACCTGGGCGCCAAGGCGATCGTCGCGGCCGACCACCTGGTGCCGATCGTGCTCTCGGTGCGCGACAAGGTGGACGTCTCGCACGTCTACAGCGTGCGCTACAGCGACTTCCTGCCGCAGGACCCGCCGATCCGCGTGCCCGAGGAGGTCGCGGCGCGCCGCCCGGTGCCCGAAGGCACGGTCGACTTCGCCGAGGCCGTGGCCGACCCGGCGCCGAATCCGCCGCGGCCCGAGCTGTCGATGGACGACGTCGCCCTGATGACCTACACCTCGGGCACCACCGGCATGCCCAAGGGCGCGATGCTGAGCTACCGCAATGCGCTGTACAAGACGGCGGTCGGGGCGCAGATGTTCCGTATCCGCAACGACGACACGATGCTGGCCGTGGCGCCGGTCTATCACATCGCCGGAATGATCTGCGGCGTCACGCTGCTGGCCTTCACGGGCGCGACCATCGTGCTGCTCAACCGCCTGGACGCGCTGGCCGCGCTGCAGTCCATCGAGCGCTTCCGCGTCACCTGGTGGTACGCCATGGCGCCGATGCTGGTGGCGGCCATGAACGAGCCGGGTGCGGATCGCTTCGACCTGTCGAGCCTGCACACCACCATGGGCACCAGCTTCGGCATCAAGCTCACCGAGGAGCTGGCGAAGAAATGGAGCGCCTTCGCCAACGGCTGCCTGGTGTACGAGGCGGGTTACGGCCTGTCGGAGACGCACACCAACGACGTGCTGATGCCGCGCGACGCTGTGCGCTGGGGCACCAACGGCGTGCCCGGGCCGGGCGTGGAACTCAAGATCGTCGGCGAGGACGGCGAAGCGCTGCCGGTGGGCCAGACGGGCCAGATCGTGGTGCGCAGCGCCGGCGTGTTCCACGGCTACTGGAACCGGCCCGAGGCCACCGCCGAGGTGCTCAAGGACGGCTGGGTCCACACCGGCGACATCGGGAAGATGGACGAGGACGGTTACCTCACCTTCATCGGCCGCGTGAAGGAGATGATCAAGGTCTCGGGCTTCAGCGTGTTCCCGGAAGAGGTGGAGTCCATCCTCATCCTGCACCCCTCCGTCAGGCAGGTGGCGGTGATCGGCGTGCCCGACGCCGACAAGGGTGAGGTGGTCAAGGCCTTCGTGGTGCCCAACGGCGACGCGGCCAATGCACCCGCCTTCGACCGCGATGGGCTCATTGCATGGGCGAAAGAGAACATGTCGCACTACAAGGTGCCGCGCCAGCTCGAACTGCTCGATGCGCTGCCCGCCACCGGCACCGGCAAGGTGTTGCGCCGCCTGCTGCGCGGCTGAATCGAAGGAAATTCGAGCGGTTTCGGGCTGCAGCGCCCGCCCCGCGGGCGCAGGGCGCTATCGAAACGCGAGCGCCCTGGTGGTCAGCGCAGGAAGGCGTCGTAGCCGGTCTTGAGGATCAGCGCGCCCACCACCAGCATGAAAACGCCGCGCACGAAACCCGCGCCGTGCCTGAGCGCCACGCGCGCGCCGATCAGGCTCCCGGCGATGTTGGCCACCGCCATCATCAGCCCGTAGTGCCACCAGACGTGCCCCTTGAGCCCGAAGAGCAGCAGGGCGCCCAGGTTGGTCATCACGTTGAGCACCTTGGCCGAGGCCGAGGCGTGCAGGAAGTCGTAGCCCAGCCAGCGCACGAACAGGAAGATGAAGAAGCTGCCGGTGCCCGGCCCGAAGAAGCCGTCGTAGACGCCGATCAGCACGCCGACCGCGCCGGTGGCGGCCATTTCGGCGCGCCCGGTGAACCGTGGCGCGTGGTGCTGCCCGAGCTGCTTCTTGGCGATGGTGTAGAGCAGCAGGCCCAGCAGGATGAAGGGCAGGAGTTTGCGCAGGAAGTCGGCCGAGACCAGCGTGACGGCCCAGGCACCGGCCAGGGAACCGCCGAAGGCCAGTGCCGCCGCCGGCAGGAGCGCGCGCCAGCGCAGGTCGACGCGGCGCGCGAACTGCACCCCCGCCGCCGCCGTGCCCCAGACCGAGGCGCTCTTGTTGGTGCCCAGCAGCGTGGCCGCCGGCGCGCCCGGAAAGGCGGAGAACAGCGCAGGAACGAGCACCAGCCCGCCGCCGCCCACGATCGAATCCACGAAGCCCGCGAAGAGCGAGGCCAACCCCACGATCACCCAGTCCATCGCAGGATTCTCGCACCGGAAGTGCTACTGTTTTGATAGCTGGCAGCGCCCGCTGCTTGGGCGCTGGAGGCCGATTTTGTTCTGAGGGGCCGAAGCCTGTGCCCTGGGGCCCCGGGCAAGAAAAAAGCGCCGACCAGCGGCGCTTTGAAATCGACTGGCACCTCGTGTGGCGGGCGCCTTGTTCTGACTGTTCTGGTTCTTCGAAGGGGGTTTGTCTCCTCGGTCCCTCGCGTGCCACGGGCGGGCCCGTTGCGAGTGCGGTGACTGTAGGGGGCGCACCGGGGCAGTGCATTGGTACTAACCCCTTGCGCCGCGCACCGATTTGCATCAGGATGTACCAAAGGTGACGGAAAGTTAAGGCGTGGCACGGCTCGTGCTCACGCCGGCGTACTCAGCATTCCGCTGCAAAGGACGCCCGGATGGCCCTCGTTCCCCAGACTTCCATCAACGGCGCGGACACCGCCTGGCTCATGACCTCGACCGCACTGGTGCTGCTCATGACGCTGCCGGGCGTGGCGCTGTTCTACGCCGGCATGGTGCGCAAGAAGAGCGTGCTCAACACCATGGCCAACGTCGTCGGCGTGGCGGCGGTGGTGTCGATCGTGTGGTTCGCGCTGGCCTACTCGCTGGCCTTCGGTGCCGGCTCGCGCTGGATCGGCAACCTGGACCGCGCGTGGTTCGCAGGCCTGGACTACGTGAAGGACGCAGGCACGCTCGCGGTGAGCCACGTGGCGCCCAACGTGCCCGAGTCGGTGTACGCGATGTTCCAGCTCAGCTTCGCCATCATCACGGCCGCACTGGTGGTGGGCGCCTTCGTCGAGCGCATGCGCTTCTCGGCGGTGCTCTGGTTCGCCGCGTTGTGGAGCGTGCTGGTCTACGCACCGGTCGCGCATTGGGTGTGGGAGCCCGGCGGCTGGCTGGCCGAACTCGGTGCACTGGACTTCGCGGGCGGCTCGGTGGTGCACGTCAATGCCGGCGTGGCCGGCCTGGTGTGCGCCTACGCGCTGGGCCGGCGCACCGGCTATGGGCGCGAGCCCTTCGAGCCCTACAGCCTGGCCTTCACGATGATGGGCGCCGGGATGCTGTGGGTGGGCTGGTTCGGCTTCAACGCCGGCTCGGCCGTGGCGGCGGACGGGCGCGCCGGCCTCGCGCTCGCGGTGACGCACATCGCAGCAGCTGCCGGCGCGCTGGGCTGGATGGTGGCGGAATGGACCGTGCGCCGCCGGCCTTCGCTGCTCGGTCTGTGCTCGGGCCTGGTCGGCGGGCTGGTGGCCATCACGCCGGCGGCCGGCTTCGTGCGGCCCGGCTCGGCGGCGCTGATCGGCCTCATCGCCGGGCTGGCCTGCTACTGGGGCGCCACCGCGCTCAAGCGGCTGCTGCAGGCCGACGACTCGCTCGACGTCTTCGGCGTGCACGGCATCGGGGGCATCGTCGGATCGCTGCTCACCGGCGTGTTCGCCGACAAGCGCATCTCGGGCGCGAACGGCGACGTGCTCACCCAGGCCACCGCGGTGGGCGCCGTGGCGCTGTACAGCGCGATCGGCACGGCGGTGGTGCTCGGCATCGTGCGCGTGCTGGTCGGCCTGCGGGTCGATGACGAGGCCGAGCGACTGGGCCTCGATCTTGCTGAGCATCGGGAGCGCCTGGGCCACTGAAAAAGGCCGCTGCGGGCGTGCAGTACAACAAAAGGAGTCAGTCGCATGACCGAGAGCGAACGCGTTGCCATCGCC
This sequence comes from Xenophilus sp. E41, assembly GCF_003671765.1. Classification (GTDB taxonomy): domain Bacteria; phylum Pseudomonadota; class Gammaproteobacteria; order Burkholderiales; family Burkholderiaceae_C; genus Xenophilus. The sequence goes on along the minus strand of NZ_QPIB01000010.1, from coordinate 25,531 downwards.
GCTCGCCTGCATGTCGCCCTGCGACGCAAGACCGGCCGCGTGACCGATACCGAATGGATGGCCGTCAACGTCGAGTACGCCACCGAAATGGTGCGCTTCGCGCGCGCCCACGCGGCCGAGACCCACGATGCCGAGCTGGCCGAGATCGCGACACGCCTGGAAGAAGTGATGGCGCCGGTCGCGGCCGAGCAGCGCGTGCGCGCCGCCACGCAGCAGAGCGTGGCCGCGGGCACCGCCACCGCCCCGCAGCGCACGCTGGCGCGCTACATCGGCGGGCTGCGCTGAGCGCCGCCTCAGGCGCGCGCGTCGGCGCGCACCCAGCCCGCGGCCTTCTCGGCCATCATGAGCGTGGGGCTGTTGGTGTTGCCGCTGGTGATGGTGGGCATGGCGCTCGCGTCCACCACGCGCAGGCCCTGCACGCCGCGCACGCGCAGGCGCGAATCGAGCACGGCCATCGGGTCGTCGGCGGCGCCCATCTTCACCGTGCCCACGGGATGGAAGATGGTGGTGGCGATGTCACCGGCCAGGCGCGCCAGGTCCTCGTCGCTCTCGTACTGCGGGCCGGGCTTCCATTCCTGCGGCTGGTATTTCGCCAGCGCGGGCTGGGCGGCGATGCGGCGCGTCACGCGCAGCGAGTCGGCCGCCACCTGGCGGTCCTCGTCGGTCGAGAGGTAGTTGGGCGCGATGGCCGGCGCGTCCTCGTGCCGTGCGCTCTTGATGCGCACCGTGCCGCGGCTCGTCGGATTGAGGTTGCACACGCTGGCGGTGAAAGCCGGAAAGCTGTGCAGCGGATCGCCAAACGCATCGAGCGACAGCGGCTGCACGTGGTATTCGATGTTGGGCCACACCCGGTCGGGCGAGCTGCGCGTGAAGGCGCCCAGCTGCGAGGGTGCCATGCTCATCGGCCCGCTGCGCCTGAGCACGTACTCCAGCCCGATCCTGGCCTTGCCCATCAGCGACGAAGCCAGCACGTTCAAGGTCGGCGCGCCATTGATCTTGTAGACGGCGCGGATCTGCAGGTGGTCCTGCAGGTTGGCACCCACGCCGGGCAGGTCGGCCAGCACCGGGATGCCGTGCCGGTGCAGCAGATCGGCGGGCCCGATGCCCGACAACTGCAGCAGCTGCGGCGAGCCGATGGCGCCGGCGCACAGGATCACCTCGCGCGTGGCGTGCGCGGCCACCAGCTCGCTGCCGTTCCACACCATCGCGCCGGTGCATCGCTGCGCGCCGTCGGCGCCGCGCTCGATCGTCAGGCGCGTGACCTGCGCACCGGTCCACAGCTCGAAGTTGGGCCGGCCGTAGCAGGTGGGCCGCAGGAAGGCCTTGGCCGTGTTCCAGCGCCAGCCGGCCTTCTGGTTCACCTGGAAGTAGCCCACGCCCTCGTTGCTGCCGCGGTTGAAGTCGGTGGTGTGCGGCACGCCGGCCTCCTGTGCGGCCTGCGCGAAGGCGTCGAGGATGTCCCAGCGCAGGCGCTGCTTCTCCACGCGCCACTCGCCGCCATGGCCGTGGAAGCGCGCGAAGTCGGGGTCGCGTCGCGCCGCTTCGGCCGCATCGCCGAGGTAGTGGTCCTCGTGCTTCATGAAGGCCGGCAGCACCTCGTTCCAGCGCCAGGTGTCGTCGCCCGTGAGCTGCGCCCACTGGTCGTAGTCGCGCGACTGGCCGCGCATGTAGATCATGCCGTTGATGCTGGAGCAGCCGCCCAGCGTCTTGCCGCGCGGGTAGCGCAGCACGCGGCCGTTCAGGCCCGCATCGGGCTCGGTCTGGTAGAGCCAGTCGGTGCGCGGGTTGCCGATGCAGTAGAGATACCCCACCGGGATGTGGATCCAGTGGTAGTCGTCCCTGCGGCCGGCCTCGATGAGCAGCACGCGCAGGTTCTTGTCCGCGCTCAGCCGGTTGGCCATCAGGGCGCCGGCGGTGCCGGCGCCGATGACGATGTAGTCGAAGGTGGTGTCGCTGCTCAAGTTTGTCTCCTGGGGGCCTCTTGGCGGGCCGGTCAAAGCTCGTCGTCGTGGTAACCGGATTCACGCTGGTGACGAATGGCCACGATGAGGATGCGATCGCCGTCCCGATCGACGTGGTACAGGGCGAGATACCCTGATCTCCCGCGCGAAATCACCAGCTCGCGCAGCCTCGCTGTGATCGGCCGACCGATGAGCGGATGGTGCTGGAGGATGTCGATGGCCTCGAAGATCAGCGCGCCCGTGGCTTCGGCGACTTCCGGCATGGACTCGTGCAGAAAGTCCGTCAGTCGGTTCACGTCCCGCAGGGCGCGCGCCGAGTAGGCCAGTCGCATGCGCAGACCTATGCGCGCCGGCGACGTGCCGGACGCGCCGATGGTTCCGGCCGCTCCATCGGCTTCGGCGCGGTCGTCGATCGCCCGGCCAGTCGCGCTCGTGCCCAACGGTGCACGTCCTCGGCAGCGTAGACAGGGCCGCCCGCAAGCACCTCGTCCAGCGACGCTTCGGCCTCGTCGATGATCGTCCTTCGGCGCTGCGCGCGCGCCACCGCGTCCTCGAGCGTCCGCACCATGAAGGCGTGCGTGGAGACGCCATCTTGCGCGGCGAAGCGCTGGATCTCGGCTTTCAACTCGTCGGACAACTTCAGCGAAGTGGTGCTCATGGCGTGAACTCCTGAGGTAACACCATGGTAGCACCGCCCCGCGAAACCCTCACTTCGCCGTCGGCATCACGAATTCCGCGCCCTTGCCGATGCTCTCGGGCCAGCGCTGCATGATGGACTTCTGCTTGGTGTAGAAGCGCACGCCCTCTTCACCGTAGGCATGCATGTCGCCGAAGAGCGAGCGCTTCCAGCCGCCGAAGCCGTGCCAGGCCATGGGCACCGGGATCGGCACGTTGATGCCCACCATGCCCACCTGGATGCGGCGGCCGAACTCGCGCGCCACGTTGCCGTCGCGCGTGAAGCAGCTCACGCCGTTGCCGAACTCGTGGGCGTTGATGAGATCGACGGCCTCCTTCAGGTCGGGCACGCGCACGCAGCTGAGCACCGGGCCGAAGATCTCTTCCTTGTAGATGCGCATGTCCGGCGTCACGTGGTCGAACAGCGTGCCGCCCATCCAGAAGCCCTTGTCGCAACCGCTGCCGGCCTTCGCGCCGTCGAACACGCGGCCGTCGGCCAGCAGCGTGGCGCCTTCCTTCACACCGAGCTCGATGTAGCCGGTGATGCGCTCGTGCGCGGCCTTGGTGACGATGGGGCCCATCTCGGCCTCGAGGTTCTCGCCGTCGAGCACCTTGAGCGTCTTCGTGCGCTCGATCAGCTTGGGCAGCAGCCGGTCGGCCACGTCACCCACGAGCACCGCGACGCTGATCGCCATGCAGCGCTCGCCGGCCGAGCCGTAGCCGGCGCCGATCAGGGCGTCGACCGCCTGGTCGATGTCGGCGTCGGGCATCACCACCATGTGGTTCTTCGCGCCGCCCAGTGCCTGCACGCGCTTGCCGTGGCGGGCGCCGGTCTCGTAGATGTAGTTGGCGATCGGCGTCGAGCCGACGAAGCTGATGGCCTTCACGTCGGGGTGCTCCAGCAGCGCGTCGACGGCGACCTTGTCGCCCTGCACGACGTTGAACACGCCGTCGGGCAGGCCCGCTTCCTTCAGCAGCTCGGCCATGCGCAGCGAGGCGCTGGGGTCCGTCGGGCTGGGCTTGAGCACGAAGGTGTTGCCCGCCGCGATGGCGACCGGGAACATCCACATCGGCACCATCACCGGGAAGTTGAAGGGCGTGATGCCCGCCACCACGCCCAGCGGCTGGCGCAGGGTCCAGTTGTCGATGCCGGTGGACACCTGCTCGGTGAAATCGCCCTTGAGCAGCTGCGGGATGCCGCAGGCGAACTCGACGATGTCGATGCCGCGCGTGACCTCGCCCTGCGCGTCGGTGAACACCTTGCCGTGCTCGGCGGTGATGAGGTGCGCCAGCTCGTCGCGGTGCTTGTTCAGCAGTTCGAGGAACTTGAACATCACGCGGGCACGGCGGATCGGCGGCGTGTCGGCCCAGGCCGGGAACGCGGCGGCCGCGGCCTTGACGGCGGCGTCCACCTGGGCGACCGAGGCCAGGCCCACCACGCCGGTGACGGCGCCGGTCGCGGGATTGGTCACGTCCTGGGTGCGGCCCGAGGTGTTGGGCACCACGCGGCCGGCGATGTAGTGGTCGATGGGGGTCTTGGCGATCTGCATGGCGAAAAGCTTTCTGCGGGGGGGTGAAAGGGCGCGGCGTGCGCGGCAACGGCCAGAGTTTAGGAAGCGCAGCAGCTCCCGCCTAGGCGCGGCGCTTGAATTGATTGTTCATTCCAATGAACAATCGCCGCATGGATCGCCAAAAGATCGAGTCGCTCTGGCCCCACCTGCACTGGCTCACGGTGCTGGCGCAGTTGGGCAGCTTCACCGCCGCGGCGCAGCGCCTGGGCGTGAGCAAGGCCGGCGTGAGCCAGCGCATCGCCGAGCTGGAACGCGAGGCCGGCGTGCCGCTGGTGCAGCGCACCACCCGCAGCGTGCGCCTCACCGAGGCCGGCCAGCGCCTGGTCGACGAGACCCGCGCGCCTTTCGAGGCCATCGCCCACAGCTTCTCGCGGGTGCGCGACCTCGCCGCGCTGCCCAGCGGCCAACTGCGCGTAACGGCGCCGGTCGCGCTGGCGCGCCAGCAGATCGTTCCGCGCCTGCCCGACTTCCTGCGCGCGCACCCCGAGGTGCACGTGGAGCTCGACCTGTCGGACCGCCTGGCCTCGCTGGCGGTGGAAGGCTTCGACCTCGCGATCCGGCACAGCGCCGCCCCGCCCGACACCCACGTGGCCTGGACCCTGTGCCGCACCCGCACCGTGCTGGTGGCCAGTCGTGCCTATCTGCGCCGGCGCGGCGTGCCGACGGACCCGCAGGCGCTCACCTCGCACGACTGCCTCTACTACCCGCGCGCGCAGGCCACGCCGGCCTGGCACTTCCGCGCGCCCGATGCGCGCGGCACGACGCCGCGCATCACCGTCCCGGTGCATGGCCCCTTCGCCGCGAACAACAGCGAGGCGCTGCGCGATGCGGCGTTGGGTGGCTTGGGCATCGCGCTGCTGCCCGACTTCAGCGCGCAGGCGGCGCTGCAGGCGGGGCGGCTGGTGGAGGTGCTGCCGCAGTGGGCGTCGGTGGGCGCTTTCGGCGAACACCTGTACGCCATCCGCCCCTACGCCGCGCACGTGCCGCGGGCGGTGTCCGTCTTCGTGGCGTGGCTGCGCGAGGCGCTGGCCGAGGGTTTCGCGGTGGGCAGCGCGCGGGCCTGAGTCCCTGTCGGAGAGAGGCGCGATCCACACGGACAGTCGTAACCAGCGGTTAGGATGCCCGGTCGATCAGCACCGGGTCAGCCATCGCCTCCATGCCGTCCGCCGCGCCGCCTCCCGCGTTCACGGAACGCCGTGACGACGCGTCGCCGCGCGTGGAGCGCGCGCAGGCCGAGGAGCACGGCCCGTGGGCGCCGCGCGGCCGCTGGACCGCCCTCGCGTTCTCCTCGCCGCGGCAATGGGCCGCCCTCGAGAAATCGCTGGACGAAGCGGTCGGCCCGCGGGGTGGCGGCTCCACCGCCTGGGACCTGCGCGGCATGGAGGCCCTCGACCACATCGGCGCCCAGTTGCTGTGGAACCACTGGGGGCGTGCGTGGCCGGCGCAGATCGAGATGACGCCCACGCAGAAGGCCGTGATCGACCAGGTGGCGCGCTACAGCACCGCGCCGCCGCAGGCGCCGCAGTTCACCTTCTGGGACGAGATCCGGCGCCACTTCGCCAAGGGCCCGGCCCTGTTGCGCCTGGCGCGCGACGCGATGGTGCTGGTCGGCCAACTGGTGCTGGACTTGGTCAAGCTGATTCGTGCGCCGCACCGCGGGCCCTGGCGCGACCTGTCGGGGCACCTCTACCAGATGGGCACCACGGCGCTGCCCATCACCGCGCTGGTGGGCCTGCTCATCGGCGTGGTGCTGGCGTACCTCACGTCCAACCAGCTGCGCAACTACGGCGCCGAAAGCTTCATCGTCAACATCCTCGGCCTGTCGCTGATCCGGGAACTGGGCCCGGTGCTGGCGGCGGTGCTGGTGGCTGGACGTTCGGGGTCGGCCATCACGGCGCAGATCGGCGTGATGCGCGTCACCGAGGAACTCGATGCCATGCGCGTGATGGGCATCCCGCATGGCTTCCGCCTGGTCATGCCGCGCGTGCTGGCCCTGGCCATCGCGATGCCGCTCATCAGCATCTGGACTTCCATCGCCGCCCTGGTCGGCGGCATGCTGGCGGCCGATTCGACGCTCAACATCTCGCCGGTGTTCTTCATCCAGCAGCTGCCGCGCGCCGTGCCCTTCAGCAACATCGTGCTGGCCGTGGCCAAGTCGGCCGTCTTCGGCGTGCTCATCGCACTCATCGCCTGCCACTACGGCATGCGCGTCAAGCCGAACACCGAGAGCCTGGGCCGCGGCACCACGGCCTCGGTCGTGACCTCGATCACCATGGTGATCCTGGTCGATGCCCTGTTCGCCGTGCTGTTCCGCGGCATCGGATTCCGGGCCGGCACATGAGCGGTTCGGCCTGGCAACACCTGGACCACGGCGATGCGCCGGTGGTCGACATCCGCGGACTGTGGACCGTGTTCGCGAACGACAAGGGCGAGCAGGTCGTGCACCGCGACCTGCAGCTGTCCATCGAACGCGGCGAGATCCTGTCATTGGTCGGCGGCTCGGGCACCGGCAAGACGGTGCTGCTGCGCCAGATCCTCGGGCTGGAACATCCCACGCGCGGCGAGGTCCGTGTGCTCGGCACGCCGCCCAACGCGCTCAGCGCCAAGGGCGCGGCGGTGGTGGGCATGCTGTTCCAGCACGGGGCGCTGTTCTCGGCCTTCAACGTGATCGACAACATCGCCTTCCCGCTGCGCGAGCTCAAGCTGCTTCCGGAAGACCTGGTCATCGACGCCGCGCTGGTCAAGCTGCAGATGGTGGGGCTGGGCCCCGAGCACGCGTACAAGATGCCGGCCGACCTCTCGGGCGGCATGATCAAGCGCGTGGCCCTGGCGCGCGCGCTCATCATGGACCCGCCGCTGCTGCTGCTCGACGAGCCCACCGCGGGCCTGGACCCGGCCGCGTCGGACAGCTTCTGCGACCTGCTGCGCGGCCTGCACCGCGAGCTGGGGTTGACGGTGGTGATGGTCACGCACGACCTCGACACGCTGCTCGACCTGTCGACCCGCATCGCCGTGCTGGCGGACCAGAAGGTGATCGTCGCCGGCACGGCCGAGGAAGTGACCCGCTTCGACCACCCCTTCATCCACGACTACTTCCTCGGCGGCCGCGGCCAGCGCGCCATGCTCGCCTTGAAAGACATGAAGGCCCCCACGCTCCCCGCTTCGCGAGGTTCGCTGCCCCCCGAGGGGGCGCCCGCCGCCTTGGGGCGGCCCGGCGGCGGCGGCGGCGCCGCCTCCCCTGAGAAGGACGATTGATCATGGAGAACAAAGCCCATGCCCTCGCCGCCGGTGCCTTCGTGCTCGGCCTGGTGGCGGTGCTCGTTGCGCTGATCCTCTGGTTCACGCGCGACACCACGGTGCGCAACACCTACGAGCTGTCCACCCGCGACGCGGTGAGCGGCCTGCAGCCCCAGGCCGCGGTGCGCTACCGCGGCATCATGGTGGGCAAGGTGACGGGCATCGATTTCGATCCCAAGCAGCGCGGCAACGTGCGCGTGCGCATCAGCGTCGACGAGCGCGTGCCGCTCACCACCTCCAGCTACGCCACGCTGGCCTACCAAGGCGTCACGGGTCTGGCCTTCATCGCGCTGGACGACAAGGGCAAGGGCGACGAAAAGCCGCTGGTGCCGAACAACGACGACCCGCCGCGCCTGCCGCTGCGGCCCTCGGCGCTGGCGTCGCTGCAGGACCATGGCGAGCAGATCCTCTCGCAGGTCGAGGAGATCACGCGCCGCGCCAACCGGCTGCTCAACGATCAGAACCAGCAGCGCATCGCAGACGCGCTGGAGAACATCGCCCAGGTGGCCGCCAACGCCAACCGCGTGACCCAGGCCTTCGACAACACGCTCAAGACCCGCATCGACCCGGCGCTGGCGGCCATCCCCCCGCTGGCCGGCAGCGTGCGCAGCACCGCCGCCGACTTCGCGCGCGTGGCGCAGACGCTCAACACCACCATCACGCGCCTGAACGCCGAGGGCGGGACCATGGACCGTCTGGGCAGCGGCACGGCGGCGCTGCAGCAGACGCTCGAGTCCATCAACAACGGCACCTTGCCGCGCCTGAACCGCGCAGCCGACGACACCTCGCTGGCCGCGCGCCGCGTGGGCCGCCTGGCCGACACGATTGCCGACAGCCCGCAGTCGCTGGTCTACGGCACCGGCACGCCGGTGCCTGGGCCGGGCGAGGCCGGCTTCGTCGCCCCCGCAGCCGCCGGCGGGCGCTGAGCAGGAGACCCCGAACATGTTGCGATTTGCTATGAAATCAGGAGCTGCTTGTGCAGGCAGGACGGGCGCCGCAGCCATTTTCGGCTTGAGTTTTCTGCTGCTCGCCGGCTGCAGCGCGCTGCCCGACAAGCCCAGCCGCACCGTGCTCTACGACTTCGGCCCCGGGCCGCTCGTCGCCGCCGTGCCGGCGCCGGGCGCCGCGGCGCTGCCGCCCATCACGCTGGCCGACCTGGACACGGCGGCGTCTCGGCTGGAAGGTACCGCGCTCAACTACCGCCTCGGCTACGCCGACGCGAACGAGCTGCGTCCCTACGCCGGCTCGCGCTGGACGCAGCCGCCGCTGCAGCTGTTCCGCCAGCGCCTGCGCGACGGCCTCACGCCCAGCCGCACCGTGCTCGGCACGCTGGAGGCCGCCAACCTCAGCCGCGAAGGCCGCAGCACCGATGTGCTGCGCATCTCGCTCGACGAGTTCAGCCACTACTTCGAATCGCCCACCGCCAGCGTGGGCCTGGTGCGCGTGCGCGCCACGCTCGTGCGCGGCTCGCCGGCCGGCGAGCGCGTGCTGGGCCAGCGCGTGTTCACCGTGCGCCAGGCCGCGCCGACCAACGACGCCGCCGGTGGCGTGAAGGCGCTCACTGCCGCCAGCGACGAGGCGGTGGCGCAGATGGTGGCGTGGGTGAATCAGGCGCGCTGAGGCGCGGCGCCACGATCCGGGTGGCCCGGCCAGGCGGTCTGGCTGCCGGCCGGCCGCTGATAGCAAGAGCTCACGCTGTCCGCTCCAGGATCGGAAACAGCTTCCCCAGCCCGTTGGCCATCACCTCCACCGCCAGCGCGGCGAGGATCAGGCCCATCAGCCGCGTCATGACGTTGATGCCGGTCTTGCCGAGCACGCGGGCGATGGGGTCGGCCAGGCGGAAGGCGACGAGGGTGATGCCAGCCACCACGATGCCGTAGCCGACCAGGATCGCGAGCTCCCACCACTGCCGCGTCTGCGTGGCGTAGATGACCATGGTCGAGATGGTGGCCGGGCCGGTGAGCAGCGGGATGGTCAGCGGCACCACCGCGATCGAGGCGCCCATCGCGGCCTTGACCTCGGTGGCGCGCACCTCCTCGGCGCTGGCCTTGGCCTCGGCCGGCTGCGCGTTGAGCATCGACAGCGAACTGATGAGCAGCAGCAGCCCGCCGCCGACCTGGAAGCTCGCGATGGAGATGCCGAAGAAGCCGAGCAGCCGCTGGCCGATCAGCGCGCTGATGCTGATGACGAAGAAGGCGCTGATGGCCGACACCTTCGCCGTGCGCATGCGCTGGGCATGGGTGTAGCCCTGCGTGTAGTGGATGAAGAAGGGCACGATGCCCAGCGGGTTGACGATGGCCACCAGCGTGACCAGCGGCTTGATGAGATCCATCGAGGTGGCCATGGCGGTTCCTTGCTTTCCGTATCGTCGTTCCTCGCCGGGGCGGGCCTACCGTCCGCCGCCCACGTCGAGCAGTGCTCCCGTGGTGTAGCTCGCCTCGGGTGAGAGCAGCCACACGATCGCCGCGGCCACCTCGTTGGCCGTGCCCACGCGCTGCATGGGCACCTGCGGCGCGAGCAGATGGTGGCGGTCGGGCAGGCCGCCTGAGGCGTGAATCTCCGTGTCGATGAGGCCCGGACGCACGGCATTGACGCGGATGCCCTCGGCCGCCACTTCCTTGGCCAGGCCTAGGGTGAAGGTGTCGATCGCGCCCTTGCTGGCCGCGTAGTCGACGTACAGGTCCGGCGAGCCGATGCGCGATGCGGCGCTGCCGACGTTGACGATAGCGCCGCCGCTGCCGCCGTGCGCGGTGCTCATGCGGCGCACGGCTTCGCGGGCGCAGACGAAGCTGCCGGTGACGTTGATGCGGAACATGCGTTCGAGCCGCTGCACGCTCATCTGGTCGACCCGCGCGCGCACATCGACGACGCCGGCGTTGTTGACCAGCGCCGTGAGGCGTCCGAGCTTGGCGTCCACCTTCTCGAACATGGCCACGACCTGGGCTTCGTCGCCGACGTCGCCCTGCACCGTGATCGCGCTGCCGCCCTCGGCGCGGATGCGGCGCACCACCTCGTCGGCGGCGAGGGAGTTGGCGGCGTAGTTGACGGCGACCGCGAAGCCGCGTTTGGCGGCGAGCAGGGCGGTGGCGGCGCCGATGCCGCGGCTGCCGCCGGTGATCAAGAGCACTTGGGGGTCCAACGCGGTTTCTCCTGCATGAAGGCGGCGCCTGGGGTACAACCGGTGCCGGCGCGGGATGCTCGCTCCCGCCGCCGACCACCTCCTGGGCCGGGATTAAACCATCGGCCCTGCGCATGCCGCGCCGCCCGGCGCACCGGAGACCCGTTTGCCCTCGACCGTCGACTACTTCTTCGCGCCGCACAGCCCCTGGACCTACCTGGGCCACGCCCGCTTCATGGCGATGGCCGACGCGGCCGGCGCGACGGTGCGGCTCAAGCCCATGGACCTGGCCCAGGTCTTCCCCGCCTCGGGCGGCCTGCCGCTGGCCAAGCGCGCACCGCAGCGCCAGGCCTACCGGCTGGTGGAGCTCGAGCGCTTCGCCAGGCACCTGCAGCTGCCGCTGAACCTGCACCCGCGCTTCTTCCCGGTCGATGGCAACGACGCCGCGCGTTTGATCCTCGCCGTCGAGGGCGCCGACGGCACGCTGGCCGCGATGCAGCTCGCCGGCCGGGTGATGGCGGCCGTCTGGGCCGACGAGCGCGACATCGCCGACGCCGAGGTGCTGGCCGAACTGTTGCTTGCGCTGGGCCTGCCGGCCTCGCGGCTGGACGCCGCACGCACGCCGCTGGTGCAGGAGCGCTACCAGGCCTTCACGCAGGAAGCCATCGACACCAGCGTCTTCGGCGCGCCCACCTATGTGGTCGACGGCGAGATGTTCTGGGGCCAGGACCGGCTCGATTTCGTCGAACGCGCGCTCGCCCGCTGAGCGCGCTTCCTCTCGTTATTTCTTTTTCCCCACTCACCCGCACAAGGAGCATTGCATGGGCCAGTTCATCGATCTCACCGCCAAGGATGGCTTCACCTTCCCCGCCTACGTGGCCGAACCCGCCGGCACGCCCAAGGGCGGCGTCGTGGTGGTGCAGGAGATCTTCGGCGTCAACTCGCACATCCGCGAAGTGGCCGACGGTTATGCCGCGGCCGGCTACCTGGCCGTGGCGCCGGCCACCTTCCACCGCGTCAAGCCCGGCGTGGAGCTGGGCTACTCCGAGGCCGACATGAAGGCCGGCTTCGAGCTCAAGACCGCCGTCGAGGCGCTGCCCGCGCCCGGCGTGCTGCAGGACATCCAGGCCGCCATCGACTACGCCGGCAAGGCGGGCAAGGTCGGCATCGTGGGCTACTGCTGGGGCGGCCTGCTGACCTGGCGCGCGGCCTGCGAGCTCGAGGGCCTGGCCGCCGCGGCGCCGTACTACGGCGGCGGCATGACTTCGCCCGAAGAAGCCGCGCGCAAGCCCAAGGTGCCCGTCATGGCGCACTTCGGCAACAAGGACCACTGGATTCCGCTGGACACCATCGAGTCCTTCGAGAAGGCGCATCCGGAGGTCGAGGTGCACGTCTACGCCTGCGGCCACGGCTTCAACTGCGACCAGCGCGGCTCCTACGACGCCGGCGCGGCGGCCACGGCCAAGGAGCGCACGCTGTACCTGTTCGGCAAGTACGTCGGCTGACTGGCGCCGGATGGTGCGCCGTCCTTTCGAGTCCAACCGGGCGGCAGCGCCCGCCCGCTGGGCGGTGGCCGCTGTCTTTTCGATGGCATTCGCCGCTGGTGCGCAGGCGGCCGATTACGCCGGCCCGATCTTCGACACGCACCTGCACTACAACGAAGAGGCCTGGAACGGCGACGCGGGTCCATTCCCGCCCACCGAGGCACTGGCCCGCATGCAGCGCAACGGTGTGCGCGCCATCGTCGGCAACTCCCGGCCGAACGAAGGCACGCGCACGCTGGCCGCGCTGCGCGAGACGCGCGAGGCCGGCGTCACCGTCGTGCCCTTCGTGCGCCTTTACCGCACGCGAGCCGACTACACGAACTGGTTCCGCGACGAGAGCATCCACGAGATGGTGCTGGCCGAGCTGGCGCGCGGTACGGCCAGCGGGCCCTACCGCGGCATCGGCGAGTTCCACCTGTACGAGAGCGCGAACGCCAACGGGCCGGTCGCCAGGAAGCTGATGGTGCTGGCCGAGCAGCGCCAGCTGGCCGTGCTGGCACACGTGGACGACGAAGCCGTGGACCTGCTGATGGCGAACACGCCGTCCAGAGGCCGGGACACCCGCCTCATCTGGGCGCATACAGGCATCGGCGGGGCGCCCGTGGCGCGCGTTCGGCAGATGCTGGAGCGCTACCCCAAGCTGATGGGCGAGCTGTCGTACCGGCCGGGGCTCACGTGCGAAGGCGGCAAGCTCTGCGCGGAATGGCGTGCGCTGATCGAGGCCTTTCCGGACCGTTTCCTCGTCGGCTCCGACACCTGGATCAACCAGCGCTGGAGTTCCTACGACGAGATCATGCGGGGGTACCGCACGTGGCTGGGCGACCTGCCGCCTGCGCTGGCGCGGCGCGTGGCCTGGGACAACGCGGCGCAGGTCTTCGGCGTGCGTTGACCTTCCTGCGGCTCAGTCCGCCTGCTCGCCCTTGCGTCCGGCCCGCGCGCGCTGGGCGCTGGCCTCGCCGTACTTGCCGCGCGCGCTGATGCGCGTCTGCAAAAAGTCCAACAGCGCGCGCAGCGCCGCGCTGTTGTGCTTGCGCTGCAGGTAGGCGGCCGACAGCCACATGTCCTTGCGCGCATAGTCCTGCAGCACCGGCACCAGCTCGCCATGGTCGATGTGCGGCTGCACCACCAGGGCCGGCACGTAGATCACGCCGAAGCCGCGCATCGCCACCTGGATCAACGGCGCGCCCTCGGTCGCTTCCATGCGGCTCTTCACCGGCACGTCGATCACCTGGCCACCGTCCTCGAAGCGCCACACGGGGTGCGCGCCCTGGCGCAGCAGCGTGAGAGCGTCGTGCCCGGCCAGGTCCTCGGGATGCGTGGGCGTGCCGTGCTTCTTCCAGTACACGGGCGAGGCGCAGACCACCATGTGCATCTGCAGCAGCTTGCGCACGATCAGGTTCTCGTTCTCGATCGGACCGAAGCGCAGCTCCACGTCGATGCCGTCCTCGGCCAGGTCGGTGTGGTTGCTCAGCTGCAGCGTGATCGTGACCTCGGGGTAATAGCCCATGAACTCGGCCAGCAGGTTCGGCAGGTCACCGCTGGCCATGCCGTAGGGCGCCGCAATGCGCAGGCGCCCGCGCGGCTCGTTGGCACGCTCCTGCAATTCGGCCTGCGTGAGTTCCACCATCTCCAGCACCGGCTGGCTGCGGTCGAGCAGCAACTGGCCGGCGTCGGTGAGGCTCACCGAACGTGTGGAGCGATTGAGCAGGCGTACGCCGAAGCGCGTTTCCAGCTCGGCCACGTACTTGCTCACCGTGGCCTTGGACATGTCGAGCCGCTTGGCGGCCTTGGAGAAGCTGCCGAGCGCGGCCACTTCGCGGAAGGTGCGTATCAGGTCGAGGCTGTCCATGAGCAAGGGAGTTTCAAGGCGCGCGATTGTTTCTCGATCGCGAACACGGTGGTTCGAATTGTGCGGGTTTGTACCTAACGAATCTCCCCACAATTCATCCCACGGGCCAGCGACAGACATGAAGCGGACCCGGGTTGAACCAGGCCCCGAGCGCGGCGGCACTCCGATCCACGAGACGGAGCCAGCCTCCCACCCCCGACCCCGTTCTGTCGTCGACCGTATTGCCAAGGAGTAAGAAATGAAGACCTCGAAGATTCTCGCCGTTGCCGCCCTGTCCCTCGTCGCCGCTGTCGGCGTCGCCCAGGCCGAGGAATACCAAGGCGTGACCACCGTCAACTCGGTGGCCAGCCGTGCCGAAGTGAACAGCCAGGCCGTCGTGGCCGCGCACTCGGCCAACCCGTACGCCGAAGGCGCCAACGCCGGCGTGCCGGCCACCATCGTGTCGCAGGCCGACCGCAACGCCGTGCGTGCCGGTGCCGTCGCCGCTGCCCACGACCCGACGTGGAACCTGGACCGNGCCGACCGCAACGCCGTGCGTGCCGGTGCCGTCGCCGCTGCCCACGACCCGACGTGGAACCTGGACCGCAAGGCCTTCGTGAACAGCACGATCCCCTCGCAATACACCCAGGGCAGCCTGGCCGTGCGTCGCGCCGCCACCCGCAGCGCAGCGCTCTGATTCGAATCACCCGGGCCGCCCACCGGCGGCCCACCTTCTGACCCCGTCCATCTTCTGGAGACCCGCATGAACACCCAACGACTCATCGCCGCCGCTGCCCTGTCCCTGCTGGCCGCCGCCGGCGCGCATGCCGAAAGCTACCAGGGCGTGCAAGCCCCCGTCTCGGCCCTGAGCCGCGATGCGGTGAACGCCGAAGCCGTCAAGGCCGCCTCGGCCCCCAACCAGAACGTGACCCGCGGCTCGCGCGGTCCGGAAACCGTTGCCGTGTCCAAGGACCGCGTGCTGGTGCAGGCCGAGGCCGTGCGCGCCGCTGCCGCGCCCGACCAGAACGTCACCGGTGGATCGCGCGTCAACAGCCGCGTGATCTCGACGATGGAAAACCCGGTCGACGTGCGTGCACGCGCCCAGGCCGGTGCCGCCAAGCTGTAAGCACTGCTGCAGTTCGCATCCAGGCCCGCCGGTCCTCGACCGGCGGGCTTTTTTCATGCGTGCTTTCAGCGCGCCGTGCGTGCCAGGTAGCGCTTGCGCCAGAAGACCAGCACCAGCCCGATGGCGATCAGCACCATCGAGCCCATCGCGATCCAGAAGCCGTCGGCCTTGTGCACCAGCGGGATGAATTCGAAGTTCATGCCGAAGATGCCGGCGATCAGGTTCAGCGGCAGGAAGATCGCCGTCAGCACGGTGAGCACGCGCATGATGTCGTTGGTGCGGTGGCTCTGCACGTTGAAGTGCAACTGCACCGCGGTCTCGGCGTTCTGCTCCAGCCGGCGGACGTGGTGCACGACGCGCTCGATGTGCTCCAGCACGTCGCGGCTGCGCACCAGCAGCAGCTCGCGTTCGCGCGCCGCGGCCGGCGTGCCGGGCGCGGGCAGGGCCTCGAGCGCGTCGATCCAGTCCTGGAGCGCGGAGCGCTGGTCCTCGCAGATCTCGTCCAGGTGGTGCAGCGACTGGCGCGACTGCATCAGCGCCGCCCAGTTCGAGAAGCGCGTCTTCGGGTCGATCAGCTCTTCCTGCCAGTGGTCGAGTTGCTTCGTGAGGTCGCGCCGCAGCGCGAGGTAGCTGTCGACGATCTGGTTCACCACGCGCAGCATCAGGTCGGCCGGGCTGGTCGGCAGGCGGGCCGAGGTGGCCCGCACGTCGATGGCCGGCGCGCTTGTTGGCGTGCTGGCGGCGCTGAGCTTGGCCGCGACGGCATCACGCACCGCACCGTCCTCGGGGTGCACCGACAGCAGCACGCGGTCGAACACCGCGAATCCCACGGGCCGGGTGTCGATGCGGCGCAGCGCGGGCGGGCCGGCATGGCGCGGCGATGTGGCGTCGCCGGCCGGCTTGGGCGCCGGCGTGTCGGGCTGGCCGGCCGCCAGGCGGCGCACCACCAGCAGGTCGTACTGGGAGGTGTAGTCGAAGTGCGAGGGCAACTGGTCGTTGAGCAGGTCGCTCACGTGCAGGTCGACCAGCTGCGTGCCGCACAGCGTCTGCAGCAGTTCCTGGACCTGGCCCAGCGTGGCCTGCAGTTCGCTGCGGGTCAGCGACAGCCACAGGAAGCTGGCGTCGCAGGCGCCCGGGTGCATGAAGCGCGCGAGCGAGGCGTGTTCGTGCGCCTGGCTGGCGCTGATCTCGAAGATGCGCATGGCCCGGGTTATACGCCGGATTTCGAGCCGAATCGGCCCGCAGCGCCCGCAGGACGGGCGCGGTCAGCTATTGTTTTTGTAGCAGACGCGCGGCGTCGAGCGCGAAATAGGTGAGCACCCCATCGGCGCCGGCGCGCTTGAAGGCCAGCAGCGACTCGAGCACGACGCCGTCGTGGTCGAGCCAGCCGTTCTGCGCGGCGGCCTTGAGCATGGCGTATTCGCCGCTCACCTGGTAGGCGAAGGTGGGCACGCGGAACTCGTCCTTCACGCGGCGCACCACGTCCAGGTAGGGCATGCCGGGCTTGACCATCACCATGTCGGCGCCCTCGGCGATGTCGATCGCCACCTCGCGCAGGGCCTCGTCGGTGTTGGCCGGGTCCATCTGGTAGACCTTCTTGTTGCTCTTGCCCAGGTTGGCGGCCGAGCCGACCGCATCGCGGAAGGGGCCGTAGAAGACGCTCGCGTACTTGGCGCTGTAGGCCATGATGCGCGTGTGCACGTCTCCGCGCGCTTCGAGTGCCTGCCGCACGGCACCGATGCGCCCGTCCATCATGTCGCTGGGCGCCACGATGTCCACGCCCGCGGCCGATTGCGCCAGCGCCTGCTTCACCAGCACCTCGACCGTCGGGTCGTTGAGGATGTAGCCACTCTCGTCCAGCAGGCCGTCCTGGCCGTGGCTGGTGTAGGGGTCCAGGGCGACGTCGGTCATGAGGCCGAGTTCCGGGAATTCCTTCTTCAACGCCGCCACCACGCGCGGGACCAGGCCCTCGGGGTTGAAGGCTTCGTCGCCATCGGGCGTCTTCAGCGCCGGATCGATCACCGGGAACAGGGCCATCACCGGGATCCCCAAGGCCACGCATTGCTCGGCCACCGGCAGCAGCAGGTCCAGGCTCAGCCGTTCGACTCCCGGCATCGACGGCACGGCGTGCCGCTGGCCCACGCCTTCCTGCACGAACACGGGATAGATCAGGTCATGCGAGGTGAGTACGTGCTCGCGCACGAGATTCCGGGTGAAGGCGTCGCGGCGCAGCCGGCGCGGCCGGCCGGCTGGGAAGGGGGCGTGCAGGGTCATGCCGAAAATTGTGCCCCAAGGCCACGGTGGGCCGGGGCCTCGGGCAGCGCACGACCGTTCGTACAGCCAAATAAGCAGTTTCGTAATGGAAAAGAACTATTTGCAACCCCTTGATCGTCAAAAAAAAGTTACCCGCACGCTTGATAGGGCGGGGTGGCTTTGTTAAATTTCATCTCGGACGGTTCGCCGTCTCCCGCTTTTCCTCCCTGAGCGGGTGCCTTGATGTGTGACAGCAAAAGGGCTTCGTGGCCCGGCGTTTCATCACGCCGGGCTTTTTTTTGCCCGCGAGGCGCAGGCGTGAACGCTCCGTACACTGCCGGCCATGCTCTGGGTCAAGTCCTTCCACATCGTCTTCATCGCAAGCTGGTTCGCGGGGCTGTTCTATCTCCCGCGGATCTTCGTCAACCTGGCGATGGTGCCGCCCGAGTCGGTGGCCGAGCGCGAGCGGCTGCTGCTGATGGCGCGCAAGCTGATGCGCTTCACCACCTTCCTGGCCGTGCCGGCCCTCGTCTTCGGCCTCTGGCTGTGGCTGGGCTACGGCATCGGCCGCGGCGCGGGCAACGGCTGGATGCATGCCAAGCTGGCACTGGTGGCGGTGGTGTTGGGCTACCACCACGGCTGCGGCGTGCTGCTGCGCCGCTTCGAGGCCGGGCAGAACCGTCGCAGCCACCGCTGGTACCGCTTCTTCAACGAGGCGCCTGTGTTCCTTCTGGTGGCCATCGTCATCCTGGTGGTCGTCAAGCCCTTCTGACGACGTGAATCCGCCGCCCGGTCCCTCCCGCCACAAGACCACCGCCCTGCCGCTGGCGCTCGCCTACACGGCGCTGATCGTCTACGCCAGCCTCTATCCGTTCTCGGAATGGCGCGACCAGGGCATCGTGCCCTGGGCCTACCTGGCGGCGCCCTGGCCGAAGTACTGGACGGGCTTCGACCTCGGCGTGAACGTGGCGGGTTACATGCCGCTGGGCTTCCTGATCGCGCTGGTGGTGCTGCGCACCTGGCCCGGCGCGGGAGTGCTGCGTGCCGTCGCGCAGGCCGCCGCCGCGGGCGCGGCCCTGGCCTTCGGCATGGAGACGCTGCAGAGCTACCTGCCGTCGCGCATCCCGTCGAACGTGGACCTCGGGCTGAACAGCCTCGGTACGCTGCTGGGCGCCGCGCTGGCGGCCGCGGCGGAACGCCTGGGCGTGGTCGCCCACTGGAGCCGCACGCGGGCCAGCTGGTTCGTCGACGAGGCACGCGGCGCGCTGGGCCTGCTCGCGCTGTGGCCGGTGGCGCTGCTCTTTCCGCCGGCCGTGCCCTTCGGGCTGGGCCAGGTCTTCGAGCGGCTCGAGAGGGCGATCGCCGAATGGCTGGCCGACACCCCTTTCCTGGACTGGCTGCCGGTGCGCCAGTTCGAACTGGAGCCGCTGGTGCCCGCGGTCGAACTGCTGTGCGTGATGCTCGGTGCCCTGGTGCCCTGCCTGCTGGCCTTTACCGTGGCGCGTTCGCCGGGCCGGCGGCTGTCCTTGCTGGTGCTGATGCTGGGGCTGGGGTTGGCTGCCAGTGCGCTGTCGGCAGCGCTGAGCTACGGCCCCGAGCACGCCTGGGCCTGGTTCAGCCTGCCGGTGCGGGTGGGCATGCTGGCGGCGGTCATCGTGGCGGTGCTGCTCACGCCGCTGTCGCGCCGGCTGTGCATGGCCTTGCTGCTGCTGGCGCTGGTGCTGCACCTGAGCCTGCTCAACCAGGCGCCCGAAAGCGCGTACTTCGCGCAGACGCTGGCCACCTGGGAGCAGGGGCGCTTCATCCGCTTCCATGGCCTGGCGCAATGGCTCGGCTGGCTGTGGCCCTTCGCCACCATCGCCTACGCGCTGGCGGCGCTGGCGCGGCGGCCCGTGCGAGAGGTGCGCTCCTAGAATCCGGCGAATGGCCAGTTCATCCTCCAGCGCGCCGGGCGGCTACTACGCCCGCCACATCTTCTTCTGCCTGAACGAACGCACCAACGGCGAAGACTCCTGTGCCCGGCACAACGCCCAGGCGGGTTTCGAGCACTGCAAGTCGCGGGTCAAGAAGGAGGGCCTCTCCGGCGTCGGAAAGGTGCGCGTGAACAAGGCCGGCTGCCTGGACCGCTGCGCCGGCGGGCCGGTGGCGGTGGTGTACCCCGAGGCGGTCTGGTACAGCTTCGTCGACACGGCCGACATCGACGAGATCGTCGATTCGCACCTCAAGAACGGGCAGGTGGTCGAACGCCTGCTGCTGCCGCCGGACGTCGGGCGCTGACGCGATCGCGCACGCGCCCGGAACTTTCCAAGCGTTTCGGGGCTCCAGCGCCCGTGGCTCCTGCGGGAGCAGCTATTGAATTCGTAGCAAATCCATGAACGCACAGACCGAGAAGCTGCAGCTCGAAGGCCCCGCCGGGGCCATCGAGGCGGCGCGCGACCGGCCGGCCGAGGGCGTTGCGCCCGTGGGCACGGCGGTCATCGCGCATCCCCATCCGCTCTTCGGCGGCACGATGGACAACAAGGTGGTGCAGACCCTGGCCCGTGCCTTCGTCGCCGCCGGCTGGACCGCCATCCGCTTCAACTTCCGCGGCGTGGGCGGCACCGCCGGCACGCACGACGAGGGGCGCGGCGAGGCCGAGGACTACCTGCGCGTGGTCGAGCAGTCGGCTGGCAGCGGCCCGATCGCGGTGGCGGGCTTCTCCTTCGGCGCCTTCGTGGCCATCAGCGCCCTGCAGACCCTCTGGCCGGCGCGCGAGGTCCGCCAGATCGCGCTGGTCGGCCCGAGCGTGGCGCGCGTCGTACCGCCGCCGCTGCCGGTGGAGTCGCACCTGCGCACGCTGGTCGTGCACGGCGAAGCCGACGACACCGTGGCCCTGTTGGCGGTGATGGACTGGGCGCGGCCGCAGTCACTTCCTGTCACCGTGATCCCCGGGGGCGGCCACTTCTTTCACGGACAATTGCCGCTGCTCAAGTCGCTCGTGACGCGCCACCTGCTCGCAGGCCAGTAGAAGAACAACCTAGAGATGCTCTTCACGAATGCTCGCGGCGTGTGCATCTGCGGACTCGGGCGGTCTGCGGGGTTGCAAAGCCTCGCCATGGCGACGGCCATGGCTGCGTTTTGCGTCCCCGCATCCCATCCCGATCCGCAGCGCACACATCCGCTCGATTCGTGAAGAGCATCCCTAGCGCGCCGCCACGGGCCCTTTCTCCCTCTTTCGTTCCCTCGCATTCCCATGATCCGTTTCCCTGACGTGCTCCGCGCGTTCGTGTTCGCCGCGGCCGCCCTGGTCGCCTCCGTTGCCGGCGCGCAGGCGCCCGTGCCACCCGAGGTAGCGGCGCGCAGCTACCTGCTGCTGGACGTGACCTCGGGCCAGCTGCTGGCGCAGAAGGATGCCGATTCGCCCATCGAGCCGGCCTCGCTGACCAAGCTCATGACCCAGTACCTGGTCTTCGACGCCCTGCGCGCCAAGAAGATCACGCTCACCCAGGCGCTGCCGGTGAGCCAGCGCGCCTGGAAGATGCCGGGCTCGCGCATGTTCATCGACCCCAAGATGCAGGTGCCGGTGGACGACCTCATCAAGGGCATGATCGTCCAGTCGGGCAACGACGCCACCATGGCCCTCGCCGAGGGCGTGGGCGGCACGGCCGAGCATTTCGTGCAGCTCATGAACGACCAGGCCAAGGCCCTGGGCATGAAGAACACGAGCTACAAGAACCCCGAGGGGCTCACCGCGCCGGGCCACACCACCACCGCGCGCGACCTGAGCATCCTGGCGACGCGGCTGATGCGCGACTTCCCGGAATACCTGCACTACTACGCGATCAAGAAGTACCGCTACCCGGGCACGCCGGCGTCCAACGACACCAACCGCAACCTGCTGCTGTTCCGCGACCCGACCGTCGACGGCCTGAAGACCGGCCACACCGACGCGGCGGGCTACTGCCTGATCGCCACCGCCAAGCGCGATTTCCCGAACCTGCCGGGCGGCCGCCGCCTGCTGTCCATCGTGCTGGGCGCCGCCAGCGACAACGCGCGTGCCAACGAGTCGCAGAAGCTGCTCAACTGGGGCTATACCGCCTTCGACGACGTGCGCCTGTTCGATGCCGGCCAGGCCGTGGCCACACCGCAGGTCTGGAAGGGCAAGACCAACACCATCAAGCTCGGCCGGCCCGAGCCCATCGTCGTCTCGGTGCCTTCGGGCCAGGCGGCGAAGGTCAAGACGCAGGTGGCGCGCCCCGACCCGCTGGTGGCGCCTTTCGCCAAGAACCAGCCGCTGGGCAGCCTCAAGATCTCGCTGGACGACCAGCCGCTGGCCGAGGTGCCGCTGGTGGCGCTGGAGCCGGTGGAGCAGGCCGGCATCCTGGGCCGCGCCTGGGACGCCGTGCGCCTCTGGATCAAGTAGGTGCCGGGCGCCGGTGAGCCGCCGGCGCCTCGAAAACCGCCCGGATTTGCCAGCCACCGGCCGCCGGGCTAGAATCGCGGGCTTTTCGGAAATTTCCGAAGGGTTTCACGTTTTCGTCATTTCCCGTGCTTCGCCTTCACGTCTTGGGCGGGCTGCGGGAGTTTTGGGACCAATTCATTCATGCCAACGATCAATCAACTGGTGCGCCAGGGTCGCGAGGTCGAAACGACCAAGTCGAAGAGCCCTGCCATGCAGAACTCGCCGCAACGCCGCGGCGTCTGCACCCGGGTCTACACCACGACCCCCAAGAAGCCGAACTCGGCGCTTCGTAAAGTCGCCAAGGTCCGCCTGACCAACGGCTTCGAAGTCATTTCCTACATCGGCGGTGAAGGCCACAACCTCCAGGAACACAGCGTCGTGCTGGTTCGCGGCGGCCGTGTGAAGGACCTTCCCGGCGTGCGCTACCACATCGTTCGCGGTTCGCTGGACCTGCAGGGCGTGAAGGATCGCAAGCAGTCGCGCTCCAAGTACGGCGCGAAGCGTCCGAAGAAGGCCTGATCGGCTTTCTTCTCCCGTTCGATTCAATCGGTGTTCGGCTGCCCTGGCAGGCGGTGCGAACGAAGTGACCCGAAGCGCCATGTCGGCGTGGGTCGAGTAAGTGAGGGTCCTGATGGCTCTCGCGGTGTCGCCGGAAGGCGGTGCCAACTGAAGCAAAGAGGTTCAGAAAAATGCCACGTCGTCGCGAAGTCCCCAAACGTGAAATCCTGCCGGACCCGAAGTTCGGCAATGTCGAGCTGTCCAAGTTCATGAACGTGATCATGGAGGGCGGCAAGAAGGCTGTTGCCGAGCGCATCATCTACGGCGCGCTCGACTTCATCGAGAAGAAGAACCCCGGCAAAGACCCGCTGGAAGCCTTCGTCATCGCCATCAACAACGTGAAGCCGATGGTCGAAGTGAAGTCGCGCCGCGTGGGCGGTGCGAACTACCAGGTGCCGGTGGAAGTGCGTCCCGTGCGCCGCCTGGCGCTGTCGATGCGCTGGATCAAGGAAGCCGCCCGCAAGCGCGGCGAGAAGTCGATGGCCCTGCGTCTGGCCAACGAACTGATGGAAGCCACGGAAGGCCGTGGCGGCGCGATGAAGAAGCGCGATGAAGTGCACCGCATGGCCGAGGCCAACAAGGCCTTCAGCCACTTCCGCTTCTAACCAACCCCGGCCGCCTCGGCGGCTTTTCCGGACCGCGCGAAGCAACGCGCAGCGCGGTCCCTCCTTCGAGGAGGATCCGGCCTTGCCGGTCCTCCTCGAACTGATTAATCCGCTTGAAAGTAGCCGAAGGCAACTTTCAAGCGACAAGGAGTAATTCCATGGCCCGCAAGACCCCCATCGAGCGCTACCGCAACATCGGTATTTCGGCTCACATCGACGCCGGCAAGACCACCACGACCGAGCGCATCCTGTTCTACACCGGCGTGAACCACAAGATCGGTGAAGTGCACGACGGCGCCGCCACGATGGACTGGATGGAGCAGGAGCAGGAACGCGGCATCACGATCACCTCGGCTGCCACCACCTGCTTCTGGAAGGGCATGGACATGTCCTTCCCCGAGCACCGCATCAACATCATCGACACCCCCGGCCACGTGGACTTCACCATCGAGGTGGAGCGTTCCATGCGCGTGCTGGACGGTGCCGTGATGGTGTACGACTCGGTCGGCGGCGTGCAGCCCCAGTCCGAAACCGTCTGGCGCCAGGCCAACAAGTACAAGGTGCCCCGCCTCGCGTTCGTCAATAAGATGGACCGCATCGGCGCCAACTTCTTCCGCGTGCGCCAGATGATGGTGGACCGCCTGAAGGCCAACCCCGTGCCGATCGTGATCCCGATCGGTGCCGAAGACCAGTTCAAGGGCGTGGTCGACCTGCGCAAGATGAAGGCCATCCTCTGGGACGACGCGTCGCAGGGCATGAAGTTCACCTTCGAGGACATCCCCGCCGACCTGCAGGCCACGGCCAAGGAATGGCGCGAGAAGATGGTCGAGTCGGCCGCCGAAGCCAGCGAAGAGCTGATGAACAAGTACCTGGAGGAGGGTGACCTCACCGAGGAAGAGATCACGCTCGGCCTGCGCACGCGCACCATCGCCGGCGAGATCCAGCCGATGCTGTGCGGCTCGGCCTTCAAGAACAAGGGCGTGCAGCGCATGCTCGACGCCGTCATCGAACTCATGCCCTCGCCGCTGGACATCCCGCCGGTGCAAGGCACGGACGACGACGAGAAGGAAGCCAGCCGCAAGGCCGACGACAACGAGAAGTTCTCGGCCCTCGCGTTCAAGCTGATGACCGACCCCTACGTCGGCCAGCTGACCTTCGTGCGCGTGTACTCGGGCGTGCTGTCCAAGGGTGACAGCGTCTACAACCCGGTCAAGGGCAAGAAGGAGCGCATCGGCCGGATCGTGCAGATGCACGCCAACGAGCGCCTGGAAGTGGACGAAATCCGCGCCGGCGACATCGCCGCCTGCGTGGGCCTGAAGGACGTGACCACGGGCGAGACCCTGTGCGATCCCGACGCGATCATCACGCTGGAGCGCATGGAGTTCCCCGAGCCCGTGATCGCCCAGGCCGTCGAACCCAAGACCAAGGCCGACCAGGAAAAGATGGGCATCGCGCTGCAGCGCCTGGCCCAGGAAGACCCGTCGTTCCGCGTGCGTACCGACGAGGAATCCGGCCAGACCATCATTTCCGGCATGGGCGAGCTCCACCTGGAAATCATCGTGGACCGCATGAAGCGCGAGTTCGGCGTGGAAGCCAACGTGGGCAAGCCCCAGGTGGCGTATCGCGAAACGATCCGCAAGTCGGTGTCGGACGTCGAAGGCAAGTTCGTTCGCCAGTCGGGCGGCAAGGGCCAGTACGGCCACGTGGTGTTCAGCATCGACCCGCAGGAAGCCGGCAAGGGCTTCGAGTTCGTCGACGCGATCAAGGGCGGCGTGGTGCCGCGCGAATACATCCCGGCGGTGGAAAAGGGCGTGATCGAAGCCCTGAACACCGGCGTGCTGGCCGGCTACCCGGTGGTCGACGTGAAGGTCACGCTGACCTTCGGTTCGTACCACGACGTGGACTCGTCGGAACAGGCGTTCAAGATGGCCGCCATCTTCGGCTTCAAGGAAGGCTGCAAGAAGGCATCGCCCGTCATCCTCGAGCCGATGATGGCCGTGGAAGTCGAGACGCCCGAAGACTACGCCGGCAACGTGATGGGCGACCTGTCGTCCCGCCGCGGCATGGTGCAGGGCATGGACGACATGGTCGGCGGCGGCAAGGCCATCAAGGCCGAAGTCCCGCTGTCGGAAATGTTCGGCTACTCGACCACGCTGCGTTCGATGTCGCAGGGTCGTGCCACGTACACGATGGAGTTCAAGCACTACGCCGAAGCGCCGCGCAACGTGGCCGAGGCCATCGTCGCCGCACGCTCCAAGTAAATCTGCAGGGACAGGGCGGCGAGCGCCGCCCTGTCCTTGTTTGTCTGCGATCAGGTGCCCCTCGTTGCCCGTGGCGAGGGATCCAGCAACCCGGTGCAGACGTAAAACCAACACACGGGCGTGTTCTTTTATCCAAGGATTGAGAAATGGCAAAAGGCAAGTTCGAGCGCACCAAGCCGCACGTGAACGTGGGCACGATCGGTCACGTGGACCATGGCAAGACGACGCTGACGGCGGCGATCGCCACGGTGCTGTCGGCCAAGTTCGGCGGTGAGGCCAAGAAGTACGACGAA
>NZ_QPIB01000001.1 GCF_003671765.1 Xenophilus sp. E41 | reverse complement strand
CCCGCAGCGGCCCATCGGATAAGCTCAGTCCTGCCGGCGTCGCGAAGCGCCGCCCACAGCGCAAGGCTCACGAGCAACAGCTCGCATCCTTCACGGCTGACGATGACGAAGGCCTGGAACATGCGTTGTTGGATGCAGAAGCGCCTTGCGCTGAATCGAATATTGATGGTGCGACGCACCGCCGCACTGGAAGAATGTAGCTGCCATGCCCATGACGGACGACCAGATCCTGTCGCTTGTGGATCGGACCGCCGACGAGTTCCGCGGAGAACTCAGCGAGCTGGAGAGCGCCATCGGCATGCTGCTGATCGGGCGTCACTATGGTTGGCGGGTCATCCTGCTGGTTCACAGCCCGGCGACGATCCGCAAGTACCTCAAGATCCTGGGCCTCAAGAACCTGCGCGACGTGCTGCCCGAAGTGGGCGTGCTGGCGCATCGTAGCAACGCCTGGCGCATGCTGGACGGTACCCAGAACTTCTGGAAGGCAGTGCGCGGCCAGATCGCCGGCGTGCGCAGCGCCAAGGCCGACGTTCCGCCGCGCTAATGATATCGCTGCACGCGTGCTGAAGAGACTCGCGACGGTGACCCTGTGGCCGATTGAGTTGGCGACCGACGGCAGATCTCACCATCGAGTGCTTGCGCCCCGTCCAGCACGGGGCCAGAACTGAGTGCTGTGGGCTTTGATCCTTCCAAACAATGGCTCACGCTGAATCGTTCGCACTAGGTCGCGTTGCCTAGGATTTGGACCCGGCGTGTGGATCTGCCGCCACCCGATTGCGGCCTGCCGCTTTGGCGGCATAGAGCGCCCGGTCCGCAGCCGCGATCAAGTCGTCAGGCGTCTCGAGCGTCATGGCATCGGCCAGGGCAACCCCGACCGACACCGTGACCTTCTGCGCCAGTAGCGCCGTGTCCGGCCACACGAGGCACTCGATGGCTTCGCGCAGCGACTCTGCGGCCGCCATCGGGCGCTCATGATCGAGCAGGAGGACCGCCATCTCCTCGCCCCCGTAGCGAGCCGCAAATCCTCCCTCGCGCTCCGAGATCTCCCGCACGACCGTGGCCACCCGCCGCAGGCATTCGTCACCGGCTTGGTGCCCCAGGGTGTCGTTGACCGCCTTGAAATGGTCGACGTCGATCATGAGGAGCGCCAGCGGGTTACGCGACGCTGAGCCACGCGCCACGGCTTCCGCCAGCATCGAATCCAAATAGCGCCGGTTCGCAAGCCCCGTCAAGGCGTCATGGCGCACGAGATGGCTCAACTGCAGATTGCTTGCCTCCAGTGCCAGCCCTGCCTCGCGTGCCTCGGACTCGGCCAACACTCGCTGGCGCACGGCACGAACGACCGAGGCGCCGGCGAGGCCGATGACCAGGCACATGGTCAGGACGGCGGCGCTCTGCACTACGGCGCCTCGCACCCATACCCGAAGCACCTCCCGCTTCGAAGCACCGACGAGCACATACAGCGGTTGATACGGCAGATGCTGGAAACCGAAGATTCGAACCTCGCCGTCGATTGGCGAAGTGGCCTCCGCGCTCATCCTCGTGCGGCCGGCAAATATCTGGTGCAACCGCGAGGAAGCGAGGCCTCGTCCCATCTGCTGCCCGTCGTCCGGGCGCCTCGCCAGCACGGTTCCGTTATCGTGGATCAGGCCGATTGCGCCGCGCGCGCCGACCTCGTATGTCGCGAGAACGCGCCCGATCTGCTCGAGGTCCACAGTGGCTAGCACGACGCCCGCGAAATGACCAAAGGGATCGTTCAGGCGCTTGGTCACGGGAATGATCCACCGCCGGCTCGCCCGATCGAGGATCGGCGCGCCCACGAACGCACTGGCGCTTGGCGAGAACCGATGGTGTTCGAAGTACGGCTGCGTGCCCTTGTCCGTGTCGGCGGGCGAGGTCGGCTGGGTGTGGAGCCGCCAGCGCCCGGCTGCATCGATGATAACGACGTTGTCCAAATGGGCCATCTGCGCTACCGCATGCACGAGTGCCGGCTGCATGGACTGCAGGCTGGCGTCGCTCAACTCGCGTTGCTCCAGGTCGAACGCGATGTTCTCAATGAGACGGCCGGCTTCGCCGAATACCGCATCCATCTGCAGGGCGAGTGCGCGCGCGAGGTTCAGGTTCGCCAGTTCAGCCTGGCGGATCTGCCGGGTCCTGCCCTCAACCAGAGACCAGGCGTTTGCAAGGACAACGAGCAGGCACACGAGGACGATGAACCAGCGCGCACGGCGGATGACGTCCACTTCCTTCCAGCGGGGCCTATGCTGTAGTGAGATCGCCGATGACATGATTTACGAGCGCGGGGAACGCGATTAGCCGGCGGCACCCCAATGCGGGGGTTGCCCGGGCTGGGCGTGCGAACCAATATGGAACGAACTGCGTCCATCGGACGGCGCTGCCGCAGGCTGCCGTCAAATGCACTTCGAAGCTCCGGGCGCTCCGCCGCATGGCGCCGTGATGCACCTCAATCCTTAAGCCGCTAAGGCGTTTTTTCAGAGCCACGGCATCATCCTAGAGGCTCTCGGCGCTCACGCGAAAATGGAAATTGGGAGAAAGGCCCACGGGGCGAGGCTGCAGATGGGGGTCAGCTATCCCGCCCAGCCTGTCCACCAAAGCCAGAGTCAACGCCACTTCGTCCCCGAGTTTGATCGAATAAGAATGACTCACCCATCCGCCGCCTTGACTGACTTGCGCAGTCCAGTGCACCCAGCCGTCTGAGCTTTGCCCTCGGACCACTCCATCAAAGCCGCTCGAGTTCGAACGCCTGACGGTCTCGATGGATCGAGGATCGGGAATTGGCGGCGCTTCGGCCCCGCAGGTTGCCTGCGGAGCTGCCGCTCTTGCGCGTGGACCTTGCAGCGACCCATCATGAGCAAGCTGGCTCGCCCGCTTCTCTCGCGCCAGGTCTCTGCGTTCGCGCCCCAGCGCGAAACGCTGAACATCCGTGGAGAATCTTCGTCTTGGAGAAAGTAGGTTTGCGCACGCAGAGCTTGATATGCCCGGTTGCGTCGAGCTCGTACGTGATGCCTGCTTGCCCTTTGGCGTTCGATGACCGGGGCGCGGTTGCGAGCTCTACCCGCGCGGGTAGCGGGAGCCGCCTCGACACTTTGTCGCATCAGTTCTGCGCCCAAGCCAGCGCGAATGGCCGGCCGCCGTACATGGCGTCGGCGAAGCCTCGTTCGTGCCGCTGGGCCTCTCGCACGATCCGTACGACCCATGAGGCGGCCCGCCTACAGACGCCGTACAACGCGGCCGGGTTATCAATACCTTTTGGCATGCGCACGTTCTGCAAGGACGGCGTTAAGCTGTGCGCGGGTTTGGGGATCAGAAGCCGCTTTGCTGCACCAGCGCCCCGAAGGCCGCGTCGCTCCATCGTTGCCAAAGACTTTGCCGCATACCTGCGGCCTGCAGGCTCGCGGGCGTCTCCCCAGGCGTTACCGACCCGTCCGACGGCATCTGTCCTTCGGCAACGACACGGAACCAGGCGGCCGCAGGTTTGAGGTCCTTGGCCGGCGCGGACGGATTCAACGGGACGTCGCCGCCATGCGACTTGGCGAGCATGGCGTGCGGCAGGCGCTTGATGGGTGTTCCGTCGATCACGGTGACCTGGCCGGTCAGCCGACCCGGCCTGCCCTTCACATACACGGCAACGGAGGCCCCATCCGCGATCCGCGACCGGTCACGTTCGGGCACCAGCGCCTCCACGCGCCACCGGCCCTGGTCCACGACCATCGCCAGTCGCTGCGCGGGTCCCACCCACACGCCGGGCCCGATCGAGGGATCAACATCGCGCACCGTTCCGCCGACACTCGCCACGACTTGCAACCTCTGGAGCTCGGCCTGCCGGGCCCTTCGCTCGCGCTCGTAGCGCATCGCCTGCTGTTCGGCCAGCACCGCCTGCGCCGGCCCGGCGTCCTGGATGTCGATCGCGCCTTGGGCGGTGCGGCGGTAGGCCGCCGCCATCTCTGCGGCCTTGTCCCGCTCCGTCTGCTGCACGGGAGCGTCCAGCGTCATCAGCACCTGGCCGGCGTCGACACGGGTGCCGTTGGCCACATCGAGCGAGACCACCCTCGCGCCGAAGGGCGAGAACACTGCCTGCTCGACACCGGCACGCAGCACCCCCGGGGCGGTGATGCGGCTGGACCACGGAACGATCAGGACGGCGACAACGGCGATGAGGATCAACAGCGCCGCACGGCGGCGACTCTTGCGGACCTCGCGGCGGCGTGCGTACCAGGCGCGCAGCTCCGCCGCCACGGGGCGAACGATGAAGACCCCGATCTCGACGAAGAACAGCGCCACGCCCAGCGCCTTGAAGAAGGCGTGGTAAACCACCACGGCGATCCCCAGGAACAGCACGAAGCGGTAGATCCAGGTGGCAAAGGCAAAAAGTGCCAGTGCCCCTCGCCAGCCCGCGGGCAGCGGCTCCGGCGAGGACTCCTGCAGGCCCAGCAGCCCGGCGCGCAGCATGCGCCGGGCCTGGCGGCNACCGCCAGGGTGAGGACCCATGCGGTGGTGGCCAGGAAGAACAACGCGTTGCGAAGGTCGGACTCCGGCAGGAAGGCCCAGGCCAGCGTGCACCAGGCCGCCAGGACGAGCTCGGCGCAGATCCCGGCGGACGCGATCGCCAGCCGGTGACGCGAGCGCCGCAGCTTCCAGCTTTCTCCCGTGTCGGTGTATGCCATCGGCCACATCACGAGGAAAGCGACCCCCATGTGTCCCACCCGGACGCCATGGCGCGTCGCCATCAGGGCGTGCCCGAGCTCGTGGATGAGCTTGGACAGCACAAGCGCACCGGCAAAGCCGACCACGCCTTCCCAACTCATCGCGCCGCGCAGGTTTGCCTGCACGGTGTCCCATTGACGGGCGGCCATCATCACGCCGACGAGCGCGGCCGCCACGGTCGCGCCGACGAAGGCCGGCGTGTACAGCCAGTGCAGCCAGCGCAGGAGCGTCTTGAGCCACGCCTGTGGCCGCACCAGCGGGACCCGGATGAAGAGGTAATTGTTCAGCAGCCAGCGCCAGGCAGGCGTGGGCGGCTTCGGGCGCGGACTGCGCAGCAGCTGGTGGCGCGCCAGGAACTCCTGCAAGCGCTTCACATCACCCGCATCGGCTGCCAGGGTGGTCGCGGCGGAGACTGCCTGGGCGATGCGGTTCGCGTCGCGTTGCTGCCACCGTTGCAGGATCTCGAACTCCAGCCAGCCGATGCGGAAATAGAGGTTGCGCACGGGATCGCAGATGTGCCAGGCCGGCGAGCCGTCCGGGTTGGCGCCGCCGGCTTCGATCTGCAGTTCCTCGCGCAGCGCCGGCCACGCCGGGGGCGGGGCAACGGGCCGGCGGGGCGCGGGAGCAGCGCCGCGATGGCCCACGCTGCCGTGCGTCGCGTCTGCATGCGGCGCGGCGCCATTCGCGCCTAGCATCCGCACCACTCCCGCAGGGCAGCGAACGGGCGCCGGAACATGAGGTATCCCAGCACGGTCCAGTCGCCGGCGACGCGCGCGGTGCCGCGCAGCCCGATGCGCGCGCTCTTGGGATTGCCGGCGATGTGGCCGCGCAGCAAGTAGCTGGCCACGCCGTCTGGCGCCTCCACCGCCTGGTAGCCGGCGTAGTCGAGCACCGCCGCGACCGGCGCCAAGGGGGCGACGCTCAGGAAGACGGTCATCGGTGCACCCGCCTGCAGGTTCACCGCTTCGCCGACCGGCGCCCAGGCCTGCACGCCCAGACTCGCAGGATCGGCGAGCTGGCCGATGCGCTCCCCGGTCTGTACCGGCCGGCCGGCCCAGTCGTCGGGGTCGGAATACACGAACACCCCGGACGTCGCAGCCTGGATCGAGAGCTGGGCCAGTTCGCGCTCCAGGGCGGCCACTTCGACCTCGCGTTCATGCAGCCGCCCCTCCGCCAGGTTGAGCTCGGCCTTGGCCGACTGGGATTCGATCGCACGCTGCGACGCCTGATGGAATTCGAGCTGCGCCGTGGCGCGCGCGGCGCGCGCGACCGCCAGCCGGTTGTCCAGGGTGGTGTCATCCAGCTGGGCGATCACCTGTCCAGCCTGCGCAAAGGTATTCGGTGGCACCGTCATGCGCTTGATGACCCCTTCGCGCGGCGAGGCCACCACCTGGGTGCGCGTCGAAACGATCTCGGCATGCACCAGCGCGTATTCGCGCACGGGCACCAGCAGGACCAGCGGCACCAGCAAGGTCGCCAGCCGCACGCGCCGGCTGGCCCACCATTGCGCCAGCACCGACGTCAAGGCGCGGCGCCGTCCGGTGACCGCCCACCAGGCGTGCCCGAAGGTCTGGACGGCCTGCAAGAGCAGGTACTCCGGCGCGCGGTCGTCGAAATCCTGCGGCCAGGGCTCCTCGCGCGCCATCATCAGCACCGCACGCAGCCGTTTGTGCGGGTCGAGCAGAGGCAACAGCCACACATGCGCTGGCAACCATTCGCTCCACCCCTCGGCCAGATTGGCAGGAAGCATCGCGCGGGACACTGCCATCACCGGAACGCGTGCGTCCACGGCGTCCAGTTGGCCGCGCAGATGGTCGACCACGTCGGCCAGCCACAACGCATAGGGTGAATCGGCTTCCACGTCGGCCAGGCCCGAATGCCCCACCAGGCGCGTTCGTCGGCGGCCCGCCAAGGACAGCAGGGCCGCCTGCCGGTAGGGAACCAGCACACGCGTCTCGTTGCAGATGACGAATGCGAGGTCGGATGCGCGCGTGGCTGCATGCACCTTGGCCGCGAGCGCGTGGAAATTCAAGTCAGCCATGGGTGTCGCTGGAGGCCGGGCGTATCGCAGGGCTCGAATGGCCCGAGCTCATCGGCCGGCGGGCGCCCGCGCCTGGCCGCTCATGCCCGGCAGCACGGCGCTGCCGCTGCCCTCGATGTCGGCTTCGATTTCCACCGTCTGGCTCACGGCATCCACACGTGCGGACAACCGGGCGACCTTGAGCGTCACGGCGTCGCCGGTCTCGTCGATCCGTCCGGCAAGCTTCTCGCCCGGCTTGAGCCAGGCCAGCCAGTTCGACGGCACGTTCATGCGGGCCTTCAGCGGTCCGCTGCCCACGATGTCAATCACCGGCGCACCCGGATTCACACCCTGTCCGACCTTGACATGCACGCGCGCGATGCGTCCTGCGAAGGGCGCGACGAAATTGCACTGGGCGAGTTGAGCGTCGACGACGCGGATCTGACTTTGCGCCTTGTTCACGTTGGAGGCGGCCAGTTCGACCTCGATCTCTGCGGCCGACTGCAGGCCCTGCAACTTGACCTTGCCTTCGTACTGCACCCGGGCGGACTCCAGTTCCGCACGTGCCGCATCCCGTCGCGCCTGAACCTCGCCACAGTCGAAGGCGGCGAGAAGCTGACCGGCGCGGACGGTATCGCCCAGGCTCACCGCGACGCGAGCGAAGCGTCCGGAGGTCGATGCTGCCAGCGTGCTCTCGCGGTCGGCCATGACCAGGAAACGCACCGGCGCCGGCGCTGCGGTCGCCGGCACGGCGGTGGCGTTCGTCGGCGCCACTGCGGGCGGCGCCACCTTCTGCGAGGCGGTCTGTGCGCAGACGCACACCGTCCAGCCCGCGAGCGCGGCAGCAGCGATCAGCCGAAGAGACCGGCTGCCACGCGCGCCACGTATGCGCCGGTCGGATCGAGCCTGCATCATCGGGCGGACACCTGGGCACCGACGCCGGCGCTGCGGCGCACATCGGACACCACGGACAGCGTGGCCGCCTCGGCCAGCGCGCTGACCGCACGGTCGCTCAACTCGGCGGGCACGAAGGTGACGTACTCCTGGGTCAGCAGCGTGCGCCCGCCGGGCTCGGCAAGGGTGATGCGCCAACGCGCGCGGGCCGTGCCGCGCCCGGACGCCGCGGCGCGCTCCCATGCGAGACCCAGGGCCAGCGCGTCGGCCGCATCGCTCACCCTCAGGTCGTTGCGCGCCACGATGCGGTGCACCGCCTCGCGCACCGCACCCTCGTCCACGCCGCTCGGCAGGCCCGATACGCGCACGCTGATCGGCCTTGCCGAGATGGCAACCGCGGGCGCCGACGCCCCCACCTGCTGCTGTGCGGCCGCATCGCTGCGCTCGACTGCGGCGGCCAGCGTGGGAAGGTCCGTGCCCGTCACGGCCTCCGGCATCAGGTCGATGCCCACCGAATTCAACACACGCGCGTAGGAGGCCTGCGTGGCCGCATAGGCGGTGGCGAGCTGGAAGCGCGAGACCAGCGCCCGCGCGTCGGTGCGCAGCGCCTCCAGCTCGCTCTCCAGCCGATTGCTTGCGCCCGCACGGGACATGCTGGACAGCCGCTGGTCGACCCGACTCGAGTCGGCGGCCAGTTCCTGGTCGACGAGCGCGAGCTTGTAGCGCTCGATCGAAACGCGCACCTGGGTGAGCACTGCCATCGACAGGGCCAGCCGGCGCGCTTCGTCGGTTGCCTTGCGGGCATCGTTCGTGCGCTGGATCGCCGGGATGGCGGCCAGCCGGAACAGGTCCATCGAGACGCTGAGGCCGACGTCGCTCCAGTGGCTGTTGTAGAGGTACTGGTTGGAGTCGTAACGCACCCCCCCATAGAGGTTGAGGTTCGGGAACAGCGCCGCGATCTGCTTCTTGGTCTCGTTCACGCCGATGCGCGCCTTGTAGTCCTCTTCGCGCAGCTCGGGCCGGCTCGACAGCGCGAGCTCCTCCAGGCGCGCGGTGTCCAGCAGGACGGGCGTGGGGCCCGTCGACGTTCCGGCGTCGGCCAGGCTGAACTCGGTGCCCGGCGGAAGGCTCATCAACGCGGCCAGCTCGCGCTTGGCAAACTGCATCTCCTGGCGCTTGGCGTTGACGAGGGACATCGCATCCAGCAGGGCGCGCTGATAGGCCAGGCCCTGGGCGGGTGGCAGCACGCCCGCGCGCTCTGCCTGGCGCGACTTGTCCAGGGCGTCCTCGATGCGCGTGGCCAGCTGCTCGGCTTCCGCGGACAGGCGCTGCGCACCAAGAGCGCGCCAGTACGCATTGCGCACGTCCTGCGCGATGTTCTGCAGGATCTTGCGACGCCGCTCCTCTGCGATGTTGACCTCGTCGGCCGCCTGCTTGGCGCGGAAGTAGCTCAGGCCGAAGTCCAGCGCGTTCCAGGACAGGGTGGCACGGCCGTAGTAGTGCGAACGCTCCTCGGAGGTGGACGGGCGCAGGCTGACCTGGCGGTCCTCGATGCCGACGCTCACGCCGCCGGAGTCGTTGTTGCGTTCGTTGTAGCCTGCGTCGGCCACGAGCTTGGGCAGCATGTCCTTGGCCGACACATCCATCAGGCCGCGCGCCAGTGCACTTTCCATCAGCTTCAACCGGTAGTCGAGGTTGAAGCGCAGCGCACGGGCCAGGGCCTGCGGATAGGTGATCGGCCCGGAGACCGGCTCCGCGTCCTTGTACATCCGGGTCTGGTCGTTGCGCACGCGCTCGGTCACCTCGTTCTGCGTGAGCTGGACCGGGGTGACGCTGCAGCCGGCGATCAGCAGCGCCGCAGCAGCGGCGATCACCGCTTTGGGGCTGCGGTGCGGGGAGGTTTTCACGAGTGACGGGAAAGAGATGGAAATGTCGGTCATGGCTGAAGAATCAAGAGGTCATGCGGCGGCGGCGGCCGGGCCTCGGGCCCGGCTGCCGCCAGTTCAGATCTGGGTGGAGGCCGGCACGCGTATGCGCACCGGCGCGCGCGCAAGCTCAGGCGCCGTCCCGCGTTCGGCGGCCTGCAGCTGCAAGCGCTGCGATAACGACAGCGCGCCGTCGACCGGTACAGCCGGCACCGGAATCAGATACACGCCAACGGCGGGTGGACCGGCCGGCTGCGGGAGCGGATCGGCAGGCGATGCTTCGGCGACCGGCACGGCGATGCGCACCGACGCCCTGCCCTGCGCGGCGCCTCGCTCGGGCGCCGTAGCGCCCGCGGGCGGCAGCGCTTCGGCCGCCTCGGCGCCGGGGCCAGCTTTGCCATCGAACGCGCTCCAGCCGTCGGCGGGCATGGACGGCAGCAGGCCGCGCTGGACCAGCCCCTGGTTGAGGTCGCGCACCAGGGCGCGCGAGAAGGCCACGCCGTCCTGACCCACGTGCTCGGCGAGCGTCGGCCCTTGCGGGCTTCCTTCCAGGTCCGGACGGGTCGGCGTCGCAAGCGCATCCTCGCTGCCACCGCCAACGCGCGATGCGATCCCGGCTGCCAAGATCTGGCTGAGCTCGCGGGACTCGCGCACCGCGAGTTGCACGAACACGGCAGGGTCCATGCGCTGGTCGGTGGCGCGGGGCCGGGCACCCAGGTCGGAAGGCCAGACCGGGTCCACCGTGGGCGAGTTCCACTGCGTGGCGCCCCGGATCGTGACGGCCAGGCGCGCCGTGCTCGTGCTGCCGTCGGCATCGGTGATGGTGTAGTCGAACACCTCGGTGAGCGTCTGGCCGGAACCCAGTGCCAGAACGCTGCTGTTGTTCGTGTTGACGGTGTACGTGTAGCTGCCGTCCGCACGCATCACCAGGCTGCCGTACTGCCCCTGCAGGGCCGGTCCGCCCACCACACCGCTCGTACCGCGGAATGCGATGCCGGTGACCGGGTTGGCGCTGACATCGCTGCCGAGCCGGTCGGCGTTGTCGCCACGGCCCGCGCCGGCCGCACCAAGGACGTTGCCGCTGACGGCCGTGGGGTCGGGGCTTGCCGTGCCGACGCTGGCTGCATCGTCGCGCGCCTGGGGAACGTCGTCGATCACCAGCACGTGCAGGGTGCCGCGCGTCGTGTCGCCGTCGCGATCCCGAACCACCACCGAGAAGTCGTCGGTGACCGTGCCGCCGCGATGGTTCTGCGCCGACGTGAGCACGTAGCCATAGCTCAAGGTGCCGGTTGCGCGGTCGAAGCCCGTCAACGTCAGAATGCCCTTGTCCGTCGTGATCGACAGCGGCAGCTGCGTCAGCGTCTGCAGGCGGGCGGGATCCAGCACCACGCCAGCCACCTCGATGCCGGCCAGCCCATCCGGCGCACCGATCACCAAGGTCCCCCTCGCCGTGTTCGATCCGTCGCCGGTGGTCAGGCCCGCTTCGCGAACGCTCGCCTGTCCTTGCGCCGCACTGCCGTTGCCGTCCGACAGGTCCAGGGTGACGCCGTCGTTGCTCCCTCGGACCGTGATCGTCAGGGTGGCACGACTGGCGTCGCCGTCTGCATCCACCAGCGTGTAGCCCACCGTTTCGGTCAGCGTCTCGCCGATCACCAGGCCTTGCACGGCGGGATGGGCGTTGTCGAGCCGGTAGACGTAGCTGCCGTCCACCTGGACGACCAGCGTGCCGTAGCTGAGCACGATGGCGCTGCCCGGTACAACGGGCGCGCCCGCCACATCCAGGGACACCACAGGCACGCCGTTGGCCCGGTCGGCGCCGAGGTCGTCGTTGGCGCGCAGGTTGCCGCTGACCTGGGCCGGCGTGGCGTCCTCGGTGATCTCGGCGGTGTCGTTCAGCGCAACGGGGGCGTCGTCGACGATGCGCACCGTCAGCGTGCCCGAACCGACCGCGCCGCCGGCATCGGTCACCGTCAGGGCGATCGCCTCCAGCGTTTCCGTGAGGCCCGGCTGCTGTTGCGCACCATCGAGTGAATAGGTGTAGCGCAGCGTGCCTGCGGTCGGCACGCCGCCGACGACGCTCGTCGGCGTGAAGCCGGTCAGGGTGAGCGTGCCCGCGGGCGTGTTCACCACGACCGGCGTGGTCCCCAGACCCTGGAGCTGGGCGAGCGACACGGACGTGCCGCCCACAGAGATGCCGCGCAGCCCGTCTGGCGTGTCGATGGAGATGGTTCCTGCGGTGGCTTCGGACGCATCCGGCCCGGCAGGGCCATCAACGAGCCCCCGTTCGTACACCTCGGCGTCGCCGGCCGCCGCCCCGTTGCCGTCGAAAGCCGCGATCGCCGGGCCGGTTCCCGCGTCCGTGCGGCCTCGGATGGTGAGGGTGAGGGTGGCGCTGGAAGCGTCGCCGTCCGCATCGGTGATGGTGTAGTTCACCACCTCCNCGCCGTCCGCATCGGTGATGGTGTAGTTCACCACCTCCGTGAGCGTGTCGCCGTCCTTCAGGGCGTTGACCGCCGGGTTGTCGTTGTCCAGGGTGTAGGTGTAGCTGCCGTCGGCGTTGAGCACGACCTGCCCGTAGGCCGTCGTGAGCGCGCTGCCCACCGTGCCCACGCTGGCCCCGAAACCCACCGCCGTCACCGGACCGCCCGCAGCCGCGCCGTCCGCGCCCACGCGGTCGGCCCCCGCGCCGGCAGTCACCACGTTGCCCGTGGCCGTGTTCTGCGCCGCGTCCTCGGTCACGCTGTTGACGTCCGGCTGCGCTGTCGGCACATCGTCCACGAGGCGCACCGTCAGCACACCCGTGCTTGCGGCGCCCGCCGCGTCGACCACCTGCAGCGCGATCGCATCCGTGCTCTCGGCGGCCCCGGGCTGCGACTGCGGCGCCTTCAGCGTGTAGGTGTAGGCCAGCGCTCCGCCGGTGGGAATGCCACCGACCGTCGCACTGGGCGTGAAGCCCGTGAGCACCAGCGTGCCCTCGCCCGTGTCGATGCTCACCGGCGTGGTGCCCAGCGCGGCCAGTTGCGACGGCGTCAGCGTCGTGCCGCCCACCGTCACGCTCTGCAATCCGTCCAGCGCCGTCAGGCTGATCGCCCCGGTCGTCGTCTCGGACGTGTCCGGACCGCCGACCCCGTCGGTCAGGCCCGCCTCGCGCACTTCCGCCTGGCCCGTCGCCGCGCCGTTGCCGTCCACCGGCACCACGCCTGGCGCACCGTCCGTGCGGCCATTGATGGTGATGGTGAGCTGCGCGCTGTCGGTGCCGCCGGCACCATCGCTCAGGGTATAGGTGTAGTACTCGGTGAGTGTCTGGCCGTCCTTGAGCGCATTGACCGCCGCATTGGCGCCGTCCAGCGTGTAGGTGTAGCTGCCGTCGGCGTTGAGCAGCAGGGTGCCGTAGCTGCCCGCCAGCGGGCTTCCGACCGAGCCGGCNCCGTCCAGCGTGTAGGTGTAGCTGCCGTCGGCGTTGAGCAGCAGGGTGCCGTAGCTGCCCGCCAGCGGGCTTCCGACCGAGCCGGCCGTGCCGCTGCCGGCCTCCGTGCCGGTGCGGATGCCGGCCGCCCGCAAGTCGCCCACGAGGTTGTCGGGATCGCTGTCGGCCACATCGCCTGCGGCGCCGTTGGCGATGAGGTTGCCGACGATCGGCGGGCCGTCTTCCGCGATCGTGCGCGCATCGTCGTTGGCACGCGGTGCATCGTTGGTGGCCGCGAGGGTGATCGTCCCGGTCAGCGCATTGCTGTCGCGCGCAGCCGGGCCGCCCGCGTTGCCGCCGGCTTGCGCGTTGTTGCCGTCGTTGAAGACGATGGTGTAGACACGGCTCGGGTCCGTGCCGAAAGCCGTGGGGTTGTCGCTGCTGCTGCGGTAGGAGATCGCGTTGAGCACCGACTGGACGTCGGCGAAGGTCGTGTCCGCGTCGAAGCTGATGGTCAGTGCACTGGCGTTGCCCCCTGCGACGGTGACGCCCGCAGGCAGGGTCGCCGCGACGAAGAGGATGTCGCCGGCCACATAGGTGTCCAGGGTGACGCGGATGCTGCCGCCGCCCACCACCGTGGCAACCAGGCCCGGGGTGGTTCCAGGGTCCACGTCCGCCACCGACGCGCCGGCCAGGAGCGCCGCTGCGGGAACGCTGGTGCCCGTGCCGGTCTGCGCGTTCTCGGGGAGCGTCGGGTTGGTCACGCTGCCGATCAGCTGCGGCGCATCGTTGCGCGCCAGCACGGTCGTGCCGAGGGTGCGCGACAACGACCACACGCTGGTCGTGTCGGCATCGAGCGTGGCGGTGCTGCCCAGGTTGGCGCCCGTGGCGTTGGCCACCGGCTGGTCGGACACGCGGACCACGAGCGAGCCCGGCGTGCCGTTGAAGTCGGCCGCCGGCACGAATCGCAGCTGCGCGGTCGGCGACAGCAGCAGCGCATTGCCGTCGCTCAATCCCGCAGGCACGGCCGTCCAGCCAGCCCCGCTGTTGTATTCCCAGCGGCCCTGGGCGGCGCTGGAGTTGTCGCCCACGACCGCGATGCCGCCGAAGGTGCCGGCCGCGTTGCCGCCGCCCGGAATGCCGCTCTGGTTGTCGGTGGCGTCGCTGTAGCCACCAGCGAAGAGCGAAGTCACCGTCGCGGCGTTGCCCGTCGCGTCCTCGAATCCCGCCGGGATCGACGCATTGGTGCCCGTGGGCCGGTCGTTGACGTTGACCACGGTCGTCGTCAGGCTCAAGGCGTCGGCACCAAAGACGGTGGCGCCCCCGGTCGCCGTGAGATTCACGACCGCGCCGTTGGCCGGCACCGCCGTGGTGCTGTCGCCGTTGCCATCGGTTTCGACCAGGCGTGCCGTCAGGCTGGTGGGCGTGCCATGGAAGTTGGCGGCGGGCACGAAGCGCAGTTGCGCCGTGGCGTCGAGCACCAGGGCATTCGCGGCCGTGCGTGTGCCGACGCTCGCCCAGGTGGCGCCGCCGTCGAGCGAGTATTGCCAGGTGCCCTGCTGGGCATTGACCGTCGCCCCGGTGATCACCACGCCGTAGAAGCTGTCGGCGGCGCTGCCGCCCGAGACGCCCGACAGGCCGCTGTTGTCGATGGCATCGGCCGCGTCCGAGTACCGCGCGCCGAAGAGCGCGGCGACCGTGCTGCCGCCCGGCTGTGCGACGTCCTCGTTGACGGCGGCGAGCACCACCGGCGCCGTGCTGGTGGCGACCGGCGCATCGTTGACCGCGCCCACGGTGACGTCGAACGTACGCGTGGTCACGAGTCGGTTGGAGGTGGCGTCCTCGTAGTCGAAGTCGCCCGGGTTGGACGTCGGGTCGTTGGTGTCGCCCGGGAGCGTGGCCGGCCGGCCACCGCTGTTGCCCTGGTCGTTGACCACCACCGTGACCCGGAAGGTGCCGTTCCAGTCGGCGCGCGTGGCGGCGCCGGCGGCATCGGGCAACGTCACCTGGATGTTGTCGATGCGGCTGTTGATCTGCGCCAGCGTACCCACGAGGGTCACCGTGGTGCTGTTGAGGCCCGCCACCGTCCCACCGGTGCCGCCGACGCCCGAGATCAGGAAGCCCACGGGGACGCTCACGGTGACCCGGAGGTCGCCGGTGAGCGCGTCGGCGTCGGTGATGTCGATGCCGGTGAGCACGACCGTCGCGCCGCCCTCTGCGACCGTCTGCGGTGTGACGAGCACCTGCGCCGGGTCGTTTTCCGACGATAGGAACACCTGGCGCGAGTTCTGGGCGACATTCGCGGTCAGCCCGGCTGGAACGGCGGCGTACGGGTTGACGCTGGCGCCCGGCACGGCCTGCGTGCCGCCGCCGGATGCCGCGTTGTTGCCGCCGTTGGCGCCGTCGACGAGGTCGCCCGCGGCGTTGCGCAGCCGGTCGTCCGCGATCACGTCGACCCGGTAGCCCTGGTCGGTGTTGGACAGCGCCGAGCTGATGTTGACCCGCAGTCCGGCCAGGTAGCTGTTGATCTGGTCGCGCGTGCCACGGATCACCAGCGCGCTGCCGGTGCCGTCGAATGCGGCGTCGATCACCACGCCCGAACCGGTCGCGCTGGAGTCGATGACCACACCGTCGGCGCCGCCGTTCAGGTACTGCGCGGCGGACAGCGGGACGCCCCCGGCAGTGCTCAGGCGGACCGTGACCTGCATGAAGTCCGTCTCGCCCGGCGTGCTCCCGAGCGCGGACCCGTCGCTGTCGTCCACATCGCCGACGGAGAAGCCCGGCACGGCGGTGGTGCCGGTCAGGACCACGGTCCCGGACCCGGCCGCGACCGTCGGGGCGTCGTTGACCGGCGTGATGTCGATGGCGACCTGCTGCGCCGGCGCGTTGTTGGGCTGGCTTCCGGCCCCGGTGTCGCTACCGATGCCGGCCGCGCCGTCGTTGAAGCTCACCGTGAGCGTGACGTCGCCCGCAGCGGCGCCGTTGAGGTCGTGGTTGACGTTGGAGGCGCCCTGGTAGGTGAGCCCCAGCGAGACATCGCGCAGCAGCGCCTGGATGTCGCTCGCCACGCCGGTGAGGGTCAGGGTGCCGGTCTCGTCGCCGGTGACGGCGACCGCCCGACCGCCCACTGCGATGCTGGTCTGCGCGCCGGCCGCGCCGATCCCCAACTGCCCGCTGGGCACCGACAGGGTGACGCTCACCGGCAGATTGAAGGCTTCGGACTCCGGATCGGCGATCACGATCGCCAGGCCGGGGCCGATGCGGGTGGGCTGGTCCTCGAAGGTGGTCGCCGAGCCGCCGGTCGTGAGGGTGGCGGCCTCGTTGACGCTGGAGGCGCGCACGGCCACGCTGGCGGCAGCCAGGTTGCCGGCGATCGCGCCGCTCGTGGGCACGGCGTCGGTGTACCAGTCGTACTCGGTGCCGCTGACCGTGACTGGATTGCCGCCGACGGGCGTGGGCTGGTTCGCCGCCCCGCCGTTGGCGCCGCCTGCCAGGCTGCCGTCGGCACCGCGCAGCCGGTCGTCGGCGATGACCTGCACCTGGAAGGTCTGGTTGCGGTCCTGCCCGAAGGTGACATCCAGGGCGTCGAGGGCGGCCTGCACCTGGGCGCGGGTGCCTCGCAGCACCAGGTAGTCGTCGGCGCCGTTGCGGTCGGCGTCGATCGAAACCCCCGATGCGGAGCCCACGCTGAGCGTGACCCCGCCGGCCGCGGCGTAGGCGGCAGCGCTGAAAGGGTTGCCGTTGCTGTCCAGCAGCCGCACCGTGACCTGCAGGAAATCCTGTTCGCCGCCGCTGACCTGGGCGAGGTCCAGGTCCGTCACCGAGAAGCCGCCGACCGGGTTGCGACCGACGGTCGCACTGTCGAGGTTGATGGGGCCGGCCGGTGCCGTGACCACGGGGGGATCGTTCACCGGAGCGACATAGATCCAGAATTCGTTGTTGCGCTGTTCCTTGTCGCCGTCGCCCAGCGTGAAGGTGAACTTGTCGGTGGGAGGACTGGTCGGCGGCAGCTTGCCGTCCGATTCGCCCCCGCGGTTGACGATGTAGACCAGCCCGTTGTCGACGTCGCTCTGCGTGAACGACGAGCCCACGCCCAGGTACTGGAACGTCACGCCACCGTCCCTCGAGATGGCGATGCTGCTGGTCGATGGGACGCCGGTGATGGCGTATTGCACTTGGTCGCGCGAACTGTCGGGGTCGTAGGCGGCGAGCATGGCGGAGGTGATCTGCGCATGGCCGCCCTCGGTGACGGTGACCGGCTCGTTGGCGCTGCCGACGCCAGGGTCGGCCAGCGTCGGGTTGGCTGCGATCTGCGGCGCATCGTTCACGTTGGTGATCTGGATGCCGACACTGACCTGCTGCGAGGCCGCATCCCATCGGTCGATCGCGTGGACGTTGAAGCTCGTGTTGCGCGTTTCAGAGCCGTCGCTCACGAACCGCAGGCCGGTCGATGCCGCGTCGGCCCCGAGCAGCGAGGCCGGCAGCACCTGGCCCACGGTGACCGCTGCCCACGTGCCGTCGGCCATGCGGTATTCCAGCCTGCCGCCGGCCGGCAGGGAATCGACCACGAAGCGCAGGAGGTCGGTCCCTCCCGCATCGTTGTCGTAGGCGTAGTTGGGCTCCGTGCTGCCCGGCAGCGTCGGCGCTGCCTCGTAGG
This sequence comes from Xenophilus sp. E41, assembly GCF_003671765.1. Lineage (GTDB taxonomy): Bacteria > Pseudomonadota > Gammaproteobacteria > Burkholderiales > Burkholderiaceae_C > Xenophilus. The sequence continues at coordinate 552,366 of NZ_QPIB01000001.1, read as the reverse complement.
CCGCTTCGCTATTCGCATCGTCGGGGTCGGCGATGCCGATGTGCTCGCGCGTCAGCCCGATCGTGGCGCCTTCCGCAAGCACAGCGCTGGACGACCCGGTGGCCGTCGGTGCGTCGTTGACGGGCGTCGTGTAGAAGGTGAAGGTGGTCGACCAGCTGTCGCTGCGGAAGGTACCGTTGTCGTTCACCGTGACGCCGGCCGAGGCGCGCAGGTCGACGGTGGACACGAAATCCTCGACGTTGCCGTTGTGCAGGAAGCGGATGTTGCCGTCGTTCAGGTCCTGCTGGGTGAAGGTGGCGTACTGGCCGAGGGTCGTCCAGACCCCCGGGCTGGTCTGGCGCTGCAGCGCGCCGCTGCCATCGGGGCCGCCGCCACCGCCATATCCGAGGATGGTGTAGACCACCTGCGAGGGCGGCACGTTCGTGCCGTTCACAGGATCGCCCACCGCATAGCTCAGGCCCGGCTCGCTCGCCTGGTTGTAGCCCGTGCCACGCAGGACCAGCGCGCCGCCCTCCGACAGGAAGCCGCGCGTTGCGCTGCCGTTGTTGCCGCCATACGAGGAGGACGACTGGATCACCTGGAAGGCGGGCGTGGCGAAGGCGTCGCCGTTGCCCTGCGGCGTCGGCGCGAGGTTCACGGTGAAGGTGAAGGTGCGCAGCACGTCGTCGCCCGCGTCGCCGGGCGTGCCGTTGTCGTCGTAGACGCCGCCTTCGCGCGTGAGGAGCGAGCCGTCGGCGTTCCAGCGCGGGCCGAAGGAGTTGTCGACGACCTGGAACTGGAAGGTGTCGGTGTCGCCGGCACTCGCGCCCGTGCGCTGCACGTACTGCACCCTGCCGGCCAGGACGTCGGCCATCGTGAAGGAGCCGCCGAGCGGCAGGATGGCGCCGCCCAACAGGATGGAGCCCTGGTCCACGCCGGCCTGGGAGGTGACTCGGAACGTGAGGTTGCTGTTGCTCGAATCGACGTCCTGCGCGGCGATCATCGCCGGAGTCAGCGTCACAACGTAGGCGCCCTGGTAGCTGCCGAGCGTGTCGCCCGCCGCGGTCACTGTCGCCTGCGGATTGGGGTTGCCGGTGTAGACCGGGTCGTCGTTGACCGGGTTCACGTTGATCGTGATGCGGGTGTCGGCCGTGACACCCGGCGTGCCGGTGCCGCCGCCCCCGTCGCGCACCACGACGTTGAAGCCGTCCACGTAGGGGTACGGGCCCGCGCCGGTGTTGTCGCGCTGACCGGCATTGGCATAGCTCAGCCCGCCGCGGTCGAGGTAGGCGATCGTGAAGCCGCCGGCGATGTCCGCGGCCGTGACCGCGTGGTTCGTCAGCGTCTGCGAGACGCCGTTGATCGTCGCGACGCCGGTGTAATAGAGCGTCCCGTCGGTGGGCAGCTGGGTCAGCACCACGGTCAGCGTGCTGTCGGCGTCGTCGCCGCCGCCGCTGGCGCGGATGAAGTTGCCCACCACCGACGCGTTGCCCGCGGCGTTGGCCGGCTGGCCTTCGAAGACGCTGCCAGTGCCTTCGACGGTCGGAAGCTGGTTCAGCGGCGTGACGTTGAGCGTGACCGTCGCTTGCGCCGACAGGGTCGTCGGCGTGGCGCCGTCGTTGACCCGCACGCCGAAACTGTCGGGCGTGTTCTGGTTGGCACCGGTGGCGGTGTGTACGTAGACCACGCGGTTGGCGTTCACGTCCGCCTGCGTGAAGATCGAGCCCACGCCAAGGCGAACGCCATTGAGCGTCAGATAGCCGTGTTCAGGCAAGGCCGCGAGGGCATAGACGAGCTGGTTGGTCGTCTGGGATCCGCCAAGCACCTCCGGATCGATCGCGTTCAGCGTGGCGCTCGAGATGACCGTGGCGCCGATCTCGGCCACTGTCTGGGTGGAGTTGTTGAGGGTGGCAGGGTCATTCGACGGCGTCACCGTCACGGCAAGATCGTGACTCGCGGTGAGGACTTCCGAGTCGGTCACGGTCACGCGGATCGACGTTCTTGCCGCAGACAGGCCCAGCTCGGCATTGCTGGCGCTGAATGTGAGCTGGTTCAGCCAGGCGGTCGCCTGGGCCTGCGTGCCGGTGAACTCGAAACCGTTCGCCACGCCGACCACGCCGGCCGTGGCTGCGGAGCCGAGGGTGCCGACGGCCGGATCCAGCACGACGGCACGCACGGTGACGGTCCCGGTGCCATCGTCCGTGACGGTCCAGCCCGAGAGCGTGGCTCGGTCAGCGCCGGCCGCGTTGATCGTGCTTGGCTCCGCGACGGTCAGCTCGGTGGCGCTGGTATTCACCGTGGGTGCCGCGAGCAGCCCCTCGAAGGCCGGTGCCACGAAGATGCGCGACTCGATGGCACCGGTCTGCCTTTCCAGCGTCCAATCACCGCCCAGTGCCAGCGCGCCGGTCGCGTCGCTGGAGGACGCCACGTCGGCACCCGTCAGCACGCTCAGGCGCTGGGCCAGCAGGTCGCTCGTGGCGCTCACGTCGCAGCCGTACAGGAGGATGTCGCCGTTCGCGCTCATCGCCGCGCCGATGGCCTGCCAGGCCGAGGCCTCGGCATCGAGGGATGCCGTGTCCACGACGCGGTTGCCCAGCAACATCTCGCCGTCCCCGCCATGGCTCAGGACGTGCAGACCCGTGACGTTCGACATGCCCTGCAGTGCCTCGGCGATCTGCGCGACGCCGGAGCGGCCCGGATCGATCAGGATCGTCGTGGCGCCGGCCGGAACCCCTGCGGCGAGCTGCTCCCAGTTGGAGACGCTCCTGTCGATGACGTATACCTCGTGAGCCGCGCCGTCCGCCGGCCTCGCACCTTCCGCAACGGTGACGCGAGCGGCATCCCCGGGGGCGGCCGGGTGGGTGCCCGCGGCGCCGGCAGGGTCCGCAGCCGGTGGATGGTCCTGCGCGGGCGATGCGCCCGCGTCGGGTGCATGNGCGGCCGGGTGGGTGCCCGCGGCGCCGGCAGGGTCCGCAGCCGGTGGATGGTCCTGCGCGGGCGATGCGCCCGCGTCGGGTGCATGGGCAGCCTCGATGAACGCTGCGCCGTCGAAGAGCTGGCGGCTTTCCAGGGCAAGTTGATGGTTGCGGGGTCGAAGGAATTCGGGCAGCTTGGTATGAGAGGTCATCAATACAAAAGTATGGTGCCTGGCGCTGGCAGGCGCTTCGGCAACGCGCGCTTCACGTTCGTCCGGCCCGGTTCGGGGCGGCGTCCTGTGCGCGGGCGCATAGTGAAGGGAGGCCAGCGGGATCACGACAGAGGGGTCGGCGGACTGGTGCCGGAGCGTCAACGCTTCGTCCATCGTCCGCCGGGGTTGCATCTGTCTCCGTCCTGCTCAGGCGAATTACCCTGCTGAATCAACTGGCTGTTGATTGTAAAATCGCACCCCCGCCGGGAACAAGCAGGCGGATCTGTGATTTTTACAACATTTGGCTACGTTTAAGTGGCGGAACGCAGCGCTTCGGGCGAGCTCGGCAGCGGCGTCCGCTCGCCTGGGGCCGAGAGCTTATAACCACTACGGGCCGCCGGGACAACCGGACCAAAAACCGCCTTTCACGTCATTCGGTCGCGGGCCCTAGGAACGAGCTGCGGCGCAACCATAGGCGGCGCTGGCCGCCTTTTCTCAAAAGTGCAGGAGCCGCGAGAGGCTCAGCAAAGCCTTCGATACGCGTTGAAGTGCCGGATGGCCATTTGCGGTTGTCCCATTTCCGAGTAGAGCAGCGCCGCGTTTTGGTGTGCGTCCAGCAGCAATGGGTCGAGGACGAGACTCTGCTCGTACGCGGCCAGCGCCTCATCGTTGCGACCCATGGCTTCGAGCGCCACAGCGTGGTTGAACAGGATGAGCGGATCGTCCTCGCAGTGGCGCCGTGCGTCGCGATATAGAAATTCGGCCTCCTCGAAGCGCTGCGCCTCGCACAGCATGAAGCCGAGATTCAGGTACGCGTGGGAATGTCCGGGTTCATCGTGCAACAAGGCTCTGTAGGCGCCCTCCGCGGCGATCGGATCGACGTCCTCCAGGCCCTCTGCCTCCGCAAAACGGGTGTCGACCGCACGATCGGTTGCGCTTCCCGAGTTGGCGAGATCCTCGAAGCGATGTACGGCGCTCGATCTGTCGGCGGCATCTAGCGCCAGCATCATCTGGCCGCTCGCAGGTTCCCAGCGCAGAGAGCCGCTGCGCACCGCGATCCGCTGTCCGTCGTCCGAGCCGAGTCGAAGTCCGGCTGTGGGCGCGTCCGCTGGCAGCCGTTGCCGCAGTTGCCGCAGTTGCCGCAGTTGCCGCAGTTGCCGCAGAGCAGCCAGTATGCGCCGCGTCGGAATGTTGGCAGCGCGCAGCTCGAAAGCTGACCGTAGCAGCACGGCATCCTGGAATGAGTACCTGTACTTGCGCTCGCGCAGCACGGGCGACACAAAGCCAAGCTCGACAAGCCGAGCTATCGCATGGCGGCTTAGGCCCGACATGCGGCGGACCACCGCCAGCGTGTAAGGGTGCGTCTCCACCGAAGCCGCCATGCCCTGTCCCCTGGCGCGCGTCCTGGTTGCGGGGACCGCCTTGGGTGAAGCCTTGGGTGCTCGTTTGGGCCCTGCCTTCGCAGCGCCTCTGAGCGGCGTCACCACAGCGGCGTCCGCCTCGGAGGACTTTCCCCTGGACGCCTTGCCACTGCCGCGGCTCAGGGATGCCTTGAGCATCTCCGTCAGGTCGATCACCTCCCCCGCCGGGCGGTCTTCCGGGTGGTCCACGGCCACGATCTCGCGGCCCTCGATCTTGGCGTCGATGGCGGCCAGAATGCGCTGCTTCTCCTCGTCCTCGAACAGATCCGCCTGGTAGTGATCCTCGGAGATCTGGTCGATGAGCTGCAGCGCCAGCTTGAGCTCCGCGGCGCTGGGCGTCGTGTGCTCGATGTCCAGTTCGGCCATCGATCGCACCTCGTCAGCGTAGAGCAGCTGCTGCAGCACCAGACCTTCGTCCCTGGCGCGCACCTGGGTCGGCGCATCTGGATCGAGGCGGCCAGGCGGCGCTTCGGTTCCTTCGCCGAGCTCAACGCGTGGCTGGGCGAGCGCTGCCGGGCGTTGTGGAGCGAGGTGCGGCATCCCGAGCACAGCCAGTTCAGCGTGGCCGAGATGCTCGAGCACGAGCGGCCTCACCTGATGCCCATGCCCGAGCCCTTCGATGGCTACGTGGAGAAGCCGGCGCGAGTGTCGAGCACCTGCCTGGTCTCGGTGGCGCGCAACCGTTACTCGGTGCCGTGCGAGTTGGCCGGACAGATGGTCAGCACACGGCTGTATCCGGGCAGCGTTGTGGTCGTCGCCGATGACGCGGTGGTCGCGCGCCACGAGCGCCTGAGCGACTCGGGCGGCACCCGCTACGACTGGCAGCACTACATCCCGCTGGTGCAACGCAAACCCGGTGCGCTGAGGAACGGCGCGCCCTTCGCGGACATGCCCGAGGCGCTGCAGCAGTTGCGCCGCGGCCTGCTGCGCCAGGCCGGCGGCGACCGCGTGATGGCACAGGTGTTGGCCATCGTGCCGACGGCCGGCCTGGATGCCGTGATCGTGGCGGTGGAGTTGGCGATGGAGAGCTGTCCGCCGTCCGGACGTGTCAGCGTAGAGCACGTCATCAACGTGCTTGGTCGACTCAACGCGCCGGCAGTTCCCCTCGGCGCCGAGACGGCGCTGCAGGTCGCCACGCCGCCGCTGGCCAACACGGCGCGCTACGACAGCCTGCGCAGCCAGGAGGTGGACCATGCGTGATGTGATGGTCGAGCTCAAGGCATTGCGCCTGCACGGCATGGCCGGTGCGTGGTGCGATCTGCAGGAGCAGGGCCCGGCCTCGGGTCTGGATAGCTCACGCTGGCTGGTCGAACACCTGCTGCAGGCCGAGACCACGGACCGCGCGATGCGCTCGGTGCAGTACCAGATGACGTCGGCGCGCTTCCCTGTGCACCGGGACCTCGCTGGCTTCGACTTCGATGCCTCGGTGGTGGATCGCAAGCTGATCGAACAACTGGCGACACTGGAGTTCACCGACGCCGCACACAACGCCGTGCTGGTCGGCGGGCCGGGTACGGGCAAGACCCATCTGGCCACGGCTCTGGGTGTCTCCGGCATCACGCGTCATGGCAAGCGCGTGCGCTTCTACTCGACCGTCGATCTGGTCAATGCACTGGAGCAGGAGAAGGCCCAGGGCAAGGCGGGGCGGATTGCCAGTGCTCTGCTGCGCATGGACCTGGTCATCTTGGACGAACTGGGCTACCTGCCGTTCAGCCAGGCCGGAGGAGCGCTGCTGTTCCATCTGCTCTCGAAGCTGTACGCAACACACGGCGGCACGTGTAGAAGCACGCATTGAGGGTCACCGCGATGTCTTGCGCCCAACGCTCGGCCGGCATGGACTCCAATGGGCAGGCGTACTGAGCGCTGCCCGCATTGACGAGGATGTCGATGGGTCCGCGCTCGGCCAGCACGCGGTCCATCATGGCGTCGATGGACACGGCGTTCGCGGGGTCGGCTTCGTAGAACGAGATCGCAGGCGCAAGACCAGCCGCTTGCAGGCGCGCACGAATCGTCTCCACCTTGGCAGGTGCGCAGTGCACCGCCAGCGTCGCCCGCGCCTGAGCCAGGGCCAGGGCCATCCACACTGCAAACCATCGTGCTGGTGTGGCTGGCGATGCGCGAGTCGACCACAGGACCGGGCACGAGTGCAAAGTAAGCGTCCGGCGAAGTCATCTTGACTTCGGCGAGCAGGCTCAGCGAACGGCGGCCAAGGGCCTCCAGCGATGCGGCAGCAGTTCCTCGATCCGGCTGGCGGGATGTGTGGGCAGCCGCTCCAGCACGTCCTTGAGGTAGGCGTACGGGTCGTGGCCGTTGATCTTGGCCGAGTGCACCAGGCTCATGACCGCTGCGGCCCGCTGGCCTGCGCGTAGGCTGCCGGCAAACAGCCAGTTCGACCTGCCAAGTGCAATCGGCCTGATCTGATGCTCGACCCAGTTGTTGGAGATGGGCACGTCGCCATCGTCGATGTAGCGCGTCAGCGCCTTCCATAGATTCAAGCTGTAGTCGATGGCCTTGGCGGTGGCCGAACCGTCGGCCACGAGTTGGCGCTGCGCCAGCAGCCACTTGTGCAGCGCTGCGGCCACCCTTCGCGACTTGCACTGCCGCACGCGTCGTCGCTCCTGGACTGTGGCTGCGGCGATGTCCTCCTCGATCCTGAAGAGCACCTGGAAGTACCTCAGCGCCTGCTGGCCGACCTTGCTGGCGTGGTAGGCCCACGGCTCGTGGAACTTGCGCCGGGCATGCGCGACGCATCCGGCCTCGGTGACGCCGCGCTCGAAGCTGGCCTTGTAGCCGGAGAACCCGTCGGTCACCAGCGCGCCGCGCCAAGCCTGCTCGCCGTTGCCGTCCTGGCGCAGGAAGCCGCGCACGTTCTCCCCGCCGCGGGTCTCGGCGAAGTTGAACACCACGGCCCGCGTCCCGTTGAAGCTGGTGGTGCAGTAGGTCCAGATGTAGGCCTTGTGGGTCTTCTTGTTGCCCGGCTTGAGCACGCCCACCGGTGTTTCGTCGGCATGCAGCACACTGTGGCGCAGCAGCTCGTTGGTCAGCGCGTCCACCAGTGGCTGCAGTTGCGCGCCGCATTCGCCAACCCACTGCGCCAGGGTGGACCGAGCGATCAGCATGCCGGCGCGCTCGAAGATGCGTTCCTGGCGGTACAGCGGTAGATGGTCCAGGAACTTGGCCACCAGCACCTGGGCCAGCAGCCCGGCGGTGGGGATGCCTTTGTCGATGACGTGTGCAGGCACCGGCGCCTGCACCAGCTTCTGGCAGTGCGCACAGGCCAATTTGCCGCGCACGTGGCGCTCCACCGTGAACACGCCGGGTTCGTAGTCCAGCCGCTCTGCGATGTCCTGGCCGATGCGCTTCATCGCGCATCCACAGGCGCAGGCCGTGTTCTGGGGCTCGTGGTGCACGTCGCGGCGCGGCAGGTGCGCCGGCAGCGAAGCGGCCTAGGGATTGGTTTAGCCCTTGCGCGTGAAATCGTCGGGAGCCACCGAGGTACCGCTGAGGTTCGGAGCGAGGGCATCGGCAAGGGAAGCGAGCTCACCATTCGCATACCTCTTCACCCGCCACGTTGAAATCACTCGTCAGGCATGTCGTGCTCTCGACCTTTTACTGTGTCCATGACGAGGCCGGTGATATCAGTGGTCTTAAAGAGCAACGTGGCCACCGTCGCAACCGATAGAAGACGCCAGGGTTTTACAAGCCAAAGAATCGCGCCAGCGCTTGCTGCATACGCTATGAGTTTTGCGGGGTGGCGGGCAGCGTAGTCCTGTAAGAAGGGCTCGCCCAGCTCGACGACGCTGCTCATAGGGTTGCGTCGCCACCAGCGTCCAAGCCAACTGCTCCCGACTCGATTGTTGAGGGTGTCAATAGGACCTGTCTTCGGAGGCATCTGAAGCCGCGCAACTTCCACCACTGGTTTGGCCTCGTTTGATACATGGCGAACTTCTTCGTAGCCCATTGCAGCCAAGAGCTCAGCCCGGGACACGGCAAGCTTTGCCTTCGCGGTGATAGGTCGAACATTGTCAGTCACTGGAAGGCTCCTTCACTTTGCGCAAAACACTGAGGTCCGCCTCCACTTCTTCCTTCACGTCGTCGACCTTTTCTTTCGTGGTCGAGCGCATGGCCAGCGCGACCCCACTGGCGGCCAGCACCCACGCCGCCCCGGGTATAGCGGCTAACACCCAATGAAACGAGCCGTGCAAAAAGCCTAGCATGACAGCCACGCCCGTGAGCCCCAACGCAAGCACTGCCGACACCACGGCAACCGCTCCGCCAGCTACTCTGACGGCCCATGAGGTAGCCAACGATACGGCCTCGCCTTTCAACAGCTCGACATAGTTCGCCAGGTGTACAGCGAGTAAGTCGGGGCGGCGAAGGACCGCCCTAAATATGGGGTGAAGCACCGCAGCCTCCCGGTCAGTCGTAGTAGCGGTAGCTCGGGCGCAGGGCAGACATGATCAGGGCAGTGAGTAGCGAACTCACCACAGCTGTGGCGACCACAGCTTTGACCGGCTCGTCGTTGATTGCCTTCACGACCGAGTCGCATGCGTCGTTGAGCTGCGACCGAGTAGCATGGAGCTTCTTGCCAGCAGAGTTCACAGCGTTCTTAGCGTATGCCTTGCCAGCGTCGTCCGCTTCAGTTGCAACGCCCTTCACGCTCTCGTTGGAATCGTTGGAGATGTGTTCGTTGTCGCGTTTCCGGTCGGAGGGAAAATCGTTGTCCATGGCGCTCCTTGTAGGCTGAGTTCAGGCTTCAGTGTCGGTTCTTCGACGCCCTGTCATTGTGGGTCTCCAGTGCGCGTGCTCGTAGGCAGGGAACCGCGTCGCGCGCAGCGTCCAGCGGACATGTAGTCCGAAGCGCATTGGCACCGAGCGGGGTCTATTCCTACTTTTCTCTGCAAGCTGGACTCACAAAGCCGTACCACGCGTCAAGCCAAGCTCAATCCTTTCAAACGGAGATCAACATGGGCATTCTCAGCAACATTTTCAGCAAGATTTTTCCGTCGTCGCATGCAGCGAACGCACCCGCACGAGCCGGGTCGACCACGCCTACCGCTGGTGCTCCTGCCGCTGCGCCGTCCGCCGCCACACCCGGAGCGGCCGCAACGCCCGCTGCTGCGCCTGTGCATGCCGCCATGAGCGAAGTGGACGTGGAGAAGCTGCTGGACGACAGGGCCGCAAAGGCCGGCGAAAAGCTCAACTGGAAGACATCTATCGTCGACCTCATGAAGCTCCTGGACCTGGACAGTTCGCTCAACTCGCGCAAAGAGCTCGCCAAGGAGCTCAACTACACGGGGGACACGAACGACTCGGCCAGCATGAACATTTGGCTTCACCGCCAGGTCATGAACAAGGTTGCGGCCAACGGCGGCAAGGTGCCGGCGGACCTCAAGGACTAAAGTATCGACGCGTCAAACAGGGCCGCCGCATGGCGGCTCTTCTCTTTTGTGGGTGTCACCCGCCACGCGCCCCAAAGCTGTGCGACCCTCGCGTCCTTCGTTTGTGTAGTACCCACGTGCTCCTTTCTGTATAGAGCCGGCCGCGCAAATCTGAACACGGCATAAAGTGGAACGGCTGCTCCGATGGGCGAGGATAGAGCCCGAGACGAAGGAGCAGAGAGCATGAGCAGAAGACCGCGCCGCAACCACTCGGCGGCGTTCAATGCTAAGGTGGCCATTGAGGCCTTGGCCGAAGGCAAGACGATTGCCGAGATCGCGCACAAGCACGACGTGCACCCCAACCAGGTCACCGAGTGGCGGCGGCAACTCATCGAGCGTGCTGTGGGAGCGTTCGGCGGCGCGGTGATGCCCGAGGCACCGCCGGTGGACCTGAAGGCCATGCACGCCAAGATCGGACAGTTGACGCTGGAGAATGATTTTTTGGAAGGCGCGCTCAGCAAGGCCGGGTTGCTGAGCGAAAAGCGATGATCGACCGCGATCACGAACTGTCGGTGAAGCGCCAGGCCGAGCTGCTGGGCATCAGTCGGGGCACGGTGTACTACCACCCCGAGCCGATCCCCGGGGCCGAGCTGGCGCTGATGCGCCGCATCGACGAGTTGCACCTGGAGCATCCGTTCGCGGGCAGCCGCATGCTGCGCGATTTGCTGCGCCTGCAGGGCGTCGAGGTGGGCCGCCGGCACGTGGGCACGCTGATGCGGCGCATGGGCATCCAGGCGCTGTACCGCAAGCCCAACACGAGCAAGAAGCACCCGTCGCACCCGGTGTTCCCATATGCGCTGCGAGGGCTGGCCATCGAGCGGGCCAACCAGGTCTGGGCGCTGGACATCACGTACATCCCGATGGCGCGCGGCTGGGTGTACCTGGTGGCGGTGCTGGACTGGGCCAGCCGCCGGGTGTTGGCACACCTGGTGTCGATCACGATGGATGCGGACTTCTGCGTGCAGGCCTTGCGCGAAGCGGCGGCACGCTGGGGAGCGCCGGAGATCGTCAACACCGACCAGGGTAGCCAGTTCAGCAGCGCCGAGTTCGTGGCCGAGGTCCAGCGCATCGGCGCGCGCCAGAGCATGGACGGCAAGGGCTGCTCGCGCGACAACGTCTTCGTCGAGCGGCTGTGGCGCAGCGTCAAGTACGAGGACGCGTACCTCAAAGCCTACGACAGCGTCAGCGCTGCGCGGCACAGCCTGGCGACGTACATGGCGTTCTACAACGCGCGCCGGCCGCACCAAAGCCTCGACGGGCGCACGCCGGACATGGTCTACTTCAACGCGCTGGCGCCGATACAGGCTGCAGCGTGATGGGTTGAACCATCAGTACATGGGCTCAACCGGGGCGCCTCCGGCGGCCTGGCAGGGGCCTGGGGATTGAAGAAGTTCAAACCGCAGCCAATCCACTTATCTGAGGCAACTGCGTGTTCAAACGAGCGGAGCCGGCTCTCTGGGGCTCTCGCGCGTGCAGGCCCTCGCAGCGGTCGTGATGCCGCAGGCGGCCCGTGCAGCCCTTGCGCCCTTCGGCAACCAATCCATCGTGCTGCTCAAGCAGACGTCCATCGTGTCGATCGTGGGCTGCGACGAGCTGATGCGCAAGACGGCGGAAGCCGCGGGCGCGACCCGCCAGCCATTCACGATGTACCTGGCCGCCGCCCTCGTCTACCTGGCACTGACGGCCGTGCTGACGCTGTGCCTCGGATGGGCAGAGCGCCGAGCCATGCCCGCGGCGCAGGGGTGAGCGGCATGTTCGACATTCACCTGCTCGGCGCCGTGGTGCCGACGCTGCTGGCGGCGGCAAGGCTGACGCTGCTGCTCACCGCGCTCGTCGTCCTGCTCGGCACGGCGCTGGCGCTGCCCGTCGCCCTGTGCGCGAACTCGAGCTGGCGTCCGGTGCGCGCCGTCGCGCAGGGCTACATGCTGTTCTTCCGCGGCACGCCAGCGCTGGTCCAGCTCTTTCTCCTGTACTACGGCGCGGGGCAGTTCGACGCGGTGCGGGAGTCCTTCCTCTGGCCCGTCCTGCGCAACCCGTTCTGGTGCGTCGTCATCGCCCTGGGCCTGAACTCGGCAGCCTATGCCGGCAAGACGCTGGCCGCGGCGCTGGACGCCATCCCCCAGGGCGTCCGGGAGGCAGCGTTCATGCTGGGCCTCAGCCCTTCGCAGCGCTTCCGGCGCGTCGATCTGCCGCTGGCGCTGCGCGCAACCCTGCCCGCGCTCGGCAACGACGTCATCCTGACCTGCAAGGCCACCTCCCTCGCGAGCACGGTCACGCTGCTCGAGCTCACCGGAACAGCCCGGCTGCTCACGGCCGAGACCTATGCCCCCTACGAGATGTTCTTCGGGGCCGGACTGGTGTACCTCGCGATCAACTATGCCCTGATGCACGGCCTGCGCAGGCTGGAACGCACCCTGAACATCCCGACCACCGCCCTCTCCCCATGAAATTCGTCACCCTTGGCCCCGCCGGCAACAACCACGAACTGGTGACGTTGCGCTACCTCGACTTTCACGGGCTGCGCGAGCGCGCCGTGGTCGCGTTCGTGCCCGATTTCCATGAAGGCGCCGCCGCCGTGTTGCGTGGAGACGCCGACTTCATGGTCCAGTGTGCGGTCCATCCCGACTGCGCCACGACGATGGCCAGATCGTTCGACGGACTGCATGCGCTGGACAGTTTCATCTCGCCCAGCCGCGACCTCGCCATCCTGCAGCGCAGGGACGTCGCACAGCCCCGGACCCTCGCCGTGATGAGCCCGACCCTGGGCTACATCGACGCCTCCCGCTGGGAGAACATCGAGCGGGTCCCCACGGTCTCGGAGGTCATCGAAGGGCTGATCGACGGGCGCTATGCGGCGGGCATCGGCTACGCCTCGGCCGCGCAGGACCATCCCGAATTGCTGCGCGTCGCCCAGTTCATCGGAACCGTGGACTGTTGATTTCCATGGAATCCTGACCCGGCGGGGGTGCGGATGAAATCTTGGACTACCTGGAGGTAGTTCATGTATTCGTACGAAGATCGAATCCGAGCCGTTGAGCTCTACATCAAGCTTGGCAAGCGCGTCGGGCCCACACTCCGGCAGCTGGGCTATCCCACGAAGAATTCGTTGAAGGGTTGGTACAGCGAGTATCAGCAAAGCCTTGACCTTCCGGTGAGGTACGCACCTCGTGAGTCGAAGTTCTCGCAGGCGCAGAAGGCGGCAGCCATCGATCACTACCTCACCCATGATCGTTGCATCGCGGTCACCATGAGGGCGCTGGGCTACCCCGGTCGTGGAACGCTTACCAAATGGGTGCGCGAGGCCTTCCCGGAGGCGAGGAGAGCTGTCGTTGGCAGTGTGGGCCAGCGAAGGTATTCCGAGAGCATCAAGCAAGCGGGGGTCATGCAGCTTTGCACCCGGCAGGACAGTGCGCAGGCTGTGGCCGACAAGCTCGGCGTGTGTCGGCCAACGTTGTACAACTGGAAGAACCAGCTTCTGGGACGTGAGGCATCTTCCTCCATGAAACACATCAACCCATCACCACGTGAGCAAGAGCGCGACGAGCTTGAGCGCCAGGTGGAGTCTTTGCGCCGCGAAGTCCGGCAACTGCGGCTTGAGCAAGACCTCTTGAACAAGGCCAATGAACTGTTAAAAAAAGGCCTGGGCGTCGATCTACAGCTCCTGTCCAACCGGGAGAAGACACTGCTGATTGACGCCCTGCGGGAGCACTATGGCTTGCCAGAACTCCTGGGACAGTTGGGTCTTGCACGCAGCTCGTACTTCTACCATCGCGCCCGTGCAGCGATGGGCGACAAGTACATCCAGGTGCGACAGTCCATTGCCGAGATCTTCGAGTCGAACCACCGCTGCTATGGTTACCGCAGGCTGCAGGCCTCGCTGACCAGGCAAGACGTCTCCATCTCCGAGAAGGTGGTGCAGCGCCTGATGAAGGAAGAGAGCCTGATCGTTGCCAAGCCAAAGCGGCGCCGCTACGCGTCATACCTCGGCGAGATCAGCCCCGCGCCGGAGAACATCATCAACCGAGACTTCCAAGCTGCGGCGCCCAACGCGAAATGGTTGACCGACATCACAGAGTTCCAGATCCCGGCAGGCAAGGTGTACCTGTCGCCGATCATCGATTGCTTCGATGGAATGGTAGTGAGCTGGACCATTGGCACCAGTCCAGACGCGGAACTGGTCAACAGGATGCTGGATGCAGCCATAGAGACGGTGGCGCAAACAGGCGAGCGACCAGTGCTCCACTCCGACCGCGGAGGGCACTACCGCTGGCCGGGCTGGCTACGCAGAATGAACGATGCGAACCTTACCCGCTCGATGTCTCGCAAGGCCTGCTCTCCTGACAATGCAGCGTGCGAGGGGTCCTTCGGGCGTCTCAAGAACGAGTTGTTCTACGCTCGGGACTGGAAGAGCGCCACCATCGAGCAGTTCATTGAGGCGGTCGATTCGTACATCCGTTGGTACAACGAGAAGCGGATCAAGTTATCCCTTGGCTCTCTCAGCCCCATCGAATACCGGGTGAGCCTTGGGCTTGCGGCATAGAAACAGTCCAAGTTTTCATCCGCACCCCCAGTGGGTCAGTTCTGGATGGAAATCAACACACCGGCAGCATCTGGCGAACCTTTGCCTCGTTCGGTCAGTACCTTCTGCCGTTCCTGTTCGGCCTGGGCGCGCTCGCGTCCGCGCTGCGGCGCCAACGCCGTCGGCAATTGCTGCAGCGGGCCACGAAAGCCGACGATGTCGCAGTTGAACTGCGCGCCATTTCTTGGCAACGTGAGCGTCCAGTCCACCCATCTTGAAAGCCTGCCCGGGGCATAGGAGTCTCGTGTCCACCTCAATTCTTGGTGGACTCGTGAACANGCGGCCGGGTGGGTGCCCGCGGCGCCGGCAGGGTCCGCAGCCGGTGGATGGTCCTGCGCGGGCGATGCGCCCGCGTCGGGTGCATGGGCAGCCTCGATGAACGCTGCGCCGTCGAAGAGCTGGCGGCTTTCCAGGGCAAGTTGATGGTTACGCGGTCGAAGGAACTCGGGCAGCTTGGTATGGGAGGTCATCGATACAAAAGCATGGTGCCTGGCGCTGGCAGGCGCTTCGGCAACGCGCGCTTCACGTTCGTCCGGCCCGGTTCGGGGCGGCGTCCTGTGCGCGCGCGCATGGTGAAGGGAGGCCAGCGGGATCACGACAGAGGGGTCGGCGGACTGGTGCCGGAGCGTCAACGCTTCGTCCATCGTCCGCCGGGTTGCATCTGTCTCCGTGCTGCTGCTGGCGAATTTCCTTGTGGAATCAACTGGCCGGTTGATTTTTCAGCAATCGCACCCCCGCCGCGAACAATCCGGCCGCGCCGCCCCGATTGTTACAACATTTTGTTGCGTTTATGAATAAATCTGACCGAATTGCAGCGCGCCGAGTTGGCTCCGCGGCCCCTGCACAGGCGCTTGTGGCGCGGAAGCTCGCGAACCCAAGCTCCGACAGGGCAGCAGTGTGGTTCCGGCCGCTGGCCTGGTGTCTTCGGTCATGTTCGACATGACGCAAGCCCACTGGGAAGCCCCCTGTGAAGACGATCTCGCGGAGGCTCGAGTCTTAGAGACCGTATGACGGGATCCGCGCGCTGAGACTTCGCTCTTTCAATGCCGCTCTGGGGGGCCGCCCTCCGCTTGTGCCATTCGGTGCCGCGACTTCCCGACCCAGCTCAAGGAGCGGGCGAGCGCACAGTTTTCTTGAGAGCGTAGGCCGACGAGCACCATCAAGCGGCAGTCTCATGCCCGAGCAACCAATATGTGTACATGAGTTATTGAGAATTGTTAGCATTGGGCCTTCGCTTCTCCGCGCGCCCGTCCCCCGGGCTGCATC
Source organism: Xenophilus sp. E41 (assembly GCF_003671765.1). Taxonomy (GTDB): domain Bacteria; phylum Pseudomonadota; class Gammaproteobacteria; order Burkholderiales; family Burkholderiaceae_C; genus Xenophilus. The sequence continues at coordinate 536,553 of NZ_QPIB01000001.1, read as the reverse complement.
GCCGCCGTGCACAACCTCGATCCGCGTCCGTCCTCTTCGCCGTCCGTCCCCCTGCGGCTCGATCAGCTGCCCGACCGCCAGTGGGCGACGGTGCTCGACGTGGTGCGCAACGACGTGGCGGAGGACCGCGAGCTGGCGCTGCGCCTGACCGAGATCGGCTTCATCCCGGGCGAGGCGGTGCGCATCGTCGCCAGCGGCGTGCCGGGGCGCGAGCCGCTGGCCGTGCGACTGGGCCACACGACCTTTGCGCTGCGCCGCCACGAGGCCTCGCTGATCCACGTCGTGCCCGGAGCCGCCGGCCATGGTTGAGGCGACGATGCAGTTCCAGACGCTCGCCAGCGCCGCGCCGCCAGGGCGCATCGCGCTGCTGGGCAATCCCAACTGCGGCAAGACGGCGCTGTTCAATCTGCTCACGGGCAGCCGCCAGAAGGTGGCCAACTACGCGGGCGTGACCGTGGAGCGTAAGGAGGGCGAGCTGCGCACGCCCTCGGGCCGCAGCGTCTTCGTGCTCGACCTGCCGGGCGCCTACAGCCTGAACGCGCTGTCGGCCGACGAGGCCGTGACGCGCGACGTCGTGACCGGCAAGAGCCGCGAGCAGCTGCCCGACCTCATCGTGGCCGTGACCGACGCGACCAACCTGCGCCTCAACCTGCGCCTGGTGCTGGAGGCCAAGAAGCTCGGCCTGCCGATGGTGGTGGCGCTGAACATGACCGACATGGCGCGCCGCCAGGGCATCGAGGTGGACGTCGACGTGCTCTCGCGCGAGCTGGGCATGCCGGTGATCCGCACGGTGGGCGTGCAACGCCATGGCGCGCAGGAGCTGTTGGCCGCGCTCGACGCGCCGGTGCTGCCGGCCGCGCCGCTGCCCTGGGAGGCGCCGGGCTTCGACGACGTGCTGGCCACCCAGCGCGAGGTGCGCCGCATCCTGTCGCTGGCCGTGAACGAGCCGCGCGGCAGCCTGGCGGCGAGCGACCGCGTCGATCGCATCGTGCTGCACCCGCTGTGGGGCATGGTGGTGCTGGCGGTCACGCTGTTCCTCATGTTCCAGGCCGTGTTCAGCTGGGCCAACGTGCCCATGGACGCGATCAAGGCCGGCACCGAGGCGGCGGGCAACCTCGTCAAGGGCGTGATGCCCGAGGGGCTGCTGCAGAGCCTGCTGGTCGACGGCGTGATCGCCGGTGCGGGCGGGGTCATCGTGTTCCTGCCGCAGATCCTGATCCTCTTCCTCTTCATCCTGGCGCTGGAGGATTCGGGCTACCTGCCGCGCGCGGCCTTCCTGCTCGACCGCGTGATGGGCACGGTGGGGCTGTCGGGCCGCTCCTTCATCCCGCTGCTGTCGAGCTTCGCCTGCGCCATCCCGGGCGTGATGGCCACGCGCACCATCGGCAACTGGCGCGACCGGCTCACGACGATCATGATCGCGCCGCTCATGACCTGTTCGGCGCGGCTGCCGGTGTATGCGCTGCTCATCGCGGCCTTCATTCCGCAGCGCGAAATCGGCGGCGTGTTCAACCTGCAGGGGTTGGTGCTCTTCGGCCTCTACGTGTTCGGCATCGTCTCGGCGATGGCCGTGGCCTGGGTGATGAAGCGCTTCCGCACGCAGCAGGGGCACTCGCCGCTCATGATGGAACTGCCTGCGTACCGCTGGCCCAACTTGCGCAACCTGCTGCTGGGCCTGTGGGAACGCGCATGGATCTTCCTGCGCCGCGTGGGCACGATCATCCTCACGCTGACGATCCTGCTGTGGTTCCTGGCCACCTTTCCGTCGCCGCCCGAAGGCGCCACCGGCCCGGCCATCGAGTACAGCCTGGCAGGCATGCTGGGCCGCGGGCTGCAGACCATCTTCGCGCCCATCGGCTTCAACTGGCAGATCAGCATCGCGCTGGTGCCCGGCATGGCGGCGCGCGAAGTGGCGGTGGGTGCGCTGGGCACCGTGTATGCGCTGTCGGCTTCGGGCGAAGAGGTCGCGGGCGCGCTGGAGCCGCTCATCGCCGGCAGCTGGTCGCTGGCCACGGCGCTGTCGCTGCTGGTGTGGTTCGTCTTCGCGCCGCAGTGCATCTCGACGCTGGCCACCGTCAAGCGCGAGACCAACTCGTGGAAATACGTCTGGATCATGGCCGCCTACCTCTTCGGGCTGGCCTACGTCGCCTGCTTCGTCACGTACCGCGTGACGCTGGCGCTCACCGGAGGATGAATCCCATGGCTCCCATCTGGCAGAACATCGTCGTCTTCCTGATCGTGGCTGCGGCGGCACTCTATGCCGCCTGGCGCTGGATGCCCGCCGGCTGGCGGCGCGGCGCCGCGCGGCATGTGGCGGCCGGCTCGCAGCGCGCGGGCCTGGTCGATGCGCAGCAGGCCGAGAAGCTGGCCGCGTCGCTGGCCAAAACTTCTGGCTGCGGCAGTTGCGACAGCTGCGGCAGTTGCGCCCCCAAGAGCCCCGGCGACGCCGCCCGGCGTTGACCCGGCGCGCCTTCGGGCGCGATCCCGGCGAAAACGCGGCTGCGAGCAGGCATCATCGCGCGCCATGACTTTGCAGATCCTGATCGCCGGTGGCGGCATCGGCGGCCTGGCCGCGGCACTGGCCGTGGCGCAACAGGGGCACCGGGCCGAGGTGCTGGAGCAGGCCCCGGCCTTCGGCGAGGTGGGCGCCGGCATCCAGCTCGGCCCCAACGTGACGCGGCGCCTGCGGGCGCTGGGCCTGCACGAGGGCCTGGCGCGCATCACGGCCCGCCCGGAGATGCTGCGCGTGCGCAGCGCGCACGACGGGTTCGAACTCGCGCGGCTGCCTTTTGGCGATGCCTTCCGTCGCCGCTATGGCGCGCCGTATCTGTGCGTGCACCGCGCCGACCTGCACGCGCTACTGCTCGATGCCGTGCGCACCGGCGCCGTTGCTCCGAAGGTGGGCCTGCACACGGACGCGCGCGTGCTGCGCGTGTCCACCCGCGGCGGCGAGGCGGTGTGCGCCGAGAGTTCGCGGGCGCGTGCCTGGGAGGGTGACGCACTGGTCGGTGCCGACGGCCTGTGGAGCCATGTGCGCACCGCGCTGGCCGAAAACGACCCGCCCCCGCTGGCCACCGGCCACACCGCCTGGCGCGCACTGGTGCCGCAGGCCAATCTGCCGGCGGCGCTGCGCAGCACGCGCGTCGAGGTGTGGCTGGGTGCGCGGCTGCATGCCGTCGCCTATCCGGTGCGCGGCGGCGACTGGCTCAACGTCGTCGTGCTGGCCGAGACGGCGCCGCCGGGCGACGTGCAGCGCGCGCAGGACTGGGACCAGGCCGCCAGCCTGGCCAGCCTGCAGCAGGCCACGGGCCGCACCAGCCCGCAGCTGCAGACGCTGCTGGAGGCCATGCCGGCCTGGCGCGCATGGAGCCTGCACGACCGGCCGCCACTGACGGGTGCGGGGCAGATGGCCAACGAGCGCATCGCGCTGCTGGGCGACGCCGCCCACCCGATGCTGCCGTACCTGGCCCAGGGTGCGGGCATGGCCATCGAAGACGCGCTGGCCCTGGCCGAGGCGCTGAAGGGTGTGGCTGGTGCCGAAGTGCCGGTCGCCCTCGCGCGCTACGCCGAGGCGCGCTGGGCGCGCAACGCGCGCGTGCAGGCGCGGGCACGGCGCAACGGCGAGATCTTCCATGCCGCCGGGCCGATGCGCGTGGGGCGCGACCTGGCGCTGCGCCTGGGCGGCGCGAAGGTGCTCGACGTGCCCTGGCTCTACGCCGGGTGAGTCCGTCGTTTGCGATCGAATTCGTAGCTGCTCGCGTAGGCGGGGCCGGCGCTGCAGGGCGATTTGGCTTGAAAAGTGCAGGCGGAGTTCACCATTCGAACGCACGCAGGTGCTCGGCGCGCTGCATCAGGCCCTCGGCGCCGAGGTAGTGGCTGAGCCGGCCTTCGCGCACCTTGGCGAGCGAGCCTTCGAGGTCCTCCAGCAGCCTGGCGCGGGCGGCGTCGAAGGCGTGCGGGACGTCTTCGCCGCGTGCTCGCAGGGCCTCGCCGATCAGGCGCGCACTGGCCGGCGCGCCGCAGGCCACGCACTGGGCCATGGCGTCGGCGTCGGGCTGCGCACCGGCCGCGAGCAGGCGGGCCGTGAGCTCGGGCGCCAGGGCGTGGTCGATGCTGTCGAGTACGTCGGCAGCCACCGGTGCGCCGGCGTCGAGCAGCGCCGCGGCGGCCGACCACGCGCCGTGGCCCACCGCCAGGTCGACCGCGTTGGCGCTGCCCTGCAGCGGCGCGTCGAGGCCGATGCCGGCGCCGGCCAGTGCGCGCACCAGGGCCGCATCGTCGGTGTGGATCGCATGGCGCAACCCGATGTGGGCCAGCCCGGCGTCCTCCGCCAGCGTGCCGGCCTGAAGCGCACCGCGCCAGTCGCGCATGGCCTGCCGGTAGAAGGTGACCAGCTTGTCTGACAGTTCCAGCGCCAGGCCATGCGACTCGTGGCGCTCGTCGAGGTACTCGAGCAACGCCTGACCCGAGAAGTGATCGCCCGTCGGCGACAGCGGGTCCTCGTCGAGATGCAGCGCCGCGAAGGCGCCTTCCACGCTGTCGGCGAGGGTGGCCAGGCTGTCCTCGTGCAGGCGGTGTTGCCACGCGGCAGGCAGGCCCTTCTTCCAGGCCAGCACCTCGCCGTTGGCGGGGTGCAGCGCATCGACGATGACGTAGATGCGGTCGAGGTACTCGAAGCCGCCGATGGGCAGGTAGCTCAGCTTGCCGTCCCATTCGACGCCGTCGTCCGCGGCGCTTTCCCCGGCCAGTTCCAGCTCGTGCTCGATCCAGCCCTGTAGGTCGTGGTAGCCGTCGCTGCCGTTCCAGAACAGCTCGCTCCAGCTGATGGCCTCGTCGTTGTCGCCCATGCGCAGGCGCAGGTCGTAGTCGAGCTGGCCGCCGGCCGTCTCGCGCCACAGCGCCAGCAGGCCCGCCGGCAGCGGCCCGGCGCACAGCGCCTGCACGGCGTCGATCTGCGCCTGCGGCATCGGCGGCTGCGCATCGAAGATGACGCGCTGCGCGAAGAGCACGATGCCGTGCGCACGCAGCGTGGCGCGTTCGTCGGCGGTGAAGAAATCCTGGGCGTCCATGGCCTGCCTCCTGCGATCAAGTGGCCAACCATGCTAGCCAAGCCCTCGGCACCGGCGTCGGGAGAAACATCATGGCCCGCAGGCCCATCGCGTCACAGGTTGGTGCGCAGCGTCCACAGCTCCGGGAACAGCACCACGTCGAGCATCTTGCGCAGGTAGCTCACGCCGCCGGTGCCGCCGGTGCCGCGCTTGAAGCCGATCACGCGCTCCACCGTGGTCACGTGCCGGAAGCGCCAGAGGCGGAAGGCGTCCTCGATGTCGGTGAGCTTCTCGCCGAGCTGGTACAGGTCCCAGTGCGCATGCGGGTCGCGGTACACCGTGAGCCAGGCCTCCTCCACGCCGGGGCTGGGCACGTAGGGCTGCGTCCAGTCGCGCTCCAGGCGGTCGGCCGGTATGTCGACGCCTTCGCGCTTCATCAGCCGCAGCGCTTCGTCGTAGAGCGATGGCGCCCGCCACGCGGCTTCGACCTGCGCCAGCAGCTCGGCCCGGTGCGCGTGCGGCTTGAGCATGGCGGCGTTCTTGTTGCCCAGCGCGAACTCGATGCAGCGGTACTGCGCGCTCTGGAAGCCGCTGGAGCTGGCGAGGTAGGGCCGCATCGCGCTGTACTCGGGCGGCGTCATGGTCGACAGCACGGTCCAGGCGTTGACCAGCTGCTCCATGATGCGCGTGACGCGCGCCAGCATCTTGAAGGCCTCGGGCTTGGTGTTGTCGGTCGGGTTGGCGATCGCGGCGATGGCGGCGCGCAGCTCGTGCAGCATCAGCTTCATCCACAGCTCGCTGGTCTGGTGCTGGATGATGAACAGCATCTCGTCGTGCGCGGGCGAGAGCGGATGCTGCGCGTTCAGCACCTCGTCCAGGTGCAAGTAGTCGCCGTAGCTCATCGACTGGCTGAAGTCGAGCTGGGCCTTCTCGTCGTGGACGATCTTCTCGGTGTCGCTGGAAGCCATGGCGTGCTCGCTCTTCAGGTCACCGCGTTGCGCGTGTTGAACTCGGGGCGGCGGTATTCCTCTTCCTCCATCACCTGCGCGAGGTTGCCGACGGCGTTCCACACGTCCTCGAAGCCGATGTATGCCGGGGTGAAGCCGAAACGAAGGATGTCGGGCAGACCACGGCCCCCAGGGCTCGGCGTGCCGAGCCCGTCCCCCGAGGGGAGCTCGGCCGCTTGGGAGCGGCCCGGCGCGGCCTCGGGTTCATCGCCCGCCCTGAAGTCCCCGATCACGCCGCGCGCGATCAGCGCCTGCACGATCGCATAGGCCGGGCCGCCGATGCGCTGGCCCGGGTCGGCCATGCGCAGGCACACCTGCGAGCCGCGCTGCGCATGCTCGCGCGGCGTGACCAGCGCGAACTGCTCGGGGCAGCGCTGTTCCACCAGCGCGATGAAGGTGTCGGTGAGCGCGAGCGACTTGGTGCGCAGCGCCTGCATGCCGCCCAGCGGCTCGGCGGCCAGCATGGCGTCGAGCCCGCAGCCCAGGGCAGTGAGGCTGAGGATCGGCTGCGTGCCGCACAGGTAGCGGCCGACGCCCGCGGCCGGACGGTAGCCGGGCGTGAAGGCAAAGGGCGCCGCATGGCCCCACCAGCCCGACAGCGGCTGCTCCCACGCGTCGGCATGGCGCGCGTTCACCCAGGCGAAGGCCGGCGCGCCGGGGCCGCCGTTGAGGTACTTGTAGCCGCAGCCGATGGCGAAGTCGGCATCGGCGTCGTTGAGCGCCACCGGCACGGCGCCGGCGCTGTGCGCCAGGTCCCACACCGCGAGCGCGCCCGCGTCGTGCGCCAGCTTGGTCAGCGCAGTCATGTCGTGCATGGCGCCGGTGCGGTAGTTCACGTGCGTGAGCATCAGCACCGCGACCTCGGCCGTGAGGGCTGCGGGAATCTCCGATGGGTCGTCGACCAGCTTGAGCGTCAGGCCGCGCTCTCGGCACAGCGACTCGGCGATGTAGAGGTCGGTCGGGAAGTTGCTGCGCTCCGACACCACCACGGTGCGCCCGCTTTGTTTCTGCGCCGACAGCGCCGCGAACAGCACCTTGTACAGGTTGACCGAGGTGCTGTCGGTGCACACCACCTCGCCGGGTGCGGCGCCGATGAGCCGCGCCACCTGGTCGCCCAGGCGCTGCGGCAGGTCGAACCAGCGCGCCTCGTTCCAGGAACGGATGAGGCCCGTGCCCCATTCCTGCGTCACCGCCTCGGCGATGCGTGCGGGCGCGGCCTTCGGCAGCACGCCGAGCGAGTTGCCGTCGAGGTAGATCACGCCTTCGGGCAGGATGAACAGGTCGCGCAGTGCGCGCAGCGGGTCTTGGGCGTCGAGGCGCCGGCAGTCGTCGAGGGTGAGGGGAGGGGTCATGGTGAGGGTCTTCGAAATTCGGACTTCCGTACGCGAAGGGCGCAAAGACTTCGCGAAGGTCGCAAAGGGAACAGTTAACTTTGATTTCTGCCTTCGCGTCCTTTGCGTGACCTTTGCGGCCTTCGCGTACGGATGTTCGTCTGTGCTTCTACGTGGCCAGCTCGCGCAGCACCGCGCGCACCGGCGAGGCGTCGGCCGTCACGAGCTTGAGGGGCAGGGCGATGAGTTCGTAGTCGCCTTCGGGCACGTCGTCGAGCACGAGGTTCTCGAGCACGCGCAAGCCGTGGCGGCGGATGGTCTGGTGGCTGTCCAAAGTCTTGCTGTCGGCCGGGTCGATGCTGGCGGTGTCGATGCCGATGAGCTGCACGCCGCGCGCGGCCAACCGTTCGACGGTCTCGGGCGCGTAGGCGGCGAGCTGCGGGTCCCAGCGGTCGACCGGCATGCGCTCATAGGTGCGCACCAGCACGCGCGCGGGCAGGGTGCCGTCGATCGCATGGGCGATGTCCGCCCAGGTGACGAGCGGGCCGCGCCCGATGGCGTGGATCACGCGGCACGGGCCGAGGAAGGGCGCGAGGTCGGTGTCGCCGATGCTGGCGCCATCGGCGTCGTAGTGCAGCGGTGCGTCGGCATGCGCGCCGACGTGGGGCGAGAGCGTGATCTCGCTGACGTTGACGGGGCAGCCGGGGCCGATCGAGGCGGCCCAGCGCTGGCGGTAGGGCGTGTCACCGGGGAACACCGGTGCGCCGGCATGCACCGGCGGCGAGATGTCCCACACGCGCAGGGTGCGCTGCGTCGCTGTCATCGGGCTGGCGGAAGAAGGCATGCGGCGAAGTTAGCGCCGCGCGCGGGGTCGTGGTGTCGGTTATTTCCAACGGATGCCGAAACGAGCCGTGCGTACCCTCGCGCACGGGGTCGGGTGCTATCGAATTCGTAGCTGCTCGCGCAGGCGAGGCGGGCGCTGGAGCCCGACTCGACTCAGGAGGCCGCGAGCGGCGGCAGGCCGTGCCGGCTGCGCGCCCGCTGGCAGGCGTCGCTGCCGGCTTCGAGCTCGTGGCATGGCCCGGGCCGCCATTCGTAGATGCCGCAGGCCACGCGCTCGCCGATGCGGCCCGTGAGCGCGGCGCAGCGCGGCGGCGTGTGGTCGGTGCCGCGAAGGCGGCACAGGGTGTCGTTCAGTTCCACCGCCAGGCCCGCGGGCACGCGGCCGCCCTCGCTGTCGAGTTCGTGGACGCTGAAATCGACGCGGAAGGCGGCGCAGCAGGCGCCGCAGGTCTGGCAGGGGTTCATCGGTGGGGCAGGTCGGCGCGGCGCGGCGGCGCCGATTCTCGCGCTGCCGGAACCGCGATCAGGCCGGCAGGTACACCGCGTGCAGCCCGAGCGGCATCACGCGCGGCAGCACGCCCTGCGCGAGGGGTCCCGCGGCCAGGTTTCGCGCGTCGAAGACCGAGAAGAGCATGGCGCGGCGGCGCAGGTCGAGGGCGGTGCCGAGCAGCCAGCCCTCGCCTTCGCGCGCGCCGCGCGCGGTGCGCGGCACGAAGACGTGTTCCTCCGCCATCACGTCCGGCCCGTAGCGGTAGCGGTCGATGCGGCCACTGGCGACATCCACCCGCGCGACGGCGTCGAACATCGGCTGGTTGCCGGCGCCCACGCGCTGGGCGACGAAGACCTCGCGGTGGCGCCGCGAGACGCGGCGCGGGTCGACGCGCGGGAACTCCACGCGCGCGGCCAGCGCGTCCTGCCGCGCGCGGCCTGTGCGCAGGTCCAGCGTCAGCGCGGTGAGCCAGGTGGGCGGCGGCACGTCGTGTTCGCCGCGCATCACGTTGCGCAGGCCGTGCGTGGCGTACGAGGCGTCGTCGGAGCGCACGTAGTCGAGGTGGATCGTCTGGCCCTTCGCGTCTTCCCAGGCGTTGCCGACGTGGAAGACGAAGCCGGCCGGCAGCTCGAACCAGCGCGGCGCGTCGAGCCGGTCCTTGGGCAGCACCAGCACGCGCATGCCCAGTTCGGGCCGCCACACATGGCTGTCGACGAAGCTCGCGCCCGCCTCGGAGCGCGCGAGGTCGAACACCAGCGAAGGCATGAGGAACACGAGGTGCCGCTCGGTGACCGCGAAGTCGTGGACCATGGCGATGTCGGGCACCTTCATGCTGGTGGCCTGCACATCGCGCCCGTCGGGCGAGATGCGGTAGATCGACAGCACGCCCTGCCGGCTGCTGATGCCGAAGTTCCACAGCACCCCGTCGGGTCCGATCTTGGGATGGGCCGAGAAGGGCATGCCGGCGTACTCGGCGTTCAGTGTCTTCACGCCCAGCGTGTCGAGACTCGCCGGGTCGACGCGCGTGGCCGAGCCGCCCTCCCACAGCGCGAGGAACTCGCCGCCGTGGCTCACCAGGCTGGTGTTGGCGACGTTGATCGAGTCGGGCGAGGTGATCGGGTCCATGCCCGGCAAGGAGGTGCCGAAGGCCGCGCGCACCGGGTGGCCGGCGGCCGTGTCGGCATCGAACTTCTCGGTGCGCACGAAGCGGCCGCGGTGCACGATGCCGCCGGCGGCGATCTCGTACTTCTGCACCATGCCGTCGCCGTCGAACCAGTGGTGGTAGCGCTGGCCGCCCAGCGTGTGGCGGGCCGGCCCGTTGCGCAGGAAGGCGCCGCGCAGCTCGGGCGGCAGGCGGCCGTGCAGCGTGAGCGGCATCGGCGCCACGTCGGCCTGCAGGCCCTCGAAGCCCCTCTGCCAGGAGTGTTCGGCGCGGCGGCTGTCGAAGGCGGCCTGCCAGTCGTCGGGCCGGAAGGCGGCAGCGCTGGCGGTCGGCGTGAGCGCATGCGCGCCAACGGGCAACAGGGGCAGGCCGGCCGCGCCGGCCAGGCCTCGCAAGAAGTCGCGGCGTTCCATGGTGGGCTCCTTCGCGGGCGGGCCGCTCAGCGCAGCGTGATGGCGGTGGTCATGTCGCCCTGGACGTCGATCACCGCGTCGTCGAAGGCGGCCGGGCCCATGCGGCCGCGGGCATCACGGCTGAAGCCGGTGCGCTCGGTCGGCACGCCGACCACGTTGGTGTCGACCTTCTCGTTGCCGTTCTCGTCATGGAAGGCCGACAGGGCATAGCGGCCGGGCGGCAGGTTCTTGAACACCAGCACGGTGACGGGCTGCTCGGCCGGGGCGCGTGCGCCCTGGAGCTTCTGCGGCTCCTTGAGCCAGGTGTCGGCGCTGTTGTAGAGCGCGGCGCTCACGGTGCCCTGCGTCGACTTGGCGCCGCTCACTTCGACGGTGAGGTCGGCGGCATGGCTGGCGGCGGCGGTCAGTGCAAGGCCGAGCGCGGCCAGGGCGGCAGGGGCGAGGCGCGGGAGCGAGGGCATGGCGGTTCTCCTGGGGCGGTGGGCGGCACATGCCGTCCCTGGGCCGCACTGTGGGCGATCCGCATGACGATGGACAGCGCCCTGCGACGGAATGCGCCAGCGCAGCGCCAGATGCAGTCCATCCAACGTGGCGGCATGCGGGCAGACAGCGCGATGCTATCGAAAAGAGAGCGCCTTGCGCAGGTGCAGCGGCCGCTGGAGGGCGATTCGGCTCGAAATCCCTGACAGGAGGGCGGCCGCGCAGCCGCCCCGGCTCAGGCGATGCGTCCGAGCAGCAGGAACTCCATCAGCGCCTTCTGCGCATGGAGCCGATTCTCAGCCTCGTCCCACACCACCGACTGCGGGCCGTCGATGACTTCGGCCTGCACCTCCTCGCCGCGGTGCGCCGGCAGGCAGTGCATGAAGAGGGCGTCGGGCTGCGCGGCGCGCATCATCTCCTCGTCGACGCACCAGTCGGCAAACGCCTTGCGGCGGGCCTCGTTCTCGGCCTCGTAGCCCATGCTGGTCCACACGTCGGTGGTCACCAGGTCGGCGCCTCGGCAGGCGTCCATCGGGTCCTTGAAGACCTTGTAGCTGTCGGCCGAGCGGATGCCGGCGACGTTCTGGTCCACCTCGTAGCCCGAGGGGGTGCTGACGTGCACGGTGAAGTCGAGGATCTCGGCGGCCTGCAGCCAGGTGTTGGCCATGTTGTTGCCATCGCCGACCCAGGCGACCGTCTTGCCCTTGATGGAACCGCGGTGCTCGATGAAGGTGAACAGGTCGGCCAGGATCTGGCAGGGATGGAACTCGTTGGTCAGGCCGTTGATGACCGGCACGCGCGAGGCGGCGGCGAAGGCCTCGATCTTGGCCTGCTCGAAGGTGCGGATCATCACCAGGTCGACCATGCGGCTGATGACCTTGGCGCTGTCGTCGATCGGCTCGGACCGGCCGAGCTGGCTGTCGCCGGTGGTCAGGTGCACCACGCTGCCGCCGAGCTGGTACATGCCGGCCTCGAAGCTCACGCGGGTGCGCGTGCTGGCCTTCTCGAAGATGAGCGCCAGGGTGCGGTCGGTCAGGGGCTGGTGCTTCTCGTAGGCCTTGAACTTGGCCTTGATGAGGGCGGCGCGCTCGAACAGGTAGGCGTACTCGTCGGCCGTGAAATCGCTGAACTGGAGGTAATGGCGGATCGCGGGTGCGGTCATGGCGGAAGGGGTGGGCACGGCATGCCCTGTGCGCTCAAAGGTGCATTGTGGCAGGCGTTGCGCGTGCGGCTCAGGCCGCGGGGGCTTCGTGCGCGGCCAACTCGGCGGCCACTTCGGCCACCAGCGCACGCAGCCAGCGGTGCGCCGGATCGTGGCGGCGCCGCAGGTGCCAGGCCATCTCGACCGGAAAGCGGCCCAGGTCGACCGGGGCCGGCAGCACCTTCAGCCGCGGGTCGCCGGCCAGGCGCCGGCGACACCGCCACCTCGCGCTTCAGGCCCTCGCGCTCCGCTGGCGGCCCGCTCCTCCGTCCGGCGCGCGTCGGCCGGCCTGCTGATCGCCGGAGCCGCCTGGCCTACCTGCACGTGATGGAGGGCCAGATGCACGCCGAGGGCGGCACGGGCCGCTTCGACAGCAAGGTCTTGCGCGAGGCCTTCGGTGGCGCCTACATTGCCAGCAACGGTACGACCGCCAGCGAGCCCTCGACGTCACGGCCTCGGGCCGCGCGGACATGGTGGCCTTCGGCCGCGACTTCATCGGCAATCCCGACCTGGTCGGGCGGCTGTAGCACCGCCTGCCGCTTTTCAACGCGCCCGCATCGGGCGGCTACTTCGGCGGCGGCGCCGAGGGGTACACCGAATTCACGGTGGCTCAGGCCGCCTGAAGCCATCGACACGCACGAGGAGCACGACACCATGGCACTGAAGGACCTCCTGCCCGGCCGGCTCGGCTTCGGCACCGCCCCGCTGGGCAACATGTTCCGCGACATCCCCGAAGCCGAGGCGCGCGCCACGGTCGACGCGGCCTGGAACGACGGCATCCGGTACTTCGACAACGCACCCTTCTACGGCGCCGGCCTGGCCGAGATCCGCATGGGCGAGGCGCTGGCCGAGCGGCCGCGCGACGCGTACGTGATCAGCACCAAGGTCGGCCGGCTGGTGCTGGACGAGGTCGAGGACGCCTCGGCGCGCGACAACGGCGAGAAGGGCGAGGTCTTCAAGCACGGGCGCCCCAACCGCGTCGTCAACGACTACTCCGAGGACGCCACGCTGCGTTCCATCGAGGACAGCCTGAAGCGCCTGAAGACCGACCGCATCGAGATCGCCTGGGTGCACGACGTGGCGCAGGACTTCTATGGCGACGAGTGGCTGTCGGTCTTCGAGAGCGCGCGCAAGGGCGCTTTCAGGGCGCTGGACCGTTTGCGCGACGAGGGCGTGATCCGCGCGTGGGGCCTGGGCGTGAACCGCGTGGAGCCGATCGAGCTGCTGCTGGATCTGCAGGGCCCGCGACCCGATGGCTTCCTGCTGGCCGGCCGCTACACGCTGCTCGACCACGGCCGCGCCTTGCAGCGCGTGATGCCCAAGGTGGCCGAGCGCGGGCTGGGCATCGTGGTGGGCGGGCCCTACAGCTCGGGCGCCCTGGTCGGCGGCCCGAACTTCGAGTACGCGCCCATCCAGCCGCCCATGCAGGCGCGCATCGATGCCATCCGCGCCATCGCGCAGCGGCACGGCGTGAGCATGAAGGCGGCGGGTCTGCAGTTCTCGCTGGCGCATCCAGCGGTTGCGGCGGTGATCCCGGGTGCCAGCCAGCCCGGCCGCATCGCGGAGGACCGCGCCGCGCTGCAGGAAGTGGTGCCCGCCGATTTCTGGCGCGAGCTGCGGGCGGCGGGCCTGGTCGACCCGGCGGCGCCTTTGCCCGGCGGCGTCTGAGCGGGGCTTATTCGGCCAGGAAGGCCTTCACGATCGGCGCCAGGATGGCGACGATCTCGTCGGCCTCGGCCACCGAGAGGATCAGCGGCGGCACCAGGCGGATCACCGAATCGGCCGTCACCGACAGCAGCAGCCCGGCGTCGCAGGCCCGGGCCAGGATGGCGCCGGCCGGACGGTCGAGCTCGATGCCCAGCATCAGGCCCTGGCCGCGCACTTCCTTCACGCCCGCCACGCCCTCGAAGGCGGCCTGCAGCGCCGACTTGAGGTGCGTGCCGACCTTGTCCACATGGGCCAGCAGCTTCTGCTCTTCCATGATGCGGATGGTCTCGATGCCGGCGCGCATGGCCAGCGGGTTGCCGCCGAAGGTGGTGCCGTGGTTGCCGGGCTGAAAGATGTTGGCAGCGCGCGGGCCGGCGACCACCGCGCCGATCGGCACGCCGGAGCCCAGGCCCTTGGCCAGCGGCATCACGTCGGGCACGATCCCGGCCCACTGGTGCGCGAACCACTTGCCCGTGCGGCCCATGCCGCACTGCACCTCGTCGATCATCATCAGCCAGTCCTGCTGGTCGCACAGGGCGCGGACCTGCTTGAGGTAATCCCAGCGCATGGGGTTGATGCCGCCTTCGCCCTGGATGGTTTCGAAGAACACGGCCACCACGTTGGGGTTGCCTTCCGTGGCCTTCTTCAGCGCCTCGATGTCGTTGAGGGGCACGCGGATGAAACCTTCCACCAGCGGGCCGAAGCCGGCCTGGATCTTCGGGTTGCCGGTGGCCGACAGGGTGGCGATGCTGCGGCCGTGGAAAGCCTTCTCGTACACCACGATCTGCGGCTTCTCGATGCCCTTGTCGTGGCCGAACTTGCGCGCCAGCTTGATGGCCGCTTCATTGGCCTCCAGGCCCGTGCAGCAGAAGAAGGCATTGGTCATGCCCGACAGCTCGGTGAGCTTCTTCGCCAGGATCTCCTGGCCGGGCACGTGGTAGTAGTTGGAGCTGTGGATGATCTTCGTCAGCTGGTCCTGCAGCGCCGGCACCAGCTGCGGGTGGTTGTGGCCCAGCGTGTTGACGGCGATGCCGCCCAGGCCGTCGAGGTAGGCCTTGCCGTTGGTGTCCCACACGCGGCAGCCCTGGCCGTGCGACAGCGCGATCGGCAGCCGGCCATAGGTGTTCATCACGTGGGGCGAGGTGGGTTCGGCTACGGCGCTCATCGGCTCTCCAGGAAGGTGCTTCGTCAAAGGAAGGGAAATTCTAGGGGCCGGGCATGACCGCTTCGTTGAGGATTCCGCATCACAGCCATGCCCGCGGGCACGGTGCGTGCATGGCCCAGCCGGTAGAATCCTTGTGCACCGCAGCACCCTGGCTGCGGGCGCTTCGCACGCATGGCTTCCCCCGGCAAAGAGATCTTCATCCAAGGCATCACGAGCAGCGGCCGCACCTTCCGGCCGAGCGACTGGGCCGAACGTCTCGCGGGCGTGATGTGCCAGTTCCGCCCCGGCGGCGCGACCCGCGACAGCTACCTCAGCTATTCGCCCTGGTGCGTGCCCACCGTGATCGGCGGCGTGAAATGCGTGGTGGTGCACGAAGACCTGCGCGAGGCCGAGCCCATGGCCTGGGACTTCGTCATGAACTTCGCCAAGGACAACGACCTGCAGGTCGGCGAAGCCTGCCTCATGCCCGAGGCACGGCCGGCGACCTGAGCCGGTTCCCCTCCCGGTTCGCGTTTTCCTCGCGCCCAAGAAAAAACCGCCCGAAGGCGGTTTCTCTTTTTTTGCTTGCTGCAGCGCACCCGATCAAACGGCGGATCGCTCTTCAGCGACCCGGGCTGACCTGAAACGTCAGGCGGCGGCCTTCTCGGCAGTGGCCAGGGCTTTCACCTTGGCGGCCAGGCGGCTCTTGTCGCGCGAGGCCTTGTTCTTGTGGAAGATGCCCTTGTCGGCCACGATGTCCACGACGCTCTGCGCCTTGGCGAACAGTTCGGCGGCCTTCGTCTTGTCGCCGGCGGCCACGGCCTTCTCGACGTTCTTGACTGCGGTGCGGTACTTCGAACGCAGCGAGCTGTTGGCTGCGTTCAGCTTGGTGTCCTGGCGGACGCGCTTGCGGCCCGACGCGAGGCGCGGGTTCTTCTTCTTGGGCTTGGCGGATGCCATGTGTGTGTTCCTTAGGGAGTCTGTGGATGTTGCAGCAAAGCCCTCGATTATAGGGGCAGGGCGCCGGGCAGGCAATTTCGCCCGGAAGAAAGGCGTCAGGCAGGCCGGACCAGCCGCCTACACTCCCGCCCCGTGTCCCTGTTCAAGTCCGCCTCCACCGTCTCCCTGCTGACCCTCGGCTCTCGCATCACGGGACTGGTGCGCGATGTGCTGTTCAGCTCGGTGTTCGGGGTCAGTGCGCTCACCGACGCCTTCAACGTCGCCTTCCGCATCCCGAACCTCTTCCGCCGCGTGCTGGGAGAGGGCGCCTTCGCGCAGGCCTTCGTCCCGGTGCTGGCCGCCACCCGCACCGAGCGGGGCGACGCCGGCGCGAAGGAACTGATCGACCACGTGGGCACCCTGCTGACCTGGACGCTGCTGCTGCTGTGCGTGGTGGGCGTGCTCGCCGCCCCGCTGATGGTGTGGGCCATGGCCAGCGGCCTCGCCAAATCGGGCGGCTTCGACGCCAGCGTCGTCATGACGCGCTGGATGTTCCCGTACATCGGCTTCATGTCGCTGGTGGCCTTCGCGGGCGGCATCCTCAACACCTGGAAGCAGTTCGCGGTGCCGGCCGCCTCGCCGGTGCTGCTGAACGTCGCGCTGATCACCTCGATCGTCGTCGGCGCGCCGCTGTTCCGGCGCTGGGGCATCGAGCCCATCTACGCGCAGTGCGTGGGCGTGATGGTCGGCGGCCTGCTGCAACTGGCGATCCAGCTGCCCGCGCTGCGCCGCCTGGGCATGCTGCCGCGCATCGGCGTGCGCCTGGCGGCGCTGCGCCAGGCGTGGCAGGACCCGACCACGCGCAAGATCACGAAGCTCATGCTGCCCGCGCTGATCGGCGTGAGCGGCGCGCAGCTGTCGCTGCTCATCAACACGCAGATCGCCTCGCACCTGGCCACCGGCAGCGTGACCTGGCTGAACATGGCCGACCGGCTGATGGAGTTCCCCAGCGCGATGCTGGGCGTGGCGCTGGGCGTGGTGCTGATGCCGCAGCTGGCCGCGGCGCGCGCCGCGCAGGACCAGGCCCGCTACTCGGCCATGCTCGACTGGGGCCTGCGCCTGATCGTGCTGCTGACGGTGCCCTGCGCACTCGCGCTGCTGGTGTTCCCGCTGCCGCTGGTGGCGGTGCTGTTCCACAACGGCGCGGTCACGGCGCTGGACGTGCAGCGCACCACCACGGCGCTGATGGGCTACGGCACCGGCCTGCTGGGCATCGTGTCGATCAAGGTGCTGGCGGCCGGCTTCTATGCCCGCCACGACATGAAGACGCCGATGCGCGTGAGCCTGGCCACGCTGGCGCTCACGCAGGTGCTCAACATCGCCTTCGTGCCCTTCCTGCAGCACGCCGGGCTCACGCTGTCGATCGGGCTGGCGCAACTGGTCAACGCCGCTGCCCTGCTCGTGCTCTTGCGGCGCACCGGCGGCTTCCAGGCCGCGCCGGGCTGGGGCCGGTTCATCCTGCAGGTGGCCATTGCCACGGCCGTGCTCGGCGCACTGCTGGCCTGGGGCGCGCACCGCGTCGACTGGGTGGCGCTGCGCGATGCGCGCCTGCTGCGCGCCGGCCTGCTGGCTGCCTTCATCGCCGGCGCGGCGCTGCTGTACTTCGGCGTGCTCACGCTCACCGGTGTCAAGCTGCGCACCCTGATCCGCCGCTGACGCCGCCCAGCCGGCGATGCCTTGACGCTCGCCGGCACCTCCACTACAAAGACCCATGCCATTCAGCTTCGAGCCGCCGACGCCGCTCGCGTACTTCACCGCGCTGGTGCAGAGCGACGACCATTTTCCGCTGCTGGAGGCGGCCGCCAGCCTGGCGCAGGACGAGTACCCCGACACGGACGTCCAGCAGGTGCTGGGCGACGTCGACCAGCTGCTGGCGCGCCTGAAGCGCCGCCTGCCCGCCGACGCGGCGCCGCTGGCACGGCTGCGGGCCCTCAACCAGTTCTTCTTCCACGACCTCTCGTTCGGCGGCAACGTCAACGACTACTACGACCCCGACAACAGCTACCTGAGCGCCGTGCTGCGCACGCGGCGCGGCATCCCGATCTCGCTGGCGGTGCTGTGGATGGAACTGGCGCAGGGGCTCGGGCTGCATGCACGCGGCGTGAGCTTCCCGGGGCACTTCATGCTCAAGGTCACGCTGCCGAAGGGGCAGGTGGTGATCGACCCCTTCACCGGCAAGTCGCTCTCGCGAGAGGAGCTGAGCGAGCGGCTGGAGCCCTACAAGCGCAGCAGCGGCCTGGTCGGCGACTTCGACGTGCCGCTGGGCCTGTACCTGCAGCCGGCCATGCCGCGCGAGATCGTCGGCCGCATGCTGCGCAACCTCAAGGAGATCCACCGCACGCAGGAAGACTGGGTGCGGCTGATCGCGGTGCAGGACCGCCTGGTCGTGCTGCTGCCCGAGGCCTGGGCCGAGTACCGCGACCGCGGCCTGGCGCACGCCGAGCAGGGCCACACCGAGCTGGCCGTGCGCGACCTGGAGACCTACCTCGCGCACGCCGAGGACGCGCTCGACGTCGACGCCGTCGCCGAGCGCGTGGCAGCTCTGCGGCGCGAACGAAGCTGAAGGATTCCCGCCATGGACACCGCGCCGACCCGCCCGCAAGGCACGCCGGCGCCGGGACGGGCGGCACCGCTGGCCGAGGGCCATGCCTTCCATGGCCTGCAGCCTGTGCTGCCCGTGGCCGACGTCCAGCGGGCGGCGCGCTGGTTCTGCGAGGTGCTGGGCTTCCAGCTCGACTTCATCGCCGGCGAACCGCCCAGCTACGCGCGGGTGCGCCATCTGCCCGCGGCTGACGGCGGGGGCTGGCAGGGCGCCCGCGACGGCGGCATGCCGATGTACATCCGCCTGTGGCAGTGCGCGCCGCAGGGCATGCCGCCCTGGCGTGGCGAACTGGTGGTGCACGTGGGCCACGACATCGACGGCCTGCATGCGGCCTACCTCGCGCGCGGCGTGACTGTGCTGGAGCCGCCCACCTCGCAACCCTGGGGCGTGCGCGATTTCGCCATCCGCGAGCCCGACGGGCATGTGCTGCGCTTCTGCGCCGCAACCTGAGCCGCAGCGCATCCACAAATTGTTGCAATCCCGGTCGACGTCGGTGTCGATCCGGGGCAGTCTCGCGCGTCGTGTGCATGAAGGCCCGCCTTCATTCCCTCAACTTCCACAGGAGCTGGACATGCGTTTCATGGTGATCGTCAAGGCCAACAAGGATTCCGAAGCCGGTGTGATGCCGAGCGAGCAGCTGCTCACGGCCATGGGCAACTACAACGAGGCGCTGGTCGATGCCGGCGTGATGCTCGCCGGCGAAGGCCTGCACCCCAGTTCGCGCGGGCTGCGCGTGCGCTACGAAGGCACGAAGCGCACCGTGATCGACGGCCCCTTCGCCGAGACCAAGGAACTCATCGCCGGCTACTGGCTGTGGCAGGTGCGTTCGCGCGAGGAGGCGGTGGAGTGGCTCAAGCGCGCGCCCTTCGACGGCGGCGAGGAACTGGAGCTGCGCCAGGTCTTCGAGGCCGAGGACTTCGGCGCCGAACTCACGCCCGAACTGCGCGAGCAGGAGCAGCGCATCCAGGCCAAGGCCGCGGATGCGGCGGCCAGGCCGCGCTGACGCCGTGCGCGCAGATCCGTCCGCGCCCCAGGCGGGCGCCGACGACGTGCACGCCATCGTGCGCACGCTGTGGCGCATGGAGTCGGCCCGGCTCGTGGGCGCGGTGGCCCGGCGCGTGCGCGATCTGGGCGTGGCCGAGGAGATCGCGCAGGACGCGCTGCTTGCCGCGCTCGAGCACTGGCCGCGCAGCGGCGTGCCGGACAACCCCGCGGCCTGGCTCATGGCGACCGCCGGGAATCTGGCGCTCGACCATCTGCGCCGCCAGCAGGTGCGCGTCGTGCAGCAGGACGCGTTGAGCCATGCGCTCGACCTGCGCCACGCCATCGCGCAGGATGCGCAGGCCCAGGCGGTGGACGACCGGCTCGACGACGTGGTGGGCGACGACCTGCTGCGGCTCGTCTTCACGGCCCGCCACCCGGTGCTCTCGCCGGAGGCCCGGGTGGCCCTGGCGCTGCGCGTGCTCGGCGGGCTGCAGACGCACGAGATCGCGCGCTCCTTCCTCGTGCCCGAGGCCACTGTGGCCCAGCGCATCGTGCGCGCCAAGCGCACGCTGGCCGAGGCGCGCGTGCCCTTCGAGCTGCCTGGCGCCGCCGATCTGCGCGAGCGCCTGGCCCCCGTGCTCGAGGTGGTGTACCTCGTCTTCAACGAGGGCTATGCCGCGACCGCCGGCGAGGACTGGATGCGCCCGGCGCTGTGCGAGGAAGCGATGCGCCTGGGCCGCGTACTGGCGCGGCTGATGCCGCGCGAGTCCGAGGTGCACGGCCTGCTGGCCCTCATGGAACTGCAGGCCTCCCGCCAGGCCGCCCGTACCGGGCCGGACGGCCGGCCGGTGCTGCTGCTCGCGCAGCGGCGCTCGCGCTGGGACCAGGTGCTGATCCACCGCGGGCTGGAGGCCCTGGCCACGGCGCAGGCCTGCGCGGCGGCGTCGGGTGCGGCCCTCGGGCCCTATGCGCTGCAGGCCGCCATCGCGGGCTGCCATGCGCGCGCGCGGCAGGCGGAAGCGACCGACTGGGCGCGCATCGTCGCCCTGTACGACGCGCTGGCCGCTCTCACCGGCTCCCCGGTGGTCGAGCTCAATCGCGCGATGGCGGTGTCGATGGCCTCCGGCGCGCAGGCCGCCCTGCCACTGGTCGAGGCGCTGGCCGACGAGCCGCTGCTGCGCACCTACCACCTGCTGCCGGCCGTGCGCGCCGACCTGCTCTTCCGCCTCGGCCGCCGCGACGAGGCGGCACGGGCCTACGCGCAGGCTGCCGCGCTGGCGCGCAACGCCCAGGACCGCCACATGCTGGAGGCCCGCATGCAAGAATGCCAGCCCCTCGCGCCCGCCGCGCCGAAGCCATCGTCTTGAGCCGAATCGGCCCGCACCGCCCGCCCGGTGGGCGCGAGCAGCTATCGAAATGAGAGCACTGCACCGATGCGTGGGCGGCCGCCCGCCGGGTGGCACGCATCCTGCGCAGCACTGGCCGACATGAACTTCCTGCCCCTCGACACCCTGCGCCTGCACTGGCAGGCCCTGGCCGCGCGCGCCCAGCCGCTGCGCGTGCTGCTGGTGCTCGGCGGCCTGATGGCGGCCTGCCGCGCCACCGGCCACCAGGAGGCGGTGATCCCGCTCTTCCTCGGCACCATCGCCAGCGCCCTAGCCGAGACCGACGACAGCTGGCAGGGCCGCCTGCGCGCCCAGCTCGTCACGCTGGCCTGCTTCGCCGTCGCCGCCTTCTCGGTCGAGGCGCTGTTCGGCCGGCCGCTGCTCTTCATCGTCGCGCTGGCGCTCGCGGCCTTCGCGCTCACCATGCTGGGCGCGGTGGGCGCACGCTACAAGGCCATCGCCTATGCCACGCTGATCCTGGGCATGTACACCACGCTCTCGGCCGACCATGCGCAGGCCATGCCGGTCGCGCCGCCGCGCTGGCACGAGCCGGCGCTGCTGCTCGCCGGCGCGGCCTGCTTCGGCGTCGTCTCGGTGCTGTGGTCCGCGCTCTTTCCCGCGCAGCCGGTGAAGGCGCAGCTCGAGCGGCTGTTCCACGTGCTGGGCGACTACGTGCAGTACAAGGCCTCGCTCTTCGAGCCGCTGCGCGACCTCGACATCGAGCGCAAGCGCCTCGCGCTGGCGCAGCTCAACGCGGCCGTCGTGTCGGAACTCAACGCGACCAAGGAGGCCATCTTCAGCCGCCTCGGCCCGCGCGCGCCGACCGGCCGCATCGCCCGCTACCGCGGCCTGTACCTCATCGCGCAGGACGTGCACGAACGCGCCAGTTCCTCGCACGACGACTACCGCGCGCTGGCCGACACCTTCTTCCACAGCGACCTGCTCTACCGCTGCCAGCGCGTGCTGGCGCTGCAGGGCGAGGCCTGCCACCGCCTGGCGCAGTCGATCGGCCGGCGCGAACCCTTCGTCGCCGGCAGCCAGAGCGTGCAGGCGCTGGCCGAACTGCGCAGTGCCATCGCCCATGCGCGCAGCCAGGCCGTGCCGGAGGGCGCGGCGATGCAGCGCGCCGCGCTGCTGCGCTCCATCGAGGCGCTGGCGCGCAACCTCGCCCAGCTCGACGGCCAGCTCGCCGGCGCCAGCCACACGGCGCACCCGTCGGCCCGGCTGGGCCGCACCGACATGAGCCTGTTCGACCGCTCGCCGCAGTCCTGGCGCGACGCTGCCGCGCGCGTGCGGCGCCAGCTCACGCCGCGCTCGCCGCTCTTCAGGCACGCGGTGCGGCTGGCGGTGGCGCTGGCGGTGGGCTACGCGGTGATGCGCAGCATCCATGCGAAGCAGGGTTACTGGATCCTGCTGACCACGCTCTTCGTCTGCCAGCAGGGCTACGGCGACACCATCGCGCGCATGGGCCAGCGCATTGCCGGCACGGCGGTGGGCGTGGTGGCGGGCTGGGCGTTGATCGAGCTGTTCCCCCGGCCCCTGGTGCAGTCGGCACTCGCCGTGGCGGCGGGCGTGGTGTTCTTCGCCACCCGCGGCAGCCGCTACCTGGTGGCCACCGCCTGCATGACGCTGCTGGTGCTGCTGTGCTTCAACCAGGTCATCGACAGCGGCGTGCTGATCGTGCCGCGCCTGGTCGACACGGCCATCGGCAGCGTGATCGCCGGCCTCGCGGTGCTGCTTGTGCTGCCGCACTGGCAGTCGCGCCGCATCCACGAGGTGGCGGGCGCCGCGTTGCGCAACGCGGCCAGCTACCTGCGCGCCATCGCCGTGCAGTACCGCGAGGGTGCGAGCGACACGCTGGCCTACCGCCTGGCGCGCCGCAACGCCCACAACGCCGACGCGGCGCTGACCACGGCCGTGTCGGAGATGTTCCGCGAGCCGGGCTTCGTGCGGCCGCGCGCCGGCGTGGCGCTGCGCTTCCTGATCCAGGCGCACACGCTGCTGAGCTACCTGTCGGCCCTGGGCGCGCACCGCATGCAGGTGCCCGAGGGCCCGCGCCGCGCGGTGCTGGAGAACGCCACAGGGCAGCTGGTGCAGGCGCTGGAGCGGCTGGCGCAGGAGCTGGAAGCGGGCGCCGTCGACGTGGCGGACAGCGCCGAGGCGGCGCAGTCCCGCCGGGCGTTGTCGGCCCTGGGCGAGGCGGACGGCGCACCCGACGACGAGGCCGAGGCCGCGCTGCGCCTGGTGCGCACGCAGCTGTCGCTGCTGTGGCTGCAGCTCGATGCGCTGCGGGAGCATGCGCAGGCCTGGCTGGCGCCTGAGGAGGGCGCGGCGCCGGCCGAGGGCGCCGTTCAGGCGCCGTGAGCCGGGCTGCCCGCGTGGCTTGATTCCTAAGAGAAAATTGCTACAGCGCCCGCCCGCCTGAGCGAGCAGCTATGGTTTCGATAGCGGTTCGTGCCAGGCTCAGTGCACCCGCACCGCATCCGACGGCGAGCCCGGCAGCCCGAACTGCCGCCATGCGCGGCGCAGCTGCGTGTCCGAGCCGAAGCCCGACTGCTCCGCGGCGCGCGTGACGCTGGCACCCGAGGCCAGCGCGGCCTGCGCGGTCGCCAGGCGCAGCTGCCGCAGCCAGGCCAGCGGCGCGATGCCGGCGTGCTCGACGAACAGGCGCGTCAGGTGCCGCGGCGAGGTGTGCGCCACCTCGGCCATGCGCGGCACGGTCCAGTCGGCCTGGGGCTGTTCGCTCACCGCGTCCTGCACACGGTGCAGCGCGGCGTGCAGGTGGTTGCGGTGCGCCAGGAAGGGCGACAGCTCCGGGTCGTGCGGCCCGCGGCGCAGCGCCACCACCATGCTCTGCGCCACCTGCGCGGCCAGCGCCTCGCCGCACAGCGCGGCGATGCGGTGCAGCACGAGGTCGATGCCGGTCGTGACGCCGGCGCTGCTGTAGAGCGGCGCGTCGAGCACGAACACGCGATTCGCCACCACGTCGCACTGCGGCTCCAGCTCGGCCAGTTCCTGCAGGTGGTGGTGGTGCGTGGTGGCCCGGCGGCCGGCCAGCACGCCGGCATGCGCGGCCAGCACGGCGCCGGCGCACACGGTGACCAGTTCCAGCCGCCCGGCCGCGAAACGCTGGCCGCGCAGCCAGTGCAGCAGCGCGCGCGCCGCGGGCGTGCCGACGTCGATGCGCCGGCCCGGCGGGCCGACGAGGATGAGCCACGCTGGCTCGGGCCCCCACTGCGTCGGTAGCGGCGAGAGGCCGGCGATCTGCACGCCGACCGAGCTGCGCGCGCTGGGTGTCGGGCTCGCGAACTCGACCCGAAAGCGCGCCGGCCGGCCGGCCGCCACCAGCAGCTGGTTGGCGATGCGCAGCGCCTCCGCGGGGCCCGCCCAGTCCAGCACCAGGCTGTCCGGCAGCAGCACGAAGACGACGCGGATCGGGGCATCGCTCATCGGAGTACTTCTGCAGCGGCAGCCTGTGCACTCATGCGTCGGCCCAGCGGTAGTCCATCTGCCGGGCGGTTGCCTCGGCCAGCGCGCGGCCGGCCAGCCGCGCCACCAGGTGCAGGCTCATGTCGATCCCGGCGCTGATGCCGGCGGAGCTGACGACGCGGCCCTGGTCCACCCAGCGCTGCGTGCCGTCCACCTGCAAGGCCGGAAATGCCGCCTGCAGGTCCGCCACGTCTTCCCAATGCGTGGTGCAGGGCCCGGCGGCCAGCACGCCCGCCTGCGCCAGCACGAAGGCGCCGGTGCAGACCGAGGCCGTGACCTCGGTGCCGGCATGCGCCTGCGCGATCCAGTGCAGCAGCCGTGCATCGTCCCTGTAGGCATCGACCACGCCGCCGGGCACCAGCAGCAGCTCGGCCGCCGGGGCGTCGTCCAGCGTGTGGTCGGGCAGCATCGCCAGGCCGGCGCGGGCGCGCACAGGGCCCGAGCGCGGCGCCACGCTGTGGACCGAGAAGGGCGGTGCCCCGTCGGGGCGCTGCCGCCCGTGCACGCGGCTGGCCGTGGTGAAGACCTCGAAGGGGCCGGCGAAGTCCAGCACCTCCATGCCGTCGAAGGCGAGGATCGCGACGCGGCGGGTGGCGGCGATGGCGGGCGATGAGCGTGCCGGTTCGAGCATGGCGGTACCCCCGTTCAGGCCGCAACGAGCGCGCCGGCGCGGGCCAGCGCCTCGTCCACGGTGCACACGTTGGCGAAACGGCCCTGCAGCACGGTGGCGGTGCGGGCCTTGATGTCGGCGGCCGCGAGCGGCCGGCCGTCGGGCTGCGTCATGTCGAAGGTGAGCGTGGCGTCGAGCACGTAGTCCACTTCCCAGCCCAGGTCCGACGCGTGGCGCGTGGTGGTCTCGCAGCACTGCTCGGTGCGGATACCGCTCACGATCAGGCGGCCGATGCCGTGCCGCGTGAGCCAGACCTCGAGCCCGCTGCCCACGAGGGCGCTGTGGCGGTGCTTGGCGAAGGTGGCGTCCGCCGCGAAGTCGACCAGTCCGGCCAGGGGCCGCACGAAGCCGGACTCCTGCGCGAAGGGGTTCGATGCCTCTGCCGGCGCGTCGACGTGGAACACGCGCACCACCGGCACGCCGGCGGCGATGCAACGCTCGATCAGCGCGTTCTGCGCCGCCAGGTAGGCGGGCACGTCGTCGGCGCGGAAGTAGGGGCGGTGGCGGAACGACTCCTGGGCGTCGATCACAATCAGACAGGTTTTCATGGTGGCGCTCGTAGCATCGGTGGTGGGGATGCGCCCGATTCTTCTGCGTCAGCGGCCAACCGTCCCATGGGGAACGGACGAGATTCGATCAGTTTAGGACATGCCTTTCGGCGCAGCTACCCGAAGCACAGGTCCAGCCGCACGAGCGCGCCCGTGCGGTCGACGCGCTCGGCCCGGAAGTAGTGCCGCCCGTGGTAGAGGTCCAGCCGCAGCGGCAGCACGACGGGGTCGCTCCAGCTCCGTAGCGAGAAGCCGCGCCGCGCCAGGCTCTGCAGCAGCGCGTCGAGCGCATCCTCGTCGGGCGCCAGCTGCAGGTCGGCGTCCGCCGGCGTGACCGAGGCCGGGTCCTGCAGCCAGCGGGCGAAGCTGCCGAAGACCGTGAAGCGGTGGCCTTCGGCGCGCAGCGTCTCCAGCAGCGCCGCGGTGGCGGCGAGGTCGACGGTCTCGCGCCGCTTGCGCGCGATGAGCGCGTATTCGTGGCTGCGGTTGCTGCGCGCGTCCGTCGGCGCCGCCGGGCTGACAGGGCGGTCGTAGACGATCACGCGCTCCTCCTGCAGCACGAAGAGGCTGCCGAGGATGCGCGCGAGGTCGAAGGCCAGCGGCAGCATGCGCTCGCCCAGGCGCAGGTTCTGGGCCATGGCGATGCAGAAGGCGCCGTCGGCCAGCGTGTCGCGCACGCGGTGGAACACATCGCGCAGGCCGGCGAGGTGGGCTTCGTAAGTCGCGCTGCCGTAGAGGTGGCCCGGCACGGCCTCGCCGCTCCAGCGGGCGCCGAAGTACGGCACGTTGGTCAGGCACAGGTCGACCGGCGGCATCGCGCCATCGGCCAGCGTGTCGCCGGAGGCCGCGAACACCGTGGGCGGCGCGAGGCCCAGGCGGGCGAAGCGCTCGCCGATCTGCTCGGCGCGGGCGGCGTCGATCTCGCAGCCGACGGCCTTGCGCCCTTCGAGCCGCGCCGCCAGCAGCGTACTGCCCAGGCCCGCGAAGGGATCGAGCACGCGCCCGCCCGGCGGGCAGAACTGGCGCACGAAGGGTCGCATCTGCGTGACCCAACCGATGTCGCGCCCCGCCAGCGGGTCGCGCGCGGCGAAGTCGGCCGGCAGGGCGTGCTCGGCAGGCTCGGCTTCGAGCCGCATCCAGCTGCGGTCATCCATGCGCGGGCTCCGGGGAGCGGGTGTCGAGCAGCACCTCGTGGCCGGGCTCCCACCCGGCGCACAACTCGCCGTTGGCGAAGTAGACGAGCTTGTAGACATCCCCGCTCGCGTGGCGGCGGTGCATCGCGGCGTAGTCGGAGCGCTCGAACACCACCTGCAGCCCGTCGCCCGTGCGCAGCCGCAGGTTCCAGAAGTAATAGCCCTCGGTGAGCGATTCGATCAGCCATCCCGCGCTGGTCGGCGTATCGGCCAGGCATGCCTGCAGCAGCGGCGCCATCGGCACGCGGGCCGCCTGCAGGTGGCGTGCGGTGGCGTTGTCGCGGTAGCTGTCGTCGAGTTGCGAGAACTCGCGGAAGATCACCGTGCCCGCACCGTGCGCACGCGCCCAGGCGAGGTAGGCCGCCACGTCGTGCGGCGTGCGCACGCCGCCCTGCTGCAACAGGCAGACCAGCCGCACCGGGAATGCCCCGGCCAGCGTCGCCAGCACGCGCTCGAACACGGCCTGCACGGCGATCGGCTCGCCGGCGCGAAAGCGCATCAGCGCCTGGTTGGTCGCGCCGTCGTGGTGGTGGCGCGACAGCTCGATCCAGCCGAGCCCGAAGCGCAGCAGCGCGTCGCGCAGCACCGCGCCCTGCGCGTGCGCGAAGCCGGCGCCGTTCGAATACAGCACCCGGTCTTCGATGACGACGCCGTCGCGCTCGGCGGCACGCAGGGTGTCGAGCAACCGGAGCAGCCAGGCCGGGTCGTCGGTGTTCTCCAGCCCCGACAGCGACCATGAGAGCGGCACCCCGCGCAGCGCGGCCAGTGCGCGGCCCAGTCCCGCGAAGTAGCCGCCGTCCGGGCGCAGGCGCGCGGCCGGCACGCCACCGCGTTCGGTGCGCAGGTTTTCGGAACAGAAGGCGCAGCGGGCCGAGCAGGGTCGGCTCGAGGCGTAGGGCGTGAAGGTGGTCGGCCGCGCCAGGCGCCAGCTGCGCCCGCCGATAAGCAGCGGGTGGAAGCGGGCGTCGTCGCCGGCCTCCGGTGCGCGGTGGACGATCCGTGGTGCGCGGGCGCGCAGGGTGTCGAGCAGTGCGGCCTCGTGGCTCGCCGTCGCCGGGGGATGGAAGCTCACGAAGGCGTCCATGCTCGGGCGGCCCCCTCAGACCAGCCGCGCGGCCTGCAGCTCTTTCTTGAGGTAGGCGTAGAACAGCGGCGCCGCCACCAGGCCCGCCGGCCCGAACACCGCCTCGGCCGCGAACATGACGGCCAGCAGTTCCCACACCGCGATGTGCGTGCGGCTGCCCACCACCTTGGCGTTGATGACGTACTCGGCCTTGTGGATGAGGATCAGGAAGGCCAGGCAGGCAGCGGCGGTGAGCGGCGACACCGACAGGCCTACCAGCGTGATCACCACGTTGCACAGCAGGTTGCCGACGATCGGGATCAACCCCGCGAGGAAGGTGAGCGTGATCAGGGCCGGGGTGTAGGGCAGGGCGAGGTTCCACACCGGCAGGACGAAGAGCAGGAACACGGCCGTGAGGGCGGTGTTGAAGGTCGCGATCCAGAACTGTGCGGCGACGATCTGCCGGAAGGCCTGGCCGAAGACGCTGATGCGCCGGTGCATCTGGGCGGCCAGCGGCTGGCGCAGGGCCGGCGGGCGCGCGACGGCGGCCAGGCCGCCGACGATCAGGCCCACGTAGGCGAAGAGCAGGGCGGTGAGCCAGGCCCGGCCGGCCAGGGCGAGCGAGCCGGCCTGGGTGCGCAGGTAGTTGGCAACCATGTGCTGCACGTCGCCGGCCGCGGCCGGCAGCGAGGCGGCCAGGTCGGGCGGCAGCTTCTCGCGCAGGTCGAGGATGGTGCGGGCCACGTAGTCGAGCAGCTCGCGGTACTGCTGCGGCGCGTCGACCACGAATTCGCGCGCCTGCGACAGCCCCACGCCCAGCAGCGCCAGCGGTCCCGCCACGACGACGACGATGGTGAGCGCCTGGATCAGGCTCTGGATGCGCGCCGGCAGGCTGCGGCCCGCGGCGTCGGGGCGGGAACGGGCGATCATGCGCTCGGCCAGCCGGATCACCCCCCGCACGAAGGTACGCGTCGCCAAGAAGCCCACGCACACCGCCAGCAGCCCCACCAGCAGGTGGTTGAGCAGCATGCCCAGCAGTGCCGCGCCCATCAGCACGTAGCTGGCGCCGACGACCCAGCGCGAGGCCGGGGCCTCGTGGGTGGCTGCCACTGCGGCGGGTTCGGTGGGGCTCATGACGAGCGAGACGTCCAAAGGGGACGCAAGGGGGCGGCGTGCGCGGATGCGGCGCAAAGGCCAGCGGGTTTCATCCCGAAATACTTCTGCGCCCTCTGCGAACCCTCTGCGCCCTCTGCGTTCGGCTGCCCGCTTTTCACAGGTCAGCCCACGACCACAGCGGCGCCGGTCCCGCGCTCGGCGATGGCGCCGATCTCGTACACCGTCTCGCCTTCGGCGCGCAGCGTGGCGGCGCAGGCGGCGGCTTCGGCGGCGTCGATCACCACCACCATGCCGATGCCGTTGTTGAAGGTGCGGTTCATCTCGATGTCGTCGATGCCGGCCACCTTCTGCAGCCAGGCGAAGAGTTCGGTCTGCGGCCAGCTGCCCTTCTTCAGGTGCGCGGCGGTGCCTTCGGGCAGCACGCGCGGGATGTTCTCCAGCAGGCCGCCGCCGGTGATGTGGGCCAGGGCCTTGATGCCGCCGGGCGAGGCGGCATCCTTCGAGTGCGGATGCTTGGCCAGCGCCGCCAGCACGGGCTTGACGTACAGGCGCGTCGGCGCCATCACCGCCTCGCGGAAGGGTTGGCCGTCGAGGGTGGCGGGCAGCTCGGCGCCCGCGCGCTCGATCACCTTGCGCACCAGCGAGAAGCCGTTGGAATGCACGCCGTGCGAGGCCAGGCCCAGCACCACGTCGCCGGGCTTGACGTTCTGGCCGGTGAGGATCTTGGACTTCTCGACGGCGCCGACGGCGAAGCCCGCCAGGTCGTACTCGCCGGCCGGGTACATGCCGGGCATCTCGGCCGTCTCGCCGCCGATCAGGGCGCAGCCCGAGAGCTCGCAGCCCCGGGCGATGCCGCCGACCACGCGGGCAGCGGTGTCGACGTCGAGCTTGCCGCAGGCGAAGTAGTCGAGGAAGAAGAGCGGCTCGGCACCCTGCACCAGCACGTCGTTCACGCTCATGGCCACCAGGTCGATGCCCACGGTGTCGTGCATCTGCCACTCGAAGGCCAGCTTGAGCTTGGTGCCCACGCCGTCGGTGCCCGAGACGAGCACCGGCTCCTTGTAGCGCTTGGGCACCTCGAACAGGGCGCCGAAACCGCCGATGCCGGCCAGCACGCCCTCGCGCATCGTCTTCTTCGCCAGCGGCTTGATGCGGTCGACCAGCGCGTCGCCGGCATCGATGTCGACGCCGGCGTCCTTGTAGCTGAGCGGGGTGGAGGAGGGCGAGGTCATGGTCGGCAGGCGGGAGGAATGGAAGAGGCGCCGCCGCTCGATGCGGGCGGGCCGATAGAATTTCGGGTGATTTTAAGGGCCGTCCCCTGGCGTTCCCGGCCGATCCCCCTCCCTTTCTCCGTTCCCATCCATGGCATGAAGCAGCTCGCGCTCGACATCGGTCTGCAGGCCGGGCCGACCCTCGCCAGCTTCTTCGCCGGCCCCAACGAGGCTGCCCTGCGCCACCTGCAGCTGTGGGTGGGCGCCGGCCGCGGGGCGGTGCATTCGCCGGTGCCCACCTACCTGTGGGGCGAGGGCGGCAGCGGCAAGACGCACCTGCTCGAATCGGTGCGCACCGCGCTGCGCGAGCAGGGCGCCGAGGTGGGCTGGCTGCACCCGGGCCTGTTCGATCCGCCGGCCTTCGACGAGCGCTGGAGCGCCGTGCTGATGGACGACGTGCACCTGTACACCGCCTTGCAGCAGCACGCGGCCTTCAACTGGTTCGTCAACGCGCAGACGCTGCAGCGCGGCGTGGTGGCGGCCGGAAGCCTGCCGCCGGCCGATCTGCCGCTGCGCGAGGACCTGCGCACGCGCCTGGGCTGGGGCCACGTGTTCCAGCTGCAGGTGCTGAGCGAGGCCGAGCGCCGCGCGGTGCTGCGCCAGGCGGCCGATGCGCGCGGGGTGATGCTGTCGGACGACGTGATCGACTACGTGCTGCACCGCTTCAGCCGCGACCTGGGCAGCCTGATGGAACTGCTGGAGCACCTGGACGGCTACGCACTGCGCACCCAGCGGGCGGTGACCATCCCGCTGATCCGCTCCATGCTGGAAAACGAATGAGGCGCCGTGAGGCGCCCAACCACTGAATTCATGATCAAGACCTTCATCGACAAAATCCTGGGCAAGTCCAAGGCCGGCGCCAAGTCGCGCTTCGGCAAGCGCGAGGAGGTCGACGCCAGCGTGCACGGCATCAACCCCGACCTGGTCGACGACCGCGCGAAGAACGTCGTCACCACGCTGCAGCAGGCCGGTTTCGAGGCCTACATCGTGGGCGGCGCGGTGCGCGACCTGCTGCTGGGCCTGCGGCCCAAGGATTTCGACGTGGCGACCAACGCCACGCCGGAGGAGGTCAAGGGGCTGTTCCGACGCGCCTTCATCATCGGGCGGCGCTTTCGCATCGTGCACGTGGTGTACGGGCGCGGGCGCGAGCACGAGGTGATCGAGGTCTCGACCTTCCGCGCCTACATGGACAACGCGGCTGCCGAGCAGGTCGCCGGCAACGAGCGCACCAGCAAGAGCGAGCTGGCGGCGATGAAGCATGCGGTGGACGCCAGCGGCCGGGTGCTGCGCGACAACGTCTGGGGCCCGCAGGACGAGGATGCGGCCCGGCGCGACTTCAGCGTCAACGCCATGTACTACGACCCGGCGCGCCAGATCGTGGTCGACTACCACCACGGCATCCGCGACGCCAAGAAGCTGACGCTGCGCATGATCGGCGACCCGGCCACGCGCTACCGCGAAGACCCGGTGCGCGTGATCCGCGCGATCCGCTTCTCGGCCAAGCTGGCGGCGCTCGGCTTCAAGATGGAGGCCAAGACCGCGGCGCCCCTGGTCGAATCGGCGAAGCTGCTGGCCGACGTGCCGCAGAGCCGGCTCTTCGACGAGATGCTCAAGCTGCTGCAGACCGGGCATGCCATCGCCACCATCGAGCAGTTGCGCAAGCTGGGGCTGGCCAGCGGCATCTATCCGCTGCTGGACGTGGTGGTCGAGCGCGCCGACCAGCCCTTCGTGAAGGCGGCCCTGGCCGACACCGACCGCCGCGTGGGCGAGGGCAAGCCGGTGGCGGCCAGCTTCCTCTTGGCCTGCGTGCTGTGGAACGATGTGCGGGAGGGCTGGCAATCGCGCATGCGCGACCATGGCAACCAGCGTGGCCAGGCCCCGTTCCCGGCCCTGCAGGACGCCATCGACGACGTGTTCAACGCCCGCATCGGCGACGTGTCGGGCCGCGGCAAGCTCGCCGCCGACATGCGCGAGATCTGGATGATGCAGCCGCGCTTCGACAAGCGCAGCGGCTCCACGCCCTACAGCCTGGTGGAGCAGGCGCGCTTTCGTGCCGCTTTCGACTTCATGCGCCTGCGCGCCGACGTGGGCGAGGTCGACGAGGCCATCGCCGAGTGGTGGCAGGAGTTCAGCACCGCCGACGACCTGCGCCGCCAGGACCTGATGGACCAGGTGCGCGCCGAGCAGCGCAAGGGCCAGCGCCAGCCGGGCCCGCGCGTGCATGTGCGCGCGCCCGCGCCGCGTGCCCCGCGCGAGGCGCAGGAGTCGGCGGTCGACGCCGCGGACGACGTGGTGGCCGAGCCGGAGGCGGCGGGCGAGGCGACGCCCGGCGCGCCGCGCAAGCGCCGCCGGCGCCGCAAGCCCCGTGCGGCTGGCGGCGCAGCACCGGCAGCCGGCGGCGACATGGGCGGCGGCACCGGCGAATGAGCCTTGCGCGTGCCCCGGTCCTGGCTTACGTGGGGATCGGCGGCAACCTGGGCGACGCGCGGGCGACCGTGGAGCGCGCCATCGAGGCGCTCGCGCAGCTGCCCGGCTCACGTCGCGTCGCCTGCTCGTCGCTCTACGGCAGCGCGCCGGTCGACGCCGGCGGGCCGGATTACGTCAACGCCGTGGCCGCCCTGGAAACGACGCTGACGGCGCCGGCCCTGCTGGCCGCCCTGCAGCGCATCGAGCAGGCCGAGGGCCGCGAACGCCCCTACCGCAACGCGCCGCGCACGCTCGACCTGGACCTGCTGCTGTACGGCGACGGCCGCATCGACAGCCCCGCGCTGGTCGTGCCGCACCCGCGCATGCAGCAACGGGCCTTCGTCCTGCAGCCCCTGGCCGAGATCGCGCCGGCGCGCGTGCCCGCCGCGGCGCTCGCGGCCGTGGCCGACCAGGCGATCCGGCGGCTCTGAAGCCGCCCGGCCGGCACCGCGAGGGCTGGCAATTACACTCATGGGCTGCCTGGGTGTCATCACCCTGTCGCACACATCGTGTAAGGAACCCGTCGCCATGCTCGGCAAGCTGCTGCCCCGTGAGGGCAATTTTTTCGAGATGTTCAACCAGCACGCCGAGCGCATCGTCGAGGCCGCGCGTGCCTTCGAGCAGCTCGTCGCCAACTACAACGACCTGCACCTGCGCGAGCAGTACAACCGCGACGTCGACAACGCCGAGCGTGCCGCCGACCGGGTGACGCACGAGGTCAACCGCGTGCTGCACAAGACCTTCATCACGCCCATCGACCGCGAGCAGATCCACAAGCTCATCAACACCATGGACGACGTGGCCGACCTGATCCAGGACTGCGCCGAGACCATGGCGCTGTACGACGTGCGGCACATGACCGACGAGATCACGCGCCTGACCACGCTGAGCGTGAAGTGCTGTGACCGCCTCAAGGACGCGGTCAAGTACCTGGGCAAGATCACCGACCCGGCGATCGCCGAGGCCACGCTCAAGACCTGCGAGGAGATCGACCGCCTGGAGTCGGACGCCGACCGCGTGATGCGCAGCGCCATGAGCAAGCTGTTCCGCGAGGAGCCCGACGTGCGCGAGGTGATCAAGCTCAAGGCCATCTACGAGCTGCTCGAGACCATCACCGACAAGTGCGAGGACGTGGCCAACGTGATCGAGGGCATCATCCTCGAGAACTCCTGAGCAGGGCGCTTCGATGGCAACGGTTCAGGTCGCCCTCTGGGTGGTGGTGCTGCTGGTCGCGCTCGCGATCGCCTTCGACTTCATGAACGGCTTCCACGACGCGGCGAACTCCATCGCCACCGTCGTGTCCACCGGGGTGCTGCGGCCCGGGCAGGCGGTGCTCTTCGCCGCCTTCTTCAACCTCATCGCGATCTTCGTCTTCCACCTCAGCGTGGCCGCGACGGTGGGCAAGGGCATCGCCCAGCCCGGGGTGGTGGACGTGCACGTGGTCTTCGGCGCGCTGGTCGGGGCCATCAGCTGGAACCTGGTCACCTGGTACTACGGCATTCCCAGCAGTTCGTCGCACGCGCTCATCGGCGGCATCGTCGGCGCCGTGATGGCCAAGACCGGCGCCTCGGGCCTGGTGGCCGCCGGCATCTGGAAGACGGTCGCCTTCATCTTCGTGTCGCCGCTGCTGGGCTTCCTGCTCGGCTCGCTGATGATGGTCGCGGTGGCCTGGATCTTCCGCCGCTCGACGCCCTCGCGCGTGGACCGTTGGTTCCGGCGGCTGCAGCTCGTTTCGGCCGGTGCCTACAGCCTGGGCCACGGCGGCAACGACGCGCAGAAGACCATCGGCATCATCTGGATGCTGCTGATCGCCACCGGCTACGCGTCGGCCGGCGCGGCCGAGCCGCCGCTGTGGACCATCGTGGCCTGCTACACGGCCATCGCTCTGGGCACCATGTTCGGCGGCTGGCGCATCGTGCGCACCATGGGCCAGAAGATCACCAAGCTCAAGCCCGTGGGCGGCTTCTGCGCCGAGACGGGCGGGGCGCTGACGCTGTTCATCGCCACGGCGCTGGGCATCCCGGTGTCGACCACGCACACCATCACCGGCGCCATCGTCGGCGTGGGTGCCACGCAGCGCATGAGCGCAGTGCGCTGGGGCGTGGCGGGCAACATCGTGTGGGCCTGGATCTTCACGATCCCGGCGGCGGCCTTCGTGGCCGCGATCGCCTACTGGGTCAGCCTGCAGATCTTCTGATCGCTATCTTTTCGATAGCTGCTCGCGCAGGCGGGCTGCGCACTGCAGGCCGATTTCACTGCGAAATCTTGCGGCCTTCCTCGATCTGGTGCTCGAAGTAGCGCTGGAAGCTGAACACGATGCTCGACATGAGCACGGTGGTGCCGATCAGCAGCGCGAACACCACCGCACCGATGGTGAACCAGCTGGTGCGGCCCGGCGCCGCGTCGGGCGCCAAAGCGGGGTTGTATCGGGCGTTCCATTTCTCGGGCGTCGCCAGGCCGTAGATGATCGCCATCAGCGCACAGCCGGCGATGGTGAAGCCCACGAAGGGAATCAGCACCCAGCTCCAGCCGTCGTCGAGGCCGTAGAGGCGGGCCCGCTCTATGCCGTACAGGCCCAGGGCCGTCGGGATGGGCAGCAGCCAGCCGAGCAGGTCGCCCAGGCCGTGCAGGTAGAAGCGGTGGAGCCCGAGCGGGCCGCCGAGGAAGGCAAGCCAGGCGGCGAGCGTCTTGCTCTTCGGGGAGCGGGCCATCGCGGCGGCAGGAGTGGTGGCGTCGGCGGTCATGGGTGGCACGTGTTCTTCATTCGGGGGCGGTGCCGCTGCCTTCGCCCAGCACCTTGTCCATCAGCACCACGTCGCGCCACTGGCCGAACTTCCAGCCGCAGTCCTTGAGCACGCCCACGTGCGAGAAGCCCAGCTTGCGGTGCACGCCCACGGAGCCGGCGTTGGCCGAATCGCCGATCACGGCGATCAGCTTGCGCACGCCGGCCGCCTGCGCCGCGTCGGCCAGGGCGGTGAGCAGCTGCGTGCCGACGCCGCGCCCGCGGGCCGCGTCGGACAGGTAGATCGAGTCCTCGGCCGAGTAGCGGTAGGCCGGTCGCGGCTTGAACCAGTTGCAGTAGGCAAAGCCCAGCAGCTCGCCGGCCTCGTTCTCCGCCACCAGGTAGGGCAGGCCCTTGGCCAGCACGTCGGCACGGCGCGCGGCCATGTCGGCCTCGGTGGGCGGTTCCGTCTCGAAGGTGCCGGTGCCGTGCAGCACGTGGTGGGCGTAGATCGCGGTGACGGCCGCGACGTCCTGGTCGCGGCTCGGGCGGATGTGCAGGCTCATGGGGCTGGAAAAATGGAGGCGGAACGCGCTCGGGCTATAATGGAAGGCTTTTCAGCGTGTCGCTGGCCGGGTGGCCATGTCGCGTGTCTCAACGCTGGAAGAAATCTCGGCAGCCTCTTGATCTTCTTGCAGGGGCGCCGGTTCCACCCGAAGGATAAATCATGGTCGTGATTCGACTCTCCCGCGGCGGCTCCAAGCACCGCCCGTTCTTCAACATCGTCGTGGCCGACAAGCGCACCCGCCGCGACGG
Source organism: Xenophilus sp. E41 (assembly GCF_003671765.1). Taxonomy (GTDB): domain Bacteria; phylum Pseudomonadota; class Gammaproteobacteria; order Burkholderiales; family Burkholderiaceae_C; genus Xenophilus. The sequence continues at coordinate 500,403 of NZ_QPIB01000001.1, read as the reverse complement.
CCGTTTCATCGAGCGCCTGGGTTTCTACAACCCCGCCGCCAAGGAAAACGAGGAAAGCATCCGCATCGCGCAGGATCGCCTGACCTACTGGAAGAGCGTCGGCGCGCAGGCTTCGCCCACCGTCGTTCGCCTGATCAAGCAAGCCGCTGCCGCGGCGCCCAAGGCGGCCGCCTGAACATGGCCCCCACGCTCGGCACTGACGTGTCCTCGCTGCCCCCCAAGGGCGGCGCAGCCGCCTTCGGGCGGCCGTTCGTCGGCTGAGCCATCCCCTCGCGATGCTGCCCACGCTCGAAACCGCCGAACTGCCGGCGGACGCCATCGAGGTGGGCCGCATCGCCGATGCCTGGGGGATCAAGGGCTGGTTCAAGGTCCTCCCCCACAGCGCCCGTCCCGAGGCGCTTTTTTCTTCCAAGCGCTGGTTCCTGCAGGCCCCGGGCGACAGCTCGAAGGTCTTCCGCCTGCCGGTGCGCGAGGCCAAGGAACATTCCGACTGCATCGTGGCCGCGTCCGCGGAGGTGCCCGACCGCACCGCGGCCGAGGCCCTGCGCGGTGCCCGCGTCTTCGTGCCGCGCTCGAGCTTCCCCACGCCCGGCGACGACGAGTACTACTGGGTCGACCTGATCGGCCTGTCGGTGGTCAACCGCGAAGGCGTGGCCCTGGGCACCGTGCGCGAGCTGATGGCCAACGGCCCGCAGACCACGCTGGTGCTGGCGGCCGAGCAGGACGGCAAGGCCGTCGAGCGCCTGATTCCCTTCGTGGCGGCCTTCGTCGACAGCGTTGACCTGGCCGGCCGCCTCATCACGGTCGACTGGCAAGCCGATTACTGATGCCCCCCGGCTTTTCACGCCTTCGGCGTGTAACTCCACCCCCCGAGGGGGAGGCCCGGCCGCCTTGGGGCGGCCCGGCGGCCGCCGACCGCGGCTGAGCCTGGGGTGAGCCCATGCGTTTCGACGTCATCACCCTGTTCCCCGAACTGTTCAAGCCCTTCCTCGAAAGCGGCGTGACGCGGCGTGCCTACGCCTCGGGCCAGGTCGAGGTGGTGCTGTGGAACCCGCGTGACTTCGCCGAAGGCAACTACCGCCGGGTCGACGACCGTCCCTTCGGCGGCGGCCCCGGCATGGTGATGATGGCCGAGCCGCTGGCGGCCTGCCTCGACGCGGCACTGGCCGCGCGCGGCCAGCCGGCGAACAACGTGCCGGTGGTGCTGTTCTCGCCCATCGGCGAGGCGCTGCGCCACGCGGGCGTGGCCAGCTGGGCGGCGGGCGAGGGCGCGGTGCTGGTGTGCGGCCGTTACGAGGGCATCGACCAGCGCTTCATCGACCGGCGCGTCACGCACCAGATCAGCCTGGGTGACTTCGTTCTCTCGGGCGGCGAGATTCCGGCCATGGCGCTGCTCGACGCCGTCGCCCGGCTGCAGCCGGGTGTGCTGGGCGACGAGGGCAGCCACGTGCAGGACAGCTTCAACCCGGCCCTGGACGGGCTGCTCGACTGCCCGCACTACACGCGCCCCGAACTGTGGCAGGGGGAGGCGGTGCCCGCGCCGCTGCTGTCGGGCCACCACGCCCAGATCGAGCGCTGGCGACGCGACCAGCGCCTGCGCATCACGGCCGAACGGCGGCCGGACCTGATCGATGCCGCACGCTCGCAGGGGCGCCTCACCCGCGCGGACGAGACAGCCCTCGCAAAAAAGCTATAATCGAGGGCTTTTCGATCCTCTGCCCGGCCGCGGCCAGCAGCCTACCCCCGGTAGCGCGGCCGCCTTCCACGTGTAGCGCGGGCACGATCCATCGCAGGAAACCATGAACCTCATCCAGACCCTCGAGCAAGAGGAAATCGCCCGCCTGGGCAAGAAGATCCCCGAGTTCGCCCCCGGCGACACCGTGATCGTCAGCGTCAACGTCGTCGAAGGCACCCGCAAGCGCGTGCAGGCCTACGAAGGCGTCGTGATTGCCAAGCGCAACCGCGGCCTGAACAGCGCGTTCACCGTGCGCAAGATCTCCAGCGGCGAAGGCGTCGAGCGTACCTTCCAGACCTACAGCCCGCTGATCGCCGGCATCGAAGTCAAGCGCCGCGGCGACGTGCGCCGTGCCAAGCTGTACTACCTGCGCGAGCGCAGCGGCCGTTCGGCGCGCATCAAGGAAAAGCTGCCGGGCAAGTCGGCCGCCGCTGCAGCAGCCCAGTAAGGCCTGCTGCCAGGGTGCCTCCAGGCATCCGGCGCCGATAAGAAGCCGCCCGAACGGGCGGCTTTTTGCTTTTCTGCCACATCCTTGCGGCTCCGGTTCGCTTTTGTGACTTATGGCATCCGGCATCGTCGCAGCGGTGCACGCCCGGCCCGCTCGTTCGTTATCTTGAAGAACCTTCCACGCCCTTGACCGATACCTCGTCCTCCGAACCCGCCATGCATGCCGCCCCAGAAGTGATCAACGTCGTGCCGCAGATGGTGCCGATCACCGACCCGCGCGCCGTGCCGGTGAGTGCGGTCGACAGCGACCTGCCCGCGGTGCCGGTCGATCGCCTCAGCGCGCAGGCCCTGCGCCGCCGCTTCGCCTCGCCGCCGGCGTGGACGCCCGAACTGCGCCGCGAGCCGCGCATGACCGAGCGCGCCCCGGCACAGGCCGCGGTGCTGGTGCCCATCGTGCAGCGCGACGAGCCCATGGTGCTGCTCACCGAGCGGGCGACGCGCATGTCCACCCATTCGGGGCAGATCGCCTTTCCCGGCGGGCGGGTCGACCCGGACGACGCGAACATCGCCGCCGCGGCCCTGCGCGAGGCCTGGGAAGAGGTGGGCCTGTCGGCGCGCTTCATCGAGGTGCTCGGGCAGCTGCCCACCTACACCACGGTGACTTCCTTCATCGTGACGCCGGTGGTGGCGCTGGTGGAGCCGGGCTTCGAGCTGGTGCCCAACCCGGCCGAGGTGGCCGATGTCTTCGAGGTGCCGCTGGCCTTCCTCATGGACCCGGCCAACCACCGTCGGCATCTGGCGGACCCGGGCGGACCGTCGGCGCGGCACTGGTTCTCGATGCCCTACCAGGACGGCCCGCACGAGCGCTTCGTGTGGGGCGCCACGGCCGGCATGCTGCGCAACCTCTATCGTTTCCTCATCGCGGACTGACGGCGTCGCGCTCGCGCGGCGCCGTCGGTCGGTCTGGCGGCGCGTCTTATCATTCGACGATGAGCTTCTTCGCCATCCTGTGCGCGTTGTTGATCGAGCAGGTGCGCCCGCTTGGCTTCCACAACCCCGTGTATGGCGCGGTGCTGGCCTGGACGCGCTGGACCAGCCGCAACTTCGATGCCGGCAAGCCGCACCACGGCTGGGTGGCCTGGCTCCTCGCGGTTGGCGTGCCGAGCCTGCTGGCCCTGGGCATCCACTGGCTGCTGCTGCTCACGCTGCCGCTGCCTTTCGCCGTGCTGTGGAGCATCGCGGTGCTCTACGTCACGCTGGGCTTTCGCCAGTTCAGCCACCACTTCACCGGCATCCGTGATGCGCTGGAGGTGGGCGACGAGGCGCTTGCACGCTCGCTGCTCGCGCACTGGCAGCGCGTCGATGCGGCCGACCTGCCGCGCAGCGAGATCGTCCGGCATGTCATCGAATACTCCGTGATCGCGGCGCACCGCCACGTGTTCGGCGTGCTGGCCTGGTTCTCGGTGCTCGCGGCCCTGGGCCTGGGGCCCGCGGGCGCGGTGTTCTACCGCATGAGCGAGTTCGTGGCGCGCTACTGGGCGCACAAGAACAACGCCTCGATCCAGCCCGCGAGCGTATGGGTGCAGGAGGCCGCCGACCGCGCCTGGGCCGCCGTCGACTGGCTGCCCGCGCGCATCACGGCGCTGGGCTTCGCGGTCGTCGGCAGCTTCGAGGAGGCGATCGACTGCTGGCGCAATGACGCACGGCGCTTTCCCGACCTGAACGACGGCGTCATCCTCGCGGCCACTTCGGGCGCGCTCAACGTGCGCCTGGGCGGCGGGCAGCTGCGTGCCATCGCGGTGCCCGACGCGCTGCCGCATGCGCAGGCGGGCGACCCGGTCAGCGGCATGGCGGTGCTCGACAGCGGCAGCACCCCGGGCCGCGAGCCCGAACCGGGCCACCTGCGCAGCGTGGTGGGGCTGGTGTGGCGCTCGGTCGTGATGTGGATGGTGCTGCTGGCACTGCTCACGCTGGCCCGGCTCCTGGGCTGAGGTTCAAGTCAAATCGGCCGCCAGCGTTCGCGGGGGCGGACGCGAGCAGCTATCGAATTCGTAGCATGACGACTTCCATCCCTTCGTTCTGGAGCCCGCGCATCGCGGCGCTCGAACCCTACGTGCCGGGCGAGCAGCCGCGCATCCCGGACCTGGTGAAGCTCAACACCAACGAGAACCCGTACCCGCCCTCGCCGCGTGCCCTGCAGGCCATCGCGCGCGCCGCGCAGGAGGGGCTGGAGCGCTACCCCGACCCGGCGTCCACCGCGCTGCGCGAGGCCATCGCCCGCCGCCGCGGCCTGCAGCCCGGCGAGGTCTTCGTCGGCAACGGCTCCGACGAGGTGCTGGCCCACGCCTTCTTCGCCTTCTTCCAGCAGCCCGGCCAGGCCCTGCTGTTCCCCGACGTCACCTACAGCTTCTACAAGGTGTACGCGCAGCTCTACGGCATCGAGGCCGCGCTGATGCCGGTCGGCGAGGGCCTGGGCATCGACGTCGACGCGCTGGTGGCGCGCGCCGCGCAGGGCTGCGCGGGCGTCGTCGTCGCCAACCCGAACGCGCCCACCGGCATCGGCCTGCCGCTCGCCGCCATCGAGCGGCTGCTGGCCGCCGCGCCGCAGCGCGTGGTGCTCGTCGACGAGGCGTACGTCGACTTCGGCGGCGAGAGCGCCGTGCCGCTGATCGCGCGCCACCCCAACCTGCTGGTGGTGCATACGCTGTCCAAGTCGCGCTCGCTGGCCGGCTTGCGCGTGGGCTACGCGATGGGGCAGGCGCCGCTGGTCGAAGCGCTCGACCGCGTGAAGAACAGCTTCAACTCCTACCCGCTCGACCGCCTGGCCGAGGCCGGCGCCGTCGGCGCGCTGGAGGACGAGGCGTACTTCGAGCGCACCCGCCACGACGTGATGGACACCCGCGAAGGCCTGGTGCTGCAGCTGGAAGACCTGGGCTTCGAGGTGCTGCCCTCGCAGGCCAACTTCGTGTTCGCGCGCCACCCGCAGCGCGATGCCGCCGAGCTGGCGGCCGCGCTGCGCGCGCGGGCCGTGCTGGTGCGCCATTTCCGCCAGCCGCGCATCGACGCGTGGCTGCGCATCAGCGTCGGTACGCGGGGCCAGTGCGGGTTGCTGGTGCAGCGGCTGCAGGAGATCCTGGCTTGAATACGGACAGCCGAACGCAGAGGGCGCAAAGATTTCGCAGAGGGCGCAGAGGAACTTCAAAATTCTGGTTTTCTTCTGCGCCCTTTGCGAGTCCTCTGCGCCCTCTGCGTTCGGCTGTCCGATTCAGTACCGCGACACACTCAACTCGGCAAACAAATCGCTATAGATCTTGTAGCGCGTCGCGCTGATCGGGGCTGCGTTGGCGGCCGATTCGACGTGTGAAATCACGCCGCAGCCCGGCTCGTGCAGATGGGTGCAGTTGTAGAACCTGCACTCGCCCGCATGGGCGGCGATGTCGGGCATCAGCGTGGCGAGCTGCATCGGCTCGATGTGATGCAGGCCGAATTCCTGGAACCCGGGCGAGTCGATGAGCGCGGTCTGGCGCTCGGCATCGACCCAGTACCAGGTCGTGGTGGTCGTCGTGTGCTTGCCCGAGTTCAGCGCCTGCGAGATCTCGCCCGTCTGCGCGGTGGCGCCGGGCACCAGCAAGTTGATGAGCGTGCTCTTGCCCGCACCCGAGGGGCCGAGCACCAGCGTGGTCTTGCCGGCGAGCTGGTGCATCAGCGCCTCACGGTCGACGTCGCCCGACGCGGTGAGCGACAGCGGCAGCACGCCGTAGTGCATGTGCCGGTAGGGCGCCAGCCGCGCCCACGCACGCGCGAAGGGCTCGACGAGGTCGCTCTTGTTGAGCGCGATCACGGGTCGGATGCGTTCGGCCTCGGCCGCGATCAAGGCACGCGCCAACTGGTGTTCCGAGAACTCGGGCTCGGCCGCGACGAGGATCAGCACCTGGTCGAGGTTGGCCGCGAAGGACTTGGTGCGGATCTCGTCCTGCCGGTAGAAGAGGTTGCGCCGCTCCAGCACGCGCTCGATCGTGCCTTCGTCCTCGCTGGCCTGCCATTGCACGCGGTCGCCGACCACGGCCTGGCTCTTCTTGCCGCGCGGGTGGCAGATGCGGCGCTCGCCCTCGGGCGTCTCGACCATGCAGTGCCGGCCATGGCTGCCGACGACCAGGCCGTCCCGCAAGGACGCACCGCCGGAGGTGGGGCCGGCGCTGCGCCCCCGCTGCCTGGACGAAGCCACGAAAAGCTCAGCCCGCGCTGGGTTCGGCCAGCAGCGCGTCGGCCTGCCGCGCGCAGTCGAGGTCGGTGGCCGAGATGCCGCCCACGTCGTGCGTGTTGAAGCGCACCACGCAGCGGTTGTAGTGCACCGACAGGTCGGGGTGGTGGTCCTGCCGATGGGCGATCAAGGCCAGCGCGTTCACGAAGGCGATGGTCTCGAAGTAGTTCGCGAAGGTGTAGGTCTTCTCGATCGCGACGTCGGCACCGTCGCCCGTGAGCTTCCAGCCCGACAGGCGCGCGAGGCCGCTCACGATGTCGCTCGGCCCCAGCGCCTTGCGCGGCGGTGCGGACTTCCAGTCGGTGATGGTCAGCATGCTGTGGCTCATGGGGTGGCTCTCCGTTCAGGCGGCCGCGGGGCTGGCACCCATGCGGGCCAGCCGTTCGGACGCGGGGGGGTGCGAGTAGTAGAACTTGACGAACACCGGGTCGGGCGTGAGCGTCGACGCGTTGTCTTGGTACAGCTTGAGCAGCGCGGCCGACAGGTCCTGGCCGCTGGTCTGCGCCACGGCATAGGCGTCGGCCTCGAACTCGTCGCGGCGCGACAGCTGGGCCAGCAGCGGCGACACGAAGACGGTGAACACCGGCACGGCCAGCATGAAGAGCAGCAGGGCCAAGGCATCGTTCGGCCCCGTCATGTTCGGTTGCACGCCCAGGCCGGTGTAGAACCAGGTGTGGCGTGACACCCAGCCGAGCACGGCGAAGGCCACGAGGCTCAGCCCGAACATCATCACCATGCGCTTGACGATGTGGCGATGCTTGAAGTGGCCCAGTTCGTGGGCGAGCACGGCCTCCACCTCGCCGGCGCTGAGCTGCTTGAGCAGCGTGTCGAAGAACACCACGCGCTTGGAGGCACCGAAGCCGGTGAAATACGCGTTGGCATGCGCGCTGCGGCGGCTGCCGTCCATCACGAACAGGCCCTTGGCCTTGAAGCCGCAGCGCGCCATGAGCGCGTTCACGCGCTGCTTGAGCGTCAGGTCGTCCAGCGGCTCGAACTTGTTGAACAGCGGCGCGATCCAGGTCGGCAGGATGAACTGCAGCAGAAGCATCCAGGCCGTGAGTGCGGCCCAGGCCCAGAGCCACCAGCTGTCGCCGGCCCGGCCCATCAGCCACAGCACCAGCGCGGCCAGAGGCAGGCCGATGGCAGCGCCAAGCAGCGTGCCCTTCACGGCATCGGCCAGCCACAGCTTCCAGGTCATCTTGTTGAAGCCGAAGCGCTGCTCCAGCCGGAAGGTCTGCCACAGCGTGAAGGGCAGGTCGAGCAGGCCGCCGATGAGGCTGAAGGCCACCAGCAGCGCGAGCTGCTGCCCCATGCCGCTGCCCATCCAGGCCAGCAGGGCCTTGTTGAGCAGGTCGAGGCCGCCGAGCAGCGTCCAGCCGAGCAGCACCGCGGCGCCCCAGGCGAGTTCGAGCAGGCCGAAGCGGGCCTTGGCGATGGTGTAGTCGGCGGCCTTCTGGTGCGCCGCCAGGCTGATCGTCTGCGCGAAGGCCGCCGGCACCTGGTCGCGGTGCCGCGCCACATGGCGCACCTGGCGCGTGGCCAGCCAGAACTTCACGACGAGGCCGAGCACGAGCGCGGCCGAGAAGGCGAGGGTGAAGGCGAGCGAGGCGGACATGCGTGGGGCGCGGCGGGGAAGGGCGGAAGTGTAGTTCCGGCCCCCGGGCGCGGCATCGGCCGGCCCCGCGGCCCGCAAGGCCTCGTGGACAATGGCCCGATGTCCGAGACCTCTGCTTCCGAACCGACCGCCCCCGCACCGATCCCCGAACTGCGCAAGAGCGACCAGAACCTGGTCTGGCTCGACTGCGAGATGAGCGGGCTGGACCCGGAGAAGGAGCGGCTGCTCGAGATCGCCGTCGTCGTCACCGGCCCCGACCTCACGCCGCGCATCGACGGGCCGGTGCTGGTCATCCACCAGAGCGACGCGGTGCTCGACGGCATGGACGCCTGGAACAAGGGCACCCACGGGCGCAGCGGCCTGATCGACAAGGTCAAGGCCTCCACGCTCGACGAGGCGACGGCCGAGCAGCAGCTGATCGACTTCATCTCGCGCTACGTGCCCAAGAACGCCTCGCCCATGTGCGGCAACACCATCGGCCAGGACCGGCGCTTCCTCGTCAAGTACATGCCCAAGCTGGAAGCCTTCTTCCACTACCGCAACCTCGACGTCAGCACGCTCAAGGAACTGGCCAAGCGCTGGAAGCCCGCCGCCTACAGCGCCTTCAAGAAGCAGCAGGCCCACACGGCCCTGGCCGACGTGCACGAGTCCATCGAGGAGCTGGCGCACTACCGCACAACCTTCCTGCGCCTGCAGGATTAGGTAAAAACCCCGACTCGTGCCATAATCGTGGGCTTGCCTCAAGGCACCAACTCGTTTGGCGGTGCTTTTCAGGCGTGATCCTGCATCTCCCTTCTCGCACATCGGCTGGCCGTCGGGCGCCCTTCCAGGGCGTCGTCTGAACGGCAGAGGAAAGCCAAGACAGCACTGCCGTTGTCTCATGTCGTTGGATGGTTGATGTTTTTTGACCCTCCAACGCGCGCATCCGCCTCGGGTGCGTTGCGTGCGAAAAATTGAGTTTTCTAATGACCGACTCCCTGCAAGACGTGCAGGGCGCTGCTGCGCCTGCGTCCCTCTCCACCGAAGTTCGCACCGATTCCTTTGTGCCGGCCGTGGCCGCCACGCCCGACGTCGCCCCGGCGCAAGCGCCGGTCCAGGCCGACGCGCAAGCCTTCGCCGAATTGGGCCTGGCACCTGAACTGGTCGCCGCTGTGCGCGACCTCGGCTACACCGAGCCCACCGCCGTGCAGCACAAGGCCATCCCGCTGGCCATGGGCGACGCCAACAGCGCCATGGTCGACCTGATGGTCTCGAGCCAGACCGGCAGCGGCAAGACCGCGGCCTTCCTGCTGCCCGTGCTTCACACCCTGCTGGCCCAGCAGAACGCAGCGCACGCCCAGGCCGAAGCCGACTTCGCCCGCCAGTGCGCCGAAGCCGCCGAGCGCGGCGAGCCCGCGCCCAAGCGCCCGCGCCGCCAGAACCCGACCAACCCGCGCCAGTTCAAGGCCGCCACGCCCGGCGCGCTGGTGTTGTGCCCCACGCGCGAGCTCGCGCAGCAGGTGGCGCACGACGCCATCGGCCTGGTGCAGCACTGCCGCGGCCTGCGCATCGCCAACGTGGTGGGCGGCATGCCCTACCAGCTGCAGATCGCGCGCCTGCAGAACGCCAACCTCGTCGTTGCCACGCCGGGCCGCCTGCTCGACCTGCAGCGCTCGATGCAGATCAAGCTCGACCAGGTGCAGTTCCTCGTCGTCGACGAGGCCGACCGCATGCTCGACCTGGGCTTTGCCGACGACCTGGCCGAGATCAACCAGCTGACCATTCAGCGCAAGCAGACCATGATGTTCAGCGCTACCTTTGCGCCGCGCATCCAGCAACTGGCTGCCCGCGTGATGCGCGAGCCGCGCAAGGTGCAGATCGACTCGCCGCAAGAGAAGCACGCCAACATCAAGCAGATCCTGCACTGGGCCGACCACTTCGACCACAAGCGCGCACTGCTCGACCACTGGCTGCGCGATTCGTCGATCCAGCAGGCGATCGTGTTCGCCAGCACGCAGGTCGAATGCGACGGCCTGGCCAACGACCTGCAGCAGGCCGGCTTCTCGGCCGTGGCGCTGCACGGCGCGCTGAGCCAGGGCCTGCGCAACCGCCGCCTCATGGCGCTGCGCAACGGCCAGGTGCAGATCCTCGTGGCCACCGACGTCGCCGCGCGCGGCATCGACGTGCCCAGCATCAGCCATGTCTTCAACTTCGGCCTGCCGATGAAGGCCGAGGACTACACACACCGCATCGGCCGCACGGGTCGCGCGGGACGCGACGGCATCGCCGTCACCTTCGCCGAGTTCCGCGACCAGCGTCGCGTGTTCGACATCGAGGCCTTCACCCGCCAGCAGTTCAACGCCGAGATGATCCCCGGCATGGAACCCACCCGCCGTGCCCCCACGGCCCAGCTGCCGCGCGGCTTCGGTGGCGGCAAGGGCCGCGGCCGGCCGGGCGAGGGCGGCGGTGCCCGCGGCCCGCGTCGCGACAATGGCGGCTTCCACGGCGGCCGTGCGCCGGGCTGGGGCGAAAGCGCGCCGTCGCACCCGCGCAGCCACGCACGCGACGGTTTCCAAGGCAAACCGGCCCACCACGCAGACGGGGCGGGCGGGAAGCGCTATCAGAAGGACAGCGGCGCGTTCGCCGGTCAAGGCAAATCCGCTGGTGCCACGCGCACCTGGTCGCCTGATCGTGACGCACGCGGTGGTTTCGGCGGCAAGGGTGGTGGCAAGCTGGCCGGGCGCCCGCAGGGTGGGCGCGTGTTCGTGCCGCGCGATCGCTGAGCACGTCGCCGGTCAACACAACGCTGAAAGCGGCCCTTCGGGGCCGCTTTTTTTTGCGCGCAGGCAGCATGGCGATCTGCGCTGTGCTCGGCAATTGCGCATGTCGTGACGAGCATTTCGCATGCTCGCGGAGCAGCTGTGGCAAAAGTCACGGCCTCATCTACTTTCATTTGAGGATGGGTAATTTCGACTTACCGTGGAAACTCGCAGCTATCTCGCCACAAGGCGAAAATGTTCCGTAACAAAAACAGTCAGGGAGTTCCACATGTCATCTTTCGGTGACGTGATGTGTCGGCGCGAGCTCCGCGCCGAGTCACGCGACAGCATTGGGTCGAGGCACCGCCTCACGGGTGGACTGAGCAAGTCGTCGCGCTTGTGACGGGCCTACGGGCTTGCCATGGGGTTGCGCGGGCAACTCCTCGAAGGCGCGCGCCCCTCTTTCACTTTCACAGCCCCGCGCTTTCGGCGCGTCCGTCCGCAGCGATGGGCGGATCGGGCTGCGCCCTCCTTCTTGTTGTTCAGCCTCGCGGCGCGTCCGTGACGGGGGTGCTGCGTCGCTGCCTGGGGGCCGACCGCCGACATTCCGCGTTCCCAGCATGACCATCTCCAGACGAGCCCTCTTCGGCAAGCTCAATCTCACGCTGTTCCGGTCCATCGAGTCCGCCACCGCTTTTGCCAAGCTGCGCGGCAACCCGTACGTGGAGCTGACGCACTGGCTGCACCAGCTCTGGCAGCTCAGCAACACCGACATCCACCGCATCTGCCGCCACTACCAGATCGATCCACAAGCCATCGAACGCGACCTCGTCGCGGCCCTGGCGGGTCTGCCCTCGGGTGCCACTTCGCTCAGCGACTTCTCGCATCACATCGGTCCGGCGGTGGAGCAGGCGTGGGTGCTGTCGAGCCTGGAATTCGGCGGCCAGTGCATCCGCAGCGGCTGGCTGTTGGCCGCGTTGCTGCAGGCGCCGGAACTGCGGCGTCTGTTGCTGGGCATCTCGCCCGCCTTCCAGAAGATTCCGGTCGAACAATTGACGCAAGTGCTGCCCGCCGTGATCGCTGGCTCGCCCGAAGAACGTGAAGGTTCCTACGACGGATCGGGTTTGGTGGCGGCCACACCCGGTGAGGCCAGCCAGGCACTGGCCGATCGGGGAGATGGCAAGTCCGCGCTGGCCAAGTACTGCACCGACCTGACCGAACGGGCTCGGGCCGGCGAGATCGACCCCGTGATCGGCCGCGAGCACGAGATACGCACCATGGTCGACATCCTTCTGCGCCGACGCCAGAACAACCCCTTGCTGACCGGCGATGCGGGCGTCGGCAAGACGGCCGTGGTCGAGGGCCTGGCGTTGGCCATCGCAGGCGGGAACGTGCCGCCGGCATTGCAAGAGGTGCGCTTGCTCAGCCTCGACGTCGGTGCCCTGCTGGCCGGTGCCAGCATGCGCGGCGAGTTCGAGTCGCGCCTGAAGGGGCTGCTGGAAGAGGCCTCCAGGGCCACGCAGCCTGTCATCCTGTTCGTCGATGAGATCCACACGCTGGTGGGCGCGGGTGGCCAGGCCGGCACCGGCGACGCGGCCAACCTGCTCAAACCGGCGTTGGCCCGCGGCACCCTTCGCACCGTCGGCGCCACCACCTGGAGCGAGTACAAACGGCACATCGAAAAGGATCCGGCACTGAGCCGGCGCTTCCAGGTGCTCCAGGTCATGGAGCCGCAGGAAGCCTCCGCGATGGAGATGGTCCGCGGTCTCGTCGCCACCTTTGCGCAGCACCACGGCGTGACGGTGCTCGACGAGGCCGTGCGTGCTGCGGTGGTGCTGTCGCACCGCTACATCCCGTCGCGGCAACTCCCCGACAAGGCCATCAGTCTGCTGGACACCGCCTGCGCGCGCGTGGCGATGTCGCTGCACGCGGCGCCGGCCGCGGTCGAGCATCTGCGCCAGCGCTGTGCGGCGCGGCAAACCGAAATCGACCTGCTTCGCGGAGAAGGGGGCATCGACCACGGCAGCGAAGGCCGCGCCGAACGGCTCGCCGCTGCACAGGCCCAACTGCAGGCTGCAAAGGACGATCTCGAGGTCCAGGAGGCGCGCTGGCAGGCCGAACTGGCGCTGGTGCAGCGCATCCACGCCCTGCGGCAGGGCCAGCAGGCCGGTGCCGAAGATCGCTCCGCCGTGGTCCCGGTGCCAGCCGAACTGCGCCAACTGGAGCGCGAACTCGTCGAGCGCCAGCAGAACGCGCCGCTCATCTTTCCGCAGGTCGATGAGTCCGTTGTTGCGGCCATCCTCTCGGACTGGACCGGCATTCCCGTGGGACGCATGGTCAAGGACGAAGTGGCGGCCGTGTTCAGCCTGCAGGCCACGCTGGACCAGCGCGTGATCGGCCAGAGCCATGCGCTCGCCGCGATTGCGCAGCGCGTGCAGACCGCGCGCGCCCGCCTGACCGATCCCGACAAGCCGGTGGGCGTCTTCCTGCTGGTCGGCCCTTCGGGCGTCGGCAAGACCGAAACCGCGCTGGCCCTGGCCGAAGCGATGTATGGCGGCGAGCAGAACCTCATCACCATCAACATGAGCGAATTCCAGGAGGCGCATACCGTCTCGACGCTCAAGGGCGCACCGCCGGGCTACGTGGGTTACGGCGAAGGCGGCGTGCTCACCGAGGCCGTGCGTCGCCGCCCCTACAGCGTGATCCTGCTCGACGAGGTCGAGAAGGCGCATCCGGATGTGCACGAGATCTTCTATCAGGTGTTCGACAAGGGCTGGATGGAAGACGGCGAGGGGCGGCACATCGACTTCCGCAACAGCACCATCCTGCTGACCAGCAACACCGGCTCCGACCTGATCGCCACCCTCTGCGAAGACCCCGCGCTGGTGCCGGACACGGCAGCGCTGCGCGAGGCACTGCACCCGGCGCTGCGCCAGGTGTTTCCGGCTGCGTTCATCGGGCGTCTCTCAGTGATCCCATACCTGCCGCTTGGCGAGGAGGCCCTCGGCAAGATCGTGTCGCTGCACCTGAACCGCGTCGTCGAGCGCATGCATGCGCAGCACGGCATCGGGCTGAGCTACAGCCCTGCGCTGGTCCGGCACATCATCGACCGGTGCGGTACGCACGAGACCGGCGCGCGCCGCCTCATCGGCTTCATCGAACACAGTCTCTTGCCCGTCCTCGCGCGCCACTGGCTGGGGGCGCTGCAGGACAAGCGGCGGATCGCCCGGATTCTTGCAGACGTCGCGCCGGGGGGCGAGATCCCCGACGCTGCCAGAGGAGGAGATGCCATCGCATGCTGCATCGACTATGTCTAGGGTTTCGTGCGTGCCCGCCCCGTGGTCCGCCGCCGCTGGAGCGTGGGCGGCCTTTTTCCCCACCGTTGAATCTTGTCACACAGGGAGTTCTATGTTCAACAACAACAGTCAGAAGTTCATCGCCCGCAATCGGGCGCCGCGCGTGCAGATCGAGTACGACGTGGAAATCTATGGTTCCGAGAAGAAGATCGAACTGCCGTTCGTCATGGGCGTGCTGGCGGATCTGTCCGGCAAACCCGTGCAGGCGCTGCCCCCCGTGGGCGAGCGCAAGTTCCTCGACATCGACATCGACAACTTCGACGAACGCATGAAGGCAGTCCAGCCGCGCGTCGCGTTCGCCGTGCCCAACACGTTGTCGGGTGAAGGCCAGCTCATGGTCGACATCACCTTCGAGAGCATCGACGACTTTTCGCCCGCGGCCGTGGCCCGCAAGATCGAGCCGCTCAAGCAGCTGCTCGAGGCGCGCACCCAGCTGTCGAACCTGCAGACCTACATGGACGGAAAGTCCGGCGCCGAGAGCCTCATCAACAAGCTGATGCAGGACCCCGCGCTGATGAAGGCGCTGGCCGCGGCGCCCAAGCCCGCGGTCGAGGACGGCGCGCAAGCCGACGCCTGAGCCGTCGACGAATACACCGCCTCAGGGAGAGACACATGAAATCGACCACCAAGCAGAACGCAGCAGCCGAAACGAAATACGCCGACGTTTCGGACTTCTCCTCCTTGCTCGACAAGGAGTTCAAGCCCAAGACCACCGAGGCCCGCGATGCGGTGGAGGCCGCCGTGCGCACATTGGCGGAACAGGCGCTGGTCAACGCGGTCACCATGGCCGCATCCACCCACCTGGGCCGCGAGGCGCGCAATCCCGACGGCCTGGCCCACACGCTGGCGCGCTTCTTCGCCGTGCCCGTGCAGCTGCAGGAGTTCGTCATGCACTGGATCCGCATCGACGACGAAGACCAGAGTCACCTGGGCAAGGCGCGCGCCTCAAGCATCATGGGCGTGGGAGCCATCGCCGGCGAGGTGGTGGCCGACCGGCAGAACAAGTTCCGCCTGGTCCTCGGGCCCTTGAGCCTGGAGCAGTACCTGCGTTTCACGCCGCAGGGCAAGGACCTGCCGCTGCTCGTCGAGTGGGTGCGCGGCTTCATTGGCTACGAATTCGTGTGGGAGGTCGAACTGCGCGTGCGCAACGACAACACCCCGCCGGCCCGGCTCGAGGACACGGAGAAGCTCGGCTGGTCCACCTGGCTCGGCGGCTCCGAGGGCGCGGCGCTCGGCGCGGCGGCCACCCGCCCGTGTGCCGCAGCCGCTGTGCGCGCGCTCGACTACGCCGTCGGCATGGTCTTCGAACCCGAGCAGTACGTCGGGTCGCGCTACCGCGCGGCTGTCCCTTGACCCCCTTTCACGCAACGCCTCGTTGTTTCCGCCATGACCCGCGTCGCCACCCCCGACCCCGCTGCCGCATCACGCGCACCCGCCGCCGTGGCCGACTGGCTGCAGCCCCTGAGCGCTCAGCAGCCCTGCGGCGCCAGCCTCGAATACGACCCCGAGTACGCCGTGCTGCTGTCACGCATGCTGCCGCGCGGCGAGGCGCAGTACGGCAACTTCGTCGGCACGCCCGAAGCGCCCAACTGGGCCGAGATCGAACGCGACTGCCGCCGCCTGCTCCTGCGCACCAAGGACATCAATCTCGTCATCCTGCTGGCCCGTGCCCGCACCCGGCTCGGCCAGGCGGGCGGCCTGGCGCAGGGGCTGGGCATGCTCGCGGGCTTGCTGCACGCCTGGCCCGAGGCGGTGCACCCGCAACTCGTGGTCGAAGGCGAGTTCGACCCCGCGGTGCGCGCCAATGCGCTGGCTGCGCTGGCGGACCCGGATGGCCTGCTGGGTGATGTGCGCGATGTCCTCGTCGCCCCGCATACCGCCTTGCGCCTGGCCGTGCGCGATGTCGAACGTGCCTTCGCGAGCCCACGCGCGTCTGAGGCGCCGAGCCCCGAATCCGTGGCGCAGCAGCTGGCCGACCTGCGCGAGACGGCCGGCGACGACGCCCAGGCGCCCGTGCACCAGCTCGCGCTGGCAGCCGGCGAAGCGCATGCCATCGAGCGCTGGTGCCGCGACCACTTGAACGACGACGCGCCGACGCTGCAGCCACTGCTGCGTGTGCTCGACCTGTTCCTGCCGCCGCAGCCGCCGGCCGCGGTGTCGGGCCTGGCAGACCAGGCGGGAACTGCAGAGCTTGCGGCCGGAGCTCCAGCCGCCGATCCTGCCCCGCCGTTCACCGCCGCCCCCTTGCCGGCCAGCGACGCACGTGCTTCGCGCGACGAGGTCCGGCACACGCTCCGTGCCGCCCGCCATTGGTTCGAAGTGCACGAGCCGAGCAGTCCCGTCGCCGTGCTGCTCAAGCAGGCAGAGCGCATGGTCGGCAAGCGCTTCTCGCAGGTGGCCGATGCCATCCCGCTCGATCTGCTGCACAAGTGGGAAGCGGCCGACGACGAGAGCCAAGAAGGGGAGTGCCCATGATGCCGGAGTTCACGGCCTGGATCGGGGCCCTTGGCCTCGCGGTGCTGGGTGCAGCGCTCGCGGCGTGGTGGCTGTCGCAGCGGCTGCGCGCTCAATGGGCGTCGGACATGCAGCAATTGCTCCGGGCGCACGACGCCTCGCGTCCGGCAAACGTTCCGGTGGATGACACCGCGCTGGCGGCCGACCCACTGAGCTCGCAACTCTCGGCAGCGTTCGAAGCGCAGCGCGAGGCGTTGCGGCAGGTCCGGCAGCAGACCGAAGACACCTTGCACCAGGTCGTGCAGCGCCTGCCGCAAGCGGTGCAGCAGGCCATCCGGGTCGAGCTGGAATTCCAGACCCGGCAACAAGCCGAACGCGACGCGGCACGCGCAGCGGAACAGCAACGCTGGCAGGCTGCGCAGGACGAGCGCCGCGCCGCCGACCTGGCCGTGCTGCTCCAGGCCGTCAGTGCGCAGCCACCAGCCAGGACGCCGCGAACGGCCGCCTCGCCGCTCGATCCGTCGCGCCCCCCCGTGTCTGCGCCCGGCGCGCCGGCACGCCACCCGGCAGCCGTGTCGGCCCGCCCGCCCGAACTCGAACTGACCCCCTTGCCCCGCCCGCAACCGAGCACCGACGCCGGGGCGGCCGCAGCAGAACTCAGCGACGAAGAACTCGACGCCCTGCCGCCGGACCTGCCTGAGCCGGGCAAGGCCCGCAGACGCATCCTGCCGCCGCCCAAGAGGCCCCCGTTTCGCAGCCTTTGAGTCGGTGCCCCGCCGACATGCGCCACGCCAGCCGATGTCAGCCAACGCCCTGCGCAAGGACGCGAATTCGGCCGGTAGGTGGTCATTCGCTGCGCGGCCATCCTGAGCGCCTGATCCAAGGAGCCTGCCGTGAACCTGCCTTCGTCTGCCTCTGAAGACATCGTCGTCCCGCGCTCGGTCGTGGACGTCACCCGCGCCGAGGAAGTCGCCTACTGGATGGCGACGTTGGGCGTATCGGAAATCGACCTCCGCCGTGCGGTTGCCGCATCGGGCGAGGTTCCCGGGGACGTGCGCGACTATCTCGGGGTGAAGTAGCGCCGGCGATCGGCCTGGCGAGAGTGCCCCGGTCGGCGGTGAGTTCGACGCGCACTTGCGCGCTGCGGCCGGGCAGCAGGGCCGCGAGCCAAAAAGAAAATGCCCCGCATGCGGACATGCGGGGCATTTGTGTTTTGGTGGGCCCTGAGTGACTCGAACACTCGACCTACGGATTAAGAGTCCGCTGCTCTACCAACTGAGCTAAGAGCCCTTGCTCGACTGCACTGCGTTTGGCGCTGTGTTTTCAGGCAAGACCGCGAGTATAGCGCATTTTTTCGGCTTGGTGCACGAGGCGCGCTTTCGCGGGGGGCGGCAGTAGGATGGCGCCATCGCGCACCGCGCAACCAACTCCTTGCGTTCTCCCATGATCTCGCCTGTCTCTCCCTCGGCTCCCCCGCACGTCGTGATCACCGGCGCGGCCGGTGCGCTCGGCCGTGCCGTCACGCAGCACTACCTGGACGCCGGTGCGCGGCTCGCGCTGCTCGAGCGCCATCCCGAGCACCTGACGCAGGCCTTTCCCGGCCTCGACAACTCGCAGCACCTGCTGCTGGCCGCCGATGTCACCTCGGCAGACTCGGTGAAGGCGGCCGGCGAGCAGATCCTGCGCGCCTTCGGGCATGTCGATGCCGTCGTCCACATCGCCGGCGGCTTCGAGATGGGCCCCGCCGTGCACGAGCTCGACCGCGCGGCGTGGGACCGGATGTTGAACCTCAATGCCTGGTCCTTCGTGGCCGTGTCGCAGGCCTTCGTGCCGGCCATGGTCGCGCGCGGCGCCGGCGCGCTCGTGGCCGTGACGGCCAAGTCGGCGAGCCGTGGCGTGGCGCAGATGGCGGCGTATTGCGCATCGAAGAGCGCGCTGCAGCGCCTCGTCGAAAGCCTGGCGGCCGAAGTCGCGCCCAGTGGCGTGCAGGTCAACAGCATCGCGCCGAGCGTGCTCGACACGCCGGCCAACCGCCAGGCCATGCCCGACGCCGATCCGAGCGAGTGGGTGTCGACTGCCGTGGCGGCGAAGACCATCGCGTACCTGGCCGGCGAGGGCGCGGCCGCGCTGCATGGCCAGCACCTCGTCCTGGACGCCTGAGCCGCCCCCAAAAAGAAAGGCCCCGGTGCGATGCACAGGGGCCTTCTGGAGAACCGTTGGTGGAGAGGAGGAGGATCGAACTCCCGACCTCCGCATTGCGAACGCGGCGCTCTCCCAGCTGAGCTACCCCCCCAACGCAGGGCGCGATTCTAGTACCGCCGCGCCGCGCGTGTCACTCACATCAGCAGGTGTTCGCCGGCGTTGTCGCCGCCCAGGATCACGTAGTTGACCTTGCGCACATCCATCAGCTTGCGCCCGCCCGCGTAGCTGATGGAGCTCTGCACGTCTTCCTGCATCTCGCGCAGCACGTTTTCCAGCGTGCCCTTCACGGGCTCGAGGATGCGCTTGCCTTCGACATGCTTGTACTCGCCCTTGTTGAAGTCCGAGGCCGAGCCGTAGTACTCCTTGAAGCGCTTGCCGTCGACGACGACGGTCTCGCCGGGGCTTTCTTCCAGGCCGGCCAGCAGCGAGCCGATCATGACCATGGTGGCGCCGAAGCGGATGCTCTTGGCGATGTCGCCGTGCTCGCGGATGCCGCCGTCGGCAATGATGGGCTTGGTGGCCACGCGCGCGCACCACTTGAGCGCCGACAGCTGCCAGCCGCCCGTGCCGAAGCCGGTCTTGAGCTTGGTGATGCACACCTTGCCCGGGCCGATGCCGACCTTGGTCGCGTCGGCGCCCCAGTTCTCCAGGTCGATCACCGCCTCGGGCGTGCCCACGTTGCCGGCGATGACGAAGGCCTTGGGCAGCTTCTCCTTCAGGTAGCCGATCATGTTCTTCACGCTGTCGGCATGGCCGTGCGCGATGTCGATCGTGATGTAGTCGGGCACGAGGCCCTTGGCCACGAGCTGGTCGACCGTGTCGTAGTCGGGCTTCTTCACGCCCAGCGAGATGGAGGCGAACACGCCCTGCGCCTGCATGTGCTCGACGAACTTCACGTTGTCGAGGTCGAAGCGGTGCATCACGTAGAAGTAGCCGTTCCTGGCCAGCCAGAGGCAGATCTTCTCGTCGACCACCGTCTTCATGTTGGCGGGCACGACGGGGATGCGGAAGCTGCGCCCGCCGAGCTCGACGCTGGCGTCGCATTCGGACCGGCTCTCCACGCGGCACTTGCGCGGCAGCAGCAGGACGTTGTCGTAGTCGAAGATTTCCATGACCCAAGCTCTCCTTGATGAAGGTCGTTGACGGCGAACGATGGAGCGCTTGGCCTGGCCGGTTCCGCGGCCCGTCCGGCAGTGCGGCGGCCACAAAAAACCGGGCGCAAGAAACTTGGGCCCGGTGACCGAGTGTAGGGCAGGGCGCTTTGGCCCCGCCTGTATGGTGGTCATACGGCCGCCGCTATGGCGCCGGCCGCGGCGCGGCCTAGAAGCGGTAGCCCACGCCCACGCCGAACAGCCAGGGGTCGACCTTGACCTGCGACACCTTCTGCGTGCCGAGCTGGACGTCGGAGCGGATCTGCACCTTCTTGACGTCGAAGTTCAGGAACCAGTTCTTCGCCAGGGCGATGTCGACGCCGCCGCCCACGGCCAGTCCCCAGCTGTTGCGCTCGAGGTCCAGCCGGCCGACGGTCGGCACGACCAGGTTCACGCCGCTCAGCCGCGTGTAGTTGATGCCGGCGCCGACGTACGGCCGGACCGTCGCGTCGGGCCGGAAGTGGTACTGGAGCATCAGCGTGGGCGGCAGGTGCTTGAAGCTGCCGATGTCGGTCGGCCCGCCCAGCGCGCTCTGCTGCACCGTCACGCGCTGCTTCTGCGGCACCGTGAGCACGAGCTCGGCCGCGATGTTCGGCGTGAAGAAGTAGCTCACGTCCACTTCGGGAATCGTCTTGTCGTTCACCGTGATGGCATTCGGCGGCACGGCGAGCGAGGGAATGGCGTCGGACTTGTTGGCCATGTCCAGCCGCACGGCGCGCAGGCGGACCAGCCACGGGCCCTGCGTGTCGGTGGTCTGTGCCTGGGCGGACGGGGCGAGCACGGCGGCGGCGAGCGCGATCGGTGTGGCGAGGCGAGAGAGGCGGGAAAGCAATGTCATGGCATCGGTTTGTTGTGGTGAATCTGCCGGGCCAGTGTGAAACGCATGCCCGGCGCCGTCCTTGAGGGCGCGCAAGCTGCGTGGGTGCCTCGGGCGCGCGGCGCCTGCCCTTGACCCAGGTCATGAACGCGACCGCGCGCCCCGCCCAGAATCGCCGCAGCGCCATCGCCGCCGAAGGGTGGCGGGCCGCCAACGTCATCAAGGAACACCGCACCATGAAGTCCCCGCTCATCGCCGCCGGCCTCGCCCTGGCCTGCATCGCCGCCCAGGCCGCCGACTGCGCCATCACCGTCGAAGGCAACGACGCCATGCAGTTCGACAAGAAGGAGATCGTCGTGCCCAAGGAATGCAAGAGCTTCAGCGTGCAGATCAGGCATGCCGGCAAGCTGCCGATCCAGGCCATGGGCCACAACTGGGTGCTGGCGAAGACGGCCGACGTCCAGGCCGTGGCGGCCGACGGCGTGGCCGCGGGCCTAGCCAACCAGTACGTCAAGGCGGGCGACACGCGCGTGCTGGCCCACACCAAGGTCGTCGGGCCCGGCCAGAGCGACACCGTGGCGGTCGATGTCGCCAGGCTCAAGGCCGGCGAGTCCTACACCTTCTTCTGCTCCTTCCCCGGGCACGCCGCCGTGATGAAGGGCACCTTCAAGCTCGGCACCTGAGCGCCCGCGGGCTTGCGCGCGGCGGTGGGCGGCGTCACCCCCGCGTTCCTACAATGCCGGGATGTCCTTTCCTGGCCACGACGCCGGGCCCGCCGCGGCCGATTCCCCCCTCCTTGCCACCCTGAACGACGAGCAGCGCGCTGCCGTCACGCTGCCCGAGGGCAATGCCCTCATCCTGGCGGGGGCCGGTTCGGGCAAGACGCGCGTGCTCACCACCCGCATCGCCTGGCTGCTGTCGACCGGGCAGGTGTCGCCGGGCGGCGTGCTGGCCGTGACCTTCACCAACAAGGCGGCCAAGGAAATGATGACGCGCCTGTCGGCGCTGCTGCCGGTGAACGTGCGCGGCATGTGGATCGGCACCTTCCACGGCCTGTGCAACCGCTTCCTGCGCGCGCACTGGAAGCTGGCCGGCCTGCCGCAGAGCTTCCAGATCCTGGACACGCAGGACCAGCTGTCGGCCATCAAGCGGCTGATGAAGCAGTTCAACGTCGACGACGAGCGCTTTCCTGCGAAGCAGACGCAGTGGTTCATCGCCGGCGCCAAGGAGGACGGGCTGCGCCCGCGCGACATCGAGGCCCGCAGCGAGGACGACCGCAAGAAGATCGAGCTCTACCAGCTGTACGAGGAACAGTGCCAGCGCGAGGGCGTGGTCGACTTCGGCGAGCTGATGCTGCGCAGCTACGAGCTGCTGCGCGACAACGACCCGGTGCGCGAGCACTACCAGCGGCGCTTCCGCCACATCCTGATCGACGAGTTCCAGGACACCAACCGGCTGCAGTACGCCTGGATCAAGATGCTGGCCGGCCACACGGTGGACGGCCGCTTCGTGCCCGGGCCCAACAGCGTGCTGGCGGTGGGCGACGACGACCAGAGCATCTACGCCTTCCGCGGTGCGCGGGTGGGCAACATGAGCGACTTCGTGCGCGAGTTCGACGTGCACCACCAGATCAAGCTGGAGCAGAACTACCGCAGCTTCAGCAACATCCTCGACTCCGCCAACGAGCTCATCAGCCGCAACACCAAGCGCCTGGGCAAGAACCTGCGCACGGACCAGGGCCCTGGCGAGCCGGTGCGCGTGTACGAGTCGACCAGCGACTTCGCCGAGGCGCAGTGGATGGTCGAGGAGATGCGCCAGCTGGTGCGCGACGGGATCGACCGCAAGGAGATCGCCGTGCTCTACCGCAGCAATGCGCAGAGCCGCGTGATCGAGACGGCGCTCTTCAATGCCGCGGTGCCGTACCGCGTGTACGGCGGGCTGCGCTTCTTCGAGCGCGCCGAGATCAAGCATGCGCTGGCCTACCTGCGCCTGCTGGAGAACCCCGACGACGACACCAGCTTCCTGCGCGTGGTCAATTTCCCGCCGCGCGGCATCGGCGCGCGCAGCATCGAGGTGCTGCAGGACACGGCCCGCGCGCGCGGCGCCTCGCTCTACAAGGCGGTGGAGGGCATGAGCGGCAAGGCCGGCGCCAACCTGGCCGCCTTCGTCGCCAAGATCGACGTGCTGCGCGAACAGACGCAGGGCCTGTCGCTCAAGGAGATCATCGAACTGGTGCTCGACGCCAGCGGCCTGATCGAGCACTACAAGGCCGACCGCGAAGGCGCCGACCGGCTGGAGAACCTGGAGGAACTGGTCAACGCGGCCGAGAGCTTCGTCACGCAGGAAGGCTTCGGCCGTGATGCCGTCGCGCTGCCGGTGGACGAACTGCGCCAGTCGCCGGCCAGCCAGGGCCTGGACCCGTCACGGCCCTCGCTGGACGAACCCCTGGCGCCCGACGCGGAGACGGGTGAAACGCTCAGCCCGCTGGCCGCCTTCCTCACGCACGCCGCGCTCGAATCCGGCGACAACCAGGCCCAGGCCGGGCAGGACGCGGTGCAGCTCATGACGGTGCACGCCGCCAAGGGCCTGGAGTTCGACGTGGTGTTCATCACCGGGCTGGAAGAGGGCCTCTTCCCGCACGAGAACTCCATGAGCGACCACGAGAGCCTGGAGGAGGAGCGCCGCCTGATGTACGTGGCGATCACGCGCGCCCGCCAGCGCCTGTACCTGAGCCACTCGCAGACGCGCATGCTGCACGGCCAGACCCGCTACAACCTCAAGAGCCGCTTCTTCGACGAGCTGCCCGAGGGTGCGCTCAAGTGGCTCACGCCCAAGAACCCGGGCTTCGGCCAGTTCGCCGGAGGCGCTATGAATTCGATAGCTGGTCGCGCAGGCGGGGCGGGGGCTGGAGGCGGATTCGGCTCCTATTACAGCGGCGCGCCTGCAGCGCCCGTGCCGCAGAAGGCGGCTCCCTCGCACGGCCTGCGTGTCGGCATGCAGGTCTTCCACAACAAGTTCGGCGAGGGCGCGGTGCTGGCGCTCGAAGGCACGGGCGACGACGCGCGGGCACAGGTGAAGTTCGGCCGCCACGGCATCAAGTGGCTGGCGCTGAGCGTGGCCAAGCTCACGCCCGTCTGAAGCGGGGCCGGTCGGCGCCTCAGTCGGCCTGGAAGCAGTCGCGGAAGCTGAACCAGGTCGAGGTCAGGAACATGGCGGTGAGCACGAAGGAGCCGCCGACCAGCACCGCCACGCCCACGCTGCCCGCGGCGGCCATCGCGACGCTGGCCACCAGCGACAGCACGATGCTGCCCGCCAGCACCACGGCGAACCACACCAGGCCGTAGACCGCCATCGCACCGAAGTTGCGCACGCAGGTCACCAGGCTGAAGAACAGGCTCTTGACCGGCGGCACCGCGTGCCAGTGGACCAGCGCGGGTGCGTGCCAGAAAGCCAGCGCGACCGGCAGGTACAGCGCCATGCGCAGCAGCATCGCGAACTGGAAGGCCCCGCTCTGGATCACCTCGGGCTTGGGCGCGCCCTGCGCATCGAAGGCGCCGGCCATCGGGTCACCCGCGATCGCGCTGGCGAGCAGGCCGGCCAGCGTCACGGCGATGCCGTACAGCGCGCCCAGCGCCACCAGAGGCCGCACCCGGCTGCGCACGGCGCCCAGTGCCGACATGAACAGCACTGCCGTGACGGGTCGCCCATCCGGCGTGACGCGGCCGGGCGGCAGGCAGCTCGCCTGCTCGGCGGCGGCCATCAGGGCCAGCGTGCTGGCGGGCGCCAGCGCCACGGCCAGCGCGCCGCCGATGACCGGCACGCGCGACAGCAGCGCGATCGCCGACATGAACAGCATGAAGAGCGAGAAGAAGGCCATGGGCGCACGGCGGAAGGTCTGCAGACCTTCGCGCACCCATTGGGCGCCGGTGCGGGGCGCAACGAGCAGCAGCTTCATGGCGTCAGGCCGGCTCCACGGCCTGTTCGACGGCTTCGGCGCCCTCGGCCACCTCGGCGGACGCGACGCGCACCGGGGCATGCGCACGCTGGCGCAGCACGCGCTCGAAGTGCGCCGGGTCGTGGGGCTTGAGCATGCTGGCCTCGCGCGGCAGGTGGAAATCCCACAGGCGCGAGATCCAGAAGCGCAAGGCAGCGGCGCGCAGCATGCCGGGCAGCAGTTCGCGCTCGGCGCGCGTCAGCGGCCTCACCGTTTCGTAGGCGGCGAGCAGGGCGGCGCTGCGCTCGGCGTCGGGCACGCCGGTCGGCAGGTCGATGGCCCAGTCGTTCAGGCACACGGCCAGGTCGAACAGCCAGGTGTCGGTGCCGGCGAAGTAGAAGTCGAACACGCCCGTGAGGCGCGGCGGCGCATCGGTGCCGTCGCCGGTCGCGAACATGGCGTTGTCGCGGAACAGGTCGGCATGCACCGGCCCGCGCGGCAACGCGGCGTAGGCGGCCGAGGCCGCCACATGGTTCTGATAGGCCAGTTCGCCCGCGAGCAATGCGGCCTGGGCCGCATCGAGGTGGGGCATGACTACCGGCGCGGTCTCGTTCCACCAGGGCAGGCCGCGCAGGTTGGGCTGGATGCGCGGGAAGTCGCGCGCCGCCAGGTGCATGCGGGCCAGCAGGGCGCCCAGTTCGCGGCAGTGCGCCACGCCGGGGGCCAGTTCGCTGCGGCCCGACAGGCGCTGCACCACGGCCGCCGGCTTGCCGGCCACGGTATGCAGCAGCGCGCAGGGCGCGTCGGCCGGGACTTCGAGGGGATGGGTGCCGTCCGCCACGGTCGGCGCCTGGGCCGGGTCGGCGGCGGGCGCCGGCACCGGCAGACCTGCGTCGGCCAGGTGCTTCATCAGGCACAGGTAGTAGGGCAGCTGGGCGAAGCTCAGGCGCTCGAACAGCGTCAGGACGTACTCGCCCTGGTCCGTGCTGGCGAAGTAATTGGTGTTCTCGATGCCGCCCTCGATGCCGCGCAGGCTGTGCAGCTCGCCCAGCCCGAGGCGTCGCAGCAGGGCGCCGGCCGCTTCAGGCCCGACTTCGGTGAAGACCGCCACCGCGGACCGTCAGAACTTGAGGACGTTCCAGACGCGCGGGCCGTTGCCGCTGGGTCCGGATTCCGACTGGTTGCGGCCCTGGCGCTGGCCGTCGCTGGGCAGCACCTCGTAGGCGGCGCCGCCGTTCTTCGGCGTCACGGTGATCTGCTGGGTACGGCCGCCGTAGCGCGTCTCGTCGACACGGGCGCCCGAATCCTCGGTGCGCAGGTGCTCGATCTTCTGGTTGCGGCGGCCTTCGAGCGCCTCCGGGTCGCCTGCCGGTGCTGCCGGTTGCGCCGCGGGGGCGGGCTGCGCGGCCGCCTGGGCGTGGACGGTAGCCAGGGGCAGGAGACAGCCCAGCGCCAGCAGGGCCGTGCGCAGGGGGGCGAATCGGTTGGAGCTCATGCGCGGGATTGTAGGTGCCGGCCGATGCCCCCGCTGTCAGCCTGTGCGCTTCGCGCCTGTCTGTCGAATGCGTCGGAAGGCGCCCTGTCGAAGGCGGCAAAATGCCCCGATGACCGACAAGAAAACGCTGCTGCTCGTCGACGGATCGAGCTACCTGTACCGCGCGTTCCATGCCATGCCCGACCTGCGCGCGGTGCCCGGCGACAGCAAGAGCCCGGCCACCGGCGCCATCCGCGGAATGATCAACATGATGCAGGCCCTGCGACGCGAGGTGCGCGCCGACTACGTGGCCTGCATCTTCGACGCGCCCGGCAAGACCTTCCGCGACGACTGGTATCCCGCCTACAAGGCCAACCGCTCGCCCATGCCGGACGACCTGCGCACGCAGATCGAGCCCATCCACCAGGTGGTGCAGCTGCTGGGCTGGCCTGTGCTCAGCGTGCCGGACGTCGAGGCCGACGACGTGATCGGCACCCTGGCGCGCACCGGTGCCGCGCAGGGCGTGGAGGTGATCGTGTCCAGCGGCGACAAGGATCTGTCGCAGCTGGTGGACGAGCACATCACGATCATCGACACCATGAACGGCAAGCGCCGCGACGTGGCCGGCGTGACGGCCGAGTTCGGCGTGCCGCCCTCGCTGATGATCGACTACCAGACGCTGGTGGGCGACGCGGTCGACAACGTGCCCGGCGTCGAGAAGGTCGGTCCGAAGACGGCCGCCAAGTGGCTCGCGCAGTACGGCTCGCTCGATGCGCTGATCGCCGCCGCCGGCGAGATCAAGGGCCAGGCCGGCGAGAACCTGCGCAAGGCGCTCGACCAGCTGCCGCTGTCGCGACGCCTCGTCACCATCCGTACCGACTGCGAGCTCGACGGCCACGTGCCCGGCCTGCCTTCGCTCGACGCGCTGGCCATCCGCGAGCAGGACACCGAGGCGCTCAAGGTCTTCTACGAGCAGTACGGCTTCAAGAGCCTGGTCAAGACGCTGCAGGCGCACGAGGTGCCGCCCGAGCTCGTGGAGGAGAACAAGGCGCGCGGCGGCCCGGAGGGCGGCACCGGCCTGCTCGAAGGCTTCGAGGTGGCCGCCGCCGCGCGCGCGACCAACCTGGCCTACGACACGATCTTCACCTGGGAACAGTTCGACACCTGGCTCGCACGGCTGGAGGCGGCCGAACTCGCCGCGATCGACACCGAGACCACTTCGCTGGACGAGATGCGTGCCGAGATCGTGGGCATCAGCTTCAGCGTCCAGCCCGGCGAGGCGGCCTACATCCCGCTCACGCACAACTACCCCGATGCGCCCGAGCAGCTGCCGCGCGACGAAGTGCTGGCGCGCCTCAAGCCCTGGCTGGAGAACGGCGAGAAGAAGAAGCTGGGCCAGCACATCAAGTACGACCGCCACGTGTTCGCCAACCACGGCATCGAGGTGCAGGGCTATGCGCACGACACCATGCTGCAGAGCTACGTGCTCGAGGTGCACAAGCCGCACGGGCTGGCCAGCCTGGCGGAGCGGCACCTGGGCCGCAGCGGCATCGACTACGAGGACCTGTGCGGCAAGGGTGCGCACCAGATCCCGTTCAGCCAGGTCGCCATCGACAAGGCGGCCGAATACTCGTGCGAGGACAGCGACCAGACGCTGGATGTGCACCGCTTCCTGTGGCCGCAGCTGCAGGCCGACGAGCGGCTGCGCTTCATCTACGAGCTGGAGATGGAGAGCAGCGAATCGCTCTACCGCATCGAGCGCAACGGCGTGCTGATCGACGCACCCACGCTGGCCGCGCAGAGCCACGACCTGGGCAAGCGCATCATGGCGCTGGAGCAGGAGGCCTACGAGATCGCCGGCCAGCCCTTCAACCTCGGCAGCCCCAAGCAGATCGGCGACATCTTCTTCAACAAGCTGGGCCTGCCGGTGGTGAAGAAGACGCCCAGCGGCGCACCCAGCACCGACGAGGAAGTGCTCGAGAAGCTGGCCGAGGACTACCCGTTGCCCGCCAAGATCCTGGAGCACCGCGGGCTGTCGAAGCTCAAGGGCACCTACACCGACAAGCTGGCGCAGATGGCGTTGCCGCGAACCGGTCGCGTGCACACCCACTATGCGCAGGCCGTGGCCGTCACCGGCCGCCTGTCGAGCAACGACCCCAACCTGCAGAACATCCCGATCCGCACGGCCGAAGGCCGGCGCGTGCGCGAGGCCTTCGTCGCGCCGCCGGGCCATGTGATCGCCAGCGCCGACTACTCGCAGATCGAGCTGCGCATCATGGCCCACATCAGCGGCGACGAGGCCCTGCTGCGCGCCTTCACCGAGGGCATGGACGTGCACCGCGCCACCGCCGCCGAGGTCTTCGGCCTGCCGCCCGATCAGGTGAGCAGCGAGCAGCGGCGTTACGCCAAGGTCATCAACTTCGGGCTCATCTACGGCATGAGCAGCTTCGGGCTGGCGCGCAACCTGGGCATCGACAACACGGCGGCCAAGAGCTACATCGACCGCTACTTCGCGCGCTACCCGGGCGTGAAGCACTACATGGACGAGACCCGTGCCAGCGCCAAGGAGCGCGGCTACGTCGAGACCGTGTTCGGCCGGCGCCTGTACCTGCCCGAGATCAACTCGCCCAACGGCCCGCGCCGCGGCGGCGCCGAGCGCGCGGCCATCAACGCGCCCATGCAGGGCACGGCGGCCGACCTCATCAAGCTCAGCATGAACAAGGTGCAGGCCGTGCTCGACGCCGAGCAACGCGGCACGAAGATGATCATGCAGGTACACGACGAACTCGTGTTCGAGGTGCCCGAAGCCGAGGTCGACTGGGTGCGTGCCGAGATCCCGCGCCTGATGGCGGGCGTGGCCGAACTGAAGGTGCCGCTGCTGGCCGAGATCGGCGTCGGTCCGAACTGGGACCAGGCCCATTGAACGCTTTTCTCCTCATGACAAGGAATCCAAGACCGATGAATCGACTCCGAACCACGCTCCGCGTCCTGGCACTGGCTTGCGCACTGGGAACAGCCACCGGCGCCGCGCTGGCAGCCCCCGATGCCCGCATCGTCGCCCTGGCGGCCGAACAGAAGCAGCCGCTGCTCGACTCCCTGTCGCAGCTCGTGGGCATCGAATCCGGCAGCCGCGACCTGGAAGGGTTGGACAAGATCGCCAACCTGATCGCGGATCGGCTGAAGGCGCTGGGCGGGCAGGTGGAACTGATCGAGCCCGGCAGCCCGGCGTCGCCCGAGGTCTACCGCATGGAAGACACGCCCGAGAAGATCGGCAAGATGGTCAAGGCCACCTTCACCGGCACGGGCAGCAAGAAGATCATGCTCATCGCCCACATGGACACGGTGTACCAGGTGGGCATGGGCGCCAAGCAGCCCTTCCGCATCGACGGCGACAAGGCCTACGGGCTGGGCATCGCCGACGACAAGCAGGGCGTCGCCGTCATCCTGCATGTGGTGGCCATGCTGCAGAAGCTGGGCTTCAAGGACTACGGCCAGCTCACGGTGCTGATCAACGGCGACGAGGAGATCAGCTCGCCGGGCTCGCGCGCGCTCACCACGAAGCTGGCGAGCGAGCACGACGCGGTGCTGTCGCACGAAGGGGCCTCGGTGGCGGAGGACAAGCTCTCGCTGGCCACGGCGGGCATCGGTGCGGTGTCGCTCAAGGTGCAGGGCAAGGCCTCGCATGCCGGATCGGCGCCCGAGCGCGGCGTGAACGCCTTCTACGAGATGGCGCACCAGGTGCTGCAGATGCGCGACCTGTCGGACCCGGCCACGGGCCTGAAGATGAACTGGACCGTCGGCCAGGCCGGCAACAACCGCAACGTGATCCCCGCCACGGCCACGGCCATGGCCGACGTGCGCGTGACCAAGGTCGCCGACTACGACCGCGTGGAGCGCGCCATTGCCGAGCGGGTGAAGAAGCAGCTCATTCCCGAGGCCAAGGTCGAGGCGAAGTTCGAGCGCCGTCGCCCGCCGCTCGAGTCCAACCCCGCCTCGCTGGCGATGGCGAAGCACGCCCAGTCGATCTACGAGGAGATGGGCCGCAAGCTCGGCGCCGACGACAAGGTGGCCGGCGGCGGCACCGACGCGGCCTTCGCGGGCCTGTCCGGCAAGGCGGCCGTGGTCGAGCGCTTCGGCCTGCAGGGCTTCGGCGCGCACTCGGCCGATGCGGAGTACGTGCTGATCGACTCGATCGAGCCGCGGCTGTACCTCGTGACGCGCATGGTGATGGACATCGCGCAGGGCAAGGTGGCCACGCGCTAGTCGTTCCCGGGGCGCGATGCACGCATGCCCTCCGGCAACGCAGTGGCATCGTGCGCGCGCGCAGGGCGCTCGTGCTGCGTCGATAGACTGCCGGCTCCTTCCATACCCCCCAGGAGCTTGCCCTCATGCGCGACGACGACCTGAAACGCGACTTCGACTCCCTGCGGCCCGGCGACAGCACCGAAGCCGGCGCGACGCGCCGCACCGCCATCAAGGCGGCCCTGGGGGTGGGGTACGCCGCCGCCACGCTGCCCATCGCCGCCCAGACGGCCATCAAGACCTCCGACGAAGGCCTCAAGGCCGGCCCGATCAAGTACACCGTGAACGGCTTCGAGGTGCCGGCCTACGCGGCGGCGCCGGCAGGCAAGACCGGACTGCCGGTGATCCTGGTCATCCAGGAGATCTTCGGCGTGCACGAATACATCGCCGACACCTGCCGCCGTTTCGCGCAGCTGGGCTACCTCGCCATTGCGCCCGAGCTGTACGCGCGCCAGGGTGATCCCCGCGGCTACACCGATATTCCCAAGCTGCAGGCCGATATCGTGTCGAAGGTGCCCGACGCCCAGGTCATGGGCGACCTCGACGGCGCGCTGGCCTGGGCCAAAACCAACGGCGGCGACACGGCCAAGGCGGGCATCACTGGTTTCTGCTGGGGCGGGCGCATCGTGTGGCTGTATGCCGCCACCGGCAAGGTGAAGGCCGGCGTGGCGTGGTACGGCCGGCTGGTCGGCCAGCCGAGCGAGAACACGCCCAGGCACCCGATCGACGTCGCCGCCGGCCTGCAGGCGCCGGTGCTGGGCCTGTACGGCGGCAGGGACCAGGGCATCCCTCTTGACACGGTCGATAAGATGAAAGCGGCATTGGCCACCGGCACGCCGGCAGCCAAGGCTTCCCAGTTCGTCGTGTACCCCGAAGCGGGCCACGCCTTCCATGCCGACTACCGGCCGAGCTACCTCCAGAGCGCGGCCGAGGACGGCTGGAAGCGCGCCCTGGCCTGGTTCAAGCAGCACGGCGTCGCCTGAGGCTGCGGCCCCAGCGCAACGGGAAGCCAGCCGTCAGAATGCACAGCCGTCCTTCGGGGCGGCTGTTCTTTTTTGTGAATGAAATCGGGCGCCAGCGCCCGTCCTGATTGCGCAACCAGCTATGACTTTGATAGCAATTCTCGCCGCGACGCTGCTCGCGGGCATCGGCAGTGTGTGGGTGGCGGCGGCCTTGCTGCGCCTGGGCGTGCGTGGCTCGCCGGGCGACGGCGGGCATGGTCCCCAGTACCTCCTGAGCCTGGCGGCCGGCGCCTTGCTGGCCACGGCCTTCATGCACCTGCTGCCCGAGGCGTTCGAGAGCCGCATCGAGCCGGGCGTGCTCTTCGCCGTGCTGCTCTTCGGGCTGGTGTTCTTCTTCCTGCTCGACAAGGCGGAGCTCTGGCACCACGGGCATGAGCACCACCAGCACGGTGGGCACGGCCACGCCCACGACCACGCCGCGCACGGGCATGAACATGACCATGACCACGCGCACCCCGAGCGGCCGCGCACCGCTGGCGGCTGGACGGTGCTGACCGGTGACAGCGTGCATTGCTTCGGCGACGGCGTGCTGATCGCCTCGGCCTTCATCGCCGACCTGCGGCTGGGCGTGCTGGCCGCGGTGGCGGTGCTGGCCCACGAGGTGCCGCACCACATCGGCGACCTGGTGGTGCTGCGGCAGAGCTCGGCGAACTCGCGCGCCGCGCTGGTCAAGGTCTCGCTGGCGGGCACCATGACGGCACTCGGCGGCCTGGTGGGCTGGTGGCTGGTGGAGCGGCTCGCGGGCTTCCTGCCGTACTTCCTGGTCGTGGCAGGGAGCAGCTTCGTCTACGTGGCGCTGGCCGACCTCATCCCGCAGCTGCAACGGCGGCTCTCGGCGCGGCAGACCGTGACGCAGATCGCCTGGCTGGTGGCGGGCATCGTCCTGGTGACGGCGGTGAGCCGCCTCGCCCACGAGGGCGAGGGCCACGACCACGCGCACGGGCACGCGCACGAGACGGCCGAGGAGCACGAGGGCCACAAGCACTGACAAGGCGCCCGCCGCCCGTCAAGCACGGGCGGCATGTCCCCACGGACCGGTCGATTGCCGTGGCGGGCCGGGCGCGACGGGTTCACCATCGGGGCTGCGCCGGGGTTACTGCGCCGCGGCCTTCGTCCCGATCGTCCAGGAGCCTCACATGCCCGCCACGCCCAGCGCCCGCGTCCCCGATCCTTCGCTCGACACCGAGGACGACGACTTGCCCGTCGACGACGCTGCCACGGTCGACGATGACGAAACACCGGAAGAGGAACTGGCCGAGTCCGGCCTGGACCTCAGCGAGGCCAGCGAGCTGGACGCGGACAACGTGCTCGCCGACGAGGAGAGCGCCCGCGTGCTGCAGGCCCCGGACTGATCAGCATCCCGGCCTCGGGCGCCGGCGCCTCACTCGAGCGTGAAGCCGACCTTAAGGGTGACCTGCCAGTGCGCGACCTTGCCGTCGCTGACGTGGCCGCGCGTCTCGATCACCTCGAACCACTGGATGTTGCGCACCGTCTCGCTGGCCTTCGCGATGGCGCGCTGCACGGCGTCGTCGCTGCCGGTGGGCGAGGAGCCGGTGAGCTCGAGGATCTTGTAGACATGGTGGCTCATGGGATGCTCCTGGAATGGAAGAACGATCTTAGGGAGCGCGCCCGGCCGTGGTTCGCCGATCCGGGAAGACCCCGACGGGAGCCGGTCGGGCGGCGGGCGCGCAGGCTCAAGGCCGGTCCACCTTCTTGTGTTCGCCCAGCTGCGGCCGGCCGTCGCCGGTCAGCGCCGCCCGGGCGATCTTGAGCAGCTGCGACACCTTGCTCTCGGTCACGTCCCAGAACTCGGCGCTCTCGATGCGCACCGCCAGCAACCCGAGGTTGGGGTCGTCCGCCCCGGCCGGGAACCAGGCCTTGGCGGCGCTGTTGAACAGGGCCCGCTTCATGGCGTCGTCGTCGACCAGCGCGGCGCGGCCCGCCACCGAGACGTAGCTGTCGTCGTCCGGGTTGGCGTAGGCCACGTTCACCGCGTCGTCGTGCGGCAGGTGCTGGGCGATCACGCCGTCTTTCGGCACGAAGAAATACAGGGTGGCGTCTTCGTCGACCGACCGGTTCTGCGTCGTCAGCGGGTGGCTGTGCAGCAGGCCGTCGTCGCCATGGCGGTGGGTGAACATGCCGAAGCGCGTGTCCTTGATCAGCTCCCACAGGCGGGCGTGGTCGGCGGTGTCGGTGGACATGTGGAAACTCCTCTGGATCAATGTCGGGTGGATGGATAGGTGAATCCTCACCCTAGGCGTCGCCGACCCGGGGTCAGTCGCCCGTCGCCGCGTGCACGTGTGCGCGCCCGCCGACCCGGCTGTCGGAGACAGAGCGCGCTGTGCCGCTTCGTGCGCAGCCATGCGATCATTCCCTCGCGCCTCGCCGGCCCCGCGCCGGCCGGTCTCCGCGTGCCGTCCCCCGATCCCGTGCCGCCCTCTGCCGACCTGTTCGCCCAAGCGCTCGCGGCGCTCCGTCGCGGCGACCCGGGCCGCGCGGCCGGGCTCGCCGGCGAGCACCTGCGCCACCGGCCGGACGATGCGGTCGCCCTCAACCTGCTGGGCGCCAGCCTGCTGCTGCAGTCGCAGCTGCCGAAGGCCATCGACGCCCTGCAGGCGGCCCGGCGCATCCACCCGGGGCACGCGGATGTGTTGAACAACCTCGGCCGCGCCCTGTGGCTGGCAGGGCGTCTGCCCGAGGCGAGCGCGGCCCTGCTGCAGGCGCTGGATCGCCAGCCCCGTCCCCCCTTCGCGTTCACGCATCTGGTCGACGCGCTGGCGGCCCAGGGCCGTCATCGCGAACTGGTCCTGACGGCCTTGCACCCGCGGCTGGCGCATGCCTTCGATGCACACGCGGACGACATCGCCTGGGCACTCCTCGACGACGCCGTCTGGGCAGCTGCGCCAGGCCTGCGACCGCCACCGCGAGGTGGCGCATCTGCCCGACAGCGCCCTGGCCGCGCAGATGCGGCGCGACGCGGTGGACATCCTCATCGAATGCGATGGCCTGACAAGCCACACCCGCATTGCCGTGCTGGCGGCCCGGCCGGCACGAGCGCGTGCCCCACGGCGCCCATTTCGAGCGGCTGGCGCAGGTCGACCTGTGCCTCGACACCTTTCCCTTCACCAGCGGCACCGGCGCCATGGAGGCGATGTGGTGCGACGTGCCTCTGCTCACGCGCCAGGGGCGATGCATCGCGGCCCGCAACGCGACCAGTTCGGGCACGCACGGCGTGCCCGAACTGGTCGCGCATTCGGCCGCGGCCTTCGAGGCGCGCGCCATCGAACTGGGGGCGCGGCCCGGCGAACTGCAAGCGCTCCGTCAGCGACTGGCGGCATTGCGACCGCGGTCGCCACTGTTCGACATGCGGCGCTTCGTGGCGACCTTCGAGCGCGGCCTGGAGGCCGCTTGGGCGCGGCAACAGGCCGGGCTGGCGCCGGGCCGGATCGACATCCCTCCCTGAAGCAGGCGGGCGGTCGTCAGCGCGCCGGGCGGCGCATCAGTTCGGCGAGCAGCGTGCCGTAGTGCGTCACGAGGCCCGGAGGGTCCGGCAGGAAGCGTGCGATGCGGGCACGTTGCGCGGCGCGCCCCGGGGACGCTCAGCCCTTGAAGAAGGCCAGCAGGTCGGGGTTGATGACGTCGGCGTGCGTCGTCAGCATGCCGTGCGGGTAGCCCTTGTAGACCTTAAGCGTGCCGTTCTTGAGCAGCTTGACCGACTTCAGCGCCGCGTCGGCGATCGGCACGATCTGGTCGTCGTCGCCGTGCATCACCAGCGTGGGGATGGTGATGGCCTGCAGGTCCGCCGTCTGGTCGGTTTCCGAGAAGGCCTTGATGCCGTCGTAATGGGCCTTGGCGCTGCCCATCATGCCCTGGCGCCACCAGTTCTGCACCACGCCCTGCGACACCTTCGCACCCTCGCGGTTGAAGCCGTAGAAGGGGCCCGAGGCGACGTCGAGGAAGAGCTGCGCGCGGTTGTCGGCCACGCCCTTGCGGAAGCCGTCGAACACCTCGATCGGCAGGCCTTCGGGGTTGCTGGCGGTCTTGAGCATCAGCGGAGGCACGGCGCTCACCAGCACCGCCTTGGCAGCGCGGCCGCTGGGCTGGCCGTGCTTGGCCACGTAGCGCGCCACCTCGCCACCGCCGGTCGAATGGCCGACGTGGAAGACCTTCTTGAGGTCCAGCGCCTCGACCACCGCGAAGGCGTCGGCGGCATAGTGGTCCATGTCGTGGCCCTCGCTCACCTGCGTGGAGCGGCCGTGGCCGCGGCGGTCGTGCGCGATCACGCGGTAGCCGCGCTGCACGAAGTACAGCAGCTGCGCGTCCCAGTCGTCGCTGGACAGCGGCCAGCCGTGGTGGAACATGATGGGCTGGCCGTCGCGCGGCCCCCAGTCCTTGAAGTAGATCTCGACGCCGTCCTTGGTGGTGACCGTGTTCATGGCTTTCTTTCCTTGGTGATTGCGCGCACGGTGCGCGCGGGGGGGTGAATCGGCAGCCTGGGCAAGGGCGGGTAGGCCGGCCAGCGAGGCAGCGGCCGCGCTGCCCAGGAGCAGGCGTCGCCGGCCATCGTCGATCTCGCGGGGCGCTTGGTTGTCGTTCATTCTTCCGGTTCCTGGCAAGTTCTGTCGCGTAAGCGGATGTTTTTCGAGGCCGGCGCTCAGCCCTGGACGGCGCGCACCGCGTCGAGGATCACGTCCGCCACCGCCTGCGGCTGCGAGAGCAGCGACATGTGGCTCGCGGCGAGCTCGGTGGTGCGTGCCTTCAGGCGCGCCGCCAGCGCGTGCTGCAGCTCGACGCTCACGGCCCGGTCCTCGGTCGAAAGCACGTACCAGTTGGGACGCGTCTGCCAGGCGGCCTGCGTCACCTTGTCGCCGAAGGTGCTCGCGCCCAGCGGCTGCGACACGGCAGCCAGCACCCGCGCCTCCTCGGCCGGCAGGTCCTGCGCCACGTTGTGCAGGAAGCCCTCGACGCTCATGACCAGGCTGCCCGTCGTGTCGGCCGACACGGTCGACAGCCCGGGCGGCGCGGGATGGGCCGCGACCTGGTCGCCCGTGGATTCGCCCACGTCCGGCGCGAACGCCGCGACGTAGACCAGCGCCTTCACCTCCGGGTCGTTGCCCGCCTCGGTGATGACGGTGCCGCCCCAGCTGTGGCCGGCCAGCACCACCGGCCCGCTCACCTGCTCGAGCGCGTGGCGGGTGGCCGCGACGTCGGCCGCGAGGGAGGTCGTGGGGTTCTGCACCGCCTTCACGGCGACGCCGGCACGCTGCAGAAGCGGGATCACCCGGGCCCAGCTGGAGGCGTCGGCCCAGGCGCCGTGGACGAGGATGACGGTGGGTTCGGGCGTGGAAGAGGGCATGGCGGTTCCTCGGTGGCACAACAAGCGCCTGCCCGGTGCGCGCTGCTCGATCCGTGCCGGCCGCGCGCCCGGCCGGGGCGCGGGAAGGCCCGTACTGTCTTTGCCTGCCGCCGCGGCGTCTTGCAGAAAATTCTGCGGCTATGGATGTTTGGCGCGCCCGCCCGTGGCCGGCGCGCCGGCCCGGCCGCACCGCCATGCCGACGCGGCGACACCGCACCACGGCGGCGCGGCGCCGACTCTGTTCCACGAATTGGTAACGGACGTGACGAATTCGGTCACAGCGCCCGGCTGGCGGGCGCTGCAGCCCGATTGCACTTCGGCCGGGAAGGCCGGAAAAGTCCTCAGGCCAGCAGGTCGGCCAGCGTGCGGGCGATCACCTTGGTGGCGCGTCGCAGGTCCTCGAGGTCGATGCGCTCGTCGTTGCGCTTGGCGTGCGACTCGAGCACGGTGCGCGGACCGGCGCCGTAGATCACGCCGGGGATGCCGGCCTCGCCGTACAGCCGCACGTCGGTGTACAGCGGCGTGCCCATGGCCGCAATGGGCTGGCCGAAGAGCTCGGCGCCGTGCTTCTGGATGGCCTCGACCAGCGGCCGGTTGCCGGGCAGGGGCTTCATCGAATTCGCCAGCAGCAGACGCTTGACGTCGACCGTGATGCCGCCGGCGGGCGTGGTGAATTCCGCCGCCGCCTTCGCGATCACGTCGCGGATGTCGGCCTCGACCTCGGCCGGGTTCTCCTCGGGGATCATGCGGCGATCGAGCTTGAACATGACCTTGCCGGGCACCACGTTGGTGTTGGTGCCGCCCTCGATGCGGCCCACGTTGAGGTAGGGGTGCGTGATGCCCTCGACCTTCGACGTCACCTGCTGGTAGCGCGCGTTCTGCGCGTACAGGGCGTTGAGGATGTGCACCGCGCCCTGCAGCGCGTCGACACCGGTGGCCGGGATGGCGGCGTGCGCCATCTTGCCGTGCACCGTCACTTCCATCTGCAGGCAGCCGTTGTGGGCCGTCACCACCTCGTAGCTGAAGCCGGCGGCGATCATCAGGTCGGGCTTCGTCAGCCCCTGCTTCAGCAGCCAGCCCGGGCCGAGCAGGCCGCCGAATTCCTCGTCGTAGGTGAAGTGCAGTTCCACGCTGCCCCGGGTCGGCCTGGCCACGGCCTCGAGCGCGCGCACCGCGAAGCTGAAGCTCGCGAAGTCGCTCTTGCTCACCGCGGCGGCGCGGCCGAAGAGCTGGCCGTTCTCGATCTCGCCACCGTAGGGGTCGTGCGTCCAGCCTTCGCCGGGCGGCACCACGTCGCCGTGGGCGTTCAGGGCCACCGTGCGGCCGGCGTCACCGTACTTGCGGCGCACGATCAGGTTGGTGATCGACTTGAGGCCGTAGTCCTTCACCTCCTGGGCCGGCACGGCGTGCTTCTCGGCGTCGAAACCCCAGGCGGCGATCAGTTCGGCCGTGCGCTCGGCGTGCGGCGCGTTGTTGCCGGGCGGCGTGTCGGTGGGCACGCGCACCATCTCCTGCAGGAAGGCGACTTCCTCGTCGAAGTGGGCGTCGATCCAGGCGTCGAGCTTGGCGTAATCCGTCATGGGGTCTGTTCTTCCGCCAGGTTGTCCAGCAGGCGCTGGAAGGCTTGCACGGCGAGCTGCATGTCGTCGTTGGTGCTCATCTCGAGCGGGTTGTGGCTGATGCCGGAGTTGATGCCGCGCACGAAGAGCATGGCCTGCGGCATCACCTCGTGCAGTTTCATCGCATCGTGGCCGGCGCCGCTGGGCATGCGAAAGAGCGGCACGCCCAGGGCATCGACCGCCTGCTCCCAGCGCC
Organism: Xenophilus sp. E41; assembly: GCF_003671765.1. Taxonomy (GTDB): domain Bacteria; phylum Pseudomonadota; class Gammaproteobacteria; order Burkholderiales; family Burkholderiaceae_C; genus Xenophilus. The sequence goes on along the minus strand of NZ_QPIB01000001.1, from coordinate 461,724 downwards.
GCTGCCAGGCCGGGTCGCTCGGTGCGGCGCTGGCGCGCATCGTCTCCTCGAGCGTGTAGCGCACGCCGCGGCGTGCGCAGATGTCGGCGAGGGCCGCCAGCACGTCGGTCACCACGGCGTCGCGCTGCGCATCGTTCGGCGCGCGGATGTCCAGGCTGAACCTGCAGTTTCCGGGCACCACGTTGATCGAGCCGTTGGGCACCTGCAGCATGCCGACGGTAGCGACCGAGTCGCTGTCCTTGCCGGCGCGGGCCTCGGCGAAGAGGATCAGCTCGGCCACGGCGCAGGCGGCGTCGCGCCGGCGGTCCATGGGCGTGGTGCCGGCGTGGCTCGCCATGCCGATCACCTCGCCGACGAAGCGCACGCTGCCGTTGATGGAGGTGACGATGCCCAGCGGGATGTCGAGCTCGTTGAGCACCGGGCCCTGCTCGATGTGCACTTCGACGAAGCCCAGGTACTTCGACGGATCGCGCTGGATCTTCGCGATCTCTTCCGGTTTCAGTCCCGCGCGGGCCATCGCTTCGCGCATGGTCACGCCGTCGGCGTCCTGCTGGTCCAGCCAGGCCGGGTTGAAGTGGCCGATGAGCGCACCCGAGCCCAGGAAGGTCGCCTTGTAGCGCTGGCCTTCCTCCTCGGCGAAGCCCACCACCTCGAAGGCGAAGGGCAGGCGCCGGTTCTGGCGCTTGAGCTCGCGCACGCAGGCCATCGGCACGAAGATGCCCAGGCGGCCGTCGTACTTGCCGCCGTTGCGCACGGTGTCGTAGTGGCTGCCGGTCAGAAGGGTCTTCGCGTTGGGGGTGGACGCTTCATAGCGGCCCACCACGTTGCCGACGGCATCGACCTCCACCGTGTCGAAGCCGCAGGCGCGCATGTCGGCCGCGATCTGCGCGGCCGCGGCGCGGTGCGCGTCGGTGAGGTAGGTGACGGTGAGCTGGCCCAGTTCGGCGTAGCCCGGGTCGGTGTGCACCGACAGCGCCTCCTGCCAGTCCCACACCACGTTGCCCAGGTCGGGCGAGACGCCGAACTTGTCGTTCAGCCGGATCTCGGCGATGCGGTGGATGTTGCGCAGCGACTCGGCGCGCTCGAAGTCGGGATGGTGGTGCAGCCGGCGCTCGAAGGTGGCGATGATCTCCTTCTTCATGAGGCCCGTGCCGCGGGGACCGCGCACCGCCAGGATGAAGGGGAAGCCGAACTTCTCGCCGTAGGCCTGGTTGAGCGCGCGGATGTGCGCCAGCTCCTCGGCCGTGCAGTTCGTCAGGCCCGCCTTGCCCTGTTCGTTGGTCGACTCGGCCGTGAGCGTGTTGGCCTCCATCTGCTTGCCCGCGAGTTCGGGGTGCATGCGGATCAGCGTCAGCTGCTGCTCGGCCGTGGCGGTGGACACGGCCTGCGCCATCGCATGCTTGAGATGCTGCAGCGAGCGGAAGGGGCGCGCGGCGAGCGCCTTCTCGGCCACCCACGGCGAGTGCTCGTAGATGCCGTCGAGCAGCGCGACCGCCTCGGCCGCGCTGGCGGCGTTGAGTTGTTCGATGGTGATGGGCATGTCAGGCCTTCGGCTGGTACGGGTGCACCTTTTTCCAGTGCTGCGCGATGTCGATGCGGCGGCAGATCCACACGCGCTCGTGCTTCTGGATGTGGTCCAGGAAGCGCTGCAGCGCGCCGATGCGGCCCGGCTTGCCCAGCAGGCGACAGTGCATGCCGATGCTCATCATCTTGGGTGCGTCCTCGCCTTCGGCGTAGAGCGCATCGAAGCTGTCGCGCAGGTAGGTGAAGAAGTGCTCGCCGGTGTTGAAACCCTGCGCCTGCACGAAGCGCATGTCGTTGCAGTCGAGCGAGTAGGGCACCACCAGGTGCGGCGCGACGCTGCCATCGGTCTTGGTGACTTCCGTCCAGAAGGGCAGGTCGTCGCCGTAGTAGTCGCTGTCGTATTCGTAGTCGCCGCGGTCCACCACCAGGCGGCGGGTGTTGGGGCTGTCGCGGCCGGTGTACCAGCCCTGCGGCCACTGGCCGCCGGTCATGTCGCGCAACACGTGCGTCGCCAGCTCCATGTGGCGGCGCTCGTAGCTCTCGGGGATGTTCTGGTAGTGGATCCAGCGCAGGCCGTGGTTGGCGATCTCGTAGCCGTTCTTCACGAACACCTGCAGCAGCTCGGGGTAGCGCTGCACCGCCATGCCCACCGCGAAGATGGTCATCGGCAGGCCGCGCTTCTCGAACTCGCGCAGGATGCGCCACACGCCGGCGCGCGAGCCGTACTCGTACATCGACTCCATGGTCATGTGGCGGTTCTCGTAGGCCGCGGCCGTGACCATTTCCGACAGGAAGGTCTCGGTGGCCGCATCGCCGTGCAGCGGGCTGTTCTCGCCGCCTTCCTCGTAGTTGAGGACGAAGTTCACCGCGATCTTCGCGCGGCCGGGCCACTGGGCATGCGGCACGTCGCGGCCGTAGCCGACCATGTCGCGCGGGTAGGGCGTGTTGGGGGTGTCTTCACTCATGTCGATCGGCTTTCTCGAAGTCGGGTCAGGAGAGGGCGAGCGATACGTCGCTCGTCGGCACCTTGCGGTCGAAGGTCAGGTTGGCCTCGACGTTCAGCAGGTGATCGGTCATCAGGCGCACGGCGCGTTCCTCGTCCTTGGCAGCCAGGGCCTTGACGATGTCGGCGTGCTCGTCGTTGGAGTGCTCGGCGGCGCTGGAGCTCTGGTACATCAGCGTGATGAGGGCGCAGCGCGAGATCAGCTCGCCCAGCATCTGCGCCAGCACCTGGTTGCCCATCAGTTCGGCCATGCGCACGTGGAAGTCGCCGAGCAGTTCGGTGCGGCCGGAGACGTCCTCGCCGGCCACGGCGGATTTCTCGAGCGCGACGTGCTCCTTGAGCGCCTTGATCTTGGCGGGCGTCACGGTGCGCACGAATTCGCGCGTCATCGCGGCCTCGAGCATGCGGCGCACCGCGAAGACCTGGCGCGCCTCGTCGACCGCCGGCGCGGCCACGAAGGCGCCGCGGGCAGGCTCCAGGCGGATCAGCCGGTTCTGCGACAGCTGGAACAGCGCCTGGCGCACCAGCGTGCGCGAGACGCCGAAGTGGTCGGCCAGCTTCTGCTCGGCGAGCTTGCTCCCCGGCTGCAGCCGGTGCTCCACAATGGCCTTGGTCAGGGCATCGACGATCGCGCGGGTCGTGGTCGGCTCCATGCGGGGCATGATAGTGCTGCACGGCAAATCTGTATACACTTTTGTCGACCGAACCTCATCATCGAATCTTCAGCCACCAAGGAGTCGCCCCATGGGCCTGAGCACCCACGTACTGGACACGATGCACGGCTGCCCCGCGGCGGGCATGGACGTCGCGCTCTACACCACCGAGGGCGAGTCGGCCACGCTGGTGCGTCGCTTCACGCTGAACCACGACGGGCGCAGCGATGCGCCGCTGTACGACAACAGCACGCTCAAGGTCGGCACCTACCGGCTGGTGTTCGATGTCGCGGGTTATTTCAAGGCGCGCGGCGTCGAGCTGCCGCAGCCCAACTTCCTGAACCGGGTGGCGTTGGACTTCGGCGTGGCGCACACCGACCAGCACTACCACGTGCCCCTGCTGGTGAGCCCGTGGAGCTATTCCACCTACCGCGGGTCATGACGAGCCGCGGCACGCAGCAGTTCGCATGAAGGAATCGGGCTCAGGCGCCCGTCGTGCGGGCACGGGCAGCTATTCTTTCGATAGCGGCCGCTCAGCCCTGCAGCTGCCCCTCGGTCAGCGTATCGAGCTGGAAACGCCCGCTCTCGTCCCACAGCCAGGTGTCGGTCCAGGTGATCCGCTGGCCGCGCGGTGGGGCGGGGTAGGGCGCGGACGCGCGCACCATGCGTTCGATCTCGGCCACCACCTCCGGCGCATGCCGGGGCGCCCGCAGCCAACGCAGCGCCAGCACGCGGCCGTTGCCGTCGAGGTCGACCTGCAGCGTACCCACCGCATAGAGCAGCGGCGGCAGCTTGCCGGTGTAGATGCGGCCGGGGTAGCGTTCGTAGATGACGCGGGCCGCCTGCGGGCGGTAGGCACGGGCTTCCGAGCTGCTGGCCGCCCCTGCGCTGGGACTGGGCGTGCCGCAGCCGGACAGCGACAGGGCCGCGGCCAGGGACAGCGAGGCGCCGGTTGCCAGCAGCAGGCGGCGGGGCGGGCCGGACAGGGGCGAACGGGGGAGAGTGTGCGAAGGCATGGCCGGCGTTATACCGTGGGTGCTGCCCGGCCCCGCAACCGGGCGTTTCATCCCTCATGACCGGCGCCGTCGACGAACTTCTGGACCGCCTCGCCCGAGGCGACAAAGGCGTGCTGATCCGCGTCACCGCCACGCAAGGCTCGGTGCCGCGCGAGGCCGGCACCTGGATGGCGGTCTGGGCCGATGCGCTCACGGCCACCATCGGCGGCGGCCAGCTCGAGTTCCAGGCGATCCGGGAGGCGCGCGACATGCTCGAGGGCCGCGGCCCTGCGCCGCGGCACGGCGACGTGCGCCGCTATCCCCTCGGCCCAAGCCTGGGCCAGTGCTGCGGCGGCGTGGTGTTCCTCGGTTTCCGGCGCATCGGCGCCGGCGACATCGAGGCCCTGCGCCGCGAACTCACCGAGCACCTGCGGCCGGTGGCGCTCTTCGGCGGCGGCCACGTGGGCGTGGCCATCGCACGGCTGCTGTCCACGCTGCCCTATGCCGTGCGCTGGATCGACAGCCGCGACGGCGTGTTCCCTGCCGCACTGCCCGCCCAGGTCCATACCGAGCACAGCGAGCCGGTGCAGGATGCGGTCGCCGCCCTGCCGGCCGGCTCGCACGTGCTCATCATGAGCTTCAGCCACGCCGAGGACCTGGACATCGTCATCGCCTGCCTCAAGCGGCTGCGCGAGCGCGACGACCTGCCCTACGTCGGGCTCATCGGCAGCAAGACCAAGTGGGCCACCTTCCGCCACCGGCTGGAGGCGCGCGGCTTCACCGCGGCGGAGATGGGCCGCATCACCTGCCCCATCGGCGTGCCGGGCATCACCGGCAAGGAGCCCGAGGTGATCGCCGTCGCGGTGGCGGCACAGTTATTGCAAATTCACGGACGGACCTAGGGTTTCCCACAGCAGGGCGCCGAGCGAAAAAAACACGATGCAAGCGACCAAACTGTATACACTCCAGTCCACAACACGCCGCAGCGGAGCGCGATGCATCCCCACGATGCCGACGTTCGCGGCCCTTTCTCTGCTCACAGAGCCCGCGGTGGTGAGCAGGCCGGAATGCGGCGCCATGGCGCGCCGCGAGGGTTGAGCGATGGAAAGCTATTACCTCGACTGGGCCAACCTGCTGCTGCGCTGGGTCCACGTCATCACCGCGATCGCATGGATCGGCGCGTCCTTCTACTTCGTGATGCTGGACAACAGCCTCGAGAAGCCGCAGGACCAGGAATCGCTCGACAAGGGCGTGGGCGGCGAGCAGTGGGCCGTGCACGGCGGCGGCTTCTACAACATGCAGAAGTACCTGCTGGCCCCGAAGAAGCTGCCCGACCACCTGCACTGGTCGTACTGGGAGAGCTACTCCACCTGGATCTCGGGCTTCACGCTGTTCACGATGTCCTATCTGTGGAACGCGAGCACCTACCTGATCGACAAGTCCAAGATGGACTGGCAGCCCGGGGCCGCCATCGGCGTGGCGCTGGCCTTCTTCGTCGTGTTCTGGATGGTGTACGACGGCATCTGCCAGATCTTCGGGCGCCGCAAGAACGGCGACACCATCGTCGGCGTGCTGGTCGCGCTCTTCATCGCCTTCGCCACCTGGCTGGCCTGCCAGTGGTTCGCCGGCCGCGCGGCCTTCCTGCTGGTGGGCGCCATGATGGCGACGACCATGAGCGCCAACGTGTTCTTCTGGATCATCCCGGGCCAGCGCAAGAACGTGGCGGCGCTGCGCGAGGGCAAGCCGGTCGATCCGGTGCACGGCCAGCGCGGCAAGCAGCGCAGCGTGCACAACACCTACTTCACGCTGCCGGTGCTGTTCGCGATGCTGAGCAACCACTACAGCTTCACCTACACGCACAAGTACAACTGGATCGTGCTGCTGCTGATCATGCTCGGCGGCGCGGCGATCCGGCAGTTCTTCGTGGTGCGGCATCGCTTCAAGCTGGGCAATGCGCGCAATCCGCTGCCCTACGCGCTCTTCGGCATCGCGGTGCTGGGCCTGACCATCGTGTGGATGAAGCCCGAGCCGGTGGCGGCGCCCGCGCCGTCGGCCGCTGCCGCACCGGTGTCCTATGCCGAAGTCCAGAAGGTGCTGGAGCAGCGCTGCTACATGTGCCACGGCGCCGCCGTGCAGATGAAGAACGTGCGCCTCGATTCGCCCGACCAAGTGGCCGCGCACGCACAGGCCGTCTACCAGCAGGTGGTCGTGACGAAGATCATGCCGATGAACAACGCCACGGGCATGACCGATGCCGAGCGCGCGCTGGTCGGCAAGTGGTTCAACGGCGGCGCCAAGACGAACTGATGTCCGGCCGCCGCCGCGGCCGGACATCAGGCATTCAGCGCGCGGCTTCCGCCAGTTCCACCGCGAGCCGGTTGTGACGCTCGACCAGCGGCTCCAGCTCGACGGTGGCCAGGCGCCCCTCGCGCACCACCACCCGTCCGTTGACCACCGTGCAGGCGGCCTGCGGACTCGCGCACAGCAGCAGGCTGGCCACCGGGTCGTGCACCGCGCCGCCGGCGAAGGCGAGGGTGCGCAGGTCGAAGAGCGCCAGGTCGGCGCACATGCCGGGGGCAAGGTGGCCGATGTCGCTGCGGCCCAGCACCTCGGCACCGCCGCGGGTGGCCACCTCGAGCACGTTGCGCGCGGTCATCTCGGCCGGGCCGTGGTCGCACCCGAAGGAGTCCAGCGAGCGCCGCACCCGCGCCAGCAGCAGCGCCTGCCGCGCCTCGCCCACCATGTGCGCGCCGTCGTTGCTCGCGCTGCCGTCCACGCCCAGGCCCACGGGCACGCCGGCGTCGAGCATCTGCCGCAGCGGCGCGATGCCCGAGGCCAGCCGCATGTTGCTGCAGGGGCAGTGTGCCACGCCGGTGCGCGTGCGCGCAAAAAGGCCGAGGCCCGGCGCGTCGAGCTTCACGCAGTGCGCGTGCCACACGTCCTCGCCGAGCCAGCCCAGGTCCTGCGCGTATTCGGCCGGCGTGCAGTCGAACTTCTCGCGCGTGTAGGCGATGTCGTGGTCGTTCTCGGCCAGGTGGGTGTGCAGGCGCACGCCATAGGCCCGCGCGAGCCGCGCCGATTCGCGCATCAGGTCGCGGCTCACCGAGAAGGGCGAGCACGGCGCCACCGCCACGTTCACCATCGCACCGTGGGCTCGGTCGTGCCAGCGCTCGATGAGGCGCTGCGTCTCGGCCAGGATGGCGTCTTCCTTCTCGACCACGCGATCGGGCGGCAGGCCGCCCTGCGATTCGCCCAGGCTCATGCTGCCGCGCGATGCGGTGAAGCGCATGCCGATGCGCTGCGCGGCCTCGATGCTGTCCTCCAGGTTGATGCCGTTGGGGTAGATGTAGAGGTGGTCGCTGCTGGTGGTGCAGCCCGAGAGCAGCAGTTCGGCCATCGCCACCTGCGTCGACACCTGCACCATCTCGGGCGTCAGCCCGGCCCAGATCGGGTACAGCCCGCGCAGCCAGCCGAAGAGCTCGGCGTCCTGCGTGGCGGGGATCGCCCGGGTCAGCGATTGATACATGTGATGATGCGTGTTGACCATGCCCGGCATGACCAGGTGGCCGCGCGCATCGATCACCTCGTCGGCCTCGGCGGGAAGATCCGCCGCCGGGCCGATGGCCGCGATGCGATGCCCGTCCACCAGTACCGAGGCACCGCGCAGTTCGCGCCGGTCGTCGTCGAAGGTGGCCACGCAGTCGGCGTTGTGGATCAGCAAGGTCGTCATTGAGCAAAGCCTTTTCTTGTTGTCGAACGAAAACGGAGACCCGACCATGATGGCATCGAACGCTGCCGCTCCCAAGCCAAACGCGAGCCCCCAGGACTCGGCCGTGCCAAGTCCGTCCCCTGAGGGGAGCAAAAATGCGCGGAGCGGCCCGGCGTTTTCCTGTGAGAACCCGCGCGGCTTCCTCGAACACCTCTACCGCGCCGCCGTCACGCGCGCGCTGCCGCTGGACAACATGGGCGCCTTCCTGCCCCGGCCGCCCAAGGGCCGCACGCTGGTGCTGGGCGCGGGCAAGGCGGGCGGATCGATGGCACAGGCGCTCGAAGCGCTGTGGCCGGCCGATGCGCCGCTCGAAGGCCTGGTGGTAACGCGCTACGAGCACATCCCGCCGCGGCCCGAAGGGCTGAAGCAGCGCATCGAGGTCGTCGAGGCCGCACACCCCGTGCCCGACGAAGCGGGCCAGCGCGCCGCCGAGCGCATGCTCGCGCTGACCCAAAGCCTCACGGCCGACGACCTGGTGCTGTGCCTCATCTCCGGTGGCGGGTCGGCCCTGCTCACGCTCCCGGCCGAAGGTCTCACGTTGGCCGACAAGCAGCGCATCAACCGGGAACTGCTCGAGTCGGGTGCTCACATCGGCGAGATGAACTGCGTGCGCAAGCACCTCTCGCGGATCAAGGGCGGGCGGCTCGCGGCGGCCTGCGCGCCGGCGCAGGTGGTCACGCTCACCATCAGCGACGTGCCGGGCGACGACCCGGCCATCATCGCCAGTGGCCCCACCGTGCCCGACGCCAGCACCTGCGCAGACGCGCTGGCCATCCTGGCGCGCTACCGCATCGAGGTGCCGCCCACCGTGCGCGCCGCACTTGAAAGCGGCGCGCTGGAAACGCCCAAGCCGGGCGACGCCGTCTTCGCCGGCCACGTGACCCACCTCATCGCCACGCCGCAGCAGTCGCTCGAGGCGGCGGCCGAAGCGGCGCGCGCGGCGGGCATCGCCGCACACATCCTCAGCGACGAGATGGAAGGCGAGTCGCGCGAGGTCGGCAAGGTGCACGGCGCGCTGGCCCGCGCCGTGGCGCAGCGCGGCGCGCCCTTCGCGCGGCCGTGCGTGATCCTGTCGGGCGGCGAGACCACTGTCACCATCCGCCAGCGCCCGCCGGGCACGCCCAAAGGGCGCGGCGGACGTGCAGGCGAGTTCTGCATGGGCCTGGCCGGCGCGCTGATGGGCCAGCCCGGCGTGTGGGCGCTGGCGGCCGACACCGACGGCATCGACGGCGTGGAGGACAACGCGGGCGCCCTCGTCACGCCCGACACGCTGGCCCGCGCCGAAGCCGCCGGGCACAAGCTCGCCGCCTTCATGGACCGCAACGACGCCTACGGCTACTTCGACGCCCTGGGCGACCTGGTCGTGACCGGGCCCACGCACACCAACGTGAACGACTTTCGCGCGCTACTGATCTTGTAGCGCCCTACGCAAGCGCGGCGGGCGCTGGAGGCCTTTTTCCTTCGAGATCGCCGATTCGAACGCATAATTGGACGCCGTCCACATCGATCCTGCCGTGAGCCTCGACGCCGCCCGCCCGTCCCCCCCGCCGCGCAGCACCTACCGCCACGGCGACCTGCGCCGCGCGCTGCTGGAGGCGGGCATCGACCTCGCACGCGAAGGCGGCCCCGACGCCGTGGTGCTGCGCGAGGCCACGCGCCGCGCGGGCGTGGTGCCCAATGCCGCGTACCGCCACTTCGGCAGCCGCGACGCGCTGCTCGACGCGGTGCGATCGGCGGCGCTGGCCGCGGCCGCGCGTGCGATGGAAGAGGCGTGGCGTGCCGCCGGTGCCGACCTGCCACGCGCCAGCGTGCGCGGCAGCGCGTCGAGCGGCGATGCCGTGGCCTCCGCGCAGGCGGCGGTGCGCGCCGTGGGCACCGGCTACCTGCGCTTCGCCCGTCGCGAGACCGGTCTGTTCCGCACCGCCTTCGCCACCGCCGCGCCGCCGGCCGGCGCGCGCGATCCCGCCAGGGCCGGCGCCAGCGGGCTCAACCCCTTCGAGCTGCTCGGCACCGCGCTGGACCGCCTGGTCGAAGCCGGCGCGATGCCGCCCGAACGCCGGCCCGGTGCCGAATACCTGGCCTGGTCGGCCGTGCACGGCATGGCCATGATGGCCATCGACGGGCCGCTGCGCGGCCTGGACGAGGCGCAGCTGGACGCGCTGGGCCAGCGCCTGCTCGACATGGTGCAGCGCGGACTGTGAGGCCGTGAGCGAGGCGCCAAGGCTCAGCGGCGCGCCAGCGACAGCGGCCTGGACTTGCGCCTGAACTTCTCGCCGTACGAGGCGGCGTCCGCCCTGGCGAGCAGATCCTTGAGCATCACCCCGCCCGGCGAAAGCTCGAAGCCCATCGACGCGCCGATCTGCACCCGCGCGGCCTTGAGCTCGATGGGCTCGCCGATCACCTGCTTGAGTCGACGGCAGACGCGCCGGGCCGTGTGGTCGTCGCTCACGTTGACCAGGACGATTACGAACTCGTCGCCGCCGACGCGGGCGATCAGGTCGTCGTCCCGGCATTCGCGCCGCAGCCGCCCGGCGATGGTCCGCAGGACTTCGTCGCCCGCCTCGTGCCCGTAGGCATCGTTGATCGGCTTGAAGTCGTCGAAATCGAAGGCGACGACCGCCAGGGGCGACTTCCGGTACTTCACGAACTTCTCATCGAGCGCCCGGCGGTTGAGCAGTCCGGTGAGCGGGTCCAGGTCGGCCGACTCCTTCAGCCCCTGGATGCTGGCCTTGCTGCGCCGAAGCAGGAGCGAGGTGTACGTGATGCTCCAGATCAGGAACGCAGCGAAGGCCGCGCCCACCAGGCACGCGCCGATGACCAGCCGGCGGTACTCCGTCGCCCGCTCGTCGCTTCGTGCCTGCAGCAGCAGCCGCTGCTCGTTCTCCATGTCGCTGAGACGTTCGCGCAGGGCCTTCGCGGAATCCTGCTCCACCCGCGGCCTGAGGCTCGCCAGGTACGCGGCCTGCCCGTCGCGCTCGGCGATGACGGCGCTGCTGTTCATCCAACCCACGATCTCCGCTATTTCGGCGCGGATGGCCACCACCCTCTCGACCTGGCTGCCGCTCCTCTGCACGAGCGCGGCGAGCCGGTCGGCGGCTTCGGTCGCGGCCTGGGCCGATGCACGGACGCGGGCCAGATACATCGTGTCGGGCGAAATGGCGTAGTTGCGCAGCGCCAGGCTGCCGCGCAGCACCTCGGTGCGCACGTCCGCAATCGCGTCCAGCACTTCGTCGGTGCGCTGCACCCACAGGCTCGCCGACTGGAATCTGTCCGCCACCAGCACCAGGAGCGCGCCGCCTGTCGCCACCAGCACCAGGGCCACGAACTGTGTCAGCAGGAGCATCCGGGCGATGGGGCGCAGCGACAGGTTCGTCGGCGGCGTGGGGGAGCGTGCGGTCATGGCAGGTCGTGGCGAATCGGCCGATCGTAGCGTTGTGGCGGGGTCGGCCCGGTGCGCACCGAAGGGTCGAGACATGCGGTAGAAACGCACCGGTCCTTTCCTGCGCCGGCCTACCGCCGCAGGGCGGACACGAAGTCACCCCATTCACCGCGCCCGCCTGCCCATGCGACCACCCGCCGTCCTTTTCATCTGCACCGGCAACATCTGCCGTTCGCCGACCGCGCACGCGCTGCTCGTGCACCGGGCGCAGGCCCTGGACTGGACGGTCGAGGTCGACAGCGCCGCCATCTCCGACGAGGAGCGCGGCAACCCCTTCGACCGCCGGGCGGCGGCGGAACTGCGCCGGCGCGGTGTGCCGATGCATGCCCACTGCGCGCGCCAGGTGCGGCGCGAGGACTTCGCGCGCTTCGACTGGCTCGTCGGCATGACCGGTGCGCACTGCGCCGCCCTGCGCCGCATCGCTCCGCCCGGTGCGGCCGACCGCGTGCTGCTGCTGATGGACGGCGTGCCCGGCCACGAAGGCGAGGACGTGCCCGACCCCTGGTACGGCGGCGAGGCCGACTTCCGCCATGCATTCGACCTTATCGCGCTGGGTGTCGACGCGCTGGTGGCGCGCCTTCGTTCGGTGGCATGAGAGCTGTTTATTGAATAGCTGTCGGCGCAGCAAGGACGGGCGCTGCAGCCTCTTTTTCTTGAAACGATGGTTTCAGGCGGGCCGCCGCGCCATCAGTGCCCACAGACCGGCCGCCGACAGCAGCGAACCACCCGGAGATGGAAGCGCCGCTGTGCCCGCGGCGAGCTGAGCAGCTTGCGGGCCGAGGCCGCGAACACGGCATACAGCGTGGCATTGAGCGTCGCCAGCGCCACGAAGGTGACGGCCAGCACCCACAGCTGGCGCGTGACCTCGGCCGTGGGCGAAATGAACTGCGGCAGGAAAGCGACGAAGAACACGATGCCCTTGGGGTTCAGCGCCGTCACCAGCCAGGTGTTGAAGAACAGGCGCCAGCGCGACTGCGGCACGGCCGGTGCCGCGAGCTGCGCCGCCGGCGCCGCGCCGGCACGCAGCAGCTTGATGCCCAGGAAGATCAGGTACGCGCCGCCCACCCACTTGACGAGCGTGAACCAGAAGGCCGAGGTGGCCAGCAGTGCGCCCAGCCCCAGCAGCGAGAGCACCAGCGCCGTCGAGTCGCCCAGCGCCACGGCCGCGACCAGCGGCACGTTCGCCTTGCGGCCGTGCGCCATCGAGTAGCTGATGACGGTGAGGATCGTGGGGCCGGGGATGATGAGCATCACCGCCGAGGCGGCGACGAAGGCGAGCCAGAGTTCGAGAGGCATGTGGAGTCTTCTTGTGGTGTTCGGTGGGACCCGACTTTAGGCTGCTCCGGCCTTACTCGCAGAGCGCGCGGATCTCGGGCGGGATCGGCAGCGCGCGCAGGCGGCCGTAGGCCGCTTGCCGCCGAAGATGCGCACGTCCTCCGCCTCGAGGATCAGGGTCTGGCCCTGCGGGTCGTCGCGCGTGACGCGGTAGCTCTGCACGAAGCTCTTGTCGCGCCACTCGCGCACCGTCACGGCGATGTGCAGCGTGTCGCCGTAGCTGGCGGTGTTGACGAAGCGCGACTTCGTGTCGACCAGCGGCGTGCCGATCACGCCCAGTGTCCTGGTCGTTTCCTCCCAGCGCGGCACGCCGCATTCGGCGAAGAAGTGGCGCGAGGCCGCGTCCATCCAGCCGAAGAAGTTGGGGTACCAGACGATGCCGGCCGGGTCGCAGTCGCCGAATTCGACACGGGCGGTGTAGATGATTTCCTTGCTCATGCGCAGAGCTTAGTCCGCCCGAATGCCACGCTCCCGGATGACGGCCCCGAAGCGCTGCGAGTCGGCCATCGCCTTGTCGTGGAAGGCCGCCGGCGTGCCCGGCGCCGCCTCGCCGCCGAGCTGCGCGATGCGCTCGCGCACCGCGGGCATCGCCAGCACCTTGTTGATCTCGGTGTTGAGCTTCGCGATCACCGGCTGCGGGGTGCCGGCCGGCGCATAGAAGCCGAACACGGTGTCGGCGTCGAAGCCCTTGAGCCCCGCCTCGTCCAGCGTCGGCACGTCGGGGAAGAGGGGCGAGCGCTTCGGGCTGCCCACCGCCAGCAGCCGGAGCTTGCCGGCCTTGACCTGCTGCAGCGCGATGCCGGGGTCGAAGTAGAAGTCGATCTGCCCGGCCAGCAGGTCCTGCAGCGCGGGCGCGGCGCCGCGGTACGGCACGTGCGTGGCGAAGGTGCCGGTCTGCGACTTGAACATCTCGCCCGCCAGGTGCGGCGAGCTGCCCACGCCCGGCGAGCCGTACGAGAGCTTGCCAGGCCGCGCCTTGAGGTAGGCGATGAACTCCTGGATGTTCTTCGGCGGCAGTTCCGGCCGCTCGACCAGGAAGACCAGCACGCGCGCCGCGGCGGCCACGGGCACCAGGTCCTTGGCGGGGTCGAAGGGCATCTTCTGGTAGAGGTGCGGGTTGACCGAGACCATGCCGCCGCTGCTCATCAGCAGCGTGTAGCCGTCGGGCGCGGAGCGTGCCACGGTTTCGCCGCCGATGTTGCCGTTGGCGCCACCGCGGTTCTCGATCACCACCGGCTGGTGCAGCGCCTCCGACAGGGGCTGGCCGATCAGGCGTGCCAGCTGGTCGGCCGCGCCGCCCGGCGGGAAGTTGACGACCACCTTGATCGGCTTGTCGGGCCAGGCCTGGGCCGCAGCGGGCAGCGGCAGCGCGAGCGCGGCGGCGAGCAGCCCGGCGGTGCTCCAGGCGAAGCCGCGGCGCGAGAGAAGAGGGGAAGCGGGGCGTGTCATTGTCTTGTGTCTCCGTAGGGTTTTTGTGTGGAAGCGCTTCAGGACGGCCGCGTCGCGGGCGGCCGGCGCATCCAGCGGATCGGCTGCTCGCGCACCGGGCGCGGCGGCGCGCCGTGCTGGCGCAGCGTGGCGTCGAGCGCGGTGCCGGCCTCGTCGGCCAGGGCGGCGGTGCGCGCGGCGGCGACGGCGGCTGCCCGCTCGTCCGGCGTGCGGCCGGGGCTGCGCGCCAGGTGGTCGACGATGTGCAGCAGGTTCGTCTTGCCGCGCTCGTTGGTGCTGCCGTAGCCCTTGATCAGCCGGCCGCACAGCGCGAGCTCGTGGCCCAGCGCCCAGCCTTCGCGCGTGCCCGATTCCACCGCAGCGAGCCACCGTTCGATCAACGCCTGCTCCTCGGCGAAACGGCTGCCGCGCCGGCGCAGGCCCTTGAGCGAGGCCAGCGTGCGCAGCGCCGCCATGCCCAGCACCGAATGACTGCCCACCTTGAGCGGCATGGCCCACGGCTGCAGGCCGCGGCGTTGCCGGCCTGCGTCCCACGCGCTGAGGCGCTGCGCCAGGGCAGGTGGGAGCAGGGCGGCGAACTCGGGCACGCCGGGCTTGAAGTGGTCGTACACGCGCAGCAGGTCCTCGTCGCCGGCCTTCACCTCGGTGCGCACGCGTTCGGCGCGGCTGGCGCGAGCCTTCAGCGCGGCCACGCGCACGATGTCGTCGAAGGCCATCCACAGCGCGAGCCAGCGCGCCATCTCGCGCGTGATCGCGTGGCCCTTCTCGCCGGCCGGGTCGTCCGCCTGCTCGGCCTGCATCACGCGCGCCAGCCGGTCGACGTACAACTGCGCATAGGCGGCGTCCTGGTAGTCGAGGACGCGGGCGTGGCCCAGCGCCAGCATCTCGTGCACGGCGGCCGGAAATTTGCGGGCCAGATCGGCCTGCAGCGCCCGTGGGGCGGGCGCGGCGCGCTCTTCTTTCGATAGCAAACGCTCGACCATCGCCGCCTGTGCGCGCGCCGCCGCGACGGCGTCGAAAGCGGCCGCGAAGCCGCGTAGGCTGGCCTGGGTGGTGCCGCCCGGGGTCGCTTCCGGCCCGCGGATCGCGGCCTCGAAGCTTTCGCGGCCGAAGGGCAGCAGGCCGCTGCTCGCGATGGCGCCCAGCATCACGCTGCTGACGATGGTGCCGTGGCTGCGTGCCAGCGCCCCCATGTCGAGCAGATGGTGCTCGCGGCTGAAGTGGCGCACCACCTCCAGCAGGCGCTCGGTGTCGACGCGCCCGTCGCCGGGCACCATGCGTTCGGCGGTGGTGAGGCTGCGGCCGGTGGAGGTGATGACGCAGGTGCGCTCGGCGCTGGCCATGCCGTGGCCGATCTGCCGCACCGTCTCCATCAGCTCGGACGAGACCACGGCATCGAGCGTGCCGGCTGCCGGCGTCAGGCTGAACACCGGGCGGCGGCCGCCCAGCTGCGCGAGCGACACCGGGAACACTTCGACGTAATAGGTCGTCGCACCGGTGCGCTGCGCCACGCCGGGGATGGACGTGCTCTGCGCCGCATGGCCGGCGTGGCGGGCGGCCTCGATCAGCCATTCGGTGAGCACTCCGCCGCCTTCGCCGCCCAGGGCGCACAGCAGCAGGGTGATGGGGCGTTGGGTGTTGGCGTCGTTCATCGAGCTCGCAGCGTTGTAGGTGGAGGTCTGCATATCAGTTGTTTATTGCGCTGGCGCGTTACCCCGCATGGCATCAAACCGAGGCGGCGACAAGGATCCAATGGCCCCGGAGCAGGGCACGCGCGGGCACCCGAGGAGCTGGCTTCGCCAGGCCTCTGGGTGCGCCCCCCTCCAAGCCGAAGGCGACAGAGAGGGGGGAGCCGCGAAGCGGCTTGGGGGGTGTTTCCTTCATGCCGGGCGCAATGCGCGCACCACCGCGCCCTGCAGGGCATGCAGCAGCCGTTCGTGCCAGCGGGGGTTCTGCACCACCTCGGCGCGGTAGAAGCTCGGGCACAGCGTGGCCGCGTGCGCGTTGGCGCCGCACAGGCCGCAGCCCACGCAGCCGTCGATCACCGTGGCGACCGGGTCGACCTTGAGCGGGTCGGGGTTGTCCTTGAGCGTGAGCGTGGGACAGCCCGACAGGCGGATGCAGGCGTGGTCGCCGTTGCACACGTCCTCGTCCACGCCGTACTTGACGCGCACCACGCGCTTTCCCTTCTTGAGCAGGCTGGCGATCCAGGGCTTGATGCGGCGCTGGCGCTCCAGCTGGCATTCGCCCTCGGCAATGATCACCTTCAGGCCCTCGAAGGGGCTGGTGAAGGCTTCGGTGAGCGTGGCACGCATCGCCTCCACCTCGTAGGTGTGCACCGTGCGCAGCCACTTCACGCCCAGGCCGTTCAGCGTGCTCTCGATGGTCTGGTTCTTGTGCGCCAGGCTCTGCTGCTTGTCCTCGGCGCGCGCTTTCACGTCCTCGTCGGGCGTGGAGATGATGTCCTGCGTGCCGGTGGCGCTGGTGTAGCCATTCTTGAAGATCAGCAGCACCGCGTCGTCGCCGTTGAAGAGGGCCGACTGCACGCCCGTCAGCAGGCCGTTGTGCCAGAAGCCGCCGTCGCCCATGATCGACAGCACGCGCCTCTGCATCATGGGCGAGACACCCGCGCGGCTGGCCAGGCTCATGCCGTAGCCCAGGATGGAATGGCCCATGCCGAAGGGCTCGAAGGTGCCCAGTGCGTGGCAGCCGATGTCGGCCGCCACGTGCACCGGCCCGACCTCCTGCTGCGCGAGCTTCAGCGCCGAGAACACCGGCCGCTCCGGGCAGCCGACGCAGAAGCCTGGCGGCCGCGCGGGCAGCGGCCGGCCCAGCATCGCGGCCACCGCACGGCGCCGCTCGTCGTTGCCGGCCAGCCATTGCGACGCGGCCTCGGTCTGGGCCGTGGCCGGCAGGTAGCGCGCGGCGAAGGCGCCGACGCCCCGCGCCATCACCTCGGTGGTGTACTCGCCGGCCATCTGCAGCAGGTCCTTGCCGTGCAGGGCGGTCTGCAGGTCGCGCCGGCGCAGCAGCGTGGCAATGTCCTGCTCGATGTACTCGGGCTGGCCTTCCTCGACCACCAGCAGCGCTCGCTTGCCGGCGGCGAAGTCCGCCACCTGCTCCGGCACCAGCGGGTAGGTGACGTTGAGCACCAGGATCGGGATCTCGCTCTCACCGAAGGCATCGGCCAGGCCCTGCTGCTGCAGCGCGCGGACGAGCGCGTTGTACAGCCCGCCCTGCACCACGATGCCGAGGTCGTCGCGCCGGCCGGGCATCAGTTCGTTCAGGCCGTGCTCGGCGATGTAGCGCTGTGCCGCCGGAATGCGCTCGGCCGTCTTGCGCTTCTCGTGGCCGAAGGTCACGGGCGGGTGCGCGAGGCGGTCGTAGTCGAAGCCGGCCGGCTCGGTCATCAGCGCGCGGGTCGAGACGGCGGGCGCCCGGTTGTCCTTGCATTCGAAGCTGCCACGCACGTGGCAGGTGCGGATGCGCAGCTCCATCACGCAGGGCATGTTCGAGGCTTCGGACAGGTTGAAGCCTTCCTCCACCATGCGCACCATCACCGGCAGGTCGGGCCGCGGATCGAGCAGGCACAGGCTGGACTTGAGCGCGTAGGCGTGCGTGCGTTCCTGGATCACGCTGGCACCCTCGCCGTAGTCCTCGCCCACCACCACCAGCACGCCGCCGCGCACGCCGGGCGAGGCCAGGTTGGACAGCGCATCGGCCGCCACGTTGGTGCCGACGATGGACTTCCAGGTCACGGCGCCGCGCAGCGGGTAATGGATCGAGGCGCCCAGCATAGCGGCGGCCGAGGCCTCGTTGGAGCAGGCCTCCACGTGCACGCCGAGCTCGTCCATGTAGTCCTTGCCCTGGACCATCACGTCCAGCAGGTGCGACACGGGCGCGCCCTGGTAGCCGCCGACGTAGGCCACGCCGGCCTGCAGCAGGCCCTTGGTGATGGCGAGGATGCCCTCGCCGTGGAAGGTGTCGCCGGCGCCCAGGCGCAGCGCGCGCACCTCCTTGCTGAAGGAAACTTCCAAGCCCGTGTCTCCGGTGTGTGGTGTCGATCGTGGGCCGCGTCGGTCGACGCAGCGGGCTGCAGTGTGCTGCTGCCGGATCGTGCGCTCAATACAATGAAGCGGCTATACGACATGCACGCCATGCATATCGAGAAACTCGACCTCAATCTGCTGCGCCTGTTCGACGCCGTCTACCGCAGCCGCAACGTCGGTCGAGCGGCGGAGGCGCTGGGCATCACGCAGCCCGCGGCGAGCCATGGCCTGACACGCTTGCGGCTGGCGCTGGGCGATGCGCTGTTCACCCGCGCGCCGGGCGGCGTGGCGCCCACGCCGCGCGCCGAGCGGCTGGCCACCGCGGTGCAGGCGGCGCTGGGCACGCTGGCGCAGGCCCTGGCCGAGCCGGGGCGCTTCGATCCGGCCACCTCGAGCCATAGCTTCCGCATCCACATGAGCGACATCGGCGAAGGCCGCTTCCTGCCGCCGCTGATGCAGCGCCTGCGCGAGACGGCGCCGGGCGTGCGGGTCGAGACGCTGCCGCTGCGCCCGGCCGAGATCGCCGTGGCGCTCGACGAAGGGCGCATCGACTTCGCCTTCGGCTTCCTGCCGAAGGTGAAGGACACGCGGCGCCAGCACCTGCTGCAGGACCGCTACATCGTGCTGCTGCGCGCCGATCACCCCTTCGCGCGCCGGCGCTTGCGCGGTGCCGCGCTGCTGAAGGCGTTGCGCACGCTCGCCTACGTGGCCGTGCGCACGCACACCGACACGCTACGCATCCTCGAACTGCTGGGGCTGGACGATCGCGTGCGGCTCGTGACCGAGCACTTCATGGTGCTGCCGGCGATCGTGCGCGAGACCGACCTCGCGGTGGTCATGCCGCGCAACATCGCGCGTGGCTTCGGCGAAGGCGCGGGCTTCGCCATCGTGCAGCCGGACTTCCCGCTGCGCGATTTCGGCGTCTCGCTGCACTGGAGCCGGCGCTTCGAGGACGACGCGGCCAACCGCTGGCTGCGCCAGCTGATCGTGGGGCTGTTCGGCGAGGCGGGGTGAAGTGCCCCGCCGGAGCGCTCAGTCGATGCGCTCGAAGACGATGTCCTGCGCGCCTTCCCACAGCACCTTCACGCCCAGGGCGCGCAGGTTCTCCTTGCCTTCCACGATGGTGAGGAAGTGATTGCCCGCAAGCTGACCCATCTTGCTGGCAAAGCTGCAGGCGCCGTAGGCCATGATGATCTCGGTCTCGCTGTAGCCGCCGGGGTAGAAGAGGATGTCGCCCACCGAGGGGTGACTGGTGTGGTTCTCGAAGCCCACCGGCTGGCCGCCGAGCTCGAGCTTCCATTCGCCCAGCGGCACCCAGCAGCCTTCGCCGCTCCAGCGCACGTGGATGATCTTCTGGCGGTAGGGCAGCAGCGTGAGGAAGGCTTCGACGGTCTTGGGCGCGTCGGGATGGGTTTCGGCGATGAAGCTGTGGCCGGCGGCCTGGATGCGGATGCGGGTCATGGGAAGGCTTAGTCGAGCAACTGGCTGAGAAAGAGGCGGGTGCGTTCGTGCTTTGGATTGCTGAAGAATTCCTCGGGCGGGGCCTGCTCGACGATGCTGCCGCGGTCCATGAAGATGACGCGGTTGGCCACCTGGCGCGCGAAGTTCATCTCGTGCGTGACCGACAGCATGGTCATGCCGTCCTCGGCCAGCGACACCATGGTGTCGAGCACCTCCTTCACCATCTCGGGGTCGAGCGCCGAGGTCGGCTCGTCGAACAGCATCACCTTGGGGCCCATGCACAGGGCGCGCGCGATCGCCACGCGCTGCTGCTGGCCGCCCGAGAGTTCCGACGGGTACTTGTTCGCCTGCTCCGGGATGCGCACGCGCTCCAGGTAGGCCATGGCCACGTCCTTTGCTTCCTTGGGCGTGTACTTCTTGCTCCAGATCGGCGCCAGCGTGCAGTTCTCGAGGATGGTGAGGTGCGGGAACAGGTTGAAGTGCTGGAACACCATGCCCACGTCGCGCCGCACGGCGTCGATGCGGCGCATGTCGTTGGTCAGCTCGATGCGGTTGACGACGATGTTGCCGTCCTGGTGCTCCTCGAGCCGGTTGATGCAGCGAAGCAGCGTCGATTTGCCCGAACCCGAGGGGCCGCAGATCACGATGCGTTCGCCGCGCCGCACCTCGAGGTCGATGTCCTTGAGCACCTGGAAGTCGCCGTACCACTTCTGCACGCCGACCATGCGGATGACGAGTTCGCCCGCCTCGGGCGAGGGCGCCGGTGCGGTGGAGGATGGCAAGGGGTTCATGGCAATGGCTCCTGTGCTTCAGGACGACGGGGGGAGGGTGGCGCTCAGGCCCAGTTCGGCCACGATGCGGCGTGCGGCGGCATGGCCGTCGGCGCCCAGCGGCAGCCGTGGCGGCCGCGGGTTGCCCACCGGCAGGCCCATGGCCCCGAGCAGCGCCTTGGTGCCGGCCACGTAGGACTGGCCGGCCACGAAGTCGATCATGGGGAAGTGGCGGAAGGCGATCTCGCGGGCCTCCACGAAACGACCGGCCTGCACGAGGTCGTGAATGCGGGCCATCTCGCCCGGTGCACCGTTGGAGGGCACGGCGGCCCAGCCCACGGCACCTTCGACATACGACTCGTAGCCCATGATTCCGCCGAAGACGTTCATGCGGCCGTCTGTGAGGCGCACGATGTCGCGCACGCGCGTCACTTCCAGCGTCGATTCCTTGATATAGCGGCAGTTGTCGATCTCCGACAACCGCGCCACCAGCGACGGACGCAGGTCGATGTTGGTCACGGCCGGGTTGTTGTAGACCATGATCGGGATGCCGATCGCGTCCGAGATGGCGCGGTAGTGCGCCAGCACCTCGGCGTCGGTGGGCGTGCAGTAGAAGGGCGGCAGCACCATCACGCCGTCGGCGCCCAGCGCTTCGACCTGGCGGCTGCGGCGGATGGCCACGCGCGTGTCCTCGGCCGTGGTGCCGATGAGCACCGGCACGCGGCCCGCCGCACGGCGGATCACGGTGGCTGCGACCTGTTCGAACTCCTCGTCGCTCAGCGACAGGAACTCGCCGGTCGAGCCGAGCGGGATGAGGCCGTGGATGCCGGCCTCGATCTGCCAGTCCACATAGCGTTCCAGCGTGGGGAGGTCCACCGCGCCTTCGGCGTCGAAGGGCGTGACCATGATGGTGTAGGTGCCGCGGAAGGTCTTCATGTCGTCGTGTCCTTTCACGCGGCCAGCAGGCCTGCGGCGACCAGCGCGGCGTGGATGCGCGTCGTTTCCGCATCGTCCAGCGGCAGCAGCGGCAGGCGGGGCGCTGCGTGCGGCAGGCGCCCCAGCAGCTTGAGGGCGGTCTTCATGCGGTTGTGGATGTCGACGCCCGGCGCGCGGTAGAACGCGCGGCACAGCGGCACGAGCCGCGCATTCACCTCGCGCGCCTTGGCCAGGTCGCCGGCAGCCATCGCCTCGTGGAGCGCGACCAGCAGCGGCGCCGCCACGCTGCCCAGCCCCGACAGGATGCCGTCGCCGCCATAGGCCAGCGAGGCCATCAGCCAGCCGTTGTTGCTGCTGAGCATGGCCACCGGGCGCGGCAGGCCGCGCAGCACGGCCAGCACGTCTTCGTAGAGCTCGGGCGAATCGCTGCCGTCCTTCACGCCGACGATCTGCGGCATCTCTTCGCACAGGCGCTGCATCAGCGTCGGCGCGAAGGCCTGGCCCGAGGCGCGCGAGAGCTGGAACAGCACGATCGGCAGGTCGCTCGCGGCCGCCACGTCGCCGACGAAGCGGCGGACCATGTCGGGCCGCAGCGCGGCGCCGTTGGCGAAGAGCGCGGGCGGGAAGAGCAGCAGGCCGCTCGCGCCGGAGGCTGCGGCCTCGCGGGCCAGCCGGCAGGCGTCGCGCGGGTCTTCCGCCACCACGCCGGCCACCACGGGCACGTCGCCGGCCGCCTCGGCCGCCAGCGCGATCACGTCGCTGCGCTCGGCGAAGTCGAGCGAGCTCGTCTCGCCCGCATGGCCGTTGACGACCACGGCGCGCACGCCGCGCGTGCCGGCGACTTGAGCGACATGGGCCTGGAGCGCGGCGGCGTCGATGCCGCCTTCAGGCGTGAAAGGGGTGAGGGTGGCAGGCCAGACGCCGCCGCCGGAGAGATGCAAGGCCATGTCGATCCACGGGTCGATGAAGACGGTCAGTATGAAACATCATTGCAATCGATTGCAAATAAATCGGTATGAGTCCGACTGTAGCGTCATGGAATTGCAATTTGCGCCTTTGCAGCGTTAGGATCTGGCAATGCAATCGATTGCAATCAATGCCCAATTTTGGGGCGCCCGAAGGAATGCACCATGGCGGTGACCTTGCGCGACGTCGCGCGGGCCGCCGACGTCTCGGTGGCCACGGCCTCCCGGGCCCTCGCGGGCTCCAGCCTCATCAACCACGCGACCCAGCGCCATGTGGTGCAGGTCGCGGCGGCGCTGGGCTACCGCACCAACACCTTCGCCCGCGCGCTCAAGACGAAGAGCTCGCGGCTGGTCGGCCTCACGGTCCACAACCTCGACAACGCCTCCTTCCAGGTGCTGGCCTCGGTGGTCCAGGCGCGCGTGCAGGCGGCGGGCTACCAGGTCATCCTCAGCATCAGCGGCGACGACCCGGTGCAGGAAAAGGAGATCCTGCGCACGTTGGTCGACCACGGTGTCGATGGCCTGATCGCCGTGCCCACCGGCGCCAACGGCGCACAGCTGCTGGCCATGGAGCACGCCGAGATCCCGGTCATTTGCGCGGTGCGCCGGGTCGAGGGCGCCACGCTCGAATCGGTGCTGGCCGGCGACCTCGACGGCGCCTACAACGGCACCCGTCACCTGCTGGGGCTGGGCCACCGGCGCATCGGGCTGATCGTCGGCCCCGGCGAGACCACCTCCGGCAAGGAGCGCCTGGCGGGCTACCGCCGGGCCATGCAGGAAGCGGGCCTGCCCATCGACCCCGCCCTGGTCCAGACCGGCCGCTACCTGCCGGCCACCGGCGTCGCCGCGGCCAACGCCCTGCTGTCGCTGCCCGAGCCGCCGACGGCACTGTTCGTTGCCAACCATGAATCCTCGGTGGGCGTGCTGCGCGTGATCGCCGAGCGCGGCATCTCGGTGCCGCAGGAGCTGTCGCTGCTCTTCTACGAGGACTCGCCCTGGTTCGAGTGGCAGCGCCCGGCCATCAGCGTGGTGGACAGCGGCGCCACCGAAATGGCCAACCTCGCCGTCGACCGCCTGATGCAGCGCCTGGGCGGCGTCGCCAACAGCGGCCGCGAATACCGCGTGGGCTCGCGCCTGATCGAGCGCGCGTCCTGCCTGAACCTCTCCAACCCCTGAACCGCATGCCTTACGTCGAAATCCTGGCGCCCCGCGCCGACAGCTCCCGCAAACGAGAACTCGCCGGCGTCGTGACGCGCGGCATCGTCGACGGCTTCGGCGTCGAGCCGTCCACCGTCACCCTCTACTTTCAATCCATCGCGCCCGCCGACTATGCGCACGAAGGCGAGCTGGGCCGGCCCGACACCGGCTCGCGCGTGTTCGTGAAGGTGCACGCCTACCGCCGCAGCGCGGACCAGCGGCGCGCCGTCGCCGAGGCCGTCACGCCGGCCCTGGCCGCCTGCTTCGACACCACCGGCCACAACGTGGCGGTGTATTTCCTCGACCGCGAGCGCGACGAGGTTGCGCACGACGGCCACCTCGCCAGCGACGAACCGGTCGCCCACCCCGCCGCCTGAGCCCGACATGAGCCACTTCTACACCGAAGACCAGATCTCCCTGCGCGACACCGCGCGCCGCTTCGCCGAGGCCGAGGTGCTGCCGCGCGCCGCCGCCATCGACCGCGAAGATGTTTTCGACCGCACCATCTACCGCGGCATGGCCGAGCTCGGCCTGTTCGGCACCAGCCTGCCCGAGGCTGCCGGTGGCTCGGGCTTCGACACCGTCGGCACCTGCCTGGTGATGGAAGAGCTGGCCCGCTGCTCGGGCGCGATCGGCAATGCCTTTGCCATCCCGGTCGAGGCGGCGCTCTTCCTGCACCACCACGGCAACGAGAGCCAGAAAGCGCTGATCCCCGGCATCCTCGACGGCTCCATCCTCATGGCCACGGCCATGACCGAGCCCGACTACGGTTCGGACACCGCCAGCATCACCACCTCGGCCCGGCGCACGGCCGACGGCTGGGTCATCAACGGCACCAAGGCCTGGGTCACGCTGGGCGGCGTGGCCGACCGCATCATGGTCTTCGCGCGCACCGGCAAGGACGCGGGCCACAAGGGCATCAGCTGCTTCATGGTCGACGCGCGCCAGAAGGGCGTGAGCCGCGGCAAGAACGAGGAGCTGCTGGGCATGCACGGCCTGGAGGACTGCCAGATCATCCTCGAGGACGTGCGGGTGCCCGAGGACGCCATGATCGGCGCCGAGAACACGGCCTTCAAGACGGCCATGGGCAACTTCAACTTCAGCCGGCTGCTGATGTCGTCCATGGCCCTGGGCATGGCGCAGGCGGCGATGGAAGACGCCGTGGCCTACGCCACCACGCGCAAGCAGTTCGGCGGCCCGATCATGGGCTTCCAGGCCATCCAGTTCATGGTGGCCGACATGTCCACCGACATCGCCGCCGCGCGCCTGCTGATCCACCACGCGGCGCGCCTGTACGACGCCGGCCAGCCCTACGCCAAGGAAGCCGCGCACGCCAAGCTCTTCACCACCGACATGGCGATGAAGCACGTGTCGAACGCGCTGCAGATCCACGGCGGCAACGGCTACTCGCGCGATTACCGCATCGAGCGTCTGTTCCGCGACGTGCGCCTGGCGCAGATCTACGAAGGCACCAACCAGATCCAGCGCGTGATCATCGCGCGCCAGGTCGAGAAAGAACTGGCCTGAGGGAGCGCGCCATGATCAGTTGCATCACGGCCGACGAGGCCGCAGCCCTCATCCGCGACGGTGATTTCGTCATCACCGGCGGCAACGGCGGCTCCGGCGTGCCCGAAGCGCTCTTCGAGGCCGTCGAGCGCCGCTTCCTCGCCGGCCATGGGCCGCAGGCCATCACGCTCTTCCACATCACCGGCGTGGGCGCGCTGACCGAGAAGGGACTGTGCCGCTTCGCTCATCCGGGCCTGGTCAAGCGAGTGATCGGCGGCAACTTCGGCATGCAGCTTCCGTTCATCCAGATGATCGTGAACAACGAGGTCGAGGCGTACAACTTTCCCCAGGGCGTGATGACGCACCTGTGCCGCGCGATGGCCGGCCGCCAGCCGGGCATCCTCACGCACGTGGGCCTGGGCACCTACATGGACCCGGAGCAGGACGGCGGCCGCATGAACGCGCGCACCACCGAGCCGCTGGTCGAGCGCGTGCACGTGGCCGGTGCCGACTACCTCTTCTACCGCGCGCCGGGCGTGCCCACGGTCGCGCTCATCCGCGGCACCTCGGTCGACGAGGACGGCTATGTCAGCATGGAGCACGAGGCCACCGCACGCGAGGACCTGTCGATGGCGCAGGCGGTGCACAACGCCGGCGGCCTGGTGATCTGCCAGGTCAAGCGCCGCGTGCGCCGCGGCACGCTCCATCCGCACATGGTGAAGATCCCCGGCTTCCTGATCGATCACGTGGTGGTCGAGCCCGAACAGCTGCAGACCTACACCACGCGCTACGACCCGGCCCGCTGCGGCGAGACGCGCCTGCCGGCCTCGGGCATCGCGCCCGACCCGCTGGACGCGCGCCGCGTCATCGCGCGCCGCGCCGCCTTCGAACTGCGCCCCGGCGACGTGGTCAACCTGGGCGTCGGCATCTCGGCCATGATCCCCAACGTCGCCGCGGAAGAGGGCATCGACGAACTGATCACGCTCACCGTGGAGTCGGGCGTGGTGGGCGGCGTGCCGGGGCATGCCCGCGAGTTCGGCACGGCCGTAAACCCGCGCGTCATCCTCGACCAGGGCTACCAGTTCGACTTCTACGACGGCGGCGGCCTCAGCTGCGCCTTCCTGTCCTTCGCCGAGGTCGATGCCGAAGGCAACGTCAACGTGACGCGCTTCGGCCGCCGCTACGACGGCGCGGGCGGCTTCATCAACATCACGCAGAACACGCGGCGGCTGGTGTTCAGCGGCTCGCTCACCGGCGGCGACGCCGACGTGCGGGTGGAGGGCGGCCAGCTCGCGATCCATCGCGACGGCAGGTTCCGCAAGTTCGTGCCCACCGTGGGGCAGATCAGCTTCTCGGGCAAGCTCGCACGCGAGCGCGGCCAGCAGGTGAGCTTCGTCACCGACCGTGCCGTCTTTGAGCTCGAGGCCGACGGCATCGTGCTGACCGAGATCGCACCGGGCGTACGGCTGAAGGAGGACGTGCTCGACCACGTCGGCTTCGAGGTGCGCGTGAGCGAGCCGCTCAGGACGATGGATGCGCGCATCTTCCGCGCCGGGCCGATGGGCCTGCACGATGCCTTCGTCGCACAGCCGCCGCGCCACGTCGCCCGCGATGCGGCAACAGCGGAGGCCGCACGATGAACGCGTCGAAGGAACTGTGGTTCGAGGACGTGGTCGTCGGCACCGAAATGCGCAGCGATGCGCACACCGTCAGTGCGGAGGCGATCGCGCAGTTCTGCGACCTCACGCAGGACCACCATCCGTTGCACACCGATGCGGCCTATGCGAAGTCGCGCGGCTTCCCGGGCGTGATTGCACACGGCCTCTTCGGCCTGTCGCTCATGGAAGGCCTGAAGACCGCGATGGGCCTGTACGAGACCAGCTCCATCGCCTCGCTGGGTTGGGACGGCGTGCGCTTCGTGCGGCCCGTTGTCGCCGGCGACGAGGTGCATGTGAGCTTCCGCTTCGTCGACAAGCGCCTGTCGTCCAAGGGCGGGCGCGGCGTGGTGACCGAGGCCCTGCAGCTCGTCAATCAACGTGGCGAATGCGTCATCGAGGCACAGCATGCAGCGCTCGTCGCGTGCCGCAACGACGCAGCGCATTGAATCGAATTCTTTTTCTTCCTTTTCGCTCCTGCGTGCCCGCTTCTTGCTAACTGCCTCCTGTTCTTCAACAACCCCGCTCCATCGCTCCATCATGAAACACACCCACCTCATCGCCGGCCTCGTGCTCGGTGTCGCCGCCACCCTTCCGGCCTTCGCGCAGAGCTGCACGCCCAAGGTCGCGGCCGATCAGCTGGTCACGCCCGGCAAGCTGCAGATGTCCATCAATCCCACGCTGCCGCCGCAGCAGTTCGTCGACGAGAAGGGCGAGTTGCAGGGCCTGAACGTCGAACTCGGCAAGGCCGTGGCCAAGAAGCTGTGCCTGGAGCCCGTCTTCATCCGCATGGACATGCCGCCCATGATTCCCGCCATGCAGGCCGGCCGCTTCGACCTCATCAACACCGGCATGTTCTGGACCGAGGAGCGTTCCAAGCTCATGTTCATGATCCCCTACGGCCAGCAGGCCATGAGCATCTACACCGTGCCGACCAGCAAGCTGAAGATCACGAAGTTCGAAGACCTCGCGGGCCACGTGGTGGGCATCGAGACCGGCACCTACCAGGAGCGCAAGGCGCGCGAGTACAACGCGGCCATGGTCGCCAAGGGCGAGAAGACTATCGACTTCCGCACCTTCGCCACGGCATCGGAAACGACGGCCGCACTGCGCGCCGGCCAGCTCGAGGCGGGCATCAACATCGACGAGACCGCCAAGGCCTTCGAGGAGCGCGGCATCGCGAAGATCTGGCTGAGCGGCATCAACGGCACCGACATCACGCTGGCCTTCCGCACCAAAGGCGCGGCCGACGCGGCCGCCAAGGCACTGGACGAGCTGAAGGCCGAGGGTGTGTACGACCAGCTCTTCGACAAGTTCAAGATGACGCGCCTGAAGGACGTCAAGAACTTCGCCATCCGCGGCCCCGGCCCGGCACCCAAGTAATCGTTCCGGGGACCGGCCGTGTTCAACGTCGACGCATTCCTGTCGTACCTGGTCAACCCGTACCTGCTGGGCGGCGTCGGCATCACGATCGGCCTGACGGTCGCCACCATCGCCATCGGCCTGGTGCTGGCGCTGCCGCTGGCGCTGGGCAGCATGTCGAGCAACCGGCTGTTCAATGCGCCGGCACGCTTCTACGTGTGGGTGTTCCGCGGCACGCCGCTGCTGGTGCAGCTGGTCATCATCTACACCGGCCTGCCGCAGCTGGGCATCCGGCTGGACGTGCTCACCTCGGCGGTGCTGGCGCTCAGCCTCAACGAGGCGGCCTACCTGTCGGAGACCATCCGTGCCGGCTTCTCGGCGGTGGCCAAGGGCCAGGTCGAGGCGGCCAAGGCGCTGAGCCTGTCGCGCGTGGCCACGCTGCGGCTGGTCACGCTGCCGCAGGTGATCCGCATCATCATCCCGCCGCTGGGCAACTCGGTGAACGGGCTGCTCAAGGCGACCTCGCTCGCCTCCGTGATCTCGATGGAAGAGCTGATGCGCCGCAGCCAGGTGCTGATGCAGATGAAGTTCGAGGTGCTGGAGCTGTACTGCGTGGCGGCCTGCTACTACCTCGTGCTCACGACGCTGTGGAACCTGGTGCAGGTGCGCCTGGAACGCCACTACGGCAAGGGCTATGCGCCCCGAAGCAGCAAGAAGGCTCCGATCCCCCGCGTCGCGATGGCGCGCTGATACCGATACGCAGACCCCATGGCCGATTTCGACCTCGTCATCCGCAACGCGCAGGCCGTCACGGCCAGCGACATCTTCCACTGCGACATCGGCGTACGCGACGGTCGCGTGGTCCAGCTCGGGCTGGGCCTGGGCGCCGGCACGCGCGAGATCGATGCGGCCGGCCGCGCCGTGACGCCCGGCGGCGTCGACACGCACTGCCACCTCGACCAGCCGCAGGCGCCGCCCGTGGTGTCGGCCGACGACTTCCTCACCGGCTCGCGCTCGGCGGCCTGCGGCGGCACGACCACGGTGATCCCCTTCGCGGCCCAGCACAAGGGCCAGTCGCTTCGCGATGCGGTGGACGACTACCACCGCCGCGCAAGCGGCAAGTCGTGCATCGACTACGCCTTCCACCTCATCGTCAGCGACCCCACGCCGACGGTGCTCAAGGAAGAGCTGCCGGCGCTGATCGCCGAGGGCTACACGTCGTTCAAGATCTACATGACCTACGACGACATGAAGCTGGACGACCGGCAGATCCTCGAGGTGCTGGACGTGGCCCGCTCGCACGGCGCCATGGCCATGATCCATGCCGAGAACTCCGATTGCATCGCCTGGCTGACCGGCCGCCTGCAGGCTGCCGGCAAGACCGCGCCGCGCTACCACGCGCACGCCCGGCCGCTGCTGGTGGAGCGCGAGGCCACGCACCGGGCGATCGCGCTGTCGGAGCTGGTGGACGTGCCCATCCTCATCGTCCACGTGTCGGGCCGCGAGGCGGTCGAGCAGATCCGCTGGGGCCGGGCGCACGGCCTGCAGGTCTTCGCCGAGACCTGCCCGCAGTATTTGTTCCTGACGGCCGAGGACCTGGGCATCGACGACAGCTACGAAGGTGCCAAGTGCGTCTGCAGCCCGCCGCCACGCGACAAGGCCAACCAGCAGGTGATCTGGGACGGCCTGGCCGACGGGCTGTTCACCGTGATCTCGTCCGACCATGCGCCCTACAACTTCGAGGGCGAGGGCGGCAAGCATCCCGCCGGCGAGGAAGTGCCCTTCAACCACATCCCCAACGGCATTCCCGGCATCGAGACCCGCATGGCTCTGCTGTGGTCCGAGGGCGTGCTGGGCGGCCGCATCACGCCGCAGAAGTTCGTGGAGCTGACGGCGACCAACCCCGCCAAGGCCTACGGGCTGCACCCGCGCAAGGGCACCATCGCCGTGGGCGGCGACGCCGACCTGGTGATCTGGGACGAGCGCGAGTTCGTGCTGGACAACGGCATGCTCCACCATGCCGTCGACTACACGCCCTACGAGGGCATGCGCCTGGCCGCCTGGCCTGGCACGACCATCGCGCGCGGCGTGGTGGTGTGGGACGGCACGCGCTACCTCGGCCAGGCCGGCCAGGGCCAGTTCCTGCCTTGCGGGCTGCCGACGCTGCTGCCGGCGCGGCGCGAGATGGCCGGCGGCCGCTGAAAGGGCAGGGCGCCGCACCCGCGCGCGGCGCGCGGGTGCAGAAGACCGGGCGGCGCGGGGGCGCGGGGAGGTGTGTGGCGCGAGAATTGCTCGACGCTCATGCGGGCTTACCCGTATGCTCCATACCGGCCCGCACATAAGCCCTATGAACCGGGGCGTATGCCTGGCGCCGATGCAGGGGCGAACATCCCGGGGAGGGCCCGAATGCCACGCCGGCCCGCCGCCTGCCCACGAATGCCCACATGAACGACACGCCCAACGCCCGCCCCGCGCAGCCCATCCGCTTCTTCCACCGCGGCCAGGTGGTCGAGGTCCGGGACGTCCACCCCACCCGATCGGTGCTCGACTGGCTGCGCGAGGACGCGCACTGCACCGGCACCAAGGAGGGCTGCAACGAGGGTGACTGCGGCGCCTGCACCGTCGTCATCGGCGAGCTGGCGGCCGAGGGCGCGGCCGGCGCCGTGGGCGGCCTGCAGCTGCAGACCGTCAACGCCTGCATCCAGTTCCTGCCGACCTTGCACGGCAAGGCCCTCTTCACCGTCGAGGACCTGAAGGCCCAGTGCGGCCACGTCCACGACGGCGAGCGCCACACCAAGCACCCGGTGCACCAGCTGCACCCGGTGCAGCAGGCGATGGTGGACTGCCACGGTTCGCAATGCGGCTTCTGCACGCCCGGATTCGTGATGTCGCTGTGGGCGACGTACGAGCACCACAGCGAGGCAGGCACCGAGCCCACGCGCCAGCAGCTGGCCGACGAGCTGTCGGGCAACCTGTGCCGCTGCACCGGCTACCGGCCGATCCTCGACGCCGGGCAGAAGATGTTCGACCTGCCCGCGGTCCGGCTTGACACCGCGCCCATCGTGGCGGCGCTGCAGGGCCTGAAGCGCGAGAGCACCTTCGACTACGCCGCGCCGCTGGGCCAGCGCACCGACCGCTTCATGGCGCCGGTCACCCTCGAAGCGTTCGCGGCGCTGCGCGAAGCCCACCCCCAGGCACGCATCCTCGCCGGCTCGACCGACGTCGGCCTGTGGGTCAACAAGCAGTTCCGCGACCTGGGCGACATCCTTTATGTGGGCGACGTGGCCGAGCTCAAGCGCATCGGCGAGGAAGGCGACGTGCTGTACATCGGTGCCGGCGCTTCGCTGGAAGATGCCTGGCGCGCCATCGTGCGGCGGGCGCCGACGCTGCAGGACGTATGGCTGCGCTTCGCCTCGCCGCCCATCCGCAACGCCGGCACCATGGGCGGCAACGTGGCCAACGGCTCGCCGATCGGCGATTCGCCACCGATCCTGATGGCGCTGGATGCGCAGATCGTGCTGCGCAAGGGCGATGCCGTGCGTCGCATGCCGCTGCCCGAGTTCTATGTCGACTACATGAAGAACCGGCTCGAGCCGGGCGAGTTCGTGCAGGGCCTGGCGATTCCGCTGGCGGCCTTCGAGCGCCAGCTGCGCGGCTACAAGATCAGCAAGCGCTTCGACTGCGACATCTCGGCCCTGTGCGCCGGCTTCGCGGTCGAGCTCGATGGCGAGACGGTGCGCAGCGTGCGCCTGGCCTACGGCGGCATGGCCGCGACGGTGAAACGCGCCGCGCAGGCCGAGGCGGCACTCACCGGCCGGCCCTGGACCCAGGCCAGCGTCGATGCCGCGAAGGCCGCGCTGGCGCAGGACTTCAAGCCGCTGACCGACATGCGCGCCAGCGCCGACTACCGCCTGCAGGTCGCGCAGAACCTGCTCCAGCGCCTGTGGCTGGAAACGCGCACCCAGGATGCCCTGGCGGCCGACGCCACCAGCGTGTGGAGCGTCATGCCCCACGACGTTGCCGCCTGAACGACGGGAGCCCACGATGAACAAGCCGATCGACCCCGCCTTGCTGCAATCCGCGGAGGCCTTTGCCGACTACCTGGCCAACACGGCAGCGCGCATCGACACCGATGCCGAGGCCCGGGCGCTCGCCAACGGCGCGCGCGTGGGCATCAGCCGCCCGCACGAATCCGCCCACCTGCACGTGGCTGGCGAAGCGACCTACACCGACGACCTGCCGGAACTGGCCGGCACCCTGCATTGCGCACTGGGCCTGTCGCCGGTGGCCGCGGGCCGGCTCACCGGGCTGAAGCTCGACGCCATCCGCGCCATGCCGGGCGTGGTGGACGTCATCACCGCGGCCGACGTGCCGGGCGCCAACGACTGCGGCTCGATCGTCCATGACGACCCCTTGCTCTGCGACGGCGAGATCCGCTACCTGGGCCAGCCGATCTTCGCAGTGATCGCCCGCACCCGGACCGAGGCCCGCCGCGCCGCGGCACGCGCCAAGGAGGCGGCGCAGGTCGAGGCCGCCGAGCCGGTGATCACGCCCCAGCAGGCGCATGCGCGCGGCCAGTACGTGGTGCCGCCGATGCACCTGAAGCGCAGCGCGCAGGGCATCGAGGTGCGTGCGGCCATCGACGCCGCGCCGCACCGGCTCAAGGGCGAGCTCGACGTCGGCGGGCAGGAGCAGTTCTACCTGGAGGGGCAGATCAGCTACGCCATCCCCAAGGAGGGCGGCACGATGCATGTGCATTGCTCCACCCAGCATCCGAGCGAAATGCAGCACCTGATCGCCCATGCGCTGCACCTGCATTCGAACGAGGTGCATGTGGAGTGCCGGCGCATGGGCGGCGGCTTCGGCGGCAAGGAGTCGCAATCCGGCCTGTTCGCCTGCATCGCGGCGGTGGCCGCCAACAAGCTGCGCCGGCCGGTGAAGCTGCGGCCGGACCGCGACGACGACTTCATGATCACCGGGCGCCGCCACTGCTTCTGGTACGAGTACGAGGTCGGCTACGACGACGAAGGCCGCATCCTCGGCGCGGAAGTCACGATGGTCTCGCGCGCCGGCCACTCGGCCGACCTGTCGGGCCCGGTCATGACGCGCGCCCTGTGCCACTTCGACAATGCCTACTGGCTGCCCGAGGTGGCTATGCACGGCTTCTCGGGCCGCACCAACACGCAGAGCAACACGGCGTTCCGCGGCTTCGGCGGGCCGCAGGGCGCGATCGCGGTCGAATACATCATGGACTCGGTGGCGCGCGCCGTCGGCCGCGATGCGCTGGCCGTGCGCCAGGCCAACTTCTACGGCACGACCGAGCGCAACGTCACGCCCTACGGGCAGACGGTCAGCGACAACGTGATCCACGCACTGGTCGGCCAACTGGCCGAGAGCGGCGCCTATGCCCAGCGGCGCGAGGCGGTCAACGCCTTCAACGCCAGCAGCCCGGTGCTCAAGCGCGGCCTGGCGCTCACGCCGCTGAAGTTCGGCATCAGCTTCAATGTGCCGCACTTCAACCAGGCCGGTGCGCTGGTGCATGTCTACACCGACGGCTCCATCCTCGTGAACCACGGCGGGACCGAGATGGGCCAGGGCCTGAACACCAAGGTGGCCCAGGTCGTCGCGCATGAGCTCGGGGTGGAGTTCGAGCGGGTGCGCTCGAGCGCCACCGACACCACCAAGGTCGCCAACACCTCGGCCACCGCGGCGTCGACGGGCGCCGACCTGAACGGCAAGGCGGCCCAGGACGCGGCGCGCCAGATCCGCGAGCGCCTGGCGGCCTGCGCGGCCAGGCGCCATGGCGGCAAGCCGGAAGACGTGCGCTTCGCCAATGGCAAGGTGCATGTGGCGGGCCGCGAGCTGCCCTTCGCGACCGTGGTCGGCGAAGCCTACGTGGACCGCGTGCAGCTGTGGTCCGACGGCTTCTACGCCACGCCCGGGGTGCACTGGGACTCCAAGACCATGCAGGGCCACCCCTTCTACTACTTCGCCTATGGCGCGGCGCTGAGCGAGGTGGTGGTGGACACGCTCACCGGCGAATGGAAGCTGCTGCGTGCCGACGTGCTGCACGACGCCGGCCGCTCGCTCAACCCCGCGGTGGACATCGGCCAGGTGGAAGGGGCCTTCATCCAGGGCATGGGCTGGCTCACCACCGAAGAGCTGGTATGGCACCCCACGAGCGGCAAGCTCACGACGCACGCACCGAGCACCTACAAGATCCCCACGGCCAACGACTGCCCGCCCGTGTTCAACGTGCGCCTGTTCGACGGCCCGAACGCCGAGGACTCGATCCACCGCAGCAAGGCGGTGGGCGAGCCGCCGCTGCTGCTGCCCTTTTCGGTGCTGTTCGCGATCCGCGACGCCGTGTCGGCCGTGGGCGGGCACCGGGTCGATCCGCCGCTGCGTGCGCCGGCCACCAGCGAGGCCATCCTGTCGGCGATCACCGCCGTCCAGCGCGCCGGCTGACCATGTCCCGCCGTGCCTGTGGCGCGGGCCTTGCGGCCGCGCGCGCGCTATAACCACGCCCGCTTTCCTTCGATGAATGGGATGTGGCCATGAGAGACCAGGCGCTGTTCGACAAGATCGATCTTCATCTCATCCGCGTGCTGCACACCGTGCTGACCGACCGCAGCGTCTCGCGCGCCGCCATCCGCCTGGGCATGTACCAGCCGGCCGTGTCGGCGGCACTCAAGCGGCTGCGCGAGCTGGCGGGCGACCCGCTGCTGGTGCGCTCGGGCTCGGGCATGGTGCCCACCGACGCCGGGCTGCGCATGATCGAGCCGGCGGCCAGCATCCTGCGCGCGGCCGAGATGCTGTTCTCCGATGCGCGGGGCTTCGACCCGCAGACGGCGGGCACGACCTTTCGCATCGCGGCCAACGATTCGCTCGACCCGCTCTTCCTGCCGATGGTGGTCACCCAGGTCAAGCGCCTGGCGCCCATGGCGCGCATCGAGATCCACCCCCTCTCGTCCGACGGCGACTACCACGCGCATCTCGCGCAGGGCGAGCTCGACCTGGTCATCGGCAACTGGCTCAAGCCGCCCGAGGACCTGCACATGTCGCGCCTGTTCGGCGACGAGGTGGTTTCGATGGTGAGTGCGGAACATCCCGCGGTGCGCCGCGGCTGGACGCTCGACACCTGGCTGGAAGCGGAGCACCTCGCCCCAACGCCCACGCACCCCGGCGCGCGCGGGATCATCGACCAGATGCTCGATGCGATCGGGCGCCAGCGCAACATCACGGCCCGCTGCGCGCACTTCGGCCTGATGCCGGACATGGTCGCATCGAGCCTGCTGGTGCTCACCACCGGGCGGCAGTTCTGCGAGCGTTTCGCCGAGCGGCTGCCGCTGCACATCCTCGATTGCCCCGCCACCCTGCCGCGGCTGCTCTATTACCAGCTGTGGCACGAGCGCACCCATTCGTCGAGTGCGGCGCAGTGGCTGCGCGAGCAGGTCAAGGGCGTGGCGGCGTCGCTGCGCCCACCGCCGCCGCCATCCTGAGCGCCCGCGCTTCCCGAACACACAACAAAAGGAGACAACCCATGAACTGGACCGAGCGCATCTTCAAGCTGCGCGAACACGGCACGAACGTGCGCACCGAGGTGGTGGCGGGCATCACCACCTTCCTCACGATGGCCTACATCATCTTCGTCAACCCCTCGATCCTGGGCGACGCGGGGATGCCGAAGGAGTCGGTCTTCGTCGCCACCTGCCTGATCGCGGCGCTGGGCACGGCCATCATGGCGCTGTACGCCAACTACCCGATCGCGCTGGCGCCGGGCATGGGGCTCAACGCCTACTTCGCCTACGTGGTGGTGCTGCACATGGGCTTCACCTGGCAGGCGGCGCTGGGCGCGGTGTTCGTGTCGGGCTGCCTGTTCCTGCTGGTCACGGTGTTCCGCCTGCGCGAACTCATCATCCGCGGCATCCCGCTGTCGCTGCGCTATGCCATCACGGTGGGCATCGGGCTCTTCCTGGCGCTGATCGCGCTCAAGAGCGCCGGCATCGTGGCGCCCTCGAAGGCGACCTACGTGACGCTGGGCGACCTGCACACGCCGCAGGCGGTGCTGGCGGTGCTGGGCTTCTTCCTCATCGTGGTGCTCGACCGGCTCAAGGTGCCCGGCGCGATCCTCATCGGCATCGTGAGCGTGACGCTGGCGAGCTTCTTCTTCGCGGGCAACGAGTACCGCGGCATCTTCTCGGCGCCGCCCTCGATCGCGCCGACCTTCCTGCAGCTGGACATCAAGGCCGCGCTCGCCGGCGGCATCCTGAACGTGATCCTGGTGTTCTTCCTGGTCGAGCTCTTCGACGCCACCGGCACGCTGATGGGCGTCGCCAAGCGGGCGGGGCTGCTGGTGCCGGGCAAGATGGACCGGCTCAACAAGTCGCTGCTGGCCGATTCGGCCGCCATCTTCGCCGGCTCGCTGCTGGGCACCTCGAGCACCACGGCCTACGTGGAGAGCGCGGCCGGCGTGCAGGCGGGCGGCCGCACGGGGCTCACGGCGCTCACGGTGTCGGTGCTGTTCCTGGCCTGCCTGTTCATCGCGCCCCTGGCCGGCGTGGTGCCGGCCTATGCGACGGCGCCCGCGCTGTTCTTCGTGGCATGTTTGATGCTGAGGGAACTGACCGAACTGAACTGGGACGAGACCACCGAGGTCGTGCCGGCCGCCGTGACGGCGCTGGCCATGCCCTTCACCTATTCCATCGCCAACGGGCTGGCCTTCGGCTTCATCACCTACGCGGTGCTCAAGCTATTCACGGGCCGGGGCCGCGAAGTGCACTGGATGGTGTGGGTAATCGGCGGGATCTTCCTGTTCAAGTTCATCTGGATCGAAGGCCATTGAGCCGGCGCCAGCCGGCTCTGGAGCGGTGACAATGCGGAGACTTTGCATGCTATTGAATTCATAGCTGCTGGCGCCCGCCCCGCGGGCGTTTCGAGGGTTTTTCACACACAAACAGAGCGACGACCGAAGGCCACCCATGTCCACCCCCAGACTCCAGCTTGCGGGCATCACCAAGCGCTACCCCTCCGTGGTGGCCAACAGCGGCGTGTCGCTGACGGTGCAGCCGGGCGAGACCCACGCCGTGCTCGGCGAGAACGGCGCCGGCAAGTCCACGCTGATGAAGATCATCTACGGCTCCGTCAAGCCCGACGAGGGCACGGTGAACTTCAACGGCCAGCCGGTCCACATCCGCAACCCCCAGGAGGCGCGGGCGCTGGGCATCAGCATGGTGTTCCAGCACTTCAGCCTGTTCGACACGCTCACGGTGGCCGAGAACGTGTGGCTGGGGCTGGACAAGAGCCTGGCGCTCGCCGAGGTCACGCGCCGCATCGTCGCCAAGGCCGGCGAGTACGGGCTGGAGATCGACCCCCAGCGGCCCGTCCATACGCTGTCGGTGGGCGAGATGCAGCGCGTCGAGATCATCCGCGCCCTGCTGACGGACCCCAAGCTGCTGATCCTCGACGAGCCGACCTCGGTGCTGACACCGCAGGCCGTGCTCAAGCTCTTCGTGGTGCTCAAGCAGCTCGCGTCGGAGGGCTGCTCGATCCTCTACATCAGCCACAAGCTGCACGAGATCCGCGAGCTGTGCACCGCCTGCACGGTGCTGCGCGGCGGCAAGGTCACAGGCGTGTGCAACCCGCAGCAGGAGACCAACGAGTCGCTGTCGCGCCTGATGATCGGTGCCGAGCCGCCGCCGCTGCAGCACCGGCCGTCGAACATCGGCACCGTCGCCCTGCGCGTGAACGGCCTCAGCCTGGCGCGCGAGGACCAGTTCGGCGTCGACCTCGAGGCCATCGCGATGCAGGTACGCGGCGGCGAGGTGGTGGGCGTGGCCGGGGTGTCGGGCAACGGGCAGAAGGAACTGCTCTATGCGCTGTCGGGCGAGGACGTGCGGGCCGAGCCCGGCATGGTCGAGGTCTTCGGCCAGCCGGCCGGCCGCCTGCGCCCGCGTGCGCGGCGCCGGCTGGGGCTGCATTTCGTGCCCGAGGAGCGGCTGGGCCGCGGCGCGGTGCCCACGCTCGGCCTCGCGCACAACCTGCTGCTCACGCGCGACGACGCGGTGGGCGCGGGCGGCTGGCTGCGCACCGGCCAGATGGAGCGCCAGGCGCGCGCCATCATCGAGCGCTTCAAGGTCAAGGCCGGCGGACCCAACGCCGCGGCCAAGTCGCTGTCGGGCGGCAACCTGCAGAAGTTCATCGTCGGCCGCGAGATCGACGCCAAGCCGAAGCTCTTCATCGTCTCGCAGCCGACCTGGGGCGTGGACGTCGGCGCCGCGGCCCTCATCCGCGCCGAGATCCTGGCGCTGCGCGACGCCGGCTGCGCGGTGCTGGTGGTCAGCGAGGAACTCGACGAGCTCTTCGAGATCAGCGACCGGCTGCACGTGATCGCCAAGGGGCGGCTGTCGCCCTCGATCGACCGCGCGGCGGCCACCGTGCCGCAGATCGGCGAATGGATGAGCGGGCTGTGGGACGGCGCGGCCGCCGCGCGCCCGGTGCACAACGAGGAGGAGGGCAGCCATGCTCAAGCTTGAACTGCGGCCGCAGCTGTCGCGCTTCTGGAGCTACGGCTCACCGATCCTGGCGCTGGCGATCACGGTGGTGATCGGCATCGCGCTCTTCGCCGCCCTGGGCAAGGACCCGGTGCGCGGGCTGCAGGTCTTCTTCTGGGAGCCGATCAAGAGCCCCTACGCCATCGGCGAGCTGCTGGTGAAGGCGACGCCGCTGCTCATCATCGCCCTCGGGCTGGCCGTGTGCTTCCGCTCCAACGTCTGGAACATCGGCGCCGAAGGGCAGTTCGTGCTGGGGGCGATCGCCGCCGGCGGGGTGGCCCTGCTGGCCGACAAGGGCACCGGGCCGTGGATCATCCCGGCCATCCTCGTGGCCGGCGTCCTGGGCGGCATGCTGTGGGCCGCCATCGTGGCCTGGCTGCGCGACGTGTGCAACGCCAACGAGATCCTCACCAGCCTGATGCTGGTCTACGTGGCCACGCTGCTGCTGCTGTGGCTGGTCGGCGGGCCCTGGAAGGACCCGATGGGCTACAACTTCCCGCAGACCAAGACCTTCGAGGCCGTGACGCAGATGCCGCGGCTCATGAAGGGCTCGCGCGTGTCGATCGGCGTGCCGATCGCGCTGGTGGGCGTGGCGGTGCTGTGGGTGTTCCTGTTCCGCACGCGCCTGGGCTTCGCGCAGCAGGTCGGCGGGCTCGCGCCGGCGGCGGCGCGCTACGCCGGCTTCTCGGCGCGGCGCGCGGTGTGGATCGCGCTGCTGACCTCGGGCGCGGCGGCAGGCCTGGCCGGCGCGCTCGAAGTGGCCGGCCCCATCGGCCAGCTCACGCCCTACGTGCCGGCGGGCTACGGCTTCGCGGCCATCATCGTGGCCTTCGTCGGCCGGCTGCATCCGGTGGGCATGGTCTTCTCGGCCATCCTGATGAGCATGTTCTACATCGGCGGCGAGCTCGCGCAGTCGCGCCTGGGCCTGCCCAAATCGCTCACCGCGGTGTTCCAGGGCCTGCTGCTGTTCACGCTGCTGGCCTGCGACACGCTGGTGGCGTACCGCATCCGCATGAAGGCGAATGCGCGGCCGGTGCCCGCTACCTCGGGCACCTCGTCCTTGCAAGCGTCGACACCGGACATCGCCAGCCAGGCAAAGGGGGCCTGACATGGAAAACTACGCACTCCTCCTGGGCGCCATGCTCAGCGCCGGCACCGTGCTGGCCATCGCGGCGCTGGGCCTGCTCATCAACGAGAAGGCCGGCATCGTCAACCTGGGCGCCGAGGGCATGATGCTGTGCGCCGCCATCGCGGGCTTCGCGGGCTACGTGCACACGCACAACCCGTGGGTCGGTTTCCTGGCGGGCATGGCGGCCGGTGCGGCGCTGGCGGCGGTGTTCGGCGTGCTGGTGATCTGGCTCAACACCAACCAGTACGCCACCGGCCTGGCGCTGTCGCTCTTCGGTGTCGGCTTCTCGGCCTTCGTGGGCATCAACTACGTGCAGGCCAAGGCGCCGGGCGGCATGGGCTTCGCGATCCCCGTGCTGGGCGACATTCCCTTCGTCGGGCCCGCGCTGTTCCGGCACCACCCGCTGGTGTACTTCGCGGTGGTGCTGACCTTCGCGCTGGTGTGGTTCCTCTATCGCACCCGTGCCGGGCTGGTGCTTCGCTCGGTGGGCGAGTCGCCGGAGTCGGCCCATGCGCTGGGCTACCCGGTGCGACGCATCCGCCTGCTGGCCGTGGTCGCCGGCGGCGCGCTGTGCGGCCTGGCGGGCGCGTACCTGTCGGTGGTGTACACGGGCCTGTGGGTCGAGAACATGGTGGCCGGCCGCGGCTGGATCGCGCTGGCACTGACCACCTTCGCCACCTGGCGCCCGGTGCGGGTGCTGCTGGGCGCCTACCTCTTCGGCGGGGTGACGCAGCTGGGCTTCCACCTGCAGAGCGCCGGCGTCGAAGTGCCGAGCCAGTTCCTGGCCATGATGCCGTACCTGGCCACGATCGTGGTGCTGGCCTTGATCTCGCGCAACCCGGCCTTCATCCGCGTGAACATGCCGGCGTCGATCGGCAAGCCCTTCTACCCGGGGTCCTGAGGCCGGCCCGGGCATTCATAATCGCGAGTCCCTTTTTCTTCCAGCCAACTGTCCTGTCGAGGATCTCTTTCATGCAAGCACTGAACAAGCGCTCCCTGCTCAAGCTGGCCGCCCTGTCGGCCGTCGCGTCGGCCGCCCTGATGGGCTGCGGCAAGAAGGAGGAGGCCCCGGCGCCCGCCGCCGCACCGCCCGCACCGGCACCGACCGCTGCCGCGCCGGCCCCGGCACCTGCCGCGCCGCTGAACATCGCCTTTGCCTACGTCGGCCCGGTGGGCGACGGCGGCTGGACCTTCGCGCACGACACCGCCCGCAAGGCGCTGGAGAAGGAGTTCGGCGACAAGATCAAGACCACCTTCGTCGAGAGCGTGCCCGAGTCCGCCGACGCCGAGCGGGTGTTCCGCGACTTCGTGGGCCAGGGCAACAAGCTGGTCTTCGGCACCACCTTCGGCTACATGGAGCCGATGCTCAAGGTGGCCAACGACAACAAGGAAGTGAAGTTCGAGCATGCCACCGGCTACAAGACGGCCGAGAACATGCGCACCTACGACAGCCGCACCTACGAAGGCGCGTACATGGCCGGCATCATCGCCGGCGCCATGACCAAGTCGAACAAGCTGGGCGTGGTCGGCTCGGTGCCGATCCCCGAGGTGCTGCGCAACATCAACTCCTTCACCCTGGGCGCCCAGTCGGTGAACCCCAAGATCACCACCAACGTGGTCTGGGTCAACGAGTGGTTCAGCCCGCCGAAGGAGACCGAGGCCGCCACGGCACTCATCAACGGCGGCGCCGACGTGCTGTTCCAGAACACCGACTCGCCCGCCGTGCTCAAGACCGCGCAGGAAAAGGGCAAGCGCGCCTTCGGCTGGGACTCGGACATGACCGCTTACGGTCCCAAGGCCCACCTGGCCTCGGCCATCATCAACTGGACCCCGTACTACGTGAAGGCCACCAAGGATGCGCTGGAAGGCACCTGGACCACCGGCCAGACCTGGTGGGGCGTGAAGGAAGGCGCGATCGACATCGTGTCCCTGGCCGAAGACGTGCCGGCCGACGTCAAGGCCAAGGTCGAGGAAGTGAAGAAGGGCCTGAAGGACGGCAGCTTCCAAATCTGGAAGGGCCCGATCGTCGGCCAGGACGGCAAGGAACTCATTGCCGCCGGCACCGCGGCCGACGACAAGTTCCTCTCGGGCGTGAACTTCTATGTCAAGGGCGTCGAAGGCAAGGTGCCTGGAAAGAACTGACCACCCCGTTTCTTGCTCACTTCGTGTAGCCGAGTCCCCCTCAAGGGGCACACCCAGCGGCCCGGCACGGCCGGTTCCGCGGGTGCCCTGGCATCGAAGACGGCCGCGCAAGCGGCCTTTTTATTTGGCGGCGCGGCTTATGCTTGTGCGCACCCGTCGCCGACCCGAGTCCTGTCATGAACCTCCCTTTCGACCCCGCCGCCATCCCCGCCGACCGCCTGCCGGAGCTGCTGCGCACGATGCCCAAGGCCGAGCTGCACATGCACATCGAGGGTTCGCTCGAGCCCGAGCTGATCTTCGCGCTGGCGCAGCGCAACGGCGTCGCCATTCCCTACGCCAGCGTGGAAAAGCTGCGCAAGGCCTACGCCTTCACCAACCTGCAGAGCTTCCTGGACATCTACTACGCCGGCGCCAGCGTGCTGCTGAAGGCGCAGGACTTCTACGACATGGCCTGGGCCTACCTGGAGCGGGCGGCGGCCGACCATGTGCTGCGCACCGAGATGTTCTTCGACCCGCAGACGCACACCGAGCGCGGCGTGGCCATGGAAACGGTGATCGACGGCCTGTACCGCGCCCGCGTGGACGCGAAGGCGAAGCTGGGCGTCGATGCGCAGCTCATCCTGTGCTTCCTGCGCCACCTGAGCGAGGAGTCTGCCTTCGCCACGCTGGAGCAGGCGTTGCCGTACCGGGACAAGTTCATCGGCGTCGGCCTCGATTCGAGCGAGGTGGGCCACCCGCCCGAGAAGTTCGCCCGCGTGTTCGCGCGCTGTCGCGAGCTGGGCCTGCACCTCGTCGCGCATGCGGGCGAGGAGGGGCCGCCGGCCTACGTGTGGTCGGCGCTCGACGTGCTCAAGGTGGAGCGCATCGACCACGGCGTGCAGAGCGCCAAGGATCCGGCCCTCATGAAGCGCCTGGCGGCCGACCGCATTCCGCTCACCGTGTGCCCGCTGTCGAATCAGAAGCTGTGCGTGTTTCCCGATCTGGCACAGCACAACCTGGGTGCGCTGCTCGATGCAGGCTTGGTCGCCACGGTCAATTCGGACGATCCGGCGTACTTCGGCGGCTACATGAACGACAACTTCGTGCAGACCTTCGCGGCCACCGGTCTTGGCGCGCAACAGGCGTGGCAGCTCGCCCGCAACAGCTTCGAGGGCAGCTTCGCCGATGCGTCAGCCAAGCGCGGCTGGCTGGAGAAGGTGGACGCGCATTTCGCGTCCTTCGCCTGATCCATGGCCGAGCATCCGGCCGCCGTTCTGCGCACGCTGCCCAACGGCGTGCGCCTGCTCGCCGTGCCCATGCCGCAGGTGCAGAGCGTCAGCGTGGGCGTCTTCCTGCGGGTCGGCTCGCGCGACGAGACGCCGGCCGACAACGGCATCAGCCACGTGCTCGAGCACATGGCCTTCAAGGGAACGGCCACGCGTTCGGTCCAGGCGATCAACCTCGACGCCGAGCGCCTCGGCGCCGACGTGAACGCCTTCACCGGCAAGGACGCCACGGCCTACTTCATGACCGGCCTGGGCCGCCATGCCGACGCGCTGCTGCGCATGACGGCCGACATCGTGCTCAACAGCAGCTTTCCCGCGCACGAGCTGCAGCGTGAACTGGAGGTGATCCGCCAGGAGGCGATCGAGTACGACGAGGACCCGCAGGACAGTGCCGACGACCTGCTCGACCGCGCCATCTGGGGCGACGCCTCCATGGGCATGCCGGTGATCGGCACCCTGGCCAACATCGAAGGCTTCACGCGCGGCGACCTGGTGCGCCACGTGCAGTCGCACTACGTGGCCGACAAGACGGTCGTCGCCGCGGCCGGCCATTTCGACGTCGAGGCCTGGATGACGCTGGCCGGCGAGCTGTTCGGTGCCATGCGGTCGGCACCCGATCCGTCGATGGCCCGCCCGCCGGCAGCGGCCGCGTACCTCGGCCAGGCCCTCGCGCGTCGCTTCACCCAGGTGTCGCAGGTCTTCGTGAACATCGCCTATCCCGTTGCGCCGGTGCAGCCCGACGCCATGCCGGCGCAGCGCTGGCGCCTGGCGGCGGCGGTGGCCGCCAACCTGTTCGGCAGTGGCATGTCCTC
The DNA here is from genome assembly GCF_003671765.1 of Xenophilus sp. E41. Lineage (GTDB taxonomy): Bacteria > Pseudomonadota > Gammaproteobacteria > Burkholderiales > Burkholderiaceae_C > Xenophilus. The sequence continues at coordinate 417,755 of NZ_QPIB01000001.1, read as the reverse complement.
GCCCCTGTCCGACACCATTCGGGAAAAGCTCGGCCTGGCCTACACGGTGGACGCCACGCTCGACAAGGGCGACGTCTGGGCCAACTTCATCGTCAGCGCGGTGACCACCCCCGACAAGCTCGACGCGCTGGTCGCCGCCACGGGCGAGCTGCTGCGTGCCCAGGCGACGGCGATCGACCCCGTGCACCTGGAGCGCGCGAAGAACCAGCTGACCGTGTCGCGGGTGCGCGCCGCCGAACGGACCTACGCCACGATGGAGCAGGCCGTGGAGGAGCTGCTGGCGACCGGCACCGTGCTGCCCGTGGCCGACACGCTGGCCATGATCGAGGACATCGGTGCCGACGAAGTGCGCGCCGTCTTCGCACGCATGCTGGCCCAGCCGCCTGCGCTGGCGATCACGGGCAAGGGCGCCAGCGCGCGCAGCGCGCGCCAGCTGGCCGCGCGCCTGGCAGCCTGAGTCCTGGGCGGGCGGAGCGGCGTCACGACGCGGCGAGGCCCAGCCTGCGGCGTCGCTGCACCCACGCATTGCCCAGCGCACCGAGGGCCATCAGCACGCAGGTGCCGAGAAACACCGCCCGCATGCCGATGTGCCCGCCGACGTACCCGCCCAGGAGCGGCCCGGCGACCTGGCCCACGTACTGTGCCGACACCGACCAGCCCAGCATCTGCCCTGCGGCGTTCTCGGGCACACGGTGGCGGATCACGGCCGCGATGCACGGCAGCAGCCCGCCCAGCGACAGGCCCATCAGGAAGCGCAGCGCCACCAGCTGCCAGCCGGCCGTGACGAAGGCCTGCGGCACCAGCAGCAGCGCGGACACCGCTAGGCACGCGACGATCACGTTCCAGTGCCCGATGCGGTCGGCCAGCTTGCCCAGGCGGGCGGCCGAAAGGATGCTGCCCAGCGCGGCGGCCGACATCACCACGCCGGCGACGAGCGTGACCTGGGCCGCGTCGCGCACCAGCGTCGCGACATAGACCGTGATGATCGGCTCGATCGACATGTTGGCCAGCATCAGCAGCATGCCGGTGACGAACATGGCCGTGACCGGCCCCTTGTCCGGGATCGCAGCCCAGCCGGCACCGACGGGCTTGCCGCTGGCGTCGCGCGGGCGCGGCGCCTCGCGGATCAGCAACGCGGTGGCCAGGAAGGCGACGAAGATCACCGCGCCCGCGGCGAAGAAGGTGGCGCGGATGCCGATCAGCGGCGGCAATGCCCCACCCACCAGGGGCCCCACGAGGTTGCCCGCCATGATGGCCGAGGACATCGTGCCCAATGCCCAGCCCGAACGGGCCTTGGGCGTCTGCGTGGCGACCAGCAGCATCGAGCCCGACGCATAGCCGCCCAGCAGGCCGGCCAGCAGCCGCAGGCCGACGAGCTGCCAGACGTCCTGCGCGATGCCGATGAGCGCCATCGCCACCGCCATGCCGAGGCTGGCGCGGATGAGCATCAGCTTGCGGCCATACAGGTCGGCCAGCCGGCCCCACACCGGCGCCACCAGCGCGGCCGTGAGGAAGGTGGCGCCATAGGCGGCGCCCGACCACTGCACGATGGCTGCGTGGTCCTTGACGCCCAGCTGCTCCACGTACAGCGGCAGGAAGGGCAGCAGCAGGGTCATCGCCACGATGGTCGTGAACGAGCCGAACATGCACACCGCGAGGTTGCGGCGCCAGGGGCCCTCGTCGGGCGCGGGCGGCGCCCGGGTGCCGGGAACATCGTTGGGTGTAGGCAGCACGGGCATGCGGCCCATTCTGCGGTGCCGCCGGTGGCGCGTCCCGTGCCCATTGGCGGGCACCTGCTTCGTGGATGCCGATGCGGGTCGGTGTCAGGCGCGGCTCGGCGACCCGGCCTGGGCCGTCGGTGCGGGCCTGGGTGCCAGCAGCGGGCGGGCGACCAGGGCGCACAGGGCGGCCATCGCCCACACCAGTGGCCAGGCGCCGGCGGCCATCAGGTGGGGGATGGAGAACGGGGTGACGAAGCAGACCAGGAACACGGAGGTGTTGGCCATGCCGAGGGCGGTGCCGGCGCGGGTGGGGCCGGCCAGCACGGCCAGCTCGGTGTAGGCCACCCCATGCCAGGCCGACACGCAGATGCCGCTGGCCACGAGCAGCGCCACCATCGCGGCCTGCCAGGGCAGGGCGTGTGCGGCCTGCCCAGACGCCACGCTGCCGAGCAGCGCCAGCGCGGCGAACAGTCCCACGGCCAGGGCGCTGCAGGCACGGAGATAGGCCGGGCGGTTGCGGTGCCGGTCGGTCCAGCCGCCACTCCACACCCGTGCCGCCATGGCACCGGCCTGCACCCCGACCATCGCGGCCGTGATGACCGCCAGGCCGAGGCCGCCGGCATCGTGCAGGAACACGGTGCCGAAGGACAGGACGGCGAACTGGGGCGCGCACAGGATGCCGATGCCGCCCACGATGCGCCACACCCGTGCGTCGCGCAGCGGGCCGGCGGCCGAGGCCGGCCGCGCCGGCGCATGGGCCGGGGCGTTGCCGGCCAGGGCGCTGGAGGAAGGCTCGTGCACCCAGGCCCAGCAGAGGGCCGCGCCCACGGCGCACAGCAGCGCCAGCACCGCGTACAGCGCCGCAAAGCCGAAGTGCAGTGCAATCCACGGGAGCAGCAGGGCCCCCAGCGCGCCGCCCAGCGGCACCGCGGTCTGGCGGATGCTCATGGCCAGCCCCCGCTCGCCGTCGCCGAACCACAGCATCACCGCCCGTCCGCTCGCGCCGTTGACGCTGCCGCCGAGCAGGCCCACGCCCAGCAGGCCGGCGCCCAGGACGCCCAGGCCGGGGATGTGTTCACCGCGCGGCGCGGCCCACAGCGCCATTGCGCCCAACGCGAGTGCGGTGCTCCCCAGGCCGATGAGCAGCACCGGGCGATCGCCCCAGCGATCGGTCAACAGGCCCCAGGGCAGTTCGCTGAGTGCAATGCCCAGGCCCATCAGGCCGAGCGCCAGTCCCAGGGACGCGTTGTCGAGCCGGTAGCCCGTGCGCAGCAGCACCGCGGTCATGGGAATGCCGCTGAAGGCGACGGAGAAGGCGGCGTTGGCCGCCACGCCCGCGGCCAGCACCTTCCAGCGGTGACGTGCCGGGCGTGGCGAGATGGAGGAGGAAGAACTCATGGTGCGACGCAGTGTGCGTCGCTCGAACAATTCTGAAAATCAGAAAATAATCACACAACCATCCCAAAAATCAGGACGATGCCCATGGCACAGACAATGTTCGACCTGGATGTGCTGCGCAGCTTCGCCACCGGCATCGCGCTCGGCAGCTACGCGCGCGCCGCCGACCGGCTGGGGCGCTCCACCTCCGCCGTGAGTGCGCAGCTCAAGAAGCTGGAGGCGCAGGCGGGCACGGCCCTGTTCCGCAAGGCGGGCCGGGGCCTGGCGCTCACGGACGCCGGCGAGACGCTGCTGGCGTACGCCCACCGCCTGCTGGCGCTCAACGAAGAGGCGGCCACGGCGATCCAGGGGACGGGCCTGCAGGGGTGCGTGCGCCTGGGGCTGCAGGAGGACTTCGGCGAGGCGGTCCTGCCCGCGGTGCTGGGCCGCTTCGCGCGGGCCCATCCGCAGGTGCGCATCGAGGCCTGCGTGGCCCGCAGCGCAGTGCTGCGGGAGCGCCTGATGCTGCGCGAGCTCGATCTGGCCCTGGCCTGGGACGTCGGCGACGAACCGATCTCGCCGCACGCCGAGCGCATCGCGCGGCTGCCCTTGCAGTGGCTGGGCCCTGCGGCGCCGGAAACGCAGGACGCGCCCTGGTGGCAGGCCCGTGCGCCCCGCAATGCGGGCCCACGCGCCGCGCGCGAGCCGCTGCCCCTGGTGCTGCTGGACGCGCCCTGTCCCCTGCGCAGCATCGTCATCGGCGCCCTCGACCGGGCCGGTGTGCCCTGGCGCCACGCCTTCACCAGCGGCAGCCTGTCGGCGCTGTGGGCGGCCACGGGCGCGGGGCTGGGGCTCACCGTGCGCACGCCCTTCGGTGTGCCGCCGCAGTTGTCCGCCATCCAGCCCGGCCCGGCCGGCCTGCCGGCACTGCAGGCGGTGACGCTGACGCTCTACCGCGCCGGCCCCGAGGTCGAGGCCCAGGCGCCGGTGGACCGACTCGCCGCCTTGCTGCGCCAGGCCGTGGCGCAGGCGCTGCGGCCGGAGCAGGGCGTGCCCGCGCCGTTGCCGGCGCCGGGCGGCCGCCGTGCAGGAAGGCGGGTGTCGATGCAGCCCTAAAATCGCCCCAACGTTGCAGGCGTCCCGGCTGCAACGTTTTTTTTGTTCCACCGGGGCCATGTAGAGGAACACCATGTACAAAAACCTCGTCGGCCGCGCCGTTCTGGCGTGCGCCGCGATGTCTCTTTTCTGTCTCCCCTCCCTGGCGCAGAAGCCGGCCCCCGAGCCGCTGAAGATCGGCTTCGTCTATGTGGCGCCGCTGTCCGATGCGGGCTGGGTGCGCCAGCACGACGAGGGCCGCAAGGCCATCGAGGCGGCGCTGCCGGGCCAGGTGAAGACCACCTACGTCGAGAACGTCGCCGAGGGCGCCGACGCCGAGCGCGTGATCCGCGACCTCGCGATGCAGGGCCACCAGCTCATCTTCACGCCGAGCTTCGGCTACATGGAGCCGACCTTGAAGGTGGCGAAGGACTTCCCCGGGGTGAAGTTCGAGTCCATCACCGGCTACAAGCGCGCGCCCAACGTGGCGACGGCCAACGCGCGCTACTACGAGGGCCGCTACCTCGCGGGCGTGGCGGCGGGCCGCATGACGAAGTCGAACATCGCCGGCTATGTCGCGGGCTTCCCGATCCCCGAGGTGCTGCAGGGCCTCAATGCCTTCACGCTGGGGATGCGCTCGGTCAACCCGAAAGCGCAGGTCAAGGTGGTGTGGCTCAACGTCTGGTTCGATCCGCCGCAGGAGCGCGATGCCGCCATGCGCCTGTTCGACCAGGGCGTCGACGTGATCGCCTTCCACACTGGCTCCACGGCCGTGATGAAGGCCGCGCAGGACCGCGGCCGTTGGGCCGTCGCCTACCACTCCGACATGCGCCAGGTGGCGCCCGACGCGCAGCTGGTGGCCGTCACCCACCGCTGGGGCGACTACGACACGCGCCGCGCGAAGGCGGTGCTCGACGGCACTTGGAAGAGCGAGGACACCTGGGGCGGCGTGAAGGAAGGCATGGTGCGCGTCGGCGACTTCGGGCCCAAGGTGCCGGAGGCCGTGCGCCAGGAGGTGCTCGCGCGGCAGCAGGACATTGCCGATGGCAAGCTGCAGCCCTTCCGCGCCGGCTCGCAGGACGTGCGCGACAACGAGGGCCATGTGGCCATCGCCAAGGGCAGCGCGTTGACCGACCCGCAGATCCTGCAGATGAACTGGCTGGCCGAGGGCGTGCAGGGACGCATCGCCCGCTGAGCCGGATGCTATGGTTTTCATAGCTGCTGGCGACCGATCTACGTGCGCTGCAGGCCGATTCGGCTTGAAAGGATCGGCACTGACCCGCGGGTGACTCCCAGGCGGAGAGGGGCGCCCGGCGCGGCGCTACGATGACACGGCGCCAGGCCGCCCGCGCGTCGGCCGGGGCGCCCGAAGGATTCGCCCCATGCCCCTTGCCCCCGCCACCCCGTCGGCCGCCTTCTCGGCCGCCGCTCCCATCCGCAGCATCGACGACGTGCGACGCCTCGAGGCCAGGCCGCTGGCCGAGGCGTTGACCGTGCGCAGCACCTACGAGATCTTCCGCAACTCGGCCGCCGCCTTCGGCGACAAGCCGGCGCTGACCTTCCTGCGCACCGGCAACCCGGCCGACGCGCCGCTGCGCTGGAGCTACGCGCAGTTGCTGGCGGGCATCCACCAGACCGCCAATGCGCTGCACGCCCTCGGCGTGGGCCCGCAGGACGCGGTCGCCGTGCTGCTGCCCGGTTGCCTGGAATACCACCTGGCCCTGTGGGGCGGCGAGGCGGCTGGCATCGTGCAGCCGCTCAACCCGCTGCTCACCGACGAGAAGCTGGTGTCGCTCATGAACGCCGCCCGCGCCAAGGTGCTGATCGCCTGGGGCAACGACGACGAGTCGGGCATGTGGTCGAAGGCGATGCGCATCCGCGGCCAGGTGCCGACGCTGGTGCAGGTGCTGCGCGTGTCTCCGCTCGACGAGGCCGCCCCACCGCCGCTGCCCGAGGGCGTAGCCGATTTCGCGGCCGTGCGCGCCGCGCAGCCGGCCGACCGGCTGGTGAGCGGCCGCGACATCGCGCCGGCCGACATCGCCGCCTACTTCCACACCGGCGGCACCACCGGTGCGCCCAAGCTCGCGCGCCACAGCCATGGCGCGCAGGTCTTCACCGCCTGGGCCGGCGTACAGCTCACCGGGCTGGGCCCGCAGGACATCACCATCAACGGCTACCCTCTCTTCCACGTCGCGGGCGTGCTGCCGGCCTCGCTCGCGTCGCTGTCGGCCGGGGTCGAGGTCATCATCCCCACCACCGCGCTGATGCGCAACAAGGAGGTGCTGGCGGGCTACTGGCGCCTGGTCGACCGATACAAGCCGACCTCGCTCTCGGCCGTGCCCACCGTGCTGGCCGCGCTGGCGAATGTGCCGCTCGATGGCGCCGACATCTCCTCCATCCGCTACTGCCGCACCGGCGCCGCGGTGCTGCCGCCCGAACTGGGGCAGCGCTTCGAGCGGCAGTTCGGCCTGCATGTGCACGAGAGCCTGGGCATGACCGAGATGGCCGGCATCTCGACCATCACGCCACCCGGCGTGGTGGGGCCAGCGGGCTGCGTGGGCTTTCGCCTGCCGTATTCGCAGCTGCGCATCGTGGCGCTCGACGCGCAGGGCGGCGCGAGCGACCGCGACGTGGCGCCGGGCGAGACGGGCATGGTGCTTTTCAAGTCGCCCAACCTCTTCTCTGGCTTCCTGGACGAAAAGGACACGGCCAAGGCCTTCACGCCCGACGGCTGGCTGGCCACCGGCGACCTGGGCTGGCTGGACGGCGACGAGCGGCTCAATCTCACCGGTCGTTCCAAGGACCTGATCATCCGCAGCGGCCACAACATCGACCCCAAGACCATCGAGGACGCGCTGGGCGCGCACCCCGCGGTGCAGCTCACGGCCGCGGTGGGTGCGCCCGATGCTTACGCCGGCGAATTGCCGGTCGTGTTCGCGACGCTGGTGCCCGGCGCGCAGGCCACGCCCGAGGAACTGCTGGCCTTCGCCGCCGAGCGGGTGGACGAGGCGCCGGCCAGGCCCAAGGCCGTCTATCTGGTCGACCACATGCCCATGACCAACGTGGGCAAGATCTTCAAGCCCGAGCTGCGGCAGATGGCGACCTGCCGCGTGGCCGACGCGTTGATCGCGCAGGCCGCCGAGCGGCTGGGCGTGCCCGCGGCCGAACGGCCGACGGCGCAGCCGGAGGGCGAGGCCGGCGTACGCGTGGCGGTGCCGGCCGGCGCCCAGGCAGGCGCGCTGCGTGCGGCGCTGGAGGCCTCGCTCGGGGCCCTGCCGGCCAAGGTGCGCATCGAGGGGCCCTGAAGCCTGCGCCGGCATACACGCCGGCCGGATGCCGGCTATCCGCCACGGCATATCCCCAGCGGGGCGCAATTCGTTAAGCTGGGCCGATGATTGCCTACCGTGCCGCCCTCCTGCGCTTCGACGATGCCGGACGCCCCCTCTACGACGAGGACGGGCTGCTGGTCGTGGCCGCCGACGCGCAGGGCCGCCAGCGCGTGCTCGATGCCGGCGACTTCCGTGCCGTGTCGGCGCGCCATCCCGATGCGCCCGTGACGCACCTGCCGGGCCGCATCCTGGCGCCGGGCTTCATCGACATGCACATCCACTTTCCGCAGACCGACATCATTGGCGCGCCCGCGGAAGGGCTGCTGCCCTGGCTCGAGAACTACACCTTCCCGGCCGAAAGCCGCTTCGCCGACCCGGCGCATTCGGCCGAGGTGGCCGAGTTCTTCCTCGACGAGCTGATGCGCAACGGCGTCACCACGGCGCTGACCTTCGCGACCTCGCACCCGGCCTCGGTCGACGCCTTCTTCGAGGCCTCGCAGCGGCGGCAACTGCGCATGATCGGCGGCAAGGTGCTGCAGGACCGCCATTCGCCCGACGGCGTGCGCGACCAGACCGAGCAGAGCCTGATCGACACCGAGGCGCTCATCCGCCGCTGGCACATGGTCGACCGCCTGGGCTACGCGATCACGCCGCGCTTCGCGCCCAGCTGCACCGACGCCCAGCTCGCCGGTGCGGGCGAACTGGCCACCACCTACGGCGACACCTGGATCCATTCGCACGTGGCCGAGAACCTCGACGAGGTGAAGTGGGTGCGCGAGCTCTTTCCCAGGGCGCGGTCGTACCTCGACGTGTACGTGGGCTTCAGGCTGATGCGCGAGCGCGCCGTGTACGCGCACTGCATCCACTTCGACGACGCCGACCGCGCGCTCATGCGCGAGACCGGCGCGGCGGCGGCGGTCAGTCCCACGAGCAACCTCTTCCTGGGCAGCGGCTTCTTCGACTTCGAGGGCGCGCAGCGCATCGGCTACCACCATGGCCTGGCCAGCGACGTCGGCGGCGGCACCAGCTTCAGCCCCTTCCACACCATGCTGGCCGCGTACTACGTCGGCCGCGAGGGCCAGACCAAGCCGGGCCTGAGCCTCGCGCCCTCGCAGCTGTGGTGGCGCCACACCGGCGGCGCCGCCCGCGCGCTGGGCCTGGCAGGCGTGGTGGGCAACCTGCAGCCCGGCTGCGAGGCGGACTTCCTGGTGCTCGATCCGTCGGCCACGCCGCTGCTGGCGCGCAAGACGGCGCGCGCCGAGAACGTCGAGGAACTGCTGTTCTCGATGATCGTGCTGGGCGACGACCGGCTGGTCGAGCGCACGGTGATCTCGCAGGCCGTCGCCGCCTGAGGTCGCACGCGCGCGCCGCATGCCAAAATGGCCGCCCTCGCGCGCGGCCGTCGCAGCCATCGCCACGTGCCGCCGGGGCGCCCCCGCACCGCGGGGCATTCGTCACCAGCACTGAACACACACACGAGGGCGGCATGTCCATCAAGAGCGACAAATGGATCCGGCGCATGGCCGAGCAGCACGGCATGATCGAGCCCTTCGAGCCGGGCCAGGTGCGCGAGCGCGATGGCCACAAGCTCATCAGCTACGGCACCAGCAGCTACGGCTACGACATCCGCTGCGCGCCGGAATTCAAGGTCTTCACCAACATCCACAGCACGGTGGTGGACCCCAAGCACTTCGACGAGAAGAGTTTTGTCGACTTCCACGGCGACAGCTGCATCATCCCGCCCAACAGCTTCGCGCTGGCGCGCACGGTGGAGTACTTCCGCATCCCGCGCAACGTGCTGACCATCTGCCTGGGCAAGAGCACCTACGCGCGCTGCGGCATCATCGTCAACGTCACGCCCTTCGAGCCCGAGTGGGAAGGCTACGTGACGCTGGAGTTCAGCAACACCACGCCGCTGCCCGCGCGCATCTACGCCGGCGAGGGGTGCGCCCAGGTGCTGTTCTTCGAGAGTGACGAGGTCTGCGAGACCAGCTACAAGGACCGTGGCGGCAAATACCAGGGCCAGCGCGGCGTGACGCTGCCCAAGGCCTGAAAAAAAAGCCTAGGCGATCGGCCTGCGGCGTCCTACACGGCGATGCGCGGCGGGCCGGTGCGCGCTGCGGGGGCGGCGCGACGACCATGCCGGCAGTCCAACAAGGAGCCGGCATGTCCTCTCCCTTCCACGTCGACGGCGAGTTCTCGCCCTACCGCGCACTGTTTGTCGCGGCATTGCTGGCCGTCGTGCTGGCCCAGATCTCGGCCATGTTCATGGTGACGCGCGGCCAGGTGCTGCAGGCGGCGCAGCGCGATGCGCAGGCGCACGTCGCCGCCGCGGCGCCGGGCAACGTCCCGTCACCCGACACGTCACTCGCTCCTGCGCGCATGCTGGTCGCAGGCGGCGAGATGCCGGCGCGCTGAACGCGTACCATCACGCCACGTTGCGCGGCGATGGTCGCGCCAAGGGGAACGACATGAGATGGGAAGGCAACCGTGAATCCGACAACGTGGAAGATCGCCGCTCGGACGGCGGTGGCGGCGGCTTCGGCGGCCTGCCGATCGGCGGGCGCGGTGTGGGCCTCGGCACCATCGCCGTGGCCCTGATCGCCGGCTGGATCTTCGGCATCAACCCGCTCACGCTGCTGAGCATGTTCGCCGGCAACGGCGCGCCGGTGGTGCAGCAGCAACAGGGGCCGGCGCACCCGCCGCCGGCCAACGACGAGGCGGCCCGCTTCGTCTCCACCGTCCTGGCCGACACCGAGGACGTGTGGAAGCCGATCTTCCAGGCCGGCGGCGCGACGTACCGCGACCCCAAGCTGGTCCTGTTCCGCGGCATGACGCCCACCGCCTGCGGCACCGGGCAGAGCGCGATGGGACCGTTCTACTGCCCCGGCGACCAGAAGGTCTACATCGACCTGAGCTTCTTCGACACGCTGCAGCGCCAGCTGGGTGCCGGCGGCGAATTCGCGCGGGCCTACGTCATCGCGCACGAGGTGGGTCACCACGTGCAGAACCAGCTGGGCATCACCGGCAAGGTCGATTCGATGCGGGGTCGCGTCAGCGAGCGCGAGCAGAACGCGCTGTCGGTGCGCGTCGAGCTGCAGGCCGACTGCTTCGCCGGCGTGTGGGCCAACAAGGCCAACAACGCGCGCCAGATCCTCGAGCAGGGTGACATCGAGTCGGCCATGAACGCGGCCGCGAAGATCGGCGACGACGCCCTGCAGCGCTCCGCCGGCCGCGCCGTGGTGCCCGACAGCTTCACGCACGGCACCAGCGCGCAGCGCCAGCGCTGGTTCTCGACCGGCTTCAAGACCGGCTCGATCAAGGCCTGCGACACCTTCAACACCAGCAGCCTCTGACCGGCAGGCCACCCGCGCCGGAAGAAGAACAAGGCTCCAGGGCCCGTCCTGCCTGCGCGGACAGCTATCGATGCGATAGCACATCGGGCCGTAACCGCACTGTCACTGCCGCTTTTTGCGGCAGTGCGACAATCGCGGGCTTCATGAGTACTCTCTATTCCGACCTCGCGCTGGCGGATCCCCTCAAGCGCGCCGTGGCCGACATGGGCTACGAGAACATGACGCCGATCCAGGCGCAGGCCATTCCGGTGGTGCTGTCGGGCCAGGACGTGATGGGCGCCGCCCAGACGGGCACCGGCAAGACGGCCGCCTTCTCGCTGCCCCTGCTGCAGCGCCTGCTCAAGCACGAGAACGCCTCCACCTCGCCCGCGCGGCACCCGGTGCGCGCGCTGGTGTTGCTGCCCACGCGCGAGCTGGCCGACCAGGTGGCCCAGCAGGTCAAGATGTACGCCAAGTACACGCAGCTGCGCAGCACCGTGGTCTTCGGCGGCATCGACATGAAGCCGCAGACGGCCGAACTGAAAAAGGGCGTCGAGGTGCTGGTCGCCACGCCCGGCCGGCTGCTCGACCACATCGAGGCCAAGAACGCGGTGCTGAACCAGGTCGAGTACGTGGTGCTCGACGAGGCCGACCGCATGCTGGACATCGGCTTCCTGCCCGACCTGCAGCGCATCCTGTCGTACCTGCCCAAGCAGCGCACCACGCTGCTCTTCTCGGCCACCTTCTCGCCCGAGATCAAGCGCCTGGCCGGCAGCTACCTGCAGAACCCGGTCACCATCGAGGTGGCGCGGCCCAACGAGACGGCCTCCACCGTCGAGCAGCATTTCTACAGCGTGGGCGACGACGACAAGCGCCGCGCGCTCAAGCAGATCGTGCGCCAGCGCGGCATCACCCAGGCCTTCGTCTTCGTCAACAGCAAGCTGGGCTGCGCCCGGCTGGCGCGTTCGCTGGAGCGCGAGGGCCTGCGCTGCACCGCCCTGCACGGCGACAAGAGCCAGGACGAGCGCCTGAAGGCGCTGGCCGCCTTCAAGGCCGGCGAAGTCGACCTGCTGGTGTGCACCGACGTGGCGGCGCGCGGCCTCGACATCAAGGACGTGCCCGCGGTCTTCAACTTCGACGTGCCCTTCAATGCCGAGGACTACGTGCACCGCATCGGCCGCACCGGCCGCGCCGGCGCCTCTGGCCTGGCCGTGACCTTCGCGGGCGGCGGCAACGACGTGCGCCTGGTGGCCGACATCGAGAAGCTGATCAAGAAGAAGATCGAGCTGGAAGCCATCGAGTTCGAGGACGAGCGCCCGCGCGGCCGCATCAACGACGGGCGCCGCCACTGGCGCGAAGCCGGCGAGGCGGGCGATGCGCGCGACGCGCTCGACCGCCCGCGCGATTCGCGCTCGGAAGGCTACCGTTCGCCGCGCCCGCAGCGCACGCCGTCGGCGCCGCGCGACCCCTTCTTCGACAAGCCCTACGAGGCCGGCGAGCGCGAGGAGGCCCCGGCCTGGGAGGCCGCTGCCAAGGCGCCCGCACCGCGCGTGTCGACCAACATCAAGAGCAAGCGCAAGGTGGCGGCGCTGTTCAAGTCCTCCGAGCCGGCCAACTGAGCGTCGCACGCGAGGCGGCGGCTCTCGGAAATTTCAAGCCAAATCGGGCCGCGGCGCCCGTGCGGTGGGCGCAGGATGCTACCGAAAATGTAGCAACCGGCGTCAGCCGGGCGCCTGTGCCTGCGGGCAGTGCACCTGCAGCAGCTCCCGCTCCGCCAGCGTGGCGCCGATGCGCACCGCGCTGAGGCAACCGCCCCAGACGCAGCCCGTGTCGGTAGACAGCAGGTCCGGCCGCGACAGCCATCCCAGCGTCGACCAGTGGCCGAAGGCGACCACCGCATCGGCCGTGCGGCGGCCCGGCACGTCGAACCAGGGCAGGTAGCCCTCGGGCGCCTCGCCGGCGCCGTCCTTGGTCTCGAACTCCATCTCGCCTTCGGCGCTGCAGAAGCGAAGGCGGGTGAGGGCATTGACGATCACGCGCAGGCGGGCGCTGCCGGTGAGGGCCTCGTCCCAGCGCGCCGGTTCGTTGCCGTACATCTCGCGCAGGAAGCTGCCGAGCGCGGGGCCGCGCAGCACGGCCTCGAGCTCGGCCGCGCAGGCCATCGTCGTCGCCACGTCCCAGCTCGGCAGCACGCCGGCGTGCACCATGAGCAGGTCCTGCCCGCCGATGCGCCGGTGCAGCGCCATGGATTGCGCGCGCAGCCAGTCGAGCAGCGCGGCGCGGTCGGGCGCGTCGAGGATCGGCCCCAGCGTGTCGCGGCGGCCCGGCTTGCGCACGCCGTGCGCCACGCCCAGCAGGTGCAGGTCGTGGTTGCCAAGCAGGCTCTGCGCGGCACCACCCAGCGCCTGCACGCGGCGCAGCACGGCCAGCGAAGCGGGGCCGCGGTTGACCAGGTCGCCGAGCAGCACCAGCTGGTCGCGGCTGGGGGAGAAGGCGATCTCGCCCAGCAGGCGGCCCAGTGCGTCATCGCAGCCCTGCACGTCGCCGATGAGATAGAGTGACATTCCCTCATTCTCTTCCCGCCCTCGATGGACGTTCTTCTGTTGGCGTTGCTGACGACGTGCAATGCCTTGTTCGCGATGTCCGAAATGGCGCTGGCCACCAGCCGGCGCGCCCGCCTTGCCGCCCTGGCCGAAACCGGCGATGCCGGCGCCGTCGCCGCCCTCAAGCTGATGGAGTCGCCGACGCAGTTCCTGTCGACGGTGCAGATCGGCATCACCTCCATCGGCATGCTCAGCGGCATCGTGGGCGAGGCCGCCTTCGCCGGGCCGCTGGCCGTCTGGATGGAGGCGCACGGGATGGGAGCGGGCACCGCGAGCGTGGTGTCGACGGCGCTCGTGGTCACGGCCATCACCTTCTTCACCATCATCTTCGGCGAGCTGGTGCCCAAGCGCATCGGGCAGCTGTATCCCGAGCCGGTGTCGCGCTGGATCGCGCGGCCCATGAGGATGCTGGCCAAGGTCGCCAAGCCCTTCGTGTGGCTGCTCTCGGGCGCCACGGCCACGGTGCTCAAGCTGCTGCGCATCGACTCGTCGGCGGCGCGGGCCGTGACCGAGGAGGAGATCTCCGCCAGCCTGGAGGAGGGCGTGGACGCCGGCGTCATCGAGCTGCACGAGCACCAGATGGTGCGCAACGTGTTCCACCTCGACGAGCGGCGCCTGTCGTCGCTCATGGTGCCGCGCGCCGACATCGAATGGATGCAGGCCAGTTTCACCGTGGCCGACGCGCTCGACAAGGTGGCCGCCGCCGCGGCGCTCAACCTCGTGCATTCCTGGTACCCGGTGTGCCGCAACTCGCTGGACGACGTTGTCGGCGTGATCAGCGTGGCGCGCCTGCTGCAGCTGGGCCGCGGCCACGAGGGCACGATCGAATCGGCGGTGCAGACCGCGTCCTTCGTGCCCGAGACGCTGACCGGCCTCGAACTGCTCGAACAGTTCCGCGCCCGTGCCGGGCGGCTGGTGTTCGTGGTCGACGAATATGGCGTGGTGCAGGGCCTGATGACGCCGCGCGACCTGCTCGAAGCCATCACCGGCGAACTGCAGCCCGGTATGGCGGCCGACGCCTGGGCCACGCCGGGAGAAGACGGCAGCTGGGAACTCGACGGGCTCATGCCGGTGTCGGAGTTGCGTGCGCGCCTGGCGATTCGTGAACTGCCCGACGAGGAGCGCGGCCGCTACAACACCGTGGCCGGCCTGCTGATGTCGGTGTCGGGCCACCTGCCCGAGGTCGGCGAGCGCATCGACTGCGCGGGCTGGCAGTTCGAGGTGCTGGCGCTCGACGGCCGCCGCATCGACCGCGTGCGGGCGCGGGCGCTGGAGGAGCCGGCCGAGGCCGGGCTGTCGACGCAGGACTGAAGCAGGCAGCCTTCGATCATTCGGAACCGTTCGGGCTGAGCCTGTCGAAGCCCTGCACCGCGCTTCGACAGGCTCAGCCTGAACGGGTTTTGTTGTCGAATGCCCGTGGAGCGCATCAGGGTGCCGCGGCGACGTCGGCGTGGCGCGGATGCGTCCGCCGCCACTGCCAGGGCGGCGTGGCGGCCGAACCGTCACGCCAGAGCCCGCGACGGGCCTCGCGGGCGTCCTCCTCGGCCGCGGCGTAGCGCGCGCGCTCGTCGGCCGTCTGGGCCGATGCGAAATGCCGGTACCACCATGCCTGACCCGCAGCGACCAGCGCCAGTCCGGCATCGACCGCGGGCGGCGCGTCGGGCGTCTCGGCCGGCGCCACCCACACCTGGCACACGCGGCGCTCGAAGCGGTCCGTGTCCACGCAGGCCAGGCGCACGGGCCGGCGGGCGACCAGCGAGGACAGAACCTGCCGCGCGCGTCGGCCGTAGGGCTGCCCGTGCTCCGGGGCGTCGACGGCATGCAGCCGCACGGTGACGACCTCCTGCTTGGCGCCGCGGCCCGCGTCGCAGCGGGCGCGCAGCGTGTCGCCGTCCTGGACGGTCAGTACGGTGCAGAGGAGAAGGGTGGCGGCCAGTGGCATGGAAGGGAGGCTCTGGGGTGCGGGATGCCTGTGGCTACACTCGTGCGCCCATGGCGCCGCGCGTCGATCGCCCACGGGCGCGCGCGTCGCGGCCCCGGAGTATCGCGGCGCAATGCGCCGCTTCGGCCCCGGTTGCAGCCCGTTTCGCTTCGGCCCGGCTGCACCTCACCCCTGTACGGAGACATCCCCCCATGCCCGGTCTGCTTCCCGACATCGATCCCGATGGCCTGCTCGAGTTCTCGGTCGTCTACACCGACCGCGCGCTCAACCACATGTCCAAGCGCTTCACCGGCGTCATGCAGGACATCCTGGCCATGCTCAAGGAGGTCTACCACGCCCACACCGCGGTCCTCGTGCCGGGCAGTGGCACCTTCGGCATGGAAGCCGTCGCGCGCCAGTTCGCCAACAAGGAGAAGGTGCTGATCATCCGCAACGGCTGGTTCAGCTACCGCTGGAGCCAGATCTTCGACGCCGGTGGCCTCGGCGGCGGCGCCGTCGTCTGCAAGGCCCGCAAGCAGGGCGAGGGGCCACAGGCCCCCTGGGCACCGTGCCCGGCCGAGGAAGTCGCGGCTGCGATCCGCGCCGAGAAGCCCAAGGTCGTCTTCGCGCCGCATGTGGAGACCGCCAGCGGCATCCTGCTGCCCGACGACTACCTGCGCACCGTGAGCGCCGCGGCGCACGAGGTGGGGGCGCTGTTCGTGCTCGACTGCGTCGCCTCCGGTGCGATGTGGGTCGACATGCAGGCCACCGGCGTCGACGTGCTCATCAGCGCGCCGCAGAAGGGCTGGAGCGGCTCGCCTTGCTGCGCCATGGTCATGCTGAGCGAACGCGCACGGCAGGCCATCGAAGGCACGACCAGCAGCAGCTTCTCGTGCGACCTGAAGAAGTGGATGCAGATCGCCGAGGGCTACGAGAAGGGCCAGCACGCCTACCACACCACCATGCCGACCGACGCACTCGTGCGCCTGCGCGACGTGATGCGCGAGACGCGCGAGTGGGGCTTCGCGCCGGTGAAGGCCGCGCAGGTCGAATTGGGCCAGAAGGTGCGCGCGCTGCTCGAATCGCGCGGCTTTCCCAGCGTCGCGGCCGAGGGATTCAAGGCGCCCGGCGTGGTGGTGAGCTACACCACCGACCCTGGCATCCAGAGCGCGAAGAAGTTCATCGAGGCCGGCCTGCAGACTGCGTCCGGCGTGCCGCTGCAATGCGACGAGGGCCCGGACTTCATGAGCTTCCGCATCGGCCTCTTCGGGCTGGAGAAGTGGCACAACGTCGACCGCACCGTCGGCCACCTCGCCACCGCCCTCGACAAGGTGGCGCCGCGCGCCGCCTGAGCCAAACGCGCGGCGCCAGCTAGCGCCGCGTGAACACCAGCAGCAGGTTGTTGGCCGGCATCGCGATGCGCTCGGCCAGCGACAGGCCGGCCGCGTCGGCGCAGGCCGCCACGGCGCCCAGCGTGCGCAGGCCCCATGCCGCGTTGCGCCGGCGCAGGTCGGCATCGAAGGCCGCATTGCTCGGCGCCAGCGCTTCGCCGTCGACGACGAAGGGCCCGTACACCACCAGCCGGGCACCCGGTCGCAGCACCCGCCCGGCGCCCCGCATCAGGCCCTCGGTGGCGTCCCAGGGCGAGATGTGGACCATGTTGGCGACGTAGACCAGGTCCAGGGAGGCCGAGGGCATGCGCCAGTCGGCCTCGCGCACGTCCAAGGCCACCGGGGCGGCCACGTTCGGCAGCCCGGCGCAACGCGCGGCGATCACCGCGTGCATCGCTGCCTCGGGTTCGGTGGGCTGCCATTGCCAGCCGGGCAGGGCGGCGGCGAAATGCGCTGCGTGCTGGCCCGTGCCGGCCGCCACTTCCAGCGCATGACCGGTCGGCGGCAAGCGCAGCAGCAGTTCGGCCAGGATGGGCGCCTTGTTGCGCTCGGAGGCTGGGCTGGTGGGCAACGTGGGGGTGCTGGCAGTCGTCATCGGGTCGGGGTCCGGGAAGGAACTCTACAGTTCGAGGTACCTGGACGCCGAGTAGCGCTCTTCCGCATGTGCAGGGCCGAACTCGTGCCGGGGCAAACCGATGAAGAAGCTGGTGCCCGCCCCGGGTGCGCTCCAGCCTTCCAGCCAGCCGCGGTGGCGCTGAACCACGGCTCGCACCACCGCCATCCCCAGACCGCGCGGTTTGACCTTGGCGGTGATCTCGTCGGTCTTGCCGGTGTTGCCGAGCCCCGATCGCGCCCGACCGGTGCGCAGGGTCTCCAGCGTGTCCACATCCATGCCCTCGCCTTCGTCATGGACCGAAAAGATCACCTCTCGCGCCGTGCTCGCCAGGCACAGGCCCAGGGTGCTGTTGGGCGGGCTGTGGCGCAAGGCATTGCTCAACAGATTGACAAGCGCGCGTGTCAGCAAGGCGCCATCCGCGTGGACATACACCTCGTCATCGCCGATCCTGATGTCGACAGCGATGCTCTTGGCATTGGCGTAGGGCCACACCTGGTCGACCGCTTCCTGAGCGACCGATGCGGCGTGCACTTCTGCAAGCACGTAGTTGCCCGATTCGGCATGGCTGAGGTCCATGAAGCCTTCGGACAATTCGAGCGTGCGCTCGACTTCACGGGTGATCGAGTCGAGCAGCCGCTGCACCGACGGCTCCGCGTTCCGACCTTGATGGAGGGCCAGCAGGCTGAGGATGTTGACCTGCGGGCTGCGCAAGTCGTGCGACAGAAAGCGCAGCCAGAGTGCTCGTTCCTGCTCGGATTTTTTCTCCATCGTGAGCTCACGCATCACCCCGATCCATCCGCTGGTCTCTTGCTGGTCGGTGAAGGCCGCCGCGCGCAGGTTGAAGATGCGGCCGGTTTTGGTCGTGTATTCCGCTTCGCTGTTCCAGCCCTGCAAGGCATCGGCCGGTGGATTGCGCTGGAAACCCTTCAGAAGTTCGGGCAGGTGCACTCCCGCCAGAGGGTCCTCGGCTTCGGAGCCCCCGTCGGGTTCTGCGCCCTCGACCAGGAGACTCCAGCTGGCCGCATTGCTTCGATGGATCTTCCCTTCCTCATTGCACACCACGGCTGCGACCGGCAGTTCCCGAAGCCCGGCACTGAGAAAGGACTGCAGCGATGCGAGCCGGCTGATCGCGATGTCCAGATCCCGTGTCTGATCGCCCACGGCGTCGACGTGGGGACGTGGCACGAACGCCGCAGGAGGATAGGGGCCGATCGGTATCGCGTTGAGTCGGGCGACCCGGTCCTGCAAATAGGCGGCGACGAGGGCCAGGCGCCTCCAGCTCCACAGAACGTAGGCGCTCAACACGCCGACCACGGGCGCCGCCGGAGGAAGCCAAAGGTTGAACCGGGTCAGCGCCAGATAGCTAAACAGCGAAACCCCGACCATCGTGGCAGCCGCACCTGCAAAGCCGTGTCTTCCGAGTTTGAAGAAAAGAAAAATCACGAAAACGATGGGCATGGTCACCCATCCATAGCGGTGGACCGAAGGCAGGTCGGCGATGGTCGATCCATCGCGCAGGGCAGTGATGGCATTGGCATGCAGCTCGACGCTGTCGAGCCTTTCACCGGCCTTCAACCCGGCGACCGCCCAGCTGTGATCCAGTCCGGTATTGGACTCCGGCCCGACGAAGATGTCCTTGCCCCGCAGGAATTCATCGGATACTGCGCCAAGGAGAACGCTGACGTACGGAACACTGCGGTAGGTGCCCGAGGGCCCGCTCACCGGAAAACCGAACTCGCCCTGGGCCTTCCAACCATGCCTCAGTTTGCTCGCCGACTTTTCTGCGGTCCTGGCGTCCTGCTTGTTCCCAAGCAAAGCCAGCCCGACATACGGCTCGAGAGCGCCCGGCGGCCCTTCGAACCTGTACATCCTGCGAACCACCCGATCGTCGTCGACCGTGACACTGGCGTGCCCCATCCCCGCGGCATTCCTGGCCAGGACCGGTTCGGGCGGCACCAAGGTCGAGTCGAACTGCGGATCCTCGTGCGGGCGCATGGGCAGGAAGACCGGCACGCCCTGCATCGCCCTGGCCAGCTTGGCGTTGTCGGCGGGTGGCCCCGGCGCATCCATGAAGATGTCCAGAAACACGGACCTGGGGGCGTGTGGCTCCAGCTGTTGCAACAGGGTGGCATGCCACGATCTCGGCCAGGGCCAGGGCCCCAGCTCCTCCAGGCTGCGATGGTCGATGGAGACGATGAGAATGTCCTTCGACGGCGCAGGGCGCATGGAGGCCACCAGCCTGTCGTAGATGACCTCGTCCAGATTCTTCAGCCCGGGACGGTCTGACAACCACCCGATCGCCACCGGAACCGCGAAAGCCAGGATGGTGCACTCGATGATGAGCTTCCTGCGCATGTCATTGGTCCGGAACGCGGAATGATCCGCTCGCAATCACCGAGCCCTGCGATCCGACGCGCCATTGGTAGAGGCCCGCCCCCGGGAACGGGCCGACGACGGCATGGCCTCCTGCCATCGTGGACGCGGCAATCACGTTTCGAAAATCGCTGTCCAGTGCCACCTCCGCGACATACTCCCGGCCGGTGGCCGAAGGCCAGTCAAGCAGCACGGACCGGTCCGCCCGGACGCTCGCACGAGGTCTGATCTCGGGGGTTTGCCGGACATAGATGGGTACGTCCGCGGGAACACCTTCGAGGCCCGCCGCATCGATGGCGGTCACCCGTGAGTGGTAGAAGCCCCAAGGCAGCTCCGGCAGTTGGAAGGTCGGCATGTCGCTGCGCGCCTCATAAAGCAGCTGCAGCAGCCTCTCGTCGCGCGCCAGCTGCAACCGATAGCTCACTCCGCCCGGCACCGGCTCTGCCGTGACTGTCCTGTGTTCGGCATCGCTGCCGACCGAAGCGGCGGCCGGCAGCAACTCTTCTGCCTTCAGGAAGGCGGAACCCAGAAGCGAGCCCTGGCCACCCGGCAGGGAGAGTCGATCCGCATCCCGCCGTGTTCCTGCATTCTCAACCCGGACGAGGCCTTCCAGCACCTCCGCGGTGGAGATTCCCGATTCGTCGCGCACACGGAAGTGCGTCCCCCTCACGCCGACGCCTGCGGTCCTGGTGCGTACCTCGAAGCCCCTGGCGCCCTGTTTCGTGATGTACGACTCGACCCGCCCCGACAGCAGTTCGAATCTGATGCCTCTGGACGCACTCTCGACCAGTCGGATCGCACTGCTCGAAGGAAGCACCATGCGGCTGCCGTCGGACAAGGCCAGGCACAGGAAGGAGTCGGGCGCGGTGACGATCAAATCGCCTTCGCGGACTTGCGTCCCGACTTGAAGTGCGGTCTGTTCGCCCTGGGCTGGCGTGATCCACGCGGAGCCGTTCAGTTCCACCACCGAGATCTTCAGCCTCGGCTGCCGACTCGCCAACTGCAGTACCTGGCCCGGCTGGAGCTGCTCCGGAACGGCGATGCCGTTTCTCTTCTGAAGCTCGATCCAGCGTACGGGCGACTGCAGACGCTCACGCGCGATGTTCCACAGCGTGTCCCCGGGTTTCACGGCGTGTGAGCGCGCGGTCTGACACGATGCCGCCGCGCACCACAGGACCGCCGTCGTGAAGGCCAGCGCCTTGGCGGCCGGGCTACTCACCGTCTGGATCCTGCGTTGCCCGGGGGAGCAGTTGCAGGCGATATCCGTGGCCGTAGACCGTCTGCAGTTGCACGCCTCGCTCGTGGCTCAGTCCCAGCTTCGCGCGCAGCCGGTAGATGTGGTTGTCCAGCAGGCGCGTCGTCATGTCGGCGACCGAGTAGCCCAGCGAGTCGAGCAGGTGCGTGCGGGAAATCAGTTTGCCCGCGTTTCTGAACAGGCCGAGCGCCAACCGGAACTCCCTTTCCGACAAGGTGCAGCGAAGCGCATGGTCGGAGCACCCGGGGTTGTCGTAGGTGGCCTCCATCGTGTGGTGGTTGAACAACCAGTCACCGAAGCTCTCCAGCCCGGTGGATTGGCCCGCCAGCTTTCTCATCAGCAGACGACGCACGCGCGCAGCGAGCTCCACGGCTCGGAACGGTTTGATGACGTAGTCGTCCGCACCCATTCCCAGTGCGTCGGCCACGTCCTTCTCGGACGAGCGTGAACTCAGCATCAGCACCGGCACCTCGTCCACGCGGTGCTGTCGAAGCCAGCGCAGGATTTCGGCCCCGTCGAGGTCGGGCACGTTCCAGTCCAGCACGAGCAGATCGAAGGTGTCGTAGCGCAGTTGCCGCCGAAGCGCATCGCCGCTGCCGAAGGGCAGGCATTCGAGCTTCTGGTCTGCGGGCGCCCAGTGCTGCGTGATCGCCTGGATGGCGTGGCTCAGTTGGGCGGGCTCGTCGTCGAGGACTGCGATGCGCATACGAATGAGGGGTTTGGGAGGGTTCGCCGATTAAATCGAAGGTTCTCGGTTCCGCGTGTGACTTTTGACATTAATTGACGCTCGGCGAGCTGCGGAATCTCCCAGATCCTTTCATTTACTACTTTTTGGTAGCACGCCGACGCACCATCCGCTCCCGCTAGCGATCACCGGTCGCACGGTCTAAGGGCGCCGACGCCCCAGTCAAGAAGGATGAATGATGAATAAGTCGTATCGAACAATCTGGAACGAAGCCCTAGGGGCGTGGGTTGCCGCCTCCGAACTTGCCACCTCCGAGGTGAAGCGGTCGAGCAGTCGCAGGGCGCTGACGCAGGTGGCAGGCCTTCTGCTCATCGCCACCGCCCCAGCCGCCTGGTCGCAGTCCGTGGGCGGCGGAGTGGCTTCTGGCGCAAACTCCACGGCGGTGTCACCGACGACGTGCGCGACGCCCGCCACCGCCGCCGGGAGTGATGCCATCGCTGGCGGCTGCGGTGCAAGTGCGGCGGCTTCCAGTTCCATCGCCTGGGGACGCGCGGCCCAGACCGTGAACGTGGGCGATCTGGCGTTGGGCCCGTTGGCTGGAAATGGCGCCACGGCCATCTCGGCGAAACGCCGAGCCGAATGTCTTCCTGGGCAACGCCGCAGGTGCGTTCTCCTCGCAGGGTGGTGGTGTCGCGATCGGGCTGCGCGCCGGCCAAAGCCTCGTGGGCTACAACAACATGATGTTCGGCTACCAGGCCGGACTCGGTGGCAATGGCAGCTACAACGTAGGCGTTGGAGCCAACGCGGCAACAGGTATCGTGGGCGACCACAACATTGCGCAAGGCGCATTCTCCTTGCAGAACGTGCAGGGCGACCACAACACAGCAGTGGGCTCGCGGGCGGGCCAGAATTTCACCGGCACTGTGCTCGGTAAGTTCGACGACAACACGGCCATCGGCTATCGCTCGGGCCAGAATATGAAGGCGGGCGCTAATACCGCCATTGGATCGGGGGCCGGCCGCGAAATTCAGGGCGCTGCGCGCAACGAAACCTATACCGACGGGACGGTAACGAACGGCACCTTCAACACGGCCGTGGGCGCCAATGCCGGCGCTGCCGTGAATGGCACCGACAACACGGCCCTCGGCACTTCAGCCGGCATCCAGGTCGTGGGCACGGGCAACGTCGCAGTCGGCAAATATGCAGGCCAAGGCGTGACAGCGACCGACACCATCGCCGTCGGCACCAACGCAAAGGCTGTGAGCAACCAGTCCACCGCGGTAGGTGCAGGCGCCTCGGCGAACAATGCGAACGCCGTCGCGCTCGGGTCAAACTCCGTGACCGCAGCGGCAGTGGGCACCGCCAGCACGACGATTCTGGGTACCACCTACGCCTTCGCCGGCATCAACCCCGGCAGTACCGTCAGCGTGGGCAGCGCGGGTGCAGAGCGCACTGTCACCAATGTGGCAGCTGGTCGAATCAGCGCGAGCAGCACCGATGCGATCAACGGTTCGCAGCTGTATGCGACCAACCAGGCGATCACCAATGTGGCAGGTCAGTTGACGCACTACTACAGCGTCAACGACAAGGGCGTGCAGGGCCCCAACTACAAAAACGACGGCGCCACGGGCAGCAACGCATTGGCCGCAGGCGTGGCCGCCTCGGCCACCGGCGCCAATGCCACCGCCATTGGCGCAAGCGCACGTGCGCTTAACGGGGGTGATACCGCGATTGGCTCCGGCTCTCGCGCGTCGGGCGGTGGCTCCGTCGCCATTGGCGATCTTGCTTCGGCCGCAGGCAGCGAATCGCTGGCCTTCGGCAGCGGCACCATCGCTGGAGGCGCGGGTTCGATGGCGCTAGGCACGACGGCGTCCTCCTTCGGCGACTATTCCGTTGCGCTCGGGGCCTTCGCCGCTGCATGGAAAGAGAACGCCGTCGCCATTGGCATCGATGCAACCGCGAACAATGCCAATGACGTTGCGTTGGGCTCGAACTCAGTCACGGCCGCCGCCGTGGGTACGACGAGCACCACCATCAATGGCGTGACTTACAACTTTGCCGGCACCACGCCCACCAGCACGGTCAGTGTGGGCAGCGTGGGCGCTGAGCGCACCATCACCAACGTCGCCGCAGGCCGCATCAGCGCCACCAGCACCGATGCGATCAACGGCTCGCAGCTGTACGCGACCAATCAGGCCATCACCGAGACGGCAGGCAAGCTGACGCACTACTACAGCGTCAACGACGGCGGCACGCAGCAGGCCAACTACAACAACGACGGCGCTACGGGGACCAACTCGCTGGCGGCGGGCGTGGGTGCGGGCGCTGCGGGGGCAGGGGCTGTGGCTGTCGGCCAAAACACATCTGCCAGCGTCGCCGACGGTGTTGCGCTGGGCAGCTATTCCGTGGCCAACCGGGCCGCGGGGATGGCCGGCTACGACCCCACCACGGGTCTGGCCTCGACCAACACCTCGTCCACCTGGCAGGGCACCCTGGGCGCGTTCAGCGTGGGTGACGCGGCCACCAACCGTACGCGCCAGATCACGGGCGTTGCTGCCGGCACTGCGGATACGGATGCCGTCAACGTCGCCCAGCTGCAGGCCCTGCAGAACAACGTCAACACCAGCATCAACATCGCCGCCAACAAATGGGTGACGGGCTCGCAGACGACAACCTACGTCGCGCCCTCGGCGACCGGCGTCGAGAGCACGGCGGTGGGTTCGGGTTCCGTGGCCTCCGGGGCCAACAGCGTGGCCGTCGGGACGGGCGCGGCTGCGACCACCGCCAACAGCGTGGCGCTGGGCAACGGCTCGACCACCGGCAACGCGGTGGGCGTGAGCGGTACGACCATCAATGGCACGAGCTACAGCTTTGCCGGGAGCAATCCGACGGGCGTGGTGAGCGTGGGCAGCGCGGGCAACGAGCGGCAGATCCAGAACGTGGCCGCCGGCCAGCTCAGCGCCACCAGCACCGATGCGGTCAATGGCAGCCAGCTGTATGCCACCAACCAGGCCATCAGCCAGGTCGCGGCCACCGCAGGTGCCGGCATCAACGTGACCACCGCGGCGACGGGCACCGGCATCGCCGTCGGCACCAGCGTGGCCAAGGTCGGTCCGGGAGGCACGGCCACCTACACGGCCGGTAACAACGTGGTCATCACGCAGAACGGCACCAACATGACCTTTGCGGTCAACGACAACCCGAACTTCACCAGCGTCACGGTGGGCAACACCAGCGTCACCAACAACGGCGTCACGATCAACGGCGGGCCGAGCATGACGGTCAACGGCATCAACGCGGGCAACCAGACGATCACCAATGTCGCGCCGGGCGTCAACGGCACGGATGCGGTGAACGTCAACCAGCTCAACCAGTCCAGCGCGGCCAACCGCGCGTACACGGACTATCGCGCCGCGCAGTTGAACGATCGCATCGATGGCGTTGCGAAGAACGCGTATGCCGGCGTCGCCGCCGCCATGGCCGTGCAGATGCCGGGTACCTACGTGCCCGGAAAGACGGTGATGCGCATCGGATATGGCGTGTTCAAGGGGGAGAGCGCCGTCGGTGTGAGCTTCCGCAGAACCGCCGAAAACAATGGGTGGAGCCTGACCGGTGGCGTCGGGCTGAGCCGTGCGGGGGCAGCCGCGACGGTCGGTGCCGAGTGGGTTTTTAACTGACGCAACGAACAGAGGAGAAAGATGATGAATAAGCAAGCAACGTTCGTTGTGCTGGTCGCCGCCATTTGGGCTCTGCAGGGGTGTTCGAGCACGCCGGGCATGGCCATCGACAAGAGCGCCGAGGCTAAGGCCGTCGCGGCCAGTCCGACTGGCACCGCTACCCCGTTGTCATTGCGAAGCTTGCCGCTCTGCGCGGCAGCCTGTGCAAGCGCTGCGTGGTAGCTCATGTGCTCGTCGCGGTCGAAGACCACGATGAGGCGGTCAAATTCCCGGGCGTGGAGGCCACGCTCCCGGTCGCCATTCTTGAAGACGGTCAGGGCGTACTCCAGCACCTGCTGCGGCTCGGTCCCGAACTGGCTGTGAAGCACTTGAACATGCGCCGTTGCCAGCCGGTAGGCGCGGCCGCGCCGGTGGTTGCGTCTGCCATCTGTCAAGCCTGCACGGAGGTTACTGAGAGACGCTGCCGTGCCGTCTGTTCAGCTTTGGTAGGTCTCCCCCGCTTTGGCTTCGGAATCGCAGTCGCCTGCGAAGTCGGGGCGGAGGTGGGCTCTCCACGAACGTGGTGAGCGAGCCATGCCTCGACGTCCTCTATGCGCCAGAGGAGCCGTTTCGTGCCAGGAAGACGGCAAATCGGGGGCAGTGAGGTGGGATTGCGCGATGCGTCACTGCGGATGCTGGTGACCGATTTGTGGATGTATGCGGAGAGCTGTTCAACTGTGAGCAGAGCATTCATGGGGCGTGACATGTCCGGACCGCCCTGACGCAAGTCGGGGCAGCTCGAATGAGTCCGCGGCAGTCATGGCGCTAGTTGTCTGGTCATCGGCTCTGCCAAGCGATGACGATCTCACCATGACGGGGTTGTGCCCCATTTCGTCTTGCTCTCCCTGGAACACTGCACTTTGTCTCCGGCCTCATCCTGACCGGTGGCTTCGTTCTCGAGGGCGATTGCCTCTCGGCATCCTTTCTTGCCACCTTGCTACATCCGCTTCACGCAGGGCGGCTGCTGGACGGCGCGCGCCATCGGCTTGATGGGCCACGCGCAACCTGCCAGTTGCCCGTGATCCGCTAGTAGGTCTGCCGATGATCTTCTTACGTTTCCCCAGCGCAGTTGCATGATAGTGCAGACTGCGGCAATGGGTGCGCTGGCTGGCGTGCGGCTGGCTATCGTTCGTGGCACAAATCTGGCACACATGATGTGCCAAACCGTGCTCGACAAAGAAAAACAACGCACTACCCTGCAAGGGCTAGTGCGTTGTTTTTATTACCAAAAATGGTGCCGGAGAGATGAATCGAACACCCGACCTTCTCATTACGAATGAGCTGCTCTACCGACTGAGCTACACCGGCTAAGCCTGCGAGTATAGCGTATCCGTCAGGCGCCGGTGTGGTACTCGGTCACGCGCTCGACCTCGTTCTTCGAGCCCAGGAACACGGCCACGCGCTCGTGCAGCTTGGTGGGCTGCAGGTCGAGGATGCGCTGCCGGCCGTTGGTGGCGGCGCCGCCGGCCTGCTCGACCAGCCAGGCCATGGGATTGGCCTCGTACATCAGGCGCAGCTTGCCGGCCTTCTCGGGCTCGCGCTTGTCCCAGGGGTACATGAAGATGCCGCCGCGGGTGAGGATGCGGTGCACGTCGGCGACCATGCTGGCGATCCAGCGCATGTTGAAGTCCTTGCCGCGCGGGCCTTCCTTGCCGGCCAGGCATTCGTCCACATAGCGCTTCACCGGGGCGTCCCAGTGCCGCATGTTGCTCATGTTGATGGCGAATTCCTTGGTGTCGGCCGGGATCTGCACGTTTTCTTGCGTGAGCACGAAGCTGCCCTGCTCGCGGTCGAGCGTGAACATCGCCACGCCGTCGCCCACGGTGAGCACCAGCGTCGTCGACGGGCCGTAGACGCAGTAGCCCGCCGCCACCTGCTTGGCGCCGGCCTGGAGGAAGTCGGCCTCCTGCACGCCGGGGTGGTCGTCGGGTTTCTTCAGCACGCTGAAGATGGTGCCGATGCTCACGTTGACGTCGATGTTGCTGGAGCCGTCGAGCGGGTCGAACAGCAGCAGGTACTCGCCCTGCGGGTAGCGGCTGGGCACCAGGTGGATGCTGTCCATCTCCTCGCTGGCCATGGCCGCCAGGTGGCCACCCCATTCGTTGGCCTCGATCAGCACTTCGTTGGAGATGATGTCCAGCTTCTTCTGGACTTCGCCCTGCACGTTCTCGCTCTCGGCACTGCCGAGCACGCCGCCGAGCGCGCCCTTGTTGACGGCCATGCTGATGCTTTTGCAGGCACGGGCCACCACCTCGAGCAGAAGGCGCAGCTGCGCCGGGATGGACCCGTCGACGCGTTGCTGCTCGACGAGGTAGCGGGTGAGGGAAACTTTCTGCGCCATGGGCGGCCTCCGGAGGTCAGGAATTTGGATGTTCTTTCAGGGCACCCGTGGAACCGGCTTTGCCGGGCCACCGGGTGCGCCCCCTTCGCGGAGCAGAAGGGGGGTGAGGGGTGCGGCTCCAAGCCTGCAGGCGCAGGCTTGGACAGCCCGAACGGTCGACGCTTCTGGCGGCGGCCTCCTCGCAAGCGGCTTGGGGGTTGCTAGTTCGATAAGGCTCGCATGACGACTTCGTGCGTGTCTTTGCTCAGGTCGGGCTTGGCCGCCACGCGGGCGATGGCCTCGCGCGCGGCGCTGCGGTAGGGCTCGGCCAGCTTGTTCCAGCGGTCCATGGCGCGCGCCAGGCGGGCAGCCACCTGCGGGTTGATGGCGTCGAGCTCGATTACGCGCTCGCTCCACCACACGTAGCCGGCTGCATCGAGGCGGTGGAAGGCGCCGGGGTTGCCGCTGCAGTAGCTGAAGATCACCGAGCGCGCGCGGTTCGGGTTCTTCATCGAGAAGTCCGGGTGCTTCATGAGCTGGCGCACCAGCGGCAGCACGTCGCCGCCGCGGTCGGGTGCGCTCGCCTGCAGCGCGAACCACTTGTCGATGACCAGCGCCTCGTCCTTGAACATGGCGTGGAAGCGTGCCAGCGCCTGCGCCGCCAGGGCCTGGCCCGACACGACCAGCGCCGTGAGCGCGTTGAAGCGGTCGGTCATGTTGCCCGCGTCCTTGAAGCGCTGCAGCGTCTTGCCCGGCCACACCGTGTCGCCCGACTCGCGGGCCGCGATGCACAGGTGCAGAAGGGCCATGCCGGCGAGCGCGCGGCGGCCCGACGACGTGGGGTCGGGCGTGTAGGCGCCGGTGTCGCGGTGCTCCTCGTAGGCCCAGGCCCAGTCGGCGGCCAGGGCGGTGGCGAGCTGGGTGCGCATGGCTTCGCGCACGGCGTGCACGCGCTGCGGGTCGACCACCTCGAGCTGCTCGGCGATGTAGCCCTCCGAGGGCAGCGTGAGCACCAGTTCCTTGAAGGCGGCGTCGAGCTGGGGATGGCGCAGCACCTCGCGCATGGCGGCCACGAAGGCCTCGCTCAGCACGGGCACGCCGGCCACGGAGGCGGGGTCGGTGATGGCCTTGACGGCGGCGCGCAGGGCCAGGCGCTGTGCCGCTTCCCAGCGGTTGAAGGGGTCGGTGTCGTGCGCCAGCAGCGTGAGCAGCTGCGTATCGCCAAAGTCGAAGTCCAGCACCACCGGGGCGCTGAAGCCGCGCAGGATCGAGGGCACGGGCTCGGCGTCGAGGTTCTCGAAGGTGAAGCTTTCCTCGGCCTGCGTGAGCACGAGCAGGCGGGTGCCCGGCGCCGCGGCCGGTTCGCCGGCCAGCTGCACGGGCAGCTCGCGGCCGTCGGCGGCCACCAGGCCCAGGTTCACCGGCAGCACGAAGGGCTCCTTCACGGCCTGGCCGGGCGTGGGCGGGCAGCTCTGGGCGAAGCTCAGCGTGTAGCGCCGCTCGGCGGCGTCGTAATGGCCGCGGGCGGCCAGACGCGGCGTGCCGGCCTGGCTGTACCAGCGCTTGAACTGCGGCAGCAGGCGCGCGAGCGGGCTGTCGGGATTGGCGTCGGCGATCGCCTGCGCGAAGTCGTCGCAGGTCACGGCCTGGCCGTCGTGGCGCTCGAAGTACAGCGTCATGCCCCTGGCGAAGCCGTCGCGGCCGACCAGGGTCTGCATCATGCGCACCACCTCCGCCCCCTTCTCGTAGATGGTGACGGTGTAGAAGTTGCTGATCTCGATGTAGCTGTCGGGCCGCACCGGGTGCGCCATCGGGCCCGCGTCCTCGGGGAACTGGGCGCTGCGCAGCACGCGCACGTCCTCGATGCGCTTGACGGCGCGGGCCGAGGCCTCGGCGCACAGGTCCTGGCTGAACTCCTGGTCGCGAAAGACGGTGAGGCCTTCCTTGAGCGAGAGCTGGAACCAGTCACGGCAGGTCACGCGGTCGCCGGTCCAGTTGTGGAAGTACTCGTGGCCCACCACGCTCTCGATGTTGGCGTAGTCGGCGTCGGTGGCGGTGGCCTGGCTGGCCAAAACGTACTTCGTGTTGAAGATGTTCAGGCCCTTGTTCTCCATCGCGCCCATGTTGAAGTCGCTGGTGGCGACGATCATGAAGCGGTCCAGGTCCAGCGGCAGGCCGAAGCGGGCCTCGTCCCACACCACCGAGTGGATGAGCGAGTTCATCGCATGCTCGGTCTTGTCCAGGTCGCCGGCACGCACGTACACCTGCAGCAGGTGTTCCTTGCCGTTGCGCGCCTTCACGCGCTGCTCGCGCGCCACCAGCTTGCCGGCCACCAGCGCGAACAGGTAACTGGGTTTGCGGAAGGGGTCGACCCAGCGCGCGAAGTGCCGGCCTTCGGCCAGGTCACCCTGCTCGACCAGGTTGCCGTTGGACAGCAGCACCGGGTAGGCGGCCTTGTCGGCGCGCAGCGTCACGGTGTAGCTGGCCATCACGTCCGGGCGGTCGAGGAAGTACGTGATGCGGCGGAAGCCCTCGGCCTCGCACTGGGTGAAGAAGGTGTCCTGGCTCACGAACAGGCCCATGAGCTTGGTGTTCTTCACCGGGCAGCAGGTGGTGAAGATCTCCAGCTCGAAGCTGTCGGGCAGGCCGTCGAGCACCAGCTGCTCGCCCTCCATGCGGAAGGAGGCGCCCTGGCCGTTGACCAGCACGCGTGCCAGGTTCAGCTCGTCGCCGTCCAGGCGCAGCGGCTGCGGTGCCAGGTCGGCGTTGCGGCGGATCTGCATGCGGTTGAGCACGCGGGTCTTGGCCGGGTCGAGGTCGAAGGTGAGGTCCACCGTGTCGATCCACCAGGCCGGCGGGGCATAGTCCTCGCGGCGGATGGCGACCGGCTGGCCTTGTGCGTCACGCGATAGCAACATCGAGGGTCTCCAGAAAATTCGATTGGGCGAGTTCGTTGTAGTCGCGCACGGCCGCCATCACGTGGGGGCCGGCGAGTTCTTCGGGCGTGTGCGTGCTGCACACGGCCACGGCGCGCATGCCGCCACGGCGGGCGGCCTCGATGCCGAAGGGCGCATCCTCGAACACGATGCAGCGCTCCGGCGCCACGCCGATGCGGCGTGCCGCTTCGAGAAAGATGGCGGGCGTCGGCTTGCCGCTGAAGCCTTCGTCGCCGCCGACGATGGCCAGCGGCAGCGGGTCCATGGCCAGGCGCGACATCGCGAATTCGATGTTGTGCCGGTCGCCGGCGGTGCCGACGGCGATCTTCAGGCCCATCGCGGCGGCGCGCTTCGCGAAAGCGGTGAAGCCGGCCACCTCGGTGAACTGGGCGCCGAAAAGGTCGCGGTAGAGCACCTCCTTTTGGTGCACGAGCTTGACGCATTCCGCGTCGGTGAGCGGCCGGCCGAAGACCTCGCGCATGCATTCCACGCCGGTGCGGCCGGTGGTGCGCGCGAGGATTTCCGACACGTCCATGTCGATGCCGTGCTGGCGGGCGAAGGCCACCCACGACTTCGCATGCCAGGGCATGGAGTCGATCATGGTGCCGTCCATGTCGAAGATCAGGGCTTCAATGCGCATCGGGTTCGGGTGCTCCGGAAGGGATTGGAAGAAGAGGCGGGGAGGGTGGGCATGCGCGCCCTTCAGATGGCGGTGTTGACCATGCCAACGAGCCCGTTGTACGCCTGCATGACCTGGTGCGGCGTGCCGGCCACATGGCGGGCCGAGCCGGACTCGATGAGTCCGCGCTCGCCCTCGGTGTAGGGGGCGGCGTCCCGCACGCGCCGCACCCGGGCCTTGCCCGCGCGGCGTAGCGAATCGGTGTATTCGGCCACGATGTTCCAGCTCGGCGGCCGCTCGCGCGGGTGCGCGTCCATGTAGGCCATGGCATCGGCGGCCACGCGCTCGAAGGCGTCCAGCTGCTGCTTCGCGGCCTCGGGGTCGAAGCGCTCGCCGGCGATCACCCGCACCGCGCGCTGGGCTTCCAGGGCGATGGCGAGGTTCCAGTAGGCCGCCTTGCGGCCTTCCTTCTTCTCGAGGCGCGCGAGCTGGGCGGGCAGGGCCTCCTGCTCCTCGAGCTCGACGGCGTCGGCCAGCGTGCGGCTGGCGCGGATGAAGGCCTGGAAAGCCGCGAGCAGCTGCGGATGCAGCACGCGGCCCTTGGCGAAATCGTCGTCGCGGTAGTCCTGCTGGCGGTAGTAGGTGGCGGCGTCGTTCAGTGGCGATGCCAGGGCCGTGAGCCGCGCGATGTAGTCGGCGCCCGCAGCGTCGATCCGTTCCATGCGCGGCGTTTGCGCGGCCACCTGGTCGAAGCGCTTCCTGCACGCCACCAGGGCGCCCGCGTCGAGGGCCGACGGCGCCACGGGCACGGGCCGGCCGGCGCCCAGGCCATTGGCATCGAAGCTGAGGAAGTACTGGGTCACGCTGCCGCGGGTGCGGTCGTCCAGGTCATTGAAGCAGTCGATGTAGGTGCGCAGCTTCTGCGTGGCGGCCGGGCCGGTGACGGACACCCGGATCAGTGCCGGCGCCGGGACCGGCGGCGACAGCGCCGTGTTGACCGAGGGTGCCGCCGCGGCGGCAGGGGGCGCATCGTCGCCGGCCTCGTCCGCGTCGGGGGCCGGGCGGCCGCACGCGCCCAGCAGCAGGCCGGCTGCCAGCAGGGGCAGCCACCGGCACGCAGCCAGGCGACGGGCGGCTCGCACGCCTCAGACCCCCTGCTTGAGCGAGGCCTCGATGAAGGCGTCGAGGTCGCCGTCCAGCACCTTCTGCGTGGCCGAGATCTCGACGTTGGTGCGCAGGTCCTTGATGCGGCTGTTGTCCAGCACGTAGCTGCGGATCTGGTGGCCCCAGCCGACGTCGGTCTTGCTGTCCTCGAGCTTCTGCTGCTCTTCCTGGCGCTTGCGCATCTCGTGGTCGTACAGGCGCGAGCGCAGGCGCTTCCAGGCCACGTCGCGGTTGCTGTGCTGGCTGCGGCCGTCCTGGCACTGCACCACGATGCCGGTCGGGATGTGCGTCAGGCGCACGGCCGAGTCGGTCTTGTTGATGTGCTGGCCGCCGGCACCGCTGGCGCGGTAGGTGTCCACGCGCACGTCCGAGGGGTTGATCTCGATCTCGATCGAATCGTCGACCTCGGGATACACGAAGATCGACGCGAAGCTGGTGTGGCGCCCGCCCGAGGAGTCGAAGGGCGACTTGCGCACCAGGCGGTGCACGCCGGTCTCGGTGCGCAGCAGGCCGTAGGCGTACTCACCGTCGACCTTGATGGTCGCGCTCTTGATGCCGGCCGTGTCGCCGGGCGATTCGTCCTCGACGGTGGTGCTGAAGCCCTTGCGCTCGGCGTACTTGAGGTACTGGCGCAGCAGCATGCTGGCCCAGTCCTGCGCCTCGGTGCCGCCAGCGCCGGCCTGGATGTCGACGAAGGCGTTCAGCGGGTCGGCCGGGTTGTTGAACATGCGGCGGAACTCGAGCGCCTCGACGTCCTTCTGCAGCGCGGCAACCTCGTCGGCGATGGCCTGCAGGCCGGCCTCGTCGCCTTCTTCCTTGCTCATCTCGTAGAGCTCGGTGTTGTCGGCCAGGTCGCGCGTGAGCTTGTCGAGGGTGACGACGACGCCGTCGAGCGCCTTCTTTTCCTTGCCCAGCTCCTGGGCCTTCTTGGGGTCGTTCCAGACCGCCGGGTCTTCCAGCGAGGCGTTGACGGTCCTCAGGCGTTCGGCTTTGGCATCGAAGTCAAAGATACCTCCGGAGATCGACCGTGCGTGCGCTCAGGTCGCTCAGGGTGGTGCCGATCTGGTTGATGCGTTCTGCGTCCATGGTGGTGTCCTGTTCTGTGGTGCGGGGGGTGCCGGAGCGCGAGGAGCCATGCCGTCGAGCAAGGGCGTCCGGGGAAAACCCGCGATTTTCTCATGTGGGGCTTGCCCTGCCCGGAGGCAAGTTCTTGGCGGCTCCAGGGGCGGGTGGAAGGTGCGATCGGGCTGTGGCGCTTGCTGTGCTTGCGTTCCGGCAGAAATCGTCACGTTCGTTACTTTCTTTGCTGTTGGCTTATTGAGGCTCTCGACGGGGGCCTGCTCCGGCGTTGCTGCGGATCGGCCGGCACGACGGGCGGGGTCGCTGGCGGCGGCCGCGGGCCTGCGTTCTCCGGCTCAGGCTCGCGCTGACCGGCTTGTCGTGCTGCCTGCGTGCTCGCTGTCCATCGACGCGCCTGCGGCACTGCACGGCGCCGCGAATGGAGCCTGCGCCCGCAGGCCCACGACCACCGCCCTGAACCGCTGCGCCTGAGTGGACAGGCAAACCGGACGCGCCCGCGCCATGCCGGCCGATCCACCCCACCGTCCAGGCCGGTGGTGCCGGTGTGCGGGCGCAGGCGCCATTCGCGGCGCCGTGCAGTGCCCAAAGCACGTCGATTCCAGGCGAGCACATCCGTCGTGCCGCACGACGGTCAGCGCGAGCCTGAGCCGGAGAACGCACACCGGCGCCGCCGGCCGGGTTCAGGCCCACGGCACCGAACCCCGCAGAACCAACCAGTCCTCAGGCCGGCGCAGGCTCCCGCGGCAGAGTCACCGTGAAGGTCGACCCCTCGCCCGGCGAACTGCTCACCTCGATCCGCCCGCCATGGGCCTCGACGATCTGCCGCGTAATGAACAGCCCCAGCCCGAGGCCGCCAGCCGCCTGACTGCGGCCCGAGTCGGTGCGCTCGAACTGCTCGAAGATCCGCGCCTGGTCGGCCGGCGCAATGCCGATGCCGCGGTCGCGCACGCTCAGCACGGCCTCCTCGCCCGCGTTGGCCACCCGCACGTCCACCGGGTGGCCGCCGCCGTAGCGCAGCGCGTTGGTCAGCAGGTTCGTCAGCACCTGCTCGATGCGGAATTCGTCCCACACCCCGTCGACCGCCTGCGCCGCCTCCAGCCGGAAGCTCGCGCCCGCCGCCTCGGCCTGCTGCGTCAGGCCTTCCACCACGCGCCGCGCCAGCACGGCCAGGTCGAAGGCCTGGGGCTTCATCGACAGCCGGCCGCTGCGCATGCGCGTTACGTCCAGCATGTCGTCGATCAGCCGCACCATGCTCTGGATCTGCCGCTGGTCGCGCTCGGTCATCTCCCTCAGCTTCTCGGGCGTGAACGACTGCGTGTTGCCGCGCGCCAGATGCAGCTTGCGCACCTGCGTCTCCAGGAACAGCGTGTTCAGCGGCGTGCGCAGCTCGTGCGACACCATCGACATGAAATCGTCGCGCATGCGCACCGCGCGCTCCAGGTCCCGCCGCGCGGCCTGCAGCTCCGTCACCAGCGCCTGCTGCGCCTCCATCTCCTGCTTCAGCGCCTTGCGGCTGGCGAACAGGTCGACGAACACGTTCACCTTGCTGCGCACCACCTGGGCGTCCAACGGCTTCTGCAGGAAATCGACCGCGCCGCTTTCGTAGCCTTTGAAGGCGTAATTGAGTTCCGAGCCCGCCGCGCTCACGAAGATGATCGGGATGTGCCGCGTGCGCTCGGTGCCGCGCATCAGCTCGGCCAGCTCGAAGCCGTTCATCCCGGGCATCTGCACGTCGACCAGCGCCAGCGCGAATTCGTGCTCGAGCATCAGCGCCAGCGCCGCGTCGCCGGAGCCGGCCTGGAACACCCGCCGGCCAGGCCCGCGCACCAGCGCGTCGAGGGCGACGAGGTTCTCCTTCAGGTCGTCGACCAGGAGGAGCTTGCTCTCGATGTCAGTGGGTGGCGGCATGCAGGGCGTCCAGTTGCATCAGCAGTTCGCGAAGGTCGGCCAGGGGAAGCACATGGTCGGGGGGACGGGCCGCGATCGCGGCCTGCGGCATCATGGGTGTCGCGGCCTCCTGGGGGGACTGCACGGCCGTCAGGCCGCCCGCCGCGCCGATGTCGGCCAGGCCGCGCGCGCCGTCCTCGTTGGCGCCGGTCAGCACGATCCCGGCCAGGCGCGGCCCGTAGGCATCGGCCG
Source organism: Xenophilus sp. E41 (assembly GCF_003671765.1). Classification (GTDB taxonomy): domain Bacteria; phylum Pseudomonadota; class Gammaproteobacteria; order Burkholderiales; family Burkholderiaceae_C; genus Xenophilus. The sequence goes on along the minus strand of NZ_QPIB01000001.1, from coordinate 382,080 downwards.
CGGAACTCATCATCAGGTCGATCGAAGGGCGGGAGTAGAGCACAGGCGGCTCGCAGCTGAGCGAGAAGCGGCGGTCGCGCTCGACGAACAGGTGGTACCCCGGCGGCGCGAAGTGCAACGTGCCGGGGGCCACGTCGGCCTTGTCCTGCGCCTCGCACACCGGCATCTGCAGCCGACGCGCGAAGATCTCCACCAGCCGGCTCTCGCGCCCCTCGGGCAGGTGCAGCACGGCCACCATCGGCAGGTGCCAGGGCTGGGGCAGCGCCTGGAACAGGCGCATCAGCGCATCGATGCCGCCGGCCGAGGCACCCACCGCGACGAGGTCGACCTCGGGCAGGGACGCGCCCCTCATGTCGCCCTCCGGTAGATGCGGTCGGGCCGGCTCACGGCCTCGAAGCGCTCGCCGTAGGCAGAGAAATCGATGCTCTCCTTGCTGCCCAGCCCGAGGAAGCCGCGGTAGCACAGCGAGTCGTGGAACAGGCCCAGCGCCCGGTCCTGCAGGCGGCGGTTGAAGTAGATGAGCACGTTGCGGCACGACACGAGCTGGGTCTCGGCGAACACGCTGTCGGTGGCCAGGCTGTGGTCGGCAAAGATCACGTTGGCCCGCAGCGCCGGGTCGAAGCGCGCGCCGCCGTAGGCTGCCGTGTAGTAGTCGGAAAAGGCCTGGCGCCCCCCGCTGCGCTGGTAGTTGGCGGTGTAGTCGCGCACCGCCTCGGCCGGGAAGATGCCCTGGCGCGCCTTCTCGAGCGACTGCGGGTTGATGTCGGTGGCGTAGATCAGCGCACGCTCGAGCAGGCCCTCTTCCTTGAGCAGGATGGCCATCGAGTAGACCTCCTCGCCGGTGCTGCAGCCCGCGATCCACACCTTGATCGACGGGTAGGTGTGCAGCACGGGCACCACGTGCTCGCGCAGCGCCAAAAAGTACGAGGGGTCGCGGAACATCTCGCTCACCGGGATGGTGAGGTACTGCAGCAGCCGCGCGAACACCTCGGGGTCGCGCAGCACCTGCTCCTGCAGGGCCGAGATGCTGCGGAACTGCATCTGCTCCAGCGCGTAGGCCACGCGCCGCTTCTGCGAGGCGCCGGTGTAGTCGCGGAAGTCGTGGTTGTAGCGCAGGTAGATCGCCTCCATCAGCAGGCGCAGCTCGATGTCGCCGGCGCTCGGCGGCGGGGCCGCAGGGGCCTTGGGCGAGGCGGGCGCCCCGCGTGCCGCGTTGCTCACAGCCGCTCCATGTGGGGCATCCACACCCGCAGCAGCGAGAACAGGCGGTCCAGCTCGATCGGCTTGGCCAGGTAGTCGCTGGCACCGGCCGCCAGGCACTGCTCCTGGTCGTCCTTCATGGCCTTGGCCGTGACGGTGATGATAGGCAGCTTGGCGAAGCGCTTGTCCTGGCGCAGCCGGCGCGTGGCTTCGAGCCCGTCCATCTCCGGCATCATCACGTCCATCAGCACCAGGTCGATGTCGGGCACGGCGTCGAGCTTCTCCAGCGCCTCGCGCCCGTTGCGCGCCACCTCGATCACCGCGCCGCGCTGCTCCAGCGCGCTGGTGAGCGCGAAGATGTTGCGCACGTCGTCGTCCACGATCAGGATGCGCCGTCCCTCGAACACGCGGTCGCGCCCGCGCGCGGTGCGCAGCATGCTCTGGCGCTCGGTCGAGAGCTGCGACTCCACCTTGTGCAGGAACAGCGTCACCTCGTCGAGCAGGCGCTCCGGCGAACGCGCGCCCTTGATGATGATGGAGCGCGAGTAGCGCAGCAGCTCGGCCTCCTCGTTGCGCGTGAGGTTGCGGCCGGTGTAGACGATCACCGGCGGGAAGGAGCAGATCTCCTCGGTCGACATGCGCTTGAGCAGCTCGCCGCCCTGCATGTCGGGCAGGCGCAGGTCGGTGATCATGCAGTCGAACACGCGCTCGCGCAGCAGGGCCAGCGCCTCCTCGCCGGTCGCCACCGCGGTGATGCGCACGTCCTCGTCGCCGATCAGGTGCACCACGCTCTCGCGCTGCACGTCGTCGTCCTCGACCAGCAGCACCTCCTTGAGCTGTTGCGACAGCTTGGCGTCGAGCCGCGCGAACACCGCCTGCAACTGCTCGCGCGTGGTGGGCTTGAGCGCATAGCCGACGGCGCCCAGGTGCAGCGCGGCCGCGCTCTGGTCCTGCGCCGACACCACGTGCACCGGGATGTGGCGGGTGCGCGCGTCGTCCTTGAGCTGCTGCAGCACCGACAGGCCGGGGCTGTCGGGCAGGCGCATGTCGAGCAGGATGGCGTGCGGCTGCAGTTCCAGCGCGAGCGCGAAGCCGTCCTGCGCGGCATGGGCCACGGCGCAGTGCCAGCCGTACTCGTGCGCCAGGTCGAACAGGATGCGCGCGAACTGGGGCTCGTCCTCGATCACGAGCACGCGGCGCCGGTCGCCGCGCGGCAGGTCGCGGTCGTCGGCGAAGGCCGGCATCACCGGTGCGGCGGCCGGGGCGTCGCCCGCTGCGGCGCGGGGCGCGACGGCGTGGGGCGCCAGCGCCGCGGGCCGCGGTGCCGGCTGGGCGGTCACGGCCGGCGCGGGCGCCTGCCCGGCACCCGGCAGCGGCTGCGACAGGTCGGCCGGCAGCATGAGCGTGAAGGTGCTGCCCTGGCCCGGCGTGCTGCGCACGCCCAGCGTGCCGCCCAGCAGCGTGGCGAGGTCGCGCGAGATCGACAGCCCCAGGCCCGTGCCGCCGTAGCGGCGGCTGGTGGTGCCGTCGGCCTGGTGGAAGGCCTCGAAGATCAGCTCCTGCTGGTCGGCCGGGATGCCGATGCCCGAATCGCTGACCTCGAAGCGCAGGCCGTCCGCCTCGCCGCGCGCAATGGCCAGCACCACGCTGCCGCGGTCGGTGAACTTGATCGCGTTGGACAGCAGGTTCTTCAGGATCTGCTCCACCCGCTGGCGGTCGGAGACGATGCTCTGCGGCGCGTCGGCCGCGATGTCCAGGCGGAACTCGAGCTGCTTGTCGGTGGCCAGCGGCGTGAAGGTGTTGCGCAGGGCATCGGCCAGCCGCGCCACCGGCACGTGCTCGGCGTTCACCTCCATGCGGCCGGCTTCCACCTTGGCGATGTCGAGCACGTCGTTGATCAGCACCAGCAGGTCGTTGCCCGAGGAATGGATCGACTGCGCGAACTTGACCTGTTCCTCGTCGAGGTTGCCCCTGGCGTTGTCGGCCAGCAGCTTCGACAGGATGAGTGCACTGTTGAGCGGCGTGCGCAGCTCGTGCGACATGTTGGCGAGGAACTCCGACTTGTAGCGGCTCGCCCGCTGCAGGTCGTCGGCGCGCTGCTCCAGGTCTTCCTGGGCCCGGCGCAGCGCGGCGTTGCGCAGGTCGAGCTGCTCGGTGCGCTCGGCCAGCTGGTTGTTGGTCTGCTCCAGTTCGGCCTGCTGGTTCTCCAGGTGCGCCTGCGATTCCTTCAGGGCGCGCGACTGCTCCTCGAGCTCCTCGTTGGCGGTGCGCAGCTCTTCCTGCTGCACCTGCAGCTCCTCGTTGAGCTGCTGCGTCTCGGCCAGCACGTCCTGCAGACGCTCGCGGTAGCGCGCCGCGGCCATCGAGGCCCCGGCGTCCTCGGCCACGCTGCGCATCAGCGCCAGCACGCGTGGCGTGGGCGGCGCGAGCAGGCCCAGCTCCACCACGCCGTTGACCTCGCCTTCATGGCGGATCGGCAGCAGCAGCAGCGTCTGCGGGTCGGCGTTGCCGAGTCCGGAGGTCACGCGCAGGTAGCCGGGCGGCAGCGGCGTGACGACCTGCGGGTCGTTGCGGGTGAGGGCCTGGCCGACCAGGCCCTCGCCCGGCAGCACGGTCTGCGGCGCGGCCTCGGCCTCGCGCGAGAAGCCGTAGCTCGCCACCCGGCGCAGCCCACCCTGCGGCTCGCGCACATAGGCCGCGCCGACCACGCTGCCGGCGTGCCGGGCGAAGAAGTCCAGCACCTGCTTTCCCAGCTCCTGCGCCGTGAGCTGGCCCACGGTCTGGCTGGCGAGCTCGGTCTGTGCGTTCTGCAGCCAGGCCTGTTCCTGCAACTGCTCGGTCTGCGCCGCCAGGTCGGTGATCGTGCGGGCATAGGTGTCCGACAGCCGCACCATCTGCCGGCGGCCGAAGTACGCGAGCAGCACGCTCACGACGGCGCTGAAGAGCAGGTAGCCGGCGATCACCGCGATGGCGGTGCGGTTGGCGTCGGCGTTGCGCTGCGTGCGCAGGGTCCGCTCGGTGTCGACGAAGGCGGCGAAGGTGGTGCGCGCGTCGTCGGCCAGCCGCTTGCCGCGGCCGCCCTGGATGAGTTCGTCCACGTTCTCGCCCCGGCGCTTGCGGGCGACGATGTCCTCGGCGTAGTCCGACCAGGTCTTCTGCAGCTCGGCCAGCCGCGTGGCACGGGCCACCTGCGGCGGGTTGTCGGCGACCAGGACGCGCAGCTCGGTCAACAGGTTCTGGGCCTGGTCCTCGGCGGCCTGATAGGGCCCCAGGAATGCTTCGTTGCTGGTCAGCAGGTAGCCGCGCACGGCGGACTGCATCTCGGCCTGCAGGCGCTGCGCCTCGGTGGCGTTGCGCGTCACGCGGTCGGTGTGCTCGACCCAGCCGATCACCGCCAGCAGGTAGAAGATCAGCGCCACGAAGACGACGGCGCCGGTGAGGCCCAGCAGCAAAGGCAGTTGCACGTTGCGGCGCAGCAGCCGGCGGAATTCTTTTTGTTCGGGGGCGTTCAATCGGTGCATGGGCGCTCGCGCAGGGTGGGCGTCGGGGCAAAACCGACGCAGTCTGCCCGAAGCGTGGCCGCACGCGTGTCGGAAAAAGGCGCGATCGGCGAACGAAGCGCGCCCGCGTGTGGGGCTCCTCCTGCAACGCGACGCTGGCTTGGCCGCCAGGGCGTGCGCTCGCCGCGCGGGAAGCTCGCGCGTCGATCACATCCAGATCTTGCAAAGGAGCACTTCATGAGCCGATGGACCGTGGAAATCGAACCGACCGACGACGACCGCTACCAGTGGCGGCATGTGCCCGTGGGCGAGACCGGCACCGGCACCGCGCACGTGGGTGGCGAGCGCTTCGACACCGCCGATGCCGCGCGCGCCGCGGGCGAAGCGGCATTGGCCGAGCATGAGGAGCGCCGCGCCGACGAGGCCGCGCCCGAGGTGCCCGCGCACGACGCCGACACGCGCCTGGGCGAGTCGCAGCCCGAGCTGGAGGCCGAGGAAGACCCGCGCCTCTGAGAACGCGGCGCCGGCTTCAGCCGGCCAGGAAGTCCTCGATCAGCCCGGCCACGCGCTCGGGCTGGTCGTGGTGCAGCATGTGGGCCGCGTCGTCGACCTGCGCGATGCGCACGTCGCGCACCGACTTGAGCCGCTCGTGGTATTCCTCGAGCGAGTAGCGCTTGCCCCACCAGCCGCGCAGGCTGTCGTCGCTGGCCTCCACGGCCAGCACCGGCGCCTCGATCGCGGCGTACAGCGCCAGCGCCTCGTCGACGCGGAACAGGTTGGCGTTGATCACCTTGTGCGCCGGGTCGCCGAGGATGTTCCAGCGCTCGGCGCCTTCGCCATCCTTCGTGCAGCTCGCCCACTGGCGGGCCAGCCAGTCGGCCTTGTCCTGCGTGAGCCGCGGATTGGTTTTCATGAGCCGGCGCGCCACGCCCTCGGCCGCCGGGTAGCTGGCCAGGTCCATGCCGCCGGCGTGCAGGCGCTTGAGTTCGTCGATCCAGCGGCCGTAGCGCGCCGGCGCTTCGTCGGCGCGGTAGGCGGGCATGCCGAAGCCTTCGAGATTGACCACGCGGCGCAGCCGCTTGGGCCGCACGCCGGCGTAGTGCATGGCCACGTTGCCGCCCATGCTGTGGCCCACCAGGTCGACGGCGCGATCGCCCGCATAGTGGTCGAGCAACCAGTCGAGGTCGGCCAGGTAGTCGGGCAGCCAGTAGTTGTCGACGCCGCCGCCTTCGGTCAGGCCGTAGCCGCGCCAGTCGGGCGCGACGATGAAGCGCTCCTCGCGCATCGCGTCGACCACGAACTGCCACGACGCGCCCACGTCCATCCAGCCGTGCAGCAGCACCAGCGGTGGGCGGGCGTCGGCGGGCTCGCCCCAGGTCAGCACGTGGTAGCGCAGATTGCGCACGGGGACGAACTCGGAGCGGGCAGGGCGGCGGGGGACGTACATGGCGGCCGATCATAGGCAGTGCGCGCGCCCGGGCCAGTCCGGCGCAGGACAGGGCGTCTGCTATGAAAAACGTAGCTGCCTGCGCAGGCGGGGCGGGCGCTGCAGCCCGATTTCTTCTTGGATTGGGGGTCAACCCTGTGAAGGAAATTCCTGCTGCGGTCCGGCGCGGGTGCGGGCTAGAGTCGCCGCCTTCGAACAGAACGACGGACCCAGGAGACGCCCATGCCCACCCCCTTTCGCGCCGCGCGCGGCCTGCTCGCCGCGAGCCTGCTGGCCGCCTTCGGCACGCTGGCCCCGGCCGGCACCGTGACCGTGATCACCTCCTTTCCCAAGGAGCTGACCGACGCCTACAAGAAGGCCTTCGAGGCAGCGAACGCGGGCATCAAGCTGGAGGTGCTGAACAAGAACACCACGGCCTCCATCGCCTACATCAAGGAGTTGCCCGCGGGCCAGCGGCCCGACGTGATGTGGGCCAGCGCGCCCGACGCCTTCGAAGTGCTGGCCCGCGACAAGCTGCTCACCGCCGCGCCCGAGGTGAAGAACCCGCACGTGCCGGCCAAGATCGGCAACTACCCCATCAACGACCCGCAGGGCCTGTACTACGGCCAGGCGCTCGCGGGCTACGGGATGATGTGGAACACCCGGTACCTGCAGGCCAACAAGCTGCCGGCGCCGAAGGAATGGAGCGACCTCGCGCGGCCCGAGTACTTCGGCCACGTCGCCATCAGCTCGCCCTCGCGTTCGGGCACCACGCACCTCACGGTCGAGACGCTGCTGCAGGGCGAGGGCTGGGACAAGGGCTGGACGCAGCTGCTCGAGATCATGGGCAACTGCGCGGCCGTGACCGACCGCAGCTTCGGCGTGCCCGACGGCGTGAACAGCGGCCAGTTCGGCATCGGCCTGGTGATCGACTTCTTCGGCCTCGCGGGCAAGTACTCGGGCTTCCCGGTCGAGTTCGCCTACCCCAGCGTGACGGCCGTGGTGCCGGCCAACATCGGCCTGGTGACGGGCGCGAAGAACGCCGACGAGGCGAAGAAGTTCATCGCCTTCACGCTGAGCAAGGACGGCCAGCAGCTGCTGCTCGAACCCAAGATCAGCCGCCTGCCGGTGCTGCCCTACGCCGACCTGAAGGTGCCCGCCGGCTACCCCGACATCCAGGCCGTGGCGAAGAAGGCCAAGGTGCAGTTCGACTCCGAACTGTCGGAGTCGCGCTACCAGGTGGTGGTGAGCCTGTTCGACCAGATGGTGACCTTCCGCCTCAAGGAATTGCAGGCCGCGACCCAGGCCATCCACGAAGCCGAGAAGAAGCTCAAGGCCAGGCCGAACGCGCAGGGCAGCGAGCTGGTCAAGCAGGCAAGGGGCTTCGCGTACGCCTCGCTGGTCGGCGCGGACACGGTGAAGAACGAGCAGTTCCTCGAGCTCTTCCGCAAGAACCGGCGTGACGTCGCCGTGAGCAAGCAGCTCACCGGCCAGGAGGAACTCTGGGCCGGCAAGGCGAAGGCCAACTACGCCAAGGCGACCGAACTGGCCAGGCAGGCCGCGGCGCTGGCGAAGTGACGCCCGCGACGGTCCCGGCGCCGGGCGGGTCGGTGCCGGCGCTGCGCCGCCGCGAAGGCGCGGGCTGGGGAGCCTGGGCGGTGGCCGGCGCGGTGCTGGCCTTCCTGCTCGTGTTCCTGCTGGTGCCCGTGGGGCTGGTGGTCTACACGGCTTTCGTCGACGGCTCAGGCGGCTTCACGCTGGGCCACTTCGGCAACTTCTTCGGCCAGAGCCTGTTCACCGAGGCCTTTCTCAACAGCCTGGTCGTGGCGCTCGCGAGCGTGTTCTTCGCCTCGCTGATCGCCGTGCCGCTGGCCTACCTCACGGTGCGCTTCGAGTTCCGCGGCGCGCTGCTGATCCAGACGCTGGGCGTGCTGCCGCTGGTGATGCCGCCCTTCGTCGGCGCGGTGGCGCTGCAGCTCATCTTCGGGCGCAACGGCAGCGTCAACCTGCTGCTCGACCAGTGGTTCGGCTTCAAGGTGCCGATCATGGACGGGCTGGTGGGCGTCACCTTCGTCGAAAGCATCCATTACTTTCCGTTCATCCTGCTGAACCTGGTGGCCGCGCTGCGCAACATCGACGGCGCGATGGAGGAGTCCGCGCAGAACCTCGGCGCGCGGGGCTTCCGGCTCTTTCGCCGCATCATCTTTCCGCTCGCGATGCCGGGCTTCCTGGCCGGCGCGGCGCTGGTCTTCGTCAAGGTGTTCGACGACCTGGGCACGCCGCTGGTCATGGGCGTGACCAACATGCTGGCGCCGCAGGCTTACCTGCGCATCACCTCGGTGGGCATCGACGACCCGATGGGCTACGTCATCAGCGTGCTGATGATCGGCTTCTCGATCCTCGCGCTGTGGCTGGCTGCCCGCATGACGCAGGGGCGCGACTACGCCACCCTGCAGAAGGGCGGCAGCAGCCTGCAGCGCCGGCGACTCGCGGGCTGGGAATCGGTGCTGGCCTATGGCTGGATCGGCCTGGTGCTGGCGATCGTGCTGGCGCCGCACCTGGCGATCCTGCTGATGTCCTTTGCCAAGGTGTGGAGCTTCTCGGTCCTGCCCGATGCGTACACGCTCGACCACTATGCGGCGGTGTTCAGCGACGCGCAGCACATGATCGGCAACACGCTGCTGTACTGCCTGCTGGCCGCGGGGCTGGACGTGCTCATCGGCACGGCGATCGCCTGGCTCATCCTGCGCACGGCGCTGCCGGCGCGGCGCTGGCTCGATTCGCTGGCCTCCATTGCCCTGGCGATTCCGGGCCTGGTGCTGGCCATCGGCTACCTGCGGCTCTTCAAGGGCGTGAACATCCCGTTCACCGATTCGCCGGTGGTCACGAGCTGGGTGCTGATCATGCTGGCCTACGCGGTACGCCGGCTGCCCTATGCGCTGCGCGCCTGCATGGCGGCGCTGCAGCAGGTGCACCTGTCGCTGGAAGAGGTGGCGCAGAGCCTGGGCGCCACGCGCTGGCGCACCGTGCGCCGCGTGATGGTGCCGCTCATGGCCGGGGGCATCCTGGCCGGCTTCGTCACCAGCTTCATCACGGCGGCGGTGGAGCTGTCGGCCACCATCCTGCTCACCTCCGCCGAGAGCCAGGCGCCGATGAGCTACGGCATCTACCTCTACATGCAGAGCGTGTCGGGGCGCGGGCCGGGCGCGGCGCTGGGGGTGCTGGCCGTGGTGGTCGTGGCGCTGGGCACCTGGGCGTCGCACCGTTTTGCAGAACGCACGCGCACGCCTGAAAGGTCCACTTCATGAAAAAAGCATCTCTCGAAGCGCGCCACATCAGCCTCAGCTACGGCCCCACCGAGGTGCTGCGCGACATCAACCTCAAGATCGAGCCGGGCGAGTTCTTCGCGCTGCTGGGGCCCTCGGGCTCGGGCAAGTCCACGCTGCTGCGGCTCATCGCCGGCTTCAACCAGCACCAGCGCGGCGAGCTGCTGGTCGACGGGCAGGACATCACCGGCGTGCCGCCGCATGCGCGCAACATCGGCCTGGTGTTCCAGAGCTACGCGCTGTGGCCGCACATGAACGTCTGGGACAACGTGGCCTTCGGCCTGGTGGAGCGGCGCGAGACGCGCGATGCGATCAGGCGCAAGGTGGCCGCGGCGCTGGAGCTCGTCGGCCTGAGCGACTACGCCAGGCGCCGGCCGGGCCAGCTCTCGGGCGGCCAGCAGCAGCGCGTGGCGCTGGCGCGCACCGTGGTGGTGGAGCCGCGGCTGCTGCTGCTGGACGAGCCGCTGTCCAACCTCGACAAGAACCTCAGGGTGCAGATGCGCGACGAGCTCAAGCGGCTTCAGCGCCAACTGGGCCTGACGACCATTTTCGTCACGCACGACCAGGAGGAGGCCATGACCACCGCGGACCGCATGGCCGTGCTCGACGGCGGCGTGCTGCAGCAGGTGGGCTCGGCCACGGGGCTGTTCGACGAGCCGGTGAACCGCTTCGTGGCCGGCTTCGTCGGCACGGCGAACCTGCTGGAAGGCCGCATCGAGGCGGTGGACGAGGACGGCGCGATCCGCTTCGACGCGCAGGGCATCGGCCCGCTGCGCCTCCCGGCTTCGGCACTTGCGGCTGCACCGCCGGCGCCGGCGCCGGGGCCGGCCGCGCTGAGCTTCCGGCCGCACCAGGTGCTGCTGCAGGCGCCGGCCGAGCCCACCGACGCGGGCCGCGTCTGGCTCGACGGCACGGTCGAGGGTGCCGAATTCCTCGGCGAGTTCTCGCGTTACCGGCTGCGTGTGGGGCAGGCGGTGGTGGTCGCCGACCAGGCCCACTACGCCGGCCATCCGGTGCTCGAGGAGGGCAGCTTCGTGCGCGTGGGCATCGCGCCGGCGCAGGTGCGCTTCCTCGCGGCCTGAACCGAAGTCCCGAGGAAAATCGGGCTGCAGCGCGCGCCCCGCCTGCGCCGGCGGCTATCGATTTCATAGCAACGGTCCTGCTTTCGGGGCCTCCGCCCCACGCAAGCGCACGTGCGCGTACCCGGCGGTAGCATCCGGGCATGAACCTCCCCCAAGTCACCCTCGGCCGCAGCGAGTTGCGCGTCACTCCCATCTGCCTCGGCACCATGACCTTCGGCGAGCAGGTCGACGAACCGACCGCGCACGCCATCCTGAGCCGCTCGCTGGAGCGCGGCGTCGACTTCATCGACACGGCCGAGATGTACGCCGTGCCGGCCCGCAAGGAAACCTACGGCGCCACCGAGACCATCATCGGCAACTGGTTCGCGAAGAACCCCGGCGCGCGGCAGAAGCTGACGCTCGCCACCAAGGTCGCCGGCCCCTCGCGCGGCATGCCCTGGGTGCGCGAAGGCGGCGGCATGACGGCGGCCGACATCGTCGCCTCCTGCGAGGGCAGCCTCAGGCGCCTGCAGACCGAGGTCATCGACCTCTACCAGATCCACTGGCCCGAGCGCAACGTGCCGGCCTTCGGCAACATCTACTACGACCCGAAGCTCGAGCGCACGCAGACCTCCATCCACGAGCAGCTCGAGGCGCTGGGTGGCCTGGTGAAAGCCGGCAAGGTGCGATACATCGGCCTGTCGAACGAGACGCCCTACGGCGTGCACGAGTTCGTCCGCCTGGCCGAGCAGCACGGCCTGCCGCGCGTGGCCACGGTGCAGAACGTGTACTGCCTCGTGAGCCGCGCGCTGGAGAACGGCCTGGACGAGACCATGCATCGGCTGGACGTGTCGCTGCTGGCCTACTCGCCGCTCGCCTTCGGCCTGCTCACCGGCAAGTACGACCTGGGCGGCACCACCGGCCCCGATGCGCCCAAGGGCGCGCGCATCGCCAGTTACGAGTCGGTGCGCAAGCAGCGCTGGGGCCGGCCCGAGGCGCTCACCGCCGCGCGCCGCTACAACCAGCTCGCGCGCGACCACGGCATGACGCCGGCGCAGATGGCACTGGCCTTCTGCTACACCAAGTGGCAGGTGGCCAGCACCATCATCGGCGTGACCTCGCTGGCGCAGCTGGACGAGGACATCGACGCCTGGGGCACCACGCTGTCGACCGAGCTGCTGGCGGAGATCGACAAGATCCGCTGGGAGCTGCGCGATCCGGCGGCCTGAGGCTCAGGCCGGCTGCTCGATGACGATCTTGCCGAAGTGATCGTTGGCGCGCATGCGCGCCAGCGCCTGCGGCACGGCCTCCAGGGGCAGGCGGACGTCGATCGGCAGTCCGAGCTGTCCCGCGGCGAGGGCCGGCCAGAGGTGGGCACGCACCCGCTCGGCAATGGCCGCCACCTCGTCCACGCTGCGGGTGCGGAAGGTCACGCCCTGGTAGCGGATGCGGCGCATCGAATGCGTCTCGAAGTCGAAGACGGCGCTCTGGCCCGCCATGCGACCGACGTTCACCACGCAGCCGCCGATGGCGGTCGCCTGCAGGTTGAGGCTGGCGTAGGGGCCGGAGAGCTGGTCGATGACGAGGTCCACGCCGCGTCCGCCGGTGTGCGCCAGGACGGCCTCCACCCAGCGCGGATCGGTGGTGTCCAGCGCGCGATGGGCGCCGAAGTCCGCCAGCCGCCCGCGCCGCTCGGGGGTGGTCGACGTGCCGAGCACCAGCCCGGCGCCCAGGTGACGCGCCAACTGCAGTCCCATCAGCCCGACGCCCGAGGAGGCGCCCTGGATCAACACCGACTGCCCGGCGCGCAATCCGCCCTGCGTGACCAGGGCATCGTGCATGGTGCGCAGCGCGATCGGAAGGCAGGCGGCCTGTGCGGTGTCCATGGCCGGGTGGGGCAGGGGGAAGCTGCGCCGGTAGTCGGTCACCGCGTATTCGGCGAAGGCGCCGATGCCCGAGCACATGACCCGATCGCCCGGCCTGACGCCGTCGACCTGCCACCCGGCCGACACCACCTCGCCGGCCCACTCCAGGCCGAGCACGGTCCCTGGTCCGCCGTGCGGCCCGTGCCGGCGTCCCTCGGCCAGGCCGAGGTCGGCGCGGTTGAGCGCGCTGGCGCGCACGCGCACCAGGATTTCGGTCGGCCCCGGACGAGGCAGTGGCACGGTCTGCACGCGCACGCCGTCGGCGCCGGCCTGGACGGCGGCGCGCATGGTGGTGGGAAGGGCAGCAGTGGACATGCTCCAGTCCTCAGCGCATATGCGCGCCGCCATTGACGTCGATCGTCGTCCCCGTCACGTACGACGACAGGTCTGACGCGAGGAAGAGGCAGGCGCCCGCGATCTCGGCCGCGTGGCCCGCGCGCGGCAGGGGCCAGCCGCCGCCGCTGGCGTGCTTGTCCTCGTCGCTGCGGCCGGTGCGCGAGAAGTCGGTGAGGATGAGGCCCGGCGCGATGGCGTTGACGCGGATGCCTTCGGCGCCCAGCTCGCGCGCCATCGCGCGCGTGAGGCCCAGCACGCCGGCCTTGGCGGCGCAGTAGTGCGCGCCGCCGAAGATGCCGCCGCCCTGCTGCGCCGACATCGACGACACGTTGACGATGCTGCCGCCGTGCCGCGCGCGCATGACCGGCAGCGCCGCCTGCGACAGCAGCAGCGTGCCGCGCAGCACCACGTCGGTCACGGTGTCGTAATCGGCCTTGGTGATCTCGGCCACACCGCGCTTCTGCGTCAGGCCCGCGTTGTTGACGAGGATGTCGAGCGCGCCACCGGACCACGCCAGGACGCCGTCGATGGCGGCCCTGCAGGCCGCGGCGTCGGCCACGTCGCAGGCCCAGCCGCGGGCGCGCTCGCTGTCCGCCGCATTGTTGAGGTCGGCCGCGGCCGCACGGGCTTCTTCCCCGTTCACATCGAGCAGCGCCACGCGCGCGCCGTGCGCGAGGAAGAGCCGCGCCGTTGCCTTGCCGATGCCCTTGGGGCGGCCGGCGCCGGAGATCACGGCCACGCGGCCGGCGAGCAATGCACCGGTGTCGGTGCGCACCGGGTTCAGGGCCGAAGCGTCCATCGCTGCTTCAATCCGTCTTGATGTTGGCGTCCGCCGCGACCTTCTTCCAGATCTGGATGTCGCGTGCGTTGACGGCGGCCTGCTGATCGCCCGGCAGGAAGTCGGCCGTGATGCCCAGCGCGAGCATCTTGTCGACCACCTCCTTGTCCTTGAGCGAGGCCTGCAGCGCATCGGTCAGCCGGGCGAGGATGGGCTTGGGCACGTTCGCCGGTGCATACATCACCCACGACAGCAGCTGGTCGAAGTCGATGCCCTGTTCCTTGTAGCTCGCCACGTCGGGCAGGCTGGGGGAGCGCTGGGTGCACACGCCGAGCGCCTTGAGCTTGCCCTCCTTGACGAAGGGCGTGCCGGTCGCCATGTCGACCAGCCCGAGCTGGATATGGCCGCCCATCATGTCGGTCACCAGCTTGTTGGTGCCGTTGAAGGGCACGTGCTGCAACTGCAGGCCGCCCTTCTGCGCCAGCACCTCGCCGCAGAAGTGGCCGGTGGAGCCCATGCCCCAGCTGCCGTATTGCGTGGGGTTGGGCTTCGACTTGGCGAGTGCCACCAGCTCCCTGAGGTTGTTGGCCGGGAAGTCCGGCGTCGCCAGCATCACGATCGCCGAGGTGCCGATGCGGCCGATGACGCTGAAATCCTTGACCGGGTCGTAGGCCAGCTTGCTGTACGTCACCGGTGCGAGCAGGTGCGTGGTCATGCCGCCGATCATGATCGTGTAGCCGTCGGGCGCCGACACGGCCACGTGCTGCGTGCCGATGGTGCCAGCGGCGCCGACGCGGTTCTCCACCACGATGGGCTGCTTCAGGCGCCGGCTCATCTGGTCGGCCAGCAGGCGGCCCAGCACGTCGCCGCCGCCGCCGGCGCCGAAGGGCAGCACCATCTTGATGGGCTTGTTCGGGTAGTCGGCCGCCGGCTGGGCCGAGGCGGGTGCACCTGCGACCAGCGCGACGGCGGCCACCATCGGCAGCCAGAACGTCTTCCTGTTCAACATGTCATGTCTCCTTCGTTGTGTCGTGATCGGTGCGCCTGTGGTCTCAGCCGAGCGAGACGCCGCCATCCACCACCAGCTCAACGCCGGTGACGTAGGCGGATTCGTCGGAGGCGAGGAAGAGGGCGGCGTTGGCGATGTCCCAGGGCGAGCCCTGGCGGCCCATGGGGCAGCGAGCGTCGCGCTGCGCGCGGCCCTGGGCGGCGGCTTCGGCATCGGAGTACAGCGCGGCGGCATGCGGCGTGTCGATGAGGCCGGCCACGATGGCATTGCAGCGCACCTGCTGCGGCGCGTACTGCCGTGCCACAACGCGCGTCATGTGGTTCAGTGCCGCCTTGGAGGTGCTGTACGAGAGGAACTGCATCGGGCTCCACTTGCGGCTCGCGATCGAGGACATGTTGATGATCGAGCCACCGCCCTGGCGGACCATGTGCGGCATCGCGGCGCGCGCGGCCAGCATCGCGCCGCGCAGGTTGACCTCATGCACGCGGTCCCAAGACGCCTCGGTCAGTTCCAGCAGGTCGCCGAAGGCCTCGATGCCGACGTTGTTGTGCAGGACGTCGATGCGGCCGTGGCGCTGCAGGGCGGTGTCGACCATGGCCTGGAGCTGCGCCGAACTGCGCACGTCGGCGACCACGGCGCTGGCCTCGCCGCCCTCGGCGACGATGCGTCGCACGGTCTCCTGCGCCGCATCGGGCGACAGGTCGGCGCACAGCACGCGGGCGCCGGCCCGTGCGAAGGCGATCGCACAGGCGGCGCCGTTGCTGGTGCCGTCGACGGGCGTGCCGGCGCCGACGACGATCGCCACTTTGCCCGCCAGGCGCTCCGACGCGTTCATGTCGCCTTGCGGGTGGCGCGCGGCTTCGATGCCAGGCGTGCAGGCGCAGGCGCCAGCGGCGCGCACGATTCGCGCAGCACCATCTGCGTGGTGATGACGATGCGTTCGGCTTCCTCAGGCGACGCCGCGGCGCCGGGCAGGCGCTTGAGCATCAGCTCGGCCACGGCGGTGCCGACGGCCTCGAAGTCCCAGGTGAGCGACGTGATGCCGGGCGAGAAGAGCTGCGACAGGTCGGTGTCGCCGATGCTGATGATGCTGGCGTCCTCGGGGGCGGTGAGGCCGGCATGGCGAAGCCCCTGGAGCACGCCCGAGAGGATGCGCGTGCCCAGGCACACGAAGGCCGTGGGGCGCTCGGCGCCGGAGAGCAGCGCCAACGTCTCGCTGAATGCGAACTGCATCGCCGAGGGTTCGGCGCGCACCAGCCGCGGCTCGGGCTGCAGGCCGCGTTCGGCATAGGCCGCGCGAAAGCCCGCGATCCGCTCGCGGCCGGGCCGCACCGCCTGGCCCGGCGTCATGAGCGCGATGCGGCGGTGGCCGAGGTCAAGCAGGTAGCGCGTGGCCTGCAGGGCACCGTTGAAGTGGTCGACGTGCACGCCGCTGCCGGCGGCATGGAAGTCGCGGTCCAGCGCGACGGCCGGCAGGCCCTGCGCCACGAGGCCTTCGAACAGCTCGGGACGCTCGCTCTGGCAGGGCGCGAGGATGATGCCGTCGACCCGCCGGCGGCGGAAGAAGTCGACCATCGTGCGCTCGCGTGCCGCGTCGTTGTGCGTGTTGGCCAGCAGCAGGGCGCAGCCGTCGCGTTGCAGGCGGGCCTCGACCGCGTTCACGATGCGCGCATACAGCGGGTTGGACAGGTCCGACACCAGCAGACCGACCACGCCCGTGCTGCGCGTGCGCATGCTCTGCGCGATCGCGTCCGGCTCGTAGCCCAGCGCCTCGGCGGCGGCCTGCACGGCAGCGATGGCGGCCTGGCTCACGCGGCCGGCGCGGTTGAGGGCGCGCGACGCGGTGCCGATGGACACGCCGGCGCGCAGCGCCACGTCGCGGATGGTGGGGCGGCTCATTGGACTACCCTCCGTGCTGCGCACTTCGGGTGCGAGCGCCTCCGGAGCGGCCGAGCGGCGCTCATGCGTCGCCGTCTCCGGGCACGGCGGCCTGCACGACGCCCGACGGAAAGCGGCGCGCGCCGTGTTCCAGCGGTACCGCCATGCTGTTCAGGAAGAAGGCGGCCATGTGATAGAAGCTCGTCGCCAGCACGAGTTCGATCACCTGGTCCTTGGGCCAGTGCGCCTGCAGGCCGGCCCAGGTGCTGTCGCCCACGGTGGAATGGTGGTGCAGCTCGTCGACCATGCGCACGACCAGGCGCTCCTTCTCGCTCCACAGCGATTCGCTCAACGCCGTGTTGCAGGTCAGCTCCATCACCTGCGCCTCGCTCAGGCCGCAGCGCTCGGCATAAATGCTCACATGCATGCCCCATTCGTACTCGGAGCGGGTGAGGGCGCCGGTGCGGATGATGGCGATCTCGCGGTCGCGCTCCGACACGCTGCCCTTGAACAGCACCACGTGCGCCATCTGCTGGAAGGCCACCGCCAGCTTGGGTTCCTGCGCCAGCGTCAGGCGCAGGTTCTGCGGTGACAGCGTGCCCGAAAAGGCGGTGTTGCCGATCGCGCGGGCCGCAGCCTCGTCGTAGGGCGGGGCGCGCAGTGGCATGCGCCGCGAGACGGCGAGTTGCTGGGCGGTGCTGGGCAGTTCGGTGGGAGTGACGACGGACATGGATGAAGAAATCGATGCAGATTTGTAGAAACGTTTCTACGCGATGGCGTCAGTCTGCTGCGGTGGGTCATTGATTTAAATGGGTGCAAACCCGGGTGACGAGAGCTCGGCGTTTTTTCTCACAATCGAGAAAACGTTTTCGCACACAGGAGCAAGCATGAGCCTTTTCTACGGCGGAGCGCGGCAGGTCGGTTTCGTGGTGCGCGACATCGAGCGCGCGATGGCGCACTGGAGCCGTGCGCTCGGCGTGGGGCCGTGGTTCTACAAGGCGGCGGTGGGCACCACCGAGTTCCGCTACTACGGCCAGGCACAGACGCACCTGCCCGATCTGTCGATCGCGCTGGCCAACTCGGGCGAGCTGCAGATCGAGCTGATCCAGCAGCGCAACGACGCGCCCTCGCTCTACCTCGACACACTGGCCAGGAACGGCGAATGCGCCCAGCACATCGCCTACTGGACCGAGGACCGTTACGACGCCATGCACGCGCAGCTGCTCGAGAGCGGGTACGTCGAGGGGCATGGCGGGCGCATGGGCGCGCGCGGGCGCTTCGCGTACTTCGTGCATCCCGATCTGCCCAGCGGCATGGTGGAGCTGTCGGAGACGACGGGCGGCAAGGGCGAGTACTTCCGCCAGATCGCCGAGGTGGCCCGCACCTGGGACGGCCGCACGGACCCGATCAGGCAGATGGGCGCCTCGGCCGTGAGCACCGCGGCCTGAGGCCACCGAAGCCACGACAGGCACCGCTGGCGCGGGCGCGGCAGAATCGCCCGCTCCCATGGCCAAGAAAGACAAGACCCACGTCAGCGAAACCCCCGCCACCGCCATGCTGCGCGCGGCGAAGGTCGCGTTCACCGAACACCCGTACGAGTACCTGGAGCACGGCGGCGCGCAGCACAGCGCGGCGGTGCTGGGCTTCGACCCTTTCACCGTCGTCAAGACGCTGGTGATGCAGGACCAGGATGCGAAGCCGCTGATCGTCCTGATGCACGGCAACCGCACCGTGTCGACCAAGAACCTCGCGCGCCAGATCGGCGCCAAGTCGGTCGAGCCGTGCAAGCCCGAGGTGGCGCAGCGCCATTCGGGCTACCAGGTGGGCGGCACCTCGCCCTTCGGCACGCGGCGCGAGATGCCGGTGTTCATCGAGTCGACCATCCTCGAGCTGCCGAAGATCCTCATCAACGGCGGGCGGCGCGGTTACCTGGTGGGCATCGATCCGCAGCTATGCGTGCAGCTGCTGGGCGCCAGGCCGGTGCAGTGCGCGCTGGCAGAATGACCGGCTTCCCCACGAGACAACCACCACGCGCGGCGTCATCGAGCCCGCGCCGGAGCCTGCCTTGAGCCTTGAACTGCCTTCCCTGATCGCCATCGTCGTCGGCTACCTGCTGGGCTCGCTGTCCTTCGCCGTCATCGTGAGCAAGCTGCTCGGCATGGACGACCCGCGCAGCTACGGCAGCGGCAACCCGGGCGCGACCAACGTGCTGCGTTCCGGCCGCAAGGGGGCGGCGCTGGCCACGCTGGTGCTCGATGCGCTCAAGGGCTGGCTGCCGGTGTTCGTCATCAACCAGTGGGGCGCGGCGTGGGGGCTCGGTGCCGGCACCGCGGCGCTGGCCGGCCTGGCGGCCTTCCTGGGCCACCTGTACCCGGTGTTCTTCCGCTTCCAGGGCGGCAAGGGCGTGGCGACCGCAGCGGGCGTGCTCTTCGGCATCGACTGGCTGCTGGGCCTGGCCACGGGCGCGTCGTGGCTCATCATCGCCTTCTTCTTCCGCTACTCCTCGCTCGCCTCGCTGGTGGCCGCCTTCTTCGCGCCGGCCTACTACGTGCTGGGCGGCAAGATCGCCTGGCCGCTGCACCGCACGGTGCTGGCGGCCATCATCGTCATGAGCCTGCTGCTGGCCTGGCGCCATCGCGAGAACATCCGGCGCCTGCTGGCCGGCACCGAATCGAAGCTTGGCAGCAAGGCCAAGCCCACCTGAAGGAACGAACACCATGCCTGCCATCCAACGCTTCCACGTCGGCCCGCGCCTGTCCGAGACGGCCGTGCACAACGGCACTGTCTACCTCGCCGGCCAGGTGCCCGACGACACCACGCAGGACATCCGCGGCCAGACCGCGCAGGTGCTCGCGATGGTCGACCGCCTGCTGGCCGAGGCCGGCAGCGACAAGACCCGCATCCTCATGACGCAGATCTTCCTGACCGACATCAGCGAGATCGCGGCGATGAACGAGGTGTGGGACGCCTGGGTCCCGGCCGGCCACACGCCGCCGCGCGCGACCGTGCAGGCCCAGCTGGCCAACCCGGCCTACAAGATCGAGATCGTCGTTTCCGCCGCGCAGGCCTGATCAGAAGCGCTTCTCGAGCACCATCTGGTCGGCGTCGCGTCGCATCGAGAAGCGGTTGATGAAGCTGTTGCCCAGCAGCACGAAGGGCATGGGCTGCTGCGAGACGATGGCGTCGATGTCGTAGACCTCCACGTCGCCCACGCGCACCGACGACAGCTTGACGCGCCAGCCGCCGGCCACGCCGTTGGCGGTGTTGATCTGCACCGGCTGGCCCTTGGCGTAGTCCAGGCCGATGCGCTGCGCATCGGCGAGCGACAGGGCGACCGCGGTCGCGCCGGTGTCGAGCATGAAGTTGACGCTGCGCCCGTTGATGGCGCCCTGCGTCATGAAGTGGCCGCGGCTGTCGACCGGCAGCACGATGCGCGTGCCGCCCGCGCTGCGTGCCGCGCCGCCGATGCTCACCGGCGAATCCATGCGCAGGGTGAGCCGCTTGCCGCCCGATTCGACCACGGCCTGCTCGCCCTGCATCGCGATGAGTTTGACGCCCTGCACCGTCTCGCCCGGTGCCACCGTGCGCGGCGCGCCGCCGTCGACCATCAGGATGGCGCGGCTGCCGATGCTGCCGGTGAGCGTCACGGACTGGGCGTGCGCCAGGGCGCAGCCGACGCCCAGCAGCGCGGCGAGCAGGGGCGCCTTCATGGGTCGCTCAGTCCCTGAAGTTGTTGAAGGACAGCGGCAGGTCGGCCACGTCCTTCTTGATCAGCGCCATGGCGGCCTGCAGGTCGTCGCGCTTCGCGCCGGTCACGCGCACCGCATCGCCCTGGATGGCGGCCTGCACCTTGAGCTTGCTGTCCTTGAGGATGCGCTGGATCTTCTTGCCGGTCTCGGCGTCGATGCCGTTCTTGACCTTGATGACCTGCTTGACCTTGTCGCCGCCGGCCTTCTGCACGTCGCCCTTGTCGAGGAAGCGCACGTCCACGCTGCGCTTGGTGAGCTTGCCGCGCAGGATGTCCTCGACCTGCTGCAGCTGGAAGTCGGCGTCGCCGGTGAGGGTGATGTCCTTGTCCTTGAGCTCGATCGCGGCGGCCGTGCCCTTGAAGTCGAAGCGCGTGCCGATTTCCTTGGCAGCGTTGTCGACGGCGTTGCGGACTTCGACCAGGTTCGGCTCGCAAACGGTGTCGAAAGAGGGCATGCGGGGGTTCTCCTTGGATGACTGCCCCGGCCGGGATGCGCCGGGGTCGGATGCGACAATTCTCCCATGATCGTCCAGCGCAACGTCCCCCTGCAACCGCACAACAGCTTCGGCATCGTGGCCCGTGCGCAGCTGCTGGTACGCATCACCAGCGAGGCCGACGTGGCCGCCGTGCTGGCCGACCCCGCGCTGCGCGATCTTCCGAAGTTCGTGCTCGGCGGCGGCAGCAACATCGTGCTCACGGGCGACGTGAAGCCGCTGGTGCTCAAGGTCGAGATTCCGGGCCGGCGGCTGGTCGACGAGGGTGCCAAGGCCTGGGTCGTCGAGGTCGGCGCCGGCGAGGTCTGGCACGACACGGTGCAATGGCTGCTCGAACAGGGCTGGCCGGGCCTGGAGAACATGGCGCTCATTCCCGGCACGGTGGGTGGCGCGCCGGTGCAGAACATCGGTGCCTACGGCGTCGAGCTGCAGGACCGCTTCGAGTCGCTGGACGGCATCGACCTCGTGACCGGCCAGCCCTTCACGCTCGATGCTGCGCAGTGCGCCTTCGGCTACCGCGATTCGGTCTTCAAGCACGTGGGCGACCCGGCCACCAACGCCTTCGGGCTGGCCGGGCGTGCGCTCATCACCCGCGTGCGCTTCCGGCTGCCCAAGCCCTGGAAGCCGGTGCTGGGCTACCTCGACCTGGAACGCAAGATGGCCGAGACGGGGGTGACCGATCCGACGCCGATGCAGATCTTCGACTGGATCGTCGCCATCCGGCGCGCCAAGCTGCCCGACTGGCGCGTGCTGGGCAATGCCGGCAGCTTCTTCAAGAACCCGACGGTCACGGCCGAGCAGTGCGCCGACATCATCGCGCGCGACCCCAAGATCGTGCACTACCCGATGCCCGACGGCAGCATCAAGCTGGCCGCCGGCTGGCTCATCGACGCCTGCGGCTGGAAGGGCAAGTCGGTCGGCAATGCCGGCGTGTACGAGCGGCAGGCGCTGGTGCTGGTCAATCGCGGCGGCAGCGAGCATCCGGCCACGGGCGGCGAGGTGATGACCCTGGCCAAGGCGATCCAGACCAGCGTGTACGAGCGCTTCGGCATCCGGCTGGAGCCGGAGCCGGTCGTGGTCTGAGGCCTGGGCCTTAAGAGGGCGCTGCACGCGCGCGGGCATGCGCGGCGGCGAGGAAGGATCCGAGGAGGAGCATTGGCATGCATTGGCCCGAACTGAACTTTCGACGCCGCATCGCCGCCCTGGTGTGGGCGCGCCGGCTGGTGTGGGTGCTGGCGATCGCCGCGGTGGCCGCCTGGCGCACGGGCTGGTCGCTGGCCGTCGCGGTGGTGGTGGGGCTGGTGCTCACGGCCGCACTGCGCGCCTGGGAGGACAGCCTGCGCCGGCAGTTCATCCGCGAGGCCTCGCTGCCGGCCTTCCTGATCGGCAAGCTGCGCCAGGCATTCCCGCAGCTGTCGTCGCGCGACGCCGAACTGGTGCTGCGCGGCCTGCGGCAGTTCTTCATGGCGCACCTGCGCAGCGGGCGCAAGTTCGTGGCCATGCCCTCGAAAGTGGTCGACGAGGCCTGGCACGAATACATCCTGCACACGCAGGGCTACCAGCGCTGGTGCGAGGGGGCCTTCGGCGCGATGCTGCACCACACCCCGGCCGAGGTGCTGGGCCGCGATGCGAGGCGCAACGACGGGCTGCGCCGCAGCTGGTACTGGGCCTGCAAGGAGGAAAGCATCGACCCGCGCAAGCCCGCGCGGCTGCCGCTGCTCTTCGCGCTGGACGCCAAGTTCGCGGTCGCGGGAGGCTTCCACTACACGCCGGACTGCAGCGCCATCGACCGGGCGAGCGGCTCCGATGCGTACTGCGGAACGGCCTTCGCCGACGGCGGCGCATCGTCCTCCGGCGACTCGGGCGGCTACCCCGGCGATGCGCAAGGGCTGGGCGGCAGCGAGTCCTCTTCGTCCTCCGATGGGGGCGGCGACAGCGGCGGCAGCAGCAGTGACGGAGGCGGCGGCTGCGGCGGCGGATGCGGAGGGGGCGGCGGCGACTGAAAGCTGAAAGGCCGGTCGCCCGCCGCGGGCGGCGATCAGCCGAAGTGGCAGATGTAGCTGTAGGGCGCGCCGGTCACGCGGATCTCGAACTTCGAGTTGCCGGGCACGCTGAACTTCTCGCCCGCGCCGGCGGCCACCCATTCGCTGCTGCCGTCGAGCTTGTACTCGCAGCTGCCGCCCGTGCCTTCCATGACCTCGGGCGCGCCGGTGCTGAAGGTCAGCGACGACGGCAGGATCACCCCCACCGTGCACTTGCGCCCGTCGGCGAAGGTGATGCCGTGCGAGACGCACTTGCCGTCGAAATACACGTTGGCCTGGGTGGCGACGGACACGCCGTCGAGGGTCTGGGTGGTCATGCGGAAAGGGGAGGCGCCGGGCCTGTTTGCTACGGTTTCAATAGCGCCCCGCGCAGGCGGGGCGGGCGCTGCAGCCCGATTTTCTTAAGAAGATCCGGTGCGGCGCCCGGCATTCTAGGGCGCCCGGTCCGCGGCTCAGCGCCAGCCGTGGTGCCAGCCGCGCGAGTAGCCGAAGTTGAGCGACAGGCCCACCGGCGGATACACGTAGGGTGCCGGGTAAGCATAGGCCGGCGCCACGTACACGGGCGCCGGGTAGGCGGCCGGATACGCGGGGGCAGGCGCGCCGTACGGCACGCCGTTGCCCGACACCACGACGCCCGGCTCGGGCGTGACGGCGTAGGGTTGCGCGGGGGGCGCCGCCGGCTCCGGGTTGCCGGCCAGGACCGGCTGCGGCGCGACCGGGTAGGTGGCGACGCCGTAGCCGCTCAGCTGCACCGGGATGGTCGGGCCGGGTGGCGTCTCGGTGCGCGTCGTGTACTGGCGGCCGCCGTACTCGTAAGTGACGCTGTAGCCGGCGGGCTGGCCGTTCTCGTGGATCGGGCTGGTGGAGATGACGCGGCCGACGGCCGGCGCCTCCTGGGCCGACGCGGGCAGGGCAGCGCCGAGGACCAGTGCGAGCGCGGTGGCGGCCAGGGCGCCGTGCCGCACGCGGCGGGCGCGATGGCGCAGGTCGACGGAGGCCGTGGGAGGGAGGCGAGAGTTCATTGGAATAGCTCCTTCGGATGTGCTGGCAGGCGGCGGACCGGCCTGTGCGGACAGGCGGTTGGAGCCCGCCCGCGCGCCAAGGTTCACGCGAGCTTTTCGCGATGCGAGATCCACGCGTCGGCATCGAAGCCGACCGTCACAACGTCCGGCCGCGCCCATTCGACGACCGGCCGCTTGACCAGGCCGGGATTCGCCTGCAGCACGGCCTGGGCCGAGGGCGCGTCGACCACCGCATCGCGCGCGGCCGCATCCAGTTGCCGCCAAGTGGTGCCGCGCCGGTTGACCAGCGCCTCCCAGCCGACCGCGGCGATCCAGCGCTGCACGGTGGCCTCGGGCAGGCCTTCCTTCTTGAAGTCGTGGAAACGGTAGGGAAGCTGCTGCGTGTCCAGCCAGGCGCGGGCGCGCTTGACGGTGTCGCAATTCGGGATGCCGTAGAGGTCGATCATGGGCGCGGATGATGCAGCCGGAAGGGCTGGGCGACAATCGCGGGCTCCATGAAGACCCTGGCCGACTGGCTCGCGCACGCCGAGCACCTGCACGCAAAGAACATCGAACTCGGCCTGGAACGCGTGCGCGCGGTCGCCGAACGCATGGGCCTGGCCTTCGCCTGCCCGGTGATCACCGTGGCCGGCACCAACGGCAAGGGCTCGACCTGCGCCATGCTGGAATCGATCCTCACGGAAGCCGGCTACCGCACCGGCGTCTACAGCTCGCCGCACCTGGTTCACTTCGAGGAGCGGCTGCGCATCGGCGGCGAGATCGTGGCGGCCGAGCGGCTGCCGGCGCATTTCGAGGCGGTCGAGCGCGCGCGGGGCGACACCTCGCTGACCTACTTCGAGTTCACGACCCTGGCGCTGTTCGCCTGCATGATCGAGGCCGGCGTCGAAGTCGCCATCCTCGAGGTGGGCCTGGGCGGCCGGCTCGACGCCGTGAACATCGTCGACACCGACTGCGCCATCCTCACCAGCATCGACCTGGACCACATGGACTTCCTCGGGCCGGATCGCGAGCGCATCGGCTTCGAGAAGGCCGGGATCATGCGGCCGGGCAAGCCCGCCATCGTCAGCGACCCGATGCCGCCGGCCAGCGTGGTCGCGCATGCCGAGGCCATCGGCGCCGACCTGTGGCTGTCGGGCCGCGACTTCAATGTGTCGGGCGATCCGCAGCAATGGTCCTGGGCCGGCCGTGGCCGGCGCTATGCAGGACTGGCCTATCCGGCGCTGCGCGGCGCCAACCAGCTCGTCAATGCGGCCGGGGTGCTGGCCGCGCTCGAGGCGCTGCGCCCGCGCCTGCCGGTCACGGCGCAGGCCATCCGCGTCGGGCTGTCGCTGGTCGAGTTGCCCGGCCGCTTCCAGATCGTGCCGGGCCAGCCCGCGCTGGTGCTGGACGTGGCGCACAACCCGCACGCCGTCGCGGCGCTGACCGAGAACCTCGACGCGATGGGCTTCTACCCGGTGACGCACGCCGTCTTCGGCGTCATGGCGGACAAGGAGCTGGCGCCGATCCTCGAGCGCATCGGCCCGCTGGTCGACCGCTGGTACTTCACCGACCTGCCCACGCCGCGGGCCGCACGGGCGGCCGATCTCGAGGCGGCCTGGAAGGCGCGCAACCGGCGCCCGGAGGTCAGCGCCAGCACCCACGCCGACCCGATGGCGGCCCTGCAGGCGGCGGTCGATGCAGCGGACCCCGCTGATAGAATCGTGGTCTTCGGATCCTTCTTCACGGTCGGCGGTGTGCTCGAGCATGGCATCCCCCGACTGCAGGCCAAACACCTCCAGCCCGGCGCCTGACACTGCCCTCCGGGCCCGGCCCCTCCGCTCTTTTTTCGCGCACGCTGCACTCCACAGTCAGGGAATCGACGTTCATGGCGTTTTTCAAGTTCCGCTCGAAGGGTCCCCAAGGCAACGAGGCGCGCGGCGCCGCGGCCGCGGCACCGGCGGAAAGCGTCGAATCCATGCGCCGCCGTGCGCGGCACCGGCTGCTCGGCGCAGCCGTGCTGGTGCTGCTGGGCGTGATCGGATTCCCGCTGCTGTTCGACACCCAGCCGCGACCGGTGGCGGTGGACATCCCGATCGAGATCCCCGATCGCAACAAGACCAAGCCGCTCGCCGTGCCCGCGCCGCCGGCCACGACCACGTCGAACGCCGGCAGCGCTGCCGAAGGCACCGCGCCGCGCACGCCCTCGTCCGGAGGCATGATCACCGAGCGCGCCGACGGCACCGAGATCGTGGCGACGGCGCCTGCCGCATCGCCGGCGCCCGCGCCGGCCGCCGCGCCGCCGGCTCCGAAGCCCGAGCCCAAGCCGGACCCGAAACCCGAACCGAAGCCGGAACCCAAGCCCGAGCCGAAGCCCGAGGTGCGGCACGAGCCCAAGCCCGAGCCGTCACGCACGGCCGAATCCAAGCCCGAAGCCAAGCCCGCCCAGGCCAAGCCTGCCGCCCGCGACGATGGCGCGCGCGCGCTGGCGCTGCTGGAAGGCAAGCCGGCTGCCAGGCCCGCGGAGGCCAAGCCGGCCGACAAGGCTTCGGCCGACAAGCCCGCCGATGCGGCCGGCCGCTTCGTGGTCCAGGTGGGCGCCTTCGCCGACGCCGACAAGGCCAAGGAAACCCGGCAGAAGCTGGAAAAGGCAGGCCTCAAGACCTACACCCACGTCGCCAAGACCGCCGACGGCGAACGCACGCGGGTGCGCGTGGGGCCCTTCGGTTCGAAGGCGGAAGCGGACAAGGCGGCCGAGCGCATCAAGGGCCTGGCGTTGCCGGCCGCCGTGCTCACGCTTTGAGCGTGCCGCAGCCGTGGCCCTGTTCGACTGGATCGCGGTGGGGGTGCTCGGGCTGTCCATGCTCACCGGGCTGTGGCGCGGGCTGGTGTTCGAGGTGATCTCGCTCGTCGGCTGGATCGCCGCCTTCCTGTGCGCGCAGTGGTTTGCGGCGGACGTGGCGGCCTGGTTGCCTTTTGGCGAACCGGGCGCATCTTGGCGTTATGCGGCAGGTTTCGTGCTTGTGTTCGTGGCCGTGGCCTTCGCCGGCGGCCTGGTGGCGGCGGTGACGCGCAGGCTGGTCACCGCGGTGGGCCTGCGGCCCGTCGACCGGATGCTGGGCGCGCTGTTCGGCGCCGCGCGCGCAGCGGTCGCGCTGCTGGTGGTGGCCGTGGTCGTCCACGTGCTGGCACTGGGCCAGGACGGCTGGTGGCGCGAGTCGGCCAGCGCGCCGTGGTTGGATGCGGCACTGCAGGGCCTGAAGCCTGCATTGCCTGAAAAGTTGGCAAGCTACCTTCCGTAGTTCAAGAGGATCGCTCCCATGTGTGGAATCGTCGGCGTCGTCAGCAACGCTCCCGTCAACCAATTGCTCTATGACGCGATGCTGCTGCTGCAGCACCGCGGGCAGGATGCGGCCGGCATCGTGACGATGCTGGAGCGCAAGTTCTTCATGCACAAGGCCAAGGGCATGGTGCGCGACGTGTTCCGCACCCGCAACATGCGCGCGCTGCCGGGCAGCGTGGGCCTGGGCCAGGTGCGCTACCCCACGGCCGGCAACGCCTACAGCGAGGAAGAGGCGCAGCCCTTCTACGTCAACGCCCCCTTCGGCATCGTGCTGGTGCACAACGGCAACCTCACCAATGCGCACGCGCTGCGCGCCGAGCTGTTCTCCACCGACCACCGCCACACCAACACCGAGAGCGACTCGGAGGTGCTGCTCAACGTGCTCGCGCACGAGCTGGAACGCTCCACGCGCGGCATTCCGCTGAAGGTCGACGATGTGTTCGCGGCCGTGCGCGCCGTCCACAAGCGGCTGCGCGGCTCCTACGCGGTGGTGTCGCTCATCGCCGGCCACGGCCTGCTGGTGTTCCGCGACCCGTACGGCATCCGCCCGCTGTGCCTGGGGCGCAACGCCGACGGCGCGCTCATGGTGGCCAGCGAATCGGTGGCGCTCGAGGGCTCGGGCTTCACCTTCGAGCGCAACGTGGCGCCGGGCGAGGCCGTCTTCATCGACCTGCAGGGCAACATGCATGCGCAGCAGTGCGCCGAATCGCCGACGCTGAACCCCTGCATCTTCGAATTCGTGTACCTGGCGCGGCCGGACTCCACGCTCGACGGCATCTCGGTCTACCAGGCGCGGCTCAACCTGGGCGAGACGCTCGCGCAGCGCGTGGTGTCGACGGTGCCGCCGAGCGACATCGACGTGATCATCCCGATCCCCGAATCGAGCCGGCCGAGCGCGACGCAGCTGGCCCACCTGCTGGGCGTGCCGTACCGCGAGGGCTTCGTCAAGAACCGCTACGTCGGCCGCACCTTCATCATGCCGGGGCAGGGCGTGCGCAAGAAGTCGGTGCGGCAGAAGCTCAACGTGATCGCGAGCGAGTTCAAGGGCCGCAACGTGCTGCTGGTCGACGATTCGATCGTGCGCGGCACGACCAGCCGCGAGATCGTGCAGATGGCACGCGACGCGGGCGCGAACAAGGTCTACATGGCTAGCGCCGCGCCGCCGGTGCGCTTCCCCAACGTCTACGGCATCGACATGCCGACCAAGGACGAACTGGTGGCGCACGACCGCAGCATCGAGGAGATCCGCCAGCTGATCGGCTGCGACGCGCTGATCTACCAGGACGTGGATGCGATGAAGCGCGCCGTCATGAAGGCGGCACCCGCCAAGGCCGACACCGTGAACATCGCCGGTTTCGAGGCCTCCTGCTTCGACGGCGTGTACGTCACGGGCGACATCGACACCGACGCCATCAGCCGCATGAACGGCAACCGGCCGCGCATCGAGGAGACGGAGGAGGATTCCTCCCGCCTGGTGCTGCCCAACCTGAGCTGAGCATGAAGGACCGATCCCTGCCCGAGGGCCTGCGTCCGGAGACGCTGGCGGTGCGTACCGCCATCGAGCGCAGCCAGTACGGCGAGAACTCCGAGGCGCTGTACCTCACGACCGGCTTCGTGCAGCCGGATTCCGAGACCTCGGCGCAGCGTTTCGCGAGCGGCGACGGCTACACCTACGCGCGCACCTCCAATCCCACGGTGACCAGCTTCGAGCAGCGGCTCGCGGCGATGGAAGGCACCGAGGCCGCCATCGGCGCGGCCAGCGGCATGGGTGCGATCCTGATGATGATCATGGCGCTGCTCAAGGCCGGCGACCATGTCGTGCTGTCGCGCTCGATGTTCGGCTCCACCCTGAATCTCTTCGCCAAAGAATTCGGCAAGTTCGGCGTCGAGACCACCTTCGTCTCGCAGACCGACGTCGACGAATGGCGCGCCGCGGTGCGCCCCAGCACGAAGCTGCTCTTTGCCGAGACACCGACCAATCCGCTGACCGAGGTCTGCGACATCGCGGCGCTGGCCGAGATCGCGCACGCTGCGGGTGCGCTGCTGGCGGTGGACAACTGCTTCGCCACGCCCATCCTGCAGCGGCCGACCGAACTGGGGGCCGACATCGTCATGCATTCGGGCACCAAGTATCTGGACGGGCAGGGCCGCGTCATGGCCGGCGCGCTGTGCGGGAGCCATCAGCTGGTCACCGAGAAGTTCGCGCCCGTGGTGCGCACCGCCGGCATGGTGCTGTCGCCTTTCAACGCCTGGGTGGTGCTCAAGGGGATGGAAACGCTGGCTGTGCGTGTGAAGGCCCATTGCGAGAACGCGCTGGCCGTGGCGCGCTGGCTGGAAGCGCAGCCGCAGGTGGCGCGCGTTTACTACTGCGGTCTGCCTTCCCACCCGCAGCATGAACTCGCCATGCGCCAGCAAAGCGGTCTGGGCGGGGGCGTGCTCAGTTTCGTGCTGGCCGGCGACACGCCCGAGGCCGCGCGCGCCAAGGCGTTCCACGTCATCGACAGCTGTCGCGTGCTGTCGATCGCCACCAACCTGGGCGACACCAAGACCATCATCAGTCACCCCGCCACCACCTCCCACGGGCGCCTGACCGAGGCGCAGCGTCAGGCGGCCGGCATCACGCAGGGCGTGATCCGCGTCGCGGTCGGCCTCGAGCACCATGAAGACATCCAGGACGACCTGATGCGTGGCCTGTCCACGCTCGCTGCCTGATCCAGAACAACAATGAGCAAGACCCGCACACGTTTCGCCCCGTCGCCCACCGGCTTCATCCACCTGGGCAACATCCGCTCGGCCCTGTACCCCTGGGCCTTCGCCCGTTCCACCGGCGGCGACTTCATCCTGCGCATCGAGGACACCGACCTCGAACGCTCCACGCAGGCGGCCGTGGACGTCATCATCGAGGGCATGGCCTGGCTGGGCCTGGACCATGACGAAGGTCCGTTCTACCAGATGCAGCGCATGGACCGCTACAAGGCGGTGCTGGCCGAACTGCAGGCCGCGGGGCAGGTCTATCCCTGCTACATGAGCGTGGCCGAACTCGACGCGTTGCGCGAACGGCAGATGGCCGCCAAGCAGAAGCCGCGCTACGACGGCACCTGGCGCCCCGCGCCGGGCAAGGTGCTGCCGCCCGTGCCCGAAGGCGTGCAGCCGGTGCTGCGCTTTCGCAACCCGCAGGACGGCGTCGTCGCGTGGGACGACAAGGTCAAGGGCCGCATCGAGATCGCCAACGACGAGCTCGACGACCTCGTCATCGCCCGGCCCGATGGCACGCCGACGTACAACTTCTGCGTCGTGGTCGACGACATCGACATGGCGATCACGCACGTGATCCGCGGCGACGACCACGTCAACAACACGCCGCGCCAGATCAACATCTTCCGTGCCCTGGGCAAGGAGCCGCCGGTGTATGCGCACCTGCCCACCGTGCTGAACGAGCAGGGCGAGAAGATGAGCAAGCGCAACGGTGCCAAGCCCGTCACGCAGTACCGCGACGAGGGCTACCTGCCCGATGCGATGGTCAACTACCTCGCACGCCTGGGCTGGAGCCACGGCGACGACGAGATCTTCTCGCGCGCCGAGTTCCTCGAGTGGTTCGACCTCGACCACCTGGGCCGCAGCGCGGCGCAGTTCGACGAGGCGAAGCTGCGCTGGGTCAACGCGCAGCATCTGAAGGCGATGGACGACCAGGCGCTGGCGCCGCTGGTGGCCGAACAACTGGCCCGCCTGGGCGTCACGGCCGACGAGCGCCTGCCCGCCATCTGCGCGCTGTTCAAGGACCGCTGCGACACCACCGTCGCGCTGGCCCAGTGGGCGAAGGCCTTCTATGCCGACGTGCAGCCCAGCGACGCCGATCGCGCGCAGCACCTGACCGACGCCGTGCGGCCGGCCATCGCCGCGCTGGCGGACAAGCTGAAGACGGTGGCCTGGGACAAGGCATCCATCGCTGGCGCCATCAAGGAAGTGCTCGCGGCACACGGCCTGAAGATGCCCGCGCTGGCCATGCCCGTTCGCGTGCTGGTCATGGGCACGCCGCAGACGCCGTCGCTCGATGCGGTGCTCGCGCTTTTTTCTCGCGATATCGTGATCGAAAGATTGAGCAAAGCTTGAAAACCGGTATATACTGCGAGGCTCGACACCCAGTAGGGACGAACAACAAAGGAAGGCAACTTCCAGCGGGTTCACCGGGGGTATAGCTCAGCTGGGAGAGCGCTTGCATGGCATGCAAGAGGTCAGCGGTTCGATCCCGCTTACCTCCACCAACAAGGTGTCGAATAGACTGTAAAGTCTTGGTCAGTCCAGGTTTTGACCCTATCGTCTAGAGGCCTAGGACATCACCCTTTCACGGTGAGTACCGGGGTTCGAATCCCCGTAGGGTCGCCAAGTTTTGTGGCACTTGGCTCGAGCATCGAAGGATGCAAGAGCGAAAGTCACACCGACGCGGAGTGGTAGTTCAGTCGGTTAGAATACCGGCCTGTCACGCCGGGGGTCGCGGGTTCGAGTCCCGTCCACTCCGCCAATCACAAAAGCCCTTGCAGTTCGCTGCAGGGGCTTTTTCTTTGGCCTTTCGCTGCCGAACACGGAGGCAACGATGGCGACGCCTTACGAGCGCGACGCGGACGTGTTCGACCGAGCCGGCGGTGCGCACGACCGCGTGAGGCCCATCAGCGCTGCATCGCCTCGCGCTGCGTGACCTCGGCGCCGGTGTTGCCCCAGCTGGCGCGCACGTAGCTCAGCACGGCGGCGATGTCGGCGTCCTCGATCAGGTGGCCGAAGGGCGGCATGCCGTAGGGTTGCGGATTGCCTTCGGTCGCGGGCAGGAAGCCGCCGCGCCGCACCACCTGCACCAGGTTGCTCGCGTTGCGCATGTTCACCGCGCGGTTGCCGGCCAGCGGCGGGAAGGTGCCCGCCACGCCCTCGCCGCGCTCGCCGTGGCACCAGGCGCATTGCTGCGCATAGATCTTCTCGCCGCGCTGGAGCACCGTGTCGTTGCGGCGGACCGCTGGCGCAGGTGGCGCGACCGGCGCCTCCGGCAGCGCCTGCAGGTAGACGGCCATCGCGCGCAGGTCGGCGTCGCTGAGGTACTGGGTGCTGCGATACACCACCTCGGCCATCGGCCCGAGCACCGAGGCGTGCGCAGTGCGGCCGGTCTTGAGCAGGGCCACGACTTCGTTGGTGTCCCATCCCGCGACGCCCGCTTCAGACGCCGCATCGAGCGCGGGCGCGTACCAGTTCTCGCCCGGCAGCATGCCGCCGACCAGGCCGCGCGCGGCGTCGGTCGCGCCCAGCGAATTGCGGCTGCCATGGCAGGCGATGCAATGGCCCAGGCCGCCCACCAGGTAGGCGCCGCGGTTCCACTCGGCCGAGCGCTGCGGCTGTGCTTCGAAGCGGCCGGGGCTGAAGAAGATCGCGCGCCACACGGCCAGGGCGGCCTGCGTGTCGTAGGGAAAGGCCAGCGTGTGGGCGCGGTTGGCCTGCGCCGCCGGCGGCAGCGTGCGCAGCCAGGCGTAGATGGCGTCCGAGTCCTCGCGCGTCATCTGCGTGAAGCTGGTGTACGGGAAGGCCGGATACAGCAGGCGGCCGTCGCGCGAGCGGCCGTTGTGCATCGCACGCCAGAAGTGGTCGGCGTTCCACAGACCGATGCCGGTGAGCGGCTCGGGCGTGAGGTTGCTGGTGTAGAGGGTGCCGAAGGGCGTCTCGATGCCGCGGCCCCCCGCATACGCCGCGCCGCCGCGGGCCGTGTGGCAGCCGGCGCAGTTGCCTGCCAGCGCCAGGTAGCGCCCGCGCTCCACCTGGCCGGGCGAGGCGACGAAATCCTCGGGACGCGCGTCGCTCACCGGGTCTTCGCCACGCAGGTTCAGGGCGACCACGGCGCCGGCCAGCAGCACGAACACTGCGATCAGCGCCAGCACGATGCGCAGCATCACGCGCCGCGCCTTCATCGGTGCGCCTCCATGGCGCTGCAGGCCACCGGCAGGCCGCCGGGAAGCGCCGTGGCGGGCTTGGCGCCGGCGGGCACCGGCTGCGCGGCCAGCCAGCCGGCGATCGCCGTGATGTCGCGGTTGTCGAGCTTGCGGCCCACCTCCGCCATGCAGTCCGGTGCGAGCGCGCGGCGATCGCCGGTGACCCAGGCGCCCAGCTGCGAGGCGATGTACAGGCGCGGCAGGCCCAACAGCGAAGGGATGCCGGGCCGCACGCCGGTCAGCGCCTCGCCGTGGCAGCGCACGCAGGCGGGCAGGCCGCGCGTGGTGTCGCCGCCGAAGACCAGTTCACGCCCGCGCTCCAGCGTCGCGGCCGGCAGGTCCGACGCGGCCGGCGGCGGGTAGGGGAAGTCGAGCGATGCGAAGTACTCGGCCATGTCGCGCAGGTAGGCGTCCGAGAGGTTGGCGAGCAGGTGGCTCATGTCGGCCTGCTGGCGGCGGCCGTCGCGGAAGCTGCGCAGCTGCTCGTAGAGGTAACCGGCCGGCTTGCCGGCCAGGCGCGGGAAGTAGCCCGAGTTGGTGGCCTGCCCATCGCGGCCGTGGCAGGTGATGCAGGCCGCCATGCGACGCGCCATGTCCTCGGGCGGTGCCGCATGTGCGGCGGGGTGCGCCACGGCGGCGCAGGTGGCCAGGGCCACCGGGGCGAGCAGGGCGCGAAAGCGGGCCCGGCATCGGGCGAAGAAGGTTGTCGTCATGGGTGGTGCCATTGTCGCGGGGCGGCCTGTGCGCGGGCAGATTGGTGGGCGCTCGCCGCGACCGGATCAGCCGGGCGTCCGGAACCGCACGCTACAGTCGCCCGATGTCGATGCAACTGATGCGGATGGACGGCACGCAGCGCCTGGCCTACGGCGCGCTGGCCGGGCTCGCCACCACGGGCGTCGCGGCCGCGCTGGGTGCGCGCGGCATGGCGCTGGGGCTGCTCGGCTGGAGCGGCGGTGTCGTGGCCTACCTGCTGCTGGCGCTGTGGCTGGCGCATCGCTTCGATGCCGGCCAGGTCAAGCACCGCGCCCGCTCGCTCGACCCGCCGGGCGCCGTGCTGCTGGGTGCGATGCTCGCGGCAGTCGTCATCAGCCTGGCGGCCATCGCGATGCTGCTGGGGCAGGTCAAGCAGATGGACGGCGCCATGCGGGCGGCGCACGTGGCCTTGGCACTGGTGTCGCTGGCCGGCTCCTGGCTCATGATCCACACGATGTACGCGTTCCACTACGCGCACAGCTACTACCAGGACGACGACACGCCCGACGAGGGCGGTCTCGAGTTCCCCGGCAAGGACGAGCCCGACTACGCGGACTTCATGTACTACGCCTTCGTGGTCGGCATGACCTCGCAGGTGTCCGACGTGCAGGTCAGCTCGCGCGAGATGCGCCGCACCACGCTGATCCACAGCGTGCTGTCCTTCGGCTTCAACATGCTGGTGCTGGCCCTGTCCATCAACGTGGTGGCCGGGATCATCTGACCGCTGCGCGCCGGCCCAGGCGCACCAGGCCGCTGGACAGCGCGACGCCGCACACGATCACCGCGGCGCAGCCGAGCATCCACGGCGTCACGGTCTCGCCCAGGAACACGGCGCCGTAGAACACCGCGAAGACCGGCACCAGGAAGGTCACCGTCAGCGCCTTGGCCGGCCCGGCCCGTGCGATGAGGCGGAAGAACAGGATGTACGCCAGCCCCGTGCAGGCCACGCCCAGCGCCACCAGCGACAGCCAGGCCTTGAGGCTGGGCATGCGCGCGGGCGCCAGCCAGAGGGCCGGCAGCAGCAGGAAGAGCGTGGCGCCCACCTGGCTGCCGGTGGCCGTGGCCAGCGCCGGCACGCCCTGCAGCCAGCGCCGTGTGGCGCTGGCCGAGATGCCGTAGCACAGGCAGGCCCCCAGGCAGGCCAGCACCGCCCACAGCGCCGAGCCGTCGCCGCCCGCGTGGAAGCCCGCCGAGCGGCTGGCCAGCAAGGCCACGCCGGCGAAGCCGATCACGAGGCCGGCCAGGCGCGAGCCGTCGGGCCGGTCGCCGAACCAGGCCCAGGCCACGAGCGCGCCGAACATCGGCACCGTGGCATTGAGCACCGCCGCCAGGCCGGTGTTGATGCTCAGCAGCGCGAAGCAGAAGAGCGCGAAGGGCAGCCCGGAATTGAGCACGCCGACGCCCAGCGCGGCCTTCCAGTGCTGGCGCAGCGCGCCGAACTGGCCACGCGACAGCAGCAGCGGCAGGAGGAAGAGCGCCGCCACCGCCACCCGCATCCCGGCCGCCGGCAGCGCGCCGAACTCCGCCGCGCCCACGCGCATGAAGAGGAAGGAGGCGCCCCACAGGGCGGCCAGCAGCACCAGGTCGACGACCCAGCCGCCGCCCGCCGTGTCGGCCGAAGCGGTGCCGGCCTGCGCGGCAGCGGTCTTGCTGGCGCCGCTCACGCGCGGGCCCCGCGCGCGCCTTCGAGTGCCAGCAGCGCCGTCTTGCGCGGCAGCCCGCCGGCATAGCCCGTGAGGCTGCCGTCGGCGCCCACCACGCGGTGGCAGGGGACGATCACGCTGATCGGGTTGCGCCCCACCGCCGCGCCCACGGCGCGCACGGCGGCGGGCCGGCCCAGGCGGTGGCTGAGCGCGCCGTAGCTGGTCGTCTCGCCGCGCGGGATGGCCAGCAGGGCCTGCCACACCGATTGCTGGAAGGCCGTGCCGTGCGACAGGTCCAGCGGCAGGTCGAAACCGTCGCGCCGGCCGTCGAAGTAGGCGATCAACTGCGCGGCGGCCTGCCGCAGCACGGGGTGCAGCTCGTTGTCCTGCCAGCCGCGCGTGTCGGGGCTGTGCTGCTGGCCGTCGAACCACATGCCGGCCAGTCCGGCGTCGGTGGCGGCCAGGCGCACACCGCCCAGGGGCGTGTCGATGCGCGTGGTGTGCAAGGCGGAAGGAATCTTGAATTTCATGGTCGAATCAGGCTGCAGCGCCCGCCGGTCGGGCGCGAGTAGCTATTGAATTGATAGCAATGGGCGGCGGCGTGGCCGCTGCGGCATGCCAGGCGCGCAGCACCGCGTAGCTGCGCCAGGGGCGCCAGGCCTCGGAGGCCTGCGCGGCGGCCTTCGCACCCGTCACGCCCAGCGCCTTCTGCAGGGCGACGTCGCCGGCCGGGAAGGCGTCGGGCCAGCGCAGCGCGCGCATGGCGATGTACTGCGCGGTCCAGTCGCCGATGCCGGGCAACGCCTCCAGGGCGGCGCAGGTGCGGGCCACGTCCGCGCCCGGATGCAGGTCCAGCCGGCCTTCGAGCGTTTCGCGCGCCAGTGCCTGCAGCGCCGCCTGGCGCTGGCGCACGATGCCGAGGCGGCCCAGGGCATCGCCGCTTGCGGTCGCCAGCGCCGCGGGGGTCGGGAACAGCCGGTCCAGCCCCGGGACGGGCGTGGTCACGGACTCGCCGAAGGCCTGCACCAGCCGCGCGCCCAGTGTGCGCGCTGCCGCCACCGTGACCTGCTGGCCGAGCACGGCACGCACCGCCAGTTCGAAGCCGTCCACCGCGCCCGGCACCCGCACCCCGTCGCCAAGCGGAAAGGCCGCATGCAGCGCCGCGTCGATGGCCGCGGGGTCGGCGTCGAGGTCGAACAGCGCCCGCACCCGCGCCAGGACCGACGGCAGCACCGGCGCCAGCGCGTCGTCGACGGACAGCTCGAGTTCGCCGGCCGCCGTGTCGAAG
Source organism: Xenophilus sp. E41 (assembly GCF_003671765.1). Classification (GTDB taxonomy): domain Bacteria; phylum Pseudomonadota; class Gammaproteobacteria; order Burkholderiales; family Burkholderiaceae_C; genus Xenophilus. Next base: position 345,369 of record NZ_QPIB01000001.1, on the reverse strand, counting down.
CGCGCACTCAGCCAGCCGCAACGGGCCTGCGCGCCGTGGCCGATGCGCACCGTGCGGGCGAGGCGGTCACCCTCGACCTGCTCCACGCCGGCGATCGCGCGACGTGCGAAGAAGCCCAGCATGGCCGCCACGTCGTAGGGCGGGCGCCAGGCCAGCCGCACGCGGATGCCGTGCGCCGCGGGTGCGGGGCCGGCGCGGCGCAGGGCGCTGGGGTTCAGCCCGTAGTGCGAGGCGAAGGCCGCGTTGAAGCGCCGCACGCTCGCGAAGCCGCTGGCCAGGGCCACCTCGGTCATCGGCAGTGCCGTGTCGGCGATCAGTTGCTTGGCGGCCAGCAGGCGGCGCGTCTGCAGGTATTGAAGCGGCGAGACGCCGAACTGCGCCTCGAAGATTCGCCGCAGGTGGCGGTCGCTGACGCCCAGGCGCTCGGCGATGGGCGCCACCGAGGCGCGCGAGTCGGCAGGCCCGGCCGGCCACCCCGCTTCGGGCTGGTCCATCAGGCGCGCGGCCTGCAGGGCGAGCAGGCGCGAGGCGTCGGTGGTGCTCCAGGCCGCGGCATCGTTCGCGCGCGGCGCCAGTTCGGGCCGGCAGCGCAGGCAGGGCCGAAAGCCCGCGGCCTCGGCCTGCGCCGCGTGGCGGTAGAAGCGGCAGTTCTCCCGCCGCGGCGTCTTCACGCGGCACACCGGGCGGCAGTAGATGCCGGTGGAGGTCACGGCGGTGAAGAAGCGCCCGTCGAAGCGCGCGTCGTGCGTCTTCATCGCCAGGTAACAGGCGTCGCTTTCGGTAGCGTCGATGGGGGCGGGCGGGGGCGGCATGGCGGGCATCCTACGAGGCAAAACCCGCTCGGACGCGCCATTTTCGGACATGTGAGGGCCCGGGACCGGTGCCTACAATGCGCCGCAGCAAAGAACACAGGGGCCTCCTCATGCAACTCAGCGCTTCGATCTTCAAGGCATACGACATCCGCGGCATCGTGCCCACCACGCTCGATGCCGAGGTGGCCGAGGCGCTGGGCCGCGCCTTCGGCAGCGCGGCGCGCGCCGCCGGCGAGCGCGCCGTGGCCGTGGGCCGCGACGGCCGGCTGTCGGGCCCGGCCCTGGCCGATGCCCTGATCCGCGGCCTCGTGGCCACGGGCGTGGAGGTGATCGACATCGGCGCCGTCACCACGCCCATGCTGTACTTCGCGGCCAGCACGCTGGCCACCAGCGGCATCCAGGTCACGGGCAGCCACAACCCCAAGGACTACAACGGCTTCAAGATGGTGCTGGCCGGCCGCGCCATCTACGGCGACGAGATCCAGGCCCTGCGCAAGGTCATGGAAGACGGCAGCGCCGCGCTGGCCGACGGCGGCAGCGTGCGCAAGGTCGACGTGCTGCCCGCGTATGTCGAACGCATCGTGGGCGACATCAAGCTGCAGCGCCCGCTGAAGGTCGTGGTCGATTCGGGCAACGGCATCGCCGGCGCGTCGGCACCCGCCATCTTCCGCGCCATCGGCTGCGAGGTGACCGAGCTGTACAGCGAGGTCGACGGCAACTTCCCCAACCATCACCCCGACCCGAGCAAGCCCGAGAACCTGGCGGACCTCATCCAGGCCTTGCAAAGCGGCGATGCCGAACTCGGTTTGGCCTTCGACGGCGACGGCGACCGCCTGGGCATCGTGACCAAGGACGGCCAGAACATCTATCCCGACCGCCAGATGATGCTGTTCGCCAAGGACGTGCTCTCGCGCGTGCCGGGCGGCACCATCGTCTACGACGTGAAGTGCTCGCAGCGCCTGGCGCCGGCCATCGAGGCCGCGGGCGGCGTGCCCATGATCTACAAGACCGGCCACTCGCTCATCAAGGCCAAGATGAAGGAAGTCGACTCCCCGCTCGGCGGCGAGATGAGCGGCCACATCTTCTTCAAGGAGCGCTGGTTCGGCTTCGACGACGGCACCTACGCGGGCTGCCGCCTGCTCGAGATCCTGTCGGCCAGCCCGAATGCGAGCGCCGTGCTCAACGCGCTGCCGACCAGCTTCTCCACGCCCGAGATCAACGTGAAGTGCGAAGAAGGCGAGCCGCACCGCCTGGTCGAGCAGCTCGTCAAGAGCGCGAAGTTCGACGCACCCGCCAAGGTCTCGACCATCGACGGCGTGCGCGTCGACTGGCCCGACGGCTTCGGTCTCATCCGCGCCTCCAACACCACGCCGGTGCTGGTGCTGCGCTTCGAGGGGCAGACGCAGGACGCGCTGCACCGCATCGAGGACGTGATGACGAAGCTCCTCAAGTCCGTGAAACCCGACGCTGTGTTCGGCGGAGCAGCCCACTGACCCACGTGCGTCGTTCGCTCTCGCTTCGCCTCTACGGCCTCGTCACCCGCCTCGCGCAGCCGCTGCTGCGCCGCAAGCTGCGCAAGCGCGCCGTCTCCGAGCCCGGCTATGCCGTGGCGGTGGAGGAGCGCTTCGGCCAGTACGACACGGCCTTCGCCGGTTCCGACTGGTGCTGGGTGCATGCGGTCTCGCTGGGCGAGACGCGCGCCGCCGGCATCCTGATCGCCGAACTGCGCCGCCAGCTGCCCGGCGTGCCGATCCTGCTGACCCACGGCACCGCCACCGGCCGTGAGGAGGGCGCCAAGCTGCTGGAAGAGGGCGACGTGCAGGTCTGGCAGCCCTGGGACACGCCCGAGGCCGTCGCTCGCTTTCTCGACCGCTTCCGCCCGCGCATCGGCGTGCTGATGGAAACCGAGGTCTGGCCCGAACTCACGGCGGCCTGTGCCGAACGCGGCATCCCGCTCACGCTGGCCAACGCGCGGCTCAACGAGAAGTCCCTGGCCTCGGCCGAGCGGCTGGCCTGGCTGTCGCGGCCGGCCTATTCGTCGCTGGCGGCCGTTTGGGCGCAGAGCGAGGCCGACGCGCACCGCCTGGTGTCGCTGGGTGCCAAGGTGGCCGGCGTGTTCGGCAACCTGAAGTTCGACGCGTCGCCCGACCCGCGCCAGCTCGCCCATGCCGACGCGCTGCGCGCGCACCTGCCCAAGCCGGTGATCGTGTTCGCCAGCTCTCGCGACGGCGAGGAGCGCCAGCTGCTCGAAGTCCTCAAGCATTTCTGGGTCTCCGCGCCCGTGGAGCCCGCGCGGGGTGCGACCAAAGGCATCGCCAAGCTGCGCGCGTCCGACGTGCAGTGGATGATCGTGCCGCGCCATCCGCAGCGCTTCGACGAGGTGGCCACGCTCATCGAATCGATGGGTTTCGCCTGTGCGCGTCGCAGCACCGCCGACGGCACCCCGCGCGAGAACGAGATCTGGCTCGGCGACTCGCTGGGCGAGATGGCGCTGTACTACGGCCTGGCCGACGTCGCGCTGCTCGGCGGCAGCTTCGAGCCGCTGGGCGGGCAGAACCTGATCGAGGCCGCGGCCTGCGCCTGCCCGGTGATCCTCGGCCCCTCGACCTTCAACTTCGCCGAGGCGGCGGAGCTGGCCATCGCCGCGGGTGCCGCGCTGCGGGTCGACGACATGATGCAGGCCGTGGTGCATGCGCTGGCGCTGGTGGCCGACAAGCAGCGCAGCGCCGGCATGGCGCAGGCGGCTCAGGTCTTCGCTGCGAGCCACCGCGGCGCCGCCGAACGCACGGTGACGGCCTTGCTGGCGCTGGCGCGCCAGGTGCCCGAGGCGCCGCTGCCCGCGCCTGTGGCCGAGCCGGCCGAGCCGGTGCTCGAACCCGTGGCCCCATCGGGGCCGCAGGATCCGCCGGACGGCCGGAGCGAACCCCGGCTGGATTAGCCGCGCCCTCGGGGCGAAGCGGCTGCCTGGCGCGTGTTCAGGAGTCCGCTGCGAGCAACGCACGCACCCGCGGGATCACCTCGGTCGCGTACAGGCGGATGCTGTTCATGAGCAGCTCGTGCGGCAGCGGGCCGGCCGAGTACTTCATCTGGAAGCGCGACACGCCCAGCGTGCGCACGGTGGCCGCGATCTTCTTCGCCACCGTGTCCGGCGAGCCGGCGTACAGCGACCCGTGCGCGATCTCCTGCTCGAAGTCGCGTTCGGTCACGGGCGGCCAGCCGCGCTCGGCGCCGATGCGGTCGCGTCCGCGCTTGAAGTGCGGGTACAGCATCGTCTTCACATCGGCATCCGATTCGCACACGAAGCCCGGTGAATGGATGCCGACGTCGAGCGCGGGCCGCTTCAGTTGCTCGCAGGCCTGGCGGAAGTAGTCCGCGAAGGGCTTGAAGCGCGCGGGCGAGCCGCCGATGACGGCGAGCATCAGGTTCATGCCGTAATGCGCGGCGCGCACCACCGACTCGGGGCTGCCGCCCACGCCGATCCAGGTCTTGAGCCTGCCGTGCTCGATGGGCGGGAAGATGCGCTGGTTCTTCAGCGCGGGCCGCCAGCCGCCGTTCCAGTCGACGACCTCCTGGCTCGCGATGGCGGCAAAGAGTTCCAGCTTGTCGTCGAACAGCTTCTCGTAATCGCCCAGGTCGTAGCCGAAGAGCGGGAAGGACTCGGTGAACGAGCCACGGCCGAGGATCACTTCCGCCCGGCCGCGAGAGATGGCGTCGACCGTGGAGAAACGCTGGAAGACGCGGATCGGGTCGTCGGAGCTGAGCACCGTCACCGCCGAGCCCAGCCGGATGCGCCGCGTGCGCGCGGCCATGGCGGCCAGCACCACCTCCGGCGCCGAGACGGCGAAGTCGGCGCGGTGGTGCTCGCCGACGCCGATGAAGTCCACGCCCAGTTCGTCGGCCAGCACGGCCTCGTCGATGAGGTTGCGGACGACCTGTGCCTGCGACAGCAAGGCGCCGTCGTTGCCGGCCGTCACGTCGCCGAAGGTGTCGAGTCCGAATTCCAGTGTCCCAGCCATGGTGCTCCTGCAAAAAAAGTGGCCCGGCGTTGCCGATGCGGCCTGCCGGGCCCCGAGGAACTGTAGCGGGATGGCGAAAGACGGATGCGGCGTGCGGTCTGGGCGCCGCACGCCTTCGCGCCGCTCAGCTCGGCAACTGCAGCTGCGTGAGCGAGCGGTCCAGCCGGATCAGCCACACGCGCGTGGGCCGCTCCAGGTCGCTGCCGCGCGTGATGCGCGCCTTCACCACACCGGCGGGGCAGCCGCTCACGATGGCGCCGGCCGCGTCCACCGTGCAGTCCTCGATGCTGCCGGCCACGGCCTTGCCCTCGGCGTCGTAGAGCTTCGTGCTCAGGCCGAAGTCGTTGTCGTTGACCAGGGCGAGGGTGTGCTCGTCCACCAGGGCCAGGCCCTCGGCCTTCTCGGCCAGCCAGCCCAGGGCATTCAGGTCGAGCAGCTCGGTCTTGCGCATGGTGACCACGCCGGCGTAGCTCACGCCGTTGGACGCGGCCTGCGTGATGCTGCTGATCTCGAGGTTCTCGTCCATCGCCGCGATGTCGGTCGCCGTGGCGGGCAGCTCGACCAGCATCAGCTTGTTCATCACCTTGCCGTCGCTCTTGCGCGCGCCCTGCTCGATGACGATGAAGCGGCCGTTGCCCAGGCTCACCACATCGCCGAGCTTGGCGTTGCCGGTGCGGTCCTTGTCGTAGGCCGAGCCGTCGATCGGGTAGGCGTAGGACTTCGAGCTCTCGGTCGTCGGGTCGAACTCCACCCAGCGCGCGAACTTCGCGATGTGGCGCACGTCGGTGTTGCTGCCGCCCGGCGGCTTGGCCTTGATCGACTTGCCGGCGCTGTCCTTCGGGTCGATGGGGCTCTGCAGGAAGCCGTGCAGGCGGCCGGTCGCCACGTCCAGCGTCAAGCCTTCCATGCCGCGGTTGATGCGGCGCTTGGCGAAGATCGCCGGCAGGCCCGTGCCCGGCGCGTACTTCTTCTCGATCACGCCGGTGGCGATGTTGATGCGGGCCACGAAGGGGCCGTACTCGTCGCTGGTCCACAGCACGTTGCGCGCCTTGTCGTAGACCATCGATTCCGGGTCCAGGCCGGTGGCGTCGAAGCCGGACTTCGCGGCGTCGTAGACGTAGGTGTCGGTCAGCGGGACCTCGCCCGTCGAGCCCACGGCGCCGGCCTGGGGCGGCAGGCCGGTGACCTTCGTCTGCGCGCTCACGCGCAGCGCGGTGCTCGAGCTCAGCACCGCGCCGTTCTTGCCGATGCGCACCAGGCCGAAGCTCGGCGCGAAGGAGGGCGCCGGGAACACCTTGCTGACGCTGGTCGCGCCGCTGCTGTCGCCCGGCACCGGTACGGTGGGGCCGTCGCCGTTGGGGCCGCGGTCGGTGATGGCATAGAACTCCAGCGTGCCGTCGTCGGCCTTCCCCTTGAAGGCCATGCCCGAGCCGTAGGCGGGCAGGAAGCCCAGCGGGAAGTCCGCCTTCACGGCCGCCTGGCTGCCCTCGTAGGGCACGTAGTAGCTCGCGTCGGCCTGCAGCTGGTAGCGGGTCACGCTGGCCGCGATGCTGCCCAGCGCGTTGGTCTGGCTGGTGCTGGTGCTGACCGGTGTGTCGAGCGTGGCGGCGAGCGTGTTCTCGAAGTGCTCGCGCGCCAGCAGGCGGCGGCTGTCGTCCACCGTGCGGCCCGACCAGGGGGCGGGCAGTGCGGCAAGCACGGCCTGTAGCGCCGTGTGGAAGGCCGCGGCCTGGGCCGAGAAGTCGAGCGTGCCGGCCTTCAGCTGTGCCTTCAGCTCTGACGTGAGGCGGATGCCGTTGGACGGGTCGCCATCGTCGTCCAGGCTTTGCAGCGCGAGCAGGCGGTTGACCACCGCATCGGCCTGCAGGCCTTCGGCGGAGGCGGTGGCGCCGGCCAGCGTGAGCGGCGTCACCACGGCGCCGCACGGCGCCGAGCCCAGTTCCAGCGCGCCGGCGCGGAAGCGCACCGTGTCGCCGGGCAGGCAGTCGAAGCGGCCCTGCGCATCGGTCTGCGCCACGGCCGCGCTGCCGGCGAGGTAGTCCAGCCCTTCGACGGCTGCGTCCAGGAAGGTGCCGCTGACGCGGGTGGGCGTGTTAGGGGTGCTGCCGCCGCCCGTGCCGGTGCCGGGGGTGCTGCCGCCGGAGCCGGTGCCGGTCCCGGTACCGGTGCCCGGTGTTCCCCCGCCCGTGCCGAGGATCGGCCAGCCGCCGCCTCCTCCTCCGCCTCCGCAGGCCGCCAGCAGCAGGCTGGCACCGGCCATGGCGATCAGGCCCCTCGTCGTACGTCGCGCTTTCTTCGTGTTGGTCATGTCTGGTGTCGGTCAGGCCTGCGCACCGCGCGCAGGACCGCGCGATTGGCGCTCGGCACCGTGACCGGCTCATGACAAGGCGGGCCTCCCCGCGGGTGCGCCGCCGAGCTGCGCCGCGAGGTGGTCGACCAGCACCCGGACCTTCGGCGGCAGGAAGCGCTTCGGCGGATAGAGCAGCCAGACCGTGCCCGCGTAGGCGTGGTCGTCGTGGGTCCAGTCCGGCAGCACCGGCACGAGCGCGCTGCTGCGCATGGCGCCGGCGGCGATGAAGTCCGGCAGGGTGGCGATGCCCAGCCCCTGCAAGGCGGCGTCGAGCCGCGCGACGGCATGGTTGACGCTGTAGCGGCCCCGCACCTCGACCGTGCTGCGGGTGTCGTCGGCCGCCCGGCGCAGCCGCCAGCGCCGGTCCTGCGGCGTTTCGCCCAGCGTGAGGCAATCGTGCGCCGTGAGCTCGTCGGGCGATTGCGGTACGCCGTGCGCCTGCAGGTAGGCCGGCGACGCGCACAGCCGCCAGGTCGCGCTGCCGACGGGCCGGCCGGCCAGGTGCGGCGGTGGGCGGTCGGTCAGGCGCAGCACCAGGTCCAGGCCGTCCGCCACCGGGTCCAGCACCAGATCGCTGGCCACCAGGCGCACCTGCACCTGCGGCCAGGCGGCGAGGAAGGACGGCAGCAGCGGGTGCACGACGGCCTGCGCGAACTCGGTCGGCGCGCTGAGCGACACCAGCCCCTGCGGATCGCGGCGGGTTTCGCCGGCGGCATCGAGGGCGTCGGCCGCGGCCCCGAGCATCTCGCGTGCATGGCGCGCCACCTGCGCGCCGGCCTCGGTCACGCGCACCCGGCGGGTTGTGCGCTCGAGCAGGCGCGTGGCCAGCGCGGCTTCGAGCCGCTGCACCGTGCGACTCACGGTCGACGGTGCCGTGCCCAGCTGGCGCGCGGCCACCGAGAAATTGCCGGCCTCCACCACGCGCGCGAAGGTGGCCAGGTCGGGCAGGAGCGGGAGCAGGTCGGGGTCCGTCATTGTTGATTCCGGCGCACAGCTGGATTGCGTGGCGGCCGGATTATCGAATCGAGCGCACGGGTGGACAGTCGCGGCATGGCTTCTTTCCTTCCTGAGCGCCGCCTGCTATGGCTCTCCGACGCGCTGCTGCTGACCGTCGCCGCCGTCTGGGGCACCAGCTACGGCGTGATGAAAACGGCGCTGGCCTTCTACCCCGTGCTGGGCCTGCTCGCCTTGCGCTTCGGCCTGACCTTCGTGCTGCTGATGCCGGCCTTGCGCGGACTGCGCGGCGTGCCGGCCGCGCTGCGCTGGCAGATCGCCGGGCTGGGCGGCCTGCTGCTCGCGATCTTCCTGTGCGAGAGCTACGGCGTGCTGCACACCCAGGCGGCGCGCGCGGCCTTCCTCATCAGCCTGTGCGTGGTCTTCACGCCGCTGGTGGAGTGGGCGCTGCTGCGCCGCCGCCCCGCAGTGCGCGAATGGGCCGCCGTCGGCCTCTCGCTGCTCGGGGCCGCGCTGCTGGCGGGTGATGCGGCGAGCGGATTCGGCGTGGGCGATGCCCTGGTGCTCGGCGCCGCGCTGCTGCGGGCGCTGATGGTCTGCTGCACGCGACGCGTGCTGGCAGCCGGCGGGGCCTCGCCGGTGCCGCCGGCGCTGGCGCTCACCGCGGTGCAGTCGGGCGTGGTGGCGGTGGGGTGCGCGCTGCTCGCCACGCTGCAGGGGCCGTGGCCCGCGCTGCCGCCGCTGTCCGGCGAGCCGCTGTTCTGGGGCTGCCTGGCCTGGCTGGTGGGGGCCTGCACGCTCTTCGCCTTCTTCGCCCAGAACGCGGGGCTGCAGCACAGCTCGCCCACGCGCGTATCGCTGCTCATGGGCAGCGAGCCGGCCTTCGGCGCACTCTTCGCGGTGGCCGTGCTGGGGGAGCCGGTCGGGCCCAGGGCATGGACGGGCGGTGCGCTGATCGTTCTTGCGGCGCTGCTGGCCACCGTGCGCTGGCTGCCGGGCCTGCGCAGCGCGCCGGTGGGCGAGGCTGCGGGATCGTCACGTTCGTGACGAATTTGGCTGCAACGCCCGCTCGGCGGGGCCCGGCGGCCGATTGCACTTTCGGATTTTTAGCGCGCCGGAGGCACCGGCACGGGGCTTTCGGTCGCCGCCGAGGGCTGCGTGCCCGCGCTCGCCGACGAGGCCAGCGTGGCCTCGATCGGCTGCAGGTCCTCCGGCCGCAGCGAGCCGTTGGCCTGGCGCAGCTTGAGGTGGCCCAGCAGCACGTTGTAGCGTGCCAGCGCCAGGTCGCGCTTGGTCTGGAAGAGCTGGCTCTGCGCGTTGAGCACGTCGATGTTGATGCGCACGCCCACCTGGTAGCCCAGGCGGTTGGCGTCGAGCGCGCTCTGGCTGCTGGCCTCGGCCGATTCCAGCGCCTTCACCTGGTTGGCACCGGCCACCAGGCCGAGGTAGGCGGCGCGGGTGGCCTGGGTGACGTTGCGGCGCGTGGCGTCGAGCTGGGCACGGGCCTGGTCTTCGAGCGCGACGGTCTCGCGCACACGGTTCTCCACCGCGAAGCCGGCGAAGAGCGGCAGCGTCATCTGCACGCCGATGTACGACTGCTTCACGCGCGTGCGCAGCGTCGAGTCGATCACGCCCTGCGGGTTGTTCTGCACGCCGTAGCTCGCCGTGGCGTCGACCACCGGCTTGTGGCCGGCCTTGGCCTTGTCGATCTCCAGGCCGGCCACGTCGAGCGCGAGCCGCGCCTGCGCGATGGCGGGATGGCCGTCTTCGGCCTGCGCGACCCAGTCCTGCGCACCGGCCGGCGCGGGCACCGGCAGGCGCGCCGGTGCGGCCAGCGGCCAGGGCGTGGTGCCGCTCTGGCCGACGAGCTGGTCGAGCGCGATCTTCTTGACCTGCAGGTCGTTCTCGGCCGCGATCTCCTGTGCCAGCACCAGGTCGTAGCGCGCCTGCGCTTCGCGCGTGTCGGTGATGGTGGCGTTGCCGACATCGAAATTGCGCTGCGCGGCGGCGCGCTGCTCGGCGACGGCGGCCTTCTGCGCGCGGACCAGCGCGAGGCTGTCCTGGCTGCCCAGCACGTCGAAGTACGCCTGGCTCACGCGCACGATCAGGTCCTGCTCGGCGAGCGCGAGCTGCGCCTGTGCGATCTCGTACTGGCGCTTGCCCTGCTCGTAGGTGGCCCAGTTGGCCGGCCGGTAGATCGGCTGCGTGGCCTGCACGCCCGCCTGCTGCGTGTTGAAGTCGCGCGGGCCGGTGCCCTGGTCGGTGCGGATGCGGGCCTCCGTGCGCGAGGCCGAGGCCTGCAGCCCCACCTGCGGCAGCAGGCCGGCCTTGGCCTGCGCGGCGCGTGCGTTGGTCGCCTCGTACTGGGCCCGCGCGCCCTGGTAGGTGGCGTCGAAGGCGCGCGCCGATTCGTACAGCGCGACCAGGCTCTGGGCATGGGCCGGCAGCGTGGCCGCGAGGGCGACACCGCCAGCGGCCGCGAGGAGGGGAAGCCGCAGCCGGCGCATGGGGGTCCTTCGGTCAGGGGAGAAAACTGAGGCTCAGTACCGCGGCACCGCCGGGTCGTGCGTGGCCGACCAGGCGTCGATGCCGCCCGAGACGTTGGCCACCTGCCCGAAGCCCTGGTGTTCGAGGAACATGGCCACCCGCTGGCTGCGGGCGCCGTGGTGGCACAGGCAGGCGATGCGCTGGGCCGGGTCGAGTTCGGCGATGCGCGCCGGGATCTCGTTCATCGGGATGGCGACGAGGGTGAAGCCTTCGGGCTTCACGCTGGCGGTCTCGCGTTCCCACGGCTCGCGCACGTCGACCAGCACCGCCGGCGCCGAGGGGTCCTGCGCGAACCATTGGGCCAGAGCGGCGGGAGGGACCTGGTCGATCATGGTAAGGACTTGGGTTCGGGGCTCAGAAGCTGAAGCGGGTCGGCTCGGGGAAGTTCAGCAGGCGCGGGACCACCATGTCCCAGGGCTGCGTCGTCTCCCACTTGCCTTCGCTCACGCGGGTGACGAAGTGCGCGCGCATCATGGGCTCCTCGCCCACGATCGCCGCCAGCCGGCCGCCGATGTTCAGCGAGCCCAGCAGGTTCTGCGGCACCTTGGCGACCGAGCCGCTGAGCACGATCACGTCGAAGGTCGGGCCGCTGGGCAGCGGCTTGGACCCGTCGGCGCAGCGCACCTCGACGTTGTGCACGCCGTTGCGGCGCAGCGTCTCGGCGGCGCGGGCGGCGATGGCCTCGTCGATCTCCAGGCTCAGCACCTTGGCGGCGCGATACGCCAGCAGCGCGGCCATGTAGCCCGAGCCGGTGCCGATCTCGAGCACCGTGTCGGTCTTCTTCACGTGCAGGTCCTGCAGCATGCGCGCCTCGACCTTGGGCGAGAGCATGCACTGGCCCGGTTCCTTCGCGTTCTCGAAGGGCAGCTCCAGGTCGAAGAAGGCCATCGAGCGGTGCGCGGCGGGCACGTAGTCCTCACGGCGCACGATGGACAGCTGCTCCAGGATGTCCAGTTCGAGCACGTTCCAGGGACGGATCTGCTGCTCGATCATGTTGTAGCGAAGCGGATCGGTGTTCAGGGGGGCGGTCATGCGGGGCTCCAGGCGAAAGGACTCGGTAGGGACGGTCGTGCGGACGACAAACTTTCGATTTTAGGAGGCGGGTGGCGACGCGGGCGGCGGGGCGGGGCGCCAGGGCGCCTCCGCCGTCTGGGCGGCCGAGCGCCGCCCGGCCGGGGTGCACAGGCCCTGCAGCACGATCTCGGCCTGCACGGCAAGGTAGCGGCCCGGGTCCAGCTGCGCCGCGTCGTCGACACAGGCCAGCACCGAGTGGCGGGCCAGCATCAGGAACATCATGGGCGCGATCACGGCGTAGATGGCCTGGTCCAGGTCCAGCGGCGCGAACTCGCCGCGGTCGATGCCGCGCTGGAGCACGCGCCGCACCAGCTCGTGCGCCGGCCGCACCACCTCGCGCTGGTAGAACGCAGCAAGTTCGGGGAAGTTGCCGCCCTCGGTGATCATCAGCTTGGTGATGCCGGCCACCTTGGTCGAGCCCACGCGCTCCCACCAGCTGTGCATGCAGTAGCGCAGCATGTCGGGCGTGCTGCCGGCGAATTCCTCGTACTCGCGGTTCCACTCGGCAAAGCGGCCCGAGAGGTTTTCGGTGACCACGGCCTTGAACAGCTCTTCCTTGCTCGGGAAGTACAGGAACAGCGTGCCCTTGGAAACGCCCGCCCGCGCCGCCACCTCTTCCGAGCGTGTGGCCGCGAAGCCCTTCTCCACGAACAGGTCGAGTGCCGCCTCGAGCAGCTCGCCCGGACGCGCCTCCTTGCGCCGTTCGCGCTTGGCGCGTACGGGGCACAGGGCGTTGCCGAGGAACTTGGAGGGGGACATCGAAATTACTGACTGACGGGTTAGTAATGTAGTCAGCCACCCGCGCACCGTCAACCGGCCACAATACCGCCCTTGCGTCTTTGCATGCGCTCCGTGTGGGGAGCTGCAGCTGGAGCCTTCACGCCATGTCCTCTTCCCCCGGTTCTTCGACTCCCCCGTCCTCCCTCGAAACCATCGTCCTGGGCGGTGGCTGCTTCTGGTGCACCGAGGCGGTCTTCGACCGCGTGGACGGCATCGTCGACGTCGAGTCCGGCTACAGCAACGGCCAGGCGCGCAACCCGAGCTACGAGCAGGTGTGCACCGGCCAGACCGGCCACAACGAGGTGGTGAAGCTGCAGTTCGACCCCGCGCGCATCTCGCTGCGCGAGATCCTCGAGATCTTCTTCGTCGTGCACGACCCCACCACCCTGAACCGGCAGGGCAACGACGTCGGCACGCAGTACCGCAGCGGCATCTACACCACCACCGACGCACAGCAGGAAACGGCGCGCGAGGTGATCGCCGAGCTGGCCGCCAACCAGGTGTACCGCGGCGCGCCGATCGTGACCGAGGTGGCGCCGCTGTCCAACTACTGGCCGGCCGAGGACTACCACCAGGACTACTTCCTCAAGCACCCGAACCAGGGCTACTGCGCCTTCGTGGTCGGCCCGAAGGTGGAGAAGTTCCAGAAGACCTTCGCCTCGCGGGTGAAGAAGGACTGAGGGGACCGACGCCGCCGTGACGACCGCGCCGCACGCCGCACCGCTGCAAGCCCTGCGCCGCCCCACGGCGCTGCGGCCGCTGGCGTGGCTGCTCGTGGCGGCGCTGTGCCTGGCCTCGACCTTGGGGCTGCTGCACCGCACGGTCCACCTGCCCGGGGTGCCGCACGTCACGGTGCTTGCCGCAGGCACGGCGGCCGCGGAGCCGGCCGCCGCGACGCATGCGCACGCCCACGGCGGCGCACTGCACGGCCTGCTGGCCCTCTTCGGCGGCCACGACGACGGCGACCTGCAATGCCGTCTGTACGACCAGCTCGCGCACGGCAGCGCTCTGCCGTCGGTGGCCCTGCTGGTGCTGCCCGTCGTGCTGCCCACCGCCGTCTTCGACTACATGCAGGGCGAGGCGCTGGCGCGCTGGGTCCTGCTCTTCGACGCGCGCGGCCCGCCCGCCGCCCGCTGAATCCCTGCGCCTGCACGTCCGGCGCCCGTCCTGCACGGGCCGTCGGCGCTGCCTGGCATCTCCCATTTCGCGACCGCGCGGCGCTCCCTCGGAGCGCGCGCGGCGCACCCCTGGATTCAACGGGCTTTCCATGCACCCCCAATTCCCCCGCCACGCCATCGGCGCGGCCATGCTTCTCGCCTTCACCGTCCTCGCGCACGCGCAGGCGGACACGTCCACCGCACCTTCCGCACCCGCTACCGACGGCGCGGCCCCCATGCTCAGCACCGTCACGGTCACCGGCAACCCGCTTGGTGCTACGGATTCGATAGCGCCCACCGCAGCACTGGCGGGCGATTCGCTGCTCATTCGTTCGCAATCCACCCTCGGCGAGACGCTGCAGGGCCTGCCCGGCGTGAGCAGCACCTACTTCGGCCCCAACGCCAGCCGGCCCGTGATCCGCGGGCAGGACGGCGACCGCATCCGCATCCTCGCCAACGGCGGCGCGGCGCCCGACGCGTCGGCCCTGAGCTACGACCACGCGGTGCCGATGGACTCGCTCGTCACCGAGCGCATCGAGGTGCTGCGCGGGCCTTCGGCGCTGCAGTACGGCGGCAGCGCCGTCGGCGGCGTGGTCAACGTCATCGACAACCGCATCCCGACCGAGCCGATGGATGCCAAGGGCGAGTTCGGCGGCCGCGCCGACATCGGCTACGCGAGCGGCAGCAAGGAAAAGAGCGGCGGCGTGGTGGTGGAGGGCGGCAACGACCGCTTCGTGCTGCATGCTGACGCCTTCAGCCGCAAGGCCGACGACGTCGCGGTGCCGACCTGGCTCGAATGCACCAAGCCCGGCTCGCCGGTCTACCAGCGGCGCATCTGCAATTCGGCCTCGCGCAGCGACGGCGGCGCCTTCGGCGGCACCGTCTTCCTCGGCGGCGGCAACTGGGTCGGCGCCTCGGTCAGTGAATACCGCAGCACCTACGGCACCGTGGCCGAGGACGACGTGACCATCGGCATGCGCTCGCGCCGCTACGCCGTGGAAGGCGAGTTCAAGCCCGGCGGCTTCTTCACCAGCGTGCACGTCAAGGCCAGCCGCACCGAGTACCGCCACACCGAGTACGAGGGCGCCGAGGCCGGCACCACCTTCTCCAACGCCGGCAACGACCTGCGCATCGAGGCGCGCCACCAGCCCATCGCGGCGCTCGGCGGCCTGCAGGGCGTGATCGGCCTGCAGAGCGAATCGACGCGCTTCGCGGCCGACGGCGAGGAGGCCTTCGCACCGCACAGCCGCACGCGCTCGAACGCGCTGTTCCTGTACGAGGAACTGCCGATGTCCTGGGGCCGCTTCAGCTTCGGGGCGCGCACCGAGCAGGTCCGCGTGCGCTCGCTGGGCTACCCCGACGATCCGACGGTGGACCGCTTCGCCATCGGCGAACGGCGCTTCAACCCGCACAGCGCGGCCCTGGGCGTGCTGGTCAACCTGGCCCCGCAGTGGCAGCTGACGGCCAACCTGGCCCACACCGAGCGCGCGCCCAAGGACTACGAGCTCTTCGCCAACGGCCCGCACGTGGCGACGGCCGCCTGGGAGGTGGGCGACCCCAACCTGCAGAAGGAATCGTCCAACGGCGCCGACGTGGGCGTGCAGTGGAAGTCCGGCCCGAACCGCGCGGCCGTGAACGTCTACACCACGCGCTTTCGCAACTACATCGGGCTGACGGCCACCGGCAACCTGCGCAACGACGAGGGCGAGGTGAACCCGGTCGACGAGGAAGGCAATCTGCAGCAGGACCTGCTGGCGGAGTACGTGTACCGCGGCGTGCGAGCGCGCTTCAACGGCGCCGAGGCCAGCGGCAATGTGCGCCTCTTCGGCAGCGACGGGCTTGCCCAGTGGGGCCCCAACGGCACGCTGGACCTGGAATGGCGCGGCGACGTGGTGCGCGCCACCAACACCGACACCGGTGAGCCGCTGCCGCGCATCTCGCCGGCGCGCGTGGGTGCGACGCTGGTGTGGGCCAGCGGACCGTGGACCGCGCGCCTGGGCTTCGACCGCTATGCCGCGCAGCATCGCGTGCCGGCGATGGGCCAGCGCGAAACCGAGGGCTACACGCTGTGGAATGCCGCCCTGAGCTACCGCATGCGCTGGGAGCGCGCCAACCTGCTCTGGTACGCGCGCGTCGACAACCTGAGCAACGCACTGGCCTACAGCGCCACCTCGATCCTCACCACCACCGAGTACCCGAAGGCGCCGCTGCCGGGGCGCAGCGTGAAGGTGGGGCTGCGCGTCACGTTCTGAGACCGGGTCGCAATCCAAGAACCCGTTCGGACTGAGCTTGTCGAAGTCCTGCGCAGCGCTTCGATCCTTCGACAGGCTCAGCACGGGCCGAGGCGGGCCTGCTACCGCCCGGTATGCTCGCGCCCGTGAATTCGCCCGTCGTCACCGCGCTGCTGCCCGTCGTCCTGCTGATCGCCGTCGGGTGGGTGGCGGGGCGACGCGGCTGGATCGGCGGGGCAGCGGTGCGCGAGCTGTCGAACCTGATCTTCCTGCTGCTGGCACCGGCGCTGCTGTTCCGCTCCATGAGCACGGTGCAGGTGCAGCAGCTCAGCCTGCGGCCGGTGGCGGCCTACTTCATCACGGCCGGCCTGCTCTATGCGGCCACCCTGGCCCTGCGCGGCTTCAACCGCGAGGCGGCCGTGCTGGCGCTGGCCAACACCTACAGCAACACCGTGATGATCGGCATCCCGCTGATCGGCCTCGCGTACGGCGCGCCCGGCATGGTGGTGCTGCTGACGCTGGTGTCGCTGCACTCCCTCATCCTGCTGACCGGCGCCACCGTGGTGCTGGAGCTGGCCACCGCGCGCGAGGCGCAGGCCGGCGGCGGGGCCGGGCACCGCCGCATCGCGGCCACCGTGGGGCGCGCGCTGCGCAACGCCATCCTGCACCCGGTGGTGCTGCCGGTGATCGCGGGCCTGGCTTTCGCCCAGACCGGCTGGACGCTGCCCGAGGTGATCGACAAGCCGCTGGCGCTGCTCGGCCAGGCCTTCAGCCCGATCGCGCTGGTGCTGGTGGGGATCACGCTCGCCCAGACGCCGGTGGGCCTGCATCTGCGCGGCGCGACGGTGCAGGCGCTGGTCAAGAACGTGGCGCATCCGCTGGGCGTGCTGGCCATCGGGACGCTGCTGGGCGTGCACGGCCTGCCGCTGGCGGTGATGGTCGTGGCCGCGTCGATGCCCATCGGCGCCAACGTCTTCATGTTCGCGCAGCGCTACCGGGTGGCCGAGGAACTGGTCACGGCCAGCGTGGTGGTGTCCACGGTGCTGGCACTGGCCACGGTGTCGCTCGCGCTGGCGGGCGCGGCGCGGCTCGCTGCAGGCTGAAGTCTCGAGCGAAAAGTGCCTGCAACGCCCGCCGAACGGGCGCGGGTTGCTACGAAATCGATAGCGCCGTGCCGGCGCTCACGGTGCGAGGCGCTCGCGCAGCCAGATGCCGTCCTCGCGCCGGTAGCGCAGCCGGTCGTGCAGCCGGCTCTTGCGGCCCTGCCAGAACTCCCAGCGGTCGGGCACCAGGCGGTATCCGCCCCAGTGCGGCGGACGTGGCGGCGCAAGGAGGAATTTCGCGCCGTAGAGGGCGGCGTTCTTGACCAGCGTTTCGCGCCCCGGGATCACCTGGCTCTGCGGGCTGGCCCAGGCACCGATGCGCGAATCCAGCGGGCGGCTGGCGAAATAGGCGTCGCTCTCGTCCGCGCCGGCCTTCTCGACGCGGCCCTCGATGCGCACCACGCGCTCGAGTTCGACCCAGTGGAACTGCAGCGCCGCGAAGGGGTTGCCTGCCAGTTCCTGGCCCTTGCGGCTGTCGTAGTTGGTGTACCAGACGAGGCCGCGCGCGTCGTAGCCCTTGATGAGCACGATGCGCGTCGACGGCCGCAGGTCGCTGCCGACGGTGGCCAGCGTCATGGCGTTGGGTTCGGGCACCTGGGCGCTCACGGCCTCGCCGAGCCAGCGCTCGAACTGGTCCAGCGGGTCGGCGGCGCTGTGGCTCTCGCCGAGTTCGGCGCGCTCGTAGCTCTTGCGAAGCGCGGCCAGGGAGTTCTGCAGATCGCTCATCGGGTGATTGTGCGTTGTCCCGCGGCTTAACATCCGAGCCGCATGATCGTCCGCCCCCGCCCGCACTGGCTGCGCCTGCTCTTCGTCTGGCGCGGCTCGATCCTCTCGCAGATCCTGCCGCAGCTGGCCGTGACCCTCGCGCTGGCGATCACGGTGACGCTGCTGCACGGCCAGGTGCTGCGCTGGAAGGTGCCGATGAACTTCGTGCCCTTCTCGCTCATCGGGCTCACGCTGGCGATCTTCCTGGGCTTTCGCAACAGCACCAGCTACAGCCGCTTGTGGGAAGCCCGCATGCTCTGGGGCTCGCTGCTGATCGAGTGCCGTGCCGCCGTGCGGCACGCGCTCACGCTGGTCGAGGGCGGCGGCGACGAGCGGCTGCTGGCGCTGCGCCTGATGGCGCTGGTGCATGCGCTGCGCCACCAGTTGCGCGGCAGCGACCCGGCGGCCGACCTCGCGCGCCTGCTGCCGCCGGCCGAGGTCTCCCGCGTGATGGCCGCGCGCTACCGGCCCGCGATGCTTCTGCAGATGGCCGGCGAGTGGCTGCGCGACCAGCGGCGGCAGGGCCGCGTCGACCCGGCCGTCGTGCCGGCGCTGGAGCGGCCGCTCGACCAGATCGGCGTCGCCGTGGGCGGTTGCGAGCGGCTCGCCAGCACGCCGATCCCCTTCACCTACAGCGTCATCATCCACCGCACCATCTACCTGTACTGCCTGCTGCTGCCCTTCGGCCTGGTCGATTCCATCGGGCCGATGACGCCGGTCATCGTGACGCTGGTCGCCTACACCTTCTTCGCGCTGGAGGCGCTGGGCCACGAGATCGAGGAACCTTTCGGCGACTCGCCCAACGACCTCGCGCTCGACGCCATCTGCTGGACCATCGAGACCTCGCTGCGCGAAAGCATCGGCGACCGCGACTGGCCGGCGCAGCCGCAGCCGCGGAACTTCGTGCTGACGTGAAACACCCCCCATGCCGCTTCGCGGCTCCCCCCTCTCTAGCGCCTTCGGCTTGGAGGGGGGCGCACCCAGAGGCCTGGCAAAGCCAGTTCCTCGTGTGCCCCGACGCGCGGCGCCATGGAGAAACGACATGACATCCCACGGTCCCGTCGTACTGGTGCTGGCCTCCGGCCGGGGCGAGCGCTTTCGCGCCTCGGGCGGCAGGGTGCACAAACTGCAGGCGCTGCTGGGCGACCGGCCGGTGATGGCCCACACGCTCGCCGCCGTGCAGGCCAGCGGCCTGCCGTGGCATGTGGAGGACGCGGGCCATCCCGGCATGGGCGACTCCATCGCCGCCGCGGTGCGCGCGACGGCCGACGCCCCGGGCTGGCTCGTGCTGCCGGCCGACCTGCCGCTGGTGCAGCCAGCCACCTTGCAGCACGTGGCCGCCGCCCTGGCCCGGCCGGGCGTGAGCGCCGCGCAGCCCGTGCATGCGGGACAGCGCGGCCATCCCGTGGGCTTCGGCAGCGCGTGCCGCGATGCCTTGCTGGCCTTGCAGGGAAATCACGGCGCAGCGCCCGTCCTGCGGGCGCAGCGCGCTATGAATTCCGTAGCAGACCTCGAAACGGACGACGCCGGCACCGTCACCGACGTCGACACGCTGGACGACCTGGCGCGCGCCGAGGCCCTGTGGCGCGCGCGCACGGCAGGGTAGCGGGTACTCAGCCGATGCGCTGGTTGTTCCCGAGCAGCTGCGCGAGCCGGGCCAGCGCATCGCCCATCGCGGCCTCGTCGATCGCGCCGTAGCCGAAGAGCAGGGCGTTGGGCACCTCGCGGCCATAGTCGGCCACGCAAGAAAGCCCCAGTCCGGCGGTACGCGCCCGCGCGGCCACGGCGGCCGCATCGTGTCCGCCCACCATCTGCGCCGCCAGGTGCAGGCCGGCGCTGCCGGGCAGGGGCTGCAGCCAGGGCGCCAGGTCGCCGTTCAGCCGCTCGAGCAGCAGCGCGCGGCGCCGTGCATAGCGCGCGCCCATGCGGCGCACATGCCGGGCCAGGTGTCCCTCGGCGATGAAGGCCGCCAGCGTCTCCTGCGACAGCAGGTTGCAGTGCCAGTCCATGCGCTCCTTGGCCGCCACCAGCGGCAGCCGGGCCCAGGGCGGTGCCACGACATAGCCGAGCCGCAGGGCGGGAAACAGCGACTTGGAGAAGGTGCCGACGAAGAACACCGAGGCGGCGCGGTCCAGCGTCTGCAGCGCGTCCAGGGCGCGGCCGTCGAAGCGGAATTCGCCGTCGTAGTCGTCCTCCACGACCACCGCGCCGTGCCGCTGCGCGAAGGCGAGCAGTGCGCGCCGGCGCGCGGCCGACATCACCATGCCCAGCGGGAACTGGTGCGCGGGCGTGGTGACGATCACGCGCGCCTCGCCCGGCAGGCGTTCGACGACCAGCCCTTCGTCGTCGACTGGCACCGGCACGACGCGTGCGCCCGCCGCCTCGAAGGCCAGCCGCGCGGGCGGGTAGCCCGGATGTTCCACCGCCACCACGGTGCGGCCTGGGGTGACCAGCACCTGTGCGAGCAGGCTGAAGGCCTGTTGCGCGCCGGCGCTGACCAGCACGTCGTCCGCGCTGCAGGCCACCGCGCGTGCGAAGGACACGTGCTGGGCAATGGCCGCGCGCAGGGCCGGCTGGCCCTGCGGCGGGCCGTAGCCCACCGTGCGCCGCGACAGCGTGCGCAGGCTGCGCGCCGAGAGGCGGCGCCAGATGTCGAAGGCCAGTTCGGACTTGTCGGGCACGCCGACGCGGAAGTCCCAGCGTGGCGCGGGCTGTGCGTCGCGATCGGGTGTGCCGCCCAGGCCGCGGTAGGCCGGGTTCAGCCACGCCGGCTCGCCGCGCGGGGCGATCGGCCGCCGGGCGGCCGGCAAGCGCGCGACGTGGTGCCCGGCGCCGGCCGCTGCCTCGATGTAGCCCTCGCCCAGCAGCAGGCCGTAGACCGCGACCACCGCATTGCGGCTCGCGCCCAGCGCCTGCGCCAGCGCGCGCGTGGACGGCAGGCGCAGGCCGGGCGCGATGCGGCCGGAGAGGATCGCGTCCTTCAGCTGCCGGTGCAGGTCGCGCATGCGCTGGCGCGAGCCGGTCGGCGGGAGCTGCAGGTGCAGCGCCGAAAGTGGATCCCCTGAATTCATGGAATGTGGCGCTTTTCGTGGTCCAGTGCGGCGCCTATCGTGCCAGCACATCCCAACGACGCATCGGAGATTCCCATGATCAATGCACGCCACGCCTTCCTGCCCGCCGGCCCCTGGTCCGCCGAGGGGCTGTGGATTCCCGAGGGGCCGGGCAAGTGGTCACGGCCCCTGCGCTTCCTGGCGGGCGAACGGGGCTGGGTGGAACTGATGCGCCTGTCGCCGGGTGCACGGCTCGGCCTGCACCGCCACACGGGCGAGATCCACGCGCTGAACCTGCAGGGCCAGCGGCGGCTGTGCACGGGCGAGGGGGTCGGCCCCGGCGGCTACGTGCACGAGTCGGACGGCAACGTCGACTGGTGGGAGGCAGTGGGCGAGGAGGAACTGATCCTCTTCGTGGTCGTGAACGGCACCGTGGAGTACCTGCAGCCGGGCGGTGCGGTGGCACGCACCATCACCACCGCGGACCGCATCGCCGACTACGAGCGGTACTGCCTGGACACGGGGACCGTGCCGCAGGACCTGCGCGAGCCCGCCTGAACGCGGCCCGGGGCCTGCCGTGCGCTCAGCGGGCGATGAGCGCGCAGGCGATGCGCGGGCCGGAGTTGCCGGCCGGCTGGGTGGTGTAGTCGTCGCGGTCGCGGTGCACGACCAGCGCGCGGCCCACGACGTTGTTGGCCGCACCGTCCGTGAGCGAGATCGAGTGCACCTCGACGCTGAAGCGTGCGGTGCCGTCGGCGCCTGCCACCAGGCTGGGCAGTTCACCCGCATGGCTGCCGGCGGCGCCGAACTTGCCGTGCGTGCCGCCGGCCGGGTTGAAGTGGCCGCCCGAGGCGTTGCCGTTGTCGCCGCAGTCGCCCTTCTCGTGGATGTGGAAGCCGTGCTCGCCCGGCGTCAGGCCCCGCACCTCGCCGGCCACGCGCACGCCATGGTCGAGGGCGGTGAACGTGACCTTGCCGGACGTCGGATTCGGATTGATGGCGCCGGTGGGCGCCAGATTGGCGGTGGCCGTGGCGCGGCCCATGCCCATGCTGCCGCAGGCCGAGAGGGCGGCACAGGCGAGGACGACGGCGCCGGCGACGGCGAATGTGTGCTTGTTCATGTCAGCTTCTTCCTTCGTTGGAGGGGCGGGGGGGCGCGCGGCCATCGCCGGGCGCGGCGGGTGACAGGGTAGCGGCTGGCGCGGCCGCCGCCGCGTCAGCCGAGGCCGTGATCTCGGCCAGCCGCAGCAGGCGTGCCAGGGCGGCGTCGTGGATGTGGTGGCGCTTGAGTTCCAGCAGCGTCTGCCGTGCGTACTCGAGCGAGCTGCCGTAGCGGCCCACGGCGCTGGCGAAGATCTCGCGGTAGCGGGCCTCGGGCAGGGTGCCGGTGAAGTTGGGGCTCTTGCGCGAGAGCGTGAAGGCCAGGGCCCGCACCGGCCCGGCGGGCGTGATGCAGGTGAGCCAGCGCGGGTCGTACACGCCGGTGGGCATCTCGCGCAGCCACAGGCGGCCCAGCACCTCCAGCACGTCCGCGGCCGGAATGCGGAAGGCCATGCCCTGGCAGCTGCCGCCGGTGAGCAGGCCGAACACCAGCCCCGGGTTCTGCACGCTGCCGCGGTTGACGCGGCTCCACATCTTGAGCGCGCGGTGCCAGCCGTGCACGCGGGCCGGGCGGCGCTCGACGAAGTCGAACTCGGGCTTCCAGATGAGCGAGCCGTAGCCGAAGAGCCAGAGGTCCTCGTGCCCGCCCCATTCGTGGATGACCCGGTCCAGCAGGGGCTTGGGATCGCGCAGCGGGGTGGGCAGCGGGTCCAGGCCGGGAGGGCCCAGACCCGCGCCACCTACAATTTCGGCCTCATGGTTCACGAACCGATTATTTACCGACCTCTTTCCCTGGGAGACCACCCGATGTCCACGCGTGCGGATGACGACGAACAACAACGATTTGCGCTCGGTTTTCTTTTTGCCCTGATCGCCCTGGTCGTCATGACCGTGCTGGGTGTCGTCGTCTACAAGTACGGCCTGTCGCATGCACCCAAGGCGCCCCCTGCGGCGGCCGCGCCGGCCCCGACCGTGGCGGTGGTCACCGAGACCGTCGCCGTGGTCATCCCCGACGGCGCCAGCATCCGCGTGGGCCAGGGCGTGGTGAACTTCTACTTCGCCACCGGCAGCGCCGACATCGCGCCCGGTGCCGCCGAAGCGCTGGCGCTGGTGATCCAGGGCGTGCAGAACGGCCGCAAGGCGCTGGTCTCCGGCTTCCACGACACGACGGGCGACCCCGCGAAGAACGAGGAACTCGCCAAGCAGCGCGCGCAGACCGTGCGCGACGTGCTCACCGGCCTGGGCGTGCCGGCCGACAAGGTGGCGCTCGAGAAGCCCGCCGTCACCACCGGCAGCGGCAACAACGCCGAGGCGCGCCGGGTCGAGGTGAAGCTGGTCGACTGAGCCGACCCGCGGCACGCTCCGGCGTGCCCGTCGCACCGACGCCCGGCCCCGGCCGGGCGTTGTGCTTTCAGGGGCCGGACGCGGGCGTCGCCGTGCTTTCTCGCACGACCAGGCGCCACGCGAGCTCCACGCAGGGCTGCGGCACCGGTTCGCCGCGCATCAGTCGCAGCAGCATGCGCGCCGCCTCTTCGCCGATGGCTTCGCGCGGGGTGCGCACACTGGTCAGGCTGGGCAGGAGCTGGTCGCTGCCCGGCAGGTCGTTGAACCCGGCCACCCGCACCCGGCCGGGCACTGCGATGCCCAGGCGTGGCGCCGCCATGAGTGCGCCCTGCGCCAGGTCGTCGTTGCAGAAGAAGATGGCTTCGGGCGCCGACTCGTCCATCAGTCGCGCGAACATGTGGGCGCCCAGCGCGATGGAGGAGGGCTCGGGCCGCAACATCTCCAGCGCGGGGTCGTAGCAGCCGGCTTCGCGCAGGGCGCGCCGGTAGCCCTCGGCGCGCTGCATCACCCGGGCGTCGAGCTGCGCGGCGGCGAAGGCGATGCGGCGCGCGCCGCCCGCCAGCAGGTGCTGCGTCAGCGCGTAGCCCGCGTCCTGCTGCGAGAAGCCGACGCAGTGCACGCCCGGCGCGCGGCTCGTCTCCATCACGTGCACGCAGGGCACGCCGCTGGCCTGGATCAGGGCGCGCGTCTCTTCGCTGCGCTCGAAGCCGGTGACGACCAGGCCCGCCGGGCGATGCGCCATCTGCTCGCGCAGCAACTGCTCCTCCTCGCGCGGGTCGTAATGCGTGATGCCGATGAGTGTCTGGTATCCCTGGCCGCGCAGGGTGCGCTGCAGGGCCTCGAGCAGGTCGACGAACAGGGTGTTGCTCAGGAGCGGAATGAGCACCGCCACGTGCGTGCTGCGGTGCGAGGCGAGGGCGCGGGCCGCCGGGTCGGGCACGTAGCCCAGGGCGTCGGCAGCGGCGCGGGCGCGGGCCACGAGCTCGGGGGCCACGGCGCGCTCGCCGCGCAGCGCGCGCGACACGGTGATGGGGCTCACGCCCGCTTCGCGTGCGACCTCGGCCAGGGTCACGCGGCCGCTGCGGCGACGTCGGGGCGGATCGGTGTGCATCGGAAGATCGGTAAAAACCCTAGGGCGACGAGGCTGCAGTATCTTTTAGGATAGCGCTGTCCAAGCCCGGGGTAAGCCCGGATTCCGCCTGGACTTCGGATTGGCTGCAAGCAACGCTTGGAGGATTGCGCTGTCCTCCAGATGCCGACTCATTTCGACTCAAAAAGATAGCGCTATCCAAGGAGACATCGCATGCACACCCCGAATGCCTCGCCCGTCTGGCTCGTGACCATGGGCGTGTCCGGCTGCGGCAAGTCCAGCCTGGGCCAGGCCCTTGCGGCCGACCTGGGCCTGCCGCTGATCGAGGGGGACGACTTCCACCCCGAAGCCAACATCCTCAAGATGAGGAGCGGCACGCCGCTGACGGACGAGGATCGCGCCGGCTGGCTGGGCCGGCTGGGAGAGGAACTGGCGGCCCGCCACGGCGGCGCGGTGCTGACCTGCTCCGCGCTCAAGCGCGCCTACCGCGACCGGCTGCGCGCCGCGGTGCCGGGCCTGCGCTTCGTGTTCATGCAGATCGGCCGCGACGAGGCCGTGGCCCGTGTGCAGGCCCGCGAGGCCGTGCACATCTTTCCCGCCAGCCTGGTGGACAGCCAGTTCCAGACGCTCGAATCGCCCGAGGGCGAGGCGGGCGTCCTGACCGTGCAGGCCACGGCGCCGCTGCCGCAGTCCGTCGCGCAGGTGCGCGACTGGCTGGCGCAGCCGCCGACGCGCGCCGCCTGAGCGGCCTTCTCTTCCCTTCATCCCCTCGACGGAGACACCATGACGACAACATCCTCCTCGACCGCGCCCAACGCCGCATCGGCGGCCTCGCAGGGCCGCGTCCCGGGCCGGCGCTGGCGCATCGGCGGCCTGCTGGGTGCGGGCGTGCTGGTCAACTACTTCGACCGGCTCAGCCTCTCGGTCGCGGCGCCGCAGATCCAGGCGGAGTTCCACCTCACGCCCGAGCAGATCGGCTTCTTCCTCTCGGCCTTCTTCTGGACCTATGCGCTGCTGCAGGTGCCCGCCGGCATGCTGCTGGACCGCTACGGCCCGACGCGCATCGGCCGCTGGGGCGCCTTCGCCTGGGGCATCGCCTCCACGCTGACGGCGCTGGCGGGCGGCTGGGCCGGCATCTTCGCGGCGCGCATGCTGCTGGGCATTGCCGAGGCGCCGGGCTTCATGGTGAGTTCCAAGGCCACGGGCTACTGGTTCCCGCGCGGCGAGCGGGCGCTGGCCACGGCCATCTTCGACGCGGCGGCCAAGTTCTCGAACGTGATCGGCGTGCCGCTGGTCGCCTTCGTGGTGGTGGGCTTCGGCTGGCGCTGGGGCTTCGGCGTGTGCGCCGCGCTGAGCTTCCTGTACTTCTTCGCCTTCCTGTTGATCTACCGCGACCCGAGCGCTGACGAGAAGCTCAGCGCGGCCGAGCGCCGCTACATCGTCGAAGGCGGTGCCGCGCCCGAGGGCGCGCCGGCCGGCGGCGCCAGCGGCATGCTCGGCTACCTGCTGCGTCAGCCCAAGGTGTGGGGGCTGATGCTGGGCTTCGCTGCTTACGGCTATTCCTTCTACCTGTTCCTCACCTGGCTGCCGGGCTACCTGGTGCAGGCCATGCACATGAGCATCCTCAAGTCGGCGGGCTTTGCGGCCATCCCCTGGATGGTGGCCACGCTGAGCGACCTGTTCGTGGGCGGCTGGCTCATCGACCACCTGATCGCCAAGGGGCACGAGGAGTCGAAGGTGCGCAAGACGGTGCTGGTGTGCGGCATGGTGCTGGGCCTCGCGGTCTTCGGCGCCACGCAGACCACCGACCCGGTCTGGGCCATCGTGTGGATCTCCATTGCGCTCGGTGGCCTGGCCGCGGCGGCGCCGGTGAGCTGGTCGCTGCCTTCGCTGATCGCGCCCAAGGGCGGCGTCGGCACCGTCGGCGGGCTGATGAACTTCGGCAACAACCTGATGGGCGCGGCCGCCCCGATCGCCACCGGCTTCATCGTCGGGGCCACGGGTTCCTTCGTGAATGCCTTCCTGCTGGCGGGCGCGATCCTGGTGATCGGCATCTGCGCCTTCGTGTTCCTGATGGGGCGCATCGAACCCATCGCCGAGCCCGGCACCTGAGGGCGCCGGGAACGCGCCGGCCGGTCCGGCTGCAAGAAGGTATCGGCCTGAGGCGCGGGCGCTGGCATGCTTCGTGCCGTTGTCTCACACCGCCGGCCGATCGACGGCGGCCATGATGTTCCGATCGACGCGGCGCCCTGCGCGCCGGCTTCCACTCCCACGCAACCGTCCCTGCCATGACCACGATCCATCCCACGCTGCTCGCCGTCACCGAGCGCATCCGGGCGCGCAGCCGTGACCTGCGCACCGACTACCTCGCGCGCCTGCAGGCGTTGCGCCGGCGCGACCGCGGCTCCGACCGCATGGGCTGCGCCAACGTGGCGCATGCCGTGGCCGGCGTGCCCGCCAACGACAAGCTGCGCATCGTGGCCGAGCGCGCGCCCAACATCGGCATCGTCACGGCCTTCAACGACATGCTGTCGGCGCACGCGCCCTTCCAGGGCTACCCCGACATCATCAAGCACGAGGCGCGGCGCCTCGGCGCCACGGCGCAGGTGGCCGGCGGCGTGCCCGCCATGTGCGACGGCGTCACGCAGGGCACGCCGGGCATGGAGCTGTCGCTCTTCAGCCGCGACGTGATCGCGATGGGCACCGCCGTGGCCCTCACGCACGACATGTTCGACGCCGCCTTGATGCTGGGCGTGTGCGACAAGATCGTGCCGGGCCTCCTCATCGGTGCGCTGCATTTCGGCCACCTGCCGATGGTCTTCGTGCCCGCGGGGCCGATGCCCTCGGGCCTGTCGAACAGCGCCAAGTCCAAGGTGCGCGAGCAGGCGGCGCAGGGCCTCGTCGGCCGGCAGGGCCTGCTCGACGCCGAGATGGCCGCCTACCACGGCGAGGGCACCTGCACCTTCTACGGCACGGCCAACAGCAACCAGATGCTGTTGGAGGCGATGGGCCTGCACGTGCCGGGCACGGCCTTCATCCAGCCCGGCGACGCGATGCGCGAGACGCTGACGCGCGAGGCGGTGCGCACGGTGCTGGGCAAGGCCTCGGGCCGGGCCTACGCTGTTCCCCCCATCGGCGAGATGGTCGACGAGCGCTGCATCGTCAACGCCATGGCCGCGCTGCTGGCCACCGGCGGCTCCACCAACCACCTGATCCACTGGGTGGCGGTGGCTCGCGCCGCGGGCATCCTCATCGACTGGGACGATTTCTCGCAGCTGTCGGAGGTGGTGCCGCTGCTCACCCGCGTGTACCCCAACGGCACGGCCGACGTGAACGAGTTCCAGAGCGCCGGCGGCCCCGGCTTCGTCATCGGCGAGCTGCTCGGCGCCGGCCTCATGCATGCCGACGTGGGCACGGTGCGCGCCGGCGGCATCGCCGAGTGGTCGGGCGTGCCATCGCTGGGCGCGGATGGCGCCTTGCACTGGCAGCGTGCGGTGTCCAACAACGACACGGTGACGCGGCCCGCCACGAAGCCCTTCAGCCCGACGGGCGGCCTCAAGCTGCTGCAGGGCAACCTGGGGCGCAGCGTGATCAAGGTGTCCTCGGTGCCTGACGACCGCCATGTGATCGAGGCGCCGGCGCGCGTCTTCGATTCGCAGGGCGCGCTGCAGACGGCCTTCGCGGCCGGCGAGCTGGAGCGCGTGTGCCAGGACAACGCCGCGGGCGGCGTGGTCTGCGTGGTGCGCTGGCAGGGCCCGCAGGCCAACGGCATGCCCGAGCTGCACAAGCTCACGCCGCCGCTGTCGGTGCTGCAGGGCAAGGGCTTCAAAGTGGCGCTGGTGACCGACGGGCGCATGAGTGGCGCCTCGGGCAAGGTGCCGGCCGCCATCCACGTCTCGCCCGAGGCCGCCGCGGGCGGGCCGCTGGCGAAGGTGCGCGATGGCGACCTCGTCCGCCTCGACGCGGTGGCCGGCACGCTGTCCGTGCTCGTGCCCGAGGACGAGTGGGCGGCGCGCCCGCTGGCCACCATGTCCGACGCCCAGCGCGCCGAGGACGGCCATGGCCTGGGCCGCGAACTCTTCGCCGGCATGCGGCGCAACGCGCTGGCGGCCGAGGAGGGCGCCTGCACCTGGTTGTGACATCGGCGCGGTTCGCTTCGGGCCGCGCTTTGCTTTATCGTGCCAGCCTCGGCCCGCGGCGCTGCACGCCCGCGCTGCGCAGGCCTTTCCCGCATTTCTCTGGAGTCTCCCGATGACCGAACCCCTCACCGCGCTGGACGTGATGCGCGACGCCCCCGTGATCCCCGTGATCGTGCTGCACGACGTGAAGGACGCGGTGCCGCTGGCGCGTGCGCTGGTGGCCGGCGGCATCCGCATGCTCGAGGTGACACTGCGCACGCGCGAGGCGCTGGAATGCATCGAGGCGATCGCCAAGGAGGTGCCCGAGGCCGTGGCCGGCGCCGGCACCATCCGCAGCGCGGCCGACGCGCAGGCCTCGGCGCTGGCCGGTGCGCGCTTCGGCGTCAGCCCGGGCTACACGCGTTCGGTGGGCAAGGCCTGCCACGACCTCGGCCTGCCGCTGCTGCCGGGCGTGGCGACCGGCAGCGAGATCATGCTGGCCCAGGAGGACGGCTACACCGAGCTGAAGTTCTTTCCCGCCGTGCAGGCCGGCGGCATCAACATGCTCAAGGCCTGGCAGGGGCCCTTCGGCGAGGTGAAGTTCTGCCCCACCGGTGGCGTGCACGCGGGCAACGCGGCCGACTTCCTGGCGCTGCCCAACGTGGCCTGCGTCGGCGGCTCCTGGATCGTGCCCACCGAGGCCATCGCGGCCAAGGACTGGGGCCGCATCGAGGCGCTGGCGCGCGAGGCCAGCCAGCTCGCGCGCTGACGCGAATTTCAAGCTGAATCGGGCTGCAGCGCCCGCCCAGCGGGCGCAAGCAGCTATGAAAAAGATAGCGAGACAATGAACCCCGATTTCGATCCCGCATCCCTGAAGGTCATTGCCTTCGACGTCTTCGGCACCGTCGTCGACTGGCACGGCGGCATCGCCGCCGAGGTGGAGCGCGCCCTGCCGGGCGTCGACGGCAGCGCCTTCGCACTGGCCTGGCGCGCCGGCTACCAGCCCGCGATGCGCAGCGTCATGGCGCGCATCGCGAGCGGCGAGGGCGGCTTCACGCTGCTGGACGAATTGCACCGCGGCATCCTCGACGGCGTGCTGCGCGACTTCGGCGTCGACGGGCGACTCGACGCCGCGGCCCTGCATCACCTCAACACCGCCTGGCACCGGCTGCCGCCCTGGCCCGACGCGGTCGAAGGCCTCACCCGGCTCAAGCGCAAGTACACGATCTGCACGCTGTCCAACGGCAACCTCGGCCTGTTGACCGAGATGGCCAAGCGCGGTGGCCTGCCCTGGGACTGCATCCTCTCGGCCGAGGTCTTCAAGGCCTACAAGCCCGACCCGCGCACCTACCTCGGCGTGGCCACCGTGTTCGACGTGGCGCCCAGCGAGGTCATGCTGGCCGCGGCCCACCACGACGACCTGGCGGCCGCGCGCGTGTGCGGGCTGGCCACTGGGTACATCGAACGTCCGCTGGAGTTCGGCGCCGCCGAGCCCAAGGATGTGTCGCCGCGGGCCGAGAACACGCTGCATGTGCGCGACATCGTGGCGCTGGCCGAGCGGCTGGGCTGCTGAGGCCGCGACCGATGTCGCCCGAACTCGACATGCCCGAGGACCTGCAGCCGCTGCTGGCCGAACTGCGCGTGATGGAGGACCGCTTCCATGCGGCCTCGCACGTGGCCACGCCCGAGGACTTCGGCCGCATCGTCGCGCCGGACTTCTGGGAGATCGGCGCTTCCGGCAAGCGCTACAGCCGCGCGTTCTGCCTGGAGGTGCTGTCGCAGCGCGCCGCCAAGCCTCCGGAGGCGGCGTGGGTCACGCGCGACTGGCACGTGCGCGAACTGGGCCCCGACCACTGCCTGCTGACTTACACCCTGGAGCAGCCGGGGCGCGTCACGCTGCGCTCGACGGTCTGGCGCCGCACGGCCGACGGATGGCAGGCCGTCTTCCACCAGGGCACGGTGTGCCTGTGAGCGGCGACCCTGCGGCCCTCGCGGCCGCATGAGCCTCGGCGCCGTGCCGCCTGCCGCCCCAGTGCTTTCTTTCCCCGAGCCGCATGTGCTGCGGACCGCGCGCCTGCAGCTGCGGCCGATGCAGCCGGCCGACGCCGGGGCGCTGCACGCCATCCTGACCGACCCGGAGGTCCTGCGCTATTGGGACACGCCGGCATGGCCCGACGTGGCCCATGCGCGCGATTTCATCGTCGACGAGCAGCGCGCGCTCGTGGAGGGCGAATCGATCACCCTGGGCATCTACGAGGGCGACCCGCCGCGGCTGATCGGCGAGTGCCTGCTGTTCGCGGTCGACTGGCAGGCCGGCCGCGCCGAGTTGGGATTCGCGCTGGCGCCCGGCGCGTGGGGCCACGGCTACCTGCAGGAGGCTGCAGGCGCATTGCTCGGCTATGGCTTCGACAGGCTGCACCTGCGCCGCATCGAAGCCGAGATCGACGCGGGCAACGAGGCCGCAGCCCGCGCGCTGGAGCGCCTCGGATTCCGCCGAGAAGGCCTGCTGCGTGAGCGCTGGTCCGTGAACGGCCGCATCTCGGATGCCGCCTTCTACGGCCTGCTGGCGAGGGAGTGGTCGGCGGGCGCCGCGGGCCGGCGCTAGGCGCGGCGCCGGGTCCGATCGATCGCCGGCCTCGCCGGATCAGCGCAAGCCCTGGCCGCTGCCGGCGTCGTCCGCGCGCTGGATCAGCTCGATCTTGTAGCCGTCGGGATCGGTCACGAAGGCGATCACGGTGGTGCCGCCCTTCACCGGACCGGCTTCGCGCGTGACGTTGCCACCGGCGGCCTTGATCTTCTCGCAGGCCGCGTACGCATCGGGCACGCCCAGCGCGATGTGGCCGTAGGCGGTGCCCATCTCGTAGGTCTCGGTGCCCCAGTTGTAGGTGAGCTCGATCTCGGCCTGCCCGGGGTTGCCCTCGCCGTAGCCGACGAAGGCCAGGCTGTACTTGTACTCGGGGTTCTCGCTGGTGCGCAGCAGCTTCATGCCCAGCACCTTGGTGTAGAAGTCGATGGAGCGCTGGAGGTTGCCGACGCGCAGCATGGTGTGGAGGAGTCGCATGGCGTTCTCGTGGGGAAAGCGGAAAGCCCGCAGTGTGCCCTGCGCCGCGAGCTCATGCGCCGCGGCGCCCGATCACCGGGGCGCCGCGTCGGTCCATTGCACCAGGCGCCCGCCGTGCATCAGCCCGGTGTGGTCGGCCATGGTCTGGGCCTCGGCCGCATGGTGCGTGACGAGGATCGCCGTCTGCCCCGCGGCGCGCAGGATGTCGCGCACCTCGACCGTCAGGCGCTCGCGCGTGGCGCCGTCGAGGTTGGAGAAGGGCTCGTCCAGCAGGATCAGCGCCGGTGCCGGCGCCAGGGCTCGGGCCAGCGCCACGCGCTGCTGCTGGCCGCCCGACAGCTCGTGCGGAAAGCGCGCCGCCATCTCGGGCAGGCCGACGAGCGTGAGCATCTCACGCACGCGGGCCTCGCGGTCCGCGCGCGTCCAGCGGCGCAGCCCGAAGGCCACGTTGCCGGCCGCCGACAGGTGCGGGAACAGCGCGTATTCCTGGAACATCAGGCCGATCTGCCGCGTCTCCGGCGGCAGGTGCATGTCGGCGGAGGAGAGCAGCCGCTCGCCGAGATGGATCTCGCCGGCGCGCGCGGGCTCGAAGCCGGCGATGGCCCGCAGCACTGTGGTCTTGCCGCAGCCCGAGGGCCCGAGCAGGCAGCCGATGCGCCCGGCCGCCAGGTGCAGGTCGAAGCCGTCGACCACGGTGTGCAGGCCGCGTGGCGTGTCGTAGCCCAAGCGCAGGCCCCGGATGTCGAGCGCCCGGCTCATGCGGGCACCCCCACGGTCGATTCGACGCTGCCGGCGTCGAGCTGCGTGCGCGCCAGCCAGACCACCGGCAACAGGCCGGCCAGCACGATGGCGAGCGCGGCGATGGCGCCTTCTTCATACGTGCCGCGCGCGGCCTCGGCGTACAGCCAGGTGGCCAGCGTGTCGAAGTTGGCGGGGCGCAGCAGCAGGGTGGCGGGCAATTCCTTCATGGCATCGACGAAGACGAGCAGGGCGCTGGCGGCGATCGCCGGGCGCAACAGTGGCAGGTGCACGCGGCGCAGGGCGCCGAGCGTGCCTTCGCCCAGCGAACGCGCGGCCTGCTCGAGTGCGGGCGGGATGCGTGCCAGGCCGGCGTCGATGCCGCCCACCGGCATCGCCAGGAAGCGGATCGTGCAGGCCATGACCAGCACCACGCCCAGGCCCATCAGCGGCAGGCCCGGCAGGCCCAGGGCGGACGCCACGCCGGCATCCAGCGCCAGCGCGGGCGACAGCAGGCCGATGGCCAGCACCGTGCCGGGCAGGGCGTAGCCCAGGCTGGCCAGGCGCGCCGGCCAGCGGGCGGGCCGCAGGCTCGCGGCGCCCTGGCGGACCGTCCACGCCACCAGGAGGCCGGCGAGCACGGCGCAGGTGGTCACGCCCAGGGCCAGTGCCACCGTGTTGCCCAGGCTGGTCCACAGGCCGCTGGAGATGCCCTGGCCCAGGCGCAGGCGCTTGACCGTCTCGGCCACCAGGTAGGCCGCGGGTGCCACGAAGCCCAGCAGCACGGGCAGGCTGGCGGCGGCGGTGGCCGCCCAGGCCTGCGCGCCCCGCAGTCGCCGGGGTGCCATGGCACGCATGCGCTGCGCGGAGCCGAAGCGCTGGCGGCGGCGTCCATGCTGTTCCAGCACGACGAGCAGCACGACCACCGCGAGCATGGCGCAGGCGATCTGCGCCGCGCCGGCCAGGTCCGAGCGCGTGATCCAGGTCGTGTAGATGGCGACCGTCAGGGTGTTGACGCCGAGGAACTCCGACGCGCCGATGTCGTTGAGCGTCTCCAGCAGCGCCAGGCTCAGGCCCACCGCCAGCGCCGGCCGCGCCAGCGGCAGCGCCACGCGGCGGAAGGCGCCCCAGCGGCCCTCGCCGAGCGAACGCGCCGCCTCCAGCAGGTGCGCGGGCTGCGTCATGAACATGGCGCGCGCCGTGAGGTAGACGTAGGGGTAGAGCACGACGCCGAGCACGCACACCGCGCCGCCCATCGATCGCAGGTCGGGCAGGCGGAACTCGCGCGGGCTGTCGTAGCCCAGCACCCAGCGCAGCGCGGTCTGCACCGGGCCGATGGGGTGCAGCAGGTCGAGGTAGGCGAAGGCCACGATGTAGGTCGGCATGGCCAGCGGCAGCAGCAGCGCCCAGTTCAGCACGCGCCGGCCGGGGAAGTCGCAGCTCGACACCAGCCACGCACAGCCGGTGCCGATCAGCAGCACCAGGGTGCCGACGCCGGCCAGCAGCAGGGCGGTGTTGAGGGCCGCCTGCGGCAGCACGTGCTGCGCGAGATGCGCCCAGTGCGAGAGGTCGGCACCCGCCGCCAGCCAGGCCAGCGAGAGCACGGGCGCGAGCACGCCCAGCGCCACCAGGATGGCGCTGGCCTGCCACAGCGGGCCCACGTTGCGCAGGCTCGGCCTGCGAGCGATCCACATCAGGTCATCGCGGAGCGGAAGCCAAGCCGCGAAGCGGCTCGGCGTTTGAAGCCCCTACCTATCGAAGCCGACTTTGTCGACCAGCGCGCTGGCCTGCTTGCGGTACTTGGCGATCTCGACGAGCGGCAGCGGATCGACCTTCAGCTCGCCGATGGTCTGGCCGATGATCGGGTCGAGCGCCACGCCCTTGCGCACCGGGTACTCGTAGTTGGCCTGGGCATAGAGCTGTTGCGCCGGCTCCGACACCAGGAACTCGAGCAGCTTGACCGCGTTGTCGCGGTTCGGCGCGCTCTTGGCGACGGACGCGCCGCTGATGTTGACGTGGGTGCCCCCGCCCTTGGCGAAGGTCGGACGGACCACCTTGATCGCGTCGCCCCACTTGCGCGCGTCGCTGCCTTCCTTGGAGCCCTTCATCTGGCCCACGTAGTAGGAGTTGGCCAGCCCCACGTCGCAGATGCCGCCGAGGATGTCGCGCGCCACGTCGCGGTCGCCGCCGGTGGCCTTGCGCGCCAGGTTGTTCTTCACGCCGCGCAGCCATTGCTCGGCCTGCGCTTCGCCGTCATGCGCGATCAGCGCCGCCACGAGGGCCGTGTTGTAGGGGTGCTGGCCGGCGCGGATGCAGACCTTGCCCTTGTACTTCGGGTCGGCCAGGTCCTCGTAGCGGATGTTCGTGAGCTTGAGGTTCTTGTCGGCGTACAGCACGCGCGCGCGCATCGACAGCGAGAACCACTGGCCATCGGCGCCGCGCAGGTTGGCGGGGATCGCCGATTCGAGCGCCGCCGACTTCACCGGCTGCGTCACGCCGCCCTCGACGAGGTCGAGCAGGTTGCCCACGTCCACCGTCATCAGCACGTCCGCGGGCGAGCGGGCGCCCTCGGCCTTGACGCGCTCGAGCAGCCCGTCCTTCACGAACACGGTGTTCACCTTGATCTGCGTCTGCGCGCTGAAGGCCGCGATCAGCGGCTGGATCAGGCCCGGCTCGCGGGTGGTGTAGAGCGTGAGTTCGCCCTGCGCATGGGCGGGCAGGGCCGCAGCCACCAGGCCGGCGGCTGCAAGGGCGAAGGCGCACGCCTTCCGGCGCGGACGGGACAACAAGGACATGGAAACTCCTCCGGACGTCTATGGGGATCTCTTGTGCCGGCGGGCGCCGGCCCAGCGTCTGCTGGTTGAGAATCATTGTCAACGACAAAAGAGTCTTTCCACGCCGAAAACCCGGGCGCCGTGGGGTTGAAGCTGCGCCCTCAGCGCTTCGCGGGCAGGTCGAAGACCAGGCAGGTGGTGGTCGCGTGGGCGTACAGCGTGCCGTCGGGGCCCACCAGTCGGGCCTCGGCCGTCGCGAGCTGCCGGCCGCAGTGGATCACGCGGCCCTCCGCGCGCACACGCGGCACCTTGGGCGTGATGGCCTTGACGAGGTTCACGCCCAGCTCGGCCGTGGTGTAGCCGCGGCCCGGCGGCATCATGGTGTGGACGGCGCAGCCCAGCGCCGAGTCGAGCAGGGTGGCGAACCAGCCGCCGTGCACGGTGCCCAGCGGGTTGAGGTGGCGCTGCAGGGGCGTGCCCTGGAAAACCGCCTTGCCCGGTCCGACCTCGACGATGGTGAAGTCCAGCGTCTTCGCGATCTCGGCATAGGGCAGTTCGCCGCGCAGCATGCCTTCCATGACCTGCAGGCCGGTCTTGCCGGCGATCTGGTCGGGCCGGGCGAGCCCAGGGCCCGGGCCGGCGTCGAGCCGGGCCATGACTTCGGCCTCCTCGGCCAGCCAGGTCTTCGATACGTCTTCTGAATTCGTCGGCGTCACGGTCGCGTTCCTCTCTCTGGATGACCTGAAGGTTGCATATGCAATCATTGCAGCTACAATGATCGGCATGGATGCTATCGCAAAGCCCAAGGGCTGCACGAGTTTCAAGCTGCGCCAGCTCAGCCGGGTGGTGGCGCGCCACTACGACGCCCACGTGGCGGCCAGCGGCCTGAAGACCTCGCAGTACTCCCTGCTGTCCCACATCCTGGCTGCAGGCCCGGTGCGGCCGGTCGACCTGGCGGCGCGCATGAGCCTCGACGCGTCGACCCTCACCCGCAACCTCAAGCCGCTGATCGCCGAAGGCTGGGTCGAAGTGGGCGAGGGCGCCGACGCCCGCAGCCGTCTGATCCACATCACCGCCGCGGGCCGTGCCAAGCGCGACGAGGCGCGCGCTCTCTGGCAGCAGGCCCAGCGCTCGCTCAACGATCGGCTCGGGCTGGTCCGCGTGGCGCAGCTGCATGCCCTGATCGACGAGGCCCTGGACGTGCTCGCGCCCGGCGAGGCCGACGACCTGGCCAGTTGAGCGTCGCGCCCGGTCACCCCGCAAGTTCATCGACCCCCTGGAATCCCCATGTCCGCCACTCGCGTCTCCGCCTGGCTGCAAGCCCGAGGCATCCACTACGGCTGGCTGGTGGCCGCCGTCACCTTCCTCACCATGCTCACCATGGCGGCCGCGCTGGGCCTGCCGGGCGCCATGCTCAAGCCGCTGGGCGACGAGTTCGGGTGGACCACGGAGCAGATCTCATCGTCCCTCGCCCTGCGCTTCGCGCTCTTCGGCCTGATGGGGCCCTTCGCCGCGGTGCTGATGGAGCGCTTCGGCCTGCGCCGGGTCATGGTGTGCGGCCTGGCGCTGGTCGGCGGCGCGATGGCGCTCGTGACGGCCGCCAACCAGCTGTGGCAGCTCTTCGTGCTCTGGAGCCTCATGCTGGGCCTGGGCACCGGCATGACCGCGATGGTGCTCGGCGCGGTGGTCGCCAACCGGTGGTTCAACGCCAGGCGCGGGCTGGTCATCGGACTGCTCACCGCGAGCTCCGCCACGGGGCAGCTGGCCTTCCTGCCGGTGGCCGCGTGGATGATCGAGCACTGGGGGTGGCGCTCTGCCGTGGTGCCCATCGTCGTCGGCGCCTTCCTGATTGCCGTGCTGGCGCTGTGGCTCATGCGCGACCGCCCCGCCGACGTGGGACTGCTGCCCTACGGTGAGACGCCCGCGACGGC
Organism: Xenophilus sp. E41; assembly: GCF_003671765.1. Classification (GTDB taxonomy): domain Bacteria; phylum Pseudomonadota; class Gammaproteobacteria; order Burkholderiales; family Burkholderiaceae_C; genus Xenophilus. The sequence goes on along the minus strand of NZ_QPIB01000001.1, from coordinate 308,374 downwards.
GCCGCCGCCCCAGGCCGCGATCACGCGCATTGGATTTGCCACGCCCTTCCGCGTGCTCGCCGAGGCGGCGCAGCACCGCACCTTCTGGATCCTCGCCGGCACCTTCTTCATCTGCGGCCTCAGCACCAACGGCCTGGTGCAGACGCACTTCATCTCGCTGTGCGGCGACAACGGGCTGGGCCCGGTGCCCGCCGCCTCGGTGCTGGCCGCGATGGGTGCCTTCGACTTCGTCGGCACGGTGCTGTCGGGCTGGCTGTCGGACCGCTACGACAACCGCAAGCTGCTGTTCTGGTACTACGGGCTGCGCGGCCTGTCGCTCTTCTGGCTGCCGCACTCCGGCTTCTCGCTGGTCGGGCTGGGTGTGTTCGCCATGTTCTACGGGCTCGACTGGATCGCCACGGTGCCGCCCACCGTGAAGCTGGCCGGCGCGGCCTTCGGCCCGCAGAAGGCCGGCATGGTGTTCGGCTGGGTGTTCGCGGCGCATCAACTGGGCGCGGCGACGGCAGCCTGGGGGGCCGGCATGTCGCGCACGCTGCTGCTCACCTACACCCCGGCGCTCTATGTGGCGGGCGGCGCCTGCCTGCTGGCCGCCCTGCTGGTGCTCACCATCCGCAAGCCCGCAGGCCCGGTGGGCAAGGCCGCCGCACCGGCACCGCAGGGTGGCATGGCCGCCGCGCAGGCCCGCGCATGAACGCGCCGCTCGACCCACGCACGCAGCGCCTGCTGCACGCCCCGATCGTGCCGACGCTGCTGCGCATGGCGGCGCCCAACGTGCTGGTGATGGTGGCGCAGGCCGCGGTCGGCCTCATCGAGACCTGGTTCGTCGGCAAGCTCGGCACCGACGCCCTGGCCGGCATGGCGCTGGTGTTCCCGATCGTGATGCTGATGCAGATGACCTCCGCGGGCGCCATGGGCGGCGGCATCGCCTCGGCGGTGGCGCGAGCGCTCGGCGCCGGCCGCCGCGAGGATGCGCAGGCCCTGGTGTGGCAGGCGGTGGCCATCGCGCTGGGCTTCGGCATCGCCTTCACGCTGGCGCTGTGGCTGGGCGGCCGTGCCCTGTACACCGCGATGGGCGGCAGCGGCGCGGCGCTGGAGGCGGCGTTGACGTATTCGCACTGGGTGTTCGCCGGTGCGGTGCTGGTGTGGATGTTCAATTCGCTGGCGGCGGTGATCCGCGGCACCGGCAACATGGCCGTGCCGGCCAACGTCACCGTGGCGGGCGTCGTGCTGCTCGTTCCGCTGTCGCCGCTGCTGATCTTCGGCTGGGGGCCGGTGCCGGGCATGGGCATCGCGGGCGGTGCCATGGCGCTGCTGGTGTACTACCTGGCCGGCACCGTGGCACTGGCGCTGTACCTGCGCTCGTCGCGCAGCCTGCTGCGGCCCGTGTGGGCGCAGGCGCGGCTGCGCTGGCCGCTGCTGCGCGACATCCTGCGCGTGGGGCTCTTCGGCGCCATCTCCACCGTGGCCACCAACGCTTGCATCGCACTGGCGACCGCCTTCGCCGGCCGCTACGGGGCCGGTGCCATCGCGGGCTACGGCACCGCGTCGCGGCTCGAATACCTGCTGGTACCCCTGGTCTTCGGCCTCGGCGCGCCGCTGGTCGCCATGGTGGGCACCTGCATCGGTGCGGGCCAGCGCGAACGTGCGCTGCGCGCCGCCTGGACCGGTGCCGTGGTGGCCTTCGTGCTCACCGGCAGCATCGGCCTTGCGGCGGCGTTGTTCCCGCGCCAGTGGCTGCTGCTCTTCGGCAACGACCCCGCGATGCTCGAGGCCGGCACGCAGTACCTGCGCGCAGTGGGGCCGCTTTACGGCTTCTTCGGGCTGGGCCTGGTGCTGTACTTCGCGTCGCAGGGTGCGGGCCGCCTGATGTGGCCGGTGTTCGGCACGCTGATCCGCCTGGCCGTGGCCGGCATCGGCGGCTGGCTCGCGCTGCGCTGGGGCGGCCAGCTCGTGCACGTGTTCGTCGCCCAGGGGCTGGCCCTGGTGGCCTACGGGCTCTTCATCGCCTCGGTCATCTCCGGCGGCGCCTGGTTCGGGCGGCCCGGCTGGCCGCGCAGCACCGGTGCGCTGCTGCGTCGGCTGGCCTGAGCTGCAGGGCGCATCCGTTTCCCTTTTTTCTTCTCCCACTCCCTTCCATTCGGAGCATGTCATGAACCTTCAGGATTCCGTCGTCTTCATCACCGGGGCCAACCGTGGCCTGGGGCTGGCCTTCGCCAAGGCGGCCCTCGCAGCCGGTGCACGCAAGGTCTACGGTGCGGCGCGCGATGCGAGCACGGTCACCTTGGCCGGCGTGACGCCCGTCGCGCTCGACGTCACCAAGCCCGACCAGATCGAGGCCGCCGCGCGCGCCTGCGGCGACGTCACCGTGCTGGTCAACAACGCCGGCATTTCGCGCGGCACGAACCTTCTGGGCGCCGATTCGGTCGATGCCGCCCGTGCCGAGCTCGAGACCAACTTCTTCGGCCCCTGGCTGCTCGCGCGCGCCTTCGCACCCGTGCTCGCGCGCAACGGCGGCGGCGCGATCGTGAACGTGCTGTCGGCGCTGGCCTGGACCACCTTCCCGAGCGTGGCGACCTACAGCGCCACCAAGTCGGCGGCCTGGTCGCTCAGCAACGGCCTGCGCAACGAGCTGGCGGGGCAGGGCACGCAGGTGGTGAGCGTGCACGTGGGCTACATGGACACCGACATGGCGGCCCACGTGGACGGACCGAAGACCTCGCCCGACGACGTGGCCCGCCAGGCGTTCGACGCCGTGCAGGCGGGTCGCCCGGAGGCGCTGGCCGACGAGGTGTCGCGTCAGCTCAAGCAGGGCCTTTCGAGCGCCAATCCGCCCTACGCGGCGAGCGCCGTGGCGGCCTGAACGACCGCGTAACGAAAAACGCCCCTTGCGGGGCGTTTTTCATTTCAGCCGCTCAGTAGCGGTAGGGGTTGTTCGGCCGGCGGTCGTACCGGTTGGGCACGCCATCGCGGTCGCTGTCGCGCCATCCATGGCGGCGCTCCCAGTGGCGGTGACGCGGGTGGTAGCGCGGGCCGTCGTGGTAATAGCCGGGATGCGCGTAGCGCGGCGGCGGAGGCGGCGCGTAGTAGCGCGGCGGCGGGGGCGGCGCCACGTAGTACTGCGCCTGGACGATGGGGCCGTGGGGCTGGGCCTGGGCCGGGGCGCCGAGCATGGCCAGCGACATCAGGGCGGCGCCGCCGACGGCTGCGATGAGTTTCTTCACGGTGACTCCTCGTTGTGGGATGTCTGCATGGTCGCCGCGCCATGTGAACGCCGTGCAAAGCTGCGACGAAGGCACATGAAGAGTTGTTGTGATCGCGTTCAGCGCCCGGGCGCCGGCAACAGGCGTCGCAGCGCCTCGAAGAACAGGTCCGACTGCTCGCGTTCGCCCTGGATCTGCGCCGCGACGTGCGCCGCCAGCTCGGGTCGCACGGGCACCAGCGGCCGGCCGGTGCTCTGCGCCAGCACCTGGTGCAGGCAGGCGCGCTCGAGGTAGTACAGGTCGTCGTAGGCGTGGGCAATGGTCGCGCCGGCCACGATCACGCCGTGGTTGGCCAGGAAGGCGATGTCCTTGCCGGCGTTGTCGCCCATCATCGTGCGCGCGATGCGCTCGCCTTCGGCGTCGTCCAGGGCCAGGCCGTTGTATTCGGCGTCGATCGCGATGCGGTTCATGTAGCGCATGGCGTTCTGGCTGAGCGTGGGATCCAGGCCGCGGTCGGACGTGAGCGTGAGTGCGGTCGCGTACGGCATGTGGCAGTGCAGGACCACGGCGCGGCCGGTGAGGCGGTGCACGGCGCCGTGGATGAAGAGGGCGGTGGGCTCCACGCGGTGGCGGCCGGCGAGCACCTTGCCCTGCACGTCGATGAGCACGATGTCGTCGGGACCCACCTCGCTCCAGTGCAGGCCGCGGGGGTTGATCAGGTACTTGTCCTGCGTCCCCGGCAGCATCACGCTGAAGTGGTTGCAGACGCCTTCCTCCAGCTTGTGGTGGGCGGCGGCGCGCAGGGCCAGGGCGAGGTCTTCGCGCAGGCGGCGCACGGTGGGGCTGGCGTACTCGGCGTCGGCGGATCCGGCGGCGTGCAGATGGGGGATCGCGGTCTTTTCAAGCATTTTTGGCCTCAGGCGCCCGTGGGGCGGGCGTAAGCAGCTACGAATTTGATAGCGTCGGCCGCCACGGCCGCCGCGCTCTTGCCCGGTTTGTACAGGGAGGAGCCGATGCCGAAGCCGGCCGCCCCTGCGTCGCGCCAGGGTTGCATGTTGTCCGGCGAGATGCCGCCGACCGGCATCAGCGCCGTGTCCGGCGGCAGCACGGCCAGCAGCGCCTTCACCACGGCCGGCGAGGCGAGCTCGGCGGGGAACAGCTTCAGGCCCGTGGCACCGGCGGCCAGCGCCCCGAAAGCCTCGGTCGGTGTCATCACGCCGGGCAGGCTCACCATGCCCAGCCGGCGCGCCTCGGCCACCACGGCGGCGTCGAAGTTGGGCGCCACGATCAGTTCGCCGCCCGCGTCGTGCACGGCGCGCACCTGCGCGGCGTCGAGCACCGTGCCGGCACCCACCAGCGCGTCGGGGAAGCGCCGCCGCAGCAGCGCGATGCTGGCCAGCGGCTCGGGCGAGTTGAGCGGGACTTCGAGCAGACGGAAGCCGGCACCGACCAGGGCGTCGCCGACCGGTTCGGCTTCGGGCGGCGTGAGCCCGCGCAGGATGGCCACCAGCGGCAGCACCTGCATGGCGGACTGGAACTTGTCGAGAGCGCTACTCATGGGCAGGAAGTGTCGGTGCCTTGCAGGGCGGTATGAAGGGCATGCGCGCCGGCCCAGGTGGCTTCGGCGCCCAGCACGCGCGGCGTGATGCGCAGGCCCTCGAGGGCGAGGGCATAGCGCGCGGTCAGCGCCGGCGCGCCGATGAGCACCACGCCGGCGCTCGCGTCGAGCGTCTGGCTGCGCAGTTCCTCGCCGATCAAAAGGCCCGAGAGATAACTTGCGAGTTGCGCCGCCGACATGCGCTCGAACAGCCCAAGCGTGCGCGCGCCGAAGGCGTTGTGCAGCAGGCCGCCGCCTTGCGTGGAGCGCGACACGCCCTGGGCGAAGGTCTCCGCTTCGAGCGGCGCGTCCGGGTCGATGGTGCGCGAAAGGATCGAATGCTGGCCGAGCAGGGCGTAGAACTCGCCGGTCATGAAGGTGCGAAAGCCCAGCACGCGGCCGCCCTGCACCCGCACCCACTTGTTGTGCGTGCCCGGCAGCACGAAGACGCCGTCGGCCAGGCCCGTGAGCTGCATGGCGCCGAAGATCTGCACCTCCTCACCGCGCATCACGTCGGGCACGCCGTCGTGGCTGTCGCTGAGGCCGGGCACCATCGCGATGCGCTTCGCGACGACCGGAATCACATGGCGTGCCAGGTCGGCGGCGTCCGCGGGGCACGGGCAGTAGGGCGCCTCGATCCAGCCCTGTCGGCTGCCGGCCATGCCGGACACGAGGCAGCGCCGTTCGGGCACGGCCATCCAGTCGCCGAAGAGCTCGTCGAACACCGCCGCGAAGCCCCCGGCGGGCACGCTCAGGATGCCGCGCGGCGCATGGCGCTCGTCGAGCACGCGGCCGTCATCGGCGATCAGCGCGCCGCGCAGCGAACTGGTGCCCCAGTCGACAGCGACGAAGGCCATCGTCCTCAGTGGTTGTCGCGCGGCACGAAACTGCCGCGCTTGCCGCGCAGGAAGCCCAGGTCGGCGCCTTCGTCGGCCTGCAGCACGTTGTCGACGTAGAGCTTCCAGTAGCCAGAGTCGAGCGGGGGCTTGGGCGCGGTCCATCCGGCGCGGCGGCGCGCGAGCTCTTCGTCGCTCACGTGCAGGTGCAGGCGGCGGTTCGGCACGTCGAGCTCGACGATGTCACCGTCCTGCACCAGCGCCAGCGGGCCGCCCGCGGCCGCTTCGGGCGCGGTGTGCAGCACCACGGTGCCGTAGGCGGTGCCGCTCATGCGCGCGTCGCTCACGCGGACCATGTCGGTGATGCCCTTGCGCAGCACCTTGGGCGGCAGCGGCATGTTGCCGGCCTCGGCCATGCCGGGATAGCCTTTGGGGCCGCAGTTCTTCAGCACCATCACGCAGGTCTCGTCGATGTCGAGGCTCTCGTCGTCGATGCGCCTGTGCAGGTCGTCGGCGTTCTCGAACACCACGGCGCGGCCCTTGTGCACCAGCAGCTCGGGCGTGGCGGCGCTGGGCTTGATGATGGCGCCGTTGGGCGCCAGGTTGCCGCGCAGCACGCAGATGCCGGCCTTGTCCTTGAAGGGCTGGTCCAGCGGCTTGATGACCGCGGTGTTGTAGTTCTCGGCGTCCTTGACGTTCTCCCACAGGGTCTTGCCGCTGGCGGTGATCACGTCCTTGTGCAGCAGCCCGGCGATCTCCTTCATGACCACCGGCAGGCCGCCCGCGTAGCAGAAGTCCTCCATCAGGTACTGGCCGGAGGGCTGCAGGTTGAGCAGGCAGGGCAGCTCCGAGGCCAGGCGGTCGAAGTCCTCCAGCGTCAGCGGGATGCCCATGCGTCCGGCGATTGCGAGCAGGTGGATCACGAAGTTGGTGGAGCCGCCGATCGCGGCGTTGACCTTGATGGCGTTCTCGATCGCTTCGCGCGTGAGGATCTTCGACATGTTCATGTCTTCGTGAACCATGTCGACGATGCGCCGCCCGGCCATGCGGGCCAGCACGTTGCGCCGGCCGTCCACCGCCGGGTAGGCCGCATTGCCCGGCAGGCCGATGCCCAGCGACTCGACCATGCTGGCCATCGTGCTGGCCGTGCCCATGGTCATGCAGTGGCCGTGGCTGCGGTGCATGCAGCTCTCGGCCTCGAAGAAGTCCTGCAGCTTGAGCGTGCCGGCGCGCACCTGTTCGCTCATCTGCCACACGCCGGTGCCCGAGCCCAGTTCCTGCCCGCGCCACTTGCCCGACAGCATTGGACCGCCCGACACACCGATGGTCGGGAGGTCCACGCTGGCCGCGCCCATCATCAGTGCCGGCGTGGTCTTGTCGCAGCCCATCAGCAGCACCACGCCGTCGAGCGGGTTGGCGCGGATCGATTCCTCCACGTCCATGCTGGCGAGGTTGCGGTACAGCATGGCGGTGGGCCGCAACAGCGTCTCGCCGAGCGACATCACCGGAAACTCGAGCGGGAAGCCGCCGGCCTCGTACACGCCGATCTTCACCTGCTCCGCCAGCGTGCGGAAGTGCGAGTTGCAGGGCGTGAGCTCGCTGAAGGTGTTGCAGATGCCGATCACCGGCCGACCGTCGAACTGGTCGTGCGGCACGCCCTTGCCCTTGACCCAGCTGCGGTAGATGAAGCCGTCGCGGTCGGTGCGGCCCCACCATTGCTGGCTGCGCAGTTCGTGGGCGGGTTTCTTCTTCTTGGGCGTCTCGTTGCTCATGGTGTCTCCGTCGTGGTGCCGGCCGCGGCTCAGGGTTTCCACTCTGCGAGCCTGCCGATTCAATCATCATATGATAAGAACGAAGACGAAGGCCCTGCTCAGGGTTTTCGAGTGGCACCCCAGGAGACGACACCCATGACCACCGGCTCGAACGTGCTTTGCCGCGACGACACCGCGCTTGCCGCCGCGGTGCGCGCAGCGGGCCGCGCGCGTGCCGGCGGAGGTGCGCATCGCCCATGAGTGCGATCAAGAACGTCCACGGCAACACGGTCGACCGCATCGGCGCCGACATCGTGGCCGGCCGCTATCCGCCCGGCAGTTCGCTGCCGCCCGAACCCTTGCTGTGCGAGGAACTGGGCGTGAGCCGCACCGTGATCCGCGAGGCCGTCAAGTCGCTGATCGCCAAGGGGCTGATCACCAGCGGCCCGAAGGTCGGCACCCGTGTGCTGCCCGAGGACCAGTGGAACTGGTTCGACGCCGACGTCATCGTCTGGCAGACGCGCGTGGGCCTCTCGCGCGAGTTCCTGCGCGACCTGCAGGACCTGCGCCGCGCCGTGGAGCCCGCGGCGGTGCGGCTGGCCGCCGAACGTGCCACGGCCAGCGACATTGCCGACATGGAGGCCGCCTTCGCGCTGATGAAGCACGCCATCGAATTCGGCGGCGACTACGTCACGCCCGACCTGCGCTTCCACCAGGGCCTGATCGCCGCCAGCCACAACCGCATGCTGGTGCAGATGAGCCGGGCGCTGGCGGCCCTGCTGCGCACCAGCTTCGAGATCTCAACGCGCCGCAAGAACGGCCCGGCCATCTCGCTGCCGCTGCACCGCGCCGTGCTCGATGCCGTCATCGCGCGCCAGCCCGAGCGCGCCGAGAAGGCGATCCGCGTGCTGATCGACGGCGCGCGCGAGGACATCGAAACGGTGTTCGCCTCAGGCAAGCGCATCCCGCAGATCCATGCACCGCCGCGGCGCATCAAGGCCGCGGCCTGACCCCATACCGACAACAACAATCCATCAGGAGACATTTCCCATGAGAGGCGTGATCGACGCATTCTTCAAGCTGCTCGAGTTCCTCGTCGTCGTGTGCATGGTGGCCATGGTCGTCATGGTCTTCGGCAACGTGGTGCTGCGCTACGGCTTCAACTCGGGCATCACGGTGTCGGACGAGATGTCGCGCTACTGCTTCATCTGGCTCACCTACATCGGCGCCATGGTCGCGATGCGCGACGGCGCGCACCTGGGCGTGGACACGCTCATCAAGCACCTGCCGCGCGCGGGCAAGAAGGTCTGCTTCTTCATCAACCAGGTGCTGATGCTGCTCTGCAACGTGCTCTTCTTCATGGGCACCTACGAGATGCACGAGCTGCAGACCACCAACATCTCGCCGGTGGTCGGCATCTCGATGATCTGGATCTACGGCATCGGCTACGTGGTCTCGGTGGTCATGGGGCTCATCAACCTCGAGAAGCTGTGGCGCCTCTTCACCGGCCGCATGAGCGACGAGGAACTGGTGCAGGTGATGGAGTCCGAGGACGTCGCCCCCGAACCCGGCCACGCCGGCGAAGCCAGGAGCGCGTCATGACGGTCACGGTCTTCGTCGTCTCGCTGCTGGCCGCCATGGCCATCGGCATGCCCATCGCCTACGCGCTGCTGGTGTGCGGCGTGGCGCTCATGGGCTGGCTCGCCTTCACCGGCGTGCTGCCGGCCTTCGACAGCCAGATCATCGCGCAGCGCTTCGTCGACGGTGCCGACAACTTCCCGCTGCTGGCGGTGCCCTTCTTCCTGCTGGCCGGCGAGTTCATGACGGCCGGCGGGCTCTCGCGTCGCATCGTCGACCTGGCCATGGCCTGGGTCGGTCACTTCCGCGGCGGCCTGGGCTACGTGGCGGTGGTGGCGGCCATCATCATGGCCTCGATCTCGGGCTCGGCCGTGGCCGACACGGCGGCGCTGGCCGCGCTGCTGATCCCGATGATGAACCGCGCGGGCTACGAGACCAACCGCTCGGCCGGCCTCATCGCCGCCGGCGGCATCATCGCGCCGGTCATCCCGCCCTCGATCGGCTTTATCGTGTTCGGTGTGGCCGGCAACGTGTCGATCACAAAGCTCTTCCTGGCCGGCATCGTGCCCGGCATCCTGATGGGCCTGGCGATCGGCATCGCCTGGTGGATCGTGGCGCGCCGAGACAAGGTCAAGTCCGCCCCGCGCGTGCCTTTCGGTGAGCGACTGCGCATCACGGCCCGCGGCAGCCTGGCCCTCGCCTTGCCGGTGGTGATCATCGGCGGCATGAAGTTCGGCATCTTCACGCCGACCGAAGCCGCGGTGGTGGCGGCCGTGTACTCCTTCGTGGTCGGCATGTTCGTGTACCGCGAACTGAAGTGGCACATGATGTACCGGCTGATCGCCGCCGCCGGCAAGACCACGGCCGTCGTCATGTTCCTGGTCGCCGCCGCGATGGTGAGCGCATGGCTCATCACCGTGGCCGACATCCCCGGCGAGGTGACGAAGATCCTGCAGCCCTTCATGGACAACAAGACGCTGCTGATGTTCGTGATGATGGTGCTGATCGTCATCGTCGGCACGGCGCTGGACTTCACGCCCACGGTGCTGATCCTCACCCCCGTGCTGATGCCCGTGGTGCTCAAGGCCGGCATCGACCCGGTGTACTTCGGCGTGCTGTTCATCATCAACAACGCCATCGGGCTCATCACGCCGCCGGTGGGCACCGTGCTCAACGTGGTGTGCGGCGTGGCGCGCATCAGCATGGACGACGCCTTCAAGGGCGTGATGCCCTTCTTCATCGCGCAACTGATCGTGCTGTTCGCGATGGTGTTCTTCCCGCAGATCGTGACCGTGCCGCTGTCGTGGTGGCTGGCCCGATGAGGCCGCCGGCCGACGGTTCGCTGACGACGTTTCGCCCCCTGTTCCCAACCCCACCCAAGACGAGAGAAGGAGACATTCCATGTTCAACCGCAGAAGCCTGGTCGCCGCGGCGGCCGCCATCGCCCTGGCCACGCCCTTCGCGGCCTCGGCCCAGTTCGCAGAGCGCACCATCAAGTTCACCAACGGCGTGAACGAGGACCATCCGGTGGGCCAGGGCGTCAAGAAGATGCAGGAAGTGCTGGCCGCCAAGACAGGCGGCAAGATGAAGATCGCCGCCTTCTGGGGCGGTGCCGCCGGCGGCGACCTGCAGGCCACGCAGGCCCTGCGCGCCGGCACGCAGGAGATGGTGTGCACCTCCAGCTCGCCGCTGGTGGGCATCGTCAAGGAACTGGGCGTGTTCGACCTGCCCTTCCTGTTCAACAACGAGAAGGAAGCCGACGCCGTGCTCGACGGCCCCGCCGGCGAGTACTTCAACAAGAAGCTCGAGGCCGCGGGCCTGGTCAACCTGGCCTACTGGGAGAACGGCTTTCGCAACCTCACCAACAGCAAGCGCCCCGTCGCCAAGGTCGAGGACTTCGAGGGCGTGAAGGTCCGCGTGATGCAGAACAACATCTTCCTGGACTCCTTCAAGACGCTGGGCACGAATGCCGTGCCGATGGCCTTCGGCGAGGTGTTCACCGCACTGGAGACCCGCACCATCGACGGCCAGGAGAACCCCTTCGTGACCATCGAGACCTCGAAGTTCAGCGAGGTGCAGAAGTACCTGAGCGTGACGCGCCACGCCTACACGCCCTTCCTGATCCTCTACAGCAAGAAGCTGTGGGACCAGCTCAAGCCCGAGGAGCAGGCGGTGCTGCGCGAGGCCGCGATCGAGGGCCGCAAGGTGGAGCGCGAGGCCAACCGTGCGCTCAACGCCAAGTCGCTGGAGAACCTGAAGAAGACCATGGCCGTGAACGAGGTGAGCCCGGCCGAGCAGAAGCGCATGTTCGACAAGGTCAAGCCGGTCTACGACAAGAACATCCCGACCATCGGTGCCGAGGCCGTCAACGTGGTGATGGATGCGCTGAAGAAGGCGCGCGGCGGCTGATCGCGCCCACCCACGGGCCGCGCTCCAGGGCGCGGCCTTTTCCGTTTCGTCGCGGGAGCAGCCACGCATGAAGATCACGCAAGTCGAAACCGTCCGCCTGGGCGAGTTCCCCAACATCCTGTGGGTGCGCCTGCACACCGACGAAGGCCTGGTGGGGCTGGGCGAGACCTTCATGGGCGCCGCGGCCGTCGAGGCCTACCTGCACGAGTGGGCCGCGCCCAAGCTGCTGGGCGCCGACCCGCTGGCGATCGAGGCGCGCAACCGCGACCTGACGGGCTACCTGGGCTGGCGCGGGTCCGGCGTCGAGACGCGCGGCAACTCGGCCGTCGACATCGCCCTGTGGGACCTGTTCGGCAAGGCCGCCAGCATGCCGGTGCACACCGCGCTGGGCGGCAAGAGCCGCGACGCCATCCGCATCTACAACACCTGCGCCGGCTACCAGTACGTGCGCAGCACGGCCAACCAGAACACGTCAAACTGGGGGCTCGGGAACAACGCCGGGCCGTACGAGGACCTGCAGGGCTTCCTGCACCATGCCGACGAGCTGGCCGAGTCGCTGCTGTCCGAAGGCATCACGGCCATGAAGATCTGGCCCTTCGACCCGGCGGCCGAGAGGAGCCACGGCCAGTACATCAGCAACGCCGATCTCGACACGGCGCTGGAGCCTTTCCGCAAGATCCGTTCGGCCGTGGGGCGGCAGATGGACATCATGGTCGAGTTCCACAGCCTGTGGCGGCTGCCGATGGCGCAGAAGATCGCGCGCGCCCTGCAGGAGTTCGACACTTTCTGGCACGAGGACGCGATCCGCATGGACAGCCTCGACCTGCTCCGTCAGTATGCCGTCGACTGCAAGGCGCTGATCTGCGCGAGCGAGACGCTCAGCTACAAGTGGGGCTTCAAGGACTACCTGCAGACGGGTGTCGCTGGCGTGGCCATGCTCGACCTGAGCTGGTGCGGCGGCCTGACCGAAGCGCGCAAGATCGCCGCCATGGCCGACGCCTGGCAACTGCCGGTGGCGCCGCACGACTGCACCGGCCCGGTGGTATGGGCTGCCTCCACGCACCTCAGCCTGCACGCGCCCAACGCGCTCATCCAGGAGAGCGTGCGCGCCTTCTTCACCGGCTGGTACAAGGAACTGGTGACCGAACTGCCGATCGTCGAGAAGGGCATGATCCGGCTCAACGACAAGCCGGGCCTGGGGCTCGAACTGCTGCCCGACCTGCACAAGCGTGCGGACGCCACGGTGCGCGTGTCCGAGGCGTGATGCCCTCGGGTCGACAGCTGCCCGCTCAGCCGATCCGCAACCGCAGCAGCGCACGCACGAAGCCGTGGTCCGAGCGCGTTCGGTCGCGGCCCTCGTGCAGGTGGTCGTTGAAGTAGTCCACCCGCCGCACGTCGCCCAGGCTCCTCGGCGAGCCGGCCATGAACTCCTCGCTCACGAAGACCTGGTCCAGGATCTCCGGGAAGCCCTGGTGCACGTGCGAATACGCCACGTCCTTCTTCAGCGCCGACTCGCCCTGCATCTCGTAGGCATTGAACAGGGCCACGTCGCGCGCCGACTTGTCGTAGACGGCGTCCGAGGTGGCGGCCACCAGCTGCGTGGTCACGCTGTGCGGGTGGTCGTTGAAGTCGCCCATCACCACCAGCGGCACCTGGCTGCCACGCAGCAGGTCGATCACGATGCAGCGCAGTGCCGCGGCCTCGGCGCCGCGCATGAGCAGCGAGCGCAGCGAGGCGCGCGCCGCCACCTTGCGGTCGTCGCGGTCCTCCAGTGACTGGCCGGCCGCGTCGAGCAGGAACTTCGGCCGTTTGGACTTGAGGTGCACCGTCAGCACGTTCACCGGCTGGCCGTGCTTCATGCGCAGACGCGCAAGCAGGGGCGGGCGCTCGAAGCGCGTGTGCGGGCCCAGCCCGGGCACGTCGACCGCGATGCCGTCCGGAAAGTCGACGAAGGACTCGATGCCGTCCACCCGCAGCCGCGTCGCGATGCCCACGCGCGGCGTGCCCTGCGCGCCCTGGGCCGGCGGCGTGCTCTCGGCGCCGGGCACCGCGATGGTGTCGTAGCGCAGGCCGCTGGCGAGCAGCGCGTCCTTCAGGGCGGTGTCGTCCCACACCTCCTGCACGGCCAGCACGTCGGCGTTGAGCGCGCGGAAGCGCTCGCCCAGCCAGCTCACCTTGCGCTGATAGTCGCGCGGGTCGTACGGGTCCTGGTTGGCATAGAAGACGCGCTGCGGCCGGGCCAGGTTGAGGACGTTGCAGGTGGCCACGAACAGGGTCGCGAAATTCGGCGGGATGTCTTGCATGCCCGCAATCTACCGCGCCGCGCAGGCCTACCGGCGTCGTCCCAGGAAGGAGGCGAAGAGCTGCCGCGCGCTGTTCACCAGCACCGACCCGAGCTCGAGCTCGGTGCGCGCCATGCCCAGGAAGTTGCGCGCCTGCTCGGGCGTGATGTGCGGTGGCAGCGGCGGCACGTTCGGGTCGGTGCGGCATTCCAGCACCACCGGCCGGTCGGCGTGCAGCGCCTCGTCCCAGGCCGGGCCGACCTGCTCCGGCGAACTCACGTACAGGCCCCGCAGGCCCAGCAGCTCGGCGAAGCGGTGGTAGGGCACGTCGGGCAGCTGCTGCGTGCTCAGGGTCTTGCCTTCGCCCATCTGGATGCGCTCTTCCCAGGTCACCTGCGCCAGGTCCTGGTTGTTGAGCACCATCACCACCAGGGTCGGGCTGGCCCATTCGCGCCAGTATTTGGCGATGGTGATCAGCTCGCCCAGCCCGTTCATCTGCATGGCGCCGTCGCCGATCAGCGCGATCACGGGCCGGTCCGGGAAGGCCATCTTGGCGGCCACCGCATAGGGCGTGGCCGAGCCCATGGAAGCCAGCGTGCCCGACAGCGAGCCCATCATGCCGCGCCGCAGGCGCACGTCGCGGGCGTACCAGTTCGCCACAGTGCCGGCGTCGCCCGTCAGGATGCTGCGGTCGGGCAGGCGCGGCGAGAGCTCCCACAGCACGCGCTGCGGATTGAGCGGGTCGGCCGGCTGCATCGCGCGGGCCTCCAAGGTGCGCCACCAGGCGGCGACCTGGCGCTCGATCCCTTCGCGCCAGGTACTGCGCGCACGCGGCACCAGCAGCGCCGACAAGGCACGCAGCGTGGGCACCGCCGCGCCGAGCAGGTTGACCTCGGTCGGGTAGCGCAGGCTCAGCGCGGCCGGGTCGACGTCGATCTGCACCGCGCGTGCCGACCCGGGCTTGGGCAGGAATTCGCTGTAGGGGAAGGACGTGCCGACCATCAGCAGCGTGTCGCACGACTGCATCAGCTCCCAGCTCGGCTCGGTGCCCAGCAGGCCGATGGAGCCGGTCACCCAGGGCAGCTCGTCCGGCAGCGCCGCCTTGCCCAGCAGGGCCTTGGCGCAGCCGGCCTGCAGCGTGTCGGCCACGTCGATGAGCAGGTCGGTCGCGCCCAGCGCGCCGGCGCCGACCAGCATCGCCACGCGCTGGCCGGCGTTGAGCACGGCGGCCGCCTCGATCAGCGCCTGCTCGTCGGGCAGCCCCGCACTGCGCGCGTGGCCGACGCCGGTGTGCGTGCTGCCGTGGGCGACCGGCGGGTCCTCGTAGGGCATCTGCTGCACGTCGTGCGGCAGCACCACGCAGGTGACGGTGCGGCGGGCTGCCGCGATGCGCACGGCGCGGTCGATCAGGTGGCGCACCTGGGCGGGCGAAGTGGCCGTGCCCACGAACTCCGACGCCACGTCCTTGAAGAGGGCGGCCAGGTCGACCTCCTGCTGAAAGCTGGCCCCGATGGCGGAACGCGGCTGCTGGCCGACCAGCGCCACCACCGGCACATGGTCCATGCGGGCGTCGTACAGCCCGTTGAGCAGGTGCACCGCACCCGGGCCCGAGGTCGCGAAGCACAGGCCCACCTCGCCGGTGAACTTGGCGTGCGCACAGGCCATGAAGGCCGCCATCTCCTCGTGCCGCGCCTGCACGAAGGACATCGCCTTCGAACGCTCGAGGGCCACGTCCAGCCCGCCCGCGCCGTCGCCCGGATAGCCGTAGGCGCGGTGCAGGCCCCACTGCGCCAGGCGCTGCCAGACGAATTCGCTGACGTTCATGGCCGGGGGCGGCGCACGATCGCGTGCGCGACCTCCGCGCGCGGCGCTATGCAACCGCGAGCAATGGGAGTGGCGTGTCGATGCATGATGCGCTCCAAGGGCGTTGGATCGACACTAGGCAGGCGCCGCGCGATTGCAGTAGGCCGGCAGCGCGCGTTCTGTAGGAGCGATCGTCCGGTCGCCAACCTCGGTGTCGGCGTCGAAGCCACGACGTCGCAAGGGGCGTCCTACGTCGTGGTGCAGCAGACAGGTCTACAAGTCACGGATCACTGTCTCTCCCGGATGAAGCCATGCCCGCCTATGCCCGCTTTGCCGCCATGACCGCTTGCTCGACCGTTCTGATGTTCGGGCTCATGTATCTGAACACCTATTCGATCGACCATGTCTTCTTCAGCGAGACCCGCGCCTACATGCCCTGCTGATGGGCGCCGCCATGGCCTTCGTGATGATGGGCTTCATGTGGCACATGCATCCGAGGCGCGGTGTCAACGTCGCGATCCTGGCCGGCAGCGCCGTGGTGTTCGCGCTGGCCCTGTGGCTGGTGCGCAGCCAGGCCACCATCGCCGACGTGGCGTGGATGAAGGGCATGATCCCGCACCATTCGATCGCCATACTCACCAGCGAGCGGGCCCATCTGTCCGACCCGCGCGTGCGGCGCCTGGCCGACGGCATCATCGCCACGCAGCGCAAGGAAATCGACCAGATGAAGGGCCTGGTGCGCGACTTGGACCGCTGAGCGCAGCCAAGAAAAAGGCCATGCCCCGAAGGACATGGCCCGTATCTGGACGCGGTGCGCGTCGTGCTCAATAGCCGCCGCGGCGGCCGCCACCGCCGCCGTAGTTGCCGCCACCACCGCCACCGCCGCGGCGCTTGCCACCGCCGCCGCCGTAGTTGCTGCCGCCTCCGCCGTAGCCACCGCCGCCGCGGCGCTTGCCGCCGCCATAGCTGTCGACGCTGGTGCGCAGCGGATCGGGTTGGCCGGCAGCACCGCCAACGCTGTCGGCACGCCGGTGCGCCACCATGTCGGCGTGCGAGGGGCTGGTGGAATTGCCGTAGTGCTTGGGCTGGCGCTCGGGGCGGTCCTCGTACAGCGCATGCGGCTGGGCGGGATTCGGGTGGTGGCGCTTGGGCGCATGCTGGCGCGGCGGCTGGCCGTCACGCTGGGCGTCGCGCGGCGGGCGCTGGCCGCCCTGGCCACGGTTGCCGCCGTTGTTGTTGCCGCCACCGTTGTTGTTGCCACCGCCATTGGCCTTACGAGGCGCCTGGCCGGCCTTGTTCTCGCGGATGCGGGTCATCATTTCCTGGCGCGCGGCCTTGGCGGCAGCCGCCATGACGTCGCGGCTCGGCGGGCGGCCGGCGCCGCCCCACAGGGTCTGGCGACCCATGGCGATCGGCTCGGCGATCTCGCCCTCGTCGGGGCCGAAGCCCTCGATGACCTGCGAGGGGATCTGCTGCTTGGTGAAGCGCTCGATCTCCTGCATGAAGCCTTCCTCGTCCAGGCAGACCAGGCTCACCGCCTGGCCTTCCTTGCCGGCACGGCCCGTGCGGCCGATGCGGTGGACGTAGTCCTCGGGCACGTTGGGGATCTCGTAGTTCACCACGTGCGGCAGGTCGTCGATGTCGATGCCGCGGGCGGCGATGTCGGTCGCCACCAGGGCGCGGATCTCGCCGCTCTTGAAGCCGGCCAGCGCCTGGGTGCGGGCGCTCTGGCTCTTGTTGCCGTGCAGCGCCATCGCGGTGACGCCGTTCTTGGCCAGGAACTCGGCCACGTGGTTGGCGCCGAACTTGGTGCGGGTGAACACCAGCACCTGGCTCCAGTCGTGCTCCTGGATGATGTGCGCCAGCAGCTGCTTCTTCTTCGCGCGGCCCACCGGGTGCACCACCTGCGTGATGCGCTGTACGGTGGTGTTGCGCGGCGTGACCTGGATGCTCTGCGGGTTGCGCAACAGGCCGTTGGCCAGGTCGCGGATCTCGTCGCTGAAGGTGGCCGAGAACAGCAGGCTCTGCTTGTCGTCGGGCAGCAGGGCCAGGATCTTCTTCACGTCGTGGATGAAGCCCATGTCCAGCATGCGGTCGGCTTCGTCCAGCACCAGGATCTCGACGGTGGAGAGGTCCAGGTTGCCCTGCTGCTGCAGGTCGAGCAGGCGGCCGGGGGTGGCCACCAGGATGTCCACGCCCTTCTTGATGCGGTCGATCTGCGGGTTCATGCCCACGCCGCCGAAGATGACGGTGGACGACAGGGGCAGGTACTTGCCGTAGGTGCGCACGGATTCCTCGACCTGGGCGGCAAGTTCGCGCGTGGGCGTCAGCACCAGGGCGGCGATGCCGTCCTTGCCGAACTTGTTGGTCCTGCCCTCGCCCTTGGACAGCTTGTGCAGCAGGGGCAGGGTGAAGGCGGCGGTCTTGCCGGTGCCGGTCTGGGCGCCGGCGAGGAGGTCATGGCCCTCGAGCACGGCGGGAATCGCCTGGGCCTGGATGGGGGTGGGGGTTTCGTAGCCCTGCTCGCGCACGGCCTTGAGGATGGCCGGAGCCAGCTTCAGTTCGTCGAAGTTCATTGAGATGAAAGAGCGCCTTGCACGGCGCGGTGTTCTTTGGGTATCGGCCTGCCGCGGTGCGCTCGCTGGGAGCGGCCGGGCCAGTCAAAGGCTGATGCAATCGAGGGAGAGTGGGAGCCAGGAAGGGTTTCCGTCGTCCCCGGCAGGAAGCCGGTGTTGCGGGTAACTGCGCCCGGCAACGTCGCGATTGTCGCACGATCGGCCACCGGCGGGGCGGCAAGCTCGTCAGACGCAATTGTCATACAATGGCATACATGAAGAACTCCCCCGCTTCGGCCACCGAATCGCGCATCAATGCGCGGCTCGATGCCCACGCCACCGCGCAGCTGGAGTACCTGACGGCGACCACCGGCCTGGGTGTCAGCGAGGTCGTGCGCGCCAGTCTGGCGCACTACTACCAGGCCCAACGTGCGCAACAGGCGCCCGTGCTGCGCCACCTCGCGCCCCTGGTGGGCCGCTACCGCAGCGGCCGGGCAGACACCTCGGCACGGGTCAAGGAGGTCGTGGCCGAGCACCTGGCGCGCAAGGTGGCGCCTTGATCATCGTGGATTCGGGCTTCTTCTACGCCTGCCTCGACGCCTCGGATGCCCACCACGCGCGTGCCGTCGGCTTCCTGCCCAGCGTGGCCGAAGGCTGGATCACCACCTGGCCCGTGGTCACCGAAACCACCTACCTTCTGCAGGCCCGCCTGGGCCAGGATGCCGCCACCGCTTTCGTGGCGGAGGTCGGGGAGGGTAGCATCCACGTCTGGGACATCCCGCAGGCGGCCGGCCAGCGCATGGCGCAACTCATGGCCCAATACCGCAAACTGCCGATGGACCTGGCCGACGCATCGCTCTTGCTGCTGGCCGAACACCTGAACCACGGCCGCATCCTCACCACCGACAAGCGCGACTTCGGCGCCTACCGTTGGAAGGCTCGCAAACCCTTCGTCGACCTGATGGCCGGCGCCGGCGCCTGAGATCGCGCCGTATCGAATCCTTCGAAACCTGGAAAACACATGGCCCAGTACGTCTACACCATGAACCGCGTCTCCAAGACCGTGCCGCCCAAGCGGCAGATCTTGAAAGACATCTCGCTGTCCTTCTTCCCCGGCGCCAAGATCGGCGTGCTCGGCCTCAACGGTTCGGGCAAGTCCTCGCTGCTCAAGATCATGGCCGGCGTTGACAAGGAGATCGAGGGCGAGGCCATCCCGATGGCCGGCCTGTCGATCGGCTACCTGGAGCAGGAGCCCAAGCTCGACCCCGAGCACACCGTGCGCGACGCCATCGACGAGGCGATGGGCGAGGTCAACGACGCCAAGAAGCGCCTCGAGGAAATCTACGCCGCCTATGCCGAGCCCGATGCCGACTTCGACGCGCTCGCGGCCGAACAGGGCCAGCTCGAGGCCGTGATCGCCGCTGCCGGCACCGATTCGGAGCACCAGATCGAGATCGCTGCCGACGCGCTGCGCCTGCCCCCGTGGGACGCCAAGATCGGCCTGCTCTCGGGCGGCGAGAAGCGCCGCGTGGCCCTCTGCAAGCTGCTGCTGTCCAAGCCCGACATGCTGCTGCTCGACGAACCCACCAACCACCTGGACGCCGAATCGGTCGAGTGGCTGGAAATCTTCCTGCAGCGCTTCACCGGCACCGTGGTGGCCATCACCCACGACCGCTACTTCCTCGACAACGCCGCCGAGTGGATCCTGGAACTGGACCGTGGCCGCGGCATTCCCTACAAGGGCAACTACACCGAGTGGCTGCTGCAGAAGCAGAACCGCCTGGAGGCCGAGCAGAAGGGTGAAGAGGCCCGCGCCAAGGCCCTGAAGAAGGAACTCGAGTGGGTGCGCCAGAACGCCAAGGGCCGCCAGGCCAAGAGCAAGGCGCGCATCGCCCGCTTCGAGGAACTGAGCGACTACGAATACCAGCAGCGCAACGAGACGCAGGAGATCTTCATCCCCGTGGCCGACCGCCTGGGCAGCCAGGTCATCGAGTTCAAGGGCGTCAGCAAGAGCTTCGGCGACCGCGTGCTGATCGACAACCTGTCGATGAACATCCCGGCCGGCGCCATCGTCGGCATCATCGGCCCGAACGGCGCCGGCAAGTCGACGCTGTTCAAGCTGATCGCGGGCCGCGAGCAGCCCGATTCGGGCGAGGTCGTCATCGGCCAGACAGTGAAGATGGCCTACGTCGACCAGTCGCGCGATGCGCTGTCCGACGACAAGACCGTGTGGGAAGACATCTCCGGCGGCCTGGACATCATCAACGTCGGCAAGTTCCAGATGGCCAGCCGCGCCTACGCCGGCCGCTTCAACTTCAACGGCCAGGACCAGCAGAAGAAGGTCGGCAGCCTCTCGGGCGGCGAACGCGGCCGCCTGCACCTGGCCAAGACGCTGATCCAGGGCGGCAACGTGCTGCTGCTGGACGAACCGTCGAACGACCTCGACGTGGAAACCCTGCGCGCGCTGGAAGACGCGCTGCTCGAGTACGCCGGCACCGTGCTGGTCATCAGCCACGACCGCTGGTTCCTCGACCGCATCGCCACCCACATCCTGGCGGCCGAAGGCGATTCGCAGTGGGTCTTCTTCGATGGCAACTACCAGGAGTACGAGGCCGACAAGAAGAAGCGCCTGGGCGAGGAGGGCGCCAAGCCCAAGCGCGTGCGCTTCAAGGCACTGAAGTAAGCAAGCCGCGCACCGCGCGCTGCCCGTGCAAGGCCCGTCGACGACGGGCCTTTTTTCTTTGGCCGCGACCCGTGCTGGCGGCCGTGCAGGACAGCGCCGCGAGTTGCGGCCTCGCCCTTGGCAGCGAAGGGCGCCGCGCACACACTGCAGCCGATCTACGACGGAGAACCGCATGACCCTTGCCGCTGCGCGTCCCTGGGGCTGGAGCCTCGTCCTGCTGGTCGCCGGTTGCGGCGGCGGGGGCGGAGGCGGCGGCGGCGGGTTTCCGATCGCGGCGCTGCCAGGCGCGCCGGCACCGGCACCAAGCCCTGCGCCCTCACCCGCGCCCGCACCGTCGCCGGCACCCGCTCCGGCACCTGCGCCCGCGCCCGCGCCCGCGCCCGGTCCCCTCAAGGTGGTCGAGCTGGCCACCGATCTGGTCAACCCGTGGAGCCTGGCCTTCCTGCCCGATGGCCGCATGCTCGTCACCCAGCGCGGCGGCCAGCTGCGCCTGCGCAATGCAGACGGCAGCGCGGTCAACGGCGGGTCCGACGCGGTGTGCTGCGTGCCCGCCGTCGACACGGGCGGGCAGGGCGGCCTGCTCGATGTCGCGCTCGACCCGGCCTTCGCCAGCAACCGGCGCATCTATTTCAGCTTCTCCGAGCGCGACGGCAGCGGCGCCAACGGCACCGCGGTCGGGCGGGCGGAAATCGACCTGGCCACGCGCACCCTGTCCAACGTCACCGTCATCTACCGGCAGACGCCGAAGGTCACGGGCAGCAGCGGCCACTATGGCTCGCGCCTGGTGTTCGACCGCGGCGGCGCGCTCTTCGTGACGATGGGCGAGCGCCAGATCGACAGCCAGCGCGGCTTCGCGCAGGACCTCACGCGCGGCAACGGCAAGGTGGCGCGCATCACCACCGACGGTGCGCCTGCGCCCGGCAACCCCACGTGGAGCGTGGCCGGCGCACAGCCCGAATTCTGGAGCTACGGCCACCGCAACCCGCAGGGCGCGACGCTGCATCCGACCACCGGCGAACTGTGGACCAGCGAGCACGGGCCGCAGGGCGGCGACGAGGTCAACCGCACGCTGCCGGGCCTGAACTACGGCTGGCCCGTCATCAGCTGGGGCCAGGAGTACGGCACGACCACGCAGATCGGCGAGGGCACGGCCAAGGCGGGCATGGAGCAGCCCGCCACCTACTGGGAGACGATCGACGGCTCGGCCTGGACGCCGGGCACCCAGAAGTCGTCGATCGCGCCCAGCGGGCTGGCCTTCTACACCGGCGACAAGATGCCGGAGTGGCAGGGCAGCCTGTTCAGCGGCGCGCTGGCCGGCGCGGCCCTGTGGCGCCTCACGCTCAGCGGCAGCGCGGTGGTTGCGCGCGAGCGCCTGCTGGCCGGGCGCGGCGAGCGCATCCGCGACGTGCGCCAGGGCCCGGACGGCTGGCTGTACCTGCTCACCGATGGCGCCAACGGCAAGCTGCTGCGGCTGGAGCGCTGAGCCGCGTACTTTTCCCGTTTGCTATCGATTTCGTAGCGGCGCGCGCAGGCAGGACGGGCGCTGCAGACGTATTCGCCCCTTGTTGTCAGTCGGCGAACTCGGCCAGCACGGCCAACACGCTGGACACGGCCGAGCCTGCTGCCGGCGATGCGCGGGAGGCCACGGCCATGGGGCGCATCAGCGGCGGGGAGAGATGGCGGACCTGCACGCCGGGCGTGTCCTGGTGCTCGGCCACCTCTTCGAGCGGCAGGATGGCGGCACTCTGGCTGGCCAGGGCCAGGCTCTTGAGGGCGCCCGGGTAGCTCATCGTCAGGAAGGGCCGCGGGTGGAAGCCTGCCTGCCCGAACCAGGCGGCGACGAGGCCGTGCATCTGCGTGGCCGGCCCGAAAGACGCCCAGCGGCGGCTGGCCAGCCACTCGGGCGTGACGTCCTGGGGCGCGTCCCATGAGGCCGGGAGCAATGCGACCATCGGATCGTTGCGCCATGGGACCACCCGGACCTGGGCCGTGGCAGGCTGGGGGCTGGCCACGATGGCGATGTCCAGCGAGCCGGCCTGCAGCCGCAGCATGGATTCGGCCGAGCCCACCGCTTCCAGCTTGACCTCCACACCGGCGTGCCGTTGCGCCAGCGACTCGAGCATCAAGGGCAGCAGGCGCGTGCTGACGCCCGCCGACACCCCGATCCTCACCCGAGCCTCACGCCCGCTTGCGCGGCGTTGCACCCGGTCCACGAGCTCGTCCCCGGCGGACAGGAGCTTGCGTCCTTCCTCGACCAGCGCCTCGCCGGCCGGCGTCAACGCGGCATGCCGCCGGCCCCGCAGGACGAGCGCGGCCGACATGCGCGACTCCAGTTCCTTGATGTGCAGGCTCACCGTGGGCGGGGCGAGATGCAATGCCTGCGCCGCAGCGGCGAAGGTGCCCAGGTCCGCGATGGCGACGAGCGTCTGGACTTGGTCGAGATTGAGGTTACGCATCAGAAATCGTGACGATGGAAGTCATTGAATTCAACTTTACAGAAGTCTGGTCGCGCAAGAGCATGGCTGTCCCATGCAACCAGACCTTCCTTCTCGCTCCTTGCCTGCCAGCGCATCGCCAGCGGCAGCGCGCCTCGCCTCACCGACTGAGCGCTTGCCGGTGTCCCGCGTGTTCCCGGTCGACGCCGCCGGCGCGCAGGTGCCCACGACGGCGCCCACTTGCGCGACCGGCCTGCGGCGCCTCGTGATGGCGATGGGGGGACGGCTGCGCCACATCGCCGAGGGGGCCGCGTGCGCACTGGAGCGCGCCGAGCGGCGCATCACCGAGGGCATCCGCGTCCCTCCGGGCGGCGGGTGAGGGCGCCACGCCGGGGCGGCGCCTGCCTAGGATCGGGCGATCACGGATGCCGTTGCCACTCGGGCATCGACGCCTGTGCCTGCCGGCCGCGCCGCCAGCAGCCGCTTGCGCACCGCGTGGATGTTGTTGCGCAGCGCGTAGAGCTCCTCGGCGTACGACAGCGGCACCGTCACCCGGTTGGCGACGCGGTCGAGCTCGTCCAGCTCGTCGAGCAGCTCGTTGCGATCGCCTTCGCCCGAGGCCACCTTGGCCTCGATCTCGCGCAGCCGCGCGTACCAGCGGAACACGCGCCGCCGCACGCGGAAGGTGTAGAGCGGCGGCACGATCCGCGACAGCGGCAGCAGCAGCACGATCAGGCCGCCGATCACCAGCCACATGCGCTCGATGAGGTTGCTGGCCCAGAAGGGCAAATAGCGCTGCCAGAAGGCCGGCGTGCCGTTGATGGCACGGTCGCCCTCGGCGCTCACCGGCAGCTCGCTGGTGCGGGTGTTGGGAAACTCGCGCGCACGGTTGAACCAGTGCGCGCCGCCATGGATGGTCTGTGCCGCCTGCGCGAAGAGCTGGCGCAGCGCGGGGTGCGTGGCCTCGCGCGTGACCAGCGAGGTGGTCGCCGCGAGCATGGCCACGTCGTGCGTCGGCACGTCGCCGGCCAGGTCCACGATGCCGCGCGGCAGGCTCACCGACGAGAAGAAGGGAAAGATGCGCGTGTACGCATCGACCTGGCTCAGGTCCACCAGCGCGATGCCCGGCGTGCGCAGCAGGCGCTGCACCAGCGGCGACTGCGGTGCCGAGGCCAGCACCACGGCGTCGAGCAGGCCGGCCTCCAGCGCCTCGGTCGCGGGCGCCTGTTCGAGCTGCGAGAGCTTGAGCTTCGACGCGTCGAGCCGGTTGGCGGCGAACATCTTCTCCATGATCTCCGGCACGCCGCTGCCGGGCTTGTCGACGTTCACGCGCAGCCCTTCCAACTGCGCCAGCGAGGTGATGGGCGCGGGCGTGGGCGGTTCGGGCGGCGGCTCGCCGCGGCGCCGCTTCGGCGCCTTCGGATCGGGCGCGGGCACGGGCAGTGCATCGGTGCGATAGAAGATCCACAGCGGCTCGAAGAACAGGGCGCCCAGCGAGCTGAGGCCGGCCTCCTCGTCGGCCGCCGGGTCGGCCGCGCCGCCGCGCACGAATCCCACGTCGGCCTGGCCCTCGCGCAGCAGTCGCAGGTTGTCGAGCGAGCCGCTGGTGGGCTTGAGCTCCACCTCGATGCCGTTGGCCTTCAACGCATCGGCATAGCGCTTGCCGAACTCGGCATACGCACTGCCGGCCGGCCCCGTGGCCAGCGACACCTTCTTCGGCGGCTGCGGGTCGAGCCAGATGTAGGCCGCCACCAGCACGCCGATGACGATGAACACCACCGGACCGGCCGAGGCGATCAGGTCGCGGATGGCCAGCAGCACCAGCTTCACGGGGCGCGGCAGCCCGAGCTTCATGGCGCGCCCCCGAGGTCGTTCATCGCCGGCACGCGCCAGTCGCCCACCTGCACCGTGCGCGCCGCGCGCACGGCGCGCACCGTCGCGCGTGCCACCACCTCGGCGGCCATGGTCGAGAGCACCGTCATGCCGGGGGCGTCGCCCTGCAGCGGCACGCGGCCGGTGGCCAATGCGAACAGCGTGTCGCCGTCGCTCATGGTGTGCACCGGGTTGATGGCGCGGGCCAGGCCGTCGTGCGCCACCGCGGCCAGGCGGTTGGCCTGCACCTTGGTCAGCACCGCGTCGGTGGCGACCACGCCGATGGTGGTGTTGGTGCCGGCCAGCAGCGGCTGCGGCAGCTCGCCGCGCAGCAGCGAGCGCCGCGTGTCGCGCAGCGCGCGGCCGTCGTCGGTGCGCGCACCGGCCAGCACCGCGCCGGTGTCGGGGTCGACCACGTCGCCCAGCGCGTTGCAGGCGATCAGCGCGCCGACGGTGACGCCGCCCACCGTGACCGACGCGGTGCCGATGCCGCCCTTCATCGCGTGCTGCGCGCCGAAGAGCTTGCCCACCAGCGCGCCCGCGCCGGCGCCCACGTTGCCTTCGGCCGGCGCCTCGCGTGATGCGGCCTCGCAGGCCGCGTAACCGGCGGCCGCATCGGGCCGCACGCGCGCGCCGTCGGCATGGCTCAGCGGCAGGTCGAAGAGCACGGCGGCGGGCACGATCGGCAGCGTGCCGTAGCGCACGTCGAGGCCCACGCCGCGCTCCTCCAGCCAGCGCACCGCGCCGTCCGCCGCGGCCAGGCCCCAGGCGCTGCCGCCCGCGAGCACGATCGCATGCACCTGCTGCACGAAGTTGCCGGGGGCGAGCAGGTCGGTCTCGCGCGTGCCGGGCGCCGCGCCGCGTACGTCGACGCCGCCCACCGCGCCTTCACGCGCGAGGACCACGGTGCAGCCGCTGGGCCGCCGCTCGTCGGTGAAGTGGCCGACCTCGATGCCGGCGATGTCGGTGATGGCGCCGTCGCTGTGCAGCGAGCGCGGGGAGCGGGCAGGTGCGTGGGACATCGGGCGGCATCATAGGCGCGGCTTCCGCCATCCGAGCCCTGGTGCTCGTGACGCTTTGCATCCGCCTTTCCTGTT
Organism: Xenophilus sp. E41; assembly: GCF_003671765.1. Taxonomy (GTDB): domain Bacteria; phylum Pseudomonadota; class Gammaproteobacteria; order Burkholderiales; family Burkholderiaceae_C; genus Xenophilus. The sequence goes on along the minus strand of NZ_QPIB01000001.1, from coordinate 282,276 downwards.
CGTGGCAGATGCCGTGGAATTGGTAACGAATGTGATGAATTTGCCCGCCGTGCCCGCCGGACGGGGGCTGCGGTCCGATTGCACTCGGCGTGTCCGCGGCAGGGGCGAGGCCCTTACGATCCCCGCATGACCGTGGATGGACAGATGAATGCGCGTCGCCACGTGGTGGTGATCGGTGCCGGCGCGATCGGCTGCGCGAGCGCGATCGAGGCCCTGCGCGCCGGCCTGCGGGTGACCGTGGTCGAGCCCGGCGAACCCGGTGGCGAACAGGCCACAAGCTATGGCAACGCCGGCTGGCTGTCCTCGCACTCGGTGGTGCCACCCGCCTTGCCCGGCGCCTGGCGCAAGGTGCCGGGCTGGCTGGCCGATCCGCTCGGGCCGCTGGCGGTGCGCTGGACCTATCTGCCGCGCGCCTTGCCCTGGCTGCTGCGCTACCTCGCCTCGGGCCGCACGGAGGCCCGCGTGCAAGCCACCGCCGACGCGCTGCGCACCTTGCTCGTCGATGCGCCCGCGCTGCATGCGCGACTGGCCGCGGCGGCGGGCGTGCCCGAGCTGATCGAGCAGCGTGGCCTGTTGCATGTGTACCGCTCGCGCGAGGAATTCGAGGGCGAGGCGCTGGCCTGGCGCGTGCGGGCGCGAACCGGCGTGCGGTGGGAGGAATGGAACGCCGCGATGCTGCGTGCCCGCGAGCCCGCGCTGGATGCCGGCTACACGCTGGGCATCCACGTACCCGAAGCGGGCCACTGCCGCCAGCCCGGCGCCTACGTGGCGGCGCTGGCACGGCATGCGTCGGTGCTCGGTGCCGAGTGGCACGCGGGCCGCGCCACCGGCTTGCGCATCGAAGCCGGCCGCCTGCGCGCCGTGCGGACCCAGCGCGGCGAGATCGCGGCCGACGCCGCCGTGATCGCGGCGGGCGCGCGTTCGGCCGCGCTGGCCGCGGCCGCCGGCACGCCGGTGCCGCTGGAGTCCGAGCGCGGCTACCACGTGATGCTGCAAGGCGCCGCCGCCGGACCGCGCACGCCCATGATGGCGGCCGACGGCAAGCTCATCGTGCACGCCATGCGTGACGGCCTGCGCGCCGCGGGCCAGGTCGAGATCGCCGGCCTGGCCGCCGCGCCCGACTGGCGCCGCGCCGAGATCCTGCGGCGGCACCTGCTGCGCATGTTTCCGGCGCTCGCGGCGCAGGCCGATGCGGTCGAGGTGCGCCAGTGGCTGGGCCACCGCCCGAGCCTGCCCGACGGGCTGCCGTGCATCGGCCTGTCGCGCGCCAGCGAGGACGTCGTGCTCGCCTTCGGCCACGGCCACGTGGGGCTGGGCGCCTCGGCGCGCACCGGCCTGTGGGTGGCGCGGCTGCTGACCGAAGGCCGCGCCTGGCCGGCGCTGGCCCCCTTCGATCCGCGGCGCTTTGGGGCGTGAGCACCGGCCCGCTCAGGGGCGCCGGGGCGGCGCGCCGGACGTGGGCAGCAGGTCGGCGTCCGTCAGCGTCTTCAGGAAGGCCACGATGTCACGCACCTCGGCATCGCTCAGCGACGGCTTGCCGCCCGGTTCGCCGCCGAAGGGCGGCTCCACGTTGACGTTGTCGTGGTAGGCGGCCGGCAGGTCGTCGAACCTCTGCACCCGGCCCCTGGCGTCGCGCGGGTACCAGCGCTCGGAGCGCGTGTCGCGCTGCGCATAGAAGCGCACCACCTCCTCGAGCGAATGGAAGCGACCGTTGTGGAAAAAGGCGCCGCGCAGCGCCACGTTGCGCAGCGTGGGGGTGCGAAATAGGCCGCAGTACTCCGGGTGGTCGGCGAGGTCTGTGCGCAGCGGGCCGCACAGGCCCAGGTCATGGTGCGCGGGATCGGCGTTGGCCGGCAGCTGGCGGTTGCGCGGCACGCCCAGCGCGACGTGCCCGAAGTCGGTGAAGAGCGGGAACGCGCCATCGGCCGTCACGCTGCTGATGTGGCAGGCCGCGCAGTTGCCGCGGCGCTCGTCGTTGAAGGCCGCGAGGCCGCGCGCTTCGGCGGCCGACAACTTCGCCTGCCCGCGCAGCACGGCGTCGTACTTGCTGCTGAAGGGATAGAAGTCTTTCGGCGACTGCTGGAAGGTTTCCAGCGCGAGGCCTGCCGCAGCAAAGGCGGTCCGGGGCCTGTCGAACACATCGGTGCCGAAGGCCTCGCGCATCTGCGCCGCATAGCCGCTCGCGGCGAGCTTGCGGGCCACGTCGTCCACCGAGGCGTTGGCCATCTCGTCGGGCGACAGCAGCGGCATGCCCGCCTGCGCGTGCGCGGAGCCGGCGCGCCCGTCCCACATGTGGCCGCCGGTCGGGCCGGCGTCGATGCTGTCGTCGCCGTCGTTGTCGTGGTGGTGCTCGGTGAAGGGCGCGAGCGTCTCCAGGTAGCGCAGCGCGGGCGTCGCACGCGGGCCGGGCCGGTCCAGTGCGGGGCCACCCAGCTGCACGGACAGGGTGTTGGGCGGCCCGTAGGCATGGGCCGGGTCGTGGCAGCTCGCACAGGACATACGGCCCGAGGCCGAGAGCGAGGCGTCGAAGAAGATCTGCCGGCCCAGGTCGGTGAGCACGCGGGCGGAGGGCAGGGGATGGCCGTCGCGCGGCGCGTAGGTGGCGCCGAGGTGGGCCGGCGCAGGCGCGCGCTCGGCGGCGGGCGCGGCACCGACGTCGGACGCTGCGGCGCCCGCGGTCGGGGCATCGGCCGTGCCGTGGCAACCCGCCAGCAGCGGCGAAGCCAGGAGCGCGGCACAGACCACTGCGGCCAGGCAGGTGCGGCGGAGGGAGCGGGGAAGAACGCGCACGGCGTGGAGCGACAACACGAGGGGCCGCACCCTACGCCGCGCGCATGTCAGGGACGTGACGAACGCGACGGGCAGGCCCGCGGCGCGCACTTCCTGACTCGGATGGTCAGTTTTCTGCCACGTCTTCGTCACCGCCCGCGACGAGCATCGGCGCGCTGGCGGCAGGGCCCACTGGGACTGCCGCACCGCCTTCCTCCCCTCACGACACCTTGATGATGAACCCCACACCCTCGACCGCGCCGACGGCGCCGCGCGCACGCCGGCCTCTGCGCCGCTTCTCTCCCTGGCCCACGGCATTGGCCGCGGCCGCCCTCGTGGTGGCCTGCGGCGGCGGGGGTGGGGGTGGCGGCTTCCTGCCGATCGTCGGCAGCGGCAGCGGCTCGAACAACGGTTCGGGCGGCGGCACGGGCACGGGCGGCACGTCGTCCCCGACGACCCGCGGCGTCGTGACCGGCAGCTACTACCGCCAGGCCACGGTGTGCATCGACGCCAACGGCAACGGCCGTTGCGACAGCGGCGAGGCCCGCGCCACCACCGACGACCACGGCGCCTTCACCCTGCAGGGCCAGGGCCCGGTGGTGGCCGAGATCGGTACCGGCGCGCAGCGCTACGACCCGGCGACCGGCAGCGTCACGCCCGTGACGCGGCCGATGGTCTTCCGCGCACCGGCGCAGGCCAACGCGGTGGTCAGCGGCGTGAGCACCGAGCTGGTCGCGCTGATGGACACCAACGGTGGCAACTTCGATGCGGCAAGCAGCGCGCTGGCGGCGCGCATCGGCGTCACGCCCGCCCAGCTGCTGAGCGACTTCAACACGCTGGCCGACGCATCGGCCCAGGCCGCGCTGCAGAACGAGAGCGACCAGTCGCTCGAACGCATCGCCGAGGCGGTGGACGAGGCCGGCGACAGCGGCAGCCGCGTGGCGGCGCTGCGCAACCGCTTCGCGCTCGATGGCATCGAGAACGTGGTCGTCATCTACGCCGAGAACCGCGGCTTCGACAACCTCTACGGCCTGTTCCCCGGCGCCAACGGCATTCCGGGCGTGAACCCGAGCGCCATCGGCAGCGTCGCACCGCAGAAGGACTTCGACGGCAGCGTGCTGCCGGTGCTGCCCCCGGTGTGGGGCGGCGTGACGGCCGCGGGCCAGACCACCACCGTGACGCAGGCGCAGACGGTGGGCATGCCCAACGCGATGTTCCGCATCGACGACCCCAAGGGCTTCTTCAACACCGGCACGGTGGTCGACCAGGGCGTGATCACGCGCGACCTGGTGCACCGCTTCTACAACAACCAGATGCAGATCGACGGCGGCGCGAACGACAAGTTCGCCGCGTACTCGGACGCGGGCGCGCTGAGCATGGGCTACTTCGACGGCAGTGCGATGAAGATGTGGAAGATCGCCCAGCAGTACACGCTGGCCGACAACTTCTTCATGGGCGCCTTCGGCGGTTCCTTCCTCAACCACCAGTACCTGGTCTGCGGCTGCGCGCCCATCTACCCGAACGCCGACGCAGCCAGCTCGCCGGCCAAGGCCTCCATCTCGGCCATCGACACCGATGCGGCCGGCAACTTCGTGCGCCTCACGCCCGCGGCCAGCGCGCCGGCCTCGGTGCTCGACGGCGCGCCCACCTACGCCAACGACAGCACGCTCACGCCGAAGGACGCCGACGGCCGCTTCTACGCTGTCAACACGATGCAGCCGCCCTTCCAGCCGAGCAGCAATGCGCCGGCCACCACTGACGCCTCGCATGCCTATGCCGACCCGTCCAAGGCCACCACGCTGCCCGCGCAGACGCAGGCCACCATCGGCGACCGCCTGAGCGCCAGGGGCCTGGGCTGGGCCTGGTACGCCGGCGCGTGGAACAGCACCCTGGCCACCGCCGAGGGCGACCGCAAGTTCCCGGCCGCGGTGCCGCCCGCGGCGCAGACGCCCAACTTCCAGTTCCACCACCAGCCCTTCAACTACTACGCACGCTTCGACCCGGCCACCCACGCCGACGAGCGCGCCGCGCACCTGAAGGACTTCGACGCCGACTTCCTCAACGACCTGGCCAAGGGCACGCTGCCGGCCGTGAGCTTCTACAAGCCCCAGGGCAACCTGAACCAGCACAACGGCTACGCCAACGTGAGCGACGGCGACCGGCACATCGCCGACCTCATCGCCAAACTGCAGGCCAGCCCGCAGTGGAAGCACATGCTGGTCGTCGTGACCTACGACGAGAACGGCGGCTTCTACGACCACGCCACGGTGCCCAAGGGCGACCGCTGGGGCCCGGGCACGCGCATTCCCGCACTGGTGATCTCGCCCTTCGCGAAGAAGGGCTTCGTCGACAGGACGCAGTACGACACCGCGTCGATCCTGCGCTTCATCAGCCACCGCTGGTCGCTGCCCATGCTCGACGGCGTAGCAGCACGCGATGCGGCACTGGTGAAGAACGGCGGCCGACCGATGGGCGACCTCACGGGCGCGCTGGACTTCGGCGCCTGAACGGCGCGGCCAGCGTCAGGGCTTCGCCGGCTCCATCGACATCACGGTGAGGTTGCCGTCGACCTTGTCGGCGGTGATCAGCACCTTGTCGCCGGCCTTGACCTTGTCGAGCAGGGCGGGGTCCTTGACGCGGAACACCATCGTCATGGCGCCCATGTCGATGTTGGGGATGTCGCCGTGCTTGAGCGTGATCTTCTGCGTGGCGGTGTCGACCCGTCGCACTTCGGCCTCGACCTTCGGCAGTGCCGCCTGGGCGAATGCGGCGGAAGCGAGGAGGGCGGCGGCGAGGGAGATGGTCAGTCGTTTCATGGTCGGTCCTTGGATGGGTGTTCGCTCACGCCTTCTCAGGCCTCGCGCTGGAACACGCGCGTGCTGCCGTCGGCCAGCACCAGCAGCACGTCGTACGGGTCGCGGCGGCCGCCGTAGGCCGGGCCGTCCATGCCGGGCGAGCCGATGGGCATGCCGGGGACGGCGAGGCCGATGGCCTGCGGCTTTTCCTTGAGCAGGCGATGGATGGCACCGGCGGGCACATGGCCCTCGATGGCGTAGCCGCCGACGCTTCCGGTGTGGCAGGAGCCGAGCTTGGCGGGGATGCCCAGGCGCGCACGCGCCTCGGCGTTTCCGCTGTCGTGCACGCGGGTGGCGAGCTTGTTCATGTTCAGGTGCTTGACCCAGTCCTGGCAGCAGCCGCAGTTCGGGTCCTTCCAGATCTCGACCATTGGCGCGGCGGCGAAGGCCTGGCGCGATAGCAGCGGCGGGACGAGCAGCGCCGCGGCGCCCTGCAGCACGAGCCGGCGGCGGTTCGAAGTCGGTGTGTTCATGGGATCGGATTCTCCAGGGATAAAAGGGCTGCAGCGCCCGCAGGACGGGCGCCGGCAGCTATGAAAAGAATAGCAAACGACATCGGGCGTCAATGGTCGTGGCCACCTGTGGGCTTGCGCACCGCGTTGGCTGCAGGCGTCGCCCCGGCGCCCGGCGCGCGCGGCGCCGGCGGTGCGCGGTCGTCCGGCACTTCGCGCGCTACCGTGCCGGCCGGGTGCCTGAACCAGCCCGGGTCGCGGTAGTCGCCCGGCTTCTGATCGCGGCGCACCTTCAGCAGCGTGAACATGCCGCCCATCTCCGCCGGGCCGAAGGGACCCTGGCCGGCCATCATGGGCAGCGTGTTGTCGGGCAGCGGCATTTCCATGGCGCCCATGTCGGCCATGCCCTTGTCGCCCATCACCATGTAGTCGGGCACCAGCTTCTGGATCTTGGCGACCAGGTCCTTCTGCTCGACGCCGATCATGGTCGGCACCTCGTGGCCCATCGGCCCCATGGTGTGGTGCGACTTGTGGCAGTGGAAGGCCCAGTCGCCGGCCTCGTCGGCGACGAACTCCACCTGCCGCATCTGGCCCACCGCGATGTCGGCCGTCACCTCCGGCCACCGGGCGGAGGGCGGCACGGGCCCGCCGTCGGTACCCGTCACCTCGAACTCGTGGCCGTGCACGTGGATCGGGTGGTTGGTCATCGTGAGGTTGCCCACGCGGATGCGCACCCGGTCGCCCTGGCGCACGTTCATCGAGTCGATGCCGGGAAACACGCGGCTGTTGAAGGCCCAGGTGTTGAAGTCGGTCATGGTGTTGACCCTGGGCGTGGCGCTGCCCGGCTCGACATCGAAGGCGCCGAGCAGGAAGCAGAAGTCGCGCTGCACCCGGGCAATGGCCGGATGCGCGCGATCTCGCGGGTGCGTGACCCAGAAGCCCATCATGCCCATCGCCATCTGCACCATCTCGTCGGCGTGCGGGTGGTACATGAAGGTGCCGGGGCGCCTTGCCGTGAACTCGTAGACGAAGGTCCTGCCCGGCGGGATGTGCGGCTGCGTGATGCCGCCCACGCCGTCCATGCCGTTGGGCAGGCGCTGGCCGTGCCAGTGCACCGTGGTGTGCTCGGGCAGCCGGTTGGTCACGAAGATGCGCACCCGGTCGCCTTCGACCACCTCGATGGTCGGGCCCGGCGACTGGCCGTTGTAGCCCCACATGTTGACCTTGAAGCCCGGTGCCATCTCGCGCACCACGGGTTCGGCCACCAGGTGGAATTCCTTGACCTTGCCGTTCATGCGCCAGGGCAGCGTCCAGCCGTTGAGCGTGACCACCGGGTCGTAGGGCCGGCCGTCGGGCGGCAGCAGCGGCGGCGCGGTGGCGGCGGAAGTCTGCGCGGGTGCCTCGGGCACGGCCGCGAGCGCGACACGGCTGACGGCCGCGGCAGCGACCGCACCGCCCACGGCACCGGAGAAGAAGCGTCGGCGGTCCATCAGTGGCTCCCTCCTGCGGTGGCGACCGCGTCGCCGTCGCCGCCCTGCAGCGCCGACAGCCCGGCGGGCGAGGCGCCCGTGAGCGCGAGCAGCAGGTCGGTGTCGGCCAGCCAGAAGTCGCGCTGCGCGCCCATCGCGGCGTTCACGGCCAGGGCGCTGGCGCGCGCCTCGGCCAGCAGTTCCCAGACGCTGGCCAGCATGCCGTTGTAGCGCAGCAGCATCTCGTCGTTGAGCTTCTGGCGCAGCGGCAGCACCTCGGCCTGGTAGCGGTGCGCCACCTGCCAGGTGGTCTGCCAGGCGGCGTGGGCTTCCCGTGCCTCGCTCGCGGCCTGCACGGCGGTGGCTCGCACCCGAGCGGCCGACTGCAGGTAGAGCGCCTCGGCCCGCGCGCTGCGCGCCTGGCCCCAGTCGAAGAGGGGGATCGGCAGCGACAGCTCGACGCCGCGCTCGGTGCTGCGTCCGCGCTCGGCGTCGTTGGCGAAGCTGCTGTTGCGCACGGCGCCGATCTCCAGCGCATCGACGAAGCGCGTGGCCCGCGTGAGCCCCTGGGCGTCGGCCGTGGCCTGCAACTGCGCCTGCGCTGCGCGCACGTCCAGGCGCTCGCGCAGCGCCGTCGCCTGCACCTTGGTGCGCTCGGGCAGCGACGCGGGCAGCGGCGGCAGGCGGTCGGGCAATCGAAAGGAGGCAGCCTGTTCCTGCGACAGGCCGAGCAGGCGCGTGAGCTGCTCGCGGCTGGCGATGGCTGCCTGCTCGGCGCGCGCGAGTTGCGCCGCCGCGTCGGCCTGCAGCAGTTCCTCGCGCGTGCGTCGCACCGCGCTCCAGTTGCCGGCCTTGGCCATGCGCTGTGCCAGCGCGGCGCCGGTGTCCGCGGCGTCGCGGGCATCGCTCAGGTAGGCCACGCCCTGCTGCGCCGCCACGGCGCGCACCCAGGCGCGGCGCGTGTCGGCCGCCACCTGCGCGATCTGCTGCGCCGCTTCCAGCCGTGCCACCTCGTGGCGCTGTCCCGCCCAGCGCGCCTGCCAGGGCAGGGTGAGCAGGCCCAGCACGTCGAAGCCGAGGGCACGGTCGATCTCCAGGCGACGGCCCTCGCGCAGCCTGCCGAAGCTGAACACGGGGTTGGGCAGGGTGGCCGCCTGCACGCGCTCGGCGTCGCTCAGCTGCAGCGTGGCGAAGGCCTGCTGCACGCGCGGGCTCTGCAGCAGCGCGATGCGCACCGCGGCCTGCGCGTCGAGTGGCTCGCGCAGCAGCGCATCGACGGTCGCGCGGCTCGCGTCGTCGGGCGCCGCCTGGGGCTGTGCGTCGCCCGTCAGCGCGCCCGTGATCGATGGCGCGAGGAGCTTGTGCAGCGCGGCGCGGTCGGCCTGGGGCGACACGCTGGCGCAGCCCGCCACCAGCGCCACCGCCAGGGCGATCAGCCCGAATCTTGTGAACGAAATCGGCCGCCAACGCCCGTGGCGCGGCGGCGGACAGCTATGAATTCGATAGTGCGCGCGGCCCGTGGCGGCGCGCGAAGGAAGGGGACACACGGCAACTCTCCAGCGTCGGGACATCGGCGCCGAGGCGCTCGGGCGCCTGCGGCGGACGGACTACGGGTGGGGAGTTCAGGAAATGGGCGGCTCGGGCAGGCGGCGTGCCTCCGCACTTGCGAAGTGCGGCAGCGCCGCCTGCGGTGCGGCATGCGGCAGGGCCTCGCCAGCCAGCGTGGCGAAGGTTTCGGCCATCGCGACCGAATGGCAGACCTGGCAGGCCGTGCAGGCCAGGTGGCCGACGCCGTGGCCGGCCTGGCTCTCGGCTGCATCCTCGGTGGCACCGTGTGCTGCATGCCCATGGCCCGCATGCGCATCGTGCTTCGCATGGCCGTCGCCGTGGTGGACGTGCGACGAGGGCTCGGGCGCGGCCGGTGCCTGCGTGTGCACGGCCTGCAGCGCCGGCTGCATGAGTTCCATCGCCATCGCATCGCCGATCCAGCCGCGCAGGGGCAGCAGGAGGATCATGAGGGCGACGAGGAGGCGGCGCATGGGCCGATGATAGACCGCGAGGCGGGGCCGGACGTTCAGGAGGGCATCGCGTGCTGCACCGCACGCTGCCGCCGCCACGTCGCCGGCGGCGCCCCGAACTCGCGCCGGAAGGCGCGGCTGAAGGCGGTGTCGGTCTGGTAGCCCACGTCCTGGGCGATGCGCAGCAGCGGCGCGTTGCTGCGCGCGAGCAGGTTCGACGCCAGCAGCATGCGCCACTGGGTGAGGTACTGCATCGGCGACTGGCCGACCAGCTGCTGGAAGCGCTCGGCCAGCACCGAACGCGAGGTGTTCGCCTCGCGCGCCAGTTCCTCGAGCGACCAGTTGCGCGCCGGCTCGCGGTGCATTGCCTTGAGTGCACCACCGACGATCCGGTCGCCCACGCCGGCCAGCCAGCCGGTGCGGCCCTCGGCCTGCTCGTTCATGTAGAGGCGCAGCACCTCGATGAAGACGACTTCCGACAGCTTGGCCAGCACGCCGGCACCGCCCGGCCGCGGCGAGCGCGCCTCCGCCAGCGCGTAGCGCACCGAGGCCTCCAGCCAGGCACCGGCGTCGGAGCCGCGCACGTTCACGCGCACCAGCGGCGGCAGGCCGGCCAGCAGCATCTGCCCGAGACGCGCGTCGCAGGCCAGGTAGCCGCACACCAGGCGCGTGGCCGGACCGCCACCGCCGTAGGACAGCAGCCGCGGGCGGCGCGCCAGCACCTCGCTCAGGCGCGCGCCACGCGCGGGCGGCAAGCCGGGCTCGGAACCCATGCGGTGCGCATGGCCCTGCGGAAAGAGCAACGCGTCGCCGGCCACCAGCCGCACCGGCGCTTCGCCCGGCAGCTCGACGAAGCACTCGCCCTCGGTGATGAGGTGGAAGATCACCAGCCGTTCGGCGCCGGGCTCCAGCACGGGCGCCACGCTGTCGGCCGGGGGCGACTGATAGCACCAGGGCGCCGTGAAGCGGCCCTGGATGAAGATCGAGCCGATCAGCCGCACCACGCGCAGCGTCTGCGACAGCGCGTCCATCAGGTCTGCTCCAGCACCTCGACGTGCACCGCCAGCGGCAGGGCGTCGCGCAGGGCGCGGGCCATGGGCGAGCCCTCGCAGCCCGCGGCGGCGAGCTCTTCCAGGCGCCGGGCCGGCACCCCTTGCGCAGCGATGCGCACCGCCATGCGCAGGTCGAAGGGCGCGGGGCTCACCGGCCCGCCATCGTCGCCGGGCAGGTCGAACAGGCCGCGCGCATCGGAGCGGCTCGCGGTGCTCACCTCCAGCGTGTCGAGCGTGATGCCGGCGCGTGCGGCCTCCATGGCGATGCGTGTGGCGGTGCAGGCCGCGACGCTCGCGCGCAGCAGCCAGCCGGGCGTGGGCTGGGTCGCGCCACCGCCGAGCTCGACGGGCATGTCGCTCTCGAGCACATGGCCGTGCGGGTGGGCGATGCGGGTGCGCAGGCCGCCGTCCCAGCGCGCGGTGGCGCTCGGGTCGGCGTCGATGCCGGCTTCGGGCCGGCGGCGCAGCACGGCCTCGACGCGCGCGAGCGCGTCGGCAACGGAGGGCGACGATGGCATGGGCAGGCCTCCTCGGTTCGTGCGATCGGGCATTGTCCGGCGCGGCACCGGCGCCGGCCAGTGGACAGGTGGCCTATGCCGCGGCGCGGACGCTCGGTCAGGCCGCGCCGACGATCGGGCAGGACGTCGTGGCAGGCCGAGGCGGACAGTGCAGGCCTTTCCCATCCACCCTGGAGCCCGCGCCATGAATGCACCCGCCATCGATTTCGACGCCATCAAGACCCGCCAGCAGGCTGCCTGGGCCAGCGGCGACTACGCCGTCATCGGCACCACGCTGCAGATCGTCGGCGAGCAGCTGGCCGAGGCCTGCGACCTGCACTGCGACGAGCAGGTGCTGGACGTGGCCGCCGGCAACGGCAACGCCACGCTGGCCGCGGCCCGCCGCGGCGCCCGGGTCACCTCGACCGACTACGTCGGCGCGCTGCTCGAGCGTGGCGCCGAACGTGCCCGCGCGGAAGGGCTGCAGGTGCAGTTCCAGACCGCCGACGCCGAGGCGCTGCCCTTCGCCGATGCGAGCTTCGACGTGGTGCTGTCCACCTTCGGCGTGATGTTCGCGCCCCACCATGCGCAGGCGGCGGCCGAGATGCTGCGCGTGTGCCGGCCGGGCGGGCGCATCGGCCTGGCCAACTGGACGCCCGAGGGCTTCATCGGCCAGCTGTTCAAGACCCTGGGCCGGCATCTGCCGCCCCCGGCGGGTCTGCAGCCGCCGCCGCTGTGGGGGCAGCCCGCGCATCTGCAGGCGCTGTTCGGTCCGGGCGCGGCGCGCATCGACGTCACGCTGCGCGACTTCATGTTCCGCTACCGCTCGCCGGCGCACTTCGTCGACGTGTTCCGCCGCTGGTACGGGCCGGTGCACAAGGTCTTCGGTGCGCTGCCGGCCGAGGGCGCCGCGGCGCTGGAGGCCGACCTGCTCGCGCTCCTGGAACGCAGCAACCGCGCGGGCGAGGCCTCGCTGGTGGTGCCCAGCCAGTATGCGGAGGTGGTCGTCACGCGGGCCTGAGCGGCGCCACGCCTGCCGCGGCCGGCGGCGCGTCCAGCGCCTTGAGCAGCCGCAGCCCGTTCGCCACCACCAGCAGGCTGGCCCCCATGTCGGCGAACACGGCCATCCACATCGTGGCCTGGCCGAAGATTGCCAGGCCGAAGAAGACGGCCTTGATGCCCAGCGCCAGCGCGATGTTCTGCCACAGCACCGCATGCGTGCGGCGCGACAGGCGGATCGTCTCGGCGATGCGGCCGAGGTCGTCGTTCATGATGACCACGTCGGCCGCCTCCATCGCGATGTCGGTGCCCGCCGCGCCCATCGCGAAGCCCAGGTCGGCCTGCGCCAGGGCGGGTGCGTCGTTGATGCCGTCGCCGGTCATGCCGGTCGCGCCGTAGCGCTGGCGCAGCGCCTGCACGGCCTGCAGCTTGTCCTCGGGCAGCAGGCCGCCGCGGGCGTCGTCGATGCCGGCCTCGCGCGCCACGGCCTGGGCAGTGCTCGGGTTGTCGCCGGTGAGCATGACGGGTGTCACGCCCAGCGCCTTCAGCGCGGCGACGGCCTGAAGCGAACCGGGCTTGACGGTGTCGGCCACCGCGAAGAGGCCGAGCACGACGTGTTCGTCGGCGAGCAGCGTCACGGTGCGGCCCTGCTGTTCGTGGGCGGCCAGCGCGGCCTCGAGCTCGGGCGTGCACAGGCCGCGCTCCTCGATCAGCCGGTGGTTGCCCAGCACCAGCGTGCGGCCGTCGACCCGGCCTTCGACGCCGCGGCCCACCACGGCACGGAAGCCCTCGATGGCCGCATTGCCGCGCGGCACGTCGTGCAGGCCGCTCGCGATCGCGGCCGACACCGGGTGGTCGGAGCGGCCCGCCAGTTGCGCGGCATCGGCCGCCGTGCCCGCGCGGTCGGCACCGCCCCAGGGCTGCCAGTCGACCAGCACCGGCTTGCCGGCCGTGATGGTGCCGGTCTTGTCGAGCGCCACGGCACGCAGCCTGCGCGCGGTCTCCAGGTGCACGCCGCCCTTGACGAGGATGCCGCGCCGCGCCGCCGCGGTGAGGCCGCTGACGACCGTGACCGGCGTCGAGATCACCAGCGCGCAGGGGCAGGCGATGACCAGCAGCACCAGCGCCTTGTAGACCGACGCCAGCCAGGCCGCGCCCAGGAAGAGCGGCGGCACGACGGCGACCAGCACCGCCAGCACGAACACCGTGGGCGTGTACACGGCCGCGAAACGCTCGACGAAGCGCTGCGTCGGCGCGCGCGAGGCCTGGGCGCGCTCCACCGATTCGATGATGCGGTCGAGCGTGGTGTGCCCGACGGCCGCGCTGACGCGGACCTCCAGCTCGCCGCCCTGGTTGACGGTGGCCGCGAAAACGGCGTCGCCCACCGTCTTGTCCACCGGGATGCTCTCGCCGGTGACGCTGGCCTGGTCGATGCTGCTGCTGCCGGCGGTGACGGTGCCGTCCAGCGGCACGCGTTCGCCGGGGCGCACCCGCAGCACCTGGCCGACCGCCACCTCGGCCGCCGGCACGCGGCGCCACTGACCATCGGCACCGCGCACCTCGGCCTCGTCGGGCGCCAGCGCCATCAGGCCCGAGATCGCGTTGCGCGCGCGGTCGGCGGCCTTGTGCTCGATCAGCTCCGCCAGCGCGTAGAGCGCCATCACCATGGCCGCCTCGGGCCACTGGCCGATCACGAAGGCGCCGGTCACCGCGACCGCCATCAGCGTGTCGATGCCCAGGCGCCCCTTGAGCAGCGACTTCAACCCGCTCCGGTAGATGCCGATGCCGGCCAGGGCGATCGCCACCGCGGCCAGGGCCATGCCGACGCCGCGCCACACGGCCGTCTCGGGCAGCAGCAGGTGGCTCAGTTCGGCGGCCAGCGCCACCACGAGGGCGGCCGCCAGGCGCGGCCAGCCGGGCAGCGGGCCATGGTCGTGGCCGTCGCCGGCCGCATGGCCTTCGGGGCCATGGTCGTGGTCGTGCCCGCCCTCATGGTCGTGGGCATGCGCCCGGGGTTTGGCCGCGGCCGGGCGCAGCGTCACCGGTCCGCCGCAGCAACCGTCGCCGCACGACGAGGCGGCCGCACGGTCGGGGTCGGCGAGTGGGAGCAGGGCGGCGGGCTGGCGGGGGGAGGCGGACATGGAACTCGGTGTGGTTTTCGAAGCTGTGCCAGCATTGGAAAGGTTGAAGTCACTTCAAGGTCAAGCCATGCCCGCCATCCACCCGCCCGGCCCGCAGGGTTATCGCATCGGCGAAGCCGCCGCCGCCAGCGGCGTGAGCGCCGCCAACATCCGCTACTACGAGAAGCAGGGCCTGATCGCGCCGCAGGGCCGCGGCGACAACAGCTACCGCTTCTACAGCGACGCCGACGTGCACGCGCTGCGCTTCATCCGCCTGTGCCGGGCCATGGACATGTCGCTGGACGAAGTGCGCACGCTGCTGGCGCTGGACCTGCGCCGCAAGGCCGATTGCGACGCCGCCTGCGTCGCGCTGGATGCGCACCTGGGCCACGTGCGCGAGCGCCTGCGCGAGCTGCGCACGCTCGAGAAGGACCTGCTGGCGCTGCGCAACAGCTGCGACGGCAGCGACACCGAGTGCCACATCATCGGCACGCTGCACGCGCGGGCCGACGCACAGCCGGTCGCCGGCGAGCGCGGCTCACCGGCCTCGCGGCACGTCTGACGCGGCGGGGTCCATCCTCAGCATCTTGCCGGGGTTGAGGATGCCCTTGGGGTCCAGCGCGCGCTTGATCTCGCGCATGACCTCGATCGCCTCGCCGTGCTCGACCTCGATCTGGCCCATGCGGTGCAAGCCGACGCCGTGCTCACCGGTGCAGGTGCCGCCCAGGCGGATGGCCCGCAGCGCCACGCGCTCCGCGAGCGCCTCGGCGGCAGCGCGGGCCGCGGCGTCGGCGTCCTCGTAGATGATGCCCAGGTGGAAATTGCCGTCGCCCACGTGGCCGACGATGGGCGCGTACAGGCCGCTGGCCGCGATGTCGGCCTGGGTCTCGGTGATGCATTCGGCCAGCGCCGAGATCGGCACGCAGGCATCGGTGCCCATGGAGCTCCAGCCCGGGTGCATCGCCAGGTTGGCGTGGTAGCAGGAGTGGCGCGCCTTCCACAGGCGCGTGCGCTCCTCGGGCTTGTGGGCATAGCGGAAGCCGCTGCCGCCATGGTCGGCGGACAGCGCCTCCAGCGTGGCCACCTGCTCGGCCACCGCCGCCTCGCTGCCGTGGAACTCGATGAAGAGGGCGGGGCGCGCCTCGAACTCGTCCAGGCGCGAGTAGCGGATGCAGGCGTCCATCTGCGCGTCGTCGAGCAGCTCGATGCGCGCCACCGGCACGGCCAGCTGCAGCGCGGCGATGACGGTGTCGACGGCCGCGCGCAGGCTGTCGAACTGGCACACCGCGGCCACCACGTGCTCGGGCAGCCCGAAGAGCCGCAGCTGTACCTCGCAGATGATGCCCAGGAGGCCCTCGCTGCCCACGTACAGCCGCGTGAGGTCGAGGCCGGACGATGACTTGCGGGCCCGCGTGCCGGTGCGGATGATGCGCCCGTCGGGCGTGACGACCGTCAGGCCCATCACGGCCTCGCGCATGGTGCCGTAGCGCACGGCGGCGGTTCCCGACGCACGGGTGGCCGCCATGCCGCCGAGCGAGGCGTTGGCACCCGGGTCGACGGCGAAGAACAGGCCGATGCTGCGCAGGTGGGCGTTGAGCTGTTCGCGCGTGACGCCGGCCTGCACCCGGCAGTCGAGCGCCTCGGGCGACACCTCCAGGATGCGGTCCATGCGCGACAGGTCGATGCACACGCCACCGTGGATGGCCGCGACGTGACCCTCCATCGACGTGCCGGTGCCGAAGGCGATCACCGGCACCTCGGCGGCGTGGCACAGCTTCATCGCCGCCGCGACTTCCTCCGTCGAGAGCGGGAACAGCACCACGTCGGGCTGCCCCGGGTCGGGCAGGCCCTCGCCGTGGCTGTGGTGGGCCCGCACCGCGGCCGAGGTCACGGCGCGCTCGCCGAAGATCGCCTGCAGGGCCGGCAGCAGCCGTTCGACGTCGGCGGCGGTTTCTTCGAGGGTCTTGGAGAAGGACATGGCCGGAGGAAAGGAGGATTCGGTTCAGGCGCCCAGGTAGGCGGCGCGCACGTGGTCGTCGCGCATCAGCTGCGCGGCCGGGCCTTCGAGCGCGACGCGCCCGCCCTCCAGCACGTAGCCATGGTCGGCGACGCTCAGGGCCGCGAAGGCGTTCTGCTCCACGATCACCACCGTGCGGCCGGCGCGCGCGATGCGCCGGATGTCCAGGAACATCTCGGTCGTGAGCTTGGGCGACAGGCCCATCGACGGCTCGTCCAGCAGCAGCAGCCGCGGGCCGGCCATCAGCCCGCGGGCGATGGCCAGCATCTGCTGCTCGCCGCCGGAGAGCACGCCGCCCATCTCGCCGGCCTTGCGCTCGAGCACCGGGAACAGCTCGAACACCTCGTCCAGCGTGGCCTGCACCGCGCCCTTGTCGTGCCGCCGCACGTAGGCGCCGACGTCGAGGTTCTCGCGCACCGTGAGGGTGGAGAAGATGCGTCGGCGCTGCGGCACGCAGGCGATGCCGCTGGCCACGATCTGCTCCACGCTGCGCTGCTGCAGGCTGCGGCCGCGAAAGCTCACCTCGCCCGCGCTGGGGCGCAGGCGCCCGACGATGAGGTTCAGCGTGGTCGACTTGCCGGCGCCGTTGGCGCCGATCACCGCCACGATCTGCCCCGGCATCGCGCGGATCGACAGGTCGAACAGGATCTGCACCTTGCCGTAGAACACGTCCACGTGCGAGAGCTCCAGCTCGGCCGTGCCGGCCTGCACGTCGGGAGGGGTGAGGACCGCCTGCATCATGGTGCGCGCCGTGCTCCGGTCAGTAGCGCACGGCCGAGAGCACGACCGGCTTGCCGCCCTTGATCTCGACGATGTTGACCTGCTTGTTGCAGTCGCCGGCCTTGTCGCACTTGTAGTCGGCCAGCAGGCCCTTGTACTGCACCTGGCCGAAGGCGGCACGTACCTTGTCGACGTCGGTGCTCTTCGCCTCGTTGATGGCCTTGGCGGCAAGGATCGTGGCGTCGTAGTAGGTGGCCGACCAGACGTCCGGCGCCATCTTGAACTTCGCCTCGTACTTCTTGACGAAGTCCTGCACGGCCGGGTTGGGGTCGGTCGGCACGAAGTAGGAGGCGCTCATCGCGCCCTCCGCGGCACCGCCGGCCAGCTTGAGGAAGGCGTCTTCCGACAGCACGGCCCCCGCGAACTTGAACTTCAGGCCGAACTGCTTGGCCTGGCGCAGGATCAGGGCCGCGTCGGTGTCGTGGGCCCACAGGATCACGAGCTGCGCGCCGGTCTTCTCCAGCTTGGCGAGCTGGGCGGAATAGTCCTTGTCGCTGGGGTTGTGGCTTTCGACCGCGACGGGCTTGAGTCCCAGCGCGGCCATCTGCGCCACCACGCGCGCCTGGCCCGACTTTCCGAAGTCGTCGTTGGCGTAGAAGATGGCCGTCTTCTCGCCGGCCTTCAGTTCCTTCTGGGCGTAGTCGATCAGGGCCTTGGCCTGCACGTCGTCGTCCGAACGCGTGCGGATCACGTAGTTGCAGCCGCTGTGCGTGATCGCCACCGAGGTCCCGCCGGTGAGCGACACCACCTTGCCGTTGCAGTAGGTCTTCTGCGTGGCCATCTGCGTCACGGAGTAGTGAGGCCCGATCATCACGGGCACCTTGTCGACCTGCATCAGCTTGTTCACGGCGTTGATGGCGCCGTTGGGGTTGTCGCCCTGGTCGTCCTGGAACACCACCTCCAGCGGCTTGCCCAGCACCCCGCCGGCAGCGTTGATCTCGCTCACGGCCAGCTCCACGCCCTGCTTGTAGTTGCGGCCCACCAGGGCCTTGGGGCCGGTCATCGGCAGCGACACACCGATGACGGCTTCGGCCATGGCCGAGCCGGCCAGCATCAGGGCGACGGCGCCGGCGACGGCCCGGCGCGAGGAACGAGGGAAGGAATCACGCATGGCAGAGGTCTCCGTTTTGATGTGCCTGGGCACGTTGTGTTGAAGCGAGAGTGAGAAAAGCGTGTCAGGCCACCGCAATGGCCTTCGGCGCGTCGGCCGCGCCCGGCGGTTCGGTGGGTGGCGCCGCAGCCTGCGGTGCCTCGGGCGGGATGCGCTCGCCCAGGTAGGCCTCGACCACGGCTGGCGAGGTCATCACCTCGACGGGCCGGCCGTCGGCGATCTTGTCGCCGAGGTTGAGCACCACCACGCGGTCGCACATGTCCATGACCAGCCGCACGCGGTGCTCCACGACCAGGATCGACATGCCCTCCGCACGCAACTGCTTGAGGATGAGCGCCAGCTCCTCGATCAGGCCGCCGCGCAGGCCGGCTGCGGGCTCGTCCAGCAGCAGCAGGCGGGGCCGGCTCACGATGGCGCGCGCCATCTCCACCAGCCGGCTCTGACCGAAGGAGAGGTCGCCGGCACGCCGGTGCGCCAGGTGCCCCACGCCCATGTGGACCAGCGCCTGCAGCGCGGCCTCGCGTCGGCGGGCCTCGCGGGCGCCGGGTCCGGCGCCGTCGGCCGCGCGCGGGCAGGCGACCATCACGTTCTCCAGCACGCTCATCGACTCCCACAGGCGCACGTTCTGGAAGATGCGGGCCACGCCCTTGGCATGGATCTCCCAGGGCCGGTGGTTGTCCAGCCGCGTGTCTTCGAGTGCGATGGCGCCATCCACGTCCACCACGCCGGAGCAGGCGTTGATCATGGTCGACTTGCCGGACCCGTTGGGCCCGATCAGGCCCAGGATCTCGCCGCGGCGCAGTTCGAAGCGTACGTCGTTCAGCGCCTTGACGCCGCCGAAGGCGCGCGAGACACCCTCGACGCGCAGCAGCGCCGCCGCCTGCGGCGCATGCACCTGGCCCGCGAGGGCCGCGCTGGCGGCTTCGGCGGCCTCGCGCAGGTTGAGCGGGCTGGCCGGTGCCTCGGGCACGGGCGGCTGCGGCCCCGTCAGGAAGCGGCCGAGCATCCAGTCGCCGATCACGCCCAGGCCGCGCGGCGCGACCAGCAGGATCAGCACCACGCCCAGTCCGAAGGCGGCCAGGTAGTAGGTCTGCAGGTCGCGCAGCGCCTCGGGCAGCACGGTGATGACCACGGCGCCCAGGAAGGTGCCTGCGATCGAGCCCAGCCCGCCCATCACCACCATCAGCATCATCTTGATGCTCTCGAAGACCGTGAAGTTGTTGGGCGCCGCGAAGCCGGCCAGCAGCACGTACAGGCCGCCGGCCAGCGCGCCGCAGGCGCTGCACAGCATGAAGGCGATGGTCTTGGCCTTGCGCGAGTCCACGCCCATGGCTTCGGCGGCGATCTCGTCGTCGCGCACGGCGCGCAGCGTGCGGCCGATGCGGCTGCGGTGGACATGCACGGCCAGTGCATAGACGACGGCGCACACCGCCAGCAGCGGGACGTACAGCTGCTGGTCGATGCTGCCGCCCATGCCCGGGATCTGCAGCGTCGGGATGTCGCGCAGGCCCATGGGCCCGCCGGTGAGCCATTCCTCGTTGATGGCGACCATGCGGAAGATCTCGTTCAGGCCCAGCGTCACGATCGCGAGGTAGTGGCCCTTGATGCGCGTGCTCACGGCCCCGAGCAGGGCGCCGACGGCGGTGGTCAGCAGCACGGCGGCGGGCAGCGCCACGAACCACGGCAGCTGCACACGCATCATCAGGAGGGCGGTGGCGTAGCCGCCGAAACCCACCAGCGCAGCCTGGCCGAGCACGATCTGCCCGGCCACGCCGGTGACGATCTGCAGGCCCAGCGCCGCGATGGCGAAGACCCAGGCGAGGTTGAGGACGCGCAGGTAGTAGTCGTTCAGGCCGAAGGCGATGGGCGCGGCCAGGGCGGCCAGCACGACCAGCCAGGCCAGCGGGCGCAGGAGTCGGTGCGACATCGTGCCGGCTCCCTCAGGCGCGGTCCGCATGGCGTTCGGGCAGCAGGCCCTGCGGCCGCACCAGCAGGAACACCAGCAGCAGCACGAAGGCCAGCGCGTCCTTGTAGGTGGACGAGATGGTGAAGGCGCCCACGTTCTCGGCGATGCCCAGCAGCACGCCGCCCAGGATGGCGCCCGGCATGCTGCCGAAGCCGCCGATGATCATGGCCACGAAGCCCTTCAGGCCCACCAGCGTGCCCATCTCCGTCGTGACGTAGAAGAGCGGCGCGAGCAGGATGCCGGCCAGCGCCGCCAGCACCGACGAGAAGGCGAAGGTGCCGGCCAGCACGCGGTTGACCGGGATGCCCATGAGGCGTGCGGTCTCGCGGTCCAGCGCGGTGGCGCGCATCATCTTGCCGATGGTGGTGTAGCGCAGCGCGAGGTACTGCAGCACCATGATCACGAGCACGATGGCCATGATCACCAGCTGCTGCACAGGGATGCGGAAGGCGCCGAAGTCCAGCACGCCGTCGCCGAAGGGGCTGAGGTACAGCAGCGGCTCCGGGCCGTAGATGATGCGGGCCATCTCCTTGAGGAAGATGCCGAAGCCCACCGTCGCGATGATGGCCACCAGCGCCTTCTGCCGCTGCAGCCGCGCGAAGACCAGCACCGAGAAGAGGGCGCCCATGAGCGCCATGGCCGCGGCCGTGGCCAGCGCCGCCAGCCAGAAGGGCAGATTCAGGCTGGTGGTGAAGGTGGCCACGAACACGAAGGCGGCGAAGGTGAGGAACTCGCCCGCCGCGAAGTTCACGATCGCCATCGTGTTCCACACGTAGGCGTAGCCCAGCGCGATGAGCGCGTAGATGCAGCCCATGGCCAGGCCGCTGATGATCACTTGTCCCAGCATTGCGTTTGTCTCCGGTGTCGTGAACCGTCCCTTCTGCGAGGGACGTCGGGTGGCGGGTCTACAGGCTCTGTGCCATGCGCAACAGTGCGACCATGCCGGGGTCGTCCATGCCGATGGTCTTGTCGGCGAACATGCGTGCGCGGCCGATGCGGTTGGGGCGGTCGCGGAAGCTGTCGAGCGCGGCCTGCGCCGCGTCGCACGCCACGGGGCGCAGGGGCGTGCCGTCCGGCGCCTCGGCCAGCGCCTGGCGCACGGCGTGCAGGCTGTCGAGCACGGTCTTGTCGCCCGGGCTCGCGCCGCCGCGGGCGGCCAGCGTGTCGCCGATCTCGCCGAGCAGGGCGGCCAGGGCGGGGCGGTCGAGTGCGTCGGTGCCGGCGCAGCGCTTGGCGGCGGTCATCAGCGCCACCGTGAGCAGGGTGCCGAAGCTCGAGCCCGAGGCCTTGGCGCAGGCCTGCGCGCAGCGTCGCAGCATGGCGTCCAGCGGCATGCCGGCCATCTCGGGCAGGGCCTGTTCGACCAGCGTGGCGCACTTGTCCAGCGTGGCGCCCAGGTCGGCGTCGCCCAGGCGGCCGTCGAGCTCGTTGAGCTCGGGCGCCGCGTGGTGCACGCCGGCGCACCACTTCGGCAGCGCCGCAGCGAGGGTGTCGGCGTCGAGCATCAGCGCACGCTCCAGAAGGGGCAGTCGGCCGGGGCGGCCAGCAGCTGCGCCAGTTCGTCGTCCAGCTTCATCACGCTGATCGAGGCACCGGCCATCTCCATCGAGGTGGCGTAGCGGCCCACCAGCGGGTGGGCGATGGCGATGCCGCGTTCGTCCAGCACCTGCCGCGCGCGGCGGTAGAGGATGTACAGCTCCTCCAGCGGCGTGGCGCCCAGGCTGTTGACCAGCAGGGCGATGCGGTCGCCGCGCGCCAGCTGCAGTTCGGGCAGCACGTGGCCCAGCATCTCGTCGACCAGCGCGTCGGCGCTCTTGAGCGGCCCGCGCCAGATGCCGGGCTCGCCGTGGATGCCCATGCCGAACTCGACTTCGGTGTCGGCGATCTCGAAGGAGGCCTTGCCCGATTCGGGCACGACGCAGGGCGTGAGGGCCACGCCGATGGAGCGCACGGCGTCGTTGGCCTTGCGTGCCAGCGCCGTGACCTCCTCGAGCGACGCCCCGGCCGCCGCCTTGGCGCCCACCGCCTTGTAGACGAAGACCAGGCCGGCCACGCCGCGGCGCTTCTCGCGCTGGTCGACGGGCGCGCTGGCCACGTCGTCCGACACGCGCACCGAGGCGACCTGCAGCCCGTCCATCTCCAGCATCTCGGCCGCCATGTCGAAGTTCATGCGGTCGCCGCCGTAGTTGCCGTACAGCTGCAGCACGCCGGCGCCGCCGTCGGCCGCGCGCGCGGCCGTCATGCAGTCGTCCATGCGCGGGCCGGCGAACACGTTGCCCACGGCGCAGCTGTCGAGCAGGCCGTCGCCGACGTAGCCCAGGAACACCGGCAGGTGTCCCGAGCCGCCGCCGGTCACGATGCCGACCTTGCCCGCCACGGGGCCGTGGCTGCGCACGATGACGCGGCCGTCGTCACCGGCACGGGCGAGTTCGGGATGGCACAGCACCAGCCCGTCGAGCATCTCGTCGACGTAGGCCTTGGGGTCGTTGAGGATTTTCTTCACGTGGCGGTTTCCGCAGGCGTCGGGATCAGTCGGCCTTCAGGCGGCCGTCCTTCACGGACTGGCTCGCCAGCGCGTACTCGGCGTCGAGGATGCGGGCGAACTCCTGCGGCGTGCTGCTGACGGCGACGCTGCCCAGCTCGCGGGCGTTCTGCACCGTGTACGGGTCCTTCACCGCCTGCGCCAGCGAAGCGGCCAGCTTGTCCTGCAGGTCCTTGGGCATGCCGGCCGGGCCGAGCACGCCGACGTAGGTGGTGCCGTCGAGATTGCCGAAGCCCAGCTCGGCCACGGTCTTCACCCCGGGCAGCGACGGGTCCTGCGCCGGGCCGAGCACCGCAAGCGGCTCGAGCTGGCCGGACTTGATGTAGGGCAGGGAACTGGTGACCTGGTCGAAGTGCACGTCCACCTGGCCGCCCATCAGGTCGACCAGCGCCGGCGCCGAGCCCTTGTAGCTGACGCTGGTGAAGCGCGCCTTGAGCAGGTTCTCCAGCTGGATGAGCGCCAGCTGGTTGGGCGTGCCGGGGCCGGAGTGCGCGGCCATGACCTTGCCCTCGGCCGCGCGGGCGTAGGTGGCGAAGTCCTGGAAGTTCTTGAAGCGGGCGTCGTTCTTGCGCGCCAGGATCACCATCGAGCTCTTGTTCACCAGGCCGATGGGCGCGAAGTTGGCGCGCGTGTACTGGGTCTTGACGATCTCGGGCACCGTGACGATCACGCCCGCGCCGCACAGCAGCAGCGTGTAGCCGTCGGGCTGCGCGCGCGACACCAGCGAGGCGCCGATGGAGCCGCCCGCGCCGGCGCGGTTGTCCACCACCACCGACTGGCCCAGCACCTTGCCCAGCGACACCGCGACGCTGCGCGCCACGATGTCGGTGTTGCCGCCGGGCGCGAAGGGCACGATGAGCGTCACCGGCTTGGTCGGGAAGCCGCCCTGCGCGAAGGCGCGCGGCCCCACGGCGAGGCCGGCGGCGGCCAGCGCGCCGGCTTTCATCAGGTTGCGTCGTTGGATGTTCATGGGTGTCTCCGTCGTTGTCGGGTTGCGCTGCGCTCAGGCCTCGAAGGCCAGCACGGCGTCCAGGGTCTTGCGGATGCGCGCGGTCTGCGCTTCGCTGGTCGCGGGCATCGGCGCGCGGGGCAGGCCGGTGGGGCAGCCCTGCAGCGCGATGGTGGTCTTGAGGTTGGCCGGCAGGTTGTCGCCCACCACGGCGTTCCAGAAGGTCAGCATGGCGCGGTGGATCTCCAGGCCCTTGGCATGGTCGCCGGCCTGCACGGCGTTCCACAGGGCCACGCACACGCCCGGCAGCGCGGCCGGCGTGGCGGCGATGGCGCCGTGCGCGCCGAGCGCGAAGGACGAGTACATGAGCGCGTCGACGGCCGAGAACACCTTGCAACCTTCGGGCACGCCCAGCACCAGGTCGGCCATCAGCTTGAGGTCGCCCTGGCTCTGCTTGATGCCCTGCACGCCGGGCAGCTCCTGCATCAGGCGGATCATCTGCGCCGGGTTCAGGTAGTTCCAGGGCACGACGTTGTAGATGATGACCGGGATGTCGACGGCCTCGGTCAGCGCCTTGAAGTGGTTGAAGGTCGCTTCCTCGTCGGGCTTGAAGAGGTAGTGCACGGGCGTGACCTGCAGGCCGGCGATCGGCAGGTGCGCGACCGATTTCGCACGGCGGATCGCGTCGCGGGTGCTGTTGGAGATGATGCCGGCGACGACCGGCACCTTGCCCGCCACTTCGTCCACGGTGATCTCCATGACCCGGGCGAATTCCTCGGCCGTAAAGGTGTGGCCCTCGCCGGTGCTGCCGCCGGGGCACACGCCGTGCACGCCCTTGGACAGGTTGAAGCGGATGACGTTGCGGAACGCCGCTTCGTCGATCTCGCCATCGGCGGTGAAGGGGGTGACGAGGGGCGGGATGATGCCGTTGAGTTCGAGGGCCATGGACGTGTGGTTTCCGGTGGGATGCGGGGACGCGGTGAGGGGTGGAGTGAAGTGCGCGGAGGCAGGGCCCGTGCGCTGAGCCCGGACTATACGCTCACTGACATGTCAGATAGATGTTAGTACTATCCCTAGTACACCTTCAGGGTGCGCGTCCCCGTCCGGCCCCGATACCATGCCCCCCATGAATCCCACAGCCACCGCCCGCGCCTCCAACCGGCCAAGCCGCGCAACGCCGGCGGCCGTGCAGGCCGTCGAGCCGGTCACGCAGCGCAACCTCGCCTACCAGGGCTTTCGCCAGCAGATCATCGATGCGCGCATCCGGCCGGGCCAGTTCGTCTCGCAGCGCGAGCTGATGCAACTGCTGGCGATGCCGCTGGCCGCGGTGCGCGAGCTGGTGCCGCGGCTGGAGGCGGCGGGGCTGATCAAGGCGGTGCCCAAGCGCGGCCTGCAGGTGGCGACGGTGGACATGAAGCTCATCCGCAACGCCTGGCAGGTGCGCGCGATGGTCGAGCGCGAGGCCGTGCAGCGCTTTGCCGAGGTGGCGACGCCGGCCACGCTGGAGCGGCTCATTGCCGACCACGAGGCCATCCTGGAGCGCGCGCTGCAGCCCAAGCCCGATGCGGCCCTGGAGAAGGACGCGCAGGCCGTCGACTGGGGCCTGCACGACCTGATGGTCGACAGCATCGGCAACGAGATCCTGTCGGAGATCTATCGCGTCAACAGCCTGCACGTGCGGCTGATCCGCTACGACGCCGACTCGATGCGGCCGGTGCAGGTGGTGCCTGCCATGCGCGAGCACCTGGCCTTTCTGCGCGCGCTCGCTGCCGGCGAACGCGAGGCGGCGCTGGCGCAGATGATGGCGCACATCGAGCAGTCCAAGCACCGGGTGCTGGCCGGCATGCTGGGCATGCCGCCCCCCGCGTCCTGAACCGCGCTCAATCCGCGTAGCGGTCGGCCAGCAGCGTCCGCAGCCACTGGCTGGCCGGCGTGCGGTGCTGGCGGGCGTGCCAGAACATGTTGATGGCGATCGGCGGCAGCGCGGCCGGGTGCGGCACGCTCACCAGGTCGAAGGGCGCCCCCACGCGCTGCGCGAAGCGCTCGGGCACCGTGGCGATCATGTCGCTGGCCTGCAGGATGTGGCCCACCGCCACGAAGTGCGGCACCGTCAGCCGCACGTCGCGCACGACGCCCTGGCGCGCGAGCAGCTCGTCGACCTGCCCGTGGCCGGTGCCGGCCGCGACCACCACCACGTGTTCGGCCGCCTGGAACTCGCGCAGGCTGATGCGCCGCTTGTCCAGCGCATGGCCGCGGCGCATCAGGCACACGTAGCGCTGCGTGAACAGGCGCCGCTGGAAGAAGCCGGCGCGCAGGTCGGGCAGCAGCCCGAGGGCCAGGTCGACGTGGCCGGCCTCCATCTCGTCCTTCAGGTTCACGGCCGTGTTGCGCACCGTGCTCACGCGCACGCCGGGCGCCGATTCGCGCAGTGCCGCCATGAGCCCGGGCAGGAAGTAGATCTCGCCGATGTCCGTCATGCCGATGGTGAAGGCGCGCCCGCTGGTGGCGGGGTCGAAGCCGTCGCGCTGGTTCAGCGCGCCGTGCAGAAGGCCCAGCGCATTGGCCACCGGCTCTGCCAGCTGCTCGGCCAGCGGCGTCGGCACCATGCCTTGCGAGGTGCGCAGGAACAGCTCGTCGCCGAAGGCCTTGCGCAGGCGGGCGAGGGCGTTGCTCACCGCCGGCTGGCTCAGGCCCAGCGTCTGCGCGGCCGCCGACACCCGCCGCTCGATCAGCAACTGGTTGAGCACCACCAGCAGGTTCAGGTCGATCTCGTGCAGGTTCATCCGGCGTTATTGATGATGGTGATGTGGCGTATTCACAAGATTCTATTGATGGATAACGCTGCGGGCGCGACCATCGCCCTCCCGAGAACGACAGAGACAAGGACGGCCCATGGACGCCATGGAGACCCCACGACCCGCCAGGCCCGACGTGCCGGCGCAGACCCTGCACTGGGAAGGCGCCGGCAGCAGCCGCATCCCCTTCGCCGCCTACACCGACGAGGCCCTGCACCGGCGCGAGCTGGAGCGCTTCTTCTACCGCGGCCACTGGTGCTACGTGGGCCTGGAGGCGGAGATACCCAACCCGGGCGACTTCAAGCGCACGGCGGTGGGCGAGCGCTCGGTGATCCTCACGCGCGCCGTCGACGGCAGCGTGCACGTGGTCGAGAACGTCTGCGCGCACCGCGGCATGGCCTTCTGCCGCGAGCGGCACGGCAACCGCAAGGAATTCGTCTGCCCCTATCACCAGTGGAACTACACGCTCAAGGGCGACCTGCAGGGCGTCCCCTTCCGCCGCGGCGTGAAGCAGGACGGCAAGGTGCAAGGCGGCATGCCGGCGGACTTCAAGACCGAGGACAACAGCCTCAACAAGCTCAAGGTGGCGGTGCGTGGCGGCGTGGTGTTCGCGAGCTTCGACCATGGCGTGGAGTCGCTCGAGGACTTCATGGGGCCGGCCATCCTGCGCTGGTTCGACCGCCTGTTCGACGGCCGCCAGCTCAGGATCCTGGGCTACAACCGCCAGCGCATTCCGGGCAACTGGAAGCTGATGCAGGAGAACATCAAGGACCCGTACCACCCGGGCCTGCTGCACACCTGGTTCGTCACCTTCGGGCTCTGGCGGGCCGACAACAAGTCGCAGCTGGTCATGGACGAGCGGCACCGCCACGCGGCCATGATCTCCACCCGCGGCGCGCAGGGCAAGGCGGCGCAGGTCACGCAGGTGTCGAGCTTCAAGGAAAGCATGCAGCTCGAGGACGCGCGCTTCCTGGACATCGTGCCGGAGCCGTGGTGGGGCGGTCCGACTGCTGTCATGACCACCCTGTTCCCCAGCGTCATCCTGCAGCAGCAGGTCAACAGCGTGTCGACGCGCCACATCCAGCCCGACGGCCATGGCGCCTTTTTCTTCGAATGGACGCATTTCGCCTTCGAGGACGACACCGAAGAGATGGTGCAGCGCCGCCTGCGCCAGGCCAACCTCTTCGGACCGGCGGGCTTCGTCTCGGCCGACGACGGCGAGGTGATCGAGCTCTCGCAGATGGGTTTCGAGTCCAGGCCCTGGCATCGCACGCTGGCCGAACTGGGGGGCCGCACGGTCGAGGACACCGACCACATGGTGACCGAGACGCTCATCCGCGGGATGTACCACTACTGGCGTCAAGTCATGGAAAGCGAGTGACCATGTTGAACGCCGAAGAATGGTTCGAGCTCACGCAGCTCTATGCCGACTACGCCGCCGCGCTCGACGCCGCCGACTGGGACCGCTGGCCCGAGTTCTTCACCGAGGTGTGCAGCTACCGCCTGCAGCCGCGCGAGAACCACGAGCGCGGCTTTCCGCTCGCCACCTTGTCCTTCGAGAGCCGGGGCATGCTGCGCGACCGGGTCTACGGCATCCGCGAGACGCTCTTCCACGACCCCTACTACCAGCGCCACGTCGTCGGCACGCCGCTGGTGCGGCGCGTTGAGGACGGCCGCATCCACTGCGAGGCGAACTACGCGGTGTTCCGCACCAAGCTCTCGCAGCTCACCACCGTCTTCAACGTCGGCCGCACCATCGACGAGGTGGTGCGCACGCCCCAGGGCCTGAAGTTCGCCGCGCGCCTGGTCGTGTACGACAGCGAAATGATCCCGAATTCCATCATCTACCCGATATGAGCGAACAAGAGTCAAGAGAACCCGATCCCCATGGCCCGGCGCTGCGCCGCTTCGTCGACCCGGCCTACGTGCCGCTGTGCGATTCACTGGCCGAGGTGCGCGAGCGCATCGACGCGCTGGACGTGCAGATCGTGAAGCTGCTGGCCGAGCGCGGCCGCTACGTGCGCGACGCGGCCCGCTTCAAGCGCGACGCCTTCCAGGTGTCGGCGCCCCAGCGGCAGCAGCAGGTCTTCGACAAGGTGCGGCGCCTGGCCGAGGCCGAAGGCGCCTACCCCGAGGTGGTGGAGGCCTGCTACCGCGCGATGGTGGCCGGCTTCATCGCGCGCGAGCAGCAGGACCATGCGCAGATGGTGCCGGTCGGGGAGGGCCGCCGGTGAAGCCCGTTCTCGTCGCGCTCGCCGTCGGCCTGCTGGCCACCGGCGCCCAGGCGCAGGACTGGCCGCAGCGCCCGGTGCGCATCGTGGTGCCCTTCGCCGCCGGCTCGTCGCCCGACATCCTGGCGCGCATCGTCAACGACCGCCTGGCGCAGCGCCTGGGCCAGCCGCTGATCGTCGACAACAAGGCCGGCGCGGGCGGCAACGCCGGCACCGACGGGGTGGCCAAGGCGGCGCCCGACGGGCAGACCTTCCTGCTGTCGGTCAACGCGCCGCTGGTCTACAACACGGTGCTTTACCGCAACCTGCCCTACGACCCCTTCCGCGACCTCGTCCCGGTGTCGCTGGCGGCGACCACGCCCAACGTGTGCGCAGTGAATGCGCAGCTGGGCATCGATTCGGTGAAGGGCTGGCTCGACGCACTGCAGCGCAGCCCGGGCAAGTACAACTTCGCGTCCACCGGCAACGGCTCGATCTCGCACCTGGGCGTCGAGCTCGTCAAGGCGAAGACGCAGTCCTTCGCGGTGCACATCCCCTATGCCTCGTCGGCGCAGGCCGTCACGGCGCTGGTGCAGGGGGATGTGCAGTTCGCCTGCCTGCCGCCCGTCACCGTGATGCCGCAGGTCAAGGCGGGCAAGCTCAAGGCGCTGGCCGTCACTTCGGCGCAGCGCTCGGCGCTGCTGCCCGAGCTGCCCACGCTGCGCGAATCGGGGCTGCCCGACATCCAGGCCGTGCCCTGGTTCGCCTACATGGCGCCCAAGGGCACGCCGCAGCCCATCGTCGAGCGCATGAGCCGCGAGATCGCGGCGGTGCTGGCCGAGCCGGAGACGAAGCAACGCCTGCTCACGGCCTACTTCGATCCCGTCGGCAGCTCGCCGAAGCAGCTGGCGGACTTCATGCGCGACGAACTGCAGCGCTGGAAGCCGGTGATCGAGCGCGCGGGTCTGAAGCCCGATTGAGCCGCAAGGAGCCACGATGACCGACACCTCCCTGGCCTGGACCGATGCCGGCGCTGCCGAAAGCCTCGCGCCCGAAGACGTGGTGGCCCTCGAGGTCGAGGGCCGCGAGATCGCGGTCTTCGGCGTCGACGGCCAGTTCTATGCCACCGACAACATCTGCACCCACGGCCATGCCAGGCTGTGCGACGGCTTCCTGCTCGGCGAGGAAGTCGAATGCCCGCTGCACCAGGGCCGCTTCGACGTGCGCACCGGCCGGCCGACCTGCGATCCGGTGACCGAGCCGCTGCGCACCTACCCGATCCGCATCGAGGGTGGGCGGGTGTTCGTGGCGCTCAGCGGCGGCTGAACGAACAGGGCCGGCTTCAGAGCTGCGCCCGCGCCTTGTCGACCCACATCTGGAGGCTGTCCAGCAGATCCTTCTGGCTGAAGGAACAGCTCTCCTCGCTGAACAGCGCGCTGGACTCGAGCCGGTCCAGCAGGTTGAGCAGCACCTCGTGGTAGCGCGCGGGCAGGGCGCCGAGCAGGGCGTCGCTGGCGCGCGCGGTGTCGGACAGCGCGGCGATGCGACCGCTGCCCTCGCGCAGGGCGTTCAGCGCCGACGCGATGGCATCGAGCTGCAGGACCGGCGTCCTCATCGTGCAGGCACTCCGGCGGGCAGCGGCAGGCCGCGCTCGGCCATCACGCTGCGCAGCACGTCGGGGTAGTCGGTGATGAGGCCGTCCACGCCCCAGTCGAGCAGGCGGGCCATGTCGGCCCGCTGGTTCACCGTCCAGGGCAGCACGGCGAGGCCGAGCGCATGCGCCTCGCGCAGGGCCTCGGGCGTGAGGTCGGCGAAGGCGGGCGACCAGATGACCGGGCCGGGCCCGCCGGCCGCGGCGGCCTTCACAAGACGCGGCGTCGAGGCGAAGTCGGCGGCGGCGAGCCCGGCCGTCCAGCGGCTGTCGCGCAAGGTGCGGGCGCTGGTGAGGTAGGCGCGCGGCAACTGCGGTGCCAGCCGCCCGACCAGCGCCAGCGTGCGCCAGTCGAAGCTCTGCACCGTCACCCGCGGGCCGACGCCGGCGCGCTCTATCTCGGCCAGCAGGGCGCGCACCATGGGCTCGGGGGCGGCGGTCTCGTCGGGCCTGGTGGGGTCGATCTTGGTCTCGATGTTGAAGCGCACCCGCGTGGCGCCCTGCGCCTGCATCCGCGCGAAGAGCTGGGCCAGCGTGGGAATGCGCTCGCCGTCGCGCGGCTGCTGCGTGGCGAACTGGCGGCCGTAGGCGGTGGCCGGGTTGAGCCGGCCCACGTCGTAGGCCTGCAACTGCGCCACGGTGAGGCTGCGGATCGGCGCGCCCTGTGCCGGCAGCCACTGGCCCTGCGCATCGCGCGTGTGGTCGGGGTTGAGGCGCGTGTCGTGCGAGACGACGACGGCGCCGTCTGCGCTCAGGCCGATGTCCAGCTCCAGCGTGTCCACGCCCAGCGCCGCGGCCTGCGAGAAGGCCGCCAGGGTGTTCTCCGGCGCGAGGCCGCGTCCACCCCGATGGGCCTGCAGGTCGAAGGAGCGGCTGCCGGGCGCGCTGCCGGCGCAGCCGGCCAGCACCAGGCTTGCAAGGAAAAACGGCCGCCAGCGCCCTCCAAGCGGGCGCGAGGTGCTATCGAAAAAGGAGCGGATGGTCATGGCGGCGTGCGTGTGGAACGGCGGTCGGCGCTCGAGGCACCGGCGAGGCGGTCTTTTACTTCAGTTCGACCTTGATGCCGTCGGCGAGGACGGTGATGGCGCCGATCTCGTAGGTCTTGCGGCCCACGGTCAGTTCCTCCCGCGTGAAGGTGCGCAGCGCCTGACCCTGCAGTGCCTCCTGTGCCACGGCACCACCGATGCGCTGCAGCCGCACCGCGTCCTGGCCCGTCACGCCGTCCAGGGCGATCTGCTCGGCCCGCGGCTGTTCCAGCCGCAGCGTGAGCGAGCCGGCGTCGTATCGCAGCGCGCTGCTGACGGTGATCGATCCGCCCACGCGCGGCGGTTGCAGGAACGGGCTGGCGATGGACACCCGCGTCGCGATGGCCGCGCGGTTGTTGGCCGCATCCAGGCCGAGCACGGGGTCCGTGAGCGTCACGGTGAAGAGCTCGCCCTGGCCCTGCTGAAGGGGAAAGCGGCGCAGCAGCTGGGCCTGCAGTTCCTCGCGCGAGGCGGTGTATTCGCTGGTGAAGAAGTTGAAGCCTGCCAGTGCAGGCCAGGCAGGGAGCATGCTCGCCGCGGCCAGCAGGCGCACGAACTGCCTTCGTCCGGGAACCGCCGGGCGGGCCTCGCGAAGGAGGATGTTTCCACCACGACGGCGGTCGGGATTTACAAGCACAGTTTTTTGGAACCTTTGGCCTAAGAAAGCGGTTGATAGCGCAAATTCGTGAAAAAAGTCTCGCAAATGCAGGTAGGACGCTGCTGATTTTTTAAGCAAAAAACGTCAAACAAATGTGACTAAGCCGTAAAACCCGCTTCATGTACCGAGCTGGCGCTTGGCGCATGAGACGAACGGGGTGTCGCCGGTGAGTCGCGTCCCGATGTGCAAACGCAATCACGAGGAGTGGATCATGGCAGTCAGACAAGGTTCGGAATGGCGGCGCCTCGCAGGCGTTGCCGCGGTGGTGGCAGCGCTCGGCACGCTTGGCGCGTGCTCATCGGGCGGCGGCCATGTGGGCTTCGGGCTCGGAGGCGGCGGACGCGGCGGTGACGTCGGCGGCGGCGTCGGGGGCGGCACGGGCGGCGGCAGTGGCGGCGGGGGCGGGGGCGGGGGCGGCGGCACCGACGTGGGCGGCAATCCAGGCGGCGGCAACCCCGGCGGCGGCAACCCGGGGGGTGGCAACCCGGGCGGCGGCGACGGCGGTGGTACCCGCAACGCATCGGCCACCGGCAACATCATCAACGGCGTCGGCCAGACGGTGACCGGCGTCGGCACGACGGTGGGGGGCCTGGGCACGGGCACCCCCGCCAGCGGCGTGCTCACCAACGCCGGCAATACCGTCGGCAGCACCGGCACGGCCGTGAGCAACGGGCTGGGCCAGCTGGGCAAGAGCGACGACGCGGTCGGCGGGACGCTGGGCGGCCTGCCGCCGGTGGTCGACAACGCGGGCAAGACGGTGTCGAGCACCGGCGAACTGGTCACCGCCGTCGGAAGCAACACGCCGCTGCGGCCCGTGACGGGCGCGGCCGGTGGGTTGGTGGACAAGGTGGGCGACGGCGTGAGCGGTCTCTCGGGCCAACTGGCCAACGTGACCGACAACGGCAGCGTGCGCCAGGTGACGGGCCAGCTCAACAACGTGATCGTGCCCATCGACCGTAACGTCGGCACGCTGACGCAGCGCGTGGGCGACGGCCTGGGTGTCGGCGAGCCGGTCGCGAACCTCACGAACCAGCTCGGCACGGGCATCAAGGGCGACGGCAGCAACGGCATCACCAGCGGCCTGGGCAACACCGTGGCGTCGGTCGGCGGCGTGGTCCATGCCACCGACGGTCAGCAGGGCAGCCTGTTGGGCGGCCTGACGGGCGGCCTCACCGGAGGCAACGGCGGCTTGACGGCCGGCCTCGGCGTCGGTGCCGGCGGCGGCGTGAGCGCGGGCAGCGGTGGCATTGCCGCCGGTGCAGGCGCCGGTGCCGGGGCGGGCCTGGTCGGCAGCACGGTCAGCGGCCTGGGCAGCACCGTCGGAAGCGTGACGGCCGGCCTGGGGCTGGGCGCCGGCGTGGCGGCCACGCCTTCCGGCACGGGCGCCGGCGTCGGGGCCGGCGCGGGCGTGGGCGGCGTGGTGGGCAACGTCGTCAACGGCGTGGGCACCACCGTCGGCGGCATCACCGGCGGGCTGGGCCTGGGTGCCGGGGTCGGCACCACGGGTGGCACCACGACCGCCAGCGCCGGGACGGGCGGCGGCTTGCTGGGCGGGCTCCTGAGTCCGGTGACCGGCGCGCTCGCCAAGTAGTCGCCACAGCGGCTTCGCTGCAACAAACAACGCCCGCCAGTGCGATGCACCGGCGGGCGTTGTCTCGTGGCGGCCGCGGGGGGGACGGCCGGCTCAGTCGTGCAGCGACGACAGGAACTGCTTGAGCTCGGCCGTCTGCGGGTTGCCGAACAGCTCGGCCGGCGGGCCCATCTCGTGCACGCGGCCCTGGTGCATGAAGATCACGCGGTCGCTCACCTTGCGCGCGAAGCTCATTTCGTGCGTGACCATGAGCAGGGTCATGCCCTCGTCGGCCAGCGACTCGACCACGCGCAGCACCTCGCCCACCAGCTCGGGGTCGAGGGCCGAGGTGATCTCGTCGCACAGCAGCACGGCCGGCTCCATGGCCAGGGCGCGCGCGATGGCCACGCGCTGCTGCTGGCCGCCCGAGAGCTGGTCGGGCATGGCGTCGAACTTCTCGGCCAGTCCCACGCGGGCGAGCAGCTTCTTCGCCTGCGCCTCGGCCTCGCCCCTGGCCCGCTTCTTCACCAGCGTGGGCGCCAGCATCACGTTGCGGCCCACCGACAGGTGCGGGAAGAGGTTGAAGCTCTGGAAGATCATGCCCACGCGCTGGCGCAGCTCGCGCATGGCCAGCGCGCTCTCGTGCAGCAGGGGCTTGTTGTCGACGGTGAGCGAGCCCTCCTGGAACACCTCGAGCCCGTTGATGCAACGCAGCAGCGTGCTCTTGCCCGAGCCGCTCTTGCCGATGATGGCGATCACCTCGCCGCGCAGCACGTCGAGGTCGATGCCCTTGAGCACCTGGTTCGTGCCGTAGGACTTCTTCAATGCCGTGATCTTGACGATCGGCGCGCCGGGGGCGACGTGCGCGGTGGCGGCAGGTTCTGCAAGGGTGGCGGTCATGGCGGTGTGGGAAGAGGGGGAGGGGAGGGGCTCAACGCGTGCTGCGCGTGCGGCGTTCGAGGTGCCTGGCGTACAGGCTCACCGGGAAGCACAGCGCGAAGTACAGCAGCGCGACGCAGCTGAACACGGTGAAGGGCGCGAAGGTGACGTTGGCAATCATGCTGCCGGCCTTGGTGAGCTCGACGAAGCCGATCACCGAGGCCAGCGCCGTGCCCTTGATGACCTGCACCAGGAAGCCCACCGTGGGTGCGATGGCGATCTTCACTGCCTGCGGAAGGATCACGTGGCGCATCTGTTCGCCGAAGGACAGGGCCAGGCTGCCCGAGGCCTCCCATTGGCCCTTGGGGATGGACGCCACGCAGCCGCGCCAGATCTCGGTGAGGAAGGCGCTGGTGTAGAGCGTGAGCGCGACGGACGCGGCGGTCCATGCCGACACGTCGATGCCGAAGAGCGCGATGCCGAAGTAGGCCAGGAAGAGCTGCATCAGCAGCGGCGTGCCCTGGAAGAGCTGCACGTAGCCGGAGATGAGCTTCTGCAGCAGCGGCCCGGCGCGCAGCCGCAGCGCCAGCAGAAGCCCGCCCACGATACCGCCGCCGACGAAGGCGATCAGCGACAGCACCACTGTCCAGCGCAGCGCCAGCAGCAGGTTGCGCAGGATGTCCCAGAGGGTGAATTCAGTCATCTTCAACGTCCAAAGTACTTGGGCCCGGCCCAGTTGAAGAAGCGGCGCGCGAGAACCGACAGCGCCAGGTAGATCAGCGTGGCGACGATGAAGGCCTCGAAGGCGCGGAAGTTGCGGCTCTGGATGAGGTTGGCGGCATAGCTCAGTTCCTCGACCGAGATCTGGCCGCACACCGCGGAGCCCAGCATCACGATGATGATCTGGCTCACCATCGCGGGCCAGACCTTCTTCATGGCTGGCGGCAGCACCACGCGCAGGAAGACCTGCGCCCGGGTGAGCGCGAGGCTCACGGCGGCCTCGATCTGCCCCTTGGGCGTGGCCTCGATGCCGGCGCGGATGATCTCGGTGGCGTAGGCTCCGAGGTTCAGCACCATCGCGATGATCGAGGCCACCTCGGGCGTGAGCTTGATGCCCGAGGCCGGCAGCCCGAAGAAGATGAAGAACAGCTGCACGATGAAGGGCGTGTTGCGGATCAGCTCCACGTACGTGCCCACCATCCAGCGCAGCCACGGCGCGCCGTAGGCCCGGGCCCAGGCGCAGGCCACGCCGACGACCATGCCGATCACGGTGGCGATGGCCGTGAGGCCGAGCGTCCATGCCACGCCCTTGGCGAGCAGCCGCCAGTCGACGAGGATGGCCCAGAAATCGAAGGTCATGGAAGTGGCGTGTGAGAGGCAGAGTGCAGGTGCCGTTCAAGGGCAAGCGAAGCGAGGCCTGTTCGGGAGCACCCGCGGAACCGGCTTTGCCGGGCCGCTGGGTGCGCCCCCTTGAGGGGGTATGGGACGGCCACACGCAGTGAGGCCGTCCAAACGGGGGTGAGCCTTACACCGGAAGGTCGCCGATGCCCTTGCCCAGCCACTGCTTGGACATCTTGTCCAGCGTGCCGTCCTTCTTGGCAGCCGCGATGATCTCGTTGACCTTGGCCTTGAGCGCGTCCTCGCCCTTGGCGATGCCCACGAAGCAGGGGCTGTCCTTGAGCAGCAGCTTGTATTCGGCGTTGATCTTCGGGTTCTTGCGGATCATCTCGGCCGCGACCGCGCCGCTCATGGCAATGGTCTGCGTCTGGCCGGCGACGAAGGCGGCCACGGTGGCGTTGTTGTCCTCGAAGCGGCGGTAGTCGACGTTGGGCGGCGCCACCTTGTTCAGTTCCTGGTCTTCCATCGCGCCGCGGGTCACGGCCACGGTCTTGCCGGCCATGTCCTTGAAGTCGGTGAGCTTGAGCGACTTGGCCGCGAACACGCCCTGGAAGAAGGGCGCGTAGGCGGACGAGAAGTCGATCACCTTCTCGCGCTCGGCGTTCTTGCCCAGGGTGGAGATGACCAGGTCGGCCTTCTTGGTCTGCAGATAGGGAATGCGGTTGGCGCTGGTCACGGGCACCAGCTCGAGCTTGACGCCCATCTTTGCGGCGATCAGCTTGGCCATGTCGATGTCCAGGCCTTGCGGCGCCATGTCGGTGCCGACGAAGCCGTAGGGCGGGTAGTCGGTGGGCACGGCGACCTTCAGCGTCTTCGACTTCATGATGTTGTCGAGCGCGCTCTGCGCCTGGGCGGCGCCGGCGGCGGCCAGGGCGGCGGCGGCGAGCAGGCCGGTGGTGAAGAGGCGTTTGGAAATCAGCGTCATAGCAGGGCTCCGAGGTAGGTCGATGAATCGTCGTCGGGCGACGGTGGTGCACCGGCAGCCTTGCGGCCGCGCGTGGCGGGTGAACGGGCGGAACGCAAATCCCGTGCCTTGGCGACGGACGCGCCGGCCGGCTTGTCCAGCGGCGCCAGCGCGTCGCGCAGGTGGGCCAGCGGGTCGGGGTCGGCCGTGACGCGCAGGGCCGACTGCACGGTGCCGATGTGTTCGGCCATCAGCGTCTCGGCGGTCGCGGTGTCGCCGCGCTCGAGCGCCTGCACGATGCGCACGTGGTCCTCGCAGGACTGCACGGCGTCATGCGAGGACTGGTAGAGCATGGCGATGAGCGTGGTGCGCGCCGTGAAGTCGCGCAGCGTGTCGGCCAGCAGCGAATTGCCCAGGCATTCGGCCAGGCACACGTGGAAGTCGCCCAAGAGGTAGCTGCGCGTGCCCACGTCGTCCTGCTTGAGGGCGGCCTTCTCCTGCTGCAGGTGCGTCTTGAGCTTGCGCAGCGCGGCCTTGTCGACGCGTCCCGCGCTGCGGATGAGGCCGACCTCGATCACGCGGCGCGCCTCGAAGGCCTCGCGCGCCTCGTCCTGGGAGGGCTCGATCAGGTACCAGCCGCGGCGCGCGCTCACCGTCACGATGCCGCGCGCGGCCAGCCGCGTGAGCGCCTCCCGCACGATGGTGCGGCTGCAGTCGAAGAGCAGCGCGAGCTGCTGCTCGCCCAGGCGCGAGCCGGGTGCCAGTTTCTGGGCCATCACGGCCGCGACGATGCGGGCGCTGATGTCCGATGCGGAGATCGCCATGGCTGCATACCAGCAGCATCCGTGCCAACTGGTATGCAAGATTTGCGCACCACGGCGGCGTGCGCGGCACCACGGGCGGGCGCGGCGCGCCTCGCGGGCGCCAGAACGGGGAGCGGCGGGCCGCCACGCGCGAGGTCCCGCGATGTCGCGCGCGTGGCAGGCGGGGCCCGCCGGCTTGGCGATGATCCCGGGTGGTTCCCGATCCACGCGCGGCCGCCAGGGCCGCCACACCATCACTTCCGGAGGCATCCCTTGAAGACCCGCATCACCGAACTCTTCGGCATCCAGCACCCGATCATCCAGGGCGGCATGCACTACGTCGGCCTGGCCGAGCTGGCGGCGGCCGTGTCCAATGCGGGCGGCCTGGGCATCATCACCGGCCTGACGCAAAAGACGCCCGAGCTGCTGGCCCGCGAGATCGCGCGCTGCCGCGAGATGACCGACAAGCCCTTCGGCGTCAACCTCACCTTCCTGCCGACGGTGAGCTCGCCCGACTACCCGGGCTACATCAAGGCCATCATCGAAGGCGGCGTGAAGGCGGTGGAGACGGCCGGCAACAACCCGCAGAAGTGGATGCCGCTGCTCAAGGAGCACGGCATCAAGGTCATCCACAAGTGCACCTCGGTGCGCCATGCGCTCAAGGCCGAAGCGATCGGCTGCGACGCCGTGAGCGTCGACGGCTTCGAGTGCGGCGGCCACCCGGGCGAGGACGACGTGCCCAACTTCATCCTGCTGCCGCGCGCGGCCGAGGAGTTGAAGATCCCCTTCGTCGCCTCGGGCGGCATGGCCGACGGGCGCAGCCTGGTGGCCGCGCTGGCACTGGGCGCCGAGGGCATGAACATGGGCACGCGCTTCATCGCGACGAAGGAGGCGCCGGTGCACGAGAAGGTCAAGCAGGCCATCGTGGCCGCCAGCGAGCTCGACACCCGCCTGGTGATGCGCTCGCTGCGCAACACCGAGCGCGTGCTGAACAACGCCGCCGTCGAGCGCCTGCTCGAAAAGGAGAAGTCGCTCGGCGCGAACCTCAGGTTCGAGGACATCATCGACGAGGTGGCGGGCGTCTACCCGCGCATCATGCAGAACGGCGACATGGACGCGGGTGCCTGGAGCTGCGGCATGGTGGCGGGCCTAATCCACGACGTGCCGAGCTGCCAGGAACTGATCGACCGCATCATGGGCGAGGCCGACCAGCTGATTCGCCAGCGCCTGGCCGGCATGGCGGGCTGAACGCCGCGCGGGCGGGGTGGCCGCGCCGTCGCGCACGTGACGCCTGCGGGGCTTCCCCCATTCGGCGCTGCGGCCTCGCGTCGTACCCTTGCTGTCTTTCCGGAGACAGCCTGCATGCCCACACCCGCCGATCGCCCGCATTTCAAGTTCTGGCCCAAGCGCATCCCGCACGACATCCTGCTGCCCGCCACCTCGCTGTGGCACAACCTCAAGACCTCGGCCGAGCGCTACCCCGACAAGCCGGCGCTGGTGTTCTTCGACCGCGTGACGACGTACCGCGAGCTGGCGGCGCAGGTCGATGCGCTGGCCGGCGCCCTGCATGCGATGGGCGTGCAGCGTGGCGACCGCGTGGTGCTCGACATGCAGAACACGCCGCAGCTGGTGATCGCGCATTTCGCCATCCTGCGCGCCAACGCCGTCGTGGTGCCCGTCAACCCGATGAACAAGGCCGAGGAGCTCAAGCACTACATCACCGACCCCGACGCCAAGGTCGCCATCACCACCGGCGACCTGGCACCGGAACTGGCCAAGGCCAGCAACGCGCTGCCCGCGGGTGAGGGCCTGAAGCACCTGGTCGTCACGCAGTTCACCGATGCCTTCGACACGGCCGCCGCCGACTCGCCCGCGATGGCGAACGCCTGGCGCGACTGGCTGCTCACGCGACACCCGCTGCCGTCGCTCGACGGCGGCGAGGTCCACGCCTGGACCGAGGTGCTGGCCGCCGGCGAGCCGCCGCCCGAGCACGTGGTGGGCCGCGACGACATGGCACTGCTGCCCTACACCAGCGGTACCACCGGCCTGCCCAAGGGCTGCATCCACCACCACTCGAGCCCCATGCACAACGCCATCTCCGGCAAGATGTGGGGCTGCGCCTCGGCCGAGACTGTGGTGCTGGCCGTGGTGCCGATGTTCCACATCACCGGCATCGTGAGCATGATGCACACGGCCATCCTGAGTTCGGCCAGCCTGGTCATCATGCCGCGCTGGGACCGTGACGTGGCCGGGCACCTGATCTCGAAGTGGAAGGTCACGAGCTGGACCAACATCCCCACGATGGTCATCGACCTCATGGCCAGCCCGAACTTCAAGAACTACGACCTGTCCAGCCTCATCTACATCGGCGGTGGCGGGGCGGCCATGCCGCAGGCCGTCGCCCAGCGCCTGCTCGAAGAGTTCGGTTTGAGCTACCAGGAAGGCTATGGCCTGACCGAGACCGCCGCGCCCTCGCACGCCAACCCGCCCGACCATGCCAAGCAGCAGTGCCTGGGCATGCCCTTCGAGGGCGTCGACGCGCGCGTGGTCGACCCCGAGACCCTGCAGGAACTGCCCGTGGGCGAATCGGGCGAGATCATCATCCACGGCCCGCAGGTCTTCCAGGGCTACTGGAAGCGGCCCGACGCCACCGCGGCCGCCTTCGTCGAGTTCGAGGGCAAGCGCTTCTTCCGCTCGGGCGACATGGGCCGCATGGACGAGGAGGGCTACTTCTTCATCACCGACCGCCTCAAGCGCATGATCAACGCCAGCGGCTTCAAGGTCTGGCCGGCGGAGGTCGAGCTGCTGATGTTCAAGCACCCGGCCATCCAGGAGGCGTGCGTCATCTCGACCAGGGACGCCTACCGCGGCGAATCGGTCAAGGCCATGGTCGTTCTGCGCCCCACGCACAAGGACACGAAGGCCGAGGACATCATCGCCTGGTGCCGCGAGAACATGGCGGCCTACAAGGTGCCGCGGCAGGTGCAATTCCTCGATGCGCTGCCCAAGAGCGGGAGCGGCAAGGTGATGTGGCGGCTGCTGCAGGAGGCGGAGGACGCGCCCAAGGCCGGTTGATCCGTCCTCGAGCTGGGGCGGCAGGTAGCTGGGTCAGTCGGGCCGGATACCCGTGGCCTTGGCCAGCGCGGCGAAGCGCGCCGATTCGGATTGCACCCGCGCATGGAGCGCCGCGCCGGGCTCGCCGGTGATGTCGACGCCCTGCGCGCCGAACTCCGCGCGCAGGGCCGGGTCGGCCAGGGCCCGGGTGCTGGCTGCCTCGATGAGGCGCAGCGTGGCGGGTGGCGTGGCGGCGGGCGCGAACAGCCCGAACCAGGTGCCGGCTCGCAGGTCCGGGTAGCTTTCCGCCAGCGCCGGCGTGTTCGGCAGCAGCGGGTGGCGGCGCGCGCCGCCGCTGGCCAGCGCCACCAGGCGACCGGCCTGGATCTGCGGCAGTGCGGCACCGACGGCGATGAACATGGCGTCGATGCGGCCGGCCAGCACGTCCTGCAGGCCGGCGGGCGCGGCGCGGTAGGGGATGTGCGTCACGTAGATGCCCGCGCGCTGCTTGAGCAGTTCGGCCGCCAGCTGCTGCGGGCTGCCGTTGCCGCCGGACGCGTAATTCAACTGCCCCGGGCGCGCCTTGGCCGTGCGCACGAAGTCGCCCAGCGTGCGCCAGCCGGTGCCGGGATGCGTCACCAGCACGAACTCCGTCTCGCCGAGCGCGGCGACCGGTGCCAGGTCGCGTTGCGCGTCGTAGGGCAGCGTGGCGCCCAGGGCGGGCAGGATGGTGATCGGCCCGTCGGCGCCGATCAGCAGGGTCCGGCCGTCCGGTGCGGCCTTGGCCACGGTGTCCGCCGCGATGGCGCCGCCCGCGCCGGGCTTGTTCTCGACCACCACGGGTGACTTCCATTCCGCCGCCAGCTTCGCACCCAGGCGCCGGGCCAGCAGGTCGGGCGGACTGCCCGCCACGTTGAGCACGACCAGCCGCACGGGGCCGTTGGGAAAGGGATGGGGCTGCGCCTGCGTCGCCGTGGCGGCCAGCAGGCCGGTGAACGAGAGCAGGGCGGAAAGAAAGAGGCGGCGTTGGCGCATGGGCGCGCATTGTCAAAGCGCCACCGCGTGCGGCCAACGAAGATCGGGGCATATCCATATGCCTGCAGCGAAGGTTGCCGCCGCGGTGCTGCAGTCGTGGCGGAGCGGCTTGCTAGACTGCCGCGCCCGCGCCCGCGCAGCCCGGCGTGATCGGCCCGGCAACGCCGTGCCTTTTGCCTTCCGGGCGCCAGCGCTTTTCCGGCTTCTCGCTCGCATGACCCCTCAAGCCCTCTCGTCCTTCATCTGGTCCGTCGCCGATCTGCTGCGCGGCGACTACAAGCAGTCCGAATACGGTCGCGTCATCCTGCCCTTTACCGTGCTGCGCCGGCTCGACTGCGTGCTGGAAGCCACCAAGCCCAAGGTGCTGGCAGAAAAGGCCTCGCGCGAGAAGAAGGGCATCAACCCCGAGCCCTTCCTGTACCGCGCCGCAGGCAACCTGGGCTTCTACAACGATTCGCCGCTGGACCTGCCCACGCTGCTGGGTGACCAGGACCACATCCGCCAGAACCTCTACGCCTACGTCAAGGCCTTCTAACCCGAGGCGCGCGACATCTTCGAGCGCTTCGACTTCCATGCCCAGGTCGAGCGCTTGGCCAAGGCCAATCTGCTGTACCTGGTCACCGAGAAATTTGCGGGCATCGACCTGCACCCGGGCTCGGTCGACAACGCCAGCATGGGCGGGGTGTTTGAAGAGCTGATCCGCAAGTTCGCCGAAATCAGCAACGAGACGGCTGGGGAGCACTTCACCCCACGCGAAGTCATCCGCCTGATGGTAAACCTGCTCTTCATCGAAGACGACGACGTGCTCACACCGGGCAACGCCGTGGTGCGTACCGTGTACGACCCCACTGCGGGCACGGGGGCATGCTGTCGGTGGCAGGCGAGCACCTGCTGGCCCACAACCCGCAGGCCCGGCTCACGCTTTACGGCCAGGAACTCAACGACGAGAGCTATGCGATCTGCAAGGCCGACATGCTCATCCGTGGGCAGGACGTGGGCAACATCGTGGCCGGCAACACGCTGAGCGACGACGGCTACGCGGGCCGCAAGTTCGACTACATGCTCTCCAACCCGCCCTTCGGCGTGGAGTGGAAGAAGGTCGAAAAGGCCGTGCGGCAGGAGCATGAGCAGAAAGGCTTTGCCGGGCGCTTCGGCCCCGGACTGCCGCGGGTGAGCGACGGCTCCATGCTTTTCCTAATGCACCTGGTGGCCAAGATGCGGCCCGCGCAGGACGGCGGCAGCCGCTTCGGCATCGTGCTCAACGGCTCGCCCCTGTTCACGGGCGGCGCCGGCAGCGGCGAGAGCGAGATCCGCCGCTACGTGCTGGAGAACGACCTGGTGGAGGCCATCGTGGGCCTGCCCACCGACATGTTCTACAACACCGGCATCGCCACCTATGTGTGGGTGTTGTCGAACAAGAAGCCGGCCGCGCGCAAAGGCCAGGTGCAGCTCATCGACGCCAGCGGCTTCTGGCAGAAGATGCGCAAGAGCCTGGGCAGCAAGCGACGGGAAATGAGCGAGGCCCACATCGCCACCGTCACGCGGCTGTTCGGTGACTTCACCGAGGCCGAGCTCGTCACCGTGTTCGACGCCGCCGGCCAGGCGCTGGGTGAGCCGCAGTTGGTGACGCACACCGACAACTCGCCCGTGGCGCCGGAGGGCGGCCGCCTCAGGCGCGCGCCCATCGCGCGCATCTTCCGCAACGAGGACTTCGGCTACACCACCATCACCGTCGAGCGCCCGCTGAAGGACGCCGCGGGCCAGCCGGTGCTGGGCGCCAAGGGCAAGCAAAAAGGCAGGCCCCAGCCCGACAGCGCGCTGCGCGACACCGAGAACGTGCCGCTGGGCGAAGACATCCGCGCCTACTTCGCACGCGAGGTGCTGCCGCATGCACCCGATGCGTGGATTGACGAGGAGAAGAGCAAGGTGGGGTACGAGATCCCGTTCAACCGGCACTTCTACGTGTTCGAGCAGCCGCGCAGCTTGCAGGTGATCGATGAGGAGTTGAAGACGGTGACGGCCAGCATCATGCGGATGCTGGGAGGGTTGGCGGAATGACGCTGCCGAGGTATGGGGAGTACAAGGACAGTGGCGTAGCGTGGCTGGGGCGAGTGCCTGTCCACTGGAACGTTGGCCGCCTCAAGTCAAAGGTATCGCTGGTTACTGAGAAGGCTTTTCGACGTACTCGCGCTGTGGCGTTGGAGCACATTGAAAGCTGGTCCGGGAGATTTGTACCGACTGAAGGCGAGTTCGAAGGCGAAGGCGTAGCGTTCTTGGCGGGCGACGTCCTGTTTGGGAAGCTGCGTCCTTACCTGGCCAAGGTCTACGTTGCAGAAGACTCTGGTGAAGCCGTTGGTGATTTCCACATCCTCCGGCCCAGCGCAGCGGTGAGTCCGCAATTCCTGCAGTATCAGATCCTGAACAGAGCATTCATCGATGTCGTTGATGGATCGACTTTCGGGTCGAAGATGCCAAGAGCCAGTTGGGAGTCGCTAGGGAACATGCCATTGGTGCTCCCGTCATTCGGTGAGCAAACTCTCATCGCCGCCTTCCTCGATCACGAAACCGCCAAGATCGACGCGCTGATTGCCGAGCAGGAAAAGCTCATCGCCCTGCTGGCCGAAAAGCGCCAGGCCACCATCTCCCACGCCGTCACCCGCGGCCTCGATCCCGATGCGCCGACGAAGGATTCCGGCGTGGCGTGGCTGGGGGGAGGTGCCGGCGCACTGGGAGGTCGTTCGTTTGGGCGCTGTACTTCGCGAAGTAGATGAACCTGGAAGTGCCGAACTCCCCGTGCTGAGTGTCTCCATTCACGATGGGGTGTCAGACAAAGAATTGGACGAAAAGGAGATGGATCGGAAAGTTTCCCGAAGTGAGGACCGATCCAAGTAC
This sequence comes from Xenophilus sp. E41, assembly GCF_003671765.1. GTDB lineage: Bacteria > Pseudomonadota > Gammaproteobacteria > Burkholderiales > Burkholderiaceae_C > Xenophilus. The sequence goes on along the minus strand of NZ_QPIB01000001.1, from coordinate 237,806 downwards.
AAGGCGGTTCTGCCGGGAGATCTGACGTACAACATGATGCGTGCTTGGCAAGGTGGTTTTGGTGCGGTCACAGTTGCAGGAATGGTGAGTCCCGCATATGTTGTCGCGCGACCGGTTAGAGACCTTCTAACCATGCATCTCGAACTGCTCCTGCGAACTGCCGGGGCAGTGACGGAGATGAAGCGACATTCGCGCGGTGTCACTGATTTTCGTCTCCGCTTGTATTGGGACGAGTTCAAGACGATCGCGGTCGCACTCCCCTCCAAAGATGAGCAATCGCGCATTGCTGCGTTTCTCAGCGATGAGCTGAAGAAGTTCGACGCCTTGGGTAACGAAGGGGAACGCGCCATTGCATTGCTCAAAGAGCGCCGCTCCGCCCTCATAGCCGCGGCCGTCACCGGCAAGATTGACGTGCGCGGCGCATGAAGAAACAAGATCAGACAGAAAAATGACACCTACGCTCACCGCCAAGGAGCAGTCGCTCGCCAAAATTTTCAGCGACGACTATGTCTTCACGATTCCCGGCTACCAGCGCCCTTATGCCTGGGGCCGCGACCAGGCGCAGGAACTATTGGACGACCTGCTGGGCGCACTGGCCTCGGCGCCTGCACAGCTCAGCGAGGCGGCGCCTTACTTCCTCGGCAGCATCGTCCTTATTAAGGCCGAGGGAGGGCCAGAAGCCACGGTGGTGGATGGCCAGCAGCGACTGACGACGCTGACGCTTCTGCTGTCGGCAATCCGGGCTACGGTGCAGGATTCAGCCGTCCAAGTGGGCATCACCAGGCGCATCTATGAGCACGGAGATGTAGTCTCGGCGACGCAGGCGCGCTACCGGCTGCTGCTGCGCGAGCGTGACCGCGACTTCTTCCGCCAGTACGTGCAGCACGAGAACGGCCTGCAGGCGATGGCGCAGCTCAACACCGTACTGCCCGACGCGCAAGCTCGCCTGCGAGTCAACGCCCAGGTATTCATGGACGGACTTGCCAAGCTGGGGCAGGCTGACCTCGTGCGGCTGGTGCAGTTCGTCATCACCCGCTGCTACTTGGTCACGGTGGCCACACCGGATCTGGATTCGGCGTACCGCATCTTCGGCGTCCTCAACAGCCGCGGCCTTGACCTGAGCGCCACCGACATCCTCAAGGCCGAAGTCATCGGCGGCATCGAGCCCGCGCTGCGTGACGCTTATACAAAGAAGTGGGAGGACGAGGAGGAGGACCTGGGCCGCGACGAGTTCGGGGATCTCTTCAGCCACATCCGCATGGTCTATCGAAAGGCCAAGCCCCAGGGCACGCTGCTGAAGGAGTTCAAGGAGCACGTGGCGCCCGCCAGCCGCAAGGAGGCGGTGCGCTGGCAGAAGGCCATTCGCGGCTACATCACGCGGCAGGGCTATGCGCTCGGGGTGCTGGTGGCGTTCTCCGGTGAGGTGCTGGACGAGGAGACTTATCCCGAGGCGGTGACGGAGACGAGTCAGGCGCTCAATCCCGGACTGAAAGGTCGTGACATCCGCGAAGTGTTCAAGGAGCCGGAGCACCACCTGCTGTTGGTCGCCAACAAGTTCCAGACCGGCTTCGACCAGCCGCTGCTGTGCGGCATGTACGTGGACAAGCAGCTCGGCGGCATTCAGGCGGTGCAGACGTTGTCGCGCCTGAACCGCGCGTATCCGGGCAAGGACACCACCTACATCCTCGATTTCGTGAACGAGCCGGCCGAGATTCTCAAGGCCTTCAAGGCCTACCATGAGACGGCGGAGCTGGAGAGCGCGACGGACCCGCATCTCGTCTACGACCTGCGCGCCAAGCTGGACGCGACCGGCCATTACGACGAGTTCGAGGTGGAGCGCGTGGTGCAGGTGGAGGTCGTCCCAAATGGCACACAAAAGGCGCTGGACGCCGCCATCACGCCGGTCGCAGACCGCTTGCTGAAGAAGTACAAGGCGGCGCAGGCGAACAAATTGGCGGCCGAGGAGGGCGGCGACGCGAAGGCGGCGCAGATGGCAAAGGACGAGATGGACGCACTGCTGCTCTTCAAGAGCGACATGGGCGCGTACCAGCGGCTTTATGCCTTCCTGGGCCAGATATTCGACTACGGGAACACGGCCATCGAGAAGCGCTTCATGTTCTTCCGCCGCCTGCTGCCTTTGCTGGACTTCGGCCGGGAGCGCGACACGGTGGATCTGAGCAAGGTCGTGCTCACGCACCACACGCTCAAGAGCCGTGGCAAGCAGCCGATGGGGCTGAACGCCGACGGCACTTACAAGCTGCCGCCCATGGATGCGGTGGGCAGCGGCAGCGTGCAGGAGAAAGAGCGAGCCTACCTCGTGGAAATCATCGAAAAGGTAAACGGCCTGTTTGAGGGCGATCTCAGCGACGGCGACCAACTGGTCTATGTGAACGGTGTTCTCAAGGGCAAGCTCCTGGAGAACGAGACCCTGGTGCAGCAGGCCGCCAGCAATAGCAAGGAGCAGTTCGCCAACTCCCCCGATCTGAAGACGGCCCTGGTGGACGCCATCATGGACACGCTGGAGGCTTATGGGTCGATGGGCACCCAGGCGCTGAATTCCGAGCGGGTGCGCGATGGACTCAAGGACGCGTTGCTGGGCCCGGCTCACCTTTACGAGGCCCTGCGCTCGCGCTCGGCGGCCCAGGGGCCGGGTGCCTCGCTGTAGTGCGGGTTTCCCGCTACGACTCCCCCGCCCCCTTCACATCCGCCACCACCCGCGCGTTGCGCCGGAAGCTCAGGTAGGCGCTTGCCCAGTCCATGAGCACGATGAGCCGGTTGCGAAAGCCGATGAGGAAGTAGATGTGCACGAAGAGCCAGAACCACCACGCCAGGCGGCCCGAGAAGCGCAGCGGGCCGAAGGGGGTGGGCAGGTCGACCACGGCGGCGTTGCGGCCGATGGTGGCGAGGTTGCCGTAGTCCCGGTAGCGAAAGGGCAGGGTGGGCTGGCCGGCGATGCGGCGCAGCACGTTCTCGGCGGCGGTGCGGCCCATCTGCTTGGCGCCGGGTGACACGCCGGGCACGGGCCGCGGCGGCTGGCCCGGCACGTGGCTCATGGCGGCCGCGAGGTCGCCGACGACGCTGATCTCCGGGTGGCCGGGCAGGCTCAGGTCGGGCTCGACCTTGACGCGGCCGGGGCGGTCGGTCTCGGCACCGGTGGCGGCCGCCACCAGGCGACCCAGGGGCGAGGCGGCGACGCCAGCCGCCCAGACGATGCAGTTGCTATCGATTCGATAGCTGGTCGCGCCCGCCCCGTCTGGGCCGGAGGCCAATTTGACCTCCAGTCCCGAGGCATCAATGTGCGTGACCATGGCGTTCAGCCGCACCTGCACGCCGAGCTTTTCCAGCTGTTCCCTGGCGCGCTGGCTCAGCGATTCGGGCATGGCCTGCAGCACACGCGGCCCACCCTCGACCAGCAGCACCTCGGCGTCGGCCGGCACGATGTGGCGGAACTCGCCCGACAGCGTGTGGCGCGCGATCTCGGCCAGCGTGCCGGCCATCTCCACGCCGGTGGGGCCGGCGCCGATCACGACGAAGGTCATCAGGGCCTTGCGCCGCAGCGGGTCGGCTTCGAGCTCGGCCATCTCGAAGGCCATCAGCACGCGGCGGCGGATGTCGAAGGCGTCGGCCAGGGTCTTCAGGCCCGGCGCGAGGGGCGCCCACTGGTCGTTGCCGAAGTAGCTGTGCGTGGCCCCCGCCGCGACGATCAGGTGGTCGTAGGGCAGCGCCGTGCCGTCCGCCAGGTGCACCTGGCGCGCCGTGGCGTCGATGCCCGTGACCTCGCCCAGCAGCGTGGTGACGTCCTCGTCGCCGTGGAAGAGCAGCCGCGCCGGCGCCGCGATCGACGGCGCCGCCAGGCCGGCGGTGGCCACCTGGTAGAGCAGGGGCTGGAACAGGTGGTGGTTGGTCTTCTCGACGACCGTCACGTCGACCTCGTGGCCGACGAACTTGCGCGCGGCTTCCAGGCCGCCGAAACCGCAGCCGACGATCACCACCCGGGGGCGCGGGGCCGGCTCGCCCGGCGGCGTGGAGGACGAAGCGTTCATGCGGCATTATGGGCAGCCCCGAAAGAGGGAAACCCGCACCGCCGCCGGGGTCGGCAGGCCGGAGCCCGCGACGCGTCACGCGCTGCGGGCAGAGTGCGGCTTCTCGTCCTACGCCGTCCGCCCCTCGCCAACGCGTACAAGAACCGGGCTAAAGGAGATCTATGACAACACCCACTCCGGTCGCATGTGCCGTCGCATGCGACGCCAGCAGTCTGCACGCGCGTTTTCGCTCCGTGCGTGCGCACAGCCTGGCCCTGGCCGCGCCACTCTCGGCGGAGGACCAGTGCATCCAGTCGATGCCCGACGCCAGCCCGACCAAGTGGCACCTCGCGCACACCACCTGGTTCTTCGAGACGGTGCTGCTGGAGCGCCACGCCACCGGGTATCGCGCCTTCGACCGGCGCCTGCATTACCTCTTCAACTCCTACTACGAGGCGCTCGGCCCGCGCCACCCGCGGCCGCAGCGCGGCCTGCTCACGCGGCCCTCGCTCGACGAGGTGATGGCTTATCGCCAGCATGTCGACGCGGCGGTGGAATCGCTGCTCGCCTCGGCCGATGCGGCCGGCCTCGCGGCCATCGAGCCCATCGTCACCCTGGGCCTGAACCATGAGCAACAGCACCAGGAACTGCTGCTGACCGACATCCTGCATGCCTTCTCGTGCAACCCGCTGCTGCCGGCGTATCGCAGTGCCGCCCAGCCCGCGCTGCGCCTGGCGACGCAGGCGCCGGCGGCGCAATGGCTGGCGCACCCGGGCGGCCCGGTCGAGGTCGGGCACGGCGGCGAAGGTTTTGCCTTCGACAACGAAGGGCCGCGCCACACGGCGCTGGTGCCGGCTTTCTCGATCCAGGACCGGCTGGTCAACTGCGGCGAATTCGCGCAGTTCATTGCCGACGGCGGCTATCGCCGGCCGGAACTCTGGCTGTCCGACGGCTGGGCGGCCGTGCAGGCGCAGGGCTGGCAGCACCCGGCGTACTGGCTGGCCCCGGACGATCCGCGCCTGGCGCATCTGCAGGGCGGCCACGGCGGCGGCTGGCAGGTCTTCGGGCTGCACGGCGTGCGGCCGCTCGAGCCCGAGGCGCCGGTGTCGCAGCTGAGCTTCTACGAGGCCGCTGCATACGCCGAATGGGCGGGTGCTCGCCTGCCGACCGAGTTCGAGTGGGAGGCGGCCAGTTCGCTGCCGGGCATGACGCAGCTCACGGGCCATGTGTGGCAGTGGACGCGCTCCTCCTACGACCCGTACCCGGGCTTTCGCCCGCTGCCGGGCGTGGCGGCCGAGTACAACGGCAAGTTCATGGTGGGGCAACTGGTGCTGCGCGGCGGCAGCGTGGCCACGCCCGAGGGCCACACGCGGCCCACCTACCGCAACTTCTTCCCGCCCGCTGCGCGCTGGCAGTTCACCGGGCTGCGCCTCGCGCGCTGAGTGCCCTCCCACCCACCCCGTTCACGAGACAGACCGACGATGGCACCCCCTTCCCACTCTTCCAGCGCCGCAGAGCGCGAATGCAGCGCCGACACCGACTGCGCCTTCGGCCACGACCTCGCGCGCGCGCTGGCCGAGCGGCCGCGCCGCATCTCGCCCAAGTACTTCTACGACGTGCGCGGCTCGCAGCTCTTCGACCGCATCTGCGAGCTGCCCGAGTACTACCCCACGCGCACCGAGCTGGGCATCCTCACGCAGCGTGCCGGCGAGATCGCCGCGCAGATCGGCCCGCGGGCCGAGATCGTGGAGTTCGGCGCGGGCTCGCTGGTCAAGGTGCGGCTGCTGCTCGATGCGCTGCAGTCGCCGCAGCGCTATTTGCCCATCGACATCTCGGGCGAGCACCTCGAGGCCGCCGCCGATACCCTGCGTGCCGATTACCCGGGCCTCGCGGTGCAGCCCATCGTGGCCGACTACACCCGGCCCTTCGCGCTGCCGCCCAAGCTCGAAGGCGCCGGGCGCCGCGTGGGCTTCTTCCCCGGCTCGACGCTGGGCAACTTCGACCCCGACGAGGCGTTGGCCTTCCTGCAGCAGGCGGCGCGGCTGCTGCGCGGCGGCGGGCTGCTGCTGGGTGTCGACCTTGTCAAGAAGCCCGCATTGCTGCATGCGGCCTACAACGACGCGCAGGGCGTGACGGCGGCCTTCAACCTCAACCTGCTGGCGCGTGCGAACGCGGAACTGGGCACGGACTTCGACCTCGACGGCTTCGACCACGCGGCCTTCTACAACGCGCCCCTGCGCCGCATCGAGATGCATTTGGTCAGCCGCCGCGCGCAGGCCGTCACGCTGAACGGGCAGCGCCACACGATCGACGAAGGCGAGGCCATCCACACCGAGAACTCGCACAAGTTCACCATCGAAGGGCTGCGTGCACTGGCGGTGCGCGCGGGCTTCGGCATCGGGCCGGTGTGGACCGATCCCGATCGCCTCTTCAGCGTGCATTGGCTACCAACGGCACAATAAGTGCCCCGCCCGCCGCATGCGGGCGTGAAAGGCAAGCCGAAATGAAAGCAACCTGGAACGGCGTCACCATCGCCGAGAGCGACGACACCGTGCTCGTCGAAGGCAACCACTACTTCCCCGCCAGTTCGCTCAACCGCGACTACGTCACCTTCAGCAACAACCACACCGTGTGCCCATGGAAGGGCACGGCCAGCTACTACTCGCTGCTGGTCAACGGCGAGCTGAACCCCGAAGCCGTCTGGTACTACCCCGATCCCAAGCCCGAGGCCGAGATGGTCAAGGACCGCGTCGCCTTCTGGAAGGGCGTGAAGGTCGAGGCGTGACGACGGGTTGCGTGCGATGAGCGGCACCGACTACAGCCCGCCCTTCACCCCGCCCGAGGAAGTGGCCACCGCCCTGCGGCAGGAGGGCTATGCCGTCCTGAGCCCCAAGGGCACGGGCGACTGGCTGGGCATGCCGCTGGCCGAGCTCGAGGCCATGCGCCCCGACTGGGACCATCTGCCGCCCGACGAATACCTGAAGGACGGCGGGCGCTACCGCACGCGCCGCCATGCCTGCTTCGTGGCCGAGGGCGAAGCGCTCACGCAGGCGCCGCACCGCGCGCACTGGCAGCCGGTGGAATACAACGCGCTGCACGGCGGCATGCAGCGCTGGTTCGCGCCGATGGAGGATGCGACGGTGTCGCGCCCGGTGTGGCACCGGCTGTTGCAGCGCCTGGCCGAGGCGGCGAGCGCGCTGCGCGGCCCGCAACCCTGGTACATCGAAGCGCACCAGTTCCGCATCGACACCGCCGAGGGCATCGGCCGTCCGACGCCCGAGGGCGCGCACCGCGACGGCGTCGACCTCGTGGCGGTGGCGCTGGTGGGGCGCGAAGGCATCAAGGGCGGCGAGACCCGCGTCTTCGAGGGCCGCCGCGGCGAGCGCTTCACCATGACCGAGCCGTGGACGCTGCTGCTGCTCGACGACGCGCGCGTGATCCACGAATCCACGCCCATCCAGCCGCGCGACGAGGGCCACGCGGGCTGGCGCGACACCCTGGTGATCACCTGCCGCGCGCAGGGTTTCCAGGGCGCTTGAGCGCGCGCAAACCCGGGGCCCGGCGTCCTACAGGGGGCGCCGGCCCGCCGAGGTACAGTCGCACGGCAATCCATCGCCTGCCGACTGCGGGCGCATGGTTCCTTCGGCGACCTGCCCCGGCGGGTCGCGTGGCACAAGATTCGAGGGCAGCGCCATGTTCAATCACATCCTGGTTCCGATCGACGGCTCCGAGACCTCCATGCTCGCGGTGAGCAAGGCCAGCGGCCTCGCACTGGCCTTCGGCAGCCGCATCACGCTGATCCATGTGATCGACAACTACCCCTTCATCGGCGTCGGCGCCGACTATGCGCTGGGGCAGAACGAGTACCTGGCCGCGGCCACCTCCAGCGCCAACGCGGCGCTGGCCCGCGGCGTGGCCGCCCTGGCCGCAGAGGGCCTGCACAGCGACCAGCGCGTGATCGACGGCCATGTGGTGCACGAAGGCATCGTGGACACGGCCGTGGCGCTGCGCGCCGACCTCATCGTGATGGGCTCGCACGGCCGCAGCGGCATCGAGAAGCTGCTGCTGGGCAGCGTGACGCAGCGCGTGCTGCAGGAAGCACCGATGCCGGTGCTCGTGGTCAAGAGCGAAGCCTGATCCGATCGGGCGCCAGCGCGCTCACAAGAAAACGCCGGGCCGCTCCAAGTTTTCTTGCCCCCCGCGGGCGGGGGGCTGGGCGCAGCCCGGCCCTGGGGGCGCTCAGAAGGGCGCCGGACTCTCGAAACGCACCGCGGCGCCCGTCGCCGGGTGCCTGAACTGCAGCACCGTCGCGTGCAGCAGCAGGCGCGGGGCCGCAGCCTGCACGCGCGCGTCGCCGTACAGCGCGTCGCCCAGGATCGGATGCCCGATGTGCGCCAGGTGCAGGCGCAACTGGTGCGAGCGCCCGGTCTGCGGTTCGAGCAGCAGGCGCGTGCTGCCGCGTTCCCCGCGCTCGGGCCAGGCCTCGAGCGTCCGCCAGCGCGTGACGCTCGGCTTGCCGGCGGCGTCGATCTTCTGCAGCGGGCGGCGCGGCCAGTCGGCCATCATCGGCGCGTCGATCACGGACCAGCTCTTGCTCTGTGCCAACCCGTCCACCACCGCCTCGTAGCGCTTCCACACCTGCCGCTGCGCGAAGGCATCGCCCAGCGCGCGCTGCACCTCGGCACTGCGTGCCATCAGCACGAGTCCGCTGGTCGCCATGTCGAGGCGGTGGACGACCAGCGACCCGGGCCAGCGCGCCTGCACGCGCGCGCTCAGGCAGTCCTGCTTGTCCTCGCCGCGGCCGGGCACGCACAGCAGGCCGGCGGGCTTGTCGAGCACGAGCAGGTCGGCGTCTTCATGGACGAGGCGGAAGTCGTCGGTCACGGCGCGCAGTGTAGGGAGCGCAGGCACGCGCCGCGCCGCTAAGTCGACGATAAGACCGGGCGGGGCGCCTCGGCTATCCTCGAACGGATGCCTGCCGCCGACCCCGCGCCCGACCCGGGCGCCGCGGGCGCACCCCTCGCAGGGGCGCTCGCCGACCCTCCCCGCTACAGCTTTTCCGACCTCACGCGCGAGCGCGCCTTCATGCGCCTGTGGGGTGCGCGCATGCTGGGCACCGCGGCGCAGCAGATGCTGATGGTGGCGGTGGGCTGGCACATGTACGACATCACCGGCAGCGCCTGGGACCTGGGGCTGGTGGGCCTGTTCCAGTTCGTGCCCGCGCTGCTGCTGGCGCTGTACGCCGGCCACGTGGTCGACCAGCACCACCGCGGCCGCATCCTGGCGATGTGCCTGGCGGCGCAGGGCGGCGTGGCGGCGGTGCTGCTTGGCGCGCACCTGGGCGGCCACGATTCGCGCGCGCTGCTGCTGGGCCTGTCGCTGGTGCTCGGGGCGGTGCGCGCCTTCCAGATGCCGGCGCAGCAGTCGCTCACGCCGCTGCTGGTGCCGCCGCTGATGCTGCCGCGGGCGATGGCCTTCAGCTCGGCGGGGCAGCAGGCCTCGATCATCGGCGGGCCGGCGCTGGGCGGGCTGCTGTTCGTCGCCGGCATGGGGGTGGTCTACGGGGCCAGCCTGCTGCTCTTCGCGGCCGCCTGCGTGCTGGTGGCGCGCCTGCGCTACGCGCACAACGCGCCACAGCGCGAGCCGGTGACGGCCGCCACGCTGCTGGCGGGCGTGCGCTTCATCTGGCAGCGCAAGCCGGTGCTCGGCGCGGTGTCGCTCGACCTGTTCGCCGTGCTGCTCGGCGGCGCGGTGGCGCTGCTGCCCATCTACGCCAAGGAGATCCTGCACACCGGCCCCTGGGGCCTGGGCCTGCTGCGCAGCGCGCCGGCGGTGGGGGCGCTGGCCATGTCGATCACGCTCACGCGCACGCCGGTCGAGCGGCACGTGGGCCGCACGCTGCTGCTGGCGGTGGGTGCCTTCGGGCTGTGCATGGTGGTGTTCGGGTTGTCGACCAGCTTCATCGTCTCGCTGGTGGCGCTGGCCGTGTCGGGCGCGGCCGACATGGTCAACGTCGTCATCCGCCAGACGCTGGTGCAGCTCGAAACGCCCGATGCCATGCGCGGCCGGGTGAGCGCCGTCAACTCGATCTTCATCGGCGCCAGCAACCAGCTCGGCGAGTTCGAGTCGGGCGCCACCGCGGCACTGCTCGGGCCGGTGGGCTCGGTGGTCGCGGGCGGCGTGGGCACGGTGCTGGTGGCGCTGGCCTGGTTCCGGCTCTTTCCGGGGCTGGCGCAGCGGGACCGCATCGAGACCTCGGTTGCTATCAAATAGATAGCTGATCGCGCCGGCCGGCGGGCGCCGCGGCCACTTTTCGTTGTCAGTCGAACAGCGAGCGCGCGTGCGGCACGTCCAGCACCACGTCGCTGCGTGCCTCGGCCACGCAGGGCAGCACGCAGCCCTCGGCCTTCTCGTCGGCCGACAGGCCCGGCCATTCGATGGTGTGCACGATGCGCCCGCTCACGACCCGGGCGAGGCAGGTGCGGCACGTGCCATTGCGGCAGGAACTGGGCAGCTCGACGCCGGCGTCCTGCGCGGCCAGCAGCAGGCTGCGCCCGGTGTCGGGCGCCTCGAAGGCGAGGCCTGCCGGCACGACGTCGATCCGATGGCTCATGGGGCGCGATTGTCGGGGCCGGCGCCGGCGCCCAGCGGCGACAATGGGCCGCTTTCCGATTCGTCCGCTTTCCTGCCCATGTCTCCCTACGAAGTCCTCCCTGCCGAGCTGCGCGATGCCAAGGCCATCGCCGACATCCACGCCGCGTCCGCCCGCGCCGCCTACCAGGGCATCGTGCCCGACGACCAGCTCGACGCACTCGCCCCCTCCACCCGCGAAGCCAAGTGGCGCCAGGCCATCGAATTCGCCGAGCCCCAGGTGCATGTGGCGGTGCAGGGCGACACGGTGGTCGGCTTCGTCGGCTTCGACCGCTCGCGCGACCCCAAGACCAAGCCGGTGGACGGCGAGGTGTGGTCGCTCTACGTGCACCCCGACCATTGGGGCAAGGGCGTGGCCCAGCAACTTTGGGAGGCCGCCGAAGAGGGCCTCGAGGACGAGGGCTGCACCACCGTGACCGCGTGGGTGCCGCTGAAGAACGAGCGCGCGCTGCGCTTCTTCGAACACACGGCCGGCTTCAAGCGCGACATGAAGACCGCCAAGACCACGGCGCTGGGCGCCATCCGCATCGAGGAAGTGCGCCTCAAGCGCGACCTGGGCTGACACCGGCGCGGGCCGGCATTCCCCTTGCAAGGCCTGCCGCGGCAGCGCATCGTCCTGCCGCTCCTCCCAACTCAAGAAAGAACCCCGCATGGCCTCCAGCCTGCTGCTGCTGCTCGACGACATCGCCACGGTGCTGGACGACGTGTCCGTCCTCACCAAGGTCGCCGCCAAGAAGACCGCCGGCGTGCTCGGCGACGACCTGGCGCTCAATGCGCAGCAAGTCACGGGCGTGAAGGCCGACCGCGAACTGCCGGTGGTCTGGGCCGTGGCCAAGGGTTCGCTGGTCAACAAGGCGATCCTGGTGCCGGCGGCGCTGGCCATCGGCACCTGGCTGCCCTGGCTCATCACACCCCTGCTGATGGTGGGCGGTGCTTTCCTGTGCTTCGAGGGCGTGGAGAAGCTGGTCCACAAGTTCCTGCACAAGCAAGACCATGCCGCCGAGGTGGAGCGCCACGCGCAGGCCATGGTCGATGGCGGGGCCGACCCGGCCACGATGGAGAAGGACAAGGTCAAGGGCGCGGTGCGCACCGATTTCATCCTCTCGGCCGAGATCATCGTCATCACGCTGGGCGCCGTTGGCGGCCAGCCCTTCACCACGCAGCTGACGGTGCTGGTGACGATCGCGCTGCTGATGACCCTGGGCGTCTACGGCCTGGTGGCGGGCATCGTCAAGCTCGACGACCTGGGCCTGTACCTCAGCCGCAAGGCGGGCAGCGCCACCCAGGCCATCGGCCGCGGCATCCTGCGCATGGCACCCTGGCTCATGAAGGCGCTTTCGGTGGTGGGCACCGCGGCGATGTTCCTGGTCGGCGGCGGCATCCTCGTGCATGGCGTGCCGCAGCTCGGCCATGCCGTGGAGGACTGGGCCGTCGACGCCGGCGCGCTGGTGGGCTCGCTCGGCTCGATGGGCGTCAACCTGGTGGTGGGCGTGATCGCCGGCGCGATCGTGCTCGGCGCCGTCGAAGGCTTCAAGCGCCTGCGCGGCAGCCGGCAGGCCGCGGCGCACTGAGACACGACGCTGCGGCGTCAGCCCTTGCGGCGCAGCAGCGCGACGGCCATCATGACCACGCCCAGCGCCAGGGCGAACCAGCCCACGACGTGGGCGCCGGCCACCATGTCCCGCCAGGCCGGCGAGCGCAGCACATAAGGGCCGAGCAGCACGGCCGCGCCGATCACGGCACACATCGCGCCGCGCAGCAGCATCTGGTCGTTCTTCATTCGGGGAACACCTTGCTTCAAAAAAAGAAAAAGCGCCCGTTGGGGCGCTTGCAGGCTCGGCGGCGCCGATCAGCCCTGGTGGGCGCGCTTGCCGGGGTTCTTCTTGCTGCGGGTGGCCGAGCCGCGCTCCAGGCTGCGCTTCTGGCCCACGCCCTGCTTGGCGACGGTGGCGCCCGGCAGGGGCTTGGTGGCTTTGCGGTCTGCTTCGGTGACGATCTTGTTGCCCATGTCGGGACTCCTTCGGTTGGCTGATGAAAAAAATGACCCCCACGCTCCCCACGTCGTGGGGTTCGGTGCCCCTCGAGGGGCGCTTTTCATCCTGGGGGCGGCCCGGCGATGAAAAATCCGGAACCCCGTATTGGGCCACAGTTGCGGCCGGGTGCCGGCGGGCGCGTTGCATGACGGGCGGATGGCCGGGCGCCCCGAGCGGGCGGCCGACGCGCCGATTTTCGGGTCAAATCGGGCTCCAGCGCGCGCCGGAGGGGCGCGGACAGCTATCAAAAACATAGCAAACAAAAGTTCGCATGACTTTCTCGACTTCGCGTGGCGCCGGTGCCGCACGCATGCTGGCCGCGGCACTGCTCGCAGTGGCGCCCTGCGCCTTCGCGCAGCAGGACGCTTCGCAGTTTCCCGCCGCCGCGACGCGCTTTCTCGACGGCGAGATGCCGGCCATGGAGGCCGCGGTGCGCAACGCCGATCGCGCCTACTTCCACGATGCGATGGCGCGCATGGTCGACTTCGCCGATGCCTGGGGTTTCAAGTCGCGCGCCAACCCCGAGCTGGCCCGCTACCCGATGTGCACCGGCGCCGTGCAGGACTTCCTGGTCGTCGGCCTGTGTCGCATGACGCCCAATGGCGAGGACTGCACGCCCATGCTCGCCAGCGGCTTCGAGCGCAACCTGCGCGCCTGCCGCGACATCGCAGGACGCTGAGACGCGATCAGCGCGAACCCGGTGCCTCGGGGCGGCCGCGGGCAGCGGCCACCTCGGCAGGATGAGGCGCGGCAAACACCGGTTTGACTGCTTCGCCGCGCTGGTGCTGCTGGCGCACCGTCTGCACCAGCAGTTCGTGCAGGCACACCGGGGTGCCGTGGTGCCGCAGGTAGGCCTGCATGGCAAGGCTCGTCGCAAGACCGGGGGTCGGGTGCATGGCCACCTCCTGAAGGTGAAAGGGCCGCGATGCGTGCTGGGCTGCGCATGATGCGCCTGCCGCGGAAAAATGCACCTGAAACCGCGCCGCCGGGCGGGTTGTTCCGCGCGCCCGCCACGTGCCCACCGGCGGCCTTGATCAGGCCTTGCGCAGCCCCTCCAGCGTCTGCAGCAGCACCACCCGGGCCTGGCCGAGGATCATGCCCTTCCACACGTCGTCGTCGCAGTAGAAGGCCTCGCGCACACCCTGCCGGATGGCGCGCCGCTGCGCGTCGGTAGCTTCGGGGTGGCGGTACAGCCAGTGGTCGGCGCGCAGGCGGTCCAGCACCTCCAGGTCGGGCAGGGTGCCGAACTCCAGGCCCATCAGAGCCACGGCCGCATCGGGGCATTCGTCGTAGATCGCCGTGACCACCGGCCCCGAGACGTCCGGCGAGGCCGAGTTGCCCTCGAAGGGCGCGAACACGTCGGCGCCCCACCAGGCGCGTGCGCGCGCGAGGCCGTCTGCGCGGCCCGGGTAGATCTTCTCGCCGTGGCCGCGCGGGCCCAGGCCGGTGTGCACGTCGATCCAGCCGATGTGCGTCATGCCCGCGCCGTGCTGGCGCAGCGCGGTGCGGATGGTGCGGTTGCTCCAGCTCGGCGCCTGGCCGCCGTAGAAGAGGCCGTCGGGCACGGTGTACTGGCCCTTGCTGACCGCCGTGCGCCAGGCGCGCAGTCCGTTCTTCTCGATGTAGGCGGCCAGCGCGGCCTCGTCGGCCGCGCTCGGCGGCCAGGTGGCAGGAATCGCCAGCGGGTCCACCTCCGCATAGCCCGCGTTCACCGGCAGAGGCTGGCCGAAGTCGATGTGGTTGCGGTTGAGGTCGATGTTGTCCTCGTTGGTGCGCCGCAGGTGCGAGAAGCCGTGCGGGTTGACGGCGTGCACCAGCAGCAGCGCGACCTTCGCGGCCTCGAAGCGGGCGAGCAGTTCGTCGTCGCGCAGCGTGGCGACCTGGCAGCCCGAGCCGCAGAAGCCCTCGGGGCCGTGCGTGCCCGAGGTGACGATCAGCAGCCGGGTCGCGTCGGCCGGGCCGAGGCGCGCGACGTCCATGGCGAGCGTTTCGCCGACGGCGCCACGGTGGCCATCCATCTCGAAGGACTGGGCCTGTGCGCCGCGATCGGCGGCGGCATCGAGGAACTTGGCGCGGGCTTCGGCGTAGGTGCCGGAAAAGTGTCGTGAGGCGTGAGTCATGGCGTGACGTGAGGCAGGGGAGTGGAACGAAGGGACGGGTTCAGGCGGCGGCACCGTGCGCGCCGGCCGCGTCGATGTCCTGGCCGGTGTGGTCCTTGAGCCAGAGCAGGCCCAGCAGCGACACCAGCGTCATCACCAGCAGGTACCAGGCCGGTGCGAGCTTGCTCGCCGTCGCGTTGACCAGCCAGGTGCTGATGAAGGGCGAGAAGCCGCCGAAGAGCGCCACGCCCACGCTGTAGACCAGCGACATGCCGCTGGCCCGCACGCGCTTGGGAAACATCTCGGGCAGCATGGTGATGCCGGGCACGGTCTGCACCACCAGCCCCACGCTCAGCAGGCCCACCACGACGTACAGCACCGCCGGCGAAGGCGCCGACGTGAGCCAGAGGAAGCAGGGGTAGATCGCCACGGCCATCGCGACCCGGCTCCAGACGATCAGCCGCTTGCGCCCGACGCGGTCCGACCATCGTCCGACCAGGGGCGCCAGGGCGAAGGAGATCAGCCCCGTCAGCACGGCGCCGAACAGCGCGACCGGCGGCGGCAGGCCGAGCTCCCGGATCGCGTAGGTCGGCATGTAGAAGGTGACCACGTAGGCCGCGACGGTGCCGCCGACGATGGTGAGGATGGCCGCCAGCACCGTGCCGCCGTGCTCGCCGCACACCTCGGCCAGGCGGCTCTTCTCGGGCGAGCCGGTGGCGGTGCGCTCGTCCAGCGATTCCTCCAGGTGGCGACGGATGTACATGCCCACCGGGGCGATCGCCAGCCCGAGCACGAAGGGCAGGCGCCAGCCCCAGCTCTCCATCGCCGAGGGCGTGAGCGTGGCCGACAGGACGCCCACCACCACGGCGCCCAGCAGGATGCCCAGCCCCTGGCTGGCGAACTGCCAGCTGGCCATGTAGCCGCGGTCCGCGGGCGTGGCGTGCTCCACCAGCAAGGTGGTCGATGCGCCGACCTCGCCGCCGGCCGAGAAGCCCTGGATGAGGCGCGCCAGCACGATGAGCAGCGGCGCAGCGACACCGATCTGCGCGTAGGTGGGGGCGAAGGCGATCAGGGCGCAGCCCAGCGCCATCAGGAAGATGGTCAGCGTCATCGCCTTCTTGCGCCCGGCGCGATCGGCATACGCACCGATCACGATGCCCCCGAGGGGCCGCATGATGAAGCCGACGCCGAAGCTCGCCACCGTGAGCAACAGCTGGCCGTAGCCGCTGAAGGTGGGGAAGAACAGCTTGCCGATGGTCAGCGCGAGAAACCCGTAGACCGTGAAGTCGAAGAACTCGAGCGCGTTGCCGATGGTGGTGGCGACGATGGTGCGGCGGCGACTGATCGGCGCACGCGGGGAAGAGGCGGTCATGGGAGGGGTCGGGTCCTGGTTGGAATGCCGGCAAGGCGCCGGGGCTTCACGGCGGATTCGCCGCGGCATGCTAGGCACAGCCTCGTGCGGTGAAAAGACAATAATTCGTGCACGGAGATAACGTGCTGTTATCTGCGGGAATACCCTTCATGAAGCCCAACCAGCTCCACGCCTTCGCGGCCGTCGCCGCGCAACTGAGCATCCGAGGCGCGGCGCGCGTGCTCGGCATCTCGCAGCCGGCGGTGACGAAGATCGTGCGCGAATTGGAGCGGGAAGTGGGCGCGCCGCTGGTCGAACGCAGCGTCAAGGGTGTGCGCCTCACGACCTACGGCCAGGCCTTCGCACCGCGCGCCCGGCAACTGCTGGAGGACATGCGCCGCGCGCGCGACGAGATCGCGCAGATCCGCGACGGCGTGCGCGGCCGCGTGGCCCTGGCGGTCAGCACGTCCTTCGCTCTGACGCTGCTGCCGCCGGCGTTCAAGGAGTTCCATGCGCGCCTGCCCTCGGTCGACGTGCATTTCAGCGAGGCGGTGTTGCCGGCCATGCTCACCCAACTGCTCGACGGGCGGCTCGATTTCGCCGTGGCGCACATCGTGCCGGGCACGCTGGGGCCCGAGTTCGACAGCACCGAGCTGTTCCAGGTCCAGCTGGTCATCGGCGTGCGCCGCCGGCACCCGCTGCGGCACGCGCGCTCCCTGCTCGAGTTGCACGGCGCGGAGTGGGCGCTTCCCGGCGACGGCGAGGCGGCGCGCGACGCGATCGCGCCCTTGTTCGCCCCGATGGGACTGTCGCCGCCCGCGCGCGTGGTGCAGGGCCAGTCGGTGACCGTGGCGCTGGCCCTGGTGGGTCACATGGACCTGGTGGGCATGTTCGTGGAGCCGCTCGAAAGCCTCGCCTTCCGCCAGCATGGGGTGGTGCGCGTGGCGCTCGACGAGGCGCTTCCCGCGCTGCGCGTGTGCGTCATCCGGCGCCGCGGCCATGCCCTCACGCCGGCGGCGCAGCAGTTCGTCGAATGCATCCAGCGCTGCGCGCAGCGCTAGCGTTCGCCGAGGTTGTAGGTCAGCAGCAGGGTCAGCCGCGCGCGGCGCAGCGGGTTGTTGGCGCTGGGGTCGCCCGTCGGCTTGGCGACGGCCACGTCCAGGTTGTAGTGCTTGCCGTCGGTGAAGCGCGCCCCGAGGGCCAGCGAGCGCAGCTTGCGCGGCGAGGGCTCGCCCTGCTTGAACGACACCTGCGCGGCCTCGGCCAGCACATAGGGCTCCACCTGCTTGAGCCAGTTGCCGCCCTCCAGCTTGAACAGGCGGTTGACCTCCAGGCCCAGGCCCCAGCCCGAGTCGCCGGCCGCATCGCCGGCCGCGTAGCCGCGCCCGAAGCGCTGGTTGCCGAAGGAGACGCGTTCCGAACTGGCCAGCGTGTGCGGGCTGTACTGCGCGCCGAAGCTCACGGCCGTGCCCCACTGGTTGTCGAAGCGGTCGCGCTGGCTCAGGTCGAGCGCCAGGCGTGTGAAATCGAGCTTGGCGGGGTTCGTGCCCGCCACGCCGGCCACGTTGCTGCGCTGCTCGGCCAGGGCACCCATGGCACGCAGGCCCTGGGCCAGCATCACGCTGGCGCTGCGGCTGCGCGTGGCGGTGGCGTCCAGGTAGCTCAGCTGCGCGAACAGCGCCCGCACGCGGGTGTCGTCGTCGAGCCGGGTGCCGGTCAGCGGCACGCGGTAGTCGTCGAGGTTGTTCACGGCGTAGAAGCCGCCGCTGAGCGTGAGGCTGCGCTGGGCACTCAGCAGCAAGGGATAGCTCGCCGAGAGCTCGGCCCGGCGGTTGGTGTTGCGGCGCTCGATGCGCGAGCCGCGGTCCATCGCCTCGTCGGGGTAACCGCGGTAGTGGGTGTACGCGGCCTTGAATGCCAGTCCGTCGGCACCGACGAGTTGCGTGTAGCTGGTGGTCAGCAGCGCCTCGTTGCGCGGGTTGCCCAGCAGGGTGGAGGCGCTGAGCTGGCCCCCGGCGATGAAGGGGTCGTTGATCACGCCGGTGAGCACCGCCCGCGGCGTGGGCTGGCGCAGGTCGGCGCCCAGCGAGATGTCGTAGGGCCGGCGCTTCACCGCCAGCACGAGGGTGGTGGCACCGTCCGTGGTGCCGGGCAGCGCCGCCGTCGCGTTCACGGTGAGGCCGGGCAGGCGCGCCATGAGCTGCGTCGCGCGCTCGAAGGTGGCCTGGCGCAACGGCCGTTCGGCGCGCAGCGTCTCGGCCATCGCGCGCAGGCGTGCTTCCGAGGGGCCGGCATCGCCCTCGATGCGGACGTTGGCGATGTAGCCCTCGACCGCCACCACCCGCACGATGCCGCCGTCGAAGGACTGTTCGGGCACGTAGACGAAAGCCAGCGGGTGGCCGCGTTCCTTGTACAGCGCGGTCGCTTCGCGCGCGGCCTGCACCAGCCGGGCCACCGGCACCGACTGGCCGGCCAGCGGCGCGAAGAAGGCCGCGAGCTCGGCAAAGGGCAGGGCGTTCACGCCCTCGATGTCGAAGCGCGAGGGCGTGATCGTCTGGCCCATCCGACCGGCCGCCTGGGCCGGTGTCTGCACGTCCACCTGCGCCCTCTGGGCCGGCACCGGCGCCTGCGACGCGGGCAACGGCAACTGGTCGAGCGGGTTGCCGGCTGACTGGGCGTGGGCTGTCGCCCAGCCCCCAGCGCTCAGGGCAGCCGCGATGCCGACTTTCAGAAGGGGGTGGGACGCACGTCTTCTCACCGGCGAAGACCTCCGATCAGGCCGCCCACGGTGCCCGTGAGCGTGTTGACCGCCGACGTGGTGGTGTTGCTCAGCGTGGAGGTCGTGGACGACAGCGTGTTGCTCAACGTCGAGCCCGCTGCGGTCAGCGTGCCCGTGGGCGAAGAAGTGGCCGTCGACAGCGTGTTGCCGAGCCCGGATGTCGCGGTCGACAGCGTAGTGCCGAGCCCGGAGGTCGTGGTGGAGATCGTGTTGCCCGCGCCGGTGGTTGCCGACGACAGCGTGTTGCCGACCACCGGCGCCGTCGACAGCGCGGTGCCGAGGCTGTTGGTGGTGCTGGCCACGGTGCTTCCCAACGCACTGGTGGTGGAGGTCAGCACGCTGGTCGTGGTGCTCAGCGCGTTGCCGGCGGTGCCGGTGACCGGCGCCAGTGCGGTGGTGACCCCGCCGACCGTGTTGCCCAGGCCTGCCGTGCTCACACCGGCGCCCGCGCCGACGCCCGCCGACACCCCGCCCGGGCCCGTGTTCACGCCGCCGCCGAGTCCCAGGCCCGCCGTGACGCCCAGCAGTCCGCCGAGGCCTGCGCCGCCCGTGCCGCCGTTCGGCGCGTTCACCAGGTCACCGGCATTGCCGACCGTCGTGCCCAGCGCGTTGGTCACGCCATCGGCCTGGTCGCCAGGCAGGGCGCTGCCGACCTGCTTGATCGCACCCCCCAGGCGATCGGTGAGGCCGTCCAGCGGCGCGCCGAGGCCGGTCGCCTCGCCCACGCCCTGGGTGGCACCGACGA
The DNA here is from genome assembly GCF_003671765.1 of Xenophilus sp. E41. Classification (GTDB taxonomy): domain Bacteria; phylum Pseudomonadota; class Gammaproteobacteria; order Burkholderiales; family Burkholderiaceae_C; genus Xenophilus. The sequence goes on along the minus strand of NZ_QPIB01000001.1, from coordinate 218,126 downwards.
GCTGGCGGTCGACCGCCACCACCACTTCGCTCGTACGGCCGGTGACCTGGCGCACGGCGCCATTGCCGAGCACGTCGCCCACCCGGCCGCCCACTTCGCCGACGCCGTCGCCCACCCGGTCGACCAGGCCACCCACGGGCTGCGTGACGGCGGCCAGGGGCGTGCCGGCCCCCAGCGTCCCGACCCCGGTGCCGACGCTCGACACCGCCGTGCCGACCTGGCGCACCGCCGGGTCGGCGCTCGAGAGCGTGGTGCCCACCGGGTCGCTGGTCTCGCCGAGCTTGCCCAGGCCGTTGGTCACGCCCTGGCCCAGGGTGCTGACCGCCCCGCCGGTCGCGGTGACCGCACCACCCACGCCGGCCGTGGTGCCGCCGAGCGGCGTGCCGCTGCCCACCTGGCCGAGCTGGCCGCCCAGGGAGCCGACGAGCTGGCCAGTCCGGTCGACGGTCTGCCCGGCGGACTGGATGATGTTGTTGCTGGCCGCCAGGGCCCGGTCGGGCGTGGTGCCTCCACCGCCCGACCCACCGCCGCCGTCGCCCGGGGTTCCGCCCCCGCCGCCCGTGCCGCCACCGCCGCCGGCTACGCCGGTGCCGCCGCCCGAGCCCGCACCTCCGCCTGCGCCCGTGCTGCCGCCGCCCGACGCATTGGTGCCACCGCCTGCGCCGGCGGTGCCTGTGCCGCCCTCGCCGCTGCCGCCGCTGATCGCCGACGGCGCCCTGCTGCTGGTCCCGCCGAAGCCCAGCGAGGTCGAGCCCTTGGACGCGCAGGCGCCCAGGGTCGACAACGCCGCCACGGCCGCCATCACGGCAGCCAGCCTGCCGAGGCGAAAGTCCTTCTGATTCGAAGCGTTCATGTCGCTGTCCTCTTCCTTTGTCATGCTGGGGGCGGAGCCATGGGGGCACCGTCGACTTGCGGCCTCGCGAACACACTGTCCGAGCTTGGCCGAGCCCAGTTTGGCTGTAGGAGAATCATTTGTTTACAGTCGTAACCCGTCCGCGACGTCACATTTGGACAAAAAAGTCACGGACTGGGAATCAAAGAAATTCACCTAAGAAATAGGTGCTAAGCGCTCGTGTCGGTCAAAAGTTTCATTGGGCCGTGGGCGCCGAATGCGTGGGGATCGGGCCCCGCGTCCGTTAACGTGAGCGTCCCTGCATTGCCGAGCCCAGCGCCATGACCCACCGCCCCCCCATCGAGATCGAGACCGGCCCCGCGCCGCGCGCCGCCGTGCTGCTCATGCACGGCCTGGGCGACGAAGGTCGCAGCTTCGTGCCGCTGGTGCAGGAGCTGGCACCGGCCCTCCAGGCGGCGGGCGACGTGCGCTTCGTGTTTCCCAACGCGCCCGAGATGCCGGTCACCATCAATGGCGGCTACCGCATGCCGGCGTGGTACGACATCCTCGGACCCGGCGGTCCGGAAGACGAGGCGGGCCTGCGCCGCTCGCAGGCGGCCATCGAGTCGCTGATCGCCGCCGAGGCGGCACGTGGCATCCCGGCGTCGCGCATCGTGCTCGCGGGCTTCTCGCAGGGCTGCGCCATGGCCTTTCTCACCGGGCTGCGGCACCCTGAGCGGCTGGCGGGCATCGCGGGCCTGTCGGGCTACCTGCCCCTGCCGGCACTCACGGCGGCCGAGGCCCACCCGGCGAACCGCGCCACCCCCATCTTCCTGGCGCACGGCACGCAGGACGACATCGTGCCGCTGGCGCGTGCCGAGGCGTCGCGCGACGCCTTGCGCGCGCTCGGCTACGAGGTGCAATGGCACAGCTACCCGATGGCGCACAGCCTGTGCATGCAAGAAGTCGAGGCGCTTGGCGCCTTCCTGGCCGGCGTGCTGGCGGCCTGAGCGCGCCAGGCGACCCCTTCAACGGAGACCCGTCATGATCGTCGTCCTCGGTACTGCGTTCGCGCGCCCCGACACGCTGGATGAAATGCGCCGCCTGTCGATCGAGCACGTGGAGCGTTCGCGCCTCGAGCCCGGCTGCGTGTCGCACGAGGTCGCGATCGACGCGCTTCGCCCGCTGCAGCTGAGCTTCACCGAGCGCTGGAGCGACGCGGCGGCGCTGGCCGCGCACTTCCAGCTCGACGCCTCGCGGCGCTTCGCCAAGGCGCTGGCGGCGCTCGGCGCACAGCCGCCGCAGATGACGCTGTACGTCGCCGACGCCGTGACGCCGTCGCAACTGCTGGCGCAGGCGGGGCTAGAGGGCGGCTGAGCGGCGGCCATCGCCATAGGGTCTTTAGGGGTCGAATCGGCCCGCAGCGCCCGCCAGACGGGTGCCGGCAGCTATGAAAAGCATAGCGGATCGGCCCGGGCCAGAGCGCGGCATGGGCCGCCCGGCGCGAAGGCGCGCGCGGTGTTACCGTCCGGCCCAATCCGAGATTCATGAGACACGAGAACATGAGCAAACTGCAGCAGCGGCTGGGAGCGATACCGCCGGCGAGGCTGAAAGGCATTCGCCGGGGCATCGAGAAGGAAAGCCTGCGTTCGCAGCCCGACGGCAAGCTGGCCCTGACGCCGCACCCCACGGCCTTGGGCAGCGCCCTGACGCACCCGCACATCACGACCGACTTCAGCGAGTCGCAACTGGAACTGATCACCGGCGTGCACGCCGATGTCGAGGCCTGCCTGGCCGAGCTCACCGAGGTGCACCAGTTCACCTACCGGGCGCTACAGGGCGCGGCCGGCGAGCCCGGCGAAATGATGTGGGTGTCGAGCATGCCCTGCGGCCTGCCGTCGGACGAGAACATCCCGCTCGGGCGCTACGGCACATCGAACGTGGGCCGTGCCAAGAGCGTGTATCGCATGGGCCTGGCGCACCGCTACGGCCGGCGCATGCAGACCATCTCGGGCATCCACTACAACTGGTCGCTGCCCGAGGTGAAGAGCGACGAGTACTTCGCCCTGATCCGCAACTTCCGCCGCCATGCCTTCCTGCTGCTGTACCTCTTCGGCGCCTCGCCGGCGGTGTGCGCGAGCTTCGTCGAGGGCCGCCCGCACGAGCTGCAGCCCATCGGCGAATACAGCATGCACATGCCGCACGGCACCTCGCTGCGCATGGGCCGGCTGGGCTACCAGAGCGAGGCGCAGGCCTCGCTCTTCGTGAGCTACAACAGCCTGGACGGCTACGGCGCCTCGCTGGCCGACGCGCTCACGCGACCCTGGCCCGACTACGAGGCCATCGGCATCCGCAACCTGGGCGGCGAGTACAACCAGCTGGCCACCACGCTGCTGCAGATCGAGAACGAGTTCTACGGCACCATCCGCCCCAAGCGCGTGATCTTCCCCGGCGAGCGTCCGCTGCACGCGCTGCGCGAGCGCGGGGTCGAGTACGTCGAGGTGCGCCTGATGGACCTCGACCCTTTCGAGCCGGTCGGCATCCGCGCGCAGACCATGCGCTTCCTCGACATCTTCCTGCTGCATTGCCTGCTGGCCGACAGCCCGCCCGACAGCCGCGACGAGATCGGCGAGATCGCGCACAACCAGCACCTCACGGCCGCGCGCGGGCGCGAGCCGGGCCTGTCGCTGCAGCGCGGCGGGCGGCCGGTGAAGCTGGTGGAGTGGGGCGCCGAGATCCTGGACCAGTGCCGTCCGATCGCCGCCGCACTCGATGCCGCCCAGGGCGGCGAGCTGCATGCCCAGGCGCTCGATGCCGCGCTGGCGGCCCTGGCAGCGCCCGACACGCTGCCCTCGGCCCGCGTGCTGGCCCACATGGCCGCCGAGCACGACAACTCCTTCACCGCCTTCACGCGGGCGCGCTCCGAAGCCGTCCGCGACGCGCTCCTGGCGCTGCCCTGGAGCGCCGAACGCCAGCAGGCCTTCGAGGCGGCCACGGCCGCCTCGGTCGAGGAGCAGCGGCGCATCGAGGCCGCCGACACCATGCCCTTCGAGCAGTACCGGGAGCAGTACGTCTCGCCGGCACGCCTGGGCTTGCGGCCGCTGCGCGGCGACGTGGCGCTGGCCATCTGAAGGCGGCGCCGCGCTGTCCGGCGCCGGACAGCGTCGCGGCGCCAAGGATGGAACACTGCCGCCGGCGGCGCAGGTCGCGCCCACGCCTATACCCCTCAAGGAGACCCCATGATCCACGTCATCGCCACCGTCGAGCTCAACCCGGGCACGCGCGACGCCTTCCTGGCCGAGTTCCACAAGGTCGTGCCCACCGTGCTGGAGGAGGCCGGCTGCATCGCCTACACGCCCACCGTCGACAACCAGCCGGCCATCCCCGGCCAGTTCGAGGTCGGCGCCGACCGCGTGGTCGTCGTCGAGCAGTGGGAAAGCCTGGACGCGCTCAAGGCGCACGGCGCGGCGCCCCACATGAAGGCCTACCGGGCGGCCGTCAAACCCTATGTGCGGGGCATGGAGCTGCGGGTGCTCACGCCCGCCTGAGCTCAGCTCACCGCGCCGGCCAGGGCGCTCCACCACGGCGGGACCCTCGGGTCCCGCTTCTTTTTTTGGGGCATCGGGCCGCCGAGGCCGGACTTTTGCCACATATAGGCCATTTGGCTTATCAAACTTTTGAATTCAAAGGTTTTCAAAATCGTCACAAGGTGTGAAACTGAATACCTCTGACTGACATTGGGTGGCCACCTTGAACTTCTTCGACTTCCAGCACAACCCTGCCTCCGTGCAGGTCGAGGAGCTCGAGTTCGCCGTCGTCACGGCGCGCCGGCCCGACCGCCACATCGACACGACCATCGGCGATGTGCTGCGGGTCATCCACGACAAGATGGGCATGCACTTCGTGTTCGCCTCCGAGGTGGTGGTAGGCGCCGCGCCGGAGCCGAGCCGCGAGCTCTCCGAGGCTGCCCAGTGGTATCTGTTCGACAGCGCGTTCTGCCGCGACGAGGTCATGCCGCACTGGATCCAGGCCGACGCACCGCTGCCCACCGGCTGTTTCACCGTGCCGGTGGTGCTGGCCAGCGGCAGCGTGGTGGGCGTGATCTACGCCCCGCGCTTTGCCGCCGACGCCGGCCGCGAGCCCCAGCTGTTGCGCCAGGTCGAGCTGTCCAGCCAGCTCATCGCGCGCCGCATCGACGAGCGCAGCCGCCCCGTGGCGGCACCGCGCGCCACCGGCGAGAGCGCCACCGTCACGCCTTTCGTCGAGGCCCAGCCGCAGCCCGTGCCGGCAGCGGCGCCGCGGTTCGACGACCTCCCGCGCGCCTGGGCCCTTGCGGCCTGACGGCGCCTCGTTCCCCGACTTCCTCCCGGCCGGCGCAGCGCGCGCCGCAGCGCGTGCGTGCGCCCGCGACAGGCCCGCCGCTGCGCCAGGCACTACAGTCGCCGGTTGCCATCCTCCGGCCGTGGTCCTTCGGGGCGCGTGCGGCCATTCAATGCCAGACAAGGAAAGGAACCGAGCGTGAACATCGATTTCAAGGGCCGCGTGGCCATCGTCACCGGGGCCGGCGGCGGCCTGGGCCGCCAGCATGCGCTGGCGCTGGCGGCGCGGGGCGCCAAGGTGCTGGTCAACGACCTGGGCGGCGCGGTGGACGGGCAGGGCGGCTCGGCCACGGCGGCGCAGCAGGTGGTCGACGAGATCCGCGCGGCCGGCGGCGAGGCCATCGCCAACGGCGCCTCGGTCACCGACTTCGCGGCCGTGCAGGCCATGGTGCAGCAGGCGGTGGACGCCTGGGGCCGGGTCGACGTGCTGGTCAACAACGCCGGCATCCTGCGCGACAAGAGCTTCGCCAAGATGGACCTGGCGGACTTCCGCCTGGTGGTCGACGTGCACCTGATGGGCGCGGTGCACTGCACCAAGGCCGTGTGGGCGCTGATGAACGAGCAGAAGTACGGCCGCATCGTGATGACCACCTCGTCCTCGGGCCTGTACGGCAACTTCGGCCAGAGCAACTACGGCGCCGCCAAGCTCGCGCTGGTGGGCCTGATGCAGACGCTGAGCCTCGAGGGCGCCAAGAACAACATCCACGTCAACTGCCTGGCGCCGACCGCGGCCACGCGCATGACCGAGGGCCTGATGCCGCAGGAGGTGCTTGACGCCCTCAAGCCCGAGGCCGTGGTGCCGGCGATGCTGGTTCTGGCCGCTGAGAGCGCGCCCACCCGCACCATCCTGTGTGCCGGCGCCGGCACCTTCGAGGCCGCGCACATCACGCTCACGCAGGGCGCCTACATCGGCCTGGCGGCCGACACGCCTGAGCAGCTGGCCGCGCGCCTGCAGGAAGTGACCGACCGCAACGGCGAGCAGGTGCCGCAAAGCGGCGCCGCGCAGGGCGCCAACGAGGTCGGCAAGGCGATGGCGGCGCGCCGCTGAGGCGCGCGCGTCTTCAGGAGGCCGGCGCGCCCGTGGCAGCCGGCACCTCCGGTGCGTGCTGCAGCGCGGCCGGCAGGCGCGGGTCCAGCCAGTCCATGCGCCAGGCCAGCACCGCGATCGCGGCGACCAGCACCACCGCGGCGGCCGCGCCGGCGAAGCCGTTGCGGTCGGCAAAGGGGTCGCGCGTGATGCGCCGCGCCGTGGCCGGCACATGCGCCACCTGCGACAGCGACGCACCCAGCCGCACGTTGACCTTCATGCGCCCGTTGATGGCCCAGCCGCTCGCGTCCAGGATCGGCCCCAGGCTGCGCTGGCGCAGTTTGAGCCAGGCGATCAGCATGCTCGGCCCGGAGATCGCCAGCACGATGCCTGCGAGGGCGATCGGGATCCAGGCGCCCAGGTCGATGAACTTCGCGAAGATGCCCACCATCACCGCGCTGATGCTGCCCAGCGCCACGCCGATGGCCGCCACCGTCCCGACGTCGATGCGCCCGTTGCCCGCCTTGGGCACCACGCCGGGCTTGGCCGGCGCGGCGGCCGCCTTGTCGGCCGTGGTGAGCGAGGTCGCCACCGACGTCAGCGAGCTCTGTGCCGTGGCCTCGCTGGCCGCGGCGCGCTTGGCCACCTGCTCCTCGATCACGCGCACGAATTTCTTGTAGGGCGAGAAGAAGGCCTGCGCCACGCTGGTCGGGTTCTCGATCAGCTTGGTGATGCTGGCGTCCCAGTCGCGGCCCTGCCGGTCGTAGAAGACGCCGTTGCGTCCGACGAAAAGAAAGTCGACGTCGCCCGCGGTGAAGGCGGCCACGATGCCCATCTTCTGGCCCTCGCGCGTGCAGTCGCAATACGCAAGGCAGGTCTTGGCCAGGCCGGCGAGCATGGCGTGCTTCTTCGCGTCGTCCACCCGCACCGTCAGGTCGCAGCTGCGGCCGTCGAGGTACAGCGTGCCGGCCTGGAAGATCGCGCCCTCGCGGTGGTAGAAGGCCTTGAAGGACACGAAGTTGTGCAGCAGCGCGACCAGGTCGCGGCGCAGGCGGATCAGCCGTTCCAGGTCGACGATGCGCGCGTTGTGCGCCTCCACGCCCTCATCCTCGGCGATGAGCGCGAGCAGCGCGGGCCGGGCTTCGAGCCACGCATCGAGTGCGGCCGAGTCCGCGGCGCCCAGCTTCGTGTCGGGCCGCGTGCGCAGCCACTCGCGGCAGGGTGCCAGGCGGGCGAGCAGATCGCGCCACTGCGCCTCGCTCAGGGCCTCGGTGCCTTCGCCCAGCAGCGGCACGGCCGCCGCATCGCGCAGGCGCCCCAGCGCGTCGGCCCAGGCGGGATTCACATGCCCGACCAGCGGCAAGGTGCGGCCCGGTGTGACGGGCGCGAGCGGCAGCGCGGCGAGGGCCGCGGCGTGCGCATCGATGGCCTGGCCGGCCAGCGCCTCGTACTCGGCGGGCGAGGGGTTCAGCGCCGGCACGGCTTGGATGTCGTAGGCCGCGACGCGGCAGCGCGCGAAGAAGTCCTCGACCTTGTCGTGCACCGCCTCCACCGCCTGCGCGGCATCGAGCGTGCGGCCGCCCAGCGGCATGGCCGGCCCGTCGGCCACGGCCCGCGCATGCCAGTCGCGCAGCGCCTGCACGTCGGCGAAGAAGGCGTCGGCGTGCGCGCGGTCCACGCCGGCTTCGCCGTTGCGGTCCTGCACGCTGCCGTGGGTGGCGACGATGCGGCGGATGAGCGCCTGCGTCGGCGCGTCCTGCGCCGTCGCCGCCGTCACGATGCCGTCGCCGTTGAAGCGCATCGCGGCCAGCAGCTCGCTGCGGCCGGTGACATCTTCGAGCGTGAGCGCATCGCCCGCGCCCTTGCCCACGATCTCCAGGATGCGGGCCACCTCGGGCGCCAATGCGCTGCCCTCGGCAAGATCGGCCACGGCCAGCGTGGCGTGCGGCGCGAGCAGCGTGTCGGGGTCGCGCAGTTCCCTGCACACCCATTCGCAGGCCGCGATCAGTTCGGGCGGGCGGATGCGCCCGTCGTGGTTGGTGTCGATCAGCTCCAGCGTGCGGGCATCGAACTCCAGGCCTTGCACCGGACAGGCGAGGGCAACCCACAGCTTGGGGTCGAGCTCGCGCAGGCGCGCGATGTCCTCGCCGCTGCGGAAGATGACCTGGTCCACGCCGCCCGCGCGGACGAATTGCCAGGCATGCGGCGTTGCCGCGCTCGGTCCATCCATCCTCACTCCAGCGTGCCGTCGACGGTGCGGATCGTGCTGCGGTCGCGGTGCTTGGCGCTGCGTTCGGTCTTGTGTTCGATCTGGCGCTTGAGCTTGTCCAGCGCACCGCGGAAGGCGTCATCCAGCGTCCCGGCATCGTGCGTCACGGCCAGCGGTGCATGGTGCGCGAGCCGCGCCTCCATCACGCAGCGCTTGTCGGCATCGCTGGCGCGCTGGCCGTTCTCGTCGCTCAGGTGCACCTCGATGCGGGTGAGATCGTCCGCATAGCGATGCAGCTGCTGGCGCAGCTCCTCGTCGGCCCAGCGGTCCAGCGACTCCTTGTTCTCGACGCCGTTGCTCGTGTTCAGCTGGATTTGCATGCGTGCCATCTCCTGGGGCAGTTCAACATGTCCGCGAGGGTGCGGCATGCAGGGGCCCGAACGCGTAGGCCGAGGTCCAAGCCGCCGTTCGGCGATCCTGCCCAATCGGCCCGCTCGCCCCGGTGTGGCGGCCGGCATCGGCCTTTGCCTACAGCCGCAACGATCCGCTGCGCGCTAGCGTCGTGCCGCCCCTCGCGGGCAAAAGATCGTTTCGCCTTTTCACAGGACAGACCAACATGAAGAAATACCTGATCGCGCTCGCCGCAGCCACCATGTGTGTGGCCAGCTTTGCTCAACCGATGCGTCCCCCGCCGCCGCCCGGCCCGCACATGGAGCGTCCGCACGCGCGCCCCCACCATCGCAAGCACAAGGTCTGGGTGCCCGCGCACCGCGACCACCGCGGCCGCTACGTGCGCGGCCACTATGTCTGGCGCTGAGCGCCGCGCCGTTCAACGCTCCTGCAGGCGCGCGTCCTTCGGGTAGCCGATGGTGTAGTCGGCCGTGAAGCGGGCGCGCTGGCCGGCGCCCAGCTCGGTGCGCCACATCGCCACACCCGGCTGCCGGTTCCACGCCAGCTCGGCCGGTTGCGGCGAGAACTGCGACGCCACGCGCACCTGCTCGTTGACCGACACGGGCGCTGCTTCCAGCACCTGCACGGCGATCGGCGTGCGGTGCCGGTTCTCCACCACATAGGCGCGCTGCACCTGGCGCTCGGCACGGCTGCCGGCGAAGCCGCCGCTGCCCTGGTTGTCGCGCTCGGGCTCGGCGCTCACGCGCACCAGTTCGTCGCGGCCGAAGGAGAGCGTCACGCGTGCCGGCCCGTCGACGTTGCCCGGCGCGTTCCACTGGCCGCTGCCGACGAAGGCGCCGTCCCGGTACAGCTGCAGCGCGCCGGCCGGCCACACACCTTCGGGCTGCGCGATGTCGGCCACGAGGTAGGCCGCCTGCTCCAGCCTCGGGCTGATGCGCACCGCCACCTGCGCCGTGTCTTCATGCTGGCCCAGCGGCATGGCTACGCGCTGGCCGTTCGACGGCACGTCGATGGCTTGGGTCACGTCGAACTCGGTGGCGAAGCTGCCTTGGAACACGTTGACGTCGAAGAGCGGCCGCTCCGGCAGCATCGCCTTGGCCGCGGCCATGGGCGCCGCGGGTGCCGGCGCCATGGCGAAGCGCGCCACGCTGTCCTCGCGCGCGACCTGCTGCTGCGGTGGCGGCTCGACGCCGATGCGCCACGGCGCGGGCGTGCGGCCGGCCGTGTTGCGCCTCGGCTGGCCGGTGGACAGCACGAGCTTCACGCCGCGCCAGTCCTCGCCCGTGGCCTGCGCGACCAGCGCCTGGCGCTCGATGCGCAGCTTGCGGGTGGTGGTGTCCAGCAGTGCGCGGTAGCTGGGCGTCCAGCCCGGCCCGGCCACCTGGTAGGAGAGGCGCAGCTCGGCTTCGCGCGGCGCGTCGAGCGTGATCGTCACCGCCGTGACCTGGCCGTTCTCGCCGCCCTGGCTGCGCTGGCGCTCGGCCAGCAGTGGCTGCAATTGGCGGTCGAGGTCCTCCTGCCGCCGGTCGATCTGGTGCTGGCGCAGCAGCGACTCCTGGCCGGTGCGGCGCATCGCGTCGGCGGTCGCGGCCAGGTTGCGCGCATCGACCGCGGGCCGCTTCGCATCCCCGTCGCCACCGCCGCCCAGCCCCTTGAGATATCCGGTGACCAGGCCCAGCGCGTCGCGCTCGGCCTGCAGCGTGGCCTTCTGGTCTTCCAGCGCGCGGATGCGGCCGTCGAGTGCACTGGTGGCGCAGGCGGCCGAGAGCGCGCGTGGCTCGGTGATGACCGAGGTCTCGCCCACGCGCACCGAAGCGTCGGCGCTCACCTGCAGGCTCTGCACGTCCAGGCCGGCCGGCAGGCAGGCGAGCGTGACGCTGCGGCTGCCGGCCGGGATGCGGGCCACGCGTTCGACGGTCGCGCTGCCCGGGTAGACCTTGACCTGCGCGATGCGCGAGTTGACTGCGGCGGGCGGCGGCATGTCGAGTGCGGCGGCCGGCAGGGTGAAGACCGCGGCGAGTGCGGCCAGCAGCGGCTCGGGGCGCAGGAGGGGCGAGGACAGGAAAGACATGGTGGACTTCTCCGGAGTTGATGAAGACGCCGTCCGCAGGTGGCGATGAAGGCTCATACGGCGCACGCGGCGTTTCGGGGTTGGCGGATTCGCGGCTTCAAGCAAAAAAAGCCTGCAGCGCCCGTCGGGCGGACGCACGCAGCTATCGAATCCATAGCAATGCGCCGTGATGTCGCCCGCGCGTCTGTCGCCCACGCAACCGCGGCGGGCGGTAGCGTCGCGCGCGGGACGACGCGCAGGCCCGGTGATTCCTAGAGTGCCTGCACCGTTCCACCAGGAGTCGTCCGATGCTCGACACCATCACCGCCATCAACGCCAGCGCCGCCTTCAACCGCTGGGCCGGCTTCGAGGTCACGCAGGCCGCCGACGGCCAGGCCGAACTGCAGCTCGCCTGGCGCGCGGAGGACATGGGCCAGTACGCCGGCTTCCTGCACGCGGGGCTGATCGGCGCGCTGATCGACACCGTGTGCGGATTCGCGGCGGCGACCGTGTCGGGCCGCGTGCTCGCCTCGCACTTCGCGGTCAATTGCCTGGCGCCGGCGGTGGGTGAGCGCTTCGTCGCCCGCGGCCGGGTCGTGCGCGCGGGGCGCAAGCAGGTCTTCACCACCGCCGAGCTGTTTGCCGAGGCGCGCGCCGGCGACCCAGCCACACGCAAGCTGGTCGCCACCGGGGACGCGATCCTGGTGCCGGTGGAGGACGCGGCGCCGGCGCGCTGATCCCGGCCCCTGTGCGTGCGCGCCACAGCGCGCTGGCCGGCGGCGCGATCAGCCGCTAGAGTGGCACGCTCGATCCCACAACAACGCGAACAGGAGGTGCCCATGCCGAACCGCTTCTTCCCCATCGCATCCGCACCTGTGGCCATGCCGGGCATCCGCTGCCCGCACATGCCGCGCGGCTGAGGCCGCGCCCCGCATCGCGCCGGCCCCCGCGCCGGTCCTTCCAGTTCCAGACGCCCGAGCCCACGCCCCCGCGTGGCGCGGTCGTCGTTCCCGTGGGAATTCCATGACACACGATCCCCTCGCGGACCGGGCGCGCGTGCCCGGCGTCCGCATCGAGCCCTTCGACGTGCACGGCGCCAGCGCGTCGACCTGGACCGCCTACCAGCGCTACCGCCGCGTGCGCGACCTCGACCGCGCGCCCGACATGCCGCTCATGAGCGACGACGAGTTCGTTCGCACCCTGCAGCGCGAAGAGCCGCTGGTGCAGCACCACCGCTGGACGGCGTGGGCGGCCGATGGCGAACCCGTCGGCAACCTGCTGGCCAGCGTCCGCCGCGCTGGCACGCCCGGTGCGCACGAGCACGCCGCGCTGGCCGACGCGTGGTGCTACGTGCTGCCGTCATGGCGGCGGCGCGGCATCGCGGCTTGCATGCTCGGCACGCTGCACCACTTCCTGCAGATGCAGGGGCGCACGCTGGTCACGGTGCAGGCGCACGACCCCGCGGCCTGGGCCTGGCTCGCGTCGCTGGGCACTCCGCCCAGGCTGTCGACGGTCCAGAACCGGCTGCACTTCGACCGCCTCGACGCCGCGCTCCTGCAGCGCTGGCGCGAGGCGCCGGCCATCGCCGCGCACGGCCTGCGCTGGGAACTGCACGCTGGCCGGGTGCCGCTGGACCGTCTGGCGCAGCTGCTGCCGGTGTTCGACCGGCTGTTCCGCGACGTGCCGCTGGGCGCGCTCGAAGGCCCGCCGGTGCGCCACGCGCTGGAGGACTTCCGCAGCTGGTACGCCGACATGGACGCGCGCGGCGGCGCCCACCACGTGGCGCTGCTGCTCGGCGCGGCGGGCGAGGTGGCGGCGCTGAGCATCGGGTCGTGGGACGCGCGCATGCCGGATGTGCTGTGGCAGAAGCTCACCACCACCGACCCGCGCTGGCGCGGGCTCGGCCTGGCCAAGGCGGTGAAGGCGGCCCTGCTGATCGGCGCGCGCGAGCTGCATCCGACGCTGCGCCGTGCCGTGACCGTCAACGCCGAGGTCAACGCGCCGATGCTCGCCGTCAATCGCCAGATGGGCTACGAGGTCCACCGGCGCGAGGCCTTCTACCAAGCGCCGCGCGAAGCCATCGGCGCCTGGCTCGCCAAGCGCGGCTGAGCCGCGCGCGGGGGCGACGGAATTCGCCCCGCGGGCGCCCAGCCTGGCGGATGGCGGCGCCGGCCGGCCTCAGGGTTCCTGGTTGCTGTCCGGCTTCAGGTTCTCGTGCAGGTGGAAAGCATCCGAGTCGTCGTTGTCGGCGGACTGGGCGTCCTGGCGCTTGCGGGTCATGCGTTCGGTCGTCGCAGGAGCGACGTTGCCGTTGCTCGTGAGCTTCTTGGCGGGGCCGATGTTCGCGGCGGCGCCGTCCGTCGTGGGACGGGTGCCGTCACCGCTGTCGAGAGGGTTGGTCATGGGTGTTCCTGGGTGGATGGAAAGGTCGAACGCACCGCCCGGGCCGCCCTGGGGCAGCCGTTCGGGTGCATGCCTGCAGCTTGGCAGTTGCGACAGGGCGCGCTGTGGTCCTGCGCTGTCCCGGGCGTAGGCGCAGCCGCCGAGAAGCCGCCCGTTAGGTCACCGTGCCCGTGCACTGCAGCGGCGGGGACACCCGGCTGCGGACAGCCGCGGCCGGCGGAGTCGTCTTTCAAGCCAAATCGGGCTGCGGCGCCCGTCCTGCCTGCGCAAGCAGCTCTCATTTCGATAGCAGAACGGGCCGCGGAGCCAAGCGCGGACAATCGCGCTCTCCCTTCCTTCCAGCCAGCAGCCAGCGCCCCGATGACGATCCAGTGGTTCCCCGGTCACATGAATGCCACCCGCAAGGCGATCGCGGAGCGGCTGAAGACCACCGACGTCGTGATCGAGCTGCTCGACGCGCGCCTGCCCGGCTCGAGCGCCAACCCGGCCATCGAGGGCATGACCTCGGTCAAGCCGCGGCTGAAGATCCTCAACAAGCAGGACCTGGCCGACCCCGCCCGCACGGTCGAGTGGCTGGCCCACTACCAGGCGCAGAGCGCCACCGGCGCCATCGCCCTGGACGCCAGCCAGACCGCGCCGGCCCAGCGCCAGGCCATCATCGACGCCTGCCACCGCCTGTCGCCCAACCGTGGCGGGCTGGCCAAGCCCATGCGCGTGCTCATCTGCGGCGTGCCCAACGTCGGCAAGTCCACCCTCATCAACACGCTGAGCCTCAAGCGCCAGGCCAAGGCGGCCGACGAGGCGGGCGTGACCAAGCAGGAGCAGCGCATCCTGCTGGCCGACGACTTCTACCTCTACGACACGCCGGGCATGCTGTGGCCCAAGATCATCGTGCCCGAGAGCGGCTACCGGCTGGCCATCAGCGGCGCGGTGGGCCGCAACGCCTACGACGACGAGGAGGTGGCGCTGGAGCTCATCGCCTACCTCAAGGCCCAGTACACCGAGGCGCTGCGCAGCCGCTACAAGCTGGCGGCCGACACGGCCCAGGCGGCGCTGTGCACGCAGCCCGACGAGGACATCCTCGACGCCATCGGCCGCAAGCGCGGTGCCCTGGTCAGCGGGGGGCGGGTCGACCGGCAGAAGGCGGCCGAGGCACTGATCACCGACTTCCGCAGCGGCGTGCTCGGGCGCATCACGCTCGAGACGGTCAACCAGTTCACCAAGTGGCTGAGCGACGGCCGCAAGGCCGAGGCCGAGTTGCGCAAGCGGCGCGAGGCCGCGCTCAAGGCCAAGAAGGGCACCGGCCGCCGCGCCGACGACGACGCGGCAGGCGACGAAGAAGCGGCAGACTGAACCCCTGCAGGCCGCCGCGGGGGCGCGCGGACTGGCCATCCGGCAGATGGGCAGCGCGCAGGGCCTTGCCCACAATGGTCCGTTCGTTCCGGACCTGTCCCGCGCCCCATGGCTGCCCGCTTCGCCTCCTTCCACGCGCTCCGCCGCCCCAGACCCGGGAGGCGCTGAGCTTGCCGGCCCGCACCTCGCCCGGCGTCTACGTGCAAGAGTCGCTTCCACCGGGCCGCGCGATCACCCTGGTGCCCACGCACGTCGCGGCCTTCGTCGGGCCGACGCGCCGTGGACCGCTGGCGGGCGCGCCGCCGATGCTCACGAGCGTTGCGGACTTCGAGCGCATCTACGGCGGCGTGCAGGCGCTGTGGTTCGACGACGGCGCGGGCGGGGTCGCGCCCCAGACCAACCACGTCGCCCTGGCCGTGCGCGCCTTCTTCGACAACGGCGGCGCGCGGCTGTACGTGCAGCGCACCGTCGGGGCGGCGATGGCGGCAGCTGCACGGCTGCACCCCGAGGGAATCTCCGAGGACCAGGCCATCGTCATCCACGCCGCGGCGCCGGGCCGCCTGGGCAACGGCACGGTGCGTCTGCGGGAGCGGGCCAGCCCGGTCACCCTGCGCGCCATGACCCATGCCGAGCCGGGCACCCTGCTGCGCACCACCAACGCGGAGGGCACCTTCGAATGCATCGCCGATGCCGAGGGCCGCTGGCACGACCGCCAGGGCCGCCGGGTCGTGCACGGGCGTGTCGGCGCCAGCCGGGTGCTCACGCTGGAGGCAGCCAGCTTCGACGCCGAGGGCCTGCCCCTGGACGCCTGGACGGGGCTGGCTTTGTCCGCCCTGCATGCCCGGTGGGTGGGCACGGTGCTCTCGCGCGAGGCGGCGGCCGTGGGGCGCGCGTCGGCATGGTGGGCACTGGGGCCGCAGGCCGATGCCTGGGCGCTGCTGGATGCGGTCCGCGCGCTGGCGCCCGACGCCGACGGCGCGGCGACGGTCGCATTGGCTGGTGGCACCGATGGCGGCCTGCCACCGGTGGGCACGGCGGACCAGCCCGGCAGCTACGCCGCCGCGCTCGCCACGCTGGCCCGCCAAGGCGATGTGCGCATCGTCGC
The DNA here is from genome assembly GCF_003671765.1 of Xenophilus sp. E41. Lineage (GTDB taxonomy): Bacteria > Pseudomonadota > Gammaproteobacteria > Burkholderiales > Burkholderiaceae_C > Xenophilus. Next base: position 202,357 of record NZ_QPIB01000001.1, on the reverse strand, counting down.
CGCACCGGGCAGCAGCCTGCGTGAAGACGGCGCCGCACTGCGGGCGACGCTGGTGGCGCATGCCGGCGCGCCTCGGGCCTGGCGCATGGCCTTGCTCGACCCGGCACCGGGGCTGGCGGTGGCGGGCGTGAAGGCCCAGCGCGCCGAAATCGATTCGCCGCACGCCGCCCTGCACTGGCCCTGCCTGGTGGTGCCCGACCCCTTGCCGCCGCCGGGCGTCGTCGGCGCGACGGTCACCGTGCCGCCCAGCGGCGCCGTTGCGGGGCTGTATGCGCGCGCCGACCTGAATCGCGGCGTGCACCACGCACCGGCCAACCTCGATGTGAAAGGCGTGGTCCGCGCCGAACAGCCGGTGAGCATGCACGAGCAGGAGCAGCTCAATCCGCTGGGGGTGAATTGCTTTCGCGAATTCATCGGCCGCGGCCTGGTGCTGTGGGGCGCGCGCACGCTGTCGTCCGACCCGCAGTGGCGCTACGTCAGCGTGCGGCGGTACGTCGACGCCATCGAAGCCTCGCTCGACGCCGGCCTGCGCTGGGTCGTGTTCGAGCCGCAGGGCGAGGCCTTGTGGGCCCAGGTGCGCTCGGCGGTCGACCACTTCCTGCTGGGCCAATGGCGCGAGGGCGCATTGCAGGGCAGTGGCGCGCGCGAGGCCTGGTACGTGCGCTGCGGCGCGGGCAGCACCATGACGGCCGACGATGTGGCCCAGGGCCGCGTCGTGTGCGAGATCGGGGTCGCGCTGCTGCGGCCTGCGGAGTTCGTGGTGTTGCGCTGGACCGGCGCCACCGCCGGCGCCCTGCAGCCGGATGGATGACGCGCCAGAATGGCGCAATGACCCACACACCGCCCCCGCTCCCCACGCTCGAAGTCACGCCCCGCGACCTGTCGGCCTACAAGGCCGGCAATACCGGCGTCGAGTATGTCCACCGCTTCGAATCCGGCCGCCCCGGCCCGCACGTGCTCATCAACGCACTGACGCACGGCAACGAGATCTGCGGCATGGTGGCCGCCACCCATCTGCTCGACACCGGCGTGCGGCCCAAGGTCGGCACGCTCACCGTCAGCTTTGCCAACGTGGCCGCGTACGAGAGCTTCGACATCGAGAAGCCCTTCGAGAGCCGGCAGCTGGTGCACAACATGAACCGCATCTGGTCCAGCGAATGGCTCGACGGCGCCGAAGACAGCCCCGAGCTGCAGCGCGCCCGCGCCATGCGCGGCGTGGTCGACGCGGCCGACCACATCCTCGACATCCATTCGACCAGCCAGGACGTCGTGCCCTTCTGGGTGTACCCCGCCTTCGAGCGCAACGGCGCCGTCGCCATGGCCATCGGGCGCCCGGCGGTGCACCTGGTCATGCCGCAGGGCCTGGGCTCCGGCATCCCGCTCATCCAGTACGGCCACCACGGCAACGACGGCCCCGGCCCCGGCACCGCCATGGTGGTCGAGTGCGGCCAGCACTTCAAGGCATCCGCCTCGCAGCTGGCCACCGCCGTGACGCTGGACTTCCTGGCCCACTTCGGCCTCATCGACGCGCCCGAGCCCGCGGCACCCAAGGAGCCGCAGCGCCGCTACGAGCTGCTGCAGACGCACATGGTCCACACGACCGAGTTCCGCTTCGAGCGGCCGCTGGTCGGCTTCGAGACCTTTGCGAAGGACGAGCTCATCGCCACGGATGGCGATCGACGGATCGTGTCGCCTTGCGATGGGTGCACGATCTTCATGCCGACGCGGGAGCCGATCGTGGGGCGGGAGGCGGTGTATCTGACGCGGGGGATTTGAGGGCCAGGCAGCTTCGCATCGACCGACGGGATTTGGCGCCCATGGTCGGCGCCGCCGATGCAGCGCTACCGCCCGCTCCCGTCGGCTTGGCGCCCGCGCTTCGACCCGGCGCGAATTCCAGGCATCGTGCCTCCTGTGGCGCTTTTCGCGGCGTCCACGACAATGGAGGCCGCTGCACCCGGCTCCCGGCTTGCACAGACCGACACAGGCATGCCGACATCCTCTAATTCAAACAGGATTTGCAACAGCCCTGCGCGCTGACAATGCTCGGCGAGGCGCCGTGGAACGACGGTCGCTGCGGTGGAAGCGCCCAGCAATCCGGTCGTCACGTCGACCGAGGCGGTTTCCACGATGGCCCGGAATGGACCCAGCGAACGTCGCTCCAGGTAGTCGTCGAAGGTCGATCGGAGCAGATTCTGGCGGGGTGGAAGGACCCAATCCGTGGCGGACAGTCTGGCCCAGAGCTCAGCCCGCTTTCGCGCGGGCTTGAAGGTGGTAGACGCGCAGACCGCAATCGTGTCTTCGTAGAGCCGTTCTACCCAAATATGAGACGGCGGCGATCCATCCATCACGGACCCGATGGCCAGATCGATCTTGCCCTGCTGCAGCAAGCTGAGCAGGGCAGGCATTGGCGCCTCGCGCACCACGAGTCGAATGTGCGGTGCCGATGAGTGCACGCGGGCGAGACATTGCGCCATCATCGAGCGTGCGGGACCGGGCATGACGCCAACGACAACCGTCTCCGACACGCCATCGGAAATCGCTGCCAACGCGTCACCCGCGCGGTCTATCTCGCCCAGAATCCTTCGGGCGTAGGACACAAGGCACGCGCCGGCAGGCGTCGGCACGACACCGCTGGCCGTTCGGCAGAACAGGCGCGCGCCGATACCCTCTTCCAACTCAGCGAGAGCTTTCGAGACAGCCGGCTGCGTGATGAACATGACCTTGGCCACCGCGCCGATGCTGCCGTGGCGGGAAAGCGCATCGATCAATTTGAGATGGCGCGTTTTCAGTGAACTGCGCGCATAACGTTCAAAGTTCATCGGACCTTTGGTGGCAGGGCATGAGCTCATGGTTATATCCCACGCGCAAAAGTGATGATGGCGATCGACAGGTTGTGTTCAAAACTGGCGTTCGAGCTGTCCGGATCGCGGTCCGGGTGGCCGCAGCAACCTACACCCTGGAGACCTGATGACCCACTACCGCCATTTGGACGTACGCAAACTCACACCCACGATCGGAGCCGAAGTGCATGGCATCGACCTGCGCCAGGAGCCGCAGGGCGAAGTCCTCGACGAATTGATCCGTGCGCTGCACGACAACCTCGTCATCTTCTTCCGCGATCAAGAGATCACCTTCGAACAGCACATGCGCGTCGGCCGTCTTTTCGGCGACCTCCAGCAGCACCCGATCGCACGCGCCCGTCATCCCGTCCACCCAGAACTGCTGGTTGTCCACGCGGATGAGAACTCCAAGGTGGTTGCCGGCGAAGACTGGCATTCCGACATCACTTGCGATGTTGCGCCGCCCATGGCCAGCATGCTGCATTTGAAGGTGGTGCCTCCCGTCGGTGGCGACACCATGTGGGCCAGCATGTATGCCGCGCTCGAGGCGCTCTCTCCATCAATGCAGGCCTACCTGCAGACATTGACCGCTGTGCATGATGGTGGCAAGCCGTATATCGGACACTACAAGGCCAAGGTGCCAGAAGGTGGCTTCCCGCGGTCCGAGCATCCGGTCGTCACTGTTCATCCGGCGACTGGCCGGAAGGTGCTGTTTGTCAACAAGGGCTTCACCACGCATATCAAAGGCATGCGCCGTGCCGAGAGCGACGCGCTGCTCGAATTCCTGTTCCACCATATCGAGTCGCCTAAGTTCAACTGCCGCTTCCGTTGGCGTTCGAATTCGATCGCGTTTTGGGACAATCGCTGCACCCAGCACTACGCGATATTCGACTACTTTCCGCAGGTGCGCACGGGGCACCGGGTCACGATCTCTGGCGCCCCGCCGGTCTCTGCCCGCTCCGGTGCCATCGAATCCGTAAGCAAGCCGTTGGATACGATGGCTGCGTGAACCTCAGGCCGTCCCGCATGGACGGCCTTGTGCGTTTGATGACATTAAGAATGACGGAGACGACGATGAATTGCATGGAAACGTTGAAGCGCGCGCGTACTGTGCTCGCTTCGGTGATCTTCGGATTGGTGGCAGTCGCAGCCGCAGCCGGTCCCTGGCCCGAACGCCCCCTCAAGATCGTAGTAAGCAGCGCCGCTGGCGGCGGCCCCGATATCCTCGCGCGGCAAATTGCGCAGAAGCTCTCCGGCGCCATCGGCCAGCCGGTCATAGTGGAAAACAAGATCGGCGCCAACGGGATCCTCGCCGTGTCGGAAGTCGCGCGCTCGCCGGCCGACGGCTACACCCTGCTCTATACCGGCGCTTCGAGCACCGCGCTCAACCAGGCCTTGCGCACCGACCTGCCTTTCGATGTGCAACGCGACCTGCAAGCCGTCACCCAGATCGGTGTGGGCGCAAATTACCTCGTGGTAGCCGCGGACATGCCCATTGCGGACATGGACCAGTTCGTGCGCTATGCCAAGGCACGGCCCCAAGAGGTCGCCTATGCATCGTGGGGCGTGGGCTCCCCCGGGCACCTGACCATGGCCGCCATTGAGAATCAGACCGGCATCCAATTGCGCCATATTCCCTACAAGTCGATTCCCCAAATGCTTCAGGATCTTCAGGCTGGGACGGTCAAGGTCGCGGTGGTCGACCCAGTGTCGTCGCTGCCATTCATCCGAAGCGGTTCGATCAAGGTCGTGAGTGCCATCGGTACCGTCAAAGGCCCGCTGCTGCCCGAGGTGCGAACGATGAACGAACAAGGGTACCGCTTCGACGCCAACGGATGGCACGGTGTCTTCGTAGCTGCGCGCACGCCCGAGCCGATCGTTGCGCGGCTCAACCATGAAATCAACGCGATTCTCAAGGACGCGGACATGCGGGCACGCCTGACCCAGTTGAACATCGGTTCATCCACGCCCACGAGCCCCTCGGACTTCCAGAAGATCCTCCAGTCCGATATCCAGTTCTGGAGCCAGGTGGTCACGTCCAATCACATTGCTGCCAACTGAAGCCCGATGGTCCCCCAATCACTCGAGGCTTTCTTCTCCCCGCGATCGATCGCCATCGTCGGAGCGTCCGGTACACCCGGCAAGATCGGTGCCTACCCGCTCCACTACCAAAGGCATTTCGGCTACGCCGGCGCCCTTGTCCTCGTGAATCCTGGCCGCTCCGACATCGACGGGATCCCATGCGTGCCGAGCCTGCGCGTGGCTCAGGAGGAGCTTGATCTGGCCATTCTCGCGGTACCCGCCGACCAGATCGAGGCGGCCGTTGACGATGCGATCGCCGCTCGGGTTCGCAACGTGGTGATGTTCTCAGCCGGATTTGCCGAGACCGGCGGCGCCGGCGCCGAATTGCAGCGACGCGTTGTCGGAGCGCTGCAGGAGGCGGGCATCCGGCTTCTCGGACCCAACTGCCTCGGCTATGTGAACGTGGCGCAGTCGATTTACGCCACCTTCAGCCCGGCCATGATGACCGCACGGGCAAGTCCTGGCCATGTGGCCGTCGTGAGCCAGAGCGGAGCTTTCGGCGGCTACGCGTACGCAATGGCCTGTCGGCGGGACCTCGGCTTGTCGCACTGGATCACCACGGGAAACGAGGCGGACCTGCATGTGGCCGACTGCATCGAGTGGTTGGCTGGGGACGAACGCACGCGAGTCATCCTGGCGTATATGGAAGGGTGCGGCGACGGGGAACGCTTCGTTCGCTCGCTGCAGGCAGCGCGCGCGGCGGGCAAGCCCGTCGTGGTCATCAAGGTCGGTGCCACGGCACGAGGCGCGAGCGCGGCCAGCTCGCACAGCGCGGCGCTAGCGGCCGACGACCGGGTTTTCGATGCCGTGCTGAGGCAATACGGCGCTTGGCGCGTCGGATCGATCGAAGAGCTATTCAACGCCGGCTATGCCCTTTCAACGCTGCCACGGCCGTCAAACCAGTCGCTCGGCGTGCTGACTGTGTCCGGCGGCGTCGGTGCGCTTGTGACGGACTATGCGGACGGGCTGGGCGTTGCGATGCCGCCCATGCCGGATGACGCACAGCGGCTTATTCTTGAGCAAGTGCCTTTTGCCGCTGCGGCCAATCCCGTCGACATCACCGCCCAGGTCATGCACCGGCCCGAGTTGCTCGTCTCGACCGCTCGGCTCATGCTGGACAAAGGTGGCTATGGCAGCCTGTTGGTGTTCTTGGCCAACGGCGTGCGCACAGAGGCTGGATGGCAATTGCAACGGGATCTTGCGGCCACGCTTCGCCGGGACTTTCCTGATCGGGCGATCGTTTTTTCCGCGTTGAGTTCGTCTGAACGCACGAGTGCGCTGGATGCATGGGGGTGTGCGTCTTTCGAGGATCCGTCCGCTGCCGTGCGAGCCATCGCTGCGCTCAGCCACTTCGCTGCGGACCTGCCCGCGCCGCCCGCCGTCGTTGCGGGTGCCGCCCATGGCCGAGCGCGGAGCGCCCTGAACGAATTGGAAGCCATGGATCTGCTGCGCGACTATGGAATCTCGACCCCCGCGGCCGAACGCGCCGCGACGGCCCTCGAAGCGGTCGAAGCGGCGAGGCGCATCGGTTTTCCGGTCGTACTCAAGGTGTTGTCGGCCGAGGTGCAACACAAGACGGAAATTGGCGGTGTCGTGCTGGACGTCGCGGACGAAGCAGCGGTCGAGTCAGCGTTCTCGTCCTTGGGCGAGCGCTGGAATGCGAGCATGTCGGGACGTCCTTTCGAAGGCGTGGTTGTCGCGTCCATGGTTTCGGGCGGAGTGGAGTGTCTGTTGGGTCTGCACCGCGACCCTCAGTTCGGACTCGTTGCTGTCTTCGGCATGGGTGGCGTGCAAGCCGAACTTCTGGCGGACGTCACAGTCCGCAGATTGCCACTCACTCACACGCATGCGCGCGAGATGATGACGGGCCTGAAGTCTTCCGCCGTGTTTTCGGGCTTCCGTGGAGCAGCGCCGCTGGATGTCGCGGCGCTTGAGAGGACCATCTTGGCGCTTGGCCGATTCGGCGAAAATTACGCCGACGAGCTCGAGTCCGTAGACTTGAATCCACTTCTGGTGCGGCCGGAGGGCAAAGGCGCGGTGGCGCTCGATGCCGTCATCCAGTGGCGACGGTGAAGATGCTGGCGCGGCGTTGCCGCAACTGACGCCGGGGTCGTCATCCGGCCTACTCATGTATTGCTCACACGCAGGTCACATGACGGCACAACCGGGCCTGGCAGCCGCTGGTTCATTGCAAATCGCGGGGCAGCCGCTGGGATTCAGGTTACGCCCTCACAGTGCGCTACGAAGCGTTGCAGGTTGGCCGACAGGCGCTTCTTTCGATGATGGACCAGGTAGAAGCGGCGAGTCAGCTTCGGCAAGGTGGTCCGCAGCAGGACCAATCGGCCGAGTGTCACGAGATCCTCCACCGCACACAGCGAGAGGCAGGCCAGGCCGAGGCCTTCGGCTGCCGCTTGTTTGATCGCCTCGGTGCTGCCCGGCTGCATGTCGCTTTGCAGGTGGTGCACATGCGGCAGCAACGCGCGCTCCACTGCCTCGCGCGTGCCGGAGCCCGGCTCGCGGAGCAACCAGCGGGCCTGTCGAAGGGCTTTCAACGAGACCCGCGTCTGCACGTCGTCCTGCAAGAGCGCATGTGTCGGTGCGGCGACGATGACCAGCTCGTCCAGGAGCCACGGCGTCACCTGAAGCTCGCTCTCGTGACAAGGCCCTTCGATCAGACCCAGGTCGACCTCCAGGCGAGTTACCGATGCGGCGACATCCCGCGTGTTGCCGATCACCACGTCGACCGCCGCACCTGGCCATACTTTTTCGTAGCCGGCGATCAGCGCCGGCAGCACATAGTTGCCAATGGTCGTACTGGCGCCAACACGTAGGCGTGTGACTAGAGGCGCTGCCGCTGCGTTCGCGCTTCCAACCCTGAACTGACTTTCGATCTCCTGGACGCCATCGAGCAACGCCCTGGCTTGCGGGAGCAGCGTCCGGCCGCAGTCGTTCAGAAGCAAGCGCTTGCCGATGCGGTCGAACAGTTGTGCGCCAAGCAAGCTTTCCAGTTCGTTCAGCGCGCCGCTGGTCGCTGATTGCGAAAGCGCGACCCTCTGTGCGGCAGCGGTGGTGCTGCCGGTATCGGCCACAGCCGTGAAGATTTGCAGCTGGCGCAAGGTCAGTCGCACGGCAGTTGACCGGTTAACGTTTTCATAGGTAGGTTATAGCGGAACTATCTGGTTGTTGAATAGATTGCAACCGTTCAAAGTCGATGCCTGACTTGCTAGAAACGTCGATGGAGAACGCCGTGCACAACCCCATTTCAGCAGCTGACCTGACGCACCCGCCCGCTGCACTGCAGCGCTTGTGCCGGCTGCTTCCCGGCCTTGCCCTCACGAGTGTGCTGGCATATGCATCGATCCGAATGGGCAAGATCCACTGGCTGCAATCGACCGGCATCAGCGCGTTGACCCTGGCCATCGTGCTGGGCATGCTGGTCGGCAACACCGTCTACCCACGCATCGGCCCGATGGCGGGCCCTGGCGTGAACTTCTCCAAGGCCAACCTTCTGCGCCTGGGCATCATCCTCTATGGCCTGCGCCTGACCTTCCAGGACATCGGCGATGTCGGCTGGACCGGGGTCGCGATTGACGCGACTGTGCTGTGCAGCACTTTCGGGCTTGCCTGCTTCCTCGGCACCAGGGTGTTCGGCCTCGACCGCAAGACAGCGATGCTGATCGGCGCGGGCAGTTCGATCTGCGGCGCAGCGGCTGTCATGGCGGCCGAGCCCGTCGTGCGCGGCGGCGCCGAACAGGTGATGGTCGCGGTGGCCACTGTGGTGGTGTTCGGCACGCTGGCGATGTTCATGTATCCGGTTCTCTACAACGTAGTCGCACATTACCGGTTGTTTGACCTCTCGCCCAACGCCTACGGCGTGTTCGTTGGCTCGACCATCCACGAAGTGGCACAGGTCGTGGCCGCCGGGCGTGCCGTCAGCGAGCAGGCTGCGAACACAGCTGTCATCGCCAAAATGGTCCGGGTGATGATGCTGGCGCCGTTCCTGATCATGCTGTCGGCCTATCTATCCCGCTCCAGTGCCAAGGACGAAGAGGCAGCAGATGGCGGAAGGAAGAATGCCACGGCGTGCGGCGGCATGGTGATTCCATGGTTCGCCGTCGGGTTCGTACTGGTTGCGGGGGTCAACTCGCTTGCGCTGCTGCCCCCCACGGTGGTCGCGCAACTGAGCGACATTGACACCGGAGTGCTGGCGATGGCGATGGCCGGCCTTGGTCTCACGACGCATGTCTCCGCGATCCGTAGGGCCGGCATCAAGCCGCTGGCGCTGGCAGCCGTACTTTTTGCTTGGTTGACGTGCGGCGGCTTCTTCATCAACGTGGGTGCTACTGCGCTTTTGAACTGACCGCGCGACTTGAAGCACCTGTCCATGGCAGCCGGCTGAAAGTACGGTCGAGCCGACTTGGTCTTGCTTCAGACGCGTGCAGCCGCGGCGAAACGCAAGTGGAAAGCGCCCCCCAGGGCGCTTCTTCTACATGCGTACCAACCGCCCGATCAAACCGTCTCCGCCAGCGCATCCCCCACCGCATTCACCAGCCGATCGATCTCCGCCTTCTCGGTGATGAAGGGCGGCGCGAGCTGGATGGTGTCGCCGCCGTAGCGCACGTAGAAGCCCTTCTTCCAGCACGCCATGGCGATCTCGTAGGGGCGCTTGGCGGGCTCACCGGGCACGGGGTCGATGGTGATGCCGGCGGCCAGGCCGTAGTTGCGGATGTCGAGCACGTGCTTGCTGCCCTTGAGGCTGTGCACGGCGGCTTCGAAATGCGGCGCGAGCGCCTTGACGCGGCCCGGGCCGTCTTCCTTCTCGAGCAGGTCGAGCGCGGCCAGGCCGGCTGCACAGGCGACCGGGTGGGCCGAGTAGGTGTACCCATGCGGGAACTCGACCATGTAGTCGGGGCCGCCGGCGGCCATGAAGGTGTCGTAGATCTCCTTGCTGGCGACCACGCCGCCCAGCGGCTGCACGCCGTTGGTGACCTGCTTGGCGAAGTTGAGGATGTCGGGCGTGACGCCGAAGGCCTCGGCGCCCGTCATGGCGCCGCAGCGGCCGAAGCCGGTGATGACCTCGTCGAAGATCAGCAGGATGTTGTTCTGCGTGCAGATCTCGCGCAGACGCTGCAGGTAGCCCACGGGCGGGATGACGACGCCGGCCGAGCCGGAGAAGGGCTCGACGATGACGGCGGCGATGTTCGACGCGTCGTGCAGGGCGATCACGTCCAGCAGGCGGTTGGCCAGCGCCACGCCGCCTTCGGCCGGCATGCCCTGGTGGAAGGAGCCCATGGCCGGCTGCGTGTGCGGGATGTGGTCGGCTTCGACGCCCTGGCCGAAGGTCTTGCGGTTGCCGACGATGCCGCCGACCGAGATGCCGCCGAAGTTGACGCCGTGGTATCCCTTCTCGCGACCGATGAGGCGGGTCTTGGTGCCCTGGCCCTTGGCCCGCCAGTAGGCGCGCGCCATCTTCAGCGAGGTGTCGGCCGATTCGGAGCCCGAGTCGGTGAAGAACACGTAGTCCAGCCCGGCGCCGGCGGGCATCAGGCCCTTGATGCGGTTGGCCAGCTCGAAGGACAGCGGGTGGCCGAACTGGAAGCCCGGCGAGTAGTCCAGCTTCGCCGCCTGGCGGCCCACGGCCTCGGCGATCTCGCTGCGGCAGTGGCCCAGGCCCGTGCACCACAGGCCCGACAGGCCGTCGAAGATCTTGCGGCCGTCGGCATCGGTGAAGTACGCCCCCTTGCCTTCGACGATCAGCCGCGGGTCGGCCTTGAACTGGCGGTTGGCGGTGAAGGGCATCCAGTGCGCGTCGAGCCAGGCGGCGTCGCTGCGCGAATGGGAGGACGAGGTGTCGGGCGTGAGGACGGAGCTCATGGGCGGAAGGGCAGTGAGGGTAGAAGAAGGCGCCATTGTTGGCGCGCCGCTTACTGGCGAAAATGGACAATCATCACTGTTCACTTGACGATCCATGCAAGTTAAGAAGCCGGCCAGGCGCGTCGCACCCAAGGCAGCTCCCGCGCAGCCCCGTCAGCGCGCCGTGCTGGGCCAGCTCAGCGACATGGACCTGCGCCTGCTGCGCGTGTTCAAGAGCGTGGTCGACTGCGGCGGCATGACGGCGGCCGAGCTGGAGCTGAACATCGGCACCTCCACCGTGAGCCGCCACGTGAAGGACCTGGAAACGCGCCTCGGCCTCACGCTGTGCCGGCGCGGGCGCGCGGGCTTCGCGCTCACGGCCGAGGGCCAGCGCGTGTACGACGAGACGCTGCGGCTGCTGGCCTCGGTCGACGGTTTTCGCAGCGGCATCGACGACATCCACGGGCGCATGGGCGGCGAGCTCGACCTGGCCCTGTTCGACAAGACGGCCAGCAACCCGCAGGCGCGCATCGGCGAGGCGATCGCGCTCTTCTCGGCGCGCGCGCCCGACGTGCGGCTCAACGTGCACGTGGCGTCCATCAACGCCATCGAGCGCGGCGTGATCGACGGCCGCTTCCAGGTCGGCGTGATCCCGGCGCACCGGGCCTCGCAGAGCCTGGCCTACGCCGACCTCTTCGGCGAGACGATGCAGATGTACGCGGGCCGCACGCACCCGCTCTTCGCCAGCGCGGGCACGTCGCTGAGCTGGGCCGAACTGCGCCGCCATGCCTTCGCCGGGCTGGGCTACCACTCGCCCAACATGGAGCTGAGCCATGCCCGGCGCCTGGCGCGCAGTGCCACCGGCTACGACCAGGAGGCGATCGCTCTGCTGATCCTCTCGGGCCGCTACCTGGGCTTCCTGCCCGACCACTACGCCGCGGCTTTCGAGCGTGAGGGCCGCATGGCGGCGGTGTCGCCCGCGCAGTTGCGCTACGACTGCCGCTTCACGGCGATCTGGCGCCGCTCCCCGCAGCCGGGGCGGGCGACGGCGCTCTTCGGCGAGTGCCTGGCGCAGGCGCACGCAGCGGCCGGGTGACGCAGACCGGGACGCTGACGCAGATCAAGGTGGCCCCCCGCGCGCCGCCCTACAGTGCGGCGCTTTGGCCGCCATGCCCCTCGAGCTCTACCGCGACCCGCAGCATGTCTGCCTGATGTTCTCCGACCTGGTCCACGAGTCCGAGGAGGCGGTGCAGGCCAACCAGTTCCTCGTCGTCGACCACGGTGTGGGCGCGCTCATCGACCCGGGCGGCAACATCGCCTTCAACGAGCTCTTCCTCGGCATGGGGCGGCAGTTCCCGCCGCAGAAGCTGGCTTGGCTGCTGGCCTCGCATGCCGACCCGGACATCATCGCGTCGCTCGACCGCTGGCTGACCTCGACGCAGGCGCAGCTCGTCATCTCGCGCGTGTGGGAGCGCTTCGTGCCGCACTTCGCCAAGAGCGGCAAGACGCAGGAGCGGGTCCTGGCGGTGCCCGACGCGGGCGGCATCCTGCCCCTGGGCGACAGCGAACTGCACCTGCTGCCTGCGCACTTCCTGCATGCCGAAGGCAACTTCCACTTCTACGACCCGGTGAGCCGCATCCTCTTCACCGGCGACCTGGGCGTGTCGATGACCAGCGGCAGCGGCGCGCAGCAGCCGGTGCGCGACCTGGCGCCGCACATCCCGCGCATGGAAGGCTTCCACCGCCGCTACATGGTGTCGAACAAGGTGCTGCGGCTGTGGGCACAGATGGCGCGCCGCCTGCCGATCTCGATGCTGGTGCCGCAGCACGGCGCGCCGATCGAGGGTGCGGCGGCCATCGCGGATTTCTTCGATTGGGTGGAGTCGCTGGCCTGCGGCATCGACCTGTTCGGGCCGGAGGCCTACCGCCTGCCGACCGGGCGGCTGTCGCCTGCGCGGCGCCCGCCCGCCTGAGCGGCGGGCGACCTTCAGTCGGCCGGGCGGATCTTTCCGGCCTCGACGTACTGGTCGTACTGGATGCGCGGCATGGCGGTGGAGCCGACCACGCCATCGGCCTGCTGCCAGCCCAGGATCACGCTGTCCTCGGTTTCCTCGATCTCGATCGGGCCCTCGGGGATCGGAATCGGGACGCCGTCGCCGGGCGTGTAGGTGACGTGGCCGTGGATGGTCGCTTGGCGCTTCATGGCATCTCCTTTGGGGCAGGGCGTTGACGCCGCAGGGGCGCGTCGCCGGTGCTGCATTGCAGCGCAGATCCAGGGTGACCGGCTGTCGGACGAAAGCCTGCGCGTGCGGCGGCGAGCCTGGCTTCACGAGCCAAATCGGGCTGTAGCCCCCGTCCGCATTGCGCAGGATGCTATTGATTCGATAGCGGCGGCGATTGGGCTCCTGCCTGCCTGACTTGCGCGCCGTGCACCGCCGCCGGCATGGCCTGGCGCATCAGTTCGACGAAGCGGCGCAGCCGCGCCGGGTAGAAGCGGGCGTAGGGGTACACCAGGTACACCGGCAGCGGCGCCGCCTGCCACTGCGGCACCAGATGCACGAGGCGTCCCTGCGCGATGTCCTCCGTCAGCAGCCAGGCCGAGCCCACGCCCACACCCAGGCCCAGCAGCGCCGCGCCGCGCAGGGCGTTGAGGCTGTCGGTCGACAGGCGCGGCTGCAGCGCGAGGCGGCAATGCTCCCCGGTGGTGGCGTGCGTCAGGCCGATCTCGTGGCGGTAGTACATCTGCAGCGCCAGCCAGGGCAGGGCGGCCAGGTCGCGCGCGTGCTGCGGCGCCGGCCGGCCCGCCAGCACCGAGGGCGCGGCGACCACGATTCGTGGCACTTCGGCCAGGCGGATGGCCACCACCGAGGGGTCGTCCACCTCGCCGACCTGGATCGCGCAGTCCACGCCCTGGGCGATGAAGTCCGGCCGCCGGTCGTGGAGCAGCCATTCGACGTTCACCTGCGGGTGGGCACGCAGGAACTCGGCCAGCGGCGCCACCAGCAGCTCCTGCCCGAAGGCGTGCGGCGCCACCACGCGCAGCAGGCCTTCGGGCGCGTCGCCGGCACCGCGCAGGTCGGCCTCGAAGGCGTGCCAGTTCGCCAGCAGTTCCTTGGCCCGGGCGTAGCAGCGCTCGCCGTCCTCGGTGAGCTTCATCGCGTGGGTGGATCGCTGCAGCAGCCGCACGCCCAGCGAGCGCTCCAGCGCCTGCAGGCGCCTGCTCACCGTGGGTTGGGTCGACAGCATCTGGACCGCCGCCGCCGACAGGCTGCCCGCGTCGACGATGCGCACGAAGGTCTGCATCAGTTCCAGCCGGTCGGCGGCCACCGGCGCGGGGGTACGGGGTTCAGGCTTGCTCATGCGTCGAGCGTATATCAATTGTGCAGTGCACACGCCTACCCACTGCGAGAGCCGGCCTGCACACTTCAGCCCGTTGCCACAAAACCAAGGGTTAACACCATGTCCAACATTCAACCCATGCATGCCACGGCCGGCGCTTCGGTGCCGGCCCCGGCCGCGGCGGGCCTGCCGCCGGCCCTCACGCTGCTGCTGGCCAGCGGCGCCGGCTTCGGCGTCGCCGCCCTCTACTACGCCCAGCCCATGCTCGGCGTGCTGGGCGCCGACATCGGCGCCTCCGACCGGCTGGTCGGCTTCGTGCCCACGCTCACGCAACTGGGCTACGCGCTGGGCATCCTGCTGCTCGCGCCGCTGGGCGACCGCTACGACCGCCGTCGCATCATCCTGATCAAGGCGGCCGCCCTGTGCGCCGCGCTGCTGATGGCCGGCGCCGCGCCTTCCATCGCGATGCTGCTGGCGGCCAGCCTGGCGATCGGCCTCTCGGCCACGCTGGCGCAGGACATCGTGCCCGCCGCCGCCACGCTGGCGCCCGAGGCGCACCGCGGCAAGGTGGTGGGCACGGTGATGACGGGCCTGCTGCTGGGCATCCTGCTGTCGCGCGTGGTGAGCGGTTTCGTGGCCGAGCATTTCGGCTGGCGCTCGATGTTCGTGGCCGCGGCCGCCAGCATCGCGCTGATCGGCGCCGCCGCGTGGCGCGGGCTGCCGCGCTTCAAGCCGACGACGCACCTGGCGTACGGCGCATTGCTGGGCTCGCTGGGCAAGCTGTGGCGCCAGCACGGCGCGCTGCGTCGCGCCGCCCTGGCGCAGGGCCTCCTGTCGGTGGGTTTCAGCGCCTTCTGGTCGACGCTGGCGGTGATGCTGCACGGCGCGCCTTTCCACCTCGGCAGCGCCGCGGCCGGGGCCTTCGGGCTGGCCGGTGCCGCCGGTGCGCTGGCCGCGCCAATCGCCGGCCGCATCGCCGACAAGCGCGGGCCCGAACTGGTCACGCGCCTGGGGGCAGGGCTGGTGGTCGTGTCCTTCGCGCTGATGGCGCTGACGCCGCTGCTGATGCCGCATGCACGGCTGGGCCTGCTGGTGGTGAGCGCGATCGGCTTCGACCTCGGCCTGCAGGCGGCGCTGATCGCGCACCAGACCATCGTCTACAGCATCGACCCCGGTGCCCGCAGCCGCCTCAACGCGGTGCTCTTCGTGGGCACCTTCACCGGCATGGCGGCCGGCTCCGCACTGGGTGCGCTGGCCCTGGCGCAATGGGGCTGGATGGGCGTGACCGCGCTGGCCACCGTGTCGGCATTGGGCGCGCTGACCGTGCGGCTGTGGCCGGGCGCCGCCCAGGCCCGCTGAGTATCCAGGGGCACCATGCCGACGCGGATGTCGATGCGCCGCGCCTGCGCGTGCGTCGCCTTGGGGATGCGCAGCGTCAGCACGCCCTGCGCCAGCTCGGCGCTCACCTGCTCGGTGTCCAGTTCCTTGCTGAGCGTGAACACGCGCCGGAAGCGCGGCGCCGCCACCTCGCTGTGGCTGGACTGAAGGTTCTCGGGCACGGCCAGGTGCAGCTGGCCTTCGATGGTCAGCGTGCCGGCTTCCACCTCGAGCTGCAACTTGTCCTTGGCCACGCCCGGCAGGTCGGCGTAGAGCGTGATGCCCTGGGCGTCCTCGACCACGTCCACCGGTGGAGTCAGGTAGTCCTCGGCGTAACGCGGGTTCGCTTCGGCCTGGCCGGTCGATGGGGTGGCCCGGCTGCGGGTCTGGATGTCGTTCATGGCAGGGTCCTCCTGGGTCAGTGGATCTCGATGCGGCGCGGTTGGGCCGCGGCGCGGCGGCGCACGGTGATGTGCAGCACGCCGTCCTGAAGATGGGCGTCGACCCCCTCGGGGTCGGCATCGTCGGGCAGCGTCAGCGCGCGGTGGAACTTGCCGGCGAAGCGCTCGTTGATGTGCACGGCGGCCTTGCTCTGCGCGTCGGGCAGGGCGGCCTTGCGCTCGCCCGAGATGGTGAGCAGGCCGCGTTCGAGCTGCACGTCGATCGAGCCCGGGTCGACGCCGGGCACGAAGGCGTAGATCTCGAGCGTCTGCGGCGTGTGGCCGACGTTGAGGGCCGGGAAGCCCTGGCGGGCGATGCCGCGGATGGTGGGAGACAGATCGAAGGTCTGCTGCATCTCGCGCTGCAGGCGATCCATCTCGGCGAACATGTCGCGCGGGAACGGCGATCGGTACATGGCGAAACCTCCTGAAGTCGAACGGTGATACGGGGCGCGCCGGCCGAAGCGCGGCGGCTCCGAGGGGCCATCTAGGTGCTCTTGCCGGGGCTTCAAGTAGGAAATTTCAGCAGTCCGCACGGGGGGGCGGCAGGCCCTCTTGAATTGCCGCCGGCCGCACCTATTTCGCCTCTCGTCACGACGCATGGTTCATCGAGAAAAGGAGGCAAGAGCATGACCATCGATCCGACGACCCACTCTTCGGGCGCATCGCCCTCGCCGTCGCCATCGCACTACCGCGGCGTCGACATCCGCATCGACGTGGAGCGCACGCCCGACTGCACTTTCGGCCGCGCCGACCTGTTCGAGGACGCGGAATTCCGCGGCCGGCTGTCCATCGGCAGCCCCCGGGCGACGCCGGAGGACGTGGCGAACCGCCTGGCCCGCCTGGCCCGCGCCAAGGTCGACATCTGGCGGTCCGTGCAGCGCCATAGGCGCCCCGCGCACTGAGCGCGGCGCGCCCGGCACTCAGCGGCCTTCGTAGGCCGCGCGCAGGGCGGCGATGTCGAGCTTGCCCATCTTCATCATCGCCGCCATGGCGCGCGCGGCGCCGGCGGCGTCGGGGCCCTGGAGCATCTCGATCATCGGCCGCGGCACGATCTGCCACGACAGGCCGAAGCGGTCCTTCACCCAGCCGCAGGGGCCCTCGGAGCCGCCCTCGCTCAGCGCCGACCACAGGCGGTCGACCTCCGCCTGGTCGGCACAGTCCACCGACAGCGAGATCGCCTCGGTGAAGGGGAACTGCGGGCCGGCGTTGAGGGCCAGCAGCTCCTGGCCCTCGACCTCGAAGCGGATCGTCAGCACCTTGCCCTTGAGCGCGGGCGAGGCATCGTTGTAATGCGCGGTCTCGAGCACGCGCGAGTTCGGGAAGATGCGCATGTAATGCGCCACCGCCTCCTCGGCGTTGAAGTCGAACCACAGGCAGGGTGTGATCTTGCGCATGGTGTGCTCCTCAGCGCTTGGCCAGCAGCTCGGCCAACTGGTCGGCGCACTGGCCCCAGCCTTCGTGGAAGCCCATCTTCTCGTGCGTCTCGCGGTCGGCCGCGCTCCAGTGCATGGCGGTGGCGGTGTAGCGCGTCTTGCCGTCGCCTTCGGGTTCGAAGCTCACCACCGCGACCATCTTGATCGGCTGCGGATCGGCCGGCACCCAGCCGGGCGTGAAGGCGTTCGTGAACACCAGCTTGCGGTTGGGCACGATCTCGAGGAACACGCCGTCGTTCGGGTACTCGTTGCCCTCGGGGTCGCGCATCACCACCAGCGACTGGCCGCCGGGGCGCAGGTCGTGCTGCACCCTGGAGATGGTCCACGGGCGCGGGACGAACCACTGCTTGAGCAGTTCGGGGTCGGTCCAGGCGCGGAAGACCTGCTCCGGCGTGGCGTCGTACAGGCGCGTGAGGCTGAGCGCATGGGCATCGCTCGCGGCGACGTTGCGGCAGGGATCGGGATTCGTCGTGTCGGTCATGGTGAGCTCCTGGGTTGCAAAAGCAGGGTGAGGAAGGGCTTGCAGCCGCGCGGGCCGCAAGTTCGGCGGGAACGAGGAAAGGGGCTGACGTGCGCCTAGAAGGCTCGGCCGTTCACGTGCTTCACCGGGATGGCGTCGAGGTCGATGCCTTCCACGCAGCGCAGGTTGATCGCCACCATCGGCGAGCCGTCGGGCTTCTTCCCGTCGGCGTAGGGATGGATGCCGCAGACGGTGCAGAAGCGGTGCGCGATCACATGCCTGTGGAAGAGGTAGCGGCCCACCTTGCTCTCGTCGGACTCGAAGCGCACCTGCTGCGGCGGCACGAACCACAGCAGCGAGCCCTTGCGCTGGCACATCGAGCAGTTGCAGGCCATGCCCGAGTCGATGGTGCCGTCGACTTCGAGGCGCACGGCGCCGCAGTGGCAGCTCACGCGGTGGGTGGGGGTCATGGTGTGTCTCCTTGGTGTCGGGATGCGGGAACCGGAATGTGCTCGCCCACCGGCACGGGCGGCGCGAGCTGCACCGCCGCGCCGGGCGTGAGCAGCGCCTGCACATAGGCGCGCAGGTGGGCCACGCAGACCGACGCGATGTGCGCGCCGCCCTGCGCCTTGGCCAGCACGAAGGCGCCCTGCAGCGCGGCCTGGGTGTAGAGCGCGAGCTCCTGCGCGTCCCAGGTGGCGTCGGGCACGTACAGCGCCTGGGCCTGCGCGATGTCCACCGCCACCGTGTGCGCATGCCCCTCGATGCCGGCATTGCAGGCGTCGCGGATGGCAGGGTGGGTGGTGAAGGTCTCCTGCACCATGGTGCCGAGCAGGCAGGTGAAGTCGGGCAGCTCGCCGGCCAGCATGACGGCCCGCAGGTCGATGTAGCCCAGCACGCGCTCGCGCGGGTCGGGCAGTCGGTGGTAGTCGGCGGCGGCGAAGGCGGCACCGGTGACGTCGCTCCAGTGCAGCGTGGCCTGGATGGCGAGATCTTCCTTGCCCTTGAAGTGGTGGAAGAAGCTGCCCTTGGTCACGCCGGCGGCCTGGCAGATCTCGTCGACCGTGGTCGCGGTGTAGCCCTTGGTGCGGATGACCTGCAGCGCGGCGTCGAGCAGCCGGGTGCGCGACGGGAGGGCAGGGGAAGTGGGGGTGTTCATGACCATACCGATTGGTTGGTATGGACTATACGTACCGATTGGTATGGCGCAAGCGAAAAAATGTAACTTGCACCGAAGTCGAGGATGAAACAGCCCCCGGTGCGCGTCCTGTCTGCGCGAGCAGCTATGAATTCAGGAGCGCAAAAGGTGGGCAGTCAATGGCGCGCTGCCGTGCAAGTCCGTGGCCGCGCGCCCCACCCGGCCACTGCGCCATCGCGGCGTGTCCGGCCGCCGGCTGTCGGCGCGGCCGACAATCCGCGGCCATGAACACGCTCGCCTCCGTCGGCCGGCGCCTCGGCATCGACGCAGCGGGCGCCGCCCTCGCGCTGCGCATGGCCCTGGCCGCCACGCTGGGCTTCGCCATCGCCGCCGCCTTCCACGTCCACAACGCCTACTGGGCCGCGATGCCGGTGTGGGTCGTCGCGCAGAACGCGCGCGGCCTGCTCATCGAGCGCGGCTTCTTCCGCATCGTCGGCACGCTGGTCGGCGCGGCGGCGGGTTTCGCGATCCTGCGCGCCGTCCCGGGCCCCTATGCGGCGCTGGCGCTGCTGGGCCTGTGGGCGGCAGGCGGCGCCGCGGCCGCGGCGCTGCTGCGCGGCGTGGTGTCGTATGCGGCGCTGATGGCCGGCATGACGGCGGCGGTGGTCGTGCTGCCCTCGGTACTGGCGCCGGAGCGGCTGCTGCCGCTGGCGGTGGCGCGCGTGGAGTGCACGCTGATCGGCGTCGTGGTGGTCACGCTGGTCACGGGCTTCTTCACGCCCTCGGCTCGGCGGCGCGAGTTCTACCAGCGCGTGCGGCACCTGGCGGCCGACGCCGCCGGCTTCGCCGCCGAGGCGGCCGCAGGCCGCCCGGCGCGCGACACGGCCGCGCTGGAGCGGCGCGTGCTGACCGAGATGGGCGAGGTCGACACCGCCGCTCGCACCGTGGCCGCCGGTTCGGTCGAAGGCTACCGGCGCCTGCGCTACACGACGGCGCTGGTGGCCGCCTCCATCGCGCTGATGGCCGCCGCGGCGGCGCTGCGCGCCCGGCGCCTGCGCGGCGAGCCGGTGCCCGACGCGCTGGCGGGCCAGCTCGCCAGCCAGGCCGCCCGGCTCCGCGAGGCTGCACCCTGGGAGCCGGCGCCGCTGGACCCGGCCCAGCTCCCGGGCCGGGCGGCCACGCCCGAGGATCGCGTCCACCGCGCGATGGCCTGGCTGGTGGCGGCCGAACAGGCCTTGTTCGCGCAGCGCGTCGACGCGGCCGCCGACGAGCGCGGTTTCGCACCGCGCGCGAGCGCCTACCTGACGCCGCAGCGCGACTGGCAGCGCGCCGCGGGCAACGCCGCGGCCGCCGGACTGGGCACCTTCGTCGCCGCGGCCGTGGGCCTGGCCTCCGGCTGGCCGGCGGCCGAGCTGGCGGCGCTGGGTGTGTGCATCTTCTCGATGGTCCTGGGAACGCTGCCGGCGCCGCGCGCGGTGGCACCGAAGCTCATCGCCGGCGTGGCGGCCGGCGTGGTGGCCGCCACCTTCTACCGCTTCGTGGTGCAGCCTCAGGTGGACGGCCCGGTGTCGCTGGTGCTCAGCATCGTGCCCTTCATCGCCGTCGGCGCGCTGGCGCGCGTGAGCCGCCACACCGCCATGCCGGCGCTGGATGCCAACATGTGCTTCATGCTCGGCAGCCAGGCCGGCATGCCGGCGGCCGCCGGCCCGGAGATCCTCAACGGGGCCGCGGCGCTGATGACGGGGGCGGTGCTGGTGGGCAGTGCCTTCCTGCTGGCGCCCGACCGTTCGGCGGCGCGCTCGCAGGCGCTGGCCGGCCACATCCGGCGCGACGTGGCGCGCCTCTTCGACCACCCGCGCACGCGCGCCGCGGCCGTGGCGGGCGAGTGGCACGCGCAGACGGCGCGGCGCATCCTGCGCCTGCTGCTGGACCTGCAGCGCGCCGGCCGCTCCGGCGACGCGCCGGAGGGCCTGCTGGCGGCGCTGAACCTGGGCCATGCCGTCACCACATTGCAGGACGCGATCGACGCCTGCAGCGAGGGCGACCCCCAGCGCGCCGCGCTCGAAGCCGTGCTGCGCGCCCTGCAGGGCTTCGAAGAGGACCCCGAGGGCGCCGCGGCGGCTGCGCTCCAGGCCGGCGCTGTCCTGCACGACGCGGCGCTGCGCCAGGTCGTGCACGATGCCGCCGATGCGCTGCGCGAGGGCGCCGCGCTGTGGAGGCCGACGGCCTGACCCCGCGGCGCCTGCGAGGCCCGCGAAGCACTGGCGGGCGCGGCGTCGGACGGCCCCGCGTGCCGGCGGCGTCCGGCGAACCGGCGCGGGCGCCTCGCCTCCAATACGGACCGATGGCGCACCGCGCCTGCGGCCCATCGCTTTCAAGGAGTTGCCGATGACCCCCTTTCACCGCTTCGGACCTGCGCCTCTCGCCGCCGCTGCCGGCATCGCCCTGGCCCTGTCCGCCTGCAGCAGCACCGCCGTGCGCGCGGGCGGCGCCCCCGACGTCAGCGTGAAGAACTGCGTGGCCGCTGCCGTGCGCGAGTTCAAGGTGCCGCCGGCGGGGGTGGCGGTGATGAGCAGCAGCACGCCGCGCGACGGCGTCTATGCCGTCAACCTGGCCGTCGGCCCGCAAAAGCGCAGCGCCGTGTGCACGGCCGACGAGAACGGCGCCGTGCTGGGCCTGGTCTACAAGCGCCCCGAATGACCGGGCGGTGCCCGCTGTGCGGCGCTTTATCCGACAGGCCGCGCGCTAGACCGAAGGTACGCTATCGCGCATCATCCGGCGCCCTTGCGGGCCGCGCCCCATGAGCCAACCCGAAAAACCGCCAATTCCCGGCCGCAGCCCTGTCCAGGTCGAGGACGGCGGGCCCTCCCAGTTCGTTTCCCACCGGGACGACATCTTCTTCGCCGCCATCGAGACCACGCGCATGCCCATGCTCGTGACCGATCCGCGCCAGCCCGACAATCCCATCGTCTTCGCCAACCGCGCCTTCGTGGCGATGAGCGGCTATTCGATCGACGAGTTGCTGGGCCACAACTGCCGCTTCCTGCAGGGCCCCGCAACGGATCGCCAGACGGTGCAGACCATCCGCCAGGCGATCGACCAGCGGCGCGAGATCTCGCTGGAGGTGCTCAACTACCGCAAGGACGGCTCCTCCTTCTGGAATGCGCTGTTCATCTCGCCGGTCTACGACCGCAACGATGAACTGGTGTTTTTCTTCGCCTCGCAGCTCGACGTCAGCCGCCGTCGCGACGCCGAGGAGGGCCTGGCCCAGGCGCAGAAGATGGAGGCGCTGGGCCAGCTCACCGGCGGCATCGCGCACGACTTCAACAACCTGCTGCAGGTCATGTCGGGGCACCTCGACCTCATGAGTGCCCGGGCCCGCCTGAACAAGCTCGGGCCCGAGGACCTCGCGCGCGGCATCGGCAGCATCCGCAGCGCGGTGACCAAGGCGTCGACCCTCACGCAGCAGCTGCTGGCCTTTTCGCGCAAGCAGCAGCTGCGCGGGCGCACCATCAACCTCAACACACTGGCCACCGGCATGACGGCGCTGGTGCAGCGCACGCTGGGCGAGCAGATCCAGCTCGAGTTCGACCTGGCGCCCGACCTGCCCAACTGCGAGCTCGACACCACGCAGGTCGAGGTGGCGCTGCTCAACGTCCTGATGAATGCGCGCGACGCCATGCCCGACGGTGGCCGCATCCGCATCGAGACGCGTGCGGTCGAGGCCGCCAACGAGGGCGACGACAGCGGCGAACTGCCCGCCGGCCTGCGCCCCGGCGCTTATGCGGCGCTGTCCGTCACCGACACCGGCACCGGCATCCCGGCGGACATCATCGCGCGTGTGATGGACCCGTTCTTCACCACCAAGGACGAGGGCAAGGGCACGGGCCTGGGCCTGTCGATGGTGTACGGCTTCGCGAAGCAGTCGGGCGGCACGGCGACGGTCTCGTCCGAGCCGGGTCAGGGCACCACGGTGCGCATGTTCTTCCCGGCGGTGCGCAATGCCGTGCGGATCGAGGGCGAGAGCGGCTTGCGTCCCAACGAGCGGGGTGGGAGCGAGACCATCCTCGTGGTGGAAGACCGGCCCGAGGTGTCGGAACTGGCGCGCGACATGCTCGAGGGCCTGGGCTACCGCGTGCACGTCGCCGACTCGGGCCGCGCCGCGCTGGAGCTGGTGCGCTCGCTGCCGCCCGACCGCATGCCCGACCTGCTGTTCTCCGACGTCGTGATGCCCGGCGGCATCAACGGCTACACGCTGGCGCGCGAGGTCCGGCGCCTGCTGCCCTCGGTCCATGTGCTGCTGACCACCGGCTACGACCGCGACATGGGCAACATCGACCAGGTCGCGCCCTCGGAGTTCGACATCCTCAAGAAGCCGTACCGCCTGTCGGACCTGGCGTTGCGCGTGCGCATGGCACTCGACGGCGCCACCGGCACGCGCTCCTGAGGGGCGGCGGACTTCAGGCGGCGCGCAGGGCCAGCCGCAGGATGAAATCCATCGACTCGCCGCGGGCGCGCTGCACCGGGTTGAGCGACACGCGAACGCGGTAGTCGCCATCGGCCGCCAGCCGCCCCTGCCACAGCGGCAGGGCCGAGAACTCGCTCATGAAGAGCGCGTCCTTGTGTTGCGGGCCCAGCACCTTGAACGATGCGCCAGGTGCGAGCGTCTCCAGTTCCACTTCGAGCGACTGCCCGGCGCGCCCCTGGATGAGGTAGTCGCGCACGCTGTGCGCCGGCGCCTGCAGCCGGCCGCGCAGCAGCCGCTGGCCACCCCGCCGGGAGAAGCGCACGCGCAGCGATGGCACCCGGGCGGCGGGCGCGGCGGACGTCTTGACCTGCGCCGGCGCCGCGACCGGCAGCCATGCCATGGCGGCGGCCCACAGGAGCCAGCGGCGGCGGGAGTCGGACGAGGGGGTGCGAGCGTGCAGCGGCATCAGCGAAGCGGAAGGGTGAGTACTGCGGCCAGCGGCAGGCCCTGTACGGGCAAGCTGCTGGCCAGGACCACGGCCTGGCGCATGCCCTGGCTCGCGCGCTCGGCCAGCACCTGCCACAGCCAGCGCACCGAGGCCTTGTCGAGTGCGGCCGTGGGCTCGTCGAGCAGCACCAGCGCGCGGCCGCTGGCCAGCGCGGCGGCCAGCGCCACCTTGCGCCGCGAGCCGGTGGAGAGCATGTCCATGCGCTTGTCGAGGTGCTCGCCCAGCGCGAAGCCCTCGACGATCGAGGACCAGCGCGCTGCATCGAAGCCCGGGTCGTGCTCACGCCAGGTGGCGGTGCAGTCGCGCGGCGTGAGCGCATCGAGCGCCGCGTCGCGCGCATCGACATGGAACACGGCATGCCGGTAGGCCTGTGGTGCATGCGCGAGCTCGATGGCGCCCAGCACCAGCGTGCCCTGCGCGGGTTGTTTGCCGGCCAGAACGCGCAGCAGCGTGCTTTTGCCCGAGCCGGTGTCGCCCTCGACCAGCGTGAGGCCTGCAGGCAGGGCGAGCGACTCACAGGAGATCAACGGCGCTTCTCCGGGGAAGGCCACCCGCAAGCGGTGGATCTGGAGGACGGGAGCGGAGGAGGGGTCAGTCATGGCGCGGACTCGTCTTCAACGCCGCAGGGCGGTCGTCGGAGGACCGCATTGTCGTAGCGCCGCGGTGCGCCCCCCTGTCAGGTGCGGTGCCGCTGGTCGATCAGGCGTGCCGTCAGGTCGGCCGCCATCCGCAGGCGCTTGAGGTCGCGATCGACAAGCGGCCGTGCCGCCTCGAAGCTGAAGCAGCACATCGTGCCGTAGATGCTGCCGTCACCCAGCACGACGGGTGTGCTCAGGTGCGAACCGATGCTGAAGGACGGTGCCGGCAGCTCGGCGGCGCCGGGCAGCAGGCGAACGTCCTGGATGCTCTGCGGCAGGCGGCCGTCGATCACACGCTGGCAGAAGCTTTCTTCCGCCGGGTCCGAGTCGCCAGTGGCGATCACCTCGGCGCCGGCGCGCGTGTCGACGGTGATGAAGTAGCGCCGCCCGCCGTGCAGGTGCGAGACGAAGGCCACGTCCATCTGCATATGCTCGCGCATGAGCCGCACCACCTCGTGCACCGCGCGATCGATGCGCTCGGCAGGCGCATCCGCGGGCAATGCAGCCGCACGCCCGAGTGCTTCTTCCAACGGTTCAACGGCCATCGCGCCCGACTCCTGTTTGACGCCCTTTTAAGGTGCAACCGGCGCGCTCGTCAATCGGTGCGGCGCCGGTCTCTCAGGCGTCGATGAACAGGGCGGGGTCGACCATGGCGCGATTCAGCATCACCGACCAGTGCAGGTGCGGGCCCGTTACGCGGCCGGTGGCGCCCACCGCGCAGAAGGCGTCGCCGGGCTTGACCCTGTCGCCCACCTTGCAGTCGATGCGGCTCAGGTGGCAGTACATGCTGAGCAGGCCCGCGCCATGGTCGAGCCACACGGTGCCGCCGTTGAAGAAGTAGTCGCCGGTGTCGATCACCCGGCCCGCGAGCGGCGCGCGGACGGGCGTGCCGGTGCCGGCCGCGATGTCCATGCCGCTGTGCGGATTGCGCGACTGCCCGTTGAAGACGCGGCGCAGGCCGAAGGAGCTGGAGCGCCGGCCGGGCACGGGCACTGCCATGTGCAGCGTCGCAGGCGGTGCGTCGGTGAAGGTCGCCATCACGCCCGCCAGGTGGGTGCGCTCGCGCTCGTAGCGCGCCGTGTCCTCCGCGGACAGGTCGACGGTGCCCGGCGCCACCTTCAGGTGCTGCTCGCGGTACTGCTTGGGGGCGACGGTGTACGGGATGCTGCGCCCGGCCCTGGTGATGGCCGCCTCGCCCGGCGTGGCCGCCAGGGGAATGCCGACCAGCGCAGTCCAGTCGATCGCATCGCCCACCACCAGCAGCGGCACCTGCGCGTCGCCCACGCGGGTGTGTGCCGTGGGCCGGTCGGCCGCCGGCCCGAGGGACAGCCGCGCCACGCCGCCCGGCACGGCCAGCGCCTTCGGCCACAGCGGGGGCGCGGGCGGAGCAGGGGGCGCGGCCTTGGCGCGCGCGGCCCAGACGGCAGGGGTGGCAAGGCTGGCGGCCAGGCCGGCGATCACATGGCGGCGGGGCAGCGAAGGGGCGGGGGAGGCGGATGTCATGCAGGGCGCGGGATTTGGGGGCGAATGGGCCGCTCACGCCCACGGGGCGGGCACGGCACGCTATGAAGTCTATAGCGGCTGCGGCCCCCGCCGTGCGTCACCCCTGCGGCAGGGCCGACGCCTCGTACTGCTGCACGAACTCGCCCGTCGGCGGAATCGGCGTGATCACGTCGATCAGCACGCCGTTGGGGTCGCGGGTGATGAAGTGCCGCTGGCCGAAGGCCTCGTCGCGCAGCGGCAGCAGCACCGGCAGGCCGGCGGCCTGCACGCGGGCATGGAAGGCGTCCACGTCCTCCACCTCGAAATTCAGCAGCAGGCCGGCCGCGACCTGCCCGCGCGCGGCCTCGGGGATGGTGGCGTGGCGGCCGTCGAGCACCGCCAGGTTGACGGCGGCGTCGCCTTCGAGCTGCAGGTGGACGTACCAGTCGCTCGTGAACAGCGGCACGAAGCCGAAGTGCGTGCGCCAGAACGCGGCGGTGCCGGCGACGTCGCGGGTCATGACGACGGGGTAGTAGCTGCTGACCTTGAAGGGTGCCGACATGGCTTCTCCTCGAAAGGGTTGAATTAACATACAGGCCGCATGTTTTATTCAAGATTAACGTACAGGCTGTATGTATGTCAGTGGATGACCCTGCCGATCGCAAGTCCATGACCGCCGAGGTCGACCCGCCCGCCCCGCGCAGCAACCGCGAACGCACCGAGGCCACGCGGGGTGCGCTGATGGATGCGGCGCGAAGGCTCTTTGTCGAGAAGGGCTATGCCGACACCTCCACGCCGGAGGTGGTGGCCGCGGCGGGCACCACGCGCGGCGCGCTGTACCACCATTTCGTCGACAAGCGCGACCTGTTCCGCGCCGTGCTGGCGCGCGAGATGGCGGCCGTGGCCGAGGACATCCGCGCCGCCGCGCGCGAGGGCCTGCCGCCGCTGAAGGCGCTGGTCGCCGGCAGCGACGCCTACCTGCGTGCGATGACGGCGCCGGGCCGCACGCGGCTGTTGCTGGTCGACGGGCCGGCCGTGCTGGGCCTGGCGGAGGTGCTGGCGATGGATGGGGCTGCCGCCGCGGCCACGCTCGCCGAGGGGCTGACCGCCGCTGGCGTCACGCCGCGCGGCGTGGCGCTGCCGGTCCTCGCCGACCTCTTGTCGGCGGCCTTCGACCGCGCGGCGCTGGCGGTCGATGCGGGTGGCGACCTCAAGGCGCAGCAGGCGGCGATGGCCTGGCTGCTGCGCAAGCTGGCGGACTGAGCGCCGCGTCGGCGTTTCGAGCAAAAAGTGGCTGCGGCGCCCGTCCCATGGCCGCGAGCAGCTAGGAAATCAATAACAAATCGGATTCGGTGCCGGCATCGTTGGCCGCCCGCGCTCAGGCCAGAACCTGTGCCACCGGCCGCCGGGGCGACCAGGGCATGCGCGGCCCTCTGCCGAAGCGCAGCACCAGGTCGGGCCGACGCCCGGGCAGGCCGGCCAGCACGGCCAGTTCGGCGCGCAGGGAAGGCACCTCCACCGGCTGGTTCAGGAAGCTGGTCCGCACGTCCAGGCGCGTGGCCGCAAGTTGCAGGCGCTGGCTGGCACGACCGACCTGCACCCAGCCGGCGGCGTTGTCCTGCTGGGCGAACAGCAACACCGCGCCTGCCGACGCATCGAGCAGCGCCGCCTGGCGGGCGCTGTCCGACGCGGGCCGCACCGCCAGCCGGAAAGCCAGCGGTCCCAGCCAGGCCGGCAGGCTGGGATTGCCGGTCGTGGCGCTGTACAGGCCATCGCCCCGCGCCATGGCCTGCGCCGGGTTGAAACGCAGCCATTGCTGCACCTCGGCGACGAAAGCGGCGTCACGCCACTGCGCCGTGTTGCCGGCCACCACCAGGTCGCGCAGGCGGGCCCGCCGCGCGCGGTCGGTGAGGATCACGACATCGACGCCGGGCAGGGTGGCGGCCTGCTCGAGCTGCGCCAGCTCGGCGGGTGCCAACGGCTGGGGGTCGTAGGCGGCGCGGGTGGACTGCCGCCAGGGGATGGCCTCGGCCAGAGCGTGGGCCGTGGACGTCCCCGAGGCCGTGAAGGCGCAGCGCACGCCGGTCGGGCCGGCGGACTCGAGCGTGCCTGCCTGGGCCGACAGGGTGGCGGCCAGCAAGAGGTTCTCCGCCGCGCAACCCAGGCTCACATGCAGGTGGTGGTCGTCCCGATCCACCACCGGCGTGCGGCGATCGGGGGCCGGCATCAGCGTGATGGCGCGAGGCCGCGCGGCCGATCCGTCAAGCGCGAAGTGCCAGGGCTGCGTGTTGTGGCTGTTCGCGGCCAGCGTCGCATAGCGCACCCATTCCGCAGCGCCCAGCGCCGGCGACAGCGGCGAGCGCAGGCCGCGCGCCCAGGTGTCGTAGCGCGCTGCTGAGCCCATGCCACGACGCCACGTCACCGCAATCGCCGCCGCCAGGGCGGCCGTTCCCACGCCGGCCGCCAGAAGGGTTCGCCTGTTCATCGGCCGCCATTGTGGGCCGGTGCACACGGCGGACCCTTGACGCGGCACAAGGGCCCAAGTCGGCAGCTAGCAGCAGCTAGCAGCAGCGTCCCTTGCCCGCGCCGTAGCGTGCCTCCAGCCGCTCGCGGAAGAAGGCCTCGTAGCTCATCGGCGCGCGGTCCGGGTGGGTGGCCGCCATGTGCGACAGGTAGGTGTCGTAGTCGGGCAGCCCCACCATCAGCCGGAGCGACTGGCCCAGCGCGCGCGTCGAGCGGGCGAGGTAGCGCCCCGCCTCGGGCAGGTCGAGGCCGCCAAGCTTCATTATCATCGCGCGGGCGCTGCCGCGAGCGGCTCGTAGGGCGTCTCGTGCACGGTCGGCCGGTTGGCGGCGCGCGCGGCCAGGCAGGCCTTGATGCTGTAGACCAGCACGCTCAGCACCACGAACATGAACAGGGCGCACAGCCCGGCGTCGAGCCGGTCGTTGAAGACGATGCGGGCCATCGCCTCGGGCGTCTTGGCCGGCGCCACCAGCACGCCGTTGGCCAGGCCCTCGGTGTAGCGCGCGGCGTGCGACAGGAAGCCCACCTTCGGGTCGGCCGAGAAGATCTTCTGCCAGCCGGCCGTGAGCGTGCAGGCCAGCAGCCAGGCCGCCGGCGCTGCCGCCACCCAGGCGTAGCGCTCGCGCTTCATGCGGAACAGCACCACCACGCCCAGCATCAGCGCCACGGCGGCCAGCATCTGGTTGGAGATGCCGAACAGCGGCCACAGCGTGTTGATGCCGCCCAGCGGATCGACCACGCCCTGGTAGAGGAAGTAGCCCCAGGCCGCCACGGTGAGTGCGGTGGCGAAGAGGTTGGCGGGCAGCGAGTCGGTGCGCTTGAGCGCGGGCACGAAGCTGCCCATCAGGTCCTGCAGCATGAAGCGGCCGGCGCGGGTGCCGGCGTCGACGGCGGTGAGGATGAACAGCGCCTCGAACAGGATCGCGAAGTGGTACCAGAAGGCCATCATGGCGGGGCCGCCGATGGCCTGGTGCAGGATGTGGGCCATGCCCACGGCCAGGGTCGGCGCGCCGCCGGCGCGGCCGAGGATGGTGCTTTCGCCCACGTCCTTGGCGGTCTGCAGCAGCATGTCGGGCGTGACGGTGAAGCCCCAGCCGGAGATCACCTTCGCCACGGCTTCGGGCGTGCTGCCGACCAGCGCGGCGGGGCTGTTCATCGCGAAGTACACGCCCGGCTCGATGCACGAGGCCGCGACGAGTGCCATCACCGCGACGAAGGACTCGGCCAGCATGCCTCCGTAGCCGATGAAGCGGGCGTGCTTCTCGTTGTCCAGCATCTTGGGCGTGGTCCCCGAGGAGATCAGCGCGTGGAAGCCCGACACCGCGCCGCAGGCGATGGTGATGAAGAGGAAGGGGAACAGGCTGCCCGACCACACCGGCCCGTTGCCCTGCGCGAACTGCGTAAGCGCCGGCATCTGCAGCGTGGGCATCACGAACACGATGCCGATGGCCAGCGCGACGATGGTGCCGATCTTCAGGAAGGTCGAGAGGTAGTCGCGCGGCGCCAGCAGCAGCCACACCGGCAGGCTGGCGGCCACGAAGCCGTAGCCCACCAGCATCCAGGTGAGCGCCTTGCCGTCGAAGGTGAAGAGCGGCGCCCACGTCGGGCTCTGGCTCACGGCCTGGCCGCCGAAGATGGCCGCCATCAGCAGCACGAAGCCGATGATGGAGACTTCGCCGATGCGGCCCGGGCGGATGTAGCGCAGGTACAGGCCCATGAACACCGCCACCGGAATGGTCGCCGCCACGGTGAAGGTGCCCCAGGGAGACTCGGCCAGCGCCTTCACCACGATCAGGGCCAGCACCGCCAGGATGATGATCATGATCATGAAGGTGCCGAAGAGGGCGATCATGCCGGGCACCACGCCCATCTCCTGCTTGACCAGGTCGCCCAGCGAGCGGCCGTCGCGCCGCGTGGAGATGAAAAGGATGATGAAGTCCTGCACCGCGCCGGCGAACACCACGCCCGCCAGCACCCACAGCAGGCCGGGCAGGTAGCCCATCTGCGCCGCCAGCACCGGGCCCACCAGCGGGCCCGCGCCCGCGATGGCCGCGAAGTGGTGGCCGAACAGCACGTTCTTGTCGGTCGGCACGTAGTCCAGGCCGTCGTTGTGGCGGTGCGCCGGCGTCTTGCGGCTGCCGTCCAGGCCGAGCACCTTGTCGGCGATGAAGAGGCTGTAGTAGCGGTAGGCGATCAGGTAGACGCAGATGGCGGCCGTGACCACCCACAACGCGTTGATGCTTTCGCCCCGGCTGAGGGCCACGGTGCCGAGCGCGAAGGCGCCGACCACGGCCACGACCAGCCACACCAGGTGGCGGCGGATGCTGTGCATGATGATGTCTCCTCGGGTTGGAACCCCGGGAGTCTTTCTTGTGCAAGGCGGCGGCGCATCGGTTGCAGTGCGCAGGCGGCTTGCGCAGGATTGCCTAAGGGACAACCCTAGGGATGCGCCCCGCGGTTCAGCCGCCGCCGAACTGCCGCGTGTGCTCCACCGCGTACTTGATGAGCTCGGCCTGGCCGTCGATGCCCAGGCGGCGCTTGATGCTCTGGCGGTGGGCGTCGACGGTGCGCACGCTCAGGCCCAGGCTGCGGGCGATCTGCTTGCTCGATTCGCCGCGGCCCAGCGCGGTGAGGATCTCGGCCTCCCGGGGCGTGAGCAAGGGCCGTGCCGCCTGGTTGCGAAACAGCTTCTTCGATACCGCGGGGCTGAGGAAGGTGCCGCCGGCCGACACCGCCTCGATCGCGGCCACGATTTCCGAGGCGGGCGCGTCCTTGAGCACGTAGCCGTGCGCGCCCGCCTGCAGCGCGCGCTGCACGTACTCGGGGTTGTCGTACATGCTCAGCATCACGACGTGCGGCGGCGCGGAACGCTGCAGCAGCAGCGCGGCCAGCTCGATGCCGTTCATGTCCTTCATGCCGACGTCGACCAGCATCAGGTCGGGGCGCAAGGCGTCGACCTGTGCCAGCGCCTCGGCGGCGCTGCCCGCCTCGCCCACGATCTCCAGCCCCGGCATCGCGCCCAGGCGCGCGCGCAGGCCGTCGCGCACCAGCGGGTGGTCGTCGACGAGGAAGAGTCGCACGGGCGCTGCAGTGCTCATGCGCTGGCTCCTTCCGCGCGGGCGCTCGCGGCGGGCACCTCGGCGGTGATGGTGGTGCGGCCCGCGCCCGAGCGCATGTGGAGCTGGCCATCGATGGCGCCCAGGCGCTCGCGCATGTTGCGCAGGCCGATGCCGCGGCGAGGGTCGGCCTGCGTGGCCTCGACGTCGAAGCCGGCGCCGTCGTCCTCCACGTCGAGCCGCACGCCCGTGGCGGCATCGAAGCGCAGCACGATGTGCACCCGGCGGGCGCGCGCATGTTTGTGCACGTTGGTCAGCGCCTCCTGTGCGACACGGAAGAGCGCGGTCTTCACGTCGGGCGACAGCTCGAAGGGCTCGCCCTGCACGTCGAGGGTGGCCGTCAGCGTGCCGTCCTCGCCGAACTCGTCGACCAGCCGCTCGATGGCGGCCGGCAGGCCCAACGTGTCGAGCAGGGCAGGGCGCAGCCGGTGCGAGATGCGACGCACCTCGGTGAGCGAATCGCCCAGCCGCTGCAGCGCCTTGGGCAGCGCCGGCGGTACCGGCCGCTGCTCGCGCGCCAGCGCATCGACGGCCGATTCGATCAGCAGCTTGGCCGACACCAGCGTCTGGCTCGTGCCGTCGTGCAACTCGCGCGCGAGGTGGCCGCGCTCCTCTTCCTGCGACTGCACCACGCGCCGCGCCAGGAGGCGCAACTTCGCCTCGGCCACGCGGTGTTCGCTGAGGTTGAGCGCCAGTCCGCCCGCGCTCACGGCCGCCAGGCACAGCGCGGCGATGCCGGCGATCCACAGCAGCGTGGTCGTCACATTGCTGCTGATCTGCCGGTCCAGCGAATCCATGGTGGACTGAATGTCGTCCTGGTACAGGCCGGTGCCGACCATCCAGTTCCAGCGCGGGAAGGCCGTCACGTAGCCCAGCTTGGGGGCGGCCGTGCCCAGCGAGGGCTTGCGCCATTCGTATTCGACGTAGCTGCCGCCGCCGCGCTGCGCGCCGGCGATGAGCTCGCGGATGGTGTAGCGGCCCTGCGAATCGCGCAGGTCCCACAGGTTCT
The DNA here is from genome assembly GCF_003671765.1 of Xenophilus sp. E41. Classification (GTDB taxonomy): domain Bacteria; phylum Pseudomonadota; class Gammaproteobacteria; order Burkholderiales; family Burkholderiaceae_C; genus Xenophilus. The sequence continues at coordinate 169,648 of NZ_QPIB01000001.1, read as the reverse complement.
GGCCCACCAGCTCGGGCTGGCGCGAATGCATCAGCGAGCGGCCCTGCAGGTCGTAGACGAAGAAATAGCCGTCGCTGCCGTAGTCCAGCGCGGCCAGCCGCCGCAGCGCCTCGGCGCGCGTGGCCTCGTCGTCCTGGCCGGCCTCGTACAGCGGCCGCACGATGCTCACTGCGAGGTCGACGTAGCTGCGCAACTCGCTGCGGCGCTGCGCCATGTAGCTCTGCTCGATCAGCACCCGTTCACGCTGCGCCAGGTCGCGCTCCTGGTGGCGCACGGCCAGCGCCACCAGAAGCAGCGCCACCAGCAGCGGGGCCACGGCCAGGGCGACGATCTTGGTGCGCAGGTTCACGGGGGGCGAGCCTACCAGCAGCGGCGGCACTGTACCCGGGCTGCTCATGGACAATGCCTCTTGAGCCATCCGAAGGACCTCCCTCACGTGCCAGCGAAACCTCGACAGCCCGTCCGCGCCCCGACCGCCGCCCCGGGCCCGGCTTCCAGCGCCGGCGGCCCGACCCGGCGCAAGTTGCAGCGCGATCCGGGCGACCAGATCGAGAACCGCATCCTGGCGGCCGCCATGGAAGAATTTGCCGAGCATGGCTTTGCCGGCGCACGCATCGAACGCATCAGCAGCCAGGCGGGCACGGTCGACCGCATGCTGTATTACTACTACGGCAACAAGGAGCGGCTCTACCAGGCCGTGCTGGAGCAGATCTATGCCGACATGATCGGCGCGCAGCGCAATTTCGTGCAGCCCGACGACCCCGTGGCAGCGATGCGTCAGCTCATCGAACATTCGTGGGACCACTATGCGGCCAGCCCGAAGCTGGTGCGTCTGCTCATGAACGAGAACCTGCTGCGGGGGCGGCACATCGAGCAGTCGGAGCAGATCGGACCGACCTCCTTCCCGCTCGTCCAGACGGTGACGCGCATCCTGGAGGCGGGCCAGGCGCGCGGCGTCTTCCGTGCCGACGCCACGCCCGAGCACACGCTCATGACGATCATGTCGCTGGGCTTCTTCTACCTGTCGAACCAGTACACCTGCTCCGTCTGGCTCGGTGGCGACCTGATGAAGAAGTCGCGCCGCACGGCTTGGCGCGCGCACATCTGCCGCGTGGTGCTGGACCACCTGGCGACCGGTGCGCCGCGCGCCTGAGTCTCAGGCTGGGGCTGCGATCTCGTCCCAGGTGCGCCGCAGGTAGGCGGCAATGGCTGCGTTCTGCCCGATCAGCGAGAAGCGCGCGTTGTGGGCGTAGTCGGGCAGGTTGATCATTTCCGTGGTGATCCAGCGCAACGGCGAATCGGCATGGCCGTGGTGGTGCTGCAGCACCTTGCGCACCACGGCGCGCGTGCAGTCCAGCGCCGCATCGTGCCAGGGCGAATGCCACTCTCCCTCGGCCGGCTCGGTGAAAGGGTAGAGAATGCCGCGGCCCGGCTCGCCCGCGCGGTAGGGAAAGATCGAGTGCTCCGGCACCGCGGCCACGGCCAGGGTCGGATCGGCGATCGACCATACATTGCGCGGCCCGTTGGGCGCCACGGCGCGCACCTGTAGCCAGCGCACGATGCCCATGGCCAGCCATCGATCGACGAAGCTGTCGTCGCACCGAGGGTCGAGCACCGCACGCCCGGTTGCCACGTCGTCGGTGAGCCCGCAGATGGCGAGCTCCTGCGCATTCCCGATCTTGAAGATCGCATGGCTGTAGTCGAGCGTGAACCAGAAGTGCACGCCGCGCGCACGCACGCGCTCGGCCACGCGGGCGACCCGGCGCGGGTCCTCGCTCCACATGTTGACGTGGTATTCGAGCATCGGTTCCACGCCGCGCGCCATGCCGAGGTCATAGGCGCGCAGGTAGAAGTCGGCCACCTCGTCGTCGGTGATCGGGCGGCCGCTGCCATCGTGCCAGTACAGCATGATGTTGTGCGCCTTGGCGCCCACGTCGGCGGCCAGTTCGATCTTGGCGGGCAACTGTGCCTCGTCGCGGCCCACGGCGTAGAACCAGCTCGCCGTGTGCACGGGCAGGGCGTGGCGGGCGATACAGTCGCGGTAGCGCTCGACCTCGCCTGCGCCGGGCAACCGGTCGAAGCCGTCGAACACGTCGGCCTCCTTGACCAGGCGGAACTGCTCCTCCAGCGGCGGCTCGGTCAGCGAGACCGGCCACTCCAGCGAGGATTGCTGTGCGCCACGCCCGTTGCAGCCGATCGGCGGCAGCGCGTTCACGAGGGGTTGCGCAGCTTGCGCACCTGCTCGTCGCTGGGTTGCAGCTTCGCGCCGTCGAGGTAGGTACCGCCGGGCATGACGCCCTTGCCGTCCTTCACCTCGGTGCGGCCGACGAAGATGCCCAGCGTCGACTGGTTGTCCTGCGGGCGGAAGACGGCCTTGCCGAAGGGCGTGCCGAACTCTAGGCCCTTGAAGGCGGCGATTAGCTTTTCGGTGTCGGTCGAGCCGGCCTTCTGGATGCCCGCGGCCAGCGCCTTGACCGTCGCGTAGCCCACCACCGAGTTCAGCCGCGGATAGTCGTTGTACTTCTTCTGGTAGGCCGCGATGAAGGCCTTGTGCTCCGGCGTGTCGATGTTCGCGTAGGGGTAGCCGGTGACGATCCAGCCCGCGGGCGCATCGTCCTTCAGCGGATCGAGGTACTCCGGTTCGCCCGTCAGCAGGCTCACCACTTCGCGGCCGTTGAACAGCCCGCGCGTCTTGCCTTCACGCGCCAGCTTGGTCAGGTCGCTGCCGAACATCACGTTGAAGATGGCGTCGGGCTTGGCGTCGGCGATGGCCTGTGACACGGCACCGGCGTCGATCTTGCCCAGCGGTGGTGCCTGCTCGGCCACGAACTCCACGTCGGGCTGCACCTTCTTCAGGTTCTCCTTGAAGGCCGCAACGGCGGCCTGGCCGTATTCGTAATTGGGGTAGATCAGCGCCCAGCGCTTCTTCTTGAGCCTGGCCGCTTCGGCCACCACCGAGGTGGCCAGCGCGTAGGTGCCCGAGCGCAGGCGGTACGTGTAGCGGTTGCCGTTCTCCCACACCACCTTGTCGCTCAGTGGCCCGGAGGCGAGGAAGAACATCTTGCGCTGCTTGGCGAAGTCGGTGAGCGCCAGCCCGACGTGCGACAGCGTCACGCCAGAGAGCAGGTCGACGTTCTCGCGCGCCAGCAGTTCCTCGGCCATGCGCACCGCGTCGCCGGGGTTGGCGTTGTCGTCGCGGAACACGGTCTCCAGCTTCTTGCCGAGCACGCCGCCGGCTGCGTTGACTTCTTCCTGCGCCAGCAGCCAGCCTTGCTTGTAGGGCACCAGGTTCTGCGGCAGGGCCTTGTAGCTGTTGATCTCGCCGATCTTGATCGTCGCCTGCGCGAGCGCAGGGCCCGCCACCAGCGCGAAGGCCAGCGATCCGAGCGAGACAGTGGAGAGGCCGAGGCGTCGAAAGTGGGACATCGTGGAGCTCCGTGGCAAGGAATGAGTGGCGGGCGGTGGTCAGGCGGCGGGCGGGCTGTCGGCCGCCGCCATCTCGTCGACGATGCTGCGCATCTTGATGGACGACGCGTCGAGCGCCAGGCGCACGCGCTTCCATTCGCGCGGCTTGTCCTCGTTGCGCTGGATGGCCTCGAGCACGCGCTTGTCCTCGTCGAAGGCGTGCCGCAGGTTGGCGCGCAGCCGCTCGTCCACTGCACGGTCGGCCGGCGAGTTCTTCAGCACCAGCCAGTGCTGTACGCAGGTGCGTTCGTCCACCGGCGTGATGAAGTGGCAGGCGTACATCTGGATGCAGTCCTCGCGATTGCCTTCGGGGGCGCCGGTGCCGGTCCTCGCCGAACCGAAGTCGATGACCGCGATGCTCGGCGCGTGGTAGTGGTAGTAGTGCCAGCGGTCCACGTTGCCGCCGAAGTCCTTCAGGCCTTCGAAGACCGGGATCAGCGGGCCGTCGATGACCCAACGCCAGGTCACGACCTTGGTGCCCTGCCGTTCGTTCTGCACGCGCGTCTCTTCGCGTCCCGAGCTGGCCAGCGTGGTCTGGTGCACGAAGACCACATGCGTCGGGTCGCACAGGTTGTCGGCCAGGCTCAGGTAGTTGGCCTGCACTGGCAGCGCGTCGCCTTCGACCACGCTGTAAGTCGGGTCGTCGTACTGCGGCAGATGGAAGACTTGCGACCGGTCGGCCCTGGCGGCGTCGCCCATCCACACCCACGCCATGCCCATGCTCTCGGCCGTCGGGTAGCTGCGCACGCGCGCCGATGCCGGAGGGCGCGGCATGCCTGGGGCGTGCGTGCACGTGCCCTCGCAGTCAAAGGTCAGGCCGTGGTAGCCGCATTCCACGGCGTCGCCGCGCAGCCGGCCGATGGACAGCGGCGCGAGCCGGTGTGGACAGGCGTCTTCCAGTGCGGCCACGACGCCGGCTTCAGTGCGGAAGACGACGAGGTCTTCTTCCAGCACGCGGCGGGTGGTGAGGGCGCGGCCAATGTCGCGCGACCATGCGAGCGGGTACCAGGCGTTGAGGGCGTAGCGGTTCATCGTTGCGGGGCTCCTGCGGCAAGGCTCTTCAGCACGAGCCATGCCAGCCGTTTTGTGGAGTGTTTACTTCACTAAAGTGGAGAAGGTACTTAATTTGGTGCGAGCGCGCGCCGGGGTTTGCACCGATGTAAGCGGCGGGCGAGCCTGCCGCCCGGTCGTGGTGCGGTCCGTGTCGCGAAGGTCGCGCGTGGCCTGGGCGCGGCTTCAGCTCCGCCTAAGCCGGCGTGCCGAGACTGGTCTCCATACACATCGCCCCGACGGGCAGGAGCTACCCCATGACACACGACGAATTCGCCACCCCCACCTTCGACGGCGCGCAGATGCGCCACGTGATCGAGCTGCTCGATCTGCTGGACTTCGCGCCGCACGAGGCGCGCCGGCAGCTCGACCGCCTGGCACGCGAACGCGTGCTGACGGCCGCGCAGCGTGCGTCCGTGGAGCATCTCTTCACCCGGCCGCTGCACGAGGTCGATCGGCTGCTGCGTGCCGCCTGCGCCGACGACGAGGCGCGCGATGCGCTGCGCGAGGAGCGCGTGCACGAGGCCCGCGGCATCTACATCGCGCCGGCGCGGCCCGCACGTGTCGCGCGCAGCAGTGCGTCAGCCGGCGTGCTCGCTGCCTGAGCCCGGCCCCAGCACCGGCTGCGCCGCCCACTGCCCGGGCACCAGCCCGTCGAGCGTGTAGGGCCCGATCGCCACGCGGATGAGCCGCAGCGTGGGAAAGCCCACCGCGGCCGTCATGCGCCGCACCTGGCGGTTGCGGCCTTCGCGGATCACAAGTTCGATCCATGCCGTGGGGATGCTCCTGCGCTCGCGGATCGGCGGATCGCGCGGCGGCACCTTGGGCGCCGGCTCGAGCCGCCGCGCCCGCGCGGGCCGCGTGGGGCCGTCATTGAGCGTGACGCCCGCGCGCAGCGCCGCCAGCGCCGCCTCGTCGGGCTCGCCTTCCACCTGCACCCAGTAGGTCTTGGCCATCTTGTGCCGCGGGTCGGCGATGCGCGCCTGCAGCGCCCCGTCGCCGGTGAGCAGCAGCAGGCCCTCGCTGTCGGCGTCGAGCCGGCCCGCCACGTACACACCCGGCAGCTCGATGAAGTCCTTCAGCCCGCGCCAGCGGCCCTCGGGTGTGAACTGGCTGAGCACGCCGTAGGGCTTGTGGAAGCGGATGAGGCGGGGTGGGGTGGGGCGCTCAGTCATCGGCGTCGATTCCGTGCGTCCATCCTGGCACGCTGATGTAGTAGCGCAGCGCCTTGCCCTGCCCGCGCGTGTGCAGCAGGCCCTGGCGCACCAGGTCGGACAGGTCACGCGTGGCCGTGGCCTTGGACGCATCGACCATCTTCAGGTACTTCTCGACGTTGAGCCCGCCCAGGAAGCCACCGTCGCCGACCAGGAGCAGCCGCTGCAGCAGCTTGCGTTGCCGCTCGTTGATGGTCCCGCGCTGCGCCTGTGCGGCCCAGAAGCGCGAACGTGTGAGCGAGGCCTGGATCACCTCGCCCGCCGCGTCGCAGGCCTGTGCGAACACGTTCGCGAACCACTCGACGAACGCAGTCACGTCGGTCCCGCCGGTCTGGGCCTGCTCGAGCGCGGCGTAGTAGCCAGCGCGGCCGGTGAGCAATTGGCGCGAGAGGCTGTACAGCCGCGTCGCGTTACCGATGACCGATGCGCTGTCCTGTGCCAGCGCCATGTCGGCCACCGCGCGACCGAGGCGGCCGTTGCCGTCCTCGAAGGGGTGGATGGTTTCGAACCAGAGATGCGCGATCGCGGCCCGCGCGATGCCATCGAGTACCGGCGGACGGCCCTCGGCGGGCGCTGTGGCCGCGAACCAGCCAAGAAAAGCCGCCATTTCGCGCGGCACCTCGGCCGAGGGCGGCGCCGTGTAGTGCACCACCTCGCGGCCCGGCCGGCCGCTGACGATCTGCATCGGATCGGCGTGGTCGCGAAAGCGCCCGACCGCAATGCGGCGGATGCCCGCCGTGCCGCCGGGAAAGAGGGCCGACTGCCAGCGGCAGAGCCGGTCCGCATCCAGCGGCTCGGCGTGGTTGAGCGTCGCGTCCCGGATCACCTCGACCAGCCCGTCGACGTGGCGCTCGACCGGCCCGGCGCTCTCGCCGCCCAGGTGCCGCAGCACCGACGAGCGCACGGCCGCGAGGTCCAGCGATTCACCCTCGATGGCCGCCGTAGACATGGCCTCCTGCATCCACAGCTCCTGCGACACCTCGTCGACCCGGTCGAGGCCGATGGCCCGCGCCATGCCCTGGGCAATGCCTTTGCGCTCCCGCGCCCGCAGAAGTGCCGGTCCGGCGGCGGTGAAGTCGAAGTGCAGGCGCGGCCAGTTGGGCAATTGCCAGATGTAGCGGGGCCGTGGGGAGGACATGCAGCGCATTCTAAAGAATTCGGATCAAAAAATGATTCGAATTGGCAAGATTGCGGCTCAGGTCATCCATTTCTCCCGCGACAAGTTTCAGGTGAACTTCGTCCGTAGCGCCCGTCCCGCCTGTGCAAGCGGCTACGAATTCGATAGCGCTTTCAACCGCTCGTCCATCAGCGCCGCAAAGCGTGCAAACCACACCGCGTTGGCCGGCGAGGGATGCGGCAAAGGCGCCAGCGTGATCGCATGCGTCGCATCCCCGGCCCGGTAGCCGATCCGCAGCGTGCGCCGGTGACGCGCATCACCCTGCGCCCAGAAAGCGTCGAGCGCCGCGCCGACCTCAGCCGGCTGCGCGATGCCGAACCAGAAGAAGGCCTCGCGCCCCAGCGCGATCACGGTGCGCTCGCCATCGCGGCCCTGCCAAGCCCCCAGCAGCAGTTCGGCCATCAAGGGCTGGAAGCGCCGCTTCACCGCCATCGACCAGGCGCGGTTGCCCACCGGCTTGTAGGGCACGGTGTTGAGCCAGAACACCTCGCGGCCGGCCGCGACCGAAGCCGCGAAGTCCGGCACCGCCGCCTCGGCGCCGTGCCGAAGCCGATGCAACGCCGCACGCACCAGCTGCCCGCCCTTGCCGACGAAGGGCAGGGCGTGTTCGACCTCCGTGCGCCCCGGGTCGCGGCCGAAGATGCACAGCTGCGCGTCACGCGGGCCCAGGCCGATGATCGGCTCGCGCCAGTCGCGGCCGAAGGCGTCGTAGGCCTCGCGGTCGATGCCGGGGGTGTGTTCGGCGAGCTGGAGGAAGGCGGCGCGCCGGGCGTTCGTCAGACTTAGCTGCGTGAATGGGTCGTGCTTCATGGGTGCAACGAGAGTTGCGGCAGGTACTCGTCCACCAGTTGCACGACGGTGTCGGCCTGCAGCTTGTCCCGCGCGACCTTGAGCGGGTCGCGATCCGGTCGCTGCGCGAGCCAGCGCTTGAAACGCACGAAGGCCAGCGGATGCACCGTGTTCATTCGTGCCATGGTGCCGTTGGCGGCAACCACGACCGACGAGAAGCGTGGTGCGCTCACGAGCTGCTCGGCATTGCGCGCCTGCACGACCCAGAAGTCTTCTTCCGTGTCGCTCAGTTGCGCGGGATGCGGGTCCTGCTCCTGCACCTCGCGCCGCAGGATGTCGACTTCGAAACCCTGGCTGTTCACCGCGGTGTAGAGCTGCCCGTCGCGGAGCTTGAAGGTCTTGTCCACCTTGCGCAGCAGCGCCAGCATCGACGAATCCAGGCGCTTCAGCTGCGTGGCGAGCTTGAAGCGCTTGCGGGTGTCCCACAGCAGGTCGACGTCGCGCGTGGCGATGGCGGCGCTCTCGACGCGCACGCCGGCTGCTGCCTCATAGGCGTAGACGGCGTGGGTGCCCACCACCGTGAAGTGCTCGGCGACGTTTTGCCTGTGCATCATGTTCAGGATGTCGACCACGACCGTGGGCACCCGCCCGACGAAGAGTGCGCGGTTCATGCGCTGATGGCGTTGCACCGTCGCGGTCAGGTCCTTCAGCCGTGCATCGGCTTGCTCCTTGCGCGCCGTGAAGCTGGTGTACATCGCTTCTGTCTCGGCACTGCGCGGGCCCAGGCTCTTCTGCGCGTTGCGGGCGGAAGTCCGCACGAGGTAATCGCTGCCGTTGACCGCCTTCCAGTACATGCCGCCACGCAAGGCGGCCGACTCGGCCCGCGCGGCCTCCAGCGCCTCGAAGGCAGACCGCGCGTCGATGTACTGCCGCCGCGCGTCGTCGCCGATGTCTTGGAATTCAAGCATTTCCGTCGAAAATCAGAAAAATCGAATTTACACGGAAAAGTGTTAAAAATCAAAGGCTTAAATATTCAATGACCCGGCGTCCATCGCTGCATCGAACAGCCGGTTGCGCTGCGTCGCGCAGCACGCCGCGCACGGTCACGCGGTCGGCATGCACTTCGATGCGGCGGCGGCTCAGCCAGGCGCTCAGGGACAGACGTGCGCCGAGGATCAGCATCGGCGCGCCCACCACCGCGGCCCAGACGGCCGGCGACCATCCGGCCATCTGCGCCTGCATCAGCTCGCGCTTGTTGATCCAGCCGATGACCGGCGCGCACGGCGCGATCGCCCACAGGCCCCACGGCGCGAGCGACAGCACGCCGAAGGGCGCCAGCCAGGCGCACGGGCGGCAGGGATCAAGGCTGCGCGCAACTGAAGCTCGCCGCCCGGTTCACGTCCCCGCTGCCGTTGTAGCGCGGGTAGCCGGGGTAGGGGCACAGCGGCCGCGTGCGGCCGGGCACGCCCAGGGTGTCGGCCACGGTCTGCGGCGGCGGGGCGATGCCGCGCTCGACCCAGTTCTCCAGCGTGGTGAGCGAGTCCCAGGCGGCGTTGAAGGTCGTGCTCACGGCGTGCCCGTAGCCCGGGATCTCGTAGTAGCGCACGAAGGCGTCGACGCGGTCGGCGCCCATCGTCTTGCGCAGGCGCTGGAAGTAGTCCTCGCTGGCGCGGGTGCTCACCAGCACGTCGTTGGTGCCGTGCGCCATCAGCAGCTTGCCGCCGCGCGACTGGAAGGCGCCCAGGTCGGTCTTGTTGATGTCCTGCAGCGCGGTGAGCTCGCTGATGCGCGCCTGCCAGCGGCCCGGCTGGGTGGGATCGAGCGTCATCGAGTTGAAGGCCGGGTCGCGCGTGACGAAGAAGCGCGCCCACTGGTCCCAGAAGGCGGGGCCGAAGGGCGCCTTGGGTGGCATGGGTGACGCAGGCTGTTCGCTGCCCAGTGCCAGGGTCGTCACCGTCGCCTGGGCGGGCAGCGGGCCGTCCATGCCGAGGTCGGAGCCCCAGATGTTGAAGCCGGGGTACCCGGTCTCGCCGCTGGCCACGGGGTAGCCGAAGCGGATGGGCGTGTCGTACACCTTGAGCGCGGCGATCTGCGCGTCGGACAGGCAGCGGTCGCCGCCCTCCGCGCCGTTGGCGCAGCGCAGCGGCGCGCCGTCCACCATCGCCGTGGCCGGGTCGAAGCGGGCGTGGCAGGCGCGCGTGGCGCCGATGATCCCGTCCTTCACCCCGTCCAGCTCGTCGCAGGCCTGCAGCGCCGCGTCGAAGAGCCGCTTGCGCTTGGCGGCGTTGGGGTACGCGCCCGGGCGCGCCAGCGCCTGCGAGATGCGGCCGAACTGCAGATCGAGGCTCGCGGCCGCGCCGGCCGGGTAGAGCGCGATGGCGCCGTTCCAGTCATCGGGCCAGTTCTGGATCACGGCCAGCGCCTCGCGCCCGCCGGTCGAGCCGCCCGCGAAGTAGGCCCGCTCGGGCCCCGCCACCGCATAGCGCTGGCGCAGCAGGGCGATTGCCACGTCGCGCGTCTTCTTCAGCGCGTCGCGCGAGAAGTTGCGCACCGCCTCGTCGTTGACGCCGAAGGAGCCGTCCAGCGCGCCCATCGGCCCGGCCTGGTGGCCCGAGTCGCTGACCACGGTGGCATAGCCGCGCCCCAGCGGGTACGGCTGGTCGGCCGGGCCGGCCGGCACGTTGCCGTTGGGCGGCAGCCGGATCAGGCCGTTGTAGCCGCCACCGCCGAACATCAGGAACTTGCGGTTCCACTGCGTCGGCAGGTCCAGCTCCAGCTTGATGGCCGGCGCCGAGGGATCGACAGGCGCGATGTCGGCCAGCACCTTGCAGTACTCGGGCAGCGCCGCGGCGCCCGTGCCGCCCGGGGCAACCAGTGTGGCCGAGGTGACCTTGGCGCCGCGGGTGGGGAGGCCGATGGCGGAGGCCGGGACGGTGAGGGTGGCCATGTCGGCGCAGGCGAGGGGTGCGGCGCCGATGGGGGGTGAGTTGGGCGGTAGCGCGGGGGGTGGGTTGCTGGCGCAGCCGGCGATGAGGGCGGCCGTTGCTGTGAGGAGTGCGGTGCGGCGGATTGCGGCGGCGTCGGCAAGGGCGTGCGAGCGGCCCGTGCGTTGCGTGGACGCGCGGGTTGGCGTGTTCGGGTGCATAAAAGTCTCCTGGTCGTTGTCGTTGGCGCGAAGCGCGAAACGACTATAGGAGCATTGGCGCTTTGGGGCCAAATGGGCTGGAAACACCCGCCAGTCGGACGCCGGGCGCTACATATCTGATAGCAAGTGGGAGTGCATCAGTCGCTGGGCGTCAAATCCGCGAGGTGCGCCCGCAGCACGGGCAGCGCGGTTTGCACCGTCTCCCACACCACATCGAGATCGATGTCGAAGTAGCCGTGCGCAATGCGGTTGCGCATGCCGCGCATGTTCCGCCAGGGAATCTCGCCGTGCGCTTCGGCGAACGCCGGATGGCGCTCCATCACCTTGGTCGCGGCCTCGCCCAGCACGATGAGGCTCATGACCACCGCCTGCTGCGTTCGCCTGTCCTGCTGAAAAGCAGTCTGTTCCATGCCATCAACAAACGCGCAAGCGTCTGCGGCAGCCTGCCGCATGTGCTCGAGGTAGTCCGACAGCCGCGGGTCGTTCACACCTGACGCGCCTCGGCCAACACCACATCGCGAAAGCGCGCAGGCAGGTCGCGCGGGGTCACCACGTCGACGCGCACACCGAGCAACTGCTCCAGTTCGTCCTGCAGGCCGCCCAGATCGAACAACGTGGCACCGGGCAGCGCGTCCACCAGCAGATCGAGGTCGCTGTCCTCGCCGTCATTGCCGTGCAAGACCGAACCGAACACGCGCGGATTGGCGGCGCGAAAGCGGCTTGCGGCGCGATAGATCGCGTCGCGGTGTTGATGGACGGCTGCGGAAGGACGCATACGAGCGAGTTTAGTGCTGGGAGTCGGCCGGGCACATCGCAAAGAGCATCCCTCGGGGCGTAGCCGCAGCCCTACTTGCCCCAACTGTCCTTCAATCCGCTCGTTCGGTTGAACACCAAGTGGCCGCTCCGGTCCGATCTCGTGTCCACCACAAAGTACCCCAGGCGCTCGAACTGGTAGCTCGCGCCAGCCTTGGCACCGCCCAGGCCCGGCTCTGTATAGCCCGACACGACGTGCAGACTGCCCGAATTCAACTCCTCGGTCACGTTCTCCGCTGCCCCTGGCTGCTCTGCCGCAAACAGCCGCTCGTACAGCCTGAACTCCGCCGAAACCGCATCGTGTGCGCCGACCCAGCCGATCACGCCCTTGACCTTCACACTGTCGGCGCCGGGCGTGCCGCTCTTCGTCTCGGGCAGCACTTCGGCGAAGACCTTGGTAACCTTGCCGTCGGCGTCCTGCTCGAAGCCCGTGCACTGCACGACGTAACCGTACTTCAGCCGCACCTTGTTGCCATCGATGGCCTGGTTGCTGGCATTCGTGTGCGGCGGGTAAAGCCGGCGATAGCCCTTCTCGGGCACGGCCTGAAAGTCCTCGCGTTCGATCCACAGCGTCTTGCCGAAGCTGAAGTGGCGCTGGCCGGCGGATTCGTCGTGCGGGTTCACCGGGGCGTGGCATGGCTCCAGGTGGCCGGCGCCCATGGTGGCGTCCCAGTTCGTGATCTCCAGCGCCAGCGGGTCCAGCACCGCCATCGCCCGCGGCGCGACCGGGTCCAGCGTGTCGCGCAGCGCCGCTTCCAGCGCCGCGTATTCGGTCCAGGCACCGCCGGTCTTGGTGGTGCCGCTGCGCTCGCAGAACAGTTTCAGCGCCTCGGGCGTGTAGCCGCGGCGGCGCAGGCCCGCCAGGGTGGGCATGCGGGGGTCGTCCCAGCCGTCGACGTGGCCTTCCTCGACCAGCTGGCGCAGCTTGCGCTTGCTGGTGATGACGTGGGTGACGTTGAGGCGCGCGAACTCGTACTGGTGCGGCGGCGGGGCGACGAGCAAACCGCCTTCGCACAAACGATCCATCAGCCAGTCGTAAAACGGCCGCTGGTCCTCGAACTCCAGCGTGCAGATCGAGTGCGTGATCTGCTCCAGCGCGTCCTCGATGGGGTGCGCGAAGGTGTACATGGGGTAGATGCACCACCGGTCGCCGGTGTTGTGGTGCGTGGCGCGGCGGATGCGGTACAGCGTGGGGTCGCGCAGGTTGATGTTGGGGCTCGCCATGTCGATCTTGGCGCGCAGCACGGCGGCGCCGTCGGGCAGCTCGCCGTTCTTCATCTGCCGCAGGCGAGCGAGGTTCTCTGCGGGCGTGCGGCTGCGGTACGGGCTGTCGGTGCCGGGCTTGCCGAAGTCGCCGCGGTTGGCGCGCATTTCCTCGGGGCTCTGTTCGTCGACATACGCGTGGCCAGCGGTCACGAGGTACTCGGCCGCGCGGTACATGAAGTCGAAGTAGTTGCTGGCGAAGTATTCGTGCTCGCGCATCACGCCGCGGTGCGTGGGGTCGTCGGCCAGCAGGGTCTCGTAGCCCAGCCAGGCGATGGCTTCGCGGATCGAATCGACGTACTCCTGCTCTTCCTTCTCGGGGTTGGTGTCGTCGAAGCGCAGGTGGCACACGCCGCCGTATTCCTTGGCCAGCTCGAAGTTCAGCCAGATGCTCTTGGCGTGGCCGATGTGCAGGTACCCGTTGGGCTCGGGCGGGAAGCGGGTGCGGATCTTCGCCGGGTCGGGCATGCCGGCCAGGTGGTGCGGGCCGTCGCCGGGCGAGCCGCCCCAGCGGCGGGTGGCGTAGGTGCCTTCGGCGATGTCGTGCTCGATGACGTGGCGCAGGAAGTTGCTCGGTGCGGCCGGCGTGGCCGAATCGGGATGTTCTTTGTTACCGCCGGTTTTGGCGTTCGGGGAGGTCATTGGGGAATTCTATGGGTCGGTGCCTACTCTCACCTGGGGCGCAGGCGGGCTGGCGCAAGTGGCTGGGCCGGCGCAGAATTTCACGCAAACGGGTGGCGCGCTTCACTTTTGGTAACGATCTTCACCAAGCCGCGTGATCCTGATTTACAACTGACGCGTTCAATACGCACATGGGCAGATCGTTCTGGGGCAGGTGCCCCACCCGAGCCGCCTCTGTTCAAGGAGAACCAACATGACACGTTCGACATTGTTCAAGTGGGCCGCAGCCGGTGCCGTGGCGGCCGGTGCCTTGTTCGCCGCCGGTACGGCGAGCGCACAGGTGGGCTGGTCGGTCGGCATCAGCGCCCCGGGCGTCGCGGTCGGCGTGGGCAACCCCGGTTATTACGCGCCGGCCCCGGTGTACGTGGCGCCGCCGCCCCCGGTGTACTACCGCCCGGCCCCGGTGTACTACGCGCCGCCCGCTCCGGTGTACTACGGTCCCCGTCCCTACTACGGCCCGCGCGGCTACTACCGCCCCGGCCCCGGCTACTACCGCCATCACCACCACTGGCGTTAAGGTTGAGCCCGAGCCAGGCGCGCCTCACTCACGAGCAACGAGGGTCGACCACCGACTGGCGCGCCAGGGCGAGGGATTCCAAGGCTCTCGCCGACTTCCGGGCTGAACAGGCCGTCCCCGCGCAAGCGGGGACGGCCTTCTTTTTTTGCCGCCTCACATCGCCTTGAAGAGGTGCGCATAGAGCCGGCTTACGACGATGTCCTCGCCCGCCCGTCCGCGCAGGCTCAGATGCAGCTTGCCGGCCTCGTCGCGCTGCACCCGATCGATCGCACTGGCGCGCACCACCACCGCGCGGTGCACCTGCCAGAACACCTGCGGGTCGAGCTGGGGCAGCAGCTGCTTCAGCGGCGTGCGGATGAGGTGCTCCTGCGTGGCGGTGAGCACGCGGATGTACTTGTCCGCCGCCTCGAAGTAGATGACCTCGTCGATCGGCACCATGCGCACGGTGCCCACGGCGTCGCTGGCGGTGATGAACTTCAGGGGTGCTGCGCCGGCCAGCGCGGGCAGGCCGGCCGCCGGCAGCGCCCCGCCCGCGGCGGCCAGCAGCTGGCGCCATTGGGCGAGCGTGTGTTCCAGGGCGTCCGAGGTCGCGGCGTTGCCGGCGGGCGCCGCCTGGTCGGCCACCAGGGCCTGCTGCAGGCGCGCCACCGTACGGCGCAGGCGCTCGGGCTGCACGGGCTTGAGCACGTAGTCGAGCGCCTGGGCGTCGAAGGCGCGGACAGCGTACTCGTCGTAGGCGGTGACGAAGACCAGCTGCGGCATCGGCGCGTCGTCGTGCGGCCAGCGGTCGGCCACTTCGGCGGCGGCGGCGAGGCCGTCCTGGCCCGGCATGCGGATGTCGAAGAAGAGCACGTCGGGCCGGCGCGCCAGGGCCTCGCGGGCGGCGCTGGCGCCGTCGCCCACGGTGGCGACGACCTGCAGCGCGGGCCAGGCTTGGGCGAGCTCGGCCTTCAGGGCCTGGGCCAGCAGGGGTTCGTCTTCGGCGATGAGGGCGGTGGGCATGGCAGAACTTACAAGGGAAAAGTGACGGTAGCCCGCGTCCCGCCGGCGGGAGCAGCTATCAATTCCATAGTGGCCCGCTCCCCGTACAGCGTGTGCAGCCGTTCGCGCACCTGCTGCACGCCGAATCCGCCGCCGTCCTCGCGCGCAGCGGCGGGAGCGACTGCATCGGGCGGCAGGCCGACGCCGGTGTCGGCCACCTCGAGCACCAGCCGCGCGCCGTCGGCCGCCGAGGCACGGCGGGCGCTCACGCGGATTTCGCCGCCGTCCACCTTGGGCTCCAGCCCGTGGCGGATGGCGTTCTCCACCAGCGGCTGCAGCAGCAGCGGCGGCACGGGCACCTCGCGCAGGCCGTCCGGCAGGTCGAGCGTGAAGTGCAGGCGATCGCCCATGCGTACGGCCATCAGTTCCAGGTAGTCGGCCAGGCGTGCGAACTCCTGCGCCAGCGGATGCTGCGTGGCGCGCGAGCCGGCCAGCGTGGCGCGCAGGTAGCCGTTGAGGCGGTCGAGCATGGCCACGGCGCGCGGTGGGTCGAGCGTGATGAGCACGCGCAGGTTGGCCAGCGTGTTGAACAGCATGTGCGGCTCCAGCTGCGTCTCCAGCAGCTTGAGCTTGGCCTCGCTGGCGTCGCGCTCGGCTTTCGCGATCTCGGCCGCCAGCGCCGCCGCCTTGCCGCGGCTGTGGAAGTAGTAGGCCCCGATCGCGCCGGCGGCGATGGTGACGTAGAGGCTGGCGGCGCTGTCGCGCGAACTGGCGGTGCGCCCGGGCGAGGCCGGGCCGATGAGCTGGAAGGCCAGCCAGTCGCCGACATAGAAGCCGACGGCGATCCCGACCGCCGTGAGCACCAGCCCGCGCCAGCCCTGCGGCCAGCCGCGGCCGCCTTCCGGGTCGACGTGGCAGTACTTCGCGGGGATGAGGTAGCGGCCGAACTCCATGGTGGCCCAGCACAGGCTGCCGATGCACACCGAATACACCAGCTGCGAGACGTAGGTGCGGTTGGGCCACAGCAGCGTGGTGAACACCGCCACCACGCTGCACAGCGCCAGCACCTGCAGCCAGTGGCGGGCGGCGTCGCGCCACAGGGGACTCATGGGGTGGCCAGGGGCAGCGCGGCGGTGGCGGGCGGCGTGTCCACCGCGGCGGGCACGGCTGCGCGGGCACGCAGTTCCTCGGTCGTGTCGCCGCCGCCGGGCCGCCAGCCGGGCGGGCGCCACAGGTAGCCCAGCGCCTCGCCCACCGAGCGTGCGCCGCGCAGGTCGCGCCACAGCGCCTGCCACTGGCCGAACTCGATCTGCAGCAGGTTGTAGCCGCGGATGGGATGGACCAGCCCGTAGCGCGGCGGCTCCTCGGCGCGCTCGGGGATGTAGGTGCCGAAGAGGCGGTCGAAGACGATCAGCACGCCGCCGTAGTTGCCGTCGAGGTAGGCCAGGTTGCTCGCGTGGTGCACGCGGTGCGCCGAGGGGGTGTTGAGCACCCATTCGAGCGGGCCGAGCCGCGGGATCCAGGTCGCGTGGATCCAGAACTGGTAGAGCAGGTTGAGCGTGAACAGCACCAGCACCACCCGCGGCGGCAGGCCCAGCAGCGGCGGCAGCAGGAAGAAGCCCAGCGTGCCGGTGAGCTTGCCGGTCCAGCCGAAGCGGTAGGCGGCCGACAGATTGAGCTGGTTGGGCGTGTGGTGGATCGAGTGCGTGCACCAGAACCAGCGCACCCGGTGCGCCGCGCGGTGGTACCAGTAGTAGCAGAACTCCTGCGCGAGGAAGGCCGCGGCCCAGCCGCTCCAGTGGTCCATGCGGATGTCGAACAGGCGGTGCGCGTAGAGCCAGTCCATCCAGCCCAGCCAGAAGCCCAGCGGCAGCAGCCAGCGCAGCGGGTATTCGCGCACCAGGAAGTCGAAGACCGAGATGCCGGCCGCCTTCCAGTCGTAGCCTCCGGCGGCGGCGTTCACGCCGCGCCGCAGCGACAGCACGATCGCCTCGGCCAGCGAGCACAGCAGCACCGTGACGACGGCGAGCTTGAGGATGGTGACGAGGAGCGTGGGCATGGTGTTGTCGTGGTGGTGCCTGCAGCCCGTCGATTCTTCACAAAAAAGCGGACGATCCGTGCGTGGATACCCGGCCGCTCACCACGGGTCGGTGCCGGCGGTGCGCAAGCGGGCCCGTTCGCGCGCCACCATGCGGCCGAGCATCGGATTGCCCGGCGCGAAGACCCACACGGCCATGCCGTGGAAGAACAGGCCCAGGCCCCAGCCCAGCAGCGGGAAGATGGCCCAGTGGCGGCCGTTGGCGACCGACAGCGCGACGAGGCCGAGGTTCACCACCACGTAGACGGCGGCGTGCAGGTACCAGCCCAGCTTGGCCTTGGCGCGGCGCTGGGCGAGGAGGTCGAGTCGGGCTTCGTCGGCGGGCGAGAGGCGGGGGGTGGCGGCGGTGTTCATGGCGGGATTCCTCGGTAATCGGGTGGTGGGGCTCAGGCGGCGGCGGTGGCGGCATGGCCGCGGAAGGCCAGCTTCCACAGGCGCAGGGCGCGGCCGGCGAAGATGCCGCTGAACAGACCGTACAGCGCGCTGATGCCGACGGCGAAGCCGGTCTGGTGCGCGTACTCGGGGTGGAAGGCGAGCGTCACGCCGACCACGTACTTGGTGAAGAAGATGCCCATCATGAGCGCCAGCGGCACGGCGCTGCCGGGCTGGAAGAAGCGGCGCGCGGCGGTGTCGTAGCGCACGGCGGGGTTCAGCGGGATGCGGCTGACCACGGCCAGCGCCACGGCCGCAGCGGCGGCCCAGCCGGCCAGCGCGCTCAGGCCGGCGGGCGACTGGCCGAAGGCGGTCGCCAAGCCGTAGACGGCGAAGCCGACCATGGCCAGCGGCATCGCGATCACGCGGTTCAGGTGCGCGCTGCCGGCGGCCAGCTGCTTGCCGCCCAGCCAGGCCAGCAGGCCGAAGACGACGAAAACCCAGGTCGGGGTGTGGGTCAGGATCTCGATCAGCATGGGAAGCTCCTTGGTGCGGTGTGGGGGTGACGGAAGTCGATGGCGTGACTGTGCGCGCCGCCCGGACACCGGACCAGCGGCGTGCGACGAAGTGCAGGAACGGGGGACGAAATGCACCGCCGGCGGATGGGCGGCGGCGCGCCGGCGGGCCGTGCGCGGCACGGCTGCACGCGCGAATTTCGGGCCGAATCGGCCTCCAGCGCCCGTGAGGCGGGCGCGTGCAGCTATGAATTCAATAGCAGGGCAGGGGCGGCCCGGGCTTGCCCCCCCGGCGGCCGTCAGGCCGGCTGCGGCTCCGGCGCCGGCTGGACGGCCGGCCGGTCGGCCTCGATGCGCGTGCGCGGCAGGAACTGCGGGTACTCGCGCTGCATGAAGTCGATCAGCCCCTCGCGCACCTGGCAGCGCAGGTCGAAGGCCTGGCCCGACGAGGCCGCGGTGCACAGCACCCGCAGCTGCATGGTGCGCTCGGTGGTGTCGGTCACCGCCAGGTTGAAGAAGCGCCGGTCCCAGTTGGCCGACGCGTTCACGATGCGCTCGACCTCGGCGCGCAGCGGCGCGATCGGCATGCCGAAGTCGACGTAGAAGAACACCGAGCCCAGCAGCTGCGAGCTGTTTCGCGTCCAGTTCTGGAACGGCTTCTCGATGAAGTACTGCAGCGGGATGATGAGCCGCCGGTCGTCCCAGATCTTCAGCACCACGTAGCTGCCGGTAATTTCCTCCACGCGGCCCCATTCGCCTTCCACGATCAGCACGTCGTCGATGCGGATGGGCTGCGCCAGCGCGATCTGCAGGCCGGCGATGAGGTTGCTGAACACCGGCTTGGCGGCCAGGCCGCCGACGATGCCGATCACCCCGGCCGAGGCCAGCAGGCTGGCCCCGACCTGCTTGGCGCCGGGGAAGGTCATCAGCATCATGGCCGCGCCGATCACCACCGCGACGCTCATGGCGCTGCGCGCGATCACGCGCGTCTGCGTGAGGATGCGGCGGGCGTTCATGTTGTCTTCCACGTCCACCGGATGCGCCGCGATGATGCCGTTGGCGAAGCCGCGGATCAGCCGCACCACCAGCCAGGTCATGCAGGCGATGAGCAGCAGGCCGTTGAGGTGGCGCACGCGGCCGATGAAGTGCAGGTCGTCGGGCGCGGCCTGCCACACGCCCTGCAGCGCGATCAGCGGCAGCACGAAGGCGGCGGGCGTGCGCACCGCCAGCACCATCGCGTGGATCAGGGGCATTGGACGCGTGACGCGGGCAAAGACCGCCTGCGCGATGCGGTGGACGGCCGAGGCCGCGACGATGGCGACCAGGGCGGCCAGCCAGGTGTGGAACCAGGGATGGGCGAGGACCGTGTCGAAACTCAATGGGTTCTCCGGTGATGCGGCCGCAAGGGCCGGAACGACAGGGCCGCCACCAGGCGGGCGGCCCGGTTGGCGGAGCGGATCAGGCCGCGGAGGCCTGGGGTGTCGGCGACTCGGCCGCCATCGTCTGCACGATGCGTGCCGCGTCGGCCTGCAGCTGCGTCGCCAGGCCGATGGCCAGGTCGAGGCGGCGCAGCAGCCAGGGACTGACGTCGTTGTCGAAAGGATCGGGCAAGGGGATCGGCCCCGCAGGCAGCGAGGGCGGCGCGAGCGTGTCGTCGACGTCCGACATGCGGCCGGCGGCGGCCGCGCCGATCACCGCCTCGATACGGGCGGCGCCGCGCGCCAGCGGCCCTTCGATCGTCGCCAGCGTGAGGCGGTCGCGCCGCAGCACCAGCATCGACTTCACGGCGCTGAGCTGCGCCAGCAGCTGGTAGCTGTGCGCCTGCAGGCGCTGCAGGGGTTCCAGCGGCGGGCGCACGGCGCGCGGTTCCGACAGCGAGCGCTGCGTGGCCTGCACCAGCGCCGACAGGCTGTCGAAGGCCTCGCGCCGCGCCAGGCGCCATTCGAGTTCGGGGCTGCTGTCGACCGACTGCAGCTGGCCCAGGGCCAGCGCCAGCCGGGCGTGGCGCGCCTGCGCGGCCAGCGTGCGCGTGACCAGCGCCGGGATCTGCGTGCGCTCCCACGAGGGCAGCACGTAGCAGAAGGCCCAGGCCAGCGAGGCGCCGATGAGCGTGTCGCCGATGCGCTCCAGCAGCGCGAAGGTCGGGCTCGCCCCGGCGAAGAGCATGTGGGCCTGCACCAGGCCCAGCACGGTGGCGCCGACGGCAGTGACCGTGTACTTGCGCACCGCGAAGCCGTGCGCCACCGCCTGCGCCAGCGTCATGACGATGAGCAGTTCCAGCGGGCCCGGGTGCGAGGACAGCAGCGCCACCGCCAGCACGCAGCCGAACAGCGTGCCGGCCACGCGCTGGTTGCGGCGCTCCAGCGTCTGCGCCAGGCTGCCGCGCAGCACGACCACGATGGTCAGCAGGATCCAGTAGTCGTGCGAGCCCCAAGGCATGGCCACCGCGATCAGGTAGCCCGCGGCCAGCGCCAGCGCGGCGCGGATGGCGTGGCGCAGCGGCGGCGCGTCCCAGCGCCACAGCGCCAGGAAGGGCCGGATCGACCAGTCGGTGGGGCTGACGAACATCTGCCAGTTGGCGCGCACCACGGCCAGGTCGGGCGCCACCTCGCCGCGTGCCAGGCCCGCAAGGCGTACCGCCTCGTCGTTGAGGTGGCCCAGGCGGCTGGCCAGGCCGCGCGCCAGCATGGCGGCCGAGGGGCCGGGACGGTTGCTTTCTTCGTGCGCCTCTTCGTGCTGCGAGCGGATGGCGGCCAGTTCCGGGCGGCGGTCGATGATGGCGGCCGGCCGGCGGAACAGGAAGAGCGCGTCGGCCAGGTGCTCGACGTCGTCGGCCACCGCCTCGAGCACGCCGCGGATCGCCTTGAGTGCCGAGGCATGGCGCGGGTGGCTGCGCAGCGATTCGAGGTCGAGTTCGCTGGCCAGCAGGTGGTCGCGCATCTCGAGCACCGTCATCAGCATGCCGGCCAGGCGCTGGCGCCGTTCGGTGCGCGGCGACTCCAGCACCAGGTCGCGCGTGGACTGCAGCTGGTCGGCCAGCGCGGCCTGCTCGCGCAGCAGCTGGCCCAGCAGCGGGGCGGCGATCTCGCGCACGTCGTCCGACTCGTCGGGCGCGCGGAACTGGCGCGCCTGCGTGCGCATCAGCGCCGACACCGACAGCAGCAGGTCGGCCATCATCTGCACGCGGTAGCGCGCATTGAGCGCGAGGTTGGCCAGCGTCGCGTAGACCACGTACAGGCCCGCGCCCAGCGCCATGTGCAGCGTGCGCACCAGCGCCTGGTGCAGGCCCTCGGGCGGCGGCGTGGCGAGCGAGAACACCATGGCGAGCATCACCGCGATCGCGATCGGGATGCCGCGCTTACCCCAGGCCATGGCCAGGAAGGCGAGGAAGGTCGCGGGTACCAGCAGCAGGCCCAGGCGCCACGGCGCGTGGTGCAGCATCTGCACCGCGAAGAACAGGGGCAGGCCCAGCAGCGGCGCCGGCAGCATCTGCCGCAGCTTGCCGCGGCGCGGGCCGGGCCGGTCGGGCGGGCTGGCGACGATGACGCCGGTGGCGGCCGCGGCACCGGCCAGCGCGCCCAGCCACAGGTGCACGCCGCCCGAGATCAGCAGCAGGCCCAGCGCGACCGACAGGCCGCAGGCCACGTCGGCGCTCAGCAGCATGCGCAGCGCCGAGCGCGTGCGCTGCGAGAGGTGGCTGAGCGGGCCGCTGGCGATCACTCGCTGGCGGTGCCGGGTGCGGTGTCGCCGCCGGCGGCGGGGGTGTCGGTCGGGCGCTTGGCGCGGATCATCTTGCGCGCGGGCGCCGGGGCCGACGCGGGTGCGGATTCGGTGTCGGGCGCCGCCGGGCTCAACTCGACCGTGGACCGTGCATAGACGTCGTCGCCGCCGCCGGCCGCCTGGCGCGTGGGGTCGGTCGCGCGGATGCGTTCGCTGGCGGCGAGCTTGGCATCGACGCCGGCGAACTTGCTGTACTTGGACAAGATGGGCACCAGCTGGCCATAGATGCGCGGCGCGCCGGCCAGCACCTCGCGCTGGTCGAGGTACTCGCCCTCGCCGGTGAAATTGCTGATCAGGCCGCCGGCCTCCGTCACGAGCAGCGAGCCCGCGGCCACGTCCCAGGGGTTCAGGCCGTTCTCGAAGAAGGCCTCGGCGAAACCGGCGGCGACGTAGGCCAGGTCCAGCGCGGCGGCGCCGGGGCGGCGCAGGCCGGCTGCGCGCGGCATCAGGTCGGCCATGATGGCCAAGTACTGCTTGAAGTTGTCGCCCGCGCGGAAGGGGAAGCCGGTGGAGATCAGGCTCTCTTCGAGCCGCGTGCGCTTGGACACGCGGATGCGCCGCTCGTTGAGGAAGGCGCCGCGCCCGCGCGAGGCGGTGAAGAGGTCGTTGCGCGTGGGGTCGTACACCACGGCCTGCTCGACCTTGCCGCGCACCGCGAGCGCGATCGACACGCAGTAGACGGGAAAGCCGTGGATGAAGTTGGTGGTGCCGTCCAGCGGATCGATGATCCAGACGAATTCGGAATCCTTGGCGCCGCGCTCGGTGCCCGATTCCTCGGCCAGGATGCCGTGGCCGGGGTAGGCCGTGAGCAGCGTGTCGATGATCGCGGCCTCGCTCGCGTGGTCCACCTCGGTCACGAAGTCGTTCACCTGCTTTTGCGACACGCGCACGGCTTCGACGTCGAGCGCCGCGCGGTTGATGATGGCGCCGGCGGCGCGTGCGGCCTTGATGGCCACGTTGAGCATGGGGTGCAGGTTGGACGACATGGATTTTCGAGTGGGCGGAACCGCGCCGCGGGTGGCGCTGGTTCGTGGACTGGCTGGAAGAGCGGGCGCGCCGGGCCGGCGATGCGGGCGGCGAGAATCCGCGATTTTACCGATTCGGCCCTCCGCTCCCCGCAGCCCCCCATGCGCACCCGCTTCATCCTGATCCAGACCAGCCATGCCGGCAACGTGGGCGCGGCCGCGCGCGCGATGCGCACCATGGGCTTCGACGATCTCGTGCTGGTGGCGCCGCGCTGGCCCAACGTGCTGCGGCGCGAAGAGACCATCCAGCGCGCCAGCGGCGCCCTCGACGTGCTGGAGAAGGCGCGCATCGTCGACACGCTGGACGAGGCGCTGGACGGGCTCACGCACTTGTGCGCCACCGCGATGGTGCCGCGCGACTTCGGCCCACCCACGCGGGCGCCGCGGCCGCATTTCGAATCGCTGGTGGCGGCCGGCACGCCGCAGCACGTGGGGCTGCTCTTCGGCTCGGAGCGCTTCGGCATGCGCAACGAGGACGTGTACCGGTGCCACGTCGCCCTGTCGATTCCCACCGATCCGGCCTTCGGCTCGCTCAACCTCGGCGCTGCGATCCAGCTGATCGCCTACGAATGGCGGCAGGCGCTGGGCGGCTTCGAGGTGAAGGACGCGACGCCGGTGCCGCCGGCGGCGGACGCCGCGGCGCTGGCCGGCATGCTCGAGCACTGGGAGCGCTCGCTGGTCGAGATCGGTTTCCTCGACCCGGCCGCGCCGAAGAAGCTGATGCCGAGGCTCACGCAGCTCTTCAACCGCGCGCAGCCTACGCCGGAGGAGATCCACATCCTGCGCGGCATCGCCAAGGCGATGGCGGACACGCGGCGGCGCTGAAGCGCGGAACGGGCGCACCGCGAGCAAGGTCTCCCGCGCAGCGGCCGATGGGCGCGCGGACCCGCCCTTAGACTCGCCAGCCCATTTGCTCATAGCCAGAACATCCATCATGTTCAGCCGCCTGCGCTCCGACATCCGCTGCATCCTCGAGCGGGACCCGGCTGCACGCAGTGCCTGGGAGGTGCTCACGCTCTATCCCGGCCTGCATGCGGTGGTCCTGCACCGGGCGGCGCACTGGTGCTGGACCCACCGGCTGCGCTGGGTGGGACGCGCGATCTCGCAGGCCTCGCGCTGGCTCACGGGCATCGAGATCCACCCCGGCGCCAAGCTGGGCGAGCGGGTCTTCTTCGACCATGCCATGGGCGTGGTGGTGGGCGAGACCGCCGAGATCGGCGACGGCTGCACCATCTACCAGGGCGTGACCCTGGGCGGCACCTCGCTCTACAAGGGCACCAAGCGGCACCCCACGTTGGGCCGCGACGTGGTGGTGAGCGCGGGCGCCAAGGTGCTGGGCGGATTCACCGTGGGGGACGGTGCCAAGATCGGCTCCAACGCGGTGGTCCTCAAGCCGGTGCCCGCGGGCGCGACCGCGGTGGGCATCCCGGCGCGGATCATCCTGCCGAAGGGAGACGCTGCGCACGCAGGCGACGCCGCGATGGCCGCCCCGCGCTTCTCGGCCTACGGCATCACGCCCGACGACGACCCGCTGAGCCAGGCGATGCGCGGCCTGATCGACAACGCCGCCAATCAGGAGCAGCAGATCGCGCTGCTGTGGCAGGCGCTGGAGGCGCTGTCCGAGCGCGTGCGCGTGCCGCGCGGCGACTGCGTGCCGGCCGAGGCCGCGCGCGAGAGCGGCTTCGAGGCCGACCGGCTCACGCAGCTAGTCGGCAAGTGAGCCGCCGTCAGTCCAGCCGGAAGCGCCCGCTGTAGCGGAACACCTCGCCCCACAGCGGATGGCGGATGGCCATCTTCATCGTGAAGGCGCCCTCGTCGCCTGCCACGGGGCGTTCCTCCACATGGGCACGGCCCAGCAGCAGGTGCAGCGGCAGCGGCAGGTGCCACCGACCCAGGCGCCACACAGTGCCCAGATCGCGGAAGACCAGCGCGCCGTCCTCGGCCGTGACGCGCAGGCGCAGGCCGAGCCCGAAGCGCACCCACTCGACGACCTCGTGGCGTGCGGCATCGGCCACCGTCATGTGCGAGCGGAAGTGGAACACCGGCCGGCCCGGGAAGTGGAAGCAGCGGTCCCAGTACAGGGCGGCGTCCTGCGGCTGGCAGCGGTAGTGCACTTCGATCGGCACGTCGCGGCCGGTATGCGGCACCAGCGTACCGAAGAGGCCGCCGGCCGGCATCAGCAGCGCGGCCCAGCGTGCGCGCCAGACCTCGTCCATGCGGCCGCGCACGGTCATGCGGTCGTCGGAGTACGGGCGCAGGCCGTAGTGGCGCCGCACCACCGCGCCCAGCCGCTGCCAGTCGGCGTTGCCGAGCACGTCCTGGAAGACGGGTGTGTGCGTCATCCCGCGATCGTCGCCCGTTCCGCACGGGCCTTGTACAGGCCGAGGATGTGCTCGGAGAAATCGCCCAGGAGGAAGTGTGCGACGCGGTCCGCGTACCAGTTGAAGCGGGTGCTGACGCGCCAGGCGACGTCGATGCGCAGATCGGTGCCGCCTGCGCGCGGCGTCAGCGTGTAGGTGGTCTCGCGCAGATCGAAGTAGTGGCCGCCGATCAGCACGTGGTCGTCCAGCGCGCCCTTCGGGAAGGAGTCGGGCGAGAAGCGGTAGGTCCAGCGCAGGCGATGCGGCGGCGACCATTCGGCCACTACCTCCTCGAAGTGCACGTTCTTCTGCCAGCGCACCTCGCGCACGCGGCCTTCGGGGCCTTCCCGGGTCACGCCCTCCACCGGCATTGGCACGCCGATGCGCCAGGCCCAGGCGCCACCGATCTCGGCCGGGCGGATGTCGCGGGCGTTGTTCAGTTCGTGCCACACCGTGTCGGCCGGGGCGGCGATGAAGACGCTGCGGGTGGTGGACGAGAACCGGTCGGGGTTGGGCATCATCGGCTCGAGCGCGCCCAGCGCCAGGGGCAGCAAGGCGAAGGAATAGACCGCCTGCTTCGGCCAGTTCGTGATGCGGCACACCAGGCCCATCGCCAGCCCGCCCAGGCTGCCCATCACCGCGAAGAGCGGGACGATGACGATGGCGCAGATGATCCCTTCGATGAAGACCACCAGCGTGCCGGCGACGAACAGTGCCGTCGCCACCCAGGGCGCCCAGAGGTAGTAGCCGATGCTGCGGCGGCGGATGCGCTCGGCGGCGTACACGGTGACCGCGCCGCACACCGCAGGCGCCAGGTAGATGAACGCACCGAGCATGGCCGAGAAGCGTTGGCCCGGCGCACCCCAGAAGAGCAGCCGGATCACGAAGGCCACGCCCGCGCCCACCAGCAGCGGGACCCAGCCCGAGAAGGGCAGGTTGGCGGCCGGCGGCACCGCGGTGTCGGCCGCGACCGGTGCCGGCGGCAGGGCCGAGGGACGTGTGGTCTCGTCGTTCATGCCGGCACCCTCGCATCGCTGCGCCGCACGGCCGTGACCAGGCCGTAGTCGAAGTCGCGCCAGAAGAGGCCCAGCGCCAGCGCGCAGTAGCTGGCCACGATGTGCTTGCGCCGCCAGGGCGTGAGCCGGCCGCGTGCCTTCCACAGCTCGGCGATCGCGAAGCGCGTGGCCAGGAAGGGCACGTGCAGCGCGCTGGGCGCGATGCGCCAGCGCAGCGAGCGGAAGCGCACGTCCTCGAAGCCTTCGGCACGCAGCGCAGCCAGGAAGTCGTCACGCTGCGCCAGGGTGGGCACGGCCCAGCTGTCGGCCCACAGGCGGTGCAGCCAGCCCGCCAGCCGGCCCGGACGCTCGCGCAGAAGAAAACCGTCGAGCACCACCAGCCGCGCGCCGGGCTTGAGCAGGCGCGCCGCCTCGCGGCAGAAGGCGCGCTTGTCGGTGCCCGGCGCGTAGCAGGCGCTCTCCACCGCCCAGGCGCCGTCGGCCTGTGCGGCCGGCAGGCCGGTGCGGGTGAAGTCGGCTTCCAGGTGCACGGCGCGCTCCGCCACGCCGGCGGCGGCGTCGAGCCGGCGGGCGATGCCGTTCTGCACGGGCACGTTGGTCACCGTCACCGCATGCAGCCGCGGCCAGCGCTGCAGCAGCGCGCGCGTGGTGGCGCCGGCGCCGCAGCCCAGGTCGACCACGCAGGCAGGCTGTCTGCCGTCGATGCGCAGCGCGTCGCCCACCACGTGGTTCATCGCGTCGAGCATCGACTCGCGCCGCAGCGGGTTGAGCCCGGCGCGCCAATAGCCGAAGTGCATGTTGTAGGCCGGGCTCCAGGCGCGGTAGTCGTGCGCCACCTCGGTGAAGTAGTCCTGCGTGTCACGCGGGGTGATGGCGTTGTCTGCTATGGAATCGATAGCTGCTCGCGCAAGCGGGGCGGGCGCTGCGGCCTGATTCGGCATGAAATTCGTGCGCATCACCGGCCTCCCTCGCTGCCCGCGCGGCCGGGCAGGGTGCAGGCGCCGTCGCGGCACGAGTCGGCGTGCCGGGCGGCACGGCGTGCTGCGCGATCGAGGAAGGGTTCGACGAGCCAGGCCGGGAGCCGCCGGCGATGGCGTGCGAGCAGCGGGTAGGCGCGCGCGGCGGCGTGCGAAATGCCGGGCAGGCCCAGCAGGGCGCTGACGATCGGCAGCCCGACCGCCGCATGGGCCTCGCGGAAGCTCTCGATGCCGGTGTACACGTGGCCCGCCGCGTCGACGGCGTGGATCGTGGTCATCAGCGCGGCACGTGGTGCCGGGCCGCCGGTGAAGTCCTCGGGCGAGCAGTCGACGAAGGCAAGGCGGCCCGCGGTGTCGCGGACGCGCAGGTTGCGCATTTCGCCGCTGCACAGGCGGCAGCTGCCGTCGTAGTAGAGAGTGACGGGGTAGACGGGCATGTGACGACTGTGCATGGTTGATGCTTTCGAAATTTCAGTCAAAACAGAAATATTGAGGCAAAAAAAACACGGCGCTTCAGATCATCGGCAGGCCGCCCTGCAAATGGTCATCTTCCCCGGGCTTGCGGGCCTCCGCAGGCGCCCCCGCGGCGTCGCCACGCACGAAGCGCTGGACGCTTGCGCCCAGGCTCAGCACTTTGTCGAGCGTGCCGGGCGACAGCCGCAGCATCTCGTCGGCCCACGCGCCCAGCTTGCCCATGAGTTCCATCGTGGCGCGGATGCGGTCCTGGGCGTCGGCCGGTTCGCGGGCGAAGTCGGGGTGGGCGACGATCTCGCGCAGCATGCGGGTGGTGGGGTCGAACTCGCGCTCCTTGCGCTCGCGCACGACGGTGCGGAACAGCTCCCACACGTCGACGCTGGTCTCGAAGTAGTCGCGCCGGTCGCCCAGCATGTGCGTCACGCGCACCAGGTTCCAGGCCTGCAGTTCCTTCAGGCTGTTGCTCACGTTGGAGCGGGCGACGTTGAGCGTCTCCGACAGTTCCTCGGCATGCAGGGGCTTGCCGTGCACGAAGAGCAGGGCGTGGATCTGCGAGACGGTGCGGTTGACGCCCCACATCGAGCCCATTTCGCCCCAGTGCAGGACGAACTTGCGTTGCAGTTCGGTCAGTTCCATGGCTTGGAGCTTATCGTTTTCGAAATTTCTGTCAACAAAGAAATTGTTGGCGGCGAACCTTTGCTGAGAAAAGTTTTCATCGGCGAATACTGTTTTTATGTACAGTGTTTTCATGGCCGACGCCCACATCCCCCTGCACGCGATCAAGGGCCGCGGCGCGGCCTCGCGGCTCGCGCACCGCTTCGAGAAGGACGTGCGCGACGACTTCGACGACGGCTGGGGCACGATGGACGAAGAGGTGCAAGGCGCGTCGGAGGCCGCACCGCTGCAGACCGAGGTGCGCTTCGAGGACGTGAAGTCGGTGCTGAGCCACAACGATTCGCCCGACATCCCTTTCGAGCGTTCGCTCAATCCCTACCGCGGCTGCGAGCACGGCTGCATCTACTGCTTCGCGCGGCCCACGCACAGCTACCTCAACCTGTCGCCGGGGCTGGACTTCGAGACCAAGCTCATCGCCAAGCGCAACGTCGCCGAGGTGCTGCGCCGGGAGATCGGACAGCGCGCCTACCGGCCGGCCGAGATCGCCATCGGCACCGCCACCGACTGCTACCAGCCGATCGAGCGCGAGCTCAGGCTCACACGTTCCGTGATCGAGGTGCTGCAGGAGGCGAGGCACCCCTTCGCGCTGGTGACCAAGTCCAGCGCCGTCGAACACGACCTGGACCTCATCGCGCCGATGGCCGCGCAACGCCTGGCGGCGGTGTACGTGACCGTGACCACGCTCGACGGCGAGCTGGCCCGCAAGCTCGAGCCTCGTGCCGCCGCACCGCACCGGCGCCTGCGCACCATCCGCACCCTGGCCGAGGCGGGCGTGCCCGTGGGCGTGAGCGTGGCGCCGCAGATCCCCTTCGTCACCGAAGACATGGAGCAGGTGCTGGAGGCGGCGTGGGAGGCCGGTGCGCGCTCGGCCTTCTACACGGTGATCCGCCTGCCCTGGGAGGTGGCGCCGCTCTTCAAGGAATGGCTCGAGCTGCACTACCCGCAGCGCGCGCCGCGCATCATGGCCCGCATCCGCGAGATGCGCGGCGGCAAGGACTACGACGCCGACTTCGCCACTCGCATGAAGGGCAGCGGCCTGTGGTCCGAGCTGATCGGCCAGCGGTTCGCGAAGACCGTGCAGCGCCTGGGCTTCAACCGCGAGCGCATCGCGCACGACCTCACGGCCTTCCGGCCGCCGGGTGCGCAGGGGCAGGGCAGCCTGTTCTGAGGCTGCGCCCGGCGCCGGTGGCCGCCTCGGCGCTGGAGCTGCGGTGCTCTAGCGTCCGGCGGTCTTGCGCGCCACGGGCTTCTTCTTCGTCGGTGCCTTCCTGCGCGGGGCCGCGCGCACCGGCCTGGCATTGGCCACGCGCAGGGCCGCCTCGTAGGCGCGGCGCACCCACAGTGCGGCCTCCTGCCGATCCTCGAAAACCGTCTCGGGCGGCTGGCGGTACGAGGTCTCCATCACCTTGCCGCCGCGCTCGTAGCTGAAGGCCGGGAGCTCCAGCGCATCGAAGAAGGGCCGCGTCGTTTCGTCGGTCTTGAGGTAGAGCGTGTCGCGCACGACCAGGGCGCACATCAGGCCGTCGTGCCACAGGCCGGCGCCGCCGAACATGCGCTTGATGGTCACGCGGCCGAGCGACTCGAAGAGTTCGGGCAGGGCATCGGTGAACTGGCTCATTCGGCGCTCCGGTAGCGTGCGGCAGTGATGAATTGGCCGAAGGTTTCGCACCACACCACGACGGTGGTGAAGCGGCGCACGTCCAGGCCCTCGGGCACCGCCACCAGGAAGTTCTCGAAGGTCTTCACGTCCCCCACGCGCCGCATCGAGGGCTTGTGGCGCAGGAAGTCGGCCTCGGTCTCGACGAAGGCCGGCGAGAGGTACAGCTTGTAGTCCGGCCCGGGCGCGAGCTTTCCGCGCAGGGCGATGCTGCGCGCGCCCACCAGGACTTCGCCTTCGCCCCAGTGCAGCCAGTCGCTGTCCTTCAGGTCGCGCCGGAAGCGGCCGCGGTACAGCGCCTCGGCCTCGGCGCTCGCCAGCGCCGCCGACGCAGGCGGCGTCGGCGCCGTGAGGATCGGCAGCCAGTAGATGCCGAGCGCCGTGCCGATGCCCAGGCCCACCGCCAGCGTGGCGGCGTGCGTGCCCAGGGGGAGCAGCCAGCGTGGCATGGGAGGGCTCAGGCCGTGATCTCGACGCGGTTGCCGTCGGGGTCGAGCACCACGCTCTCGTAGTAGCCGTCGCCGGTGCGGCGCGGGCCGTCGAGCACGGGAAAACCGTCGCCGCGCAGCCGGGCCGTGAGGGCGTCGACCGCCGCTTCCGAGCCCAGCGCGATGGCCAGGTGCGTCCAGCCCATGCGCTGGGCGCCCGGCTCCGCGCGTTGCGGCGCGAGGGTGTCGGTGCTCATGGCCTCGATGCGCGCGCCGCCGTCGAAGCTCAGGAAACAGGATCGGAAGCCCTTGGCCTTGTTCTCGTAGCCCGCGCCGGCCTGCGCGCCGAAGTACTCCACGTAGAAGCGGGTGCAGCGCGCGAGGTCGTCGGTCCAGAGGGCGATGTGGTCGATGCGCATGGTGGACAGGGGCTCGGGTGCTACGGAATTGATAGCTGCTTGCACAGGCGGGGCGGGCGTCGGAGCCCGATTCTATGCATCGAATTCGTCGTCGCCCGCACCACCTGCGCACGGCCGCCGGACCCGGGCGCACGAGGGGCCGGCAGTTAAACTGCCCGGTTTTTTCTGGGGAGCCGGGATGCTCTTCACAAATGCCCGCGGCCTGCGCTTGCACGGACTCGGGCGGTCTGCGGCGTTGAAAAGCCTCGCAATAGCCAGCTATTGCTGCGTTTTTCGCCTTGCATCCCATCCCGATCCGTACAACCACAGGCTCGCTCGATTCGTGAAGAGCATCCCCAGGACGTCCACGTGACCACGCGCACAGCTTTTGCCGACTCGCCGCTGATCCGCCTCCTCGGGCGGCTGCGCGAGGCCGAAGGCACACGCGCCGCGGCCATGCCGGCGGCGCCGTTGCCCTTCGTCGAGCGCCTGAGCCTTTGGCTGGGCTGGACGGACGCGATCTCGCTGTCGGCGGTGCTCAATGCGCCTGCAGCGCAGGCGCCCTCGCAGGGACTGCGGCCCGCCGCCGATGCGGACGCGCGCGAGTGCGCCGCGCTGCGCCAGGCCCTGGCCCGATCGATCCGCGACGACAACGTGCTCAGCGCCGCGCCCGGCCGCGCGCCACGCCAGTTGCTGCCCGGCGAGACGCCCGCGCCGCCGGCGACGGATTTCGCGCCCTACCGCCAGCGCTACCTCACGCGGCAGCAGGCGATGGAAGCCGGTGTCGACGCGCTGTGCGCGCGCCTGCGCGGCCGGCTGGCCGCGCGTTCGCCCCAGGCGGCGCGACTGGCCGCGGTCGAGGCGGTGCTCAGCCAGGTGCTCGACGCGCGCGAGCGCACCTTGCTGGCCACGGTGCCCGCCACGCTGGAGGCGCACTTCAAGCGGCTGCGCAGCGCCGCGGCCGAGGCCGTTGCCCTGGCCGAATCGCGCGCCGAGCCGCCGCCGCCCGCCACCGCCTGGCTCGACGCCTTCTGCCAGGACATGCAGGCCTTGCTGCTGGCCGAACTGGACTTCCGATTTCAACCGGTCGACGCGCTGCTCGAAGCGCTTCGCCAGCCCGCTGTGGGCTCCCCCCTCACGCATGCCTAGATTCCTTTCTCCTCTCGCATTCCTCGCCGGCCTGGCCGTGATCGCCTGGGTCGGCGCCGGCTACCTCGGCAGCCACTTGCTCGCGCTGGCCGTGACGCTGGTCATCGCTGCCTTCTACGTCATGGGAGCGCTGGAGCTGCACCGCTTCCGTCAGGCGACCGCCACGCTCCGGCAGGCCGTGGCCGCGCTCGGCACGCCGCCGGCCAGCCTGCCCGCCTGGCTCGAGACGCTGCACCCCTCGCTGCGGCCGGCGGTGCGCCTGCGCATCGAAGGCCAGCGCGCGGCGCTGCCCGGTCCGGCCATGACGCCCTACCTGGCCGGCCTGCTGGTGCTGCTGGGCATGCTGGGCACCTTCCTCGGCATGGTGGTCACGCTCAACGGCACCGGCGCCGCGCTTGCCGGCACGACCGACCTGCAGGCCATGCGCTCGGCCCTGTCGCAGCCGGTGCAGGGGCTGGGCCTGGCCTTCGGCACCTCGGTGGCGGGCGTGGCGGCGTCCGCCATGCTGGGGCTGGTGTCGGCGCTGTACCGGCGCGAGCGGGCGCAGGCCGCGCTGGCGCTCGATGCGCACATCGCGACCACGCTGCGGCCCTTCTCGGCCGCGCATCAGCGCGAGCAGGGATTCCGGCTCATGGAGCAGCAGGCGCAGGCCATGCCGCAGATCGTAGAGCGCCTGCAGACGCTGATGGAACGCATGGAACAGCAGCACGACGCGCTGGCCCAGCGGCTGGCCGCGGGTCAGACCGAGTTCCATGCGCAGGCTGCCGGCGCCTACACCGCGCTGGCCGAATCGGTGGACCGGTCGCTCACCCGCAGCCTCACCGACAGCGCGAAGACCGCGGCCGCGGCCATCCAGCCCGTGGTCGAGGCCACCATGGCGCAGATCGCGCGCGAGACCGGCGCGCTGCACGACACGCTGGGCCAGTCGGTCCAGCGCCAGCTCGATGGGCTGACGAGCGGCTTCGAGCGCACCACCGCCGGCGTGGCCCAGACCTGGCAGGGCGCACTCGACACCCACCAGCGCGGCAGCCAGGCGCTGGCCGCCGAATTGCGCGACATGCTGGCCGGCGTGGCCGAACGCTTCGACCAGCGCTCCGCAGCGCTCGTCGACGGCGTGGCCCAGCGGCTGGACGGCACGGCCGAGCGCCTGTCGCAGGCCTGGGGCGGCGCGCTGGACCAGCAGCGCGAAACCAGCGAGACGCTGGCCCTGCACACGCGCGAGGCGCTGGGCCAGGCGGCGGCCAGCTTCGAGCAGCAGGCAGCCGCACTGCTGCGCAGCGTCGACGGCGCCGCCGCAGAGCACCGCACGGCAGTCGATGCCGCCACCGAGCAGTTCGGGCAGCGCTCCGAAGCGCTGGTCGACGGCGTGGCGGCGCGCCTGGACGGCATCGCCGGCCAGCTTTCGCAGCGCTGGAGCGAGGCGCTCGATGCGCAGCGCGTCGCCGGCGAGCAGCTGGCGGCGCGCAACGAGCAGGCCCTGGCCGCCGCGGCCGGCGGCTTCGGCGAGCAGGCCGCCGCGCTGCTGCAGACCGTCGACCGCGCGCACGCCGAACTGCAGACCACGCTGGCCGCGCGCGACACGCAGCGCCTGGACGCCTGGACGCAGTCGCTGGCCCAGCTGGCCGATGGCCTGAAGGCGAGCTGGCAGGAAGCCGGTGCGCAGACCGCGCGGCAGCAGGCCGAGATCTGCGACACGCTGGCACGCACCGCACGCGACATCTCGGCGCAGACCGAAGCCCATGCGCAAGGCACCATCGCCGAGATCGGCCGCCTGGTCGAAACGGCGGCCGAGGCGCCCCGCGCGGCCGCCGAAGTCATTGCCGAATTGCGCCAGAAGCTGTCCGACAGCATGGTGCGCGACAACGCCATGCTGGAGGAGCGCACCCGCATCCTCGACACGCTGGCCACGCTGCTCGATGCCGTGAACCATGCCTCCACCGAGCAGCGCGCGGCCATCGACGCGCTGGTGAGCGCCTCGTCCGAGGTGCTGCAGCGCGCCGGCGAGCGCTTTGCCGAAGCCGTCGACGCGCAGGGCAGTCGCTTCGCGGCGACGGTCGATGCGCAGGGCGAGCGCCTGGCGGCGGTGTCGGCGCAGGTCACGGGCAGTGCCGTCGAGGTCGCGAGCCTGGGCGAGGCCTTCGGTGCCGCGGTCGAGCACTTCGGTTCGGCCAGCGAGCGCCTCACCGGCAGCCTGCAGCGCATCGAGGGTGCGCTGGACAAGAGCATGGCGCGCAGCGACGAGCAGCTGGCCTACTACGTCGCGCAGGCACGCGAAGTGGTGGACCTGAGCATCCTGTCGCAAAAGCAGATCCTCGACGACCTGCAGCAGCTCGCGGCACGGCCGCCGGCGCGCGTCGAACCCGCCGCCACCAACGCCACCGCCGACAGCGAGGCCTGATGCACCAGGACGCGATCGACATCGAGACCGGCGTCGAATCCGACGTGCCGGTCTGGGCCGTCTTCGGCGACCTGATGGCCGGGCTGCTTGGCGCCTTCGTGCTGATCCTCGTCTGTGCGCTGGGCGTGCAGCTCGAACTCGCCGCAAAGCTGGAGACCGAGACGCAGCAACGCCAGGCCGAGGTGCAGCGCCGCAAGACGCTCGAAGAAGCCCTGGCCGGCCCGCTCGCCGCCGGGCGCGTGACGCTGACCGACGGTCGCATCGGCATCAGCGGCAGCGTGCTGTTCGCGCTCAACTCGGCCGAGCTGCAGCCCGAGGGCCGGCAACTGCTCAAGGGCCTGGCGGCGCCGCTGACTGCCTACCTGAAGGCGCGCGACGACATCCTCATGGTGAGCGGCTTCACCGACGACCGCCAGGTGCGCGGTGGCAACAAGCCCTTCGCCGACAACTGGGAGCTGTCGGCGCAGCGCGCCCTCACCGTGACGCGCGCGCTGATCGAGGAGGGCGTGCCGTCCTCGTCGGTGTTCGCCGCCGCCTTCGGCTCGGAGCAGGCCGTCGCCTCCAACGCCGAAGCGGAAGGGCGCGCGCGCAACCGCCGCGTCGAGATGGCGCCGACGCCCCGTCCCGCCAAGCCCGGTGCGCCGACCCGTGGCTGAGGAGCACGCACCCGCGCTCGAACGCCTGCGCCAGGCCGGCGCCGACGTCGCGCAGCCGCTGCGCTTCGGCCTCGTGGCTGCGATGGCGCGGCGCGCGGCGCTTCACCAGGGCGAGGCACGAGCGCGCATCGATGTCCGGATTCGCGCCTTGGTGGCCGAGTTCGAGCCGCCGGCCGTAGCCGCTGCAGCACCGCAGGCGGTCGACGTTCAGGACGGTGGGCTCGGCGCGTTGACGGCGCGGCTCGCCGCTCAGGCAGCGGCGCGCGGCGAAGCGCCCCTGCCCAGCCCACCGGGCGCGGGCCTCGCCGCCATGCCCGAGCCGAAGGTGCTCGCGCACGTCCGCCGCGTCTGGGCCGGCCTGAGCGCCGAGCGGCGCCTCTCGCAGTCGGTGGATGCATTGCCCGAGAACCCGGGACCGCTCAATTCGCAGCACCTGCTGCACCGCTCGCTCACGCTCATGCGCGAGGTCGCGCCCGGCTGCCTGCACCGCTTCATGGCGCGGGTGGACGCGCTCGCGGCCCTGGAGCAGATGCAGGCGGCCGCAGCGGCGCCGGCGCCCGCGCCGCGCGGCACGGCCGGCGGGGCGCGCAAGTCCGGGCGTGGCCGCGGCAAATCGGCCTGACGCTGCGCGGCCTTACTCGATCACCTCGGGCCATTCCGTGTGGAAGAACTGGCCTTCGGGCTTGTCGAGGCGCTCGTAGGTGTGGGCGCCGAAGAAGTCGCGCTGCGCCTGCAGCAGGTTGGCCGGCAGGCGGGCCGAGCGGTAGCTGTCGTAATAGGCGAGCGACGCGCTGAAGGCCGGCACCGGGATGCCGTTGCTCACGGCCAGGGCCACCACCTCGCGCCAGTTCTGCTGCGTGCGGTTGAGCAGCTCCTTGAAGAAGGGCGCGAGCATCAGGTTGGCGAGCGACGCGTCGCCGCGGTAGGCCTCGGTGATGCGGTTGAGGAAGCGCGCGCGGATGATGCAGCCGCCGCGCCAGATCGACGCGATGCCACCCAGGTCCAGCCCCCATTGGCGCTTCTCGCCCATCGTCTTGATCAGGTCGAAGCCCTGGGTGTAGCTGATGACCTTGGAGGCATAGAGCGCGTCGTGCACCTTGTCGACCAGCGCCTTCTTCTCCAGCGACAGGGCGGGCGTCGGGCCCTGCAGCACGCTGCTGGCAGCCACGCGCTGCTTCTTCTGCGACGAAAGCACGCGCGCCTCCACGGCGGCATTGATGGTGCTGATCACCACGGCCTGTTCGGCCGCGTTGATCAATGTCCACTGGCCGGTGCCCTTCTGGCCCGCCTTGTCGAGGATCACGTCGACCAGCGGCTTGCCGGTCTCCGGGTCCTTCTGCTCCAGCGCCTTGCCGGTGATCTGAATCAGGTAGCTCTGCAGGTCGCCTTCGTTCCACTGGTTGAAGACGGCCGCCATCTCGTCGGTCGTGAAGCCCGCCGCCTTGAACAGCGCGTAGGCCTCGCAGATGAGCTGCATGTCGCCGTACTCGATGCCGTTGTGGATCATCTTCACGTAGTGACCCGCGCCGCCGGGCCCGATGTGGATCACGCAGGGCTGGCCGTCGACCTTGGCGGCGATGCTCTCGAAGATCGGCTTCATCACCTCCCAGGTGGACGCGGGACCGCCGGGCATGATCGCCGGGCCCTTGCGCGCGCCTTCCTCGCCGCCCGACACGCCGGCGCCGATGAAGCGCAGGCCCTTGCCCGACAGGTAGGCGTCGCGCCGCTCGGTGTCGGTGTAGAGGCTGTTGCCGCCGTCGATGACGATGTCGTCCTTCTCCAAGAGCGGAATCAGTTGTTCGATCACCTGGTCGACCGGCGCGCCGGCCTTGACCATCACCATGATCTTTCGGGGGCTGGCCAGGCTCTGCACGAAGGCCTCGAGCGTGTCGCAGCCGACCAGCTTCTTGCCGGGGTTCCTGGCCACGAAGGCATCGGTGACGCTGGCGGTGCGGTTGTAGACGCTGACCTGGAAGCCGCGGCTTTCCACGTTCAACACCAGGTTCTGGCCCATCACGGCCAGGCCGATGAGGCCGAAATCGCTCTTGCTGTCGCTCATGGTGTCTTGCTTTCCTTTCAACGGGACGGGGCCATTGTGCCGAGGGTGCCGGGCGCGCGTCGGTGCCCGTTGCCGGCGTCCCTGCGCGGCTGTCGCGATTGGCGACTGGCATCGACACCGCTTCGGGTAACGGACCGCCGCCGAACCGTGGCGCCGCAGCTCAACGCGGTGCGGGCGGCGTGAGGCCCAGCGCCTCGTACACCCGCAGCGCCGCGTACGCGTCGTTGGCCGCGTAGCGCAGCTGCGCCTCGCTCAGCCGCGCCGCGGCCCAGTTGGAGGTGGTGGCCTTGCGCGACTTGACGAAGCGCTGCCCGAAGACCAGGGCGACGGCGCTCTTCACGCCGACCGACTGGCGGTGGCCGCGGCGGCGGAATTCGTGGTCGAGGTCGATCACGGCGGCGGGTTCGACCGCGAGCCGGTTGCGAACGAGCGTGCGGTCGGTGTCCAGGCCGAAGCCCACCTTCACCAGGGCCGGCGACGCCAGCAGTTCGGCCGCCACGGGCAGGCAGTCGGCGCGCATCAGCTGGAACAGCCAGGCCTGCTCGCGCGTGGCGAACTGCAGCACGTGCGGGCCGGTGTTGACCTCGTCCTTGCGGAAGGTGGGTTTCGATTCGGTGTCGAAGCCGCACACGCCGGCGGCCAGCAACGCATCGCGCGCGCGTGCCGCATCGTCCGGGGTGCGCACGAGGGTGATCGCGTCCAGCGGCAGGCCGTCGAAGAGCGGCAGCAGCGCGATCTCGTCGCGCGTGGGGACGGCGGGCGCGGTGGGACGACGGCGCGGGGCAGGCGCGGTGGGCTTCGGGGAGGCGGGCGGGTTCTCGCTCATGCGTCGGCTGCCCCGTCGGCAGGGGGGTGCCAGTTGAACGCGACGCGCTCCCGGCCGGTGGCCGGGTGGCGATCGACCGCGCCGCGCGCGAGGCCATAGCGCTCGTAGAAGCGTTGGCCCATCGCGTTGGCCGTGGCCACATGCAGGCGCCAGCCGGCCGGCATGCGCCGGCAGGCCGCGTCGAGCAGGCGCCGGCCGAGGCCCTGGCCGTGCCGATGCGGGTCGACGTACAGCTGCGCCACATAGGCCCGATCCGGCAGCATCACCATGAAGGCGAGCAGCTGGCCGCCACGCTCGGCGACGTGGACCTCGGCCGGGCCCACGAACTCGGCCTGTACCCGTGCCAGCCAGTGCCCGATGGGCTCGATGTGCGGGGCGCCGTGGCCCTGTGCCGCGCACCAGGCCCGGCGCCAGATGCCGGCGAGTGCGACCTGCTCCGCCCGGTGGCCGCTCCACGGATGCAGCTGCAAGCGGTCGGAGTCGGCGAGCGCCATGCGATTCACAAGCAAAAAATGCCCGCGGCCCCCGGCCGGTGAGCGCGAGCAGCTATGAAATCGATAGCAATCAGCGGCACAGCGTGCGCGCGTGGTGCGCGAAGTGGTCGGCCATGAAGCTCTGGATGAAGTAGTAGCCGTGGTCGTAGCCGGCGTGGCGGCGCAGCGTGAGCGCCTGGCCCGCGGCGGCGCAGGCGGCTTCGAGGCGCTCCGGGTGCAGCTGCTCGGCCAGGAATTTGTCGGCCAGGCCCTGGTCGACCAGGATGCCGTCGGGGTAGGGCGCAGCGGTCTGCGACTGCATGAGCGCCGTGGCGTCGTGCGCCAGCCACAGCGCGCGCGCCTCTTCCGAAGTGCCGAAGTAGCGGCCGAAGGCCTTCTCGCCCCACGGGCACTCGCTGGGCGCGCAGATGGGCGCGAAAGCCGACAGCGATGCGAAGCGCCCCGGGTGCCGCAGCGCCAGCGTCAGCGCGCCGTGCCCGCCCATCGAATGGCCGAAGAGACCGATGCGCCGGGCGTCGATCGGCAGCTGCTGCGCCAGCAGGGGCAGCAGCTCCTGCACGATCCAGCTTTCCATGCGGAAGTGCCTGGCCCAGGGTTCGGCGGTGGCGTCGAGGTAGAAGCCCGCGGCGATGCCGAAGTCCCAGCTCTCGGTGGCGCCGGGCAGTTGCTCGACCGCGGGGCCGCGCGGGCTCGTGTCGGGCGCGACGAGGGCGATGCCGTGCTCGGCCGCCAGCCGCTGCGCGCCGGCCTTGATCGCGAAGGTCTCCTCGTTGCAGGTCAGGCCTGCCAGGTACACCAGGGCCGGCACCGGGCGCTGCGCGGCCTGTGGCGGCAGGTAGACGGAAAAGCGCATCGGCAGTCCGATCTCGCGCGAATCGTGCGAGAAGAAATGCTGCGTGCCGCCGAAGCAGGCGTGCGACGAGAGGGTCTGGAAAGGGGCGGCGGTGTCGCTCATGGCAGGTCGAGGGTCTCGGGCCGCAGCAGGTCGAGCAGGGCCCGGGCGAAGGCCTCGGGTTGCTCCTGCGGCAGGTTGTGGCCGGCGCCGGGCACCACGCGGTGCACGTGCGGGCCGGTGAAGTGATGGGCATGCGCCGCGCTGCCGCCGATGGGCATCACGCCGTCGTCGGCGCCGTCCAGGGTGATGGCCGGCACGGTGATGGGGGGCTGCAGCGCGAGTCGTGACTCGATGCCCGCGACGGCCGGATCGCCCGGCACCAGGCCGAAGCGGTGGCGGTACGAGTGGATCACCACATCGACGAAGTCCGGGTTGTCGAAGGCCGCGGCGGTGCGCGCGTAGGTGGCCGCGTCGAAGCGCCAGGTGGGTG
The DNA here is from genome assembly GCF_003671765.1 of Xenophilus sp. E41. Classification (GTDB taxonomy): domain Bacteria; phylum Pseudomonadota; class Gammaproteobacteria; order Burkholderiales; family Burkholderiaceae_C; genus Xenophilus. Next base: position 129,871 of record NZ_QPIB01000001.1, on the reverse strand, counting down.
ACCACAGGCGCCACAGCAGCTCGCACAGTTCGGCGCGGTTCGCCTGCAGCCCGGCGCGGCCGCGCTCGCCATGGAAGTAGTACTGGTACCAGTAGCGCAGCTCGTTCTCGGGCGCCGCCGGCGTCATCGCGGAGGCGATGTGCTGGATGTTGTAGCTGTTGAGGGACACCAGGCCCATGCAGCGCTCGGGCCACAGCGCCGCGACGACGCAGCAGGCGCGCCCGCCCCAGTCGTAGCCCGCCAGGACCGCGCGCGGGATGGCCAGCGCGTCGAGCAGCGCGAGCAGGTCGGCGCCCAGGGCTGCCTGCTCGCCCGAGCGCGGCGTGGCGGCATCGACGAAGCCGGTCGGTCCGTAGCCGCGCAGGAAGGGCACGATGACGCGACAGCCCTGTGCCGCGAGCCGCGGCGCCACCTCGGCGTACGCATGCACGTCGTACGGAAAGCCGTGCATCAGCAGCACCGGCGTGCCGTCGGCCGGCCCGCTTTCGCAGAAGGCGACGTCGAGCACGCCCGCGCGAACGCGGTGCAGGCTGCCGAGGGAGGGGGCGATGGCGCTGGAGCTGGTCATGGGCGCCGAGTGTGCGCCATCAGTAATGCACCACGGAGCGGATGGACTTGCCCTCGTGCATCAGGTCGAAGGCCTCGTTGATGCCGGTGAGCGGCATGGTGTGGGTGACGAAGGGCGCGAGCTGGATGTCGCCCTTCATGGCGTCCTCGACCATGCCCGGCAGCTGCGAGCGGCCCTTGACGCCGCCGAAGGCGGTGCCCAGCCACTTGCGGCCCGTGACGAGCTGGAAGGGGCGGGTGGAGATTTCCTGGCCCGCGCCGGCCACGCCGATGATGACCGACTGGCCCCAGCCGCGGTGCGCGCATTCGAGCGCGGCGCGCATCACGTTGACGTTGCCGATGCATTCGAAGGAATGGTCCACGCCCCAGGTCGTCATCTCGACGATGACCTGTTGGATCGGCTTGTCGAAGTCCTTCGGGTTGATGCAGTCGGTGGCGCCGAAGGTCTTGGCCAGCTCGAACTTCGAGGGGTTGGTGTCGATGGCGATGATGCGGCCCGCCTTGGCCAGCTTGGCGCCCTGGATCACCGCCAGCCCGATGCCGCCGAGGCCGAAGACGGCGACCGAATCGCCTTCCTGCACCTTGGCCGTGTTCTTGACGGCGCCCAGGCCCGTGGTCACGCCGCAGCCCAGCAGGCAGACCTGCTCGGGGTTGGCGTCGGGGTTGATCTTGGCGAGAGACACCTCGGCGACGACCGTGTATTCGCTGAAGGTGGAGCAGCCCATGTAGTGGTACACCGGCTGGCCGTTGTAGCTGAAGCGGCTGGTGCCGTCGGGCATCACGCCCTTGCCCTGCGTCGCGCGCACGGCCACGCACAGGTTGGTCTTGCCGCTCTTGCAGAACAGGCACTGGCCGCACTCGGCGGTGTACAGCGGGATGACGTGGTCGCCGGGCTTCACGCTGGTCACGCCCTCTCCGCACTCGACGACGATGCCCGCGCCCTCGTGGCCCAGCACCGCGGGGAACAGGCCTTCGGGGTCGTCGCCGCTCAGCGTGAAGGCGTCGGTGTGGCACACGCCGGTGTGGGTGATCCGGATGAGCACCTCGCCCTTCTTCGGCGGGGCGACGTCGATCTCGACGATCTGCAGGGGTTCTCCGGCCTTGAAGGCGACGGCGGCGCGGGATTTCATGGGTAGGATTCCTCGGTGTTGGATGTGAACGGTCAGCGGAGGTAGGTGCGGACCAGGGACGTCATGTCGCGCACGCGCTCGGCGTGGCGCGGGTCGCTGTCGGAAGGCGGGCCGAACTCCTCGCGGATGTGCGATTCGAGCACCTCCGACATCAGCCCGTTGACGGCGCCGCGGATCGCCGCGAGCTGCTGCAGCACGGCGCCGCATTCGGCACCCGCTTCCAGCGCGCGCTCCAGCGCGTCGGCCTGGCCGCGGATGCGGCGCACGCGCAGCAACGCTTTCTTCTTCTCGGCGGGGGAGTGCGGCATGCGGGCCAGTGTATACCCGGGGGGAGTATTGGCAAGCGCGCCGCGTTCTAAGATGCCCGACCCGCATCCCGAGTCCTCCGCATGAAAAAGATCCTCGTCCTCAACGGCCCCAACCTCAACCTGCTCGGCACCCGCGAGCCTGCGCAGTACGGGCACGAAACGCTGGCCGATGTCGAGCGCATGTGCCAGGAAGCCGGGGGCCGCCTCGGTGTCGAGATCGAATGCCGGCAGTCCAACTGGGAAGGCCAGCTCATCGACTGGATCCACGAGGCCGGGCGCGAGGTGGCGGCGGGCACGATGCTCGGCGTGGTGATGAACCCGGGCGCCTACACCCACACCTCGATCGCGCTGCACGACGCCATCAAGGGCGCGAGCGTGCCGCTGATCGAGCTGCACATCTCCAACGTGCACGCGCGCGAGGAGTTCCGCCACCACTCGTACATCTCGCCGGCGGCGCGCGGCATCATCGTCGGGCTGGGCGTGAAGGGCTACCCGCTCGCGATCGAGGCGCTGGTGCAGGTGTCGGGCTGAGCCCGCGCACGGCGCTTGAAGAGAATCGGCCTGCAGCGCCCGTGGCACGGGCGCAAGCAGCTATGAAAAATATAGCAACGGAGACGCCTGTGAAGATCAGCTCGGTCACCCCCTTCATCCTGCACGTGCCCGTCACGGGTTCGCAGATCGCCGACAGCACGCACACCATCACGCACTGGGGCGTGGTGGGCGCGAAGATCGACACCGAGGACGGCCTGTCGGGCTATGGCTTCACCGGCACGCACGCGCACCTGCCGAGCGACCAGCTCATCACGCGTTGCATCGAGACCTGCCACGCGCCGCTGCTGGTGGGCGAGGACGCGAACGACGTGCACCGGCTGTGGCGCAAGCTGGCGCGCGATCCGGCACTGCAGTGGATCGGGCGAGCGGGCATCACGACGCTGTCGCTCGCGGCCATCGACGTCGCGCTGTGGGACCTCAAGGCCAAGGCCGCCGACGTGCCGCTGTGGAAGCTGCTGGGCGGCCAGGTGCGCGAGAAGGTCCGCGCCTACAACACCGACATCGGCTGGCTCAGCATCGCCGACGACAAGCTGGTCGAAGGCGCGCGTCGGGCGGTGGGACAGGGCTTCACCGGCATCAAGATCAAGGTCGGCTCCACGGTGGAGCGCGACCTGCGCCGCCTGGCCGCCGTGCGCGAGGCCATCGGCCCCGACGTGACGCTGGCCGTCGACGGCAACGGCAAATGGGACCTGGCGAGCTGCCTGCGCTTCTGCCGCGGCGCGGCGCCCTTCGACGTCTTCTGGTTCGAGGAGCCCCTGTGGCACGACGACGTGAAGGGCCATGCGCAGCTGGCGCGCAGCACGCACATCCCGGTCGCGCTGGGCGAGCAGCTGTACACGGCCGACGCCTTCAGCGAGTTCTTCGCGCAGCAGGCGATCCACTGGGTGCAGCCCGACTGCACGCGCATGGGCGGCCTCACCGAGGTGATCCAGGTCTGCGAGGCCGCGCATGCCTTCCGCCTGCCGGTGGCGCCGCATGCGGGCGACATGAGCCAGGTGCACGTGCACCTGAGCTATGCGCACCCGGCCTGCGAGGTGCTGGAGTACATCCCGTGGATCAAGGACTGCTTCACCGAGCCGGCCGAGGTGGTCGACGGCCACTTCCGCCTGCCGCAACTGCCCGGTGCCGGCACCACGCCCACCGAGGCTGCGTGGACGCAGTACCGCCGGGCCGCTGCATGAGCCGGGCCGAAGCCGCACCGCCGGAAGGCCTGCTGGCGGGCGAGGACGGCGCATGGCGCTGCCGCTGGTGCGCCGCCTCGCCGGCCTACCGGCACTACCACGACCACGAATGGGGCTTTCCCGTCACCGACGAGCGGCGGCTGTTCGAGAAGCTCTGCCTCGAGGGCTTCCAGTCCGGCCTGAGCTGGCTCACGATCCTCAACAAGCGCGAGGCCTTTCGTGCCGCTTTCGCGAACTTCGACGCCGAGCGCATGGCGCGCTTCGGCGAGAAGGACGTGGCGCGGCTGCTGGGCGATGCGGGCATCGTGCGCCACCGGGGCAAGATCGAATCGGCGATCAACAACGCGAAACAGGTGCTGAAGCTGCGCGAGGAGTTCGGCTCGCTCGCGCGTTACGCCTGGGGCTTCGAGCCCGACCGGGCGAGCCGCCCGAAACGCATGACGCTGGCGGCGCTGCAGGCGGCCACGACATCGCCCGAATCCATCGCGATGTCCAAGGACCTGAAGAAGCGCGGATGGAGTTTCGTCGGGCCCACCACCGTCTACGCCTTCATGCAGGCCATGGGGCTGGTCAACGACCACCTCGAGGGCTGCCACGTGCGGCAGCGGGCACTGGAGGAGCGCGCGCGAATGACCGACCCGCGGGGCTGAACGCACTCGGGCTAAGTGTGACTTATTTGGAAATGATTGTTTCTAAAGGTGTCAGAATTGGAATTCAGCGCTCGATGTCGCACGGTTCCAGCCGTGGTCCGGCGCATCCAGCCGATCCATGCCCCTGCCACCTTCCGAACGTGCCGCGCTCGAACGCGCACTGCTCGCCATCGAGAGCGTGCTGGCACGGACCGTGAGCGGCACGCCCTCGGGCATCCAGCAGGGCGCGCCGGCCCATGAGGCGCTGACCGCAGGCCTGGCGGCCGCGGCGGCGCTGGTCGACGTCTCCCAGACCTTGCTGCGCACTTCGCACGATTCCTCGCCCGCCGTGCTGCTGGAGGAGTGGCGCACGCTGGTGGCCCACACGCAGATGGCCGGCCAGCGCGTGCAGCGCATGGTGCGCCTCCTGGCCGGTGAAAAGCACATCGCCGCCGCCCAGGGCCCGCTGCTGCCGCCCCGGCACCTCCACCCGACGCGCGGACCCGGCCCCTGAGGGGCCGGCGGCGGTTCAGCCGCGCTTGGGACTGACCGTCTTGCGATAGCTCGTGCGGCCCTGGCCGTCGACGCTTTCGAGGTGCACGTCGAATCCCCACAGGCGGGCCACGTGCTTGAGCACCTCGGGCGTGTCGTCGTGCAGCGGCCGGTTGTGCCGCTGCGTGTGGCGCAAGGTCAGAGAACGGTCGCCGCGCAGGTCCACGTTCCACACCTGGATGTCGGGCTCGCGGTTGCCGATGTCGTACTGGCGCGAGAGCGACTCGCGCAGCGCGCGGTAGCCGCCGTCGTCGTGGATGGCCGACACCTCGAGCTCGGACTCGTCCTCGTCGTCGCGGATCGCGAACATGCGGAAGTCGCGCATCACCTTGGGGCTGAGGAACTGGCCGACGAAGCTCTCGTCCTTGAAGTTCCGCATCGCGTAGTCGAGCGTCTTGAGCCAGGGGCTGCCGGCGATGTCGGGGAACCAGCGGCGGTCCTCCTCGGTCGGCTTCTCGCAGATGCGGCGCAGGTCGGTGTACATCGCGAAGCCCAGCGCATAGGGGTTGATGCCGCTGTAGGCGCGGTGGCCCACCGGCGGCTGGAACACCACCGCGGTGTGCGAGGCGAGCCACTCCATCATGAAGCCGTCGGCCAGCAGGCCGCGGTCGTACAGCGTGTTGAGCAGGGTGTAGTGCCAGAAGGTGGCCCAGCCCTCGTTCATGACCTGCGTCTGGCGCTGCGGGTAGAAGTACTGGGCGATCTTGCGCACGATGCGCACCACCTCGCGCTGCCAGGGCTCCAGCAGCGCGGCGTTCTTCTCGATGAAGTACAGCAGGTTCTCCTGCGGCTCGGGCGGGAAGCGCTTGGCCCCGGCGGCCTCGGCCGCCGCCATGTTGCCGCGCGGCACGGTGCGCCAGAGGTCGTTGACCTGCTGCTGCAGGTGCCGCTCGCGCTCCTCGCGCCGCGCGATCTCCTGCGCGAGCGAGCGCTTCTGCGGTCGGCGGTACCGGTCCACGCCGTAGTTCATCAGCGCGTGGCAGGAGTCCAGCAGCTCCTCGACCGCGTCGACGCCGTGGCGCTCCTCGCACTCGGCGATGTAGTTCCGCGCATAGACGAGGTAGTCGATGATCGACGACGCGTCGGTCCACATGCGGAACAGGTAGTTGCCCTTGAAGAAGCTGTTGTGGCCGTAGGCCGCATGCGCGATCACCAGCGCCTGCATCGCCATCGTGTTCTCCTCCATCAGGTAGCTGATGCAGGGGTCGGAGTTGATGACGATCTCGTAGGCCAGGCCCATGTGGCCGCGGCGGTAGTTCTTCTCGGTGCTGATGAACTGCTTGCCGTAGGACCAGTGGCGGTAGATGACCGGCATGCCCACGCTGGCGTAGGCGTCCATCATCTGCTCGGCGGTGATGATCTCGAGCTGGTTGGGGTAGGTGTCCAGGCCGTAGGCCTTGGCGGTCTTCGCGATCTCGCCGTGGTAGGTCTCGATCAGCTCGAAGCTCCAGTCCGAGGGACTGGGCAGGCGCTGCGCTTCGCGCTCGAAGACGGGGGCGGCAAGCTCGGTCATGCGGGCACCCCTTCCTTCTTGAACAGGTCGCGAAAGACCGGGTAGATGTCCTGCGCGCTCGAGACCTTGCGCATCGCGAAGTTGGGACGGATGCCGACCAGCTGCGTGTATTCCTGCCACAGGTTCTGCTCCGCCTCGGCCACCTGCACGTAGGCGTAGTAGCGGCAGGCGGGGAGGATGGTCTCGTCGAGCAGCTCGCGGCAGCGGCCGCTGTCCTGGTGCCAGTTGTCGCCGTCGCTGGCCTGGGCGCCGTAGATGTTCCATTCGCCGCTGGGGTAGCGGGCGCGGATGATGTCGCGCATCAGCACCAGCGCGCTCGACACCACGGTGCCGCCGGTCTCGGTGGCGTGGAAGAACTCGTCCTCGCTCACTTCCTGCGCCTGCGTGTGGTGACGCAGGAAGACCAGGTCGATCTTCTCGTAGTGGCGCGTGAGGAAGAGGTACAGCAGCATGAAGAAGCGCTTGGACATGTCCTTGCGCGCCTCGTCCATCGAGCCCGACACGTCCATGAGGCAGAACATCACGGCCTTGGCGCTGGGCACCGGCGTGCGCACGCGGTTGCGGTAGCGCAGGTCGATGGGGTCGATGTAGGGCACATGGCGGGCCGTGCGCCTGAGCTCCTCGATCTGCAGCTCGGTGTCGCGAATCTCCTTCTGGATCAGCGCCGAATCGGCCTGCGGATGCGCGCGCAGCTGCAGCAGGTGGGCTTCCAGCCGGCGCAGTTCCTTGCGCGCGTCGCCGCCCAGGGCGATGCGGCGGGCGAGGGCGCCGCGCATCGAGCGCACCACGTGCAGGTTGTTGGGCGTGCCGTCGCTGGTGAAGCCGGCACGGTGGCTCTTCCACTCGGGCACCTCGGCGAGCTGCGTACGCACCAGATGGGGGAGTGCCAGGTCCTCGAAGAAGACCTGCATGAACTCCTCGCGCGTGAGGCGGAAGACGAAATCGTCCTCGCCCTCGCCGCCGTCGCCGGCCTCGCCGCTGCCGGAGCCGCCGCCGGCCTGGCCCTTGGGCCGCTCGATGCGGTCGCCTTTGACGAACTCCTGGTTGCCCGGGTGCACGTACTCGCGGTTGCCGCCGGCCGCATGGCCGAAGGTGGGCTCGGACACGTCGCGCCGGGGCAGCGTGACGTCCTCGCCCTGTTCCAGTTCGCGGATGTTGCGGCCGCTCACGGCCTTGCGCACCGCGTCGCGGATCTGGCCGCGGTATCGCCTCAGGAAGCGCTCGCGGTTGCCGATGGACTTGTTCTTGCCCGAAAGCCGCCGGTCGATGATCTGTTGCAGGATGGCCAAGGTGTCGGACCTCCCGTGGTGTTGGGGCTCAGGATGACTTGCGCACGCGCAGATACCACTCGCACAGCAGGCGCACCTGTTTGGCCGTGTAGCCCTTTTCGACCATGCGCGTGACGAAGTCCTCGTGCTTCTTCTGCTCGTCGGCGCTGCTCTTGGCGTTGAAGCTGATGACCGGCAGCAGCTCCTCGGTGTTCGAGAACATCTTCTTCTCGATCACCGTGCGCAGCTTCTCGTAGCTGGTCCACGCCGGGTTGTTGCCCGCGTTGCCGGCCCGCGCGCGCAGCACGAAGTTCACGATCTCGTTGCGGAAGTCCTTGGGGTTGGCGATGCCGGCGGGCTTCTCGATCTTCTCGAGCTCGGCGTTGAGCGCGGCGCGGTCGAAGACCTCGCCGGTGTCCACGTCGCGGTACTCCTGGTCCTGGATCCAGTAGTCGGCATAGGTCACGTAGCGGTCGAAGATGTTCTGGCCGTACTCGGAGTAGCTCTCGAGGTAGGCGGTCTGGATCTCCTTGCCGATGAACTCCGCGTAGCGCGGCGCCAGCAGCTCCTTGATGTAGCCGACGAACTTCTGCTCGGTCTCGGCCGGGAACTGCTCGCGCTCGATCTGCTGCTCCAGCACATACATCAGGTGCACCGGATTGGCCGCCACCTCCGAACTGTCGAAGTTGAAGACCTTGGAGATGATCTTGAAGGCGAAGCGGGTCGAGACGCCGCTCATGCCCTCGTCGACCCCCGCATAGTCGCGGTACTCCTGCATCGACTTGGCCTTGGGGTCGGTGTCCTTGAGGTTCTCGCCGTCGTACACCTGCATCTTGGAGAACACGTTGGAGTTCTCCGGCTCCTTCAGGCGGGTGAGCACCGAGAACTGCGCCATCATCTTCAGCGTGCCGGGCGCGCAGGGCGCCTTGGCCAGCGAGGAGTTGCGCACCAGCTTGTCGTAGATCTTGATCTCTTCCGACACGCGCAGGCAGTAGGGCACCTTGACGATGTAGATGCGGTCGAGGAAGGCCTCGTTGTTCTTGTTGTTGCGGAAGGCCTTCCACTCGCTCTCGTTGCTGTGCGCGAGCACGATGCCGTCGAAGGGGATGGCCCCGAAGCCCTCGGTGCCCTTGAAGTTGCCTTCCTGCGTGGCCGTGAGCAGCGGGTGCAGCACCTTGATGGGGGCCTTGAACATCTCCACGAACTCCAGCAGCCCCTGGTTGGCCAGGCACAGGCCGCCGGAGTAGGCGTACGCGTCGGGGTCGTCCTGCGCGTAGGTCTCGAGCTTGCGGATGTCGACCTTGCCCACGAGGGAGGAGATGTCCTGGTTGTTCTCGTCGCCCGGTTCGGTCTTGGCCACGGCGATCTGCCGCAGCACCGAGGGGAAGCGCTTGACCACCTTGAACTGGCGGATGTCGCCACCGTATTCCTCCAGCCGCTTCACCGCCCAGGGCGAGAGGATGCGCTGCAGGTAGCGGCGCGGGATGCCGTATTCCTTCTCGAGGATCTCGCCGTCCTCGGCGGCACTGAACAGGCCCAGCGGCGACTCGTTCACGGGCGAGCCCTGGATGGAATAGAAGGGCACGTGCTCCATGAGCTGCTTGAGCCGTTCGGCGATGGAGCTCTTGCCGCCACCCACGGGGCCCAGCAGGTAGAGGATCTGCTTCTTCTCCTCCAGGCCCTGGGCGGCATGACGGAAGTACGACACCACCTGCTCGATGGCGTCCTCCATGCCGTAGAACTCGCGGAAGGCCGGGTAGATCTTGATGACCTTGTTGGCGAAGATCCGCGAGAGCCGGGGGTCGTTGCGCGTGTCGACGAGTTCGGGTTCGCCGATCGCCTTCAGCATCCGCTCCGCCGCCGTGGCGTAGGCGGTGGCGTCGCGCTTGCAGACATCCAGGTACTCCTGCAGCGACAGGACCTCTTCACGCGTGCGTTCGTATCGGGCGGTGAAGTTGCTGATGACATCCATGGGTAACCTCCAACGAGTCGACAAAGCTGGCACCGGTCTCCGTGGCCTGCATACCGCATCGTTCGCATGAAGGTGCTCCGTGATGCCAGTTTGCTTGACCCGGAAAAAACTCCCTTTTGCACTTTGGTTTGTTCAGCATAGAGCAAAGAACGCACCAAGGAAATTCCTGTCTGGGGCTGTTTTTAAATTAAGAAGAACAACCCTGCAAAAAAGTTCCTGTTCGGAACCCTGATGTCGCAGCAAAAGCTGTGCCGGGTTACAAAAGAGCCGCGCTGCGTGTGAGTTCTCGGGGGCAGGAATTTTTGAAACGCCGCGCATGCGGCTTCGAGCAGCCGCTGAGCTGCTCGTCCGTCGCCCAGGGAGACGGCCCCGATCTGTCGCGTGGCGGCCACGCGGCCTTGCGGTGGCACCCGGACTGTGCTGCCGAATTGAGCGCCAATTCGATCGCGCTGCGCAGCCGGAAATTACCCGGCTGAATTCTTATATCTTTGCGGAAGCTATTAATAACGTGCGGCCGTCCTACGCGGTTGTCCGGCATTTGCCCTCGCGAAATAAGCCCGGGCGAATTTGGCTGGAAAGGACGGCGCCAGGGATCGAATTGATTGATCCGGGGAAAAATCAATTCGCACGTTGAACGGGCCGGGCGCGCCCGCACGGCGGGGGTGACATGCTACAAAAAAGATAGCGAACCGGGCCGGGCCACCGTGGCGGGGCGCGCCCAGAAAAAAAGGGCGCGATGCGGCTCGCATCGCGCCCCTGTGGCGTCCTGGCCGGCGCCGGCCTCAGCTGAAGAACTCCTTGGCCTTGTCGAGCCAGCCCTTGTCGCTGGGGCTGTGCTTGTCGCCCCCTTTCTTGAGCGACTCGTCCAGTTCCTTGAGCAGCTTGCGCTGATGCTCGGTGAGCTTGACCGGCGTCTCGACGCGCACGTGGCAGTACAGGTCGCCCGGGTAGCTGGAACGCACGCCCTTGATGCCCTTGCCACGCAGGCGGAACTGCTTGCCGCTCTGCGTGCCGTCGGGGATGTCGATGGCGGCGCTGCCCTTGAGCGTGGGCACCTCGATCTCGCCGCCGAGCGCCGCCGTGGTGATGCTCACCGGCACCACGCAGTGCAGGTCGTCGCCATCGCGCTCGAAGGTGTCGTGCTTCTGGATGCGGATCTCGATGTACAGATCGCCCGGCGGGCCGCCATTGGTGCCGGGCTCGCCGTTGCCGGTGCTGCGGATGCGCATGCCGTCGTCGATGCCGGCCGGGATCTTCACTTCCAGCGTCTTGTTGGTCTTGATCTTGCCCTGGCCATGGCAGGTGGCGCACGGCTCGGGAATGATCTTGCCGGTGCCGCGGCACTGCGGGCAGGTCTGCTGCACGCTGAAGAAGCCCTGGCGCATCTGCACCGCGCCGGCGCCGTGGCAGGTGGTGCAGGTGATGGGCTTGGTGCCGGGCTTGGCGCCGCTGCCGTGGCAGGTGCCGCAGTCGTCCCAGCTCGGGATGCGGATCTGCGCGTCCTTGCCCTCGGCCGCTTCTTCCAGCGTGATCTCCATGGCGTAGCTGAGGTCGCCGCCGCGGAAGACCTGGCGGCCGCCGCCCGCGCGCCGACCGCCGCCGCCGAAGACGTCGCCGAAGATGTCGCCGAAGGCCTCGGCGAAACCGCCGAAGCCTTCCGGCCCCATGCCGCCGCGCATGTTGGGGTCGACCCCCGCGTGGCCGTACTGGTCGTAGGCCGCGCGCTTCTGGCCGTCCGACAGCATCTCGTAGGCCTCCTTGGCCTCCTTGAACTTGGCTTCCGCCGCCGCACCCGCGTCGCCCTGGTTGCGGTCGGGGTGGTACTTCATGGCCAGCTTGCGGTAGGCCTTCTTGATTTCATCCTCGCTGGCGTTCTTGGGGACGCCGAGGATCTCGTAGTAGTCGCGTTTGGTTGCCATGGCGGTGTCCGGATGTCCGTGGTGCGGGCCGTCGGGGTAGGAGAAGCGAAAGAAGCAAAAAAGGCCGGAGCGCCCTCAGGTGCTCCAGCCTCGGATCGGGGCCGGGGAATCAGCCCTTCTTCACTTCCTTCACCTCGGCGTCGACGACGTTGTCGTCCGCCGGGGCGCTCGCAGCTTCCGGGCCTGCCGACGCACCGGCCGCCGCGCCTGCCGCTCCCGCGGCGGCCTGGGCGTCCGCGTACATTTTCTCGCCCAGCTTCTGGCTCGCGGTCATGAGGGTCTCGGTCTTGGACTCGATCGCCGCCTTGTCCTCGCCCTTGAGGGCTTCTTCCAGGTCCTTGATCGCGGCCTCGATCTTGTCCTTCTCGCCGGCGTCCAGCTTGTCGCCATGCTCGCCCAGCGACTTCTTCACGCTGTGCACCATGGCCTCGCCCTGGTTGCGCGCCTGCGCGACCTCGACCTTCTTCTTGTCCTCGGCGGCGTTGAGCTCGGCGTCCTTCACCATCTTCTGGATCTCCTCCTCGGAGATGCCCGAGTTGGCCTTGATGGTGATCTTGTTCTCCTTGCCGGTGGCCTTGTCCTTCGCGCCCACGTGCAGGATGCCGTTGGCGTCGATGTCGAAGCTCACCTCGATCTGCGGCGTGCCGCGCGGTGCCGGCGGGATGCCCTCGAGGTTGAACTCGCCCAGCAGCTTGTTGCCCGAGGCGATCTCGCGTTCGCCCTGGAACACCTTGATCGTCACCGCCGGCTGGTTGTCGTCGGCCGTCGAGAAGGTCTGTGCGAACTTCGTCGGGATCGTGGTGTTCTTGGTGATCATCTTGGTCATCACGCCGCCCATCGTCTCGATGCCGAGCGACAGCGGGGTCACGTCCAGCAGCAGCACGTCCTTGCGGTCGCCCGACAGCACCTGGCCCTGGATGGCGGCGCCAACGGCCACGGCCTCGTCGGGGTTCACGTCCTTGCGCGGCTCCTTGCCGAAGAACTCCTTGACCTTCTCCTGCACCTTGGGCATGCGCGACTGGCCGCCCACCAGGATCACGTCGCTGATGTCGCTCACGCTGATGCCGGCGTCCTTGATGGCCGTGCGGCAGGGGGCGATGGTGCGCTCGATCAGGTCCTCGACCAGGCTTTCCAGCTTGGCGCGGGTCAGCTTGATGTTCAGGTGCTTCGGCCCGCTCGCATCGGCGGTGATGTAGGGCAGGTTGATGTCGGTCGCGGCGCTGTTCGACAGCTCGATCTTGGCCTTCTCGGCCGCTTCCTTGAGGCGCTGCAGCGCGAGCACGTCCTTGGACAGGTCCACGCCCTGTTCCTTCTTGAACTCGCTGATGATGTAGTCGATGACGCGCTGGTCGAAGTCCTCGCCGCCCAGGAAGGTGTCGCCGTTGGTCGACAGCACCTCGAACTGCTTCTCGCCGTCGACGTCGGCGATCTCGATGATCGACACGTCGAAGGTGCCGCCGCCCAGGTCATAGACGGCGATCTTGCGGTCGCCCTTGTCCTGCTTGTCCAGGCCGAAGGCCAGCGCGGCCGCGGTCGGCTCGTTGATGATGCGCTTGACGTCCAGGCCGGCGATGCGGCCGGCGTCCTTGGTGGCCTGGCGCTGGCTGTCGTTGAAGTACGCCGGCACCGTGATCACGGCCTCCGTCACCGGCTCGCCCAGGTAGTCCTCGGCGGTCTTCTTCATCTTGCGCAGCACTTCGGCGCTGATCTGCGGGGGCGCCAGCTTCTTGCCGCGCACTTCCACCCAGGCGTCGCCGTTGTCGGCCTTGACGATGCTGTAGGGCATCAGGTCGATGTCCTTCTGCACCTCTTTCTCTTCGAACTTGCGGCCGATCAGGCGCTTGACGGCGTACAGCGTGTTCTTGGGGTTGGTCACGGCCTGGCGCTTGGCCGAGGCGCCGACCAGCACTTCGCCGTCTTCCTGGTACGCAATGATCGAAGGCGTGGTGCGCGCGCCTTCCGAGTTCTCGATCACGCGGGTGTTGTTGCCCTCCATGATCGCCACGCACGAGTTGGTCGTGCCCAGGTCGATGCCGATGATCTTGGCCATGGTGTGTTGTGCTCCTGATTCCGAGAAATGATGTTGTGATGAACTTGTGGATAACCCGGGGCGATTCAAGGGACCGCGCGGGGATTTCCTGTGGGCGGCGTGTGGCTTACTTCGGCGCCGTGACGGTCACCAGGGCAGGGCGCAGCACGCGCTCGGCGATGGTGTAGCCCTTCTGCAGCACGCCGACCACGGTGTTCGGTTCCTGGTCGGCCGGCACCACCGAGATGGCCTGGTGCTGGTGCGGGTCGAACTTCGCGCCGGGGGCGGGGTTCACCTCGACCACCTTGTTGCGCTCCAGCGCCTGCTTGAGCTGGCGCAGCGTGGCTTCGGCGCCTTCGCGGATCTGTTCGGGGGTGGCGTCCTTGACGGCCAGGCCGGCCTCCAGGCTGTCGAGCACCGGCAGCAGGCTCTCGGCAAAGGACTCGAGCGCGAACTTGCGGGCCTTGGCGACTTCCTCGTCGGCGCGGCGGCGTGCGTTCTGCACGTCGGCCTGGGCCCGCAGGTACTGGTCGGCCAGTTCGGCGTTCTTGGCCTGCAGCGCGGCCAGTTCGGCCTGCGAATCGGCGGTGTTGGCCGCCAGGGCGGCTTCGAGTTCTTCGGGGCTGGGCGCGCCGCTCAGCGCATCTGCTCCGGGCTGGTTGTTCTGTGGCTCCGACATGTCTTGGGATGGGTTGGAAAAAGTGCTGGCCAGCACCTGAGGCCCGGGAGCCCCTTTTCAAGGCAGGGCTTCCGGTTCGGGTGCAAGAAATTTCCAATGGCCGTGCGCAGGCCGATGGACAGGGTCAACGTCAGGGGAAGAAAAGGGGCGCGCAGGGCGGGCGCCGGCCCTGCGCGGTTGCGGGGCGGCTGCTGCGCCCCCAGCGTTCAGTGGGCGTCGAGCAGTTCGACGTCGAACTTCAGGGTCGCGTTCGGCGGGATCACGCCACCGGCGCCGCGCGCGCCGTAGCCCAGGGCGGCCGGAATGATCAGGGTGCGCTGGCCACCGATCTTCATGCCGGCGACGCCTTCGTCCCAGCCCTTGATGACCTGGCCGGCGCCCAGCGAGAAGGCGAAGGGCTGGCCGCGGTCGCGGCTGGAGTCGAACTTTGCGCCCTGCTGGCCGTCGTTGTAGAGCCAGCCGGTGTAGTGCACGTGCACATGGTGGCCGGACTTGGCTTCGTCGCCGTTGCCGACGACGGTGTCTTCGTACTGCAGGCCGGACGGGGTGGTGGGCATGGGAGCTCCTTGTGGGAATGAAGGGAGGGGGGCCGGGTGCCGTCGGAAGGCGGCATGCCGGAGAGGGCCGCGCAGTTTAACGAGGGCGCACCATGCGCCCACGCGAGAACGCCGCGCGGCCCGGGGGCGGCACGGCGTTGCGAAGAGGAATCAGGGGCTGGCGGCAGGCCGCCGAGGTGTCAGGCGACCTTGACGGGCGGCGCCACCACCGGCGCCTTCTTGACCTGGCCGACCTGCCACTTGGCGGCGAAGGCCTGCAGGTCCGACAGGCGCTTGAGCAGGTCCTGCCCGCTCAGCGTGAGGCTGTAGCCGTCGCTGCCATGGCTCACGATGCCGGCCTCGCGCAGTTCCTTGATGCGGGTGTTGAGCGTGTTGGGGGTGATGCCGCCGACGCTGTCCTGGAGCAGCCGGAAGGTCTGCGCATGTCCGTCGCGCAAGGCCCAGAGCACGCGCAGTGCGTAACGGGCTTCGAGCAACGCCAGCAACTGGCTGACGGCTGCGTTTTCCTTGGTACTCATCGAAGGCTCTCCTCGTAGGGGCGTCGCTGCTGGCGGCCCACGTCGTTTATGGCCGTTGCGCAGGCGCACCCGATGCGCCGCGAAACGGTCGGCGACTATATCGCAGACCTGTCGATGCTACAACTTTCATAGCTGTCCGCGCAGCTTCGGTGCGGTCTGTGGCGCCAAAGCCTCAAAATTCAGCAGCCGGGCTTGACGCGCGTGCGTCGTCCTGTGCCATCGCTTCGCCGAGGCGGATCGCCCGTCCGGGCGCCCACTCGGGGTTGAAGACCAGGGCCGGGCGCGGGAACAGCATCACCACGGTGGAGCCGAGGAGGAAGCGGCCCATCTCCTCGCCCTTCTTCAGCACGATCTCGCGGTCGTCGTAGCGCCATTCGCGCACCTCGCCGCCGCGGGGCGGGTTGACGACGCCGTGCCACACCGTCGCCATGCTGCCCACGATGGTCGCGCCCACCAGCACCAGCACGAAGGGCCCGCGCTCGGACTCGAAGACGCACACCACGCGCTCGTTGCGCGCGAAGAGGCCGGGCACGCCGCGCGCGGTGGTCGGGTTGACCGAGAACAGCTCGCCCGGCACGTAGACCATGCGCGTGAGCCGCCCGTCGCAGGGCATGTGGATGCGGTGGTAGTCGCGTGGGCTCAGGTACAGCGTGGCGAAGCTGCCGTCCTTGAACTGCGCGGCCAGCGCGGCGTCGCCGCCCACGAGCGCGGTGGTGCTGTACGCGTGACCCTTGGCCTGGAAGATCTGGTCGCCCGCGATGGGGCCGAACTGGCTGATCGCGCCATCGACCGGACACACCAGCGGCGCATCGGCGATCGGCCGCGCGCCGGGCTTGAGCGCCCGCGTGAAGAAGTCGTTGAAGCTCGCGTAGCGCGAGATGTCGCTCTCGACCGCCTCGGCCATGTTGACGTCGTACTTGGCGACGAAGCGGCGCACGATCCAGGTCGTGACCGAGCCGCGCTCCTTGCCCGCCACCCAGCCCGCGAACGAGGTCAGCGCCTGCTTGGGGTAGATGTACTGGGGGAGGACGGCGAATCGGTTGGACAAATGCAACCCCGGTGCGTGAAAAAGGGCTGCGAATTCTATCGACCGGCCTCCGCGGGGCTGTGTCGGCATCTGTCCAGCGACCGGGTGGGCGAACACCGCCGCGGAGTCGTGGCCCCGCAAGTGCCGGCCTCCGGCGCTGCTGCCGCCGTTTCCCCGGCGTGGATGCGCGTGCTGCCTCAAGTGGCGACAGGCGGTGCCGATAACTGATGGAACGGGGCGCGATCGCGCTTCGAATCTCCGAGGAAACGATATGTCGGTTGCAGCGCGCACCACAGGGCCAGCAAGCGAAGAACCAGGCCCGGCTCGCACAGTGTTCGCGCGCCGTCTTCTGGTGGACGAGCGGGTGGCCGTCGCGGGCTACCGCCTCGTTCAGCCCGCCGGCCCGATGGGGCCGGCCGCCAACGGGCCCTTCGGCCCGGCCGTCGCCAGCGACGCGCCGATGCTCATGCCCGAATTCCCGGATGCTTCCGGTGGACTGGCGCCGTCGCGCCACCCCAATTTCCTGCGTTGCCATGGCGGCGACCTGACGCGCTCCGACGGCCCCACCGCCGTGCTCGACCCGGCCAAGGTGGTCCTCGAAATGGTGCCGTCGCCGGCGGGGCCGACGGGCGGGCCGCCCTTCGACCTCGCTTCCTTGCGCGCAGCGCGTGGCGCAGGCTTCAGGCTGGCCTTCGATGTGCGCTGGCTCCTTGAAGACCCGCGCCTCGTCGAGCTTGCTGCATTCGCACTGCTGCCCCTGGCGGCGGTCGAGCTGGACCGTGCCGCCGGGGTGGCACGTGCATTGCATGGTCAGGGCGTGAAGCAGGTGGTCGTGACGGGCGTGCGGACCGGGCGTGAATTCGATCGACTCGCGAGCGCGGGTGTGCGGCTCTTCGAGGGTTTGTGGTTCGCCCGTCGGGCGCTCGATGGCACGGCACGTGCCGCCGCGGCGTCGCACGCATCCCTGCTCAGGCTGATGAACCTCGTGCGCATCGAGGCGGAACTGGAAGAGATCGAGGACGTGCTGCGGCGAGAGCCGACGCTCTCGTACCGCCTGCTGAGATACATCAACACGTCGGGCTTCGGCCGCCATCTGGAAATCTCGTCTTTCCGCCACGCCGTCATGACGGTCGGGATGCGGCGACTGTTCCGAT
Organism: Xenophilus sp. E41; assembly: GCF_003671765.1. Taxonomy (GTDB): domain Bacteria; phylum Pseudomonadota; class Gammaproteobacteria; order Burkholderiales; family Burkholderiaceae_C; genus Xenophilus. The sequence continues at coordinate 112,316 of NZ_QPIB01000001.1, read as the reverse complement.
GGACGGCCATCCTGCTGGCCAGCACGCCTTCGGACAGCCTGCCCCCCGCGGCGGGAGCGCTGGCGATCACCCGGGGCCGGGTCATGGAGCTCCTGGCGGCCGAGACCATGGCGCCGGCCGAGGCCGAGCTGGCCTTCGTGGCGGGGATGTTTTCGATGCTGGACGTGCTGCTCGACGTCCCGCTGCCCGAAGCCATGTCGCTGGTCAACCTGCCGGGGGAGGTGAGCGCTGCCGTCCTGGAGGGCACGGGCGCGTTCGCACCGTACCTGGCGATGGCCAAGGCCTGCGAGAGCGGCGATGAGGGCCTGATCGAGATCCTGGCGATGCGTCATTCCATTCCGCGGGACCGCATGGTGCAAGCGCATGTGCGGGCGCTCGATTGGGCCGAGCGGCTCGACTGAACGAGGAGATCCGGCATGCGAGCGATCGACGTCGGCCTGCACCGACCCCGCGGGCATCTGCCATGCTGAGCCTGGTGGCACACCGGCTCGGGCGGCTCAGCGTCGGCCGCAAGCTCCTGTTGATCTACCTGCTCGACCTCAGCGCCGTCATCTTCATCAGCGGCATCCTGATCAACGAGAAATTCATCGCGATCGACTTCGCGCGCAAGGAGATGGCGGGCACCGCCTACATCGACGGCCTCCGCCCGGTGCTTCTGTCGCTGGGCGGCTGGCAGGCGGCGCCACCGCCCGTGCCGAGCCGGCTCGAGGCGCTCGAGCAGGCCCACGGCGACGGCATGGAGAGCAGCGCGCCGAGTGCCGCCCTGCGCGCCGCGATCGCGGCGTTGCAGCGCGCGGACAGCGACGCCGCCGCCCGTGCGCCGCGGCAGGAGGCGCTCGAGCGCAGCCGTGCACTCGTCACCCGGGTGGGCAACCAATCCAACCTGATCCTCGACCCGGACCTGGACAGCTACTACACCATGTCGCTGGTGCTGCTGCGCTTTCCCGAACTGGTGGAGCTGGGCGCGGCGATGGATGCCCGCCTGCAGGACCTGGGCGAGGACGACGCCGGGCGCAGCCGGTCGCGAACGCAGTACTTCATCCTCGAAGGGCGCCTGGACGCGGTCGCTGCCGCGGTGGCGAGCGACTACGCCGAAGCCTATGCCGCCGCACGCCGCCCGCTGCCCGAGCGCTTCGACCCGACGCGCAAGCGCCTGGCCGCCGCCATCGACGACTTCCGGCAGGCGGCACGGCGCTCCCTCGACAGCGGCGCCGACGCGCCTTCGCTGGCCGCCTTCGGCACCGTGCGCCAGGACCTTTACGCCGCGCTCGACGCCGCCTGGCTCACCACGATCGCCGAGCTGCAGGACATGCTGCGCGCGCGCGAGAGCGCCTTCTTCTCGCGCATGTGGCTGCATCTGGGCACGGCGCTCTTCCTGCTCATGCTCATCCTGAGCGCCGTGTTCTACGTGGCGCAGCAGATCTCGCTGCCGCTTCGCCGCCTGTCCGCGGTGGTCGAGACCGTGCGGCGCACCGGCGACCACAGCCTGCGCGCCGACTGGAGCAGCGGCGACGAGATCGGCCGGCTGGTGGTCGGCTTCAACGACATGCTGGCGCAGCTGGACCGCGAGCGGCAGATCCAGCAGGAACTGGCGGCCAGCGCCCGCGCCTCGGAGGCCCAGCGCGACCTGGTGGCGGCGATCCCGATCCCGCTCATGGTCACGCAGGTGCCCGGCCACGAGGTGCTCAGCGCCAACGCCGCCGCGCAGGAGTGGCTGGGCGGGCGCAGCGGCGACCCGTGGGCCGGCGGACTCGAGCCGGCGGTGCGTGCACGCTTCTTCCAGCAGCTCGCGGACCGGCGCGAGGTGGACGAGTTCGAGGTCCGCTGGCACGGTGGCGCCGAGCCGTCGTGGGCCGTGCTCTCGGCGCGGCGCCTGACCTACCAGGGGCGCGATGCGGTGCTCACCACCTTCACGCCGATCAACCACCTGAAGTTCATGGAGCAGCGCCTGGAGCTGTGGGCCAAGGTCTTCGAGGCGTCGTCCGAAGGCATCATGATCATCGACGGGTCGCAGCGCATCCTCACCGTGAACCGCGCACTGTGCCGCCAGACCGGCCACGAGCTGCGCGATCTGGTGGGCGAGCACCCCGAGGGCATGCTGGCGCCCGACGGCGAGTCCCTGGCGCGCATCTGGCCGCAGCTGGCGCAGCGCAGCGCCTGGCAGGGCGAGGTGCGGGTGCGGCGGCGCAACGGCAGCGTGTACCCGGCCTGGCTGGTGGTCAGTGTGGTGCGCAACAGCCCGGACTCGATCTCGCACTACATCTTCACGTCCATCGACATCAGCGACCGCAAGAAGAGCGAGGAGCGCATCCGCTTCCTGGCGCTGCACGACGTCCTCACCGAACTGCCCAATCGTTCGTTGTGCGTGGAGCGGCTGGGCCGGGCGCTGGCGCGGGCCGAGCCGCTGAACCGCCAGGTCGGCGTGCTCTTCATCGACTTGGACCGCTTCAAGACCATCAACGACTCGCTCGGCCACCACGTGGGGGACGCGCTGCTGCGCTCGGTGGCGCGGCGGCTCGCCGAAGCGGTGCGCCCCGGGGACACGGTCAGCCGCCTGGGCGGCGACGAATTCGTGATCATCCTGGACGGCGTCTCGGGCAGCGACGAGGTGCAGCGGATCGTCGAACGCCGCCTGATCCCGCTGGTGCGCCTGCCGCATGCGGTGGACGACATGGAATTGCATGTCTCGTGCAGCGTGGGCATCGCGATCTATCCGCAGGACGGGCGCGACCTGGACGAGCTGATGCGCCATGCCGACCTCGCCATGTACCAGAGCAAGGCGGCAGGCCGCGACATGGCCCGCTTTTTCACCGCGGACATGAACGACCGTGTCCAGGCCCGGCTACAGATCGAATCCCTCCTTCGCCACGCGATCGAGCGGGACGAACTGAGCCTGAACTTCCAGCCCCGGGTCGACGCCGCGACCGGCCGTCCGGTCGGCGCCGAAGCGCTGCTGCGCTGGAACAGCGCCCAGCTGGGGCCGGTGCCGCCATCGGAGTTCATCCCGATCGCCGAGGAGGCCGGCCTCATCGAGGGCATCGGTGCCTGGGTCATCCGGCAGGCCTGTGCCCAGCACGCGGCGTGGCGAGCGGGCGGCTTCGGCGAATGGCCGGTCTCGATCAACCTGTCGGCAGTCCAGCTGCGCAGCGGCGACCTGGTCGCACTGCTCGAACGGTGCATGCACACCCATGGCGTCCTGGCCGGCCAGATCGAGCTCGAACTCACCGAGTCCACGCTGATGGAGGATGCCGACCAGACCCTGGAGCAGTTGCACTCGCTCAAGGCCCTGGGCGTGTCGCTGGCGATCGACGACTTCGGAACCGGCTACTCGAGCCTGAACTATCTCAACCGCTTCCCCATCGACAAGCTCAAGATCGACCGCTCTTTCGTCGGCCGCCTGCTGCACGACCCGAGCGACCTGGCGATCGTCCGCGCGATCGTGGCCCTGGGCCACACACTCGGCCTGCGCGTGGTGGCCGAGGGCGTGGAGGATGCGGCGCAGGCCCACGCGCTGCGCGAGGCTGGCTGCGACGAGTTCCAGGGCTTCCATTTCGCGCGGCCGATGCCAGGTGAGGCGCTGCAGGGGTGGATGCGCCAGCGCGAGGCGGACACCGGGCTGCCGGCATGAGGACAACCCGCCCGCCGGAATGTGCTCCAGGCTGTGCGCGCGGCTGCCAACAATTGCCGCATCCGGCTGCTCGCTGCTCGCGCCCACCCCCTCACAGCTCAAGATCGGCGTCGCACGGCCGAAGAAACACTGAACCGACGGGTTTTCCCTCGCTGCCGATACCACCATGACAATCCCTGTCACCGCCGCCGACACCCGCACCGACCGGCCGAGCGCGGCCATCGCCCGACAGGCCATCGTGGACGCCAGCCGCAAGATCGTCGGCTATGCGTTGTTCGAGCGTCCACGCGCGGCAGCCAATGACAACGCCATGCTCTTCGAGGCCTTGTCCGAGACCGGTTCGGAAGCACTGGCGGGCAGCAAGACCGTGTTCGTCCATTGCAGCTTCGAGATCATGGCCGACGGTCACCTCGACATCCTCGACCCGCACAAGGCGGTGCTGCAGATTCCGCAGGACGAACCCCTCACCAAGGAGGGCGTGGCCATCCGGCGCGACATTCTTCTGAAGGCCCGCAAGGACGGCTTCAGGCTGGCGCTGGACCATCGCGTGCTGCAGCCCGCCTACGCGAGCTGGCTGCCCCTGGTGTCCTACATCATGCTGGACCTCCAGCAGTTGGATGCGCAGTGGATCGAGCGCACGGTGCGCGCGGCGCGCGAGCGCTCCAAGGCCGAGATCGTGGCCCAGAACGTGCGCGACGGCGAGCAGCATGAAGCGCTGCGCAAGATGGGCGTGCGCTACTTTCAGGGGCATTGGTTCGCGCAGCCGACCGTGGTGCGCGACAGCAGCGTGCAGGCTTCGCAGCACTCGGTGATCCGACTCATGAACCTGGTGCGCACGGAAGCGGAGGTTGCCGAGATCGAGGCCTTCCTCAAGCACGATCCCACCCTGTCCTTCAAGCTGCTGCGCTTCATCAATTCCTGCGGCTTCGGGCTGAGCACGGAGATCACCTCCTTCCGCCACGCCGTGATGATCCTGGGCTTCAACCGCCTGTTCCGATGGGCAGCGCTCTTGATGACCAGCACGCGCGCAGGTGGTGCGGCGCCCGCGGCCGGCAGCACGGCAGTGGTGCGTGCCCGCCTGATGGAATTGCTCGCCACGGACCTGCTGCCGCCCGAGGCCTGCGACGATGCCTTCCTCGTCGGCCTGTTCTCCATGCTGGACACCCTGGTTGGCGTGCCCATGGCCGAGGCCATGGTGTCCATGAACCTGCCGGCGGACGTCAACCGTGCACTGCTCGAGAACGTCGGGCCGTTCGCACCATTCCTCGACTTGGCGAAGGCCTGCGAAAGCGGCGACGAGGGGGCTTTCGCACGCGCTGCCGGGGAACTGCAGCTGTCCAACCACCAGGTCAACTGGGCGCACCTTCAGGCGCTCGTCTGGGCCGACGAGGTCGAAAGCCTGGGGGCCAGATAGACGTGCAGGGCCGGTGGCCGCCGGCGGACCTCGCGGCGGCACGCGCGGACTCAGGGGGCCGATGCAGCGCTCAATATCCTCAGCAACGCTCGATTCGACTCCTCCAGCGTGAGGCCGGCCGCCTCCGTCGGGTTGAGCAGCGAGTGCGACGGATCGCGCTCCATCGCCTGTGCGAGGCGAAGCACGGCTGCATAGGGGCCCGTGCCTCGAACCAGCGCATCGGGCACCCGTTCGGGCAGGGGGATGCGCGCGAGAAGCGCGCGCAGGGGCTGGCCCTGCAGGGCGTCGATCTGCGACAGCATGCCCGTGAGGAACACCTCGTGCCGCAACTCGTCTTCCACCCCCGCGTCCATGAGCTCCGCCGCCAGCGCTGCGCGCAGGCCCAGTCCGAGATTCACCGGGTCGAGGTCGCGGTCCTCGCTGGCGGTCGTGAGCTGTTCGGCGAGCCAGCCGTTGAGCGTGCGATAGCCCAGCATCATCACGCCGTGCCGAAGCGAGGCCACGCCGTTGCGCAGGCCAAGCCCGGCGGAGTTGAGGTAGGCGAGGAGCCGGTAGGCGAGGCTGGCCTCCTGGGCCAGCAGGTACTCGATCCTGTCGAGCGACTGTTCCTGATCCAGGGCAGTCATCACACGCAGGATCGCGCGCCGGGTGGGGGGCACCGGGTGGCCGTTGAAGCGGTGCAGGATGTCTTCGGCCGGCCAGCCGGCCACGGCCCAGGCGCCCTGCTGGTCCAGCGCGTGTTCGACCAGTGCGCGGCCGGCGGCCCCGACCACCAGGCTGCCGGGCGGCACGGGGCTCGCGACGGCGGTCGAGCCGAAGCGGCCGCGCGCCGCGTCCTCGCGCGCCTGCATCGACGCCCGCAGGGCCTGCGCCGCGTCCTCGGTGTCGAGCTGCACGCACTGGCGGTCGAAGGCACGCGCCTTGTCGCCCAGCGCGCGCAACTCGGACGGCGACCCTGAAACGACAAGCCGGGCACCGCGCTCGCGCGCCGCGTTCACCGCACCGGGCGTTGCGCCCAGCGCGAGCCAGCGGGCCGGCACCTCGATCCCCGGGTCCTGCGCGCCCGCATGGGCGAGCAGCTCCTGCATCAACTGCGGGTGCCGCGCCGACAGCAGCACCGGCGGCGACTCGCCCGACCACAGCTCCGAGACCGTCCGAAGAAGGTGACTGCCCTCGGCGCCGGGCGAGACTTCCTCGACGAAGAGCTGGACGCCTGCCAGCTGGCGCTTCCTGGACCACAGCGCGCGGTAATGCAGCGCAACGCTGCCGAGGACCGATTGGGCCATCGCGAACGATCAGGTGATGAAGTTGAAGAGGGAGAGCTTCTGGATCTGCGCGTACGAGCCGAGCGCCGCGGAATAAGCGGTCTGCTGCGTCTGGAAGTCCGACAGGGCCTTCACGACGTCCAGGTCCTCCGCACGCGAGCGGTCGGCCTCGAGTTGCACCGCGCGGGACTCCTGCCGGCTCGCGATGTTGTCGACCTGATTGAGCAGGTCGCCCGCGCGTCCGCGCGAGGCGGAAAGACGCGCCATTCCAGAGTCGATCTGGGCCAACGCCTGGGTCGTGCCCTGTGTCAGCGACGCGCCGCTGCGTTCGCGCACCGCCGCGATCGCCTGGTCGAGCACGTTGAACAGGCTGGTACGGCTGCTCGGTGCGACGGTCAGCACGTCGCCTGCCGCCGGCGTGCCGTTGGCGGTGAAGGAGATGCCGTCGAAGCTGATCGATTGCCCGGGCGTGTAGGGCTGCGCGGTCTGCACTGCGGTGCCGCTGGTCAGGTCGAGGATGTCGTAGGTCGTCGCACCGCCGCTCGTGCTGAACTGGACGCGATAGCTGTGCCCGGTCAGCTCTGCCGGGGACCGCACCTGGCCGGCGTCGGTGGACACGTTCACGGCCGTGCCCGTCTGGGCGATGGTGAAGACGCCGTTGCCCGTGGGCACGTCCATCCAGGTGGCGAAGCCGTCCAGCGCGCTCGGCACGCCGACGTCCGACGCACCGGCCTGCCCGGAGATGCCATCGAAGCTGACGCCGCCGCTGTCGACGAAGGGCGTGGCGGTACTGCCCAGGCCTGCGAACAGCGGCAGTCCGTTGCTGTCCCTGGTGTTGGCGTAGCCGAGGATCTGGTCGCGCAGTGTCACGAGCTGCTGAGCGATGCTGGCGCGGTCGGTGACCGACAGCGCGCCGTTGCCCGCCTGCACCACCAGCGTCCGGAAATCCTGCACCGCCGACACCGCGCTGCCCAGCGTGGACTCGGCTTCGGTGATCGCATTGCGCTGCACCTCCAGCGCGCGCTGCTCGCTGACCACGCGCGACTGCCGGGTGGTCGCGCGCTCGGCCTGCGCCGCCGCCGTGGGGTCGTCGCTGGGCCGCAGCACCCGCTTGCTGGCGCTCAGCTGCGCCTGCAGCTGCGAGAGCGTGGACTGCCGCGACATAAGCTGCCCGACGGCATTGTCGTAGGTGTTCGCGGTGGAGATGCGCGTGGTGTAGCCCGCCATGTGTTTTTGCCTTTGGGGTCCGGCGACCTCAGTTCATGCCCTGCAGCAGGGAGTCGAAGATGTTCTGCGCAATCTGGATCATCTTGGCCGACGCCTGGTAGGCCTGCTGGTACTGGAGCAGCTTGGCCGCCTCCTCGTCGAGGTTGACGCCGGCGCTATTGGCGCGTTCGCTCTCCAGGCTGGAGGCGATCGACGACGACACGCTGGCCGCGTACTGCGCACTCTGGCTGCGCACGCCGATGTCGGCCATCAGGCTGGCGTAGCCGTCGGAGAGCTTGGCGCCGTCGAAGGTCGCGAGGTCGCGCAGGTTCAGCAGCGCCGTCGCGTTGCCCGCGTTGAGTGCGCTGTAGCCGGGGGTGGCGGCCTGCACCGTGATGGTGTCGCCGGCCTTGGGCGCGCCGTTGAGCGTGAGTGTCCAGCCGTTGTAGCTGATGGTCGAGCCGGCGGTGTAGGCCACGCCGGTGGGATTGCCGGTGCCGGTGCCCGACACGTCGAAAGTGCCCGACGAGGTGAAGGTCAGAGTGACGGGTGCGCTCAGGTTGACATCGGCACGCGAGGCTGCGAGGCCCGCGACGGCCAGGGTGCCCGCGTTGGTCGAGCCGACGCGCGCCTCGACCGGGCTGGCCGCCGCGATCTGGCGCGGCGACGACACCGCCGTCGCAACGCCGCCGGCGGCGCTGGCGTAGGGATTGAGCACGAAGCTGTCGCCCGCGGCCGCGCCGCCGGCCTGGAGCGCGATGTTCAGCCCGTCCACCACGATCGGCAGCGGCCCGGCAAAGCTGCTCAGCTTGCCGTCCGACAGCCGCGTCACCTGCACGGCCCCGCCGGCTCCGAAGGCGATCCGGTACGACGATGCCGACAGCGCGCTCGCGTCGGCCACGCTCGCGCCGATCGAGGCGTTGCCGGTGTTGGTCGTGGCCGCCAGGGCGTCGGGAAGGGCGATCGGCTTGAAGAAGTCGGTGCCGCTGTTGCCGTCGAGGTCCACCCCGACGCCGTGCTGTGCATTGACCGTGGTCGTGAGGGCGAGCGCCAGTCGGCCCAGCCCGTCACGGCCGGCGGCCAGGTCGCTGTTCTGGAAACGCAGCAGCCCGGCCACCGCGCCGCCGCCCAGGGTGTTCTCGTCCAGTGCCACGGTCACCGCGCCGCGCGAGATCGTGAGTACGCTGCTGCCGTTGGCGGCACCCTGCAGGCCGATGGCCGCAGTGCCCGTGCCCAGCACCAGCGCCTGGCTGCCGACGAAGATGTTCAGGCTGCCGTCGTCGGCCTCGACCGTGGTGGCCTGCACCTGATCGTTGAGCTGCCGCACGAGCAGGTCGCGCTGGTCGAGCAGGTCGTTGGGTGGCTGGCCGCCGCCCTGCGCGCGCTGGATCTGCCCGTTGAGCTCGGCGATGCGCGAAGCGAGGCTGTTGACCGTGCGGACGGCGTCGCCGAGCTGGTCGTTCACGCCGTGCTGCAGGTCGTCCAATTGCGATTGCGCGTTCTGGAAGCGCGCGCTCATCTCCTGCGCGCGGGCCAGCACCACGTTGCGTGCGGTGACGTCGGTCGGCGTGCTGGCGATGTCGGAAAAGGCGTTGATCAGGTCGTTGACCGATGCGCCGAGGCCGCTCTTGCCGCCCTGGAAGATGTCTTCCAGCGACGCGAGCCGGTCGGCGCGGGTGCTGTCCATCGCCTGCACCGAGCGCGCCAGCGCCGCCTGTCGCGTGAGGAATTCGTTGTGTGCCCGCTCGATCGTGCCCACCTGCACGCCTTTGCCGACGTAGCCGCCGCCGGTGAACTGGCCCTCCACCTGCTGCATCACGGCGGTCTGGCGCGAGTAGCCGACCGTGCTGGCGTTCGAGATGTTGTGGCCCGTCGTGCTCAGGGCGATCTGGTTGGCCAGCAGCGCACGGGTGCCGAGGTTGAGCAGTGAACTCATGCTTGCTGGGCCCGCTGGAGCTGGACGGTGGCGTTGATGGCGCGGCTGAGCTTGGACGCGTAATGCGGATCGGTGGCGTAGCCGGCGCGCTGGAGTTCCGACGCATAGGCGGCCGCCGAGCCGGTGCTCGCACGCGCCTGGGCGTAACGGGGGCTCTCGCTGATCAGGCGTGCGTAGTCCCGGAACGAATCCTCGTAGGAGTCGTAGGCCCGGAACCTGGCGCTCACCTTGCGCGGCTCGCCATCGATGTACTCGGTCGTGGTGATGGTGGCCACCTTGCCGGTCCAGCCGGCGGTGGCCTTGATGCCGAAGAGGTTGTACGAGTTGCTGCCATCGCCATGCCGGATCTCGCTTCTGCCCCAGCCGGTTTCGTGTCCCGCCTGGCCGATCATGAATTCGGCCGGAATGCCCGTGTCCTGCGCGACGCGCTGTGCTGCGGACGTGTGCTCCGCCACGAAGCCCTCCTGCGTTGCGCTCGTCCTCACGCGTGCGCCCGTTGCGCCCCCCAGCGAGAGCGTCGGGACCGACGAAGTGCCCGGTCCGCCGGCGCGGATCTGCTGGCTGAGCTGCCGCGTGATCGCGTCGGTCAGCCCGCCGGGCATGCCGGCCAACTGCACCGCGAACTGCTGGTCCAGCAGATCGGTGCCGAGCTTCTCACCGTCGCTGTCCATCAGGCCCGATTTCATCGTGGCCTCGCGCATGCTCTTGATGAGTTCCCGCATGAAGAGCGACTCGAACTGCTTGGCTGCTTCGCGCACGGCCTTCGGGTCACTGCCCTTGGCCGCCAGCTTGAGCGCGTCGAGCGAGCGCGCATCGGCCGCCAGTCCCTGGCCGGTTGAGGCTGAAGGGGCCGCCGGAAGCATCAGATCACCTCGAGCTCGGCGTTGAGCGCGCCCGAGGCCTTGATCGCCTGCAGGATCGCCAGCAGGTCTTGCGGCGTGGCGCCCAGCGCGTTCAGCGCCCGGACCACGTCCGCCAGCTGCGGCGCACTGGGCACCTGGATCATGATCCCGGGTTCCTGCTTGATCTGGATGCTGGCCTGCTCGGCCACCACGGTCTGCCCCCGCGAGAGTGGCGCGGGCTGGCTGATGACCGGGGTGCTGCTGATCGTCACCGAGAGGTTGCCGTGCGCGATCGCGCAGGGGTTGAGGGTGACCGCCTGGTTCAGGACGATGGAGCCGGTGCGTGCATTGATGACCACCTTCGCGGCCGGCGCCGAACGTTCGAGCGTCAGTTCCTCCAGTTCGGCGATGAAGCTCACGCGGGCGTTGGGATCGGTCGGGGCGCGCACCTGCACCGTCCGCCCGTCGAGCGCGCGTGCGGCGCCGCCGCCGAGGCGGCCGTTGACCGCCTCTGCCACGCGGCGCGCGGTCTGGAAGTCGGCCGCGTTCAGGCCCAGGGTGATCGTGTCGCCGTCGTTCAGGCCGGTGGCGACCGCACGTTCCACCTGCGCGCCGCCCGGCACGCGCCCGGCACTCAGGTGGTTGATCTGCACCTTGCTGCCGCCAGCCGCCGCGCCGGCGCCGCCGACGACGACGTTGCCTTGCGCGAGCGCGTAGATCTCGCCGTCAGCACCGCGCAAGGGCGTGGCCACCAGCACGCCGCCCTTGAGCGACTTGGCGTTGCCCATCGAGGCGACGTTGATGTCCAGCTGCTGGCCCGGCTGCGCGAAGGCGGGCAGTTCGGCGGTCACGATCACGGCCGCCACGTTCTTGAGCTGCAACTGCGCGGCGCGGTTGTCGGGCAGGGTGATGCCCAACTGCTGGAGGTAGTTCGCGACGCTCTGCGTCGTGTAGGGCATCTGGGTGGTCTGGTCGCCCGTGCCGTCCAGGCCGACGACCAGGCCGTAGCCGGTCAGCTGGTTGCTGCGCACGCCCTGCACGGCCGCCACTTCCTTGATGCGAAGGGCATGCGCTGGCGCGGCGACAAAGGAAATGAGGATCGCCACGGCGGCGAGGAATCGGGACATGCCTGTCATGGAAGTAGCACTCAGAACGGCAGCACGCTCATGAAGAAGCGGCCCAGCCAGGGCATCACCTGCGCCTCTCCCTGCGCACCGCGCCCGCGGGACTCGATGCGCACGTTGGCGACCTGGGTCGAGCTCACGACGCTGCCGGTCTGGATCGCCCGCGGGTCGATCGTGCCGGAGAAGCGCAGCACGTCGACGTTCTCGTTCACGCCGATCTGCTTCTCGCCGGTGACCACCAGGTGGCCGTTGGGCTGCACGTCGACCACCGTCGCCGTGATCGAGCCGTGGAAGGTGTTGGCGCTCTCGGTGCCGCCCTTGCCGGCGAAGTTGTGCGTGGAGCCGGCGGTCGCGCTGGCGCGCGTGAAGGAGTTGGCCGACAGGAACGGCACGGCGCTGATGCTGCTGTCGATGCCGCTCTTCTTGTCGATCGTGGACGTCGACTTCTGGCTCGCCGACACGTTCTCGATGATGTTGATGGTCACCGTGTCGCCGGCCATGCGTGCACGCCGGTCCTCGAAGAGAGGCCGGTAGCTGGCGGTTTGGAACAGGCTGCCGTTGCTCGGGCGAGCGACGGCCGGGTTGGTTCGCAGCACCTGCGGGGTCTTGGTGTCCGGCATGTCCACCTGCGGCGTGTTGGCCAGTGTGGAGCAGCCGGCGCACAGCAGTGCGAGGGCACCGGCTCCGACGACAGGCGCCAGGCGCGGCGCGATGGCGAAGCGATGGACCATCACAGCTGCCCGAGCTTCTGCAGCATCTGGTCGCTGGTCTGGATCGCCTTGGAGTTCATCTCGTAGGCGCGCTGGGTCTGGATCATGGACACCAGTTCCTGCACCACGTTGACGTTGGACGTTTCCAGGTAGCCCTGCATGATCGTGCCCAGACCGTTGGTCCCGGCGGTGCCACCGTTGGGCTGGCCGGAGGCGGCAGTCTCGGCGAACAGGTTCTCGCCCTTGGGCTCCAGGCCGGCCGGATTGATGAAGTGGGCCAGCGCCAGGGTGCCGAGATTCTGCGGCGTGGCATTGCCGCTCACCGTCGCCGTGACCGTGCCGTCATTGGCGATGCTCACGTTGGTTGCCGTCGGCGGCACGGTGATGCCGTTGGCCACGGGCAGGCCCGAGGAGGTCACGATGCGGCCCTGTGCATCGACCTGGAACGAGCCGTCGCGCGTGTAGCCGGTCGTGCCGTCGGGCATCGTCACCTGGAAGAAGCCGTTGCCCTTGATCGCGACGTCGAGCTGGTTGTTGGTCTGCTGCATGCTGCCTTGCGTGAAGGCGCGGCTCGTGGCGACGGTGCGAACCCCCAGGCCGAGCTGCAGCCCGGTGGGCAGCTGGGACTGTTCGGTACTGTTGGCGCCGACCTGGCGCAGGTTCTGATACATCAGGTCCTCGAACACCGCATTGGCGCGCTTGAAGCCGGTGGTCGAGACGTTCGCGAGGTTGTGCGAGATGACGTCCAGCTGTGTCTGCTGGGCTTCCATCCCGGTCTTCGAGATCCAGAGGGAGTTGATCATGTCGGGTCCGGTGGTGGGGTTCAGCCCTGCACGCTCAGCAATTGCGAAGCGGTCTTGTCGGCGGTCTCGGTGTTCTGCAGGAGGCGCATCTGCTGGTCGAACTGGCGGGCGGCGGCGATCATGCCGACCATCGCTTCGACGGGATTGACGTTGGAGCCCTCGAGCGCGCCGGATTCCACGCGGGCCGTGGCGTCGGCGGCCAGCGGCTCCTGCGTGGCGGTGCGGAACAGGCCGTCCTCGCCGCGCTGCAGCCGGTTCTCGGCGTCCTCGGTGGCGAGCTTGATGCGCCCGAGCGTCGCGCCCGGCTGGCCGTCGGTCTTGGCGGTGACGGTGCCGTCGGTGCCGATGGCGATCTGTGCGCCCTGGGGCACGTCGATCGGCGCACCGCCGTCGGACAGCACCACCAGGCCGGAACTGTTGACCAGCGTTCCCTCGGACGACACCTGCAGGGCGCCGCCGCGGGTGTAGGCCTCGGTACCGTCCAGCCCTTGCACCGCGAACCAGGCCTGCCCCTGCGCTGCCAGGTCCAGGTCACGGCCGGTGCGCTCGACCGATCCGGTGCGCGTGTCATGGCCGGTGGTCGCTTCGACGGTGAAGACCCGCGTCGTGGCCCCTTCGCCGCGCAGCGGCACCGCGCGAAAAGCCGACAGCTCGGCGCGAAAGCCCTGCGTCGATGCGTTCGCGAGGTTGTTGGCCAGCACCGCCTGGCGCTGTGCGGCGGCGCTGGCGCCGCTCATCGCGGTGTAGATCAAACGGTCCATGGCCTTGCCGGGTCAGGTCTGTCAGCGCAGGTTCACCAGGGTCGACATGACCTGGTCCTGCGTCTTGATGGTCTGGGCGTTGGCCTGGTAGGCGCGCTGGGTCGTCATCATGTTGACCAGCTCGGCCGTGAGGTCGACGTTGGACTCCTCCAGTGCGCCCGAGCGCAATTGGCCGAAGGTTCCTTCGCCAGGGGCGCCGCGCACCGGCTGGCCGGAGGCCGCGGTCTCGACCCAATAGCCCGAGCCGGTGGGAGCCAGGCCCTGCGCGTTGCGGAAGTTCACCAGGGCCACCTGGCCGGCCGACTGCGTCTGGCCGTTTGAATACGTCGCGGTGATGATCCCGCTGTTCTCGATCTTGATGCCGGTGAGCTGGCCCGCGGTGTACCCGTCCTGCGACAGGTCGGACACCGCGAAGCGTGCGTTGACCTGCGTCATCTTGGTCAGGTCGAGGTTGGCCGTGAAGGTCTGCGCGGGATCGTTGGGCGAGGTGAGCGTGATCGGCGGAACCGTCGAGGCCGGGTCCAGGCTGCCGTCGGCGCGGAAGGTCAGCGTGAAGGGCGTCGAGGCGGCCGGATCGGCACCGTTCACGCTGGTGTAGACGTTCCAGGTGTTGTTGGCGGTCTTCTCGAAGTACAGGCCGACCGGTATCTCCAGGCCCTGCGCGTCGAAGGCGGTGAGCGAGGTGCCGTACTTGGTGAGCGGCGTGGGCGGGCTGGCCGTGGAAGCGACCACCGCCGACGCGTCGAGCGTGATTTCGGCCGCCATCCTGGTGGTCTGTTTGGCGGGGATCGGCGCCCCCGTGGGCAGCTTGAGCGGTTGCGTGTCGAAGCTCAGGCGCGTGCCCTTGGTGTCGGTGGGATAGCCCATCACCTGCGCACCCGAGGTGGTGATGATGTTGCCGTCCTTGTCCAGCTTGAAGTTGCCGGCACGGGTGTAGGCGGTCGAGCCGTCGGGCGCCTTCACCTGGAAGAAGCCCGCACCGTTGACCGCCACGTCTAGGTCGTTGCCGGTGATGGTGAGGCTGCCCTGCGTGAACTGCTGCGACACGGTGTCGACCGCCACGCCCAGGCCGACGTTCGTGCCGCCGATGCCGCCGGCCGAGCTGGCGTAGATCTCGGCGAACTCGGCACGCGAGGACTTCATGCCGGTGGTGCCGGCATTGGCGATGTTGTGCCCGATCACGTCGAGGCTGCGGCTGGCCGCATTGAGGCCGGAGAGGGCTTGCTGGAAACTCATGGGAGGGCTCCTGGAGGAATGCGGTTCACAGGACGGCTCGCACGCCGGAGTAGGGCGTGTTGCCGTTTTGCTGCAGCGTGAGGTTGAGCGTGCCGTCGGTGGCGGTACCCACCGACGTGACGGTGTCGTGCATGAGGGCCGTGGCGTCGATCGAGGCGCTGCCGTTGGTCGCCACGACGTTGAACCGAAGCTTCTGGTCCGAGGGGTAGCCCTTGGCGTCGAGCGAGAAGCCGTGCTGGCCTGCGTCGAGCGCGCCGAGCGACACGGTGTCGATGACCGTGCCGTTGGCATTGAGCACCTGGACCTGGACGCTGGTTGCGCCGGTGGGCAGGTCGAAGGCGCCGACGGCGGTGTCCGCATCGCTGAAGGCCAACTGGTTGCCCCGGGTCAACACGCCGTGGCCGATCATGGCGCTGGCCTGCATCATCTGCATCGCCGAAGCCTGGCTCGCCATCGCCTTCATCGTGTCGTTGAGTTGCGAGATGCCGGTGACCGTGTTGATCTGCGCGATCTGCGAGGTCATCTGCGCGTTGTCCATCGGGTTCATCGGGTCCTGGTTGCTCATCTGGGCCACCAGCAGCTTCAGGAAGCGGTCCTGCGCCTCACCAGCGCTGCTGGTCGACAGCGAGGACGAGGACGAGTCCGAACTCGAGGTGATGTTGTAGGACTTGGTGGTGCCGGTCAGGCCGGCCGTGGCGGTGGTGCTGGTCATGGCGTGGATCCGGTCACTGGCCCAGCTGCAGCGTCTTGAGCAGCAGGTTCTTGGCGGTGTTCATGACCTCGACGTTGTTCTGGTAGGAGCGCGATGCGGAGATCATGTTGACCATCTCCTCGACGGCATTCACGTTCGAGTGGGTCACGTAGCCCTGCGCGTCCGCCATGGGGTGCCCTGGTTCGTGCACGCGGCGCCCGGGCGTCTGGTTCTCGGTGACCGCGTCGACGCGCACGCCCGCCGCGGCGGCTTCTCCGCCCATGGGCAGCGTCTGGAAAACCACCTGGCGCGCCCGGTAGGCCTGCCCGTCGGGCCCGGCCACGGCGTCCGCGTTGGCAAGGTTGCTCGCCACCACGTTGAGCCGCTGCGACTGCGCGCTGACGGCGCTGCCCGAGATGCCGAAGATCGAGAACATGGACATGCTCATTGCCCCGTGATGGCCGACAGCAGGGTCTTGCTCTGGCCGTTGATGAAACGCAGCGTGGCTTCGTAACGCACGGCGTTGTCCGCGAAGGCCGCGCGCTCGCGGTCCAGGTCCACGCTGTTGCCGTCCATCGCCGGTTGGGTTTGGACCACGTAGCCCGCCTGCTGCAGGCCGCCCGCGGCCGTGCCCGGCAAGGCAGGAAGATGGGCCGCGCTGCTCAGGCGCAGCGCGGCTGGCGAGCCGCCTGCCTGCCCCGCCTGGCGCAGTGCATCGGCGAAATTCATGTCCTTCGCCGCGTAGCCGGGCGTATCGGCGTTCGCGATGTTGCCGGCGATCAACTGCTGGCGCTCGGCACGAAGCACCAGGGCCTTCGTCTGGAAGTCGAGAGCGGATGTGAGCTTGTCCAGCATGGATGGGGAGGGCGGCGCTATGGCAGTGGTGGAAATTGTGGGAGCCGCGGCCGCCGGGCAAGCGTGGATGAAAGGGGGGTTTTGCCGCCTGTTCATCGCTTCGCCGCGTGCGACGGCGCATAAAGTGGCGGCCGTGTCCAGAGCTCGTGCCGGTGTCGCGCGCGCCCGCGGGCATTCAAGAACCGAAAGTGCGGTCCACCATGCCTGCTCGAGCCTTTTCCCTGTCGATGTTTTCCGTTCTGGCCCTCGCGGCTTCTGCGTTGCCGCTGTCCGCTCGCGCGCAGGACATCCCGCCGGTCGGCCAGGAAGTGACCCCTGAGTTCGTGGCTGCGACCCAGCACTGGCTGGACGCCGCGGTCGAGAAGTCGCAGGTCGGGCAGACACTGCCGCTGCGCATGGAAGTCAGTGTCGGCTCGCTTGATGCTCGCCTGCGCCTGGCGCCCTGCGCGCGCGTGGAGCCTTACGTTCCCGTGGGCACGCGGCTGTGGGGTCGTTCCCGCCTGGGTCTTCGCTGCGTGGACGGGGCGACACGATGGAACGTGTTCCTGCCGGTGACCGTCAAGGCCTTCGGACCGGCCTGGGTGCTGCGCGACAACGTGGTGGCCGGCACGGTTCTCGGTCCCAACGATGCCGTCGAGTCCGAGGCCGACTGGGCGGCGGAGCCGTCCCCGGTGGTCGGCGACGCCGCGCAGTGGATCGGGCAGGTGGCTGCCCGGTCCCTGGCGGCCGGGCAACCGGTGCGGCAATCGATGATCAAGGCCGCGCAGGCCTTTCCCGCAGGCGCTGCCGTGCGGGTCGTCGCCAAGGGATCGGGCTTCGAAGTCACCTCGGACGCCCAGGCCATCACGCCCGGTGTGGTCGGCCAGATGGTTCGGGTGCGCATGGAGAACGGGCGCATCACGTCGGGGGTGGTGGTCGACGCCACCACCGTCCGGCTGGCTCTGTGACGATGAAAAAAAGTTCTAAAGTCGCAGCCGGACAGGCCGAAAACCTGTGACATAGCCCGAAAGAGGGCGCTGGAGTCACCCATGAAGATCGGACCGTTGAACGAAGCAGCACTGGCCGCGGCGAACAGCCCGGTCAAGGCCGATCGTGCAGCCGTGCGTCCCGAGGACGCGGCGGGCCCCGCTGGCGGCGTACCGGTGACGGTGTCGGCCGCTGCCCGCTCGCTCGAGGTCTCGCCGGCCGGCAGCGGGATCGACGAGGCGAAGGTCGCCGCCGTGCGCGCCGCCATCGCCGACGGCACATTCACCGTGAACGCCGGCGCCATCGCCGACAAGATGCTGTCCAACGCCCAGGAAATCCTGAGCCGCATCCGGAACTGACGTATGCCCGATTCCCGTCTGTCCACCGAGGCCCTCCTGGGCGACGTCGAAACCCAGTTGGAGACCGTCGACCAGCATCTGATGGGGGGCGATGCCCTCGCACTCCAGGGCGCATCGATGCAATTGAGGCAGGTCAGCCTGGCGTTTGCCCGCGTCCTCGAAGCCGCTCTGTCGGCCGAAGTGTTCGACATGCCTTTCCGCCGGCGCATCGAGCACGTCGCCGGCCGTCTGACGCAGCAGCGCGAACACCTCGCGCGCAGAAACGCCATGGTCGAACGGGCCCTGGCATCGCTGCTGCGGCCCGCTCAGGCCCCGACGTACTCGGTGCCCGGCCAGGGCATGCCGCTCGCAGGCATCCATTGAGCCGCGCGGCGCCGGGCCCCTGGTGCCCGGCAGCGCAGGCGTCACCCCGTCGAGGTTCCGGCCGATGCGCTGGCATCGGCATACGCGAGCATGAGGCGGGCGTGCTCGAGCGCTCCACGCAAATCATTTGGGTTGGGATGGTCGCGCGCGCGCGCCGGGCCGGGCCGGCTGCGAGACTTGTCGCCTGCCGCTCTCACGACGAGCGACGGGCAGGGACTGGCGCTAGTGGCTGCGCATCTTGGCGCGCAGGCGAGCGATCGACTGGCTGTGCAACTGGCAGACGCGCGATTCGGTCACGCCCAGCACGGCAGCGATTTCCTTCAGGTTCATGTCCTGCTCGTAGTACATGCCCATGATGTAGCGTTCGCGCTCGGGCAGGGACTCGATGGCGGCCACCAGCGCACTGCGCAGGCGCTGGTCCTTGAGCAGGCTCATGGGATCGGCTTCCTCGTCGGCCACGTGCCGGTCCAGGAAGCCTTCTTCGTCTTCAGCGCTGGCGCCGATGTCTTCCAGGTAGACGAGCTGCGTGCCGCGCACGCGCCCGAGCAGGGCCTGGTATTCGGCCAGCGGCATCTTCAGTTCGACCGCGATCTCGGATTCGAGCGGGGCGCGCCCCAGGCGGTGCTCGAGGCGATGCATGGCCTGCTCGATCTGCTTCTGGCTCTTGCGCGATCCGCGCGACATCCAGTCGCCTTCACGCAGCTCGTCGAGCATGGCGCCCCGGATGCGCTGCGTGGCGAAGGTCTCGAACTGCACGCCGTGGCTTTCCTCGAAGCGCGACAGCGCATCGACCAGGCCGATCATGCCCACCTGGATCAGGTCGTCCAGCTCCACGTTCGGCGGCAGCTTGGCGATCATGTGATGGGCCAGGCGCTGCACGAGCGGAACGTACTGACGGATGAGCGCTTCGCGGTCGAGTCGGCCTCTGGGGTTGTACATCTGGGAAGAAGCGGCAAGCATGGGCGTCGGCACTACGGGATCAATCGGCGGCGGCGCACTGGGCGGGGGACAGGAAGAAGTCCATGTCCGCCGCACTGCGCGGCTCGAAGGCGGTGCGGCCGTTGCTACGCAGCGCTTCGCGCACGAGCAGGCCCGCGTCCGGAGCACGCCAGTCTTCAGGCACGCGCTGGCCGCAGCTCACCCCCGCGACCACGAGCTGGTGCCGGATGGCGGCGTCCATCACCGGGGCGAGCTTCACGGCCTCGTCGACCTT
Organism: Xenophilus sp. E41; assembly: GCF_003671765.1. Classification (GTDB taxonomy): domain Bacteria; phylum Pseudomonadota; class Gammaproteobacteria; order Burkholderiales; family Burkholderiaceae_C; genus Xenophilus. The sequence continues at coordinate 92,944 of NZ_QPIB01000001.1, read as the reverse complement.
CGAGATCACGGCGCGGGTGGCGCCGAATGCACCGGCGATGTCGTCCTGTGTGTCGCCGTGGGCGCCCGCATTGAGCACCAGCACGCGTTGCAGCTGAGGGATGTCCAGCATGCCGAGCTGGTCGACCCGTCGGGGGTCGCGCGGTGCGACGCCGGTCGTGTCGACCAGCACCAGCTTCTTGCGGCTGAACAAGCCCAAAAGCTCGAGCAGGGCGGCCCGGTCGTGCGCCAGGTGTGCGACGACGTTGATCGAGCGGCCATAGGTGCGCAGCTGTTCGTGGGCGCCGGCACGGTAGGTGTCGAGGGTGATGAGGCCGACACTCTGGGCGCCGTGTTCGCGCGCACACAGCGTGGCCAGCTTGGCGATGGTGGTGGTCTTGCCCACCCCGGTGGCGCCCACGAGTGCATAGATGCCGCCGGCCTGCTCCAGGCCTGGGCCGTGGTCCACGCGCAGCATTCTCTCGATGGTGCCCATGACGTCGCGAACGGCCTCGGCCGGCGACATCTCCTGGGTCACGCGCTCGAGCAGCGTGCGGGAGAGGGCCGGCGAGAAGCCTGCACGGATCAGCTTGAGCAGCAGGTTGGACCGCACCGGCTCCTGGCGGGCCTGGCTCATCCACGACAGGGTGGTGAAGCGCTCTTCCATCAGGCTCTTCATCGCCTGCAGCTCGGCCATCACGCCGCCCAGGTCGGGCGCGGCGGCTTGTGCCTGCACAGGCGTGGCCGCGCTCGGCGGCGAGGCCGGTCGTTCGTCGGCCTCTTCGGCCAGGGGTCGACGGTCGGCCAGCACCTCGCGCGCCGGTGCGGGCGCGGCGGCCTGGGAAGCGGGGGCAGCCGGCACGGGCGCAGCCGCCGCTGCAACATTCGATGTCGCCGGGTTCGCGCGGCGCACGGCGGCCTGCGGTGCGGGCTCGGCCTCGGCCTGCCGGCGGGCCATGCGCTCGCGCACGTAGTCCTGGAAGGAGAGCGTGCTCATCGCCAGTTGCTCGGTGTCGGCGGCGATCGAGCTTTCCTTCGCGGGCGAGGCCGCCGCGGCCGCGGGGACCGGTGCGCGGGCAGCGGGCAGGGCCGGCGCCGGCGCGGCCACCGGGGCGCTGCGCGGCGCGTCGAGTTCGCCCAACGCCTCTTCGGACGTCGCCGTTACCTCGACCTCGCCCGTGTCGAGCTGGCGGTTGGCCAGGATGAGCGCGTTGTCGCCGAAGACCGCACGTGCGAGGGCGAGCGCCTCGCGCGCGGTGGAGGCCTGGAAGCGTTGGATGTTCATGCGGCTGTGCCCTGGAGGATGGGCCCGATGCGGATGGTGTGGGTCTCGGGAATCTCGCTGTGCGCCAGCACCTGCAGCCGGGGTGCGGCGCGACGGACCAGGCGGGAGATCGCGGTTCGGATGGCGTCGGGCACGAGCAGGCAGGCCGGCACGCCGTGTTCCTCCTGCCGCGTGGCCACGTCGGCGGCACTGCGCGTGAACAGCTCGGCGACGGCCGGGTCCAGTGCAGGCGCATTGGCGTTGGCCAGGGCCTGCATCAGCAGGCGCTCGAAGGCGGGCTCGATGGCGATGACGTCCAGCTCCCGTGCCGGGCCATAGATCTGCTGCACGATCGCGGGCGCCAGCGCCACGCGCACGCGGCGCGCCAGTTCGGCGGGATCGGCGGTCACGCCGGCATGCTCGGCCAGCGTCTCGACGATGGTCCGGATGTCTCGGATGTGCACGGATTCCTCGAGCAGCAGCTGCAGCACCTTCTGGAAGGCGGCGATCGAGACGACCTTGGGCACGACCTCCTCGATCAGCTTGGGCGCGAGCTTGTTCACATGTTCCACCAGTTGTTGCGTTTCGGTGCGGCTGAGCAGGCGGGCGGCCTGCGTGTGCATCAAATGTGACAGATGGGTCGCCATCACGGTTTCCGAATCAACGACGGTAAATCCGGCCAATTGCGCGTTTTCGCGTTGACGCTCCTCGATCCAGTGCGCCGGCAGGCCGAAGGCCGGATCCGTCGTCGCGGTACCGATCAGCGGCGTGGAGATGCCGCCCGGGTTGATGGCCAGGTACATGCCCGGAAAGGCTTCACCTTCGGCCACCACCACGCCGCGCAGCGTCACACGGTAGGCGCTGGGCTTGAGTTCCAGGTTGTCGCGTACGTGCACCGCCGGTGGCAGGAAGCCGACCTCCTGCGCGAACTTGCGACGCACGCCCTTGATGCGCCCGAGCAGGTCGCCCTGGCGGGTCTTGTCGACCAGCGCGATCAGGCGGTAGCCCAGTTCCAGTCCGAGCGGTGCCACGGGCTGCAGGTCGTCCCAGGTGGCGTCGGCATCGGCCGCGTTGGCCGGCGGCGCTGTCTCTTCGGTCACCGGCTTGCGCCGCGACAGAGCCCACGCGCCGTAGCCCAGCACGGCCGCCATGACGAGAAAGACCACGTGCGGCATGCCGGGCACGATGCCGAGCAGGCCCAGGATGGCTGCGGTCAATCCCAGGACGCGCGGCGACGTCAGCAACTGCTGCACGATCTGGCGACCGACATCGTCCTCCTTGCCCACGCGCGAGACGACCATCGCAGCCGCCACCGAGATCAACAGCCCGGGAATCTGTGCCACCAGCGCATCGCCGACGGCCAGCAACACATAGGTGTCGGCGGCCTTGCCGGCCGCCATCCCGTGCTGGAGCACCCCGATGGTGAAGCCGCCGACGATGCTGATGACCAGGATCAGGATGCCGGCGATGGCGTCGCCCCGCACGAACTTCGACGCGCCATCCATCGAGCCGAAGAAGTTCGCCTCCTCGGCCACCTCGGCGCGGCGGCGCTTGGCTTCCTTCTCGTCGATCACGCCGGCGTTCAGGTCGGCGTCCACCGCCATCTGCTTGCCGGGCATGGCGTCGAGCGTGAACCGTGCCGAAACTTCGGCGATGCGCTCGGACCCCTTGGTCACCACCACGAAGTTGATGACCACCAGGATGGCGAAGACGATCAGGCCGACCGCGAAGTTGCCGCCGATGAGGAAGTGCCCAAAGGCCTCGATCACCGCACCGGCGGCACCGGGCCCGGTGTGGCCTTCGAGCAGGACGACGCGTGTCGAGGCCACGTTGAGCGACAGGCGCATCAGGGTGGTAAGCAGCAGCACGCTCGGGAAGGCGGCAAAGTCCAGCGGGCGCACCATGTACGCAGCCACCATCATCACCATCAGCGCCACCGCGATGTTGAGCGTGAAGAAGCCGTCGAGCAGCCAGGCCGGGATCGGCAGCACCATCAGTGCCAGGATGGCGACGACGAGCAGCGGCGCGGCAGCCCGATGGAAGACGGCGCCCTGGGTGCCCAGCCAGGCGCGCAGGTTGGAGGCGTTCATGCGGTGCTCCCGGGCTCAGGCGTGGCGGGCTGGTGATGCGGGTCGAGTTCGGGCGGCACCAGCGGCTCGGGCTGCTCGGTCGGCGCGGGCCCTTCGCCGCGCAGCGAGGCCTTGAGCCGGTAGACGTAGGCCAGGATCTGGGCGACCGCGGCGTAGAGCGCGGCGGGGATCGGCCGGTCCAGATCGGCGTGCGCGTAGAGGGCCCGCGCGAGCACTGGCGACTGGACGACCGGGATGCGGTGTTCCGTCGCCACTTCGCGGATCTTCATCGCCAGCAGGTCGGCACCCTTGGAGATCACGTGCGGTGCGTTCATGGACGCTTCGTCGTAGCGCAGCGCCACGGCGTAGTGGGTCGGGTTCATCAGGATGAAGTCGGCGCGGGGCACCGCGGTGATGCTGGAGCGCTGCGCGATCTCGCGCGCCGCCGAACGCATGCGGCCCTTCAGGTGCGGGTCACCGTCCGACTCCTTGTGTTCCTGCTTGACCTCCTGGTGCGACATGCGCAGCCTGGAGCGGTGGAAATACGCCTGCAGCGGCACGTCCACGACCGCAGCCGCGACCAGGACGAGCATCACCAGGGCCATGCCCGCCACCATCCAGTCGGCGACCATCGCCAGCGCCGCGGGCGAGGGCTGAAGCACCAGGCGCACCACCGCGTCGATGTTGCTGCGCACGAAGAGCCAGCCCAGCGTGGCGAGCACGATCGACAGCACCACCAGTTTGGCCACGTTGGCGAACTGCTGCTTGCTCAGCAGGTTGCGCAGCCCGGACAGCGGGTTCAGCTTCGAGAAGTCGGGCGTGATGGGTTTGGCCGTCGCGATCCATCCCCCCGCGGCCACGGTGCTCGCGATGGCCGCCGCGACCACGATGGCGGCGAACACCACGCAGGCCACCAGGCCCAGGCCCGCGAGCTGCGACAGACGCTCCAGCATCTGCGCGGGCGCGGCCAGGTCGTGTGCATCGAAACGCAGGGCGCCTGCGAGCGCTTCGCGCATGTGGCGAAAGCCGGTGGGCGCCAGCAGCAGCAAGGCCACCGCGCCGGTGCCGACGACTGCGAGGTGGGACAGGTCGCGCGAACGAGCGGCCTGGCCGTCCTTGCGTGCCTGCTTCAGCTTTCGCTGTGTGGCGGGGAGCGTTTTGTCCTGGCTGGATGACATGCTGGGCTTCGGGTGCGGCGTTCATTGTCCGAAGCCGGAGCCAAGACTAAAGCCCGATAAGCGGGCTGCAAGGACGCCAATTCATGTGCCGGACTCTCGCGTGCGCGCAGACGCGCGCTGGCGCTGCCGAGCCGCCGTCAGCGCGTGGCCTGGGCTTGCGGGGGATCCTGCGGCGCCTGCGGGCTGGCGATCGCCTGCAGCGACTCCTTGGGGGAGGCGGCGGCAGATCCATTCGCTTCGCGCCCGATCTGGTCGGTGATGGCCTTCACCGCATCCGGGGCGTCCAGGCGCCGATTGCCGAACATGCGAGCCTCCGCGTCGCGCGTGAGCACCGTCACGCTGATGCGGCGGTTGAGCGGGGCCATGGGATTGGACTTGTCCAGCAGGTCGCTGGCCGCCAGGCCGATCACGCGCACGAGCTTGTCGTCCGCCATGCCCGAGCTGACGAGTTCGCGCCGCGAGGCGTTGGCCCGGTCGGCCGACAGCTCCCAGTTGCCGTAGCCGCGGTCGCCGTTGCCGTAGGGCGCCGCATCGGTGTGGCCGGCCAGGCTCACCCGGTTGTCGATGCCGTTGAGCGCGCTGCCGATCTCGCGCAGGATCTCGCGCATGTAGGGCTTCACCAGCGCGCTGCCGGTGTCGAACATGGGCCGGTTCTGCGCGTCCTGGATCTGGATCTCCAGGCCCTCGGGCGTGACGTCGAGCTTGATCTGCGAGCGGAAGTCCTTGAGCTTGGGGTTGTTCTCGATCAGGCTCTCGATCTTGCTGCGCAGGGCGGCCAGCTTGCGGATGTCCTGCTGCCGTGCGCTTTCGCGCGCGATCTCGCGATCGCCCTCGCGCCGGCCGTCCTGGCCGATCTTGCTGGGGTCGTTGCTGCGGCCGTCCGACTTGCGCACCTCGCCGAAGGAGCGCGTGAGGTCCTTGCCGCCGCCGGGCACCACGCTGCTGGTGCTGCCGGCACCGGGGCCGCCGCTCATCTCGACCTTCAGCGGCGAGTTGAAGTAGGCGGCGATGCCCTGCAGCTCGCCCTTGGCCGTGGAGCCGAGCAGCCACATCAGCAGGAAGAAGGCCATCATGGCCGTCACGAAGTCGGCATACGCGATCTTCCAGGCACCGCCATGGTGGCCGTGCGCAGCCTTCTTCACGCGCTTGATGATGATGGGTTGAAGCTTCTTGGCGCCCGGTGCTGCGGCCATGGGGAGGTCCTGGTGGGGGTGGAGCGGCGTCGACGCGCGCGGGGCGCTGTGCCTACTTCTTCTTCACGTGGCTCTCGAGCTCGTTGAAGGTCGGCCGCTCGGTGGAGAACAGCACCTTGCGACCGAACTCGATGGCGGTGGTCGGGTTGTAGCCCTGCATGCTGGCCAGCAGCGTGGTCTTGATGCACTGCAGTTCCTTGGTGCCGTCCTCGGATTTCTGCTCGAGCAGGCCGCCCAGCGGCTCGACGATGCCGTAGGCCAGCAGGATGCCCAGGAAGGTCCCCACCAGCGCCGAGCCGATCATGGCGCCCAGGACGGCGGGCGGTTGCCCGACAGAACCCATGGTGTTGACCACGCCCAGCACCGCCGCCACGATGCCGAAGGCCGGCAGGCCGCCCGCCAGGCGCGCGATCGCCGACACCGGCGCGTGCGATTCCTGGTGGTGGGTTTCGATCTCGCTGTCCATGAGGGCCTCGATCTCGTGCGAGTTGAGGTTGCCCGACACCATCATGCGCAGGTAGTCGGTCGTGAACTCGACCACGTGGTGGTCCTTGCCCACCGTCGGGTAGGCCTGGAAGATGGGGGATTCGGCCGGCGCCTCCACGTCCTTCTCGATCGACATCAGGCCGTCCTTGCGCGCCTTCTGCAGGATGTCGTAGAGCATCGCCATCAGCTCCATGTAGCGTGCCTTGGTGTACTTGGAACCCTGGAAGGCCTTGGGCAGCATCTTGACGGTGGCCTTGAGCACCTTGGGCTGGTTGTTCACGATGAAGGCGCCGATCGCCCCGCCGCCGATCACCATCAGTTCGATGGGCAGGGCGTGCAGCACCACGGCGATGTTCCCGCCGTGGATGATGTAGCCGCCGAAGATGCAGCCCAGCGCGACCAGATAACCGATGATGACGAACATGGCGTGTGAGGAGGAACGGGGAAGGCGCTTCAGGCCCGGGGGCGCTGTGGCGGTTGACGCTATTGGGCCTGCATCGGCCGGTGGGCAGTCCATGAAAAAGGGGCCCTCGGAGGCCCCTGTTCGCGCTTTCCGCTCGGCGAGCGCCTCACGGAATCACTGCAGAAGGATGCCGCCCGCTCCGGCGCCCTTGCCGGCCCGCGCCGGCGGTGCGCACAGGCCGCAGACGAAGTGGCGTGCGTTCTCGTAGGGCTCGGTGATGAAGTGGCCGCCGCAGCAGCTGCAGGTCGTCATGTGCAGCATGTCGTTGTCGACGAAGCGGGTGAGGCGCCAGGCGCGGGTGATCGACAGCAGGGGCTCCAGCGCGCACGCGCCGACCTGCTCGGTGTAGAGCTGGTAGGCCTTGATCAGCAGGTCGATGCTTTCGAGCGAACTGGTCTTGGACAGGTAGGTGTGGATGTTCTGGAACAGCGAGGCGTGGATGTTGGGCTGCCACGTGAGGAACCAATCCGTCGAGAACGGGAGCTGTCCCTTGGAGGGCGAACGCCCGGCCACTTCCTTGTACAGGCGCAGCAACCGCTCGTAGGAAAGCTCCGTCTCGCTCTCCAGCACCTGCAGGCGTGCGCCCATTTCGATCAGGCTGATGGCCCGGTCGATCTGGCGCGATTCGTTCAGGACGCTCTTGTTCGTGGCCACGATCGTTCTTCCTCGGTCCGGACTCAGGACGCAGCGTCGGCGAAGCGCCCCGACATGACGATGTTGGCATGCAGCCGGGTGGTCGCGTCATTGGCGGCACGCCCTTGCACGTTGTGGTTGGTCAGCAGGCTCCAGACCATGTTGTCGTCCGCTCTGAAGCGGCACAGCAGCATGTTGCCCGAGGCGAGCTTCATCACCTGGGCAGGCGACAACGTTTCGAGAAGGTCTGCCGACTCCTCGGAAATGCCCAGGCGAAACAGGGCCTGAGGCTTGTCCTGCCGGATGAGGCTTTGCGCCAGCATGAGGTAGGTGAGATTGGCCTCTTTGATTTCGGCAAGGATCTGTTCGCTGGTCATTTCTGTTACATCCGTGGGGCGCCATGGCCCGGTGCGATAAGCAAATTGTGTATTTCGTAACAAAAACTTTAATAGGCAATTCGCTGTACTCGCTGTCTCCCTGTCCGACGCGACGACGGGCAATTAGCCTACAACGAAGGTTTACAAACGAGAGGAATAGAGCACTAAATCGCTCATTTTCTCGCCTGGTTTATCCGATCGACGAATGCTAAAGGATTAGCAAAAAGCGAGTGTGTGCTTGCATGGATGACGAGAGAGTCGGTCCACCCCGCTTACGAAAGTGTGGCGAAAACGAACCGGATGTAACCGCATGTTTCGCGTCGGCAGCCGGGCAGCGGGCCGTCGTTACAACCCGGGCGTCCGCCGCAACGGCGCAATCTTTAGGGTCCGACTCGAAAAATAAAGCCCTCAAGACAAAGGACGCAGCGCCCGAAAACCACTCAGCGGCCCCGACCGGGTCCGTCTGGCAAGCCAGTGGCCCACTGGCGACATTGGCAGCGATGCCGGATCAAACCGTTTAGGAGTTAATCACCATGGCCTCGACCATCAACACCAACATCAGCTCGCTCACCGCCCAGCGCAACCTCGGCGCGAGCCAGTCTTCCCTGTCCACCTCCATCCAGCGCCTGTCCTCGGGCCTGCGCATCAACAGCGCCAAGGACGACGCTGCCGGCCTCGCCATCTCCGAGCGCATGACCTCGCAAGTGCGTGGCCTGAACCAGGCGGTGCGCAACGCCAACGACGGCATTTCGCTGGCACAGACGGCCGAAGGCGCCCTCGGCCAGGTCGGCAACAACCTGCAGCGCATGCGTGAACTGGCGGTGCAGGCGTCCAACGGCACGAACTCGCAAGTCGACCGCGACGCCCTGCAGGCCGAGTTCTCGCAGCTGTCCTCGGAAATCAACCGCGTCTCGGCGCAGACCTCCTTCAACGGCCGCAACCTGCTCGACGGCTCGTTCAACGGCGTCGCATTCCAGGTCGGCGCCAACGCCGGCCAGACCATCTCGATCACCAGCATCGCCAACGTCGGCACCGCAGCCCTCGGCGGCACGACGACCCGCGTCGAAGGCTCGGTCGCGGCCAGCGGCATGACCGGCTTCGCCACCGCCATCGCTGCGGGTGGCCTGACCATCAACAACGTGTCCGTCGGCGCCATCGCCTCGGCCGGCAGCGCCCAGGAGCGTGCGGCCCAGCTCGCCACGGCCATCAACGGCGTGTCCTCGCAAACGGGCGTCGGCGCTTCGTACGACTCGGTCTCCGGCCAGCTGACGCTGACCTCGGCCTCGGCCATCACCGTCGGCGGCGCCGGCGCCAACGCCACGGACAGCATCGCCACCGGCGCCTTCGGTGCCTCGACCAGCACGACCGGCATCGCTTCGCTCACGGTTTCGTCGTTCACCGGCGCCCAGGCCGCGATCACGCAGCTCGACAGCGCCCTGGCCTCGGTCAACAGCTCCCGCGCCACGCTGGGTGCGATCCAGAACCGCTTCGAATCCGTCGTGACCAACCTGCAGACGACGGCCGAGAACACCTCTGCCGCCCGCAGCCGGATCCAGGACGCGGATTTCGCCTCCGAAACGGCCAACCTGTCGCGCGCGCAGATCCTGCAGCAGGCCGGCACCGCCATGGTGGCCCAGGCCAACCAGATCCCGCAGACGGTGCTGTCGCTGCTGAAGTAAATCGTCGGCAAACGCAGGAGCAGGGGCCGGATCAGGGGCTTCCTGCACGCTTAACAAGAAGGCGGCCCACGGAGAATTCCGTCGGCCGCCCTTTTGCCCTCTGCAATTGCCGGGCGGCGGTGGACGCAATCAAGGAGAACTTCGAATGGCAGCATCCGTCTCATCCGCCGGCATCGGCAGCGGCCTGGACGTGGAGTCGATCATCACCAAGCTGATGAACGTCGAGAAGGTTCCGCTCACCAAGCTGCAGACCACCGCGAGCGCCATCGACAGCAAGATTTCGGCCTACGGCACCCTGCAGTCGCAGTTCGCGTCGCTGCAGGACATCGCCAACAAGCTCGCGACCGCCAGCGCCTGGAACAGCAAGACGGCCACGTCGTCCGACGCCACCGTGGTCAAGGCCGCCATCACCGACGGCGCGCGTGCGTCCGCCACCAGTTTCAGCGTGCAGGTGTCGCAGCTGGCCAAGGCACAGTCGGCCGCCTCGGCCGCGGTGGCTGCGGGCTCCGCGACCGGCACCGGCACCCTGAAGCTGCAACTGGGGAACTGGAGTTCGGGCAGCTTCGTCGCCAAGGACGGCAGCAGCGAGCTCAGCATCGACATCACGGCCGCCGACGCCACCGTTTCCGGCGTGGCCGCCAGGATCAACGCTGCGAATGCCGGCGTCACGGCCACCGTCGTCACCGATTCCACGGGCGAGCGGCTGCTGCTGCGCTCCAGCACCACGGGCGAATCCTCGGGCTTTCGCCTGCAGGTCGTCGACGGTGACGGCAACGACGCCGACGACGCCGGCCTCTCGCGCTTCGCCTTCGACCCGGCCGCGGGCGCCTTCGGCATGGCCGGCGCGGCCCAGGCCAGCGCCCTGCAGATGGGCCAGAACGCCCACGCCACGCTCAACGGCATCGCCATCGATTCCGAAACCAACACGCTGTCGGACACCGTGCCCGGCCTGAGCATGACGCTCACCAAGGAGACCACCTCGGCGGTGGAGGTGAGCGTGGCAGTCGACAACACCGCCATCACCAAGCTCGCGAACGATTTCGTGACGGCCTACAACGCCACCAACAGCATGCTCAACCAGGCGACGAAATACGACGCGTCGACCAAGACCGCGGCGCTGCTGCAGGGCGACTCGACGACGGTGTCGATGCAGAACGCGCTGCGGCGGCTGCTGAGCACCACGACGGCCGGCAACATCCCGATGCTCTCGAACCTGGGCATCGGCGTCTCGAAGGCGGGCGACGGCAGCATCGCGCTCGACAGCACGAAGTTCAGCGCGGCGCTGGCCAAGTCGCCGGCCGACGTGCAGACCTTCTTCACCAACGCGACGGGCAACGACGCGACCCAGGGCTTCGGCCTGAAGCTCAAGGGGCTGATGGACACCCTTCTAGGCACCGGCGGCGCGATCGCGAGCAAGACCGCCTCGCTCGACAAGCAGAAGAAGGCCAACAGCAGCGACCAGGACGCGATGAACAGCCGCCTCGCCGCCACCGAGGCGCGCATCCGCGCGCAGTACACCGCGCTGGACACGAAGGTCGCGTCCCTCAACGTGCTGAGCACCTACATCACCAACCAGATCGCCCAGTGGAACAAGTCCACCAGCTGATGCCTCGTGTTGCGCCCTCTTGTCGGGAAAAGCGCGCCCAGGCCTTGAGTCCGCGCGCAGGATGCCGATAAAGAGTGCATACAGCATCAGGATGAAGACCATGTACATCGCCCCGTACGCCCGAGCCGCCAACGCCTACCGCAAGGTCAGTGTCGAGACCAATGTCGACGGCGCGAGCCCGCACCAGCTCATCAGCCTGATCTTCAATGGCCTGCGTCATTCGCTCGCCCAGGCCGAGGCGGCCGTGCGCAGTGGCGACATCGCGGCCAAGGGCACCCAGATCGGCCGTGCGGTCCGTTTCATCGAGGAAGGCCTCAAGGGGGGTCTGGACGCTGCCCAGGGCGGCGAGCTCGCCGACAGGCTCGGCGCGCTGTACGACTACTGCGTGTCGCGCCTCACGATCGCCAATCTTCGCAACGACGCGACGGCCGTGGCCGAAGTGGCCGCGCTGATCGCCCCCGTGGCGCAGGCTTGGCAGGACATCGGGCAGACGGCAGCGGCCAAGGCGCCGGCCACGCCGGCGGCCCTGCTGGCGGCCTGAGCTGCAGGCGCACGGAAAAGAAAGCCCCCGATGGAGCTTCCCATGCACGACAGACTGCTCGACTACTACAAGGCCATCGAGGCGGCCAGTCTTCAGATGCTCGAGGCCGCACGGCGCGAGGACTGGGACGGCGTGGTGCGCTGTGAAGGCACCTGCGCGGTGCTGATCGAGCAGCTGCGCTTTCGTGGCAAGACCGAGGAACTGCCCCGCGAGGACCGGCTGGAAAAGACCCGGATCATGCAGCGCATCCTGCGCAACGACGCCGAGATCCGGGTGCTGGCCGAGCCTTGGCTCAACGACGTGGCGAACCTGTTCGAGGGCAGCCTGCAGATGATCCACTGAGGCGCCGGCCCTTGCGCGGTCCGGTGCCGCGCAGCACGCGGCGAGCGCCGCGCCGCGGGTTTCGTCAGACCTGCATGTTCATGATGTCGGTGTAGGCCTGCACCATGCGGTTGCGCACGTGCAGCGCGGCCTGGAAGCCGATCTGCGCCTTCTGCATCGACACCATCGTCTGCTCCAGGCTCACCTGGGGGTTCTCCATCTGCACCTCGCGCTGCATCTGTGTCGCCTCGGCCTGCGACGCACTGAGCGACTGGAGCGCCCCGGACAGCGCGGTGGAGAAGCCGCCTTCCGTGCCCGCCGACACCGTGCGGGGCGCCGCAGTGGGCCGCGCGAGGGCGGAGGGGGCAACGGGAGAGAGCTTGAGGTCCATGGCCTGGATGCTAGGGCCGGCGCTGCCCGGTCGATCCCCGAGAAATAGGGCAAAAACGGCTGCTTTATCGGCCTTATGCGCAAGGGGCGTCCCCGAATAATCCGACGCAGCGGGGTGGCACGGATGCCGCCTCTCAACGCCACCTGCCGCCCATGTCCGCCGTCGCTCTCACTGCCAACGCTTCCGCCGAGCCCGGCGCGCCCGCCTGGTCCTCCAGGTTTTCTGCGCTCTCGCCGGCCCAGCGCATGCGACTGGGCGTCGGGCTCGCGCTGATGGTCGCTCTTCTGGCCGGCGCCCTGGTCCTGGCCCGCACGCCGGACTGGCGCGTGCTCTACACCAACCTCGCCGACAAGGACGGTGGCGCCATCGTCGCCCAGCTGGCGCAGATGAACATCCCCTACAAGTACTCGGAAGGCGGCGGCGCGGTGCTGGTGCCCGCCGACAAGGTGCACGACGTGCGCCTGCGCCTGGCCTCGCAGGGCCTGCCCAAGGGGTCGGTGGCCGGCTACGAGCTGACGGACAACGCCCGCTTCGGCATGACGCAGTTCCAGGAAAAGCTCAGCTTCCAGCGTGCGCTGGAGGGCGAGCTCACGCGCTCGATCCAGGCGCTGGGCTCGGTCCAGAGCGCCCGCGTGCACCTGGCGCTGCCGCAGCAGAACGGCTTCTTCCGCGAACAGCTCAAGCCGTCCGCTTCGGTGCTGCTGTCGCTCTACCCCGGCCGCACGCTCGAGCGCAACCAGGTGGCCGGCATCGTCCACCTGGTGGCGTCCAGCGTGCCCGAACTCACGCCCGCCGCGGTAAGCGTCGTCGACGACACCGGCAAGCTGCTGTCGACGGTCGGCGAAGCCGGTGCAGGCGGCGCGGCCGATGCACAGCAGCTGGCCTACACCCAGCAGATCGAGCAGCAGCTCACGCGCCGCATCCTGGACATCCTGGAGCCGGTGGTCGGACGCCAGAACGTCAAGGCGCAGGTCACGGCCGACGTCGACTTCTCGCAGACCGAAGCGACCTCCGAGGAGCACAAGCCCAACCTGGCCGCCGAGGTGAGCGCGGTGCGCAGCCAGCAGACCGTCGAGACCACCGGTGCCGCTGCTGCCGCGGCCGCGCCGGGCGGCGTGCCGGGCGCGACCTCCAACCAGCCGCCCGGCCCCGCGTCCGCCCCCATCAACGGCGCGGCGGCGCCGCTGACGGCCGGTGCCGGCGCCACCGCCGGCGCGGCAGCGCGTCCGCCGGGCCGGCGCGAGTCGGTGACCAACTACGAGGTCGACAAGACCGTCAAGACCGTGCGCGGCGCGACCGGGCAGGTGCGCCGGCTGAGCGCGGCCGTGGTGGTGAACTACGCCAGCGTGGGCGATGCCCAGGGCAAGGCCACGCCCACCGCGCTGTCGGCGCAGCAGATCGAGCAGATGACCGCGCTGGTGCGCGAGAGCATCGGCTACAGCAAGGAGCGCGGCGATTCGGTCAACCTGATGAACGCACCCTTCCTGGTCGACGTCGGCACCCCGGCCGAGCTGCCCCTGTGGAAGCGGCCGGAGCTGCTGGACATGGTGCGCGGCCTGGCCTGGCCCGTCGCCCTCGCACTGCTGGGTGTGGTGGTGCTCTTCGGTTTCGTGCGGCCCGGCATGAAGGCGCTGGCCAGCCAGCGGCCCGCGCCGGTGGCGCCGGCGCAAGGCGCGCAGCTGAGCGCCCTGATCGCCGACGAACCGCAGCGCCCGGCCCTGGCAGGTCCCCAAGTCGAGCGCCTTCCCGGCACGGCGAGCAGCGAGGTGCCCGAGCAGGCACGGCTCGAAGGAGCGCGCCAGATGGCGCGCCAGAACCCGGTGGCCGTGGCCAACATCGTGAAGACCTGGGTCAACGGCGACGCCGCGGCCACCCCCTGATCGCGAGGACCCGGGCACACCATGGACGAACAGGGCCTCAACGACGCCGCCATTCTGCTGATGTCGCTGGGCGAACAGGAAGCCGGCGAGGTGCTGCGGCACCTGTCTCCGCGCGAGGTGCAGAAGATCGGTGAAACCATCGCCAAAACCCGTGTCGTCTCGCGCGACCGCCTGGGCGAGGTGGCGGATCGCTTCGTGACCGCCACGGCCGGGCAGGGCCTGTTCGCCGCCGACACCGGCGACTACGTGCGGGCCGTGCTGCAGCGTGCGCTCGGCGAGGAGAAGGCGACGATCCTGGTCGACCGCATCCTGCAGCCGGTGCAACTCACTGGCATCGAAAACCTGCGCTGGATGGACGCGCCGTCGGTGGCCGAGGTGCTCAAGGTTGAACACCCGCAGATCGTGGCCGCGATCCTGGTGCACCTGGAGCCCGACCACGCGGCGTCGATCCTCGTGCAACTGCCCGAGGAGCGCCGTGCCGAAGTGCTGCTGCGCGTGGCGACGCTCGAAGGCATGCACCCCGCCGCGCTGCAGGACCTCAACGAGGTCATGGGCCGGATGCTGGCCGGCGGCGCCAAGGTGCGCAAGCCGACGCTCGGCGGCGCCAAGGCCGCGGCGGGGATGATCAACATGCTCGGTGCCGGCGTCGACACGCAGGCAGTCGAGGCGATCCGCAGCCACGACCCCGACCTGGCGCAGGAGATCGCGGACCTGATGTTCGTGTTCGAGGACACGCTCAAGCTCGACGACAAGTCGATCCAGCTGGTGCTCAAGGAGATCGCCTCCGAGACGCTGGTGGTGGCGCTCAAGGGCGCGCCGCCGGCGCTGCGCGACAAGTTCCTGTCCAACATGTCCTCGCGCGCCGCCGAGTCGCTGCGCGAAGACCTGGAGTCGCGCGGTCCGTTGCGCCTGGCCGAGGTGGAAGCGCAGCAGAAGGAAATCCTGAAGGCCGTTCGCCAGCTCGCCGACGACGGGCAGATCGTGCTGGGCGGCGGCTCGGGCATGGTGTGAAGCGATGACCCGCACCTCCCGTTTCATTGCCGCCGAAGACCTGGGCGTCGCATCGCCCTGGACCTTTGCCCGCATGGGCAGCGCCAAGGAACCGGCGCCGGTGATCCGCCCCGAAGCCGTGCGCGACGCACGCTCCCACGGCTATGCGGAGGGCCATGCCGACGGCGTTGCCGAGGCGACCGCCCGCGTGCGTGCCGAGATGCAGGAGGCCTTCGACCGGGTGCTCGCGGAGCAGGCGCAGCGCTTCGCCGCACTGTTCGATGCCGCGCGCATCGGCCTTGCGCAGTCCCAGCAGGACATCGCGCGGGGCAGCCTGGAGATCGCCTGCGCCATTGCGCGCCAGGTGCTGCGCCGCGAGCTCGCCGCCGGCACGCAGGGCCTGGCCGAGGTGGCGCAGGAGGCGGTGCAGCTGCTGCTCGAGGATGGGCGGCCCGGCAGCCTGAGCCTGTCGCCCGCGGACCACGAGCGTTTCGGCGCAGCCCTGCAGGCGCAACTGGCGGAACAGTCGGTGAGCGTGCTGGTGGACGCCTCGCTTTCGGATGGCGACTGCCTGCTGTCGAGCGCAGCCAACCGTGTCGACGCGAGCGTGGCCGCTCGCTGGGAGCATGCCGTCGGCAGCCTAGGCCTGGACATTCCCTGGAATGAGGAGCCTTCGCATGCCGCCTGAGGCCGCCGTCTGGCAACGCTTCATGGATGACGCCCTCGCGCGCGTGCGGCGTTCGCCGCAGCTGGAGGTGCAGGGTTCGCTCACCCGCGTCGCCGGGTTGGTGCTCGAAGCCACGGGGCTGCGCACGCCCATCGGATCGCAGTGCCTCGTGCGCATGCCGGGCCAGAAGGATGTGCTGGCCGAGGTGGTCGGCTTCTCGGGTGATCGCGCCTTCCTGATGCCGGCGGGCGACGTGCACGGCCTGTCGAGCGGTGCCAGCGTTCGGCCGGCCAGCGCCTTCGTGCCCCTGCCGCGGCTGGGCGAGCCGGAAAGCCAGGTGATGGTGCGCAGCGGCGTGCTGCGGCTGCCCGTCGGCCCGGGCCTGCTCGGGCGGGTGGTGGACCCGCAGGGCGTGCCGCTGGACCACCAGGGCCCGCTCACGCAGGTCTCGGCCGAGCCGCTGGAGCGGGCGCCGATCAACGCCATGGAGCGCGACCCGGTGCGCGAGCCGCTGGACACCGGTGTGCGCGCGATCAACGCCCTGCTGACGGTCGGGCGTGGCCAGCGCATCGGCCTGTTCGCCGGCTCGGGCGTGGGCAAGAGCGTGCTGCTGGGCATGATGGCCCGCTACACGCGCGCCGATGTCATCGTCGTCGGCCTCATCGGGGAACGTGGCCGCGAGGTCAAGGAATTCATCGAGGACATCCTCGGGGCCGACGGCCGCGCGCGCTCCATCGTCGTGGCGGCGCCGGCCGACGCACCGCCGCTGCTGCGCATGCAGGGCGCGGCCTATGCCACCGGCATCGCGGAGCACTTTCGTGATCGCGGAGCGCACGTGCTGCTGCTCATGGACTCGCTGACCCGCTATGCGATGGCGCAGCGCGAGATCGCGCTGGCGATCGGCGAACCACCTGCCACCAAGGGCTACCCGCCGTCGTGCTTCGCCAAGCTGCCGCAGCTGGTGGAGCGCAGCGGCAACGGGCTCAACGGCGTGGGTTCGATCACCGCCTTCTACACCGTGCTGTCCGAAGGCGACGACCAGCAGGACCCGATCGCCGACGCCGCGCGCGCCATCCTGGACGGACACATCGTGCTGTCGCGTGCGCTGGCCGAAGAGGCGCATTTCCCGGCGATCGACATCGAACAGTCGGCTTCGCGCGTCATGCACAACGTGGTGGACGGCCCGCACCTGGAGGCCGCTCGGCGCTTCAGGGCGGTGTATTCGCGCTACCGCAAGAGCCGCGACCTGGTCCGGCTGGGCGCGTATGCGCCAGGCAGCGACCCCCAGCTCGACGAGGCGATCGCCCGCCAGCCGGGCATGGTGGGTTTTCTTCAGCAAGGCATGCACGAGGGCGCATCGCTGGCCGGCAGCATCCAGGGACTGCGGCACACGGTCGAGGACAAGGCCGCCTGAGGCGGCAGGATAAGAGGGCCATGACGAACAACGACGCAATGCAACTCGCCATCGAGCTGGCGACGCACAAGCGGGACACGCTGGCGCAGGCGCTGAGCCAGGCACGCCAGCAATGGGTGGGCGCGCAGCTGCAGCTCGACCAGCTCGAGGCGTACGCGCAGGAAACGACCTCGCGCTGGGGTGCGCAATCCGGCCGCTGCGCACCGGAGATCATGCGCCACCACTACCAGTTCATGGAGCGCCTCGTGCATGCGATGCGGCTGCAGACCTCGGTCGTTGCCGAGCAGGCGGCGCGGGTGGCGCAGGAGGCCGAGGTCGTCCGAGCGGCGGAGGCGCGCCTGGAGTCCTTGCGCCAGGTGCAGGCGCAGCGTGAGCGCGAGGACCAACTGCTGCGCCAGCGCCGCGAACAGAAGCAGTCCGACGAGCTGGCTGCCGCGCAGCACCGGCGGCTCTCGAACGGCGGCCTGGCCGGGTTCGCGGGATGAGCGCGCAGGCGCTCGGCAGCAGCGCACCGGTGGCGCCGCTCGCCGCGGCGATGCCGGCGGCGACGGCCGGTGCCGGCGAACCCGCCTCCGGCGCGGCCTTCGCCGATGCGCTCACCAGTGCACGCCAGATCGACACGCCGTCTCGCGACGGCGAGGCGGACGCCGATGCGGCCGGCATGCCGACGCCCCCCGGTGCCGCGTCCGATCGGCGCGCGCCGTCGCCGGACGAAACACAGCCGTCGAGCGCGGTGGCGGCGGTGCCCGACCCGGCCCTGGCCTTGCTGCTGACGCAGAGTGCGCTGTCGTCGGGCCGACCTCAGGACGTGGCACCGGAGAGCGGCACCGATGCTGCCGCCGCGGCGGGAGCCACCGGTGGGGCAGGGCGCGCGGCCCGGCTTCGCGCCGGGGCCGCAACAGCGGGCTCGGCGGGCCTGCCCGCCGCACCGGTGGCCGGCCCCGGTGCGGGCGCAGATGCGATGCCGCAGGGGCCGGCCCCCGCGGTGACGCCCGACCTGGCCGCCATGGCCGGTGACGCCGACGGCAGGCCGACTCCGCCGGCTCGCGCGGCAAAGCCCGTGGACGCCCTGTCTGCCGCGCAGACCGGCACGCCGGGGGCGGCCGCGGCAGCTGCGGCGGGTGGTTCGCGCTTCGGCACCGTGCTGCCGCCAGCGGTGACGGCGCGTGGCGCCACCGCGACCCAGGCCATCGACCGGCCGGGGCCGTACGGCGGCAGCATCACGGTCGCTGCCAACACCGCTGCCGACCTTTCGCGCCAGGCGGCCCATGAAGGCGTCGAGCGCGGCGACATGCTGGCCGCGCGGTTCGCGAACGCGGTGCACGCCGAGTCGCTCTTCGCGGCGGGGCTGGCGCCGATGGCTGCGGCGACGGGCACCCTGGGCGGTCCTCGCGAGCGCGACGCAGGCCAACCGGCCTCGTCCGACGCGCTGTTGGCGCCGAGCATGGCGGCGCCTGCGGGCTCGGGCGTGTCGACGGCGCAGCCGGTGCCGGCGGCGACTCCCGCGGGGGCGGCAGAGTTCGCCGGCGCGCTGGCCGATCAGATCAGCTGGTGGCTCGGCCAGAAGACACAGGGCGCGGAACTCACCGTGCAGGGGCCGGCTGGCGCCGCGGTGTCCGTCAGCGTCCAGGTGCAGGGCAACGAAGCCCATGTGGCGTTCCGCAGCGAGCAGGCGCAGGCGCGCCAGCTCATCGGCGATTCGCTGGCGCAGCTCGAGCAACTGTTGGGCGGCAGCGGGCTGGTGCTCGGCCAGGTGAGCGTCGGCGCGGGTTCGGCCGGGCGCGAGGGCGGGGCGGCGCGCGAGGCCGACGGGCCCGTGCGCGCCGCCGGCGCGGCAGCCACGCCCGTCCCGGAGGCGGCCGCACCCGCCACGCCGCGGGCACTGCGGCGTGGCGGCGTCGACGTCTACGCCTGAAGCGGCGCCTGCGGCAGACGGCCGCAAGCGTGGTGAAGCGGGGTTTTTCTGGCGCTTTTCCGCGTCTCCGGCGAGGCGTGGAAACGAATAATTCCTTCCATTCGGGCGCCATGCCGTGCGGGCGGGGCCCGCCTCGTTGAAGGAAACACCGTGTCAGCCACCACCGCGGATCCCACCGCCGCCGCGCCCGGCAAGAGCAAGGGCAAGAGCAAGCTCCTCCTCGTCGTGCTGGCGCTCGTCGTCCTGCTGGGCGGCGCAGGCGGCGGGGGCTGGTTCTACCTGCAGTCCAGGAAGGCGCATGTCGAGGACGACGAAGAGGACGCCCATGCCTCGGCGAAGAAGCCGGCGTCGCCCAACTACCTCGCGCTGGAGAACATGGTCGTCAACCTGGCCGATCCGGGCGGCGAGCGCGTGGCACAGGTGGGCATCACGCTCGACCTGGTCGACGCGAAGGCGGCGGACCAGTTGAAGGCGATGATGCCGGCCGTGCGCAGCAGCGTGCTGCTGCTCCTCACGCAGCGCACCTCCGAAGAACTGCTCAAGCGCGACGGCAAGGAAAAGCTGGCGCAGGATGTGCAGGTCGAAGTCGCCAAGGCGCTCGGCTACGAGGTGCCCAAGGCATCGCGCAAGGCGAAGGACGCCGACGACGAGGACGAGCCACCGCGCCGCAAGGCCCGCAAGGCGCCGGCCTCGCCGGTCAACGCCGTGCTGTTCTCGTCCTTCATCGTCCAGTGAGCGAGGCGGCCGCAGCGATGAGCGAGCTTCACGAGACCGGCATGGCGGCCGATGCCCCGGCCGGCGCCGACGCGGTCGAGCGCATGGCCGAAGCCGCGGTGCGCGACTTCAACCTGTCCACCGAGCAGCGCTGGGTGCGCCGGCCGATGCCGACGCTGGACATCGTGAACGAGCGCTTCCAGCGTCACCTGCGGCAGGGCCTGTTCCAGCTGCTGCGCCGCAGTGCGGACGTGAGCGTCCTGCCGCTGGCGGTGATGCGCTTCGGCGAATTCCTGCAGAAGCTCGACGGCCCGTCGAGCCTCAACGTCGCGGCCTTGCAGCCGCTGCGCGGCAGCGTGCTGGTGGCCTTCGAGGCGCCGGTGGTTGGCGCGACCGTGGACCTCATGTACGGCGGCAACGGCAACCTGCAGGCCTCGATGGAGGGACGCGATTTCTCCCCGGCCGAGCAGCGCGTGATCCAGCGCCTGGTGCAGGTGGTGTGCGCGGCCTACGACGAGGCCTGGCGCGAGATCTATCCGCTCAGCCTGGTGCACCAGCGTTCGGAGACGCATCCGCAGTTCGCGTCGATCGCCGCACCTGCCGAGATGACGGTGGTGACCAGCGTGGACATCGTGATGGGCGGCTTCGCCGGCGCGATCCACATCTGCAAGCCCTATGGCGTGCTCGAACCGCTGCGCGACCTCCTGTATGGCCCGCAGCAGGCCAGTGCGCTGGCCGAAGACCGCCGCTGGGTCTCGCTGCTGTCGCGCGAATTGCAGCAGGTGGAGGTGGCGCTCGTCGCCGAACTGGCCCGCCCGGAACTCACCGTGGCCCAGGTGCTGGGCATGAAGCCCGGCGACTTCATTCAGCTCGACAGGTTGCCGCTGATCGCGGCGACCGTGGAGGGCACCCCCGTCTTCGCCTGCAGCTACGGCACCCACGAGGGCCGCTATGCCCTGCGTGTGGAGCATCCGCTGCACAGCGATCAGCCCCATTGGCTTGGAGAAAAGCATGTCCATTGACCCGTCCGCACTGCAGCCAGAGCAGGCCGCCTGGGCGCAACCCCTGGAAGACGTCGCCGCCGCCGACGCCGGTGCCGCCGCGGCGGTGCAGGACATCGGCCGGGTGCTCGACATCCCGGTGCAACTGTCGGTGGAACTGGGCCGCAAGAAGGTGCCGATCAAGCACGTGCTGCAGCTCGCGCAGGGCTCGGTGATCGAACTGGACGCGCTCGCGGGCGAGCCGATGGACGTGCTGGTCAACGGCTACCTGGTCGCGCGCGGCGAGGTGGTCATGGTCAACAACCGCTTCGGCATCCGGCTGACCGACGTGGTCACGCCGTCGGAGCGCCTGCGCCGCATGAACGGCGCGGGTTGAGGCACCGTCGACAGCCTGCCATGACCCAGAGTCTCCTGACCATCGTTCTCTTCATCTGCCTGGTCGCGGCGGCGCCGCTGGTCATCCGGCGCCTGCAGCAGAAGCGGGCGCTGCCCATGGGCGCCACCGGCCCGGCGTGCCGGCTGGTGTCCGCACTGGCGGTGGGTCCGCAGCAGCGCATCATGACGGTGGAGGTCGGCCCCGAAGGCGCGCGCTGCTGGCTGGTCGTGGGCGTGACCGCGCAGTCCATCAGCATGCTGCACAGCGTGGCGGCACCATCGGGCGAGCATGTTCAAGGTTGACCGTCGACTCCTCGCCCTGGCGGCCGCGGGTGCAGCCCTGGCGGCCGGCGCGCCGGCCTGGGCCCAGTCGGCGCCCGGGCAGCTGCCGCTGGTGATCGGCTCCACGCCCGGCGGCACGAGCTACTCGGTGCCGGTGCAGACCTTGCTGTTCTTCACCGCGCTGTCGTTCCTGCCGGCCATCCTGCTGATGATGACGGGCTTCACGCGCATCGTGATCGTGCTGTCGCTGCTGCGGCAGGCCATGGGCACGCAGTCGGCGCCGCCCAACCAGGTGATCGTGGGGCTCTCGCTCTTTCTCACGCTGTTCGTCATGGGCCCGACGCTCGACCGCGTCTACCAGGACGCCTACGTGCCCTACAGCAACGGCTCGCTGAGCTTCGAGGCCGCGGCGCAGCGGGCCGAGGCGCCGATGCGAGACTTCATGCTCAAGCAGACGCGGCAGTCGGATTTCGCCCTCTTCGCCAAGCTGGCCAAGTTGCCCACCGAAACCACGGCCGAGACCGCGCCGCTGCGCGTGCTCATCCCGGCCTTCGCCACCAGCGAGCTGAAGTCGGCCTTCCAGATCGGCTTCATGATCTTCATTCCCTTCCTGGTGATCGACATCGTGGTGTCGAGCGTGCTCATGTCGCTCGGGATGATGATGTTGTCACCCGTGCTCGTCGCGCTGCCGTTCAAGCTGATGCTGTTCGTGCTCGCGGACGGCTGGAACCTGCTGCTCGGCTCGCTGGCCGCCAGCTTCGTCACCTGAGGACCGCATGGACGCGCAGACTGTTCTTTCCATGGGGCGCGACGCCCTGGTCATGCTGCTCACGGTGTCGCTGCCGGTGCTGCTGGCGGTGCTGGTCGTGGGCCTGGCCGTGAGCATCTTCCAGGCCGTCACCCAGATCAACGAGGCGACGCTGGCCTTCGTGCCCAAGCTGGTCGCGGCCGTGGTGGTCTTCGCCATCGCGGGGCCCTGGATGCTGTCCACGCTGGTGGACTACCTGCGTCGCATGATCGAGTCGATCCCGCGGATGGTCTCGTAGTGCACCCGTCCGCACCGTGCTGACCTTCGACGAAGCACAGCTGGCGGCGTGGGTGACGCCCTGGCTGTGGCCCTTCCTGCGCGTGCTCGGGCTGTTCACCGCCGCGCCGGTGTTCTCGTCGCGGGCCATTCCGGTGCGCGCGCGCGTCGGCCTGGCGGCGGTGGTCGCGCTCGGCGCGCAGGCCACGCTCGGCGCCCAGCCTGTCATCGCTTTCGACAACGCACTGGCGCTGGGCGCGCTGGTGCAACAGGTGGCCATCGGCCTGGCGCTCGGATTCACGGCGCGCCTGGTGTTTGCGGCGATCGAGTTCGCCGGCGAACTGGTGGGCCTGCAGATGGGGCTGAATTTCGCGTCCTTCTTCGACCCGGTCAGCAATGCCCAGGCCAGCGCCGTGTCCCGCTTCTTCGGCAACGTTGCGATGCTGGTCTTCATCGTCATCAATGGCCACCTGACGGTGCTGATGGCCGTCATCAAGAGCTTCGAGGTCTTCCCGGTCGGCACCGGCGTGCTCGACGCCTTCGCACGGCTGCGGCTGCACGAGATGGGCGCGGAGCTGTTCGCCAGCGCGCTGTGGGTGGCGCTGCCGATGATCGCGCTGCTGCTGTTCGTCAACCTCGTGATGGGCGTGATCTCGCGGGTGGCGCCGCAGATGAACATCTACGCCATCGGCTTTCCGGTGACGCTGACCAGCGGCCTGGCGGGCATGGCGCTGGTTCTGCCCATGATGGAGCAACCCCTGCTCGCCCTGATGGAGCGACTGCTCGGGCTGTTCACCGGGTCGCGCTGACCCGGGCCTCAGACGAGGTGGTTGCGGATCGCGTAGGCGGTCAGCGCCGCATTGGTCGGGAGATTGAGCTTCTCCCTGACGCGCGTGCGGTACACGCTCACCGTCTTCGGGCTGAGCATGAACTCGTCGGCGATCTCGGACAGGCGCTTGCCCGACGCGATGCGCACCAGCGTCTGCATCTCGCGGTCGGACAGCGCGTGATGCGGCGCTTCGTCCGATGCCGGCTTGGCGATGTTGTCGGCCAGCACCTGCGCCAGCTCTCGTGTGACGTGCTTCTGGCCCCGCGCCACCGAGCGCACGGCAGCGATGAGCCGCCGCGGATCACTCGTCTTGCTCAGGAAGCCGTAGGCGCCGGCGCGCAGGCAACGGATCGCGTAGTCGCGCTCCGCGTGCATCGAAAAGACCAGCACCTTCACCTGGCTGGCGCTGTCCGCCAGCCCCGCCAGCAGGTCCAGGCCGCCGCGTCCGGACAGCGCCAGTTCGAGGATCAACACATCGCAGGGGGTGGAGCGCAGCAGGTCCTTGAGTTCGGCCGCGTCGCCGGCCTCCCCCGTCACGCGGATGTCCACCGCTTCGGACAGCACATCCCGGATGCCGCGGCGCACGATGCCGTGCTCGTCGCAGGTGATGACGTGGATCATCGGCCATCCCCCGCCGGTGCGCTGCGGCGCGGGGAGATCCGAATCGGTCGAGGGGCAGGGAAGGCTCGGCTGGGCGGGCGGGAAGGCACGTTGGTTTCGCCGGGATCACGCCGGCCAGGGCCGGCGCTGCAAGACAGGGTGTGTATTTCGGATAATGATAATTAACAAATGTCAAATTTACCGGCTCCGGCTTTCCGGATGTTGGTTTGCGCCCACGTGCGGCCGTGCCGCGCGGCGCTCAGGGCATGGGTTGGGGCTGCAGTTCGGGCGTGAGCACCGCAGCCGCGCTGGTGCCGAACACCCGGACGCCCCCGAGGCCGCCGCCGGTGGCCTTGGCCAGGTACATCGCCGCGTCGGCGGAGCGCAGCAGTGAGTGGGAGTCGCTGCCGCCGCTGGGGAAGGTGGCGACGCCGATCGATATGGCCACGTCGTGAACCGGGCCCACCGTCAACCAGTCGCTGGCACGGAAGGCCTCCAGCAGTTGCTGCGCCACCGCACGCGCGTTGACTCCGGCGCCGAGCAGCACGCCGAATTCGTCGCCTCCCAGGCGCGCCACCACGCCGTGGTCGCGGACCACCATGCTCATGCGCGACGCCGCTTCGATCAGCACCTGATCGCCGACGGCGTGGCCGTGCCGGTCGTTGATGCTCTTGAAGCGGTCGAGATCGAGGAAGCAGACGCTCGGTCCGCCGGCGATGGCGCTGGCCGAACCCATGGCCTCGCCAAGCTGCTCCATGAAGACCTCGCGGTTGATCAGGCCGGTCAATCCGTCGTGGCGTGCCAGGAAGCGGATGCGCTGCTCCTGTGCGCGGCGCTCCGAGATGTCGGTGTAGGTGCGCACGAGCCCGCCGCCCTCCAGCGGCACGCTTCGGATCTCGATCACCCGGCCGTCGGGGCGCTCGCGTTCGTAGCTGTGTGGTCGGTTCAGGATGCCGCCGGCGCTGATGAAGCCCATGACCGAGGGATCGGCGCGGTCGAATTCGCGGCGGTCGAGCTGGTGCTGCAGCACGCGCTGGAAGCTCGGGCGCGAGGCCATCAGCGCTTCGGGCAGGTCGAGCAGCTCCATGGCGCGCCGGTTGCACAGCTCGACGATGCCCTCGGCGTTGACCATCATCAGGCCCTGGTCCATCCGCTCCAGCGTGAGTTCCAGCATGCTCGACTTGCGGTTCAGCTGGGCCTCGCTCTCCCGGGCCCGCGCCTCGGCGGCGAGCAGCTCGTGCTGCTGGCGCTTGAGCAAAGTGATGTCCACGTGCACCAGCACATGCCGACCCTGCGGGCCGGCCCGGGCGATGACACGGCACCAGCGGTCGCCCGGCAGCGCGAGCTCGAAGGCAGCCCCCGGAAAACGCAGCTGGTCGCGCAGCACGCTCAAGCCGTCCGCCATGCGCGAAGCCTGCGAGGGTTCACCTTCTACCCGCCAGCTGTGCTCGTAGGCGGCAGAGAAACTCAGGCCCAGGGCATCCTCGCGGCTCTCGAAGCCGTACATGGCCAGGAAGGCCTCGTTGGTCCAGACGATGGTCGTGCCGGCGTCGATGACGCTGACGCCGTCGGCCACATGGTCCAGCAGCGACGCTTCCATGGGCTCCGGCGCGGCGGCGACGCTCGCGGCGGCGGCTCGGGGGGCAGGGGTGGGGGTGGGGGCGGCAGGGGGCGGCGTGTCCTCGCGCCACATGCGCACCCGCGTGCCGTCGGGCAGCGCCAGGGAGGACACGCTGAGGCGCCGGCCCCGGTGCTCGAAAGAGAACGGCGCCTGCTGGGTGCGGTGGCGCTCGATGCCGGCCTGCACATAGCGTTCGAGCGCCGGCTGCTCGCTCGCGTCGAGCCTGTGCCGGTAGAAGCGGCGCAGGTTGTCGCCATAGTGCTCGCCCACGTGAACGTGGCGGGCATGCTCGGGAAAGTACCTGACGAAACTGCGGTTCCACAGCAGGGTGCGGTCCTGCGTGTCGAAGGCGCACAGGGCCACCGACAGGCCGTCGAGCATCTGGGCCATGACCGACAGCGTGGCCATCACGCCCTGGGCATCCTGCGCGGCGTCCGCCGGGTCAGCCACGCGCGACCCCCGGGGTCGGCTCCTTGAGCCGGTGCTCGAAATCGGACAGGGCCTCGGGCCGGCCGAAGTAGTAGCCCTGGCTGACCTTGCATCCGTGGGCCTGCAGGAACGCGAGCTGGCCTTCGGTTTCCACGCCCTCGGCGACCACCTCGAGGTCGAGGTTGGCGGCCATGCCCAGGATGGTCTGGACGATCAGCTCGATCTTGGGGTTCTGGCCGATGCCCTGCACGAAGAACTTGTCGACCTTGAGCTGGTGCAGCGGCAACCGCGCCATGTACGACAGCGACGAGAAGCCGATGCCGAAATCGTCCATCGAGAAGCGGATGCCGATGGCGGCGAGCGACTTCATCTTGCTGATGGTCTCCGTCACTTGGTCGTGCAGCAGGCTTTCGGTCAATTCTAGTTTCAGGCGCGAGGGCTGGCAGCCGGTTCGGATCAGCACCTGCCGCACCTCCTCCGCGAAGTCCTCCTTGCGGAACTGCCTGGCGCTGACGTTCACCGACAGCGTCAGGTGCGCGTAGCGCGCGTCGTGGCCCCAGCGTTCGAGCTGGCCGCAGGCCTCCTCGAGGGCCCACAACCCGATCGGGACGATCAGGCCGGTCTGCTCGGCCGGCTCGATGAAACCGGCCGGCGGCACCATCCCGCGCACCGGATGGTTCCAGCGGATGAGCGCCTCGGCACCGACCACGCGGCCCAGGTGGTTCACCTGCGGCTGGTAGTGCAGCACGAACTGCCGCTTCTTGAGGGCGACGTGCAGCTCGCTGTCCAGCGCAGCGCGCGCCGTCACGGTGGTCTTCATCGCCGGCTCGAAGACGCGCACCGCATGGCCGCCGTCCAGCTTGGCGTAGTACATGGCGATGTCCGCCTGCTTGAGCAGGTCCTCGATCGAGCGCCGGCCACCGTCGAACACGCACACGCCGATGCTGCACGTGCTGTGGTATTCGATGCGGGCGAGCCGGAAGGGCTCGGCCATCCGGGCCATCGCGTTGTCGGCGAGGGCCCGGGCCTGCACCATCGCCAGGGCGTGGTCGTGGCTCAGGTTCTCGAGCATCAGCACGAACTCGTCGCCCGCCAGCCGCGCGAGCATGCCGCCGTCGCGCAGCACATCCTGCAGCCGGGCGGCGACCTGCCGCAGCATGTCGTCGCCCACCGCCTGGCCGTGGGCGTCGTTCAGACGCTTGAAGTCGTCGATGTCCAGGAAGAGCAAGGCGCCCTGCCGCTGGTGCCGTGCGTTGTTGTCGACGCAGCCCTGCAGCCGGTGCAGCAGCAGGCGCCGGTTCGGCAGGCCAGTGAGTGCGTCGTAGAAGGCGAGGTGCTCGATCTCCTGCGTGGCGGCCTTGGTCTCGGTGATGTTGCGAAGGATGACGATGAATCGGGCGTCGGCGCCTTCCCCCACCGGCTTGCGCGACACCGAGGCCTCGAACCAGCTCGTGCCCTGCGACGCGCGGCGCTCGAACTGGCGCCCTGTGCAGCGGCCGGCCACGTAGGCCTCGCGCAGCGCGGCCATCACCTCCGTGTTGCCATCGGGCGGCAGCACTTCGGCCAGCGTGAGCCCGACGGGCTGGTCGACCAGCAGCCCGGATGCGACGCCGGGCGGGCAGTGGAAGTCGAAGCAGCGGCCGTCCAGCCCGACCTCCAGCAGCTGGTCGGGCAGTGCGTCGAGCGTGGCCTGCAGCTGGGCCTTGCCCTTCACGACGTCGGCGATGTGCTGGCGCCGCTCGGTGGTGTCGCGGAACACGCAGACGATGCCGCCGTCCGGCATCGGGCTCTTCACGGCAAGGATGCTGCGCCCACCGGGCATGGCGAGCTCCTGCTCGTCCTGGACGCCGCGTGTTCGCCGCAGGTCGCCGGCCAGCCACGCGTTCTGGCTCACGTCCAGGCCTTGGCCGCGCAAGTGCTCGAGCGTCATCTCGATCAGCTGCCGGAAGGGCGTGTGCGGTGCGATCGCCCGCTCCACCCAGGGAAACAGTTCGACGAAACGCCGGTTCCAGGCCAGCACGCGGTCGCGCGGGTCGAGCAGCACCAGGCCGTCCACCATCGATTCGAGCGCCTGGTCCAGGTTGAGCTTGGACTGCAGAATGATCTGGCGGTCGCGGCCCTGGCGGCGCAGCTGCACATGGGAGAACAGCGCTGCGGCGAGGATCATCGCGAGGAAGCCCGCCGCGCCGGCTGCCACCGCCAGCCGGTCGCGTTTCCAGCCGGCCAGGACCTGCGCCTGCGGCTGGCTGGCCGTCACCACGAGCTGGCGATGGAAGGCCGGCCGCGCGGCGACCACGGCGGCATGGCCGCCCAGGCGCGAAGGCGCGAGGTGCGCCACGCCGTCGGCGACCGGTCGCCCGGGTGCCGGGGCCGCCGGCCGCCCGGTCCGCTCACCGTCGGGCAGGCGCACCAGCAGCGTGCCGTCCGCGGACTCCAGGGTGGCTTCCAGCCCCGGCAGGTCGGCGCCTTCCTCCAGCAGTTTGCCCAGGGCGGCGAGCGGCACCTCGGCCACCGCGAACAGTTCGCGGCCATCGGCCAGGACCGCCCGCCGGCCGAGATGGAGGATCGAGAGGGCGCTGTTGGGGGCGCCCGGCGAGATGCCGACGGCGAGGCTGGCGTCGGCCTGCGCGCGCAGCCGCTGCGCGAATCCGGCCGGGAGGTCGACTGGCCGGCCCCGCGCGCGCGGGTTCGAGGCGGCGAGGACGCGCAGCTCCTCGTCCAGGTAGGCCAACTGGCGGATGACCGGGTCGTGGCCGACCTGCTGGCGCAACTGGGCGCTGGCGGCGTCGCGGTCGGTGGCGCCCAGGGCCTGCGCGAGGCTGGCGCCGTCGGCCCGGGCCGCCATGTCGGCCAGCAGCGAATCGGCGCGGCGCAGGCTGCGATCGATCGCGGCCTGCGCGGCGGACACCTGTCGCGCCACCTGGCCGCCGGCTTTCTCGAGGGCGCGATGGCGCATTTCGGCAGACAGCGCCCCCGCGGCCAGCGCCACCGTCAACATGAACAGGGTCGCCACGCCGTAGAGCGTCGTTAGGGCGCGGCGGCTGGACGGGCGCACCGTCATGGCAGCCCTCCCTGCAGGGTCGCAGCCGGGTGCGCCCGCCCAAGAGCGGGGGGCGCCGTGCGGCAGACGGGGGGGAAGGGCGGGGCGGTGTGCATGGTCGGTCGCCCCGGCCAGGCTCCGTCCGCTGCCGTTCCGGGCGCGGAACGGAGGCAGGACCGGACGCCGGCGGTGGCGCTCCAATCCCAGTTATCGGCGTCCGGCGCCGGAGCTTGAACGGCTTCGGTGCCTGGTGGCGTGCAAGACCCCGCTCCCGGGCCCCAGAGCCGCCCGGAACGCACCACGCCGGGGCGAAGCGCGGCGCCCTCGGCCGCGGCGAAGGCGACCTATTCGGGCTTGATGTTGGCCGCCTTGATCACCTGCGCCCACTTCGCCACTTCGGCCTTCTGGAACGCGGCGATCTCGGCCGTCGTCATGTCGGCCGGCTGCATGCCGAAGCTCTTGAGCCGCTCCTGCATGTCGGCCTGGGCGAGGATGGTGCGGATCTCCTTGTGCAGGCGGTCGACCACCGGCGCCGGCGTGCCGGCCGGCACGAAGATCGCCTGCCACGACAGCACCGAGTAGTCGGCCAGGCCCGGCACGCCGGATTCGGCCACGGTCGGCACCTCGGGCAGCGACTCCAGCCGCTTGGGCGAGGTGACGGCAATGGCGCGCAGCTTGCCGCTGGCGATGTGGGGCGCGGCGACGACGGTGGTGTCGAACATCATGTCCACCTGGCCGCCGATCACGTCCTGGATCGCCGGCCCGCTGCCCTTGTACGGCACATGGTTGAACTTCACGCCCGACTTGTAGGCCAGCAGTTCCAGCGACAGGTGCTGCGAGGTGCCGATGCCGGCCGATGCGGACGAGAGGCCGCCGGCCTTGGCCTTGCTGGCCTCGATCACGTCCTTGAGCGTCTTCCACGGGCTGTTGGCCGGCACCACCAGCACCGTGGGGTTGGTGCCGATCAGCGTGACGGGTGCGAAGGAGGTGAGCGGGTCGTAGCCGATCTTCGGGTACAGGCTCACGTTGATGGCATGCGAGCTCACGGTGCCGCCCAGCAGCGTGTAGCCGTCGGGCGCCGCGCGCGAGGCGATCTCGGAGCCCACGCTGCCGCCGGCGCCGCCCTTGTTGTCGATCACGACGCTGGTGCCCAGCACGGTGCCGAGCTTCTGCGCGATCAGGCGCCCCAGCACGTCGGTCGTGCCGCCGGCCGGGAAGGGCACCAGGTAGGTGATGGCCTTGCCCGTCGGCCACTGGCCCTGGGCGAAGGCGGGCAGGGCGGGGAGGGCGCTGGCGGCCACGGCGGCGAGCGCTTGCTGGAAGAGGCGGCGGCGTTGCATGGAAAAGTCTCCTGTCTCGGTCTCTTGGATGAAAAGTGCCCGCACCGCAGGTGCGGCGGGCGCTGGCCGCTCTGTTTTTTGTAGCGTCTGCGGGATCGGGAAGCTGCTCAGGGCTTGAGGCTCAGCTTGGTGATGAGGCCCTTGAAGTAGGCGTCGTCCTTGGCCAGCGTCTCCTTGAAGGCGGCGCCGTCGGTGTAGACGTAGCCCAGGTTCTGCTTGTCCATCACCTCGTGCATGGCCGGTTCGGCGGCGGTCTTGGCGGCCAGGTCGCGCAGCTTGGCCATCACCTCGGGCGGCGTGTTCTTCGGCGCGCCCAGGCCGCGCCAGGTGCCGATGGACAGGTCGATGCCCTTCTCCTTCGCGGTCGGCACCTTCTCGAAGCCCTTCACGCGCTTGTCGGCCATCACCATCAGCGTCTTGAGCTTGCCGGCCTGCACGTAGGTCGTGACCTCGGCCGGGCTCACCGCCACGGCCTCGATGTGGCCGCCCATCAGCGCCAGCACCGCCGGCGCCGCGCCCTGGAAGGGGATGTGGTTGAACTTGGTGCCGGTCTTGTCTTCCAGCGCCGCGGCGGCCAGGTGCCAGATCGAGCCGTTGCCCGAGTTGCCCACGCGCATGCTGTCGGGCTTCTTCTTCGCCTCGGCCAGGAACTCCTCGATCGTGTTCCACGGCGCCTCGGCCTTCACGGTGATGGCGGCCGGGTCGGCATTGAGCTGGGCGATGGGCTGGAAGTCGTCGTACTTGAACTTGGCCAGCCCCAGGTGCGGCAGCGTGAGCAGCTCGACGGTCAGCACCGCCAGCTTGTAGCCGTCGGGCCTGGCGTTGATGACCTCCTGCCAGCCGATGGCGCCGCCGGCGCCGGGCTTGTTCACCACCACGATGCTCTGGCTGATGAACTTGCGGCTGGCGTCGGCGAAGGCACGCGCCAGCGCGTCGGTGCCGCCGCCCGGCTGGTAGGGCACGACCAGCTCGATGGGCTTGTTGGGGAAGTCGGATTGCGCGGCGGCCGGCAGGGTCGCGCCCAGCGCGAGTGCGGCAGTGACGGCCAGTGCCAGTCGGCGGTGGGTGTTCATGGCGTTCATGGTGCTTGTCTCCGTTGTGGTGTCTAAGGGCTCAGGTCACCGGGGCCGGGTTGAACAGCACCAGCGCGTTGTGCAGCTTCCATTGCTCGGCCCAGGTCTTCCTGCGGCCGCTGGCCACGTCGAGCATCAGGTGGAACAGCTCCCAGCCGATGTCCTCGATGCTGGCTTCGCCATCGGCGATGCGGCCGGCGTTCACGTCCATCAGGTCGTGCCACCGGCGCGCAAGCTCGCTGCGCGTGGCCACCTTGATGACGGGCACCTCGGCCAGGCCGTAGGGCGTGCCGCGGCCGGTGGTGAACACGTGCAGGTTCATGCCCGCGGCGAGCTGCAGCGTGCCGCAGATGAAATCGGACGCCGGCGTGGCGGCATAGAGCAGGCCTTTCTGCGTCGCCTTCTCGCCGGGTGCCACGACGCCCGAGATGGCGGCGCTGCCCGACTTCACGATCGATCCCATCGCCTTCTCGACGATGTTGGACAGCCCGCCCTTCTTGTTGCCCGGCGTGGTGTTGGCGCTGCGGTCCACCCGGCCGCGCGCCAGGTAGGCGTCGTACCAGGCCATCTGGTCGATCATGGCCTGCGCCACCTCGGGCGCGCTCGCGCGCGAGGTCAGCTGGTCGATGCCGTCGCGCACCTCCGTCACCTCGCTGAACATCACCGTGGCGCCGGCGCGCACCAGCAGGTCGGTGCAGAAGCCCACCGCAGGGTTGGCCGTGACACCGCTGAAGGCGTCGCTGCCGCCGCACTGCACGCCCACGACCAGTTCGCTCGCGGGCACGGTCTCGCGCCGGCGCGCGTTCAGGCGCGCGAGGTGTGGCTCGGCCTGGCGCAGGATCGAATCCACCATCGACATGAAGCCCACGTGCGCGTCATCCTGCAGGCAGACCACGTCGAGGGCCGTGTCGGCGGGCACCCGCTGGTCGACGACAGGGATCGACCCTGGCGGCAGCAGCCGCTCGGGCTGCAGCTTCTCGCAGCCCAGGCTCACCATCATCACCTCGCCGCCGAAGTTGGGGTTCAGGCTGATGTTGCGCAGCGTACGGATCGGGATGGCCGCGTCGGGCGCGTCGATCGCCACGCCGCAGCCGTAGGTGTGTTCCAGCGCCACCACGTCGTCCACGTTCGGGTAGCGGGGCAGCAGTTCGGCCTTGATGCGCCGTACGGCGAAGTCGGTCACGCCGGCCACGCACTGCACGGTCTGGGTGATGGCCAGGATGTTGCGCGTGCCCACCGAGCCGTCCGGGTTGCGGTAGCCCTCGAAGGTGTAGCCGGTGAGCGGCTCCTGCGCGGGCGGCTTCACCGTCGAGATGGGCAGGCCTTCGAGTTCGCGCGCGTCGGGCATGTGCAGCAGGCGCTCGTGCACCCAGCTGCCGGCGGGGATGGCCTGGATCGCGTAACCGATCGGGACGCCGTAGCGCCGCACCGCGCCACCTGCGGGGATGTCGACCAGGGCCACCTTGTGGGCCTGCGGCACCTTGTCGACCAGCACCAGCCCGTCCGCCAGCACCGTGCCGGCGGGCAGGCCGCCATCGTTGGCCACGATGGCGACGTTGTCCGCCGCGTGCATGCGGATGGTGTGCGGCTGGCGCGTCATCTCACCACCATGAACATGCTGGGCAGCCAGAGCGAGAACTGCGGCACGAAGGTGACCAGCCCCAGCGCCAGGATCAGCGCGCCGTAGAAGGGCCAGATGGTGCGCATCACCTCGCCCACCGACACGCCGCCGATCGCGCAACCCACGAACTGCGTGGTGCCCACGGGCGGCGTGTTCAGGCCCAGCGCGCAGTTGATCAGCATCAGGATGCCGAACTGCACCGAGGTCATGCCGTACTGCTGCGCGATGGGCAGGAAGATGGGCGTGCACAGCAGGATGGTCGCCGCCATGTCGAGAAAGGTCCCCAGCACGAACAGGATCACGTTGATGAGCAGGAAGATCACCCACGGCGTGGTCGACACCTCCGACAGCATCTTGCCCGTGAGCTCGGCCACGCCGTAGAGGCTGATGAGGTAGCCGAAGGTGCTGGAGATGCCGATGAGCAGCAGGATCACGCCCGTGGTGCGCACGGCCTTGGCGGCCGCCTTGACGAAGTGTTCCCACTTCATCGAGCGATACACCAGGATGGTGAGCGCCAGGGCATACAGCACCGCCACGGCCGCCGATTCGGTGGCCGTGAACACGCCCGACAGGATGCCGCCCAGGATGAGCACCACGATGAACAGGCCCGGCAGCGAGGCGGCGAACGAACGCGCCACGATGTGCCAGCCCGGGAAGGTGCCGGCCGGGTAGCCGCGCTTGACGGCCACGAAGTAGGCGGCCGCCAGGTTGCACAGCGTGAGGATCAGCGCCGGCACCAGCGCCGCCAGGATCAGCGCCGCGATCGACACCTTGCCGCCGGCCGCGAGCGAATAGATGATGAGGTTGTGGCTGGTGGGCATGAGCGCACCGACCAGCGCGGCGTGCGTCGTCACGTTGACGGCGTAGTCGGCTGCGTAGCCTTCCTTCTTCATCATCGGGATCATCACGGCGCCCATGGCCGACACGTCGGCCACCGGCGAGCCCGACACGCCGCCGAAGAGGGTGCAGGCCACGACGTTGCTCATGCCCAGGCCGCCGCGCACGTGGCCCACCAGCGCGTTGGCGAAGTTGACGATGCGGTCTGCGATGCCGCCGTAGAGCATCAGCTCGCCCGCGAAGATGAAGAAGGGGATCGCGAGGAAGGAGAAGATGCCCATGCCGGACATCATTTGCTGGAAGCCCACCGCCAGCGGCAGGCCCTCGTAGAGCAGCGTCGCCAGGGCCGACAGGCCGATCGAGAACGCGACCGGCACGCCCAGCAGCAGGAAGAGCGTGAAGGACAGGCAGAGGATGAGGAGGGGCGCGGTCACGGGCTCAGCTCCAGGAGGGTTCGACTTCGCGGCCCTGGGCGAGCGCGATGATGTGTTCGATCGAGAACATCACGATCAGCACGCCGGCGAAGGCGGGCGGCACGTACTTCCAGCCCTCGGAGATGAAGAGCGTCGGCAGTCGGTAGTCCCACACCGATTCGGCGAGGTAGGCGCAGTTCCAGGCCATGGCGGCGCCGAAGAGCAGCACCAGCACATGGATCAGGTACTCCATCTTCAGCCGCAGCCAGTCGGGCGCCAGCACCAGGAAAGATTCGAGGCCGATGTGGCCGGCGTCGCGCACGCCGACGGCCACGCCGCACATGGTGACGTAGAGCACCAGCAGCAGCGCCAGGCTCTCGGCCCAGGTCGGCGTGCTGTTGAGGATGTAGCGGCCGAACACCTGCCAGCTCACGGCCGCGATGACCGCGACCAGGCCGACGATGCCCAGCACCATGCAGGCACGCGCGAGCGTGCGGCAGAGGCGGGTGTACATGGAACGTGATGTCTTGAAAGAAAAAGGGCTGCAGCGCCCGTCCTTCCTGCGCCGTCAGCTATGGAATCGATAGCAATTGGCGTCCGGCGCGCTGCGTGCGGGGCGCCGGCCTGCGATGGCACGGCGCTCCCGTCGAGCGTCACTTGGTGTCCTGCACCTTCTTGACCAGGTCCTTCAGCTTGGCGTCGGTGATGAACTTGTCGTACACCGGCTTCATCGCCGCTTCGAAGGGCTTCTTGTCGATCTCGATGATCTCGGCGCCGCCGGCCTTCACCGTGGCCAGCGACTTCACCTCGCGCTCGGCCCACTGCTTGCGCATGTAGGGCACCGACTCCTTCGCCGCCTGGCGGATCCAGCCCTGTTCCTCCGGCGAAAGCTTGTCCCAAGCGCGCTTGGAGAACAGCAGCATCTCCGGCGCCATCGAGTGCTCGGTCTTGCTGTAGTACTTGGCCACCTCGAATGCGCGGGCGCTTTCGTAGGTCGGGTAGTTGTTCTCGGCGGCGTCGATCAGCCCCGTCTTCAGGCCGGTGTAGACCTCGCCCATGGGCATGGGCGTGGCGTTGGCGCCCATGGCCTCGATCATCGACACCCACAGGTCGGACTGCTGCACCCGCACCTTCAGGCCCTTCATGTCGGCGAAGCTGCGCACCGGCTTCTTGGCCGTGAACATGGAGCGCGCGCCGCTGTCGTAGAAGGCCAGGCCGATGAAGCCCTGCTTCTCGCAGCTCTTGAGGATTTCATCGCCCACCGGGCCGTCGAGCACCTTGTGCATGTGGTCGACCGAGCGGAACAGGAAGGGCATGGTCGGCACCTGCGTCTCGGGGCAGATGTTGTTCATGGGCGCGATGTTCACGCGCACCATCTGCAGCGCGCCGATCTTGGTCTGTTCGATGGTGTCCTTCTCGTTGCCCAGTGCGCTGTTGTTGAAGACCTTGATCGTGTGCTTGCCGCCCGAGAGCGCCTTCAGGCGCTCGCCCATGAACTTCACGGCCGTCACGGTGGGGTAGTCGTCGGGGTGGATGTCGGCCGAGCGGAACTCGGTGGCGTGCGCCGCCAGCGCCAAGGTGCTGGCGGCCAGGGCGAGCAGGGTGGTCTTGAATCGCGTCATGTGTCTTCCTCTTCTTCCTAGGTCGGTGGTGTTGTGGATCGATTGCGCCGAAAGAAATGGGTCCGCTCGTGCACCTCAGCCGCCGAAGGGCGGCTCCGGCAATCCCTGCGTGCCGGCGCGGAAGGCGAACACGCCGCCGGCCAGCGGCTGGTCCGACAGGTCGCCGCCGGGGCGGATGGAGGTCACGAAGAGCGTGTCGAGCTGCCGGCCGCCGAAGGCGCACATGGCCGGCTTCTTCACCGGCACGGCCACCGAACGGTCGAGCCGGCCGTCGGGCGTGAAGCGATGCACCAGCCCGGCGTCGTTGCCGCAGATCCAGTAGCAGCCGTCGGCGTCGACGGCGGCGCCGTCGGGGCGGCCGGGCAGGGGGGTCATGTCGACGAACACGCGGCGCCTGGATGGGATGCCGCTCTCGGGGTCGTAGTCGAAGGCCCAGATGGTCTGCACCGAGGGGTGCGAGTCCGACAGGTACATGGTGCGGCCGTCGGGGCTGAAGCCCAGGCCGTTGGGCACGATGAGGTCGTCGAGCACCGCTGCCGGCTCGGCGTTCGGCGCGTCGTGACGGTAGAGCACGCCCACGCGCGCCGCGGCCGCCATGTCCATCAGCATGGTGCCGGCCCAGAAGCGGCCCTGGCGGTCGCAACGGCCATCGTTGAAGCGCATGCCGGTGCGCGCGTGCGCCACGCCGGCGACGCGATCGGCCTGCAGCGGGGTTCCGCCTGCGGTGCCGAAGCCCGAGAGCGTGAAGAGCCCGCTTTCCATGCCCGCCAGCCATTCACCCGGGCGGCCGGCCCGCGGCGCGATGCAGGCCGGCATCTCCGCCGTGGCCCACTGCACGTGACCCTCGGCCGACCAGCGGTGCAGCGCACGGCCGGGAATGTCGACCCAGTACAAGGCCTGCTCTTCGATCGACCAGACCGGGCTCTCGCCCGTGCCGCAGCGGGCGTCGACGACCAGTTCGACCGAGGGCTGTGTCATGCGCGGCGCCGTGGGAAGTTCAGTCGCCGAAGGGGCCCTGCGCCGTGAACGCCCCGCCCTGGTAGACCGCGTTCGGGTCGGTGGGCGCCACCGGCGGCTGGGCCTCCACCTTGGCGCGGAAGGGCTCCGAGCTGTCCTTGGGCACGAAGCCCAGGTGCGCGGCGGCGCGGTTGTCCCACCACAGGTCCCGGTTGGCGGAGGCGCCGAAGACGACGGTGTGCTTCACGTCCGGCGTGAACAGCGCCTTTTCGACCAGTTGCGTCAGGTCGTCGTAGCTCAGCCAGGTGCTCATCATCCGGCGGTTGGCCGGTTCGGGGAAGGACGAGCCGATGCGGATGCTCACCGTCTCGATGCCATGGCGGTCGAAGTAGAACTGCGCCATGTCCTCGCCGAAGGACTTCGACAGGCCGTAGTAGCCGTCGGGCCGGCGCGGGGCGCTGGCATCGATGCGCTCGCTCTGCCGGTAGAAGCCGATCACATGGTTGGAACTGGCGAACACCACGCGCTTCACGCCGTGGCGACGCGCGCCTTCGTACACATGGAAGATGCCCTTGATGTTGGCCTCGAGGATCTCCTCGAAGGGCCGCTCGACCGAGACGCCGCCCAGGTGCACGATGGCGTTGCAGCCGGCGAGGAGGGCGTCCACGGCCTGCTTGTCGGCGAGGTCGCAGGGCACGACTTCCTCGTGCGGCCCCTGCGGATCGCCGAGCGCCGCGATGTCGGACACCCGCAGCGTGCGGGCCAGGGGCTTGAGGCGCTGCCGCAGCACCTTGCCCAGGCCGCCCGCGGCACCGGTCAGCAGCAGGCGCTCCAGCGGCGGCCGGGCGAGCGCGGTGGCGGAAGGCTCGGGCATGTCTCCAGACCTTTCAGTGGTCATAAGTTATCGGTTGTCGTACAACTTTCGGCGGGATTATGATCAGCCGATGTCTAGCGTGTCAACGGGGTCAACGACAGTGCCCGAAGCTGCGGCGGCGGGTGAGGCGTCGGCCCCCGCCGGCCCGGCCGCGGCGCACGGGTTCGTGCGCCGGCGTGGCCGCGGACTGGCCCATGGCCTGGTCGACGACCTCGGCGACAAGATCCGCAGCCAGCAGCTGCGCCCGGGCGACAAGCTGCCGACCGAGTCGGCCATCATGCAGAGCTACGGCGTGAGCCGCACGGTCGTGCGCGAGGCGCTGTCCAAGCTGCAGGCGGCGGGCCTGGTCGAGACGCACCACGGCGTCGGCACCTTCGTGCTGCAGCCGCGCGCGGCCGGCATGTTCCGGCTCGAGGCCTCCGACATCGCCACCACCGTCGACGTGCTGGCCGTGCTCGAGCTGCGCATCAGCCTCGAGACCGAGTCGGCCGGCCTGGCCGCCCTGCGCCGCTCGGAGGAGCACCTGCAGGCCATGCGGCAGGCGCTGGACGATTTCGAGCGCAACGTGACGGCGGCCGGCGACACGGTGTCGCCCGACTTCCGCTTCCACCTGCAGATCGCGCAGGCCACCGGCAATCCCTACTTCGCGGACATCATGACCCACCTGGGCACGACGATCATCCCGCGCACCCGGGTCAACGCCATCCGCAACCACGACCGCCGCGGCGAGTACCTCAGCCGGGTGAACCGCGAGCACGAGGAGATCTACGCCGCCATCGCGCGCCGCGATCCCGACTCGGCGCGCGCCGCCATGCGCATCCACCTGACGAACAGCCGCGAGCGCCTGCGCCTGGCGCAGGAAGCGGCCCAGCGGGGCGCGGTGGAAGAGGGCGCCGCGCCGGTGCCTGGCCCCGGTCCCCGGGCTGCCTGAGCATTCCCCCTGCCTCGGCGGGGTTGCACGTTGTTCTTGCTTTTGCGCCGCCGAGGGTTGTACGATGACATATGACATCAGACAACCGGGTGCTGTCGCGCGCACCTCGACTGATGCGGCCTTCCACACCTTGGAGACATACGCATGAGCCTGAACCGACGCACCTTCGTCACCGGCACTCTGGGCGCTGCCGCCCTGGTGCACGCGCCTGCCCGCGCTGCCGATGCCTGGCAGCCGACCAAGCCGATCCGCATCGTCGTGCCGTACCCACCGGGCGGCTCGTCGGACATCATCGCCCGCTCGATCAGCCAGCCGCTGTCGGATGCCCTCAAGGTGTCGGTCATCGTCGACAACAAACCCGGCGCCAACGGCAACCTGGGCGCCGACATGGTGGCGAAGGCCGCGCCGGACGGCTACACGCTGCTGCTGTGCGACGTGGGGGCGCTGGCCATCAGTCCCTCGGTCTACACCAAGCTGCCCTTCGACCCGTCGAAGGACCTGCGCGGCGTGACGATGCTGGCGTACTCGCCGCACCTGCTGGTGGTGCACCCGTCGGTCAAGGCCAACAACCTCAAGGAACTGGTGGCCCTGTCGAAGACGACCGACCTGAACTTCGCCGTCACCGCCACCGGCAGCGCCCCGCACCTGGCCGGCGTGTCGGTCGAGCGGTCCACCGGCGCCAAGTGGGTCTATGTGCCGTACAAGGGCGGCGTGCAATCGGTGCAGGACACCGTCGCCGGCCAGACGCAGGTGCTGATGAACGGCATGCTCGCGACCTACCCGCACGTGCAGTCGGGCAAGCTCAAGCTGCTGGCCGTCTCCAAGGCCACGCGCATGCCGCTGATCGGCAGCGTCCCCACGATCGCCGAACAGGGGGTGCCCGGCTTCGAGTCCGGCACCTGGCAGGGCGTGAAGGCGCCGCGCGGCACGCCCGATGCCGTGGTGCAGCGCCTGAACCAGGAACTGGTCGCCGTCATCCGCTCGGCCGACATCCGTTCGCGCCTGGCCGGGCAGGGCGCCGAGGTCGTGACCATGTCGCCGGCCGAGGAAGAGCAGTTCTTCAACAAGGAACGCGCGCGCTGGGCCAAGGTCGTGAAAGACGCCGACATCCGCATTGAGTGATCTCGTGCGCCCAATGTTCAAGCACCAGACACCCGTTCGAGCTGAGCCTGTCGAAGCCTCGCGCGGCGCTTCGACAGGCTCAGCGTGAACGGTCCATGACTTCCATTCAATCCTTCACTGCAACAACACCATGAGCTTCACCCCCCAAGAACTCAAGTCCATCATGGGCTCCGGCCTGCTGTCCTTCCCCGTGACGGACTTCGATGCCCAGGGCAACTTCGATCGCGCGGGCTACGTCAAGCGGCTCGAATGGCTCGGCCCCTACGGTGCGAGCGCGCTGTTCGCGGCGGGCGGCACGGGCGAGTTCTTCTCGCTCACGCCCGAGGAGTACCCCGAGATCATCCAGACCGCCGTGGACGTTTGCCGTGGCACGGTGCCCATCATTGCCGGTGCCGGCGGCCCGACGCGCCAGACCATCGCCTACGCGCAGGCGGCCGAGAAGGCCGGCGCGCACGGCATCCTGCTGATGCCGCACTACCTGACCGAAGCGAGCCAGGACGGCCTCTTCCATCATGTCAAGGCGATCTGCGACAGCGTCGACTTCGGCGTGATCGTCTACAACCGCGCACAGGCGAAGTACAAGCCCGACACGCTGGCGCGCCTGGCCGACGCCTGCCCCAACCTCGTCGGCTTCAAGGACGGCGTGGGCGACATCGAGGCGATGGTGTCCGTCTACCAGAAGATGGGCGACCGATTCAGCTACCTGGGCGGCCTGCCCACGGCAGAGGTCTATGCCGCCGCCTACAAGGCGCTGGGCACGCCGGTGTATTCGTCCGCCGTCTTCAACTTCATCCCGAAGACCGCGATGAAGTTCTACGAGGCGGTGCGCGACGACGACCTGAAGACCCAGCACCAGCTGCTGAAGGACTTCTTCATGCCCTACCTGGACATCCGCAACAAGAAGCAAGGCTATGCCGTGAGCATCGTCAAGGCCGGCGCGGCGATCGTCGGGCACGGCGCCGGCCCGGTGCGTCCGCCGCTGTCGGACCTCTCGGCCGCCGAGTCCGAGGAGCTGGCGGCGCTGATCGCCACGCTCGGCCCCCAGTAGCCGCGCAGCCGGCGCGGCCCTTTCGACGACAACAACAGGAGACAGACACCATGATCCGCACCTACGTCGCGGCGGCTGCGGCCGCGCTCGTCCTGGCCGGCTGCGCCGGCATGCCCGGCGGCCCGCGTGCCGACGACGGCGCCGCCGTCGCAGCCGCGGCCGAGCAGCTGCGCCTGGCCATGATCGATCCCACGCAGGGCAAGCTGTCCGCGCTGGTGGCCGACGACCTGAGCTACGGCCACTCCGGCGGCAAGGTCGACACCAAGGCCAGCTTCATCGCCGACCTGCTCGACGGCAAGTCGGATTTCGTCACCATCGCCATCGCCGACCAGACGGTGAAGGTGGTGGGCGACACCGCCATCGTGCGCCACACCCTCACGGCCGACACCAACGATTCGGGCAAGCCGGGCAAGGTGAGCATCAAGATCCTCGGCGTGTGGCAGAAGCAGGGCGGCCAGTGGAAGCTGCTGGCACGCCAGGCGGTGCGCCCGCCGCAATAAGCGCTACCCCCTCGGAGACAGACCCTTGAAACGACACATCGCATCGCTCGCGGCCGCCCTGGCCGTGGGCCTTCCGGGCCTGGTCGCGCCCGTCGTGGCTTCGGCGCAGGCCGACTGGCCGCAGAAGACCGTCACCATCATCGTGCCCTTCCCGGCCGGCGGCTCGACCGACATGGTCGCGCGCGCCATGGCGCAGGAGATGGGTGCCAAGCTCGGCCAGAGCTTCGTGGTCGACAATCGGCCCGGTGCCACCGGCACGCTGGGCGCCGGCCTCGTCAAGCGCGCGCCGGCGGACGGCTACACGCTGCTGGTGTCCTCGCTGGGCGCCTTCGTGGTCACGCCGCACCTGCAGAAGAACGTGCCCTACGACGCGACCCGGGACTTCGACTACATCACCGTGCCCGTGCAGGCGCCCAACGTGCTGGTGGCCAACCCGGCGCAGCCGGCGAAGACGGTGGCGGACGTGATCGCGGCGCTCAAGGCCAACCCCGGCAAGCTCAGCTTCGCGAGCTCGGGCAACGGCTCGTCCGACCACCTCTCGGCGGAGCTGTTCTGGCAGCAGTCCGGCACCCAGGGCCTGCACGTGCCCTACAAGGGTGGGGCGCCGGCCGTCACCGACCTGCTCGGCGGCCAGGTGGACTTCTCCTTCCAGAACGTGAACGCCGTGCTGCCGCACATCCGCTCGGGCAAGCTGCGCGCCATCGCCGTGACGGGCGACAAGCGCTCGCCGGTGCTGCCGGACGTGCCCACGCTGGCCGAGGGCGGCGTGAAGGGCGCCGAGGTCTATTCATGGCAGGGCCTGGCCGCGCCCCGGGGCCTGCCGCCCGCGGTGAAAGACAGGCTCGCCAAGGCCGCCATCGCCGCCATCAACGCGCCCGAGGTGAAGCAGCGCATGGTGGAGCAGGGCCTGGAGATCGTGGCCAGCACACCGGCCGAGTTCACCGCCTTCCAGCAGCGCGAATGGACGCGCTGGAAGACGCTGATCGAAACCCGCAAGATCACGGCCGATTGACCCCGGCCCTCCGAAACCCGCCCATGACCCTTTCGTCCACCCCCGTCGTCACCGAACTGCGCGTCGTGCCCGTGGCCGGCCACGACGACATGCTGCTCAACCTGAGCGGCGCGCACGGCCCCTTCTTCACGCGCAACCTGCTCATCCTCACCGACAGCGCCGGCCGCACCGGCGTCGGTGAGGTGCCCGGCGGCGAGAAGATCCGCCAGACCCTGGAGGACGCGCGGGCGCTCATCGTCGGCCGGCCCATCGGCCAGCACCTCGCGGTGCTCAACGCCATGCGCGCCGAGTTCGCGGCGCGCGACAGCGGCGGGCGTGGCCTGCAGACCTTCGACCTGCGCGTGACCATCCATGCCGTCACCGCGGTCGAGTCGGCGCTGCTCGACCTGCTCGGCCAGCACCTAAAGGTGCCCGTGGCGGCATTGCTCGGTGAAGGCCAGCAGCGCGACGCGGTGCAGATGCTCGGCTACCTGTTCTACGTCGGCGACCGCCGCAAGACCGACCTGGCCTACCGTGACGAAGCTGGCGCCGACAATGACTGGTTCCGCCTGCGCCACGAGGTCGCGCTCACGCCCGAGGCGATCGTGAAGCTCGCCGAGGCCGCCCAGGCCCGCTACGGCTTCCAGGACTTCAAGCTCAAGGGCGGCGTGCTGCGCGGCGACGAGGAGGTGGACGCCGTGACTGCGCTGCACGAGCGCTTTCCGCAGGCGCGCGTCACGCTCGATCCCAACGGCGGCTGGCTGCTCAAGGACGCGATCCGGCTGGGCGAGCGCATGCGCGGCGTGGTCGCGTACGCCGAAGACCCCTGCGGCGCCGAAGGCGTGTTCTCCGGACGCGAGGTGATGGCCGAGTTCCGCCGCGCCACGGGCCTGCCCACCGCCACCAACATGATCGCCACCGACTGGCGAGAGATGGCGCATGCGCTGTCGCTGCAGTCGGTCGACATCCCGCTGGCCGACCCGCACTTCTGGACCATGGCCGGCTCGGTGCGCGTGGCGCAGCTGTGCCAGGCCTTCGGCCTCACCTGGGGGTCGCACTCGAACAACCACTTCGACGTGTCGCTGGCCATGTTCACGCATGTCGGCGCCGCCGCGCCGGGCAAGGTCACGGCGATCGACACCCACTGGATCTGGCAGGACGGCCAGCGACTGACCAAGGAGCCGCTGAAGATCGAAGGCGGCTATGTGCAGGTGCCGAAGAAGCCGGGCCTGGGCGTCGAGCTCGACATGGCCGAGGTCGAGAAGGCGCACCAGCTCTACCTGCAGCACGGCCTGGGCGCGCGCGACGACGCCGTGGCGATGCAGTACCTGGTCCCCGGCTGGAAGTTCGACAACAAGAGGCCCTGCCTGGTGCGCTGAGAGGCACTGCGCGCAGGCGACCGTCGCTCGACAACAAGAGGAGACAACCATGACCCATCCCATGAACCGCCGCCGCCTGTTGCACAGCGCCGGCGCCACCGCGCTCGGCGCCATCGGCGTGTCGGCAGTCGCGCAGTCCTTCGACTTCAAGCCGGCGCAGCGCTACCCCGACCCGGCGGTCTACATCCTGGACCCGAGCTTCGCCAGGTACCGCATCTACAGCAGCACGGTCGAGCAGCTGGGTTCGGGCATGCGCTGGGCCGAGGGCCCGGCCTACTTTCCCGAGACCGGCATGCTCATCCTGTCGGACATCCCGAACAACCGCCTCATG
Source organism: Xenophilus sp. E41 (assembly GCF_003671765.1). GTDB lineage: Bacteria > Pseudomonadota > Gammaproteobacteria > Burkholderiales > Burkholderiaceae_C > Xenophilus. The sequence goes on along the minus strand of NZ_QPIB01000001.1, from coordinate 48,945 downwards.
AAGTACGAGGAGCGCACGGGCAGGTTCTCGGTCCACAAGGAAGGCGTGAACTACGCCAACGGCAACACGCGGGATCGGCAGGGCCGTCTGGTCAGCTGCGAGCACTCGGTCACGCGCCGGGTGGTGCGCACCGAGAAGGACGGCAGCCTCACCGTGCTGGCCGACAAGTTCGAGGGCAAGCGCCTCAACGCGCCCAACGACGTGGTCGTGAAGTCCGACGATTCGGTGTGGTTCACCGATCCGCTCTTCGGCATCAACGGTGAGTGGGAGGGCTCGCGGGCCACGCCCGAGCAGGCCACCACCAATGTGTATCGGGTCGACCGGAGCGGCGCCATCGCGGCCGTCGTCACCGACCTGGTGAATCCCAACGGCCTGGCCTTCTCACCGGACGAGAAGAAGCTCTACGTCGTCGAGTGGAAGGGCACACCCCACCGCAGCGTGTGGAGCTACGACGTCTCGGCCGACGGCATGAGCCTCACGAACAAGACCAAGCTCATCGACGCGGCCGGGCCCGGTGCGCTCGACGGCTTTCGCGTCGACCGCGACGGCAACCTCTGGTGCGGCTGGGGCTACACCGGCGCACTGGCGAGCGAGCCCACCGACATCGGCGGCGGCATGAAGGCCTACCTGCCGCTGGCCAGGTCCGAGGAGATGGACGGCGTGAAGGTGTTCAACAAGGACGGCAAGCCCATCGGCTTCATCCGCCTGCCCGAGCGCTGCGCTAACCTCGAGTTCGGCGGACCCAAGCGCAACCGCCTCTACATGGCCAGCAGCCATTCCCTCTACGCGCTCTACGTGGAAGCCCACGGCGCGGTGTAAGGCCCCTCGTTTCCTCTTCGATCCTCCGCACACCATGAACCAGTTCGACAACCTCATCAACGGCGAATGGCTGGCCGGCAACAGCTACAGCCCCAACGTCAACCCCAGCAACCTCGCGGACGTGCTGGGCGAGTACACCCAGGGCGATGCGGCCCAGGTCGAGGCGGCCGTGGCCGCCGCCACCGCGGCCTTCCCGGCGTGGTCCACCGGCAGCGTGCAGGCGCGTTCCGACGCCCTGGACAAGATCGGCACCGAGATCCTCGCCCGCAAGGAAGAACTGGGCACGCTGCTGGCGCGCGAGGAGGGCAAGACCCGCGCCGAAGGCATCGGCGAGGCCACGCGGGCCGGGCACATCTTCAAGTTCTTCGCCGGCGAGTGCCTGCGCCTGGCGGGCGAGACCCTCCCGTCGGTGCGCCCCGGCATCGGCGTCGAGATCACGCGCGAACCCGTCGGCGTGGTGGGCCTCATCACGCCGTGGAACTTCCCCATCGCCATCCCGGCCTGGAAGATTGCGCCCGCGCTGGCCTTCGGCAACTGCGTGGTGCTCAAGCCGGCCGACCTCGTGCCCGGCTGCGCCTGGGCGCTGGCCGAGATCATCAGCCGCTCGGGCATCCCCGCGGGCGTGTTCAACCTGGTGATGGGCCGCGGCAGCGTCATCGGCAACGCGTTGGTGCAACACGCCGGGATCCACGCCATCAGCTTCACGGGCTCGACCGGCGTCGGCCGGGGCATTGCCCTCGAATGCGTGAAGAGCGGCAAGAAGGTGCAGCTGGAGATGGGCGGCAAGAACCCGCAGGTGGTGCTGGACGATGCCGACCTCGCACAGGCGGTGGAGCTGTCGGTGCAGAGCGCCTTCTATTCCACGGGCCAGCGCTGCACGGCATCGAGCCGGCTCATCGTGACCGAGGGCATCTACCCCAGGTTCATCGAGGCGATGAGGGCCCGCATGGCGAAGATCACCGTGGGCGATGCGCTGGCGCAGGGCACCGACGTCGGCCCCGTGTCGAGCCAGAGCCAGCTCGAGCAGGACCTGAGCTACATCGAGATCGGCAAAAGCGAGGGCGCCACGCTGGCGGTGGGCGGCGAACGCCTGAAGCTGGGCACCGAAGGCTTCTACATGGCGCCTGCGCTCTTCAGCGAGAGCGGCAAGGCCATGCGCATCAACCGCGAGGAGATCTTCGGCCCCGTGGCGAGCGTGATCCGCGTGAAGGACTACGAGGAGGCGCTGGCCACCGCCAACGACACCGAGTTCGGCCTCTCGGCCGGCATCGCCACCACCAGCCTGAAGTACGCCACCCACTTCAAGCGCCACAGCCAGGCCGGCATGGTGATGGTCAACCTGCCGACGGCGGGCGTGGACTACCACGTGCCCTTCGGCGGCCGCAAGGGCAGCAGCTACGGCCCGCGCGAGCAGGGCCACTACGCGCAGGAGTTCTTCACGACGGTGAAGACGGCGTACACACTGGCCTGAGCTTCGGCCCTATGCTGGGGGCCATGAGCTCCAGCACCGACCTCACGCGCCGCTATCGCCGCTACATCGACGTCCTGAACCGGCGGGACTGGCCGGCGCTCGGCGAGTTCGTGGCCGAGGACGCAACGCACAACGGCCGGCCGCTGGGCCTGGCCGGCTACCGTGCCATGCTCAAGCAGGACGTGCGCGACATCCCCGACCTGCAGTTCCGTATCGAACTGCTGGTGTGCGAACCGCCGCACCTGGCGGCGCGCCTGCGCTTCCGGTGCACGCCGGCGGGGCGCTTCATGGGCCTGGACGTCGACGGCCGCAGCGTCGACTTCACCGAGAACGTCTTCTACACCTGGCGCGACGGCCGCATCGGCGAGGTCCGGTCGGTCATCGACAAGGCCGCGATCGAAGCGCAGCTGCGCTGATCGCGGATGATGGCGGCTTCGACTTTCTGGAGCGACGCATGCCCGACCACATCCTCGTCTTCTACGGTTCGTACCGGTCCGACCGCATGGGCATCCGCCTCGCGGACTTCATCGTCAAGGGGCTGCGGGCCCGCGGCGCGAACGTCGACTTCATCGACGCCAAGGCGGTCGGCCTGCCGATGCTCGACCGCATGTACAAGGAGCATCCCAAGGGCCAGGCGCCCGAGGCGCTCGAAACGCTGGCCGGCAAGATCCGCGCGGCCGATGCCTTCGTCTTCGTTACCGGCGAATACAACTGGGGCGTGCAGCCGGGCCTGAAGAACCTCACCGACCACTTCCTGGAGGAGTGGTTCTGGCGGCCCGCCGCCATCGCCAGCTATTCGGCTGGCCGCTTCTCCGGCGTGCGCTCGGGCACGGCCTGGCATTCGATCCTGTCGGAAATGGGCATGGTCGTCGTCTCCAGCACGCTGGCCGTGGGCCCCATCTCGCAGACGCTCGACGCGCAGGGCGAGCCGACGGGCGATGCGGGCGCGAGCCTTCAACGCGCCTTCCCGCGCTGGGCCGACGACCTGGCCTGGTGGACGAATGCGGCACGTGTGCAGCGTGCGACGCAGGCGCCGCCGTACTGAGCGGGTCGACCCGTTGACTTCAAGCAAAAAGTAGCGGTAACGCCCGTCCTGGCGGCGCAGACAGCTACGAATTCGATAGCAGATCCGCTCTTGTGCGCCGCAGCGACAATGCGCAGCGCCGGCCCCAGCATCCGTTGCGGGGCGCCCGACGTCTCTGCCCCGGCCGTACGCCCACCTCGACCTCAACTTCCCTCGCGCCGTGATCGAAGAATCGTGTCACCCCAGGCCCCGAATCGTCGCGGGTCGCCCTGGTGCCTCGACGTGCCTGGCTGCGCGCCTTCCGGCCTCGAAGTCCTGCATCCTCCCTGCCTCGCGCACCGGGGCGCTCCTCGTGCTGGTGCTACTGCTGCTGGCGTGGGTGTCGGCGCACGCGACCCCGGCCCGCGAAGCTTTGCGCCTGTCGCGCCAGGACGGCGGCCTGTCGGCCGTCCATTCCCTGCAGGTCCTGGAAGACGACAGCCGCGCCCTGACCATCGAGCAGGTGCGCTCCCCGCCCGACGCAGCGCGCTTCGTCTATCCGCAGGACCCGCTGCGCGGCCAGGAAGCGGACCGTGTGCTCTGGTTCCGCCTGGAGATGCGTCTGGCCGACCCGTCGGACGCGACGCGCGACTGGCTGATGGTGGTTCCGACCGTCTCGACCCACGAGATCCAGTTCCACGGCCCTTTCGATGCCGACGGCCGGGCGCTGGCACCGGTCGTCGTGACGGGCATGCGCCATCGCTGGGCGAGCCGCCCGGCGTCGTCGGAGCAGATGGCCTGGCGCTTTCGCCTGCCGGGGCCGGGCGTCTACACCGCCTATTTCCGGGTCGATTCCACGTTCGCCCGCATCTATGACGTGAAGATCTGGGACCCGGTCGACTACCTGCAGTCCACCCAGGACAAGCGCATGTTCGATGCGCTGACCTACGGCCTGCTGCTCGGCCTCATGGTCTACGGGCTGGTCCTTTTCAAGGTGTTCGGCGAGGCCATCTACGGCTTCTACGTTCTGGCCTGCGCCACCGGGATCCTCGCGCTGTCGAGCATCAACGGCCATGCGCTGCGATACGGCTTTCCGAACTGGCCCGCCGCCGCCGAGTTCGCGTACGGCGCGGGCCCGGCGCTGTGGGCCGTGTGCAAGCTGCAGTTCGGCCGCCGCCTGCTGAGGCTGCGTCATTTCGCGCCTCGCCTGGACCTTCTGGTGCAGGCGATCACCGTGGCGCTCCTGCTGGCGGTGCCCTATGCGTTCTGGGGCGCGTACCCGCTGATGACCTTCCGCCTCGTCCAGCTGTCCGTGGTCGGCTCCACGGCCGTGATGGTGGTCGGCGCCCTCATCGCGATGCGCCGGCGCTACTGGCCGGCCGTCCTGTACTTCTTCGGGGTCGCTTTGCTGCTGGCCGGCATCGGCGCGATCGTCGTCGCCAGCTGGGGCTGGATCGCCTGGGCACCGAACCAGATGAACATTTCCCAGGGAGCCTTGCTCGCGGAGCTGATCGTCTTCGGGGTGGCGATGGGCTCACGGCTGCAACTGGTGCACCGTTCGGAGCGGGCGCTCGCGGCGCGCACCGAGCAGCTCGTGCAGGCGCTGGGCACCGACGCCCTGACCGGCGCCGCCAGTCGCGCCGCCTTCGACAGTGCCGGCGAGAAGCAACTGCGCGAAGGGAACGCCTTCGCCGTGGCCATGCTCGACCTGGACGGCTTCAAGGCCGTGAACGACAAGCACGGCCATGCGGCGGGGGACGCCGTGCTGGCTGCACTCGCCCAGCGGCTGCGCGAACGACTGGGAAGTGGCGAACTGGTGGCCCGACTGGGCGGCGACGAATTCGCCTTGCTGCTGGCCCATCGACCTGCCGATGCCCTGGCCGAATGGGCCGAGGGCCTGCTCGACGCTTGCCGCGCTCCGGTCAGGTTCGACGGCATGGACCTGGTGGTCGGGGCGAGTGCGGGGATCGCGGTTCATGTCCGGCAGGACGAGACACTGGCGCAACTGCTGCGCCGGGCCGATCGCGCCATGTACGACGCGAAGCGCCAGCGGCCCGGGCTGCCGCTGGCCTTCGCCGACGACGCCTGAAGCGCGCCCTGGCGCGCAACGCATGGCACGCCGTGCCGAAGGGGAGCGGCGAGGTCGACAACGCCTTTGCTCTTGAATACGAAGGCCCACAAAAAGTGCCCGCCGCGCCCGTCCCGCTTGGGCTGCCGGCTATCAATTCCATAGCAATCGATTTGGGAGTGTCCATGGGCGGCGCTTGGTCGACCGACGCGTCCGGTAACGTACTGTGTCCATTTCGCCTCCTTCTACAGAGCGACAGACAACGCCGCGGTGGTGGGTCCTGCGCCACCCACAATCGCCACCTTCGGACCCGTCCATTGCACTGATGAAGGAGATGCTTTCATGGCCCAGATCGAGGCCGACCTCGCCTCGGGCGACGACGGCTTTCGCCTGCAGGCCCGGCTGCGCGTGAGCCGGCCGGGCATCGATGCCGCGCAGGCGCGCGGCATCATCGGCGGCGCCCACCAGATCTGCCCCTACTCGAAAGCGACCCGCGGCAACATCGCGGTCGAACTCTCGCTCGCCTGACCGCCGCACCATGGCTGCGCCTGCCCATTCGTCCCTCGCTGTCGACGTCCCCTGGGCGCGGGGCTGGCGCCGGCTGCTGCCCCGCACGCTCGCCGCGCGCGTCACGCTGGTGGTCGTGCTGGCGATGGCCCTGGCGCAGACGCTGACTTTCCTGGCCATCCGCTACGAGCGCGGCCAGGCCATGCAGGCGCTGATGCTCAGCGGCATCGAACGCGACATCGCCAGCTCGGTGGCCGTGCTCGACCGCCTGCCGGCCGCCGAGCGCGCGGCCTGGCTCGATCGGCTGGAGCGGCCCAACTACCGCTTTGCCCTCAGCGGCGCCGTCGACACAGCGCCGCCCTCGGCGCCGCAGATGCGGCGTTTCGTCGACGTCATCGTGGATGCGCTCAAGCCGTACCCCGTGCGCGCCATCGGCGAGGCGACCCAACTGCCCAACGCCGCGCGCCTGCAGGTGGGCCTGAGCGATGGCAGCAGCCTCTACGTGCTGGCGCGTCGCGTGCCCATGCCGGTGTCGGACTGGGTGCTGTGGCTCCTGGTGGCGCAACTGATCGTGCTGGCGCTGGCCGCGGGCTGGGCCGCGCGCCTGGTCACCCGCCCGCTGGCGCGCCTGGCCGACGCGGCCGACGGCCTGGGGCCCGACCTGCGCCCCACGCGGGTCGACGAGCAGGGCCCCGCCGAGGTGGCGCGCGCGGCCCGCGCCTTCAACGCCATGCAGCGCCGCCTGGCCGGCTACCTCGACGAGCGCGTGCAGATCCTCGCCGCCATCTCGCACGACCTGCAGACGCCCATCACCCGCCTGCGCCTGCGCCTGGACCTGCTGGACGACGACCAACTGCCCGACCGCGACAAGTTCCGCGCCGACCTCGACGCCATGCACACGCTGGTGAAGGAGGGCGTGGGCTACGCGCGCACGCTGCATGGCACGGGCGAAGAGGCGCGCCGCATCGACCTGGGCGCGCTCATCGAAAGCCTGGTCAACGACTACGCCGACACCGGCCAGCCCGTGCGCTTCGTCGGCGAGGCAACGGGCACCATCGACGCCGCCCCGAATGCGCTGCGCCGCATCGTCGGCAACCTGATCGACAACGCGCTCAAGTACGCAGAGGGCACACCGGTCGACGTCGTGCTGGCGCGCGAGCCCGACGCCGTCGTCATCGCCGTGCGCGACGAAGGCCCCGGCATCCCCCATGACCAACTGGCCGCCGTGCTGCAGCCCTTCTACCGCGTCGAGCACTCGCGCAGCCGCGACACCGGCGGCACCGGCCTGGGCCTGGCCATCGCGCAGCAGCTCGCGCTGTCGATGGGTGCCACGCTGAGCCTGCGCAACCGCGCAGGGCAGGGCGGGCTCGAAGCACGCCTGCGCCTGCCCGTGCTTGCTGCCTGAGCAACGCCAAAGAAAAAAGGAAGAGAACGCCCATGTCTGCCGCACCCGCCGGTGATCACATCCTGCTGGTCGACGACGACCGCGAGATCCGCGAGCTCATCAGCGCCTACCTGGTGAAGAACGGCCTGCGCGTCACGGCCGTGCCCACCGGCCGCCGCATGCGCATCGCGCTGGAGCAGTCGGGCCCTTTCGACCTGGTGATCCTCGACCTGATGCTGCCCGGCGAAGACGGCCTGACCCTGTGCCGCGACCTCCGCGCCGGCAAGCACAAGGCGCTGCCCATCCTGATGCTCACCGCGCGTGGCGACGAGGCCGACCGCATCCTGGGCCTGGAAATGGGCGCCGACGACTACCTGCCCAAGCCCTTTGCAGCGCGCGAGCTGCTGGCCCGCCTGCGTGCCGTGCTGCGGCGCACGCGCATGCTGCCGCCCAACCTGCGCAGCAGCGACGACGAGGCGCGCTGGCTGCACTTCGGCGACTGGCGACTCGACACCGTCGAACGGCACCTGCTGGACGCGGACGGTGTGGTGGTGTCGCTCAGCGGTGCCGAATACCGGCTGTTGCGCGTCTTCCTCGACCACCCGCAGAAGGTGCTCAACCGCGACCAGATCCTCACCATCACCCAGGGCCGCGAGGCCGAGCTCTTCGAGCGTTCCATCGACTTGATGGTGAGCCGCCTGCGCAAGTGCCTGCGCGACGACGCCCGCGAACCGCGCTACATCAAGACGGTGCGCAGCGAGGGGTACGTGTTTTCGGTGCAGGTGCAGACGCCGGATGCCGAGTAGCTGCTCTACCCGACCAGTGCCTCCATCTTCGGCAAAGGAGATGCAAAGGAGATGCGGCTTGAACCTTGTGGACCATGACCGCCATCGACGCGGGCCACTGGGCCTCAGATGTATCATGCGTGTTACATTCCGCAGCACGCACAGGATCGTCGACGTAAGCGTCTTCGCGCATGCGTTCTGCGCGTTCCCCCTCCCGACGCAGCCCCACCCGTCTCGGGCCTCGTTGGTGGACCGATACGACCACCCGAGCACGACCGAGGAGTTTCTCGCACCATGCATCTTCGGCCTGCCCTTTCGCGTCGAGTTGCCCTTCGCCTTGCCCCTTTCCGGGCTTGCTTCCTGATCTTGCTATGGGGCGCGATCCTGTCGGCGTGCGGGGGCGGTGGCTCCGGCGGCGGCTCCTTCGTGGGATTCGGCCCGGGTGTCGCTGCGCCGGAGACGCCAGCGGTGCAGCCGCCCTCGGGCCTCAGCTACGCCATGACAACGGCGGTCTACGAGCTCGGCCAGCCCATCGTGCCCAACACGCCCAGTGCCAGCGGTGGTGCGGCCGAGCGCTTTGCCGTTGAACCCGCGCTTCCTGCAGGGCTCCTGTTCGACGCTGGCACCGGCATCATCAGCGGCACGCCCACCGCCCTGGCTTCCTCTGCCGTCTACACGGTCACCGCCACCAATGCCGGCGGCGCAGCCACCGCGCGCGTGGTCATCGAAGTCCGGCGGACGCCGGCGGCGCCCGCAGGCCTGAGCTACCGGGATCTCGCCCCCATCTACACCGTCGGGCAGGCCATTGTTGCCAATGCGCCCAGCAGCAGCGGCGGCCCGGTCACTGCATACGCTGTCGTGCCGGCGTTGCCCGTGGGACTTTCGCTCGACGCAATCACTGGCGTCATCAGCGGCACGCCCACCGCGGAAGCCGCGGCGGCCGACTACCTGGTCACCGGCACCAACGCTGCCGGGTCGACCACCGTGACGCTGCGGTTGAGCGTGGCGCCAGCCGTCGTGGCGCCGGCAAGCATCAGCTACGCCACGCTTGCTGCCCTCTACGTCACCACGGAGCCCATCACTCCCAACGTGGCGCAGGTGACGGGGGGCCCCGCGTCGTCGTTCACGATCGCGCCAGCCCTGCCTGCCGGCCTGAGCATCAACCAAACGACCGGAGCGATCACCGGGACTGCGGCCACGGTCCAGTCGCAGGCCGCCTACACCGTCACCGCGAGCAACGCGGCCGGCTCCGTGCAGACGCAGCTCAGGATCGCCGTGACCGCCAGAGGCACCTGGACGGCCGCTGCGTCCATCCCCCTGGCCCGGCACTATTCCGCCGCGGTGAAGCTCGCTGACGGCAAGGTGCTGGTGGTCGGCGGCGTGTCGGCTGCAAGCGGCTACACCAATCAGGCAGATCTCTACGACCCCGCCACCGACAGCTGGACAACCGGCGCGCCGATGCTGGCGGCCCGCTCCGATCCATCGGCCACCGTGTTGAAGGATGGCCGGGTGCTGGTGGTGGGAGGCGACCGATCGATCAATGCGTCGCTGGCGAGCGCAGAGATCTACGATCCGGCGACCAACACGTGGTCGGCTACCGGCAGCATGAGCACGGCACGCACGCGGCACTCCGCCACGCTGCTGCCCGACGGCAGGTTGCTGGTGCTCGGTGGGTACCGGGCGGGATCGCCCGTGACCTTCCTGCAGACAGGCGAGTTGTATGACCCGCTGAACGGCACCTGGACGCTCATGGCCACCCCGATGTCGGTGCCACGCGGCCAGCATGGCGCCCAGCTCGTGGACGGCGGAAACGCCGTGCTGCTGGTCGGCGGTGTGGGCGGCGCAAGCGGCTTCTCGCAGTTGACTTCTGCCGAGCTGTTCCCTGTGGCCGACAGCGGAAGCTCGACACCGGTGGTGGGGGCCGTTCCCGCGGGCAACGTCTACATCTCCACGCCGCTCGCGGACGGCGGCGCGCTGGCGATGTCGGACGTCAGCACCACCGCGCTCCGGTTCTCGCCCGACGGAAGGACTTTCACCACGAGCACGATCTTCAGCAGCGTCGCACGCCCCCTGCCCACCATCACGCTCCTGGCGGACGGACGGGTCTTGGTGGCCGGTGGGGTGGGCCTCGGCACGGCGGAGATCTACAACCCCGACGTCAACGTCTGGACCGCTGCCGCACCGATGTCGACCGCGCGGTCGCGCGCGACGGCGGTGCTGCTCGATGACCGCAGCGTGCTGGTCATCTCTGGAGATTCAGCCGGCGGCAACGAGCTCGCTTCGGTGGAGCGCTACGTGCCATGACGCGCGTCGGTGGGGCGGGGCCGGGCAGGGTGAAGGCAGCAAGCGCCTGTTGTCGACGTTGCACCGCGCGCCAAGCAAATCGGTTGGGTCCGCATGTGCAGCTGGCCCGGCCAAGATAGTCGCTCCCGCACTGTCCGCGCGACGTTTGGGTAGCAGGCCGCTTTGCAGCGAAAAGTGCCGTTGGGGAAATCCTCTCGAACGCCCACTCTCGGCCGCAATCAGTCATTGAAAGTCGACCTATCGGTGGCGGCTTGATCCGGCCCGCGGCCGTCGCTGTCAACCCCGCAGCGCCAGGTTGTTCAGCTTGTCAAGGCGCTCGGGCCAGGAGTCATGGGTGGCCGATTGCAGCAAGATGCGCGTCCAGGCCACCCATCCTTCCCATTGCACGCGTTTGTCCCACGCATTGCCCCACTGGCTCAACAGCTGCAGTGCACTCTCCGCGGCCATGCGCGCTTCATCGCGCCGGCCGCCTGACAAATACAGTTGCGCGAGCACCATCTGAGGTTCCCCGACCCAGGGGTTGTGGCGCACGGCCTGCTCCAGCACTGCGACAGCCGCGTCGGTTTGTACCAGCGGCTGGTCCTGTTGGATCACCGACCAATAAAGCGACGTGGCCGCTGCGTCGTCGGCCGCTGTCAATATCTGCTTGCAGCCGCCGAACACCGGCGGAAGCGGCAATAGGTCACGAAGCGCCGGATGCATCAATGCCGCGCCGAGCCGGGAGACCTGGCAGACGACGCGCGCGCTTGGTCGCATCGGCCCTGGCCATAGCGATGCCATCCAGTGCTCGGCCTGCGGCCGAGCGACCACCTGCGGGAAGCCCGAGAAAATGTCGTCCTGCCAGCTGAACCATTGCTCCATGAAGTCGGCCATGGTGACAACGATGAACGCTGCCACCTCGTAAGCGCTCAGGCGCACGGTCCCCTGGGTCTTGCCGATGCGCTCGACAGTCACGCCGCCGTCCGTATCGATCTCGCCATCCAACACGCGCTGCGTGAACTGCGCACGACTGGCGGTGCAGAAGAGGTAGACCAGGTGCTCGGCCGAGTCGCCGACCTGCTCGCGCAATCGGCCTCGCTCGGTCCCGGCGTCGAACTTGACCAGGTCGACGAAGGCGTTGCCGTACACGCTGTGCAAAAGCCCCAGCAACCTCACGTCTGGCGGCTGCTGCCATTGGGCAAGCGTGCGCGCCACGCCAACCAGATGATGGCGAAAGGTTCCGGCCTTGTGCCAGTCCTGGCCGACGCCACGTGCCAACACCATCGGAAGGACCGGCGCCAGATCGACATCCTTGCTCAGCCAGTCGTCGTCGAGCAGACGCTGGGCACGCTCGAACATCGAAGTGTCAAGCGCTTGGAAGGGCAGCGATGGAGTCATGTGCTTGCTGCCAGCTGACGGCCAATTGCCCAAGCCCGCCCGGCGGATGGGTCAAGGTACTTCATGATTTCGCCTCCGACGCGGTGATTGCCGCAACCGAACCTGCCCTGGAACGCAGCTCGAATTTCTGGATCTTGCCGGTCGACGTCTTGGGCAATTCGCCAAAGATCACAGTCCGCGGCACTTTGAATGCAGCTAGGTGCTTGCGACAATGCTCCACGATGTCGGACTGCGTCGGCCGTGCACCCGGTTTGACTTCAACGAACGCGCAGGGCGTCTCGCCCCACTTCTGGTCTGGTCTGGCAACCACTGCGGCCGCCAGGACATCGGGGTGCCGATAGAGCACGTCTTCCACCTCGATGGATGAAATGTTCTCGCCGCCGGAGATGATGACGTCTTTGCTTCGGTCCCTGATCCTGATGTATCCGTCGGGACACTGAACCGCGAGGTCGCCGGTGTGGAACCAACCACCGGCGAATGCCTCCTGCGTGGCCGTCCGGTTCTTCAGGTATCCCTTCATCATGATGTTTCCTCGGAACATCACTTCGCCGATCGTCTGCCCGTCCGCAGGCACGGGCTTCATAGTCGACGGGTCGACCACGGTCGCTGCCTGCTGCAGGTGGTAGCGCACCCCTTGCCGACCGTTCAGCATCGCTCGTTCGGCGATGTCGACCTCTTCCCAGCTTTCGTGCTTGGCACATACAGTCGCCGGACCGTAAACCTCGGTGAGCCCGTATACATGGGTCAGGTCGAAGCCCAGGCGTTCCATGCCTTCGATCATCGAAGCGGGCGGCGCTGCGCCCGCCACCATGGCCTTAACGCCGCGCGGCAGTCCCTGCAGCAGATCCTGAGGAGCGTTCACAAGCAGGTTGTGGACGACGGGCGCACCGCAGTAGTGGGTGACTCCGTGGCGCGCGATCGCATCGACGATCGCCCTGGCTTCGACACGGCGCATGCAGACGTTGACGCCGGCCCGCGCGGCCACGGTCCAAGGAAAGCACCATCCGTTGCAATGGAACATCGGCAGCGTCCACAGGAAGACGGGGTGCTTGGGCATGTCCCACTCGAGGACGTTGGAGATCGCGTTCACGGCGGCGCCGCGGTGGTGATAGACCACTCCCTTGGGATTTCCGGTGGTTCCGCTCGTGTAATTGAGGGCTATCGCGTCCCACTCGTCCTGCGGCAGCGGCCACGCATCGGCCGGATCGCCCTCGCACAGCAGCGCTTCGTACGTCAGGCCGCCGACGCGCTCGCCAGGTCCCTCGAACAGTGGATCCTCCGCGTCAATGACGAGCAGCCGGTCCTGGCTGGCGCGCAGTCGCAGCGCTTCGCCCATCACCGTTGCGAACTCCGGGTCGACGATGACGGCCTTTGCCTCGCCGTGATCGAGCATGAAGGCAATGCTTGCCGCGTCGAGCCGTGTGTTCAGCGTGTTGAGGACGCCGCCGGCCATCGGCACGAAGAAGTGCGCCTCGACCATCGCAGGTGTGTTGGGCAACATGACGGCCACGGTGTCGTTGCGCCCGATCCCCCGTCGCCGCAGCGCGCTGGCGAGTCGCCTGCATCGATCGTAGGTCTGCGCCCAGGTGCGCTGCACGGGACCATGGACAATGGCGAGTCGCTGCGGATAGACCTGCGCGGACCGTTCAAGAAATACGATCGGCGTCAGTGGCGTGTGATTAGCAGGGTTTTGCGGAAGGTCGTCGTCGAAGATCGATGCCATAGGTCTAGCTCACGAAACACCGAGATCGAGTGCCGGCAAGACCTCGCCACGGCACTCACCAAAACCCACGCGCGCGAATCCGGGCCGTTCGCACCAACCCTTGATGGTCACGCTGTCGCCATCCTCCAGGAACGTCCGCATCTCGCCGGTGCCGGGAAGCGGCACGGATCGCGCGCCGCCCCGACTCAGTTCCACCATCGCGCCCGCTTGGTCGGGCGTGGGGCCGGAGATCGTGCCGGTTCCCATCAGGTCGCCGCTGCGCAGATCGCAACCGCCGATGGTGTGCTGCGTCAGCATCTGCGCAACGGTCCAGTATTGGTGACGGAAGCTGGTGGCCGTGATCCGGTCGCCAGGGACGTTTAGCGCACGATGCCGCCGAGACTGCAAAGAGACCTCCAGCTGCACGTCCAGGCTCCCGCTGGCGCGGTCGGCGGCATCCTCCAGATAGGGCAGCGGCTGCGGGTCACCGGCGGGGCGGTCGAAGGCAACCCGATAGGGCTCCAGCGCCTCCATGGAGACGATCCAGGGCGATATGCTGGTGCAGAAGTTCTTGCCGAGAAAAGGGCCGAGCGGGTCCATCTCCCAGAACTGGTGGTCACGTGCCGACCAGTCGTTCAGCAGGCACATGCCGAAGATCCGGTCTCGCGCCTGCGAGAGCGGTACCGGCTCTCCCAGAGTGCTTCCTGGACCGACGAAGAAGCCCATCTCGAGTTCAAAGTCGAGCTTCTGGCAGGGGCCAAACGCCGGAGGTGCGCGGTCTGCCGCTGTGGACTGGCCGTTGGGTCGGCGAAATCCGGTGCCGCTCACCACAATGCTCGATGCTCGGCCGTGGTAGGCGATCGGCAGCCACTGGAAGTTGCGGGTGAGCGGGTTCTCGCGGCCCATCACTCGGCCCACGTTGACCGCATGATGCAGCGATGTGTAAAAGTCGGTGTAGTTGCGTACGTCGACCGGCATCTTCATGGTGGCCCGGCTCAGCGGCAACATGCAGCCGCGCACCTGCTCCTGCGTTTTCCCATCCGCGCCGGATGACAGAAGCTTGAAGACCTCATGTCGGAGCGCTTGCCAGCTCGCCTTTCCCATCGCCATGAAAGCGTTGAGGGTCGAGTCGGCCGCCACCCGACATGCCGCGGCCGCCGGTTCAGCCAGCAGCCCGCTCGCCGCCAGACAAGCCAGGTCGATCACTTGGTCCCCGATGGCGATCCCACCACGAGGGTGCGGGTCGCGACCTTCGGGTACGAATACGCCGAGCGGAAGATTCTGAAGCGTGAAGTCGCACCCAGGCGACTGGGCGCCGGGCACCCAGCTCTTCGTCGCCGGATCATGGGTGAAGTTGAGCATGGAAGCGGTCAATGGCTGGCCTGCAAGGCAGCGTCGAAGATGGCAACCGCGCGCGTCCAGCCGGCCGACGCGCCGCGGATCTTGTGCGGAAAGCAGCTGATGAAGAACCCGGTCGCTGGCAGCGCCTCGAGGTTGTGAAGCTTCTCGAGGTGGCAGTAGCCGATATCTCGACCCGCCTTGTGACCTTCCCAGATTAGAGACGCGTCGCGCGTGGCCTCGTACTTCTTGGCCGTATGCACGAAAGGCGCGTCCCAGCTCCAGGCATCGGTGCCGGTGAGCCGGACGCCGCGCTCCAGCAGGTACATCGTCGCCTCATAGCCGATGCCGCAGCCCGACGAGACATAGTCCGGGTCGCCGTACTTCGTGCCCGCGCGCGTGTTGACCACCACGATCTCGAGGGGCGCGAGGGTGTGTTGGATGCGCGCAAGCTCCTCTTCGATCTCCCTCGCGGTCACGACGTGGCCGTCCGGCAAATGCCGAAAGTCCAGCTTCACACCAGGCTGGAAGCACCACTCCAGAGGCACCTCGTCGATGGTCGTGGAGCGCTGCGGCTCGCCCAGCGCCTTGTTCATCGTGCTGTGGAAGTGATACGGTGCATCGAGATGCGTGCCGTTGTGCGTCGAGAGCCGGACGGTTTCCGCCGCCCAGCCTTCGCCATCGGGCAGATCGCCCTTGCGAAGCCCGGGGAAGAACGCGGCGATCTGCTCCGGTGAGTCCTCGTGCGTCACGTAGTCGATGTGCGGCGCGAACGCAGGCGGGTCGCTCAGGACACCGTTTTCCAGATAGATGGACAGGTCGACAAAGCGGCGGGTCATATCAATCCACGGAAATCTTCTTGGCCTTGACCAGCTCACCCCAGGTGCGCTTCTCCTGGCTCAACAGGCTCGCCATGGCATCGATGCTGGCACTCATCGGCTCGCTGCCGGTCTCGGCGATCTGCTTCTGCACTTCGGGCGTCTGAGTGATCCGGGTGAGCGCTGCGTTGAACTTTTGCACCACCTCGGTCGGAACGCCCGCCGGCGCCCACACACCATGCCAGCCCACCACAGCCACGGCGGGATACGTCTCCGCGATCGTGGGCACGTTGGGGAACTGGGCGTGGCGGTGGCCACCGCTGTAGGCAATCGCACGCACCTTTCCTGCGTTGATCATCGGGATGGCCGAAGCGGCCGGTTCGACGCACAGGGGAATCTGGCCCGACACCACGTCGATCAGCGGTGGTCCCTTGTAGGGAACATGGAGCAGCTGCACCTTCGCGCTCTGGCTGAACAGCTCCATGATCAGGTGCAGGAAGCTCCCCACGCCGTTGGTGCCGTAAGCGAGCTTGTCCGGATGCGCCGTGGCGTAGTCGACCAGTTCCTTCACCGTCTTGAAGGGCATGTCGTTGTTGGCGACGATGAAGGCGCCCTGCGACAGCAGCGGCGAGACGGGCCGCAGTTCTTTTTCCGGGTCGAACTTCAGCCTGGAATAGATCCACGGGTTGACCGTGAAAGAGCTCGAGACTGTGTACAGGAACGTGTAGCCGTCTGCAGGTGCCTTGGTGACGTACTCCGTCGCGATGTTTCCCGCGACGCCAGGGCGGTTCTCGACGATCATCGGGACGTTCAGTACCTTGGACAACCTCTCCGCATAGATCCGGTTGTAGGTGTCCGGCGCGGTCCCGGGCGGCCCCATGTTCACGAACTTGATGGCGTGCGACGGCCATCCCTGCTGAGCGGATGCGGCCTGCAAGGGTCGGAGGCTCGCCACCGCGCAGGCAGCGGCAGCACGGGCGATGATCGCGCGGCGTTGGATGGCCATGAACACTCCTTTATGGCTTTGCGGGAACGACCGGCAGTAGCAGGAACGAGGGGTAGGCCCCGCCGGTGTGGATCGTGATCTGCCCGCCGAAGCGTTCCGGCGTCCGGTCCTCGGGGTGGTCGTGCAGGAGGACGGAGGAGCCGCGCATCGGCTTCCCGTAGATCATTGGCCAGGGGCCGGGGAGATCGTGCTGGAAGTCGGTGCTGCCGACGGTGAGCACCAGTCGCCAGCCCTTGGGAAAGACGAAGGACATCGGCCAGATCTCGATCTGCAATTCGTAGATCGCCCCGGGTTCGAGGAACTGCAATTCGTCGTGGGCAAGCACGGGCTGCCATGGCTTCGAATTGCGGGGGTCCAGCTTCCGGTGGGAGGCGCGGATCCAGCCCTGCGCCAGCGGCGCGTTGAGTTCGGACGCCGCGACGATGAGGTGCTCCTTGCCCGCCGGGTCGTAAGCGCGGACCGTCAGGAAAAGATCGGCGTCTTTCGCGGTGGTCGACACGTGGAGGGTCGCCGCCACCGGGCCTGTCACTTCCGTTTCTTGCTCGAACGGGGCGGTGCTGAAGCTGGCTTTGCCATCCAGTCCGTCGAAGCGCACCTGTGCCTCTTCGCCAGGCGGTTCGCTGGCCAGTTGGAGCGAGGACGCATCCAGGTAGCTGCGGGTCCAGAGGGTGCGTGCCAGGGGCCACTCCTGCTCCGACCTCTGGACGAAGCCGTCGACGTGCCGCACCAGCATGCTGATGGGCGCGGTGTTCTCCCAGCCGTTGTCTTCGCCTTTCAGGAAATGATCGAAGAAACGCTTCTGGAGGGCCACGCCGTAGTCGGTGTAGAACTCGGTCCAGTGCTCGCGGCCGTGGAGTTCCATCCACTTCTGCTTGGACCCCGCACCCAGCCAGCCCTGGATGTTGCCGCGAAGGTGGACACCGTGGCCACCCCAGTTTCCGCAGGAAAGCACGGGCACCTCGATCGCGGCCAGGTCCGGCGTGCGTTCCGTGTAATAGCTGTCGGTGATGAGTTCCGCCGACAGCAACTTCCCCGGGATATCCCGACGGTTTCCGCGCAACTCTTCGTCGCTCAGGTCGTCAGGCCCGGCGATCGACACGCCGGTATTCGGATTGATGCGGGCGCGCGAGCCCAAGCCGTTCTGCACATTGGCGATCTGGTTCGGGTACCAGTTCATCAGGAAGGTGTTGAGCACCCCTCCATGCCGGCAGGCATCGCGGTAGATGTCGGTATAGCCCTCGAAGGGGCAGATCGCCGCCAGATGCTTGGGACGTTTGGCGGCCACCTGCCATTGCGTGCTGGCGTAGTACGAGACGCCTGCCAGGCCAACCTTGCCGTTGCTCCAGGGTTGGGTGCCGGCCCATTCGATGCACTCCTTGAAATCCTCGATCTCGCGCGTCGACCAGCAATCGATGTAGCCGGGCGAACGACCGGCGCCACGAGAATCCACGCGAATGCAGACGTAGCCGAAGGGCACCCAGCGTTCGGGATCGACGGTCTCCCAGTTGGCATATCGACCTGTGCTGCCTCGCAATACCTCGGGATACTCGGAGGTTAGGCCCTTCCACTGCATCGGAAAGCCTTCGCTGAAGTGCAGGCCCTTGGCGTAGGGGCCGCACGACATCAGCACGGGAAACGGGCCATTGCCTTCGGGACGAAAGATGTCGGCGCGAAGAACCGATCCATCACTGGTGGCGATCTCGATGTCCCAATCAATCTTCATGGCTACACTCCTAATCACACGTATTAAACGGTCATTTAATGTAGGCGCCGCTCTGCCATCGGGCATGCGGTGCAAACCCTAATCTGCCGTTTAAAACGCAGATTTAATATCGGTCCATGAAGACCCGAACCACCACGA
This sequence comes from Xenophilus sp. E41, assembly GCF_003671765.1. Lineage (GTDB taxonomy): Bacteria > Pseudomonadota > Gammaproteobacteria > Burkholderiales > Burkholderiaceae_C > Xenophilus. Next base: position 30,502 of record NZ_QPIB01000001.1, on the reverse strand, counting down.
GAGCCGCTCAAGGCGCGGGCGAGGCACGCGAGCGCATTCTTGTCGCTGCGGAGCTGCTTTTTGCGCGTCAAGGGGTCGACAAGACATCGACTCGAGAAATCACCAACGATGCCGGGGTGAACGTCGCGTTGGTCAACTACTACTTCAGGTCCAAGGAAGCGCTTGCTGAAGAGATCTTCATGCGCCTTGCCCAGCGCGTCACGGTGTTGAGGCTTGCCGAGCTGTCGAAGGTGATGGACGCATCACGTCAACACAAGACATCGCTGCGCCTCGAAGATCTTGTCGACTGCTTCATCAAGCCGTACTTCGAGCCTGGTGTTCACGGGCCCCTCCTTGCTCGATTCATCCTGCAGCACCGGCTGGACCCCAGCGAAATGACGCACCGCGTCTTCGAGCAACATTTAAACCCCTTCGCCTTGGAATTCGTCGATGCGCTGTGCGAGACCGACAAGCAACTGAGCAGGGTGGACTGGCAGTGGCGCTACACCTTGATGACCGGAACGGTCATGCTGGCGATCACGGACGTTGGACCGAACAACCGCATGTCCATCTTGACCAATGGCAGTGCGGACGCTTCGCGCGCTGAGGAGCTCAGATCCGAGCTAAGAGACTATCTCTGCCGCGCCCTCCGCCGGCCGGAGCCTTCCTCTTTCCAGCGACACTCCGGCGGTTTCTGATGGCATCAATGCTGGGGGCTTGGCTACGAGCTGCTTGCGTCGCGGTCCGCCAGTGCAACGGGATTCACCCCTGTTGAGTTCACGGTGCGCGAATGAGTTCGCGTTCTGGGTGAGTCAGGGCCTTGGTGCTGAGTCGCGGCTTAGCCTGCACATCTCACGAATACCCGCTTCGGAGTAGGCTCGATGTCGGCTCAGGGGGCGTTAGCGTCTTTCGCGCATTCTGGGTGACCGGCAGCAACCAGTCTCTAGCTGTCCGCCGCAGATGGACCACTCCCGCCCTCGCTCGTGGGCCATTCCCCCGGCGGTTGCGGCTCTATGCCTGCCGTCTATGTCGCCGCCTCTTCGAAGGAGGCAGTGCCTCTGCTTATCATGAGCCCTGTCGCCAACCCGCACGGTGACCCCCATTCCTCTGCAATCGCGAAGGACGGATCCGCTGATGTTGTCGAGCGTGCTGCAGATCTTGCCTTTGCTGGTCGTCGTGGGCGTGGTGCTGCTGCTGCGCTGGAACCAGCGGCGTGTGCCGGACTGGGGCGCTGTGCGCCGGACAGTGCGACTGCAACCCGATGCGAGCGGCGGCCTGGTCGTGCCGGTGTCGCAGCTTGCGCTGCGACGCACCTTCAGCGGGTCCAGCAACGGCCTGTCGCCCAAGCTGTGGGTCATCGACGGCGGCCTGCGCTTCAAGGTGTTCAAGCTCACCGAGCGCAGCTTCCACCACTACGAACGCGTCGAGGCGCACAAGTCGCTGTTCCATGGCACGCGGCTGGTCTTCGTAGGCTCCGGCGAGCGGTTGCAGGCCATGGTCCGAGATGCCGACGTCGCGCGGGCCGTGTTGCGCCACCTGCCGGCGGACATGCCGCTGTCCCCTGCGGCCGCGGCGCTGCGGGGTGACGCATGAGCGCGCTCTGGCGGCCGCAGCGATGACGGCCGATGTGAAGGCGTCGCCGCCCGAGAAGAGCTCTCGCGGCCGCCGCGTGTTCGTCACGGTGCTGGTCGTGCTCGGCGTGTGTGAGGTCCTCGCGACGTCGGGGCTGGACCTGGACATGCTGCCGGCCTGGCTCGCGGGAGCGATCGCCATGATCGGCTTCCTCACCTTCCTGCTGCTGGCCGGCATGTTCGGCAACCCGCTGCTCGCGATCGCGCTGCTCTTCCTGGCGTGGCGCGGCTGGCGCTGGCCGTTCTGGCGCGCGCTGCTGCTGTCGCTGCCGTTCTGGATCGTGACCGCCCGCGTGTTGCCCGGGCTGGGGTAGCGCCTCGGTTGGGGCGGCATGCCCGCTCCGCAGTCCCGCGCGGGTGCCGGCCTGCAAGACCTGTTCAGCGGTTCTTGGTCCCGGCTTCGCGCGCCGCCCGGTCGATCACGTCCGCCACCACCTTCGGCTGCGTCATGAACACCGCGTGGCTGGCCTTCACCTCCGTGATGTCGGCGCCGATGCGCTTGGCCATCTTGTGCAGCATGCGCACATCGAAGGCCTTGTCGTCGGTCGCGATGACGGCCCAGCTGGGCTTGGTGCGCCATGCGGCCTGCTTGAGCCTGGTGCCGAAGACGGACATGTTGATGGGGATCTGCGCGTCGCGCATGAAGGCCGCATCGGCGTCGCTCGTGTCGGCGGCAAACCCGGGTTTGAACTTGGCGAGGTTGACGTAACCGTAGCCATCGGCCTGCGTGTCGATCACGAACTCTGGCGCCGAGAAACCCGTGTACTGCTCGGCCGTCGTTTCGCCGGCGTCGGGCGACAGCGCCGACACGTACACGAGGCCGACCACCTTCGGGTCGACACCGGCTTCCGTGATGACCGTGCCGCCCCACGAATGCCCCACGAGGATGGTGGGGCCGTCCTGGCGTGCGAGTGCGCGCTGCGTGGCGGCCACATCGTCGGCCAGCGAGGTCAGCGGGTTCTGCACCACCGTGACGCGGTACCCGCGCGCCGTGAGCTTGTCGTAAACGCCGCGCCATCCCGACCCGTCGGCGAAGGCACCGTGCACCAGCACGACGTTCCGCGCCGGTGCGGGCTGCGCGTGGGCGCCGACACCGGGCGCGACGATGCTGGTGGCGGCAGCAGCGGCCACGATGAGCTTGCGGATCTGGGCGTTCATTTCGGTGTCCTTCGAAGTGGTGGGTGAAGGCTTGAATCGTAGGGAGGTCTTCGATTAACAGGGTTGCGAATACGTTGCATAAAGCGAATCAGACGTCGTCCCGTCGGTCGATCTCATTTTTAAAATTACGAAATCGGTTTAGTAGAAGCAATAAAAGTGCGTTGCTCGTCGGTGGCTGGGAGCGTGGGAGCGGTGCTGCAGGCGTTCTGTGCTTCGCGGTGCGGAGGTGGTCGCCGGGGCTTTTGTACCGCTCTGTATACGCAGGCCGGGCGATACACAGCCGTTCACTTCGAGCGGGCCGTGACACATGCGGCATACATCCGCGCGGTCCACTGGCTCCACGCGATGAAGACCGCCTTCGCCGCGAGCTCCAACAACCCGACGAAGGACCGCACCATGACCCCGACGAACCCTGCTGTTCCCCGCCGCCGATTCCTCGGCGCCACCGCCGCCACGTTCGCCGCCGCGCCCCTGGGTGCGCTGCTGGGCGGTGTCGCGATGCCGACCTTCGCGCAGGGCGCGGGTGCCGACGCCACGGCCGGCCGCAGCGGCGCGGCCTCGGGCTTCGGTGCGCTGCGCCACATCCAGGCCGGCGACCTGAACGTCGGCTATGCCGAACTCGGCCCGGCCGATGGTGTGCCGGTGATCCTGCTGCACGGCTGGCCCTACGACATCCACACCTACGTCGACGTGGCGCCGCTGCTCGCCGCAGCCGGACACCGCGTGATCGTTCCCTACCTGCGTGGCTACGGCAGCACGCGCTTCGTTTCGGCGGCCACGCCGCGCAACGGGCAGCAGGCCGTGGTGGCGAACGACATCCTGGCGCTGATGGACGCGCTGCGCATCGAGCGCGCGGTGCTCGGCGGCTGCGACTGGGGCGCGCGTACGGCCTGCATCCTCGGGGCGCTGTGGCCTGAGCGCTTCATGGGGCTGGTGTCGGTGAGCGGCTACCTCATCGGCAACCCCAAGGCCAATGCCAAGGCGCAGGCGCCGGCCGTGGAGTTCGCGTGGTGGTACCAGTCGTACCTGGCGACGGACCGCGGGCGCGACGGCTATGCGGCCGACCCGGCGGGATTCGCGCGCTTCATCTGGCAGCAGGCCTCGCCGCGCTGGCAGTTCGACGATGCCACCTTCCGCCGCAGCGCCGCTGCCTTCGACAACCCGGACCACGTGGTCATCGTGGCGCACAACTACCGCTGGCGCATCGGCCTGGTGGAGGGCGAATCGCGCTTCGACGCGCTGGAGGCGCGGCTGGCCGCGGCGCCCGCGATCGCGCTGCCCACCATCACGCTGGAAGGCGACGCCAACGGCGCGCCGCATCCGGCGCCCGCGGCCTATGCGGGCAAGTTCACGGGCAGGTACCAGCACCGCAACCTCACGGGTGGCATCGGCCACAACCTGCCGCAGGAGGCGCCGCAGGCCTTTGCGCAGGCGGTGCTGGATGTGACGCGGCTTTGAATCAGTTCGCCGCCTGCAACCAGCGTTCGGGCCGAGCTTGGCCCGTCCTGAGCTTGTCGAAGGGCCGAAGCCCTGCGCCGCGCCTCGACAGGCTCAGCGTGAACGGTCGGGGCTTGGATGCGAACTGAAAACGACCTGTCTACCCGCCACCCCAACTCATCCGGAGCCCCACATGACGCTCTACCTCCTTGCCTTCCTCGGCGGCGTTCTCACGCTGCTGAGTCCGTGCATCCTGCCGGTGCTGCCCTTCGTGTTCGCTCGCACGGGTCGGCCCCTCGCGCAAGGCAGCGGCCCGCTGCTGGCCGGCATGGCCATCGCCTTCGCCGGCGTGGCCTCGCTCGGGGCCGTGGCGGGCGCCTGGGCGGTGCGCCTGCACCAGACGGGCCGTGTGCTGGCGCTGGTGGCGCTGGCCGTGTTCGCGCTCGCACTGCTGTGGCCCCGCTTCGCCACCTGGCTGATGCAACCGTTGGCGCGCGTGGGCGATGCGCTGCTGGCGCGCCGGTCGCGCGGCGTGGTCGACACGGGCTGGGGCGCGTCGCTCTTGGTCGGCGTGGCCACGGGCCTGGTCTGGTCTCCCTGCGCGGGGCCGATCCTGGGACTGATCCTCAGCGGCGCGGCGCTGGCGGGGCCGTCGGTGCACGGCACGCTGCTGCTCGCGGCCTATGCCGGCGGCGCGGCGCTGGCGCTGGCGGTGCTGCTGCGGGCCGGCGACGCGCGCTGGGCTGCGTGGCGCGCGCGGCTGGGCACCGGCGTGGGCGCGCGCCGCGTGCTCGGTGCGGCCATGCTGGGCGGCGTGGTGGCAGTGGCGACGCGGCTGGACACGGGCCTGCTCGCCCGCGTGTCGCTCGATGCGGGCACGGCGAAGCTCGAGGAGCGGCTGTTGCGGTCCGCGCTGGGCGGGGGCGACATGGCGGGCACCGGCAACGGCCTGCAGCGCGTGTCGACAACGGCCCCCGCGGGCGTGCCCTCGGGCCTGCCCATCGAGCCGATCCAGCCCAGCTTCGGCGGTGGCGGCCCGTGGCTCAACACGTCACCGCTCACGGCCGAGGCGCTGCGCGGCAAGGTGGTGCTGGTCAACTTCTGGACCTATTCGTGCATCAACTGCCTGCGCACGCTGCCGCATGTGCGCGCCTGGGCGCAGCAGTACGCCGACCAGGGCCTGGTCGTGGTGGGCGTGCACACGCCGGAGTTCGCATTCGAGAAGGACACGGCCAACGTGCAGCGCGCGCTGCGCGAGCTGAAGATCGCCTACCCCGTGGTGCAGGACAACCAGTACGGCATCTGGCGCGCCTTCCGCAACCAGTACTGGCCCGCGCTCTACCTCATCGACGCGCAGGGCCGCGTACGGCACCACCAGTTCGGCGAAGGCGGTGCGACGCGCACCGAAGCGGCGATCCAGGCGCTGCTGCGGGAAGCGGGCCGCGCGCCGGCGAGCGGTGGCGCGGCGGTGCAGGCCGTGCATGTCGACACGCGCGGCGTGGGCCTGCCGCCCGACAGCGGCAGCGTGCGCACGCCCGAGACCTACCTGGGCTACCAGCAGGGCAGCGGCTTCGCGTCACCCGAAGGCGTGCTGCGGGAACGCTCGCGCAGCTACACGGTCGATGCGCTGAGGCTGAATCGCTGGGGCCTGCGCGGCGACTAGACGGTGGCGCCTGAGTACGTGCAGCTCGACCAACCCGGCGGGGGCATCGCGCTGCGCTTCCAGGCGCGCGATGCGCACCTGGTGCTGGGCGCGGTACCGGGCCGTGGGCCGGTGCGCTTCCGCCTCACGCTCGACGGCCAGCCGCCCGGCGCCGACCATGGCGAAGACGTGGACGCCGACGGCCGCGGCACTGTCGACGCGCAGCGCCTGTACCAGCTCGTGCGGCAGCAGGGCGCGGCCGATGCGCGCACGGTGGAGATACGCTTTCTCGACGCCGGGGTGCGGGCCTATGCCTTCACTTTCGGTTGACCTGGAGTTTGAAGAAAAAAGTGCCCGCAGCGCCCGTGGGGCGGGCGCCGGCAGCTATCGTTTGCATAGCAATCGGCGTTCGTGCGACCCCGGCTCGGGCCCTCAGTCGCCGATCCCGAACAGCTCGCGCAGCGCCTCGCGATAGGCCTGCTCGCCCACCACGTCGGCGTCTTCGTGCACGGCGCCGTCGACGAGCACGAAGCGCTTGGGCGGTGCGGCCTTCTCGTACAGTGCGCGGCCCAGTTGCGGCGACACCATCGTGTCGCCCGCGGCGTGGATCGCCAGCAGCGGCGAGCCCACCTCGGCGATGCGCGAGGCGGCATCGAAGTGCTGCGTCATCAGCGGCGCGACCGGCAGCCAGCCCCAGCGGGTGCTGCGCAGCACGTCCAGCGAGGAGGTGAAGGCGCCTTCGACGATGAGGCCGGCTTCGTCCTGCACGTCGGCCGCGAGCCGCACCGCCACGGCGGCGCCCAGCGAGTGGCCGAAGACGAAGCGGCGCGCCTGCGGATGTTCGCGCGCCAGAAATTGCCACGCCGCGCGCGCGTCTTCGGCCACCAGCGTCTCGGACGGCATGCCCGCGCTGCTGCGGCCGAAGCCGCGGTAGTCCACGCCCAGGACCGAGAAGCCCAGCCGGTGCAACTGCCGGATGCGCGTGGCGCTGGCGCGCACGTCCCAGTGCACCCCGTGCAGGAACAGAATCACCGGCGCGCCGGATCGAAGCTGCGGCAGCCACAGCGCATGCAGGCGCACGGGCTGCCCGGCCTGTTCCGGGTGCTGCGAGACATACTCGATCCACACGTCCTGCATTCCGACCGCGGCCGCCTCGCCGGGCGGCCAGGTGCGCGTGCCGGGCATGAAGAGCCAGCGTCGCTGCTCGTGGTCGACGATCGCGCAGCCGCCGAGCAGCGCGCACAGCACCAGCAGGAGCGAGGCAAGGAGGGCGGCAGGGCGCATGGCCCATGTTCGCACTACCCGGGCAGCACCGGGCGCGTGCCCGCATCCCTGAACGCGGCGGGCGGTGCGCCCAGCACGCGCTCGAACACGCGCGCCATCTGCTGCCGCCCCGAGAAGCCGCTGCGCAGCGCCACCTTGTCCATGGACTGGCCGGTGTGCGAGAGCAGCTCGCGCGCGAGGTCCACCTGCGCCGCGCGGATGTACTCGCTGGGCGACTGCCCGAAAGCCTGCTTGAAGTCGCGCGACAGCTGCCGCGTGCCCACGCACACGTGGTCGGCCACCTGCTCGACGGTCACGCCCTGCTCCAGCTGGGCCAGGATGAAGGCGGTGGCGCGGCTGAGCCGGTCCGACGCGCCACCGTAGGCGTCCAGCGCTGCGCTCTGCTGGCCCTGGTGGGCGGCCCGGACGCGGAACACGACCAGCTCGCGCGCGATGGCCAGCGCCAGTTCGCGGCCATGGTCTTCGTCCACCAGGCTCAGGGCGAGGTCGATGCCGGCGGTGGCGCCGGCGGAGGTGAAGAATTTGCCGTCGCGTGCGAACAGCGTGTCGTCGATCACGCGCGCCTCGGGGTAGAGCGTCCTGAAGCGATCGATGTGCCGCCAGTGCGTGGTGACCGGGCGGCCCGCCAGCAGGCCGCATTCGGCCAGCACATAGGCGCCGGTGCACACCGAGCCGATGCGGCGCACGCGCGGCTCGACGGCCAGCAGCCAGTTGCGCAGGTGCGGGTCGCGGCGCGCGGCCAGCACGCCCGGTCCGCCCGCGACGATCAGCGTGTCGAAGGCGCAGATCTCCGGCGGCGGCAGCGGTGCCGTCTGCAGGCGCAGGCCGCACGAGGTCGCGACCTCGCCGCCGAAGGTGGAGATGGCGTTGATGCGGTAGCGGTCCGGCTCGCCGGGCGCACGCGCGTGGTGGTTCGCGCGGCCCAGCACGTCGGCCGGGCCGGTGGCGTCGAGCAGCAGCGCATCGCCGAAGACGACGATGCCGACTTCGCGCGTGCCGTGGTACGGGGTGGGGCCCGCCGGCGCCCTAGTCAGCGATGAAGCCGATCTCTTTGACAACCTGCCTCCATTGGCCGAATTCGCTCTGCATTGTGGCGGTCAGCGTCGCCGCGTCGCCGTCGCCGATCTCCAGGCCCGCGGCGAGCAGCCCGCTGCGCAGGTCCGGATCGGCCACCACCTTGCGCAGCGCGGCGCCGTAGCGCGCGACGAGTTCCGGCGGCGTGCCCTTGCTCAGGAAGTACGAGAACCACTCGCGGTTCACCAGGTCCTTGAAGCCGGCTTCGGGAAAAGTGGGCACGTCGGGCAGCTGCGAGGCGCGCATCGTTCCGGTCACGGCGAGGATGCGCAGCTTGCCGGCCCGGTGGTGCTCGAGGATGTCGCTCGGCGCCAGGAAGGCGAAAGACATCTGGCCCGACAGCACGTCGGCCAGCGCCGGTGCTGATCCCTTGTACGGCACGTGGGTGAAGTCGCTGCCCATCGCCCGGCCCATCAGCACGCCCGAGAAATGGAACACGCTGCCGGACGCGGGCGAGCCGTAGAAGGCGACCGACTTGTCCTGCCTGATCAGCGAGACGGCATCGGCCAGGCTCTTCACCGACAGCCGCGCCGCGCTGACGAAGGCGATCGGCGCGGTGGCCGCGGTGCCCAGCGGGATGAAGTCGCGCAGCGGGTCGTAGCGCAGGCTGCGGTAGGTGTGCGAGTAGATCACCATCGACGAGCCGATGGTCTGCAGCAGCACGCTGCCATCGGCATGGGCCGACTTCGCGTACTCGATCGCCAGTTGCACGCCAGCGCCCGGCCTGTTGTCGACGATGGCGCTGTTCTGCAGCTGCGCGGCCAGCAGCGGCGACACGGCGCGCGCGATGCGGTCGCCCGTGGCGCCCGGTGGAAAGCCCACGAGCAGCCGCGTCGTGGCGGGCGTCGGCGCCTGCGTCTGCGTCATCGACAGCCCGGGCCGTATCAGCGCCAGGGCACCGAGCATCTGGAGGGTTGCGCGTCGGTTGCTGCTCATCGTTCACCTTGTCGCTGCCGAAGGGCCGCGTCGATGAAAGTCTTGCGCCCTGCGCGTGGCGGCGCCGGACATAGGCGGTCGATTTCGCGACATCGGCGGCCGCCGCCCCACCATGTCCGCAAATGAGCGCGCTGTGTCTGGTGCATCTGCGCCAGGGCAGGCACAGTGCGGCGGATGAACTCCACGCCCAAGACCCGTATCGGCATGCTCGTGTTCCCGATGATGACCTCGCTGGACATCCTCGGCCCCTTCGAAGTGCTGGCGCGCGCGCCGGATTGCCAGGCCGAGCTGGTCTGGAAGAACCGCGAGCCGCTCAAAGGCGACACCGGCCTCACGCTCATCCCCGACCAGGCCTTCGCGACCGCGCCGCAGTACGACATGCTGGTCGTGCCCGGCGGCCCGGGCCAGACGCCGCTGATGGAGGACGAGGAGGTGCTGCAATTCCTGCGCCAGCAGGCGGCCGGCGCGAAGTGGGTCACCTCGGTGTGCACCGGCTCGCTGCTGCTGGCCGCGGCGGGCCTGCTCGAAGGCCGCAGCGCCACCAGCCACTGGATGTCGATCGACCAGCTCGAACTCTTCGGCGTGCGGGCGCTGCCCGACCGCGTGGTGGTGGACGGCGACCGCATCACCGGGGGCGGCGTCACCTCCGGGCTGGACTTCGCCTTCACCGTGCTCGGGATCCTGCGCGGGGCGGACGCCGCCAAGGCGCTTCAGCTGATGCTGGAATACGACCCGGCTCCGCCGTTCCAGAGCGGGCACCCGCGCGTGGCGGCACCGGAACTGGTCGAGAAGGTGCGGGCCTCGGCAGCGCCGATGCTGGAGCGCCGCCGCGAGGTGTCGAGGCGCGTGGCGCGGCGCATGGCGGCGAAGTAGCGCGCCGTGGCGCTCAAGTCGCTCACGCCGCGCAGGCCATGATCATGCGGCGCATCTGCGCGGCGACGCCTTCGCACAGGGCTTGCGGGCCTTGCTCGTGGGGCGTTTGCGCAGGCCCGAAGCAGACGCGGGCTTGCAGGTCGCGGTAGCGCGCCAGCGCGATCTGCAGCGCCGCCGCCATCTTCTCGCGGTCGCGCGGCGTGCGGCGCAGCCGCGTGAGCGGGTGGCGCTGCGCGTGCGGCGAGATGACGCCGCTCACCAGCGCGGGCACGAACACGGCGCTCGGCACCAGCCGCGCGAAGAGCGCGTAGCTGTCGGTCCAATGGCGCAGTGAATCGATCGCGCGCGCCGTGCCGAAGGTGACCGGGTCGGGCTCGATCTCGCCCGCGGGAAAGGTCAGCAGCGCGCCGCCGTCCTTCAGGTGCCGGGCGCCGGCGCGCAGGGCGGCAGCCAGGCCGGCGGCGTGATCGGGCAGGAAGATCAGCTGGCGCGCGACCTGGGGCAGGGCGCGCAGGAAGGGGCGGTCGAGCGCCATCACGCGCAGGTCGGGCCGCGACGCGAGCGCCGTGAACAGGGCCACCGTGTCGGTCATGCCCGGGTGGTTCGACAGCAGCACGACCGGGCCATGCGGCGGCACCTGCGCCTGGCCGCTCACCTGCAGGCCCGAGGTCATCTGCTGCACCAGCCATTCGCTGCCCTTCGACAGGCCATACAGGCCGACGCGCGTGTCGAACTCCGCAGCCGTCAGCGCGAAGCGGCGCGCGACAGGGCGGAACAGGTGGCGCAGCGGCGTGGCCTGCAGACGCGCGAGGCCGACCGAGTCGAGCAGCTCGGCGAGGTTGATCTCGGTCAGGGCGTCGACCCCTGGGGCATCCGCGGCGCCCGGAAGAGCGCCTTCGCCGTCGGCAGCAGTGCCTGTCCTCGCCGGAACGGCCGGGCGGTCGTTCATGCCGCCGGCGCGCGCTGGCGCCGTCGCAGCAGCCATTCCAGCGCTTCGAACAGTGCTTCGCTCGCCAGCGCCAGCGCGGCGGCAGGCAGGGCGCCGGCCATCAGCAGCGCACGGTCGTTGAGGGCGAGGCCGGTCACGATGCGTTCGCCAAAACCACCCGCCCCGATGAAGGCCGCGATGGTGGCCGTGCCGATGGCAATGGTGGTGGCGGTGCGGACGCCCGCGATCAGCGTGGGCAGCGCCAGCGGCAACTGCACCAGCCGCAGGTTCTGAGAACCCGTCATGCCGAGTGCGGTGCCGGCCTGCTTCACGCCCATCGGCACCTCGGCCAGGCCGGTGACGGCATTGCGCATGATGGGCAGCAGCGAGTACAGCGTGAGCGCGATCAGCGCCGGCAGCGTGCCGATGGCGCCGATCAGCGAGATCAGCACCGCGAGCAGCGCGAGCGAGGGCACGGTCTGCAGCAGCCCCGTGGCACCCAGCACCAGCGCGCGCAGCCGCAGGTGCGGAAACACCCACACCGCCAGGGGCACACCGATGAGGGTGGCCACGGCCACCGAGACAGCGACCAGCATGAGATGCTGGCGCGCCAGCCGCGGCAGGTCGGGCCCGAAGAGCTTGGCCATGAAGCCGGTGGCCACTGCGCCGCCTGCGCCCTGGCCACCGCCCGAGAGGAAGTCGCGCGCGATGGTGGCGAAGCCCGCACCCTGCAGCTCGGCGCGCGCGTTCATGGCGATCATGGCGTGCTCGTCGATGCGGCCTTGGAGGCTGGTGAGCGCCGCCCAGGCCTGCGGAAAGCGCTGCGGCACGTCCAGCCGGTACAGCACCACGGCGTCGTAGCGGGGGAAGTAGCCGCGGTCGTCGTCGAGCACCGTGAGGCCCAGGTGGTCGATCTTGGCGTCCGTCGTGTAGATGTCGATCACGTCCACCTGCTTGGCGGCGATGGCGTCGTAGGCGATGCCATGGTCCAGGCCGGTGGGTGCCTGCGGCAGGCCGTAGCGCGCCGCCACGCCGCGCCAGCCGTCGGCGCGGCCGATGAACTCGTTCGACAGGCCGAGCTTGAGCTCCGGGTGTCTCGCCAGGTCGCTCAGCGAACGCACGCCCAGGCGCCTGGCCTCGTCGGCGCGCATGGCGAAGGCATAGCCGTCGTTGAAGCCCAGCGGGATGGCCATGCCCAGGCCCAGCGGCTGCAGCGCCGCCTGCATGGCCTCGCGCGACAGGGGTTGCGGGCTCTTGAGGATCTCCAGCGCGATGGTGCCCGTGTATTCGGCATAGAGGTCGATGCCGCCGCTCCTGAGCGCCTCGTAGACGATGGCCGTGTTGCCCAGGCCCTGGCGCACCACGGGCACTTGCGAGAGCTTCGGCGCGGCCGTCTGCGCCAGCACCTCGGCCAGGATGTACGACTCGGTGAAGCGCTTGGAGCCGATGCGCAGCGTGCCCTCGTCGGCGGCCCCCGCGCCGCGCGACGCCGTGAACAGCAGCACGGCCAGCAGCATCGGCAGGGTGACGGCGCGGATGATCGCGCGCGCCAGCGTGTGGGGCTGGACGCCCGGCCGCCAGGGCCGCGGAAGGTTGGGCATCGGGTCAGTTTATAGCCGGCCTTCCTACAAGCGCAGGTGCGCCACGCCGATGAGGCGCGGTCGTGCAGCCCCGCAGGGACAGGGAGCGGTCAGCGGCATGCTGGAGCACAAGGCGCGCCGTCGCGCGTCCGTCCCGTGACCTTCACTTCTTCATGGCCACACGCAAGACCCCCTCCAAGACCGCTGCGCCTTCGTCGACACCCAGGAAGCGTCCGCGCAAGCCGCTCGTTCCCAGCATCGTCGGCGCCCACCATGGCGTGCTCGCGCTCGCCGAGGTCCGGATCACCAGCTACAACCTGGAGGTCCAGGACGACCACGGCTTCATCGGCGACCGCGCCAGCCAGACGGCGTTTCGGCGGCTCCTCGATGTCTGGCGCAAGCGCCACCGCGACCGGGGCCGCAAGGACCCGCTGGGCAACCTGCCCTCGGCAGCCCTGAGCAAGAAGACGCTGGACCGGGCACTGCGCGGCAAGATGAGGGGCGAGGCCAGCGACATCCTGCACGGCGCCATCGAGGAATTCGCGGTCGAACTCGCGACGGTCATCCAGCGCTTCATGCGGCAGAAGGCCTGGCGCGGCATGCAGCGCATCGTGATCGGTGGCGGCTTCCCCGAAAGCGACGTCGGCGAGCGTGCGATCCTCGAAGCGGCGGCGCTGTGCCACGCCGCCGAGCTGCCCGTGGAGCTGGGTCGCCTGCGGCACGAGGTGGACGACGGCGGCCTGATCGGATGGGTGCATCTGGCACCGCGGCACTTCATCGAGCACCACGACGCCCTGCTGGCGCTGGACATCGGCGGCACCAACGTGCGCTGCGGCATCGTGAAGTTCCGCCTGGACAAGGCCGAGGACCTGTCGCGCGCCAAGGTCGTGCGCCGCACCAAGTGGCGCCATGCCGACGACGAGCCCAGCCGCACCGGGCTGGTGGACGGGCTGGTCGCCATGCTGAGCGACATGGTGGTGTGGGCCGAGCGCGAGGGCCTGCGCCTCGCGCCCTTCGTCGGCATCGCCTGTCCGGGCCTCATCCGCGAGGACGGCACCATCGCCCGCGGCGCGCAGAACCTCCCCGGCAACTGGGCGGCCGACACCTTCCACCTGCCCACGGCGCTGCGCGAGAAGATGCCCGTGATCGGCCAGGATGCGACCCAGGTGCTGATGCACAACGACGCCGTGGTGCAGGGCCTGAGCGAGCTGCCCTTCATGCGCGACGTCAAGCGCTGGGCGGTGCTGACCATCGGCACCGGGCTGGGCAACGCGAGCTACCTCAACACCACGCCGCGCCGGCCCGCGGCGGAGTGACTCCAGGCGACCGGCTTCCGCCGGAAGAGCTGCAGCACCGGCGCCGGTTGGAAACACAGACCAGCCGGCGAGCGCAGCGAAGCCTCCAGGGCATCCGCGGAACTGGCTTTGCCAGGCCGCTGGGTGCGCCCCCCTCCAAGCCTAAGGCGCCAGGGAGGGGGGAGCCGCGAAGCGGCTTGGGGGGTGTTTCACTTCATAGCTGGAAGGCCAGCGTGAGCAGCAGGCCTTCGGCCAGGTCGCGCGCCAGGCCGGGCTGGCGCGCGCGATACGTGTCGCCCGCCGAGGCGGTGGTCTCGATCCAGCCACTGAGCCAGTCGATCTGTTCCGCGCCATAGAAGACGACCGCCGCCTCGTGGTTGAGCAGCAGGCTGCGCAGGTCGAGGTTGATCGAGCCGCACATCGCCAGGTCGTGGTCGACCACCACCGCCTTGGCGTGGGCCATGAAGGGCAGCATGCGGAACGCCACGCCGGCGCGCGCCAGGTCGCGCATGGCGCGGCTTCGCACGAAGTCGGCCAGGCGGTGGTTGGACTGCTGCGGCACCGCGATCGTCACCTGCACGCCGCGGCGGGCCGCCAGGCGCAGGGCATCGCGCAGGCTGTCGCCGGGCACGAAGTAGGGCGTGATGGCGAGGATGCGGTGCTCGGCCCGGAAGCAGGCGTCGACGAGCAGCGCCTGCGCCGTGTCCTCGGTCTGGTCGGGGCCACTGGGCAGGAACTGCGCGAGCTGGCCTTCGTGCACCGGCGGCTGCGGCGCCACCACGCGCGCCGAGCTGCGCCGCACCGAGGCCCAGTCGTGTTCGAACTGCCGCGCCGCGGCGGCGGCCACGTCGCCGCGGATGTCGAAGGACAGGTCGCGCCACGGCACCGGGTGGGCGGCATTGCCGGTGAAGTACTCGCCGGCCAGGTTGCGGCCGCCGCTCCACAGCCAGGCATCGTCGGCGATGGTGAACTTGCGGTGGTTGCGCAGGTTGCGCGGCCCGGTGCGCCGCAGGCTGAACAGCGGCCGGAACACGCTCACGTGGCCGCCGGCTTCGCGCAGCGTGTCGAAGTAGCGCCGCGGCAGCGACACCGCGCCGAAGCCGTCGAGCAGCACACGCACCCGCACGCCCTGGCGCGCGCGTGCGGCCAGGCGGCGCACCACCTCCTGCCCGACGTCGTCGTCGCCGATGATGAAGGTGCACACGTCGAGCGATCGGCGGGCGCCGTCGATCACGGCCCACAGCGCGTCGCGCGCGGCCGTGCCGTCCGGGTGCAGGCGGATCGCGCATCGGCTGGGTGCCGCGAGGCCGAAGCTGTCGATGAGCTCGGCCGCCCAGTGGCCGGCCGGCGCGGCGCGCGGCGGCCGCGGCACGCCCGCGGGGCGCAGCTTGCGCTGGCCGAAGATCAGATAGGCCGGCAATGCGAGGTAGGGCATCAGCAGCATGCCCAGCACCCAGGCGATGGCGCTGGTCGGCGCCCGCTGTTCGCGCCGCGCGCGCGTGGTCAGCACATAGACCAGCAGCGCGATGGCCACCACCAGGAAGTGCTGGGAGACGCTGGGCAGCCAGGGCGCGAAGGAGTGGAGCATCGGGGCCGGAGCTTCGCACATCCGCGTTCGCCTCCTGCCGCGAATCCTTCCCGCGGGCTCGGAAAAAAAGGCGCCCGGCCTTGCAGCTCGGGCGCCCTGGGCGCGGTGCAGGACGCTGGTCAGGCGCTGCCCCACACCTCCTGCGCCGTCTCGACCACCAGGCGCAGCTTGGAGCGCTGCGCCTCCACGGCGATGTTGTTGCCATGCACGGTGCTCGAGAAGCCGCACTGCGGCGACAGGGCCAGCTGGTCGAGCGAGGCGTACTTGGCGGCCTCGTCGATGCGGCGCTTGAGCTCGTCCTTGTCTTCCATCTCGCCGAACTTGGTGGTCACCAGGCCCAGCACCACGGTCTTGCCGGGGGCCAGGTAGCGCAGCGGCTTGAAGTCGCCCGAGCGTGCGTCGTCGTACTCCATGAAGTACGCGTCGAGGTTCATTTCCTTGAGCAGCGCCTCGGCCACCGGCTCGTAGTTGCCGGCTGCGGCGTGCGTGCTCTTGAAGTTGCCGCGGCACAGGTGCATGGCCAGCAGCATGCCCGGCGGCTTCTGCGCCACGACCTTGTTGATGAACTGCGCGTAGCGGTGCGGCAGTTCGTTCGGGTCGTCACCGCGCTGGCGGGCGGCCTCGCGCATCTTCTCGTCGCACAGGTAGGCGAGGTTGGTGTCGTCCATCTGCACGTAGGTGCAGCCGGCCGCGGCCAGGGAGCGCAGCTCGTCGCCATAGGCCTTGGCCACGTCGTCGTAGAAGGCCGGGTCGAGCTCGGGGTACGCCTCCTTGCTGATGCCCGCGCGCCCGCCGCGGAAGTGCAGCATGGTGGGCGAGGGGATCGTCACCTTGGGCGTGTGGCCGGCGGACACCTGGCTCTTGAGGTACTCTAAGTCGGCGAGCTGGATGTTCTTCGAGTGCGTGACCTTGTCGACCACGCGCATCACCGGCGGCGCGAGCTCCTCGGTGCCATCGGGCTTGCGGATGGTGACGGGGATGTCCGTCTTCACGCCGCCGAGCTGCTCGAGGAAGTCGATGTGGAAATACGTGCGGCGGAACTCGCCGTCGGTGATGCTCTTGAGGCCGATGTCCTCCTGGAACTTCACGATCTCGGTGATGGCCTTGTCTTCCACGGTGCGCAGTTGCTCGGGCGTGATCTCGCCACGGGCCTTCTGCTCGCGGGCCTCGAGCAGGTACTTGGGACGCAGGAAGCTGCCGACGTGGTCGTAGCGGGCGGGGAGCTGCATGAACGGGTCTCCTTGGATGCGGGGAAGAGGCCTTCGGCCCGGTGGGCCGCGGCGCAAACTGATTCTTGAATGTAACTGGATTGCCGTGCTTGCGGCAGGCCTCGCAGCCTCAGAGGTCCAGCACCAGCATCGGCGTCTTCGCGCGCGAGCAGCAGGGCAGGAACTGGTCACCCGCGGCCTTCTCCTCGTCGGTGAGGTAGACGTCGCGGTGTTCGGGCGTGCCCTCGAGCACGCGCGTCAGGCAGGTGCCGCACACGCCCTGCTCGCAGGCGGTCATCACCTCCACGCCGTGGGCGCGCAAAGTCTCGACCACGCTGCGGTCCTTGGGCACGGCGTAGGTCTGGCCGGTGCTGGTGAGCTTGACCTGGAACGGCTGGTCGCCCGAGGTGTCCTGTGCGGCGGCCGTGAAGTACTCGGTGTGCAACTGGTTCGAAGGCCAGCCCTGGGCCTTGGCGACACCCATCACGTGTTCGATGAAGCCGCCCGGGCCGCACACGTACACCTGGGTGCCGGGCTCGGGGCGCGCCAGCAACTCGGCCGCGCGCAGCTTCTGCGCCTCGTCGCCGTCATCGTGGTGGAAGTGCACGCGGCCGGCGAAGCTGCTGCTTTCGATCTCGTCGCGGAAGGCCGTGCGCGCGGCCGAGCGGGTGCAGTAGTGCATCTCGAACTCGGCGCCCCAGGCGGCCAGCCGCTGGGCCATGCACAGGATGGGGGTGACGCCGATGCCGCCGGCCAGCAGCAGGCTGCGCGGTGCGTCGTGCAGGGGGAAGTGGTTGCGCGGCTCGCCGATGGCGAGCAGGTCGCCCTCGTTCACCTTCTCGTGCATGCCGGCCGAGCCGCCGCGCGAAGCCGGCTCGCGCAGCACGGCGATGCGGTAGTGCCCGCGCGAGGCCGGGTCCGCGCCGTGGATGTTGCTGAGCGAATACTGCCGCACCGGGCCGCCGGGCACGTGCACGTCGATGTGCGAGCCGGCACCGAAGGCGGGCAGGGGGCCGCCGTCCGCACGCTCGAGCTCGAAGGCGCAGATGCCCTCGGCCACCTCCCGCTTGCGGCGCACGCGCACCTCGATCGTCATGCCGTGGCCTCCGCCGCAGGCTGCGTGGCACGCTCGGCTGCCAGGATGCGGTCGATCACGCGGCGCGACTGCACGCCGCCGGCGTCGATGTTGAGCATCAGCAGGCGACGGCCCGGGTGGGCCAGCAGCGAGCGCTGCTGGGCTTCGAGCACGGCGGTGTCCTCGGCGAAGACCTTGCCCTGGTTCTCGCGGATCTGCGCGGTGAGCGCCTTGTCCTTGACGTTGAAGTTGCGTGCCATGCCCCAGAAGTACCAGTGCGAGGTCTCGGTCTCGGGCGTGATGAAGTCCACCACGATCGAGTAGACCTTCTTGTCCTTGGGTGCGTGGTAGCCGCCGTGCCCGGCCAGCGCCACGCCGACCTCGATCATCACGTGGCTCGGCGGCGTGAAGCGGCAGACCTGCCAGCGGTCCACCGGCTGGTCGTCGGGCAGGCCGTTGCCGCGCAGGTTGGCGCGCCAGAAGGGCGGGGCCATGACGTTGTCCATGAAGCGGCTGGTCACCACCTGCTCGCCCTCGGTCTTGGTGTTGACGGGGGTCTCGTCGATCTCCTTCTGGCCGATGCTGGTGCTGTGCACGTAGGTCTCGTGCGTCAGGTCCATCAGGTTGTCGATCATGAGCCGGTAGTCGGCCTGGATGTGGTACAGCCCGCCGCCGTAGGCCCACTCGGGGTTCTCGGCCCATTCCAGCGCATGGATCTTGGCCGGGTCGGCCTGCTGCTGGTCGCCGGGCCACACCCACACGAAGCCGTGGCGTTCGACCACGGCGAAGCGCTTGATGCAGGGGAAGGCCTGCACGCGCTGGCCGGGCATGGCCACCGTCTTGCCTTCCTCGCCCATGACCAGGCCGTGGTAGCCGCAGACCAGTTGCCCTTCGCACACCTGGCCCAGCGACAGGGGAGCGCCGCGGTGCGGGCAGAAGTCTTCCAGCGCCACGGCCCGGCCGTCGCGGCCGCGGTAGAAGACCATCGCCTCGCCGCAGATGGTGCGGCCCAGCGGCTTGTCGTCGATTTCGTCGGGGGTGCAGGCGACGTACCAGGTGTTCTTGGGAAACATCGTGTGGGCTCTCTGATGGGGGATCGCCATTATCGAAATGCGCCCGTTCAATGTATACAGCGTCGCCCGGAAATTGGCCAAATATCAGGGTAAACGAGCATAAAAGGTGGTGGCTGAGCAATGTCTGTATACATTTAGACTTGCGCATGCCCTCCGCCGACACGCCGTCCCTGCCCGAAGGCAGCTCGCAGGCCCTGCGCGCCCAGCTCCAGCTGCGCGAGCTCATCCTGGCCGGTGAACTGGCGCCGGGCGACCGGGTCGGCGAAGTGGCCATCGTCGAGAAGCTCGGCATCTCGCGCACACCGATCCGCGCCGCGCTGGTCAAGCTGGAGCAGGAGGGCCTGCTGGAAGCGCTGCCGCATGGCGGCTTCGCGGTCCGTTCCTTCTCCGAACGCGAAGTGGCGGACGCCATCGAGCTGCGCGGCACGCTGGAGGGGCTCATGGCGCGCCTGGCCGCGGAGCGTGGCGTCCCGTCGGCGCTCATGGCCGAAGCCGAGGCGGCGCTGGCCGAGATCGACGCCGCACTCGCGCGGCCGCAACTGGACGACGCCGAGTTCTCGCGCTACGTGCAGGCCAACGGAAGGTTCCATGCGCTGCTGGGCCGCATGGCCGACAGCCGCGTGCTCACCCGCGAACTCGAACGCGCGGTGCAGCAGCCCTTCGCGTCGCCCTCGGCCTTTGTGGTGGTGCAGGCCCATTCGCCGCGCTCGCGCGACATGTTTTACGTGGCCCAGGACCAGCACCGTCGCGTGCTGGAGGCCATCGCCGCCCGCGAGGGCGCCCGCGCCGAGGCGCTGATGCGCGAGCACAGCCGCATCGCGCAGCGCAACCTGCGCGATGCCGTGCGCGGCGAAGGCGGCGGTGCGCTGCCGGGCGTGCAACTGATCCGCCGCCATGGCTGAGGCCGGCCGCGGAGCGCTGCGCGATGATCGCGCAGGCATTCGAGTCATCGCGCACTGGCTGCTCGCACGCCGCTGCGGCGCGGGTTTGCCCCCGCGGGCGCGCGGTTGCG
This sequence comes from Xenophilus sp. E41, assembly GCF_003671765.1. Lineage (GTDB taxonomy): Bacteria > Pseudomonadota > Gammaproteobacteria > Burkholderiales > Burkholderiaceae_C > Xenophilus. Next base: position 10,729 of record NZ_QPIB01000001.1, on the reverse strand, counting down.
ATTGAACACAATATTCCGCTTTCGAATCGACCCGTCCCAAGGAGACACCCGCATGCAGCGTCGCCCCTTTCTCCAATTCGCCGGCCTCGGCGCCATCGCGCTGGCCAGTGCGGCCGCATCCCTGCCCGCGATGGCGCAGGCGAGCGGCCCGTTCAAGATCGGCCTCATCCTGCCCATGACGGGCCAGCAGGCGTCCACCGGCCGCCAGATCGAGGCCGCCGCGCGCCTGTACATGGCGCAGAACGGCGACACCGTGGCCGGCCGCAAGATCGAGCTGATCGTCAAGGACGACGTGGCCACGCCCGACGTGACCAAACGCCTGGCGCAGGAGCTGATCGTCAACGACAAGGTGAACGTCATCGCCGGCTTCGGCGTCACGCCGGCCGCGCTGGCCGCCGCACCGCTGGCCACCCAGGCCAAGGTGCCGCAGGTCGTCATGGCGGCTGCCACCTCGAGCATCACCGAGGCCTCGCCCTTCATCGTGCGTTCCAGCTTCACGCTGCCGCAGGTGTCGGTCGCGATGGGCGACTGGGCGCCCAAGAACGGCATCAAGTCGGTGGTCACGCTGGTGGCCGACTATGGCCCGGGCAACGACGCCGAGAAGTTCTTCACCGAGCGCTTCGCGCTCAACGGCGGCAAGGTGGTCGACAAGCTGCGCGTGCCGCTGCGCAACCCCGACTTCGCGCCCTTCCTGCAGAAGGTGCGTGACGCCAAGCCCGATGCGCTCTTCGTCTTCGTGCCTTCGGGCGCGGGCGCGGCGGTGATGAAGCAGTTCCTGGAGCGCGGCCTGGACAAGGCCGGCATCAAGCTCATCGCCACCGGCGACGTGACCGACGACGACCAGCTCAACGACATGGGCGACGGCGCACTGGGCGTGGTCACCACCCACCACTACTCGGCCGCACACCCCTCGGCCCTGAACAAGAAGTTCGTCGAGGCCTTCGAGAAGGCCAACAAGGGCATGCGCCCGAACTTCATGGCCGTCGGCGGCTACGACGGCATGCGCATCATCTACGAGGCGCTGAAGGCCACCGGCGGCAAGGGCGACGGTCCGGCGCTGCTCGACAAGATGAAGGGCCAGATCTTCGAGAGCCCGCGCGGCCAGGTCCTCATCGACGCCCAGACCCGCGACATCGTGCAGGACGTGTACCTGCGCAAGGTCGAGAAGAAGGACGGCAAGCTCTACAACGTCGAATTCGACGTGCTCAAGGCCGTGAAGGATCCCGGCAAGGCGAAGTAAATACGGGGTCGGACAGCCGTACGCGAAGGTCGCGAAGATCACGCGAAAGACGCGAAAGAAGCCGATTCGACATTGAATCTTTCGCGCCTTTTGCGAATCCTTCGCGTCCTTCGCGTTCGGTCAAGCCCGCTTTCAGATGCTCACCATTCTTTTTGACGGCATCGCCTACGGCATGCTGCTTTTCGTGCTCGCGGTCGGCCTGGCCGTGACGCTGGGGCTGATGAACTTCATCAACCTGGCGCACGGGGCCTTCGCCATGGCGGGCGGGTACATCACCGTGTTCGCGATGCAGAAGGCCGGGCTGCCCTTCCTGGCCTGCCTGCCGCTGGCCTTCGTGGGCGTGGCGCTGATCGGCGCGCTGCTGGAGCGCACGCTCTACCGGCCCATGTACGGCAAGCCGCACCTGGACCAGGTGCTGTTCTCCATCGGCCTGGCCTTCATGGCGGTGGCGGGGCTGGACTACTTCGTCGGCTCCTCGCAGCAGAACGTCCAGCTGCCCGAGTGGCTGCGCGGGCGCACCGAGGTCGGCGACGGCGCGCTGCTGCTGGGCATGGGGCACTACCGCCTCTTCATCATCGCGGTGTGCGCGGTGCTCACCGTGGTGCTGCAGTTCATACTGGCGCGCACGCGCTTCGGCAGCCGGCTGCGCGCGGCCGTGGACGACCCGCGCGTGGCCTCCGGGCTGGGCATCAACGTCAACGTCGTGTTCCTGCTCACCTTTGCCGTCGGCTCAGGGCTGGCCGGCCTGGGCGGTGCGCTGGGCGCCGAGATCCTGGGGCTGGACCCGACCTTTCCGCTCAAGTACATGATCTATTTCCTGATCGTGGTCTCGGTGGGGGGCACCTCGTCCATCACCGGGCCGCTGCTGGCGGCGCTGCTGCTGGGCATCGCCGACGTGGCGGGCAAGTACTACATCCCCAAGATGGGTGCCTTCACGGTCTACCTGCTGATGATCCTGATCCTCATGTGGCGGCCGCAGGGCCTGTTCACGCGGCGAGGTGCCCGATGAGCGGCATGGATTGGCAGGCGCCCCTGCTGCGGAAGACGCGCTGGCGCTGGTGGGAGTTCGTGCTGTGGGCCGGCGCCTTCGCGCTGCCGCTGATCACGCCCTCGCACTCGCTCATGGTCAACGAGATCGCGATCGTCGCGCTGTTCGCGATGTCGCTGGACCTGATCCTCGGCTACACCGGCATCGTCTCGCTGGGCCATGCGGCCTTCTTCGGCTTCGGCGCCTACACGGCGGCCCTGTTCGCCAAGCTGGTCATGCCCGACCCGACCGTCGGGCTGGTGGTCGCGATCGTGCTGTGCGCGCTGCTGGGCGCGGTGGCCAGCATCACCATCCTGCGCGGCACCGACCTCACGCGGCTCATGGTCACGCTGGGCACGGCACTGCTGCTGCTGGAACTGGCCAACAAGCTCGACTGGCTCACCGGCGGTGCCGACGGGTTGCAAGGCGTGGTGATGGGGCCGGTGCTGGGGATGTTCGAGTTCGACCTCTTCGGGCGCACCGCGGCCTGGTATTCGCTCACGGTGGTGCTCGTGCTCTTCCTGCTGATGCGGCGCATCGTGCATTCGCCTTTCGGCGCCACGCTCAAGGCGATCCGCGACAACCGCCTGCGCGCCATGGCCATCGGCGTGCCGGTGGCGGCCCGCATGGTCACCGTCTACACCATCGCGGCGGCCGTCGCAGGCGCGGCCGGCGCGCTGCTGGCGCAGACCACGGGCTTCGCCTCGCTCGACGTGCTGGCCTTCGACCGTTCGGCCGATGTGCTGCTGATGCTGGTCATCGGCGGCGTGGGCTGGCTCTACGGCGGCGTGGCCGGCGCGATCGTCTTCAAGCTGCTGCAGGACTGGCTCTCGGCCGTCACGCCGCAGTACTGGATGTTCTGGATCGGCCTCATCCTCGTGCTGCTGGTGCTCGTGGGCCGCGACCGGCTGCTCAAGCCCTGGACCTGGTTCGGGAGGAAAGCATGAGCACGGCAGACACCGTCCTGCAGGCCGACGGCCTTGTGATGCGCTTCGGCGGCATCACCGCGACGAACGACGTGTCGCTGCAACTGCGCCGCGGTGCGCGCCATGCGCTCATCGGCCCCAACGGTGCCGGCAAGACCACGCTCATCAACCTGCTCACGGGCGTGCTCGTGCCCACCGCGGGCCGCATCGCACTGCTGGGCGAGGACATCACCCAGCTCGCGCCGCACCAGCGCGTGGCGCGTGGCCTGGTGCGCACCTTCCAGATCAACCAGCTCTTCGACTCGATGACGCCGCTGGAGACGCTGGCGCTCGTGGTTTCGCAGCAAAAAGGCCTGTCGGCCCAATGGTGGCGAGCGCTGGGTGCTACGAAATCCGTAGCAGATCGTGCCGGGGAGCTGCTCGAGCAGTTCCACCTCGCCGACGTGGCGCAGCAGCGCGTACAGCACCTGGCCTACGGCAAGCGCCGCCTGCTTGAGATCGCGATCGCGCTGGCCTGCGAGCCCAAGGTGCTCCTGCTCGACGAGCCGGTGGCCGGCGTGCCCGCGGGCGAGCGCGAGGAACTGCTGCAGACCGTGGCCGCGCTGCCGGCCGACGTCTCGGTGCTGCTCATCGAACACGACATGGACCTGGTCTTCGCCTTTGCCGACCGCATGACGGTGCTGGTCAACGGCACGCTGCTGACCGAGGGCGATCCCGAGGCCATCGCCGCCGACCCGCGCGTGCGCGAGGTGTATCTGGGCCACGGAACGGAGGCGAGCCATGGCTGATCTGCTGCGCGTCGAACAATTGCGTGCCGGTTACGGCGAGGCCGTGGTGATCGACGGCGTGTCGCTCACGGTGGAGGAGGGCCAGACCCTGGCGCTGCTGGGCCGCAACGGCACCGGCAAGACCACGCTGATCAACACGCTGGCTGGCGCCACGCGGCAGCACGGCGGCACGATCACGCTGGGCGGCACGCGGCTCGATCGCCTGGCGCCGCACCAGCGCGCGGCGGCGGGGATCGGCTGGGTGCCGCAGGAGCGCAACATCTTCAAGTCGCTCACGGTGCACGAGAACCTCACGGCCGTGGCGCGCGCCGGGCGCTGGACGCCCGCGCGCGCCTACGAGATGTTCCCGCGCCTGGCCGAACGCAAGGGCAACCTGGGCACGCAGCTGTCGGGCGGCGAACAGCAGATGCTCGCCGTGGCGCGCGCGCTGGTGGTCAACCCGCGCCTGCTGCTGCTCGACGAGCCGCTCGAGGGCCTGGCGCCCATCATCGTGGAGGAGCTGCTGCGCGCGATCCGCCGCATCACCCAGGACGAGGGCCTGGCGGCCATCATCGTGGAGCAGCACCCGCAGGCGATCCTCGCGATCTCCGACGAGGCGGTGGTGCTCGACCACGGCGCCGTGGTGCACCGCGACCGCGCCGGCGCGCTGGCCGCGCAACCCGAGGTGCTGGACCGGCTGCTGGGGGTGGCGCGCTGAGCAGCGCCATCGTTTGCAGAGGAGCGGGCCGCGCCCCGTGCACGGGCGCCGCGGGCCGGTTTGCGGTTCTTTCTTAGGTGGCGGTGAGCCCGGGTTTGCCCTTGTCATCCGCTGCGCGCGCGGTCCCGTTCAGCGGGGGCGCACATCGCGCATCAGGGCTCATCGTTCCACCATTGCTTGAAAGAACACCATGAAGACCAGGCACCTCGCTCTCGCACTCGGCGTCCTCTTCGGCGCCTCGCTGCTCGCCCCGTCCATCGCTTCGGCGGCGCCGCACCATCGCAAGCCCCACAAGGTCTGCAAGATCGACCGGCACCACCACCGCGTGTGCCACTGGGTGCGCTGAGCCAGCCGGCACCCTCATGACGACCCGCTTCGGCGGGTTTTTCTTTGGGCGCCGTCGCGCCTCCCCGTGCGGCTGTCCGGTGCCGGCTGCGGCGGCGGCGCGGCCCGGCCGGCCGCCTCGAGGTGTTCCACCAGCAGCCGCGCGGCCGGCGACAGCGCGGCTTGGTCGCGAAAGCAGATCACGAGCCGCCGCTGCGCCCACGGGTCCGCCAGCGGCACCACCTCCACATGGAAGCTGGGCGCCAGCGGCTCGGCCACCTCGCGCGGCATCACGGCGATGCCCAGCCCGGCCCGCACGCAGCGCAGCGAGGCATCGAAGGTCGACACCACCGCGCGGTAGTGCAGCGGCCGGCCGACGATGGCCGCGGCGCGGGCCAGCAGACTGTGCACGGCGGTGGTGCCGGGCAGGCCGATGTGCTCGTCGTCCAGTGTGTCCTCGAAGCGGCATTGCGGGCGCTGCGCCAGGGGATGGCCGGGGGGCGTGATGATCGCCAGCTGATCGTGGCGGTAGGTGCGCGTCTGCAGCCCTTCGAGGTCGGCCGCGTCCCAGCACACGCCCAAACTGGCCGAGCCCTCGCGGATGGCACGCACCAGGTCGCGGCTCAGCGCCTCTTCGATGTCGACGCGGATCTCGCGGTGCTCCGGCACCTGCAGGAAGCGCGCGATGTCGTCGGGCAGGAACTCGGCCATGGTCGACACCGTGGCCAGCATGCGCACCAGGCCCTTCACGCCGCGGCCGTAGGCGGCCATGTCGCGCGCCACCCGGTCGGCGCCGGCGAGCATGCCGCGCGCGTGTTCCAGCAGGATCTCGCCGGCCGGCGTCGGCACCACGCCGCGCCGCCGCCGCTCGAACAGCTGCGCGCCCACGGTGGCCTCGAGCTGCGCCAGCCGCTTGCTGATGGCCGAGGCCACGATGTGCTGCTGCTCGCCTGCGCGGGCGATGTTGCGGGTTTCGCACACGGCCACGAAGAGCCGCAGGCTGGTCAGGTCCAGGTCGCGCATGGCGTTCCGTTCTGGAATGTTGGAGCTGCCAGATTAGCGCTTTTGCATCCAGGCCGGCATGTCTAAAGTGCACCCATCGAGGCACCCGACGGTGGCCCAGGAGACAACGAACCATGAACAGCTTCACACCGCCCTCCGAAGGTGCGCTGCCACACAGCGCCGTGGTGCGGGAAGTCGGCCTGCGGGACGGCCTGCAGAGCATCGCCACCGTTCTGGCCACCGAGCACAAGCGCGAATGGATCCGCGCCGCCCACGCGGCCGGCCAGCGCGAGATCGAGGTCGGTTCCTTCGTGCCGGCACGGCTGCTGCCGCAGCTGGCGGACACGGCCGAGCTGGTCGCCTTCGCGAAGACGCTGCCCGGGCTGCTCGTCTCGGTGCTGGTGCCCAACCTGCGCGGTGCCGAGGCCGCCATCGCCGCCGAAGCCGACCTGATGATCGTGCCGCTGTCGGCCAGCCACGCCCACAGCCTGGCCAACCTGCGCAAGACGCCCGACGAAGTGGTGGCCGAGGTGGCGCGCATCCGCGCCGCGCGCGACGCCGCTGGCAGCCACACCCTGATCGAGGGGGGCGTGGGCACGGCCTTCGGCTGCACGCTGCAGGGCGCCGTCGATGCCGACGAGGTGCTGCGCCTGATGCAGGCGCTGCTCGATGCCGGCGCCGACCGCGTGAGCCTGGCCGACACCGTGGGCTATGCCGATCCGGCGATGGTGCGCAGCCTCTTCGAGCGGGCGACGCGGATCGCCGGTGAGCGCTTCTGGTGCGGCCACTTCCACGACACGCGCGGGCTGGGCCTGGCGAACGTGTACGCCGCGCTGGAGGTGGGCGTGACGCGCTTCGACGCCTGCCTGGGCGGCATCGGCGGCTGCCCGCATGCACCGGGCGCCAGTGGCAACGTCTCGACCGAAGACCTGGCCTACATGCTGGGCAGCATGGGCATCGCCACCGGCCTGGACATCGACGCACTGCTGGCGCTGCGCCAGCGCGTGGCCGGGTGGCTGGCGGGCGAGACGCTGCACGGCACGCTGTGGCGCGCGGGGCTGCCGAAGACCTTCCCAGCGCCCCGGGAGCGGGTGGCGGCCTGATCGTCTGCTACAGATTTCATAGCTGCTCGCGGAATCCCCGCGGGCGCTGCGGGCCGATTCGTCTCGAAACCTTTTCTTCCACGCTCCTGCACCGACCCCATGAACGAAGACAACCCTCTGCCGCTATCCGGCGTCCGCGTGCTCGAGTTCACCCACATGGTGATGGGCCCCACCTGCGGGATGATCCTGGCCGACCTCGGTGCCGAGGTCATCAAGGTCGAGCCGCCGGGCGGCGACAAGACGCGCCGCCTGCCGGGACTGGGCATTGGCTTCTTCCGCAGCTTCAACCGCAACAAGAAAAGCGTCGTCATCGACATCTCGACCGACGAGGGTGCGGCCACCGCCGCCGAGCTCGCGCGCCAGTGCGACGTGGTGATCGAGAACTTCCGCCCCGGCCTGATGCGCGAACGCGGCCTGGACTACGAAACGCTCAGCCGTGAGGCGCCCGGGCTTGTCTACGCCTCGCACAAGGGCTTCCTGCCCGGCCCCTACGAGAAGCGCCTCGCGCTCGACGAGGTGGTGCAGATGATGGGGGGCCTGTCGTACATGACCGGCCCCGAAGGCCGGCCGCTGCGCGCGGGCACCTCGGTCAACGACATCATGGGCGGCATGTTCGGCGCCATCGGCATCCTGGCCGCGCTGCGCGAGCGCGAGCGCACCGGCCGCGGCCAGGAGGTGCAGAGCGCGCTGTTCGAGAACTGCGTGTTCTTGAGTTCGCAGCACATGCAGCAGTTCGCGATGACCGGCGAGGCGCCGCCGCCCATGCCCTCGCGCGTGTCGGCCTGGAGCGTGTACGACGTGTTCACGCTGGCGGGTGGCGAGCAGCTCTTCATCGGAGCCGTGAGCGACAAGCAGTTCCTCACGCTGTGCCGTGTGCTGGAAGCGCCCGAACTGGCGGCCGACCCGCAACTGGCCGACAACGCGAAGCGCGTGGCCGTGCGCCCGCAGCTGCTGCAGCGCCTGGGCGCCATCCTGTCGCAGCACCGTGTCGCCGAACTCACGCTCAGGCTGGAAGCCGCCGGCATCCCCTACGCCCCCATCGTGCGGCCCGACCAGCTCATGGACGACCCGCATCTGCGCCAGAGCGGTGGCCTGGTGCCGATGCAGAACGAGGAGGGCGGCCAGAGCGAAGCCGTGTTGCTGCCCCTGCTGCTGAACGGCCGCCGCCCCGGCGTGCGCCGCCCACTGCCACGCGTGGGAGAGCACACTGACGAGGTGCTGTCGAGTCTGCGCCTGCCGACCGCCGCCTGACGCTTCGGCCCCGAGCGGCAACCGATCCACGACAACGAAGACGGAGACAAACGATGAACCCCATTTCCCGCCCCTCCCGCTGTGGGCCGTCGCGCCGCCAGGTGTTGTGCTTCGGCGCGGCCACGCTCGGCGCCGCCGCCCTGCCGCGCATCGCCACAGCACAGAACGAAAAGCCGATCCGCATCGTGCTGCCCATCAGTGCGGGCTCGGGCGTCGACACCATCGCGCGTGCCGCGTCGCCGGCGCTGGGCAAGGCCTTCGGACAGCCGGTCGTGATCGAGAACCTGCCGGGTGCGGGCGGTATCACCGGCGCGGCCGTGGTCGCCAAGGCCGCGCCCGACGGGCTGACGCTGGGCATGGTGTCGAACAACCACGTCATCAACCCGGCGGTCTACCGGAAGATGCCCTTCGACGCGATCGCGGACTTCACGCCCATCAGCGTGGTCGGTGCGACGCCGCTGGTGCTGCTGGTCCACCCGAAGGTGCCGGCGAAGAACGTCAAGGAGCTGGTGGCGCTGCTCAGGGCCAAGCCAGACGGCTACAACTACGCCTCGTCGGGCAACGGCACCATCATCCACCTCGCGGGCGAGATGTTCATGGACCAGGCGGGCGTGAAGGCGCGCCACATCCCCTACAAGGGCACCGGGCCGATGGTGACCGACATGCTCGGTGGCCAGGTCGAGATCGGCGTCGTCGCACTGCCGGCCGCGCAGCAGTACATCAAGAGCGGGGCGCTGCGCGCCATCGGTGTCTGCGGCCCGGCCCGGTCGCCCGCCGTGCCCGAGATCCCCACCATCTCCGAGCAGGGTCTGCCCGACTACGTTGTCGAGGGCTGGTTCGCCGTCGTCGGTCCGGCCAGGCTGCCGGCCGCCGAGGTCAAGCGCGCGCACGACGCCATCGTCGCGGCCTTCGCAGCGCCCGACGTGGCGGAGGCGATGACCCGGCAGGGCAACATCGTCAAGCCCAGCACGCCCGACGAGGCGGCGAAGTACTTCCGCAGCGAGGCGGCGCGCTATGCGGCACTGGTGAAGAAGGCCAACGTCGTGCTGGAGTGATGCCGCTGGCAGTGGGGCCTGTGTAAAGAAGCCGCGCGCCGACAGCCCGCGGGCACGGTTGGTGCACAGTCGGGGGGCTGTTTCACAACCCCGAGGTCTATGGCGACCCCCTGTCCGCAATGCGGCCACCGCAACCGCGATGGCGCCCTCATCTGTTCGCACTGTTCGGCCCGCCTGGGTGCCGAGCCGACGGCCAGCACCTCCTTCGGCGCGCTCGGTGCCGCTCGCACGGCGCCCGTGTCGCCGCTGGACGACCTGCGGGTCGAACCCGATGCAGCGCCGCTGCACCGGGCGACGCGCGAGGCGCCGGATCGGCGGGCCAGCCGTGAGCGGCGCGAGCGCGGGGAGGGCAGCGACGCCCGTACCGGCTGGATCGTCGCGGCGCTGAGCTTCTTCGGCGTGCTGGCAGCTGCCGGCGCGTACTGGTGGAGCACCGAGCAGGGGCCGACGCAGACGCCCGTGCGCGATGCGGCAGCGGGGGCGCCTGCCGCGCCCGCGCCGGCGCCCGCGCCCGCACCGGTGGCAGACGCCGCCACGCCCCCGGCACCCGTGGCGCAGACGCCGCCGGCATCGCCTCCTGCGCCGGCCATCGACCCATCGCCGGCGCCGGCGCCAGCGCGTCCATCTGCCCCGGTGCCGACGAGTCGTGTCGCCACGGCCGCGCCCGCTGTGCCGCGCGCCGAGCCGGAGGCACCACGCCACCCCGCCGTGCCAGAGCGGCCCCGCCGTGCGCCGGCGGGCGAGGGCGCCGCCACGCCGAGTCGACTCGCGCCGCCGGTCCCCGACACCGAGGCTGCCCCCTGGGCACCGGCCCGTCGCGAGGCCACCAACACCTCGGCGCCCAACTACTCGGACGCGGGGCCGCCCGTGGTGGCAGGGCCGGGCCCGCGCTATCAGACGATGCCTCCCACGGCAGCGGACCCGAATGCGCCCGCCGTGCCTGCGGTCGTGGGCGGCGACCCAGGACCACCGCGCGCCGCCGGCCCCGGGCCGCGCTACGACTACGGCTCGCCGGGCGCCAGGGCGCGACCCTGATGAGCGCCCAGCTGGGCCTCATCTGCTCCTGAATTCATAGCTGGCGGCGCCCATTCCACGGGCGCCGCAGCCACTTCTTACCAACGCACCTTCACGCCCAGGCTGCCGTTGACGCCGCTCTTGGTGCGCGCGTCGCCGCCCGAGGCCCACAGCTTGCCCAGCTCGCCGTACAGGCTCGTGCTCTGGCTCAGCTGCCAGGTCGCGCCCAGCGCCACCTCGCTGCTCGTGCCGCCCGTCCTCGTCAGGATCGGCGTGCTGGCCGCCGGGCCGATGAAGCTCGT
>NZ_QPIB01000035.1 GCF_003671765.1 Xenophilus sp. E41 | reverse complement strand
CGCTGCCGGAGAAGGCCAGCGTGGGGCTGGTGGTGTAGCGGTGGCGCCCGGCCTGCAGCACGCCGTCGACATACAGGCCCGAGTCGTTCTTCCAGGTGGCGTAGGCACCCAGGTACTGGCTGCGCAGGTCGTTGGAGCCGGCGGCGTAGCTCACCACCCCGCGGGCGAAGCCGGTGACGCTCATGTCGCCCTCGAGCTGGCCGACGTAGACGCCCGTGCGCCAGTTGGCGTTGGCCCACAGGTCGGTGCCGGCCTGGAAGCCGGTGAGGCGGCCCTTGCTCGTCGGCGAGACGGTGCCGGATTGCTGGATGTCGCGGTCCATGCTGATCACGCGGCCCCAGGCCTGGCGCTCGTTGCCCTTGTTGGGGCCTGCGGCGCCCACGACGCCGCCGCTCTCGTCGCCGATGCGCTGGTGCATGTTGCCCAGCATGGCCCAGTTGGCCTGGCGGAACTGCTCGGGCAGGGCGGCGTACAGCGGCACCTCGGCGCGGTAGGTCGGCACGGTCACGGCGGGCGTGGAAGGCGTGCCGCCGCCGTCGACGGGCGGCGTCGCGGTGGTGCTGGAACGCAGGTACCAGTTTTCTCCCGCGCCACTGGCATCGGCCGCATGCAGACGGTATTCGAAGGCGCCGGCGTCCACGTGGCCGCCCACGAGGCTGAACGCGCTCTTGGTGGTCTGCGCGGTGGTGGTGGCGCCGTTGGTGGCGCTGATGACCTCGATGCCGTTGCCGGTGGTCAGCGCGCCCAGCCCGCCCAGGTTGGTGACCTGGACGTTGGTGGTGCCGCTGGCGACGGCGCTCGGGCCGTTGAGGACGAGCCGGTCGCTCACGCTCGCGCTGTCGCCCAGGGCCGTGCCCAGCGACAGCAGGCCGCCGTTGCCGACCCACGGGCCGTTGACGGTGAGCGTGGTGCCCGGCGCGCTGCCCAGCAGCGACACGGTGCCGCTGTTGGCCATCGAGGCGATGGTCTGGCTGTGGCCTGCCAGGTCGAGCGTGGCGCCGCTCGCGACGGCATAGGCGCTCGCGGGCGCGAAGGTGTTGGCGGCGCCGGCCTGCAGCGTGCCGCCGCTGACGGTGGTGGCACCGGTGTAGCGGTTGGCGCCGCTGAGCTTCAGGGTGCCGGGGCCGTATTTCTCGAGCTTGCCGCCGACGAGGTTCGCGCCGCTCAGCGCAGCGGCCGAGGCGCCGTCGGAGATCGATCCGGTGAAATCGCCGGCGCCGACACGCAGCGTGCCTGCACCCAGCCCGACGGAGCCGCTGCCCTGCAGCGCGCCGATGGTTTCGGTGACGGGTGCCGCGCTGCTGTACAGCGCGAAGCCTTCGACGGGCACCACCGTCCCGGCGAGCGGCGCCGCCTGGCCGGTGCTGTTGACGGTGACCGTGGCGCCGTCGGCGATCTGCTCGCTGCCCGCGACCAGGGTCGACGCCGTGCCGCTGACGGTCAGGTCGCCGGGGATGGCCGTGGCGCCGCCGCTCTTGGACAGCATCAGGGTCGCACGGCCTTGCACCGTCGTCGGGCCGGCGTAGCTGTTGCTCGCGCTGCCGAAGAGGTTGAAGGTGTTGGCGCCGCCGCCGGTGGCATCGAAGGTGAGGCCCTGCCCGCCGCTGATCGCGCCGCCGAAACCGAAGGTGCTCTGGCCCAAGGACGCGCCGTTGATGCGCACCGGCCCGTTCAGTGCCACGTTGCCGTTGAGCGTGAGACTGGCGCTGCCCGGCGCGGTCGTGAGCAGGTCGAAGCTGCCGTTCGCCACCACGGCGTTGGCGAGCGTGGTCGCCGCAAGCCCGGTCCCGAGCGTTCCCCCGTTTACCGTCAGCGCGCCGGTGCCCAGCGCGCTGTCGTTGTTGGCCATCAGCGTGCCGGCGTTGAGCGTGGTGCCGCCCGAGTAGGTGTTGGCACCGCCGAGCGTGAGCGTGCCGGGACCGTACTTCACGAGCTTGCCGCCGCTGCCCGAGGCGATGCCGGTGGTGGGGTGCGTCACCGACGGGTCGGAGATCACGCCGCCGAAGTCGCCGGCGCCCACCGCCAGGGTGCTCGAGCCCAGGCCGATGGTGCCGTTGCCGTTGAGCGTGCCGATCGTCTCGGTGAGGCCCGGCGCATAGAACAGCAGCCCCGGCAGCGGCGCGGCGAAGCCCTGCTTGATGCCGCCCGCGCTGTTGACGGTGACAGTGGACGTGTCGGCGATCTGCTCGCTCTGCTCCACCCCGACCGTCGCCGTGCCCTCGACCAGCAGGTCACCGGCGATGGAGGTGGCGCCGCCGGTGCGGCGCAGCGCCAGCACCGCGTTTCCGCGCACCGTGGTGAGGCCGGTGTAGGTGTTGGACGCCGTACCGACGAAGTCGACGTCGCCCCACTCCGGCGCGGGCTCGTTCGATTCGATGGTCAGACCCGAATTGCCCGAGACGGCGCCCGAGATTCTCAGCAGGTAGGTGACCGAGCTCGGCGGCATCTGGAAGCTGATCGTCGGCGTGTTGGCCAGCGAGACGTTGCCCGCCCAGGTCATGCCGTATTCGGGCGAGGACGGCGTGCCGTTCGGATCGAGCGGGTCGATGACGAAGTTGCCGTTGAGCTGGACGTTGTTGGGCAGCGTGACGCCGCCGCGCAGCGTGCCGCCGTTGATGATGAGGTCGCCCGTGACCTGCGCCGACGGGTTCGTCACGTAGAGCGTGTCGCCCGGGTTGAGGGTCGTCTGCGCCAGACCGAGCGCCGGCAGCGCCAGCGCCAGTGCCGCGAGCGGCAGGGCCGCCCCGCCGGCGCGCCCACGCCGCCGGCTGGTCTCAGGTGTGGCCACCCACGCCCCGAGCGCCGCATTCCATTGAGTCCTATGAGATTTGTTCACGTGACGACCCTTCCAAAGGCGAAACCGTCGGCAGGCCGGAGTCGGCACCCGCGCGACGGCTTCAACAAAATAAAACCGAAGTACTAATTTCCGGAGTTTATCGGGCTGGACGCCATCTCCCGAGAAAGCCCCGAAGCGCGGAAATAAGTCACGATCACGGGACGAGCCGGCCCGCGTCTCCCGCGCGACTGAGGGCGGCGCAGCGGTCGCCGCCGGGACAAATCCGGGCGCCACGCTCGCGAGAATCGGCACCATGGGAACGCTCTACCTCGTGCGCCACGGCCAGGCCTCCTTCGGCGCAGACGATTACGACAAGCTCAGCGAGCTCGGCCATCGCCAGGCCGTTCGGCTGGGCGAGTACTGGCGCGAGCGCGGCATGCGCTTCGACGCCGTGCTCACCGGCACGCTGCGCCGCCACCGCGAGACCTGGGAAGGCATCGCGAAAGGGCTGGGATTGGGCGAGCAGGACGTCCTGCCGTGGCCCGGCCTGAACGAGTACGACAGCGAAGCCATCGTCGCGACCATCCACCCCGGCAAGCTCGAGAAGCCCGACACGCCCGAGCTCTACCGCAAGCATTTCCGCTTGCTGCGCGACGGCCTGTCGGCCTGGATGCAGGGCCGCACCGAGCCCGTCGGCATGCCCAGCTACATCGACTTCCTGGCCGGCGTGACCACGGCCCTGGACCACGTGCGCGACCGCCACCACGGCGCCAAGGTGCTGGTGGTCAGCAGCGGCGGGCCGATCTCGACGGCGGTCGGCCACGTGCTGGGCACCAGCGCCGAGACCACGATCGAGCTGAACCTGCGCATCCGCAACACCTCGGTGACCGAGTTCGCCTTCACGCCCAAGCGGCACATGCTGGTGACCTACAACACGCTGCCGCACCTGGACGGCCCGGCCTACGAGGACTGGGTCACCTACTCATGAGCGCCCCCAGATCCGGGCTGCGCCCGGCCCGCCCCCCGAGGGGGACAAGAAAACTTGGGGCGGCCCGGCGTTTTCTTGAGCACGCAACCCCTCAGGTCGTCGCCTCGCCCAGCCACCGCAGGTACGCGGCCGAGCCCGCGGTGATGGGCAGCTGCACGACCTCGGGCAGCTCGTAGCTGTGCCGTTCGCGGATGAAGGCCTCGAGCTCGGCGAAACGGCCGGTGCGCGTCTTGGCCATCAGCAGCCACTCGGGCTCGCGCTTGGTTTCGCCCTGCCAAGCGTAGACGCTGCGCACCCGCTGGATCTGCACGCAGGCCGCGAGGCGCGCTTCGACGATGGCATCGGCGAGCTGGTCGGCCTCGTCCTCGGTGCCGGCGGTGGTCATGACGATGCAGGCGGTGTCGGTCATGCAGGGCTCCTGGATTCCAAATGAAAAGTGGCCGCAGCGCTCGCGTCATCTACGCGAGCAGCTACGGAAAACGTAGCAATCAGCCCTGCCAGACGCCGTAGCCGAGCGCCCGCAGGTGGATGCCCAATTCCACCTCCATCGACTGCGCTTCCTTGTAGGTCATCGGGTTGTATCGCTCGTAGAGCGCGGGCAGCAGGCGCAGGCCGTGCTGCTGCACGAAGGCGTTGGCCTGGATGCCGGCCTTGTGCTTGTCGAAGCGCACGTCCGGGTCCAGCCCCGTCATGCCGACGTAGACGAAGGGCTTGCCCAGCTGCCAGCCCGGGTTGGCACGCCGGAAGCGCGCGCTGTTCCAGACGCGGTCGTCCAGCTCGACGACATAGACGTGGTGATGCGGGCGGCCCATCAGCCCTCGCGCGGTGCCGGCGCGCCGATGTCGGCCACGATCTGCCGCAGCAGCGTCGCCGCCGCCGGCGACAGCACGCGGCCGTGGCGCGACACCACGTGCACCCGGCCCTGCGACAGCAGCGGGTTCTTCATGGGCAGGGCCACCACGCGCGAGGTGTCCAGATGCGGCGGCAGCGACATGCGCGTGGACAGCGCATAGCCCAGCCCCGCCACCACGAAGTGCCCCACGGCGCTGAAGGAGGTGGTGGTCAGCAGCGTCTGCAGGCGCACGCCTTCGCTCACCTCGGCCGCCTCGATGTGCTGGCGCACGCCGAAGCTGCGGTGCAGCGTGGCACCGGGGTACGGCGCGAGGTCCGCCAGGCGCAGGGGGCGATCGATGCGCGCCAGCGGATGGGTGTCGAGCACCAGCGTCTGGATCGGCTGCGAATGCGAATGGTGCGAGCGCAGGCGCTCGTCCCTGGGCGGCTGGAAGAGCATGCCGATGTGGGCGCGCTCGTCGACGATGTGCTGCACGATGCCGTCGGTGCTGCCCACCGACAGGTCCACCGTGATGCCGGGGTGCGAGGCCATGAAGTCGCGCAGGCTGTGACGCATCAGCCATTCGACGAAGCCCTCGCCCGCCACGATGTCGATGTGGCCCCGCTCCACCTTCTGGATGCTGTCGAGCTGGGCCAGCAGGTGCTGCTTCTGGCTGTGCTGGCGGCGCACGTAGCCAGCGAGCAGTTCGCCCGCATCGGTGGGCACCACGCCGCGGCCGCGCCGCTCGAGCAGGCGCGTGCCGCAGTCGTCCTCCAGCACGCCGATGGCGCGGCTGACGGCCGAGGGGTCCATGCCGAGCACCTCGGCGGCGCCGCGCACCGAGCCACTGTCGATCACCTGCATGAAGTAGCGCACCCGGCGGGTGTCGAGCCGGTCGTCCATCGGGTTCAGCATGGCGGGCGAGCTGGGGGAGCGTTGCATTGCATGCAACAAATATCCCAACTTCCGGTCATTGATGCAACAGCCGCCGTTGGCGAGACTTTCGGTCTGCCGCGGTGCAGCTGTCGGCGAAAGCACCACTCCAACACACGCCACCGTCTCATGAACCCTGCCGTGCCCGCGTCCGCCGCCCTGCCGGGCGCCCCCGCCTTCTCCATCTCCGCCGGCGGCAAGCTCAAGCTGCTGCTCGTCACCCTGGCCGTCGTCGCGCTGGCCGAATCCATCGGGGCGACCCAGTTCAAGCTCGGCCCCGGCAAGGTGGTGCTGCTGCCCATGCTGTGGGCGCTGCTGATCGCGGCCGCGTGGGGCATCGCCCAGCGGCGCGTGCCGGCCGCGGTGCGCATCGACACCGGCCTGCAGGCGCTGGCCGGCGGGCTGCTCAACGCCGGGCTGCTGCTCTTCGTGGTGAAGCTCGGCCTCACGGTGGGCGCGGCGCTGCCGATGGTCCGGCAGGCCGGCTGGGCGCTGTTCTTCCAGGAATTCGGCCATGCCTTCGGCACGCTGGCGCTGGGCCTGCCGCTGGCGCTTCTGCTGGGCATCAAGCGCGAGGCCGTGGGCGCCACCTTCTCGGTGGGCCGCGAAGGGAACCTCGTCATCATCGGCGAGAGGTACGGCATGGCCTCGCCCGAGGGCCGCGGCGTGCTGGCCGAGTACATCACCGGCACGGTGCTGGGCGCCCTGTTCATCGCTGTGCTGGCGGGCTTCGTCGCCAGCCTGCACATCTTCGACCCGCGCTCGCTGGCCATGGGCGCGGGCGTCGGCTCGGGCAGCCTCATGGCGGCGGCGCTGGGTGCCATCACGGCGCAGCAGCCGCCCGAGATGGTGCCGCAGCTCACCGCCATTGCCGCCGCCTCGAACCTGCTGACCTCGGTGGTCGGCTTCTACTTCACGCTCTTCCTGTCGCTGCCGGCCTGCTTGTGGCTCTATGGCCGGCTTGAGCCCGTGCTGGGGCGCCTGACGAAGCGCGGCCGCGCCCCGGTCGCAGAAGCAGCGCCCGCGGCGGCGCCGGACCGGCCGGCCACCGCGCATGCGAGCTCCCTGGCCGACACGGTGCTGGCCTGGCTGGTGATGACGGGCGGCGTGGTGATCGCCAACGCACTGTCGTACAAGGTGCCGGCGCTGGTGTCGCTCGAAGGCATGGGGGTGGTGGTGGCCATCGTGGCGGTGGTCGAGGCGATCAAGCGCCTGCTGCCGAAGCTGCCTCTGGTGCTGGTGCTGTCGGTGCTGGCCACGGTGGTCGGCGTCCCGGGCCTGTTCCCCTTCACCGACGCCGTGCTCGCCCTCACCGGCCAGCTCAACTTCCTGGCCTTCACCACGCCGGTGCTGGCGCTGGCGGGCTTCTCGGTCGCCAAGGACCTGCCGCTCTTTCGCCGGCTCGGCTGGCGCATCGTGGTGGTTTCCCTGACGGCCACCGCCGGCACCTTCCTCGGCGCTACCCTGATCGCCGAGTTCTTCCACTGACCGCAAGAGAAAGACACACGATGTACCGCGACCCCGAGATCTCCGAAGACATCCGCCAGAGCATGGTCGCCTGGCGCCGCGACATCCACGCCAACCCCGAGACCGCCTTCGAGGAACACCGCACCGCCAACGTGGTGGCCCAGGCCCTGATGCTGATGGGCCTGCCGGTGCACCGCGGCCTGGCGGTGACGGGCGTGGTGGCGACGCTGAAGAACGGCGAGGGCCCGAGCATCGCGCTGCGGGCCGACCTCGACGCGCTGAACATGCAGGAGCTGGGTTCGCAGGCGCATGCCTCGAAGTGCGTGGGCAAGATGCACGCCTGCGGCCACGACGGCCACACCGCCATGCTGCTCGGCGCCGCCGCGCACCTGGCGCGCCACAAGCCCTTCAGGGGCACGGTGCACTTCGTATTCCAGCCCGGCGAGGAGAACGAGGGCGGTGGCCGCGTAATGGTCGACGAGGGCCTGTTCGACCAGTTCCCGGCCGACGCGGTGTACGGCATGCACAACTTCCCGCAGATGCCGCGCGGCCACTTCGCCATTCGCACCGGCACCATGACCGCCTTCCTCGACACCTTCGAGGTCACCGTCACCGGCAAGGGCAGCCATGGCGCCATGCCCGAGACCGGCATCGACTCGGTCGTGGTCGCCTCGCAGCTGGTCAACGCGCTGCAGACCATCGTGAGCCGCCGCACCGGCGCCACCGAGTCGGCGGTGGTGAGCGTGACGCAGATCCATGGCGGCGACACCTGGAACGTGATTCCCGAGACCACCGTGCTGCGCGGCACGGTGCGCACGCTGGACCCGGCCGTGCAGGACCGCACCGAAGCGGCGATGCGGCAGGTGTGCGAGGGCGTGGCGCAGACGCACGGCGCGAAGGTCGCGCTCAAGTACATGCGCGGCTACCCGGGCGTGGTGAACACGCCCGCCGAGACCGCCGCCGCCGTGGCCGCCGCCGCCAGCCTGGTGGGCGAGGCGCAGGTGCACACCGACATCCCGCCGGCGATGGGCTCGGAGGACTTCGCCTTCATGCTGCTGAAGCGCCCCGGCGCCTACATCGGCATCGGTGCCGGCGAAGGTGCGAACGACCCGCCCGTGCACAACCCGTACTACGACTTCAACGACAACATCCTGCCGCTGGGCGCGGCCTACTGGGTGGCGCTGGTCAGGCAGCAGCTCCCCATTGCATGATGGGGCCTGCCATGGCCATGCAAGGGGTCGCGAAGCTCAGCCCAGCCCGCCCATCAAGGCGCGCGACGCCGTGCGTGCGTCGGCACGCACCAGGAGCGCAACGCCGAGGGGCGGGCTGGGCTGAGCTTCCCTGCGGGTTGCCCCGCCAAGGGGCCGTCTGCGGCGTTGCACGCGCTTGCAAGGCGCCAGCCTTGCTGCGCACGCGCGCCTTGCATCCAGCCCCTTGGCGGGGCAACGCGATCCCCTTGCATGGCCATGGCAGGCCCCTGTGATGCTTTCGGCCTTCGACATCTTCAAGATCGGCATCGGCCCCTCGAGCTCGCACACGGTGGGGCCGATGCGGGCCGCGCTGATGTTCGCGTGCTCGCTGGCGGCGGCGGGCCTGCTGGCGCGCGTGGCGCGCGTCGAGGTGCAGCTCTTCGGATCGCTGGGCGCCACCGGCCGCGGTCATGCGACCGACCTGGGCGTGCTGCTGGGCCTGATGGGCGAAGC
The DNA here is from genome assembly GCF_003671765.1 of Xenophilus sp. E41. Taxonomy (GTDB): domain Bacteria; phylum Pseudomonadota; class Gammaproteobacteria; order Burkholderiales; family Burkholderiaceae_C; genus Xenophilus. Next base: position 41,644 of record NZ_QPIB01000035.1, on the reverse strand, counting down.
GCCCGACACCGTCGAGCCCGAGAGCGTCGCCGGCCGCGTGGCTGCCGTGCGCCGCGAGCACATGCTGGCACTGCTGGGCACGCATCCGATCGCCTTCGACCCGCGGCACGACATCGCCTTCCTCGGCGAACGCTCGATGCCCGAGCACCCCAACGCGATGCGCCTGGCCGCCTTCGACGCCGGCGGGGCGACGTTGCGCGAGGCGCATTACTTCTCGGTCGGCGGCGGCTTCGTGGTCGAGGGCGGGGCCGAGGCGCCCACGTCCACCGAGCATGCGGTGACGCTGCCCTTCCCCTTTCGCACCGGCGACGAACTGATGGCCCACGCCGCCGCGCAGCAGCGCTCGATCGCCGCGCTGGTGATGGCCAACGAATGCGCCTGGCGGCCCGAGGCCGAGGTGCGCACCGGGCTGCTGCGCATCTGGCAGGTCATGCAGGCCTGCGTGCAGCGCGGCTTCGGCATCGGCAACCCGCAGGCGGCCGAGCCCCTGCCCGGCGCGCTCCACATGCGGCGGCGCGCGCCGGAGCTGTACCGCAGCCTGTCGACCGGCGAGGCGAGCGCCGACCCGCTGGCGGCCATGGACTGGGTCAACGCCTTCGCGATGGCGGTGAACGAGGAGAACGCCGCCGGCGGCCGCGTGGTCACCGCGCCCACCAACGGCGCCGCCGGCGTGGTGCCCGCGGTGCTGCACTACTACGTGAAGTTCGTGCCCGGCGCGAGCGAGGCCGGCGTGGTCGACTTCCTGCTCACCGCCGCCGCCATCGGCATGCTCTACAAGACCAACGCCTCGATCTCAGGCGCCGAGGTGGGCTGCCAGGGCGAGGTGGGCGTGGCCTGCTCGATGGCGGCCGGCGCGCTGGCCGCAGCGCAGGGCGGCACGCCGAAGCAGGTCGAGAACGCCGCCGAGATCGGCATGGAACACAACCTCGGCCTCACCTGCGACCCGGTGGGCGGCATGGTGCAGATTCCCTGCGTGGAGCGCAACGCGATGGGCGCCGTCAAGGCGATCAACGCCGCACGCATGGCGCTGCGCGGCGACGGCAGCCATTACGTGTCGCTCGACACCGTGATCCGCACCATGAAGCAGACGGGCGAGGACATGAAGTCCACGTACAAGGAGACGTCGCTGGGCGGGCTCGCCGTCAACGTGGTCGAGTGCTGAACATTCGAAGGAAATCGGCCCGCAGCGCCCGAGGACCGGGCGGGCAACGCTATCGAAACAATAGCAAGCCGAAAAGCCGGGCGCGCCGTCCCGGCCCCGCGCTCAGGTCTTGCTCTTGATGAAGCCCCAGATGAACAGCAGGACGATCGCGCCGACCACCGAGGCGATGAAGCCGGCCGCCTGGCCCGCCGCGTACCAGCCCATGGCCTGGCCGAGGTAGGTGGCGACCAGCGAGCCGACGATGCCGATGACCGTGGTGACGATGAAGCCGGCCGAGTCGTTGCCCGGCTTGATGGCACGCGCGATGAGGCCGACGACGAAACCGATCAGGATGGTCCAGATGATGCTCATGAGATTCCCTTGAAGTGGCAGCGGTGGTTGAAATACGTTGTTGTCGGGCGAGAGGCTGCCGGTTTCATGATACCGGCGCGCCACTCACCAAGGCCTGGCGCACGGTGGTCGCCAGGGTGGATATGTCGAAGGGCTTGATGAGGATGCGTTGCGTGCCCAGCACGCGCCCCACTTCGGCCATGTCGGCGTAGCCGGTGGCCAGCACCACGGGGATGCGACCGACGGCCTCGCGGGCGCGGCCGATGAACTCGGCGCCGTTCATGCCGGGCATGGCGTAGTCCACCAGCATCAGGTCTGGGGTGGCACGGGCCAGCGCCGCGAGCCCGGAATCGCCGTCGGCCGCCTCGGTGACGGCATAGCCCAGCAGCCCCAGGCTCTCGACGATGGCACGACGCACCTCGGCGTCGTCCTCCACCACCAGCACGCGGTGGTGGCCCTGCTCGGCGGCTGCCGCCTCGGCGGTGGCGGGCATCGTTTCGGCCACGGCGCGCTCGGCCGAGGCCGGGAACAGCATCTCGACGCAGGTCCCCTCGCCTTCCTGGCTGCGCACGAAGGCCAACCCGCCGGACTGCTTGGCGAAGCCGTACACCTGGCTCAGGCCCAGGCCCGTGCCGCTGCCCACCGGCTTGGTGGTGAAGAAGGGGTCGAAGACTTTCGCCAGCACGTGGGGCGCGATGCCGGTGCCGGTGTCGTTGACCGACACGCTGACGTACTCGCCCGGCGGCAGTTCGCTGCCCGGGTCGCGGCGCAGCGCGGTCTCGATGCGCAGCGTGCCGCCCGAGGGCATGGCGTCGCGCGCATTCACGGCCATGTTGAGCACCGCCATCTCGAGCTGGTTGGCGTCGAGCACCGCCCAGCAGGGCGTGTCGGCCAGCACCAGCAGCACCTGGACCTGTGGCCCGACGGACACGCTGACCAGGTCGCGCACGCCCTCGATCAGGGCGTTGACGTCGGTCAGCCGGGGCAGCAGCGACTGGTTGCGCGCGAAGCTCAGCAGCTGCCCCGTCAGGCGCGAACCCTTGCCCACCGCACCCTTGGCGCGGCCCACGATCTCGCCCACCTTCGCCTCCTTCGACACGCGCCCGAGCAGGTCGAGATTCATGTTGACCACGTGCAGCAGGTTGTTGAAGTCGTGCGCGATGCCGCCCGTCAGGCGGCCGATGGCCTCCATCTTCTGCACCTGCAGCAGGGCCGCCTGCGCCCGCTCCCGTTCGGCGATTTCGGCCATCAGCCGGTCGTTGGCGCTGGCCAGCTCGTGGGTGCGCGCGGTGATGCGCTCCTCGAGCTGGGCGTTGAGCCGTTCGACCTCGGCGCGCGCGTCCTCCAGCTGCTGCAGGTGCATGCGCGTCGCGTACTGGCGCCGGCGCTGGCGCACGGCGGCGTCGGTGGCCCGGGCCAGGGTCTGCGTGTGCACCGGCCGCTCCAGCACCACGACGTTGCCCAGCGTCTGCATCATCGCCAGCGCGCGCATCGAGCGCGCCTCGCGCGTGGCCAGCACGATGAAGGGGAAGTCGGACCAGCTCGGCTGCGCCGTGAGCCAGGCGTGCAGCGGCTCTTCCGGCAGGCCCAACAGGGCTTCTTCGGTCAGCAGCGCGGCGGCCGCGCCTTCGCTCATGCGTGCCAGCAGCTCGTCGTGCGAGCCGCACACCACGGCCGTGAGCCCCATCTGCTCGACCACGCGCTGCACCACCAGGGCGTCGCGCCCGCGGGGGGCGTGAACCAGGACGCGCCGCTCCATGCCTCAGGCTTTCGCACCGCCGTCGCGGCGTGAGTCGGCCTCGCCCATGAGTTCGACCTCTCCGTCATACGACGGCACGCCGCTGAGCACGCCGCGGAAGTCGGTGAGGGCAGCGCCGACCTCGACGCCGTTCTCCTGCGTCAACCTGAACTCGCGGATGGTCTGCTCGTGACGGCTGGTGCGGCTCTTGACCACCGACACGGCCTTGAGCAGATTTCCCCGCGCCTCGAAGAAGCGGAACAGTACGATGGCGTCGGACAGGTAGCTCAGGTCCAGGTCGCTGCGTCCCTCGCCGATCAGTCCGTGCTGGCCCATGACGAGGATGGTGACGATGCCCTTCTGGTTGAGGTAGCTCAGCAGCTCGTGCATCTGCAGCAGGAGGAACTTCGCGCCCGGCATTGCCTGCATGTAGGCGTTGAGGCTGTCGATGACCACCATGCCGGCGCCGCCGTCCTCCACGGCATCGCGCACCATGTTCGAGAACTGGCCCGGCGACATCTCGCCCGGGTCCAGGGGCAGCAGCTTGAGCTGGCCTGCAGAGACATAGCGTTCCAGCGGCAGGTTGAGCGCGCGGCAGCGGTGCAGCAGCGTGCCCAGCCCCTCGTCGAAGATGTAGTAGACGACGTATTCGCCCCGCTGCAGCGCCGCCGTGACGGCCGACGCCGCGGTGGTGGTCTTGCCCACGCCCGACGGGCCGATGAAGAGGGTGTTGCTGCCGCGCGAGAGACCGCCGCCCAGCAGGGTGTCCAGCGCCGCCGTGCCGGTCGAGACGAAGGAGGATTCGACGTCGCTGCGGTGCTCGGCGGCGATGAGGCGCGGGAACACGCTCAGGCCGCCGGTGTCCAGGCTCAGGTCGTGCTCGCCGCCGCGGTAGCGCACGCCTCGCATCTTCACGACCCGCAGATGGCGGCGCACCGGGCCGTAGTCGGCCATGGATTGGTCCAGCGCCACCACCCCGTGCGCGATGCTGTGCAACTGCAGGTCGCCCTCGCCCTTGCTGCCACTCATGTCGTCGAGCATCAGCACCGTGGCGCCCTGGGTGGCAAAGAAGTGCTTCAGGGCCAGGATCTGGCGCCGGTAGCGCAGCGGGTCCTGCGCCAAGAGGCGCATCTCGGAAAGGCTGTCGAACACCACCCGGTCGGGCTTCTGGCGGCGCACGGTGTCCATGACGGCGCGCGTGGTTTCGCCAAGCTCGACCTCGGAGGGGTAGAGGATCGACTGCTCGGCGTCGGGCGACAGGCCCTCCTCGCTGACCAGTTCGAAGATCTCCAGCCCGTCGAGCGCCCATCCGTGCGAGTCGGCCACCAACGCCAGTTCTGTGCGGGTCTCCGACAGCGTGATGTACAGGCCGGATTCGCCGCGGTTCCGACCCTCGAGCAGGAACTGCAGCCCCAGCGTCGTCTTGCCGGCCCCGGGCGATCCCTCCACCAGGTACAGGTGACCGCGCGGCAAACCGCCGCCCAACACGTTGTCCAGCCCGGCGATTCCGGTGGTCGCACGCGGCTGGGGGCGAGCCGGCGCGGAAGAGAGGGGCATGGCTTCTCCTGGCATCTCCTGAGTTGATGACATTTTGGAGGCCGCGCGCAGCACGGCGTGTCGCCGAACGTCCTACAAACGCGTGGGCGGCGAGCGGCTAATGTCCGGTCCATGCTCGAAAAACTACCCGAAGTGGTGGGCCATGTCCTGTCCGGCGTGCGCGCCGGGCTGGACGAGATCGCCTTCAACACGCTGGGCCTGCGCGCCGGCCACGGCACGTTGCAGCTGGCCAGCCTGGCCTTCGCCGACCACGCACCGATTCCGGCGCGCTACACCGCCGATGGCGAGGGGCTGTCGCCGCCGCTGTCGTGGACGGGCGTGCCGGCGCAGGCGCGCTCGCTGGTTCTGATCGTGGAAGACGCCGACTCGCCGACGCCCAGCCCCCTCGTGCACGCGATCGCCGTCGACCTGCCGCCCGGCGACGGCGCCCTGGCCGAGGGCGCGCTGGCGGAAGATGACGACGGCGGTCCCGATGCGATGCACGTGGGCCGCAATTCCTACCTGCAGACCGCCTGGCTGCCGCCGGACCCGCCGCCCGGCCACGGCGTGCACCGCTATGCCTTCCAGCTCTATGCCCTGGCCGAGGGGCCACCGTTCTCCGACACCCCCGGCCGCGACGAGGTGCTCGACGCGGTGCGCGAACGCGCGCTGGCCAGCGGGCTGCTGATCGGCACCTACGAACGGCCCGACGGAAAAATCCCGCTCGCGGGCGGCGCGCCGGCCGTGGCCGGCTAGCGCGTTTTCGAAGAAGAAATGGCTGAAGCGCCCGCCCACCGGGCGCGAGCAGCTATCAAAAACATAGCAAGGACACCGGCCTCAGCGCGGCGGGTCGTCCGCCAGCGTCGACAACGGCAGCCGCGACACCTCTGCCAGCAGCGCCGCAAAAGCGCGCGCCGCGGCATCGAGCCACACCTGGCCCTGCGCCGCCGTCGCCGCGGCGGCATTGCCGGCGGCACCGGCCGGGTGGTAGTCCTGCATCGCCCAGCCCAGCTTGGCGCTGCGGCCGTTGCCGAGGATCGGGTACTCGCGCGCCCGCTGCTCCGAGCTGGGCCGGAAGTCCTGCGCCGCCTCCGAACGCACCAACTCGGGTGCCAGGGCCAGCATCAGCGCGGTCTCGGACTCGCCCGCATGCACGTCGAAGCGCTCCGTGGCGAGCGGCTGGCCCTGGGCATCGGCCAGCGGCAGGTGGAACCAGCTCACGCTGTAGACCAGCAGATCGTGCGACTCGCGCAGCTCGCGCGCGACGATGTCCATCGCCCCGACATGGCCGCCATGCGCGTTGAACAGCAGCAGCTTGCGCAGCCCGGCACGGGCCACGCCGGCACCGATCTCCTTCCACAGGCGCATCACCGTTTCGGACGAGAGCGTGAGCGTGCCGGCAAATCGCGCGTGCTCCGGGCTCAGGCCCACCGGCTGGGTCGGCAGGAAGAGCACCGGCAGTTCGGCCGGCAGCAGCGGCAGCGTGGCGCGCACGATGCCGTCGGCCAGCAGCGTGTCCACGCCCAGCGGAAGGTGCGGTCCGTGCTGTTCGGTCGCGCCCAGCGGCAGCACCGCTACGGTGGCGGCCGGGTCGAGGGCGGCGAAGTCGCGCGTGCCGAGCTCGGCCCAGAAGCGGCGAAGGGGAAGGGCGTGGGGTGCTGCGGCAGCCATGGCGGCATCTTAGGCCGCGGCCGCTCGGCCCAGCCCCCTGGCGGGCGGTTTCGCGCGTGCGGACCTTCGCTACGTGGTCATCGCGCCCGCGCCACGCGCCACACGGTGTTGCCCACATCGTCGGCCACCAGCAGCGCGCCGGCCTTGTCCAGCGCCACGCCCACCGGCCGCCCCTGCGCCTGCCCGTCGGCATTCAGGAAGCCGGTGAGGAAATCCACCGGCGCGCCGCTCGGCCGCCCGCCGATGAAGGGCACAAACACCACCTTGTAGCCCGAGGCCGGCTTGCGGTTCCAGGAGCCGTGCTCGCCGATGAAGGCGCCGTTGGCGAATTCCGGCGGCATGCCCCGCGCGTTCGAGAACGCCAGGCCCAGCGGCGCGACGTGCGTCCCCAGGGCGTAGTCGGGCGCGATCGCCTTGGCCACCAGGTCGGGCCGCTGCGGCTGCACGCGCACGTCGACCACCCCGCCCCAGTAGCTCCAGGGCCAGCCGTAGAAGGCGCCGTCCTTGACCGAGGTGAGGTAGTCGGGCACCAGGTCGCTGCCGATCTCGTCGCGCTCGTTCACCACCGTCCACAGCGCCTGCGTGTCGGGTTCCCAGCCCAGCCCGTTGGGGTTGCGCAGGCCGGTGGCGAAGAGGCGCTTGGCGCCGGTCTTCGGGTCGACCTCCCAGATGGCCGCACGCCCTTCCTCGGCCGGCAGGCCGTTCTCGCCCACGTTGCTGTTGGATCCGACGGTGACGTACAGCTTGCTGCCGTCGCCGCTGGCGATCACGTTCTTGGTCCAGTGGTGGTTGATGCCGGCCGGCAGGTCGGTCACCTTCGCCGGCGCGCCGCCCGCCTGCGTCTGGCCCTCGGCGTAGGGCAGCTTGACCAGCGCATCGGCATTGGCGACGAAGAGTTCGTTGCCCACCAGCGCCATGCCGTAGGGCGAGGTGAGGCCGCTGGCGAACACGGTGCGCACGTCGGCCACGCCGTCACCGTTGGTGTCGCGCAGCAGGGTGATGCGGTCGGCGCTGGGCACGCCGGCGCCGGCGCGCTTCATCACCGCGTTCATGGCCTTGCGGCGAACCCGGTCCCACAGGCCCGGCGTGGGCTCGGCCTGGGCGGCGGGCTTGTTGCTCTCGGCCACCAGCACGTCGCCGTTGGGCAGGGTGTAGACCCAGCGCGGATGGTCCAGCCCGCGGGCCAGGGCCGTGACCTTGAAGCCGGGTGGCGCCGTGGGGCCGGCGGTGTCGGTCCAGCCCACCGCCTTGGCGATGTGGACGGTGGGGATCAGCGTCTTGTTGGGAGGTGGCAGCTGCGGATTGGGGCCGGTGCCGGCCTCGAAGGGCAGCCGCGCGGTCTCGCCGCAGCCGGCGAGCAGCAGGCCCGCGCCGAGCGCGAGGACGGCGAGCGGGGATCGAGGGAGGGCAGCGGCGAGGGGCATCGGGGGTCTCCGGGCGACAGGAATCACGCCGGCGATCATCCTGCGCCGCGGCGGGTTGTCCTGTCGTCCGCCGGCCCGTCCGGCCGTGCGCGACTACCATGCCGGCTGGCTCCCCTCTTCAGCCCCCCCGATGACGCTCGACCTGTTCCGCACCGATGCCTACCTGCGCGATTGCGAAGCGCGCGTGCTGCGCGCCGATGCCGACGGCGTGGTGCTGGACCGCACGGTCTTCTACCCGCTCGGCGGCGGGCAGGCGGGTGACGCGGGCGTGCTGCGGCTGGCCGACGGCACCCAACTCGCGATCGCCGACACCCGCAAGGGCAAGGATGCCGAGGGCCGGCCCACCGCCGAGATCGTCCATGTGCCGGCGCCGGGCCAGGAGGCGCTGCTCGGGCGGTTGGCCGTTGGCGACACCGTCACGGCGCAGATCGACTGGGCGCGCCGCCATCGGCTGATGCGCTTCCACACCGCCACCCACCTGCTGTGCCACCTGGTCGCGCAACCGGTCAACGGCTGCTCGATCACGCCCGACTACGCGCGGCTCGATTTCCACATGACCGACCCGCTGGACAAGGACCTGCTCACCCAGGGCCTGGCGCGGCTGGTCGGCGAGGCGCACGCGCTGATCGTGGGCGCCATCACCGACGCCGAACTCGACGCCAACCCGGCCTTGGTCAAGAGCATGAGCGTGCAGCCGCCCCGGGGCAGCGGCACCGTGCGCACCATCCGCATCGGCGAGGGCGAAACGCCCATCGACCTGCAGCCCTGCGGCGGCACGCACGTGGCCAATACGCAGGAGATCGGCGCCGTGCTGGTGACCAAGATTGAGAAGAAGAGCGCGACCACCCGCAGGGTGGTCCTGGGGTGGGCATCCTGAGCCCCCAACCGGAACTTTGCGCCCTGCCCCTGCTCCGACCCGCCGCATGCGCCCCCGCACCCCGTCCCTGAGCGCCTGGCTGGCCGCTCCTTTTTTGATAGCTGCCGCCGCAGCATCCATGCCGGCTGCAGCCCAGTTGGGCTCGCAGAATGCGGCGGGCGGCGCGGTCGTGACGACGCCGCATGTGCGGGCCGAACTGCTGGCCCAGGCGCCACAGGGGCTGACGCCCGGCGCCACCGTGTGGCTGGGCCTGCAGATCGCCCACCAACCCGAGTGGCACACCTACTGGAAGAACGCCGGCGACTCCGGCCTGCCGACCGAATTCCGCTGGACCCTGCCGGCGGGCCTGGTGGCCGGCGACATCGACTGGCCCACGCCGCACAAGATCCCGATCGGCAACCTGGCCAACTACGGCTACGAGAACACCGTGCTGCTGCCGGTGCCGGTGCAGGTGGCCGAGAACTTCAAGCCGCCGGTGCCGCTGGCCGGCGCGGCCACCGTGCCGGTCAAGCTGTCGGCGTCCTGGCTGGTCTGCCGCAAGGAATGCATCCCCGAAGAGGGCGAGTTCACGCTGCAGCTGCCGGCGCAGGGCTCCACGGCGATGCATGCCGCCGAGTTCGACCGTGCACTCGCCGCCCGCCCTGCGGCGCTGGGCGACAAGGGCTCGGCCTCGGTCGCGGTCGAAGGCCAGCAGCTGCAGGTGCGCGTGACCGGCCTGCCCGCGGCGGCCGTCGGCAAGACGCTGGCCTTCTTTCCCGAGACCGGCGAGGTGATCCGCAACGGCGCCGTGGCGGGCCAGGACTGGACGCAACGCTGGTCCGACGGCGTGTGGACCGCCACGCTGCCGCTGGCCGAGCAGCGTGCCGCCAGCCCGACCACGATGCCGATCGTGCTGGCGCTCGACGGCGACGACCGCCGTGCGGCCGAAGCCGAAGGCCGTTCGGTGGGCTGGCGCGCCGAGGCGCCCGTGTCCGGCGCCTGGCCCAGCACGGCGCCGCGTGCCACCGTCTCGCCCGAGCTGCAGGCCGCGCTCGACAGCAACGCCGCCGCGGCGGCCGCGGTCCCGGCCCAGGTGACGAGCGCCGCCTTCTGGGCCGCCTTGCTGGGTGCGCTGGTAGGCGGCCTGCTGCTCAACCTCATGCCCTGCGTGTTCCCGGTGCTGGCGATCAAGGTGCTGGGCTTCGCGCGGCAAGGCGACGACTGCAAGGGCCACCGCAGCGCGGCGCTCGCGTACACGGCCGGCGTGCTGGCTTCCTTCCTTGCGCTCGGCGGCGCCATGCTGGCCCTGCGGGCGATGGGCGCGCAGCTGGGCTGGGGCTTCCAGCTGCAGTCGCCGGTGGTGGTCGCGGTGCTGGCGGCCCTCTTCACCGCCATCGGCCTGAACCTCGCGGGCATGTTCGAAGTGCGCATGCTCGCGCCGGCGTCGGTGTGTTCGGCGCAGGTGAAGCACCCGATCGCCAACGACTTCCTCTCCGGCGTGCTGGCGGTGGTCGTCGCCTCGCCCTGCACCGCGCCCTTCATGGGCGCCTCGATGGGCCTGGCGATCGGCCTGCCGGCCGTGCAGGCGCTGCTGCTGTTCGCAGCGCTGGGCCTCGGGCTGGCGCTGCCCTACCTGGTGGCCGGCTTCGTGCCCGCCGTGGCGCGCCTGCTGCCCAAACCCGGCCCGTGGATGGACACGCTGCGCCGCGTGCTGGCCTTCCCGATGTTCGCCGTCGTGGCCTGGCTGGTCTGGGTGCTGGGCCAGCAGAGCGGCATCGACGGCGCCGCCGCGCTGCTGGGCCTGCTGGTCGCCGGTGCGGCCGTGGTCTGGGCCTTCACGCTGCGCGGGCGCACACGCGTCGTGCTGGCGGCGCTGTCGCTGGCCGGCTTTGCCGCGCTGATCGCCATCCTCGGGCCGAACGTGGTGCAGGTGGCCGCCGCGTCGCCGGTGGCGGCTCGGGCCGGCGAGCGCTGGCAGCCCTGGTCGACAGAGCGCGTGGCCCAGCTGCACGGCGAGGGCCGGCCGGTGTTCATCGACTTCACCGCCGCCTGGTGCGTGACCTGCCAGGTCAACAAGCGCACCACGCTGACCGACAGCGCGGTGCTGGCCGACTTCGACCGCCGTGGCGTCGCGCTGCTGCGCGCCGACTGGACGCGGCGCGACCCGGCCATCACCGCCGCGCTCGGCGCGCTGGGCCGCAGCGGGGTGCCGCTGTACGTGCTGGCGGCCCCCGGCAAGCCGCCGGTGGTGTTGAGCGAGCTGCTGTCGCCCGCCGACGTAAAGGCCGCGCTCGGCGGGCTCTGAGCGCCGCCGCGGGCTCGGCCCCGCGAAGACCCCCGCCGGATACGGGTTGTCGCAGGGGCTTCAAGAAAGCGTTCTAAGCTCTGGCCGTTGCTCGAATTTCAACGGAGCCGACGCCCACGCCCCGCCTTGAACGGCGGCAGCGGGCGCGCTCTTCCAGCCACAGGAGCTCCAGCCAACATGTCGACCGAGACGTCGTCGTCCAACGCCGGTGCGCGATCGCTGCGCGCCGCCCAGAACAACGTGCGGGCCGCGCGCGCCGCACTGTCCCGCGCCTCGCGCCGCGCCGTCATGGCCGCTGCGATGGCGCTGGGCGCCAGCATGCTGATCAGCACGCCCGCGCATGCCGCGCCGGCCGTGGGCCAGCCCGCCCCGGATTTCGTGGCCGTCGACACCGCCGGCCAGCGCCACAAGCTGTCCGACTTCGCCGGCAAGTACGTGGTGCTCGAATGGACCAACCCCGGCTGCCCCTTCGTGCGCAAGCACTACGGCAGCGGCAACATGCCCGCGACCCAGAAGGCTGCCACCGCGAAGGGCGTGGTCTGGCTGGCCGTGAACTCGACCGAACGTGCCGCGAGCGACTACCTGGCGCCCGACAAGATGTCGGCCTGGATGAAGTCGCATTCGGCCGCCGCCACCGCCGTGCTGATGGACGAAGACGGCGTGATCGGCCAGGCCTACGGCGCGCGCACCACGCCCCACATCTTCATCATCGACCCCAAGGGCATGCTGGTGTACGCCGGCGGCATCGACAGCATCGCCTCCGCGCGACCCGACGACATCCAGCAGGCCACCAACTACGTGAACCAGGCCCTGGGCGAAGCCTTCGGCGGCAAGCCGATCTCGGCGGCGAGCACGCGGGCCTACGGCTGCTCGATCAAGTACAAGACCTGACGCAAGACCCTGCGCACAGCAGGACCTGACTGCTCGGTCAGGTCGGGGGCAGGTCCCGTCCCTACGATCCGCCACTCCGGAGTGAACCGGATCAGGAGACAGGTCGATGCACGCCCCCGCCAGCCATTCATCTTCGAAGTTCGCCACCGTGCTGCGCGTCACGGGTGGCAACTTCATGGAGATGTTCGATTTCTTCCTGTTCGGCTTCTACGCCACGCAGATCTCGAAGGCGTTCTTTCCGGCCGGCAACGAGTTCGCCTCGCTCATGCTGACCTTCATGACCTTCGGCGCCGGCTTCCTGATGCGGCCGCTGGGCGCCATCTTCCTGGGGGCGTATGTCGACCGCGTCGGGCGCCGCAGGGGGCTGATCGTCACGCTGGCGCTGATGGCCGCGGGCACGCTGCTGATCGCCTGCGTGCCCTCGTACGCGACCATCGGCGCGCTGGCGCCGCTGCTGGTGCTCATCGGGCGGCTGCTGCAGGGCTTCTCGGCCGGCGTCGAGCTCGGCGGGGTGTCGGTCTACCTGTCGGAAATGGCGACGCCCGGGCACAAGGGCTTCTACGTGAGCTGGCAGTCCGCGAGCCAGCAGGTCGCGATCGTGGCCGCCGCGGCGCTGGGCTACTGGCTCAACGTGACCTTCACGCCGCAGGAGATCGGCGATTTCTACTGGCGTGTGCCCTTCTTCGTCGGCTGCCTGATCGTCCCGGCGCTGTTCGTCATCCGGCGCTCGCTGCAGGAGACGGAGGAGTTCATGGCCCGCAAGCACCGGCCGGATGCGCGCGAGATCTTCCGCTCGATGCTGAGCAACTGGGGGCTGGTCATCGCCGGCATGCTGCTGGTGTCGATGACCACCGTGTCCTTCTACCTGATCACCGTGTACACGCCCACCTTCGGCAAGGCGGTGCTGCGCCTGAGCACCACCGATGCGCTGATCGTCACGCTGTGCGTCGCCATCTCCAACTTCATCTGGCTGCCGATCATGGGCGCGTTGTCGGACCGCGTCGGGCGCAAGCCGCTGCTCGTCGCGTTCACCGTGCTGACGATCTTCACCGCCTACCCGGCGATGAAGTGGCTGGTGGCGGCGCCCAGCTTCGCGCACATGCTCGAGGTGGAGCTCTGGCTGTCCTTCCTCTATGCCAGCTACAACGGCGCGATGGTCGTCGCACTGACCGAAGTGATGCCCGTGAGCGTGCGCACCGCCGGCTTCTCGCTGGCCTACAGCCTGGCGACCGCGCTGTTCGGCGGCTTCACGCCGGCGGTCGCCACCGGGCTCATCGAGATGACGGGCGACAAGGCTGCCCCCGGCCTGTGGATGACCCTGGCGGCGGTGTTCGGGCTCGTCGCGACGCTGACGCTGTACCGGCGCCAGCGTCGGATCGCCGCGCCCGAGCCCGTGCGCGTGCCGGCGGCCTGAGACGGACGCGCTGCGCGCGGACGGCGACAATCGCCGGATGCCTTTCGCCCCCCTGAAGAACGACACCTTCCTGCGCGCCTGCTGGCGCGAAGCCACCGACCACACCCCCGTCTGGCTGATGCGCCAGGCCGGGCGCTACCTCCCGGAATACGTGGCCACGCGTGCGAAGGCGGGCAGCTTCATGGGCCTGGCGACGAACGTGGACTACGCCACCGAGGTCACGCTGCAGCCGCTGGCGCGCTACCCGCTCGACGCGGCGATCCTGTTCTCCGACATCCTCACCGTGCCCGATGCGATGGGCCTGGGCCTGTCCTTCGAGGCCGGCGAAGGCCCGCGTTTCGCGCGGCCGGTGCGCGACGAGGTGGCGGTCGCCGCGCTCGAGGTGCCCGACATGGAGAAGCTGCGCTACGTGTTCGATGCCGTGACCTCGATCCGCCGCGCGCTCGATGGCCGGGTGCCGCTGATCGGCTTCTCGGGCAGCCCCTGGACGCTGGCCTGCTACATGGTCGAGGGCGCCGGCTCGAGCGACTACCGCCTGGTCAAGTCGATGCTCTACGGCCGGCCCGACCTGATGCACCGGCTGCTGGCCGTGAACGCCGACGCCGTGGCGGCCTACCTGAACGCCCAGATCGACGCCGGCGCCCAGGCCGTGATGATCTTCGACAGCTGGGGCGGGGTGCTCGCCGACGGCGCCTTCCAGGACTTCAGCCTGGCCTACACGGCCCGCGTGCTGCGCCAGCTCAGGCGCGACGGGGCCGACGGCCAGCCGGTGCCGCGCATCGTGTTCACCAAGGGCGGCGCGCTCTGGCTGGACGCGATGCGGGCGCTGGAGTGCGAGGTGCTCGGCCTGGACTGGACCGCCAACCTCGGCGCGGCGCGCGCCCAGGTGGGCGAAGGCCCGGGAGGCAAGGCGCTGCAGGGCAACATCGACCCCAACGTGCTGTTCGCGCCGCCGGCGCGCATCGAGGCGGAGGTGACGAAGGTGCTCGACAGCTTCGGGCGCCCGCACACCGACCCGGCCACGCGCGGCGCGACGCACATCTTCAACCTCGGCCACGGCATCAGCCAGTTCACGCCGCCCGAGCATGTGGCAGTGCTGGTCGACGCCGTGCACCGGCACTCCCGCGTGCTGCGGGCCGCGGCATGAGTCGTTGCTCACCTACGTGACCATTTGTAAGAGCGATTCCCGTCCTCGCGCGTTTGTCAAGACCTGCGGTCACATGCCGGTTGACTTATGCACAAAACACGTGCTGCGGTGCGCAAAAAGATCTGAATGCCGCGCTCTGTTGCTACGAAAGCGATAGCGGCTGCAAGTCGTTGATTTCAAAGGATTTTCGGTTTTGCCCTTTTTGCGGGCAAATCAGTGGAAGCCTTGATTTGCGGGCCTTCCGCGCGCTTCCAGCGGCGATATCAACAAAGTTATCCACAGTATCTCTGGATGGTCTCCAAAGCGCTGTGAAATCAACAACTTAGCAGTCCTTGCTCCAGCGCACTTCAAGAATGATTCGCAAGCCTTGTCCTGCATGAGCGCCCCCGCCTTCCGCGTCGACGTGGCGGTGCAGACTCCGGCCCACAGCCAGGTCGCCGACCTGCTCAGCTATGCGTTCCCCGCTGCGCTGCCCCCCGGCACGCTGGTGCGGGTGCCGCTGGGCCGGCGCGAGGTGCTGGGCGTCGTGTGGGCATGCGCGCCGGCGGTGGCGGGCGCCGACGAGGACGGCGTGGTCCTCAAGCCGGTGGCGGCCGCGCTCGACGCCCTGCCCCCGCTGCCGCAGGCCTGGCGCGACCTGGTGGCCTTCGCCGCCCGCTACTACCAGCGCTCGCTCGGCGAGGTGGCGCTGGCCGCCCTGCCGCCGCAGCTGCGGGGACTCGACGTCGACCAACTGGCGCGGCGGCTCAAGCGCCGGGCGCGCGGCAGCACCGCCCCGGCGCAGACCGACGCCGCGCAGGCGCCGCCCGCGCCCACCGCCGAACAGCAGGCCGCGCTCGATGCGCTGGCGGCCGGGCCCGGGCCTTTCCTGCTCTTCGGCAGCACGGGCAGCGGCAAGACGGAGGTCTACCTGCGCGCCGTCGAGGCGAGGCTGGCACGCGATCCGCAGGCCCAGGCGCTGGTGATGGTGCCGGAGATCAACCTCACGCCGCAGCTGGAGGCGCGCTTCATCGCCCGCTTCGCGCCGCGCTTCGGTGCCGGCGCGGTGGTGTCGATGCACAGCGGCATGACGCCGCCGCAGCGCCTGGCGAGCTGGCTGGCGGCCCACGGCGGCCACGCGCGCATCGTGCTGGGCACGCGCATGGCGGTGTTCGCCTCGCTGCCGCAGCTGGCGCTGGTGGTGGTCGACGAGGAGCACGACCCGAGCTACAAGCAGCAGGAAGGCGCGCGCTACTCGGCGCGCGACCTGGCCGTGTGGCGCGCACGGCGCGAGGGCGCGCAGGTGCTGCTCGGCTCGGCCACGCCCTCGCTGGAGAGCTGGCACCAGAGCCGGCCGCCGGGGCCCGAGGACACGGGCGGCCGCTACCAGCGCCTGGCGATGCCCTCGCGCGTGGGCGAGAGCGCCCTGCCCAAGGTGCGACTGGTCGACATGAATCTCCAGCCGCCGAAGACGGTGCTGTCGTCGGCGCTGCTCGAGGCGCTGGGCCAGCGCGTGGCGCGCGGCGAACAGAGCATGGTCTTCCTCAACCGGCGCGGCTATGCGCCGGTGCTGGCCTGCGGCGACTGCGACTGGAAGAGCGAGTGCCCGCACTGCAGCGCCTACCGCGTCTTCCACAAGATCGATCGCACGCTGCGCTGCCACCACTGCGGCTTCACCGAGCGGGTGCCGCGCGCCTGCCCGTCCTGCGGCAACCCCGACATCGCGCCGGTGGGACGCGGCACCGAGCGGCTGGAGGAACAGCTCGCGCAGCTGCTGGCCCCGGTGACGCGGCCCGACGGCGGCCCGGTGCGCATCGCGCGCATCGACGCCGACAGCACGCGCCACGAGGGCGCGCTCGAGCAGCAGCTCGCGCAGGTGCACGGCGGCGAGGTCGACGTGCTGGTGGGCACCCAGATGATCGCCAAGGGGCACGACTTCCGGCGCATCACGCTGGTGGCGGCGGTGAACCCCGACGGCGCGCTCTTCTCCAGCGACTTCCGCGCGCCGGAGCGGCTCTTCAGCCTGCTGATGCAATCCGCCGGACGGGCCGGCCGCGACGGCGCCTGGCTGCAGGCGCAGGGCAGCACGGCCGAGATGTGGATCCAGACCCACCACCCGCAGCACCCGCTGTTCACCGCACTGCGCCGGCACGACTACGCCAGCTTCGCGCAGCAGCAGCTCGAGGAGCGGCGCATGGCCGCCATGCCGCCCTTTGCGTTCCAGGCACTGCTGCGCGCCGACGCCCGCACGCAGGAGGCGGCGCAGGCCTTCCTGCATGCCGCGAGCGCGGCTGCCGATGCATTGCCCGATGCCGACGCCGTCACGCGCTACCCCCCGGTGCCGCTGGCGATCCAGCGCGTGGCGAACGTGGAGCGGGCGCAGATGCTGGTCGAGAGCAGTTCACGCGCGGCCTTGCAACGCCTGCTGGCGGCCTGGCAGCCGCTGCTGCACGGGCTGCGTCGCACGCCCGAGGGCAAGGGCGTGATCCGCTGGCTGGTCGACGTGGACCCGCAGGCGATCTGAGCCTCGGGCGTCGAGCGAAGAGGGGCGGGTTGGCGTCAGCCCAGCGCGATGGGCTGCTTGGCCATCTGCACGTACTGCAGCGAACTGCGTCGGCGACGCGCGGCGCGGCGCATACGCCAGGCGGCCCACAGGGCGGCCATGGCCAGGGCGGCCAGCACCGCCGTGCCCATCAGACCACTGGCGCCGGTGCGCCACAGCAGTGCGCCCGTCACCAACACGGCGCACCAGAGAACGAGATGGATCAGCGCAGCCATCGATGCCTCCAGAACAAGGTTCGTCGCGGCTCCCCTGGGCAGGGGACGGCGACGCACGAAGTAACACTATCACTCTATTGCGGTCAGTGATCGGTAGGAAATACGCTCAACAATGGTCTGCGCCCCCTTGGGCGACAAGCTGGAGGTCGGCCGTGGTCAAGACGATGGTGGTGTGGGGACTGTGCGTCGCAGGCATCGCCGCGATGCCCGCGCGGGCGGCCGAACTGGAGACCGAGGGCGCACGGCTGCACGTCACGGGCACGCTCGACGGCGAAAGCGCCGTCGCCTTCGCCGAGCAGTTGGCCGGCGGCCAGGTGCGCACCGTCGTCTTCGAGGATTCGACCGGCGGCTCCTTCGACGTGGCCGAAGGCTACGCCCAGGCGATCCGCCGCGCGGGCGCCAGCACCGAGGTGCGCGGCATGTGCCACGACGCCTGCGCCTACGCCTTCCTCGCCGGCAAGGAACACCGCTTCGGCCGCGGCCTTCACGTCAACAGCCTGCTGGTGCCGCTGCGCACCCGCACCACGGCGGCCGACATCGAGAAGACGCTGGTGGAGTTCCGCACCCCGCCCGCCGTACCGGTCGCCGGCAGCGCCACCCCGCCGGCACGCGAGCCCTGGCTGCCTGCGCAGGGCCTGCTCTTCACCGCCACGCCCACGCTCTTCGGCCGCATCTACAACAGCTACTGGTGCGACGGCACGCAGGGGCGCGATCCGTCGAAGTGCGCGCTGCTCAGCGACGCCGACCCGTACAAGCTGGGCGTGCTGACGCCCTGAGCACCCGGGGCATCGAATCGGGCCGCAGCGCCCGTGGGGCGGTCGCCAGCAGCTATGAAAACAATAGCAACCCGCAGCGAGCAGCCGTTCAGCGCACCCAGTCCACCGCGATCGGGAAGCTGAAGAAGGCGGCCACCGTGGTCCACAGGATGATGCGGGCGATGCGCCCGTTGTCGGCGCCGTAGCGCTCGGCCAGCATCGACACGTTGCTTGCGCTCGACAGCGCGGCCACCAGCACCAGTGCTGCAACGGCCGGCGCCGAGAGCGGCAGGCCCACCGCCCGCACGGCCCAGCACAGCCCCGCCACCAGCAGCGGGTGCAGCAGCAGCTTCACGAGCACCACCGACAGCACGTCCCCCAACGCCGCCCGGCGCGGCGGCCGCGCCCCGCCGGCCTGCGCGAGCAGGGCCGAACGCGCCAGGACCGCGCCGATGGTGAAGAGCGCCGCCGGCGAAGCGGCCTCGGCCAGCATGGCCACCGTCCTGTCGATCGGCCCGGGCAGGCGCCACTGCAGCGCCGAGGCCAGGGCGCCCAGCAGGATGGACCACGGCATCGGGTTGCGCAGGATGCCCGCCAGCGCCTTGCGCACCGCCTGCGCGGCGGCGCGCTCGCCGGCCGCGCCGGTGCCGGCGTCCAGGCGCGACAGCGCGATGCACAGCGACGAGGTGACCACCATGTCGAAGGCGATGGTGATCATGACCGGCCCCGCGGCCGAGGGGCCGAGGATGGCGGCCAGCAACGGCACGCCCATGAAGCCCGTGTTGGGAAAGGCCGCGACCAGCGCGCCGAAGGCCGCATCGTTCCAGCCCAGCCCGCCGCGCCGCGCCAGCCCCACCGCCAGGCCGACGACGATGAAGGCCGCGACGCCCCACACCAGGGCCACGGGGCCATCGAGCAGTTGCGCGATCGGCGTGTTGGCGCCGAAGCGGTACAGCATGCACGGCAGCGCGAAGTACAGGACGAAGGCGTTGAGCCCCGGGATCGCCTCCAGCGGCAGGATGCGCCCGCGCGCCGCGGCGTAGCCGGCCGCGATCAGCGCGAAGAAGGGAAAGGTGACGAGGAAGATGGCAAGCACGGCGCGGGCGATTGTGCCCGGCGCGCCCAATGGCCCCTGCGCCGTGCGATGCGGCCGCACAGCGCCACCCCGCATCGCGGAAAGCGCCTTCCGTATGATTCGGCGCTTCGCTTTTCGCGGCGCCGCCCGGCCCTTCGCGCCGCCCTCCCACGCTCCCGCCTCCATGTCCGGTCTCAACCTCGCCCAGCAGGACGCCGTCAACTACCTGCACGGCCCATGCCTCGTGCTCGCGGGTGCGGGGTCGGGCAAGACGCGCGTGATCACGCACAAGATCGCGCGGCTGATCCAGGCCGGGCTGGAGCCCAAGCGCATCGCGGCCATCACCTTCACGAACAAGGCCGCGGCGGAGATGCGCGAGCGGGCCAAGGGGCTGATCGGCCGCGACGCGAAGCACGTGATCGTCTGCACCTTCCACGCGCTGGGGGTGCGCATGATGCGCGAGGACGGCGGCGTACTGGGCCTCAAGCCCCAGTTCAGCATCCTCGATGCCGACGACGTGACGAAGATCCTCAAGGACGCCGGCGGCACCACCGATGCGGCCACCGCGCGCACCTGGCAGTGGACCATCAGCAAGTGGAAGAACATGGGCCTGAACGCCGCCGAGGCCGAGGCCCAGGCGCAGGACGACAACGAGCGCGTCACCGCCCGCATCATGGCCCGCTACGAGGAACGGCTGGCGGCCTACCAGAGCGTGGACTTCGACGACCTGATCGGCATGCCGCTGGCGCTGCTGCAGAAGTACCCCGAGGTGCGCGAGAAGTGGCAGAAGCAGCTGGGCCACATCCTGGTGGACGAGTACCAGGACACCAACGCCACGCAGTACGAGGTGCTCAAGGCGCTGGCCGGCACGCGCGGCAGCTTCACCGCGGTGGGCGACGACGACCAGTCCATCTACGGCTGGCGCGGCGCGACGCTGGACAACCTCAAGAAGCTGCCGGTGGACTACCCGCAGCTCAAGGTCATCAAGCTGGAGCAGAACTACCGCTCCACCAGCGCCATCCTGCGCGCGGCCAACAACGTGATCGGGCCGAACCCCAAGCTCTTTCCCAAGACGCTGTTCAGCGAACTGGGCGAGGGCGAGCCGGTGCGCGTGGTCGACTGCGACAACGAGCAGCACGAGGCCGAACGCGCGGTGGCGCGCATCCTCGGCCTGCGCGAGACCTCGCAGCACAAGGAGTGGCGCGACTTCGCCATCCTCTACCGAGCCAACCACCAGGCGCGCGTGTTCGAGCAGGCCCTGCGCCGGGCGCAGATTCCGTACAAGGTGTCGGGCGGCCAGAGCTTCTTCGACCGCGCCGAGATCAAGGACCTGTGCGGGTGGTTTCGCCTGTGGGTCAACAACGACGACGACCCGGCCTTCCTGCGCGCCGTGACCACGCCCAAGCGCGGCATCGGCCACACCACGCTGCAGCAACTGGGCGTGTTCGCCACGCAGTACAAGCAGAGCCTGTTCGAGGCGCTGTTCTCCAACTCGCTGCCCAGTGCCGTCGGCAAGCGCGGCATCGAGGGCCTGCACGAGTTCGGCCGCTACATCAACGACCTGGAGTACCGCGCACGCCACACCAAGGGCGCCGAGGACGCGCGCGCCTTCCTCGACACCTGGCTCAAGGAGATCGGCTACGAGCAGCACCTCTACGACGGTGAGGACAGCGAGCAGGCCGCGGCCGCGCGCTGGACCAACGTCATGGAGTTCTGCGACTGGATGGCCCAGCGCTGCGGCGGCAAGATCGCCGATGCGAGCGGCGCCGACGCGGTCGGCGAAGAGCCCAAGAGCCTGCTGGAGGTGGCCCAGACGATCTCGCTGCTGTCGACCATCAGCGAGCGCGAGCAGGACCAGAACGTGCTCACGCTGTCGACGCTGCATGCCTCCAAGGGGCTGGAGTGGCCGCACGTGCTGCTGATCGGCGTCAACGAGGGCCTGCTGCCCTTCAAGCTCGACGACGACGAGGGCCGGCAGGAGAAGGTCAACGAGAGCGTGCTCGAGCGCCTGCAGGAAGAGCGCCGCCTCATGTACGTGGGCATCACCCGCGCGCAGCGCAGCCTGGCCGTGAGCTGGACCAAGCGCCGCAAGAAGGGCCGCGAGATGGTGCAGGCCCTGCCCAGCCGCTTCATCGCCGAGATGGCGCTGGACAAGACCACCGCCAAGGAAGATCCGCGCGCCAAGCTCAAGGCCCTGCGCGAGGAATTCGCACGCAAGGCGCAGGCCAGCGCCGCCGCCGCGGCCGCCGCGGCCGCCGCGGCCGGGACCTCATGAAGACACTTGTCGCTACATTTCTGATAGCTGCCTGCGCAGGCTGTGCGGGCGCTGCGGGCCAAAATGGCATGCAGACGGACAGAGGCGCTGCGCCTACGCACACGAGCGCCGACTGCGCACGCGGCCCCGAGGCCCAGCCGGTGGACACTTTCTACGGGCGTTGGCAGGTCCGCATCGAAGGACAGCCCGACGCCACGGCGGAACTGGGCCCGCATCCCGAATACGCGGGTGTGCGCGGTCGACTGACCCGCCCCGCCGGCGTGGCCCAGCTCGCGGGCGACATCGACGACGAGGGCATGCTCGCCCTCGATGAATCGGAGGACGGCCGGTCGATCAGCGCCACCTGGGCGCTGGCGGTGCAGCCCGACTCCTGCGGCAAGGAGTTCAAAGGAACATGGCAACACGCAGGCGACGAGGCCAAACGGCCCGTCGTGATGACCCGAATTTCGCCGGCGCCCTGATAGGGCGTCTTTCTTCCCTGCAGCCCTGGACCGTGGCCGCCGCGGCGGCCCTGTGCGCCGCCGGTGCCCAGGCGCAAACCGCCCCCTCGGGCGAGCCTGCGAGCCCGCTGGCCGACGCGCAGCTCACCTGGCAGCAGTGCACGCGGCTGGGCGCCGACAAGGACGCGCGCCTGGCCTGCTTCGACCGCTGGGCGCAGCAGCAGACGCTGCCCGCCGCCGCCGTGCCCGCAGCGCCCGCCGCGCTGGCCAGTGCGCAGCCGCAGGGCGCTCCGGCGGCCGGGCAGCCGGTCGATGCGAACGTGCCTGCGACGCGCGTGGTGACGGTCGACGACGAAGGCTGCCGCAACCGCCAGTACTCCACGCTGTCGCGCTTCTGGGAACTGGAGAACGGCACCGACTGCGGCACCTTCACCTTCCGCGGCTACCGGCCGCTGAACCTGTCGGTGTCCACCGCCAACCACAAGCCCGAGACGCCCACCTCGCCCTCGCCCGGCCACACCGCCGAGTCGGTGAACTACCAGGCCAACGAGATGCGCATCGGCCTGTCGGTGCGGACCAAGCTGGCGCAGGGCATGCTGACGCAAGGCGACCCGGTGAAGAAGGATTCGCTGTGGTTCGCCTACTCGCAGCAGTCGACCTGGCAGCTCTTCAACGGCGACATCTCGCGGCCCTTCCGCACAACCGACCACGAGCCGGAGCTGATGTACGTCTACCCCACCGACGTGAAGCTGCCGGGCGGCTGGCGCTGGCGCTATGCGGGTCTGGGCATCGTGCACCAGTCGAACGGGCAGAGCCTGCCGCTGTCGCGCAGCTGGAACCGCGTGTACCTGATGGGCGGCATGGAACTGGACAACCAGTTCGCCATCACCGCCAAGATCTGGAAGCGCATCCAAGAGAGCGCGGCCGACGACGACAACCCCGACATCACCAACTACCTCGGCCACAGCGAGATCACCGGCAGCTGGTACGTGAACAAGGACAACACGCTGGCCGCCACCGTGCGCGGTGCCATCGGCGGCACCGGCCGCGGGTCGGTCAAGCTGGAATGGATGCGCGCCATCGGCGATCCGGCCAAGAGCAACCTGCGCTTCCACACTCAGCTCTTCCACGGGTACGGGGACACGCTGGTCGACTACAACCGCAAGCGGACGGTGTTCAGCGTGGGGGTGAGCCTGGTGGACTTCTAAGGGCGGGCGCACGCGGCCCGTTGGTTGCGTGCTCCGCCTCCTCGCGTGGGCGAGGCAAGAGAAAAGGCCCTTGATCCGGTGACGAATCAAGGGCCTTGCTGTTTGGTGGCCTGGGGCGGAATCGAACCACCGACACGCGGATTTTCAATCCGCTGCTCTACCAACTGAGCTACCGGGCCGTCTCGCTTCCGGGTGGAACCGAGGGAGCCTCAGATTATACAGCGCTTCTGCGGCCCCTCGACAGGTCGACGCCGAGTTGCTTGAGTTTTCTGTAGAGGTGGGTGCGTTCGAGGCCGGTCTTCTCGGCCACGCGCGTCATCGAGCCGTTTTCCATCGCGAGGTGGAACTCGAAGTAGGCCTTCTCGAAACCATCGCGCGCATCGCGCAGGGGGCGGTCGAGGTCGAAGCTCTGCAGCGCCTGCGGGCCCGGGTCGACCACCGGCACGGGGGCCAGCGCTGCGGCCATCGCACCCGGCACGCTGCCGCTGGTGACGGTGGGCGCAAAGCCGGCGGCCGGCGGCACCACGCTGGCTGCGGCGCGTCGTGCGTCCTCGCGCGCGAGGCCCTGCTCCACCGCCTTGAGCAGCTTCTGCATGGTGATGGGCTTCTCGAGGAAGGCGAAGGCGCCGATGCGCGTCGCTTCCACGGCCGTGTCGATCGTCGCGTGGCCGCTCATCATGATGACGGGCATGCTCAGCAGGTTGGCCGTGGACCATTCCTTGAGCAGCGTGACGCCGTCCGTGTCGGGCATCCAGATGTCGAGCAGCACGAGGTCGGGGCGGGCCCGCTGCCGCGCGGCACGGGCCTCGGAGGCGTTCTCCGCGAGCTCGACGTTGTGGCCTTCGTCATTGAGGATTTCGAAGAGCAGGTCTCGGATCCCCAATTCGTCGTCGACCACCAGGATGTTTGCCATGAATGTTTGTGTGCTTGCTCGCGTTGAGTGATCGGTCGCCCGCACACCAGACGATCAGGTGGTCGGGGCGGACGTCTTGGGTTCGTTCTTGGAGGAGTTGACAGCCCGCTCGACTGCTATCGCAAATGATAGCGACACTTGCGCACCGGCCACAGCCCCGTCGGCGCTGCGGTTGGACAGTTCGACCCGTGCGCCGTGCTCGTCGGCGATCTTCTTGACGACCGCGAGCCCCAAGCCGGTGCCCTTGCTCTTGGTGGTCACGTAGGGCTCGAAAGCGCGCTGCAGGATATGCGGCGCAAAGCCGGAACCACTGTCCAGCACGGTGAGACGCACGCGCTGGCCCGAGTCGGCGAGGCGGGTGCGGATGATCACCGGGTGCACCGTCTCGGCGCCCGCGGCGGCCGCTTCGGTGGCGTCCTGGGCGTTTTGCAACAGGTTGTGAATTACCTGTCGAAGTTGTTGCTCGTCGCCGCGAATGGGCGGACAGCGCGGGTCCAGTTCGGCCTGCACAGGCACCTTGGCGTTCTCGGTGCCGTAGAGATGCAGCACGTCGGTGACGAGGGCGTTGAGGTCGACCGGATGCAGCTGCGCGGTGGGCAGCCGCGCATAGTCGCGGAATTCGTTGACCAGCCGCTTCATCGCATCGACCTGGTCGACGATGGTCTTCACCGACTTCGTCAGCACCGCCTCCTCGGGCGGGGCGACCT
Source organism: Xenophilus sp. E41 (assembly GCF_003671765.1). Classification (GTDB taxonomy): domain Bacteria; phylum Pseudomonadota; class Gammaproteobacteria; order Burkholderiales; family Burkholderiaceae_C; genus Xenophilus. The sequence goes on along the minus strand of NZ_QPIB01000035.1, from coordinate 17,040 downwards.
TGCCGCTGAGCTTCATCTCCAGGCGCTCGGCCGAGAGCTGGATGGGCGTGAGCGGGTTCTTGATCTCGTGCGCGAGGCGGCGCGCCACCTCGCCCCAGGCCTGCGCGCGCTGGGCCGAGACGATCTCCGAAATGTCGTCGAACACCAGCAGGCGCCCGGCGCCCGGCAGGCTGGCGCCGCGCGCGACGATGTTCACGGCGTTGCGCTCGACGCCGGTGCCGCTCGCATGCAGCTCGTAGGCATGCTGCCAATGGTCGAGGCCGTGCTGCGCGGCATCGACCTCGAACTCGTCGAACTGCTGCTGCACGCCCAGCGCGAATTCCGCGAGCCCGGGCACCTCGGCCAGCGGCCGGCCCTCGTAGGCGGCCAGCGGCGCACGCAGCACGCGTGTCGCGCCCGGGTTGGTGGAGCGGATGACGCCGCCCGCATCGAGCACGATGACGCCGGAGGTGAGGTTGTCCAGGATGGTCTGCAGGTTGGCACGGGCCGCATCGACCTGCCCCATGCTCTGCTCGACGGCCGCACGCGCATCGGCGAGCTGCTGCGTCATCACCGCGAACGAGCGTGTGAGGCCGCCGAGTTCGTCACGCCCCTGCGACACCTGCGTGGGACGCAGGTCGCCGGCCGCCACCTGGCGCACGCCGTCGGCCAGCACGAGCAGCGGCCGCGCGAGCTGGTTGCCGAACAGCACCGCCAGCAGCACCGCGCCGAAGACCGCGAGGAACAGGCTGAGCGTGAGCGTGCCGATGTACATGCGCCGCAGCCCTTCGCGGGCCAGGGCGCGCTCCTGGTACTCGCGGTTGGCTTCCTGCACGGCCAGCGCGTTGGCCACCACGGCCGGCGGCAGCGCCTGCGTGATCTGCAGGAAGCGCGGCTCGCTGCTCAGGTCGAAGCCCGGCCGCGGCACCACGGCCACCGCCTTGACCAGCGCGGGCGCCGGCGCCGCGCCCGCGGCGGCACTGGCCTCCGCGGTCTCGTCCAGACCTTCGATGTGGGACACCACACGCTCGGCGCGGACCTGCCGCAGCAGCTGCGGCGAGGGCCGCTCGGGATTCAGTTCGAAGCGCGAGCTGCCGGCGCTGGCGATGAGCTGGCCGGAGGAGCTCCACAGCATGACGTTGCTCGCACCGAGCTGCTCGCGCAGGCGGTCGAGCGCCAGGCCGGCACTGGTGTCCGGCACCTGCGACAGCTGCGCCCCCGCCGCCCGCGTCTTGGCCGCGAGGTCGTCGGACAGCGAGTCGAGCGTGGCGCGCCCCAGGTTCAGGCCGGCGTCGAGTGCTCCCTCGACCTTGACGTCGAACCAGCTCTCGATGGAGCGGGCCACGAACTGGTAGGACACGGTGTAGACCAGGATGCCCGGCACCACGCCGACCAGCGCGAAGATGGCCGCCAGCTTGATCAGCAGGCGGCTGCCGAACTTGCCCTGCCGCAGGCGGCGGACGAGGCGGAACGCCACCCAGCCGATGACCAGCACCAGCAGCACGGCCACCACGACGTTGATGGTGAACAGGCGCGCGTAGTTTCGTTCGTAGAGGGCGCGGTTGTTGGTCGCCTGGGCCAGCAGGAACATCAGCACCAGGCCGATCGCCGTGACGGCGGCGGCACCGACGCCGATCGCCCAGCGCACGCCGCGCGAGCGCCGCGGTGGCGCCACCGCCGACACCGGCGGCTCGTTCAACGCAGCTTCTCCACCGGCAGCTTGGCCGTGCGTTCGACCGAGACGTTCCAGTCGGACTGGCCGACCAGCCCGATCTGGAAGGGTCGGGGCAGTTGCGAGGTGTCGAGGCGGAAGCGGAAGACCACCGTCTGCGGGCTGTCGTCGGGAATCTCCGATGCATCGCCCATGCGCAGGCGGCCGATGCGACGCACGGCGTCCAGGGCTTCGTCCAGCGTGTCGAAGTTCTGGTTGAGCGTGATGCCGGCCACGGCGGTGGTGATCGGGAAGGGCGAGACGGCGAGCCGCCAGCGCCGCGTGAGCGGCTGGTACGTGAGGCGCATGTGCCGTGCCACCTGGGCGATCTTCTGATCGGTCCAGTACCAGCGCTCGCGGTAGAGCTCGGCCTCGGCGACGAAGTGGATGGCGATGCCCTTGTCGAGCACCTCGAGCACCGAGGGCGGCAGTTCGAACTTCACCGCGGCACTGAGGAACACGCCGTCGTCACCGCGCTCCAGGCGCAGTTGCGTGACTTCGGCGGCGCGCGCCTGGGCCTGTGCCCGCAGCGGCAGCAGCACGAGCACCAGCGCCAGCATCCACAGGGCGGCCAGCCACAGGCGGCCCGGCCGCCGCTCAGCGGGGCCGCTTTTCCAGCAGGGCGTAGAAGAAGCCGTCGTGCTCACCCAGGTCATTCTCCAGGAGCCCGCGGGGGCCCGCCCCGCTTTGGGGCAGCAAATGGCCGGGCGACGGGAGCAATCGAGCATCGGTGTTGTGTGCAAGAAACGCATCGATCTGCCCGCTGCCTTCCTCGCGGAAGACAGAACAGGTGCAGTACAGAAGGCGGCCGCCGGGCCGCACGAGCGGCCACAGCGCGGCCAGCAGCATGGCCTGCTGCAGGGCCAGCTGCTCGATGTCGCTCTCCCGTCGCAGCCAGCGCACGTCGGGATGGCGGCGCACGATGCCGGAGGCCGTGCAGGGCGCATCGAGCAGGATGCCGTCGTAGGGCTGCCCGTCCCACCATTCGGCGGGGCGCGAGGCGTCGGCCACCCGCACGTCGGCGGACAGGCCCAGCCGGGCCAGGGTGTCGTCGATGCGGCGGCTGCGTACGGCGTCGACCTCGAGCGCCGTCACGGCGATGCGATCGCCGCCGCACTCGAGCAGGTGGGCCGTCTTTCCACCTGGGGCCGCGCAGGCGTCGAGCACCCGCAGCGGACCGGCGCCGGGCGCCGCCAGGCGCTCCAGAAGCAGCGGGGCGGCCAGCTGGGCCGCCGCATCCTGGACGGAGAACTCCCCCGCTTCGAAGCCGGGCAGCTGCTGCACCGGCCGGGCCCGGTCCAGCTCGAGCCCCGTCCGGGCCACCTTCCTCGCTCCCAAATTGATAGCTGCAAGCGCAGGCAGGTATTGGGCCACCGATGTTTTTGATGCATTGATCCGCAGCGTCAGCGGCGCGGCGGTGTTGTCGGCTTCCAGCACCCGCTGCCACGCCTGCGGATGAGCTCGGCGCAAGCGCTCGATCCACCAGCGGGGGTGGTTCCACTGCGCCACGGGCTCGCGGTCGGTGGCCTCCACCAGCTCGTCGCGCTCGCGCAGGAAGCGGCGCAGGCAGGCATTGATGAAGCTGGCCTGGGCGCGGGTGCCGGGCTGGCGCTTGGCGGCCTCCACGGTCTGGTCGACCAGCGTGAAGGGTTCGTAGGGGGCGCGCGCCGCATCCCAGCCCAGGGCCAGGGCGGTGCACAGCAGCGCGTCGGCGGCCGGCGGCGGGGTGCGCTTGGCCAGGTGCCGGCGCAGGGCCTCGCCACGGCCGAGCCAGCGCAGGGCGTGAAAGAGCAGGGCCTGCACGCCGGGGCGCAGCTCGGGGTCGACGGCGTCGAGCGCCACACTGCCGGAGGTGCCGGCGCGGATGGCCGCGAGGGCGCCGGCCACCTGCTGCAGCTGGCGCCACAGCGCCGGCGCCATCGGGGAATGGGAAGGCGGCGCGTCGCTGCCGGAGAGGAAAGGGTCGGGCAAGGTCAGGGGATGGTAAGGGGTCGTGCCGGGGCATTCAGACCAGCGGCGCCGCCGCCCTGAGCCGGAAGGCCCAGGCCACGAAGACGGCGGGAAACTGGCGAATCGCCGCGTTGTACTGGAGCACGGCGGCATTGAATTGCGCCCGTGTGATCTCGACCAGCGCCGAAGGTTCGGGCCAGGCCATGGGCACGGAGGGTGCCGGCGATGCGCCGGTACTGCTCTCGCGCGGACCGAGCAGGCTGGCCGGCCGCGACAGCGTGCCGTCCGCCTCGAAGCTCACCAGTTCGTCGGGGTGCACGCGTTCCCAGGCCGCCAGAAGCACGCGCAGCGCGGTGGCCAGTGCGCCCATGGCCGCCGGATCGAGGGGTCTGGCGCGCGTGGCGCCGAGCACGGTGAGGGCCTGGCCGGCCGCCGCCTGCAAGGCGGTATCGGCCGCCCGCGGGGGCTCGCCCCTTTCGGCTGGGGCCTCGAGCGATGCCTGGACGAAGTCCAGTTGCCGGATCAGCAGCGCGTCGAGCGCGCCGTAGGCCTGCAGCGCTGCCGAGCGCAGCCGCACCAGCCGGTTGTGCGCCCCGACGAACCAGAACAGCGCCACGGCCGCCGCCGCCCAGTTCAGCAGTGAATGGCTGAGCCAGCTCATGGAGGGCTCCCGCGGCTGCACCGGGTGGCAGCCACGACGAAAAACGCCCCCCTTCCCGGGCGGGAAGGGGGGCGCTGGGGGCCGGTCATGGCCATGCGGGCGTCAACGACGACGCAGGACGATCACTCGGCGCTGTCCGCCGTGCCTTCGCCGGCCTCCGCGGTGGCCGCCTCGGGCGTCGACGAGGACGCCGCCAGCTCGGCCGCTTCGGCGTCGGCGATGGCGCGGCGCTCGGCCTCGTCCATGGCGTCCTTCACCTTGCGTGCCTGGTGGTAGGCCAGGCCCGTGCCGGCGGGGATCAGGCGACCGACGATGACGTTCTCCTTCAGGCCGCGCAGCTCGTCGCGCTTGCCCATGATCGCCGCCTCGGTCAGCACGCGCGTCGTTTCCTGGAACGATGCGGCGCTGATGAAGCTGTCGGTCGAGAGCGAAGCCTTCGTGATGCCCAGCAGCAGGTTGGTGTACGTCGCCGGCAGCTTGTCTTCCGAGCGCAGACGGTCGTTGGTGTCGAGCATCTCGGAACGCTCGACCTGCTCGCCCTGGATGTAGCCCGAATCGCCGGCGTTCTCGACCACGACGCGACGCAGCATCTGGCGAACGATCACCTCGATGTGCTTGTCGTTGATCTTCACGCCCTGCAGACGGTACACGTCCTGCACTTCGTCGACGATGTAGCGCGCCAGTTCCTCGGAGCCCAGCAGGCGCAGGATGTCCTGCGGATCGGCCGGGCCGTCGACCACGGATTCGCCCTTGTTCACCACCTGGCCTTCGTGCACCAGGATGTTCTTTTCCTTGGGCACGAGTTCTTCCCAGACCTTGCCTTCGGGGTCAGTGATCTGCAGGCGGATCTTGCCCTTGGTCTCCTTGCCGAAGGACACGGTGCCGGTCATCTCGGCCAGCAGGCCCTTGTCCTTGGGCGAACGCGCCTCGAACAGTTCGGCCACGCGCGGCAGACCGCCGGTGATATCGCGGGTCTTCTGGCCTTCGACCGGAATACGCGCCAGCACTTCGCCGGGGCCCACGTCCTGGCCGTCGCGCACCTGGATCAGGGCGCCGACCTGGAAGCCGATCGTCACCGAGTGGTCGGTGCCGGGGATCTTCACTTCCGAGCCCGAGGCGTCGAGCAGCTTGACCTGCGGACGCACGACCTTGGTCGCGCCGCGGCGCTTCGGATCGATCACCACCAGCGTGGACAGGCCGGTCACTTCGTCGACCTGCTTGGCCACGGTGACGCCTTCCTCGACGTTCTCGAAGCGCACCTGGCCGGCGAACTCCGTGATGATCGGGCGGGTCAGCGGATCCCAGTTGGCGAGGATGGTGCCGGCCTTGATCTGCTGGTCCGCCTTGACGGTCAGCGTCGCGCCGTACGGCACCTTGTGGCGTTCACGCTCGCGGCCGTGCTCGTCATGGATGACGATCTCGCCCGAACGCGCGATCACCACGAGTTCGCCCTTGCTGTTGGTCACGTAGCGCATCGTGGCGTTGAAGCCGATCACGCCGTTGGACTTGGCTTCGACGCTCGAGGCCACGGCCGCACGCGACGCCGCACCGCCGATGTGGAAGGTCCGCATCGTCAGCTGGGTGCCGGGTTCGCCGATCGACTGGGCGGCGATCACGCCGACCGCTTCGCCGATGTTGACCAGGCCGCCGCGGCCGAGGTCGCGGCCGTAGCACTTGGCGCACAGGCCGAAGCGCGTGGCGCAGGTCAGCGCCGTGCGGACCTTGACCTCGTCGACGCCGGCCGTTTCCAGCACCTCGATGACGTCTTCGTCCAGCATGTCGCCGGCCTTGACCAGCACGCTGCGGTTCTCGGGGTGCAGCACATCGTCGGCCGCGGAACGACCCAGGATGCGGTCGCGCAGCGATTCGATGACTTCACCGCCCTCGACGATGGCGCGCATGGCGGTGCCGTCGTGGGTGCCGCAGTCCTGCTCGGTCACGACCAGATCCTGCGTCACGTCGACCAGGCGGCGGGTCAGGTAGCCCGAGTTCGCCGTCTTCAGCGCCGTGTCGGCCAGGCCCTTGCGCGCGCCGTGGGTGGAGATGAAGTACTCCAGCACGTTCAGGCCTTCGCGGAAGTTCGCCGTGATCGGCGTCTCGATGATCGAGCCGTCCGGCTTGGCCATCAGGCCCCGCATGCCGGCCACCTGGCGGATCTGCGCGGCGGAACCGCGCGCGCCCGAGTCGGCCATCATGTAGATGGAGTTGAAGGACTCCTGGTCGACTTCCTTGCCGTTGCGGTCGGTGACCTTCTGCTTGGACAGCTGCGCCATCATGACCTTGGACACGGCGTCGCCTGCGCGGCCCCAGATGTCCACGACCTTGTTGTAGCGCTCGCCGGCGGTGACCAGGCCCGAGACGTACTGCTGCTCGATCTCCTTCACCTCCTTGGAGGCGTCCTCGATGATCTTGTGCTTCTCCGGCGGCACCAGCATGTCGTCGATGGCGATCGAGATGCCGGCCTTGGTCGCCAGGCGGAAGCCGTTCTGCAGCAGCTTGTCGGCGAAGACCACGGTCTCCTTCAGGCCGCACTTGCGGAAGGAGGCGTTGATCAGCTTGCTGATCTCCTTCTTCTTCAGGGCCTTATTCATGTTGGAGAAGGCCAGGCCCTTGGGCAGGATCTCCGACAGCAGGGCGCGACCGACGGTGGTGTCCACGAGCGAGGTCGAGGGCTCGAATTCGCCCGTGTCCTTGTTCTTGTTCCACTCGGTGATGCGCACGCTGATCTTGGCCGTGAGCTCGACCACGCCGGCGTCGAGCGCGCGCTGCACTTCGCCGATGTCGGAGAAGATCAGGCCTTCGCCCTTGCCGTTGATGCGGTCGCGGGTGGTGTAGTACAGGCCCAGCACCACGTCCTGCGACGGCACGATCGACGGTTCGCCCGAGGCGGGGAACAGCACGTTGTTGGAGGCCAGCATCAGCGTGCGGGCTTCCATCTGCGCTTCGACCGACAGCGGCACGTGGACGGCCATCTGGTCACCGTCGAAGTCGGCGTTGAAGGCCGCGCAGACGAGCGGGTGCAGCTGGATGGCCTTGCCTTCGATCAGGATCGGCTCGAAGGCCTGGATGCCCAGGCGGTGCAGCGTCGGTGCGCGGTTCAGCAGCACCGGGTGCTCCTTGATGACCTCTTCCAGGATGTCCCACACGACGGGCGTGCCGCTTTCGACTTCCTTCTTCGCCGCCTTGATGGTGGTGGCGATGCCCATGGCTTCCAGGCGCGAGAAGATGAAGGGCTTGAACAGTTCGAGCGCCATCAGCTTCGGCAGGCCGCACTGGTGCAGCTTGAGGGTCGGGCCCACCACGATGACCGAACGGCCCGAGTAGTCGACGCGCTTGCCCAGCAGGTTCTGGCGGAAGCGGCCGCTCTTGCCCTTGATCATGTCGGCCAGCGACTTCAGGGCGCGCTTGTTCGCGCCCGTCATGGCCTTGCCACGGCGGCCGTTGTCCAGCAGCGAATCCACCGCTTCCTGCAGCATCCGCTTCTCGTTGCGCGCGATGATTTCCGGGGCCTTGAGTTCCAGCAGGCGGCGCAGGCGCGAGTTGCGGTTGATGACGCGGCGGTACAGGTCGTTCAGGTCCGACGTGGCGAAGCGGCCGCCGTCCAGCGGCACCAGCGGACGCAGGTCTGGCGGAAGCACGGGCAGCACGTCCAGCACCATCCACTCGGGCTTGATGCCCGACTTGCGGAAGGCTTCCAGCACCTTCAGGCGCTTGGAGTTCTTCTTGACCTTGACTTCGGAGCCGGTCAGGTCGCCGCGCAGCTTCTCGATCTCGGTCTCGAGCTCGATGCCCTGCAGCAGGTCCTTGATGCCCTCGGCGCCCATCTTGGCGATGAACTCGTCACCGTATTCCTTGCGCTTCGCGTCGTAGTCGTCCTCGGACATGATGCTGAACTTCTTCAGCGGGGTCATGCCGGGGTCGGTCACCACGTAGGCTTCGAAGTACAGCACGCGTTCGATGTCGCGCAGCGTCATGTCGAGCACCAGGCCCAGGCGCGACGGCAGCGACTTCAGGAACCAGATGTGGGCGCAGGGCGCGGCCAGGTCGATGTGACCCATGCGCTCGCGACGCACCTTGGTCTGCGTGACTTCGACGCCGCACTTCTCGCAGATGACACCGCGGTGCTTCAGGCGCTTGTACTTGCCGCACAGGCACTCGTAGTCCTTGATGGGGCCGAAGATCTTGGCGCAGAACAGGCCGTCACGCTCGGGCTTGAAGGTGCGGTAGTTGATCGTCTCGGGCTTCTTCACCTCGCCGAAGGACCACGAACGGATCTTCTCGGGCGAGGCCATGCCGATCTTGATGGCATCGAAATGCTCATCCGGCGTGAATTGCTTGAACAGGTCGAGTAGCGACTTCATAAGACTCTTTCCTCTTCTTCCTGATTACGAACGCTCGAGCTCGATGTCGAGACCCAGCGAACGGATTTCCTTGACCAGCACGTTGAACGACTCCGGCATGCCGGCCTCGATCGCGTGCTCGCCCTTGACGATGTTCTCGTACACCTTGGTGCGGCCCTGCACGTCGTCGGACTTGACGGTGAGCATTTCCTGCAGGACGTACGAGGCGCCGTAGGCTTCCAGCGCCCACACTTCCATTTCCCCGAAGCGCTGGCCGCCGAACTGCGCCTTGCCGCCCAGCGGCTGCTGGGTGACGAGCGAGTACGGGCCGGTCGAACGGGCGTGCATCTTGTCGTCCACCAGGTGATGCAGCTTCAGGAAGTGCATGTAGCCGACGGTGGTCGGGCGCTCGAACGGCTCGCCGGTGCGCCCGTCGATCAGGTAGGCCTGCGTGCGCGTCTCGGTCAGGCCCTTGGCCTTGGCGATGTCGTCCGGGAAGGCCAGCTTCAGCATGGCGCGGATTTCCTCTTCCGAGGCGCCGTCGAACACCGGAGTCGCGAAGGGCACGCCGCTTTGCAGGTTGTGCGCCATCTCGAGCACGTCGCCGTCGCTCAGCTGGCTCAGGTCTTCCTTGCGGCCGGAGCCGTTGTAGAACTGTTCCAGGAACTTGCGCAGTTCAGCCACCTTGGCTTCCTGCTGGAGCAGGTCGCCGATGCGCTGGCCGATGCCCTTGCCGGCCCAGCCCAGGTGCACCTCGAGCACCTGGCCCACGTTCATGCGCGAAGGCACGCCCAGGGGGTTCAGGCAGATGTCGCACGGCGTGCCGTCGGCCATGTGGGGCATGTCCTCGACCGGAACGATCTTGGACACCACGCCCTTGTTGCCGTGGCGGCCGGCCATCTTGTCGCCGGGCTGCAGGCGGCGCTTGACGGCCAGGTAGACCTTGACCATCTTGAGCACGCCCGCGGGCAGCTCGTCGCCCTGCGTGAGCTTCTTGCGCTTCTCTTCGAAGGCCAGGTCGAAGCTGTGGCGCGTCTGTTCGAGCGAGTTCTTGATCGACTCGAGCTGCGCCGCGACTTCGTCTTCCGCGGGGCGGATGTCGAACCAGTGGAACTTCTCGACCGACGACAGGTAGGCCTTGTCGAGCTTGCTGCCCTTGGCCAGCTTGTTCGGGCCGCCGTTGGCGACCTTGCCGGTCAGCAGCTTCTCGATCCGGTCGAAGGCGTCGGCCTCGACGATGCGCAGCTGGTCGTTCAGGTCCAGGCGGAAACGCTTGAGCTCGTCGTCGATGATCTGCTGGGCGCGCTTGTCGCGGGTGATGCCCTCGCGGGTGAACACCTGCACGTCGATGACGGTGCCTTGCGAGCCCTGGTCCACGCGTAGCGAGGTGTCCTTCACGTCGGAGGCCTTCTCGCCGAAGATCGCGCGCAGCAGCTTTTCTTCCGGCGTCAACGTGGTCTCGCCCTTGGGCGTGACCTTGCCCACCAGCACGTCGCCGGGCATGACTTCCGCGCCGACGTAGATGATGCCGGACTCGTCCAGGCGGTTGAGCTGCTGCTCGGCCAGGTTCGGGATGTCGCGGGTGATTTCCTCGGCGCCCAGCTTGGTGTCGCGGGCCATGACCACCAGTTCCTCGATGTGGATCGAGGTGTAGCGGTCGTCGGCCACCACGCGTTCGGAGATCAGGATCGAGTCTTCGAAGTTGTAGCCGTTCCAGGGCATGAAGCCGATCAGCATGTTCTGGCCCAGGGCCAGTTCGCCGAGGTCGGTCGAGGCGCCGTCGGCCACCACGTCACCCTTGGCGATCTTGTCGCCGCGCTTGACGATCGGACGCTGGTGGATGTTCGTGTTCTGGTTCGAACGCTGGTACTTGATGAGGTTGTAGATGTCCACACCCACCTCGCCGGCCTGCGCTTCGGCGTCGTTCACGCGCACCACGATGCGGGTCGCGTCGACGTAGTCGACCACGCCGCCGCGGGTGGCGGTGACGACGGTGCCCGAGTCGACGGCCGAGACGCGCTCGATGCCGGTGCCGACGAAGGGCTTTTCCGGGCGCAGCACGGGCACGGCCTGGCGCTGCATGTTGGCGCCCATCAGTGCGCGGTTCGCATCGTCGTGCTCCAGGAAGGGCACGAGCGAGGCAGCCACCGACACGATCTGTGCGGGCGACACGTCCATGTACTGGATGCGCTCGGCACCCACCAGGATCGATTCGCCCTTCTCGCGCGCCGACACCAGGTCACCGATCAGCTTGCCGTCCTTGTCCAGCACCGCGTTGGCCTGGGCGATGACGTACTTGCCCTCCTCGATGGCCGACAGGTAGTCGATGTCCATCGTGACCTTGCCGTCCACCACGCGGCGGTACGGCGTCTCGATGAAGCCGTACTCGTTCAGGCGGGCGTACAGGGCCAGCGAGTTGATCAGGCCGATGTTCGGGCCTTCCGGCGTTTCGATCGGGCAGACGCGGCCGTAGTGGGTGACGTGCACGTCGCGCACTTCGAAGCCGGCGCGTTCGCGCGTGAGACCGCCCGGGCCGAGGGCCGAGACGCGACGCTTGTGCGTGATCTCGGACAGAGGGTTGGTCTGGTCCATGAACTGCGACAGCTGCGAGGCGCCGAAGAATTCCTTCAGGGCGGCCGAGATCGGCTTGCTGTTGATCAGGTCGTGGGGCATGAGCGGCTCTTGCTCGGCCTGGCCCAGACGTTCCTTGACGGCCTTCTCGATGCGGGCGAGGCCGGTGCGGTACTGGTTCTCGGCCAGCTCGCCGACGCAACGCACGCGGCGATTGCCCAGGTGATCGATGTCGTCGACTTCGCCGCGGCCGTTGCGCAGGTCCACGAGGATCTTGACCACGGCCAGGATGTCCTCGTTGGTCAGCACCATCGGACCGGTCGATTCTTCGCGGCCGATCTTGGCGTTGAACTTCATGCGCCCGACGCGCGACAGGTCGTAGGTGTCGGGGTTGTAGAACAGGCGCTGGAACAGGGCCTGCACCGCGTCCTCGGTCGGCGGCTCGCCGGGGCGCATCATGCGGTAGATGGCCACGCGGGCGGCGAATTCATCGGCCGTCTCGTCGATGCGCAGGGTCTGCGAGATGTACGCGCCCTGGTCCAGTTCGTTCGTGTAGATGCACTGGATGTCCTGCACGCCGGCGGCGCGCAGCTTCTTGAGCAGCGCTTCGGTCAGCTCGTCGTTGGCCTTGGCCAGGATCTCGCCGGAATCGGCATCGACGATGTTGCGGGCGAGCACGCGACCGACCAGGAAGTCCTCAGGCACGCTCACGTGCGTGGTGCCCGACTGCTCCAGCTCGCGGGTGTGGCGCGCCGTGATGCGCTTGTCCTTGGCGACGATGACCTTGCCCGACTTGTCGGTGATGTCGAAGCGCGCGACTTCGCCGCGCAGGCGCTCGGAGACGAACTCCATCTGCGCGCCACTGTCCATGAGGCGGAAGTTGTCGTTGACGAAGAAGTTCGCCAGGATCGATTCCGGGTTCAGGCCGATGGCCTTGAGCAGGATCGTGACCGGCATCTTCCGGCGGCGATCGACGCGGAAGTACAGCATGTCCTTGGGGTCGAACTCGAAGTCGAGCCACGAGCCGCGGTAGGGGATCACGCGGGCCGAGAACAGCAGCTTGCCCGAGCTGTGCGTCTTGCCCTTGTCGTGCTCGAAGAACACGCCCGGCGAACGGTGCAGCTGCGAGACGATCACGCGCTCGGTGCCGTTGATGATGAACGAGCCCTTGTCGGTCATGAGCGGCACTTCGCCCATGTAGACCTCCTGCTCCTTCACTTCCTTGACCACCTTGGACTGCGAAGTCGACGACTCGCGGTCGTAGATGATCAGCTGCACCTTGGCGCGCACGGCCGAGGCGAAGGTCAGGCCACGGGTCTGGCACTCGCGCACATCGAAGGCCGGCTTGGCCAGGTTGTACTCGAGGAACTTCATCTCCACGAAACCGTTGTGGGAGACGATCGGGAAGGCCGCGTTGAAGGCGGCTTGCAGGCCTTCGTCGGTGCGTTTCTGGGGGGCGGTGCCGGCTTGCAGGAAGGCGGTGTACGCGTCCTTCTGCATCTGCAGCAGGTAGGGAATTTCGACGACGCTGTCGCGGTTGCCGAAGCTTTTGCGGATGCGCTTGCGTTCGGTGTAACTGTAGGTCGATGCTTGGGCCATGAGAGCTCCGGGGCTTGAGGTCATCAGCGACTGGGGTCAGGCGCGCGGGGCGGCGTTCCTGCTTGGCGGCTGGCCACTACCAGCGATGGCGGACGGCGATGCATTGCACATCGCCCGAACCAAGGGGTCTTCTGTAGTCGGGGTCAGAAGACACTCGAAAGCCGTATTTTCCTGGGCTTCCCATCGACCTGCGGGTCGCGGGGAAATCGGCGAAAAGCCGGTTTTCGGGTGCGCTCTGAAAGCGGCAAAGGCTGGAAGGCCCTTTCGGGCACTTCCAGCCTCGCAAGAGGGCTGAATTACTTCAGTTCCACCTTGGCGCCGGCTTCTTCCAGCTTCTTCTTGGCGGCTTCGGCGTCTGCCTTCGGCAGGCCTTCCTTGACGGCCTTGGGAGCGGCTTCCACCAGATCCTTGGCTTCCTTGAGGCCCAGGCCGGTGATTTCGCGCACGGCCTTGATGACCGACACCTTGTTCGAACCGGCTTCGGCCAGCACGACGTTGAATTCGGTCTTCTCTTCGACCGCAGCGGCGGCGCCAGCGCCACCACCGGCGGCCGGAGCGGCCATTGCAGCGGCGCTCACGCCGAACTTCTCTTCGATGGCCTTGACCAGGTCGTTGAGCTCGAGGACCGTCATGCTGTCGAGCGCGGTCAGGAATGCGTCTTTATCGAATGCCATTTTGATTTCCTAAAACAGATTGGGTTGGTTGCCGCGAAATCCAGCGATGGATCAGGCCGCGGCGGCTTCGGCTTCGGCTGCAGGTTCTGCAGCGCCTTCGCCCTTCTTGGCGGCCAGCGCGCCCAGCACCACGGCCGTGCGCGAGATCGGGGACATCAGCAGGCCGCACAGTTGGGCCAGCAGGACTTCCTTCGAAGGGATGTTCGCCAGTTGCTTCACGCCCTCGACATCCAGGGCCTTGCCACCGAAAGCGCCACCGCGGATGACCAACTTGTCGTTGGTCTTCGCGAAATCGGCCACCACCTTCGCGGCGGCCACGGCGTCTTCGGAGAAGCCATAGATCAGCGGGCCGGTCATCTGGTCACCGACGACTTCGAATGCGCTGCCTGCCACGGCGCGGCGGGCCAGCGTGTTCTTCAGAACACTCAGGCTCACACCCTTCGCACGGGCTTCGTTGCGCAGACGGGTCATGTCGGCGACCGTGATGCCACGGTATTCCGCCATCACGAGCGTTTGAGCTTTAGCGGCGAGGCCGGTCACTTCGGAAATGACCGCTTCTTTCTCACTGCGATTCAGACTCAAGGTCTACTCCTTTTCAATGCCGCCGGGTGCGGGGTGCGCCCGGCAGCGCCTTCATGCAGCGACCAACTGTTTCGGAAACGAGATTCCTTGCAGTGGGGTCGCCATCTGCGCTGGCCGGCCCTTCGTCGAGAGACTCCGGACCCATTAAGGACGGCAGGCCGTCCACCAGCGGTCTTGGATGGCCCGGTGCGGAGAACCGCACCGACCCACCACATCTGCCGCCACCCTCGCGCGAGGCGAGGCCGGCGGCAAATCACTTTCAGCCCTGGATCAGGACTGGGCGATGGACTGGGTGTCCACGCGGACGCCCACACCCATCGTCGAGGACACGGCCACCTTGCGCAGGTAGACGCCCTTGCTCGAGGCCGGCTTGGCCTTGACCAGTGCATCGATCAGCGCGGCGAGGTTGCCCTGCAGCTTGTCGGTGTCGAACGAACGACGGCCGATCGTGCCGTGGATGATCCCGGCCTTGTCGACGCGGAACTGCACCTGGCCGGCCTTGGCGTTCTTCACGGCCTGGGCGACGTCGGGCGTCACCGTGCCGACCTTGGGGTTCGGCATCAGGCCGCGCGGGCCGAGGATCTGGCCCAGCGTACCGACGACGCGCATCGCGTCGGGGGCGGCGATCACCACGTCGAAGGGCATGTCGCCCGCCTTCACCTGGGCAGCCAGGTCGTCCATGCCGACGATGTCGGCGCCGGCGGCCTTGGCTTCCTCGGCCTTGGCACCCTGGGCGAACACGGCCACGCGCTTGGTCTTGCCGGTGCCGTTCGGCATCACGACGGCGCCACGCACCACCTGGTCGGACTTCTTGGCGTCGATGCCGAGCTGCACGGCCACGTCGATGGACTCATCGAACTTGGCGGTGGCGGCTTCCTTGACGAGCGCGATGGCATCGTTCAGCGGGTACAGCTTGGTCGTGTCGACCTTGCCCTGCAGCGACTTGGCTTTCTTGGTCAGCTTGGCCATCTCACACGCCCTCCACGTTGACACCCATCGAACGGGCCGAGCCGGCGATGGTGCGAACCGCTGCGTCCAGATCGGCAGCGGTCAGGTCCTTCATCTTGGCCTTGGCGATGTCCTCGAGCTGGGCGCGGGTGATCTTGCCGACCTTGTCGGTGTGCGGCTTGGCCGAGCCCTTGTCGAGCTTGATGGCCTTCTTGATCAGCGTCGTCGCCGGGGGCGTCTTGATGATGAAGGTGAAGCTCTTGTCCGCGAAGGCGGTGATCACCACCGGCAGCGGCAGACCGGGCTCGACGCCCTGGGTCTGGGCGTTGAACGCCTTGCAGAACTCCATGATGTTCAGACCGCGCTGGCCCAGAGCGGGACCGATCGGCGGCGACGGATTGGCTTTACCAGCCGGCACTTGCAGCTTGATGAAGCCGACGATTTTCTTCGCCATGCTTTTCTCCTTGCGGGTATTGACGCTGGGCACACAGGCCGCAGCTCCCCGGGGTTATCGACTCTTTGCTTCCATGCACCTGCCGAGTCGGGAAAGCAGGCTCTTCAAGGACACGGCCTCACGCCGTGTGCCCTCTGTTCAGGTCTTCTCGACTTCGGCGAAGCCCAGTTCGACCGGCGTCGCGCGGCCGAAGATCATCACGGACACGCGCACCTTGTTCTTCTCGTAGTTCACTTCCTCGACGGTGCCGTTGAAGTCCGTGAACGGGCCTTCCTTCACACGCACCAGTTCACCCACCATGAACTCGACCTTGTGGCGGGGCTTCTCGGTGCCCTGCTGCATCTGGTTCACGATGTCCTCGACCTCCTTCTGGGAGATCGGCGCCGGCCGGTTCTTCGCACCGCCGACAAAGCCCGTGACTTTGTTGGTGTGCTTGACCAGATGCCAGCTCTCGTCGTCCATCACCATCTCGACCAGCACGTAGCCGGGGAAGAGGCGACGCTCGGTGGTGCGCTTCTGGCCGTTCTTGACGTCAACCACCTCTTCGCTCGGCACCAGGATGCGGCCGAACTTGCTCTGCATGCCGGCGCGGTTGATGCGCTCGGTGATGTTGCGCTCGACGGCCTTTTCCATGCCCGAGTACGCGTGCACCACGTACCAGCGCAGGTCGGGATTGGCGGGAGCCGCCAGCGTCGTCGTCGTGTTGTCCACGGTGTCGTTCATCACTTTCTCCAACCCAGCAGCAGGTCGTAGAACACCCACTCGACGGTCTTGTCGGTCAACCACAGGAAGATGGCCATGATCACCACGAAGCCGAACACGTAGGCCGTCATCTGGATCGACTCCTTGCGGGTCGGCCAGACGACCTTCTTCACCTCGCGCCAGGAGTCGCGGCCGAAACTCCACAGCCGACGCCCGTTCTCGGAACTGGCGAAGGCGCCCACGGCCGCAGCCAGACCGATCAGCAGCGCGCCCCACTGGACGAGCGCGCCCTGCCGGCTCAGCGCATAGAAAGCCGCGATGGCCGCCACCGCCAGAACGACGGCTGCAGCCAGCTTGGCCTTGTCGGCGCCGGTACTGACGGTTTCGATTTGAGAGGTGGCCATCTTGGGCGGTTTTCCTGCGGCCTCGCGGCCTTCACTGCGGGCGCCTGCTGGAGACGCCGAAGCCCGCCGGGTTACGGCGGGCTTTTGCATTCTTCGCCGGGTTACGGCGGGCTTTCTGCATTCTTCGCCGGGTTACGGCGGGCTTTGCTTTTTCTTCTTCGCCACCTTTCAGGTGGCAGGGGCAGTAGGAATCGAACCTACAACCTTCGGTTTTGGAGACCGACGCTCTGCCAATTGAGCTATACCCCTACGGCATCCATCGATCTGCAACGCCGCGTCACGCCGTCGCGCGACACGGTGCTGCAAACAGCATCACTCGATGATCTTGGCCACGACGCCGGCGCCGACGGTGCGGCCGCCTTCGCGGATGGCAAAGCGCAGGCCTTCTTCCATGGCGATCGGCGCGATCAGCTTGACGGTGATCGACACGTTGTCACCCGGCATGACCATTTCCTTGTCCTTGGG
>NZ_QPIB01000034.1 GCF_003671765.1 Xenophilus sp. E41 | reverse complement strand
GCACGACCCGTGGGCCTACCTGCGTGATGTGCTGCAGCGTCTGCCGGCACTGCCCAACTCCCGACTCGCCGAGCTGCTGCCGCATCGCTGGACATCAGTGCAGGCCTGAACGCTGATCGCCGTCAAGATGGGACGGCCAGACGCTCACGATTTTCTGGCTAAGACGCACGTGAGGGAGATTCATCTTTTCGATGGCGATCGCTACTTTCAGCACAACGCGTTCCGAGCCCCTGGCGCTTCTTCTCGCGAGACGCTCGATCGGCAACTGTACAAGGTGGCGTACTTCCACGAGATCTATTCGGCAATGCACCGAGGAATCGTCGCTCACGCTGAGATGATCACGGAAGTCAACGTTGCGGCCCTAATGGGCTATGACTTTGTGTTCGTTTGCGTGGACAAAGGATCCGTTCGGCAACTTATCGCGGACGCGCTTGAGAGCACGTCCACGATATTTCTGGACGCTGGGATGGGCGTGAACCTCACCGATGATCATCAAAACCTCTGGGGGAGTTGCCGCCTGACTACGAGCTCACCCGAGAGTCGCCCAGAGGCGCGCGCCCGGCTACCAGTCGTTGATCGCGAGGATGATCTCTATCGCTCGAACATCCAGATTGCTGAGCTGAATTGCATGAACGCGTTGATGGCTATCTTCAAGTGGAAGCGGTTGAGTGGCATCTACCTGAGTGATCGAAACGACTTCAACACCACGTTTTCGCTGAGTCTGAATCAGATCTCCAACGAGGAGAAAGATCAGTGAGGCAAACGAGACTGGAATCGAAATTTGTCGAGCTCCTTCCAGATTCATTGGAAGAAGGCGTGCTGTATGTTTCGATGGAGCATGCTGTCGCTGGGCACCGATGTGCCTGCGGATGCGGGATGGAGACGATTACGCCTCTCGCACCTGAAGATTGGCATCTTTTCTTTGATGGCCGCTCAGTGTCTTTGGAGCCATCGATCGGAAATCATGCCTTCAAGTGCAGATCGCACTACTGGATTTCTGGCGGGAAGGTCGAATGGACCGAGTCGATGAGCAACGCCGAGGTGGCGGCCGTGCGTCAGATGAGCGCGGCAAGAAAGCGCCACTTTTACGGCTCGGATAGTCCACAGCAACATCGCCAGAAAACGAACGCCGGCAGCAACCTCCAAGTCGAGGCGTCGATTGAAACGCAATCGCATCCCGCTCGGCGAGGGGAGGGATTGAGAGAGCTGTGCAAACGACTCTGGCGCAAGATTCGATCGTAGCTTCTACCGATGCCATTGAGGCTTTGAGTTGGGGCGGAGTCGGACATTCAGAACGTCGGCGAAGCGCACGGAGCTGCGATGCAAGGAGGGCGCAAAGGATCACGTATGGTGGGATGAGTGTGGAACTCTCGCCGTTGAGGTCGACGTAAGGACCATGAAGTTGAAGCATGACGCCCGGATCGCCGTTTTCAATCGCCGTGTCGCTGTTCAGAGAGGACGCACGACCTGAGGAATTCAGGCTGCCATCCGGTGTTCGTAGTACGGCCGCTCCTTGTCCTCGAGCATCGTGTCTAGCTCTGTGTGAGATCGCCCCTGCGGCGTCAGCCAGGGCATGATGCTCTTGGGCTTGAGCGCCACGATCGTTCGGTCATGCCCCGCCGCCGCGACCTCCGGCAACGGCTCATCCGTGATCGCCGCGAACGACCAAAGCTCAGTCTCATCCGACCCTGCCGGCGGCGTCCAGTGGGAGTAGATGCACGCCACGGTCATCGTCCGCTGCGGCTGCGGCCTGAACTCCAGCACGATGTTCTCGGGCGTCTCGCCCGGGCCGAGTTCGCGGTGCTCCGCGAGGTGCCGCACAACGTTCTCGTAGAACACCGGGATCAGAGCGATCGCGTGCGTTTGCCCGAACTCGCCCTTCCAGAAACTGCTCTTGAGGTTGTCCCGCCGCGCGTTGTACGCCCCTGAGAACTTGACGTCGTAGTCGGCCGGCTTGCCCGGCGGCCTGCACAGGTAGCGCATCGGCCGCACCACGAGTTCGCCCTCCTCCACGATCAACACCGGTGCCCACCACCCCGGAAAAATCCGATAGTCCTGCTCCACAAGCTCCGTGCGCCGCAGGTCCTCGAGCTTGCGCAGCGCGTCCTTGATCTTGTTGGTGGCGATGCGCTGGTCGTCCTGGGCCTTCTTCGTCACCTTGGTGGTCAGCGTGCGCTCCGCATCCGCCAGGCGCTTGCGCTGCTTGAAGAGCCCCTGCTCCGTCGCCGTCGTGAGCTCGGCGTCGTACTCCTGGATGAGCGCGTGGATCTTCTGCTCTTCGTCCGTCTGCGGCCTGGCAAACATCGCATCCATCGCCTTGGAGAAGCGCATCACCGGCTTGGGCTGCTCGCGTCGGCGCCAGTAGATCTCCCAGAAGCCTTTCAGCGAAAGCTTCGAGCTCGGGAACATGCGCTGGAAAGCAGCGTACTCGGCACGGACCTGGGCGGAATAGCACATGGGCGGCAGCGATCGAGGTAGAGGCAACACGCCCGGCACAGGGGCATGTGCGCCTTCATCCTACCCGCCGGCGGACGATGTCACCTTAGATTGAAGCTGCAGATCGGCTCACGAGAGAACGTGAACCCTCCTCCTCGGTCTGCCTTGGCCCACCCTTCGGGGTGGGCCTTTTTCTTGGGCGCGGGGCGCTGGCTGCTGGCAGAGCGCCTACCTGCCGCGCCCGCGCTGCGCGCTGCGGCCGCGGCTGCGCTCGTCCATGACCCGCTTGAGCTCGTCACCCTGTGCCTTGCAGTCCGACTGCGAGCCGATCAGCGTGATGGGGTTGCGTCGCAACGCGCGGATCGTGCTTTCCTGCCGCGCGGTCGCCGTTTTGTCCTGGCCATTGCTCGCGGCCACGAACTGCTGCGACTGCATGAAGAACTTCTTCTCGAAGGCCGGCGTGCCGCACCGCGCTGCCACGACCCGGTAGTCCGCCTCGTATTGCAGCGCGGCCTCGTCCAGGCCAGACGGCCTACCCTGCCCCCAACACGCAGATGCGCCCGCCAGCGCCACGGTGACGGCGATGCCTCGCAGCATCCTTTCCAGGGGCCAGTCGGGAAACCGGCCGCCCTGCCCTTCAGTTTTCTCCAACGTGCTCATGTTGGTCCTCCGATGTCCACACGGGCGCACAAGCGCCCTGCCCCACTGTGGCACCGATCGCCGCGAGTGGGTGTGACTTTGTTCCGCCCAGCGCGGCGCAGCCTCTTCCCGACGCTGGCGCGCAACGGATCGAACCGCACTGCAGCCAACGATTTTGTGTAACGGCCGACGCAGCCGGGGTGGAGTTTGGAATACTGTATGAATGTACAGCATTGTAGCCGGCGAGCCAGACGAACCTCCACCCTTCGCGGAGCTGTACTGCCGCTCGAACTTCACGTTCCTCACGGGCGCCGCGCAGCCCGAAGATCTCGTCGAGCGTGCCGCCGCCAAGATGTACAGCGCCCTGGCGCTCACTGACGAGTGCACGGTCTCCGGCGTGGTCCGCGGCCACCTCTCGGCCCGCGAGAACGGCCTGCACTTCATCGTCGGCTCCGAGATCCTGCTCACGACCGCCGGCGGGACGGCCTTCGCGCGCGTCGTCTTCCTGGCCCAGGACCGTCTGGGCTACGGCAACCTGTGCGAGCTGATCACCCTCGCGCGTACCCGCGCCCCCAAGGGCAGCTACCTGGCTCACGTAGCGGACGTCGAGGGCAAGACCTCCAAGGCCACGCACCTGGTCGGCATGACGGGCTGCCTGGCGCTGGTCTTGCCGGACCGGGAAGTCACCGTGGAAGCGCTCTTTGCCCAGTGCATGTGGGCCCGCACGTGGTTTCCCGACCGGGCCTGGGTGCTCGCCCCGCGGACCCTGGCCGCGGGCGAGGACCTGTACCTCTGGACCATCGAGCAGGCCGCTGCGCGCTCGGGGATCCGGGTGGCCGCCACCTGCAGCCCCCTCATGCACACGCGTTTCGCCAAACCCATCCTGGACACCCTCACCGCCGTGCGCCACGGCTGCACGGTCGCCAACGCAGGCCTTCGCCGCTACGCCAACGGCCAGAACTATCTCCGAGGCCGCGCGATGCTGGAGCAGGAGTTTCCGGAGGAATGGCTGCGCGAGACCGTCGCGATCGCCGCGCGCTGCACCTTCTCGCTGGAGGAGCTGCGCTACGAGTATCCGGAGGAGATCGTCCCGGCGGGCGAGACGCCCGCCTCGCACTTGAGGAAACTCACCTACGCCGGCGCCGAGCGTCGTTTCCCCCAGGGCCTGCCCGATAAGGTGCGCGACCAGATCGAGCACGAGCTCGGGATCATTGCCCAGCTGAAGTACGAGGCGTACTTCCTCACGGTGGAGGACATCGTGCGCTTCGCGCGCGGTGAAGGGATTCTTTGCCAGGGCCGCGGCTCGGCCGCCAATTCGGCCGTGTGCTACTGCCTCTTCGTGACCGAGGTCGACCCGGGCCGCATGAGCGTCCTCTTCGAGCGCTTCATCAGCGTGGAGCGCCGGGAGCCCCCGGACATCGACATCGACTTCGAGCACCAGCGGCGCGAGGAGGTCATGCAGTACATCTACCGCAAGTACGGCCGCCACCGCGCCGCGCTCACGGGGGTGGTGACCTCCTACCGCACGAAGTCCGCCATCCGGGACGTGGGCAAGGCGCTGGGTTTTCCTATCGAGGTGGCCGAGCGCCTGGCGAAGAGCGCCTATGGCATCGAGGGCAACACCTGGATCTGCGATGCCTGCCTGGTCGAGAACGGCCTGGACCCGCAGAACGCCCAGGTGAAGAAGTGGCTCGCCATCGCCCATGCCATCCGCGGCTTCCCGCGGCACCTGAGCCAGCACACGGGCGGCTTCGTCATCGCCCGGGACAAGCTCAGCCGCCTGGTTCCGGTGGAAAACGCCGCCATGGAGGACCGCACGGTCATCCAGTGGGACAAGGACGACCTCGACGCCCTGGGGCTCATCAAGGTCGACGTCCTGGCGCTGGGCATGCTTAGCGCGATCCACCGGGCGCTGGACTTCATCGGCGACAAGCGTGGTCGGCCGGTGGGCATGCAGGACGTGCCGGCCGAGTGCCCCGTCACCTACGCCATGATCCAGGAGGCGGACACCGTGGGCGTCTTCCAGATCGAGAGCCGGGCGCAGATGACGATGC
The DNA here is from genome assembly GCF_003671765.1 of Xenophilus sp. E41. Classification (GTDB taxonomy): domain Bacteria; phylum Pseudomonadota; class Gammaproteobacteria; order Burkholderiales; family Burkholderiaceae_C; genus Xenophilus. The sequence continues at coordinate 36,751 of NZ_QPIB01000034.1, read as the reverse complement.
TGCCGCGCCTGAAGCCGGAGCGCTTCTACGACCTGGTGGTCCAGGTGGCGATCGTGCGGCCCGGGCCTATCCAAGGCGGCATGGTCCACCCCTACCTGCGCCGGCGCGCGGGCGAGGAAGCCATCGACTACCCGAGCGAGGACATCAAGATCGCCACGGAGCGCACGCTGGGCGTGCCCCTCTTCCAGGAGCAGGTGATGCAGATCGCCATGCTGGCGGCGGATTTCACGGCAGGGGAAGCCGACCAGCTGCGCCGCGCCATGGGCGCCTGGCGGCGCAAGGGGGGGTTGGAGCCGCACCAGCAGAAGCTCGTGAAGCGCATGCTGAACAAGGGCTACAGCCAGGATTTCGCGGACCGGATCGCCAAGCAGGTGGAGGGGTTCGGCAGCTACGGCTTCCCAGAAAGCCATGCGGCGAGCTTTGGGCTGCTGGTCTACGTGAGCTGCTGGATCAAGCGCCACCACCCGGACGCCATGCTCGCGGGCCTGCTGAACAGCCAGCCGATGGGGTTCTATGCCCCTGCCCAGCTCGTGCGGGATGCGCGGGAGCATGGGGTCGTGGTGCGGCCCGTCGACGTCATGGTGAGCGACTGGAAGAGCACGCTCGAAGAACCAGCCCAGGGCGACTCCTCCTACCGGTGGGACGCCACCTTCGAGGAGCCGATCCGGGCCGTACGACTGGGCATGGGGCTGATCGTCGGCATGCGCGAGCCGAGCGCCAGACGGATCGTCGAAGCACGGAAGGTCGCCCCCTTCACCAACGTCGAGGACCTGACGCGCCGGGCGGAGCTCGATGCGCACGACCTGCGCTGCCTGTCAGGCGCTGACGCCCTGCGCTCCCTGGCTGGCCACCGCCCCAACGCGGTCTGGGAGGCCGTCGGCGTGGAGACGAAGCCTGCCCCGCTGCTGCACGACGCACCGACGGAGGAAGAGAACACTGAGTTCGCCGCGCCGACCGAGGGCGCGGACGTGGCCGACGACTATGCGTCGATGGGCCTGACGCTGCGCCGACACCCGCTGGCGTTGCTGCGGCCTCGGCTCGCGAAGATGGGCATCCGCACGGCTGAGGAACTGCGGCAGGCCGCTAAGGACAAGGAGCAGGTGCGCGCCAGCGGCATCGTCACGCACCGGCAGCAGCCGAGCACGGCCAGCGGGGTGATTTTCGCGACGCTGGAGGACGAGACGGGGACCGTGAACATCATCGTCTGGCCGAGCGTGGCCGAGGCGCAGCGCCAGGCGCTGCGGGGCTCGACGCTGCTGAGCGTCCAGGGGACTTGGCAGTCCGAGAAGGGCGTGCACTCGCTGGTGGCGCAGAAGCTGGTGAACCACGACCGGTTGCTCGGGCGACTCAGGGCCGCGAGCCGGGATTTCCGCTAGCCATGCTGATCTCCGAACTCTCGGGCGTCGAGCTCGATCGATGGGTGGCTCGGTGCGACGGATGGCGACCAGAAACCGAGCCGATTAAAAGCTGGCTCGCGCAAGTTGGAAGCTATTCGACAAGCTACGAGGCTGGCGGCCCCATCATGTATCGGTTCAAGGTCCACAGCGCCCCGATGCCCGCGCGCAACTGGGTCTGGTGTGCCGTCGTGGTTCCCAGCGACGACCGACCCGGACCGTCACGAGGTGTCTGGATGGAGGGGCCTACACGGCTTGTCGCGAGCATGCGCGCGATCGTCTCCAGTCGATTCGGCCGCAAGCTAACGCCCTGATCCGAACGGCGGACACCCTGCACTTCGAATAGCAAGCATCGCAATGCAGACAGGAAACGCAATTTCCTGCCGGTCATCTACAGTGCGTCAGCCGGAGGTCCCATCTAATCAGGAGATCGGAATTGAACGAACGTTGCCAGTGGATATTGTGTTTCATCCAACTCGAAGCAAGCGCACCCAAGTTCTTCGGATTCTCGGAATTCTTGGCTGGTTTGGCACTGATGGTCTTGGCTTGGACGCTCGCCGACGTTCGCTACAAGTTCAGGATCAGGGTCGCGCCGCTTCCGCTTCGAGCGACGACGTTCTGGATGGTGGCGATCATCGGCGCACTCACGCTGCTTACCGATCTTTGGCGCGCTGAGCAGTGGTATGTGCCGAAGGGGCACTTCATAACACCGGCCTTATGGCAAGGACTTTTGGGCGGCATCTTCTTTCTGACGTTTTTGGCGTGGGCATGGTTCGCTTTTATCCGGCCTCCGCGATTTGGTCAGCGCAATGCTGAGCGGTTCGCCGGCGCGCTGTACTCCTCAATCGTCAGAGGTGCGCCCGAGGAGTTGGGGATCGTCGCCGACGAACTCGCAGATTCAGCGCGCTCTCTCATCTCGTTCGCAACAGACCGAAACCTGCATGGATCACGGACTAATCTGGAGCTCAAGACGAAGAAAGAGCGAGCGGTCGGCTATGCGAATGATCTTCTTCTGTTGATTGCCGACCAGAGATTCTGTCGAGCGATTGTTAAGTCTTCGCCTGGCACAGCATGGGCGTTGTTCTCGGAGATCGACGCCACAAAGAAGTTTGGCGTGCAGATCGAGACCTTTGGCGCCAACATCGTCCGTGAGGCACTTCACAATCGGGATTCCTTCCTATTCCACGAAGCGGACGGCTATCGGTCGGGCCTGATCGGCTACCACAAGCCCCTCAGTCAGGCCCTGTTTTCCAACTATTCGCTGGTTGAAAGCGTTGGCACGCTTTTGGATCCGGGTTCCGTTGGAACCGGTGAGTGGGACGCCGAACAACTTCAAGCCTACTGTCGAGCCGTTCTGATCACACTTGGTAGCTACGTGGCGAAGAATCAACTTCATCGCCGATCCACAGCGCTGTACCGAGCTTTCGATCGCATACAGCGTGCATGCATGGATCTTGCGAGAGTTAATGGGCAAGAAGAACGCTGGAACTCGGATTCGATTCAGCGGTGTTATGTGGTGGTGAAGTTCGTTGAGGACGCTGTGACGAAGCTCGAGGGCCTCCCCGTCCCTGAGAATGCCAAATATCGTCTGCGGCGCATGGAGGTAGGCAAGACCATCTATGACGACCTCGCAAGGCTCATCTTCGAGCTGATCTTCTATGCTTCGTGCGTCAGAGCGCCATGGACGCTGTGTTGGGATGTGCAGCACAACGCGGTGTGGTCGGCGTTGTTCCACCTGAACAACCTGGACGGACCAGCAGGACGCCTAATCAAGACGAAGGTTCGACGTTTGCTCTATGACGAGATCGTCAAGTTGGAGAAGTTTCCGAACTTCAAAGGAGCCAAGATCCTCGGCTTCTGCTTGAATGTGTTAGGTCTTCAGCCCGGCGCAATGGGTTCGGACCGTCATGATCGGGCGCTTCAAACAGCCGTGCTGGCTTGGACTAGGCGCAACTATATGTTGATCTACGAGTCGAACCCGTTGGTCGCTGCGGAGTGCCTTGTTGAACGTTTCTCTTTTGAAATCGAAGGTCCTCGGCTGGTCAGAACTTATCCTGTCGAGAACCTTCGTCGCGAAGCGAGAAAAGTGGTCCTAGAGCTTGACAAGCCAGCGATGGGCGCTCAATTCGCAACCACAGCGGCACCAGCCTAGCACGATCAATGGTACGGCCAATCTAAAGACGATTGGCGTTCGTAGCGGGCGATCCGATGCTACGCAATTGGCGCTAAGCACGCGGCGAGCCTGAGCTGAGTCGGTGATCTTCATTGCCAATCCTGTCCAGTGGGCCATGTGATCCCGCACTGCGCCACGACCTAAGTTGGGAGTTGGCGCGGTCACTCGGTCGACTCAGTTGGCTCCACCTGGCGGCCCCCATCCGGGCACTACTTCTTAAATCAACTAACGGAAGGCGAACAGACTTCCAAAAACACACCCCGTCGACCAGAATACGAGCGCAGTCCGTTAGTTGATTTATGCCCTCTCCCCTTCCCCGCGGTTTGACCGCCTCCCTGTTCGATGTTGAGCCTGCCGCCCTCAGCCCCGCTGTGGCTTGGCAGGAGGCGTTCGCGACTTGGCTGGCCGGCCAGCGCGCCAGTGGCTCGCTTCGACAGCCGGGCGTGACCGAGGTCTATCAAGCGATGTGGGACAGCTTCTCAGGCTGGTGCCTGGGCCAGTCGCCTCGGGTCACACTCGAATCGCTGGCGATTGAGGATCTGCAGGCCTACCAGGCGGCCCGCTTCGGTCAGAAAGCCGCCGACCGGTCCCTGTCGCCACGCTATGTGCTGCGCCTCATGCGCCTCATCGACCGGGTGCTGCGCCACTATGCCGCGCGGACCGACACCTTCCCCAATACCTCCGCCTCGGACTGGGTCCTGGCCAACCCCGAGGTCCGCTATTCGGAGGTCGAGACCAAAGACCCACTGCCCGAGTACCTGTCGGCTCCTGAGGCGCGACAGCTCATGACGCATCTGTCGGCCGCCCGGCCTCGGCCTGGCCGCAACCGCGATGCCTTGGCTGCCATGACCTGGCAAGAGGTGCGCAATCGCGCTTCCGTGGCCTTGCAACTAGGGGCCGGCCTGACACCCGGGGATGTGCGCGCGCTGACCCTCCACTCCCCCATTGCGCACGGTGGTCGCACCCGAGACCAGATCTGGAAGCTCCAGGTACCGGGCAACGGCACATCCAAGCCGAGGGAGACACCGGTCGCACCTTGGGCTGCAGAGCTGCTCCACTACTGGCTCCAGGTGCGGGCCGATGCGGGGGTCGTTGGCGAACACCTCTTCCCGTCGACGCGTACCGGCAAACCATGGCTTGCCAACTCCCAGTACAAGAATGCGCGTCAGGTCCTCGAAGACGCCGGTATGGATTCCCGCGAAGGCGGATCTTTCCGGCTGCGGCATACCTTTGCCATGCGCCAGCTCCGAAGAGGCACACCGCCCGACCAGGTGGCCGCGTGGATGGGCGTCGACCCGGCGGAGATGAGGCGCTATGACCGCGTGCTGCCGGCCGCCGTCGACGTGGTGTAGTCCGCGCCGTTCACGCCGCTGAGGCGTGCTTTTCCATGTACCGATCGAACGCGCGCTGCGCGGCCTCGATCGCCCCCACCGGGCCACGCAGCGTGACTTCTGCAGTTCCTGCCGGCATGGCGTCCTTAAGCACCGCTCGGCGAATGGCGTAGATGCGCTGGTGGATCACGCCGTATTCCGCCTTAAGGAGCATGGGCTCCTCCTTGCCGATGAACAGGCGGTGAGCAATCTCCAGCGTTCTCGCGTCGAACCGCCGCCGCTTGGCGATCCGCGCCAACTCTTCTTCATCTATGGTGACGGTCATGGCTCGGCAGTGACATGAACAGGCTCATCAGGCCCAGGTAGAGCCAGTAGAGCACAAGCGCCCCCACCGAGAACGCCAGCATGCCCCAACGCGGGAAGTTCGCGTCACCGATCAGGAACCCGAAGACGAGCGTGACCAGAAAACCGAGCAGCGCCACCGGAACCAAGACGGCTCGCACGACGGGCTCGGCGAGTATCAAAACAGCGCTCACGATCAAGCGCAGGATCTGAACGATCAGAGCCGCGGCCCACCACAACCCTGCGGCCGCCACGCCAACCATGCGAACCGCGACATTCGCGCGTCGATCGGGACTCAGTGAGTTTGAACGCTCTGTCATTTCGCTTCCTCCGTTGCCCAACACACCAATCTCAGGGCCGCGAGCGGGACCGCGCTGCGCGTGCCGTCGCCAAAACGCACTTCGGCAAGGTCGCTGTCCTGCGCTTTCATGCGCAGCGAGCCGCGCTTGCCCTCATGCTCGACTACGAGAACCGTCCGACCGCCACTGCGAACGGGCACTGAGGTAGCGCCAGCGTCAGTGGGCGCCACAGGGGCCCTACCTCTTGCTTGCGAGATCAGGGCCTCCACATTCGCGCGATAGATCGGATCGCCGCGTCCCAGCAATTCGCGCACAACAGCCGGCTCCTGGCGGCCCACGGATACGAGTCGATAGAGCGTCCGCACATCCTCGCTGACCCGCCCATCCCTGACCGCTTCGAGAAGTTCGGACGAAGCCTCGTTGAGCGCCGCAGCCTCGGTGATGAACGACCGCGGCTTAGCAAGGCGTCGCGCAATCTCGGAACGACTGATGCCCTCACGCTCGCGCTCAGCAATGAACAGCGCAAGGTCCAGCGCGGACATGTCCTCGCGGTGGAGGTTTTCCGCCGCCTGCGCGAATGGATCCATTCGGTCGTCGAGAAACGCGGGCACCGTGGTCAAAGCGGCCTGCCGCGCAGCTCGAACGCGCCGTTCGCCACGATTCACGATGTAGCGCTCTCCGCGCTCAGGATGGCGTCTCAACGAGACAGGTTCCAGCACGCCATGCTGCCGGATCGACTCGCTCAGCTCGTCCAACGACTCACGCTTGAAGCTGCGGCGCGGCTGCGCCGGGTCGAAGTCGATCACGGAGAGGTCGACATGCACGGCGGCGGACGGATCCGAGACGCCCGCTCCGGCTGCCAGGAAGTCTGATGGCCTGAACTGCGCCAGGCCGCTGAGGTCGAGTGCGTCCAGATCGTTCATACGGAAACTCCTTCCGCAATCGCGACCGGCTGCAGCTGGATGCGTTGCTGAAGCGCCGCAAATGCCTCCTTGACCTCTAGACTGGCTTTACGCGCGGAGCTCTTGCTCAACTCCCACACGGCCTTCCCCTCCGCCAACGCTTCCGGGATCGCCGAGCGCGTTGAGATGCGCGCGGGAATCACGAAATCACGGTAGCTGGCCGCCAACTGCTGCACGGCGGATTTCTGGCGCGCCGAGTGCGCGTTGAAACGGTTCAGGACGATCCCTGCTAGCTCCAGCCGCGGGTTGTAGCGTTGACGGACCCCAAAGACCGTCTTGAGCATGTCGGTCACGCCGTCGATGCTGTACTCCTCCAGCTCGATCGGGCACACCACGCGGGTCGCAGCAATCAGGGCGGCACTCATGCGAAGGCCCAGCGCTGGGGGCGTATCGATGACGACCGTGTCGAACCGCGCCTCGAGTGCGCGCACCGCGCTCCGAAACGTAGGAATCACCACGTCCGGCCTGGCCAGTTCGACGTCCGCCAGCTGCTTGGACGCAGTGATCAGAGCGATCTGCCGCACGCGGTGGTCGCCGGGCCCGATCTTGCTCGCATCGGTCCCTGGGGCAAAGAGACTCGCTGCCTGCACGCTGACATCAGAGGCGCGCAACGTCTTTGATGCGTTGCCTTGGGTGTCGAGATCGATGAATCACACGGACTGCCGATGCACATCGGCAAGCCACATGGCATAGAGGAGCGACAGCGTCGACTTGCCGACACCGCCTTTCTGGTTGCCAAAGACAACGACGTTGCTCATACGAGACCTCCATGAACTGACAGCCCGGCGCACACGACTGCTTGCATCGACCTTCTTCGCTACAAGACGTAAAGGCCTTTGCTGGTTGCTCAGAAGTGCGATTTCCACGCCGCTAAACCAATAGGTTTCGAATCACGCGTCGAATCACACACACCGACGTTCAGCGTAGCTTCGATGGGAATGTGTGTCTAGTATGTGCTATAGAACGTCTATAGCAATGAGTACGTTTCGCTTCATTGACGCAGTGGATCGTCCTAGCCGACATTTCGCGGCATGCGATGTGAACCAAGCGTGATCAGAGCCGGGGCGTCAGGGTGGCGATGTGCGTTCGCCGTCCTTGCTGCAGTGGTTGGGCTCTCGACAAGTTTCGCTTCGGTTGCGGGTCCTGCAAACACAACCACGCAACGCGTCGTTCCCGTTGCGGAGCAGCGTGTGCGGGATAGCGATCGCGTCGAGGTCCTGCGCCAGGAGTTGAAGAAGTCGGAAGACCTGCTGGCATCGTCGGCTCGCCGCAAAGCCGAACGCCTGGCCGCGTCCGACGCAAAAGGGGCAGCCGAGGCCGAGGATCAACACAGCCGAACGCTCAACGATGTCGCGGCCCTGAAGCGAGAACTGGGCGCAGCTGCGAACCGAGCCGGTCCGACCGACGCCGAAGCATCGCCGGCCAGAGCGCCCAAGGCGAGCGCTCGCGCGGCCGCGCCGGCCGCCATGAAGGCGCCCTCCCTTCCTTCGGCCCCATGGTGGGACGTGTACGGACGCGAGCGCGCTCCGACAGCGCCCGCATCCAATCCCACACCTATTTCCCAGGCGCCCGCATCGAGCGCAGCGCCCATACCCGTTTCAGGCCGTCGACTGGAGTAGTGCCATGCAAGTAATGAAAGAACAGTTCACCTTGGTTCACAATTCAGGGAGCACTCACTCACACGCGCCCCGCCATGGCCTCGACGGCACGGCCCAAGACCAAAACCAAGACAACAGCGAAGAGCGCCGCCACCCCTGCCCAGGCGGAGGCGACGGAAGCCTCGAGCGCACGGCCCACCGCGGGTGGCACAGTGACCCAGCTGGAGTTCGTCCAGCTACTGCACAAGGGGTCGGTCATCGAGGTGGTGATCGCCGAGGTGGCGCAGGCCGTCTACCAGTTGCAACTCGTGGTGGCCTGGCACTATGGGCGGCGAACGCTCATGACCTCCACGCGCCAACCTCGGGACTTCCGGAGCCTGGACACGCTCAGACGGCACCTCAAGACGCTTGGCGTGGGCAAAACCATCGTGCGGCTCGAGCTTCTGCCTTAGAGCTTCCCAGCGCATCCCAGGCAGAGGCTTGGATCCTGCGCGTTTCACTGCTGGCGCTCGCCGCCCTTTTCGCCCTCGCGCCTGAGCTCGCGCTTGCCGGAAGCCCGTTCGCGACGGGCGCCCAGGCGACGCAGCAGCAGCTCACTTCCATCCTGACCCCCATCGCCGCGGTCGCCGTCATGGTGTCCGGCGCCATGGCCTGGTTCGGCCGCCTGAGCTGGTGGTGGATGGTGGCCGTCGTCATCGGCACTGTGCTGGTCTTCGGCGGTCCGCAGATCGTCTCGTGGATCCGCGGTCTCTTCGGCGTCTGAGGGCGAGGAAATGAGCCGCAACCAGGGCATCGTCGCCGACACGCTCTTCGTCGGCATGACGCGTCCCTCGATGATCTGGGGCGTCACCTACTCCGCCATGATGTTCAACATCATCCTCACGACCGAGTCCTTCATCGTGACGAAGAACCTCGTGTGGCTGCTCGCCTTCCTGCCGATCCACGGTGTGCTCTACCTGGTCTGCCTCTACGAGCCCCGATTCTTCGACCTGCTGCAGCTCTGGGGCCGCACGCGCCTCCCGGCCATGATCAACGGGAACCTCCGGTTCTGGAAGGCCAACTCGTACAGCCCGCTGGCCATCGACCTGCCCGGTTTCACGGGACGGCGACGGGCCAGGGCGCTGCCCTCGGTGATCTGAGCCGGCCATGCAGTTCCTGTCCCGCTCCGATGCCACGCTGCGCCGCGAGGTGAGCGCGGCCGCCATGATCCCCTTGGTCGCGCATGTCGACGAACACGTGGCGCGCACCCGGGCTGGCGACTACGTCCAGACGCTGCGTCTGTCAGGCGCCAGCTTCGAGAGCGCGGATGACGACGACATCAACAGCTGGCACGAGCGCCTCAACGTCTCCTACCGGAACATCAGCTCGCCCAACATCGCGATCTGGACTCACATCGTGCGGCGCCGGGAGACGGGCTATCCGGCCGGGCGCACGGTGCCGGGCTTCGCCGACGAGGTCGAGCGCCGCTACCGCCAGAAGATGGCCGGCGAGCGGCTGATGGTCAACGAGCTCTACCTGTCGGTCGTCTACCGCCCGCAACCGACCAAGCTGGGCAACGCCGCGCTGCGGATCCTCAAACGGACGGACGCCGAGGGTGCCAGAACGGAGCTACGCGACTCCCTCGACGCCTGCACCAAGCTGCGTCAGGAACTGATGGCATCCCTGGAGCGGTATGACCCCGAACCGCTGGGTGTCTACCGAATCGACGGCGTCGATGTGCTGTTCTCGTCGCTGGCCGAGTTCCATGGCTTGCTGATCAACGGCGAATGGCAGCGTATGCCCATGCCGCGCTCGCCGCTCAATGAGGTCCTGGCCACGAGCCGCCCATTCTTCGGCAACGAGGCCATGGAGTACCGCACGGGCACGCAGACCCGGATCGGCGCCTTCCTAGGGATCAAGGAGTACCCGACGCCGACGGCGCCGGGCATGTTCGGCGCCCTCCTGACAGCCCCCTTCCCTTTTGTGCTGACGCAGAGCTTCACCTTTCTGGCCAAAGGCACGGCCACCGACATGATGAGCCGCCAGCACAACCGGATGGCCTCGTCTGGCGACCTCGCCGTCTCCCAGGCCGAAGAGCTTCGGGACGCCCTGGACGACCTCATGAGCAACCGGTTCGTCGTCGGCGACCACCACTTCACCCTCCACGTCCTGGCGGACACCTTCGACGGCGTGAGTGAGGCCGAAGGCCGTCCCCGTCTCAAGCAACTCAACGACAACGTGGCGCGGGCGCGCTACCTCCTCGGCGACACCGGCATGGTCGTCGCCCGGGAGGACTTGGCCATGGAGGCAGCCTTCTGGGCCCAGCTGCCCGGCAACTTTGGCTACCGCACGCGCAAATCGCCGATCACCAGCCGGAACTTCGCGGCGATGTCCCCGTTCCACAACTTCCCGACCGGCCGCGCGACCGGCAATTACTGGGGCGACGCCCTGGCGATGTTCATGACGCGCGCCGGCTCGCCCTACTACTTCTCTCTCCATGCCAGCGATCCGCGCAGCGCCGACGGCGGCAGCCGGCGGGACGTCGGCCATGTCACAGGGGTTGGACCAGTCGGCACCGGCAAGACGACCTTCCTCGGCTTCTGTCTGATCGCGATCTGCAACCGGCTGGACGCCACCCAGGTGATCTTCGACAAGGACGAGGGCCTGCACATCCTCGTTCGCGCGCTGGGCGGCCAATATCTGCCGCTGAAGAACGGCGCGCCGACTCGCTGCAACCCGCTCCAACTCGATGCCGGCGTTCCAGACAACGTCGAGTTCATGCGGCACTGGCTCCGGCGTCTCGTTCTGCGCTCTGCCGATGAGACCCTGTCGGTGCGGCAGGAGGAAGACCTCGACCAGGCGCTGCGCGGCACGCTCAAGCTCGATCCGCCCTTCCGTCGCCTGTCGCGACTCATTTCCTTCCTGGACATCACCGATCCAGAAGGCATGTATGCCCGGTTGCGCAAGTGGTGCGCGTGCGAGGGCGGCGACTACGCCTGGGTGTTCGACAACGACCAGGACGAGATCGCGCCGCTGCTGGCTCGTCACAGCCTCGTCGGCTTCGACGTGACGGACTTCCTGGACAACGACGTCGTGCGGGCGCCGCTGACCATGTACCTCTTCCACCTCGTGAACCGGATGGTGGATGGCCGTCCTCTGGTGTGCTGGATGGACGAATTCGCCAAGCTGCTGAGCGACCCGGCCTTCGCACGATTCGCCAAGAACGGGCTGGAGACCTGGCGCAAGAAGAACGCCAACCTCGCGACCTTCACCCAGAGCACGAGCCACGTCCTGGATTCGTCGATTGCCCGCGCCATCATCGAGCAGACCCCGACCAAGATCTTGTTCCCCAACCCGGATGCTGACTATCGCGAGTACACAGAGGGGTTCAACCTCACGGACCGCGAGTTCGCCCTCATCAAGCAGGAGCTCGAGCCCGGCTCCCGCCAGTGCCTGATCAAGCAGAACCACGTGAGCGTGGTGGCGAAGCTCGATCTCAAGGGTTTCGAGGACGCCCTGCACGTGATCTCTGGCCGCACCAGCAACGTGCGGCTCATGCGCGACTTGATGGCTGAGCACGGCCCGGACCCTGACCAATGGCTCGAGCCGTTCCGGCATGCACTTTCCGGGCGAGCCCTTCGTCCCCTACCAACCCAAGAGGCGATCCATGCGTAAGCAACTTCTTGCCATCTTCCTGGCCGCATCTGCGTTCCTCGCCCCAATGCAGGCCAGAGCAGGCATCCCGGTGATCGACGTCACGGCCGTCGCCAACCTGATCCAGCAGGTCATGTACTGGCAGCAGCAGATCTCGGCAATGCAGAAGCAGTTCGACCAGCTCAAGGCCTCGAAAGAGCAGCTGCAGCAGACCTACAGCTCCATGACGGGCACACGAGGAATGGACCAGTTGCTCCCGATGTCCAACATGGACCGCAACTACCTGCCGCAGAGCTACGACGACCTGATGCGCGTCACCAACGGCTCTTCGCAGGGCTATGGGGGCCTGTCCGGTCAGGTCCAGTCGGTCATGGATGCCAACAAGATCCTCTCGACCACACAGATGGATGCGTTGAGCCCGGACATGCGCCAGATGGTCGACAAGGGCAGGCAGGCCTCGGCAATGCTCAACGGGCTGACGCGCAACGCATATCAGAACACCAGCAGCCGCTTCGCCGCCCTCCAGCAATTGATCGGCGCCATCGGCCGCACCAACGACCCCAAGGCGATTCAGGAACTGCAGGCGCGCATTCAGGCCGAGCAGAACATGCTCACGAACGAGCAAACCAAGCTGCAGAGCCTGTATCAGATCGCACAGGCAGAAGACGCTGCCCAGCAGCAACGTGCTCGCGAGCAGGTCATCTCAGGCCATGGCGGCTTCTCCGACCGGTTCGTCCCGAGCCCCTGACCCAATGTCCAAGTCCGTTCTCATCATCGTCATCGCCGTGATCGCCGCTGCTGCGGGCGGAGGTGCCTACCACGTGCTGACGCAGCAGCAGCCCGCCGCCGTAGCACCGCCGATCACCCCACCGCACGAGCTGCCGAACACTGCGTCACCGCAGAAGCCGGCCCCGGACCATGGCAGCTTCCAAAATCGCTTTCAACCCTCGATGCCACCGGCTGAGGGCAAGTAGCGCAAGTCGGGATCCGCGACATGTTCTTCCAACAGTTCTGGACCTGGCTTACGTCCCAGCTCACGGACTACATCGCCTCCAAGTCCGCTGCGGTGGCTGGCGCGATCGAGCCTGCCGCAGTCACGCTCGCCACCATCTACGTGATGATGTGGGGCTACCTGAGCCTGACAGGTCGGATTCAAGAGCCGATCTGGGAGGGCGTGAAGCGCATCCTGTTCATTGCCATCGTCCTCGGGATCGGCATCCGGCTCTGGATGTTCAACGCGATCCTGGTCGACACCTTCTTCAAGGCTCCAGGCCAACTTGCAGCAGTGATCACTGGATCGCGCGATCCTGTGACAGTGATCGACACGATCTGGGACAAGGGCGGCAGTGTCGCCTCCAATCTCTGGAACAAAGGCGGCGTCTTGAACGGAGATTTCGGCTTCTACCTGGCCGGAGCGATCGTGTACCTCATCATGGGCGGAGTCTCCGTGTACGCCCTGTTTCTTCTGGCGCTCTCGAAGCTCGCCTTAGCTCTCATTCTGGCGATCGGACCAGTCTTCATCTGTCTCCTTCTTTTCGAGACCACCCGGCGATTCTTTGAAGCCTGGATTGCCCAGCTTGCCAACTACGCGCTCATTGCCGTACTGAGCACTTTGGTCGCCACGTTGATGCTCAAGGTTGTGTCCTCGTATGCCACGCAGACAGCGGCCCGTGGTGCAGCCATCGTGACCGTGGATGCCCTGAACATGATCCTTTGCGCCGCCCTGGTGCTGCTCATCATGCGGCAAGTCATGCCGATCGCCTCCGGCTTGGCCAGTGGGATCGCTCTGAGTTCATTTGGTGTGGTAAGCGGCATGACTCAGTGGGCGTTGGGCGGCGCAAAGCGGTCGACCTACGAATTCAGCCGCGGTGTCATCGACGGCGCTCGTCGCGAACCAGGCAGCCGCTGGGATTCCTTCCGCCGCTTGGCCGGCAATCGACTCGGCACCGGCCTCTCGTCGGCCGCCCGGGCGGTCACGCCCAGCCGGCGTGGAGGAACCGTCATCCCTCGCGAGCAGGTGATGCCGAACCCCACGCACCGGCAGTGAGGCAGACAGACACATGAAGCTACTCCTGGCCTTTTCGTTTCTAGCGGTGCTGGCCGCCTGCGGCACCCGTCCTCCCCTTCCGACGGAATGCGAGGGCGACCTCAAGCCCATCAACGCCCCCACCTCCCTTTCCGGAATGTCCAATGAAGCGCGATCCGGCACTTGAGAACTACTTGGCCGAAGCGCAGAGCTGGGAGCTCGATCGCGCGAGGCGCTCGGAGCGGTCCGCGAAGGTCGCCTGGGGCGTCGCGAGCGCATCCGGCCTCATCGCGCTCCTGTCGGTCGGTGCCGTGGCCGGCCTCACGCCGCTCAAGCAGCCGGTCCCGGTCGTCATCCGCGTGGATAGCGGCAGCGGCATCGTGGACGTCGTCCCGCGGTACGAAGGCACGACCGACGTGGAGCAGATCGTCACTCGCAACCTGCTGCAGAACTACGTCATCTCCCGAGAGCGCTATTTCTACGGCACCGCCGAGCCCGATTACGAACTCGTGGCTTCGCAGAACTCCCCGAAGCTCAACCAGGACTGGGCAGCCCTATGGGAAGCCAACAACCCACAGTCGCCCCTGAACCTCTACAAGGACGGCACGGCCATACGGACCCAGGTGCGTTCGGTGACGTTCTTGAAGCTCGACAGCGGCAGGGACAAGCTGGCCCAGGTGCGATTCACTCGGTATGCGCGCGCCGGCGGCACCGGGGATGAGCAGGCTACCCACTGGGTGTCCACCATCGAATTCGCCTATGTCGCCCCGTCCAAGGACGAGAAGTGGCGATCGCTCAACCCGCTCGGGTTTCGGGTGATCGAGTACCGGCGCGAGCCGGAGACCGTTTCGACCAGCACGGCGCCCGCGCCGAGTCCCAAGCAGGGCGGTCGATGACCTTCTCGGATCCCACTCGTCTCTGGCTCGAGGCGATTGCCTTGGCTGGATGCCTCGCTGCCGTTGGCTCGCATGCGGTGGCCGCGACGGTTCCGCCAACGGGCAAAGTGGATGCGCGCGTGCGCGTCGTCAACTACAACCCGGAGGACGTTGTCACCCTCCACGGGTACGTCGGCTACCAGATCCACCTCCAGTTTGCGGAGGGCGAAGAGTTCGTCAACCTCGGATCCGGTGACAACGCCGCATTCGATGTGGGCGCCGAGCGCAACCACTTCTTCATCAAGCCCAAAGAGGCCCGCGCCTCGACCAACCTCACGGTCCTCACAAACCGCCGGGCCTACCACTTCGACTACACGGTTTCCGCAACGGCGCCCAAGGGCGCCGCGGCCAGGCGCATGGTCTATTCGATCCGATTCGCCTACCCGGACGAGGAAGCCCGCACCCTGGCGGCAGAGGCAGAGCGTCGCCGCGCCGAGGCGCGGATGAGCCAGGCCGCCGATCGACCGCGGAACTCGAACTACTGGTTCTGCGGAAGCGCCTCGCTCAAGCCCATGAGCGCCTACGACGATGGGGTGCAGACGCGCCTGCGCTTCCAGGCGCGCTCCGATTTCCCGGCCATGTTCGTCCAGAACGACGACGGTACGGAGTCGCTGCTCAATTTCAACGTCGAATCCGATGAGGTGGTGATCCACCGCGTCGCGCGTCGTTTCGTTCTGCGCCGCGGTCAGCTGGTCGGCTGTGTCGTCAATCAGTCCTTCGCGGGCGGTGGCGCGCGCACGCCCAACAACACGAGCGCGCCAGGCGTGCAGCGTACGACGACAGGGGAAGCACCATGACCGGATTCAACGGCGATCGGCCCGAGTTCGACGACAACGACATCCGCCCCCACAGCCAAAGTGACGGCCGGGTGGACCTCGACACCGGCGAGATTCTCCCCGACCGCCAACAGCGGCGTGCCGATCCCGGCGCCCGCGACCAGGCAAGCGCTGCGTCGGCGACCACCGTACAGGGCGAACGCGCCATTCCCTCGGTCAATCGCGAGCGGTCCATTCAGTCCCGTGTGAGCGGCGGGCTGGCGCTGGCGACCATGGTGCTCCTCGGTGCCGGCTTCCTGTTCTGGTACTACAACACCCAGTACGGCACGACGCGGGACGCCGAAGAAGCAGCACGCAAGGCGGCTGCCGCACGGGCTGGCGGCGAGATGAAGGTCCCGCCCCTGGGTCGGATTGATCCGCCCAAGCCCCCGGAGCCACCCGTTGCTGCCGCAGGGCCGACGCCGCCTCCACCGCCCCCAGTAGCCGCGACGCCCGGTGCCCCACCGCAAAAGACGCCGGAGCAACTCGCCCTGGAGCGGCAGCTTGGCACCCCGGTCCTTCGCAAGGGCCAGTCACTGACCGGTGGGGGCGTGCCCTACGGCACGCCGGACGCCATGGCAGGCGGCGGCAGCGCGCCCGGCCAACCCGGTATTCCCAATGTTGCTCAGCTGATCGGCGCCATGCAGGGCACGGCGCCCACTGGCGCGCAGGGCGCCAGCTCCTTGGCCGCCAACCTCAAGCCCACGCCGACACCAGCCGTGATGGCCCAGAAGCTGCCCACGCGTCGCATGCTCCTGCCCAAAGGCGCCTTCATCGACTGCACGCTGGAGACCGCGATCGACTCGACCTACGAGGGCATGACCACTTGCATCGGTGCGAGCGACATCTACGGCGCGGACGGCAAGGTGGTGCTCCTGGAACGCGGCACGAAGTACGTCGGCGAGCAAAAGGGCTCGCCGCGCCAGGGCCAAGGTCGGGTCTTTGTCGCGTGGAGCGAGGCCCGAACACCTACGGGCGTGGTCGTGCAACTCGCCTCTCCCGGCACCGACGAACTCGGCCGCAATGGACTGCCCGGCTACGTCGACAACCACTTCTGGGACCGCTTCGGAGCAGCGCTGCTCATCTCGGTTGTGGATGGGGCAATGCAGGCCATTGCCGCCAACCAGAAGAGCGGCACGAGCGTCGGCAGTGGCGGAGGCGTGAGCTTCGGCGCACAAGGCAGCCGGGAGGTCATGACCGAGGTGCTGCGCAACACGATCGCCATACCGCCGACCGTGATCAAGAATCAGGGCGAGCGCATCCAGATCCTTGTGGCGCGCGACGTCGATTTCAGGAGTGTCTATGCGCTTCGAGCCGACCCCGAATCCCCATGACCGCGCCGGTGCCGAGGGCACCACCGGCGCGGCCGCCACATCGGCGGCCAAGACTGCGCAGGACGCCCCCTCCTCCCTCTCGCTCTTCCTGGGCCCACTCGGGCGCCTGCTCGAAGACCCCGAGGTGACGGAAATCTGCATCAACGAGCCCGGCACCGCCTTCATCGAGCGGCAATCCGGCTGGTCGCGCGAGGAACTGCCCTTCGCCAGCTACGACTGGTGCCTTGCGATCGCCAAGCTGGTGGCCAACTTCACGCGCCAGCGCATCTCGGCCAACGAACCGCTCCTTTCGGCCACCCTGCCGGGCGGCGAGCGGATCCAGATCGTTCTGCCGCCTGCCACGCAAGATCGCACCGTCTCCATCACCATCCGCCGCCCGCCCAACGCCCTCTGGACGCTGGAGGAGCTGGACGGCATGGGCATCTTCGGTCCAACGCGCAGCGTGCCCGCCGTCCCGGCCCACCAGATGCAGGTGGAGCACCTCGCCCCCGAAGACCGGGAGCTGACCGGCCTGCTCGCGCGTCGGCAGTTCGCCGCCTTCCTGCGCCGCGCCGTACACCTGCGCAAGAACATCCTCTTCTCGGGCGCCACCGGCTCGGGCAAGACCACCGTCAGCAAGGCGTTGATTCTGGAGGTTCCGGTCGAGGACCGCCTTATCACGATCGAGGACGTCAAAGAACTGTCGCTGCGCAACCAGCCGAACCACGTGCGGCTCTTCTACTCGCAGGGCGCCCAGGGCCAGGCCGAGGTCACGCCCGGCCAGTTGCTGGCCAGCGCCAAGCGTCAGCGGCCCGACCGGGTGTTCGTCTCCGAGCTGCGCACGGGCGACGAGGTGTACGACTACCTCGTCTCCGTGAACACCGGCCACCCGGGCTCCATCACCAGCGTCCACGCGGACAGCGCCGAGATGGCCTTCGTCGCGCTGGCCCAACTCATGAAGCGCAGCCAGGCCGGCCAGGGCATGAGCACCCGCGAAGGCGTCGAGCTCGCGCAGATGAGCGTCGATGTCGTCGTCCAGTGCGCCCGCGACCGCAAAAGCACCGGAAGCCCACGCATCGTCCGAGAGATCTGGTATGACCCTGGCACCAAGCACCGAGGGCTTTCCTAGTCCGTTCAAGATCGCCGTCGCCCTGCTGGCGGCCGCGGTGATGGGCGTGTATGTGGCGGGCTATGCGTTCCTCATGCGCATGAAGCTGCCGCCGCATGACGCCTCGCTGCTGACGATCCACCAATACTGGCAGGCCTACGGTGACCGCCCGGACGTCCGCCAGGCGCTGCTCACTTGCCTCGCCGGCGCGCAGGGCGTCTGCCTGGGCCTCGTCGGCGTGGCCATGCTTCCGCGCAGGCGACCACTCCATGGCGAGGCCCGGTTCGCGTCGCGCCGCGAGATCGAGAAGGCCGGCCTGCTCAAGGACCACGGGATCATCCTGGGCCGCCTCGGTAGCCGGTATCTGGTCCTGCCTGGCCAGCAGGGCGTCGAGCTCGAGGCACCGCCGCGCAGCGGCAAGGGTGTCGGGGTGGTCGTGCCGAATCTCCTGAATTGGCCCGGTTCGACAATCGTCAGCGACATCAAGGGTGAGAACTTCATGCGCACGGCGGGCTTCCGCGCATCGCACGGCCAGGATGTCCACCTCTTCGACCCGCTGTCCGAGAAGGAGTGCTCCGCCCGCTGGAATCCGCTGGGCTACGTGTCCGAGGAGCCCTACCGCTGCATCGACGACCTGCAGCGGATCGCCACGATGCTGTTCCCGGATCCGCTGGCCGGCGACCCGTTCTGGACTTCGTCCGCCCGGTCGCTGTTCCTGGGCATCGCGCTGTACCTGTTCGAGGTACCCGACGCCACGCGCACGCTGGGCGAAGTGCTGCGCCAGGGCATGGCCAGTGACGCAGAGGGTTTCCAGAAGCACTGGAAGCGGGTCATCGACGCCTGTGAGCGGGCGGGCTATCCACTGTCGCAGGAGGCGGTGCAGAGCCTGTACGACGTGATCGACCTGGCGCCCACGACGGCTTCCAGCATCCGCAAGACCTTCACGAGCCGTCTGGACCTGTGGCTCAACCCGATGATCGACGCCGCGACCTCGGGCAACGACTTCGACCTGCGCGACCTGAGGAAGCGCCAGATTTCCATCTACGTCCAGATCAACCCGGACAACATCGCACGGCTGCAGCCGCTGCTAAACCTCTTCTTTCAGCAGGCAATCGGGCTGCAGACACGTGAGTTGCCGGAAACGAATCCCGCACTCAAACACCAGCTCCTGCTGATGCTCGACGAGTTCCCCGCCCTCGGCCGCATCCCAGTCATCGCGGAATCCACGGCCTTCCTGCCCGGCTACAACGTCCGCACAGTGGTGATCGTGCAGTCCAACTCGCAGCTGATCGAGAAGTACGGCGGCGAAGGCGCGAAGTCGATTCGCAAGATGCTGGCGGCACGGATCATCTTCCCGCCCAAGGAGTACGACGACGCAGAGGCGATCTCGCGCGAACTCGGCACGTACACCGTGCGCCAAAAGAGCATCAGCCGGCCCATGTTCGGTGGCGCCGGCAAAGGTGGCTCCGTCAGCCTCAGCGATCAGCCCCGCCGCCTGCTGCTGCCGCAGGAGGTCAAGGAACTGGGGCCGAGCCGGATGATCCTCTTCTACGAGGGCCTACGCCCCGTTCTGGCCCACCGCATCCGCTACTTCGAAGACACGTCTTTCGCCAAGCGGGAGCTGCCACCACCTGCCGTGCCGAAGCTTGAGGTCCAGAAATCCGAACGGGCTGGCGCGCCGACGGCTACGTCGTCAGCCTCGCGGCACACGCCACCTGCTGGCACCACACCTCGACCTGCGGGCACAACCAGCGCCACGCCAGTCACCACGGCCGCCCATCGATCTGGGCAGAGCGGCGGGTCGACCATCACCAAGGAGGTATCCGTCATGTCCGCTGCCGTAATGAATGACGAGTTGAAGCTCAACGACTTCTCTTTCGACTTCGACGATGTCGAGATCCCCACTGAGCCGTTGAGCGATGACGAGATCAAGCAGCGCGCCGATGACTTCGTGTCTCGCCTGCTGGACTGACTTCGCCGACAGACTTTTACCCACACGCAGGAGACGCCATGGCCACCGCCAACGCTTCCACGATCAGCACGTCATCAACAAGCCCTGCATCAGGCGACTTCGCCGGCGCCGTGCAGGGCCACGCCGCCGCGCCCGGACGCCAGCATCCACCGGTACCCGACGCCGTTGAGCGCCGGTACTTGCGAATCCACGACAGCTACCTGTTTCCGGACCGCACGCTCGCCTTCATCGACGACGGCAGCCGGATCCGGGTGCGGACGGAGAACCGCGAAGTCATGCACAGCGTCGTGGCCATCGCGCAGCAGCGCGGCTGGCGCATGATCGAGGTGCGAGGTACCGAGGCGTTCCGCCAGGGCATCTGGCGCGAGGCCGCACTGCAGGGCATTCAGGTCAAGGGCTACGAACCCCACGAGACGGAAAAGCAGCAAGTCGCCCGATCACAGGCGCAACGGCGCGACGGCGACACCCGATCGCGGGGCGAGCCCGGGAACTCCGGTCGCGACCCAACTCCTCAGAGCGAGTCAGCTCCAAACGGTCGCTTTGCAGCTAGTTATGACGGTGCGACGCGCCAAGACGCGGATGGCCGGCCCCGGGCCGCCCGCAACGGTGCGCGGACGCCCATCGTAGGGATCTTGGTCGCCGCTGCCGCTGCGTCCTACCGGTTCGACCCGCAGCAGCGGATGTCCTTCTACGTCATGGTGCGCACCGAGGTCGGCGATCGAACCGTGTGGGGGACCGACCTGGAGCGCGCGCTTGCGGAGTCGACGTCTCAGCCACGGATCGGGGCCGCGATCGTCCTTAGCCGCCAGGGGACCACGGCAGTCGACGTTCGTGTGCCGGACCACAACGAGGCGGGCGATCTGGTGGGCGAGAAGAAGATCGTTGCCCAGCGTGCCCGATGGGGCATCGAGACGATCGACCACATGCGCTTGCTGCAGCAGCAGTCCGACTTATTCCGCTCCGGACGGGACATGCCGCCCGCGTCGCTCGAAACACAGCCGAACCTCGCCGCGGCAACGGCGGGTGCCCGACTCGCGCAGCAGTATGCCCAGCGGGTCACGGCCGATGGCCCGTCGCAACAGCGGCTTGTGCAGGCTATCCGGGACCAGTTGGCGGAAGCACTGGCGCAGGGCCGCGACATCCACCTTCCGGCCACCGAGACGGCGGATCGGCAGCAACCAACCCGTCAGCAGTCCCGCCAACGTGGCGGACGGGGACGCGAGGAGCCCGTGCATGAGCGCTTTTGAAATCAACGTCGGGCGCGTTCGCCGAGGCTCCCTCGCGGGCCGCCAGACAGCACTGGCATGCCTGGCGTTGTCGGTGCTTGCGCTGTTCACCAACCCAGCGGCCGCCCAGCCATTGTTCCGAGGCGCCCGGGCGGAGAGCGCACTGGCCGCACGAACGGGCATCGCCGCGTCGACCATCACCGCCGCCTTCACACCGGGCGACGCCTTGCCACTCGTGCTCGACACCGTCCGCAACGCCCGAGGCACCCTGTATGTGGCCGCCTACTCGTTCACGAGCAAGCCGGTGGCCACCGCGCTGCGTGACGCACAGCGGCGAGGCGTCAAGGTATTCGTCGTCATCGACGCCGGGGAGGCGACCAAGGGCTACTCGGCCGCCCGGTTCCTCGCGAACGAAGGCGTCCCGGTCCGGACCAACGCGCGCTACGCGTTGCAGCACAACAAGTTCATCGTGGCCGACGACGCCACGGTCCAGACGGGCAGCTTCAACTACACGTCGTCTGCCGCCGGGCGGAACGCCGAGAACGTGATCGTGGTGAACAACTCGCCGGCACTCGGCGCCCAGTACGCCCGCGAGTGGCGGCGCCTCTGGGACGAGGGCACCGAGCTGCCGCCGGCGTACTGAGCATGGCGCGAGCGCCCTCCTCGACTGCGCCGCGATCCGGCCGCGGTGTCTCCCCGCCGGCGATGGAATTAGATCTATGGGCGATCTCCGACGGCTCCCTCGAAGCCCTCAAGTGGGTCGCGCTCGTGCTCATGGTCGGGGACCATGTGAACAAGTACTTGTTGCATGAGTCCAGCGCTTCGCTCTACGCTTTGGGCCGGATGGTGATGCCGATATTCGGTTTCGTGCTCATGCACAACCTCTGCCGTCCGGGCGCCCTGGCTAACGGACTGCATGTGCGCGCGATCAAGCGACTCGCGATCTTCGGCGCCCTGTCCACGCCCGCCTTCGTCTACCTCGTCGGGTGGTGGCCACTCAACATCCTCTTCACCCTCCTGGTCGCCACGCTGATCGTCCTTCTCTGGGAGCAAGGCGGCACGGCCCGCCGGCTCCTGGCGTTCCCCCTCTTCTTGGTCGGCGGTGCCCTGGTGGAATTCTGGTGGCCAGCCCTCCTCTGCTGCCTGGGCGCGTGGGCCTATCTCCGGAAGCACACCCCACTGCGGCTGTCGCTCTGGGTCCTCGCCACCGCATCTCTGGCGGTGATCAACGGCAACTTCGCGGCGGTCGTGGCGCTCCCACTCATCTGGGCGGCCACGCGTGTCGACGTTCCCATGCCGCGCATGCGCTGGGTCTTTTACGCCTTCTATCCCGCGCATCTGTCGTTCCTGGCTGCATTCCTGGCGATGCGCTAAAGCCGGCCGCCGGCGAGCCGCAGGACCGGTCGACGGCGAGTCCCCGATTTGCGCGGAGGTGCGATAGCGTGCTGCTATAAATCGCGGTCGCATGGACAGCTTCCACATCCGCATCCGCCTCGAGCGCGACATCGCTGAGCAGGCAATGGCGATGGCCAACGATCGCGGCCTGGAGTTGGGCGATGTCATTCGCATGATGGTCACCAAGGCGGTGCTGTCCGGCGAATTCGCGATTGGCCACGATCAGCCCTCGCCACCACCAGCAGCCGAGACCCGCGCCTTTTTCGCCTACGACGACAGCCAGTGGGCGCCGCTCAAATCCGTGTTGGATGCCGAGCTGGCGCTGGCACTGTTGAACCAGTTCGTGGCCACCCATACCGTCGAGATCGAGCGCCTGTTGGATCTGGACCCCTCCGATGCCGCTCGGGTGGAGCAGCTCACGCGCGAACGCGACGAAGCTAGGCAAGCCCTGTCGACGCTCGACCCACAAGATGCGCAGGCGATCGAGACGATAGTCGGGCGGTACGCATCGCCTCAGTCCCCGACTCGGGCCCGGGCAAGCAGTGATCAGGATGATGGGGAGACCGCCTGATGGCGCGTGCCGCTTCATCGAACCGCCAGTCGGACCAACGCCCGCCGTCGGAGCGTGAACTGCGTCGCCTCTACGACCGTTGTGTCGTCACGGACTTGGCCGCGAACGCACAGCCGGCCGACCAGCCCGTCGCGATGATCATCACGGGGCAACCCGGTGCGGGTCTCACCTTCGCTACAGTGCAGCTGCGCCAGCAGTTGCTCGAGACGGTGTCTTCGGCCGCGCATGTTTCGATGAATCGGCTGCGTGCCTACCACCCGCTGTGGGCGCGTGGGGGTGATATGGCACCCGAGGACTCCGCACGGGTGGCCGGCGATTGCGCGACCTGGTTCAACCGCCTCGCGAAAGATGCACAGAAGCAGCGGCTCAACCTGATCGCCGAGATGGAAACGACGGAGATCGAGTCCGTACCGGCCTTGGCCAGTGACCTTCGGCGCAACGGCTATGTCGTTCAGGCCGTGTTTGTCGCGACGTCGCGGGAAGAGAGCCGCATCGCCATGATGGCGCGCTACGAAATGCGGCGCCGCCAGGGCCTCGGCGTCGAGCCGCCGTCGACTCCGGCGCACGACTTCGCGTTCGACAACGTGGTGAGCGTGCTGGGTCGGATGGAGTTCGATCGATCGGTGGATGGGCTGCGGGTGATCGCCAACAGCGGTGATCACATCTACGAAAGCCGTGTCGTCGGCGACAAATGGGACCGCCTTCCCCGTGCGGCAGCCACCCTGTCATCGCTGCTGGACAAGGAGCCCTCCGCCAAGGAGATGGTCCGCACCGCCATGCGCTGGGAGACGCTGGTCCAACGTCTGGGCACCGACAGCACTGTTCCGCGTGAGGTGGCCAGCCAGGTGCTCGCTTGGCGCAATGACGCGGTAGCCCGCTGCGAGCAGGAGCCAGCGACCGCGCAGGCCCTGCAATGGGCGCGAGAGGCCGGCGCGTTCCGGGTCATGAATCGCTTCGAGTTCCTCAAGGAGTTCCCGCACCAGGAACGCGCCGTGCAGGCCCTGGGCATCGCCGCCACAGAGGCCGAGCGCTTTCCGAAGGAACAGGCGCAGCGGCTCGTCGTGCATGCGCGCGAGAACATCGCGCAGCGCATCGAGCGTGGCGACATGGCGCGGATCGCCGCACGGCAAAAAAATCAGGAAGCCAAGGCCAGGCCACTTGACATGGAGCCACCCACGCGGGACCAGTCGCGAAGGCCTCGGACACCCGACGATCCGTCTCGCTAGCGGCCCTCGACCACTGCTTCCGAGGACGCACGCTTCTGAGCAGCGAGTTTGATTCAGCGTGAGCGCGGACGATCAGCCCACCGACACGGTGACGGGCCCGATGCCGCAATACACCACCTCGCCGTTGGAGGACGTAACTTTCCACCGGCCGTTTTGCTCCGCAGCAGGCGTCACTTCATAGTCGCTCGCACGCAGTGGCAGCGGGATTTCCTCGAGCACGGTGTCGCTATACCAAGTGGGCTGGCGCAGCATCGTGGGGGCAGAGTCGAATAGGTCCATGAGGGGCGCGATTGTGCGTGAAGGAAACGGCGGCCGAAGTCGACTGGCAGACATGTGGCTGGCCAGCCCGGGCCAGAACCTTCCAAGACATGCCCCGCCTCACTCGGCAGGCTGTGGCTCTTGAAAGGACCTGCGGCCGACGGCCAGCGGATCGCGTCAAGGTAGCCCACGCGCCTCATCAAATGAGTCGCTTGGCGCACACGGCCATCAATCAACCAAATACTGGACAAATATACAGTATTCGAACTAGACTGCCTCGCTTGCAGTTGTCATTTCTCGGGCGCTCTCCCTTTGCCTTCGCTGGCGGAAAGCGACCCGACCTTTTCGGACCGATGCCATGCAACTCGAAGTCGTGTCTCGCGGCGCACCCGCAGAAGCCTTGAACGCTGGAGCGGCAGCCGCGCTCGCCGTCTTCACCAAAGCCGACATGGACCCGTGGAAGGCGATGGAGGCGGTCGGGAAGCTCATCCACTGGGATGAGCTCGGGCTCCCGGGAGACGACGACCAACTGGGTCTCGATGGCATGCAAAGCCAGCCCGAGCAAGTCACGCCCTCAGCCGAGGACCATGCGGCCGCTCGCATCTACTGGGACGCGGCCGACGCCGCGCAGGAAGCGATCCATGCACTCGTTCCACAGGCGCAGCAGCACGAGGTGAGCGTTGGGCTGGCGCAGCCTGGCGACTTCATGGAGAAGGTCCGCTTTGCCATCGCCGACTGGCTCACGCGTGCCGTGGACGATGCCGACGATGTATTTGAAGTGATCCGAACCGGCGGCCTGAGTGCCACGCTGATCAGGCCGCTATCGGGCGTGCAGGTCGAGGTGAATCTGGACCGACGACCCGGCCCGCTGGCTTCCTTCGGGATCCTGAAGCCTGCCGACTTGCTGTCCGAGCCTGTCATCGACATCGCGCGACGCTGGAAGCAATCGCTCCCCGCACAGCCGAGCGCTGACGAAGTGCTCGCGGTCTTTCACGGCGATCACCGGGCTGCCTGGGCACACATTCGCCACCAATTGGACGCACACCCGCAACTCGTACAGCAGGCGGCCGAGGCACTGCAACACATGTGAGCGAACGGGGGCCGGCGCATGGTCGCCGACCCGGATGCCTAAGGCGGGCCGATTGAAGCGCGAGGCGTTCTCGCACACGCCTGGCACCGAGGTCCTCCTCGCAGGCTCAGCAACACTGGCCGCCCGGTCTTCAGGCTGAAAACGTTGCCTAACGACTGCGGGGATTCGGCGGGCGTGGATGCGCGGGCGGTTCCTGTGTCCGTTCCCGGCCCCACCGCTCGGCCAGATGCTCGGCATCCGTCCGAACAGGCCGCATCTGGTCCACGAACCGCTCGACCCGCGAGGCCAGATCGAGCCTGCCCTGCTGGCGAAGCGCATGAGCCGTCGACTGCCAATCGGAAGTGACAGCATCGCGCGTGGTCTGCAGATCGGACCGGCCCGCATCCAGTGGCTGGCCGCCGCCACGCATCCGCGTCAGCGCGTCCAGCACCTTGGCGCGCATGAATCGCGAAGGACTTGGCGGATGGCGATCCTGACGTTCCTGCGCATCGAGCCCGTTGAACGCACGCATCGCTCGCAGGCGGTGGTGGATCGGATCGCGCAACGGGCGACGCGTCTGTCCGCGAACCTGTCGCGGCGTCGCATTGGCCGCCACGCCCTGCTCACGCATCAGCTCGGCAAACTGCTCGCGCCAACGTCGCAATATGTCCTTGCGGATGTACAGGCGCTTGCGCGGCTCGTACTCGTGCTCGCACTTCACGACCAGGTGGACGTGCGGGTGCGCTTGGTCCGTGTGCAGCACCATTGCGTAGCGGTATTGAAGCGCAAAGTTCTCGCGTGCGAAGACTTTTGCTGCCGCCAGCACTTTGTCCGGCGGCGTGCCCGCGGGCATCGACAGCACGATGTTGTGCACGAGCTTGGAGCGAGTGTCTTTCTCCCCTTCCGCCGGTTTGGGCCGATGTGCGCTACGGCACTGATCGAGCGCCCAATCGTCGATGAGCGCATCGGCTGCTTCCCTGCCTTGCATCTCGAGGCCATCGTCGGTCTCGATCGAGAGCTTTCCGTGCCGCCCGACGTACTTCAGGTGCGCCCGCACGGTGCCGGAGTCGCGTCCGCCGCCCGACACCTTGATCATGACCTCGGGCGTCCGCCCAACGGTGCGCTGCACCTGCTCGATCCGGTCCTGACCCAGTTGAAGCGTGCCAACTGGCCCGCGGCGACCGTAGCTGACGATGTCCAGTGCCAGGTCACGCCCCGCCCCGGAAGCACGAGTGACCTTGACCATCTGCTTAGGCATGCGTGCCCTCCCAACTTTGGAGATTCCGCCGCACAACTTCGGACGACGCTTCGCGTGCCGCAGCGACTTCAACCCGGAGCCGCTCCATGAGATCTCGAAGCTCAGACAGGTCCTGCGCGCTTAAAGTGTTCGGCGTCGCGAACACGCGAAGCTCGCGCCCCAGTGCAGCGATATGCGCACTAAGACTTTTGACGACATCCAGCTCTGGCGGCGGTAGCACATCGGTTGCGCGAACGTGGTTGTGGATGAGAAGCGCAAGGTAGGTGCCGGTCCGCATGCCGCGTGCTTCAGCCCGCGCGGCCGCTAGACCCCGATCGCCTCGACGCAGCCGCAATGAGATGCGGTCGTCGGCCGGTACACCGGCGAATGCGTCGAGCGAACCGACAGTCTCCAAACCGCTGTCCGGACGCACCCCGTTGGAGGCCAGCACGCCGTCGATGAGCCTGGTCATGAGCGCCGACACCGACAGCTGATGCTGCGATGCGAGCGCCGCGAACCGCGTGCGGGTTTCGTCTGAAACCCGCACGCCCAAGACGCTGGAAGCACTGCGCGAAGTCACTGTCGGCCCATGTGTGTTAACCCCGTCCGACAAGTGTCTATCCTGCCCTCAATGCCGCACAAGGACTTTGCGTTCGGCGCCGCGAACAAATTTGTCTCAAGCTTCAGTCGACCGGCCTCATCCGTCTCGCAGCGCCTTCGAACCTAGACCCTTCGATCGATCTCAAATCACGCGCATCTCAGGTGTCGCTCGTGATCTCTTGGCCCGTCGTCTCCCCCGACCAATGCATCCGGGCCACGCCTGTAGAGACTCACGTCTATTAACCGACAGGCGCCTAATCCGAAGGCGTCAAGCGCACCGCCTCACGGCCGAGCGTGCGACCGCTGTGCTCAACGACCGCCACCCGCAGGCAGCGCCACGGGTGCCAGATCGCGCGTGCTGCCGATCCCGTCGAGCTTCGGCTGCAAGCGGGTGGCGAAGTCACCGTGGGGCGAACTCGGCGCGCGCGCTGGCTCCGGACTGGACGCAGACAGGAACACACCAAGGACAACCGCGCCGCATACGTTGGCGGCCACAGCAAGGGCAATGAACTTTGACATGAAACAATTCCCCTTTATAAGAAGCAATGGCAACCCGATGGGCCGGGAGGCCATGCCCGCAAGGCGTGACCTCCCGAAGCTCACGATTCGTCGGCATCCGACGCCGGGGCACCGACCGGCACACGCCGCAGCGGTGCAGGCAGCCACCGCGAGCCCTCCAGCTTCGCGGCGCAGTGCCGGATCGCTTCCTCCTTCTTCATACCTGCCACCGCCGCTGTGTCATCAACGCCGGTGGCCTCCTTCACCGCTTCGAGCGCCTTGGCCTTGCTCACAGACCCGAGGTAACTCGCGGCGGTCGGCACCCACCAGTCGGCCATGTCCACGCCCAGCGCTTCGGTGATCGCATCGCTCTGGTCGGTCCCACGCTCCCGGACGGCCACCGCGTTGAAGCTGCGCGCGGTGCAGAAGGCCAGGAGGTCGAGCAGCGTGTCGCGGCCCTGCGCCAACAGCCACCCGAACAGCGCCTCGGGACTGCCCGGCAGGCGGTCGCCCCATTCGGTCGTCGCGCGGTCCAACAGGGCACCGGCGGGCGAGCTTTCGAAGTCCGTGGCGTCCTGGGCCAGCGCGTAGTCGCTGGTCATCGTCAGGTGCACCTTCACGACATCGTTGCCGCGCCCGTAGTGACCGAACACCGTCTCCGCGAGGCGGTGCACGAGCGTGACCAGCGCCACATGCGGGTTCTGCACGAGAGCGGCCTGGATGGCCCCGGTGCGGTGGGCGGTCAGGTCACGCATGAGCTTCTCGCTGATCGCGGATCGCTTCTTTGACGCGTCGCTCGGCGCGAAGGTGGCCGCTGAGTCATCGCCGCCCTGCCCTTCGTTCGTCGCCGTCCGGTCCTCGGCCCGGATCAGACCCCGGTCCATGGTGATCTGGCCCCCGTGATCGATGCGCAGCAGCGCACCGCTGCGGGCCATCTGCTCCGGCGTCCATTGCGCCAGGGCATCGTGTGCGGCATCGATGCGCTCGTCCAGTGCGTCGATGAGGCCCATCAGCCGTTGCTCCTCGGCTTCATAAACCTCGGTGTCCCGGTCCGCGTGCTCGTTGCGTTCGTAGGCCGCATCCAGTTCGTCACGTTCAGCCTCCATGGCTGTCATGGACTGCGACTCTTCTGATGTAGGTTCGCGTTCCCCCTTCGCCTCGCGCCCGTAGCCGCGCAGCGCGAGGTAGTCCCCGTCGAGCAAGCACTCCACCCAGCCCCAACCCTCGGCCCGGACATCTTCGCCAGCAGCGCGCAGCTTCTCCATGGCGAGCACCTGCAGCAGCACGCCATCGTCCAGGAACACCCCGGACCCGTCGCCTTCCTCCGCAAACAGATCGCGGCGCACTTTCCCGCCCCGCGCCTCATAGGACTCGATGCCGACAAAGCGGGCGAGACGGCCATCGCCCCGGCAGGATTCCTCGGTCAGGGCGCGGCGGATCGAGTAGGCATCGCGGTCGTAGGTGGGCAGACCATCCCAGACAGCCTCCTGCGCCGCGTGGTCCTCGGTCAGCGCAAGGGCCTGCAACTGGTCCGGGTCGATCTCCTCGGCCCGGTACAAGGCGAGGAAGCGAGGCGCCAGTCGTGCGAGCTTGAGACGCCGCTCCACCGTGATCGGCGTCACCCCGAAACGGCCAGCGACCTGTGCGACGGTCAGGCCCTCTTCCACGAGCTTGCGGAAGGCTTCCATCTCGTCGGCCGGATGCATCGCCTCGCGGCCAGAGTTTTCGGCCAGCGACACCTCGGCGGCGCGCTCGCTGTCGTAGAGCTTGCACTCCACCGGACGGAAAGCCTCCCACCGACCCTGCGCCACGAGGCGTTGCATCGCGCGCAGGCGCCGCCCCCCGGCCACCACGGCATAGCGGCCCTCGGTGTGCGCCACCACCGCTAGGCGCTGCAGCAGCCCTTGCGAGCCAATGAGTGCGGCCAATTCCTCGATGCCCTCGGCGTGGAACACACGCCGGACGTTGGCTTCGCTCAGCACCAGTTGTTCCAGCGGCACCAGCAAGTATCGACCCTCGGCCACCTGGGAGGTTGTCGTCTCGGTGGCGGCCACGGCGGTCGGGGCCTTCTTCGGGACCTTCGGCGTCTTGGGCGCCTTCACGGCCTTCGCACCATTCGGCGCTGCGGGAGGGGCCTTGTTGACCCCTGCGCCGTTGGTGGGACGAGCGGCCTTGCTGGTGGTCTGTGCGGGAGTCGTAGCGATTGCGGTCATTTCCGTTCCTTTCGGTTGATGGATGAATGGACGAAGCACTGCCGGATTCCTAGATTCAGAGCCCTTCAAGAGAGGGTTCCGGATCGCATCGGTCCAGCATCCGGAGCTGGCCGCCGTCTTCCTGAGTTCTTCGCCCGGTGGCGGCAGGCGACCGCGGGGACGGGGGAGCAAGGGGGAAGCCTTCGTAACGCGAAGCGTTATGAACACCCCCTTGCAGGCGCAGCCGGTCCCCCGGCCACGCGGGCGCAGAGTCACCGAGAAGGTGAAGGACTCAGGAAGACGGCAGCACCGCACAGCGCTGGACCGGGGCCTACCGGAACCGCCGCGCGGCGAGCGCCCTCACCCGCCAGGGGCGGGTCTGTTCAAGAGAGGGTGAGGACGCAGTCCGAGGGCCGCAGGCCCTGCGTCAGGGATGCGCAAGGCGGCCGCAGGCCGTCCCCGAAGGGGATGAGCGCGACTGCGCGAACCTGGAGCAGCCCGGCCCCGGCGACGCCGGGGAGACGCCTGCATTCGACAGCGTCGGAATGGAGACAGCTTCGACGCGTCGCAGCAGCCCCGATCAGCGCCGCACCCACAGCACGATGTCCGACTTGCGCAGGATCAACTGAGGCAGGGTCGCGACCTTCCCACCTTCCGTGCCAACCCGCTGTGGCTCGACCACCACCTGCGTGCCGATGCGAGAGCGCGCCGTCAACCCGCGCAGCACGCCCGCACCTTCTGCATTGGTGGCATCACATCGGAACTCGGGCGCCGCCGCCAGCGCCAGACTGCGGCACACGGCCGGCTCGACCACGAGCTCCACGCGGTCCAGTTCGCCCATCCCGAGTTGGCGCAGCACATAGCTGGCAAATGGGCCGGTCCCGCCGGACATCATGATGAGCGTGATCGCAGCCGGCAGCATGCACAGAGCGGCATAGACCACGGCGAACTTGGGACGCAGGCCGCCGGCGGCGACGTTCACGCCCGCGATAAACGCGGTCCAGGCCACGGCGCATGCGACGGACAGCCAGGTCGGCAGCCCGCTGTCCTTGCCCAGGGCGACCGCCAACTGAAGCGCGAAGAAGACGCCGACGAACCACAGCACCGCTGTCAGGGCGAACGCGCCGAAGTCGCGGGCGATCGTCAGCCACCCGGGGGTGTCGCCTGGTGTCGACCGTGCACGCAACGTCCAGGCGCGGGCCGCGGCGAGACCGCCGGCCGCGCAGGAGCCAATCAGCCAGATGAGCTCGATGTGGCCCATCACCTCGGGCCAACAGGTGCTGGCCGCCGCTAAGGTGCCTCCAGTCACGACCAGCGCGGTGCCCGGCAGCACCCAGCCGATCCCGCGATCGAGCGGCAGCCCCCGCCCCCGCAGGAACACGGCCGTGACGACCCCAGGCAGCAGGGCCACGAAGAGGTAAGTTGCCATGGACGCGAGGCCCACCAACGCCACCGCGAACAGGATGGCTGTGGAGCTGGCCAGATCGGCATCGGGCATGAAGCGGATGCGCACGAAGAAGGCCAACACGATCAGGCCACCGAGGGCCAGGGACGCGGCACTCAGTGCGGCGATCGGCTTGATGTCGATGCGCGCCAGCAGGCGCGTGGCGAGCGTCTGCGTGACCAGAGATGCCGAGGGGGTCGACGCCTCGGTCATTGAATGGCCGTCACGGGCGCGTCGACCGGCGCAAAGCTGCCGTAGACGACGGCGTCCCCGTTGAAGGTGATGTACTGATTCGCCACCATCGCGTCCAGCAGCGCTTGCAGGTCCGACGCATCGAGGCGGTTTTGGAACAAGCTGTTGATGGTCGTCGCCAGCGTCTTGCGCCGCCGCGGACGGCTCGCCTTGGTGTGGGTCAAGCGGGCGAGCACGAGCGCCAGGCGCTCATCGGTCGACTGGCACTGGCCTGCGCGCACATGCGGGATGTCAGTGATAGCTTCCCAGCGGGCCGAGAAAACGCCCCGCGCCTTCAGGTGGGCAATCAGGGGGTCAAAGCCGGTGTCATGGGAAATCACATGGAAGAACGCATCGGACTGCCGCTCGCTGAGGCGACCGATGTGGAACGCGATGTGGAAGTCCAGCGCATTCGGGCCCGTTCCCGCGATCTTGATGTATTCGGCCTTGGTGCCCAGGCGCTGCATCCCCTGCGCGAAGGCGAAGGGGATGCGGTGCTGCTGGGCGCCGACGAACACCATCACCTGGAACGGCCCAGCCGCCAGCAACTCCAGCCCCTCGGGCTGCAGACTCTCGAAGTCGATCAGGACATAGTTCGTTCGCATCGGTACTCACTAGGCGAGGAAGTCGAGCCGGAGCATAGACGAGGGGGCACGCCACGCAGACGGCGTCGTGGTGACGCCGTTGGCCCACGGATTCAGTCATCCGCGGGAAATGCCAATTGGTCCAGGAGTGCGAGCACCCGGTCGCGGTAGCCGCCGGGGCGTGAGAACTCATGCGGCCCGATCCCACTGGGCGCGATCGATTCCTGCAGCAGCTTGGACAGGTCAGGTGCCGCGCGCATCAGCGCCACCACCTGGGCGAAGCACAGGGACCGGCCGAGCGGCCCGGTTGAAAGCTTGGGACGATGCACCTCGGCGAGATTGCGGCCCTGTGCGTCGTAAACGAGTGCCCAGCACCCGTCGCCGCTCAGCACGGCTTTCCACGCTCCGACCACGCGCGCTCGGCGGGCGGGGAGCTCAGTTGAACTCGGCGTGGCATCCGCCGAAGGGATGCGCCGCGCGCGGGGCGCTGGGGGGACGTGTCGCATGGTAAACCTGCCTTTCTGGTGGAGCGGACGGCTCCCGCGGAGCCGCCTCGGCGCCATGGAGGCGAGGACCGCGCGACCGCCAGGGCCCGCCCGCAGGCCGCAGCCCGCAGCAAGGCGGAGGGACCGGGCGAGGACGGGGGCGCAGCCGGACCCTTGCGGCCGCAAGGCCCGCAGCCAGGCGTCGACCAAGAGGCGGTCCCGGGCGTCGGCGCGTGCTCGGTCCAGGCGATGCCGCTGCCCCTGCCCGGCGGCTGGTGAGATGCCGCGCCAAGATGGCGAGCGGGACGACCGCCAGGCGCCTGTCACACCGGTGTGGCAGCCTCAAGGAGCCCAAACGGGGCAAGCAGCCCACGCAATCGGCCATTCAGCGTCGATACGGTCCGGCCTCGCATCGGCATCTGTACCGATGAAGGCGATCGCCGCGGGGGCTACGCTGCCGCGAACGGGCTGAAGAACAGAGAGACATCGCCATGCTCAGCACCCTCCAGAAGGCCGAGATCCTCGTGCGCGCCGGGATCGCCGTGCCGGCGATGCCGCCGGCCGGTGCTGGCGGGCCGGAGATTTCGCCGCGATGGCGGCTGGAGATCGACAACCTCTATGCCGGCTACGTGGCTGCGCGCGCAGCGCGCAGCCTGCGCGTATCCGAAGCCGCGCGGACGCTGTCCGACTTGCGCCATGCCAACAACCGCATGACGCACCCGAGCCATCCGGACGACCACGACGAGGATTGACCGGGCCGGCGATGGCGCCGGCGTCACGCCGCGGCGGCATCCATGGCCGAGAATGGATGCATGAATGCGCCCAAGCCGCCGCACCAGCCCTGCCCAAGCTGCCCCTGGCGCATGGACCAGGATGCGCAGGACATCCCCCACTTCAGCCTGGCGCTGGCCGAGAAGCTCGCGGCCACCTGCCCCGACCACCGCGGCCGCGGGCCGGATTTCGGGGCGCCGATGTTCGCGTGCCACCAGTCGAAGGTCGGCGCCGAGGTCCATTGCGCGGGTTGGCTCGCAAGCGTCGGGCACGCCCATCCGGCGGTGCGCCTGGGCATTGCGAGCGGCCGGCTCGACGCCGCGCGGCTGGCGCCCGGACCCGGGTGGCCGCCCCTGCACGACAACTACACACAGGTGCTGGACAAGTTGCGCAGCACGGCCGGCGAGTGCGCGCTCGACCCGGACGACTTCCGGTCCTGAGGCCACGGCGGTGACCCTGAAGGCTTGGCACGTCGATAGCGCGCGCACGCGGGACCTCGCGCCGCGGCTGCTGGACGCGCGTGGGCAGCTGCGCGTGGTGCCGGCGGCGGTGCTGGCCGACACCACGCCCGCGGAGCGCCTGCGCTTCGGGGTCGAGCACGGGGTCTACGGCTTCCTCACCGCCGAGCTCGTCGCGTTCCTGCAGGACGTCATCGGCGGTCGTCGAGCGATCGAGATCGGTGCCGGCCATGGCCGGCTGGCCGCGGCGCTGGGCATTCCTGCGACCGACAACCGCCAGCAGGAGGAGCCTGGGCTGCGCGCATACTACGCCAGCCTGGGGCAACCGACGGTGCGCTACGGCGACAACGTCGAGAAGCTCGATGCCGCCGAGGCGGTGGCACGGCACCGTCCGCAGGTGGTGGTGGCCGCCTGGGTGACGCACCGCTACGACGACGACCGACCCGAAGCCGGCGGCAGCGAGACCGGCGTGGACGAAGCGGCCATCGTCGCGGCCTGCGACGCCTATGTCTTCATCGGCAACACGCAGGTCCACCAGCACAAGCCGATCCTCGCCCTGCCCCACCGACGTCTCACGCCGTCCTGGCTGCAGTCGCGCGCGATCAACGGGACGCCGGATTTCATCGGCATCTGGGAGCGCGCGACATGAACTCCGGCCAGGCGAGAACGCAAAGTGGTCCAAGGGAAGTCGCCGCGCAGGACCGCGCGTTGCTGGAAGCGCAGGGGTACCGGCACGTGACGCTGCGCGGTGGTCGCGTGTGCGCGGTGAAAGGTTTCGTGTTCACGACCGCGTTGCTGGTCGGCATCGATCCGTTCGGCTACACGCTGCGCTACTGCTATGAGCACGCGGCCGAGGCCGAAGCGGCACTTGCAGGATGGGACGGCACGGGCCACCCCGGTGGCCCCTGGATCAAATGCAAGGGCGCGGGCGTCGAGCTCCTGAACCCACTGCTGAGTTCTTGACCTGCTGATCGACAGCGGTCACGGCGCTGCCTCAATCCGGCGATGAAGAGGCCAGTTCGGCCAGACGCGCCTTGACGGCCGTCGGGCTCATGAGCTTCACAAGACCCAGGGCCTGCACCTGCTCGGGGGACGGGCGCGTCTTGCCTTGTTCCCAGTTGTAGATGGTCGCCCCGCTGATGGCGACGAGCTTGCCGTAGTCGGCGGCCGAAAGGCCGAGCCTCGTGCGATGGGCCGCCAGGCGCTTGGCGCTGAAGCGCCGAGGCGTGCCATCGTCAGCGATGTTGCCGACGGCTTTGGTAGTTGGCGACGCACGGCCCGCGGCGCGCGCCTGGGCGGCCGCGAGGCGTTGGCCCTCCTTGAGGGCCTTCTGCAGCACGGCCAACTCGCGCCGCAGTTGAGCGATGGCAGTGCGCTGCTGCGTGCTGGCCTTTTTCCATTTCACCATGACTCCCGCACCGTCCTTCGCTGGACTACGCCCGAGCCCGCTCTACTAGGTTTATCAACAACTTAGGCGCGTCCATCATATGCCGGTGCTTTCCGAAACTTGACCCAGTTTCCTGCCGCGTGGCTCCCACGTGGCCCCTGGAACCGGGGTCGTTCAAGGAGTCATCATGGCAAAGATCAAGCTCACAAAGTCCGCTGTCGATGCGGCACAACCTCAAGCGCAGGCCGTCGAGCTGCGCGACACCCTGGTCCCCGGCTTCCTGTGCAAGGTTACGCCGGCGGGCCGCAAGGTGTTCATGCTTCAGTACCGCACCAATGCCGGCGAGCGGCGCAAACCGGCCTTGGGCCTCTACGGTGAACTGACCGTCGAGCAGGCCCGCTCGCTGGCTCAGGAGTGGCTGGCCCAGGTTCGCCGGGGCGGCGACCCCGGCGCCGACAAGGCCGAGGCGCGCAAGGCGCTCACGGTCAAGGAACTCTGCGTGAAGTTCATGGAGGACCACTCTAAGCAGCGCAACAAGCCCAGCACCCGCCGCGGCTATCAGGGCGTCATCGACCGCTGCATCGTCCCGATGCTGGGTCGCATGAAGGTGCAGGACGTGAAGCGGCCGGACGTGGCCGCAGCCATGAAGAAGATGGCCCACAAGCCCGCCGAGGGCAACCGTGCTTTCAGCGTGATGCGCAAGATGTTCAACCTGGCCGAGGTCTGGGGCTACCGGCCCGACGGCACGAACCCCTGCCGCCACGTGCCGATGTTCCCTAACGGCAAGGCCACCCACCTGATCAGCGACGAGGACATGGGCAAGCTGTTCCGGCAGCTTGACCGGCTCGAAGCCGAGGGGCTGGAGAACTACGTCAGCGGACGCTACGCCATGCTCGATGACGGTATGGGTTTCAGCTTGGTGCCATGGAGGCCAGTAATCGAGCAACGGCTGGGGCAGCAGCTTGCGGCCACTGCGCGCGGCGGTGGGGTGTCATGGGAGATTGGGCGGCAGCGCGGGCCTGCAATTGGATAGACATCGCTCGCCATTGCGATGCATCGAGCCAAGCCCTGTGACCCTGCCTCGTTTCCACGTACATCAAGTCATGCAGCCAAGCGGGTGCTCTCCCAGATCACTGGGGGCAGGAAGCCGTTGGCCGAGTGCAAGCGCTGGCGGTTGTACCAGCCTTCGATCCAATCGACGATGTCCAGCCTGGCCTG
>NZ_QPIB01000033.1 GCF_003671765.1 Xenophilus sp. E41 | reverse complement strand
GCCCTCCTACCGACGCCGCGAGCCTGATAGCCTCAGCCTTGAACTCCTGTGTGTACTGCCTCTTGGGCAGCTTGCCTTCTCTCATTTCGATTCTCCGTACCTCTGAAGTTATCAACTTCCTGCTGTACGTGAAATCGAGGCAGGGTCACCCTCGTAGATTCAACTACGCGCGGCTCAACAATCTCGCGGTGGCAGTCACCAGCGGAGAGCTGTTGGCCTTTGTGAACAACGATGTCGTGGTCCACGATCCAGCTTGGCTGCGCCGGCTGGCGTTCCACGCCATCAAGCCCACCGTGGGAGCTGTAGGCGCAAAACTGCTTTATCCGGACATGACCGTGCAGCACGGCGGCGTTGTTCTCGGAGTGCAAGGCGTCGCGGCCCACGCGCACCATAACCTAGCGGCCGACGCGCCTGGCTACCTCGGGCTAAGCAACACAACGCATGCGATTTCAGCAGTCACTGGCGCGTGCTTGATGATGCGCAGGAAGCTATTCGACGATTTGGGTGGCTTTAACGAAGATCTGGCTGTCGCGTTCAATGACACATTGCTTTGCATGGACGCCCTGGCAACCGGCGCGCGCAATGTCTATGTCCATCAGCCGGCGCTGATTCACTTCGAGTCCAAGTCTCGAGGCCTTGACGATACCGATGCCAAAAAGGCTCTCTTCCGTCGCGAGGCGCGCTATGCACGTAGCCGCTATCGCGACCTCTTCAAGAGCGACCCCTATTACAGCGACAACCTTAGCTTCGAACGCACGTATCAGCTCGCCTACCCGCCACGCACCTTCAAGCCCTGGCATGCTTTCCGCCGGGAGAGTTCGGGATGCATGCGCATCCTCATCCTAAGCATCACCCATCAGATCGGACACGGTGTCGCGGTAGTTGTAGACATACACGCCCGACATCTGGCGAGCCTGGGCCATGATGTCATCCTGGGTGGCCCCTTCAGCGCCAGCGACTTCGCGTACCCGGGCTGCAGACGCGCTTATCTCGAATCGCCGCAGCAGGCAGCGATCTACGCAGTGCAGCATGGCGTGGACTGCGTCATCATGCATACGCCGCCATATTTTTCGACCATGCGCTGGCTGGGCACGCAGATCAAGACCCTGGCCTACGATCATGGCGAACCGCCGCCAGAACTATTCCCCGATGCCGAGGCACGCAACGCGGAACTAGACGAAAAGGCATTCTGCCTGGAGATGGCCGACGCGCTCTACGCCAACTCAGAGGCCACCCGAGACGAGTCGGGCCATGACAATATGGGTGTCATCCCGCTGGGAAATACGCACCTTGCGCAGTGGGATTGTTCGATGGTGGAACGCCGGGCCCAGGTCAGGGCACGACTGGGATTCGATGACGGCACTATCGTCGTACTCAATGTCTGTCGCTTTCATGCCGCCGAACGCTACTACAAGGGAATTGACGAATACTGCGCGGTGCGAGACCGCCTCTTGAACGAGTTCGCGGACGTCGGGGAGCGTTTTGTCTTCGCTCTGGTTGGCAAAGGCACGGCGAAGGACGTGCAGGAGATGGAGCAGCGTGGTCTGAGGGTCTTCGCCAACGTGACCGACGTCGAGATGCTCGATATGTACTGCTGCGCCGATGTCTACGCAAACTTTTCGCGGTGGGAGGGCTATAACCTGGGAATTGGCCAAGCTTTGGCTATGGGCCTGGGTGTCGTGGCGTCGGATATTCCGGTCCATCGGACCTTTCCAATCTTCACGGCCAGCGAGACATCCCTGCAGGCGGCGAAGATTGTGGAACTCGGGCTGAACCCGCCACAGCCTCGTCAAGCAAACGCGACGCCTTGGGAGGGGCCGCTAGCGATGCTGGAAACCGCTGTGAACCAGTTGTGTTTCGGCAGAGCCGCCGCCCCATGAGCGCCTGCCAGTCGCGGGCCCGGCGAAGCGTAGTACGGCTTCCACACGGCCACCCAGCCTAAGGCGCTGACCGATGCTCTGCGCCACGTCCAGCCAAGGCGCACCGGTCGCCCTGATGGCGATGGACGGCAGCGAGCAACGGCACAGTCTGTACGCTTGTGCAAACTCCACCTATATCCAAGCGCCAAGCGACTCTGTGTCACCCGGTACCATGGGGCTGGTATCGACGCTACGAATGTTCCCCTACTACATCGTTCGCCCGTCTCGGAGCAGATGAGGCGCCGGCCCAAAGTGGCGACACAAAGACCTGACTTGATCTCACCATGAGTGCTGAATTGGACAACCTCACTTCCGACGCCGACCTGCTCCGGCGTTCGGCATTCTTTGATCCGGCATATTACTTGGCGCGCAACCCCGACGTCGCGGCGGGAGCGATCGATCCCATCTCGCACTACCTTGGATGCGGAGCACAAGAAGGACGTGACCCGAGCCCCGACTTTTCCACTACCGGCTACCTTGAGCTATATCCCGATGTTGCCGCGCAGGGCCTGAATCCGTTGGTGCACTTCCTGCGTTGCGGACTTGCCGAAGGAAGGGATACAGGTGTCGACATGCGGGAGCCAATAGTGGCGGCGCCTGCGGTGTCGCC
The DNA here is from genome assembly GCF_003671765.1 of Xenophilus sp. E41. Lineage (GTDB taxonomy): Bacteria > Pseudomonadota > Gammaproteobacteria > Burkholderiales > Burkholderiaceae_C > Xenophilus. The sequence continues at coordinate 38,595 of NZ_QPIB01000033.1, read as the reverse complement.
GATCGTGCCAGCCAGCGATGAAGACCATGAGTTGGTGCTCAAAAGCGGACTCTTCGACCCGGAGTACTATCTCGCTCGCTATCCAGATGTTGCCGCCGCTGGCCTCGATCCATTGGGCCACTATCTTAGTTCGGGGGTGAAAGAAGGACGCGATCCCAGCGAGTCCTTCTCTACATCGGACTATTTGCGCCGACATCAAGATGTCGCCGCTTTGGGACTCAATCCGCTGTTGCACTATTTGCGTTATGGACGCCATGAGGGAAGAACAGCGGCGCGCGCACAACCGCTTCTGCCATCCCTCTTACAACTGTTCGAGCAGCGCTGGCCTGCGTTGCGCCCCTTGCTTACCTTCAGCGTACCTGCCACCCGACCGCGGGTAAACGTCGTGACAGACAGCGTATCTCCCTCACAGCTATTTGGAGGCGTCGGTACTGCATTGATCCTTGCCACTCTGCTCGCGAATCGCCTGGACGCTACCCTGCGTTTAATCACCCGGACCGACCCGCCAGATGCCCGAGCGCTGACAGCCGTTCTGCGCGCGAATGGTCTGGAGCTTGCAGGAGCGTTCGAAACAGTTCATGCCCCGTTGGATGGGAGCGTCACGGTAGAGATGGGACCCGTCGATCTGATATTGACCACGTCATGGTGGAGCACCTATGCCACCCTGCGCTCAGTTCCGACGAACCGCGTCATCTACCTCCTCCAAGAGGACGAACGCATGTTTTATCCACATGGCGACGACCGACTTTTGTGCGCCGAAACTCTCGCGACTCCCGGCCTATCGACCGTCGTTAACACTCAGCTACTTCACTCGCACCTGACCGTGGGTCCTCATGCGGTACCTGGGCTGGCAGCGCGTGCTACATGGTTTGAGCCAGCTTTTGTGTCCGCAGCGTCCCATCCCCCCCACGGCGAAGGACACAAGTTGCGCCTGTTCTTCTATTCGCGCCCCCACAACCTGCGCAATCTATTTTGGAGGGGAGCAATGGCTCTTTGCGACGCAATCGAGCGTGGCATATTAGACCCTGATCAATGGCAATTCTATTTTGTCGGAAAGGATACTCCTGCATTTGTTCTACCAAGGGGCGTTAAGCCCGAGATCGTCGAGGGCCTGGACTGGACAGAGTACCAACGTTTCGCTGCAGGGATGGACGCGGCGTTCGTGCTAATGGACACACCCCATCCGTCCTATCCCCCGCTCGATATGGCAGCGGCAGGCGTGGCGGTTTTAACCAACCGCCAAGGAGTGAAAACCGACCTTTCTGCCTACTCAAAAAATATCCTGATGGCAGACGCAGATTTAAACAGCCTGAGGAGTGGTTTGGCCGCTCTTGCTGCGTTGGCTTCGCAACGTGAGCTGCGAAGGTCAAACAGAGCAAATGATGCGATTCAACGCAGTTGGTCCACGGCGCTCCAACCGGTTATCGACCAGTTGGAGCTGCAATTTTCCGGGGGGCTCAAGCGACATGTTTCTTGACTTGCCACAACCGCCGATTGCAGCGCGGGTGCCTTGGGATACACCGTTGCGGCCACGCATCGACGAAGTGCTTGCGCGCCGATGCCGCATTGCTTGGCTATATTTAAATCCTGACACCAGCACGTTTCGATACCGCGTCTTCAACATGGTGGAAGGATTGAACCGCGATCCTCAGTGTCGCGCCGCTGCCACTTGGTTTAGTGGTGACGAGCTTGATCACATCCATCATCTGATTCCACTGCTTCACGCGATCGTCATTACTCGATTCCAATATGGCGCGGCGTTGGACCGAATTATTCGCCTCGCACAACGTGTTGGCACCCGGATATTGTTCGACAGTGATGATCTTGTATTCGACGTTCGGTACGCGCCTCTGGTGATGGATTCACTAGCATTGGATACCGAGTCGCACGCCGTCTGGGACGCTTGGTACAGCTACATGGGACGGCTCGCCGCAACAGGGAACCGCGCCCAGGCGGGTATCACCACCAACCCATTTCTGGCGGCACGCATGGGCGAAGCATTCGCCGGAATGCCGACATCGGTTGTGCCCAACTTCCTTAATCGCGATCAGCAAGCTTTCTCGCGCCAACTGCTTGAGGCCAAACGCAGCCGCGGATGGCGCCGCGACCGGCACATCACTATTGGATACTTTAGTGGGTCGCCTACGCATCGCAAGGACTTCGCTGTCGCAGCGCCTGCCTTGGCCCGTCTGTTAGATCGCGACGCGGCCGTGACAGTGCGAATCGCCGGCTATCTGGACGAAGCGGGCGCACTTAGCCGGCACAAGGCGCGCGTAGAAATCGTGCCTCATATGAACTACATAGCCCTGCAACGGTCCATTGCGGAGGTGGAGATCAACATCGCACCACTTCAAGACAACACGTTCACCAACTGCAAATCTGAGCTCAAGTTTTTCGAGGCAGCCGCAGTCGGCACATGGACAGTTGCGACGCCGACGTCGACTTTTGCAGCGGCGATCGTCCCCGGCGAGACGGGGGCACTGGCCCGCGCGCATGAGTGGGATGACGCGCTTCAGGAAGCGGTCGATCTTGCGCGGGACACCAAGCGCTACGCCGCACTCGCAGATGCGGCAGCCGAGCATGTCCACGTTCGTTATGGATGGGACCAGTTCGCTGAGCAAATTCTGCGGGCCGTCGAAGCACCTACTGAGTTAACACAATGAACGCCACGCCAGCTTCCCGCCTGCCTTCGATCGGAGCGCACTGCCTTTCTATCGCTTCTTTCTGGAGGCCCCAACATCTGGTGTGGTCGGCCTGGGTCGAGCACGGCGCGTTCGCCTTCTGGCTCATAAACGCCTTGCGTCCCCGAACCGTTGTTGAGTTGGGCACGCACAACGGCTACTCCTTTTTTGCGATGTGCCAAGCGGTAAAAAGCTTGGGACTGTCCACCGCCTGCTATGCGGTCGATACGTGGAGAGGTGACGAGCATGCCGGCTTCTATAACGACGACATCTATGCGTCAGTGTCACGAGTGCGCAACGAAGAGTACTCCGATGTTGCCACGCTAATTCGCTCAACCTTCGACGAAGCACTGCCCTATTTTCCAGACGGAACGATTGATCTCTTGCACATTGATGGGCGTCATGGTTATGAGGACGTGCGTCACGATTTCGAGACTTGGCGGCCCAAGTTGTCATCGCGTGCCATCGTCCTTTTCCACGACACCAATGTTCGGCGCGATGGTTTTGGTGTCTGGAAGCTGTGGGAGGAACTGAAGGCCGCACATCCAAACTTTGAGTTCGTCCATGGGCATGGACTCGGTGTGATGCTCGCGGGCAACGAAATGCCGCAAGGGATTGAACCGCTGTTTGCTGCTTCGTTGGACACTGATGCGCAAGCCATGGTACGTACGGCCTATAGCAGGCTGGGACGTGCAGCGAGCGATAGCTTCGATTTCGGAAGAGATCGTGAAGCGTTAGAAGGCCAGCTTCGGGTTGCGCAAGAAGCTAAATCCGCGCTAGAGGTGGTCATCGTCAACGAGCGCGCGGCCCGTGAGGCTCAAGTCCTCGAGTGCCGAGCCAACGAAGCGAGAGCTGCGGACGAAAGAGGACGCGCTTTTGAATTCCAACTCGCGTCTCTCGAAGAAGCGAACGCCGCCTTGGCAGCTCAGTTGGAAGAGTCGTTGCGCAAGCTTGCAAACCAGCACAAGCAACTGGTGCGGCAACGTGTTCTCTCCGAGCAACAAGCGCACATCAAGAGCCAACTGCAAGATGACCTTCAGTCACGCCACCCACTGGCGGGATGGGTGGACCGCTGGTCTCGCTTGCACCCGCGCCGCGCCCGGTGGACGTGGCGCGCCATGCGGGTTGGCCACATGATTCTCACCTTCCAGTTCCTCAGGCTAGCGCGCGCTGCATTGCGGCGGCTGAGGTAGGCAATCACGCCTTCGAATGGGCACCACGAGGGATGCCATCGCACACTCTGACCCAGTGAGCTGGCGTCGGGAAACCGCATGCGCACGGTTCCCAACGAGGCGCTTAGTCAAACAGATCAGCCTCTGCCAATAAGCGCGCTGCCTGATCCTTGCCAGACAGTTGGACAGCAGCGCCGAGCTCTGGCCATCCAATATTCAATTGGGGGTCGTTCCAAGCAAGCGACCGCTCGTGAATCGGCGAGTAGTAATCGGTGGTCTTGTACAGGAAGTCAGCAGTGTCGCTGAGCACCAAGAAACCGTGTGCGAATCCCGCAGGCACCCAGAGTTGGCGATGGTTGGCCTCGCTGAGCTCAACGCCTACCCATTGGGCAAAGGTAGGCGAGGACCGCCGAATATCCACTGCGACGTCGTAGACGGCGCCTCTCGTGACTCGAACCAATTTTCCTTGCGGCTGCTGTATTTGATAGTGCAAGCCGCGCAGAACTCCCTTGCCCGAACGGGAATGATTGTCCTGAACGAACTGCACGCTCCCGCCGACTACTTCTTCAAAAGTTCGCTGGTTGAAACTTTCCATGAAGAAGCCGCGCGCGTCACCAAAAACCTTCGGCTCAAGAATCAGTACCTCTGGGATGGCTGTGGAAATGACATTCATCGCGCACCGCCTTCCTTCAACGTCCGTAGCAAATACTGCCCGTAACCATTCTTGCTCAACGGCGCTGCCAGCTTGGCAACCCGCTCGGCATCGATCCAGCCCGCGCGCCACGCGATTTCTTCGGGGCAAGCAATCTTGAGGCCCTGACGGTGTTCCAAGGTCGCGATGAACTGGCCTGCTTCGAGCAAGCTTTCATGCGTGCCCGTATCCAACCACGCGTAGCCCCGCTGCATGATCTGCACGTTGAGGCGGCCGGACTGCAGGTAGGCTTCGTTGACCGCCGTGATTTCCAGTTCGCCTCGCGGGCTTGGCTTCACCGATTTGGCGATCTGAGTGACGGCGCTGTCGTAGAAGTAGAGACCCGTGACGGCGTAGCTGCTCTTGGGCTTGGCAGGCTTTTCCTCGATGCTGCTCGCCTTGCCGGCTTCGTCAAAAGCCACGACGCCGTAACGCTCTGGGTCGTGCACGTGGTATGCGAACACCGTCGCGCCGTCTGGCTGGGAATCGGCATTCTTGAGCAACAGCGCAAGATCGTGGCCATGGAAGATGTTGTCCCCGAGCACCAATGCGCTGGGCGCACCATCCAGAAATTTCTCACCAATGATGAACGCTTGCGCAAGCCCATCCGGGCTGGGCTGCACGGCATATTGCAGATTGATGCCCCACTGGCTGCCATCCCCCAGCAGTTGCTGGAAGCGCGGCGTGTCCTGCGGCGTGCTGATGATCAGGATGTCTCGCATGCCGCCCAGCATCAGGGTGCTGAGCGGGTAGTAGATCATCGGCTTGTCATACACGGGCAGCAGTTGCTTGCTGATCGCCAGCGTGGCGGGATGAAGGCGCGTGCCCGATCCGCCCGCCAGGATGATGCCTTTGCGTTGTGTCATCGAATTCCTCCTTGGATATGAGACTCGGCTGCCCGAGCTCGTGTCGGCGCAGGCGCCAAAACTCAGAGCACTTCGCGCAGCATGCGCGCAACACCGTGCTGCCACTCAGGCAAGCGAAGGCCGAATGCCTCCTGCAACTTGGTGGTATCCAGCCGCGAATTGGTGGGCCGTGTGGCTGGCGTCGGAAAGGCGCTGGTGGGCACCGGGTCGACCGCATCCGGCCCCGCCTTGAGCGCAGTGCCAGCGGCCGCCGCCTGCTCGAGGACGAAGCGCGCGTAGCCGTGCCACGAGGTCACACCGCCCGCCACGAGGTGGTAAAGCCCCGCCTTCTCGGGCACCCGCAGGGTGTCGCGAATGGCGTGCGCCGTCACGTCTGCAAGCAACTCAGCGCCGGTGGGCGCACCGAACTGGTCGTTGATCACAGTCAGGCGGTCTCGCTCCCTGGCCAGCCGCAGCATCGTCTTCGCAAAGTTGCCGCCCCGCGCCGCGTACACCCAACTGGTACGAAAGATGAGATGGCGCGGGCCGGCAGCCGCCACGAGTTGCTCGCCTTCGAGCTTGGTCCGCCCGTACACGCTGAGCGGGCCCGTCGCGTCGTCCTCCCGCCAAGGCCGCTCGCCGCTGCCATCGAACACGTAGTCGGTCGAATAGTGCACCATCAGCGCGCCGACCTGCCGCGCCGCTTCGGCGACAACGCCGGGGCTCGTCGCGTTCAAGGCCCGGGCCAGGTCAGGCTCGCTCTCGGCCTTGTCGACGGCCGTGTGGGCCGCGGCATTGACGACGACGTCAGGACGTACCGCCTTGACCGTGTCCGCCAGGGCCTCCGGACGGCTGAAGTCTGCATGAAACTCCGTGCTGTCGAAGTCCAGGGCCACCAAGTCGCCCAGCGGCGCCAGACTCCGCTGAAGTTCCCAACCGACCTGGCCGCCCTTCCCGAAAAGAAGGACCTTCATGCCGGGACCGCGCCGCCGTACTGCTTGCTCACCCAATCGCGATACGAGCCGCTTTGCACGTTGCGCACCCACTCGCCGTTGGCGAGGTACCACTCGACGGTCTTGCGGATTCCCGACTCGAAAGTCTCCGCGGGCTTCCAGCCCAATTCACGCTCAAGCTTCCGTGCATCGATCGCGTAGCGACGGTCGTGCCCCGGTCGGTCGGTGACGTAGGTGATCTGCTCGGCATAGGGCTTGCCATCGGCACGCGGCTTGAGTTCGTCGAGCAGCGCGCAGACCGTGCGCACGATCTCGATGTTCGGTTTCTCGTTCCACCCGCCGACGTTGTACGTCTCGCCGAGCTTGCCAGCTTCCAGCACGCGCCGGATGGCGCTGCAGTGGTCCTTGACGTAGAGCCAGTCGCGCACCTGCATGCCGTCGCCGTACACGGGCAGCGACTTTCCGGCCAGCGCATTGACGATCATCAGCGGGATGAGCTTCTCGGGGAAGTGATAAGGCCCGTAGTTGTTGGAACAGTTGGTCGTGAGGACCGGGAGCCCGTAGGTGTGGTGCCACGCCCGGACCAGATGGTCGCTGGCCGCCTTGCTCGCCGAATAGGGGCTGTTGGGCTCGTAGCGATTGGTTTCGGTGAAGGCCGGGTCGGTGGCCGAGAGCGTGCCGTACACCTCGTCGGTCGACACATGCAGAAACCGGAAGGCGGCCTTTTCGGCCTGGGGCAGGCTGGCCCAATGGCCACGCACTGCCTCGAGCAGACGGAACGTGCCCAACACATTCGTCTGCACGAAGTCTTCAGGACCGTGGATGGACCGGTCCACATGTGATTCGGCGGCGAAGTTCACGACCGCGCGCGGCCGGTGCTCGGCCATGAGGCGGGCCACGAGGGCGGTATCGCCGATGTCGCCCTGCACAAACACGTGGCGCGGGTTGTCTGCCGCGGACGCCAGCGTCTGGAGGTTGCCTGCGTAGGTCAACTTGTCGAGGTTGACAATTGCTTCCGTGCTGCCTGCCAGCCAGTCGAGAACGAAATTGGCGCCGATAAAGCCCGCGCCGCCGGTAACCAGGATCATGGGGTTCCCTGTGTGTCGTTGAATCCGCCATTTCATGGCGCGAAAGGATTATCCCATCCGTTACATGTGTCGAAACGTGGCGTCTTGCACAGTATGTAGAGTCGGCGCGGCTTGTGCTTGGGGAACTCCAGCGCCGGAATCCGCCAACTCTTTCACCCAATCATGAATCCTTTTGTTTTACATTTAGGCTCTCAGCGCAACTTCTAGCCATGAATACTGTCACTGACTCTCGAGCGGCGTCGCCGGGCGCCGCCATCCGCCCCATCGTCTTGTGCGGCGGCAGTGGGACGCGCCTCTGGCCGCTGTCGCGCAAGGCCCTGCCCAAACAGTTCGTGCCACTGGTGGGCAACAAGAGCCTGCTGCAGCTCACGCTCGAGCGCCTGATACATGTTGGCCCGCAGGTCGACTGCGTGGCGTCGGAAGAACATCGTTTCCTGGTGCAGGAGGCCATGGACGCCGCGGGTGTGAACGGCCAGCAGGTGCTCGAACCGGTCGGCCGAAATACGGCCGCTGCGATGGCGGTGGCTGCGCTGATTGCGGCGCCCGACGACCTGCTGCTTTTCGCCCCTGCAGACCACCACGTGCCGGACGCCGACCTGTTCGCCCGCACCGTGCGCCAGGGCGTGGAGGCGGCGCAGGCCGGCTACATCGTGACTTTCGGGGTGGTCCCGACCTTTCCAAGCACGGCCTACGGCTACATCCAGCCGGGGGTCGACCTCGATGGACAGGCCGGCCGCACGGTGGCCCGTTTTGTCGAAAAGCCCCCGGCCGAACGCGCGCAAGCCATGCTGCTCGACGGCGGCTACCTCTGGAATGCCGGCATCTTCCTGGTGCGCGCGGGCACCCTCATCGACGCACTGCGCACCCATGCAACGGACATCCTGGCCGCCTGCCAGAAGGCGGTGGCCGGCCGCAAGCCGGACGGCTCGTTCGTCCGGCTGGACGCCGTGGCCTTCGAAGCCTGCCGCAGCGACAGCATCGACTACGCCGTGCTCGAGAAGCACGACAAGGTGGCGGTGATTCCCTTCGCCGGCGCCTGGAGCGACGTCGGCAGTTGGAACGCCGTGGCGCAACTCCAGCCGGCGGATGCGGGTGGCAACCGCGCCTCGGGGCATGCCGTCCTGCTGCAGGCGTCCAACACTTTCGTACACGCCCCCGTTCGGCCGGTGGTCGCCCTGGGCACCGAAGACCTGGTGATCGTCGACACGCAGGATGCCGTGCTGGTCGCGCGCACCGACTGCGTCGAACAGGTCAAGGACGTGGTGGCCCTGCTCGCGGCCAACGGCCACAGCGAAGCCACCCAGCACCGCCGCGTGGCCCGCCCATGGGGCGCCTACGACAGCGTGGACAACGGTGAGCGCTTCCAGGTCAAGCGCCTGACGGTCAAGCCGGGCGCGAAGCTGTCGCTGCAGATGCACCACCACCGCGCGGAGCACTGGATCGTCGTCAGGGGCACGGCCAAGGTGACGCGTGGCGACGAGACGCTGCTGGTCCAGGAGAACGAATCCGTCTACATCCCGCTGGGCACCGTGCACCGGCTCGAGAACCCGGGCAAGGTGATGCTCGAGGTGATCGAAGTCCAGTCCGGCAGCTACCTCGGCGAGGACGACATCGTGCGCTACGAGGACACCTACGGCCGCGTCGCCCCCCTTCAGCGGCCCGCCAAGGGCGGCTAGCCGGTCAACCCAGGTTTTGCCCACAGACGCCATGACATTCAAGAAGATCTACATCGCCGGCCATCGCGGCATGGTCGGAGGCGCCATCGCCCGTGCGCTGGCGCGCGATGCCGGCGTCGAACTCGTCACGCGCACCCATGCGCAGCTGGACCTGACCGATCCGGCGGCGGTCCGCGCCTTCTTCGAAACCGAGAAGCCCGACGCCGTCTACCTGGCGGCGGCGCGCGTGGGCGGCATCCATGCCAACAACACCTACCCGGCCGACTTCATCTACGACAACCTGATGATCCAGGCCAACGTGATCCACGAAGCCTGGCGCAGCGGCGTGAAGCGGCTGCTGTTCCTCGGGTCAAGCTGCATCTATCCCAAGATGGCCGAACAGCCGATCGCCGAGGATTCGCTGCTCACCGGCAAGCTCGAACCCACCAACGAGCCCTACGCCATCGCCAAGATCGCCGGCATCAAGCTGTGCGAGAGCTACAACCGCCAGCACGGCACGGATTTCCGCAGCGTGATGCCGACCAACCTGTACGGGCCCGGCGACAACTACCACCCGCAGAACAGCCACGTGCTGCCCGCGCTGATCCGCCGCTTCCATGAGGCGCGCGAGTCCGGCGCGCCCAGGGTCACCATCTGGGGCACCGGCACGCCGCGGCGCGAGTTCCTGCATGTCGACGACATGGCGGCCGCCTGCGTGCACGTGATGAACCTCGACCCGGCCACCTACGCCACCGCCACGTCGCCGATGAGCAGCCACATCAACGTGGGCTGCGGCAGCGACGTCACGATCGCCGAACTCGCGCGCCTGGTGGCCGACGTGGTCGGCTACGAGGGCGAGATCGACTACGACACCAGCAAGCCGGACGGCACGCCCCGCAAGCTGCTCGACGTCTCGCGCCTTGGCGCGCTCGGCTGGCGAGCCAGCATCTCGCTGCCCGACGGCATCCGTACCACGTACCAAGAATTCCTGACCAGCACGGCCACGCCAGCATGACCTCGAAAAAAGCACTCATCACCGGTATCACGGGCCAGGACGGCTCCTATCTCGCGGAACTCCTGCTCGAGAAGGGCTACGAAGTCCACGGCATCAAGCGCCGTGCCTCCTCGTTCAACACCAGCCGCATCGACCACCTCTACCAGGACCCGCACGAGAAGGAGCGCCGCCTGCACCTGCACTACGGCGACCTGACCGACACCAGCAACCTGACGCGCATCGTGCAGCAGGTGCAGCCAGATGAGATCTACAACCTCGGCGCTCAGAGCCACGTGGCGGTGAGCTTCGAGGCGCCGGAATACACGGCCGACGTCGACGCCATCGGCACGCTGCGCCTGCTCGAGGCCGTGCGCCTGCTGGGCTTGATGAAGAAGACGCGCTTCTACCAGGCCAGCACCAGCGAGCTGTATGGCCTGGTGCAGGAAATTCCCCAGAAGGAAAGCACGCCCTTCTACCCGCGCAGCCCCTACGGCGTCGCCAAGCTCTACGCCTACTGGATCACCAAGAACTACCGCGAGGCGTACGACATGTACGCTTGCAACGGCATCCTCTTCAACCACGAGAGCCCGCGCCGCGGCGAGACCTTCGTCACCCGCAAGATCACGCGCGGCCTGTGCAACATCGCCCAGGGCCTCGAGCAGCGGCTGTACATGGGCAACCTCGGCGCCCTGCGCGACTGGGGCCATGCCAAGGATTACGTGCGCATGCAGTGGATGATGCTGCAGCAGGACACGCCTAAGGACTACGTGATCGCCACCGGCGTGCAGTACTCGGTGCGCGAGTTCATCGACAAGACGGCCAAGGCCCTGGGCATCACGCTGGAATTCGTCGGCCAGGGCGTCGACGAGCAGGCCGTGGTGCGCAGCGTCTCGGGCGATGCCGCCCCGGCGGTCAAGCCGGGCGATGTGCTGGTGTCGGTCGACCCGCGCTACTTCCGTCCCGCGGAGGTCGAGACGCTGCTGGGCGACCCGGCGATGGCAAAGCAGGAACTGGGCTGGGTGCCCGAGATCACGCTCGACGAGATGGTGCAGAGCATGGTCGCCTCCGACCTCGAATCGGCCCGCCAGCACGCCCTGCTCAAGCACCACGGCTACCAGATCCCCGTCAGCAAGGAAGACTGACTTCGCGATTCCGTGCCGCACTGCAGCACGGCATTGCGCCGCTCTTGCGCTAGAGTGGCCTCAAGAGACACCCTTGAGGCCCCGCATGGCCAAGAAGGCACCACGACGCACCGCGCAACGCATCCTCGAAACGGGGCTCGACCTGTTCAATCGCTTCGGCGAGCCGAACGTGTCGACGACCCTGATCGCGTCCGAGCTGGGCATCAGCCCCGGCAACCTGTACTACCACTACCCGGCCAAGGACGCCCTCATCAACCGGCTCCATGAGGCCTACGAGCACGAGCTCGGCGAGGTGCTGGAGGACGCACAGGGCGTGCGCGACATCGGGCAGGCCGGCGCCTTCCTGCACCGCTTGTTCGAGCTGATCTGGCGCTACCGCTTCCTCTACCGCGACCTCAACGACCTGCTGAGCAAGAACCGGCACCTGGAAACACGCTTCCAGCAGGTGCTGCGCAGCAAGCAGACCGCCTTGCGCACCCTGCTCGGCCGCATGGCCGAGGCCGGCCACCTGAGCATCGACCCTGCCGAGGCCGACCTGCTGGCGCGCAGCATGGTGGTGCTGGTGACCTACTGGCTCAGCTACGAGTACGTGGGCAACCCGCGTGAGGCGCTGGAGCCCGAGCACGCCGAGGAGTCGCTGATGCGCGCCAGCCGGCACACGTTGCAGCTGCTCACCCCCTACCTGGCGCCTGCCCAGCAGCAACATCTGCTGACGCTGGGCACGATGGATGCAGGTGAAGATGCCGCACTGACCGCCTGATGCAAGAACGCACCATCCCGATGCAGGTTCCCCAGACCTCCCCGCATTCACCCGCAGGCGGCCGTGCGCCGATGGCGCTGGAAACGCACGGCTGGGTGGCACTGCCCTTCACCGACCTGCCGCATTTCGACCCGGAAAGCGTGCGGGCGCACTGGGCCCGGCTGCATGCCGGACAGATCGGCCCGCCGCCCGCCAGCGACGCACTCGCCCGCGCCTGGGCCAGCTACCACAACGGCGATTTCGCGCGGGCCGTGACCGAGGCGCAGGCGCTGGGCGACGCTGGCCAGGGCCTGGTCGACCAGGCGACCGCCATCTACGCCAATTACGTCGAGCCGCGCGAGAGCGTGCGCCTCGCCCTCTTCCGCCAGGTGGCCGAGCACGCCGGCGCCCGAGCCGCCGCCGCGCCGGACGACTGCCAGGCGCTGTACTGGCAGGCCTACGCGCTGGGGCGCTACGCGCAGGCGGTGAGCGTGGCGCGCGCCCTGGCCCAGGGCCTGGGCAACAGGCTCAAGGACGCGCTGGAACGCATCATCGCCCTGCAGCCGCGCCATGCGGACGCGCACTTCGCCCTCGGCGCCTTCCATGCCGAGGTGATCGACAAGGTGGGCCCGCTGGTCGGACGCATGACCTACGGCGTGCGGGCCGACACCGCGCGCGCCCTGTTCGCCCGCGGCCTGGAACTGCATCCCGACTCACCCACCGGCCTCATCGAGCACGCCCGCGCCCTGCTGGTCCTGGAGGGCGATGACCGCCTGGCCGAGGCGACGCGCCTGTACGAGCGCGCCGCCGCCCTCGAGCCGCAGGACGCGCGCGAGCGCCTCGACGTGGAACTGGCGCGCGCCGGCCTGAGGGACTGATCGCCCCGCAAGCCAGACCGGCCGCCAAGGGCAAAAAAAAAGAACGATCGTTCGCAGGCGGTCACAATGGGGACCTTCCTCCCACTCGCTCCCTGCACGCCATGTCTTCCCCCGACCTCCAGGCCCGTTTCGAAGCCGCCGAAGCCAACTCCAAGCTGCTGCCCGCCCGCCCCGACAACCCGACGCTGCTGAAGATCTACGGCTTGTACAAGCAGGCCACGCTGGGCGACAACACCGAGAAGAAGCCCAGCTTCAGCGACATCGTGGCCCGCGCCAAATGGGACGCCTGGAGCGTCCACAAGGGCGTGTCGGCGGACGACGCCAAGCAGAGGTACATCGACCTGATCGAATCGCTGCGCAACGCATGAACTGATACACCCCCCAAGCCGCTTCGCGGCTCCCCCCTCTCTCGCCTTCGGCGGGAGGGGGGCGCACCCAGCGGCCTGGCAAAGCCAGTTCCGCGGGTGCCCTGAGGGCTTCGCTGCGCTTGCCGGCTGGGCTGCGTTTGCCAAGCGTCGCGGGTGCTCAACCTAATCGGGCTGAAATGCCGCCACACCTGGACAACGCGCTATCGATTCGATAGCGAGGCACTCGACGGGGGCAGTCAGCCGACCACGCCCCGCTCGCGCAGCGCCACGATCTGCGCCTCGCTCAGCCCCACCTCGCGCAGCACCGCGTAGGTATCCGCCCCCAGCGCCGGCGCGTTGCGCCTGTGGCCCGCCGGCGTGGCCGACAGCTTGGGCACGAAGCCCGGCAGCAGCACCTCGCTGCCGTCGTCCAGGCGAATGGGGAGCACCATGCCGCGCGCGGCGTAGTGCGGGTCGGCCGCGATGTCGGCCACGGTGTAGATGCGGCCGGCCGGCACCTGGGCCGCCTCCAGCGCGGCCAGCGCCTCGGCCACGGTGCGTCCTGCAGCCCATTCGCCGATGGCGCCATCGAGCATGCCGACCTGCGCCACGCGGCCGGTGTTGTCGGCCAGTTGCGGATCGGCCGCCAGCTCGGGCCGGCCGATGCACTGCATCAGCCGCTTGAAGATGCTGTCGCCGTTGCCTGCGATGAGCACGTAGCCGTCGGCGCAGCGGTACGCGTTGGTCGGCGCGATGCCGGGCAAGGCGCTGCCGGCCGCCTCGCGCACGGCGCCGAAGGCGCTGTACTCGGGCAGCAGGCTTTCCATGCAGTTGAAGACCGCCTCGTACAGCGCCACGTCGATCACCTGGCCGCGGCCCTTGGGATGCTCGGCGCTCACCGTCGCGTGCCGGTGCTGCAGCGCCATCAGGATGCCGATCACGCCGTGCAGCGAGGCCAGCGTGTCGCCGATCGACACGCCCACGCGCACCGGCACGCGGCCCGGCTCGCCCGTGAGGTGGCGCAGCCCGCCCATCGCCTCGGCCACGACGCCAAAACCCGGGCGGTCGCGGTACGGCCCGGTCTGACCGTAGCCGCTGATGCGCAGCATGACCAGCGCGGGGTTGGTGGCCAGCAATGCGTCGGGGCCCAGGCCCCAGCCTTCCATCGCGCCGGGGCGGAAGTTCTCGATCAGCACGTCGGCTTCGGCCGCCAGGCGCCGCACGATGTCTTGCGCCTCGCTCTGGCGCAGGTCCAGCGCGAGCGAGCGCTTGTTGCGCGATTGGGCCTGCCACCAAATCGACGTGCCATCCTTGAGCAGGCGCCACTTGCGCAGCGGGTCACCCTCGTTCGGCGGCTCGACCTTGACGACATCGGCGCCGAAATCGGCCAGGGTGCGGGCCGAGAAAGGGCCGGCAATGAGCTGGCCCAGCTCGATGACCTTCAGGCCCGCGAGCGGGCCGCTGACCGTTCGCGGGGCACCGGATCGGGCGTCGGTCATGGCAGCTGCCGGCCGGTCAGCCGGCCGCCCGCTCGCGGGCCAGCAGCTCGTCGAGGTTGCGCGACACCTTCTCCTCGATCATCTCGCTGAAGCTGCCGAGCAGAAAGCCCAGTTGCACGTTCATGCCGAAGCGCTCCGGCGTGACCTCCACCGTGCCGCTGGCACCGGCGCCGCTGAAGTGCACCCGGTCGCAGGCGCCGGCCTCGGACGACTCCTCGTAGGTGCACGACAGGCCGTAGTCGCGCTCGGCCTGGCTGACCCACTGGCGGGCCACCTCGCGCGCGCGGGCCATGCCGAGGTTGTGCTGGCGTTCGATCTGGATGTCAGGCACCGGGGGACTCTCCGTGGGATGCGGTGGAAGAAGAAGAAGATGAAGAAGAAGCGCCCGAGGCGGGCGCCGAGGCCGGCATGATGCCCGCCTCGGCGCGCAGCGCGTCGGCTCGCCGCTGCGCAGTGGGCAGCGCGGCGATGCGGCGCACGGCGGCATAGAAGCGTGGCCAGTCGCGGCCCTCGCGCTCGTACAGTTGCTCGAAGGCCGGCACCAGCGCATCGTAGGCGGCCTGGGTGCCGAAGGTGGCGTTGTTGGCGTTGGCCACCCAGGCGTCGTAGGCGCCATGGCGCGGGCCGCTCCAGCCGGCCCGCATCTGCTGGTAGCGGGCGCGGAACTCGTCCATTGCTACCTTTTTCATAGCATCCACCGCCCGCCAGTCCTGCGCTTTCGCCTCTTTCGACTCATAAATGTTGGCCAGGGCACGGCGCGTGTCGGCCATCAGTGCACGCATGGCGCGGCGCCGGGCGTCGAACTGCTGGTATTCCTCGCGCGCGGCCGGGCTGGCCTGCGTGGCCAGCCACTGCCCGCCACCCAGCCGCTCCACCGAGGTGGCGAAGGACTCGTTGAAGTCGGTGTCGCCCGACACGTACAGCAGTTGGTGCGCCAGCTCGTGGAAGATCAGCCGCGCCAGTTCGCCCTCGGGATAGCCGATGAAGGTGGACAGCAGCGGATCGCCGCCGGCCCAGTCGAGCCAGCCCAGCGTCGAGTACGCCGGCACGGGGTAGACCGAAGCCTCCAGTCCCTCTGCCTGCAGCTGCTTCGCCTCAGCCTGCGCGGCGGCCTCGGCGTAGTAGCCGCGGTAGCCCACGCAGCCGGCGATCGGGAAGCACCAGGTCTTGAGCGTGAGCGAATACGGCGGCGCCGCCACCACGTTCCACACCGCCGCGCCGCGATGCAGGTCGGCATACGCCGTGTAGCTGCGGTTGTCGGGCAGGTGCAGCTGCGTGGAGGCGTAGCGGCGGATGCGCTGCGCCAGCTCCAGCTTCTGCTTGAGCGCCGCCGAGGTGGCCGGGTCGGCCAGCCAGTCGGGCACCGGGCGCGCGGCCCGCATCAGGCTCAGGTGGCCGCTGGCCGACTGCCAGTAGTAGCCGACATTGGCGCAGCCGGCCAGGGCGGCGACGGTCGCGACCACGGCCAGCAACGCGCCAAGGCGCCAGCGCGAGCGGCCGTGGCGGGCAGGCGGCAACAGGCGCATGCGATCAGGCCGCGGTCGTCGGTTCGACCTGCACCAGGCAGTCGTAGAAGGTCGGCCCGCGTCCGAGGTCGGTGAGGCGCTGGCTTGTGAGCTGGTTGACGTTGGTGCCGTCCACGCCCAGCTTGCGCCACCAGATGCCCAGGCCGTGCACCACGCCCGGCCGCGCGCGGAACGAGACCTCGGCGCGGCAGTGGTGCTCGCCGCGGCCGTTGAAGACACGCACCATCGCGCCGTCGGCGATGCCGCGCGCGGCCGCGTCGTCGGCATGGATCTCCAGCAGCGGCTCGCCCTCGATGGCGCGCAGGCTCTTCACGTTGACGAAGCTGCTGTTGAGGAAGTTGCGCGCCGGCGGCGAGATCATGGCCAGCGGAAAGGCGCTGGAGCTGCCCGCCGGCTCGTGGTTGGGCAGGTGCTCGGGCAGGCCGTCCAGGCCCTGCGCGGCCAGCCGCTCGCTGAAGAATTCGACCCGGCCCGACGGCGTGGGAAAGCCGCCCTTCGCATACGGCGCCTCGGGCAAGGGCACGCTGGCGAATCCCTGCGTCTCCAACGCGGCCCAGTCGATGGCGCCGGGGGCGAAGGCCTGGCGGCACAGCGCCTCGTCGTCGTCCCGGAAGCAGGGATCGTTGAAGCCCATGCGCCGCGCCAGCTCGCGGAACACCCAGGCGTTGCTGCGCGCCTCGCCGCGCGGCGCGATGGCCGGACGGTTGAGCAGCACGTCGGTGTGGCCGTAGCTGGTGTGGATGTCCCAGTGCTCCAGCTGCGTGGTGGCTGGCAGCAGGTAGTCGGCATAGTCGGCGGTGTCGGTCTGGAACTGCTCGAGCACGACGGTGAAGAGGTCCTCGCGCGCGAAGCCGGCCGCCACCTTGGCCGACTCGGGCGCCACCGCGACCGGATTGCTGTTGTAGACAACGACCGCCTCGATCGGCGGCCCGCCCGAGAGCGCGTCGGCGTCGCCCAGCAGCGCATCGCCGATGCGCACCATGTTGACGGTGCGCGGCCGGCGCCCGGCCAGCAGATCGGGCCGCTGCAGTGCCGCACGGTCCACCGGGAACTGGCCCGAGGCGCTGAGCAGCAGCCCGCCCGCGCGATCGCGCCAGGCGCCCACCAGCGCCGGCAGGCAGGCGACGGCGCGGGCCGCGTTGCCGCCGCCGCGCACGCGCTGCATGCCATAGTTCAGGCGGATCGCGGCCGGCTTCGTCGTGCCGTAGGCGCGCGCCAGCTCGCGGATCTGCTGCACCGGCACGCCGCACACGGCAGCGGCGCGCTCGGGCGGCCATTGCAGCGCGCGTTCGCGCAGGCGCTCCCAGCCCAGCGTGTGCTGGGCGATGTAGTCGTGGTCCAGCCAGTCGTGGGCGATCAGCTCGTGCATCAGCGCCAGGGCCAGCGCGCCGTCGGTGCCCGGCAGCAGCGCGACGTGCTCGTCGCACTTGTCGGCGGTCTCGGTCTTGCGCGGATCGATGCACACCAGGCGTGCGCCGGCGCGCTTGGCGGCCTGCGCATGGCGCCAGAAATGAAGGTTGCTCGCAATCGAATTGCTGCCCCAGATCAGGATCAGCTTCGCCTCGGCGAAGAACTCGACCCGCATGCCGACCTTGCCCCCCAGCGTGTAGACCATGGCGTCGCCGCCCGCCGTGGAACAGATCGTGCGATCGAGGAAAGACGCGCCCAATTGGTGAAAAAAGCGACGGTCCATCGACTCGCCTTGCACCAAACCCATGGTGCCGGCATAGCTGTAAGGCAAAATCGTATCTGGATTGTTACAACTCAGCCGGGCCAGGCGATCGGCGATGTCGTCCAGTGCGACGTCCCACGACACCGGCTCGAAGCGTCCGGCGCCCTTGGGGCCGACGCGACGCATCGGCTGGGTGAGTCGTTCGGGGTGGTCGTTGCGCTCGATGTAGCGCGACACCTTGGTGCACAGCACACCGGCCGTGTGGCGGTGGTCGGCGTTGCCCTGCAGCTTGACGGCCCTGCCGTCCTGCACGGTGGTGACGAGCGCACAGGTGTCGGGGCAATCGTGGGGACAGGCCCCTCGCACGACGGCATTGGACAGGGGAGTCATGGCAACAACATCAAGAAGAGGGACGAGGCGGGTCCGCACCGGGCGGTCGGCCGAGTCTAGTGGGAGCGCGCGAGCAGCGCGCGAGGGGGTTTTACGATGATCAACCGCAGACATTTCTCCTTGGGCGCCGGCGCTTCCGTGCTGGGCGGCTTCGCGGGCGTGGCGCGCGCGCAGAGCGAGGCGCCGATCGTGCTGGGCCAGTCCGCGCCCTTCACCGGGCCGGCCGCGCAGCTGGGCATTCAGTTCTACGAAGGCGCCAAGCTCTTCCTCGACCAGTACGGCGCGCAGCCGGGCGTGCGCAAGGTGGTGATCAAGCAGCTCGATGACGGCTACGAGCCCGAGCGCACGGTGGCCAATACCCAGAAGCTGATCCAGGAAGACGTGTTCGCCCTCTTCGGCTACATCGGCACGCCCACGAGCGTGGCGGCGCTGCCGCTGGCCGTGAAGGACAAGGTGCCCTTCGTCGCGCCCTTCACCGGCGCCATGAGCCTGCGCGAGCCCTTCCACAAGAACGTGTTCCACCTGCGCGCCTCGTACAACGACGAGACGGCGCTGATCGTGAACCAACTGCACCATCTGGGCCTGAAGAAGATCGCGGTCTTCCACCAGAACGACGCCTACGGCAAGGCCGGGCTGGACGGCGTGACGCTGGCGCTGGAGCAGCACCAGCTCAAGCCCGTGGCGGCGGCGACGGTGGAGCGCAACTCGGTCGACGTCGCCGCGGCGGTGAAATCGCTGGTGGCGGCCAAGCCCGACGCGATCGTGCAGGTCAGCGCGTACAAGAGCTGCGCGGCCTTCATCCGCGAGGCCCGCAAGGCCGGCTACGGCGGCACCTTCTACAACGTGTCCTTCGTCGGCACGCAGGCGCTGGCCGACGAGCTGGGCAAGGACGGCGCCGGCATCGTCGTGTCGCAGGTCGTGCCCTCGCCCTACAGCAGCGCCAACGCCATCACGCGCGAGTTCAACGACACCGCGCGCAAGTCCGGCGGCAAGGTGCAGGCGAATTTCTCCAGCATCGAGGGCTACCTGGCCGCGCGCGTGCTGGTCGAAGGCCTCAAGCGCAGCGGCGGCAAACCCTCGCGCGAGGGCCTGATCGCCGGGCTGGAAGGCATCGACCGCCAGCAGTTCGGCGGCTTCGAGGTGTCCTTCTCGCCGAAGAACCACGTCGCTTCGAAGTTCGTGGAGCTGTCGATGATCACCGGCGACGGCCGCATCCGCACCTGATCTGCTACTGAATCGATAGCTGGTGCCGCAAGCGCAGCGCGCGTTTGCGGCACTTTTTGCTTATGAGGTGGCGCGCGCCGCGGTCGACGCGCGCACCACCAGCTCCGGCCGCAGCACCACCGTGGACGCCGACAGCGACTTGCCCTCGATCTCGTCGAAGAGCATCTCGGCCGCCCGCCAGCCCAGTTCGCGGTGCGGCAGGCGGATGGTGGTGAGGGGAGGATCGACCATGTCCACCAGCGGCATGTCGTTGTGGCCGGTGATGGAAAGGTCCTGCGGCACCCGCAGCCCGGCCTCGCGCAGCACGTCGTAGGCGCCCAGCGCCACCAGGTCGTTGCAGCACACCACCGCCTCGGGGCGCGGCCCGCTGGCCAGCAGGGTGCGCATGGCCTCGCGGCCGGCCTCGCGGCTGTAGCTCTCGCACTCGACGACGCGCGGGGGCTTGAGGCGATGGTCGTGCATGGCCTGCTCCACGCCCTGGCGGCGGCCCACGCCGGTGGGCACGTTCTGCGGCCCGGCCAGGTGCGCGATGCGGCGATGGCCCAGGGCCGCGAGGTGGTCGACCGCGAGCTTCATCGCCAGGCGGTCGTCGCTCACCGCTGCGGGCAGGCGGCCGCTCTCGTCGGCGCGGTTGACCATCACCGCATGCAGGCCGTTGTCGCGCACGAAATCGATCAGCGGGTCGTCGCGCAGCGCGATGGCCATGACCAGCCCGTCGATCTGCTGCGCCTGCATGCGCGCGAGGATGGGCCGCGCGAGCTGCGGGTCGCCCACATTGGCCACGAAGACGAAATAGCCGCGCGCCGCCGCGCTGGCCTCGATGCCCTGCAGGATGGGCGGGAACACCGGGTTGGTGATGTCCGGCACCAGCACGCCGATGGTGTGGGTGCGCCCGGTGCGCAGCGCCGAGGCGGCGCGGTTCGGCTGGTAGCCCAGGCGGCGCGCCGTCTCTTCCACCAGTTCGAGCACCTCCTTGCTGATGCGCTTGCGCCGTGCCGGATCGAGCGCGCGCGACACGGTGGAGAAGTGCACCCCGCTCGCCGTCGCGACGTCGCGGATGGTGACTTTGGGGCTCTTCGCGGGCTTCATCTGTGCAACCGTTTGTCCAACTTTTACAGGCCTGTCAATAGGAACAATTCTGCCACCGTGGACTTGCTTCCGCCGCACTCACAGACAAATAATGCGCAAACGTTTGCACAAACAGAGGTCCCACCGTGAACATCGTGACCACCCCCGATTCGGTGCTCGGCATCGCGCTCGACGCGATGGAGCGCACGCCCGACCCCCGCCTGCGCGAGGTGATGGCCTCGCTCACTCGCCACCTGCACGCATTCGTGCAGGAGGTGAAGCTGAGCGAGGACGAGTTCGAGCACGCGCTGGACTTCATCGTGGCGCTGGGCCAGGCCACCGGCGAGAAGAAGAACGAGGTGGTGCTGGCGGCGGACATCCTCGGCATCTCCACGGTGGTGGCGCTCCAGAACAACCAGGACCCGGAAGGCGAGTCGCCGTCCGCCCTGCTCGGCCCCTTCTGGCGCGCCAACGCGCCCGACTGCGCCTGCGGCGACTCCATCGCGCGCTCGGGCACGCCGGGCGTGCCGCTCTTCGTCTCCGGCACGGTGCGCAACGCGGCTGGCCAGCCGCTGGCCGACGCCGTGGTCGACGTGTGGCAGGCCTCGCCCGTGGGCCTGTACGAGAACCAGGACCCGACGCAGGAGAACATGAACCTGCGCGGGCGCTTCCGCACCGACGCCGAGGGCCGCTACCACTTCCGCAGCGTGCGCCCGGCCGGCTACCCCGTGCCGGTGGACGGGCCCTGCGGCGTGCTGCTCAAGGCCCAGCGCCGCCATCCCAACCGGCCGGCCCACCTGCACTTCATGGTGAGCAAGCCGGGCTTCAAGGTGCTGGTGAGCCAGGTCTACGCCGACGACGACGAGAACCTCGAGAGCGACCCGACCTTCGGCGTCACGCGCCGGCTGATCGGCAACTACGCGATGCAGCCCGACGGGCAGAGCGCGACGCTGGCCTACGACTTCCGGCTCGAACCGGGCGAGACCAAGTTCCCGCGGCCGCCCATTCCCTGATGCACCCCTTCTTCCACTTCTCTCCATCGACTGCAAGACCATGAGCTTCGACCCCGTTTCACGCCTGGACGGCCAGGTGGCCGTCATCACCGGCGGGCTGGGCGCCATCGGCTGGGCCAGCGCCGAGCGCCTGGCCGCCCTGGGCGCCACCTGCGTGCTGCTGCACCGCAAGGGCGACGACGCGCAGGCCCGCGCGTCCACCCTGCCCTCGGCCCAGGGCCAGCGCCACACCGCCCTGCGTGCCGACATCGTCGACAGCGCCAGCCTGCAGGCCGCCGCCGAGGCGGTGAAGGCCACGCGCGGCCGCTGCGACATCCTGGTCAACAGCGCCGGCCACACGAAGCCCGTGCCCGCGGGCGACCTCGACGGCCTGACGGACGAGCTGATCGACGAGCTGCTGCGCGCCAACTTCCGCGGCGTGTTCGCCACCATCCGCGCCTTCGCACCGCTGCTCAAGGCCAGCGGCGACGGGCTGATCGTCAACGTGTCCTCGATCGCCGGCTTCACCGGCGTCGGCAGCAACCTCGCGTACGTCGCTGCCAAGGCCGGGCTGGACGTGGTGGGCGATGCGCTGGCCAAGGTGCTGGCGCCGCAGGTGCGCGTGGTGTCGGTCTCGCCGGGTGCGGTCGAGTCCGGCTTCGTGCCGGGCCGCGGCGAGGACTTCAGGAACAAGATGGCCAGCACGACGCCGCTGGGCCGCATCGGCCTGCCGCAGGACGTGGCGGCGACGGTCGAGGCGCTGGCGACCACGCTGCGCTTCGTCACCGGCACACGGATCGTGGTGGATGGAGGACGGCACCTATGAGCGCCGCATGGCCGCCCAAAGGCGCGAGCGCCCCCTCGGGGGGCAGCGCAGTGCACGAAGTGACAAGCGTGGGAGTCCAATGAACAAGACGCTCATCACCTGTGCCGTCACGGGCAACCTCGTGAAGCCCGAGCAGACCCCGCACCTGCCCATCACCCCCACGCAGATCGCCGACGAATGCCTGGCGGCGGCCGAGGCGGGTGCGGGCCAGGTGCACATCCATGTGCGCGACCCCGGCACCGGCAAGCCCTCGATGGAGGTCGAGCTGTATCGCGAGGTGGTCGATCGCATCCGCCGCCACGACCGTGAGCTGATCGTGAACCTCACGACCGGCCCGGGCGGTCGCTTCATCCCGAGCGAGGACGACCCCAAGGTCTACGCGCCCGGCACCTCGCTGCTGCCGCCCGAGCGCCGTGTGGAGCACATCGCGCTCATCAAGCCGGATGTCTGCTCGCTGGACCTCAACACCATGAACAGCGGCCCCGACGTCGTGATGAACACGCCGAAGAACGTGCGCCGCATGGCCAAGGTGATCCGCGAGGCCGGCGTGAAGCCCGAGCTGGAGATCTTCGACTCCGGCGACATCAACCTGGCGCTGGACCTGATCGCCGACGGCACGCTCGACGGCCCCGGCATGTGGACCTTCGTGCTGGGCGTGAAGTACGGCTTCGCGCCCACGCCCGAGACGCTGCTCTACGCCCGCAACATGCTGCCGCGGGGCGCCTTCTGGAGCGCCTTCGGCATCGGCCGCATGGAGTTCCCCATCGTCGCGCAGGCCTGGCTGATGGGCGGGCATGTGCGCGTGGGCATGGAAGACAACATCTACCTGTCGCACGGCGTTCTGGCCGAGAGCAACGCGCAGCTGGTGGCCAAGGCACGCGACATCATCCGCAGCCTGGGCGGCCAGGTGGCCAGCGCCGCCGAGGCGCGCCAGAGGCTGAACCTGCCGGCCGGAGGTGCGCGATGAACGGGGCCACGAACGGCACCGCCGCACGCGCCCTGCGCGTGGAGCAGAAGGCGGCGGACCTCGCAGCACTGCAGCTTGCCATCGCCCAACAGCCGCAGCCCGAGGCGCCGGCCGGCCATGCCGTGGTGCGCGTCGGCGCCGCCGCGGTGAACCCCAGCGACGTGAAGGCGACGCTGGGCCTCATGCCCAAGGCCGTGTGGCCGCGCACGCCGGGCCGCGACTTCGCGGGCACGGTGGTCGCGGGGCCGAGCGCCTGGATCGGGCGCGAGGTCTACGGCTCCGGCGGCGACGTGGGCATCACCCGCGACGGCTCGCACGCGCGCTACCTGGTGCTGCCCGAGGCCGCGTTGCGCGAGCGGCCGCGCAACATCTCGATGGACGAGGCCGGTGCCGTGGGCGTGCCCTTCGTCACCGCCTACGAGGGCTTCCGCCGCAGCGGCATGCCGCAGGCCGGGCAGACCGTGCTCGTGCTGGGCGGCAACGGCAAGGTGGGCCAGGCCGCGGTGCAGCTGGCGGCGCAGGCGGGCGCGAAGGTGATCGCCGTGCAACGGCGCGCCGGCCCCTTCGAGGGCTTCGCCTGCGCGCCGGTCGAGGTGGTCGATGCGCGCAGCGAAGACGTGGCGGCCAGGGTGCTCGAGCTCACCAACGGCCGCGGCGCCGACGTGGTCTACAACACCGTCGGCAGCGCCTACTTCGAAGCGGCCAACAAGGCCATGGCCAAGGGGGCGACGCAGATCTTCATCGCCACGCACGACCGCGCGGTGCCCTTCGACATCTTCGCCTTCTACCGCGGCATGCACACGTACGTGGGCATCGATTCGCTGGCCATGGACTGCATCGCGTCGACCGCGCAGCTCGATGCGATGCGCGAAGGCTTCGAGCGCGGCACCCTGAAACCCTTCCCGGTGGCGCGCCACTTCACGCTTGACGAAGCGCTGGACGCCTACCGGCTGGTGCTCTCGGGCAGCACCGACCGCGTGGTGCTGCGGCCCTGAGCGCTAAAGGAGGCTGCCATGCACGTCACCCGATTCGACCAGGCGCCCACTTACGAGGCGCCGCGCCACTTCGACATGCGCTGTCTGCGCCTGCAGGGCAAGGAGGCCGGCCCGTCCGAGCAGATGTGGATGGGCATGAGCCAGATCCTGCCCGGCGGACACACCGGCCTGGACGGCTCGCCGATGGAGAAGCTGTACCTCGTGCTCGAAGGCCGGCTCACCGTCATCGGCGAGCTGGACGGCCACACCGAGGAGCAGGAGCTCGGCCCCTACGACTCCTGCCGCTTCGCGCCGGGCGAGAAGCGGCAGCTGGTCAACCGCACGAACCGGCCCGTGCTGGTCGCGCTGGTGATGCCGCACGAGCCGCCGGCGCCCAAGGGCTGACGGCCGCATCGATCCCACAGAACACACAAACGGAGACAAGACATGACATTCGCACCCCACCGCGGCCTCGGCCGCCGCCTCTTCGTCGCGGGCACGCTCGCGGCCCTCGCCATCGGCAGCGCGCACGCGCAGGGCGACTGGCCGCGGGGCCAGTCGATCCGCCTCATCGTGCCCTTCACCGCAGGCAGCGGCACCGACATCGTCGCGCGGCTCGTGGCCGAGCGCCTCGGCCCCGCCCTGCAGACCACCGTGGTGGTCGAGAACAAGCCCGGCGCCGGCGGCACACTGGGTGCGGCGCAGGTGGCCAAGGCGCCGGCCGACGGCTACACGCTGCTGGTGCATTCGGCGGGGCACCTGGTCAACCCATCGATCTACCCCAACCTCTCCTACGACACGCTGAAGGACTTCGCCGGCATCACGCCGATGGCCAGCCTGCCCAACGTGCTGGTCACCTCGCCCGGCAAGTTCGCCGACGTGAAGGACCTGGTGGCGCAGGTCAAGGCCAAGCCGGGCGGGTTCAATTACGCATCGGCCGGCAACGGCTCGGCCACGCACATGAACGCCGAGGTGTTCCGCCTGGCGGCCGGCATCCAGGCGCAGCACGTGCCCTTCCGCGGCACGCCCGAGGCCATGACCGAGGTGATGGGCGGACGCATCGACTGGTTCTTCGCGCCGATGGTGTCGGCCCTGCCCCTCATCAAGGACGGCAAGCTCAAGGCCCTGGCCGTGGGCACCGGCAAGCGCTCTTCCGTGCAGCCCGACCTGCCGACGACGGTGGAGGCCGGCGTGCCCGGCTCCGAGTACCTGTTCTGGGTTGGCCTGTTCGCGCCCGCGAAGACGCCGAAGCCGGTGGTCGACCGCGTGCAGGCCGAGGTCGCGAAGATCATGGCCGCGCCCGACCTGAAGGACCGGCTGGACAAGCTGGGCGCCGAGCCCTTCACCATGCCGTCGGCGCAGTTCGACAAGTTCCTCGCCGACGAGACCGCGAAGAGCGCGCGCGTCGTCAAGGCTGCAGGCATCAAGGTCGACTGACGCGCCCGAGGTCCGCATGAAGCTCTTCGGATCCACTCGCACCGAAGCCGGTGCAGCCGGCCGCTATCGTCATTGGTGCGACCCTGCCTGCATCCATCCGGAACCCGACGCCGCCGAGCCGCCGCGCCGGCAGTTCCTGCGCAGCTCGCTCGGCCTGGCCGCCGCCGGCGGCCTGGCAGGCTTCGGCCTGGCCGGCTGCGCCAGCACCGCGCCCAGCGGCCCCGCCGACACCGTGCTGCGCAACGTCCGCATCGCCACGCTGGACCCGAAGCGCCCACGCGCCGAAGCTCTGGCCATCGTCGGCACCGACTTTGTCGCCGTCGGCAGCGATGCCGACATGCAGCGCTGGATCGGCCCGCGCACCCGCGTCATCGACGCCCAGGGCCGCACCGTGGTGCCGGGGCTGATCGACTCGCACGCCCACTTCATCCGCGGCGGCCTGACCTACACGCAGGAGCTGCGCTGGGACGGCGTGCCCTCGCTGGCCGACGCGCTGGTGATGTTGCGCGACCAGGCGCGGCGCACGCAGCCGCCGCACTGGGTGCAGGTGGTGGGCGGCTTCTCGCCCTACCAGTTCCGCGAGAAGCGGCTGCCCACGCTGGCCGAGATCAACGACGCCACCGGCGAAGTGCCCTGCTTCGTGATGAACCTGTACGACCGCGCCTTTCTCAACCGCGCTGCCCTGCGCGTGCTGGGCTTCAACCGCGACACGCCCAACCCGATCGGCAGCGTGCTCGAGAAGGACGCGGCCGGCAACCCGACCGGCCTGGTCGTCAACACCACCAGCCTGGGCGGCCTGGTCGCACTGTTCGCGCGCGTGCCCAAGCTGCCCGACGCCGACCAGGCGCTGTCGACGCAGCTGTACATGCGCGAGATGAACCGCCTGGGCCTGACCAGCGTGGTCGACGCCGGTGGCGGCGGTCAGAACTACCCCGAGCACTACGCCGGCGTGGCGCAGCTCGCGGCCGAGCGAAAAATGACGCTGCGCATCTCGTACAACCTGTTCGCGCAGCGCCCGGGCCAGGAGCTGGCCGACTACCAGGCCTGGTCGCAGAAGGTCGCGCCGGGCCAGGGCGACGACTGGCTGCGCATGGTGGGCGCGGGCGAATACATCCTCTGGGCCGCGACGGACCCGGCCAACTTCGGCAAGAGCGTCGCGCCGGCGCCGGCCATCATGGAAAGCAAGCTCACCGAGGTGGCCACCTACCTGGTCGGCAAGGGCTGGCCGATCCGCATGCATGCCAGCTACGACAGCACCGCCACGCGCATCCTCGACGTGCTCGAGAAGGTGAACCGCGAGGTGCCGCTCAAGAACGTGCGCTGGGCGCTCGACCACTGCGAGACGCTGTCGCCGCGCTCGATGGAACGCGTGGCCGCCATGGGCGGGCGCATCGCGATCCAGAACCGCATGTCGCTGGACGGCGAGGTCTTCGCCCAGACCTGGGGCCGCGAGGCCGCGGCCGACGCGCCCGCCATCGGGCGCATGCGTGCCATGGGCCTGCCCGTGGCCTGCGGCACCGACTCCAGCCGCGCCACCAGCTACAACCCCTGGGTGTCGCTGCATTGGCTGATCACCGGCAAGACCATGGGCGACACCCGCCTGAACGCCGAGCGCAACCTGGTGAGCCGCGAGGACGCGCTGCGCATGTGGACCGTGGAAGGCGCCGCGCTCACCGGCGAAGAGGCCCGCAAGGGCAGCATCCAGCCCGGCCGGCTGGCCGACTTCGCGCTGCTGTCGGACGACTACTTCGCCGTGCCCGAGGACGACATCAAGGACATCACGGCGCTGCTCACGGTGGTGGGCGGCCAGGTGGTGCACGGCGCCGGCGCCTTCGCGGCGCAGGCGCCGGCGGCGGTGAAGCCCATGCCCGACTGGCTGCCCGTGAACATCTACGGCGGCTACCAGCAGCGGCGCAAGAGCGGCGTGGCGCAGGCGCCCGCGGCGCACGGCGGCGGATGCTGCGCCGGGCCGGGGGCGGCGCCGATCATCATCGGGGACCAGGGGCAGTGGCGGATGAGTTGCGGGTGCGCGATGGTGTGACTGGCCGGCTTGCCTCGCCGCGTGCGGCCGATGCGCCGGTGTGCGACACGGCAAACCTTCGTGCGTACTCTCCGGGACTCACGCCCACACGACGCACGAATGCCTTTCTGAGAACGTCGACGCTCCGATAGCCGCATCGGCGCGCGATGTCCTCCATCGAGCCTCCCAACTCCAGCGCCCGGCGCACCGCCTCCAGGCGCACGTCCTCCACGTATTTCGCCGGCGTGGTCTGCAGCTCTCGCTCGAAGGTTCGAATGAGCGTTCGAACGCTCATCGAAAGCCTGTCCGCCAGCACATCGACCGTGAGTTCCCGGTGCAGGTTCTCGCTGATCCAGGTCCGCATGCCTTCCAGCCTGGGACTCAACCCGTGTTGCGACTGGAGCGACACGCTGAACTGCGCTTGACCACCCGGGCGGCGCAGAAAGAGCACCAGGCTCTTCGCGACTTCGAGCGCCAGATCCTCGCCCAGGTCTTCTCCCACCAGGGCCAGCGCGAGGTCGATGCCCGCGGAGATGCCCGCTGACGTGTAGACATTGCCGTCCTTCACCCAGATGGGGTTCGGGTCCACGAGCACAGCCGGATAGCGCTCGGCCAGGCGCCTTGCCATGCCCCAATGCGTCGTCGCCCGACGGCCGTCGAGCAAACCGGCGTCGGCGAGCGCGAAGGCGCCGACGCAGATGGAACAGACGCGCCGCACCGACCGCGACCGCGTCCGAATCCACTGAGCGACTGGCCTTTCCAATGGCTGGTCGGCATTGAACCCGGCAGCGACGACGAGTGTGTCGATGGGCTTGCTCGACCTGCGCTCCTGGTCCAGCGTTCGGTGGGCCCTGAGGCCGATGCCGGTCTCGCTCTCCAGGTCCGGACCGGGCCCCACGCAGACCAATTCCAACAGGTAGGGCGCCGTCCCTGCGCCATGCAGCCGGTTGGCGAGGGTGAACACCTCCGCCGGCCCGATGACGTCCAACGCGTCGACCGGGGCCAGTCCCAATATGACGATGCGCTTGCGTGCGACCGGTGCGAGCGACGCTTTCGACCTGGATCTCGTTCTTTCAGTCATGGCAGCCCTGGATAATCGTGCCGCATCTTGGCAAAAATCGTCCGCAAACAGTCATTTACGCCGACCTGGGCGTTCTAAATTCAAGGCCTGAACAGCGACATCCTGATGGAAGAAGCACCATGGCCACTCCAACCCTGATCGACGGCGTCAGCGCCCCCGAATCCGCACTGGCACATAAAGCTGCCTACCTGGTGCAACGCGTGCATTCACCGGCGATGTGCAACCACGTCCACAGGACCTGGTGGTTCTCCGAGCTTCTCGGACGCAAGCGCGGACTGAAGTACGACCGTGAAGTCGTCTACCTCGCCTCGCTGTTGCACGACCTCGGCCTCACGCCGGACTACGCCGCCGAGCACCGGTTCGAAGTCGACGGGGCCGACGCGGCCAGCAGGATTCTGGTCGCGAACGGCTATCCGGAGCGGAAGGCCCGACTGGTGTGGGACGCCATTGCACTGCATTCGAGCGCCGGCATCGCGGAGCGCAGGGAGCCCGAGGTTGCACTGGTTCACATGGGCGCCCACGTCGACGTGATGGGCCTGTGGATCGAAGAGATCACGCCCGCCCTCATCGACGACGTGCTTGCGCTCTACCCACGCCTGGGCTTCAAGGCCGCATTCCAGAGCGCCTTGGCGGAGGTCACGCGCAAGAAGCCGCATACCGCCGTTGGAACCGGGCTCGCCGACATCGGGCGGCGCCATGTCCCGGGGTGCCCGATTCCAGATGTGTGCGACCTCCTCGATCGTGCCCCTTTCGACAGCTGAACCGGGCCTCGGTCCAGCCCTTTGTGTCAATCGAGAGCGGGACGTCCCGCACGGAATCCGCTCTCCGTCCTTGGAGCATTCATCATGAGCAAAGCAGAAATTCTCGTCAGCGGCGCCACCGGCCGCACCGGCGGCCTCGCCATCAGCAACCTCTTGAAGATGGGACGGCCAGTCCGTGCTTACGTTCGCAGGGACGCGGACGAAGCGGCGGCGTTGCGCGAGCAAGGCGTGGAGATCGCGCTGGGCGACTTCACCGACATCGACGCCATCCGGTCGGCGATGGATGGCATCCGGTCGGCGTACTTCCTGCACCCGTTCCTGCCGGGCATCGTGCAGGCCAGCGCCTTCTTCGCCCAGGCAGCGAAAGAAGCTGGCGTGGGCGCCATCGTGAACATGTCGCAGATCTCCGCGCGCCGCGACGCCAAGAGCCATGCCGCGCGCGATCACTGGATGTCCGAGCGGGTCTTCGACTGGTCGGGGGTACCCACGACCCATCTGCGGCCGACCTTCTTCGCGGACTGGCTCACCTACCCCCATTTCGCCAAGGAGATCTGGGCCGGCAAACAGATCCTTTTCCCCTTCGGCGAGGGCCGCCATGCGCCCATCAGCACCGACGACCAGGGCCGGGTGATCGCGAAGCTCCTGGCCGAACCGGAGGGCCACGGCGGAAAGATCTACCGGCTGCATGGGCCGCGCGAGATGGACCACCACGACATCGCGGCGGCCATGAGCGAGGTGCTCGGCGCCCGGATCTCCTACGCACCGATGTCCATCGAGGCGTTTCGGGAACGGATGGAGCAGACCTACAAGTTCAACCCCTTCCTCGTCCAGCATCTGTGCGAGGTCGCGCAGGACTACCAGAACGGCATCTTCGCCGGAACCAACAGCGTCGTCGAAGAGTTGACGGGCGAAGCACCGCTTTCGATTCCGGCGTTCATCGCACAGAACCGCTCGGCATTCGTCTGAGTCACCCACAGCCAAAGAAAGCGAGATTCGATATGTCCAGGACCTGGTTCATCACGGGTGCCAGCAGCGGCTTCGGCCGGCAGCTGACCGAACTTTTGCTTGCACGTGGCGACCGCGTCGCCGCGACGGTTCGCAAGGCTGACGCGCTCGCCGATGTGAAGGCGCAGTACGGCGATCGCCTGTGGGTCGGCATTCTCGACGTGGTCGACGGCGCAGCGGTTCGCCGCGTCGTCGCCAGTGCATTTGCCGGCCTGGGGCGCATCGACGTGGTGGTCAGCAACGCCGGCTACGCGCTGCTTGGCGCCGCTGAAGAGGTCGACGACGCACAGATCGAGCGCCAGTTCGACACCAACTTGCTGGGTTCGATCCACGTCGCCCGCGCAGTCATTCCGCAGCTGCGTGAACAAGGCGGTGGCCGGATCATTCAGATCTCCTCCATGGTGGGCCAGGGCTCCTACCCCACCATGGGCGTCTATGCAGCGAGCAAATGGGGGATCGAGGGCTTCTACGAAGGCACCATTCCCGAAATTGCCAGCTTCGGGATCGAAGTGACGCTCGTCGAGCCGGGCGCTTCACGCACGAATTTCGGCACGTCGAGCGCGGCGTTCGGCCAACGGATGGAGGTCTACGAGCAGACGGCCGCCGGCGAGTTCCGGCGCCTGGTCGCCTCAGCGGGGCTCGAGATGTTTCGGGGCGATCCCCGCAAGGTGGCGCAGGCCATCATCGATTCCGCCGAGCAATCTCCGGCGCCGCGCCGTCTCACCCTGGGCAGCGACGCCTACGCCTTCGTTCACGACGCCTTGACCTCCAGGCTGGCCGCCCTGGAAGCGCAAAAGGACGTGGCGCATTCGACGGATATCGATCCCTGAACCCGGACAGTGCCGCGTCCATCCACATCCAGACCCCATGAAGGTTGAGCACCATGATTCCTCTCGAACTGATCCTGCCGCTCAGTGTCGTCATCGGCCTGCTGGCATCCGGGCTCATGGCCCTCTGGTACGTCTGGCCGCGTGTCCGGTCCATGCCAGCACGCGACGCGCTGATGCTTCTCATCTTTCCGCATGTCTTTCGATACCTGGGCCTGTCGTTCCTGATTCAGGGCGTCAGCGCCGCGCCGCTGGACCCCCGCTTCTCGCTTCCGACCGCCTATGGCGATCTGCTGACCTCGGTTCTGGCGCTGCTCTCGATCGCCGCCCTGAAGGCCAACGCGCGGGTCGCGATCCCGCTGGTGTGGATCTTCAGCGTCGTCGGGACGGTCGACTTCATCAATGCCTTCGCCCGCGGCTTGACGTTCGCGGCCCCCGGGGACTTCGGGGCCACCTACTTCATCCCGATGGTCGTGGTGCCACCACTGATGGTGGGCCACGCCCTCGTGCTGGCCCGCCTTTGGATCGGCCAACGGTACGCCGCACGGAGCTGAAGCCGCTCGACCGTGGCCGTCGCTTTTTTGCCGATCAACGAGCGCGGCTGCGTCCGCACTTCCGCGATCTCAACCCACCCACACCGTCATCGCATGGATGACCAGCCCCACCAGCCCGCCGACCACCGTGCCGTTGATCCGGATGAACTGCAGGTCGCGCCCGATGTTGCGCTCCACCTCGTCGGTGAGTTCGGCCGTGTCCCATCCGGCGACGCGCTCCTCGATGTAGCGGCGGATGTCCTCGCGGTAGCGCTCGATGGCGGCAGGCGCGGCGGCGAGGATCTGCTCGTTGATCCAGCGCTGCATGGCGGTGTCGGCCGCCAGGCGCTCGCCCAGCGTGGCGGCGAGGGCAGCCACGCGGCGGCGCACCGACGAGTCCTCCCTGGCCAGGTCGGCGTCGAGCCAGGCGCGCAGCTGGTCCCACAGGCCCTGCAGGTAGGCGCCCAGCGCCGGGTGCGCGAGCAGCTCGGCACGCAGGCGCTCGCCGCGGGCGATGAAGGCCTCGTCGTGCTGCAGCCGGTCGACGAAACGGTGCATGAAGTCGTCGAAGCGCAGGCGCAGCGGATGGGCCGGGTCGGCCGCCGTCTCGCCCAGCGTGCGGGCCACGGCGGCCACGATCTTGCGCGTGGCCAGGCGCGCCGCGACCTGGTCGAGGCCCACGTAGCGCAGCGCCTTCACCTCGTGGGCGATGGCTTCGGTCAGCTGTTCCTGCAGCGCCTCGTCGTCCAGCAGGCGCGACACCTGGCCCAGCACGTCGTTGAGTAGCTCCTGGTGGCGGCCGTCGGCCGTCAGCGCCTCCAGCACCTGGCCCGACAGGCGCGACAGGTCGACCTGCGCGATGCCGGCGCTCGCCGCACGCGCCAGGAAGGCCCGCACGCGCTCGTCGTCGAAGGCCGTGAGGCCGTAGCGCAGCACCGACACGGCGTGCGTGCCCAGCTGCGCGGCGCGCGCCGGTTCGGCCAGCCACAGCGCGAGCCGCCGCGCCGGGTCGAAGGCCTCGAGCTTGGCCAGCACCTGCGGCGTGGCCAGGAAGTGGTCGCAGATGAAGCGCGCCAGGTTGCGGCCGATGCGCGCCTTGTTGCGCGGCACGATGGCGGTATGCGGGATGGGCAGGCCCAGCGGATGGCGAAACAGCGCCACCACGGCGAACCAGTCGGCGATGGCGCCCACCATGGCGGCTTCGGCGAAGGCGGCCAGCCAGCCCCACGCGGCATGCGGATGGGTGCGCTGGCCCCAGTGCGCGGCGACGTAGAGGCCCGCGGCGCCGAGCAGCAGCCCCAGCGCCACACGCTTCATGCCGCCGGCCGGATGGCGCGCCGGTGCCCGGGCCTCACCCAATCTTCGGGCTGGCCGCGAGGCCGTGCATGAAGGCCTCGCAGCGGGCCAGCTGTTCCAGCGTGACGTACTCGTCGGGCTGGTGCGCCTGCGTGATGCTGCCTGGGCCGCAGACCACGGTGGGAATGCCGGCGTTCTTGAACAGGCCCGCCTCGGTGCCGAAGGCGACCAGCGTGGTGCGCTGCTCGCCCGACAGGCGCTGGGCCAGCTTGGTCACCGCGTCGCCGGCCGAGCCGAGGAAGCTCGGGATCTCGCAGATGGTGTCGAAGGCGAAGCCGGTGTCGGGCGCGACCTTCTTCATGGCCGGCTCCAGCCGCTTGGCGAAGGCCACCACCTCGGCCTGCATGGCGCGCGCGTCGGCCGTGGGCAGGTCGCGGAATTCGTAGCGGAACTCGGCGTCGCGCGGCACCACGTTGTCGGCGATGCCGCCGTGGAACTGGCCCACGCTGGCGGTGGAGAAGGGCACGTCGAAGCCGTCGTAGCGCTTCTCCTTCGCCTCGAAGCCTTCGGCCATGTCGCGCACCTTGCCGACCACGCGCGCGGCCATTTCGATGGCATTGACCGATTGCGGCGTGAGCGAGGAATGCGCCTCCTTGCCGCGCACGCAGCAGCGGTAGCGGTACACGCCCTTGTGGGCGATGGCCGGCACCATCATCGTGGGCTCGCCCACGATGCAGGCCAGCGGCTGGATGCCGGCGTCGCGCAGGTCGGCGATCAGCTCGCGCACGCCGAAGCAGCCGATCTCCTCCTCGTAGCTGAAGGCGAAATGCACGGCGAAGGGCGCGTCGCTCGCGAGAAAGCGCTCGGCATTCGCCAGCGCCACGGCGATGAAGCTCTTCATGTCGGCCGAGCCGCGGCCGTACAGGCGCGCCTCGGAATGCCGCACGTCGCCGGCCGCGTCTTCCTGGGGGAAGTCCTGCACCAGCCCCGACAGCGGGTCGACGCTCCAGTCCTGCCCGTCCCAGGGCACCGTGTCGGTGTGGCCCGACAGGATCACGCCGGCGGGCTTGCCGGCGCCGAGGGTGGCGAAGAGGTTGGCCTTGGTGCGCTCGGCGTTGTAGGTGAGTCGGCTGCGCACCCCGAGGCCCGCGAGGTGGTCGCGGGCGAACTCGATGAGCTCCAGGTTGCTGCGGTCGCTCACGGTGTTCATGCGCACCAGGCGCTGGGCGAACTCGAGGCTGCGGTCGGAAAGGGTCAGTCGGGCCATGCGGTGCATTGTGGGCCATGCGCCCGCCGCGCCCCGGATGTCTCCGCAATGACATCGGGGAGGGCTAGGATGGCGCGTTTTCCTCGCCGTTTTTCTGGCAGCCACCACCTCGAGGGAGTTACTTGCCATGCCTTCAGCCCGCTTCGCCACCCAACGCCCCGCCACCGCCCTGGCTGCGCTCGCCTGCGCGCTCGGCCTCGCCGCCTGCAGCAGCACCTCGCCCGGCGCGGGCGGCGTTGCCACCCTCGACGGCCAGCCGCCGCTGGTGGTGGCGCACCGCGGCGCGTCCGGCTACCTGCCCGAGGAAACGCTGGAGGCCTATGCCCGCGCCATCGAGCTCGGCGCCGACGTGATCGAGATGGACCTGGTCTCCACCAAGGACGGCGTGCTCATCACCCGCCACGACCCCAACCTGGCGCTGAGCACCGACGTCGCCAGCCGCCCCGAATTCGCGGCCCGCAAGCGCACGATGCAGGTCGACGGCGAGACGCAGACCGGCTGGTTCAGCCAGGACTTCACGCTGGCCGAGATCAAGCGCCTGGGCGCCATCTCCACCGACGCCGAGCGCCCGCAGCAGTACAACGGCCGCTACAAGGTGCCCACCTTCCAGGAGGTGCTGGACCTGGTGAAGGCCACCCAGCAGCGCACCGGCAAGCCCGTCGCCATCTACCCCGAGACCAAAAACCCGACCTTCTTCCGCGACCTGGGCCTGCCGATGGAGGACAAGCTGATCGCCATGCTCAACCAGGCGGGCCTGAACAGCAAGGCGGCGCCGGTGTTCGTGCAGTCCTTCGAACCCGGCAGCCTCAAGTACATGAAGAGCAAGGGCCTGAGGACCAAGCTCATCCAGCTGATCGACGGCGACGGCGTGGACATGAAGACCGGCGCCATCACCTACGCGGTGCCGGTCGACCGCCCCTACGAATGGACCAAGGCGGGCGACAAGCGCAATTTCGACGTCATGGTCACGCCCGCCGGCCTGGCCGAGATCAAGACGTATGCCGACGGCATCGGCCCCTGGAAGCGCTACATCGTGAGCATCAAGGGCACGATCGGCGCCGACGGCAAGGCGATCGACATCAACGGCGATGGCAAGGTCAACGACGCCGATGCGACCGCGCTGGCGCCCACCACGCTGGTGGCCGACGCGCACCGCGCCGGGCTCTTCGTGCACCCCTTCACCTTCCGCAACGAGAAGCGCCGCCTGGCGGCCAATTACCAG
Source organism: Xenophilus sp. E41 (assembly GCF_003671765.1). GTDB lineage: Bacteria > Pseudomonadota > Gammaproteobacteria > Burkholderiales > Burkholderiaceae_C > Xenophilus. The sequence goes on along the minus strand of NZ_QPIB01000033.1, from coordinate 2,823 downwards.
GGCGACCCGGTGCAGGAATACCTGGCCTTCTACCGCGCCGGGGTGGACGGCGTGTTCACCGACTTCACCGACACCGCCCTCACGGCGCGGGCGCAGTTCATGAAGGAGCGCGGCGCGGCGGCGCGCTGAAGGAGGCGGGTGCCGAGAGGCGGAGCGGGCGCCCTGGGCATCCGTATTGCTTCGGTGGTCGTTTTCCTTGAAAAGCCTAGACTGACCGCATGAAGCTCATCGACTCGATCGTCACCCAGGCGGCCGGGATCGCCGCCATCCGCCGCGACCTGCACGCCCACCCCGAACTGGCCTACGAGGAAGTCCGCACCGCGGACGTGGTCGCCGCCCGGCTGACCGAATGGGGCATCCCCATCCACCGGGGCCTGGGCACCACCGGCGTGGTCGGCATCGTGAAGAACGGCAGCAGCGACCGCGCCGTGGGCCTGCGCGCCGACATGGACGCGCTGCCCATCCACGAACTCAACACCTTCGGCCACGCCAGCAAGCACCAGGGCAAGATGCACGCCTGCGGCCACGACGGCCACACGGCGATGCTGCTGGCCGCTGCGCAGCACCTGGCGAAGAACCGCAACTTCGACGGCACGGTCTACCTGATCTTCCAGCCGGCCGAGGAAGGCGGCGGCGGCGCCGACCGCATGATCAAGGACGGCCTGTTCGAGAAGTTCCCGATGGAGGCGGTGTACGGCATGCACAACTGGCCCGGCATGAAGGCCGGCCAGTTCGCCGTCAGCCCCGGGCCGGTCATGGCCTCGGGCAACAAGTTCTACATCACGGTGCGGGGCAAGGGCGGCCACGCGGCCCTGCCGCACACCACGGTGGACCCGGTGCCGATCGCCTGCGAGATGGTTCAGGCCTTCCAGACCATCCTCACGCGCAAGATGAAGCCGCTGGATGCGGCCGTGATCTCGGTGACCACCGTCCACGCCGGGGACACCAACAACGTGATTCCCAACGACTGCGAGCTCACCGGCACGGTGCGCACCTTCTCCATCGAGGTGCTGGACATGATCGAGGCGCGCATGCGCAAGATCGCCGAGCACATCTGCGCCGCGCACGACGCGGAGTGCGACTTCGAGTTCGTGCGCTACTACCCGCCCACCATCAACACCCCGGCCGAGGCGGACTTCGCCCGCCAGGTGATGGCCAGCGTGGTCGGCGCGGAGAACGTGCTCAAGCAGGAGCCGGCGATGACCTCGGAGGACTTCGCCTTCATGCTGCAGGCCAGGCCCGGCGCGTACGCCTTCATCGGCAACGGCGACGGCGACCACCGCGCGCCGCACCACGGCGAGGGCCCGTGCACGCTGCACAACGCGAGTTACGACTTCAACGACGACCTGATCCCCCTGGGCGCCACGATGTGGGTGCAGCTGGCCGAGCAGTTCCTGGCCGCCCCGCCGCTCGGGGGCCGTTGATGCTCGGCGTGGTCGAGGCCTTCTCGGACAGCTACGGCGAGGCCCGCCGCAAGTTTTTGCAGGCCTGCGTGGCTGCCGGCCTGCCGGTGGACACGCACCCACTGCCGCTGGAAGGCCGCGACGGCGAACAGCTGGCGATGGACGTCGCGCTCGATGGCCCGGCCAACGCCGAGCGCCTGTTGCTCCTGAGCAGCGGCTGCCACGGCGTGGAGGGCCACTGCGGCAGCGGCGTGCAGGTGTTCGCGCTGCACGACGCCGAATGGCGCGCCAAGGCCCGTGATGCGGGCGTGGCGGTGCTCTACATCCACGCGCTCAACCCGCACGGTTTCTCCCACACGCGGCGCGTGACGCAGGAGAACGTGGACCTGAACCGCAACTTCATGGACTTCGCGCAGCCGCTGCCCGTGAACGCGGCGTATGCGTCGCTCCACCCTTTGCTGGTGCCCGAGGACTGGCCGCCCACGCCGGCCAACCAGGCGGCCATCGCGGCCTGGATGGCGAAGCACGGCGACGCCGCCTTCCAGGCCGCCGTGTCGGGTGGGCAGTACCAGTTCGGCGACGGCGTGTTCTACGGCGGCCAGGCGCCGACCTGGAGCAACCGCACGCTGCGCGAGGTGCTGCGCCGGCATGCGGGCTCGGCGAAGCGACTGGCCTGGATCGACCTGCACACCGGCCTGGGCCCGAGCGGGCACGGCGAGCGCATCTTCGCGGGGCGCGACGACCCGGCCGCCAAGGCGCGCGCCGATGCGTGGTGGAGCGGCGGCGGCGCGACGCCGGTGACGTCGATCTACGACGGCAGCTCGACGTCGGCGCTGCTCAGCGGGCTGATGATGAATGCCGCGTACGAGGAGTGCCCTCAAGCCGAGTTCACCGGTTTCGCGATGGAGTACGGCACCTTGCCGCTGCTGGAGGTGATGGGGGCGCTGCGGGGGGACCATTGGCTGCATCGGCATCCGGAGGCGGCGCCGGAGCTGGCGGATTCGATCCTTGTGCGGATGAAAGAGGCGTTCTACAGCGATACCGATCTGTGGAAGGGGCAGGTGGTGAGTCAGGCGAGGCAGGCTTGTTTCCAGGCAGTGGATGGGCTTTCGGGCTGAAGCGCCACCTGCCTTGTTTTGATCGTCTTGTTTGATTGAAGGCAGGGGCCGGGATTTCGCCCCGGCGGGCGACCTACTTTTCTTTGTCTCGCCAAAGAAAAGTAGGCAAAAGAAAGGCGACCCCACTGTCTGCGTCCCCTTCGCTTCGCTACGGGGCAACCTGCGGTGCTCGCGGCTGGCGGGGTCTCGCTCGAACTCGCTTCGCTCAAACAATCGCGAGCCCTGATCCGCCAGCCGCTGCGCTCCTCGGCGCATACAGAGGGGACCCAGGGTCAACAAGGCTGCTGCGCAGCCTTGTCCTT
>NZ_QPIB01000032.1 GCF_003671765.1 Xenophilus sp. E41 | reverse complement strand
GCACGACCCGTGGGCCTACCTGCGTGATGTGCTGCAGCGTCTGCCGGCACTGCCCAACTCCCGACTCGCCGAGCTGCTGCCGCATCGCTGGACATCAGTGCAGGCCTGAACGCTGATCGCCGTCAAGATGGGACGGCCAGACGCTCACGCTACGCAGGCGTTCGCATCGACTCGAAGATCGTGCAAGCCATCCTTGTCCAAGGGATGAAGTAGCCAGCCTGATGGCCCGCCGGCCCGGAAGGAAACTTTCACCGACGGGCGCGCTCCCCCGTTGAGCGCCCGAATAAGCAAGCGGCTGCGACCCGTCGAGGTTGCTACCGAACTCAGATGGACTGACCGTCTCGATGACCGGCTTGCACATTCCGCAGCACAGTGTCACAGACGCCGCCGCCCACGCTTGGCGCGTCTCGGTGGCGCTCAGGTTCGAAATCGCGTAGCCAGGTTTACGCGCTGACTCTCTAGTGAGCATGACCGGAGACGTCCAACTGGCAGGCCGTCGGATCATTGCGACTTACCGTTTCACTTTCAAGGTTGGTAACTTCTTGCCAGCAGGCGACCCCGCCACCTCGTCTTTCTTCTCATCGTAGGCAGCTTCCAGCGCAGACTTTATTCCGTCGAACCCAAATCCGTCGTGGTGTAAGCCGTTGCGTTCGAAATCAGCGGCGAGTTCGCGAGCTACTCTCGCGATATTCGATTTTCTTCCAAGATCCAAATCGTAGTGAACAATCGCTATACCAAGCAAGAGCGCGTATTGCTTATTGAGCATGCGCTGTTCTGATGTACTGAGCTTGCTTTCATTCTTGGCGTCCGCTTCCTTTCGAGTAGGACGGTTCAAGAAGTCAAACTGGTCGGGCGCACGCTCGAGAGTTGGTTCAAGGTCCAAGAACTGGGGACAGAGATCGCCGCGCTTTTCTCTGAGTACCCTCAGGGCGCTGAGGACGTCAATGCGCGTATTGTTGCCATTGGACGGGATTTCGGCGCATGTCACCAAGCCCTCGCGCTTCTCCTTCGCCAACTTCGACCGCAAGTACGACCGTACTTGCTCGTAGCGTTGCGCGAGATCAGGGGAGTGTTGGAGCACTGCATTGCGCATTTTGGTGTCAGTAGGCAAACCAAGGGCCAGTGCCGCAACTTTGAAGAGTGGAAGTACCCGCACGTCGGCGTAATGGTTCCAGTCGACCGAGTACGATTGTTCAGGGATCAGCGAGGCGAGCATTGCTACTGCCTCTCGAATCACTTCCACGTGAGCCCTCACCTCACCAGACGAAAGCACAGCCGCGGGGCTTCGCGGTTCATCCTCCCTGCCTTTTGAATGACTGCCCCTCTTGCGCGTTCCGTCGGCACGCTTCGCGTCGTCGACGGAGGCCTCTGCGGTGCTCGCGATTGTGGTTTCAGTGATCTGCCTCTCGGACGATCGCTCCACGTCGAAAACGCTGTTTCTTGCGCGTCTTCTTGCGTCTTCTCTATTGATTTCACTCATCATTTCTCCGACCGTTCTGGACGTGGGCGACTGTACCCATCGACCCAATTACAGGATGACCTGCGACGAAATCCCGTGGCAGGTCTTGCGCCAATGATCCGCTCCCGGGCGCGGGCTTCTCCGACCCAGGAGCCCGGTGCCATCAAAGGCGCCGTCCACAGGGGATACGTCGTAAGCGACCCCCTCGGCGGCATTGTCGACGGACGTAACTAAGTGCCGACGATGGCAAACGAATTCAAAGCGAAGTCGGTCGCACAGATCCCGGCGCCTGTTGATCATTGGCGTAGCTCAACACCCGGTTGAGCAAACCTATGCATGAAAGGACAACATGGAACCACCGCAACGCTTCGTGCGCCTCAATGACTTCATCGCACTGATGGGCTGGTCGCGCTCGACCTTCTACAACAGATTGGCGAACAACCTGGTGCCGAAGCCGCAGAGCAACGGCCCACGCACCAAGGGCTACTACGCCGACAAGGTTGCCGAAATTCAGAAGGCCCTGGGCAAGTAGATAAACAGCCACCCGCCCACAGGCGCACGGTTGCGCGCGGGTGGGCCTACATCTAGAAATCTGTGAAAAAAGACACTGTAAAGGGTGGGGCGGAGCCTGCCCAGCAACACTTGACTTGGGACGGCCACAAAGCCTCGATCGCGCATCATGGCCTTGACTTGATCTTGGTGCCAACCTCCGTGGCCTTGCTGCACGCAATGGCCAGCTACGCCCGACTAGCGTGCCAACCCAGCTCGCCGCCCGGCAGCCCGATTCGCAACGGCAGGGCAGTCACGATTCTCTTCGCCGGCTCTCCGCAGGACTACCACTTTGCAAATCAAGTCGCGCACTCAATGCCGGTGCCCAAAAAGTCTGCCTGCCTGACGATTAAGCATGTCCACAACGATGCAGGGCTGAACTGGTTGGAAGGTGTCACTCGTCTCCGCTTGGAGGAACTTGTTGGGGGCCGAGCAACGTCGGAAGTCGTCGTCATTCCTTTCAGTGCGGCCGTGCTGGCTGCAGCCCCACCCGCAGCAATCGCGTCTCTCAAAGACTTCGCTGCGAAAGTCGGCAAGCAGGTCGTTCTACTGGCACACGCTACCGAGATTGAGGAACTCGGGCACGTCGCTGCGCTTGCCGACGACACCCTGATCTGCGACCCGTGCGAGCCAGATCCCACCCACAGCTTCGCGTTCACCCTCGAGTCATCTAACGCCAAAGACTTTCATGCGGACGGCCTGGGGAAGCTCATGCTTCAACTCACGGTCGAGGACGGCGAGTTCGGCTTTCGGGCTAGCCATTTTGTCTCGGCGGACCGCCTGGACCGCCTGACTTGGTATCTCGCTGCTGACGGCTATGAACGCGCAGTCAACGCGAACGCAGTCGGCTTGACCGTCGACGACGTGGATCAGCGACTGGCTCGCATGCGTCCGGCTCAACGCGATCAGGTGCCGAAGCGCTATCGCGAGCGCTTCGGGCGCGCCTACAAGCTCCCGCCTCCTCTCCGATAGCCCTATCCACCAACTCGGCGGCCGCCAAGATGCGGCCGCCTTCCATCGTGAACACCAACATCATCACACTGTTCTGCGACGCGTTTGACCGCGTGGAAATGCGCCTGGATCGTCATCCTGGCAATAAGGCGCTGGCCTGCCTCAAGGCTCTGGGCGTGACAGCGTTGACCAAAGCCACGCTTTCCCCTGCCGATGTTCAGTATCAGCCGCGCTGGCGCTACGAGCTGACGCTCCTGCAGCCCAGCTTGCGCGCGTTGCATCTAGTCAAGAGCTTGCTCAGCGATACGGTGGCTGCGGAAGTCATCTACGTCGAGTTTGCACGCGACTTCCCGGTCGAACGTAAGCGCGACGCGCGGCGCCTGCTCCTCTACTTCCTCCGGACCACGCTGCTGCGCTCTTACCGTGGCAAGGTCCGCATGTACAAGCACGGCGCCTACTATGGCAGGCGCGGTCGAGCAGTTCGCCTCGTCGTGTACGCCGACCGGCATTCCAAGCTCAAAACGGCAGCGCGCGGCCTCCCGTGCTTTCACGCAGAGCTGCGCCTTCAGGGCGCTCAGGCCCTTCGGAAAGCTGGTGTCTACGGCTTGCAGGACCTGATCGGGTTCGACTTTCAGGCTATTTGGAACGAGCGCGTGCGGCACTGGGACCTTGGCAACCGCGCGAAGCTGGGCGCCGCAATGACCCCGGGCGCGGGCGCTGGCAAAGCGCACGCCGAGTCTCTGCAGCGACGCGTCAGCCGCGCCCTAAAACACGAGAAGTACCGGACTATGCGACGCGCGGATGACCCGGGCGTGCAGGGTCTTCCGCGCCACACGTTCGCGCTTCAGGCGTTGGTTCGCAAGCATCCCAAAACCCTGCGTGCGATGCGAGGCCTGACGACCGAGCAGTGGATCGAAAAAGCGGCCGTCGCGATCACTCGCTCGCCGCGGAAATGGCGCTGACTCGGGCCCTGAGACGCACAACTGTTATAGATACCCCTTTTACCCTGCCCCACCCTGCCCTCAAGTCACCGATTTCGTGGTTTGAGGGCCCTTTTCGTGCGTTTTGGTGCATTTTCCGCTCCGCTGCGCACCGCCAAAACACGTCAACTTTGGCGTTCTGGCACCCTCTTCTGGACCCTCTGCGCATCGATGCATCAGCCCAACGGCGTCATCGCCGAAAGAGCCCTCTTATCGACTCGCAGACCTGCCCAGAGAGGACAGAAACGCATCGTTCAGACGGTCCGGGACACACACCCTCCTCTCCCCGGCTTTGCGGCCTCCAGCAGGTCACCTCGGTCTCCTTTCCTCCACCTCACCATGCCCAAGAACATCGATCCGGATGATTCTCCCCCCGACGCCATCAAGCAGTCCAACGTCATGCGCCAGATCGCCCGTAGCACTGCGCGCTTCACCGAAGTCACGGCCGTGCCGGGCGCCGGGAAGACCACGGCTGCCACAGCTCGCGTCCAGCATCTCCTCCAGAAGCATCCGGGCGCTCGCATCCAGGTACTCTCGGCCACCAACGCCACCGTCTTCAACTTCCGTCAACGACTCGAAGAGCTCGAAATCGAGGCCGGGGCCGGCCTGGTGGCGGGCAGCTCCGGACCCGGACCCACTGTCGCCGTGTCCACCGTCCACGCCCTCTTCTTCGCGCTGATCCGCCGTCACCATCTCGCTCTCGGCTTTCTGCACTCGCCCTCCGTGATGGACGTCGGCACCAAGACCAAGATCCTCCGCTCGATCCACGAGCCGAAAGGCGGGGCCGGCCAAAAGGGGCGAGCGCGTGCCGCCGCCAGCAAGCTCGAGCGGTCACGCCTGGCCGCCCGATCGACCCCGGCGCAGGCCTACCAAGACCACAAACGCGCGAAGAACCTGATCGACTTCGACGACATGCTGCGTCTTGGGCGTCAGCTGCTGGACCGGCTGACCGCAAAGCAGCTCGGGATCGATCATCTGATCGTCGACGAGTGGCAAGACTGCACGACCATCCAGTCGCAGCTGATCGCCGGCCTGGCTCAACGCGTCCAGACGACGGTGGTGCTCGGGGATCGCTTGCAGGCAGTCTACGGCTTCATGGGCGGCCGCTACACGCCCCTCCGACTGGCTCTGGCCGACCGTGGCATGGTGCTGGGCGACGACGAGGTGAAGGAGCGGACGCTGAATTGGTCCTACCGACTGACCGCCGAGACTGCCGCACTGGCGATGGCCGTGGCCCAGCCGCTCGGCGCGCCGGTCATCGAAGCTGACCGGGACGGCAAGAAGCCGGTGCTGCTCGAGGCCGAAGACACCCACGCGCTCGCTCAACTGGTGGCCGAACAAGTTCAAAAGCTCCTGGACCGCGGCGTGGTGCCTTCCCGGATCGCGTTGCTCGGCCGTGTCCGGTCTGTCCTCCACCCAGTGGCGCAGGAACTTGCGGGCCGGACCGTGGCCACCACCCTCACCGGCTCCGGCTCCGGCAACTACTACCAAGCGGTCCTGGACGTCCTGTGGTTGGCCGAGCGGTTCGAGGAGCTGCGCGACCACGGACTGGGAGTCGAACCCGGTGCCAGCGGCCGCGCTGTGACCTTGAGCGCCGAACTGCAGGCCGAGATGCGAGAGCGGCTGGGGCTCGACGATCTGGACGGCTTGCTGGCGGCGGCACAGCCGGATGGCGGCGCAGACGAGGAGCACGATGAGGATGCGGCCCCTGTGGACGTCGCCCCACGTCCGCTACCAGAGCGATGGGCCCAGTTCGTCAAGGACTTCCTGAGCATTCATGGCGCCACATCGCTCGAGGGCGCGTATCGGGCTTGCGTCCGCATCTACCTTTGCCTGCACGGCGGCATTAACGCCCACAAGCCGCTGCGCAACGCTGTCAACCGTTGGGATACGCGGACGCGAGGGTTTGCTTGCGCCGCCGAAATGGCCGCGCACGTCGAAAAGATGGCGCGTGCCACTGCCATCACGTGCTCGACCATCCACGCCGCCAAGGGCATGGAATGGGACTACGTTTTCGTGCTGGGCGTGACTCAGGGCGTGCTGCCCGATCGCCGGGCCAAGGCTGCCGACCAACTTGATGAGGAGCGACGCGTGCTGTTCGTCGCCATCACCCGAGCGCGAAAGCGCGTGTGGCTCGCGCACTCCCCCATCAAGGTAAGCGGCGTGCGTCGGGAGTATCGGAAGCTGAGCGCTTTCCTCGAGCCATCAGAGGTGCTTAAGACGCTGCGAGACGCAAGCATGAGGAAAGCCTGGCCCACGAGGACCGGCGCCCTACCCTGATTCGCTCCAATGACGTATGGAATCCACCTCATGGTCAGGCATAACTGCTCAACGCCTCGAAAAAACACTACATGTAGTGTCCGGGTTCCCCCTAGAACCCCATATCTAGCGTTCTTGCTCGCCGTGAGGTACAGTGCGCAAATGATCGTCGCCCCCACCATCGATCCAGAAAAATGCGCCCGCGATCTGCAACTTGAGCTCTGGGACCGCCAATGCTCGTTGTGGCCGGGTGAACTCGTCACGCCACTCGACGTTTGTGACCCGTGGGTAGCTGCTCACTATTTGGATTTCACGGTCAAAGAGGGGCAACTGAGCAGCCCGACCATGCGAGCTGGCCGGGAACTTGGCGGCTTCATCAACCGCATCGGCGGCGTCATCGCAGTCTCGGAACAGCTGAGTCCAAGATCAAAACGCTTCACCCTCGCACACGAAGTCGGGCATGTAGTGATGCACCCCGGAATTCACCACCACCGTGAAATCGCCATGGACGGGATGACCGAGCCATATGAGCCAGCCGATCCCAAAGAGCGCCAGGCCAACCACTTCGCGGGATGTTTTCTCGTACCGGCGAAGCAACTGCGCAGGGCCTTCAACGCGGCCTTCGGAGTTGAGAGCCTCAAGCTCACCGATGACGTTGCATTCGAGCTTCTTGGCGCAAACTTCACGTCGCTCATGAACTCGGCCTACGACTCCCCCGCCTTTTCGCGCGTGGTAGCTCGTGCACCTCGTTTTCGCGGCCGCCACTTCCAGCCGCTTCACGACCTGTTTCAGGTGTCCGTTACGACAATGGCAATCCGGCTACGCCAGACCGGATTGGTCCGCTCCGTAGGCTAGATCTTTCCACCTGCGGTCGTTGAATAAATCCCGGTCGGCGTGATGAGCCCACCGGCCTAGTTGCTGCAACCAGTCGGGCCGTTGCCGCCGGGTGCTCCGAACTTCAGCATCATGGATGGTCAGAATCGCCTAGCCTGCAAAAATGCAGGCTCCAGCACGATTTCCACCATATTTCGCCTTGGTTTCCACGTGAAGTGCACAATTTATCCAGCCTTATCCCATGACGGATGAGCGTGCCATGCTTACCATTTGGGCTCCAAAACGAGTGAGGTTCAGCAATGGCGCAGTGCACAGCACCCGTACGTGGGCACAGCTCTTCTGCAGCGGCAGCGGCCTGCCCCGCCTGTCGATACCGCAGCAGCTATCGCAGCAGTAGCTACGGGTACGGCTCTTCGTACTCGTCGGGCAGCGGGTACAGCGGGGGCGGCAGCAGCAGCTACGGCGCTAGTCGTTTGAGCGGGGGCGGCGGGTCTAGAGCGAGGTGGTCGCGCCCTGGCTCGACTGTGTCGTACACGCCCAGCCAAATCGCTTCCCTCACGCCGGTTCGCGAAGCGGTCGAGAAAACCGTCGTGGAACAGCCTGACCTGCGGGACTGCTTCCTCTGTCACGCGTGGCCCGACCGGCAAGGCGCCGCAAAGGAGCTTTACGACGCGCTCACGACGGCGGGGGTGAAGGTTTGGTTCAGCGAAGCGGACCTCGGACTCGGCGTGCCGATGATGCGCGCAATCGACAAGGGCTTGGCGAACTCGCGCATTGGGCTAGTTCTGGTGACTCCGAGCTTCATCTCGGGCTTGCCGAATCAGGGCGTCGCGGACAAGGAACTCTCGGCGTTGCTCGCCGGAAATCGGTTAGTCCCCATCGTCCACGGCACCGACTACGTCGCGTTGCGCGCGGTAAGCCCGTTACTGGCGTCTAGGACCGGTTTAGACACCAAGGAAGACGCCATGTCGGTCGTCGCAACCAAGATTGCTGAATTGGTGAAGGTCTGGAACTAAGGCGATGAGCCTAGACGCCGTTGTCTAGCTTCGCCACTGACACCTGCACGCCCTTGGCTGCTAGTAAAGCAGCACTGACATTAGGTCCTGGGCCTTGAACTTGGCTGTGAAGGAGCTCTCACTGAGCGTTGATAGCGGGGACCATAAATGCCATCGCGTCGCCCTGCCAATGCATTGCTCACTCGAGCAAACCTTTGACAGTCATCGTAGAGGAAGATAATGCTCGCCCATGAGCAATATCGCATCGGCCCTGAAGTCAGAGATTGCGCGCGTAGCTCGCAAAGAAGTTAGGTCAGAGATTGAGGGGTCCAGGCCCTAGGCCTGCTGAAGCTCCTCAGCCCGACAGCGGCACTGGCTCGCTTGGCAGAAGCGAAGGTCGTGGGTTGACGTCTGGTTTGCTGCGCACTGGTCCGGCTAGCCGCCATGGATGTACCGACAGAAGCTGCTTCAAGACTTGAATGGCTCGCCACCCCAGCCATTAAGTTTGTTGACGAGGCTGGAAAAGTGACCGAGATCAGGCCGCACGACGCCAACACGTTCGACGTCCAACCCTTGGGCTTTGAGCAATTTGTACGCGCCGCCGAAGGGAACCCCACCTTTCCCGTCGTCATCACAAACGGCAATTCGGCTACGGAGAGCACAGGCCTCGAAATTGCAGGTCCGTTGACTGTGAGCGCCACCATGACCGGGCCGCCAGAAATTCTGGCCTACGGGCTTATCGACGGCGGTTGGCTACCGATGCCTTGGGCCCATAAGCGCCTTGCGCTGGTAGATAGAAACCTGGTGATCAAGCTTGAGAAGGCCCTGGTGAATGAGGCTCAGCTTCACGGGCCAGCGGCGCGATTCAGTCTGATGAAGGACTTGGGCCTGGATTCACTCGAAGTGAGCCCGGCACTCTTTGCGCTAGAAGGTCGGAACAAGCGACCGCCTTCGCCGTTCGAGATCCGTGCTGAGCTCGCACGAGGTGTACGAGCATTGGAGCAGACGTTCGCCGGCGCCAAAGTCCAAAGGATGACGTCGATCCAACGAGCAGCCCTGTTCAATATGGGCATCGACAACGCGATCGCACGGGCAAACGCTCAACGCCTGCTCATGAAGGCCGCGCCGCTGGTTGTCGATCAACCGCCGCCCCATGAGCGCCTCGACCTGGAACGCGAGATCTTGCAGATGGCCGATGAGGAGCGAGTGCCGGCCACGGCACAAGTTGCCTTGGCGCTTCTAAGTTGCGTGTACGACGGCCACTCACCTCTCTCTGACCACCGCGCGGCCAGGCCCGGCAGGGCGCTCATCAAGCCAAAGCGCGAATACACCCCAGGGATGGCATACAACGCGGCGGCTGACATGTTTGCACTAGAGGCTCTGCATCACATGCACTCAATCCTTCCCCAGCTAGACCCCGTGTTGTACACAGATGACATCGGCATGGCAGCGTTCTGGATTGCCACTCAGCCGTCGGCACGCACTTCGATCGGCAAGCCGAACGGCAAGGTTCAGACGATGGCCACGTTTCCGCTCCGTAAAGGGCTGTTCCCGGCGCTTGACGAGGAAGGCATCTCGGCCCTGCACCGCCGCCTGCACCATCGATAGCAAACAAGCACCGCGATCCTGTCCTGTTTCGAGAGCACTGACCCAAGCCAACGATGAAAACCCTGCTTTTTGCCTCCTTAGTTCTCGTAGTCAATCTCGCCACGGCGAAGGATTCGACGCTCTCCGTGCCGTCCGATTCCCGAGCAACTTACGACCTGGTCGAGCTACGCAAAGCGGGAACTAAAAGAACCGTTGTAACTAAACGCGTTGGCCCAAGCGGGACATCTTTCGCGATTAGAGAGATCGACTGCAAGGCTCAAACGTTCCGCTATCTTGGCGAAGGCGACACTCTTGCCGAGGCAAAGCGCAACAAGAAGTCGGAGTCGATGTCGCCGCTCAGCCAAGGATCCATCTCATACCATGTCGCCCTGGCGGCATGTGACAGCTGAGCGCGGTCCGCGCATCATGTACGCGATGCCGACGCTGTTTTGACTTACACCGATAGATCGAAATCGCTGGGCATTCAAGCGAGCAGCGTGGCCGCAGAACGGTCGCAGAGCTCGGTCAATCAAAGCCAACCGGAATTGGAAAACGATGATCACGCGTGGTTCAGAATGGAATCGCTGGGAGCCGCACATTCATGCGCCGGGCACCATCCTCAATAACCAATTCAGGGCGGAAGATTGGGGTGCTTACTTACAGGCGCTGAACAACGCTTCACCGCCGATCGGTGCCGTAGCGATTACCGACTACTACACTACTCAGCTCTACGAAGAGGTCTGCCGCCGGCAGCAGACGGGCAGTCTGCCAAATGTGTCATTGGTAATCCCAAACATTGAGGTACGGCTAGATGTAGCGGCCAAATCCGGCTTCGTGAATCTGCACCTACTGGTAAGCCCAGACGACCCTAACCACGTATCTGAAATTCGCCGTTTTCTTTCACGCCTCAGTTTCGCTGCGCACGGTGATCAATTTGACTGCAGCCCTGAGGAGCTCATTCGGTTGGGCAAGGCGGCCGACCCGACGATCAAGGACGACCGGGCCGCCCTCGCCCACGGGGCCACCCAGTTCAAAGTCAACTTCTTGGCGCTTCGTGACACCTACTCGCGAAGTGCATGGGCGAAGGCGAACGTTCTGATCGGTGTAGCCGGCGGGTCGGGCGATGGGACCTCCGGCTTGCGGCAGGCAGCAGACCAGACAATACGCCAAGAGATCGAGAAGTTCGCGCACTTCATCTTTACAAGCAGTGCAGCTCAGCGGGAATTTTGGTTGGGCATGAAGGACCTCGACGCACAGCGTCTCAACGATCGCTACGGCGGCTGCAAACCCTGCATGCATGGCAGCGATGCTCACAACCTCGCCTCGACGGCTCAACCCGCCAAGGACAGGTTCTCTTGGATCAAAGGGGCGCTGACATTTGAAGCGCTGCGCCAAGCCTGCATCGACCCAGCCAACAGAGCCTTCGTCGGTGCTGAGCCCCCAAAAACGGCGATGCCGTCGCAAGTGATTTCTAGCATCGACATTCAAGATGCCGACTGGGCCATCACAAAATCGATGCCGCTGAATCCGGGTCTGGTCGCCATCATTGGGTCGAGAGGCTCAGGCAAGACTGCCCTCGCCGACATGATCGCAGCAGGGTGTCAGGCCATTCCTCAAACTGCGTGGAGTGAAGACCAGAACATTAGTGCTTCTTTTCTTGTGAGGGCGCGGCCAGTTATTGGTCAAAGCAATGTTTACCTGCGATGGGGCGGTGGGAACGCAACCAAGAGCTACCTTGACGGGCGAGACCTCGATGAAAGCTGGTCCTATCCACGGGCTCGCTATCTGTCGCAACAATTCGTTGAGGAGCTGTGTTCGTCGAGGGGTGCCTCGGAAGGTCTTGTCGGCGAGATTGAGCGTGTGATTTTCGAAGCACACGCAACAGAAGACACAGACGGTGCGCTCGACTTCTCTCAACTCCGTGACCATAGGACTCAGCGGTACCAGCAAGCACGCGTTCGCGAAACCGAAACGATCGATGCGATCTCGGAACGCATTGCGGTAGAGATTGAGAAGCAAGCGCTGGTTGACACCCTTAAATCTCAGGTTGCCGCCAAAGAATCCCTGGTGAAGGGTTACACGAATGACCTGACGAAGCTGGTAGTAAAAGGAACGGAGGCACAGGCGGTTCGACATGAACAACTGAACACGTCAATTCAAGCTTTGAACAGCCGCATTGCCGCGTTCTCTTCTCAACGACGGACGTTTGTAGCCCTACAAGACGAGGTGCAAAACACTCGGTCCTCAAAAGCACCCGAAATGCTGCGGCAAGCCAGAGCACGACACGCCGGTAGTGGGCTTAACGACACGCAATGGGATGAATTTCTGTTGATCTACAAAGGAAATGTGGATCTGGCGCTGTCTGGGTACATCAATTGGGCGGATAAGGAGATTGCAGCACTGGTCGGCGCTGAGGTACCAGCATCTCAGCCCGATGCGCCACTGATCGAACCTGATGTTGATCTGTCGAAGGTCTCGCTCTCCGTTTTGAAGGCGGAAATGAACCGCTTAGAAAAGCTCATCAGCGCCGACACGATTGTACGCAAACAATACAGTGCGCTGTCCAGGCGCATCGCCACAGAGAACGGAGCACTTCAGGCCCTCCGAACTAAGCACGCTGATGCTCAGACTGCGATAGAGCGACGCAAGGCGCTGCAGACCGAGCGGGAAGCTACATACGGTCGACTTTTCGCTGCCGTCATCAGCGAGCAAAAGGCCCTTGAAGAGCTGTACCGCCCCCTCATGGCGCGGCTGTCTGGTACAAGCGGCACATTGAGGAAACTTAGTATTCAAGTTTCCCGTACGGCTGACGTCGACCGGTGGGCTACTGCAGCAGAAGAACATCTCATCGATTGCCGTAAGTCTGGTCCTTTTATGGGCCGCGGTACGCTGGCAAAGTTGGCAATCGCTGAACTGAAGCACGCGTGGGAATTTGGCACGGCCTTGGAGGTGCAGGCAGCGATGGCGGCATTCATCGCGAAGTATTCCAAACCTCTTCTAGCGCACGCGCCTCCCGCGTCGTCTGATCGTGCCGAGTTTCGACAATGGAGTCTTCGATTCGCACAGTGGCTTTTTGGGACAGAGCACATCTCCGTCCGCTATGAGATTCGGTACGACGGAGCCGACATTAGAAAGCTATCGCCAGGAACGCGTGGAATCGTCTTGCTTCTGCTCTATCTGGCTCTCGACGAAGCAGACGACCGTCCGCTCATCATCGACCAGCCAGAGGAGAATCTCGATCCTAAATCTGTCAACGATGAACTGGTGCCCCTCTTTCTGCAGGCCAGAAGCAAGCGGCAAGTGATCATCGTCACCCACAACGCAAACCTGGTAATCAATACTGATGCCGACCAGATCATTGTGGCGAACGCCACCCACTCATCCGGAGGGGCACTCCCGCAATTTAGCTATGTTACCGGAGGCCTCGAAGACGCTGGCATTCGAAAGCAAGTGTGCGACATACTTGAAGGTGGAGATGTTGCGTTCCGGGAACGTGCCCGCCGGCTTAGGGTTCGGCTTGAACGCTAAAGGCGCATCATTGACCATGCTGGATGGTCGGCGAACCGATGGCCCAACTACGAGCCACTCGCAAACACGCGTCCGTCAGAACGATGACAAATCAAAGAACGGCCTAGGGCGCGGTGTGGCCCATCTGGGTGGCGCTCTCTCGCTGTGAAGATGTCAGCGCAGGCCAGAGGACGTGCACCTTGCTCAGCTCCATCGCCCGCAGATCGTCCTTGAATTTTTGCTTGGACAAGTTGACTTTAAAGAAGCTGGGGCTGTGATCGATCCGATGCCGGCCAAGGCGCCACAACACCACGAAGGCGTACTTAGGCGTGAGGAACTTGTTCTTTCTGTAGTACGCGAGCGCGTTGGCCAGAATGTCGTTGCTCTCCGAAGTTGCCAGCTTCTCCAACGCCTTTATGCAGGCGGGCGACGAGCGTTTCCCAAGAACGGCTACGTCGTGGTCAAAGCAAACGGAGTACTCGAGCTCCAGGGCTACTACGACCTGACCGGTCCGGGTCGCATAGCGCCCGCTAACCCACAGTTTCGTGTCGGCAAGCTGGTCGACATGCGGCGACCGAACTTCAGACAAGAATTGATTTATGGCGGCAGAGTCGGCGACCAGATCAAACTGACGTATCGCGAGTTTGCGGGGGAGCTAGCTCGTACTGCTTTCTCGCAAGACGTGCAGTACGACCTGACAACAGACAAAACGATCGGGTTCAAAGGTGTTCGCATCGAGGTCATCTCTGCGACGAACACGAAGCTCGAGTATCGCGTCCTCAAGTCGTTCCCCGACCCACAGTAAGAGTACTAGCCTGGCCCTTCGCCTGACAGCAGCTTGCGAACGTCGGGCGCTGACCTAGCTCACACGAGTGCATCGATGCAAGGCTTCCTAAACTTCGCGCTGTTGATGGTTGTCCTTATGGCGTTCGTGGTTGCCCTGACCGCGCCGCCGGGTTGGCCAGCAAAGGCTTGTGCAGCGATCCTCGTCCTTCTGGTCGGCGGTGCGGCGCTTGCGTTGCTGCCAAGTGGCGCAGTGCACAATCAGGCCAAATCTCCCGCCGCATTTTCGACATCGTCGTACTCGACCGGTCGTGCCGACGGTTCCGAACTAGACTCCAAAACGATCGTCATTCAAAACTTTCGGCGCAAGGGTGAGAACCTTCAACTCGAATGCAAAGGGACGCGAACCAGCGTGACCTGCGCTCCGGCCAAGTAAGGTCTGCGCCTTGAGAGTGGTGGCGAACGCCGCAGCGAAGACAGGTTCTTTGATGCGCAGGGATGCTGAAATCCGTGAGAATGTTAGCGAAAGTGCCGCATACTGGAAATTCGCACGGCTCGGCGTGTTTTCTGGCAGACACGTTGCAGGCAGCCACTACCCTCAAGCAATGCATGTCGATAGTGATGACCCCGATCGTCTGCTGCGAACGTTTGGCAAACTGGCACCAGAAGTTATCCAGCAGTTCGCGCACGCCTTGCGGCTAGTCTTAATTGGGCGAATGTCGCCCGAGCAACTCGGGCAACTTGGCGAAGTGATGGAGCAGTCCACTGCAGACGTGCAGCTCTTGGTCACGCAGATGCGCGACTGCATGATCCAGATGGAGCTACCCCCGGTGCCCGCCCGTGCGTTGCATTGATGAGGGACAAGCCAACGACGCGTGCAAGCGCGAAACGCCCCTTGGTAGCACCTGACGTGTTTCTAAGCGTGCTGGTGGATCGATCGACTAGGGAGCAACTTAGGAAGCTCTGTTTCGACCAGTCGGTGGAGGTTGGCGACGCGCTGCGAGCCATGCTGCGCAGGCAAGTCGAATCAGGGACCTTCGAAGACCTTCTACTCGATCAAGAGGGTTACATGCCGGCAGTGCTGTTCGCCCAAAGGCGCGCAGAGCGTCGCGAGACGCGTCGCAGGGCGCAATTCAAGAGGACCCAGGCACCCGGTGGCACACCGACGCGGCGGAGGAAGTAACCCCCGCCCCCGCGTGCCTCACGCCCCCATTTGGAAAGTCCGGCGCGAATCGACAGCAGCGGATTTTCTCTGCCGGACTTCAGTCAAGAAGCGAGGGCTGGACCGGCGCCGGGACCGCCTCATGCCGTGCCGACGGTTTGGCTGCGCATTGAACGCCACGACCGGCATCAGCCGCGGCAGCGCCCTCGCCTCTTCTACGGTGCCGGTCAGCCTACGCTCGAAATCCGGAGGCTCGAGACCTGGCCCAGCCTACGCACGCAAGAACGTGAGGCGCCATGTCGAGATGCCAGGGCGCCGGGTTCTTCCTTCGGTCAACTCTTTGCCGCGCACGTTAGGCTGCTGGAATCGCCGATGGCGGGCTGTGCGAACGATCCTCATCCGCGATGGCTTGCATTGGCGGTTTGCCATTCTTGCGCCTGTTGGCTTCCTCCCGCACCTGCCTAATCTGGTCATCAACAATCTTGATATAGGCGGCAAATACCTTATTGTGCTTATGGTTTACTTCAAGCTCGGCCTCAGGTCCGACCAACAACTCCATTTCGCGAGACGCCCGCCTTGCCTGCAAGAGCGCCTCGAAGGCCACTTCGTTCAACACGGCCTCCATTGGGAAGCCTAGAACTGCCTCGGCAAGCTCGAGGTACCGCGTGCTTGGCTCTGCGGGATGCCCGGCAGGCCACCTTTCTGTCTTGCTTTTCTCAGCGCGCGCCTCAACTGCAGCATCGCGAAAGTGAACAAGCATGCGAGCGATACCGAACAACGCTGAGGCCTCTCGCTCGCAGCCCTCTAGCCTTGATCGTCTCGCCTGATAGAAAACTCCACCGCCCGCTGCGACGATTGCGATCACACTGGCGATGGCCTGTACCCACGATGCCCATTCGCTACTGGTGAGATTGCTCACGAAACACAGCTCGTTCACGGAAGCCGCCCTTTGAGGTACTTGCCGGCGCCGCCCGTCAGCTCGCTGCGATCAATGAGCCTCCCTTGAAATTGGAAGTTGCGATCAATGCGCACAATCAGCAGCTTCTCGAAATCGCCTTGAGTCTTGACCAGTACATGGTCGCCGGCCTTCTCTGGGGAGATGGTCTTGACTTCAACGCGCTTGCCGTCAATCGTGCCGTCCGAGCCCGGCGCGTGAGTCGCGTGGCGGCGAAGCCCGAATTTGATCTCAGCGTAGATTTCGCCCAGTTCGCCCCAGACTTGTAGGTATCTGCCAGTGTTTTCGTAGTGGCGTTCCGCACACTCGACTAAGTCTTGGAAGATCTCCATGTGCTTTAGGATGCTGAACGGGAAGCCATCTCTGCTTGGCGCAGGTTGGACTGAAGAGGCGTCTTCTGGTGCGCCGTCAAGCTGCTTCTCAGCCCACTCCCTGTCGATGTACTTTGCCTCCCAGGGCGCATACCCGCAAGCTGCGGCATCCGCAATGTCTTCCGCGCTATAGCCGCGCTCGTGCATGTCGTGCAAAAAATCCCAATCGCTCACGGTTTTCTCCTCGTCTGCTCCTGCCGCTCGAGCTTATTCAGCGTCGTCCGCGCTTTTCTCGTCGCGGTCCCCCGGTCTTCTTGCGCCTTCTTCGTCACCTTGGTGCCCAGCGTGCGCTCGGTGTCGACCAGGCGCTTTCCTCAGGTTTGCCTTGGCCCGCCTTTCGGGGTGGGCCTCTTTTGCCCAGTGCGCTGCCCGGATGCACTGGCCCCGCTAACGGCCGCGCCCGCGCTGCCCGCTGCGGCTCCTGCTGCGCTCGTCCATCACCCGCTTGAGTTCGTCGCCCTGCACCTTGCAGTCCGACTGCGAACCGATGAGCGCGATCGGGTTGCGCCGCAACGAACGGATGGTGCTCTCCTGGCGTTCGGTGGCAAACTTGTCCTGGCCATTACTGGAGGCCACAAACTGCTGTGATTGCGTGAAGAACTTCTTCTCGAAGGCCGGCGTGCCGCACCAAGCGGCCACCACCCGGTAGTCCGCCTCGTACTGAAGTGCGGTGTCGGTAAGTCCCGTGGATCTCTCCAGAGCCCAGCAGGCAGATGCGCTCGCCAATGCGACAGCGAGCGCCAGGTCGCGCAGCACCCTTTCCGCGGGCCAGTCGGGCGGCCTTGGCGCTGCCGTGTCGCCCTGCCCTTCAGCCATGTCGATCATTTGCATGTCGGGCCCTCCTTCGTTTGCCAAGTACTCTACAGCGCCCTGGCCCTGACCGTGCGTCTCCGTTAGTCTCCGCACTCTGCGTTTCAATAAACACATTGGAGGAGAGCTCCTGATGACGCTGTTGGTTTGCTGGGCTGGCATTGACACTAAGGGGCCGTCTTCGCTGTATATGGCCGCGGACAGCCGAGTCTCTTGGAATGATTCCGCATACTTCAATTACGGGCGCAAAGTTTTTGCGTTCAAGAGGTGGCCTGACGTACTCGGCTATTGCGGGGACGTCCTTTTCCCTTCTCTCGCGCTAGGCCAGATTGTCGAGCTTGCCGACGCGGGTCTATTGTTCTCGGGCAACTCCTCGCCCAAGCAGAAGTTTCAGGCGATAGTCAACAAGCTCAATGACCTCTTTAGAGAGTATCCGGCGTTGCATGCTGGTCTTGCTGAGAATGCGCTGAGCGTGGTCCACGGCTCGCGAGATCCACTGAACAACAAGACATTCTTCAGCCATACTATAAGCTGGGACAAGACGCGTGGTTGGTATGGCGAAGAGCAAAAAATGCCGTCTGCATCGGGCGTTCTCTTCGCTCTCGGAAGTGGCGCAGCGGAGTTTCAGGAGAATTTTGCACGGTACGAGAGTGGACCAACTAAGGAAACGAGCAGAGCGGTCTTCCATTGCTTCTGCGACGCGCTCGCGAATACCTCGAATCCAACAGTAGGTGGTGCGCCGCAACTCGTGGGAGTCATCCGAAAACCAAATTCAGTGTCCACAACGTTTGGCGTAATCTACGAGGGAAGGCGAACGTTTCTCGGCGCGCATGTGGATAATCTTAGGAATTTTGATACAGTCCAGTGGAGGAACGCCAACTTCGAACGGTGCGATAGCACTACGATGCAGAAGCTTCCTACCGCACAAGCACAGCCTGATGCCCTGCGCAGGCTGTGAGAATGAGCAACTCCCTGGACCCCACACTTGCGGGGGGCGAGGTGCTGTCGGGAACGGGTGCTTTGCACCTGTTCCCTACTCAGGGTTTCCCAGAGCCTCCGAGCCGGTGAGCTTGCAGCATCCAGTCGTTAAGTGATCGCGCCCAGAAGCGGTCCCAATCTGGCGAGCAAGTCCGACGCGACTAGATTCCCCGCTGCGCCCTCCAGAACGGTCCGAACGCTCGCGAGCGATTCCTTGATGATGCCGACCTTCGGCTTTGGCGAGTCGAGCTGAGACCGAAGCGTTGCTAGCTCCGCCAATAGCTCTTGGGTGTCAGGTTGTGATAGCGAGAGGCCGCTTAGGCTCGACGCAATGCTCTCGACCAGCTTGGTCAGGTCCGTGCCCAAGGCTCCTTCAATCACTTGAACTCCAGATGAGTGCTGTTGGAGCTGGGAGTTCGTCATCGACCCAATGTTGTTGACGGTGTGGTAGTTGATCTGACTGGCCATTGCCTTCTCCTCCTTGCTGAATGTCAGCCCGCTTCCCAAAATGTTTCGCTTCTCAAGGTCAAGAGACCATTGGAGGATTCGATTCCGCACGCTGTCCAAGATCTTCACCATCGATTGGCGGGGTATATGAAGCGAAGGTTCCAGGTTCACGCCGATCAGTTTTGCAAGCATCGCCTTCTGTGGGCCGCTCATCTGCATGTGGAAGGTCTTTGCGTCTCCCCGCAGCAGGTCTTCAAGCTCACCAATTGACTGGGTGTTGGCCCCTGAGCAGATGATGTCGGCAAGCTCCTGATCCGGAACCAATACCGGCTGAAATCCGTGGTACGGGTTCCAGACCTTCAGTTCGCCATACATTTGCCGATACAGCGGGCAATCATCCGTGTTCTCGTAGCTACCGAGCTCGGATTCAATCCAGTCCTGCATCTCGGCCAGCTCCAGTTTCCTTGAAACGACAAGTGCCTTCCTCAGTAGGTCGGCTACTTTGACGTTGGCGTCCAGCGCATCCCGCTGCAATTCCAGCACCAATCCAGGCATATCGACTCCTTCACATTGACAGCAGCATAGTCGACTGAGCAGCCAGTTCCTGCTGCGGTTCCTCGTCCTGGTACGAGGCTGAGTTCGCCGTGATCCAAGTGCGTTCGGAATTGGATTGATATGGGGCCAGCGCCGATCAATGTTTTGAGGCTCTGGCGTTCTTGTAGCTTTCGATGAAGGTCATAGCAGCTGCACGTGGCTCGATTGAGCTTGGCGCTGAGGGGCGCTTACTCAAGTCCGGGCCGCCTCACCGATCCTGCCGGTTGCCGGCGCGCAATGAACGGATGGGTTGCCCCGCGGAGTTGCGAGTCTCCCAAAAAGGACCTCCACCCGTATGGTGGCGGGGCCGGACCTCACCGGATCGGAGCCTGAGACACTAGAACATCATTGAAGTGAATCCTCGGCCCTCCACCACCGGAACGAAGCGGTTCCAGCGAGAGCAGAGTGCCCTTGCCCATTGGATGCAGACCGGTGTGCACAACCTCGCCCATGCTCAGAATGCTCCGTGACACTGACAAAGTGAGGATGGAACTAGCCACGCTCGTCCAGATCGGCACAGCTTTCCGCGAGATGGGCGACGCTGCCAACTGTACTTTGCTGAGCGTCAGTTCGCGGCCTCTAGATCACTGCCTACAATCGCTGCAAAGCAGCCAGCCGTGCACAACGCAAGGCGCCCTGCTTCCCCCGAATGCCAGGTGCTTATTTTTTGAGCACACCTACCATAATTGGGCGTTATGGTGGGTGTTTCGCAACGCGCACAGCAGTTTCGGAGCTCTAGAGCCCTGGCCGCTCTTCAGCGTGCACCGGAACTGCCCCGAGACCGGCAAGGGAGCATCGCAGCGCCCTGACGCATACATCGTGCATGGGCGCGCGGCCCCATCGCCTTGCCCGGCAGCCTTTAGGGAGCTGGCTTGACCAGGTCGAACATGCTGGTTGCCGTCAGGTCCAGCACCTGGAGCTGATCTGTGTTGAGCAGCTGCCAGCGCCATCGCAAGATCCCAAGCTCAGGGCGAGACCGCGATCGCCGCACCTCTATTACCGTGGCTCGAAGGTACAACTCGTCGCCAGGCCGAACCGGGTGCGGCCACCGAATCTGCTCAATGCCCGGCGAGGCAAATGACTCAGAGCCCTTCAACGCTGCATCGGCCACGAGACGCATCGAGATGGCGCAGGTGTGCCACCCGCTTGCAATGAGTCCGCCGAACGGCCCGGCCGACGCCGCCTGCGGATCGACGTGAAACCATTGCGGGTCGTATTCACCGGCAAACCGGATCACCTCGTCCGCATCGACCTGATATGGACCAGCCGAGATCACTTGACCCTGGTAGAACTCCTCGAACTTCACGCGTCCGCTCCGAAGCGAGGAGGGCGTCGCTCATTGAGCGCAGCGAAACCCTCCCGAGCATCCTGGCCCGCGAAGCCAAGGATCTCCAGGGCCAAAGAATGCTCGAATGCAGGCCAAGCCATTCGCAACCAATGGTTCAGCGAGCGTTTCGTGAACGCCAGCGCGGTTGGGCTACCCTGCGCGAGCTTGTGCGCGATTTCGCGTGCAGTCGTGTCTAACTCGTCGTCCGCCACTGCCAGACTTACCAGCCCGATCCTTTCGGCTTCCCGGCCATCGATGGTGTTGCACATCAGCAAGTGGTACTTGGCCTTGGCCATTCCACAGAGCAACGGCCAGAGTACCGCCGCATGGTCGCCTGCCGCGACACCGAGCTTGGTGTGACCGTCAATGATCTTTGCCTTATGACCCGCCACAGATATGTCCGCAAGCAAGGCAACCGCCGCGCCAGCGCCCACTGCTGCCCCGTTGATCGCTGAGACGATGGGCAGGTCGCAGTCAATCATTCCCTGAACGATCGCCCGCCCCTCCTGCATCACGCGCAGCCTCGCGTACTCACTGTCAAGCATTGACTGAACCACCTCAGGGGTTCCCCCCGCGCAGAAGCCTTTGCCCTCACTTCGCACGAGGAGGCTGCGAACGCCAGGGGTGGTCTGAAGTTCGCGCCAGATCGTTCCAAGGCGAGCATGCCCTTGCGCATCCGCAAAAGGCATGCCGCCGGGAGGGCCGAACACGACCTCCGCGACGCCATCGTCGCATAGCCTCACCGCCAAATGCGGCCCGAGGCCGCTCAAGTTAGAACTGCTCATGACGTTTCCTTGTTGGCGGGAATCGTCCAGTGCGCTTGTCTTCTCAGCAATGGACTGGCGCGATAGCGCTCGCCACGGTAGTGACTGTCGAGTGCATCGAGCATCGCAGTGACGCCTGCGGCCCCCCGACCGGTTGTGCCGGCCCAGTCGCGAAGCCACTCGAAGGGACCCTTGGGGTAGTTGACGCCAAGCTTCATCGCCGAGTCAGCCGCCGCTTGGGAGCAAACGCCCTGCCATACCGCATCCGCCGCCTCGTTGATGAGCATCGCCATAGTGCGCGCGACAACGAGACCGGGGAGATCCTTCATCGGCACCGGATGGAAGCCCATCGCACCAAGCCAGTCCCGTGCGACGCGAGATGCCTGCGCGCTTGCCTGACCTTCGATCGAGAATGCCAATGGCAAGGCAATCTCGAGTGATACGCGCTTCGGATCGAAGCGGTCAAATACCGCGACGTTCGAACCGACTCCCGCGGCAGCCAAGTCATACGCGGTCCGGCCATCGGTCATCGCGAGCTTGACATCTTCGATTGACAGGCCGATCCAACTGGATTCGACCTCGCGCTCCACCTGACGCTTGGTGATGCGGCCAACACTCTCGACGAACCACGCCGCATGTGGCCCAACGCCGTGCACGATCACGCGGCTCCGGGGAGAGACTGCGCCGGCCCCGCTGGCAGGTAACGGGAGTGTGGCGACGCTGCCTTCGCCGTAGTTGTAGAACCCTTGCCCGGACTTGCGCCCTAAGAGGCCGCCATCCACCAACTCCTGCTGCACGATCGATGGAATGAACCGCTTGTCGAAGAAATTGGCCGCGTAGACCGAGCTCGTGACGGCCAAATTCGTGTCGTGACCGATTAGGTCCATCAGGGCGCATGGGCCCATCCGGAACCCCGCAGCCATGAGGCAGGCATCTACTTCTTCAACCCTTGCGCCCCGCTCCTGAAGGATTGCGAGCGTTTCCGCATAGAACGGCCGGGCGATGCGGTTCACGATGAACCCGGGCGTGCTGCGCGCGTGCACAGGAACCTTGCCCCAATGCTGAGCGAGCTCGAACACCGCATCCGCCGTGACCTGCTCCGTCTGCAGTCCATGAACCACTTCCACGAGCTTCATTAGTGGAACGGGGTTGAAGAAGTGCATCCCGACCACGCGTCCCGGGTTAGCAAGACCCTTAGCGATAGCCGTCACGCTGATCGACGACGTATTCGTCGCCAGGATAGAAGTTGAGGGCAGTGCGACCTCCAGTTGCCGCATCAATGCCTGCTTCGCATCCAGGCTCTCCACGATGGCTTCGATAGCCACACCAGCGGAAGCGCCCTGCGCCAACTGCTCAATGGGCTCGATTCGCGCAAGCGTCGCATCGACCTCGGCTCGTGTAAGCTTTCCCTTGGTCACCAGACGATCCAAGGTATCACGTAGCCGTTCTTTCGCACGAACAGCAGCACCCACCCGCAAGTCGAAGAGGAAGACGGCTTGACCTGCCTGCGCTGCGACCTGCGCGATGCCCGCGCCCATGATGCCCGCCCCAACTACGAGGACCGGCGAAGCTTTGATCGTATCGCTGCCGCTCATGGTTGCGGCACCCATGCAGCAGGACGCTTGCCCAGGAACGCCGCAAACCCTTCCTTGGCTTCCTCCGTTCCACGGACGCGCGCGATGGTCTGTGCCGTCAACTCCCTCACGTCGCGAGTGATCGGTCCCACATCGAGTCGGGAGAAGAGCGCCTTCACCTCGAGCTGCGAATTCGGGCCGCCCTGCAGAAGTTGGGAGACGCATCGATTCACCGCCGCGTCCAGCTCTTCAACAACCACAACTTGTTGCAGCATCCCCATCGCCAGTGCCTCACCAGCACGAAACCGCTCGGTGGTGAGTGCAAGCCGCTTGGCCTGTCGCTTTCCGACCGCGTTGGTCAGATAAGGGCCGATGACCGACGGAAGGATGCCGAATTTGGCCTCGCTCACGGCGAAACTGGCGTCTTCCGAAGCGATCGCGACGTCGCAGGCGCATGCCAGTCCAACGCCGCCGCCGAGCGCCGCACCTTGAACCCGAGCAATCGTGGGCTTGGGACATGCATCGATGCGTGCGAGCATGCCTGCGAACCTTCGCGCATCCCCTAGATTCCAATCGAAGCTGGCCTCGCTTGCACGCCGCATCCACTGGAGATCAGCTCCCGCGGAAAAGTGCCTTCCGCGTCCTGCAAGCACGACGACACGAACGCTGCTGTCTGCGGAAAGTTGCTCATATGCACGATCTAGTTCGGTGATCATCTTCTCGTCGAAGGCATTGAAAACCTCCGGCCGTGACATGGTGACCGTTGCGACGCCATTGGCCGCACGATCGATGTGGATTGTGGTCGCCGACATCAGTAGGTCTCCAGATGAAGTCGCCCGCTGCGTTTCAGAGCGCCTCCGATTTCGTCCCAGTCAAGGCCGGCCTGTGTCGCGACATCCTTCAGGGCGAGCACTACGCCCTCTTCCATGGCCTTGAGGCCGCAAACGTAGAAGTGTGCATTAGCGTCTTGCAGCAGTTCGGCAAGATCCGCAGCACGCTCTCGCATCAGGTCCTGAACGTAGCGCTTGGGTGCGCCAGGCGTACGGCTGAACGCCAGATGGATATCGATGAAGTCCTTGGGCAAGCTACACAGCGGGCCGAAGTACGGCAGTTCTTCCTTGGTTCGCGCCCCGAAGAACAGCATCATCTTTCCGCCCTCGAAATTGCCACCCTTGCGTAGTCGTCGTCGCCATTCAGTCATGGCGCGCATTGGGGCCGACCCGGTACCCGTGCAGATCATGACGACATGACTTCTCGGATGGTTCGGCATCAAAAAGCTCGCGCCGAACGGCCCGATGACCTGGACCTTGTCTCCAACTTCCAGGTCGCACATGTAGTTGCTGGCGACACCGCGCACCGGCCGCCCCTTGTGATCCTCGAGGACCCGCTTGATCGTCAACGAAATGTTGTTGTACCCGGGACGTTCACCGTTGCGTGCACTTGCAAGGCTGTACTGTCGAGCATGGTGCGGCCTGCCCTTGTCGTCTGCGCCTGGGGGTATCACGCCGATGCTTTGGCCTTCCAGCACCGGGAACGGTTGCACACCGAAGTCCAGGACGATGTGATGGGTGTCGTAGTCCTTTCCCACCTCTGTGACTCGGACGTTGCCTGTCACTGTCGCGGATATGAACTTTTCGCTCGATCGCCCGCCGTAGAGGTTTGTGTATGGGTGTGCAGCACTCCACGGAGCGACGGTGGCGCCATACTGCGCGCTGTTGAACGGGATTTCAGCTGCATCGACGGCAGGCTGCTGGGCGGGCATTGCAGCGGCCGCCGCGATCGCCTGCTCGGTGGCGCCCGCGGCTGCAAGGGTCTCCCCGCTCAGCGGGTCCGGCAACGTGTCCCATTCCAGCTGAGCCTCTAGGCTGTACGTCTTCGCCTTGGGCATGGTGCGCCAGTTGTCGATGCTACCGGTCGGACAAGGGGGAACGCATGCCATGCACAGGTTGCACTTGTCTGCATCCACCACATAGTTTCGGTTGTCGTGGGTGATCGCGTCCACCGGACAGGTCGCTTCGCAGGTGTTGCACCGAATGCAGATCTCCGGGTCGATAAGGTGCTGCTGAATGACGGACATTTCAGCCAGGTTCATGGTAAGTCTCCGCTTCTTGTAGATGGCGCATCGCAAGCGATACGGCCCGGTACGCGCCGGGGCCGTCGTCGTCCGCGGATCTCGACAAGGCGCAGCGGCGCCTTGTCGGTCAGTTGAAGCGGACGTACTCGAAGTCCACCGGCTGGCGGTTGATGCCCATGACCGGCGGCGCGATCCAGTTGGCGAACTTGCCAGGCTCGACCACACGGCCCATCAGCGAGGCCACGAAGGCGCGGTCCTCGTCGGTGGGCAGCCACTCGCCCTTCTTCGCGTTCCACTCGGCCTCGTTCACCACGCGGCCTTCGGGCGACATGCGGATGCCGGCCAGCGCGCCGATCTGGCGGTTGAAGGCCTTGTGCGGCACCGTCAGGCGGAAGGGGACGCCGGCCTTCTCGATCACCTTGTTCCAGCGGCCGACGCCGGCCACCGAATCCTTGATGAAGTCGTCGCGCAGCACCTCGTTGAGGGCGTTGAGCATCGGCACTTCCTTCTCGACCAGCTGGCC
The DNA here is from genome assembly GCF_003671765.1 of Xenophilus sp. E41. Lineage (GTDB taxonomy): Bacteria > Pseudomonadota > Gammaproteobacteria > Burkholderiales > Burkholderiaceae_C > Xenophilus. The sequence goes on along the minus strand of NZ_QPIB01000032.1, from coordinate 13,368 downwards.
GTCCCGCACTTCCAGCACCTTGTAGGTCTGGCCCTTGAGCACGTGGTCGTCGGTGCGCTTGCCCTCTTCGTAGCGGCCCTTCAGGCCCGAGCTGTAGAAGGTGGCGGCGTTGCTCGACTGGTCGGCACCGAAGAGGTCGATGGTGACCGAGTAGTGGAAGTTCAGGTAGCGCTGCACCGTCTCCAGGTCGATCGCGCCGGCGGCGCGGATCTTGGCGGGGTCGTCGGTCTTGAGCTCGTTCATCACCTGGCAGGTGCGGGCCACCACGCGGCTCACGCCCGACTCGCCCACGAACATGTGGTGCGCCTCTTCGGTCAGCATGAACTTGGTGGTGCGCGCCAGCGGGTCGAAGGCCGATTCGGCCAACGCCGACAGCTGGAACTTGCCGTCGCGGTCGGTGAAGTAGGTGAACATGAAAAAGCTCAGCCAGTCCGGCGTCTTCTCGTTGAACGCACCCAGGATGCGGGGATTGTTCTCGTCGCCGCTCTGGCGTTCGAGCAGCGCCTCGGCCTCTTCGCGGCCGTCGCGGCCGAAGTGCTTGTGCAGCAGGTAGACCATGGCCCACAGGTGGCGGCCCTCTTCCACGTTGATCTGGAACAGGTTGCGCAGGTCGTACATCGACGGCGCCGTCAGGCCCAGGTGGCGCTGCTGCTCGACCGAGGCCGGCTCGGTGTCGCCCTGCGTGACGATGATGCGGCGCAGATTGGCGCGGTGCTCGCCGGGCACGTCCTGCCAGGCCTTCTCGCCCAGGTGGTCGCCGAAGTGGATCTTGCGCTCGGCGTCGCCAGGGTTCAGGAAGATGCCCCAGCGGTAGTCGCGCATCTTCACGTGGCCGAACTGCGCCCAGCCCTGCGGGTCGACGCTGACGGCCGTGCGCAGGTAGACGTCGTAGTTCGTCGAGCCCTCGGGGCCCACGTCGTCCCACCAGTTGATGAAGTTCGGCTGCCAGCCTTCGAGCGCGCGCTGCAGCGTGCGGTCCTCGGCCAGGTTGACGTTGTTCGGGATCTTCTCGCTGTAGTTGATGCTCATCCTTGGCTCCTTGGCTTGATGACGAATGACACGGAAACTCCAAGGCAGGCCTCCGCGGTCATTCGTCGGGCGAATCGCGGCGATCTGCGAAAGCCGTGACGACCTAGACGCGGTTCCAGTCGAACGCGGCCTTATCGCCTTTGCCGTAGACCTTCAATGCGCCCCTCTCACCGACGGCGTTGGGACGCTGGAAGATCCAGTTCTGCCAGGCGGTGAGGCGCCCAAAGACCCGACTGGCCATGTTTTCGACCCCATTGAATCGCAGGTTGGCTTCCATGCCCGTCAATGCGTCGGGACTCATCGCCACGCGTTCCTCGATCGCGATGCGGGTCTCGTCCGCCCAATCGATATCGTCGGGGCTGCTGGTGACCAAGCCAAGGTCCAATGCGGCCTGCGCGTTCAGGGGCTTGCCTAGTACGGCCCGGACGGCATCAAGCGCTGGCGCTTCGTCATAGAAGCGACGGCCCAGGCGGCTCTGGTCAGTCGCCATCGGGTAAGTGCCGAAGTTGAGCTTGCCGACTGTGATCACGGGAGCGTTGGCCTGATCGTCTGGGAGCGAAAGCATGTAGATGCGGTCGCAAGCCAGGGCCAATTCAAGGAAGGAACCAGAAAAGCACGAGCCGGCGTCGATGAGCGCGATGAGGCTGCGGCTGCTGACGTCCAGGCGGCTGAACGTGCGGCGCAGAAGACCAATCGTCTCGCGCACCAGCCAATGGTCCTTGTGCTTTGCCAGCACCTCATCCGTCGCAAGAACGGACGAGGCGTCGCCCTTGGTCTTGATGAGCCAGGTGCCGATGTCCAATTCGTTCGTGCGCATCGACAGGATGGCGTCTTCCAACTCGCGCGCAAGCGTCAGTGGATACCAAGCCGCACCTGCCGCTTCGATCTCGGCAATCGTCGAAGGCTGGGCGCCGGCGGGTGCCTTGACGATAAGGGTTGCCGTGCGCTTGTTGCGGTTGATCTCCACGTCCACCAAGCCATAGCGCAGTGCATCAGGTTCGATCGTGCGACTCAACCGCGTCAATGCCACGCCCTTGCCGTCCGCCGGACGATCGCTCGCGGCGGCGAGTTCCAGCGCTCGCTCCTGGATCTTGGCCGCGAAATTCGCCGGCTTGACGACTTCGTCGACCAAGCGCCAATCCTTGGCCCGCTGGCCGCGCACGCCCTCACTTGTGGTGCAGAAGATATCCGCAAGGTCGTGGCGCACGTGACGCTTGTCGGTGACCCGCGTTAGACCGCCCGTACCAGGCAGGACGCCAAGCAGAGGCACCTCAGGCAGCGACACTGCGGAGGAGCGGTCGTCCACAAGGTAAATCTCGTCGCAGGCAAGCGCGAGTTCGTAGCCACCTCCAGCGCAAGCGCCGTTGACCGCGGCGAGGAATTTGAGCCCCGAGTTCGCCGAGGAGTCTTCCAGGCCGTTTCGGGTTTCGTTCGTGAACTTGCAGAAGTTCACCTTCCAGGCGTGGCTAGACACGCCCAACATGAAGATGTTGGCACCAGAGCAGAACACCTTTTCCTTCGCACTGGTCAAGACTACGGTGCGCACTTCGGGGTGCTCGAAACGAACCCGATTAATGGCATCGTTAAGTTCGATGTCGACGCCGAGGTCGTAACTATTCAGCTTTAGCTTGTAGCCACGACGCAGGCCACCGTTTTCATCGAAGTCAGCAGCCAACGTTGCCACGGGTCCTTCGAAGCTGAGTTTCCAATGCTTGTATTGGGAAGGGCTAGTTTGATAGTCAACGCGCAGTGTCTCGCTCATGGTGGCTCCTGTTTGGTGATGAGGTGCTTTGGATGAGATGCATCATAATGCTTGTCTTCAACATAGTACAAGCACAATGATGCATGTTACACATTCGCCCGAAGTGAGGTGTCACCCAGCTGCCCCAGCAGCTTATGAAGCACTCTTCCTGGTGTAAGCCCATTTGTGTCGATGCACAGGTCTGCCTTGCCGTAGAAGGGTGCGCGACTGGCCAAGATGCACTCGAGGTCCTGCAAAGCTTCAGGATTGGCCCGCATGGGCCGCAGGTCACCCTGGGCTTGAGCACGGCGCAGGTGCTCCCTCGCACTGGCCTGCAGCCAGACCGACGTGCAATGGGACAGGAGTGCACCAAAGGTCGACGGGTCATTGACGATGCCGCCCGGCGTCACGAGCACCATATGTTGGTGCATGCGCAAGACGTCTTCTAGCGCCCTACGTTCGTAGCGACGATAGGCGTTCCGGCCTTACAACGACTGGATCTCGACCACGCCGCAGTCGCTGACCTTCTCGATCTCGGCCGACAGCTCCACACGAAGCAGCTCCAGCGCCTTCGCCAACAACCTTCCGACCGTGGACTTACCTGCTCCGCGAAGGCCGACAAGGGCCATCCGGGTTCGCCTGAGCGGCCCCTCCCCCTGGTCGCTTCCGATCCGCAACATCCGCTCGATCGCTTGCCTGACCCTTCCCAGCGCCCGCTCGTCCAGCCGAGCTAGGACCTGACGCAGTAGCATCCATTCCGGAGTCTCCGTGCTGAAGTCTCCAATGAGCTCCACCAGCGAGCAGCCCAATGCTTGGGCAACGTTGTGCAACACAACCACAGAAGGATTGCCCACGCCACTCTCGAGGCTCGCAAGATGACGTTCGCTCACGCCAGCGCGAACCGCCAGTTGCCGGCGAGTCATGGCTGCACGCGCGCGCAGCATGCGCACACGCGGACCCAGCGACAGCGACTGCGCGTCGACATCCCGACGCCCAGATGGCCAATCCACGCCACGTGACAAGGCCGAAGACAAGCCGGGACAATCCGTTCATGCAGTATAGTGCTTGACAGCGCCACTCTACAGCACTAAAGTGCTTGTATGCAATTTAGTGCGCGTCGCGGCGCCATTGGAGTCAGCGAAGACCTGCGATGACAACAACATCTACGCCCGAGACATCCCGTGCCCTGCTGGTTGACTTCGCCAGCGCACTGCGCGTCCGGCCGCTCGACGCCTCGCTCCAGGCGTGGCTCAACACGCCCCCCGGGCCGCAGTCACCCACATTTACACATCTGAAGGCCGCGTGCGAAGCGGGGGTCGATGCTGGATGGTTGCGCACACGGGAAGCAGGTGACATCTGCTACGGCCGCATCTTCAAGCCAGCAGATGACCTTGCGCGGTTCTCTGTCGACGTCGTTGAAATGCGTGACGTCGCAGAACCGGACCACACGCACCCGCATTGCGAGATCGACCTGATCAAGCCTCCGGACCTTGATGCACGCTTCGACCAGCACCCGGCCGGGTGGCTCGTCTATCCCCCGGGCAGTGCCCACCTGTCGAATGTTTCGCAAGGTCGTGCGCTCGTATCCTATCTCCTGCCCGAAGGGCAAGTTCAATTCTCATGACTCAACTGCTCCCCAACTTCCTTGGTGGCCGCTGGATTGCCGGTACCGGCACGGGCACGCCGCTGTTCGATCCCGTGCTGGGAGACGAACTCGTGCGGGTTGACGCATCCGGACTGGATCTCGCTGCAGCGTTTGCCTTCTCTCGCCAAGAAGGGGGTGCAGCTTTGCGCGCAATGACCTTCGTCGAGCGCGCCGAACTACTGGATCGCATCGCCAAGCTGCTCCAAGCGAATCGAGACGCCTATTTCGAGATAGCGACGGCGAACAGCGGGACCGTCAGGAACGACTCCGCTGTTGACATCGACGGTGCGATCTACACCCTCGTAACCTACAGCAAGCTTGGCAAGACTCTCGGCGCCACGCGGTACTTGAAGGATGGCGAACCTGTTAGCCTGGCTAAGGACGCGCTGTTCCAGAGCCAGCACATTCAGGTGCCCACCGAGGGCCTGGCACTCTTCATCAATGCCTTCAACTTTCCTGCCTGGGGACTGTGGGAGAAGGCAGCACCTGCCCTGCTGGCCGGCGTTCCCGTGGTCGCCAAGCCGGCCACGTCCACAGCGTGGCTGACGCACCGCATGGTCGCCGACGTGGTAGACGCAGGGCTTCTGCCAGCCGGCGCGCTGTCAATCGTCTGCGGCAGCAGTGCAGGCCTGCAAGATGCGCTGCAAGAACTCGATGTCCTGTCCTTCACGGGAAGTGCCGAAACCGCCGCCGTGATCCGGCGACACCCCGCCGTCAGCGCGCGCTCTGTTCGCGCCAACATCGAGGCTGACAGCATCAACTCCGCTGTGCTGCTACCAGGGAACGAGGTCGGGACACCCGCGTTCGAGGCCCTTGTCAAAGAAGTAGCGCGAGAGATGACCACCAAGTCGGGGCAGAAGTGCACCGCCATCCGTCGCATTTTTGTGCCGGCGCCGCTGTTCGACGAGGTGGGGCAAGCAGTCTCCGCGCGCCTGGCAAAGACCGTCGTGGGCAACCCACGCAGCGAAGCCGTTCGCATGGGCTCTTTGGTCAGCCGCGCCCAACTCCAAGCTGTCACGGAAGGGATCGCCCTGCTTCAGCAAAGCGCAGAGACGCTTTACGACGGCGACGGCAAGGCGCCAGTGGACGCCGACCCGGCTGTCGCATGCTGCGTGGCGCCCACACTGCTGGGCATACGGGATTCCGACGCTGTCTCCAATGTCCATGATCATGAGGTCTTCGGCCCTGTCGCCACACTCATTCCCTACCGCGATCTCGACCACGCGCATGCGATGGTGCGCCGCGGCAAGGGCTCTCTGGTTGCATCCCTGTACGGAAATGATCCGGCGGTCATTGCACGATCGACGCTTGCGCTTGCGCCGAGTCACGGGCGCATTCACGTGGTCACGCCAGCATCTGCCGGCGTCCACAGCGGGCACGGCAACGTGATGCCGCAGTCGCTGCATGGGGGGCCGGGCCGCGCCGGCGGCGGCGAGGAGCTCGGCGGACTGCGTGCACTGAACTTCTACAGCCGCCGCGTGGCAGTACAGGCTTCGCCCGAGGTGATCCTCTCGCTCTAGGAGACAAACGCCATGGCCCAACCCGCTGACTTGACGCCGTACGCTAACCCGGTCGAGTCGCCAGCCGAACCGTTCAACATTGCCGACCACTTCCTGACGGCCAACGCAGGGCGGTCCGACAAGCTCGCATTCGTGGACGGACGGGCCACCCTTACGCACAACCAATTGGACCGACGGGTACGTCAGACCGCAGCCGCGATCCGGGACCTTGGCATCAAATGCGAGGAGCGCGTCCTTATCGTCCTGCAAGACACCGTCGACTGGCCAACGGTGCTCCTGGGCGCCGTCCACGCCGGCGTCAGGCCTATTCGCTCTAAACACCCTCCTAACGGCAGACGACACGCCTACATGCTCGAACACTTGTGAGCGCGAGCGGTCTTTGTTTCTGGCACGGTACTGCCCGCCATCAAGTCGGCGCTGACGTGCAGCGAGCACGAAGTGCACAAAGTCATCGTGTAGCGCCGCTTGACTTCGGCGAATCAAGTACGCCACGTTCGCCGAAGCGCAGGGCTGGCCGCGAATGCAGCCGCTACCTTAGTCAGGCAAACCGCGCGGGCGAGAAGGGTGCAGGATCAATATATGGTGGGAGGCCGAGAATCTGCTCCGCGAGCAACCGGCCTGAGGCTGGCCCCAATGTGAATCCTTGGTGACCGTGCCCAAGATTGAACCAAAGGCCGTCGTGCTTCGGAGCTGCGCCAATGATCGGCTTCATGTCTACTGTGCAAGGGCGGGAACCTAGCCAAGGCTGCGGATCAACTGGGTTACCGACATCGATCAACTCATTTGCGGCGCGTTCGGCGGCCACCAACTGGACCGGTGTCGGTGGTGCTCCCGCAGCGGCGAATTCCGCACCTGTCAAAAGTCGCAGCCCTCGAGACATTGGCGCCATCATGACACCGTGCTCTGCATCCAAAGTCGGGATTTTCAGGCTGGTGCCCCCATCGTAATGACGGTGGTAGCCACGCTTCACGAATATGGGAAGCTTATAGCCAAGCGGCGACAAAACGCCTGTCGCCCATGGGCCCAATGCAACTACCGCTGATGGAGCTTCCGCGATTCCGTGATCCGTCTTTACAGCCCAACCTTGACTAGTCCGGCGAAGGCTGTTGGCGTCGCCGAATGCGAGATGGCCCCCGTTGGCCAAGAAAAGTTTGGCGTAGCGCTCGACCAAGACCCCAGGATCGGAGACTGTCCAAGCGTCCAGCCAGTGAACGGCTCCTTGAAGGAGGTCGGTGCGCAAGGCACCCAGTCGTGCGTTCATTCCGTCGCGGCCCAGCACGTCTACATTTAGTCCGTATTCGGCTGCCCGGGCCTTGGAGTCGAGCGCAGCGGCTTCGAACGCCTTGCTCGAGCGGAATGCTTGTACCCAGCCTTCTTTTTTCACCAATTCTGACGCGCCCGATGCCTCGATCCATCTGACATGCTCGGTGATGCTCTGCTCGATCAGGGAAGCGTAGCTGCGCGAAATCGCTGCATGACGCGCAGGCTCTGAGTACCAGCGATAGCGCAGAAGCGGTCCAGCAAAGGCCGGCATTGCACCGAGGTGATAGTGAACGTCGTTGCCATTCCCAAATGCAACCTCCATGACCTTTGCCCAGTTTCGAGGGAACGCATACGGAACAACCGCCTCTCGCTGGATGAGACCGGCATTGCCAAACGACGTCTCCTTCCCGGGGCTCTGTCGATCCAGAAGCAAAACCTGCAGCCCGTGCGCTTGCAAGGCAAGCGCTGTCGAGACCCCCACTATTCCAGCTCCCAGCACCAAGCACTGGGCATCTCCGCTTGCTTTCACATCATTCAGGGTCACAGTGGGGATTACTCCTAACACGCTCGTGTGCTCAATTTCTTGCGGCACCCGCTTGTTCATCTTTGATGCTCATCTGACATGAGGCAGTGCTGGGGGCGCCATCGAATTTTTTCTCCCCCCCGCGTCAGTTGAGCGGTGTTTTCACGCCTGCTTTGAACGTGTAGAGAGTGACCGTCGGATTCGACAGATCGCCGCGCGCGTCAAACGCGACACGCGTCGTCACGCCGCTATACGAGGACTTTGTCAGCTGCGAAAGATATTTTTCGGGAATGGCCGAACCCGCGCGGACCATTGCATCGGCGAGCACCATGACAGCGTCGTAAGTGTAGGGCGAGAAAAGAACGTAGTCGCCCGGGAATCGTTCGTCGTAGCGTCGTTTCCAGGCTTCCCCACCGGGCATCTTTGCCAAGGACGCACCGCCTTCGGCGCACAGAACGTTTCCGAGAGAGGAAACATTTCCTGAGAGCTCACTAAGTTTCGTTGTGCAGATGCCGTCACCGCCTAGCAAACGTACATTGGTCAAGCCCAGCTGGTTCATCTGGCGCAGCATAGGACCACCCTGCCCGTCCGCTCCACCGAAAAAGATGGCCTGAACGTTCTGAGACTTGATCCTTGTAAGGATCGCCATGAAATCCGTCGCCTTGTCGGACGTGTATTCCTCAACCGCGATCTTCATGCCATTTGTCTTGGCCCGGGCGCTGAAGACGCTCGCAATGCCCTGACCATATGCGGTCCGGTCATCAACCACTGCAACACGCTCGATCCCCAGTTTCTTCGCCTGGTCTGCGACGGCCGCGGCAAGGGCGTCGTCGCTTGCCAGGATCCGGAACGTGGTCTTGTAACCGAGCTGCGTGAGCTTTGGATTTGTGGCACCCGAGGAGATGAAGGGAATGCCGCAGTCGTCATAGATGCGAGCGGCCGGAATTGCGGTGCCGGAGTTGATATGGCCGACAACCGCGGCTACCTTGCTGTCACACAGCTTTTGCGCGGCCGCTGTCCCTTGGCGGGGGTCGGCTGCATCGTCCTCTGCAACCAAGACGAATTTCACGACCTTGCCGTCAATCTTGAGTGCTTTGGCGTTGAGATCATCGATAGCCATGACGGCAGCATTTCTGGCGTCTTTTCCATAGTGAGCGAGTCCACCCGACAGCGGGCCCACCTCGCCGATGTGTACTGTCATAGTGGACTGGGCAGCAGCCAGGAGGCTCGACGCCCCCAGGGCAAGCGCGATAGCAGCAGATTTCATTTGAACAACTTCCTTTTTCGACGGTTGATGACAGGTTGAGGAAAAGACTTCAAAAGACAGAAGAAGTCGCACCGATTCTCATATCTGAGAATTCTCATATGCGAGAATCATGCCGACATCTATGGAAAACCCCTACGTGATGCGACTAGCAGATATTTCTGAAGGATCCGGGCCGACCAACCGCCTCGCGCTGGGCAGCCGGCTTCGCAGTCTTAGGAAACAACAGGGCCGCACGCTCAAAGAACTGGCAAAACGGTCCGGCGTAGCGCTCTCGACGCTGTCGAAGGTTGAGCTCGGCCAGGTAGCGGCGAGCTACGAAAAGCTCCTGAATATCGCAAGCGCCCTTGACATCGACATTTCGAGCCTTTTTGAATTCCAAGGTGGTGAAGTCGCGCCACGGACCAGGTCGCCCGTTGTACGCAGCACCCTTGGCGCCGCGCCGCGCTACGACGGGGAGGAATATGACTACCAGGTCCTGGCAGGCAACTTCCCGCATAGACGCATGACCCCTTTGCACGCGCGAATCGTGGTGCGCGCCGGACAGGCTGCGCCCAAATTCGTGCGCCATCCAGGCCAAGAATTCGTGATGGTCCTGACCGGCTCCGTCCAGATTGCGTTTGAAACGGGACAAGTCCTTGAACTTGGCCCCACTGACTCCGCGTACTTCGACAGCTCGGTCGGGCACGCGTATGGGTCTGTTGGTCGCAAACCCGCAAAGGTCGTGATCGTCATGAGTGGTCCGGACGGGAAGCCCACTTCGTCGGATCATCCGCCGCCGCGGCCTGGCTAAGCGGCGCCGCCCGCAAACCAGGGAGAGATGCGGCTTCGGCTTCGCCGATGAAGCCCTATTCTCCGTGCGACACTCGTGCTTGGAACGTCCCGGCATTGCGTACAAGCGCGCTCCGCCGCGCACCGAAGCTGCCAAGTCGCTACGGTTGTACTGATGCGCAATGCGCAAGATCGAAAGTAGATGCGCGCTAAGCTCTTGAGAAGGATGACTGAAGTCTGAATCCGGCGCCTTGCATGGCGGCAGGCGCAAGCATCCATTCACTGTCAGTTCTATTGGCATTTAACATATCCGTGGCGTGACGCCCTCACCCTGCAGGACGTCGGCGAACGAAACGTATGGGTTGGGCGACCGGCTGGGGCGGTGGCAGGCCAAGCGCGCTGGCAAGCGCACGACCCTCAGGATCTTCGAGCGCGGCCTTGCGAGCCTTGCGAACGCGTCCCACCGTGGCGAAATCGGTCGACTGTGTTGCCATGGTGCGTTCGACGTCTTCCAGAATAGCCATCAAGTTGCGATGGCCTCGTTCGCTGGTTTCGCCATAGCCTTTGACCAAGTTGCCGGCCAACGCAATTTCATGAGCGAGTTCGGGGTCACGTGCCAGAGTGTCTCGCACCACGCACAGCCACCGCTCGATCAACTCCTGCTCAGCAAGAAAGCGTGACATGCGTCGGCGCAGTGGCCGGAGCGAGCGCAGCGCGACCAACGTCATGAATCCAAGCACCGTATGGGAGCGCAGGTGGATGCCTTTCTGCAACGCATGAGCACGCGGCGCCAATCGCCGGCGGGCCCAAGCAGACAGTCTGGGAGGCAGTACCGAGCAGATCTCGTCGAGGCCTGGCTTTAGAAATTCGGTCATTTGCACGGGTTCGCCGGCCTTCGCCCCCACCTCTTGGCGCACATGATCGATGCGTTCTCTACGGCTCTTCAGATCCGCCACCCGAATCACATCCTCAAAGGCCATCCACAGCGCTAAATATCGGGATGTCTCCCGCGTCACCGGAAACTGGGGATCGCCAGCCGCGCGTTCGAGTTTGAGCACGTGCTCGACACGGTCAAGGTAAAGCTTGGCGTAACGAGCGTCCTGGAAATCTGCGGTGTGGGCCACGCCGGCAGCCACGACTGAGCGTATCGCCTCGGGCAGCGCCTCAAGTCGCGCCGAAGTGGGCATTTGACCCGGATCTTTCGCCAGGACAGGCGCATCGGCGCCTGGAGTCCATTCATAGCCGGCCGCAAACCCGCGAAGGCTCGCTTCCACGGCTTTGCCCGAACGCCGGATCGCGTCTTCGCACGCGGCTCGGTCGAAAGGAAGCTGCCCGGAGCGCGCCATGGCACCGAACAGCACTGTGTTGATGACCGTGCCGTTCCTCTGCGCCAGCACTCGCATGTCGAACAGCACGCTCTGTTTGGCCATCGCGTGGGCGGCCTGCAAAACACGAGTGCTGTCGTAGCGACCATCGCTCATCGCGCTCTTTTCCGAGACCGCGAATTCTCGGTGGGTTGAGGCGCACAGAACGGTGCGAAGCCGCCCCACATACCCGGTTTGTATCGCGCGCCCCGCCTCCACAAGCTCGGATGCTGCGACCAAATCCAGTCCACCAGGCGTAGGCGTCAGCGACAGAACAGGTTCGCGACCGCCGAGTTCGGTGCGCGGCACTGGATAAATCTCCACGTAATAGGTCGTAGCGCCCGTGCGCTGCGCGACACCCGGCACCGACGTGCTCTGCACCGGCAAGCCCTTCTGCGTGGCCGCGTCAATCAGCCAGTCGGCCAGAACGCCACCGCCCTCTCCACCCATGGCGGCAATTAGCACACAAACCGAGCGAGTCATTGCACCAACTCCGAAGGGGTGCGAGTCGTACTGGCTAGCCGGCCAATCACGGCGCCGCGAATGCTTGTTATAAAGCGGTCCCACCGCCCCGGGTTCTGAATGATGTCCGCCTTGTAGAACGACGGGCACAGCGTAGCTGCGTGCGCGTTCTCCCCACAAAGACCGCATCCCACGCATCCCTGATTTACGGTGGCCACTGGGTCCGCGCGGAGAGGACTTGGGTTAGGCTTGATCGTCAGCGACGGGCATCCGGATAGGCGGATGCACGAGTGATCGCCCGTACACACGCTCTCGTCAATCCCGAAACGCGTTCGCACGACGCGCTCGCCATTCTTGAGCTGCTGTGCGACTTTCGGCTTGACGCGGCGCTGCCGCTCCAGCTGACATTCGCCGTCGGCGATGATGACCTTCAGGCCCGACTCCTCTGTGGTCATGGCCTCACGCAACGTAGCGACCATTTCCTCCACCGAGTAGCTGCGGATCTTGCGCAGCCACTTCACGCCCACACCCTCGAGCGCACGTTCAATGTTCAGCGTCAACGGTCGGGCGGTCGGCTGCGAAGGAGAAGACGGAATGGCTTGCGTGCCGGTGGCCGACGTGTACCCGTTTTGCAGGATGATCAGCACGGAGTCTTGACCGTTATAGACGGCGTTGACCACGCCACTGGTGAAGCCGTTGTGCCAAAAGCCACCGTCGCCCATAATGCTTACGGTACGACGGCTCATCAGCGGGCCAATGCCGGACGAACTGGCAAGTCCAAGGCCATAGCCAAGGACGGTGCTCCCCGTGTTGAAGGGCGGCAAGGTGCCGAAGGTGTGACAGCCGATGTCTGCGTTGACGTGGACCTGTCCGAGCTCCTTTTGAAGAAGCTTCATGGCGGCGAAGACTGGACGCTCGGGACAACCCACGCAGAACCCCGGCGGGCGATTCGGGACTGGCACGCCGAGCACTTCCGCCGCTTGATTCTTCGTTAGCGCTAGCGCATTTGACTGCTCCGATGCCTGCGCCACGTCAATACCCGAAGGGCGCAACTCGCCAAAGAAATCGGACAGGCCCCTTAACAAGACTTCGCCCGTGTATTCACCCGCCATCGGAAACACATCCTTGCCCGCCAGACGAGTTTCTACTCCAGCGCGTCGCAGGATCGCATGCACAGCATCTTCAATGTAGTTAGGCTGCCCTTCTTCCACCATCAGGACGGCACGCTTGCTGGCGCAGAAGTTCAACAATTCGTCCGGGACCAGCGGGTAGACGACGTTCATCACGTATAGCGGCACTTGCGTCTGGCCAAACGCGTCGGCCAGGTCCAGCAACTGCAATGCCCGGATCACGCCGTTGTAAAGACCGCCGGGAACGATGAGACCTATCTCGCCGAGCGGTCCGTCAAACACCTCGTTGAGCCGCTGGTCTTTGATGAACTGAACCGCAGCGGGCCAGCGCTCCTGAATCTTCTGGCGCTCATGCTCATAAATCGAGGGCGGCAGATTGACCTTCGCGTAGTCGAACGTCGGCGCATCTAGGCTATCGCGCGTGGAGATCCTCGGTGCCCGGTTGTCTTTGCACACGAATTGGCCGTGCACGTGGCAGGCACGGATCCGCAACTGAAGCATCACGGGGGTTTGACTTGCCTCCGACAATTCGAAGCTTGTCTCAACAGCGTTAACGATCGAAGTGAGGTTTGGCCGCGGATCCATCAGCCAGATCTGGGACTTCATGGCAAACGCATGGGTGCGTTCCTGAATGATGCTGGACCCCTCACCGTAGT
>NZ_QPIB01000031.1 GCF_003671765.1 Xenophilus sp. E41 | reverse complement strand
TCCTACCGACGCCGCGAGCCTGATAGCCTCAGCCTTGAACTCCTGTGTGTACTGCCTCTTGGGCAGCTTGCCTTCTCTCATTTCGATTCTCCGTACCTCTGAAGTTATCAACTTCCTGCTGTACGTGAAATCGAGGCAGGGTCAGTTCGCCGGCAGCCTACGCGCAGGCCAGCGGGCCGCAGCGGTCATGAGCCTGGTGCGCTCGGCCAAGATCAACGGCCACGACCCGTACGCCTACCTCAAGGACGTGCTGGAGCGGCTGCCGACACATCCCGCCAGTCGGATCGAGGAACTGCTGCCGCATCGCTGGACGCCCTTGGCCGCTGCTCACTGAGCGTGATCGGCGGAGTCAAGATGACTTCGCCGGACGCTTACTGCGATCGGACTGGTGGAGCACTTCGACGTTGTCAAGCGCGAGCGACTGGCAGAGGTCGTGGTGACCTATGGATGTAAGGGCAACTATTTCGCGCGTGCATTGGCTGGCAAAGGTGCCAAGCTCATGATCAAGGGTGAGTGGCCCGAAGTGGACGCCAGCAAGGGTGGGCGTCCGCGAACCAGGGTCGGACGAACTCGCGAGACTCTGGCGATGCAGTTGGAGCGAATGGGCATCCAGCCTTCACGCAAACTCGTGGAATGGCACGAGATTCCGCAAAGCGAGGTGCCCTACTGACGTTGCGATGGCCTACAGCACAGGCGATATCACGCGCCGACGCCTTGGACGAGGCATCGGCGTCGCAGTTGAAGAACTCAATTGGGCATACAGCGACCCATTCAAGCCGGTATCGCTTTCTATCTCCGCGCGGCCCCGTTGAATTGAGTCTAGGTCGTCTGGCATGTTCATGTGACTGCTGAGGGCCAGACTATGGCTTTGCCAACAAGCTGTCCGGTAACTGGAAGGTATTCGCGTACTCCTGCTTCAACGCATTCATGACTGCCGAATGGCGTAGAACGATTCGATGAAACTCTGGGGCAAAGTCTGTGTTTGTGTTGGCATCTTTTGTAAATCTTCTAATTCGTCGCGGAAACTCGCTCCTCGGTCAGGAGCCTCGCCTCGACAACGCTGGATTTTGCATCGTTTCTGAGAGGGTGCTCGCACTGGAAATGAACCGCGCCCATCATTCATGACGTGGATGTTCTTTCCTTCAGTATTCTTGAGCCGTATGGAATTCGGGGGACTCCCGCTCTCTGCCACGAATCCTGTTGCAGCCGACTGCCTATTGATCGCCTCATTGCTTCTTGGACTTAGGTATCCGAGCGTCCGAGCGAAAGGAAATGGCCCGTGCGTTCGCATAGTCTTCTCCAGCAACAAGCCTGATGGCAATCTGCTGCGCTGGCTCGTACGCGGCCACCAAGGTAACACTGGAACTGACAGACACCTCAGCCCACTACTTTCCGTCAACTGCCTGAGCACCGCCGCGTAACTTTCAGCGGAGAGAACCCCATCGACCGAGGCAGTCCGGCCATTGAACGCAATCTGCCGGTTCGGAGTATTCACAAGAGCAGCCCAGGCATTGAAGTTGGATGGCTGCATCTCCGATACCTGCGGCTGCGAAACATCTTGCAGAGAGTAGCCAGGAAGCTTGGCATTGCTGGATGAGTAGAGCCCAAGGCTGTCCTCTCGCAGGGCGGGCTCGTTTCTTCGGTCTTCTGGGGCGGTGATTTACGCGACCTGCAGTGTCGGATAGTCTGTATAGCCCTTGGCGCCACCTGCGTAGAACGTGTTGGAGTCAGGCGCGTTCAGCGGTGCCTTGGCCCTGATGCGTGCGGGCAGGTCCGGGTTAGCCAGGAAGGCGGTGCCAAAGGCCACAGCGTCAAGCTTACCTTCGGCAATAGCTGCCTCTGCCTCATCAGCGCTGTAACCCATATTGCCCACCAACACACCCTTGTACTTTTCACGCGCTACGGGCATGACATCGGCCTTCTGCACGCCTAAGAAATCGGCGCGCATCACGTGCAGGTAGGCTAGCTTGAAGGCATTGAGCCTATCGGCCAGGAAGCCGATGAGGGCCAGGGGGTGGCTGTCTTTCATGCTGTTGAAGCTGTTGAGGGGCGACAGGCGCAGGCCCACACGTTCGGAACCGATCGCCTGGGTCACGGCAGTGAGTACCTCGAACAGCAAACGTGCACGGTTTTCCAGCGATCCGCCGTAAGCATCGGTGCGCTGGTTGGGCGTGTCGCGCAGAAACTGGTCAATCAGGTAGCCGTTGGCGCCGTGTACTTCCACACCATCAAAGCCGGCGGCAATGGCGTTGCGTGCGCCTTGAGCAAACGCAGCCACGATGCCGGGAATCTCTTCGACGGTCAGGGGGCGGGGCACCGCGTGCGGCACCTTGCCTTGGGGCGTGTGGATCTCACCCTCAATAGCGGTAGCGCTGCTGGAGACAATGGGGGCGCCATCGGCAGCGCCAGGGTAGGCTGCGCGGCCAGCGTGCCAGATCTGCATGAAGATGCGTCCGCCCTTGGCGTGCACCGCGTCGGTCACCTGCCTCCAGGCTGCAATCTGCGCGTCTTTGTAGATGCCAGGCTCATTGACGAAGGCCGATGTACCGGGCGCCACCATGGTGCATTCGGAAATCAGCAGGCCGCCGGTGGCTCGCTGGCTGTAGTACTCGGCCATCAGCGCGTTGGGCATGTGGCCAGCGTCGGCACGGGCGCGTGTCAGTGGTGCCAGAAGGATGCGGTTGGGCAGGGTGAGAGAACCTACTTGAAGTGGATTGAATAGCATGTGGATGAAAACCCAGATTAGTGAACAGAAAACAGTGGTAAAGCTAACAGTATTCCCAATACTCAGACCTTTGAAAGGTCTCTGAACTTTGAAAGGTCTCTGAAGACTGCTTTGGCACGGCTGGTGCTTTTGCACCCAACGCCTTTGGTCATCCACCGCGTCGCAACTCCCTGACACCCCGGCCCAGCTTGCGGCGCAACAGGGCCCGCAGGGTCACCCCATCCGAGTACCCGACCTGTGCGGCGACCTGGTCGACGGTGGCGTTCCCGGTGCGCAAGAGATGGACGGCATGCTCCACGCGCAGGTCCTGGAAATACGACAGCGGTGTCTTTCCCAAAACGCTTTGCAGCCGCCGCGCCAAGGTGCGCTCGCTTGTGCCCGCGGCGCTGGCCGCCTCGGTCAGCGAGAACCCCTGCGCGAGCCGACGTCTGGCCCAGCACTCGAAGCGCTCCACCATCGGGTCGGCATGCGCAAGGTGGTCGGGAATCACGAACTCGGCTTGCGAACTGCGTGTCTCGACCAGCAGATAGCGTGCCACCAGGGCCGCCAGCGCCGGACTGCGCCCTCGGATGATGCGCAAGGCCAAGTCGACGTGGGCCAAAGCGGCACCCGCGGTGGTGAAGCGTGTCGAGTTCACGATCATGCGTGACTCGTCCAGCGCGACGTTCGGATAGCGCTGCCGAAACATCGGCCCCAGCCACCATGACGTCGTCGCACGATGCCCATCAAGCAGGCCACTCTCTGCAAGCAAGAAACTACCGGAGCAAGCGGCACCAAGGTGCGCGCCAGCGGTGGACCACTGATGTAGCGCCGCGACCGCGTCGGGCACATCGGGGCGTGTGAGTCGAGCCGAGAGCGTGTCAGGCATCTTGTCGCCAAACGCTGGCACGAGCACTGCGTCTGGTTCGGGCACACCATGCGCAGTGACCACGGGGACCGTCAAGCCTTGCGCAGTTCGGATGCGACGCCGCACGCCCACCAGCGTGAGCTCTATGTGCGCGGGAGCCTGTGGCAGCGAGCCCGCCATCGCATTGGCTAAGCCCACTGTGTCAGTGAGCGCCGCAAGCCCCAGATCAAACACGCCATCACAAACAAGGAGGTGGAGTTTCATGGCAACAATGATATCAATGTTGTCATTATTGCCTATAGAGATGTCTGTCATGAAGACTTAGACTGCAGTCTCTTCGATCCCTTCACCCACTTTTCCATTTACCCAAAGGAATACAGCATGACCAAGCTCGCCCTGTTTGTTCGCCTCGAAGCTAAACCCGGCCAGGAGGCTGCGCTTGCCGACTTCCTGGCCAGCGCACTGCCGCTCGCCAATGCCGAGTCCGGCACCACGGCCTGGTTCGCATTGAAGTTTGGCCCTTCGACGTTTGGTGTGTTCGATGCCTTTGCCGATGAGGCAGGTCGCCAGGCACATCTGAACGGCCAGATCGCCGCGGCCTTGATGGCCAACGCAGCGACCTTGCTCAGTTCTCCGCCCAATATCGAGAAGGTCGAACTGCTTGCAGCCAAACTGCCTGCATGACAACTCGGCCTTGACCCAATCAGGTCACGCTGCAGGATGGGGGTCACACAGCCCTACGTGCGATCCCAACCTCCTTGCTGTCATTCTTGCAGCCTATGGATTTTCCGGCGAGAAAAGGGCAGATTCAAACCTGCCCACCCACACCCTTGAACTTCTCCACAAACGCTGCGATCTTCTGAAACACCGTCTGCTTCTTGGTGAGGTACTACCGGTTCAGAGGGCTCATCTTGGGCAGCACAGCATTCAGTTCAGTGCCGCTGTCTGAGGCGAATTCACGTTTCAAGGAATTGGTGATGTGGCAATCCCCCCATAAACCATCTCTCTGAGAAGTAGAGCTATGCGGCCATGGCCAGCCGCTGTTTGGGGGTGATGCCGCCCAATGCCATATTTGGGCGTTCATGTTTATACCGACACATCCACTGCGTGGCGTAATCTCGCACTTCATCAAGATTGCGCCAATGGTACTGCGACAGCCATTCATAGCGAACGGTTCTGTTAAAGCGCTCCACATAGGCATTTTGCTGAGGCTTACCTGGCTGGATGTATTCCAGGCGGATACCTTTGGCGCTCGCCCAGTTTTGCAGTGTTGCGCTGATGTACTCAGGCCCGTTGTCACAGCGAATGACTTGGGGTTTGCCACGCCACTGCATGATTTGCTCCAAGACCCGAATCACACGTAGCGAGGGCAATGAGCAGTCCACCTCAATGCGTGGAAATCAACATCAAGACCACGGCATGCTCGTAAGCGTGGCCTCACCACCCCATTGATGGCACAGCCCTGACCGCCGAGCATGTGTGTCCATATGCAGGACTCTGGACACATCTCTCAATGGAGCGGCCCGATGGTCGAGCGCACTATGCGCAATGGCAAACGGATCTACACCTCGGCATTCAAGGCTTGGTTGGTGGAACATGCCCGTGTGCCGGGCGTGTCGGTCTCCGGCCTGGCGGTGCGCCACGGCGTCAACGCGAACCTGCTGCGCCACTGGATGCGCCTGGAGCACTGGGGCTCTTCTGCGACTGCTCCCGTGCTGTTGCCCGTGACCGTCACGCAGCCAGAGCCTGCCGCAGTGCCGACGCGCATGGCCGAAGGATCGGCACCGATTGAGATCGCGCTGGGCGAGGCCGTCGTGCGGGTTCCGGCCGACGCGAACCTTCAGCACCTGCGCCTCGTCCTGCAGGCGCTGCGCGCATGATCGGCCCGCCAGCGAACACCCAGGTCTGGCTGGTGGCCGGTCACACCGACATGCGCAAGGGCTTCGACGGCCTGGCCGCGCTGGTGCAGACGGCCCTGGCGCAGAGCCCGTTCAAGGGCCACGTCTTCGTCTTCCGTGGCCGCCGCGGTGACATCGTCAAGCTGCTGTGGTTCGACGGCCAGGGGCTGTTGCTGCTGAGCAAGCGGCTGGAGCGAGGGCGCTTCATCTGGCCGCAGGCCAGCAGCGGCAGCGTGGCCCTCACGCCAGCGCAACTGTCCATGCTGCTGGAGGGCATCGACTGGCGCATGCCGGTGCGCACGCACCACCCCGAGTTGGCGGCATAGCCACACCGGCGTGCCGTCGGTGGCACTACCGATTGCCCAGGGTGCGCCCCTGCGGCACAGTTGAGGCCTGTGTCGACACCACCACCCGCCGAGCCCCACACCGTCGAAGGCTTGCTGCGCGTGATCGAGGTGCGCGATGGCGAACTCGCCGTGCTGCGCCTGATGGTGGACAAGCTCAAGCTGCAACTGCTGCGCCGCGTGCGCGCGCAGTTCGGCAGCTCCAGCGAACAGCTGCAGGCCAGCCTGATCGACGAGCAGGCGCTGCCCGTTGCGACCTGCAAGCCCACTGGCACCAAGACCGAGGCCGCCAACGCACCCACCATCGACCGCAGCCTGCCGGCGCACCTGCCGCGCGAGGCGCAAGTGCATCGCCCCGAGACGAACGCCGCACACCACGACGCATCAGGCCAGCCCTGCGGTTGCACCGCCTGTGGCGGGCGGCTGCGCCAGATCGGCCAGGACGTCTCCGAGCAACTGGAGTACGTGCCGGCGCGCTTCAAGGTGATCCGCCATGTGCGGCCCAAGCTGGCCTGCGTGCGCTGCCAGTCCATCTTCCAGGCGGACGCCGCCAGCCGGCCCATCGCACGCGGGCTGGCCGCAGCAGGCCTGCTGGCCCACGTGCTGGTGTCCAAGTATTGCGACCACCTGCCGCTGTACCGGCAAAGCGGCATCTACGCGCGCAGCGGCGTGCAGATCGACCGCTCCACCATGGCCGGCTGGGTCGATCACAGCGAGCGGCTGCTCGCGCCGCTCGTGGCCGCGCTGGGCCGCTACACGCTGGCGGCGGCCAAGCTGCACGCCGACGACACGCCCGTGCCGGTGTTGGCACCTGGCCAGGGCAAGACGCGCACTGCACGCCTGTGGGTCTACGTGCGCGACGACCGGCCCGCCGGCGCCGGCGAACTACCCGCAGCCTGGTACCAGTACACGCCCGACCGCAAGGGCGAACATCCGCAGCGCCACCTGCGCCACTTCCAGGGCGTGCTCCAGGCCGATGCCTACGGCGGCTGGGGCAAGCTATACGACAGCGGCCAGGTCACCGAGGCGGCCTGCTGGGCGCATGCACGCCGGCCGTGGTGGGACCTGTACCTGAGCGCCGGCAAGACCGAGGACTCCATCGCAGCCCAGGCGCTGCAACGCATCGCGGCGCTTTACGCGGTGGAGAAGGAGGTCCGTGGCCAGCCACCGGATGTGCGCAAGGCTCACCGCCAGGCCCGCGCCGGCCCGCTGCTCGATGAGCTGCACGCCTGGCTGAGCAGCCTGGTGGGGCGCGTGTCGGCCAAGTCCGATCTGGCGCGCGCCATCGGCTACACCCTCACACGCTGGCAGGCGCTGACGCGCTACCGCGATGACGGGCGCATCGAGATGGACAACAACGCAGCCGAACGTGCCTTGCGCGGGATAGCGCTGGGCCGGGGCAACTACCTGTTCATGGGCTCGGATGCCGGCGGCGAGCGAGCCGCTGCGATCTACAGCCTGGTGCACACGGCCAAGCTCAACGGGCTCGATCCCGAGGCCTACCTGCGCGAGGTGCTGGGGCGCATTGCCGACCATCCGATCTGCCAGATCGAGGAACTGCTGCCGTGGAACATCGGCAGAGGCGAGGCGGTGGGCGACGAGCAGCGACGCGCCGCATGAGCCGCGACGTCGACCCGCGCCTGCTGGAACTGCTGAACACCGCCAGCAGCCTGCAGCTGTTCGAGCTGAGCACCGTCATCGAGCGGCTGCTGGCCGATCCGCGTCGCATCATCGCCGTGCGGGTGAACCTGCACCTTGGCCAGACGGTACGCTTCCTGGACTGGCGCGACGGCGGCCTGCGCGAGGGCAAGGTGCTGGCCATGAAGGACACGCAGGTCGTACTGCAGGACCTGCGCGAGCGGCGTGAATGGAAGCTGCCCTATACGGCCATCGAGCCGCCGTCAGCCGACGCCGACCGAGCGCAGCAAGGCGCAGCGATGCCGCCTGCGCCGAATGCGCCCAAGCCCACGCGCGAGGACTTCCGCCGCGGCGACAAGGTGGCCTTCGAGGACAAGTATCTGCAGACGGTGGTTGGCACCGTCGTGCGGATCAACGAGCGCACGGCGACGGTCGATGCCGGTGGTGGCAATACGTGGCGCGTGGGCTTCGCGCTGCTGCGCCGCGTGCTGGACATCTGAGATTCCGCCGAACAGCCAGGGTCAAGATGGGCCTTCGCCCACGCTTACTCCTCTTGGCCACCTCTTGAAGATGATTGACGCGACTCGGAGCCGAGATATCGATGAGATCTACTCATCAGTGTCTGCGTTCACAGTGTTCAATCGTAGTCACCGCACAATCGTCTTCAACGAATCTCACAGCCCCGCAAGGCATCGGTCAAACATGGCGCACGAGTTGGCCCATGCGCTATTGATGCATCATGCAGAGCGCAGCGGGGTCGGAGAGGCTCAAGAATTACTTCATGAGAAAGAGGCTACATGGCTTGGGGGAGTGTTGATGCTCACCGCTGATCAGGCACACCAAATTGTCACCTGCAATCTTCCGGACACAACGGCAACGCATCTGTTTTGCGTGAGCCCTGAAATGCTCCGCTATAGGCTGAATGTCACCGGTGCGGCTAAGTTAGCGCGAGGCCGAAACCTTCCCGCAACCGCCGCCTAGTAGGGACGGCGCAGACCGTGCGTCCTATCGTTGCACAATGTCGGCGCCCCTCTCACGCCGGAGTGGGAAGAGAGTTAATGCGCGCATGGGACCATGCCTGAGTCTCCCGACATAGCCAAAACGGACTTTGCTCGACCGAAATGGCCACCGGCGAGACTGTCGGGAGTATGTCGGTGTCGTCGCTGCCCTGTACCATCGCGTTTCGATCCACTTACTTAATAGCCTGCTGACGTGTCAGTGAGAGGAGACTGTTTTGACTTGTGAAGTAGCTGTCGCCAACCGCCTGGGAATTGCACTAGCCGCAGATAGCGCTGCAACATTTACTCAATCCGGTACAGGGTCACGAACATACGCCACAGGTGCAAATAAGATTTTTCAGCTTGCCGAGTTTGATCCGGTTGGTTGCATGATCTTTAATAATTCGGCACTCGCAGGGATACCTTGGGAACTGTTAATCAAGGCGTTTCGGGCAACACAGCACAATACTTTGCCGACTGTTCAGGACTATTGCGACGACTTTCGCGATTTCGTTGCGGGCCAACGTTCTACAGGCCTTCTTCCATTAAGCGTCCGTGGAATTAGCGAACAATCGTCGCTGTTGTTCGCTATGCAATCTGTAATGAGCAGCCTAATTGGGACGATGCAGAGTTTGCAAGGCCAAGCACCTGATCCTGCAAGCGCGGCGCAGCGGACTATGGAACTCGCATCCACGCATGTCGATTCCAGCGCAATCACTGCTCCACTCAGTGCGGAAGACATGGCAGAGACAATCTTGACCCATCAGGCCGAAATTAGCCTGGCGGTCGAAAAGCTCCTCGAAAGCCCCAAACACTTGGCGATCAAAGGGCTAATTCCGGTTGGATTTATTGTTGACTTAGTATTTAAATCACTATTTCAACGCACCTTTGAGACTCTGTCTCAAGCATACACCGGAATTGTCGTCGCTGGTTTTGGTGAATCTCA
Organism: Xenophilus sp. E41; assembly: GCF_003671765.1. Taxonomy (GTDB): domain Bacteria; phylum Pseudomonadota; class Gammaproteobacteria; order Burkholderiales; family Burkholderiaceae_C; genus Xenophilus. Next base: position 23,114 of record NZ_QPIB01000031.1, on the reverse strand, counting down.
ATATTTGCCAAGCTGCGTGAGCATCAAAGTATATGGTTTCGTTGCAGGAAAATTGCTTTTTGAGCATGGCGATGGCTTTGCTATGGAACACACTGGGCGCGATTGCTTTATCACGCCGTTTGCGACGAGAACGATGGTCGAAACATTCATGCTCGGTGCGAGCTCGAATGTATATGGATTTGTCCAAAATCACTTCGTTTCAAATGCGTCCGCAGCTTGCGACGCCGTCCTCAAAGCGTCCGGTAGCCAAGTAGACGCGCAAGTCGTCGAGCAGGCAGTGCAGAGTGCGATGGCCCCATTTATGGACGGTTGGATCAGAGACACCTCGTCAGCTCACTTGCTGCCGCTGCTACGCGTAGTTGGGGGTCTCTCCCTAGGCGAACTGGGGGAGTTGGCAGATACGCTAGTTATGCTAGAGTCGTTGAAAGAGAAAGTGACCTACCGGACGCAGTCAGTCGGGGGGCCTGTTGACGTTGCACTGATCACAAAATCCGACGGCCTTGTTTGGATCAAGCGCAAGCTCTACTTTGATTCGTCACTGAATCATCGATATTTCGCCCGGATGGAACGGAAGCACAAAGGTGCTGCATGATGAACTACTACTCGTCGGGTCAGCCTAGTACGTCGAACATCATCGCCGTGGCTGATCGCGTGTTGGCATCGGCTGGGCGTCTCGTCCATCCGCACAAAGTCAGCGAGCCCGTACCTACCCCCAGCCAATCTCAGGTCGATGCCTATCGCCAACTGAGAGAGGGCATTGAGCGCAAGCAGGCGTCGGAGCGCACAGTCGAAGACTCTGCGGGGTTTCCTTCGACGTCAATGTGAGAGCATCCACCCTTGAAGTTCGGCCCGCATGCGCGGGCTTTTTCATGTCCTCTGTGTGCGAGTCGCACCCCCGTTTGAGCCAGCCGCAGTCACTCCGAGACCATCTACCCTTCGCATTCCTACTGGAGCTCAGCTTCTCGGAAGAGCCTGCTCTTCCCAATCTGAGGCGGCTCGCAGATGCAGTTTCATCAATTGGGGGGTTGGCTGGTCGCCAGCGAAAGTTGCCTTTAGCGCCATCACCGGTCCGTGGCGAAATTCAAACTTCGCCTGCGTTCGCGATGTCGTAGGTGGACTGAGTGTTGCGTTCTGCAATTCACTTCGACGGCCGAGGCCGTTTGCCGGAAGAAGCCGCCGGCGCTCGCTCTTTCAGCGATACACCGCGCTTCAGGGCCGCTGCCAGCAGGTCGCGGGTAACGGCGTGAGATGCCCTTTCCTCGTCGACGCGTAGTTTCAGCGCTGCGGCCTCAGCCGAGCCGGAGGCCACGCACGCGCGGGCGTGTGCAAGGTCCTGGTCTCGCGCCGCCAGTTGCTCCCGAAGGGCAGCCTCCGCCGCCCGTGCCGCATCGCGAAGGCTGGCTTGCTTGTCCAGCTCGACCTCGAGCCGCTTCGCCGCCGTCTCTTCGATCTTGACGCGCCGCTGCTGCTCCTTCGCCATGTCACTCTCCAGCGCTCGAGCCGCCTGCCGCGCGCGGTCGACCTCGGCCAGCATGTGCTTCTCTTGGCCAGCATGCCGCTCCAGCGCCTGGCGCAGATCATGGTCCTTCGCAGCGACAATCTTGGCGTGCTCTCGACGCATTTGCTCATGGGTGCCGGTCGCCTGTGCGAGGAGAGCGGTTAGCCGCTTCATCTCGTCCTCCAGGCCCATTCGCACGCGCTGCGCCTCGACGGCGTGCTCCTTGAGTTGTCGCTCCAGCGTCTCGCGCGCCTGCTGCGAGGAGGCGAGCGCGGCATCCAGGCTGGTTCGTGCCTGCACGAAAGCATCCTCACGCTGGCCCAACGCCGCCTGAGCTGCGGCCAGCGCCTCTTCCCGGGCGTGCAGCTCGCCCTGAGTCGATTCCAGCGCAACGCGCTGCACTTCCTCGGCCTCGCGCCGCGCCGTCTCCCAGAGCAGCCGCGCCGCGTTGCGCACGCTCGTGGGCATGCCGTCCGAGTCGTTCCCGGCGGGCTTGCCGGCCGCCGGCTTCACGCCCACCACGCGCTCGCCGAGCGTGGCGAACCATCGCTCGAGCATCGGGCTCACGGTGTTGGGCGAGCCGCGGCCGATCTTCAGGCGCACGCGCTCGATCGTGGGCCTTTTCCCCTCGGCGAGCAGGGCATCGGCGGCCGTGAAGACGTCGACCTCCTGGATGCCGCGCCCGCGCGACTCGTTGAACTCGATCATGAGGACCTCTCGCTCCAAAGCTGCCGATTCCGTGCCGTGCGCCGACCTCGGACGCCGACAACGCGATTCACCCCAAACCGGCCAAAATAACCCTCGATAAGGCAAAGTTATCGTGATCTATCAGTGTATGATGTCGCAAATCATACGTGATATGTAGAATTCAACATTGAACTCAGCGAATCGAACCCCGTCGGGCCCACTGGCGGCTTCCCTCAACAAGTGATTCGTTTGACAAAGCTCAGGTAAATCCTTTGGGGGGCCGGGTGACGGGCTTGGTGGCTCACGCTTTCCCCGAAGAACGTGGCCGACTGAGCCCCCTCGCCGGAGACCCCCCTGATCGGTCGGCTGTGTCACTCCGCCGTCGTCGAGTCCCCCGTCAAAGAGCGAGAGCCGAGGCACACCAGCCTCAAAAGTCGAAGGCGGTGCAGAAAAGATGCGAAACCTGATGCAAAATGGAATCACTATTGATTCAGGACTGGCCATGCGAACCACCGTCACCATCGAAGACTCTCTGTTCGAGAAGGCCCTTGAACTGGCCGATCCCGAAATGGACAAGGCGGAGATCTTTCGCGAAGCGATCCGCACGTTCGTGCGTGTTCAGGCGGGCAAGCGCCTCATTGCGCTCGGAGGGGCCGCCCCTGACATCAAGGACGTCCCACGGCGTCGAGGCGAGTTGATCTCGCGATGAGCGTGCTCGTCGACACCTCCGTCTGGATCGACCATTTCCGCAGCGGCAACGCCGCCCTGGCAAACCTGGTCGGCTCGGACCTCGCCTTGACCCATCCGATGGTGATCGTTGAATTGGCCTGTGGCACCCCTCCATCTCCGAGAGAGCAATCGCTTGGCAGCCTGAGCCTGCTGAAGTCGTGCAATCAGGCCACGCTGGACGAAGTGCTCGAACTGATCGAGCGAGAAAAGCTGTACGGACTCGGGTGCGGATTGGTCGACATGGCGCTACTTGCGTCGACCCTCATCACCCCAGGCGCGCGCCTATGGACCCTCGATCGGCGCCTGTTGGAATTGGCGCAGCGATTCGACGTCGCACATGGCCTCCACTGAAAGCCAAGTCATGGCAAACGAATTGATGGAACATCCCTCGCACAATCCGTCATGAATTCACCCCGCCGATCCGGTCCGAGCCCCCTGGCGATCACAGGACCCACCGCGGCCGCCCTCGAGGCATCAGCAGCCGCTGCGGACCATCCGCTGGCCACGCTGGCCGATCGCCGCGCCGTGCTCGATCCGAAGCGGCTGGCGACGACTGCGGAGCAAGCGGCCCGCGCGCTGCTGCGCCAGGGCGAGTCGAGCAACACGCGCGCCTCGTACGGCTCGGCCATGCGCTACTGGTGCGCTTGGTATGCGGCACGCTACGGCGGCGCGCTGGCGTTACCCGTACCCGTGCCGGTCGTGGTGCAGTTCATCGTCGATCACGCGGCACGCCGCCTGGACGAGCCTGAGGACCCCGTCGCTCCGAACGCGCCCTCGGAGACAAACGACGACGTCCAGAAGCAGCCCACGGGCCGCAAGCGCCGCATAAACAAACTGAGCGCCGAACTCGTTACCGAGCTGCCGGCCGATGTCGACGAGGCGCTGGTGCGCAATGGCTACAAGGCCAAGCTCGGTCCGCCGGCATTGAACACGCTGGTGCATCGCGTTGCAGTGCTCTCCAAGGCGCACCAGATGGCCAGATCCGGAGCTGCGGGCGGCACTGTCTCGCGAGACGGAGATGTCGCCAATCCCTGCGCCGACGAGTTGGTGCGCGAACTGCTCGCGCGCACCCGCCGGGCCTACGCGCAGCGCGGCGCGCGCCCCAAGCGCCAGCGTGCGCTGACGAAGGACCCGCTGCAGCTGCTATTGGCCACGTGCGACGAGTCTCTCAAGGGCAAGCGCGACCGCGCGCTGCTGCTTTTCGGATGGGCCACCGGCGGGCGCCGGCGCTCCGAGATCGCCTCGGCCACGCTCGAGAACCTGCAGCGCATCGATGCCGAGGCCTTCGTCTACACCCTCGCCCACTCCAAGACCAACCAGCGCGGCGACGTGCGGCCCGAAGACGTGAAGCCTCTCGTGGGCAGCGCCGCGGCGGCCATGCGGGAATGGCTCGCGGTCCTCCGAGCGCAGGGAATCCAGGACGGGCCCATCTTCCGGCGCATCCGCCGCGGCGGGCACCTGGGCGAGCCGCTCGCGGCGGCCGCCGTGCGCGACATCGTGAAGGAGCGTTGCGCGCTCGCCGGGGTCGAGGGGAGCTTTTCGGCGCACTCGCTGCGCGCGGGGTTCGTCACCGAGGCGGGCCGCCAGAACATGCCGCTGCCCGAGACCATGGCCATGACCGGACACCAGAGCGTGGCGACTGTGGTGGGGTACTTCCGCTCTGAGAGTGCGCTCGCCGGAAAGCTCGGGCGCCTGCTCGACGACACGTGAGGCGATCTGGATCGGCAAGTGATGTGCCCGACGCCGGTCGAGGCAGGTCGCTGAAAAGCGATTCCCTCGCTTCGTCCCGCAATCGGCTCTCCGTTGGCACGCCAGACACGGGTGACGAGTTCACCCTGGTCAGGAGAAGGGGTCTTGGGACGGGAGGGAAACGCCCGCTCAAGCGACGCCCGGCCCCCATCCTCGTGATAACTCGCAACGGCGGTGGCGACCTGGCGAAGGTTGTCGTCGAGCACCTCGTTCATCTCATCGAGCATCACCACGTAGGTGACCAGCACGAGCAGGATCAAACCGAATCCAAACGCTCCGAGAGTCCATTGGAGCAGGCCAGATCGAAGCGAATTCACAGCGCTCAGCCAGCGACGCGGTAGCCGACGCCGCGAACGTTCACGACTGCCGAGGCGCCCAATGTCCTGCGCAGGCGATGCAGGTGAACTTCAACCGCATTGCTTCCGATCTCTTCGCCCCGGCCGTACATGGACTCTTCCAGCTTCTCTCGTGAGAGCACGGCGCCCGGTCGTTGCATGGGGACCTTCAGCAGCGCGAACTCACGCGGCGACAGCGAAACCGGCGTTCCGGCCTGGCTCACTGTCTTGCGCACCGAATCGAGCACGAGGTCTCCAGCCGCCAGGATCGACGATCCGACGCCCGCATGCCGGCGCAACAAGGCGCGAACACGGGCGATCAACTCCTCCATGTCGAACGGCTTGACGAGATAGTCGGCGGAGCCTTGCGCTATGTGTGCGGGCGCCATCTACTGGGGCAACATCGGCCGGGTCGTCTACGCCGTGTCGACTTCCTCCGCGGGCAAGCATCTCGCGTTCACGCCGTCGGCACAAACCAAGCCGGCCCGGGCTGGTTCTGCAGCGTGATGGCCTTGAGGTGGGTGTACATGTTCAGCGTTTCCTTGCAGTACTCGCTACCGATGCCGCTTTCCTTGAAGCCGCCAAAGGGTGATCCGCTCGCGAGATTGAAGTAGCTGTTAATCCAGACGGAGCCTGCTTCGAGGCGGTCCGCCGTCTCCAGGGCGTTGCGCAGGTTTGTTGTGTAGAGGCCGGCTGCGAGCCCATAGCGCACCCCGTTGGCTTGACGCAGCATCTCTTCATAGTCGTTCCAGCGGATCAAGGACAGGACCGGACCGAAGATCTCCTCTTGCGCGATCCGCATATGGTTGCCGGCTTCGAAGACTGTCGGCGCGATGAACTGGCCGGCTTCGTGACCGTCCACCGTCACGCGATCACCACCACACAGAAGGCGGGCGCCCTCGGCCTTTCCGATGCCAATGTAGTCCATGACCCGCTGGCCCTGCTTCTCCGAAACCAGCCCCGAGAGGATCGTGTCCGGTGCTAGCGGCCCCCAACCCGCACTCTTCGCACACCGGCAACAAGGCGCTCGACAAACTGGTCGTAGATCGCGTCGTGCACGAACAGGCAGGTGCCGGCAAGGCAGGACTGGCCGTTGCAGTAGAGCGTGGCGAAACTTGCGTTGTCCACTATGGCGTGAAGATCTTCGACGTCTGGAAATACGATGTTGGGACTCTTGCCACCCAACTCTAGCGATGCAGGTACGAGACGCTGAGCACCCGCGGTGGCCACGATTCGTCCGACCTCCGAACTTCCAGTAAAGCCGAGTTTGGCGACACCAGGATGAGCGGTAAGTGCCGCCCCGGCTTCGTCGCCAAAGCCCGGGACTACGTTCACGACACCCGGTGGAAAAATTTTCGCGACATGGCGGCACAGTTCCAGCGTGCTGAGCGACGCATTCTCATTAGGCTTGAGCACGACCGTGTTTCCTGCGGCCAACGCGGGGGCGATCTTGAACGCAGCCATGATGGCCGGCACGTTCCACGGAATGATCTGTCCGCAGACCCCATAGGGCTCGCGTTTCGCTACAAGGTAGCCATTTGGGATGGGTCGCCCAAACCCTTCCAGCGTGACGCCGGCTGCAGCGAAATAGCGGTATTGGGCGATCGCGATGTTGTGGTCGAACGTGGTCTCCCATAGGCGCCGACCGATATCCATCGCGTCGATTCGCGCAAGGCGTTCAATGTCCGCTTCGAGCGCGCTGGCCAGGGCCAGCAGCATGGCCGAGCGCTCTTCGGGAGCGCGGGCCTTCCATTCCGGAAATGCACGCGCTGCCGCTTTCACGGCTGCATCCGCGCCCTATCGACGAACCCCCGGTTGCTCATCCTCGATGAGGCGACGGAAGGCCTGGCGCCGGTCATCCGGGACGAGATCTGGCGATGCCTGCGTGTTCTGAAAGAGGCAGGCCAGACCACGCTGGTGGTGGACAAGTATGTCCATCGACTCCTGGAGCTTGCCGATCACCACGCCATCCTCGAGCGGGGCCGCGTCGTGTGGAAAGGCGATTCAAGGACGCTCGCTAGCGACAAGTCACTATTGGGCCGATATCTCGAAGTTTGACCCTTCGCGGACTTGGCGCAAGCTTCGAAAAGCGCTTCGCGCATCGCGTGGTCAGCACGATTGCCCGCCGTCTTGGGTCAATGGTGCAATCTTGCCATTCAAGGCCGCGTGGGCGCGCACTGGTCTTTAATCCAGTCGAACTCCGGTCGCGCGGATCACTTTGCCCCAGCGTTCCGTTTCCGTGCGGATCAGGTCGCCGAACTCGGCCCGCGAGCTGGGCGCGATCGCCAGTCCGAGGTCGGTATAGCGCTGCACCACATCGGGCGACTGTACGGCCTTGACCAGTTCGTCGTGGAGCAGGTTCGCGATTGCCTCCGGCGTCCCGCTCTTCACCACCATGCCGGTCCAGCCCGGCACGTTGAGCGAAGGAAGGCCGAGCTCGCCGATGGTCGGCACCTGCGGCAACTGGGCAAGACGGCGCTCGCTGCCCACCACCGCGAGCGCGCGGGCCTTGCCTTCGCGCACCAGCGGGATGCTGCTCGGCGTCACATCCAGCATCGCGTCGATGTGGCCGGCCATCAGGTCCTGCACCGCGGGCGCACCGCCTTTGTAGGCCACGTGGGTGAGCCTGCCCTTGATCTCGCCGTTCAGCATCTCCATCCAGATGTGCGGCTGGCTGCCCATGCCGTAGGAGCCGTAGTTCAGGCCCTTCTCCGATTTGGCGGCCTGCACGAAATCCTGCCAGGTCTGCAGCCGGCTGCTGGCCGGAACGATCAGCAGCGTCGGCGAGACGAGCAGGCGCGAGAGCGGCGTGAAGTCCTTGAGCGTGTCGTAGCTCAACTTCGGATAGAGGCCCGCATTCATCGAGAGCGGACCGAGGTCGCCGTAAAACAACGTGTAGCCGTCGGCCGGTTGCTGCTTCACGAAGTTCGCGCCGATCTGCCCGCCGGCGCCGGGGCGGTTGTCGATGACCACGGGCTGCTTAAGGCTCGCCGAGAGCTTCTGCGCGAGCATGCGCGACAGGGCGTCGCCGAAACCACCGGCCGGATAGGGCACGACCCAGGTGATCGGACGCGTGGGATAGGCGGAAGCGCCCTGCGCCATCGCGGAGGACGCCAAAGGGCCGAGCGGTGCGAGCGGCAGCGCAGCGGCGGCGCGGAGGAGTGATCGTCGGGTCGGGTTCGAGAAGGTCATGGTTGAAAGACGGCGCGAGCAGCTGGGATGGGAAATGCGTTGGGAAAAATGCGGCTCTGCTCAATAGCCGGCGCGGGTGTCCACGAGATCGAGCGGCGCGAGACCCTGCCGGAGGCGCCGCACACTGGCCGCGAACTGGGCGACCACGTCGGCGACGTCGACCGAGCGACACGCATGGGGCGTGACCACGATGCGCGGATGGCGCCAGAGCGGACTGTCGGGAGCCAGCGGCTCCTCGCGGAAGACGTCGAGCGTGGCGGAAGACAACCGGCCGCTGTCGAGCGCGGCGAGAAGGTCCTGCTCGACGAGATGTTCTCCTCGCCCGACGTTGATCAGCCTCGCGCCCTGCGGAAGCTGCTGCAGCAGACGGGCATTGAGGATGTTCTCCGTCTCGGGCGTGAGCGGCAGCAGGTTCACCAGCACGTCGCTTCGCGAAAGAAGCGAGCGCAGCCCCTCTTCTCCGTGCAGCACGGTCACCGCAGAGGCCGGCCAGGGGCGGCGTGCCCACGCCATCACGTCGAAGCCGACCTGCGCGAGCAATGCGGCTGCCGGCGCCGCCATGCTGCCGTAGCCGAGGAAGCCCACCCGCCTCTGCCGCACAGGCACCGGCGGCAGCTTCTTCCAGCGGACCTCGCGCTGGGCCGCGATGTACGACGGCATGTCACGATGGTGCATGAGGACCTGGGTCAGGATGAACTCGCTCATCAGCGGATCTCCATCCCGCGCGATCGGCCTCGTCAGATGCACCGATGCGGGCCACTCGGATCCGCGCAGCAGGTGATCGACCCCCGCGTGGAGCGATCCCACGAGCCGAAGGTTCGGCAAGCCCTGCAACACACCATGCGGCACGCGTGACACGAGCGCGAACTCGACGTCCCGCGGATCGCCGATCTCGGGCCAGACGCGCAGACTCAGGTCCGGGAGCTGCGCCTCCAGCGCCTGGCACAGTTCGTCGACCGGGACCGGGCCGGCATGCAGAAGAAGCGCGCTCACTCCGCCCGGATGTGGTTCTTGCGAATGACTTCGCCCCAGCGCCGCTGTTCGTCGGCCAGGAGGCTGGCGAACCTGGCGGGTGTGTCGATCGCAGGTTCGCCCGCGGTCCTGGCGGCGAACTGGATGATCTCCGGCTTGGCCATGACGCGCGATGCCGCGTCGTGCACCCTCGACAGAATCGGCCCCGGCAGCCCCGGAGGCGCCACCAGCCCCATCCAGTAGTCGGTCGTGCCATCGAACACGCCCATCTCGACCAGCGTCGGCACGTCCGGCATGACGGACGAGCGCTTGTCGCCGGTCGTCGCGAGCACCTTGACCTTGCCCTGCTGCAGCCAGTTCTGCGCGCTCGGGATCGTGTCAAAGAAGAGCTGCACCTCGTCGGCCGCGAGCGCGGTGCTTGCCGGCGCCGAGCCCTTGTAGGGAACATGGACCAGTTCCATGCCGGTGCGGTTCTTCAGCATTTCGCCCAGCAGATGATTGGTGCTGCCGATGCCGGACGACGCGTAGTTGAGCTTGCCCGGACGTTGCTTGGCGTATGCGACGAACTCCTGGAAAGTCTTGCCGGGGAACGAATTGCTTGCGAGCAGCACCCCACCGAAGCGGATGAGCAAGGTGACCGGCGTGAAGTCCTTCGCGCCGTCGTAGGGCGGCTTTTCCATCAGCAGTGGCGCGATCACCTGGTTGGTCGAGGTCGTGAAGATCAGCGTGTAGCCATCAGCCGGCGCGCGCATGCCGAAGGCGGTGCCGAGCGTCCCGGTTGCGCCGGGCCGGTTGTCGACCACCACCGACTGCCCGAGTTCCTGCCGCAATCCGTCTGCGAACATCCGGGCGCTCACGTCCGTTCCACCGCCCGGTGCGAAGGGCACGACCAGCTTGATGGGCGCCTTGGGATAGTCGGCCTGGGCCCACGCCGGCACGGACAGCGCGGCGCCGCCCGCGGCCAACAACATGTGGCGGCGCGTCACGCCGATATCGAGATCGCTGCTCATGTCCGCGCTCCTTGTGTGTTCGGCCCCAGCACACCGCCGAGGACCTGTGCGACCCAATCGGCCATGTAGTCCGTGCCCAGGGTCTGGTTGTCGACGTGGCAGTGCTCGCAACCGCCTTCGGCCGGCGTGAAGACGCGCAGTTCCTTGCGCTCGCTCTTCACCGCCTCGAACACCTTGTGCGCTTCGCTCACGGGCGTCTGGAGGTCCCGCTCGCCATGCGTGATGAGCAGCGGGCAGCGAAGCTGCTCCGCAATGCCGTCGAGGCGCATGGGCGCCATCTTCCGGATGACGTCATCCACGCCTTCGGCGCCGTAGACCCACTCGGCGTGTTCGAGATGGAAATGCACCGCCTGGGCCAGCGCGCCATTGAGCCGCTTCTCGAACAGGGCGCCCCAGTCCCACACGCCGGTCCACGCGACGCAGCAGGCAAAGCGCGGTTCGAGCGCGGCGGAACGCACGGCGTGATAGCCCCCGGCCGACGGCGCGATGATGCCGATGCGCGTCGGGTCCACCTCGGGCCGGGTGAGCAGGTAGTCGAGGCTCGCGGTCGCGGGCTTTTCGGTCTGCGGCATGCCCTTCAGGCCCTGCAGCCGGAGCGCTTCGCCCACGCCGGGGTGATCGACGATGAGCAGCGAGACGCCGCGTCGGCGGAAGTCCTCGTGGATGCCCATCAGGCAGATGGTTTCCTTCATGATGTCGAAGCCATCGAACATCACCATGCAGGGGCCGGCCCCTTGTCCCGCACGCACGAAAAGCGCCGGCAGCGTCGTTCCTTCGTAAGGCACCGCGCACCGTTCCACCGGCTGTACCTGCGCGCCCTGCCAGGCCGCGAACTGGTCCAGCATCCGGCGATACACCACCATGCGCTGCGGATCGACATGACGCATCTGCCGCTCCGCCATCATGTAGTAGGCGCATGCGCGGCGATGCTTGCGCCCCGCACTGAATGCACGCCCCACCGCTGCATCGGCCTCGGCCTGTACGCGCACGCGATCGGCAATGCGCAGCCAGTTTTCGGCCCAGGCGGCGGATGACGCTTCGCCCGGCTGGCGCGCGAAGTCCTTCAATGGTCGGCAGGCGTCGTCGATCTCGCCGATCGCGCCGCCGCAGGCATCGGCCATCATGACCGCGAGGCTCCAGGCGTAGTTGTCCGGGAAATACTCAAACACGGTATGCGACTCCTTGGTGAATCCGGCGGGTGTCGAGCAGCCGGCGTGCGTTGTCGCCGAGGATGGCCGCCCTCCCCTCGTCGCTCAGCCCGGGCACGGCACCCACCAGCGCCGAAGGCTCATAGCTGCCCATGTCGAAGGGATAGTCCGTGCCGGTCACGACCTGCGAAAGGCCGACCGTGTCGATCAGGTGGCGCAACGACTGCGGCTCGTACACCACCGTATCGAACCAGATGCGCCGCAGGTAGTCACGCGGCGCCCTTGCGATGCGCTGTGCTTCGGGCCGCACGCGATGCGCGTGCTCGGCACGCCCCATGTGAAACGGCAGATAGCCACCGCCGTGCGCGGCGAGCAGACGCAGATCGGGATAGCGGTCCAGCGTTCCGCTGAAGATCAGGTGCGACAGGGCGATCGCCGTCTCCAGCGGTTGCCCGATCACGTTGGTGAGGTAGTAGGCATTCAGTCGTTCGAAGGCCGAGGTGCCCAGCGGATGGATGAAGACGACACACTGCAGTTCGTTGGCAGCCGCCCAGACCGGCGCGAGTGCAGGGTCGGCCAGCTCGCGCGCACCCACGGAAGTGGAGATCTCGACGCCCCGCAGGCCAAGCCGCGAGACCGCATCGCGAAGCTGCCCGGCGGCCATCTCGGGATGCTGCAAGGCCACGGTGCCGAGTCCGAGGAGCCTATCGGGGTGCTGCGCGCACAAGGCTGCGATGTGCTCGTTCTGGACACGCACCACGTCTCTCGCCAGGTGCTCGTCGGCCCAGTAGTAGTACTGATTGGGCGACGGGCTCAGCACCTGCACGTCCACGCCCATGGCGTCCATGTCGGCAAGTCGCTTCTTCAGATCGGTCAGGCGGGGCATGGCCTGCGGCAGCATGTGCGTCGCGTTGTGACGCGCCGACGCTTCACCGAGCGTGCGAACCATGATCTCCGGTTCGGCGCGCCGTTCGGGGTGCTCGGCCACCAGTTGCTCGACCTCGACGCTCAGCGCGTGGCAATGAAGGTCGATGGTGAAGAAGCGGCGTGCGCTTTCGCGACCGCGCCCGCCGGTGCCCGCCTCGGACGCGGGCGAGCAGCACGGTTGAAAGCATCGATAGATGGGCATGGCCTGGGCTACCGGGCGATCAGTTGCGCGGCATTCGCCCGTGTCTTGACCAGGCCCATCTGCTGCATCGTGTCGGCCCAGTAGCGCAACTGCGGCTCGGTGACGTCGGCATACAGGCGCGGCATCGGAATCGAGGCCAGAACCTCGGGGGGCAGCTTGATGTACTTGCCCAGATGCGCACGCGCTGCTTGCGGGTCCTTTTGCGCGAACGCGACCGCCTCCGCGATCGCGGCGCGGAACCCACGGACCGCCGCGGGATTCGTGTTCGCCCACTGCCGCGTCGTCGCATAGAAGACGCCGGTCGTCTGCGGCGGCAGGCCCTCCGCGAAGTAGGCAAGCGGCTTTGCGGCACCGGTCGCGAGCGCGCGCTTCATGAACGGGTCGGCGCTCACGCCCGCCTGGATGGAGCCGGACTTCAGCAGATCGGCCGTCTGGGGAAAGTTGACCTCCACGAAATCAACCTGCTTCGCGCTCAAGCCCTGGTCCTCGATCCACTTGCGGGCCATGACGTAGAGGAAGCCGCCGATCGACGGCACCCCGATCTTCTTTCCCACCAGGTCCTTTGACGTGTTGATGCCCGAGGTGGCGCCCACCAGCAAGCCGACGTTCTGGTCGCTCTTCTCGAAGACGCTGGTTCCGGCGACGGCCACGAGATCGAGGCCGCCATCGTTGGCCAGCAGCAGGTTCGTCGGCGGGAGCGTCGCCATCTGCAGCGAGCCGCCCTGCAGCCCTGGCACCAGCGCGCCGCCGGCGACTTGCTGGAACGTGACCTCGAGGCCGTGCTTGCGGAAGATCCCCTCTTCCTGCGCCACGAAGGCGGCGAGGTATTCGGCGACGCCCGTGTGTCCCAGGGTCATCCGGGTCTGCGCCTGCGCGGAAAGGCTCATGGCAGCGGCACAAAGCGCCATCGCAGCGCGACGAAGGAAGCGCGTCATTCGGAGTCTCCTGATTGTTTTGGCGGAACGATGGGCAGCAGCAGGTACGAGGCATGAACGCCGCCGGTGTGGAGCGTCGTCGTTCCATCGAACAAGGCCGGCGGGCGGTCGTCTGCATCGTCGTGCACATGAATGGCGCATCCGGTCTGCCGGATGCCGCCGTACTGCGGCGGTGCCTTGGGCACCAGCGGCCCGGGCAGCTCATGGTCGTAGTCCTGGCCGCCGACCGTGAGCGCAATGCGCCAGCCGGGCTTCAGAACGATCGAGGTCGGCCAGATCTCGATGTCGAGCTCATAGATCGAACCGGGCGTGAGCGGCTCTTCCTCGTCGTGGATGTGCCACGGCCGGTATGGCAGGCTCCTCGCGGGATCGAGCTTGCGATGGGAGGCCCGCAGCCAACCGAAGGCCAGAGGCACATTCGGCTCCGATGCGCCTTGGAAGAGCGCTTCGCGTCCATTGGGTGCGTACGCTCGAAGGCTCAGGAAGATGTCGGTGTCGCGCGTGCTGGAAGACACGAAGACCTTGGCCGCCACGGGACCCGTGATTTCGGTGGTGCGGGTGACCGGAGCGCTGCAGAACGTCACGCCTTGAGAGAGCCCGCGGAACGGTTTGCTGGTCTGTGCGCCGGGCTCTCGTATCAATGCCTGCTCGTTCGCGTCGAGGTAGTAGCGGGTCCACTGCGTGCGGGCGAGTGGCCACTCGTCTTCGGTTCGAGGCTCGAACTTTTCCCCGGGGTGGCGAACGTTCAGCATGACGCTCGGCAGCGAGTCCCAGCCGTTGTCTTCGCCCTTGAGGAAATGATCGAAAAAGCGCCGCATCAGCGCGCGGCCTTCGCGCGTGTAGTACTCGGTCCAGTGGGTGTCGCCGTGCATCTCGAGCCACTTCCGGCTCGATCCGGCACGCATGAAGCCTTCGGTATTGCCGCGCAGGTGCAGGCCGATCCCGCCCCAATTGCCGCGCGAGAAGACGGGGACCTCGATGTCCTCGAGCTTGGGCGTGCGCTCCACGAAGTAAGGATCCGTCGCGAATTGCGCTGCCCGCTGCTGCGCTGGGAGATCGGCGATGTGAGCCGCCATCTCTTCGGATGACAGCGTCTGCGGTCCTGCGATCGGTTCGCCCGTGTTGCGATTGATGCGACCGCGAGTTCCGAGTCCGTGCTGAACCGAGGACACCTGGGCCGGGTACCAGCGGATCCAGAAGCTCGTCAGGATGCCGCCATGCCGAACGCCGTCGCGATAGAGATCCGCAGCGCCCTCGAACGGGCAGATGGCCGCCAGATGCTTGGGCCGCAGCGCAGCCACCTGCCATTGGTTCATCGCGTAATACGAGATGCCCGTCAGCCCGACCTTGCCATTGCTCCAAGCCTGTTCGCCGGCCCACTCGACGCAGTTGGCGAAGTCGCGCGTCTCCCGGGGGCTGAAGCAGTCGAGATACCCTGGCGAACGCCCGGCGCCACGCGAATCGACGCGCACGCAAACATAGCCCCAGTCGCGCGTCCAGACTTCCGGGTCCGGTGTTTCCCAGGACTGGTACTTGTTGGACGAGCCCTCGATCGCATCGGGACGGTCACGCTCCATTTGCATCCAGGCGAACGCGAAGCCCTCCTGGAAGGACAACCCCTTTGCATAGGGACCGTGCGTCATCAGCACGGGATGACGACTCGTGCCCTGCGGCCGGTAGATGTCGGCGCGAAGCACGAGCCCGTCGTCCATCTCGATCGGCGCATCCCATTCGATGACCATGCCGTCTCGTTCTTCGATCCTGTGCTGAGGGTCTTGCACGCTTGTCTCCTTCTGGTTTGCGGTCGATGCTAGGCAGCACGTCGGCTGCGCGCCAATCGACTTTGCTGATTCGAGGCATCGGGCTGGCCGATACCTTCTCGTCGCTAGCTGCGCTGCCAGCGCAGAAGATGCCGCTCGGCCTGCGCAAGCAGCAGGTTGGCGACGAAGCCGATCGCGCCGAGCAGCACGATCCCCGCGAAGAGATCGCTGGCACGAAAGGACCTCGCGGCCATCAGGATCGCCTGCCCGAGCCCCGATTGCGAGGCGATCATTTCGCCGACCACGGCCACGATGAGCGACACGGTCATCGCGAGCCGCATGCCCGCGAGGATGTCCGGCAGCGCGTTGGGCAGGCCGATCTTGCGCACGAAGTCGAGACGCGGGATCTGCAGCGCCGCCGCCACTTCGCGCAGGCGCGGCTCGACGCCCGCAAAGCCATGCAGGGTGGCGAGCAGCACCGGCCACATCGCGCCGAAGGCCACCACGAACAGCACCATGCCGCCACCCAGCCCGAAGATCGAGATCGCCAGCGGCATGACGGCGGATGCGGGAAGCGGCCGAACGAACTCCAGCAAGGGTTGCAGCCATGCCCGAGCCGCGGCGGAGGTCCCGATCAAGGCGCCGAGCAGAACACCGGCTGCGCACGCCAGCAGCCAACCCTTGACCATGCGAGCGACGGTCGCCAGCGTCTGCTCGCGCAGCGCGCCTTCGCCGAGGCCCTCCCGCAGGCTCGCAAGTGCCGCTTCGGGCGTCGGCAGGAACACCTTGCTGACCCACTGCAGATGACTGGCAATCCACCAGAACGCCAGCGCCAGTGCCAGGACGATCAGCGAACCGGCGAGATCCGAGCGCTTCATGTCGCAGCTCCCATCGCACGCGCGACACGGCGCTCCAGCATCAGCGCCAGCAGGTTGATCAGGTAGCCGACCACCGCGATCCAGAACAGCCATGCGAGCATCAGCGCGGGATCGAGGCTCTGCTGCGCGACGATCATGGCGTAGCCCATGCCGTGCGGGTTCGCGGCGATCTCGACCGTCACCGCCACCACCAGTGCGATCGCCATGCCGAGCCGCACTGCGACGAACAGCCGAGCGACCATTGCCGGCAGCACGATCTTGACGACGCGTGCAAGCGGCGAAAGGCTCAGCGCATCGGCGACTTCCAGCAGGCGCATATCCACCTGCCGGGCCGCGGCCTGCGCCAGCACGAGGATGGGCCAGAAGACCGCAAAGGCCACCACGGCGCTTTCCATTCGGACGCCGAATCCGAAAACCAGCATCGCCAGCGGAATCAAGGCGACGGAAGGAATCGGCCGCAGTACCTCGATGGTGAGGAAACTCCACGCATCGGCGCGCCGCGACAGGCCCAGCCAGATGCCGAACAGCGTGCCGGCGATCAGCGCGATCGCCAACCCGAGCGCGGCGCTGCCGAGCGTGAACAGCGTGCCCTGCAGTAAGGAGCCATCAACGAGCGCCCTCCCGAGGGATCTCGCCGCCGCGGTGGGCGCGGCGAGCGAATCACTGCTCTTGCCGGGCCCTCGCATGTAGATCTCCAGCATCGCCAGCAGGCCGATGGGAACGACGAGGCCGCGTGCGGCATTCAGGAGCCGTGTGCGCATCAGTGGTGCCCGAGGTAGTGATAGAGCTCGCGCCGCAGCCGCAGGTAGTCCGGGTGCTCCTTGGTTTCGAGCTGGCTGCGCGGATGCGGGATCGGCACATCCACCAGCGCAGCCAGGCTGGGCTTCTCCGCGTTGGGGTTCGCACGCAGCGCAATGACGCGGTCGCCCAGGTAGATCGCTTCGTCCAGGTCGTGCGTGACGAACAGGACGGTGAGCCCGCTGCCCTGGACCAGCCGCGCGACCTCGTCCTGCAAGGACTCGCGCGTCATCGCATCGAGCGCGCCGAAGGGCTCGTCCATCATGAGCAGGCGCGGCTCCTGGGCGAGGCAACGTGCGATCTGCGCGCGCTGCTGCATGCCGCCCGAGAGCTGCAATGGAAACTTGTCCGCGTGGGCCGAGAGGTTCACCGTCTCGAGCACCCGCGCAATGCGGGCCGGTCGCTCGGCGGACGGAATGCCGGCTGCTTCGAGCGCGAGGCTCACATTGCCTGCGACCGTTCGCCACGGCAGCAACGCGCGGCCGTAGTCCTGGAAGACGAAGGCGGCCTCGCGCGCAGGCCCCTGCACGAGATTCCCAAGGCGACGCACTTCGCCGCCGCTGGGCTGAACGAAACCGGCAGCGGCGCGCAGCAGGGTCGTCTTGCCGCACCCCGAAGGCCCGATGATGCAGACGAACTCTCCCTGCCGCACCTGCACGCTGGTAGGCGAGAGGATCTCCCGTCCGCCGAGGTGGATCGAAACGCCGTCGAAACTCAGGACGGGGCTGAGGTCCGCCTTCATTTCAGGATCAGGCCGCCGAGCGCCGGCCGTGCCTTCAGCAGCTTCTGGTCGACCATCTGGTCCGCCCACCAGCCGAGCGATTGATCCGTCACCACCGGCAGCGGCGGGCTGATCTGCGCACTCGCGAGCACGTCCGGCGGCAGCTTGATGTACTTGCCGATGTGCTCGCGCACCCTGGCGTTGTTCTTCGGGTCGTTCAGGAAGCCGGCCGCCTCGCCGATCGCCGCCTGGAAGCCCTTGGCGGCGGACATGTTCTTCTGCACCCAGTTACGACGCGCAACGAACACCAGCGACGGCAACCCGTCCGGTAGGAAGGTCGAGTAGTACGACGCGACGTACCCGTTGCCGCTTGCCACGATGCGCGACATGAATGGATCGGCGGTGACCACCGCATCGAGCGATCCGCCGCGCAGCAGGTCGCCATGCTGCGGAAAGGCGGCCTCGATGAAGTTCACCTGGTTGTAATCGACGCCTTGCGACTTGAGCCAGGCCCGGAAGCCTACGTGCAGGAAGGCGCCCAGGCCCGGCACGCCGATCTTCTTGCCGATGCAGTCCTGCGCGGACTTGATCCCTGAGCCCGAGCGGGCAACCAAGCCGAGACCGGTCATCTTCTTCGAGGTCGCACCACCACCGGTGAGCACCACATGATCGAGACCGCCGTCCGCCGCCTGCAGGAACACCGAAGGCGTCGGCCCACCGAGTTGGATCGAGTCGGACTGGATCGCCGGCGGGATGGACGGATTGAGCGGAATGAGCTTGGGCTCGACGTCGATGCCGCGGCGAATGAAGTAGCCCTCCTCGCGTGCGATGAAGAGGGTTGCGAAATCGGTCACCGCCGTGTAGCCGAATACGGCCTTGACGGGCGCCTGAGCGCGAAGCGGCATGGCTGCTGCCGCAAGAGTCGCGGCCGCAGCCCCTAGCGCCGTACGGCGCGTGATTCCATGTCGCATGGGTCAAAGTCTCCTAGTTTTTCATTCACGATGTGTCTCCAACGCCCGGCGCACGAGCGCCTCCGGAGTGCCATCATCCGAGAGACCCAGCGCACGCGCGGCGCCATCGTCCAGGACTGGGTATCGTCCGAACACCGCTTCCAGCTGCGGCTTCGGCTCGTAGGTCACGAGCTCGCGGCGGTCATCGCCATAGAGCGTTGCGAGGGTGTTCACGATCTGCGCGATAGACAGACGCAGGACCGGCAAAGTCCATGCGCGACCAGGATCGGCGTTGCTAACGTTCATAGCAGCCCCATGGAGCATGTTGTCCGCGCAACGCCACGCGGACATCCACCAGGCAGTCGCCTCCGGCCCGACCGGGCAGATGTAGCGCTCGCCCGCGGCAAGCGCGTGCAGCAGATCACTCATGAAGGCCGATGCCAATCCGGCGGGTGCACGTGGACGGGCAACTATTCCCGGCAGACGCAGGGAGCGGCCATCGAGAAGCCCGCGCCTTGTAAAGTCCGCAAGAAGAATCTCGCACACCAGTTTGTGCGCACCGTAGGTCAGCGGCGGGCGCAAGGGCGTGGCATCGGAGACCAGGTCAGGCAACGCAGTGCCGTATACCGCGATCGTGCTCGCGTAGACCACGACCGGCGGCCGCTCGCGGCACGCCAG
The DNA here is from genome assembly GCF_003671765.1 of Xenophilus sp. E41. Taxonomy (GTDB): domain Bacteria; phylum Pseudomonadota; class Gammaproteobacteria; order Burkholderiales; family Burkholderiaceae_C; genus Xenophilus. The sequence goes on along the minus strand of NZ_QPIB01000031.1, from coordinate 3,945 downwards.
TGTTTCGAACAGAGCGAGGGTCATGTCCAGATTGACCCGCCGCCCCAAGGCATAGTCCGCCTCGGCAGCGCCTCCCGGCATGGCGGCAAGATGGAAGATCACATCCGGCCCGAACGACGCGACTCTCGTCAGTGCTTCTGGCGAGCCCAGCTCGCCTTCCAGTGCAACCGCACCCTTCGGCACCAGCGGGAGACGCTGATCGGCGAGCGCCAGCCCCGTGACCGCCTGCGCGCCGATGCGGCCGCGCGAGACCAGCAAGTCCACGAGACGCGAACCGATGAAGCCTCCTGCACCGGTGACAAGGACCTTCACCTCAGTCCTCAAAGATGGCCACAGCGCGCGTCCATCCGGCAGAAGCGCCACGGATCTTGTGCGGAAAGCAGCTGATGGTGAATCCGTGGCCCGGCAATGCCTCGAGGTTGTGCAACTTCTCCAGATGACAATAGCCAATGTCGCGGCCGGCCTTGTGACCCTCCCAGATCAACGACTTGTCGCCGGTCTCTGCGATCTTCTTTGCTGTGTACGAAAAGGGCGCATCCCAGCTCCACGCGTCCGTGCCGGTCAAACGCACGCCGCGCTCCAGCAGGTACATCGTGGCCGCATACCCCATACCGCATCCAGCCTGCACATAGTCGTTGTGGCCGTAGCGAGAGCCGGCGCGGGTATTGACAACCACGATGTCGAACCGCTTCAACTGATGCCCGATACGCGCGAGCTCGTCCTCGACATCCTTTGCAGTTGCGACATACCCATCAGGGAAATGGCGGAAGTCGAGCTTGACGCCAGGACGGAAACACCAATCGAGCGGCACTTGGTCGATGGTCATCGACGGCTTCTTCTCGCCGAGCTTCGCATCCTGAGTGGAATGAAAGTGATACGGCGCATCGAGGTGCGTTCCATTGTGAGTCGTGAGCGTCACCCACTCGGCTGCGGCCGCCTCGCCGTCGGGATAGTCCTCCGGCTTCGTTCCGGGGATCATCTGGACGAACTCCGCCAGCGTGTCGGCATGCTTCTGGTAGGTGATCTTTGGCGACAACGGAGGCGGGTCGGAGAGGACGTCGTTCTCCAGATAGATCGAAAGGTCAACAAAACGTGGCATGTCAGTCTCCTTGACCAGGGCGAATCGCCTGCACGACGCGCTGGTCGATCGCGCCGAAAACCGACTTGTCTCGCCAGCGGGCTTCCATTCGAATACGGTCGCCGAACTTCATGAAGGGTGTCTTCGGGGCGCCGGTCTCAATCGCCTCTATGGCACGGCGTTCCGCGATGCATGCCGACCCCTTCTTGCCGCCCGCGTTCGATACCGTGCCCGAGCCAACAATCGTTCCCGCACTGAGACGGCGCGTCGCCGCCGCATGGGCAATGAGTTGGTCAAAGCCGAAATTCATCTCCGCGCCGTTCGGATCGCCGAACCATTGACCGTTGTATTCGAGCGCGAGATCCAGGCAGACCCGTGAGGCCCGCCACGCATCCCCAATTTCGTCCGGCGTGACCGCAACCGGTGCAAAAGCGGTCGATGGCTTCGCCTGAAAGAATCCAAAGCCGCGCTTCATCTCGAAAGGTGCCATCGCCCTCAGGCTCACATCGTTGATCTGCACCAGCAGCAAGATTCGGTTTGCGGCCATCGTTGCCGAGCAACCCATCGGCACGTTGTCCACGATGACCCCGAACTCGCCTTCAAAGTCGATTCCATGCGCCTCGTCCGGAAGCGCAAGGTCCTCACCAGCACCCAGCAGATCGTCTGATCCCCCTTGGTACATCAGCGGCACCGTTTCGATCTCCGGCAGCGGTGGGAGATTGAACGCCTGCTGCATCAGCATGCCGTGGTTCAGAAAGGCCGAGCCGTCGCACCACTGCGGCGCGCGGGGTAGCGGCGCAGCGGCATCCTGCTGATCAAAGTCGAACGCAACTTCGGCGCGGCCGTCGTTGAGTTGGTCATAGAGCGCCAGCAGGCGTGGCGCGCAATCTGACCAGGTTTCCACGGCGGAAAGCAGACTCGGGGCCACTTCCGTCGCATCAACGGCATGCTTCAAGTCGCGCGAAACCACGACCAAGCGGCCGTCCTTGCTGCCGTTCTTCAGGGTAGCGAGCTTCATCGTTGTCTTCCTTGTTCGTTCCAATGCACAAGCGGCAGCCCGGCCACCGGAGACCGAAAACTCGGCAAGGTGGTGCCACGCAAACTGCCGATGTAAACGGTCCGTAGATCGGGCCCGCCGAACGTCAGGCTGGCCATCCAGGGCGCCAACGTACCGGCCGCGGCCGCCATGATCTCGGGCGTGAGGGTGCGCGCCTCGAAGTGCGCGTTCAGGCGCTTCGTGGCTTCCCGGTCGCTGTCGTCCAGCAGCGTGAGCACATCGCCTTCCGGGGTGATCGCGATGAGCTTGTCTGTCATGACCAGCGTCACCCAGAGATTCCCGTATGCGTCGAAAGCGAAGCCGTCCGGGAAGCCCTCCAGCCGGCTGGGTCCGTAGACCTCGCGGTCCGTGAGCGATCCGTCATCCTGCACGCGCAGGCGGGAAATGCGGCGACCATTGCTTTCGACGACATAGAGCCATGCCTCGTCGGCATCCATGCGGATCTCGTTGGTGCCCTCGAAGCCATCTGCGACGATCCGAGGACGCCCTTGTTCATCGAAGAGTGCGATGTAGCCATCGCGCGCCCGGGCGTTGATCGAATCGGTCCAGGGCTGCATGCGTGTCGTGACCGATAGCCAGAGCCGGCCCTTGCGGTCGCGCAGGGGGAAGTTCGCCTTGCCCAGCGGCTGGCTGTCGATGTGATCGAACAGGCGCCGGGTCCGCCCGTCGCGCGTCATGACTTCGACCGAATCGCTGCCCCAGTTCGCGATGAGCAGATCGCCATTGGCGAGGAAGGTCATCCCGTTCGGAAGCGATCCCTGGCTCCTGATGTAGCGCGCTTCGAAATCGCCGTCCAATGCGACCGGCGCCTGCGGCACGATCAGGTGTTGAGCGCCATCAGGCGCAATGCGCATGGCGCCGCCGCGCGCGTCGGCGGCCCACACGGTGCCGTCCTTCTCTGCCAGGATGCATTCGGGTCGTTGAAGGTCACGGCCCACATGGCGGATCGCCGCGCGATCGACCTGCCAGCCTCTCAGAGGATTGTTCTTACCCATAGTCGCCGCCGAGAATACGGAGCTGCGCGCGATACCACCAACAGTTTCTCCCGATGGCAACCATCGGCAGGCGCCATACCTGCCCCGCTATGATTCGCCCCGCCATGCGCTATCAGCGGATCGATCTCAACCTTCTCGTCGCTCTGGATGCTCTTCTGGCCGCGCGCAGTGTGACGCGGGCAGCAGAACGTATGCACATGACCCAGTCGGCCATGAGCGGCACCCTGGCACGGCTGCGCGAGCACTTCGACGACCAGTTGCTGGTCCAGGTGGGGCGTTCGATGCAACTGACACCGCGCGCTGAGAGCCTTATTCAACCCGTACGCGAAATCATCCTGAAAGTGGATTCGACGCTAGGGGTTCGCCCTGACTTCGATCCACCGACGGCGAATCGCCACTTCGTCATCATCGCGTCGGACTATGTCTCCAACGTCTTGCTGGCGGAGGTCCTTCGGCGCATCTCCCTCGTCGCACCGGGCCTCAGTTTCGATGTCAGGCCCACCAACAATGCAATGGCGCAGGATCTGGACCAAGGCCGCGTGGACTTCCTGGTGACGCCAGCGCACCTGACATTGGCCGACCATCCGCAAGCCATTCTGTTCGAGGACACCTATCATGTGATCGCATGCGCCCAGCATCCAGAACTGGTAGATGGTCTCTCTCTAGGGAAGGTCTGAACAAGTCCACCAATCCTGCTCACAACCGTTGATTGGTGAGACGAGGACACACGCGATGAGCCAGCTCAGCTTTTCGGACGCGGAGTATGCCGGCAAGAGGAAGAAGACCCGGCGCGAGGTGTTCCTCCAGGAGATGGA
>NZ_QPIB01000030.1 GCF_003671765.1 Xenophilus sp. E41 | reverse complement strand
GTTCTGCAGCGCACCCCGCCAGCGTCGCGTCGCAGGTCGCCCGTAGCGAAGCGAAGGGTCGCAGCCAGCAGGGTCGCCTTTTCTTTGCCTACTTTCTTTTGGCGAAGCAAAAGAAAGTAGGTGCGCCGCCGGGCGCACATCCCGGCTCCCGCCCGCGAAAAGGCCGACTCCCTCATGAAGGCAACAACGCCTCCAAAGTACCCAACGTATCCGCCTCCTCCACCCCCTTGTCCTCCCTCCACCGCAACATCCGCGGAAACCTCACCGCGATGCCGCTCTTGTGCCGCGGACTGCGCGCGATCCCCTCGAAGCCCAGTTCGAACACCAGCGTGGGCTTGACCGACCTCACTGGCCCGAAGCTCTCGATCGTCGTCTTGCGGATGATGGCATCCACGCGCGCCATCTCCGCATCGGTCAACCCCGAGTAGGCCTTCGCAAAGGGCACCAGCTTGCGATCGGGCTGCTCGGGCGGGCCGTCCCACACCGCGAAGGTGTAGTCGCTGTACAGGCTGGCGCGCCGTCCGTGCCCACGCTGCGCATAGATGAGCACGGCATCGACCGAGAGCGGATCGATCTTCCACTTCCACCACACCCCCACGTCCTTGGTGCGCCCCACGCCGTACTGCGCGTCGCGCCGCTTGAGCATCATGCCCTCGACGCCCAGGCTGCGCGCGGCTTCGCGCTGGCGGGCGAGGTCCGTCCAGTCGGCGCCCGTGAGCATGGGGCTGGCGATGAGCTGCGGGTGCTGCACCTGCGCGACCAGCTCGTCGAGCAGCACGCGGCGGTCGGCCTGCGGCATCACGCGCAGGTCGCGGCCCTGCCACTCGACGAGGTCATACACGAGCAGCACCACGGGCAGCTCCCGCAGCAGTTTGGGGCCCAGGGTCTTGCGGCCGATGCGCTTCTGCAGTTCGGCAAAAGGCTGCACGCGATCCTCGCGCCAGACGACGATCTCGCCGTCGAGCACGGTGCCGTCGGGCAGGGCCTCGCCCATCGTGGCGAGTTCGGGAAAGCGTTCGGTCACGAGTTCCTCGCCGCGCGACCACAGCCACACCTGGCCCGCGCGCTTGACCAGCTGGGCGCGGATGCCGTCCCACTTCCATTCCACGACCCAGTCGGCCGGCGGGCCGAGCAGCGCATCGAACTGTTCGACGCCGACGTTGAACGGGTGCGCGAGAAAAAATGGATAGGGCTGGCCGCTGGTGACGGTGTTCTGCTCGCCCTCGGTCTCGGGTGCGATGAGCGACGCATACGCGGCCGCATCGGGCCGCGCGCCGATGTGCGTGTAGCCCATGAGCCGCTGCGCGACGCGCTTGGCATCGACGGCACCCACCGCCGCCAGCGCCTGCGTGACCTGCAGCTTCGACACGCCGACGCGAAAGGCGCCGGTGATGAGCTTGAAATACACCAGCCGCTCGTCGGGCGCGAGCTGGCGCCACTGCGCGCGCAGGCGGTCGGGCAGTTCGTCGGCCGGCGCGCCGCGCAAGGGCAGCAGGTGCTGCTCGACCCATTGCGCGAGCCCCAGGTCGTGCGCATCGGTGGGCGCTGGCAGCAGCAGCGCGATGGTCTCGGCCAGGTCGCCCACGGCCTCGTAGCTTTCGTCGAACAGCCACTCGGGCAGGCCGGCCGCTTCCTGCGCCAACAGGCGCAGCAGCTTCACCGGCACCAGCTGCCGTGGCTTGCCGCCGGCGAGGAAATACACCGCCCAGGCTGCATCCTGCGATGGCGCATCGCGCAGGTAGCGCTGCAGCGCGGCCTGCTTGACCAGGTTGGACGTGCTGGCGTCGAGCTCGCGGTAGAGGGCGGCGAAGGCTTTCATTCGGATTCGGGCAGCCGAACGCAGAGGGCGCAGAGATTCCGCAGAAGTCGCAGAACAAGTCCATTCAGACATCCGTTCATTGCTGTTCCTTCTGCGCCCTTTGCGAATCCTCTGCGCCCTCTGCGTTCGGCTGTCCGCTTTCGGCGTCCTCGTCCCCGTACTCGGTCTTGAAGCCCTGCGCATCCAGCCCGTTCTCGTTCAGCCATCGCACCAGCACCGCCACGCTGCCATGGGTGACGAACACGCGCTCGGCGCCCGTGCCGGCGATGGCTTTCTGCAGGCCGGGCCAGTCGGCGTGGTCGCTCATGACGAAGCCGCGGTCGACGCCCCGGCGGCGGCGGGTGCCGCGCAGCTGCATCCAGCCCGAGGCGAAGGCGTCGGCGTAGTTTCCGAAGCGCTTCATCCACGGCGTGCCCTGGGCCGAGGGCGGCGCCAGCACCAGCGCGCGCTTGAGCATGGCTGCATCCACGCCCGGGTCGGTCACGCGCAGGGTGGGCGGCAGCGCCACGCCGGCAGCGCGGTAGACGGCATTGAGCGGCTCCACCGCGCCGTGCACGACGATGGGGCCGATGCTGGCATCGACACCGTGCAGGATGCGCTGCGCCTTGCCGAAGGCATAGCAGAACAGCACCGACGCGCGGCCCTCCTCGGCATTTCGGCGCCACCAGGCGTCGATCTCGGCGAAGAGCACCGGCTGCGTGGGCCAGCGGTAGATGGGCAGGCCGAAGGTGGATTCGGTGATGAAGGTGTCGCACGGCACCGGCTCGAAGGGCGTGCAGGTGCCGTCGGGTTCGGTCTTGTAGTCGCCCGAGGCGACCCACACGCGCCCGGCGTGTTCGAGCCGCACCTGCGCCGACCCCAGCACGTGGCCGGCCGGGTGCAGCGAGATGCGCACGCCATGGTGCTCGATCGCTTCGCCGTAGGGCAGCGTCTGCAGGGCGATGTCGGCCCCCAGGCGCTGGCGCAGGGTGCCTTCGCTGTCGGCGTGCGCGAGGTAGTGGGCATGCCCCCAGCGCGCATGGTCGGAGTGGCCGTGCGTGATGACGGCCCGGTCCACGGGCTTCCAGGGGTCGATGTAGAAGTCGCCGGGTGGGCAGTACAGGCCCTCGGGGCGGGCGATGACGAGGTCGACGTCGGGCACGATGGGGCAAGTGTGGCGCAAAGGCTGTGCACCGCAGGCAGCGCCGCGAGGGGCGCGCGACGCGCGCACGCAGGCTCGCGGCGCCGACCTACCTGCCGGGCGCGGTCGCGCCGACGCGCAGCCCGCGGCGGGCGCCTGCCGAGCCCCTAAGGCGCGCCGGGGCCGGCCGGCGACAGCTGCAGCGGAGGATGGGCGGCCAGGAAGTCGATGAAGGCCCGCACGGCCGGCAGCATCCCGCGGCGGCTTGCGAACGCGGCCTGGATCTCGCCGGATCCGCTGTGCCACTGCGGCAGCACGCGGCGCAGGGTTCCGCGCGCCAGCGCGTCGACGCAGATCAGTTCGGGCAGCAGCGCCAGCCCCAGGCCTTCCACCGCGGCATGCCGTAGCGCGAGCATGTCGTCGGAGACCAGCCGCGCCTCGTGCACCAGCGTGACCGTTCGTGTGCCGTCATTCAGCACCCACTTGGCGCGCCCCGCCTGCGCCGACAGTGCCAGCGTGGGCCAGTGGCGCAGCGCGTCGACCTCGCTGGGCATGCCGTGCGTCTCCACCAGGCGGGGCGCTGCCACCAACACGTCGGTCGACCGGCCGAGCGTGCGCACCACCAGCGCCGAATCCTCGAAGGGCGGGCGCCGCACCCGCAGGGCCACGTCGACCGGCTCCTCCACCGGGTCGACACGGCGGCTGGTGCTGCTGAGCATCAGCCGCACGCGCGGAAACTCCTGCGCGAAACGGGGCAGCAGGGGCGTGAGCCAGACCTGCGCGAGCGTGAGCGGACAGCTCACGCGCAGCGGCCCCTGCGGCACGGCCACCGCCTGTCGCACCACCTCGTGCGCCTCGCGGCCCATGGCCACCATCGCCTGGCAGCGCTCGTAGAACTGCTGACCGATCGAGGTGGTCGACACATGGCGCGAACTGCGCTGCAACAGCCGCACCCCCAGCCGCGCCTCCAGCAGCGCGATCCGCCGGCTCACGCTGGACTTGGGCACCCCCACCTCTACGCCGGCGGCGGTGAAGCTGCCCTGCTCCACCACGGCCACGAAGAGGGCGTAGTCGGCCAGATCGTCACCGTTCATCGTCCCGTCAGTCGAACGATATGTCTTGTTATCCGACATTGCCAAGCGATCGTCCCAAAAAGATGATGAACCATACGTGCAAGACGAACTGGAGACAACTCGATGAAGCTGGCCACCTACGTGCAACACGGCCGCACGCGCCTGGGCTGCCTGCAGGACGACGACACCCTGGGCGATTTGAGTGGCTGCGCCGGTGCGCCGGCCTCGCTCGTGGAACTGCTGACGTTGGGCCAGGCCGGCCTGGTCTGGGCGGCCGACGCAGCGCGCCGCGCGCCCCGCGTGCCGCTCACGGAGGTCCGCCTGTGCGCCCCGATTCCGCAGCCGCGCAAGTTCCTGGCGCTGGGCGGCAACTACGCGTCGCACCTGGCCGAAGCGGCGCGCGTCGGGCTGGTCCGCGCCGGCCATGGGCAGGTGTGGTTCAACAAGCAGGTGTCCTGCGTGGCCGGCCCCTACGACGCGGTGCAGCGTCCGCGCGTGTCGCTGCAGATGGACTATGAAGGCGAACTCGGCGTCGTGATCGGGCGGCGCTGCCGGCATGTGGCGGCGGCCGATGCGATGGCGGTGGTGGCGGGCTACGTGGTGGTCAACGACCTGAGCGTGCGCGACTGGCAGTTGCGCAGCCCCACCCACACGCTGGGCAAGTCCTTCGACACCCACGGCCCCTTCGGCCCCTGGCTGGTCACGCGCGACGAAGTGCCCGACCCCCACGCCCTGCGCCTGCGCACCTGGGTCAATGGCGAACTGCGGCAGGACGGCCACACCTCGGAGATGATCCACCGCGTCGAGGACATGGTGGCCGAACTCAGCACCGCCTTCACGCTGGAGCCCGGCGACGTCCTGACCACCGGCAGCCCGGCCGGCGTGGGTGCGCTGATGGACCCGCCACGCTACCTCGCGCCCGGCGACCGCGTACGGGTGGAGATCGACGGCCTGGGCCACATCGAGAACCCGGTGATCGAGGAGGTGGCGGCATGAGTTCGCAGCTCGCACTTCCCGCCCGGCCGCTGCCGGACGCCACGGCCGTGCCGATCCGCCCGGCCAAGCTGGCGCACGTGGTGCTGCGCGTGTCCGATCTCGCGCGCTCGCGTGCCTGGTACCGCTGCCTGCTGGAAGCGAGCGTGGCCTTCGAGAACGAGATGGTGTGCTTTCTGAGCTACGACGAGGAGCACCACCGCCTCGGGCTGATCGGGCGACCCGACCTCGCCGGCCTGCGCAGCGACGACGCGCTGCCGGGCCTGGAGCATGTCGCCTTCACGTACGCGACGCTGGGCGAGCTGCTGGCCACCTGGCGCCGCCTGCAGGCGCTGGAGATCACGCCCTACTGGTGCATCAACCACGGACCGACGATCTCGCTCTACTACAAGGACCCGGACGGGAACCGCGTCGAACTGCAATACGACGTCTTTGCCAGCGCGCAGGAGGTCCAGGCCTTCTTCGACAGCGGCGCCTACGCGGAGAACTTCATGGGCATCCGCTTCGACCCGGCGGCGCTGGCCGCGCGCTTCGAGGCCGGCGAGGCGCTGGACGCGCTCACACGCCGGCCACCGCTGCCGGCGGGCGCCACGCCCTGGGACATGCACCTGGCCTGAACGCGATGCGCGCAGCCCCACGCTAGCGCGCCGGCGTGCGGGCGGGCATCTGCTTCTGCATCTCGGCCGCCATGCGCTTCATGGCCTCCATGTCGACCTTGGTGCCGTCGGGCAGGGTCATCTCGCCGGGCTTGGTGTCGGGGCCCGTGCGCATCAGCTGGCCGGCCATGGCGCCCATGCGGGTCATGTCGGCCACGTTCATCTTCATGCCGCCCGGCATCACCATGTCGCCCGGCTTCATGGTCGAGGGGCAGGCGCCCAGCCAGCGCATTTCGGCCACCATGTCGTCGTCGGTCGGGGGCGCCTTGGGCCTGGGCTCGTAGACCGTGTGCGACTCGACGCGGTAGGCCGCATTGAAGTCGCCCGACATGACGATGCGCCGCGTCATGGTGGTCTCGCTCTGCTTGCAGACCTCGGTGTGCACCAGCATCTTGCCGGCCTCGTTGCGCATCTCTTCCTTGCAGAACTTGCGGTTCATCTTCGGCTGCGAGAGACCGTATTCCTGCAGCGCCTTGTCGGTGGCGGGGTCGGCACACTGCTGCACGACGATGCCGTCCTTGGCGCCAGCCTTCTGGGTCGAGCGCATCTCCCACAGCCCGGCCTTGCGTTCGGGGAAGGTGGGGCCGGCATGGGCCGGCGCGGCGGCGGCGATGGCGATGGCGAGCGACAGGGCGGGCAGCCAGGCGAGGCGGGGGGTCATGGCGGTGGCGCAGGAACGAGGACCGCCGTTTCTACCGCCCGCGCGCACTGCCGCCCATAGGGCGTTCGGGCTAGGCCGTGCCGCGCCTCAGAAGGCCGTCCACTTCTGCGTGCTGGCCGCGCTTTGCAGCGCCTTCTCGATGAAGCGCACGCCGCGTGCGCCGTCGGCGAGGGTCGGATGGTCCGCGTGCAGCGGCTCCGGTGCCACGCCCTGTTGCAGCGCACGGATGCGCGCGATGACGCCGAGGTACACGTTGGCGAAGGCCTCGATGAAGGCTTCGGGATGGCCAGCGGGCAGCCGCGTGGCCAGGCGCGCCGACTCGCCGAGCCAGGGCGACCCGCGTGTGAGCAGACGGCGCGGGCCGTCGATGGGCGCATGCACCAGCGTGTCGGGCTGCTCCTGGCGCCAGTCCAGCGTGCCGGTGCTGCCGAAGACGCGCAGGCGCAGGTCGTTCTCGCAACCCACCGCGATCTGCGTGGCCATGAGCACGCCGCGCGCCCCGCCCTTGAAGCGCAGCAGCAGGCTGGCGTCGTCGTCGAGCTGGCGTCCCGCCACGAAGGTGCCGAGGTCGGCGCACAGGCTCTCGAGCTCCAGACCGGTGACGGTGGCGACCAGGTTCTCGGCATGCGAGCCGATGTCGCCCAGTGCGCCGGCCGCGCCACTGCGGGCCGGGTCGGTGCGCCAGCCGGCCTGCTTGTTGTCGCTGCCCTCGAGCTTGGTGGCCAGCCAGCCCTGGTGGTACTCGACCACCACCTTGCGCACCTCGCCGATCGCGCCGGCGGCCACCAGCGCGCGCGCCTCGCGCACCATCGGGTAGCCGCTGTAGTTGTAGGTCACGCCGAACACGCTGCCACTGCGCTCGACGGTGCGCAGCAGGTCCTCGGCCTGTTCGCTGGTGTGGACCAGCGGCTTGTCGCACACGACGTGGATGCCCGCCTCGGCGAAGGCCTTGGCCACCGGATGGTGCAGGTGGTTGGGCGTGACGATGGAGACGAAGTCGACGCGCTCGTCGGCGCTTCGTGCGAGCTCGTCGTCGAGCAGCGCCTGCCAGTCGGCGTGGTTGCGATCGTCGGCCAGGCCCAGCTCGCGGCCCGACGCGCGGGCGCGCTCGGGCGTGGAGGCCAGCGCGCCGGCCACCAGCTCGGCCTGGCCGTCGATCGCCAGGGCCTTGCGGTGCACGGCGCCGATGAAGGCGCCCTGGCCGCCGCCGACCATGGCGTAGCGCAGTTTTTTCGTCATCGCGCGGCCGCTTCGGGACGAAGTGCCAGGACCTGAAGAGCGTTCGGGCCCGCGCTCATGTGCCGGCCATCCCGCCCTGGGCAGCCTTGTCGAAGGCGGCGTCGAAGGCACCGGCCGCGGCGGGGAAGTCCAGCCGGCGGCAGAAGGCGGCGCTCTCGGTGGCGCCGTGCACGCGGTCCATGCGGCTGTCCTCCCATTCGACCGACAGCGGCCCGGCGTAGCCGATGTCGTTGAGCGCGACGATGATGGATTCGAAATCCACCATGCCGCGGCCGACGCTGCGGAAGTCCCAGAAGCGCCGCGCGTCGCCGAAGCTGGTGTGGCCGCCGAACACGCCGACGCTGCCGTCGCCCTTGCCCCACCACACGTCCTTCATGTGGGCGTTGTAGATGCGGTCGGCAAAGCGGCGGATGAAGCGCACGTAGTCCACGCCCTGGTAGGCCAGGTGGCTGGGGTCGAAGTTGAAACCGAAGCGGCGATGCCCGCCCACGGCCTCGATGGCCCGCTCGGCCGAAGCGATGTCGAAGGCGATCTCGGTCGGGTGCACCTCGAGCGCGAAGTTCACGTCCTGCTGCTCGAAGGTGTCGAGGATCGGGCCGAAGCGCCGGCCGAAGTCGGCGAAGCCCGCGTCCCAGTAGGCCTGGGTGGTGGGCGGGAAGGCGTAGGTGGCGTGCCAGATCGACGAGCCGGTGAAGCCGGTGACGGCCTTCACGCCGAACTTCGCGGCGGCGCGCGCGGTGTCGGCCAGCTCGCGGGCTGCGCGCTGGCGCACGCCTTCGGCATCGCCATCGCCCCACACATGCGCCGGCAGGATGGCGCGGTGGCGTTCGTCGATGAGGTCGCACACCGCCTGGCCCACCAGGTGGTTGCCGATGGCCAGGCAGGTGAGGCCGTGCTCGCGCAGCAGCGCCCACTTGTCCTTGACGTAGGTCTCCGACGCGAGCGCCTGCTGCACGTCGAAGTGGTCGCCCCAGCAGGCGAGTTCCAGGCCGTCGTAGCCCATGCGCCGCGCCAGCGGCGCCAGTTCGGCCAGGGTCAGGTCGGCCCACTGGCCGGTGAAGAGGGTGACGGGGCGTGGCATGGCCAGGGGTCCTTTTTCGTCTCGCATGTGCCGTCGCGCCGCCGGCAGCGCGGGGGCGCCGGTGCGACGGCGGCGACTGCGATTGCTACTAAATCGATAGCTGCTGGCGCCCGTCCCACGGGCGCCGGAGGCCGATTCCGCTCAGAAAGGGGAATCCGGGTGGTAGAAGTCCTTGGCGTTGTCCTTGGTGATCAGCACCGACGGGATGATGGTCGTCGCCGGCAGCTTCTCGCCCTTCAGCCGTGCCTCGGCCGTGAGCTTGATCGCGTCGTAGATGAACTTGGGCGAGTAGCTCACGTCGGCCGCGATGCGCGGGTCCTTGCCGTCGAGGATGGTCTTGACCATGCCCTTGGCGCCGGCACCGCCGAAGACGATCTTGATGTCGTTGCGCTTGGCCTGCTCGATGGCCTTGAGCACGCCCACGGCCATGTCGTCGTCGGCCGCCCAGATGGCGTCGATCTCCTTGAAGCGCGTCAGGTAGTCCTGCGTGACCTTGAAGGCGTCGTCGCGGTTCCAGTTGGCGTACTTGGCGTCGAGCAGCTTGATGTCGGGGTAGTTCTTGAGCACGGCGTTGAAGGCGTCCATGCGCTCGTTGTCCAGCGTGGTCGCGATGCCGCGCAGCGCCACCACGTTGCCCTTGCCATTGAGCTTCTTGGCGATGTATTCGGCCGGGATCTTGCCGAAGGCGGTGTTGTCGCCGGCGACGTAGGCGTCCTGCGCGCTGGTGTCGGTCAGGCCGCGGTCGACCACCGTGACGTAGGCGCCCTTGGCCTTGACCTGTGCGACCGGTTTGGTCAATGCAGCCGATTCGAAGGGGAAGACCACCAGCGCGTTGATCTTGGTGACGGTGCTGAAGTCCTGCAGCTGGTTGGCCTGCTCGGGCGCGTTGGCGGCCGTCTTGATGGTGATCTTCAGGTCCTTGTGCTGCTTCTCCAGGTCCTTCTTGGCCTGGTTGGCCCAGTAGTTGATGCCGCCCATGAAGCTGTGCGTGGCGGCCGGGATGGACACGCCGAGGTTCACTTTCTCGGCGGCCAGCGCCGGCACGCTGGCGAAGGCGGCGGCGGCCACGGCGGTGAGCGCGAGGCGACGGGTGATGAAGGTCATGCTGGGAGTCTCCTGGGTTGGATGAAAGTCACTGGCACAAAACACCCGTTCGCGCCGAGCCTGTCGAAGCGCCGGTGCACGGCTTCGACAGGCTCGGCCCGAACGGCGGGGGATCGAACGGCGCGTTCAACGGCGACCTCGCTGCAGGAAGGCCACCACGATGATCACGAAGCCCTGCACCGCCGCGTTGAGGTACACGCTGATGATGCTGGTGAGGTTGAGGATGTTGCTGATGACCGAGAGCAGGATGGCGCCGACCACCGTGCCGGTGATGCTGCCCGCGCCGCCCTTGAGCGCCGTGCCGCCGACGATCACGGCGGCGATCGCCTCCAGCTCCCATAAGATGCCCGTGGTGGGCGAGGCGGAACCCAGCCGCGGCACGTAGAGCAGCGTGGCGATGCCCACGCACACGCCCAGCAGCACGTAGGTGAGGATCTTCACGCGGTCCACGTCCACGGCCGCGTAGCGCGCCACCTGCTCGTTCGAGCCGATGGCCTGCACGTAGCGGCCGTAGGCCGTGCGGTTGAGGATCACGCCGCCGACGATGGCCACCAGCAGGAAGATCCAGACCGGCACCGGGATGCCCGCCAGGCTGGCGTAGTACACCGGCGCGTAGAGGTCCGACAGCTCGTTGTCAAGCGTGAGCGCGCCGCCGTCGGCGAAGTAGGTGAGGTAGGCGCGGAAGATGCCCAGGGTACCGAGGGTGACGATGAAGGGCTCGATGCGCCCCTTGGTGATGAGCAGGCCGTGCGCCAGGCCGAACATCGCGCCCAGCACCACTGCGAGCCCCGCACCGAGCACCACGGCCAGCAGCGGCGAGCCCGTGGCCGGCCCCGCCCAGTTGATGAACATGATCACGCTGCCGGCGATGAGCGCGGCCATCGAGCCCACCGACAGGTCGATGCCGCCCGAGATGATCACGAAGCACATCCCCACCGCGATGATGCCGATGAAGGCCGTGCGCGTGAGCACGTTCATCGCGTTGTCGAGTGTGGCGAAGTCGCTGTTGAGTGCGGCGCCGGCGATGCACAGCAGCACCAGGCCGATGACCGGGCCGAAGCCGTGCAGGCGCTCGGTCCAGCGCGGCGTGCTCGCTGCGCGGTGCTGCGCGCCTTCTGCGGCGGCGCTGGTGGGGGTGTCAGGCGTCGGCATGGGCTGTTCCCGTGGCGTGGGCGATGAGTTGTTCTTCGGTGAGGCCGTCGGCCGGAAGCGTGGCGACGATGCGGCCCGCGCGCATGACGGCCACGCGGTGCGCCAGGCCGATGAGTTCCATCAGCTCCGACGAGATGACGATCACGGCCAGGCCCTCGCGCGCCAGGCGCTGGACGAGGAAGTAGATGTCGCGCTTGGCCCCGACGTCGACGCCGCGCGTGGGCTCGTCGAGCACCACGACCTTGGGCCGCGGCTGCAGCACCTTGGCCAGCGCGAGCTTCTGCTGGTTGCCGCCCGACAGCGACGACGCACGCACGTCGAGCGAGCCGGTGCGGATGCCGTAGTCCTTCACGGCCGTGTCGAGCGCGGCGCGCTCGGCGTCGGGGCGCAGCCAGGGCCGCGCGTATTGCTCGAGCGCCATCAGCGTGAGGTTCTCGCGCAGGCCGAAGGCCACGTGCAGGCCCTTGCCCTTGCGGTCTTCGCTGAGGTAGGTGAGGCCGTGGCGCGCGGCATCGCGCGGCGAACGCAGATGCACCGCACGGCCCGCGAGTTCGACCTCGCCGCTGCCTGGGCGCAGGCCGAGCAGGCCTTCGAAGAGTTCGGTGCGGCCCGCCCCCACGAGGCCGGCGAAGCCCAGGATCTCGCCCGGCCGCACCTCGAAGCTCGCCTGCTGCGCCCAGCCGGGCACGCTGAAGTCCTGCACGCGCAGCGCGGGCGCGCCATCGGTGCTCACGCGGTCGCGCGGCGGGTACAGGTCGGACAGTTCGCGGCCCACCATGAGGTTGGCCATCTGGTGGCGCGTCACATCGGCGGTCGCGGCGCGCGTGACGAAGCGGCCGTCGCGCATGACCACCACCTCGTCGGTCACACGCTCCACCTCGTCGAGCTTGTGCGAGATGTAGACGACGGTGACGCCGTCGGCGCGCAGTTGCGCGATGAGCTTGAAGAGGCGCTCCGTCTCGCCGGGTGTGAGGGTGGCGGTGGGCTCGTCCATGATGAGCAGCCGCGCACGCCGCGCCATGGCCTTGGCGATCTCGACCAGCTGCTTCTCGGCCACGATGAGGCGGCGCACCTTGGTGGCCGGGTCGACCTTTAGGCCCACCTGGGCGAGCGCCGCGGCGGCTTCGGCGTGCATGGCGCGGTCGTCAAGGAAGAGACCCTTGCGCTTCTCGTGACCGAGGAAGATGTTGTCGGCCACGCTCAGGTCTTCGGCCAGGTTGAATTCCTGGTGGATCAGCACGATGCCCAGGGCCTCGGCGTCACGCGAACTGCGGAACTGCTGCGGCTGGCCGTTGACGCGCAGTGCGCCGCCCGAGAGCCCCTCGTAGCCGGCCAGGATCTTCATCAGCGTGGACTTGCCCGCGCCGTTCTCGCCGAGCAGGCCGACGACGCGGCCCGGTGCGAGCGCGAAGCTCACGCCATGCAGAACCTCGACCGGCCCGAAAGACTTGGTGACCTGGTCGAACTCGACGGCCACGCCGTGCGCGCCGTCGTGGGCGATGGTGGCCGTCATGGCGCCACCCCGCGGACCTTGAGCGATTCGTGCATCGCGAGAACGCCGGCGCCGATCACGCCGCCCTGCTCGCCCAGGGGCGCGTACTGGATCTCCAGGTGGCGCGTCGACAGGGCCAGCGAGCGCTGGTACACGCTCTGGCGCACCGCCGCCAGAAACAGCGGGCCGATGTGCGTGATGCCGCCGCCGATGAACACGTGCGAGGGATTGAAGAAGTTCACCACCGAGGCCAGCATCTGCCCGATGTGGGTGCCCGCGCGCTGGATGATGCCGTTGGCTGCGGCATCGCCCGCGCGGCTCGCCTGGCCGACGTCGACCGCCTCGATGCGCCCGTGCAGGCGAAGGTGTTCCGCCAGCATCGGGCTCTCGCCTGCCTCGGCGGCCGCCACGGCCATGCGCACGATCGCGGGGCCCGCGGCCATGGCCTCCACGCAGCCGACGTTGCCGCAGTGGCAGCGCGGGCCGTCCTGGTCGACGCAGATGTGACCCACGTCGCCGGCCGAGCCGGCCGCACCGCGATACACCTCGCCATGGCACACGATGCCGCAGCCGATGCCGGTGCCGACCTTGATGACGAGGAAGTTGGACAGCTGCCGCTGCAGGCGCCAGAGCTCGCCCAGCGCCATGAGGTTGACGTCGTTGTCGACGAAGACCGGCGCGGCGTAGTCCTCGCGCAGGTAGTCGCGGATCGAGAAGCTGTCCCAGCCCGGCATGAGCGGGGGGTTCACGAGCTGGCCGGCCTCGAAGTTCACCGGCCCGGGCACGCCCATGCCGATGCCCAGCACACCGGAAGCCGCGATGCCCTGGCCTTGAAGCAGCTCGCGCATGATGGCCCGCACGCGGGCCAGCACCACGCCCGGGCCCTGCCGCACGTCGGCCTCCTCCTGGTGATGGGCCAGCACGCTGAGGTCCGGCTGCAGGATGGCGACATCCACGCTGGTGGCGCCGACGTCGACGCCGACCAGCACGCCGAGCCCGTCGTGCAGCCGCAGGTGCTCGGCGCGACGGCCGCCCGAGGACGCCCGCGGCCCGGTTTCGGCCAGCAGCCCCTGGTCCAGCAACCCGGCAATCAGCGCATTGGCCTTGCTGCGCGAGAAGCCGAGGCGTTCGGCCATGCCATGGCGCGAGCCGCCGGCCGACCAGAAGGTGGTCTGCAGCAACTGCATCTCAGGCGTGGACAGGCCGTTCCAGGGTGCCAAGCGTGTGTCTCCGTGCATGTTCTCTCCGTGACGGCGGCGCCTGGACGCGCACCTCACGGCGTGGGGCGCATCCTAGGAGTCCGTCTTCGGCCGGACAAGGCCGAACTTCGGCCAAATACTGGCCGATGTTGCGCACAAACGAAAGGCGGCAACAAAAAAGCCGCCCGATGGGCGGCCTTTTGTTCGAAGCGGCGGGCACGTCGGCGTGCCCGGCGATCACTTCTTCTGGCGGTACTTGCGCAGCGCAGCGATCTGCGCGGCCATCACGGCCAGCTCGGACTGCGCCATGGCGATGTCGATGTCGCTCTTGGCGTTCTTGAGAGCTTCCTCGGCCGCCTTCTTGGCGGCGCTGGCCTTCTCGTCGTCCAGGTCCTTGCCGCGGATCGCGGTGTCGGACAGCACCGTCACCGCGTCGGGCTGCACTTCGAGGATGCCGCCGGCCACGAACACGAACTCCTCGCCGCCCTCGGCCGTCTCGATGCGCACGGCACCCGGACGGATGCGCGTGATCAGCGGCGTGTGGCGCGGATAGATGCCGAGCTCGCCGGCTTCACCGGGCAGCGCCACGAAGCGCGCCTGGCCCGAGAAGATCGACTCCTCGGCGCTGACCACATCGACTTGAATGGTGTTGGCCATATGCGTTCCTTTCAGCTGAAAAAGGTTTGGAAAGCAAGCAATCGGGATGAGCCGCTAGGCGCCGCGCACAGCCGTACAGGAAGTACGGCGAGCACGGCAACGACGCGGATCGCCCGAGTGCGCCGCTTTACGCGACCTTTTTGCCTTTTTCCATGGCTTCGTCGATGGTGCCGACCATGTAGAAGGCCTGTTCCGGCAGGTGGTCGCACTCGCCGTTCACGATCATCTTGAAGCCGCGAATGGTTTCCGACAGCGGCACGTACTTGCCGGGCGAGCCGGTGAACACTTCAGCGACGTGGAAGGGCTGCGACAGGAAACGCTGGATCTTCCGGGCGCGGGCCACGGCCAGCTTGTCTTCCGGCGCCAGTTCGTCCATGCCCAGGATGGCGATGATGTCGCGCAGTTCCTTGTAGCGCTGCAGGGTGCCCTGCACGGCGCGCGCCACGCTGTAGTGCTCTTCGCCGACGACGTTGGGGTCGAGCTGGCGCGAGGTCGAGTCCAGCGGGTCCACGGCGGGGTAGATGCCCAGCGAGGCGATGTCGCGCGACAGCACCACGGTGGAGTCCAGGTGGGCGAAGGTCGTGGCCGGCGAGGGGTCGGTCAAGTCGTCGGCAGGGACGTACACGGCCTGGATCGAGGTGATCGAGCCGACCTTGGTCGACGTGATCCGCTCCTGCAGGCGGCCCATTTCCTCGGCCAGCGTCGGCTGGTAGCCCACGGCGGAAGGCATGCGACCCAGCAGTGCCGACACTTCGGTACCGGCCAGCGTGTAGCGGTAGATGTTGTCGACGAAGAAGAGCACGTCGCGGCCTTCGTCGCGGAAGGATTCGGCGATGGTCAGACCGGTCAGGGCCACGCGCAGGCGGTTGCCCGGGGGCTCGTTCATCTGGCCGTAGACCATGGCCACCTTCGACTCGGACAGGTTCTCCTGGTTCACGACGCCGGAGTCCGACATCTCGTGATAGAAGTCGTTGCCCTCGCGGGTGCGCTCACCCACGCCGGCGAACACGGACAGGCCCGAGTGCGCCTTGGCGATGTTGTTGATGAGCTCCATCATGTTCACGGTCTTGCCGACGCCGGCGCCACCGAACAGGCCCACCTTGCCGCCCTTGGCGAACGGGCACACCAGGTCGATCACCTTGATGCCGGTCTCGAGCAGTTCCTGCGAGGGGCTCAGCTCGTCGTAGGCGGGCGCCTTGCGGTGGATGGAGGCGGTCAGCTCCTGGCCGACCGGGCCGCGCTCGTCGATGGGCGAGCCCAGCACGTCCATGATGCGGCCGAGCGTGGCCTTGCCCACGGGCACCGTGATCGGCGCGCCGGTGTTGGTGACGATGAGGCCGCGGCGCAGGCCGTCGGACGAACCCAGCGCAATGGTGCGCACCACGCCGTCGCCCAGCTGCTGCTGCACTTCTAGGGTCAGGGCGCCGCCTTCGAACTTGAGGGCGTCATACACCTTGGGCATCTGGTCGCGGGGGAATTCCACGTCGACCACGGCGCCGATACATTGAACGATCTTGCCTTGTGCTTGAGCCATTCTGTGCTCCAGTAAATTTGTCTTGAATCTCAGCGTGAACGAGGGCGCAGAGCCGCGATCAGCTGCCGGTCGCCGCGGCCGCACCGGCCACGATCTCCGACAGCTCCTTCGTGATGCCGGCCTGGCGGGTCTTGTTGTAGACCAGCTTGAGCTCGTTGATCACGTTGCCGGCGTTGTCCGTCGCGGCCTTCATCGCCACCATGCGCGCCGACTGCTCCGACGCCATGTTCTCGGCCACCGCCTGGTACACCAGCGACTCCACGTAGCGCACGAGAAGCTCGTCGATGACGGTCTGCGCGTCGGGCTCGTAGATGTAGTCCCAGCTGTGCTGGCCCTTTTCGGCCTGCAGCGACTCGGCCTTGAGCGGCAGCAGCTGCTCGACGACCGATTCCTGGCGCATGGTGTTGATGAACTTGGTGTAGCTCAGGTACACCGCGTTGATCTTGCCTTCGGCATACGCGTCGAACAGCACCTTGACGGGGCCGATCAACTTGTCGAGGTGCGGCGTGTCACCCAGCTGGGTGACGTGCGACACCACGCGCGCACCGATGCGCGTCAGGAAGCCCAGCCCCTTGTTGCCGATGGCCACCGCCTCGGCCGACACGCCGGCCGACTGCAGCTCGCGCAGCTTGGTCGTCACGGCACGCAGCACGTTGGTGTTCATGCCACCGCACAGGCCCTTGTCGGTCGTCACCACGATGAAGCCCGCCGACTTGGCGTCGTTGGTCTTCATGAAGGCGTGGGTGTACTCCGGGTTCGCCTGGCTGAGGTTGGCCGCGATGGAACGGATCTTCTCGCTGTACGGACGCGCAGAGCGCATCCGGTCCTGCGCCTTGCGCATCTTCGACGCGGCCACCATTTCCATGGCCTTGGTGATCTTCTTGGTGTTCTCCACCGATTTGATCTTGCCGCGGATTTCCTTGCCGGCTGCCATCGATGCTCCTTAAGCCGTGTGCCGTCCGTTCGCCATCAGGCGAAGGACTTCTTGAACGAGGTGATCGCCGCCGTCAGTTCGGCTTCCGCGTCCTTGTCCAGGGCCTTGGCCTGTTCGATCTTGTCGAGCAGGGCGCCGTGGCTGGTCTTCAGGAACTGGTGCAGGCCGTGTTCGAAGGCGAGCACCTTCTTGACGTCCAGGTCGTCCATGAAGCCCTTGTTCACCGCGAACAGCGAGGCGCCCATCAGCGAGATCGGCAGCGGGCTGTACTGGGCCTGCTTCAGCAGTTCGGTCACGCGGGCACCGCGGTCGAGCTGCTTGCGGGTGGCTTCGTCCAGGTCCGAGGCGAACTGAGCGAAAGCGGCCAGTTCACGGTACTGCGCCAGGTCGGTACGGATACCGCCGGACAGGCCCTTGATCACCTTGGTCTGCGCCGACGAACCCACGCGCGACACCGAGATACCGGCGTTGATGGCGGGGCGGATGCCGGCGTTGAACAGGTTGGTTTCCAGGAAGATCTGGCCGTCGGTGATCGAGATCACGTTGGTCGGCACGAAGGCGGACACGTCGCCGGCCTGCGTCTCGATGATCGGCAGTGCCGTCAGCGAGCCGGTCTTGCCCTTGACCTCACCCTTGGTGAAGGCTTCCACGTAATCGGCGTTCACGCGGGCGGCGCGCTCCAGCAGGCGGCTGTGGAGGTAGAACACGTCGCCGGGGTAGGCTTCGCGGCCCGGCGGGCGACGCAGCAGCAGCGAGACCTGGCGGTAGGCGACGGCCTGCTTGGACAGATCGTCGTAAATGATCAGCGCATCCTGGCCGCGGTCCCGGAAGTACTCGCCCATCGTGCAGCCCGAGTACGCCGAGACGTACTGCATGGCGGCGGATTCGGAAGCGGAGGCGGCGACGACGATGGTGTAGTCCATCGCACCGGCCTGCTCCAGCGCACGCACCACGTTCTTGATCGACGAAGCCTTCTGGCCGATCGCGACGTAGATGCAGGTCATGTTCTGACCCTTCTGGTTGATGATCGTGTCGATCGCCACCGCGGTCTTGCCGGTCTGGCGGTCGCCGATGATCAGCTCGCGCTGGCCACGGCCGATCGGCACCATGGAGTCGATCGACTTCAGGCCGGTCTGCATCGGCTGGTCGACGGACTTCCGTGCGATCACGCCGGGAGCGACCTTCTCGATCACGTCGGTCAGCTTGGCGTTGACGGGACCCTTGCCGTCGATCGGCTGGCCCAGGGCGTTGACGACGCGGCCGATCAGTTCGGGGCCGACGGGCACTTCCAGGATGCGGCCCGTGCACTTGACGGTGTCGCCCTCGGAGATGTGCTCGTACTCGCCCAGAATCACGGCGCCGACCGAGTCACGCTCCAGGTTCAGGGCCAGGCCGTAGGTCGGCTGGCCGCTGGCCGTCGCGGGGAACTCCAGCATTTCGCCCTGCATGGCCTCGGACAGGCCATGGATGCGCACGATGCCGTCGGTCACCGACACGACGGTGCCTTCGTTGCGGATGTCGGCGCTGACGCCGAGGCCCTCGATGCGGCTCTTGATCAGCTCGGAAATTTCTGCGGGATTGAGTTGCATGACTCTTTCCTTCTTTCAATCAGTGTGACGACCGGCACGCACGCCGCCTCAGGCGGTGAGCGCCGCCTTCATTTGTTCGAGTCGGGCCTTGACCGAGGTGTCGAGCACTTCGTCGCCCACCACGGCACGGATGCCGCCGATGAGGGACGGATCGACCTCGACGCGCGTCGTGAGCTTGCGCCCGAAACGCTTCTCGAGCGCCGCCGACACGTCGGCCAGCGCACCCGCGTCGATCGGGAACGCGCTGTACACGACGGCATCGGCCGCGCCGGAGCTCGCATTCAGGAGCACACGGAACTGGGCGGCAGCCTCGGGCAGCGCGGCCAGGCGGTCGTTCTCGATCACGGTGCGCAGGAAATTCTGGCCCGCAGGCGGCAGGCCGCCGGGCACCGCGCCGGCGATCAGGTCGAAGACCTGGTCGGACGACACCTTGGGGTTGGACGCGAACTCCTGGAGCTGCGCGTCGCCAGCCACGGCCGCGAGGGGCTCGAGCCAGCCGGCGGTCGCCGCAGCGTTGCCGGCCGACGCCTTGAACAGCGCTTCGGCGTAAGGACGGGCAATGGTCGCGAGTTCGGCCATGTCGTCCTCAGAGTTCCGTCTTCAGGCGCGAGAGCAGGTCTGCATGGACGCCGGCGTCGACTTCCTTGCGCAGGATCTGCTCGGCACCCTTGACGGCCAGCGCAGCAACCTGCTCGCGCAGGGCTTCGCGGGCGCGCACGGCCTGCTGCTCGGCCTCGTCACGTGCGGCGGCCACGATCTTGTTGGCCTCCTCGGTGGCGCGGGCCTTGGCCTCTTCGATGATTTGCTGGGCACGGCGCTCGGCATCGGCCAGGCGGTTGCTCGTCTCGTTGCGCGAGGCTTGCAGTTCCTGTTCGACGCGCTTGTCGGCGGCGGCCAGTTCGGCCTTGGCCTTCTCGGCGGCCGCCAGGCCCGCGGCGATCTTTTGTGCCCGCTCGTCCAGCGCCTTCGCGATCGGCGGCCACACGAATTTCATCGTGAACAGCACGAGCAGCAGGAAGACGATGCCCTGGACGATCAGGGTCGCGTTGATACTCACGGCAACACCTTTCTAGAGTGGCGTTGAAACCGGATTACTTCGGCAGCGCGGACAGGAACGGGTTGGCGAAGGCGAACAGCAGGGCGATGGCCACGCCGATCAGGAAGGCCGCGTCGATCAGGCCGGCCAAGATGAACATCTTGGTCTGCAGGTCGTTCATGAGTTCGGGCTGACGGGCCGACGACTCGAGGAACTTGCCACCCATCAGGGCGATGCCGATCGATGCGCCGATGGCGCCCAGACCGACGATCAGGCCACAGGCCAGGGCAACGAGACCGAGAACGTTGGAAGCTTCCATGATGACTCCTTAGATAGCTGATTGAAAGCGAAAGAAAAACGAAAACGAAGGGAACCGAGCCTCAGTGGGCCTCATGAGCCTGGCCCAGATAAATGAGCGTCAGCATCATGAAAATGAATGCCTGAAGCGTGATCACCAGGATGTGGAAGATCGCCCAGACAGTACCGGCAATGACGTGGCCCACTGGCAACAGCACTCCCGAGAACGACGCAGCCATCGCGCCGCCCATGAGCGCGATCAGCATGAAAACGAGTTCGCCTGCGTACATGTTGCCGAACAACCGCATGCCATGCGACACGGTCTTGGCCACGTACTCGATGATCTGCATGAGCAGGTTCACCACGCCGAGGATGACGGCGAAGAAGGGGTTCTTGCTGGTGCCGAAAGGCGCCGTGACGAGCTCGTGCGCCCAGCCGCCTGCGCCCTTGATCTTCACGCTGTAGATCAGGCACAGCAGCAGCACGGAGGTCGACAGGCCCAGCGTGGTCGACAGGTCGGCCGTGGGCACGACGCGCATGTAGGCGTGGTGCGGGTCGTGGCCCGCCACCTCGAAGTACTTGGCCCAGATCGCCGGCAGCAGGTCGACCGGCAGCATGTCCATGGCGTTGAGCAGGAAGATCCAGACGAACACGGTGAGTGCCAGCGGGGCGATGAAGCGGCGGCTCTTGGCGTTGTGGATGTTGGCCTTGGCCTGGTTGTCGACCATCTCGACAAGGATCTCGACCGCGGCCTGGAAGCGGCCCGGCACGCCGGCCGTGGCCTTGCGCGCGGCCAGCCACAGCACGAAGCAGCCCAGCGCGCCGACGATCAGCGCCCAGAGAACGGAGTCGAGGTTGATGACATTGAAGTCCACGATGGCCTTCTGGACCACGGGATTGAGACCCCAATCGACCTGCCAATGCTGCAGGTGGTGAACGATGTATTCACTGGCGGTCGGGGCGTGTCCTTCGGCGGCCATCTTTCGTGCGTCTCTTCTCTAAACAGTCAGATCCGGTTCAACAAACGGGGGCGCACCACGAGCGCGACCCAGTACATCTTCAGCGCGACCACCACGCCCGCCACGAGGGCCAGCCAGTGAAGGTCCTTGACCACCCAGGGCGCCGCCGCCAGCAAGGCGACGGTCAGGGCGATCTTGATCAGTTCCCAGACAAAAAACTTCAGCATGGCAGCGGACTGTGACGTCACACCATGCATCGGCCGAGTCCCTCGGATGAACAGCGCTGCCGGAACAGCCACTGCCATCGCGCCGTAGAACGCGGACACGGCCGCCAGAGGCGCCTGCGTCCAGGCCCAAGCCACCGCCGCCACAACCAAGCCCGCCGCCACCTGGGCGCCGATCACCCACCAGGGCGACAGTTCGGGATGTTGCTCGCGCAAGCGCCGGGCCTCATCGGCGGTCAGCGGCTTGAAATCGGAGACTTCGGCGTCACTCTCGGAAACAGGGGCTTCGGTTGTCATTGGTATGGCAGCCCCACATCTCGCGAGAATTCTACAAAGCCTCTCATTATAAGTAAAAACCCGTCCTGATCGGCCGCTGACTGGACGAAAGCGTTGGCACGGGCGCGACATGGCGGCGCCTTCGATAATTTGCCGATGCTTGCGCCGCTCGCCTCCGCCCTGCCCTCCACCCTGTGCCACCTCGACGGCGACTACCTGCCGTTGCGCGATGCGAAGGTGAGCGTGCTGGACCGCGGCTTCATCTTCGGCGATGGCGTGTACGAGGTGGTGCCGGTGTACGGCGGCCTCCTCTTCGGCTTCGACGAGCACATGGCACGGCTGGACCGTTCGCTGGCCGAGCTGCACATCCCCAATCCCCATGCAGCCGATGGCTGGCGCGCGATCGCCGAACGCCTGGTGCGCGAAGCCCCGGCCGCTGCCACGCAGGCGCTGTACTTCCAGGTGACGCGCGGCGTGGCCATGCGCGACCACGCGATGCCCGCCGGGCTGGTGCCCACCGTCTTCGTGATGGTCAACCCGCTCAAGCCTGTGGCGGCCGAGGCGCGCGCCCACGGCGTGCGCTGCCTCAGCGCCGAGGACTTTCGCTGGCAGAAGGCGCACATCAAGGCGACGAGCCTGCTGGGCGCGGTGCTCGCGCGGCAGATCAGCGTCGAGGCCGGCGCGGCCGAAACCATCATGTTCCGCGGCGAGGTGCTCAGCGAGGCCTCCTCGAGCAATGTGTGGGTGGTGAAGAACGGCGTCGTCGCCGGGCCGCAGGCCGACCACCGCGTCCTGCGGGGCATCCGCTACGGCCTGCTCGAACGCCTGTGCAGGCAGTGCGGCATCCCCTACGAGCTGCGCGACATCGCACGCGACGAAGTCTTCGGTGCCGACGAGCTCCTGCTGTCCTCCGCATCGAAGGAGGTGCTGGCCGTCACGACCCTCGACGACCGCCCGGTTGGAAACGGCCGCCCCGGCCCCATCTACGAACGCTTGTACGCCGCCTACCAGCAAGCCAAGCAGGCCGCCACGGCGTGACAGACACAGAAAGGCCCACCATGGACACGAACACGACTTCCCCCACCACCGATCCGCGCAAGGACTCGCTGATCGAGTACCCCAGCGCCTTCCCGATCAAAGTGATGGGCGCCAAGGCCGACGGGTTCGTCCATGCGATCACGCAGATCGCGCACCAGTTCGACCCCGCCTTCGATGCGTCCACCATCGAGCTGCGCGACAGCAAGGCCGGCAACTACCTGGGCGTGACGATCACCGTGACGGCCACCAGCCGCGAGCAGCTCGACGACCTGTACCGCGCACTGTCCTCGCACCCGATGGTGAAGGTCGTGCTGTGAGCGACGCGGCCGCGCCGGTCGCGCTCGAGGCGCCCGCCTGGGCGCCGGAGCTGCGCCTGCTCGGCCGCGCGGACTACGAGGCGACTTTCGCCGCCATGAAGCAGATCACGCTGGAGCGCTCGTCCGACGAGCGCGACATGCTATGGATTTGCGAGCATCCGCCGGTCTTCACGCAGGGCATTGCCGGCAGGCAGGACCACCTGCTGCTGCCCGGCGACATCCCCGTGGTGCAGACCGACCGCGGCGGTCAGGTCACCTACCACGGCCCTGGCCAGGTGGTGGCCTACCCGCTCATCGACCTGCGGCGCGCCGGCTACTTCGTCAAGGAATACGTCTACCGCATCGAGGAATCGGTGCTGCGCACGCTGGCGCACTTCGGCGTCACGGGCCATCGCGTGGCCGGCGCGCCGGGCATCTACGTGCGCCTGGAAGATCCCTTCAGCCATGCAGCGCTGACAGGTCCGCAGCCCGGCGACGACCCCTTCCGCGGCCTCGGCAAGATCGCCGCGCTGGGCATCAAGGTCAGCCGGCACTGCACCTACCACGGCGTGTCGCTCAACGTGGCGATGGACCTGGAACCCTTCTCGCGCATCAACCCTTGCGGCTACGCGGGGCTGCGAACGGTCGACCTTTCTACAATCGGTGTCCCCGTGACCTGGGACGAAGCCGCCCAGGTGCTGAGCCAGAAGCTCCTTGCCTTCCTGGCCCCCTGAAGGATTTCCCATGAGCACCCCCGAAGTCGTCCGCGAGGCGCAATCCGCCGAGAACTACAACGCATCGGCCAAGCAGAAGGCCGCCGCCAAGCTCTCGCGCATCCCGGTCAAGGTCGAGCAGGCGCCGGCGCTCAAGAAGCCCGAGTGGATCCGCGTCAAGGCCGGCAGCCCCACCACGCGCTTCTACGAGATCAAGCAGATCCTGCGCGAGTCGAACCTGCACACGGTGTGCGAAGAGGCCTCCTGCCCCAACATCGGCGAATGCTTCGGCAAGGGGACGGCCACCTTCATGATCATGGGCGACAAGTGCACGCGCCGCTGCCCCTTCTGCGATGTGGGCCACGGCCGGCCGGACCCGTTGGACAAGGACGAGCCGCTCAACCTGGCGAAGACGATTGCCAAGCTGCGCCTGAAGTACGTGGTGATCACCAGCGTCGACCGCGACGACCTGCGCGACGGCGGCAGCGGGCACTTCGTGGAATGCATCCAGCGCACGCGCGAGCTCTCGCCCACGACGCAGATCGAGATCCTGGTGCCCGACTTCCGTGGCCGCGACGACCGCGCCCTGGAGATCCTCAAGGCCGCGCCGCCGGACGTGATGAACCACAACCTCGAGACCATTCCGCGTCTGTACAAGGAAGCGCGGCCGGGCTCGGACTACCAGTTCAGCCTCAACCTGCTGAAGAAGTTCAAGGCGCTGCACCCCAACGTGCCGACCAAGAGCGGCATCATGGTCGGCCT
The DNA here is from genome assembly GCF_003671765.1 of Xenophilus sp. E41. Lineage (GTDB taxonomy): Bacteria > Pseudomonadota > Gammaproteobacteria > Burkholderiales > Burkholderiaceae_C > Xenophilus. The sequence continues at coordinate 8,472 of NZ_QPIB01000030.1, read as the reverse complement.
GGGCGAGACCGACGAAGAAATCCTGCAGGTCATGCGCGACATGCGCGCGCACGACATCGACATGCTGACCATCGGCCAGTACCTCGCGCCCAGCAACAGCCACCTGCCGGTGCGCCGCTACGTGCACCCCGACACCTTCAGGATGTTCGAGGAAGAGGCCTACAAGATGGGCTTCTCGCACGCCGCCGTCGGCGCGATGGTGCGCAGCAGCTACCACGCCGACCAGCAGGCCGGGCACGTGCTCGAAGGGCTGCCGGCCGCATCCGTGGCCGCCGTCACGCAGCCAGCCGCCTGAGCGGCACCCCGCCGCCCCTGCCCGTCTGATGGTCCCTCAGCTCGACGCGCAGTCGCTGCGCGCGCGGGTGCCGGCGTCCGTCTTCGACCCCGCGCTCGAGCTCTACCGACGCCAGCGCGTGCTCGACGTCACGCTCACGCTCGCCAGCGCCAGCGAATGGCACCTCGACGGCGAGGTGCAAGACCCCGGCCAGCCGCCCGTCGAGGCCCGCGCGACCCTGGAGGTCGGCAGCGACGGCCGCCTGCTGGGCTTCGCCGGCGACTGCAGCTGCCCCACGGGCCGCGACTGCCGGCATGCGGTGGCGATCGCGATCAAGGCCGCATACAAGCGCCCGATGGCCGCGCCCGCCACGACCGCGGAGTCGGCGCCGCCTCCGAGCGACGATCGCTGCGCACCTGCAGGCGACCTGTTCGGCGACGCCGCCGCGCCGGCCCCCCGCCCCCTCGCCAGCGCCGACCAACCGGTCTACCTGCTGGCCGACACGGCCCGCCATGCGCGCGAGCCGGGCCGGCTCGCGCTGGCCTGGCGGCTGTCGCGCCCGCTGCGCCGGGGCGGCTGGGCCACGCCCAAGCTGCCCGGCCCCGACGCGCTGCAGTGCGTCGCGGCGCTGCAGCCCGACGCCCCCGGCGGCGAGCGCGAGGGCGTGCGCCGCATCCAGTCGCTGGCGCAGGAGCGCCTGGCCGCCGACGCGGGGCCGTGGGGCCGCGTCCAGGGCCACGCGGGCGCACAGGCGCTCGAGTTCGCTGCGGGCACCGGCCGCCTGTACCTCGCTGCCGCCTCCGGGCAAGTCGAGGGCCGACCGCTGCGCTGGGGTTTGTCGCGCCGCCTCGGCTGGGCCTGGCAGCCCGCGGGCACGGAGGCCGCGCCGCTGTGGTGGCTGCGGCCGCTGTTCGACGACGCACCGACCACCGGCGCCGTGCGCCTGTGCCCGGGCACGCCCGCGCTGTACCTGGACACGGCCGCCGGCCAATGCGGCCTCGTCGACGCACCGGGCCTCGACGTCGACGCGCTGCAGGTGCTGCTCGCTGCGCAGCCCGTGCCGGCTTCGGCCTTCGACTCGGCCGAGGCGCTGCAGTGGCAGCGCCTGTCTGGGGTGCCATTTCCGGCCATGCCCGAGCCGGCAATGGACTGGCCGCCCGGCGTGCCGCAGCCCGTCCTGCACCTGGCGCCGGTGCCGCTCGAAGAACGGCCGCAGCGCGGGCTGCTGGTCGCCACCCTGAGCTTCGATTACGCCGGCCTGCGCGGCCATTGGCCCGACGAAGACCCGGTCACCCGCGTCGACCACGACGGGCGCCGCGTGCGGCTCCTGCGCGACGTGGACGCCGAACACGCCGCCCGGCGACGGCTGATCTCTCTTCACCTGCTGGGCGATGCGCTGGGGCGCTACCACCACATCGGCGCCCGCACCTGGCTCGCCTGGGCCGCCACCGACTGGGCGGTGCTGCGCGAGGCCGGCTTCGCGATCGAGACCGACGCCGCGCTCGACACGCTGTTTCGCACCGCCGACGCGCTGGAACTCTCGCTCGATGCCGCGCCGCTGCCGTCCTCGGCCGATGCGCCCTTCACCGCCGAGGGCCTGCACGCGTTCAGCCTCTCGCTCGGCGTCACGATCGACGGCGTGCGCCAGGACGTGCTGCCCTGGCTCCCCAGCCTGCTGGCCCAGGCCCGCACCACGCCCGAGGGCCCGGTGCTGCCCGACTGGCTGTGGCGCGAGGACGCGCACGGCCGCTGGCTGCGGCTGCCGTCCGCCGCCCTGCAGCCCTGGCTCGGCGCCCTGCTCGCGTTGATGGAGGAACGCCCGGCCGCCGACTGGGACACGCTGCACCTGCCGCTCGCGCGCGGCGAGGCGCTGGGCCTGGGCGCAGCGCTCGCGGGCATGCCGTCAGCGGCTCCTGCCGCGTCGTCGCCGATGGCGGTGCTGCCGGCTTTGCGCGCATTGACCGGCGCACAGCCGCTGCCCGAGGTCGCGCCGCCGGCCGGCCTGCAGGCCACGCTGCGGCCCTACCAGCAGCACGGGCTGGCCTGGCTGCAGCACCTGCGCGCCCACGGCCTGGGCGGCGTGCTGGCCGACGACATGGGTCTGGGCAAGACGCTGCAGACCCTGGCACATCTGCTGCGCGAGAAGGAGGACGGCCGCCTCGACGCGCCCTGCCTCGTCATCGCACCCGTGAGCCTGCTGAGCAACTGGCGGCGCGAGGCCGCCCGCTTCGCGCCCGCCCTGCGCACGCGCGTGTGGCACGGCGCCACGCGCCAGGGCAGCCCCTTCGCCGAGGACTGCGACCTCGTCATCGCGCCCTACTCGCTGCTGCAGCGCGACCGCGCACGCTGGCTCGGCCGGCGCTGGCACATCGTCGTGCTCGACGAGGCGCAGCACATCAAGAACGCGCGCTCCCAGGCGGCGCAGGTGGTCGCCGCGCTCGATGCGCGCCAGCGGCTCGCGCTGTCGGGCACGCCGATGGAGAACCACCTGGGCGAGCTGTGGAGCCTGTTCGACTTCCTGATGCCCGGCTTTCTCGGCAGCGCGGAGCGCTTTCGCACCCGCTTTCGCACGCCCATCGAGAAGCAGGGCGACAGCGGCCGCCTGGCGCAGTTGCGGCGCCGCGTCGCGCCCTTCATCCTGCGGCGCACGCAGGCGGTGGTCGCCGGCGAACTGCCCGCGCGCATCGAGAGTACCGTGCCGGTCACGCTGGAGGGCGCGCAGGCCGACCTCTACGAGACCATTCGCCTGGGCAGCGAGCGCACGGTGCGCGATGCGCTGGCGGGCCGTGGCCTCGCGGCTTCGCAGATCCAGGTGCTGGACGCGCTGCTCAAGCTGCGCCAGGTGTGCTGCGACCCGCGCCTGCTGCCGGCATCGTCGCCCGGCGCTGCCGGTGCGCCTTCGGCCAAGCTCGCGCTGCTGATGGAGCTGCTGCACGAGCTGCGCGCCGAGGGCCGGCGCGTGCTGGTGTTCTCGCAGTTCACCCGCATGCTGGCGCTCATCGAGGACGCGGTGCGTGCCGCCGGCCTGGCGTGGACCACGCTGACCGGCGACACCCGCGACCGCGACGCCGCCATCGCCCGCTTCACGGAGGGCGAGGTGCCGATCTTCCTCATCAGCCTGAAGGCCGGCGGCACCGGCCTGAACCTGCCGCAGGCCGACACCGTCATCCACTACGACCCGTGGTGGAACCCCGCCGTCGAGGCGCAGGCCACGGCGCGCGCACACCGGCTCGGCCAGACCAAGCAGGTGCTGGTCTACCGGCTGGTGGCAGAAGGCACGATCGAGGAGCGCATCCTGGCGCTGCAGGCGCGCAAGGCCGCGCTGGCGCAGGGCCTGCTGCACGGCGTCGTGCCGCGCGAGGTGCCGCTCTTCACCGAGGACGACGTGGCCGATCTGCTCCGGCCCCTCGGCTGAGCAGCCTTCGACAGGACGAAGTGCAATCGGCCCGCAGCGCCCGCGGGGCGGGCACTGGCGCCGAATTCGTCGCACTCGTTACGATCCTGCGCGCACCACGTATCGCACTGGGTCGAACGCAAAAGACCGTTCAGGCTGAGCCTGTCGAAGTCCGGGCCGGCACGTCGACGCGCTCCATGAGAACAGCGCCTGCAGCCGCGCGGCCTGAGCGGCGCCTGACCTCGGCGTGACATGCGCGTGACGACCGTCACGCCTGGGCGTCGCTATGCTGGACCACCGCCGCGCGCGAGCCGCGCGGCGCGAAGAACGACGGAACCCGGAGACCGATCCCCATGACCTCTCTCGCAGCGGCGCTCGAGCGCGACTACGGCGTGATCGCCGACTTCATCCGCGACCATGCGCGCGACCGGCCCGCGCACCCGGCCCTGGCCGACGCACGGCAGCAGATCGACTACGCCGAACTCGACGCCCGCATGGACCGCATCGCCGCCACGCTGCAGCGCGAGGGCCTGGCGCCCGGCGACGCGATCGCGATCTGCGCCGACGCGTCGGTGGAATATGCGACGGTGTTCCTCGGCGCGTTGCGTGCGGGCATCGCCGTCGCGCCGTTGGCGCCGAGCAGCACCTCGGCCAGCCTGGCACGCATGCTCGAAGACGCCGAGGCGCGCCTGCTCTTCGTCGACGACGCGGGCACACTGGCGCTGGGCGATGCGGGTGGGCACCTGCCGCGCGTCGCGCTCACCGGTGGCGCGGTGCCCCTCGTCGGCGACTGGATGGCGCCTGCCGGCGCGCGCCCTGCGCCGGTTGCGCCCGAGCCGGCCTGGCCCTTCAACATCATCTACTCCTCGGGCACCACCGGCGAGCCCAAGGGCATCGTGCAGGGCCACGGCATGCGCTGGGCGCACGTCAAGCGCGGGCAGGTCTACGGCTACGGGCCCGACACGGTCACGCTGCTGTCGACGCCGCTGTACTCCAACACCACGCTGGTGGTGTTCTTTCCCACGCTGGCCTACGGCGGCTGCGTGCTGCTCATGCCCAAGTTCGACGCGACAGGCTACCTGCAGCTCGCGCAGCGCCACCGCGTCACGCACACGATGCTGGTGCCGGTGCAGTACCAGCGACTCATGGCGCACCCGGACTTCGACCGCTTCGACCTGTCGAGCTTCCAGGCCAAGTTCTGCACCAGCGCGCCCTTCGGCGCCGCGCTCAAGGCCGACATCCTCAAGCGCTGGCCGGGCGGGCTGATCGAGTTCTACGGCATGACCGAAGGCGGCGGCACCTGCATCCTCGAGGCGCATCTTCATCCCGACAAGCTGCACACCGTCGGCCAGGTCGCGCCGGGCAGCGACATCCGCCTCATCGACGAGGCCGGCCGCGAGGTGAGTGCTGGCGAGGCCGGCGAGGTGGTCGGCCACTCGGGCGGCATGATGAACGGCTACCACAAGCAGCCTGCGAAGACGCGCGAGGCCGAGTGGTTCGCACCCGACGGCAAGCGCTTCATCCGCACCGGCGACATCGGCCGCTTCGATGCCGACGGCTTCCTCACCCTGTTCGATCGCAAGAAGGACATGGTCATCAGCGGCGGCTTCAACATCTACCCGAGCGACCTGGAAGCGGTGCTGCGCCGTCACCCCGAGGTGGCCGACGCGTCGGTGATCGGCATCCCCTCCGAGCAGTGGGGCGAGACGCCCGTGGCCTTCGTGGTGATGCGCCCGGGCGCCGCCGCGAGCGACGACGAGCTGCTGGCCTGGACCAACGCGCAACTCGGCAAGACGCAACGCCTGGCCGGCCTGCGCCGCATCGACGAGCTGCCGCGCAGCGCCATCGGCAAGGTGCTCAAGCGCGAGTTGCGCGAGGCCTGGGGGCGCTGACGCTCGGCTTGGCGCGCGCACTCGCGGCGCTGGCCATGAGGTCGATCAGCAGCGCCAGCGCCGCCTCGGTCGCGCGCGCTTCGTCGCCAGGCGCCACGCCCCACTGCGGCAGGTGCCCGTCCAGCCGCATGCGCGGCCCTCCACCTGGGTGCGGCTGGTGCCGGGCCCAGGCACGGCCTGGCTGCTCGCGCACCGGCGTCCCTTCGGGCTGGGCTTCGCCTTCTCGCACGCGCTGCACCTGGTGGCGATCGTGGCGTTCGCGCGGCTCGATCCCGCGGGCTTCGCGCAGCAGACCGGCGTGGCCAACATCGTCACCGGCGGCATCGCGTACCTCTTCATCGCGCTCATGGCCGCCACCTCGTGGAACGGCGCGGTGCGCTGGCTGGGCGCGCGACGCTGGCAGTGGCTGCACACCATCGGCGCCCACTACCTGTGGCTGAGCTTCGTGCTCAGCTTCGGCAAGCGCATCCCGATGTCGGCCGCGTATGCGGTGCCGGTGCTCCTGCTGCTGGCGGCCATGGGCCTGCGGCTGGCCGGCCGCCTACAGGCGCGCGGGCGCCGGGCCTGATACGGCTTTGCATTCAAGCGCAGAACAAGGCGAGGCCGCAGACAGTGCTGTAGCACGGCAAGGCGCCCCAACGCAGTGATGCGTTTGAAGGCGAAACCGTATGGGTGGCGGGAGAGAGGCGCTGAGGCACACTGCGGGCCTCTCCTTCGCCCCGCATCGCCGCATGTCTTCCGCCCCGCCCGCCGCCGCCCCTGCCACCGAAGATGCCCCGCCCGCCGGCAACGGCTTGTTGTGGGTGCTGCTCGCGGTGGCCGTGCTCTTCGCCGTGCTGCGGCCCCGGCCACCGATGGAGTGGCTGCGCCTGGTCGACTGGCAGACGGTGGGCGCCCTGGCCGGGCTGCTGGCCATCACCCAGGGCGTGGAGAAGAGCGGCGTGCTGCAATCGACCGCGCAGCGCCTGCTGGCGCGCATGACGGACCAGCGCCAGCTCGCGTTCTGGCTTTCGGGCGGCGCTGCGCTGCTGTCGGCGCTGGTGACCAACGACGTGAGCCTGTTCCTGCTGGTGCCGCTCACGCGCGTGCTCTCGACGCAGGCCCATCTGCCGTTGGCGCGGCTGGTGGTGCTGCAGGCGCTCGCGGTGAATGCGGGTTCGGCCCTCACGCCCATCGGCAACCCGCAGAACCTCTTTCTCTGGCACCAGAGCAGCCAGAGCTTCTTCGGCTTCATGGCCATGATGGCACCGACGGTGGCCATCATGCTGGCCTGGCTGGCCGTCGCGGTGTGGCTGCTGGTGCCGCGGCACGCGATCACGCTGCGCCCGGGCACCGACAGCGCGCCGGTGCAGCCGAAGCTGCTGTGGGTGTCGGCGGTGCTGTTCATCGCCTTTGTCATTGCGCTCGACCGGCACTGGCTGGTCGCGGGACTGGCGGTGGTCGCCATCGCCTTCGCCATCGTCCACCCGCGCGTGCTGCGCAGCATCGACTGGGCGCTGCTGGCGATCATCGCGCTGATGTTCGTCGACCTGCGCCAGCTGGCCGAACTGCCGCAGGTGTCGGCGCTGCTGAAGCACTGGCCCATCGAGGAAGGCTGGCGTGCCTACCTCGCGGCCATCGTGAGCTCGCAGTTCATCAGCAACGTGCCGGCCACCATCCTGCTCGACGGCTACGTGAAGGACCTGCCCGCGCTCGCGGCCGGCGTGAGCGTGGGCGGCTTCGGCTGCGTGCTGGGCTCGCTGGCCAACCTGATCGCGCTGCGGCTGGCGCGCGTGCCGAACGGGCTGGCGGAGTTCCACCGCATCAGCATCCCCTTCCTCATCGTGTGTGCACTGAGCGCGGTGCTGCTGCGGCTGGGTTGACGGGCATGCACGACATGCCGGCCGCATCTCTTTCCGTGCGCGACTACGGCGCCTCGCGCGGCAGCCACGCGCACGCGCACTTCCAGGTGCTGGTCGGGCTGCAGGGTGTGCTCGAACTGGAGGTCGAAGGCTGCGGCCAGCGCGTCGGCGCGGGACAGGGCGTGGTGGTTGCGCCCGGCGACCGGCACGACTTCGAGGCGGTCGCGCGCGGCGGCAGCCGCTGCCTGGTGCTGGACACGGCCGACGCGTCCTGGGCGGCCCGCGCCGGGTGCATGCCGGCCGACGCGCGCGTGGGCGCGCTGGCGCACTACCTGGCGCTCAGCCTCGAGAAGGAGAAGTCATCCGCGCTCGCGCTCCTGCAAGGCCCGGCCCTGCTGCGCGAAGCATGGGGGCCCAGCGAGCCGGTCGCGAGCGGCCGGCCCATCGACTGGGAGGCACTGGCGGTCTGGCTGCGGGCGCACTGGCATCTGCCCCTGACGGTCGCCGACCTGGCGCGGCAGGTGCACTTGAGCCCGAGCCAGTTCGCGGAACGCTGCCGCCGCGAGAACGGGCTGAGCCCCATGCAATGGCTGCGCGGGCAGCGGCTGGCCCAGGCCCGTGCGCTGCGCCTGGGCGGCATGGGCGTGGCCGAGGCCGCGCGCCGGACGGGCTACCGCTCGCCCTCGGCGCTCACCGCAGCGATGCGGCGCGCGACCTGAAGCTCAGCCGTTGGTCCTGGTTTCATAGCTGGCGGCGCCCATTTCGCGGGCGCCGCAGCCACTTCTTACCAGCGCACCTTCACGCCCAGGCTGCCGTTGACGCCACTCTTGGTGCGCGCGTCGCCGCCCGAGGCCCACAGCTTGCCCAGCTCGCCGTACAGGCTCGTGCTCTGGCTCAGCTGCCAGGTCGCGCCCAGCGCCAGCTCGCTGCTCGTGCCGCCCGTCCTCGTCAGGATCGGCGTGCTGGCCGCCGGGCCGATGAAGCTCGTGGTGTCCGTGCCGCTGCTGCGCTTGTAGACGTTCACACGTGCATAGGGCTGCAGGGTGCCCATGCCGGTCTGGAACTCGCCCT
>NZ_QPIB01000029.1 GCF_003671765.1 Xenophilus sp. E41 | reverse complement strand
ATCAGGTCGCCCACCACATAGCCCGGCGTGCGCGCGGTGTAGCTCGCCGCGCCGCTGCCGCCCTGCAGCGGCCGGTTCTCCGAGGCGCCGCGCAGGCCGCCGGCGATGCGGAACTTCGGCGTGGCCTGGTAGCTGACCCAGGCCGCCCCGCTGTGCTTGGGGGTGAGGCCCACGCGCGCGCCGAGCGTGCCCGGCGTGGCGGTGCTGCCGACCCGGTCGATGGTCGCGCGCGGGATGAACGAGTAGGAGAAGTACACCTCCCACTGGGGCGTCAGGCGGCCGATGACGTCGATCTCCATGCCCTGCGAGTGGCGCTTGCCCGACAGCAGGTACGAATCGCCGGCGAAGTCGGAGTCGGTGGTGCGCTCGTTGGTCTTCTCTGTCTTGAAAAGCGCGGCGCGGGTCGACAGCTTGCCGTCCAGCCAGTCGAGCTTGGCACCGATCTCGATGTTGCGGCTCTTTTCGGGCGGCGTGTTGGCGGTTTGCGGCGACACGTACTGATAGGTGTCGGCCGAGGCGTTGAACGAGGTGCTGTACGAGATGTGGTAGGACTGCGTCGGCGACGGCTGGTAAAGCACGCCGGTGCGGTAGCTCCAAGCGCCTTGAGACAGGTGGGTGCTGGTGGTTGTCGGCAGGATGGAGCCCGGCCGGTACTGCTGCAGGCCGCCCTGGCAGAAGTTGGTCGGCGAGGCGATCGTGGCGCCGGTGTTGCGGTTCACGCACGAGGGGTTTGTGTACGTGTACTGGTCGAAGTCGCCCTTGAGCTTGTCGTAGCGGATGCCGCCCAGGATCTTCCAGTCGGGCGCCACCTGCACCAGGTCCTGCAGGTACACGCCGTAGGACTTGGCGGAATAGCCGCTCGACGGCCTGTAAGAAGGCGACAGCCCCGAGCCACCGAGTACGGCGCCGTTGTCGGGCGTGCCCAGCCAGGTATTGGGGCGAGTGCCCAGCGTGAGTCCTCGGCCGCTCGCATTGAAGATGTAGCCGTTGTTCTGGAAGCGGTCGGCCGACTCCTTGGAGACATCGACGCCGGCGAGCAGCGAATGCTTGGTGCTGCCCAGGGTGAACTCCTTGCTGTAGTCGCTCTGGAGGTAGGTGCCCTTGTACTGGTCCTTGCGAGGCGTGAGTGCCGCACGCGTCAGCACCGTGAAGTCGCTCAGGTTGGCCGCCGTGGTGGGCTGCCCGAAGGTGGTGCCGAAGCCCGCGACCGAGCCCTCCTGCTGGCGGTCGTAGGTGCCGGTGCGGATCTGCGTCTTCAGTTCGCTGCCATCCAAGAAGCGGTGCAGCCACGAGGCGTTGCCGTAGTCGGCCTTGCCGAGCAGCTTGTCCGCGGTCGTGCCGTAGAAGTTGCCCGGCGTGGTCTTGGCGAGCGTGCTGAGCGCGCCGAAGGTGGGCACGCCGCGGGCGTTGTAGCCGGTCAGCCCCTGGCGGCCGTCCTGGATCCAGCGGATCGCGGACATCGGCACGTTGTTGACCTCCAGGTGGAACAGGCCGACGTTGAATTCGTTGTCGCTGCCGATGCCCCAGCTGTACGAGGGCGCGATGCCGCTCTTGTCGACCTTGGCGCCGCCGTTGTAGGCCTTGTTCCACATGGCATTGAGCCGGAACGCGCTCTCTTCGCCGGTGCGCTTGTTGAAGTCCAGCGTCGAGCGGTAGTAGCTGCCCGAACCCACAGTGCCGACGATGTCGGTCTGGTCCGCGAGCAGGGGCTTCTTGGTGACCTGATTGATGACTCCACCCGTGGAGCCGCGGCCGAAGATCATCGACGCCGCGCCGCGCATGACCTCGATGCGCTCGAGGTTGAAGGTGTCACGGTCGTACTGCGAGGGATCGCGCATGCCGTCGATCAGCAGGTCGCCCGTGCTCGCCACCGGAAAGCCGCGCAGGCGGATGTCCTGGTCGGTGCCGTTCTCGGTCGCCGCGAAGGTGATGCCGGCGGAGTAATGCAGGGCGTCCTTGAGGGTGTCGAGCTTGACGTCGTCGATCAGCTTCTCGGTGATGACGTTGATCGACTGCGGGATGTCGCGGATGTCCTGCGTGCCCTTGCCGATGCTGGTCTTCTTCGTCTGCAGGTCTTCCTTGCCCTGGCGCTCGCGCTCGTCCGTCACGGTGACGGTATTTAGGGTGCCGCCGCTGGGCTCCGATGCCGGCGTTGCGGGCTGCTGCGCCCAGCTACTGACCGACGCGGCCAGCATGAGCGCACCCAAAGGAAACGCGGACCGGTCGCCGGGCGCCTCGTAGGGCGGGGAGACGGGTAGGGACGAGAGCGAATGACTAGCCAAGATGGCCTCCAAGGGAACCAAAAGGTCGGTGGGAGGCTGGCTGTCCGCGCGGGATCTGGCTTGCCGCAGAAGCGTGGAATATAACTTGCTCGTACATATTTCATAGCACACGAGCGCCTACTGTTTCCTTAACACAACATGAAAATCCAGGGAAAGCCACTTGAGTTTTGGCATATTGGGGTAGAACCTGAAGTGCTACTCTTGTTGGATGTCAGTCCCACGCGAATCGGGCTCCCCAACATCGCACACAGCGCCCGGCGCCGCGGCCGGATCAATGCGTGCGTCTACTGCTCAATTGCGCGAACAGGTCCGCGCTCGATTGACGGGGCAGTCGGGCATAAACAAAAAAGCTGTTGATCAGCGCTGCGCCCTTGTGGCGGCAATCGCCCACCACGAGGGCGCAGCAGTCGATGTGACGGGCATATACCGTGCCCTGCTCGACATGGGTGAGCCTCTGAGCATGCCGCAGATTTATCGCGGCCTGCACGCGCTCGCGAGCGACGGCCTGCTCGTTGCCCACTGGCTGCTCGAAGACGGGCGGCCTCGACGCGGATACACGCTGCCGCACGGGGGACATTGAGCTCTTTGGCAGCGGAAGCGCTGACCTCTTTTCTCGCTGACGTCTTTTCTGTATGTCCACTCCGGCGCAAGCGGGTCGCCTTTGGCACGTTTCTTCCCAGTTCACGAAGATTCGCCAGTGACCAGCGCCCGCGTTATGCCCGCTTTGGCATAGGAAGTCCACCGCGCGATGCTGCAGAAATGAAGCACCCCAAGTCCTTGCGGCAGGAGGCGAGACCTTTTTGGCGGTTTGCGCGGATGTTAGTTCGTCGTTCCCAAACTCACCGTGCGGGCGCCGGGCTGCTCTGAAGTATTGCAAGGTCCACGAACGTCAGCTCTTGAGCAGGCAAAATTCCGCTATGGGCCCTTTGCGTCAGCACGACGGCGGGCTACGGTCGGCCAAGAGCAGACCTCCTGTCTGCGGCCAGAACCGAGCCGCAGCAGCGTCTGACGCCTTACTGTATTTTGCACGGCCAACAACTAACCAGTTTCAGCAGAGTCCAACTCCCACACTCGCACTCATGAAAAAGCTAGTGATCGCAGTTGGGTTTTGCTTGCTGTGCGCGGTCGGCCATTCGAAGTGGGAAGCACATGTCAGGGCAGACTATGTTGAGAATCGCTTTAAGCCCGGTGAATCTGCTGGAGATGCCATGGCCAAGCTGAAACTCGATGGTTTCCGCGAGATCGCGCACAGCCCTGACAGGATCTACGCTAGCAAAAGCGAAATTGAATATTGGTGGGGCTTCGACGAATTGCGAGTCCTCCTCTCACTGGAGAATGGTCGAGTAACGAAGGTTTGGGTCAAGCGCTTTAGTCATACCTTATAGCTGGAGATCCTCTAACGCACGCGAACCGATGGCTGACCATGGTGGAATTGCTACGAGCAACTTCCGCTTTGGGCCCTAAGCGGAAATTCGCGATTCGCAGGCCACCTTCTACGTCCGCTGCCGAGCAAACGCCAAGAAAGTCCCTAAGCCGATCATCGTTACTCCTGAGATTCGCCTGAGTACGCGGGCGCGCGCCGCCCGTGCAACGCCTGAGCGAAGCAAACGGTGCGCCGCGAGAACAGCGAATACATCGACTAACGTGTTCAAGGCGACGCAAATGCTGCCCAGCGTCACCAATTGCGGAATTAGGGGCGCAGTGGAGGAGACGAATTGCGGCAGGAAGGCGAGGAAGAAAAGCGCCGTCTTCACGTTTAAGATTTCGACCACCACGCCCTCCAACAGGGCTCGCTTTGGGCCCTGCGGTTTCACGTCGGTGCTGGGCTGATCCACAGCATCCCTGCGCATCAGCATCCGAATGCCCAAGTAGATCAGGTACGCTGCCCCGATGTATTTGACGAGGCTGAAGGCTAGCGCCGACTGGGCAATCAACAGCGACAGGCCAAGGGCAGCGGCGAGCACATGGACCATCCCGCCGAAGCCAGTTCCGAAGCAGGACGCCAGCCCCTCGCCGCGCCCTCCCGAGACTGTTCTGGCAATCACATACGCCAATCCGGGACCTGGGGTGACTGCAAGCACTACGGCCGCGACGAAGAAGGTAAGGAGGGACATGGGCCTTTTAGGTGTTGGTGCGGGATGCTTGGATTCGGGTGTCCGGGAACTCAATGCTCCCAGGGTAGCTTAATTGCGTGGGCAGCCCGACGGCGTCGCGGGTGATGTTGGTGGCCTCGTCGAGCGCATCGACGGTCTGCTGGGGCGATGAATGACCGCTGCTGGCGGCGGATTCGACCGGTCGATGCAACACACTAAAAACTGCATGAGCAGAAGGAGTGTTGTAGATGAAGTACCGGACGCGAACCTACTACACGGACGCCCAGAAGGCATTGATGTGGGAGCGATGGAAGCAAGGCTGGACGCTCCATCAGATTGCCCAGTTGTTCAATCGATCCCACACGTCAGTGCAGGGAATCCTTTCCCGAACTGGTGGATTTCGGCCCCCGGCACGTAGCCGCTGTGCCACGGTGCTGACGCTGGCTGAGCGCGAAGAGATCTCGCGCGCTGTGGTGGCTGGCTTCTCGATCCGCTCAATTGCTGCCTTGCTGGGGCGCGCGCCCTCGACGATCAGTCGCGAGATCAAGCGCAATGGTGGGCGGTCGGACTACCGGGCCACAGACGCAGATTGCGCTGCCTGGGACCGTGCGCTGCGTCCCAAGCAATGCAAGCTTGTCGAGAACAGAGCGTTGGCGCGCGTTGTGACCGACAAGCTTCGGGCGCTGTGGTCGCCGGAACAGATCGCCGGGTGGCTCAAGCATACTGAAGAACGCGAGATCCACGACCTGATCCAGCAGATCAACTCCGACCAGATGCAGGGTATTGAGCAGGAGCTTTTCAAGCAGCGCAAGCGCCTGGTAGATGCCGAGCGCGAGTTGCAGACCAAGACGACGAAGAAGGCCCAGGAGAGCCAGCGCATCGCTGGCAACAAGGTGGCCGCGGCGCTGGCCACCCTCGACGGCATGAGGCGCACCGAGCTGCGCGACACGGACGCCAGGCTCTTCCCCCTTTGGTGGGGGCCTGTCCTCATTTTTGAGGAGGGCCAGCCCGTCATCCGGCCGATGCGTTACCACCTGCGGCCTGCCGGCAAACCGGCGTTCTATGACGCCAAGTACCCGGGCCTGTACAACAGCCGACGCGACAACCTGCGCGGCTTCTGGAAGGGCCATTTCGGCCACACGCACGGCCTGGCCCTCGTGCCGGTGTTCTGGGAGAACGTCGTGCGCCACGTCGCCGAGCACCGAGAGCTGCAACCCGGCGAGCGGCCGGAGAACATCGTGCTCGAATTCAGGCCGGTGCCGCAGCGCGACCAACTGGTGGCCTGCCTCTACTCGCACTGGACGCCGCCTGCGGGCGTCGACGAGCCGGACCTGTGGTCCTTTGCGGCCTTCACCGATAACCGCTGCCTGAGGTGGCTGCAGCCGGCCACGACCGCACGATCGTGGCCCTGCAGGAGAAGAACGTCGAGGCCTGGCTGACACCGGAAGGACGCACCCTTGACGAGCTCGATGCGCTGCTCGAAGAGAAGGAGCGGCCTTACTACGAGCACCGGAAGGCAGCATGAGCAGCGCGTTTGGTTCGACGCCGCCGACGGTGAAGGCGCACTGCAACAGCTGCAGTCGCACGACGGCGCACAAAGTCCTCTTTCAAAAGCGTCAAAGAGAGGACTTTGAGGATAGCGAAGGAGAGAGCTATGGCTATTCGGCGGAGGACTAACAACTGATCGAGTGCTGCGGCTGCGAAGAAATCAAGCTGATGGTCACGTCCGATGGCTCCGAGTTCGACACATACGTCACGTATCACCCAGGTGCGATGGCCAGGCAGCGACCGTCTTGGGCCAACGATCTTTTTCTCAACGGCGTCTTCGACCCGCGTCTGGACAACATCCACGAGCTCCTGCGCGAGATCTACACCGGCTTGCAAAGCCGAATGCCGCGCCTGGTCGCGCTCGGCGTTCGCGGGTTGATCGAGTCCGTCATGGTGCACCAGCTGGAAGATCGCGGCTCCTTCAGGTCCAACCTGCAGGCCTTGTTCGACGCCGGCCACCTCTCGGCCAGAGACAAAGATCGAATGCTCAAGATCATCGACGTGGGCAGCGCCGTTACCCATCGCGCGCATACGCCGACGGAAGCGGAAGTCATCGCGATGGTCACTGTCGCGGAGAATTTGGTGATGTCGGTCTACATCACTGATGGGCTGGCCAACACGGCGCACAAACGGGTGCCACCACGCCCAGCAAGAGACCGTCGACCCAAGCAGTGAGGCTGTTCTGCGGCCTTTCAGTCCGCAGCGTCGTCAAAGGGGTACAGCTGCCATCCGTGCGGCGGCAGCCGGCGCCAGCTGGCACACGTGGTGTCCACCGCAACAGTCTGCGCTTGGCCCCAGATTCGGCTGACGCGCTGTGCATCCGCTGACGGCTCCTCGTCCTCCTCGAATCCGCCATCGTCCCAACACTCGTGCGCATACTCTGCGGCCGCGACATCCATCGGCGTGACGCCGTGGATCTCCAGGAAGAGCTTCGCAGCCTCGAGGCCGGCCTGCAGCTCTTCATCGGTCGCGCCAGGCACGATCAGGACCATCCCGCTCATGACGCCGCTCCCGCAGCCCGTGCCCGGGCTGGAGCGATCCACAGCGACCAGATGCCACGCAGCCACGCGGCCGTGAAGACGAGCGAGACCACCAGCATGCCCCACTGTCCTGCGCGCCAGGTGGCGGCCAGCCAGAACGGCTGGCCGACCAGGCCGACGATGCAAGCCCACCGGGCCCAGCGCGGCCGGCCGTCCTGCGACAGCCAAGCCGCCGCGGCGCCGAGGATGGCGATCGCGGCCTGCTCCATGGTCAGGCCTCCGCGCCGATCGGCTGCCGCCAGGTCGCGGCCGCTGCCTCGGGCGGCAGCGCGCGCAGTTTCGGGTCATTGAGCAGCTCGCGCGCCGTGTCCTCCAGCTGTTGCGGTGCCACGGTGGGCCACCGCAGCTGCAGGCGACGAGCACACGCTGCAATCCACAGTTGGGGCGGGATAGAGTCCATGGATGGCAGTCTAGGCCGATACTGGTTATTTGTACAGTATCAGTCGCGACCGCTTGCATGTCGCTGGGCTAGGTAGACTGCGGCCCTTTTTTCAAAGGGATCCATGACAGAAACTCAGAAGAGCGGCTTCGCCCGTCCCATGAAGCCCAGCGCCGAGCTGGCCGCCATCATCGGCGCCGCGCCTCAGCCGCGCACCCAGGTCACTAAGCTGCTCTGGGAATACATCAAGGCCAACAACCTCCAGAACCCGGCGAACAAGCGCAACATCCTGTGCGATGCCAAGCTGAAGGCGGTGATGGGCAAGGACGAGGTGACGATGTTCGAGATGACTGGCCTGGTGGGCAAGCATCTGAGCTAAGATTTTGGCGTCCGGTCTTTGGGTGCCTCCCTGCATCTTTTCTCCTCCTCCCTGAGAGACCGGGCGAGGTATCCAACCCTCTTGAGGACCCGCTTTCGACGGGTCCTTTTTTATGCCTGCTTCTTCTGCGCCAGGTACTGTCGCACCGCGTCGGCCGAGTTGCCTACGGCATTGATCGCCTCTCGCAACTGCGCTTCGGTGCAATGCAGGCTCTCGGTCCAACTACGCTCTTCGTGCGGCTCGTGCATGGCGATGAGCTTGCGGTCCAGGCCGGTTTTCTTCGGATCGTCGGTCATGGGGTCTCCTTTCGTGACGTCGCCGGTTCATCGCGCCTGCGGATCTTGAGGACGTAGGCCGACAACGGGCCCGGGCATCGTCGCTACGCTGGCACGATGCTGAGGCTCACCGATTACCCGCCGATGCTGCTTGAGGAGCGGCCTTTTGCCTTCGGCGCGGCCGGGTGGCTTTACGAGATCAAGTTCGACGGCTACAGGCTGATGGCCGTGGTCGACGGCGGCCGCGTCGAGCTGCGCACGCGCGGGGCCGCCAACGCGTCGGCCTGGTTCCCAGAGGTGGTCGACGGCCTGGCCGGCCTGAAGGGTGGCCCGTCCGTTTTCGACGGCGAGATCTGCGTGCTGGACGACGCCGGTCGCAGCGACTTCGACAGACTGCACGCCCGGGCCCGGCGCCGGCGCTGGTACGACGGTGCAGATCCTGTCGTGTACTGCATCTTCGACGTGCTGGTGGCCGATGAGCACGGTGGCACGGGCGGTGGCTGGCGGCGGCTGCAGTGTGTCGGTGGCGGCAGGGGCGGCCCGAAGCACCGGCTCATCGGGATGGACGACCAAACGTCCGGAGATGTGCTTGAGTTGTGCTTGGCGCGCAGCGATGGCCAGTTCCTTGGCGTGGTGGTCGCCGTAGCGGGAGATGCTGAACGACTTGGACAGCGTCTTGGTTCCGACAATGGTCCGCGCCGTCCACAGGCGGGGGGTGCCATCCGGTGCACGCGCCAGATGGACGCCGGCGACACCGCTGGTGTTAGTGGCCAGCAGTCTTTGCGCGCGCTGGCGGCGAGCGATGGGTGGGTGCTTTTTAACGATGTCGTCCCGCCAAGCCTGCGCCATGGCCAGCGCACTGTCCGCCCCACCGCAGGTGCTGTGCGCGAAGGTTTTTCGCCACGCCTTGCCGTTGCGCTTGATGATGACTTGGAAATGCCGTGCATGGCTGCTGATGCCATACATGTCGGCGGATCGGCGTGGTGACGGCTTGGCGAATCAATCGGGGAGCGTGTTGGCCACCGGACGAGTCACTGTTTGCCGCTGGCGCCCTGCTTGAGCATAACGAATGCTTCGCCGCCATCACGGTCGTGGTGAAAGATGAACGGCTGGCCGTTGAAGACGATGGCCACCGGAAACCGCCCCGGCGCCCTGCCGCCGGTCGCACGCGCGATGGCTTGGCCAAACTGCTGAGCGGCCGCCGGCCCTGGCTGCGTCGGCGTGGTGATCACGCATTCGGTGGCCGGCTTGATCTGGACACCGAGCTTCTGGTCTGGGGTCATGCCCATGCGGCCGATGGGACCGTCGTCCCACTGGCTGATGCCGAAAGACTTCGCGGCGTCGGCTGCGCCAGCGAAACTCGGTGCGGTCTTGAGGCAGACGGTCTCGAACGCCTGGATGCCTGCGACGGCTTCTGTTGGTGCCGCGGAACCTGCTGGTGCGGAAGCGTGTGATGCGCAGCCGGCTAGTGCCAGCAGAGCAGCGGCTAGAGCGGTGGAAGCGAGAAGTTGGCCCATGTTCAGGTTGTCTGTCGAGTCTTACCACACGCCCAGCTTGGCGCCGTCGACTGGCTTGCTCAGCCATTGGGTGATGTCGCCGCCCAGCGCGTAGGTCACTTGTCCGACCATGCTGCAGGTGCTGCGCGGCAAGCCGAAGTAGATGAACATCTGGCGCTGTGCGGTGAACTGGACCGGGTCTGCGTTCAGTCGCTCCAGCACGCCGTGGAGTTGCACGATCTTGGGGCCGCCGTACATGCCGCCGCCGTTGGCTAGCAAGTCGGTGATCTGGATCCGCAAGGTCGGTGCGCCCGCTACGCTGGCCGAAGGCGCTGGCACGGCGAACTCGTAGGGTGCCTGGAGCTGGTCCTGGACGGCCTGTAGCAGCGATGCGGGCACGTCGCACGCGTCATCGGTCTTGGTCAGTTGCACGCCTCTGGGCGTCTTGCAATAGCTGATCGCCGGAAGAATGACGGCGTTGTTGGCGTTGGCCGTGGGTTCTGGCGGCTCGGGCTCCTGCACGGAGGGGCGGCGTGTACCACAGGCGGCCAGGACGAGTGTTGCACTGAGGGCCAGTACGAGCGAAAGGCGGTGATGGGTCATGGTGTCGAGGCGGTCGATGTAGATGGCGATTGATGTCAGTTGAACTCGAAACGCTGGTTGGTCACGATGTCGCGTTTTCTCCAGCGGAAGGTGCAGACGCGCGCAAGAGGTGCACTTTGCTTGTCATGAATTCGGTCTCCCTGGGTGTGCTCATGACGCCGCAGCGGGCGTGCCTTTGAGCGGCTGGTCCTTCGGCGCTGCACGCTCGATGCGTGGACCGAGCTTGTCCAGCACGTCGGCCGTCACGAAAGTCTTGTCGTCCATGCTGTTGATGTCTGGCCGCAGCTCGATGAGGATGGTGCGGTCCGGCAGCGGCACAGGCGCATAGCCGGGCGTGTAGATGTAGACCGGGGGCTGGTACTTCGGCAGTGCAGGCGGCGGCATGCGGAAGACTGGCATGGCGCCGGTGGTGCGGTGCATGTTGCTGGAGGTTGGCTCTTGGCCCACGACGACGTCATCTTGCGGACGCTGTTGACGGGGCACTGCGGACACCGCCACAGCACCGTCCAGGTCCAGCTCGCGACGACCGTAGACATCCTCGCCCTCGAGTACCGCGCTGTCGACGTTGCCCTCGACGATCTTGAATGCCGGCGCGTTGGCTTCCTTGGCAACTTCGGCGGCGCGGTACAACAAGAAGGCGTCGACCCACCGCACCGGGGTACGCCCTGTGTAGAGGAAACGCACGCGGTACAGCTGGTCGCTCAGCTTGGTGCTGCTGTAGCCGAACCGGATGCCGTCGGCATCTGCCGCACGGTAGGGCGTAGGCGAGACACAGGCGGCCAACAGTGCGGCCGCGACCAATGCCACGACGGTCTTGAACATATGTGCTCCCTTTCCTCTCTTGGTCAACTGCAGTGCTGAATAGATGGCGTGTCTCACCCATTTCAGCAATGCAAGTCCAACACCCCAAACTGCGGATTGACTACTTGCTCGCAGCTGGCTTGCCGGAGGGTGCCTTGGTTGGCATCGGCTGAGTGCTGAGCCGTTTGATCTGCTCGTGCCGTACCAAACGGGCCTCGCTGCCGGTCCAGAACGCGCAGTAAGTTGCACCGCAGCCGATCTGAAAAGCCTTGACAGGTGGCTCGCCATCGATCACAACCGTCGATGTTCGAGTCTTTCCCTCCTCCCACTTTTTGATGTCCTGCGCAGCATGCTGAGCCCCTGTGCGTGAAGAAAACACTGCTGTGAGCACGAGGGCAATCGTTACCGTGAAGATCCCAACGACGTAGCCATAGAGGAGTTCACTCTTGTCGGCCAACGCCAACATGGAGGGAGCCGCTTTACCCAGCTTGGGTTTCACGGCAAGACGTGCAGCTAGCTTTGTCTGAAGTTGCTGCACCGTGGGAAGCGACGACAGAACCAGCGCCACCATGACGGCAACGATTAGCGCAATCGCTGCCAGCACACCGTAGATCATCGGGCCGATACCGAAGGAGATGAGCGAGGTGAGCCCCATGAACAGCAAACGGTCAGGCGGCAACACAAACAAGGAGTTTTCTACGCCAAAGCCGGCGAGATAGCCTTCCTGGTACGTGGCGCCGATCACGTAAAGACCACCAGACAAGACCGGGAGCACGGTCAACAAAGTCTGCAGGCCGAACCGCTTGGCCGGCGCACTGACATCAACAGGCGTCGAAGGATTGGCCATCAGAAGCTCACATTGAGGTTGAACCCCGCCGTCACCCGGGCCGTGCGGAATCCCTCGGGCTTCCACACCGGCGCGCCGACGAAGAGGTCGTAGTTCAGGTTCTTCCACGCGCCCCGCACGCCCACCACGGCGCCCGCCAGATGGTTGCCCAGCAGGTACTTGGTGCTGGGGCCTCCCACATGGCCGTAGTCCAGGCCGGTGTACAGCTCCGCACCGCTTTGGCCCCCATTCCAGGGAATCGCCCAGCCGACGTCATTGCGGACCAGCCAGCCGCGCTCGGCCATCAGGCTCGTCTCTCCATCGAAGCCGCGCACGGTGTAGCGGCCACCGATGGCAAAGCGGTCCTGCGGCGTCAGCGGTGTGCGGTTCCACTGCGCGCGGATCAGCCCGCTGTAGCGAAACTTCTCATCGCCGAGCTTGAAGGGCACGTTGGCGCTGAGCTCGGCGGTGTAGAGCTTCATGCGCGAGGTGCCCTCGTCGTACGCCTCTTCCGGCGCAGGCCTGGCGCCCAAACCGCCGGTGCCACGCTTGTAGGCCAGCGTACCCTCCGGGGTCGCGGTGCCGGCGTGGGTCTCGATGAATTCCTTGTGGTTGACGGCCAGTTCCCAGCCGCCGGTGACCCGGTGCTGCACGCCCACTTCGGCGTCGTCCACGAAGTTGCGCGATTCGCGGCGCCAGGCTTTGATGCTCGCGCTGGTCTTGCGGTGCTGGTCGCGCCAGAGCATGCGGGTGAGCTTGAGCTCGGCGTTGTTGGTCTTGCCGGCGTAGATGTAGCTCTGGTTCAGGCCGGCGATGGTCTGGAAGTACTGGCTGTTGGAGGCGGTGAAGCCCAGCAGCCACCAGCCATAGGGCACGGAGTAGTGAAGCGTCTGGCCTTCGGTGCCGCGGTCGGCGTCGCGAATGAAGCGCCGGCCGATGTTGTGGCAGGCGTTGACGTAGAACAGGTCATTCAGGCCCAGGGGGTTGTCCAGCGAGGCGGTGATGCCGCCCTGGTAGCGGCCGGTGGTCTCGGTGCCGCTGTCGTCCAGGTTCATGGACAACCGCCACGTCTTGGACTGGACGTACTTGACGACGAGGTCGCTCTCGCCGGGCTGGGCGTTAGGGGCGGAGGACGGCTCGATCTGGATGTCGGCCTCGGCGGTGGGAGAACGCTTGAGGTTTTCCAGGCCCTGCTCGATGGCGCGCAGGTTCAGCAGGTCGCCCACCGACGCGGGAATGGCGGTGGCGAGCAGGGCGCCCTGCCCCAGCAAGGGCACCGTGGAATCCGCGGACAGGCGGATGGCGGCGATGCGGCCGGGAACGAGGGTGAGGGTCAGCGTGCCGGTGGTGAGGTCCTGCGGGGCGGCGAGGACGCGGGTGGTGGTCCAGCCTCGGGCGATGACTTCGGCCTGGGCGCGGGCGAGGACGACGTTGACGCCGGAGGTGCCGAGGCAGCGGCCCAGGGGGGAGTCGTCACCGGACGACCCAGCGAGCACCGAGGGCGAGACGGCCCACTGAAAGGAGTCGGACGCGTCGCCGACGAGCAGCACGCGGTCGATGCGAAAGCACGGGGTCTCTGCATCGGGGATGCGGGAGACGGGGCGAGCAGCGGGCGCGGGCAGGCGCTCGTCGATCTGGCGTTCGTTCTGCTCGCGCAGGGCGCGTTCGCGCTCTTGTTGGCGTTGCTGTTCGATGAAGGGTTGCGGGGCCGTGGGGGCTTGCTAAGCCCAGACTGTGAAGGGTATGACCGCCAGTGCGGCGCTTACCGCCGTCGTGTGAGTTCAGCAGGACGATTTCATTGGCTTCTGCATCGTTGATCTGGTTGGCATGGCGCAGCCGGATCATGTGCTTGGTGAAGTCGCGGCGGTCTTCGTTGCGCACGCGGGTCTGCGCCACCATGAAGGGCTGGAACCCTTCTTTGCGCAGTTCGGTCAGCACGGCGGCGGTGGGGATATAGCTGTAGCGCTCGGAACGGCTCTCATGCGGAGCGTCCGCGAAGATGGACGGCGCGACCCTGCGGATTTGATCGTCGGACAGCGGGGAATCGCTGCGCAGCGACGGGGAACGGGAAGCGAATCGGGATGCGAGTTGCATGGCATTTCTCCTGACGAAAAGGGTTTGCTGTTCACACCGCACACCGGATTCCTAGATTCGGAGCCCAGCCTTTCGGCTGTTCGATGCGGTCGGCACGAAGAACCCGGTTGGCCCTGTTGCCACCGTCTTTCCTGAGTTCATCGCCCGCGACGGTCAGGAGCGCGCGGACGGGGGCCGTCAAGGAAACAAGCGCAGGGTTGGTGCGGCCCGCAGGCGCAGCCGAGGACACGGCCCTGCGCGCCTTGACGGCACACGGGAGCGGGCTACGGTCGCGGGTAAGGTGATGAAGTCAGGGGAGACGGCTGGACAGGCAACGGCCATCCCTTTGTGCCGACCGCACGCAAGCGAAGCGCGCAGGCCCGGATCGAGGAATCCGGGCCGGAGGCGTCAGCCGAGCGGAGCGAGGGAACGATGGAAGCCCGTCAGGGGCGAGACTCGCGCAGCGAGGCTCGATGTCACGCACGACAGCGCGACCGGCCATGTCACAGATGGCCGGGGACGCCCATGCAGTCGTGAAGATGCAGCGTGGATCTTCTGTAGTGGACAAGCAGCCTTTGCGGCTTCGGTATTGCCGCGCCGGCGCAGTCGGGGCGGCAGGCTTGCAGGGGCGCCAAGCAAAGCGCGGCGGGGATAGCCCACAGGGCTTTCCCCTGGAGTGCAAGCGCCAGCGCGCAGCGCCCCGTCGGGGCGCGAAGGCGTCAATCAGGCCGAGTCATCAGGGCACAGGCAAGATTCCGAAACCGGCATCCAAGGCGATGACGAGTTCAGCAGATAACGCGCACCGAGCGCGTACAGCCCCGAAGGCCTGGCAGGCCGGTAGAACCCGGTGACGCGATTCCGGAACTGCAAGCCGGCCTCGTTCGTGTAGATCACCGCGTCGCCGATATTGAAGCGCAAAGGCTGGCCGTTCTCCGGCGCGAACGGCTTGAGCGCATCGTGTTGCGCCGTGATTTCGATGATCCAATCGTGATGGCTGCTCATGGCATTGATCCCCTGAAAGGTTGCCGGGCGAAATTGCCCGACCCTTGCGGGGCACGGCGCAGCGCAAGCAGTCAGGGGTCAACGACGGCCGCCAGGCCGCAAGCGTGCAGGCACGCGCTGCCCTTGACGGCGAGAACGCCGTGGCACGATAAAGGGAGCAGCAAGACCGCCATACCTTCCACGAACCTTCGATGGACTGAATTTCCCAAACACTGTCTGGGATTTCCTGGCAGCGTTTCGCTGGGCAAGCGAAGCGCGCAGGCCCACAAGGGCCGAAGGCTTCACCGGGCGCAGCAAAAAGGGGCCGAAGCCCCTTGGTCAGATCAGGCCGCGTTCGGCGAAGGATGTTGTGCTGCTGCCCGCGACGATGACGTGATCGAGTACGCGCACGTCTACCAGTCCTAGCGCCTGCTTCAGCCGTTCGGTCAGCGCCCGGTCGGCCGCGCTCGGCTCCGGGTTCCCGCTCGGATGGTTGTGACTGACGATCACCGCTGCCGCATTGCCCCGCAGGGCTTCCTTGACCAGCTCACGCGGATACACCGATGCGCCGTCGATCGTGCCGCGGAACATCTCCCGGTACTCGATCAACCGATGGCGCGTGTCCATGAACAGCACCGCGAAGACTTCATGCTCGAAGCCCGCCAGCTTGGTGCGCAGATACTCCTTGACCGCAGCCGGCGAAGTGAACTCGGCACCGCGCTGCATCTTCTGGTCGATGACCTGGCGTGCGGCTTCCAGAATGTCGTCGGCCGACGCCGGCAGATAGCGCCCGTGGGCATCGCGCACCATCAGCGTGGAATCGAACGAGGGAAAGGACAGTTGCGACATGATCGTGCTCCGGTTGCTCGGGCGGAATTGCCCGGAACCGGGTTCAGCACGGCGCAGCGCAGCAGTCAGGGGGCGCAGCCGGCCGCCAGGACGCCAGCGCGCATGGCGCGTGCAGCCCTTGACGGCGAGAACGACGTGATACGGTGAAGGGAACAGCAAGATCGCCTACACCCCGCCCAACAACCCCGCCTTTCGCAAGCGGAGCGCGCAGGCCCGTCAGGGCCGAAGGCGTCAGGGGTCAAAGCCGGATGGACGCGACTCGGTACGAGGCGCGGGGCGCAGCCCGCGAACCCGACGGCAGAACGCCGGGACGCACAATGCATCCATTTGGGGTAAAACTTGCAATAAGGACTGGAGGGGGCTATGTCGATACTGCAAGAAATACTGGTTTGGACTCAGGGGTTGCCCGCATGGCAAAGCGATGCAGTCGCGCGCCTGCTGGCCAAACAGACATTGACGGCGGATGACCAAGACGATCTGTTCGCGTTGCTCAAGTTGGCACATGGCATCCCCGATCCGAAAGGCCGTAAACCCAAACCGCTCACGGCCGACCAGATTCCGGCGCCGGTCAAGGTGACAACGCACATAGAACTGCTCGCAATGAAGAATATGCGGCACGTCAATGCGATTGCAGAAAATCAGCACTTGTCATTCAGTGCCGCCGGAATGACCGTCATCTACGGCGACAACGGTTCGGGTAAGTCGGGATACTCGCGGGTACTCAAGCGCGCCTGTCGCGCCCGCGACCAAACCGAAGCAATTCATCCGAATGCCCATCTTCCCGCTGGCAAGGCGGGCGCTCCTGAAGCAGCCTTTGAAATTACTGTTGACGGTGTTGCAAAGGATGTGCAATGGACACACGGCAAGGCGGCGCCTCCCGAGTTGTCATCGTTCGCAATCTTCGACTCACGATGCGCGCGGGCTTACCTGGACAGCGAGGATGATTTCTCCTACGTGCCTTATGGGCTTGATGTCTTCGAGGCACTGGCGAAAATTTGCAAACAGTTGAAGACCACGATTGATGCAGAACATGCGCAATCCGCCGCCGACCTCTCCGCGTTTGCGCCGCTGCAAGGCGACACAGCGGTCGGCAAGCTGATCGCATCACTATCCGCGAAGACAACCCAAGCTCAGATTGACGCGCTGGCCACCCTGACGCCGGAAGAGTTGGCTCAGCATGTGGCACTGGACAAGAGCCTGAAGGAGAACAACCCGAAGGAGAAGGCAGCTCAATTGCGCTTGCGAGCCCGCCGCGTCGCGGCCATAGCGACAAATGCCACTGGCAAAGGCGCGCTGGTAGACCAATCCGTCGTCGCCAAGCTCCGTAGCTTGGCGGACAGTTATCGCACCGCACAGGCGGCAGCCGCGCTTGCAGCCAAGGAGTTCAAGGAGAGTGAGAACCTGCTGCCGGGCACCGGGGGAGAAGTCTGGCGCGAATTGTTCGAAGCCTCGCGCAAGTTCGCCGTCGAATCTCACCCGGATAAGGCGTTCCCCGACCTGGGCTCGGATACGCCTTGCCCGCTATGCCAGCAACCTTTAGCAGAAGGCGCCGCTCGTTTGCTGCGTTTCGAGGCCTTCATCCAGCAAGAGGCCGAAAAAACCTCACAGGCACGTCGTACCGCCCTGTACGCAGAATACAAACCATTCATCGCGCAGAGTCTGGCGTTGAATATCGACGATGTGACCCACGGCGAGATTGAAACCCTAGATCTGCAACTGGCCGCCGACACCAAGGCGTTCGAGACGCTGCTGACGACTCGCCAGGAAGCCATCAAAGCGGCGGTGCTCTCACACCAATGGGAGAGCGTTGCTCAAGCCTTGGTGAACCCGGCGGCGCGACTTCAAGCGCTGGCTGACAAATTGAACGCCGAGGCCGAAACCTTGGAGAAGGCATCGGACGAGAAGGCCCGCGCCGCGCTCCAGAAGCAGTTCACGGAACTCGATGCGCGGGTCAGACTGCGCCAAGTCAGGGACGCCGTGGTTACGGCTGTTAGCAAGCTCATCCATCAGGCGAAACTCGCGCAGTGCCTATCCGCCGTCAAGACGAATGCCATCTCGCTGAAAGCATCGGACATGGCCGAGAAGGTTGTGTCCAAGGAACTGGCTGAAGCGCTCAATCGCGAATTCAAGGCGTTGAGTGTCGGTACGTTGAGCGTTTCGCTTCAGAGTCGCGCCGACAGGGGCAAGGCTTTGCACAAGCTGAAATTGGAACTGCCGCAAAGCCGTAGCCCCGGCGACATCCTGAGCGAAGGTGAACAGCGCGCCGTGGCGATCGGTTCCTTTTTGGCCGAAGTCGGATTGAGCGGGGGCAAGGGCGGCATCGTGTTCGATGATCCCGTGTCTTCGCTCGATCATCGCAGGCGAGAGCGTGTGGCAAGGCGTCTGGCCACCGAAGCCGCGCACCGCCAGGTCGTCGTGTTCACTCATGACATCTACTTTCTGTGCCTCCTGGTGGAAGAAGCGAAATCGGCCGGTGTGGCAATTTCTACCCAAAGCCTGGTTCGCCGCGCCGAGGGATTCGGGGTCGCCGATCCAGAGCTGCCGTTTGAAGGAAAGAATGCGAGCAAGCGGATCGGCGCACTAAAGGCTCAACAGCAATCCATCGCCAAGTTGCACAAGGATGGCGAGGATCAGGAGCATCGTCGGAAAACCATCGACGCCTATTTCCGATTGCGCATGGCATGGGAACGCGCGGTTGAAGAAGTCCTGCTGCGCGAGGTCATCCTTCGTTTCCGCAAGGGTGTGGAAACCCAGCGGCTCGCCGGGGTTGTGGTCGATGATGAGGACTATGCCCAGGTCAATGCCGGCATGACGAAGTGCTCGAACTACGCACACGACAAGGCACTTCTGGGCGGCGTTGCAGTCCCCGATCCGGATGAACTGCTTGCCGACATTACGGCGCTGGAGACATGGCGCGCGCAGATCGACAAACGCAGCGTGGAGACGGCCAAGAAGCGCAAAGCAGGACCGACCGCTACTGCGGCGCCTGTAGCGGTCGCAATATCTGGATGACTGGAGCATCACGAAACTCGCACATATGCGAATCGTCATGGACAAAGATCGTGTCGAATACCGAAAAGGCATCCATGTCCGCCAGAAGCGGCGCAAGGTACGGAGCCGCTTTGGCGTAGTCGATCGCTGGCAGCGGCCAATTGTCATAGACGATCAGCCAGTTGACTGGATATCGAACGAAGCCGTCTGCTGTTGCCTTCGGCATCTTCTCCTTGACACAGTGCGCTATCGCTGCAGCCCATTCACGCTCTGGTGAATCGCCACACCAGCCAGAGCCGGACTCATCGGCCTCGATCTCGCGACGGAGTTCGTCGGCCGTTTTCTTGGGCTCCCCTGATTTAACATGGGGAGTGAAGTAGACATCCGGCCCCAACCCTTCCTTTTCGCGAAGAAAATCCGCGTGGGCGATGTTCTCCGGTACGGCTTCGGTGTGCTCGATCCCCACGTCAGCGCCAGGCATTGCCATGAGGAAATCCGGCTTGTCTGAATGGGTCAGAGTCAGCGGGAACGAGAACTGTTCGACCGGCAGTGTCGCAAGCAGGTGCGCGATGCAATAGCGCTCTGCATGATGCTTGCGGCGGCCGTCTGAGCGTAGAGGGACGTCAATATCCAACTCGGCTAGCCTGGCCCTTAGCTCCGCTGGAATGTCTGCCCGCAGGATGATTTCCGGCATGGGACGGTCACGCCTCTTGGCTGGTTGCCACGTGATTGCGATGCAGGTCCGAAACCACCGCGATCAACCTGTTGATCGGTTCGGCCAGTCGCTTTGGCAATACGCGGTGCTGGGTATGAGTTTTCAGGTCGGCGATCCAGCGATGCGCAACCCACACGTCTTCTTCGGGGTGGTTGTTGTCCACGCCGTTGCAATACTTGTAGCCAACGAGCGCATCGGTGTGCGACAGCAGAACGCGCGCCATCGTCATGTGGAAGCGATGAGCCTGGAGATCAGCCGGACCTTTGGGTCGCGGAAGGGTCAGACGCAGGCATCGCTGGTCGTTGAATTCAGCCCAGTCGGGACCAACCACCTGTCCAGCGCGTTCCAACATCTTGCGCGACTGTTCGTTTTTGCCATTGACCAGGGCAACGGCGACCGTACCCTTCGGGTACTCCAGCTTTTCGGCCAGCGCGTTCATCCAGCGCACTAGCTTGTTTAGGGTGTTGTCGTCCGCAAACACAAGGAACTGGTGGCGTTGTTCGTCGTCGAGAAATACCGGTAGCTGCGCGTAGAGGGGGTACAGGAGATCATGCAGGTAGATGTACGTCTGCCGGCGCCCTTGCTCATGACTCCGCGTGGTGGCGGTCAGCACCTTCTGCGCCCATTCCGGTGTGAGTTCTGCCAGCGTCATCTCGGTGATGTCGATGGAGATGAGGGGGAATCCGAGCGATTTTCCGATTAGCGCCTTGCGCCCATCGAAGGCGTGCCCGAGTTCGATTTCAACGCCCCCCAGCACCATCGGCTCGGTCTGGACAGGCGGCCCGAGCACGGCAACGTCGAGTCGGAATTGGCTGCCGAAAGGTGTCTCCAGCAGGTGCTCGATCGCCACCCGATCGGCGCCAAGCAGCAAGTTGCCTTCCAACGGATAGTCAGACGCATCCGCGTCCTTGAACGCCCAGGGCATTGCAAGTCCGGCGTTCAAGCGTCGGGCTAGTTCAGC
The DNA here is from genome assembly GCF_003671765.1 of Xenophilus sp. E41. Lineage (GTDB taxonomy): Bacteria > Pseudomonadota > Gammaproteobacteria > Burkholderiales > Burkholderiaceae_C > Xenophilus. The sequence goes on along the minus strand of NZ_QPIB01000029.1, from coordinate 1,752 downwards.
CGCGACAAGTTCCTTTGCTCGTCGGTGTTCGGCGCTTTCCTGCACGGTGCGCCACCGACTAGCTTCTTCATCATCGAAGTGCGCTTTGGGGCTATAGGTGTGCTGGGCAGGAAGTATCCGGAAATGGGATCGCCGACGCAGCTTCCCATTTTCAAAGGATGGGCTAACCCATGTCACCATCTGCCGTGATGCACTAGAGGACACCAAGGGCCACAACTTGCGTGCGTGCTCCCGGCTGCGAACGTCGCGCGCGGCGATCGCGGTCTGGAAAATCCCTTTCCGGGAGAAGACAGCGATCGCCTCGTCCATTCTTGCTTTTCCTTTATGGCGATGCCGAAGCTACTTTCATGGTGCCATCCAGCTTGCGATGAATCAGCGATACCAGCGTCAGGATGTCCAGTGCATCTTGCTCGGACATGGGCCAATTCGTCTTGGGTGCGTGGGCCAGCGGATTGCGCACGGCCCCGAATAGGCCAATCAGCAAGTTGGCAAAACCTTTTTGCTCGCTCTTTTCGGACTCGGTGGTGAGCGGCCCCAAGGCCAGGACGGGCTGTTGGCCTGCAAATGCCTTGGTCACCAGATCAGCGCCGTCACCGTTCAGGCCCGTCAGCAGGCGAATCCGCTCCGCAACACCCTTCGTCGCCTCGAAGACGGCATGGAAATAATTTTCGTCCAGCAGCTCGGCGCGGCAGTAGTTCAGGACTTCCGCATGCACGGTACGGCTTTCCAGCGCTGCCTTGAGTCGCCCAGCACGCGCGCGGGCGGCGTCGAGTGTCGTTGCCTTGTCGGCATGTCCGACCTTGCCATCCTCGCGCACGTAGAAGCCTGAGAAGGCCAGGACGACATTGAGTTCGTCGCGCCGCCAGGCGAACGTCCCAGGGTCACGGGCGTAGTTCACCGGGTTCATCGCGCGATTGATGAACAGGATGAGATGGTTGCCGACCTGATGCTGGTTCTGTACCCCGGCCAGTGCATTGAACAATCGCTTCCACTTGGTCGTGCCGGGCGACGTGTCGGCAATCTCGATTTCTTGCAGCAATCGCTCAATCTGCGTGCCGCTCAGGCCGCGCTCGGTATCGGCCAGGACACGACAGGCTGCTTCAAGGTGCTGTGAACTGAAAGGGTCAATCCGTGTCGCCACCGCCTGTCTCCATTGTGCCAAGCATCAAATGATGGCCTGCAAACCCTTGTCGGCGATGACGTTGAGCAACTTGAGCGCCGGACCAGCAGGCCGGGTTTCGCCTTGCTCCCACTTGCGCACAGTCGATGCCGAGGTGTGCAGGTGATGCGCGAACACCGGCTGGCTGAATTTCAGTTTCTCCCGTAGGCGCCTGATGTCCTCGGCGCCGAACTCCCGTACCGGCGGCGGGCATATCGCGTCGAACTCGCGCATCGTTACCTTGCTGATCGCGCCCACTTCATGGAGCGCTGCCAGGTCGTCACGCAGGGATTCAATGATCTTGCTCACAATGCACCTCCAATAACACGCCCGACTGCAACGCCTTCGACAACGCTTCCCCGGACAGTTGCAAGAACGCCTTACCGGCGAATTGCAGCGCCTTCTTCTCGTCCTGCGTGATGTTCGCCTTGTCGTTCTTCGGGAACCTGACCCTGCCTCGTTTCCACGTACATCAAGTCATGCAGCCAAGCGGGTGCTCTCCCAGATCACTGGGGGCAGGAAGCCGTTGGCCGAGTGCAAGCGCTGGCGGTTGTACCAGCCTTCGATCCAATCGACGATGTCCAGCCTGGCCT
>NZ_QPIB01000028.1 GCF_003671765.1 Xenophilus sp. E41 | reverse complement strand
TCCTACCGACGCCGCGAGCCTGATAGCCTCAGCCTTGAACTCCTGTGTGTACTGCCTCTTGGGCAGCTTGCCTTCTCTCATTTCGATTCTCCGTACCTCTGAAGTTATCAACTTCCTGCTGTACGTGAAATCGAGGCAGGGTCAGTTCGGGACAACATCTACATGTGCGGGCAAATCGATTGGGACAGCCCCCGCTTCATAGAGGCGGACGTCGGCACCGACTCGCGCAGCGGCAAGCGCACACGCTAGCCCCGCGATCCCGCCGCCAACGACAGCGACAGCCAGACGCCTCACTTCGACTCTCCGCCGCCAAACCTGCTGGTCGGCGCCGCAAACGTTCTCGAATACACCTTGTCTCCTCATCCTCGACTCATGGAGGGTGGCGGGAGAATAGGTAACGGCTCGCCCCTTGAAAAATTGTTTGTATCCATTCGAGGCATCGATCCCCGAAATACTCTTTGGGTAAACCCTAGGTCTCAGCCACGCGCTTACCATCGCGGCGCCAACGCAGGACGGCCCCAATGCGCTTCAACAAACTTGATCTGAACTTGCTCGTCGCACTCGACGCGATGCTGACCGAACTGAGCATCAGCCGCGCGGCGGAACGACTGCACATGAGCCAGTCGGCGATGAGCAATTCGCTGGCTCGCCTACGCGACTATTTCGACGACGAACTGCTCGTGCAGGTTGGCCGAAAGATGGAGCTCACTCCGCGTGCCGAGGTGTTGCGCGACTCTGTGCGCGACGTACTGCTTCGCGTGGACACCTCGATCGCGGCAAAGCCGTTGTTCGTGCGGTCGGAGTCTGATCGAGAGTTCCGCATCTTCATCTCCGACTTCACACTCGCCACGCTGATGCCACACGTACTCGCGAGGGCACATGCGCAGGCACCAAGTGTTCGGTTCGCGCTTCGCCCTCAAGTTGAAGATCCAACGCGTCCCCTCGAGCGAGGCGAGGTCGATCTCCTTGTCTTGCCCCTGGACTATTGCTCTCCCAACCACCCCACCGAGGTTCTGTTCGTCGAGACATTCAGCTGCGTCGTCTGGAACCGAGGGCGCTACGGCCAAGCACCGCTCACGATAGAGCAGTACGCCGCGGCTGGCCACGTGGCGGTACAGCCGGCCAGCGCACACCCAAGCTCTTTCGAGGGCTGGGTTGTGGCGCGCTACGGTCTTGAACGACGGGACGAAGTCACTACGTACAGCTTCGCGTCGGCGCCCGGCCTTAAGGTCGGCACCGATCGCATCGCGACTGTGCATTCACGCCTCGCCCGCACCGCAGCGAAGAACTTACCCGTGACGTTGCACAAGCCGCCCTTGGTCTTTCCAGAAATGCAGCAGTGCATGCAATGGCACAAGTACCGATCCAACGATCCGGGCCTTTCGTGGCTCCGCGACCTGTTCCATCAGTCCGTGGGGGACATGGATACCGCGATTGAAGCCTTGCCGCGAGGCGCGACAGACACGCTCGATCCGGCGCCAAACTTCCTTCCCCGCGACTGAGCGCAGGCCGCGTGGCTGACGCGGCCAAGCATCGCGCGCAGCTTCTAGAGTTTCTCGCGCACCCAGCGAGACACTCGATCAGCATATTCTTCGGCAATCCAACCGGGCTCGAGGTAATGTGTTGCACCCTCGACCCAGAACAGCTCGCGCGATGCCGCACTGGTCAAGGCGTCGTGAATGTCCTGAGCGTTTGGCGGCAGTGAAACCTCGTCCTTCAATCCGTGAAAGATCGCTGTAGGCAGCTTGATCTTGTGCGCACGCTTGAGCAGGCCGATGTCCGTCACGTCCGGCGATCCGTAGACGTTGACGAATCCTCTCGCAGTCGCGCGCGCCCAGCTGTCCTTGAACAGGTTTTCGTATGCAACCATCTCCATGGGCTTACCCTGCGCAACCAGATCTCTTGCGATGGCAATCGTGCGATCGAGACGACTCAGGCGCTCTTCGTTCATGTAGTGAGTCGCTGCCTCGTAGGGCGATTTGATGGCTCCAATCAGGCCATAGAGTTTGATGGCCGGGTCGGCCGCTTCGGCCAGGTATAGCGCAGAGCGCGGGCCACCCAGACTGGTGCCGAAGAGCGCAATGCGCGTGTACCCGCGGCGCTTCGCTTCCGCTACGGCTGCACCTACATCAAAAACGGCCAGTTCAAGCGTCGGATCGCTGAAGTCACTCGCCGTGCGCATATTGATGGCCATGAATGCGTGCCCGTCAGCGTTGAGCTTGCCGGCCATTGGTCTGTAGTCGTGCGTCCCCGCAAAGCTGCCGAAACGCCCGGGAACCAGAATGACAAGGCTGTCGCCGCGCTGGCGCGGCTCCCAGAGAAGCGCCTGAAGGTGAACACCGTCGGAAGTGGCGTAGCGGAGGTACTCCGCCAGGAAGGTGGAAGTCTCAGTGGTCATGGATAGGTTGCTCAATCGAACTCGATGTTGTTGCGAGAAATCACACTGCGGAATGTGGCAATTTCTGCGTTGACGAAGTCGGCGAACGCCTTTGGCGAAGCCGAGACGGAAATTGGAAGGTTCGCTGCTTTGAACGCCGCCTGAACATCCGGCGAGGCCAGTGCGGCGGCAGCGATTGCAGCCAGCCGCTCAACCACGATGTCGGGTGTTCCGGTCCTCACGAAAAGTCCTTGCCAGTTGCCACCGTATGCGCCCTCAAGATTCAATTCCGCCATGGTCGGGACCGTGGGGAGTTGCTCCAGACGGGAGGGTGCACTTACGGCAATGGCTTTCAGTTTGCCGTCATTGATGAGCGGCACAGCAGACGCCACGTTGAGAAGATTCAGGTGCACCAATCCACTTATGTTGTCGGTCAGGGCGGTCGGACCGCCCTTGTACGGAACGTGAATCAAGTCCAGCTTCTGCTGTTCAGCGAGACCTTGAAAGGACAGGTGGGCCATGCTCCCGTTACCGGCCGAGGCATAACTCACCTTGCCTGGATTTTTCCGGATATAGGCAATGAGTTCGGCGGCATTGTTGGGCGGAAAATCTTTCGCTGTCGTGACCAGAACACCTGGGACGGAGGCTAGTTTGGCTACTGGAACGAAGCTCTTCGCCACGTCAAGCTTCCCCTTCTTGGCGAGCGCCGAAGGCAACACGGCGTTGGTCGCAACATTTCCGACCAAGACCGTGTAGCCATCCGCTGGGGCGCGTGCAACGAACTCCAATGCAATGGCGCCATTGGCGCCGGGGCGGTTATCCACCACGAAGGCTTGGCCGGTCTGCCTTCGCAATGAGTCGGTCAGGAGGCGAGCCACCATGTCGGTGGCGCCGCCTGCGGCATACGGAACAACGAGCGTCACCGGGCGCGACGGATAGGTTTGTGCTGGAGCCGGTTGCGCCAGCACAGGCACGGCGCCGGCACTGAAGAACAGCGGTGACGTGATGGCCATGCGTAAGAGTTGTCGTCTATTTGATTTCATGTGGTCTCCTGTAATTCGTTTGATATGTCCCGAGAATCGGTTGCGCCGAGACGAGCTCTATTCCATCCTCATGTCAAAGGCGTTGAGCGTGAAGGCTACCAGTGCGTAGTACCCGATGATCGCGACAACCTCCACCAGAGACTCTTCACCAAGTTGATCTGTCGCGCGCCGATACGAAGCCTCCGAAAGGTGGCTGGTGGCCATCAGCTCACCGGCAACCTCAGCAAGTAGCCGCAGCCTTTCGGTCGGAAGTTGCGGTACCTCTCGGGCGCGTATTGTGGCCAACGCTCCTTCGCTCAAACCTGCATGCTTCGCGATGGGTTCGTGAATCTCCTGCTCGGCGCCGCACTTGAAGTGCGCCGCCACATGCAGGATGAGCAACTCCGACTCCTGAAGTGAAAGACTGCTGTCGTATCGGCAGAATGCCCCCAGTCGCTGGGCGGGCTCAGCCAGCTTCGGATTCAACAGCCATGCGAGGAACGGGCCATGGGCATTCCCGCGCGTCCTCAGGACGTCGTCGTAAACCCGCCGCTGGGCCACAGACATTTCCCCGGGGCGCGGCAGATGGAGTCTCGACCTCATGCAAACGGTCCTCCAAGCGGGCGCTCCGACGGACAGCGCAGAAAGCGACGCCAAGCCTCGGCGAATTCCCGCGGACATTCGGCGGCAGATTGGTGCGCCGCGGGTAGAGTGATCAGTTCGGCGCCTGCTATGCCGTCGCGCAGAACCTCCGAGTCGACTTGAGGGGTTGCCTCGTCGTACTGGCCAGCGATGATCAGCGTCGGCATCCCGATCCTCTCGAGGACGTCGCGCTGTGCCAGGTCGCGGACGATAGCAGCACATCCTACGAATCCTTGGACGCTAGTCTGAAGGGCCAAGGCCGTCATTCGCTCAATGAGCTTCGGTTCGGACGAGAACGCGCTGTCGGTGAACCAGCGCTTCAGCGTGGCGTCGATGAGGGGTACCAAGCCATGCTGCCTCGCCGTCTCAATGCGTTGCTGCCAAGCCGCGGCTGCGCCTTGGTTAGCACTGGTGTTGGCAAGAGTAAGCGTCGCCACCCGTGCAGGAAAGAGCGCACCCAGTTGCTGGCCAATCATTCCGCCAAGCGATGATCCGATGAAGTGCACCCGTGGCACCTCGAGCTTGTCGAGCAGCCCGATGGCGTCTCTGGCGAGCTGGGCCATGGTGTACGGCTCGGTCGTGCCGCCTGATCCTCCATGTCCGCGCAGGTCGTAGCGCAGAAGCCGCCATTCAGACTGCAGTTGTGCTACGAGACCATCCCAGATGCCGTGAGAGGTCATGAGCCCGTGGGCCAAAAGCACCACTGGGGCACCGGCCGGCCCATCGTACCGATACGCAACGTCGATGTCGTGCACCTTCACGCGTTCGGCGCCGCGCGATCCGCTCACGCGACGGCCCTCCCCGGCATGCGTTCGGCGGCGATGGCCGCGTTGACGCGGGGCATCACTTCTTCTGCCATCAAGGCCATGGAACGCTTGGCGAGACTCGGATCCAGCCAGTCGTGGCAAGCGTAGAGCAACGTTCCAAAATCTCCCACTTGATCACGGAAGTCGAGGATCTGCGCCACCACGCTATCCACTGTGCCGGCTATGACCAACTTGTCTGTCAGATACTCTGGCGTGATTTCGGAGTCGGGCTGTTTCTGATCGAGCTTGAAGAGGTTGGAGCGCCCGCCGCCGACCAGCTTGCGCGCGAGTTGCTTGAAATAGAAGTGGTATGGGCCGTCCGGGCCCCGACCGTAGCGCTGCGCGACCTTGTGGTCGTCGGCGACGAAGATCGACTTCGCGACCCGCCACTCGTCAGGTGATGCGGTTGAGCCCGCGGCCTCGCGGCCTTCGACGTACTTGGGCCAGTGCGTCTTCACCCACTCCGGCAGCAGGAAGTTGGCAGAGATTGCCTGCCACCCTCGTTTTGCCATTTCGGTCACGCCCTGGGAAAACGGCGCGACCGCAGTCCCAACGATGCGGGGGTGCGGGCGCTGATAGGGCTTGAGGATCAGCCCTTGGCCGATCTCCGGGATTGCCGTTAGCGTGGTCGATATGTTGAAGAACTCTCCTCGCAAGTCGAGCGGGCCGTTGGATTCCCAGATCTTCAGCACCATGTTGATGCTCTCGAGAAAGATGGCGTTGCGGTTCTTCTGGTAGTTGCCGAACACCTCGGCATCCGACATGAGGCCCCCTGGGCTGATACCCATGATGAAGCGCCCCTTGAGAATGTGGTCGAGCATGGCCACTTGCGCCGCGATGGCTGCGGGGTGGCCATTTGGCATGTTGATCGTGCCGCTGCCCAGGACGATGTTCTTCGTATCGTGAGCCAAGCTCGCCAGAAACATCAGGCAAGAGGAGACGTTTTCCGCCAGGTCGGTCACATGCTCACCGACGAAGGCTTCGCAGTAGCCCAGTCGGTCGGCCAGCAGGATCGCCTCGCGGTCTTCCGCGAGTGTTTCGGTCGCGCTGCGCCCAGGGGGGTGCAGCGGCATCATGAATGTGCCGAGTTTCATAGTGTTCTCCGTTGTGGTGGACTAGGTTGGAGCAGCGGTTGCCAGGTATCGCGTGATACCGGCGGCACAGCTTCGCAGCCCGGCGATCAATGGGCCGTCCGGACTGGTATCGAGTCGTTCCCGCGCGCCGATCGCGGTGAGGGCCAACACCATGGCCCCGCCGGAGTCGAATACGGGCACGCTCGCCGCGCTGATGCTTCCGCCGTAGAGATCGGCGAAGTCGTCGGTGCCGACCAGGCGCACGTAGCCGTCGCGTCGGATTTGCTGGAGTTGCTGCGGCAGGCGCAACTTGTCCGGATAGAAGTTGCCGCTGGCATCCTGGAGCAATTCGGCGTCGATGAAGGGTGCCATCGCTTCCCTCGGCAGCCAAGCGGCGAATGCCAGACCAGTCGCCGAGGTGAGCACCGGCAACACCAGCCCCGTCCGGAGGTTGTCGCTCACAGGCCGCGTCGATGCCTCCCACCTCACGATGGTCGGCCCCTTGTTGCCCCAGACGCCGAGACCGAGCGTTTCATCGAGTTCGACCGACAGTTCAGCCAGCCGTCGCGTCGCCATGCGAACCGCCTTGAGACGTGCGATATTGCCGCTGCTCTCCGTCCCGACGGGCCCCAAGTCGTGCGGCTGTGCGACCAAATAGCGACCACCGCCGAACACAAGTGGTTGGCGCGAATGGCGCTCGATACGCTCGACCTCTCCGATGAACACCACGTGATCGCCGCCTGGATATGCTTGTACCTTCCTGCATTCCAGGTGCGCCGCGCACCCGGGAATCAGTGGCACGCCACCAAGCCCTGGCGTGAGGTCGAGACCGGCGAACTTGTCAGGTGCTCCTCGAGAGAACCGGTTGGACACGTCTACCTGATCATCAGCCAGGATGTTGACTGCGAAGCGCTCGCATCGGTCGAACACCGCGTGGCTCGGCGCGGTGCGCGCCTGGCTCCACAGGATCAGCGGAGGGTCGAGTGACACCGAGCTGAACGAGTTGGCCGTCAAGCCTTGTCCCCTACCCTCTTGGTCCACGGTTGTGATGACGGTGACGCCTGTCACGAACGAGCCCAGGACCTGACGCAACTCTCGCGCTTCAAACGAGCGAAGCGGGCTGTCCATTCAGCCCTCCACCTTTTCGATATTTCCGCTTCGAGCTGAGCGGAAGATCGCTTCGAGGGCGCTCACGTTCGCGATCATCTCGCCGCACGGCACAGGATATGGCGCGCGGCCGAGTGCGGCGTCGGCAAAAGCTTCCAGGTTGTGCAGCACCGCCGGCGACGGGGGCATGTCAACGGACGTCGTCCGCCCTCCTCGCAAGGATGTGGTCAGCGTCCAACCTTCCGGCGCTTCCGGGTGGGTCTTGTCACGGACCTCTGCCCAGCCTTGAGACCCATAGACTGCGAAGCGACCGGCAAAAGGCGTGGCCAAGATTGCGCTGATCAAGGCGTGGCCGCCACGTTTGAAAGTAACCAGAGATGCCAGCGTGTCCCCATTGGTGAGGGAGCTGCCAAGCTGCTTCACGCTCGTATGCACCGTATCCGCCTCGCCAAACACACCCACCGCAAGATCCAGCAGGTGAATGCCGGTTGCGGTCATCGGTCCGGCAGGCGCGTCCTTGCCAGACAGGCGCCAGTTGTCCTTGGCCAGGGCAAGGAATTTGTCCTGGCTGAAGTTGGCTTCGACTTGAAGCGCAGTCCCGAGAACGCCCTCCCTGAGGAGTCGCATGATCTCCATGACAGGGGGTTCAAAGCGCTTCTCGTGTCCCACGGCGAGCGCCACGCCGGCGGCATCCACTGCGGCGACTGCGCGCAAGACGTCGGCTCGGGTCATGGACAGGGGCTTCTCGCAGAACACGTGCTTGCCCGTTTGCGCGGCGGCCACGATCTGATCGGTGTGTTGGGAATGGGGCGTGCAAAGCACGACACCCTGCACGTTGTCGTCTTTCAGAACGCGCTCGTAGCCAGACGAGAACCGCAGGCCTCGCTCCGACGCAAAGGTCTCGCCTTGCGGGTTGACGTCCACTACGTGCACCACCCTCAGCTTTTCGCTTCGAGCAAGCAGATTTACGATGATCCGGCCCCACCATCCGAGCCCGACGACTGCAACATTCAGCATGAATTGATCCCTGTTCTATCAATTGGCGAGAGTCGCCTTATGAGCCTTGACAATCTGCTCCCATCGTGTGGTCTCAACCGACACAAACGTGGCGAACTCTGCAGAGTTCTGGCTCGGAGCTGGCACGATGGAACGCTTGGTGAGGCTGTCGCGCACCGTCGGCTGCTGCATCACCTTTTTCACGGCCTCTTGCAGTCGGTCGACAACGCTCACCGGCGTCCCCGCAGGCACGAAGATGCCCTGCCACGCATCTGTACCGATGCCCGGGTAGCCAGCCTCTGCCATGGTCGGCACGGTCGGCAGTTCCGGGAGGCGAGCCTGGGACGTCACCGCCAGCGCTTTCAGTCGGCCGGCCTTGACCAATTCGGACACGGAGCTCACGTTGGTGAATGCGAGATCGACGTCGCCGGCCACCAGACCATTGATGAACTGGCCCGCTCCTCCCTTGTAGGGGACGTGAGTCATCGAGAGTCCGGTTGCCTTCTCGAGCTCCAGCATGTCGATCATCGCGTAGGAACCTGCGCCCGCGGACGTGTGGTTCACCTTCCCAGGGTTCTTGCGAACATGCTCGACCAGTTCTTTGACGGTGGAGGCCGGAAATCTCGCAGAGGACACCAGCACGCTCGGGACCGTGGCAACCATCGAGACGGGGATGAGGTCGCGCAGCGGTGAGACCTTCAATTGGTCCGCATAGGTCCATTGGTTGATGGCGTTGGTGGAGATGTTCCCGAGGAAGACCGTGTAGCCGTCCGGTGTCGATTTGGCCGCCATCTCCATACCGATGTTGCCGGCTGCCCCCGCCCTGTTGTCAATCACCACCGCAGTGCCGAGTTCCTCCGCCAGCGGCGCGCTGAGCATGCGTGCAACGTTGTCGCTCGCACCGCCAGGGCCAAACGGGACGATGATTCGCACGGGTTTGTTCGGTGACCACGTGTTAGATCTGGAATCCTGCGCAAAAGCGCCGAACGCGCTTCCGGCGATCAGAACCGCGAGTGCTTGTCTTCTTTTCATCTTTTGTCTCCGGGAGTTTGGATCTCAGGCCGGAATCACCGGCAACAGCAGATGGCCTGTATCGGGTCCAAGGTGCAGGGTCACCGGTGCGCCAAAGACCTCGGGCACCCGGTCTCGTGGGTCATCATGCAGAAACGGTCCGCACCCGAGCAACTCATTCTTGAAATGTCCCAGGCGTTCGCCCGTCTTCGCTGCGAACTCGTAGTCGCGCCCCCGAACGTTGAGGCCGATGCGACAGCCTGCGGGCACGACGATGCTGGTTGGCAGAATCTCGACCTCAAGATCCACGGGCTCGCCTGGGACGAGCGGCTGCAAGGTGTCATGTGTGTGAAACGGCCGCCACGGAAGGGACCGTTCCGGATCCACCTTGCGGTGCGAGGCGCGCAACCAGCCTTGCCCCACAGGCGTGTGTGGATCGATTGCGCCCTGAAATGTCACCTCTCTCATGTCCGGCGTGAACACCCGTAGCACCAGGAACATGTCCGCATCGGTAGACGCAGAGGAAATCCGCAATCCACACGCGGACGGCCCCGTAATCTCGGTCTGGTGCTCAAGGGGAGCAGAGAGAAATGTCACACCATCCGCTTCAGGCCTGTACGTGATCGACGCCTGCTCCGTCGGGGGTTCTGGCCTCAGGCTCAAGTCCGCCGGATGCAGGTAGAACCTGGTCCACGCCGTTCGCTTGCTCGGCCACTGCAGTTCCTCACGTTGAACGAATCCGTCGAGGCCACGCACCTGCAGCAACACGGGAGGACGATCGCTCCATCCATTCTTCTCGTTCTTCAGGAAGTAGCCGAAGAACTGCTTTTGGAGAGCGATGCCGTAGTCAGTGTAGAAGTGCGTCCAATGCTCCAAGCCATGCACCTCCAACCACTTCTGTCTCGACCCTGCCTTCAAGAAGCCTTCGATATTGCCTCGGAGGTGCAGACCCTGCCCGCCCCAGTTCGCCGCTGACAACAAGGGCACCTCGATCTGGTCCCACTGCGGGGTGCGGTCGCGATGCCACTGGTCGATCAGCGGGTGGGCCAGGATCTCATCACCGAAGCTGGATCGGTTCAATTGCAACTGCGCATCGCCCAGGGTTTCGGGGCCGCAAACCAGCTCGCCTGTGGCCCGGCTGCGCGGACCCCGAAGTCCAAGACCATTCTGGACAGACTTCACCTGAATGTCATACCAATGGGCCCAGAAGGTACTGACGATCCCGCCATGATGCGTTGCATCGCGATACCAGTCGGAAGCACCTTCCCACACGCACATCGCTGCGAGTTTCGGCGGGCGCTTCGCCGCCACAAGCCACTGGTTCATCCCGAAGTACGAAACGCCGTTGAGGCCGACCTTCCCGGATGACCATCGCTGTCCGGCCGCCCATTCGATGCACTCGTAGAAGTCCTGCGTCTCGCGGGGGGAGAAGTGATCGACGTAGCCCGGCGAGCATCCGCAGCCGCGCGAGTCGACCCGAACGACTACATATCCGTCCGGCACCCATTTCTCCGGATCGACCACCTCCCAGCTTTGGTACTTGTTGGTTGAGCCATGGGGAACATCCGGGTGGTTGGCCACCATCTTGGTCCAGGCGCTGGGGTACCCATCCTGGAAGGCCAGCCCTTTCGCATACGGCCCATAGCTCAGAAGGACCGGGTACTTGCCGGCGTCGAGCGGGCGAAATACGTCGGCCCGAAGCACGACGCCGTCGCTCGTTTCGATCGGAACATCCCATTCAATTTGCATGCCGTCGATCTGCTGCACAGTGGAGCCTCTCAGATCCGGTGGCCTACGCCGTCCAGCACGCTCTTGGCACTGACGACGTCAGAATCTTCCAGCGCCATCACGCCGTGAGGAACATTCGGCAGCATGTGAGCGGCTTCCCCGGGCCCGAGTTCATAGTCGACGCCGTCGATGGTCATGACCATCCGCCCCTTCAGCACGATGAATATCTGCTCGTGAGGATGTGAATGGGTGTGCGCGCCTTTACCTTGTACATATGAAAACACCCCGACTTCGATCGCCTTGCCGGTGATCAAGCGCCCGAAGGCGGTGGAATGTTTCGGAGTGACGAACTCCGGGGCGATGTCCTTCAGCGAAATTACGGGCATGGTGTCTCCAGGCCAATTTGTGATCGATGGATGCCGGGTCAGGCAGCCAACTTGATGCCATGCAGGCCGTACGAGGCGTCCTTGCACGTGAAGAAGACGCAGTCGGCTTCTGGCGTCGCCCCGCCCTGATGGACCTGGTTCGCTGGCACATAGATCAATCCTTGCGGGCCGACCTTGTGGACCTGACCATCGATGCGGAACTCGAAGTGACCCTCAAGGACGTAGATCCACTGCTCGTTGGGGTGACTATGTGGATCGCCAATCTTTCCTGCCGGCGCGCGCATCAGCGCCACAATCATTCGGTCTCCTTCGACGCACCCGCCAAACACAGGTGAATAGTCGGGGCCGCCCGGGATCTGGTTGACGGCGGCAAAGTCAAAGACGTACTCGCCGGCACCGGCGCGCTTGGCCCCTGGAGTGCGAGCCTCTTCGACGAGGCGGGTAGTGGTAGGGAGGGTCACGTGTGGGTTCCTAGACGTTGATGAAACGAAGTCTAGGAACCGCCCGCCAAAATGAAAAGTTATTAGTTTTTAAGGATGCCAGTAGAAAACATGATGTCATCGCGCCGACGACGGAGGAAGGCGCAGACGCTTGATTGCTTCCTTGTTCAGCGTGTCCGCCTCCTTGCCAAGCGTGGCCAGAAATACCTTTGCCGCGGGTGAAAGCGGGCGCCGCAGTGGCTCGATACAGCTGAAGTCAAACCACAGACTTGGATTCGTCAGCGTATTGATGGTCAACCCACCCGTGCGTATTTCATCGAGCATCATCACGGCCGGCAAGAGCGCCCGCCACTCCGTTTTTTCCACGAGGTCCAAGACCGTGAAGATGACGTCCAGTTCAAGATCCCGTGCAATTCGAATGCCCGCGTCCGAAAAATAGCGCTCAAATGCCTGCCTGCGGATGTTCCGACCACTCGGGAGAATCAACTTCAGGTTTTCGACCGTCGAGAGCTGAACAGCCTTGAGATGGGAAAGGCCCGATTTCGGCCTCGAAACGAGGACCTCAGGCGTGCGCAGGAAGAACGTGCGGCGCAGCCCTGGATGCTCCAGCAATGTCGGCACGATCCCGAAATCCATCTCACCGGAGTGCACATGCTGCGCCAGCAATCGGCTCGGCGCTTCGACGACTCGTACTCGCACATTGGGATGCTGTTGAGTGAAGATCGCAAGCGCAGGAGCGAGTGCGCTACGGGTCACCGTGGCCATTAGGCCGACCGAGACTTCACCATTGAGCTCCCCCTTGTACTGCTGCACGTCGTGGGTGGCGTCTTCGAAACCCCGCAGAAGATCAACGCATGCGCGGTAGTACGTCTCGCCCGCGGGTGTTGGCAGAACGCCGCCCGATTCACGCAGGAACAAGTTCACGCCGAGGGCGTTCTCCAACTTGCGAATGTGCTGCGATACGCCGGACTGCGTCGCATGCTCGCGCACAGCCGCGGCAGTGATTGACCTCTCTTCGTAGACCGCAACGAAGAGAGAGAGGTCCGTAAAGGATGCATTGACGCGCATGCTTCAAGTATGCGTCGAGCGCCACCCGCGAAGGGCCACATGCGCGATCAGGGAATCCCCGGGAGATCGTCGGGGGCTGAGTTGGAGCCGTCATGGACGCACGGCCCTGCAACGGCAAGCGGGCTATCAGCGGCGCATCGGAATGATCGGCATGACGAGGTGACTCGCGTGCGGACCACCGGTGTGGATAGTGGTCGTGCCTCCGAATTCCTCGACAGGCCGGTCGGCGGGATGGTCATGCCGCATGCGTCCTGGCGGGGTGACGATGAAGTCATGGCCCTGCAGAGTCAGCACGAGGCGCCAGCCTTTCGGAAAGACCATCGAAGTAGGCCATATCTCGACGTCCAGCGGGTAGACGTCCCCCGGTGTGAGCTTCTGAACTTCGTCGTGGGTGTGCCACGGTCGCCAAGGCGTGCTTAACGACGGGTCGATCTTGCGGTGCGAAGCACGCAGCCAGCCTAACGCCATGGCGACGCGCTCGTGTGCGCCGACGAAGGTTGCTTCGTCACCCTCGGGGTTGAACACACGCAACACCGCAAAGATGTCGGCGTCGCGGGTGCTCGAACTGATCCACAGTCGCAGCGTCACCGGGCCGGTGAATTCGATGTCCTCATCGAACGGTGGTGTGGAAAAGCTAACACCATCCTTCATGGCCGTGAATGCGGTCTTGGCAGATTGCGCCGGAGCCACACTTCCGAGGGTGAGACTGGTTGCGTCGAGGAAGAACGGCGTCCACCGGGTGCGCTCCAGGGGCCACTCTTGCTCCTGTCGCAGAGTCGCAGTGCCGTCAGTCCGGCGGATTGCTAGGTGTACAGGCGACTCCCGATCCCAGCCGTTGTCGTCGCCGCGAAGGAAGTGATTGAAGAAGCGCTTCTGAATCGCGACGTAGTGCGGTAGATAGAAGCTTTCGTAGTGCGTGCCGATGTGAGCGTAAAGCCACTTATTCTTCGAACCCGCGCGCAAGAAGCCTTCGAAATTGCCCCTCAGGTGCATGCCTGGCCCACCCCAATTCGCCGCCGACAACAAAGGTACATCGATGGCGGTAAGGTTGGCCGCCCGCGCACCGTTCCATGCGTCGTCCAACGGGTGTTCAAGCCGATCGTTGGGATGGTCGGCCCGGCTGCCTTTCAAGATTGCCTCGGAGAAAGCGGGCCCAGTGGTCCGCTCCCCGGTGATGCGGTCGCGGTGCGTGCTCTGACCGCTGCCGTACTGATTGGCGAGCACTTGGCGCGGCCACCATTCAAACGTGAAACTGTTGCTCAGGATGCCGCCATGGTGTCCTCCGTCGCGGTAGAACTCACTCGAGCCTTCCCATGGCACGATGGCCGCCAGATGCGGTGGTCGCAACGATGCCACTTGCCATTGCTTGATAGCGAGGTATGAGACGCCGATGAGTCCAACCTTCCCGTTGCTCCATGATTGGGTTCCGGCCCATTCGATCCACTCGTAAAAATCGCGCGTCTCGACTGGACCGAAAGGATCGAGATAGCCCTCAGAGCGACCGGTGCCGCGCGAGTCGACCTGGATCACGACAAATCCATCGGGTACCCAACGCTCGGGATCGACAACCTCCCAGCGTAGGTAACGGCCGGTGGAACCGTTGTTGTCCAACTCCGGATAGATCCGCTTCAGAACCTGCCACTGGGGGTTGAACGCGTCTTCGAAGTGCACGTCCTTTCCGTAGGCGCCCATCGCCATTACTACCGGGTAGCGGCCCGCGGCTGCGGGTCGAAAGACATTCGCGCGCAATACTGTGCCGTCAGACATGGCCAGCGCCACATCGCGTTCAAACACCAGGCCGTTCTCGGTCGTGATTCTTGTCTCAATCGTCGTCATGTTGCTCTTCTACTTGTGCGCATCATTGCTTCGGAACGTTGGCGATCTTCACGATGCGCGCAAACTTATCCATCTCCTGACGGAAGAACCTACCAAACTCCTCTGGCGTGTACTCCACGGGCGGACTGTCCCAGGAGAGCATTTTTTCGTTGACCTCCGGCGCCTGCATGGCCCGGTTGAACTCAACCGAAATCTTCTGGATCACCGGCGCGGGCGTCTTGGCGGGGGCGAACAGGCCGACCCAGCCCCCGTTGTAGTCCATGTCCGGAACGCCACTTTCCGCCATCGTGGGCACTTCTGGGAAAGCGCCAATTCGCTTGGCACTGGTAACGGCCAGCGGCCGTACCTGACCAGCTTTGACCGCCATGGTCGCCGCAGCCGTGCTGAGGAAACAGGCGGTCACTTCCTTGGCCATGACCGCGTTGAGCGCCGGCGCTGCACCCTTGTACGGTACATGCAGCATCCGCGTCCCCGCCATGGCGTTCAGAAGTTCGCCAGCGAGGTGCAGCGTGTTCCCTGAACCCGGCGAGCCAAACGAGACGTTAGCTTCAGGTTTGCGCGCCAGTTCCAGGAAATCCTTGAATGTCTTTGCGGGTGAATCGGGATGAACGACCAAGGTGAGCGCGGGAGCCACCGTGAAGAGGCTCACCGGAGCGAAGTCAGCCAGCGTGTCATAGGGCAGGCTCTTGTAGATGCTGGGGTTGATGGCGTGCGATCCGGTGGTGACCAATAGCGTGTAGCCATCCGGTGTCGCCCTGGCCACGGCTTCCGCGGCAACAATGCCATTGGCGCCAAGCCTGTTCTCGACCACCACACCCTGGCCCATCTGCTTGCCCACCCGCGTGCCGATCACCCGGGCCAGCAGGTCAGGACTGCCTCCCGCAGAGAACGGCACCAGCAACTTGATCGGACGGTTCGGAAAATCCGATTGACCAAAAGCGGGAAGCAGGAACGAACTGCCGATGGCGCCTAACGCGGCCATGCAATGTCTGCGGTGAATCATGTCCTTGTGTCTCCTTTTCTGGCACTCAAGCGGGCTTGCGCCCGCCTCAAAGCGAAGCGAGCACGTGACGCGCCATTTCCTCTCGCGTGCAAACCCATACGTCCCCGGCCTTCTTCACCCGTGCCATGATTTCGTCGTAGACCCAAGCGCCCGAAGGCCGACCCAGCACGTGTGTATGCGCCGTAACGTCCAGCATGAGCGGCGCCTCCTCGGCACGCATCGCCGCAAGTGTGTCGTCGAAGGTGTCCAGCATGTGGCGAGGGCCCTGCCCGTAGCGGATACAGGTCGGCAGGTCGTTCACATCCATCGTGAGCGGGATGCCGACGATGCGATGACCGCCGAATTCCATCACGTACGGGCGGTCGTCATCGTTGACGTCCCCATGGTGCAGATAGCCGGCCTCGGCAAGCAGGCGCGAGCTGATCGGGCTGCCAGTCCCTCGCGGGCTGATCCAGCCGACGGGCACGACTCCCGCCGTTTTCATCAACAGCGCATGGTTGCGCTCGATGTTGGCGCGCTCCTCGGCCTCTTCGAAATAGACCGGGATGACATCCATGCCCCACGAATGATTGACGATCTCGTGGCCGAGCGCTGCGAGTCGGGCCACGGTGGCTGGGTCGCGCTCGCAAATGACACCGTTGACCATGACGCTGGTCTTGATGCCGTGCTTCTCCGCGATGTCGACCAGCCGATGAATGCCGCGCACGAGACCGAACGATGCCCAGGAGTGCGCGTTGGTGTCGAAGTAGCCCGGCTTGAGCACATTGCCCATTGGCCCGATACCGGGTGCCTGGCCGTCGGACCAAGCCTCGTAGGCGATATTGAAGATGATCGCGAGACGATGGCCGCCGGGCCAGCGAAAGTTGTCAGGAAGCCGCGTCACGATGGGTTCCATGTCAGACCTCCTCCTGCACCACGGGGTTTGAAAGCAGCCCGACGCCTTCGATCTCTATTTCGATACGGTCGCCAGGCCGCATCCATACCGGCGGCTTGCGCGCATAACCCACGCCCGAGGGCGTCCCCATGGCCACCACATCCCCAGGCTCCAACGTCAGGACCTCTGACAACAGCACCAGCGCTTGCGCCACCGAGACGATCATGTGGCGTGTGTTGTCACTCTGCATAACGTTCCCGTTCAGGCGCGATTCGATCTTCAACCCGCTAGCGCCTGGCGGGAGTTGCGCCGCCGGCACGAGCCACGGCCCGAAGGCGCCGGTTCCATCGAAGTTCTTGCCGATGGTCCATTGCGCAGTGCGGCGCTGGTAGTCACGCAGAGTGCCGTCGTTGAAGCAGGCGTAGCCCGCGACCGCCTCCAGCGCATTCGATTCGGTGAGATGCCTCGCGCGGCGGCCGATCACGACGGCCAGTTCGGCCTCAAAGTCGAGCTTGTCCGACGCGCCCGGACGCACCAGCGGTGCGCCGTGCGCAATCAGCGAACTGGCACCGCGCATGAAGAAGCTGGGGTACTCAGGCGGAGCGTTGCCGCCTTCGGCAGCGTGCGCTGCGTAGTTCAGTCCGAGGCAGATCACCTTGCCTGGGCGTGCCACGGGCATGCCCCACCGCACGGCTTGAGGATCGAGTGGCGTGGCGCGAGAAAGCATCGCAGCGCTGGGACCGGATGCTACAAGTTCCAGCCAAGCCGTGTCGTGGATTCCGGCCGGCACGTCGATTCCGAAACCGAGCAACCGACCCTCATGCTCAATCGCCCATTGGATGGGTGTCCGCGGTAGCGCTACGCGTGCAAACCTCGCCATAATTTCGATAAACCTCTCAACAGAATGCTTTGACGATTTTAAGTATTAAAAAATGGTTTTGTCGACAAAATTAGAGCGAGGGTTTACCCGTGACGCCGATAGCGAAGCCGCATCCTCGCCGACGATGGCGCGCGTGACTTACGAGCGCCTGCGCGCAGACGTGCTTGCTGGACACTGGCGACCGGGGCGCAAGCTCCTGATGCACGAACTACGCAATCGCTATCAAGTCGGCGCCAGTCCCCTTCGAGAAGCCTTGAACCGACTCGCCAGCGAGGACTGGGTAGTTCACAACGACCAGCGGGGCTTCATGGTGGCGCAGGCCACGCAGGCGCAGCTGGACGATCTGGTAAATACACGCATTGCCATTGAATCGCTGGCGATGAGCCAGGCATTCGAGCGACGTACCAATGAATGGGAAGAGCAGCTTGTGCTTGCTTTTCATCGGCTCTCCCGTACGCCGCGTTCGGTGTCGCCGGATTCCTATGAAGAGAATCCGGAATGGGAGCGGCTGCATCGGGAGTTTCACAACGCCCTGTTGGCGGGGTGCCAGTCCGAGTTGCTACTGGGCTTCTGCGCGCAGCTATACGACCGGGCGTACCGGTTCAGGCAGTTGGCCGCAAGGGCGGCATACAAGCGGCGCAATGAGTTGGATGAGCATCGGGCGATATTCGATGCCGTCGTGGCTGGACGTCTAGAAGAGACAAAGGAGCTGCTGGCGCAACACTACCGCCGAACAGCCAATATCTTCCAGCGTAGCGAAGTCCCGCAAGATCATTGATCTGAGCTCCTCGATATTTTGCGGGGCGGCCGTGACAGTGCAAGGCGGTCACAGCGCCCTCTTCGCCCGCTTCAAGAAGTACCGAATGCGGCGTTGCAAACTTAGCCGGCGGATCGACATTTGAACTTGGATGAACTATGTCATGTCATCTCTTCCGAATCGACCACAAGGGGCGCCCACTGCTCTGCGCTCCCTTTTCTCGCTCTGTCTCTATCCAGGCATAGAGGGTGGGCATGAAGAACAACACCAGCGGCAACTGAACCACCAAACCCGAAATGATCGCGACGGCCAATGGCTGCTGCATTTCGGACCCCGCCCCGATGGCGAGCGCCAAGGGGAGCAAAGTCAGAATTGCCGCCAAGGTGGTCATGGCGATGGGCCTCGCCCGAAACTGACCAGCCCCTATCAAGCTGCGGATGAGGTTGGGATGCCGCTCCAAGCGATTTTGCTGCTCCGAGAAGTAAAACACCGCAACCTCCGTCACGATGCCAATGATCATCGTCATACCCATCATGGCCGAGATGTTCAGCTCAAGATTCGTCAACCACAGGCCTATGAAGACGGCAGACACCGACAGCAACGAAGTGCAAAGAATCGACAACGGCACCGGGAAGCTCTCGTAGAGAAAGAGCAGCAACAGGAACACCAGGGCAGCGGCCGCGGCGAACACGGCCATCAGGCCCTTGAACGCAAGCTGCTGCTGCTGATACAGGCCGCCAAGCTCAAAATGAACACCCTTGGGCAAGGCCCCGCTTGAATCGAGCACCTTCTTCACATCCTGAATCACGGAACCAAGATCCCTGCCTTCGATGCGCGCCGTCACGGCAACCATGGGATTGAGATTCTCCCGCGTGATCTGTGGCTGGCCGGCCAATGTCTCGAAGGTCGCGACACGTCCCAGCGGCAGCATGTGTCCGTCCGGCGCGCGCAGTGGGAGGTCGGCCAATTGCGATTGCGTTGCCCGGTCAGATGCAGGTGTCCAGACGCGTACGCCTACTGCTTTCGCCTCTTCGGCGTAGGTGGTTGCCACGTTCCCCGTCATCAGTCCTTGCAGCGAGCGAGTGATCTGGTCAGGATCCAGTCCTTCCGCAGCAGCAGCCACTCGATTGACGTGAATGGCAATCGCATCACCGGCGGGATTGATGCCGGAACGCACGCCGACCAAGCCAGAGACCTTGGAGATCTCCTGCGCTACCTGGCCTGCGGTTGCCGCAAGGAGCTTGGGGTCGGTGCCGAACAACTTCACCTCAACGGGTTGGGGCACGGCCGTAAGGTCGCCGATCAGATCCTCCATGAGTTGAGCAAGTTCGATACTCACTCCAGGGACCTGATGCTCCACCCGATTGCGCACGTCCTGCATGACAGCTTGCACCGGGCGGCGTGAACCCGACTTCAGTCTGACAAAGAAGTCACCTTGATTGGCCTCACTGAGGCCCCCGCCCAGGCCGGTGGCCGTACGTCGAGAATAAGTGTCGACCTCCGGCATCTCACGCATGATCTGTTCAATCTGCCTGGCCAGTCGATCCGTTTCGGACAGCGCTGTGCCCGGGGGGGTGCGGTAGTCCAGAATGAATCCACCTTCGTCCATGGCCGGCATGAAACCAGAGCCGACTTGCCGGAATGCGAACACGCCTGTGACCAAGAGGGCGGCGACGCAGACGAGCAGCACCGTCGGATGTGCGATGCAACGAACCAACCAGGCCTTGTAGTGTTGGTGAAACCACCGGGTCAAACGATCCGGCTTCGCCGGACGGTCACCCTTCAACAGATACTGCGCAAGAAGCGGCACCGCAAGCCATGTGACCAGGAACGAGATGCCCAGTGCCGCTGCCATGGTGAGAGAAAGCGCCTTGAAGAATTCTCCCGTGACTCCGGACAGGAAGGCCAACGGCACAAAGATCACAAGCGTTGCCGCGCTGGAGCCCGCCAGCGGCTTGAGAAACTCCATCGCAGCGCCGATCACGCCATGAGCAATAAGCTGCGTGGATGTGACCTCGTTGCGCTCAAGGTCCATGACGTCTGCCACGGCGAGCAAGTCGCCTCGCGCGCTGTCGTCATGCAGCAAAAGACCCAGCGTCCTGTGCAATTCGAGATCACCAGCGCCACACGTAATGCCGTCCAGAAGTGGATCAAGGCAGCAAGTCTGAGGTCGGAGGACTTTTTGTTCCCCAGCAGGGTACACCACTCTCCTCATCTTGGCACCCGCCAGTACGCCAGAATTCTCGACCACTGGGTCGAGCAGCTGGGCCTGGATCCGGCGGACTACGGCACGCACTCGGTGCGTCGCACCAAGGCAACGCTCATCTACCGAAAGACCAAGAATCTCCGCGCCGTGCAATTTCTCCTGGGCCATTCAAAGCTCGAGTCGACCGTTCGATATCTCGGCATCGATGTAGACGACGCGCTTGAGATCTCCGAGCAAACCGAAATCTGACGGATTGTTGGCCAGTAACTGTGAATCCGCCCGCTCGGGATCTGTTGTTGCACTGCCGATGCGGAGCCGGAAGCGCTAGGCTTCGCTCACGTGCCGATCGCCACGCCGAACGGCACAATACGGCCAGAAGCGGTCGCTTGCTGCGTCAACTAGGTTACCTAAGAGCCGCCGTCGTTCGCCAGCTGAACCAGTCGCAGGGTCACCCTCGCAACGCTCTTCAGCACGCTTCCAGCGATATCCTTTAGCGCGGCGGAACGTCGGCCTTGGCGCTGCGCACGCCGGCGATCTGGCCGCGCACCGCCTTCCAGAAGTTCTGGGTCCCGTCCAGCATGCGCCAGGCGTTGCTACGATGCGCTAGCACGCCCACTTCGGGCAGCACGTCGCGCAGGTTCTTGAGGCCCAGGATCTTGAGGTACTTGCGGATCGTCGCCGGGCTGTGAACCAGCAGGATGACCCGCCAGCCATAGTGACGCCCGATCAGCAGCATGCCGATGGCGCTCTCCAGCTCGCTGAGTTCTCCGCGGAACTCGTCGGTGGTCCGATCCACAAGCGACCGGATCTGGTCGTCCGTCATTGGCATGGCAGCTACATTCTTTCAGTGCGGCAATGCGCCGCACCATCAATATTCGATTCAGTGCAAGGCGCTTCTGCATCCAACAACGCATGTTCCAGGCCTTCGTCATCGTCAGCCGTGAAGGATGCGAGCTGTTGCTCGTGAGCCTTGCGCTGTGGGCGGCGCTTCGCGACGCCGGCAGGACTGAGCTTATCCGATGGGCCGCTGCGGG
>NZ_QPIB01000027.1 GCF_003671765.1 Xenophilus sp. E41 | reverse complement strand
GCCCTCCTACCGACGCCGCGAGCCTGATAGCCTCAGCCTTGAACTCCTGTGTGTACTGCCTCTTGGGCAGCTTGCCTTCTCTCATTTCGATTCTCCGTACCTCTGAAGTTATCAACTTCCTGCTGTACGTGAAATCGAGGCAGGGT
This sequence comes from Xenophilus sp. E41, assembly GCF_003671765.1. Classification (GTDB taxonomy): domain Bacteria; phylum Pseudomonadota; class Gammaproteobacteria; order Burkholderiales; family Burkholderiaceae_C; genus Xenophilus. The sequence continues at coordinate 20,463 of NZ_QPIB01000027.1, read as the reverse complement.
CAGCCCAAGCTGGACGAGCACCTTGTGCCTCCTGAGTGGACAATGACCGTCGAGAAAAACGAATCGGGGTATTACTGCGCGTCCGTAGCCCGCGATGGCCAGCCGATGTGCCGTCTTTCGCTCAATCACCACTTTGAGTCGGAGGCGGAGGCCGAGCGCGCGCTAGCGCAGCGCGTGCGTGCATGGATCGCCGACTATTCCGGAAGAACAACAAATCGGACGGTGGCAACAAATGAAGAGCGAAAGAGAGTTGATGGAGCTGGTGCAGGCTCTGACCAGTGAGCTTGCTGATGCGCGCGACGCGGCGCGTGCCACCGGTGCAAACCCGGCACATGATTCTGCTTGCGTTGAACTGAGCATCGAGCTGGCCAAGATCCACACCGAGCTTGCGTGGGCGCGAATGACAGGCGGACGTTGAGCGCCCACCGGATGTCACTTCTTCTTGAGGTAGGCGCGAACGGCCTCGGCTGAGTTGCCGACCGCCTTCACTGCCTCACGCAGTTCGTCGGCTGTCACGCCCAGGCTTTCGGTCCAGCTGCGGACTTCATGCGGCTCGTCCAGTGCGATGAGCTTGCGGTCCAGGCCGGTCTTCTTCGGGTCGTCAGACATTGCGTCTCCTGTTGATTGCTGAAGGCAGGTTTATCGCTGCTGTCGCGCCACCGAAGAGTAGGCGGACATCCAAGCCCAAGCGTCTGACGTTCCGAGTTGGACCTCACCGAGTGCCTGCGCCCATTCGAGCTTCGTACAAGCACGTGATGTGGAATTCCCACGCGTCGCAGAGATGGATGTAGGCCGCCAGCAAGACAGAGGAGTCGAACTGCGCGGATTCGCTCAACGGTGTCGGGTACGGCGGCGTTGGCACACCTGCCCGCATGAGCACTATGGCCATCTCGAAAGGGGTCATCGCATCGCAAGGGCCAGCCTCGATCACAGCTCCATCCAGTCTCCCGCCGAAGCGCCCCTGGCGACGCGGCCCAGCCTGCGCACTAACCGGGCCATCAGCCGGCGTGCGTTTGGAAGATGCTCGGGCGTTGCTCCGGCTAGATGCGTCCGATAGCTGTCGGTCACCGCCACCCACTTTGCAAACACGGCGCCGAGCGGATGGCGTACGTACTTGGCGCTTCTTGTTTCCACTGCATCCTCCACCACAATTTTTCAGAGCGTGCACCGAGATCTTGGTCGGTCTTGTAGGAATACTCGTTAAGTCGTTGACAGTCGAATCACCCAAAACCTTTGCTTGCGCGGCTATTACTCCGATGAAGCCAGTGTTGCAACGTCTGCTCGACGCGCGCAGATCAGTAGATCACACAAAAGTAAATCTACGGCCTATCGGATGACGCTTATGCCTGTGCCTTGCTCTGCTAGTTCGTTGGGAGCAGCTTGCGCCGCGAAGCAGTGGAGGTTGGGCTGCCCTGCCCCCTGCCCTGCCCCGGGCTTCCGGGTACTGTTCAGTGTCTGCCCTCAGCTAACGAGCGCGCTGCCTCTGGAAACATCGCCTTGTCAAGCCCCGTGCGTCCACGCTGCCCTGACGTCGCACTACAGGCGATCGCTGCCAGTCGGCTCAGCGCCTACGGAACGCCAATCTCGCTCCCGTTCGCGAGCAATGCAGCCGGGTAGCGCGCGCGGTCAACGTCAAACGGTTGATGCGGCTGACATTCTATGCAGCAGGCGGAGGCAATACACCCTGACTGCACCCCCGTCCGAGGTCGCAACGGTCGTCGTTACCAAGACCACTCGGCTACCTGCTGCGGACCGCGCCTCGCACCTTGCTCCGCTCAGCCAACCGTCGTTGCAGGATCGCGCCCTGTGACTTGCAATCCGACTGGGATCCGATCAACGTGATGGGATTGCGCCGCATTAAACGGATGGCACTCTCCTGGCGCCCCGTAGCCTGCCTGTCGTGGTCGTTACTGGCAGCCACGAACCTCTGAGAATTGGCGAAAAACACTCTCTCGAAAGCCGGGGTGCCGCACCGTGCCGCCACGACCCGGTAATCCGCCTCGTTCTGCAAGGCAGCAGCATCGAGGCCGGCCGGCTTGGCCTGCGCATAGCAGAGCGACGCGCTGGCTACCAGGACCGCGACCGCAGAGCTGCCCAGTGCCCTCGCGAGAGTGGCGCCTGTCCAAATCCAGTTCCGATTCTCAAATTTCTCCAACTTACTCAACGTGTCCCCGCGAGCTATATGAACGTGCGGCCCTGACCCACTGTGGCACGAATTGCTACAAGTGGCTATTCATCGTCCCCTCTCCGTGCAAACCCAGCCGCGTGCTGAGGCGGAACGGAGAGAGTTGCGCTGGCACGAACGATTTTGTGTAACGGCCGCCCGCACAAAGCCATGGTTAGCAATACTGTATGGATGAACAGTATTGTAGCCGGCGATCTTGACGAGCCTCCACCCTATGCGGAGCTGTACTGCCGCTCGAACTTCACTTTCCTGACCGGCGCCGCTCAGCCGGAGGATTTTGTGGAACGCGCAGCGGCCAAGATGTACAGCGCCTTAGCGCTGACCGATGAATGTACGGTCTCGGGCGTGGTCCGCGGTCATCTCGCTGCCCGGGAAAACGGCCTGCACTTCATCGTCGGCTCCGAGATCCTCCTCACCACCGTCGGCGGCACCGCCTTCGCACGGATCGTCTTTCTTGCGCAGGACCGCCTGGGCTACGGCAACCTCTGCGAGCTCATCACTCTCGCGCGCACCCGCGCGCCCAAGGGCAGCTACCTCGCCCAGGTCGCCGATGTCGAGGGCAAGACCACGAAAGCGGCGCATCTGGCGGGCATGCCGGGCTGCCTGGCACTGATCCTGCCGGAGCGAACAACCAGCGTGGAATCGCTGTTCGCCCAATGCATGTGGGCGCGCACTTGGTTCCCGGACCGGGCGTGGGTACTTGCCCCCAGGACGCTGGCCCTGGGCGAAGACCTGTACCTGTGGACCATCGAACAGGCCGCCCAGCGCTCCGGCATCCGGGTGGCGGCAACGTGCAGCCCGCTCATGCACACCCGCCTCGCCAAGCCGATCCTGGACACCCTCACCGCCGTGAGGCATGGCTGCACCGTCGAGGAGGCGGGGGTGCGGCGCTTTGCCAACGACCACAACTACCTGCGCGGTCGTGCCATGTTGATGCGAGAGTTCCCAGAGGAATGGCTTCTCGAGACCGTCGCTATCGCCGCGCGCTGCACGTTTTCGCTGGAGGAACTGCGCTACGAATACCCGGAGGAAATCGTGCCGGCAGGCGAGACGCCCGCCTCGCACCTGCGCAAGCTCACCTACGCTGGCGCCGAGCGCCGATTCCCCACCGGTCTCCCGGACAAGGTGCGCGCCCAGATCGAGCACGAGCTCGGCATCATCGCGCAACTGAAGTACGAGGCCTACTTCCTGACGGTCGAGGACATCGTGCGTTTCGCGCGCGACGAAGGGATCCTTTGCCAGGGCCGCGGCTCAGCGGCCAACTCGGCCGTGTGCTACTGCCTCTTCGTGACCGAGGTCGACCCCGGCCGCATGAACGTGCTCTTCGAGCGCTTCATCAGCGTGGAGCGGCGGGAGCCGCCGGACATCGACATCGACTTCGAGCACCAGCGGCGTGAAGAGGTGATGCAATACATCTACCGCAAGTACGGCCGCCATCGCGCTGCCCTCACTGGCGTGATTACGTCCTACCGCACGAAGTCCGCGCTCCGGGATGTGGGCAAGGCGTTGGGTTTCCCGCTCGACCTGGTCGAGCGTCTGGCCAAGACCGCCTATGGCATCGAGGGCCAGAGCTGGATCTGCGATGCCTGCCTGGTCGAGAACGGGCTGGACCCCCGGGCCAGGAGGGTGCGCCAGTGGCTGGCGATCGCCAACGCTATCCGAGGCTTTCCTCGGCACCTGAGCCAGCACACGGGCGGCTTCGTCATCGCCCGGGACAAGCTCAGCCGCCTGGTACCGGTGGAGAACGCCGCCATGGAAGACCGCACCGTCATCCAGTGGGACAAAGACGACCTCGATGCCCTGGGCCTCATCAAGGTGGACGTCCTGGCCCTGGGCATGCTCAGCGCAATCCACCGGGCACTGGACTTCATCGCCGATAAGCGCGGCCGCCCTGTCGGCATGCAGGACGTGCCGGCCGAGTGCCCCGTCACCTACGCCATGATCCAGAAGGCGGACACCGTGGGCGTCTTTCAGATCGAGAGCCGGGCGCAGATGACGATGCTGCCGCGCCTGAAGCCCGAGCGCTTCTACGACCTGGTGGTCCAGGTGGCCATCGTCCGGCCTGGGCCCATCCAGGGCGGCATGGTGCACCCCTACCTGCGCCGCCGCGCCGGTGAGGAAGCCATCGAGTACCCCAGTGACGACATCAAGGTCGCCACCGAGCGCACGCTTGGCATCCCGCTCTTCCATGAGCAGGTGATGCAGATCGCCATGCTGGCGGCATACTTCACGGCCGGCGAAGCCGACCAGCTGCGCCGGGCGATGGGCGCCTGGCGGCGCAAGGGTGGGCTCGCCCCGCACCAGCAGAAGCTGGTCAAGCGCATGCTGGCCAAGGGCTACACGCAGGATTTCGCGGACCGCATCTCGAAACAGGTGGAAGGATTCGGCAGCTACGGCTTCCCGGAAAGCCACGCGGCGAGCTTTGGCCTGCTGGTGTACGTGAGCTGCTGGATCAAGCGCCACCATCCCGATGCCATGCTGGCCGGCCTGCTCAACAGCCAACCGATGGGCTTCTACGCGCCGGCGCAGCTTGTGCGGGATGCCAAGGAGCACGGCGTCGTGGTGCGCCCGGTGGACGTCACGGCCAGCGACTGGAAATCCACCCTGGAGGAACCGGCGCAAGGAGAGGCAAACCTGCGCTGGGATGCGACCTTCGTAGAGCCGATCCGCGCGGTACGCCTGGGCATGGCCCAGGTCATCGGGATGCGAGAGGGCGCCGCGATGCGCATTGTCCAGGCGCGCAAGGCCGGCCCCTTCACGGGCGTCGAGGACCTCGCGCGCCGCGCGCAGCTCGACGCACACGATCTGCGCTGCCTTTCCGGCGCAGACGCGCTGCGCTCGCTGGCTGGCCATCGGCCCAACGCGGTCTGGGAAGCTATCGGGGTCGAGACGCGCCCGACCCAGCTATTGAAAGATGCGCCCGCTATCGAGGAGCACACCGAATTTCGCCCTCCGACTGAAGGCGCGGACATCGTGGATGACTATGCCTCCACGGGCCTCACACTGCGCCGCCACCCGCTCGCCCTCCTCCGGCCGCAGTTGTCGCGGATGGGCATCCGCACCGCCGAGGAGCTGCGTCACACAGCAAAGGACCGGGACCAGGTCCGGGCGAGCGGCATCGTCACGCACCGGCAGCAGCCCAGCACCGCTAGCGGCGTGATCTTCGCGACGCTGGAGGACGAGACCGGCACGGTGAACATCATCGTCTGGCCGAGCGTGGCGGCAGCGCAGCGACAGGCGCTACGCGGCTCGATGCTTCTGAGCGTCCAAGGCATTTGGCAGGCGGAAAAAGGCGTGTACTCGCTGGTGGCGCAGAAGCTGGTCAACCACGACCAGCTGCTCGGGCGGCTGCGGGCGACAAGCCGAGATTTCCGGTAGCGATCCATGACCGCTTAAGACTGGTTGCGGTCACTCGACCTGGTGCCAGGCGGTGACCGCTTCCGACCCAAAGCAGCGGTTGTCCTCTGATCAGGTCTCAGGCCAATTGACCGGACGCCCTGGCTACTCCTCAACGAAGCGAAGACTGGTGCGGCACATTGATTGCGCCTTTCACTCCACTCGGCAAGCGCAACGCCACGAAGGGCAAACCTGAATGTGTGCGAATGATTCGCTGGCAGCATGGCAGCCGCTTGCTGCGCGACTGGTGCAGTCGTGTTCACTGTCATCGGAGTCGCGATGGTCTACGGCTCTTGCTGCTGCAGCAGATGCCTAGGCGACTCACCAAACTGCTTCTGAACATGGTCGAAAACGCCCCACCGTTCCCATCGGCAGAACGCCAGCTGCTGCATCACCGCTCGATCGCCCTGCGCTTCTTCGAGCGCCCGGACGGCCTCTTCGAGGTCGAAGGCGCGCTGATGGATCGCAAAAGCCACCCGTTTCGCCGCCAGCTCGCCGAGGAGGACTCCCCCGCCGGACACCCGTTGCACGACAGCAGTCCAACCTCGGTGTGCCGTGAACTTTTTGGTGATCGCGCAGTGACCCATCGCGACGAAGGCCTGAGCTGAGAAGGTTGCCGCTTTTTCGAGCAATGCGGCAGCAGCTCTGCGATTCGCCGGCCGGGGCGTGACCAGCCGCTCGACATCTATCAGGATGCATGGGCTCATTGCCATTCAGGCGTGCCCAGTGCGCCGGGCTCATGATGGCCTCAGCTCGCTGATCAGCGCCCAAGTGCCGGCAAACAGCCAGTTCTATCTTCCGAGCGAGATCGGTCGGATCTGGTTCTCCACACGGTTGCCTGCGGGCGTGGATTACAGGCCAGTGACGCCTTGGGTAAGCGCAAAGTCAAGCAACACCTTATCCGTCGGTTGCTCAGGCCAGGTTTCGATTGCAAGCCAACGAAAAAAGCTCGTACCTGCGACGCGACTGGCCGGGCCGTCGCGCCGCCAGGCACGAGCGATCGGCGGAGCCAGTGCTTCGAGCGCGGACTCCTCGAACTTCGTGCGCCACTGATCCTGCTGGCCCTGAGGCATTTCCCGAAACATCTCGCGGGCGCGCTTCATCCGGTCGTTCTCCCACATCTCTCGCAACCGGCGCATGCGCTCGGCGTCCGAGAGCTTGGCCATTGGCCTGGCAGTTGAGAGCGGCGCAGGGAGCTCGGCCGGGGGGGAGGACTTGATGCCCGAATAACGTTTACGCAACGCATCCTTGAAATACGCCGCGGTTGACTTCAATGGCGCAAGCGTGGCATTTCGCAGCCTCTGGTGCACGTGGTCTATCGTGGCGCGCAACTGTCCCTCGTCCGTGGTGGCATAGAGGTCCTGCGCTTCGTCCTGCTTGATGCCCAGTTCAATCAACTTGCCAACGAGTTCTAGGTCGAAAACATTGCGCTGGGTGTTGTCGACGTCGCCGATGCGCTGTTGCATGCGCGGGATGACACGAAACTGGATCTCCTCGATCTTTCGGCCCTGTTTATGCTCGATGAGCTCAAGGCTGAAGTCCTCGCACAACGCGTCCACTTCGGCGAGCGCCTTACTGATCACGTCGCGTTTGAGGAAACGGTAATCGACCTCTGTGATGTCGCTGCGCCCAGTGAGGACCGCTGCCCACCAAATGACATCCTCGCGCATGGTGAGTCGCCCGGGCGAGGTGAGGTATCGGGCGCCGATTTCGTAGAGCACAGCAGCCGAGTAACTGCGCATCTGCCCACTGATCTCCAGCAGCACCCGTGTGTACTGGTGAGGCTTGACCAATCGCTCCTTGATTTCCTCAGGGTAGCGCCAACTCACGATCGTGGGCCTCCCCCTGCCCTGCTCCTCGATCGTGACGGTGCCGAGCAGTTGTGAGGATATCCACCGGCGCTGGCCTGCGGCACTGGTGGACCATTCGATCGTGGTCGCCTGCATGTCCCGCAGATGGGATTTCAAGAGCTCGGTGTTGTTGGAGTTGAAGCGGGCGTCCCCAATCAGTTCACTCAGAGCGAGACGGTAGACGGGTTCATCGACGCCTTGACGCTGGGAGTGGTACAGCAGCGCGTTGTAGATCCGGCGAGACAGAAGCGTCAGGCGTCCTCGCTTCGGTCGAATGGCGATTGCTTCGTTGGCCTTGGCCACCGTCTGCTCTTCGGGCGGCCTGGCGGTTCGCTGGTGTGGGGGACGTGCGCTGTCGTCCATCGCTCGAATGTGTCGTGAGGTGGCGCATCTTCGGACAGAAATGTGAATTAGTCAAATCACATGAGTTTGCTGCCGCCTTGTGATTTTGAATGGAACACTTGATGACATTGAATACATTGAAACCCGAGAATCCTTTATGGTGACAAGCACTTACGTGTGGGGACGTGAGTGCGGTTGGGATTCAATGTGAGCGCCGTTGGGGTTTGATGTGAGATTGGATGGGGTTCAACGGGTGAATCTGTGAGTGCCACTGGGATTTGGCGTGAGTGGATAGGGGAACTGGCAACCGATTGGCGCTTGCGCGTCTTCAAAGCGACCACGTAGGGGCTGCGAAGAGTCGAATCTTGCGCCGAACGTGATGCTGGGAGTGGGTGCCGGTAGCACAGATGCAACGCTTTTCAGTCGCATGGGCTGTGGTTTCCCATTCGCACTCACAGTTGGCGTCGATCAGTTTCCGACGGATTGATAGGGGAACATAGATTCACCATTTTTCCATAGAATCACTTAAATCCGTTGACTCAGACTCGTTGCTCGACATGGCTTCCGCCCCTCCCCCGTCAACTGGAAACCAGGTTTCCAGCGCACCGCCCTCCCCCGTCCGTCCGGTCATCGACATGGCCCGGATCGCCAGCCTAGCCACCCGTGCTGGCTCGATGATCGAGCAGATCCGGAGTCGGCTCCTGGCCCCCGAGGCCCGCAAGACTCCACCGACTTTCAGCACAGCACAGCTGGCGACCTTGTGCGGCGTTGACAAGGCCCACGTCGCTTATCGCATCTCCAAGGACGACCTGCCGTCCGGGCGGTTGACGCCGACCGGTGGCAAGCGGATCTTTGAACTCGCGGAGCTACAGGCCTGGGCGCGAACCTATCGCGCGGACAAGATGCGTCCCGCAGGCAAGAAGGCCATCACCATCGCTGTGGGCAACTTCAAAGGCGGCGTGGCCAAGACGACCACCTCTATGGTATTGGCGCAAGGCCTAAGTATGCGCGGTCATCGGGTGCTGGCGATTGACACCGACCCGCAGGGTTCGCTGACCACGCTGCATGGCCTCCTGCCGGAGGCCGAGGTCAGCGAGGACATGACTATTGCGCCTTTGTGCGACGGCTCCGAGTCCGACATCCGTTATGCCATCCGGTCCACGTATTGGGATGGCATCGATCTCGTGGCGGCTGCCCCCTTCCTGTTTTCGGCCGAGTTCGCCCTGCCCGCTCGTCAGATGCAGCAGAGTGACGCGGAATTCTGGAATGTCCTGAACGTGGGTCTGGATAGTGTCCGGGATCTGTACGACGTGATCGTCATTGACACGCCCCCTTCTCTGTCGTACGTGACAATCAACGCGCTCTGGGCAGCAAACGGCATCGTCGTTCCCGTCCCCCCGTCCGGGCTGGACTTCGCTTCGTCGGCGCAGTTCTGGGCGTTGCTGGCCGACCTGGGCGCCAACCTCGATGGCCAGTCCAAGGGGCAGCATCGGAAGAACTTCGACTTTCTTCACGTCCTTCTGAGTCGCGTCGACTCTGCCGATCCAGCCATGCCGGCCGTGCGCAGCTGGATTCAAGCCACCTACGGGGAGTACACCTTGCCCGTGGAAATTCCGAAGACCAGCGTCACCAGCAACAAGGCGGCGGAATTCGCGACCATCTACGACGTCCAGAAATACGAGGGATCTGCTAAGACCTACAAGCGTGCGGCCGATGCATACGACGCGTTCGTCGATCTGGTCGAGCAATCCGTGGTGGGCGCCTGGGCCGAGCCGGCCGGAAATGTTCCATGATGCCGGCGGCTGGAAACCAGGTTTCCATGTCGCGCCGCGGCAGCCTAACCCTAGATGGAGTCGTCGGCACTGCCAAGCGTCCTTTGCCGGCGCGCCGATCCTTCGTGCGCGCGACGCCCCGTGCCCCGTCAGATTGGAAACCTGGTTTCCAATCGCGCGGCGATTGCGCGTGCTGTCTCCGGCTCCTGCCCTTCGACCTCCCCCGCTCGCGGTGCTTGAAGCGAAGCGACGGCGACGGCGCCGCGGGGCGTGCGGCCTGGTCCGCAACTAATGGCGTCTTGGCGACCTGCCCCAAGGCAGCCATTTGCCGCCATCCCTTTGAACGAGCAAGATTTGAAACCAGGTTTCCACGGAGGAATACACCCATGGCCAGCACCCGTAAGCGTCTGGAAGATCTCACCGCCGACCTGCGGCTGCCCGTCGACGCGCCAGCGGTCGCGTCGGCCGACGACGCCGCTGCGTCGGCTGCACCTACATTGCCGCCTGCAGCTGGCACCCCCGCCCTGGAAACTAGGTTTCCACCGGCGCGCGCGCCTAGCGTGATGCCTCGAACCGGTCCTGGCCAAATGCTTGCCTTCCGGGGTCAAATGCGCGAGGTCGAGGGCGAATTGACGAGCCTGCGCGACAAGCTGAGCCGATTCGACGGCGCGATGCCGGTGCGCAAGCTCGATCCGGCATCAGTTCGTGCCAGCCGTTGGGCGAACCGCCACGACATGTCCTTTTCAACCCCGGCCTTCGCCGGCCTGAAGAACGACATCGAGACGGCCGGCGGCAACGTGCAGCCGATCTTGGTGCGCCCAATCGTTGAGGAGCCGGGTCGGTACGAGCTCGTGTTCGGGCATCGCCGGCATCGTGCTTGTTTCGAGCTCGGCATACCCGTCCTTGCAAGTATTTGGGAGGGAGATCTCAACGACCTGGAGCTGTTTGCGGCGATGGATCGGGAGAACCGCGAGCGAGCAGATCTGTCGCCCTACGAGCAGGGCCAGATGTACCACCGCGCCTTGGAGGAGGGCCTTTTTCCCGCGCAACGCCGTCTGGCCGAATATCTCGGGGTGAGCCACACCTGGGTGCGCAAGGCATTGACGGTCGCTCAATTGCCCGAAGCGATCGTCGAATGCTTTCGCAGCCCGCTTGAGATCACCCATCGGCACGCCGACAAGATCAATGTGGCACTCGAAGCGGATCGACGCGGCGTCCTCAAGCGCGCCGAGAAGTTGAGAGGGCAGGGTATTTCGGCGTCGGCCGTGGTTGAACGCCTGCTAGACAGCGCATCAGCCGGGCGCAAAGAGGATCGCCTGACGCTCAAGACTGGCGACATCCACCTTGGGAAGGCCGTGCGTGCCAGGGACGGCGCCATCTCCCTGCAGTTGATCCCCGCCGCGCTTGCCTCCGCGCCACGAGCGCAGTTACTTCGTGCCCTGGAGGACGCGCTGCAGCAGCTTGCCCCGGCGGCAGAGTAGAGTGCTTGCATCCTTGTGTGAGATCCGTTGGGATTTGGGCGCTGCTCTGTTCGTTGTGCTGACGGCGATTGTCCAGTTCAGATAGAATGGTTCCACAATCCCCTCGTGGTGTCATTCAGTTGGCTCCCGCTTGGGGCGAAAAGACCACCTTCGGGTGGTCTTTTCATTTGTGGCTCAGGTTCCGCGGATGAAAACAGCGATCTACATCGACGGCTACAACCTCTACTACTCTCGCTTGCAGGGCACGGCACACAAGTGGCTGGACGTCGCGGCCTTGTTTCGAGAGATCCTCCGGGTGCAGGATCCTGCCGCCACCGTCAAGGCCATTAAGTATTTCACCGCCCCCATCAAGGCGAACTACGCCCGGCACGGTCAGGCCTCGGAAGAGGCGCAGACCCAGTACCTGCGCGCGCTTGCCGCGCGCGAGCCAGGCTTGATCGAGATCATTCAGGGCTTTCACATCTTCAAGCCCACCTCGCTGCCCACGCACGAAACAGGCCTCCCACCGAGCAAAGCGCGACGACAGAGCGTCTGGATGATCGAAGAGAAGCTCACTGATGTGCAACTGGCGTTGACGATCTACCGGGACGCGGCGCGAGGTGACGTCGATCAGGTCGTTGTCTGCTCTAACGATTCGGACGTCGAGCCGGCGCTTCAGCTTGTTCGGCGTGATGCGCCGCACGTGCGCATCGGCTTGGTAATGCCACTCGCGCCTCATGCGAAGGGACAGGGCATTGTTTCCAACAAGCGCCTCACGGCGCAGGCGCACTGGGTCCGCCATCACATCCTGGATGTCGAATTGGCGGCAAGCCAGTTGCCGCCCCATGTGTCGACCAAAAAGAAGCCCGCAAGCAAGCCGGCGCACTGGTAGCCACCCGGGCAGAAGCTCCCGTGCATGCGCTCGCCGCGCGCAGGCCCACCGTGCTCCGGCGGGAGCGCACCACTTTGAGAGATATAGCGCGCCGACTTCAAACAAGAGTTGGCACCCAGGTCGCTACCTAACTCATTGTCACAGCGAAACTTTTAACGAAGGCCAAGCCAAAAGGATGCTTGCGACAGCATAAAATGCGGCCCTTGATTATTAAGGCCGTGGCCTGATAGTCGGCATGACGCCGAGGTGCCCACATGGGACGCCTTGCATCGATGAGCGCCGACAGATCACGCGGCAGACTGCGACAGCCTATGCCCGCGCCTTCGGCAGCATCGCCATCCCACCCGACCGTCAAGCGGATGCATGCAGGCCATTTCGCTTTCATGCGAGCGCTCATACAGGGCATGGACGCGAAAGCGAGTTGGGACCGGTACCTCGCTGCAGAAGGGGAAGGTGGAGATCGCCGGCAGGTCCAACGCACGATTGCATGGATCAAGGATTCGTTCGCTGCGGCCGCCCGGCGCGAGAACCGACCAGGTACCGCACGGCTCATCCTCTTTGACTCGTCTCGCGTCGTCGAGCGCGCCGCCCAGGCCTTGCCTGCACTAGCCGAATTTGCCCACGCCCAAGGCCTGGAAGACTTTTCGGAAGAGGAGCAGCTCGAGGCCTACCTGGCCGCCTATCCGGATGCGTCACGTGTCTCGCCGACGCAGGCACGAGGCGCATCAAGACGGCGCGCGCGCGTGGTGGAGCGTCAGTTGGACGCCCTGCGATGGCTGGAGCATCTGGTCATCCACGAGCCCAGGGCCACGGACCCGATCGACGCATGGTTCTCGCCTCGCCTGTCACGCCGGCTCGCCCAGGGTGGCTTGGTGACCCTGGGCGACCTTGTGGCGCGCATGAACGCCCAAGGAGGAACCTGGTGGCGTGGCTGCCCCGGGGTCGGCGCGCACAAGGCCGCCTACGTGGCAGGTTGGCTGCGCGACCACCTTTCCCAACTGGGCCTCGAGTTCAGCCCGTTCGCCCTGGACGATTGGGCCCGCCTGCCTGCGGCGCTGAAGGCGACGCTGGTCCTACCCGCCACGGCACTGCGCCCTCTGGAGAAGCTTGTCGTTCCAGCCTCGCTGGATGGCCGCGACGGCAGCAACCGTGAGGCCGGTGCCCTGCCGGGCCTTGGCAACGACGTCGAAGCAATCCAGCAGTGGATCTATTCCAAGGCTGCAACGCATGGGCAGGGCGGGGAGGGCGCGCCGGCGCTCACCGCAACCCAGCGCAGCTACCGCAAAGAGGCGGAGCGCTTGTTGCTCTGGTGCCTTCTTGTGCGCGGCAATGCCCTGGCATCGATCGACGCAAAGGACGCCGACCACTACCTCGCGTTCGTCGCGGCGCCGCCGGAGACGTGGTGCGGCCCGCGCGGCAGCCCTCGATGGTCACCTCGGTGGCGCCCTTTCGAGGGACCGCTCTCACCTGCCGCCAGACGGCAGACGCTGGTAATCCTCCATGGACTGTTCGCCTGGCTTGTCCGCCAGCGCTACCTGCGCACCAACGCTTTCGCGCACCAACTCGCCGCCGCGCGCCCGCACGCAGACGTCGACTAAGCGACCCAGGTGCGTGACGCGTGCCGGGCCACACCTGGGCCTTTGCGACTTGCGAACGCCCCTAGGGCCTCCGAAGTCATTGAGCTCATGGCCGCTGCTTGGGGAGCGAGTACGAAACGCCTCCCCGGATGACTGACCGCAGCGGGGTTGATCACCGGGCGGGCTTGTCCGGCGTCCAGCCCACCGGAGATAATGGCAGGCGCCGTGAACGGTAGTCGTTCCTTCATGCACGTGCGGCTGTGGGCTCCTGCTGGGCGATGCTTCTGGAGCGCCACGCGTTGAGCGTTGACGTCCAGGCCATGGGCCAGCGCGATGGCAGCCACCGATACGCCGGGGTTGCTGGCCCTCGGCCAAGCACTGCGGCTTGAAGTCCGCGCCGTGCACGCGCCTCTTGGAATTGAGTTGCATACTTCCCCACCTGTTCGAGTTGTTGGGCACCCTCGTCCGAGGCACCTGGGCTGTTCAAGATGGGATAGCTGAACGCTCACGCAACTCAGGCGTGACGACAGCTGAAACGGTGGAAGCATCCAATTCAGATTTCCCCAAGGCAACCCCAAAGCAACCCCAAAGCAACCCCAAAGTTGTCCCCAAAGTGGCGCTAAGTTGTTGACCCAATTGGGAATCCGGTCTTAAGGAAACTCAAACCACCCCAAAAAACCGACTTCAATCCAGGTTCGCAGATCCTTGAGGGAGCGTGTAGAACGTCGAGCGACGATGACCCTGCGCCGCCAGCTAGCCGGCATCCCTCACCGCCAGCGGCGGCGACGTCCTCGAGGCGACCAACCCCGCCAAGCTGGCCAGTTCGGCGTGAGCGGCATGCAGACCTGACGGTGTGCCGTCGTCCTCGACGCCCAGCCATAGCTCGCCCCCCTGCGCCGTTCGCCAAGCAGACGATGGCCTCCACCAGCGCCCTGCCGGACAGTTGGGCGCGATCGCTCTTGAACTCGACGGTGAGGCTTTCGCGGGCGGGCAGGGCGGAACTCATTGCCCAAATGATAGGAGGGTCAACACGTAATCGACGGCGCCGTAGATCTCCTGGCCATCGCCCTGCAGCCAAAGCCGTGCGTGCTCTGCACAGCCAGAAAGTCCGGGATGCGCGCTGTGCGCGAATGCTCCTTCAGCGCGGCCCGACGGGGCCGCGGGTCACCCTGCGAGCACCGACTCGCTGCGCCTCGTGTGGAGATCCCAGGGGGGGTTGTGGAAAGGGCGGGCTGGCCTGTGTGCTTTCACGCTACCCCATCGTTCTCGCGTTCAAGGCCCTTCGCGCGCTTCGCGTGCTCGGCACGTGCCGTGCGCCTTTGGCGGCCTTGAGCGCTGCGCTGCGATGGGGTGGGTCCGGGGCCCGCAGGCAATCCCGCTTGCGCCTACTCCAGGAGTGCCCTCCATGACCGACTATTCCTCCATCGAGCAACGCGTCGTCGACCACCTGCGCCTGTTCCTCGGCGACGAAGCCACGCAGGCCTACGAGCGATGCGGGCGTTCATTGCTCAAGCTCTCGAGCCTCGCACGCGAGTCCACGCATTCGTCCTACCGGCTGCTCGCGGCCGGGCTCGCGCTGGCCCAGGAGACGCTCGCGGAGCCGATGCGTGTGGCGACGGTCTTCGATACGCCGGCGGCCGTTAAGGACTACCTGCGCCTGCACTTCGCAGGTCAGGCGTACGAGAGCTTCGTGGTGCTGTTCCTGGATGCACAGCATCAACTGCTGACTGCCAAGGACCTGTTCCGCGGCACGCTCACCCAGACGAGCGTGTACCCGCGGGAAGTCCTCCGCGAAGCGCTGAATGTCGGCGCCGGGGCGGTGATCCTGGCGCACAACCACCCCAGTGGCGTGCCGGAACCCTCGCGGGCCGACGAGGTGCTCACCACCACGATGAAAGAAGCGCTGGCGCTTGTGGACGTTCGGGTGCTCGATCACATCGTCGTCGCCGGCACGCGCACGGTGTCGTTCGCCGAACGCGGGCTGGTCTGAAGCGGGGGCCCCGGCCCCTTCTTGTTTTTTCCGCGGTCAGCGCGCTGCGCGCGAGAACTTCATTGGCGGACCGGCTGTCCGCGTGCGTTGGCGAGAGCGGCCTTCTCGCTTCGCCTCGTGTTGGGACCGGGGACGGTGGGGCGAGCTTGCGTGACCTGGAGGGTGCCACACCGTTCTCGCCGTCAAGGCCTGCGCGCGCGATGCGCGCTGGCGGCCTGCGGCCGTCTTCGAGCCTTGACCGCTGCGCTGCGGCGTGACCAAGGACGGTCCTCGGGCAATCCCGCCCGATTCCTTCCAGGAGCGCGTCATGACTTCCTCGTATTCCTTCCTCTCCGACAAACAGGTCCAGCTGCTGATGGCCAACGGCCGGCTGTCGCGGGCCTTCCAAGAACGCGATGAGCTGTTCGATCCGCAGCCGTTGGTCAAGCTCTTCACGCCCGACGCGGGTGCGACCTGGCTGCTCACGGAGATCGACCCGGACACGCCGTCCATGGCTTTCGGCCTTGCCGACCTGGGCCTGGGATGCCCGGAGATGGGCTTCTTCTGCCTTGATGAGCTCGCGGAGATCCGTGGGCCTCTGCGACTGCCGATCGAGCAGGACGCGGGCTTCCGCGCGACGCAGACCGTCAGCGCGTATGCGGCCACGGCCCGGGCGGCCGGTCGCATCCAGGCCTGAGTCCTTCGTTGCGCGCCGCCGGCAACGCCGGCGACTTTTTTCAACGCCATCTCCAGCGGCCCGCGCTCGCGGCCCGTGCATGCAAGACCGCACCGACTCGCCTTCGGCTCGTTCTGATCAGGGTGGGGGAGGGTGCTTGCCTGTGTGCCTTCACGGTACCACTCGGTTCTCGCGTTCAAGGCCCTGCGCACGCTGCGCGTGCTCGGCACGTGCCGTGCGCCTGCGGCGGCCTGGAGCGCTGCGCTGCCGCGTGGTCCAGGGGCGACGCAGGCAATCCCGCCTGTGCCATTTGGAGTCCACCATGACTTTCGCCTCTTCGCTCAACTTGCCCTCGTCCTCGCACGCGTGGGCGGCCCGTTCCTCGCTCTCGCTGCAGGATGTAGCGCGTCTGGCGCCCGCGGCCTTCGCCGACCAGGCCGCCGACACGACCGGTCCCCGCTACGTCTTCATCAGCGCGCGCGACATCCTCTCTGCGCTCATGGACGCGGGGTTCGCGCCAACCGCCGCCGTGCAGACGCGCTCACGCGCGGGGCAGGGCGCTCACGCACGGCACATGCTGCACTTCCAGCCGGTGGTCGACCTGCTCTCGCTGGACGACGTGCTCGGCGAGATCGTGCTCATCAACTCGCACGACGGGCGCAGCGCCTACCAGCTGCGCGCTGGACTCTATCGGCCCGTGTGCACCAACTGCATGCTCACGGGCTTCGGCGACTTCGGCCTGGTGCACGTGGGCCATTGCGGCAACGTTGTGGCCAACGTGGTCGAGGCGGCGAAGCGCATCACACGCGACTTCTCGCGCGTGGGCGATGCCGTCGAGGCGATGCGGGCCACCACGTTGACCGACGGACAGCAGCTGGACTTCGCGCGCGAAGCACTCGCACTGCGATTCCCGGCGACCACCGAGCCACCAGTGCAGCCAGCGCAGCTGCTCGAGCGTCGCCGGCTGGCCGACGTTGGCGCTGATGTCTGGCGGACCTTCAATGCCGTGCAGGAGCACGTGCTGCGCGGTGGGCTCCTCGGCCGCACGGCCCAAGGCCGCGCCATGCACACGCGTGGCATTCGCGCGATCCGAGAGAACGTCCGGCTCAATACCGGGCTCTGGCAGGCCGCGTTGCGCCGCATCGGCCGTTGACGCCATCGGGGAGCTGGCACCGCCAGCTCCTCTTTCTCTCTGCGCGTTATGCGCAACCCGGCACCCGTGGGCAAAACGCGATTTTGAAGATCGCCAGCTAAGAGGTTCAGAATGCGCGTCCATGACGAACATCGCATCCGCCCTGAAGGCCGAGATCGCGCGCGTCGCGCGCAAGGAAATCCGTGCCGAGATCGAAGGCCTGAAAAATGTCCGCTGTCAAGTTTTGAGTGCGGACATGCGGCGGCGCGAAAGGTCTTGTGGGGCAATCGGTTAGGCCAGATTCCGACCGTGGCTTGCTCTTGCCGCTTTCTAGGCTAGGTGCCACGTAGGCGCTATGCGGTGGTAAGCCCAGGAGCGGCACAGCGAGTCAGATCAGTTCTTCACGCAACCTTTGTCGTCCTCAATCGAAGAGCGTTGCCGATCACACTGACCGAGGACAGCGCCATGGCGGTGGCGGCGATGATCGGTGACAGAAGCAGGCCGAAGACCGGGTACAGCACACCGGCCGCAATCGGAACGCCGGCGGCGTTGTAGACGAAGGCGAAGACGAGGTTCTGGCGGATGTTGGCCATCGTCGCTCGCGAGAGGCGGCGCGCCCTGACGATGCCGTTCAGGTCGCCCTTGAGCAGCGTTACGCCTGCGCTTTCGATCGCCACGTCCGTGCCTGACCCCATGGCGATCCCGACATCCGCCACGGCCAGCGCGGGCGCATCGTTCACCCCGTCGCCGGCCATGGCCACAACCTTCCCCTCCGATTTGAGGCGCTCGACCACGGCGGCCTTGCGATCCGGCAGTACATCGGCCTCGACCTCGTCGATGCCCAGACGGCGGGCGACCGCCTCGGCGGTGACACGGTTATCGCCGGTCAACATGACGATGCGGACGCCTTCGGAATGCAGCGCCTTCAGCGCCTCCTGGGTCGTCGGCTTGATGGGATCGGCGATCGCGAAGATGCCGCCGGCGCGGCCGTCGATCCCGATGTAGATCGCCGTGGCGCCGTCTTGGCGCAGCTCATCGGCCTGGCGGGCGAGTGCGCCGGCATCCACGCCGTGTTCCTCCAGGAAGGCGGCGTTGCCCAGGACGATGCGCTCTCCCTCGCTTGTGCCCAGCGCGCCCTTGCCGGTCGGCGAATCGAAGTCTGCCACGGCCGGTATCGCCAGCTTTCGTGCTTCCGCCGCCGCCACGATCGCCCGTGCGAGCGGATGTTCAGACGCCTTCTCCACGGCCGCGGCCAGGCGCAGGATCGCTTCTTCCGAAAACCCCTCGGCCGCGACGATCGCGGTCACCGCGGGCCTGCCTTCGGTCAGTGTCCCGGTCTTGTCGACCACGAGCGTGTCGATCTTCTCTATCCGTTCGAGTGCCTCGGCATTCTTGATCAGCACGCCCGCGGCCGCGCCTTTGCCGATGCCGACCATGATCGACATCGGCGTGGCCAGCCCGAGCGCGCAGGGGCAGGCGATGATGAGGACGGAAACTGCGGCGATCAGGCCATGCGCCAGGCGCGGTTCCGGGCCCCACGCCCCCCACGCGACGAATGCCAGCAGCGCCACGCCAATGACGACGGGCACGAACCAGCCCGCGACCTGGTCGGCCAAGCGCTGGATCGGCGCGCGCGAGCGCTGTGCGTCGGCGACCATCTGCACGATGCGGGCGAGCATGGTCTCGCGTCCAATCCTGTCGGCACGGATGACCAGCGCGCCGGTCTGGTTCAGCGTACCGCCCACGACGTGGTCGCCGACCGCGCGCGTCACCGGCAT
The DNA here is from genome assembly GCF_003671765.1 of Xenophilus sp. E41. Lineage (GTDB taxonomy): Bacteria > Pseudomonadota > Gammaproteobacteria > Burkholderiales > Burkholderiaceae_C > Xenophilus. The sequence goes on along the minus strand of NZ_QPIB01000027.1, from coordinate 1,434 downwards.
CGACTCGCCCGTCAGCATGGACTCGTCGAGCGACGAGCGCCCATCCTCGACCGTACCGTCCACCGGGACGGATCCGCAGGCGATCCCCGATCGCGACCGCGTCCAGCGGGATATCTTCCTCGCGGTCCGGGTTGATGCGCCGCGCCGTCTTCGGTGCGAGGTTCAACAGCGCTCGTATCGCGCCGGAGGTCTTCTCTCGCGCGCGCAACTCCATCACCTGTCCCAGCAGAACCAGCACGGTGATGACCGCGGCGGCCTCGTAATAGACGGCCACCGTCCCGTCGGCGGCGCGGAAGGCGTCGGGAAAGATCTGCGGTGCCAGCGTCGCCACCACGCTGTAGCCCCAGGCCACCCCAGTGCCCATGGCGATCAGCGTGAACATGTTGAGGTGGCGCTCGAGGATGGACGCCCAGCCGCGCCGGAGGAACGGCCAGCCCGCCCAAAGCACCACGGGCGTGGCCAGCGCACACTGGATCCAGACCGACGCGCGCATCGGCAGCAGGTGATGCAGCACGGGGATCAGATGCCCGCCCATCTCCAGAAGGAACACGGGGAGCGCCAGCGCCAGGCCGATCCACAACGCCGGCCCATGTCGGCCAGTTCGGGACTCGGACCGCCCTCCCGCGTAGCGACCAGCGGCTCCAGCGCCATGCCGCAGATCGGGCAGCTTCCCGGCCCATCGCGGCGGATTTCCGGGTGCATCGGACATGTCCAGAGCGCGCCTGCCGGCACGGCTGCCGCGCCGGCCGGGATCGGGTGACGGTGGTGGGCGGATTCGCCCTGGTGGTCATCGGCCCGGGCCGAATGGTCGTGATGCGCCGGGCGGTCACGGCCTGCGGCCTGCCCGTCGGCATGGGCGGCCGAAGCGGCATAGCGCGCCGGATCGGCCTCGAATCTCGCCTTGCAGCCAGCCGAGCAGAAGAAGTAGTCGGCGTGGTCGTACTCCACCTGATGCGCCGCCGTGGCAGGATCGACCGAAATGCCACAGACCGGATCCTTGGCGTGCACAGGGGAAGCCGCCTCGTCGGCTCGGCCCTGATGCGCATGGGCGCCGCGGGATGGGGCCGCGGCGGAAGGATTCGGTTGTTCGGCCATGTCGTGCCTCTCCCGTATCGGCGGGCTCGTCGATGCTCGTCAATCCGAGATCAGGTGGTATTGCTTGAGCAGTTCGGCGATCTCGGTGCCTTCGAGCTTGTTCAGCAGCAGCTTGCGCAGGAAGGCGGGTCCCGGGATGTCGATACCCTTGCCGTCCCGCAAGGGCGTGATCGCGGCCAGCAGCGTTCGGATATTGACCCTGCCTCGATTTCACGTACAGCAGGAAGTTGATAACTTCAGAGGTACGGAGAATCGAAATGAGAGAAGGCAAGCTGCCCAAGAGGCAGTACACACAGGAGTTCAAGGCTGAGGCTATCAGGCTCGCGGCGTCGGTAGGAG
>NZ_QPIB01000015.1 GCF_003671765.1 Xenophilus sp. E41 | reverse complement strand
TCGATGATCTTGGCCACGACGCCGGCGCCGACGGTGCGGCCGCCTTCGCGGATGGCAAAGCGCAGGCCTTCTTCCATGGCGATCGGCGCGATCAGCTTGACGGTGATCGACACGTTGTCACCCGGCATGACCATTTCCTTGTCCTTGGGCAGCTCGATGGCGCCCGTGACGTCGGTCGTGCGGAAGTAGAACTGCGGACGGTAGTTGTTGAAGAACGGCGTGTGACGGCCACCTTCGTCCTTGCTCAGCACGTACACCTCGGCGGTGAAGTGCGTGTGCGGCTTGATCGAGCCGGGCTTGCACAGCACCTGGCCGCGCTCGACTTCTTCACGCTTCGTGCCGCGCAGCAGAATGCCCACGTTGTCACCGGCCTGGCCCTGGTCCAGCAGCTTGCGGAACATTTCCACGCCGGTGCAGGTGGTCTTGACGGTCGGGCGGATGCCCACGATCTCGATTTCCTCGCCGACCTTGACCACACCACGCTCAACGCGGCCGGTCACCACCGTGCCGCGGCCCGAGATGGAGAACACGTCTTCCACCGGCATCAGGAAGGCACCGTCCACCGCGCGCTCGGGCGTGGGGATGTAGGTGTCCAACGCGTCGGCCAGCTTCATGATGGCTTCTTCGCCCAGCTTGCCCTTGTCGCCTTCCAGGGCCAGCTTGGCGCTGCCGTGGATGATGGGGGTGTCGTCGCCGGGGAATTCGTACTTGTCCAGCAGCTCGCGCACTTCCATCTCGACCAGCTCGAGCAGCTCGGCGTCGTCGACCATGTCGCACTTGTTCAGGAACACGATGATGTAGGGCACGCCCACCTGGCGGGCCAGCAGGATGTGCTCACGCGTCTGGGGCATCGGGCCGTCGGCGGCCGAGCACACCAGAATGGCGCCGTCCATCTGGGCGGCACCCGTGATCATGTTCTTCACGTAGTCGGCGTGGCCGGGGCAGTCCACGTGCGCGTAGTGACGGTTCTGCGTCTCGTACTCGACGTGCGCGGTGTTGATGGTGATGCCGCGTGCCTTTTCTTCGGGCGCCGCATCGATTTCGTCGTACTTCTTGGCCTCACCGCCGAACTTGGCCGACAGCACCGTGGCGATCGCCGCCGTCAGCGTCGTCTTGCCATGGTCCACGTGACCGATCGTGCCCACGTTCACGTGCGGCTTGGTGCGCTCGAACTTGCCTTTTGCCATTT
>NZ_QPIB01000026.1 GCF_003671765.1 Xenophilus sp. E41 | reverse complement strand
TCACCCGGCAACCTTGGGCAGCAGCGAAGTCGAGGCATTTCTGTCCTGGCTGGCGAACGAGCGCAAGGTTTCGGTCTCCACGCATCGTCAGGCATTGGCGGCCTTGCTGTTCTTCTACGGCAAGGTGCTGTGCACGGATCTGCCCTGGCAGGGCATCAACGAAGACCAGAACCTGGGCATCGCCATCACCCGCCGTGCGCTGGAAGCCCCGCTGCGCGCCATCGTGGCCAACGCCGGTGAAGAACCGAGCGTGATCGTGGCCAACGTCAAGGCCGGCGAAGGCAGCTACGGCTACAACGCCGCCACCGGCGAGTTCGGCGACATGATCGCCATGGGCATCCTGGACCCGACCAAGGTGACCCGCTCGGCCCTGCAGCACGCCGCTTCCGTCGCCGGCCTTGCGATCACGACCGAAGTGGTCGTGGCCGAAGTGCCGAAGAAGGAAGAGCCGGCCATGCCGGGTGCTGGCGGTATGGGCGGCATGGGCGGCATGGATTTCTGATCCGGTTGGCCCGGTCGTCAGGGAACCGGACCGCGCCAGCGCGGTCCGATCCCGGCAACGACCCGACATCAAGGCCCCAAGGACGGGGCCGGAGCCCGGCAGCGATGCCGGGCTTTTTGTTGTGCCCGCGCCGCGGCAATGTCTGACGCGAAGATCAGAACGCACCGATACGAACGTGCGAACACAGGCGCAACTCTGAGCAGCCGTCCCCGCACCGGAGCGCTGCGTGCCGCGCCTCGCCACATCCCGGCGGCAAGCCGCGGGATGCGCGCCACTGCCGTCCGCCCACACCGGTTCGCGGTACGCGCGCCACGCGCCCGAGCGCACGCTGCTGTACGCGTTGGTAGAGGCGCACTACCCGGACTTCATTGCACGGATCGAAGCGGAGGGCCGCTCGCTGCCCGGGTATGTCCGCGAGGCGTTCGATGCCTACCTGCGTTGCGGCGTACTCGAGCACGGCTTCCTGCGGGTGGTGTGCGAGCACTGCCGTGCAGAGAGGCTGGTGGCCTTCTCCTGCAAGAAGCGCGGGTTCTGCCCGAGTTGCGGCGCGCGACGCATGGCCGAGAGTGCGCGGCACCTGGTCGAGGAGGTGTTCGGCCCGCGGCCTGTGCGGCAATGGGTGCTGAGCTTTCCGTACCCCTTGCGTTTCCTGTTCGCCAGCAAGCCAGAAGCCATTGGCCCGGTGCTGGGCATCGTGCAGCGCGTGATCGCCGGCTGGTTGGCCGATCAAGCCGGCATCGACCGCGCCAGCGCCCAGTGCGGCGCGGTGACGCTGATCCAGCGTTTCGGCAGCGCGCTGAACCTGAACATCCACTTCCACATGCTGTGGCTCGACGGCGTGTACGTGGAAGCCACCGAGCTGCCGCGGCGCGAACTGCGCCTGCACCGCGCCCGTGCGCCCACCACCGCGCAGTTGACCCAGCTGGCAGCTACCATCGCGCACCGGGTGTGTCGGCACCTGACGCGCAAAGGCTGGCTCGAAGGGGAGGGCGAATCGGCCTTCCTGGCAGACAGCGCTGCAGGCGACGACAGCATGGATGGGCTGCGGATGAGTTCGATCACCTACCGCATCGCCACCGGCCGCGACGCTGGCTGCAAGGTCGTCACGCTGCAAACGCTGCCCGGTGACGCCGGTTCGCTGGAGGGCGAAGCCGGCAAGGTCGGCGGCTTCTCACTGCATGCCGGCGTGGCGGCCGAAGCACACGAAAGCCACAAGCTGGAAAAGCTGTGCCGCTACATCACGCGCCCGGCGATCAGCGAGAAGCGGCTGTCGATAGCGCTCCAGGGCAGGGTGCGTTACCAGCTCAAGACCCCGTGGCGCAATGGCACCACGCATGTGGAATGGGATCCGGTGGATTTCATCGCCAAGCTGGCGGCGCTGGTCCCGCCACCTCGCGCGCATCTCACCCGCTTCCACGGCGTATTCGCCCCGAATGCAAACCTGCGTGCGCAGCTGACGCCCTCGGGGCGCGGCAAGCGGCCTGCGGGCGATGCGGCGCCAGTGGACGTCAGCGCCCACGACGCGCCGCGCAGCCCCGAGGAGAAGCGCCGTGCGATGAGCTGGGCGCAACGGCTCAAGCGGGTCTTTTCCATCGACGTCACCGCCTGCGTCCACTGCGGTGGCACCGTGCGGATCGTCGCCAGCATCGAGGAACCCACCGCCATCCGCGCCATCCTCGCCCACTTCGAGAAGCACGGCGCGCGGGAAGAAGCGCACTACAGGCCCGCAGCGCGCGCGCCGCCAGTGCAAGCCGCGTGACGATCTGCCGGCTGCACAGCCGACGGCGAAACCGGAATCCGAGCCGATGCGGCCACGATCCGCAGGGCGGCGCTCGGCCCGCTGTCGGGAATCAGCGAAGCATGGCTGCTGACAACGCCGCTGCGTGGCCCCGCGATGCCGAAATCCCACTCACAGACGTCCGATCCGTGCCCAAAACGGGGCTTGCGCGACCGCCGCCTACCCAGCAGACTGCCCGAAAAGGGCGTTTGAACTTCCTATACGCAAGGAACGTCTCGCCTGCCAAATCGGGCCATGTGACGGCTGACCGCTTGGCGAGCGGATGCCGTTCCGGTAGCACCGCCAAGAGCGGTTCGGTCCATGTGCGACGGGAATGGCAGTCGGGTGGTTGGGGCGTGCCCGCGACGAACGCCACGTCCAACCTGCCGGCGCGAAGCTGCACCACCGCTTCACGGGCCGGGCCTTCGGCGATCTCGACTTCAACATCGGGGTAATCCTTGCGGTATTGGCCGATCAGCTTTGCGAGGAAGCTATGCGGAATCAGGGCATGGATACCGATACGAAGCCGGCCGCTTTCTCCGGCTGCCGCCATGCCGGCGGTTTTCACCGCATGGTCGAGTTGGTCAATACCTACGGCTATCCGCTCGACGAAATGGCGTCCGGCCTCGGTCAGCCGAACGCCGCGCGCATGACGCTCGAACAAGAGGATGCCGAGGTCTTCTTCCAGTGCCTTCACGCGGGCGCTGACGCTGGACTGTGCAACGCCGAGCGCGTTGGCGGCGTGACGGAAGTTGAGATATTCGGCGACAGCGAGAGTGTGAACTAAGGTCATCATTGGCACTCGCCCCGAAAGGAGATGATTGCTCAACAGATTTAATCCGTCATTTCTCCTAAGTCTACGCATGCCAAATCGCCATGACTAAATCACAATGAAGTTGCGAATGGTCTGCGTAGTATTGGCAGACATATTAAATAGAGGATCGCGCCGACAATCCAAACCCAACCGTTCCATGCCCCGGCGGTGGCAGAATAGAGTGCTGTGAAGCCAAGCGGTCCTGCGATAGAGCTTAGATTGGTGAGGCTCGTTAGCGTTCCTTGCAAAGCCCCTTGCTTGTTACTGCTGACATTGTTTGAGAGCATTGCCTGCAAGGCCGGCATGCCAACACCCCCGGCGGCAAGCAGCAACAGAATCGGGAACACCATCCATCCCTGCGTGGCAAAAGCCAGAAGAACGAAGCCAGTCGCATCCGCAGCCATGCCAAACAGCAGCGTGCGCCGCTCTCCAAGCCGGCTTGAAAGCGGGCCGGTAACAAACGCTTGGAAGATCGCATGTGTTGCCCCAAACGCCGCGAGCGACAAACCAACGGTCGCGGTGTTCCACTGAAAACGGTCCTCGCCATATATGACCCATAGGGCTGCAGGCACTTGGCCGATCAGTTGAATAATGAAGAAAACTGCGAAAAGCGCACCTAGCCCGCGCAATGCATCATCCAGCCGTAACAGAACGAATGGTTTGATGCGAACCGGCTTTCCGGTCCCGCCATGGCTGTGATGAGTCTCCTTGAGGAAAATGCAGGCAAGCAGGAACGCGAACCCGTTGAGAAGGGCGGCGGCGATAAACGGGGCATGAGCAGAGATACCACCGAGCATGCCACCAAGTGCTGGCCCGGCAATCATGCCCGCCCCATAACAGGCCCCCATGTAGCCGAACCAGCGTGCGCGAGAACCTTCCCCCGTCGAATCGGCAATGGTTGAGGCTGCTACAGCTCCGGTTGCGCCCGTGACGCCGGACACGAGTCGGCCGATATAGAGCACCCATAAGACCGGCGCTGATGCCATAATCGTGTAATCGACTGCGGCTCCTGCAAGAGAAGCCAGAAGTACCGGACGCCGACCGTAAGAATCCGAAAGCTGTCCAAGCATGGGCGCGAAGACGACCTGCATCAATGCATAGAGCGACAGCAAGGCACCATAGTGTCCAGCGACCTGCTCTGCTGGCACAAGCTCACGCAGAAGCGTCGGAAGGACGGGCATGATGAGGCCGAGACCCATGGCGTCAAGACCCACGATCAGCAGGGCAATGATGGCAGAGCTGCGCACCTGAAACTCCAGCGCCGCTCAATGGAGCGACTTTATCAACGATAAGGAGATGGAAATATAACTTATCGGTGATAAATTGTCAAGCACTGGCGAAGGAACGTGAATGACCAAACTGGACAAGGGCACCGTGATCGCGGCGGCGCTAGAGCTGTTGAACGAGGTTGGCATGGACAGCCTGACGACGCGGAAGCTCGCTGAACGCCTCAAGGTTCAGCAGCCTGCGCTTTACTGGCATTTCCAGAACAAGCGAGCGCTGCTTGATGCGCTCGCCGAGGCGATGCTGGCGGAACGCCATACCCGCTCGCTACCCGAAGAGAATGAGGACTGGCGGGTGTTCCTGAAAGAGAATGCCCTGAGCTTCAGAACGGCGTTGCTCTCTTATCGGGACGGCGCGCGTATCCATGCCGGCACTCGACCGACAGAACCGAATTTTGGCACCGCCGAGACGCAAATACGCTTTCTCTGCGCGGAGGGCTTTTGTCCGAAGCGCGCCGTTTGGGCGCTCCGGGCGGTCAGTCACTATGTGGTCGGTTCCGTTCTCGAGCAGCAGGCATCTGATGCCGATGAGAGAGTTCCGGACAGGCCAGATGTGTCCGAGCAAGCACCGTCGTCCTTCCTGCACGATCTGTTTCACGAGTTGGAAACAGACGGCATGGATGCTGCGTTCAACTTCGGACTCGACAGCCTCATCGCTGGTTTCGAGCGGCTGCGTTCATCTACAACAGATTAGAGGCTTATGCCCCTTTGCCGCCCCAACTGCCACGACACCGATCCGCTTTGCACGATGCCCATGACCTCACGGCCGAGCTGGCGGTCGATGACCGGCCGCCACGGGACAAGGGAAATGAGCGGTATCTTGCCAGACAGGATACCGCCATTCACGAGGTTTCGAAGATTATTGCGCCGCATCGGAGCGGGCTTGCTTCCAGTCGTCGGCTAGACGACTGGCGACTTCTCGGTGGCAGCATCACGGGATCGAAGGAGCGCCAGCCCCAACGACACCAGCACTGCCATTGCCGTGGCGTAACAAATCACGGGCCACGCTGTATCGCCGTTTAACAGCGTCACCGCCAATGTCCCGACGATACTGACTATCAGGCTTTGGATGCAGAAGTAGAACGCAACCGCTGATCCAGCGATGTCGTCGAACTGCGCAAGTGCGCCGTTGGCGGTAACGGACACCGTGAAGACAATGCCGACCGCGACAACCCACATCGGCAGGATGAAGCTGAAAAATGACGGCGATCCGAAAAGTTGGCCGATCCCCAACAGGATCGCGCCGGAAACGAGCAACGCCATCCCGCGCGCTACGCATCCCGCGATACCCCATTTGGCAACGAAGGACTTTGCGAAGCGGGTTGTCGTGACCATGACCAGCGCGACAGTCGCGAAGGCCAAGCTAAATCCGATCTCGGAATAGCCGGCTTGGCCTATGAGAACACGGGGGGCTGTCGAGAAGAAAACGAAGAATGTGCCCATGCCGGCACTAAATCCGACCGTGTAAACCCAAAAGGCCGGACTCGCGAAGATCGGCAAAACAGATCGTTGCGTTCTGGCCTGATCCAACGGTCGGGTTTCATGCCACCTGAAACTGGCGTTTAAGAGTGCGAGCGAAGCCAGTGCAGCCAGTGTGATGAAGATCGCCTGCCATCCCCAAAACTCGCCGATCAGCGCACCGGCTATAGGGCCGAGCGCAGGCACGAACGCCAGCATCGAACTGAAAAGGCCGTAGATGACGGCACCTTCGGGACGATTGGCATATACGTCGCGCACGGTCGCGAAGGTGGCCACCAGCATGGCCGATGCTCCAACAGCCTGAACCAGACGAAACGCAACAAAGGCTAATGCAGTTGAAGAACAAGCCGCTCCCAGAGACGCAGCAACGAAAGCCGTTGCGCCTACAAGCAGGATCGGCCGTCGCCCGACGCGATCGGAGAGTGGCCCAAAGATCACTTGGCCCACACCGAGCATCACCATGTAGAGGCTCAACGTGAGTTGGATTATGGATGGAGTCGTGTTCAGGACGCCCGGCATCGCCGGAACGACTGGAAGATAAATATCCATCGCCAGCGAGGCGAGGATGTCGAAGGGAGCCATAAGCAGCAAGGCTGCCGGCAGCGTATAGGCCCACGCGGGGCGTGTGGTGGTCATGACGAATCAACCGCTCGATTAAGGGTACCGGGCAGCGTCTGCTCGTCAGCAATCAGATGGGATTGGTCTTACAGAGCGCCGCAACAACAATTCTGATGTTGCGGCTTACTTGTCTGCTGACTTGGAATTTCCCATGCTGATGGCTCCACGATTACGAAATTGAATAGCAGCTCTTATCGAATTAGTTGTTGCGTTGCAATGCGGTATCGTTGGCTCCTATAGCCCCAACCCCCGCTGCCGCCCTAACTGCCACGACACCGAACCGCCCTGCATGATACCCGCGACCTCGCGGCCGAGCTGGCGGTCGATGATCGGCCGCCACGGGACAAGGGTGAACTCGTGGCTCTTTTCCACGATGGCGAACTTGCCGCTCGTTAGCTGGACAGTCCCGGTGAACTTGCCGCTGACACTCTCACCATCCTTGGCGGCGCGGAACGGCAGCGCCTTGCCCTCGGCCATCTCCGCACCGGCGCGCGCAACTTCCCGCTCGCGCAGGGTGGCGAGAAGATTGCGCCGGTAGAAGATTCGGCCGTCCCTGTTGCGCGTGGCGTCGCGCTGTTCGATATGATGCTCGCGGCGCTGGTCCATGGCTTCGCGGACCTGTTGCCCGAAGCCGGTCGGCGCAAGGTCGGCCGTTTCGCCATGGACCAATCGCCGGTCCATCCCCGGATCGAGGATGAGCCGGTCGGCAGCGACCCCGCTCCGTCGCAAGGCGGAAACCCGCGCCTCGAAGAACCGCACAATCTCGTCGAGCGCGTCTTCGGGTCGAAGGTGACCGGTGCGGGTGGCGATGCCATCCCGCTGCGCT
>NZ_QPIB01000025.1 GCF_003671765.1 Xenophilus sp. E41 | reverse complement strand
GCAGGCCAGGCTGGACATCGTCGATTGGATCGAAGGCTGGTACAACCGCCAGCGCTTGCACTCGGCCAACGGCTTCCTGCCCCCAGTGATCTGGGAGAGCACCCGCTTGGCTGCATGACTTGATGTACGTGGAAACGAGGCAGGGTCATCTTCAGTATTTTGCGCCCAATGCGCGCATCCGCATCGGCGACAGCAAGGCCTACCCGAACCCGCGCGCCATGTTTCATGCCCACGACTTCGCGGGGCCCGGTCTCATCTACAAGGACGACCTTGTCAGCGTCACCGCTTTCGAGAATTGTCACTTTGCCCACGGGGCGGACGCCGCGCGCGATGCGCAGGACAAGTCCTATGCCCTGCGCTTTCAGACGCCGGACCAAGTCGTTGTGTTCAGTGGCGATACGGGTCGGTGCCCGGGTCTCGAGGTCTTTGCGAAAGACGCTGACCTGCTGGTTCACGAGGTCATCGATCTACCTTTGATCGAAAAGGCCATGAGGTCCGAGCTTCCACCCGAGGCGGCCGAAGGCCTGATGCGACACATGGTCGACGAACACACCACCGCGGAGGATGTCGGCCGTCTGGCTGAAGCTTCGAAGGTAAGAAAGGTAGTGCTGACGCACGTCATCCCCGGACGCAGTGAGCCAGACAGTGTCTACACGGACGCGGCGAAGAAGCACTACTCAGGTCCGGTTGTGGTCGCACGGGACCTGATGGTGTTCTAAAGAACGGAGGGCCCACATGCACGACAAGCCGCTTCTGCCACTTACTGCGCGCATCCTCATTGCGTCGCTCGCCGTATTGGTTGGATTTCACGCCCGTGGGGCTGCACTCCGCCTTGCCGCCTTGCCGCCTTCACCCTTGCAGCCGCAACGGTGTTTCATGGATTCTGGGCTGTTCCGGCTGCTGGGGCCCTGACGCGGCAGCAGGCCTTCTTCAAGAACATCGCGATCGCGGGCGGCCTGCTGTTGCTCGCGGCACTCGGACCCGGCCGCGTGAGCTTCGACGGCCGTAGGAACCACTAACCCTTTGAAAGAACAGCTCTTATGTTCCGCTACTTCCCTACCAACTATGTCTGGAATCTCTCCGTCGACCTCGCCATTGAAATGGGCGCGCGCATTGGAGAAATCGAAGAGATGTGTGCGCCATTGCAGGAGGCTGCGAAGGCGCCCGATGCGTCCGGTACGCAGGCCTTTCGGGAGACATGGCAGCGCATGGCCGACAAGCTGTGTGGCTTGGCCGAGGAGGACGAGGCGCGCGGCCGCCTGCTCTCCGCCGGCGAGAAATACAACCGCGCGGCGGTGTACCTGCTGACGTGTGAGCGCCTTCAGGCACACGGATCCCCAGGACGAGTCGAGCTCTACAGGCGAGAGCTTGAGGTCTTTGCCAAAGGCATCAGACTTGCGCGGGAGAACTGCGAGCGGGTCGAGATCCCCTATGAAGGAAAGCACCTGGCGGGGCTCTACACGGAGGCTGAAGGCGTTGAAGGACGGGCACCCTTGCTTGTACAGATCAACGGTCTCGATTCCACCAAGGAAATGATGTATCGGGTAGGTCTACCCGCCTGGCTGGCCAAGCGCGGCGTGTCTTCTCTTTGCGTCGATCAGCCGGGTACGGGCGAAGCACTTCGACTTCACGACATGAAGGCTCGCTACGACAGCGAGCACTGGGCGAGCCGCATCGTCGACTGGCTCGAGACGCGAGACGACGTGGATTCCAAGCGCATCGGCCTGCAAGGTGTTTCGCTGGGCGGTTACTTTTGTCCACGCGCGGTGGCGTTCGAGCCGCGTTTCGCCTGCGGTGCAGTTCTGGGAGCCAATCATGATTGGCGCGATGTGCAGAAGAAGCGGCTTGCGCGCGAGGGCAACTTTCCGGTCCCGCACTACTGGGAACACGTGCGTTGGGTCTGGGGCGGGCAGGACATCGAGGAGTTCATGCGGATCGCCGAGAACGTTCATCTCGATGGCGTCCTCGATCGCATCAAGGTGCCTTTCCTGGTCACACATGGAGAGAAGGATTCGCAGATCCCGCTGCATTGGGCGCACCGCACCTACGAGCAACTGATCAACAGCCCCAAGCGAGAACTCAGGATATTCACCGACCGTGAAGGCGGCGCTCAACACGCCAGCTTTGACAACAGCATCAATTCAGGGCAGTACATCGCCGACTGGGTAGCCGAAGCCCTCGGCGGCCGTACGGCCTGAGATTTCGAGAGGAGAAAGCATGAAGATTATTGGACCCGACGAGCTTCTTTTTGGCGTCGACAGCGTCGCTGACTGCGCGCAGTACCTTACCGACTACGGGCTGACGCCCTCAACCGGCGGCCGCTTCGAGGCGCTCGACGGTACCGGCGTTGCGATCGCCCACCGCGACGACAGTTCGCTGCCACCCGCGCTGGGCACCGCCAGCATGCTGCGCAAGACCACTAATGGTTGCGCCGACCAGGCCACCGTGGATGCAATTGCCAGCGAACTGCAGAAGGATCGGGAGGTCAAGCGCCTCAGCGATGGTTCCATCGAGAGCATGGACGATATAGGCTTCGTGCTCGGCTTCCGCGTGTCGATCCGTCGCCCGCTGAGCCTCTCTGCGGAAACGATCAATGCCCCGGGTGTGGCGTCGCAACGCGGGGTCAACGTTTTGGGCGCCGATCAGCATGCCCCTGCTATGCCACGGACCCTTTCTCACGTTGTGTACTTCGTGCCCGATGCAGCAAAGGCGGAGGCTTTCTATGTCGAGCGCCTGGGCTTCGTTTGCACCGATCGTTTCGTCGGCGTCGGGCCGTTCCTGCGTCCTGCCGGAACGCCGGATCACCACACGCTCTTCATGACCCAGACCCCGCCTCCGATGAAAGGCTGCGAGCACTTCACCTTCCACCTCGGCGGGCCCACGGAAGTGATGTTGGCCGGCAGTCGGTTTGTCGCAAAGGGCTATGAGTCCTTCTGGGGACCGGGCCGGCACAAATTCGGCTCCAACTGGTTCTGGTACTTCAACAGCCCCTTGGGTTGCCACGTCGAGTATGACGCGGACATGGACCTGCACGATGAGCAATGGAGCGCGCGTGAGGCGGCCATGGGCGCAGATGCCTCGCAGCTGTTTCTATTCCAGCATCGCGAGAAGTGGGCGCCCGGTGGACCGCCTCCCGGCGCTCCGCGTCCGGCGGCCGGTTGAAAGCCATCCCCATGGAGGCCGTCTTGCGCCTGTGCATGCCTGGCGAACTTCGTGAGGGCGCATCACGTGGATTCGACCCTACGGGTACGGGGCGCGACACGATGTTCGTCGTCCGGCGCAACGGCCTGCATGCATGGCGCAAGGCCTGCCCGCATTGGGCGAATACCTCGATGGCTTGGCGTAAGGATGCCTTCCTGAACCCGGACGGCACCCGCATCGTGTGCTCTGCCCACGGTGCCCAATTCGACATCGCAACCGGCGTTTGCACGCTCGGTCCCTGCATTGGCGAAACGCTTGTCCGCGTGTCGCTCATTTATCTAGGAGACGGCTCGCTGGCCGTCTCACGCAACGAACTGGAGACAAGTACATGAAGACTTTGATAATCGGTGGCGGCTTCTCCGGCATGTCTGCCGCGATCGCGCTCAGTCGCGACAACCATGATGTTGATCTCGTCGAGCTCGATCCGGGCTGGCGCTCCTACGGTGCTGGAATCAGCCTAGGGGGCGCCACCTTGCGAGCGCTGCGCGACCTCGGCGTTCTCGATGAGTTCCTGCGGCAGGGGTATGCCGGCGATGGCGTTACCGTTCATCTCCCGACTGGCCAGGTGCTGGCTTCGATTCCGACGCCGCGCCTCGCCGGCCCTGATGTTCCGGGCGGCGGCGCATTCATGCGTCCGGTATTGGCTCGGATTCTTGCGGATGCAACACGCGCGTCCGGGGCCAATGTCCGGCTGGGCTGCTCGTTCAAGTCCATTTCGCAGGATGCCGAGGGGGCGGAAGTTGCCTTCAGCGATGGCACCCGCGATCGCTATGACCTGGTGATTGGCGCCGATGGGTTGTATTCACAAGTACGGCAGGCCCTATTCGCGGACGCACCCAAGCCCCGCTACATGGGGCAGGCTGTTTGGCGCGCGGTCCTGCCTCGTGCTGCCGAGGTTACCCACGCCATGATGTGGGTCGGGCCTAAGCTGAGGGTCGGTGTCAACCCCGTGTCGAGGGAAGAGATGTACCTGTTCGTGACGGAGGACCGGGCCGCCAACGAACACGTCGATCCCGCCCGGTTTCCCCGCCTGCTGTCCGACCTGTTGGCGGCGTTTCCGGCTCCTCTCGTTCAGCAAATGCGGGAACAGGTGGGACGCCCGGATGCCAGGATCGTCTATCGCCCCCTGGAAGGCGTTTTGATGCCGCGTCCCTGGCACGTGGGGCGCGTGCTGCTGATCGGAGATGCTGTGCATGCCACGACACCGCATCTCGCCGCGGGCGCGTGCATCGGGATCGAAGATGCTCTGGTCGTCGCAGAGGAACTGGGGCGTTCCAACGATGTCAGGAGCGCGTTGGACGCATTCGAGGCACGCCGGTGGGAGCGGTGTCGCATGGTCGTGGAGAACTCCGCGCGGCTTTGTGACATCGAGATCACCGGCGGGGACAAGCAAGAGCACTCCGACCTGATGCGAGCCAGCCTGATGGCGCTCGCGCAGCCGATCTGAGCGAAATCCTGAGTCGAGGTTCAGATGACTTTGTCCGAACGTCGCAGCGGTCGCGCTGCCCTGATGGTGGCGCACTGCGCCGGGATGGTGGATCTCGTCGCGCTCCCGGTCTGGGTTGGCGCCCTGATCGCGTACTACCGACTCGATGCGCAGCAGGCGGGAGCGCTTGCCACCTTTTTCTGATCGGCGCGGTCACCGCCAGCATGTTCGTGGCACCCCGCGTCCACAGAATACGGGCGCGGCGTGTTGCCTCAGCCGCATTCGGGTCCGCGGCGCTTGCGTTCGTTGCATGCTCGCAAGTGCACGACTTCGGGTGGCTCGCCGTCCTCCATGCGGTTGGAGGTCTCTCGGCAGGCACCGGTCTGAGCATCACTCATGGGACGGTCGGACGAAGTCTCAATCCACATCGGCTCTTCGGAATTCTGGGCACTGCTTTGGGAATCTTTGCGGTGCTGTTCCTCGCTGTGACCCCACAGATCATCGCCAGCGTTGGCGGGGCCGCGTTGTTCCTTGTGTTTGGCGGAGTGATGGGGATCGCTTGCGTTGTGACCGCGTTCCTTTTTCCTGAGGTCCAGCAGGCTGCGGCCGATGCCCATGCGCCTCAGGAGCCACTGCCACGTCAGGCCTGGCTCCTGATCCTGGGGATCAGTTGCATGGCGCTGACACAAGCGATGGTGTTCAGCTTTCTGGAAAGAATGGGAGCGGATCGAGGCTTTGATTCGGCAGCGGTCAACGGCGTATTGATTGCGCTGGGTCTTGTCAATCTGGCGCCCGGCGCTTTGGCGGCGATCCTCCAGCGCCGATTGGATGCGCGCTGGGTGATGATTGCTGGCGCTGCCGCACAGGCAGTGCTTGCCATGCTGCTCGCCTGGAGCAATGCGTTCAGTTTCTATGCGATTGCGGGTTCGGTGTTTGTTGCAGTCATGATCTTCACGCACACCTTCTGCTTCGGCTTTTTGGCCGCCCTCGATCGAAGCGGCCGGGCGGTCGCTGCGACCCCAGCGATGCTGATGGTGGGCTCCGCGATCGGGCCGATCGTTGGCGGTACCTTGGTCAAGGGCTTCGGCTATGGCGCGCTGGGCGCCGCAGCGGTGGTCATGGACCTGGTAGCGCTCGCTCTGTTTTCGCGGTTGCTACTCGCGGACCGCAGGGAACTCGCGACGCTACGAGCACCCCATTGAAAGGCGGAAGCCCGTGTGCGAAGGGATGCTAGATCCCCGGCAGGGTCTTGGCGACCTCGATGATCTGATCGCGCAACCACTGAACCCCGGGATCGTCGTCGCGATACCGATGCCACTGAAGCACCTCGGTAAGCCGCGGCGTTTCCATCGGCGGGTCGAAGAGACGCACGGGCATGGACTGCTCGAACTGCATGGCAAGTCGCGTCTGGATCGTTCCGATGCGCCGGGTCCCGACGATGAAGCGCGGCATAAGAACGAAACCATGCGTGACCACCTCGATTCGGCGAGTGGTCCCATGTTGATTGGCGTACCACTGCTCAAACCACGGATTGGCACCCTGCTCATTCTGGTAGACCACGTGCCCCAAGGATTGGTATTGCCCTAGGGAAGGTCTGAACAAGCCGGCTTGACCCGCATGTTGGGCGCACCAAGTCGGCGCTTGCGCGACAAAGGCATGTTTGGGCGCGCGTCTTTGGGCCTTTTCAGGCGTCTTGCTTGCCTCACGCTGCTTTTGGACGCACTGCCCCCATC
>NZ_QPIB01000024.1 GCF_003671765.1 Xenophilus sp. E41 | reverse complement strand
GATGGGGGCAGTGCGTCCAAAAGCAGCGTGAGGCAAGCAAGACGCCTGAAAAGGCCCAAAGACGCGCGCCCAAACATGCCTTTGTCGCGCAAGCGCCGACTTGGTGCGCCCAACATGCGGGTCAAGCCGGCTTGTTCAGACCTTCCCTAAGGATGCGCAATGGCGAATTCTTCCCCCATCTTTGAAGAGTGGCAGCGTGCAGAAGCTGCGGCGCGCGCTGCGGAAGCGGCGCTGCATTCCCTGCCGCTTGACGTCGATATGACGCAAGCTCAGGAAGAGGCCATCCGGTTGCGTGCCGTGGCGTCAGAGAAATTGTTGGCGATGGTCGCGGACGCGAAAGCCAGAACGCCCCTGCGATAGCGCAAATGCGGACTGCGGCCGGAGCGAGTTTTAAATGTGGATTTTTGGAATACGTGTCCGTCAGGGGATCGCAGTGCCCTGCCTTCAGGCTGAGTGCAGCAAACGGCGCTTCACGTGTAGGCCGCGGCCTACTGCGCACGCTTCCCATGGGCTCTAGGATCGCCGCTGAAACACAGCCGCGTGCAAGGCCGTCTGTTGCGAAAGCTTCCTATGACACAATGAGGACCGAGCTATTTGGGCCGGTAACGTTTTGACCTTCTTCGACGTCCATTCGTATCGAAGGCGCTTCGCGCAAGGTCTGGCCGTGCTCACGATGGGGGCCTGCGCCGCTCTACCGACCGCCGCCCAATCAGACGCCACGCCGGCGTTCAAAGAGGTCGACTCCATCGAGGCGCGTGTGCAGGGCTGCGTCACCTGCCACGGTCAGAGCGGGCAGGGCACCCGCGATGGCTACTTCCCGCGCATCGCCGGCAAGCCTGCGGGATACCTTTACAACCAACTGGTGGCCTTCCGCGACGGCACACGCCGCTACGCGCCGATGAACTACCTGGTCGCCTACCTGCCCGATGCCTACCTCAAAGAAATGGCCGAGCACTTCTCCAAGCTGCGCCCACCCTTCTCGCCCGGCGAAGCCATTGCGCTGGATGCGGCGGCCATGAACCGCGGCCAGGCGCTGGTTCTGGCGGGCGATCCCGCCACGGGCGTGCCGCCCTGCATGGCGTGCCATGGTGTCAACCTCACCGGCATGGAGCCTGGCATCCCCGGGCTGGTCGGGCTGCGTCCCACCTACGTCGTGGCGCAATTGACCCGCTGGCGCGTCGGTGAGCGGCATGCCACCGAGCCCGACTGCATGAAGCGCATCGCCACCCGGCTCTCGGACACCGATGTCTCAGCGGTCGCGGGCTGGCTGTCGCAGCGCACGCCGCCGGCCAACCCAGCGCCCGAGCCCTCCAACATCGTGCGCATGCCGATGGCCTGCGGCAGCCAACGTTGAGGGTGCGATGAAGCTCGCAGTGCGCTTCCTCCTCGTGCTGGTCGCGCTGGTGGCGGTGGTCCTGGCGGTGATGGCCTGGCTGCTTCCGGGCGCCCTGCCGGCCTCGACCGCGCCGTCTAGCGACGTGAAGGCGCCCGGCCCGGCCAGCTCGGTCATCGACCAGGGCGAGTACCTGGCCCGCGCTGGCGACTGCGTGGCCTGCCACACCGCGGCCACCGGCAAGCCTTTCGCGGGTGGCCGCGCGATGCCTACGCCCTTCGGCGCGCTGTTTGTGCCCAACATCACGCCCGACGACGACACCGGCATCGGCCGCTGGAGCGCCGACGACTTCTACAGGATGATGCATACCGGGGTCTCCAGGGACGGCACGCTGCTCTATCCGGCGATGCCCTTCGCCTCCTACACCAAGGTCACGCGCGCGGACTCCGACGCAATCTACGCCTACCTGATGTCGGTGCCGCCGGTGCGCCAGGCTAACCGCCCGCACGAGCTGAAGTTTCCTTTTAACAACCGCGACCTGCTGATCGGCTGGCGCACCCTGTACTTCAGGCAGGGGGAGTTCACGCCCGATCCCAAGCAGAGTGCCGAATGGAACCGCGGCGCCTACCTGGTGCAGGGCCTGGGGCACTGCGCGATGTGCCACACCGCCATCAACGCGCTCGGTGGCTCCAGCGAATCAAAGGCTTTCGAGGGGGGCATGATCCCCAACCAGAACTGGTATGCGCCCTCGCTTACTTCCAACCGCGAGGCGGGACTGGGCAACTGGGAAATCCAGGACATCGTCGACCTGCTGCAAGCCGGCGCATCGCACCGCGGCACTACCTACGGGCCGATGGCCGAGGTGGTCTATAACAGCCTGCAGTACCTCAGCGACGAGGACGTGCGCGCTATGGCCGTGTACCTGAAGGCCCTGCCACAGCGCGACGCAGAGCCGCCGCCCAGCAGCCAAGCCCGGCTGGTCAGGCCCGAGATCATGGAATCGGGCCGCAAGATCTACGCCGCGCAGTGCGCCATGTGCCATGGCGACGAAGGCAAGGGCCATCCGCCTGCCTTCCCGCCGCTGGCGGGCAACCAGTCGATCATCATGGCGTCGCCGGTCAATTCGATCCGCATGGTGCTCAACGGCGGCTACGCGCCGGGCACCCGCAAGAACCCTCGGCCCCACGGCATGCCGCCCTTCAGTCACATCCTCTCGGACGAGGAAGTCGCTGCCGTCGTCACCTACATCCGCGTCGCCTGGGACAACAGTGGCACGCCGGTGACGCCGCCGCAGATCAGCGAGTTGCGCAAGCTGCTGCCCGAGTGAACCGGCGCACGGAGAAAGCATGCAACCCTCTATCGACCTGCAGGAAGAAGACCGCCGCGTCGAGGAAATCGTTCGGCGCGGGCCGACCGGCGCCTTCGCCGTCGCGGGCCTGGCCACGGCGATCGTGGTCGCCATCTACTTCATCTTCTACTTAGCGGCTTACCTGCCGCGTGGAGCAGTGCAGTGAACGCCGCGCCATCGCCGATCGGGCCGCGCGGACCGGGCGCTCAGGGGCAAGCCCATGCGCAGGCTGAGGCGGTCGCCATCGCGGCCGAGCGGCGCTGGGTCTTCGTGGTCGCGGCGATCATCGCCGTGTTGCTGTTGATGATGGTATTCACCGGCCTGCACTGGGCGGCGATGCCGCCTTCGCGCGTGGAGACGGTCGACATCAACACGCTGCATCTGAAGGGCGAGTTCGTCGAGAGCAACCTGGGCACCGCGGTCGATGCCGACGGCAAGGTGACGGTGCGGCTGATCGCGCAGCAGTATTCTTTCGAGCCGCAGTGCATCGTCGTGCCGGCCGAGGTGCCGGTCACCTTCCGCGGCACTGCCACCGACGCAATCCACGGCTTCATCGTGGGGCGCACCAACGCCAACACGATGCTGGTGCCGGGCTTCGTGGCCACCTTCACCACCTCGTTCCACAAAACCGGCGAGCAGCTGATGCCCTGCCACGAGTACTGCGGCACCGGCCACGAAGCCATGTGGGCGCGGGTGCAGGTGCTGCCGCGCGAGGAGTTTCTGGCCCGGGCCCGCCCCGGCGAAAGGATGAACTGTGTTCCTCGCTAGTCGGCTGGTGCTCGCGCACTTCTGGGTGGCCTTCGCCGCGTTCCTCGGCGCGCTGGTGCTGGGCGCCTGGCAGATGTACATCCGCAGCCCGCTGGCTACCTGGGTGAACAATCCTGAGCACTATTACCGCTCGGTGACCGCGCACGGCACCGTGATGGCCTATGTGCTGCCCACGCTGGTGGCGATGGGTTTCGGCTACGCCATCACGGAGCTGGCGCTCAAGCGGCCGCTGATCGGCCTGCGCTGGGCCTGGGCTGGCTTCTGGCTGGTGCTCGCCGGCACCCTGGTGGCGGCGGTGACGATGGCGCTGGGCAAGGCCTCGGTGCTCTACACCTTCTACCCGCCGATGCTGGCCAGCCCCTTCTACTACATCGGTGTGGTACTGGTGGTGGTGGGCTCGTGGGTGTGGGTGGCGTTGATGTCCATCAACCTGCGCGCCTGGAAGAAAGACAACCCCGGCCGGGCGGTGCCGCTGGCGATGTTCGGCAACGTGGCCGGCGCGTACCTGTGGGCCTGGACCTCGCTGGGCGCGGCCATCGAGGTGCTGGTGCTGATATTGCCGGCCTCGCTGGGCTTCACCGACGTGATCAACGCCGGGCTGGCGCGGGTGTTCTTCTCGTGGACGCTGCACGCCATCGTGTACTTCTGGCTGATGCCCACCTACATCGTGTTCTACACGATCGTGCCGCGGGCCATCGGCGCGCGCCTGTACAGCGACACCATGGCGCGGGTGGCCTTCGTGCTGTTCCTGGTGTTCTCGATGCCGATCGGCATCCACCACCTGTTCGCCGACCCGCAGGTGGGCGCGGGCTTTAAGTTCGTGCATGCGGCCATGACCGCGATGGTGTCGGTGCCCACGCTGCTGACGGTGTTCACCATAGTGGCCTCGGTCGAGATCGCGGGCCGGCTGCGCGGCGGCAAGGGCCTGTTCGGCTGGGTGCGAGCGCTGCCCTGGGGCAACCCGATGATGCTGGCCGTCACCTTCTCCTTCGTCATGCTGGGCTTCGGCGGTGCCGGCGGCATCATCAACATGAGCTACCAGATGAACGAGACGATCCACAACACGCAGTGGGTCACTGGTCACTTCCATCTGATCTTCGCCGGCGCCATCGTGCTGATGTACTTCATGGCGGCCTACGAGCTGTGGCCGCAGCTGACCGGCTGCGCGCCGCCGTCGCCGCGCCTGATCAAGGCGCAGATCTGGAGCTGGTTCGTCGGCATGATGGTCCTGTCGATGCCGTGGCACCTGGTCGGCCTGCTGGGCATGCCGCGGCGCATGGCCTACTACGACTACACCCACCCCGAAATCCAGCCGCAGGCCTGGACGGTGAGCGCCTCGGCGATCGGCGGCTTCATCCTGCTGGCCTCGGGCATTCTGCTGGTGTGGACGCTAGTTAGCGCCCAGCGCCGGCGCAGCGGGGCGGGCGCAGGCGCGGATACGCCCGCGGGGGCGGTGCCACCGTTCAGCTTCAGCCGGGCCGCCCATCCGGGCGCACACACGCCGGCCGCGCTCAACGGCTTCGCGCTTTGGCTGGCGATGATGATCGGGCTCACCGTCGTCAACTACGGCTACCCTATCGTGCAACTGGCGCTGCTCAAGGACGCCTACGTGCCTGTCATTCCGATCGGGAGCCGTTGATGGCACGCAGCACGCCGCCGCAGGGCACGCAGCTTCCGTGCGACGCCGTAGCGCCGCCATCCATCGCGTGGGCGCGCTGGAGCCTCGCAGCGCTAGCCGTTTTAACCGTCGCTGCGGTGCTGGTCGGCTTCGTGCTGCTGCCCTCGGTGCAGCGTGACTTCAGCGCACAGGGCTTGTGGGACAGCATCTGCCGTGCGGCAGGCGTTCCGGCCGACTGGGGCAAATCCAGGGAGCCGGTCAAGGCCGGGTTGCCCGGGACCGAGGTCGTGCTCGCGCGCGCGATGGCGGCGCGCGCCGGCGACGCCGCCATCGGCCGCGGCGGCACGTTGGCGCTGAACTGCACCATGTGCCACGGCGCGCAGGGCCTGAGCGCCTCGGATGCACCCAACCTTGCGGGCCAGTACCCCGAGGTGATCGTCAAGCAGCTGATGGACTACCGCAGCGGCCACCGCCGCAGCGCCATCATGCAGGCGCTGGCCCAGGGCCTGTCGGACCGAGACATCGCCGACCTGGCCGCCTACTACGCCTACCTGCCCAAGGCGCGCACTGCGCCCACCACGTATGACGAATCGCTGCCGGCGCTGGTGCGCGTGGGCGCGCCGCTGCGCAACATCGCGCCCTGCATCGCCTGCCACGGCGGCATCGATCAGAAGTTCGGCGCGCCCTGGCTCGAAGGCATGCCCGCCGCCTACCTCACCGAGCAGCTGGCGGCGTTTCGCTCGGCCGAGCGCCGCAACGACGCCCAGGCGCAGATGCGCAACGTTGCCCGCAGCATGACCGACCAGGAGATCGCCGAAGTGGCGCGCTTCTATTCGCGCAAGGCGGGGGGAGGGGGGGAGAAATAAAGCGCTGACCCGCGATAGATGCTGCAGACAAGTCGAGCTACCTCCGACACGTCACGCCACCAACCGTGCCACGACACGGGTGATACTGCGGCGGTCGGTTCGTCGCAGGCGCAGTCCGGCGGCGGTGTACGTCGCTTGCGGCGACAGCATATTGACCCTGCCTCGATTTCACGTACAGCAGGAAGTTGATAACTTCAGAGGTACGGAGAATCGAAATGAGAGAAGGCAAGCTGCCCAAGAGGCAGTACACACAGGAGTTCAAGGCTGAGGCTATCAGGCTCGCGGCGTCGGTAGGAG
>NZ_QPIB01000014.1 GCF_003671765.1 Xenophilus sp. E41 | reverse complement strand
TAGGGAAGGTCTGAACAAGCCGGCTTGACCCGCATGTTGGGCGCACCAAGTCGGCGCTTGCGCGACAAAGGCATGTTTGGGCGCGCGTCTTTGGGCCTTTTCAGGCGTCTTGCTTGCCTCACGCTGCTTTTGGACGCACTGCCCCCATCGCCGCCATCAGCTGCTTGCGCACCATCCACAGATTCGACAGCGCAAACAAGGTGACCACATGGGTCGTGTTCTTGGCCAGACCCCTAAACCGGACCTTCACCAGACCGAACTGCCGCTTGATCACCCGAAACGGGTGCTCCACCTTCGCACGCACGCTGGCCTTGCGGTGCTCGACCTTTCGAACCTTCATCTTGGCCCTGCCTTCTGGCAGCTTGGCAATGTCGCTTGGCCGAGCGGCGATGTGCCACTGCAAGTCTTCGCGGTCCGCGCGGCTGGGCGCCCCCCGGTAGCCGGAGTCGGCCCAGACCTGCTTCTCCTTGCCGTGCAGCAGATCGGCGACCTGCTCGACGTCCGATTCATTGGCCGCGGTCGTGGTGACCGTGTGCACCAGGCCGCTGTCGGCGTCCACCCCGATGTGGGCCTTCATCCCGAAGAACCACTGGTTGCCCTTCCTGGTCTGGTGCATCTCCGGGTCGCGTTCGCCACTGGCATTCTTCGTCGAACTGGGCGCGGCGATGATGGTGGCGTCCACGATGCTGCCTTGCTTGAGCAGCAAGCCCTTGCGGGCCAGCAGCGCGTTGATGGACTCCAGGATGTCTTCGGCCAGGTCATTGGCCTCCAGCAGATGCCGGAAGTTCAGGATCGTCGTCTCGTCCGGGATCGGCTCGTTCAGGCTCAGCCGAGTAAAGCTGCGAAGCGAGGCCATCTCGTACAGTGCGTCCTCCATCGCCGGGTCGCTCAGCGCAAACCAGTTCTGCATCAGGTGCACGCGCAGCATGGACTCCAGCGCATAGGGCCTGCGGCCCCGTCCGGCCACCGGGTAGTGCGGCTCGATGATCTTGAGCAGCACCTTCCACGGCACCACCAGTTCCATCTCCTGGAGGAACACCTCGCGCCGGGTCTTCTTCCTCTTGCCGGCATACTCCGCGTCCGAAAAGCTGAGCTGGCTCATCGCGTGTGTCCTCGTCTCACCAATCAACGGTTGTGAGCAGGATTGGTGGACTTGTTCAGACCTTCC
>NZ_QPIB01000023.1 GCF_003671765.1 Xenophilus sp. E41 | reverse complement strand
GACCACGATCAAGAGCAGCGCACCTGCGATCAGCGTCGGGTGCTTGCGCACCCAGCGAAAGCGCGGCAACACAAAGGGGAGGTCATCCGGCGGCGCCGTCGCCGGAGTCGTCGTTGGCAGGGGAGACATGGTCAGTACTGGATGCGGGGGTCGAAGAGCCGGTAGCTCAGGTCGATCAGCAGGTTGATGAGCACGTAGACACCGGCCGAGATGAGCAGCACGCTCTGGATGACCGGGTAGTCGTGCCGCTGCACCGAGTCGATCACCAGGCGCCCGACGCCGGGGATGGCGAACACCGTCTCGGTGACCACCACGCCGCCGATCAGCAGCGCGATGCCGACGCCGACCGTGGTGGCGATGGGAATGGCCGCGTTGCGCAGCGCATGGCCCAGCACGGGCAGCACGCCCAGGCCCTTGGCACGCGCGGTGCGGATGTAGTCCTCGTTCAGCACCTCGAGCACCGTGGCCCGCGTCATGCGTGTCACGAGGGCGATGTACACCAGCGCCAGGTTCACGCAGGGCAGCACCAGGCCGCGCAGCCAGGCGCCGGGGCCCTCGGCGAGGCGGGTGTAGCCCTGCACCGGGAACCAGGGCAGCTGGATGGCGAAGGCGTAGACCAGCAGGTAGCCGACCAGGAACACCGGCATCGAGAACGCGAGCACCGCGAAGAGCATCACCAGGCGGTCGACCCAGGTGCCGGCGCGGTACGCCGCCAGCGTGCCCAGCGGCACCGCCACCAGCAGCGTCAGCAGCATCGTGAGGGCGGCGATGGACACCGTCGGCTCCAGGCGCTGGCCGAGCAGCTGCGACACCGGCACCTGCGTGAAGATCGAGGTGCCCAGGTCGCCCGTCGCCAGGCGGCCGAGCCAGAGCATGAACTGCTCCCACAAGGGCTTGTCCAGGCCCAGCGCGATGCGCAGCCTGGCGATGTCCTCGCCGGTCGCCAGGTCGCCGGCGATGAGCGCGGCCGGGTCGCCGGGCGAAAGGTGGATCAGCAGGAAGACGACCACGGCCACCACGGCCATCACGGGCAGCGTGGCCGCCAGTCGTCGCAGGAGGTAGCCCATGGCGTCGTGGACCTCGTTGAAGGCCGGCCGCGCGCTACTTGTCCAGCGCCCAGACCACCGGCATGCCCGACCACAGCTTGTCCAGGCCCTTCAGGCTCGCACGCGCGGCGTAGGCGGCCGAATACTGGCCGGCGTTGACGTAGGGAATGGCCTCGTAGGCCCGCGTCTGGAACGCGTCGAGCAGTTCCTTGCGCCTGGCGGGGTTGGTCTCCTTGATCCAGGCGGTGCGCAGCTCGTCGAGCTGCTTGTCGCAGGGCCAGCCCGGCAGGCTGTTGCCGCAGGCGGCACTCAGGTAGGCATTGCTGATCGGCGAATTGACGTCGAACTCGCCGGCCACCGTGACGTACATGTTCCAGCCGCCCGACTCGGGCGCGTCCTTCTTGGCGCGACGCGCGCCGATGGAGGCCCAGTCGGAGTTCTGCATGTCGACGTTGATGCCGATGCTGCGCATGGTCTGCGCGGCCACCAGCGCCTCGGCGTTGAGGTAGGTCACGTCGGTGGGCACCAGCAGCACCACTTTCTCGCCCTTGTAGCCCGACTCGGCCAGCAGCGCCTTGGCCTTGGCGATGTCGGGCTTGCGGTAGGGCTCGGCGCCCGCGGCGGTCTCGTTCGGCCCGCCGCAGATGAAGTACGTGGCGCAGTAGGTCACGCGCATGTCCAGCGGGTAGCCCATGCCCGCGGTGAACTTGTCCTGGCTCGTGGCCATGGCCAGGGCCTGGCGCGCCTTCGCGTTGTTGAAGGGCGGGAACAGGTGGTTGAGCACCAGGAAGCCCTGGTAGGCCCCGCCCGACCCCACCTTGATGTTGCTGTCGGTGCGCAGCGGTGCGATGTAGTCCGGCGGAAGCTGCTCGATGATGTCGACCTCGCCGCGCTTGAGCGCCGCGATCGCGCTGTTGGAGTCGGGCAGGTACAGCCATTCGACGCGGTCGAAGTTGCTCTTCTTGCTGCCGGCCAGCCCGCTGGGCGGCTCGCTGCGCGGCACGTAGTTCGGGTTGCGCACGAACACCGCCTTGTTGCCGGGCACCCATTCGTCGCGCTTGAAGATGAAGGGGCCGGAGCCCAGCACCTCGGGCAGCGGGGCGGTTGCGGGCATTTTGGCCAGGCGCTCGGGCAGCACCACGGGCGGGAAGCCGGAGGGCTTGGCCAGCGCATCCAGCACCATGCCGAAGGGCTCGTTGAGCGTGAGCGAGAAGGTGCGGGCGTCGACGGCCTTCCACTCGGCGCCGGCACCGGTCATCGCACGGCCCAGGCTGTCGCGCGCGGCCCAGCGCTGCAGCGACGCCACGGCGTCGGCCGAGGTGACCGGGCTGCCGTCGGAGAACTTGAGGCCGGGGCGCAGCGTGAAGGTCCACTGCTTGCCGTCCTTGGAGGTCGTGTGCTTCTCGACCATCTGCGGCTGCGGCTTGCCCGTCGCGTCCTGCGCGTAGAGCGTGTCGTAGACCATGTAGCCGAAGTTGCGCGAGATGTAGGCGGTGGTGAAGGTCGGGTCGAGGATCTTCACGTCGGCATGCGCCACGACGCGCAGCGTCTTGGTCTGTGCGGCCGCGGGCAGGTGGGCTGCCGAGACGGCGAGGGTGCCCAGGGCGAGGGCGGTGAGCAGGCGTCGGGTCATCTTCGGTTCTCCGGAAGAGCGGGTGGCGATTGAGGGCGGTGCGATCGGCGTTCAGGCGGCGGCGCCCGCGGTGGCCCCGATGGGCCATTTGGGCAGCCGTGCCTTGCGGTAGGGCAGGGTGCTGAGGTCCAGCGTCACGGCGCCCGGCGCGCCGGCGTAGATGACGTGCTTGGCGACCTTCGAGAACGAGGCGTAGAAGTGCTGGGACGACTTGACCACGATGATCTTCCTGCTAGCAAGATCGCAGCCAAGCTGGGTGAAGACGTCGGTGCCCATGGCCTGGTTGCGCAGCGTGATCAGCACCATCTCGATGCCCTGGGCCTCCACCAGCGCGCAGTCGCCCAGGGCCACGGGCGTGTCGGCCAGGCCCGTCATCACCATGTCGCGGTGCAGTGCCTTCACGTGGCACATCAGGTCCATGGGCTGGCCCGAGAGCGGGCTGATCTTCCCGCCGATACGCATGGGCAGGCGTGCGCCTTCGCCGGCCTCGAAGGCGATGCGCACCGCGATGGGGTCCCACAGCGGGCCGATGGCGGCGTCGCGGATGCCGCGCTCGACCATGCGGCGCAGGATGAAGGTGCTGTCGCTGGCCGCGCCGCCGCCGGGGTTGTCGGCGCCGTCGGCCAGTACCACGGGCCCGCCGTCGAAGGCCAGCGCCTCGTCCAGCGATGCGTCGATGTCGGGGTAGCGCACGGTGAGCGCCTCGCGCATGGCGATGAGCTCGTCGGCCAACTGGCGCGCCAGCGCATCGGCCTGCGCCTGGTTGCCGTCGGTGTAGACCAGCAGCTTGGTGCCCATCTCGGGCACGTCGCCCCACGGGAAGCCGTGGGCGATGGAGATCGACAGCACCCCGTCCCTGCCTTCCAGCGACTGGATGCGGTCGACGAAGCCGCGTGCCGGCGCGCGCGAGGTGTGCATGGTCACCACCATCTCGCAGTCGACCACGGCCACGGTCGGCCGCACCTTCTTCTCGACCTGCGCCGCGCACAGGTCCACGAGCTCGAGCCCGCGTTCGAGCACGTCGGTGTGCGGGTACTCCTTGAAGGCGATCAGCATGTCGGCCTTCCCGACCATCAGCGGCGTGAGGTGGCTGTGCGGGTCGAGCTCCGCGCCCACCACCACGTCGGGGCCCACGATCGCGCGCACGCGCTCGAGCAGGTCGCCTTCGCAGTCGTCGTAGCCGTCGGCGACCATGGCGCCGTGCAGGCCGAGCACGACCATGTCCACCGGCAGCGCGGCGCGCAGGTCGGCCAGCAACTCGTCGCGCAGCGTCTCGTAGGCGTGGCGGGTCGTCGTGCCGCTGGGCTGTGCGCCGGCGACCATGCCTTCGACGAGGTCCCAGCCGTGTTCCTTGCCGCGCAGGCGTGCGGCCCACAGCGGGCCGGAGAAGAAGGTCATCTTGTCCGGGTGCTGGCCGGCCGCGAAGTAGCCGCGGTCGCGAAAGGACGCGATGCCCGTGGGCATGGGGCCGAAGGTGTTGGTTTCGGTGGCGAGGGATCCGCTGAAGACGCGCATGAAAAGTTCTCCGTGGGGACGGGACGCTGGCGGTTGGAAAAGGGTGTCAGTGCGCTGGCTGCGCGTCGGCCCGCACTGCCGTCGCCGGCGCGCGCAGCCGCGCCGGCGAGAGCATCTCGGCCGTCAGGCCGAAGCTGGCGCTGTGCGGGGGCACGGGCAGGCCACGCGCCAGCGCGGCGCAGGTCTCGCCCATCGCGGCGGAGGTCTGGATGCCGTAGCCGCCCTGGGCCGCGACCCAGAAGAAGCCCGGCAGGCGGTCGTCGAAGCCGCCGACCAGGTCGCCGTCGGCGACGAAGGAGCGCAGGCCGGCCCAGGTGCGCGTCGGGCGGCGGATGACGAGCGT
>NZ_QPIB01000022.1 GCF_003671765.1 Xenophilus sp. E41 | reverse complement strand
CAGGCCAGGCTGGACATCGTCGATTGGATCGAAGGCTGGTACAACCGCCAGCGCTTGCACTCGGCCAACGGCTTCCTGCCCCCAGTGATCTGGGAGAGCACCCGCTTGGCTGCATGACTTGATGTACGTGGAAACGAGGCAGGGTCACACGTCCTCGCCGATGCGCTGCAACGGCGCGCCGCACCCGCAAGTGGTGTTCTCCGGTTCGTGGTGGATCTCGCGACGCGGCAGGTTTGCGGGCAGCTTCTCGCGCTTGGCCTGTTGCCGCTCAGCCGGTGGCCTTGTTCCCTGCAGCGCTTCGATCTCCGCAGCGACGGCGGCCAGATCGGTGTCCAGCGTCTCTTCGAGCAAGCTCTTCTGCTCGGCGTTGTACGCCTCGCTCTTGGCGGCGAACTTCAGTCGCTTGAGGATCGCGTTCTCGTGCGTGAGCTTGTCGATGACCGCCTTCTGGAATGCCACCTGCGCATCGGCTTTGCGCAGCCTCTCGCGAAGCTCTTGCGGGTCCAGCGTGTCGATGTCATCGGCGATCACGGACTGTGATCATGCCGGCAGCGTCACCATGCGCCATCGGCAGATACCGCAATGGACGCGCTACAACGTGGTGATCACACCGGCCTCACCGACGAGTTGCCAGGGAAGTCCCAGCACCAGGGCATCGAACTGCGCCCGGCTCAGTGTCAGCGTCTCGTCGATGTTCTTGGGCCAGGCAAACTTGCCGCTGTTCAGCCGCCTGGCTGCCAGCCAAACACCGATGCCGTCGTGCACCAGAACCTTCATACGGTTGGCACGCCGATTGGCGAACAAGTAGGCGTGGTGCAGGCGCGCCGCGCCGAAGACCAACACGACACGAGCCAGGGCAGCCTCGGTGCCGGCGCGCATGTCCAGCGGTTGGACCGCCATCCAGATCGACTCGATCCGTATCAACGCAGGATCTCGCGAAGCCAGACGGCGCTCGCCGCCGCAGCACCACAAGGCCAGTGCACGACAACTGTGGTCGCGCCGCGCTTGAGTTCGATGCGGATGTCCGGCGCCGGTGAAGACTGCGCGGCATCGAGCTGCACCGGCACGAAGGCCGCCTTGCCCTGTTCTCGCGGCAAGTCGACAGCCCTGTCCGCGCAGTCGGGACTGGGCAGCCGTTGACCGCCTTCGATGACCCAGCGACGCAGCAGATTGGCGTTGATGCCATTGGCCAGGGCCACCGAGGCGATCGATACACCAGGTCGAGAGCAGGCGGCAATCAGGTTCGCCTTGAACTCGTCGCTGTGGCGGCGGCGGTGGCGCCGATCCCCCTTCACCGCAGCAGCCTCGATAGTGTTCACGTGTCCGCCAAGAAATAAGTGGAGTAGTGAACACGATGCTCCTAGTCGCAGCGGCGGCAATCAAGACGGGTTGCCCGGACGCTTACGCTCGACGCTGGACTTCAACAAGCGCACCGGCGAGGAGAGCGCGTTCCGGCTCAATGCGATGTGGAACAAGGCCTATAACGGCGGCGCCAAGGTCGACAAGAGCGGCGTCGCGCCCTCGTACAGCTGGGGTATCGGCAGCGACAACGAGTTCAACGTCGGCCTGTTCCACCTGGAGGTCAACAACGTGCCGATGTCCGCTATCCGATGGATCCAGGACGGCCGCCAGGGACTGACCGGCTACAACGCCCGCGGCGTGCCCACCTTCGGCGCGCTCAGCACGCTCGCCAAAACCACGCCGGGCAACTTCTACGGCACGACCGCGGACAAGCTGCTCGGCAAGGCCGACTACGGCAACGCCTCGTGGCTGCACCGCTTCTCGGATGGCAGCGAACTGAAGACGCAGATCCGCACCGGCACCTACGACCGCCAGCAGGAGGGCTCGGTCGCGGGCTTCGGCACCACCTTCGGACAGCCCACCACGGCGGCCAACCTGAGCGACTTCACGGTGCTGACGCGTGCCGCACTCACGCCTCGCAAGGACCAGTACAAGGGCACCTACCTCCAGAGCGACTACAGCAAGGAGTTCACCCTGGGCAGCACCAAGCACGCGCTGCTGGCCGGCATCGATGTCTCCAAGGAGTCGGCCGACCGCTTCCAGAACAACGGCTACATCTTCAATGCGAGCGGCCGCGGCCTCACCCTGGGCACGCGCCCCAACACGTGGCTGGGCACGCCTGACAACGGCGCCGTGCTCGGGGGGTCGGGCCTGCAGCCGTCCTACCGGCCGTCGAGCGCCTACTCCGCCAAGTCCTACGGCGTGTACCTGCAGGACCTGGTGCAGGTGGCGCCCGACTGGAAGATCCTGGGCGGCATTCGCTACGACAAGCTCACGGGCGACTTCGACCAGTACACGTACACGAACCCCTCGTGCGTGAACCGCAACACCGGCGCCACGATCGCCTCGCCGACCAACTTCTGCCAGGGCGGCCTGCAGCAATACCGGCCGGGCTCGATCCTGCCGACGACCACCACCACCCACCTGTCTCAAGGCGCGTGGAGCTACCGCACCGGCGTGCTGTACCAGCCCTCGCCGACGCAGTCCTACCACATCTCGTACAGCACCTCGTTCAACGCCTCGGCCGACACCTACCAGTACGTGTCGCCGCAAACCGCCAACACGCCGCCCGAAAAGAGCCGCAACATCGAGATCGGCGCCAAGCTCGACTGGCTGGACGGCAAGCTGTCGACGCGCGCCGCGCTCTTTAAGACCGAGAAGACCAACGAGCGCACCACCGACTCCGATTTCGCCGGCGATTCGTACCTGCTGTCTGGCAAGCGCCACTCGCAGGGCATGGAGATCGACGTCATCGGCCGCCTGACGCCCCAGTGGGAGGTGTACTTCTCCTACTCGTTCATCCCGCGCGCGACCATCGACCGGGTGGGCAGCACCGCCACGCCGGGCACGCTCGGCGCGCGCGTGGGCCTCACACCCAAGCACAGTGGGGCGGCCTGGGTCAGCTACCAGGCCACGCCGAAGTTCCGCATCGCCGGCGGCCTGCGCGGCGCCTCGGAGAACCGGCCGCTGCAGGGCGGCAGCGGCGCGGCGAGCTACACCGCGCGCACGCCGGGCTATGTGGTGGGCGACCTGAT
>NZ_QPIB01000021.1 GCF_003671765.1 Xenophilus sp. E41 | reverse complement strand
GGGGCGGCCTGGGTCAGCTACCAGGCCACGCCGAAGTTCCGCATCGCCGGCGGCCTGCGCGGCGCCTCGGAGAACCGGCCGCTGCAGGGCGGCAGCGGCGCGGCGAGCTACACCGCGCGCACGCCGGGCTATGTGGTGGGCGACCTGATGGCCGAGTACAAGTTCACGCCGGACCTGTACGCGCAGCTCAACGTGACGAACGTGACCAACAAGCTCTACGGCGACCAGCTCTATCCGGGATTCGCGATCGCCGGGCAGGCGCGCACGGTTCTCTTCACCCTGGGCGCGCGCTTCTGATTTCGCTACCCTCGCGGCATGCTGGTCCACATCCAAGGCGTTCTCACGGCAGACGAACTGCGCGAGGCCCAGGCCATCCTGGCTGGCGCGCCGTGGGAGGACGGCCGCTTCACCGCGGGCGAACAGTCCGCCCACGCCAAGAACAACCAGCAGCTGCGCGAGGACTGCGACGAGACCGCGGCCGTGCAGCAGCTGTTGCTGCGCGGTCTGGAGCGCCACGCCGTATTCTTCTCGGCAGCGCTGCCCAAGCACATCTCGCCGCCGCTGTTCAACCGTTATGGCGGCGCCTCCAACAGCTTCGGCAACCACGTCGACAGCGCCGTGCGTTTCCTGCGCAACGGCGCGGGCCGCGTGCGCACCGATGTGTCCTGCACCGTCTTCCTCGCCGATCCGGCCGACTACGACGGCGGCGAGCTGGTGGTGGAAGACACCTTCGGCGAGCAGCGCGTGAAGCTCGCGGCGGGCGACATGGTGCTCTACCCCGGCACCAGCGTACACCGCGTGCTGCCCGTCACCCGAGGCTTCCGGCTCGCCAGCTACTTTTGGATTCAGAGCATGGTGCGCAGCGACGAGCAGCGGCGCCTGCTGTTCGAGATGGACAACCACCTGCGCCATGTGCGCAGCCACTACGGCGAGACCGACCCGGGCGTGGTCGGCCTCACGAGCACGTACCACAACCTCCTGCGCATGTGGCTCGACGTCTGAGCCCGAATGCGCCCATCGACCCTCCTTTTGACCATGTCCTTCTTTCGCCACTGCCTGTCCGCGCTGACCCTGGCGCTCCATGCCGCCGCGCCGATGGCGCAGGTGGTCGACCACGCCACCGTCCGCTGCGAGGCCGTGCCCAAGGAAGAGATGAAGCCGCAAATGGAGTTGCAGCGCAAGCTCACCGCCGAGGGTTGGAAGGTGCGCCAGATCAAGAACTTCAACGGCTGCTACGAGGTGTACGGTTTCGACGCGACCGGGCGGCGCGTCGAGATGTTCTTCAATCCCAAGACCTTCGAGAAGGTGGGCGAGGTCGCCCAGCCGTCCTGAGCCCGATGGACGCCCGTCCTTCACCGCCGGGTGCTGCGCGCGTGCGCGTGTGGAGCGCCGCCCAGCGCGGTTTGCACATCGCCCTGATCGCCGGCGTGGCCGTGGCCTGGTACGTCGGCGAATCGCGCCAGCGCATCCACGACACGGCCGGCTACGTGGCGCTCGCGGCCGTGGGGCTGCGCGTGCTGCTGGGTTTCGCCGGCGGGCGCCATGCGCGCTTCGCGTCCTTCGTGCGCGGGCCGGCCACCGCGCTGCGCTATGGCCGCGCGATGCTGGCCGGGCGTGAACAGCGCTACCTGGGCCACAACCCCCTGGGCGGCTGGATGGTGGTGGTGCTGTTGTCGACGACTGGCGTGGCCTGCGTCACCGGCGTGCTCTACACCACCGATGCGCTGTGGGGCCTGGCCTGGCTGGAATGGCTGCACCGGGCCGCCGCATGGGCCGTGCTGGACCTGGCCGTCGTGCATGTCGTCGCGGTGATCGCCATGAGCGTGCGGCACCGCGAGAACCTGGTGGCCGCCATGCTCAGCGGCGACAAACGCATCGGCCGCTGACCCGGTGCGTCATTCGCCCACGTTGTGCCACCATTTGCGTGCCCACACCGTGAGGGGAATCAGCGCCAGCACAAGGCACGACACCCAGTAGCGGTCACCCTCCTCGAGGTAGGGCACGAAGGCGCGCGCCACGCGGCTCGGCGCGTGGCCGCCTACGCCGCGCAGCAGCACCTCGACCGCCGCGTCGAGCATCATCTGCGCGCCGAGCACGAAGAGGGCCACGGCCGAGAGGCGAAACGCCCAATGCGCGCCGCGGCGGTGGCGCAGCAGCTGCCACGCGCTGGCCAACAGCGCGCAGGCGAGCAGCCCGAGGACGATGCCCCACGCCAGGTCGGCCGGCGGCTGGCCGGCGGCCACGAAGCGCAGCAGCAGGAAGGCTTCCAACACTTCCCGCAGCGTGCTGAGGGCCAGGAAGACGAGCACCGCCACGCCCGCCCCACGATGGGCCAGCCAGCGCTCGAGCGTGCGCATCGCATGCGTGCCGACGTCCGCGACGGAAGCCATAGTGCCGGTTGACACCAGGGCGAGCGAGAGGCCGAAGCAGAATGTCAGCGCGATGTCGAACCATTCGCTCAGCCCGGAACCCGGCAACAGCAGGATGGTCGCCGCGGCGCCGGACGCCCCGACGCACAGGCCCGCAGCGGCCCATCGGATAAGCTCAGTCCTGCCGGCGTCGCGAAGCGCCGCCCACAGCGCAAGGCTCACGAGCAACAGCTCGCATCCTTCACGGC
Source organism: Xenophilus sp. E41 (assembly GCF_003671765.1). GTDB lineage: Bacteria > Pseudomonadota > Gammaproteobacteria > Burkholderiales > Burkholderiaceae_C > Xenophilus. The sequence goes on along the minus strand of NZ_QPIB01000021.1, from coordinate 52 downwards.
TGACGATGACGAAGGCCTGGAACATGCGTTGTTGGATGCAGAAGCGCCTTGC
>NZ_QPIB01000020.1 GCF_003671765.1 Xenophilus sp. E41 | reverse complement strand
GTGAGCGTCCAGTCCACCCATCTTGAAAGCCTGCCCGGGGCATAGGAGTCTCGTGTCCACCTCAATTCTTGGTGGACTCGTGAACACTATCTCCGATCAACAAGCCGGTCCGCGTCGTCGGCGTCGCCTGCACAGCGATGAGTTCAAAGCCGATGCGGTCGCGGCCTGCGCGCAGCCGGGCATGTCGATGGCCGCGGTGGCGATGGCCCATGGCATCAACGCCAACCTGCTTCGGCGCTGGGTGCACGAAGCAGAGATGCGGCCTAGCCGCGACGTCGTGCGTGCCGACGCCGACGACGCAGCCAAGGCGCAAGAGCCCAAGACGGTCTTCGTCCCTGTCAGCTTGCCGGCGCCGGCGCTACCGGCCCAGGCACCAGACATCCGCGTCGAACTGCGGCGCGGGCCGACGACGGTCACGGTGACCTGGCCTGCAGGTGCTGCAGCCGAGTGCGCAGCCTGGATGCGCGAGCTGCTTCGATGATCCGCATCGACGCGATGTGGCTGGCCGCCGAGCCCATCGACATGCGCGCCGGCGCCGAGCGGCTGCTGGCGCGCGTGGTGCAGGTGTTCGGAGTCGCCCAGGCCCATCACGGCTACCTCTTCGCGAATGCGCGTGGCACGCGCATCAAGCTGCTCGTGCACGACGGCTTCGGCCTGTGGTGCGCGGCGCGGCGCCTGAACGCCGGGCGCTTCATCTGGCCGAGCACGACCGGCGCGACGCCTTTGCTGTCGCTCACAGCGGCCCAGTTCGACGCCCTGGTGCTGGGCTTGCCGTGGCAGCGCCTGCCCGAACTTTGCAGCATCACCCGGGCGTGAGTCTGCAGGCGCGTCGACCGTGAATCGGTTGACAGTGCATGTGCCAGTGGGCCCCGTTGGCCAGCTCTGGCACGATGTCACGCATGCTCGGCATGCGTGGTCTTCCCTCCACTGATCCTCAGGGCCTGCCGCCCGAGGTCGCCGCGCTGATTGCCCAGTTGCAGCAGCAGGTGCAGAACCAGGCGCAACAACTGTCCGAGCGTGACCAGGCGTTGGCCCAGCGCGACGCACTGCTGCAGCGCAAGGACCGCGAGATCGCGCTGCGCGAGGCCAAGATCGAGAAGATCCAGTTCGAACTCGCCCGGCTCAAGCGCTGGACCTACGGGGCCAAGTCCGAGGCCATGAACGCAGACCAGCGTCGCCTGTTCGAGGAAACGCTGGCCGAGGACGAAGCGGCGCTGCGTGCGCAGCTCGAACGTCTGCGTCGTGAAGCCGAGGCCGCTGCGGCGGCCACCGGCACCAAGGCCAAGGCGCCGCCGCGCAAGCCGCGTCGCAACCCGTTGCCTGCACACCTGCGTCGCGTGGAGCATCGCCATGAGCCCGAGCACACCGACTGCCAGGAACAAGGCTGCGGGCGCCCCATGCAGCGCATCGGGGAAGACGTCACGGAGCGACTGGATGTGGTGCCGGCCGAGTTCTTCGTGCACCGCCACATCTACGGCAAGTGGGCTTGCAGGCACTGCCAGACCCTCAAGCAGGCGCCCAGCGTGCCGGAGATCGTCGAGGGCGGCATCGCCGCCAGCGGCCTGCTGGCACACACGGCGATCAGCCGCTTCGTGGACCACCTGCCGTACTACCGGCAAGAGAGCATCAACGCGCGCTCGGGCGTGCACACCCCGCGCTCAACCCTGGCCAGCGCGACGGGCCAGGTGGGCGCGGCGCTGGAGCCGCTGTACGCGCTGCACAAGCGCTTCATCCTCGATTGCCGTGTCGTGCATGCCGACGAGACGCCGGTGGCCTTGCTGGACCCGGGCGCGGGCAAGACACGCAGGGCCTACATGTGGGCCTACGCGCGAAGTTGGCACGACGCGGTGCCAGGGGTGATCTACGAGTTCTGTCGAGGGCGCGGGGCGCAGTACCCGCTGGCGTTCCTGGGTGGCGAGGACGGGCCTGGCGGACCGCGATGGTCCGGCACGCTGCTCACCGACCGCTACGGCGCGTATGACACCGTTGTGGACCCACGCCTGTACCCGGGGCGCATCAGCGCGGCTTGTGCCGCCCATGCGCGCAGGAACTTCGAGGAGCTGACGAAAGACGGCACCAGCCCCATCGGGCTGGACGCGCTGCGACGGTTCGCCCGCATCTACGAGGTCGAGGGTGAGCTCAACGGTCTGAGCGACGACGAGCGACGAGCGCATCGCCAGCGCCTGGCCAGGCCGCTGTGGCATGAGATGCGGCAGTGGCTCGAACTCGAGCGCCGCGTGGTCGCCGACGGCAGCGCGACGGCGAAGGCCATCGACTACACGCTGGTCCACTGGGCAGCCCTTACGCGGCACCTGGAGGACGGCGCCGTGGCGTTGGACAACAACCACTTGGAGCGGCAAATCAAGCCGTGGGCGATGGGACGCCGCGCCTGGCAATTCGTGGGCAGTGAACTCGCAGGTCAACGGGCCGCCGTCATCATGAGCCTGGTGCAGTCGGCACGGATGAACGGGCACGACCCGTGGGCCTACCTGCGTGATGTGCTGCAGCGTCTGCCGGCACTGCCCAACTCCCGACTCGCCGAGCTGCTGCCGCATCGCTGGACATCAGTGCAGGCCTGAACGCTGATCGCCGTCAAGATGGGACGGCCAGACGCTCACG
>NZ_QPIB01000019.1 GCF_003671765.1 Xenophilus sp. E41 | reverse complement strand
CCGTCGCCACGCCCTCCCTCCACCTGCTGCGAGGCGGAGCCTTTCCGCGCACGTCGTGAAACCTCCTCCACGTCGGCAAGAAGAGAGCCGGTGTACTCATCGAACTCACCCATGACGAGCTGGAGCTGGGCCTCCATGCGTCCTTGAGCTTCTTCGAGGTTGGCCGCAGCCCTGCCCTTCACCTCGGCCTTGGCCTTCTCCGCGGCTTCGAGGACGCGAATGATCTTGGCGAACACCTGCTCCGAGCCTTCGAGCAGCTCGCCAATGACGGCGCTCTGGCTGTTGCCGGTGAGCTCAGACAGGCGGCGCAGCGTGGCCGCCAACGTCGGGTTGAGCGTGATCGTGAGACGAGGATTTTTGGCGGGCATGGAGTGCATCATAAGCCCACAAGGTGCATCACCTCAAGCTTTGTGCATCAACCACCGCCGAACCGTCTTGCATGGCGCGAGGACGGGTGCGCGCGTGCTGAGACAGCGCCGCGCGGCTTAACCAAACTTAACTGCGAGAGCTGTCGCTCGGCATGGGGGGCACACCCCCCATACCCCCTTCAGGCCACGTGCCACCACGGCTGAAGATGAAGGCCACCTGGTCGCCGTCATCAGAGAGCCGCACGCTGACGTCGACGTCCTTGCCAAGCTTCTCCTGCACCCATGGATTGCCGGCGATGAAGTCGCAGATCTCGACCACGTTTTGCCGCGCCCAGTCGGGATGCCACGGCCTACAGGCCACGGACCCACGCTGAGCCGAGGCGGCACCCGGCGTAAGCCGGTTGAGATGCGGAACACGTCGCTTAGCCATGAAACACCCTCCACACGAACACGTGCGCCGACATGATCGAAGTGGCCACGCTAAGCGGCACTCGACGGATAGCGATCGGCACCGATCGCGGCCCCTTCAACACAAGCCGCACCGACCAATTGACGAAGGGCGCCAGATAGCGCGTCTGCCTCTGCAACTGGTCGTAGCTCATACGACACCGCCCATCGAAAACACCGAGTTCACGAGCCCGCGCGCAGCACACGAAGCCGGCTTGAGCTTCATGCGCTCGAGCTGCACCCGCCTGGCGGCCCGAGCCTCGAACTTCGACGCCCGCTCGTCCTCTCGAGCAACCTTCAACACCCGGCGCGCGTCGGCCAACTCGATGCGCAACCGCTCAACGCGTTCACGCGCCTGCGTTACTTGGTCCATGGTCGTGATCCTCTTTGAGCATCTCGCGGAGGGTGAGCCCAACGCACTCCCAGCCGCCCACATCGTCAGCAAGGCTCACGAGATGCGCGCCGTACTGCCGACACATCCAGCGCAACGCCACCTCGCGCTCGCTGAGCCTGTACGTGCTGCCCGCTGGGTGCGGGTCCACGTGTTCCTTGAGCACATGGGCAGCCAGGTCCCGCGACCACTTGCTGCCACCCCAAACCTCCAGCGGCGTGAGCCTGGCGTACTCCGCCTTCGCCTCCTTGGCCGGCCGCACTTGCACCTCGATGCGAGCCCAGTTGGGCCTACCCAAATGCGCGTACTCCGGCTGGAGACCCTTCTCGTACAACCGCATGCGCACAGGGCTGCTAGAGGCGCCCATGTAGAGCGTCCGCCCACGCTCGGGGAAGTCCTCCCAGTCGCCGTATTTGCCGCCGACGATGCGATGCGCTTTCTTCACGGTGCGGCAAGCCCTGTAGAGCCTCTCAAAGGCCCTAGGAGCGTCGAAATCGGCGCAGGCGTCCACCCGGGTGCACCGATGCGGATAAAGGCTCCTGAGGGCCTCTACGGCTGCCGGTGTGGCCTCGCCCTTGACCTCGACCATGCAGCGCTCGCCCTGCCGCCCACCCCACTGCACAGCGGCGAACTCCCCGCCGTCCTCAGCCTTGAACGCGATGCGCTCGCCGAAGGTATGAAACCCCCTCCCCTGCTTGAGCGTCCAGCCCTGGCCAGGCGCAGCAGCCGCGAGCAACTGCACCAGATCGGGCGCTTTTGCGGCCTCGGTAGTCGCCGTGTACGCGTCAAACCTCACCATGGCCTAACCCCTTGTCCGTGAAGGCTTTTTCGGTGTGCGTGGGTCATTCCTGACCCCCCTGTTAGATGGGGGGGTCGCGACGGTGGCCGGCGGGCGACGAGCGCTCCGCTGGCCACCGTCGCCACGCCCTCCCTCCACCTGCTGCGAGGCGGAGCCTTTCCGCGCACGTCGTGAAACCTCCTCCACGTCGGCAAGAAGAGAGCCGGTGTACTCATCGAACTCACCCATGACGAGCTGGAGCTGGGCCTCCATGCGTCCT
>NZ_QPIB01000018.1 GCF_003671765.1 Xenophilus sp. E41 | reverse complement strand
GGCACCGCACAGGGGTTGCGTCGCGGACACACCGGAGGGTCGCTTACTGCGGTGCCCGCGCCCTGCTAAGCGGTCTTCTTGCATTTGTGCTGCAACTTGCAGCAGAATGCAGCATGACTTCCCCCCCCTCCAAATCCCAGCGCCTGAGCGTCCCTGTCTCGCCTGAGGTGCATGCCACCTTTCAGCGGTTGGCGGATGCGTCGGGTCGATCCATGGCGGCTTCGTTGTCTCAATGGCTGGTGGACACCCGTCAGGCGGCCGAGTTGATGGCAGAGCACATCGAGCGCCTGCGGGAGTCGCCTGGGGACGTGGTGGCTCGTGTGCGCTTGCATACGGCCTCGCTGGAGGACATGGCGGAGCTAGCCATTCAGGACGCCATGGACCGGGCGGACCGAGTAGCCATCGAAGGGATCGTGGACCCCGATGGCCCGCGCACAAGCGGAGGAACGACGCAGGGCGCGGGCAGTCGGGGTCGCCGCCCCCCGTCGGGTAATACGGGGGGTAAAGGTCCATCCAGGGCACATGGAAAACCCGGGGGTAGCCGTCCCGCGCCGCCTTCTAAGTAGGTCCATGGAAACCCAAAAGACCACCATCGACTACCTCCGGTTTCGGGCTCAGGACGAGCCACGCGCCGTGCTGGAGGCCCTCCGACCTGCCTTTGGCACCCTGGGGCCAGACCTTCGGTTTCGGCACCTCGCACGCGGCTCCATGGGCTTTCAGCAGGCATCGCAGATCGTGATCGAGGACATGCCGGTCGCCCGCATGGACTTTGGTGGGGAAAGCCAGCGTGGATGGGTGCGCACTGAGCTCAGCGGAAAGGGATGCGAGTGGGTGCAGGACTGGGATGCTTTGGACACCGTCGAGCAGTTGCCCTCGGCGCAGATCCGCCGCCTCGATATCGCGCTCACGACCTGGGAGGGTCAGGTGTCGCATGAGCAGGTGGTTGAGGCTCACGGCATGGGTCGATTCAAGACCGGTGGCCGGCCGCCAGACCTTCAGCAGATCACCTCATCGAATGACAGGGCAGGGCGCACCTGCTATGTCGGGAAGCGGACTTCCGACAAGTTCTTTCGGGCCTATGAGAAGGGTTTCGAGATGCTGGCCAAGCTGGGTCGCGTGCCGGGCACCGTGACGCACATCGCAGGCCATCGCATCGAAGACATCTACCGTTGTGAGGTTGAGCTTAAGGCTGAATCGACGCCGATCGGATGGGACGTGATCGAGCGCAGGGATCAGTACTTTGCCGGCGCCTATCCCTTCTGCGCAGACGTGTTGCCGGGCATTGAGCCTGACATCCTGCAGCGGCGCAAAGAGAGGGCGCCTCAGACTGAGTTGGCCGTGGCCCTTGAGAACTGCCGCATCCAATTCGGGGCAACGCTCTACACGGCTTTGCGTGCCTATGGCGGTGACATCGGCGCGGTGTGGGACAAGGTGATCGGTGATCACCATCAGCAGCAGCTACTTGAGGCTGGCGTTTTGCTGGTCGAGCATGAGGTGTGACTATGGCGAGCAGGCGGCAGAGGTTTGCGCGGTGGGCGGTGCGGTTTTTTTGGTCGACGCCGTCGTGGCCTCTGGTGGTCCGACGGGCGCCGTTGTGGGTGGCCGCTCGGTGGTTTGAGGTCGATGTTTGGCGTGGCGTCGATGTGCTGCGAGAGGCTAAGAATGGTTAAGCCGTTGAAGGGGTTGGCACAGCACACCCACCTGTCGCCTGGTCAACGTGCAGCTCGGCGTGGCACGTCGCTTTCGCGGCCATGGCACGACGACTATGCGCAGGAGCAGGCGGCTGCGGCGGTGGCTTCCTTGCTGGCAAACGGTTGGGTGCAGCAGGTCTTAGGGCAGCAGGTGGATGCTCGCGTGGGGGTCGCCCGGGATGGTGGTTCGATCACGTTCGTTCTTACTCGCCTGCACAGCACCGGTGGGGTGTCGGGGTCGTAGACCCTGACGGAGAGCTTGGGCGTGGGCACCGCACAGGGGTTGCGTCGCGGACACACCGGAGGGTCGCTTACTGCGGTGCCCGCGCCCTGCTAAGCGGTCTTCTTGCATTTGTGCTGCAACTTGCAGCAGAATGCAGCATGACTTCCCCCCCCTCCAAATCCCAGCGCCTGAGC
>NZ_QPIB01000043.1 GCF_003671765.1 Xenophilus sp. E41 | reverse complement strand
GCCCGCGCCAAGCGAAAGCGACCTAACCTCTGAACTGAATGAGCGCTCCATGCGACCTGTCTCCTAGTAGTACGTCGCGCCGTGGGACGCCCGTGTCCGAATCCTAAGAACATATCTCCATTCGACATATCGATTCTGCACGTGTTACAAATCGATGGTGAACATAAAAAACGATACCCCGCCGGAGATCTCCCGCCTCGACCTGAACCTCGTTCGGGTGTTCGTCGCTATCTACGAAACCCGCAGCGTCACTCTGGCGGGAGACCGTTTGGAGCTCACGCAGCCCACAGTTAGCCACGCGCTCGCGCGGCTTCGTACGAGCTATGGCGATCGCCTGTTCGCTCGCGGCTCATCCGGGTTAGTCCCTACCGCTTTGTGCGAACAGCTGTACCCCACGTTAAAGGACTCGCTGGTCCGGATCGAAGCGACGCTGGAGGAAACCCGGGCCTTCGATGCGTCCCATTCGACGCGCCGGTTCCGGATCGCAATGTCGGACATCGGCGCCCTCTACTTCACGCCGCCGCTACTGCGGCGACTGCAGGAATCGGCCCCCTTCGTACAGATTGACATCACCCAGCCGTCGCCGAACCTCATCAACGATTTCAACAGCGGGGTCCTCGACCTGGCCGTGGGGAACATGCCCGAACTGCTCACCAACATGCGCACACTGGCGCTGTTCGATGAGCACTACGTCTGTCTCATGGCCGACGACCACCCGACGATCCGCAACCGCATGACGACAAACGAATTCGCAAGGGCCCGCCACGTTCTCGTTACGTCGCCAGCCTCCGGACACACACTGATCGACGGGATTCTTGCGGGCCAGGGCGTCGTTCGGAACGTGGTTGCGCGAATCCCGCAGTTCAGCGTGTTGCCCTACCTCGTGGCCGACACGGACCTGCTAGTGATACTTCCTAAGAGGGTGGCAGAACTGTTCGTCCAGCGGGGGGGTATGAAGGCCCTGCCGATCCCCGTGCCCCTGCCTCACTTCGAGGTTCGAATGCATTGGCACGTGCGCCACCAGGAGAATTCCGCGCACCGCTGGTTGCGCGAGCAGGTCGCCGCCGCATTGCGGAAACTCTGAGAAATCGTGGCGCCCCTGCGCGCCGAGCTTGGCCCCCGGCTTGGGCTCGGTTAAACGCCGCTCGGCCGAGTTCGAGCCTTCGCGCTGCAACGATGGATTGCACTCGCAATGCCAACGCGGTGCGGTTGTCGGCTTGAAGCTTGCGCAGTGCGTTGGTCAGTTGAAATGGGACGGTGGCCGCCGACATGCTCAGCGCAGTGGACCGATCGACGCGCTTGGTGGAGTCGCGCCAGACCATGGACACATACTGATCCGCCGCCAGAACATCCAGCATCAGCAAGGCGAGGAACTCCCGCAGCGCGTCACCTTCGGTTGCATATGCGAGTAGGCGCATGAACTCGCCGAGGGCCCCGGTTTCCATGGCAGAACAGGTGCCTGGCGTTCCCACAGCAAGGATCGTACGGGCATCGTAGGGACGCGAACTTACGAATCTAGAACGTCCCGCGAGTCAGGGCTAACCCAGCACCACCGCCCTAGCGATCCTGTTAGGTGCCCATTTCGAAGTGTCCGCCTACGCTTGCCGGCATGCTCTGCTTTATTTCATCGCCTGGCTGGCAGTTCGTGCCTCGGTTCGGCCGCTGCCGCGCTGGCGCCGCCCCACGCTGACGCTGATCCCATTGCGCAGCATCGGCGACAGCTCCTCCACCTAGGTTGGGTCGATGCGGATGCGCCCCCGCACCTCAAAATATTGAGTTGCCACGCCGTGCCGCCCACTTACGAACTGCGCGCCGGTCTGCTGCACGACCTCGACCGCCTGCGCCAGGCTGGCGAAATACCGCCGGTGTTGCTCGGCACGAGGCGGCGGGCAAATTCCGGCACTGGTAATGTGTTATCAGATATGGCGAGCTGGCCGCCGCTTGCCGATACCAAGAAGGAGCAACTTCAAGGCGCACGCCCGCCGTACGAAACCACAAGTGACGTACAGACCGACGTCCGCGATCTCAAAACGCTAGATCTCCCAGACTAAACGACTTTACAGGTCGAGGAAGCCGTCGCAACCAGCACTCCGGTGTCATCGTGCAGTTCCGCCTCGAGGAACGCCACCGTCCGCCCCAAGCGGCGTACCCACGCGCTAGCGATCAAAGGTCGCACGGCTGCGCGGCCGAGGAACGACACTTTCAACTCAAGGGTCGCCAGCCTGGGGCTGCCCTCACTGCTTGCCGCAGCAAAGGCCATTGCATTGTCCAGGAAGGCTGTTACGTAACCGCCCTGCACGGTGGTTCCACCGCTGTGTGCGCAGGAGGCCGGTGGTTCGAAGCGGACATGCGCGCGCTCGGGAGAGAGCGTCACGTCGACAAAGCCCAAACTCTGCAGCAGTGCTGGGGGGAATCGCTCAGTATCATCAAGGACAAGGTGCGACATGGCTTTTCTCGTCATCGGCCCAGAAAACGGGGAGCGCGCTTTTGCGCAAAAGCGGCACGCCCTTCAGCGTAATCTTCGCTGCGCGTGCAACGCTGGCGTGCGCGCTCCATTTCTATGGCTGCACTTCCATCGCCGTCGCCTGCTGAGACCAATGCAATGGCCGCTTTCGCTAGACGCAGCGTCAGCGGAGCATTTTCCGAGACTTGTCTTAAGCGCTCTTCAAGCTGCTGCTCGAACTGCTCCCGGGGCCAGGACTGATGTACAACGTCAATTCGTGCCGCCTCGGTGCCGTCGAACTTGCGCGCGGTGTAGAACAACTCTGCGGTTCGCGCCGCGCCGATGGCGTGCACCATCTGCCGCATCCCCATGTAGCTGTAACCCAGCCCCAAGCGCGCAGCAGGCATCCGAAATGACGAATCGTCAGTCGCGTATCGCAGGTCGCACGCCATTGCCAACCCCAGCCCTCCGCCCATGCAGACGCCGCGGATTGCGGCCACGACCGGGAATGGTGCATTCGCCAAAGAATGTTGAGCTGCCTCGACTGCTTGGTCGTACCGCTCGCTGCCCGTTTCGGCCGTGCGGGTGGTGTCAAACTCACTGATGTCTGCGCCGGAGACAAACGCTTTGTCCCCGGTGCCTGCTAATACAAGCACGCGCACATCCGGAGAATCGCCCAGCTTCTGCACTTGTTGATCCAGCTCCAGCCACATTGCCAGCGACATGGCGTTGTATTTGCCGGGGTTGTCTATATGGATGCGGGCGACCCCGTCGCGCACGGTATCGATCAGAATACGTCCTGTCATCAGATCGCTCCGATTTCGCGCAGCTGCGCAATCTGTGCACGGTCGTAGCCCGCTTCTTCGAGGATTTCGTCACTGTGCTCTCCAATTGAAGGCGCGGCGGCGGCAATTCCGGCAGGCGTTCGTTCAAGCACAACCGGCTGCGAAATGAGGCGAAGCGATTCACCGTCGCGAGTATGGACCTCTTCAACCACGCGAAGGTGGCGCACCTGCTCGTCCTCGAACACCTGCGGCACCGTATAAACAGGGCCCGACGGAATATTCGCCTTGTTTAGCAGCAGCACCCAGTGTTGGATGGTATTGGATCCGAACAGCGCCTGCACGCTTGCATTGATCTCCGATCGATTGCGCACTCGATCGGCGTTGAGTCGGAACTCAGGACGCTGTAGCCAATCCTCCCGACCGATCGCTGTGCAGAAGTCCTTCCATTGCCCTTCTCCCGAAACGCCTATGTTGAGAAAGCCGTCGGCAGCGCGAAACATCCCCATCGGCGCCGACGTGGGATGGTCGTTGCCCTCCTGCGTGGCCACTTGGCCCTCAACGAGATAGCGCGCGGCTTGGAAGTCCATCATGGCGATTTGCGCGTGCAAGAGCGATGCATGAACCCACTGGCCCTGGCCCGAAACCTCGCGCTCAAGCAGGGCCGTGAGAATTCCCAGTGCTGTGTACAGGCCGGTGCTGGAGTCCGACACCGCTATGCCTGCACGCGTGGGGCCTGTTTCAGGAAACCCCGTCACGGACATGAGGCCGCCCATGCCCTGAATGACCTGGTCAAAGCCGGGCCGCCACGCGTAGGGACCATCCTGACCGAAACCGGAGATGCTGGCGAGGATGATCCGTGGATTAATAGCACGCAGAGTCTCATAGTCCACGCCTAGGCGCTCCTTCACGTTCGGGCGCCAGTTCTCCAACACGACGTCCGCGGTTTCCACGAGCTTGTGCAGCACAGCGCGCGCCTCCGGCAGCTTTAGGTTCAATGCCAAGCCACGCTTGTTGCGGTTGAGGTTTTGAAAGTCACCCCCCATGCGCTTGGCGGCGAACATGGCGTCGTTGGGGTCCACACCCGGGGGTGGCTCGATCCGAATCACATCAGCGCCGAAATCGGCCAACATACGTGCACAGGTAGGGCCAGCGCGCACGCGCGAAAGGTCGAGGACGCGAAAGCGCGCCAAGGCAGATGAGGATTGAATACGGCTCATGATTCAAGGGCTTATGACACGGCAAGGACGACCTTGCCGAAGTGGGCGTTGCTGCGCAGATAGTCCAGTGCTTGGACGGCCTGCTGCAACGGGAAGACGCGCGCTAGGGGAAGTGAAAGGCGCCCATCGGCAACCGCCTGCCACAGACCGCGCTGCATGGACTGAGCGATCTCGCGCACCTCGTGCACGCTTCGCGTGCGAAACGTGGCACCGACGTAGTGCAGCCGACGCAGCGAGTGCAGGTCGAAATCGAACTCGCCGGTGAACCCGCCCATCCTTCCCACGTTGACGATGCGCCCGCCAATACGCGTGGCCTTCATCGTCTGGGCGACGGTAGCTCCAGCGACAAAGTCAATGACGAGATCTACGCCTTGCCCATGCGTGTGCTCCAGCACCTGCTCGGACCAGTCGTTCACGCTTGCGTCAACAGCGTGATGGGCACCGAACTTGGATAACTCCTCGCGTCTAGCCGCGTTGGTAGAGGTGCCTATGACCTGTTTTGCCCCGAGGAACTTTGCGATTTGAAGGGTCATCAGCCCCACGCCACTACTCGCACCGTGAACTAGGACCTCCTGGCCTGGACGCATTGCTCCGCTGGCCGCAAGCGCCTCGTGCGCGGTCTGCAGCGCCACGGGCAGGGTCGCAGCGCGAGAGAAGTCTTCCCATCCGGCTGGAAGTTTGTAGACCCGGCCCCAGTCCGTCACAGCGTACTGCGCATACCCGCCTGTGCCCGAACACATCACGGCATCGCCGGAACGGAAGTGACCCGCAGGCACCTCGGTGCCGACCTCCACCACCTCTCCTGCCCATTCAATACCAATGATCGTGCCCTCCCCTCCGCTCCGGCCGTGCCGATGGCCAGCGGCCACATGCAAGTCCGCGCGATTTAGGGCGGCTGAGTGGATGCGTACTAGTACTTCGTTTGGTCCCGGCTGCGGTACTGGACGCTGCGCGAGAACGGGGCCCTGGGAGCCAACGACAATGGCTTGCATCGATTTGGTTGGAATGTTGTTCACCTGCGAAATGGAAGAGCGGACACGACCGACTAGGGTATTTATTCATCCAATGAATTCTCTATTCATTATAGTTTAAGGGCGCTCTTGCGAGCGCACTAGGGTTTCCTCGAATGAATGAAAAAAAATCTTCTCAGCCACTCGTGACAGGCTTGCTGCGCGGCCTGGCAGTGCTTCGTTGTTTCGACTACGGCCGGGAGCGTCTGGGCAGCAGCGAGCTGGCCCGCATGACCGGATTGCCGCAACCCACTGTTTGGCGGCTGTGCAAAACGCTAGAGCACGCGGGATATCTGGTTGCCGATCGTGACGGCAAGAGTTTCAGACCCGGCCTGTCGATCCTGACGCTGGGCTTTTCGGCGCTGGACACGCTGGAGTTATCCGAACTGGTTCGCCCTCTCCTCCAAGAGATGTCTGACACCTTCCAGGGCGCGTGCAGTCTTTCGGTGCAGGAAACAAGCAACATGCTGTATTTGCAACGCATTGAAGCACCGCGTGCCATTCTCAGCATGAACCTGCGCGTGGGATCAGAAGTACCGATCATCAGCAGCGGAACAGGGTGGGGCCTGCTGGCCGGCATGCCAGCGGCTGAACGCGAGGCGACTTTGGTGCTTTGCAAGCAGGCCGATGCATCGCTGTATAAGAAGGCGCATGGGCAGGCGCTCGCGGCGTTGACAGAGTTCGGCCGCTGCGGCTACGTCTCAAACGTCGATGTGTTCCACCCCGGACTCTCAACCGTGGCTGTGCCTCTGCGCGATGCCAACAGGTGGAGTCCTTACGTAGTTAACTGCACGTCGGCCACGACCATCTTGGGCAGTGCGCAGGCGCGACAAAAGGCGGGCGAGGCACTGCATAAGATCGCGATGCAACTGCTCCCGATTGTGGACCGGTTAAGCAAGTAGGCTCACGAAGGCATTCGCGCCCCACCGCTACGCGTTAGGGGGCGGCGGGCGCACATTAGGATTCAGCGGTGAAGTTCACTTCCCGAGTGAGGCGTTGCCACTCCAAGGTGTCTTTGTCAAGCATCTGCATCACCTGCTGGGGTGTGCTGTGCGCAACATCCACGCCGGACTCCTTCATCGACGCGATGAGGGCCGGATCCGACAGCGCCCGGGTGGCCGCCGTGAGCGCGCGCTGCACAGCTGCGTCGTTGGCTCTAGCCGGCAAGAACAGGCCGTACCACTCGCGCGCGGTGAGATCGAAACCCTGCTCACGATACGTAGGCACACTTGGCGCAAACGAACTTCGCGCGTCGCCAGAGATCGCAATAAGCCGCCCTTTGCCCGACCGCACCATCGGGAGAAAATTGCCCGCCGGCGCCGATGCTGCCGAGATCTGCCCGCCCATCAAGTCAGTAATGGCCGCCGCCGTGCCTTTGTAGACGACTGGTCTCACGTCGGCGCCTGACGACTTATTGATGACCGTGACGATCAGGTGCGGCATGGAGCCCACACCAGGTACCCCGCAATTAGACCTTTCCGGGTTGTCTTTGGCCCACGAAAGGAAGTCTCTCATGTTCTGTACCGATGCAGGGACTGCCGGGCCGACACAGAACGCATGGTTGGTTTGGCACACCACCGTTACGGGACGAAAGTCCTCCTTAGGGCGGTACGAAAGATTCTTGAAGGTGAAGGGGTACATCGCCAGCGAAGACGAGTGCGTAAGCAACAGCACACTCCCGTCGGCCGGCGCGTCTTTCACGAAACTATTCGCAATCTGTCCTGATGCGCCTGGCTTGTTCTCGACGATCACTGCGCGTGCGTAGCCGTTTTCTCCGCCCATTTTGTCAGCCAGGCGGCGACCCAAGATATCGGATAGACCTCCGGCCACGAAACCAACAACGATCCTTGCAGTTTCAGGCTGCTGAGCGAGCACTCGCCCCGGGAGTGCAAGGCCTGCCGCCAATGCGCCGACGCCGTTCATGAACTGTCTACGTTCCATCTCTGTCTCCTATTACTTCTAAAGAAGCGCGACGCGCACCCGCGCTCAGGTTACTAGCACCTTCAACGAACCGACGCCTTCGACGGTCCCTTCCATCAAGTCGCCGCGGGCCACCGGGCCTACCCCTTCGGGCGTGCCGGTAAATATGAGATCCCCGGCTTGCAACTCGAAGAGGGATGAAAGCTTCGAAATGATCTCGTTGACGCTCCAAACCAACTGAGATAGATCACCGCTTTGGCGAAGTTCGCCCTGCACACGCAGGCTGATCGCGCCAGACGTCAGCGGGCCCGTTTGTGAAGCCGGCACGATGGCGCTAATTGGCGCGGAGGCATCGAAAGCCTTGCCGGTCTCCCACGGATGGCCGGCCTGAGCGGCAGCCCGCTGCAGGTCGCGCCGCGTCATGTCCAGTCCGACCGCATAGCCATAGATGTGCGCGTCTGCATCGGACACCGCGATGTCGCGACCGCCCTTGCCGATGGCCACAACAAGCTCGATCTCGTGGTGACAGTTGTCCGTGCAAACCGGATACGGAAACTCGCCGCCGCTGTCGGCCACAGAAAACACCGCATCCGCAGGCTTGGCAAAGAAGATGGGCGCCGAGCGGCTCGGATCGTGCCCCATCTCGCGCACGTGCGCCTCATAGTTGCGGCCGATGCAATAGACGCGGCGCACAGGATAGCGCTCCGTTCGACTGCGCACAGCCAATGAGACGACGGGCGGGGGAACTATGACGTAAGACTCGTTCATGGAGAGGTGCTCGTAGTGAGAACTTGCAAAGCTTTCAGTCGATGCGGATGTTGCGGACCTTGATAAGGGCGCCCCACTTCTTCTGTTCGTCCTGGATGATTTGGCGCATCTCCTCAGGGCTGCTTGTGATCACCGTGGCGCCACGTTCGAGCATCGGTCGAGACACCTCTGGATCATTGAGTGCTTTGATGAGTTCGGCGCGAAGCGAGGACGCCAGGGGTGCGGGAAGTCCGTTTGGTGCGATGTATCCGAACCAGATGTTGTCCTCAAAGCGAGGCAGGTACTGGGCGATGGGCGGCACATCGGGCAAAGCGGGCGAAGGCTTCAGGCTCGTCACGCCCAGCGCGCGCATCTTGCCGGCGCGGATGTATGGCAGTGCAACCGGAAGGTTGTCGAATGCCATTGGAATAGTGCCGGCTAGCAAGTCGTTCATCGAGGGCGCGCTACCCTTATAAGGAACGTGCGTCATCGCGACCCCTGCTTCGGCCTGCAGCATCTCCCCGTTCAGGTGGGCACTGGACCCAGCACCCATCGAACCGAAGCTGGTGTTGGGGTGCTGCTTGAGAAAACTCAGAAGTTCAGGAAACGTCTTGGCCGGCACGACCGCAGGATTGACTACGACGACGTTGGGCAGCGTCAGCGCCAACGTCAAAGGAGCGACGTCCTTGAGCGGATCGACTTTCATATCCTTGTAAAGGAGCGGATTGGTCGTCATTACGCTGGCCGGCACCAACCCTAGAGTCATGCCATCAGGCTTGGCACTGGCCACGAACTGCAGGCCGATCACGCCGTTGGCGCCAGCGCGGTTGTCGACGATCACCGGGATGTTCATGTTGCGCGACATGACCGCTGCAGTGGCGCGCGCCAGACTGTCGGACAGCCCACCGGCTGGATACGGCACCACGATGGAGATGCGCGTGGGTGTCTGCGCGATTGCTGCAGGTGCGGCAAGACCAAACGCAAGGGCGGTCAGTGCCACCAGGAGGCGAGTAGCCAAAAGGGTCATGGGGTGTCTCCTATAGCGCGGACTCAGTGCGCTGCCTCTTTAGCAGCAGCACCCACGGTGGTGCGATACAACTCTCGTTCGGAGATCGCCATGCTGCGCTCCCACGGCCAACGGTGTGGCTCGGGCATGGGCGTCAGATCAACCGGTTCGCCGTCCAGGAGGACCGCCGCAATGCGCGCGGGGTCCTGGAGCACGCGGATGTCCTGCAGCGGATCGCCATCAATCACCAGCAAGTCAGCAAACTTGCCTGGCTCCAGGGAGCCCAAGTTGTTCGGATCCACAGTGAAGGCGGCATTGCGAGTCGCGCAGGTGATGGCCTGCAACGGCGACATACCTAGCAGCGAGACAAAAAGCTCCAGCTCGCGAGCGTGCCACTGGCCGTAGGGCGTGACGGCGAAGCCCGAATCGGTGCCGCACATCATGGTTACACCGTTGCGCCAGGCATAGTCCAGGTTCTTAACGGCCAGATCGAGGTCGCGCCGGAATCGATCGATGCGTCCTTGCGAGCAGCCCACCAGGTGTCCCCATTCGGCCACGTTGGCCACGAAGGTGAGGGCTGGACAACAGGGAATGTTGGCTTCGGCGAGCCGGTCGGCGCATGCGGCATCCATGAAGTCGGCGTGCTGAATCCAGTCGATGCCAGCTTCAATGCAGTCGGCCACCGACTGGCCGGCGCGCGCGTGCGCGGTCACGCGTCTCCCCAGTCGATGGGCTTCGTCGACGATGAGCTTGAGCTCCTCGGCGCGAAAGGCTGGAACGCTCCCACCGCCAGGGGTCATGATGGCTGACTCGCCGCTGGCGGCAATCTTGATGAAGTCCACACCGTTTTTGACCTGATCGCGAACCTCAGCAAGCATCGCCGAAGCCGACTCCGTATATGCACCCACCCCCGAGCGCGGTGCGCCGACCCAGGATGGAAAGTAGTCGGTCAGCGCCGTGTGGGTGCTCAGGTAGCGCGCCGCCGAGGACATGCGGGGGCCGGGGAACAGACCGGCCCGGATGGCGTCGCGAACGGCCACACCGACGTACCAGCTGCCGCCGGGGTCGCTGAACGAAGTAACTCCCGCTTGCAGCACCTTGCGCGCGTGGTACACACCTCGAATGGCACGGTATTCCGCCGAACCGAACAGGTCTTGCTCCTCGATGCCACGTGCCACACCGTAAGAGATGTGGCAGTGGGCGTCGGTCAGGCCGGGCATCACGGTCTTGCCTGCGGCATCGAGGACCACCTGCGCCTGAGGCGGCAGTGGCGGCGCGTCGCTGCCGGCAGAGATTGCGCTAATGCGTCCTCCCTCCATCTCAAGCCATTGAAGTTCGCGCGCCGGACTGCCGGTCCCGTCGATTAGCCGACCATTGACGACATAGGTCTTCATGGTCAGCTCATTCCCAGGTAAGACCGTCGGCGCTGGCTTGGCGCTCACGGCCCAACGCAAAGTCCGCCAGCACGGTGTTAAAGGCGTCGGGACACTCGTAATAGGCGGTGTGCGCAGCGCCGGAAAGCAGCGCGAGGCGACTACGCGGCAACATGGCGCGGGCTTGCCGCCCGACGCTGGGTGGCACCGTTTTGTCCTCCGCTCCCCACACGAGCAGCACGGGCACAGCAGCCTTGGCCAGCGCCAGTCCAACTACATCCTTGTCAAGGTCGGCCGCGATGTAGCGGCCGAGGGTGGCAAACGAATCAAGCGCCCCAGCGGAGTTGTTGATGCGCCATTCTTCTTCGATGAAGTCCGGCGTCGTGAGGCCAGGGTCATGCATCACGCGGCGAAGCTTGGATTCGACGCCTTCGCGGCTCTGGTTGTTGGCACCCGCCTGGATGCGCCCACGCGCTTCGTCGCCGATGGGCACTAGCCCCATGCTGCCGACCAAGGCGATCCGGTCGACTCGATCAGGGTTTGCCAACGCATACGACGCCACCACGTGGCCACCCAAGGATGTGCCGACGATGGTGGCCCGATCGATCTGTTGGGCATCCATCACCTCGGCTAGGAACGCGCTGTACGCCGGCACGGAACATGCGACGTCGGTTCCTTTAGACGCATAGCCATGGCCCGGCAAGTCGATTGCGTGAACATTCAGCCCAGCCTCCGCGAGTGCATCGATGTTGCGAATCCAACGGTCGGCGCGCCCGCCGGTGCCGTGTACCAGCACCACGTGACGCCCGCCATGGCCGGCCTGCAGAACCCGCGTGCGAAGTCCTGAAGAGAGGTGGATGGGGTAGTGAATCATGACGTTATTCTCTAGGTGAATTGTCTATTCATTATAGTAATCTGATGAGGCTCAGCGAGAAACATAGGAGAAGTACCTAGCAGGGGCGGCGCGCGGCACGGACGTGCAGGTTTGCGTGCAGCAGTGTCAAAAAAAAAAATGCCCGCTTCTTCGCAGGGCCGCGGCTTAGCAAATGTCCAGAGCCGAAGATCGAGTTGCTTGCCGCATGGCCGTCGGGGGCAGCTGCTTACCAGCAGCAAGTACCTGCACCTGAGCTACCGCAACCGCCAGTCCGCGAAAGGATTCCCTGCACTGACGTTTGGAACCGATGGAACAACTGAGCAATCTGATGGAGCGTCCAGCCTTGCTTCCATCGCTCCCACATTGATGCCCTTTGGGCTCCGTGTAGTAGGTTCGTGTCCGGTACTTCATCTGCAACACTCCTTCTGCTCATGCAGTTTTTGGTGTGTTGCATTGACCGGTCGAAACCGCCCTGCAAAGTGGACTTTGTGCCGAGCGCAGCGATCTCACCAGTCGCACGAACGAGAGTGTCTGCTGGCGGCTGGCACCAGTACGCTACGGTTGCGCCACGCCAATCTAGTCATCCGATTCCGAAAGGCGCCAGCAGCCGTCATCACCGTGAAAAGGCGGGTGGCGGTCACACAAAGTTGCCCACCAGCCTTCGTAGAGATCAAGTCGCGCCAGACGTCCACACACCATGCATTGATTTGCGGTGGCCCTTTCCGCCTCGCTCACAATCTCACCTATTTGCGCGGCCACCGAGTCGGCCGCCGCGCTCGCGAGGTGCAGACTTGCAACGACATCGCGAGAGGCGATGTCTAAGCGAACCGGGCTTGCGTTCGCCCAGCCAAAGCGATAGCACAGCCGCGCAACACCAAACTTCTCTTTGATCTGGGTCCAGTGCCAGCTACGCTTGTCGGCGCCAAGTGCAGCGTCGATTCGCTCGCAGGCTCTTGCCAATGCCGGGCACCACCCCGGAAAAAACTCGACATCTGAAGGCAAACGGTCAAACTGATAGGGGAAGCGGCATTTCAGTTCGTGAAGAAGAGTATTCATGTGGTTCGTCCGAAGCTTGATAGGTTTGGGTGTGGAACGAGCGCTCGCTCGGCGCAGAATCAGCCTCGGCGAGCGCTTATCGTCCGAAGAGACTTGGTCTCAAGACACTCCAACCCTGAAAGTGAGCGAACTTGATTGCTCTTTAGATTTGCCACGCGAGTCCCCTGTCGCTCGAAGTGCATCGACGACAAAATGCTCCGCAGTGCGGATATATCGATGGACCGAGCTGACAGAGTGGTGTCCCGTCTGGCGCTGAATGGCCCACAACGGCGAACCTGCAACTGCCGCGGCGGTGACGAGGCCCGCTCGTAGGCTGTGCGCCGACATGTCCGAGGTGGCGATCCCGAGATGAGTGAGTCTGCGCCTCAAGATGTCGTTGACCGATGCCCCCGTGAGCCCAGCACCAAGGCGTCCGCTACGGGTGACGCTTCGAAAGAGGGGAGTTGCAGCGCCTTCGGGATCAGCTCGGCGCAGGACCGAAAGCCAACGAAAAAGCACGGCAACTGGGCATGTCCGCCCGCCAGTTTTCCGTACCGCCACTACCCTCCCCTTGCCCGTCGGATCGGTCTTGCTGGCACGCACCGATATCAGCACGCCCTCACGCGTGATCTGTAGATCGCAAGGCCGCAAGCTCACGAGCTCCGAACGCCGAAATCCTCCCGCAAAGCCGAGCAGCAATAGGCATCTGTCCCTTAGGTCACGCACTGGATCCAATTCCGGGAGCGGCCTCGCGAGCTTGCGCAGCACGTCCAGCGTGATCGGCGCGGCCTGCTTCACGGCCGAGCCATGAACGCGCTTGATGCCGCGCAGCGTGCGTTTGACGAGCGCCGAGTCGGTGGGCGACGCCTTGCCGACGGCGACATGTGCATGCCGGATGGCAGCAAGCCGCCGTCCGAGTGTGCTGGCTTTCATCTTTCCCGCACAGTCTGCAAGATACTGAGCGACTACCTGGGGCGTGGCGGGCACCGTGCCACCCCAAGCCCTAAAGTGTTTCAAGTCCGAGGCATAGGCGCTCCTTGTGTTCGGTGCCAACGCCTGCTGCAGGTAGCGCTCGACCTTACTCTTCGTGTTCATCGAATATCTCCCGGGGCAAAAGGACGGTGGTGCGGAGGCGATCCGCCGAAGTGATGACCCATATCTCCACGGCGAGCGGGTCGCGCCCAGAAGCAAGCAGGTAGCAAGATCGGACCCGCATCGGAAGGCGCAACGCCAACTTGTTCTGCTTGGCGTCGACTTCGTCGACCTGGCCCCAATCGCCGCGCTGATGGCGGTTCAGGAGATCGCCGAGCACCGTCTGGCCAGCCCGCAGCGCCGCGCGTGCAGGTTCGGACACGGCGACCTGCCCGAGCTGAAATAGCGGCTGCGTCCTTTTCGGATTGCGACGCCAAGGCCAAAAGCTCATATCGCACCTCCCAGAGGTGGAAAGCGCCTTGGCCAGCTGGCGACGAGCGTGGCGCAAGCGCCGACACCTGCCCAGGGCCCCGGAGCATGGGCGACCAGGACCATATGCAGCCCACCCTGCCCCAGCGCCTGTGAAGCCTGCCAGCCAGCGTCCCGGACCTCACGAACCGTCAGTCTCCGAGTGCTCGATTGCCAAAGGACAACCAGCATTCCGGTGGCACTCTGCAAATCAGCGTTGCTCGCCTGCAGGTCGGTGATGGCTTGGCTCACCGCTTCGTCGATGTCGGCTTGCTCGACCGATCGAAAGATCAGCTTCAGCTGTGCGCCCGGCAGGTCCAGCGTCTCCAGCAGATCAGTCAGATCCCATGCAGGCTCCAGAATAAGAAGGCCGTCCTGATGCAAGCGGCGCAACGTGGTCAGCAGCCACAGCAAGCCCTCTTGATGCTCTGCCAACATTTGAATCGGTATTTCGAGGTGAGCGTCCAGAAGCTCCAGCAGGTCAGCCATCCACGTTTCGGTGTATGCGGATGGCTGCATCGAAGCGCCGACCGTGCGTCCATCTTCCGGCGGGGAAAGCACACCGATGGTCGTAACGTTGTCCAAACGAAGGCGAGACGCCAGAATGAACGCGTCACCCACTTCGTTGTCTGTCGCATCGGCTCCGATCGCTAGAAAGACGATGGCCAGGCCTTCGACATCCAAGCCGGCGAGCTGTCCGTCGGCATTTATCCATTTCAGGTGATCACGCAGGAGCGGCACCAGCGGATCCGGTGCTCGATCGCACATCTGCTTGACAAAGCGCAACGCGCTTCGACCAAAGGCGATCAGGCGAACGGATTCCCTTCCCGTCTGTGGGGAAGCACTGTTATCGAAGGTCATGGTATTTTTTGGCGCAAGCTCAGCCGGCGCCACGGCAGGTCGACACCGGATGAGCAGGATTGGGAAGCGAAAACAGAAACGCCGCACTGGCGGGGACCGATGCGGCGCTTTGGGAGCTGCGCGTCAGGGACGCGCCGAACTAGTAACGGTTAAGTCCGGCCACTGGACCAAGCCAGTGGACTGCGGAGTTAGTCAGCAACGTGAGGCGATACCCTCTGCGGAATACTCGCTGCCTTCCTTGCTGACTTCTTTGAGGCACAGCGGCTCTCGGCTTTTGATGCTGCGATCGAGCATGGCGATGCCCGCTTCACCTATGACGGCCACATTCATCACCACCTTGTTGCCGCGCGCCGTGTAGAGACACATCGCTTCGCCACCGCAGGGCTCGTACCGCTGAATGACGGACGTCAGGTTCGATGGAGGGGACGGCGGCGCCGAGAGCGTGGCGGATGTCACGTCCTTTGGACCCGCGGGTGCTGTCGCAGGCGCGGCTTCAGCCGATGCGGTAGCCCCCTGCCCCGGTTGTTGCTGCCCCTTGGCGACGGTGGCGTCCCAATCTGTCTTTTCGGCGCCTGGCAGGCAGTCAATCAATTCGCCCTTCTCGTTCGTGAACGAAGACCAGCCGTAAAAGGTGAACACACCGGCATCAGAAGTCTTCTTGATGTTCACCAGGCAGATAGGCTGTCGGCCCCGGTAGCGGTCGCCCCAGATCTTCATCTTCTGGGCATCCACCTTGGAAGCGTCTGTTTCATAGGACACGTATTCGTTGTGCTCCAGGTCGTCGCGCCCCCGGAAGCAGAACTTGCCACGGTTGTAGCAATCATTGCCCGCGAAGTCGTTGATGTAGACCACCTTGCGCCAACGACCGCTGTCCGACAGCCGATCGATTTCGGCTTGCTTGGCTGAAGCGGCGCGGTTGGCCTCCTCCTGCTTCGTGGCGTTCGCCTTCTGCGCAGCATCTACCCATGCCACGATCCGGAGCAAGGGACCGATTCCATTGACGTCGACCGACGCACGCACGCTGTAGTCCTTCGACCCCTCGTCCCTCTGGATTTGATACTCCACAGTCTGGCGCAGTGGCGCTTCAGATGGCAGGCCACCATTGCGGACCTGAAAAGCCACCCAGTCCGCCTGAAGCCGTTCGACGGTATCGTCGCGCGTTCCGAGCAAGGAGCCCAACGGCTTCAGCCCTGAGAACAGCTGATCGAAGCTCGCGACCTGCTCCATCTGACTTGGGAGCTTGCGCATCTGTTCGGCCGGGAACTGGACCGAAAGGACCACTGCGCACGAGCGGCGTTTGATTTTGTCGTCGTATGCGATGAGGCGCGGGCTGTCGAACGTGAGCGTGGCGAGATCCTCCACTTTGGCGGCGGCACTATGCAGCGATTCTTGGAACCGGTCCAACGCCAGCTTCCGGACGGCGCTGGTAGCCTCTTGGTCGTTGCACGGCGGTGCTTCGGGGCCGCAGCCGGATAGTGCGAACACGCTCACGAAGGCTGTGACGATGGCGAGCGTATGGCCGACCGTCCTTCTGTACTTGTTGTTCATCGATACCTCTATCAGATGTCGCCCAGCGCAGCCGGCGACGCAGGTCTGGCTGGGGCGGCTGGGGCCGCGGTCGGGGCCGGCGCTGAAGCCGCAGGCTGGGCGGCTTTGGGCGCTGGAGCCGGTACGACGGGCTTGGGTGCTTGCGTCAGCGCGCGCTCGCGGCGCGACACCGACTGCTCGCGGCGGGCAAGAGCTGCTTCCCGCGCGCGCAACTCCTCTTCTCGAACTGCATTTCCTGCATCAGGTATGACCGGCGGCTGCACGGGCGCAGGCGAGACTTGGACCGGCGCCGCCGGTGGGGCTGCAACCGGTGATGGAGGCGCTGGCACCGCGACCGGATTCGGCACGGCGGGCGTAGCGGTCGCCGGCAGAGATGCTGGACGCCCAGGGGTGGCAAAGGTACAGCGGCGCTGCACGCTCCTGCCATCCTTGGTCAGCAGTTGCACATCGCCGGCAACGCCCTCGGTTGAGACATTCAGGCGCGCCTGGATGCGCCAGTCCCAGAATGCCTGCCTCGTATTGGCCGAAACGCTGCCTCCGTAGCCGTCTAGGACTGCCAGGCCGTTGACGATAGGCGCAGATACCACCTCGCGCATGCCCGTCGCCTCACGAGTCCAAGTCAAGGTGGTACCTTGAATCTGCACGGTCGCCGGAACAGAAAAGGCGGGTTCAGGCGGCTGGATTGATGATGCATCGCAAGTGAGCGTCCCCGTGATCGCTTGGGCTTGAGCGTGCCCACAGACGCCAAGACAGATGGCGCCCGCGAAGGCCGATGCTCGGCGCATGCTCGTAGCGGCCCGTAAGCGCTCAAGCAGATGGAAGGCTGGTTGACCGCAGCCACCCGGAGATTCGACCCAAGATTGGCACCTTGTTTTAATCGGCATATGACACACTTTACGTTTGGTTTTTGATAAGTTTGCCAGACACACGCACCCATCCAAACGGATAGTTTGTGTACTCTTAGTGTTGGCGCTTGAAAACTTCGCGCATGCCGCGCGTCGTTGTGAACAAGCCTCAGCCGCTGGATGACGCCTCGGCTGAAGAGCTGATTCGCATTCAGCAGGCTTTCGGCGTGGGCCTGCGCAAGCTGCGGCATGAAAAGCTGATCACCCTGGAGCAGCTGGCCGAGCGAGCCGGGTTACACCCCAACTACGTTGGGTCGGTCGAGCGAGGTGAGCGAAACATCTCACTCTTCAATATCTGGCGGATCGCAGTGGGTCTTGACCTGACGGCATCGCAGCTGCTCGAAGCACTGCCGCGCCGGCCACATCGGCGATCCAAGACCCCGCACTAACCCCAAGTTAGTACTCTTCAGGCAGGAGCAAGGTCGTCACGCTGCGGTCGGCCTCAGTGATGATCCACAGCCGGTCATCGGTCAGATCACCGACCGGCGGCGCTGTGTGTGCCGTCCCTGCCGCGCAGCGTAGCGGCAGCCTGTAGACCGACATCAAGCGCCCGCCATGCGCCAGGGCATCCGCGTTGACGGCAACGTCATCAGGATGAATCTCACCCCAATCTGCCGAGACGTGCCGCAATAGAAGCAGCCTCGCATCTGTTTCGGTCACGGTCAGCAGTTCGATGGCGCCTGGGGTGGCAAGCACACGCCCGAGAGAGAACAGGGGTTTGCCGGCAGGCTTGGGTGTCGAAGGGGATTCGCTGCTCATAAAAGGAACCTCAAAGTGAGATGCCCATGCGGCGGCGCGCCTGGGCCAAAAAGGCTCAAGCGCGCTGGGCTGTAAGGGCGGGGTGGGTCAGGAAATGCCGGTCAGGCGCGCCGCAAGGTGCGGCGGCCTGGCGGCCCCCGGCCAGGGCGGCCGGGTTTGGGCATGGGCTTGCCTGGCGTACGCCGGCAGGCTTTTACCCGGATAAATTATACCATATTGTGAAAAGAGCGAAAACTGGCTTCAAGGCGTCGGCGCGCCTGGGGTGGCCTGGGGTGGCCTGGGGTGGCCTGGGGTGGCCTGGGGTGGCCTGGGGTGGCCTGGGTGGCCTGGGTGGCCTGGGTGGCCTGGGTGGCCTGGGTGGCCTGGGTGGCCTGGGGTGGTTGGCTTGAGGCCCAGCTAGCCCCACCGGCCCCCTGGGCCCGGCGGTTGCGCAGCTAAGCGCAAAACAGTGCAAAAGAAAGGTGGGGTAAAAGAATGGGCCACAAGGGCCCATCTGGTCACAACCCGCGTGAATGCTGGGTTGCTGGCGGAGAGTGTGAGATTCGAACTCACGGACGGTTGCCCGTCGGCAGTTTTCAAGACTGCTGGTTTAAACCGCTCACCCAACTCTCCGAGCCGTCGATTCTAGGCCGATGCACGGCGGGTCGAATTGGTCACGAACGTGACGACTTCGGGTGCAGCCTGCGCCAAGCCTGGGCCTGCAGCCGATTGCACTTGCCTTCAGCCCGCCGGCGGCAGGAAGAGTTCCTGCAGGTCGCTCAGGAAGTCGAAGCCCCGCTCGGTCGGCCACACGCGGCGCAGGTCGCGGGCCAGCAGGCCCAGGCGCTCGGCCTCTTCCAGCGGGCGCTGAATGGCGCTGATTGCGAGGCCCGTGCGCTCGGCGAACTGCATGAGCGTGAAGCCGTCCTTGAGCCGCAGCGCGTTCAGCATGAACTCGAAGGGCAGATCGGCCAGCGCGACCTCGTCGCTTTGCGCCACGGCCCGCCCGGCCATCGCGTGGGCCATGTAGCGCTGCGGGTCGCGAAAGCGCACCTGGCGCACGATGCGGTGCGCGAAGCTGAGCTTGCCGTGCGCGCCCGCGCCCAGCCCGAGGTAGTCGCCGAACTGCCAGTAGTTGAGATTGTGGGCGCAGGCATGGCCGGCGCGCGCATAGGCCGACACCTCGTAGCGCTTCAGGCCCACCGTCGCCGTGCGCTCGGTGATGCGGTCGAGCATGGTGTAGGCGATGTCGTCGTCGGGCAGCGCGGGCGGGTGCTTGGCGAAGAAGGTGTTGGGCTCGATGGTGAGGTGGTAGATCGACAGGTGCGGCGGCTGCAGCGCCAGGGCCTGGTCGAGGTCGGCGTCCAGGCCTTGCAGCGTCTGGCCCGGCAGCGCGTACATCAGGTCGAGGTTGAAGGTCTCGAAGGCGCTCGCCGCCTCCTCGACCGCGGCGATGGCCTGGGCACGGTCGTGCACGCGGCCGATCGCCTTGAGGTGCGCATCGTCGAAGCTCTGCACGCCGACCGACAGGCGCGTGACGCCCGCGGCGCGGAAGGCGCAAAAGCGGTCGCGCTCGAAGGTGCCGGGGTTGGCCTCGAGCGTGACCTCGCAGTCGGGCTCGACCTTCAGGCGCGCGCGCACGTCGCCCAGCAGGCGGTCGATGGCTTCGGGCGAGAACAGGCTGGGCGTGCCGCCGCCGATGAAGATGGTGTGCACCGGCCGCCCCCACACCAGCGGCAGCGCGGCGTCGAGATCGGCGATGACGGCGTCGATGTAGGCCTGTTCGGGAACGCGCTCCCCACTGCGGGATTCGTGCGAATTGAAGTCGCAGTACGGACACTTGCGCAGGCACCACGGCAGATGGATGTACAGCGACAGGGGCGGCAGCGCCGCCAGCTGCAGCGGCCCCGGCCGCATGAGGTGCAGCACATCGTTGGCCTGTGCGGCACCCTCGTTCGCGGGTACGGCGGGCTGGATCGGGATGGTCACGGCGTCAAGTGCGGTCGCCCGCCAGCGCCCAGCGCTCCCGCATCAGCTCGACCATGGCGCGCGCCGCCTGGCCGCGGTGGCTGTGGGCGTTCTTCACGTCGGGTGGCAGCTGCGCGAAGGTGCGGCCGAAGGCGGGCAGGAACATCACGGGGTCGAAGCCGAAGCCCTGGTCGCCGATGGGCTCGCGCGTGATCTCGCCGACCACGCGGCCGACGGCGATGAGCGGCTCCGGATCGTCGTGCCGGCGCAGTGCGACCAGCGTGCTGACCAGCGCGGCGCGCCGGTCGGCCACGCCCTGCATCTGCTCGAGCAGCGCGCGCACGTTGTTGGCGTCGCCCTTCGCGTAGCCGAACTGCGTGGCGTAGTAGGCGGTGTCGACACCCGGCAGGCCGCCGAAGGCATCGACGCACAGGCCGGCATCGTCGGCCACGGCGGGCAGGCCGGTGGCGGCGCTGGCGTGGCGGGCCTTGGCCAGGGCGTTCTCGACGAAGGTGCGAAAAGGTTCGTCGGCCTCGCCCACGCCGAGCTCGGACTGGCGCACGAGCTGCACGCCCAGCGGACCGAAGAGCTGCTGCAGCTCGGCGAGCTTGCCGGCGTTGTTCGATGCGAGGACCAGTTTCATGAACAGAAAGTGGCTGCAGCGCCCGCCCAGCGGGCGCATGCAGCTATCAGTTCGATAGCGATTGCTTCTGCAGTTCGACCAGTTCGCCGATGCCCTTCTCGGCCAGGGCGAGCAGTTGGTTCATCTCGTCGCGCGTGAAGGCCACGCCCTCGGCCGTGCCCTGCACCTCGACGAAGTGGCCGGCACCGGTCATCACGACGTTCATGTCGGTGTCGCAGGCCGAGTCTTCGGTGTATTCGAGGTCGAGCAGCGGCGTACCGCCGACGATGCCCACCGAGATGGCGGCCACGGGGCCCTTGATCGGCGAGGCGGCGAGCGAGCCTGCCGCCATCAGCTTGTTCACCGCGTCCTGCGCGGCCACGAAGGCGCCGGTGATGGCCGCGGTGCGCGTGCCGCCATCGGCCTGCAGCACGTCGCAGTCGAGATGAATGGTGCGCTCGCCCAGCGCGGCCAGGTCGAACACGGCGCGCATCGAGCGGCCGATGAGGCGCTGGATCTCCTGCGTGCGGCCGGTCTGCTTGCCCTTGGCGGCTTCGCGGCTGCTGCGGGTGTGGGTGGCGCGCGGCAGCATGCCGTACTCGGCCGTCACCCAGCCTTCGCCGCTGCCCTTCTTGTGCGGCGGCACCTTCTCCTCGACCGAGGCGGTGCACAGCACGCGCGTCTGGCCGAACTCGATGAGGACCGAACCCTCGGCATGGATGGTGAAGCCGCGGGTGATGCGCACGGGGCGCAGCTGGTCGGCGGCGCGGCCGCCGCTTCGGGTGAAAGCAGTCATTCGGAAAGGCGAGGAAAAAAGGAAGGAGGAAGGCTCAGCTCTTGCGCGAGGCCGCGGAGCGCCGGATGGCCTCGTTGATCTCGGCGATCGAGCGCTCGATGGCGTCGTCGTCCAGGTCGTCGATCTCGCCGTCGGCCGGCATGCCGGCCTGGATGGTGGAGGCGAACACGTCGTCGCTGATGCCGTCGGTCGAGACGCCGGCGTCGGCACCGGGCACGTCGGGCGTTTCCCACTCGATGGCGATCAGGGTGACGTTGTCGCCGGTCGGGCCACCGCGGCGCAGGGCCATCTCGACCAGCTCGGGCGCCGCATCGGACACCTTGCCGTGGGACAGGGTGCGCACGAGCAGCAGGTCGTCCATCACGCCCCACAGACCGTCGGAGCACAGCATGAGCCGGTCGCCCTGCTGCAGCGTGAGCGGCGCGGACACTTCGAACAGCGGCGTGCTCGGCGAGCCGAGGCAGGTGAGCAGCAGGTTGCGGTTGACGGGCTCGTTGCCGGCGTTGGGACGCGGGCGCTCGGCATGCGAGTGGTCGCGCGTGCGCGTGAGCATCTGCCCGTCGCGCACGACGTACAGCCGCGAATCGCCGCAGTGGATCCAGGTGGCGGTGTTGCCCTGCAGGACGGCGGCAACGACGGTGGTGCGCGGCGTGTCGAGCATGGCCTTGTTGCTCGCATAACGCATGATCTGCTGGTGGGCCGCCATGACGGCGGAGGCCAGGAAGGCCTTGACGTCGGCGAGCGTGGGCCGTGCCTCGCGCTGGTAGAGCGCGGCGATGGTCTGCAGCGCCAGCTGGGCGGCGACCTCGCCCTCGGGATGGCCGCCCATGCCGTCGGCGAGCAGGAACAGGCCCGACTCGCGCGTGTAGCAGTAGCCCATGCGGTCTTCGTTCTTGACGCGGCCGCCCTTGCGGCTGACCTGGAAGACGGAGAACTTCACGGCAGGCGGGCGGCCCGGCGGGCGGCGATCGGGGCCCGCGCGGCGCGGAATCGGAATGTGGGAGCGTTCATGCGGGTCGGGTGGTGGGCGCCACGGCCTTGGGCAGCGCCTTCTTCTCGTAGGAGCGCATGTTGTCGATCGACAGGCGCATCTTCTCGCCCACCGACAGCTTGGTGTAGCGGCGCTCGCCCTCGCGGCTGAGTTCCTTCTGCAGGGCGAAGACCGACTGCGGGCGGGACAGCGGATCGAGCGACATGCACCACTCCACCACCTCGATCAGGTCGTCGGAATACACGCCGCGCAGGCGCGAGAGCGACAGCCCGAGGCGGTCCTTCTCGATGCGCTGGGGCGCATCGTTCGGCGGGTAGCCGTGCATGCAGGCGTAGATGCATGCGCCGATGGCGTAGATGTCGGTCCAAGGCCCCATGGACGAATCGCGGCGGTACATCTCGGGGGCCGCGAAGCCCGGCGTGTACATGGGGCGGATGAAGTTGCCTTCCTTGCTGAGCACCTCGCGCGCGGCGCCGAAGTCGATCATCACGGCGCGGTCGTCCTCGGTCACGAAGATGTTGGCCGGCTTGATGTCCAGGTGCAGCATCTTGTGCTGGTGCACCACGCGCAGGCCTCGCAGGATCTCGTCGAAGAGCGAGCGGATGGTGGATTCGCGAAAGACCTTGGCCTTCTTCAGGTCGCGGGCCGTGACGATGAAGTCCTGCAGCGTGGCGCCGTCCAGGAAGTTCATCACCATGTAGACGGTCTCGTTCTCGCGGAAGAAGTTCAGCACGCTCACCACGGAGGCGTGCGAGATCTGCGCCAGGGAGCGCCCTTCCTCGAAGAAGCTCTTGAGTCCAAGCCGGTAGAGCGACAGCTTCTCGGGCGGCACCTGCGGCGCCAGCTCGCCCATGGCACGCGTGGCCAGTGACGAGGGCAGGTATTCCTTGATCGCCACCTGCTGCCCCGACGAATCGACGGCCAGGTAGACGACGCCGAAGCCCCCTGCGGACAGCCGCCGCACGACGCGGTAGCCACCGATGACCGTGTCGGGCAACAGGGGCGACGGTTTGACCTTTGACATAATCCGGGAGTTTCGCCCCAAGGCGAGGGAGCGGCAAGCGAACGCGGTGCCGGAACCTCCTGCACAGGCCGATCACACGGGGCGATTCAGCGGACGAACAACAGCGAGGCTCGATGCCAGTTTACAGCATGACCGGCTACGCCAGTGGCCAGAGCGGCCCGGCCGGCACCCCCGCGGACAGCGAGGCGCGCACGCCCACGGCGGGCCTGCCCGGCGGGCGCCTGGGCGTGGAAATCCGCTCGGTCAACAGCCGATTCCTGGACCTCAGCTTCAAGCTGTCGGAGGAATTGCGCCAGCACGAGCCTGCATTGCGCGAACTGCTGACGCAGCGGCTCAAGCGCGGCAAGGTCGAAGTGCGAGCGGGTATCGACCTGCAGGCCGGCGCGTCGCTGGCCGAACCGTCCGCCCGTCTTCTCCAGCGCCTCAACGGTCTGCAGGACGCCGTCAAGGCCTGGCTGCCACGCGCGAGCGAACTGAGCGTGGCGGATGTGCTGCGGCTGGCGGCCAGCGAGGCCGGCCGGCCGGCGCAGGGCGATTTCGACGTCGTGGGCACGGTGGCTGGCGTGGTCGACGCGTTGATCGCGGCCCGCGCACGCGAGGGCGAGCGCCTGGCGGTCACGCTGCACGACCGTCTTGGCAGCCTGCGTGCGCTGGCGCAGCAGGCCGGCCCCATCGTGCCGCAGCTGGTCGAGCAGCAGCGCGCGCGCTTCCTGGAACGCTGGCAGGAGGCGATGGGCCTGGGAGGCGGCGTCACGCCCGAGGCGGCACAGGACCGCGCCCTGAGCGAAGCCACGGCCTTCGCCATCCGCATCGACGTCGCCGAGGAACTCACGCGGCTGACGGCGCACCTCGACGAGATCGAGCGGCTGCTCGACAAGGGCGGCGA
Source organism: Xenophilus sp. E41 (assembly GCF_003671765.1). Taxonomy (GTDB): domain Bacteria; phylum Pseudomonadota; class Gammaproteobacteria; order Burkholderiales; family Burkholderiaceae_C; genus Xenophilus. Next base: position 394,441 of record NZ_QPIB01000043.1, on the reverse strand, counting down.
GATCGGCAAGCGGCTGGACTTCCTGATCCAGGAACTGCATCGCGAGGCCAACACCCTCGGCTCCAAATCGGCCGCACTGGAACTCACGCGCATCGGCGTCGACATGAAGGTGCTGATCGAACAGATGCGCGAGCAGGTGCAGAACATCGAATGACCGCCATGGACTACCCCGGCAATCTCTTCGTGGTGGCCGCGCCCAGCGGCGCCGGCAAATCCAGCCTGGTGAAGGCACTGATGGAGCTGGATTCGGCGGTGCAGCCTTCGGTGTCGCACACCACGCGCCCGCCGCGCGGACAGGAAAAGCACGGCCGCGAATACTTCTTCGTGTCGCCGGCCGAATTCGACGCCATGGTGGTCGGCGACGCATTCGTCGAATGGGCCCATGTGCACGGCCAGCGCTACGGCACCTCGAAGAAGGCGGTGGAGGACCGGGTGGCCATGGGCGCCGACGTGATCCTGGAGATCGACTTCCAGGGCGCGCTGCAGATACGCAAAGTGTTCGCCAACGCGGTGCTGATCTTCATCCTGCCGCCCAGCTGGGAAGAGTTGCGCTCCCGCCTGGAGCGCCGTGGCGAGGACGCGCCCGACATCATCGAACTGCGCCTGCGCAATGCGGCGGACGAGATGGCGCGGGCCAGCGAATTCGACTTCGTTATAATCAATGAGTTATTTGAACGCGCGCTTTTCGACCTGAAGGCGATCGTTCACGCGCAGCGGCTGCGGTATTCGGCCCAGCGCCGCGCCCGTGCCGACACCTTCGCGGCACTCAACATTCCCTGACGCCACCCACCCGAAAGAGATCAGTCATGGCCCGCATCACCGTCGAAGACTGCCTGCAGCAGATCCCCAACCGCTTCCAGCTCGTTCTGGCCGCGACCTACCGCGCCCGCATGCTCAGCCAGGGCCACGCCCCGAAGATCGAGAGCAAGAACAAGCCCGCGGTCACTGCCTTGCGCGAGATCGCCGAAGGCAAGGTCGGCCTGGAGATGCTGAAGAAGGTGCCGGGCTGATCCGAGGCCTTTCTGCCACAAAAGGAAGCACCGCATGCGGTGCTTTTTTTGTGCCCGGACACCCCGTTTCGAGGCGCAGGCTAAAGTAGCGTCAATGAGTGCGGTCGTCCAGCCACAGTCCTCGCCCCGCTCCGCCGGCCCGCGCGCCCCGCACCCGGCGGCGTTGAACGCGGCCGCCGCCAGCTTTGCGGCCCTGACGGACCGCCTGGATTACCTGAGCCCCGAGGACGTGGAACAGGTGCGCCGCGCCTACCGCTTCGCCGACGAGGCACACCTGGGCCAGCTGCGCAACAGCGGCGAGCCCTACATCACGCACCCCATTGCCGTGGCCGCGCAGTGCGCGGAATGGAAGCTCGACGCGCAGGCGCTCATGGCGGCCCTGCTGCACGATGCGATCGAGGACTGCGGCGTCACCAAGACCGACCTGATCGAACGCTTCGGTGCCCCGGTGGCGGAACTGGTCGATGGCCTCACTAAGCTCGACAAGCTCCAGTTCAATACCCGCGAGGAGGGCCAGGCGGAGTCCTTCCGCAAGATGCTGCTGGCCATGGCGCGCGACGTGCGCGTCATCCTCATCAAGCTGGCCGATCGCACCCACAACATGCGCACGCTGGACGATGCACCGCGCGAGAAGTGGGCGCGCATCTCCAGCGAGACGCTGGACATCTACTCCCCCATCGCCTACCGGCTGGGCCTGAACCAGACGTATCGCGAGCTGCAGGACCTGGCCTTCCGGCACCTGCGGCCCTGGCGCTATGCGATCCTGGCCAAGGCGGTGGCCAAGGCACGCAGCCGGCGCCGCGACCTGATCCAGAAGGTCCAGCGCGACGTCGAGACCGCCTTTGCCAATGCGCAGATGAGCGTGCGCATGGCCGGCCGCGAAAAGACGCTGTACTCGATCTATCGCAAGATGGAAGAGAAGCACCTGAGCTTCGCCCAGGTGACCGACATCTACGGCTTCCGGCTCATCGTGCCGAACGTGATCGCCTGCTACACCGGCCTGGGCATCCTGCACCAGATGTACAAGCCGCTGCCGGGCAAGTTCAAGGACCACATCGCGATCGCCAAGCTCAACGGCTACCAGTCGCTGCACACCACGCTCGTCGGCCCCTCGGGCGTGAGCGTGGAGTTCCAGTTGCGCACGGAAGCGATGCACGTGGTCGCGGAATCGGGCGTGGCCGCCCACTGGCTGTACAAGGCCTCGGACGCTGCCGGCAACAACAGCGAGCGCCTGAGCGCCAAGTGGCTGCAGTCGCTGCTGGACATCCAGGACGAGACGCGCGACGCGACCGAGTTCTGGGACCACGTGAAGGTCGACCTGTTCCCCGATGCGGTCTACGTGTTCACGCCGCGCAGCGAGATCATGGCGCTGCCGCGCGGCGCCACGGTGGTGGACTTCGCGTATGCCATCCACACCCGCATCGGCGACCACACTTCGGCGGCGCGCATCAACGGCGAGCAGGTGCCCCTGCGCACCGAGCTCAAGAACGGCGACGTGGTGGAGGTGATCACCGCGCCCGTGTCCACGCCCAATCCGGCCTGGCTGGGCTTCGTGCGCACCGGGCGGGCGCGCTCCAAGATCCGCCACTACCTCAAGACGCTGGCGCAGGCCGAGTCCGAGCGCCTCGGCGAGAAGCTGCTGAGCCAGGCCCTGCGCGCCGAAGGTCTGGGCAAGCTGCCCGACGACGACGCCGAGAACCAGCCCACCTGGGAAAGGCTGCTGCGCTTCACCGGCAACCGGACGCGCTCGGAGCTGATGACCGACATCGGCCTGGGCAAGCGCATCGCCAGCATCGTGGCCAAGCGCCTGATGGGCCTGCTGGCCGAGCGCGGCCTGAAACCGGACGCGCTGATGCTCAGCCGCGAGCGCTTCACGGCACACGAGAGCCTGTCGCAGGGCGCGGTCATGCTCGACGGCAGCGAGAACTCCTCGGTGCGCTTCGCGCTGTGCTGCCGCCCGATCCCGGGCGACCCCATCGTCGGCTACCTGGGTCACGGCGAAGGCCTGGTGGTCCACACCGAAGCCTGTGGCGTCGGCCAGCGGCTGCGCCACAAGGACGCCGAACGCTTCTTCGCCGTCGAGTGGGCGGACGAGCCCGTGCGCGCATTCGAGACGGGCATCGTGGTCACGGCCCGCAACGACAAGGGCGTGCTGGCGCGCGTCGCCGCCACGCTCGCCAATGCCGAGGCCGACATCACGCACGTGGAGATGGCCGATGAAACGCGCCAGGATTCGACGGACCTTCGCTTCGTGATTGCCGTGCGCGACCGCACGCACCTCGACGCCGTGCTGCGTGCCGCCAAGCGCACGCCGTCGGTGCTGGCCGCCGTGCGCATCGTACCGGCGCCCTGAGCAGGCGCCGCGGCCCGATCAGGCCTGTGCGTCGGGCTTCGGGTACTCGACGCGCAGCACTTCGACTTCCTGCGTGCCGCCCGGCGTCACCAGCTTCACCACGTCGCCGACCCGCGTCTTGAGCAGTGTTCGGGCCACGGGTGAGATCCAGCTGACCTGCTGGCGCGCGCTTTCGGCTTCGTCGATGCCCAGGATGGTCACCGTGCGCTCCACGCCCTCTTCGTCGGCATAGGTCACCGTCGCGCCGAAGAACACCTGCTCGCCACCATGGCGGATGGACGGGTCGGTGACCTCCGCGATCTCCAACCGCTTCGTCAGGAACCGGATGCGCCGGTCGATCTCGCGCAGACGCTTCTTGCCGTAGAGGTAGTCGCCGTTCTCGGAGCGGTCGCCGTTCTTGGCGGCCCAATGCACCGCTTCGACGACCTTCGGCCGCTCGTTGTCCATGAGATCGAGCAACTCGGCACGAAGGCGCGCGTAGCCCTGCGGCGTGATGTAGTTCTTGCCGCCAGGGGGCAAGGGCGGCAGGCCACCGGCCTCGCCATCCTCGTCGTCGGCGTCGCTTTCCTTCGTGAAGGCTTTGCTCATTGGGGGAGCTTATGCGCGCAGCGGGCAAACAAAAAAAGAAAAGCCCGCAACTTTCGTTGCGGGCTTTGAAGTGGTGCGGCTGGCAGGAATCGAACCCACGACCCCTTGGTTCGTAGTTCGGAACTCGCTGCTAAGTCGTTGATTTAATTGACCTTGCGGATCGCCCGTTCCATCGAATCTGCACTGTTCGGCACAGCGAGTCAGCAGCCACTCCCCCAAAAGTCCCCACCGGCATGTTTCGGTCGAAACAGGGCTTGGCGGAGCCCGCTGCCGCGTCGCGGTCTTATCCATCCATTCCCGTGGTGCAACCGCCTTCAACATGCAGAGGACAGTATCAGGTGACATGCGAATCCGCTATTCGTGTTCTAAATCCCAGCGCACACTCGTTACTACCACTTGGTAAACGTTGTATACAAACGACTTCAGCAGCATTATCAAATACCAAGTCCAACACGCAAATATTGTCGCCGACACTCCCAACAAGACTCTGTACTGATTGTTAATTTCTAGCCCTATCACGCCGGTCGCAAGCCTAGCCAATTGCGTTAATGGGCCATTGGGCTGGCCGAAGTACACAACGAGAACGCAAATAGACAGATATGAGACGTAATGGGCAAACGCCAGCAAAAATGCAGAAAGGTTGTACTTGAGGTAACTTTCGCCTGTATTCTCGTACTCCAGTTTCGCCATGGCCGAGAAAACGCCAGGCTTGGTTACCGTAACAAAAACTGTAAACCCAGCGATAAGAAAACCTAAGATTGAGGGGACCACTGCCGTGCCCAATTTGATAGTCTCTTTTAAAAGCAGCGAACCGCTATTCGGCTCGCCAAACAACAACGTGGCGACAAAGACTATTCCGACGAGCACCGTGGAGTAAATGTTGAATTTGCTGGAAGGGAACTTGTAGCTCAGCCAGTACAGTTGAAGCAGGTTCTTCTCTGCCGTCAGCTGCGCCGGAGGCAAGCCATCGCTACCCTCCCGCAATATTGGTGAGTTTTTCTGCATTTTCGGGTGATATTTGGGGCTTGCTTACCACCAATATCTTGGCCGCTATGAGGCGACGGAAAGCATCGAACATCGAGTGTGCATCTTTCTTCACATTTCCAGTAAGCTCAAGCGGCTCCTTTACGGAAACTTCCTCGTTGCTGCCACTCAATTTCGCGTTGTATTCCCCGACACCTCGGAGAGTGACAATTGCGTTGCCGTCCATTGCGGGTGCAATTTGCTTAAATGTCTGTTGCTTATTTAAGCCATCGGTGTTGCGATGTAGCAATGTCGTAGCGTCGGAATTAACTTGTTTGCGTGCCGCCTGCACTGATGCAAAAAGCCTGTCATTGTTGATTTCGGCATTAGGCCGCACCACTTTAATCGCAACCTCTTTCAGCACTTTGAACTGAGAAACAAAGTCCCGTAAATTTCGGCTGCCAGCCATGGCAACGATTTCCACTGTCGGCGCCGGAAACGCTTCGCTAAGCGCACGTTTAGTCACGCGAGCGATGCTGGGGTTATTGGCGCGCAACGCTCTATTATCCTCCACAATCTCATTGATATAATTTCGCCAACGATTTTTTAGCAGTAACTCGATAGTTGTTCGAAACGAAGCCAAGCCCGGCGCGCCAGCAACCTCTTTTGAGTACATCAACTTATGGTCCGATAAAGTCAATGCAAATATTGCGGACGGCGCGCTCGGTAGTCGATCATAATCACTAATCAATTTCCCGTCGACAAGAATTTGATCCCGTCTGAGGACGGTATCCATCACGAATTTTCCGACGATCGCTGGCTCCATTACCCGCCCCCGATCAACAAAACTGGTAAGGACTACTAATTCAACGTCTAAGAGCAGGTACCTCGAGCCGCCATATATACGAACTCGGTGCCCGCTTAAAAATGCAGGCAAAACTATTTCGTTCAAATAGTCAAGGAGAACCTTATTTTCGCCAAAATGGCATATGAAATTTGCAAACTCTATAACTTGGCGATAGCTGCGCATACATTCCTTTGCGATCGATTGCAACGAATGTAGCTGCTTTGGAACAGTGTGTGACAGGGGTTCCTACCAAGGATTGAGAGTGTTCGCTCTGGAGCCACGCTGCCTAGCAACTAGCGCGGCGCGCGGGCCATTGCGGCACTCCAGAAGGCGCCGCAAGTCGGGAACGGCCGCCATCGGTCCTGCCTGAAGTCTTGCCGACGACTCTGCTGGGAAGCTGCCGCCGGCGCGCCTACCCGCCACCCGTGTAGACGATTATCAGTTTCGCCGTCAGGCGAGCACCGGACTGTCAATCCATAGGTCCCTGATTCGAGCCCAGGTCGGGGAGCCAATCAAACCCTCGTGGTTCTTGAATGCCCTGCTATCACAGCGATAGCGGGGCATTTTCTTTTTTGGCGGCTCATTTGGCAGTTGCCAAATATCCAGCAGTACCGCGCGGCGTACAGCTTTGGTGGTATGGCTGCGGTCTCCGAGCTTTTGCAGAATCTCAAGCACTGCATTGGCGCAATGGAGGATCGCATGCGAAGCCACAATGGTCTACAAATCTTCGAGCACGGCGAAGACCTTCCGGATTCGACCGTCCCTGTGGACCGGTCGCTACCACCATCCCGCTACGGGTACAAGTTGGCTGATGAGTCCGGGGTGCAGCGCTGGGTGGCAGGCACAGAGAGCGATTTTCAGCGTGTCAGCGCCGCACTGGGTGATCTGGCTGACGACACTCATACATTCAGTTGTGAGCAGCTGAGCCCTACAGTTTGTGGAATGAGCGGCTGCAGCGCAATCACGGCTTGCCGCATGGTGTACGACGCTGCCGGCAAGTACTACGTCTGCAGATGCGTGAAGCTGTAGTGGCTGTGTGAGCGAAACTGATATTTCGCTCGTGTCCCGCAGGCGGAAGTTCGAAAAGGGGCTGGTTTAGGCCTCGATCGTTGCATCAAATTTCGTCGCCATCTCCGCGCCGAATGCTCCTGCTACCTTGGTCAGATTGCCGAGCTTTGGCGGCCACGTCATGGGACTAACGCACGCAATCACTGTATTCTCATACAGTGCTCTGCAAGGTCTATTTCGCCAACAGCAAGGGCCTGTCCCGCCCCAAGGACGAGGTGCGCAAGAGCCCGCGCATCGGCGAGCTGCGCCTGCGCCTGATGAGCCGCTACGGCGCGGTGGTCAGTCATCCGGAGACCGGCCGCTACCTGCTGCCCGCGATGGATGCCGTGACTATCACGATTAAGGCCCGGGGCGTGTTGCTGGAAGGCACCGAGTTGATCCCCCGCCGGGCCGGCCGGAAGGCGGCGTATGACATGTACGCGCAGATATGGTGGTGCGTGCCGGTCTTCGACTCGGTCGTGCTCGACGACCTCAGCGTCGGCGATGTCTAGAAGAGGTCGGCGGCCTCGGCCTTGGCAGCCGGCGGGTCGGCGGGCGCGGCGTCGAATTCTTCAGCTGGCGTCAGCTTGATGAGCACCCTCGCCTCCTCGATCGTGCCGCGGAGCCACTGGTCTACGTCGACCTGCTCCAGCAGCACCAGGCTGCGCTTGTCCTGCTTGTCGGCCCCGAGCCGGGGATCCGGCTTGTGCATGCGCGTCATCAGCGGGTGCGCGTCGGCGTTGACGGTCACCATCGTGTAGCTGGGCACGACCTCGCCCGTCGCCGGGTCCGTCCACTCGCTCCACAGCCCGGCGACGCTCCACGGCTGGCCATCGGCCCGCAGGAAACGCCACCAGACGTTCGCGCCGGTCTCCCAGTTGGGCTCGAAGAACAGACGGGCCGGCACGATGCAGCGCTGGCCGCGCTTCCAGGCGTCGCGGTAGGTCGGCCGACTGGCGAGCGTTTCCTGCCGGGCGTTCACGGTGCTGATGCGCTTGGGCTTGTCGCCCGGGCCGCGCGAGCGGCTCATCGGGATCCGCGTCTCGCTGTCAGGAGGGATCATTCCCCACTGCGCCAGCTGTGCCGTGCGCTCACCATCGCCGTCCAGGCGCACGATCGGACCAGTGGCCAGCGGGAACAGCTCGCGCGCCTTGAACAGCCCGGGCGGCATGCGCTTGCCGGCGCCGAGCTGCCAGAAGTCCTCGAGCTCGCGCATCTCGGGAGGGATGTAGCGGGTGCACATGGGCGCCATGATGCCAGCGGAGTAGCATGTGCCGATGGAGAACGAAGACGACGACCCTGTGGGGCCTGCCCCCGCCCCTGCCGACCCGATCGGCGTCTACACCGAGCTGGCTGTGCAGACTGGCCTGGTACGACCAGGCGACAAGCTCGACCAGAACCTGATCGACTTTGCCGCAGCGCTGGTCGACCGCTGCGCCCGCGTCGGGGACCGCTACGGCGACGGCGAGGCTGGCGGCAATGCCGGCGAGCACATCAGGGCCGAGTACTTGCCCTGACGGCCCGTCAATAGCCGGCTTCTGCCTCAAGCAAACGCAGAAACCCGAATTCGCTCGGCGACAAACTGGCCCAATCCGAGCGTGAGTGGCGAGCCTGATTGCACGCGTGACAGGCGGCTGCGATGTTCGATCTGCGGTCGGTCCCGCCACTGCACCTTGGGCGAAGGTGCTCGGCAGTTGCGTCGCGCCCCATTGGTCGGCAGCAATAGATACAGAGGCCCCGCTGCTCTAGAGCAGCGAATCGTCGGTGCTTTTGTTTGCGAGTAGCCATTTCGAGGAACTCCAAAGGTAGGTCTTTGAGTCCCCGATCGCTTTGCGAGAGCGGGCAGCCGTCCATGGACAGCCGGGTGCAGCGTTGCGCACGGTCGGGCGAATGCTCGAGCGCCCGAAGTTTAGCGACGGGTCCCGCGAAACTACTTGGCGGCTCGGATTTCGGCCAACTTGCGCACGGCGTCGCCGCTGCGCTTGCTCCCAGCCGAAGAGCCCAGCCAGTAGTTGCACACCTGCCCGAAGCCCAGCAGCAGCCCGCCGAACAGCGTGTTGAGCAGGTTGGCTTGCCGTTCGTCCCACGCGCGGTCGATCACGAACAGCAGGACCACGCAAGCGAAAAAGCCGAGCGTGATGATGGTGCTGATGACCACCGGCGCCCAAGCAATGTTGCTGCCCGCCTGGGCCAGCGCGACAGTTTGCTGCCGGGCGTTCTGCGCGTCGGCCAGCGACGCTTGGTCGCGCTGGGCGTCGATGCGCTCCATTTCCAGCTTGAAGGTGTTTTCTGCCTCGCGCAGGGCCACGACCTGCTCACCGCTCAGGCCACCGCTCAGCGCCTCCTCGACATCTGCCTGAGAGGCGTTCGGGTTGCCGAGCAGCTTGTCGCCGATCACCTTCACTGCGGCGCCGACAAGTGGCCCCCCGAAAGCGCTGGCCAGGCCGGGTGCCACCGCCTGCAGGGCTGATTTCCAGTCGAAGTCGGCCATGGTCAGTTGTCCTGTGCAGCGTATTCGAGTTGACAGGCAACTCGATTGGTCCAGCCCTTCCCGTAAGTGCCCCAGGTGCTCAGGCTGGTGTAGTAGCGCAAGCGCGCCGCATTGAATCGCATCAGCACGTCGTTCTTGTCCATCGCCTTGATGGCGGCAAGGGTGCGAGGGCCGAAGACGCCGTCCTCCGCAACGCCGACAACGCGCTGCAGTTGTCGCTTCGCTGTGCCCATGCTGGCGTTGACGGCGAAGTCCCACATCTGAAAGACGATCGCCGGGTCGATTTCATCGGCACCGATTTTGTCCCACCAGTCGCGGCGGTAGATCGACTTCGCCTGATCGAGCGTCAGATTCTTGATGTCCAGGTCGGGATACGTGTTGGCGGCGATGCCGAACTTCGTGCCCTTGAGGGCGCCGACATTGGGCCGACCGCCAGTCCAGTTGCCCGGGTCTCGCGGATCGTCGCTGTATCCGGCCTCGTGACCGATCAACCGGTCGAGTGCTTCGTCGAAAGTCATGGCTGTCCTCCAGGGTTGAGCCGGCCGGGCATGTAGCGCTCGGCCATGGATTCGATGAACTTGGCGCCGATGAAGCTGGCGGTGAGCACAAGGCCCAACGTGGTCCACACATCGAGCGAGCCCTGTCGTCCGACGATGAAGGCCAGCGTGCCGGCAAGCCAAGAGCCGGCCATGTGCGACGCGCACATCAGCCAGGGGCGCGGCAGCGGCTTGTCCGGCGCCGCCGACAGCTCCCGGTCGATCCGCATCAGGAGCGCCGTCGCGCCGGCGAGACTGGAGATGACCAGCGCCAGCAGGAGCAGCACCGGCGGGATGTTCAGCGGATCGTCTGCCGTGGCGGCCATCACCGCCGCCACGGCCGGCCAGGGCAGCCACATGCCGGCGATCAGGCCCCAGATGATCCGCCGCAGCTTCGGTGCCGTGAGTTGCTGGCTGGGCTGGGTGGTGAGACGTCGTTGAAGGTCTTGCATCATGTCCGGAGGCGGTGCCGCTGAAAGAGGTCGAGGAAGGCCACAAGGGCCGCGAAGAAGGCGTCGACCCAGAACGGCAGCACCAGCGGCCGGAACCAGCCGCCGTCGCCGGCCACGAAGACGAACGTCATGGACATCAGGCCCATGGCCAGCCCGATGTAGACGAAGTGCCTGCGGCGCTTCACCCAGGCGATCGAGATGCGGTCGGGCAGGATGTCGTTCACGATCACATCAGCGACGCCGAGCACCGCGACGCAGGCCAGCAGTCCAACGAGCCACCAGCCCTGTGCGCCGCTCTGCGAGATGAGACGATGCGTGAGCGCCTCCGGCTCCCACCAGATCACGAGGATGGTGGCCACCGTCGAACACGCCACGAACAGGCGCGTGATCCAGTAGCGCGGCAACGTGCTGATGTGGTGCTTGCCCAGCACCTCGAGGTCGCCCCAGTTGGAGATCTCCTGTGCGCTGCGCATGCTCACACCTCCACCGTCACGATTGGAAGGTCTGGCGCCTGCGCCTCGATAAGGCCATCGCGCACGAACACCTTCTGCCCTGGCGTCGCCGCGCCTCGAGCAGTCACGACGCCGCCGCCTACGAGCTGAAGCGTGGCCAGGTCGCCGTCGACCGCAATCACTTCGGCGATCTGCAGGTCCCGCGGTGGCAGCAAATTCAAGAAGGCGCGATAAAGGTTCTTCGCCATGAATCAGGCCTCCGCCAGATGGGTTTCGAGGGTGATCGACTGGCGCAGCGAAGGCCGCTGCCAATCCAGGGAAGTGCTGCGCACCAGACCCAGGCGGCTCTCGCTCCCGTCGACGTAGCGGACGAACTGTCCAGGCACGATGACTCCCGTCTCGGGGAGCACCTGCAGCCGCAACGCCACTTGGGCCTGGCGGCCGGTGTTTGCAAGTTCGGGCAGCCCGCGTTGCCGCACGCCAACCACATCCGTCATCAGGCTATGCGTCACCTGAGGCGCGAGCTGATCGCCGGCCGTGCCCGCGCGCGTCACCTGGCCGGCGACACCAGCTGAGGTAGTGCCGAGTGCGAACACTCGGTTGTAGGCCGGGCGGTCAATCCATTCGATGGCTTCGACAGCGACTGCCGCCGCCGGAAGTTGAAAGTCCGGCGTGACGTCGGCCCATGCCCAAGGCGCAGCGGGGTAGCGCGGAAGGATCCGCACTGCGGCATCGGTGCGATGTGGCTGGATGATGGCGCCAGCGGCCCCCGCTATGTCGAGAAGGCCCGCGATGTAGGTGCCTTGTAACGCCCAGGTGCCGCCGGGGACAAACCAGTCTTCGATACCGAATTCAACCGACCACCCGATTCCTGAACCGTTGATCGTCAAGACCTTCTCAAGCAACTGCGCGATCGTCATGTCGCTGTCGCCAACGTGGTTGAGCACTGGCGAGTAAGGCGCATCCAGGATTGCCGCTCGCCCGCGGCCGCTGACCCGCACGTCGGACTTTGCGAAGCGCCGCTCACGGCTGAACCGCTCGACGCACAGACGATAGGCCACGCCGTTGATGGATGCGATCACATCAACAGGCTGTCCGTCCGCACTTGCGACGAGTGGGAGCGCGCTGCCGGGCAGCGTGGCGGACCATTGCCAGGTCCAGGAGTCGGCGTCGATGCTCATCGCGAAACTGCTCGCGGGGATGAGTTCGCCGCCATCGACGCGGGTCAAGACGATTGAGTTCTGCACGAGGTATGCCCTTCGGACGGGTACAACGACGGTTTCGCCAGGCTCAGGATCCACCGGCCCGGGCGGATTGACGGGATGCTCGCTGACTCCGGCGCGCGCGGGAATCGCGTCCTGATAGCGCGCCGTCTCGATTTGAACCAGGCGCCGGCCGATCTGGAAAAAAAACGACGCGCCGACTCGAACGGGCAGCGCCTCCTCATAGGCCCCGCGCTTGCTGCTGCGCGTGGCGACGCCCTGCTGAAATGCGATCCTGCTGAACAGCTCGGGCAAGCGCACCCCACGCTGAGAACGCGACGCCACCGCGCGCAGCTGGTGCAGTCCCTCCTGCCAGGACGACACCGCGCCCAATGGCGGCATGCGCAGCGCGCGCTGATACCGCCCCGCCGCGTCGCCCGCGAAGCGCTGGGCATCTTCCCAACCACTCGACGCCCCGATGTCGACTGGCACGCCCTGCTCGAACGCGCTGCGCACCACGCCGCGCACCCGAGCCGCCCCCCGCATGCTGGTTTGCCATCCGGGCTCGACCGGCGTCGCCTGCTCGAAAGGCGATCGAAACGTGCCCACGAGCGGCCGCGCGGCCCCGCTGACGTAGCCGATCTCGACGGACAACCCGGGCACCGGGTAGAGGCCCACGAAAGTGACGTCCACCCCCGGCACTTCCACCAGGGGCGCGTTATCCATCGCGTTGAAAGCGGCACGCGCGAACGCGCCCCCAGCGAACGCCCGCACGCCGCTGGGCGGCAGACCCCGAGACACGAACGCAGCGCGCGCGAAGGCCCCAGAAAACGCGACGCGCGGCGCCGCCTCGTCGGCAACGAACGCGCCACCATCGAAGGAACGCCAGCTGAATGCGGCCGAACCTGCCATGACCTCACGCGAACGGCAGAGTCGGCACCACGTCGACGGACACGCTCACGCCCTTGGTAAACCGCAGCATGTCGATAAAGCCGCGCATCGCGTATTGGTACGTCGCATCCTCGAACGCGCCCACCAGCAGCGGCCGATCGCTGGCGTTCGCCGTCACGCCCGTGACGTCCTGCGTCGCGATCTGTACGCCATCGAGGCCCAAGCGCAAAGTGTTGCCCTGCCGCGTTGCGGCGATGTAGTGCCATGCGCCTTTTGTGATGTTGACGCCTGTCGCTATGCATTGATGCCTCGCCGACCCGCTCAGGATCTCAAATTGCATGGTGCAGCTCGCCAGGGACGCACCGAACAGTCCGAGGCCGAAGGATCGAGAACTCACCGGCGCGATCCCCTGACTGATGAAGTACATCCCCGGATCACCACCCCACGACGCCGGATCGTCGACGAAATAAAACCATCCCTCGATGCCGAACTCACCCGCGCCAATGTCCCAATCGTCCGAATCGGCCATGCCGAGCGACTGCGAATAGCCACGGAAATACGCCGAGCTTTGGCCCCACTTGCGAATGCCGTAGCGCTGCGTCACACCGCCATTGTTCGTAACGGTCCGCCCGGCCGGACTGCTGTCCGTGAAGTCCGGCGATCCTGCCGCGTCGAAGGTGAGGATCAGCTTTCGCTTGTCTGCGTCCGGATCATCCGCAGGCGTGACAGGGACAGGATCGGGAATCGCTGCGCCATCCCACGGCAGGAACCCCTCCAACACGCCGCCCGGCTGAAATGCGTCGACGCCCATGTTCATTTCCGAGGCACTGACGCGCAGCATGCCCTCCAGCGTCGGATACGACGTATGGGTGTAGTAGCACGATTGCCCCGCATGAAAAGTGCCGACGCCCAGCGATGCGGTCCACGGATTAGTCGGGTGCGACTTCGGATTCTTACCGCCCGCCCAAACACCATCGGCGATCCACCATATGCGCTGGTTGTCGATATCGACAGCGACACCCAACCACCCAGCCCACGGAATGGCAGTGACGCCGCTATCCCCGCCCGTGGCCGCGTTTTGGTAGGTCCAGATCGAATCCGAGTCCGACAGCCATCGGCGGTATTGCACGCCGAACCCATTCGCCGCCTCGCCAGGCGACGACGACAGCGGGTAATCCGCACGCACAATGCCCGCCGTGATGCCCCCGCCAGGCACGTTGCCGCGCTCGACAGGCGTCGCGAACTCCACATAGAACTTGCCCGACGAGCGCCCCTGTACCGCGCGCACAAGCGCATGCCCGTTGCCCGTGGCGCTGCGGTAAGCCGTGCGGCCGTCGGGCGATACCGTGACCGCTGCGTCCTTGTCGGTTGCGCTCCAATGCGGCGCGTCGACGACTTCGGGCGCCCCGCTTGCGAGCAGCACCGCAATTGCCGCTCGAATGCTCACGCCGCCCCCGCACACATGCTGTATTCCCAGCGCACGCCCTGATCAAAGGTCATCAGCGTGAGGATGGTGATCGCGTTCGCCGCCGACTGCACCGCCGCCTCGCTTGCGCCCATCTTCTTGAACGACGACGGCAGCGCGACCGTGCGCCCGCCGGTGCTGTCCTGCTTGATCCGGATCGCGATCGATCGTCCTTCGCCCGGCGCTGGCAGATTGGAAAACGTGATCCCCGTCACATTGGCCGTCAGGAGCAGCGTGCGAAAGTCTCCACCCTCGCAATCGATATCGACCACACCGGAAGCAATGGCCAGGGCGGAAACATCCTCGACTACGTCGTGATCCTCGTTCCAGTTCGAGGCGTTGACCAGCTCGGGGTAATCAGGATCGTCCGGCTGCGTCGACTCGAATTTGTGTTTGACCTTCATTTCGATCTCTCAGAAAAAATAGCTGGCGAGCAAGCGCGCCCGACCGCCCGCATGCAGTAGCGGGCCGTCGTCGCCTTCGACCCTGAACACGCCGTCGCCATCGATCCCCGACACATCTCCGTCACACACGCGCACGCCGGCCCCGTTGATCATTCGTCCGGACTGCGGCGTTCCCTCGCGCAAGATCAGATCCCCCTCGGGATCGGCCTGCTGCAGCACGTACTGCAGTCCGACCATTGCCCCGGACGGCCGCGCGAGCACCAGCTCGGCCAGCACCGGGCCGCTCGGCGTCGACGCCGCGAACAGCTGGATGCGGCACCCGACCGGCCCCACGTCGAGCAGCGCCTGCAGGCCGCCGACGAATCGGGCGTTCAGCGCGGCATCCGAGAAAACGAGGATCACAGCGGGTTGTCCACGTCACCGCGCAGCAACAGCGTGAACTCGTAGTTCTCGCCCGACTCGGGGCCTTGCTTGACCGTCCGCACGATCCACGGCGAGGTCAGCGCACCGACCGTGTTCAATCGGACGATGTTGCCCACGGCCCAGCCGCTGCCCCAACCCTCTTTGCGGATCGTGAAGTAGGGTTGCCCCGTGGCCGGGTTGAGCGGCGAGCAGTCGGCCGTGATCGAGGCACCCGTGAGGATGACCCCGACCTTTTCGCCGACCACGCGGAACGTCGTCGTCGAGATGAAATCCAGCGCCCAGCGCTGCGACGTCCCGCCATCGTTGAGGATCTCCACCGGATGATTGATCGAGTCGTAGGTCGCCGGCGCCGGGTTCCCGACCAGGGCATCGGAGAAAGTGACCTTGTCCCACGACGCTTGATCGAACATCAACGACACGCGAGCGCGCAGATCCCCGGCCATGAACGCCGACGACACGCGGGAACCCGGCGGGTAGTCATGCGTGAGCGGCCGTGTGAACGACAGCGTCCCGTCGATCTGCGCGTCGCGCACGAGCAGCATGTCCTCGATGCGATGCTCGACCTTGACCGGCTGCGAATACCCCGCAACATCGGTGAACGTGACCGTCCCGGCTTCGAGATCCTCGGTGTAGCCGACCGGAATCACTTCGCCGTCATGCCCGATCACACGCACACGAGAAAGCCGCGTGCGGCCGACGTTGATCACATCGCCATTCGCAACCGTCTGCGACCCGGTCGTTTGCGCGTTGCCCACGACGGCGACGCCACCCGGGCGGAAGATCGGCACGCGGCCGTCGCTTGGCAGGCGCACAGGATCGATGCCAAGCAGCTCGGCGTCGAGCGGCAGGTAGCTGAACGCGACGGCGTTGTATTTCAGCGTCTCGTTTTGGGCCATGTCGAGATAGCCCGTCGAAACGCCCGGGATCCCGAGGAACGACAGATCGACCGGCTCGAACCCGGCGGGCGCCGACGGCGTCACAAACACGGCTTGCACGACGCCGGTCTGATAGTTGATTCGCCCCTTCACGCGCGCCGCATTGATCACGCCGTTCGCATCGGCTGCGACGTTGAACGTCGTACCGTCGCGCATGGTGCCCTGCATCGAGAAGCTGCTCGGTCGCACGGGAGCTGTCGCCAGCCGAAACACCACCATATAGGCGCTGTAAGGGTTGTCCGGGCCCGCCGCCGGCGGCAGCAGCGCACCGCGGAAATCCTGCACGAGCGGCGCCACGATCGGCCAGCTTGTCAGCTCGATGACACCTTGCGACGGCGTCATGGTGCCGACCTTCGTCCCGATGCCCGTGGCGGCGGACAGGTTGATTTCGACATTGCCGTTCGATTTCACGAAATGGCGCACAGTGCCGACCCGGAAAGTCACGCCGCCGAGCGTGTACGCATTGGCGACGTCCGTTCGCAGGTACAGCTTGTCCATTGCCACCTGCACGGACTCACTCGACTCACTGCCGCCGCTGTAGCGGGCCTGCACGGATGAAACACCGGAGAGATCGAGCGTCACGAGCGCGCCCGCGAGCACTTCGACCGGGTTCAGGCGCCGCACTGAATTGCCAGTGGCCGATGGATTGACAACAACGTCGGGCATATCTGGACCTCACTGCACCGCGAGCGACCAGCTCGGCGACGACTCACGAACGAAAAGGTTCTCCCACTTGAGGAGAGCGAAACTCTGCGCCGCATTCAGCGCCACCGACCCGGACAGCTCGAACTCGCCCGTTGCATAGTCGACCGTTCCGCAAGGCACCGCGAAGTCGCCCACGCGCACCACGAGTCCGCCGGCGCCGTTGTCGCGCACGAGATAGGTCGCGTCCGAGCCCACATCGACCACACTGCCATCGGCGCCGCTGCCGAAAAACTGCACTTTCCGCTGCGCCGCCACACCGAAGGAAAGCGAGCCCGGTGCGATATTCGTCACGCCGAGATTGCCGACACCACCGACCACCGTCACCGCCGCCTCGGTCGCATCGCGCGTCGAAAGATTCATCGTCAGCAGCGTGCCCGGCGCGCGCAGCGACGTCATGCTGAACTTCACAACACCACGTGCGTAGTCCACCGTGCCGCTGGCATCTCCGACCAGCTGGCCCGCCCCGTTGTCGCTAGCCGATTTCGGGAGCGGCGACGTTCCCGGTTCCACCCAGTCGATCGACAGGCCCCCGGGCTCGATCGCCTTCGCGCCGGCCTCCTCGGAGATCTGCCCCGACGTGTTGAAAGGCATGTAAAGCGATCCGCTGTTGTGCAATGTGATCTCGGTCGTGTCGAGCATCGCCTCGTCGGGCGTCCACTGCACGATGACAGCCGTTTCCGCGTCCGGCAGTTCGCCGAGCGTGACGGACAGCGTCCCCGTCGAGAAATTGATCACGCCAGCGCCGTAGCTGCTGTCCGCACCACGCAGCGCACCCGAACCGTCGTCGCGCAGCACATACCACCGGCCTTGTGCGCAGTAGTCGACCCGCGTCGTTCCCGGCACAGGAATCGGCTGCAGCGTGCGAATCCATGTGCGCGACCGGTTCTCCTGCGTCACCGCGATGCCCTGTGACTGCTGCACCGCCAGCGGCACGGCCGCCGGCGAATAGGTGATCGGGATGGTCGCCCCCCCTGCCGTGTTCAGGCCGTTGAGACTCATCAGCCCGTTTTCATAGTCGATCGTGCCGACCTGCTGCGCGCCCAGGTAGATCACGCCGCCCTTGTCGTAGGCACCCGGGTAGTACGGCTGACTGCCGCCGATTGTCAGAGAGCCAGGCGTCACGGCGCCGCCGATATACACGTTCACCGGCACCGTGAGCCCTTGCCACACGACCGGCGCGTCAATACCGATCGGATTGCCTGCCTTTAGCGCACTCTCGGAAACCTGATTGATCCGCGCATCGGCGATGCCGGTTTCTACCTGCGCACTCGGCACGAGCTGCGTGAAGATCCCCGACGCCTTGATCGTGAAGTCGCCGATCTCGCCCTCCTCCTCCAAGTCGACGACACCGTAATACCGCGCAGCATCGGCGACGATGGTGTTTGCGATTTTGGTCAGGGTGGCCAGCTCGGCTTTCGTCGGATCGATGCGCTGCGCGTCGAATCCCGGGAAATCGACCCGCAGCGCATCGCTGATCTTCAACCCCAGCTCATAGCGCGTGTATTCGCCCGAAATGTCATTGAACGTGCGCTGCACGACCGCGGCCTCGGTGACACGCACAAACTGCGTGTATTCGTCGCTGAATCCCTCGCGCTTGCGCAGCACGAGCGTCGCACCGATCGGCGGCACGTCCTCGGTGCGCTGCAGGATCTGCACCGTCCGCATGCCCGCGATATGGTTGCCGAAAAGATAGCCCGCATAGCGCGAGCCCTCGCCGAGGTACGCCTCCAGCCGGGAAATCGCTTCACTGCGCGTGTCGAAGACACCACCCGTCGAAAACACCGTGATCGACACGTTCGGATCGGCGGGCGGCTCGGCGACGATGAAGTTTGCGCCGAGAAAGGTGTCCTGATCGTGGCTTTGCACCGTGGCGTGCAGCTGGCGCAGCGACACACGGCCGACGGCTCGGTCGGACTCCGAAACGCCGAGAAAGATCTCGTTGCTGACGCCGTCGGCGACCTGGTCAGAGGAAGGGCCGCCGCCACCATCCGGCGTGTCGCTCATGTTGAGCGACTTGAGTAGCTTGAGGTCGCCTTTGCCAATGGTCATGGTCAAACAGTGATGAGCCGCACGGTGGCGACGTAGGGAAAGGTGTCCGGCGGCAGCTCCGGGCGCGCGCCAGGAATGGGCTCGGCAGTGACCGGCGCCTCGACTGGCGCGAACTGCACATCAAAGGTCCGGCCGTCGGCATGTGTGAAGGTGAGCACGGCGCCGGGATCGGCCTCCACCAAAGCGACGAGCGCAAGCACATCCGCCCGCGGCATCCAGCCCGCATCGCCTTGCGCCTCGAGCGTGACGGGGCGGCCGGCCTGCTTGACGCCGATGTCGATCAGCGCTGCACCCGTAAGGGAGCGCTCCATGGACTTCTCGACCGCGCTCCACGCGAATTCGTCCGTCCAGACCATCCCCCGGGGGATGGCTATCGCGCCGAGCATGTGGGTGTCGGCCATGGCTCAGTGCCTCGTGACGCTGCGCGCGCTTTCCAGCGCGGACAGCAGGTTGTCCAGCGCGTCGGCGCCGGCGGCATCGGTGTTGATGGAGCCGTAGCCCTGGCCGTTCACCTCGAGGTTCACGCGCACGGTGCGCGTGCTCTCGGGCTTGGGGATCGTGGCGCCCTGGTCTGGGCGGCGGCCGATGCCATCGAAGGTGTATTGCTCGGCAGCCTTCAGCAGCGCTTGGCTGAGCGTGCTGCCGTCGCCGCCGTACTTCTTCTGGCCCGGGTTGTTGAAGTACGGGATGTTGCCCTGGCTGTCGGCGAACTCGTTCGCGATCCGGCGGGCCGCTGCCTCGTCGGACACGCCTGCGGCCTTGAGGAACGCCGCGACGCCGGTGCGGCTGCCCAAGTCCGTGCCCGCCGAGCGCGTCTCGCCGCTCACCTGGGTGGACTTGATTTTCTGGCTCGGGTCGATGATGCCGGGCGTGGCGGCGCCGGCCTGTGCGACCGCCTTGGCGTAATTGCCGGCGGCCTGCGCGGCGTCGTTCAAGCCGTTGGCCACCCCCGACAGATCGGTGTTCGCCAGCTTCAGCGTGGCGCGGCCCGCTTCATCGATGGCAAGCTGGTACTTCTGCGCTGAGGCCTGCGCTTGCACCCATGCCGGCGCCACCCCGTCGTTGGCGGCGATGGCGGCGTCGGCCGCCCGCTTCCAGGCGGCTTGCAGGCCCTCGCTCGTGGCCTGCCCACTGGCCTTGATCTTCTCGAAGTCTGCCAAGGCCGTGCTGGCCGCAACCTTGAGTGATTCCTTCGTCTGGATGCCCGCGCGCTCGAACGCCGCCGCGATTTCGGCAGCGGCCTCCTTCTGCCTCCGGGCGTTGTCGGCGGCGCTGTTGCCGTCGGTGAGCAGCGCCAGCATGGCGGGCTGGTCGCCCGTCTTCATGGCGTAGCTGGTCGACATCGCCGCCGCCCAGGAATCGAGCTGGTCGGCCAGTTCGCGAAACTCAGCGCTGTTGCCTGCGGCATAGGTCCACGGCGCGTGAATCATGAGCATGGCGTTGCTCGCCATGTGGACCTTGTCGCCACCCATGGCGATCAGGCTGGCGATGGAGAACGCCATGCCATCGACCTCGGTCGTGATGGTGGCCTTGTGGCGCCGCATCGCGTTGAAGATCGCCAACCCGTCGGGAACGCTGCCGCCGATGCTGTTGATGCGCACGCTGATCGCATCGACATCGAGCTCGTTCAGCTCGCGCACGAAGTTGCCCGCCGAAACGGTCTCGTTCCACCAGCTCTCGCCGATGTCGCCGTAGATGCCGGGCTGCACGTCCGGCGGCATCGGCACGACGCCGCTGAGCGCAGCCGATCCAGCGTGAACGTCTCGAAGCGCGCCAGGTCGACGTGGTCAATCGTGCCCGCCTCGGCCACCACGGCGGCCACGGCAGCCCGGCGCTTGGCCGCGCCCGCACGGGTGCCGCTCATGGCGCGCGCTCCGGCGCCGGCCGCATGCGCCCGCGCAGCATCGCCATCGCGTGACCGACGGTCGCAATCGCCTCCTGCGCCATCGCGTCCACGCGACGCATCTGGTTGGGCGTGACGGCGGCCTCCCCGCCCAGCACCGCGTCGGCCAGCGCGCGGACCAGGTCCGCGTGCGCCGCCTGCAGCCGCATGAACGCCTCGACCGGGTCGCCGCCCGCCTGGTCCGGCGTCGCCTTCGTGGCCGTGTGGCCCAGCGCGTTCGCCATCGCATGCAGGATCGAATAGTCGGCCGTCTCGCGCTGCACGCGCACCGCTTCCTTCAGCGAGAGGTGATGCGTGGTGTTGTCCGGGTTGGTCTTGTGCAGCAGCGTGTTCCGGTTCATGCCGACCCGGTCGGCCAGCGCATCCACGCCGCCCGCCACGCGCCGCGCGTAGTTGCGCACCGTGTTGAACGCGGCCAGCTCGACGTCATGGCCGGCCGGGATGGCAGGGACGCCCTCCTCGCTGCCATAGGCAAGCACCGGGGGCACGGAGACACTGATCGACATGGAACAACGGACCTCAGACGAAAGGAAAGCCACGCGCGCTGCGTTGAAGAAAGCGAAGCGCCCGCCGTCTGCAGCCTGACCAGACGCGCAGCGCGATCGGCCACAGCCGTGATCGCGCGATATGCATCAGCCGTGGCCACGCCGAAGTGCGCCGCCACGGCCCGCAAGTTCTTTCCATCGAAGGCGCGCCACATGGCCTGCGCGACCGGGGGCACCTGTTCGCCTTCAGCCACGGCGCCTCCGTTGTTCAGCGACCGACGCCGGATCGCTACCATTCCGGGCAGCGCAACAGCCTGCACGCCGCCATGTCCGTCGAAATCTCACAGCTCATGTCCTCCCTGGGGACCGTGGGAGCGATTGCCCGAGCGCTCATCGACGAGCGCGACCGCCAGAAAGCGGCGACCCTCCAGGCTGACCTCACGAAACAGGTCCTGGACACCCAAATGCAGCTCAGCCAGGTACTGGCGGCCACCATCGACAAAGATGCCGCGCTCCATGCTCTTGGCCAGCGCGTACGCGAACTGGAGGCTGCTCAGGCTGAGAAGGCTCGCTACCGCTTGGCAAAAATCGGCGCGGTCGGGAGCGTCTTTGCCTATGAGCTGCGCCCGCAGGCCGAACTGGTTGAGCGCCCGGATGAGCCCCATCATTTCCTGTGTCAGACGTGCTTCGACGCCGGAAAGAAGAGCGTGCTCCATGTCGTCGGAGGCGTGGCTCGCTGCGGTTTGTGCAGCTTTGCCTATCGCCTCGAGCGCGCAACCCCCGCTCCCCCTTCGAGTCGCCTCGTTTCCGTCCCTGATTTCAATCGCCGGGACTGGTAGAGCTAGAGGGTCATCTTTCGGGGCCTCAGACATGGGCGCCCTCCCCTACCTGCATGCGCAACACGTCCCAAGCGACGTCGGGGCGCAGGTCTTCGCAGCGCACGGCGCCGCCAGTGGCACGCTCGATGTCTGGGCATCGCTCCGCCGGCACTCGTCGTCGCGTATCAGGATTCTCCGAAGCCCACGCGCTGAGCAAGGGGGCAGCGACTTCAAGCGCCCTGGCAAGGCGGGCCTGGGCACCGCGCTCGGCGGCGAAGAACTCGGAGAGTGTCATGGATCGAATTATTTAGCGCCGCGCTAATGGTCGTCAATAGCGCCGTGCGAATTCCAGTTCTTAGCAGCACGCTAAAGAATCCTTCGATGCTTTCCATCGAAGAGATATACCGGCAGCGCCTCAGGCTTCTGGTGCAAACACATGGCAAGGGGCGCCAGGTCGTACTTGCCAACCTCATCGAGAAGTCGCCCGCGCAGTTGGCGCAGTGGATCAATGCCTCCAAGGACTCGAAGACTGGGCTGCCGCGGGCGCTGGCGCGCAAGACCGCGCGCGCGATCGAGGAGCGCCTGGGCCTGCCCGAGGGCTGGATGGACCAGCCAGTCGGCGAGGACGAAGTGGAAGCGCTGCCCGCAGCTGTGGCCGCAGCGGTCGTGCGTACTGACGTGCCCGGCACGGACTATCTGCCAGGGTTCGAACACCTGAGCATTCCAGTGCTGGCCAACGCCGGCAGCATGGGCCCGGGCACTGAGCAAATGCACGACGAGGTCGTCGTCGGACGCCTGACAGTCTCGCCGCAGTGGGTGGCGCGCACCATCAAGCCCACGGCACTGGAGAACCTGCGGTTCATCCACGGTTACGGCGACTCCATGGAGCCGACCTTTATCGACGGCGACGTGCTGCTGGTCGATGTCGGCGTGCAAGATCCGAAGATCGACGGCGTGTACGTACTCGAGGCCAACGACCGCATTTACATCAAGCGCGTGAGGCAGCGGATGGACGGCGCATTCGAGATCAGCAGCGACAACCCGACCGTGAAAACGGTCGACGTACTGAACGGGACCAACGCTGTGCAGGTGCGTGGGCGGGTGGTCTGGGCTTGGAACGGGAGAAAGATGTGATGAAGCTTGGACTCGGCATGGCGCTCGCCTGTGGCGTTGCGGGCTGCGCCGTGCCCACCACAGGCGTTGTGCCGCTCTCCGACGACCTGCACAAAGTCGCGCACCAAGGCAGCGGCGGCTGGGTCACAACCGCCAGCCTCAAGACGGCCGCGATCGGCGAAGCCAATGATTTCTGCCGTCGCAGCAATAAGCAGGCTCGAGTCATCGACGTCAAAGAGACCCAGGCCCGCATGGCGGGCGGCTGGCCAGAAGCCGAAGTGCTCTTCAAATGCGAGTAGCCACCGTGCTCGCGATGCTGGTGTGCGCGTCTGCGCACGCTGACGGCGCCTACACCCTTTATCGAAATAGCCCGCTGGACCGGTCATTGCGGATCCACGTGGCCACCTTCGATGCAACTGAGGGCGGCAACTACAACCAAGACAACTGCAACACAGCGGCCGACCTCTTTTCTCGCCAGCACGGCGTCGCTACGAGGTTTTGGTGCGAGCCAGCGCGGTTTCGCCGATGACACCGTGCCGCCGTGCCACACCTCGGGGCGAACGCTAACGGCTAGGGCAGGCTTAATTAGCGTTACGCTATTGACTAACGATTAGCGCTTCGCTAAATTCACGTCCGTCTCAACACGGAGATGGACGTGCAAATTTCCCCCTCACGCAGCTACCGCTGCTTCTTCACCCCCCGCGATGGCTTCGGCCATCCCATCGCCAGCGACAACGGCGTCCTGCCCTTCGTGCAGGTCAAAGCCGCCAACGGCGAACACGCCCACCGCGCCGCCCAGCATGTGACCGGAAGCCCGGTCGTCAGCGTGGAGCGCGTCGAGCCGGTCGAGGCCTGACATGGCGCAGGCCGTCGAAATCTGGATCCGCCTGCGCGGCGCACGGCGCCAGGCGTTCTACCGCCGCCCTGGCGCCTGCATGTGCTGGCAGGCGATGCCCGTGCCAACGGCCGACAAGGCGCTGCGCAGCGGCCGCCTGACCATCGACGGCATCGTCGATGCGCCGGTTGTTCCACGCGAAACCCAGCTGCCCGCGGTACCGCCCGCCGCCAACGCGTTCTCGCAGCTGGCAACCAGCCTGAACCGAGACATCGACAGCCTCAACGCCGCCGCGCGAGGTGCTGCGTGAAGGCCGCGCTGCAGCTTTGCACCGTCGGCGCCGCCCGCCCCATCAGCCGCAGCGCGGCCGCCGGCATGCTGCGCGCCGCGCGGATGCTCCAGCAGCGCGGACAGGGCGTGACGGTAGCCTACAGCCGCCTCGCCGGCATCGTGCGCGGCGAGAGCCGCCACGGGGATTGGCAGATCGAGCATGTGCGAGGTGCGGCATGACCGCAGTGCTTCGCCGCACCCTGCCCTTCCTCGTGTCGGCTGCACTCGTGGTCGGCTTCGCCGCGCAGCTCGCCTACGGGTGGTCGACATGATCCCGAGCACGCCCCGCCCGGCGCTCGTGCCTGCCATCCCTGGCACCAAGCCCGTCGGCGGCCTCATGGACCGCCGCTTCAAGTACGTGCCGGCCTGCGCCACCGACATCCGCAAGACCATCAAGCGGGCCCAGGCAGCGCAGCGCCGTGCAGACGCCGACGACCGGCAAGGATCGCTGCTGTGAGCCGCGCGCCGCACCCGGTTGACTTCGACACGCTGCTCAGCGCGCACGCACCGCTCAACGGCGACCCGTCCTTCGTGCCGCCCGAGCACATCCAGGCCGAGCGCGACCGCCACAACGAGCTGCTCGACAGCACGCGCGGCACGCTGGGCCACGACCCGATCGCCGACCCGCTGGAGAGCCTGCTGCGCCAGGCCAGGCACCGCGCCCGCGCGGCCATCGCCGTATTCGCGGTCGGAGCCGTGGTCGCCGCCGGCATCGCCGCCGCGGCCTGGGTTTCCCTGACCCGCCACCACTGGAGCTGACCCCATGAAGACCTCCGGCATCTTCTTCCTGCGCGGCCGCCCGTCCAGCGTGCGCCTCGTGTCGCCGACCGCCGGCTGGGTGCCGGGCTGGCTGTTCTCGCTCGGCGAGCGCACGAGCCATCGGGGCGTCGCAGGCTTCACGGCCATCTGGCGCGGCCCGGAGGCCGACCGCTTCATCCAAGCCAACCCGCAACTGCGCGCCGGGCACTGCCTGCGCCTGGAGCTGGACCGCCTGCACGCCACCAACAACGAGCTGCGCGGCCATGTCGTGAGCTGCGAGCTCGCACCCCCGCGCTGGCCCGAGCCCGAAGACACGCCAGCCACCCCGCACGGCGCCGAAAGCGCTATCGAAAACATAGCTGCTCACGCCCGCATGGCGGGCGTCGCGGCCGACTTTCACCACTGACCATGAAGCAACACATCATCGGCCTGACCGGGTTCGCCGGCGCAGGCAAAGACACCGTCGCCGACCTCCTCGTGGCGCACGCGCGCTTTCGCAAGCTGGCCTTTGCCGACGCGCTGCGTGCCGAGGTGGCCGACGCCTTCGGCGTGGAGGTGGTGCACCTGGCGCACCCGAGCACCAAGCACCAACCCGTGCCTGCCCTGAGCATGCGCCGCGCGCCGCGCGACTTCCTCGCGGCCGTGGTGCTGTCGCTCAGCGCCGCGGCGCCGGACCACATGTCGCCACTGTCGGCCGAGTGGCTCGATGCGCCACGCTCCCCGCGCCAGATCCTCCAGTGGTGGGGCACCGAGTACCGCCGCGCGCAGCATCCGCGCTACTGGACGCGCGCCATGCTCGCCCGCCTGGTCGAGTACCAGAACGCTGGCGAGACGCGCTTCGTCGTGACCGACGTGCGCTTCGAGAACGAGGCCGACTCGCTGCGCGGCGCTGGCGGCACGCTGTGGCAGGTCACCCGCCCGGGCTGCAGCGGCCAGAACGAGGGCGCGCACGTCAGCGCCACCGACGGCAGCCAGTTCGCACCGGAGGTCGTCATCGCCAACCTGCACGACGTGCGCCACCTGCAGGGCGTGGTGCTGTCCGAGTTCGTCGCGCGCGACTTCGGCCTGGCCCCGTCGAGCGTGAAGCTGACCGTGAGCACCTGAGGCAGGGAACAAGGCGATGAGCATCACCCCCACTGCCGCGCAGGCCCTGCAGATCCTCGCGCAGGCCACCGGCCCCATGCTGCGCCGGCAGATAGAGCAGCAAGCGGGCCATCCCGCGCGCGGCGACCTCTGGCAGCTGCGCACGCAGGGCCTGGTCGCTTCCGAGATCGGGCACGCTGCCGGCCAGGGCGCGCTGGCGCACTACACCATCACCCCGAGCGGGCGCGCGGCGCTGGCGCGTCACCGGCGCGAGGCCGCGCAGGGCGGCGCGCCCGCCGCGCATCGCCGTCACGGGCCGTCGGGCACCTATGAGGGCGCAGAGCTCGGCCAGACCTGCCAGCGGCCGGGCGCGTACGACGCCTTCCGGCATCCGAGTCGCATCGGCGGGCAGCTGGTGTGGCCGCGGGGATTCGCAGCATGAGCGACTGGCTCAACCGCTGCCACTGGGGCGACTGCCGCGAGCTCATGGCCGCGTGGCCGGACGCTTCCGTCGACGCCTGCGTGACCGATCCGCCCTACGGTGACACGTCGCTCGAGTGGGACCGCCGCTGCGATGGCTGGATGGCGCAGGTTGCGCGCGTGCTGAAGCCGGCCGCGTCGGTCTGGGTCTTCGGCTCGATGCGCTACCTCGCCACCGTCTTCGCAGAGATGGAGGCACACGGCTTCCGCTACAGCCAGGATGTCGTGTGGGAGAAGCAAAACGGCACGGGGTTCCACGCCGACCGCTTCCGTCGCGTCCACGAGCACGCGGTCATGTTCTACCGCGGCGCTTGGGCCGATGTTTACCACCGGCCGCAGTTCACCCACGACGCGGTCGGCAAGACGGTGCGCCGCAAGACCAAGCCAACGCATACGCGCGCGATTGCATCCGGCGAGGCGAGCACCTATGTCAGCGAAGACGGTGGCCCGAAGCTGGCCACCAGCGTGATTTTTGTGCCGAACGAGCACGGCAATGCTGTCCACCCGACACAAAAGCCGCTCGGCATCCTGGCCCCACTACTGCGCTACAGCGTGCCGCCGGGCGGCGTCGTGATTGATCCCTTCGCCGGCAGCATCTCCACGGGCATCGCCGCCGAGATGCTGGGTATGCAGTGGGCGGCGTGCGAGCTCAACCCCGATTGCAGACGCATGCAGGCGGAGCGCCAGCGGCAGCCATCGCTCCTCCGGGAGGCAGCATGAAATCCATCCTCTGGCGCCTCGCCGCCTTCATCGCCTCGCGCCGACCGGTGGCTGCATGGCTCATTCGCCGCGCCCAACGCACGCCGTACTACGCCATCACTGGGCGCAGCAGCGACGACCTGTACATGGCCCGCTGGTGGCTGTTCAACCCCTACCGTAAGGACGCCGACGGCAACCAATTGCCTGCGCGCTGGCGCAGGCTGCCCAGCATCCGCGTGCACCACATCGTGCGCCCAGACGACGATGCGCACGAGCACAACCACCCTTGGGATGCCCGCTCGATCATCCTGCGCGGCGGCTACCTCGAGGAGCGGCGCGAAGAGTACCGCGGCGCCCGCCTGCGCTTGCGCGGCTTCACGCAGGCCATCGCGCCCAGCGTGTGCCACCGCATCACCGAGGTGTCGGCCGGCGGCGCCTACACGCTGTTCTTCACCTGGGGTGAGTCGCAGGGGTGGGGGTTCAAGGTGGGCGGCCGGATCGTTCCGTGGCGTAAGTACCTGGGGGACCGGGCATGCTGACACCGCAATTCGTCCTGCCTATCGCGTCCGAGCTCGTCGTGGACCTGTTCGCCGGCGGCGGCGGCGCCAGCACCGGCATCGAGCAGGCCATCGGCCGGCACGTCGACATCGCGGTCAACCACGACCCCGAAGCGGTGTCGCTGCACACCGTCAACCACCCGCAGACCCGCCACTTCATCAGCGACGTGTTCGAGGTGGACCCCGTGGAAGTCACCGGCGGCCAGCCGGTCGGCTTGCTGTGGGCCTCACCCGACTGCAAGCATTTCTCCAAGGCGAAGGGCGGCAAGCCGGTGTCGAAGAAGATTCGCGGCCTGGCCTGGGTGGTGGTGGCATGGATTCGTCGCCTCGCCGAATGCGACCCCGGGGCGAAGCCTCGCGTCATCTGCCTGGAGAACGTCGAGGAATTCCAGACCTGGGGCCCTCTTGGCGACGACGATCGGCCCTGTCCGCTGCGCAAGGGCGAGACGTTCAACGAATGGCTCGCCGCGCTGCGCTCCTTCGGCTACGTGGTGGAGTGGCGCGAACTGCGCGCCAGCGACTACGGCACGCCCACCATCCGCAAGCGCCTGTTCCTGGTCGCGCGCTGCGACGGCCTGCCCATCGTGTGGCCCGAGCCGACGCATGGCAAGCCCGGCACCCTGCCGGTGAAGGCGAAGAAGCTGCCGCCCTGGCGCACCGCGGCTGAGTGCATCGACTGGACGATCCCGTGCCCGTCGATCTTCGAGCGCTCTCGCCCGCTGGCGGACGCCACCCTGCGCCGCGTGGCAAAGGGCGTCATGCGCTACGTGGTGGACGCGGCCGAGCCGTTCATCGTCGGCCTGGCGCATGGCGAGCATGCGGACCGAGCAGGCAGCCGGTCGCATGGCATCGGCGAGCCCATCCGCACGATCCACGCCGGCGGCGGCAACCACGCATTGGTCATCCCAACCCTGGTGCAGACCGGCTACGGCGAGCGGCCCGGCCAGGCTCCGCGCGTGCCTGGCCTCGAGAAGCCACTCGGCACCGCCGTCGACGGGCAGAAGCATGCGCTGGTGGCCGCCTTCCTGGCCAAGCACTACACCGGCGTGGTCGGCAGCGAGGCGGCAGAGCCGATTGGCACCGTCACGAGCGTGGACCATCACAGCCTGGTGACCGCGCACATCACGAAGTTCCGAACCGGCAGCACGGGCCACGACGCGCGCGAGCCGCTGCACACCGTGACAGCCAACGGCCACGTGAAGCGGCCGGGCGGCGCCGCGCCACTGGGCGTGGTCACCAGCAACCTGGTGAAGCTCCGCGGCACCAGCACCGCGCAGGCGACCGACGAACCGCTGCACACGGTCAGCGCCCAGGGCCAGCACTTCGCCGAGGTGCGCGCCTTCCTGCTGAAGTACTACGGCACCGACCAGGACCCGCAGCTGGCCGAGCCGCTGCACACCGTCACCACGAAGGACCGATTCGCGCTGGTCACCGTTCACGGCGAGCAGTACGCCATCGTGGACATCGGCCTGCGCATGCTCTCACCGCGCGAGCTGTACCGCGCCCAAGGCTTCCCCGACACCTACCAGATCGACCACGGCGCGCGCGGCGAGCCGCTGACGAAGACCGCGCAGGTTCGCATGTGCGGCAACAGCGTGTGCCCGCCGTTGGCGCGCGCGATCGTGGCAGCGAACTACCGGGATAGCGGGCTGGAAAGGGTCGCAGCTTGAGAGTCTTGCTTACCAGCCTGAGCGGTCCGCCATGGTCCGAGACGCCACTCCGGTTGCCAAAAGCCCGGATCGGAGGGACGACTGAGCGCCACGGCCTCTGCAATGCAGACATCAAACGCGTGCATGAAATATTCGCCTGCGAGGTGGATGACTTTCAGCGCCGCCGCATCAGTTTCATGTTCGTTGCCAGCGTAGTTGCGCCCGTAGTTGCGCATCACTGCGAGCGCTCTCAGCGCAACCTGCATTCGCCCATACGTCTGGGAACCCGGAACGTCGAAAGGCGAAATACTGTGGAGTACTTCAGATGCCGCGTCGAGGTCGGGTACCGAGAATTTGATTTGCTGCTGCCCGCGTTCCTGAACAGCCGAATAGCTGATGGCCAAAGTCGTCTCGACGCGACGCAGCAGGTGACTCAGCGCGAGGAGCTTGTGCTTGTCAGTGAGGCGCCTTTGTTCGGCTGCCTCAGCTGCAATCCTGCGGATTTGCCACCACGCGATCGAAGCTGTGGCGATGATGGCAACGACAGCACCAAAGGCTTGCACCCACCCCGACCACTCTGCCTTTGTCATGCACATCGGCCACCAGTCGATCCTAAAAAGACAGTACTCCGGAGTTGGCATCGCTCAATCCGTATCGAGATCGAACTCCAGCCGCGTCTGCTGGATGACGCGCGCCACGTCGAGCCGGTAGTCCTCAGCCTGCGGCCCGCGCGGCACGTACCAGTTCGGGTCGCCGGGGTCAGCGTCGACCCAGCGCACGCCGCCGGTGTGCACATCGGTGGTCTGGCCGGCCATGCCGGGCAGCGCCTCGATGCGCTCGATCAGGATCTCGCGCAGCTGGCGCGCGGTGCGGGTGGACTTGGCCATCTACTTCGGGATGTTGCCTATCTGGTCTTCGAGCCTTTGATAGACGCCCGGAACCGGGATCGCCTGAATGGTGCGCGCGCCGCTTGCATCTGTGCGCACCATGAGGTTCGGCCCTTGCGTGCCACTGCGCGTCTTCGATGTCACGAGCGTATTCGGGCGCTCGATGAGATCCATGAGCTGCTCCGGATCGTAGGACCGCGGCGGCGTCTTCCACGTGTTACTCGTCGGGTCCGCCTCGCCGACTTGGGCGCCCAGGACCCGTTCGCCGAGCCACTGCAGCGTGGTCACCACAAAAACGTCCCGCATGTCCGTCTCCAGAAGGTGAAAGCCGCATGATGCCACCCCTCGAAATCAGCACCACGCCGTGCCCGACGCACCTCGTACCGCGAATTGGCGATGAAGTGCAGCCATCGCCCAAGAGCGATGTGCGCGAGCGCCCGATCCTCTTCTCCGCGCCCATGGTGCGCGCCCTGCTGGCCGGCACGAAGACGCAGACGCGGCGCGTGGTAAAGCTCCCCCATCAAAACCGGCTGGGCCAGTGGGAGGTACTGCCATGGGGAGGCCCGAATGGCGGCCGAACCCGCGGCGGCGAAACGGTGCCGTTCCAAAACGTGATCGGACATAGCCGCACCGGCGAAATCCTGGGCTGCCCATACTGCCAGCCCGGCGACCGGCTGTGGGTGCGCGAGACATTTGCGCTTGAGCAAAGCGTCGAGTGCGACCAGGAGCCGCCGCATCAGGACGGACGTCCCCTCAGGCGCCGTCCGCTAGACGACTTTGAGTGTGTTCACCCGGCGTGGGTCCAGGCCCACTATCGAGCGACCGACCCTGCGCCGGACCTCTGCTACGAGCAGGGACCCGCCGGCGGCAGCGAGGACGACTTTGGAGTGCGCTGGCGCCCCAGCATCCACATGCCCCGTTGGGCCAGCCGGATCCTGCTGGAGGTCACCGGCGTGCGCGTCGAGCGGCTGCAGGACATCAGCGAAGCGGATGCGCTGGCCGAGGGCGTGACACCTTTGCCTGGCGCAGACATGTGGACGGCTGGCGGCGCGAGCGACGGTCCGCTACATGCCGCCCGGCCGCAATGGGCGTACCGCCGGCTCTGGGACCAAATCAACGGCGCCGGCAGCTGGGCCGCAAACCCCTGGGTGTGGGTGGTCGAATTCCGGAGGATCGCACCGTGAGTGGCTTAGCAACACGGGAATCGCTTTTCGCCCGCCTGAAGCGCGACGTGCCGGCGCTGAACCCAAATTTGCGCCAAGCCGTGCTCGACGCAGTGATGGCCGAGCTCCACGCGGTCGACGACGCCCTGGCCAGCGCCGACGCCGCCGCCGACACCCTCGACCAACGCCGGCCGATGAGCGCACGCCAGAAGACCACGCCATGAACCGCGGACTGAGCTACGCCGAGGCGATGAAGTACGTCGGCGTGAAGCGCCGCACCTTCGACGAGGAATGGCGCCCGCACCTGACCGCGATGCGGCAGGGCAGCTGCCTTGTGTTCGATCGCTTCGACCTCGATGCGTTGTTCGACAAGTTCAAGAGCCAGGCGGCCGACGGCCACGGTGACGACGACGGCGCCGAGCGCGCGGCCAACGACGAGCAGAATGGCACCCGGAACGGGCGGTCCATTACCGAGAGAGGAGTTACCAAATGGGCCAAACGACACGGGGCATCTACCCCCGAGACAACGGAACCTGGGAGGTCGACAAGTGGTGGCGCAAGCATCGACTTCGCCACAGCGGCTTCGGCAGCTTTGAAGAAGCGGAACGGTGGCTGATCGCCCGGCTGGGCCAGCTGCGCGAGGTGGCCGTCCACGGCGCCCGCGAGATCCGCACCTTCGATGCGACCGCGGCGCACTACGTGTCACTCCACCAGGACAAGGTATCGCTCGAAACTGAGATCTACCTCCTGAAAGGTGTCATGCCCTACATCGGCGCGCTCGAACTGCACCAGGTGCACGACAACACGCTCAAGCCCTACGTCGACGCGCGGCTGCAAGCCGGCCGCGCGCACAAGACCATCAACACCGCGCTCGGCGTGGTGCGGCGGATCCTGAACCTGGCGGCCACGAGCTGGCGGGACGACGCGGGCCGGACGTGGCTGGACAAGGCGCCGGCGATCACCCTGCTGCCGCTCGTTGGCTTTCAGCGCGAGCCGCGGCCCATCACCTGGGCCGAGCAGCGCCGGCTGCTGCCGCTGCTGCCTGACCACCTGGCGCGCATGTCGCTGTTCACCCTGAACACCGGCGTGCGTGACGACGTGGTCTGCAGCCTGCGGTGGGAGTGGGAGATCAAGGTGCCGGAGCTGGGCGTTTCGGTGTTCGAGGTGCCGCGCCAGCACGTCAAGGGCCGCCGCCGCACGCGGGTGGTGGTCTGCAACAGCGTGGCGCAGTCGGTGATCGAGTCCTGCCGCGGCATGCACGACGACTTCGTCTTCGTGTGGCGCCGCGAGCGGGTCAAGAACGTCGATCAGCCGCCAAAGATGCCGTACCGGCCGGTGGAGCGCATGCTCAACACGGCCTGGGAGCGCGCGCGGGCGGCGGCCGAGCTGGGCGATCTGCACGTGCACGACCTGCGGCACACGGTGGGCATGCGCCTGCGGGAGGCCGGCGTGTCGGGCGAGACGATCTCCGACCTGCTGTGGCACACGACCAACAACATGACCCATCACTACACGATGGGCCAGCTGGTGGAGCTGCTCGCGGCGCTGGAGAAGATCAAGGCCGAGCAGGCGGGCTGGAACAAGAGCCTGACGACGCTGCGGCTGGAGCACGAAGAGAGGCGGCGGGAACTGAGTCCCCACAAAGTCCCCGCGCAAAGAAAAACAGCCTAGAGGGGTAAGCCTCTAAGCTGTTGAATTCCCGAAGGAAAGTATGGTGCGGCTGGCAGGAATCGAACCCACGACCCCTTGGTTCGTAGCCAAGTACTCTATCCAGCTGAGCTACAGCCGCTAAGCTCGCAAGTATAGCACGCGTTTTTGGCGCATCCCGGACTCACGAAAATATCTTCTCAAAACCTCGCGTGGTAGGCCGTGCTGGACTTGAACCAGCGACCAAGGGATTATGAGTCCCCTGCTCTAACCAACTGAGCTAACGGCCCGCGCGACGCGGGATTCTAGGCGTCCGCCCGTGGGCCTTCGGCCGCGTCCTATTTGTGATGGCTGAGCGCGTTGCTCACCAGGCGCGAGGTGATGTCCACGATCTGGATCATGCGGTCGTAGGGCATGCGCGTGGGGCCGATCACGCCCAGCGTGCCCACCACCTCCCCGTCGACCTCGTAGCTCGCGCTCACGACCGACAGTTCCTCGACAGGCACGACGTGGCTTTCGCCGCCGATGAAGATGCGCACGCCGTCGGCCTTGCTGGAGACGTCGAGCAGCCGCAGCAGCTGCGCCTTCTGCTCGAACAGTTCGAAGGCACGCCGCAGCTGCCCCATGTCGCTGGAGAAATCGCTCACCGCGAGCAGGTTGCGTTCGCCGGCCACGACCACCTCTTCCTGCGCCTGCGTCATGGCCTCGGAACTGACCTGCACCGCCGCCTGCATCAGCGAGGCGATCTCGCCACGCAAGGTGTCCATCTCGGTCTTGAGGCGGTCGCGCACCTGTTCCATCGACAGGCCGCTGTAGTTCGCATTGAGGTAGTTCGATGCCTCGACCAGTTCGGACTGCGAGTACTCCCGGTCGGTGAAGATGACGCGGTTCTGCACATCGCCGTCGGGCGAGACGATGATGACCAGCAGCCGCCGGTCGGACAGCCGAAGGAATTCGATGTGGCGGAAGGCCGAGGTGCGCCGCGGCGCCATGACCACACCGACGAACTGCGAGAGGTTCGACAGCAGCTGCGCCGCGTTGGCGATCACCTTCTGCGGCTGGTCGGCCGGCAGGCTCGGCGCGGCGAGCTGCGGCCGCTGCGCGGTGAGCATGGTGTCGACGAAGAGGCGGTAACCGCGCGCGGTCGGAATGCGGCCTGCCGAGGTGTGCGGGCTCACGATGAGGCCCAGTTCCTCGAGGTCGGCCATCACGTTGCGGATGGTCGCGGGCGAGAGTTCCAGCCCGGGCGCACGGGAGAGCGTGCGCGAACCGACGGGCGTGCCGTCGGCGATGTATCGCTCGACCAAAGTCTTGAGCAACAACTTGGCGCGGTCGTCCAGCATTGAAAGATTTTAGTGTTCAGTTTTGTAAGCGCAGCGGCGCGCGCTTTATCACCCAGGGGTTCACGCCGAACCGATCCGCCAGGGCGTCAACGGCGTACCCGCGACTGAGCAGCTTGGCGACCTGCTCACACTGCTTCAACGTCAGGTGCGGGGGCCTGCCGACATACCTCCCCCGCTCCCTCGCGGCCGCCTGCCCCGCAAGGGTTCTCTCCCGGATGATCGACCGCTCGAATTCGGCCACTGCGCCCAGCACGGAGTACATGAGCTTGCCGGCCGGCGTTGTGGTGTCGATGGGCTCTGTGAGGCTGCGGAACCTCGCGCCGGCCGCGTCGATGCGCTCGAGTATTGCCAAGAGGTCTTGGAGGCTCCGACCGAGCCGATCGAGCTTGTAGACCGTCACGCGATCGCCAGGGCGAAGGCCGGCGATCAGCTTGCGCAACTCGGGGCGGACGCCCACTCCGGACCATTTCTCCGTGACGACACGCCGCACCCCTGCACGCCTAAATGCGTCCTCTTGCAGTGCTGTGTCCTGCTGGTTGGTTGAAACCCTTCCATACCCAATTTCCATGCCCTGCCTCTGCCACCGCTCGCGCCTGCGGCGGTCTGTTTTGCAAGCGCGAGAGACGCCCTGCTTTACTTGAGGGGTGCCGCGCAGATTTCCTTCCGTTGAGTTCGACCTTCCCGATGCGTGGTGATTGCGCCGACGCCATGCCCTGGTGGACACGGCCCGACACCTTGCACCTCGATACGGGGGGAATCGCCTGATCGACGGTCCTCCATGGGGCGCTGCCCCATACCCCTCTCGCCCGAGCCCTTCGGCTGCTGGCCCATCATCCGAGCGATATCGGCCGCCCGGTCGCGTTCGTGAACGGGCTGGGCATTTACGCCGAGTGCGACGAAGAAAAGGAGTGCCATGAAGCTCCGCATGTAACGGAGCGTAACATCCTTGCCCCCTTTGCGCCGCTACGACCCCGAGACTGTTCCTCCAAGGCTCTACGAGCCTCTCCAGAACACTCCCGGCGCCTTCGCTGCCCCGGTCAGATCAACCCCTTGGCGATGCAGTGCCGGGTCCACCTTTCCGCGTCCTGGGCCGGCAACCGGCCAATCAGGGCCGCCAGGGCCTTTTTCGGCTTGGCAGGCGGCCTGGGCCTTGCCTGGGCCTTGATCGCGTCCCGCAGGCGCTGTTTCAGGCGTTCGAGCGGCAGTAGCTCAGGCGTCCAGTCCCACGGCGGGAGCACGCTGTGCGAGCCGTGCGGATAGTCGGAGCGGAAGATTTGCCGGGTGTCGTAGGCGGCGTGCAGGCCGATCCCTCGAAACATCCAGCGGTCCGCGACGATCTGCCCCCCAGCGAAGCCAACCCGGGCCGTGGCCTGATGGAACTTCGGCAGGTACGCCCACCGCTCACGGAAGATGCCGAGCAGCCGCCCGACCCAGGGGATGCGGACCTTGTCCATGCGCATGCACCGCACTTGGTACTCGATCAACGCTTCGCGCACCTGCTTGTCGATCATGCCGGCGTCCTGCACGATGAGGTAAACGTCCCAGCCGAGCTTTCTGGCGTGGATGAGCCAGTCCAGCACGTGGGCGCGGTCCTTGTCCTGAAAGCTGCGTGCATTGAGCCAGGTGCCAAGCTCATCGAGGATCAACACGCCGTTGCGTTCCTCGTCGTAGTTATCCGGGTTGCCATGCCCGAGCGCTTCGAGATCGAAAGCGGTTGGCTTGTCCGGAATCCGCACGTAAGTGCGAGGGCCATAGGGGTGCAGCACCTCGGGCTTAATGTCCACGTTGCTCGCGACGCGACGCCGCTGCTGCAGCGCCTCCTGTGCACGCCACACCGTAAATTTGGTCTTGCCGGTGCCCAGCTTGCCCTCAACGCTGTAGACCGGCATCAGGCGCTCGCTGTGGCTTGCACGATACGGACATGCATACGGTAGACCGCACAGGCAACCCAGCACGAGGCAATAGCAGTGAGACATGTCCCGGCGACTGGCGGGAACGCAAGGCCGATGACCTGACCGTAACCGGTAGTGAACATCGCCTGCATCAACGGCTGCACGGTCGAGCGCATCACGGCAAGTAGCGTCGTGGCAGCAGCCGCGAACGACACGAGCGCAGCGGCCATCGTGGCACCTTTGCGCGCAACGTCCTTCGTCAACCCACCGAACAGCGCGCCGAAGACCGACGCCAGGAAAGCACCCAAGATTGGCATGTCAACTACCTCCAGACATCGTGCGACCGACCATGCCAATGCAGGCCCATGCGGTGACGCACAGCCACACCATCGCCATCAGGTCGTGAATCATTCCCTGCCACTGGCAGATATCGAGCGTGAAGTTGAAAGCGCCCGTTGGCAGCGCTTGGCATGAGGTCGGCAGTTCAAACGGCAGGCCCCACTCGCCGATAGTCTCCTTAGCCTTCGCGCCCGCACCATCAATGTTCGACTTCTGCGCATCCTTGAAGGTGTCAACGCTCTGGCCGTACCCATCGGCAGTGCTGACGCTCGACGGCGTGCCGGTTTCATCGACCTTGACGCTGCACATGGGCTGTCCCGGCGCGCCGCAGTTCTCTTGTTCCTTGCCGTCCCCGGGCTTGTTCGTGGTTCCGCTACCAGTAGATGCGCCGCCAGCACCGTTGCCCTTGCCGCCCTGCGCGGCAGCAGAAGGCCCGCCAGCGCTCCCGCCTGAGCCACTTGACGGCGTGCGCCCGGCACTGCCCGAGCCACTTCCCTCGCCGCTGGTGGGTTTCGCGCCTGCGGCGGGATTCCCGGCGATGATGGGATTGCCCGACGGGAGATTGCTGGGCTGCGTCGTCACCGGCTTGTCTGCGGTGCCATAACAGCCTTTGACGCCGTTAACCTCTCCTACGTAGCCAGGGCAAGGAGGGTCTTTGCTGTTGTCCGCAGTGATCGGCGCGTCAGCCGGCCCCTGCGTGCAACTCTGGCCGGTATACGTCGCCGCGAAATCGACCGAGACGCGATAGAGCCCTTGACCGTTGGGTGTCTGGGAGACGTAACTCTTACACTCCGGGCATGCGTCGGCCCAATTGAATGTCTGCTCGCACCCGGCGTTGCACACGGCCTGCACATTCGAAGGCTTGTTGGCCGCGACGAGCGG
Organism: Xenophilus sp. E41; assembly: GCF_003671765.1. Classification (GTDB taxonomy): domain Bacteria; phylum Pseudomonadota; class Gammaproteobacteria; order Burkholderiales; family Burkholderiaceae_C; genus Xenophilus. The sequence continues at coordinate 356,764 of NZ_QPIB01000043.1, read as the reverse complement.
CGACCGGTCATCGTTCGGAGTGCGCTGCCATCCGGCCGTCCAGTTCACGATGGTCGTTTGACCGAGCTTCGCAGCACACTGGTTCTGCACACACTGGCCGCCACTTTCGACATACCCGCTGTTGCACTGGCAGACGTTGCCGCTCTGCGTGCTGTTAGCCGGGCATGCCTCGCCCTGGCTGTAGATCGGGAAGTCGCCGTACACCGTGCCGGCATAGGGACCACCGCGAATAATTCGACACTGCTCATTGGGCGCCGCACCAAAGAGCGCGCCGGTGACAGGAAGCATATCGTCCGGGCTGTAGCCGGACGCGTTGTAGTTTGCGACGAGCGCAGTGCACGCAGCCGCCTTTGAACTGCCGCAACCGTTGGCGACACCCTGCCCGGCATTACCGCTTTGAGCGCAGTAGCTGGTCCCCATCGGGATAGCCGCCACGGCAGTAGCGGGCACGAGCCCGCCTAGGACCGAGCCGCACAGCAGCACCGCCCCGAGCAGCGCTCGGAGCATCCACAGGAGGCGGTGCGCTGCTTTCATCACGTCGCGCGCGGAATCTTCTTGACGTACTTGATCGCCACGAAGAAGCCGACGGCGGAGGCCGCCAGCACCACGAGCGCGGCGCCGTACGCCGCCACCTTCGTGGTGATGCTGCCGACAGCGCTGTCGAACGGATCGGTCGATTGCGCGAAGCTGGCCAGGGTGAACGGCAGCGTCATCGCCGCAACAGTGGCCTTCGGGCCGTACTTTCGCGCGATGGCGCGGGTCTTCTCGAACATCTCTTCTCTCCAACCGGGTGAACCGACCCGGGCGCGGCTTGGCGGTATTGCCAATTCACAGCACCGTGCGAATCGCACGGATGTATGCAGCGGTTTTGCCGGCGACGAAGCCGGTTGCGTAGATGCCAGCGGCAGCGCCGATCAGCTTCATGATGGTTGCGGTGTCGAACATCAGATGACCTTGTTGCCGTGCGAGTAGCCGAGCGCGAACAGGAACACGAAGCTGATCCAAAAGATGGCCTGCAGGACGCTTGCGGCGTCGGTCCATGCGATGCTCACCGGGGCCTCCAATCCTTCGGCGGCCATCCGGTGTGGCCTGCGTTTCGCTCATGCCACCACTGCGCGCTGCCGATGTCTCGCGACACGGGCACAGCCACCGTGCCAAGCGGCGTCGTGGTGGCACATCCCCAGACAGCGGCCACGGCGATAGCGACGGAGCACCATTGCAGCCGGTTCATCGCATCGCCTCCGGAACCCAGCAGGCCCCGCTGCGCGTGACCGGCTGGGTCCCTCCAGCGATGCTCTCAGGCTGTGCCATGTCAATGCACCGTCGTGGCGGCAGACCACCACGAGAAGGGCCCTGCGGCGTCGATAGCGCGTGGCTGTACGCGGACGCGAACAAAGCTGCTGTAACCGCCGCCCGTTGGGGACCACTCAGACTGGACAAGTTCGCCCGTCTGAGCATTGAGATAGCCGCCTCCCTTCGCAGGCTTGAAGGGGTCACCGGCCGCTGCGTTGCCCTGCACATATGCAGGCCAAAGCACCCAGCGGCGGATACCGCGGCCAACAGCATCCATGCCGCCTGCACCGTGTATGCGTGCTCCACGTGGAAACCCTCCTACGGTCTTCGATTCGACCTTGCTTGCGTACTTCATGAGATAGGCGACAGGCGCTGTGGCCTTGTCGCGGCGGGTCATGCCGTGCGGCCACATGGGCGGCATCCAGCGCGTGAGGCCGGCGCGGTCCTTGCCGTTGCGCCAGGGCGTGTCACCCTTGGGCGGCGCGAGGCCGGCATCGAGCCAAACGATCACGTGGTAGTGAATGACGCCGCGCTCTTGAAGCTCGGCCACCCAGGCATAGCGCACCGTCTTGCTGCCGGTGCGGGCGTAGTGCCACTTCCGCAGGGCATCGAGGTAACGGCTGATGTGCTCGGGCCGCCACTTGCTGTTGTCGCCGGCGTAGGTCAGCGTCTGCATCCAGATCTGCTGGTTGCGACCGCCGAGGTTGTGCAGTTGCTTGGCGGCGATGCCGAGGCCCTTGCGCAGGCGTGTGACACGGGCTTGCGCCCGGTCAATGGTGATGCAGTTCTCTGCCCACTGGATGGCCGTGGGCAGACCCCTGCAAGTTGTTGATTCTGAGACAAGCCCGCGCGCTGCGCGCGCTTCCTGCTCTGCCCACGCGGCAGCGAAACGCGCCTGCGACGACGCGCGCAGGGCTTCGTACTGGGCGAGGCTAGCGATCATGCGCCGCCCCGGGGAGCGTTACGGACGGCCACGCGAGCATCGCCGCCGCTGGAAAACCAGAGCCGATGGCCAGCGTCATCGACCATGTGCTGCCACACCGTGACATCGCCGTGGCGCACCCGTCGCGCAACCACGAATCCCCACCCCCGGACCGGGTCCCGCCCGTTGAACACCTCCCAATCCCCCACAGTAGGCTCGGTGCAGGTCATAGGCCGGCCTCCGCTTCCAGGTCAAGCAGGATCGCGAGCACCAGCGCAGCGGACTCGGCCTGCTCGGCCATGGCTTCCTCACGCCGAGCGGCGCCCGGCATCTGGAGCACTTCGAAGTATTCGACGCGATCACGGCAGCGCTTGGCCTCGGCGAGGTGCGAGCGCAGCAGGCGCACGGCCTCGGCGCCCTCGGGCTCGAACATCGACAGTTGAGCGTGCGCGTTCATGCCATGTACCCGATGAGGTAGGCCGCGTCACGACGCAGCTTGGCGTCCTGCTCGCGGAATGCGGGGTGCGCCCGGCCACCGGCCGCGCTGATTTCGTCCTGCCAGTTGCACCAGTGCATCAGGCGCAGGAACTCGCGGGCGGTGCGGCTCATGGCTTAGCCGCCGTGGTGAACCGCTGCCAGCGAACGCACTCGCGATCCGCCAGGATCGCGGGGCGGTCGAACTCGACGCAGCGGACTTCTTCGAGAGGGCGCTCGACGATGTAGCGGTACGTGCCGGCGATGCCAACGGCGCCCAGGCAGCCAACGAACAGAGCCGCGCCGGTGACGACGATGCCGCCAAGCGAACAAAGGAACGCCCGTTCCCCGATGGTCCGGCGGCTCATGCTCGCTTCTCCGCTGCCCAGATCGTGCCGAGCACCACGAACTGAAACACCACGAGGCCAGCCAAGAAGAACGACCACCCGCCGCTGCTCAGCTTGGCAACGCCGAATGCCTGCATGGAAACGGCGCTGACGCCGATGGCCAGGAGGGTCGGCACCTTCACAGCGACTCTCCGAACAGCGGAACGCCGTTCGCCAAGAACTGGAGGTCGATGGCGACCTGGCCATGCTCGACGGTGGCGCTCACAGAGAGGCCATCGATCTGCATGTCTTCGTACTCCCGGAGCAGCGCGAGCAGCGAGCCTTCAAGGTTCGCCAATCGCGCGTGGCTCAGTGCCTCGGGCGAGTGGGACATGGCGGCCCCCTCAGGCAGCCTTTGCGGGTGCGCGAAGCGGGACCAGACGCGGAGCCACCGCAACGTTCCCGCGAGCGTCCACGTAGATGCTGGAGGGGGCCAACTGATACTCGCCCACGGGGTAGAAGATGGCGGCGCCGTCTTGCTTGTCGCGGGGGAGGATGATTTCCACCTTCGTGGGGTACGGGTCGGCATTGCCGTCGCGGTCCGCGAGGTGCATCCAGACGGTCTGGAACGTGAGGTGGTAGGGCTTGCCGGTGCCTTTGGCGTTGCCGGACATTTCGCGAACAGCAGTGCTGCTGACGGTCACTCGAATCATGGTGGTGGCTCCTGTTGCGTTACTCAACGTGAATAACGTTGCGGAGCCTACTGTTTCCTCACCCTGTATAACAAGCGCTTTCTATACTTTCCTCGTCCTGTGTAACCGTTATACAACACGAGGAATCGACCGATATGCAAACCACCATGAATCTGCTAGCCGACGCCATGAAGGTGAAGGGTCTGTCCGACTGGGCCTCAGACCTGGGCTTGTCGAAGCGTGCGCTGTACACCGCGAAGGACCGCGAGCACCTGTCGCCAGCGGTGGCGGGAGCACTGGCGGAAGAGCTTGGCCAAGACCCTCAAAAGTGGATCGTGGTGGCAGCTCTGGAGAGCGAGCGCGACAGCGCCTGCAAGGAGCGCATGCTCAAGCGCCTCCGTGCAAAAGTGTTGTAATTTGTAGCCATGACCCCGCCCTTCCGCCACGTGGCCCTCATCGGAAAGTACCAGGCTCAGGCGGCGCGCGCGCAGGATCGGGTGATGGACGACATCGGCGATTTCCTGCGCTCGCAGGGCTGCTCGGTGGTCCTGGAGCGCAGCAGCGCCGAAAGCGATTCCGACGGTCTGCCGGCCAAGACCTGCCGCCATCCGGTGCTGACCGTCCAGGAGATCGGCGAGCAGTGCGACCTGGGCCTGGTGGTTGGCGGCGACGGCACCATGCTCGGCATCGGGCGCCAGCTGGCGCCCTACGGCGTGCCGCTGATCGGCATCAACCGCGGACGACTCGGCTTCATCACCGACATCCCGCTGGACAACTACCAAACCACGCTCACCCCGATGCTCGCCGGCGAGTACGAGGAAGACCACCGCAGCCTCATGCACGCACAGGTGGTGCGCGACGGCGCGGTGGTGTTCGACGCCCTGGCGATGAACGACGTCGTGGTCAACCGCGGCGCGACCTCCGGCATGGTCGAGCTGCGGGTGTCGGTGGGCCGCAACTTCGTCGCCAACCAGCGCGCGGACGGCCTCATCATCGCCACGCCCACGGGCTCGACGGCCTACGCCCTGTCGGCCGGCGGGCCGCTGCTGCACCCGTCGATCCCGGGGTGGGTGCTGGTTCCGATTGCGCCGCACACGCTGTCGAACCGGCCGATCCTGCTGCCCGATGCCGAGGAGATCACGATCGAAGTGGTCGGCGGCCGCGACGCCAGCGCCAATTTCGACATGCAGTCGCTGGCCTCGCTGGTGCACGGCGACCAGATCGTGGTGCGGCGCTCCGATTACCGCGTGCGCTTCCTGCATCCGCGCGGCTGGAGCTATTTCGACACCCTGCGCAAGAAACTCCACTGGAACGAAGGAGGTTCCTGAGCATGTGCCCCCACGCTTCTCACTGCGTGTATCCGCTGCCCCTTGAGGGGGCGCAGGCCTGCCGCGGGGCGGCCCGTCGGGAGGCCTGATGGCCTTGCGTCGCATCGCCCTGCGCGATTTCGTCATCGTCCGCGCGCTCGAACTCGACCTCGGCGCCGGCTTCACCGTGCTCACCGGCGAGACCGGCGCGGGCAAGTCGATCCTCATCGACGCCCTGCAGCTCGCCCTGGGCAACCGCGCCGACGCGGGTGCCGTGCGCGAAGGCGCCGAGCGCCTGGACGTGAGCGCCGAGTTCGACGCCGACCCGGCCCTGGCCGCCTGGCTGGACGAGGGTGGCTTCGAGGCCGGCGAAGCGCTGCTCCTGCGCCGCACGGTCGACCTGCAGGGCCGCAGCCGCGGCTGGATCAACGGCAGCCCGGCGACCGCCGCGCAACTGCGCGAACTGGGCGACCGCCTGCTCGACATCCATGGCCAGCACGCCTGGCAGAGCCTCACGCGGCCCGAATCCGTGCGCGGCCTGCTCGACGCCTATGCCGGCGTGCAGACCGCTGCGATGGACGACGCCTGGCAGCAGTGGCGGCAGACCCTCGGCGCGCTGGAATCCGCGCGCCAGGCGCAGGACACGCTGCAGCGCGAACGCGAGCGACTGCAATGGCAGGTCAGCGAGGTCGACAAGCTGGCACCCGGCGAGGACGAGTGGGAAGACCTCTCGGCCCAGCACTCGCGGCTGTCGAATGCCCAGGCCTTGATCGATGCCGCCGAAGGCGCCGCCGCGGCGCTGGAGGACGACGAGGCCGGCGCGCTGTCCGCGCTGTCGCGCGCCGTCTCGCTGCTGCAGGACTGCGAGCACATCGAGCCGGAGTTCAAGGCGCTCGGCGAGGCGCTCGCCTCCAGCGTGGCCCAGGCCGCCGATGCGGCCCATACATTGCACAGCTACTTGCGGCGCGCCGACGTCGACCCACAGCGCCTGGCGGAACTCGACGAGCGCATGGGCCTGTGGATGTCGCTCGCGCGCCGCTACAAGCGCACGCCGGCCGAATTGCCTGCCCTGCTGGCCGGCTGGCGCGCCGAGCTGCAGACGCTCGATGCGCAGAGCGACCTGGCCGCGCTGGAAGCGAAGGAGCAGGCGGCGCAGCAGGCCTTCCTCAAGGCGGCACGCGCCGTCTCCAAGGCCCGGCAGCAGGCCGCGCCCAAGCTGTCGGCGGCGGTCACGCAGGCGATGCAGGGGCTGGGCATGCAGGGCGGGCGCTTCGAAGTCAGCCTGCAGCCCTTGCCGCAGCCCGGCCGCGCGGGGCTCGAGGAAGCCACCTTCCTGGTCGCCGGCCACGCCGGCAGCACGCCGCGCCCCATCGGCAAGGTGGCGTCCGGCGGCGAGCTGTCGCGCATCGCGCTGGCCATCGCGGTGACGACCAGCGAACTGGGCACTGCGCAGACGCTGATCTTCGACGAGGTCGACTCAGGCGTCGGCGGTGCCGTGGCCGAGACCGTCGGCCGCCTCATGCAGCAGCTCGGCCGCGACCGCCAGGTGCTCGCCGTGACGCACCTGCCCCAGGTGGCGGCCTGTGCCGACCATCACCTGCTCGTGGCCAAGCGCGCCGCAGCGGACGCCAAGGACGGCGGCACCCGCACCGAGAGCAGCGTCCAACCGCTGGACGGCGAGGGCCGCACGCGCGAGATCGCCCGCATGCTGGGCGGCGAGCGCGTGTCCGCCACCTCGCTGGCCCATGCGCGCGAGATGCTCGATCGGCCGCCGGCCGGCGGCAAGGCGCGCGCAAAGGCGACGTCCTGAAATGAAACCGCCCCCACGCTCCCCCGCTTCGCGCGGTCCGCTGCCCCCCGAGGGAGCGCGTCAGTCGCTTCGGGCGGTCGAGCGCGACTGACATGGACCTCGTCCTCATCACCGGCATGTCCGGCTCCGGCAAGTCGGTCGCGCTGCACGCGCTGGAAGACGCCGGCTACTACTGCGTCGACAACCTGCCGCCCGAGCTGCTGGAGCCCTTCATCACGCTGCAGACGCAGCAGAACGCCGCGCGCGTGGCCATCGCCATCGACGTGCGCAGCGGCGTGTCCCTGCCGCTGGTGCCGCTGCAGCTGGGCACGCTGCGGCGCGAAGGCATCGCGCTGCGATCGCTCTTCCTCGACGCGACCACCGACGCACTGCTGCGCCGCTATTCCGAGACGCGGCGCCGCCACCCGCTGTCGCGGCAGGACGGCCGCGTCGACGCACCGGAGCAGGAACGCGCGCTGGCGCAGGCCATCGAGCTGGAGCGCGAGCTGCTGGCCGAGCTGCGCGACGGCGCCGACGTGATCGACACCAGCCTGATCCGCCCGGCGCAGCTGCGCACCTACATCAAGGCGCTGATCGGCGCGCCGCAGCGACAGCTCACGCTGGTGTTCCAGTCCTTCGCCTTCAAGCGCGGCCTGCCGCTGGACGCGGATTTCGTCTTCGATGTGCGCATGCTGCCCAACCCACACTACGTGGCGGAGCTGCGCCCGCTCACCGGCCGGGACGCGCCGGTGGCCCAGTGGCTGCGCGAGCACGACGCGGTGGCACGCATGTATGCGGACATCGAGGGCTTCCTGCAGCACTGGCTGGACGCGCTGGCCGACGACCACCGCAGCTACGTCACGGTGGCCATCGGCTGCACCGGCGGCCAGCACCGCTCGGTGTTCCTGGTCGAGCAACTGGCGCGTGCCTTCGGTGACCGCTGGGCGGCACTCAAGCGGCACCGCGAACTCGACACCGAGTAGACCGGCGTCGATCTACTATCAATTTCATAGCTGCCTGCGCAAGGGGGACGGGCGCTGCAGCCCGATTCGGCACTCAAACGCCAGCGGCGCCCAGTCGCTGCTCGAGCAGCTTGCGCACCGGTGCCGGCAGGCCCAGCGCCTGCCAGGCATCGGCCGCCACCCACTGCCCGGCGCCCATCACCGGAGCCCCATCACCGGTCGTCCGGCGCTCGACGGGGTGCAGGTGCAGGTCCTTGTGCGTCAGCACGTGGGTGAAGGCCGGCAGGTCGACGAAGCCGGCGTCGCCGCTCGCACCGCACGCAGCCAGCAGCGCGGCATGGCTGTCGAAAGCCGGCAGGCCGTAGAGACCGGCCCAGATGCCGCGCGCCGGCCGCTTCTCCAGCCACACAGCGCCATCCTCGCGGCGCGCCAGCAGCAGCCACAGCGCCTGCGCGCTGCGGCGCAGCTTGCGCGTCTTGACCGGGAAGCGGTCCGTGGCGCCCAGTGCGCGCGCGCGGCACAGCGACTGCACCGGGCACAGCAGGCAGTTGGGCTGGCGCGGCATGCAGACGGTGGCGCCCAGGTCCATCAGGCCCTGGGTGTAGGCAGAGATGGCTGCGCGCTCGCCCTCGGGCGGCAGCAGTTCGGTGGCCGCGTCCCACAGCAGCCGCTCCTGCGCGGCGCTCGCCAGGTCGCCCTCGAAGGCCAGCACCCGACCCAGCACGCGCTTCACGTTGCCGTCCAGGATCGCCACCCGCTCGCCGAAACAGAAGGCCGCGATGGCCGCTGCCGTCGAACGGCCGATGCCCGGCAAGGTGGCGAGTTCGGCCGCGTTGTGCGGAAAGGCGCCGCCGAAGCGCGCCACCACCTCCTGCGCGCAGCGGTGCAGGTTGCGGGCGCGGCTGTAGTAGCCCAGCCCGCTCCACAGCCCGAGCACCTCGTCCTCGGGGGCGGCCGCCAGCGCCGCCACGGTGGGAAAGCGCTCGAGGAAGCGGGCGTAGTAGCCCAGCACGGTGACCACCTGGGTCTGCTGCAGCATGACCTCGGACAGCCACACGCGATACGGATCGTGCGTGTTCTGCCATGGCAGCGTGCTGCGGCCGTGGCTTCGCTGCCAGTCGACGAGCAGGGGAGCGAAAGTGGCGGCCAGCGCCTTGGCCGACGCCACCGCGGGGGACGTGCCCCTCACGCCGCGCGCAGTTCGCCGCGCGGCGCACCGGGCACGGCGGGCGGGATCGGCTCCTGGCTGGTCAGCAGGACGGTGAGTTCCTGCAGGCGCTCGTTGAGCAGTTGCAGTTCCTGCTCCTGCGACCGGATCTCGCCCAGCCGCTCGTCCAAGCCGCCGGCGGCGGTCTGGATGCGCTCCACCGATTCGATGCGCCGCACGAAGTTGCGGCGGCGCTCCTTGAGCTGCGCATCGAGCTGCGCGCCGGCCGCCTTGCTCCAGCGCTCCACCTCGGTCATCGCGGCCTCGTTCACGGTGCGCACCCGGCTGCCGAGCGCACGGACCAGCCGGTCGCAGAAGTCGCCCTGCGCGAGCTTGAGCAGGTTGCCCACGCCCAGGTAGTGCAGGTGGCTGCGCTCGATGCCATCGAGCTCGGCGACGAAGCCAGACAGGTCGGGCTCCGCCGGTGCCTGCAGCGAGAAGCCATGCTCGGCATTGAGCTGCCGGAAGGTGGCGTGCAGCATCGCCTGGATTTCGCTCGTGGTGGCCTGCACCTCGCGCAGGTTGCTGCGCAGCACGTCGAAGGTGGCGCCGTACACCTTGCGGACGCTCAGCTTGATGCCGGGACGCTTGAGCGTGGCAGCGAGCCGGGCGAGGTCGGACTTGAGCGCGGTGCTGCCGAGCACGGCGTACACCTCGCGCAGCAGCTTGCCTTGCACCGAACGCAGGGCCAGGATGCGCGTGTTGCTCGACTCGAACTCGGACTGCTCCTGTTCGATGCGCGAGCGCATGTGGCGGATCACGGAACTGTTCTTGCCGCGCAGCCCCTGCAGCTCGAGCGCCTGCTCCGACAGGTCGCGCTCGCGCACGCTGAGGATGCGCGACGCTTCGGCACGCAAGGCGGACACGCCGGCTTCGACGGCCAGCCGCAGCATGGTTTCGCGCCGGCCCAGCAGCCCGTCGCCCAGCGCGGCTTCGAGCGCCGGCAGGCGGCTGCCCTGCAGCAGCGCGGCGTCCTTGGCGATCTTGGCCTGCAGCCCCTTCTGCGCCGACACCGGCAGCACGCGCTCGCGCGGAACGCCCAGGGTGTCGGCCGAGAGGGTGCACTGGCGCTCGATCTGCGCGTCGATCTGCCCCGGTGCGCTGAGCGTGTCCCAGAGCGTGTCGATCTTGTTGAGCACGACGATGCGGGTCTCGCCCGGGTCGCCCTCGGTCACGAGGTGCTCGCGCCAGATGGCGAGGTCGGAGCGCGTCACGCCCGTGTCGGCCCCAAGGATGAACACCACGGCGTGGGCCTGCGGGATCAGGCTGACGGTCAGCTCGGGCTCGGCACCGATCGCGTTGAGTCCGGGGGTGTCGAGGATGACCAGGCCCTGCTCCAGCAGCGGATGCGGCATGTTGAGCAATGCGTGGCGCCAGCGCGGCACCTCGACGCGGCCCTCGGCGTCGACCATGGGGTTGTCCTGCGGCGTCTCGTCGCTCCAGAAGCCGAGGGCACGCGCCCGCTCGACCGGCACCCAGTCCACCTCGGCCACCTTGTGCATGGCGGCGGACAGCGACTCGGCGTCCTGCACGTCGACCGGCACCTCGGTCCAGCGCTCGGGCTGGTCGCGCCAGTGGGTCAGCGAATGCGGCTCGAGCCGCGTCTCGATGGGCAGCAGCCGAAGGCCCGGCAGGTACGCGGCGTCGTAGCCCAGCTCGGTCGGGCACATCGTCGTGCGCCCGGCGCTCGCCGGCATGATGCGGCGGCCGTAGCCGGCAAAGAAGATCGCGTTGATGAGCTCAGACTTGCCGCGCGAGAACTCGGCGACGAAGGCGACCATGACCTTGCTCGTGCGCATCTGCGCCTCGAGCTCGCGCATGCGATCGGACACCGACTGGTCCATCAGGTCGTTCTCGCGCAGCCAGCTCGCCAGCCACTTGAGCCGGTGCGCGAAGTTCCGCCGCCAGGCACCGTGCTGGTCGAATTGCTGGTTGAAGGATCGGCTCAAGGCGACGGCTCGTTGTAGTTTACAAAATATAACATTGCCACTCTGCGAGCGGCACGGCCTTTCGGACGCCTCGCAGCGACCGTTCGGCGGGTTTCAGCTTTTTTGACACACGGGGCAGAAGAAGGTCGATCGCTGCCCCTGGCGGATCTGCCGGATCGGGGTGGCACAGACGCGGCAGGGCTCGCCCCCACGACCATAGACCATGGCGTCCAGCTGGAAGTAGCCGGTCTGCCCGTCCACGTGAGAGAAATCGCGCAGAGTGCTGCCCCCGCGCTCCACGGCGCGCGCCAGGATCTCGCGCACCGCCGCATGCAGGCGGGCGGCCCGTGGCCGCGAGATGCGCGAGGCCGCCAGCGTCGGCCGGATGCCCGCCAGGAACAGCGCCTCCGACGCATAGATGTTGCCCACGCCCACGACCACGTCGCCGGCCAGCAGCACCTGCTTGATCGGCGCTCGGCGGCGTCGCAGCCCCGCCTGGAATTCGGCCAGGTCGAAGCCGGCGTCCAGCGGCTCCATGCCCAGCCCGCCCAGCAGCTTGTGGGCGAGCGGGGAATCCTCGGCCTCCACATAGACCACGGCGCCGAAGCGGCGCGGATCGTTGAGACGCAGCATGCCCTGCGTCGTGACCAGGTCGAAGTGGTCGTGCACCTGCGCCTCTGGCAGATCGACACCGAAGCGCAGGCTCCCCGACATGCCCAGGTGCAGGAGCAGCAGCCCGTGGTCGAGGTCGATGAGCAGGTACTTGCCGCGCCGGCGCACCCCCTGCACGACGCGGCCGACGAGCAGTTCGGGCGCCACGGCAAGCGCCCAGCGCAACGGCTTTCCGGTGCGCACGGCGGTGATGCGGCCGCCCGCGATGCGGTCGGCAAAGCCGCGCCGCGTGATTTCGACTTCGGGGAGTTCAGGCATGGGTCAGGAAGGGGATGCCAGGCGTTCGGCGGCAGGTGCCGCCCAGGCCGGAAAGGCCATGTTTTCAAGGAAGCCCACCGGGGCCGTGGCCTAAGACGCTTGGATTATTATGGTTCGATGCACCCCACGCTCCGCCGACACCGCCTTGCGGCGGCCGCCCTCGCACTCGCCGCGCTGACCGCCCATGCGCAGTCGCCCGGCCCGGCGCCGGCGAACCCTTCGGCACCGGCGTCGACCCCCGTTCCCGCAGCTCCTGCCGAGAAGACCGAGAAGCCCGAGGAAAGCACCGCGCGCCCCTCGGCAATGACCGCGCAACTCTTCTACGAGGTGCTGCTGGGCGAACTCAACACGCGCGCCGGCGGCGACCCGGTCGAAGGCTTCCAGCTGCTGCTCGATGCGGCGCGGCGCACCGGCGACCCCAAGCTGTTCCAGCGTGCGGTCGACGTGGCCGTGCAGGCCCGCTCGCCCGAGGCCGCCCTGGTCGCGGCCCGCGCCTGGAAGCAGTCGATCCCGGACTCGCGCGACGCGCGCCGCCTCGAACTGCAGGTGCTCATCGTGCTCGGCCGCCTGAGCGAGACGGTGGAGCCCCTGCGTGCCGAACTTGCCGCCACGCCGGTGGTCGAGCATCCGCTGCTGATGGCGGTCATCGCGCGCAACTACAGCCGCGCCGCCGACAAGAAGCTCGCCGCCTCGGTGGTCGAGCAGGCCCTGGTCGACGACCTGAAGAACCCCGCCACCGCCGGGCTTGCATGGACGACCGTGGGCCGCCTGCGCCTGGTGGCCGGCGACGAGGCCGGCGCCATGGACGCTGCCCGCAAGGGCCAGGCCGCCGACCCGGATGCCGACGGCCCCGCGGTGCTCGCGCTGGACCTGATCGATCCCGACCGGCCCGAGGCCGAGGCGATGGTCAAGCGCTACCTGGCCACCCCCAAGGCCCTGCCGGAAGCCCGCGTGGCCTATGCACGGGTGCTGGCCGAAGGACAGCGCTATGCCGAGGCGACCACCGAACTCGAGGCGGTCACCAAGGCCCGCCCCGACCTGCCGGACCCGTGGCTCCTGCTGGGCTCGCTGCAGGTGCAGGCGCGCCAGGACGGCGCGGCGGAGGCATCGCTGCAGCGCTACCTCGAACTGGCGAGCCAGCAGCGCGACGCCGACGAGCGCACGCGCGGCATGGCGCAGGCCTACATCCAGCTCTCGCAGTTGGCCGAGAGGCGCAAGGACTTTGCCGGCGCCGAGCGCTGGCTGTCGCGCATCGAGAGCACGGACCAATTGGCGGCGGCGCAGACGCGCCGCGCCCTGCTCCTGGCCCGCCAGGGCAAGCTGCCACAGGCGCGCGAACTGATCCGCAACCTGCCCGAGCGCAGCGACGCCGACAAGAAGCAGAAGTTCATGGCCGAGGTGCAGTTGCTGCGCGAGGCCAGGGAGTACCAGGCCGCCTACGACATGTTGGCCAAGGCCAGCGCCGCCGACCCCGCCGACAGCGACCTGATCTACGAACAGGCCATGGCCGCCGAGAAGATCGACCGCCTCGACGAAATGGAGCGGCTGCTGCGCAAGCTGATGGCGATGAAGCCCGACAACCAGAACGCGTACAACGCGCTGGGCTACTCGCTGGCCGATCGGAACATCCGCCTCGAGGAAGCGCGCGAGCTGATCCGCAAGGCCGTCTCGCTGGCACCGGACGATCCCTTCATCGCCGACAGCCTGGGCTGGGTCGAGTACCGGCTGGGCAACGTCGCGGAGGCGCAGCGCATCCTCGAAGCCGCCTACAAGAAGCGTCCCGATCCCGAGATCGGCGCCCACCTGGGCGAGGTGCTGTGGGCCAGCGGCCAGCGCGACCGCGCCGTGTCGGTGTGGAAGCAGGCCGTGCTGGCCGATGCCGACAACCAGACCCTGCAGGAAACACTCAAGCGCCTGCGCGTGAAGCTGTGAAGCGCCGCACGGCCCTGGCCGCCGTAGCGGCGGTTGCTCCCTTTTTCATAGCTGGCTGCGCAACACCCGCGCGGCCCGGCGACAGCTTGGACGCGCAAGACGGCCAATGGACAGGGCGCCTGTCTCTGCGCGTGGACAGCCAGCCGGTGCAGTCCTTCGCCGCCCTCTTCGAGTTGCGCGGTGCGCCCGGCCGCGGCGAACTCACGCTCACCAGCCCCATCGGCAGCACGCTGGGCGTCCTGCAGTGGTCGCCGGGCGAAGCGCTGCTGCGCGACGGCCAGCGCACGCAGCGCTACGACTCCATCGACACGCTGGCCGAACGCGTGACCGGCGCCGCCTTGCCGGTGGACGCGCTCTTCCAATGGCTAGCGGGCCAGCCGGCTGCCGTGCCGGGCTGGCGTGCCGACCTGAGCCAGGTCGCCTCGGGCCGGTTGCAGGCGGTGCGCGAGTCGCCGCAGCCCACGGCCGACCTGCGCGTGGTCTTCGAGGCCGTGCCGCGTGCCGGCGTCGAGAGCCGACGGCCGTGAACGCCCTGTACGACCTGCCGGCGCCGGCCAAGCTCAACCTCTTCCTGCACATCACGGGCCGCCGCGACGACGGCTACCACCTGCTGCAGTCGGTGTTCATGCTGATCGACTGGAGCGACGTGCTGCACGTCGAGCTGCGGCGCGATGGGCAGCTCACGCGCGAGGACCTGACGACGCCACTCCCCGCGGACGACCTCGTGCTGCGCGCCGCGCGAGCGCTGCAGGCCTTCGCCGCACCGGGCCAGGGCGCGCACATCGGCGTCGCGAAGCAGGTGCCGGCCCAGGCCGGGATGGGCGGCGGCTCGTCCGACGCGGCCACCTGCCTGCTGGCCCTCAATCGACTGTGGGACCTTCGCCTGCCACTGCAGCGGCTCGAGCGGATCGGCCTCGCGCTGGGTGCCGACGTGCCCTTCTTCCTGCGCGGCCACAACGCCTGGGTCGAGGGCATCGGCGAGGAGATAACGCCGGTGGCCCTGCCGAGCGGTCGCTTCGCGGTGCTCAAGCCGACGGCGGGGCTGGACACGCGTCTCATTTTTGCCGCCGAAGACCTTCAACGCGAAACAAGTCCTGCTATACTCTCTGGCTTTGCTGCAAACGATGCAGCCGAAATCTTCAGATTCGGCCACAACGACTTGCAGCCGGTTGCCCAGAGGCTCTGCCCCGAGGTGCGCCAGGCCATCGAATGGCTCGGCAGCCAGGGACTGGAGGCACGGATGACCGGGTCCGGCAGTGCGGTGTTCGCGCCGCTGGAACAGAGAGACAATGCGCCGCACGGCCCGTTGCTCGACGACCCGCCACCGGGTTGGCAGCTTCGGCAGTGCAGCAATCTGGAAGTCCATCCTCTCGCAGGCTGGGCGGTCTAGAAAAGCCAGTCGCCGAGAGGTGGCTGGGTGCGACATTCATCGGTGGGTGGTCTTTGACCACTCTCCTGTGTAGGGGAGTCGCCAAGCTGGTTAAGGCACCGGATTTTGATTCCGGCATGCAAAGGTTCGAATCCTTTCTCCCCTGCCAAATTCTTTCCACGACAAAGAACGGCGCCGCGCCGCAAGGTGCGGGCCTTCAAGGCCCAATCGCTCAGACCGCCGGGAAACACGCATGCAGGCGCATCACCCTGACTTCATGGTTTTCACCGGCAACGCCAATCCCGGCCTCGCGGCCGAGATCGCGCAGCACCTGGGCACCACGTTGGGCGCCGCCCGCGTGGGCCGCTTCTCCGATGGAGAAGTCACCGTCGAGATCAACCAGAACGTCCGTGCCCGCGACGTGTTCGTCGTCCAGTCGACCTGCGCGCCCACGAACGAGAACCTGATGGAACTGCTGATCATGGTCGACGCGCTCAAGCGCGCTTCGGCCGAGCGGATCAGCGCCGTCATCCCTTATTTCGGCTACGCCCGCCAGGACCGCCGCCCGCGCTCCAGCCGCGTGCCGATCTCGGCCAAGGTGGTCGCCAACCTGCTGCAGACCGTCGGCGTCGACCGCGTCCTCACGATGGACCTGCACGCCGACCAGATCCAGGGCTTCTTCGACATCCCGGTCGACAACATCTACGCCTCGCCGGTGCTGCTGGGCGACCTGCGCGCCAAGAACTACGAGGACCTGATCGTGGTCTCGCCCGACGTCGGCGGCGTGGTCCGTGCCCGCGCTCTGGCCAAGCAGCTCAACTGCGACCTCGCCATCATCGACAAGCGTCGCCCGAAGGCGAACGTGAGCGAGGTGATGAACGTCATCGGCGAGATCGAGAACCGCAACTGCGTGATCATGGACGACATGATCGACACCGCCGGCACGCTGGTGAAGGCGGCCGAGGTGCTGAAGGAGCGCGGCGCCAAGAGCGTGTACGCCTACTGCACGCACCCGGTGTTCTCGGGCCCGGCCATGGAACGCATCGCCCAGGGCACCGCCCTCGACGAAGTCTGCGTGACCAACACGATCCCGCTGTCCGATGCCGCACTGGGCTGCAGCAAGATCCGCCAGCTGTCCGTGGCGCCGCTGTTCGCCGAGACGATCCAGCGCATCGCCAAGGGCGAGTCGGTGATGAGCCTGTTCTCGGACCAGGAAAACCTGTTCTGAGCACTCAGCGATCTTCGATCGCCGAGTGAACTTGAAGATCAGTGCAGTCGGGGCCGGCAAAGCCGGACCCCAACTGCAGTAGAGAGACGACGCTGCGCGATGCTTCGCGCCGTCTTGGAGGAGCAGGCTTCGCCGCTCCTTCTTCGTGTCCCTCCGGGGACTTTTTGAAACGGAGCCAGGCTGGTCGCGGCCGGTTCCATCTGGAGAATCGCTATGAAATTCGTCGCTTTCGAGCGCGCCAAGCAGGGTACGGGTGCGAGCCGCCGTCTGCGCAACGCCGGCAAGACGCCCGGCATCGTCTACGGTGGCGAAGGCCAGCCGCAACTGATCGAACTCGACCACAACGCCCTGTGGCACGCCCTCAAGAAGGAAGCCTTCCACTCCTCCGTCCTCGAGATGGAATTGGGCGGCAACGTGAGCAAGGTCCTGCTGCGCGACGTGCAATACCACCCCTTCAAGCAACTGGTGCAGCACATCGACTTCCAGCGCGTCGATGCCCGCACCCGCATGACCATGAAGGTGCCGCTGCACTTCAAGGGTGAGGAAGAGTCCGATGCCGTCAAGCTCGAGCACAACCTCGTCAACCACGTCACGACCGAACTGGAAGTGAGCTGCCTGCCGTCGGAACTCCCCGAGTTCATCGAGGTGGACCTGTCGGGCCTGAAGAAGAACGGCACCGTCACGCTCAAGGACATCAAGCTGCCGCGCGGCGTGCGTTGGGTGAGCCACGGCAAGGTCAACCCCGTCCTGGCATCCGCCACGGCGCCGGCCGTCGAGGAAGAACCCGAAGCACCGGCCGAAGGCGCTGCAGCCGCAGCACCCGCGCCCGCACCGGCCAAGGGTGGCAAGAAGAAGTAATCGCCGCTCGCGTGTGCGATTCGACGGCCCGCTTCGGCGGGCCGTCTGCTTTTCGGGCCTCGCAAAAAACCCACCCGGATAATCCACCCCCATGATCAAGCTGTTCGTCGGCCTCGGCAATCCGGGCCCGGAGTACGAGGCCACGCGCCACAACGCGGGCTTCTGGTGGATCGACGCCCTGGCGCGCGACTGGAAGCTCCATCTGCAGCCCGAGCGCAGCTACCACGGCCTGGTGGCACGCACCACCGTCCAGGGCCAGACCGTGTGGCTGCTGGAGCCGCAGACCTTCATGAACCTTTCGGGCAAGTCGGTCGGCGCCCTCGCCCGCTTCTTCAAGATCGCACCGGAAGAGATCCTCGTGGTGCACGACGAACTCGACGTCGTGCCCGGCCAGGCCAAGCTCAAGTTCGGCGGCAGCCACGCTGGCCACAACGGCCTGCGCGACATCCACGCGCAGCTGGGCACGGGTGACTACTGGCGCCTGCGCATCGGCATCGGCCACCCCGGCGTGAAGAGCGAAGTCATCCACTGGGTGCTCAAGAAGCCGCTGCGCGAGCAGCGCGAGGCGATCGACGACACGATCGTGCGCACCCTGCACGCCGTGCCGGCCCTGGTGGCCGGCGAGATGGACAAGGCGACCTTGCTGATCCACACCAGCAAGCCGCCCCGGCCCAAACCGCCCCGGCGCGAGCCGGGCGACGGCGGGCCGCCCGCCGCGGCGCCGGGTTAGCGCCGAGCACCCCAGGGAGGAGAGACGATGCGCACACAACACCGCGCCGCTCACACGATTGCTTCACTTTTGATAGCAGCCTGCGCCCATACGGCGGGCGCTGCGGCCCCGAACGGCACTGGAAACCAGGCCTGGCGCTGCGGCAGCAGCTACAGCGACCAGCCCTGCGCCGGCGGCCGCGCCGTGGCGGTGGACGACGCACGCAGCGCCGCCGACCGCCAGGCGCAGGAGCGGCACACCCGCGAGACGCAGCGGCAGGCCGAAACGATGGCGCGCGAGCGCCGCGCGCTGGAGCACGAGGCCGCCCGACAGCGGCCGGCCATCATCGCGCCGCCGCCCGCCCCGCCAGCCAAGCCTGCGCCGCACGAGACGGTAGCGAAGCCGCCCAAGACCCACAAGCCGAAGAAGCACGCGAAAGGCGAAACCGACGCCTTCACCGCGCGCGATCCATCGGCGGCCGTTGCGGGCGACAAACGCAGGAAGAAGGGTTGAGCCCGGACCGCGCCGCGCCGGCCCTCGGTCAGGCCGCCGGTGGCGCCGTCTTCGCGGCCGTGAGCCGCTCGTACTTCTGGAACAGCGTCTCGCGCGACTCCACGAAGTCGGGGTGGACCGGGATGCACGCGACCGGGCAGATCTGCACGCACTGCGGTTCGTCGAAATGCCCCACGCATTCCGTGCACTTGCACGGATCGATCTCGTAGATCGCCTCACCCATCGAGATCGCGTCGTTGGGGCACTCCGGCTCGCAGACGTCGCAGTTGATGCATTCGTCGGTGATCATGAGGGCCATGGCGCCGATTATCGGCGGCCGCACCGCTTCGAAGGGCGCACCCGCCGCCGAGGCCCTGCCTGCGGCAGGGGCGGTGCAGGGCATCGCACGGGCACAGGCACGGGCACGGGCACGTTCATTGCGTGGATGCGGTTATGCTGCGGCCGCCCCCGCGACCCGCCGCGCACCCTGCCGTCGCTTCCGGCCGTGCCGCCCCAGGCGCACGCTGCGCGCAACGCCCCACCATGAGCCTCTTTCTTCTCAAGCGCCTCGCGACCCTCGTCGGCACCCTGATCGGCGCCTCGGTCATCGTCTTCCTCGTGCTCGAGATCCTGCCCGGCAATGCCGCGCAGATGCTGATGGGCCCGGACGCCGACCCCAGCGCGGTCGCTGCCCTCGCCACCAAGCTGGGCCTGGACCAGCCGGCTTGGACGCGCTACTGGCAATGGATCGGCGGCCTGCTCACCGGCAACCTCGGCGACAGCTACACCTACGGCTCGCCCGTGCTCGACCTGATCCTCGAGCGCCTGCAGCTGACCATCCCGCTGGCCTTCATGGCGATGGCCTTCACCACGTTGATCGCGCTGCTGGTCGGGGTGACGGCCGCAGCGCGCCACAACAAGCTCGGCGACGTGGGCCTGATGGGCCTGGCCCAGGTCGGCGTGGCCATTCCCAACTTCTGGTTCGCGATCCTGCTGATCCTGCTGTTCTCGGTGAAGCTGCAGTGGTTCTCGGCCGGCGGCTTCGACGGCTGGGGCGAAGGCATCGGCGCGGGCATCAAGTCGCTGCTGCTGCCGGCCCTGTCGCTGGCCGTGGTGCAGGCCGCCATCCTGGCGCGCATCACGCGCTCGGCGGTGCTGGAGGTGATGCGCGAGGACTTCGTGCGCACCGCGCGTGCCAAGGGCGTGGGCCAGCGCGCGGTGCTCTGGCGCCATGTGCTGCGCAACGCGCTCATCCCGGTGGTCACCGTGATGGGCATGCAGTTCTCCGAGCTGCTGGCCGGCACCATCGTGGTCGAGAACGTGTTCTACCTGCCCGGTCTGGGCCGCCTGATCTTCCAGGCCATCAGCAACCGCGACCTGGTCGTGGTGCGCAACTGCGTGATGCTGCTGGCCGCCTTCGTCGTCATCGTGAACTTCGTGGTCGACGTGCTGTATGCGGTGATCGATCCGCGCATCAAGGCGAGCGACGTATGAAGCGGACATCCGTACGCGAAGGGCGCGAAGGTTTCGCGAAGGACGCGAAAGATGCCCATGAAAATGATTTTCGAGTTCCTTTCGCGACCTTCGCGTGACTTTCGCGTCCTTCGCGTACGGCAGTCCGAATCCTGAACCCATGAACACCCTCACCCTCGCCAGCCCGCGCACCGCCCCCGGCTTCTGGCAACGCGCCCTGCGACATCGCAGCTTCGTCATCGGCGGCGTGCTGACGCTGCTGCTCGTCGCGGCTGCGGCCGTGTCGTACCTGTGGACGCCCTGGTCGCCTTACGAGATGGACATGGCGGCCAAGATGCAGTCGCCCTCGGCGCGGCACTGGCTCGGCACCGACGCCTTCGGGCGCGACGTGGCCTCGCTGCTGCTGGTGGGCGCACGCGCGTCGATCCTGGTGGGCGTGATCGCCGTGGGCATCGGCCTGGTGGTCGGCACGGCCCTGGGCCTGCTGGCGGCGGCGCGGCGCGGCTGGGTCGAGGAGGCCATCATGCGCCTGACCGACTTCTCGCTCGCCTTTCCCGCCATCCTCTCGGCCATCATGCTCACGGCCGTGTTCGGCGCCGGCATCGTCAACGCGATCATCGCCATCGGCATCTACAACATCCCGACGTTTGCGCGCATCACGCGCGCGTCGGCCAACGCGATCTGGTCGCGCGAGTACATCGCCGCCGCGCGCGCCTGCGGCAAGGGGCCCTTCGCCATCACGATGCAGCACGTGCTGCCCAACATCTCGGCCGTGCTGATCGTGCAGATCACGATCCGCTTCGCCATCGCCATCCTGGCCGAGGCCGCGCTGTCGTACCTCGGCCTGGGCACGCAGCCGCCGCAGCCCTCGTGGGGCCGCATGCTGAGCGAGGCGCAGACGCTCATGTTCCAGCAGCCCCTGCTGGCCGTCTGGCCCGGCCTGGCC
Organism: Xenophilus sp. E41; assembly: GCF_003671765.1. Lineage (GTDB taxonomy): Bacteria > Pseudomonadota > Gammaproteobacteria > Burkholderiales > Burkholderiaceae_C > Xenophilus. Next base: position 335,927 of record NZ_QPIB01000043.1, on the reverse strand, counting down.
ATCGCCTTCGCCGTGCTGGGCCTGAACCTGCTCGGCGACGGCCTGCGTGACCTGCTCGACCCGAAGCTGGCAAGGGCACGATGAAATGCGGACCTCCGTACGCGAAGAGCGCGAAGCTTTCGCGAAGGACGCAAAAAATTCAATGACATTCCTTTCAGGTCTTCTTTCGCGCTCTTCGCGTGACCTTCGCGCCCTTCGCGTACGGCTGTCCGCTTTCTGACCATGCCCCTCCTCGAAGTCAACGACCTCCACATCGGCCTGCAGACGCAGCGCGGACCCGCCGAGGCGGTACGCGGCATCAGCTTCTCGCTCGAACGCGGCGAGACGCTGGGCATCGTGGGCGAATCCGGCTGCGGCAAGTCGATCACCGTCATGTCGCTCATGGGCCTGCTGCCTGCGAACGCGAAGGTCACGGGCAGCATCCGCTTCGACGGCCAGGAACTCGTGGGCCTGCCCGACAAGGCCCTGTGCCAGGTGCGCGGCAACCGCATCGGCATGATCTTCCAGGAGCCGATGACGGCACTGAACCCGGTGCACACCATCGCGCGCCAGGTCGGGGAGCCGCTGCGCCTGCACCGCGGGCTCTCGGCGGCCGATGCGCGCAAGGAGGTGCTGGCGCTGCTGGAGCGCGTGGGCATTCCCGACGCGGCGGCCAAGCTCGACGCCTACCCGCACCAGTTCTCGGGCGGGCAGCGCCAGCGCATCGGCATCGCGATGGCGCTGGCCTGCGGGCCCGACCTGCTGATCGCCGACGAGCCCACCACCGCGCTCGACGTCACCATCCAGAAGCAGATCCTCGACCTCATCCGCGGCCTGGTCGAGGAACGCGGCATGGCGATGATCCTGATCTCGCACGACCTCGGCGTGATCGCCAACAACGTGTCGCGCATGCTCGTCATGTACGGCGGCAGCGTGGTCGAGAGCGGCCCGACCGGCGCCGTTTTCGCCGAGCGCGCCCATCCCTACACCCAGGGCCTGTTCGCCGCGCGCCCGGTGCTGGGCGCCCCACGCGGCGGGCGCCTGGCCACCATCCGCGGCAGCGTGCCCGAACTGGTCGACCTGCCGCCCGGCTGCCCCTTCGCGGGCCGCTGCCGCTTCACCATCGACGCCTGCCACACCACGCCGCCACCGCCGACGCCGCTGGCGCACGGGCATCAGGTGCGTTGCATCCGGCTCGACGCGGTGGCCGCCGAAGCCGCGGGGCAGGAGGTCGCGGCATGAGCGAGGTTGCGACCAATTCCGTAGCATCTTGCGCATGCGGGACGGGCGCTACGGGCACTTTTGATTAAAAAATGAAGACGGACATCCGTACGCGAAGGGCGCGAAGGTTTCGCGAAGAACGCAAAAAATCCATGGAAACTTTTCGGATTCCCTTTCGCGCCCTTCGCGTGATCTCTGCGTCCTTCGCGTACGGCTGCCCGCTCCCGCTTTCTGAACCATGACCCTGCTCGAAGTCACCGACCTGGTCCGCCACTACGCGCTGCCGCGCGAGAAGCTCCTGGGCCCGCCGCCGCTGGTGAAGGCGCTCAACGGCGTGAGCTTCACGGTCGAGGCCGGGCGCAGCCTGGGCATCGTCGGCGAGTCCGGCTCGGGCAAGTCGACCATCGCGCGCCTGGTGATGGCGCTGGACACCCCCACCAGCGGCAGCATCAAGATTCTGGGCCGCGACATCAACGCCCTGCCCCGGCGCGAGCTGCGCGTCGCCCGGCGCGACTTCCAGATGGTCTTTCAGGACCCATACGGCTCGCTCGACCCGCGCCAGACGGTGGCGCGCATCGTCGCCGAGCCGCTGGAGGCGCTGGCCGGCACGGCCGAGGCAGCCACGCGCGCCGAGCAGCGCGAGCGCGCCGCCGAGTCGCTCGCGGCCGTGGGCCTGCGCACCACCGACCTCGACAAGTACCCGCACGAGTTCTCCGGCGGCCAGCGCCAGCGCATCGCCATCGCGCGGGCGCTCATCACGCGGCCCAAGCTCATCGTGGCCGACGAGCCGGTGAGCGCGCTCGATGTGTCGGTGCAGGCGCAGGTGCTCAACCTCATGCAGGACCTGCAGCAGCAGTTCGGCATCAGCTACCTGCTGATCAGCCACGACCTCGCGGTGGTCAATCACCTGTGCGACGACGTGTGCGTGGTGCTCAAGGGGCAGATCGTCGAGCGCGGCGCGCCCGAGCGCCTGTTCCGCGAGGCCGAGCACCCCTACACGCGCGCCCTGCTCGAAGCGGTGCAGCACACGCCGGCCGGTGGCGTGCTGCACGCCTGAGCGCCGCGGCGGCTTCGGATGTTTGCGTCATAAGCACGAGGTTGCGGCGCGGGCCTGCCTTCGCGCAAGATGCCGGTGGCCCGCGGCCGCGGGGGCACGCCCCGGGTCCCGCGGTGTCCGTCCCATCGACCACGCAAGGACCGACGTGCTGCAACGACGCACCTTCATCGCCACCGCGGCCAGCGCCGCCACCCTCTCATTCGGCTTGCCGGCCACGGCGCAGACCCGCCGCAAGGACAGCCTGGTGCTCGCCCTCACGCTGGAGCCGACCGGCCTGGACCCGACCGCCAAGGCCGGCGCGGAGATCTCGGAGGTGGTGCTCTACAACGTCTTCGAGACGCTCACCAAGATCCAGTCCGACGGCAGCGTCAAGCCGCTGCTGGCCGAGACCTGGGAAGTCTCGCCCGACCTGAAGACCACCACCTTCCGCCTGCGCAAGGGCGTGAAGTTCAGCAACGGCGAGCCTTTCGATGCGCAGGCCGTGAAGTTCAGCTTCGACCGCGCGGCCGCCGCCGGCAGCACCAACAAGGACCGGCGCACCTTCACCAACCTGAAGGCCCAGGTGGTCGATGCCCACACGGTCGTGCTCATCAGCCAGGAGATCGAACCCGACCTGCTGTTCCTGCTGGGCCAGGCTTCCGCCATCATCGTCGAGCCCAAGAGCGCCGACACCAACGCCACCCAACCCGTGGGCACCGGCCCCTACCGGCTCGAGGCCTGGAACAAGGGCAACACCATCGTGCTGGCGAAGCGCGACGACTGGCGGCAGCCCGACACCATCGCCATCCGCCGCGTGAGCTTCCGCTTCATCTCCGAGCCGGCCGCGCAGGTGGCCGCGCTCCTGGCCGGCGACGTGGACCTGTTCCCGCATGCCTCGGTCTCGCGCAGCCTGCCGCAGTTCCAGAACGACCGGCGCTTCCAGGTGCTCTTCAACGCCTCGCGCGGCAAGGCCATCCTGGCCATCAACCAGCGCCGCAAGCCGCTGGACGACGTGCGCGTGCGCCGGGCCCTGCTGGCGGCCATCGACCGCAAGGCGGTCATCGAGGCCGCGATGGATGGGCGCGGCGTGCCCATCGGCAGCCACTACGTGCCCGGCGCGCCGGGCTACGTCGACACGCTGGGCATCAATCCCTACGACCCCGACAAGGCCAAGCGGCTGCTCGCCGAGGCCGGGGTGAAGACGCCGCTGGAGCTGAACTTCATCCTGCCGCCTCCGCCCTATGCGCGCCAGGGCGGCGAGCTCATCGCGGCGCAGCTCGCCAAGGTCGGCGTCAACGCCAGGCTGCAGAACGTCGAATGGGCCCAGTGGATCGGCAACACCTACGGCGGGGCCCACAACTACGACCTGACGCTGATCCTGCACGTCGAGCCCTTCGACCTGGTGAACTACACCAAGCCCGACTACTACTGGGGTTACCGCTCGGAGAAATTCAACGAAGTGTTCGAGCGCACCCGCAGCAGCCCGCGCGAGGCCGACCGACTGCGCGCACTGGGCGAGGCCCAGCGCCTGCTGGCCGAGGACGCCGCCAACGGGTTCCTCTACCAGCCGCAGTTCATCACCGTGGCGGCCCGCGGCCTGCGCGGGCTGTGGAAGGACCAGCCCATCTTCGCCAACGACCTGTCGGCCCTGTCCTGGGGCTGAACGGCACGCCTGCGCCCCGCCTTGGGGAACGTCCCGAGGGAACGGGGCCCCGGCGCCCAGCACGGTGCGCCTTCGCTGCGAGAGAATGCGCGGCGGCATGGCATCGTTCCTGCTGCATGGCCGCCCTCGGCGTGCCTCGCCGGCGGCCTCGATGGCTGCTCCGCGTCCACGCTTCATCCCTTCGGAGATCACTCGCTATGTTGAACCGCCGCACCCTTCTTCTCACCGGCAGCGCCACCGCCGCGCTCGCCACGCCGCTGGCCGGCCTGGCGCAGGGAAGGAAGGACGCCATGGTGCTGGGCATGACGCTCGAACCGCCGGGCCTGGACCCGACCGCCAACGCCGCCTCGGCCATCGGCGAGATCGTGCTCTACAACATCATGGAGACGCTCACCAAGATCAACGCCGACGGCAGCGTGTCGCCGCTGCTGGCCGAAAGCTGGGAGATCTCGCCCGACCTGAAGACCTACACCTTCAAGCTGCGGCAGGGCATCACCTTCCAGAACGGCGAGCCCTTCAACGCCGAGGCCGTGAAGTTCAGCTTCGAGCGCGCCGGCGGCGAGAAGAGCACCAACAAGGACAAGCGCACCTTCGCCAACTTCTCGGTGCAGGCGGTGGACGCCCACACCGTGGTCGTGATCAACAAGGAGATCGACCCCGACCTGCCCTTCATCCTGGGCCAGGCGACGGCCGTGATCGTCGAGCCCAAGAGTGCCGGCAGCAACGCCACGCAGCCCGTGGGCACCGGCCCCTACAAGCTCGACAGCTGGGCCAAGGGCTCCTCGCTGGTGGTCAGCCGCTGGCCGGGCTACAAGGGCGTGCAGAAGCCCAAGCTGCAGAAGGTCACCTTCCGCTTCATCTCCGACCCGGCGGCGCAGGCCGCGTCGCTGCTGGCCGGCGACGTCGACGCCTTCCCGCGCATCGCCACGCGCGTGGTGCCGCAGTTCAAGATGAACCCGCAGTTCCAGGTCATCCTGGGCGGCTCGCGGGCCAAGACCATCCTTGCGATCAACGAGCGCAAGAAGCCGCTGGACGACGTGCGGGTGCGCCGCGCCATCCTGGCGGCCATCGACCGCAAGGCCGTGATCGAAGGCGCCGCCGACGGCTTCGGCACGCCCATCGGCAGCCACTACGTGCCCGGCGCGCCCGGCTACGTCGACACCACGGCCGTGAACCCCTTCGACATCGAGAAGGCCAAGAAGCTGCTGGCCGAGGCCGGCGTGAAGACGCCGCTCGAACTGACCATGACCCTGCCCCCGCCGCCTTACGCGCGCCAGGGCGGCGAAGTGATCGTGGCCCAGCTCGCGAAGATCGGCATCAACGTGAAGATCCAGAACGTCGAATGGGCGCAGTGGCTCAGCGGCACCTACGGCGGCGGCTTCAACTACGACCTCACGATCGTCTCGCACGTCGAGCCCTTCGACCTGGGCAACTACGCCAAGCCCGACTACTACTGGGGCTACAACAACAAGGCCTTCCAGGCGCTGTACGACAAGATCAAGACCACCGGCAACGCGACGGAGCGCAACAAGCTGCTGGGCGACGCGCAGCGGCTGCTGGCCAACGACGCGGCCAACGGCTTCCTGTTCCAGCCGACCTTCCCGATCATCGCGAAGAAGACCGTCAAGGGGCTGTGGACGGCGATGCCGATCTCGGCCAACGAGCTGGCCGCGCTGTCGTGGTCCTGAGCCTCTTCCTGACGGCCTGACTTCTGACCCATGCCGTGTTCCGCCGCCGCGGGACACGGCTTTTTTTCTTCGCACGCCATGAACGCTGACACCGCCCGCCCGCTGCACGACTGGAGCGCGGCCGAACTTTCCGACGCGTACCGTGCCGGCACGCTGTCGCCCGTCGACGCCACCCAGGCCGTGATCGACCACATCGAGCGCTGGGAGCCCGCCCTGCAGGCCACCTACCTCTACCGGCCCGACGCCGCACTGGCGCAGGCCCGCGCCAGCGAGGCCCGCTGGCAGCGCGGCGAAGCGCTCGGCCCGCTCGACGGCGTGCCCGGCACATTGAAGGAGAACATCACCACGGCCGGCGATCCGATGCCCGCGGGCACCGCAGCAGTCGACCTGCGCCCGGCCGCCGCCGACGCCCCCGCTGCGGCGCGTCTCAAGGAAGCCGGCATGGTGCTCGTGAGCAAGACCACCATGCCCGACTTCGGCATGCTCTCCTCGGGGCTGTCGAGTTTCCACCGCCTGTCGCGCAACCCGTGGGATCTCGCCCGCACGCCCGGCGGATCCAGCGCCGGCGCCGGTGCGGCGGCGGCGGCCGGCTACGGGCCGCTGCACGTGGGCACCGACATCGGCGGCTCGCTGCGGCTGCCGGCCTCGTGGTGCGGCATCTTCACCCTCAAGCCCAGCCTGGGCCGCATCCCGCTGGACAACAGCTACACCGGCCGCGTGGCCGGCCCCATGACGCGCAGCGTGGCCGACGCAGCGCTGATGATGCAGGCGCTTGCCGTGCCCGATGCCCGCGACAGCATGGGACTGCCGGGACAGGACATCCCCTGGTCGCAGCACGACGTCGGGCCCGAGCACCTGCGCGGCCTGCGCATCGGCCTGTTGCTCGACGCCGGCTGCGGCCTCGCGGTCGACCCCGAGATCGCCGCCGCGGTGCGCCACGCCGCCATCCTGTTCGAGCGCGCCGGTGCCAGCGTGCAGCCGATGCAGCCCTTCATGTCGCAGGCCATGCTCGACGGCATGGACCACTTCTGGCGCATGCGCTCCTTCGTCGACATGAAGGCGCTGCGGGCCGACCAGCGCGACAAGGTGCTGCCCTACATCCGTGCCTGGGCCGAGAGCGCGGCCGGCTTCTCAGGCGAGCACATGTTCCGCGCCGCGAGCCAGTTCCACGTCACGCGCGTGGCCACCGTGGCCGCCTGCGCGCGCTTCGACTACGTGATCTCGCCGGTGTCGCCCAACATGCCGGCGCCGGCCGAGGACGCCTCGCCCACCAACGACCCGCTGCGCCCGTTGGAACACATCGGTTTCACCGTGCCCTTCAACATGTCGGAGCAGCCAGCCGCCTCGGTCAACTGCGGCTATTCGGCAGCGGGCCTGCCCATCGGCCTGCAGATCGCGGGACAGCGCTTCGACGACCTGGGCGTGCTGAAAGTCGCGCGCGCCTTCGAGCAGATCCGCGGCGAACAGCGGCCGTGGCCGCAGCCGCCGATGGCGTAGCGCCGTCGGCACGCGGGGGCGCGGCTAGGCCGCCAGCAGCGCCGCCAGTTCCTCGCGCACGCGGCCGACCAACGCGTCTTCGCCCTGGCGCGGCGGCAGCACGTGGAAGGCGACTTTCGGCAGCGCCGGCAGCCCGTGCGGCGCGGCCAGCGGCGCCACGCCGGGCCCCTGCGCCGATTCGTTGAGGCAGGCGATGCCGAGCCCCGCCGCCAGTGCCGACTGGAGCCCCGCCACGCCCGAAGCCACGTGCACGATGCTGTAGGGCACCTTGCGCCGGCGCAGCAGGCCCACGGTGAACTGGTGCAGCGCGCAGCTGTCGGGCAGCGCCAGCAGGCGCAGCGGCGCCCCGCGCTCCGGCCGCACACCGGGGGCCGCCATCCATCGCAAGGCCTCCTGCCGCAGGAGGGCCCCGGTGGCACGCGCCGGCGCGCCTTGGCCCACGATGCGCATCGACACGCCGACGTCGTGCTCGCCCTGCGCATAGGCGGCCTCGACCTCGCCGCTCTTTCGCACCGTGACGTGCAGCCGTAGCTGCGGGTACTGCGCACCCAGCCGCGCCAGCAGTCGCGCGAGGTCGGCCGGCCGGTAGTAGTCGGTGATGCCCAGGCGCAGCTCGCCCCGCATCGCCACGCCGTGCAGGTCGCGCCAGGCCTCGTCGCTCAGCGCGAGCAGGCGACGCGCATGGGCCAGCAGGCGCTCGCCCGCGGGCGTCGGCGACACACCGGCCCTGCCGCGGTGGAGCAGCACCTGGCCGGCGCGCTCCTCCAGCTTGCGCAGCTGCTCGCTCGCGGCGGACTGCGAGAGGAACACGCGCGGCGCGCCGCCGGTGACGCTGCCCGCGTCGACCACGGCCACCAACGTGCGCAGCTGTTCGATGTCGAATCCCTGCATCGTTTATCCATCGGCAATTTCGATGGAACACATTATTTATTCCCGTTTTACCGATGGCTACCCGGCGCCCAGAATGACCCCATCGTCATTCCACTCCCAAGGAGAAGCGCCATGCCCCACATCGTCATCCACCTGTCCGGCGAACCCGATGCCGCCCTGGCCCGCCAAGCGGTCGCCGCCGTCGGAGAGCTCACGCAGCGCGTGCTGGGCAAGAAGCCCGAGGTCATCGCCACCACCGTGCACTTCATTCCGGCCGCGCTATGGTTCGTGGGCAGCCGTTCGCTGGCCGAGCAGCAGCGCAGCGCCTTCCACCTCGACATCAGCGTCACCGACGAGACCAACACCAAGGCCGAGAAGGCACGCTACCTGGCCGAGGTGCACGCCGCCTTCGAGCGGCTGCGGCCCGACCTGCACGAGGTGAGCTACGTGCACGTGATCGATGCGCGTGCCGCGGCCTATGGCTACGGTGGCCGCACGCAGGAGTTTCGGCACCAGGCGGCGGGCGTCTGACTGAAGAGGGCGAGAGCGCGCCGCGCGAGCCCGCGCCCGAGCCCGGGCGGGCCTCCTGCCCCTAGGCGCGCTGCGTGCGCCAGTCCAGCTGCTGGCGCTGGTCGCGCATCGACGACTCGGAGCGCTTGAAGACCGGCAGCGCGCCGGCTGCCGCCTCGCCCCGGCGCGCGGCTGCCACCGGCCCGTCGGCGACGATGCGGCGGTAGGTCGCCATGACCGTGCGCCGGTCGTCGTCGAAGTCGCCGTGGTGCATTGCGCCCGAGGCCGACAGCGAGGCTTCAGGCTCGTTGTTGGGCGCGAGCACGACGTCGGTGCCGAAAGAGTCCAGGGTCTTGCGCAGCTCGGCGTCGAGCCAGCGCGCCATGCCCAGGATCGGCACGCCGTCGCGGAAGAGCGGGATGCGGGCCGGATCCTCGAAGGCGTTGGACACCAGGTACAGCAGCGACTTGTTGTAGATGTGCGCGCAGTGGTCGTCCTGCTCCGCCGTGTCGGTGAGCAGGAAGAGCGCCAGCTTGCGCAGCACCTTCTTCTGCAGCGCGGGCAGGTAGTGCGCGCGGAAGAGCGCCGTGGTGCAGGCCGGCGCCCACAGCGTGCAGGTCTTCGCCTGGAGTCCGCGGTCGCCCAGCAGTCCCAGCACCGGAGCGAGCAGGATGGAACCGGCACTGTGGCCGACCAGGTGGATCTCGAGCCCCGGCAGCTTCTTTGCCAGTTTCTGGAGGTGGTCCGCCACGAGCACCGCGGCACCGCCGGCGGCGCTGGTGGCCAGCGCGTTCTGCTTCATCTGGTCCCAGGCCGACTTGCCGGTGAGCGCGCGCGCGACGGGCTCGAGCGCGTCGTCCAGCCGATCGAGCATGAAGTCCTTGGTGGCGTCCAGCGCACCCTCGGGCCGACGCCGGGAGATGGCGTCCTTGAGGATGTTGGTGAGCGTGGTCCAGTAGTCGGTGCGCCACACGAAGGCCAGCGGATACACCTCGCCGCCGATGAGCAGCGGCCGGTACTCGGCCAGCCGCTGCACCGCGGATTGCTCGCTCACCAGCCCGCCATGTGCGTACAGCAGCACGCGCGGCACCTTCCAGGCCGCGACGGCGCGCGGGATGTCCTCCTCGAACACGCGCGCGATCTCCTGCGGCGTGCTGCCGTAGTCGCCGCCGGCCTTGAGCCGTCCGTCGTTGCCCACGCTCACGATGTGCGGCCGCAGCTCGGCATAGGCGTAGGCGTTCGACTGCGCCGAGCTCTTCGCATGCGCGGTGGCCGCCGACTCGGGCCGCGTGAGCGTCACCGGCGCGCCCAGGCGCGCCACCCAGACGTCGGTGCCGTTGGCCAGCCAGTCGTCGTAGCTCAGGTGGCCGAAGCCGCCCTGTCCCCACGTCGGGCCCCACGAGTTCTGCAGCCAGAAGCCGCGCTCGTCGTAGGCGACGATGGCGAAGGCATGGCCGCCGAGGATGGCGTCGGACTGCGCGATGAGGCCGTCGGCACCCACTGCGCTCCAGCCCTGGTGCACGCGGCAGCTGGCATAGAGGATGCCCACCTCGGCGATCGCCGAATGCATGGCCACCAGGTCCTTGTGGTTGACCCGGAAGTACGCGCCCAGCGGCCGCCGCACCGCGTCGGCCGTGCGCGCCTCGTTCAGGCCGTGCTTCTGGCCGCGCGGCAGCACCTGGGGGTACAGCGACTCGGCGCACACGCCGTGCTTGTGCCAGCCCTTCATGGCGCCCCGCGCGCTCGATCCCTCGTAGTCCTCGCCCGGCCATTCGTCGTAGCGGCGCGCCAGCTGGTAGAACATGCGCGGGCTGACGGGCGTGCGGTCCGGCAGCACGCGCCGGCGCAGCAGCAGGTAGTTCGCCACCGTCGCCAGGCCGAAGCCGGTGCAGGCGCCTTCGCGGCCCTGGTCGAGGATGGGCACGCCCTGGTCGATGTAGTCGCCCAGCGGCACGTGCGTGGGCACTTCCACCAGGGTGGGCGTGTACATCAGGTCCCGGAAGTCGAGCGTGTCGGGCCGCACATCGAAAGCGCGCGCGGGGGCTTCTGCCGGCGCCGGCGCGGCCGCCTTGCCTTTGCCCTTGCCGGACGCCTTCCCGGCGGTGCGCTTGTCCTCCTGTGCCATGGCCGCGGCGTCGGCCTCGATCGCCTCCTGGCCGCGCGGCAGCGAGCCGGCCGCTGCGGCGCGCGTGGCGCGCGCGGCCTTCGCCGGTGCCGCGGCACGTGCGGGGAAACTGTCCGCCAGCACCTGCAAAGCGAGCGCGTGGAAGCGCTCCCGATCGGCGGCGCCGTTCTGCCCGCCGTTGATGCGCCGCGTGATGCCGCTGAAGTCGCCCGCATCGGCCAGCGCATTGAGGCCGTTGCGCGACCAGAAGCAGCCGGCGATGGCGAAGCCGACCGCAGGCTGCGCCGCCTGCGCCGGGTCGCCTTCCAGGTCCAGCCCCAGCAGCTCGCCGTATTTTTTGTAGTTGAAGCGGCCCGTGACCTGGATCGGCCCGCGGCCCTTGTAGCGAAAGCCGTCGCCCTTCTGCGTGTTGCCCAGCCGCCGGGCCAGGTCGCTCGGCGGCTCGTAGCGCTTCTGCGCGGCGGTCGGGCCCCAGATCTCTTCCAGCCAGCGCAGTTCGCCCGATTCGTGCGCCAGTTGCGCAATGAAGGCGGCGGCGCGGTTCAGCGTGTCGATGCCGTTCGCCTGCATCGCATCGTTGAAGGGCTGCAGGCACTCGGCGCGACGGCGCCCGGAGGCGTTGCGCATGATGCGAGCGAGATGAAGGTCGGTGAGCTGAGGCATGGCAGGCTCCGGTGCATTCGCTGCTGCCATGATGCGCGGCGCCCACGGGCCTGCGCATCCCGCATCCGAGGTAGTGCGCACGCACAGTCCGGCACGCCGGCAGAATCTCGGCCATGTCCTCCGCACCCACCGCCACCGACCCGCTCGGCAATCCGCTCAGCCTGAGCGACAGCACCAGCCATCGCCTGGTCGACGACTTCGTGGGCGGCTTCATCGCCTGCGAAGCACGCGCTGCCAACCTCGCCCTAACGCCGCACGAGGACCCCGACCCGCTGGTGCAGGCCTACGGCGCCACGCTGCAGATGTTTGCCGAGTCGGCCGACGCGGTGGCCAATGCGCGGCCCTTCATCGAACGCGCGCAGGCCGGGGCCGCGCAGGCGACGCCACGCGAACGCCGCTACATCGCGGCGGTGGCGGCCTGGGTGGCGGGCGACATCCGGGAGGCGATCCGGCTGCACGAGGAACAGGCGCGCGAGTTCCCGCGCGACCTGGTGTCGCTCAAGCTCGGGCAGTACCACTGCTTCAACCTCGGCGACTGCCCCGGCATGCTGCGGCTGGCGCTGGCGGCGGCGCCGCATGCGGCCGACGTGCCCTACCTGCACGGCATGCTGGCCTTCGGCTACGAGCAGTGCCACCTGATGCGCGAGGCCGAAGCCAGCGCCCGCCGTGCCATCGCGATGGAGCGCAAGGAGCCGTGGGCCCACCATGCGCTGGCGCATGTCATGCTGACCGAGGGCCGCCTCACCGAGGGCCTGGCCTTCATGGAGGACGTGAGCGAGACCTGGACCGGCCTGAACTCCTTCATGGTCACGCACAACTGGTGGCACCTGGCGCTCTTCCTCATCGACCTGGGCCGTGACGACGAGGCGCTGGCGGTGTACGACCGCCATTGCTGGGGCGTGGTCAAGGACTACTCGCAGGACCAGATCGGCGCCGTGTCGCTGCTGGCGCGGCTGGAACTCGCGGGCATCGATGTCGGCGATCGCTGGCAGGACGTGGCCGTGCACCTGGCCGGCCGCACCGCCGACCACGTGCTGCCCTTCCTCGACCTGCAGTACCTCTACGGCCTGGCGCGCGCCGGCCGGCCCGAGGCCGACACGCTGCTGCGCCACATCGAGGCCTACGCGCCCACCGCCCCCGCGGCCACACGCCATGCCTGGGAGCGCGTGTGCGTGCCGGCGGCGCGCGGGCTGCTGGCGCACGCGCGCGGCAACCACGCCGCTGCCATCGAGGGCCTGGGCACGGCGCTGCCGCGCATGGTCGAGATCGGCGGCAGCCACGCGCAGCGCGACCTCTTCGAGCAGGTCTACCTCGATGCGCTCGTGCGAAGCGGCACACAGGCCGCGCTCACCGGTGCCCAGGGCATCGTGCAGCAGCAGCTCAACGGCCAGCCCGAGTCGCGGCGGCTGCGGCGGCTGGCCGGCACGGTGTATGCGGGACTGGGCCTGCCGCCGCTGGCCGAAGCGCACTGACCTGCTATGGAATCCATAGCTGCCGGCCCAGGCGCAGCGGGCGCCACAGGCACTTTTTATTCCTAACTCCGGATGACGACCTCTTCGCCGATGCCCCCGGCCCCCTTCACCGAGCCCACCACCGCCTACTGGCAGCGCATCGTCGATGCCGACGAGGCCGGCCCCGCCGAGGGCCCCTGGCAGTACGGTTACCCCGCGCGCCTGCCCGACGGCCGCGTGCTGGTGCTGCCCATCCGAGCGCTCGCCGACGAGCCGACGCACGCCGTCGCGTCGCTGATCTGCAACCAGGCCTCGCTGGAGGTGGTCGAGACGCTGGGTCGGATGCTGGCCGAGCGCCTCGCGCCGCTGCAGCCCGAGGTCGTGATCGGCATCCCGACGCTGGGCCTGACCTTCGCGCCCGTGGTCGCGCGCCACCTGGGCCACAGCCGCTACGTGCCCATGGGCTACTCGCGCAAGTACTGGTACGACGAGTCGCTGTCTGGCGCCGTGCAGTCGATCACCACACCCACGGCCGGCAAGCGGGTCTACCTCGATCCCAACCTGCTGCCCCTGGTGCGAGGAAAACGCGTGGTGCTGGTGGACGACGCGGTGAGCAGCGGCAGCACGCTGGGGGCGCCCTGGACGCTCATCGAATCGCTCGGCGCGCAGGTGCTGGCCTGCGGCGTCGCGATGCGGCAGGGACGGCGCTGGGCCCACACCCTGGGCCCCGAGCGCGCGGCGCGCCTGGTCGGCGTGTTCGACTCGCCCTTGCTGCAGGCGGTGGACGGGGGCTGGGGCCTGCGCGACTGAGCGCGCGCGGCGGTGAGCCTCTTGGCACGCAAACTGCGTGAACCGGGCCGTTCGCACTTTTCGTATCTTGTTTCGTATACGTTTTGGTGCATCGCGCCCGGCCGTGCTGCACCGCGATGGACCCGAACGGCCTGCCGGAGTCCGCCATGTCCCTTCCCACCCCGCCCGCCCTGTCCCGCCGCCGACTGCTGCAGGCGGCCGGCGCCACTGCCGCCGGCAGCGCCCTCGCCCTGCCCGCCTTCGCGCAGACGCGCGCCGTCAGCATCACGCTGCCCTGGGTGGTCAATGGCTCCAACTACTGGCCCATGGTGGGCAAGGAGCTCGGCTACTTCAAGAAGCGCGGCATCGACCTCACCGTCGCGCGCGGCAACGGCTCGGTGGCGGCCGCGCAGGCGGTGGCCAACAAGCAGTTCGACCTGGGCGTGGTCTTCTTCGGCGGCACCCTGGTCAACATGGCGCGCGGCCTGCCGCTGCAGGCGCTCGCCACCGTCGGCTACGACTCGCTGATGGGCAACCTGGTGCTGGCCGACTCGCCGATCCGCACCCCCAAGGACTTCGAGGGCAAGCGCGTCGGCACCGTCGCCACCTCGGCGGAATCGCCCTACTGGACGGCCTTCGCCGAGAAGACGGGCATCGACCTGTCGAAGGTCACCCGCCAGCAGCTCGATGCGCGCCTGATCGAGCGCGCGCTGATGGACAAGCAGGTCGACGCGATCACGGCCATCGGCTCGTCCAGCATTCCGGTGCTGGACTCGCTGGGCGTGAAGACGCGCTTCATCCCCTGGGCCAAGTCCGGCATCGAACTCTACGCGGCGCAGGTCATCGCGCGCACCGAGACCATCAACGCCGACCCCGGCCTGTGCCAGGCCATGGTCGACGGCATCCTGGAGTCGGTGGTCTACACGCTCAAGAAGCCGGACGAGTCGCTCGAGATCCTCTACAAGGCGCAGCCCGAGATCGCACTGGCCAAGGGCGGCAAGGAGAACGCCAGGCTGTCGCAGGGCCTCGCGCAGGCCACCATGGTGGCGCCGGAGGCGATCGAGCACGGCCTGGGCTACAGCAGCATCCCCAAGCTGGCCGGCATGATCTCGCTGGCCGCCCGCGCCGGCGCGCTCAAGGCCGACGCCAAGCCGCTGGTGCCCGAGGACCTCGCCACCAACCGCTTCGTCGGCAAGATCAAGCTCGGCAACGCCGAGTGGGACGCCATCCGCAGGAACGTCGCGCCCTACAGCAGGATGGTGAGCGGCGCCTGATGGTGTCCTTCGCGATCCCGGCCCGCCCCAAGCCGCTGCCCCACGCGTCCACGCCGCTGCTCGACGGCCTGCCCGCGCGATGAACGAGGCCGGTCCGCTGCAGCGCATCGGGCTGCCGCTCGCCTTCGCCGTCGGCACGCTGGTGCTGTGGGAGATCGTGGTGCGCGCCTTCGGCATCCGCGAGGTGCTGCTGCCCACGCCCAGCGCCATCGCCCGGCGCCTGGTAGAGACCTTCCCGCTCCTCATGGAACACGCCTGGCCCACCGTGTGGGAAAGCGTGGCCGGCTTCGCCATCGCCTCGCTGCTGGGCGTGGCGCTGGCCGCGCTGCTCAGCGCCTCGGGGCTGATGCGCAGCATGCTCTACCCCAACGTCGTGCTGTTCCAGCTCATTCCCAAGATCGCGCTGGCGCCGCTGTTCATCGTCTGGCTGGGCATCGGCTTCCAGTCGCGGCTGACCTTCTCGGTCTTCATCAGCTTCTTTCCGGTGGTGATCGCGGCCCTGGCCGGGCTGGACCATGTCGACAAGTCGCTGCTGCGCCTGTGCCGGGCGCTCACGGCCTCGAGCTGGCAGGTGTTCGTGTCGGTGCGCCTGCCGCACGCGCTCCCCTATGTGTTCAGCGGCATGAAGATCGCGACCACCTTCGCCATCATCGGGGTGATCGTCGGCGAGTTCATCACCTCGCAGGCGGGGCTGGGCTACCTCATCCTCTTCGCCTCCTCGCAGGCCGACACCTCGCTGATCCTGGCCGCCATCACGGTGCTGTGCGTCTTCGGCCTGGGCTTCTACGGCGTCGTGGCCCTGCTGGAGCGCTGGACCCGGCACGCCTTCGGGGCCTGACGCCATGGACCCGATGTTGACCACCCCCCGGCACCCCTGGCTGCTGCCGCGCAGCACCGCGCCCGAGCGCGACCGCAGCTACCTCACGGTGCGGCAGGTCGGCAAGACCTACCCCACCCGCAACGGCGACGTGCATGCGGTGGAGCACGCCGATTTCGACATCGACGAAGGCGACTTCGTGAGCCTGGTCGGCCCGAGCGGCTGCGGCAAGAGCACGCTGATGTCGATGATCGGTGGCCTGGAGCTGCCGACCGCCGGCCGCATCGCCGTCGATGGCCGCGCGGTGGACGGGCCGCGGCGCGACTTCGGCTACGTGTTCCAGGACGCCACGCTGCTGCCCTGGAAGAGCGTGATGGACAACGTGCTCTTCCCCATCCGCACGCAGAAGCGCGTGCTGGCCGAGCATCGGCCCGAGGCCGAGCGGCTGCTGAAGCTCACGGGGCTCTGGGACTTTCGGGACAAGCGACCGGCCGAACTCTCCGGCGGCATGCGCCAGCGCGTGGCCATCTGCCGCGGGCTGGTCAACGACCCGCGCCTGCTGATGATGGACGAGCCCTTCTCGGCGCTGGACGCGATCACGCGCGACGACATGAACCTCATGCTGGCCCAGCTCTGGGACCAGGTGCACAAGACCGCCGTGTTCATCACCCACAGCATCCGCGAAGCGGTGTTCCTGTCCGACCGCGTGCTGGTGATGAACGCCCGGCCCTCGCGCATCGTGGCCGACATCCGCGTGCCTTTCGAGCGGCCGCGGCGTGCGCAGATGCAGGAGCATCCGCTGTTCAACGAGATCTGCGCCTTCGTGCGCGAGAAGATCCATGAAGGCCACGACAGCCGACGCACCGAATCCCGCTGAGGCCGCCACCGCGCCCGGCGAGACGCCGCTGCAGCGCCTGGTGCGCGAGCGCCGCACGGCTGCGGGCGGGCGCCTGTCGACCGACGACATCGTGCGCGTGCTGCACGAGGCCATCGTGCGCGGTCTGCTCGCGCCCGGCCGCGCGCTGCGGCAGGACGAGCTGGCCGCGCTGTTCCACGTCAGCAAGATCCCGGTGCGCGAAGCACTGCGCACGCTGGAGGCGCACGGCTTCGTCGAGCTGCTGCTCAACCGCGGCGCGCTGGTCAAGGAACTGACGCTGGCGCAGCTGCGCGACGCCTTCGAGCTGCGCTCGATGGTCGAGCCGCACCTCATGCGCACCGCTGCGCCGCTGCTCACGGCGGCGGACCTCGACGAGGCCCAGCGTCTGGTGGATGCCATGGACGACGCGCCCACCGCCTGGGCCTTCAGCGAGCTCAACGGGCGCTTCCACGACCTGCTCTACCGCGCTGCCGAACGGCCGCTGTCCAAGCAGATCCTCGCGATGCTGCAGGGCCACATCCAGCGCATGTCCTTCATGCAGCTCTCGCTGGCCGGCTTCAACCGCAGCTCCAACGAGGACCACCGCGCCATCGTGGCCGCGCTGCGCCAGGGCGCCCCCGAAGCCGCAGCCCAGGCGGTGGCCGCGCACGTGAACGGCGTGAAGGACATCGTGCTGGAACTGTACGAACGTCACCACGCACGGCACTGAATCGAACTGGACTGAAGCGGATTGCTACAGGATCGATAGCTGTCTGCCCAGGCGGGACGGTCGCTGCAGCCCGATTCGGCTTGAAACCGTGGGGTTGTTGGCCGGTCTCTACACTGCCCCGCGTCATGCAACGCCGCCGTCTCCTCACCCTGCTCGCCGCCGCACCCTGGGCCCTTTCCGGATGCCAGCGCAAGGCGTCCAAGGCCGCGATGCTGCCGGCCAGCGCCACGGTGCTGGCGCTGGGCGACAGCCTGACCTTCGGCTACGGCGCGCCGCCCGAGGCCGCCTGGCCCGTGCAGCTGGCGTCGCTCACCGGCTGGCAGGTGGTGAACGAGGGCGTGAACGGCGACACCGCCGAAGGCGCGCTGGCGCGCCTCGCGCCGCTGCTGGCGACGCAGCGCTTCGACGCGATCCTGGTGGGCATCGGCGGCAACGACATGCTGCGCGGCGTGCCGGCCGACACCACGCGGCGCCACATCGCCGAACTGCTCGCGCAGGCCCGCGCCCACACGCCGCACGTGGCGCTGATCGCCACGCCGGCGCCCGACGCCATGCGGGCCGCGGTGGGCGCGTTGAGCGACGCTCCCTTCTATGCCGAGCTCGCGCGCACCGGCGAGGCGCTGCTGATACCCGGCGTCTACGCGGACGTGCTGTCGGATGCGGCGCTGCGCTCCGACCGCATCCACGCCAACGCCCAGGGCTACGCGCGCATCGCCCAGCAGATCGCCGATCAGCTGCGCGCCGCGGGCTGGCGATGAGCGACGCGCCGCCACCCTCGCCGCGCACCGGCGACCTGGCGTACACGCGCGCCTGCTTCGCCGCCTGGCAGGCACGGGCAGAGGCACAGGGCGTGACGCTGCGCGCGCCCCCGCCCGAACCGACGACCTGCTGCGGCCGCGGCTGCAATGGCTGCGTGTGGGAGGGCTTCTACGCCGCGGCGCATTTCTGGTGCGAGGACGCGGCGCAGGCGCTCGGGGTGTGAATCCGGCGCCTTCGCGCGCTCAATCCTTGAGGTGCCGTTTCTGGTCGTAGGTCGGCTGCGGGCCCAGGCCCACGAGGTGCGCCGTGTCGGCCCATTCGAGGATTTCGATGGCTTCCGGCTGCGCGGGGTCGGCCAGGCGCACGCGGCTGATGCCGGCATTGGGGATGTCGCTCTGGCGCGGGCCGTCCAGCCCCAGGCCACGCACCGTGCGCCACACCATGTCGAGCACGCCGCCGTGCGTCACCACCAGCACCGTCCCGCCCCGATGCTGGGCCGCGATGCTGCCCAGGGCCGCGATGGCGCGCGCATGGAACTGGCGCGTGGTCTCGCCGCCGGGCAGCCCGCGGTCGGCCTGGAACAGCAGCCAGTCTTCCCAGGCGCGCGGATGCCGGGCCTGGATCTCGTCGCCGCGCAGCCCTTCGCCGATGCCGAAGTTCTGCTCGCGCAGCGTGACGGTGGTCTGCACCGGCAGGCCGAGCTGCTGCGCGGCCGGCGCCGTGGTCTGCTGGGTGCGCAGCAGGTCGCTGCACACGATGTGCGCCACGCGCTCGCCTTTCAGGCGCAGGCCCAGGCGGCGCGCCTGCTCGTGGCCGGTGTCGTTGAGGGGGACGTCGATGTGGCCCTGGAAGCGCAGCTCGCGGTTCCAGTCGGTCTCGCCGTGGCGGATGAGGATCAGGTCGGTGGGCATGGACCCCGCCATTGTCCACACGCACGTGCGGCCTGGATGACGCCGCGCAAGCTCGGGCGATTCGCGCCTCCCAGGGTCGCGCCGTGGCGCCGGCGGATGCCAGAATGCCGCCATGCCCCGCCTCGTCTTTCTCCCCGGCCTGGCCTGCGATGCCCGCCTCTGGGAAGCCCAGTTGCCGATCGTCCCGCCCGCCCTCGATCCGCTCGTGAGCGACGCCCACATGCGGCACGCCAGCATCGAGACCATGGCCGCCGCCGTGCTCGCCGAGACGGCCGGCCCGCTGGTGCTGTGCGGCGCCTCGATGGGCGGGATGGTGGCCATGGAGGCAGCCCGCCAGGCGCCGGAACGCGTCGCCGGGCTGGCGCTGCTGGGCACGAATGCCGCGCCCGAGACGCCCGAGACCTACGAGCTGCGTGCCTCGGCCATCGAGCTCTTCGAACAGGGCGACGTGCGCGACGTGATCGAGCCCAACATCGTCTTCGCCTTCCATCCGGCGCAGGCGGCCGACCGGGCGCTGACGCAGCGCTACCTGGACATCATCCTGGACGCCGGCGCGGCGCAGCTGATCCGCCAGAACCGCGCGCTGATGCAGCGTCCCGATGCACGCCAGCACCTGGGCCGGCTGCGCTGCCCGGTGCTGGTGATGTGCGGCGACAGCGACCGCCTGACGCCGCCCGCCGCCTCGCGCGAGATCGCCGCGCTGCTGCCGCAGGCCGAGCTGCACTGGGTCCCGGCCTGCGGCCACATGCTCACGATGGAGAAGCCAGGCACCGTCAACGCCTTTCTCGGCGACTGGCTGTGCCGTCTGCTATCGAATCAATAGCAAACGGCGCCCGTACGGTCGGCGCTGCAGCCCTTTTCTCTTCCGGATTTCAATCCAGCCGTCGGCGCGGACCCCGCTCCGGCGTGCCGAGGCTACGCAGCGCCCCGATGCCCGCGGCCAGCGCCGTCCAGTAACTGTCGTACGGTCGTTCGGACGCCTGCAGGCGGGCGTAGGAGGCGAAGCTGCCGTCCTCGCCGGTGCCTTCGAACAGCACCCAGCCGAACCCGCCGTGCGCCAGCTCGCGTACGGTCACTGCGATGTCGCGCAGTTCCATGAGTTAACTCCCTGAACTTCTTTTTGATCGCCCGCTTGTAAGAGCGACCGGTCAGGGAGGCAAGGGCATCCGTCACATCGACGGGGTCGGCGTGCACCGGCCGGGGCGGCCGACAGCGCGCGGCGCGCTCAGGCCAGCGGCGTGATCGCGATGCCCTCGGCCGTGAGCCGCTCGCGGATGCGTTTCGCAAAGGCGAGCGCATGTGCGCCGTCGCCGTGCAGGCACACGCTCTGCGCGTTCACCGCCACCGTGCTGCCGTCGATCGCCGTCACCTGGTGGTCGCGCACCAGCGACAGCGTCTGCGCCAGCGAGGCCTCCTCGTCCTCGATCAGCGCGCCAGGCTGGCTGCGCGGCACCAGGCTGCCGTCGGGCATGTAGCCGCGGTCGGCGAAGACCTCTTCCACCGGCGTCAGGCCGGCGCGGCGCGCGGCCTCGATCATGCCGCTGCCGGCCAGGCCGAAGAACTTGAGCGAGGGGTCGAACTTGCGCACCGCCTCGCACAGGGCCGCGGCCAGCTCGGGCTCCTTCACGGCCTGGTTGTAGAGCATGCCGTGCGGCTTGACGTGGACCAGCGTGCCGCCCTCGGCCTTCACGATCGCGGCCAGTGCGCCGATCTGGTAGAGCATGTTGGCGACGATTTCGTCCGGCGGCAGCTGCATGGCGCTGCGGCCGAAGTTCTCACGGTCGGGGAAGCTCGGGTGCGCGCCGATGGCCACGCCGTTGTCGATGGCCCAGCGCACGCACTGGCGCATGGTCTTCGCGTCACCGGCGTGCCAGCCGCAGGCGATGTTGGCCGAGCTCACGAGCGCGAGCAGCGCCTCGTCGTTGCCGGCGCCTTCGCCGAGATCGGCGTTGAGGTCGATTTGCATGGGGTTATTCAGGGTGAGAAAAACGGGACCGGACAGCCGAACGCAGAGGGCGCAGAGGTTGCGCAAAGCGCGCAGAGAAAACCGCTGAAAAGAAGAAGTTCGGCCTTTTTCTGCGGCCTCTGCGAATCCTTCGCGCCCTCTGCGTTCGGCTGTCCGCTTGTCAGGCGATCAATTCTGCGACGGCCACCCCATGGCCGCCAGCCCCTGCTCCACCGACGCGAGATAGCGCTTCTGCGCCTGCCAGGCGGCCAGTGCGGCGGGGGCGTCGACCCCGATCAGGCGCAGCAGCCCGCCCAGCGGCGCCTGCGCGAGCTTCCACAGGTCGGCGCGGATCACCACGGCGATGCGCGGGTAGCCGCCCGTGGTCTGTGCGTCGCCCATGAGGATGATGGGCTGGCCCGAAGGCGGGACCTGCACGGTGCCGGGCACGACGCCGGCCGAGAGCATGTCGCCCGCCGCCTCGCGCTGCAGCGCCGGGCCCTCGAGGCGGCTGCCCATGCGGTTGCTCTGCGGCGTGATGCGCCAGGCGGCGGCGTGGAAGGCGGCGCGCGATGCGGCGGTGAACTGATGGGCTTCGGGCCCGGCCATGACGCGCAGCACGGTGGCACCGTCGTCGCCGGCCGGCGCCACAGGCGCGTCGGCGCCCTCGTCGCGCCACGGATCGGGTCCGCGCACGCCGAAGGCGCGACGCGCCCGCTGCGCCTCGGTCAGGCCCGACGCGCCGAGGGGCAGCCGGTCGCCCTTCTTCAGCGCACGCCCCTCGTGCCCGCCGAAGCCGGCCTTGAGGTCGGTACTGCGCGAGCCCATCATGGGCGTCACGTCGATGCCGCCGGCCACCGCCAGCCAGCTGCGCAGGCCGGCCGAAGCCGCCACGCGGTTGGCGCCGCCGAAGCGCAGCCGCTGGCCGGCGCGCACGGGCACGCTCCAGCCGGGGTGCAGCGGCTGCTCGTCCAGCCGCGCGTCGAAGTCGCTGCCGAGGTAGGCGATGCGGGTGTCGGACTCGAAGCGCAATTCGGCATTGCCCATCGTCAGCTCGAGGCCGGCCGCACCCTCGGGGTTGCCGACGAGGCGGTTGGCCAGGCGCAGCGCCAGCGTGTCGAGCGCGCCGCCGGGGCAGATGCCGAGCTGGCGCAGGCCTTCGCGGCCCAGGTCCTGGACCGAGGCGAGCATGCCCGGCCTGTGAACGACGAGGGTGCCGCTCACAACTCGACGCTCTCCACGACGAAGCGCACGCGGTCGCCCGGACGCAGCAGGGTGGGATCGGCCGCCTGCGGGTCGAACAGCGCCAGCGGCGTGCGGCCGATGAGCTGCCAGCCGCCGGGCGACACCAGCGGGTAGATGCCGGTCTGCGCACCGCCGATGCCCACGGACCGCGCCGGCACCGCCGTGCGCGGCTCGCTGCGGCGCGGCGTGGCCAGTTCGGGCGCGAGGCCACCCATGAACGCGAAGCCGGGCAGGAAGCCCAGCAGGTACACCACGTAGTCGCCCGCGGCGTGGCGGCGCACCACCTCGTCGGCCGGCAGGCCGGTGTGGCGGGCCACGTCGTGCAGGTCGGGCCCATGCTCGCCGCCGTAGGCCACCGGGATCTGCACCGTGCGGGCCTCCCCCGCGGCGGACTCACCCAGTTCAGGCCAGAGGGTGAGCACGCGCAGCTCCAGTTCGCCGGCGTCGATGCGCTCGGGGTCGAACAGCAGCGTGAGGTTGTTCATGCCCGGCAGCACCTCGCCCACCTCGGGCCAGGCCTGCGCGGCCTGGCCGAGCGCCCAGACCTTGCGCTGGACAGCGAGCGTGGCGGGCGGTGGCAGTTCGACCAGGAGCGCTGCGTCGCCCAAAGCGTGCACGCGTGGCGCGGGGCCGGCCGCTCGGTCGGCCAAGCTCACTCCCGCCCGAGGCTGCGCACCTTGGCCGCGAGCCGCTGCTCCACGTGCGGCGAGACGAACTTGCCGACCTCGCCGCCGAGCACGGCGATCTCGCGCACGAAGGTGCTGGAGATGAACTGGTACTTGTCCTGGGGCGTGAGGAACACCGTCTCGACCTCGGGCATGAGCGTGCGGTTCATGCCGGCCAGCTGGAACTCGTAGTCGAAGTCGGTCACGGCCCGCAGCCCGCGCACCATGGCCTTGCCGCCACGCGCGACCACGAAGTCGCGCAGCAGGCCGGAGAAACTCTCGACGGTGACCGTCTCGCCGTAGGGCCGCGCGACCTCGCGGGCCATGTCGATGCGCTCCTGCAGCGTGAACAGCGCCTTCTTGTGGTGGCCGGCGGCCACCGCCACGATCACCTTGGAGAACAGCTGCGTCGCGCGCCGCACCACGTCCTCGTGACCGAGCGTCATGGGATCGAAGGTGCCGGGATAGACCGCGATCACGTTGGATGTCATGAGTTCCTCCTGCTGGGGACCGGGTTCGTCGTTCGGGCGCATTATGTACGCCACCTTGCGGCGCAACATGCCGCGCTGTCGCGCGGGTTCTCCAGCGATCTCAGGCGCTGCCGGCCGCGCGCAGCAGGTGCGCATGCACCACGCCGGCCTTGAGGTGCCGGTAGACCGACAGGCCGAAGGGGGCGAGCTCCTCGTCGCTCCAGGCGCGCGCAGCTTCCAGGTACACCACGCCGCCGGGCCGCAGCACGCGCGCCACGGCACGCAGGCTGCGCTCGTACAGCGCGGCCTGGTCGAAGGGCGGATCGATGAAGACGGCATGCCACTGCCCGGCAGGCGCGCGCTCGAGCTGGGCCACGCCATCGCCGCGCTCGACACGCACGGCCTCGGCCTGCAGCTTCTCGCGCGTCGCCTTCATCTGCGCGACGAGGGCTGCGTCCTGCTCGCACAGCAGGGCCACGGCGGCGCCGCGCGACGCGGCCTCGAAGCCCAGCGCGCCGGTGCCGGCGAAGACGTCGATGCAATGCCAGCCGGGCAGCTCGCCGCCCGTGGCGCCGGCCAGGCTGGCGAGCCAGTTGAACAGCGTCTCGCGCACACGGTCGGGCGTGGGGCGCAGGCCGGGCCTGTCGGCGACGGCCAGGCGGGTGCGGCGCCACTGGCCGCCGATGATGCGGACCTCGTGCGGGCGGGCGCTCTTGACGGCAGGCTTGGGAGAAGAACGGGGCATGCGGCGAGCTTAAGCGAGCGCGCGCGTCAGCAGCCCCGCCGCCAGCGCCAGCATCGTGAGCCCGATGCCGGCGTCGAGCACCTGCCAGGCCCGGGGCCGTTCGAAGAGCGGCGCCAGCAGGCGCGCGCCGTAGCCCAGCGCCACGAACCAGCCGGCACTCGCCAGCGCAGCACCCGCGACGAAGGCGAGGCGCTGCAGCGGCGCATGCTGCGCGCCGATGCTGCCGACCAGCAGCACGGTGTCGAGGTAGACGTGCGGGTTCAGCAGCGTGAAGGCGGCGGCCTGTGCCAGCACCGCGCCGCGCGGCAAGGCCGGGCGGTCCGCCTCGGCACGCAGCGCGTCGCCGCGCCGGCTGCGCCAGAGGGCGCGCAGGCCATAGCCGGCGAGGAAGGCTGCGCCCGCCATGGCGAGCGCGCGCGCCAGGTCCGGCCGCCCAGCCAGGAGCTGCGCCATGCCGGCCACGCCCGCGGCCACCAGCACGGCATCGGCCAGCGCACAGAACATCACGACCTCGCCCACATGCTCGCGCCGCAGGCCCTGGCGCAGCACGAATGCGTTCTGCGCGCCGATGGCGACGATGAGGCCCAGGCTCAACAGCAGGCCCTGGCCGAAGGCGAGAAGAAAGGAAGCAGCAGTCATCGGGGGCCGAGCTTGCCGCCGGCACGCGATGAAGACAAACTGAATTTCCTTTACTCGATTCAGTTTGGCTTCATCCATGCTCGATTACGCCGCCCTGGCCGCCCTGCACGCCGTCGTCCGCGAGGGGAGCTTCGAGCGCGCAGCCCGCGCGCTGCACGTGAGCCCCTCGGCGGTGTCGCAACGGGTGCGGTTGCTGGAGGAGCGCATGGGCGGCGCGCTGGTGGTCCGGGGCCAGCCCTGCACGGCGACCGACGCCGGGCGTCGCCTGTGCCAGCACGTCGAGCAGGTGCGGCTCATGGAGCACGACCTGGGCGCCGCCCTGCCCGCGCTCGATGCCGACGGCGCAGCGCCCGCCCGCGCGACCTTGCCCGTGGCCGTCAACGCCGACAGCCTCGCGACTTGGTTCACCCCGGGCGTTGCCGCATTCGCGGCGCAGACGCCGGTGCTGCTGGACATCGCCGTCGACGACCAGGACCACACCGCCGAGCGTCTGCGCAGCGGCGCCGTGCTGGCCGCCGTGACGGCGCTGGCCCAGCCGGCCGCGGGCTGCAGCGTGCAGCCGCTGGGCGCGATGCGCTATGTGGCGGCCGCCAGCCCGGACTTCATCGCCCGCCACTTCGCGCAGGGCGTGGGCGCGCGCTCGCTGGCCGAGGCGCCGAGCCTGCTCTTCGACCATAAAGATCAGCTGCAGGCGCGCTGGGCGCGGCGCGTGTGCCACCGTGCGGTGGTGCTGCCGCAGCACCGGCTGCCCTCCTCGCACGCCTTCGTGGAGGCGGCACGGGCCGGCATGGGCTGGGGCCTGCATCCGGCCGCACTGGCCGCGCCGGCCCTGGCCGAGGGCAGCCTCGTCGAATTGGTGCCGGGCGCGGTGCTGGACGTGCCGCTGTACTGGCAGCATGCGCGCGCCGCGTCGACGCTGCTGGCCGCGCTCACGGCCGCCGTGGTGCGGGCGGCACGGGCAGCGTTGCACTGAAGCAGGCCATCCACTTCACCACGACATCGATGGCCGGATGCGCCCGCCAGGCGGGCGTCGTGGCCCGGTTCCCTTGGCGGGATGACGAAAGCAGGTCCTACTTTTTGGCGGATGGCTCGGCGCCGCCCACCACCACCGTCACCATCTTCTGCGGCTGCAGCGTGCGCGCAAAAGCGGCCTTGATGTCGGCCACGGTCACCGCATTCATCTTCGCCGTCCAGGTGTCGAGGTAATCCAGCGGCAGGTCGTTCCAGGCGATGTTGGCGACGTTGCCCAGCAGCTTGCGGTTGCTGTCCATGAGCAGCGGGAAGCCGCCGATGAGGTTGTCCTTGGCGGCCTTGAGTTCGGCCTCGGTCGGGCCGTCGGCGACGAACTTCGCGAGCACGTCCTGCGCCACCTTCACGGCTTCGTCGGCCTGGTCGGGCCGGGTCTGGAAGCCGACGCGGAAGGCGCCCGCATGCAGCCCCGGCGAGAAGCCGCTGTAGACGCTGTAGGCCAGCCCGCGCTTCTCGCGCACCTCGTCCGTCAGGCGCGAGACGAATCCGCCACCGCCCAGGATGTAGTTGCCCAGCGTGAGCGCGAAGTGGTCGGGGTTGCGGCGTGCATAGCCGGGCTGGCCGATGAACACGTGGGCCTGCGCCGAGTCGAAGGGGATGCGTTCGACGACGGCCTTGGCGAGTGGCGGCACTTCGGCCACGGGCGGCAGCGCGGGGCAGGCGCCATTCGTCGCCGGCAGCCGCGCCAGCAGGTCGGTAGCGATGCGCTCGGCCTGCACGCGGGTGACGGCGCCCACCACCGTGAGCTTGGCCCGGCACGGCAGGATGGTCTGGGCGTAGCGCGCGCGCATGTCGGCGGTGGAAATCGCGGCCAGCGTGGCCTCGGTCGCGTCGTCGCCGTAGGGATGGCCGCCGTACACGTCGCGGCCGAAGGTGCGGCTGGCGATCGTGCCGG
This sequence comes from Xenophilus sp. E41, assembly GCF_003671765.1. GTDB lineage: Bacteria > Pseudomonadota > Gammaproteobacteria > Burkholderiales > Burkholderiaceae_C > Xenophilus. The sequence goes on along the minus strand of NZ_QPIB01000043.1, from coordinate 309,455 downwards.
GCTTGGTGTTGCTCTCGCGGATGGCGGCGGACAGACGCTCGCGCTCGCGCTGCCACACGTCGTCGGGGAAGGACGGCTCGCCGATCTCGCGCGCGGCCAGCGCCACGGCCTTGGCCAGCAGCGCCGGGTCGGCCAGGCTGCGCAGCGTGAAGCTCATGCGGTCGGCGCTGGCGCCGACGTCGAACTCGGCCCCCAGGTCGGCCCAAGCTTCGCCGAGCTGGTTCTGGTCGAGGGCCGGCGTGGCGCACGCGGCGGGCGCATTGCCCACCGGCGGGCGGCAGCCCTCGCCTTTCACGCCCTTCTCGACCATGCCGGCCGTCACGCCGGCCAGACCCGCCTGCGCGGGCGGGTCGCGCCGACTGCCGGCGTCGAAGTCGATCTGCACGTCGACGATCGGCAGCGCGTCGGTCGCCGCCATGTAGACCTGCGCGCCGTTGGACAGCTGCCAGCGCTCGATCGGCACGCCGGCCTGCGCATTCAAGCCGAAAAGGGCTGCAGCCGCCGCCAGTGCTGCGTGAACAGCTACATTTTTCATAGCAAACGAAAGTGTGGGGCGGTTCATCGCATCTCTCCCTGCGGGGCGGCGAAACCGCGGCCGCGCCGGGCGTTCGGGTCGATGGGCAGGGGCCGCAGCGTGGCGACGGTGAGCTGGTCGTCGCCGAAGTACTTGGCGGCCACCGCCTGCACCTGTTCGGGCGTGACGGCCAGCAGGTGCTTGACGATGCGTTCGCTCGCATCCAGCGGCAGCCCCTGCACCCAGTTGCTGCCGAGTTCGCGCGCCTGGGCCATGACCGAATCGCGCTTGTAGGTCTCGCTGGCCACCCATTGCGTCTTGACCCGGGCCAGCTCCGCGGCGCCCACGCCCTCCTTGGCGATGCGCGCGACCTGGGCGCGCAGCGCCGCCTCGACCGTCTCGGTGGTCTGGCCGGCGGCTGGCACGCCGACCAGCTGGAACAGCTGCGGCCCGCGGCCGGCAAAGCCGTAGCCGGCACCGACGCTGTCGGCCACGCGGCCCGGGCCCTGCGTGAGCGTGCGGTCGAGGCGCGAGCCGGTGTAGCCGTCGAGCACCGCCGACAGCACCACCAGCGCCCAGGCGTCGGTGGGGCTGTCGAGTTGCTCCATCTGCGGCACCCGGAAGGCCAGCGACACGTAGGCCTGCTCGGCCGGGGCCTTGAACTCGATGCGGCGGATGCCGCGCTGCGGCGGCTCGGTGCGCGGCTTGCGCTCGGGCACCGCGCGCGCGGGGATGCCGCCGTAGTACTTCTCCGCCAGGGCGCGGACGCGCTCGGGGTCGACGTCGCCCGCCACCACCACGGCGGCGTTGGCCGGCACGTACCAGCGCTGGAAGAAGGCGCGCGCGTCCTGCGGCGTCATGGCGTCGAGGTCGCTCATCCAGCCGACCACCGGGCGGTGGTAGGGCGAGGCGATGAACACGGCCGCGTTCTGCTGCTCGCCCAGGAGGGCGCGCGGCTGGTCCTCGGTGCGCATGCGGCGCTCTTCCTTCACCACCTCCAGTTCGCGCTTGAACTCGTCGTCGGGCCACTGGTTGTGGGCGAAGCGGTCGGACTCCAGCTTCATCACGTCTTCCAGCCTCTCGGCCGGGATCTGCTGGTAGTAGCCGGTGTAGTCGCGGGTGGTGAAGGCGTTCTCGCGCCCGCCCAGCGCGGCCACGCGGCGTGAGAACTCGCCTGGCTTGAGCGTGGCCGTGCCCTTGAACATCATGTGTTCGAGCACGTGGGCCACGCCCGAGGTGCCGTCCACCTCGTCGACCGAACCCACGCGCACCCACAGCATCTGCACCGCGGTGGGGGCGCGCCGGTCGGGCTGGACGATCAGCGTCATGCCGTTGGCCAGGGTGTACTGGACGGGCTTGACGGACGCGGTGGGAAGGGAGGACGGGGCGGCCGGCGTCGGGGAGGGCGACGGAGCCTGGGCGAGCGCGACGGACGCGAGCGGACCGGCCAGGGCCGCCAGCAGCGCCACGCCGGCCGTGAAACGGCGTGGCGAGGGGTGTTTCATAGAATCGATCGGATTCTAGAAATCCCCCGAATGTTCAGTTTCTTCAAGAAAAAGGCGCCGCCGGCCGAGGCCCCCTCGCCATCCGCGCCGGCCCCGTCGTCGGATGCGCCTGCCGCACCCGCGCCCGCCCCGGCCGACGCACCCGCCACGCGCTCGGTGTTCTCGCCATCGAGCTGGTTCGGCGGCGGCAAGGCGGCCGAGGCGCCGGCTCCCGCGGCGGCGCCGGCGCCCGCACCGGTGGCGACGCCGGCACCCTCACCTGCCCCCGCCCCTGCGCCGGCCGCAGCGCCGACGCCAGTGGTCGCCCCACCTGCGCCTTTGGCGGCACCACCAGCCCGCATGCCCGCACCGGCCCCGGCGCCCGCCCCCGCGCCCGAGCGCCAGGGCTGGATGAACCGGCTCAAGTCGGGCCTCAAGAAGACCGGCAGCGGCATCCAGGCCGTGTTCGTCAACGCCACCATCGACGACGAGCTGTACGAGCAGCTGGAAGACGCGCTGCTGATGGCCGACACCGGCATCCCGGCGGCCGCCCACATCCTTCAGGACCTGCGCGACCGCGTGTGGGCCGCCAGTGCGACCCGGCCCGAGCAGGTGCGCGCCCTGCTGGTCGACGCCGTGGCCGAAGTGCTCAAGCCGCTGGAGAAGCCGCTCGAAGTGGGACGCCACACGCCGACGGTGATCATGGTCGCGGGCGTGAATGGCGCCGGCAAGACGACTTCCATCGGCAAGCTGACCAAGCACCTGGCCAACGAAGGCTGCACCGTGCTGCTGGCTGCGGCCGACACCTTCCGCGCCGCGGCCCGCGAGCAGCTCGCCGTTTGGGCCGACCGCAACCTGGTCGAGATCGTGAGCCAGGAAGGCGGCGACCCGGCCGCCGTGAGCTTCGACGCCGTGAACGCCGGCAAGGCCCGCGGCAAGGACGTGGTGCTGGTCGACACCGCCGGGCGCCTGCCGACGCAGCTGCACCTGATGGACGAGCTGAAGAAGATCAAGCGCGTGGTGACGAAGGCCGATGCCACGGCACCGCACGAGGTGCTGCTGGTCATCGACGGCAACACCGGGCAGAACGCCCTGCAGCAGGTCAAGGCCTTCGACGAGGCGCTGGACCTCACGGGCCTGGTGGTGACCAAGCTCGACGGCACCGCCAAGGGTGGCGTGCTGTGTGCCATCGCGCAATGGGGGGTGGAGCGGGCCAAGGCCCAGCCTGGCAAGAAGCCGGTGCCGGTCTACTTCATCGGCGTGGGCGAGAAGCTGGAAGACCTGGAAACCTTCGACGCGCGCGAGTTCGCGCAGGCGCTGGCGGGTTGAAGAAGAAAGCCGCCGCTGCGCGGCGGCGGATCAGATCGCCGGGGCGACCGTCGTCTCGCGCTGGGGCTCGACGTTGCCGTCGATGTAGCGGATGTCCCAGTCGCCAACGCGGATCACGTCGCGGTGGCGCAGCAGGTGCCGCTCGATCTTGCGGCCATTGACGAAGGTGCCGTTGCTGCTGTCCAGGTCGCTGACGTAGACGCCGTCGCTGCGCGCCGACAGCAACGCATGCACGCGGCTGGCCAGCGGCGTCTCGACCGGCAGGTCGCTGCCCGGCGCACGGCCGATGGTCATGCGGGGACGATCCAGGTCGACCAGCTTGCGCCCGCCCTGGCGACTGGTGATGATCAATTTGTCCATGAAGGCTTCCACTCCCTCGCTCCTCGTGAGTGCCGGAGGACGAAGACTTGTGTCCGGTGCCGGCAAGGCGTACTGTGCGCCCGACAGCGCGCCGCCGCGAGTGAAAAATCGACGAAATGTTGACTTTCGTTTCACATCGACCCAGGACGTGACTTATTGGCGGCCCCCGCGCCGCAGCATTCAGGAAAAGCCCATGGACACCATCGCCGCCCCGCTGGAAGACGCCGCCCCACGCCGCCGGGTGGACCGCCTGCTGGCCCACTACGCCGAAAGCCACCGCCACCCGACCAACGAGCTGATCCATGTCGTGGCCATTCCGGCCATCATGCTCAGCATCGTCGGCCTGCTGTTCGCCATCCACCCCTGGGTGGCGTATGCCTTCGTGGCGGCCAGCCTCGTGTATTACGCGCTGCTGCGCTCGCCGGTGTTCTTTGCGGTGATGCTGGCCTGGACCGCCGTGCTGCTGGCCGCCGTCCACGCCTTGGGCAGCCTGGTGCTGCCGGTGTCGGCGGCCATCTTCGTGGTGGGCTGGATCTTCCAGTTCGTCGGCCACAAGATCGAAGGCAGGAAACCTTCCTTCTTCGAGGACCTCCAATACCTTTACGTGGGTCCGCTGTTCGTTGCCGGGCTGGGGTTGGCGAAGCTGGGGATCCGGGCCTGACGGGAGTTCGACAAAAACTATCGACCCGATACGTTTTATTGGGAACTCCCGCTTTAGCACTCCCTCTAACCGAGTGCTAATATGAATGCCAACCAAGGAGTTTCCCCTATGACAAGCCTGTCTGGATCTTCTGCCAACCAGTTGGCCGTGGCCAATCCGTGGGCCATGGTGCCTTCGCTCGGCAATCTGGACGCCTACATCTCTGCCGCCAACCGGCTGCCCCTGCTCACCCTCGAGGAAGAGCAAGGCTTCGCGCGCCGGCTGCGTGACCACAACGACCTGGAAGCTGCGGGGGCGCTGATCCTGTCGCACCTGCGCCTGGTCATCTCGATCTCTCGCCAGTACCTGGGCTACGGGCTGCCGCACGGCGACCTGATCCAGGAAGGCAATGTCGGCCTGATGAAGGCCGTGAAGCGTTTCGACCCGGACCAGGGCGTGCGGCTGGTGAGCTACGCCATGCACTGGATCAAGGCCGAGATCCACGAGTACATCCTGAAGAACTGGCGCATGGTCAAGGTCGCGACGACCAAGGCCCAGCGCAAGCTGTTCTTCAATCTGCGCTCGATGAAGCAGGGTTTCAAGGCCGACGCCGCCGCGGCGGATGCCGAGACGCACCGCGAGACGCTGAACACCGACGAGATCGGTGAGGTGGCGCGCAAGCTGAACGTCAAGCCCGAGGAAGTGATCGAGATGGAGACCCGCCTGTCGGGCGGCGACGTGGTGCTCGACCCGGGCCCGGCCGACGATGGCGAGGACACCTACGGCCCGATCGCGTACCTGGCCGACGCCTCGCAGGAGCCGACCGCGCAGCTCGAATCGCGCCAGCGCGACCGGCTGTCGAGCGACGGCATCGCCACCGCGCTGGAAGCGCTGGACGACCGCAGCCGCCGCATCGTCGAGGAGCGCTGGCTCAAGGTGAACGACGACGGCTCGGGCGGCATGACGCTGCACGAACTGGCGGCCGACTACGGCGTCTCGGCCGAGCGTATCCGCCAGATCGAAGCGGCGGCGATGAAGAAGATGAAGAAGGCGCTGGCGGCGTACGCCTGATCGCAGCCTTCCTGTCGGTTGAAGAGCCCGGCCCTGTGCCGGGCTTTTTCAATTCGGACTCCCGTACGCGAAGGGCGCGAAAGTCACGCGAAGGACGCAAAAGGAAATCCAAGAAAGGATGTTTCTTCGCGTCCTTCGCGAAACCTTTGCGCCCTTCGCGTACGGGAGTCCGCGTTCAAGCCCAAATCACGCCACAAGGCCCACCGATCGGGCCCACGCAGCTATGGTTTCGATAGCGTCCGCAGCGCCCGCTTGACGATGTAGCGCGTGGCCGGCGTGTCGCTCTCGGCCAGCCAGCGCTCTGCCAGGGCCTGCACCCACGGGCCCTGTCCCTTGCTGGCGTCGTTGAGCCAGTTGGCGACCGAGTTCTGCACGTAGCGGCTGCCATCGGCGCGCAGCAACTCCAGCAGCGGCAGTGCGCGCCACGGTTCGCGCTGCAGCGCCGGGATGGGCGCACACCACACGCCCCGCGGGCGCGTCAGCTCGCTGGTGAAGCGGCGGATGTTCTCGTCGACATCGCCCGTCCAGGGCACGAGCGCGGCGATGGCGGCGTCGACATCGCCGATCACGGCGTCGCGCACCGCCATCCAAGCGAACTCGCGCACGCCGAAGTGCGGGTCGGCGGCGAAGCGGCGCACGGCCTGCAGGCGCGCTGCCAGCGGCAGGCCGGCGACTTGCACCCACTGCACGGCCCAGCTGCGCGCCACATCGCTGGGATGCGTGGCCAAGCGTTGGGCGATGGCGTCGCGCTCGGGGTGTGCGGCCGTCAGGTCGTACAGCGCCCGCGCGATGTGCGTGTGGCGCTGCATGGGCTTGAAGGCGTCGAGCATGGCCAGTGTGTCGGCCAGGCGCTCGTGCGCGGGGTCGAGCCCGATCTGCCCGGCCACCGCGCGGGCCAGGCGCGGGGTGTCCAGGGCCAGGAACTCGTTGAGGTTGACGGTTTCGAGCAGGCCGTCGTTCAGCGCGCCCAGCACCTCGGGCGGGATCAGCGCGATGCGGAACGCGCCCTTGCGCGCGCGCAGGTGCTCGACCGACATGGCGGCTGGCGATGCGCCGATCAGGCCGCGCTGGAGGCCAGCAGCGCCTTGATGTCTGCCACCATCGGGTCGACCCCGGCGCCGTAACGCGCATACAGGCGCAGGCGCCCTTGCGGGTCGTAGATGTACTGGGCGGCCGAGTGGTCCATCGAGTAGCTGGTGGGCGTCTTGCCGTCGACCTTCTTGTAGTAGACCTTGAAGTCCTTCGCGACGGCGGCGAGCTGCTCGGGCGTGGGGATCAGGGCGACGAAGGCCGGATCGAAGGCGCCCATGTACGCCTTCATGATCTCGGGCGTGTCGCGCTCGGGGTCGACGGTGATGAACACCACCTGCAGCTTGTCGCCGTCCTTGCCCAGCTTCTGCTTGACCTGCGCCATCTCGGTCATGGTGGTGGGGCACACGTCCGGGCACTGGGCATAGCCGAAGAAGACGACGACCACCTTGCCCTTGAAGTTGCCCAGGGTGCGCACCTGGCCGTTCATGTCGGTGAGCTTGAAGTCGCGGGCGTATTCGGCGCCCGTGAGGTCGACCGCGTTGAAGGTAGGCTTCGATTCGCTGCAGCCCGCGAGACTGAAGCCGAAAAGGCTTGCAGCGCCCGCCCAGCCTGCGCCACCAGCTATCAATTTAAGAGCATTTCGCTTGTGCATGTCTAAGACCTATGACGCCATGATTCGCCGGTGGTTGAGCCAGTCCAAAGACGCTGTCGGCCGCGGAGCAGGCCATATCAGAACGCGCGTGGAACCGGCTTTGCCGGGCCGCTGCGTGTGCCCCTTGAGGGGGTTGGCGAGCGACACGCAGTGCGCGAAGACTGGGGGTGGTCACTTGATGTAGTGGTCGATCAGCAGTGCGGCAAACAGCACGCTCAGGTGGATCAGCGAGAAGCGGAAGGTCTTGCGTGCGAGCGCGTCGGAGTAGCGCCGCCACAGCGCGAAGCCGTAGCCGCAGAAACCGATGCTGACGGCGAAGGCGACCGCCAGGTACAGCCAGCCGCTCATGCCGTAGATGAAGGGCATGAGGCAGCCGGCGAACAGGATCAGCGTGTAGAGCAGGATCTGCAGCCGCGTGAACTCGTTGCCGTGCGTGACCGGCAGCATGGGCAGCCCGGCCTTGCGGTAGTCCTCGACGCGGTACAGCGCCAGCGCCCAGAAGTGCGGCGGCGTCCACAGGAAGATGATGAGGAACAGGATCAGCGCCTCCGGCCCGACCTCGCCCGTCATCGCCGCCCAGCCCAGCACCGGCGGCATGGCACCCGAGGCGCCGCCGATCACGATGTTCTGCGGCGTCAGCGGCTTGAGCACCACGGTGTAGATGACGGCATAGCCGACGAAGGTGGCGAAGGTCAGCCACATGGTCAGCGGGTTGACGGCGAACCAGAGAATCGCCGAGCCGAGCAGGCACAGGCCGGCCGAGAACAGCAGCGTCTGCCGGTCGCTCAGCTCGCCGCGCGCCGTGGGGCGCCAGGCGGTGCGCTTCATCTTGGCGTCGATGCCCTTCTCGACCAGGCAGTTGAAGGCCGCGGCCGCGCCTGCCACTAGCCAGATGCCGAAGCAGGCGATGAAGGCGCGCCAGACGTCGTCCATCGACGGCACGCCCGGCACGGCGAGCACCATGCCGATGAGCGCGCAGAAGACGATCAGCTGCACCACCCGCGGCTTGGTCAGCGCGTAGAACTGGCGTAGCACGCTGGCCATCGGGGTGCTGTGGGCGATGGGGGCGCTCATCGGACCGCCTCCAGTCGGCGCGAGGGCGGCGGCACATGGGCGAGCGGCGAGCGCGCGCCTGCGGCTTTGCGCCGGCTCTCGCACAGCGACCAGGTCAGCACCACCGCCATGGCGGCGGCGCCGCCGGTGTGCAACACGGCGGCGACCAGTGGCCAGCCCAGCAGCACGTTGCCCAGGCCGGTGGCCAGTTGCAGCAGCGCCAGCCCTGCGAGCCACCGGCCCTGGGCGCGCAGCGCGGCCAGGCGCATCAACCTGAATGCCAGGACACCCAGCACGGCGAACACCAGGTAGGCCGCCAGCCGGTGCGTGTAGTGGATCGCCGTGAGCGCCGCGAACTCCAGGGGCACGCCGGCCTTGGTTTCGCCCAGTTCGCGCCAGATCTCGAAGGCCTGCGAGAAGTTCATGGGCGGCCACCAGCTGCCCTGGCACGTCGGGAACTGGGTGCAGGCCAGCACCGCGTAATTGGTGCTGACCCAGCCGCCCAGGGCGATCTGCAGCAGCAGCAACGCGGCGCCGACCCACAACAGCGCGCGCAGGCCGTTCGGCACGGCGGTGGGCAGGCGCCCCTCGGCCGCCTGCCGGTAGCGCACGGCCTGGATGCACAGCAGCGCCAGCAGCACCACCGCGCCCAGCAGGTGCAGCGTGACGATGGCCGGGTAGAGGCGCCAGGTGACGGTCAACGCACCGAATGCGCCCTGCAGGCAGACCCAGACCAGCGTGGCTGCCGGCCACCATAAGGACAGAACCAGCTGCTCATGGCTCACCGGCGAGACGCGCTGGCGCCGCCGCGCGACCCAGGTCGCGACGGCCAGCACCAGGATCAGCGCGCCGACGCCGGTGGCCAGGTAGCGGTGGACCATCTCCACCCAGGCCTTGGAATGGGTGACGGGGCCGGTCGGCTGCGCCGCCTGGGCCATGGCGATCTCGTGTCGCGCACCCAGCGGGCTGGCGTTGCCATAGCAGCCCGGCCAGTCGGGGCAGCCCAGACCCGAATCGGTGAGCCGGGTGAAGGCGCCGAAGAGCGTGAGGTCGAAGGTCAGGAAGAGCGTGAGCACGGTGAGCGCGTGCAAGCGCCGAGCGGGCCCCGTGCCCGCATGGCGCCACCACACCCACGCCACCGGCCCGACGGCCAGCAGCACGCCCACCGCCAGCAGCCAGGCGATCGGCGCGAGGTCGTAGAGGGGCTGGCTGCTGCTGCTCATCGCTGGCACCGGTCGGTCAACGCCCGGCCTCGTCCCACGAGGACGAGGCGCGCAGCAGGCGGTCGAGGTCGCGCTTGGCCTTGGCCGCGCCGGACACGTCCATGCGGGCTGGGAAGCGCATCATCCAGTTGCCCATGGGATCGACCACGTAGAGGTGCTCGCCGATGGCGTGGCCGGCCTCGGGCGCCAGCCATTGCGCGATCTGCGCGGCCGGTACGCGCAGCACGGTGGCGCCGTGCAGGCCGTTGGCCAGGCGATCGGGGATCGGCGCCGCGTCGGACACCAGCCAGACGCGGTCGACGCGGTCCTTCTCGCGGCCCAGGGTTTCGCGCAGCTGGCGCTGCAGGTACAGCTGCTGTTCGCACAGCGCATCGCACGAGGCGCCGGCCACCGCGACGAGCAGCCACTGGCCCTTGAGGCTCTGCAGGTTGACCTCGGCACCGTCGGGTGCGCGGGCCACGACCGAGGGCACGGGACGCTGCGGATCCACGAGCTGGCCATAGACACTGCGCCCTTCGGGCCGTACCACGTAATAGGTGAAGTACGAGGCGATCACCGGCGCCGCGCAGCACAGCAGCACGGCCACCATCTTCCAGCGGCCCAGCGCCGTGCGGCGGCCGGCGTCGAGCTCCCCCATCGCTTCGCGCGCCGTGGGCATGGAATGCACCGTCAGGCCGAGCGGTTCGTCAGCCACGGCGGCGGCGGGGAGCGATGAGTTGGAACCAGACATAGAGGATGACCAGGAGGGCCGCGAGGCCGAACCACTGGAAGGCGTAGCCGTAGTGCTTCTCGATGCCCAGCGCGGGCGCCGGCCACTCGCGCTGCAGCCCTTCCGAGGCCGCGCCCACCTGCTGCAGCGAGATGTCGGTGCGCAGCGGCAGCCCGGTCTCGGCCTTGAAGGCGGCGAGGTCCAGATTCTGCCGGATGCGCGATGCCCCTACATCGACTGCCTTGGCCGGGCCCGGCGCGGCCGTGGACGCGGGCTGCGCCGGTGGATCGGCGCCCAGCTGCAGCAGGTGTGCGGGCGGTGCTTCGATGCGCGCCTCGACGTCGACCAGGCCGGCCGGCGTGTCGATGGCCGGCACCTGGGTGCGGTCGATGAAGTTGCGCTGCACCCAGCCGCGCTGGACCATCACGGTCTGCTCGACGCCTTCGAGCGCCAGCGGCGTGAGCACATAGAAGCCTGGCGTGCCGTTCATCTGGCGGTTGTCCAGCAGCACGGTCTGCGTGGGGATCCACAGGCCGCGCAGCTTCACGCGACGGTGCAGTTCGCTGGGCATGTCCTCGACCGACAGGAATGCCGAGGCGTCGAGCGGAGGAAAGGCCTCCTGCGCCGCGATGCGCGCCTGCAGCGCTTCCTTCTGCGCGGCACGCGAAAGCTGCCAGCGGCCGAGCGACAGCGTGAGCGCCACCATCGCCAGCGTGGCCAGCGTCATGATCCAGAAGCGCGTGCGGCTGCGGCGGCGCGTCTGTCTGCTGTCCAGCGGGGTCAGCGGCACGTCGCGCATGGGGTCTGCTGGCGGCTGCGGCCGATAATGGGAGTCATGAAATACCTTGTCGTCCTGGCCTTCGTCGGCATCCTGGCGAGCCTGGGCTGGGCGCTGTTCTACATGCTGAAGGACGGGCGCGACGGCCGCGCCAAGTCGGGCGGCATGGCGCGCGCCCTCACGGTTCGGATCGGCCTGTCGGTGCTTTTGTTCCTGTGCATCCTGCTGGCGTGGAAGTTCGGGTACATCCAGCCAGGGGGCCTGCCGGTCGGCAAGTGAGGCCAGGCGCTCCGCCTGCGGATCGCGGCCCCACGCGCCCCATGAAAAAAAGCGCCTTGCGGCGCTTTTTTTGTTGTGAGTCATGCGCTTGGCTTACATCCAGTAGACGAGGACATACAAGCCCAGCCACACCACGTCGACGAAGTGCCAGTACCAGGCCGCGCCTTCGAAGCCGAAGTGCCGCTCGGGCGTGAAGTGGCCCTTCATCAGCCGCAGCGTGATGAACAGCAGCATCAGCATGCCGACGAACACGTGCAGGCCGTGGAAGCCCGTGAGCATGAAGAAGGTGGAACCGTAGGTGCCGGAGCTGAGCTTGAGGTTCAGTTCGGTGTACAGGTGGTGGTACTCGTAAATCTGCACGCCGAGGAAGACCACGCCCAGCAGCACCGTGAGCCACATGAAGCGGATGCACTGTGCGCGGTGGTCGGCACGCAAGGCGTGGTGCGCGATGGTCAGCGTGACGCCCGAGGTCAGCAGCAGCGCGGTGTTGATGGTCGGCAGCCAGAACGGGCCCACCGTCTGGAAGGGCTCCACGATGCCCGCGGGCGAGCCGGTCGCACCGGCCTGCATGCTGGGCCACACGGCCTTGAAGTCGGGCCAGAGCAGCGCGTTGTCCAGGCTGCCGAGGTTGGGCAGCGCATGCGTGCGGGCCCACCACAGCGCGGTGAAGAAGGCGCCGAAGAACATCACTTCCGAGAAGATGAACCAGCTCATGCTCCAGCGGAACGACAGGTCGATCTTGTGGCCGTAGCGGCCGCTCTCGCTCTCGCGCACGGCCTCGCCGAACCATTGGTACAGCACCATCCACCACCACAGCAGGCCGAAGCCCAGCGAATAGGCGCCCCAGGTGTGGCCGTTGATCCACTGCCCCGCACCGAGGATGACGAAGAACAGGCCGATGGCCGCCATCACCGGATGCCGCGAAGGCCCGGGCACGAAGTAGTAAGGCGTGGCGCCGTGGGTGGTCGAACTCATTTCAGCTCCTGGGCTTTCTCTTCTGACTCAATCAAAGCATTGCGGGCCCGTGCACCGGCTCAGGCCACGGCGAACTTCACCAGCGCAACCAGCACGCCGATGAAGACGAGCACCGCGACGAAGCCCACGGCCACGATGTGCAGGGGCGACAGGCTGGCGATGTCCTTCTGGTATTCGCTGTTCTTGCGCACGCCGAAGAAGCCCCAGGCCACCGCCTTCACGGTGCGCCACAGGGAGGCCTTCTTTTGCGGGCTGCCGTCGTCGACCTGGGTCACGAGCGCGGCTCCGCGGGCAGTTGCGTGGCGCCGGCGGTCGGCGCGGCGGGCGTCTTGCCGCCCACCTCGAAGAAGGTGTACGACAGGGTGATCGTCTTCACGTCCTTCGAGATCTTGGGGTCGATCACGAAGGCGACCGGCCACAGCTTCTTCTCCCCGGCATCCAGCGTGTACTGGTTGAAGCAGAAGCACTCAAGCTTGTTGAAGTACGGCGCCGCCTGCTGCGGCGCATAGCTCGGAATCGCCTGCGCGGCCATGCGACGGTTCTGGGTGTTCTGGAACTCGTACATCACCGTGTGCAGTTCACCGGGGTGCACCTGCATCGAACGCTGCGCGGGCGCGAACTCCCACAGGCCGCGCGCGTTGGCGTCGAATTCGACGGTGATGGTGCGCGAGGTGTCGACCTGCGTGTTGGCCGGCAGCTTGACCTGAGCCCCGCCCTTGGCGCCGCCGGGCACTTCCAGCTCGGAACGGGCCAGCACGTTGATGCCGGTCATCTCGCAGATCGCGCGGTACAGCGGGACCAGCGCATAGCCGAAGGCGAACATGCCAGCCGCCACGACGGCCAGCTTGCCGACCATGCGGACGTTGGCGCGGCGCAGGCGAGACATCAGTGCCCCACCCAGACCATGCGTACGATGAAACCGATGAAGAAAATCAGCGCGATGGAGGCCAGCGTGAGCCCCATGCGGCGGTTGTTCCTCTTCTGTTCGGGCGTCATGGACGTCTCGTGCTCCCGGCTCAGCCGATCACCTTGGTGGCGGTCGCATCGAGCTTGGGCGGGTTCTCGAAGGTGTGGAAGGGCGCCGGCGACGGCACTTCCCATTCCAGGCCTTCGGCCGCTTCCCAGGGCTTCTGCGGGGCCGGTTCGCCCTTGCCGCGCATCGTGGGCAGCACGACGAACAGGAAGAAGTACACCTGCGCCAGGCCGAAGCCGAAGGCGCCCACCGTGGCGATGGCGTTGAAGTCGGCGAACTGCATGGGGTAGTCGGCGTAGCGACGCGGCATGCCGGCCAGCCCCAGGAAGTGCATCGGGAAGAAGGTGATGTTGAAGGAGATCAGCGACCACCAGAAGTGGATCTTGCCGCGCGTCTCGTTGTACATCACGCCCGTCCACTTGGGCGCCCAGTAGTAGTAGCCCGCGAACATGGCGTAGAGCGAACCGGCCACCAGCACGTAGTGGAAGTGCGCCACCACGTAGTAGGTGTCCTGCAGCTGGATGTCGATCGGGGCCACGGCGAGGATCAGGCCGGTGAAGCCACCCATCGTGAACACGAAGATGAAGCCGACGGCGAACAGCATCGGGGTCTCGAAGGTCATCGAGCCCTGCCACATGGTCGCGATCCAGTTGAAGATCTTCACGGCCGTGGGCACCGCGATCAGCATGGTCGCGTACATGAAGAAGAGCTGGCCCGTCACCGGCATGCCGGTGGTGAACATGTGGTGCGCCCACACGATGAAGCTCAGGATGGCGATGGAGCTGGTCGCGTACACCATCGAGGCATAGCCGAAGAGCTTCTTGCGCGCGAAGGCCGGCACGATCTGGCTGATGATCCCGAAGGCGGGCAGGATCATGATGTAGACCTCGGGGTGGCCGAAGAACCAGAAGATGTGCTGATACATCACCGGGTCGCCGCCGCCGGCGGGGTTGAAGAAGCTGGTGCCGAAGTGGCGGTCGGTCAGCGTCATGGTGATCGCGCCGGCCAGCACGGGCATGACGGCGATCAGCAGGTAGGCGGTGATGAGCCAGGTCCAGCAGAACATCGGCATCTTCATCAGCGTCATGCCGGGGGCGCGCATGTTGAGGATGGTGACGATGATGTTGATCGAGCCCATGATCGAGCTGGCGCCCAGGATGTGCATCGCGAAGATGCCGGCATCCATCGACGGGCCCATTTGCAGCGTCAGCGGCGCGTAGAGCGTCCAGCCTGCGGCGGGCGCGCCGCCGGGCATGAAGAACGAGCCCACGAGCATCAACGCGGCAGGGATCATCAGCCAGAAGCTGAAGTTGTTCATCCGCGCGAAGGCCATGTCGGACGCGCCGATCTGCAGCGGGATCATCCAGTTCGCGAAGCCCACGAAGGCCGGCATGATGGCGCCGAACACCATGATCAGGCCGTGCATGGTGGTGAACTGGTTGAACAGCTCCGGGTTCACCAGCTGCAGGCCGGGCTGGAACAGCTCGGCGCGAATCAGCAGGGCCAGCACGCCGCCCACCATGAGCATGGTGAACGAGAACAGCAGGTACAGCGTGCCGATGTCCTTGTGGTTGGTCGCGAACACCCAGCGGCGCCAGCCGTGCGGATGGTCGTGGTGCTCGTCGTGGACGTGGTCGCCGTGGCCGGCGTGGCCGTGGGGATCGAGGACTGCGCTCATGGGGACTGTCTTCCTTGGCTATTCGTCGTCGGCGGCGGCTTACTTGCCGCGCTGGGCCAGCACTTCGGCGGGCTGGACGATCTGGCCGGTCTTGTTCGACCAGCTGTTCTTGGTGTAGCTGGCCACGGCCGCGAGGTCCGTGTCGCTCAACTGCTTCCAGGACGGCATCGCGCCGTTGTTCTGGCCGTTGAGCAGCACGTGGATCTGCTTGGCATGGTCGGTGTCGAGCACCACGGGCGAGCCGTCGAGCGCCTTGATCGGGCCGCCGCCCTTGCCGTTGGCCTGGTGGCAGGCCGCGCAGTTGGCGGCGTAGACCTTCTCGCCGCGCGCCAGGATGTCCGGCAGCGTCCAGACCTTGGTCGGGTCGTCGAGCTTGGCCGCGGCTTCCTTCTTCTTGGTGTCGACCCAGACCTTGTAGTCGGCGGCCGAGACCACCTTCACGTGGATCGGCATGTAGGCGTGTTCCTTGCCGCACAGCTCCTGGCACTGGCCGTAGTAGTCGCCGACCTTCTCGGCGCGGAACCAGGTGTCGCGCACGAAGCCGGGAATCGCGTCCTGCTTGATGCCGAACTGCGGCACCGCGAAGGCGTGGATCACGTCGTTGGCCGTGGTGATGATGCGGATCTTCTGCTTCTCGGGCACGACCAGCGGGTTGTCGACCTTGAGCAGGTAGTCGGGGGGCACCTCGCCCTTGGCGCCGGCGTCGGACAGCGCGCGGTGCGAGCTGTCCAGCGTGGAGATGAAGGACAGGCCCTCGCCCTCGCCCTTGATGTAGTCGTAGCCCCACTTCCACTGGTAGCCGGTCACCTTGATGGTGAGGTCGGCGTTGGTGGTGTCCTTCTGGGCCACCAGCACCTTGGTCGCGGGCAGGGCCATGAGGATCACGATGATGAAGGGCACGATGGTCCAGATCACCTCGACCACCACCGACTCGTGGAAGTTGGCGGCCTTGTGGCCCACCGACTTGCGGTGCTTCCAGATCGAATAGAACATCACCGCGAACACGGCGACGAAGATCACGCTGCACAGCACCAGCAGGGCGTTGTGCAGGAAGTGCTGCTCTTCGGAAATCTTGGTCACGCCCACCGGCAGGTTGAGCTGGCGCACGGCCGGGCCGCCAGGCAGGTCGTTCACCGCATGCGCCGCACTGCTGAACGCCGCGCCGGCCACCAGCAGCAGTGCCGCCGGCTTGGTCCAAATGCTCTTCATCGTGTTCACTTCTTCAAGGCTTCCAATCAATCCACCGGCTCCGCCGCTCGCGGGCCCCTGGGCGCTTCAAGCGCCGCGCAGGGCCATGCGAATCTCCCTCGCCAGCGCAGCACGCAATTCGGGGCGCACGTAGCGCCCCACCCGTACCGACCGCCCCTGGCCCGAGACCTCGATCAGCGAACGGTCGCTGGCCTGAGGTTCCACCCGGACCTGGTGCTGCAGAAATTCGGCGCGCTCCACGGTGCCGCCGTTCTCGAGTTCGACGACCAGGCGTCCCTGCTCGAGGGCGATGCGTTCGCCATCGGTGGCGTGGCGCGCGTAAAGGATGAAGGCCAGCCCGACCGCCGCGAGTTCGAGCCAGGCGAAAGGAAGCACGAGGCGGGCGCCATGCACCCAGAAGACCAGCCCGATGCCCATCGACACCACGCACAACGACGCGTACAGCCAGCCCAGCTGGCTCGGCGTGATCGAGCAGTTGCGCCTCAGGAACCAGTGGACGTTCTGGCCCGAGACGGTGGCGAAGCGAAACACGGAATTCGGCACGTGCGAGTTCAGCAGATCGGGTGGTGCGCCAAGCCGGGCCGGACGGGAATCCGGGGACTTTGGTCAGGGGACCATCCCCCGAGGTTCACGCAACGAAGGATTGTAGCGCGGGCATCCCGCGATCCCGGCGCCCGCGCACCGGCACGGGGCGCGTGTGAGTCCGCTGCGCGACGCCCGTGCGCAAGGGCTCGGGCGCTCTCGGGGATTTCCCTGTGTCCCCGGCCCCGGCCCCGGCACTCAGCCGGGCCGGCCGCGGCCCAGCATCGCCTTCATGTCGCGCAGCGAGACCGCGCTCTCGTTCGCCACCGACACCCGCGCGGCCGGCCGGAAGGCGTGCCCGTAGATGACCTCGAAGGTCAGCGCGATGCGGCCGTCGTGCTCGCCCGGCGCGGCGAGGCCGCCCAGCGCCTCCATCAGCGCGCCCTTCCACCTGCGGCCGCGCAGCGCCGGGAAGCGCGCGGGGTGCAGGTTGCGGCCCAACGTGCGTAGTTCAGCGAGTGCAGCTTCGGGCGAGCCCCAGGTCAGCACGATGCGCTCCATGTCCATCACCGGCTCGGCAAAGCCGGCGTGGACCAGCATGTCGCCCCAGTCGTGCATGTCGGTGAACTCGTGGCCCGCGGGCGGCCCGCCCAGGCGGGCATGCAACGCGCGCAGCTCACGGACCGTGTCGGGCCCCAGGCAGGAGAACATCAGGAAGCCGTCCACCGCGACCTGCCGGTGCCACAGTCCGATGAGCGCTTCGGGGTCGGCCGCCATGTGCAGCGCCATGTTGGCCCAGAGCAGGTCGACGCCGCCCTCGGGCAGCGGCTCGAACAGGTGCGTGCGGCCGCCGCGCCAGCGCTTCGCGCTCCACCAGGGCGACGCCAGGGCCTGCGCGGTGGCCGGCTGCAGCCCGGGTTCGGGCTCGACGACCCAGGCCTGCGCGTCGGGATAGCGCTGGGCGACCAGGGCATGCGCCTCCAGGCCGCCACGCAGCGGTGACCAGTCGGCCCAATGGCGCGGCCGTGCCTTGATCCACTGCAGCCGATCTTCCATGCGCCGGCCGATCTCCTCATGCAGCCAGGGCGAGCCCTCGGCCGGCACGTGCCGGGACCAGCGCTGCGCCGCCACGGGGTCGATGGTCGGCGGGCGCCGGTGGGATTCGATGGACATGGGGCAAAAAGGTCACGAATGCCGGGCGCAAGCCCCAATGGCGGGGAGGCCGGCATCGCGAAAGCGCGCCAGTATAGGAAGGCATGCCCACCCTTTCTCCTGCACGGCTGTTCCGCTCCTGGCTCGGCGGCCTGCCCAGCCAGTGCGCCGTCTGCCACGCCTGGCCCGCCCGCACCCTGTGCGATGCCTGCGTGGCCCGCTTCGCCCAGCCGGTGCCGCGCTGCCGCACCTGTGCGCTGCGCGTGCCGGCGGGCGTGGCGCATTGCGGCGCCTGCCTGCGCCACCCGCCGCCGCTGGATGCCTGCCTGGCCGCCTGCGACTATGCCTGGCCCTGGACCGACTGCATCGCCCGCTTCAAATTCCAGGGCGAGGCCGGCTGGGCCACACCGCTGGCGACCCTGATGCGCGCCACGCCCTGGGCCGAGCCGGCGCTGGAGGCGGCCGAACTCGTGCTGCCCATGCCGCTCTTCGCGCAGCGGCTGCGCGAGCGCGGCTTCAACCAGGCCCTCGCGCTCGCGCGCCGGCTGGCGCCCGGCCGCTGCGACGCCACCCTGCTCCTGCGTGTGCGCGACACGCCCGCCCAGGCCGGCCTGCCGCGCGCCCAGCGCCTGCGCAACCTGCGCGGGGCCTTCGCCCTCGAGCCGCTGCGCCGGGCCGAGGTCGACAGCAGCCGCGTGCTGCTGGTCGACGACGTGATGACCACCGGCGCCTCGCTCGCCGCCGCCGCGCAGGTGCTGCGCGAAGCCGGCGCCCGGTACGTCGACGCGCTGGTGCTCGCGCGCACGCCGGCCCCCTGACCCTTCGACCGGCCGGGGCGGCTATCCTTCGCGCCCCACCCTCCCGCGCCCATTCATGTTCCACATCGTCCTGGTGGAGCCCGAGATCCCGCCCAACACCGGCAACGTGATCCGGCTCGCCGCCAACACCGGCTGCGACTTGCACCTGATCGAACCGCTGGGCTTCTCGATGGACGACCGCCTGCTGCGCCGGGCCGGGCTCGACTACCACGAGTACGCCGAGGTGCGCCGCCATGCGGACTGGAACGCCTTCCTCGCCGCCTGCCGGCCCGATCCCGCGCGGGTCTTCGGCCTGAGCACCCGTGGCACCGGCAGCGTGCACGGCACGGCCTTCCAGCCCGGCGACTGGCTGGTGTTCGGGGCCGAGACGCGCGGCCTCGCGCCGGAGCTGCGCGAGCGCTTCCCGCCGGCCCAGCTGCTGCGCCTGCCGATGCGGCCGGGCCAGCGCAGCCTGAACCTGTCGAATGCCGTCGCGGTCACGGTGTTCGAAGCCTGGCGGCAGAACGGCTTCGGCGATCCACTATCAAATTCATAGCTGCTCGCGCAAGCAGGACGAGGGCTTGCGGCCGATTTGGCTTGAAAACACCCTCCCCGGCTGAATCCGCACCGGCGGCCGCGGCGTATGGACAAGGGTGGCGCGCCGTGCGCCACGCCCCTTCGTCCAACCTTTCCAGGAGTCCGCCATGACGCGCATGTCCCTCAGCCTCGCCGCCCTTGCCCTCGTCGCCGCCACCGGCGCCCAGGCCTTCCAGGGCGAACAGAACCCCAACCCGCCCGCCCCCTTCCAGCCGACGCTCTCGCGCGCCGAGGTGCAGGCCCAGGCCCGCCAGGCACAGCCGATCGGCAACGGCGGCACTGGTGTCCAGCGCCAGACCGCCGGCAACATCGACCGCGAAGCCGTGCGCGCCGGCGCTGTGGCCGCGGCCCGCCGCGGTTCGGCCAGCTACGGCACCATCGGCATGCCGATGTGAGCGGGCGCGGCGCCGCCCTCAGAAGCTGTGAATGAATTCGGCGTGACCGAGCGGACTGCGAAAACACGCCCAATCAAGGCGCAAAGCGCAGCCATAGCAAGGGCTATGGCGAGCATTTGCAACGCCGAGTGGGTGTGTTTTGGCAGGGCGAGCGGGCATGACGGATTCGTTCACGGCTTCTTAAGGGTAGCGCCGCACCACCGATTCGGCCACGCAGGCCGGCTTGGTGGCGCCTTCGAGCTCGATGGTGGTCTCCCACACCATCTGCAGGCCGCCGCCGTCGATCGGCTCGCTCGACAGCAGCTTCATGTGGCCGCGCAGGCGGCTGCCCACCGGCACCGGCGACATGAAGCGCACGCGGTTGAGGCCGTAGTTCACGCCCATGCGCGACTCGACCACCTCGACGCCGGCCTCGAAGATCTTCGGCAGCAGCGACAGCGTGAGAAAGCCGTGCGCGATCGGCGCGCCGAAGGGCCCGGCCTTGGCCCGCTCGACGTCGACGTGGATCCACTGGTGGTCGCCCGTCGCCTCGGCGAACTGGTTCACCTGTTCCTGCGTCACGGTGATCCAGTCGCTGGTCGCCACCTGCTGGCCGACGCAGGCGGCCAGGTCCTGAAGGGTCTGGAAGGTCTTCTTCGTCATGCGGCGCATTCTGGCGCCGGCGGCGCAGGCCGCGATGTCGGCGCCGCGACAAGCCGGCTCAGGGATTCACCTCAGCGCGCGTCCAGCCAGGCCGTCAGGGGCTGCCACTGTTCCAGGTCGCGCTGCACGCGGCCCGGCGCGATGTCGTAGAGCGTGAGCCCGCGCGCCGCCAGTTGCACGTAGTTCTGGGTGTCGCGCAGCTCGGCCACCACCGGCAGGCCGAGCTGGCCGACGAACTCGCGCAGGCGCTCGGCCGCCAGCGTGCGCGCGTCCACCCGCATGCCGACCAGCCCGACCCGTGTGCGCGTGCCCGCCGTGCGCTCGGCCAGCCGGTCGAGGAAATCGCGCGTGGCATAGATGTCGAAGATGCTCGGCTGCAGCGGCACCACCACCGCGTCGGCCAGCGCCAGCACCTCCTTCAGGCGCTTGCCGTGCAGCCCGGCCGGCGAATCGAGCACCGCATGGGTGGTGCCGGGCGGCGGCTTGAGCAGGTCGCCGTCGGCGTTCGCACCCCAGCTGCGGATCGGCGCCGCCGCCGACGGCCGCAGCCCCAGCCACAGGCGCGAGGACTGCTGGCGGTCGATGTCGCCCAGCATCACGGCATGGCCCTGGCTGGCGAAATAGCCCGCGATGTTCGTCGCGAGCGTGGATTTGCCCACGCCGCCCTTGGGATTGGCGACCAGAACGACCGGCATGGCAGCGACTCCTGCAACGTGCGATGGGGGCCGATGGTAGAGCCTGGCAGGCGGCGCCGTCCTGCGCGCGGCGCGGGCGGCCGGCTTGCGCTATGTTCGCGGCCATGACGACAACAACACCGAAGACTCCGGGGAGTCCTGCGTCCATCTACCTGCTGGCCGCCCACCCGCGCTGGCGCGACTCGCGCGTGAACCGCCGGCTGCTGGCGGCCGCCCGCGAGGTGCCGGGCGTGGACGTCAACGACCTGTATGCCACCTATCCCGACTACGCCATCGACGTCGAGGTCGAGCAGGAACGGCTGGCGCGGGCCGACTTGCTGGTGATGCTGCACCCGATCCAGTGGTACTCGATGCCGCCGCTGCAGAAGCTCTGGCTCGACGATGTGCTCACCTACGGATGGGCCTACGGCCAGGGCGGCCACGCGCTGCGCGGCAAGGACCTGTGGCTGGTCGCCACCACCGGCGGCCCCGAGGCCAGCTACCACCCCACGAGCTACAACCGCTACTTCTTCGACGCCTTCCTGCCCCCCTACGAGCAGACCGCCGCCCTGTGCGGCATGCGCTTCCTGCCACCGCTGGTGCTGCACGGCGCGCGCAGCGCGCCCGAGGCGGAGGTGGTGGCCCATGTGAAGACCTTCGCCGACCGGCTCGCCAGCTACCCGCAGTGGCCCGAGATGGACGAACTGGGCGCCTGCCCGACCTGCGAGGTGCCCGGTTCCGACCGGCCCGCCGATGCCAGCCACACGGGCGACCACCCCGCCGGCCGCGCCTTCTTCACCGCCCTGCAGGACACGCTGGGCCGCGCGAGGACGCCGGGCGCCGCGATCGCCCCTGGCGCGCTGGCCCGAGAGGCACGCTGATGGAACACGCCCCCGCCTGGCTGACCAACAGCCTCATCTACCTGAGTGCCGCCGTCATCGTGGTGCCGCTGTCGCGCGCACTGGGGTTGGGCGCCATCATCGGCTACCTGGTGGCCGGCATCGCGATCGGCCCCTCGGGCCTGGGCCTGGTGTCCAGCGTCGAGGACGTCCTGCACTTCGCCGAGTTCGGCGTCGTGCTGATGCTCTTCCTGGTTGGCCTGGAACTCGAGCCCAAGCGGCTGTGGAACCTGCGGCGGCCCATCTTCGGCTGGGGCACGGCCCAGGTGCTCGGTTGCGCCGCGGTGCTGTTCGCCATCGGCTGCGCGCTGGGTGTGGACTGGCGCGTGTCGCTGGTGGCGTCGCTGGGGCTGGCGCTGTCGTCCACCGCGATCGCGCTGCAGGTGTTCGGCGAGCGCAACCTGCTCAAGACCGCGAGCGGCCAGGCCGGCTTCTCGATCCTGCTGTTCCAGGACGTGGCCGCCATTCCCATCCTCGCCCTGCTGCCCCTGCTCGCCGGCAGCACCGACCATGTGCCCATCGCCGCGCCCGACCGCGCCATCGAGGCCGCCAAGATCGTCGGCGTGATCGCCGGCATCATCCTCGGCGGCCGCCTGCTGTTGCGCCCGCTGCTGCGCTGGATCGCGCGCAGCAACACGCCCGAGATCTTCACCGCCACCGCGCTGCTGCTGGTGGTGGCGATCGCGGCACTGATGCAGTTCGTGGGCCTGTCGATGGCGCTGGGCGCCTTCCTCGCAGGCGTGCTGCTGGCCGAGAGCGAGTACCGGCGCGAACTCGAGACCGACATCGAGCCCTTCAAGGGGCTGCTGCTGGGGCTGTTCTTCATCGCGGTCGGCATGAGCATCGATTTCGGCGTGGTGCTCGCGCACCCCCTGCTCATCGCCGCGCTGGTGCTCGGCTTCATGGCGGTGAAGTTCGTCGTCATCTACCTGCTGGCCAAGGCGATGGACATACCCAAGGTGCAGCGGCCGGTGTTCACGCTGCTGCTGGCGCAGGGGGGCGAATTCGCCTTCGTCGTGTTCCAGGCCGCCGGCCCGCAGGTGCTGCCGGCCGAGACGACCTCGCTGCTGATCGGCGCGGTGGCGCTGTCGATGCTGGTGTCGCCGCTGCTGCTGGTGGCCATCGACCGCTACGTGCTGGTGCGCTACCGCGAGAAGCCGCCCACCGAGCTGGAGGAGATCTCGGAGCAGCAGGAGGCGAAGGTGCTGATCTGCGGCTTCGGCCGCTACGGCCAGATCGTCGGGCGGGTGCTGCTGTCGCAGGGCATGCGGGTCACGGTGCTGGACCACGACCCCGACACGGTCGAGGGCCTGCGCGAGTTCGGCTTTCGCGTCTTCTACGGCGACGCGACGCGCCTGGACCTGCTGCGCATCGCCGGCGGCGCGACGGCCAAGGTCATCGTGGTGGCGGTGGACGAGATCGAGACCTCGATGGAGATCGTCGACCTGGTGCAGGAGAACTTCCCGCAGGCGAAGATCGTCGCCCGCGCCCGCAACATGGGCCACTACTACCAGCTGCGCGACCGTGGCGTGGACATGGCCGAGCGCGAGGTGTTCGAGTCCTCGCTGCGCAGCGCCCGCTCGGTGCTCGAGTCGCTGGGCTGGCCGGCGCACGAGGCACGCGAGACGGCCATGCGCTTCAGGCGCCGGAACATCCAGATCGCGGAGGCCAGCTACCCGCACTACAAGGACCGCGCCAAGCTGATCGCGGTGGCCAAGGAAGGGCGCCAGCAGTTCGAGGAGCAGATGGCGCGCGAGCGCGAGCAGCGCCAGCAGCGCTCGGGCCGCCACTGGGACCCGGAGCTGCGCGAAGAGCACGCCGAGGATCCGAAGGAAATCCGGGCCTGACGCCCGTCCCTCCTGTGCGGACAGCTATGCCTTCGATAGCAGATCCGCTCAGGCCGCGGCTGAGCTGCCCGACAGCTTCAGCAAGCGCATCGCATTGCCCTTGAGGATGCCGGGCATCACCTCGGGCTTGAAGCCGGCATCTTCGAAGTCCTTCATCCAGCGGTCGGGCGTGATGAGCGGGTAGTCGCTGCCGAAGAGGATGCGGTCCTTGAGCAGCGTGTTGGCGTACTGCACCAGCTGCTTCGGGAAGTACTTCGGGCTCCAGCCCGACAGGTCGATCCACACGTTGGGCTTGTGCGTGGCCACCGACAGCGCCTCGTCCTGCCACGGGAAGCTGGGGTGCGCCATGATGATCTGCATGTCGGGGAAGTCGATCGCGACGTCGTCCAGGTGCATCGGGTTGCTGTACTCCAGCCGCAGGCCGCCGCCGCAGCGCATGCCCGAGCCGATGCCGCTGTGCCCGGTGTGGAAGACGGCGGGCAGCTTGTATTCGGCGATCACCTCGTAGATCGGCCAGGCCATCCTGTCGTAGGGGTGGTAGCCCTGCACCGTGGGGTGGAACTTGAAGCCCTTGACGCCGTGCTCCTCGATCAGCCGGCGCGCCTCGCGCGCACCCATCTTGCCCTTGTGCGGGTCGATGCTGCCGAAGGCGATCATGACGTCGCTGTTCTTCTGCGCCGCCTCGGCGATCTCCTCGTTCGGGATGCGGCGGCGGCCCATGTTCGACTCGGCATCGACCATGAACATCACCAGGCCGATCCTGCGCTCGCGGTAGTAGTCGATGCTTTCCTGAATGGTCGGGCGGCGGCCCGACTTGAAGTACTTGTCGGCCGCGCGGTCGTACTCCTCGCCGTAGTTGTCGAAGGGGTTCCAGCAGCTCACCTCGGCATGGGTGTGCATGTCGATGGCGATGAGGTTGTCGATGTCCATGGCGTGTCTCCGGGGTTCGGGTAAGTACTGAGTCGGCGGGCCGATGCGGCGCTTGAATTGATTATTTTCCATAACCATAATCGATTCACTCCCAGACCGCAATGATGACGCCCCCATGAGCACTTCCGCAGATCTCCAACTCGACCTCCAGGGCGACATCGCCATCGTGCGCCTGACCCGCGCGAGCAAGCGCAACGCGCTGAACGACGCGCTCATCCTCGCCCTGCGCGACACCTTCCAGAACCTGCCATCGTCGGTGCGTGCCGTCGTCATCGACGGCGAGGGCCCGCACTTCTGCGCCGGCCTCGACCTGTCGGAGATCAAGGAGCGCGACGCCGGCCAGGGCCTGATGCACTCGCGCATGTGGCACCAGGCGCTGGCCTGCATCGAGCAGGGCCCGGTGCCCGTGGTCGCCGCGCTGCACGGCGCCGTGGTCGGCGGCGGGCTCGAGCTGGCGAGCGCCTGCCACATCCGCGTGGCCGATGCCTCCACCTTCTATGCGCTGCCCGAGGGTTCGCGCGGCATCTTCGTGGGCGGCGGCGGCTCGGTGCGCATTCCCAAGCTCATCGGCGTGGCCCGCATGACCGACATGATGATGACCGGCCGTGTCTACAACGCCGAGGACGGCGAGCGCGCCAACTTCGCCCAGTACCTGGTGCCCGAGGGCGCCGCGCTCGACAAGGCGATCGAGATCGCCCGCCGCGTCGCCACCAACGCTCCGCTGACCAATTACGCGCTGATGCACGCGCTGCCGCGCATCGCCGAGCAGCCGGCCGACCACGGCTTCTTCACCGAGGCGCTGATTTCCGGCATCGTGCAGGACGCACCCGACGCCAAGGAACGCGTGCGCGCCTTCCTCGAAGGCAAGGCCGGCAAGGTCACCAAGGGCTGAGGCTCGCACCCAACACTCGACGGAGATCGACATGACGGAGACAACGATGGCGGCCGCCGGCCGCACGCAGGCGGCTGCGCCCAAATACCGGCCCCTGGCCTTCGGCGTGACGCGCGGCGTGCTGCGCGAGGGCGAAGGCGGCGTGCAGTACCTGGCGGCCGAGACGCCGCTCGGCCCCCATGCCCACCGCATGACCGACCGGCTGGTGTACTGGGCCGCGATGGCACCGGAGCGCACTTTCATCGCCCGCCGCGCCCGCAATGCGGACGGCAGCACCGGCGACTGGGTGCGCGTCAGCTACCGCGAGGCGCTGGCCAAGGCGCGCGCCATCGGACAGGCGCTGCTCGACCGCGGGCTCTCGGCCGAGCGGCCGGTCGCGATCCTGAGCGAGAACGGCATCGAGCACGCGCTGCTGGCGCTGGGCTGCCTCTACGTCGGCATCCCGCACTGCCCCGTCTCGCCGCCCTACTCGCTGGTGAGCAAGGACTACGAGAAGCTGCGCCACGTCATGGCCACGCTCACGCCGGGGCTGGTGTTTGCCGCCGACACGCGCTATGCGGCCGCCATCGCCGCCACCGTGCCGGCCGACACCGAGGTGGTGCTGGGCGGCGGCGCGCTCGAGGGCCGCCGCGTGACGCCGCTGTCGGAGCTGCTGGCGGCCGAGCCGACGGCCGCGGTCGAGACGGCGATGCACGCCACGCACCCGGGCACGATCACCAAGTTCCTCTTCACCTCGGGGTCGACCAAGAACCCGAAGGCGGTCGTCAACACGCACCGCATGTGGTGCGCCAACCAGGCCCAGCTGCGCGCCTCCATCCCCGCGCTGGGCGAGGAGCCGCCGGTGCTGGTCGACTGGCTGCCGTGGAATCACACCTTCGGCGGCAACCACAACGTGGGCATCGTGCTGGACAACGGCGGCACGCTGTACATCGACGACGGCAAGCCCACGCCGGCCGGCATCGCCGAGACGCTGCGCAACCTGCGCGAGATCGCGCCCACCGTGTACTTCAACGTGCCGACCGGCTTCGAATACGTCGCACAGGCGATGGAAGAAGACCCGGTGCTGCGCAAGAAGCTGCTGTCGCGCTGCCGCATGTTCTTCTACGCCGGCGCGGCCCTGCCGCAGGCCGTGTGGGACCAGTTGCACCGCATCCAGGAGGCCGAGATCGGCGAGCGCCTGGTCATGGGCACCGGCCTGGGCATGACCGAGTCCGGCCCCTTCGGCCTGTACATCACGCGGCCCCAGGTGCAGACCGGCGACCTGGGCCTGCCCACGCCGGGCATGGAGGTCAAGCTGGTGCCCACCGACGGCAAGGTCGAGATCCGCTACCGCGGGCCGAACGTCACGCCGGGCTACTGGCGGATGCCCGAGGCCACGCACGACGCCTTCGACGAGGAAGGCTATTTCAAGACCGGCGACGCCGTGACCTGGATCGACCCGGAGAACATCCACCTGGGCCTGCGCTTCGACGGCCGCATCGCCGAGGACTTCAAGCTCGCCACCGGCACCTTCGTCAGCGTGGGTCCGCTGCGCGCCAAGGTGATCGCCTTCGGCGCGCCCTACATCCAGGACGTGGTGCTCACCGGCCTGAACCTCAAGGAAGTCGGCGCGCTGATCTTCCCGACGCAGGCGGTGCGCGAGCTGTCGCGCCTGCCGGCCGGCGCGCCGCTGAAGGACGTGCTCGAGAGCGCCGAGGTGCAGGAGCACTTCCAGAAGGTGATCGACCGCCTGGCCGGCGACGCCACCGGCAGTGCCAACCGCATCGCCCGCGCGGCGCTGGTGTCGCAGCCGCCGTCGATCGACAAGGGCGAGGTGACCGACAAGGGCTCGATCAACCAGCGCGCCGTGCTCAAGCACCGCGACGCCGAGGTCCAGGCCCTGCACGGCGACACCCTGCCCTTCACCCTCAAGCCGCAATGGCAATGAGTCCATCCATTCCGAGGAGACAAGCAGCATGAAGATCGAAGGACAAAGCGCACTCGTGACCGGCGGCGCGTCGGGCCTGGGCGAGGCCACCGCACGCGAACTGGCGCGCCTGGGCGCGAAGGTGGCGGTGCTCGACCGCAACATCGATCAGGCGAAGAAGGTGGCGGCCGACATCGGCGGCGCGGCCTTCGCCTGCGACATCACCGACACCGCCAGCGTCGAAGCGGCGCTGGCCGGTGCCGAAGCGGCGCACGGCCCGGCGCGCATCCTGATGAACGTGGCCGGCATCGGCAGCGCCAAGCGCATCGTCGGCAAGGACGGCAGCGCGGCGCCGCTGGAGGATTTCGAGCGCGTCATCCGCGTCAACCTGCTGGGCACCTACAACATGAGCCGCCTGTTCGCGGCGCGCTGCGCGAAGCTGGAACCGACCGAGGGCGGCGAGCGCGGCGTGATGATGTTCACCGCCTCGGTCGCGGCCTTCGACGGGCAGGTGGGCCAGCAGGCCTACAGCGCGTCCAAGGGCGGGCTGGTGGGCATGACGCTGCCGATGGCGCGCGACCTGGCGCAGCACGGCATCCGCGTGTGCACGGTGGCGCCCGGCATCTTCGCCACGCCGCTCCTGCTGGAGCTGCCCGAGCCGGTGCAGCAGTCGCTGGCGGCGTCGATCCCCTTCCCGCCGCGCCTGGGCAAGCCCTCGGAGTTCGCCGAGCTGGCCTGCCACATCGTGACCAACGGCCACCTCAACGGCGAAGTCATCCGCCTGGACGGCGCCCTGCGCATGGCCCCCCGCTGACCCCCAACCCGATTCCCAAGGAGACCACCATGCAACACCGTCGTCAGTTCCTCCACACGCTCGGCGGCGCCGCCGCACTGGGTGCCCTTGCGCCCCTGAGCGCCTTCGCGCAGGCCATCGAGCAGGTCAAGATCATGTACGGCTTTCCGGCCGGCAGCGCCGGCGACAGCGTGGCGCGCCGCGTGGCCGAGAAGATCGCCGGCACGCCCTACGCCAAGGGCGCCTTCGTCGAGAACAAGCCCGGCGCCGGCGGCCGCATCGCGGTCGAGACGCTGAAGAACTCGCCCGCCGACGGCTCGGTGCTCACGCTGGCGCCGGTGTCGGCCCTCTCGGTGTACCCGTACATCTACCCCAAGCTCGCCTACAAACCCGAGGACGTCACGCAGGTCTCCATCGGCGCCATCATGTTCCACGGCCTGGCCGTGGGCCCGGCGGTGCCGGCCGAAGTGAAGACGCTGAAGGACTTCCTCGCCTGGGCCAAGGCCAACCCGGGCCAGGCCAGCTACGGCTCGCCCGGTGCCGGCTCGATGCCGCACCTGCTGGGCGCGCTGCTGGGCCTGCGCTCGGGCGTCGAACTCAAGCACGTGCCCTACCGCGGCACGGTGCCCAGCATCACCGACCTGGTGGGCGGCCAGATCGCCGCGGCCATGAACCCCAGCGGCGACTACCTGCAGTACATGAAGAACGGCCGCGTTCGCGTGCTCGCCACCTCGGGCAAGAAGCGCTCGCCCTACCTGCCCGACGTGCCGACCTTCACCGAGTTGGGCTATCCCGACGTGACCTCGGAGGAATGGTTCGGCTTCTACGCGCCGGCCAAAACGCCCGCCGCCACCATCGCCTCGGCCAACGCGGCGATCACCGCGGCGCTCAAGGACAAATCGGTCATCGATTCGCTGGCGCTGGTGGGCCTGGTGGCCCACGGCAGCACGGCGCAGGAGATGGCGGCCGACCAGAAGGCCGAGTACGACCGCTGGGGACCCCTGGTCAAGCAGATCGGCTTCACTGCAGAGTCCTGACCGCCATGGGCGCCGCGCTCCGCACCACCCTGGCGGCCGGGGCTGCCCTGGCGTTGGCCGCCTGCGGCGGCCGTCCCGATGCCGGGGCGAGCCTGCCGCGCCTGGCTGCGGCCCAGCCGGGCACGCTGCAGCATTGCGCCGACCTCGCGCGCGGCGCCTTGCCCGCCGGCACGCGGCTGACGCGCGTCGAGCCCGTGGCGGCGGGCACGGTGCAGGCCGGCGGTGCCGCGGTCGCGGTGCCGGGCCACTGCCTGGTCCAGGGCGAGCTCAACGAGCGCACCAGCCCGGTCGACGGCCAGCGCTACGCGATCGGCTTCGAGCTGCGCCTGCCCGAGGCCTGGAACGGCCGCTTCCTGCACCAGGTCAACGGCGGGCTCGACGGTGCCGTGGTGCCGGCCATGGGGCAGATCGGTGGCGGCGGGCCGACGCACACCGCCCTGCAGCAGGGCTTTGCCGTGGTGAGCTCCGACGCCGGCCACAGCGGCGCGCAGAACCCGCGCTTCGGCCTCGACCCGCAGGCGCGACTGGACTACGGCTACAACGCCGTCGCGCAGCTCACGCCGGTGGCCAAGCAGCTCATCGCCTCGGCCTACGGGCGCGGCCCGGACCGTTCGTACATCGCCGGCTGCTCCAACGGCGGACGCCACGCCATGGTCGCTGCCGCACGGCTGCCGGGCGAGTACGACGGCGTGCTGGCCGGCAACCCCGGCTTCCAGCTGCCGCGCGCCGCCGTGGCGCAGCTGTGGGGTGCGCAGCAGTACGCGAAGATCGCGACGGGCCGCACGCCGGCAGGGCAACCCGACCTGCAGAGCGCCTTCACGCCGCAGGAACTCGCGCTCGTGGCCGAGCGCATCCGTGCGCGCTGCGATGCACTCGACGGCGTGGCCGACGGCATCGTCGGCGACGTGCAGGCCTGCCAGAAGCAGTTCGACATCGCGCGCGACGTGCCGGCCTGCAGCGGCGAACGCAACGGCCAGTGCCTCACCCCGGCCCAGAAGGACACGCTCGCGCGCGTGTTCGCCGGTGCGCGCGACAGCCGCGGCCAGGCGCTGTACAGCGCCTTCCCCTTCGACCCGGGACTCTCGGGCGCTGACTGGCGCGACTGGAAGTTCGCCTCGCCCGGCACACGTGACGCGGCCGCGGTGGCCTTCATCTTCAGCACGCCGCCCTTGGCCGACCGGGCGCAGGGGCTGCCCTTCGCACTCGGCTTCGACATGGACCGCGACGCGCCGCGCATCGCCGCCACCGACGGCACCTACCGAACCTCGGCGCTCGACTTCATGCGGCCGCCGGCCGGCGACCTGTCGGCGCTGCGCAACCGCGGCGCCAAGATGATCGTCTACCACGGCACCGGCGACGGCGTGTTCTCGGCCTCGGACACGGCGCGCTGGTGGAGCGAGCTGGACGCCACACAGCGCGGCCAGGCCGCAGGCTTCGCGCGCTACTACCCGGTGCCCGCCATGAACCACTGCCGCGGCGGCCCGGCCACGGACCAGTTCGACCTGCTCTCGCCGCTGGTCGCCTGGGTCGAGCAAGGACAGGCGCCTGTCGCCGTGACGGCCCGCGCGCGCGGCGCCGGCACGCCGGTGCCCAACCCCGAGGTGCCGGCCAGCTGGTCGCCGCAACGCAGCCGGCCGCTGTGCCCCTTCCCGCAGGTGGCACGCTGGCGCGGTGGCGACGTCGAGCGGGCCGAGAGCTTTGCCTGCACAACGCCCTAGTTATTCGAGCCGAATCGGCCTGCAGCGCCCGTCATACGGGCGCGGGCAGCTATCAAATCAGTAGCATTCCATGGACTACCAGCCCCGCCCCGACGACATCCTGTCCCTGCTCCACGGCGTGCTCGGTGCGCCGGCGCAGTTGCAGGCGCTGCCGCCCTTCGCCGAGGCCGATGCCGAGTTGCAGGCCCAGGTGCTGGAGGAAGCGGGCAAGTTCGTCGCCGAGGTGATCGCGCCGCTGAACCGCACGGGCGACGAGACCGGCTGCCGCTTCGAGGCCGGCCGCGTCGCCACCCCGCACGGCTTCGCCGACGCGTACCGTGCCTTCTGGCAGGCCGGCTGGCCCGCCCTCTCGGCCGCGTCCGAAGACGGCGGCCAGGGCCTGCCGGCCGTGCTCGAGGCGGTGCTCTACGAATGGCTGGCCGCCGCCAACCACGGCTTCACCATGGCGCCCGGGCTGCTGCACGGCGCCTACGAATGCCTGCGCCACCACGGCAGCGACGCGCTGAAGGCCCGCTACCTGCCGAAGATCGCCAGCGGCGAATGGCTGGCCACCATGTGCCTGACCGAGGCGCATGCGGGCAGCGACCTGGGCCGCGTGCGCACCAAGGCCGTGCCACAGGCGGATGGCAGCGTGCGCCTCGACGGCAGCAAGATCTTCATCTCCGGCGGCGAGCACGACCTCACCGACAACATCGTGCACCTGGTGCTGTGCCGCCTGCCCGATGCTCCGCCCGGGCCCAAGGGCCTGTCGCTGGTGCTGGCGCCCAAGGTGCTGGACGACGGCACGCGCAACGCCGTCCACTGCGAACGCATCGAGGAGAAGATGGGCCTGCACGGCAGCCCCACCTGCGTGATGCGCTTCGACGGCGCGACCGGCTGGCTGGTGGGCGAGCCCGGCCAGGGCCTGGCGGCCATGTTCGTGATGATGAACTCGGCCCGGCTGCATGTGGCGCTGCAGGGCATCGGGCTGCTCGATGCCGCGTGGCAGAAGGCACGCGCGTACGCCGACGAGCGTCGACAAATGAAGGCGCCAGGTGCGGTCGGCACCGAGGCCAGCCTCATCGCCGAACACCCCGCCATCGCCCGCATCCTCGACACCCAGCGCGCCTGGATCGATGGGGCGCGCCTCATCGCCTACCGCACCGGGCTGCAGCTCGACTTGGCGCGCCACCATTCCGATGCCAAGGCGCGCGCGGCCGCGCAGCAGTGGTGCAGCTATGTCACGCCGGTCCTCAAGGCCGCGTGCACGCAGCAGGCCTTCGAGGGCGCGAGCGCCTGCCTGCAGGTCTTCGGCGGCCACGGCTACGTGCGCGAGTGGGGCATCGAGCAGGTCGTGCGCGATGCGCGCGTCACCATGATCTACGAGGGCACCAACGAGATCCAGGCCATCGACCTGCTGGTGCGCAAGGTGCTGCCCGATGCGGGCGCCGGCTTCGCCCGCACGCTGCTCGCGCTGCGCGACGAGCTGGACGCCTCGCGCGACAGCGATGCCGACGCGCAGCGCCGCTTCGCCCAACTGCGCTACCTCACCACGCAGCTCGCGATGGCCGCACAGGCCGCGCCGCGCCTGCCCTACGAGGTGGCCGACGATTACCTGCGCATCGTGATGCTGGCGATGCTCGCCTGGGCCTGGTGCCGCATCGAGGCCGCGCCCGGCGCCACCGCCGCGCAGGCCGCCAGCGCGGCGGCCTTCCGCCGCTGGGTGCTGCCCGAGTTCGAAATGCGCGCAGGCATCGTCAAGAAGGCCTGCGAGGCGGTCATCGCCCCCGTGGCGGCATGATCCGGCCGACAGGGATGTTCCCTGCGCCCGGCTGTGCCGCGCTGGGGTAGGCTTGGCGCCAATGGCCTCGACGACCTCTCGCCTGCGCAGCCGCGCCAAGCCCGCCTCCGCCGATTCCGGCAACGACCGCCTCGACAGCCACGTGCTCGAAAGCCTGGTCGGCTACAACACCCGGCGCGCGTTCCTGGTCATCGGTGCCGTGTTCGCCGAACGCATGGCGGCCTACGGGCTCAAGCCGGTCGATTTCTCGGTGCTGTCGCTGCTGGCCCACAACCCCGGCGCCACCTCGCGCCAGCTGTGCGCCAAGCTCGACATCCTGCCGCCCAATTTCGTCAACATCGTCGCCGCGATGGACCGCCGCGGCCTGATCGAGCGCAAGCCGCACCCCTTCGACGGCCGCGCGGTGGGCCTGCACCTCACGCCCGCCGGCGAAGCGCTGGTCAAGGAAGCCGAACGCGCCGTGATCGAGCTCGAGGCGGAGGCCAGCAGCAAGCTTTCGGCCCGCGAGCGGGAGACGCTGATCCGCCTGCTGCAGAAGATCTACCTGTAGCGTTCGCCGCGTGCCGGCGACGCAACGGGACGGGTGCCTCGCCCTTTTTATGCACCCGGAATGAAAACGAACGTATTAGACTGGCCCAATGGCCACGACGATGCTGTCGGAGCGGGAGAACGAGTCCTGGGACTTGGGGGATCAGCTCTGGGCGCGCGATCCGGCCACGGGCGTGTTCGAATTGCTGGGCTATCGCCAACTCGGCACGGCGAGTGCCGCGGTCCATCCGCTGGACTGGGCCGGCCTGGTCGGCGCACGGCTCAGCCATGACCCGGCGGACTGCGTCGGCCGACCGCTGGCGCTCTTCCCCGGCGAGTTCCGCTATTCGCCCGCCACCGGGCACCCGCTCGCAGCTGCACCGCACCTGGGCTCCGACGTCTGGTTGCCGCCCTTCGGGGGCGAACGCGGCGGCGCGCAGCGGCTGCAGGGCCTGCGCCTCACTTCCGCGCGGCTGTCGCTGCGCGGCGGCCTCACGCCCGACGCCGACCCCGACGACGAACTTCCCCTGCCCTGCGAAGGCCCGTGCCACTTCATCGTCGCGGCGTTCTCGGCCTGCGAATCGCGCCTGGTCGCGCTGGAGGTCGCGCGCGGGGTGCTGCGCCAATGGCTGCCCCACTCCCGCCGCTGGGCCGAGTTGACACCGCTCGGCGACGCCCGGCTGGGCCCCAGTTCGCTGGGCGAGGATGCCTGGTCCCTCGCGGCGCTGGAGCACGAGGGCACGCTGCAGCTCTTCCTGCCCAGCGACGACGGGCTGGCCGTGCTCGGCATCAACCTCCTGGCCGGGCGCTGCGACGTGCACATCCTGGGG
Source organism: Xenophilus sp. E41 (assembly GCF_003671765.1). Lineage (GTDB taxonomy): Bacteria > Pseudomonadota > Gammaproteobacteria > Burkholderiales > Burkholderiaceae_C > Xenophilus. The sequence goes on along the minus strand of NZ_QPIB01000043.1, from coordinate 275,557 downwards.
TCGGCCTGCGTCGGCGCGCCGGTGCTGTGGCGCGGACGGTTGCACGTGCCGATGATCGATCGCGACGGGGTGGTGTTCGTGCAGGCCGTCCGGCCCGATGACCTGTCCCTGGAGCGGATGCCGGTGAGCGGCCTGGACCCGGCGGCCCACCGCTGGCTGCGGCCGGTGGCCGACCCGCAGCACATCGTCTGGATGGGCTCGCGCGGCCAGCTGCTGGTGCGGGCCGAGCCGGCCGGGCCGGCCGAGGCGGTGTCTTTCCTCCCCTGGCCGGCAGGCGTCTCGCCGCGCTTCGACCTGGGCAGCCCGGGCCTGGCCGCCGGCCATCTCTGGCAGCCCTGCTTCCTGCGCGACGCGCAGGGCGGGCGGGTCGTGTCGGTGCAGCTGGGTACGGCCGGTCTGGTCTTGCTGGAGCCGGCCGGCGACGACAACGGCGACGACGACGACGGGAGCGCGGCCAGGGACCGCGGCACGAGCCTGCTGGCCTCGACCACCACCTCCGCGACGCTGCGCGCGCGCCTGGAGGATCCGCGCCGCGTGAGCAGCGGCTTCGGCACGAAGGAAAGCTACCTGACGACCTTCGAACTGGCCGGTGTCGAAGCCACCGCGCCCTTTTTCGCGGCGCGCCTGAGCCGCCCCTGGACGACGCAGGCCTTCCTCTACGCGGGGCGCCTGTACCTCCACCATCCCGAACTCCCCACGCTGCCGGGCTGGCAGTGCGCCGTCTAGCCATGGCAGCCCTGCCGCTGGACCTCCAAGGCGCACACCGGCAGGCGAGTCGGGCATGCAGCCATTGCCTGCACATGTTGCAAGGGCCGGTCGCCTTCTGTCCCTACTGCGGCACGCCGGGCGAATCGGCGCCGGGGCCGGCGGCGCGCGCGCCGGTGCCAGCCACGGCGGTGCCGACGCCCGCCCTCGTGTCGGCCTCGCCGGGCGTGCCGGACGACGCCGCCGTCCCGCCGACCAACGCCAGCGCGCCGCTGCAGCCCGCGCCGCGGCCGGGCGATCCGCAGGCATCGGCACGCCGCCTGGTGATCGCCCTCACGGCACTGGTCGTGGTGCTCGCGGCGGTCATCGTCTACCTCGCCTTGGCCGATGCACCGCCCGAGTCCGCTGCGGCCCAGAGGGCGGCGCCGGCGCAGACTGCCCCAGCGCCGCCGCCGGCCCCGTTGCCCGCGGCGCCAGCTGCGGCCGAGCCCGCGCCGCCGCTGGTACCGCTCACGCCGGCGCGGGTGCGCGCGCCGGCGCCGTCATCGTCTGCCGCGCCAGCGCCGGCAGCGCCGATGGCGCCGGGCGCGGCAGCGGACGCATCGCCGCCCGCCGCGCCGCCTCCTGCGCCCGCCCCGGCCTCGCTTCCCGCCGTTGCGCCGGAGCCGCCGCCCGGCGCCGAGCCCTTCGCGGCTCCGCCGGCGCCATTGCAGGGCACCGCCTGCCCGGGGGCGCTGGCGGCGCTGTCGCTGTGCACGCCGCCGGGCCGCTGAACGAGAGACCAGGAGACCGCCATGCGAATCGACTTCTTCCTCGCCGGGCTGATGCTGCTCGCAGCCACCACGCTGGCGAGCGCGGCCGCGCCGCGGCCGCAGTACAAGATCGTGACGGCGTCCAAGACCGGCACCTACATCCAGATCGGCCGCGACCTCGCACGCTACGTGGCGGAGCCGGCCGGCCTCGACCTGGAGGTGCTGGAATCCAAGGGCTCGGCCGAGAACGTGAACCGGCTGCGCTTCGAGCCGGGCGTGAAGCTGGCACTGGTGCAGTCGGACGTGTACCAGGCCTTCCTGGACGAGGCCAAGGCCGGCAATGCCGACGCGGCCAACATCATCCGGCCGCTGCGGCTGCTGCTGCCGCTGTACGACGAGGAGATCTACTTCGTCGCCCGTGCCGATTCGCCGCTCGAATCCATCCACCAGATCAAGGGCAAGGCGCTGGGCGTCGGCCCCCTCGGCAGCGGCACCGCGCTGAGCGCGCGCACCCTCTACCAGCTCATGTTCGGGGAAGCGCTGGCGCCGTCGAACGCCCATTACCTCACCAACGAGGAGGCGCTGGCCAGGCTTACCGTGGACAAGAGCATCGACGTCGCCATCATCGTCGCTGGCCAGCCGGCCAAGCTGTTCGCGGACATGAAGCCAGAAGCGCGCAACTACATCAAGATCCTGCGGCTGGACGAGAGCGCGCCCGAAACCGCACGTGCCAAGCGCACCTACTTTCCCGGCACGCTGCGCGCATCGAGCTACCCGTCATGGCTCACCAGCGACATCCCCACGCTGACGGTGAAGGCCTATCTCGTGTCGTACGACTACGCCCTGCAGTCCACGGTGGGCAGCCTGCGGCGCTTTGCCGACTCGCTGTGCGCCAACTTCGATCGCCTGCAGGCCGAGGGGCATCCCAAGTGGAAGCAGGTCAAGCTCGAGCTTCCGCCCCTGCAGCGCGGCTGGGTCTACTACCCGCCGGTGGAAAGGCAGCTGCGCGCCTGCATCGCGGAGCGCAGCGCGCGGGCACAGTCGTCGTCCCCGCCGACCGCGGCCGCGCCGAGCCTGCGCGCCTGCTCCGAACAGGAACGGGTGCTGGGCATCTGCCGGCGCTGAGCGGGCGGCGGGCTCGGCTCACATCCCCTCGCCGGCCACGCCGGCATCGACCTCGCTGTCGGCCGTGCGCAGGCACTCCAGCATCGCCGCCACGGCGGCACGGTTCGCGCCCGCCGCGTTCCAGTACATCGACACCGACCCGAAGCCCGCCAGCCGCAGCGGCAGGATGCGCATCGCCCCCAGTCGCGCGAAGCGCTGCGCGGTGCGATGCGAGGCGATGCCGATCATCGGGCTGCTGTTGATGAGGGTGAGGTTCACGGCCACCGAGTTCGACTCGACGTGGTCGCGCGGGAGCTGCTGGCCGGCCTCGGCCAGGGCCGCCTCCAGCGCGTCGCGGATCGGCGTGCCGCGCGGCCACACGACCCAGCGGAAGTCCATGAGGTCGCGCCACGCCAGCGACGGGCGCTTGAACAGCGGGTGCTGCGGCCGCGCGACGAAGTGCAGCGGCTCCATGTAGAGCATCTCGGCGCGCATCTGCTCGTGGTGGTGGCCGGTCGTGGTGCGGCCGACGACGATGTCGAGCTCGCCGTGCGCGAGCCGGTCCATCAGCAGGTCCATCGTGCTCTCCACGACCCGCAGTTGCGCACGCGGCATCTGCTGCAGCAGCTTGAGCGTGGCCAGGGGCACGGTGTCGGAGGCGGAGGCGCCGGAGGTGCCGACCACCACGAGGCCGCTGCCGCCCGCGCGCAGCGCCGCCATGTCGTCGCGCGCGGTGTCGAGCTGGGCCTCGATGCGGCGGGCGTGGGCGATGAGCGCCTCGCCATGCGCGGTGGGATGCAGCCCCCGTGCGTGGCGCTCGAAGAGCGGCAGGCCGATGTCGTCCTCGAGTTCCCGCAGCCACTTCGACAAGCCCGGCTGCGTGGTGTGCAGTTCCTGCGCCGACTGGCTCATGTTGCCGGTACGCGCGAGGCTCAAAAGCAACTGCAGATGGCGCAAACGCAGGCGCTGGGTCCAATCCACGGGTTAACCCTTAGAGCAATACGACTTCGCGTATGAGTGAGAACGAATGGTGATTTTACGAACCATAGCTCGCGCCGAATAATGCACGGAGAGGGTCGGCTCGGCCGACTCCAACGACTTTTCGGAGACACCATGTCAGCCCTTCCCAGGACCGCCCCTGCCACCAGCGACGGCCGAGCCGCCTACTACGAGCGCATCGGCCGCCAGAACATGGCGCCCCTGTGGGAGTCGCTGCACGCCCTGGTGCCGCCGCACCCGCGCCCCAAGGCCGTGGCGGCCCTGTGGAAATGGAACGAGGTGCGCCCGCTGGTGATGCAGGCCGGCCAGCTGATCAGCGCCGAAGAGGCGGTGCGCCGCGTGCTGATCCTCGAGAACCCGGGCCTGCCGGGCAGCTCGAGCATCACCTCCACCCTCTATGCCGGCCTGCAGCTCATCCTGCCGGGCGAGATCGCGCCCAGCCACCGGCACACGCAGTCGGCGCTGCGCTTCATCGTCGAGGGCCAGGGCGCCTGGACGGCCGTCAACGGCGAGCGCACGACCATGCACCCGGGCGACTTCATCATCACGCCCTCCTGGAACTGGCACGACCACGGCAATGCCACGGTGGAGGAAGGCGGTGAGCCCGTCGTGTGGCTGGACGGCCTGGACATCCCGCTGATCCAGCACCTGGACGCCGGCTTCGCCGAGAACCACAGCGCCTCCACCCAAGCCGTGGTGCGGCCCGAAGGCAGCAGCTGGGCGCGCTTCGGCCACAACATGGCGCCGGTGCGGCACCGGGTGACCGACCCCAGCTCGCCGATCTTCAGCTACCCCTATGCCCGCACGCGCGAGGCGCTCGACGCGCTGTACCAGCGCGGCGAGATCGACGCCTGGGACGGCGTGAAGCTGCGCTACGTGAACCCCGCCACCGGCGGCTGGCCCATGCCCACGATGGCGACCTTCATGCAGTTCCTGCCCAAGGGCTTCCAGGGCAAGACCTACCGCACCAGCGACGCCACCGTGTTCAGCGTGGTCGAAGGCCACGGCACGGCGCGCATCGGCGAGCAGCAGTTCCGATTCGAGCCACGCGACGTGTTCGTCGTGCCCTCCTGGCAGCCGGTGCAGCTCGCGTCGGTCGACGACGCGGTGCTCTTCAGCTATTCGGACCGGCCGGTGCAGGCCGCGCTGAACCTGCTGCGCGAAGAGCGGCTGTAAGCCGGCCCCAGCCGGGCGGTCCACGGCGGGCCAGCAGTCCCGCCTTTCCATCCCCGTTTTTCTTCATCAATCGGCAGTCACTGCCAGGACATCCCATGGCCCTCGTTTTTCCCGCCCCCGCTCCCGTCACCCTTCCGGTCGCCGGCAGCGACGACCGTTTCGCCGTGCGCCGTGTCTATTGCGTCGGCCGCAACTACGCGGCGCATGCGCGCGAGATGGGCTTCGACCCCGAGCGCGAGCCGCCCTTCTTCTTCTGCAAGCCGGCCGATGCGGTCGTGCCCGTGCCCGAGGGCCAGACGCTGGAATTGCCCTACCCCACGCAGACCGCCAACTACCACTACGAGGCCGAACTCGTCGTCGCGATCGGCCAGGCCGGCTCCGACATTCCGGTCGAACAGGCGCTCGGCCATGCCTGGGGCTACGCCGTGGGCCTGGACATGACGCGTCGCGACCTGCAGATGAAGATGCGCGAGATGGGCCGCCCCTGGGAGATCGGCAAGGCCTTCGACGCCTCCGCGCCCACGGGGCCGCTGCACCCGGCGAGCAAGGTCGGGCACTTCACCGATGCCGCGATCTGGCTCACAGTCAACGGCGCGGACCGACAGCGCAGCAACGTGTCGCACCTGATCTGGTCGGTGGCCGAAACCATTGCCGACCTGTCGCGCTACTTCCGCCTCGAGCCCGGCGATTTGATCTTCACCGGCACGCCCGAAGGCGTCGGCGCGGTGAAGACCGGCGACCTGATGAAGGTGGGCATCGATCGCCTGGGCGAAATTTCGGTGCGCGTGGTGTGATGCAGCTGCACAGCTTCTTCAACAGCTCCACCTCCTACCGGGTGCGCATCGCGCTCGCCCTCAAGGGGCTGCCGTACGACTACCTGCCGGTCAACATCCGCACGGGCGGGCACCGCGCGGCCGACTACGTGGCCGGCGTCAACGCCTCGGCCTCGGTGCCGGCCATCGTCGACGGCGGCTTCCACCTCGGCCAGTCGATGGCGATCATCGACTGGCTCGACCAGGTGCATCCCGAACCGCGGCTGATCCCGCTGGAGACTGGAGCACGTGCCCGCGTGCTCGAGCTGTCGAACGTGATCGCCTGCGACATCCATCCGGTGAACAACCTGCGCGTGCTGCGCTACCTGCAGGATGTGCTCAAGGTCACGCCCGAGCAGAAGGACGCCTGGTACGCCCATTGGGTGGCCGACGGCCTGGCCATGGTCGAGCGCCTCCTCGAACGGCATGGCCACGGCGCCTGGTGCTTCGGCGACGCGCCGACGCTGGCCGACTGCTGCCTGGTGCCACAGGTGGCCAACGCGCGCCGCATGGGCTGCGACACGGACGGCTTCATGCGCATCACGCGCGTGGTCGCACATGCGATGGCGCAGCCGGCCTTTCAGGCGGCCGAACCGCAGCGCCAGCCGGACGTTGCCTGATACCGGCGTCGAGCCCAGGACTCTTTGCTACGAAATCGATAGCTGCACGCGCCCGCAGGGTGGGCCCTGGCGGCCGATTCCGTTCATGACACTCAGGTCCCGAGCTCTTCGATCAGCCGCGTGGCGAGCTGCGCCGCCATCTCCAGGCGCCGCAGGTCGCGCTGGCCCAAGTCTTCGTTGGGCGCGAAGCTGAAGCAGCACAGCACGCCGTAGATGCGGCCGCCCTGCAGCCGCAGCGGCACGCTGAGGTAGCAACCGATGGGAAAGTCGAAGGTGGGCAGCCGCGAGAAGTCCTCGCGCGCCGGCACGTTGCGCTCCAGCGGCGGCAGGCGGCCGTCGACCACGCGCTGGCAATAGCTGCGCTCGCGAGCGCACGCTTCGCCGATGGCCATCACGCGGCGCCCCGGCGCGGCCTCGACATGGCGGAACACGTTGTCGTCACCCACGAACTGGGCCACGAAGACGACGTCCATGCCGAGGTGTTCGCGCACCAGCTTCAGCACGGGCGACAGCAGCATGGACAAGCCGCGGCTGCCGCCATCGGCCGTGGCGACCTGCAGGCGGGCCAGCTCGGCCTCGAAGTCCTGGGTGGGGGAGCGGTCGGGACGGGGTGCGCGCGCCATTCGTTGTTTTCCTCCGGCATTCAACGCCGGGCGCCGGGCCGCGGCGGACAGGACGGAGGGCCGGCCCGCGTAGTCCGGCACCGCGTCAGGGCTGCCGCACGTCGCCCACAGGCTGTGCACCGAAGTCGGGGCGCTCGAGCCAGGCCAGCACCTTGCGCGCGGCCGCTTCGGGCGAGTCGAGCAGCCCGTCGGCCTTGAGCTTCTCGAAGCGGCCGCGGTCGGGGAAGAGCGCCGCATCGGTGCCGCGCAGTTGCACCTGCATGTCGGTGTCGATGACGCCCGGCGCCAGCGAGACGATGCGCGCGCCGCCCTCGCCCTGCTCCTCGAGCGCCACGGCGCGCGAGAAATGGTCCATGCCCGCCTTGGCCGCGCAGTACGGCGCCTGGCTGCCCAGCGCATTGCGGCCCAGGCCGGAGGAGATGTTCAGCACCTGCCGGCGGCCCGGCCAGCCGGCGGTGGCGCCGAGGAAGGACGCCGTGAGCAGCAGGGCCGCCTCCAGCCCCACGCGCAGCGACTGCGACAGCTCGGCCAGCGAGGCCTTGGCCAGCGGTGCGGGATGGCCGACCGTGCCGGCGTTGTTGATCAGCGTGGCCGAGCGAAAGCCCGCGCCGTCCAGGCCCGCGAGCCACTCCCGCACGCGCTCGGCGGCCGGCAGCGGATCGGCCAGGTCGACCTGCCACTGCTCGGCACGGCTTCCGGCGCCCGCGGGGCGGCGCTCCAGCGCGGCGTCGCGCCCGCGCGAGAGGCACAGCAACTGCACGCCATCGCGTTGCAGCAACTGCGCGGCCATGGCGCGGCCCATGCCGCGGGACGCACCGGTGAGGATGAAGAGGTCGGACATCGAAGGCTCCTGATGCAAGGTGGGGTTGGGGAAATCTCAGCTTCCAGGGGTGCTACGCACCGGCACCGCATGAGACTCCTTGCAGCCGGCGAGCGAAGCAAAGCCCTCAGGGCACCCGCGGAACTGGCTCGGCCAGGGCGCTGGGTGCGCCCCCCTCCAAGCCGAAGGCGCCAGAGAGGGGGGAGCCGCGAAGCGGCATGGGGGGTGTTTCACGCGATGAACCCGTCCCACACGAGCTTGAGCCCGGTGAGCAGCATGCCGGCATAGACGCAGCGGTAGAACCATGTGGGGTCGATGCGCCGCGCCACGCGCACGCCGATCCACACGCCAAGCGGCGCCAGCGGCATCAGCACCAGCGAGGTCGCGAGGTTGCGCAGGTCCAGCAGGCCCAGCCACGCGTAGGGCACCCACTTGCTGAGGTTCACGACGAAGAAGAGGTAGGCCACCGTGGCCGTGAAGACGACGGGCGACAGCCGCAGCGGGATCAGGTACGCATTGAGCGGCGGCCCGCCCGCATGCGAGATGAAGCTGGTGAAGCCCGACAGCACCGTGAGCAGCGCCCCCAGGGGCCTGGAGGGCGGCGGGTCCTCCGGCCGCGGGGGGCGCAGCACGCGCTGCGCCAGGAAAAGGAGCGTGAAGACGCCGACGATGCCCGCCACCGTGTGCGCCGGCAGCACGCGGAACAGCAGCGTGCCGGCCACCGTGCCGACCAGCGCCCACGGCACCAGGAAGCGCAGCAGCGCCGCGTCGAAGTCGCGTCTGAAGGCGGCGAGCCCCAGCACGTCCATCACCAGCAGCAGCGGCATCATGATCGCCGCCGCCTGCGGCACCGACACGGCCAGCGACATGAGCGGCACCGCGAGCGATCCGAACCCCGCGCCGAAGCCGCTCTTGCTGATGCCCAGCAGCAGCACCGCCGGCACGGCGACGGCATAGAAGACGGGGTCGGTGATGAGGGGGAAGGAGAAGGTCAAGGCAGGCAGGGACGGGCGAGGGGCGGCGGCAGTGCGTGCGGCCCGCGCCGCATTGTCGCGGCCGGCGGCGATCTGCGTCGGCGTGTGCGTAAACGCACTTCCAGCGCCGCCGGGGGTGCCCACACTGCGATCCATCGCTCCGGCGCGTTGCCCCCAGGAAGGGATCGCCCGGCCCAACCCTCGGCACGCCCCAGGCGCCGCCCCTTGAAAGGACCTCTCCATGCACAAGCCCCTCCCCCTCGCCGCCGCGCTGCTCGTCGCGCTGGCCGCCGCACCGGCCTTCGCGGAATCGCAGGCCGACGACATCCTCCAGAACCGCACGCCCTTCACCGGCACGTACTCGCGCGCCGAGGTGCAGGGGCAGCTCGCACAGGCCGCCCAGCGCGGCGAGCTGCTCGCCGCCGGCGAGGCGCTCGGCACGGAAAACCGTCCCGTCGCGCTCGGCGCCGGGCGCGACCGCGCCAGCGTGCGCGCCGAGGCGGTGGCGGCCGCGCATGCGCCCAACCAGAACCTGGATCGCAAGGCCTTCTTCAACAGCACGGTGCCGGCCGAGTACCTGCGCGGCGACGTCGGCACCCGCGCCGCCCAGTCCGCAGCCGGCGGCGAACGCCTGTGAGCCGAACGATGACCGCCAGCGCCACCCTCACGCCGCCGGCCGGCGCGGCCATGCCCTTCACGCGCGATGACGCCGGCAAGCTGCTGCTGCGCGCGTCGGTCGGCGTGCTGATGCTGCTGCACGGGCTGTTCAAGATCGGCAGCGGACCGGGCTTCGTCATCAAGATGCTGGGCGCCGCCGGGCTGCCCGGTGGCCTCGCCTACCTGGTGTACGTGGGAGAGATCGTCGCCCCGCTGCTCATGATCGCGGGGCTGTGGACGCGCGCCGCCGCAGGGGTGGTCGCGATCAACATGCTGTTCGCCTTCGGCTTGGTGCACATGGGCCAGCTCTTCGCGCTGACCGGCCAGGGCGGCTGGGCACTCGAGCTGCAGGGTCTGTACCTGTTCGGTGCGCTGGCCGTGGCGCTGCTGGGCGCCGGGCGCATCAGCCTGGGCGGCGCGCAGGGCCGCTTCAACTGAGCACGTCGCCCGCGGCCGTGGGCGCGGCCTCCCCGCGCACCTCGGCCACCATGCGGGCGAGCCGGTCGACGTCGACCACCACGAGCGCGCCGGCCTCCTTGCGCAGGAGCCCGGCGCGCGCCAGCGCGTTCAGCTCGCGCGTGACCTGCTCGCGGTTGGTGCTGATCTGGCCGGCCAGGTCCACGTGCCGCGGCGCCGGCGCCAGCCGGGCGCTGTTGCCCGCGACACCGGCCGCGCGCGCCATGCGCAGCAGTTCCGCATGCAGGCGGTTCTGGACGCCCAGCGTGCTGAGGTCGATGACCCGCTCCGACAACTGGCGCACCAGCAGCGCCAGCCGCTGCATCATGCGCAGCGACAAGGCCGGCACCTCGTGCAGCAGCTGCAGGAAGGGTTCGCGATCGAGCACCGCGACCACGCTGTCTTCCAGCGTCAGCACATCGGCCGAGCGCGGCTGGCCATCGATGGCCGCGATGTCCCCCACCACTTCGCCGGCCGCGGTGTCGCGAAAAGTGACCTGCCGGCCGTTGGCGGCGTAGGTCGTGACGCGCACCCGGCCGTCGACGAGGAAGAACACCTCGCCGCGGTCCTGAGCCCGCAGCAGCAGGGCCTGCCCGGCGGCCACGCGCTGCCAGCGACAGGCCTGCGCCAGGCTGTCCAGCCGCGCGTCGTCGACCGCATCAAGCAGCGCGATGCGACGCAGGGCGAGGCTGGAGCGTGCGGGCAGGGTCATGGGCAGGCGGCGCGGATTATGCTCGGCGCCGCATGACCGTTCGCCCATTCCCCCGGCCCTCGCGCCGAGATCTGCGCTGGGCCAGCGGCCTGGTGCTGATGGCCTACGTCACGCTGCATCTCGCGAACCACGCGCTGGGGCTGGTGTCGCTCGCGGCGGCCGAAGCCGTGCTGGGCGTCGCGCGCGCGGTCTGGCACAGCCTGCCGGGCACGCTGCTGCTCTACGGCGCGGCGGCCACCCACATCGCCATGGCGGTGTCGGCCCTGTGGGAGCGGCGCAGCCTGCGCATGTCGTGGATCGAGGCTGTGCGGCTGGTGCTGGGCCTGTCGCTGCCCCTGCTGCTCGCGTCGCACCTGACGGCGATGCGCTGGGCGCATGAAGCCTATGGGCTGGATGGCTCCTACCTGCGCGTGGCCGGCGGGCTGTGGGGCACGCCCGGTGCGGTGTTCCAGTTGACGATGATGAGCGCGGCCTGGGCCCACGGCTGCCTGGGCCTGCACCTGGCGCTGCGTGCGCGGCCGTGGTGGCGCCGGGCCGCCGCACCGCTGCTCGCCGCGGCGATCCTGCTGCCCGTGCTCGCCGCCACCGGCTTCGCCGCGATGGGCCGCGAGATCGCCTGGACGGGGCTGGCCACCGCGGCACCCCATACGCGCGGCGCCGACCTGGACCTCGTCGCCGACCGGCTGCGCTGGGTATGGGGCGCGGGGCTCGTGGCACTGCTGCTTGCGCGCCTCGGCCGGGCCGCGTGGGGCCGCTTCGCCGGCACGCCCCGGCTCACGCTGCGCTATCCGCAGCGCGCGGTGCAGGTGCCGCCGGGCTGGTCGGTGCTGGAGGCCAGCCGCGCGCACGGCATCGCCCACCTGTCGGTGTGCGGCGGCCGGGCCCGCTGCTCCACCTGCCGGGTGCGCGTGCGCGCGCCGGCCGGCCACCTGCCGCCGCCGTCCGCCGACGAACAACGCACGCTGGCGCGGGTGCACGCGCCAGCCGACGTCCGCCTGGCCTGCCAGCTGCGGCCCCGGGGCGACATCGAAGTGCTGCCGCTCTTCTCGTCCTCGCCGTCGCCGCCGGTGCATCGCTTCGGCACCGAGCGCGATGTGGCGGTGCTGTTCGTCGACCTGCGGCGCTGGTCGCGCCTGGCGGAACAGCAACTGCCCTTCGACTTGGTATACGTGCTGGACCGGTACTTCGCGCTGGTCGGCGAGGCGGTGCGCGCGCACGGCGGCGTTCCCAACCAGTTCATCGGCGACAGCGTGATGGCGATCTTCGGGCTGCAGGGCGACCTGCCCAGTGCCTGCAGCGCGGCCGTCGACGCCGCGGTGCGCATCGATGCCGAGCTCGGTGCCTGGGGCGATGGCCTGGCCGCCGAGTTCGGCCAGCGGCTGGACTTCGGCATGGGCCTGCACGCGGGACGCGTGGCGGTGGGCGAGGTCGGCTACCAGGACACCACCAGCCTCACGGCGGTGGGCGAAGTGGTGAACACCGCCAGCCGGCTGCAGGACCACAGCAAGGTCGCGCAGGCCCGCTTGGTGCTTTCGGAGTTCGCGGCACGGCAGGCCGGGCTGCAGGTGCCCGGCATGCGGGCGATCGACGTGGAGGTGCGCGGGCGCTCGCAGCCGTTGAGGGTCCATGCACTCGATGCCGCCGCGCTGGCCCGGCTGCGCAGTGCGAGCAGGGCCCGCCCTGGCGCACGACTCAGTTCGGGCTGACCAGTTCGATGTCGAGCTCGCGCTCGAGCTCCTCGATGTTCAGCGGGCGGCCGAACAGATAGCCCTGGAACAGGCGGCAGCCATGCTGCTCCAGGAAAGCCAGCTGTTCGGGCGTCTCGACGCCTTCGGCCACCACCTCGAGGTCGAGGTTGCGCGCCATGCCGATGATGGTCTGGATCAGCAACTCGATCTTGGGATTGCTGCCGATGCCGCTGACGAAGAACTTGTCGATCTTCACCTGATGCAGCGGCAGCTGCGCCATGTACGACAGGGACGAATAGCCGGTGCCGAAATCGTCCATCGCGAAGCGGATGCCGATGGCGGCCAGCGACTTCATCTTGCGGATGGTCTCCTCGACCTTGTCCTGCAGCAGGCTCTCGGTCAGCTCGAGCTTGAGCCGGGAGGGATCGGCACCGGTGCGGATGAAGACCTCGCGAACCTGGTCGGCGAAGTCCTCGCGCTGGAACTGCCGCGCGCTCACGTTCACGGCCAGCTGCAGGTGGCGCCGCCGCGGGTGGTGGCTCCACTGCTCCAGCTGGCGGCAGGCCTGCTCCAGCACCCAGATGCCGATGGGCACGATGAGCCCCGTGCCCTCGGCGACGTCGATGAAGGCCGCCGGCGGGATCAGGCCGCGGTGCGGATGGCGCCAGCGGATCAGCACCTCCGCACCGGTGATCTCGCCGGCGGCGGCAACCTGGCGCTGGTAGTGCAGCGTGAACTGGTGGCCCTTGAGGGCGGCATGCAGTTCGTTCTCCAGCGTGGCACGCGCGGTGATCGTGGTCTGCATCGGCGCCTCGAAGAAGCGCAGCCCGTTGCCACCGGCCTCCTTGGCGTGGAACATGGCGATGTCGGCCTGCTTGAGCAGTTCGTCCAGCGACTGCGGGCGGTCGCCGAACACCGTGGCGCCGATGCTCGTGGTGCCGTGGTACGTGTAGTTGCCGAGCTGGTAGGGCCGCCCGAGGTCGGCCAGCACGCCTTCGCCGAAGGCCTGCGTCTGCACGGCGGCGCGGACCGGGTCGATGCCGAGGTTGTCGACCAGGATCACGAACTCGTCGCCGCCCAGCCGCGCCACCGTGTCGCCCATGCCGAGCAGGGCGCGCAGCCGGTCCGCCACCTGGCGCAACAGGACGTCGCCCATGGCCTGGCCCTGCGCGTCGTTGAGCGTCTTGAAATGGTCGAGGTCGAGGAAGAGCAGTGCGCCCTGCCGCCCGCGGTGCGCGTTGTTCTCGACCACGGCCTGCAGCCGGTGCAGCAGCAGCCGCCGGTTGGGCAGGCCGGTGAGCGGGTCGTAGAAGGCGAGGTGCTCGATCTCCTGCGCGGCCGCCTTGTGCTCGGTGATGTCGCGCAGCATGACGATGAAGCGCGCGTCCTGCCCCTCGCCCACGTCCATGCGCGAGACCGACAGCTCGAACCACGCGGTGCCCTGCTCGGCGCGGCGCTCGATCTGCTGCCCCGCCGACAGGCCCTGCTGGTAGGCCTCGCGCAGCGCGTTCATGATCTGGGTCGCCGCATCGGGCGTGAACAGCTCGGCCAGCGTGTGTCCGACCGGATCGCCCTGGAAGGGTGCCGCGGCCGACGCGGTGCGCGGAGGGTGGTAGCGGTGGCAGAGCCCGTCCAGCCCCACCTCAAGCATCGCGTCCGGCACGGCATCGAGGGTGGCCTGCAGCTGGGCCCGTCCCTCCACCACCTCGGCGATCTGCCGCAGTCGCTCGGTCACGTCGCGGAACACGCACACCTGCCCGCCATCCGGTGTCGGGCTGCGCATCGCCACGATGCGCCGGCCGTCGGCGAGACGCAGTTCGTGCTCGCCGTCGGCCAGGCCCACCGCGCCGCCAGCTGCGCGCGCAGGGTCATCGCCCGGCAACTGGAACACCTCGTCGCTGCCCACGAGCGCTTCCATGCCCGGGAACAGGTCGAGCAGCCGCGGGTTCCACAGCTGGGCGCGGCCCTGCGCATCGAGCAGCACGAAGCCGTCGCTCATCGCGTCGAGCGCCTGGTCGAGCGTCGCCTTCGAGCGCTGCAGGCTGGCGCGGTGCCACCACTGCCGGCGCAGCTGGTGCAGTCCGAAGGCGGCCACCGCCAGCACCATCAGCACGAGCACGATGGCCACGCCGATGATGAAGTCGCGCTGCACCTGCCAGTCGGCCAAGGCCACCTCCAGCGGAATGCCGGCCACGACCAGCAGGTTCCGGTGCAGCGTGGGCCGGTAGACCACGACGGCCGGCACGCCGGTCAGGCGCGAGGTCATGAACTTCGGATGGCCGTCGGCCTGGCGTTCGTCCAGCGGCTGGCGCTTCGCACGGACCGCCGGATCGTCGCGCGGCGGCATGCTGGCGAGCACCGCGCCGCCGCTGCGTTCCAGCGTCACCTCCAGCCCGGCGATGTCCGCGCCCTGCGTGAGGATGGTGGTGAAGGTGGACACGGCCACCTCGGCGACCGCCACCAGCCGGGTGCCGTCCTGCAGCGTGAGCGCGCGCGCGAGGTACAGCACGCGCTGGCTGCTCACGGGACTCACGGTCGGCTCGCTCACCTGCAGGCTCGACACCGGTTGCGCCAGCACCTCGCGCACGAAGCCCTCGGGCAGTTCCAGCGGCGTCGCCATCCCCTGCGCCGTGGCCGGCGCGAGGATGCGGCCATCGGCCTGCACCAGCGCGAACTGCCGCACCAGCAGGCTCTGACGCGCCATCTCGCGCATCACCGCAGTGAGGCGGCCGCGCATCGGTTTACCCTGCGCCTGCTCGGCGGTGCTGCCCTCGAACAGCGCCCCCAGGCTGGCCAGCAGGACGTCGCCGCCCACCAGGCTGCGGTTGATCGCGGCTTCGGCGCCGCTGGCGAAGCGCGTGGCCTGGCCCTCGGTGTCGGCCAGCGCGCTCTCGCGCATCTGCCAGATCATGGCCACGGCGGCCACGATCACCGCCACCACGAGCGCGGCTGCGCCGCCATACAGCGCCGCGCTGACACGCAGGGGCAATTTGCGACTCATCGGCTTATTCGGGTCCTTGTGCACGCACGCCGGCCTGTGCGGCGAGGGTGCGGTTCCACAGCGTGACGCAAGTGGGGCCGCATCGCTTCATCCATGCGGGCACCACGCGGCGCGCGAAGATCTCACGCCGGCGCGCCTCGTCTTCCGCCGTGGGCCGGCTGGCGACCATGCTGCCCTTGCGCGTGCGGTCGCAACCCTCGGCGCCCGTGCTGCAGGCCACGCCGACATCGGTCTCGCGGGCCGACTCGGCCCACACGGCCGCCTCCAGCTTGGGCATCTGCGCCTCGATCAGCGCCTGCAGTTCGGGGGGGTAGGAGCGCCAGCTCTGCTCGTTGACGACCGCCAGCGCGAGGCCCCACGAGATCGGCATCGTGAAGAGCGACTGCGTCACGCGGTCCAGGCCCAGCGTGTGCCCCGACATCGAACCGGTCACCGCGCATTCGGCATTGCCGGCCCGCACATTGGCCACGATGTCGGCGAAGTCGGTGAACACGGGCGTGGCCTTGAGCGCCTGGACGAAATCGGCCTGGCTGATGCCCGACACGCGCACGCGCCGGCCCGCCAGGTCGGTCAGGTGCGCCACCGGTCGCTGGCAGAACAGCATCTGCGCCGGGTAGATGTAGACCGCGAGCAGGCGTGCGCCGAAGCGTTCGTGCAGGATCTGGGCCATCGACGGCCGCAAGGCCTCGAGCGTGCGGCGAAGGCTCGCGACGTCGGGATTCTGGCCCGCCATGTCGGCCATGCCGAGGTCCGGGTCCTCGACGGCCGCCTGGCTCAGCAGGACGGTGCCGATCGGTACCACCCCCAGACGGACGAGGTTGAGCATGTCCTGTGCGGCCAGGCCCGCCTCGTTGAAAGGCACGATGCTGGCGCTGTAGCGACCGCCGCTGAGCCGGGCCAGGTCCTCGGCCCAGAAGCGGCGCTCGTGACGCGTGTACTGGCTGACGCCCGCCAGCCCGCCCACCACGCGCAGGCGCAGCTCAGGTGCCGGCGACGCCGCCTGCGCGATGCCGCCGAGCAGCAGCGGCATGCACAAGGTCAGGGTCTGCAGGCACGGCCGGACGAGTCTGCGCAAGGTCGGAATCATGGGGCCCGGTGGCACTTTCAGAGGGCGGCACACCACGTGCCGACCGTGGCGATTGTCGCGGCAACCGGACGCGCCGTCCGCGTCGCCGATGCGAGGCACCAACATCAGCGGAAAGTACTCATCCGTTGCAAAAGTGGGAGTGATCGCTCACGGGCCTGGGGGGTTGCGCGGCGCGCTGCTAGCATCCCCTGCGTCAACAGGGAGTCACGACCGGCCGCAGGCCGGCCCACGGCGCGTCGCCAAGCACGCGCCCGGGATGCACGTCCGCCCCCGCCATGCTGCCCTCCGACGACCACCGATCCATGTTCGACCTCGCGCCCGTCTCGCTGTGGCTCGAGGACTGGAGTGGCCTGAAGGCCCTGTTCGACCGTTGGCGCGCCGAGGGCGTGGACGACATCCGCGCCCACCTGAAGGCCGACCCTGCGCGCGTCGCACTGTGCATGGCCGAACTCAAGGTGGTGCAGGTCAACCGCCAGACCCTGCGGCTGCTGGGAGCGGCGAGCCAGGAGGAACTGGTCGGCCGGCTCGGCGAAGTGTTCCGCGACGAGATGGCCGAGCCGGTGCTCTACGAGCTGACGCAGCTGTGGCACGGCAACCTCGATTTCGACAACCAGACGGTGAACTACTCGCTCGACGGCCGGCGCCTGGATGTCCACGTGCGCATCCGCGTGCTGCCGGGCCACGAGGCGCGCTGGGACCGCGTGCTGGTCTCGGTCGACGACATCTCCGAACGCGTGCGGGCCGAGGCCGCCCGCGATGCCACGGCCAACTATGCGCGCGGACTCTTCGAGCGCTCGCCCGTGTCGCTGTGGGTGGAGGACTTCAGCGCCATCAAGCAGCTGCTGGCCGGCGTGCGTGCGCAGGGCATCCAGGATTTCGGCACCTTCCTGAAGGTGCATCCGGACTTCGTCAACCGCTGCATGCAGGAGATCCGCGTGCTCGACGTGAACGAGGAAACGCTGCGCATGTTCGGCGCCACCGACAAGCAGCACCTCCTTCGCAACCTGCCGCACATCTTTCGCGACGAGATGGAGGACTCCTTCGCCGAGCAGCTGCGCGACCTGTGGGACGGCAAGACGCTGCAGCAGCGCGAGGTGCTGAACTACAGCCTGGGCGGCGAGCCGATCCACATCTACATGCAGTTCGCCGTGCTGCAGGAGCACCTCGACCAGTGGGACCTGGTGCTGATCTCGCTGGTCGACATCACCGCGCGCAAGCGTGCCGAGGCCTACCTGGAGTACCTGGGCACCCACGACGTGTTGACCAAGCTGCGCAACCGGACCTACTACTCCGAGGAGATCAAGCGCCTCGCGCGCAAGGGCCCGTGGCCGGTGTCGGTGCTGGCCATCGACATGAACGGGCTGAAGCGGGTCAACGACGAAGTCGGCCACGCCGCGGGCGACGCCCTGCTGCGCCGGGCCGGCGAGGTGCTGTCCAAGGTGGTCGACGCCCCCTCGTGCGCGGCGCGTGTGGGTGGCGACGAATTTGCCGTGCTGATGCCGGGCACCGACGAGCGCGGCGCGGCGGCGACGCGCGAGCGTCTGCAGTCCCTGCTCGACATGAACAACCAGTTCTATGTGGGCACCAGCGGACACCACCTGAGCTTCGCGGTCGGTGCGGCGACCTGCCAGTCGGGCGAGTCGCTGGAGGCCGCGCTGCAGCGTGCCGATCGCGCCATGTACGTCGACAAGGCGCGGCATTACGACACGCCTGCCGGCCAGCGCAGCCTGGCATGAGCGCCGGCCGCGTCGACGCGGGCCTGCGGGGCGAACTGGCGCGCGCCCTGCAGCGCGGTGAGCTGTTCCTGCTCTTCCAGCCGCAGGTCGACCTGCGGCGCGGGCGCGTGGTCGGCGCCGAAGCCCTGTGCCGCTGGCAGCACCCGCGCCATGGCCTGCTGAACCCCGAGGACTTCCTGTTCGCGCTGGACGGCGATGCGGCATGCGGCCTGGCGCTGGCCGACTGGGCCGTCGGGCAGGCGCTGCGGTGCGCGCTGGCATGGCATGCACAAGGGCATGGGCTGCGCGTGGGCGTCAACATCGGCGCGGCCCAGCTGCTCGACGCACAGTGGCCGGCGCGGCTCGATGCGCATGTGCAGGCACTGGCACTGGCGCCGTCCACCCGGCTCGAACTCGAGTTGCTCGAGTCCAGCGTCATCGACGACTTCGATCTCATGGCGCAGCGCATCGAGACCTGCCACCGCGCGGGCGTGGGCGTGGCCCTGGACGATTTCGGCGCGGGCAACAGTGCGCTGGCCTGGCTCAGCCGGTTGCCGGTGTCATCGCTCAAGCTCGACCGCGCCTTCGTGGCCGGGCTGCCGCACAGCGCGGCGGACACCGCCATCGTGCGCCACCTGGCGGCACTGGCGAAAGAACTCGGCCTGGCGGTCGTGGGCGAAGGCGTGGAGTCGGCCGCCCAGGGCGAGTGCCTGCTCGCGCTGGGATGCGAGATCGGGCAGGGCTTCGCGATCGCGCCGCCGCTGCCGCCCGACGAGTTCCTGCCCTGGCTGAGAGGCTACGAACAGGCGCCGCTGTGGCCGCAGCGTCCGCCGCGCGGCGACTGAGCCAGCCCGCCGTGCGGCGCGCTCACACGTTGCTCGTGGCGCGCACTTCCTCGATCGTGGTCTGGCCAGCGAGCACCTTCTCGATGCCGTCCTGCCGCAGGGTGCGCATGCCTTCACGCAGCGCCGTCGCCTGCAGGACCTCGGCGCGCGATCCGGTCTGGATGAGGTGACGCAGCTCGCGCGAGACCACCATCAGTTCGTGCAGGCCCACGCGGCCGCGAAAGCCCGTGTCGGCGCAGGCCGCACAGCCGGCGCTCGAATGCATCTGGAGGCGGCCATCCCGGGCGTGCCGACCCGACCAGCGCGCGAGCACGTCCTCCCGCGACTCGGGCGCGTCCTGCGCCGGGTACGCGTGCACGTAGTCGTCCAGCAGTTCGGCGACCTCCTCGTCGGTCGCCGGCCGGTGGGTAAGGCAGTCCGGGCACAGCCGCCGCACGAGCCGCTGCGCCAGCACCGCCAGCAGCGAATCCGCGAAGTTGAACGGATCCATGCCCATGTCCAGCAGCCGCGTCACCGTCTCGGGCGCGCTGTTGGTGTGCAGCGTCGACATCACCAGGTGGCCCGTCAGCGACGCCTCGATGGCCACCTTGGCCGTCTCCTCGTCGCGGATCTCGCCGACCATGACCACGTCCGGGTCGGCGCGCAGGAAGGAACGCAGCGCCTTGGCGAAGGTCCACTCGATGCGCGGGTTGACCTGCACCTGGCGCAGGCCCGCCTGCGTGATCTCGATCGGGTCCTCGGCGGTCCAGATCTTGCGCTCCGGCGTGTTCAGGTGGCTCAGCGCCGAATGCAGCGTGGTGGTCTTGCCCGAGCCGGTCGGGCCCACGCACAGCACCATGCCGTAGGGCCGCTCGATCGCGTTGCGCAGGCGCTCGAAGTTCGACGGCGTCAGGCCCAGCCGGTCCAGGGGCAGCGGACGCGCCGAGGCCAGGATGCGCATCACCACGTCCTCGAGCCCGTTGTTGGTGGGTATCGAGGCCACGCGCAGTTCGATGCGATGCTGCGGCGAGAAGCGCGCGAAGTTGATCTTCCCGTCCTGCGGCTTGCGCCGTTCGCTGATGTCCAGCTCGGCCATGATCTTGATGCGCGCGATCATCGCGTTGCGGTAGTTGGACGGCAGCTCCAGGTAGGTGCGCAGGATGCCGTCCTTGCGGAAGCGGATGCGGATCTTCTCGCGCCCGGGGTAGCTCTCGATGTGGATGTCGGACACGCCCTCGGCATGCGCTTCCACCACCATGCGGTTGATCATGCGCACCAGCGAGTTGTCGGACTGCTCGATCTGCGCGTCCTCGGACCCCTCGCGTTCCTGCTGGCCTTCCTTCTCCAGCGTCTGCAGCAGCGCGCTGGTGTCGCCCGGGTCGAAATCGATCGGCGCCAGCGCCGCGCCGCTGCGGCCCTCTCCCGCCGCACCGATCTTGTCGTAGGCCTGGTGCAGCACGCGGTCGAGATCGCGGCACTGGCCCAGCACCGGCGCGAGCTTCATCTGCGCGCTGAACTCGACCTCGTCCAGCGCCGTGCGCCGGTTCGCAGGGTCGTCGAGCGCCACCACCAGGCGCCCCTCGACGATGGCCAGCGGCATGACCTGCAGGCGCTGCGCCGCCGAGTAGCTCAGCTTGCGCAGCGCCTCGGCCTCGGGTTCGTAGCGCTCGAGGTCCACCAGCGGGTAGCCCATCTTGCGCGTCAGCGCCGTCTGCAGGTCGGCGCGCGACACCGTGCCGCGGCGCACCAGCACCTCGCCCAGGGGCAGGCCACCCTGCTCGCGCTGCTGCACGAGCGCGTCCTGGAGTTCCTGCGCGTCGACCATGCCGAGCGCCTGCAGGGCCTCGCCGATGCGCACGATGGGCATGCGCGCCTGGAACTCCAGCGCCTCCACCAGGGCCTCGCGCGTGAGCACCGTCTGCGACAGGCGCGGCGCGTCGATCGCGCCGGTGCCGGGCGCATCGAGCGGGGCGTCGTCGAGCCCCATGTCGACGGAGAGCGCCTCGTCGGGCTCGGGGGCCAATGGTTCCCGATCGATGTGGTCATAGGCCACGCGCGGGACGAAGGTGCAGTGCACCGCGCCGGCACCGCCCACGGTCGGAAAGAGGAACAGCCCGTGGGCCGTCTCCACCTGGCCCACCGTGCGGCAGTTGAGCACGGCGGCCTTGCCCAGCCGCACCCGGACCTTGGCGGTGCCGGGCATGAGCCGCTCGCCTTCGGGCGAGACGAAAGCGGGCGGCGACAGCGGCTCGACCCGCTCGACCAGCGTGAGCGCACGGAACTGGTCGAAGCGCAAGGTGAGCGGGCCGCGTCCGCGCTGCAGCTGCACGTCGACCGTCGCCGCCGCCGGATCGAAGGCACTGATGCGGCCTTCGACGCGGGTGCCGTTGAGGCCGATGATCTCGCACGGCCGCGCCTCGTCGAGCGGGCGTGCTGGCGGATACAGCCCGCCGGGTGGTCGCGGCCATACGAAGGCCGAGGGCGATGGCGCGGCGGCAGGTGCGGTGGTGGCCTCGAGGGTCCACTCGGGCGACGAAGGAGTCGGCATGGCAAGAAAATGGCGGGGTGAACCCGCTCGACAGGCGCTCGTGGCGCACAGGACTCCCTGGGCTCGGCACTGTATCAACGGCGGCCCACGATGGACACCGATCGAGCCCGCAATTGCAGGACAACAACGCAATGCGGCCCATGCCACGCGCCGGGAGCGCCCGCAATGGATACGAAAGTGCCAATCGGCCGGCGACCGGTGGCCGCCTGCCTACACTGGCGGCCCTGCCTTTGTTCTTCCACCGGCCAAGCCTTCCATGGAACTTCTAGCGCTGATGGCCTTCGCCATCCTTGGTGCCTACATCGTCAAGAACCGCGAGCAGCAGCGGCGCATCGCCCTGCTCGGCAGCGCGCTGGGCAAGTACCAGATCGAGCAGCTGATGGAAAACCTCACCGAAGGCTACCTGCGCTGGCTCGACGAGAAGGACACCGACCGGCGCGAGCAGGTCTGGGGCGTGCTGCAGGGCACCGAGCAGGCGCTGGCGAACCAGTTCAACAGCTTCGTGGCCGACTTCTCGAAGATCGAGGCCCCACTGGCGCAGGTGAGCAAGCTGCCCTTTGCCATCCCCTACGCGCAGCCGCTGCTGCCGGGCCATCGCCTCTTCGACGCGCGCAAGGTGTTCGCCGTGCACGCGCGCGGCATCGAGGCCAGTGCCAACAACGCACTGGACCTACCGCCCAAGTCCAAGGCGTACATGATGACCGCCGAGCTGTATCTGATGCAGCACACCTGCCACTGGTTCTGCCGCTCGAAGACGGTGGCCTCGGCACGCCTGCTGTCGCGCCACCAGACGCCTTACCAGCAGGTGCTGGACTCCGTGTCGCCGCACACGCGGGCGGCGTACGAGGCGCTGGTGCGCTGAAGCGGCCGGCGCACGAAAGGAAAAAGGGCCGCGCGCCCCGGCGCCGGCCCTTTTTCGATCGGACGGCTGCCCGCTCAGTGCGCGTCGGCCAGCGGCGGCGCGACCTCGACCTGCGGCAGACTGCGGCGCTTGCGCGCGGCGAGCACGAAGGCGACGACCTGCCACACGACGAAGGCCGCGATCAGCCCGAGCAGCGTGCCGCTGATGGGCCGCGACACGAACACACCGAAGCTGCCGCGGCTGATGAGCAGGGCCCGGCGGAAGTTCTCCTCCAGCATCGGCCCGAGGATGAAACCCAGCATCAGCGGTGACGCGTCGAGCTTGAGCCGCATGAACGCGAAGCCCAGGATGCCGAACACGGCCGTGATGTAGATGTCGTCGATGCTGTTGTTCACGCTGTACGTGCCGATGCAGCAGAAGAACAGGATCGCCGGGAACAGCACGTTGTACGGGATCTTGAAGATCGACAGCAGGTAGCGCACCAGCGGCACGTTCAGCACCAGCAGGAAGCAGCCGCCGATCCACATGCTCGCGACCAGGCCCCAGAAGAGTTCGGGGTGGCCGGCGATCATGTTCGGGCCGGGCTGGATGCCCTTGATGATGAAGGCGGCCATCATCAGCGCCATCACCGGGTTCTCGGGGATGCCGATGCTCATCAGCGGGATGAAGCTGGTGCGCGAGGCGGCCTCGTCGGCCGCGGCCTGGCCGGCCACGCCCTCGATGCAGCCGGTGCCGATCTCGTGCTTGTACTTGCTCATCTTCTTGTCCGCCGCATAGGCGGCGAACTGGGCGATGGCCGGGCCGCCGCCGGGCAGGATGCCCAGGAAGGACCCGATGACGCTGCCGCGCAGCGCGCTGGGCCAGATGCGCTTGAACTCGGTCCAGGTCGGCATCAGCTTGATCGTGCCGTTGAAGGGCGAGCGTTCCTTGCGCTCGTCGAGGTTCTTGGTGATCTCGGCGATGCCGAAGCAGCCCAGCGCGATGCTGACCAGCCCGACACCGTCGGCCAGGAAGGGCAGGTCCATGGTGTAGCGCTGCATGCCGCTGTTCACGTCGGTGCCGATCTGGCCCAGCAGCACGCCCACCATGCACATGGCCAGGCCGTTGAGCAGGCTGCCGGTGGTGACGAAGCTGACGCACACGAAGCCCACCAGCATCAGTGCGCAGTAGTCGGCCGGGCCGAAGAGGAAGGCCACCTCGCCCAGCGAGGGCGCGAGGAAGGTCAGCACCACGATGGCGACCGTGCCGCCGATGAAGCTGGAGAAGCCCGCGGTGAACAGCGCCAGCCCGGTCTGCCCCTTGAGCGTCATCGCGTAGCCGTCGATACAGGCGACGATCGAACTCGCATGCGGGATCTTCATCGTGATGGCCGACACGCTGTCGCCATACTGCGCCCCGTAGTAGATGCCGGCCAGCATGATGAGCGCGCCGGTGGTGTCCATCGAGTAGGTGAGCGGCAGCAGCAGGCTGATGGTGGCCAGCGGGCCCAGGCCGGGCAGCAGGCCGACGAACGTGCCGACGGCGCAGCCGAGGGCGCAGTACAGCAGGTTGTGGATGGTCAGCGCGTGCTCGAAGCCGAACGCCAGGTTGTGGAGTGCATCCATGGTGTGCAGCGCCTCAGTACAGGGGAAGGTTCAGGCCCAGCAGACGCTGGAAGCCGAAGGCGAAGAGCACCAGCATGGCCGACACCTTGACGTTGCGCCACCACGAGTAGTTGGTGCCGGCCAGCGCGGCGATGAAGACCATCAGCACGATGCCGGCGATCATGTTCAGGTGCTCGGACACCAGCGCGAAAGCGACCAGGCTCGCGATGATGATGCCGATGTTCTTGAGGTTCAGTTCCAGCGGCTCGCTGGGGATGAAGCGCGAGCGGATCACCATCGCCAGGCCGATGACGCCCAGGATGCACGAGACCATGGTCGGGAACAGGCCCGGCCCGCCGCGCGCGAAGTTGCCGATGGGATAGTGCAGAACCGCCGGCACGCCGAAGAGAAGGGCGAGCAGCAGGATGAAGATGCCTCTTGCCAGGTTTTTGTCGATCATTGGAAGGAATGCGGCCGGTGAAGGACTCGCGCGATGGAAAGTCCGGTGATGGTCAGCTTTCATGCCTGATCGCCGTCTGACCCGGGCGGCGTGGGTAGTACGTAAGGGTTGTCCCTAGCGCGGCCTCGCCGGTACGCGCGGCCGGCGTTTGCGAAATTGGCGAGTGCAATCGGCCTGCAGCCCTGGCGCAGCGGGCGTTGCAGCCGAATTGGTCACGCCCGTGACGATCGCCGCGGGGTGCGTTTTCGGTGAGCATGACGGTCCACGCCGCGGCCCGGTCCCGAGGCACGTGCCCCGGCCATACTCGGCCCATGCAGACCTTCGACGCCGCCGCCACCCGCGCCGCCCTGCCCTTCGATGCGCTGGTGCCGGCCCTGCGCACCGCCTTCGCGTCGACCGCTGCCGTGGTGCCGCCGCGCCACGTGCACGCGCTCGGTCCGGGAACGCCCGGCGCGGGCACTGTGCTCATCATGCCGGCGTGGAACGAGTCCTTCCTCGGCATCAAGACGATCAACATCTTTGCGGCCAACGCCGCACTCGGCCTGCCCGGCCTGCACGCCACCTATGTGCTGTACGACGCCACCACCGGCGTGCCGCTGGCGTTGATGGACGGCAACGAGATCACCGCCCACCGCACGGCCGCCGCAGCGGCGCTGGGCGCCTCCTTCCTGGCGCGTGCCGATGCACGCCGGCTGCTGGTGCTGGGCAGCGGGCGCGTCGCCCGGCTGCTGCCGGCCGCCTTCGCCAGCGTGCGCGCCATCGACCGGGTGCAGGTGTGGAACCACCGGCCCGCGGGTGCCGAAGCCCTGGCCGCACAGTGGCGCGCCGAGGGCATCGACGCGCAAGCCGTGACCGACCTGCCGGCCGCCGTGCGCGCCGCCGACATCGTGAGTTGCGCCACGCTGGCCACCGCACCGCTGGTGCAGGGCGCCTGGTTGGCGCCGGGCTCGCACCTGGACCTGATCGGCAGCTTCACGCCGCTGATGCGCGAAGCCGACCCCGCGTGCTTCGACGGCGCGCGCGTCGCCATCGACACCGAGGAAGCGCTCGCCAAGGCCGGCGATCTGCTTGACGCCCGGGCCGCGGGCACGCTGGCGGCCAGCAGCGTGCCGCCCACCCTGGCGCAACTGTGTCGCGGCGAGTGCGCCGGCCGGCAGAACGCGCAGGAGCGAACCGTGTTCAAGGCGGTGGGCAGCGCGCTGGAAGACCTCACCGCGGCCACGCGGGTGTGGCAGCAGGCGACGGAGCGCTGAGCGCCCGGCCCCTCAGCGCGAACCGCCGGGCGGCACCAGCGCGCGATGCCAGCGTCCTGCAGGCGCTCGAGCCGCTCGGCCGTCGCCGGCACCGACAGCCCGGCCGCCGCGGCCAGGGCCTTGAGCAAGGGATGGCCGTGCTGCAGCAGTTTCCAGGCGCGGGCGTCGAGCTGCAGGGGCGGGGGAGATTCAGCCATCGCGGGGTCCCTGCCTGGAAAAATAGCGAGCGATCGGCCGTTCCTGCCTGGAATTCCAGCTGGGCGCGGCAGCGCCGGCTTCGCACAATCCTTGGCATGCATTCCACCGCCACGCTCGCCCTCTTCTGGCAGTCCCTGCTCATCGGCCTGTCGATCGCCGCGCCGGTCGGCCAGATCGGCGTGCTCGCGATCCAGCGCACCCTCGACCATGGCCGCGCCGCCGGGCTGGCGACCGGCCTCGGGGCCGCGCTGGCGGATGCGGTGTACGGTGCCGTCGGCGCCTTCGGCGTGACCACGCTCATCACCTGGCTGCTGGGCGTTCGCCTGTGGCTGGCGCTGTTCGGCGCTGCCTTCCTGCTGTGGATGGCCTGGCGCATCGCCACCCAGCCCATCACGCCGCGCAGCGACGAGCGCGCATCGGGGCGCTCGCTGCTGCGCTACCTCGCGGGCACCTTCGTGCTGACGCTGTCCAACCCGAGCACCATCTTGTCCTTCATCGCCGTCTTCGGCGTGCTCGCCGGCCGGGCGCCGGCCGCATCGGCCTCGCCCTGGGCCATGGTGTCGGGGGTGCTGGTGGGTTCGGCACTGTGGTGGCTGCTGCTGTCGACCGGGGTCGGCCTGCTGCGCGAGCGCTTCGACGCACGCTGGCAACGCGCCATCAACCTGTGCTCGGCCGCGATGCTGGCCGGGCTGGCGTTGTGGCAGCTCGTGCAGCTGCTTCGCTGACGGGCGGCTTCCCCGAGCGGGCCGGCGTCGATCAGACCTTCTCGAGGATGACGGCGATGCCCTGCCCCACGCCGATGCACATGGTGCACAGCGCGTAGCGGCCGCCGCCGCTGTGCAGCTGGTTCACCGCGGTGGTGGCCAGCCGCGCACCGCTGGCGCCCAGCGGGTGGCCCAGCGCGATGGCGCCGCCGTTGATGTTCACGCGGGCGTCGTCGTCCTTCAGGCCCAGCATGCGCAGCACGGCCAGGCCCTGCGCGGCGAAGGCTTCGTTCAGCTCGATGACGTCGATCTGGTCGAGCGTGAGGCCGGTGAGCGCCAGCACCTTCTCGCTGGCGGGCGCCGGGCCGATGCCCATCACGCGCGGTGCCACGCCGGCGGTGGCCATGCCGACGATGCGGGCGCGCGGCGTGAGGCCGTGCCTGGCGGCGGCCGCCTCGCCGGCGATCAGCAGCGCGCAGGCGCCGTCGTTCACGCCGCTGGCGTTGCCGGCCGTCACCGTGCCGTCGGGCCGCACCACGCCCTTGAGCTTGGCGAGCGACTCGAGGCTGGTGTCGCGCGGATGCTCGTCCTTGGACACGACCAGCGCATCGCCCTTCTTCTGCGGGATGGTCACCGGCACGATCTCGGCGTCGAAGAAACCGCGCTTCTGCGCCGCGACGGCGCGCTGCTGCGAGGCCAGCGCCATGCGGTCCTGCGCCTCGCGCTCGATCTTGTAATCGGTGGCCACGTTCTCGGCCGTCTCGGGCATGGAATCGACCCCGTACTGCGCCTTCATCAGCTTGTTCACGAAGCGCCAGCCGATGGTGGTGTCGTACACCGCATTGGCGCGGCTGAAGGCCGACTCGGCCTTGGGCATGACGAAGGGTGCGCGGCTCATGCTCTCCACGCCGCCCGCGATCATGAGCTGCGCCTCGCCGGCCTTGATGGCACGCGCGGCCGTGCCCACCGCGTCGAGCCCCGAGCCGCATAGCCGGTTGACGGTGGCGCCCGGCACCTCGATCGGCAGGCCGGCCAGCAGCGCGGCCATGCGCGCCACGTTGCGGTTGTCCTCGCCGGCCTGGTTGGCGCAGCCATAGATCACGTCCGTGACGGCCTGCCAGTCGACGCCCTTGTTGCGCTCCATCAGCGCCCGGATCGGAATCGCGCCGAGGTCGTCGGTGCGCACGCTGCTCAGGGCGCCGCCGTAGCGGCCGAAGGGGGTGCGGATGGCGTCGCAGATGAAGGCTTGGGTGCTCATGTCAGTTGTCTCGGGTAAGTGATCTGAATACGGACTTCCGTACGCGAAGGACGCGAAAACTGCGCGAAGGTCGCAAAGAAGTCAGAGAAGAATTTTGGATGTTTTCTTTCGCGTCCTTCGCGAAACCTTCGCGCCCTTCGCGTACGGATGTCCGCTTTTTACGCAGCGATCGGCAAGCCCACGAGCCTTTCGAGCTCGGCGTGGTCCAGCCCGTCGACTTTGTCGATGAGCTTCAGGCCCTGCGGCGTGCATGCGAGTGTCGCCAGGTCGGAATACACGCGCTTGACGCAGCCGATGCCGGTGAGCGGATAGGTGCAACGCTCGACGACCTTGCTGGCGCCGGTCTTGGTGAGCAGGTCCATCATGACCCAGGTCTGCTTGGCGCCGATGGCCAGGTCCATCGCCCCGCCCACCGCCGGGATGGCGCCGGGCTCGCCGGTGCTCCAGTTGGCCAGATCGCCCGTGGCCGACACCTGGAAGGCGCCCAGCACGCAGATGTCGAGGTGCCCGCCGCGCATCATCGCGAAGCTGTCGGCATGGTGGAAGTACGCGCCGCCGGGCAGCAGCGTCACGGGCTGCTTGCCGGCGTTGATGAGGTCGTAGTCCTCGGCGCCCTCCGCCGGCGCCGGGCCCATGCCGAGGATGCCGTTCTCGCTGTGCAGGATCACCTCGCGGCCCGCGGGCAGGTGGTTGGCCACCAGCGTGGGCTGGCCGATGCCGAGGTTGACGACGGCGCCGTCGAAGATGTCCTGCGCCACGCGGGCGGCAAGCAGGTCCTTGGTGCGGCGTTGGTAAGCCATGGCGTGTCTCCTTCAGGCGGCCTTCTTGAAGCCACCGGCCTGCGTGGCGACGCGCCCGATCTTCACGATGCGGCTCACGAAGATGCCGGGCGTCACGATGGCCTCGGGGTCCATGCTGCCCAGCTCGGCGATCTCGTGCACGGTGGCCACGGTCTTCTTCGCCGCCATCGCCATCACGGGCCCGAAGTTGCGCGCGGCCTTGCGATACGTGAGGTTGCCCCAGCGGTCGCCGCGTTCGGCCTTGATGAGCGCCAGGTCGCCGTGGATGGGGTACTCGAGCACGTAAGGCCTGCCGTCGATCACGCGCGTCTCGCGCTCGCCAGCCAGCTCGGTGCCGTAGCCCGTGGGGCAGAAGAAGGCGCCGATGCCGGCGCCGGCGGCACGGATGCGTTCGGCCAGGTTGCCTTGCGGCACCAGTTCCAGCTCCAGCTTGCCGCTGCGGTACAGCGCGTCGAAGACATGGCTGTCGGCCTGGCGCGGGAAGCTGCAGATGATCTTGCGCACGCGCCCCGCCTTGAGCAGCGCGGCCAGGCCGGCATCGCCGTTGCCGGCGTTGTTGTTGACGACCGTGAGGTCCTTCGCGCCCTGCTCGATCAGGCCGTCGATCAACTCGTTGGGGATGCCGGCGGTGCCGAAGCCGCCGATGAGCACGGTGGCGCCGTCGGCCGTGTCGGCCAGCGCGTCGGCCACCGAGCGCGCGATCTTGTCGATCATGGGAAGCGGTCTCCAGGCAAGGGGAATCGCAGGGCAGACGAACGGCGTGCCGTGCGGCATGAGCGAGCGCCGGACGTCGCGCACTCGATTCGTTTTCCGAATGTTCGTATATAGAACATGTGTTCGTATAATGAATTCTAGACCCAGGACGCAGCCATGGCAACCGGCAGCAAGACCCCGCACGACAGCACTCCGCCGCCCGACAGCCCCGTCCCCGGGGACAGCTACGTGCAATCCTTCGCGCGCGGGCTGCAGGTGATCCGCTCCTTCAGCGCGCAGGCGCCGAAGCAGACGCTGAGCGACGTGGCGGCAGCGACCGGCCTCACGCGCGCGGGCGCGCGCCGCATCCTGCTGACGCTGCAGACCCTGGGCTATGTGGAAAGCGACGGCCGGCTCTTCGCCCTCACGCCGCGCATCCTCGACCTGGGCTTCGCCTACCTCTCGTCGATGCCGATCTGGAACCTCGCCGAGCCGGAACTCGAGGCGCTCGCGCGGCAGGTGCAGGAGTCCTGCTCCATCGCCGTGCTCGACGGCACCGACGTGGTCTACGTGATGCGCGTGCCGGTGCAGAAGATCATGCGCGTCACGCTGGGCGTGGGCTCGCGCCTGCCGGCCTGGTGCACCTCGATGGGCCGGCTGCTGCTGGGCGGCCTGCCGCCGGACGAGGTGCGCGAGCGCCTCGCGGCCTCGCAGATCCAGGCCTTCACCCGCTACACGCTGACCGACCCCGCGGCGATCGAGTCACGCATCGCGCAGGCGCGCCGCCAGGGCTGGACGCTGACCAACCAGGAACTGGAGGAGGGCATGATTTCCATCGCCGCGCCCATCGTGGACCGCGTCGGTCGCGTGGTCGCGGCGCTGAACATCAGCGGCCAGGCCAACCGCACCAGCGCCAAGCTCATGCAGGAGACGATGCTGCCGCCGCTGCAGGCCGCGGCGCAGCGCATCTCGGCGATGCTCTGATCAGCGCGGCGAGCAGGCGCGCACCACCACCTTGCACGGCTCGGTGGGCAGGTGGTTGTCGCACTGCCGAGCGGCGGCCCGCGCGGCGTCGTTCGCGACGGGCGCCACGGCCGCGCCCCACTCGCCGAAATTGCCCTGTGCATAAGCGCCGCAGGCGCGCTCGAAGGTCGTGCGCACCTCGCAGCCCGCGGGCTTGCGCGCGTTGCGCCGGCACTGGTTGAGCGCCTCGTGCTCGGCCGCCTCGCGCGTCGGATGCTCGAAAGCGTAGCCGTACGCGGGGTAGCTGGAGGCGATGGCGCCCCAGCTGGGGCGCGCCGGCGACGCGGCCTGCGCCATGGCCATGAAGGGCAGGAGCGCCAGCGCGGCGCAGCAAAGGCTTCGCATGGCGTGGATGCTCAGGCCTGCTCGAACAGCAGCACGGCGTTGCTGCCGCCGAAGGCGAAGGAGCTGCTCACCGCGGCCGCGAGCGCAGGCGCCGCCTCGCCCTGCTGGCCCACAAGGTTCAGCTGGCAGGCCGGGTCGATCTCGGTGCAATGCGCGTTGGGCGGCAGTTGACGTTGCTGCAGCGCCAGGATGGTGATCGCGGCCTCCAGCGCGCCCGCAGCCCCGAGCAGGTGGCCGTGCAGCGCCTTGGTCGAGCTGACCTTCAGGCCCTCGAGCGCATCGCCCCACACCAGCGCGAGCGCGTCGCGCTCGATCGGGTCGCCGATCTTGGTCGCCGTGCCGTGGGCGTTGCAGTAGCCGACGTCCTGCGGCCGCAGGCCGGCCATCGCGAGCGCCGCGCGCAGTGCACGCGCCTGGCCGGGTGCGTCGGGCTTGGTGAGGTGCGTGGCATCACAGCTGTGGCCCCAGCCGGAGAGCAGCGCATAGCGCCGCGCCTGCCGCGCCCGGGCGCGTTCCTCGGACTCGAGCACGAGGAAGGCGGCGCCCTCGCCCAGCGCGAAGCCGCTGCGGTCGGCGGCGAAGGGCTTCACCGCCGTGGCCGCGGCCTGCACGTCGCCGGCCGGGAAGGCGGCCAGGGTCTGCATGGCCTGCCAGGCCATCACGACGCCGGGCACGATGAGCGACTCGGCGCCACCGGCGATGGCCACGTCGACCTCGCCGCGCGCCACGGCCTTGGCGGCTTCGGCGATCGCGACGGCCGAGGACGAACAGGCGACCGAATAGGTGAAGACGGGGCCCTGCGCGCGCTGGCGCATCGCGACCTGCGAGGCCGGTGCGTTGGGCATGAAGGCCGGGATGGTGAGCGGCGGCACGCGCCCGCCCGCGGTGGCCATGCCGCCGCGATACGCGGCTTCGAGGGCGGTGGCGCCGCCCATGCCGCAGCCGCCGAAGACACCCAGCCGCTCGGGGTCGACGTCGAGGGCGCCGGCGTCCTTGACGGCGAAGTCGGCCGCGGCCACGGCCATCTGGCTCACGCGGTCGACGCCCGCCAGCTGCAGCTTGGTGAACCAGCGGCTCTCGTCGAAGGCGACGGTGGCCGCGGCGGCGGGTTTGGCAAGCTCGGGGAAGACGGGACGGATCGCGGATTCGCCGCGCATCAGGGCCGCGAACAGAGCCTGCGGGTCCTCGCCATGGGGCGAGACGACACCCAGGCCGGTGACGGCAACCCGCGCGTCGGCCATCAGGCGGCGGGCTGTTGCTGCTCGTCGGCCGAGGCTGCGGCCTCGGCGCGCACGCGGTCGACCACGGCGGCCAGTCCGGCGAGCGTCTCGATGCTGGGGTCGGGGTCGGGCATGGAGATCTTGAAGCGGTCCTCGATCTCGAACAGGAATTCGACGATGGCCAGCGAATCGAAACCCTTGTCGCGCATGGACTCGTTCGGGTCCAGCGTGGCGGGGTCGATGCCGTACTTCTCCTGGATCAGGTCCTGCAATTCCTTCAGCGAACTCATGTGTGCGGGGTCCGTCCTCGTCGCGGCCCGGCGCCGCAGGGGTCGCCGGCCGGGCCCATTCGTCTGTGATGTGTCCGACCCGCCAGGCAGGACGCGCGCATGCCGCGTCGCTGGTGGGTCACTGTCGGCTCATGATAGCCGTTCGAGGTGCCGCGGCAGGCGCTGGCCGTTCGGCCGGCCGCCAGCGCAGCGAGGCCGCCGCGAACACGCCGCCGAGGGCCGCACCGGCCAGCACGTCCAGCGCCACGTGCTGCTTGACGGCCAGGGTCGACCAGGTGATCGCCAGGAACCACGCCAGGTTGGCGAGCCGCAACCAGACGGGCGCGCCGGCGCGCCGCAGCAGGTGCTCCACCCACAGCACGGTGAAGGCCGAGATGGCGACGTGCATCGACGGACAGGCATTGCCGGCCGCGTCGATGCCTTGCAGCAGCGCGAAGCCCGGGGCCGTGGGGTCGACCGGCATGGGCGGGATCTGCGTGGGCCAGAAGTGGAAGATGCCCAGGCCCACGGCGCACAGCGCCGCCGCCCACAGCCCGTAGGCGAGCAGCGGCCAGAAGCCGCGCTGCAGCCCCGGCGCGATGCCCACGTACAGCCACAGCGACAGGTAGGGCACCAGCGCCGCCGGCTCGAAGGCCACCCAGTGGTCCACCCAGGTCAGCGGCATCACCGTCACCGGATACGCCGGGTGGCGCAGCATGTGGAAGTAGCCGATGAAGAAGACCCAGACCCACACGGTGGTGCCCACGGCCTTGAGGAGGAAGTGCTCGCGCATGCGCGAGCCGAGTTCGGTGGTCCAGGGGCGCGCGGGGTCGGGAACGGTCATGGAAAACGGTAGGCAATGCGAGGGCCCGAGGCGGGCGCCGCCCGACATCTTGCCCGAGCTGCATGACCGCGCGCTGTCGGCCAACCCCGCCAGGCAGGGGGTCGGGGGCGGGTGCTAACCTCGCCGCACCATGTTCAATCCCTCCCAGGAAGAAGTGCGGCGCTTCTTCTGCAACGTCTACGCCAAGGGCCGCAGCGGCCAGCCGATGGAGGCGCTGGAGACCATCGCGAGCGGCTGGATCGACCAGCATCCCGAATACCACGCCGACCTGGCCGATGCCGACGCCGCCGTGGCGCGCGTCTACGACGGCCAGGACGGGCGCGAGAACCCCTTCCTTCACCTGTCGATGCACCTTTCGATCAGCGAGCAGTGCTCGATCGACCAACCGCGCGGCATCCGGCAGGCGGTGGAACTCCTCACCGCCCGCCGCGGCTCCCTGCTCGAGGCGCACCACGAGGCCATGGAGTGCCTGGGCCGCATGATGTGGGAGAGCCAGCGCGCCGGCCGGCCGCCGGACGGCAACGCCTACGTGGACTGCGTGCAGCGACGCGCGACGCGCGACTGAGGCTGTTGCTACACCTTTCATAGCTGCTCGCGCCCGCTGGCCGGGCGCTACGGGCCGATTTCATTCCAGGATTCCGGAGACATTCCCATGACCCTCGACCGCCGAGTTCTGCTGCAGGGTGCCGGCGCGCTGGCGCTGCTGGGCGCCGCGGGCACCGCGCCCGCACAGCCCGCCTTTCCGTCGCGCCCGTTGCGCCTCGTGGTGCCCAACGCGGCCGGCGGCGCCGCCGACCTGACGGCGCGCGCGGTGGGCCAGAAGCTGGCCGCCGCACTGGGGCAGCCGGTGGTGGTCGACAACCGGCCCAGCGCGGGCGGCGTGGTGGCCGGCGAGGTGGTGGCGCGCGCCGAGCCCGACGGCCACACGCTGCTGCTGATCTCCAGCGGCACCGCCGTGAGTGCGGCGCTGTTCAAGAAGCTGCCCTTCGACACCCTGGCCGACTTCGCCCCCGTCTCGCAGATGGCGCGCTTCGACCTGGCGGTCGCAGTGGCCGAGAACAGCCGCTTCAAGACCCTGGCCGACCTGCTGGCCCACGCGCGCGCGAACCCCGGCAAGCTCAACATCGGCACGCCGCAGATCGGCACCACGCAGAACCTGGCGGCCGAACTGCTCAAGCTCTCGGCCGGCATCGACGCGCAGGTGGTGCCCTTCAACGGCACGCCACCGGTGGTGACGGCCGTGCGCGGTGGCGAGATCGACGTGCTGATCGACATCCTCGGCCCGCTGATGCCGCACCTGCAGGGCAAGGCGCTGCGCGCACTCGCCGTGCTGGGCCGCGAGCGCGCGCCCGAGCTGCCCGAGGTGCCGGCGGTGCGCGAGAGCGGCGGCGCGCTGGCCGGCTTCGACGTCAGCTCCTGGAACGGCCTGGCCGTGCCGGCGAAGACACCCGCGGCCATCGTCGACAAGCTTTCGCGCGCGGTACAGGCCGCCGCCCTTCAGGACGATGTGAAGAAGCAGCTGCAGGCGCTGAACATGCGGGCCCAGGGCAGCAGCCCGGCCGCGTTGCGCGACTTCCTGGCGGCGGACATCCGGCGCTGGAGCGAGGTGATCGCGAAGGCGAAGTTGCCCAGGCTCTGACGCCCGCAACGATCCTCAAAAGGATCCGATCGAGAAAAGTGCAGTCGGCCTGCGGCCCGCGCCAGCCGGGCGCTGCAGCCCAATTCGTCACGGTCGTTACGACCTGGCCGAGGCGGCCCCCACCACCTCGCGCAGCAGCGCCAGTGCCGCCTGCTGGGTGCGCGTGACGGGGCGCTGGGCGCTGGTCGCGAGCCAGGCCTGCACGTGCAGCGAAGGGCCGCCCTCCATCCCGATGCGGCGCACCGTGTAGGCCGAGGGCCGGACCGAGCTGGCCACGGCGTGGCGCGTGAGCACGGCGACGCCCAGGCCGTCGGCCACCAGCTCGAGGATGGCGGGCACGCCGTCGATCTCCAGCGCCACCTGCGGCTGCAGCCCCAGGGCGGCCAGTTCGGACTCCACCTGCATGCGGATCGCATTGGGCCGGCTGGGGATCACCAGCGGCAGCCCGGCCAGCGCGGCGAGCGGCAGCGGCGGTGGCGGCGGGTCCTCGGCAAGGCCCGGCGGGCGCGGCTGCACGAGCACCAGTTCCTCGTCCATCAGCGGCTGGATCTCCAGGCCGGCCGCCGGCCGTGCGTTGTAGAGCACGGCGATGTCGAGCCGGCCGCCCGTCAGCGCCTCCTGCATCGCGAGGGTCAGGCCCTCGGTGATCGACAGCCGCGCCTGCGGCAGCCGCTGGCGGAAGGCGCGGGTGAGCGGCACGGCGTAGGCCCGCGCCACGCTGGGCGGCAGCCCCAGCGCCACCCGCCCGGCCAGGCCGCCGCGGGCGCCGGCCAACTCTTCCTGCGCGCGCGCCACCTGGTGCAGGATGCCGCGGCCGTGCTCCAGCAGCAGCGCGCCGGCGTCGGTGAGCGTGACGCCGCGGCCGTTGCGCACCAGCAGGTTCTGCCGCAGCTCCACCTCGAGCAGCCGGACCTGGCGCGACAGCGCGGGTTGCGCGACGTCCAGCGCTTGAGAGGCGCGGGTGAAGCTGCCCAGCTCGGCGACGCGCACGAAGTACTCGAGTTGCTTGAGGTCCACAGGCCGGTGACAGGAGGTATCGCAGAAAGAAGAACCATACCACCGGATATGCCGGATTGATCTATCTGATAGCGGCCGGCATCCCTTTGCGTGGCCGGCCCCGCTTCGGAGAATCCGCGGCAAGAACACCACCGCCGCGCGCCCGCACGGCGGCCCCGGAGACACCTGCATGACCGCATCCCTTCAAGGCATCTCGTCCATGGCCACGCGCCAGGTGCTGGCCGATCTGTCGGCAGCCTGGCAGGCGCGCGGCGGCGCACCGGTTGCGATCGAATCGGTCGGCGGCGTCGACGCCGCCAAGCGCGTGCAGGCCGGCGACGAGGCCTTCGACCTCGTGTTTCTTGCCTCGGACGCCATCGACAAGCTGCTGTCGGCCGGCCGCGTGGCGGCGGGCAGCAAGGTCGACCTGATGCTCTCCAGCACCGCGGTGGCCGTGCGCGCCGGCACGGCGCACCCCGACATCGGCAGCGAGGACGCGGTGCGCGCGGCCGTGCTGGCCGCGCCGACCATCGGCTACTCGACCGGCCCGAGCGGCGTGGCCCTGCAGAAGCTCTTCGAGCGCTGGGGCATCGCGGACGAGGTGAAGGCGCGCACGGTGCAGGCGCCGCCCGGCGTGCCGGTCGGCTCGCTGGTGGCGCAGGGCCAGGTGGCGCTGGGCTTCCAGCAGCTGAGCGAACTGATCCACGTCGAGGGCATCGACATCGTCGGCCCGCTGCCGGCGGCCATCGCCATCGACACGGTCTTCTCGGCGGGCGTGGTCGCCGGCTCGCCGAATGCCGAAGCCGCGCGGCAACTGCTCGCCTTCATGGCCTCGCCAGACGCCGCCGAAGCCAAGCGCCGCCAGGGCATGCAGCCGGCCTGACGCGCCCTCCCCTTCACCGAACCCGCACACTGGAGAACGAAGCGATGATCATCGACTGCCACGGCCACTACACCACCGCGCCCAAGGCGCTGGAGAACTGGCGCAACGCCCAGATCGCGGGCATCAAGGACCCGTCGGCCAAGCCCAACCCGGCCGACCTGAAGATCAGCGACGACGAACTGCGCGAATCGATCGAGCAGAACCAGCTGCGCCTGATGAAGGAACGCGGCTCCGACCTCACCATCTTCAGCCCGCGCGCCAGCTTCATGGCGCACCACATCGGCGACTTCGAGGTGTCGAGCACCTGGGCGGCGATCTGCAACGAGCTGTGCTACCGCGTCTCGCAGCTCTTCCCCGACCATTTCATCCCCGCCGCGATGCTGCCGCAGTCGCCCGGCGTGGACCCGAAGACCTGCATCCCCGAGCTGGTGAAGTGCGTCGAGCAGTACGGCAACGTCGGCATCAACCTCAACCCCGACCCGAGCGGCGGCCACTGGACCAGCCCCCCGCTCACCGACCGGCACTGGTACCCCATCTACGAGAAGATGGTGGAGTACGACATCCCCGCGATGATCCACGTGAGCACGAGCTGCAACGCCTGCTTCCACACCACCGGCGCGCACTACCTGAACGCCGACACCACCGCGGTGATGCAGTGCATCCAGGGCGACCTGTTCAAGGACTTCCCGACGCTGAAGTTCGTCATCCCGCACGGCGGCGGCGCGGTGCCCTACCACTGGGGACGCTTCCGCGGCCTGGCCCAGGAGATGAAGAAGCCGCTGCTGGAAGAGCACCTGCTCAACAACATCTTCTTCGACACCTGCGTGTACCACCAGCCAGGCATCGACCTGCTGACCAAGGTGATCCCGGTCAAGAACATTCTTTTCGCCAGCGAGATGATCGGTGCCGTGCGCGGCATCGACCCGCAGACCGGCCACTACTACGACGACACCAAGCGCTACGTCAATGCGACCGCCAACCTGACGGACGACGAGCGCTACCAGGTCTTCGAAGGTAACGCGCGGCGCGTCTTCCCGCGGCTGGATGCCGCACTCAAGGCCAAGGGCCGGTAACTCATTCCAGGAGCACATCCCATGTACGAACTTGGCGTCGTCTACCGCAACATCGAGCGCACCGACCGCGAGACGGCCGATGCGCTGGCCGCTTTCGGCGCGGCCACCGTCCACGAGGCCATGGGCCGCGTGGGCCTCATGAAGCCCTACATGCGCCCCATCCAGCAGGACGTCGCCGTGTCCGGCACGGCCGTGACGGTGCTGCTGCAGCCCGGCGACAACTGGATGATGCACGTGGCGGCCGAGCAGATCCGCCCCGGCGACATCGTGGTCGCCACCGTCACCGCGGAATGCAGCGACGGCTACTTCGGCGACCTGCTGGCCACCAGCTTCCAGGCCCGCGGCGCCCGCGCGCTGATCATCGAGGCCGGCGTGCGCGACACCAAGGTGCTGCGCGAGATGAAGTTCCCGGTCTGGAGCCGCTACGTGTCGTCCAAGGGCACCATCAAGGCGACGCCGGGCTCGGTGAACATCCCGATCGTCTGCGCGGGCGCCTACGTCACGCCCGGCGACGTGGTCGTGGCCGACGACGACGGCGTGGTCTGCGTGCCGCGCGGCATCGCCAAGCAAACGCTGGAAGCCGCCCGCAAGCGCGAGGCCAACGAAGGCGGCAAGCGCGACATCTTCGCCGCCGGCACGCTGGGCCTGGACTACTACAAGATGCGCGAGCCGCTCGAGAAGGCCGGCCTGCGCTACATCGACTGAATGCAGGAGACGCACGCCATGAGCACACCCACGGGCAAGCCGACGACCGGCCCCTTCGAGAAGACGGCCGGCTGGCTGGACTGGTACACCGCCCCGAGCAAGCCGAAGTTCCAGGTGCCGGCCGGCAGCGTCGATGCGCACTGCCACGTGTTCGGCCCGGGCGCCGAATTTCCGTATGCGCCCGAGCGCAAGTACACGCCCTGCGATGCCAGCAAGGCGCAGCTCTTCGCCCTGCGCGACCACCTGGGCTTTTCGCGCAACGTGATCGTGCAGGCCACCTGCCACGGCGCCGACAACCGCGCGCTGGTCGACGCGCTGCAGTCCTCGAACGGCAAGGCGCGCGGCGTGGCGACGGTCAAGCGCAGCATCAGCGACGAGGAGCTGCAGCAGCTGCACGATGCCGGTGTGCGCGGCGTGCGCTTCAACTTCGTCAAGCGGCTGGTGGACTTCACGCCCAAGGACGAGCTGATGGAGATCGCCGGGCGCATCGCCAAGCTGGGCTGGCACGTGGTCATCTACTTCGAGGCGGTGGACCTGCCCGAGCTGTGGGACTTCTTCACCGCGCTGCCGACCACGGTGGTGGTGGACCACATGGGCCGCCCCGACGTGAGCAAGCCGGTGGACGGCCCGGAGTTCGCGCTCTTCGAGAAGTTCATGCGCGAACACGACAACGTGTGGAGCAAGGTGAGCTGCCCCGAGCGCCTGTCGGTCGCCGGCCCCAAGGCGCTGGACGGCGAGCAGAGCGCCTACCGCGACGTGGTGCCCTTCGCGCGGCGCATCGTCGAGCAGTTCCCCGACCGTGTGCTGTGGGGCACCGATTGGCCGCACCCGAACCTCAAGGACCACATGCCGGACGATGGGCTGCTCGTCGACTTCATCCCGCACATCGCCACCACGCCGGAACTGCAGGAGAAGCTTCTCGTGACGAACCCCATGAAGCTCTACTGGCCAGAGGAGGTCTGACATGGCCCTCGACAAACCCTACCTGGACGTGCCCGGCACGATCATCTTCGACGCCGAGCAGAGCCGCAAAGGCTACTGGCTCAACCAGTTCTGCATGAGCCTGATGAAGGCCGGGAACCGCGAGCGCTTCAAGGCCGACGAGCGCGCCTACCTCGACGAGTGGCCGATGACCGAGGAACAGAAGCAGGCCGTGCTCGCGCGCGACCTCAACTGGTGCATGCGCACCGGCGGCAACATCTACTTCCTGGCCAAGATCGGTGCCACCGACGGCAAGAGCTTCCAGCAGATGGCGGGCTCGATGACCGGCATGACCGAGGAGGAGTACCGCAACATGATGATCAAGGGCGGCCGCCGCGTGGACGGCAACCGCTACGTGGGCGAGGACGGCGACGCGCAGGCGCAGAACCAGCCGCAGGGCGCCCACCATCCCACGAAAGCAAACTGACCATGTTCCCCCACGCTCCTCACTTCGTGTACTCGCTGCCCCCCGAGGGGGCGCAAGCCTCCTTCGAGGCGGCTCATCAGGAGGCTTGAATGGCCCGCATCACCGCATCCGTCTACACCTCGCACGTGCCCGCCATCGGCGCGGCCATGGACCTGGGCAAGACGAAGGAAGACTACTGGAAGCCGCTCTTCGCCGGCTACGACTTCTCCAAGCAATGGATGAAGGACAACAAGCCCGACGTCGTGTTCCTGGTCTTCAACGACCATGCCACGGCCTTCAGCCTGGACATGATCCCGACCTTCGCCATCGGCACCGCCGCCGAGTACCAGCCGGCCGACGAAGGCTGGGGCCCGCGCCCCGTGCCCAAGGTGGTGGGCCATCCCGAGCTGGCCAGCCACATCGCGCAGAGCGTGATCCAGCAGGACTTCGACCTCACGATCGTGAACAGGATGGACGTGGACCACGGCCTGACGGTGCCGCTGTCGCTGATGTGCGGCGAGCAGGATCCCAAGAGCGGCGCATGGCCCTGCCCGGTGATCCCCTTCGCCGTGAACGTGGTGCAGTACCCGGTGCCCAGCGGCCAGCGCTGCTTCAACCTCGGCCGCGCGATCCGCAAGGCGGTCGAGAGCTTCGATGAGGACCTCAACGTCCACATCTGGGGCACGGGCGGCATGAGCCACCAGTTGCAGGGCGCGCGCGCCGGACTGATCAACGCGGAATGGGACAACCAATTCCTCGACCGCCTGATCGCCGAGCCGGCCGAGCTGGCGAAGGTGCCGCACATCGAGTACGTGCGCGAGGCCGGCAGCGAAGGCATCGAGCTGGTGATGTGGCTCATCGCGCGCGGCGCCATGGCCGACGTCAACGGCGAAGGCCCGCCGCCCAAGGTGGCGCACCGCTTCTTCCACGTGCCCGCCTCCAACACGGCCGTGGGCCACCTCATCCTCGAGGAAAACCGGGCCTGAGCGCCCGTCCCGACTGCGCACGCAGCTATCAAATCAGGAGCATTCAATGAGCAACACCATCAAAGTCGCACTCGCCGGCGCCGGCGCCTTCGGCATCAAGCACCTGGACGGCATCAAGAACATCGACGGCGTCGAAGTCGTCTCGCTCATCAGCCGCGACCTGGACAAGACGCGCGAGATCGCCGACCAGTACGGCATCAAGCACGTGAGCACCGACCTGGCCGACAGCCTCGCGCTGCCGGAGGTCGACGCCGTCATCCTGTGCACGCCGACGCAGATGCACGCCGCGCAGACCAAGGCCTGCCTGGAAGCCGGCAAGCACGTGCAGGTGGAGATCCCGCTGTGCGACGTGCTCAAGGAAGGCGAGGAGGTGCTGGCGCTGCAGAAGAAGACCGGCAAGGTCGCGATGGTCGGCCACACCCGCCGCTTCAACCCGAGCCACCAGTACGTGCACAAGAAGATCGCCGCCGGCGAGTTCAACATCCAGCAGATGGACGTGCAGACGTATTTCTTCCGCCGCACCAACATGAATGCGCTGGGCCAGCCGCGCAGCTGGACCGACCACCTGCTGTGGCACCACGCCGCCCACACGGTGGACCTGTTCGCCTACCAGGCCGGCAGCCCGATCGTGAAGGCCAACGCCATCCAGGGCCCGATCCACAAGGACCTGGGTATCGCCATGGACATGAGCATCCAGCTGCAGGCGGCCAACGGCGCCATCTGCACGCTGAGCCTCTCGTTCAACAACGACGGGCCGCTGGGCACCTTCTTCCGCTACATCGGCGACACCGCGACCTACATCGCGCGCTATGACGACCTGGTGCAGACGCACAGCAAGGGCCCCGAGACACCCGTGGACGTGAGCAAGGTCGATGTGTCGATGAATGGCATCGAGCTGCAGGACCGCGAGTTCTTCGCTGCCATCAAGGAAGGCCGCGAGCCCAACAGCAGCATCGCGCAGGTGCTGCCCTGCTACCAGGTGCTGCATCAGCTCGAGCAGCAGTTGAACGCCTGATCCCGCGCTCACCGCCGGATCGCTTGATCCGGCGCGAATAACCCGGGTAAAATTCAGGTAGGTGCTGAGGGGCGCCTACCCGCTCAAGAGGCACTCACCCTCCCGACCTTTCTTCCGTGGACAGACTGCGGTCTTCGTTCGAGCCCCATGCGGGACCGGCTCGCCGACGAACACCTGGAGTGCTGCCATGTTCCCCATCCTTTCCGCCCAGGCGCGCCGAGAGCTCGCGCGCCAGTACAAGCAAGCTTTTCCGTGCATGGGCATCTACGCCCTGCGCTGCGACGCGGCCGGCCTGCTCCGCCTCGGCAGCAGCCGAAATGCAGAAGGCATGCTCAACCGCGTGCGCTTCGAACTCGTGCGCGGCGCGCACCGCGACCGGGCCTTGCAGCAGGCCTGGCGCACGCACGGCGCACAGGCCTTCCGCTTCGAGGTGATCGATCGCGTGAAGGAGCGGGACGATCCTGCCTTCGACTACGACGCCGAACTGGCCTCGTTGCTGGCGCTGTGGCAGGCGGAACTGCTGCCCGCCGCCGGTGCGGCACCCTTGCAGGCAGGAGGTGCCGCATGAACCGGCCGACCGACCTGCAGGCCTTGCACCTGGGCCTCGCGCTGGCCCGCAGCCATGCGCGCCAGCAGCAGCGGCTGGACGAGCACCTGGGCATGTGGCACGGCATCGGCCAGGCGGACTTCCTGCTGCTGGACGCGTTGTCGCGATCGCCGCACGGCCGTCTCTCTACCCTGGCCTTGGCGAGGCAGCTTCACTGCCCGCCGTCGGCCCTCGTGCGCCAGTTGCTGCCACTGGAAAAGACCGGGCTGCTCGCCCGCGAGGCCGGGGCAGTGCAACTGCGAGCCGCGGGCCGGCAGCTGCATGCCGAAGCCTCGCAGACCGTCGGCGCGGTCTGTGGCAAGGCATGGAACACGCTGCGCCTCGACGGCGAGGCATTCGACACCCTGCTGTCGCAGCTCGACGCCGTAGCGGCCGCCACGGGTCATGCGACACCGGAGGTCCACGCGCGATGAGCGACCCCACACCTGCAGAGGAACTCAAGGTGCGCGCCCGCGTACGGCTCAACCGCGCCCGCCGCGAGGGCAAGGACGACACCCGATCCCTCGGCGATCACTTGCAGGCGGCGGCCCGCGAGCTCGGCTTCCTGCACTGGGATCACGCACGCCGCGTGCTGGGCGGCACGGCCGCGGTGGATGAGGACATGGGCGACTTCTGGCATGCACCCCGCACCGGCCTGCTGCTGCATGCATGGTTCGCCCGCCACGACGATGCGCGGCAGGTCTTCGCCACGCGACGCAGCGGCTTCCTGCTGCCCTACCGGCGCCAGTGCTTCATCGTGGACGCCCCCTTCATCTAGGCACTGGGACTCGACGCGGCCGATGCGGCCTGGCAGGCCATCGACCGCGACCTCGTGGCCGGCTACGGCACACCTTCCTGGCGGCACCTGGCCTGGCAAAGAGTCCTCGCACCCTTGCCGACCTTCCAACCCCGACTAAGCTCTGCCCATGCACACACGACGAATCGCGAACCTTGAGGTCTCGGCCATCGGCCTGGGCTGCATGAACCTGAGCCATGCCTACGGCACCCCGCCCTCGCCCGAGCAGGGCGAGCGGGTGCTGCTGGCCGCCCTGGACGCCGGCGTCACCCTGTTTGACACGGCGGCGCTGTACGGCTTCGGCGCCAACGAGGAGCTGGTGGGCCGCGTGCTCGCGCCGCATCGCCGGAAGATCACCCTGTGCAGCAAGGGCGGCATGGCCGGCGTCAAGGGCGAGGACGGCGTGACGCGCCGCGTGATCGACGGCCGTCCCGCCACCTTGCGACGCAACTGCGAGGACAGCCTGCGCCGCCTGCGCACCGACGTGATCGACCTCTACTACCTGCACCGCTGGGACAAGCAGGTGCCGATCGAGGACTCGGTGGGCGAGTTGTCGCGGCTGGTCGAGGTGGGCAAGGTGCGGGCGATCGGCCTGTCGGAGGTCTCGGCCGCCACGCTGCGCAAGGCGCATGCGGTGCATCCCATCGCCGCGGTGCAGACCGAGTACTCGCTGTGGACGCGCAACCCCGAGATCGCGGTGCTGGCCGCCTGCCGCGAGATCGGCGCCGCCTTCGTCGCCTTCAGCCCGCTGGCGCGGGCCTTCCTGACCGGCCGTCTCACCGACGTGGGCGCGCTCGACGCGAAGGACATCCGGCGCCCGATGCCGCGCTTCTCGGCCGAGCACTACCCGCGCAACCTGGCCCTGCTGCCGGCCTTCGAGGCCCTGGCCCGGGACGCAGGCTGCACGCCCGCGCAGCTGGCGCTGGCCTGGCTGCTGGCGCAGGGCGAGGACATCGTGCCCATCCCCGGCACCACGAGCCTGGACCACCTGCACGAGGACCTGGCCGCCGCCGACCTGCCGCTGCCCGCCGACGTCGTTGCCCGTGCCGGCGAGTTGATCAACCAGCGCACCGTGAGCGGCCCGCGCTACCCGGCGCAGGCCACGCAGGAAGTGGATACCGAGGAGTTCGCCGCCGGC
This sequence comes from Xenophilus sp. E41, assembly GCF_003671765.1. Lineage (GTDB taxonomy): Bacteria > Pseudomonadota > Gammaproteobacteria > Burkholderiales > Burkholderiaceae_C > Xenophilus. The sequence continues at coordinate 231,568 of NZ_QPIB01000043.1, read as the reverse complement.
TGAACCGTCGCCGCCCCAAGAAAAATGCCTGCGGGCGTGAGCCGGCAGGCATCGGAGGCTGCGGGCGCACCGCAGGGGCGCCGCGCGACAGGGGCCTTACTTGGCGTGGTGAAGGCGCGACTCGGGCACCGTCTTCAGCTCGCCCGGCAGGGTGCTGATGTAGCTGGCCAGTTCCTTCAGTTCGGCGTTGCTGAAGGGCTTGACCTGCGTGCTCATGACGGCGTTCGAACGGCCGACCATCGGATGGCTGCCCGCCTTGTAGGCCTTGAGCGCGACGAAGAGGTAGTCGGCGTACTGGCCGGCCAGCTTGGGCACGGTGCCGTCGTTGGGGGTGTTGAAGTTGGCGCCGTGGCACTTGGTGCAGTTGTTGTCGGCGTTGCGGGCGATGAGCGCCTGCACCTTCTCGCTCGGCTGCTTGGCCACCGCGGCCGGCGGTGCGTCGCCCTCGGCCAGGCCCAGCGTGCTGTAGTAGGCCGCAAGGTCGGCGATGTCCTGCTCGGTGAGCGTGTCGGCGATGGCACGCATGGTGGGGTGCTTGCGGTCGCCGCCCTTGTACGCCGTGAGCGCGGCGGTGATGTACGAGGCGCTCTGGCCCGCGATCTTCGGGACCTTGTGGATCTCGGGGAAGCTGGCCTGGTAGCCCACGATGCCGTGGCAGCCCACGCACATGGCGACTTTCTTGCCGCCGTTCTCGGCGTTCGGCGTCACCTTCTGGGCCTGAACGGAAGCCGTCACGGAAGCGACAGCGAGGGCAAACATCGTGGTCAACAGCTTGTTCATTTTGCGCGCACAATTCGTGGCAGATCGGGTCTCCGCACCAACGTTCGATTATATGGGTCGCGTTCCGGGCGGCCCTTCATGGCGTCATCCCGTTGGCGACTCCGCCGCCTCCGGGTGTGTCTTTTGTTCCACCCCCGCGCGCCTCTCACATGAAATTCAAGGGTTCCGACAACTACGTCGCCACGCAGGATCTGATGCTGGCGGTGAACGCCTCCATCACCCTCAAGCGCCCGCTCCTGGTCAAGGGCGAGCCCGGCACCGGCAAGACGATGCTGGCCGAGGAAGTCTCGTCCGCGCTGGGCCTGCCGCTGCTGCAGTGGCACATCAAGTCGACCACCAAGGCGCAGCAGGGCCTGTACGAATACGACGCGGTGAGCCGCCTGCGCGATTCGCAACTGGGCGACGAACGCGTCAAGGACATCCACAACTACATCGTCAAGGGCGTGCTGTGGCAGGCCTTCACCGCCGACGAGCCGGTGGCGCTCTTGATCGACGAGATCGACAAGGCCGACATCGAATTCCCGAACGACCTGCTGCGCGAACTCGACCGCATGGAGTTCTACTGCTACGAGACGCGCGAGCTGATCAAGGCCAAGCACCGCCCGGTGGTGTTCATCACCTCCAACAACGAGAAGGAGCTGCCCGACGCCTTCCTGCGCCGCTGCTTCTTCCACTACATCAAGTTCCCGGACGCACAGACGATGAAGGACATCGTGGCCGTGCACTTCCCCGGCCTGAAGCAGGAACTGCTCACGGCCGCGATGAAGACCTTCTACGACGTGCGCAACCTGCCCGGCCTGAAGAAGAAGCCCTCGACGAGCGAGCTGCTGGACTGGCTCAAGCTGCTGGTGGCCGAGGACATTCCGCTCGAGGCGCTGCAGAGCAAGGACGACAAGGTCGCCGTGCCGCCGCTGGTGGGCGCCCTGCTCAAGAACGAGCAGGACGTGACGCTGTTCGAGAAGCTGGTCTTCATGCAACGCAACAACCGCTGAGGCCGCGCCTGTCGTGACGCGAGGCGAAGACACCCGGCCTTCGAACCGGCAGCTCCTGCTGCTGGGCGTGGCGCAGGCTGCCGGCTTCCTCGTCGGCGCCCTGCTCGGCCGCTGGCTGGGCCTGGTGCTCGGGTGGGACGCTCTGGCGTCCGAAGGCTATACCGGCCGGGCGATGGGCGGCATCGCGCTCATCGGCGCAGGCGGTGGCGGCGGCGTGCAACTGGCACGCCGCTGGTACCGCGGCAGATGCGGCGAACCGCGCGGCTGAACGGCTCGCTATCCTCGACGCCATGGCTTTCGTCGACCCCGTCACCCTTTCGCATCGCGGCGTGCAGCTCGTGCCGCTGTCCCTCGACCACGAGGCCGGCCTGGCCGCTGCCGCGGCCGACGGCGAACTGTGGAAGCTGCGCGTCACCTCCGTGCCCGAGCCGGACCAGACGCGTGCGTACATCGAGTCCGCCTTGAAGATGCGCGACGAAGGCCACCGCTTCGCCTTCGCCGTCACCGATGAAGCCACCGGCGAGGTGCTGGGCACCACGAGCTACCACGACATCCTGCCCGCCGTGAAGCGCGTGGAGATCGGCTACACCTGGTATGCCAGGCGCTGCCAGCGCACCCACGTCAACACCAGCTGCAAGCTGCTGATGCTCCGGCATGCCTTCGACACCCTCGGCTGCCATGTCGTGGGCTGGCGCACCGACAACTTCAACTTCGCCTCGCAGGCCGCCATCGAGCGCCTGGGCGCGAAGAAGGACGGCGTCATCCGCGGCCACGCGCTGCGCCGCGACGGCACCATCCGCGACACCGTGATGTACAGCCTGCGCAGCGGCGAGTGGCCCGAGGTGCAGGCGCAGTTGCTCTATTTGCTCGACAAGCCGCGCGGCTGAACCGCGCGCGGCAAGGAGGCCTCCCATGCTGATCGACTTCTTCTACACCCTGCGCTCGGCCAAGCTGCCGGTGTCGGTCAAGGAATACCTGATGCTGCTGGAGGCCCTGCAGGCCGACGTGGTGGGGCCCAATTCCGAGGACGCCTTCGGGCTGGACGACTTCTACTACCTCAGCCGCACCGCGCTGGTGAAGGACGAGAAGCACTACGACAAGTTCGACCGCGCCTTCTCCGCCTACTTCAAGGGCGTGGACATGCTCACCGACTTCACCAAGGAAGTGCCGCTCGACTGGCTGCGCAAGACGCTGGAGCGCGAGTTCACGGCCGAGGAGAAGGCCAAGATCGAGAAGATGGGCTGGGACGAGCTCATGGAGACGCTGAAGAAGCGCTTCGAGGAGCAGAAGGAGCGCCACGAGGGCGGCAACAAGTGGATCGGCACGGGCGGCACCTCGCCCTTCGGCCACGGCGGCTACAACCCGCAGGGCATCCGCATCGGCGGCGCGGGCAAGAACAAGAGCGCGGTCAAGGTGTGGGAGCAGCGCGCCTACAAGGACTACGACGACAGCCAGGAGCTGGGCACGCGCAACATCAAGATGGCGCTGCGGCGCCTCCGCAAGTTCGCGCGCGAGGGCCACGAGGACGAGCTGGACCTGGACGCGACCATCGAGCGCACCGCCGCCAACGCCGGCTACCTCGACATCAAGATGCGCCCGGAGCGGCACAACAACGTCAAGGTGCTGCTGCTGATGGACGTCGGCGGCACGATGGACGAGCACGTGCACCGCGTGGAAGAGCTGTTCTCGGCCGTGAAGACCGAGTTCAAGCACCTGGAGTTCTATTACTTCCACAACTGCGTCTACGACTTCATGTGGAAGAACAACCGGCGCCGCTTCTCCGAGAAGTTCGCGACCTGGGACATCATTCGCAAGTACAACAAGGACTACAAGCTCATCTTCGTCGGCGACGCGACCATGAGCCCCTACGAGATCCTGCAGCCCGGCGGCAGCGTCGAATACAACAACGAGGAGCCGGGCGCCGAATGGCTGCAGCGCCTCACCCACGCCTTCCCCAAGTTCGCCTGGATCAATCCCGAGCCGCAGGGCGTGTGGCAGTACCGCCAGAGCATCGCCGTGATGCAGCAGCTGATGTCGCACCGCATGTTCCCGTTGACCCTCAAGGGTCTGGAGGACGCCATGCGCCTGTTGTCCAAATGACACGCGGAATCTGTAAATAGTCAGCCTTGGTCAGGTTTTCCTGGTGACATTCGTGTAACACTGAAGTCCTCATTGTTTCCGATGTCCTGCCGTGACCGCCCTCGCCGCACTGGCCCCCGAAAGCACGGCAACCGCGCCCCTGCGGGCCGAACCGGACGTCGTCCGGATCCGCGGACAGGAACTGCCGCTCGACCGCCTGGTCACCCCTGAGTTGCTCGATCCGGCCTGGCAGCTGGCCATGCACGAGCAGCTGACCCAGGCCCGCCCCTTCCCGCACCTCGTGTTCGACGGCCTGTTCGACGCGCGCCTGCTGGCGCTGGTGCGCGAGGAGTTCGAGCACCCCTGCGTGCGCTGGCGACACTTCAAGTCCGGCTACGAGACCTACCACCGCAGCGACACCCACTCGCCGCTCGGGCCCGCCACGCAGCTGTATTTCTCGGTCGTGCACTCCGGCTGGTTCATCGAGGCGCTGTCGCGCATCACCGGTATCGACCACCTGGTGCTCGACCCGCACCAGTGGGGCGGCGGTCTGCACGAGAGCGGCGCCGGCGCCCACTTCTCCATCCACCGCGACTTCAGCTACCACTGCGACACCGGCCTGCGCAACCGGATGGTGATGATCACCTACCTGAACGAGCACTGGCAGGACAGCTGGGGCGGCCACCTGGAACTCTGGAACGACCAGCAGGACCGCTGCGAGAAGAAGGTCGCGCCCGAATTCGGCCGCACCATCGTCTTCCTGCACGGCCAGCACAGCTTCCACGGCCATCCGACGCCGATGACACCGCCCCCGGGGGTCAAGCGTCGGTCCGTGGCGGCCTACTACTACACGGGCGAAGGTCCCCGGCCAGCGAACGAGCCCGAAGAGGGCTCCGGCTTCTACCACTCGACCTGGAAGAACCGGGTGGTCGACGCGATGCGCGGCGTCAGCCCGCCTGTTCTGTGGTCGCTCGCGCGCCGGGCGGTGCGCGGCCGGCCGCGATAGCCCCATCTGGCCCCCTGTCCGACGCGGGAGGCGACGCATGGCGGCGAGAATCGCCGCCATGTTCAGGGAGGTGCTCTCTTCGATGGCCGGACCGCTGGCCACCCGACGCACGTGGCTGGGCGCGGTGGCGCTGGCCGTCGTGCTGAGCGGCTGCAGCCTGCTGCCGGGCCGCCAGGGCAACGCCCAGGATGATGCGCCGTCGGCCCTCGCCACCGCGGGCGGCGCGGGCACCGAAGGCACGGCGCGCACCGGCTTCACCGTGACGGTCGAAGGACCCGACGAAGCACGCGAGCTGCTGGACAAACACCTGGAACTGCAGCGCTACCGCCAGCTCGACGACATCGGCGCGGCCGAACTGTCGCGGCTCATGGTGGCGGCCGAGGCGAATGCGCGCGAGCTGCTCGGCACCCTGGGCTATTTCACGCCGCACCTGGTGCTCGAACTGCGCGACACGCCGCAGGCGAAGACGCCGCGCGACGTGCTGATCCGCGTCGAACCCGGCCCGCGCACGCGCGTGGTGCAGACGCAGGTCGGCTTCGCGGGGCCCATCGTCGGCGATGCCGCGGCCGACGCGCAGCGCGAGGCGATCCGCAGCGGCTGGGCGCTCGGGGCGGGCCGCGACTTCACCCAGCAAGGCTGGGACAACGCCAAGACCCTCGGCCTGCGTGCCCTGACGGCGAAGCGCTTCCCCACCGGCAGCGTGCAGACCAGCCGGGCCGACATCGACGCCGACACCGCGACAGCCCGCCTGGCCGTCACCTACCAGTCCGGGCCGGCCTACCGTTTCGGCCCGCTGGTGGTGCGCGGCGCCGAACGCTACGGCGTCGTCGGGCCCAGCCGCATCGCACGCCTGCCCACCGGCGAGCCCTACGACCAGCAGAAGCTGCTCGATGCGCAGGAGCGCCTGGCCAGCAGCGGCTACTACGACTCGGTCTTCCTCACGCTCGACACCAGCGCCGGCAATCCCGATTTCGCACCCGTGATCGCCCAGGTGCGGGAGGCGCAGATGCAGAAGGTGGTGCTGGGCGTGGGCTTCACCACCGACAGCGGGCCGCGCGTGTCGGTCGACCACATCTACAACCAGATGCCGCTGCTGGGCTGGCGCGCGGTGTCGAAGCTCTCGATCGAGCGCGACACCAAGCTGCTCAACACCACCTGGACCGGCCTGCCCGGCGAGGACGGCTGGAAATGGGGCTCGCTGGCCCAGCTCAAGCGCGAGCAATCGGGCACCTACGACGTGGACAGCGGCCGCCTGCGCTACGGCCGCAGCAAGTCGGAAGGGCACATCGATCGCGCACTCTTCCTGCAGTACGACTACGCGGTGCCCAGCGGCAGCGACCTGCCGTCCACCGTCGAGCCGGCGGCGTCCGCCATCAGCGCCAACTGGAACTGGACCGGCCGCTACTTCGACGACAACGCCAACCCCCGCCGCGGCTGGGGCCTGGCGCTGGAACTGGGCGCGGGCTACACCCTGAGCGGCCAGCGCCTGCCTTTCACCCGTGCCTACGGCCGCTGGATGAACGTGATCCCGCTGGGCCGCGTGCCCGACGGCGACACCGCCGCGGTGGCACGCCAGTCGCGCATCGCGCTGCGCGCCGAACTCGGCGCCATCACCGCCAAGGAAGCGGCGCAGATCCCATCGACCCTGCGCTTCCTCACCGGCGGCGACACCACCGTGCGCGGCTATGCCTACCAGCAGATCGGCACCGTGGACGCCGCCGGCGCCACCGTGGCCGGTCGCTACCTCGCCGTCGCCAGCGCCGAGTGGCAGAAGCCCATCGTGTGGAACGGCCAGCTCACCGCATTCGAGAGCGCGGTCTTCGTGGATGCCGGCAACGTGGCCGACAAAGCCCGCGAGCTCAGCAAGCCCAAGGTGGGGGTGGGCGCGGGCCTGCGCTGGCGCAGCCCGGTGGGGCCGCTGCAGGCCGACGTGGCCTACGGGGTCGACGTCAAGAAATTCCGGCTGCACCTGCGGCTGGGCGTCACGTTCTGAGGACGCGTCGATGCCGGGATTTGCTCATCTTTTGATAGCTACTCGCCCAGATCGGACGAGCGCTGGAGGCCGATTTGGCTCATAAGCCGAGCGACGCGCCGAGCCAGGAAGCCGCCACGCCCGTGCGCCGCTCGCGCACGCGGCGCACTCTGCGCGCGATCGGCTGGAGCCTGGCCTCGCTGCTGGTGCTGGTGCTCGCCCTCGTCGCCACCGGCTGGTGGTGGGCCGGCACCGACAGCTCGCTGGCCAGTGCCCTCGCCCGCGCCGCGCGCTACTTGCCGGCGGGGCAGACGCTCGAGTCGCGCGAGGTGACCGGCTCGCTGCGCCGCGGCGGCGCCATCGGCTACCTGCGATGGCAGAGCCCCACGATGGCGGTCGAGGTGCAGGGCGCCCGCATCGGCTGGGCACTGCGCCCCCTGCTGCGCAAGCGCGTGCAGCTGGGCGAGGTGCATGCGGCGCGCATCGTCATCGAGCCGCGCGGACCCAGGGACGAAGAGAAGAAGCCGCTGGAGCCGCTCTCGCCGATCGTGCTGCCGGTGGAGATCGACCTGCCCTTCAGCGCCGACGAAGTGCTGTGGAAGGGCCCGCCCGAGGTGCGGGCGCAGGCGCTGGCGGGCCGCTACGTGTACGAGGCGCAGCAGCACCGCCTGAAGCTCGACGGCGTGGACCTTGCCGACGGCCACTACAGCGGTACGGTGCAGCTCCAGGGTGCCGCGCCGATGGCCTTGCAGCTCGCGCTGGAGGGCCGCGTGCAGGCACCGCTGAACGACGAGCGGCGCATCGCGCTGGACGCCCGCGCCACCGCCAGCGGCACGCTGGCGGGCTCCGATGCGCGGATCGCCATCGACGCCGCTCTGCGACCGCAGGAGCAGCCCGACGCCGACCACCCGGTCGACGCGCAGCTCAACGCCCGCATCGCGCCCTGGGCGCCGCAGCCCGTGGTCGACGCGCTGCTCAGGATGCGCAACCTCGATGTGGCCTGGCTCCTGCCCGACGCCCCGCGCACGCGCTTGAGTGGCGAGGTGGCGGTCGATCCCGACCCCGCCACCGGCGCCGCCGCCTGGAAGGCACGCGCCGACGTCACCAACGCCGAGCCGGGCCCGTGGGATGAAGGCCGGCTGCCGGTCGAGGCGGTGCAGGCGCAGATCGGCTACGACGGCACCGTGTGGCGGGTGGCCGAGGCGAAGGTGCAGGCCGGCCGGGGCCGCATCGAGGCCGCGGGCGAATGGGCGCCGGCACCGCAGCCCTGGCAGATCGAGGCCACCGTGCGCGGCGTGCGCCCCGGGCTGCTGCACACCGAGCTGGCGGGCGCGCCCATCAGCGGCCGCGCCAAGGCGACGCAGAAGGACGACGCCATCGCCTTCGACCTGGCGCTGCAGGCCGAGGGCGGCGCAGCGGCCAAGGCGCTCGAAGGCTTCAAGCTCGAGCGCGCGGCAGCGCAAGGCCAGTGGGCGAAACAGGTGCTGGACCTGCGCAGCCTGCGCATCGAGGCCGAGCGCGCCAGCGTGCAGGGCCAGCTGCAGGTGCGCGTGGCCGAGCAGGCGGGCAGCGGCGACCTCAGGGCCACGCTGCCCGGCGGCAGTGCCCAGGTCAAGGGCCGGATCGCGCCGACCCAGGGCGCCGGCGAGGTGCAGGCACGCATCGACGACGCCGCCGCGCTGCAGGCCTGGGTCGAGCGGCTGCCGGGGCTGGAGAAGGCCTTTGCCGGCGCCTTGGCCCGCGGCAGCGCTCGGCTCGACGCCAGCTGGCAGGGCGGCTGGCGTGCCATCCAGCAACGCCTGCAGGCCGTGAACACGCCGCCCGCCGACCGCGCCGCGGAGCCCAGCCTGAAGGCCCGCCTGGAAGCGCCGCGCCTGGAGCTGCGCCTGCCCGCCCCCAGGCCCGCCGAACCCGCGCCGGCCGAGATCCAGCTGCGCGGCCTGCAGGCCACGCTGGACGGCAGCCTCGCGCGCGCGGCGCTCACCCTGCGCGGCGAGGCGCAGCAGGGCACGCGCAAGCTCACGCTCGACACCCGCGCCAGCGGCGGCCTGGAGCGCGCCAACCAGTGGCGCCTCGCCCTGGCGTCGCTGCGCACCCAGCTGCAGGACACGACGCGCAGCGATGCGCCCTGGACGCTGGAACTGGCCCGCGAATTCAGCAGCACCGTGCGCGTGGGCAACGGCCAGCTCGACCTCGAGAGCACGGCCGGCGGCGCCACGCTGCGCGGCCCGGTGCCGGGCACGGTGCGCCTCGACTGGGAGCCGGTGCGCCTGCGCCAGACCACCAGCGCCAGCGGCACCGCCCTTCGCCTGCAGTCCAAGGGCCGCATGCAGGGTCTGCCGATGGCCTGGAGCCGCGCCTTCGGCGGCGACACCAGCCTGCGCGAACTCGGCATCAGCGGCGACCTGGTCTTCGACGGCGACTGGGACATCGAGGCCGGCGACCGGCTGCGCGCCCAGGCCCGCATCGCGCGCGCCAGCGGCGACCTGCGGGTGCAGGCCGGCGAAGCCGCGCTGGTGCGCCGCATCGAGAGCCGCGGCACGGGCACGAAGAGCGAGATCACCACCGACTCGAGCGACGACGCGCCCTCCACGCCCGCCGGCCTGCGCCAGGCCGAACTGCGGCTCGACGCCGAAGGCGACGCGGTGCGCGCAAGACTGGCCTGGGACAGCGAGCGCGCCGGACAGATCCAGGCCGAGGCCGGAACGCGGCTCGTGCAACGCGACGGCGGTTGGCAATGGGCCGAGGACGCGCCCCTCAACGGCAGCGTGCGCGCCCGCCTGCCGCAGCTGGGCGTGTGGTCGATGCTCGCGCCGCCGGGCTGGCGCATCGCAGGCACCTTGAGCGCCGACGCCACGCTGGCCGGCACGCGCAACGATCCGCGCTGGAACGGCACGCTGGCGGCCGACGAACTGGCGCTCAAGGCGATGGTGGAGGGCCTGGACCTGCGCGACGGCCGGCTGCGCGCGCGCCTGGCGGGCAACCGGCTGGTGCTGGACGAATTCACGCTCAAGGGCGGCCCAGGCAGCAAGGTGCGCATCCCGGGCCGCGCCGGCAACCTGAGCACCGGCGCGAGCGAGGCCGCGGCCGACGGCGGCACGCTGTCCTTCAAGGGGGAGCTGGGCTGGGGCCCGGCAAACCCGGCGGGCGGCGGCTCGGGCCTGTCGATGGACATGCGTGGCGAGGTCCGGCGCCTGCGCGCGCTGGTGCGCTCCGACCGGCAGGTCACCGTGTCCGGCGACCTGCAGGCCGGGCTCAACGCGGGCCAGTTGCGGGTGCGCGGCAAGGTGACGACCGACCGCGCCGTCATCATCCTGCCGGACGAAACAGCGCCCAGCCTGGGCACCGACGTGGTCGTCCATTCGGCGGCCAAGGAACGCGAGGAGCGCGCGGCGGCAGAGAAGCAGGCGAAGGAACGCGCCGCGCAGGACGAGGCCGCCGCGGGCCGCGTCAACCAGCCGCTGCTGGCCAAGGCACCCGACATCGAGGTCGCCTTCGACCTCGGCAAGGACTTCGCGGTGCAGGGCCGCGGCATCACCACGCGGCTGGAAGGCCAGCTCGACATCCGCACCACCCAGTTGAGCGCCCCGCCGCGCGTCACGGGCGAGGTGAAGACGGTGCAGGGCCAGTACCGAGCCTACGGCCAGGAGCTCGACGTCGAGAGCGGGCTGGCGCGCTTCAACGGACCCGTCGACAACCCGTCGCTGGACATCCTCGCCATCCGTCCCAACATCAGCCAGCGCGCCGGCGTACAGATCACGGGCACGGCCCAGTCGCCGCGCGTCAGGCTGTATTCCGACCCGCCCTTGCCCGACGCGCAGGCGCTGGCCTGGGTCGTGCTCGGCCGCGCCTCGGCGTCCAGCGGCGGCGAGGCCATCCTGATGCAGCAGGCCGCGCTGGCGCTGCTGGGCGGGCTCGGCAAGGGCGGCAGCGGCGGCAGCCTGGCCAGCCGCTTCGGGCTCGACGAGATCGGCTTCAAGGGCCCCGGTTCGGGCGGCGAACTGAAGGAATCGTCGGTGACGCTCGGCAAGCGCCTGTCGAAGGACTTCTATGTGACCTACGAGCGCAGCCTGGCCGGCACGCTAGGCACGCTGTATGTCTTCTACGACCTGACCCGGCGCCTGACCCTTCGCGGGCAGGCGGGCCGAACCAGCGGAGTGGACCTGATCTACACGGTGCAGTACGACTGAAGCGCGTCGAGGCGCTTCAGCGCAGCAGCAGGGTGAGACCGGCTGCCAGGCTGAGCAGCCCGATCAACGCGAGGAGCACGGCGAGGTTCATGCGCTCGCTGAGCTCGTCATGCAGGCGCTGGGTTTGGGGCGTGGCGTGGGGCGCACGTGCCGCCAGCCGCCGGCTGCGCCGGCGCAGCCGCTTCACTTCGCGCTCGTGCCATACATAGCCTGCACCACACGACACCGCCACGAGCAGCAGCAGCACACCCATCCAGTTGACCATCGGACCTCCAGCGCCCGATTGTCGGAGGGTGCGGCGACATCACGCTGACGGCCGTTCAGACCGCTGCGCGCGGCCACGTCGGCCGCGCGGCGTTTTCTTGTCGGCAGGAGATGCGACAGGCTCAGCGCTTGGCGCGTGCCGCGTTGCGCTTGCGGGTGGCGGCCGCCTTCTTCGCCGAGGCGGAGCGCTCCGCGGCCGACCGGCCGGCGGAGGCCGCACCGCCACGCTCGCCGCCCTTGCGTGAGGGCGCATGGTTCTCGGCCTTGCCGCGCCCGGAGCCGGACTTCTTTCCGCCGCCGGTCTCGGCATTCACGGTGGCCCAGGCACGGCGCTCTGCCTCGGGCCCGGACACGCCCCGTTTCTCGTAACCCTTCTCGATGTGCTCGGCCTGTCGTTTCTGCTTGTCCGAGTAGGCGGACTTGTCTCCACGTGGCATGGTGGGCTCCTTTCGCTGAGTCAACAAAGGCCCATGCTGCGAAGGCTCGCGCGTCACGCAGGTAGGCCGGCCCGGCCGCCGGCTGTCGGCGAGCTCGCACGGCGGTGTTTGCCTTGCGGGTTTACTCAGCGCACGTTCAGGTGCCGCCGGCACACTGGCCTCTCGGCAGCCCGGCGTCTCTTCCGACTCCTCCTCCCGTCTATCGGGCTGTTGTTGACCCGCTTCGGCGGGTTTTCTTTTGCGCGCACGGAATCTGTCGGAAAGAGGCGCGCGGGCGTACCCGCCGCGCGCTGCTGCAGCCAGGCAGCGAAGCCGTTCAGGCCAGTTGGCCGAAGGAAGACAGCCGCTGACGTAGGCGACCGCCCACACCGGCCGGGCGACTGGCGACGTGGCACCAGTGGCGCCATTGCCGGCGCATGCCCACCCAAACGGCCCGTCGCGCACGGGCCCGGGCCTCGCGCTGCTCCGCGCGACGGCGGCATTCGGCTGCGATACGCAAGCCTTCCGCCACGCGATCGGCCGCTTCGTCACCCCACCCTTGGCGCGAGCCGGCAATGCGCGCCAGGTCGGCCGCACTCAGGCGGGTAAGGAAAAGCTGGAAGTCGCGATCGTTGGTCATGGCACGGTGCGCTCGAAGAGCACCAAAGATACCGCACAAACGAACACTTAGGTTCACAACTCGTAGTTAAATTAGTACTTTTTCTTTATGAGTCGTGACAGATGTTGCAGGTGCCCGGCGTTCCAGCACCGCCGAAGGCGCACTGGCGGGGACGCCCGCTTCAGCCTCGCTTAAGTCGACGCCGTCACAGTCCGTGGCTGCGGCCCTTGTCTCTTCTCCTCCTCCCTCCTCGTATGAAGGGCTGCCTTCAACCCGCTTCGGCGGGTTGTCTTTTTTCCAGCACGGCTTTTCGGGTTCGGCAAGACCGCTTGCGGCGGTGTTGCAGTCCTACGAATCCCTGAGCGAAAGCGCCTGGCGGGTGCGCGGGACTCCGCCAGAATGCCCTCATGCAACCCCGACCCGGCGGCACGGCCGACATCGATGCGAAGGCCATGCGCCTCAGGGAGGTGGCCCGGTGGCTCACCGACTGGAAGGACGCGCATCGTTGGCATGCCGGCTCGGCGCTTCTTCTTCGCCGCCTGCTGTGGGCGTATGCGGCCGCCGGTGCCCTTGCCTTGTTGCTCATTCCATTCAGCGCGAATGGGTGGTTGGGCGCGCGCGCGGATGCGGTCGCGGCCTTGTACACCCTGGTGCTGGCACTGCCCTGGACGCCGCTGCTGCTCCTGGTACCAGGGAATTCGGCGTGGGCAGGGGCGGCGCTTCTGGCATCGGCCATCGCGCTGAACCTGTGGGCCGGGATCACGGTGCTGCGCTGGATCCAGGACCGTTGACCGGACCGCCCGCGTCGACTTTCAGCCACGGGCGCGATGGCAACGAAATTGCCCGACCGAGCTACCTGGTCAGCGCGCTGATCACCGTCAGAATGAGAGCGAGCATGAGCCCAACGACCAGGCCCGCTTTGATCCACACCTCGTTGCCCTTGGGCCGCCGGTAGAGCTGGTGCCGGGATGGCGTCTCGATGTCAGCCGGGCGCGTTGGCCGCTCGTGCCACCAGCTGTCTTGAATACTTTGGTTCATATTCACATTGTCGCCACAATCTGCGACGAATGTTAACTAAGGTTCTCATTGCCGAGTTTCCGTGACGTAGTTCACGGTCTGCGGCCCTCACGGTGTGGGTTACCGCCTCTGCCCCAACTGGTCCAGTCTCGCCCACACAGCCAGGATCAACGCCACCTCCTCTCCGAGCCGGTCGATACGGTAGGACTGGCTCACCCATTTGCCGCCCATCGTGGACTGGGCCGTCCAGTGCTTGCCTCGTCTCACGACCCCCGGATAGCCGCTGGTGTTCGTGGTCCGCAGCATCTGATGGGCGGGGAGCACCTTCGGGACGGGAGGTAGCTGCCTGTTGCGGGAGGGTGGAGAGTTTCTCAAGCCTTCCTCGGCTGGATGCACATGACACCGCCCGCTGAGCGCCCGCAACTGCCGCTGCCGCTCTGCAACCGCGAGTCGCATTGCCGAACTCCCGTACTGCACCAGGCTGAAGGTCTTTTGCAGCACCTTGCCGGGGGACACGTAAGTCTTGGCGCGCCAGAGCTTGACGCGGCCCTTTCGATCCAGTTCGGGCGTGACGCCCGGCACCGGACCACTTCCGCCGACCGGCCGCGTTGCCCTCTGGATCCGCGGCAAAGGGGGATGAGCGCGGACCACCTGATCCCGCCAGCTGCGCGCATGGTCCAGCGCCTTGGCCTCGCCACCGTAGGCGCGATCGCTGAAGCTCTTTTCGAAACGACGCCCTTGCCGAGTCAGCCTGACCGACCAGCCGTACGCGTACCGATAGAGCGCATAGAACTCTGCACTGTTGTAACGGCCTTTGGGCATGACAGGCAGCAATCCTCCCTAAAAGTCACATCTCCTTCAACGGGGGCGCTGCCGTGGCCTCGACGTCACGCGGAGTGCGCTTGATCCAAGCGTACACCCCCGAAGCCGCCGCGACGAACCCTCTCTTCATCGTTGAGCCGTGCATCGACATTCACGCGTCACACCGCGCTGACCCTGGGTCGCCGACGCGCATGCAAGAAGACGATTCAGAAGCCTATCGGAAGTTACCCGGTGCACATTTAGTCACACTCGTACAGGTTCTGGCGTATAGTTGAATGTGACAAATGCACATTTGACGAATTGGCACTGGACGCACATCCATCAGCAACTTGGAACGGAGGTGTTATGCAAAGCCCGCATCCGCTCGGAGAAGAGTTCGCACGCTGGGTGGACCTCACGGACAACCTGAGAGCGCAGTTGGCACACGCCTCTGCCGAAAAGGCGCCAGTGAGTGCAGAACTGGCAAAGACCGCCAAGCAGGTCAGAGATTTGTCCCGGTCGCTGAATGTCTGGGCCCCGTCGCCAGATCGCGCGCACTAGGGGCCTCGCCGGGCGCACCTGCCTGCAGGTTCGTTGCGCGCTGACCCTGAGGCGGTGAGGCTGGCCCTCACGGGCCGCGCGTCCCGCAAGGGCTCGCGTTCATTTCTGCCCGGGTTGGGGCGCGGGCGGCCTGCGACCAGAGGCGCGGCAGAGGGACCGGCGACCTACTGCCGCCTACATTCAGGACAATCGCTCTTCGGCGTCGATCTGAATGGAAGCGCCGAGACTTGAGAGGGGCAGACCCCGCATTCGCCGCGGATCACGGCCACGACGTTTCCGCGCTGTCCATAACTCACTGAATCCCGAAGTCGATCCCCGCATTCACGTATCCGATGGGCGCGAACACCCCTCCTCCCGTGTATTGCAGCTGGACGGTATCGCCTTGCTCTCCAGAAAGGGAACCCGCCACGCCCAAGGTCGTGGATGTCACGCGCATCCCGCTTTGCAGGGCCGCCCCGGTATTCCCCGCAATCACGCGAAGACCATCTGCGCTGATGGCGATCCCCAGCCAGTGGCCACTGTTGCCCGTGGCTCGCCAGGACGCACCGAAGTCGGTTGACTGATACATCCGACCGCCAGCCGTCCCCGCCACGACGAAGCGCCCGTCCGCCGAAGTCGCGAGACCGCGCCAGTCACGAGCGGTGTCCACGGCCTCCCAGGTCGATCCGAAGTCCTCCGATCTCCACAGGGTGCCCGTGTCGACCGTCGCATACATCCGTTTTCCGTCTGCCGACGCACTCACGGCCCACCAGAAATTGCCACTGGCCCTGGCCGTCCACGTGCTTCCGTAGTCCGTCGACACAAAGAGCTGGCCTCCGTTCGTTCCCGCCACCTGAACGCGTCCGTCGGCCGACGTGCTCACAGTGCGCCAGGCGCGATTGCTGTCACGCGCCGTCCAACTGGCACCGCCATCGGCCGAGGTCCAGATCTGACCGAGGTACGCCGCCGCGGTCAGGCGCATGCCGTCCGCGGAGCTGGCCACGGAAGTCCATGCGCGCGACGATCCATCGTTCGCCCAGGTGTCGCCGCCATCGGTGGACACGAAGATCGAGCCTCCGTTGGTGGTGGCAACTAACCTGAGGCCGTCGCTCGATGACGCCACGCTGCTCCAGACCTGCCCGGTCAGCCGGAGCGTCCAGCTCAGGCCCTGATCCGTCGAGGTGTAGAGCTCGCCGCTGGAGGATGCAGCCACCAGCCGCGCGCCGTCTGCCGAGGACGCGATGCTGGACCAGCTTCCGGTGGTCGAACCGGTCGTCCAGCGAATGTCCAGACCGCCAGGCAGGCCGAGCGTGCTGATGCGCTGGCCAGCGTTCTGCGCGATCGTCCACCCTCCCGTGCCCACACCGCTGACCTTGACCCAATCTCCCACGCTCGGCGCGGCTGGCAAGGTGATGACGGTCCTCGCGCTTGAGTTCGCCAGATAGCCCGTGTTCGATTCGGCCTGGATGGCCGCGCCTGTCACGTCGATCCATCGGGTATCGGCGGGCGCGGCGCTGCACACGTAGGCCGTGGAGGTCACCTCGCCGGCGCCCAACACGCCGTTGCCGTCGAGATCCAACCCAGAGAGCACGCGCTGCCCGCCGTACTGGCAGGCGGCACCAGGTGGTTCGGCAGCAAAAGAGATCAGGCTGTCCCGGCCTGATGAACCCGAGGCCCCAGGGCTGCCGTTGCACACATAAGCGGAGGTGGTGACCTCAGCATCCTCGAGCGTGCCGCTTGCGTTTCTGTCGATGCCTGCGAGCACCTGCGAGCCGCCTTGCGCGCAGTTCGCCCCAGGGGGTTCTGCGCGCATCCGGACCAGCACGCCAAGTCCCGCGGACCCTGCGACTGCACAAACATACTGGGTCGAAGTCACCTCCTGATCCGCCAGGACTCCGTCACGGTTGACATCCACGCCCGCGTCGATACGCAGGCCACCCGCGGCACATTGGGGCCCCGTGCTGTCCTCGACCGCCCGCATCAAGGCGGCCGGTTGCGGCTGCGTTGCCGGATCCGTAGGAAATACTGCGATCGGCAATCCGCCACCATCGCCGCCACCGCCGCAGGCTGACATCACCAGGGGCAGCAGGAGCAAGGAGAGGCCAGGACGGCGGACGAAGCGTCCGAGAATGCAAAGGGACATGCCGATACCTGCATTTGGAGAGCGCAACAGCGATCCCTAATTCTCTCAAAAAAAAACACATTT
Organism: Xenophilus sp. E41; assembly: GCF_003671765.1. Lineage (GTDB taxonomy): Bacteria > Pseudomonadota > Gammaproteobacteria > Burkholderiales > Burkholderiaceae_C > Xenophilus. Next base: position 214,686 of record NZ_QPIB01000043.1, on the reverse strand, counting down.
TGAAACAACCAGCGCGACGGCTGCGCCGAAGAACGTGGCGAGCAGGTAAGCGGGTGTGTATGCCAGAATAAAACCGCACCTACGGCTTCAGCAAGGAGCGGCTGGAACTCGCTCCGACGCCGGCCAACATCGCCTATGCCCAGCGGCTGCGGAATGAGACCCTGGGGAAGATCGAGCGCGCCACGTTCGCGCTGGCCGAGTACTTCCCGAGCAGCCCCCGCCGCACCCAACCTCACGGTGGGTGACTTGGCGCGCGAGTGGCTGAAGGTGAAGAAGGCAACGGTGAAGCACAGCACGGCCCACCACTACGAGCAGACCATCACCAGCAAGCACTTCGCAGAGGTGGACGGGGTGCTGCTCGGGAACTTCGGGTTCCGAGAACTGCAGGACGCCCTGTCGAAGCTGCCGAAGAACCCGAAGACCTTCAACAACATCGCTACCGTCTGGCGGCAGATCCTGGAGTACGGCTTTCGGGCCAAGCTGCTGGCCGAGCCCTTGCACGACAGCGTCGAGATACCGGGCCAGGCTGGTCGAACTCACGTCACGGGTGACGGATGCGCTGGATCGGCAGCGAGCCATCACGGGAGAAGGCACGCCCGTATTCGTTGGGGAGGACGGCAACCGTACACCACCACGGACGGCCCGCTGGACGCGTGGTGGAAGCCGGCCATTGCGTCCAGCGGCTTGAGGTATCGGGATGCCAGGCAGACGCGGCACACGTTCGCCACGATCTGCCTGATGGGAGGCATCACGCCGGGCTGGGTGGCCCGGCAGATGGGGCACTCGCCGGAGATGTTCTTCCGGGTCTACAGCCGGTGGATTGAGGGGGAGAGAGAAGAAAGCTGGATGCGTTCCTCAAGACTACCCTTGAGTAACGTCAGAGGCAGCCATGTTGGCATGCCCCAGACCGTCCTTCGCGGCGAGCGCTCTATTCACCGTCCGGCGAACCTCAACATTCATGTTGATCGGGGAGAGCTGAATGTCGGGGTGATCGGCCGCGTAGACCCTGAAAATCTGATCAGCGAACGCTTGGCCAACACTCTCCACGTTCTTAAAGTCAAAGACGACAAGCTCGAACTTGTCCGCACGATCCAGCACCCGCTTGGCTTGAGAACGCGAGACAAGTGAGTCCGCGCCATATTGAGCCAGGTCGATCGGGATAACAGTCTTGTTGAAACCGTACTCTCCATCGGTCGAAGAATAGGCGTCGAAGACCTTCTTTGTGGTTCTTGACCGGCATGGTGATCGTTCGGGATCTGATGATCCGGGGAGGATCGGGCGGCGCGTTCGCCATGGGCTGGAACAAGGGCCTCGAGCTCCTGAACGTGACGAACTGCGTCGTGGACTCCGTGGCCTTCCTCGGCAAGATCAGCGGTAGCGGTGAACCGATTTACGACTCCACGATCGGGGTCGAGTACGTCGGCACCGCCTCACCTCACGCCTGCGCGATCACGATCACCAACTGCTTCATTGCTTGCGCGAAGACGGGCGTTCGCGCTACGACTTCGAGGGCGCGCTGATCCGCGGTAACCAGGTGATTGCCACGAACGACGGCTGCGTGGTCGACGGGCCTTCGAACTATCCCCACGCCTCGATTCTCGACAACCATTTCAACGCCAGCCGCACCGGCGTGACCATCAGCCGCATGGCTGAAGTTCTCGTGCACGGGAACCTGATCTACAAGCAGCTCGGCGGCGGCATCGGCACTGGCGTCAACGTGGTGAGCTCAGCCAACTACTTCAGCATTCAACACAACATCTTCGAGAACCTGAACGCGGCGGTGGGCATGAACGTCATCGTTGTGAGCTCGGGCGATCGTGGGCTGACCGCCAACAACGTGACCCGCCGCGCCAATGGGCTGAGCAGCGGCACCGGGACCGGCGTGTGGCTCACCTCCGGCGCCACGAACTGCACGGTGGGCGCGAATACGTTCAACGACACGCTGACGCCATACCTCAACCAGGGCACCAGCAACCGGGTTCGGGACAACGGCAGCACTGCCGGCCAGTTCTGGGCCACTGACGAGCTGGGCGATATGCGCCAATGGGGCTCCGCGGTGGTGTCGCTGAACGCTAGCGGCGACGGCTCCGTCACTCTGCCAAAGAATTTCGCTGGCACGCACTACCCGACCATCTCCAACGGCGACCCCGCGGCGTCCCCCACCGCGGCGTTTATCGCCAACCAGGCGAGCTCAGGCATTGGAAACATCGCGTTTTCGGTGCGCCCCAATCCCGGCGCGATCACTGTACGGGTCAACTATCAGACCAACGGGAAGGGATGAGCAGGAAGCGCAGTAGCACGAGCCGCGAAATGCATCTTCATCCACGCTGGGACTCGGGCGGTCGTCTCACTTGATCCTTTTGCATCAGTGCGATCTTCTCGACCATGTGCCAGGAGATCGCGGCAAGTGCGACCGTGATGGAGATCGACAGGAAAAGGTGCGCAGCGATTGGGGCATCCTTCCCGATCAGTGCCACCACCGACTGCTGGACAGGCCATGCCCACAAGTAGATGCCGTAGGAGAAGTCACCGAAGCGCCCTGCCTGCTGGAAAATAGGCCACGACCTCTGTCCCACCCAGATCAGCAGTGGTGGTGCGGCGATCAGCAAGGCGAGCGAGCTGTGCCCGGCCCAGAGCGCTGCTAGGCCAATAGCTACGAAGATCGGCCACGGACGTTGAAGGCGAGGCCAGAGGCTGAGCAAGGCTCCAAACATAAAAATTGCGATGAGCCATGGCGCAAATGTTGGATGGCCCATGGCTTGAGCCTTTTCGATCAGTGACGCATCGGAGACGCTACGCGCGTAGTTCCCTACGAGCACGACAAAGGCAATCAGTGCAAGGGGTAGCGCCCTGCGAAACATCAGCGCCGCGATCACCAGCGCGAAGTAGCAGAACGCCTCAATTGGGATCGTCCAGGTCGGGCCGTTGAGGATCGCGATCGGGTTCGCCTGGAAGTAGTTGCCGCCGCGCTGCACGAAGACCAAGTTCATGCGCAGAAACTCCATCGCCTCCGACCAGCGATGAGGCTGAAAGCAAATGGCCAGGACTGTGAGCACCAATGTCACGACAGCCAGGCCCGGCCATAGTCTCAGCAAGCGCTTGACCGCGAAGGCAACAATTCGAGGATCTCGCGCCCAGCTGGTCATCACCAAATAGCCGCTGATCGAGAAGAACGCCACCACCCCGACCGTCCCGAAGCGGTAGGGATCAAGAGCCATCGGCTCCGTGCGTCCTGTCAGGGGGAATTGGTGGCTTATCAGTACGGTCAAAGCAGCGATGAGGCGGATCGCGTCGAAGTTGTTGTTGTGTGTCATGCCGATGGGCGGCTACAAGCGGCAGCCAGCTTCATCGCTAGTATCGAGGATCATGCCCAACTATCCCAGGCGAGCGCTTTTCGCCAGAGCATCCGGTGCAGAGCGCTCACGCCCGCAGTAAGGGGCAAGCAGGTTCATGGTGCAGTGATGTGAGTAGCGCCGGGTGATGGAGCACCACAGGCCGGAGATGATTTAAGAGATGCTGCTCCCAACTGGGTCAAACCTTGGCAGCTGGTGCTGCAGGACTCGGCGGACAACTCGAGCTGGGCAGACGTGCAGGCTCTGACGGCTGTCATGGCCCTGGCCGCGATGACCGCCTCCAAGATCCTGGTGCGCTCGCGCCTGCCCGCCTGCCCGCCTGCCCGCTGGCCTGCGTCGCTATGTGCGCGTGGCGTACCGGGTGGCCACCGCCACGCTCACTGCCGGCACCTTCACCGAGCTGATGCTCAGCGACGTGCAGGCCCAGCAGTACCTGCCATCGGGGTTCGCGGTGTAGTTACGGACCGCGAACCTCCATTCAAGCGAGCTTGATGAGCTTCCAGGTCTCGGCCTTGCCGCCCCCAAACTACCCCCTCGCACCGTCGGCTGCATGTAGACTTGCCCGGACGCATACGGAGCAAAGTGCGGCCTTCACAGAGGGGAAAGAGAAAGAGCCCGGACGGTTTCGGACCAGTCCGGACTCTCAAATGGTGCCCCCGACAGGAATCGAACCTGTATCTGCCCCTTAGGAGGGGGCCGTTCTATCCATTGAACTACGGAGACGGGCGCGGCGACTTTAACCTACCGCGTGCCTGGCGTTCCCAGGTGGCTGCGCGGCGCTCGCAGCCAAGCCAAGCCGCTACTCTTTCGATAGCACCCCACCGCCTTCGCGCAAGGCCAGCACGTCGGCATGCAGCGATTGGGCCCAATGCCGGCGGTCGCGGCCGTGCGGGTCCTGCGGCGCGCCGAAGCGCACGATGGCCTGAAGGGGTGGCGCGCTCAGCGTGCGCCAGAGCGAGCTGAGCAGGGTGTCGTCGTCGATGTAGCGCGGCGCGTAGCTCGGCTGGCCGGTCGCCTTGTCGACGAAGCGCAGCGCCGCTGGCTGCACGGACACGTTGGCCGAGATGGCGGCCTGCAGCAGGTTGGCATGGAAGGGCAGCAGCACGCGGCCATCGCTCGTCGTGCCTTCGGGGAAGACCGCGATGCGGTCGCCATTGCGCAGGGCCTCGGTCATGTGGTGCACCACGCGCAGCGCATCGCGTCGCTTCTCGCGCTCGATGTAGAGCGTGCCGGACCCGGTGGACAGCGTACCGATCAGCGGCCAGTGCTTCACCGCCGCCTTGGAGACGAAGCGCACATGCCGCGCCGCATGCAGGGTGACGATGTCGAGCCAGGAGATGTGGTTGGAGATCAGCAGCACCGGCCCGCCCGCAGGCCCCGCGGGCGGTGTGCCCTGCACCACGAGTTCGATGCCCAGCACGTCGAGCATGCGCCGCGCCCAGCGCTCGACGTGCGCAGCGCGGTGCGCGTCGTCGAGCATCTCGAAGCGGGTGCGGATGATCCACCAGCCACGCAGTGCATGCGCGATGGCGCGCAGCAGCTTGCCCAGGGCGCGGAGGAATCGCATGGGTGGGTGCGCAGAGAAGAAGGGGTTCAGCCGGCTTCGTGCACCAGTTGCCCGCCCACCAGCGTGGCGCGCACGCGCCCGCGCATCGCGTAGCCAGCAAAGGGCGTGTACTTGCCCTGGCTGCGCAGGGCCTCGGGCAGCACCTGCCATTCGTCGTCGGCCGCGACGACGGCGATGTCGGCGGGCGCACCCACCGCCAGCGTGCCGGCCGCCGCCCCACCCAGCAGGCGCGCAGGTGCCGAGGTGACGACCTCGATGGCGCGGCGGATGCCCGCGCCGCTCTGCTCGCCCCACTGCAGCGCCAGCGGCAGCAGCAGCTCCAGGCCGGTGGCGCCCGGCTCGCTCTCGGCGAAAGGCAGGGTCTTGGCATCGGCCTCGACCGGCGTGTGGTCGGACACCAGGGCGTCGATGGTGCCGTCGGCCAGCGCGGCCGAGAGCGCATCGCGGTCGCGCTGCTGGCGCAGCGGCGGCGACAGCCGGGCGCGGCTGTCGAAGTAGCCGATGTCGGTGTCGGCCAGGTGCAGCGAATTGATGCTGACGTCGCAGCTCACCGGCAGGCCGGCGGCCTTGGCTTCGCGCACCAGCTGCACGCCGGCGGCGCTCGAGAGGCGGCACAGGTGCACGCGCGCACCGGTGGACTTCATCAGCTCGAAGATGGTGAAGAGCGCGATCGTCTCGGCCGCCACGGGCACGCCCGACAGCCCGAGCCGCGTCGCCAGTGCGCCGCTCGCGGCCACGCCCTTGCCCAGGTCGCGGTCCTGCGGGCGCAGCCAGACGGTGTAGCCGAAGGTGCTGGCGTACTGCATGGCGCGCTGCAGCACCTGCGTGTTGGTCAGCGGCACCTCGGCCTGGCCGAAGCCGATGCAGCCGGCCTCCGACAGCTCGGCCATCTCGGTCAGCACCTCGCCCTTCAGGCCGCGCGTCAGGGCGCCCTGCGGAAACAGGCGCGCGCGCTGCAGCTTCTCGGCGCGGAACTTGAGCATCTCCACCAGGCCCGGCTCGTCGAGCACGGGGTCGGTGTCAGGCGGGCACACGAGGCTTGTGACACCGCCGGCCACCGCGGCGGACATTTCGCTCTCGAGCATGCCCTCGTGTTCGTAGCCCGGTTCACGCAGCCGCGCCGCGAGGTCGACCAGGCCGGGCAGCACCAGGCAGCCGGCCGCATCGATGGTGCGCTCCGGCCGGAAGTCGGTTGCTATGTTCTTGATAGCTGCCACCGCCCCGCCAGCAAGCGCGACAGGCACTTTTTCATCGAAACCCGAAGCGGGATCGATGACGCGGCCATTGGTGATGAGGATGTTCATGGAGCAATGCTGAAATCGGACATCCGTACGCGAAGGACGCTAAAACCACGCGAAGGACGCGAAACAAATCCGGAAGTCTTCGGAAAGGCTTTCTTCGCGACCTTCGCGTCACTTTCGCGAACTTCGCGTATGGAGGTTCTGCCGTTCATGCTCACGCCTCGTTGCCGGCGACGATGCTCATCACGGCCATCCGGCACGCGATGCCGAAGGTCACCTGCGGCAGGATGACGCTCTGCTTGCCGTCGACCACCTCGGACGCGATCTCCACGCCGCGGTTGATGGGGCCGGGGTGCATCACGATCGCGTCGGGCCTGGCCAGCTGCAGCTTCTCGGGCGTGAGGCCGTAGGTCTTGAAGTATTCCTGGCTCGAGGGCAGCAGCGCGCCGCTCATGCGCTCGTTCTGCAAGCGCAGCATGATGACCACGTCGCAATCCCGAATGCCTTCTTCGAGCGAGTGGAAGACCTTCACGCCCATGGGCGCCAGGTCGCCGGGCACCAGCGTTCGCGGGCCCACCACGCGCACCTCTGCGGCGCCCAGCGTGGTGAGCGCATGGATGTCGGAGCGGGCCACGCGGGAATGCAGCACGTCGCCCACGATCGCCACCGTGAGGTTGCTGAAGTCCTTCTTGTAGTGGCGGATGGTGTACATGTCGAGCAGCCCCTGCGTGGGGTGCGCATGGCGCCCGTCGCCGGCGTTGATGACATGCACGTGCGGCGCCACGTGCTGCGCGATCAGGTAGGGCGCACCCGATTCGCTGTGCCGCACCACGAAGAGGTCGGCCGCCATCGCGCTCAGGTTGGCGATCGTGTCGAGCAGCGATTCGCCCTTGCTGGCCGAGGAGCGCGCGATGTCCAGGTTGATGACGTCGGCCGACAGGCGCTTGGCCGCGATCTCGAAGGTGGTGCGCGTGCGCGTGCTGTTCTCGAAGAAGAGGTTGAACACGCTCTTGCCGCGCAGCAGCGGCACCTTCTTGACCTCGCGGTCGCTCACGCTCACGAAGTTGGCGGCCGTGTCGAGGATGTGCGTGAGGATCGACTTCGGCAGCCCTTCGATGGACAGCAGGTGGATGAGCTCGCCGTTCTTGTTGAGCTGGGGGTTGCGCTTGTAGAGCATCAGGCCTCCCGACGCGCCGCCCCGACGGCGGCCTGCGCCCCCATGAGGGGCAGCGAACACACGCAGTGATGAGCGCGGGGGTTCATGGCGTCTCCTCGACGTGGAAGCGCAGACGGCCGTCCTCTTCGCGCGCCAGGGCCAGCAACTGCGTGTCGGGCAGCGTGAAGCGCGCGGCGGCGAAATCGGCCGCCACGGGCAGTTGCCGGCCCCCGCGGTCGACCATCACCGCCAGGCGCACGCAGGCGGGGCGGCCGAAGTCGAACAGCTCGTTGAGCACCGCGCGGATGGTGCGGCCGGTGTAGAGCACGTCGTCGAGCAGGAGCACGTCGGCGCCGTCGATCTCGAAGGGCAGCGTGGTCTGGGCACTGGCCGTCATGCCGCGCTGGGCGAAGTCGTCGCGGTGCATGGCCGAGGAGATCACGCCCGGCGAGCCCGGCAGGCCCAGGTCCTTGTGCAGGCGCTCCACCAGCCAGGCACCGCCGGAGGTGATGCCGACCAGCTTGGTGTCGGCACGCAGCAGCGTCTTCACGCCGGCGAGCAGCTCGGCATAGAGCGCTTCGGCTTCGGGCATCGCAGGCGCTTTCATCGCCGGGCCGCCCCGGGGTGAAGGCGCAGCCCCTCGAGGGGCTGCGACCACGCAAAGCAGTGGGCGTGGGTGTGATGTCTCACGGGAGGGTCCTCAGGAATTGTTCAAGGATGATGCAGGCGCTGGCGGCATCGGCGTCGCGGGCGCCGGCGGCCAGGGCCTCGGTGGTGCTGTAGCGCTCATCGACCTCGTACACCGGCAGCCTGAGGCGCCCATGCAGCTGGCGCGCGAAACGCTGCGCGGCGCGCGTGTTGTCGTGTGCGGCGCCGTCGGGGTGGTAAGGGACGCCCACCACCAGCGCGTCGGGCTGCCACTCGCGCACCCGGGCCTCGATCTGCGCGAAGCGCGCATCCCCCTGTGCGGCGATCGTGCCCTGCGGGGTGGCGGTCTTCAGCAGTCGGTTGCCGCTGGCGACGCCGGTGCGCTTCTGGCCGAAATCGAAAGCGAGAAAGCTCTGGAAATGAGGAGGAACGGCGGGGTGGGCGGCATCGGGCATGGCCAAAACACTCACAGTGCCAGGCTCATGCGTGCCCCGCCTCGGGCGAGAGCTTCCACGCCTCCAGCCCCAGCAGCGCCAGGGCCTTGTCGTAGCGCTGCTCGACCGGCGTGTCGAAGATCACGGCCGGGTCGGCGCCGACGGTGAGCCAGCTGTTCTCGGCCAGTTCGGATTCGAGCTGGCCTTCTTCCCAGGCCGCATAGCCCAGCGTGACGAGCACCTTGCGCGGGCCGGAGCCGGTCGCCATGGCTTCCAGCACGTCCTTCGAGGTGGTCATTTCCAGCCCGCCGGGGATGGTCATGGTCGAGGCGTAGACCGCGTGGTCGGTACCGCCTTCGGCACCCTCGCCGGTAGCGACCACGGGCTCGTGCAGCACGAAGCCGCGCTCGGTCTGCACCGGGCCGCCCTGGAAGACGGGGGCATCGCCGAGGTCGGGGCGCGACAGGTGCAGCTCGACCTTCTCGAACAGGCCCCGGAGGTTGATGTCGCTGGGCTTGTTGATGATCAGCCCGAGGGCGCCGCGCTCGCTGTGCTCGCACAGGTAGACGACGCTGCGGCTGAAGGAGCGGTCTTCCAGCCCCGGCATCGCGATCAGAAAATGATGCGTGAGGTTGATCGGGGCAGAATCGGACGCCATGCCGCCGATTTTACTGGCCGTCGACAAGACCTACCCCAAGGGCCTCATCTGGTTTCGCCGCGACCTGCGGGCGTACGACAACGCGGCGCTCTACCACGCGCTGCGCAGCTGTCGGCAGGTGCTGTGCGTGTTCGTGTTCGACACCGCCATCCTCGATCCGCTGCCCGGCCAGGACGCCCAGCCACGCGACGACGGCCTGCGCGCCGACCGCCGCGTGGAGTTCATCCGCGAATCGGTGCTGGCCCTGGGCGCCAAGCTCGAGGCGATGGGCGGCGGCCTGATCGTGCGCCACGGCCGGGCCGAGGACGAGATTCCCGCACTGGCCCACGCGCTGGACGTGCAGGCGGTGTTCGCCAATCGCGACGACGAGCCGGCCGCGCTCGCGCGCGACGCCCAGGTCTTCGGCGGCCTGGCCAATGCCGGCGTGAGCTTCCAGACCTTCAAAGACCAGGCCATCTTCGACCGCGACGAGGTCATGACGCAGGCCGGCGCGCCCTACACGGTGTTCACGCCCTACAAGCGCGCCTGGCTCGCCAAGCTCGACGATTTCTACCTGCGCGCCTACCCCATCGACCGTCACGCCGACGCGCTGGCGCCGACGCCGGAAAGCCACCGTGCCGCGGTGCCGTCGCTGGAGGCGCTGGGCTTCGCGCCCACCAATCTCGGCGAGCTCGAACTGCCGCCCGGCACCGAGGGCGGCGCCAGGCTGTTCGAGGGCTTCTTCGAGCGCATCGACCGCTACCACGTCGCCCGAGACTACCCGGCCGTGCGCGGCCCCAGCTACCTCGGTGTGCACCTGCGCTTCGGCACGCTGTCGATCCGCGAACTGGCGGGCACGGCCCACCGCCTCGCACTCGGCGGCAACCAGGGCGCGGCCACCTGGCTCGCCGAGCTGATCTGGCGCGACTTCTACTTCCAGGTGCTCGCGCATCGGCCGGACGTGGCCGAGGGCAAGAGCTTCCGGCCCGAATACGACCGCATCGCCTGGCACCACGGCAAGCATGCCGACGGCCTGTTCGCCGCCTGGTGCGCCGGGCGCACCGGCTACCCGCTGGTCGACGCCGCGATGCGGCAGATCAACGAGACGGGCTACATGCACAACCGGCTGCGCATGGTGGCCGCGAGCTTCCTGTGCAAGGACCTGGGGCTGGACTGGCGGCGCGGAGAGGCCTACTTCGCCAACCACCTGAACGACTTCGAGTTCTCGTCCAACAACGGTGGCTGGCAGTGGGCCAGCTCGAGCGGCTGCGACGCGCAGCCCTACTTCCGCATCTTCAACCCGGTGACGCAGAGCGAGCGCTTCGACCCCGAGGGCAAGTTCATCCGCCGCTACGTGCCCGAGCTGGCGAAGCTGCCCGACAAGCTGATCCACGCGCCGTGGCTGGCTGCGCCGCTTGAACTGGAGGCCGCGGGCGTGACGCTGGGCGAGAGCTACCCCAAGCCGGTGGTGGACCATGCCGAGGCGCGGGAGCGCACCCTGCAGCGCTATGCGGTGGTGCGCAGCGCCGCGCAGGCCGGCAAGCCGGCAGCGCGCAAGGCGCTACAAAAAACGTAGCTGCCAGCGCCCGCCCTGCGGGCGCTGGCAGCCGATTTGGCTCGGATCTCCGATCAGGCTTCGAGCGCCGCCTCGGTGGCCGTGAACTGCCGCACCAGGCGCAGCAGTTCCTCTTCGGAGTAGGGCTTGCCCAGGTAGTGGTCCACGCCCAGCTGCTTGGCATGCTCGCGATGCTTCTCGGCGATGCGCGAGGTGATCATCACGATCGGCAGGCCTTCCAGCGAGGCATCGGCGCGGATGTTGCGCGCCAGGTCGAAGCCGTCCATGCGCGGCATCTCGATGTCGGACAGCACGACCGCCGGGCGCTCCTGCTGCAGCCGTTCCAGCGCCTGCAGGCCATCGGCGGCCAGCGCGACGCGGTAGCCCTCGCGCTGCAGCAGGCGCTGCGTGACGCGGCGCACGGTGATCGAGTCGTCGACCACCAGCACCAGCGGGATCTGCGAAGGCGCGGCCACGGCGGCCTGCGCCGGCTCGGCCGGTGCGCCTGCCGCAGTCGCCGGTGCCGAGGCCGCCGCGCCGCCCGCCGCCTGCATCTGCAGCGCCTGCGCGCCATGCAACGCGGCCAGCGCCACCGGGTTGTAGATCAGAGCCACCGCGCCGGAGGCCAGCACCGAGATGCCGGCCATGCCCGGCACGCGGGCCAGCTGCGGGCCGAGGTTCTTGACCACGACTTCCTGGTTGCCCAGCACTTCGTCCACGTGCAAGGCCACGCGCTGCGCCGCGCTTCGCACCACGACGACGGTGTTGGTCCTGCCCGGCGCGCGGGTGCTGCGCGAGGAGGCCTGCAGCAGCGCCCCGGCCCAGTAGAAGGGCACCTGCTCGCCGCCGAAGGCGTGGTGCTGCTCGAGGTAGGCCTTCTCCAGCTCGGCGGCCGAGGTGCGCTGCACCAGTTCGACCAGGTTCGACGGCACGCCGATGGAGGTCTCGCCGGCGCGCAGCATCACCACGTGGGTCACCGCTGTGGTCAGCGGCAGCACCAGGCGGAACTCGGTGCCCTGACCGGGCGCGCTGTGGGTCTCGATGCGGCCGCCGAGCGCCGCCACCTCGGAGCGCACCACGTCCATGCCGATGCCGCGACCCGCGAGTTCGGAGACCTGCGCGGCGGTCGAGAAGCCGGGCTTGAAGATGAGCTCGGCGGTTTCCTCGTCCGAGAGCGTCTGGCCCGCCTCGACCAGCCCCAGGGCACGGGCGCGCTGGAGGATGCGGTCGCGCTGCAGGCCTGCGCCGTCGTCGCGGAAGCTCACCGACACGTCGTTGCCTTCGTGCCGCAGGTCGATGGTGATCAGGCCGGCCGGCTCCTTGCCGGCGCGCTCGCGCTCGGCGGCGTCCTCGATGCCGTGGGCCACGCAGTTGCGCAGCAGGTGCTCGAAGGCGGGCGTCATGCGGTCGAGCACGCCGCGGTCCATCTCGATCGTGCCGCCGGTGATGTCCAGGCGCACCTGCTTGCCGGTGTCCTTCGAGGCCTGGCGCACCACGCGGTACAGGCGCTCGGAGATGCCCTCGAACTCCACCATGCGCGTGCGCAGGAGGCCGCGCTGCAGTTCACGCGTCTGGCGTGCCTGCGCGGACAGGTCGTCTTCCGTCGCCTGCACCGTCTTCTGCAAGGTGCGCTGCACGGTGGCCACGTCGTTCACCGACTCGGCCATCATGCGGGTGAGTTCCTGCACGCGGGTGAAGCGGTCGAACTCCAGGGGGTCGAAGCTCTGCTGCGTGTCCTTGGCCTGGGCCAGGCGCGACTGCATCTGGCTTTCGGCCTGCACCTCGATGTCGCGCAGCTGCTGCCGCAGGCGGTCCAGGTTGCCCGTGAGGTCCACCAGCGAGCTGCGCAGCTGGCCAATCTCGGCCTCGAGCCGCGAACGCGTGATGATCACCTCGCCGGCCTGCGCCACGAGGCGGTCGAGCAGGTGGGTGCGGATGCGCACCGTCTGGCCCGAACCGGCGCGCGCCTGGCTCAACACCAGCGGCGCGGGCCGTGCAAGCGGCGCCGTCGGTGCGTCGGCCGCAGCTTCCGGCGCGATGTCGGGGGCCGTTTCGGTGGTCGCGTCGGCGGCCGGCCCTGCGGGTCTGGCAGCAGGCACCACGGCGTCGACGACGACGGCAGGCGCCGCGGGCGCGGCCGCCACCGCGGCGGCGGCGCGCTGCGCCAGCTCGGCCTGACCGGCGCTGTCGGCCGCGCGCAGCGCATCGAAGGTCGCCTGCATCGTGTCGAAGCGACCGATCAGCGCTTCGATGGCGGGGCGCTCTGCGGCGTCGACGGCGATCGCCTCGATGGCCGACTCCATGCGGTGCGCGCGTTCGCCCAGACGCATGGCGCCGGCCAGGCGCGCACTGCCCTTGAGCGTGTGCAGCGTGCGCAGCGCCGAGGTGCGCTGGGCGGCGTCCTCCGGCCGCTGGGCCCAGGCGCGCAGCGCGCCTCCCAGCTGGGGCAGCAGTTCCGCGGCTTCTTCCTCGAACACGGGGAAGAGGTCGGGGTCGACCGCATCGGAGAGGTCGATCGCGTCCTCGGAATCCTCCAGGACCACGTCGCCGGCGGAGGCCACGGGCGGCTCCGCGGCGCGGACCGGCTCGGGCACCGCGAGGACAGGCGGCTGGGGCTGCGCCGATGCGAGCGCACGCAGCGACTCGAGGACCTCGGCGCTCGGCTCCTTCAGGAAGCCGGCCGCGAATTGATGCAGCAGGCGGCGCAGCTCGTCGGCGGCGCTCACCAGCGCCGCGCCCTGGGCGGCGGTGCCCGGCCCGAGGTTGTGCAGGTGCTGCATGGCGGCTTCGAGCAGCCGTGCCATGCCCGACAGCCCATGGAAGCCCACCGTGGCCGAGCTGCCGGCCAGCGAATGGGCCAGGCCGATCGTGGCGTCGGGGATGCGCTCGTGCGGCTGCAGCGCCCATTCGCCGACATCGTTCGCGAGCTGGCGCGACCATTCGTCCGCCTCGTTGAGGTAGACGTTGTAGAGCGCCAGGCCGATGCGCAGCGGACCGATGACCTTGACCTGGTCCTCGGCGCTGACGGGACTCAAGGGGGTGACGGTCGGGACGGCTTCCGGCAGCGCTTCGGGTTGCCGTGCGGCCTCGGCGGGCGCCTGCAACACGTCGGGCACCACCTCCGGCTGCGCGTCGATCGCGGACGGCTCGGCCACCGCTTCGTCCTCGACCTGCACCGAAGGCGCGTCGACGGCTGGCAGCGAGACATCCAAGGCGTCGTCGCGCGTCTCGGGGATCGATGCCGGTGCCTCCGCGCTTTGCGCCTCGACAGGCTGCGCGGCCTCGCCTTCGGTCGCGACGGGCTCGGACTCGGGCTCGGACCTCGCCGCGGGCGCGTCCAGCTCGAAGGCCGCCAGCGCGGCCTCGGCGGAAGCCTCGTCGTGCGACGGATCGGCTTTCCAGTCGGCCGGCAGCGCGAAGTCCAGCGGCGCCAACCCGGTCTCGGCCGGTGCGGCCGGCTTCGGGGCGTCGTTGACGGCGAAGAAGTCGATCGCGTCGCCACCATCAAGCACCTTTGGCAGCGGCGCGGCCTCGCCCTCGTCCATGAACTTGGGCAGGATGTCGGTGCTGGCGAAGTCGTCGCCGTGCAGCGGCGCATCGACCTCGACCGCTTCCGGCGCCACGGTGGGTTCGGCCGGCGCGGGCGCCAGGCTCAGCTCGAGGTCGAAATCCAGCTCGGGCAGCGCGGGCACGGCGGGCGGCTCGGCGGCGATCTGCCGCGCCGCCACCGCCAGGGCCGCCGCATCGGGCACGGCCACGGGTGAAGGGGCCGCCTCGCCGTCGCGCACGGCCTCGGCCGCGGCGCGGAAGGGGCCGGCCTGCCATGAATGGGGCGCGCCGGCGGCGATCGCCTCGACCCACTGGGCGAAGTCGCGCAGCGCCTTGCCGGTGGCGGCGAGCAGCGCCGGCGTGGCCGGCTGCTGGTCGGCCAGCCAGGTGTTGAGCACCTGCTCGAAGGACCAGGCGGCTTCGCCGAAGTCCATCAGTCCGACCATCCGCGAGCTGCCCTTGAGCGTGTGGAAGGCGCGGCGCAGCACGGTGAGCTCACCCACGTCGTCGGGCTGCACGCCCAGCGCCGACACGGCCGCCAGGCCGTTGTGCAGCACCTCGCGCGCCTCGTCGAGGAAGATGTTCTGGAGGTCGTCCTCCTCCAGCTCGGTGACCTCGGTGTCGGGCAGCGCCTCCAGCGGCGCCGGCCCAGTGATCTTGCGCGTCCAGCTGTCGGCCGCGCGGCTGAACTCTTCCAGCGGCGACGCCGGCTTGGCGGACTTCGCGGGCGCAGCGAGCGCCGCCAGCTTGGCGGCGATCTGGGCATCCACCGCCTCGACGCTGAGCACGGTGTCGGTGAGCGGGACCGGCCCCGACGAGGCCGCGGCCACGCCATCGGCACCGAGGCCGTGGATCGGCGTGCTGTCGTCGACCTGCCGGCCCATCAGCGGCTTGAGCTCGCCGGCATCGGCATCGAACACGAAGAGGCGCTTGGCCAGTGCGGGCTGGTAGCCCAGCATGTCAATCAGGAAGCCCAGCGCGCCGAGGTTGTTGCCCAGCGAATCGAAGTCGCGGCTCTCGTCGGCACCGTCGTTGGCCGTGAGGTGATCGACGTTCTCGCGCATGCGCTGCACGGTCTGCGCCGCCTGCTCCAGGCCCAGCACGGAGAACACGCCGCGCATCTGCAGCAGCTGGCCGGGCACGGTGCGCAGCAGGCCCTTTTCGTTCGGCCGGCGGAAGAACTGGTCGAGCGATTTCTCGAGCTCGGAGAGGTGCGCGCGCAGCTCGTCGACCACGGTGCCCATGGTCTGGCGGTCGCTCACGCGGCGGTAGAGCTCCTCCATCCAGGGCTCGAGCGGCTCCGACTTGCCGCCTTCGCGGGCGCGTTCGATGCGGCCGGCAAGCTGGACGGTGCGCGCGGTGAGCTGCCGGTCCTGGGGGTCGAGGTCCTCGAAAGCCGCTTCCAGGTACAGCACCGAGGTGGCGACTTCCATCGCGAGCTCGGTCGACGGCGGACGGCCGGAGCGCACCGACGCGTCGACCGCGTGGTTGAGCGCCTGCACCATCGGCCCGCTGGCCGGATGCAGCTTGCCGAGCGATTCGCCGAGCTGGGCGAAGGTGTCGGCCACCTGCCGCACGCGCGTGATGTCGCCGCCGGACAGCGCCGACCACATTTCCTTGGCCGTCTCGATGCGCTTGCGCGCCTGCGCCAGCACGACGGGATCGAAGCGGCCGAACTGCGGCGTCGCGTAGTCCACGTGCTCGAGGTTGGAAACCCCCCAGGCCACGCGCACGGCGCGCAGCAGCGGCGCTTCCTCGCGCGGGGTGGGCACGGCCTGCGCGCAGAAGAAGAGCAGGTCCTGACCCAGGCGGTCGGACACCGCGGGATCGCCCCGCGCGAGCGTCGTGTATTGCAGCAGCACGCGCGACGCCGCGCGCTTCACGTAGACGTCGGGCGGCAGCAGCGACAGCGCGAGCGCCTCGAAGAATCCGGCCGCCAGCATCCAGAAGCTGGTCACCTTGGGCTGCGGCACGCCCAGCCCGAGGCCCACGCACAGCGCGCACAGGCGGCGCGCCGCCTGGTCGTCGCCGCTCTTGACCACCTTGAGCACGTCGCGGTCGAGATGCGCGCGCACCGCCGGGTCGTAGACCATGGTGCGGTAGGCGCCCGGGCGCGGCACCTCGGCCCACACCCACGGGTAGATCCACAGGTCCGCGGGGTGCACCCGCTCGTTGCCCACCAGCTCCAGCACGTCACGGTACTGGGGGAACAGCGCGACCGGCGACACGGCCTTGCCCGCCAGCACCGCCTGCAGGAAGTCGGTGATGGCGAAGCCCGCTTGGTCGATCTTCTGCACCGCGGCCTCGGTGCAGCGCGAGGGGTCGTTGATGAAGCTCTGCGCCGCGAACTCCATCGCGCCCAGCACCATGGCCGGCGCCGGGTGGCCCACCAGCTGCAGGGCCCCCACGGCCTGGTGCAGCTGCTGGCGCGCCATGCGCAGCAGGCCGGTGTCCAGCTCGGGCACCTGGCCGTGCTCGCGGGCATGGCGACGCAGGGACTTGCTCGCGCCTTCGAGCGATTTCTGGATCTCGCCGATGACCCAGGCCAGCGGCCCGAGGTCTTCCGTGGCGGGCGCATTGCCCGCGACCGGGGCGGTGACAGGGGGGCGGATCGACACGTTGGAACTCGGCGGGCGTTCTTAGGCGATCTTGAACCGCGACACGGACTGGCGCAATTCCTCGGCCATGTGCGAGAGCTCGCGCACCTGCTTGGCGGTGGCGCGCGTGCCCTCGCCGGTCTGCTCGGTCACGGCGAAGATGTGCTGGATGTTGGCGGCCACCACGTTGGCCGACTCGGCCTCGCGCGATGCGGATTGCGAGATCTGCTCGATCAGGTCGGCCAGGCGGCGCGACACGCGGTCGATCTCGGACAGCGCCGTGCCGGCGTTGTCGGACAGCTTGGCCCCTTCGACCACGCCCTGCGTGGATCGCTCCATGGCGCCCACCGCGTCCTGCGTGTCGGTCTGAATCGCCTTCACCAGCGCCGAGATCTGGCGCGTGGCGTCTGCCGAGCGTTCGGCCAGCCGCTGCACTTCTTCCGCCACCACCGAGAAGCCGCGGCCGGCCTCACCCGCGGACGCGGCCTGGATGGCGGCGTTCAGTGCCAGCACGTTGGTCTGTTCCGTGATGTCCGAGATCAGTTCGGTGATTTCGCCGATCTCCTGCGAGGACTCGCCCAGTCGCTTGATGCGCTTGGAGGTTTCCTGGATCTGGTCGCGGATGGAGTTCATGCCGCCGATGGCGTTCTGCACGGCCTGCAGGCCCGACTCGGCGGCCTGCAGCGACTGGCGCGCCACCGAGGCCGATTCCTGCGCCTGGGAGGACACGCCGTTGATGCGCTCGGCCATCGTCAGCACCGACTGGCCGGTTTCGCGGATCTCGCGCAGCTGTTCGGTCGAGGCGGCCAGCAGCTCGGTCGACGTGCTTTCCACCTGCGAAGTGGTGTGGGCGACGCGGGTGGCCGTGTTCTGCACGTTGCCCACCAGCAGGCGCAGTTCTTCCACCGTGTAGTTCACCGAGTCGGCGATGGCGCCGGTGATGTCTTCCGTCACCGTCGCTTCGTGGGTCAGGTCGCCTTCGGCCACCGTCTGCAGCTCGTTCATCAGGCGAAGAATGGCGGCCTGGTTGGCGGTGTTGATGCGGTTGGCCTCCTCGCTGGCGCGCTCGGCTTCGAGTCGCTCCTGTTCGGCAGCGGCGGCGCGGGCACGGCCTTCGCGCACCTGCACGAGACCGATGGCGGCGGCCAGGCCGAGCGCGGCGACGGACAGCAGCACCAGCAGCGCCAGCGTGCCGGCCCCGAGGCCGGTGCGCTCGGACAGCTGGGTCTGAAGCTGGCCCAGCGACACGCGCAGCGGCTCGCTGTCGGCCAGGATGGTGGCCTGCGCTTCACGCGCGGCCACCAGGCCCTGCAGGTTGCCCAGGATGGCGCCGGCCTGCGTGCGGGTCTGTTCGTAGGTCTTGAGGATCGCGTCGAGCTGCTCGCGGGTCTGGGCGTCGCGCGTGCCGGGCAGGCGTTGCTGCGCATTGCCGTCGAGCAGGCCCTTGGCGATTTCCTGGAAGCTGTTCAGGTCCTTGCCCAGCAGGAACACGGCGTCGGGGCTCACGCCCTCCACGGTGAGGAATTCGTTGGCCGACTTGCCGATGCGCTGCGTCAGCATCACGAGCTGGCCGGCCGCCGAGATTTCAGGCACCGAGGCGTTCTGCTGCATCTTGAGCGACGCGATGGTCTCGGTCATTTCCAGCAGCTCGGACGACTGGCGGTTGATGGTGCGCAGCGCCGTGCCCACCTGCGTCAGGATCTGCTTCTGCGCCAGCACGACCTTGGCGCTGGCGTCCGCGCGCTTGACCAGCGGCTGGATCTTCTCCAGTTCGGCGTCGTACTGCGTGCCCACGCGTTCGAGCTGCAGGGCCTCGTCGCCGTTGGCCAGGCCGTTGACCCGGCGCGAGAGGTCGTCCGCGCTGTCCTTGACTTCGTCGAAGGCCGGCGCGCTGCCCACCAGCGCCTGCGAGATCGACTTGGCCAGGCGCTGCGACTGCATCAGCGACTGGCCGGTGGCGGCCACCTGCTGAGCGAGGCGCTCGGACCGCAGGATGGCGGAACCGGCGACCAGCAGGAGCAGCAGCACGGTCACTGCCAGCAGCACGGCCAGCAGGCGCTGCTGGCGAGCCGGCGTGGCGCGCTTGTCGACGGGGGCCGGCTCGGCGGCAACCGGTGCCGCGGCGGCGGCCAGGGGCTCCATCGGCGGCGCCTCGACGGGCTCGTCGACATGGCGGCTGGGCACGAAATCCGGAGGCACCTCGAAGGCACTGGCGGCAGGCTCGGCAGCAGGCGCCGGTCCGCGCGGGATGTAGACAGTGCGCTCCTCGGGCGGCTGCACGGTCTCGGCGTTGTCGAGCACCAGCGAAGCGGTGTTGTCCACCCGCACGGTCACGCTGTCATCGCGGGCGGGCAGCAGCTTCTTGAACTTGTCGGCGATCGAGTTCACGGTCGGTCCTTCGGGGGATGTATGCGGGGCGTCGGCTCAGGCGCCGATGCTCAGGAATTCGGGCTGCTGCGACAGCGACTGGAGATTGATCTCCTGCCAGCGCTGGCCTGCGGCGTCGGTGTAGGTGTGGCCTTGCCAGGCGGGGGCGTCGGCCGCGGGGGCCTGCGAGCTCTTGAAGGCCTCGATGCCGCGCAAGCCGACCAGCCGGTCGATCAGCAGGGCGCAGTTGACGTCGAGCGCTTCGTTCAGCGCGACCAGTCGTGACTGGGCACGGGCCGACTCCGTGCTGGACGGTGCCGGGCGCTCGCCGCTGGCGAAGGCCGACAGCTGCACCACGCCGTAGAGGCCACCGCGCAGGTTGGCCACGCCGAGGAACCACGGCAGGGTGTAGGGCACGGGCTGCGGCGCGGTCCAGGGAAAGATCTCGCCGGCCTGGCCCAGGGGAAACAGGTACTTCGCCTCCCCCGCCTCGACGGCGAGCCAGGAAGCCGACACGCCTGAGGTGCGCGCGGCCTGCAGACGGCCCGCGAGCCGGGACTGGAACTCGCGGAGGGCTTCGCGGGTGGCCATGGACGCGTCGCGCGGGCGCTCAGTTCAGCGCCTGGATCTTGGCCAGGAGTTCGGCCGCCTGCACGGGCTTGACGATGTAGTCGCGCGCGCCCTGGCGCATGCCCCAGACGCGGTCGGTCTCCTGGTTCTTGCTCGTGCACAGGATGATCGGCACCTGCGCGAACTCGGGGCTGCGTGCCAGCGCACGGGTGAGCTGGAAGCCGTTCTGGCCCGGCATCACCACGTCCATCAGGATGAGGTCGGGGCGGTCGGCCTCGAGCCGGCGCATGGCGTCGTCCGCGTTTTCGGCCGTCTGCACGGCGAAGCCGTTCTTCTGCAGCAGATCGGTGAGGAACATCAGTTCCGTCTTCGAGTCGTCGACGACGAGCACTTTGCGGATGGTCATTTAGGCTTCCTGTTGGACGGCGCCGAACTGCTGCACGGCCTGCAGCAGCTGTTCTTTGGTGAAGGGTTTGGTGAGGTAGTCCTGCGAGCCGACCATGCGGCCGCGGGCCTTGTCGAACACGCCGTCCTTGGACGACAGCATGACGACGGGGACGTGGGTGAAATGCGCGTTGCGCTTGATGATGGCGCAGGTCTGGTAGCCATCGAGCCGCGGCATCAGGATGTCGCAGAAGATCAGATGCGGCTTGTGGTCATTGACCTTGGACAGCGCGTCGTAGCCGTCCTCGGCCAGCAGGACCTCGTGACCGCCCTGCTTCAGAAAGATCTCGGCACTGCGCCGGATGGTGTTGCTGTCATCGATGACCAGCACCTTGAAACCTGACCCGTTCGTGCTCATGGCACCAACTCCTCATCGATCACCACCTGGCGGGCCGTCGCGCCAACACGGCGCGCGAGGCCCGGCCTTGTGCCATGCTGTCAGATCTCGACCATCTCGAAGTCTTCCTTGCGCGCACCGCACTCGGGGCAGGTCCAGTTCATGGGCACCTGATCCCAAGGGGTTCCGGGCGCAATACCATCCTCCGGCACGCCTGCCGCTTCGTCGTAGATCCACCCGCAAATCAGGCACATCCAGGTTTTCGTGTTCATCGCAGCTTACGAGCCTTGTACATAGAATGCAACGATTGTATCCAGACGTCTCAGGCAATCCTGCTCAAGTCGTCTCAGAAACACCACCATCCGGGGTTCATCCGGGCCGAATGAATACGCACTTACTACCGCCCGAGGACCCGCCGGAGGCGGACGATGTTAACGGGGCGCCGGACCCCGACCCCACCGCCGATACCGAGGACGACGGCCGCCCGCCCTGCGTGCTGGTCTTCAACGCCAGCGACCCGAGCGGCGCCGGTGGCCTGGGGGCCGATGCCCTCGCGATCTCATCAGTGGGCGCCCACATGCTCGGCGTCGTGACGGGCGCCTACGCCCGCGACACCGCCGAAGTCTTCGATCACTTCGCCTTCGACGAGGAGCATGTCGCCGAGCAGGCCCGCGCCATCCTGGAGGACGTGCCGGCCCAGGTCATCAAGGTCGGCTTCGCCGGCTCGCCCGACAACCTCAGCCGCATCGCCGAGACCGCCTCCGACTACCCCGAGGTGCCCGTGGTGGCCTACATGCCCAACCTGTCGTGGTGGAACGACCAGGACATCGAGAGCTACCTCGACGCCTTCCAGGAACTGGTGCTGCCGCAGACCGCGGTGCTGGTGGGCAACCACAGCACGCTGTGGCGCTGGCTGCTACCCGACTGGTCGGGCGACAAGCCGCCGGGTCCGCGCGACATCGCCAAGGCCGCCGGCGAACTGGGCGTGCCCTACACGCTGGTGACCGGCATCGTCCGGCCCGACCCCTTCATCGACAACGTGCTGGCGTCGCCGCAGGCCGTCCTCGCCAGCGAAAAGTACGAGCGGCTCGAAGCCGTCTTCGCCGGCGCCGGCGAGACGCTGTCGGCCGCGCTGGCCGCCCTGCTGGCCACCGGCGCCGACCTCGCCGCCGCCACCACCGAAGCGCTCGCCTACATGGACCGCTGCCTGGATGCGGGCTTTCGCCCCGGCA
This sequence comes from Xenophilus sp. E41, assembly GCF_003671765.1. GTDB lineage: Bacteria > Pseudomonadota > Gammaproteobacteria > Burkholderiales > Burkholderiaceae_C > Xenophilus. Next base: position 192,999 of record NZ_QPIB01000043.1, on the reverse strand, counting down.
TGGGCCACGTGCTGCCCGACCGCCTCTTCTGGGCCCAGCCCGAGGACGAGGGCGACGACGAAGGCCCGGCCGACACCGACTTCGCCCTGCCGGCCCACGACACCCGCCATTGACCGCCGCCGGCCTTCCTTCTTCCTGCCTCCGATGACCCCCACCGACGCCAACCTCCAGCTCTTCGACCGCGCCCGCACGGTCATTCCCGGCGGCGTGAATTCGCCCGTGCGCGCCTTCAAGGCCGTGGGCGGCACGCCGCGCTTCATCGCCCGCGCCCAGGGCGCCTACATGTGGGACGCGGCCGGCCAGCGCTACATCGACTACATCGGCTCCTGGGGTCCGATGATCCTGGGCCACGGCCACCCGGCCGTGATCGACGCCGTGCAGCGCGCCGTGACCGAAGGCCTGTCCTTCGGCGCACCGACCGAGCGCGAGATCGAGCTGGCCGAGGCCATCCTCGCGCTCGTGCCCACGATGGAGATGGTGCGCCTGGTCAGCTCCGGCACCGAGGCCGCGATGAGCGCGCTGCGCCTGGCGCGCGGCGCCACCGGCCGCAAGCACATCGTCAAGTTCGAGGGCTGCTACCACGGCCATGCCGACGCGCTGTTGGTCAAGGCCGGCTCGGGCCTCGCCACCTTCGGCAACCCGACCTCCGCCGGCGTGCCGCCCGAGGTGGTGCAGCACACCCTCGTGCTCGAATACAACAACCTGCAGCAGCTGGAAGAGGCCTTCGCGCTGCACGGCAGCGACATCGCCTGCCTGATGATCGAGGCCATCGCCGGCAACATGAACTTCGTGCGCGCCACGCCCGAGTTCGCGCGCCGCTGCCGCGAGCTGTGCACGCAACACGGCGCATTGCTGGTGTTCGACGAGGTGATGACGGGCTTCCGGGTCGGCCTTCGCGGCGCGCAGGGCGTCCTGGGCATCACACCCGACCTCACCGTGCTGGGCAAAGTCATCGGCGGCGGCATGCCGCTGGCGGCCTTCGGCGGGCCTCGCGCGATCATGGAACAGCTCGCGCCGATGGGCCCGGTCTACCAGGCCGGCACGCTGTCGGGCAACCCCGTCGCCACGGCCTGCGGCCTCGCGACGCTGAAGGAGATTGCCAAACCCGGCTTCTACGAAGCGCTGGCCACGAAGACCCGCACCCTGGTCGACGGCCTCGGGGCTGCCGCGGCCGCCGAAGGCGTGCGCTTCAGCGCCGACTGCGAAGGCGGCATGTTCGGCTTCTTCCTCCTGCCCGAGCTGCCGCAGAACTACACGGCCGTCATGAAGAGCGACAACGCCCGCTTCAACGCCCTCTTCCACGGCCTGCTCGACCGCGGTGTCTACATCGCCCCGGCCCTCTACGAAGCCGGCTTCGTCAGCAGCGCCCACACCGACGCCGACATCGACGCCACCGTCGCCGCCGCCCGCGAGGTGTTCAAGGTGCTACAGAAGCAGTAGCCGCCGACGCCGGTCCCGGGGGCTGCAGCCTTCTCTCTTCGAAGCAACCGGCGCAGCGCGAAAAGTTCGCCGAGCGGCGTAGCGAGCGGCGCCAGGTCGCGCCGAGGACCGGAGCCGTACACCCGTACGGCGAGGACCGCAGGTGCGAGATGGCGCCGCGCAGTAGCCGAGCGGCGAACTTTTCAGTGGCGGAAGTGGCGGATGCCGGTGAAGACCATGGCCACGCCGCGTTCATCCGCCGCATCGATCACTTCCTGATCGCGCATCGACCCGCCCGGCTGGATCACGCTCGTCGCCCCGTGGTCGATCACGACGTCGAGCCCGTCGCGGAACGGGAAGAACGCATCGCTCGCCACCGCCGTGCCCTGCAGCGACAACCCCGCGTGCTCGGCCTTGATGCTGGCAATGCGCGCCGAATCGAGCCGGCTCATCTGCCCCGCCCCCACGCCCATCGTCATGCCGTTGGCGCAGAACACGATCGCGTTGCTCTTGACGTACTGCGCCACCTTCCAGGCGAACATCAGGTCGTCCAGTTGCTGGGGCGTCGGCTGCTTCTTCGTCACCACCTTGAGCTGGTCCGGCGTGAGCACATGGTTGTCGGCGGTCTGGATCAGAAGGCCCGAGCCCACACGCTTCACGTCCATCATGTTGCGGCCGTTGTCCCAGTCGGTCTTGCCGCCCTGGGGCAGGTCGATCTGCAGGATGCGCACGTTCTGCTTGGCCTTGGTGGCCTGGAACACCGCCAGCGCCTCGGCGCTGTAGCCAGGCGCCATCAGCACCTCGACGAACTGCTTGTTGATCTCCTGCGCCGCGGCCAGGTCCACCGGCCGGTTGAAGGCGATGATGCCGCCGAAGGCCGAGGTCGGGTCGGTCTTGAAGGCCTTGCTGTACGCCTCGAGCGCGTCCTTGCCAACCGCCACGCCGCAGGGGTTGGCGTGCTTGACGATCACGCAGGCCGGTGCGTCGAAGCTCTTGACGCACTCCCAGGCCGCATCGGCGTCCGCAATGTTGTTGTACGACAGCTCCTTGCCTTGCAGCTGCTTCGCCGTGACCAGCGAGCCCGGTGCCGGATGCAGGTCGCGGTACAGCGCCGCCTGCTGGTGCGCGTTCTCGCCGTAGCGCAGGTCCTGCAGCTTGACGAAGCGCCCGTTGCTCTGGCCCGGGAAGAGCGAGCGCACCGGCGCCGGCTGGCCCTGGCTGGCCTCGAAATCCACGGCCGAGAGGAAGTCGCTGATCGCGCCGTCGTAGTCGGCGATGCGGTTGAAGGCGGCGACCGAGAAGCCGAACTTGGTTTTCTCGCTGATCTTCCCGTGCGCCTTCAGCTCTTCCAGCGCGACGGCGTACTGCGACGCATCGGTCAGCACCGCGACGTCCTTCCAGTTCTTGGCCGCGCTGCGCACCATCGCCGGGCCGCCGATGTCTATGTTCTCGATCGCGTCTTCGAGCGTGCAGCCGGGCTTGGCCACGGTGGCCTCGAAGGGGTAGAGGTTCACCACCAGCAGGTCGATGGTGTCGATGCCGTGCTGCTCGATGGCCGCCACGTGTGCGGGCAGATCGCGCCGCGCCAGCAGGCCGCCGTGGATCTTGGGGTGCAGCGTCTTCACGCGGCCGTCCAGCATCTCGGGGAAGCCGGTGTGGTCGGCCACCTCGGTGACGGGCAGGCCCGCATCGGCCAGCAGCTTGGCGGTGCCGCCGGTGGACAGCAGCTTCACACCCAGGTCGTGAAGTGCCTTGGCGAAGTCGAGGATGCCGGTCTTGTCGGAGACGGAGAGGAGGGCTTGCATGGATTGCTTCGGAATGGGAATACGGGGGCGGACTGCCGAACGCGAAGGGCGCGAAGCTTGCGCGAAGGACGCGAATGGAATTTCAAGAAAAAGACCTTCGCGTCCTTCGCGAAGTTTTTGTCTTCCTTTCGCGTACGGATGTCCGGCTTCAGGCTTACTTGATGATGCGGTGCTCGACCAGCTTCTTGCGCAGGGTGTTGCGGTTCAGGCCCAGCCACTGCGCGGCGCGCGACTGGTTGCCTTCGGCACGCAGCATCACGACCTCCAGCAGCGGTTTCTCGACCACGGTGACGATCATCTCGTACATGCCGTCGGGCTCGGTGCCGCGCAGGTCGCGAAAGTAGCCCTCCAGGCTGGTGCGCACGCACTCCTCGATCTGTTTCTTGCTCATCTTCTTCGTTCTTGCAGTTCTGTCGGGTGTCCCGTCGACTGCAGCCGGCCCGAAGGCCGCGCGCGTCAGGCCGCGCTGCTGCAGCTCTCCTGGAGTTCGTCGTTGTTGTTGTCGTCGTCTTCCCTGGATTCGTCACCGGCCGCGCCGGCCTGAACCGGCAGGCGCTCCATGCGCTCGCCCAGCGCATCGAAGAAGGCGGCCACCGCCTCCCACTGCGCCTCGCAGTCCTCGATGCGGTTCATCGCATCGCGAAAGGCCTCGCCGCCGGGCAGCGCCCGCACGTACCAGCCGATGTGCTTGCGCGCCGTGCGCACGCCGCTGTAGTCGCCGTACAGCGCGTAGTGCTCGCGAAGGTGGTCGAGCAGCAGGCGCCGCACCTCGGCCACCAGCGGCGGCGCCATGTGTTCGCCGGTCGCGAGGAAATGCCCGATCTCGCGGAAGATCCACGGCCGCCCCTGCGCCGCGCGGCCGACCATGACCGCGTCGGCCCCCGTCGCGGCCAGCACCTCGCGCGCCTTCTCGGGACTCGTCACGTCGCCATTGGCCACCACCGGGATGCGCACCGCGGCCTTGACGGCGGCGATGGTGTCGTATTCCGCACGGCCCTTGTAGCCCTGCTCGCGCGTGCGGCCGTGCACGGTGAGCATCTGCACGCCGGCGGCCTCGAAGTCGCGTGCCAGCTTTACGGCATTGCGATGCTCGTGGCTCCAGCCCGTGCGCATCTTGAGCGTGACCGGCACGCCGTGCGGGGCCGCGGCATCGACCACGGCCTGCGCGATCTCGAGCGCCAGGGGCTCGTCGCGCATGAGCGCCGAACCGGCCCACTTGTTGCAGACCTTCTTGGCCGGGCAGCCCATGTTGATGTCGATGATCTGCGCGCCGCGGTCGATGTTGTACTGCGCGGCCTCGGCCATCATGGCCGCATCGGTGCCGGCGATCTGCACCGCGATGGGGCCCGGCTCGCCCTCGTGGTTGGCCCGCCGCGAGGTCTTGAGCGAGCCCCACAGTTCCTTGCGCGAAGTCACCATCTCGCTCACCGCGTAGCCCGCACCGAGCCGCCGGCACAGCATGCGGAACGGACGGTCGGTGACGCCCGCCATGGGCGCGACGAACAGCCGGTTGTCCAGCGCGATGGAACCGATCTGCATGGGAGGGCGAGGGGTGGAGAAACAAAGACGCCGGCACCGCGAGGTGGCAGCGTCTGCTGAAAAATGAGGCATCGATTGTAGCCAGCGGGCATTTCGGACACTGAAACGATTGGTACCCGCCGACCCCCGGGGATGCACGGATTCCTCCCGCAGCGCGGCACCGTTTCCGACGCGGGCGGCGCCCGGCCGATTCCTATACTCCCGCACCCATGCAAGCCTGGCTCGACTCACTCCTGGCGCTTCTCGCGTTGCCGCAGTTCGGCCTGTCGACGCTGTTCATCGTCGCCTTCATCTCGGCCACGCTGCTGCCGCTGGGCTCGGAGCCCGCGCTGTTCGGCCTGCTCAAGCTCAACCCCGACATGTTCTGGCCCGCGATCCTGGTCGCGACGGCGGGCAACACGCTGGGCGGCGCGGTCGACTGGTGGATGGGCTACGGCGCACACAAGGTGGCCGACAAGTACGCCCATTCGAAGCACCACATGCGCGTGCTCGCGTGGCTGGAGAAGCTCGGCCCCAAGGCCTGCCTGCTGAGCTGGCTGCCCGTGGTGGGCGACCCGCTGTGTGCAGTGGCGGGCTGGCTGCGGCTGTCCTTCTGGCCCTGCCTGGTCTACATGGCCATCGGCAAGTTCGCGCGCTACGTCAGCATGACGGTGGCGCTGCTGTACCTGTGGCCCGACAAGTGAGTACGCCGCGCGGCGCACTATCGAAACCATAGCTGCCTGCGCCCGCCCGACGGGCGCTGCAGCGCGATGTGACCCGAAGAGTCAGCTCAGCAGTTCGTACGGGCCGCCGCGCTCCAGCGCGCGCTGGTAGGCCGGGCGCGCATGGATGCGCGCCAGCCAGGCCATCAGGCGCGGGCGCTTCTCGTTGAGCCCCGCACGCGCCTGCGCCGCCTCGATCGGGAAGCTCATCTGGATGTCGGCCGCCGTGAACGCGTCGCCGGCGAACCATTCGCTCTTGCCCAGCTCGCCTTCCATGAAGTTCAGGTGGTTCGAGATCTGCGGCTGGATGAAGCTCGCCTTCGCCTTGGCGGCAATGCCGCGTGCGATGGGCTTGGCGAAGAAGGGCATCTTCGCCTTCTCGATCTGGTCGAACACCAGCTTGAGCAGCAGCGGCGGCATGGCCGAGCCTTCCGCGTAATGCAGCCAGTAGCGATAGCGCACCGCCTCGGGCGAGCCGGCCGGCGGCGCCAGCCGGCCGTTGCCGTAGCGCTCGGTCAGCGTCTCCAGGATGGCGCCCGACTCGGCCAGCACGAGCCCATCCACCGTGACCACGGGCGACTTGCCCAGCGGATGCACCTGCCGCAGTTCCGGCGGTGCCAGCATCGTCTGCGGGTGGCGCTGGTAGTGGACGATCTCGTAAGGGAGCTCGAGCTCCTCGAGCAGCCATAGCACGCGCTGCGAGCGCGAGTTGTTGAGGTGGTGGACGGTGATCATGGTCGCGCGCCGGAGGTCGTCAGGAGCTGAACAGGAAGTTCATCACGTCGCCGTCCTTGACGACGTAGTCCTTGCCCTCGGCGCGCATCTTGCCCGCGTCCTTGGCGCCCTGCTCGCCCTTGAAGGCGATGTAGTCGTCGAAGGCGATGGTCTGGGCGCGGATGTAGCCCTTCTCGAAATCGGTGTGGATCACGCCGGCGGCCTGCGGGCCGGTGTCGCCGGTGTGGATGGTCCAGGCGCGCACCTCCTTCACGCCGGCGGTGAAGTAGGTCTGCAGGCCCAGCAGCTTGTAGGCGGCGCGGATCAGGCGGTTCAGGCCCGGCTCGTCCTGGCCGAGTTCCTTCAGGAACTCGAGCCGGTCGGCATCGTCCATCTCCGACAGCTCGGCCTCGATCTTGGCGCAGATGGCGACCACGGGCGCGTTCTGCTTGGCGGCGTACTCGCGCAGCCGGTCCAGGTAGGGGTTGTTCTCGAAGCCGTCTTCGCTCACGTTGCCCACGAACATCGCGGGCTTGGCCGTGATGAGCGTGAAGCTCTTGACCAGCGGCTGCTCTTCCTTGGTGAACTCCAGCGCCCGCACCGGGATGTTGTCGTTCAGCGCCTTCTGGCAACGCTCCAGCAGGCCGACGAGCTTCTGCGCGTCCTTGTCGCCCGAACGCGCCACCTTGGTGTGGCGGTGCAGCGCCTTCTCGACGGTGCCCAGGTCGGCCAGGCACAGCTCGGTCTGGATCACCTCGATGTCCGAGATCGGGTCGACGCGGCCGGCCACGTGGATCACGTTGTCGTCGTCGAAGCAGCGCACCACGTTCACCGTGGCGTCGGTCTCGCGGATGTGCGCGAGGAACTTGTTGCCCAGGCCTTCGCCCGTGCTCGCGCCGGCCACCAGGCCGGCGATGTCGACGAACTCCACGATGGCCGGAACGATGCGCTCGGGCTGGACGATCTCGGCCAGCTGCGCGAGCCGCGGATCGGGCACCTCCACCACGCCCACGTTGGGCTCGATGGTGCAGAAGGGGTAGTTCTCGGCCGCGATGCCAGCCTTGGTCAGCGCGTTGAAGAGGGTGGACTTGCCGACGTTGGGCAGGCCGACGATGCCGCACTTGAGGCTCATGGCGGGGGCTTTCAGGGTGTCTGGGGGAAAGGCGCGATTTTACGAGGCGGCCCCTGCACTCACTCGAAGCGGTAGTTCGCCCCCACCACCTGGCCGACCTTGAGCAGGTGTTCCACGCCCTCGCGCACGATCAGGTTCATGCCGAAGGTGATCGCGCCGCCCACGCGCGGGTCGGCGCGGTAGCTGCGCAGCGTGTCGCCGACCTCGGGGCTGCTCGTCGCGGTGGCCGGGTCGATGTCGGGAATGGGGCAGCGCGTGCAGGGCTTGACCGGCTGCAGCTGCGCCTGGCCTTCGGCGGTGGCGACGTGCAGCATCTCGACGCGGTCCTCGTCGTGCGCCTCGAGGCCGGCCAGCACGATGTTGGGCCGGAAGCGCTCGATGCCCACCGCGCCGTGGCCCCCCGCGGCGAGCCGCTCGTTGAGCTCGGCCATCGAGCCTTCGCTGGCCACCAGGAGCGCGTAGCCGTCGGCGAACTGCACCTCGGCCTCGACGCCGCCGGTCCATTGCAGGCTCGAGAGGCGCTTGTGCTCGGGGTCGAAACGCGCCAGCCTGAGCTTTCGAGGCCGGCCGGCTTCCGAGAGGAAATCGCTGAACCACTGCGCCGCGACATCCCCCATGTCGTAGGCGGCGACGGTGTCTTTCCACACCTTGGCCTGCATCGGCGCCTCGACCCGGTCGTAGGCGATGTGCAGCGCCAGCATGCCGGGCGCGCGCAGCACCATCTCGAACTGCTTGAGCTGCGGGCGAATGAGCGCCATGCGCGGCAGTTCGCGCTGGGTGACGAATTCACCATTCTCGTCGACCACCATCCATGCGCGGTCGAACTCCAGCCCGGTCTCGGTGAGCAGCGCCTCGGACACCTCGACGCCGGCGCACGATTTGACGGGGTAGACGAAGAGGCGGGCGATGGTGCCCTGGACGTCGAAGTCGGCGGGGGTGGACGGCTGGGTCATGGGGCAGCGGCAAGCGGCGCGCGGGCGTCGGCAGGGTGGGCGAGAAGGGGTGCGAATTCTCGCGCACGCGACCGCCATGCATTCGCGTGCAGCACCTGGGCAAATTCCAAGCAAAAAGGGCCTGCAGCGCCCGCCCCTTCTGCGCCATTAGCTATCTTTTTCATAGCAATCCGCACAACTCGTCGGTGCACGCCCGCTCCGGCACCGCTCCCTACAATGCCGCGATGGCTCTTCCTCCCGAGGTTTGCATCCGCGGCGCCGGCATCGTCGGCCGCACGCTGGCCCTGCTGCTCGCGCGCGAACGCGTGCGCGTGGCGCTGGTGGCGCCGGCCGATACCGCGACGCGTGACGACGTTCGAGCCTATGCGCTCAATGCCGCGTCCAAGGCGCTGCTCGAATCGCTACGGGCCTGGCCCGACGCCGCCCACGCCACCCCGGTGCGCGAGATGCGGGTGCACGGTGACGAAGGCGGGCAGGTGCATTTCCAGGCGCGCCAGCATGCCGTCGATGCGCTGGCCTGGATCGTCGACGTGCCCGCACTCGAACGCCAGCTCGCCGACGCGGTGCGCTTCGCGCCGCAGGTCGAGGTGGTGAGCGCGCCGGTGAAGGCGCCGCTCACGGTGGTGTGCGAAGGCAAGGCCAGCACCACGCGAGAGCTGCTCGGCGTGCACTACGAGGTGGCGCGCTACCCGCAGCACGCCATCGCGGCGCGGTTGGAGGCCGAGCGTCCGCACGACGACACCGCGCGCCAGTGGTTCAACGACAAGGGCGAGGTGCTGGCCCTGCTGCCGCTCGGCGGGCCGGGCAGCCGTGCGCTGGCGCTGGTGTGGTCGGTCGACCAGTTCCGCGCCCCCGCCCTGCTGGCGCAGGACGCCGACACCTTCTGTGCCGGCGTGCGCGAGGCCTGCGGCGACGCACTGGGTGCTTTCACGCTCACCAGCGAGCGCGCCGCCTGGCCGCTGCAGCGCGCCACGGCCGACCGCTGGATCGGCCGCTTCACGACCGAGGACGGCAAGGACGGCGGCGCCTGGGCGCTGGCCGGCGACGCCGCCCACACCGTGCACCCCCTGGCCGGCCAGGGCCTGAACCTGGGCCTGGCCGACGCCGCCGCGCTGGCCGGCGTCCTCAAGCAGCGCGAGTACTGGCGCAGCGTCGGCGACACGCGCCTGCTGCGCCGCTACGAACGCGCCCGCCGCGCCGACGTGCTGGCCATGGGCCTGGCCACCGACGGCTTGCAGCAACTCTTCGCCCACGCCATGGACCCGCTGCCGCAGCTGCGCAACTGGGGCATGCGCGGTTTCGACCGCACGCGCGTGATCAAGAACTGGATCGCGCGCCAGGCCATGGGGCTGGCTTGATCCCACCCCCGAACTGAACCTTTGGCGCTTCGCGCACACGAACCCCGCACCATGCCCTTCCTGCCCACGCTGCGCCGCCTGGCCGCCCCCGCACTCGCCGCCCTTGCCCTGTCTGCCGCCTTCGGCGCGCACGCCGGCGAGGCCGAGATCCGCAAGAGCCTGGCCGCGATCCCGCAGCTGGGCAAGATCGACGAGGTGCGCAAGTCGCCCATGCCGGGCATCTGGGAGGTGCGCGTGGGCTTCGACCTCTTCTACACCGACGAGCAGGGCAGTTACCTGATGCAGGGCCAGCTCATCGACGTCAAGGCGAAGAAGAACCTCACCGAGGAGCGCATCGACAAGCTCAGCCAGGTGGCCTTCGACCAGCTGCCGGTGAAGGACGCATTCAAGATCGTGCGCGGCAATGGCAAGCGCAAGCTGGCCGTCTTCGAAGACCCGAACTGCGGCTACTGCAAGCATTTCGAGGCCGATCTGCGCAACATCGACAACGTGACGGTCTATCTCTTCCTGTATCCGGTGCTCGGTCCCGATTCGGTCGTCAAGTCGCGCGACATCTGGTGCAGCAAGGACAAGGGCAAGACCTGGACCGACTGGATGGTGGGCGGCGTCAAGCCCGCGAGCGGCGACTGCGACGTGAGCGCGCTCAAGCGCAACGTCGAGTTCGGCCGCAAGTACAACATCACCGGCACGCCGACGCTGATCTTCGCCGACGGCAGCCGCTCGCCCGGGGCGATTCCGGCCGCGCAGGTCGAGAAGATGCTCGCCGCTGCGAACTGATGGCTGCCCGCGCCCCCGCCCCGCGGAAGCCCGCCGCGGCTGGCCTGCGCTACCACGTGCGCTGCGCCGACCTTCACGCCCACCTCTACGACGTCACCCTCGAGATCGACGCGCCGCAGGCGCTGCAGCGGGTGTCGCTGCCGGTGTGGATCCCTGGCAGCTACCTGGTGCGCGAGTTCGCGAAGAACCTGCAGGGCCTGCGCGCGACCCAGGGCCGCCGCAAGCTGCAGGTGGTGCAGCAGGACAAGGCGAGCTGGCAGATCGACTGCGAGGCCGGCCGTCCGCTGACGCTGCACTACCAGGTGTGCGCCTACGACCATTCGGTGCGCACCGCCTGGCTCGATGCCGACCGCGGCTTCTTCAACGGCACCAGCGTGTGCCTGCGCGTCGACGGGCAGACCGAGCTCGCCTGCACGCTGCAGATCGATGCACCTTCCGGCACCGCCGCGCCCTGGTCCTGCGCCACCGCGCTGCGCCCGGCCAAGGTCGACCGCCGCGGCTTCGGCATCTTTCGCGCCGACGGCTACGACGAGCTGGCCGACAGCCCGGTCGAGATGGGCGACTTCTGGAGCGCCGAGTTCGACGTGCTGGGCGTGCCGCACCGCTTCGTGGTCGCCGGCACCACGCCCGCCTTCGACGGCGAGCGCCTGGTGGCCGACACGCGTGCCATCTGCGAAACGCAGGTGCGCTTCTGGCACGGCGACAAGGCGCGCGCCGGGGCGCGCGACGCCGCCCTGCGTCCGCCGCACGACCGCTACGTGTTCATGCTCAATGCCGTGGGCGACAGCTACGGCGGGCTGGAACACCGCCACTCGACTGCCCTGATCTGCAACCGCAGCGATTTGCCCCAGCGGGGCGTGGCCAAGGCCGGCGAGGGCTACACCACGCTGCTGGGCCTGATCAGCCACGAGTACTTCCACACCTGGAACGTCAAGCGCCTGCGCCCCGCTGAATTCGCACGCTACGACTACCGCCAGGAGAACTACACCCAGCTGCTGTGGTTCTTCGAGGGTTTCACCAGCTACTACGACGACGTGCTGCTGCGTCGCGCCGGCGGCATCGACGACGCCACCTACGTCAAGCTGCTGAACAAGACGGCCAACCAGGTGCTGCAGACGCCCGGGCGCTTCGTGCAGTCGGTGGCCGACGCGAGCTTCGACGCCTGGGTGAAGTACTACCGCCCCGACGAGCAGATGCCCAACGCCACGGTGAGCTACTACACCAAGGGCGCCCTGGTCGCGCTGTGCCTGGACCTCACGCTGCGCAGCGAAGGGCACGGCACGTTGGACGATGTGATGCGGCTGCTGTGGGCGCGCAGCGCAGAGCCGCCTCAAGCAAGCGAGCGCCCCCTCGGGGGGCAGCGAACTACACGCAGTGAGGAGCGTGGGGGCTCCCGTTCCTCGGGCGGCCCCGTCACCGAGGACGACATCGCTGCAGCGCTGGAGACGGTGGGGCGCCGTTCCTACGCGCCTGAACTGTCGAAGTGGGTGCACGGCACCGACGAGCTGCCGCTCAAGCCCCTGCTCGAGGCGCACGGCGTGGCCGTGCTCGACGAGCCCGCGCAGCGCGCGCAGGCCCTGGGCCTGCGCGTGGCCGAGACGGCAGGCAGCGTGCAGGTCAAGGTCGTGCTGCGCGGCAGCGCGGCCGAGCAGGCCGGCTTCTCGGCCAGCGACGAGTGGCTGGCCGTGGAACTGCCCGCCGCGCGCGGACGCGCCGCCTCGGCCTGGCGCATCGCCAAACTGGACGAGTTGCCGCTGTACCTGGGCGACGCGAAGCAGTGCACCGCCATCGTGGCGCGCGACCGCCGCCTGCTGCGCCTGCCGCTGCGCCTGCCCGCGAACGAGACCACGCTGCGCCTGGCGCCGCAGGACGCGCCGCGGCTGCGGGCCTGGCTGGGCGGGCGCTGAGCGCACGGCATCGTCCTGCCGCTGCCCATCGAGGCGGTCCCTCTGGGTATAGTGACCCGCTGCGGCGCGCGGCGCCTGCTCGTTCCACCCATTCCCCGGAGACACCATGAGCTACGAGAACATCGAAGTGCGCACCGAGGCCGGCAAGGTCGGCATCGTGACGCTCAACCGCCCCAAGGCACTGAACGCGCTGAACGATGCGCTCATGACCGAACTGGGCACGGCCCTCCAGGCCTTCGATGCCGACGAGGCGATCGGCTGCGTGATCGTCACCGGCAGCGAACGCGCCTTCGCCGCCGGCGCAGACATCGGCGCCATGGCCAAGTACAGCTTCGTCGATGCGTACAAGGGCGACTACATCACGCGCAACTGGGAGACGATCCGAAGCATCCGCAAGCCGGTGATCGCCGCCGTGAGCGGCTTCGCGCTGGGCGGCGGCTGCGAGCTGGCGATGATGTGCGACTTCATCATCGCGGCCGACAACGCGAAGTTCGGCCAGCCCGAGATCAAGCTGGGCGTGATCCCCGGCGCCGGCGGCACGCAGCGCCTGCCGCGCGCCGTGGGCAAGAGCAAGGCCATGGACATGGCGCTCACGGGCCGCATGATGGACGCCGCCGAGGCCGAGCGCGCCGGCCTCGTCAGCCGCGTGGTGCCCTACGACAAGCTGATGGACGAGGCGCTGGGCGCCGCGCTGCAGATCGCCGACTTCTCGCAGATCGCCGTGATGGCGGCCAAGGAGTCGGTGAACCGCGCCTTCGAGAGCGGCCTGTCGGACGGCGTGATGTTCGAGCGCCGACTGTTCCACGCCCTGTTCGCCACCGCCGACCAGAAGGAAGGCATGGACGCCTTCGTGGCCAAGCGCAAGGCCGAGTTCAAGCACCAGTGAGCACGCGGGGCGATGCCGTTCGGCATCGCCTCGTCAAAGGCAAAAAGGGGCTGCAGCGCCCGCCCTGCCTGCGCGAGCCGCTATCGATGCGATAGCGGCTCGCTGCTTTTGGGGTCTGCCGCTCAGCGTTCGGCCAGCGCGCGCTGCAGCGCGTCGAGCACGGCCGGCGGCGGCTCGACGGCCACGGGCGGCGCCGCTCCTTCGCTCCAGCGCAGCGTGCGGCCCGGCGCGGCCGGCACCTCGAGCACCCCCAGCGCGGCGCCGCGCGCGCCCTCCAGCACGATGCGCCAGCCGGGCACCGCCGACTCGAGCGCCGCAGCGCCGCCGCCTGAAGGAACCGCAGCCTCGACCAGCGCGCCCAGCTGCGCCGCTTCGGCCCGCGCGAGGCGGCGCGACTGGCCGCTCGCGTCGACGATGCGCAGGTGCGTCCATCCACGCCAGGCCCCCGGATGCGCTGCCGGCGCCAACGAGCGGCGTGCGAGCGCGGCAGGAGGTGCCGCGGCTTCGCGGGCGGGCGCCGGTGCCAGCTCGGCCGACGGCGGCGCCATGGGCTCGGCCAGCGTTCCATCGCCGGAAGCCCGCTCACGCGCGGCGGCGGCAGGAGCGGGTGCCGCGGGCGCGGCACGCGGGGCCGCAGGCGGTGCGCTGGCGATCGCCGGGGCACCGCCACCGGCCGGCGACGGCGACGGCGATGGCGAGCTATCCGCCTCGGCGACGGGCGGCACGGTGATCGGCGCCGCCGGTGCGGCGACAGCGGGTGGTGGCGGCGCCTCGCGCCGCTCGGCCAGGGACTCCGCTTGCGCCTTGGCAGCGGGCTTGGTGGTGGCCTGCTGCTTGGCCGCGGTGTCGGCTTCGGCGGCGCGGCGGCGCTCCTCGCGCGCAGCGCGGGCGTCGGCGCGCGGCGCGGGCTCGCCTTCCGCCGGCGCAGCAGGAGAGGCCGCGGGCGCCTCGGCGTCGAGCCGCGCGTCCGGCACCGGCTCGCGATGCCACAGCACGGTCACGAACAGGGCCACCATCACGGTGGCGAAAGCGGCGTTCCAGGGCATGCGCGAGCCCGGCGTGCCGCCCCACAGGCGCCTCCACCAGGGCGGCGCCGCCTCGCGTGGCGTCGGGCGGGCCGCCGTCGTCGGCGCGACGGCGTTGTGCGCGCTGCGCAGGATGGCCTCGCGCGTGGCCGGATGCGGGGCCGCGTCGCGGTCCGGTGCGGCATCGAGCATGCGGCGCAGCACCGGGTCGGCGGGCGGCATGCCGTCGGCGGCGCCGCCGGGCAGATCGCGCGGGTCCTGCGTCATGCGCCCTGCCCTTCCAGGGCGACGAGGTAGCGCGCCATGCAGGCGCGCAGCTTCTGCAGCCCGTAGCGCAGCCGGCTCTTCACGGTCTCGAAGCCGAGCGCGAGCTGCGTCGCCATCGCGTCGACGGTGAGGCCGTCTTCGTGGTGCAGCAGGAAGGCCGCGCGCTGCTCGGCCGGCAGTTCGTCGAGGCAGGCCAGCAGGCGGCGCCCGGCGGCACGCCAGAAGGCGAGTTCCTCGGCGGAGGGATGGGCAGCGTCGGCCGCTCCATCGGCGGCGCGCACGCCGCGTTCGAGCGAGGGCAGCTGCGGCATGCCGTCGTCATCGTCGCCGTGGCCGCCGGCGTCGAGTGCGAGCTCGCGCCCGCTCACTCGCAGCCGGTCCATCGCCAGGTTGTGCGCGATGGTGAAGGCCCAGGTGCGCCACGTGGCGCCCTGCGGCGAAAAGGAGTCGCGCGCCGTCACGATGCGCAGCCAGGTGTCCTGGAACACCTCGTCCGCCTGTGACGCCAGGCGCGCGCCGAGCAGGCGGCGCACGAAGCGGAACAGGGCACCTTCGTGGCGCGCATAGAGGATGTCGAACGCGGCCGCATCGCCGCCGGCGTAGGCAAGCATCAGCTGATCGTCGGCCATGGCATGGCGCTGCGCGTCGACGGACGAAGGGGCGAGCATCGGAGGATTGTCACCCCCGTTGTACGCGCGGGATGGCGGGACGGGGTCGATGTGCGAAAGCGGAGGGCGGCGTGGTGGCCGATCGAAGCCTTGCGATGCAAACGTACGCGAAGCGCTGGCGGGGCCCCGGAGTCTGGCTATAATGGCGGGCTCGGCGCTTTAGCTCAGTCGGTTAGAGCGATGGAATCATAATCCACAGGTCCGCGGTTCGAGTCCGTGAAGCGCCACCAGATCCAAGCCTTGCAGGTCCTGCGCCTGCAAGGCTTTTTTGCTGGCCGCGCGACCCTTCGCCAGGCCGCCCTGACCGACGCATCGTGGCGGCCCCGCCACAGCGCGCGTCGTCGCCCGGCAGGACAACGCGCACAAAGTTAGTAAGAGTGATTATCATTTGTCGCGTTCACGTTGCCGTGACGCCGCATTTCGTCTATCTGCTGACCAGCCAGCCCCTCCCCCGTCACGCCACGTGATCCGCCGGGATTCCGAGCAAGCCATGTCAGGTCCTCGACCGATGCCCTCAAGGAGGAGGGATTCCCATGGCTTACATCAAGACCCGCAAGCACGCCGTCGCGCGCGCCGTTCCGCCGCTGACCGCGGCCGCCACGCTGATGGCCCTGTCGCTGCCGAGCCTGGCGCAGACGGCCGCCGGCACGCTGCCTTCGGTGCAGGTGCAGGATTCGGCACCCGCTGCGGACTACAAGGCCGAGACATCGGCCAACCCGAAGTTCACCGCCCCGCTGGTCGACACGCCGCAGACCGTGCAGGTCATCCGTGAGCAGGTGTTGCGCGAGCAGGGTGCCACGACGCTGACCGAGGCGCTGCGCAACACCCCCGGCGCCGGGGCCTTCTACCTGGGCGAGAACGGCAACACCAGCACCGGCGACGCGGTCTACATGCGCGGCTTCGACTCGTCGAGCAGCATCTTCGTCGACGGCATCCGTGACACCGGCTCGATCGCCCGCGACACCTTCAACATCGAGCAGGTCGAGGTCGTGAAGGGCCCCGCGGGCACCGACACCGGCCGCACCTCGCCCACGGGCTACATCAACCTCATCACCAAGAAGCCGACGCTGTCGGACAGCTTCTTCGGCTCGGTCGGTGCCGGCAGCGACAGCTTCAAGCGCGCGTCGATCGACTGGAACAAGGCGCTGAGCGGGCCCAACGGCATCGGCGCGGCCTTCCGCCTGAACGCGGTGGCCGAAGACGCCGACGTGTCCGGCCGCGACGTGGTCAAGAACAAGCGCTGGGGCATCGCGCCTTCCTTCGCCTTCGGCCTGAACAGCCCGACGCGCTTCTACTTCGACTTCGTCCACGTCAAGCAGAACAACATTCCCGACGGTGGCGTGCCCACCGTCGGCCTGCCCGGCTATTCGAACCCGGACCCGAAGACCATCAATGCCGGCATCCTGCGCCGCGGCTACCTGGACTTCGCGCCGCGCGTGAACTCGAGCAACTTCTACGGGACGAGCTCGGACTTCGAGAACGTGACGCAGAACATGTTCACGGCCCGCGTCGAGCACGACATCACGCCCGACGTCACGCTGCGCAACACCTTCCGCTACGGCAAGACCGAGCAGGACTACATGCTCACCGCCTTCATGGGCGCGGGCCTGAGCTCGAACCGCGTCGGCACCAGCAGCACCTACCGCGGCGCGCTGCCGGCCGCCACGTCGGGCTTCATCAACACCATCGTGCCCGGCACGACGACGGTGGCCAACCCGCTGGCCTGGACGATCACGCGCAACCTGCCGACCAACAAGACGCAGGAGAACACGATCCTCACCAACCAGACGAACCTCAGCGCCAAGTTCAACACCGGCAGCGTGGGCCACACGCTCAACGCTGGCGTGGAACTGATCCGCGAGGAGCAGGAGTCCATCGGCTACTACGGCCAGGGCGCCACCGTCTACGGCGTGCCGGGAATTCGCACGGCCGGCTTCTGGCCCGCTGCCAACCTGTATGCACCCAACCCCAACGTCACGGGCTACCTGCGACTGCCCAACGGCACCAGCACCGACGGCACGACGACCACCGTCGGCGCCTATGTGTTCGACACGCTGAAGTTCAACGAGCAATGGTCCTTGACCGGCGGCCTGCGCTACGACCACTACTCGACCGACTACGACGCGACGACCCTGGGCACGACGGGCGCCACCGCCGGCCTGCTGACGCCGACCTCGTTCAGCAAGTCGGGCGGCCTGTGGACCGGCAAGCTCGGCGTGGTCTACAAGCCCACCGACTACAGCAGCGTCTACCTGGCCTACGGCACCGCGGCACAGCCGCCGGGCGGCAGCAATTTCACGCTCGCAGCCGCCACGGGGACGACGAACAACGCCAACCGCACCGACTTCAACCCGCAGAAGACCAAGACCTGGGAACTGGGCACGAAGTGGGACGTGCTGAACAAGAAGCTGGCGCTGACGGCCGCCCTGTTCCGCACCGACGTGAGCAACGAGGTGGTGCAGGACGCCGTGAGCGGCAACTACTACCAGACCGGCAAGAAGCGCGTGCAGGGCATCGAGCTCGGCGCGGCCGGTGCCATCACCGAACGCTGGGGCGTGAGCGCCGGCTTTACGCACCAGGACACCAAGGTGCTGAGCGGCCCATCGGTGCTGGCAGATGGCAGCTCGGCGCTGGCCTACACGCCCAAGAACGCCTTCACCGCCTGGACGACCTACCAGTTGCCGGTCGGGCTGACCGTGGGCTTCGGCGCCCGCTACAACGGCAAGCTCAACCGCGGCACCGACGGCGCGGTGGGCACGCCGGCATACGTCGATTCGTACTGGGTCTTCGACGCGATGGCGGCCTACCGCATCAACAAGAACGTCGACCTGCAGTTCAACGTCTACAACCTCGCCGACAAGGAGTACGTGGCCGCGATCAACAAGAGCGGCTATCGCTACACGCCCGGCGCGCCGCGCACCTTCCGCCTGACGGCCAACTTCGCGTTCTGAACGGTGGCGGGCGCCGCCCGCCTCGCTCGACACACCGCAGCGCCGGTGCCCGACTCGTGCGGCACCGGCGTTTTTTCGTGCTCATCGAGCAAGAAAGCGCCAAGCGCAATCGGCCTGCACCGCCCGCCAGACGGGCGCTGCGGCCGAATTCGTCACGAACGTGACGATCAGGATCCGGCCACCGCGACCGGCGCTGCGGGCACGCCGCCCG
This sequence comes from Xenophilus sp. E41, assembly GCF_003671765.1. Lineage (GTDB taxonomy): Bacteria > Pseudomonadota > Gammaproteobacteria > Burkholderiales > Burkholderiaceae_C > Xenophilus. The sequence goes on along the minus strand of NZ_QPIB01000043.1, from coordinate 174,686 downwards.
GCGCCGTCGCGCGCATCTGCGCCGACCAGTCGAGGATCTGCAGCGTGCCGTCGGGGTGCTCGGCCAGCGCCGTGAGGCTCTCGACCCAGTCGCCGTCGTTGCAGTAGAGGATGCCGTCGATCTCGCGCATCTCGGCGTGGTGGATGTGGCCGCAGACCACGCCCTGCACCCCGCGCTTGTGGGCCTCGCGCGCCACGGCATGCTCGAAGTCGCCGACGTAGCTCACGGCGCGCTTCACTTTGCCCTTGAGGTACTTCGACAGCGACCAGTACGGCAGGCCCATGCGTGCGCGCAGGCTGTTGAGGTGCCGGTTGAGCTTGAGCGTGAACTCGTAGAGCGAATCGCCCACGTAGGCCAGCCACTTGGCGCACTGGATCACGCCGTCGAACAGGTCGCCATGCATCACCCACAGCTTGCGGCCGTCGGCCGTCTCGTGAATCCACTCCTCGGCCACGTCGATGCCGCCGAAGTTGTGGTGCAGGTACTTGCGCGCGAACTCGTCGTGGTTGCCGGGGATGAAGATCACCCGCGTGCCCTTGCGCGCCTTGCGCAGCAGCTTCTGGATCACGTCGTTGTGCGCCTGCGGCCAGTACCAGTGCCGCCTGAGCTGCCAGCCGTCGATGATGTCGCCCACGAGGAACAGTGTGTCGCACTCGGTGTGCTTGAGGAAGTCGAGCAGTGCCCGCGCCTGGCAGCCAGGCGTGCCCAGGTGCAGGTCGGAGATCCAGAGCGTGCGGTAGCGCTGCGGCGGGCGGCCGGGCTCGTCGTCTTCCGGCGCCAGGGCCCGGGCCGCGGTGTCGCGCCATGCGCGCAGGAAAGCGTCGTCGCGTTGCATGGCCTCGCAGCATCCCGCCGGCGCGTGACCGGCGCGTGTCCATGCGGTGACAGGCGGATGACGCGGCGCGGGCGCCACGCCGGCCTGGGCGCGCCTAATCGCAGTGCTGGACTTCCACCGTGCTGTGGCGGATCTCCTCGTGCATCGCGAAGGTGGCGCGCACCTGGTCGGCCGTGAGGGTCGGCGAATGCGTGACCACCGTGACGGCGCAGGCGTACGCCGCCCGGCCCACGCGCCACACGTGCAGGTCGGCCACGCGGGTCTCGGAATCGGCGAGCGCGGTCTCGATGCCCTCGCGGATCTCCTCGGTCACCGGGTGGTCCATCTCGCGGTCGAGCAGCACCTTGCCGGTCTGCTTGAGCAGCCCCTTGGCCCACAGCGCCACAAGGACGGCGCCAACCAGGCCCATCACCGGGTCGAGCCAGGCCCAGCCGAAGAACCAGCCGCCCAGCAGTGCGCCGATGGCCAGCACCGAGGTGGCCGCATCGGCCACGACGTGCAGGTAGGCCGAGCGCAGGTTGAGGTCATGGTGGTGGGCGTCGTGCGGCTCGTCGTGCGCATGGCCATGCCCGTGGTGGTGGTCGTGTTCGTGGCCATGCCCGTGCCCCGCATGCAACAGGCGCGCGCAGACCAGGTTGACCACCAGCCCCAGCACCGCGATCACGACCGCTTCGCGGTAGTGGATGGGCGAAGGCGACCACAGCCGCTCCAGCGAGCCGAACACCATCAGCGCCGCGACGCCCAGCAGGAAGAGCGCGCTGGCGAATCCACCCAGTACCTCGATCTTCCAGGTGCCGAAGGCGAAGCGCGGGTCGTGCGCATAGCGCCGCGCCGCCGCATATGCGAAGGCGCTCAGGCCGATCGCCACCGCATGCGAGCTCATGTGCCAGCCGTCGGCCAGCAGGGCCATCGAGTTGAACCACCAGCCGGCGCCGATCTCCACCACCATCGCCACGGCGGTGATCCACATCACCAGGCGCGTGCTGCGCTCCGCCGCGCTGTTGCCGGTGTCGAACTGGTGGCTGTGCTGCCAGGGGCTGAGGTCGTGGGTGTGCATGCGGCCATTGTCGGCCGCCGCGCCTTCAGGGGCCGAACAAGTCCGCGTCGCTGGCGCGGGCGCTCGGCGCCGCCACGCCCAGGTGCCGGTACGCAGCCAGCGTGGCGATGCGCCCGCGCGGGGTGCGCTGCAGGTAGCCCTGCTGGATCAGGTACGGCTCGATCACGTCCTCGATGGTGCCGGACTCCTCACCGATGGCGGCAGCCACGTTGTCCAGCCCGACCGGGCCGCCGTCGAAGCGGTGGATCACGGCCTCGAGCAGCTTGCGGTCCATCAGGTCGAAACCCTGCGGGTCGACGTCGAGCATGGCCAGCGCCTTGTGCGCAATGTCCTGCGTGATGCGGCCGGTGCCCTTGACGTCGGCGTAGTCGCGCACGCGGCGCAGCAGGCGGTTGGCGATGCGCGGCGTGCCACGCGAGCGACGTGCGATCTCGAAGGCGCCGTCGGCGTCGATGGGTGCGTTGAGCAGGCCGGCGCTGCGGGTGACGATGCGCGTCAGCTCCTCGGCCGTGTAGAACTCCAGCCGCGCCACGATGCCGAAGCGATCGCGCAGCGGGTTGGTCAGCATGCCGGCGCGCGTGGTGGCGCCGACGAGCGTGAAGGGCTGCAGGTCGAGCTTGATGCTGCGCGCGGCCGGGCCCTCGCCGATCATGATGTCGATCTGGTAGTCCTCCAGCGCGGGGTAGAGGATCTCCTCGACCACGGGCGACAGGCGATGGATCTCGTCGATGAAGAGCACGTCGTGCGCTTCGAGGTTGGTCAAGAGCGCGGCCAGGTCCTTGGGCTTCTCGAGCACCGGCCCGCTGGTCTGGCGCAGGTTCACGCCCAGCTCGGCGGCGACGATGTGCGAGAGCGTGGTCTTGCCCAGGCCCGGCGGGCCGAAGAGCAGCACGTGGTCCAGCGGCTCGCCGCGCTTCTTGGCCGCGCCGATGAAGATCTCCAACTGCTCGCGCACCTTGGCCTGGCCGACATACTCGTCGAGCAGCTTGGGCCGCAGCGCGCGCTCGATCGCCTCCTCGTTCGGCGAGGCGGGGGCGGCGGACACCACGCGTGGCGGCGCGGGGGCGAAGTCGTCGGTCTGGATGCTCATGCGGCAGGGCGGGTCGGGATCGGGGAGTCTAGGACAGATGCGCCGCCGCGCGCGCCTCGCCCTCCGCACCGGAGTCTCGCCCTGCGATACCTGAAAGCCGCAAGCTCGATACCGGTACAGGCACACGCCCCGGGGGCGCCACATCGCACTGGCAGAATCCGCCGCCATCGAAGAACGACCAAGCCGAGGAGCGAGTCCCTGTGTCCATCTACGAACTGAAGCCGCGGTTCCAGGCCCTGCTGCGGCCGCTGGTGGGGCGCCTCGCCCGGGCCGGCGTCACCGCCAACCAGGTCACGGTGGCGGCCTGCTCGGTGTCGGTGGCACTGGGCATTTGGCTCTTCTTCGGCCGGCCCGACCGCTGGGCCTTCGCGCTGATTCCTCTGTGGATGTTCCTGCGCATGGCCTTCAACGCCATCGACGGCATGCTGGCGCGCGAGCATGGCCAGAAGAGCGCGCTGGGCGCCTTCCTCAACGAACTGACCGATGTGCTTTCCGACGCGGCGCTGTACGCGCCCTTCGCGCTTGTCGCACCCTTTGCCGGCTTCTGGGTCGGCGCGGTGATCGTGCTGGCCGCCATGTCGGAATTCGCAGGCGCATTGGGGCCCACGGTCGGCGCCTCGCGCCGCTACGACGGGCCGATGGGCAAGAGCGACCGCGCCTTCGTCTTCGGAGCACTGGGCCTGTATGTCGCACTGGGCTGGCCCTTGGCCCCTTGGGCGGCGTGGCTCATGCCGCTGCTGGCCGCGCTCGTCGCCTGGACCATCGCCAACCGCATCCGCCGCGCGCTGGCCGAAGCGGGGCACTGAACCGCCTTTCGAGCCAAATTTGCCCGCAGCGCCCGTGGATCGGTCGCCAGCAGCTATCTTTTTCATAGCAAAATAAGACCCCGTCTTCTGGAGCTTTATGACCCCCTCGTCCCGCACCGCGCAGGAACTGCACTTCGACACGCACGACGGCGAGTCGCTGTTCTACCGCCACTGGCCCGCCACCGGCGGCGCCCGGCGCGGCGCCATCGTGCTGTTCCACCGCGGCCACGAGCACGGCGCGCGCATGGCGCACCTGGTCGACGAACTCGACCTGCCCGACTTCGACTTCTTCGCCTGGGACGCCCGCGGCCACGGCCGCTCGCCGGGCCAGCGCGGCCACAGCCCCAGCTTCGCGCACTCGGTGCGCGACGTGCAGACTTTCATCGAGCACATCGGCACGCAGCACGGCGTGGCCGAGCACGACATCCACGTCGTCGCGCAGAGCGTGGGCGCGGTGCTGGTGTCGACCTGGGCGCACGACTACGCGCCCAAGGTGCGCGGCCTCACGCTCGCCTCGCCCGCCTTCAAGGTCAAGCTGTACGTGCCTTTCGCGCGGCCAGGCCTGGCGCTGATGCACAAGCTGCGTGGGCTCTTCTTCGTCAACAGCTATGTGAAGGCGAAGTTCCTCACGCACGACCCCGAGCGCATCGCCAGCTTCGAGGCCGACCCGCTGATCACGCGGCCGATCGCCGTCAACATCCTGCTCGACCTGTATGCGGCGGCCGAGCGCGTGGTGCAGGACGCCAACGCGATCGTCGTGCCGACGCAGCTGCTCATCTCGGGCGCCGACTGGGTGGTGCACCACAAGCCGCAGCACGAATTCTTCGAGCGCCTGGGCAGCGCAGTGAAGGAGAAGATCGAGCTGCCCGGCTTCTTCCACGACACGCTGGGCGAAAAGGACCGCGCCCCCGCCGTGGCCGCGGTGCGCGATTTCATCCTGCGCCTGTTCGACCAGCCGCCCGAGCCCGTGGACCTGCGCGAAGCCGACAAGGCCGGCGCCACGGCCGACGAGTCGCGCACGCTGGCCGAGCCGCTGTCGCCCCTGTCGCCGCGCGGTGCCTACTGGGCGATGACGCGCGCCGGGCTGAAGCTGGGCGGCAGGCTGTCGCGCGGCATCGCGCTCGGCCACGCGACGGGCTTCGACTCGGGCAGCACGCTCGACTACGTGTACCGCAACGAGGCCGCGGGCGCGCCCCTGGTGGGCCGCATGATCGACCGCACGTACCTCGACTCGATCGGTTGGCGCGGGATCCGCCAGCGCAAGCTGCACGTCGAGGAACTCATTCGCGACGCGATGGAGCGCCTGGCCCACATGCACCGAGAGGTCCGGGTCATGGACATCGCTGCCGGCCACGGCCGCTACGTGCTCGACGCGGTGGCTGCCAGCCCGGTGAAGGCGCATTCCATCCTGCTGCGCGACTACAGCGACATCAACGTGCGCGACGGCCGCGCGCTCATCGCCCAGCGCGAGCTGCAGGACCGCGCCGAGTTCGTGCAGGCGGACGCCTTCGACCGCCTGAGCCTCGCCACCGTGATGCCGCGGCCCACGCTGGCGGTGGTGTCGGGCCTGTACGAGCTCTTCCCCGACAACGACATGGTGCGCCGCTCGCTCGCCGGCGTGGGCGACGCGGTGGAAGACGGCGGCTACCTGGTCTACACCGGCCAGCCCTGGCACCCGCAGCTGGAGATGATCGCCCGTGCGCTGACCAGCCACAGGCAGGGCCAGGCGTGGGTGATGCGCCGCCGCACGCAGGCCGAGATGGACCAGCTCGTCGAAGAGGCGGGCTTTCGCAAGATCGCCCAGCGTGTCGACGAATGGGGCATCTTCACGGTCTCGCTGGCGCAGCGCGTGGAGCGATGAACGCCGCGCGCCCGCGAAGGCCCTGGCCCTGGAAGCGCGCCGCCGCCTGGCTGGCGCTGCTGGGGCCGCTCTTCTACCTGAGCTACGGCCTGGCCAACTGGTGGGCCGGCACGCGGGCGCATGTGCCCTCGGTGGTCTTCGAATGGGAACGCGGCATGCCCTTCTGGGCGTGGACGATCTTTCCCTACTGGTCGATCAACGCCTTCTACGCGCTGTCGCTCTTTCTCGGGCGCACGAAGCACCTCGTCGACCGGCACGCCTCGCGGCTGCTCACGGCGCAGCTCATCGCCGTGAGCTGCTTCGCGCTGTGGCCGCTGCATTTCAGCTTCGGCCAGCCGCCGGTCGAAGGCGCGCCGGCCTTCCTCTTCAATGCGCTGCGCGGCTTCGACCAGCCCTACAACCAGGCGCCGTCGCTGCACATCGCGCTGGCGGTGATCCTGTGGGACTGGTACCGCCGCCTCGTCACCCCGCGCTGGGGCCGGTGGGTGCTGCACCTGTGGACGCTCGCGATCTGCGGCTCGGTGCTCACCACCTATCAGCACCATTTCATCGACATCCCGACCGGCGCCCTGCTGGGCCTGGTGTGCGTGTGGCTCTGGCCGCTGGAGGGCACGGTGGCGCTGCCCCGCGCCTGGCGCCTGGCGCGCGATCCGCAGCGCTGGAAGCTCGCCGGCTTCTATGCCGCAGGTGCGTCGCTGTGCCTGGCGCTGGCGATCGGCCTGCACGGCGCGGCCCTGTGGCTGGCCTGGCCGGCGGCCGCGCTGGCGATCGTCGCGCTCAACTATCTTGGCTTCGGTGCGCGCGGCTTCGGCATGGGCCGCGACGGACGCATGCGCTGGAGCGCGCGCTGGCTGCTCGCGCCCTATCGCCTCGGCGCGTGGATCAACGCACGCCTCTGGACGCGACGCCTGCCGCCCAGCGCCGAGGTCGCGCCCGGCCTGCGCCTGGGCCGCGTGCCCACCACGGCCGAATGGGACGCGGACGGCCGGCCGCGCCTGGTCGGCCTGAGCGCGGAGTTGCAGCTGCCGGCCGAGGCCGCCGCCGCAGGCCGCACGCGTTGTGCGCCCCTGCTCGACCTGGTGTTGCCGAGCGCCACGCAACTGCAGCGCGCGGTGGCGCTGGTCGAGGCGCAGCGGCGGGCGGGCGACGGGCGCGATGCGGTCTGGGTCTGCTGTGCGCTGGGCTTCTCGCGCAGCGCGGCCGCGGTGGTGGGCTGGCTGCACCGGCATGGTGGCGCGACCGACGCCGCGACCGCCGAAGCCCGGGTGCGCGGCGCGCGCCCGCAGATCGTGCTCAAGCCGGCCTGGCGCGCGCTGCTCGGGTCGCCGGCCGCTGCACTAAGCTCCACGCCCGGGAACGAGAAGGAGCAGGGCACCGCATGAACGACACCGAACGCGCGCACTGCGCCGCGCTGGCCGCGCTGCTGCGCGCCGAGCACCTGGCCGCATGGTGGGGCTTCGCGCTGAGCGTGATCGCCGCCGCCGTGCTGGCGTTGACGGTGCGCGCGCTGTCGATGACGGCCACCATGGGCTTCGGCGCGGTCGCGGTGCTGGGCGTGCTGGAGCGCTACTTCGCCTTCCGCCTGCGTTTCGACGAGCGGCTGTTCGAGTCGCTCGCTGCGGGCGCTGTGCCGTCCTTGCGCGCACTCGACGCGGCGCTCGCCGCGCTGGGCGTGCGCGCCGCACCCGAGTCGGAGCGCGCACTCGCCGACCGCATCGTGGGAACGCGCCAGCTCATGCAACGCCACCTGATCGTGGTCGCCTGCCAGAGCGCGATGTTCCTGCTCGCCGTGATGACCGAAGACCTCCGATGACCTTGCCCCTCCCTCGCTGCGGACGCCCTGCATGACCGACGCCTTCGATTCCGACGCCCCGCCCCCGCGCGTGATCCTGCGCCGTGTGCTCGCCTTCATCGCCGCACGGCTGATCATCGGCATCGCCGCGCTGCTCACCGGCGTGCGTGCCATCTGGTCGGGCACCACGCCGCGTGCCGAGCAGACGCTGTACTTCGCCAACCACACCAGCCACGGCGACTTCGTGCTGCTGTGGGCCACCCTGCCGCCGGACCTGCGCGCGATCACGCGCCCGGTCGCCGGGCAGGACTACTGGATGGCCTCGAAGCTGCGCCGCTTCATCGGCGAGGACGTGTTCAACGCCCTCATGATCCGCCGCGACGGCGGCAGCGACGGGCCCAACCCGGTGCAGCAGATGACCGATGCGCTCAAGGCCGGCGACTCGCTCATCATGTTCCCCGAGGGCACGCGCAACACCGGCGAGGAGATCCTGCTGCCGCTCAAGAGCGGCCTGTTCCACATCGCGCGCTACCTGCAGCAGGAAGGCCTCGCGGTGCGCCTGGTGCCGGTGTGGATCGAGAACCTCAAGCGCGTGCTCCCCAAGGGCCAACTGGTGCCGGTGCCGCTGGCCTGCTCGGTGCGGTTCGGCACGCCGCTGGCGCTGGGCGATGGCGAGGACAAGGCGGCCTTCCTGGCCCGTGCACGGCAGGCCATGCTCGACCTGCGGCCCGAGTACGACCGCGAGGACGACACGGAGGCACCGAAGCCGGCCGTGGCCGTACAGGCGGCCGCCGGCACGGAGGGCGCGCCATGAACGCCTCGACCCAGACCACGCTGCAGCTCTTCGGCGGCGTGGCCGGCGTGCTCATCCTCGCCTCGGCCATCGGCGCGCTGCTCAAGTGGCGCGTGGCGCACGGCGCGCCGCATTCCGTCATCGACAACCTCAATGCGCGCGTCAACGCCTGGTGGGTGATGGTGGCGGTCATCGGCATCGCCTTCGCGCTCGGCAAGGGCGGCGTGATCGTGCTGTTCTACCTGATCTCGTTCTATGCGCTGCGCGAGTTCATGAGCCTGTCCTACACGCGCCGGGGCGACCACCTGGCCATCGCGGCGGCTTTCTACATCGCGCTGCCGGTGCAGTACTTCCTGGTGTGGATCGAGTGGTACGGCATGTTCGCGATCTTCATCCCGGTCGAGGTGTTCCTGATCCTGCCGATCCTCTCGGCCGTGGGCGGCGACACCAAGCGCTTCCTCGAGCGCACGGCCAAGGTCCAGTGGGGGCTGATGGTGTGCGTTTTCTGCATCAGCCACGTGCCGGCGCTGCTGACGCTGAAGATCCCCGGCTTCGAGGGCCGCAACCTGCTGCTGATCGCCTTCCTGGTGATCGTGGTGCAGGGCAGCGACGTGCTGCAGTACGTGTGGGGCAAGCTCTTCGGCCGGCGCAAGGTGGCGCCGGAGCTGTCGCCCTCCAAGACCTGGGAAGGCCTCGTCGGCGGCGTCGCCAGCGCCACGGCGCTGGGCGCGGCGCTCTACTGGGCCACGCCCTTCACGCCCTGGCAGGCGGCGCTCATGGCCTTCATGATCTGCGTGATGGGCTTCTTCGGCGGGCTGGTGATGTCGGCCATCAAGCGCGACCGCGGCGTGAAGGACTGGGGCACCATGATCGAGGGCCACGGCGGCATGCTCGACCGGCTCGATTCGGTGATCTTCGCCGCGCCGCTGTATTTCCACGCCCTGCACCACTGGTGGGTTCCTTGAGCAACCCCCATGCCGCTTCGCGGCTCCCCCTTCCGCTGCGCGGAGGGGGCGCACCCAGCGGCCGGGCGAAGCCCGTTCCGCGGGTGCCCTGAATTCGCAAGTCTGCCGGCGCTACAAAAACAATAGCCGGCTGCGCTGGCGCGGCGGGCGCTGCAGGCCCTTTGGCTCAGAACTTGGGCATGCCGCCGGGGCCGCCCATGCCGGGCAGGCCCTTCATGCCGCCCATGCGCTTCATCATCTTCATGAGGCCGCCGCCCTTCATCTTCTTCATCATCCCCTGCATCTGCTCGAACTCGTTGAGCAGGCGGTTCACCTCCTGCACCTGAACGCCGGCGCCGGCGGCTATGCGCTTCTTGCGCGTGGCCTTGATGAGCTCGGGCTTGCGCCGCTCCAGCGGGGTCATGCTGTGGATGATCCCCTCCTTGCGGCGGATGTCCCGTTCGGCGCGCGTCATGTCGGCCTCGGTGGCCTTGGCGGCCAGCTGGGCGGGCAGCTTGTCCATGAGGCCCGAGAGCCCACCCATCTGCTTCATCTGCTGCAGCTGGGCCAGGAAGTCGTCGAGGTCGAAATGCCCGCTCTTGACCTTGGAGGCGAGCTTCTTCGCCGCCTCGACGTCGACGGCGGCCGTGACCTGCTCGACCAGCGCGACGATGTCGCCCATGCCCAGGATGCGGCCGGCATGGCGCTCGGCGTCGAACACCTCCAGGCCGTCGATCTTCTCGCTGGTGCCGGCGAACTTGATCGGCACGCCGGTGATCTGCCGCACCGACAGCGCCGCACCGCCGCGCGAGTCGCCGTCCATCTTGGTCAGGATGATGCCGGTGAGCGGCAGCGCGTCCTTGAAGGCCTTGGCGGTGTTTACCGCGTCCTGGCCCTGCATGGCGTCAACCACGAACAGCGTTTCGACCGGGTTGAGCGCGGCATGGAGGGTCTTGATCTCCTCCATCAGCACCTCGTCGATCGCCAGGCGCCCGGCCGTGTCGACCAGCAGCACGTCGAAGTAGTGGCGGCGGGCGTGGTCGAGCGCGGCGCGTGCGATGTCCAGCGGCTTCTGGTCGGGCGTGCTGGGGAACCATTCGGCGCCCGCCTGTTTCGTCACGTTCTTGAGCTGCTCGATGGCCGCGGGGCGGTACACGTCGCCCGACACCGTGAGGACCTTCTTCTTGCGCTTCTCGATCAGGTGCTTCGCGAGCTTGGCGGTGGTGGTGGTCTTGCCCGCGCCCTGCAGACCGGCCATCAACACCACGGCGGGCGGCTGGGCGGCGAGGTTGATGTCCGACACGCCCTCGCCCATCGTGGCCGCCAGCTCGCGGTTGACGATGCCCACCAGCGCCTGGCCCGGCTTGAGCGAGCCCAGCACCTCCTCGCCCATCGCCTTCTCTTTCACGCGGTTGACGAAGTCGCGCACCACGGGCAGCGCCACGTCGGCCTCGAGCAGCGCCATGCGCACCTCGCGCATCATGTCCTGCACGTTGGCGTCGGTGATGCGCGCCTGGCCGCTCATCTGCTTGACGAGGCGGGAGAACTTGTCGGTGAGGGCGGTGGCCATGGGGGATTGCTGCTCGGGAGGGGGAAAGCGGAAGGGCGGGGACGGCGTTGCGCCATCCGAAAACGAGAGGGCGAGCCGCTAAACTCGCGCCGATGATTTTAGCGAGCCCCTCCCCGCTCAGCGTGGCACTGGGCATCGCCACTGCGGCCGCCTACGGCATGACGGCCGCCTCCGCCTCCCGCCTCGGGCGACCGGCCACCCAGGCGCTGCTCGGCCTGGCCTGGCTGCTGCATGCGCTCACCCTGGCCTGGAGCCTTGGCGGCGGGCAGCCCCGCTTCGGCTTCGCGCCCGCCCTGTCCGTCACGGCCTGGCTGGTGTTGACCGTGTATGCGGTGGAGAGCCGCCTGTACCCCCAGCTCAGCGTGCGGCGCGTGCTCGCGGTGCTGGGCGCGCTCGCGGTGCTGCTGGCGGTGGCCTTTCCCGGCACGCCGCTGCATGTGTCGGCATCGCCCTGGCTGCCGCTTCACCTGGCGCTGGGCATCGCGTCCTATGGCCTCTTCGGCGCGGCGGTGGTGCACGCCTGGCTCATGACCCGCGCCGAGAAGCAGATGCGCCAGGCGACCGGGGCCCACGCCGGCGTGCCGCTGCTGACGCTCGAGCGCCTCACCTTCCGCTTCGTCACCGCCGGTTTCGTGCTGCTGTCGGCGACGCTGCTGGCGGGTCTGCTGTTCAGCGAAACACTCTACGGACCCACGGTGCGCGCCTGGAAGTGGGACCACAAGACGGTGTTCTCGATCCTGGCGTGGCTGAGCTTCGCCGTGCTGCTGGTCGGGCGGGCCCGCTTCGGCTGGCGTGGCCGCACCGCCAAGCGCGTGCTGTACGCCGGTGCGGCGCTGCTGCTGCTGGCGTACGTGGGCTCGCGCTTCGTGCTCGAGGTCATCCTGGGGCGCGCCGGCGCATGAAATACATCCTCGTTCTGGCGGTGGTCGCGGTGGCGATCTGGATCTGGCGCAACAACCGGCGCGAGGAGATCCGCGCCGCGGCGCCACCGCCCCGGCGCCCGCCGCGGGTCGCGGGACCCGAAGCCATGGTGCGCTGCGCGCATTGCGGGTTGCATCTGCCGGCCGCCGATGCGGTGAGCGGGCGCGGCGGCAGCTATTGCACGCCGGCCCATCGCCAGGCTGCTGAGGACTGAGCGCCGCCATGGCCCTGCTCTGGTCGCGCGGCGCCCCGGCCACCGACTGGGCCGGCCTGGACATCCCGCCGCCGCCGCGCAGCACCGGCCTGTCGCGCCTGTGGCGCGGCTTCATGACGGCCCGCGTGTTCGTGGGGGTGGTGCTGTTGCTGCTCCAGGGGGTCACCTACAGCCTCGGGCAGCCCTTCCAGCCGGTGGCGCTGGCCATCTCGGTCACCTATTTCGCCCTCGTCCTGCTCGGCGCGCGCGTGCTGGATCCGCAGCCGCCGCTGCGCAGCCTGGGTCTGGCATGGATCGGCTCGATCGGCGTCGACCTGGCCGCCTTCGCGCTGCTGCAGCTGCTGCAATCGGGCAGCATCAACTTCACCCCGCTGTTCGCCCTGCCGGTGCTGATGGGCGCGGTGGTGGGTTCGCTGCCCGTGGGCCTGGCGACCACGGCCGCGGTCACGCTGCTGCTGCTGGCCGACGCGCTGAACTACTCGCTGGGTTCCGGTGTCGACGCACCGGCCCGTTACCTGCAGGCCGCCCTCACCGGTACCGGGCTTTTCGTGGTGGCGCTGCTCGCACACCAGCTGGCACTGCGGCTGGCCCGCGAGGAGGTGCTGGCCTCCCGCAGCCGAACCTCGGCGCAGATGCACGCCCAGGTCAACGAACTGGTGATCGAGACCCTGGGCGAGGGCGTGCTGGTGGTGGACGTCGACGGCCGCGTGCATGCCGTCAACCCGGCGGCGGACCTGATCCTGGGCCACGGCCTCGCCGCCATGGCCGTCCCCTTCGCGCTCGACAGCTACCCGGCCTGGCGCCCCCTGGCGCAACTGGCGACGCAGACCTTCAAGCGGCGCGAGGGCAGGTCGACCGAGTTGCCCATCGCCCAGGCCCGCGGCGCGGCACGCGAGGTGCGCATCCGCACCCGCCTGACGCCGGCGATGGACCAGCGCTCGGAAGGCTTCTGCGTGATGTTCCTGCAGGACCTGCGCGAGCTCGAGGCCCGCATCCGCACCGAGAAGCTGGCCGCCATGGGGCGCATGTCGGCCGCCGTGGCGCACGAGATCCGCAATCCGCTGGCGGCCATCGCGCAGGCCAGCGCCCTCCTGGCGGAGGACCTGTCCGACGAAGGCCAGCGCCAGCTCAACGGGATGGTGCAGCAGAACGCCCAGCGGCTGGCGCGCATCGTCGACGACGTGCTGGATGTGTCGCGCGCCCGGCAGCAGCGGGCCCTGCCCACGGGCGGCGAGACCTTGCCGCTCGACGTCGCAGTGCGCAGCCTGGTCGAGGAATGGGTGCGCCAGACCCGTCGCGCCGGCGTGCGGATGTCCCTGGGCGCGGGCGTGCAGGTCCGGTTCGAGGAGGAGCACCTGCGCCGCATCCTCGTGAACCTGCTCGACAACGCGGCCCGCTATGCGAGCCAGGACGAAGGCGCGATCCAGGTCAGCACCGCGGTGGGCGCCAACCGCCGCGCCCAGCTGGTCGTGTGGAGCGACGGTGCGCCCCTGGACCCGGCGGTGCAACGGCACCTGTTTGAGCCCTTCTTCTCGTCCGAGAGCCGGTCCAGCGGCCTGGGCCTGTACATCTGCCGCGAGCTGTGCGAGCGCCATGGCGGCGTGATCGGTTACGAGCGGCGCGCCGCCGGCGGCGACGGGCGCGAAGGCAACAGCTTCTTCGTGCACTTCGCGCCGGCGCAGGGGCCTTTGCCACCACAATAGCGCCCCGTGAGCAGTTCGCCCGCATCCCTCCCCAAGGCCTCGGCGCAGATCCTCGTCGTCGACGACGAGCCGGACCTGCGCACGCTGTATGAACTGACCTTGCTGCGCGAGGGCTACCGCGTGGAAGCGGCGGGCAGCGTGGCCGAGGCGACGGAGCGGCTGGAGGCGCAGCGTTTCGACGCCGTGATCACCGACATGCGCCTGCCCGACGGCCTGGGCATGGAGATCCTGCATCGGCTCCAGCAGCAGCAGCGGCCCGAGCGCTGCGTGGTCATGACGGCCTACGGATCGGCCGAGAACGCGGTGGAGGCCCTGAAGGCCGGCGCCTTCGACTACCTGACCAAGCCCGTTGACCTCAAGCAGTTCCGTGCCGTCGTCGCCTCGGCGGTGCAGGACCAGGGCGTGGCGCCGCGCAGCACGCCGGCCGCACCGGGCGTCGCTCCCAAGCCGGCGCCCGCGAATGCACAGAGCGATGCGGCCCTGGAGCGCCTGGTCGGCGACTCGGAGCCGATGCGCCTGGTCAAGGGGCGCATCGTCAAGGTGGCACGCGGCATGGCGCCGGTGCTGGTGCGCGGCGAATCCGGCACCGGCAAGGAACTGGTCGCGCGCGCCGTGCATGCTTGCAGCCAGCGCGGCGAAGGCCCCTTCGTGGCCGTCAACTGCGGCGCCATTCCCGAGAACCTGCTGGAAGCGGAGTTCTTCGGCGCGCGCAAGGGCTCCTACACCGGCTCGGCCCAGGACCGCGACGGCTACTTCCAGGCCGCCCGCGGCGGCACGCTGTTCCTCGACGAGATCGGCGACCTGCCGCTGGCCATGCAGTCCAAGCTGCTGCGGGCGATCCAGGAGCGCAGCGTGCGGCCGATCGGCTCGACGCAGGAAGACGCGGTGGACGTGCGCATCGTCAGCGCGACCCACAAGGACCTGCAGGCCGAGGTGCAGGCCGGGCGCTTCCGCCAGGACCTGTTCTATCGCCTGAACGTGATCGAGCTGATGCTGCCGCCGCTGCGCGAGCGGCGCGAGGACCTGCCAGCGCTGTGCCGGGCCCTGCTGGCGCGCATCGCGCACGACGGCGGGCTGCCGGTGCCCGCGCTGTCGGCCCAGGTGCTGCGCGTGCTGTCCGAACAACCCCTGCACGGCAACGTGCGCGAACTGGAGAACCTGCTGCACCGCGCCGTGGCGCTGAGCGAAGGCAGCGAGCTGCAACTGGACCTGGACGCGAGCGACAGCCGGCCCGGGGCGCTGACCGCACCGAGCCCCGGACCGGCCCATGACAGTCGGCCGTTCGAGCTGCCCCCGCCGGCCGTGGCGCCCGCTGCGCCACTCGCCGAGGGCTCGGGCATTCCCAGCGACCTGCAGGCCTACCTGGACCAGAAGGAGCGGGAAATCCTCGTGCGCGCCCTGCACGAGACAGGGTTCAACCGAACGGCCGCCGCGAACCGCCTGGGCCTGAGCCTGCGGCAGATCCGCTACCGGATCGCCCGCCTGGGCATCGCGACGCCCGCCGGCGACGATGCCTGATTCGCCCCGCATGTCGGCCGGCGACGAGCACGCGCCATGGACCGGCGGCTGGTACCGCCCGGCACGCCGGCTCGACTCGCCGAACTTCGGGCCGCGGCCCCCGGGCATGCCGATCGACCTGATCGTGCTGCACTCGATCAGCCTTCCGCCCGGCCGCTATGGCGGCGACGAGGTGCAGGCCCTGTTCACGAACCGCCTCGACGGGTCGGCACACCCCTACTTCGGGCAGCTCCGCGGCTTGCAGGTCTCGGCGCACTTCTACGTGCGCCGCACCGGCGAGCTGTGGCAGTTCGTGAGCTGCGACGACCGCGCCTGGCACGCCGGCGCATCGAGCTGGCGCGGGCGCGCCAACTGCAACGACCATTCGATCGGCATCGAACTCGAGGGCCTGGAGGGGGATCGCTTCAAGACGGCCCAGTACGAGGTCCTTGCGACGCTCTGCCCGGCGCTGGCGCAGCGCTACCCGATCGACGCCGTGGCAGGGCACGAGCACATCGCGCCGGGCCGCAAGCTCGACCCCGGCCCGGGATTCGACTGGGCGCGCCTGCAACGATCGCTCGGCTGGCCCGATACGGTCTTTCCACCGCGCGCCGGGCGGTCCTGAAATTTTTCTATGGGCGCCGCCTTCGGCCGCCCGGGCCGACGGCACGGCCGCGCATCCGCTCGTGTGCCGCCGACGCAGCAACCATGCGGCCTCCAGGCCCAAAAACGCCTGCAAAGCCCACGCCACGCGGCCCGCGCTAAGGTGGAGCAACCCCGGAGCGCCTTGCGCAGGCATCGGGCGCGCGATGGCTCCGCGCAACACCGCGACTCCCCCGCGAAAAACACTACAGGTAGTGGCTTGAAGCCCATCTGCACCCTAGATATAGTGTGCGCCTGCCCCCAACTACACACGGCATTGCGTACCCATCGCACATGCCGAAACGGCCCGGCACACAACAACCACAGACGTCAACGAAGGATCCGAATGCAAGCTGCCCTGACCTCCCCCTCGACCCCTCGCGCCGTGCCCGCGGCGACGTCCCAGGGCCGTGACGTGGCGAGCGCCGCCAGCCCGGCCCTCGCGCATTACCAGATCATCCGGCGCAACGGCGCCGTCGTGCCCTTCGAGCCGAACAAGATCGCCGTGGCGATGATGAAAGCCTTCCTGGCCGTGCACGGCACGCAGGGCGCGGCCTCGGCCAGCGTGCGCGAAACGGTCGACGGCCTGACGCAGGCGGTGGTGCGCGCGATGGTGCGCTCGCGCCCGGGCGGCGGCACCTTCCACATCGAGGACGTGCAGGACCAGGTCGAACTGGGCCTGATGCGCGGCGGCCACCACGAGGTGGCGCGTGCCTACGTGCTGTACCGCGAACGCCGCACCCAGGAACGCCAGAAACAGGGCGAGCAGAGCGCCAAGCCCGCGCTGCCCACGCTGCACGTGCTGGACCGCGGCGAGCGCGTCGCCCTGGACATGGGCGCCCTGCAGAGCCTGCTCGAGTCGGCCTGCGCGAACCTGGGCGAAGGCGTCAAGGCCGATCCGATCGTCGCCGAGACGATGCGCAACCTGTACGACGGCGTGCCGCTGGACGAGGTCTACAAGGCCGCCATCCTGGCCGCCCGCACGCTGATCGAGAAGGACCCCGACTACACCTTCGCGACCGCGCGCCTGCTGCTGCACACGATCTTCAAGGAAGTGCTCGGCCGCGAAGTGACGCACGCCGAGATGGCGCAAGGCTACGCCGACTACTTCCCCCACTTCATCAAGAAGGGCGTGGACAACGAACTGCTGGACGAGAAGCTGCTTCAGTACGACCTGGCCCGCCTGGGCGCCGCGCTCAAGGCCGAGCGCGACCTGAAGTTCGACTACCTCGGCCTGCAGACGCTGTACGACCGCTACTTCCTGCACGTGCGCAAGCAGCGCATCGAGCTGCCGCAGGCCTTCTTCATGCGCGTGGCGATGGGCCTGGCCCTCAACGAGATCGACCGCGAGGCGCGTGCCATCGAGTTCTACGAGGTGCTGTCGTCCTTCGACTTCATGTCGTCCACCCCCACGCTGTTCAACAGCGGCACGCTGCGCTCGCAGCTGTCGAGTTGCTACCTGACGACCGTGCCCGACGACCTGGACGGCATCTACGAGTCGATCAAGGAGAACGCGCTGCTGTCGAAGTTCGCCGGCGGCCTGGGCAACGACTGGACCCGCGTGCGCGCGCTGGGCAGCCACATCAAGGGCACCAACGGCGAATCGCAGGGCGTCGTGCCCTTCCTGAAGGTGGTCAACGACACGGCCGTGGCCGTGAACCAAGGCGGCAAGCGCAAGGGCGCGGTCTGCACGTACCTGGAGACCTGGCACCTGGACATCGAGGAGTTCCTGGAACTGCGCAAGAACACGGGTGACGACCGCCGCCGCACCCACGACATGAACACCGCGAACTGGATTCCCGACCTGTTCATGCGCCGCGTGATGGAAAAGGGCAGCTGGACGCTGTTCTCGCCCTCCTCCGTGCCCGACCTGCACGACCTGTTCGGCGCCGACTTCGAGAAGGCGTACGTCGCCTACGAAGAGAAGGCCGCCCGCGGCGAGATCAAGCCGGCCAAGACGGTGCCCGCCACCGACCTGTGGCGCAAGATGCTCTCGATGCTGTTCGAGACCGGCCACCCCTGGATCACCTTCAAGGACGCCTGCAACGTGCGCTCGCCGCAGCAGCACGCCGGCGTGGTGCACTCGTCCAACCTGTGCACCGAGATCACGCTGAACACCAGCGACACCGAGACCGCGGTCTGCAACCTGGGCTCGGTCAACCTGCTGCAACACCTGAAGGACGGCGCCGTCGACCAGGAGAAGCTCAAGAAGACGATCTCCACCGCCATGCGGATGCTCGACAACGTGATCGACATCAACTACTACGCGGTGAAGAAGGCACGCGACTCCAACCTGCGCCACCGCCCGGTGGGCCTGGGCCTGATGGGCTTCCAGGACGCGCTGTACGAGCTGCGCATTCCCTACGGCAGCGAACAGGCGGTGGAATTCGCCGATCGCTCGATGGAAGCGATCTGCTACCACGCCTACTGGGCCTCGACCGAGCTGGCCCGCGAGCGCGGCAAGTACTCCAGCTTCAAGGGCTCGCTGTGGGACAAGGGCATCCTGCCGATCGACTCGCTGGACCTGCTCGAGAAGGCGCGCGGCGGCTACGTGGAAGTGGACCGCTCGGCCTCGCTCGACTGGGACGCCCTGCGCGCCAAGATCGCGCAGGACGGCATGCGCAACTCCAACTGCGTGGCCATCGCGCCGACGGCGACGATCTCCAACATCATCGGCGTCGACGCCTCGATCGAGCCCTGCTTCGGCAACCTGTCGGTCAAGTCGAACCTGTCGGGCGAGTTCACGGTCATCAACCACTACCTGGTGCGCGACCTCAAGCGCCTGGGCCTGTGGGACGACGTGATGGTCATGGACCTGAAGCACTTCGACGGCTCGCTGCGTCCCATCGACCGCGTGCCGCAGGACATCAAGGCGCTGTACGCCACCGCTTTCGAGGTCGAGCCGGTGTGGCTGGTCGAGGCCGCCGCGCGTCGCCAGAAGTGGATCGACCAGGCCCAGTCGCTGAACATCTACATGGCCGGCGCGTCGGGCAAGAAGCTGGACGACACCTACAAGCTGGCCTGGCTGCGCGGCCTGAAGACCACCTACTACCTGCGCACCATCAGCGCCACGCACGCCGAGAAGTCGACGGTGCAGTCGGGCCGGCTCAACGCCGTGTCCTCGGGCGGCAGCCACGAGATGTCGGCCGCCGCCGCGAAGCCTGCGGCACCGAGCGCGCTCGAACTCGCGGCCGCTGCCGCACAGGCGCAGATGGCTGCGGTGCCCGCCACCGACATCAAGTTCTGCGCGATCGACGACCCGGGCTGCGAAGCCTGCCAGTGATGGCGATGAAGAGCGGTCCACGACGGACCGCTCTTCTCTTTTCGCGCGGCTTCGGACGACATGCACGACGCCTGCGCACAACATAATTCGAGCCGGTGCGTGGCGGATAACTTCTCAACACGCATCGTTGCTCTGATAATTGAGCATTGGATTTTTCTATGTTGACCTGGGACGAAGAAGTCAAGCCCTCCGCACCGAGGAGCCAGCCGCAAACTTCATCGAGCAACGCCGCCGCAGCGGGAGCCTCGATGGCGGCAGCGACTTCCCTTCCTGCCGCTTCGCTTGCCACGCATTCCTTCGCGTCGCCCGCCGCGGCTGCAGCCCCCGCTTCCTCCGCCTCGCACGCCGCACCGGCGAGCGCACGCCGCGTCAACGCGGCCGACAAGCGCATCATCAACGGCCAGACCGACGTCAACCAGCTGGTGCCGTTCAAGTACAAGTGGGCGTGGGAGAAGTACCTCGCCACCTGCGCCAACCACTGGATGCCGCAGGAAGTGAACATGAACCGCGACATCGCCCTGTGGAAGGACCCGAACGGTCTGACCGAGGACGAGCGCCGCATCGTCAAGCGCAACCTCGGCTTCTTCGTGACCGCCGATTCGCTGGCGGCCAACAACATCGTGCTGGGCACCTACCGCCACATCACGGCGCCCGAATGCCGGCAGTTCCTGCTGCGCCAGGCCTTCGAAGAGGCGATCCACACGCACGCCTACCAGTACATCGTCGAGTCGCTGGGCCTGGACGAGGCCGAGATCTTCAACGCCTACAACGAAGTCCAGTCCATCCGCGACAAGGACGAGTTCCTGATCCCGTTCATCGACGCGATCATGGACCCCAACTTCCACACCGGCACGCCCGAGAACGACCAGACGCTGCTCAAGAGCCTGATCGTCTTCGCCTGCCTGATGGAAGGCCTGTTCTTCTACGTCGGCTTCACGCAGATCCTGGCGCTGGGTCGCCAGAACAAGATGACCGGTGCGGCCGAGCAGTACCAGTACATCCTGCGCGACGAATCGATGCACTGCAATTTCGGCATCGACCTGATCAACCAGCTCAAGCTCGAGAACCCGCACCTGTGGACGCCCGAGTTCAAGGCCGAGATCAAGGGCCTGTTCCAGAAGGCCGTCGAGCTCGAATACCGCTACGCCGAAGACACCATGCCGCGCGGTGTGCTCGGCATGAACGCCTCCATGTTCAAGGGCTACCTGCGCTACATCGCCAACCGGCGTGCGACGCAGATCGGCCTCGAAGCGCTCTTCCCGAACGAGGAAAACCCGTTCCCCTGGATGAGCGAAATGATCGACCTGAAGAAAGAGCGCAACTTCTTCGAAACCCGCGTGATCGAGTACCAGTCGGGTGGTGCGCTCTCCTGGGATTGAGTTTCCAAAGAATCGAATGGATCCAAGAATCACCCCGATCGCTTCATGCACCAGAGAGTGCAGCGGCCGGGGTTCCCGTGTTCATGGCGCTGGAGTCTGCTCCAACGCCATGAATCGCTTCTCGCTCGCAGACGAGTGGAGGAGTGCTTCCAAAGGTTGATGTTTTCAACTTGATCAAGGAGAAAGAAATGGCAACTGCAAAGAAAGCGCCGGCGAAGAAAGCGGCCGCAAAGAAGGCTCCGGCCAAGAAGGTCGCAGCAGCGAAGAAGGCACCGGCCAAGAAGGTCGTCGCCAAGAAGGCACCGGCGAAGAAGGTTGCGGCCAAGAAGGTCGCTGCCAAGAAGGCGCCGGCGAAGAAGGTTGCGGCCAAGAAGGTCGCGGCGAAGAAGGCTCCTGCCAAGAAGGTTGCGGCCAAGAAGGTCGTCGCCAAGAAGGCACCGGCGAAGAAGGCTGCAGCCAAGAAGGCGCCGGCGAAGAAGGCCGCTGCCAAGAAGGCGCCTGCCAAGAAGGCCGCTGCGAAAAAGGCCCCTGCCAAGAAGGCTGCTGCCAAGAAGGCTGCCAAGAAGCCCGCTGCGAAGAAGGCCGCGAAGCCTGCGCCTGCTGCCAAGGCAGCCGCTGCGCCTGCGCCTGCCGCACAGACCACGCTGAACCCGCAGGCAGCTTGGCCGTTCCCCACGGCCAGCAAGCCCTGAGTCGCTTCAGCAGCGCCTGTCAGGCCAAGCCCGGCACCGCAAGGTGCCGGGCTTTTTTCATGCGTCACCGGTCCTGCGGCTCGACCGGCCTGCTATGTTTTTGATAGCTTCCCGCGCCAGTACGGCGGGCGCTACAGCCCGATCTGGCTCCGATCGATGTGATAGTTCTGCGGGCCGCGGCAAGCGATCTTCAGCGCGCCCACGCGGTTGCCCAGCTCGGCGCAACGGCGCAGGTCCCAGCCCTGCTCGAGGCCATACAGAAGGCCGCCACGCCATGCATCGCCACAGCCCGTGGGATCGACGATGGCCGCGGGCGTGACCGCAGGGACATGCACCGACGCGCCCTCGGTCCAGACCTCGCATCCGTCCGCCCCGAGCGTCACCACCAGGCCCTTCACGCGGCGCGAGATCGCGGCGCTGTCCCAGCCCGTGCGGTCCGACAGCATCTTGCCCTCGTAGTCGTTCACCACCACCCAGTCGGCCTGGTCGATGAAGTGCGCGAGTTCCTTGCCGTCGAACATCGGCAGGCCCTGGCCCGGGTCGAAGACGAAGGGAATGCCGGCCGCCTTGAACTGCGCCGCATGCTGCACCATCGCCTCGCGGCCGTCGGGCGCGACGATGCCCAGGCGGATGTCGCTGCGGGCCTCGATGCGGGTGACGTGCGCCTGCTGCATCGCCCCGGGATGGAAGGCCGTGATCTGGTTGTTGTCGCGGTCGGTCATGATCATGGCCTGCGCGGTGTAGCTGTCGCTTACCTCACGGATGAATTCGGTGCCGATGCCCAGCGTGCGCAGCCGCTCGACGTAGTCGGCGCCGTCGCTGCCCACGGTGGCCATGGGCAGTGCGCGGCCGCCGAGCGCGTTCAGGCTGTAGGCGATGTTGCCGGCGCAGCCCCCGAAGTCGCGCCGCAGGCCGGGCACGAGAAAGGACACGTTCAGGATGTGCAGCTGGTCCGGCAGGATCTGGTCGGCGAAGCGGCCCTCGAAATTCATGATCGTGTCGAAGGCGAGGGAACCGCAAATCACTGCTGCCATGGAAGGTCCTGCAAAGGTGGGAGGAAAGAAAGGAAGGCCGCGTCAGGGATAGAAGGCCAGCAGGCTGTAGCCCACCACCGGCGGCACGCCGCCGCTTTCGGGCAGCTTCAGCGCGAGCGCCAGAGTCGCCGCATGCTCGGCCCGTGGACCGAGCACGGCCGGTGCACCGAATTCGGCGGGCTGGAACACGCGCCGCACCACGGGACGCTCGTTGCCGTCGAGCAGCGACAGTTCGATCGCGGGCATCGCCAGCGCCGTCGGTGACGCATTGCGCAGGCTGAAGAGCAGCCGGTACCCCCCGCCCTCGCGCTCGGGCGTGAAGGACGAGCCGTCGATGCGGATCGCGTCGATGCGCCGCACCGGCGACAGCTCGCAACCGCTCAACCGGCACAGCGCCGCGAGCGCCGGCCGCATGCCCGGCTGCGAGGCGGCGAGCGCATCGCGTTCATGCCGCAGCACCTGAAGCATCAGCAGCAGGACGGCCAGCACGGCAAGGGTCAGCAGCGCCGCACGATGGGGTGACTTCGTCGGCAACTGGACGGGTGGTCCTGCCTCGAGGAAGCTCGGAAGCGCCGGAGCGGGCACGGCGGCTTCGGGCGGCGGCGGCTCTTCGGAGGCTTGGCGCAGGGTGGCGGCTTCGTGCGCGGACGTGGACGCGTCCATGAGCGGTGCGGAGGGTGGCGCTGGCGCCTCGGTGTCGCTCACGAGGGATGCGTCGGCCGTGGTGGTCTCGGGTCCGCTTTCCACCTCCGCCTCGGCGCGTGCACGCGCACGGGAGTCGCGCAGGGCCTGGATGCGCGCACGCCGCAGCGCCTTCTGCAGTTGCGCATCGACCGCCTGGTCCACCGGCGACGGAGACACGCCCTCGGCCGAGCCGGCGTCGTCCTGCGGCGGCCGGCTGGCGGCGCCCGGAGGCCAGGGCTCGTCCGCCACGATGGCCGGCAGATCGGCGGGAAACGACGACCAGTTGCCGGCGCGCGCCGGCTCCTGCACCGCTTCGGACTCGGCGAGGCGGCGACCGGCAGGCGAAGCCACGGGCCCGAGATCCAGCAGGTCCCGCGCAGGCCAGCTTGCAGCCGGCGCAGCGGGCATCGGCAAATCATCGGGCTCGACGAAGTCATCGTCATCGAGCGATGGAGGCGTTGTGCCCGCAGCCTCGGCCCGATCGGAGGGTGTGGAATCGGAAGCGGTGGAGCGAGCCTCGAATGAAGGGGCCGTCGACGGCGTTGCCGGTGCATGCGGCACGCCATCGTCCGACTCCATCAGGTCCAGCGTGGCATCGAAGACCTGGCTGCACCGGCCGCAACGCACCCAACCTTCGGAGATGCGAAGTTGGTCACGCACCACCTTGAATGCAGTCGAGCATGCAGGGCAGCGAGTGACAAGGCTCATGGGTGAGGGATTGTAGGGGCGCCCCTGCCAGCGCCACCGCCGTGCGGCAGGCTTCAGCGCCGCGCGGTCATGAGGATCCAGCCGTCCTCGGTGTCGCTCACCTCCAGCGACAGGTATGGCGCATACGCCGCCTTCAATTCGTCGGCCTGACGCTCCAGGATGCCCGCAAGCACCAGCGCACCGCCCGGGCGCACATGCGCGCACAGCAGCGGCGCCAGCACCTTGAGCGGGGTGGCGAGGATGTTGGCGAGCACCGTGTCGTACTCGCCTTGCCTGACCTCGGGCAGGCCCGCGCGCAGCCGCACGCCATTGGCCTCGGCATTCAGTTCGGTCGACTGCACGGCGGCCGGGTCGATGTCGACCGCATCGATCTCGCCCGCACCGAACTTGGCCGCACCGATGGCGAGGATGCCGGAGCCGCAGCCGTAGTCGAGCACGCGTGCGCCGGCGCCGCCAGGCCCGCGCGTGGCGATCCAGCGCAGGCACATGCGGGTGGTCGGATGCGTGCCGGTGCCGAAGGCCAGGCCGGGGTCGAGGCGGATGACCTGCCGCGCCGCAGCCGGCGGTTCGTGCCAGGTCGGCACGATCCAGAAGGTGGGGGTGATCTCCACCGGCGCGAACTGGGACTGCGTCAGGCGCACCCAGTCCTGCTCGGCGACCTCGGCGGTGCCGATGATTGCGCAGCCTTCGAAGAAGTCCTGGGCCACCAGCACGTCGGACGCATGGCGCGCCGCTTCCTCTTCGGCGAACAGCGCGACCACGCGCGAGCGCTGCCAGCCCTCACGCGGCGGCGGCATGCCCGGCTCGCCGAAGAGGGCCTGCTCGGCATCGGTCTGTGCGTCGGCATCCTCGACCGAGACGCTCAGCGCGTCGAGCGCCTCGAGTGCCTCGCCCAACACCTCGACGCGCTCCTCGGGTGCCAGCAGACGCAGTTCAAACATGACCCGTTGCCCCTTCCAATGCTTCGCAATATCGGCTCGCCTCGCCACTCAGCCACCCAAACCGAGGACATGCGCGGAACCGGCTCCGCCGGGCCGCTGCATGTGCCCCCTTGCAGGGGGAGCGCCGCAGGCGCATGGGGGTGGTCAACGTTTATGCGCCGCCATCCACTCTTCCAGGTAGTGGATGTTGGTGCCGCCGGCCATGAACTTCGAATCGACCATCAGCTCGCGGTGCAGCGGGATGTTGGTCAGGATGCCCTCGACCACCGTCTCGTTGAGCGCCGTGCGCATGCGCGCCATCGCCTGCTCGCGCGTGTCGCCGTAGACGATGATCTTGCCGATCATCGAGTCGTAGTTCGGCGGCACGAAGTAGTTGGTGTACGCATGCGAATCCACGCGCACGCCAGGACCGCCCGGCGAGTGCCACATCGTGATGCGGCCGGGCGAGGGCGTGAACTTGTACGGGTCTTCGGCGTTGATGCGGCACTCGATCGCATGGCCGCGCATCTCGATCTGGCGCTGGGTGAAGGGCAGGCGCTCGCCGGCCGCCACCATGATCTGCGTCTTCACGATGTCGATACCGGTGGTGAACTCGGTCACCGGGTGCTCCACCTGCACGCGCGTGTTCATCTCGATGAAATAGAACTCGCCGTTTTCGTACAGGAACTCGAAGGTGCCCGCGCCGCGGTAGCCGATCTTCTTGCAGGCTGCTGCACAGCGCTCGCCGATCTTCTCGATCAGCTTGCGCGGGATGCCGGGCGCCGGCGACTCCTCGATCACCTTCTGGTGGCGCCGCTGCATGGAGCAGTCGCGCTCGCCCAGGTAGACGGCATTCTTGTGCTTGTCCGCGAGGACCTGGATCTCGATGTGGCGCGGGTTCTGGAGGAACTTCTCCATGTACACGGCCGGATTGTTGAAGGCAGCGGCCGCCTCGGCCTTGGTCATCTGGATGGCATTGACCAGTGCGGCTTCGGTGTGCACCACACGCATGCCGCGACCGCCGCCACCGCCGGCGGCCTTGATGATGACCGGGTAGCCGATGGCCTTGGCGATGCGCTTGTTCGCAGCCGCATCGTCGGACAGCTCGCCGTCGGAGCCGGGCACGCAGGGCACGCCGGCCTTGAGCATGGTCTGCTTGGCCGACACCTTGTCGCCCATGATGCGGATCGACTCGGGCGTGGGGCCGATGAACTGGAACCCGCTCTGCTCCACCCGCTCGGCGAAGTTGGCGTTCTCGCTCAGGAAGCCGTAGCCGGGATGGATGGCCTCGGCATCGGTCACTTCGGCCGCCGAGATGATGGCCGGCATGTTCAGGTAGCTCTGCCCCGAAGGCGCCGGTCCGATGCACACGGCCTCGTCGGCCAGCTTCACATACTTGGCTTCGCGGTCGGCCTCGGAATAGACCATCACCGCCTTGACGCCCAGCTCGGCGCACGCTCGCTGAATGCGCAACGCGATCTCGCCGCGGTTTGCGACCAGGATCTTCTTAAACATCAAGAACTCACTCGATGACGAACAGCGGCTGGCCGTACTCGACGGCCTGTCCGTTCTCGCCGAGGATCTTGGTCACGGTGCCGGACTTGTCGGCCTCGATCTCGTTGAGGATCTTCATCGCCTCGATGATGCAGAGCGTGTCGCCCTCCTTCACCTGGGCGCCGACTTCGACGAAGGCCGGCGCGCCCGGGCTGGCCGAGCGGTAGAAGGTGCCGACCATCGGCGACTTGACGACATGACCCGTGGGCTCTGCGGCCGCAGCAGCGGCGGCCGGCGCAGCAGGTGCTGCGGCCGTCGCTGTCGCAGGGGCGGCGGCGGGCGCGGCGGCCAGGGCCTGCACATACTGCACGGGCGCGGCTTCGCCACCCTTGACGATGCGCACCTTGCCCTCGGCTTCGGTGATCTCGAGTTCGGAAATATTGGATTCAGACACCAGGTCGATCAGTGTCTTGAGTTTGCGCAGATCCATGGTCCTCCAGCGCGCCGGCTTTGCCGGTCAATCGGTTTCAACTCACCTGAAAATCGGCTTATTGCAGCGTTCTAACGCCATCGCCGATAAGAGCGCCGGATTCTATCCGTGAACCTGTCCCCGCCGCCAAGCGTCGAGGTCGGCGGGCTCGAGCTTGCCCATTTTACGTGCAAGCACCACACCCCCCCGGTCGAGCACCAGCGTGAAAGGCAGGCCACCGCTGGTGTTGCCCAGCCGCTTGACCAGGTCGGTGCCTTGCAGACCCGCCATCCCGTTGGGAAAACTGACCGGGGTCCGCTCGAGGAACTTGCGCACCGCACTGGGTTGGTCGATGGCCAATCCCGCCACTTGCCAGCCGTTGGATGCCTGTTCGCGGAAGAAGCGGTCGAGCATGGGCAACTCTTCCACACAGGGCGGGCACCACGTTGCCCAGAAGTTGAGCAGCAGCGGTTTGCCCTTGAGGCTCGCCAGTTCCAGTTGCCCGCCCTCCGGCCGATCGAATGCCTGGCCCCAGAAAGCAGCATCCAGCGTCTCGCCGCCCGCGTTGCCCGCCAGTCCATGGCGCCACCAGGCACCTGCCGCACCGGCCGCCGCCGCCGCCACGGCGACACCGCCGAACAGCCAGTTTCGTCGCGAAGAATTCATGGTCGTCTCAACCTGCCAAGAGGCGCCGGACGGCGGCCAGGTCGCCGCGCGGCACCCGGCCCTGCGTGTCCGGACGCAGCGCCCCGCGCAGATCGTCCAGATCGTAAATCAGCAAATGCACACCCACTTCGGTGCCGAGCGTCCTACTGCGCGCATGCACGCTCAGGGCCTCGACCTGCTCGCCATGGAAGCCCGTGACCATCCGCGGCTCGTAGTCCACATGGTGGTCGATGAGGGCGATCTCGGCCGATTTCGGGTCGTCGCAGAAGAGCTGGATGAAGATGTCGGACAGCCGCGTCGCCGTACCGTGCCACACAGCGCCCGCCAGGTACGGCCGGAAGGCGGCCATGTGCTCCATCCATTCGAGCGCCAGCGCCCGCAGCGCCTGCAGTTCGGCCGGCTGGGTGTCGGCGCAGAACAGCTGGATGTAGTCGCGCACCTCGGCTTCGATCTCGTCGTTGTTCGGCAGCGCGGTGCGCGCAGGCAGCCCGAGATCGCGCACCGCACGCCGCTTGGCGGCGCCGTACTCCAGCCCTTCCTCGACGATGAGGCGGGCGGCCGCTGCGGCGATTTCGCGCTTGCCGGTGTCCATCGGGCGATTGTGCCCGCTGTGCAGTTTTCCGCGCCGATGGCCCCGTGGCCCGTCCCTAGAATCGACCGATGCACATTCACATCCTCGGCATCTGCGGCACCTTCATGGGCGGTCTGGCCGCCCTGGCGCGCGAGGCCGGGCACCGCGTGACCGGCTGCGACGCCGGCGTCTACCCGCCGATGAGCGACCAGTTGCGCGCGCTCGGCATCGAACTGATCGAAGGCTATGACGCCGGCCAGCTGGCGCTGGCGCCCGACATGTACGTGGTCGGCAACGTCGTCTCGCGGGCGCGGCTGGCGGACGGCACGCCGAAATACCCGTTGATGGAGGCGATCCTCGATGCCGGCGCGCCCTACACCAGCGGCCCGCAGTGGCTGGCCGAGCACGTGCTGCAAGGCCGTCACGTGCTGGCGGTGGCCGGTACGCACGGCAAGACCACGACCACCTCGATGCTCGCCTGGGTGCTGGAGCAGGCCGGTCTCGCGCCGGGCTTCCTGGTCGGCGGGGTGCCGCTGGACTTCGGCGTGTCGGCGCGCCTGGGCAGGGGAAACGACCCGAGCGCGCGATCCGCAGGATCGCCCGCCCCGGCTGGGCCGGGGCCCGGCGCGAGCGCCCCCTCGGGGGGCAGCGAACCACGCGCAGCGGGGAGCGTGGGGGCGCCATTCGTGATCGAAGCGGACGAATACGACACTGCCTTTTTCGACAAGCGCAGCAAGTTCGTCCACTACCGGCCGCGCACCGCGATCCTGAACAACCTGGAGTTCGACCACGCGGACATCTTCGACGACCTCGCGGCCATCGAGCGGCAGTTCCACCACCTCGTGCGCACCGTGCCTGCCCGCGGCCGGCTGGTCGTCAATGCGGCCGAGGACAGCCTCACGCGCGTGCTGGCCAAGGGCTGCTGGAGCCCGGTGGCGAGCTTCGGCGCCGCCGGCAGCGATGCGCAATGGCGGGTCGAGGGTGCCCAGCACGCGTTCGACGTGCTGCGCGACGGCCGCGTGCTGGGCCGCGTCGAGTGGGCGCTGACCGGCGAGCACAACCAGCTCAACGCGCTGGCTGCCATCGCGGCGGCCGAGCACGTGGGCGTCGCGCCGGCCGACGCGGCGCGTGCGCTGAGCACCTTCCGCAACGTGCGCCGGCGCATGGAAGTGCGCGGCGAGGTCGTGTCTCCGGAGGGCCCGCCCGTCACCGTCTACGACGATTTCGCGCACCACCCGACGGCCATCCGCACCACGCTCGACGGCCTGCGCCGCCGTCTGGATGCCCAGGGCCGGCAGGCCGAGCGCATCCTGGCCGTGTTCGAGCCACGCAGCAACACCATGAAGCTCGGCACCATGGCGGCCCAGTTGCCCGGCAGCCTCGACGATGCGGAACTGGCCTTCTGCCACACGGCCGGGCTGGACTGGGATGCCGCTGCCGCCCTCGCACCGATGGGCCAGCGTGCGCGCACCGCCGGCGACATCGACACGCTGGTGGCCCAGGTGATCGCGGCGGTCCAGCCCGGCGACCACATCGTGTGCATGAGCAACGGCGGCTTCGGCGGCGTGCACGACAAGCTGCTCGCCGCCCTGCGGGCCGGCCGCTGAGGGAGCCGCAGTGCGCGCCCGCCAGCTCATCGACACGCTCGGACTGCAGCCGCATCCGGAAGGCGGCTGGTTCCGCGAGACGTTCCGCTCCGGCGCCCAGGTGGGCTGCAGCGACGGCCGCCCGCCGCGCGCGGCCCTCACCAGCATCTACTTCCTGCTCGAGGCGGGCCAGCACTCGCGCTGGCACCGCGTGCGCTCCGACGAGCTGTGGGTGCACGTCGAAGGCGTGCCGCTCACACTGTGGGCCTGCGACGCCGCGCTGCGCACCGCGCCTTCCCATGTGCGCCTGGGGCCGGTCGATGCCCATGGCACGCGGCCGCAGCATGTGATCCCCGCCGGCCAATGGCAGGCAGCCGAACCGGTCCCGGCGCATGCGAGCGGCGACTTCAGCCTGGTGGCCTGCGCCGTGGCGCCGGGCTTCGACTTCGCCGACTTCACGCTCATGGCGCCGGACGGCGACGAGGCGGCCGCTCTGCGCCACCACTGGCCCGAACTGGCCCGCTTCATCTGACCGGCACGGGCCCGGCCGCTATCGATTTCATAGCTGCTCGCGCCCGCTGGGCGGGGGCTGCAGCCATTTTGGCGCGAGACTCAGCCGCGGCGCTGCTTGATCGCCTGCGACAGCGTCTCCAGCAGGCCCACCGAATCGTCCCAGCCCAGGCAGGCGTCGGTGATGCTCTGCCCGTAGGTCAGCGCGTCGATGCGGTCCTTGCCGGGGGTGAACTTCTGGGCGCCGGCCTGCAGGTGGCTCTCGACCATCACGCCGAAGACGCTGCGGCTGCCGCCGGCGATCTGGCCCGCGATGTCCCTGGCGACGTCGACCTGCTTCTGGTGCTGCTTGCTGCTGTTGGCATGGCTGCAGTCCACCATCAGCGTGGGCGGCAGCTTGGCGGCCTCCAGGTCGGCGCAGGCCGCCGCCACGCTGGCCGCGTCGTAGTTGGGCGCCTTGCCGCCGCGCAGGATCACGTGGCAGTCCCGGTTGCCCTTGGTCTGCACGATGGCGACCTGCCCGTTCTTGTGCACCGACAGGAAGTGGTGGCCACGTGCGGCCGCCTGGATGGCGTCGGTGGCGATGCGGATGTTGCCGTCGGTGCCGTTCTTGAAGCCGATCGGCGCCGACAGGCCCGAGGCCAGCTCGCGGTGCACCTGGCTCTCGGTGGTGCGCGCGCCGATGGCGCCCCACGCGATCAGGTCACCGATGTACTGCGGCGAGATCACGTCGAGGAACTCGCTGCCCGCCGGCAGGCCCAGGCGATTGATGTCGATCAGCAGCTGGCGCGCGATGCGCAGGCCCTCGTCGATGCGGTAGCTCTCGTCGAGGTAGGGGTCGTTGATCAGGCCCTTCCAGCCCACTGTCGTGCGCGGCTTCTCGAAGTACACGCGCATCACGATCTCCAGCGTGTCGGCGTACTTCTCGCGCTCGGCTTTCAGGCGCCGCGCGTAGTCCAGCGCGGCGGCCGGGTCGTGGATGGAGCAGGGCCCCATCACCACCAGCAGCCGGTCGTCCTTGCCGGCCATGATGTTGTGGATGGCGTGGCGGGTCTGGCCGATCAGCCGTTCCACTGGCGTGCCGCCGATGGGGAAGAAGCGGATGAGGTGTTCGGGCGGAGGAAGCACGTTGATGTCCTTGATGCGCTGGTCGTCGGTCTGGCTGGTCTTCTCGACGGGTTGCGCATACCAGGATTCGCTGGTGCCGGGGGTGGCTTTGGGGCTCATGCTCGTTCTTCCTCTGGGTTGTTGTGGTGGGTGATTTCGGGACGGCCAAGAAAAAACCGCCGGGGCTTTCGCACCGGCGGTTCTCGAGGGGTTCGGCTTGTCTGCTGTTTACGCGCGCGCCACTCGTCCGCCGGAGTCCGGGAACCAAAAGTAGGCAAAGTAGAAAGCGCGCGAGGCAGGCATGGGGCGAGACTCTAGCACAGGGTTTTCGAAGCGCATGTCGCCAATTCGCATCAGGCGTCGCGGCTCAGGCCGTGCCGCCGACCGTCAGGCCATCGATGCGCAGCGTAGGCTGGCCCACGCCGACGGGCACGCTCTGGCCTTCCTTGCCGCAGGTGCCGACGCCCGAATCCAGCGCCATGTCGTTGCCGATCATGGTCACGCGCGTGAGCGCATCGGGGCCGTTGCCGACGATGGTCGCCCCCTTGACCGGGTACTGGATCTTCCCGTTCTCGACCCAGTAGGCCTCGCTGGCCGAGAAGACGAACTTGCCGCTGGTGATGTCGACCTGGCCGCCGCCGAAGTTGGTGGCGTACAGGCCCTTCTTGATGCTGGCGACGATCTCGTCGGGGTGCCTGTCGCCGCCGAGCATGTAGGTGTTGGTCATGCGCGGCATCGGCACGTGGGCGTAGCTCTCGCGGCGGCCGTTGCCGGTGGGCTTGACCTTCATGAGGCGCGCGTTGAGCGCATCCTGGATGTAGCCCTTGAGGATGCCGTCCTCGATCAGCACGTTGCGCTGGCTGGCATTGCCCTCGTCGTCGACGTTGAGCGAGCCGCGGCGGTCGGCGATGGTGCCGTCGTCCAGCACCGTGACGCCCTTGGCCGCCACGCGCTGGCCGATGCGGCCGCTGAAAGCCGAAGAGCCCTTGCGGTTGAAGTCGCCCTCCAGCCCGTGGCCGATGGCCTCGTGCAGCAGGATGCCGGGCCAGCCCGGGCCGAGCACGACGGTCATCTCGCCGGCCGGCGCAGGACGCGATTCGAGGTTCGTCAGCGCCGAGCTCACCGCATGGTCGACGTACTCGGCGATCTGCTCGTCGCCGAAGTAGGCCAGGCCGAAGCGCCCGCCGCCGCCGCCGGAGCCGATCTCGCGGCGGCCGTTCTGCTCGGCGATCACCGTCACCGACAGGCGCACCAGCGGGCGCACGTCGGCGGCCAGCGTGCCGTCGGCGCGCGCCACCAGCACCACGTCGTACTCGCTGGCCAGGCCCGCCATGACCTGGGCGATGCGCGGGTCGCGGCCGCGCGCGAGCTTCTCGACCTTCTCCAGCAGCTTCACCTTGGCCGTGCTGTCCAGCGTGGAGATGGGGTCAATGCCGGGGTACAGCGACCGGCTGGACGCTATCTTCTTGGCAGCAGCCTTCGCCCGCCCCGCACCGCCCGCAGCCGAAATCGCCCGCACGGTGCGGGCGGCGTCGAGCAGCGAGGCCTCGGAGATGTCGTCCGAATAGGCGAAGGCCGTCTTCTCGCCGCTCACGGCCCGCACGCCGACACCCTGGTCGATGCTGAAGCTGCCGGTCTTGACGTTGCCCTCTTCCAGGCTCCAGCCCTCGCTGCGGGTGTACTGGAAATACAGGTCGGCGTCGTCGACCTTGTGCGCCTTGATCTCCGCCAGCGCGCGGGCGAGGTGCGTCTCGTCCAGGCCGAAGGGCGTGAGAAGCAGTTGCTGCGCCGTGGCCAGGCGCTCGATGGTGGGTTCGCGGGAGATCATGAAAAGATTATCAGCCTCCCGGCTTTTCACTTCGCTGCGCTGTGCTTAATTCGCGCGCCGCCCTCAGGTCTGGACAAGCCGCTTGGCGCGCGAGATCGACATCAGGATGCCCAGCCCCAGCCCCAGTGTGACCATGGCCGTGCCGCCATAGCTGACGAAGGGCAGCGGCACGCCCACCACGGGCAGGATGCCGCTGACCATGCCCATGTTCACGAAGGCGTAGGTGAAGAAGATCATCGACACCGCGCCGGCAAGCAGGCGCGAGAACAGCGTCGGCGCGTCGAGCGCGATCATCAGCCCGCGGAACACGAGGAAGAGGAAGGAGAAGATGAGGAACAGGTTGCCCGCCAGCCCGAATTCCTCGGAGTAGGCGGCGAAGATGAAGTCGGTGGTGCGCTCGGGAATGAACTCCAGGTGGGTCTGGGTGCCCTGCATGAAGCCCTTGCCGCCGACGCCGCCCGAGCCGATGGCGATCATCCCCTGGATGATGTGGAAGCCCTTGCCGAGCGGGTCCTTGGTGGGGTCGAGCAGCGTGCACACGCGCTGCTTCTGGTAGTCGTGCAGCACGCGCCAGTCCACGCCGTCGGCGCACAGCCTGGACTCGAAGCCCACGATCAGCGACACCGCCACCACGCCGAGGATCACCGGCGGCACGATCAGCTTCCACGGCAGCCCGGCGAAGAAGATCACCGCCAGCCCCGCGGCCAGCACCAGCAGCGAGGTGCCCAGATCGGGCTGCTTCATGATCAGCCCCACCGGGATCGCCAGCAGGACGAAAGACACGATGAAGTCCAGCGGGCGCAATTGCCCTTCGCGTCGCTGGAACCACCAGGCCAGCATCAGCGGCATGGCGATCTTCAGGATCTCGCTGGGCTGGATCACCATGCCGACGTTGATCCAGCGCTTGGCCCC
Organism: Xenophilus sp. E41; assembly: GCF_003671765.1. Lineage (GTDB taxonomy): Bacteria > Pseudomonadota > Gammaproteobacteria > Burkholderiales > Burkholderiaceae_C > Xenophilus. The sequence continues at coordinate 141,118 of NZ_QPIB01000043.1, read as the reverse complement.
TTTCTTGGTGATGCCAAACAGCAGCACCGCGATCAGCAGCCCGACCCCGAACAGGTACAGCGGCACCGCCAGGCGCATGAGGCGCTGCGGCGGGATCTGCGCCACCACGAACATGATGAAGCCGGCCAGCAGCATGTTGCGGCCGTGGTCGAGGAAGCGCGTGCCGTGGTCGTAACCGGACGAATACATCGTCACCAGCCCCGCGCAGCACAGCAGGAAGACGGCGAAGGCCAGGAAGCCGTCGAAGCCCTGGAAGACGGGCAGGATGCGCCGCGCGAGCGAGGGCTGCTGGAAGACCGCTGACATGATGGGCCGGGATTATCGGCGCGTCGCGCATGCATGGCTGGCTTGGGCCGGCGCGGCGCAGGACAATCGCCTTTCGCACCGCGCTCTCGCCCCGGTCGGACCCAGAATGCCCCTGCCGCCCATCACCCACCTCCTGTACCTGCACGGCTTCCGGTCCTCGCCGCGCTCCGCCAAGGCCCAGGCCACCGCCGCCTACATGGCCGTGCACCACGCCGACGTGGAGTGGTGGTGCCCGCAGCTGCCGCCCTCGCCGCGCGAAGCGATGGACCTGGTGCTGGCGGGCATCGCCGACTGGCCGCGCGAGAGCCTGGGCGTGATCGGCTCCTCGCTGGGCGGCTTCTACGCCACCTACGTCGCCGCGATGACCGGCGCCCGCGCCGTGCTGCTGAACCCGGCGGTCGATCCGGCGCGCGACCTGGCCAGGCACATCGGCGAACAACGCGGCTGGCACAGCCCCGAGGAGCGCTTCTTCTTCCGGCCCGAATTCATCGGCGAGCTGGCCGCGCTCGAGGTGGGCGCGCTGGACCACCCGGAGCGCGTGTTCGCCGTCATCGCCAAGGGCGACGAGCTGCTGGACTGGCGCGAGATGTCCGCCCGCTACCCCGGCAGCCGGATCCGCCTGCTCGAAGGCGGCGACCACGCGCTGTCGGACTTCGAACGCGCCCACCTGACCGAGGTCATGGCCTTTCTCTCGCCTGCGTGAACGGCAACCGGCGGACGGCGGCAGCCTGCGTGTGAAAATCGCCCGATGTTTGTGTTGTTCGAAGAAGCCGGCAAGTACCTCGGCGGCCGCGTGCTGTCCGAGGCCGAATCCTCCGCCCAGGTGGAGCTGGAGACCGGCAAGCGCGTCAAGGTCAAGGGCGCGAACATCGTGCTGCGTTTCGACAAGCCCGCGCCGGCGGAGCTGATCGCCGAGGCGCGCACGCTGGCCGCCACGGTCGACCTCGACCTGGCCTGGGAATTCGCGCCGGCCGAGGAATTCGGCTTTTCCGACCTCGCGGCCGATTACTTCACCGCCAAGCCCTCGCTGGTGCAGCAGGCCGCGTCGCTGTTCGCGCTCTTCGAGGCGCCGCACTACTTCCGCCGCGCCGGCAAGGGGCGGTTCCGCAAGGCCCCGGCCGAGATCGTGCAGCAGGCGCTGGCGGCCATCGAGAAGAAGAAGGCCATCCAGGCGCAGATCGCCGAATGGTCGGCCGAGCTGGCGGCCGGCCGCTGCCCGGCGCCGATCCGCGAGCAGCTCTACAAGATCCTGTTCAAGCCCGACAAGAACGCGCCCGAGTACAAGGCGGTGGTCGAGGCCGCGCGCGCCAGCCAGCGTGCGCCCCTGGATCTGCTCGAGGCCTCGGGCGCCATCGACTCGCCCTACCAGTTCCACTGGAAGCGCTTCCTGTTCGAGAACTTCCCCAAGGGCACCGGCTTTCCGGCGCTCGCGGCGCCGGCGATCGCCGACGAACTGCCGCGCGCCGAGGGCGTGCAGGCCTTCTCGATCGACGACTCGCAGACCACCGAGATCGACGACGCCCTCTCGGTGCAGGGCCTGGGCTCCGGCACCGTCACCGTGGGCATCCACATCGCCGCGCCGGGCCTGGCCATCGTGCCCGACAGCGCGCTCGACCATGTGGCGCGCAACCGCATGTCGACGGTCTACATGCCGGGCCACAAGATCACGATGCTGCCGGACGACATCGTGCAGACCTACACCCTCCTCGATGGCGGCGACCGGCCCGCGGTGTCGCTCTACGTCCGCTTCAACGAGGCGACGCTGGACGTGGTGGGCACCGAGACGAAGCTCGAGCGCGTGCCGATCGTGGCCAACCTGCGCCACGACCAGCTCGACGGCGTGATCGACGAAACCTGGCTCGACAGCGCCGCGATTCCGAACGAAAAGGGCCCGGAAGCCGCATGGCGCCTGCGCGAGCCGCTATCGTTTCTGTACCGCCTGGCGCGCCACCTGAAGCTCGGCCGCGAAGCCGTGCGCGGCAAGCCGGAGACCTTCAATCGGCCCGACTACAACTTCCGCCTCATCGGGAACGACGGCGCCGAGCCGAGCGGCAACGAGCAGGTGCAGATCAGCACCCGCCGCCGCGGCGCGCCGCTGGACCTGATCGTCTCCGAGGCCATGATCCTGGCCAACAGCAGCTGGGGCGGCTGGCTCGGCGAGCTGGGCGTGCCGGCGCTCTACCGCAGCCAGGCCAGCCTGGCGCCCGGCATCAAGGTGCGCATGGGCACCAAGCCGCTGCCGCACGCGGGCCTGGGCGTGAAGAGCTACGCCTGGAGCACCTCGCCGCTGCGCCGCTACACCGACCTGGTGAACCAGTGGCAGATCATCGCCGCGGCCCGCCACGGCAAGACCGCCGCCCTCGCGGCGCCCTTCAAGCCCAAGGATGCGAGCCTGTTCTCCATTCTTTCGGGCTTCGATGCCGCCTACGGCACCTACAACGCCTACCAGGCCGGCATGGAGCGTTTCTGGACGCTCAAGTACCTGCAGCAGCAGGGCATCCAGGAGCTGGACGCGACGCTCATCAAGGATGGCGGCGCGGGCGAGACGCTGGTGCGTGCCGACACCCTGCCGCTGGTACTGCCGGTGCTCGGCGCGCAGGGCCTGCCGCGCGGCAGCCGCGTGCGCGTGCGCCTGGGCGACATCGACGAGATCGCGCTGGCCGTCAACGGCACCGTCACCGATCGGCTCGGTGCCGCCGCCACCCCCGAAGCCACCGACGAGGGTGACGACGACGAGCCGGCCGCCGGGCCGCTGGCCATCGCCGTCGACCTGGCCGACGGCGACGCAGCCGACGCACCCACCGCCGAGCCCAGCGCGGCATGAACCTCAAGGACTTCAGCACGCTGCAGATCGCGCTGGGCCTGTCGGTCCTGGCCCACGCTGCGCTGCTGGCGGTCCGTTTCGCCGATCCCGAGGCCTTCAACCGCGTCTTTCAGGAGACGCCGCTGGAGATCGTCCTGGTCAATGCCAAGGCCAAGGGCGAAGCGCCCGACAAGCCGCAGGCGCTGGCCCAGGCCTCGCTGGCCGGCGGCGGCGACCTCGACAAGGGCCGCGCCACCAGCCCGCTGCCGCCCTCGGCCTTCACCGCGGTGGGCGATTCCGCCGAGGAGGCACAGAAGCAGATCGAGGCCATGCAGGCGCAGCAGATGATGCTGCTGGCGCAGGTGCGCGCCCAGCTCGCCGCGATGCCGATGCCGGATCCGCGCCAGGCCGGCCAGCCGAACGACAACACGGCGCAGGAAGAAAAGCGCCGCCAGCTGCTGGAGCTGCTGGCCCAGATCGAGCGCCGGGTGAACGAGGAGAATGCGCGGCCCAAGCGCCGCTTCGTGAGCCCCGCCACCAAGGAGGCGACCTACGCCGTGTACGTGGACACGCTGCGACGCAAGATCGAGGCGCGCGGCACCGAGCGCTTCCCGCAGGCCGGCGGCAAGAAGCTCTATGGCGAGCTGACCATGATCGTCAGCGTCAACTTCGACGGTTCGCTGCTGGGCACCGAGATCGTCCAGAGCTCCGGCAACAAGGAACTGGACCGGCGCGCGCAGGCCATCGTCGCCAGCATCGGCAATTTCGGGCGCTTCACCGACGCCATGCGGCGCCAGACCGACCAGCTGTTGATGCCCTCGCGCTTCAAGTTCACACGCGACGAGACGCTGGAGACACAGGTGTCCACCCAGCCCATCAATTGACACCGACCGACATGGACCGCTACTGCGTCATCGGCAACCCGGTCGAGCACAGCCGATCGCCCTGGATCCACGCCCGTTTCGCCGCACTCACCGGCCAGGCCCTGGAATACGGCCGGCGCCTGGCGCCCCTGGGCGGTTTCGCCGCCACCGTGGACAGCTTCCGTGCCGAGGCCGCAGCCGCAGGCGACCGCGCGGGCGGCTGCAACGTCACGGTGCCCTTCAAGTTCGACGCCGCGGCCATGGCGCAATCGCTGAGCGGGCGTGCGCGGCTGGCACAGGCGGTGAACACGCTGCGCTTCGAGCCCGATGGGCGCATCCACGGCGACAACACCGACGGCGTCGGCCTGGTCAACGACATCGAGCGCAACGCCGGCGTGCCGCTGGCGGGCCGCGACCTGCTGCTCATCGGCGCGGGCGGCGCGGCGGCCGGCGTGCTCGGCCCCTTGCTCGACACCGGGCTGCGCCGGCTCGTGGTCGCCAACCGCACGGTGGACAAGGCCGTGGCCCTGGTGCGCCGCCATTCGGCGCAGGCGCTGGGCCATTCGACGGCGCTGGAAGCCTGGGCCCTCGACGCCGTGCCCGGCAGCTTCGACGTGGTGGTGAACGCCACCGCCTCCAGCCTGGCCGGCGACGCCGTGCCGGTGCCGGCGAGCGTGCTGCGCCCCGGTGCGCTCGCGGTCGACATGATGTACGGCCGCGCTGCGGCCGGCTTCATGGACTGGGCGTCCGCGCACGGTGCCGTGCCGCGCGACGGACTGGGCATGCTGGTCGAACAGGCAGCCGAGGCCTTCGCGCTGTGGCGCGGCGTGCGCCCGCCCTCGGCCCAGGTGCTGGCCGAGCTGCGCACCCTCGTCGACGCGGCCTGAGAAGCCGGATGCGCCCCCTCGTCCGCTGGATCGGCTGCCTGCTGCTGGCCGGCATCGCCCTCGAGCTCTTCTTCGTACTCCGCATCGCGGCAATGGTCGCGATCGACCCGCAGTCCACCGCCTTCCAGCGCTCGGAGATGTGGCAGCTCGTCCTGCGCGACGGTGCCCGGGCGCAATGGCGCCAGCAGTGGCTGCCCTACGCACAGATTCACGACAACCTCAAGCGCGCGGTGCTGGCCAGCGAGGACGCCGACTTCGTCAACCACGACGGCGTGGAGTGGGAGGCGGTCGAGCGCGCCCGCCAGCGCAACGCCCGCGCCGAAGAGCTGGCGGCCAAGCGCGCCGCCCGTGCGGCGGCCCGCGGCAAGCCCGCGCCCGCGCCGGTGCAGACGCGCCTGCGCGGCGGCTCCACCGTCACCCAGCAGCTGGCGAAGAACCTGCTGCTGTCGGGCGAACGCACGCTGCTGCGCAAGGGCCAGGAACTGGTGCTGACGATGGCGCTGGAGCTCTTCCTGAGCAAGCAGCGCATCCTGGAGATCTACCTCAACAGCGTCGAATGGGGCAACGGCGTGTTCGGCGCCGAAGCGGCGGCGCAGCGCTATTTCGGCAAGAGTGCGGCGCGCCTGTCGCCGTCGGAGGCCGCGCGCCTGGCCGTGATGCTGCCCAGCCCGCAGTTCTACGAGATGCGACCCAACTCGGCCTACCTCAACGGACGCACCGCGACCATCGTCGCGCGCATGGGCGCGGTCGAGCTGCCCTGAGCGGCCAGCGCGGCCGCCGACGGAGCCGGCCCGTATCATCGCCGCATGCTTGCCAAGCTGACCGGATGGATGCTGCTCGGGCTGGTGCGGCTGCTCACCGGTGCACAGGCGCGCTGGTTCGGCTGCCCGCCCAAGGCCGAGCAGCGCATCTACTTCGCCAACCACCAGAGCCACGTCGACCTGGTCATGATCTGGGCCGCGCTGCCCGAAGAGCTGCGCAGCATCACGCGGCCCATCGCGGCACGCGACTACTGGGCCAACACGCCGCTCAAGCGCTGGATCACGACCGAGGTGTTCAACGCCGTGTACGTGGAACGTGCGGGCGGCCCGGCGCCGGCAACCCCTGCGATGCCCACGGCGCCCGTCGCGGCAGCCCCGGCCGGCGGCGAGCGCATCGAGCCCACCTTCGACCTGCCTACCGCCCCGGCCACGCCGCCGGCCAACCTGCCCACCTCCGCCGGCGGCGAAGCGGCGACACCGCCGCCGGCGCTGCCCGTGGAAGCAGGTGTCGAGGCGGACACGATGGCGTCGACCCTGCCGACGGCCTCGCGCAGCGAAGTCCAGGGCGAGCTCGATCTGCCGGCGCCCCTGCCCTCTGCACCCGTGGCCTCGCCGGTCACTGCGCCCACCGATGCCCCCGATGCCCATGCGGGCGCGGCGCCCTTGCCCGAGCTGCGCCCGGACGACCCGCTGCTGCCGCTGGTGGAGGCGCTGCGCAGCGGCGACTCGATCATCATCTTTCCCGAGGGCACGCGCGGCCATACCGGGACGCCGCAGAAGTTCAAGTCCGGCCTGTACACGCTGGCCCGCCTGTTCCCGGAGGTGGTGCTGGTGCCGGCGTGGATCGACAACGTGCAGCGCGTGATGCCCAAGGGCGAGGTCGTGCCGGTGCCCATCCTGTGCTCGGTCACCTTCGGCGCGCCGGTGAAGCTCGGCGCCGGCGAGGAGCGCCGCGCATTTCTCGACCGCGCCCGCGAGGCGGTCATCGCCCTGCGCGACGTCTAGGGCCTGTTAACGCTGCGACCCCGACATGGAAAGCTTCCTGCGCAATCTCAGCGCGACCCAGCAGGTCGCGGCGCTGTTCGTCGTCGTCTTCGGCCTGCTGGCGATCGTGAGCACCGCGGCCTTCCTGCTCACGCTGCGCGAGCGCCGCCACCCGGTGCATGGCGAGCTCTGGCAGGAGGAGCTGCGCCACTTCCGCGGCCTGCTGCGCACCACCTGGTTCATGGTGGTGATCTTCTGGATCGGCTGGGCCCTGGGCGACACGGTGGCCACCGTGCTGTTCGCGCTCATCGCCTTCCTGGCGCTGCGCGAGTTCATCACGCTCTCGCCCACGCGGCGCGGCGACCACCGCAGCCTGCTGCTGGCCTTCTTCGTCGTGCTGCCGATCCAGTTCATGCTGGTCGCGACCGCGCGCTTCAACTTCTTCACCGTGTTCATCCCGGTGTACGTGTTCTTCGCCATCCCGGTGGCCAGCGCGCTGGCCGACGACCCGAGCCAATTCCTCGAGCGGAATGCCAAGCTGCAGTGGGGCATCATGGTCTGCGTCTACGGGCTGTCGCACGTGCCGGCGCTGCTGCTGCTGTCCTTCCCCGGCTATGAGGGCAAGAACGCGTTCCTGGTCTTCTTCCTCGTCGCCACGGTGCAGACCTGCATGCTGGTGCAGCACCTCATCAACCGGCGCCTGTCGGCCACCGCACCGCCGGCCGATGCAGGGCCCGAGGCGCCGCCCACCCGAGGCGGCCTGCTGCGCCAGCTGCTGCGGCCGCGTGCACCGATCGCGCCCCACATCAGCCGCAGCTTCAACTGGGCCAGCTGGGGTGTGGGCATGGTGGTGGCGAGCTTCGTCGGCGCGCTGCTGTCCTTCATCACGCCCTTCCGCTTCTGGCAGGCCTTCACGGCGGCGCTCGTGGCCTGTGTCGCGGGCTCGATGGGCCACCTGGTGATGAAGGCCCTCAAGCGCGACCGCGGCATTCCCAACTGGGGCCGCAAGGGCGTGGGCGTGACCGGCGCCAACGGCCTGCTCGACCGTGTCGATGCGCTTTGCTTCGCGGCGCCGATCTTCTTCCATTCCGTCCGCTGGTACTTCGATGCGTGAGGACTCCCCGGGCATTCTTTCAAGGCAAATCCGCGTGCAGCACCCGTCCCGCCTGCGCATGCAGCTATTGCTCTCATAGCATGCGCATCCTCGGCATCGATCCCGGCCTGCAGACCACCGGCTTCGGCGTGGTGGACGTGGACGGCCACGCGCTGCGTTACGTGGCCAGCGGCACCATCAGCACGAAGCACATGGCCAAGGGCGAACTGGCATCGCGGCTGAAGGTGCTGTTCGACGGCATCGGCGAGCTGGCGCAGCGCTACCAGCCCGATGCGGCAGCGGTGGAGATCGTGTTCGTCAACGTCAATCCGCAGTCGACGCTGCTGCTGGGCCAGGCGCGCGGCGCCTGCCTGACGGCGCTGGTGGTCAACGACCTGAGCGTGGCCGAATACACCGCCCTGCAGATGAAGCAGGCCGTGGCCGGCCACGGCAGCGCCGCCAAGGCGCAGGTGCAGGAGATGGTGCGCCGCCTGCTCGACCTGCCGGGGGTGCCCGGCGCCGACGCGGCCGACGCGCTGGGCCTGGCGATCACCCATGCACAGGTCGGGCGCACGCTCGCGCGCCTCGGCCATGCCGCCACGCTGGAGCGCCGCACCACGGGCGCCTACCGCCAGGGCCGGATGCGCTGAGCGCGCAACGCCGGGGCGCTACTGCAGCGCCGTGGCCGCGTCGCTGACCCAGCTGGCCGAGCGGCCGATGCTGTCCAGCAGGTGCTGGGTGAAGGCGCGCACCTTGATGCTCGCGTGCGGCGCGGCCCGCAGCATGAAGATGCCGGTGGCCGGCTGCTTCGGCGCACCCTCGAGCGACAGCTCGACGATGCGGCCGGCGGCCAGGTCCTCGCCGATGGCCCAATTGGGCATCAGCGCGATGCCCAGGCCCTGCGCCGCGCACATGCGGCGCGAGTCGCAGTCGTCGCTCTCCAGCGCGAAGTGCGGCGGTTGGCTCCAGTCGAAGCCGTCCAGCTCGCGCCAGCCGCGGGCGTTGGTGCTGTGCTGGCGGTCGATGAGGTGGTGTCGGGCCAGGTCCTCGAAGTGCGTCGGCCGGCCGTGGCGCGCCAGGTACGAGGGCGCCGCGCCCATGATGTAGCGCTGGCTGCCGATGCGTTGGCCGACCAGGCTGCTGTCGGGTTGCGGGCCGATGCGGATCACGATGTCGAAGCGCTCGAGCACCGGGTCGACCAGGCGCTCGGTGAGTTCCAGCTCGACGCTCAGCGCCGGGTGCTTCTCGAGCAGCGACGCCAGGTGCGGCACCACATGCCGCCGCCCGAAGGCCGGCACGCAGCTCACGCGCAGCAGGCCCTGCACGCGCTGGTCGAGCGAGACCACCTCGGCGCGCGCGTCGGTCATGTCGCGCAGGATCTTCTGCGCCCGCTCCAGCAGCAGTTCGCCGGCGTCGGTCATCACCAGCGCGCGGGTGGAGCGCGTGAACAGCGGCACCTTCAGGTCCTGCTCCAGCGCATCGATCTGCCGCGCGACGGAGGACGCGACCATGCCGCGCCGGCGCGCCACGGCCGAGAAGCTGCGCGCCTGCGCGACGTCGACGAAGACAGCCAGCGATTCGGCAAAGCGGATGGATTCCATTTGTGCAGCTCCCGCAAAGGCGTTTGGCGTTGGGGGCGAGTTCTTTTCGTCCGCCGCAAAGAATAGCATCCAGCCCACACCGAGACACCAGGATTCTTCATGTTCGAACAAGAGACGACATCGGCCGGGATGCCCCGCCGCCACACCCTCCACTGCGCGCTGGCCCTCGGCTTCGCGCTACTGGGCGCCGGACCGGCCCTCGCCCAGACCTACCCGTCGCGCCTCGTGACGATGGTGGTGCCCTTCGCGGCCGGCGGCACCGTCGACAAGGTGGCGCGCCAGATCCAGGAGCCGCTCGCCGCCCGGCTGGGCCAGCAGGTCATCGTCGACAACCGCGGGGGCGCGGGCGGCACCATCGGCATGGCGCTGGTGGCCAAGAGCCCGCCCGACGGCCACACCGTCGCGCTGGTGTTCGACTCCTACGCGACCGAGCAGCACATCTACCCCAAGCTGCCCTACGTCACCGCGCGCGACTTCACCGGCGTGTCGTACGTGGCCCGCTCGCCGATGGTGCTGGTGGTGCCGGCCACTTCGCCGTACAGGGCGCTGCAAGACTACGTGACCGCTGCGAAGGGCAAGGGCGCCGTGTCGTACGCGTCCGTGGGCGCAGGCAGCTCCAACCACCTGGCGGCCGAACTCTTCCACGAGACCGCCGGCACGAGCGGTGTGCACGTGCCCTTCAAGGGCGGCGGTCCGGCGCTCACCGACCTGATGGGCGGGCACGTCGACTCGATGATCGCCAGCCTGCCGCTGGTGCTGCCGCAGGTGCAGAGCGGCAAGCTGCGCGCGCTGGCCGTCACCTCGCCGGGCCGCAACGCCGCCCTGCCCGAGGTGCCGGCGGTGGCCGAGCGCTACAAGGGCTTCGAGGTCTATTCCTGGGTCGGCATGGTGGCGCCCGCCAAGGTGCCGGCCGTCGCGCTCGACCGGCTGGCGGCCGACATGGGCGCCGTGCTGCGCCAGCCCGAGGTCGCGAAGCGCCTGGGCGATGGCGGTTTCGAGGTCGTGGCCGGCGACCGCGAGGCAATGAACCGCCTGATCAAAAGCGAGAGCGAGCGCTGGGGCCGCCTCATCAAGAGCCGCGGGATCGTCGCCGAATGACGACGCCCTTCGTCTTCGAGAGCCGCGCGCAGCGCGTCATCTTCGGCACCGGGGCCCTGGCCCGTATCGCCGAAGAGCTCGACGCCCTGGGCATGCGCCGGGCGCTGATCCTGTGCACCCCGCCGCAGCGCGAACAGGCGGAGCGGCTGGCCGCGCAGCTGGGCGAGCGGGCCGCGGGCGTCTTCGCCGGCGCGGTGATGCACGTGCCGATGGAGGTCGCCCGCGAAGCGCGCGCCGTGGCGCTGCGGCTGGACGCCGATTGCGCGGTGGCCCTGGGCGGCGGCTCCACCATCGGGCTGGGCAAGGCCATCGCGCTCGATTCGGGGCTGCCGATCCTGGCCGTGCCCACCACCTATGCGGGCTCGGAGATGACGCCCATCTACGGCGTGACCCACAACGGCCTCAAGCACACCGGGAAGGACACGCGCGTGATGCCGCGCACCGTGATCTACGACCCGGACCTGACGATCGGGCTGCCCGTGGGTCTGTCGGTGGTGAGCGGCATCAACGCCCTGGCGCATGCGGCCGAGGGCCTGTACGCGATCGACGGCAACCCGGTCATGCGACTGCTGGCCGAGGAAGGCATTGCGGCGCTGGGTCGGGCGCTGCCGGCGATCCATGCGGATCCGGCCGATGGCCAGGCCCGGGCCGACGCGCTCTACGGCGCCTGGCTGTGCGGGCAGGTACTGGGCGGCGTCGGCATGGCGCTGCACCACAAGCTGTGCCACACGCTGGGCGGCAGCTTCAACCTGCCGCATGCCGAGACCCACACCGTCGTGCTGCCCCACGCGCTGGCCTACAACGCCGGCGCTGCCCCCGACGCGATGCAGCGCATCGCGCGCGCGCTGGGCGCGGACGACGCACCGCGCGCGGTCCACGAGCTGGCACGCGACAACGGCGCGCCGGTGGCGCTCAAGGACATCGGGATGCGCGAGCAGGACCTGGACCGGGCCTGCGCGCTGGCGATGGAGAACCAGTACCCCAACCCGCGGCCGCTGGAAGCGCAGGCGCTCAGGCAACTGCTGCAGGACGCCTTCGACGGCCGCCCGCCGCGCGCCTGAGGCTCAGGCCACCCGCTCGGCGATCAACACGGCGAAGAAGCCCAGCGCCGCCAGCAAGGTCCACTTGAGCACGATCCAGCCGATGCGCCGGTACTTGACCTGCCCGGTGCCGGCATAGAAAGCGAAGCACACGCCCGCCACCAGCAGGAGCAGCAGCATGGCCCAGCGAAACAGCAGCATGTGCGGAAAACGGCCGGTGCGCGTCGCTACCAGGCGCGCGCCACCTCGTTGAAGCCCTGCGGCGCGGCGCGCTCGTTCTCGAAGGTCACGAGCTGATAGGCGTCGGGCTGCGCGAGCAGCGCGCGCAGCAGCTTGTTGTTGAGCGCATGGCCCGAGCGGAAGGCGCTGTACGCCGCCAGCAGGGGATGGCCGACGATGTAGAGGTCGCCCATCGCGTCGAGGATCTTGTGCTTGACGAACTCGTCGTCGTAGCGCAGGCCGCCGGCATTGAGCACCTTGGTGTCGTCCATGACGATCGCGTTGTCGAGCCCGCCGCCCAGTGCCAGGCCCTTGCTGCGCATGTACTCGACCTCCTTGGTGAAGCCGAAGGTACGCGCGCGTGCGATGTCGCGGTTGTACTGGCCGCTGCCGAGGTCGAATTCGAAGCGCTGGCCGGTGGAGTTGACGACGCGGTGGTCGAAGTCGATCTGGAAGCCCAGCTTGAAGCCGTGGTACGGGTCCAGCCGCGCCCACTTCTCGTTGGCGCCCTCGCCTTCGCGCACCTCGACGGGTTTGGTCACCTTCAGGAAGCGGCGCGGTGCCTTCTGCAGTTCGACGCCCGCGCTCTGCAGCAGGAACACGAAGGAGGCGGCCGAACCGTCGAGGATGGGCACCTCGTCGGCCGTGATGTCGATGTACAGGTTGTCGATGCCGATGCCGGCGCAGGCCGACATGATGTGCTCCACGGTCTGCACCTTGGCGCCGCCGTTGGAGACCGTCGAGGCCAGGCGCGTGTCCGTCACCGCCTCGGCGTTCATCGGGATCTCGACCGGCTCGGGCAGGTCGACGCGCCGGAACACGATGCCCGTGTCCGCCGGCGCCGGCCGCAGCGTCAGCTCCACCCGCTGGCCGCTGTGCAGCCCCACGCCCACGGCGCGGCTGATCGACTTGAGGGTTCTCTGTTGCAGCACGCCGGCGATTTTAGGTTCGCCCGCCGTACGGCGCCCCATCGCCCTGCCTATCGCCGCTATTGCCATAAGCTCAATACGGACTCCCGTACGCGAAGAGCGCGAAGGTCCCGCGAAGGACGCGAAAAAGACATCTGTTTTCGCGTCCTTCGCGCACCCTTCGCGGCTTTCGCGTCCGGCTGTCCGATTTCAGTCTGCCTGCCTACGCAGGAACGCGGGGATCTCGAAATCGTCCATCCCGCCCGACGACAGCGCATTGACCTTGGCCGATGCGTTGACGCGGTTGGGGTGCGAGGACCACACGTCCGGCTTGCCCACGCGCTGGTAGGTCGGGATCGAGGCCGGGTCGACCATGTTCACGCCCACGCCGCCGATGTTCGGCACGTAGCCGTGGGTGCCCGTGGCCATGGCCGGCTCGTAGGTCGGCACCACCGTGAGGTTGGACTTGGGGCGCGACAGGCCGGTGGCGACCACGGTCACGCGCATCTCGTCGCCCAGCGACTCATCGTAGGCGGCGCCGTAGATCACGTGCGCGTCGGGCGAGGCGTAGGCGCGGATGGTGTTCATCGCCAGCTTCGATTCCGACAGCTTGAGCGAGCCCTTCGACGCCGTGACCAGCACCAGCACGCCCTTGGCGCCCGACAGGTCGATGCCTTCGAGCAGCGGGCAGGCGACGGCCTGTTCCGAGGCGATGCGTGCACGGTCCGGGCCGCTGGCCGAGGCCGTCCCCATCATGGCCTTGCCGGGCTCGCCCATCACGGTGCGCACGTCCTCGAAGTCGACGTTGACGTGGCCGTACTCGTTGATGATCTCGGCGATGCCGCCGACGGCGTTCTTCAGCACGTCGTTGGCGTGACCGAAAGCCTCTTCCTGCGTCACGTCGTCGCCCAGCACGTCGAGCAGCTTCTCGTTGAGGATGACGATCAGCGAATCGACGTTCGCCTCGAGCTCGGACAGGCCCTGCTCGGCATTGGTCATGCGCTTGCCGCCTTCCCAGTCGAAGGGCTTGGTCACCACGCCGACGGTCAGGATGCCCATTTCCTTGGCCACGCGCGCGATCACGGGGGCCGCGCCGGTGCCGGTGCCGCCGCCCATGCCGGCGGTGATGAAGAGCATGTGCGCGCCTTCGATCGCTTGGCGAATGTCGTCCACCGCCACCTCGGCCGATTCACGGCCGATCTGCGGCTTGCTGCCTGCGCCGCGGCCGGTGAGGCCGAGCTGGATCGTCTTGTGCGAGTGGCCGCGGTTGAGCGCCTGCGCGTCGGTGTTGGCGCAGATGAATTCCACGCCCTGGACACCGCGCTGCATCATGTGAGCGACGGCATTGCCGCCGCCGCCGCCGACACCGATCACCTTGATCTGCGTGCCCTGGTTGAATTCTTCGACTTCGATCATTTCGATGGCCATCTTTAACTCCTTGAATCCTTGCAGTTGCCGTGTTTGAGAGAGAACTGTTCTATTGCTTCGCTGATGTCTGACCGGGTGTGAACGCCGCGGGCGTCAGCGTGGTGGACCGGTTCGCCGCCATCGCTCGTTGAAATGTCGAGGTGGGCCGGTGTGCAGGTGGGCGTAGGCTTTCATTTTTAGAAATTTCCTACGATGAAGTCCTTGAAGCGGCCGAAGGCCGTCTTCACCGAACCGTTCTTCTGCGCCACCTTGTAGCCGCGCATGCGCGCAAAGCGTGCTTCCTCGAGCAGACCCATGACTGTCGCCGCTCGGGGCTGGGCCACCATGTCGGACAAGGCGCTCGAATACTTCGGGATGCCCCGGCGCACGGGCTTGAGGAAGATGTCCTCGCCCAGCTCGACCATGCCCGGCATGACGGCACTCCCGCCCGTGAGCACCACGCCCGACGAGAGCACCTCTTCGTAGCCCGACTCGCGCACGACCTGCTGCACCAGCGAGAAGATCTCCTCGATGCGCGGCTCGATCACGCCCGCCAGGGCCTGCTTGCTCAGCATGCGTGGGCCGCGGTCGCCCAGGCCGGGCACCTCGACCTGCGTGTCGGGATCGGCCAGCAGCTGCTTGGCGTAGCCGTTCTCGACCTTGATGTCCTCGGCGTCCTTGGTCGGCGTGCGCAGCGCCATGGCAATGTCGCTGGTGATCAGGTCGCCGGCGATCGGGATCACCGCCGTGTGGCGGATCGCGCCGTTGGTGAAGATGGCCACGTCGGTGGTGCCGGCGCCGATGTCCACCAGCACCACGCCCAGCTCGCGCTCGTCCTCGGTCAGCACCGCCTGGCTGGAAGCGAGCGGGTTGAGCATGAGCTGGTCCACCTCCAGCCCGCAGCGGCGCACGCACTTGATGATGTTCTCGGCCGCGCTCTGCGCGCCGGTGACGATGTGCACCTTGGCTTCCAGGCGCATGCCGCTCATGCCGATCGGCTCCTTGACGTCCTGGCCGTCGATCACGAACTCCTGGGGCTCCACCAGCAGCAGGCGCTGGTCGCTGGAGATGTTGATGGCGCGCGCCGTCTCCACCACGCGGGCCACGTCGGCGGTGGTGACTTCCTTGTCCTTCACCGCGACCATGCCGCTGGAGTTGATGCCGCGGATGTGGCTGCCGGTGATGCCGGTGTAGACGCGGCCGATCTTGCAGTCGGCCATGAACTCGGCCTCCTTGAGGGCCTGCTGGATGCTCTGCACCGTGGCGTCGATGTTCACCACCACGCCGCGCTTGAGGCCGTTGGAGGGCGCCACGCCCAGGCCGGCCAGCTTCAGCTCGCCGTTGGGCAGCACCTCGGCCACCACGGCCATCACCTTGGCGGTGCCGATGTCGAGTCCGACAACCAGGTCTTTGTATTCTTTGGGCATCGATGTGTCCTCAGGTCACTCTTCTCTATTTCTTCTTGGGCGCGGGGGCGCCCTCGGCGGCCACCGTCACGCCACGCAGGCGCAGCGCATAGGCATCGGCATGGCGCAGGTCGGCGCTCTCGACCGAGTCGACGCTGCGGCCGTACTGCGCCGCCACCTGCCGCACACTGCGCAGGAAGCGCTCGGTGCGCGCCTTCACCTCGTCGCTGCTGCCGCGGCCGAGTTCGATGACGGCGCCCGTCGACAGCGTGGCCTGCCAGCTGCCGCGGCTGGACAGGTCCAGCTCGTCGAGCTCCAGGTCCCTGGACTTGAACACCGGCACCAGCTCGCGGTACATGCCCAGCACGTGGCCGGCCTGGTCGTCCGGGCCCGACAGGCGCGGCAGGTCGTCGTCGGCCTCGGCGGTGTTGGCCTCGAAGACCTCGCCGTAGCTGTTGACCATGCGCGACTCGGCCTCGGTGCCCCAGTGCGCGACGGGTACGTGCTCGACCAGGGTCGCGCGCAGCTTGTTCGGGAACTCGCGTCGCACCACCGCCTTGCGCACCCAGGGCACCGACTCGAAGGCGGTGCGCGCCTTGGCCAGGTCGACGGTGAAGAAGTTGCCGGCGAGCTGCGGCGCCACGTTGGCGCGCAGGGTGATCGCGTTGTTGTGCGTCACGTCGCCGTCCACCTTCAGCCCGGCGATCGGGAAGAAGGGCTGGCGCAGCACCCACCAGGCCGCCGCGGCCAGCAGCAGCACACCGCAGGCCGCGAACATGAGCGTGGCGAGGATGTTCATGAGCTTGACATCGAAGGGGGTGGGGATGGAGTCGGCCATGTCAATGCCGCCCGGCCGCCCGAAGGCATTGACGCGCCCCCTCGGGGGGCAGCGATACGCGTAGCGATGAGCGTGGGGGCTGCATCATGTCAGGCGGCGTGGTTCGGCGGCGCCGAATCGAGGGTCGCGCTGGCCAGCACGCGCAGGCACAGGTCCTCGTAGGCGATGCCTGCCGCGCGCGCAGACATGGGCACCAGCGAATGGCTGGTCATGCCCGGCGAGGTGTTCATCTCCAGCAGGAAGGGCTTGCGGTCGCTGGCGCGGATCATCAGGTCGGCGCGGCCCCAGCCGCGGCAGCCGAGCGTGCGGTAAGCGGCGAGCGCCAGGTGGCGGATCTCCTCTTCGAGCGCATCGGGCAGGCCGGCCGGGCAGTGGTACTTCACGTCGTCGGTGAAGTACTTGTTCTGGTAGTCGTAGGCACCCTCCGGGGCCGCGATGCGCACCACCGGCAGCGCCACCGCGTCCAGGCCGCTGCCCAGCACGGCGCAGGTGACCTCGTCGCCCTCGATGAACTCCTCGCACAGCACGTCGGGGTCGTACTTGGCCGACAGGGCGACGGCGTCCTGCATGTCCGAATAGCCGCGCACCTTGGTCACGCCGATCGACGAGCCCTCGCGCGGCGGCTTGACGATCAGCGGCAGGCCCAGCACGTCGGGCACCGCGCGCACCTGCTCACGGCTTTGCTGGTCGAAGGCCAGGCGCACGTACTTGGGCGTGGGCAGGCCGTCGGCCTGCCAGAGGCGCTTGGTCATGACCTTGTCCATCGCCACGCTGGACGCCATGACGCCGGAGCCGGTGTAGGGCACGCCGAGCAGCTCCAATGCGCCCTGCACCGTGCCGTCTTCGCCATGCCGGCCGTGCAGTGCGATGAAACAGCGGGCGAAGCCCTCGCGCTTGAGGTCGGCGAGCTCGCGCTGGGCCGGGTCGAAGGCGTGGGCGTCGACGCCGCGGCTCTTGAGCGCCTCGAGCACGCCGGTGCCGGACATGAGCGAGACCTCGCGCTCGGCCGAGCTGCCGCCGAAGAGCACAGCGACCTTGCCCAGGGATTGAGGATCGATTTGGCTCACAGCGCCCGTCCTTCCTGCGCAGAGCGCTCCTGATTCGATGGCACCGCACCACCCAGCTCGACCACCTTGGCCGGCACGCCGCCGATGGAGCCGGCGCCCATGCAGATGACCACGTCGCCGTCGCGCGCGTTGTCGAGCACGGCCTGCGGCATGGCGCCGATGTCGTCGACGAAGACCGGCTCGACCTTGCCTGCCACGCGCAACGCGCGCGCCAGCGAGCGCCCGTCGGCCGCGACGATCGGCGCCTCGCCGGCGGCATACACCTCGGCCAGCAGCACGGCGTCGGCCTGGCCGATGACCTTGACGAAGTCCTCGAAGCAGTCGCGCGTGCGGGTGTAGCGGTGCGGCTGGAAGGCCAGCACCAGGCGTCGGCCGGGGAAGGCGCCGCGCGCGGCAGCCACGGTGGCCGCCATCTCGACCGGGTGGTGGCCGTAGTCGTCGATGACGGTGAAGCTGCCGCCCGTCGGCGCCGCCACCTCGCCGTAGCGCTGGAAGCGCCGGCCCACGCCCTTGAAGTCGGCCAGGCCGCGCTGCACCGCCTCGTCGGGAATGCCGAGCTCGACGGCGATGGCGATGACCGACAGCGCGTTGCGCACGTTGTGCTCGCCCGGCAGGTTGAGCACGATGGGCAGGTCGGGCAGCACCACGCCGTTGCGGCGCTGCGCCGTGAAATGCATCTGGCCGCCGACGGCGCGCACGTCGGTGGCGCGCACCTGCGCGTCCTCGCCGAAGCCGTAGCTGGTCACGGGGCAGGTCACCTGCGGCAGGATCTGGCGGATCGCGGGGTCGTCCGTGCACAGGATGGCCACGCCGTAGAAGGGCATGCGGTGCAGGAAGTCGACGAAGGCCTGCTGCAGCTTCGCGAAGTCGTGCCCGTAGGTCTCCATATGGTCGGCGTCGATGTTCGTCACCACCGCCATCACCGGCAGCAGGTTGAGGAAGGACGCGTCGGACTCGTCGGCCTCGACCACGATGTGGTCGCCGCTGCCCAGCTTGGCGTTGGCACCGGCGCTGTTCAGGCGCCCGCCGATCACGAAGGTGGGGTCGAGCCCCGCGGCCGCGAGCACGCTGGCCGCCAGGCTGGTGGTGGTGGTCTTGCCGTGCGTGCCGGCGATGGCGATGCCCTGCTTGAGGCGCATCAGCTCGGCCAGCATCAGCGCGCGCGGCACCACCGGGATCCTGCGCTCGCGCGCGGCCAGCACCTCGGGGTTGTCGGCCTTCACCGCAGTGGAGGTGACGACCGCGTCGGCGCCCGCGATGTGTGCGGCCTCATGGCCGACGAAGGTGCGGATGCCCAGGCCCGCCAGGCGGCGCAGCGTCGCGCTGTCGGCCAGGTCGGAGCCGGAGATCGTGTAGCCCAGGTTGAGCAGCACCTCGGCGATGCCGCTCATGCCGGAGCCGCCCACGCCGACGAAATGGATGTGGCGGATGGCGTGCTTCATCGACGACCTCCCATGCAGCGCAGGTCGTCGGCGTGCTCGTGATGCGCGACGAAGTGGATGTGGCGAATCGCATGCTTCATGCGCGGCCTCCTGCAGCGAGTTCCTCGCAGGCTTTCACGACCTCGGCCGTGGCCTCGGTCTTCTGCATCGCTTTGGCCTTCAGCGCCCGCTCCATCAGCGTGGATCGCTCTGTTTTCTGTAGCAAATCGGACAAGAGTTCAGGGGTCAGGTCGGTCTGCTGGACGAGCCAGCCGCCGCCCGCGTCGACGAGGAAGCGGGCGTTGGTGGTCTGGTGGTCGTCCACCGCCGACGGAAAGGGAACGAAGAGCGCGGCGGCACCGACCGCGGCGATCTCGGTCACGGTGCTGGCGCCGGCGCGCGCGACGATGAGGTCCGCCGCGGCGTACGCTTCGGCCGTGTCCTCGATGAAGGGCGTCAGCTCGGCATCGACGCCGGCGGCGGCATAGTTGGCGCGCAGCTCGTCGATCTGCTTGGCGCCGCTCTGGTGCAGCACGATGGGCCGCTCGGCGGGCGCGATGCGCGCCAGCGCCTTCGGCACGATGGCATTGAGCGCCCTGGCGCCCAGGCTGCCACCGACCACCAGCAGCTTGAGCGGGCCCGTGCGGCCGGCGAAGCGCTCGGCCGGGCCGGGCTGCGACAGGAAGGCTTCGCGCAGCGGGTTGCCCACCCATTTCGCCTTGGCCATCACGTTGGGGAAGGCGGTGAACACACGGTCGGCCACGCCGGCCAGCACCTTGTTCGCAAGGCCGGCCACCGAGTTCTGCTCGTGCAGCACCAGCGGCTTGCCCAGCAGCACGCTCATCATGCCGCCCGGGAAGGTGATGTAGCCGCCCAGGCCGACGACCACCTGCGGCTTGACGCGCCGCACCACCTGGATGCTCTGCCAGAACGCACGCAGCAGCTTGAGCGGCAGCAGGGCCAGCGTGACCGGGCCCTTGCCACGCACGCCGCCGAACTGCACCGGCTCGAAGGCGAAGCCGCGCGGCGGCACGAGCTGCTCTTCCATGCTGCCGGGCGCGCCCAGCCAGTGCACCCGCCAACCGCGCGCACGCAGCTCCTCCGCCACGGCCAGGCCGGGGAAGATGTGGCCGCCGGTGCCGCCGGCCATGACCAAGGCTGTCCTCATACGCGTCCGCCTCTCATGAGGACACGGTTCTCGTAGTCCACCCGCAGCACGAGGGCGAGCGCGATCAGGTCCATCAACATGGCGGAACCGCCGAAGCTCATCAGCGGCAGGCCCAGGCCCTTGGTCGGCAGCGCGCCGAGGTTCACGCCCACGTTGATGAAGGCCTGGAAGCCGATCCAGATGCCCACACCCTGGGCCGTGAGGCCGGCGAACACGCGGTCCAGCGCGATCGCCTGGCGGCCGATGTGCATGATGCGGCGCGTGAGCCAGAGGAAGAGCACGATGATCAGCAGCACGCCGACCAGGCCGAACTCCTCGCCCAGCACGGCCAGCAGAAAGTCGGTGTGCGCCTCGGGCAGCCAGTGCAGCTTCTCGACGCTGCCGCCCAGGCCGACGCCGAAGATCTCGCCGCGGCCGATGGCGATCAGCGCGTGCGAGAGCTGGTAGCCCTTGCCCAGCGCATGCTCCTCGCTGAAGGGGTCGAGGTACGCAAAGATGCGCTCGCGCCGGAACTGGCTGGTCGCGATGATCAGCGCGAAGGCCGCCACCACCAGCGCGGCGATCACGAAGAACATGCGCGCGTTGACGCCGCCCAGGAACAGGATGCCCATGGCGATCACGGCGATCACCATGAAGGCGCCCATGTCGGGCTCGGCCAGCAGCAGCATGCCGATCACGAACACGGCGATGCCCATCGGCGCAACGGCGCGGAAGAAGCGTTCCTTGATCTCCATCTTGCGCACCATGTAGCTGGCGGCGTAGAGCACCATCGCCAGCTTGGCCAGCTCGGACGGCTGGAAGTTCATGATGCCCAGCGGCAGCCAGCGGCGCGCGCCGTTGACCACGCGGCCGATGTGCGGCACCAGCACCAGCACCAGCAGCAGGATCGAGATGATGAAGAGCCAGGGCGCGACGCGTTCCCAGATGCGCATGGGCACCTGGAAGGCCAGCAGCCCCGCCACGAAAGCGATGGCGATGAAGGCGCCGTGCCGCACGACGAAGAAGAACTGGCTGTAGTTGGCGCGCGCGAAGCGCGGGTTGTCGCCCAGCGCGATGGAGGCCGAATACACCATCACGAAGCCCCAGGCCAGCAGCGCGACGACCACCCACAGCATGGCCTGGTCGAAGCCGAGCACGCGCACCGGCGCGGCCTTGGTCTGCGTGAAGTCGCCGCCGCCCAGGCGCACCGGCAGGTGCATGGGCAGCGCGTCCATGCCGCTCTTGGCGGCACGGCGGAACCAGCCGCCGAAGCGGCCGGCGGTCGGGTTGGGGGTGGCGCCGGCGGGGGTGCTGCTCATGATTGGAGAACTCCTCGGGCGGGCGCGTCCTGCAGTGCCTCGACGGCGGCGCGGAACACCTCGGCGCGGTGCGCGTAGTCCTTGAACATGTCGAAGCTGGCGCAGGCCGGCGACAGCAGCACGGCGTCGCCCGCATGTGCACGGCGCGCGGCGGTGGCCACGGCCTCGTCCATGTCGGGCGCGTGCAGCAGAGGCACGCCGGTGTCGGCCAGGGCCGACTCGATGACCGGCGCGTCGCGGCCGATCAGCACCACGGCGCGTGCGAAGCGCTGGACCGGATCGGCCAGCGGCGAGAAGTCCTGGCCTTTGCCTTCGCCGCCCAGGATGACGATCACTTTCCGGTCAACTCCCAGGCCCAGCAGCGCCGCCACTGTCGCGCCGACGTTGGTGCCCTTGCTGTCGTCGAAGAACTCGACGCCATCGATGATCGCGACGGGTTCGACGCGATGCGGTTCGCCGCGGTACTCGCGCAGGCCGTAGAGCATCGGGCCCATCGGGCAGCCGGCGGACACCGCGAGCGCGAGCGCCGCCAGGGCGTTGAGCGCGTTGTGCTGGCCACGGATGCGCAGCGCGTCGGCCGGCATCAGGCGCTGGATGTGGATGTCCTCTTGCTGCGCGGCACCGCGCTTGCGCTTCTGCGTCTCGTCGGCCTCGTGGGCCCGCACCAGCCAGGCCATGCCGTTGATGCGTTCGATGCCGAAGTCGCCGGGACGCTGCGGCAGGTCGGCGCCGAAGGTGAGGTGCGCACGCAGCACCGGCTTCTGCAGTTTGACCCGGGTCGGTGCCGGCAGCATGGCCATCACGGCAGCGTCGTCGCGGTTGAGCACCATCAGCCCCTTCTGGCCGAAGATGCGCGCCTTGGCGCCGGCATAGCTCGCCATGTCGCCGTGCCAGTCGAGGTGGTCCTGCGTGATGTTGAGCACGGTGGCGGCCGTGGGCTCGAAGCCCTGCACACCGTCGAGCTGGAAGCTCGACAGCTCGAGCACCCACACCTGCGGCAGCGTGTCGGCGTCGATGTGCGCAGCCAGGGTGTCCAGCAGCGTGGGGCCGATGTTGCCGGCCACGGCCACGGACTTGCCTGCGTGCTCGATCAATTGCGCCGTGAGCGAGGTCACGGTGGTCTTGCCGTTGGTGCCGGTGATGGCGAGAACGGCGGGCGTGTAGCCTACCGGCGCGGCCGGGGCCTCGATGACGACGGCAGGCGCGGGTGCGGGCTCTTCCTCGGCCTGCGCCAGGGCGGCCGGGGTAGACAGTTCGGCGATGCGCGCCACGAATTCGGCGGCCTCGCGCGCGGCCTTGGGCACGTAGACGCCGGGGGCGGCCGGCTCGGCCGCGTTCGGCGCGGGCGCCGGCACGGACAGCGAGGCGTCGGGTCGAAGCTCTTCGGCCTGCGCGCCGACGGAAGCGTCGACGTCATCGGCGCGGGCTTCGACTTCTTGCGCCTCGGCCACCGGCGCGGCGGATTCGTCCAGGGCGACCGGCGCGGGCTCGCCCGGCGCAGGCCCTGGCTCGGTGGTCACCGCGGTGGGCTGTTCTTCCTCCGACGCAGCCAGGACCGGGGCGACTTCCGCCTCGGCCGCATCCGCGGCAGGCGCCTCGGCAGCGACGGGCGACTCGAACTCGGCGTCGTCGATGACCGGGGCCGACGCGGCCGCCTGCGCCGCTTCAACGCGCGCCGCATGCAGGTCGCGCAGCGCCTGCGCGAAGAGATCGAGTTCGCCGCCGACCAGCAGGCCCACGGCGCGTGCCGCGTCGACCACCGGTGCCACCGTCGCCGGCGACAGGCCCGGCGAGCGGTACACGGCGCGGACGGGCGTGCCCTCGACCAGGCCGGCCGTGAAGGGGCCGCCGACGAACTGCACCTGCGGCAGTTCCTCACGCAGGACGGCCAGTTGCGGCGGCGCCTCGCGCGTGTCGGCCACGGTCACCTGCGCGCCGTGCCGCGCGCACCAGCGCGCCATCGCCAGGCCGGACGCGCCGAGGCCCAGGACGAGGACGGGGAGGTCTTGGAGGTGTCGCATCGCAGTGCCGTCTAGCGCAGCTTCAAGGTCGACAGGCCCACCAGGCACAGCAGCATGGTGATGATCCAGAAGCGTACGACCACCTGGGTCTCGCGCCAGCCGCTCTTCTCGAAGTGGTGGTGCAAGGGTGCCATCTTCAGCACGCGCCGGCCCTCGCCGTAACGCTTCTTCGTGTATTTGAAGTAACTGACCTGTGCCATCACCGAGATCGCCTCGACCACGAAGATGCCGCCCATCACGAAGAACACGATCTCCTGGCGCACGATGATCGCGATGGTGCCCAACGCGCCGCCCAAGGCCAGCGCACCCACGTCACCCATGAAGACCTGCGCCGGGTGGGTGTTGAACCACAGGAAGGCCAGGCCCGCGCCCGCCATGGCGGAGCAGAAGACGAGCAGCTCGCCCGAACCCGGGATGTGCGGGAACAGGAGGTAGCGCGCGTAGACCGAGCTTCCGGTGACGTATGCGAACACACCGAGCGCCGAGCCGACCATCACCACCGGCATGATCGCCAGGCCGTCGAGCCCGTCGGTGAGGTTGACGGCATTGCTGGCGCCCACGATCACGAGGTAGGTCAGGATGACGAAGCCGATGCCGCCCAGCGGATAGCTCACTTCCTTGAAGAAGGGCACGATGAGGTTGATCTTGGGCGGGAAGTCGAGGGCGAAACCCGAGCGCACCCAGTTGACGAACAGCTCCATCACCCGCCAGTTCGAGCTCTCGGAGATGCTGAACAGCAGGTAGAAGGCCGCGACCAGGCCGACGATCGACTGCCACATGTACTTCTCGCGCGAGCGCATGCCTTCGGGGTCCTTGCGCACGACCTTGCGCCAGTCGTCGACCCAGCCGATGGCGCCGAAGCCCAGCGTGACCCACAGCACGATCCAGACGAAGCGGTTCGACAGGTCGAACCACAGCAGCGTCGCGAAGGCGATCGAGAACAGCACCAGCACGCCGCCCATGGTGGGCGTGCCGCTCTTGGTCAGGTGCGTCTCCATGCCATAGCCGCGCACCGGCTGGCCGATCTTGAGCGCCGTGAGCCGGCGGATCGCATACGGCCCCACCGCCAACCCGATCAGCAGCGCCGTGAGCGCGGCCATCAGGGCGCGAAAGGTGAGGTACTGGAACACACGCAAAAACCCGAACTCGGGCGAGAGCGTCTGCAGCCATTGGGCCAGGCTCATCAGCATGTGGGCGTGCCGTCGTCATGCAGCATGGCCGGCCTCCTTCTGTTCTTGTGGGGGCGGCGCGAGCTGTGCGGCCACGGCCTGCACGACACGCTCCATCTTCATGAAGCGCGAGCCCTTGACCACCAGACTGGCGGTGGCAGGCAGGCGCGCGAGCACCGCGGCATTGAGCGCCTCGATGCTGTCGAAATGTTTTCCCTCGGACGACGGGCTGCCGGCATTGAAGACGTCGACCGCATGCGGCGTGGCCTCGCCCAGCGCGTAGAGGGCGTCGAGGCCGCGCACGCGCGCCCAGTCGCCCACTTCGGCATGGAAGCGCGGGCCCTGGTCGCCCACCTCGCCCATGTCGCCCAGCACCAGCAGGCGCGGGGCCGGCAGTTCGGCCAGCACGTCGATCGCGGCGCGGACCGAGTCCGGATTGGCGTTGTAGGTGTCGTCGACCAGCGTGAGGGGCGGCAGTCCGGCGCGCGCCAGTTGCTGGCTGCGCGAGCGGCCCTTGACCGGCTCGAAGGCCGAGAGGCCGCGCCCGATCTCGTCGAGCGAGACGCCGGCGGCCATGGCACAGGCCACCACCGCCAGCGCGTTGTGGACGTTGTGGCGACCGGCGATGCACAGCCGCGCGTGCACGTTGCCGATGGGGGTGCGGGCCTCGAACTGCCAGGCGTCGCCCTGCCATTCGGCCGATGCCAGGGACACGTCGGCGTCGGGCGAGCTGCCGAAGCTGATGCAGCGGCGCGGCCCGCCTTCGCGCGCCAGCTCTTCCCACAGCGTGGTGTACGCATCGCCGTGCGGGAACACGGCCGTGCCGTTCTCGGGCAGGGCCACGAAGACGGAGCCGTTCTCACGTGCAACGGCCTCGACCGTGGCCATGAATTCCTGGTGCTCGCGCTGGGCGTTGTTGACCAGCGCGATGGTGGGCCGCGCCATCGCCGCCAGGCGGGCGATCTCGCCCGGGTGGTTCATGCCCAGCTCGACCACCGCCAGGCTGTGCCCGGCGCGCAGCCGCAGCAGGGTCAAGGGCACGCCGATTTCGTTGTTGAAGTTGCCGGCGGTGGCCAGGCTGCGCTCGCCCGCGGCCGTGCGCAGCACCGACGCGATCATCTGCGTCACCGTGGTCTTGCCGTTGCTGCCGGTCACGGCGATCAGCGGCAGGTCGAACTGCGCGCGCCAGCCGTGGGCGATGGCGCCCAGCGCGGCCAGCGAGTCGGGCACTTCCAGCCCCGGCAGGCCGGCCTGCTCCAGGCCGTGGTGCGCGATGGCGGCCACGGCGCCGCGCGCCTTGGCGTCGGCCAGGAAGTCGTTGGCATCGAAGCGCTCGCCGCGCAGCGCGACGAACAGGTCGCCTTCGGCCAGCGTGCGCGTGTCGGTGTGCACGCGTGCGACGGGCGTGGCGCCGTCGCCGACGAGGCGCGCGCCCGGCACCCATGCCGCCGCCTGAGCCAGGGTGAACATGACGCTGTGGCTCATGCCGTCCTCCGCTGTTCGAGCGCGGCCCGGGCCTGCTCGCGGTCGGAGAACGGCGTGCGCACGCCCGCGATCTCCTGGTAGGTCTCGTGGCCCTTGCCGGCGATGAGCACCACGTCGCGCGCATCGGCCTGTGCCAGCACGTCGGCGATGGCGGCGGCGCGGTCGGGCTGCACCTGGGCCGCCTCGGGACGCGCCAGGCCGCGCAGGACCTGGCTGATGATGGCGTCGGGCGATTCGCTGCGCGGGTTGTCGCTGGTGACCATCACCACGTCGGCCCGCGCCTCGGCCACCGCCGCCATCATCGGCCGCTTGATCGGGTCGCGATCCCCGCCGCACCCGAACACGCACCACAGGCGGCCGCCGCGCTGGTCCGCGAAGGCGCGCAGGCCGGCCAAGGCCTTGTCGAGCGCGTCGGGCGTGTGGGCGTAGTCGACGACGGCCATCGGCGTGCCTTCTTCGCTGATGCGCTCCATGCGGCCGGGCACGCTGGACAGGTCGCGGCACGCGGCCACGGCGTCGTTGAGCGACATGCCCAGCGCGCGCAGGGTGCCGATCACGCCCAGCAGGTTCGCCACGTTGTATTCGCCGATCAGGCCGGTGCTCAGGCGGGCCGGAGACATGCCGCGCTCCACCACCGTGAACTGCAGGCCCTGCGCGCCGTAGCCGACGTCCTGCGCCATCAGGCGGGCCGCGCAGGCACCGGCCGACAGCGTCCAGATGTCCAAGCCGTTGCCGGCGCCCTGGTCGAGCAGGCTCTTGACCAGCGAAGCGCCGTGCACGTCGTCGATGTTGACCACCGCGGCACGCAGGCCGGGCCAGCGGAACAGCTCCGCCTTGGCCTGCCAGTAGGCGTCCATGCTGCCGTGGTAGTCCAGGTGGTCCTGGGTGAAGTTGGTGAAGACGGCGACCGCGATCCGCGTGCCGTCAAGCCGGCGTTCGGCCAGGCCGATGGACGAGGCCTCGATGGCGCAGGCGCCGAAGCCCTGGGCGACGAAATCGCGCAGTGCCTTCTGCAAGGTGACGGGGTCGGGCGTGGTCAGGCCGGTGTAGGTCAGTGCAGGAGGAACGCCGATGCCCAAAGTGCCTACCAGGGCGCACGGCTTCTGCGACCAGCGCTCTGTTTTCGATAGCGATTCGGCCAGCCACCAGGCGGTGGAGGTCTTGCCGTTGGTGCCCGTGACGGCCAGCACGTCGAGCGACTGCGAGGGCTGCTCGTAGTAGGCCGCGGCGATGGGGCCGGTCGCAGCCTTGAGTCCGGCATAGGTGGCGATGGCCTCGCCGCCGAAGGCGAAGGCGTCGACGCCTTCGTGCTCGACGAGGCAGGCGGTGGCGCCCTGTGCCAGCGCATCGGCCACGTGCCGACGGCCGTCCGTGGCGGCGCCGGGCCAGGCGATGAAGCCGTCGCCCGCGCGCACCGCGCGGCTGTCCGCCTGCAGCGCGCCGCGCACGCGCGCACGCAGCCAGGCGGCGGCGTCTTCGGGGGCGTGGAACTGCATCAGCGCCATCAGAAGCTTTCGTCCACGCCCTGCGTGACGATGAGCGGCTTCACGGCCAGGTCCGGAGGCACGTTCATCATGCGCAAGGTCTGCTGCACGACCTCGCTGAACACCGGCGCCGCGGCCAGGCCACCGAAGTAGCGGCCGTCGCCGGGCTCGTCGATCATCACGCCGACGATGATGCGCGGCTTCTCGATCGGCGCCATGCCGGTGAACCAGGCGCGGTACTTGTTGCTCGCGTAGCCCTTGCCCACCTGCTTGTGCGCGGTGCCCGACTTGCCACCCACCGAGTAGCCGACGGTCTGCGCCAGCGGGCCCGTGCCGCCCGGCCCGGCCGCCATCTGCAGCATGCGGCGCACCTCGAGCGCGGTGCTGGGCGAGAACACGCGCACGCCCGTCGCCATGTCGGGCGACTTGAGCATGGTCATGGGAATCAGCTGGCCGTCGTGGGCGAAGGAGGTGTACGAATGCACCATCTGCAGCAGCGAGGCCGAGATGCCGTAGCCGTAGGCCATGGTGGCCTGCTCGACCGGCTTCCAGCTCTTCCAGGGGCGCAGGCGGCCGGTGACGGCGCCGGGGAACTGGATCTGCGGCTTCTGGCCGTAGCCCAGCGAGGTGAAGGTCTCCCACATCTCCTGCGGGCTCATCTTCTGCGCGATCTTCAGCGCGCCGATGTTGCTGGACTTCTGGATCACGCCCTGCACGGTGAGCGCGCCGTAGTTGTGGGTGTCGCTGATGGTGAAGCCGCCGAGCTGGTAGCGGCCGGGCGAGGTCTCGATGATGGTCTGCGGCTTCACGCGGCCGGCTTCCAGCGCCATCGCGATGGTGATGGGCTTCATCGTCGAGCCGGGCTCGAAGACGTCGGTGAGCGCGCGGTTGCGCAACTGCTCGCCGGTGAGGTTCTGCCGCTTGTCGGGCACGTAGCTCGGGTAGTTGGCCAAGGCCAGCAGCTCGCCGGTGACGGCGTCGAGCACCACCACGCTGCCGGCCTTGGCCTTGCGCGCGGTCACCGCGTCGCGCAGCTTCTGGTAGGCGAAGAACTGCACCTTGCTGTCGATGGACAGCTGGATGTCCTTGCCGTCCACCGGCGGGATCTGCTCGCCCACGCCCTCGATCACGCGGCCCAGCCGGTCCTTGATCACGCGTTGCGAGCCGGCCTTGCCGCCCAGCGCCTTGTCGAAGGCCAGCTCGATGCCTTCCTGGCCATGGTCTTCCACGTTGGTGAAACCGACCACGTGCGCGGCGGCCTCGCCCTCGGGGTACTGGCGCTTGTATTCGCGCGTCTGGTACAGGCCCTTGATGCCCAGCGCGGCGATCTGCTTGGCGATCGGCTCGTCGACCTGGCGCTGGATCCAGACGAAGGTCTTGTCCTCGTCGGCCAGCTTCTTGTCGAGGTCCTTCTGCGGCATGCCCAGCAGCTTGGCGACCTGGCGCAGCTTGGCGGTGGTCTCGGGGTTGCCGCGCTCGATGTCTTCAGGAATGGCCCACACGCTGGGCGCGATCACGCTCGATGCGAGGATCAGGCCGTTGCGGTCGAGGATGCGGCCGCGGTTGGCCGGCAGCTCCAGCGTGCGCTCGAAGCGCACCGTGCCCTGGCGCTGGAAGAAGTCGTTGCCGATCACCTGCACGTACACCGCGCGCCCGGCCAGCACGCAGAAGCCGAAGCCGATGGCCGCGACGATGAACTTGCTGCGCCAGACGGGCGTCTTGCTCGCCAGCAGCGGAGAGGTGGTGTAGCGCACGCTGCGGCCGGTGCTCATCGCGTCCTCCCCGAGGCGGCCGCCGGGCGCGCGCCGGCGGCGCCGGTGGCGGCAGGCGCAGCGGGCGGCGCCGGCGGCACGGCCGGGATCACGCTGCCGTCCGGCCGCACGTAGAGCGTCATCGCCGGCGTGGTGGTCCGCATCTTGATCTGCTCCTTCGCGAGGCGCTCGACCCGCAGGGGCGTGGCCTGGGCGCGCTTCTCGACCTGCAGGCGCTCGAACTCGGTCTCCAGCACGCGCGACTCGCTCTGCGCCTTGTAGTACTGGGTGTAGAGCTGGCGCGACTGGTACTGCGTGTGCACCAGGAACATGGCGGTGCCGAGCACGGCCAGCAGCAGCAGCAGGTTCAGGCGCGTGATCATCGGGCGCCTCCGGCGGGCTCGGCCTCGGTGCGCTCGGCCACGCGCAGGATGGCGCTGCGCGCGCGCGGGTTGGCCTGCACCTCGGCCTCGGAAGGCTTGATGCGCCCCAGCGCCTTGAGCCTCATCGCCTTGGGCGCGGCAAAGGGCGCGCGCCGGTCGTAGACCTCGCGCGAATGCGTGGCGATGAACTGCTTGACGATGCGGTCCTCCAGCGAGTGGAAGCTGATCACCGCCAGCCGGCCTCCGGGTTGCAGCACGGTCAGGCTCGCCTCTAGCGCCTGTTGCAGCTCTTCAAGCTCGGCGTTGATGAAAATCCGAAGAGCCTGAAATGTGCGCGTTGCAGGGTTCTGGCCCGGCTCGCGGGTTTTGACCGTGCCAGCCACGAGCTCGGCCAGTTCGGCGGTGGTTGAAATTGGGCCCCGTTCCTGTCGGCGAGCAGCAATCGCCTTTGCAATCTGAACAGCAAACCGTTCTTCGCCATAGTCACGAATCACCTCTGCAATCTGCTGTGGTTCGGCCGTTGCCAGCCAGTCGGCCACGCTCTGGCCGCGCGTGGTGTCCATGCGCATGTCCAGCGGGCCGTCGAAACGAAAAGAAAAACCCCGTGCGGGGTCGTCGATCTGCGGGGAGCTGACACCGAGGTCCATCAGGACGCCGGCCACGCTGCCCGGTGGCAGCGCCCCCAGCGCCGCGAAGCCCTCGTGCCGGATGGAAAAACGCGCATCGGGGATGCGCGCTGCTTCGGCCACCGCTTCCGCGTCCTTGTCGAACGCGATCAGCCGGCCCTCGCGCGCCAGCCGCGAGAGCAGCAGCCGCGCATGCCCGCCGCGGCCGAAGGTCGCATCCACGAAGGTGCCCAGGTGTCCGCCCTCGGGCGCGGTGGGCGCCGCTGCGAGGACGGCGTCGACCGTCTCGTTCAGCAACACGGTCGTGTGGGTCAGAGGAAGGCTCAAGCTCGGACCCCATCAGAACGCGAGGTCCTGCAGCGCCTGCGGGTCCATGGCCGCGAGGGCCTCGGCTTCCTTGGCGTCGTGCGTGGCCTTGTCCCACAGCTCGAAATGCGTGCCCATGCCCAGCAGCAGGGTGTCGCGCGCGATGTTGGCGGCGGCGCGCAATTCGGGCGACACCAGCACGCGGCCGGTGCCGTCCATCTCGACGTCCATGGCGTTGCCCAGGAACAGGCGCTTGTACCACTGGGCGTTCATGGGCAGCGCCGCGATCTTGTCGCGGAACTTTTCCCATTCGGGACGCGGGAAGATCATCAGGCAGCCGTGGGGGTGCCGCGTGATGGTGAGCTGGCCGGCGGCCGTCGCGAGCAGGACGTCACGATGCCGGGTCGGCACGGACAGCCGCCCCTTGGCATCCAGACTCAGCGATGAAGCGCCCTGAAACACGACCACGAAACCCCGATTTGGCAGTTGCCGGGCCCCGGGACGGGGTTTGCCGACACTTTTTCCCACTTAACTGCACTTTTTTGCACTGTAGCAGGAAACGCCTGGGGCACAACGGTTCGGTCGCGCTATTTTTTGTAATGGAATCAACGACTTAGCGATGATTTCGCAAAAAGATTTGGAGCGAAAAGTCGTTTGAAAGTAAGCACTTAGCCGGCGCACTGAAAGTGATGCTTCAAGCGCGCCGGCAAACCGGCCGTGTCAGAGGATGAAGCGCGAAAGGTCCTCGTCGTGGCTGACTTCCGAAAGCCGTGCGTCGACGTAGGATGCGTCGATGCGCACGCTCTGCCCCTGCAGGCGCGCCGCATCGAAGCTCACCTCGTCCAGGAGCCGCTCCATCACCGTCGACAACCGCCGCGCGCCGATGTTCTCCGTGCGCTCGTTGACGTCGAAGGCGATGCTGGCCAGGCGCGTGATGCCGTCGGGCGTGAACTCCAGCGTCACGCCCTCGGTCGCCAGCAGCGCCTGGTACTGCTTGACGAGCGAGGCCCGCGTCTGCGTCAGGATGCTCTCGAAATCGGCGACCGACAGCGACTGCAGCTCGACGCGGATCGGAAAGCGCCCCTGCAGCTCGGGGATCAGGTCGCTCGGCTTGCTCAGGTGGAAGGCGCCGCTGGCGATGAAAAGGATGTGGTCGGTGCGCACCACGCCGTACTTGGTCGTGACGGCCGTGCCCTCCACCAGCGGCAGCAGGTCGCGCTGCACGCCCTGGCGCGACACGTCGGCACCCTGCGCCTCGCTGCGCGTGGCCACCTTGTCGATCTCGTCGATGAAGACGATGCCGTTCTGCTCGGCGTTGGCGATGGCCTGGGCGCGCACGTCGTCCTCGTTGAGCAGCTTGCCCGCCTCCTCGTCGGTGAGCAGGCGCAGCGCCTCGGCGATCTTGAGCTTGCGGGTCTTGCGCTTGCCCTGACCGAACTGGCTGAACATGCCCTTGAGCTGCTCGGTCATCTCCTCCATGCCGGCCGGGCCCATGATCTCCAGCGGCGCTCGGACGTCGGCGACCTCGATCTCGATCTCCTTGTCGTCCAGCTGCTTCTCGCGCAGCTTCTTTCGGAACGCCTGGCGCGTCGCGTTGGCGCTGTCGCCGGTGGCACGGCCCTCGGCATCGCGCGCGGCCGGCAGCAGCACGTCGAGGATGCGCTCCTCGGCCGCGTCCTCGGCCCGCATGCGGACCTTGGCGCTCTCGGCCTCGCGGGTCTGCTTGACCGAGATCTCGGCCAGGTCGCGGATGATCGAATCGACGTCCTTGCCCACGTAGCCGACCTCGGTGAACTTGGTGGCCTCGACCTTGATGAAGGGCGCATCGGCCAGGCGCGCCAGCCGCCGGGCGATCTCGGTCTTGCCCACGCCCGTGGGGCCGATCATGAGGATGTTCTTGGGCGTGATCTCGTGGCGCAGCTTGTCGTCGACCTGCTGGCGGCGCCAGCGGTTGCGCAGCGCGATGGCCACGGCACGCTTCGCCTGCGGCTGGCCGACGATGTGGTTGTCGAGTTCGGAGACGATTTCCTGGGGGGTCATGGACATGGGTGGGCCTGTCAATTGCTGGAGGCGGGTTCGGACTTCCGTGCGCGAAGGACGCAAAAGGGAAATCCAGAGATTCGAGATGGCTCTCTTTCGCGAAACTTCGCGTGGTTTCGCGTTGTTCGCGTGCGGACGCCCGTATGGGCTACAGCGATTCGACCGTGTGGTGCATGTTGGTGTAGATGCACAGCTCGCCCGCGATCTCGAGCGACTTCTTCACCACCTCGTGCGCCGGCAGCTCGGTGTTGTCGATCAGCGCCTTGGCCGCCGACTGCGCATAGGCGCCGCCCGAGCCGATGGCCACGATGCCGCCTTCGGGCTCCAGCACGTCGCCGTTGCCGGTGATGATGAGCGAGGTGGTCGCGTCGGCCACCGCCAGCATCGCCTCGAGCCGCCGCAGCACGCGGTCGGTGCGCCAGTCCTTGGTCAGCTCGATGGCGGCGCGGGCCAGGTGGCCCTGGTGCTTCTCGAGCTTGGCCTCGAAGCGTTCGAACAGGGTGAAGGCGTCGGCCGTGGCGCCCGCGAACCCCGCCAGCACCTTGCCGTGGTAGAGCCGGCGCACCTTGCGCGCCGACCCCTTGATGACGATGTTGCCAAGCGTGACCTGCCCGTCCCCGCCGATGGCGACCTGGTCGCCCTGGGGGGTCTTGCGGCGGACGCTGACGATGGTGGTTCCGTGAAACTGTTCCATCGTAGGGACATGGGGCCGCCCGGGGCGGTTGCAAGGGCCGGCGCACGGCGCGCGCCGACGCCGTCGGTCAGTGGCGCGGGCTCAGCAGGGCATGGTCCGCCACGCCCGCGAGACGGAACAGGGCAAGCAGCAGGCGATGCAGGTCCACCAGCTCGACGCGCTGGCCCCGGGCGTCGCGCGCCATGACCCACGTCAGCAGGGCGCCGACGCCGGCGAAATCGGCCCGTACCAGGGCCGCACACGAGATGGCAGGCGCCTGCGCCTCGGCCAGTTCGGCATCGAGCCGCTGCCAGGTCCCGGCCGACTCGCCCGTGAGCTCGCCCGACAGCCGGGCCGGCTGGGCGTGCGGCGCGTCGGCGGTCGGCGCATCGTCCATCATGCGCAAGCCGCCAGGACGGCTTTGCCGAGGTGCGTCGAGGGAGGCGTACTGGCCTACCGGTTCCTGCCAGGCAGGCGGCGATACCTCGTAGGTGATGCAGTAGTTGAGCGCGACCAGTTCGAAGTCCTCGCCCAGATGCATGGCACGCAACACGGCCAGGTACAGCTGCCACCAGGCGAGGTCGGTGCTGCGGTCGGTGAGCGGCGTGGCCTCGGCCAGGACGCCGACCAGCCGCTCCGCGCCCGCGAAGCGCAGCTGCACGGGGGAGTCGCCCCAATGCGCGAACAGGGTTGCCAGCGGCGCGACCGCCGTCGGATCGATGCGCCCCAGCGCACGCCAGTCGATGCGCCACACGGCGCCGGCGCGCGAGAGGGCCTGCGTCAGGTCGACCAGGCTGTCGCGGTTCAGTTCGGCGGGGCAGTACCAGTCGACGCCGCTGTCCGGATGCGCTTCGGCACCGACCTGCACGTGGCGGGCGAGGAGGCGCAGCGATACCCACTCGGGCGCCGGCCGCTTGAAGCGCTGGGCGTAGCGGGTGCTGGCCGCACCGAATTTCTCCGCATCGCCCGTGGCCCGGTAGAGGTCGAGGAGCGCCCGCCAGGTCTCTTCGTGGTCGGCGTAGAGGCCGCTGCCGGCCACGGCCTGCAGCAGGATGGCTTCGGCACCCGCGTCGTCGCCGTGCGCGAAGCGGATCGCCGCCTGGTCCAGCGCCGTCTCCGCGGCGAACTGCGATGCGCCCACGGGGAAAGCGACAGGCTCCGAATCGGCCTGCAGCGGCGGCGGCATGCCGGGCGCGGTGTCGGCGTAGGCGCGGGCGTGCTGGGCCGCCAGCGGGTCGGGCGCCGAACCCGCAGCCCCGTTCGCACCTTCGCCCTGCGGACGCCCCTTCCACCACTGCTGCGACATCTGCTCCTCGATCTCGTCGATCTTCTTGAGCGTCAGCGCCCGGCCATCGGTCTTGCCGGAAGTGTTGAGGTTGAAGGACGAGGGCGAGCCGCCCTGCTCACGGGCGCCGGCCGCTTCGCGCTGGCGCAGCTTGCGCAGCATGTCGAACTCGCGTCGGCGCACGAAATCGTTGCGCTGGCGGCGCTCGATCATCTCCTTGAGCGCCTCGCGGCTGTAGCCGGTCTCAGCCGGCGCCTCCTGGCCCTCGGAAGAAGCGTCGAGCTCCGACCAATCCTTCAGCGGATTGCGGACGAACTTCGCCACCTTGGACAGGAGGCGGTTGCCGTCTTCCTTGGCCATCGGGCGGTCGGTCGGATCGGTCGGATCGGTGTCGGGACCTCAGTCCCCGAACATCTTCTGCTTGAGCTCGCGGCGCTGCTGGGCCTCGAGCGACAGCGTGGCGGTGGGCCTCGCCAGCAGGCGGCCGACGCCGATGGGCTCGCCCGTCTCGTCGCAGTAGCCGTAGTCGCCGGCGTCGATGCGCGCGATGGACTGCTCGATCTTCTTGAGCAGCTTGCGCTCGCGGTCGCGGGTGCGCAGCTCCAGGGCGTGCTCTTCCTCGATGGTGGCGCGGTCGGCCGGGTCGGGCACGACGACGGTGTCCTCGCGCAGGTGCTCGGTCGTCTCGCCGGCGTTGTCGAGGATGCCCTGCTTGAGTTGCTGCAGCTTCAGGCGGAAGAACGCCATCTGCTTGTCGTTCATGTACTCGCTGTCGGGCATCGCGATGACCTCGGCGTCGGTCAGTTCCTCGGCCGATTTGGATTTCCAGTTGTTCGCGAGCTTGGGATCTTTCTTGACAGCCATGGGCGGCGGCGGAACGAGGGCGGTGGACATGGTCTGTGTGAAGCTGGCCTTGGCGGCGGTGGAAGCCACCGCCTGCGGCATGGATGGAACGGTCAACTGCGTCAGGCGGGCCGAGGCTCGCGCGCGCGGGGGCACCCCGGGGGCGGGGGCCGGCGCCGGAGCGACCACGGGTGCCGGGGCGGCGGCGGCCTTTGCGGGCTTGGGCGCGTCCTGCACCTTGGCCGCGGCAGGCGCAGCCGGCTTGCGGACCGGCGCCTTGGCGGCGGTCGCGGGCGTGGCCTTGGCGGCGGGTTTCTTCACGGTCGCTGGCTCCTTGGATTGGCTGGAACGCGCTGTCACTGGTGCTGTCTCCTCCCAAGGGCGTCCTGCGGGCGGATGCCTCGCGGTCGCCGACGTTGTCAGGGGTGCGTGCCAGTGGCGGCTCACGGGGTTATACCCCCGAACAAGGCCACGGACGTGCGCCAAACTGCGCCGAAAGCCTGGCCCGCCACTCGCGTGGCGGGAGGCGGCTCCCGGAACAGGCGCGCGATTGTATAGAGAAAGAATTCGGCCGCCAGACCGGGGCGCACCCCAGGCTGGGGAGGGCTTCAGCGCCCTGCGCCGACGCTCAGACCAGGCACTGGTCCAGGCCCTGCTCCAGGATCTCGCGCGGAAGCTCGATGCCGATGAACACCATGCGGCTCTGGCGCGGCTCGCCCTCAGCCCACTCGGGCCCCAGGTCGCTGCCCATGAGCTGGTGCACGCCCTGGAAGATCACCTTGCGCGACGTGCCCTTCATGTCGAGCACGCCCTTGTAGCGCAGCATGCGCGGGCCGTAGATGTTGACGATGGCGCCCAGGAAGTCCTCGAGCTTGGCCGGGTCGAAGGGCCGGTCGGCCTTGTAGACGAAGCTCTTCACGTCGTCGTCGACGTGGTGGTGGTGCCCATGGCCTTCGTGCGCGTGCGAGGGGTGGTCGCAATGCTCGCCGTGCGCATGGTCGTGGTCATGGTGGTGGTCGTGGTCGTCTTCCTTGAGGAAGTCCGGGTCGATGTCGAGCTTGGCGTTGAGGTTGAAGCCGCGCAGGTCGAACACCTGGGCCAGCGGCACCTCGCCGAAGTGCACCTTCTGGATCGGCGCACGCGGGTTCATGTGCTTGACGCGGTGGATCAGCGCATCGGCCTCCTCGGCGGCCACCAGGTCGGTCTTGGACAGGAAGATCTGGTCGGCGAAGCCCACCTGGCGGCGCGCTTCCTGGCGGTCGTTGAGCTGCTGGGCGGCGTGCTTGGCGTCCACCAGCGTGAGGATCGAGTCGAGCAGATAGCTCTCGGCGATCTCGTCGTCCATGAAGAAGGTCTGCGCCACCGGGCCGGGGTCGGCCAGGCCGGTGGTCTCGATCACCACGCGGTCGAAGTCCAGCAGGCCCTGGCGCTTCTTGGCGGCCAGCAACTGGAGCGCCTCGCGCAGGTCCTCGCGGATGGTGCAGCACACGCAACCGTTGCTCATCTGCACGATCTGCTCCTTGCTCTCGGTCACGAGGATGTCGGAGTCGATGTTCTCCTCGCCGAACTCGTTCTCGATCACGGCGATCTTCTGGCCGTGCGCCTCGGTCAGGATGCGCTTGAGCAGGGTCGTCTTGCCGGAGCCGAGGAAGCCGGTGAGGATGGTGGCGGGGATGAGGGCCATGGGGAAGCTCCGGGGGAAAGGGTCGAAAGTTTAGGACGAGCGGTAATGGGGTGTGGGGCGCAGGGAATACGGACATCCGTACGCGAAGGGCGCGAAAGTCCCGCGAAGGCCGAAAAAGGAAGCTATCAAGAAAGTGGGTTTCTTTCGCGTTCTTCGCGAGACCTTGGCGCCCTTCGCGTACGGATGTCCGCCTTTGCCGTATTTCAGGGCTTGCGCACCACCACCAGCCCCTTGAGGTACTCCCCTTCCGGGAATTCGATGGTCATGGGGTGGTCGGGCGCCGCGCCCAAGCGCTCGGCGATGTAGCCGTCCACGCCGGCATCGAGGCCGGCCGAGGCGACGATCTTATGGAACAGGTCGGCCGAGATGCCGCCCGAACAGCTGAAGGTCAGCAGCACGCCGCCCGGCGGCAGCAGCTTGAAGGCCAGGCGATTGATGTCCTTGTAGGCGCGGGCAGCGCGCTCGGCATGCGCCACCGTGGGCGCGAACTTGGGCGGGTCGAGCACGATGACGTCGAATTGGCGGCCCTCGTCGATGAAGCGGCGCAGCGTCGCGTTCACGTCGGCGTCGAGGAACTCGGTGCGCGCGCCGTCCAGGCCATTGAGCGCCAGGTGCGACCGGGCGCGCTCCAGCGCCGGCAGCGACGAATCGACCGACACCAGCTCGGCACCCGCCAGCGCGCCCACCGACGCCAGGCCGCTCGCCGCCGCGACGGTGAAGCCGCCCGTGTAGCAGTAGCAGTTCAGCACGCGGGCGAAGCGCCGCTGCGCGGCCAGCCGCGCGAAACGGCCGCGGCTGTCGCGCTGGTCGAGGTAGTAGCCGGTCTTGTGACCCGTGGCGATGTCCAGCGTCAGTTGCCAACCGTGCTCGCGGATCGACAGCTCGGTCGGGCCCTCGCCGCGCAGCCAGCCCGTGACCGGCGGCAGGCCCTCGCGCTCGCGCCCGCTCGCATCCGAGCGCTCGTACAGCCGCGTGAGGCCCGTGGCCTGCAGCAGCGCGTCGGCCAGCACACTCTTCCAGCGCTCGACGCCGGCCGAGCCGAACTGCGCCACCAGCGTGTCGCCATAGCGGTCCACGATCAACCCGG
The DNA here is from genome assembly GCF_003671765.1 of Xenophilus sp. E41. GTDB lineage: Bacteria > Pseudomonadota > Gammaproteobacteria > Burkholderiales > Burkholderiaceae_C > Xenophilus. Next base: position 103,113 of record NZ_QPIB01000043.1, on the reverse strand, counting down.
GCAGCCCGTCGGCCTCGCCGTGCACCAGCCGCACGCCATCGCTTTCGATGCCAAAAAGCGCCCTGGCGCCCACTGCGCTTGCGCAACGCGCTATGAAAAAAGGAGCGTCGATGCGCTGCTTCTCGTCGAAGCTCCAGGCCCGCGCGCGGATCTTCGACGCCGGGCTGTACGCCGCCCAGGCCAGGAAGCGGCCGTCGTGCGACTCCACGCGCACCGTCTCGCCCGCATCGCCGCCGCCCTTGGCGATGGCGGCGTCGAAGATCCAGGGATGGCGGCGCAGGAGCGAGCGCTCCTTGCCGGGCTTCAGGCGCAGGACCTTCATGTGTCTTTCTTGAGTTTCGCCCTGGGATGGGCCGCGTCGTACGCCTTGGCCAGGTGCTGGAAGTCCAGCCGCGTGTACACCTGGGTGGTGGCGATGCTGGCGTGGCCCAGCAGTTCCTGCACCGCGCGCAGGTCGCCGCTGGACTGCAGCACGTGGCTGGCGAAGGAGTGGCGCAGCATGTGCGGGTGCACCGGCGCCGACAGGCCGGCCTGCATGCCGCGCGCGCGCAGCAGCTTCCACACCGCCTGCGCCGTGAGGCGCATGCCCCTGGGGCCGATGAAGAGGGCCGCGGCGGAGGCCGGATCACGCTGTGCGGCTTCGGGAAGCGCCACGCAGGTGTCGCGGCAATCCAGCCAGGCGCGCAGGGCCTCGGCCGCCTTCGTGCCCAGCGGCACGCTGCGGCGCTTGCTGCCCTTGCCCAGCACGCTGGCTTCCAGGGCATCCAGGTCGATCCAGCCGCGCGCGTCCTTGCCCGGCCGGGCGTCGAGGCCGACCAGCTCGCTCACCCGCAGGCCGCAGCCGTAGAGCAGCTCGACGATGGCGCGGTCGCGCGCCTCGGTCCAGGGGTCGGCGTCCGCATCGTGGTGCTCGGCCAGGCGGACGGCGTCGTCCACGCCCAGTGCCTTGGGCAGCGGGCGCGCGGCCTTGGGCGCCTTCACGTCCTGTACCGGGTTGGCGGGCACGTGGCCGCCCTGCCCCAGCCAGCGGTAGAAGCTGCGCCAGCACGAGAGGACCAGCGCGATGCCGCGCGGCGCGTGGCCGGCACCGTGCATCTGCGCCATCCAGCGCCGGATGTGCGCGGGCTGCACCTGCGCCAGCGCGAGCTTCGATTCGGCGGCGCGCGCCTGCAGCGCGGCCAGATGCATCGCGTACAGCTCGACGGTGCGGGCCGCCAGGCGGCGCTCCACGCGCACGTACGCCATGTAGGCCTCGATCCACGGATCGCGGTCGGCGTCGTGCCCGGCGGCAGGGTCAGTAGTCACCACGGATGGCATTGTTCACGACCGCGGCGACCTCCCGCAACGCGGCCCGCGCGGCGCGGTCCCAGCGGCGGCAGGGCGCCGGCGCGGCCGCGTACTGCACGTCGAAGGCGCGGTCGAAGCCGCTGCCGGCCGCGAGCTGCCGCGTGCGCCACAGGTGCGAGGGCTCGGTGACGACGATCACCCGCCGCACGCCTGCGGCCTCCAGCACGGGCCGCGACAGGAGCAGGTTCTCGCGCGTGGACTGCGACACCGCCTCGCGAAGCACGAGGCCGGCATAGCCCGCGGCGCGGGCCAGGCCTTCCATGGCCTCGGCCTCGATGCGACCGTCCTCGTGGTCGACGCCGCCGCTCATCACCAGCAGGGGCACGCGGCCGGCGCGGGCCAGCGCCACTGCGGCATCGACCCGCGCCGCCAGGCAGGGGTTGGGTGCGCCGTCGAGCCAGACGCGGTTGCCCAGCACGAGCGCGGCATCGGCGTCATGCGCGGGTGGGTGCGCGACGACATGTGCGCCGTGGCGCGTCACCGTCAGGTGGATGGCCGCGCCCGCCGCCAGGCCCAGCGCGGCGATGGCGAGAAACGCCCGCGCCCAGCGCCGGCGACGACCCGGGCCGGTCAAGCGCGCAGCCGCGACAGCGCCGCCGACGCGAGCTGCGCGATGCGCTCCAGGAAGTCCGTGCCCATCTCGGCGCTGTAGCGCTGCGCGTCGGGCGAGGCCAGCACCAGCAGGCCGAAGGCCGGCTGCTCCGGCTCGGCGCGCAGCGGGATCAGCGCCAGCGACACGGCCTGCTGCGGGTCGTTGAGCCACGACGCCGCCTCGAAGCCGGAGTTCAGCCCCACGTAGGGCGTGGTCAGCGAGGTGGCCAGCGCCTTCAGGTCCTCGCTCACCTGCTGGGCATAGGTTTCCTGCGCGTACGCCGGATCGAGGTCCCACAGCTTGATGCCGGTCTGCGGCACCATGAACTGCTGGTGCAGGCCGTTGATGATCTCCCACGGCAGGCCGCGCGGGTCGCGCCAGGTCAGCAGGCTCTGCGTCCAGCGCTGGAGGCGGTCGGCGGTGACGACGTTCTCGGTGCCGGCTCGCACCATGTCCATGATGCGGTGCTCCAGCGCCTTGATCTTCTCGCGCAGCATCTCGGCCTGCCGCTCCTGCAGGCTCACCGCGCGGCTGCCGTGCGGGCTGGTGAGCTGCACGTGCGCCAGCAGCTGCGCATGGCGCTCGAAGAAGTCCGGCGTGTTCGCGAGGTAGTTGGCGATGTCGTCCTCGGTGATGGGATTCATGGCGTCGTCGTTGTCTTTGAAGGAAGAGGGGCGTGGGTTCTTCAGATGCCTTCGGGCACGTCGATCTCGCCGGAGAACACCGTCACGGCCGGGCCGGTCATGAACACCGCCGAGCCCTCGCCTGCCCATTCGATGGTCAGGATGCCGCCGCGCGTCTCGACGTCGACACGGCGTTCGAACAGGCCGAGCCGGATGCCCGCCACCACCGCGGCGCAGGCGCCGGTGCCGCAGGCCAGGGTCTCGCCAGCGCCGCGCTCGTACACGCGCAGGCGGGCATGGGTGCGATCGACGACCTGCAGGAAGCCGGCGTTCACGCGCTGCGGAAAGCGCGGGTGGTGCTCGATGAGCGGACCCTGCGTGGCGACCGGCGCGTTGTCCACGTCGTCCACGACCTGCACCGCGTGCGGGTTGCCCATGGACAGGATCGCTACGGAAACGATAGCGCCTTCCGCCCGCGTGGAAAGGGCCAGGTGCCACTTTTCCCATGAACCGTCGGGCTGCGGATCGAGGCCCGCGGTGTCGAAGGGCACGCGCGCGGGGTCGAAGACCGGCGGGCCCATGTCGACCGTCACGCGACCGTCGGGGTTCATGCGCGGCGCGATCACGCCCGAGAGCGTCTGCACGCGCACCTCGTCCTTGTCGGTCAGGCCACGCTCGCGCACGAAGCGCATGAAGCAGCGCGCGCCGTTGCCGCACTGCTCCACCTCGCCGCCGTCGGCGTTGTGGATCACGTACTGGAAGTCCACCTCGGGCGCGGGCGAGGGCCGCACCGTCAGGATCTGGTCGGCGCCGACGCCGAAATGCCGGTCGGCCAGGAACTGGTATTGCCCGGGCGTGAGGCCCAGCTGGCCCCGCGTTTCGTCCAGCACGACGAAGTCGTTGCCGGCCCCTTGCATCTTGGTGAAGCGAATGCGCATCCGCCGATTATCCGGCGCGGCCGATCGGCGGGTGCCGCTGCATTCTTCAACCGCAGCGAAGGCCGAGGATCCGCCCGGAGGGCTCGATGTCGACGACCAGCCGCTGCACGTCCACGCCCATCGCGGGATCGGTCGCGACCGCCGTGCGCGCCGAGCGGGCGCCGGCGCGCGAGCGCATCTCCTCGAGCAGCGGCGCGGTGATCTGGCGGCCCAGGGCGAATCGGGCGCTGGCGGCCTGGCAGCTCTCGGGCGGCGGGGCGAACACGGGCGGCGGCGGGGCTTCGGACGACAGCGGTCGCACGTCGCCGCGGGTCTGGCAGCCCGCGGCCAGCGCGGCGGCGAGCGCGCCGGCGACGAGGGCGAGACGGCGGCCGGCGGCCAGGGAGGAAGCGATGGACGTCATGGCACGGCTCGGCGGACGAAGGACAGGACGTCGGATGCTAGCCAGCTCCCGTGACGCGAGAGCGTCCGGCCCGAAGCTTCAACGCGCGTTCCAGGACATAGTGCGCAACCGGGCTTCGACGAAGTCCAGGAAGCACTCGATGCGCGCCGCCAGCGCGGTGTTGCGGTAGTACACGGCGTGCACCGGCTGGCGCAGGTCGACCGTGTCGCGGGCCAGCACTTGCACCAGGTCGCCCGCATGCCGATCGCCGGCCGTCATGAAGTCCGACAGGCAGGCGATGCCGGCGCCGGCCAGCGCCAGCCGGCGCAGCGTCTCGCCGCTGGAGGCGGTGATGGCCGGCGTCGCCGCCCACTCGTCGCCATGCGCGCCGCGCAGCGGCCAGCGGTTGAGCGACTCGGGCTGGGTGAAGCCCAGCAGCGTGTGGCGTGCCAGCGCCGCCACCGTGGTGGGCCGGCCCGCTGCCGCGAGGTAGGCCGGGCTGGCGAGCACACGGACGCGGCTGCTGGCCAGCGGCCGCGCATGCAGGGTCGAGTCGCGCAGCGCCCCGATGCGGATGGCGATGTCGGTGCGGCGCGCCAGCAGGTCGATGTTCATCTCGTCGGTGTCGAGCTCCAGCGCGATCTGCGGGTAGGCGGCGCGGAAATCCGCGGCCAGCGGCGCGATGGCATGCAGCATGAAGGGCGTGGCGGCGTTCACGCGCAACCGGCCCGCCGGCTGCTGGCGGCGCGCGGCCATCAGTTCCTCGGCCTCGTCGACCGACAGCAGGATCGCCCGCGCGCGTGCGAGGAAGGCCTGGCCCTCTTCGGTCAGCGCGATGCGCCGCGTGGTCCGGCGCAGCAGCGTGGTCGCGAGCTTGCGCTCCAGCCGGCCCAGCGCCCGGCTCACGCCCGACACGGTCTGGCCCAGTTGCGCGGCCGCGGCGCTGATGGAGCCGGTGTCGACCACGGCGGTGAAGGCCTGCAGCTCGTCCAGCGTCGTCTTCATGGGGGCGATTATTGATTCGCCGGCAAATATCTTTGGCCGATCACGGTGTTTTTCTGCAAAGGACTCGCGGCCACACTGTGGGCTGTTGACTCCTTTCAAGGACCCGCCCCATGAACGCCCCCTCCGTCCCCGCCTTCGGCCTCGGCACCTTCCGCCTCAAGGACCAGGTCGTCATCGACTCGGTGCGCAATGCGCTCGAGCTGGGCTACCGCGCCATCGACACGGCCCAGATCTACGGCAACGAGGCCGCGATCGGCCAGGCCATTGCCGACAGCGGCGTGCCGCGCAACGAGCTCTTCGTCACCACCAAGGTCTGGACCGAGCACCTCGCTGCCGACCGGCTGGCGGCCAGCCTCAAGGACAGCCTGCACAAGCTGCGCCTCGAGCAGGTCGACCTGGCGCTGATCCACTGGCCCTCCCCCGGCGGCGCCGTGGCGGTGGCCGAGTTCATGGGCGCGCTGGCCGAAGCGCGTGCGCAGGGGCTGACGCGACAGATCGGCGTGTCGAACTTCAACATCGCGCTGCTCAAGGAGGCCATCGCCGCCGTCGGCGCCGCACAGATCGCCACGCACCAGATCGAACTGCATCCCTACCTGCAGAACCGCACCGTGACGGCCTTCACCGCGGCGCAGGGCATCCCCACCACCTCGTACATGACCCTGGCCTACGGCAAGGTGCTGGGCGACCCGGTGATCGGGCAGATCGCGCAGGCGCGCGGCGCCACGCCGGCGCAGGTGGTGCTGGCCTGGGCGATGCAGTCGGGTTACGCGGTGATCCCGTCGTCGACCCGGCGCGAGAACCTGGCGAGCAACCTGCAGGCACGCGTGCTGTGGCTCAGCGATGCGGAGCTGGCCCGCATCGCGGCGCTCGACCGCGGCGACCGGCTGGTCAGCCCAGAGGGCCTGGCGCCGGCCTGGGACTGAGGGGCTCGACGCCTCGCCTTGCTATTGAATCGATAGCTGCCTGCGCCCACTCCACGGGCGCCGTGGGCACTGTTTATTCGGAATTTTTCAGCGTCGGGCCGCCGCCCAGCGCCGCAGGATCTCGACCGCCGCTGCGTCCGCATGCTGCTCGGCGCGCATCAGACGCGACTGCAGCGGCGCACCGGCCTCGCTGCGCAGCAGGTCGACGTCGATGGGATGGCGCGCCGATGCGGGCACGCCCTCGAAGGCTTCGCCCGACTGCGCGAGCGAAGCCGCGTAGTACAGCCGCTCGATGCCCGCGATGTGCATCGCCGCCACGCACAGCGCGCAGGGCTCGCAGGACGAATACAGCTCGGCGCCCGACAGGTCCACCGTCTGCAGCCGCCGGCAGGCATCGCGGATCGCCTCGGTCTCGCCATGCGAGGTCGGGTCCCAGTGCGCGACGGAGTGGTTGAAGCCCTCGCCGACGATGCGGCCGTCCTTGACCACCACGGCGCCGAAGGGCTCGGTGCCGGGCGTGTCGAGCGCCTGGGCAGACAGCGCGAGCGCGCGCTGCATGAATTCGTCGCGGTAGTCGGGGGTGGCTGGGGTCGGGGTCACGGCATCGTCCATGGTGCGCTGGTGGGAGCCCCGATCAAACCACGAAGTCCCCGGCCTGGACGGGCATGGCACTGACGCGCACCCGGCGCCGAACCACGCGGCCTGGGGCAAATGCCCTACGCGCGCTGGCGCAACTGCGTCCGGCCTTGCCGGGCCGGCCCTGCCTAGGATTCCCCGACTCGCTCACGGGCGAGCGCCGGCGGCAATCGTGCCTCGGCCCACTGAAGGGACACCATGCTCGAACAAGCTGAAGGCACCATGCAGAACATCGCCGGCCGCGTCCAGGACGCATTCGGCGCCGCCACCGGCGATGCCGGTACGCAACTGGAGGGCAAGGCGCGGCAGGTGGCCGGGCGCGCCCAGCAGCGCTATGGCGAGGTGCTGGACCAGGTGCGCGAGTCCGCGGTCACCAATCCGCTGGGCACGCTGGCGGTGGTTGCCGGGCTGGGTTTCTTCCTCGGCGCGCTCTGGGCCAGGCGCTAAGACGCGGCTGAACGCTGTCCCGAAGCATCGGCGATAGCACTCTCCTGCGCGGGGCCGCGCCACGGCCCGGCCAGCAACGCACCGCCGCGCGCCACGCGGACACCGCCCGCCACGACCAGGCGCCGCGGCGGCCGCGCGACGATCGCGTGTGCCACGCTCTGCGCATCGACCAGCACCAGCTCGGCACGACTGCCCGGCACCAGCCCATGGTCCGCGAAACCGCAGCCCAGCGCGGCCGCGCGGGTCACGCAGTCCAGCGCCACATCGATCTCGTCGTCGCGCCGCAGGTTGTAGCGCAGGCCGATGAGCATGGCGCGCTCCAGCATGTCGGGCGAGCCGTAGGGCGTCCAGGTGTCGCGGATGCCGTCGTTGCCGCCCAGCACCGTCACGCCCGCCGCGCGGCACGCCATGAGCGGCGGCACGCTGCGCGAGGGCGGCGCGCTGGTGACCAGCACCACGCCCAGCGCCGCCATGCGCGCCAGCAGCGCGTTGCACTCCGAGGGCGGCAGGTCGCCCAGGCAGAAGCCATGGCTGATGGCCACGTGGCCCTGCAGGCCCAGCGCCTCGGTTCGGTCCAGGATCAGGCCGAGCGAGAAGGTGCCCATCGCGCCCGGCTCGTGCAGGTGGATGTCCAGCGGCTTGCCGTGCCGGGCGGCAATGCCGAAGAGCACGTCGAGCGAACGCACCGGGTCGCCATCGATGGCGCAGGGGTCCAGGCCGCCCAGCACGTCCGCACCGGCGGCCAGCGCGGCGTCGAGCAGCTCCGCGGTGCCGGGCCGCGCGAGCAGACCCGACTGCGGGAAGGCCACGGTCTGGATCTGCTGCCAGCGCGCCATCGCGTCGCGCGTACGCAGCACGCCCTCCAGGTGCTTGAGGCCGGCCTGCGTGTCGATGTCGACGTGGGTGCGGATGCGCGTGGTGCCGTTGGCCAAAAACGCCCGCGCCAGGGCCAGCGACTGAGCCGCCGCGTCGTGCCCGCTCGCCTGCCGGAAGGCGCGCTCGTTGTCGATGCGATCGACCAGCCGCGTGCCAACCTCGTTGCGGTACCAGGGCAGGCCCCACAAGGTCTTGTCGAGGTGGGTGTGGCCTTCGACCAGGCCGGGCAGCAGCAGGGCGCCATCGCCCTCCTCCACCGCCGCGCCGGGCGGCACCGGCAGACCGGGGCCGACGGCGGCGATGCGCTCGCCGTGCACGAGGACGTCGACCGGCGCGGCGCCCAGCGGGCGGACGTTGCGCAGAAGCAGGGAAGGGGCGGCGGATTCGGGCATGGCGGATCGTGGGGAGAGGAACGCGGGCCGATCATGGCGCACGCCACCCGACCCCGCGTGCCGCTGCGGCAATCGCTACCTTATTGATAGCGCGCTGTGCAGACCGGGCGGACGCGCCGGCCCGGTTTCTTGTCGAGCTCAGGCGGCCGCCACCAGGTGGTCGACCAGCATGCGCGCGGCCGGCGGCAGCGACTCGAGCGATCGCACCGCCACCATCAGCTGCCGCTGCACCCACGGTGCATCGAGCGGCAGGACCTTCAGCGGCAGCGCCGGCTTGTACAGCCGCACGCTGCCGCGGGGAAGGATGCCCACGCCCAGGCCGGCCGCGACCATCAGGCACATCGCGTCGTAGCCGCTGACCTGGATGCGCAGCTTCAGCGGCAGCCCCAGCTCGGCTGCTGCGCGATGCAGCTGGTTGTTGATGGCGCTGCCCGGGTGTGCCCCCACGAAGTCGAAAGCGAGGGCATCGCCCAGTGCCACCTTGCCGCGGCGCCGTGCCAGCGCGTGGTCCCTGGGCGCGATCAGCACCAGCTCGTCGCGCCGGTAGGGCAGCAAGGTCAGCGGTTCGCCGTAGCTGCCGGCATGCAGGATGCCGACATCCGCCGTGCTCTCGGCCACCGCATGGGCGATGGCGGTGCTGATGCGCTCGGTGAGGTGCACCTGCACCAGGGGCGCCTGCACGAGGAAGGCGCGCAGGTCGTCGGGCAGGAACTGCGTGATGGCCGAGATGTTGGCCGCCACGCGCACGTGGCCGCGCAGGCCGCTCGCATAGCCCTGCATCGACTCGGCCAGGTCGTCCAGCCCGTGCAGCACGCCGCGCGCGAGGCCCAGCAGCGTGTGGGCGGCGGCGCTGGGCTGCGTGCCCTTGTTGCTGCGCTCGAACAGCTGCGTTCCCAGCGCGCCCTCGAGTTCGGCCATGCGCTTGCTCACCGCGGCGGGCGCCAGGTGCTCGCGGCGCCCGGCGGCGGCGATGGTGCCCTCTTCCATGATGGCGACGAACAGGCGCAGGGAGATGGGGTCGACTCGCATGGCCACATTCAACCACCTGCCATCGCGTATGGCGATGGCGCCTTCACCAATGACTGCTTTGCGGCCAGGGCGGGCCTGCCGATCATCCTGCCCCATGACAGCAAGCAAAGACAACACGGGCGCGCTGGCCGGGCTGAAGGTGGTGGAGATGGGCCAGCTCATCGCCGGCCCCTTCTGCGGCAAGACGCTGGGCGAGTTCGGTGCCGAGGTCGTCAAGATCGAGCCGCCGGCGCCGCCCGGCCAGCCCCGCACCCGCGGCGGCGATCCGCTGCGCAACTGGCGGATGCTGCAGGACGGCACCTCTGTCTGGTGGCAGGTGCAGTCGCGCAACAAGCAATCCATCGCGCTGGACCTGCGCAGCCCCGACGGGCAGGACGTGGCGCGCCGGCTGATCGCCGAGGCCGACGTGCTGATCGAGAACTTCCGCCCCGGCACGCTCGAAGGCTGGGGCATGGACTACGCGACGCTCTCGCGCAGCAACCCGGGCTTGGTGATGCTGCGCATCTCGGGCTACGGGCAGACCGGCCCCTACCGCGACCTCCCGGGCTTCGGCGCCATCGGCGAGGCGATGGGCGGGCTGCGCCACCTGACGGGCGAGCCGGGCCGCGTGCCGGTGCGCGTGGGCGTGTCGATCGGCGACACGCTGGCCGCGCTGCACGGCACCATCGGCGTGCTGATGGCGCTCTACCACCGTGCCGTGCATGGCGGCCCCGGCCAGGTGATCGACGTGGCGCTGCACGAGGCGGTGTTCAACGTCACCGAGAGCCTGCTGCCCGAATACAGCGCCTTCGGCGCGGTGCGCGAGGCCGCGGGCAGCGCGCTGCCCGGCATCGCGCCGTCCAACGCGTACGCCTGCCGCGACGGCTACGTGCTCATCGCGGGCAACGGCGACAGCATCTTCCGCCGCCTCATGGACACCATCGGCCGTGCCGACCTCGGCCAGGACCCCGGCCTGGCGGACAACGCCGGCCGCGTGGCGCGGGTGGACGAGCTGGATGCCGCCATCGGCGCCTGGACCGCCACGCGCCCGCTCGACGAGGTGCTGGCCACGCTGGGCGAGGCGCGTGTGCCCGCCGGCCGCGTCTACACCGCCCGCGACATCCACGACGACCCGCACTACCGCGCGCGCGACATGGTGCTGACCCAGCGCACGCGCGACGGCCACGACATCGCCGTGCCCGGCATCGTGCCCAAGCTCTCGGCCACGCCGGGCACCGTGCGCCGCGCGGCGCCGCACCTGGGCGACGACACCGACGCGGTGCTGCGCGGCGCGGGCCTGAGCGACACGCTGATCGCGACGCTGCGCGAGCGGGGGATCGTGCAGTGAACGCGTCGTGCTGGAACGGCGCTGGCCGGCGCCTGTACATGCAGGAGGTCGGCCCGCGCGACGGCCTGCAGATGGAGTCGGCGTTCGTGCCCACGGCCGACAAGATCGCGCTGATCGATGCGCTGTCCGACGCGGGCCTGGCCAAGATCGAGGCCACCGCCTTCGTCTCGCCCCAGGCCATTCCGGCCCTGCGCGATGCCGAGGTGGTGCTGCGCGAGATCCGCCGCGTGCCGGGCGTGGTCTACACCTGCTTGGTGCCCAACCTGCGCGGTGCCGAGCGCGCCATCGAGTCGCGCGCCGACGAGCTCAACCTCGTCATGTCGGCCAGCGAGACGCACAACATCGCCAACCTGCGCATGACGCGCGAACAGTCCTTCGCGGCGCTGTCGGGCGTGGTGGCGCTGGCGCAGGGCGCGCGTGTGCCCGTCAACGTGTCGCTCTCCTGCGCCTTCGGCTGCCCGATGGAGGGCGAGGTGCCGGCCGACACGGTGCTCGGCTGGGCGGCGCGCTTCGTCGCGCTGGGCGTGCGCGGCATCACGCTGTGCGACACCACCGGCATGGCCTTTCCGCCTCAGGTGGCCGCGCGGGTGTCCGTCTTCCGTTCACGTTTCGCGGGCACCGAACTGACCCTGCACTTCCACGACACGCGCGGCATGGCGCTGGCCAACACGCTGGCCGCCATCGACGCGGGCGCCGACCGCTTCGACGCCTCGATCGGCGGACTGGGCGGCTGCCCCTACGCGCCCGGCGCCAGCGGCAACGCCTGCACCGAAGACACCGTCCATGCGCTGCAGTGCATGGGCTTCGACACCGGCTGCGACCTGCCGGCACTGATCGCGGCGGCGGCGCGCCTGCCGGCCCTCGTCGGTCACGACGTGCCCGGCCAGCTCGTGAAAGCGGGGCCGCGCGATGCGCTGCACGCGCCGCCACCGGATTTCGCGCAGTGGCGCGAGCGTGCGCTGGCTCGCGCCTGAAACACCCATTCACCGAAGGAGACACCCGATGAGATTCCACACCCCCACCCGTCGCCACCTGATGCTGGCCGTGGCCGCCCTCGCGGCCGCGCCGGCCTTCGCACAGGGCGACTACCCGACCCGCCCCATCACCCTGCTGGTGCCCACGGCCGCGGGCGGCACCACCGACATCGCCGCGCGCATGCTCGGCGTGCCTTTGGGCGAGGCGCTGCGCCAGAGTGTGGTGGTCGACAACCGGGGCGGCGCCAACGGCGTGATCGCGGCCGCGGCCGTCAAGCGCGCCGAACCCGATGGCTACACGTTGCTGATGCAGTACTCGGGCTACCACGTCATCACGCCGCTGGTGAGCAAGCAGACGCCGCAGTGGGAGCCGAAGGACTTCGTGCCGGTGGCCAACGTGCTCTCGGCGCCGCAGATCGTGGTGGTGCGCGCCGACCTGCCGGTGAAGACCCTGCAGGAGCTGATCGCCTACGCGAAGAAGAACCCGGGCAAGCTGAACTACGCCTCGTCGGGCAACGGATCGCTGCAGCACGCCACCGGCGCCATGCTGGAGCAGCAGGCCGGCATCAAGATGACGCACATCCCCTACAAGGGCACCGGCCCCACCCTCACCGACCTGCTGGCCGGCCAGGTGGACCTGACCTTCGGCACCGCGCCGCCCTTCATGCCCCACGTGAAGGCCGGCAAGCTGCGCGTGCTGGCCACCACCGGCAAGACGCGCCTGCCGAGCCTGCCCGAGGTGCCCACCACCGCCGAAGCCGGGCTGCCCAAACTCGACGCCACCTCCTGGTTCGGCGTGTTCGCGCCGGCGAAGACGCCCCGGCCGGTGGTCGACAGGCTGTCCGCCGAGATCCAGAAGATTCTTGCCACGCCTGCCTTCCGCCAGAAGGCCGAGGAACAGGGCGCGACGGCGGACTACCAGAGCCCCGCGCAGATGGAGTCGTCGATCAAGGCGCAGATCGCCCAGTGGAGCGAGGTGGTCAAGGCCGCGCACATCGAGGCGGACTGAGGCCCGCGGCGCGAAGCATCCCTACACCCACCCGGCCTTGCGGAAGCGCCAGTACAGGTAGCCGCACACGGCGACGATCAGGCCCAGCGCCGCCGGGTAGCCGTAGCGCCATTTCAGCTCGGGCATGAACTCGAAGTTCATGCCCCACACGCCGACGAAGGCGGTGCACACCGCGAAGATCGCCGCCCAGGCCGCCAGCCGCTTGGTCACCTCGCTGTCGGCGATGGTGACCAGCGACAGGTTGACCTGGATCGCCACGCCGACGGTGTCGCGGATGGCGTCGACCGAGGCGTTGATGCGCGCCAGGTGGTCGATGACGTCGCGGAAATAGTCCTGCGTGCCCAGGCACAGCGGCGGCACCCGGCCACCGTACAGCCGCCCCGCCGCCTCGAGCAGCGGTGCCACCGCATGCTTGAGCACGCGCAGGCGGCGCTTCAGGCCGTACAGGCGCTGGATGTTCTCGCGCCCGGCCTTCTCGGTGAGGATCTGCTTCTCGATCGTCTCGAGCTCGTCCTCGAGGTGCTCGATGACGGGGAAGTAGCGGTCCACCACCTCGTCCATCAGCGCATAGAGCACGAAGCCGGGGCCGTTCTTCAGCAGCTCGGGCTCGCGCTCGCAGCGTTCGCGCACGCGCGCCAGGCTCTGCTCGCTGCGGTTGCGCACCGACACCACGTAATTGCGGCCTGCGAAGACGTCGACCTCGCCGACGCGGATGCGCCGGTGCTCGCCTTCGCCGTCGATGTCGAGCAGGTGCATGACGACGAAGAGCGACTCGCCGTACTCCTCAACCTTGGGCCGCTGCTGGCCGCGCTGCACGTCCTCCACCGCCAGCGGGTGCAGATCGAAGGCGCGCTGCAGGGTCGCCAGTTCCTCGTCGCTCGCGTCGTGCAGCGCGACCCAGACGAAGGTGCCGGGGTCGGCCAGGTGCTGCGGGATCTCACCCGGGGTGATGTCGGCGAGCTTGCGGCCCTCTCGGTAGGCGGCGCAGTTGATGAGCATGGCGATCGAAGGTGTTGGCATGTCATCGTGCCACCGGGCCACGGCGGGCGTCCGTAGGCCACCGCCGCAGCACGCGCGCAGGGGTGTTCAGCCTGCGTTCAGGCCCGGATCTGAGGCTGTTGTCCGACCATCCCGCGTCCGGACCGCCGCCTAGAATCGACCATGCTCGCGCCCCCGAAGACTCCACGCCGCCGCCCCGCTCCGGGCCGCATCGCGCACGCAAACCGCCGGGCATGAGTGCACCAGGCGCCCCGCCGCCGCCCCACGAGGATCGCCGCATGGCGGCCCTGGAAGCGTTGCAGGTGCTCGACACCGGGGCCGAAGCGGTGTTCGACGACCTCGTCCTACTGGCTTCGCAGGTCTGCGGCACGCCGATCGCGCTGGTGTCGCTGATCGACGCCGACCGGCAATGGTTCAAGGCCCGCACGGGCCTGGCCGCCACGGAAACACCGCGCAGCGACGCCTTCTGCGCCCACGCCATCCTGGCCCCCGACACGGTGATGCAGGTGCACGACGCGGTGCTCGACCCGCGCTTCGTCGACAACCCTCTGGTTCAGGGCGAACCCCGCATCCGCTTCTACGCAGGCGCGCCCATCGTCACGCCTGCGGGCGACGCGCTGGGCACCGTCTGCGTGATCGACCGCGAGCCGCGCGAACTGTCGGCCGGGCAGGTGACTGCGCTGCAGGCGCTGGCACGGCAGGCCGCCGCGCTGCTGCAACTGCGCGCTGCCAACCGCAGCAAGGACCGCCAGGCCGCCGCGCTGCGCCAGGAGGTGACCGACGCCCTGACCGGCACCGGCGACGACAACGCCCTGCTGCGCAAGCGCCAGCGCCTGGCGGCGGTCGGGCAGCTCACCAGCGGCATCGCGCACGACTTCAACAACCTGCTGCAGGCGGTGAGCGGCAACCTGCAGCTCATCGAGCGCAAGGCCGACCAGCCGAACGTGGTGCGCCGCCGCGCGCAGGGCGGCCTGGACGCCGTGCGCAGTGCCGCGGACCTGACGCGCCAGCTGCTGAACTTCTCGCGCGACCAGGTGCCGGAGTACCGCCCCATGGCCGCCGCCGCGCGCGTGGTGCAGATGCGCGAACTGCTGCGCCGCGCCGTCGGGCCCGAGATGCAGCTGCAGTTCCGGCTGCAGGACACCGAGGTGCTGACCCTCGCCGACCCGACCCAGCTGGAAGCGGCCATCCTCAACCTCGCGATCAACGCGCGCGACGCGCAGCACGGCGTCGGCGCGCTGCGCATCGGTTCCCGGCGCGCCCCGGTGCGCGGCGACGCCGAGCTGCCCGATGGCGCCTACCTGGTGCTGACGCTCGAGGACGACGGGCCCGGCATGGCGCCGGACGTGGCGGCACGCGCATTCGAACCCTTCTTCACCACCAAGGGCGAGGCGCAGGGAACGGGCCTGGGGCTGGCGCAGGTGCGCGGCTTCGCGCTGCGTGCCGGCGGCACCGCGCGCATCACGAGCGCGCCCGGCCAGGGAACGACCGTCACGCTGTGGCTGCGCGAGGTCGACAGCGCCGCGGCGCCGGCCGAGGCCGCCGGCGCGGCCACGCCCTGCGGCCCCGTGCCCGGCCGCGCAGGTGCGCACGTGCTGCTCGTCGACGACGATGCCCACGTGCGCGAATCGCTCGGCGCGCTGCTGGCCGAGTCCGGCTACCGCGTGAGCATCGCGTCGGCGGGCGCGCAGGCGCTGGCGGCGGTGGCCGCCGCGGCGCCGGACATCGTGCTCGCCGATTTCGGCATGGTCGGCATGAACGGCGCCGCGCTGGCGGGCGAGCTGCGGCGCCTGCACCCGGGGCTGCCGGTGGTCATCCTCACCGGCTATGCCGATGTCGACCGCCTGCTGCCCCTGCTGTGGCCAGGCGCGGTGGTGCTGCGCAAGCCGCTGTTGCTGGACGCGGTGCGCAGCGCGATCGACGACGCCCTCGCCGCCGGCTGCGCGCCGGCCGCCTGAGCCGCGGCACCGCTTGGCGCTCCTGAATCGATAGCTGCCGGCGCTTGCAGTGCGGGCGCTGCAGGCACTTTTCCTTCGCATCGTGGGCGCCCCGGCATGGCACGCCACTACACTTTCGCGGCCCTCGAGGAGCAAAAAAGGAGAAGGGGCCGCATGCCAGAACCGACATTCCAGAACCCGGACTTCGCGCCGGATCTTTCGCAATTCGAACGCGAGCCGCCCGGGCCGCCCGCAGCCCCGCCCCCAGGGGCCCGGCCCCCGCGCGACATCGAGGCCTGGCCCCTGGCCTTCACCGGCGACGGGGGCGTGTACTTCGGCGTCTGGATCGTCAACGTGCTGCTCACCATCGTCACGCTCGGGCTGTTCACGCCCTGGGCGCGGCGCCGCACCATCAAGTACTTCTACGGCCACACGCTGGTGGCCGACAGCCCGCTCGAATTCACGGCCGGCATCCGCGGCATGGTGTTCGGCTTCCTGCTGCTGGCGGCCTTCTACATCGCGCTGAACGTGGCGGCCGAGACGGGACAGCACGTCGTGTACTTCGCGATCGTGACCGGCGGCGCCGTGCTGGCGCCCTTCCTCTGGGGCAGCGCGATGCGCTTCCGCCTCGGCCACACGCGCTGGCGTGGCCTGCGCCTGCGCTTCACGGCCGGCTGGGGCGAGGTGTACCGCGCGAGCTGGCCGGTGTTCGCGCTGGCCGCGGTGTGGCTGGTGGCGGGCTTCGCGATCGCGCGCCTGGTGCCCGACGCGCCCCAGGCCGGCGCGTCGTCGGTGCAAGGCCCGGCCGCGCTGCAAGCGCCGGTGCACGCCGCGGCGCCCGCGCGCGAGACCGACTCCGCCAGCGCCACCGAGGTCGACCCCGACATGGACGCCGACGAAGAGGAAGACAGCTCCCCCGCCCAGCCCAGGACCCCGCCCTTCCCGCGCCCCACCTGGCCCATGGCTGGCGTCGCGCTGGCGGCGGCGCTGCTGAGCCTGCTGTGCCTCATCCGCCTGGAGTTCAACTACAAGCGCCTGCTGGTGATGCGCGCGGCTGTCGGCGGGCAGACCGGCCGCTGGAAGCCGGTGTTCGGCGACTTCGTGCGCATCTGGGGCGCCAGCGTCGGCTTCTTCGTGGCCACGCTGCTGGGCATCGGCGTCGCGATCGCGGCGCTCGTCGGCGTGGCGGCGCTGGTGTCGGGCGGCCTGGCCGCCCTCGGTGCGCAGCGCGGCAGTGCCACCTTCATCGTGATCGCGATCGTGGCGGTGTTCGTGCTGATCATGGCGATGTTCTTCGCCGCTTCGCCCGCCATGGCGTATCGCGAGGCGCGCATGTTCCAGCTCATGTGGAACAACATCGGCGTGAGCGACGTGGCGCGCTTCAAGACCGACCTGCGCACCGCCAGCTTCGTGTGGCTGCGGATCCGCAACATCCTGCTGAACATGCTGACGGCGGGCTTCTACCGGCCCTTCGCGCGAGTGGCCGAGTACAAGATGAAGACCGAGTCGGTCACGCTGCACGTCAAGGGCGGGCTCGACCGCCTGGTCGGCACGCTGGAAGCGCAGCAGAGGGACGGCTTCGGCGACGCCGTGGCCGACGCGCTGGGCCTGGATGTCATCGGCTAGAGGCCCATGACCGACCCCGCCGCCACGCTCGTACGCGCCCGCTGGTACGACGGCCGCAGCAGCCAGGCCCAGCCCGTGCTCGTGGGCCTCGAGCCCGGGCCGCGCGGCCCGGGTTTGCGCCTGCATGCGCTCATGCCCGGCACGGCCGTGCCGCCGCCTTTCTTCGCTCACGACGAGGTCGAGTGGCCCGAGGCCTGGCGACCCAGCCGCGCCCAGCGCACCGTGGTGGTCGACCTGCGCCGGGCCGGCAGCCTGGAGATCGACGACGGCGCCCAGTGGCATGCGGCGCTGGAGGCCGCCGGTGCGCGTCCGGGCCTGGCCCAGCGCATGCAGACGCGCTGGCGCGTCTTCGTCGGCGTGCTGCTGGCGGCCGTGCTCGCGCTGGCCCTGTTCTATCGCTACGGGACGCCCTGGGCCGCCACCCAGCTCACGCGCTTCGTGCCGCTGGGCTGGGAGCAGTCGATCAGCCAGGAGGCGATGCGCGAGCTGGACGACGGCTTCCTCAAACCCAGCCGGCTGCCCGCCGAGCGCCAGGCCGCACTGCGCGCGCGCTTCGACGCGCTGGCCGCGCAGCTCGGCACGGGCGAGGCGTCGTCGCTGCACCGCTACCGCGGCTACACGCCGCGCTTCGAGCTCGCGTTTCGCTCCGGCATGCCGGCCAACGCCTTCGCCCTGCCCGGCGGCCAGGTCGTGGTGACCGACGCGCTGGTCAACGAGGCGGCGAAGGCGGGCCTGGCGGATGACGCGCTGGTCGGCGTGCTGGCGCACGAGATGGGCCACGTGGTGCACCGCCACGGCACGCGGCTCGTGGTCGAGCAGGGCGTGCTCAACGTCGGGCTCGGGCTGGCGCTGGGCGACGTGTCCAGCGTGGTGTCGATGGCGAGCACGGTGCTCACGGGCCTGGCCTACCGCCGCAACCACGAGCGCGAGGCCGACTGCTTCGCCGCCCGGTTGATGCAGCGCGCCGGGCTGCCGGTCGCGCCGATGGCCGACCTGCTGATGCACATCGACGGCCCGCCCACGGGCGGCAAGGACGAAGCGGCCGCCTCGAAGGACGGTGGGGCGCCGAAAAGCACCGACGGCACCCGCACCCCCTCGGCCGCCGACTGGCTCAGCAGCCACCCCGACACCGCCGCCCGTGCCCAGGCGCTGAAGGAGGGCCGCGGCTGCGCCGCCGGCGCCTGACAGGGCGGGAAGGACCAGTCCGCCGTGTTGTGTACGGCCTGCCGGGCCCGGCAGCCGTCGAGCGCCTTCGCGCGACCGAACTCAGTCCTGCGCCGGAGGAAGCATCGACGCGAACATCAGCTTCCCGCTGATCGGATCCCAGATGTAGCCGTCATGTTCGACCGCCTGCAACGCCGCGACGAAGTCGCCCTGCAGCAGCGCGTTGTGCGACGACTTCCTGCCCTGCGTGATGACCACGCCGAGGCCCGCGCCTGCCAGCCGTTGCAACGCCGGTGTGATGTAGCCGGGCCACTCGGCCATGTCATGCGGAAGCTTCAACCACACGGTGGTGGCCTCTTCGTGCGCGCCTTCCTGGCCCTGGATGTACAGCGTCCTGATGCAGTGCGCCAGGTACTTGTGGTCGTCGGTGAACCGGCTGGCGCGAAGAGGCTCGACGATCGCCACATGATGCATCCCGGGGCCTACGCTCACGGCGCCGTGGGTGACACGGAAATACCTCTGGCTCGCTTCGAGTGTCTTGAGATCCCAGTCCGAGAGCCTGGGCTTCGCCCGACTCGGCGTGTGCGTTGCTTTTGCGCTTGCTTGCGCAGCAGGCGCCAGCTGGCGCTGCCAGGCGGCCACGCCCGCCGCCAACGCGCTGGAGTAGCTGGGGTAGCGGGTCGGTGACGACTGCCGCAGTTCGCAGGACAACACCCCCGCCCGCGCACCAGCGCCGTCAAGCAGCAGCCAGATGAATTCGCCCGGCGCCACCTCGCGCACGGTCAGCGCGATGTCGCGCAGTGCCATGGAACAACCCCCTGAACCTCTTCAATCCTGGTCGTGGCACGCAAGCGCTGTCCAGAAGCCGATCTCGACCGGCTCACCCTCCGCCGGCGGTCGGTCGATCTCTCTATCCGGACGAGCCTGCGCGCCAGCTCACAGCGCCATTGCTGCCGCCGGCTTCGGTGCCGCGTCTTCGCGCGCTGCACGCTTGATGCGCGGGCCGAGCCTGCCCAGCACGTCGGCCGTCACGAAGCTCTTGTCGTCGATGCCCTGGAGGTCCGGCCGCAGCTCGACGATGAGCGTCCGGTCCGGCAACGGCACGGGGCCGTAGCCAGGTGTGTAGATGTCGACCGGAGGTTGGTACTTGGGTAGCGCGGGCGGGGGCATGCGGAAGACGGGCATGGCGCCCGCGGTGCGCCGCATGCCGTCGGCCGATGGCGCGCGGCCCACCAGGACGTCGCCGTGTCGGACCGATGGGCGCGAGACTCGGGACACCGTCAGGGCCGCGTCAAGGTCGAGCACCTGAGGATCGTAAAGGTCTTCGCCCGCGAGCACCGAGGTGTCGACGTTTCCCTCGACGATCCTGAATGCCGGAGCGTCGGCTTGCCTGGCGACTTCGGCCGCGCGATACAGCAGGAAGGCGTCGACCCATCGCACCGGCGTGCGCCCGGTGCTGACGATGCGCACGCGGTACAGCTGGTCACTCAGCTTCGTACTGCTGTAGCCGAAGCGGATGCCATCGGTGCCCGCCGCCCGGGAAGGCGTCGGTGACACGCACCCTGCGAGGCCGCTGCTGGCAGCCAGCAGTGCCAACATGGCGATTCTGGACATGAGGAACTCCCTTCTTCTTGTGGTTGAACCTGCCGCTGCGTGCCTCGCACCTCAGTCCGGGTAGCGCACCATCCGGATGGAAGGCTGACTTCCTTTGATGTCCCGCAGCAGGCCTGCCGTGTCGAAGCCGATATCGATCGGCGTGTCGTCGATGGCGCTCCAGTAGTGCCAGGTGCCCGAAGCCAGGTTTGGCGTGTCGGCGGGCGAGGGGTAGCCCAGCGCCATCAGGACCTGCTGCCGGGTCATGCCGAGGACGACCTTGCCACTGCGCACGGCCGCCTGCGTGCGGGCCGGCCAGGTGGCCAGTTCGATGCGAGGGTCCTGGTCGACGATGATCTTGCGCATCCACCGCATGGTGTCCTCGGAAGATCTCGCGTTGTCATCCCGCAAGGAGATGTACTGGCCGCCGATGGTGCCGTACACGTAGTAGCCACGCTTGATCGAGTCGTAGCTTGCAGGCTCGCCCGCCGCCACGAACTGCGAACTCAGCACGTTGTTGCTGGACACCCAGTCGTAGTACGGATGCAGGTTGCAGCAGGTGTAGCCGGTGACCGGGGGCTTGATCGAGGTGGCGCACGCCGCCAGGGCCAGCGTGGTGGCCAGGAGGGCGAAACGCGCCACGCGCGCGCCGGAGAGTTTGGAAGTTGTCATCGTGGAAGGCCTTTCAACATTCGATGGGGAGACCGAGGCACTCGTCGTCGAGGACGTGACGCATCAGCAAGACGCGGGATCGCTCCAGCACGGCGGTCAGGACGTCGAAGCTCAAGTGCTGCGGCTTCTCGATCGGGTGCAGCTCGAACCTGATCTCGTAGGCATCAGTGACGATCAGTTGGAAGATGAAGCAGTCGGCGGCTGCCGAGTCTTCGGCGGTCAACGCCACGCCCTCTCGCGCGAGTTCACCCGCTGCTGCAGGCTGAGGGACGAACGCGACATGCGCCGAAGGCCGATCGACCGGCAGCGTGCGATCGGCCGTCGACGCCGCTTCGCTGTTCGGGGCACGGAGGTCCTTTTCTCGTTGTGGTGGATGCATAGCGGCCTAGAAGCCGTAGTTGAGGTTGAACCCCGCCGTCACCCGGGCCGTGCGATAGCCCTCGGGCTTCCACACCGGTGCGCCGACGAACACGTCATAGTTAAGGTTCTTCCAATCCCCCCGCACGCCCACCACGGCGCCGGCCAGATGGTTGCCCAAGAGGTATTTGGTGCTGGGACCACCCACATGGCCGTAGTCCAGACCGGTGTACAGCTCCGCCCCACTCTGTCCGATGCCCCAGCCGATGTCGTTGCGGATCAGCCAGCCGCGCTCGGCCATCAGGCTCGTCTCGCCATCGAAGCCGCGCACGGTGTAGCGGCCGCCGATGGCGAAGCGGTCCTGCGGGGTGAGCGGCGTGCGGTTCCACTGCGCGCGGATCAGCCCGCTGTTGCGGAACGTCTGTTCGCCGAGCTTGAAGGGGACGTTGGCGCTGAGCTCGGCGGTGTAGAGCCTCATGCGCGAGGTGCCTTCCAAGGGCTCCTTGGGATCGTTGCGATACGCGATTTCCTCCGGCGCCGCGCGTGATCCGAGGCCGCCGGTGCCGCGCTTGTAGGCCAGCGTGCCCTCCAGGGTGGCGGTGCCGGCCCGGGTCTCGATGAACTCCTTGTGGTTGACGGCCAGTTCCCAGCCGCCGGTGACCCGGCGCTGGTTCGGTACCTCGGCGTCATCCACGAAGTTGCGTGCTTCGCGGCGCCAGACCTTGAGGCTCGCGCTGGTCTTGCGGTGCTGGTCGCGCCAGAGCATGCGGGTGAGCTTCAACTCGGCGTTGTTGGTCTTGCCGGCGTAGACGTAGCCCTCGTAGAGGCCGGCGACGGTCTGGAAGTACTGGCTGTTGGAGGCGGTGAAGCCCAGCAGCCACCAGCCGTAGGGCACGGAGTAGTGCAGGGTCTGGCCTTCGGTACCGCGGTCGGCATCGCGCAAGAAGCGCCGGCCGATGTTGTGGTTGGCGTTGACGTAGAAGAGGTCGTTCAGGCCCAGGGGGTTGTCCAGCGAGGCGGTAATGCCGCCCTGGTAGCGGCCCGTGGTCTCGGTGCCGCTGTCGTC
Source organism: Xenophilus sp. E41 (assembly GCF_003671765.1). Taxonomy (GTDB): domain Bacteria; phylum Pseudomonadota; class Gammaproteobacteria; order Burkholderiales; family Burkholderiaceae_C; genus Xenophilus. The sequence continues at coordinate 81,199 of NZ_QPIB01000043.1, read as the reverse complement.
CAGGGAAAAGGACAGGCGCCACTTCTTGGACTGGACGTACTTGACGACCAGGTCGCTCTCGCCGGGCGCGGCATTTGGGGCGGAGGACGGCTCGATCTGGATGTCGGCTTCGGCAGTGGGGGATCGCTTGAGGTTTTCCAGGCCCTGCTCGATGGCGCGCAGGTTCAGCAGGTCCCCAGGAGACGCCGGGATGGCGGTGGCGAGCAAGGCGCCCTGCCCTAGCAAGGGCACGGTGGAGTCGGCAGACAGTCGGATGGCGGCGATGCGGCCGGGGACCAGGGTGAGGGTCAGCGTGCCGGTGGTCAGGTCCTGCGGTGCGGCGAGGACGCGGGTGGTGGTCCAGCCGCGCGCGATGACTTCGGCCTGGGCGCGGGCGAGGACGACGTTGACGCCGGAGGTGCCGAGGCAACGGCCGAGAGGAGAGTCGTCACCGGAGGTGCCGGACAGGACCGAGGGCGAGACGGCCCACTGGAAAGAGTCGGAAGCGTCGCCGACGAGCAGCACGCGGCCGATGCGGAAGCACGGGTTTTCGGCATCGGGGATGCGGGAGACGGGGCGAGCCTCGGGCGCGGGCAAGCGCTGGTCGATCTGGCGTTCGTTCTGCTCGCGCAGGACGCGTTCGCGCTCTTGTTGGCGCTGCTGTTCGATGAAGGGTTGGGGGTGGTGGGGGTTTGCTGGGCAGGGGTCGGGGCATGAGCGCAGGCGAGTCCGACAAGCGCCGCAAAGAAATAACGATTCAAGCTCTCCGCCTCCGCAATCTAGTTTTTTGCAAACGATGATCAAATTTACTGGTGATGCTCAACTACCAGCGTAAATTGCTCACCCATATCCGCTTTCGGATCTTTAACATATTTCAGCTTCCGCCAACGGCTTCATTGCACCGCTATTCGAATTCAAGCGCGTAGCTGCAAAGTTTCAGTTCTTGTTAACTATCTGCCCCCTCAGGCGACAGAATCGGCCTCCATCACATCAGCCAATGTCAGTTCTCTCCCGCTTCCGCCTGTTATATCATCTTCCAAAGCGACGCAATCACTCAAAATCTCTCACCGCTGCGAAGCTCCGATACAGCGCCACTGCCGGCTCCGGCCATAATTCCGTTCGGTGAAGTCGTTGCGGCCAAGCCCGATCCATGGAATACATTTAAGGACTCTCTGGTTGCCCTGCATTCCGTCCATTCAAGATTTTTCTAATTTATATCACCACCCCATGGTGACCGCTGTGGCATCGCCAACTTCGATGAGGACGACGTTGTCCAAGCCTTGTATAAAATTTGTGATGAGGCAATGCACCCACCTAAGAGGCGGCCGGCGGCGAATCTTCGCGACCTAGAACCCTGCGCAATGAGAATTTGCCCCGTTCGTCGAGTTAGATAGTCCTTGTTCTTAGGACTGGATATGTTGGCAGTTGCTGGCACTCACGCCATAGCTCAGGCCGGCCGTGCCGGTGCTCGCCAGGGACGTGGCCGTGTAATAGGCCTGCTTGCCGCTCATGGCCAAATTGATGGCGCCGAGGGCCTGCATGCGGCCGCCTCACGCCATTGACGGTAACAAACTCTGTCTTTAAAACACTCCCACCGTCCATTGATAAGCCGCCATTGCCGCCGCATCATTCGCCATGCCGGCCATTTGCTGGTCGCTATAGACCACAGGGTCATAGACTGTTTTAGTAATGATTTTCCCCGCGGGTGTCCCTGGCATTGCGTAGTTGATTTCACAAATTCCTAGCGCAACCTCCTTAGGCGCGCCTACCACCTGCCCTCCATCGGCGCGCAGCGTCTGGTTGAAATTGGTCATGTTTTGACCGCCGTCGATCGTAACTGCCTGCCCTTGGTTATCCGTCTTGATACCGGCTTCAATCAAATGCCTGCCAATGGGCGTGTCCGTCTGCGCCGTCCCCGGCGATGTCGCCCCGTCGCGCGGAAGTTGATGGTGACGTTCTTGGCGAGGATGTTGACGTCGCCACTGGCGAGCGGCCTAACCTTGCTACCAAATTGATGCTGCTTGCAACCAAGAAGAGAGGCCGCAGCCGCTTGGCTGCGCTTCGGTGCGCGTGGCCACGCCGGAAGCGCTGGCAGGCTCTGCCGGCCCGCTGACACGCGCCCGCCCCGGCGCCTGCGGAATAATGCACGGATGGTCCGACCCACCCAGCAGCTGCATGCCGCGCGCGAGCCCGTGCCCGTGCGGCCGGCCGCCACCGTCCTGCTGCTGCGCGACGGTCCCCAGGGCCTGGAGGTGCTGATGACCCGGCGCTCGGACTACGCGAGCTTCGCCCCGGGCGCCTACGTCTTTCCCGGCGGCCGTGTGGACGAGGCCGACAGCGAGGCCCGCCGCATCGCCCTGCGCCGCCGCACCCAGAGCCGCGCCCAACTCGACTACGCCGTCGCCGCGGTGCGCGAGAGCTTCGAGGAACTGGGCGTGCTGCTGGCCGAGCACGCGGACGGGCGCCCCGTCTCGGCCGCGGAAGTCGCCGCCATGGACCGGCATGCCACGGCCGACGGCGCCTTCCAGGCCCAGTGCACGTCGCGCGGCCTGCGGCTGGCGACGGACCGGCTCTTCACCTTCTGCCACTGGGTGACCGACCGCGACCTGCCCAAGCGCTTCGACGTGCTGTTCCTGGTCGCCCGCATGCCCGAAGGCCAGGAGCCCGTCGCCGACGAGACCGAGCAGTTCGAGCCCTGCTGGGTCAGCCCGGCGCAGGCGCTCGAGCGCCACGAGGCGGGAAGCTTCTCGATGATCTTCCCGACCATCCGCACCCTGCGGCGGCTGGCCGCCTTCGAGACCGTCGACACCGTGCTGGCCGCGTGCGCGCGCGAGAAGCCGCTGTGGAGCAGTTGCCCGCGCGGCGGTTTTCTTGCCGGCCAGGAAGAGCGCTACATGGAGCACGAAGCCCCGTATGGCGAACTGGCGCTGACCTGCCCCGACGGCCAGATGCTGCACACGCTCGACTGGCAGACCGAGTACCCGGTGCCGCTGCTGCGCAACGTGATGCGCCTCACGGCGCCCAACCCCAGCGCCATGACCGGCCCGGGCACCAACAGCTACATCGTGGGCGACGCCGACAGCGGCTACGTCGTCATCGACCCGGGGCCGAACGACTTCGACCACGTCGGGCGGCTCTGGCGCGCGACCAACGGCAACATCCGCGCCATCGTCTGCACGCATTCGCATGCCGACCACGCGCCCGGTGCCATGCCGCTGCAGGCGCTGTGCAAGGACACCAACCCGCCGATCCTGGGCCTGCCCTCGGCGCCGACGGCGCGCCACACGGCACGCTTCACGCCCGACCGCGCGCTGCATCACCTGGAGCGGCTCGAGCTCAACGGCCGGCTGCTGGAAGACGGCTCCGGCCGGCGCGTGACGCACACGCTGCGCGTGATCCACACGCCGGGGCACGCGGCCAACCACCTGTGCCTGGTGCTGGAGGAAGACGGCCTGCTCTTCTCGGGCGACCACATCCTCAACGGCAGCACCACGGTGATCGACCCGCCCGACGGCAACATGACCGAATACCTCGATTCGCTGGACGTGCTCGACGAGGCCTGCATCGAACTGCGCGCCGACTTCATCCTGCCCGCGCACGGCCATGTGCTGGGCTTCGCGCGCGGCGCCATCGCCAAGCTGAAGTCGCACCGGCTGCAGCGCGAGGCGAAGATCGCGTCGGCCATGCGCCGCGTGCCGCTGGGCACCATCGACGACTGGCTGCCCATCGCGTATGCCGACACGCCGCGGCACCTGTGGCCCGTTGCGGCGCGCTCGCTGCAGGCGCACGTGGAACGCATCCGCGAACTCGCCTCGCAGCCGGCCGTGCTGCCCTCGCAGCCCGCCGCGCTGCCGACCCGACTGTGAGCGTCGAAGACCCCTCCGGCGCCGGCGAGCGCCTGTCCAAGCGCGTCGCCGCGCAGCTGTCGTGCTCGCGCCGCGAGGCCGAACAACTCATCGCCCAGGGCGCCGTCACCGTGGACGGGCTGGCCGCCACGCTGCCGCAGCAGCGCGTGGGGCCTGCACAGCGCGTGACGGTGACGGCCGGCGCGCGCCCGCAGGCACTGCCCCCGGCCACCCTGCTGGTGCACAAGCCGGCCGGCCTGGACTGCCAGGCCAGCGGCTTCTGGGCGCAGTTGCGCCGCGACGCCGACGATGCGCTGCACGGCCGCCCCGCGCTGCCGGGCCTGTTCATGGGCCAGCGCTGCGTCGCGCCCCTCGCGCCCGAGGAGAGCGGCCTCGTCGTCTTCACCCAGGTCGCCGGCGTGGCCCGCCGCCTGCACGACGATGCGCCGCTGGTGGAGCACGAGTTCTCGATCGACGTGGCCGGCGCCGTCGATGCGGCCGTGCTGCAGCAGTTGCGCCCGGCCCGCGCCAGCGTCAACCGCCAGAGCCCCGAGCGCACCGGCCTGCGCGTGGTGATGCACGGCCCCGAGCCGGGCCAGATCGCCGCGCTGTGCCGGGCCGTCGGCCTGGCGCCCGAATCGCTCAAGCGCCTGCGCATCGGGCGCCTGCCGCTGGCCGGGCTGGCGCCGGGGCAGTGGCGCTGCCTGCGGGTGCACGAGCGCTTCTGACACGCCGCGGCGCAAAGTGCAATCGGGCTGCGGCCCCCACTGGGCGGTCGTTTCAGCCAGATTCGTCACGATCGTTACGATCGGATGGGCGAGCAGCGCAGCGTGAACGGCCTACACGCACCGGCCCGCAGATCGACGCCGATGCGGCGGCAACATGCGCACAACCGGGGGCTCAACGCAACGGCCCCGCGCGCCGAGCACCGTGACGACACCGAAAGAGCCGCCCGAGATCCCGGGCATCGTCGACCGCAACATCGCGGCCCTCGTGGCGCGTCGCCGCGCCGAGACCGCCGCCACGCCGCGCCAGGACCGCTGGGCCGACGCCATCACGGGCTTCGCCGGCAGCATGCGCTTCGTGTGGCTGCACGCCATCGTGTTCGGTGCCTGGATCGCCATCAACGCGGGCTGGCTGCCACCGCTGCCGCGTTTCGACGAGAGCTTCGTGATGCTGGCGATGGTGGCTTCGGTCGAGGCGATCTTCATTTCCACCTTCGTGCTGGTGAGCCAGAACCGCCTGGCCCGGCTGCAGGTGCAGCGCGCCGACCTGGACCTGCAGATCAGCTTGCTGGCGGAGCACGAGATCTCGCGCCTGATCGGCCTCACCCGTGCGATCGCCGAGCGGCTGGAGGTGGCCGAGGTCGAGAACCCGCAATGGCGAGAGCTGGCGCAGGACGTCGACCCGCAGGTGGTGCTCGACCATCTCGCGCAAAGGCAAGACAAGCCCTGAAGCCCGCGAAGAAAGGGAGAACGCGAAAAGAAAAAAGTGTGAAGCGCGCCGATACGCCGGATTCTGTGCACGGCGGCACCTTTGCGGATGCCGCCGCGTGACCGCCATTCATCTGGGCCGTGGGTCGCCCACACGGCTCGGTGCCACCTACCCGCCAGCTCAGCGGAACCACCTCAATACTGGCCTACTTGGTGTTGCTGCGCGCAGAGATTGCCCGTTTCACCCCCGGCCTCGGCCCTTCTTTCGAAGGGCTTTGCGGCGCCGCCTGCGCGTCGCCGCGAAGGCCGGGACTCGTCTCTGTTGCTCTGATCCTCACCTCGCGGTGGAGAGCCGTTAGCTCCTGCGCTGTCCTGTGCAGTCCGGACGTTCCTCCAGTGCGGCCTTTCGGCACTTGCACCAGCGGCGGCCTGGCGTGCTTCACGCCCCGATTATCGCCACAATGGCCGGCTCACCCGCCGTCCAACGCCTCTCACGGAGACCTCGCACCATGAAAGCCAACACCATCCTCGACACCGTCGGCCGCACGCCGCACATCCGCATCCAGCGCCTGTTCGGCAACGCGCCGCAGCAAGTGTGGATCAAATCCGAGCGCAGCAACCCCGGCGGCTCGATCAAGGACCGCATTGGCCTGGCCATGATCGAGGACGCCGAGAAGTCCGGCGCCCTGAAGCCCGGCGGCACCATCATCGAACCGACCAGCGGCAACACCGGCATCGGCCTGGCCATGGCCGCGGCCGTCAAGGGCTACAAGCTGGTGCTGGTGATGCCCGAGTCGATGTCCATCGAACGCCGCCGCCTGATGCTGGCCTACGGCGCGAGCTTCGACCTCACGCCCAAGGAAAAGGGCATGAAGGGTGCCATCGCGCGTGCCGAGGAACTGGTCGCCAGCACGCCCGGCGCCTGGATGCCGCAGCAGTTCAACAACCCCGCCAACGTCGACGTGCACGTGCGCACCACGGCCGAGGAGATCGCGGCCGACTTCCCCGAGGGCGTAGACGTGCTCATCACCGGCGTGGGCACGGGCGGCCACATCACCGGCTGCGCGCAGGTGCTCAAGAAGAAATGGCCCAAGCTGAAGGTGTTCGCCGTCGAGCCGGTGGCCTCGCCCGTGCTGTCGGGCGGCAGCCCGGCACCGCACCCGATCCAGGGCATCGGCGCCGGCTTCGTGCCGCAGATCCTGAAGACCGACCTGCTCGACGGCATCATCCGGGTCGACGCCGAGCCGGCGCGCGAGATGGCCCGCCGCTGCGCCCGCGAGGAAGGCATGCTGGTCGGCATTTCCTCCGGCGCCACGCTGGCCGCCATCGCGCAGAAGCTGCCCGAGCTGCCGGCCGATGCGGTGGTGCTGGGCTTCAACTACGACACCGGCGAGCGCTACCTGTCGATCGAGGGCTTTCTGCCGGCCTGAGCGCCTCGCGATCGCGGCGGGCGCAACCCTGCGCCCGCCGCCTTCAGCCCAGGAGTTCACGGCGGGCGAACCGCACCACCGTCACGCCGGCCCGCGCCTGCCGCGTCGAGGGCATGACCAGCACGCAGTCGTCGTAGGGCGTGCGCACGGGTTCGCCGTCGTTGTCCCCGATCACGGTGCCGGCCAGCGGCACCAGCGGCAGGCCGGCGAAGTCCTCGGTGAACCGAAAGCGCTCGCTACGGGCCACGACGGGGCCCGTGACGTGCAGAGCCCACTGCTTCGCGGCGTCCGGCTGGCGCCAGCCGGGCAACAGTTGCTCCGCGGTGTCGCGCGGCAGCGTGCCGGCCAGCGCGAGGAAGCGCGTGCACTGATCTCGCGCCACCTTCAGGCTCTCGGGATCGCCGTGAAAGCCGCATTCGATCAGCAGCGAACGGGTGTCGGGATGCTGCGCATCGGATGCGCCGAAACGACCGAAGTCGCGCATGCGCACGCCGTCGAGATGCCCGGCATCCACCACCACATGCCCCGGCGCTCGCATCTGCCGCGCCAGTGCCAGGTTGCGCGGCTGCAGCCCGACCAGGGCGAGCGCCGGGCCGGGTTCGTGCATGGAATGCAGGTCCAGCAGCCAGTCCGAAGCCTCGACGAAGGGCCGCAGCGCCGCCACGCGTCGGCGTTCGCGTGTGCTCCCATCGGCGATCCGCTCGGGAATCCATTGGCGGTTCATGTCTTCGTCGACGAATCGAGAGTCGTCGTGCCGTCGCGCATCGAAGCGGTCGAAGGCCTCCAGGTTGCACCAGGCGAGCGTGAGCGTGCCGCGCGCAGGCCGAACGCCCGCCTGCAACAGGCCCAGCACCGCCCACGCGCCGCAGAGCTCGTTGCCGTGCACCAGGGCGCTGACCATGACGCGGGGTCCCGGAGCCCCGGACTCGAAATGCCAGACCCCCTCGACGCCGGTGTTGCCGGCGCGCCAGGGTGCGAGATCGGGCGGCGACAGCTCGAAAGGCAAGTCGCTCATTCCCGGATCTTCGCGAAGTCGACGATGCGCTGGTACTTGGCAGTCTCGGCCTCCAGGAAGCGCGGCATGTCCACTGCCTGGGGCGCGATCGTGGAGCCGTTCTCTTCCAGCTTCCTGCGCAGCTCGGGCGCCTTGAGGGCTTCGGCCAGGGCCGTGCGCAGGCGTGCGGCGATGGGCGCCGGCAGCTGGGGCGGCGCCATCAGCGCGAACCAGACGCCGATGTCGATGTTCTTCAACGCCGCGTGGTCGGCCAGCGGCGCGATCTCGGGAGCCGCGGTGGAGCGGCTTTTCTCGGTGATGCCCAGCGCCACGACCTTGCCGCTGCGGATCTGCGGCAGGCCGCTGGACAACACGAAGACGCCCAGGTCGAGCGTGCCGCCGACCAGGTCGGTGGTCAGCGGCCCCACACCGCGGTAGGGAATGTGTGTCATGAACAGGCCGGCCTGCTGCTTGACCATCTCGCCTGCCAGGTGAAGCGCCGTGCCGACACCCGAGCTGCCATAGCTGTAGTGGCCGGGGCGTGCCCTGACCGCCTGCAGCAACTGCTCGACGGTGCGGATGCCGCTGGCAGCCGAAGCCACCAGCACCATCGGCTGCGACCCGACCAGCCCGATCGGCGTGAAATCCCGCGGCGTGTACTTGACCGTGGGCGATACCAGCCGCGCGATCGCGATCTCGTTGTTGGCGCCCAGCAGCAGGGTGTAGCCGTCGGGCGCGGCGCGCACGACCTTCTGCGCGCCGATGGTGCCACCCGCGCCGCCCAGGTTCTCGACGACCACGGGCACGCCGAGCGTCTTTCCCAACTGGTCCGCAACCGCCCGGCCGGTCAGGTCCGTGCTGCCACCGGGGGGATAGCCGACCACCAGGGTGATGGGTCGGTTGGGATAGGCGTCGGTCTGCGCCTGCGCGGCCGGCGCCAGCACGGCGGCGAAAAGGGCGGGCAGCATCAGCGCCCGAAGTCGGCGGATCGGTGGCATGGCGTCTCCTGTCTTGTAGGGATGGCCGTGATTCTTCCGCCACCCCGGGGCCCCTTCGTGCCGAATCGGCACATTTCCGTGCCTTCTCGAGCACCCTTGCAGGCGCGACGACGATCGCTCAGACCGGCACCACCGCCTCCCACAGGCGCTCGGCCAGGGGCGACAGGCGGCGCTTGTCGCGAACCATGCGCACCTCGAAGCCGATCTCCATGGCCTTGCCGCCCAGGGGCACGATCTTCTTCTGCTGGCACGCCCCGACAGCGAGCGACCAGGGCAGCCAGGCCACGCCCAGCCCCTTCTGGACGTACTCCAGCAAGGCGTCGGCCGAATCGGCCTCCAGTGTTGGCCGCAGGCGAGGCGCCTGCGCATGGTTGGCCAGGTGGTCGGACACGAGGTGCCCCAGCGCCAAGGTGCCGGCATAGGACAGGAAGGGCAGCGGCCGGTCGCCGTCCAGGCGGAACAGGGGCTGACCGCTGGGCTGCACGCGCGACACCGGCACCAGCCGGTCGTGCGCCACCGTGTGCTGGAGGTGCTGCGCCGGCCGCAGACGCAGGGCGATCAGCGGATGGTGGTAGCTCAGCATGAAGTCGATCTCTCGATGCTCCAGCCGCTGCAGCGCATCGGCCATCGCGCCGGTGCGCACGTGAACCATCGCCTGTGCCGTCAACCCCCGCACCCGCCAGAGCCAGTCGGCGGCGATCGTGCGCGCCAGCGTGCGGCCGGTCCCCAACGTGAAGACCGGCTGGCCGTGCTGCGTCCCGCCCCGGAGTTCGCGCTGCGCGGCGGACAGGCCGTCGACGGTCTGCCGGGCGTGGCGCAGGAGGATCTCTCCGGCTGCGGTCAGCACCACCGGCGAGCCGCCACGCACCACCAGCGGCACGCCCGCCCACTGCTCGAGCTCGCGAATGCGGCGGCCGAAGGCCGGGTGCGTGACATGCCGCGACTCGGCGGCGCGCGTGAAGCTGCGCGTCTCCGCAAGCGCGACCAGATCCTCCAGCCATTTGACCTGCATCGTGGGGTTCCTTCCTGCGCGGGGACGCGGACGAGGTTGATACGGCCGCCATCATCCCCTGACCGACGGCCGGTGCGGATGCCGCACGCGACAATCGCCCGATGCCTCACGGACCCTCCCGCCGGCTCCAGGCGGTCGATGCCGCCATCGCGCCCCCCAGCCCGGAGCAGCAGGCCTTCGACACCCTCCACCGCCGCATCGACGCGCAGCGGGCGTTGCTGGCCGAATGGCAGGCGGCCATCGACGCCTACGAGCAGCGCTACGCCCGCGAAGTGCTGCCGCTGCTCACGCAATACCGCGGCCTGCACATCGACCTGCTGGACCGGCTGGACCATGCCGCGTCGGGCGGACTGCGGCTGGGCCGTACCGATGCACAGGCGCTGCACGAGCTGATCGTCGACATCGCCGACAGCCTGCTGCTCGGCGAGGACGATGCCGAGCGACGCGCGGCGCTGCAAAGCCTGCGCGCCCGCTATGTCGATGAACCCGACGACGCCGAGCCGCCGGCCGCCGCAGACGATCCGGAGGCCCTGCTGCGGCGCCTGGAGGCGGAGCACGACGCCGCCGAGGCCGCGCGTGCGGCCCAGCGCGCCGCCCACCGCCGCGAGGCCGCGGCCCGCAGGAAGCAGCGCGCGCCCGAAGCCGTGGAAGCCAGCCAGTCGCTGCGTGCCGTGTACCGCCAGCTGGTCAGTGCCCTGCACCCCGACCGCGAAGCCGATCCCGAGGAGCGCCAGCGCAAGACGGTGCTGATGCAGCACGTGAACGAAGCGTACGCCGCACAGCGCCTCACCGACCTGCTGCAACTCCAGCAGTCCATCGCCGAGGCCGATACGCGCCGGGCTGCGCAGGCCGGCGTGCTTCCCGCCGACCGCCTGGCCGCCTACAACCGCCTGCTGGCCGACCAGCTTGCCGCCGTGCAGCGTCAGGTGCGCGAGGTGGAGGCCGACTTCAAGGCCCGCCACCACCTGAACCCGCATGGGCGCCTCAAGCCCGGCACGCTGGGCGAGCACCTGCGCGTGGAGCAGGCCAAGCTGACGAACGGCATTCGCGAGATGCAGCGCGAGGCGCGCCTGCTGGACGACCCGGCCTACCTCAAGCAGTGGGTGAAGGCGCAGCGGCGGATGGCGCGACAGCACGGCGACAACGACTGAACCCGGGCGGCGACGGGGCCGCTGCGCGTGGGCGACAATCGCCCCTTCACCGCCCCCTGCCCGATCACCACGGGCCGCGCGCCATGATCCGCATCTCCGAACTCAAGCTCCCGCTCGACCACGCGCCCGAGGCGCTGCCCGCCCTCGTCGCCCAGACCCTGGGCGTGGCGCCAGCCGAGATCGCCGCCCACACCGTCTACAAGCGCAGCTTCGATGCCCGCAAGGCCGAGCTGCTGGCGGTCTACATCGTCGACGTGGCACTGGCCGAGCCGGCCGGCGAGGCCGCGCTGCTGGCGCGGCACGCGAAGAACCCGCACATCCAGCCCGCACCCGACATGGCCTGGCGCCCGCCGGTGCATGCAGGCGACGGCGCGCCCCGCCCCGTGGTGGTGGGCTTCGGCCCCTGCGGCCTCTTCGTCGCACTGCTGCTGGCGCAGATGGGCTTCCGGCCCATCGTGCTGGAGCGCGGCAAGGCGGTGCGCGAACGCACGAAGGACACCTGGGACCTCTGGCGGCGCAAGGAACTGCACCCGGAGTCGAACGTGCAGTTCGGCGAAGGCGGCGCAGGCACCTTCTCGGACGGCAAGCTCTACAGCCAGATCAAGGACCCGCGCTTCCTCTCGCGCAAGGTGCTGCACGAGTTCGTGAAGGCCGGCGCCCCAGAGGAAATCCTGTGGGAAGCGCATCCGCACATCGGCACCTTCCGGCTGGTGAAGATGGTCGAGACCATGCGCGCCGAGATCCTCGCGCTGGGCGGCGAGATCCGCTTCCAGCACAAGGTGACGGACATCCAGGTCGACGACGGCCGCATCCGCGGCCTTACGGTGCTCGACCAGTCGAGCGGCCAGGTGCACGAGATGCGCAGCGAGCACGTGGTGATGGCACTGGGCCACAGCGCGCGCGATTCCTTCGCCATGCTCTGGCGGCGCGGCGCGCCCATCGAGGCCAAGCCCTTCTCGATCGGCTTTCGCGCCGAACACCCGCAGGGCCTGATCGACCGCGCGCGCTGGGGCCGCCATGCGGGCCACCCGGCACTGGGCGCGGCCGAGTACCGCCTGGTGCACCATGCGAGCAACGGCCGGTCGGTCTACAGCTTCTGCATGTGCCCGGGCGGCACCGTCGTGGCGGCCACGAGCGAGCCGAACCGCGTCGTCACCAACGGCATGAGCCAGTATTCGCGCGCCGAGCGCAACGCCAACGCGGGCATCGTGGTCGGCATCGACCCGAGCGACTATCCGACCGACTACCACCACCTCGACCTGCCGCCCGACTTGCTCGAAGCGGCGCAGGGCCGGCCGCATCCGCTGGCCGGCATCGAGCTGCAGCGGCGGCTGGAGTCGAGCGCCTTCCTGCTCGGTGGCAGCGACTATTGCGCACCGGGCCAGCTGGTAGGCGACTTCGTGGCCGGCCGCCCGTCGACAACCTTCGGCGAGGTGCAGCCCAGCTACAAGCCCGGCGTGCGCCTGGGCGACCTGCACGCGGCCCTGCCCGCGTACGCGATCGCGGCGATGCGCGAGGCCTTTCCCGCCTTCGGCAAGAAGATTCCCGGCTTCGACCGGCACGATGCGGTGCTGACCGGCGTGGAGACCCGCACCTCCTCGCCCATCCGCATCGCCCGCGACGCCGACTCGCTGCAATGCCCCGGCATCGCCGGCCTGTACCCGGCGGGCGAAGGCGCGGGCTACGCGGGCGGCATCCTGTCGGCGGGCGTGGACGGCATCAAGGTGGCGGAGGCGGTGGCGCGGGCCATCGCCGCGGCCCAGGAAGCGCAACGGGTGCCGGCATGACGCAGGCGCGCGGCTTCCTGCTGGCCGTGGCGGCGATGGCCATCGTCGTGCTGGCCTCCAACATCCTGGTGCAGTTCGCCATCAACGACTGGCTGACCTGGGGCGCCTTCACCTACCCCGTGGCCTTCCTCGTGAGCGAACTGGTCAACCGCCGCTTCGGCCCGCGGCTGGCGCGGCGCGTGGCGTGGGTGGGCTTCGCGGTGGCGGTGGCGGCGTCGCTGTGGCTGGCGCCGGTGCGCATCGCGGTCGCCTCCGGCACGGCCTTCATCGCCTCGCAGCTGCTGGACATCGGCGTGTTCGACCGCCTGCGCCGCGGCACCTGGTGGCGGGCGCCGCTGGTGGCCACCGTGGCGGCGGCGCTGCTCGACAGCGCGGTGTTCTGGGGCATCGGCTTCGCCGGCACGGGCGGGCCGTGGCTCACCTGGGCGCTGGGCGACCTGGCGGTGAAGCTGGCGGTGGGCGTGTGCATGCTGCTGCCCTTCCGCCTGCTGATCGCGCGCAGCCTGGCATCGCGCAACGACGGAGCGCTGCAACCATGATCGACACCGACATCCACTTCTACGAGCCGGCCAAGGGCCACGGCCTGCCGCACGACCCCTTCAACGCGATGGTGGGGCCCAGGCCGATCGGCTGGATCTCCTCGCACGATGCATCGGGCCGGCTCAACCTCGCGCCCTACAGCTTCTTCAACGCCTTCAACTACGTGCCGCCGATCGTCGGCTTCGCGAGCATCGGCGCGAAAGACACGCTGCGCAACATCGAGGCCACGGGCGAGTTCGGCTGGAACCTGGCGACGCGGGCGCTGGCCGAGCCGATGAACGCCAGCTGCGCCGCCGTGCCGCCCGAGGTCGACGAATTCACGCTCGCCGGCCTCACACCCGTGGCCTCGCGCCGCATCGCGGTGCCGCGGGTGGCCGAAAGCCCCGTGTCCTTCGAGTGCAGGCTCACGCAGGTGCTGCGCCTGCAGGGCGCGGACGGCACGCCGGTCGACACCTGGCTGGTGCTGGGCGAGGTGGTGGGCGTGCACATCGCGCGCCGACTGCTGAAGGACGGCATCTACGACACCGCCGCGGCCGAGCCCATCCTGCGTGCCGGCGGCCCGGCCGACTATTTCACGATCACGCCGGAAGCCCGCTTTCGCATGTACCGGCCGCGCTGACGCTGCAGCGCGCCACCCTTTCATCCCGCAGATCGACCGACATGACCGACCACGACGTGACCCCCGAAGCCCGCCCCGAGACGGCGGCACCGCCTGCCACGCCCGCCGCGGCCGACGCCCCCGCGGCCACCCGCGGCGACCGCCCGATCCAGCCCGAGGCCGGCGCCGACACGGGCACCGACCCGAGTACCGACGGCCCTTCGCGCAAGCGCCGCCGCGGCGGCCGCAACCGCGGCCGCGCGGAAGCGCGCGATGCTGCCGGGCCGGGCGCCGCGCGCGCGCCCGCGCCGGCTGCCGCCAACCCGCGCCGCGAGCGCCAGGTGCACCCGCTGCTGGAGAAGCTGGCGACGCTCTACCCGCATCTTTTCGGCGCCCGCTTCCTGCCGCTGCAGCGCGGCATCTACGAAGCACTGCTCGAACGCCACCCGGAAGAGCTGCCGAAGGAAGAACTCAAGATCGCGATGGGCCTGCACGCCCGCTCCGCCCGCTACCTCGAAGCAATCGCGGCGCGCCACCCGCGTCACAACCTCGAGGGCGAGGTGGTCGAGCCGGTCGCGCCGGAGCATGTGCACCACGCCATCGTGGAACTGTTCCGCCGCCGGCAGTCGCGCACGCAGGAGGACCTGCGCCCGCAGCTGATCGCGCGCCTTGCCGATGCCATCGACGCCAGCGGCCTCGACCGCAGCACCTACGTCGAGCAGGTGCGCGTCGGCCGGCCCGATGCGCTGGCGCTGATCGACGAAGCCTTCGCCGAGCACGGCCGTCGGCAGGCGCGCGGCGAGGCGGTGCGCCGTGCCTTCGCCGCCAGCGGTCAGACGGATGTCGATGCCTTCGCCGCGATGTACGGCATCCCCAGCGGCGAAGCGAGGCGCCTTCTGAAGAAGACGCCCGCCGGCCCCGGCACCGTGCAGGCCGACTGAACGGCGCACTCGCCACGATCCGGGAGCCGCCTGTGAACCTGGTGTCCAGCACCTCGCTGCGCTACTTCGCCGAGGTCGCGCGCACCGGCTCCATCCGCGCGGCCTCCGAGGCGCTCTACGTCGCCGCATCGGCGATCAGCCGGCAGCTCGCGCTGCTCGAGGACTCGCTGGGTGCGCCGGTGATCGAGCGCCGGCAGGGACGCGGCCGGGTCAAGCTCACGGCGGCCGGCGAGCTGCTGATGCGCTATTACAAGGACGTCAGCAACGAGTCGCGCCGCCTGCATTCGGCCATCGAGGCGCTGCAGGGCCTCAGACGCGGCCACGTGAACTTCGGCATGCCCGAATCGCTGGTGCGCGACCTGATGCCGCGCTTCTTCTCGGAGTTCTCGGCGCGTTACCCGGGCATCACCTACAGCGTGCAGGTGAACGGCAGCCCGACGCTGGTGGACCGGCTGCTGGAGGACGAGCTGGACGCCTGCTTCACCTTCGGCGACGTGAACGTCCAGGGCCTCTCGGTGGTCTACACGCGCGACCTTCCGTTGCTGGTGCTGGTGCCCAAGGGCCACCCGCTGGCCGAGCGCAAGAGCCTGCGCGTCTCCGATTGCGCCGAGTACAGCGTCTCGATGCTCGACTCGTCACTGTGGGCCAAGCAGCACTTCGACGAGATGCTTGCCAAGGCCAACGTGCGGCCCCGGGTGGCGGTGGAAACGAATTCCTACGAGTTCATGCGCAACGTGGCCGGCGAGGGCATGTGCCTGACCTTCACCACCGCCCCGCTGGAGGACCCGTTCAGCCAGCCGCGTGCGGGCACCTACGTGCCGCTGAAAGACCCTCGCGCCCGGCCTCAGCGCTTCGCGCTGAACGTGCGCAAGGGCCGCATCCTGCCGCTGGCGGTCGAAACCTTTCTCGCCGAACTGCGCGGCCGCCTGCTCGCCATCGAGGCACACGCCGCCACGGCCCGGCCGTCGGCGCAAGACTAGGCGCCGCGCGCTCAGGCCTGCGCCGCGGCCAGCTCCGCCGGCGTCTTGTACTTCTGCACGGAGGCGAAGCGCTGCACCAGGTAGGCGCCCGAGCTGATCGGCGCATGGCGCGGCGGGCCATCGGCCGGCATGAACTCGGGCAGGCAGGCCACCGGGGTGTCGTAGTCGAGGTTGAAGAAGGTGGGGATCGAATAGCGCTCGCGCCCGGTGCGATTGGCCACGCGGTGCGGGTTGGACACATAGGTCTCGTTGGTCCAGACCTTCACCAGGTCGCCCAGGTTGATGACCAGCGTGCCTTCCACGTACGGCGCCGCGACCCATTCGCCGCTGCGCAGGCACAGCTCGAGGCCGCCGATCGGGTCCTGCGACAGGATGGTCAGCATGCCGTAGTCGGTGTGGGCGGCAGCGCCGAGCTCGAGGTTGGTGAAGGACTGCTGCGGCGGATAGTGGAACAGCCGCGCCTGCACCATCGGCTTGCGCGCGTACTGCAGGAAGAACTCCTCCTCCTGCCCGACGGCCACCGCGAACACGCGCAGCAGGTTGCGGCCCAGTGCGATGGTCGCGTTGAAGTAGTCCATGGCGGCGTATTCCAGCCAGGGCTTGTCGGCGGGCCAGCGGTTGGGGCCGTGCAGCGGGCGTCCGGCGCTCACGTCGACGTCGGTCAGGGGCAGGTCCAGGCCGATCTCGTAGCTTTCCTTGAGATCGGGCTTGTGCCCCGGGTGCTGCGTGACGCCGATGGGCATGAAGCCGCGGCGGAAGCGCTCGTCGATCCGGTCCCTCAGGCGCTCCTCCATGGGCAGCGACATGTAGCGGCGCGTGGCGTCGAAAGCGCGGTCGATGGCGCGCTGGGGCACGCCATGGTTGCGGACGTAGAAGAAGCCGGTGTTGGTGCAGGCGGACTTGAACTGTTCGACCAGCGGCTCGATGGGACCGCCGGCCAGCCAGGGACCGAGGTCGAGCACCGGCATTTCCTCGGGCGACGCGCGCCGGGGCGCCGCGACCTGATGTTCGGCATGAGGGGACATGGTTTCTCTCCGTGTGTGTGATGAAAAGCAAGGACGCCGGTCCGCGCCGCAGCCTCAGCTGCCGCGCGCGACGTCGGTGAAGCTGTCGACCCAGAAGATGACGCGGCGCGCGATGGTCTTCACGAGCGCGTGGAGGGCGAGGCCGATGACCGACAGCACGATGAGGATGGCGAACATGCCGCCGGCGTCCATCGAGAAGTTGCGCTGAAGGATGAGGTAGCCCAGCCCGGCCTGCGCGCCCACGAACTCGCCCACGATGGCGCCGATGACGGCCAGCACGATGCCGATGTCCAGGCCGGCGAACACGTAGGGCAGCGCGTGCGGCAGGCGCACCATCCGGAACACGTGCCAGCGCGACGCCGTGAAGGCGCGCATGAGGTCGATCTGCTCGCGCGGCGCCGAGCGCAGTCCGACGATCGTGTTGGCCAGGACCGGGAAGAACACGATGGTGGCCGTGATCACCACCTTGGATGTGATGCTGAAGCCGAACCACAGGACGAACAGCGGCGCGACGGCCACCTTCGGGACGGTCTGGAAGGCCACGACGTAGGGATACAGCACGGCTTCGAGCAACGCGCTCTGGCCGATCATCGCCCCCAGCACGAAGCCGGCGATGGCGCCCATCGCGAAGCCCAGCAGGATCTCCTGCAGGGTCACCCCCAGATGCGGCCACAGCTCGCCGCCGGCGAAGAGCTCGTAAACGGCGCGCGCCACCGTCGCCGGGCCGGGAAAGATGAGGTGGGAGACCTGCAGCGCCGTGACGGCGACGTGCCACAGGCCCACCACACCCACCAGCACGGCGGCGATCAGCACGCGGCGGCGCAGTGGCGTGAGGCCGCGGCCACCCGCGGTGTCGATGGCAGTGCTCATCCGTCGAGCCCTCCGGCTGCGTTGAGGTTGCGGCGGATGCCCGACACGTAGGCACCGAAGCGTTCGGTGTTGATCACGTCCAGCGTGCGCGCCGGCAGGTCGACGTCGATCACCTGCGTGACGCGGCCGGGCCGCGGAGACATGACGACGACCCGATCGCCGAGGAACACCGCCTCGGGAATGCTGTGGGTGACCAGCATGATGGTGGCCCCGGTGCGTTCACGCAGCTTGAGCAGTTCCAGGTTCATGGTCTCGCGCGTCATGGCGTCGAGCGCGCCGAACGGCTCGTCCATCAGCAGCAGCACGGGGTCGTTGACCAGCGCCCGGGCGATGCCCACGCGCTGCTGCATGCCGCCCGAGAGCTCGCTCGGATATTTGGTCTCGAAGCCGGACAGGCCGACCAGCTGCAGGTAGTGCATGGCGCGCTCGCGCGCTGCGGCACGGTCCCGGCCCTGGATCTGCGCCGGCACCAGCACGTTGTCCAGGATGTTCCGCCAGGGCAGCAGCACGGGCGCCTGGAACACCACGCCGATGTCGCGGCTGGGTCCCACGTGCTCGCGTCCGCCCAGCTCCACGTGCCCGCGGCTGGCGTGATCGAGCCCCGCCAGGATGCGCAGCAGCGTGCTCTTGCCGCAGCCGCTGGGACCGACCACGGTGACGAACTCGCCGCGCCGCACGGCGAAGCCGACGTCGTGCAGGGCCGTCACCTCGCCGCCGTCCTTGGAGCGAAAGGTCTTGTGCAGGTGATCGAAGCGAAAGGCCGGGACGCTGGACACGACAGGACCGTCTTCGGTGGGAAAGCGCATGTCGCCGCCTCAGTGGACGGCCCTGCGCGAGGCGCGGGCCACCCAATCGTCGACGGCCGCAAGGGCCGCGCGCCGCTGTGCGTCGGGCATGAAGGCGGCTTCGAAGCTGTTGCGCGCGAGCTGCGCCAAGCCCTCGCGTCCGAGGTCCAGCGCCTCGTCGCAGGCCCGGTAGTTGTCGTTGACGTAACCGCCGAAATAGGACGGATCGTCCGAGTTCACGGTCACGCACAAGCCGGCCTGCAGCAAGCGCTTGAGCGGATGCGCAGCCAGCGAGTCGACCACCTGAAGCTTGAGGTTGGACAGCGGACACAGCGTCAGCGGGATGCGGCTGTCGGCCAGCGCGGCCACGAGCGCCGGGTCGTCGACGCAGGCGTTGCCGTGGTCCAGCCGGTCGACCCGAAGCAGGTCCAGCGCCTCGCGCACATAGGCCGCCGGCCCCTCCTCGCCCGCGTGGGCCACCACCTTGAAGCCCAGGGCCCGGCAGCGGCGGAAGAACTCGGCGAACTTGGCCGGCGGGTTGCCGACCTCGGCACCGCCCAGGCCGAAGCCCAGCAGGCGGCCGTGCCAGGGCTGGAGCGCGTCCAGCATCACCAGGCTCTCCTCCTCGCTGCGGTGCCGCTGCACCACCGGGATCAGCCCGCTGGTGATGCCGTCTTCATCCCGTGCCGCCTCCATGGCGCCGAGCACGCCTTCCATCACCGAGGCGATCGGCACACCGCGGCTGGTGTGGCCCTGGGGGCCGAGGAAGAGCTCCGCGTGCAGCACGCGGTCGGCGTGCGCGCGGCGCAGGTAGTCGCGCGTCACGTCGTGGAAGTCCTGCGCCGTCTGCAGCACGCGGCAACCGTCGTAGTACAGGTCGAGGAAGTCCTGCAGGTTCTCGAAGTGGTAGGCGGCCCGCAACTCCTCCACCGACTGCCAGCGGATGGCCACGCCGTTGCGGCGTGCCAGTTCGATGAAGCGTTCGGGTTCGATCGAGCCCTCGATGTGCATGTGGAGCTCGGCCTTGGGCAGGCCCGCCACGAAGTCGCTGACGTGCATCTCAGAGGCCCTTGCACGCCTTGGCGGCCTCGATGACGGCGCCGCGGTCGAAGTTGTTGATCGCTTCGACGAAGCCCGGCTTGAGATGCAGCATCGATGCCGGGGGCAGCGTGCGCTTGATGACGCCGTCCTTGAGCATCAGGGTCTGCATGCGCCCATAGGCCTCGGGGTCCATCGCCCCGATCCAGCGGCCGCCGTTCATGGCGTGGGCCGCGGCCATGGTGGCCAGCTGCGTCTGCAGCAGGGCGAGGTCCCACTTGGCCAGGGTCGCTTCGTCGGCGCCCGTGGGCTTGCTGCCGGGGAAGTACTTCCAGTGGATACGGCGGGCGCAGTCGGGGTTGGTCTGCGCGTAGAGCGTCGCCTTCGCTGCGCCACGCGAAATGGCCTCGACCATGGCCGGGTCGACGTCGATGGTCTTCTGCATGGTCGCGAAGGTGAAGTCCGGCAACGCGCGCCACGCCGGGTCGAAGATCACCCGCAGCGGGGTGCCCGCGTTCTCGAAGCCGGTCAGTGCGGAGCCCCAGAACATCAGCGCCTGCACGCGATCGGTCTTCAGGGCTTCCAGCGCCGGCGCGCCCGCGCCCGTCGCGATGATCTGCACGTCCTTGTCGGGGTCGACGCCATGGCTGCGCAGGTAGCCCTTGAGCAAAGGCATGCCGCCGGTGCCGAGGCTGAAGATGCCGATCTTCTTGCCCTTGAGGTCGGCCACGGTCTTGATCGTGCTGGCTTCGGGCACGCCGAGCCCCCAGTCGATCACCCCCGTACCCATCAAGCCGCGCACGGCCACGTTGTTCTCGGTGTTGGCCTGGATCAGGCCCGTGGAGTTGACCTGGGCGAAATCCACGCCCCCGGCCACCATCTGCTGGATGCCCTGGAGCGACCCCCCGGTCGTCACGATCTTCACATCGTAGCCCTCGGCCTTCCAGTAGCCCAGCGCAATGGGAAGGGTGAGCCAGGGATAGGTGACGTTGACCACCTGGGTGCCCAGTGCAATGGTCACGGGCTTGAGCGCCGGTGCGGCGGGCTGGGCCCCGGCGCCCGTGACGGCGAACATCAGGGTGGCGAGTTGCAGCGAGGCGCTGCGGGCGAATGTTTCAACGGTGGTGCGGGTCATGAAGGTCCTGGAAAGGATCGATGGCCACGGCAGGTTAAGTCCGTTGAATGCAATGTCCTAGATCAATATTCAGCAGCGAATCGTCGAATTATTCGCGCATTCGAAAAGGGTTCCGGCGCCCCGTGGTGGGGCGTTCGGGCCGTATTCCGGGCGCATTCCGGCAGCGCACCCCGCCAGGGACGAGCGCACCACCTCGCTTTGGTGCGTACAGAGAACGCAAACGACAAGGCCTCGCCGAAGCGAGGCCTTGTCGTCGGGCAAGCGCCGCGCGCGCGGCGGGTCGCCCCTCTTCAGCGTTGCGCGTTCTGCAGCGCAGCGATGCGCTCTTCGATCGGCGGGTGCGTGGCGAACAGCTTGCCGATGCTGCCGGTGATGCCCATGGCTTCCACGGCCTTGGGCAGTTCGCCGGCGGGCAGGCCACCCAGGCGGGCCAGTGCGTTGATCATCGGCTGCTTGCGACCCATGAGCTGCGCGGCACCCGCGTCGGCACGGAACTCGCGCTGGCGCGAGAACCAGGCCACCACGATGGCGGCGGCGAAGCCCAGCACGATGTCCAGCACGATGGTGGTGACCATGTAACCGATGCCGGGGCCGCTGTTCTCACGGTCGTCGCCGCGGCGCAGGAAGGAGTCGACCGCGTAGCCGATCACGCGCGAGAGGAACACGACGAAGGTGTTCATCACGCCCTGGATCAGCGTCATCGTCACCATGTCGCCGTTGGCCACGTGCGCGACCTCGTGGCCGATCACGGCCTCGACCTCCTCGCGCGTCATGTTCTGCAGCAGGCCGGTGGACACGGCCACCAGCGACGAGTTCTTGAACGCGCCGGTGGCAAAGGCGTTGGGCTCGCCCTCGAAGATGCCGACCTCGGGCATGCCGATGCCGGCCTGGTCGGCGAACTTGCGCACCGTCTGCACGATCCACGCCTCGTCGGGCGACTGCGGCTCGTTGATGATGCGCACGCCCGCGCTCATCTTGGCCATGGGCTTGGAGATGAGCAGCGAGATGATGGCGCCGCCGAAGCCCATCACCAGCGCGAAGCCCAGCAGCGCGCCGAGGTTGAGCCCGTTGGCCGTGAGGTAGCGGTTCACGCCGAGCAGGCTGGCGACCACGCCCAGCACGGCGACCACCAGCACGTTGGTCAGGACGAACAGAAAAATGCGTTTCACAGTGGGTTTCTCCGGGAGATGGGCGTGGCCGCCCGCCATGGCGGGCAGTTGGGGCCGCCACGACGGCGCTTCAAGAGCGGCCCGGTCCGCAGGGGCATCGTTGTTCTGGCTTCTGGCCCCCACCACACCGGACGGCTGCGATGTCGATGATAGGAGCAAAGGCCACCGCCGCCGGCCGATCCACCCTGTTCACTCGGGGTAAAGCCGCGCCCCCAGCGACGATGCGGCCTTACGCAGGGCGGGCAGGAAAGCCTCCTGGAACTCGGCGAAATCCATGCGCTCGGCGCGCACCGCGATGCTCATCGCGCCCACCAGCCCCCCGCTGCGGTCGTGGACCGGCACGGCCATGGAGCGCACCCCCAGCTCCAGTTCGCCGTCGCTGCCGGCAAAGCCTTGTTCCCTGCACCGTGCCACCCGTGCCAGCACCGGGCGCAGCTCGTACACCGAACGCGCCGTCAGCGGCTGGCGCGGCATGGCGCGCACGCGGCGCTCGGCCTCGGCCGGAGGCAGGCTGGCGAGCAGCACGCGGCCGATGGCCGAACAGTAGGCGGGCAAACGGGAGCCGATACCCAGGCCGATGCTCAGGCTGCGCCGTGCGGTGGAGCGGGCGATGATGATCGCGTCGTCGTCCAGCAGCTTGCCGAGCGAGGCGGATTCGCGCGTTCGCTCCGAGAGCGCATCCAGCAACGGCTGCGCCAGGGCCGGCGCGCCACGCGATGCCAGGTACGAATGGGCGATCAACAGCGCCCGCGGCAGCATCCAGAAGTGCTTGCCGTCGCTGTCGAGGTAGCCCAGCGTCTGCAGGGTGAGCAGCGAGCGGCGTGCCGACGCCGGCGTGACGCTGGTCAGCCGCGCCGCCTCCGACACCGTGAGCCGCGTGTGCTGCCGGCCGAAGCAGCCGAGCACCTGCAGGCCCTTGTCGAGCGAAGCCACGAAGTTCCTGTCTGCCATCGCGTCTTGATCCTGCGCATGTCGAAGGACCCATTCTTGCGCATGCCGCAAAACGGCCTTGCCCGCGTACGGCCGGCGACCAGACACTGGGCTTTCCCGCAAACGAACAGTACGGAGACAGCACACGATGACACCCGCCCTCGCGCGGCGCCTTGGCGCCGCATGCCTGGCCGCCACCTGCCTGCTCGGCAGCGCCGCGGCACAGACGACCCAAGCCCTCAGGATCATCGTGCCCTACCCCGCGGGCGGCACGGCCGACATCCTGCCGCGCGTGGTGGCCGAGAAGCTGCGCCCGCAGGTTCCCGCCGGCGTCCTGATCGACAACCGCACCGGCGCCGGCGGCAACATCGGCGCCGAATCCGTGTTTCGCGCCGAGCCGGATGGCAACACCCTGCTGGCCTCGCCGCCGGGGCCGATCGCCATCAACCAGCACCTGTACAAGAAAATGGCCTTCGATCCGTCGAAGTGGGAGCCGGTCACGGTGCTGGCGACGGTGCCCAACGTGCTGGTGGTCAACCCCAGGCTGCCCGTGAAGACCGTCCAGGAGTTCATCGCCTATGCCAAGGCGAACCCGGGCAAGGTGACCTACGGCTCGCAGGGCAACGGCACCACCTCGCACCTGACAGCCAGCCTGTTCATGCAACTGACCGGCACCGAGATGGTCCATGTCCCGTACAAGGGTACGGCGCCGGCGCTGGTGGACCTGGTGGGCGGGCAGATCGACGTCTTCTTCGACAACATCAGCTCGTCCCTCCCCTTCCATCAGGCGGGCAAGCTGCGCATCCTCGGGGTGGCCGACGACCAGCGCTCGGCCGCGCTGCCCGACGTGCCCACCTTCGCCGAACAGGGCCTGCCGGCGATGAACGCGGTGACCTGGTTCGCGGTGGTCGCGCCGCCCGCCACCCCGCCCGCCAAGGTGGCCACGCTGCAGAAAAGCTTCGCCGGTGCGCTGACGCAGCCCGAAGTCCGGCAGAAGTTCGCCGAACAGGGCGCCGAGCCGCGCGGCTGGGACCCGGCGCGCACGGGCCAGTTCATTCGTGCCGAGTCCGCCAAGTGGGCCCGGGTCATCCGCAGCGCCAACGTCAGCCTCGACTGAACACGCCATGCAAGACACTTCCACCTCCCGCCCCGTGCACTGGTCGGGCCCCGGCCTCACGCGCATTCCCTACGCCGTCTATGCCGACGCACATGTCGCCGCCGAGGAGCAGGCGCGCATCTTCCAGGGCGAGACCTGGAACTACCTGTGCCTGGAGGCCGAACTGACCGAGGCCGGCAGCTACAGAACCACCTTCGTCGGCGAGACACCGGTGGTGGTGGTTCGCGACACGGACGGCGAGGTCTACGCCTTCGAGAACCGCTGCGCCCACCGCGGTGCGCTGATCGCGCTGGAGAAGTCGGGCCGCGCCGACAACTTCCAGTGCGTCTACCACGCCTGGAGCTACAACCGCCAGGGCGACCTCACCGGCGTGGCCTTCGAGAGGGGCGTCAAGGGCCAGGGGGGCATGCCGCCGGGCTTCTGCAAGGAGGCCCACGGCCCGCGCAAGCTGCGCGTGGCGAGCTTCTGCGGCCTGGTCTTCGGCAGCTTCAGCGACGAGGTGCCCGGCATCGAGGAGTACCTGGGCGAGGATATCTGCGAACGCATCGAACGCGTGCTGCACAAGCCGGTGGAGGTGATCGGCCGATTCACGCAGGCACTGCCCAACAACTGGAAGCTCTACGTGGAAAACGTGCGCGACAGCTACCACGCGAGCCTGCTGCACCTGTTCTTCACGACCTTCGAGCTCAATCGCCTGTCGCAAAAGGGCGGCGTCATCGTCGACGAGAGCGGCGGCAACCATGTGAGCTACTCCATGATCGACGCGCAGGCGGAGAAGGACGCCTCGTACCGCGACCAGGGCCTGCGGTCGGACGATGCGAACTACCGCCTGAAGGACCCGAGCCTGCTGGCCGGCTTTCGCGAATACGACGACGGCGTGACGCTGCAGATCCTGTCGGTGTTCCCGGGCTTCGTGCTGCAGCAGATCCAGAACTGCCTGGCGGTGCGCCAGGTGCTGCCCAAGGGCGTGGAACGCACCGAACTGAACTGGACCTACCTGGGCTATGCCGACGACACGCCGGAACAGCGGCGCGTGCGGCTCAAGCAGTCCAACCTGATCGGTCCGGCCGGCTTCATCTCGATGGAAGACGGCGCCGTCGGCGGCTTCGTGCAGCGCGGCATCGCCGGCGCGCACGCCATGGAGGCGGTGGTGGAGATGGGCGGCGAGGGCACGTCGTCCAGCGAGGGCCGTGCGACCGAGGCCTCGGTGCGTGGGTTCTGGAAAGCCTATCGCCATCACATGGGCGCGTGAACGCCGCGCCACCTCCGCTCGCCCGACCGAGAGAGCAACCCACCATGATCGATCTACTGGCGCTGTGCGCCTTCAACGCGGCCTATGCCGAAACCATCGACAGCGACGCGCTGGAACGGTGGGCCGATTTCTTCACCGACGACTGCCACTACCGCATCACGCACACGGAGAACGAGCGCGAGGACCTGCCGGCCGGCATCGTCTACGCCGATTCGCGCGCGATGCTGGAGGACCGCATCGCCGCGCTGCGCGAGGCCAACATCTACGAGCGCCAGCGCTACCGCCATCTGCTGGGCATCCCGGTGCTGGGCGCGCAGGACGACACAGGCGCCGAGGCTCGCACGCCCTTCATGGTGGCGCGCATCATGGCGACCGGAGAGACCCACCTGTTCGCCAGCGGCGTCTACCGCGACCGCGTGGTGCGGCAGGACGGCCGGCTGCGCCTGCGCTCGCGCGTCGCGGTGTGCGACAGCACGGTGACGGACACGCTGCTGGCGCTGCCGCTGTGACCCCGACACCCCTGCCCGGAGCGCCGCTGCGGCTGGCGCTGGCGGTCGGCGACCCCAACGGCATCGGGCCCGAGATCGCCCTGAAGGCGCTGGCGGCGCTGACGGCGCCGGCGCGCCAGCGCGTCACGCTCTACGGCCCTGCCGCGGTGCTGGAGCGCACGGCCTCGCAGCTGGGGCTCTCCGCGCTGCTGCGGGCGCAGCGCATGGTGGACGCCGGCGCCCTGTCCGCGCAGGCAGCCCAGCCTGGCCGCGTCGCCCCGGAGGCAGGCGCATCGGCCGTCGCCTCGGCCAGCGCCGCCATCGAGGCCTGCCGGCGCGGGGACGCGGAGGCCGTGATCGCCTGCCCGCACCACGAGACGGCCATCCACCAGGCGGGCATGGCCTTCAGCGGCTATCCCTCGCTGGTCGCGCGGGTCTGCGGCCAGCCGGAAGACAGCGTGTTCCTCATGCTCGTCGGCGGCGGCCTGCGCATCGTGCACGCCACGCTGCACGAGAGCGTGGCGCACGCGCTGGGGCGCCTGCGGCCTGCGCTGGTGGCCGCGGCGGCGCGTGCAGGGGTGCAGGCCTGCGCGCGGCTGGGCATCGCCGATCCCCGCGTCGGCGTCTTCGGCATCAACCCGCACGCCTCGGAGGGCGGGCTGTTCGGCGCCGAGGATGCGCTGCACGTCGAGCCTGCGGTGCAGGCGCTGCGGGCCGAGGGCCTGCGCGTGGACGGGCCGCTGGGCGCCGACCTGCTGCTCGCGCAGCGGCGGCACGACCTGTACGTGGCGATGCTGCACGATCAGGGCCACATCCCCGTCAAGCTGCTGGCGCCGAATTCGGCCAGCGCGCTGTCCATCGGTGCGCAGGTCCTGCTGTCCAGCGTCGGCCACGGCAGCGCGATGGACATCGCGGGCCGCGGCGTCGCCGACCCGGGCGCCGTGCTGCGCACCATCTCGCTGCTCTCGGGCACGGCCGCGCAGGAAGGGGCCGCATGAACCATCGCATCACCATCGACGACAGCGACGTCGCCTTCGACTGCGGCCCGCAGCAGAGTGTGCTCGACGCAGCATTGCGCGCGGGCATCGAGCTGCCCTACTCGTGCCGCAAGGGCGTGTGCGGCAATTGCGCCGGCACGGTATCCGAAGGCGAGGTGGCCGGCCTTGGCGGCCCGATCCGCAACGACAGCTGCGCGCCCGGGCAGGTGCTCCTGTGCATGTGCGCGCCGCAGACCGACCTGCGCCTGCGCCCTGCCTCCTGGCACCGCATCGACCCGGACGCGCGCAAGCGGTTCACGGCGAAGGTCTTCCGCAACCAGCTCGCCGCGCCCGACGTCTCGGTGCTGCAACTGCGTCTGCCGGCCGGGCAGCGCGCCCGCTTCCAGGCCGGCCAGTACCTGCAGCTGGCATTGCCCGACGGCAGCACCCGCTGCTATTCCATGGCCAACCCGCCGCACGAGAGCGACGCGCTGACGCTGCACGTGCGGCACGTGCCCGGCGGCGCCTTCAGCGCGCGCGTGGCGCAGCTGACGTCCGGCGACACGCTCGAGGTCGAGCTGCCTTTCGGCGCCGTCACGCTGGAGGCAGACGCGGACCGGCCGTTCGTCCTGGTGGTGGGCGGCACCGGCTTCGCGCCGGCCAAGTCGATCCTCGATGACATGGCCCGCCGGCGCGTCGATCGCCCGATCACGCTGATCTGGGGCGCCCGCCATGCGCAGGGCATCTACCTGCGGCCGGCGATCGCGAAGTGGCAGCGCCAGTGGCCGCAGTCCTTCCGCTTCATCGAGGCGCTGAGCGGGGAACGGCGCGAAGGCGCCTTCCACGGCCGAACCGGTGCGGCGCTGCGCGCGCACTGCCCCGACCTCAGCGCCCACGCGCTGTACTGCTGCGGATCCCCGGCGATGGTCCAGGCCGTGCGCGACGCAGCGCACGCTTCGGGGCTGGCGCCGTCACGCTTTCACGCGGACGTGTTCGTCAACGGCCCGGCGGACGCCCACGCACCCTGAACACCGCAGCATCGTCGTAGAAGGCTGGGAGCTCGTTGGCGGCACACCAGCCCGGCACGCCGAACACTGGCAGCGGGGCGAAGGGCTTGCCCGCGAGGCGAGCGGGCTGCAGCGCCCCGACGATGGCGTCGTCGTCCGGCGCGATGGCCCCTGCCTGCTGCGGACCGCACAGCACGTGCGCGGTGAGGCCCTTGCGCGGCGCGGTGGCGAGCTGTTCCATCAGCGCGTGGCCGAAGACGTGCAGCCGCGCCTGCGTCCAGAGCGCGCGCTGCTCGACGAAGAGCCGCCGCCAGTCGCGCGCCAGCAGTGCGTCCCACAGGGCGGGCGGTGCGTCGAGCACGGCCCCGTTCTCGTCGAACAGGGTCAGCGCATCGCGCAGCGGGCCGCGCGTGCCGCCGATGCCCAGGCGGGCGATCTCGGCGGCCTGCAGGCGGTTGAGCTGCCGCTTGGCCTGCGGGAAGACCAGCCACACGAGCCCGTTGAAGAAGTCGTGGACGTTGTCGCGCGTGGGCACGCGGCCGGTGCGGAAGATGAACGCTTCGTAGGCCTCGCCGGCAGGCAGCCCGGCCTGCGGCACGAAGCGCGGGCCGTCGGCGGGCGCGAGTGCATCCAGTGCCTGCGCGACCGACCTGCCCTGCGCCGCCTGCCATGCCGGCTCGCCGACCGCGCGCCAGGGCAGGAGGCCGGGCGGGGTCCAGTCGATGGGCGGCAGCGTCACCGCGGAAGGGCTCAGGCCGGCCCGGCGCCCGACCAGCGGATTCGGTCCGGGTGCTGCAGCAGCACGAACTCAGCCTGCAGGCGTTCGAAGAACTTGAGCGAACTGGCATGCTTGCCCAGCAGCTTGGCCGCGCGCAGCGCCTGCACAACGTCGTTGAGCGCGAGTTCGGCCCCGCCGCGCAGCGCGGGGGCGGCATCGAGCACGGCCTGCGCGGCGGCGCTCGGGGCTGGCGCCTCGGGCTCCGCCGTGCGCGCCCCGCGGGTCCTGGCAGTCTTTCGCGCGGCGGCCTTGCGGGCCGGAGCGCGGGCGGCGGGTGCTGCCGCGGGCAGCTCGGTGGGCTCGACCGGGTCCGCCTCGCGGGCGGACGCGGAGACGTCGCTGCGTCGGGCAGGCGCCTTCCTGGCTGCCGCCTTGCGCGCCGGCCGGGCCGGCGGCGCTTCGGCCGGCGGTGCCGAGCTGCCGGCGCCCTTGTGCTTCAGGTCGACGAAGTGGTCGTAGGCGGCCCGGGTCTCGTCGCCGGTCTTGCCCTGCTGGCCGATGCCGCAGACGCGGCAGCCCTTCTCGCGCAGGCGGTGCACCAGCGGCGCGAAATCGGAGTCGGACGACACCAGGTAGACCAGCTGCGGCCGCTCGGCCATGACCAGGTCCATCGCATCGACGGCCAGTGCGATGTCGGTGCTGTTCTTGCCTGCCGCGAGGTTGACCATCGGCCGCATCGACAGGCGCTTGAACAGCTGCTGGTGCTTCAGCGCGACCTCGGCCGTGCAGTAGGCGCGCCGCACGTGCAGGTGACCGTGCTCGGCGATCACGCCGCGCACGGCCTGCTCCATCACGTCGGCCGAGACGTTGTCGGCGTCGACCAGGAGCATGACCTTGTGCCCGTTGCTGCCGGCGTTCATGCCAACTTCCAGTTCAGCGTCTCGCCGCCGCGCAGCGGCTTGAGCGTGGCTTCGCCGAAAGGCACGGTCTCGGGCACGGTCCAGGTCTCGCGCCTGAGGGTGATGGTGTCGGTGTTGCGCGGCAGGCCGTAGAAGTCGGGGCCGTGGAGGCTGGCGAAGCCCTCCAGCTTGTCGAGCGCGCCGGCGTTGTCGAAGGCTTCGGCGTACAGCTCGATGGCGGTGAGGGCGGTGTAGCAGCCCGCGCAGCCCAGGGCGTTCTCCTTGAGCACAGCCGGGTGCGGGGCGCTGTCGGTGCCGAGGAAGAAGCGGCCGCTCCCGCTGGTGGCGGCCTCGACCAGTGCGACGCGGTGCGTTTCGCGCTTGAGCACCGGCAGGCAGTAGTAGTGCGGGCGGATGCCGCCGGTGAAGATGGCGTTGCGGTTGTAGAGCAGGTGGTGCGCGGTGATGGTCGCCGCGGTGAAGTCGCCGCCGGCGTCGCGCACGTAGTTCGCGCCCTCCTTCGTCGTCAGGTGCTCGAAGACGATCTTCAGCTCGGGGAAGTCGCGGCGCAGCGGGATCAGCACGCGGTCGATGAAGACGGCCTCGCGGTCGAACAGGTCGACGCTGGGGTCGGTCACCTCGCCGTGCACCAGCAGCAGCAGGCCGTGCTTCTGCATGGCCTCCAGCGTGGCGTAGGTCTTGCGGATGTCGGTCACGCCGGCGTCGCTGTTGGTGGTGGCGCCGGCCGGGTAGAGCTTGAGCGCCTTCACGCCGGCATCGGCGGCCCGCGCGATCTCCTCGGCAGGCAGTTTGTCGGTGAGGTAGAGCGACATCACCGGCTCGAAGCGGGCGTCGCGCGGCATCGCGGCGAGGATGCGCTCGCGGTACTCGGCGGCGAGCTGCGCGGTGGTCACGGGCGGGCGCAGGTTCGGCATGATGAGCGCGCGGCCCATCTGGCGGGCCGTGTGGGGCACCACGTCGCCCATGGCGGCGCCATCGCGCACATGCAGGTGCCAGTCGTCGGGGCGGGTGATGGTGAGGGTGTCGGTCATGGGGCGGCATTGTCCCATCGGGCTGCCGGGCTGCCCTGGCGACGAACTTTCAAGCCCAAAGTGGCCGCATCGCCCGTGGGACGGGCGCCCACTGCTATCGATTCAGTAGCAACCGGCGCAGTTCAGGGCACGAGCGTGTGCAGCGCCGCGCGCACCTGCCCGCCTTCGATCCACAGTTCGCCGACCGAGATCGGCAGCGTGAAGCGCCGCGGCCCGGCGCTGCCGGGGTTGACGAACAGCACGCCGCCGCGCGTCTGCACCAGCGGCCTGTGCGAATGGCCGGTGAGCACGACCTGCACGCTTTCGGCCGCGGGGTCGATGGCCAGTTGCGCAAGGTCGTGCAGCAGGTGGATGCGCACGCCCTCGATGGCGAGCGTGTGCTGCTCGGGCAGGCCCTCGGCCCAGGCCCCCTGGTCGTTGTTGCCGCGCACGGCCGTGACCGGTGCGATGCGGCTCAGCGACTGCAGCACCTGGGGTGCGCAGATGTCGCCCGCATGCAGGATGTGCGCGCAGCCGTCGAGCCAGGCCATGGCCTCGGGGCGCAGGAGGTTGTGGGTGTCGGCGATGAGGCCGATGCGGATCGCGGGCATGCATCGACCCTATCGCGGGGGACGCAGGCTGGCAATCGGCGCCGCCGCCGGCGCGCATCGGCAGCGCTGTCGCGAAGGCGCAGCGGCTAAGGAAAGCCCCCATGCGGCGCAGGGGTGCCGGCCCTTACGATCGCGCGTCGATTTTTTCTCAACCGGGCGGTTGGACCTGCTTGCTGCCGCCCTCGCCTCCCATGTCTTCCGCTCCCGAGCCCGGCGCCCAGCTGGACGCCGCCAGCCCCCTGCCCCCCGACATCGAAGCCGCCGACGAGCCCGTGAAGGTGCCGCTCGCGATCGAGGACTGGGCCACGGTGGTCATCATGGCGCTGCTGGCCTGCATCACCTTCGCGAACGTGCTGGTGCGCTACTTCACCGATTCGTCCTTCGCGTGGACCGAGGAGTTCTCGGTCTTCCTGATGATCCTGCTGGCGATGGTGGCGGGCTCGGCGGCCGTCGCGCGCGACCGCAACATCCGCATCGAGTATTTCTCGGAGGCCGGCTCGATGGCACGGCGCCGGCGCCTGGCACAGTTCGGCGCGGCGATGGTGGCGGCCCTCTTCTTCCTCATCGCGGGCCTGAGCATCCGCGTGGTGTGGGACGACTACCGCTTCGAGGAGACCTCGCCGGGCATCGGCGTGCCGCAGTGGTGGTACTCGATCTGGCTGCCGATCGTGTCGACGGCGATCGGGCTGCGGGCCGTGGGGCTGTTCATCCGCCGCGGGCGCAGGGCGGCCGAAGAGGACCGATCGGCATGATCGCAACGCTTCTGTTCGTCGCCTTCGTGGTGATGATGCTGATCGGCGTGCCGATCGGCGCCGCGCTGGGCCTGGCCGGCGCGGCCTGCATCGCGCTGGCCAACGCTGATGCGCAATGGTTCGGCCTGCTGGCCGTGCCGCAGAACTTCTACGCCGGCCTGGGCAAGTACCCGCTGCTGGCGATCCCGATGTTCGTGCTGGTGGGCTCGATCTTCGACCGCTCGGGCGTGGCGCTGCGGCTGGTGAACTTCGCGATCTCCATCGTCGGCCGCGGCCCGGGCATGCTGCCGCTGGTGGCGATCGTGGTGGCGATGTTCCTCGGCGGCATCTCGGGTTCAGGGCCTGCCAACGCCGCCGCGGTGGGCGCGGTGATGAT
The DNA here is from genome assembly GCF_003671765.1 of Xenophilus sp. E41. Taxonomy (GTDB): domain Bacteria; phylum Pseudomonadota; class Gammaproteobacteria; order Burkholderiales; family Burkholderiaceae_C; genus Xenophilus. Next base: position 49,331 of record NZ_QPIB01000043.1, on the reverse strand, counting down.
CGCGGCCATGTCGCGCGCCGGCTACCCGGCGGCCTACTCCGCCAGCGTGGTGGGCGCGGCGGCGGCCACCGACATCCTGATACCGCCGTCGGTGGCCTTCATCGTGTACTCGGTGCTGGTGCCGGGCGCCTCGGTACCGGCGCTGTTCGCGGCCGGCATGGTGCCGGGCATCCTGGCCGGCCTGGCGCTGATCATTCCGGCGGTGTGGATGGCGCGCTCGCACAAGATGGGCGCGCTCGAGGCCACACTGCCACGGCCCGCCTTCTGGAAGAGCTTTCGCGAAGCGACCTGGGGCCTGGCGGCGCCGGTGCTGATCCTCGGCGGCATGCGCGCCGGCTGGTTCACGCCCACCGAGGCCGCGGTGGTGGCGGTGTTCTACGGCCTCTTCGTGGGCATGGTGGTCTACCGCACGATCAAGGTGCGCGACCTGTTCGTCATCCTGCGCGAGTCGGGCGAGCTGTCGGCAGTCATTCTGCTGGTGGTGTCGCTGGCAGGCATCTTCGCTTACTCGCTGTCGACGCTGGGCGTGATCGACCCGGTGGCCAAGGCGATCGTGAATTCGGGCCTGGGCGAATACGGCGTGCTGGCCCTGCTGATCGTGCTGCTCATCACCGTGGGCATGTTCCTGGACGGCGTGTCGATCTTCCTGATCTTCGTGCCGCTGCTGTGGCCCATCGTCCAACACTACAAGTGGGACCCGGTGTGGTTCGGCGTGATCCTCACGCTCAAGGTCGCGCTGGGCCAGTTCACCCCACCGCTGGCCGTGAACCTCATGGTGTCGTGTCGCATCGCCAACGTGCGCATGGAAGAGACCGTGCGCTGGGTCGGCTGGATGCTGTTCGCGATGTTCCTGGTGATGGTCGCCGTGATCATCTGGCCGCAGCTCGCGCTGTGGCTGCCTAACAGGCTGGGGTACTGAAAGGCGGACATCCGTACGCGAAGGGCGCAAAGACTTCGCGAAGGACGCGAAAAAGACATTCCATCAATTTTTGGTTTTCCTTTCGCGCCCTTCGCGTGACCTTCGCGCCCTTCGCGTACGGATGTCCGAATTCAAAGGCTTTTACAAGGAGACAGAGACATGAAATTCCGCCGCACCCTGCTCGGCCTCGCGCTCGCCGCCACGGCCCTGGGCTTCACGACAGGCGCCATGGCGCAGGCCGCCTACAAGAGCGAGTACAAGATGTCGCTGGTGCTGGGCCCGCCCACGCCCTGGGGCATGGCCGGGAAGATCTGGGCCGACCTGGTGAAGGAGCGCACCCAGGGCCGCATCAACATCAAGCTGTACCCGGGCGTGTCGCTGATCCAGGGCGACCAGACGCGCGAGTTCTCGGCGCTGCGGCAGGGCGTGATCGACATGGCCGTCGGCTCGACCATCAACTGGTCGCCCCAGGTCAAGGAACTGAATCTGTTCTCCATGCCCTTCCTGATGCCCGACTACGCAGCCATCGACGCGCTGACGCAGGGCGAGGTCGGCAAGGACATCTTCGCGCGCCTGGACAAGGCCGGCGTGGTGCCGCTGGCCTGGGGCGAGAACGGCTACCGCGAGGTGACCAACTCCAAGCGCCCCATCAAGTCGCCCGAAGACCTCAAGGGCATGAAGCTGCGCGTGGTGGGCTCGCCCATCTTCTCCGACATGTTCAGCGCCATGGGCGCCAACCCGACGCAGATGAGCTGGGCCGACGCGCAGCCGGCGCTCGCCAGCGGTGCCGTGGACGGCCAGGAGAACCCGCTCTTCCTCTTCACGGTGCTGAAGATGCACACCGTGGGCCAGAAGTTCGTGACCACCTGGGGCTACGTGGCCGACCCGCTGATCTTCGTAGTCAACAAGGAGATCTGGGCCAGCTGGACGCCGGCCGACCAGGCGATCGTTCGCCAGGCCGCCATCGATGCCGGCAAGCAGGAGATCGCCCTCGCGCGCAAGGGCCTGACCGAGGCCGACAAGCCGCTGCTCAAGGAGATCGCCGGCATGGGCGTCACGGTGACGCAGCTCACCCCCGCCGAGCGCGAGGCCTTCGTGAAGGTCACCCGCCCCGTCTACGCCAAGTGGAAGGGCACCGTGGGCAACGACCTGGTGACCAAGGCCGAGAAGGCGATCGCTGGACGGAAGCAGTAGCGTCCAGGCGCCAAAGACAAAAGCCCCGCATCGCGGGGCTTTGTCTTTTTGAAGTTCGCGCGCTCGAAATGCGCGCAGAAGGCGTAGCGAGCGGTCCGAGGTCGGGTCGAGCACCGCAGCCGTACTCTCGTACGGCGAGGAGCGCAGGCCCGAGATCGGTCCGCGCAGTAGCCTTATGCGTGCATTTCTCAGTGTTGGAGGATCTTGTTGAGGAAGTCCTTGGTGCGCGGCTGCCGGTTCTCCGGATGCCCGAAGAACTCGTCCTTCGAGCAGTCTTCCAGGATGCGGCCGCCGACGTCGATGAAGATCACGCGGCTGGCGACCTTGCGCGCAAAACCCATCTCGTGGGTCACGCACATCATGGTCATGCCTTCCTTGGCCAGGCTCACCATCACGTCGAGCACCTCGCCGACCATCTCGGGGTCGAGCGCCGAGGTGGGTTCGTCGAAGAGCATCACGATCGGGTCCATCGACAGCGCGCGGGCGATGGCCACGCGCTGCTGCTGTCCACCCGACAGCTGGCCGGGGAACTTGTCCTTGTGCGCCATCAGGCCCACGCGGTCGAGCATCTTCAGGCCGCGGGTCTTGGCCTCGTCGAGGCTGCGGCCGAGCACCTTGACCTGCGCGATCGTGAGGTTCTCGGTCACCGACAGGTGCGGGAACAGCTCGAAGTGCTGGAACACCATGCCGACCTTGGAGCGAAGCTTGGGCAGGTCGGTCTTGGGGTTGTTGACGTGCACGCCGTTGACGGTGATGTCGCCCTTCTGGATCGGCTCCAGCGCGTTCACGGTCTTGATGAGGGTGGACTTGCCCGAACCAGAGGGGCCACAGACCACGACCACGTCGCCCTTGTCGATGCTGACGTTGCAGTCGTTGAGCACCTGCACGGGGCCGTACCACTTCGAGACGTTCTTGATTTCGATCATTTTTTCAGCCATGGCTTGTTCTCCTTCAGCGGATGATGGCGATCTTCTTGTGCAGGCCCTTCACGAGGTAGGAGAGCGAATAGCACAGGACGAAGTAGACGACGGCGGCCAGCAGGTAGGCCTCCTCGGGGCGGCCGAAGTTCTTGCCTGCGGTCTCGAAGCCCTTGAGCAGGTCGTAGGCGCCGATGGCGTAGACCAGGGAGGTGTCCTGGAACAGGATGATGGTCTGCGTCAGCAGCACCGGCAGCATGTTGCGGAAGGCCTGCGGCAGGATGACCAGCGTCATGTTCTGCTTGTAGGTCATGCCCACCGCCATCCCGGCGAAGACCTGCCCGCGCGGGATCGACTGGATGCCGGCGCGCATGATCTCCGAGAAGTACGCCGCCTCGAAGCAGATGAAGGTGATCACCGCCGAGGTCTCGGCGCCGATGGGCCGGCCGATCACGAAGGGCACCAGCAGGAAGAAGCCCAGGATCACCATGACCAGCGGCACCGAACGCATGCCGTTGACGTACGCGGCGGCCGGGAAGTCCAGCCACTTCTTGCCCGACAGGCGCATCAGCGCCAGCAGGGTGCCGAAGAAGATGCCGCCCAGGGTGGCCACCACGGTCAGGAACACGCTGAAGTAGAAGCCTTTCAGCACATAGGTGCTGATCAGGCTCCAGCTGTAGAAGGAGAAGTCGAGATTCATCATGTCAGTGGCCTCCCGTCCCGCCGGCCGCGACGAAGCCCGGCACGCGGAGCTTTCGCTCGATGAAGGTCATGATGCGGTTGACCAGCATGGCGCTGATGACGTAGAGGACGACGACGCCGACATAGATCGGGATCTGCGCCGAGGTTTCCTCGCCGGCCTGCAGGTAGAACTGCGTGAGTTCGGGGATCGACACCGCGAAGGCCACCGACGAGTTCTTGAAGATGTTCATCGACTCGCTGGTCAGCGGCGGCATGATGATGCGGTAGGCCATGGGCAGCAGCACATAACGGTAGTACTGCGGCGTCGTGAAGCCCACGGCCATGCCCGCGTAGCGCTGGCCGCGCGGCAGCGCCTGGATGCCCGAGCGCAACTGCTCGGCGATCCGCGCGGAGGTGAAGAAGCCCAGCGCGCACACCACCAGCACGAAAGGCGGCAGGTCGCGCATCGGCGGAATCATCTTGGGCAGCACGAAGTACCAGATGAACACCTGGACCAGCAGGGGGATGTTGCGGAACAGCTCCACCCAGGCATTGCCGAAACGCACCAGCCACGGGCTGTTCGGCAGCGTGCGCAGCGTGCCGATGATCGAGCCGACCACCAGCGCCACGAACAGCGCCGTGAGCGCCACGCTCACGGTCCAGCCCCAGGCGTGGAACATCCATTGCAGATAGGTCTGGTCGGACCCGCGTGCGAAGCAGCTGGCGACCACTTCATTGGTGAGCGTGTCCTGGCAGAAGACCGACATGTCCAGGTTCAGCATCCATCCTCCTTCGCGGGTCGGGGCCCGCGCCCGTTCATCGAAAAGCCCGCGTCGGCAGGAGCGCCGCGCGGGCTTGGCTTTTCAGGTCTGACGCCTTCTTACTTGGGGGCGTAGGCTTCCATGGGCTTGTCGTTCGGGTTGGCCCAGGCGGCCTTGGTGCCTTCCGATGCCGGCATGTTCAGGTTAACGTTGTTCGGCGGGATGGGTTGCGTGAACCACTTGTCGTACAGCTTGGCCAGCGAGCCGTCCTTGATCTGGCGCACGATGCTGTCGTCGATGGCCTTCTTCAGCTTGGCGTCGCCCTTGGGCAGCATGCAGGCGATGGGCTCGACCGACAGCACTTCGCCGACGATCTTGAAGTCCTTGGGGTTCTTCGACTTGGCGGCGTTGGCGGCCAGGATGGAGCCGTCCATCACGAAGGCATCGGCGCGGCCCGACTCGAGCAGCAGGAAGCTGTCGGCGTGGTCCTTGCCCATGACTTCCTTGAAGTCGACGTTCTCGGCGCGCTTGTTCTTGCGCAGGGTCTGGACCGAGGTGGTGCCGGTGGTGGTGGCGACCGTCTTGCCCTTCAGGTCGGCGATGCCGTTGATGCCGGAGTTGGCCTTGGTGAGGATGCGCACTTCTTCCACGTAGGTGGTGTAGGCGAAGTCGACGTCCTTCTGGCGGGCCGTGTTGTTGGTGGTGGAGCCGCACTCGAAGTCGATGGTGCCGTTCTGCACCAGGGGCACGCGGTTCTGCGAGGTGATCACCTGGTAGTTGATGGTCAGCGGCTTGCCGAGCTCCTTGCCCAGGTCCTTGATGATGTTCTCGGCCATTTCGGTGTGGAAGCCGACGTACTTGCCACCGCCCAGCGTAAAGGCCAGGCCCGACGAATCACGCACGCCGAGGTTGACCGCGCCGCGCTCCTTGATCTTGGCCAGCGTGTCGGTGGCCTGCGCGAACGCGCCGGTGGCCACGAACGCGGTCACTGCGAGCGCGAGCAATTGCTTTTTCATGAAGAGACTCCTTGGGAAATGGATAGGAAGAAACAAGGTGAAATTCTAGACACACACTTTTGTTGGGCGCATCGGTACCCACCCCGGTGCACGGCGCACTGAATGGGGTGGGCCGTGGCGGGGTCGAGCGCCCGTCTGGTGCGTGGGTTCCGTCATCACGTCGAAGGCAATGGATTAGCAGCCTCCGTGCCCGTCGGCACCGCCGCCGCAGGGACGGGTGTGGACAATCTCACGGGTTGCGTCAGATGTTCGGGGACGAGCAGCGCGTCCATCTGCTCGCGGGTGAGGATGCCCAGCGACTCGGCCACGAGGTCGATCGGGCCGCCGGTGGCCAGCGCCGTCTTGGCGATCAGCGCGGCCTTCTCGTAGCCGATGATGGGATTGAGCGCGGTGACCAGCGTCACCGACTCGCGCACGCGCCTGGCCAGGAACTCGCGGTTGGCCTCGATGCCGTCCACACAGTTGCGGCGCAGCGTGCCGCAGGCGTTGCCCAGGTGCTGGATGCTCTTGAACAGGCTCCAGCCCATGATCGGCTCGAAAGCGTTGAGCTGCAGCTGCCCCGCCTCGGACGCCAGCGTCACGGTGATGTCGTTGCCGATGACTTCGAAGGCCACCTGGTTCATCACCTCCGGGATCACGGGGTTGACCTTGCCCGGCATGATCGACGAGCCGGCCTGGCGCGCGGGCAGGCGGATCTCGCCGAATCCGGCCTGCGGCCCGCTGGACAGCAGCCGCAGGTCGTTGCAGGTCTTCGACAGCTTGGTCGCCACGCGCTTGAGCACGCCCGACAGCTGCACGAAGGCGCCGGTGTCCTGCGTGGCCTCGATGAGGTTGGCCGCCTGCTTGAGCGGCACGCCGGTCTGCTCGGCCAGGTACTGGCAGGCCAGGTTGGCGTAGCCGTGCGGCGCGTTGATGCCGGTGCCGATGGCCGTGGCGCCGAGGTTGATCTCCTCGATGAGCGCGCGGGCCTCGCGCACGCGGGCCTCGTCCTCCTCGATCATCACCGCGTAGGTGAGGAATTCCTGGCCCAGGGTCATCGGCACCGCGTCCTGCAGCTGGGTGCGGCCGATCTTCAGGATGTCGCGGAACTCCAGCGCCTTGGCCTCGAAACCCGCGCGCAGGTCGGCCATCGCCTCCAGCAGCCGGCCGAGCGCGAACCACAGCGCGAGGCGCACGGCCGTGGGGTAGACGTCGTTGGTGCTCTGCGAGGCGTTGACGTGGTCGTTGGGATGCAGCACGTCGTAGCGCGCCTTCTCGTGGCCCAGCTTCTCCAGCGCGAGGTTGCAGATCACCTCGTTGGCGTTCATGTTGGTGGAGGTGCCCGCCCCGCCCTGGATGACGTCGACCACGAACTCGTCGAGCAACTTGCCCTCGATCAGGTCCTCGCAGGCCAGGATGATCGCGCCCGCCCGTTCACGGCCCAGCGCGCCCAGGTCGGCGTTGGCGCGCGCCGCTGCCTTCTTGACGTGGGCCAGCGCGCGCACCAGGTCGGGCATGGCCGAGACGCGGGTGCCCGAGATGGGGAAGTTCTCGACCGCGCGTGCGGTGTGCACGCCCCAGTAGGCCACGGCCGGAATCTGCTTCTCGCCGAGGAAATCATGTTCGATACGGAAGTTGGATTCCATCGCAGCGCGGCACCCTTCAGGTTGAAAAAACGCACGTCCGGCGGACGTGCGTGCGGTTGCGTGACAGCAGACAGCGGGCGACTGTAGGGGTCACATTCCGTTCACACCAATGCTGTATCCGGACGGGGTCATGCAAAAAACTTATGGCCCGCGAAAAATGCCCGTCACCCATCGCCACGGGCCCGAGATGGCACTGGTAAACCCTGATCAACTGGCCTTCTGCGTGCTGGCGAGGTAGCCCCAGAGCGCGTCTGCCGCACGCTTGGGCTGCAGGCTGCCGCTGTCCTCGTGGCGCGTCGCCTTGCCCACCCCTTTCGTGGCAGCCGGGGCACTCGGGCGTTCGCGGTAGGCGCGGATCTCCATCGTGGCTTCGAGAGGCCCCATCTCGGGCGGCAGCGCGCTCACGAGCTTGCGGGCGCGCACTTCCTTGCGCACCGCGCTCTCGGGCAGGAAGGCAATGCCGTGCCCCTCCAGCGCCATGACCTTGAGGCCTTCGGCCATGTCGGTTTCGTAGACGCGGTCGAGATGGATCGGCGTGCCCGAGGCCTTGAGCAACTGGTCCACCACGCGGCCCAGGTACGCGCCCGGCGCGTAGCCGAGGTAAGGCAGGGGGCGCCCTGGCTGCCCCGGCAGCCGGTAGCGCGGGGCGCCGCCCGCATCGGGACGCACCCAGGGCGCGACCACCTCCTCGCCGAGGTGGACCATCTCGTAGCGGTTGGCGTCCAGCTGCAGCGGCTGGGAGGGGTGGTGGTAGGCGATGAGCAGATCGCAGTTGCCTTCGACCAGGCGCAGGACCGCGTCGTGCACGTTCAGCGCGATGAGCCGGCTCTTGAGCGGCCCGAACTGCTCGCGCAGGCTGGTGACCCAGGCCGGGAAGAAGGTAAAGGCCAGCGTGTGCGGCACGGCGAACTCGATCACGTCCTGCGCCACCGCCGAATGGCCGCGCAGCATGGCCCGGGTGCTCTGCAGGGCCTGCAGCATCTCCAGCGCCTGTCCGTACAGGGTCTGGCCGGCGGGCGTGAGCCGCGTGGGGTAGGAACTGCGGTCCACCAGGTCGGTGCCGGCCCAGCCCTCCAGCGCCTGGATGCGCCGCGAAAACGCGGGCTGGGTGACGTGCCGCAACTGCGCCGAGCGACTGAAGCTGCGGGTCTCGGCGAGGCTCACGAAGTCCTCGAGCCACTTGGTTTCCATGGGGCGGGATTATGGCTGCGGCGCCAGCGCTCATACTGCGCGGCATCCGCCCTCCCCTGCCCGCCCCGACGCCATGCCCGCCACCGAACTGCTCGACCTCAGCGCCACCGAACTGTCGCGCCGCATCGCCCGGCGCGACTGCAGCGCCCGCGAACTCATGGACGCGACCCTGGCGCGCATCGAAGCGCTCAACCCACGCTTCAACGCGCTGGTCGCACTGCGCCCGCCCGAAGAACTGCGGGCCGAGGCCGACGCCTGCGACGCCCGCCTGGCACGCGGTGAACGCGCCGGCTGGATGCACGGCTTTCCTTTCGCGCCCAAGGACCTCAGCCACTGCGCCGGCCTGCCGACCTCGATGGGCTCGCCGCTCACGCCGAAAAGCCCGGCGCGGCAGGACAGCCCCCACGTGGCGCGCGCCCGGGCCGCCGGCGCGATCATGATCGGCAAGAGCAACACGCCCGAATTCGGGCTGGGTTCGCACACCTACAACACCGTCTTCGGCACCACCCGCAATGCCTGGGAGCCATCGAGGAGCGCAGGTGGCAGCAGCGGTGGCGCGGCGGTGGCACTGGCGCTCGGGATGCTGCCCGTGGCCGACGGCAGCGACATGATGGGCTCGCTGCGCAACCCCGCGGCCTTCAACAACGTCGTCGGCTTCCGGCCCTCGCGCGGGCGCGTGCCGGGCGGCCCCGACGACGAACTGTTCTTCCAGCAATTGGGCACCGACGGCCCGATGGGCCGCACGGTCGAGGACGCGGCCCGGCTGCTGTGCGTGCAGGCCGGCTTCGACCCGCGGCTGCCGCTGTCCCTGCCCCAGGCATTGCCCACGCCCGACGAGCTGCGCCTGCCCACGCAGGTGCAGGGCCTGCGCATCGGCTGGCTCGGCAGCCTGTGGCCGGACCTGCCCACCGCGCCCGGCATCCTGCCGCTGTGCGAGTCGGCGCTGAAGACCTTCGCCGACCTGGGCGCCCACGTCGAGGCCTGCACGCTCGACGTCCCGCGCGAGCAGAACTGGACGGCCTGGCTGCGCCTGCGGCAACTGCTGGTGGGCGGCAAACTGGGTGCGCTGGTGACCGACCCGAAGCACCGTCCCCGGGTCAAGCCCGAGGCGCTGTGGGAGATCGACCAGAGCCGCCACCTGGACGCGGCCTCGCTGTACCAGGCTTCGCTGTACCGATCGAACGTCTACCGCGCATTCGTGCGGCTGTTCGAGCGCTTCGACCTGGTCGCCGCGCCGACGGCGCAGGTCTTTCCCTTCGACGCCGAACTGCACTGGCCCGACCACGTGGCCGACGTGCCGAGCGACACCTACCACCGCTGGATGGAGATCGTCACGCCCTTCACCCTGGCCGGCCTGCCCACGCTGAACCTGCGCGCCGGCTTCGGCCCGCAGGGCCTGCCGATGGGCCTGCAGCTGGCCGGGCCGGTGAACGCCGACCTCGCGGTGCTCGGTGCGGGCCAGGCCTACGACGAAGCCTGCCCATGGTCGGCGCTGCGGCCGCCTGTGCTGGCCTCGCTCGCCGACTGAAGCGCCCTGCCTAGGGGCGCAGCGCCATCGTGGACGGCAGCCGCGTCCACGGCAGGTCGCCCGGATCGGCCGCCATCGGCCCTGGCGCCTTCGCGACCAGGATGGTGCTGGCGATGGGCGCGAAGTCGGCGCGGAAATGCACCGAGCTCTTCACCACCAGCACCCGCATGCGCTCGGGCTCGATGCCCAGGAAACGGAACAGCTCACGGTCGAGCATCTGCGTCTTGTGCGTGCTCACGCCGACGAGCACGCCCTGCACCTCGAGGCAGGCGCATGGGCCGAGCGACAACGTGCCGCCCATGCCCATCGGGCCGAGGAGCATCACCTCGCCATCGGAGAGCCGGCGCACCGTGGCCTGCACCGGCACCGGCGGGTCGCTGAACTGCCCGCCCCAGGTCGGCACCGAGCGGCCCAGGCGCAGTTCGATCTGCGCGCCCTCGCCGGCGGCGTGCGCCGCGGCCGCGGCCTCCGGGTCGGCCAGCAGGCCCAGCGCCACCTGGCAGGGGAAACGCGTGCCCGCGCCGGCGGCCAGCAAGGCATGCAGCAGCCCGGTGGTGTTGCTGTCGCCGCCGGCGCCGGGGTTGTCCTGCGTGTCGGCAATGACCACCGGGCCGGCACCGTGCGCGGCGCCGTCCAGCGCGGCCTGCACGGCCTCGGCCGGCGTCTTGAGGTCCAGGCGCCACTGCGCGCGCGGCTGGTCGATGCGGGCGAACAGCGCGTCCACCGCCGCCTGGGCCGCGTCGCCGTAGGCCCAGACGACCGGGCCGCACTCGGCGATGTCGGCCGCGGGAAAGCCGGTGGCGAAGCTCAGCACGGTGCCGTGCGCCGCGTCCAGCGCGCGCAGCGCGTCGTAGACGGCGTCGGCCGGCGCGGTCATGGTGCTCTGCACGTTCAGCGGCAAGAGGAAGTCGAGCCGGCGCACCGCCATCGCCTCGCGGCGACCGCGCGCGACGCGGCGCGCCAGCAGCGTGGCCGCCAGACGCCCGGTGTCGGCCATGTCCACGTGCGGGTAGGTGCGGTAGGCCACCAGTGCATCGGCCTCGTCGAGCATGCGCGCGCTCACGTTCGCATGCAGGTCCAGGCTGGCGACGATCGGCACCTGCGCGCCGAGCGCGGCGCGCAGGCGGGCCAGCAACTCGCCCTCGGGGTCGTCCAGGTGCTCGGCCACGGCGGCGCCGTGCAGGTCGAGATAGACCGCGTCCACCCGGCCCGCGCTCTGCGCCCGCGCCAGGTCCTCGAGGATTTCGCCCGCGATCCGCGCGAAGGCCTCACGCGTGACGTGTGCCGACGGATTGGCCCCGGCCCAGACCGACGGCGACAGCGTCCAGCCCTGCGCCTCGGCCGCGTCGATGAACCCGCCGATCGGCAGGCCTTTGCCGCGGTACGCCTCGACGACCTCCGGACCGCGCCGGTAGGGCGGAAAGCCGGCGCCGGCCTCGAAGGCGGCCCAGTCGGCCTTGGTCGGCGCGAAGGTGTTGGTCTCGTGCTGGAAGCCGGCGATGAACACGTGCATGGCGAGCTCTGCAAATGCGTCAGATGGGCGAGACGACGCCGCGCCCCGCGAAGTGGCCTTCGGCGTTGGCCATGAAGCGGTTCACGCTGGCCTGCGTGGCCTCGGGCGACCAGCCGGCCATGTGCGGCGTGATGAAGAGGTTGTCCAGCCCGATGAGCTGCGCGGGCGGCTTCGGCTCGCTCTCGTACACGTCGAGGCCGGCGCCGGCGATGCGCTTGTCGCGCAGCGCCGCGGCCAGGGCCTCGGTGTCGACCACGCTGCCGCGGCCGATGTTGACCAGAAAGCCCTGCGGTCCGAGGGCATCGAGCACCTGCGCATCGACCGCGTGGCGCGTGGCCGGCCCGCCGGGCGCGGCGCACACCAGGAAGTCGCACCACTGCGCCAGCTCGAGCAGGCTGCCGAAGTAGCGGTGCGGCAGCTCGGGCCGCGCGCTGCGGTTGTGATAGCCGATCTCCAGGTCGAAGCCGGCGGCGCGCTTGGCGATCTTCTGCCCGATGGTGCCCAGGCCGAAGATGCCCAGCTTCTTGCCCGAGACGTTCGGCGGCTGCGGAATGACCTCGCGCCAGATGCCCTCGCGGCACTGGCGGTCGAGCATGCGCATGCCGCGCACGATGCCGATGAGCAGGCCGAAGGCGTGGTCGGCCACGCAGTCGTCGTTGGTGCCGGAGCCGTTGGCCGTGGCGATGCCGCGGGCGCGCAGTACGTCCATCGGCAGGCACTCGAAGCCGGCGCCCAGGCAGCACACCAGCTCCAGCGCCGGCATGGCGGCCACTTCCTCGGGCGTGATGCCCACCACGCCGATGGTCAGCACCGCGCGGATGCGCTGCGCGTTGGCCGCCACGGCACCGGGGCGCTCGGCCGCGGTGGGGGCGTAGATCAGCTCGTACACCTCGCCGATCTGGGCCTGGTGTTCGGGGATGAGGCTGGTGAGCACCAGCAGCGGAATCTTCTCGGTCACGTGGAATGCTCCTGAAACGATAGCAGCCTGCGCAGGCGTGGCGCGCGCCGCAGGCCTTTTGATCCGAAATGGCAGTCACAGCATCGGCGCGGCGTCGACCTTCTGCAGCGCCCACATCTGCGCATAGCGTCCGCCGAGTGCCAGCAACTGCGCGTGGGTGCCGCGCTCGACGATCACGCCGGCTTCGAGCACGAGGATCTCGTGCGCATCCACCACCGTCGACAGCCGGTGCGCGATGACCAGCGTGGTCTTGTTGCGCGAGGCGCTCGACAGTTCGGCCTGGATGGCGCGTTCGTTGGCCGAATCCAGCGCCGACGTGGCTTCGTCGAAGATCAGGATCGGCGGGTCCTTGAGCAGCGTGCGCGCGATGGCCACGCGCTGCTTCTCGCCGCCCGACAGCTTGAGCCCGCGCTCGCCGACCACCGTCTCGTAGCCCAGCGGCAGGTTGGCGATGAAGCCGTCGATGCGCGCTGCCTTGGCCGCCGCCACCACCTCATCGTGCGTGGCACCGGGCCGTCCGTAGGCGATGTTGTAGGCGATGGTGTCGTTGAAGAGCACCGTGTCCTGCGGCACGATGCCGATGGCCTGGCGCAGGCTGGCCTGGGTCACGGCGCGGATGTCCTGGCCGCCGATGCGGATGTGGCCTTCCTGGATGTCGTAGAAGCGGTAGAGCAGGCGCGCGAGCGTCGACTTGCCCGAGCCCGAGGGGCCGACCACCGCCACGGTCTTGCCCGCCGGAATCTCGAAGCTCACGCCATGCAGGATCGGCCGCGCAGGCTCGTACGCGAAGCGCACGTTCTCGAAGCGCACCGTGGCGTCGTGCGTGTCCAGCGGCTGCGCGCCCGGCGCATCGGCCACCTCGCGCTCGCGCTCCAGCAGCGCGAACATCTTGTCCAGGTCGACCAGGTTCTGCTTGATCTCGCGGTAGATCACGCCCAGGAAGTTGAGCGGGATGTACAGCTGGATCATGAAGGCGTTGACCATCACCAGGTCGCCCAGCGTCATGCGCCCGTCGACCACGCCCTGCGTGGCGCGCCACAGCATCGCCACCAGGCTCAGCGCGATGAGCAGCTGCTGGCCGGTGTTGAGCAGCGACAGCGTGGTCTGGCTCCTGACGGCGGCGCGGCGGTAGCGCTCCAGGTTCTCGTCGTAGCGGCGGGCCTCGAAGTCCTCGTTGTTGAAGTACTTCACCGTCTCGTAGTTCAGCAGCGAGTCGATGGCCCGGCTCTGCGCCTTCGAGCCCAGCTCGTTCATCATCTTGCGGAACTGCGTGCGCCACTCGGTCACCGTGACCGTGAAGCCGATGTAGATCACCAGCGCGATGCCGGTGATGACGGCGAACCAGGCGTCGAACTTCACGGCCAGGATGCCCAGCACCAGCGACAGCTCGATCAGCGTGGGCACGATGCTGTAGAGCGAGTACGAGATCAGCGAGTGCACCGCCTGCGTGCCGCGCTCGATGTCGCGCGTCATGCCGCCGGTCTGCCGCTCGAGGTGGAAGCGCAGCGACAGCGCATGCAGGTGGCGGAACACCTCCAGCGAGATGCTGCGCGAGGCGCCCTCGGTCGCCTTGGCGAAGACCAGTTCGCGCAGCTCGGTGAAGAGCGAGGTGGAGAAGCGCAGCAGCCCGTAGGCCACCAGCAGCGCCACCGGCACGACCAGCAGCACCGCCGGGTCGCCCGGCTTGAGCGTCATGCGGTCGACCAGGTTCTTCAGCAGCACCGGCACGCCGACGTTCGCCACCTTGGCCCCGACCATGAAGGCCAGCGCGGCGAACACGCGCCACTTGTACTGCCAGAGGTAGGGAAAGAGGCGCCGCAAGGTGGCGGCGTCGGAGCGCGGGGTCGCTGCCGGGGCGTCGGCGGCCGGGGGAGGATGGGCAAGCGATCTCACGCGCTGCTCCCCGGGCGGGCGCGGCGGTGCGTCGCGCGGCGCGATGAAAGCGCAGGGAATCGAAGGAGAGCGGGATCAGGCAGCGCGTCGCGGCAGCGTCGCATACGGGACAATCGTGGTTTTCGTGTTTCCGAGATTGTGCCGATGTCCGCTTCTTCCAGCCCCGCCGCCGTCCTCAAGAGCCTGCCGGCCGACATGGAACTGGTGCTCAAGGTGATCCCCATGCCGGCCGACACGAATGCCAACGGCGACATCTTCGGCGGCTGGGTGATGGCGCAGGTCGACCTGGCGGGCTCGGTGCTGCCGGCGCGCTACGCCAACGGGCGCATGGCGACGGTGGCCGTCAACGAGTTCATCTTCAAGCAGCCGGTGCGCATCGGCGACATCCTGTCCTTCTACGCTGCCGTGAGCCGGGTCGGGCGGACCTCGGTCACGGTGAAGGTCGAGGTCTTCGCCGAGCGCATCCGCCGGCAGGGCGAGTACGTGAAGGTGACCGAGGCCACGCTGACCTACGTGGCGATCGACGAGAACGGGCGCCCGCGGCCCATCGTGCCGGACGCTGCGCAACCCGTCTGAGGGTTCAGCCTGCAAAGTGCAATCGGCCTGCAGCGCAGGCGGAGCGGGCGTTGCGGCCGAATTCGTCACGGACGTGACGATCTGCAGACGCGAGGCATCGAGCTGTCGATGCACCCCACCCGTTCAGCCTGAGCTTGTCGAAGGCCGGAGCGCGGCTTCGACAAGCTCACCGAACGGTGGTGCGAGTGGACGCCGCGAACGACTTCAGACCTTGCTGAAGTCGGGCTTCCTCTTCTCCATGAACGCCGTGAACGCCTCACGCGCGGCCGGCTCGCGCAGCATGCGGCCGAAGCTCGCGCCCTCCTCGCCCATGCGTTCGACCACGGCCGGGCCCTGCGCCTTCTTCATGAGGCGCTTGGTCTCGATGAGGGCCGACAGCGGCTTGGCCGCCAGCTTGCGCGCCTGCTGCTGGGCGATGGCATTGCACTCCGTGGGCGGCACCACGCGGTTGACCAGGCCGACCTCGAGCGCCGCCTCGGCCATGAAGGGCTCGCCCAGCAGCAGGGCCTCGGCGGCGCGGTGGTAGCCGAACATCTGCGGCACCAGCAGGCTCGACGCCGCCTCGGGACACAGCCCGAGGTTGACGAAGGGCATCGAGAAGGCCGCGTTGTCGCCCGCGTAGACCAGGTCGCAGTGGAACAGCAGCGTGGTGCCGATGCCCACGGCCGGCCCGCACACCGCCGCCACGATGGGCTTGGGGAACTGCGCGATGTTGCGCAGGAAGCGGAACACCGGCGAGTCCTGCGTCGAGGGCGGCGCGTTGAGGAAGTCGCCGATGTCGTTGCCGGCCGAGAAGATGGTCGCGTCGCCCTGGATCAGCAGGCAGCGCACCGCGGCGTCGGCCTGCGCGGCCTCCAGCGCGTCGGCCATCGCGGCGTACATCGCGCTGGTGATCGAGTTCTTCTTGTCGAGGCGGTTGAAGGTCAGGGTGCTCACACCGGCTTCGGTGTGGACGAGGATGTCGCTCATGGGTGGGCCTTGAAGGTCTGGATCGAATCGGAGGGAGGAGTCAGCGCGCGGCCAGCACCGCTTCGCGCACGAAGTCGAGGCGGTCCTGGCCCCAGAACATCTGGTCGCCCACGAACATGGTGGGCGCACCGAACACGCCGCGGGCCACGGCCTCGCCGGTCACGGCCTTCAGGCGCTCCTTGACGTCCGGCTGTCCGGCCAGCGCCAGGACCGAGGCGGCGTCGAAGCCGGCGGCCTGCAGCACCGCCTGCACGACAGCCGGATCGTTCATGTTCTGCGCATCGACCCACATGGCCTGGAAGACGGCGCGGCAGTAGGCCTCGAAGCGCGCCGGCTCGTGCATCTGCAGGCCGGTCGCGCCGCGCATCAGCAGCAGCGTGTTGATGGGGAAGTGCGGGTTGTGGGTGAAGGGGACGCCGTAGCGCTGCGCGAATCGCTGCAGGTCCACGGTCATGTAAGGCCCCTTGGGCTTGATCTCGGCCGGCGAATGGTTGCCCGTGGCCTGGAACACGCCACCCAGCAGCATCGGCCGCGGCACGAGCGTGGCGCCGGTGTCGGCACAGATGTGCGGCAACTGCGTCCAGGCCAGGTAGGCGGCAGGACTGCCGAAATCGAAGAAGAATTCGACGGTGGTGGCGGGCATGTCGTGTCTCCGTGTGGTGGGCCGGGCGCTCAGAATTTTTCCATCCACGGCCGAAGGTCCAGCTCGTGCGTCCAGGCGTCGCGCGGCTGGCGGTGGAGCATGACATAGCTCTGGGCGATGTGCTCGGGGTTGAGGATGCCGTCCTGCGCCTTCAGCGCGTAGCGCTCGGGGAAGTTGCTGCGGATGAACTCGGTGTCGATGGCGCCGTCGATGATGGTGTGGGCCACGTGCACGCCCTGCGGCCCCAGCTCCCGCGCCATGGCCTGGGCCAGCGCACGCAGCGCCATCTTGGCGCCCGAGAAGGCGCCGAAGTTCGCGCCGCCGCGCAGCGAGGCGGTGGCGCCGGTGAAGATGATGGTGCCGCGGTGGCCGCCGGCCGGCATGTCGCGCGCGACCATGCGCCGCGCCACCTCGCGGCCGGTGAGGAAGCCCGAGAAGCAGGCCATCTCCCAGACCTTGAAGTACTTGCGCGCGGTTTCGGCGAGGATGCTCTCGGGCACGTTGGCGCCGATGTTGAACACCATCACCTCGATCGGGCCGATGGTCGATTCGATCTGCTCGACCAGCGCCACGACCTCTTCCTCCTTGCGCGCGTCGGTGCCGAAGGCGTGGGCGGTGCCGCCCTCGGCCTCGATCTGCGCCACCAGGGGCTGCAGCTTGTCGGCACTGCGGCGCACCACGCAGGTGGCGTAGCCTTCCTTGGCGAAGGCGCGCGCGATGGCGCCGCCCGTGGCGTCGCCGGCGCCGATGACGAGGGCTACAGGCTTCTGGCTCATGGGGTGCTCCTTGGTGTCGCCGGGGGGCTCACGCTCGCGGCCGCGGCGCTATTCCTTGTAGTAGACGATCTGGTTGCTGGTGGCGAGCAGGTGCCCCGCCTGGTTCCACAGCTGCGCGCTCTGGTCGAAAAAGCCCTGAGCGAACTGCTGGCCCGTGGCACGCCCCAGCAGGTGCGCCGTGCCCACCTGGGCTAGCTGCGCCGCGGTGCAGTGGAAGTAGGTGGTGATCGACACCGTGCCGACCGGCACCACCGTGGCACGGCGCAGCCACACGCGCGGAAAGAAGATGTCGCTCATCGCCGTGAGCGCGGCGAAATCCAGCACGCGCGGCTGGGCGTCGCGCAGCCACAGCAGCGTCTCGCTGTGGTCGCCGCGGCCGTCCCACTGCGTGGGCATGCTGCCCCTCACCGGCCGCATCTCGTACTGGCCGACCCAGGCCACGGCCTTGGGGCCGATGGTCAGGCGCTCGACGTCGCCGGGCGCGGGCACGGCGGGCATGGGCAGATCGGTGGCGCTCCAGGTCTCGCGGCGCACCGCCGTGACCACCGTGGCCGTGGTGTTGAGCTGTGGCCGGCCCTCGGCGTCGTTCTGGCGGATCTCGACCGTCCAGTGCTGGGTCGAGCGGTTGGTCTTCACCGGCGTGGCCCGGATCTCGAAGGGCCCGGCGACGACGGCCGCCGCGTAGTTGACGGTGATCGCGATCGGCTCGCCCAGCAGGTCCGGGTGGCGCAGCACCGCCTGCAGCGCCAGTGCGGCGGTGGTGCCACCGAAGGGGCCCACCATGTTCCAGTAGTCGGGACTGGTGGCGCCGGTGAACAGGCCGGCCTGGATGTCGCTGTGTTCGAGCGCCAGCGCCCGGTCGAAGGGATGGGTCGTCATGGCGGCAGTGTGCATGGGGGTGGCGGCGTCACGCAGTCGTCTGCGGGACGCGGGTGTTCCCCAGGGCCGCAAGCCGCTGCAGGCTGTCCACGGCGCGCGGCCACAGGCTCCGGTCGAACTGCTCGCGGAAGAAGCCGAAGTGCCCGATGCGGCGCGCCTGCACGTCGGCCGGCGCGATGCGCTGCACGGCCGTGGGCGCGGCCGAGTAGAAGCCGACGAGGCTCTCGGTGCCGCGCAGCGTCATCAGCTCGTCGTCGGTGATCGACAGCGCCAGCACCGGAAAGCGCACCCGCGCGTAGCTGCGTTCGGCCAGCGGCCCTTCGGCGCCCACGCTGTAGCGCGGGTTCAGGCACCAGCGCCGCCACTGCAGGATCACGCCGCGCGGCAGGTCGCCCACCTTGCGCAACCGGCGGCCGGGAAAGTAGCCCCACAGGCGCACGGCCAGCGGCACCAGCACGAACCAGAAGTAGAGGATCGAACGTTTGAGCCGCGGCGCGTTCTCGCGCCAGTAGCCGCTGCCGGCCGCGATGCTCAGCAGGCCGTCGACCTGCTCGGGCCGCGCAAGCAGGCCCGGCAACTGTGCGCCGAGGCTGTGGCCGAAGAGGTAGAGCGGCCCCTCCGGCTGCGCGGCCCGGGCGGCATCGATCACCGCCTCGTAGTCGCGCGCCCAGTCGAACAGGTCGGCGTCGAAGTTGCGCAGCGGCGCATCGCCGCGCGAATCGCCGCTGCCGCGGTAGTCGAAGGTCCACACGGCGAGCCCCTGCGCGGCCAGCCACTGCGCGAAGGGCGCGTAGAAGGCCTGCCGCACGCCCATCGCGCCGCCGATGACGACGCTCGCGCGGGCGGTGCCGGTGGCGGGGTAGTGGCGTACCGCAATGCGGTGGGAACCGTCGACTGGAAGTTGGCGACTGTGCATCTCGTGGTCTCCTGTGGATGTTTCTGCAGCGCTTCCGGCGTCGCGAGCGGGATGAGATGCAAGGCGCGGGTGGCGGGACACCGGAGCGACCTTGACGGTCGTGAGGATGTCCCGACGGGCCCCGCAACGCCGCAGATCGCCCGCGCAGTAGCCGCTACACCCGTTCGAAGATTCCCGCCGCGCCCTGCCCCATGCCCACGCACATCGTGACCATGCCGTACTTGAGCTGCTTGCGGCGCAGCGCATGCACGACGGTGGCCGCGCGGATGGCACCCGTGGCGCCCAGCGGATGGCCCAGCGCGATCGCGCCACCCATCGGGTTGACCTTGGCCGGGTCGAGCCCCAGCGTGTTCAGCACCGCCAGCGACTGGGCCGCGAAGGCCTCGTTCAGCTCGATCCAGTCCAGGTCGTCCTGCTTCAGGCCCGCGTAGCGCAGCGCGGCCGGGATGGCCTCGATCGGGCCGATGCCCATGATGGCGGGCGGCACGCCCTTGCTGGCGAAGCTGACGAAGCGCGCCAGCGGCGTGAGGTCGTACTTCTGGCACGCCGCCTCGCTCGCCAGGATGAGCGCGCCGGCGCCGTCGGAAGTCTGCGAGCTGTTGCCCGCCGTGACCGTGCCGCGGGCGGCGAACACGGTGCGCAGCTTCGCCAGCCCTTCCAGGCTGGTGTCGGGGCGCGGGCCCTCGTCGAGGCGCACGGTGCGCGTCCTGGAGGTGGCCTCGCCGGTAACGGGGTCGAAGCCGCGGTCGGTCACCTCGATGGGCGTGATCTCGTCGGCGAACTCGCCGGCCTGCTGGGCCGCGACGGCGCGCTGGTTCGACTGCAGTGCGAAAGCGTCCTGCGCCTCGCGGCTGACCTTCCACTGCTGCGCCACCTTCTCGGCCGTGAGGCCCATGCCGTAGGCGATGCCGACGTCTCCGTCGCGCTCGAAGATCGAAGGCGACAGCGAGGGCGCGTTGCCCATCATCGGCACCATGCTCATGCTCTCGACACCAGCGGCGATCATCACGTCGGCTTCACCCACGCGGATGCGGTCGGCCGCCATCTGCACGGCCGACAGGCCCGAGGCGCAGAAGCGGTTGACGGTGATGCCGCCCACGCTGGTGGGCAGGCCGGCCAGCACGGCGCCGATGCGCGCGACGTTGAGGCCTTGCTGCGCCTCGGGAATGGCGCAGCCGCACACGATGTCCTCGATGGTCTGCGGATCGAGCCGCGGCACCTGCGCCAGCGCCGCCTTCAGCGTGGTGGCCAGCAGGTCGTCGGGCCGGGTGTTGCGGAAGAAGCCGCGGTGCGACTTGCCGATGGGGGTGCGCGTGGCGGCGACGATGTAGGCGTCCTGCACTTGCTTGCTCATGGTGAATTCCTCGTCGTCGTTCAGTTGCGGACCGGCTTGCCGGTCGAGAGCATGCCCATGATCCGTTCCTGGGTCTTGGGGTGCTGCACCAGGGCGCAGAAGGCTTCGCGCTCCAGGCCCATCAGGTACTCCTCGGTGACGAGGGTGCCGGCATCGACGTCGCCGCCCGTGACCACGTGGGCGATCAGGCTCGCGATGTGGAAGTCGTGCTGGCTGATGAAGCCGCCATCGCGCATGTTGACCAGCTGGCCCTTGATCGTCGCGGCGCCACTGCGGCCGGCGACGCGGAAGCTGCGCTTCATCGGCGGGCGCCAGCCGGCATCTGCCATCGCCTTGGCCTGCTGGATGGCCACGTAGAGCAGCTCGTCCTTGTTCGGCACGATCACGTCGCCCTCGACGAGGTAGCCCAGCTTCCTCGATTCGAGCGCGCTGGTGCCGACCTTGGCCATGGCCGCGGCGGTGAAGCCTTCGGTGAGGAAGGGCAGCAGATCGGCACCGGTCGATGCGGCCGCGTTCTCGGCGGCGCGGCGCGCGATGTAGGTCAGGCCGCCGGCGCCGGGCACCAGGCCCACGCCCACTTCCACCAGGCCGATGTAGCTTTCCATCGCGGCCACGCGGCGCGCGCTGTACACCGCCAGCTCGCAGCCGCCGCCCAGCGCGAGGCCGCGCACCGCGGCCACCACCGGCACGTTGGCGTAGCGCATGCGCAGCATCACGTCCTGCAAGGCCTTTTCAGCGCCCTCGACGGCGCCGATGCCTGCGACCACGAAGGCCGGCAGCATGGCCTGCAGGTCGGCGCCGACCGAGAACTTGTCGTCCGGCGACCAGATCACCAGCCCCTGGTACTCGCGCTCGGCCAGGGCCACCGCCTCGGCCAGCGCCTCGGCCACGTCGGGGCTGATGGCGTTCATCTTGGAATGGATGCTGGCGATGAGCACCCCTTCGAATCCATCCTTGTCCAGCGTCCAGACGCGCACGTCGCCCTCGTCGCTGATCGTGGTACCCGCCTCGGTAGCCGTCTTCTCGCCGCTGCCGAGCACCGTCTCGGGGAAGAGCTGGCGCGCATGCACCGGCAGGCGCCGCGGCGGCACGAAGCGCTGCTCGGCCGCGCTCCACGACCCCTCGGGCGTGTGCACGCCGCCGGCCTCGGCGACCGGGCCTTCGAACACCCATTTCGGCAGCGGCGCCTTCGACAGCGCCTTGCCGGCATCGATGTCCTCCTGGATCCATTGCGCCACCTGCTTCCAGCCCGCCTCCTGCCAGAGCTCGAAGGGGCCCTGCTGCATGCCGAAGCCCCAGCGCATGGCCAGGTCGATGTCGCGGGCGCTCTCGGCGATGTCGGCCAGGTGCACGGCCGCGTAGTGGAAGCCGTCGCGCAGGATGGCCCAGAGGAACTGGCCCTGCGGCCCTTCGGCGTTGCGCAACAGCTTCAGGCGCTCGGCGGCCGGCTTCTTGAGCATGCGGCCGTAGACCTCGTCGGCCTTGGCACCTGCCGGCACGTAGTCGCCCGTCTCCAGGTCGAAGCGCAGGATGTCGCGGCCCGCCTTCTTGTAGAAGCCGGCCTTGGTCTTGTTGCCCAGCTGGCCCAGTTCCAGCAGCTTCGCCAGCACCGGCGGCGTGGCGAAGTTCGGGTAGAACGGATCGGTCGCCTCGCTCAGGTTGTCCTGCAGCGTCTTGACGACGTGGGCCAGCGTGTCCAGGCCCACCACGTCGGCGGTGCGGAAGGTGCCCGAACTCGCGCGGCCCAGGCGCTTGCCCGTGAGGTCGTCGACCACGTCGAAGGAAAGGCCGAACTTGTCGACTTCCTTGAGCGTGGCCAGCATGCCGGCGATGCCGATGCGGTTGGCGATGAAGTTGGGCGTGTCCTTGGCGCGCACCACGCCCTTGCCCAGCGCGCGGATGGCGAAGGTCTCGAGGTCGTCGAGCACCTGTGGCCCGGTGGTCGGCGTGGGGATCAGCTCCACCAGCGTCATGTAGCGCGGCGGGTTGAAGAAGTGGATGCCGCAAAAGCGCGGGCGGATCGACTCCGGCACCGCCTCGGCCAGCTTCGTGATCGACAGGCCCGAGGTGTTCGACGCCAGGATGGCATGCGGCGCGACGTGCGGCGCGATCTTCCTGTAGAGGTCGAGCTTCCAGTCCATGCGCTCGGCGATGGCCTCGATCACGAGGTCGCACTCGCCCAGCAGCGCGAGGTGCTCCTCGTAGTTCGCGGCCTGGATCAGCGCCGCGTCTTCCGGCACGCCCAGCGGCGCGGGCTTGAGCTTCTTCAGGTTGTCGATGGCCTTGAGGACGATGCCGTTCTTCGGGCCTTCGGTGCCGACGCCGGGCCGCCCCAAGGCGGCACCAGCCCCCTCGGGGGGCAGCGAACCACGCGAAGCGGGGAGCGTGGGGGTCTTGCCATCGGGGAGATCGAACAGGACGACCGGCACGCGCACGTTCACGAGGTGGGCGGCGATCTGCGCGCCCATCACGCCGGCGCCGAGCACGGCGACCTTCTTCACATTGAACTGAGTCATGGCTGCGCTGATGTTGCTATGGGTTCATTCGGGGGAACACCACGGAACCGGCTTTGCCGGGCCGCTGGTGTTGCCCCCTTGAGGGGGTATGGGTTTTCTACACGCAGTGAGAAAACCAAACGGGGGTGGGTCATCACTGCACGCGCGTCCAGGTCTGCGTGCGCCAGAAGGGCCCGAGGTAGCCGCGCACCTCCAGCTTCCTGCCGCCGTCGATGGGCGTGAAGCTGGCGCGGTATTCCTTGCCGTTCTCGGGGTCGAGGATGCGGCCGCCTTCCCAGACCTCCTTGCCCTCGGCCTTCGTGCCGCCGCGGATGATCTCGAGGCCGTTGATGGGCTTGCCCTTGCGGTCGCCGTCGCACTCGTCGCAGGTGGCGTCGGGCTTGGCATCCTTCTTGAGCGTCTTCACGATGCGGCCGGACAGCGCCTGGCGGCCGCTGCCGATGTCGTCGATGCGGATCTCGGCCTTGACCTCGCCGGTCTTGTCGTCGGCGCTGCGCCACAGCCCCACCGGGCTCATCTGCGCCAGCGCCGGGCCGGCGATTGCTACGAAAACGATAGCTGCTGCCGCAGTTTTCATGGGCGTCTCCACTGGTTTTTTTAGAATCGATGAGCGCGGCCGCGAGGGAAATCAGGCCAGCGCCGCGTCGGTGTCCATCAGCACCTTGCTGCCGGCGCGCGCGGTGCGCATCAGCGTCGCCGTCTCGGGGAAGAGCTTGGCGAAGTAGAAGCGCGCGGTCTGCAGCTTGGCGACGTAGAAGGGGTCGGTGTTGCCGGCCGCAATCTCGCGCAGCGCCACCTGTGCCATGCGGGCGAAGAGGTAGCCGAACACGAAATGGCCCGCCACGCGCAGGTAGTCGACGGCCGCCGCACCCACCTCGTCGGGATTCTGGAAGCCCTTGAAGCCGATCTCGGTCGTGAACTTGGTGAGCTGGTCGCCCAGGCCCGCGATCGGGTTGATGAACTCGGCCATCTTCTCGTTCACGCCCTCTTCTTCCACCAGCCGGCCCACCAGCTTGCCGAACTTCTTGAGGCTGGCGCCGTTGTTGCCCAGCACCTTGCGGCCCAGTAGATCCAGCGACTGCACGGTGTTCGTGCCCTCGTAGATCATGTTGATGCGGTTGTCGCGCACGAACTGCTCCATGCCCCATTCCTTGATGAAGCCGTGGCCGCCGAAGACCTGCATGCACGCGTTGGTGCTGATGTGCCCGTTGTCGGTGATGAAGGCCTTGACGATCGGCGTGAGCAGCGCGACCAGCTCGCCCGCGTCCTTGCGCACCTTTTCGTCGGGGTGGTGGTGCTCTTTGTCCAGCAGCAACGTGCAGAAGATCTGCAGCGCGCGGGCACCTTCGGCATACGCCTTGGCCGTGAGCAGCATCTTGCGCACGTCGGGGTGCACGATGATCGGGTCGGCCTCCTTGTCCTTGGCCTTCACGCCCGAGAGCGAGCGCATCTGCAGGCGGTCCTTGGCATAGGCCAGCGCGTTCTGGAAAGCGACCTCGGTCAGGCCCAGCGACTGGTTGCCCACGCCCAGGCGGGCGGCGTTCATCATCACGAACATGGCGGCCAGGCCCTTGTTGGGCTCGCCCACCAGCGTACCGGTGGCGCCCTCGATCACGATCTGTGCGGTGGCGTTGCCGTGGATGCCCATCTTGTGCTCCAGGCCGGCGCAGTAGATCGGGTTGCGCTCACCCAGCGAGCCATCGGCCTTGACGTGGAACTTGGGCACCACGAACAGGCTGATGCCCTTGCTGCCCTTGGGCGCGTCGGGCAGGCGGGCGAGCACCAGGTGGATGATGTTGTCGGCCAGGTCGTGCTCGCCGGCCGAGATGAAGATCTTGCTGCCGGTGATGCGGTAAGTGCCGTCGGCCTGCGGTTCGGCCTTGGTGCGCAGCAGGCCCAGGTCGGTGCCGCAATGCGGCTCGGTCAGGCACATGGTGCCGGTCCATTCGCCGCTGGTGAGCTTGGGCAGGTAGGTCTTCTTCTGCTCGTCGGTGCCGTGGGCGACCAGCGCCTCGTACGCGCCGTGCGACAGCCCCGGGTACATGGTCCAGGCCTGGTTGGCGCTGTTGAGCATCTCGTACAGGCACTGGTTGACCACGAAGGGCAGGCCCTGGCCGCCGTACTGAGGGTCGCACGACAGCGCCGGCCAGCCGCCTTCGACGAACTGCGCGTAGGCCTGCTTGAAGCCCTTGGGCGCCGTGACTTCGTGCGTTTCCTTGTTCAGCGTGCAGCCCTCGGTGTCGCCGCTGATGTTGAGCGGGAAGGTCACCTCGGCCGCGAACTTGCCGGCCTCCTCGAGCACCGCGTTGATCGTGTCGGCGTCGGTCTCGGCGTGCGCGGGCAGGGCCTTGAGCTCGTCGGCGACCTGGAAGACTTCGTGCAGCACGAATTGCATATCGCGCAGCGGCGGGGTGTAGGTGGGCATCCGGGACTCTCCTGGTCGAAAACGAAAAAATGAAAGGAAGAAAGAAAAAAAGGGGGCGATGACGGTGCTCAGCGCACTGTCTTGAGCCGGCGCGCGGCCTTCGGCGCGACCGCGGCCGGCGGCGCATCGGCGGTGGCGATGCGCGCGAGGATGTTGTCGAAGCCGGTGTTCGCGCGGTCGATGGAGCCGGGCACGCGCAGGAAGCGCGCCTCGTAGTGCAGCGCCAGGATCAGGCCGTGCACCTCGAAGGCGATCTGGCGCGCATCGGCATCGGCCTGGAGGTGGCCTTCGGACTGCGATTGCTGGATGGCGCGCAGCACCGCCGCCTGCCAGATGCTGACCGACTCGACCAGCGCGTCGCGCACCGGGCCGGGCCGGTCGTCGAACTCCGAAGCGCCGCTGATGTAGATGCAGCCCGAATCGATCTCGGTCGAGGTGCGCTTCATCCAGTTGGCGAACATCGCGCGCAGGCGCGGCAGGCCGCGCGGCGACTTGAGTGCAGGGAAGAAGACCTCTTGTTCGAAGCGCGCGTGGTACTCGCGCACCACCGAGATCTGCAGTTCCTCGCGCGAACCGAAGTGGGCGAACACGCCCGACTTGCTCATCTTGGTGATCTCGGCCACGGCGCCGATCGACAGGCCCTCGAGCCCGATCTGCGCGGCCAGCGCCAGCGCCGCATCGACGATGACGGCCTTGGTCTGCTGGCCCTTGGGGGCTGGGCGTCCGGCCTTGGCGGAAGCGAGGGATGCGGTCATCGGGGGCGAAGTCCAAATAAAACGAACGGTCGTTCTATTTTGCAGGACTTTCGCCCGACCGCACAAGCCCCCTGCGCGCCACGGGGTATGGCGCGCGTCCGCAGCGATCAGAACTCCTGCGTGACCGGCCGCAGCACCACCTCGTTGATGTCGACCTGGGCCGGCTGCTCGACGGCGTACACCACGGCGCGGGCCACCGAGTCGGCCGGGATCTGGTTGGCGTCGTAGAAGGCCTTCACGCCCGCAGCGCTCTCGGCGTCGGTGCTGCCGAACTTGAGCTCGGATTCGACCGCGCCGGGCGACACCACCGTCACACGCACGCCGCTGCCGCCGACCTCGACGCGCAGCCCTTCGGAGATGGCCCGCACCGAATGCTTGGTGGCGCTGTACACCGTGCCGATGGGCGTGAACACCTTGTGCCCGGCGATCGAGGCGATGTTGACGATGTGGCCGCTGCCCTGCGCCTGCATGCGCGGCAGCACAGCGGCGATGCCGTAGAGCACGCCCTTGATGTTGACGTCGATGGTGCGGTCCCATTCGTCGACCTTGAGCTTGTCCAGGCGCGAGAGCGGCATCACGCCGGCGTTGTTGACCAGCACGTCGACGCGGCCGAAGGCCTCGACCGTCTTCGCCACCAGACGCTCGAGGTCGGCGCGCTTCGCGACGTCGGTGGCCACCGCGATGGCCTCGCCGCCCGCCTCGCGGATATCGGCGACGACCGCGTCGAGCCGGTCGGTGCGTCGGGCCGCGAGCACCACCTTGGCGCCCCGCGCCGCCAGGTGGCGGGCAGTCGATTCGCCGAGCCCGCTGCTGGCGCCGGTGACGATGGCGACCTTGCCGGCGATGTTGTCTTGGAGAGAAGTCATGGCATTTCCTTTCAGTGGTTGTGGAGGGAGTGACTGCAGTGTGGAAAATCCAGCCGTTCCCGACAATGAAACTCTTGCGACTTCAGAATTCCACTTCACGGAATAGCCTGCCATGACCCAGCGCCTCGATGCCCTGCGCGTGTTCTGCATTGCCGCCGACGCGGTCAACTTCCGCGAGGCCGCCCTGCGCCTTTCGGTATCGCCGCAGGTGGTGACGCGTGCCGTGCGCGAACTGGAGGACGAACTGGGCGAGCCGCTGTTCCATCGCAGTACGCGCGGCGTTCAGTTGACGGAATACGGCCGCGCGCTGGCCGAACGCGCGCGTGCGGCCGTGCAAGGCGTGGATGCGCTCTTCCAACGTGCCGACCGCCGCGCGGCCTCGCAGCACGCGGGCACCGTGCGCGTCACCGCGCCGGGCATCTTCGGCCGGCGGCTGATCCCCGAGGCCCTGGCGCCGCTGCTCGCGCAACACCCTGGGCTGGTGCTCGACCTGCGGGTTTCGGAGACGCATGCCGACGTGGTCGACGAGCAGATCGACATCGGCGTCCGGGTGGGCGCCTTGCGCGACGCCCGCTTCGTGGCACGCCCCGTGGGCCGGATGGCGCTGCATGTGGTTGCAGCGCCGTCGCTGGTGGCCCGCACCGGCCTGCCGCGCAGCGTGGAGGCGCTGGCCGAGCTCCCGCTCACGGCGCTGATCGACCGCAAGTCGAACCGCCCCTGGCCGCTGCTGTTCAGCCAGGGGCGGCAGATCGTCCCGGCGCGCCCGGCTTTCGTGACCGACGATTTCGACGCCGAGTGCGCCGCCGTGTGCGCGGGCGTGGGCTTCGGCCAGCTCATCGGCGCGCTGGCCGAGCCGCTCATCGCCAGCGGCGCGCTCGTGCCGGCACTGGAGAGCGCGGCGCCGCCGCCCTGGCCGATCCACGTCTACCGCGCCCAGCGCGCGCCGGTGCCGGCGCGCGTGCGACTGGTGTACGACGCGCTGGTGCAGCTGCTGCGCTGAGGCCGCAGCGGCACCCTGCAACCGGTCAGAGCTTGAACGCGACCACGTCCTGGTGCTGCTCGCCCAGGCCGTCGATGCCCAGGGTCATCACGTCGCCCTTCTTCAGGTACAGCGGCGGCTTCATGCCCAGCCCGACGCCCGGCGGCGTGCCGGTGGTGATCACGTCGCCCGGCTCCAGTGTCATGAACTGGCTCACGTAGCTCACCAGCTTGGCCACGCCGAAGATCATGGTCTTCGTGTTGCCGGTCTGCACGCGCTTGCCGTTGAGGTCGAGCCACATGCCCAGCTTCTGCGGGTTGGGCACCTCGTCGCGCGTGACCAGCCAGGGGCCGATCGGGCCGAAGGTGTCGCAGCCCTTGCCCTTGTCCCACTGCGGGCCGCGCTCGAGCTGGAACTCGCGCTCGCTCACGTCATTGACCACCGCGTAGCCGGCCACGAAGTTCAGCGCGTCCTTCTGCGAGACGTAACGGGCGCGGGTGCCGATCACCACGCCCAGTTCGACCTCCCAGTCGGTCTTGGTCGATCCCTTGGGCAGCATCACGGGGTCGTTCGCGCCCTGGATGCAGGTGGTCGCCTTCATGAAGACGATGGGCTCCTTCGGGATGGGCGCACCGGACTCGGCGGCGTGGTCGGCGAAGTTCAGGCCGATGGCGATGAACTTGCCCACGCCCGCGACCGGGCAACCGAAGCGCGGCTTGCCGCGCACCAGCGGCAGCTTGTCGGTCTTGAGCTTGCGCAGCTTCGCCAGCGCCGCGTCGCCGAGCTGCGCGCCACCGATGTCGGCCACCACGCCGCTGAGATCGCGCAGCTTGCCTTCGGCGTCGATGAGGCCGGGCTTCTCCTTGCCGGGGTTGCCGTAGCGGACGAGTTTCATGGGTCTTGGGTTCCTGTGAGAGTGAATGGGACGGTGCCGAGTGTCGCCTCGCGCCAAGGCATCTCGGCTGACTTCAGATGGTGATGCCGCCGTCGACGGTGAAGGCCTGGCCGGTGGCGAAGATCGACTCGTCGCTGGCGAGAAACACCACCACCGGGGCGATCTCTTCGGCCTGCGCGAGGCGGCCCATCGGTTGGCGCGCGATGAAGGCCTTGCGCGCGGCCTCCGGGTCGGCGTTCGCATTGATGCGTTCGCCCAGGGAAGGCGTGTCCACCGTGCCGGGGCACACGGCATTGCAGCGGATGCCCTGCGCCACGTAGTCGGCGGCCACGCTCTTGGTCAGGCCCAGCACCGCCGCCTTGGTGGTGCCGTAGACGAAGCGGTTGGGCAACCCCTTCATGCTGGAGCACACGCTCGCCATGTTGATGATGCTGCCGCGCCCGGCCGCAAGCATCAGGGGCAGCGCGGCCTGGATGGTCCACATCTGCGCGCGCACGTTCAGGCGGAAGGCGAAGTCCAGGTCGGCATCGCTGGCCTGCTGCACCGTGCCGTTGTGCACGACGCCGGCGCAGTTGAAGAGCACGTCGAGCTTGGGCAGGCCGCCGACGAGCGCGTCGATGGCGGCCTTGTCGAGCACGTCCAGGCGCGCGGTGCGCACGTTGGCGACGCCGGCGTAGCGCGCGAGCAGCGCCTCGTTGACGTCGGTGGCCCAGACCTCGGCCCCTTCGGCCGCCATGGCCAGCACGCTCGCATGGCCGATGCCCTGGCCCGCCGCCGTGACCAGCGCGGTCTTGCCCTTGAGTCGCATGGGGTGTGTCTCCGTCGAAGTCGCTGAAGTGAGGAAGAGGCCGCGCTTGGGGTTAGGCCCGATGGGGCGGCGCGGCAACGCATCGTATTCTGAATTGGCCTGACCACTTGTCCAATTCTGGACAACCCGCAATCCCCTTCCGCAATCCTGCCTGCCGTGCCCCTGCAGACCGTCGAACCCCAGCGCCTGTACCGCCAGATCGCGGACCAGCTGCGGGCCCTCATCGCGAAGGGCGAGTTTGCCGTGGGCGACCGCCTGCCCGCGGAGCGCGACCTGTCGAAGCAGTTGGGCGTGAGTCGGCCCTCGGTGCGCGAGGCGCTGATCGCGCTCGAGGTCGAAGGCTGGGTCGAGGTGCGCACGGGTTCGGGCGTGTACGTGCTGGACCGCAGCCACCGCGCCAGCGCCCCCGTGGCCGAAACCGAATGGGGCCCGCTGGAACTCATTCGCGCGCGACGCGTGGTGGAAGGCGAGACCGCCGCCATCGCCGCGCTGCAGCGCAAGCGCACGCATCTGGACGCCATCGACCGCGCCATTGCCAGCATGCGCGAGCTGGCCGACCGCAACACCATGCCGCTGGAGGGCGACCGCGCCTTCCACGTCGCCATCGTCGAGGCCTGCGACAACGTCGTGCTGGCCGAGACGGTGCAGGGCTTCTGGGACTCGCGCAAGGGCCCGATCTTCACGCGCCTGGGCGGCTACTTCGAGACCGTGAAGTCCTGGCGCTCGGCCATCGCCGAGCACGAGGCGATCCGCGACGCCATCGCGGCACGCGACGCCGCGGCCGCCCGCGCCGCGATGCACGAGCACATGGACAAGTCGCACCAACGATTCAGCGCGAGCTGGCGCCGCGCGAAGGCTTCCTGAGCGCCAGCACCCACCACCACGAGGAGACGACGGACATGATGAACAAGCGGAACTCTATCAAGACCATAGCTGCCTGCGCCCTGATGGCGGGCGCTCTGGGCACTTTCGGCATTGCAAATGCGCAGACCAAGCTCAAGTGGGCGCACGTCTACGAGACCTCCGAGCCCTTCCACAAGTACTCGGTGTGGGCGGCCGAAGAGATCAAGAAGCGCACCAACGGCAAGTACGACATCCAGGTCTTCCCAGCCTCGAGCCTGGGCAAGGAGGCCGACATCAACCAGGGCCTGACGCTGGGCACGGTGGACATCGTGCTCACCGGCGCGAGCTTCGCGGGGCGCAGCTACCCGCCGCTGGCCGTGTCGTACTTCCCCTTCATCTTCCGCGACGCCGAGCACCAGCTGAAGTACGCCAAGAGCGACGTGTTCAAGGAGCTTGCCAAGGGCTACGACGACAAGACCGGCAACCACATCACGGCGCTGAACTACTACGGGGCGCGCCACGTCACCTCGAGCGCGGCCAAGCCGGTCAACAAGCCCGAGGACATGAAGGGCCTGAAGATCCGCGTGCCCGATGCGCCGGCCTACCTGGCCTTCCCGAAGGCGCTGGGCGCCAACGCCACGCCGATCGCCTTCGCCGAGGTGTACCTGGCGCTGCAGAACGGCACCGTGGATGCACAGGAGAACCCGCTGCCGACCATCGAGGCGAAGAAATTCTTCGAGGTGCAGAAGAACATCTCGCTCACCGGCCACATCGTCGACTCGCTGCTCACGGTGGTGTCGGGGCAGCTGTGGGGCAAGCTGTCGGCGGACGAGAAGAAGATCTTCGGCGAGGTGATGGAAGAAGCCGCCGAGAAGACGGGCCGCGAAATCATCGCCTCCGAGGCCCGCCTGGTCGAGGAGTTCAAGAAGAAGGGCAACAACGTCATCACGGTCGACAAGAACGCCTTCCGCGAGGCGGTGCTGAAGGCCACCAAGCCCACCGACCACGGCTACCGGCAGCAGGACTACGACCGGATCATCGCGATCAAATAGCTCCCCCCCGTTTGGACGGCCTCACTTCGTGTGGCCGTCCGATACCCCCTCCAGGGGGCGCACCCAGCGGCCCGGCAAAGCCGGTTCCGCGGGTGCACGCGAACAAGTCCCGCCGTCATCAATGACCGGGGCATTCCGCCAAGCAAGGAGACTCGGACCCATGAGCGATGAAAAGATCATCGACGACGAAGGCAACTTCCATGCGCAGGACGAGGTGGTCGACCTGTCGGGCACGATCGCCGAGGGCTGGATCGCGCTGGCGCTGTTCTGGCTGCTCGGGCTGACGGTGTTCTACCAGTTCGTTACGCGCTACGTGATGAACGACTCGGCCGCCTGGACCGAGGAGGTGGCGCGCTACATGCTGATCGGCGTGGTGTTCATCGGCGCGGCGATCGGTGTGTCGAAGAACCTCGCGATCCAGGTCGACTTCTTCTACCGCTACATGCCGGCAGCAATGGGGCGCTGGATGTCGCGCATCGTGGACGTGCTGCGCATCGCCTTCTTCGCGGCCGCGGTGGTCATGACGGTGCAGATGATGCTGAAGATCGGCAACCAGACGCGCATGACCATCGTCGATGCGCCGATGAACATCGTCTACGCGCTGTGCCTGTTCGGCTTCGCGGCCATGTGCTGGCGCTCGATCCAGGTGGCGCGCATCCACTGGCGGCGCGGCTACAGCGTGCTCGAGAAGCCCGAGTCGACGCTCGACGACCGTTGATCCCCCTATCGAACACCCCATGCTGAAGATCATCTTCCTCGTTTTCATGGGCGCGGGCGTGCCCGTGGCCATCGCCATGGCCGGCGCCTCGCTGGTCTACATCCTGATCAGCGGCAACCTGCCGCCCTTCGTCGTCATCCACCGCATGGTGAGCGGCATCGACAGCTTTCCGCTGCTGGCCGTGCCTTTCTTCATCCTGGCCGGCAACCTGATGAACAACGCCGGCATCACCACGCGCATCTACAACTTCGCGCTGGCGCTGGTGGGCTGGCTCAAGGGCGGGCTGGGCCACGTGAACGTGCTGGGCTCGGTCATCTTCGCGGGCATGAGCGGCACCGCCATCGCCGACGCGGCCGGCCTCGGCACCATCGAGATCAAGGCGATGAAGGAGCACGGCTACAGCACCGAGTTCGCCGTCGGCGTGACGGCCGCCTCGGCCACGCTGGGGCCGATCATCCCGCCGAGCCTGCCCTTCGTGATCTACGGGATGATGGCCAACGTGTCGGTCGGTGCGCTGTTCCTGGCCGGCATCCTGCCCGGCGCGCTGCTGGCGATCCTGATGATGCTGACGGTGGCCTACTACGCCCACCGGAACAAGTGGGGCGCGGACATCAAGTTCTCGCGCACGCGCCTCTTCAAGGCCCTGATGGAACTCGCCGTGGTGGTGGGCTGGCCGCTGCTGCTGTGGGTGGTGGTCGACAAGTTCGGCGCGCCGGCGCAGCTCTCGGTCTTCGTCGGCCTGGCCTCGCTCTTCGTGCTCGACAAGATCTTCCACTTCGAGGCCCTGCTGCCCATCATGACGCCGGTGCTGCTCATCGGCGGCATGACCACGGGCCTGTTCACGCCCACCGAGGGCGCGATCGCGGCCTGCGTGTGGGCGATGATCCTGGGCTTCGCCTGGTACCGCACCCTGAGCTGGAAGATGTTCGTGAAGGTGTGCCTGGACACCATCGAGACCACCAGCACGGTGCTGTTCATCGTCGCCGCCGCGTCCATCTTCGGCTGGATGCTGACGGCCACGGGCGTCACGACCGACATCGCGAGCTGGGTGCTCGGCTTCACCAAGGAGGCCTGGGTGTTCCTGCTGCTGGCCAACCTGCTGATGCTCTTCGTCGGCTGCTTCCTGGAGCCCACGGCCGCGATCACGATCCTGGTGCCCATCCTGCTGCCCATCGCCACGCAGCTGGGCATCGACCCGATCCACTTCGGGCTGGTGATGGTGCTCAACCTCATGATCGGCCTGCTGCATCCGCCGATGGGCATGGTGCTCTTCGTGCTGGCGCGCGTGGCCGGCCTGAGCTTCGAGCGCACGACGATGGCCATCCTGCCCTGGCTGGTGCCGCTGCTGCTGGCGCTGGTCGCGATCACCTACCTGCCGAAGATGGTTCTCTGGCTGCCGAAAATGTTCTTCTAGCCAGGCCCCCGCCACCAGAAAAGACCGCCACGATGACCCCCTTCATCCGCCTCCATCCCGCCGACGACGTGCTGGTCGCCCGCAGCCAGCTCGTCGGCGGCACCACCGTCGAGGAGATTGCCGTGCGCGGCCTGATCCCCGCGGGCCACAAGGTCGCCGTGCGCGCCATCGCCGCCGGCGAGCCGGTGCGCCGCTACAACCAGATCATCGGCTTCGCCAGCCGCCCGATCGCGCCCGGCGAGCACGTGCACACGCACAACCTCGACATGGGCCCGCACAAGGGGGACTTTGCCCGCGACTACGCCTTCGGCGCCGACGTGAAGCCGGCGCCGCCCAGGCGCGAAGCCAGCTTCATGGGCATCAAGCGCGCCGACGGCCGCGTGGCCACGCGCAACTACATCGGCGTGCTGACCAGCGTGAACTGCTCGGCCACGGCCGCGCGGGCCATCGCCGACCACTTCTCGCGCCAGACGAACCCGGCCGCCCTGGCCGCCTACCCCAACGTCGACGGCGTGGTCGCGCTCACGCACGGCACGGGCTGCGGCATGGACGCGCAGGGCGTGGGCATGCAGATCCTGGAGCGCACGCTCACCGGCTACGCCACGCATGCCAACTTTGCCGGCGTGCTGGTGGTGGGCCTCGGCTGCGAAGCCAACCAGATCAACGCCTGGCTCGCGAGCGGGCACCTGGCCGAGGGCGAGAACTTCCGCACCTTCAACATCCAGGACACCGGCGGCACGCGCAAGACGGTGGAGAAAGGCATCGCCTTGATCGAGGAAATGCTGCCCCGCGCCAACGCGGCGGTGCGCGAGCCCTGCAGCGCGGCACACATCACGATCGGCCTGCAGTGCGGCGGCTCCGACGGGTATTCGGGCATCAGTGCCAACCCGGCGCTGGGCGCGGCGGTCGATCTGCTGGTGGCGCACGGCGGCACGGCCATCCTGAGCGAGACGCCCGAGGTGTACGGCGCCGAGCATCTGCTCACGCGCCGCGCGGTGCGGCGCGAGGTGGGCGAGAAGCTGGTCGAGCGCATCCACTGGTGGGAGAACTACACCGCCGTCAACCAGGGCGAGATGAACAACAACCCCTCGCCGGGCAACAAGGCGGGCGGGCTGACCACCATCCTCGAGAAGTCCCTGGGCGCGGTTGCCAAGGGCGGCACGAGCAACCTGGAGGCGGTGTACGAGTACGCCGAGCCGGTGACCGCGCACGGCTTCGTCTACATGGACACACCGGGCTACGACCCCGTCAGTGCCACGGGGCAGGTCGCCGGCGGCGCCAACATGATCTGCTTCACCACCGGCCGCGGCTCGGCATACGGCTGTGCGCCCTCGCCCTCGCTCAAGCTGGCGACCAACACGGCGCTGTG
Source organism: Xenophilus sp. E41 (assembly GCF_003671765.1). Taxonomy (GTDB): domain Bacteria; phylum Pseudomonadota; class Gammaproteobacteria; order Burkholderiales; family Burkholderiaceae_C; genus Xenophilus. The sequence goes on along the minus strand of NZ_QPIB01000043.1, from coordinate 14,382 downwards.
GAAGCGGCAGGAAGAAGACATGGACATCAACTGCGGCGAGATCGTCGACGGCACGGCCTCGATCGAGCAGATGGGCCAGCGCATCTTCGACCTCGTCCTGGCCACGGCGTCGGGCCAGCGCAGCAAGAGCGAGCAGCACGGCTACGGGCAGAACGAGTTCGTGCCGTGGCAGGTGGGCGCGGTGATGTGAAATCGAAGCCGGACCTTCGCGTTCCGATGTCCGTATTCAAGACCGACAACGACCTATGCCAAAGACCCTCGCAGCGCCCGTCCTCCGTACACAAGTAGCTCACATTTTGATAGCAGCCGGCAGCACGCCGGCCGAAGCCGAACAGGTGGCCGACAACCTCGTGCTGGCCAACCTGAGCGGGCACGATTCGCACGGCGTGGGCATGGTGCCGCGCTACGTCGATGCGGTGGCCGAAGGCGGGCTGGTGCCTAACGCGGCCGTGAAGGTGAATCTCGACGCCGGCTCGCTGATGGCAATGGATGGGCAGCGGGGCTACGGCCAGATCGTCGGCGTGCAGGCGATGGAACGGGGCATCGCCCGCGCCAGGGAGACGGGCAGCTGCATCTTCACGCTGGCGCACGCGCACCATCTGGGGCGCATCGGCCATTTCGCGGAGATGGCGGTGGCGCAGGGCCTGGTGTCGCTGCACTTCGTCAACGTGCTCTCCCGGCCGGTGGTCGCACCCTGGGGAGGCGGCGACGGGCGCTTCGGCACGAATCCATGCTGCATCGGCGTGCCGCTGCGGGATGCCGAGCCCTTCGTGCTCGATTTCGCCACCAGCCGCGTAGCGCAAGGAAAGATGCGTGTGGCCCACAACAAGGGCGAGCGTGTGGCCGAAGGCACCCTGATCGACGAACACGGCAGGCCGACAACCGACCCTGGCGTGGTGGTGGTGCCGCAATCCAACGGCCTCTTCGGTGCGTTGATGACCTTCGGCGAGCACAAGGGCTACGGCATGGCCGTGGCTTGCGAGTTGCTGGGCGGCGCACTGACGGGTAGCGGCACCTGGCATCGCCCTGCCGATACGAAGCGCAGCGTATACAACGGCATGCTCACGGTGTTGATCGATCCGGCCAAGCTCGGCACGCTGGCCCGCTTTGAGACCGAGGCTGCGGCTTTCGTGGAGTGGCTGAAGCAGAGCCCCCCGGGCGGCGAGGCCGACGGAGTGCAGATCGCTGGCGAGCCCGAGCGTCTGGCTCGTGCGATGCGCGAACGCGAAGGTATCTGGCTGGACGACGCGACCTGGGCCGAGATCGTCGCCGCCGGTGCAAAGGTGGGCGCCGTCGTCGACCTCTGATTCAGGATCGAGAGCCGTGCGAGCCGGGCGACGGCTCAGAGCATCAGCGCGATGCCGGCCTCGAGGTGCTCCGAGGGCAGGCGCTTGAAGCCCGAGCGCGCGAAGCGCTGCAGGTGGCCCACGACGAAGGCGGTGAGCGTGGCGGCACGCACCTGGGCGTCGACGGTCGGCGTCGCCGAACCTTCCTGCGAGCTCACGCCGCGCAGGGCCTGGCGCAGCGCCGCCTCGAACTTGTCGAAGAACAGGTTCATGCGCTGTTGGAGGCGCTCGTTCTCGAACACCAGCGCGTCGCCCACCATCACGCGGGTCATGCCGGGGTTCTTCTCGGCAAACTGCACCAGCATGGCGACGATGCGCGACGCCTGCTCGCGCCCGGGTTCGTCGCGCTCGGTGATCTGGTTGATGAGGCTGAAGACGCTCTGCTCGATGAAGTCGATGAGGCCCTCGAACATCTGGGCCTTGCTCGCGAAGTGGCGATACAGGGCCGCCTCGCTGACGTCGAGCCGGGCGGCCAGCGCCGCAGTCGTCACACGTTCCGCGCCCGGCTGTTCCAGCATCGCAGCCAGTGCCTGAAGGATCTGCACCCGACGCTCACCCGGCTTGGGGCGCTTGCGCACGGGCGCTGCCGCCGGCTCGGCCGCGACGGCCTTGCTGTCGTCAGCGTCGGTGCTCGGCAAGTGGATGTCGTCGTTTTGCATGAACGCAACCAATTTTGTAAATAAATGATTCTGCCATACGCAAATAGGTGAGTGCACGCCAACCTAAAAACCAACCCCAGCCGCAGCGCGGCGAAATGGACAATAGGGAGCAGGTGCGCAACAACGCGCGCGTGAAGAACTAACCTCGATCCATGAGCGACACCATCCTCGTCACCGGCGGCGCTGGCTTCATCGGCAGCCACACCTGTGTCGCCCTGAGCGCAGCCGGATACAGGCCGCTGGTACTCGACAACCTGTCCAACAGCGATATCCGGGTGCTCGACCGGCTGGAGCGCATCATCGGCCAGCGTCCAGGCTGGATCGAAGGGGACGTCCGCGACCGTGCGCTGCTCGATCACGTCTTCGCCGAACATCCCATCGTCGGAGTCATCCACTTCGCGGGCCTCAAGGCGGTGGGAGATTCGGTGGCCGACCCGTTGGGCTACTACGACACCAACGTACACGGCACCTGGACGCTGGCACAGGCCATGGAGGCGGCTGGCGTGCGGACGCTGGTGTTCTCCTCCTCGGCCACGGTCTACGGCGACCCCGAGCATTCACCCATCCCCGAAGACGCCCCCTGCCGACCTGCGAACCCCTACGGCCGATCCAAACGGATCGTCGAGGAGACGCTGGCCGATTGGCAGGCAGCACGCCCGGAGTGGCGCATCGCGCTGCTGCGCTATTTCAACCCGGTGGGCGCGCACGAGAGCGGCCTCATCGGCGAACACCCGCGCGGCAAGCCCAACAACCTGATGCCCTTCGTCTGCCAGGTCGCGGTCGGTCTGCGCGACCGATTGATGGTTCACGGCAACGACTACCCGACGCCGGACGGCACGGGGGTGCGCGACTACGTCCACGTGATGGATCTCGCCGAGGGCCATGTGGCGGCGCTACGGCACGCGCAGGCGGCGCCCGGACTGCTGACGCTGAATCTGGGGTCGGGCGTGGGCTTGTCGGTGCTGCAGGTGGTGCATGCCTTCGAACGCGCCAGCGGCAGGCCCATCGCCTACGAGGTGGGTCCACGGCGACCAGGTGACGTGCCTGCCTACTGGGCCGACCCCTCGCTGGCCAAGCGCGTGCTCGGCTGGAAGGCACGCCGGGGCGTCGACGCCATGTGCGCGGACAGCTGGCGCTGGCAGCAGGGCAATCCAGACGGCTACGGCTTGAACACAACGCCCGCGGCGCCCTGCCGGGCCGTCAGCGCGCCCGGATCATCGTGCCGTAAGCCTGGTCGGTGAGGATCTCGAGCAGCATCGCGTGCGGCACGCGGCCGTCGATGATGTGCACCGCGTTGACGCCGCTCTTGGCCGCGTCGAGCGCGCCTTCGATCTTGGGCAGCATGCCGCCGGAGATGGTGCCGTCGGCGAACAGGTCGTCGATCTCGCGGGCGCTCAGGTTGGTCAGTAGGTTGCCCGCCTTGTCGAGCACGCCGGGCGTGTTGGTGAGGAGCACCAGCTTCTCGGCCTTGAGCACGGTGGCGAGCTTGCCGGCGACGACGTCGGCGTTGATGTTGTAGCTCTCGTTCTCCTCGCCGAAGCCGATCGGGCTGACCACCGGGATGAACGCGTCGTCCTGCAACGCCTGCACCACGCCCGGGTCGATGGCGACGATGTCGCCCACCTGGCCGACGTCGTGCATCACGCTGGGGTCGTTGCGGTCGGCCATCTTGAGCTTCTGCGCGCGGATCAGGCCGCCATCGCGGCCCGTGAGGCCCACCGCCTTGCCGCCAGCCTGGTTGATCAGGCCGACGATGTCCTGCTGCACCTCCCCGGCCAGCACCCATTCGACGACCTCCATGGTCTCGGCGTCGGTCACCCGCATGCCCTGGATGAACTGGCCTGTCTTGCCCAGGCGCTTGAGGGCGGCCTCGATCTGCGGCCCGCCGCCGTGCACGACGACCGGGTTGATGCCCACCAGCTTGAGCAGCACCACGTCCTCGGCGAAATCGGCCTGCAGCGCCGGATCGGTCATGGCATTGCCGCCGTACTTGATGACCATGGTCTTGCCATGGAACTTGCGGATGTACGGCAGCGCCTGGGCCAGGATCTCGGCCTTGTCGCGCGGGGGGATGTTGAGGACGGGATCGGTCATGGACGGGCTCGCAACGATCGATGGAAGGGTTGGAGAAATTGTGCCGCAGGCGTGTGAAGGCGGCCGCGACGGACGGCTCTCAGGGCCTGAGCCAGCGCGGCACCTTGAAGCGCACGATCATCAGGTAGGCAACGACGTAGGTCACGACGAACAGCAGGCAGAACAGCGCCAGCACCGCGGTGCGGTTCCAGAACAACACGGCGGGCACGATCGACATGGCCGCGAAGATCCACAGGTAGGGCGAGGTGCGGTTGTTGCGGGCCAGCAGCTGGCGCGCCTCGCTGTCCTCGAAGGCCACGCGCACGATGCGGCGGAAGATCAGCTGGTGGAAATGCAGCGCATCGGCAGTGCCGGGCGACTGGCCGCGCGCCAGCTTGCGGTAGATGGAGAACAGCGTCTCCCACACCGGGTAGATCAGGAGCAGCATGGGAAACCAGGGCGACACGGCACGGTGGCGCTGCACCAGCGACACGCAGGCCACGGCGATGACCATGCCCCAGACGTAGGCGCCGCCGTCACCGGCGAAGATCTTGCCGCGCGGGTAGTTCCACAGCAGAAAGCCCAGCGTGGCGCCCACCAGGCACACCACCATGCCGGCCAGTTGCCGGTCGCCCAGTTGCAGCGCGACGTGGGTGATCGCGAGGCAGACGAGCACGGCCACCGTGCCCGCCAGGCCGTTGTACCCGTCGATGATGTTGAAGGCATGCGGCAGCCCGGTGATGGCCAGCACGGCGATGAACGCAGCCACGTAAGGCATCGACTGCAGCCACTGGTCGATGGGGTAGTAGCCCAGCCGGTGCACGCCGATCTGCAGGTACCAGCACAGCAGCACCGCGGAGCAGGCCGTGAGCCCCAGGCGCACGCGCACCGGCACCTTCTGCGTCACGTCCTCGGCGATGCCACCGATCACGGCCGGCGCGATGCACAGCAGGGTCAGCGCCGACACCTTGAGCGGCCAGGCGACGTTGAAGGGGTCGGCGCCCGTGGCGCCGGCGGCCAGCCAGGCCAGGCCCATGCCGATGAGGATGCCGGCACCGCCCAGCCGCGGGATGTGCCCCTTGTGGAAGCGCTGCGGCATGTCGGCGGCGTAGCGCCGCGCATGGCGGCGGGCGCGACGCATGAACACGAGCACCGCGATGGCCGAAGCCAGGAAACTGATGACGATCAGGGCAATCATGGGTAGGGATGGGGAACCCTAGGGCGACGCTGAACAAGTCCTCGCGGCGCGCGCCTCCCTGGACTCGGGCGATCTGCGTCGTTGCAAATCCTCGCGATAGCTTGGGCTATCGCTGCGGTTTGCGCCTCGCCTCTCATCCCGATCCAGGGCCCGCGCACTCGCGGGACTTGTTCAGCGTCGCCCTAGAATTCCCGCTCGAAATTAGACCATGCCTGTGACGACGACCGAGCGCCCGCCCATCACCGTGTCGATCGTGAGCCATGGGCAGCTGGCGCTGATCCTGCCGCTGCTCGACCAGCTCGACGCCTTCAGCGCGGAGCTGATCGACAAGGTCGTGCTCACGGTCAACATCCCCGAGGCGGACCTGCTCTCCGGACGGCGGTGGTCCTTCCCTGTCGAGCGCATCGACAACGCCCAGCCGATGGGTTTCGGCGCCAACAACAACCAGGCCTTCCGCCGCTGCGCCACGCCCTGGTTCCTGGTGCTCAACCCCGATATCCGTTTCGATCGCGACGTCCTGGCGCCCCTGATGGCGCAGGCGCGGCCCGATGCCGGCCTGCTCACGCCGCGCATCCTCGAGCCGGGCAAGGCCGCACCCGAACAGCACCGCCGAGTGCTCACGCCGCTGGAGATCCTGCGGCGGCGTCGGCCCGGCTACGCCATCCCCGCGGTGCCTGCCTGGGTGCCCGGCCTGTTCATGCTGTTCCGTGCGGAAGCCTATGCGGCCGTACACGGCTTCGATGAGCGCTTCTTCATGTATGGGGAGGACTTCGACATCTGCGCCCGCCTCACGCTTGCGGGCTGGCGGCTCCAGGTGGGCGAGGACCTGCTGGCGCGCCACGAGGCCCAGCGTGCCAGCCGCACCAGCCGCCGCCACCTGTACTGGCACGTCACGAGCCTGCTGAAGGTGTGGACCTCGGCGGCCTTCTGGCGCTACTGGCGCCGCGCCTGAGCGATCAGCGTTCAGCGCTCGAGCAGGTCCTGGACGATGGCCTGCCAGCCCCGATCGAAGCGCGCATAGCGGCCCCTCAGCGCCTCGACCGCGATCTGAACAGGCCGCTGCCAACGCGGAGCCGGCAGTTCGGCGCGCATGCGCTGGTGGGCCACCTTTTCCCGCGCCGCCGCCAGGACCTGGGGTGGCACCTGTTCACCCAGCGACTGCAGGCGATTCAGCAGCACCTGGGCGCGAACGAGCCGCTTTGCATGCTTGTCGCCGCGCGGCGCGAAGGCCTTGGCGACCTTGGCCTTCAGGCCCAGCCGGCGCACCCCGATCTGGTTGCTGGCGTGCTGGCGGTAGTCGATGAGACCGTCCTCGAGCACGTCCATCTCGCCCGTGGCGGCGGCCAGTGCCGCCAGCCATTCGTCGTGCACCCACTCCGGGGGAAAGGGCAGCGCCAGGTCGAGCAGCCGGCGGCGGAACACCGTCGTGGCGCCGGTGACGAGGTTGCGGTGCATCAGCACGCCGAAGGCGCGCCCCGCATGGATGCCGGCCAGTTCGTCGGGACGGACTTCCAGGCCCTGGAACAGCGTCTGGCCCAGGGGTTTCAGGTCGCCATCGACCAGGCGCGCGTCGGTGTGCAGCAGCAGGAGACCGGGCCGGCGCTCGAACACGGCCGCCATGATCGACAGTCGATCGGCGCGCCAGACGTCGTCCTGGTCGCACAGCGCGATCAGCGCGCCACGGCAGGCCGACACCGCCTGCTGGAAATTGCGCGTGACTCCCAGCGCCGGATCGTTGCGGAAGACCGTGAGCCCGATGCGCCCGGCGACGCCACATTCGGCCATCGTCGCCCGGACCACCTCGACGCTGTCGTCGCGCGAACCGTCGTCGGACAGCACGATCTCGGTCGGCAGGCGGTCCTGCATGCAGATGCTGCGCACCTGGACCGGCAGATAGGCGGCGCCGTTGCGGGTGCACAGGGCGACGGAGATCGTGGCCGGGCCAGCGGCCGCCTGGGGCTGAGAGCTCACGGAGCGGGAACGTGTCGCGGCGGCCAGGCGAGGCCGAAGTCCTCGCTGCCGGCGGTGAGGTTCGGGCTGTAGGCCGGGTCGTGCTCGATGAGCGCGCGCCAGCGCTGCTGCATGTAGGCCTGCTCACGCTCGAAACGCTCACGCTTGGCAGGGGCGATGTCCTCGCCACGCGTGGCCGACTCGTGATGCAACAACTCGGCATAGGGTGTCCAGACGTTGCGAAACCCAGCCTCGCGCAAGCGGAGGCAGAAATCCACGTCGTTGAATGCCACGGCCAGGTGAGCCTCGTCCAGCCCACCCACCTGTTCGTACAGCACCTTGCGCACGACCAGGCAGGCCGCCGTCACTGCCGAGAAAGACTGCATGAGTGCACCCCGGCCCGCGTAACCGTTCAGCCCCCGCGGCAGGCCCTTGTGAGCGTGCACCGCCAGCCCGCCGGGGCCGAGGACGACGCCGCCGTGCTGGAGGGTCATGTTCGGGTACCACAGCCGCGCCCCGACCGCGCCGACGTCCGGCTGCAGCGCGATGCCGACCATCTCGTCGAGCCAGTCGGGCGACATGACCTCGATGTCGTTGTTGACCAGCGCCACGAGCTCGCCACGCGCGACGGCCACCGCGGCGTTGTTGAGCGCCGAGTAGTTGAACTCGCGCTCATCGCGCAACACCCGCACGCCAGGCTGCTGGCCGAGCTGCGCGAAGTAGGCCAGCGCCGCCGGGTCGTCGGAGCCGTTGTCCACGAGGAGGATCTCGTAGTTCGGGTAACGGGTCTTCCGGCGGATCGACTCGATGCACTGCCGCACCAGCGCCAGCGCGTTGCGCGTGGGGATGACGATGGAGACCAACGGGGGCGGGTCGGGGAGCGTGAAGCGGGTGCGGTAGCCGTAGCCGATGTACTCGGCCTGCGCCGCAACACCCAGACGCGCGTAGTGTTCGTTCAGCGCGCGCTCGCCGGCGACGGCGGCGTAGGGCTTGGCGTTCATCGAGCGGGCCGTGCTCTCCTCGTGCACACGCCAGTGGTAGAGCACACGCGGAATGTGCCGCACCTGGTCGGGCTTGATGCGCTCCACGCAACGCAGCACCAGGTCCCAATCCTGCGATCCCTCCAGGCCCTGGCGGAAACCGCCGACCTCTCGCACCAGATCGGTCGCCAGCACACCCAGATGGCTGAACATGTTCTGCGACCGGAACAGGTCGAGGTTCCAGTCGGGCTTGAAGTACGGGTCGGAGCGCGTGCCCGCGGCGTCGACCTTGTCCTCGTCCGAGTAGACGAGGCGCGCATCCGGATGGGCCTGTACGCATTCGGCCACGCGCAGCAGCGCATCTTCCGACAGCAGGTCGTCATGGTCCATCAGCGCGATCCAAGGCGCGCTGACGAGTTCCAGCGCACTGTTGGACGCGGCCGAGATGTGCCCGTTCTCGGGACGGAACACCACCCGAATCCTGCTGTCGGACGCAGCGCAACGCTCGAGCAGTTCGCGCACGTGCGGCGCCGTCGACGCGTCGTCGGCGATGCACAGTTCCCAGTGCGGGTAGATCTGGGCCCGCACCGAGTCGATCGCGGCCTGAAACCAGCGCGGGTCGGGGTTGTAGGTCGGCATCAGCACCGCGATGCGCGGCGGCGACGCCATGGCCGCGGCGCGCGCGGCCAGTTCGCGTCGCGCCTGCGGCGTCAAGGTGTCGTGCATCTGCACCCAGCGCCCGTAGTCGGCCGATGGCCGCACACGGCGCCGCAATTCCCAGTCGACGCCGCGCCAGCCGGCCTTTCGGAAGACGCGCCAGGCCTGCGGCAGCCGGCCCACGAGGCGCGGGCCGTGCCGCAAGGCCATGCCCGCCAGGCGGATCAGTCGGTGGGTCAACGTGCGCTCCTCATGCTTGAGTGAATTCCCCAACCCGGCAGCCTTCAACGAGGCTTGAGCAGGGCCGGGTCGAGGTAAGTGGCGGCGCCACGGACGAAACCCGCACGCAGGTGCACCCCATCCTTGTAGATGGGGTCGCCCTGCGCATCGGTACGGCGGCACTGCCCGTCCGGCTGGCACAGCGTCGGCTGAGGATCGATCGGGATCGCGCCGCTGTCGACTGCGACGCGCCGCAGGCGCTCCCGCAGCGCGGCCTGTGAGGCAGTCAGTGGCGCCATCGGTGTCACGGCCGAGGCTTGCATGGCGCCGAGCCGATCACCCGTGAGTCGCGTGCGGGGCTCGAAATCCGGCCCGACGGGGATGGGCAGCAACAGATAGGTCGTCTTTCCCGCGGCCTTGAAGGAACGCAACTCGGCCGCGAGCGCATCGAAGGCGCGGTCGACGCCATCGCCGCCACGCAGGTAGTGGCGTGTGCCGCTCTGGCGATCGAGGTAGTAATAGCGATCCGGCGGCGGCGGCGCACTGGCCTGCGGCTGCGCCCGCGCATCTCCGATGTCGAAGTAGCATGTCCAGCAGCCGCCAACGACGACCGCGGTGATCTCGGGCGTCGCCATCGCATAGCGGCGCACGACGTCGAAGCGCTCGCCGCAGATCGGGTCGCGGTCTTCGAGCACATTCGAGATCGGCGGGCAGGCGCCACGCGTGGCGAAGATCAACGGTCGAACGTCGCCGCCCCGCTCCTTGCTCAACTCCACAGCCCGCGGGCCGTACTGCTCCACGTGGCTGTCGCCCACCAGCAGCGCCTTGCCCGGGCCATCGCCGATACGGTAGAGGGTCTGGCCATCCACCTGGAACGGCTGCATGCCATCGGGATATGCCCAGTCGCTGCCTGCGGACACGATGCCCTGGAGGCCCGCTGCATCATTGCGCGGTGCCAGATGGCGCGAGGCCGCAGCACCGCCTATGAGCGCCAGCACGCCCATGGCGATGCTCAGGCCGACCACCACGCCTGCACCCTCGCGCCGACGCAATGGCCGCTCGACGAAACGGTAGCTCAACCATGCGAGGAGCACCGCCGCCCCGATGGCCCCGAAGCGAATCGCACGCGGTGGGTCGCCACCGCCCTCCAGCACGCGCGCGTAGGCCAGCAAGGGCCAGTGCCAGAGATACAGCGGGTAACTGATGAGCCCGAACCAGACGAACGGCCGCGAGCCGAGCACATGCCTGTTGAGCCAGGCCCCGGGGCCGGCGGCGATGCACAGGCACGCGCCGAGTACAGGGAGCACAGCCCAGAAGCCGGGGAAGGCCTTGCCACGGTGGATCACCAATAGGCCAAGCACGATCAGCACCAGGCCCGCGACACTCTGCCATTCGCGGCTGCGGCCCGAATGGTGCGGCTGCCGGCGCAGGCCCAGGTAGGCCAGGATGGCTCCGGCCGCCAGTTCCCACACCCGCGTGAACGGGAGGTAGAAGGCCGCGTCGGGATAGCGATAGACCAGGCCGATGTTCAGCGCGAAAGAGAGGCCGACCGCCACCACCATCCAGGTGAGCACGCTGCGGCCGCTGCGCGCCCAGGCCAGCCCCAGCAGCATGGGCCAGAAGATGTAGAACTGCTCCTCGACCGCCAGCGACCACAGGTGCAGCAGCGGCTTGCTCTCGGCCGCCGTGTCGAAATACCCGGCCTCGCGCAGCAGCACCAGGTTCTGCACGAAGCCGGCGCTGCCCAGGATGTGGCGCCCCAATTGACGGAACTCGTCCGAAAGCAGCACATACCAGCCGAAGCCGAGCGTGGCCGCCAACACCAGCACCAGCGACGGGAAGATCCGCCGGATGCGGCGCGCATAGAACTCTGCGTAGCTGAAGCCCCGCCCCCCCAGGCTGCCGAAGATGATCGTCGAGATCAGGTAGCCCGAGATGACGAAGAAGATGTCGACGCCGACGAAACCGCCACGCAGCCACTTGGGCGATGCGTGGTACAGCACCACGGCCAGCACCGCGATGGCGCGCAGGCCATCGATGTCGGGGCGGTACTTGAGGTGGGCGAGGTGATTCTGTTCGGAGGGAGACGACATGCGCGCTGCGAGCGGGGCCGGGCGAAACGGCGGCCGATTATCCGCTGCCACACCTCCGGCCCCGGGTCAGCCTCTGGTGAAGCAGGCGCTCGCTAAAATGGAGGGCTTGTTCGAACCAGACACTGCATGAAGCAAATCCAATCCAACCTCCACCGCAGCGCCTGGGGCGACTGGTGGGAGGGAACCCGCCGGGTCGACATCTGGTGGACGCTCGCGTGGTTCGACATCGTGTTGCGCTATCGACGGTCGGCACTGGGCCCGCTGTGGCTGACGCTTAGCATGGGCGCCATGATTGGCGGCATGGGGCCGCTGTATTCATCGCTGTTCGGCACCGAGCTCTCGAAGTTTTTCCCTCATTTGGCGCTGGGAATCATCTTTTGGACGCTGTTCTCGGTGACCGTGACCGACTCGAACGAGGCGTTCAACAACGCTTCCAACTACCTCAAGCAGGGGTACTTTCCCATCAGCCTTTTCGTCTGGCGGACCATCGCGCGGAGCCTGATGCAGTTCGCGCATCACATCATCATCTATGTGCCGGTGGCGATCTGGGCAGGCGTGTCGCTCGGGTGGCAATCCCTTCTCATCATCCCGGCCTTCGCGCTGTTCATCATCAATGCGCACTGCGTCGGGATTGCGCTCGGCATCCTTTGCACCCGCTTCCGCGACATTGCGCAGATCGTGACCAGCGTCATGCAGATGCTCATGTTCCTGACGCCCGTTTTCTGGCTGCCGGAGAGCCTGCCGGATCGAGCGAAGTACATGCTGTGGAACCCTTTCGCGCAGTTGCTGGATCTTTTGCGCACGCCGCTGATGGGCGGCATAGCGCATGAGCACAGCTGGTTCGGGATGCTGGGCTGGACCGCCGCCAACATCGTGGTAGCCGCCTTCCTGTTCAGGCGCTATCGGCGCCGCGTAACGTTCTGGCTTTGAAGGCAGCTGCCATGGCATCTATATCGTTGAAGCACGTCAGCTTGGGCTTCCCCATTTATGGCGCCAGCGCGACCTCGTTCAAGAAGACTCTGGCAGCCTCCGTTACGGGCGGCCGCGTCGGGCGGGACACCGGTGTTACCGTCGTCCAGGCGTTGTCGGACATCAACTTGGAGTTGAAGGCAGGTGATCGGCTGGGCATCCTGGGCCATAACGGCGCCGGAAAGTCCACGTTACTGCGCCTGCTAGCTGGCGTTTACGATCCCACGTCCGGCGAATACGAGCGCTCCGGTACCGTGGCGAGCCTGATCGATCCGTCCATGGGCATCGAGCGAGACGCCACAGGCATAGAGAACATCATGCTGCGCGGCCTGACGATGGGGATGAGCCGGCGGGAAATCGACGGCATCACAGCTGAGGTGTGCGAATTCAGCGGGCTGGGCGACTACGTTCAGATGCCTGTTCGCACCTACTCCACCGGCATGATGATGCGACTGGCATTCGCGATCTGCACCAGCATGCATGCGGACATTCTGCTGATGGATGAATGGCTGTCAGTTGGCGATGCCGAATTTGGTGCAAAGGCTGAGGAGCGCATGCGCAGCATGGTTGCCAAGTCCGGCATCCTCGTACTGGCCTCCCATTCACCGGAATTGATTGCGAAGGAGTGCAATCGGGTCATCAGGCTCAGTCATGGATCGATCGTCGAAGCCTGACGCACAAGCGCCGAAAGCGGCCACAAGAGCCGTACGGCGGACTGAACCAAGGGATCATTGCGCTTGACCGATAACAACACATCATCCAGCCCCCTTTCGCCCGTGGGCCAGGGGCCGAGTCGCCAATTGGAAGACGAGCGAAGCGTCATACATGAACTGCGCCTTGAGCTCCAGGCTGCCCACGAGAGGGAACGACAGTTGCGGGCCCAATTGGAAGAGTCGCGCACCTCGCGATGGCGCTTGGAAATCAGACTCGAAGGAAGGGCAAGGCAACTGGAGCGCCTGCTCGAGATTCACGAGCACAAGATCACGGCTTTGGAAAGCTCGAACTCGTGGCGCATCACGCGTCCGGTGCGTGCTCTCACCACCTGGCTCATCCAAACCCGCCCGAAAGCCCAAAAGCTGCTCAAGGCGGTGCGTCCGGGCGGCTCTGTAGAGCGGGCGGCCATCTTGCGCCGACTGCTGGGGCGGCAGGCTTCTGGGCCCGACTCTGGCTCTAGCATCGCCACGGAGTACGCTGATTGGTATTCGAACTACCAAACGCTATCCTCGGAGGACATTGCACTGATTCAGGCACATGTGAATCAGCAAGCCTTCAGGCTGGTGCACGTGATGTGGGCCTTGCCGGCAGCCAATGCTGTTGCAGTACGCGCGGCGGTCGACAGCCTTCGTGCTCAGTTGCTGCCCACCTGGACAGCGGACCTTTTGCTATCGGCCGACGCCACGACATCCAGCGACGAATGGGCACAGATCCCCCTAGACCACCGCGTGCGCTTTGTACAGGATGTAGCTGAGTTCCGCCGCGTACCGGAAGACGTTGCAGTCGTCGTAATCGATCGTCCAGGGCGACTCGCGCCGCACAGTCTCTATCTGCTCCTAGAGGCTGAACGCCGCCTCGTCGGCACATCCGTCGTGCTGGCCGACGAGGACGAAGTCGACGCAGGGGGCAAATATCAGCGTCCTCGAATGGTGGGCAAGTATTCGCCGGAACTGCCCACAACGGGCAGCCTCGCGCTGTTCAGCCCCCGGTTGAGCAGCGCCTCTCACCCCCCTATTGATGCGTTCCGACATGGCCTCCGGGCTACGGTCCATGCTAGAGCCTTGCAAGAGGATGGCGTACCAGCTCACGTCGCCTTCGTCGCATTCCATGCAGCGCGATCGCCCCGGCTAGAGGGCGCCGAGGACCACGCAATCCTGGCGGGAGGAAAGGCAGAGGTTCCATTCATCAGCATCATCATTCCTACGCGGGATCGATTCGAGTTGATTGAGCCCTGCATTTCCAGCATTCTTGAAAAGACCGACTATCCACGGCCCCGCTATGAGATCGTGGTGGTCGACAACGGATCCACCGAGTCCGATCTGCTCGACTACCTCGACCGATTGGCCGAAAGCCGGGAAATCAGGTTGCTCAAGGACCCTGACCCTGCCTCGTTTCCACGTACATCAAGTCATGCAGCCAAGCGGGTGCTCTCCCAGATCACTGGGGGCAGGAAGCCGTTGGCCGAGTGCAAGCGCTGGCGGTTGTACCAGCCTTCGATCCAATCGACGATGTCCAGCCTGGCCT
>NZ_QPIB01000042.1 GCF_003671765.1 Xenophilus sp. E41 | reverse complement strand
CGAGTTCGAGCGAGACCCCGCCAGCCGCGAGCACCGCAGGTTGCCCCGTAGCGAAGCGAAGGGGACGCAGACAGTGGGGTCGCCTTTCTTTTGCCTACTTTTCTTTGGCGAGACAAAGAAAAGTAGGTCGCCCGCCGGGGCGACATCCCGGCCCCCGCCCGCCGCCAGCGCGCAAGACTGAGCCATGACCAGCAAGCCCCTCCAAGCCTGGTTCAAACAAAAAGCCTGGAAACCCTTCCCCTTCCAGCAAGCCGTCTGGCACGCCCTCGCCGCCGGCGAATCCGGCCTCCTGCACGCCACCACCGGCGCCGGCAAGACCTACGCCGTCTGGCTCGGCGCCCTGCAGGCCCTGGCGCCACCGCCCAAGAACTCCAAGAAAAAAGTGCCCGCAACGCCCGCCCCACGGGCGCAAGCAGCTACAAAAACAATAGCACCACCCCTCACGGTGCTCTGGCTCACCCCCATGCGCGCCCTGGCCGCCGACACGCTGCGCGCCCTGCAGCAGCCGCTCGAAACGATGGCTCCGCACTGGTCCGCCGGCGCTCGCAGCGGCGACACCTCCGGCGGCGAACGCGCTGCGCAGAACGCGCGCCTACCCACGACGCTCGTCACCACGCCCGAAAGCCTGTCGCTGCTGCTGGCGCGGGCCGATGCCCAGGACGTCTTCCGTCACCTGCGGCTCGTCGTCGTCGACGAGTGGCACGAGCTGCTGGGCAACAAGCGCGGCGTGCAGATCCAGCTCGCACTGGCGCGGCTGCGGCTGTGGAACCCGCAGCTCATGACCTGGGGCATGTCGGCCACGCTCGGCAACCTGGAAGAGGCCATGCGCACGCTGCTCGGCCCCGACGCGCCCGGCACGCTGGTCCAGGGCCAGGTGCCCAAGCAACTGGTCGTCGATTCGCTGCTGCCCGGCCGCGCCGAACGCTTTCCCTGGGGTGGGCACCTGGGCATCACGATGCTGCCGCAGGTGGTGGCCGAGATCGCATCGAGCAGCACCACGCTGGTCTTCACCAACACGCGCTCGCAGGCCGAGATCTGGTACCAGGCCATCCTGGAGGCGCAGCCCGAGTGGGCGGGCCTGATCGCCCTGCACCACGGCTCGCTCGACCGCGCGGTGCGCGAGTGGGTGGAGCTCGGGCTCAAGAAGGGCGAGCTGCGCGCCGTGGTCTGCACCTCCAGCCTGGACCTCGGCGTGGACTTCCTGCCGGTGGAGCGCGTGCTGCAGATCGGCTCGCCCAAGGGCGTGGCGCGGCTGCTGCAGCGCGCCGGGCGCTCGGGCCATGCGCCGGGACGGCCGTCGCGCATCACGCTCGTGCCCACGCACAGCATCGAGATGGTCGAGGGCGCCGCGGCGCGCGCCGCCATCGCGGCCGGCCACATCGAGGCGCGCCACACGCCGCAGCAGCCGTTGGACGTGCTGGTGCAGCACCTGGTCACGGTGGCGCTGGGCGGCGGCTTCGTTCCCGACGCGCTGCGGGCCGAGGTGCAGCGCACGGCCGCCTATGCCCACCTGTCCGACGAGAACTGGCAGTGGTGCCTGGACTTCGTGCGCCAGGGCGGCCCATCGCTCGCGGCCTACCCGGACTACCGGCGCGTGGTGCCCGACGACGAAGGCGTGTGGCGCGTGCCCGACGCGCGGCTCGCGCGGCGGCACCGCATGAACATCGGCACCATCGTCAGCGACGCCAGCATGTCGGTGCAGTTCGTCGGCGGCGCACGCATCGGCAGCGTCGAGGAAGGCTTCGTCGCGCGCATGAAGCCGGGCGACTGCTTCCTCTTCGGCGGACGAATGCTGGAGCTGGTGCGCATCCACGACATGACGGCCTGGGTGCGCCGCGCCAGCGGCGCGCGGCCGGCCGTGCCGCGCTGGAACGGCGGGCGCTTCCCGCTGTCGACCACGCTGGCCGACGCGGTGGTGCAGCAGCTGGGCGAGGCCGCCGCGGGCCGCTGGGAATCGCCCGAGCTGCAGTGCGTGCGGCCGCTGCTCGAGATCCAGCAGCGCTGGTCGGCGCTGCCCACGCCCGACACCCTGCTGGCCGAGGCGCTGCACACGCGCGAAGGCTGGCACCTCTTTCTCTACCCCTTCGCCGGGCGCTCGGTGCACCTGGGGCTGGCCAACCTGCTGGGCTGGCGCGCCGCGCAGCAGGCGCCGCGCACCTTCTCCATCGCCGTCAACGACTACGGCTTCGAGCTGCTCAGCGCCACCGAGCTCGACTGGCCGACGCTGCTGCCGCAGGTGCTGGCGCCGCGCGAGCCGGCCGAGCTGCTGCACGAGGTGCTGGCCAGCCTCAACGCGAGCGAGCTGGCGCAGCGGCGCTTTCGCGAGATCGCGCGCGTCTCGGGCCTCATCTACCAGGGCTACCCGGGCGAGCGGCGCAGCAACAAGCAGCTGCAGGCCTCGTCCTCGCTCTTCTGGGAGGTGTTCCGCAAGTACGACCCGGCCAACCGCCTGCTGGCCCAGGCCGAGGCCGAATTGCTCGCGCAGGAGCTCGAGATCGGGCGCCTCGCGGCCAGCCTCACGCGCATGGCCGGCCAACGCCTGGTGATGCAGGCGCTGGCGCGGCCGACGCCCTTCGCCTTCCCGCTGATAGTCGAGCGCTTCCGCGAGAAACTCAGCAACGAGAGCGTGGCCGACCGCATCGCGCGCATGGTGGCGCAGCTCGAGAAGGCCGCGGGCGGCGCGGTGCCGGTCGGCGACGCCACCCAGGTGCGCGAGACGCTCGCCTTCGGGCAGGAGGCGGCGGGCGGCACGCGGGCCGGCACGTCGCAGGCGGGCGAGGGCGATGCCGGCACCGCGCCGCGCGAGCGACGCCGGCGGCGCCCGCCTTCCCGGCCCTTGCCACCGCTCTGACGCAACGAGCCCTGCGGCTCTATACACTTCGCCCCTGAGGGGAGGTACGAAGAAATCATTCCCTTTTGCGAAACTGTGTGCTTCGTGTCCCATTCCCTTTCGTCTTCCGCCGCACCTCCCCCGCCTTGCGATGTCCTGTGGGCCGGCGAACGCCTGCTTCTGCTGCCCGAGCGCGCGCTCTGGTGGCCTGCGCAGGGCACCCTCTTCGTCGCCGATCTGCACATCGGCAAGGCGGCGACCTACCGTGCGCTCGGCCAGCCTGTGCCGGGCGGCACCACGCAGGAGAACCTGGCACGGCTCGACGCGCTGATCGACGCCCACGCGCCCGCGCACCTGGTGTTCCTGGGCGACTTCCTGCATGCGGCCCAGGCGCGCACCGCGCCCGTGCTCGCGGCGCTGCAGGCCTGGCGCTCGGGCCACGCGGGCATGGCGATGACGCTGGTGCGCGGCAACCACGACAGCCGGGCCGGCGATCCCCCAGCGGCGCTGGGCATCCGCGTGGTCGAGGAGCCTTTCCTGCTCGGCCCCTTCGCCTGCTGCCACCACCCGCAGACGCACCCGACCCACTTCGTGCTGGCGGGCCACCTGCACCCGACCTGCAGCCTCTACGGCCGCGGCCGCGACAGCCTGCGCATGCCCTGCTTCGTGAGCGACGCGCACCAGGCCATCCTGCCGGCGTTTGGCGAATTCACCGGCGGCTGGGCGATGCCCGCGGCGCCGGGTCGGCGCTTCTACGGCGTGGGCGGCTCGGCCGTGTGGGCGCTGCCGCCCTCGCGCGGGGAGCTGGCCGCATGAGCCGCCCCACCGCCCCGCGCCAGCAAAAGGAGCTCGCATGACGGCGCGACGCCCCGGTCCGCTGCGCGACGAGGCCGCGCGCATGCTCATGCACTCGTCCATCGTGGCCGAGCTCGATGCGCACGAGGCCAGGCTGGTCATCGACGCGATGAGCCCGATGCGGATCGAGGCCGGCACCGTCATCATGGAAGAGGGGCAGACCGAGGACGTCGACTACATGGGCCTGCTGCTCGAAGGCCAGGTGCGTGCCGAGACCGCCTCGGGCGTGCCGGGCGAGGACGTGGTGATCTCCATCCTCAACCCGGGCCAGCTCGTGGGGGAGATGGGCATGCTCGACGGCTCCCCGCGCTCAGCCACCTGCACCGCGCTCACCGACGTGAAGATGGCGACCCTGTCGCGCGCCGCGCTGCGCGGCCTGGTCGAGGTGCAGCCCGCGCTGGCGGCCAGGCTGCTGCTGGGCGTGGCGCAGTCGATGGCGCAGCGCGTGCGCGAGAGCAACCGGCGGCTGCGCACCCTGTCGCAGGTCACGCGTGCGCTGCAGCGCGAGCTGGACGCGACGCATGCGGTGAACCGGCGGCTGATGGACGACCAGGGCACGGCGCCCTGAAAAAAG
Organism: Xenophilus sp. E41; assembly: GCF_003671765.1. GTDB lineage: Bacteria > Pseudomonadota > Gammaproteobacteria > Burkholderiales > Burkholderiaceae_C > Xenophilus. The sequence goes on along the minus strand of NZ_QPIB01000042.1, from coordinate 191,399 downwards.
CGGCTGCGCACGCAGCAGCCGCGGGGATCAGAGCAGCACCACCGGCGCGTCCGGCAACTCGTTGCCGCGACCGGGCATGCCGGGCTCGGCCGGGAAGTGCTTGACCAGCAGTGCCGACACCTCCTCCAGCGCCTGCGTCACGCCGTCCTCGAAGCGGCCTTCGCGGAAGGCCTGCGCCATGCGCTGGGTCATGGCTGCCCAGTCCGCAGAGTCCACGTGCATGTCGATGCCGCGGTCGGCCACGATCTCGATCGCGTGCTCGGCCAGCAGGAGGTAGATCAGTACGCCGTTGTTCTGCGCCGTGTCCCACACCCGCAGCTTGCCGAAGAGCGTGATGGCACGCTGCCGCGCGGGCGCGTCGCGGCGGATGTAGCTCCACGGCAGGCCGGCCTCGATGCACACGCGGATCTGGCCGCTGTGGCGGCGCTCGCTCGCCGCCACGCGCTCGCCGATGCGCGCCAGCGCCTCGGGGGGCAGCGCGCGGCGCAGCGTGGCCTCGTCGGTCCAGCGGTGGCGCAGCAGGCGTTCCAGGCGGCCCATGAGGCCAGGGGCAGGGGTTGCCATCACCAGTCTCCCGAGGCGCCGCCGCCACCGAAATCGCCGCCGCCGCCGGAGCTGAAGCCACCGCCGCCCGAGGACGAACCGCCGGACCATCCGCCGCCTCCGCCACCGGACCAGCCGCCCCCGCCGTAGCCGCCGCCGCGTCCGCTGGGCGCCAGCATGCGCGCGCCCGAGAACAGCGTGAACAGCAGGGCGACGAATCCCGCGATGCCGGAGATCACCAGGCTGCTCGTCAGCACGAAGGCGATCACGCCCGCGATGCCGCCGGTGGCGAATGAACCGAGCTTGCCGCCGACGATGCTGCGCAGGATCGGCCCGCCGATGGCGACGAAGAAGAACAGGAAGATCGCCAGGTGCTCCCAGTCGACGTCGAGCAGACCGCGGTCGCCATCGCCCACCGGCGGCGCCACCTCGGGCAGCGCCTCGCCGTTGATGCGCGCGATGAGCTGGTCCACGGCCGCGTCGAGCCCGCCCGCGAAGTCGTTGTTGCGGAAGGCCGGCTTCATCTGCTGGTCGATGATGCGCGCCGCGGCCAGGTCGGGGATGGCGCCTTCGAGCGTCTTGGCCACCTCGATGCGCATGCGCCGCTCGTCCTTGGCGACGATGACCAGCACGCCGTCGCCCACCTCGCGGCGGCCGATCTTCCAGGTGTTGGCCACGCGGTTGGCATAGGCCGAGATCTCTTCCGGCGCCGTGCCCGGCACCATCAGCACGACGATCTGCGAGCCCTTCTTCTGCTCGAAGGCGGCGAGCTTCGCCTCCAGCGCCTGCACCTGCGCGGCCGTGAGCGTGCCGGTCTGGTCGATCACCCGCGCCGTCAGCGTGGGCACGGGCAGCAGGCCCTGGGCGGCGGCGCCAGCCCAGGCGATTGCTATCAAAAAAATAGCTACCAGCGCACGCCAGACGCGGGCTGTGGCCATGTGCGGCTCGAGGTCTTACTTCTTCGGCGCGCCGAAGTCCACCGTGGGCGGCCTGGAGATCTCCGCCTCGTTCTGCACGCTGAAGTTGGGCTTGGGGTCGTAGCCCATCACCTTGGCCGTGAGGTTGGTCGGGAAGCTGCGCGCCAGCACGTTGTACTCCTGCACCGTCTGGATGTAGCGGTTGCGCGCCACCGTGATGCGGTTCTCGGTGCCTTCCAGCGTCACGCGCAGGTCGCGAAACGCCTGGTTGGCCTGCAGCTGCGGGTAGCGCTCCGACACCACCATGAGGCGCGACAGCGCACTCGACAGCTCACCCTGCGCCTGCTGGAACTTGTTGAAGGCTTCGGGGTTGTTGAGCGTCTCGGGCGTGACCTGGATCGAGGTGGCCTTGGCGCGCGCCTCGATCACCTTGGTCAGCGTGTCCTGCTCGAAGTTGGCCTCGCCCTTGACCGAGGCGACGATGTTGGGCACCAGGTCGGCGCGGCGCTGGTACTGGTTGAGCACCTCGCTCCAGGCCGACTTGCTGGCCTCGTCCAGGCGCTGGAAGTCGTTGTAGCCGCAGCCCGTCAGCACGGCGGCGAGCATCAGCATCGGGAGCCAGCGTTTGATCATCGTCATCATGGTTCGGTCCTCCAACTGCGGGTCGTTCGAAAGGAGCGCAAAGGTAGCATAGGTCCATGGCCACCGATCCCGTGCAACCCCTTCAGGCGCTGCAGGCTGCCATGCGGCCGGCGGCCCGTCCTACCGCGCGGCCGCAGACGCTGCTCATCGCCGGCGCCACCGGCGCGCTGGGCAGCGAACTCGTGCGCCGCCTGGCCGGCACGCACCGCTATGCCCACACGCGCGTGCTGACGGGCGAACCCATGCACGACGGGCTGCGCGGCGTCGAATCGGTCACCGTGCCGGCGGCCGAGCCCGTCGGCGCCTGGCCTGCCATGCCGCATGCGCGTGCCGACGTGGCCGTGGTGGCCTTCGACCCGCCGCGCCTGTACCACGGCCGCGAGCGCGCGCTGTGGGCGCCGCAGCCCGCGCAACTGGGCGAGCTCGCACGCTGGCTGCAGGCGCAGGGCGTGCGCACGCTGGCGGTGGTGCAGCCGCACGACCAGGGCAGCCTGCCCGAGGCGCTCAAGCACGGCCTGGCGACGATGGACGAGCATGCGCTGGCGGCGCTGGACTTCACCTCCGTGCTCATCCTGCGTACGGCGCGCAAGCCGGCCGCGCTGAAGCTCGGCCTGCTCGAGCGGCTCGCGGCCTGGATGCTGTCGGTCACGCGCTTCATGGTGCCGAGCACCGAGCGCCCGGTGCGTGGCGCCAAGGTGGCCGAACTGCTCGACGTGGCGCTGCAGATCGCGCCGCCCGGCGTGCACGTCGCGGCGCCCGAAGTGGTGTGGGCGGCCTCGCAGGGCCACACCCGTGCGGTGGCCGAGCGCTGGCTGCTCGGCAACCAGGGCGAGGGCTCGGACCCCGTGCCTGCCAAGGACGCCTGGAAGGCGGTCTGAGGGCTGTGTTGCAGCAGGCACAATCCGCGCTGCCATGTCCACCAAGTCCAAACTCCGCGCCGCGGCCCTCGGGGGAACCGCCGATGAGGTCGAAGCCGCCTTCTACGAGGCGCTGCACCGCGGCGACGTCGATGCGCTGATGGCCTGCTGGGCCGACGAGGACGAGGTCTTCTGCGTGCACCCGGGCGGGCCGCGCCTGGTGGGCAGCGGCGCCATCCGCGCCGCCTTCGAGCAGATGTTCGCCGATGGCGGGGCGATCCATGCGCAGCCGGCGCGCGTGCGCAAGATCGACTCGCTGGCCAGCAGCGTGCACAACGTGCTGGAGCGCATCGAGGTGCTCACGGCCGAAGGCCCGAAGCACGCCTTCGTGCTGGCCACCAACGTCTATCACAAGACCGCGCAGGGCTGGCGCATGGTGGCCCACCATGCCAGTCCCGGCACCGCGCAGGCGCCCGACGATTCGCACGAGGTGCCGGCGCTGCTGCACTGACGCTGCGCGGCCGTTGCGCGCCGTTGTTTTTGCCATGGACCGCTACGTCTCCCCCCGCTGGCTGCCCGGCGGCAACCTGCAGACCATCTGGCCCGCGCTCTGGTCGCGCCGCCACGACGGCCCGCCACCGGTCTACCGCCGCGAGCGCTGGGCCACGCCCGACGGCGACTTCATCGACGTCGACTTTCAGGATGCCGAGGCACCCGACGCGCCGCTCCTGGTGCTCTTCCACGGCCTTGAGGGCTCCTCGCACAGCCACTACGCCGAGGCTTTCGCCGCCTTCGCCGCGGCGCACGGCATGGGCTTCGCGGTGCCGCACTTCCGCGGCTGCAGCGGCGAGATCAACCTGGCGCCGCGCGCCTACCACTCGGGCGACCATGAGGAGGTGGGCTGGATCCTGCATCGGCTGGCCGAGCGGCAGCGGGTGGGATCGGGGCGGACCGAGCGCAGCGCCGGGCCGCCCCAAGCAAGCGAGCGCCCCCTCGGGGGGCAGCGAGGACACGAAGTGCCGAGCGTGGGGGCTCGGATGCTTGCTGCCGGCGTCTCGCTGGGCGGCAATGCACTGCTGCGCTGGGCCGAGGAGGCAGGCGACTCGGCGGCCCGCGTGGTGAAGGCCGTCGCCTCGGTCAGCGCGCCGCTGGACCTGGCGGCCGGGGGCGCGGCGATCGGGCGCGGCTTCAATCGCCTCGTCTACACGCGCATGTTCCTGTCGACCATGAAGCCCAAGGCGCTGGCCAAGCTGGCGCAGCACCCGGGGCTGTTCGACGCCGAGCGGCTGCGCGCCGCGCGCGACCTGTACGCCTTCGACGACGTCTTCACCGCGCCGCTGCACGGCTTTCGCAACACCGAGGACTACTGGGCGCGCGCGTCGGCCAAGCCGCACCTGCGCGCCATCCGCGTGCCGGCGCTGGTGGTCAATGCGCGCAACGACCCCTTCGTGCCCGGCAGCAGCCTGCCCGGCCCGCACGAGGTCGGCCCGCATGTGACGCTGTGGCAGCCGCTGCACGGCGGGCACGTGGGCTTTCCTTGGGGGCGGCCGCCCGGCCACGTGCGCACCATGCCGGAGGCCGTGGGCGGCTGGCTGCGCGCGCACCTGTAGGCGCACCCTCCGACAGCCGGCACCGGAGCCCGCGGCGCACAATCCCGGCCATGGACGACATCGTCAGACAGGCGCTGGCCAAGTGGCCGAACGTGCCCCATTGCTACGGCTGGCTGGGCCTGGACGCGCGCGGCAACTGGTACATGCGCGACGACCGCACCCAGGCGGCCGGCCCTTTCCCCGCGGCGAAGGGTTCGCTGCTGCGGCACGACAAGCTCATCGAGTTCATCCATCGCAACTACGAGCACGACGAGGCGGGGCAGTGGTTCTTCCAGAACGGGCCGCAGCGCGTGTACGTGGAGCTGGAGCTGACGCCGCTGGTCTGGCGCGTGGCGGACGACTTCCGCGTCAGCGCCCACACCGGCGTCGACGTCAAGCCCACCGCCTGCCTGCTCGACGAGGAGGGGCGGCTGTACCTGGCCTCGCAACTCGGCCTGGGGCTGGTGCACACGCAGGACGTCGGCATCGCGGCCGAGGCCATCGAGCAGGGCCGCTGGACGCCGGAGACGGTGCAGGCCGCCAGCCTGCCGGCGCGCTACGGCTACGTCCCCAGCCCTCAGTTGCTATCGAAAAGATAGCTGCTCGCGCAGGCAGGCTGGGTGCTGGAGCCCGATTCGGCTTGAATATCGAGCCATGAAAAAAGCCGGCCCGAAGGCCGGCTTTTTGTTGGTGCAGGTCGCCTTACTTGGCAGCGCTGGCCGCCGGGGCCGCCGGCGCGGCGGCGGCTGCGTCCGATGCGCCGGCCGCGGGTGCCGCTGCAGCTGCGCCGTCAGCAGGCGCCGCGCCCGCCGGGGCGGGGCGCTGGGGCTCGGGGAACTTGGCGCCGCCCGCGTTGGCCATGTAGACCACGGCACGGCCGATCTCGGCGTCCTCGAAGTCGCCACCGCCCTGCGGCGGCATGGCGCCCTTGCCCTTGAGGGCGTGTTCGAGCAGCGTGGCGTAGCCCTGGCCGATGCGCGGGCCCCAGGCCGCGGCGTCGCCGTAGTGCGGAGCGCCCGGGATGCCGGGGGCGCCGTGGCAGGCGGCGCACTGCGCCTTGAAGACGGCTTCGCCGGCCGCGAGGGGGCGGTTGGCGTCGCGGATCTCGATGGCACCGACCTTCTTGATGCGGTCGGCCACTTCGCGATCGCGCGCCTCCTGCGACACGCCGTACAGCGACATGTTGTCGCCCTGGGCCGCGCCGGAGGGCTTGGTGCCCGACACCACGTACGAAACGAGGCCCACGATGATGAGGATCGGAACGATGAAACTGAAGAACACCGCCAGCAGCAGCTGCTTGGGGTTCTTGATCGGACCGGTGTGGGCGTCTTCCGTTGCGTGGTATTGCGCGCTGTCGCTCATGGCGTCCTCGTTATCGGGGGGCTTTTTCGGATCAACCGCGGATTATAGGGAGGGGGGCCCGCGGCCCCTGTCCGGTACGTTGCGGGGACCCGCCGGCCTTCAGGCCGGCGCCTGGACCGGCGCGCGCTCGGTCCAGCCGCCGCCCAGCGTGCGGTACAGCGTCACGCGGTTCTGCAGTTCGAGCAGCTGCGCCTGCACCGCCGACTGCTGCGCCGAGAACAGCGAGCGCTGCGCATCGAGCAGGTCCAGCGAGCTGGCCACGCCGTTGCGGTAGCGCAGGTCCGACAGCCGGAAGCGCACGCTCTCGGCCTCGGCCGTGGCGCGCAGCGCACGTGCCTGCTCGGTCAGCGTCTCGCGGCCGGCCAGGGCGTCGGCCACCTCGCGGAAGGCGCTCTGGATCGACTTCTCGTACTGCGCCACCGCGATCTCGCGGCCGGCACGCGCCGAGTCCAGGTTGGCCTGGTTGCGGCCGGCGTCGAAGATCGGCAGCGTGATCGACGGTGCGAAGGCCCAGGCCTTGGTGCCGGCGCTGAACAGGTCCGAGAACTCGCGGCTCTGCGTGCCGATGGAGGTGGTGAGTGCCACGCGCGGGAAGAAGGCCGCGCGTGCCGCACCGATGTTGGCGTTGGCGGCGATGAGCTGCTGCTCCGCGGCGCGGATGTCGGGCCGCTCGGTCAGCAGGTCGGAGGGCAGGCCGGCCGGCACGTCGGGCATCGGCTTGACGGCCGCCAGGCCGCCGTCGATGCCCGCAAGCGCCGACGCCGGAACCGGCGCGCCCAGCAGCAGGGCCAGCGCGTTCTCGTCCTGCCGGCGCAGGCGCTGCTGCTGCGCGTAGGTGGCGCGTGCACTCTCGGCCAGCGAGTTGGCGAGCTGGAAGTCCAGCTCGGAAGACACGCCGTTGTCGAAGCGCAACTTGGTCAGCTTGAGCGTGTCCTCGCGCGTGGCCAGCGTCTGGCGCGTGATGGCGAGCAGCTCCTCGTCGGCGATCAGCGTGAGCCAGCCGTTCGCGACGTTGGCGATCAGGCTGATCTGCGCCGACTTGCGGGCTTCCTCGGTGGCCAGGTACTGGGCGAGCGCCTGGTCGCGCAGGCTGCGCACGCGGCCGAAGAAATCGATCTCCCAGGCCGAGACGCCCAGGTTGACCGAGAAGCTCTGCGACACGCTGGGCGCGTCCGAGTTGTAGGCCTGCGCAGGGTTGGGGCTCGAGCGCGAACCCGAAGCCGACAAGCCCACGGCCGGGAAGAGGGCGGCGCGCTGGATGCCGAACTGCGCGCGCGCCTGCTCGATGTTCTGCACCGTCACCCGCAGGTCGCGGTTGTTGGCCAGCGCCGTCTCGATCAGGCCCGCCAGCCGCGGGTCGGTGAAGAAGTCCTGCCAAGGCAGCGCGGCCGCCGCCGGCCCGGGCGGCTGGGCCGGGTCGCCCGGGAAGGTGGTGGGCACCGGCGCCGCGGGCCGTTCGTAGGTCGGGATCAGCGAGCAGCCGGCGGCCAGCAGGGCCGCGGCCAGCGCCACGGGGATCAATCGCATGGTGTTTCGTCGCTCAGTCATGGCGGGGTTCTTCCTGGATGCCGGCGGATTCCGCGTGCTTCTTGTTCAGTTCCTGCTGGCGCTTGCTGCCCTTGAACAGGCTGCGCACCACCACGAAGAACACCGGCACGAAGAACACGGCCAGCGCCGTGCCCGTGATCATGCCGCCGATCACGCCGGTGCCGATGGCGCGCTGGCTGGCCGAGCCGGCGCCCGAGGCGATCGCCAGCGGCACCACGCCCAGGCCGAAGGCCAGCGAGGTCATGACGATCGGGCGGAAGCGCAGGTGGGCCGCGGTGAGCGCGGCTTCGATCACGCCCTTGCCCTGCGCCTGCAGGTCCTTCGCGAACTCGATGATCAGGATGGCGTTCTTCGCCGACAGGCCGATGATGGTGATCAGGCCGACCTGGAAGTACACGTCGTTCGAGTAGGCGCGCAGCATCGTCGCGAGCAGCACGCCCAGCACGCCCAGCGGCACCACCAGGATGACCGACACCGGGATCGACCAGCTCTCGTACAGCGCGGCCAGGCAGAGGAACACCGCCAGGATCGCGAAGCCGTACAGGATGATGGCCTGCGAACCCGCGAGCTTTTCCTCGCGCGAGGTGCCGGTCCATTCGAAGCCGAAGCCTTGCGGCAGCTGCGCGGCCAGCTTTTCCATCTCGGCCAGCGCGGCGCCCGAGCTGTGGCCCGGTGCCGGCTCGCCGCTGATGCGCATCGCCGGATAGCCGTTGTAGCGCACGGTCTGCTGCGCGCCCTTGACCCACTTGGTGGAACCGAAGGCCGACAGCGGCACCGGCTGGCCCTGGCTGTTGGTCGCGTTGATGCGCAGCAGGTCCTCGGGCTGCATGCGGCCGGGCGCGTCGGCCTGCACCACCACCCGCTGCATGCGGCCGCGGCTCGGGAAGTCGTTCACATAGCTGGAGCCGAGCGCCGTCGACAGCGCGCTGTTGATGGCGTCGAAGCCCACGCCCAGCGCCTGCGCCTTCTCGCGGTCGATCTCGATCTGCAGCTGCGGCGCGTCTTCCAGGCCGTCGGGGCGGATGCCGGTCAGCACCGGGCTCTTCATCGCCATCCCCAGCAACTGGTTGCGTGCGTTGACCAGCGCCTCGTGACCCGCGCCGCTGCGGTCCTGCAGGCGGAACGAGAAGCCGCTGCCGGTGCCCAGTTCGGGAATCGGCGGTGGGCTCAGGGGGTAGATGAAGGCATCACGCACCTGCGACAGGGCGCCGAAGGCACGGCCGGCGAGGGCCGCGGCGGAGTGCTGCTCGCCCTCGCGCTCATGCCAGTCCTTCAGCGTCACGAAGGCGATGCCGGCGTTCTGGCCCTGGCCCGAGAAGGAGAAGCCCAGCACGCCGACGATGCTTTCCACCTCGGGCTGCTTGAGCATGAACTTCTCGACCTGCTCCATCGCCGACAGCGTGCGCTCCTGCGTCGCACCGGGGGGCAATTGCACGTTGACCAGGATGTTGCCCTGGTCCTCCTGCGGCAGGAAGGCCGTGGGGATGCGCGTGTAGACCAGCGCCACCGCCGCGATGATCGCGACGTACACGATCATGTAGCGGCCGGCGCGGCGCAGCAGCCGCGAGACCCAGCCCTCGTAACCCTTCGCGGTGCGCGAGAAGCTGCGGTTGAACCAGCCGAAGAAGCCGCGCTTCTCGTGGTGATGGCCGGCCTCGACAGGCTTGAGCAGCGTCGCGCACAGCGCCGGCGTGAGCGACAGCGCCATGAAGGCCGAGAAGCCGATCGACGCCACCATCACCACCGAGAACTGGCGGTAGATGTTGCCGGTGGAGCCGGAGAAGAAGGCCAGCGGCACGAACACCGAGATCAGCACCACCGTCACGCCGATGATGGCGCCCGAGATCTGCTGCATCGCCTTGCGCGCCGCCTGCAAGGGCGGCAGGCCTTCCTCGCTCATGATGCGCTCGACGTTCTCGACCACCACGATGGCGTCGTCCACCACGATGCCGATCACGAGCACCATGCCGAACATGGTGAGCACGTTGATCGAGAAGCCCAGGGCGGCGAGGACGCCGAAGGTGCCCAGCAGGGCGATCGGCACCACGATGGTCGGGATGATCGTGTAGCGCCAGTTCTGCAGGAACAGGAACATCACGATGAACACCAGCGCCACGGCCTCGAACAGGGTCTTGACCACTTCGGTGATCGAGATCTGCACGAAGCGCGAGCTGTCGTAGGGGATGGAGTACTTCACGCCCTGCGGGAAGTACTTCTTCAGCTCGTCCATCTTCTCGCGCACCAGGCGCGCCGACTCGAGCGCGTTGCCCGTCGGCGCGAGCTGAACGCCCAGGCCCACGGCCGGGCTGCCGTTCAGGCGCGCCGAGGTCGCGTAGCTCTGGCCGCCGAGCTCGATGCGTGCCACGTCCTTCAGGCGCACGGAAGAGCCGTCGGTGTTGGTGCGCAGCGAGATGTTGCCGAACTGCTCGACGCTGGAGAGCTGTCCGCGCACCACCACCGTGGCGGCGATGCTCTGGCCGGTGATGTTCGGCAGGTCGCCGATGGTGCCCGAGGCTACCTGCGCGTTCTGCGCGCGGATGGCCGCCGTGACGTCCGAAGGCGAGAGGTTGTAGCCGCGCAGCTTGTCCGGGTCGATCCACACGCGCATCGCGCTTTCGCTGCCGAACAGCTGCACCTGGCCGATGCCCTTGACGCGCTGCAGGTCGGGCTGGATGTAGCGGGCCGCGTAGTCGCCCAGCTCCACCGGCGTGTAGGCCGGATTGTCGGAGGCGAGCATCGCGAACATCAGGAAGTTGCTGCGCGACTTGTCCACGCGCACGCCCTGCTGCGTCACTGCCGAGGGCAGGCGCGGCGTGGCGCGCGACAGGCGGTTCTGCACGTCCACCTGCGCCAGGTCGTCGTTGGTGCCGGTCTCGAAGCTGATGGTCAGCGTGCCGGTGCCGTCGGCCTGTGCGACCGACTCCATGTAGATCAGGCCCGGCGAGCCGTTCATCTCGCGCTCGATGACGGCCAGCACGCTGTCTTCCAGCGTCTGGGCCGAGGCGCCCGGGTAGGCCACGTTCACCACGATGGTGGGCGGCGCGACGGGCGGGTACTGCGCGATCGGCAGCTGCGTGATCGACACCGCGCCCATCACGATGATGAACAGGGCGATCACCCAGGCGAAGATCGGTCTTTCGATGAAGAACTTGGCCATATCTGCTCGCGGTCCTTACTGCTTGGGCGCTTCGGCGGCCGGGGCGGGTGCCGAGGCAGCGGCCGGCGCGCCCGCAGGCGCGGGAGCCGGTGCAGGCGCCGCGCCGGGCGGCGTCCAGGGCACGGGCTTCACGGGGCTGCCCGGCGGCATCATCTGCAGCTTCTGGAAGCCGTCGACCATGACCTGCTCGCCGGCCTTCAGGCCTTCGGTGACGATCCAGCGGTTGTTCTGGCCGGCGGTGATCTTCACGTCGCGCTTGCTCACCTTGCCATCGGCACTCACCACCATGAGGCTGTCGCCCTGCTGGGTGCGCGTGACGGCCTGCTGCGGCACGCTGATCGCGTTGTCGGCCTGCGCCTGCTCGATGCGCACTCGCACGTACAGGCCCGGCAGCAGTTCGCCCTTCGGGTTGGGCACTTCGGCGCGCAGGGTGACCTGGCCGGTGGTCGGGTCGACCGTGAGGTCGGAGAACAGCAGGCGGCCGGGTTGCGCGTACTCGGTGCCGTCCTCCAGCACGATGCGCACGCTCGCGCCCTCGCTGCTGCCTGCGCGCTTGAGCTTGCCCTCGGCCATGGCGCGGCGAAGTCGCAGGGCGTCGTTGGCCGACTGCGTGAAGTTGACGTAAAGGGTGTCGATCTGCTGGATCACGGCCAGCTCGGTGGCGTCGCCCTGACCCACCAGGGCGCCTTCGGTCACCAGCGCGCGGCCGATGCGGCCCGAGATGGGCGCGGTCACGGTGGCGTAGCCGAGGTTGATCTTGGCGGTCTGCACGGCGGCACGGCCGGCGGCCACGTCCGCCTCGGCGGCCTTCCAGGAGGCCACGGCATTGGCGTACTCCTGCTTGCTCACGGCATTGGCCTCGACCAGGGGCTTGTAGCGGTCGGCGAGGGCCTTGGCCTGCACGGCGTTGGCTTCCGAGCGGGCCAGGCTGGCCTGCGCGCTCTGCGAAGCCGCCAGCAGCGGGGCCGGGTCGATGCGGAAGAGCGGCTGGCCGGCCTTCACGTCGCTGCCCTCGCGGAACAGCCGCTGCTGCAGGATGCCGGCGGCGCGCGCCCGCACCTGCGACACGCGGGTGGCTTCGAGGCGGCCCGGCAGTTCGGTCACCAGGCCCACTTCGCCCGGCGTCGCGACGATCACCCCGACGGCCGGCGGTGGAGGTGCGCCGCCCCCCGCGCCAGGGGCCCCTGCGCCCGGTGCGGCGTCCTTCTTGCCGCAGGCCACCAGGGCCACCACCATCAGCACGGCCGCGGCAACACGCGTGGCGCGAGGCAAGAACGTCGAATCTTGTGAGACATGCAGGTCGGGCATGCGAATCCTTTGAGAGGCTGAAATCGGGGAAGGCAACGCCAGCGTCTGCGCCGGGCGTGCACAGGCACGGGCGCGTCAGGGGAATTTGCCGAAGCGGCGAGTTTACATACATTCATGCATGTATATTCATGACCTCGCGTTTCGTTGTTCGCATCCCCAGGAGACATCGTGGTCCGTCGCACCAAGGAAGAGGCTCTCGCCACCCGGCATCGCCTGCTGGATGCTGCCGAGGTCCTGTTTCAGGCGCAAGGCGTCTCGCAGACCACGCTGCAGCAGATCGCGCAGCAGGCGGGGGCCACGCGCGGCGCCATCTACTGGCACTTCAAGGACAAGGCCGACCTGTTCAACGCCATGATGGAGCGCGTCACGCTGCCGATGGAAGACGGCGTGCGCGTGGCCGCGAGCGGCGCGCAGGACGACCCGCTCGCGGTGCTGGAGCAGGGCATGCTCTCGGCCCTGCGCCTCGTCACCACCGACCCGCAGGTGCGGCGCGTGTTCGAGATCGCGTCGCACAAGGTCGAGTACACGCAGGAGATGGCGTCGGTGCAGGAGCGCCATCTGGCGGGCCGGGGTGCCTGCATCGAGGACTTCGAGAAGGCGCTGCGGCTGGCTGCGCAGCGCAGCAGGCTGCGCTTGCCCATTCCGGCCACCACGGCGGCGCAGGGCCTGCACGCCCTCATCGCCGGCCTCATCCAGGACTGGTTGCTGGATCCGTCGGGCTTCGCGCTCGTGCCGGCCGGCCGGCGCCTCTTCCACGTCTACCTGCGTGGCCTGGGTTTCCAGCGCGCGGCTGAAGACATCGTGCCCTGCGCCGCCTGCGGCGCGGAGGCATCGCCCGCTCCGGCGCCCGCGCGATCGGCCATAATGCCGGGTTCGCGCCGCCGTGCGGTGCACCCTCCTCGCCGTATTTCAACGGATAGAATTCGGCCCTCCGAAGGCTGAGATCCAGGTTCGATTCCTGGCGGCGGGACCAGACGACGAAAAGGCCGGAAGCTGCAACAGCTTCCGGCCTTTTTCTTTGGGCTCGTCGGCGCCTTTGCGCGGCGGCTCAGGGCCCAGGCTCAGGGCCCGTAGAAGGTCACGCCCGCCGGGCGGTAGTAGCCGGGCGGCGGGCCGTAATACACGGGCGCCGGCCGGTAGTAGACCGGTGGAGGCGGGCGGTAGTACACGGGCGCCGCGGGCCGGTAGTACACGGGAGGCGGGGCGTAGTACGCGGGCGGTGCGGTGTAGACCGGCGCGGGCGCGTAATAGGGCTCGGCCACGCCGACGGCGACGCCGGGCAGGCCGACGCCGACCGACCACGACACGCGGGCCTGGGCCGCGCCCACGCCCAACAGGCCTGCGGCGGCGAGCGCGACGGCAACGAACTTCGAGACACGGGAAGACATGGAGGGCTCCTGCAAGCGGCGGTGCGATGGACCGCCCAGGGCCTCACAACGCAGCGACGATCGCCCACGACGACGCGGCATGGTGTCCAAAGGTAAACCACCGGCCGGCCGACTTGCGCTCGCGAGGCGTCGCGGCATTCTCCCGGCATGACCCAAGCCACACCTGCGTTCGCCTCCGAGGCCACCCCCTATCGGCTGCACTACTGGCCCACCATCCAGGGGCGGGGCGAGTTCGTGCGCCTGGCGCTGGAGGCGGCCGGCGCGCCCTATGTGGATGTGGCGCGCGGCACCCCTGCCGAGGGCGGCGGCGAGGAGGCGCTGATGAAGGCGCTCGGCGATCCCCGCAACCCGCGTCCATCGTTCGCCCCGCCATTCCTGGTCGACGGCGACGTCGTGGTGGGCCAGACGGCGGCCATCCTGCTGTACCTCGGGCCACGCCTGCAACTGGTGGGCGAGGGCGAGGCCGACCGCGTGTGGACGCACCAGCTGCAGCTCACCGTCGCCGACGCCGTGGCCGAGGCGCACGACACGCACCATCCGCTGGCCACGAGCGCCTACTACGAGGACCAGCGCGAGGCGGCGCTCGAGCGCAGTCGCGCCTTCCGCGAGGAGCGCATCCCGAAGTTCCTGCACTGGTTCGAGCGCGTCCTGCAGCGCAACCCGGCGGGCGACACGCACCTGGTCGGCGATGCGCTGAGCTACGCCGACCTGTCGCTGTTCCAGCTCGTGGCCGGGCTGCGCTATGCCTTCCCCAAGGCCACGGCCCGCGTGCTGGCCGACACGCCCGCGGTCGCGCGCCTGCACACGAATGTGGCGCGCCGCCAGCGCGTGAAGGCCTACCTCGAGAGCCCGCGTCGCATTTCGTTCAACGAGGAAGGCATCTTCCGCCACTACCCCGAGCTGGACGGCTGAGCCTCGAGGGCGCGCGCCCGTTGCGTCGGTCAGGCCGACTGGTCTTCGCCCTTCCATTGCAGGGCCAGGGCATAGAGCGCGTTGCGGGGTGCCTTCGTGATGTCGGCGGCCAGCTTCACCGCCGCCTTGGTCGGCAGCTCGGCCAGCAGCAGCCGCAACACGCGCTGTGCCTCGGCGTCGGGGCCGCTGCCGTCGGCCGCCTCGGCCAGCGGGTGGAGCACCAGCGCGAACTCGCCCCGCGTGCGTTGCGGCGAGGCCGACAGCCAACTCGCCAGCGCCTTTGCCGGCACGGTGTCGATCTCCTCGAACTGCTTGGTCAGCTCGCGCCCCACGGTCACCTCGCGGGCGCCCAGCACGGCGAGTGCGCGCGCCAGCGCCTCGATGCGGTGCGGTGCTTCCAGCAGCACCACGGGGCGCGCCTCGGCGGCCAGGGCCTGGATCGCGCGTTCACGCTCGGCCGCCTTGTTCGGCAGGAAGCCGGCAAAGACGAAGCCCGTGCCTTCGGCCTCGCCGCCCACCAGGCCGGACGCGCCGACGAGCGTGGTCACGCTGCTGGCGCCCGGCAGCGGCAGCACGCGCAGCCGCGCGGCGCGCACGGCGGCCACCAGCCGTGCGCCGGGGTCGCTCACGCCGGGCGTACCGGCGTCGCTGACGTAGGCGATGCGCTGGCCCTGCTGCAGCCGCGCGACCACCACCTGAGCGGCCTCCGCCTCGTTGTGCTGGTGCGCGGCCAGCATCTGCGCGCCCGGCCGGTCGATGCCGTAGGCCCGCAGCAGTTGCTGGGTGTGGCGCGTATCCTCGCAGGCGATGGCATCGGCCACCTGGGCCAGCACGTGCAGCGCGCGCAGCGTGATGTCGGCCAGGTTGCCGATGGGCGTGGCGACGACGTAGAGCGTGCCCTCCGGATAATGCTGCGCACCCGCGGCGTCGTGCGCGGCCTGCAGGGCGGCGCCGAAGCCGGCGGAAGAGGGGAGGGCATTCACCATGGGTTTTCTGTTCGGCCGCAGCCGTACCACCAAGGCCGTGGGCGACGCGGCGGAAGACGCCGCGCTCGCGCATCTGCAGGCGGCAGGCCTGCGGCTGGTGGCGCGCAATTATCGGACGCCGGGCCGTGGCGGCGGCGAGGTGGACCTGATCGTGCGCGAGCGCGACGGCACGCTGGTCTTCGTGGAGGTGCGCCGCCGCGGCAGCGCCTCGCACGGCGGCGCGGCCGCCAGCATCACGGCCACCAAGCGGCGGCGCATCGTCTTCGCGGCGCGGCACTATCTGATGCGGCTCGCATCGCCGCCGCCCTGCCGCTTCGACGTGGTGCTGGTCGAGGAGCGCATCACCTGGCTGCGGGCCGCCTTCGACGCCGATTGAGGGCGCTCTATCATTCCGGCTTTCTTCGGCGCCCTGCGCCGCCGCCCACGGAACGCAAAGCCGAACGGCGAACGCAGCGAAGCCCCCAGGGCACCCGTGGAACTGGCCTGGCCAAGCCACCTCCATATCCTCATGCTCGAGCAACGCATTCAGCAGCATTTCATCGACAGCGCCGACCTCAAGTACCAGGGCGGCCCGTCCCTCAGCAAACCCCTTTCGCAGGCCGTGCAGGCGCTGCTGGCCTGCGTGACCAGCGGCGGCAAGGTGCTGGCCTGCGGCGCGGGCGTGTCCGGCCTGTTGGCGGCGCAGTTCGCGGCGCAGTTCGTCGGCCGCTTCGAGCGCGAACGGCCGGCGCTGGCCGCCCTCGCGCTGCCCGGCATCGCGGACGACCCTGCGGCCGACACGCGCGCCGCCGCCGATCCGCAGGCCTTCGCACGCCAGCTGCGCGCCCTCGGCGAGGCCGGCGACGTGCTGCTGGTGCTCAGCCCCAGCGGCGAATCGGCCGCGGTGCTGTCGGCCGTGCTGGCGGCACACGAGCGCGACATGACCGTGATCGCGCTCACCGGCGGCGTCGGCAGCGGTGCCGGCGGCGCCGTGGGACGCGCGCTGCGCGAAACCGACGTGCAGATCTGCGTGCCGCACGAACGCCCGCTGCGCGTGCACGAGGTGCACCTGACGGCGCTGCACTGCCTGTGCGACGGCGTCGATGCGCAGCTGCTCGGCGACCCGGACGGCGACGTGCTGGCGGTCGAGTGAGTCAACCCTTTCGCACCGGCACCCATTGACACACGAGCGCCGTGCACCCTGGGCTAAACTTTTCGTTGGCCCTGCGCCCCACGGCAGCCGCGCACACGCGCCTCTCGCTGCACGTCCCCTTCGCATCCACTGCATCCAGCCCAGGAACCCTTTCATGACCCGCATCCAAGCTTCCTTCCGCCCCCTTGCCGCAGCACTCGCCGGCGCGACGCTGGTCGCCTCGCTGTCGGGCTGCGTGCCGCTGGTGGTCGGCGGCGCGGCGGTGGCCGGTGCCGGCATGGTCGCGACCGACCGCCGCACGTCGGGCGCGCAGCTCGACGACCAGTCGATCGAGTTGCGCTCTGCGGCGCGCATCCGCGACATCGCCAACGACAACATGAACATCACCACCGTGAGCTACAACCGCCAGGTGCTGATGATCGGCACCGTCGGCAGCGACGCCGACAAGCGCCGCGCCGAAGAAGTGGTGCGAGGCACGCCGAACGTGCGCTCGGTGGTCAACGAGGTGGTGGTCGGCCCCGCGCTGGGCATCGCGCAGCGCTCCAACGACACCTACATCACCGGCAAGGTGAAGGCCTCGCTGCTCGACGCCAAGGACATCTTCGCCAACTCCTTCAAGGTCGTGACCGAGGGCGGCGTGGTCTACCTCATGGGCCTGGCCACGCGCCGCGAACTCGACCGCGCCACCGACATCGCGCGCAGCGTGTCGGGCGTGCAGAAGGTGGTGCGCGCGGTCGAGATCATCAGCGAACAGCAGCTCGGCCAGGGCGCCGTCGAGGGCGGCACCGGCCTGCAGCCTTCGGCCGTCGACGGAACCAACACCAGCGGCTCGCGCGTGCCGCTGCCGCCCATGCAGCCGCTGCCCGGCCAGTCGCAGCCCGGTGCGCCGGTGCAGGTGTCGCCGCAGCCGCAGCCGGGCGTGGTGACCACGCCGGTGCGCTGAGGCGAATCCTCCAAGCCAAAACTGGCTGCAGCGCCCGTCCAGCGGGCGCAAGCAGCTATCGATTCGATAGCGACGGCGGCTACTTCAAGCGCGTGATCAGGCTCGATGTGTCCCAGCGGCTGCCGCCGGCCTGCTGCACGTCGGCATAGAACTGGTCCACCAGCGCCGTCACCGGCAGGCGCGCACCGTTGCGCTTGGCCTCGTCCAGCACCAGGCCCAGGTCCTTGCGCATCCAGTCGACCGCGAAGCCGTAGTCGAACTTGCCGGCGATCATGGTCTTGCCGCGGTTCTCCATCTGCCAGCTCTGGGCCGCGCCCTTGCTGATGACGGCGAGCACCTGCTCCATGTCCAGCCCGGCGCGCTGGCCGAAGGCGATGGCTTCCGACAGGCCCTGCACCAGGCCCGCGATGCAGATCTGGTTGACCATCTTGGCGAGCTGGCCGGCGCCGCTCTCGCCCAGCAGCGTCACGGCCCGCGCGAAGGCGTCGATGACGGGCTGCACCTGCGCGAACGCCGCTGCATCGCCGCCGCACATCACCGTCAGCACGCCGTTCTGCGCGCCGGCCTGGCCGCCGGAGACCGGTGCGTCGATGAACTGCTTGCCCTCGAGCGAGGCCGCCTTCGACAGCTCGCGTGCCACGTCGGCCGAGGCCGTGGTGTGGTCCACGAACACGGTGCCCGGCTGCATGCCCGTCAGCGCGCCGTCGGCGCCCAGCACCACCGAGCGCAGGTCGTCGTCGTTGCCGACGCAGCAGAACACGATCTCGGCGCCTGCCGCGGCTTCGCGCGGCGTGGCCGCGGCAGCATGCGGTGCACCGCCCAGTTCCTGCACCCATGCGGCCGACTTGGCCGGCGTGCGGTTGTAGACCGTGACCGTGTGGCCGGCCTTCGCCAGGTGCGCCGCCATGGGATAGCCCATGACGCCGAGGCCGAGGAAAGCCACGCGGCGCGGCGGCGTGGCGGTGTAGTTCTTGGGGGTGAAGGAAGGGGTGCTCATGCGGCGAGCTTAGTGCAGACGCGCAGCGCCGTGCGCGCCGCGCGCCGCATGGCCGAGCGCCGCGAAGGCCCGCGCCGGGCGGCGGGCGCCCGCGGCGGGCCGGTCACCTCTTGGCGACGCTGGCGTCCAGTCGCTTCTGCATCGCGGACGCCCGCTCGGAAGACGGCGGGTGCGAGCTGAGCATCGACGCGCCGGCGCCCGCGCTGCCGCCGCTGAGCTTGGCCAGCTTCTCGAAGGCCGTCACCAGGCCCCTGCGTTCGAGCTTGCGCTCGGTGAGCATGTCGAAGGAATAGTTGTCGGCGGCGCTTTCCTGTGCCTGGGAAAACTGCGCGTTGATGAATTTCTCGGCCAGGTCGCCCGCCTGCGATTGCGACAGCTGCCCGACCACGCCCCCGGCCGAGCCGGCGAGCGCACGAGCCGCCGATGCCGCATACGCCGTCTGCATGCGCGACTTGCTGTGGCCCAGCGCGACATGGCCGATCTCGTGGCCCAGCACGCCGCGCACCTCGTCGTCGTTCATCAGGTCCATCAGGCCGCTGTAGACGCGGATGCATCCGTTGGCCATCGCCCAGGCGTTGACGCTCGGCGTCAGGTAGACCTTGTAAGCGGCCGGCTTGCCGTTGACGCTGGCGGGCATCTGGCGCACCAGCTGGTTCAGCCGCAGCGTGTACTTGCTGTTGGCCGGGGCGATCTGGTTCTTCTGGTCCAGCGCGGCGCAGGACTGGTCGGACATCGCCGCCACGTCGCTGTCGCTCAGCGACATCGCCTTCATGGCCGACCCGCCCGCGTCGAGCAGGGCGGAGCCGCCGTCGGCGGATTTCATGGTTTCACAACCGGTGAGCGCGGCCAAGGCCGCGACGGCCGCACAAGCGGCCCAGCGATAACGTTGCATGGGAACTCCCTGATTTCTTTTGAAGGATGCGCCCGCAGCCGCTGGCTGCGGTGCGCCGCATCGGCCAGCCGGCACGACGCGGCGCGCATCTTACCGGCGCCCGGGACGGGCCCCGCGCAGGCCCGCTCAGTCGAGCTTGATGCCGGCCGCCTTGATGACCGGGCCCCAGCGCTTCGATTCGGCGCGCGCCAGTTGCTGGAACTGCTGCGGCGAGCCGGGCATGGCTTCCATGCCGAAATCGGCAAAACGCTTGAGCACGGCGGGCGTGGACATGGCCTTGTTCAGGTCGCCGTTGAGGCGGCTCACCACGTTGGCCGGCAGGCCGGCCGGGCCGAGCACGCCCTGGAAGGCGAACACCTCGGCATCGCGCACGCCCACCTCGGCCAGCGTGGGCACCTCGGGCAGCAGCTTGTTGCGTGCGCCCGAGCCGATGGCCAGCACGCGCACCTTCTTGCCCTGCATGATCGGCAGCCCCGAGGCCAGGTCGAGGAACATGCACGGCACCTGGCCGCCCATCACGTCTGCCATGGCCGGCGCCGCGCCGCGGTAGGGAATGTGCGTGATGAAGGTGCCGGTGCGGTTCTTGAACAGCTCCATCGCCAGGTGGTGCGGCGAGCCGTTGCCCGGCGAGGCGTAGTTCACCCTGCCGGGGTTGGCCTTCACATAGGCCAGGAACTCCTTGAAGTCCTTGGCCGGAAAGTCGGGATTCACGACCAGCGCCAGCGGGAACTTGCCGATCGCGCCGATGTAGCTGAAGTCGCGCTCGGGGTTGAAGGGCAGCCTGCCGAACAGGTGCTCGTTGAAGGCCAGCACGGCGTTGTCGGCCGACATGACGGTGTAGCCGTCGGGCTTGATCTTGGCCACGAGGTCGGCGCCGATGTTGGTCGAGGCGCCGGGACGGTTGTCGATCACGATCTGCTGGCCGAGTGTCTGGCGCATGGCCTCGGCCAGCGAGCGCGCGATCACGTCGGTGCCGCCGCCGGCCGGGTAGGGCACCACCCAGCGGACGAGTTGCTCGGGATAGGGGTACTCCGCGCGGGCGAAGGGCGAGGCGGCCAGGGCTGCGCCGGAGGCCAGGGTGGCCAGCAGGTGTCTGCGTTGCATGGATTCAGTCTCCTTGGGATTCGGATGCGGACAGGGATGGGGTGGGCAGCGCTTCGAGCGCGTCCGCGAGCGCCTGATGGCCTTGCGTCTCGTCGCCGAGCCGCTCGAACAGCAG
This sequence comes from Xenophilus sp. E41, assembly GCF_003671765.1. Lineage (GTDB taxonomy): Bacteria > Pseudomonadota > Gammaproteobacteria > Burkholderiales > Burkholderiaceae_C > Xenophilus. The sequence goes on along the minus strand of NZ_QPIB01000042.1, from coordinate 171,007 downwards.
CAGCGCCAGGCGCGCCAGGAACAGCGATTCGCGCTCGGGCCCGGCCTCGCTGATGGCGTTGGCGCAGCCGGCGTAGAGGCGGTCTCGCGCCTCGGGCGTCAATGTGGAGGCCGTCATGCGGTCACCCGTTGCGCCGTGGCGCGTTGCAGTGCGGCGGTGATCTGCCCGCCGGTGGGTCGGCGCCAGCGTGCGGCCAGATGACCATCGGGCCGCAGCAGGTACACGGCCCCGGCCGCGGCGCCCAGGGCATCGAAGGTCGCGGGCCCGCATTGCGCATCGCCCAGCCTCACGACGTGCAGGGGCAGGTCGGCCGGCAGTGGCAGCACCTCTTCGCCCGGCTGCAGGACCAGCAGCGTGAAGCGCGGGCCGATATGGTCGGTGAGGTGCCCTTCGCGCAGCGCCTGCTCGCCCATCACCTCGCCCGGCTGAGGGCCGGCGCCGAGCTCGTCGCTGGCGCTCGAGAGCATCGAATCGTCGTAGCGCACGGCCTGCGTCTGCCGCGGGTCGATGAGCTGGGCGATGCCGCGGTGCCTTTCCGACAGCGACAGGGCGGCCTCGCGCAGCAGGTCGAAACCGCGCGAGGGCGGCGACATGAACTCGGTGCTGCGCATCGCGGCCTCGGCGTTGATGTGGAAAGCGGCGATGCGCTCCTGCGAATAGCTGTTGAGCAGGGCTGCGTCGGATTCGCCCTTGGCCACGGCCGCGAGCTTCCAGGCCAGGTTGTCGGCATCGTCGAAGCCCGAGTTGAGACCGCGCACGCCGAAGATCGGCATCGCATGGGCCGCATTGCCGGCGAACAGGATGCGCCCGTGCCGGTAGTCGGCCAGCGTCATCGCGCCGGCGCGGTAGACCGAGGTCCACACCGTCTTCCACGGCAGGTGGCCTTCGCCGATGGCGTCGAGGTGGCGCTGCACGAACTCGGTCACCGCTTCGGGGGTGAGGGCGGCCTCGGTGCTCTGGCCGGGGCGCAGCTGATAGTCGATCCGCCAGATGTCGTCGGGCTGGCGATGCATCAGCACGGTGGAGCCGCGGTTCCATGGCGGGTCGAACCAGGCGCGCCGCTCGGTCGGGTAGCTGCTCGGCAGTTCGATGTCGATGATCACGTAGCGGCCTTCGTAGGCCGTGCCTTCGAGCGCGAGGTCGAGCGACTTGCGCACGAAGCTCTGGCCGCCGTCGCAGGCCGCGAGCCAGTCGGCCTGCAGCGTGTATGCGCCCAGTGCATTGCGGGCGTGGAGCGTCGTGCCGCTGTCGTCCTGCGTGAAGCCGTTGAGTTCGGTGCCCCAGCGGATGTCGATGAGCCCAGTCTGCGCCGCGTTGCGCCGCCTGATCTCGTCCAGCAGGTACTGCTCGATGTAGTACTGCTCCAGGTTGATCATCGGCGGCAGCTTCTGCTGCGCATGGGTGGGCATCTCGAAGCGAAAGACCTCGGTGGTCTGGTAGTAGCTGGTGCCCGCGCTCCAGGGCAGGCCCTTGGCGAGGAACGCGGGCAGCGCGCCCAGGCGCTCGACAATCTCCAGGCTGCGGCGCGAGATGCAGGCCGCGCGGCTGCCCACGCACACCGTGTCGTCGGCTTCGAGCACCACGCTGCGCACGCCGTGGTTGGCCAGGCCCAGCGCCAGCGCCATGCCGACCGGGCCACCGCCGGCGATCACGACGGGATGGCGCTGCGCCTCGACGCCGTCGGCCAGCACCGGCAGCCGCGGCGTGAAGCGCGTGTAGTGGAAGGCGCCCACCGAGGGCGGCAGCGCATCCGTGGCGGGCGGCGGGACGGGACCGCCCGCGGCGTCGCTCGCTCGGGCGGAAGGCGCGGCGGCGGGCGGGCGGGTGGCGGCGGGGCTGTTCATGGGTCGGTCCTGGGTGAGGGCGATGAGGTGTCTCGCTGCTCTTCTTTTGATAGCTGCTTGCGCCCGTCCAGCGGGCGCTGCAGGCACTTCTGCTTGAAGCGTTGCGCCGGTGCGAGGCGGAGCAGTCGTCGCGGCAGCCGGAATTGTCCCGATGCGCGAGGCGCGCCACTGTCCTAACTTCTCACGAAGTGTTTACCCTGAACTCTGCCTGTCGTCCCGCATGAAGCGCTGGCGCATCCGCCCCTCCACCGAGCCGCTGGCACCGCAAGTCGTCACCGGCGTGCTGGCCGGCGTCGGCACGCCCCAGCTCGCGGCCCACTACCTGGCCGGCATGCACGGTGTGCTGCACGTGACCTTCTGCACCGTGTTCGCGGTCGGCGCCACCGGCCGCATCGAGACCGTGTCGGCCGCCAGCAGCTACGGCAGCACCGCCGAACGCACGGCCGAGCGCTACGTCGCGCAGCGCTTCGACCTCCTCGATCCGCACATGGTGTGGCTGGCCGGCCGCCCGCTGCCACGTCGCGGCGCGCAGCTCTGGCTGGGCCACCACCGTGGCGACGAACTGGCCGACGCCGACTACCGCGCTGCCTGCTACGGCAACGTCGGCATCCGCGAGCGCGCGTCGGTCCTGCTGCTGCTGCCCACCGGCCAGCGCGCGGCCGTGAACTTCTACCGCAGCCTCGCGCAGCGCGAGTTCGACGCGCGCGAGTTTGAGCTGCTCGAGGTGCACGCCGCCCTGCTGGCCGACGCCACCGCCGCGCACGGCCGCCTCGCGCTGGCCGCCGGCCACGGCGCCAAGCCCGCGTTCGCTGCACGACTGCTCACCCTGAGCGTGCGCGAGCGTGAGGTCGTCGGGCAACTGATGGCCGGCCGCACCGCCAAGGAGGCGGCGCGTGAACTCGGCGTGGCGCTGAGTACGGTGCGGACCCACCAGTACCGGGCGTTCAGGCGCTTGGGGATTCGGTCGGTGAAGGCACTCTTGCGGAGCGCGATGGCCTGACGGTCATGTGGAACGTGTCGCAGAAACCGGAAAACAGAACACGTTCAGTTGATTTGTTCTGGGCAGCGACGCATGCCGATCCGGCCACGAAGGAGGCGCTGCGCTACCGCACCGCCCTCTATCAAGGCTTGAGTCGCTGCGCGAGCGGCCGCTGACCACGCGCACCGCTGTCGATCCAGCACAGGGCCGACTACTACCGCCTGCTGCAGGAGGTGGCGCGCGAACAGGCCTGGGAGGCGGGGGTGCTGTACATGCTGGCCAAAACGGTCTTCGAGCAGCCCTGCTGCCCCATCGGCAACCTGGTGAGCAAGGGCATTGCACAGCGGCAAGCGGCGTCACGCTACCTGCAGGACCTGGTAGGCGCGGGCGTGCTGCGCAAACAGGTGATCGGTCGGGAGAAACTTTTTATCCATCCGACGCTGATCCGGCTTCTGAGTCAGGATGGCGGTGCCGTCGCGCCCTATGCCGTGCCGGCACCTCCAGGGCTTTAGCGCGCGTTCAGTCCTCCAGCGCGTCGTCCTCGCCGCGGACCTGCGGCGCAGCCGCCTCCGCCGCCTTGACCCGGCCCCCCACCGGCACCACCTCCTGCTCGATGGCCCCGAACAGCGACCTGCCGTCCAGCCCTTTCATCTCGATGCGGATGGTGTCGCCGTACTTCATGAACTCGGTCTTCGGCGCGCCGTCCTGGATGGTCTCGATGCAGCGCTTCTCGGCGATGCACGAGTAGCCCTTGGGCCATTCCATGCGGCCGTTCTTCTCGACGCCGGGGTTGCTGACGGTGCCGCTGCCGACGATGCTGCCGGCGCGCACGTTGCGGGTCTTGGCGATGTGGGCGATGAGCTGGCCGAAGTGGAAGGTCATGTCCGGCCCGGCGTCGCACAGGCCGACCTTGCGGCCGTTCCAGGTGCTCTGCAGCGCCAGGTGCACGCGCCCGTCCTGCCAGGCGGGGCCGAGTTCGTCCAAGGTCACGGCGACGGGGCTGAAGGCGGTGGCGGGCTTGCTCTGGAAGAAGCCGAAGCCCTTGGCCAGCTCGGCCGGGATCAGGTTGCGCAGGCTCACGTCGTTGGCCAGCATGACCAGGCGGATGCCGTCCAGCGCCTGCTCGGGCGTGGCGCCCATGGGCACGTCGCCGGTGACGACGGCGACCTCGGCCTCGAAGTCGATGCCCATCGCTTCGCTGGGCACCACGATGTCGTCCGTGGGGCCGAGGAAGTCGTCGCTGCCGCCCTGGTACATGAGCGGGTCGGTGTAGAAGGTGGCGGGCACCTCGGCGTTGCGGGCCTTGCGCACCAGTTCCACATGGTTGAGGTAGGCCGAGCCGTCGGCCCACTGGTAGGCGCGCGGCAGCGGCGCCATGCACTGGCCGGGGTTGAAGGGGAAGGCGTGGCGCGTGCGGCCGTGGTTGAGCGCGGTGTACAGGTCCTGCAGCTGCGGGCTCATGAAGCCCCAGTCGTCCAGCACCTGCTGCAGGCGGTGGGCAATCCCGGTGGCGTAGTGGGCGGTGGTCAGGTCGCGCGAGACGACGACCAGCTGGCCGTCGCGCGAACCGTCCTGGAGCGTGGCGAGTTTCATGGGGTGCGCGGAAAGGCCGCGGCGGGGCAGTGCCCGCCTGCGGGCCCACTAAACTGGATGAAGGCCGGGAGTTTAGTGGCGTGCCATCCCCCTTCGCCCCCTGCGTTCGTCGCTCCTGCCCCTGCTGTCCGTCCATGACCTCCCTGCGTCCGATGATCGTCGTGCTGCCGCGTCCCCGGCGGCCGTGGCGCGCGGTGGCGGTGCTGACGGTGTTCGTGACGCTGGCGCACCTGCTGGTGATGGGCGCATTGCCACGCGGCACGCAGAACGATGCCCTGCCGCTGGCGCATCGCTTCAGCACGCGCACCATCGTCATTGCACCCCCGGCGGCGACCGGCGGCGGCTCGCCCGGTGCCGCGGCGGCGCCGGCGCCCCAGCCGGTACAGGCCGGGCCCCGGCCCAACGCGCGCCTGCGCCCCCATCCACGCCCGGTGGCTCCATCCCGGCCGAAGCCGACGCCGCCCGTCCCCGCGCCCGCGCCGGAGCGCGTCGAGGCTCCCGCCTCGCCCGAGCCCGAGCCACCGACCACGCCGCCGCCGGAAAGTACGACGGCCGGAACGGAGGGAGCACCTTCCTCGCCGTCGATGGGCCAGGACGCCCTGGCCCGCGCGCCCGACACGGCGCAGCCGGAGGGCGGCCTGGCGGGTGGCGGCGGCACGGGCACCGGCCAGGGTGCGGGCACGGGCGCCGGCGCAGGTGCCGGTGTGCCGGGCGCGACGGAGGCGCTCAAGGTGCCGCCTTCGGTCAAGCTGGACTTCACCGTCACCGGCCAGCAGGGCGTGCAGCCGATGTCCGGGGTGTTCGGCGAGCTGATCTGGCTGCAGGACGGCAGCCAGTACAACGCGCGGCTGGCCTTGCGTGTGCTGTTTCGCACCATCCGCTCGCGCACGAGCGTGGGACGCGTCGGCCCCGGCGGCCTGGAGCCGCAACGCTTTTCCGACACCCGCCGCAGCGAGGTCGCCACGCATTTCGTGCGCGAGAGCGGCCAGATCGTGTTCAGCAGCACCACCACGCCGGCGCCGCTGCAACCCGGCGCGCAGGACGAGTTGAGCGTGATCCTGCAGCTGTCGGCGCTGCTGGCCGGCGATCCGGCACGCCACGGCCCAGGGAGCAGCTTCAGCATCCAGACGGCGGGCACGCGCGACGCCGAGGTCTGGAGCTTCAGCGTCGACGGCGACGAAGCGCAGGCCACACCGGCCGGCGAATTCCAGGCCCGCAAGCTCACGCGCCTGCCGCGCAAGCCCTTCGACCGCAAGATCGAGCTGTGGCTGGCGCCGGAACTGGGCTGGCTGCCCGTGCGCATCCGCCAGACCGAGCCCAACGGCGACTGGGCCGACCTGCAGTTGCGCGGCACGGGCACGCCCTAGGCGCGCGGATCTCCGGGGGCCGGGTCGGACGTGGCCTACGGGCGCAGGCAGAAGTCACAGATTCCGGGGCGCCTCGGCCCACGCCATGTCGGCGCCTCTTGAATCTGGCGCGTTGATTGCTACATGGTGACCATGTCCCTCATCGACTCCATGAAGCACCCCGCCATGCACATGCTTTACGACTCCGACGCCTTCGTCGTCGTCCACGTGCAGCCGACAGAAGACGACGCCCCCGTGGCGCCGCATCTGCCGGTGCTGGCGCGCGACGGCTTCGAGATCGTCGACAAGCGCTCCGGCAAGGAGGTCTACCTCGACGGCTCCTGGGCCGACCTGTTCCAGAAGCAGATCGCGGCCTGGCAGCTCAACACGCCGACGCAGGAAGAGGTGGAGGACACCCTGGAAGGCTACGCCGAGCTGGCCCAGAACCCGGTGCTGATGCACTGACGGACCCGGCTGAGCCGAGCGAGCAGGGCGCCTTCGGGCGCCCTTCGTCTTTTCAGGGGCCGCGCCTTGCGTAAAGCCGCTGATACAGCGGCCCCGTCAGCACCAGCACCGCCACCAGCCGGCAGACCTGGAAGGCCGTGACCACCGGCACGCCGAGCTGCAGCACCTTGGCCGTGATCGACATCTCGGCGATGCCGCCGGGCGAGGTGCCGAGCACCATCGTCGCCCAGTGGATGCCGGTGGCCCAGGCCAACACTGCCGCGAAGGCGCCGCACAGCACCAGCATGCCCAGCGTGCCCGCCGCCACCGAGGCGAGCCAGCGCGGCGCCGTGTGCAGGAACTCGCGCGAGAAGCGCACGCCCAGGCTGATGGCGATGACCAGTTGGGCCGCATTGGACAGCCACAGCGGCACGGCCGACAGCGTGTGTCCACTCATCGTGATCGCCATCGCAACCAGCAAGGGGCCGATGAACCAGGGGTTGGTGCGGCCCAGCGCGCGCATCGCCAGCGCGCCGCCCAAGGTCGCCAGCGCCAGCAGCGCAAAACCTTCCCAGCGCACGTCGCGCACCGCAGGAGGCACGCTGTCCAGGCCGTGGAGCCCGCTGTACTGCATGGCGAAGGGAATGCTCACGGTGACGAGCACGAGGCGCAGGCTGTGCGCCGCGGCCACGAGGTCGGTGCGTGCCCCCGCCTTCTCGGCCATCAGGGTCATCTCCGACGCACCGCCGATCGCGCCGGCGAAGTAAGTCGTGGCTCGCATGGCATGCGGCGGCACATGGGGCATGCGGTGCGCGTGCAGCCGCTCGAGCCAGCGGCCGAAGCCGAAGCCCAGCGCCAGCGCCCACGCGATCGCGAGGGCGATCGCCCACCAGATGCCGGCCACCAGCGCCGTCACATGCGGCGTGAAGTACAGGCCCAGGGCCGCGCCGATGGTCCATTGGCCGGCGTTGCGCAGCGGCGTGAAGCTGGCGGTCGGCAGTCCTGCGATGGAGGCGATCGACACCGCAAGCAGCGGGCCGATCATCCAGGGCAGCGGGGTGTGCAGCCACAGGCACAGGCCGGCGGCAGCGAGTGCGAGCAGCAGCGTGGCAGCGACGCGGGCGAGGTAACGCGGGGTGGGCAACGACAAGGGAAGCAGGCGAAGGACGGCAGCCGCAGCGTGGCGGCTCGCATAGTATGGCGCGATGGCCCTCGCCCTCCCATTGCGTCTGACTTCTGCGCTGTCGATCCTCATCCTGGCCCTGGCGGCGTGTTCCGCGTTGCGCGGCGCCGACGACGGCCCGGTGCCCGAGCGGATCGCCCGGCTGCTGCCGGCCGACGTGATGCTGCTGGGCGAACAGCACGATGCACCGGAGCACCACCTCATCGAGCGCGAGAGCGTCGAGGCGCTCGTCGCGCGCAAGCAGCTCGCCGCGCTCGCGCTGGAGATGGCGGAGGAGGGCCGCACGACCGCCAGGCTGGCGACCGGCGCCACCGAGGCACAGGTGCAGGCCGCGCTGGCCTGGGACGCCAAGGCCTGGCCCTGGACCGACTACGCCCCGGCCGTCATGGCCGCCGTGCGCGCGGGCGTGCCGGTGGTGGGCGCCAACCTGCCGCGTGCCCGCATGCGCGACGCCATGGCCGACGTGTCGCTCGATGCCCAGCTGTCCGATCCGGCACTTCGCGCACAGCAGCAGGCGGTGCGCGACGGCCACTGCGGCCTGCTGCCCGAATCGCAGATCGTGCCGATGACGCGCATCCAGATCGCACGCGACCGCGCCATGGCCCACACCCTGGCGGAGCAGGCGCGCGGGCCCGGGCAGCTCGTGTTGCTCATTACCGGCGCTGGACACGCCGACCCTGCGCTGGGCGTGGCCCAGCACCTGCCGACGGACCTGAAGGTGCGCAGCGTGCGCATGGCGGCCGGCGGGGCCACCTCGGGCCGCGGCGGTTTCGACGCCGTCTGGGCCACGCCGGCGCTGCCGGCCCGCGACTACTGCGCCAGTCTGCGCAAGCCCGCGCCCTGAAGACGGTCGGAAACGCGGGCGACTTCTTCAGCGACCGCCTTCGCCCACGTAGGGGATGGCGTGCTCCACCGTGTCCCAGATGAAGCGGCCCGAGGGGCTCTGCTGCTCTTCGACGATGTGCGCCACCAGCCCCGCCGCGCGCGAGATGACGGCAAACCCGCGCATCACGCCGGTGGGCACGCCGATCTCGCCGAGCAGGGCCGCCACCGCTCCGGTGGCGTTGAGGGTGATCTTGCGGCCGGCGGCGGCGTCCACCGCGGCCGAGAGCTGCTCCAGCGCGCGGATGTGGCGGCCGGCCAGTTCCGGCTCGGCGCGGCCCAGTTCGAGCAGCTTGTACGCCCGCGGGTCGACCGGCTTGTGCAGGTGGTGGCCGAAGCCGGGCACGGGGCTCTTCTGCGCCCGGTGGTGCGCGGCGATCGCGGCGGCCTCGGCCTCGGGGTCATCGGCCGCGAGGATGCGGTCGAGCAGTCGCGAGCAGTTCTCCATGGTGCCCACGAAGGAGCTGCCCACCGCCAGCAGGCCGGCGCTGACGGCGCCCTGCAGGTTCTCGGGCGCGCTCATGTAGATGAGGCGCGTGGCGATGGCGCTGGGCGTGAGGCCATGCTCCATCAACACGATCAGCACCACGTCGGCGACGCGCATGTCCACCGGGCGCGGCGTGCGGCCCAGGATCTGCATCAGCATCACCTCGGTGAAGGTCTTCTGGCCCATCAGGTCCTTCACCAGATCGGCATCGCGGTAGTGCAGGCTGGTGAGCGTGTGGGTGCACAGGCGGGTGACGGGCGGGGCGTTCTTGTCGGTCATCGGGTCGGTCTCCAGGGTCGGTTCAGGCGGGCGTGGTCAGCGCCAGGTCGCGCACCGCGTTTTTGAGCACCTTGCCCACCGGCGAGCGCGGCAGGCTGGCGTGGAAGTGGATGCGCTTGGGCGTCTGTACCGGCCCCAGGCGCTCGCGCACGAAAGCGATCAGCTCGGCCTCCTGCGCCTGTGCGCCCGGGCGCAGCTGCACGGCCGCCTGCACCGTCTCGCCCCACTTGTCGTCGGGCAGGCCGAACACGGCGCATTCGTGCACGGCCGGGTGCTGGCCCAGCGCGTTCTCGACGTCGACCGGGTAGACGTTGAAGCCGCCGGTGATGACCATGTCCTTGAGCCGGTCCTTGAGGAAGAGATAACCCTGCGCGTCGATCAGCCCGCGGTCGCCGGTGTGCAGCCAGCCGTCGACCAGCGTCTCCGCCGTCTTGTCGGGCAGGCGCCAGTAGCCGCTCATCAGCAGGTCGCCGCGCGCCACCACCTCGCCCACTTCGCCGGGCGGCAGCAGGCGTCCGTCGGGTGCCATGACGGCCACATCGCTGAACCAGGTGGCGCGGCCGACGGCGGCCCAGTGGCGCTCGTCGTTGAAGTCCTCCGGCCGCATCACGGTGAGGATCTGCGGCGCCTCGGTTTGGCCGTAGGTGGTGCCCAGCACCGGGCCGAAGAACGCGCGCACCTGGCGGATCTTCTCGGGCGGCATCGGCGCGCCGCCATAGATCAGGCGACGCAGCTGCGGGAAGTCCGCGCGGCTCGCGCCCGGCAGCGCCATCAGCATGTAGACCAGCGTGGGCGGCATGAAGCAGGCGGTGCCGCCGCGCTCGCGGAAGGTGGCGCGCACGGCCTCGGCACCCGCGCCCGCCATGATCACGTGGCAGCCGCCCTGTGCCAGGATGGGCAGCAGGTAGGTGGAGGTGCCATGGGTGATGGGCGCGGCCACCACGTAGCGCTCGTGCTCGTCGAAGCCCCAGGCCTGGATCTGGTTGGCGATGTTGGCCATCCACGCGCGGTAGGGCTGCATCACGCCCTTGGGCAGGCCGGTCGTGCCGCCGGTGAACTTGATGGCCTGGGTGGCCTCCCCCGGCAGGGTCAGGCGCGGCGCTGCGGCGCCCGCGTGGGCCTGCTCGAGGGCGCGCAAGGCGGTGCCGTCGGCCGGCGTCTCGTCATGCCCCGTGTAGAGGCGGATCCCGGGGGCGCCGTCGAGCAGGTCGGCATGGGCTTCGTCCAGGATCAGGATCGTCGGCTCGGTCGCATCGACGATGCGCCGGATCTCCGGCCGCGTGCTCTTGGGATTGAGCGGCACCCACACCTTGCCGCAGGCCAGCACGGCCAGCAGCGCGGCGATGTGGTCGGCGCTGTTGGCGGCGCACAGGCCCACACGGCTCTGCGGGGACGGGTCCAGCGCCAGCAGGCCGGCGGCGAGCGCCGCCACGCGGGCCGCCAGTGCGTCGTAGCGGGTCGGGCCCTCGGGGGCGTCGATGGCGATGCGGTCGGGCCAGCGCTGGGCGGCCCGCCAGAAGAAGTCGATCGGGTACATGGTGGAACGGTGGGATCGCGCCCTGGCGGGCGGGGGACGGCGCAGCCGGCGGCTGCGCCGCGCTTCACTGGGCGCTGGCGCCCGAGGCCTTGACCACCTCGCGCCAGCGCTTCAGCTCCGAGGCCGCGAAGCTGCGCGCCTGCTCGGGCGTGCCGCCGGCCGGCGTGGCGGCCAGGTCCTGCAGGCGCTGCCGCACGTCGGGCGCGGCCAGGGCCTTGCCCAGCGCGGCGTTGAGCCGGTCGACCACGGCCCGCGGCGTGCCTGACGGCGCGGCGAGCGCGAACCACGACTGCACGTCGAAGCCCGCGTAGCCCGACTCGGCCAGCGTGGGCACGTCGGGCAGCAGCGGCGATCGCTGCGCGCTCGTGATCGCGATGGCCCGCAGCTTGCCGGCCTGCACGTGGGGCAGTGCGGAAGGCGTGTTGTCGAACATCGAATCGACCTGGCCGCCGATCAGGTCGGTGATGGCCGGCGCGCTGCCCTTGTAGGGCACGTGCAGCATGTTGGCGCCCGACTGCATCTTGAACATCTCGCCCGACAGGTGGATGGACGAGCCCGCGCCCGAGGACGCGAAGCTGATGCCGTCCTTCGAGGCCTTCGCATGGCGCACGTAGTCCGCCGGCGACTGGATCGGCAGCTTCGGGTTGACCACCAGGATGTTCGGGATCTTGGCCATCAGGCCGACGAGCTCGAAGTCCTTCACCGGGTCGTAGCCGAGCTTGGGATACAGCGTGGCGTTGATGGTGTTGGCGATGGTGTAGACGTAGAGCGTGTAGCCGTCGGGCGCCGAGCGCGCCACGATCTCGGCGCCCAGGTTGCTGTTGGCGCCGGCCCGGTTGTCCACCATCACCGGCTGGCCGAGCTGCTCGCCCATCTTCACCGCCACGAGGCGCGCAACCACGTCGGTGGCGCCGCCGGCGGCGTAGCCGACCACCAGGCGGATGGGCTTGGCCGGCCAGGCGGCCGTCTGGGCCAGGGCGGGCAGCGCCGCCGTGGCGACGGCGAGCGACAGCGCGAAGGCGAAGAAGCGCCGGCGGCGCGCGGGCGGGTTCGGGGTCATGGGTGTCTCCTGAGTGTCGAATGGCTTCCGGCCTTGCACCGCAGCACGCCTTGCGAGGCACACTCCGGGTCCGGACAGCAGGAATTCTTCGAGATGGCGCCCAGAAAAACGAACGAAAACGTCCGCCTGCCGGACGTTTCCCGGCCCGCCGACGAGGACGCCGGCAGCCGCACCCTGCGCCGCGGCCTGCAGGTGCTCGAAGCCGTCATGTCCAGTCCGGACGGGCTGCGGGTGGTCGACCTGTGCCGGGCAAGCGGGCTGGAGCGCGCGCCGGTCTACCGCCTGCTGGCGACCCTGATGGAGGGCGGCCATGTGGCGCGGCGCGGCCGTTTCCTCTACGTGGCCGGGCCGCGCTGGGCAACGCAGCAACCCCTGGCCCGGCAGCCCAACATGGCCGTGCACCTGCAGCCGGTGCTCGAGCGGGTCAGCCGGGCCTGCGGCGACGCCGCCTTCGCCATCCTGCGCGAAGGGCCGTCCTCGCACTGCATCGCGCGCCACGTCGGTACGCACCCGGTGCAGGTGCTGGTGATCCAGGTGGGCACGCGCCAGCCGCTGGGCGTGGGCGCCGCGGGCCTGGCGCTTCTGGCCGCGCTGTCCGACGAGGAAGTGGCCCGCGTGATTGCGGCCAACGCGCCGCAGCTGCCGCGCTACGGCGGCATGACGCCCGAGCGGCTGCAGATCCTGGTGCGCGCCACGCGCGAGCGCGGCTGGTCCGTCGTCGGCAATCATGCCACCCGCAACGTGCTGGCGGTGGGCATGGCGGTGCGCAACGCGCGTGGCGAGCCCGTGGCCGGCATCAGCGTCGCCTCCACGCTGGAGCGCATGCCGCGCCCGCGGCAGGAGCTGATCGCGCGGCATTGCCGCGACGCGCTCAAGGCGCTGTCGCCCGGTGATCTGTGAGCGGCCGGCAGCCTGCGGCGTGCGCTGCGACAATCACCGCCCTCATGAGCGCGTACATCCTCACCCTGTCCTGCCCCGATCGCGTGGGCATCGTCCATGCCGTCTCGGGCTTCCTGCTGGAGCGCGGCGGCAACATCGAAGAAGCGGCCCAGTACAACGACCACGGCACGGGCCTGTTCTTCATGCGCGTGCGTTTCGCCTGCGACAAGGTGCCCGAGGCCCAGTTGCGCGAGCAGCTGGCCACGCTGGCTGGCGATTTCGGCATGGCCTGGAAGCTGCACGCCGCGCAGCAGCCGATGAAGACCGTGATCCTGGTCAGCAAGGAAGGCCACTGCCTCAACGACCTGCTGTTCCGCTGGAAGAGCGGGCTGCTGCCGGTCGACATCCGCGCCATCGTCAGCAACCACCGCGACTTCTACCAGCTCGCGGCCAGCTACAACGTGCCCTTCCACCACATCCCGGTGACCGCCGCCACCAAGGCGCAGGCCGAGGCGAAGCAGCTGGAGATCATCGAGGCCGAGGGCGCCGAGCTCGTGGTGCTGGCGCGCTACATGCAGATCCTGTCGAACGAGCTGTGCGGCCGGCTGGCCGGGCGCGCGATCAACATCCACCACTCCTTCCTGCCCAGCTTCAAGGGCGCCAAGCCCTACTACCAGGCGCACGACCGCGGCGTGAAGCTGATCGGCGCCACCGCGCACTACGTGACGGCCGACCTCGACGAGGGCCCGATCATCGAGCAGGACGTGGCCCGCGCCGACCACACCGACACGGTGGAAGACCTCACGGCCCGCGGCCGCGACACCGAGAGCCTGGTGCTCGCGCGCGCCGTGAAGTGGCACAGCGAGCACCGCGTGCTGCTCAACGGCCACCGCACGGTGGTCTTCCGCTGATGCAGGGCCTGCGCGGGCTGGCCTGGCTGCTGGTCTTCCAGTCGGTGGGCGAGCTGCTCTCGCGCGGGCTCTCGCTGCCGCTGCCCGGGCCGGTGCTCGGGCTGGTGCTGATGCTCGTCGGCCTGCGCTTCGCCCTCGTGCGCGAGCCGGTGGCCGAGTGCGCCGGCTTCCTGCTCACCCACCTGTCGCTGCTCTTCGTGCCCGTGGGCGTGGGCGTGATGACGCACCTGGCGCTGCTCACCCAGTACGGCCTGCGCATCCTCATCGTGATCGCGCTGTCGACCTGGATCGGGCTCGCCGTGACGGCGCTGGTGCTGTACGGATGGCCGCGCCGCGCCGCCGACGACGGGCACTGACATGCCTCATTTCGTCGAGCTCTGGATCTACCTCTCGGCCACGCCGCTGTTCGGCCTCACGGCCACGCTGGTGGTGTACTTGCTCGCGCAGGCCTTCTACGCCCGCATGGGCAGCGCGCCCTGGGCCAACCCGGTGCTGTGGTCGGTGGTCACGCTGGCGGTGCTGCTCACGCTCACGGGCGTGAGCTACCCGAGCTATTTCTCGGGCGCGCAGTTCATCCACTTCCTGCTCGGCCCGGCCGTGGTGGCGCTGGCCTGGCCGCTGTGGCAGCGGCGCGCCGAACTGCGCGCACGCGGCGTGCGCGTGCTGCTGGCGGCATTGCTCGGCGGTGCGGCGGCAGGCGGTTCGGCGGTGGGCCTCGCCTGGGCCCTCGGCCTGCCGCACGACGTGGTGCTGTCGATGGCGCCCAAGTCCGTCACCGCGCCGGTGGCGATGGGCATCGCCGAGAAGATCGGGGGCGTGCCCGCGCTGTCGGCGGTGTTCGCCGTCATCACCGGCATGGTGGGCGCACTCACCGGCAAGTACCTGTTCGACCTGCTGCGCGTGCCCGCCGCGGGCGAGGGCTGGACGGCGCGCGGCTTCGCGCTGGGCACTGCCTCGCACGGCATCGGCGCGGCGCGGGCGTTGCAGGTGAATGCCGACGCCGGCGCCTATGCAGGGCTGGCGCTGGGTTTGCAGGTGGTGCTGGCGGCCTTGCTGATGCCGCTGGTGTTCCGCTTCTTCTGAGCGAAGGCAAACAACGTCAAAGAAAAACGCCTGCCGGCCGGCAGGCGTTCCTTTGTCAGAACGGGTGCGGGCACGGAGCCCGCGAGTCCTCAGTTGCGGTACGGGTTGTTGGGATTGCGGTCGTAGCGGTTGGGCACACCGTCGCGGTCCCGGTCCCAACGGCCGCGGTTGTATTCCCAGCGGCCATTGTTGTCGCGCCACTCCGGCGGACGGTATGCGTAGCCGGGGCGAGCCCTCACCCACACGCCAGGCACCCAGACATGGCCGCCGCGGCGCCACTCCCAGTGGCCAGGCGCCCAGACATAGCCGCGACGCGGCGGCGGGACGCGCTCCACGCGCGGCGGCGGGGGCGGGCCGAACTGGACGTTGACGACCGGCTGCGCCTGCGCCGCGGTCGGCACGGTGAAGGCACCGACCGACAGCAGTGCTGCGGCCCCGGCGGCCATGGTGATCTTTGCGAGTTTCTTCATGGGATGGCTCCTCATGCGTTCTGTGGAGCCTTCATGGTCATCGGCCCATGTGAATGCGCTGTAAGCGGCGCGCGAAATCTTGTGTAAAGCTGTATCGCGCCGCCCGGTGCTCACGGACGCCCCAGAAGCTTGAGGTCCACCGCCCGCCCCATGGCAGCCGCGCCGGCGGAATTGGGATGCAGATGGTCGCCGCTGTCGTAGGCCGGATTCAGCACCTGCGGGTCGGCGGCATCGCGCAGCGCCGCGTCGAAGTCCACCACGCCGTCGGCCGAGCGCTGCGTGCGGATCCAGGTGTTGAGCGTCTGCCGCTTGGCCTCGTTGCCCTCGTTCCAGTAGCCCGCGCCCTTGAAGGGCAGCAGCGTGCCCAGCAGCACCTTCACGCCGCGCGCATGGGCGCGATTGACCAGGCTCTGCAGGCCGGTGGCCAGTTGCTCGGCGCTCGGTGCCATCACGTTGGGCAGGATGCCCGCGAAGCTGCCGTAGCCGATGTCGTTGACGCCGATGAGGATCAGCACGTGCGACACGCCGCTTTGCCCGAGCACGTCGCGGTCGAAGCGTTCGAGGCCGCTGGGCCCGGTCTTGTCGGCCAGCAGCCGGTTGCCGCCGATGCCGGCGTTGACCACGGCCAGCGTGCCCTGCCCGGCGACGGCGGAGGTGCGCACGCGCTCGGCCAGCCAGTGCGGATAGCGTGCGGGTGCCGCGTCGGCGTCGGCGCCCGAGCCCTCGGTGATCGAGTCGCCGAAAGCGACCACTGCACGGCTGTCCAGCGCCGCGTCGACGTCCAGCCCGGTGACGAAGTAGTTGTAGGGCGAAGGCTGCGCGCCATCGAGCTTTGCCGCGGAGGCCCAGCGGCCCGGCGCCATCCAGCTGCCGTTCAGCGGCAGCCGGTGCACGGTGCTCACGGCGGTCTCGCGCGGCAGCTCGAAGCTCACCGCCACGGCCTGGCCGGCCTGCACCCGCAGGGCGGCGCCGTCGCTCCACACCTCGCGTCCTGGAGGCACTGTGACCTCGGGCCGTCCGCCGAAGCGCAGCGGTTGCAGCGTGGCGGGCACGACGCCGTCGGCGCCGGCACTGATCGCAACCGACGCGCTGCTCAGGACCAGCGGCCGCTTGCCGAAGACGTTGGAGAAGCGCACCCGCACGCGCGGCCCGTCGAGGGTGGGCACGACGCGCTGGCGCACCGTGCCTTCGATCTCCAGCCCCGCCGCATTCACGCCGGGCGATGCGGCGAACTCCGCGAAGTTCTGCGGCGCCGCACCCCAGGCGGCGACCCATGCGGCCAGCGCGTGCAACGGCAGAACCAAGCCGAGCAGCAGCGTCGCCGCGAGGCGGGGCAGCCTCGGGCGCAGGATGAAACCGGGCGGGCGTGCGAAATCGGGCATGCGCAGGGGCAAAGCGCTGCAGTGTAGGCAGCGCCCTGGCCCCGCCCCCGTCAGGGGTCACCAGGTGTCGACGTAAGCCTTGGGCGCCTCCACCGCGCGGCTGGCCGAGGCCAGGCCGCGCAGCAGCCAGGCCCGCGTCTCGGCGGGGTCGATCACGGCGTCGATCTCGAGCGTCTGCGCCATGTGCATGGCCTCGCCGTCGGCGTACTGCCGGGCCACCAGCTCCTTGAAGAGGGCGTCGCGCTCGGGCCCGGCGGGCACGGCCTCCAGTTCCTTGCGGTAGCCCAGGCGCACCGCGCCTTCGAGGCCCATGGCGCCGAATTCGCCCGTGGGCCAGGCGACGGTGAACACCGGTGCGTCGAAGCCGCCGGCGGCCATCGCCTGCGCACCCAGGCCGTAGCCCTTGCGCAGCACCACGGTGAAGTAGGGCACGCGCAGGTGGGCCTCGATCATGAACATGCGGCAGACGTGGCGCACCTGCGCCTGGGCCTCGATGTCGGGACCGACCATGAAGCCCGGCGTGTCGCACAGCGACACCAGCGGGATCGCATGCGCGTTGCACAGCTGCATGAAGCGCGCCGCCTTGTCGGCCGCGTCGGCGTCGATCGCGCCGCCCAGGTGATGCGGGTTGTTGGCCATCACGCCGACCGGCTGGCCATCGATGCGTGCGAGTGCCGTGACCATGCCGGCGCCGAAGCCCGCGCGCAGTTCGAGCACCGAGTCCTCGTCGAACAGGCCGCGCATCACGGCGCGCACGTCATACACGCGCAGCCGGTTCTCCGGCACCGCGTGGCGCAGCGCGCGCTGGTCGGGGCAGCGGCCACCGCTCGTGCGGCCCTGGAAGTACGACAGGTACTGCCTGGCCACGCGCACCGCCTCGGCCTCGTCCTCGACCAGGATGTCGATCACGCCGTTGCGCGACTGCACCGGGCTCGGGCCGATCTGCTCGGGCGTGAAGGTGCCCAGCCCGCCGCCCTCGATCATGGCGGGCCCGCTCATGCCGATGTTGCTGGCGCGCGTGGCGATGATCACGTCGCTGCAGCCCAGCAGCGCCGCGTTGCCCGCGAAGCAGCGCGCGTGCACGATGCCCACCACCGGCACCTTGCCCGACAGCGCCGCGTACTGGCTGAAGGTGTGGTTGTTCAGGCCGGCCACGATCGGCATGTCGGTGTCGCCCGGCCGGCCGCCGCCGCCCTCGGCGAAGAGCACCAGCGGGATCTTCAACTGGTGCGCCAGCGCCAGCATGCGGTCCTTCTTGTGGTGGTTGCGCATGCCCTGCGTGCCGGCGAGCACCGTGTAGTCGTAGGCCATCACCACGCAGCGCGAGGCCTCGGCACCGAAGAGCGCGGCGTTGACGCTGCCGATGCCGGTCACCATGCCGTCGGCCGGCGTGTTGGCGATCAGGTCTTCCAGGCTGCGGCGGCGCGTCTGCGCGGCGATCGCGAGCTGGCCGTACTCGATGAAGTTGCCCGGGTCGCGCTCGAGATCGCACAGGTCGGCGATGTTCTCGCGCGCGGTGCGCCCGCCCTGGGCATGGCGCTTGGCGACGGCCTTCTCGCGATTGGCGTCGAGGGTGAAGGCGTGGCGGTCGATGACGCGCTGCAGGTCGGGGCGAATGGTGGCGAGGTCCACGGCCTCGCTGGCGCGTGCCTGAACGCTGTCGGCATCCACCGGTTCCAGCTTCACCAGCGACTGGCCTTCGACGAGGTAGTCGCCCGGCTGCGCCAGCAGCGCCACCACGCGGCCGGCGGTGGGTGCATGCAGCAGGTGCTCCATCTTCATGGCCTCGAGCACGCCCACCTGCGCGCCCGCGGGCAGCACGTCGCCCACGGCGACTTCGAACTGCACCAGCTTGGCGGGCATCGGGGCGCGGATGACGGGCGCGCCGTCCTCGGCGGCTTCAGAGGAAAAAGTGGCTGCAGCGCCCGTCGCGACTGCGGGAGGGGCTATCGATTTCGTAGCGTGGGCAATGCGCTCGGCTGCGCCCAGCAGGTCGGCCAAGTGCTCCTCCACGAAGCGCGTGTGCACCGCCTGCGTGGCGAACTCCGGGCGTTCGCCCAGCGCGCGCAGCAGGGCGAGGTTGGTCGCCAGGCCCTCGATGCGGCACTCCGCGAGCGCGCGCAGCGAGCGGCGCTGCACATCGGCAAACTGCGCCGACGGGCTGGCCACGATGAGCTTGGCCAGCAGCGTGTCGTAGTGCGGGGAGGGCGCCAGGCCCGCATAGCCCTGTGTGTCCACGCGCACGCCCGGGCCGCTGGGCAGGTCGAAGCGCGCCAGCGTGCCGCTGGCGGGTCGTGCGTTGCCCTGCGGGTCGAGCGTCTCGGCGTTGATGCGCCACTGGATGGCGAAGCCCTTTTGAGCGGCGGTCGCCTGGGGTGTGACGCCGAGCTCGGCCAGCGAGCGGCCGGCCGCCACGCCCAGCTGCAACTGCACCAGGTCCAGGCCGGTGACGGCCTCGGTGACCGTGTGCTCGACCTGCAGGCGCGGGTTGGCCTCGATGAAGACGAAGGGCAAAGCCGTGGAGTGTTCGTCCACCAGGAACTCGAAAGTGCCCAGGCCGCGGTAGCCCACCTGCTGCGCCATGCGCAGCGCGGCATGCGTGATGCGGTCGCGAAGCGCGCTGCTCAGCGACGGGCTGGGCGCGATCTCCACCAGTTTCTGGAAGCGCCGCTGCAAGGTGCACTCGCGCTCGCCCAGACTGGCCACGGCGCTGCCATCGCCCAGCACCTGGATCTCGATGTGGCGCGCGTGGCGCATCAGGCGCTCGACGTACACGCCGTCGACGCCGAAGGCCGCCTTCGCCTCCGACACGCAGCGCGCGTGCGCCTCGGGCAGGCCCTCGGCGCGCAGCACGGCGCGCATGCCGCGCCCACCGCCGCCGCCGATCGCCTTGACCATGACGCCGGCACCGTCCTTCGCCTGCTCGGCGAAGAAGGCCTGCGCCTCGGCCAGCGTGACGGCGCCGGCGCTGCCGGGCATCACGGGCACGTCGCATTGCTGCGCCAGCGCGCGTGCACGCGCCTTGTCGCCGAAGAGCGCCAACTGCTCGGGCGTGGGGCCGATGAATACCAGTCCCGCGTCGGCGCAGGCCTGTGCGAAGTCGGCGCGTTCCGAGAGGAAGCCGTAGCCCGGGTGCACCGCATCGCAGGCCTGCGCCTTCGCCACGGCGATGAGTGCCGGAATGTCGAGATACGCCGAGGGGCCGGTCGCGTCGAGCGCGACGGCCGTGTCGGCCAGCTGCACATGCAATGCCTGCGCGTCGTCGCGCGAATGCACGGCCACGCTGGCGATGCCGGCGTCCTGCAGGGCGCGCACCAGGCGCACGGCGATTTCGCCGCGATTGGCGATCAGTATTTTTTTGAGCATGGGGCAATCTAGAAAATCGGACAGCCGAACGCAGAGGGCGCAGAGGTTTCGCAGAGGGCGCAGAAAGAAGACAGAACCTTTTTGAATTGCTTCTGCGCCCTCTGCGTGATCTTTGCGTCCTCTGCGTTCGGCTGCCCGTATCCGGGTTCTGTCAGTCCAGGTCCTTGAGCATGCGCCGCAGCACCTTGCCCGCCCCGGTCGCGGGGAGGGCGTCGATGAAGCGCACGTGCCTGGGCGTCTTGTAGGGCGCCATGTTCTCGCGCGACCAGGCGACGAGCTGCTCGGCGGTGACGTCCGCGCCCGGCTTCTTCACGATGAAGGCCTTCACCACCTCGCCCTTCTCGGCGTCGGGCTGGGCGATCACCGCGGCCTGGGCCACGGCGGGGTGCTTGATGAGGATGGTCTCGACCTCTTCCGGGAACACGCTGTAGCCCGAGACCTTGATCATCTCCTTGAAGCGGCCGATGAAGCGCAGATAACCGTCGGCATCGAAGCTGCCCATGTCGCCCGTGTGCACCCAGCCGTCGCGCAGCGTGGCGGCCGTGGCCTCGGGCTTGTTCCAGTAGCCCTTGAAGGTGCCGGGGCTACGCAGCACGATCTCGCCGACTTCGCCCGCGGGCAGCTCCTTGCCGGTGTCGGGGTCGAGGATGCGGATGGTCACGCCCGGCACCGGAATGCCCTGCGTGCCCCACTTCGCCTTGCCGGCCGGCGTGTAGGTGTCGCAGGTGTGCGTTTCCGACAGGCCGTACGCCGCCTCCTGCGAGGTGCAGTGCGTGGCGATCGCCTGCCACTGCTTCGCCAGCGGCTCGGTGAAGGCGATGCCGAAGCTGGTCACCGGGTTCATCTTCAGGCTGGACAGGTCGAAGTCCGCCGCGCCCGGCACCTGCATGCACGCCACGTTCATGGGCGCGATGCTGTACCACCAGGTCACGCGGTAGCGCTCGATGGCCTGCAGCGTGGTGCGCGGGTCAAAGCGGTGCAGCAGCACGCTGGTCGCGCCCGTGGCCACCGGCACGTTCACGCCCATCAGCATGCCGGCGATGTGGTACAGCGGCGCGATGGACAGCAGCACGTCGTCGCCCGTGACGCCGTTGCAGTCGGCGCACATCGTGGTCTTGAAGAGCGCGTTGCCGTAGCTGAGCATGGCGCCCTTGGGCAGGCCGGTGGTGCCCGAGGTGTAGGTCATGAGCGCCACGTCGTCGAGCGCGATGTCCACCGGCGCGGGCTTGGCGTCGCCCTGCATGGCGGCGAGGAAGTCTTCGCAGCCGGCCGGCACGACACGCGCTTCCTGCTGCGCCGCTGCCAGCTCGGCCGGAAGGTCCAGCGTGGGCGAAGGCGGCAGCAGGTCGGCGTAGTGCACGGCGAACACGTGCTCCAGCGCGCTGTCGGGCCTGACCTTGTCGACCACCGGCAGCAGGCTGGACGCCGCGACGATCACGCGCGCCTTCAGGTCGTTCACCTGGTAGGCGAGCTCGTGCTCCTTGTTGAGCGGGCCGCTGGGACAGACGATGGCGCCGATCTTCTGGATGCCGTAGTGCGCGACGATGTACTGCGGGCAGTTGTTGAGGAAGAGCACCACCGGCTCGCCCTTCTTCACGCCCAGCGCCTGCAGGCAGGCGCCGAAGGCGTCGCTCGCGCGGTCGAGTTCGGCCCAGCTCATCGCGGCGCCGTACCAGATGCAGGCGGGGTGCTGCGGACGCTCGCGCGCGTGGGTGCGCAGGTACTCGTGCAGCGGCTGCTGCGGGCGTACGGGCAGGGTGGGGGATGGGGCTTGGCTTGTCTCCATGGCGTCAGGCTCTCAGGGTTATCGATAGCCGCGCGGCAGGTGCCGCCGCTTGTCATCGCAAGATGGTGCACCAACAATCCTACCGATGGGTAGAACATCGGAGACACCGCACAAACCCCTGCACGCCGCGCCCGCCGCACAGGCGGCGCACATGCCCCAGGGCACGGGACGGCAGCGGGCCAGCACCGCCGGCACCGACGTGCAGCGCGAGCGCATCCTGCAGGTGGCCACGCGCCTGTTCGCGGCGCAGGGCTACGCCAACACCACGCTCGCGCAGATCGTGCGCGAGCTCGGCGTCACCAAGCCCTTCGTCTACTACTACTTCCGCGACAAGCAGGAGATCTTCGAGACGCTGTCCTGGCGCCCGGCCGTGGAGTGCTTCACCTCGCTCGACTTCGCCGAGCACGACCCGCGGCGCGCGAGCGAGAAGGTCATGGAGGGGCTGGAGCGCCTGATCCGCGCCACCATCGCGCACCACCCGGCCGCCTTCTTCCCCTACCGCGAACCGCAGGTCTACCGGCCGGAGTACCTGGCCGCCGTGCGCAAGCTCGCCAACCACTTCTACGACCGGCTGTGCCCGCTGCTCGAGGAAGCGCGGCGCGACGGCGACCTCGACTTCCGCGACACCCGCATCACCGCGCTCGCGGCCTGCAGTCTGCCGGGCTTCCTCTACACCTGGTACCGCCCCGACGGGCGCCTCACGCCCGATGCGCTGGCGGCCGAGCTGGCGCAGCTGGCCTCGCGCGTGATCGGGCTGCAGCGGCGCGGCGCGGGCTGAGCCCGGCGCCCGGCCCTTTTCGCCTTCTCTTCCTACATCACCGGAGACATCCCATGACCTTGCCTCGCCTGCTCACACCCGTCGCCCTGGCGGCGGCCTTGTTCGCCACTGCGGCCCACGCCCAGGACACCTACAAGATCGCCTACATCGACCCGCTGTCGGGTCCCTTTGCCAACGTGGGCGAGCTGATGCTGGCGCACGTGCAGTACGCCGTCGACGACGTGAACGCCAAGGGCGGCATCAAGGGCACCAAGCTGCAGCTGCTGCAGTTCGACAGCAAGCTCTCGGCGCAGGAGAGCCAGAGCGCGCTGCAGGCCGCCATCGACCAGGGTGCCAAGGCGATCGTGACGGGCGGCTCGGGCTCCTCGGTGGTGTCGGCGCTGGTGCTGGCGGTGAACCGCTGGAACCAGCGCAACCCGGGCAAGGAGCTGATCGTGATGAACCATTCGTCGATCGACCCCGAGCTCACCGGCAAGCAGTGCAGCTTCTGGCACTTCCAGACCGACGCGAACACGGCGATGAAGATGAAGGCCATCGCCAACTACATCAAGAAGACGCCCGAGGTGAAGAAGGTCTACCTGCTGAACCAGGACTATGCGCACGGCCGCCAGTGGGCGAGCTATGGCAAGCAGATGGTCGGCCTGGCGCGGCCGGACGTGCAGTTCGTCGGCGAGGCCTTCCACCCCATCGGCCGGGTGAAGGACTTCGCGCCCTATGTGGCCAACATCAAGGCGGCGGGGGCCGACTCGGTCATCACCGGCAACTGGGGGCAGGACATGACGCTGCTGCTCAAGGCCGCGGGCGACGCCGGCTACAACCTGCGCTACTTCAACCACAGTGCCGGCGCCGTGCCGGGCACGGTCACGGCCGTGTCGCAGGCCAAGCTGGGCGAGCTGACCTGGGTGGCCGAATGGCACCCGGGCCAGGCCGATTCACCGAAGGTCGACGCGCTCGCCAAGGCCTACAAGGCCAAGATGGGCAAGGACTTCCTCGCGCCGCGCATCGACATGGTCCCGCGCCTGCTGGCCGCGGCGATCACCAAGGCCGGCAGCACCGACGGCGCCAAGGTCGCCAAGGCGCTGGAAGACATGACGTACGACTCGGTCGTGGGCCCGGTGCGCATGCGCGCCGAGGACCACCAGCTGCTCATTCCGCAGGTGGTCAACACCATCGCGCCGGTCGACGGCAAGGCGGTGAAGGTGGGCTACGAAGGCACGAACTACGGCTTCCGCACCGACGCCATCTACAGCGGCAACGAGATCGCGCAGGGCACCGACTGCAAGATGCAGCGGCCCTGATGGCACTATCGAAAAGATAGCTGCCAGCGCCCGGCCGGCGGGCGCTGCAGACCTTTTTTGCATGAAGGTGCGGCCGCTCTAAGGGAATATCCCGGCCCGGGGGTGCGGGGGGCGCTCGGGATACTCCCGGCGTCACATCCTCCAACAAGAGACGAGGCGCCCCGATGGCCGGCAAGAACCCGCTGCACCCCATTCCCCACCCGGCGCGCAAGCCGATCGTCGGCAACCTGCTGTCGATCGGCTCCGACTCCCCGGTGCTCGACATGTGGAAGATCGCCCGGGAGCTGGGCGGCATCTACTGGCTGGACATGCCGGGCATGCCGGTGGTCGTGATCTCCGACCACGAGCTGGTGAACGAGCTGGTCGACGAGAAGCGCTTCGACAAGAGCACCAACGGCGCGCTGCGCCGGCTGCGCGCCGCGTCGCACGGCCTCTTCACCTCAGACACGCACGAGTCGACCTGGAGCAAGCCGCACAACATCCTGCTGGCCAACTTCAGTCAGCGGGCCATGCAGGCCTACCACCCGATGATGCTCGACATCGCCGAGCAGCTGGTCGCTAAGTGGGAGCGCCTGAACTTCGACGACGAGGTGGACGTGACGCGCGACATGACCGCGCTCACGCTCGACACCATCGGCCTGTGCGGCTTCGGCTACCGCTTCAACTCCTTCTACCGCGAGGGCTTCCACCCCTTCGTCGACGCGATGGTGCGTACGCTCGAGACAGTGCAGGACCGGCGCGGCCTGCCGCTGGAAGAGCTGATGATGAAGAAGCAGCTCGCCCAGCAGCGCAAGGACATCAAGTTCATGCACACGATGGTGGAGGACATCATCCGCGAGCGCCGGGCCAGCGGCGCCGACATCGCCACCAAGCCCGACCTGCTGAGCTACATGATCGCCGGCGTCGACAAGAAGAGCGGCGAGAAGCTCGACGACAAGCAGATCCGCGACGAGTGCATCGAATTCCTCATCGCCGGCCACGAGACGACCAGCGGCCTGCTGTCCTTCGCCATCTACTACCTGCTCAAGGACCCTGCCATCCTGGCCAGGGCGCAGGCCGAGGTCGACAGCGTGTTCGGCACCGACCTCACGCAGCGGCCCACCTACGCGCAGGTCAACCGGTTGCAGTACATCGGCCAGGTCCTCAAGGAAGCGCTGCGCATGTATCCGACGGCCCCCGCCGTGGCCAAGCGTGCGCTGGCCAACACCACCATCGGTGAAGGCGGCAAGTACACCATCCACAAGCGCAACATGGTGATCCTGCACGCGCTGGCCATGCACCGCGACAAGCGCGTGTGGGGCGAGGACGCCGACGAGTTCAACCCCGAGCATTTCAGCCGCGAGGCCGAGCGGGCGCTGCCGCCCAATGCCTTCAAGCCCTTCGGCACCGGCCAGCGCGCCTGCATCGGCCGCCAGTTCGCGCTGCAGGAGGCGACGCTCACCTTGGCGATGGTGATCCAGCGCTTCAAGCTCATCGACCACGCGAACTACCAGCTCAAGGTCAAGGAGGCCCTGACCATCAAGCCCGAGGGCTTCCGCATCAAGGTCGAGCCGCGCGATCCGGCCGCGCTGCGTGCCACGCACCCGACGCCCGGCAGCACGGCCGCGACCGGTGGCGCCGGCTCGGCGCCCGAGGTGCCGCATTCCTCGGCCGCCGGGGAGCGGGCACGCCATGGCACCTCGCTGCTGGTGCTGCACGGCTCCAACCTCGGCAGCGCCGAGGACTTCGCGCGCCAGTTGGCCGAGGCCGGCACGCTGCGCGGCTATTCGACGCAGCTCGCGTCGCTGGACGACTACGCCGAGCGCCTGCCCGCGTCCGGTGCCGTGGCCATCGTCAGTGCCTCGTACAACGGCGCCGCGCCCGACAACGCGGTGGAGTTCTGGCGCTGGATGGAGGGCGCCAATGACTCGCTCAAGGGGGTGTCGTACAGCGTCTTCGGTTGCGGCAACACGGACTGGGCCTCCACCTACCAGGCGGTGCCGCGGCGCATCGACGAACGCCTGGCCGAACTGGGCGCCGAGCGCGTGCACCCGCGCGGCGAGGGCGACGCACGCGAGGACATGGACGGCGCCTTCCAGGCCTGGGCCGACGCGCTGTGGCCGGCGCTGGGCGAGCGCTTAGGCGTGAAGGCGGAGGCCGGCGCGCCCGAGGCGGCAGCGCCCCTCTACACCGTCGAGGAGATGCCGCCGCCGCAGACCAGCGGCCTCGTCGAATCGCTGGGCGCCGTGCCACTGCGCGTGCTGGTCAACCGCGAACTGCAGCGCGGCGCGGGCGATGCGGCCCCGGAGCGCTCCACGCGCCATGTCGAACTCGCGCTGCCCGAGGGCGTGCGCTACACCGCGGGCGACCACCTGAGCGTGGTGCCGCGCAACGGCGCCGCGGTGGTCGAGCGTGCGATGCAGCGCTTCGGCTTCGCGCGCGACGCGCACCTGCGGCTCACCGCCGCTGCGGGCCGCAAGACCTTCCTGCCGGTGGACGAGGTGGTGCCGGTGGAGCGTTTGCTGTCCGACTATGTCGAACTGCAGGACGTGGCCACCCGCAAGCAGATCGGCGTGCTGGCCGCCGCCACGCGCTGCCCCTTCACGCAGAAGTCCCTGGGGGCATTCGTCGGCAGCGACGAGCCGGTCGCGGCGCACTACAAGGCCGAGGTGCTGGGCAAGCGCAAGTCGCTGCTGGATCTGCTGGAGGAATTTCCGGCCGTCGAACTGCCTTTCGCGGCATACCTGGAAATGCTCTCGCCGCTCACGCCACGCTACTACTCGATCTCGTCGTCGCCGGCTGTCGATCCGGCGCGCGCAAGCGTCACGGTGGGCGTGGTCGCAGGGCCGGCGCGCTCCGGGCGCGGCCGATTCGAGGGCGTGTGCTCGAACTTCCTCGCGCGCGCGCAGGTCGGTGACACGGTGCACGGCTTCGTGCGCGGCACCACGGCCGAGGGCTTCGGCCTGCCGGAGGATGCCGCCAAGCCGCTCATCATGGTGGGCCCGGGCACCGGCCTCGCGCCCTTTCGCGGCTTCCTGCAGGAACGCGCGCTGCGCAAGGCGCAGGGCCAGCCGCTGGGCGAGGCGCTGCTCTTCGTCGGCTGCCGCCACCCGCAGCAGGACTTCATCTACGCCGACGAACTGCAGGCCTGGGCGAAGGACGGCGTGGTCGAACTGCACACGGCCTTTTCGCGTGCCGACGGGAAGAAGGCCTACGTGCAGGACCGCCTGCGCGAGCAGGCCGACACGGTGTGGCGCCTGCTGCAGGCCGGCGGCCATGTCTACATCTGCGGCGACGGCTCGCGCATGGAACCCGACGTGCGCCGCACCCTGGTCGACATCGCCCGTGCGCACGGCGAGGACGGCGAGGCCTGGATGGAGAAGATGATCGCCGGCCAGCGCTACGTGCTGGACGTGTGGGCCGGCCATTGATCGGCACCGGTCCGCGCGGGCTCATTCGCTGGCACGGAAGCCGCGCATGTCTGTGATGCGGCGCTTCAGGGCATCGATGAAGGCCGTCACGCGGGCAGGGCGGTGGATGTCCGGCGGCAGCGCCACGTGGATGCCGACGGGCTCCAGCGCCAGCTTCGGCAGCACGCGTTTGAGCCGCCCGGCCTTCAGGTCGGCTTCGCAGATCCAGGGCGCGGCGGCGCCGATGCCGCCGCCGTTGAGGATGGCGCGGTAGCTGGAGAGCAGGCTGTCGGTGCGCAGCGGCGTGTCGATGGACACGGTCTGCGATCGGCCTTCGCGGTCGATCAGCCGCACCGTTCCGGCGAAGTAGGGCACGAGGCCGACGCAGGGCATGCGCGGCAGGTTGGCCACCGTGACCGGGCCGAGGCGGCGCAGCAGCGCAGGGTGCGCCACCAGGATGCGTTCCATGTCGCCCAGGTGGCGCGACACCAGCCCGGGGTCGCGCACCTCGCCCACGCACACCCAGCACTCGGCGCCGGTGGCGACCATGTCGATCACGCGGTCCGTGAGCGTCAGCTCCACGCGCAACTGCGGCCATGCCGCGCGCAGGTCGGTGACGGTGTCGGTCAGGAAGCCGGTGCCGTAGCCGGACGGGCCGATCACGCGCAGGGTGCCTTCGGGCCGGCTGCGACCGCCGGAGATCCGCTCGGCCAGGCTGGCCCAGCGGTCGGAGACGGCGCGCGCCTCGACCATCAGCGAGCGGCCCTCGTCGGTCAGCGAGAAGCTGGCGGTGGTCCGCAGGGCCAGCTTGCAGCCCAGCAGGCGTTCCAGCTCGAGCAGGCGCCGGCTCGCGGTGGGCTGCGTGATTCCGATCAGCCGCGCGGCCTTGCTCAGCGAGCCGGTCTCGGCGATGCGCAGGAAGGTGGTGAGCAGATCGATGCGGTCATGGACGAGCTTCATGCGCCGAGCGTATAGGACTTCATCGTTCCATGCGTCTTCTTTCCGGCCCGCGATCGGCCTATCGTGCCGCGCAAATGAGCCCTTCCGCTGTCTCGCCCTTTGCATTTCCGTCCGCGCCGCGCCTGCTGGGCGACACGCCCCAGGGCGGCTCGGTGCTGTCCTTCTACAGCCCCAAGGGCTCGCCCCGGCCGCCGCGGATCGGACGTGCCGAGGGCGTGTACCTGTGGGACGCCGACGGCCGACGCTATCTGGACGCGACGGCCGGCGCCGTGGTGGCGAACATCGGCCACGGCAACCCGCACGTGCTCGCCGCCATGCAGGCGCAGGCGGCGCGCGTGAGCTTCGCCTACCCGAGGTTCTTCGAGAGCGAGCACAACGTCGCGCTGGCCGACCGCGTCTGCGCGCTGGCGAGCCCGGGCTTCGATCGCGCCTTCTTCGTGTCGGGCGGCTCGGAGGCCAACGAGGCAGCCCTCAAGCTCGCGCGCCAGTACGCCGTCGTGACGGGGCAGGGCAGCCGCTGGAAGGTGATCTCGCGCAACCCGAGCTACCACGGCTCGACGCTGGGCGCCCTGGCGGTGACGGGCGACGAGCACACCTCGTCGATCTACGGCCCGATGGTCCGCACCATGCCGAAGGTGCCGGCACCGCTGTCCTACCGCCTGCCGAAGGGCGAAAGCGTGGACAGCCATGCGATGGCATGCGCCGATGCGCTGGAGCGCGCCATCGAGCAGGAGGGTCCCGAGTCGGTGCTGGCCTTCATCCTGGAGCCGATCGGCGGGCTCTCGACCGGGACGGTGGTCTCGCCGCCCGCCTACTTCGAGCGGGTGCGCCGCATCTGCGACCGCCACGGCGTGCTCCTGATCTACGACGAGATCATGAGCGGCGCCGGGCGCACCGGCCGATTCCTGGCCGCGCACCACTGGCCGGCGGCGCGGCCGGACATCGTCACGCTGGCCAAGGGCCTGGCGGCGGGCTACACCCCGCTGGGCTGCGTGCTGGTGCCCGAGCGCATCGTGGACGCCGTGGCCGGCAGCGGCGGCTTCGTGCACGGCCACACGTACTTCACCAACCCGCTGTCCTGCGCCGTGGCCCATGCGGTGATGGACGAGGTGGAACGGCTCGACCTGGTCGCGCGTGCACGGGAGCGCGGCGAAAGCCTGCGGCGCCGGCTCGATGCGCTGGCGCAGCGCTCGCCGCTGGTCGGCGACGTGCGCGGCCTCGGCCTGCTGGCCGCGATCGAACTCGTGGCCGACAAGGGCACGCGGCGCGCATTGCCGGCCGCCTTCAATGCGCCGGCCCGGCTCACGGTGCATGGGCTGCGGCACGGCATCGCGCTCTACAACCGGCGCGCCAACCTGGGCGCCTTCGGCGACTTCCAGATGATCACGCCGCCCCTGACGATCAGCGAGTCCGAGCTCGACGAGCTGGTCGAGCGCCTGGAGCGCTCGCTCGAGGACCTGGCAGCCGAAGTCGCCCGCGCGAAGCTGGCCTGAAGCCTGCAGGCCGCCCCCACCCCGTTCCGGTAAGCCCGGCCTTCCGCATCTTTCCGACCCTCACCACCACCTCAAGGACCGTCATGCGCCCGCCTGCACTGCTTCGCTTCCTGCTTGTCTGTACCAGCCTCGCCTTCGCCTGCGCCGCAGGCGCCCAGGTGCCCACCCAGAGGGGCGCCCTGCGCCTGATCGTCGGCTACCCCGCGGGCGGCTCGGCCGACGTGCAGGCCCGCACGCTGGCCGACAAGCTGGCTGCGGAACTGGGCACGGCCGTGGTGGTCGAAAACCGCACCGGCGCCGGTGGACAGATCGCGGCCGACTACGTGCGCGCCGCGCCGGCCGACGGCCTCACCGTACTGCTGGCCAACATGCACATGATGGTGATGCTGCCACTGACCTCGAAGTCGGTGCACTACGACCCGGTGAAGGACTTCCAGGCCGTGGGCCGCATCGCGACCTTCTACGAAGGCATCGCGGTGCCGGCCGCGCTGCCCGTGCGCGACGTGCGCGAATGGCTGGCGCTGGCCCGTTCCGACAAGTCGCGCGCCAGCTACGGCGTGCCCGCGGCCGGCAGCGTGTCGCAATTCATGGGCTTCCGCCTGGGCAGCGATGCGAAGGTCGAACTCACCGCCGTGCCTTACCGCGGCGCGGCGCCGCTGGTGCAGGACCTGGTGGGCAACCAGGTGGCGTCGGGCATCACGCCCATTGCGGACCTGGTGCCCTACCAGCAGTCGGGCAAGCTCAAGGTGCTGGCGGTCAACGGCGACCGGCGCGCCTCGCTGCTGCCCGACGTCCCGACGCTCAAGGAACTGGGCCAGCCCCACTTCGACAACCTGGAGTGGACCGGGCTGTTCGTGCCTGCCGCCACGCCCGCGGCCACCGTGCAGCAGCTCAATATTGCGCTCGGCAAGGCCCTGGCCCTGCCCGAGGTGCAGGACCGACTTGCGCGCCTGAGCAGCGATGCGAATCCGAGCACGCCGCAGGCCCTGTCGGCGCTGATCGCCGACGACCTCAAGCGTTGGGGGCCAGTGGTCAAGGCGTCTGGTTTCAGCAGCGAATGAGTCTTTCGATTCCTCCGCATCGCCCGGTTTGGGTGCCGGGCGTGCACGGCTACGCGAGCGCCAAGACCGTCCATGCCGGCGAGCGCATCGCCTTCCACATCAGCAGCGATCGCTCCTACTCGCTCGAGGTGTGCCGCCTGGGCCCCGACCCGGACCGCCGCGCCAGCGATCCGCGGGTGGCCGACCTGGGCCTGCACGATGCGTGCATGCAGCCCATCCACCCCGGCTCCTACGTGCATGTGGAGGCGGGCCTGCCTGCGGGGCAGCCCCTGGCCGGGCTGACGCTGGAAGCGTGGGTCATGCCCTGGCGCTGCGACGTCCCGCGGCAGGCGCTCATTACACAGGGCGATGCCGGCGGTGCGCAGAGTTTCGGCCTGTTCATCGAGCCCGACGGCCAACTGGCCTGGGCGCTGGGAGAGGGCGCGTTGCCGGGCGCATCACCGCTGCGATCGGGCCGGCCGATGGCATCGCGCCGCTGGCAGCATGTGGCGGCCACCTGGGACGGCCGCGAAGCGGCGCTGTGGATCGATGGGGAATGCCTGGCGCGCGTCCGATCCGATGGCGCACCGCGGCCTGCGGACGCGCCGCTGCGGCTGGGCGCGGCCGGCGGTGCCGAGGGCGCCGAGGCCTTTGCGGATGTGGACCTGGCCATGGTGGCGATCCATGGCCACGCATTGACGGCCGAGACGCTGGCGGCGCGCTGGCAGGGGCGTGCCGCCGGGTTGCCCGCGGCCGACAGGCTGCTGGCCTGCTGGCCGCTGCGGGACGGCAGCGGGGACCGGGTCGTCGACGTCGGCCGCCAGGGCCGGCATGGCCGCGTCGTGAACCACGGCACCTGGTCCATCCTCGGGCCGGCCGTCGATGCGGCCGGCGCCGCGTCGTCCCGCAACGACGATGCGATGCCTGCGAGCCTGCAGGGCCTGCGGCTGGCAAGCGACGATCTGTACGACTGCCGATGGCCTGCCACGGCGCACCTGGACCTGCCGGCCGATGCACGGCCTGGCCTGCATGTGGCGCGCCTGCGTTTCGAGTGGGAAGGGCGCGAGGCGGTGTACGACATCACCTTCCTGGTCAAGCCTCACGCGGGCGCGCGCCCGGCGCCCCTGCTGGTGCTGTGCGCCATGAGCAGCTGGCTTGCGTATGCGGCCACGCCCTTCGCGCGCAACCAGGTGGAGGACCCGGTGTGGCCGCGCCGCTCCACCGGCCTGGACAACAGCCATCCGGAGGCGCCGGCCTTCTGCAGCTACACCTACCACCGCGCCGGACAGCCCAGCTACTTCACTGGCCTGCGCATGCCCTGGCCGAATGCCAGCCCGGCGGCGCTGTACGACCCGGCAGGCAGCGGGTTCTCGCAGTGGACCCGGCTCGAACGCCGGCTGCATGCCTGGCTCGAACGCGAGGGCCAGGCCTTCGACGTGCTGGCGGATCTCGACCTGCATGCCGACCCGGCGGTTCTCGCCCGCTACCGCACGGTGGTCGTCAACGGTCACAGCGAGTACTGGTCGCTGCCGGTGGTCGATGCCTTCGACGCCTGGCTGCGCCGGGGCGGGAATGCGATCGTGCTGTCCGGCAACACCATGTACCTGCGCGTGAGCTTCGATGCCAACATGGCGGTCATGGAGCAGCGCAAGAACGACGAGCGCGGCGCCGATCCGGCCAACGCCGCGCTGCGTCCGCCAGCCGGCCCCTTCGGCGAGGAGCGTCATGTGCAGGACGGCCTGCGCGGCGGCCAGCTGCGCGCGCTCGGCCGCTCGGCCGCCAGCATCATCGGGCTGGAGACGGCCGGCTGGGGCTTTGCGGATGCGGAGGACTTCGGCGTCTATCACGTGTGCGAACCGGCGCACCTCTTGTTCAACCGGCCTCACGCGCTGGGACTGGCGCAGGGCCAGACCTTCGGCCATGCGCCCGGCGGCGGTCTGCCGCGCGCCGTCGGGCACGAGTGGGACCTGAGCGCGGCAACCCTGATGCGCATGACCATGGGTTCCCACGAGACGGCGGCCCTGCCGGAGCTGCCCGCTGGCCTCACCGTCATCGCGCAGGGCCGGCGTGCGCCGGGACGGATGGACACCTACCTCGACTGGCATTCGCGGGTGTGCGAACCCATCGACGGCGTCTCGGCCGAAATGATCTATTGGGAGCGTCCGCAGGGCGGGCGGGTCTTCCACGCCGGGGCCGTCGGTGCGGCCTGGGTGGTGGGCAGCGATCCGGTCTTTGAGGGCCTGCTGCGCAATGTGCTGCACCACTTCGGCTGCGATCCGGAGCAGCCCGCTCGGTGAGGCTGCCGGCGTGCGCGCCGCCGCGGCGAGGAGATCAGCGCTGCTGGCGGCAGATGTTCGAGCCAGTTGCGGTCAGCTTGAGCGAGCCACCGGTCCATTCGAGCCAGGAGAGGCTCACGAGGTCGTCGATCACGGCCTCCTCGATCTCGCCGGCACGCCGCAGCCGCAGCAGGTCGGCCACCTGCGGGAGCTGCGCGCGCAGCGCGTCCCTGCGGAGCGAGGTGAAGGTTGCGCTTTCCATGCTGACCTTTCGAACCGTTGAAGCGGTCAGAGTAACACCTGCGCATGCATCGCCGGGGAAATAAAAAACGCGGTGATGCCAAATCGCCTACACTCGTCGAATCGACTGCAGCGTGCTCGTTGCTGCAGCCCTTGATTGACTCCTCGCGGCATCGCTGGCCGCACAGGCCCCGGCCAAGCAGGCTTCGCTCCCCAGGCAAGCCTCGTTTCTGTCTCCCGCCCCGGCGTCACTCCTCCTCGGCGAGCTTCATTCGCGGTCCGTTCAACAAGAACACGCATCGGACTGCTCCCCCCGATCCATTCGCGTGCAGCTTCGGCCTTGTCCGGCGCGCACGGGTCGTGCGGCACCCAGAAGCCGCCATTCGATTCCATGCAGACATCCCTGACCCACGAAGTGGGCCGATACCTGGTCACCCCGATGACCAAGCTCACCGAGACCGGCCAGTACGCCGCCTCGGTCTCCATTCGCCGCGGCATGCACGACCGGGTCTTCCGGCTGATCCCGCGTTTCGACACGGCCGCGCGTGCCGCGGTCTACGCGCTGGCCCAGGGCCGCGCGTTCGTCCTCAACAACCAACTGGCCTGAGCGCGGCTCGGGTCCATCAACCAAGGAGCTTCGTGGCCAAGGAAGAACTCATCGAAATGCAAGGCCGGGTGGATGAAGTGCTGCCCGATTCGCGATTCCGCGTCACGCTCGACAACGGCCACAGCCTCGTGTGCTATGCCGGCGGCAAGATGAAGAAGCACCGCATCCGCGTGCTGGCCGGCGACAAGGTGTCGCTCGAGATGTCGCCCTACGACCTCAACAAGGGTCGCCTGACCTTCCGTCACCTGGAGCAGCGCTCCGGTGGCGGCTCCTCCGCCATGCGCCGTCCGGCGCGCTGATGGCGCATTCACAGACCATGAACCGGGCCGCGGTGGCCCGACATACCGATCAAGGAAACACCATGGAAAACAGACTCTACGTTGGCAATCTTTCTTATTCGACGCGCGACGACTCGCTGCAGCAGAGCTTCGCGGCCTTCGGCAACGTCGTGTCCGCCAAGGTCATGATGGAGCGCGACAGCGGCCGTTCGAAGGGCTTCGGCTTCGTCGAGATGGGCTCGCCCGCGGAAGCCCAGGCCGCCATCCAGGGCCTGAGCGGCAAGGAAGTCGACGGCCGTGCCCTCACCGTGAACCTGGCCCGTCCGATGGAGCCGCGTGGCGGCGGGTTCGGCGGTGGTGACCGTCGTGGCGGCGGCGGCTACGGTGGTGGCAACGGCGGCGGCTACGGCGGCGGCAACCGTTATTGATGAGGGCCGGCACCGCCGGCTTCATCGATGATCCTGCCAACGGGCGCGCCGACCGGCTCGCTCGTTAGTGCGGGGATGAAAAAAAGGGGCGCTCGTTGCGCCCCTTTTGCTTCGGCGTCGACGTCGAGGGCTGTGCCCTCCGCGACTTCACTTGCGTGACGGATCCGGATAGACCAACGGCCCCAGGCGGCTGCCGTCGAAGGGCTTCCAGTCGTCCTCGGGCTGCGCCAGCCGATCCGCCAGCGCATACAGCACGGCCGGGTGCGTGCCCATGCCCACGTGGCTCGCGATCACCTCGATGTTCTCGTTCTGCGGGCCGGGCCGGTCGACGCTGCACTGCCAGGCCACCACGCCGTCGGTGCGGCTGAAGATCGAGGTGGTGGGCACCGGCGGCACGGGGCTGATGTGCTGCATGCGTTCGGGATCGCGCGCGCTCTGGCCGCTGACCATCTCGTACACGCGCCAGGCATTGGTCGCGCGCGGGCTGCCCGCGAAGGGGCTGCCCAGCGTGACCACGTCACGCACCAGGTGCGGATGGCGGCTGGCCAGCAGGCGGGCGAACACGCCGCCCAGGCTCCAGCCCACCAGGCTGACCTTGCGGCCTTCCTTGTCGTGCAGGGCCTGCAGGCGGGCGACCATGGCCGCCTCCACGCCGGGGCGCGGGCCGAAGTTGTTGCCCAGGCCCCAGCCGTGCACGTCGTGGCCACGGCCGCGCAGGTAGCGGCGCAGCAGGCGGGTGGAGATGTCGCTGGCCACCAGGCCCGGCAGCACCAGCACGGGGTGCCCGTCACCGCGCGGCGCGAACTGGAGCCAGGGCCACATCATCAGCGTCGCGCCGGTCTCCCAGAAGGCGCGGCCCTCGGCCAGCATCAGCAGCCGGGAAGGCGGGGCGATGCGGTCCTCGTGGACGGCGTCGAAGGTGGTCGTGCTCATTCGTTGGTTCTCCTTGGTGCGTCGTTGGCTCGACATGGTTGTTGTGCGTCGTCAGCCGAGGTATTTCGACCGCAGGTAGTCAAGGTACGCCCTGGATTCGCTCGAAACATAGGGAGAAACGAGCGTCAGCGTGTAGTACGCCGCCATCCCCGGGTCGGCCTGTGCCATCTCGTGGCGCCCCGGCACCAGGCGTTCGAAGGACAGCCAGCAGGTGGTGGTGAAGACGATCTGCAGTGCCAGCATCTGCGTCTGCTCGGGCGTGGCCTCGATCACGCCCTGGGCGGCGAGAGCCTCGCACAGCGCCTGCGCGGCCAGCAGGTTCTGCGCCGTCAGCGCCTGGGCGCGCTCGCCCAGCGCCGGGTATTCGGCGGCCAGGTGGCCCATATCGCGGTAGATGAACCGGTAGCCGTCGATCGCCTCGAAGCGCAGGTGCAGCGCCAGCCAGAGGTCATCGATGGCGCGGATGCCCGAGGCCGAGCCGTTGAGCGACATCAGCCGCTCCTCGAAGCGCCGGAACAGCCACTCCACGATCGATTGCTTGGTCTTGAAGTGGTAGTGCAGGTTGCCGGGGCTGATCTCGGCCTCTGCGGCGATGCGGTGCGTCGACACCGCCGCCAGCCCGTGCGTGTTGAACAGCGCCAGGCTGGCCAGCAGGATGCGGTCGCGCGTGGGGGAGCCGGCCACAGGAGGAGGAACGAAGACTGCAGGCTGCGCCGCAGGCCGTCAGCGTGGCTTGCTGCCGCCGCGCTTGCGCGGGGCCGGTGTGCCGCTCTGGAGCCGTTCGATCTGCGCCAGCGCCTCGTCGAGTTGCGCGCGCAACGCCGCCACCTCGTCGCGGGTGGGCACGCCCAGCCGCTCGAGGGCCGCTGCCACGCGCTGGTCGAACACGTCCTCGAACTTGCGCAGGCCCAGGGTCTCGAGGCCGGGGAAGCCGCGCGTGGCCTGCTTGCCTTCGGCGTCGGTGCGTGGCGGGGCGATGCCCAGCAGCGTCTCGATCACGTTGGTGTGACGGCGGGTGACGTCCTGGCGCACGGTGTCGAGCGCCTTCAGCCCGGCTCGCCACAGCCCCGTGGGAGCGGGCGCGTCCTGGTCGCCGGGCGCCGTCGCATCGGCCCGCGGCGCCGCGCGCTTGCGTACCGGCTTCGGGGCCGCGGCGGCCGGAGGCGTCGAGGCCTTCTTCCTGCGTGGCGCCGGGCCCGGGGCCTTGGCGGCTTCTTTGTCGGTGCCGGTGCCCGGTTCGGGGCGGGTGCGTCGGGTGGCCATGGTGTCTCCGTCGATGCGATCAGGGCCTCAGCGCGGCCGCCGTGCGAAAGGCTCGGCGGCCGGTGCGCGCGGGGCTCAGGCGCGGCGGGTGCTGCGTGCAGCGCGGCGGGCCGGCTTTGCGCGCACCGTGGTGGCTTCGGCCGATTCTGCCTTGTCGCCCGCGACGCGGGCTTCGATCTTGCCGGCGCCTTCGGCGAGCTTCTCGGCGACCTTCAGCGAGATCTGCGCGAAGGGCAGGTGCACGGCCTGCAGGGTGTTCAGCACCGAGGTGCCGATCTCCGAATTCACGCGCTGGCTGGCGTCGGCCACGTACTGAATGCCACCGGCGGTGCGCTCGGCCACGGTGTCCATCAGCTTCTCGGTGAAGGCGGTGTCGCTTGCCAGGCGGGTGGCCAGGAAGCCGGCGACCTTCTCCTGGGCGCCGAGCAGGCGCGCCTTGACGTCTTCGCTGACGAAGGGCAGCTGGCTGGTGCCGACGGCGTCGGCGTAGCGGGTGCTCGCGCCGCCGATCACGCGGCCGGCGCCCGTGCGCCAGGCGTTCAGGAGGTGCTTGCCGGCGGCGTTGTATTGGCCGACGACGTCGATGGCAACGGTGCGCAGGGTGGTCATGGTGCAGTCCTTGGAGGTGGGGAGAGGAGGTGAGGCGGACGGTGCCGCGATGGATGAATCTTCCCGCCAAAGGCCTAGGCCAGGAAAACCAGAAGTTCCAGAAACTTAGGGCAACTGCCCAAGATGAGGATGCACCCCCCAAGCCGCTTCGCGGCTCCCCCCTCTCTGGCGCCTTCGGCTTGGAGGGGAGCGCACCCAGCGGCCTGGCCAAGCCAGTTCCGCGGGTGCTCTGGGGGCTTCGCTGCGCTCGCCGGCTGACACGGTACGGCCAGCAGCGCTATAGAAAATGTAGCTGCCGATGCCCGTCCCGCGGGCGCCGGAGGCTGATTCGGCTTGAAACTCCGGGCGCTCCGTACACTCGAACGGCCACCATCCCACGGAGTTCCACATGACCACCATCCGCCTCATCGGCGCCCCCACCGACGTGGGCGCCAGCGTCCGCGGCGCCGGCATGGGGCCGGACGCCCTGCGCGTGGCCGGCCTGGCGGAGACGCTCTCGCGCCAGGGCCTGACGGTGGTCGACGGCGGCAACCTCGCCGGGCCGGCCACGCCCTGGGGCGAGCCGCTGGAAGATGGGCTGCGCCACCTCGACGAGGTGGTGGCCTGGAACCGCAGCGTCTACGACGCCGTCGACACCGCGCTGGGCGCGCACGAGGTGCCTTTGCTGATGGGCGGCGACCACTGCCTGGCGATCGGCTCCATCAGCGCGGTGTCCTGGCACGCACGCAGACGCAACAAGAAGCTGCGCGTGATCTGGCTCGACGCGCATTCCGACGTCAACACCGAGGCCACCAGCCCCAGCGGCAACATCCACGGCATGCCTGTGGCCTGCCTGCTGGGACATGGGCCGGCTGCCCTCACCGGCTGGAGCGGCGAGCGCGCCGCCGTGGCGCACGACGCGCTGCGCTTCATCGGCATCCGCAGCGTCGACGCCGACGAGCGCGAAGCCATCCGCACGCTGGGCCTGCAGGTCTACGACATGCGCCACATCGACGAGCACGGCATGCGCACCACCATGGTCGAGGCGCTGCAGGACGTCGACGAGGACACGCACCTGCACGTGAGCTTCGACCTCGACTGCCTCGACCCCGACGTGGCGCCCGGCGTGGGCACCGGCGTGCGCGGCGGGCCCACCTACCGCGAGATGCAGCTGTGCATGGAGATGATCGCGGACACCGGGCGCCTGGGCTCGCTCGACGTGGTCGAGATCAACCCGGCGCTGGACGTGCGCAACCGCACGGCCGAACTGGCAGTGGAGTTCATCGAAAGCCTGTTCGGCAAGTCGACGCTGGTGCGCTGACGGCGGGGGCGCAGACCCGCCAATGGCTGTGCTCCTACACGCGTGTCGGTCGTGCAGGAGACCCCCGGCGCCGCCGTGCGGCTTTACATTGGCTCACCGCCATGAGTCCCGCCCCCCACTCCGACCCCGAAGGCCCCTTGCGCGTGCTGGTGGTCGAGGACGATCCCGCCACGCTCGCCACCACCGTTGAGATGCTGCAGGCCCTGGGCCATTGGGCCACGGGCGTGGGCACGGCCGAGTCGGCGCAGTCGCGCTATTTCGACGGCGCCTTCGACGTGGTGATGACCGATGTCGGCCTGCCGGCCCTCTCGGGCCTGGACCTGGCCGCGTCGCTGCGTGCGAAGCACCCGATCCGTATCCTCTTTGCTACCGGCCGGCCGGCGCCGGCCAAGCCCCTGCCCGGCGCGCGCTGGCTGCAGAAGCCCTTCGGCATCGACGCCCTGGCCGAGGCGCTCGAGGCATTGCGCAGGGACGGCGGCTGTCCTAACCGCGATTCGCCGTCAACGGCACCGGTGCACTCGTAGGCGAGGTGGCCGGCTCGTCCTTGGCGCTCGCCGCAGGCGGCGTCGGGGCTTCGGGCGGCAAGGGATGCGCCGCCAGCGGCTCGGCGGCCAGCGTCGACGCCGGCACGACCGGCGTGGCCACCGGCTCGGTGAGCGGTGGCGGCGGCGGCGGACCGCGCCGCGATTCGGGCGGGTAGGGCGAGCCGAGGTAGCGCTCGATCAGGGCGAAGAAGCGCTCGTAGAAGGCCTCGTCGGTGAGCGTCTGGCTCGCCACCTTCACCATCGCGTCGTTGCTCGCATTGAAGGGCAGCGACACCGAGCCGAGCGCGCCCACGCCCACGCTGGCCGAGCTGTTGACCTTCTTGAGTTCGTAGCGCTCCTGCACCGCGGTGGCGAAGGCGATCGAGCCGCGCGCGCCGAGCTGCTCGTTGGCGCAGACGACGCGGAATTCCACCTCGAGGTGCACCTCGCCCTCGGGCTGGAAGTTCTTGCGGCCGGTGACCTGCTCCGCCGTGGCGGTGGTGATAAGGTAGCCCTGGCTCAGCAGCGCGCGCCGCGCCGCTTCGCAGGTGCGGTCCTGCTCGACGCCGTAGGTGCGGGTGTGGGTGGTCGTGGAGTCGAAGGCTTCGGGGTCGTAGTGCTTGACGGGCCGCGGGCCGGACGAGCCGCACGCCGCCAGCAGCAAGGCGCCGAGCGCCGCAGCCGGCCAGCGCCATGCCGGCCGCCGGCCGGAACCGGCCCGGGCGGGTGCGGGGAGTGACGCAGGTGTGGCGGCAGGCATGGATTTCGGATCTGCGAGGGTGGTGGTGGGTGCCGCCCGGAAGGCAGGCGCCGCGTTCGAGCCAGCGGCGCGGCGGATGTTCCCGCACGGCGCCGCGATCGCCCGATTGCTACCAAAATCATAGCTGCTTGCGCCCGCTACACGGGCGCTGCAGCCGCTTTTCGTTCAGAACTTCAGGCCACCGGCGGCCGCAGCGGAAAGCGGGCGGAGAACACCACGTAGGGGTCGGCGTAGGTGTAGTCGATGGTGCCGCCGTGCGCCACCGCGATGGCGCGGGCGATGTGCAGCCCCAGGCCCAGGCCGCCCTTATTGCGTGCGTTGGGCTGCGTCTGCCGCTTGAAGGCCGTGAACAGGTGCGGCACCAGCTCGGGCGCGATCGGCGGTGCGCTGTTGCTGACGTCGAAGTGCACCTCGTCGCCCTGTATCGACAGTTGCACGATCACCGGCTCGCCCGGCGTGCCGTGGTGGCGCGCATTGCTGACCAGGTTGGCGAACAGCTGCGCGATGCGGTCGGCATCGGCGTGTGCGATCAACTGCTCGGGCACCTCCTTGATGAGGCTCACGCCCGGGTGGGCGGTGTGGGCCTCGTCGAGCAGGTCCTCGAGCACGCGCGACAGGTCGACCTCGGCGAACTGCATCTGCAGGCCCAGCCCGGTCTGCAGCCGCGAGGCATCGAGCACCTGCCCGATCAGCCGCGCCATGCGGCTGCTCGACGACTGGATGCGCTGGCCGATGCGGTTGCCCGCGGCGGCGTCGGGCGAGTCGGCCGGGCTGCGTTCCAGCACGCGCGCGGCCATCGCGATCGACTGCAGCGGGTCGCGCAGGTCGTGGCCCAGCATGGCCAGCAGCTGGGTGCGGGCGCGGTTGATCTCGGTCATGCGCGCCGCGTTGGCGCGCGCCATCTCGTCGAGCAGCTGGCGGCCGAGGGTGCGCTCGCTCTCGGTCCAGGGCACGCTGGTGCCGCGCACCTCCTGCTTCCAGACATCGAAGGATCCACGCGGCGTGAGGCGCGGGCCGAGCGGGCCGCTCACGTATTCCTTCTCCGGCCGGCCGCCCCAGTGGATGGTCTCGATCTGCTCCTTGCGCAGCAGCACCAGCCAGCCGCCGGACAGCTCGTCGAAGCGCAGCGCAAGCATGCCGGCCCATACGCCGG
Organism: Xenophilus sp. E41; assembly: GCF_003671765.1. GTDB lineage: Bacteria > Pseudomonadota > Gammaproteobacteria > Burkholderiales > Burkholderiaceae_C > Xenophilus. Next base: position 130,167 of record NZ_QPIB01000042.1, on the reverse strand, counting down.
CATCTTGAGCCAGCGCAGGCGACAGCTCGGCGAGGCGGTGGCTTTCGATCATGTTGCCGGCGGGCGCGTCGGGGCCTGTGAGCCACTGCACCAGGCGGGTGGCCGTGTCGCGCGGCAGGTCGCCGTGCACCACCAGCTTGGCGTCTTCGGCGACCACCACGCCATGGGCGTCGAAGGCCTCGCCGAGCTCGCCGGTCATGGAGGCCAGTGCGCCCAGCGGGTCTTCGGCATGCAACACGGCCTCGATCAAGCCGGCGCGCAGCCGGGCGCCCTCGTCCGCGCGCCGGGCGTCCTCGCGCGCGAGCAGGCTCTGCACGTTGGCGGCCAGCACCTGGGCCAGCACGTCGCAGGCCATGCGCACCGAGTAGGGCACCTGCAGGGCCGTGCGGTGGTGGCAGGCCAGCATGCCCCACAGCTTGCCCTGCACCACGATCGAGATGCTCATCGACGCACCCACGCCCATGTTGCGCAGGTACTCGATGTGGATCGGCGACACGCTGCGCAGCAGGCAGTGGCTCATGTCCAGCGGCGGCAGCGCGGCGCTGGCGGCCGTCACCGCCACCGGCGCGGCCTGCACGTCGGCGATCAGCCGCAAGGTGTTGACCACGTACAGGCGCCGCGCCTGCGCGGGGATGTCGCTGGCCGGGTAGCGGCGGCCGGCGAAGGGTTCGAGGGCGTCGACCTTCTCCTCGGCCACCACCTCGCCGCTGTCGTCGTGGCGAAAGCGGTAGGCCATCACGCGGTCGAAGCCGGTGAGCGCGCGCACCGCGCCCACGGCCAGCGCCAGCAGGGCGTCGGTGCTGGTCTGGCGCTTGAGCCGGTCCATCGCCCGGTGCGCCTTGAGCGCGAAGTCGGCCACGGCGTCGTTGGCCATGGGCCGCAGCTCGAACTCGGCGACGGCCTCGGTGCCCACGCGGTGGGCGACGAAATCGAAAACGCGGCCGCCCAGCGTCACCTCGGTCGCCTGCGGCTGGCCTTCGTCTGCATCGGCCAGGGCGGCGGCGATCAGGCCGTGCACCTCGGCATCAGCGCCGAAATCGGCCGGTGCCAGCGTGGCGCCCGGCAGGGGGACGGCCACGCCCAGCAGGGCGGACGCGTTCGCGCTGACGTGCGTGGCGCGGCGCTGGGCATCGAAGGCCAGCAACGCCCCGTGCGGCTGCACCAGGCCAGGAATGTGGATCGGCTCGCGGTCGCAGTTGTCCAGCGTGACGGGTGCGGCCATGGCGGGTGCGGCGGCCGGCGTCATGCGGCGCACTCCTGCGCGCGGCTGCAGGCCAGCAACAGTTCGAACGCCTGCACGGCACCATCGCAGGCGGCGTGCACGTCGTCGTCGGTATGCAACTGCTGACGCAGCTCGGCCAGAAAGGCGGTCCAGCGGGCGCCGGTGTCGCGGCCCGCGCCCTGCAGGTAGGCCAGGGAATGCGGGGCCAGCGCGTCGGCCAGGCGGCGGTGCATCACCTGGCCGCCCAGGCGCGAGCCCTCGATCACATAGGCCACGCCCCAGCCGAAGGGGCCAGGCGCCATCCCGTGCGAAGGCGAGGGCATCGGCCGGTCGTGATGCGGCACGTGCAGCAGGCGATCACATTCGGCCAGATCGGCGTCGACCCGTCGGGCCTCGTCGTCCAGCCGCGCAGCGTCCACGGGCAGCGCGCGCAGGGCATTCACCCAGTCGGCCAGCAGGGCGAGGTGGCACTGGTAATCGGCCAGCGAAGGGTTCGGGCGCGCCAGCGGCATGCTCGCATCCACCTCCGCGTGCAGGTGCGCCGTGGCCCGCCGCAGTGCGTCGCGGGGGTCGGGCGCGCTCGCCGGGGTTCGGCGGGCATCGGTGGCAGGCAGGGCCATCAGGGGGGGGGCGGGGTAGGAAAGGATCGTGCCCAAATCGGGACGACCTGGTGACAGTTGTTGATCATACGGGCGCCCCATACGCCCGTACTGTCAGTCGGGCCAGCAAAAGACATGGTCGGCCCGCGCGCGAGTCGCCGCGATGCGGCGGGCGTTGGGCTCGTCGGTGCCGGCCACCCAGGCCCGCGCATCGGCCGGGCTGCGGCCGAAGGCCTCGTGCCGGGCGACCAGGCGTTGCAGGCGCAGGTCGTCGTCGCCGCCCACGTACCAGCAGGCATCCAGCAGCGGGCGCACGCCGGCCCAGTCGCCTTCGTCCAGCAGCAAGTAGTTGCCTTCGGCGATCAACAGGGTGGCTGCGGCGTCGATCGGGATGCTTCCGGCCACCGCCTCCTCGATCTCGCGATGGAAGGCCGGGGCATAGACGGGCCCATCGCCCGGCCGCTGGGCGCGCACCCGCGCGAGCAGGGCCACGTAGCCCGCGGCGTCGAAGGTGTCGGGCGCGCCCTTGCGGTCGGCACGGCCGAGCCGCCGCAGCTCGGCGTTGGCCAGGTGGAAGCCGTCCATCGGCACGATCTGCGCCCGCGGTCCGTAGTGCGCCCCCAGTGCCTCGGCCAGTGTGGACTTGCCCGCGCCGGGCGGCCCCGTCAACCCCAGCAGCACCCGCCGGCCGGGGGCGAGCAGGGCATCGATGCGGGCGAGGGCGTCGGGAGGGATCTGCGGCAGCGGCATGCCGGCGATTGTGGCGCTGGCCCGCCGCCGCCTCGGTACGCAAACTCAGGGATACAACCCGCGCTCTTCCCGCGCGATCAGGATCCGTTCGCAAGCCACCGCATAGGTGGCGGTGCGCAGCGAGATCTTGTGCTGCTCGCCCTTGGCCCAGATGTGGTCGAAGGCGCCCACCATGATGCGGTCCAGCCGCTGGTTGATCTCGTCTTCGGTCCAGAAGAAGGACGAGAAATCCTGCACCCACTCGAAGTACGACACCGTCACGCCACCGGCGTTGCAGATCACGTCGGGCACCACCAGCACCCCGCGTTCGGCCAGGATGTCGTCCGCCTCGGGCACCGTGGGGCCGTTGGCGCCTTCCAGCACCAGGCGTGCGCTGATCTTGCGTGCCCGCTCGGCCGTGATCTGGCCTTCCAGCGCCGCCGGGATCAGGATGTCGCACTTCACGTCCCAGAAGGCGTCGTTGTCGACCTTCTCGCCGTCCTTGAAGCCGATGATGCCGCCCTGGTCCTTCGAGAAGGCCATCAGCGCCGGCATGTCGAAGCCCTTGTCGTTGACCAGCGTGCCCGTGTGGTCCTGCACCGCCACCACCTTGGCGCCCGCCTCGGCGAAGAGCTCGGCCGCCACCGAACCCACGTTGCCGAAGCCCTGCACCGCCACGCGCGCTCCGCGCAGGTCCAGGCCCATGCGGCGGGCCGCCTCGCGCCCGGTCACGAACACGCCGCGGCCGGTCGCCTTCACCCGGCCCAGCGAACCGCCCAGGTGAATCGGCTTGCCCGTGACCACGCCGGTGGCCGTGGCGCCGGTGTTCATCGAGTACGTGTCCATCATCCACGCCATGATCTGGCCGTTGGTGTTCACGTCGGGCGCAGGAATGTCGGAGTGCGGGCCGATGATCAGCCCGATCTCGCTGGTGTAGCGGCGCGTGACCTTTTCCAGCTCGTTGCGCGACAGTTTTTTCGGATCGACCCGGATGCCGCCCTTGGCGCCGCCGTACGGCAGGTTCACCGCCGCGCATTTCACCGTCATCCACGCCGACAGCGCCATCACCTCTTCGAGCGTCACGTCCGGGTGGAAGCGCACGCCCCCCTTGCCCGGGCCGCGGCTCATGTTGTGCTGCACCCGGTAGCCCTCGTAATGGGCGATCGTCCCGTTGTCCATCTCGATCGGCACGTCCACGATCAGCGCCCGCTTCGGCCGCTTGAGCGTCTCCGACCAGCGGGCCAGATGGCCGAGGTAGGGGATGACGCGGTCGACTTGGGAGAGGTAGGTGCCCCAGGGGCTGGTGGGGGATGGGTGGACGTAGGAGAGGTCTGGTTGGCCCATGCAATTGGATCGTTAGTTGTCGTGGAGCGAACCTTAATCTAGTAATGTAGGCTACCGCCACGACTATGCTTTTCCATTGCAATGTTATGCACGAGTTGCAACGGGAAATTCATAACTTGCGTAGTTCACACAGGAAATGATCTTTGGTTAAATGGCTGCCAAGTGAGGGGCGCGCGTCTATGTGCTCGTCTGCAGCCAACGCCCAAGCCCGCAGCTTCCTATACATTTTCGGCGAAACAGCATAAATGCAATTGCGGACAAATGCCGCGAGAATCTGCGGGATTACCGGGGAGGCAGTGTGCCGAAATCGCGTTACTCTCGCAATGCCGAGGCCACATCGAGGAGCCATCATAGCTAACCATTTTGGGCCGATAAAGCTGATGTGCTCCGGGTACTGGCAATACCAGAAATTGGATCGCATTTTTTTCCAGAGCCATGCGTCAGCATTGCCAGTGGTGATAATTAAACGGCCTCTCGGCTTGAGGGCGGCGGCAAGTATCAATAGAAAACGTAGTGGATCGTCGACGTGCTCGATTACGTCGCAAGTAATTACAACGTCATACTGGCGGGTGACATCAAGGTCACCCCAGTGCGATGCAACTATTTGGACGCCTCTGGCACGCGCCTTTGACGCAGCGGTTTCGTTCGGTTCGACGCCATATAGACGGCACGGTGCAGGCAGCAACGAAAGCAATTCGCCGGAATAACAACCTACGTCCAGCACATCGAGTGAATCACCATGAATCCGCTGCTTGATCAATTTAAAATCGGTACGCGCCGCCTGCGAATCCCACGCATCGGCACGTCCCGCGGCATACATGGTGGCATATTTGTCGTCAGATAGAATTGGGTGACGAAACAATAGTCCGCAATTGCTACATCTATATAATTCGCCTCCGGGCAAAGGGTGGTCCAATTTGACGCCGGCGAATACTGCGCCATCCGGCAAGCGTCCGAGATTACATGCGCGCACTTCGCCGCATGCCCGGCAACACGGACTTTCGGAAGTCACCTTTTGGTGTCTTTCACAACGTTCATTAAGCTGAGTATAAGGCCTAGCGTAATGACTGGATACACAAACTTCATTCCGATAAACATTATCAAGGTCGGTGGGAGCGCTACGCACCCGGCGGTATAGACGGCACTAGCGAAAAGAATGGGCAATGTGGCAGTGCGCGTGCGGCCGAGTCCCAGAAGGCAGTAATAAGCAGGCACATTCATCGACAACACAAGAAATGCAAGTGTTAGGTACCGTGCGGTGCTCAGGTTATTTGTCGCAAAGTCGCTGGAAATCCACGCCGCCATTAAAGGCTCCAAGAAGATCAGCAATATTGCTGAAGGAATCCCGGCTAGTAGTGTCGCGATCCCAAGTGGCGCCCACAGCGTGAGATCCTGACCCTTTTCCCTGAATGCAGCGGCCCACCCTATCAATGGCTGTCCTATAGCCGCCACGATTGAGTGAGGCGCTTGCGCAATTTGCAGGCAAGTCGCGTAAACCACCAATAATTGCGCTCCAAGATAAGCGCCCACCAGCCACCGGTCAATTGCATTGAACATTAGTGCGCCGACAAGGCTTAGCCAAATCCAATGCCCTGACGTTCGTAATTCTCCGCGAACCCTGTCAGCGATTGCGGTTGTATGCGCGGAATCAATGGGTTTAGAATGACCAGACGGATTCAATGCAATCCATTTGAAAACGCCTTTCGCAAGCGTCATTGAAATCGCCAAAGCGATAGGCAATGCAGCAGCGCCGCCCGCAGGGACGACCGCATACGTTAGCCCAAAGAAGGCAGCTCGAGTCGATCCCTCGAGCAACGCGGGCAGGTCAAAGCGGCCTCTAGCCTTTAGCGCTAAAGATAATCCATTGTCGATTTCGGTCACACCAGACCAAATGAACATTGCGATCGCGACCGTAAACAGATCAAGCGGAAGTTCGTTGTCTAACGAATGAGGTCTCCAACCTGAAGCTATGGCCGCGAGAGCCACGGGTATTAGGCAAGTGATGGTCAAGATTGTCTGTCTTACAAACAGTAACAGGGCTTTCCTCGTGGCGCTACGTTCGCCGGCGGCCTCAGCTCTAGCTAGCACAGGAAACAGCGCTTGGCCCATACCCCACGACATCGCTGCCGAAGCAACCAATGCGGTCTGCGCGATCACCCATAAGCTGAACTCTTGAGGGTCCAAACGCCTTAACAGTAAGGGAGTGATTGCGGCTTGGCCGCCGATTGTGCAGATCAGTTCCAGAACTGACCAAAGTGCGCGGTGAAAGTGTGGGCTCATCCGAAACACCCGATCCGCCAAGACACTCATTCACACGAAGCCAAAGTAGTCCGCGCCGGACTCGTACGAATGGACGGCGGCAAGCGCGCAGCATAATTAAAGCGATTCAATGTAATCACAACTCTCGCCAACGAAAGATAGACACCGGTGTGGCTCTGCCATCTAAGAGGGCGGGTAGCGGCGGAATATTCCGTCGACCTGTAGTAACCTGCCGGTTTGAGCATTGCCAAAATTGTTCTCCAAACCGACCAAACAGTATCCTTGTTCAATAAGGTTTGTGCATATTTCATTGAATAATGGTTGTCCGTTATATAGAGGGGTCAATGACATCTCCAATTGGATTGTGTCAATCAGGCTCAGGCTTTTTTTGGCGCCGCGCAATACTTGGGTTTCGTACCCTTGAGTATCTATTTTCATATATATGCTTTGTGCTTCCACGCATAGCTGTTCAAAAATGTCGTCCAATGTTTCTACGTGAACCGTCTCTGATCCAATATACTTGGATTGTGGTGCGGCTTCCAAGTGTGAACCCAGCATCTCCAAGAGTGAGCTACTCTCCGAATTTGATGCAATATTAATCCTATGGATGCCGCGCTGCTCGCCAAGCGCCCAATTAAAGATTTTCCAATTTTGATCGTGCCGAGATGTTATTTCTAATTGCCGAAATGCTGTACTTAGTGGCTCAAACGAGATGATCCGGCCGCGGTATCCAAACATCCGGCGGAGTTCGACACCGAACTGCCCCCTATTTGCGCCGATGTCTAAAACTGTATCAATAGAACTGATCTCCATTAGGCGTTGCCGACGTGCTACCGGATGTTCGCCAGCATTATATGGAACGACGTCGACGCCGAATCGCCGCGTCATTGATTGGATAGCTCTCAACATTCCCATGCCTATGTTCCGGTTAAATAAGATAGCGCAGATCCCCAAGCCCTTGGCTCATTGCGAAGCGGACACCTTTTATATTGCACTTTTGACGTGCCTGTAGAAATTCGTAGATAATCGAAGTTAAAAATAGCGATTTGATATATGCTCACACTTGATGGCAATGACGACGACGAACAGTATTGCTGCACAATCATGATTGTGATTGTCTGTCGAAATGCGCGCACTCTTCTTGAGAGGACGTTGTCAGACATTCAAGCGCTCGGTGATCCCCGTGTTCAGATAATTGTCATTGATGGAGACTCTAGCGACGGTACTTTTATGGTGCTTGATTGCTGGCGCGATGCGCTATTTCACTGCGCCAGTGAGCCAGACAAAGGCATATACGATGCAATGAACAAGGGGTGGCAAGCAGCTCCAGAGAATTCATACATCCTTTTTTTGGGTGCTGGCGACAGGGTTCTCTCACTTCCCACGACAGCTGATATGATTGATAATCGCGGCCGCCCCATACCCGTCATCATCGGTGATTGCATGGTGGGCAACAAATTATTTGTTTCGCGGTGGGACTCAGGTATGCGCTTTCGCAATACGGCACACCATCAATCACTGTTGATCCATAAGTCGTCATACCGGTATCCGCCATTCGACGAAACTTTGAAAATATTCGCCGACTGGGACTTTAATCTGCGGCTGCTCCACGCGGGGATGCGGGCCAAGCGGGTCGAGAGATTTCGATCGTTTGCTGAACCTGATGGCGTCAGTGCGCGCCCTGATCTTGACGAGGTTAGACGTGTGGCGCAACGCCACGGGGGCGCTTGGGCTGGGTGGGTGGCTTGGGCTCGGTATCGAGCATTTCTTGCATGGCGGCGGGTGCATCGGTAACCGGCAGCAGAAGTGGCATCAATCGCATGCGGATCCATCATGCTTTTTCAGAGCGTGCGGCCGCTCTGCCGCCGCACCCCAAGTTTGTGCAGTGTGAGCAGCAGGCGCAGAGGCAGCTCGTGTACCACCTTTTGCCGCGAGCGCCGTATGCTGAAGATCACGCGCCAACGTGGAGTGACCCCTCGGTTTTCGATGCCAAACTGTGCAAGCACGACATCGCGTGTGGACGTGGGCAGCGACTCTTCGTAACACCGCAGTAGTGCCTGCACTTGGCCAAGAAGAATGCCAATCCAGTCATGGCGCAGCAGAAATGACGCCATGCGCAATTGCCGGCCGATCCACCCGGCGCCATGTCCAATGACGTTGCCGCTATGTTGCCGATATAACAGCGTCGGCTTGTCGTCGTACACCACCGTCCCAAACGCGCTCAGAACAAGATACATCCACCAATCGTGAAAGTGCACCCCGGCCGGGACGCCCGCTTGCTGCAATAGGTCAATCGCGGGTCGGTTGATTGCTGCTGTACAACCCGTGACGATGTTTTCCATCAGCGCGTTGGCGAGCGTTGGAGGGCGCGGCCACGGCGGTGTTGGGTGCAGCGGTCGCAAATCTGCGTCTGCCAGCATCTGGGCGCTGGCATAGAGGGCTGCCCGATCCCTGAGGTTTCTCAAATGGAGCCAGGCTCGTTCGATCTTGCCGGGTAGCCAGACGTCGTCCTGGTCCGAAAACATCACCATGTCAGTGTGTGGAGGGACGAGCATCAGCAATGTCAGGAAGCTCGGCCCAAAACCGAGATTGCTTCCGCGATGCAAAGTAACGCGGTGGTCTTCGACTGCGGCCACTTCATCTGCGGTCCGATCGTGCGACCCGTCGTCACGGACGATGATTCGGCCAGCCTGGGGCAATTGTGCGAGGATGGACTCGAGTTGTTGGCGCACATAACGTTCGCCCTGGTAGGTCGACATCAGGACGACGACTTGGGGCGTAGCACCCTCGCTTCGCACTGCGCTCTCGCCTTTCATATGGTGGAGAGGCGCTAAGAGCGCGGGCGCGATTCAAAGGCGCCACGCAACGCCGCGAAAAACACCGAAGCCAACACTGATTGGGTGCCGATCAGTAGTAGCGCCACGCCGGGGATGATCTGTCGCATCGCGGTTTCAGGGTCGAGTGCTCCGAAGCCCGAGTAGCCCCATTGCCAAGTGAGGCTGGCGCACAGCGCGAATCCGATGAGCGCTGCCACCGCTCCTCCTAACGGCAGCCAAGCGCTCCGAGCCACGCGCAGGGCCCATCGCTCGCGCGGATGTGGGGTGTTGAGTTGCGCGAATTGGCGGGCAAGCACTGCGCCCATGGAGAACAGCATCGTTTGATAGCCTAGCACCATGCCGGCGGCAGCAAACAACTGCGTGTGGATGCCTATGGGCCATCGGCCCCAAGTGCTCGGGTGAAGCTGGGCAAGCGCGAGTTGCATCACACCAAGGAGCGCCAATGCCGCGCCTGGGTATAAAAACAGCCAGCGCGGCGTAAACAGAAGTAGAAACCGGAGATGTCGCCAGCCGTCCCTCCAAGTGCGCAAATGGGGCGGGCGATCACGACCGTCCGGCGAAAGGGTTGTAGGTACCTCGGTGACACGCAATTCACTCAAGGCTGCCTTCACTACCATTTCGCTAGCGAACTCCATCCCCTCGCATTGAAGCCTCAAGTTAAGGATCGCTTGCCGATCAAAGCCTCGCAGCCCGCAATGAAAGTCGCGAATACGAGACTTGAAGAATAGGCGCCCAAGAAAGCTGAGTACAGGGTTGCCCAGATAGCGATGCAGAGGTGGCATTGCACCAGGCTTGATGCCTCCGCGAAAGCGATTACCCATTACAAGGTGGTGTCCGCAGCGCAACTCGGTAACGAACGTTGAAAGCGCGCTGAAGTCGTAGCTGCTATCGGCATCACCCATGACGATGTAGCGGCCTCGCGCCTCGGCTATCCCTGCCATGAGTGCGGCGCCGTAGCCGCGGACGGCCACATCGATAACTCGAGCGCCTTGAGCAAACGCAACTGACCGCGATCCGTCAACCGAACCATTATCAGCTATCAGTATTTCGCCGCATATATGGTTTTGCACGAGAAATTCCCGCGCTTTCGCAATACATGACGGTAGAGTCCGCACCTCGTTGAGGCAGGGCATCAGGATGGTCAACTCGATTTCGGCAGACTCCGAATTCATCAAGCTTCTAGGATTAGTGGTCCACTCTTTCCACATAGTAGCGCCCTTTCGATCGCCAACACCTCAGTTTGGGCGGCGAAGTCAACCATTCCTCGGCACTGCCCAGCCCGGCGATATCACCTCCGCCCCGGAACAAATCGGTGAAACGCACCCACCCGTCGTCGTTGACCCACGCCGCGGTGTCCGCGTAGTTGCGGCGCCATATGGAACCGCTGCGCACGCTCGAATTTGATTGAGAAGGCAGTAGCCCGTCACAGGCGTCTTCGACGCGATTTAGGACCTCGTCGGCCAAACGCTTGCCAGCAAGTTCGCCGCCATCAATACCGCTCCCGCGTATGACCCGGCAAGTGTAGACGTGTACTTGATCTCGGGCGCCGTCCTGAGACTTCGAGTAGTTGATGACGCCGGGGTCACCTCGATATTGCAAATAGGCACAATCGCTTGTGTCCACTTGCAAGCCGAATCGCCTTAATGGGAAGTCGAAAGTGGATACTGCTGGAGCAACAGGCTGTCCATCGGGCGCCAATGCTTTTACCAGCGTCAACATGCGCACATTGGGGGAGTGTTCGGCAATCAAGTGGCTTAGACGTTGTCCGTACTGACTTTTAGGGTCGACGTCGGGAGCTAGCCCGGCAAATGCCGATCCTGCCGCAAGATGAGGAAACAAAAGGGATTGCGACTGTGAATCTAATAATAAATAAAGAAATGGCTTTTTCTGTAGCTCGATCGGAACTTTCGTTTGAATCCATGGGCCATCCCAGGGCTGAGCGCCCCACCTAAAGTCCGCGGCGGTCGCCAAAAATAGCACTTGAACTGCAAGTGCGGCGCCCAGCACCCACCTGACTGCAATAGGCTTGAAGGAAAGTGAAAACTGCACGCCGGCGGCAAACACGACCGAGGTTATGCACGCTAGGGGCAAGGCGTACCGGCTGTTACCGCTGATCCAAATCCATAAGGTCCACGACACCGATAGTGAAAGCGCCAAATAGGTCAGAGCTCTCACGCTCGTGTTTGAATTCTGAGGCTGTGGGATCGGGTACTTACGCGATCTCAATGCGTGGATCAGGCATAAGAATGGAACTATAAGAATTGCCAAATAACGGGCGTCGGCGGCCATTGTTTCCGTATGGATTTTGCGGCCGGCAGTGGCGATGTCGACAGGCTTGAGCAGCGCTTCAGTAAGAGATGAGGGAAGAAACCTGGGGTCACGTATCGAGTTGAGGGTGTTTATGAGTCTGGCAGCAAAAGACATATCCCGCTGAGCGGTCGCGGCAGCGCCAAGGTTTGGTTGCGGGTTAAAAAATCCGTCGAACATAGGGAAAAACGGGTTTCTAAACTCCTTCCAAAGGGCCCACGCCCATGGACCCCCAATCAACAACATGGCTGCGATAACCGATGTCGCGAAAATCAACAGAATTTTTGCGCGGTTACGCACACCGGCCACGCAGCCGACCACCATAGGAAGGGCCGGGACAAGCGCGAAAATGAGGTTGGTCAGCTTGAGTGCGGCAGCTGCACCGAGAAGGCAGCCTGCTGCAGCCACCTTCCATGGCGCCTGTCCGAAAAACGCGCTGGCCAATGCAACATATCCTCCCATGGCCAACGCTCCCGTGGTCACGTCGTTGAATGAGGATCCGAGCTCTTGCAACAAGACAGGGTTCGCAAAGGCGAATGCTGCGGCTCCCCAAGCCGCAAGCGCAGAAGTGCTCCCGTCGGATCGACGGCTCACTGCACGGGCTAGCTCCCACGTCATCCACAGGATGACGACATGCATGCATGCGAATACTGCAGCTACAGCAAGAGATGGCCAAGCTGCTTGCGCCATCAAATATAGAGGCACATATGAGTAGGGAGTGAGATACGCTTGGCCGCCGGCGGCGAAATAGTCAACGCCTAAGCGATCATTGAATACGCTATAGCCAGCATAAAGGTGATAGTGCACCGTATCCCATGGCAGATCCTTGCCAGCAAACCAAACCCACGCAAATACGGCAATAAGACTTAGCGTATAAAAGCTATTCCGCTGAATCATAGCGCCGCGTTCAGCAGTCATGCTTCTAGGACTTTCTTACTTTGGACGCAAAAGGCGGCCAGATGGCCGCCTTGAAAATATGGGTCCGTTTTCGCCTTTAATTTATTTGCATCAGCCGCGGCACTCGGCGGGGACTAGCGACTTCTTGGCGATGGTTGTGGTGCAGACCCAAGTCAACTGACCCGAGGTGCCAACAACGGTCGGCGTCAGAACGATGTTGCCAGTCGCGCCGGGAACGGTAGAGGTGACAGTGACAACACCGGTTGCGTTGGTGATCGCCACATTGCTGACATACTTAGTGGCGCCAGGGAAGGAGTACCCGGAATTGGCGGCGGTCACCGATGCCAATGCACCGAACGAAGAAGCGGTTTCCGCAACCGCGAGCTTCGCAGGAGCCGACATTGCAACGACTTCGCTAACCTTGGCGCGCGTTGTGTAGTCTTGATAGGCTGGCAGCGCAACGGCAGCCAAAATACCGATGATCGCCACAACGATCATCAATTCAATCAGGGTGAAACCCTTTTGCACATTACGTGCGATGGAACGACGGTTCATTTGAACTAACTCCTTGAAGAAACGACAAGCCCTTGGGGTGGGTGATCCGTGACGGGTCACCGCCTCGGTGCCATCTCTTTGCAGTCCGCGTGCCAGCCGCAATGCGCCGGTGAAAGTGTGATTTTGTATTCATCTGTAACGGCGATGGCGCCTTTGCCGCGCCAGCGTGTCACGTTTGGCGTGACAGCGCGTGCCAGAATCGCGTCATTCGACGTCCAGCGCGCATGACAGAACTCCCCACCATCACCATCGAAACAGCCATGGCCATCACGGACCGGCGGAGCAAGCGCACGTGGATGCGCCGGCTGGAAGAAGGCGCGGTGCGGCAGGTAGGGCCGGACGCCGGGTTGCAGACGCGGCTGGTGCTGCAAGATGTACTGCCCGCTGCGGCCATTGCTTTCACGTCGGACATGGAGCCGCTCCTGATGCAGGCCAGCATGGGCCACGCCGAGGCGCAGGCGGAGTTGGGCCAGATGTTCTGCTTGGCCGACCGCAACGATCTGGGGGCGTATTGGCTGCAGCAGGCGGCCGAGCGGGGAAGTGCGGACGCGATGCAGTGGCTGGCGGTGTTGTCAGCCCGGGGCGTCGGCATCGCCAAGGATGATGGGGAGAGCCTGCGCTGGCTGCGGCGGGCGGCGCAGTTGGGGCACGCGATTGCGCGGGAGCAGCTGGGGGGATTGCGGGCGGCGTGACTATCGGGGCGGGCTTCGACAGGCTCAGCCCGAACGGGTGATGGGCTGGGGCCGCCCGCCAAAGATCGCCGTTCCTACCCGCACCATCGTGCTGCCCGCGGCGATCGCTGCCTCCAGGTCGGCGCTCATGCCCAGGGAGAGGGTGTCGAGCGGGACACCCGCCTCGCGAATCTGGTCGAAAACGGCTGCAGCGCGCATGAACAGGGCGCGCTGCGCTACGAAATCAGGAGCAGGCTCGGGAATCGCCATGATCCCGCGCAGCCGCAAACGGGGCAGCTCGGCCACCACGCGGGCCAGCGCCAGGGCCTCCTCGGGCGGCACACCAGACTTGTTGGCGCCGCCGTCGACATTCACCTGCAGGCACACCTGCAGCGGCGGCAGCCCGGCCGGGCGCTGCTCCGACAGGCGCTGCGCGATCTTGAGCCGGTCCACGCTGTGCACCCAGTCGAAGTGCTCGGCCACCGAGCGCGTCTTGTTGCTCTGCAGGGGGCCGATGCAATGCCATTCCAGTTCGGCGCGCAGGTCGGCCAGGGCCTCGATCTTGCTGAGCCCTTCCTGCACGTAGTTCTCGCCGAAGGCGCGCTGGCCGGCGGCGCGGGCTTCGCGGACGGCCTCGGGGCCGAAGGTCTTGGAAACGGCCAACAGTTGCACGCCGGCTGCATCCCGGCCCGCGGCTGTGCACGCTTTCACGACGCGAGCACGTACTTGTTGGAGGTTGTCGCGGATCGTCGTCATAATCTTTCAAAAGCGTATCAAAACGTCACGAAGCTGGATTTCAGCCGATTCGGACGTCTAGCCAACCGAGGAACCGCGCGTGGACATCACCCAACTGCTGGCCTTCAGCGTCAAGAACAAGGCGTCGGACTTGCACCTGTCTGCAGGCCTGCCGCCCATGATCCGGGTGCACGGCGACGTGCGGCGCATCAACGTCGACGCACTCGACCACAAGGCGGTGCACGCCATGGTGTACGACATCATGAGCGACGGCCAGCGCAAGCACTACGAAGAGTTCCTGGAGGTCGACTTCTCCTTCGAGATCGAGGGCCTCGCGCGCTTCCGCGTCAACGCCTTCAACCAGAACCGCGGCGCGGCGGCCGTGTTCCGGACCATCCCGTCCAAGATCCTCACGCTGGAGCAGCTCAACGCGCCCAAGATTTTCGGCGAACTGGCGCTCAAGCCGCGCGGGCTGGTGCTGGTCACGGGCCCCACGGGCTCGGGCAAGTCGACCACGCTGGCCGCGATGATCAACTACCTCAACGAGACGGAATACGGCCACATCCTCACGGTGGAAGACCCGATCGAGTTCGTGCACGAGTCGAAGAAGTGCCTGATCAACCAGCGCGAGGTGGGACCGATGACGTTGTCCTTCGCCAACGCGCTGCGTTCGGCGCTGCGCGAGGATCCGGACGCGATCCTGGTGGGCGAAATGCGCGACCTCGAAACCATCCGCCTGGCGATGACCGCCGCCGAGACGGGCCACCTGGTCTTCGGCACGCTGCACACTTCTTCAGCCGCCAAGACCATCGACCGGATCATCGACGTGTTCCCGGGTGAAGAGAAAGAAATGATCCGCGCCATGCTGTCCGAGTCGCTGCAGGCCGTGATCTCGCAGACGCTGTGCAAGACCAAGGACGGCTCGGGCCGCGTGGCGGCGCACGAGATCATGTTGGGCACCCCCGCGATCCGGAACCTGATTCGCGAGGCCAAGGTGGCGCAGATGTACTCGTCCATCCAGACGGGGCAGGGCGCCGGCATGCAGACGTTGGACCAGAACTTGACGGACCTGGTTCGCCGTGGCGTGATTTCCGCCGCCGAAGCCCGCGGCAAAGCCAAGATCCCCGAAAACTTCCCCGGCTAGTCATGAAGCCCCCCGGCTTTTCACTCCGCTGCGCTTCGTGTAACTCCACCCCCCGAGGGGGAGGCGCGGCCGGCTTGGGGCGGCCCGGCGCTCGGCCGCCTTGTCTTATTTGAATATCGGAGCTTCCATGGAACGCGATCAAGCCAGCCAGTTCATCACCGACCTGCTCAAGCTCATGGTCAGCCGCAACGGGTCCGACCTGTTCATCACGGCCGACTTCCCGCCTGCCATCAAGATCGACGGCAAGGTGACCAAGGTGTCGCAGCAGGCGTTGTCGGGCCAGCATACGCTGGCGCTCACGCGCTCGGTGATGAATGACCGGCAGACGGCCGAGTTCGAGCGCACCAAGGAATGCAACTTCGCCATCTCGCCCTCGGGCGTGGGTCGCTTCCGGGTCAACGCCTTCGTGCAGCAGGGCAAGGTGGGCATGGTGCTGCGGACCATTCCGGCCAAGCTGCCGACCATCGACGGCCTGAACATGCCGCAGGTGCTGAAAGACGTGGCCATGACCAAGCGTGGACTGGTGATCCTGGTGGGCGCCACGGGCTCGGGCAAGTCGACCACGCTGGCCGCCATGATCGATTGGCGCAACGAGAACTCGCAGGGCCACATCGTCACCGTGGAAGACCCGGTGGAATTCGTGCACCCGCACAAGAACTGCGTGGTGACGCAACGCGAAGTAGGCATCGACACCGATTCGTGGGAAGCGGCGCTGAAGAACACGCTGCGCCAAGCGCCCGACGTGATCCTGATGGGCGAGATCCGCGACCGCGAGACGATGGAGCACGCCGTCGCCTTCGCCGAGACCGGCCACCTGTGCATGGCCACCTTGCACGCCAACAGCGCCAACCAGGCGCTGGACCGCATCATCAACTTCTTCCCCGAAGAGCGCCGCGCCCAGTTGCTGATGGACCTGTCGCTCAACCTGCGCAGCCTGATCTCGCAGCGCCTGGTGCCGACCGAGGACGGCCGTGGCCGTGCCGCCGCGGTCGAGATCCTGCTGAACACGCCGCTGATCTCCGACCTCATCTTCAAGGGCGAGGTGGGCGAGATCAAGGAGATCATGAAGAAGAGCCGCAACCTCGGCATGCAGACCTTCGACCAGGCGCTGTTCGACCTGTTCGAGCAGCACACCATCTCCTTCGAGGACGCGCTGCGCAACGCCGACTCGGCGAACGACCTGCGTCTGCAGATCAAGCTGGGCAGCCAGCGTGCGCGCTCGACCGACCTGGCGGCCGGCACCGAGCACATGGCGATCGTTTGACGAGGGCCTACCTCGCGTACGCCTTGCGCGACCCGTCCTCGAACACCTCGTCGTCGCGCTGCAACTGCCCGTCGTCGCCCCAGGTGCGCTCGCGCGTCACGCGCCCCCTGGCATCGAAAGTCGATTCCGCCACGAGCCGGCCCTGTTCGTTGAAGCGCTGGTGCGTGCCGGTGGGCAACTGCCGGCCGCGGCCCGCGGCGGTGTAGCGGCCCTGCGCGGCGCGCTGGCCGTTGTCGAAGTACTCCGTCACCTCGCGCACGCGCGTGTCGCCGCTGCCGCTGTAGACGGCCTTGCTGCGCGGCTGGCCGTTCAGGTAGTAGCTGTCGTCGCCCACCGCTTCGCCTTCGGGCGTCCAGCGCTGCTCGCGCACCAGCGTGCCGCGCTCGGAGAACTCCGCCTCGCGCTGGCGCACGGCGCCGCGCTCCACCAGCAGCGACACCACCTCGCGGCGCTTCACGCCCTCGCTCGAGAAGCGGCGCTCGATGCGCTGGTTGCCCGACTGCTCCATCTGCGCCGACGGTTGCCCGTTGTCGTAGAACTCCTCGGCCCGCACGCGCTTGCCGGCCGTGAAGCCCAGGCGCGAGCGCAGCATGCCCTTGCCGTCGAAGAGTTCGACCGTCGACGGCGTGGGGCCCGCATGGCCGCAGGGCCGCGCGTCGTCGAAGGCAGGTGCCAGCAGCGGCTTGTCGGCGCAGCGCAATGCGGACAGCTGGCCGCGCTCGGTGAACTCGGCCGATGCGCGCTCACCGCCGGGCTCCTCGTGGAAGGACGCGCGCCGCAACGGCCCGGACGGGTAGAAGCTGCGCACGAGCCCGACGGCGTGCCCGTCGTCGTAGCTCGCCTCGCGCACGACCTGCCCCGACGGCGCGAACTCCCGCGCGCGGCCGTCCATGTTCCCCTTGGCGTTGACGCTGTGCTCCTTGGCGAGCTTGCCCTGCTCGTAGAAGCGCACCAGCCCCATGAAGACGCCGTTCCTGAGCTCCTGCTCGCGCTGAATCACGGCGCTGTCGCGGTCCTTGCAGCGCATCAGACCGGTCTTGCCGGCCGTGGTGTTGCCGTTGGCGGGGTTCACGCTCTGGCCGTTGAGCTCGCAGTCCTGTACCGCGTGGGCAGTGCCCGCTGCAAGGCACAGCACAGCGATCGCCGACCCGAGGCGAGAGCGCAAGCCGACGCGGGTCTTCATTTGTCGTAGACCGTCGCCAGCGAGCGAAAACCCTTGACCTCAATCGGATTGCCGAAGGGGTCGCAGAAGAACATCGTCCATTGCTCCCCCGGCTGTCCCTCGAAGCGCACCTGCGGCTTCAGCACGAAGTCGGTGCCGGCGGCCTCCAGCCGCTGCGCCAGCGCCTGCCAGTCGTCCAACTGCAGGATCAGGCCGAAGTGCGGCATCGGCACCAGCACGTCGCCCACGTGGCCGGTGCGCGCGGTGGCGAAAGGCTCGCCCAGGTGCAGCGAGATCTGGTGGCCGAAGAAGTCGAAGTCGACCCATGTGTCGGTGCTGCGCCCCTCGGCGCAGCCGAGCACGTCGCCGTAGAAGCGGCGCGCCGCGTCGAGGTCGCGCACATTGAAGGCCAGGTGGAAGATGCTGTGCATGGCGCGATCATAGGCAGCGCCTCGCCGCAGGAGAATCGCGGCACCCCGCCTCTCGCGCGCCACCCCGACCCATGCCGCTCCCCTTGTCGATCCTGAGGACCTTCGCTGCACGCGCCGTGTGCGCAGCCTTTTGCGGGCTAGCCCTCGCCGGCACCGCGGCCGCAGCGCAGCCCGCCGCGCCGGCCTGCCCGCCCACGGCCGAAGCGCGCCTCACGCCGCAGCTGCTCGAGCAGGCGCGCCGCCGGCCGGTCGACCGCGGCTACCTGTGGCGCATCGTGAAGGATGGACGCACGTCCTGGCTCTACGGCACGCTGCACCTGGGCCGCGCCGCCTGGGTGGTGCCGGGGCCGCGCATCGCGCAGGCGCTTAGGCAGAGCGACGCCGTCGCGCTCGAGCTCGACCCGCTGGATACCGACGCCATGCAGCCCCTCTTCGCGCCCGGCGACCCGGTGCGGCGCGCCGAGGTGATGACGCCGGCACGCGTCGAACGCCTCAACCGCCAGTGGGCCGCCGCTTGCGCGCGCGAGCCCGGCGACCCGCACCTGACGCTCCAGCCCATCCTGCAGACCACCGCCCTGGCGGGCTACGTGGCGCGCGCCGACGGCCTCTACACCGACTTCGCCATCGACACCGTGCTGGCCGGCTACGCGCGCCGCGCGAAGCTGCCGCTGGTGGCGCTCGAAAGCGTCCAGGCGCAGCTTGCGCTCTTCACCGCCGACAGCGCCCGCGAAGAAGCCGAGCAGGTCGACGACGCGCTCGCCGAACTCGAGAACGGCAAGCTGCGCCAGCGCATGCTCGAGCTGGCCGACATGTGGTCGCGCGGCGACCTGCCGCGCCTGGCGGATTACGAACGCTGGTGCGAATGCATGCAGACCCCGGCCGAGCGCGCGATGATGAAAAGGCTGCTCGACGACCGCAACCCGCACCTGGCCGACGGCATCGCGGTCCTTCACGAGCGCGGCCAGCGCGTCTTCGCCGCCGTGGGCGCGTTGCACATGGTCGGGCCGGCCGGGCTGGTCACCTTGCTGACGCAGCGCGGCTTCACGGTCACGCGAGTAGTACCGCCCGCACGATGAGGGCCTGTTCAGTGTCTCCAAAGGCGGCTGCGCGATCCCTTCGAGCCACTGAGCGGGCTCCGAGTGACGGACCGGGCAGCGGATCGGCATGACGGAGCTTGCTTTCACGCTGCGCCCGGCCCGCGATGCCGACCGGTCCTTCCTCTTCGATCTCTACGCTGACACCCTGCGCGCGCACGTCGAATGGGCCTGGGGCTGGGACGAGGAATGGCAGCGGCGCAACATGGCCGCCGCCCTGCCGCTGGCAGGCTGGCGCATCGTGCTGCTGTCCGGCCACGACGCCGGGGCCCTGCACGTCGCGCAGGACGCCACCGCCCACCACCTGCACCTGCTGCTGTTGCGCCCCGCGTTCCAGCGCCGAGGCCTGGGCAGCCAGCTGATCGCCGGCCTGCTCGCGCGGGCCCGGGGCGAGGGCAAGGCCCTGACGCTCAAGGTCATCAAGACGAACCCGGCGCGCCGCCTCTACGACCGGCTCGGTTTCGTCGTGACGGGCGAGGACGCGGTCAGCTGGGACATGCGCCACGGCGGGGCCCCGGTCGGCTGAAAGCGCCGCCGCCCCGCCTCACACGCACTTCTTCGCCGCCGCGTCGATCTGCGCGTCGTCGTTGGCGTTGAGCAGCAGCCGCACCGGGTTGGGCGAGGCGGCCAGCATCTGGTCCGCCATGCAGGTGCACACCCCGGTCCAGTCCGTCGTTTGCAGCCCGCGCGCCTTGCCGCGCTGGCTGGCCTCGGCCACGCAGGTCTCGATGTACTTCTCGCGGAAGGAGCTGTTGAAGGATCTTGACCAGCTGCTGCTGTTGTCGCAGCCCGCCAGCAGCAGGGCAGCTCCCAGGAGGCAGGCAGCACCGCGCGTGGGGATGGGGCAGGAAAGCGTCATGGGCAGGGCGCTGCTGTGGGTGGGAGGCGATTCTGCCGGCCGATCGGCCGGCGCGTCATCGCGTTCCGCCGGGGGCGGCGCACGGCCCAGCCCTTCACGCCCTCATAATCGCGCTGCCCATGTCCCCGAACCACCGCTTCCGTCTGCACAGCGTCCGCCTGCTCGGCCGCCTCGTGCTGCTGTGGTTCGTGCTGTCGCTGGGTGCCGCGATCGCCTCGCCGGTGATCAACCCGCAGGCGATGGAAGTGGTGTGCTCCAGCGCCGGCGCGGTGAAGGTGGTCGTCAAGACCGACGACGGCGCGCAGGAGATGGGCGCCTCGCACCTCGACTGCCCGCTGTGCGTGTTGACCGGCGCGCCGCCGCCGGCACCGCCCGTTGTGCAACTGCCCCAGCCGCAGCCGCTCGGGCATGCGCTGCAGTCCATCCCCGCCGCGCGCATCGCGGCGGCCACAGCCGCGCCGCTGCCGGCGCGCGGGCCTCCGGTCCTCTGATTTGCTATTGATTTCGTAGCGTCCTGCGCCCGTCCCACGGGCGCTGCGGCGCGATTTCATTCGCAAGCGCGGCCCCGCATGCTTCGGGCCGCAGAGGGTTCATCCATGAAGAGATCCGTGCTGTCGCGCGCCATTGGCGCTGCTGCAGTTCCCATCGTCGCCTGCGGCTGGAGCGCAGCCATCGCCCAGCAGGCCGCGCCCGCCGACGACGCGCCCGAGCGCACCAAGTCGCTGGGCATCGTCACCGTCACCGGCGGCCAGCCGACCTCGCTGCCGACGCAGATCCCCACCACCATCGAAGGCGTGACGCGCGAGGAGATCGACACGCGCATCAACGCCACCGACAGCGAGGACGCGCTCAAGTACCTGCCCAGCCTCCTGGTGCGCAAGCGCTACATCGGCGACTACAACCACGCCATCCTGTCCACGCGCGCCTCGGGCACCGGCAACAGCGCGCGCTCGGCCGTGTATGCCGACGGCATCCTGCTGTCCAACTACCTGGGCAACGGCATCGCCAACGGCACCAACTACGCGCCGCGCTGGGGGCTGGTGTCGCCCGAGGAGATCGAGCGCGTCGACGTGATGTACGGCCCCTTCTCGGCCGCCTACCCCGGCAACTCGGCGGGCGCGGTGGTCGACTACGTGACGCGCATGCCGACGCAGTTCGAGGCGCACGTGAGCGCCGGCTATTCCTCGCAGCCCAACGACCTGTACAACACCCGCCAGACCTTCAACAGCTGGCAGACCAGCGCCTCGCTGGGCAGCAAGGTCGGCGACTGGTCGTGGTGGCTGCACCTTTCGCGCACCGACAGCGAGGGCCAGCCGCTGACCTTCGCCACCGCGACGGCCGCCTCGGGCCGCGTGGGCTCGGCCGGCACGCCGGTGGCGGGCTACGTGGGCGGGCTCAACACCACCAACACGCCCTGGTACATCCTGGGCACCGGCACGCAGTACCACACGGTGCAGGACCAGGCCAAGCTCAAGCTGGCCTACGACATCTCGCCCACCGTGCGCGCGACCTACACGCTCGGCTGGTGGCAGAACACCGGCGAGGGCCGTCCTGCGAGCTACCTCACGGCCGCCAACGGCCTGCCGGTCTACAGCGGCAACGTCAACATCCTCGGGCGCAGCTACCAGCTGGCGCCCACGGCCTTCCCGCTCACCAACGACGACCAGACGCACGTGATGCATGGTCTGTCGGTGAAGAGCCGCACGAATGGCGTGTTCGACTGGGAAGTCGCCGCCAGCCTCTACGACTTCCACAAGGACCAGCAGCGCGCACCCACCGTGGCGCTGCCGCTCGCGGCCTTCGGCGGTGCCGGCACGCTGCAGGACCAGAACGGCACCGGCTGGAACACGCTGGCACTCAAGGGCACCTGGCGGCCGGGCGGCCCGCAGGGCGCGCACATCGTCGACTTCGGCATTGGGCGCGACAGCTACAAGCTCGCGATCGACAAGAACAACGTGGTCGGCAGCTGGCGCACCGGGCCGGCCAACCCGTTGTCGGTCGTGAGCGACGTGGGTGGCCGCACGCAGACCACCAGTGCCTGGGTGCAGGACGCCTGGCGCTTCGCCCCGGACTGGAAGGCCGTGCTCGGCCTGCGCTGGGAAGACTGGAAGGCCTCGAGCGGTTTCACCGCCACGGCCAGCAGCCTGCAGCGCTACGGCGAGCGCAGCGAGTCGCATCTCTCGCCCAAGGCCGCACTGGCCTGGCAGTTGGCCGCCGATACGGTGCTCAAGGCCTCGGTCGGCCGCGCGGTGCGCTTCCCCACCGTGGGCGAGCTCTACGGCGCCACCTCGGGCGGCGCGCTGTCCTTCATCAACGACCCGACGCTCAAGCCCGAGAAGTCGTGGACGGGCGAGCTCAGCCTGGAGAAGGATGTCGGCAATGGCCTGGCCCGCGCCACGCTCTTCCACGAGACGACGAAGGACGCGCTCTACAGCCAGCTGATCCCCAACAGCACGGTCTCGCGCGTGCAGAACGTCGACAAGGTGCGCACCACCGGCGTCGAACTGGCCTACACCGGCACGGATGTGTTCGCGGCCTGGGGCTTCAAGGGCGTGGACCTGGGCGCGAGCCTCACGTATGCCGATTCGAAGACCGTGGCCAACGCCAACAACCCGGCCAGCGTCGGCAAGTGGCAGCCGCGCGTGCCGCGCTGGCGCTCCACCGTCTACGCCACCTACAAGCCCGACGATCGCTGGGCCTTCACCGTGGCGGCGCGCTACAGCGGCCGGCAGTACTCCAACCTGGACAACAGCGACGTCAACGCCGACGCCTACTTCGGCGCCAGCAAGTACTTCACCGTCGACCTGCGCGTGCGCTACCAGATCACCCGCCAGTGGTCGGCGTCCTTCGGCATCGACAACGCCAACAACGACCAGTACTGGAACTTCCATCCCTATCCGCAGCGGACGTACACCGCCTCGCTGAAATGGGACCTCTGACCCGAACCTCAGGAGCCACCGCAATGAAATTTGCGCTTAAAACCATCGCTGCTTCCGCAATGCTGACGGGCGCTGCAGCCTCTCTTGCTCATGTGGTCCTGCAGCCCGGCCCCGCCGTGGCCGGCAGCACCTACGACGCCGCCCTCAAGGTCGGCCATGCCTGCAAGGACGCGCGCAGCACCACCGGCCTCACGGTGCGCCTGCCGCGCGGCTTCGTGCTGCAGGACGTGCCGGCCCGCGCCGGCTGGAAGGTCGACATCGACCGCAGCGGCACGGGCACTGTCCGCTGGACTGCCGACAGCCCCGCGCAGGCCCTGCCCGGCGACCGGAAGAGCGAGTTCCTGATGCGCGGCACGCTGCCCGCCGCGCCCGGCCCGCTGTACTTCGCCGTGCTGCAGACCTGCGACGTGGGCAGCGCCGACTGGGCGCAGCTGCCCACCGGCGTGGCGGGCGAGACCTTGTCCTTCCCGGCCGCGCGCCTGAACGTGGTGGCGCCCGGCGGCGCGCCGGTCGATGCCAGCGGCGCCTGGGTGCGCGCCGCGGTACCGGGCCAGAGTGGCACCGGCGGCTTCATGAAGCTGGCCGCCGGCGTGCCGCTCAAGCTCGTCGGCGTCGCCACGCCCGCGGCCGGTGTGGCCGAAGTGCACGAGATGAAGATGGAGGGCGACACCATGAAGATGCGCGCCGTCCCCGCGCTCGAGCTGCCCGCGCGGCAGATCGTGGAACTCAAGCCGGGCGGTTATCACCTGATGCTGATGGACCTCAAGCAGCCCATCGCCGCCGGCAACGTCATCCCGCTCACGCTGACCTTCGAGGATGCGACGGGCGCGAAGAGCACGCTGCTCGTGCGGGCGCCGGTGCAGGCCGCGCCGACCGGCGCCGCAGCCGGCGGGGCCCATAAGCATTGACGTGCCCCGCGCTGGCATGGACAGTGGCCGAATGAGCCCGCCTCCCGACGCCTCGCCCGCACCCCGCGCGCGCTCGCGCTCGCGCCCGCGCCCGCGCCGGTGGCGTGCGGTGCGCGCCATCGCCGTTCTCGCCGTGGTGTCTGTGGTCGGCACCGCGCTCGGCCTGGCGGCGCTGCGCTTCGTGACCGAGACCGACGGCTCCACCGATCGCGCGCTCACGCGCTGGGTCGAGGTCTGCACGCAGACCGGCAGTTATCTCATCAGCGTGGCCGTCGGCCGTCCGCCGCCGACCAAGGATTGATCCTTCTGTTTCCCTGGAACACGCATGACCCCTTCGTTTGCTACCAAATTCGTAGCTGCCTGCGCCGTGTATGCGGGCGCCGTGGCCGCTTTTGCCCAGAATGCAGCGCCCGTCGAGACCAGCGGCGCCTGGGTGCGTGCCGCCGTGCCGGGCCAGAGCGGCACCGGCGCCTTCATGAAGCTCACGGCGCAGGCGCCGCTCAAGCTGGTCGGTGTGGCCACGCCCGTGGCCGGCGTGGCCGAGGTGCACGAGATGAAGCTGGAAGGCGACACCATGAAGATGCGCGGCGTGCCCGCGCTCGACCTGCCTGCACGCCAAGCCGTCGAGCTCAAGCCGGGCGGCTACCACGTCATGCTGATGGACCTGCAGCAGCCCATCCGCGTCGGCGGGAGCGTCCCGCTCACCCTCACCTTCGAGGACGCCAAGGGCGTGAAGAGCACGCTGGCGTTGCAGGTGCCCGTGCAGGCCGGCGCGCCGGGCGCGATGGCGGGGCACAAACACTGAGCGAGTGCCCGCGTCCTCGCGGGCGGACGCCGAGGATGGACGGTCTGGGACACGCGCACTCGGGTTAAGCTGGCGAGACCTGTCCCGACCCCAGAACCACAGCTCAGGAGACCTCCGATGACCGAAGCCGCCAAACCCTTCGCCTTCAGCCAGCTCGTGCCGGGTTTCGATTTCCTGAAGAGCCTCACCGGCGCGGCGGCCAGCGGCACGGTGCCAGGACTGCCGAGCCTGTCGAACTGGGTCGCGCCCACGCTGAGCGTCGAAGAACTCGACAAGCGCATCAACGAACTCAAGACCGTGCAGTACTGGCTGGAGCAGAACGTGCACGCGCTCAAGGCCACCATCCAGGCGCTGGAGGTGCAGAAGATGACGCTGTCGACCCTGCGCGGCATGAACGTGCGCATGGAGGACCTGGCCAACGCCTTCACCCGTTCCACCGCCAGCGCCGCCGCTGCGGTGCGCGATGCGGCGGGCAGCGCGCCCCCGGCGGCCGCGCCGGCGCCGGCGCCCGAGCCGCAGGTCGACGAGGAGCCGGTGGAGGACGAGGACGCGCCGCCGGTCGGCCCGCCCCCCGCGGCCGCCCGCGCGCCCAAGGGCCAATCCGCCGGTGCCGCTGCGGACAAGCCCGCCGGCGACGCGCCGGGCGTGATCGATCCGCTGCAGTGGTGGAACGCGCTCACGCAGCAGTTCCAGCAGATCGCGAGCAATGCGTTGCAGGATGCATCGCAGTTGAAGATGCCTGCCGTGCCCTCGACCGGCAAGCCCAAGGTCGCCGCCCGCAAGGCGGCGCCCAAGAAGAAGGCCGCTGCCGCCAAAGCGCCGGCCCGCAAGGCCCCGGCGAAGAAGGCCGCGGCCGCGAAGCGCCCCGCGTCGCGAACGCGCGGCTAGCCCTCACACGATCGCCGGCGACGGTCGTCGCCGGCCCGAGAAAGTCCGCATGAAGCTCTTCCCCTCCGGCCACGCCACCCATCCGCAATGGCGCATGGCCGCCGGCCTGGTGCTCGCGCAATTGCGCGCGCAGATGGCACTGCCCGACCACGAGGCGGCGCCCACGCTGGGCCTGCTCTACATCACCGATCACTACGCCGCCGAGGCCAAGGACATCCTCGAGCACTTCGGTGCCGAACTGCCCGAGGTCACCGACTGGGCCGGCACCGTGGGCCTGGGCATCGTCGCCAACAACGTCGAGTATGTCGACGAGCCGGCGATCAGCGTGCTGCTGTGCGCGTTGCCGGCCGACCAGTACCGCGTGTTCTCCGGCGTGGCGCCGCTGGCGGTGGCGGACAGCGACGGCGCCAACGGCCCCAACCAGCACTTCCGCGCTCACACGGCGCTGGTGCATGCCGACGGCGAGACGCCCGAGCTGCCCGAGCTGATCGCCGAGGTGGCGGGCCGCACCGACACCGGCTACCTCTTCGGCGGCCTGTCCTCGGGCCGCCGCGGGGGCCTGCAGTTCGCCATCGGCGGCAACGGCACCATTCGCGGCCAGGGCGCGGCGAGCGGCGTGTTCCGCGGCGGCCTGTCGGGTGTGGCCTTCGGGCCGCAGGTGCGACTGGTGTCGCGCGTGACGCAGGGCTGCCAGCCCATCTCGCCCGAGCGCGAGATCACCGAGGCCGACGGCAACCTCATCCTGCGCGTCGGCCAGCAGATGGCGCTGGACTGGCTGCTCGACACGCTGAAGGTGTCGCTGGAGGAGCCGCAGGAGGCGATCGACGCCGTGCGCGCCACGCTGGTCGGCCTGGTGGCTGCGGGGGCCGACGGCCGCCGCCGCACCGGTGACCTCGGCGCCGACGTGCTGGTGCGCCACATCATCGGCCTGGACCCCAACCGGCGCGGCATCGCCATCGCCGACCAGGTGGAGGTCGGCATGCGCATGAGCCTGTGCCGCCGCAATGCGGTGGCGGCGCGCGCCGACCTGATGCGCATCTGTGCCGAGATCCGCGAGGAGCTCGAGCCCGAGGAGCAGACCCTGGCCGTGGCCCAGGCCGTGGCCGCCGGCGAGGCCGAGGCCGCGCCGCACCCCGCGCGGCGCATTGCCGGCGCCGTGTACGTCAGCTGCGTGGGCCGCGGCGGCGCGCATTTCGGCGCGCCCCACGCCGAGTTGCAGATCCTGCGCCACGCACTGGGCGACGTGCCGCTGGCCGGCTTCTTCGCCGGCGGCGAGATCGCGCGGCATCACCTCTACGGCTATACGGGCGTGCTGACGGTGTTCACCACCGATTGACCGCACGGGGCCGACGCCATGCCGGGGCCTGAAGCGCCGTCGCCGTCATCGGCTCCGCGGACCGGCGCGCGCACCGCCTGGGCCGCGGCGGCGCTGCTCGCGGTGCTGGCGCTGGTCGCTGCGGCCTTCGCCTGGCTCGGTCCCCTGCGCGCGCCGCTCGGGCGCTCGGAGCAGGCCGTGCCGGTGCTCGACCCCACGCAGGTGCTGGTGCTGCGCACGCCGGGCGGCCACCTGGAGGTGTCGACGCTGGTGAAGGTGGAGGAATTCGGCTGGCGCTCCTCGCGCACCTGCCTGTGGCGCGACTGTGGCTGGCTGCTGGGCGAGCGCCTCGGAACGATCCGCGCACCGGTGCACTACACCTACCGCATCCCGCTGGCGGACACCTGGACGCTGCGGCCGGACGGCAGCGGCTATGTGCTCAGCGTGCCGGCGCCGCAGCCGCTGCTGCCACCGGCCGTCGAGCTCGCCAAGGCCGAATTCCGCAGCGAGAAGGGCGGCCTGCTGGCGCCCGACGGTGCCGCCAACCAGGCGCTGCTGATGCGCAACCTTGGCCCCGAGCTCGAACGCCGCGCCGGGCGCACCGAGTACCTGCGTGCCCAGGCGCCGATGGCCGAGCAGACGATCCGCGAGTTCGCGCACAAGTGGATGCGCGAACAGCTCGGCGCCTCCTCGGCGGCGCCGGTGCGCATCGAGGTGCGCCTGGGCGACGACGGTTAGGCCTGCTGGTACGCCGCGACCTCGGCCTCCAGCCAGCGCGCGAAGTCCTCGCGCTGCGCCGAAGCGCTGCTTTCGGGCCACACCAGCCAGTAGGGGTAGGTGTAGGGCACGCGGATGTCGGTCAGTGCCACCAGCTCGCCGCGGCGCAGCAGTGCATCGGCCACGCTGCGCCGCTCCAGCGCCACGCCCTGGCCGAGGCGCGCAGCCTCCAGCGAGAGGTTGGAGTCGTTGATCCACAGGCGGCCCGCGGGCGGTGGCTCCGGCAGTTCCGCGGCCTGGCACCACGGGGCCCACGGTTCGGCCGAGCGGATGCGCGTGCACGCCAGCACCTCGGCCGGCGTGCGGGGCAGGGCGCCGCCATTCAGGTGCGGCGACGCGACCATGAGCAGCTCGTCGTCGAAGAGGTGTCGCTGCGCCAGCCCGTCCCATGGGCCCTGGCCCATGCGGATGGCCACGTGCGCCGCGCCCTGGCGCAGGTCCTGCACCTCCAGGCTGGCCTGCAGGCGCACACGATGTTCGGGGTGCAGCGCGAGGAAGCGCGGCAGGCGCGGCAGCAGCCAGTGCAGTCCGAACGAGGGCACGACCGCGACCACCAGCTCCCCGGCGCGCGGGCGTATGCGCAGCGCGCGCGTGGCTTCGCCGATGCCCTGCAGCGCGGCGCGCACCTGCAGTGCGTAGAGGCGCCCGTTCTCCGAGAGGCGCAGCCCGCGCCCTGCGCGCTCGAAGAGCGAGAGGCCCAGCAGTTCCTCCAGTTGCCTCACCTGCTGGCTGACCGCGGAGTGCGTGACGTGCAGCGCCTCGGCGGCGCGCGTGACGCTGCCGAGCCGCGCCACCGCCTCGAAGCAGCGCAGCGCCTGCAAGGGCGGCATGTCGGTAGGCGTGAGGGCGTCGGGCTGCGGCGATGTCATGTCAGGATTTCTAACGCATCCGTGCAGAACATGTCGATGGTCCTCGCGTCCCATGGCAGATAAATTTCCAGGGGGGCGTGGCGTGAAGCGCCCCATGAAATGAAAGAAGAACTGAAATGATGCAACTCATCGGCATGCTCGATTCGCCCTACGTGCGGCGCACGGCGATCTCGCTGCAATTGCTGGGGCTGGACTTCGCGTCGCGGCCCGTGTCGGTCTTTCGGCAGATCGACGAATTCCGCCGCTTCAACCCGGTCGTCAAGGCGCCCACGCTGATGCTGGACGACGGCACGGCGCTGATGGATTCCAGCCTGATCCTGCAGCATGCCGAGGAGATCGCCGGGCCGGCGCGCAGCCTGTGGCCGGCGGCGCCGGCCGAACGGGTGCGGGCGCTGCGGCTCACCGGCCTGGCGCTCGCGGCCTGCGAGAAGGCGGTGCAGCTCGTCTACGAGCGCGAACTGCGCCCCGCCGACAAGCGCCATGCGCCCTGGACCGAGCGCGTGCACGGCCAGGTGCTGGCCGCGTGGGAGGCGATCGAGGCCGAGATGCGCCGCGCGGCGCTGCCCGCTGCTGCCGGCGGCCAGCCGATCGGCCAGGCCGGGCTGACGATCGCCGTGGTCTGGCACTTCACGCAGGTGCTGCTGCCGGGCGTGGTGGTGCCCGGCGACTTCCCGCTGCAGGCCGCGCATTCGGCGCAGGCCGAGGCGCTGCCGGCGTTCACCGCCTGGCCGCACGCTTGAAGCGCCTCGGGGGCGTCACGGTCGATGCTCCAGCGCGCCGACGCGCGCAGTGGCCGATGGCCGGCCGGCGCGACGGCCGCGTCCTGCGAAGATCGCGCCCATGCGCACCTCCACCGCCGCCCTCCGCACCGTTGCCCTGTTCGAGGCCTTCAAGGGCGTACTGGCTCTGGCGGCGGCCTCGGGCCTGCTGACTCTGCTGCACGGCGACCTGCATGGCCTGGCCGTGCGACTGGTGCATCACCTGCACCTGAACCCCGCAGCGCACTACCCGCACGTGTTCCTCGACTTCGCGCAGCATCTGCAGGATTCGCGGCTCGGGCTGCTGGCGCTGGGCGCCTTCGCCTACGGCGCCCTGCGGCTGGTAGAGGCGTATGGCCTGTTGCGAAGCCGGGCGTGGGCCGAATGGCTCAGCGCGGCCAGCGGCGCGATCTACGTGCCCTTCGAACTGGCCGGCCTGCTGCGCCATGCCGATGCGCTGCATGCCGTGCTGCTGGTGGCCAACCTGGCCGTGGTGGCCGTGATGGTGCTGGCGCTGTGGCGGCGCCGCAGTGGCGAGCTGGCTGCAGCCTGAAGCGCGTCAGCGCGGTCGTGGCGCCAGCGGCCGGGCGTCGATGGCCTCGCCGTCGACGATGAAGTGCCCGCCCGCCACGTGGTGCAGCGTGCGCAGCTCGTCGTGTCCCTCGAAGTGCCAGCGCCCGGCGCTGAAGACGCGCGGGTCGGCCTGCGCGGCGATCACCTCGCCGAGGAACAGGTCGTAGCGCTGCTGGATCGGCGGCTCCGGCAACAGCCGGCATTCGAGCCAGGCGGCGCAGCCTTCGAGCAGCGGAGCGCCGGTCGCGCTGCCGGAGAAGGTCGAAAGGCCGAAGGCGTCGAACTTGTCGCGCCCGCCCAGCGCTTCTTCATCGGTGCCCGAGACGTTGCCCAGGGCATCGACCAGGTCGACCTGCGCGCGCACCGGCACCTGCAGCGCGAACTCGCCGCTGGCCTCGATGAGGCGGCGCGTGTAGGTGGCCTTGTCGAGCACCACGGCCACCTTGGGTGGCGCGAAGTCCAGCGGCATCGCCCAGGCCGCGGCCATGAGATTGCGGCGGCCATTCGCGAAGGCGCTCACCAGCACGGTGGGGCCGTGGTTGAGCAGGCGGTAGGCCTTGGCGAGGTCGACGGGTTCACGGGGAGACGTCATGGTGTCGGGAGGGATGGAGCGGGCGACATGCCGACGATAGGGGCTTGCGACTGGGCCTGCTTTTTGGGGCTTTGAATGCGGGCTGATTTTGGCGCTGCTGTTGATCGGCCGGCGCGACGGCCTGGGGCGCTGGCGGCGGCCGCGGGCCTGCGTTCTCCGGCTCAGGCTCGCGCTGACCGGCTTGTCGTGCGTGCTGTGTGCTCGCTGTCCATCGACGTGCTTGCGGCACTGCACGGCGCCGCGAATGGCCCCTGCGCCCGCAGGCCCACGACCAGCGCCCTGAACTGCAGCGACTGAGAGGGCGTGCCTGATCCAACGCCGGGGTGCCCCTCACCCTGCCTCTTCCCAGCGGGGAGAGGAGCAAAACCGGACGCACCCGCCCAATGCGGGCCGATCCACCCGAGCGCCCAGGCCGGTGGTGCCGGTGTGCGGGCGCAGGCGCCATTCGCGGCGCCGTGCAGTGCCGAAAGCGCGTCGATTCCAGGCGAGCACATCCGTCGTGCCGCACGACAGTCAGCGCGAGCCTGAGCCGGAGAACGCACACCGGCGCCGCCGGCCGGGTTCAGGCCCACAGCGCTCGAACGCCCAGGACCAAAGCACCAAAAGAACCAGAAACGCCAAAGCGCAATCGCCCGCCAGCCCAAGCCAGCCGGCCGCTCGAGCCAAATTCGTCACAAACGTGACGATCAGGCCGCCACAGGCCGCACGACCCCTGACGACCCCTTGTCCACCCCGTGGAACGCGAAATCCACCTCCGGTGCCAGCCCCGTCACGATGCGCGCGATCGACTTGCCCGAACCGCAGGCGTGCGTCCAGCCCAGCGTGCCGTGGCCCGTGTTGAGGAAGAGGTTCGGCACCTTGCTGCGGCCGATGATCGGCACGTTGCTCGGCGTCGCCGGACGCAGGCCGGTCCAGAACTGCGCCTGCGTGGTGTCGCCTGCGCCGGGAAAGAGCTGCTCCACGCGACGCACGATCGCCTCGCAACGCACTGCGTTCAGGTCGCGGTCGTAACCGTTGAGCTCGGCCGTGCCTGCGATGCGAAGCCGGTCACCGTTCGGCCCGGTGAGGCGCGAGAACACCAGCTTGAACTCGTCGTCGGTCAGCGAGACCTGGTGCGCCTTCGACGCGTCCTTCACCGGCATCGTCACCGAGTAGCCCTTGGCCGGGTAGATCGGCAGCCGCACGCCCAGCGGCGCAGCGAGCATGGGGCTGAACGACCCCATCGCCAGCACGAAGGCGTCGGCCGACAGACGCTGGAAGCGGCCCTCGGTGTCGGTCACCTCCACGTGGTCGATGCGGCCGCCTACCTCGCGCAGCGCGGTGATGGTGTGGCCCATCCGGAACTGCACGCCCGCGGCCTCGGCGCGCTTCGCCAACTCGCGCGTGAAGCGGTTGGCGTCGCCTGATTCGTCTTCCGCGGTGTAGGTCGCACCGGCGAGTTGCGGGCGGATGTGCGCGAGGGCGGGCTCCAGCGCCACGGCTTCATCGGCCGAGATCACGCGCCGCTCGCAGCCGAGCTGGCGCATCTGCTCGGCGGGCGCGAGTGCGGCGTCGAACTCCTTCTGCGTCGTGTAGAAGTGCAGGATGCCCTGCGTGCGCTGGTCGTAGTCGATGCCGGTGTCGCGGCGCAGTTGCTGCAGCGTGTCGCGGCTGTAGGTGCCCAGGCGCACGATCTGCTCGATGTTGTGGCGCGTGCGCGCCGGCGTGCATTCGCGCAGGAATTGCAGGCCCCACAGCCACTGGCGCAGGTCGGGCCGCAGGCGAAAGAGCAGGGGCGCGTCCTCCTTGCCCAGCCACTGCAGCACCTTCAGCGGCGCGCTCGGGTTGGCCCAGGGCTCGGCATGGCTCACCGAGATCTGCCCGCCGTTGGCGAAGCTGGTCTCGGCGCCCGGCGTGGCCTGGCGGTCGACCACGGTCACGTCGTGGCCGAGCTGGGAAAGGAAGAAGGCGGAGGTGGTGCCGAGCAGGCCGGCGCCAAGGACGATCACGCGCATTTGAAGAACCTTTTGAGGTTGCAGCGCTTGAACGGCGGGCGGGAGCAGCTATGGAAAAGATAGCAACCCGAACCGACGGTTCAAGTTGCCGCTCCCCCTGTCCTCGGTACCTGAGAGATTCACCCGCTGCACCCGCAGCGGGCTTGCTCCTTCGGTGCACCGCAGTGCGCGGTGGCTCTCCAGACGGCTCTGACGATGGCTTGCAGTACGGGCCCGTGCATCGCGTGCGCCGGGCAGACCTGAGCGTTTATGGGAGTTTGCGCCTTCGGTAGGGCGCCGCCGGTGGCGTCGCCCGTTCTCCTGCAAGGCCGCGATTGTAGGAAGGCCGTTGCGGATCGCCAAGCCCGGCGTGCGATCGAATCGACGCCGTGTCTCAGCGCGGCTGCACTGGCGTGCGCGAACCGCGCGCCGTGATCTCGCCACGCCGCAACTGCGTGAAGGCCTCGAACTCCCAGTTGCGCATGCCCAGCAGCAGGGTGTAGCCCTCCAGGTGCTCCGGCGGCAGCTTCTGGTCCGTCTGGTGCTGCTGCGCGAAGTCGGCCGCCACCCGCTGCAGCCGCTCCAGGAAAGCCGGCGCCAGCGCCTTGCTGATCGTGCCGTGCACCAGCAGCAGGCCTTCGGCCGGGCCGTCGAAGCCGCCGCGGTAGTAGTCGAGCACCACGTGGTCGCGGAAGAATTCCATCACCGGCCCGTTGGCGCGCCAGCGAAAAGTCTTGGCGAGCTTGAGGCGGTAGCGGTTCATCGGCCGCAACTCGATGATGCCGATGCGGTCGAGCTGGGCCAGGAAGCCGATGCACTCGGCTTCGCTGATGCGGTAGGCGCCGACGATCTGCTCCAGCGTCCACTGGCTCAGCACGCTGATCGCCACCAGCAGCAGCTTCTTGTCCTTGACGACCGCCTTCTCCTGCTCGTGCGACAGCTCCTTGAGCAGCGGCTGCGCGTCGGCCACGCGGCGTGCGAGCTCGGCGAAGTCGATCTTCAGGGCGCGGCAGATCGCATCCACGCGCGACAGCGGCATGTCGCCCTTGGCCAGCATGCGCTTGACGCTCGATTCCGCCATGCCCAGCGCACGCGCCAGGTCCGCGTAGGTCATGCGGGCGGTCTTGAGTTCGTTCTTCAGGGCCTGGACGAGGTCGATGGTGGTGCTCATGGATGGGTACAGGAATTCGATACCAAAAATGCCGCGAACGGCTGCCGTATCGATTTTCGATGCTGCATCGCGACCGGTCTACCTACATTGCGGCCGAAGCCTTCTCCCCCTCCTCGTTTCGCCCTCCGGAGTTCTGCCCATGACCGCTTCCGCTCCCCCGAACCGCCGTGAATGCCTGCTGCTCGCGACCGCGCTCCTGCTGCTGCTGATCGCCGTGGCGGCGCCGACCTTGCCCGCCCAGGCGCTGGCCCTCGGCGCCTTCGCCGACCAGCGGCCCTGGCAGGGCGTGGCCAATGCCATGGACGTGCTGAGCAACCTGCCTTTCGCCGCCTTCGGGCTCTGGGGCCTGTGGCAACTGCGGCGTTTCGACGCCGCGGCCGCTTCCGGCGCGCCTACCGAACCGCCCGGCAGCACGCTCGACTGCGCCTGGCTGTTCTTCGCCGGCCTGCTGGTCACCGCGGCGGGCTCGGCCTTCTATCACCTGCAGCCCGACGGGGTGCGCCTCGCGGCGGACCGTGCCGGCATGACCGTGGCCTTCGCCGGCGTGGTCGGGCTGGCGGCCTGCGAACGGGTGTCGCAGCGTGCCGGGTGGGTGGCCGCCTGGTGCACGCTGGTGGGCGGCCTCGCGGCCGTGGCCTGCGCGGCCGAGGCCGACAACCTGCTGCCCTGGGGCGCGGTGCAGTTCGGCGGCATGGCGGTCGTGCTGGCACTGGCCTGCACGTCGAAGGTGGAGGGCGCCATCGGCCTGCGCCTGGGCTGGGTCATCGCCCTCTACGCGGCGGCCAAGCTGCTCGAGGCCGGCGATGCGTGGGTGTTCGAAGCCACCGGCCACCTGGTGTCCGGGCACACGCTCAAGCATGGCGTGGCGGCGCTCGCGGCACTGCCGGTGCTGGCCGCGCTGCAGCAGGGCGGCGCGAGGGGGCTGCGGCACAATCCGGGCGCGGCTGCGGCAACTGCCTGAGGCCATCCAAGAAGAGAAGACGCGGCACGCAGGTGCCGCCGGTCGACGCCGAGGGATCCACCGATGAGCACCACCGCCAGCAACCCCACGCATCCGGGTGCGAACGCGCACGCCAACCAGTTCGCGCTGCTGGGCCAGCGCCGCTTCGCGCCCTTCTTCTGGACGCAGTTCGCGGGCGCCGCCAACGACAACCTCTTCAAGTTCGCGTTCACCGTCATGGTCACCTACCAGCTGCAGGTGGCCTGGATGAAGCCCGCGATGGCGGGGCTGGTGATCGGCGCCCTGTTCATCCTGCCCTTCCTGCTCTTCTCGGCCACGGCCGGGCAGCTGACCGACAAGTACAACAAGACGCAGATCATCCGGCTGGTGAAGAACCTGGAGATCGCGATCATGGCGCTCGCGGCCTGGGGCTTCGTCGCTGCCAACGTCCCCTTGCTGCTGGCCTGCGTGTTCCTGATGGGGCTGCATTCCACGCTCTTCGGCCCGGTGAAGTTCGCCTACCTGCCGCAGGTGCTCGATGCACGCGAGCTCACCGGCGGCAACGGCATGGTCGAGATGGGCACCTTCGTCGCCATCCTGCTCGGGCAGGTGGCGGGCGGGCTGCTCGTGGCGCTGCCGGGCGTCGGGCATGCCACCGTGGCGGTCGGTTGCGTCCTGCTGGCACTGGTCGGTCGCGCGGTGGCGCAGGCGATTCCCGACACGGCCGCCACCGACCCGGCATTGAAGATCAACTGGAACCCCGTCAGCGAGACCTGGCGCAACCTGAAGCTCGCGCACGGCAACATCGTCGTCTTCCGCTCGCTGCTGGGCATCTCGTGGATGTGGTTCTTCGGTGCCGTGTTCCTCAGCAACTTCCCGGCCTTCGCCAAGGAGGTGCTGCACGGCAACGAGCAGGTGGCATCGCTGCTGCTGGTGGTGTTCTCGGTGGGCATCGGCGTCGGCTCGCTGCTGTGCGAGACGCTGTCGCGCCGGCAGGTCGAGATCGGCCTGGTGCCGCTGGGCGCCATCGGCATGAGCGTGTTCGCGATCGACCTGTACTTCGCCTCGCGCGGCCTGCCGCCGTCGGTCGAGATGGGCGCCGCGGCCTTCATCTCGCAGCCCGCGCACTGGCGCGTGATGGCCGACCTGGCGCTGCTCTCGCTCTTCGCCGGGCTGTACAGCGTGCCGATGTACGCGCTGATCCAGCTGCGCAGCCAGCCCACGCACCGCGCACGCATCATCGCGGCCAACAACATCCTCAACGCGCTGTTCATGATCGGCAGCTCGGTCATCGCCGGCGCACTGCTGGGTGCGGGCTTCAGCATCCCGCAGATCTTCCTGTTCACCGGCATCGCCAATGCGGTGGTGGCGTTCTACATCTTCATGCTGGTGCCGGAGTACCTGCTGCGCTTCGTGGCCTGGGTGCTGTCGCGCTTCGTCTACCGCTTCGACATCAAGGGCGACGAGCACATTCCGACCGACGGCGCGGCAGTGCTCGTGTGCAACCACGTGAGCTTCATCGACGCGGTGCTGCTGATGGCCGCGAGCCCGCGCCCGATCCGCTTCATCATGGACCACCGCATCTTCAAGGTGCCGGTGCTGGGCTGGATGTTCCGCCTCGCCAAGGCCATCCCCATCGCACCGCAGAAGGAAGACGCGGCCGCCTACGAGCGCGCCTTCGCCGAGGCCGTGAAGGTGCTGCGCGAGGGCGACCTGCTGGCCATCTTTCCCGAAGGCGCCATCACCCGCGACGGCCAGCTGCAGCCCTTCAAGGGCGGGGTGATGAAGATCATGGAACTCGCCCGTGCCGAGGGCATCGAAGCGCCCGTGATTCCGATGGCACTGACCAACCTCTGGGGCTCCTTTTTCAGCCGCATCGAGCAGCGGCGCGGCGAGAGCGTCGCCATGGTGCGTCCGTTCCGCCGGGGCATGTTCAGCCGGGTCGGCCTCAACGTGGGTGCGGCCGTGCCGCCTGTGGAGGTGCAGCCCGAAGCCCTGCGCCAGCGCGTGAGTGGCCTGCTGGCCGCCTGACCGCGCCTTGACGCCTCGACTTCGTCCTTGCCGCCACGCACGCCCTCCGGAGCGCCGGAGCGTCGCGCATGCTTGACTGGCACACCTTCACCTGGCTGGGCGACAGCGGCCTGCTGCTGCCGGCTGCCGCCTTCGTCTTTCTCTGGCTGGCCTCCTCGCGACGCACCTGGTGCTCGGCCGGCCTGTGGGCGTTGTGCTTCGGCGCCTGCGGCGGCATCGTCACGCTGTCCAAGCTCGCCTTCATGGGCTGGGGCTGGGGCGACAGGCAGCTCGACTTCACCGGCTTCAGCGGCCACACCGCGTTGTCGTCCTGCTTCTGGCCGGTGGCGCTGTGGCTCTTGACCTCGCGCGGCGGCCATCGCCTGCGCGTTGCTGCTGCGTGCGCGGGCTGGCTGCTCGGCGCGGCCATCGGCGTCTCGCGCCTGGCGATCGATGCGCACAGCGTGTCGGAAGTGGTCGCCGGCTTCCTGCTCGGCGTCGCCGCGAGCGGGGTGTTCCTGAAGCTGCAGCACAGCCGGCCCCATCCGCTCTTGCCGGCGTGGTGGGTCGCCGCCAGCCTCGCCGTGCCCATGGTGCTGCTGCCTCCCGGGCACCGTGCGCCCACGCATGGCTTGCTGGAGCGCGCGGCGGCGCGCGTCGCCGGGCTCGAGCGGCCCTACAACCGCGTGGACCTGCACGCCGGAACGCACCCGCTACCCCGCGTGCGGGCCGTAAAAAGTATCTTCTGAAGATACTCGGCGCCTCGATTCGGCAGACCGGTGCAGTCTGCAGAGGCTGGGCGGCGGCAGCGCGATCCATGATCCGCGCACCTTCACTACCGCCGCGAGGCACACCATGCATCCCACTCCCTCGAACTTCCCGATTCCGCGCGACACCCGGGCCTGGACCGTCCAGGTCTGGGTGTCCTTCGGCCTCGCGGTGTTCCTGTGCGCCACCGGCCTGAGCTGGCTGCCGGGCCAGAACCTGGAGCGCGCCTTCATGGTGATGGGGTACGTGTTCTGCCTGTCCGCCGCCTTCGTGCTGGCCAAGTTCGTGCGCGACAGCCAGCGTCCGGCGCTGGCCGGCGACACCCCGATGTGGAAGCTGGTCGTCTGGGGCGGCTTCTTCACCGCCATGGGCCTGACCGGCTGGGGCCTGGTGCGCATGGAGATCAACGACGCCTACAAGGCCTATCTGGGTGTGAGCTGGCTGTTCCTGATCAGCTCGGCCTTCACGCTGGCCAAGACGCTGCGCGACCGCCACGAGGCCGACCTGACCGAGGCCCGGCTGCAAGGCCGACGCGAAGCGCGTGCCGACGCCGTTGCGGCCGCCGAGTGACGCCGACCCGACACCTTCTTCAGGAGACTCGACCATGACATCCCTGCGTTCTTCCTTCGCCGCCCTGGGCCTTGCGGCCTGCGCCGCACTGGCCGGCCTCGGGGCCGCAACGCCCGCCCGTGCCCAGAGCGAGGCGTCGGCGGCCCTGTCGCTGCTGCCGGTGGCCTCGGTCGTCGGCACCGCCTCGGTGGCGGGGGCGGCGTCCACCGCCGTGGTGGCCGTGCCCGCCGCGCTCTCCGTCGGCGGCGCGGCACTCAGCGTGGTGGCCGTCGAGGTGCTGGCCGACGGCACCGTCTACCTGCTCGAGCGCGCATCGGACGGCGCCCGTGCCAGCGTCAAGGTGCTGGACCGCGGCAGCCGGCGCGCCTCGATGGCGGTGGGCAGCTCGGTCGAGGTCGGCGTGATCGGCAGCGGCATCGTGCTGTCGGCGGCGGGCGAGGTGCTGGCCTTCATTCCCAACGCCATCGGCCAGGCGCTGCTATACAACGAGAGGGTGCTGTGAAAGACGAACCCCGCACCAACTTCGGCCCCTACGACGAGGAAGCGCAAGCCAGCGAGCCGCGCCTGCACCGCTTCGTGCGCGGGCTGCTCCAGGCGGCCGTGCTCGTCGTGCTGGTGGTGCTGGCGGGGCTGTTCCTCTTCCCCGTGCATGCGCATGCCGGCCGCTCCTGTGAGTCCGTGAAGCCGACGCCCTCCGTGATCACCAGGGGCATGCAACTGGCCGAACGCACCGCGCAGGCGCTGGACGCTAGTGGGGCCCGCGTGGTCGTGCTGGCCCGCGCGGGGCAGGACCTGAGCAAGTACGGCCTGCGCTATTCGCACCTGGGCCTGGCCTACAAGAGCGCCGAGGGGCCCTGGCGCGTGGTCCACAAGCTCAACCGCTGCGGCACGGCCGAGGCCGCCATCTACCGGCAGGGGTTGGGCGAGTTCTTCCTCGACGACCTGTGGCGCTACGAGGCGGCGTGGGAGGTGCCTGCGCCGCAGGTGCAGCAGCACTTGCTAGCCTTGCTGTCCGAACCGGCGCCACGCCTGGGCGAGGCACTGGTCCGGCTGCACACGCCCGCGTACAGCCTGGTGAGCTACGCCTGGGGCCAGAAGTACCAGCAGTCGAACCAGTGGGCCATCGAGACGCTGGCCGCCGCCATGGAGCCGGCGACGATCCGCACCCGCCCGCAGGCGCAGGCCTGGCTGCAGTTCAAGGGCTACGAGCCGACCACCCTGCGGCTGGGCCCGCTGACGCGGCTGGGCGGCCGCGTGGGCTCGGCCAACGTCGCCTTCGACGACCACCCGAACGAGAAGCGCTTCTCGGATCGCATCGAGACCGTGACGGTCGATTCGGTCTTCGAATGGCTGCCGCGTGCCGGCCTGGGCGCCCCGGCGGTGCGCCTGAAGATCTGAACTTAATCGGCATGCAGCCCGCGCCAGGTGGGCGCGAGTTGCTATAGAAAAATCAGCAATAGCGAGGAGTGGGTCGCCATGAGCAAATCTTTGCGTCTGTCCGAGAAATGGTTCCGTCGCGGCCTGTGGCTGGTGGCGGTGGTGTTCGCGAGCTTCCTGATCGGCCTCGGCGGCACGGTGGTCGGCGACCTGCCGCGTGTCGAGCGCCCGCTGCAGCTCGACGACTTCATGCCGCCCGGCAGTGCCGAGCCGCTTCGCGCTGCGGTGCGCGAGGCGGGCGACAAGGAGGTCGCCGCCCGCCGTGCGCTCGAGCAGGCACAGTTGCGGCTCGACGCCGCCGAGCAGGCCAGCCGCAATGCGCGCGAGACCTTCTCGAACTGGGTCGCCACCCGGCGCGCCACGCAGGCGCCCGACCAGGACACCGAGCTCATCGCCCGCACACGCCAGCTCGACGCCCTGAAGGCCGCCGAAGACGCGGCTCAGAAAGCGCTGGGCCAGCAGCGTCAGCAGCTGCTCGATGCGCAGCAGGCGCAGGAGAGCGAGCAGCACAAGCTGGACCTGCTGGAGGAGGCTGCGACGCAAAGCCTGGTCGCCGAGCAGCGGCGCGTGGAGCTGCGCGTGTTCGGCTACCGCCTCGCCCTCACGCTGCCGCTGCTGCTGGTGGCGGGCTGGCTCTTCGCGAAGAAGCGCAGGAGCACCTGGTGGCCCTTCGTCTGGGGCTTCATCTTCTTCGCACTCTTCGCCTTCTTCGTCGAGCTGGTGCCCTACCTGCCGAGCTACGGCGGCTACGTGCGCTACGTGGTGGGCATCGTCGTCACCGTGCTCGTGGGGCGCTACGCCATCGTTGCGCTCAACCGGTACCTCGCGAAGCAGAAGCTGGCCGAGGCCCAGCCCGACCAGGTGCGGCGTGAGGAGTTGAGCTACGACACGGCGCTCGCACGGCTGGCCAAGGGAGTGTGCCCGGGCTGCGAGCGGCCGGTCGACCTGAAAAACACGACGATCGACTTCTGCCCGCACTGCGGCATCGGCCTGTTCGACCACTGCCGCGTCTGCGAGACGCGCAAGAGTGCCTTCTCGCGCTTCTGCCACGGCTGCGGCACCTCGGCGCAGGCGGGCATGACGCCGGCCACGTAGGCGCCGAGCGCATTTTGCGTGTCGTGCGGGGCATTCCGCACGCTCGACCCCGATCTTTGGTCGAAGCGTCGCCGCAAAGTGTTAGAACCTCGGTCTGCGCTGCATCCGGCGCGCAGCCGGCGATCACTTACGTCTTGGCCGGCCCCGCAGAACCAACCCAGTCGAGGATCCATCCATGAGCTTTTTCGGCAAGATTTTTTCCAAGATTTTTCCGTCGGCCAATGCCGCCGAGGTGCAAGCCGCACCGCCCGCGCCGGCACCCGCGGGCGCCCCGGCCGTCGCTGCGCCGCCGCCCTCCATTCCGCTGGGTGACGTGCCCGCCATCCTGGACGCCATGCCCGGCGCCGCCAGCCTGAACTGGCGCACCTCGATCGTCGACCTGCTCAAGCTGCTGGGCCTGGACAGCAGCCTCGCCGCGCGCAAGGAACTGGCCAACGAGATCCTCTACAGCAACGGCGAGCCGGGCTCGGCCGAATGGAACATCGGCCTGCACAAGCAGGTGATGAGCCGCATCGCCGCCAACGGCGGCACCCTGCCCCCCGAACTGCGCGACTGACCGTCCGCACCGTGCGCCCGAGGCGCCGGCCCTGCATCGCGCAGGCCGGCGCCTTTTTCTTTCGCCCGGTGCCGCACGTCGGCCGATCGTCATGGCGTATGACTTCCGGCCTCTGGGCGAGCAGGCGCGCCCCGGCTACGCTCGACGCTCTTTGAACAGGACCTCCGCCATGTCTGCCTTCTCCCGCCGAGTCGTGTCGCAGCTGCTGCTGGTGTCTGCCGGCGCCTGGGCGCTCGCGGCGCCGGCGCAGGGCGTTCCCAGCGTGAAGCTCTTCAAGATCGTTTCTCCCCGCGACGAGATCGTTGTCGGCGTCGATGCCGACCAGCTCGGCGGCGGCACGCCCGACGTGCAGCGCCTGGCGGCCGCGCTGGCCGACAAGGGCCAGCTCACGCTGTGGCAATACGCCTCGCAGAAGGACGTGACCGGTGCGCTGGTGCAGGCGCCGCTGCGCCAGGTGGCCGTCTTCAAGAGCGAGCTGCTGCGCATCGAACCGTACAGCACGCCGCTGCCCGTGAAGGCGCCAGGCACCGCCCGCTGAGCGCGCCGCCAGGAGCGCCGCCGGGCTCAGATGCCGCGGGCGCGCTCGGTGCGGAACTTCTCGCGGAATGCGGTGTAGGCGCCGGCTTCCAGCGCCTCTCGGATCTCGCGCATCAGGTTCAGGTAATAGTGCAGGTTGTGCACCGTGGCGAGCATCGGGCCGAGCATCTCGCCGCAACGCTCCAGGTGGTGCAGGTAGGCGCGGCTGAAGCCGCCGCGGCCGCCCTGTTCCCAGCTCACGCCGCTCGTGCCGGCGCAGGCGTGGCAGGTGCAGCTCGGGTCCAGCGGCTGGTGGTCGGTCTTGTGGCGCGCGTTGCGCACCTTCAGGTCGCCGTAGCGCGTGAAGATGGTGCCGTTGCGCGCGTTGCGCGTGGGCATGACGCAGTCGAACATGTCGACGCCGTCGGCCACGCCCTGCACCAGGTCCTCGGGCGTGCCCACGCCCATCAGGTAGCGCGGCTTGTGGGCCGGCAGGCGGTGGGGCGTGTGGGCCATGATGCGCAGCATCTCGTCCTTGGGCTCGCCCACGCTCACCCCGCCGATGGCGTAGCCGGGAAAGTCCAGTTCGACCAGCTGCGCCAGCGATTCCTCGCGCAGGTGCTCGAACATCCCGCCCTGCACGATGCCGAAGAGGGCGTTGGGGTTCGCGAGCCGCGCGAACTCGGCCTGGCAGCGCCGGGCCCAGCGCAGGCTCAGTTCCATCGAGTGGCGGGCCTCCGCTTCGGTGGTGATGTGGCCATTCGTGTCGTAGGGGGTGCACTCGTCGAACTGCATGACGATGTCGCTGTTGAGCACCGTCTGGATCTGCATCGACACCTCGGGCGTGAGGAACAGCTTGTCGCCGTTGACGGGCGACGCGAACTTCACCCCTTCCTCGCTGATCTTGCGCATCGCGCCCAGGCTCCACACCTGGAAGCCGCCGGAGTCGGTGAGGATGGGCTTGGTCCACTGCTCGAAGTCATGCAGTCCGCCGAAGG
Source organism: Xenophilus sp. E41 (assembly GCF_003671765.1). Taxonomy (GTDB): domain Bacteria; phylum Pseudomonadota; class Gammaproteobacteria; order Burkholderiales; family Burkholderiaceae_C; genus Xenophilus. The sequence goes on along the minus strand of NZ_QPIB01000042.1, from coordinate 87,600 downwards.
ACTGCATCACGTCCAGGCCCGGCCGCATCCAGAGGTGGAAGGTGTTGCCCAGGATGATCTGGGCGCCCATCTCCTCCAGGCTGCGCGGCATCACGCCCTTGACGGTGCCGTAGGTGCCCACGGGCATGAAGATCGGCGTCTGCACCACGCCGTGGTTGAGCGTGAGCGTGCCGCGGCGGGCGTGGCTGTCGGGGTCGGTGGCCAGCAGGTCGAATTGCAGGGCGGTCATTTCTTCGGGGGCGTCGTTGGGTTGGCGGCGGGCGCTGGCGTGGGCAGCAGCATGAGCACGGTGCGGTTGAAGTCCTCGACCACCAGCAGGCGGCCGGCGCGGTCGACGGCCAGGCCGGTGGGGCGGCCCATCGGGCGCACGCCGTCTTGCGCGTGCCAGCCGGCCAGCCAGTCGATCGGCTTGCCGCCCGGCAGGCCGTCCTTGCCGAGCGCGAAGCCGACGACGCGGTGGCCGCTGGCCTGCGGGCCGCGCCACGCGACGAGCAGCTGCCCGGCGAAAGGCGTCCCGGCAGGCCCTAGGATCATCTGCAGCGGCGCCGCATGCGCTGGCCACAGCGCCAGCGGCGCCTCGGTCTTGGCGCAGTCGTAGCGCCCGTCGTAGCCTTGTGCCGCCTGGCGCTTGCCGACGCAGTAGGGCCAGCCGTAGTGCCGGCCGCGCTGCAGCAGGTTGAGCTCTTCCGGCGGGCCGTTCGGATCGCGGTAGTCGATCGAGTTCTCGCCCTGCAGCACGCGGCCTTCCTTGGCGTCGGACGTGGCGGGCAGCACGGCCAGGGCCATGCTGTTGCGCAGGCCCGTGGCAAAGGGCGCAAAACGCTGCACGGTGAGTTGCGGGCCACCGAGCTGCGCCTCGTACACGGCGCCGCGCGGCTTCGCGCCCTCGCCGTCGGGGCAGGGCAGGGCAGGCGCGTCCTTGCCGCTGCGGCAGTTGTCGCTGCTGGAGCCGACGTTCACGTACAGGCGGTTGCCCGGCCCGAAGGTGATTTCCTTGAGCGGGTGCGTGCCGTCGTCGGGCAGCTGGTCGAGTACGAGCTCGCGCTGCGGCGCGGTGCCTGCTGCGCCCACCGGCGTGCGCCACACGACGCCGGACTCGCCGATGTAGACCTTGCCGTCCGGCCCCAGCGTCAGCCCCGAGGGCCGGTCCAGCCCGCTGGCCAGCACGGCGATGCGGGCCCGGCGCGGGGCCGGGCCGTCAGCGGGCAGCGTCATTTCCAGCAGGCGCCCGCGCTTGGGTTCCCACGAGCCCATGTCGGCGATCCAGTAGCGCCCCGGCGCCACCTCGAGGATGCGGCGCGGCGCGCGCAGGCCCTCGGCCTCGTCGGCCAACAGCGCGACGCAGGTGCCGGCGGGACTGGGGATCGGCAGCCGGGCGAAGTCGCCGCAGCGGCCCTCGGGCATGTAGCCCCGCGCCGCGGCAAGTGCGGGCAGCAGCAGGGCCGCCAGCACGGCGGCGCGGGCGGCCTTCCGAGCGGCCGGGCGGGGGCTCATGACGCAGCCCGTTCCAGCAGCATCGCATCGCCATAGCTGAAGAAGCGGTAGCGCTTGCGGATGGCGTGGGCGTACAGCGCCATCACGCGTTCGTAGCCGGCAAGGGCGGAGACCAGCATCATCAGCGTGCTCTTGGGCAGGTGGAAGTTGGTGATGAGCAGGTCGACATGCCGGAACTCGAAGCCCGGCGTGATGAAGATCTGCGTGTCACCCTGGGCCTGGCCGCTCGCGGCCCAGGATTCGAGCGTGCGCACGGTGGTCGTCCCCACGGCCACGACGCGGCCGCCGCGCGCATGGCAGTCGGCAATGGCCTGCTGCGTGGCGGGCGGCACGTCGTAGCGCTCGGCATGCATCGTGTGCTCGGCGATGTTCTCGGTCTTGACGGGCTGGAAGGTGCCGGCGCCCACGTGCAGCGTGACGTTGGCGCGCCGCACGCCGCGCGCGTCGAGCGCGGCCAGCAGCGCCTCGTCGAAGTGCAGGGCGGCAGTCGGCGCGGCCACGGCGCCGGGCACGCGGGCGAACACCGTCTGGTAGCGGCGCTCGTCGTCTTCCGAATCGCCATGCTCGATGTAAGGAGGAAGCGGCACGTGGCCGCAGCGGGCCATCAGCGCGTAGGGGTCCTCACCGGCCGGGCTCTCGAAGGCGAAGCGGAAGAGGGCGCCGTTCTCCTCGGGCCAGCGGCCCAGCAGCGTGGCGGTGAAGCCGCCCGCCATCTGCAGCACCGTGCCGACCGGCGGCTTCTTGCTCACCTTCATGTGGGCGACGACCTCGGCACCTCGCAGCACGCGCTCGACCAGCAGTTCGAGCTTGCCGCCGGTCGGCTTCTCGCCGAACAGGCGCGCCTTGACCACTTGCGTGTCGTTGAACACCAGCAGATCACCTGCCTGCAGCAAGCCGGGGAGGTCTCGAAAAATGCGGTCAGTCGGAATGTCTCCCCTACCGTCCAGCAGCCGCGAGGCGCTGCGTTCGGCGGCGGGATGCTGCGCCACCAGCTCGGGGGGCAGCTCGAAATCGAAGTCGGAAAGCGTGAAGGAGCGCATGCGCTTGAGGGCCGGACGGACCCGTTCCAAGGAGGTGAGTGGCCGCGCCGCCTCGCACGGGCGGGGGCGCCGAAGCAAAGGGCAGAATTCTCCCATGCCCGCCAAACCCGCCGCTGCCCCTGCCGCCGACGCGCCCCCGCGCGCGCCCGGCAGCGGCGAGAGCCAGGTGCAGCGCGCGCTGAAAAAACTGGGGCTGGTGCGAGACATCGATTTCGCGCTGTACCTGCCCATGCGCTACGAGGACGAGACGCGCGTGGTGCGCCTGGTCGACACCCGCGACGGCGAGACGGTGCAGGTTGAAGGCGTCGTCACCGACTGCGAGGTCGTGTTCCGCCCACGGCGACAGCTCATCGCCACGCTGGACGATGGCAGCGACACGGTGCAGCTGCGCTTCTTCAACTTCTACCCCTCGCAGCAGAAGCAGCTCGCGCCCGGCGCCAGGGTGCGCGTGCGGGGCGAAATCAAGGGCGGATTCGTGGGGCGGACGATCATGCACCCGACGGTGAAGGCTGCCGGCACGCCCCTGCCGTTGGCGCTGACACCGATCTACTCGACCATCGCAGGCCTTGCGCAACCGGTATTGCGCCGCGCCGTGCAGGCGGGCCTGGCGCGGGCGCCGCTGCACGCCATCGTTCCGAACCCGATGATGCCGGAAGGCGCATGGGGCCTGCGCGAGGCGCTCTCTTTTCTGCACTACCCGGCACCCGACGTGGCGGTCGCCACGCTGGAGGACCACAGCCACCCCGCCTGGCAGCGGCTCAAGGCCGAGGAGCTGCTGGCGCAGCAGCTGTCGCAGCTGCAGGCGCGGCGCGAGCGGGCGGCGCAGCGGGCGCCGGCGCTGCAGGCCGCGGTCGACGCCGGTTCGCTGCACGCGCAGTTGCTGGGCGTGCTGCCCTTCCAGCCCACGGGCGCCCAGCAGCGCGCCGACCGCGAGATCGCCCTCGACCTGGCGCGCATCCAGCCCATGCATCGCCTGCTGCAGGGCGACGTGGGTTCGGGCAAGACGCTGGTCGCGGCACTGGCCGCGGCGCGCTGCATCGACGCGGGCTTCCAGTGCGCGCTCATGGCGCCGACCGAGATCCTGGCCTCGCAGCACTTCGGCAAGCTGGTCGGCTGGCTCGATCCGCTGCTGGCCGCGCGCGGGCTGCGCGTGGCCTGGCTCACCGGCAGCCAGAAGAAGAAGGAGCGCGATGCGATGGAGGCCATCGTCGAGAGTGGCGAAGCGGCGCTGGTCGTCGGCACGCATGCCGTGATCTCGGAGAAGGTCCGCTTCAGGCGGCTCGCGCTGGCGATCGTGGACGAGCAGCACCGCTTCGGCGTCGCACAGCGGCTCGCGCTGCGCGGCAAGGCGGGCGGCATCGCCGCCGGGCCGCCCCTAGGCGATGCAGCCCCCTCGGGGGGCAGCGACCCGCAGAGCGGCGGAGCGTGGGGGTCCATGGCGCTCGAGCCGCACCTGCTGATGATGAGCGCCACCCCCATCCCGCGCACCCTGGCGATGAGCTACTACGCCGACCTCGACGTCTCCACCCTCGACGAGCTGCCGCCGGGCCGCACGCCGGTGGTCACCAAGCTGGTGGCCGAGCACCGGCGCGACGAGGTGATCGAGCGCATCCGCGGCCAGCTCGCGCAGGGGCGGCAGGTGTACTGGGTGTGCCCGCTGATCGAGGAGAGCGAGGCGGTCGATCTGCGCAATGCCACCGCCACGCGCGACGAACTCGCCGAGCACCTGGGCGACGCGGTCCGCGTCGGCCTGCTGCACTCGCGAATGCCGACGGCCGAGAAGCAGTCGGTGATGGCCGACTTCACCGCCGGCACGCTGCACGTGCTGGTCAGCACCACCGTGATCGAGGTGGGCGTCGACGTGCCCAATGCGTCGCTCATGGTGATCGAGCACGCCGAGCGATTCGGCCTGTCGCAGTTGCACCAGCTGCGCGGCCGCGTGGGCCGTGGCGCGGCGGCCTCGGCCTGCGTGCTGCTCTACGCCACCGGCGACAGCGGCCGCGTGGGCGAGGCGGCGCGCGCGCGGCTCAAGGCGATGGTGGAGACGGGCGACGGCTTCGAGATCGCGCGGCGCGACCTGGAGATCCGCGGGCCGGGCGAGTTCCTCGGCGCGCGGCAGTCGGGCGCGCCGCTGCTGCGCTTTGCCGACCTGAGCACGGACCTGCTGCTGCTCGACTGGGCGCGCGAGCTCGCGCCGCGCCTGCTGGATCGGCACCCCGAGCTCGCGCGCCAGCATGTGGACCGCTGGCTGGGTACGAAGGCCGAGTACCTCAAGGCCTGAGGACTCTCCAAGCCGAATCGGCCCGCAGCGCCCGCCGGTCGGGCGCGTACAGCTATGAATTCGATAGCAGCGCGGTCGGAGCGGCGGCTCAGCTGGGGCGCCGCACCGTCGCCAGCAACAGCCCGAAGCCGATCATCATGGCGCCGCTCGCGCGGTTGAACCAGCGCATCGCCGGCCCGCCGCGCGCCAGCCGCCGCACGCGCGCACCCAACAACGCGTAGAGCGCGATGGCCACGACCTCCAGCACGAGGAAGGTGATGCCCAGCTGCAGGTAGCTCAGGGCATAGGCCTCGGCCACCACGAACTGCGGGAAGAAGGCGGTGAACACCAGGATCGCCTTCGGGTTGCCGATGGCGACGCCGAACTCCTGCCGCGCGAGGGTGCGCAGGGCGGGCACTTCGTGCGCGGCGCCCGCCTCGTCGGCGGCCATCGGCGGTGCCGGGGCACGCAGCAGCTTGATGCCCAGCCACACCAGGTAGGCCACACCGGCCCACTTGACGACGCTGAAGGCCAGCGCCGACGCGGCCAGCAGCGCGCCCATGCCGACACCGGCAATGACGATCATGATCGCGAAGGCCACCAGCCGCCCGCCCGCGGCGGCGACGGCCGGGCCGATGCCGTAGCGCGCGCCGTTGGTGACCGACAGCAGGTTGTTGGGCCCGAAGGCCATGTTGATGGCGAAGCAGGCGGGCAGGAAGAGCAGGTAGGCGGCGAGGGTCATGGCTGTCTCGTGTGTGCGGCGGCCTGCGGATTGTGGCGGGCGCGAGTCACCGGCGCCACGCATCGCTGGCGGGGTACCCCTGCCTGCCGCGGGGAAAGCGCAGGGCCGCGTACACTCCCGGCCGCCAGCCAATCCAGCCACGGGCGCGGTAGCAGCCAGCAGTTGTCCAACCGTGTTCCGCCCACCGGGCGCCCCGTTCCATGGCTCTTCCTCTGCTGGCGCAGTCGCTTCGCGCTGCACGCTCGACCGCTCGCCCCCGCCGTCGAACCCTCCCCCTGATCGCCGCTGCGCCGCTGGCCTTCGGCCTGCCCGCCTGGGCGGACGATGCCGAGAAGGCCGGGTCGCCGCCCGCGCAAGACACGCTCAACGAAGTGCGCGTCGAGGCTCAGGCCGATGCGGGCGCAGGCTTCGCGCCCGCCGCGTCGCAGAGCGCGGGCAAGGCGTCGATGCGCCTGCTGGAGACTCCCCAGGCCGTCAGCGTGGTCACGCGCGAGCAGATGGAATCGCGCCAGATCACGGACTTGCAGCAGGCCCTGCAGACGGTGGCCGGCGTGAGCCCGGTGAACTTCGGGCGGCGCGGCTTCGACGACATCAACATCCGGGGCTTCCGCTCCACGGAGTCGATCCTGGTCGACGGGCTCGTCCAGGCGCCCGGCATGTGGACGCGGCTGGTGCCCTGGGGCTACGAGCGCTTCGAGGTGCTCAAGGGCGCCTCGTCCATCCTCTACGGCCAGGTGCAGCCGGGCGGCCTGGTCAACGCCATCAGCAAGCGGCCGAGGGCGGATGCCTTCGGCGAAGTCAATGCCGCCGCCGGCAGCTTCGGCATGAAGAGCCTGGCCATCGACATCAGCCGGCCGCTGTCCGAGACCGGCCGCAGCGCCGTGCGCCTGAATGCCCTGGTGTCCGACACCGACGACCCGGTGGACGAGGTGTGGCGCAAGCAGCAATGGATCGCGCCCTCGCTGTCGCTCGACCTCGGCCCGGACACCGACCTCGTGCTGTTCGCGACCTACGGCAAGGCGCGCTGGATCCGCATGCAGGGCACCAGCCCCTACGGCACGCTGCTGCCCAATCGCAACGGGCCGGTGCGGCGCTCGCTCTTCACGGGCGACCCGACCTTCGGCCCCTACGACGTGAGCAACACCACCGTGGGCTATGCCTTCGAGCATCGCTTCAACCCCAGGCTCACGCTGCGGCAGAACCTGCGCTACGAGTCGCAGGAGGGTGAAGGCCGGATCGTCTCGCTGCAGGCCTTGCAGGCCAACCAGCGCCTGCAGAACCGGCAGGCCACGCTGCAGCAGTTCGACTACGAAGCGCTGATGACCGACACCTCGGTGCTCAGCGAGTTCGACGCGCTGGGCGTCTCGCACCGCCTGGTCGCCGGCGTCGATGCGCGGCGCAGCAATGCGCGCCAGGCGAATTACACCTGCCGCATCGGCGCGCTGAACCTGTACGCGCCGGTGTACGGCATGCCGGTGAGTTGCCCGCTTCGGCCGACCACCTTCGCACCGACCAAGCTGACGGTGGCCGGGCTCTACCTGCAGGACCAGGTCAGGTTCGGCAACGGCTGGACGGCCCTGCTCGGCCTGCGCCGCGAGTACTCGCGCACTGACACCCACGACGAGGTGCGCAACCGGCGTACGCGGCAGAAGGACGATGCCACCACCGGTGCCGCCGGGCTGGTGTACGAGTTCCTCCCGGGCTGGGCGGCGTACGGCAGCTACAGCGAGTCCTTCCTGCCCGTGAGCGGACAGACCTTTGCGGGCGAACTCTTCAGGCCCGAGACCGGCAAGCAGTGGGAAGCGGGACTCAAGTACGAGCGCCCCGGCGGCGGACTCACCGCCTCGGCGGCGCTGTACGACCTCAAGCGCCGCAACGTCACCACCTCCGACCCGGTCAATGCCGGCTACTCGGTGCAGACGGGCGAGCAGCGTGCGCGCGGGCTGGAACTGGAAGCCGCCGCGGACCTGTCCAGCGGCGTCAAGCTCACCGCGGCCTACACCTACATCGACACCGAGGTCACGCGCGACAACGACCAGAGCCTGGTCGGCAAGGCGCTGAACCTCACGCCGCGGCACACGGCCTCGCTGTGGGCCACCTGGCGTCTGCCTGCGTACAAGCGCGTCACGGTGGGGGTGGGCGGGCGCTTCGTGAGCCGCCAGGTCGGCTCGCTGCCCTTCTCGCTGCCCGGGTACGCCGTCATGGACGCGTCGGTGTCGTACCAGGCCGACCGCTGGCGCCTGACGGCGGGCGTGAAGAACATCTTCGACAGGAAGTACTACGACGGCGCGGTCAATGCGAACGTGGTGTCGCCGGCGCTGCCGCGCAACTTCATGGTCAGTGCCAGCTACTACTTCTGACGCGGGCGGGACTGCACGGCCATGAGTTCGCAGCGCACGCTGAACATGTTGTTCACCATCCACTCCTGGGCAGGGGTCGTGACGGGGCTGCTGCTCTTCGTGGTGTGCTTCTCCGGCGCCGTCGTGGTGTTCAAGAACGAGATCGACCGTTGGGCCAATCCCAGCCTGGCCGCGTTGCCGCGCGCGCAGGTGCCGCTGTCGCTCGACACCCTGCTGCACACCGTGCAGGACGCGTACCCACGCGCCCAGGTGGAAGCCATCGCGTTGCCCGACGCGGTCACACCCAGCCACTTCGTCTACCTGCGCGAGTCGGGCGCCGCAGGGGCGCCGCCGGAGCGCTTCAAGGTGGCGGTGCGTTCGGACGACGGCCGCGTGGTCGGCCCCGTCGACAGCCAGTTCGGACAGTTCCTGCGCATGCTGCACGTGTTCCTGTTCGTCGGGCCGCGCTGGATCGTGGGCTTCCTCGGCGTCGCCATGCTGGTGCTGATCGCCACCGGCTTCGTCATCCATCGGAAGATCCTGGCCGAACTCTTCACCCTGCGCTGGGGGCGCAGCCTGCGGGTGGTGATGTCCGACCTGCACAAGGCGGCAGGGATCTGGGGGCTTGGCTTTCACATCCTCATCGCGGCGACGGGGGCCTGGCTGGGGCTGGCGCCGGTGTTCGAACGGGCCGCGCAATCGATCCAGGCGCGGCCGGCCCAGGGCACCAGGAAAGCGCCGGCCGGCGCGGCTACGATGCGTTCGCTGGACGAGTTGCGCGCCACGGCGGTCGCCGCAGTGCCGGGCTTCGAGCCGCGACGCCTGGCTCTGCAGCGTTGGGGCCGTGCCGACGCGCAGGTGATCTTCGGCGGCGAACTGGCCGGGCACCTGGCAAGCACCGCGCGCGTGACGCTCGATGGGGCCACCGGCCAGGTGCGCCAGGCGCTCGATCCGCGCCGGGCCGGCCTGCTGACGCAGATCGACGCCTTGATGGAGCCCCTGCACTTCGGCGACTTCGGCGGCCTGCCGCTCAAGTGGCTGTACTTCCTGCTGGGACTCACGCCCGCCTTCCTGTCGCTGTCGGGCACGCTGATCTGGCTGGACGGCCGGCGCCAGCGTGCGGGAGCCGGCGCGCGCATCACGGCACCGGGCGAAACGCCGATGTCGCCTGAGACCTCCGCATCTTCGGCCGAGCGCCTGCTGCTGGCCCTGCACGCGGCCTTGCCGGCGACGCTGCTGTGCATGGGGGTGGTGCACCTGCTGCCGCCGCCGGGGCTGGCGCCGCTGGCCCTGCGGCCCGCCTGGTCGACCTGGATGACGCTCGCCGTGTGGCTGGGCCTGTCGATGCTGATCGCCGGGCTGCACCGGCGGATGGGCCTGTGGCGGGCGGCATTGCGCGGCACGGCGGTCGCGTGTGGCCTGGCCGGTGCGGCGGGCGTGGCCTTGCGCACGGCGCAGGGCATCGCGTTCGCGCTGGCCCTGGGTGCGCTGGCCGCGGCCTGCCTGTGGCTGGCCGCGAACGTCGGTGCCCACCGGGTGCGCGCCCATCCGCGCCAGCGCGGTGATGGGGCCAGGCGCGTGCCGTCGCACGGTTGGCGCCGTTTCGGCGCCGCCTGGCCGTTCTGGACAACCGGGGTGTTTTGGCTGGTCTCGTTCTACTGCGCGCACGTGCTGGCACGCGAGCCGCAGCGCGGCCTGGGCATGTGGGGGATGCTGGTGGCCTTCTTCCTGCTGCTGCCGGCCGCCACGCTGGCGCCCTGGCTGCATCGCACCTCGGTCGGCCTGGCGTCGGTGGCCGCGGCCCTGCTGGGTTGGTTGGCCCTGCGCAGCGGCGCTGCACTGCCCCTGGCCGGCATGCTGCTGTCCGTGGCGTTGGGCGTGCACGCCTGGCGTGGGCGGCCTGCACGGGGCGTTGGGCAATGAATGGGCTGGTGGCGCTGCTCATCGCCTGGGCCAGCCTGGCGGGCTGCGCGAGCTGGGCGTGGGCCAGCGACACGCGCGCCCTGGGCGTGCCGCGTTTCGGGCGCCGCAGCGCCTGGGGCCGGGTGGCTGGGCTGGTCGTCCTGCAAGGCGGACTTGCCGTGTCGGTCCTGGGCTGGGCCGGCGGCCTCGCGCTCGTCGGCGGCGCCTGGATGCTGCTGGGCGGGCTCTACGTGGCCGCGCTCAACGGCTGGCCGGAAGCCACGCAGCGGTGGGCGTGGCGAACCGGATGGGCCGCGCTGGCCCTGGCGGCCTGCAGTGTGGCGATCGAGCGGTTGATCTGGGAATGGCGCGCATAATAGTCGCAAGCTATGACCCTGACCGAACTCAAATACATCGTGGCGGTCGCGCGCGAGCGCCATTTCGGCAAGGCGGCCGAGGCCTGCTACGTCTCTCAGCCCACGCTGTCGGTGGCGATCAAGAAGCTCGAGGACGAGCTGGAGGTCAAGCTCTTCGAGCGCAGCGCCGGCGAGGTCGCCGTCACGCCGCTGGGCGAGCAGATCGTGCAGCAGGCGCAGACGGTGCTCGACCAGGCGGCCAGCATCAAGGAGATCGCCAAGCGCGGCAAGGATCCGCTGGCCGGCCCGCTGAATCTGGGCGTGATCTACACCATCGGCCCCTACCTGCTGCCCGACCTGGTGCGCCAGAACATCGCGCGCACGCCGCAGATGCCGCTGATGCTGCAGGAGAACTTCACCGCCCGCCTGCTGGAGATGCTGCGCTCGGGCGAGATCGACTGCGCCATCATGGCCGAGCCCTTCCCCGACACGGGCCTCGCGATCGCGGCGCTGTACGACGAGCCCTTTTTAGCGGCGGTGCCGGCCTCGCACCCGCTGGCCGAGCGCGAATCGCTCACCTCCGACGAGCTCAAGAACGAGACCATGCTGCTGCTGGGCACGGGCCACTGCTTCCGCGACCACGTGCTCGAGGTGTGCCCCGAGTTCGCACGTTTCTCGAGCAACGCCGAAGGCATCCGCAAGAGCTTCGAGGGTTCGTCGCTCGAGACCATCAAGCACATGGTGGCCGCGGGCATGGGCGTGACGCTGGTGCCGCGCCTGTCGGTGCCGGCCGATGCGCTCAAGCCGCGCGAGGGCAAGGGCAAGGGGCGCGCCAGGGAGCTCGAGCCCATCGTGCGATACATCCCCATTCGCGACGGCCAGGGCGGCGAGCCGCCCACGCGCCGCGTGGTGCTGGCGTGGCGCCGCAGCTTCACCCGCTACGAGGCGATCGCGGCGCTGCGCAACGCGATCTATGCCTGCGAGCTGCCGGGTGTGAAGCGGCTGTCATGACGCGCTGCCAACTTGCGGCACGCACCTACGCGCCGCGTCATCGGCAGGGCGCATCGCCGCGATAGAGTCCGGCTGTTGCGAAGCGTCAGCCCCGCTCATAGAGTCAAGACTTTCCGATCGAACCGCAAGAGGAGCCGACATGGCGAAGAACCCCAAGGACATCAAGAAGAACAACAAGGCCGCGATCGCCGAAGCGCCGGCCGCAGCCAAGGGCACCGTGCCCGCCAAGGGCGGTGAGCGCGTGGCGCCCGAATCGGGCAGCCGCAGCGCGCCGATCATCAACATCGGCATCGACCGCCAGGACCGCGCCGCCATCGCCGAGGGCCTGTCGCGCGTGCTGGCCGACACGTACACGCTTTATCTCACCACGCACAACTTCCACTGGAACGTCACCGGCCCGCACTTCAACTCGCTGCACGCCATGTTCATGGCGCAGTACACCGAGCTGTGGAACGCGACCGATGTGATCGCCGAGCGCATCCGCGCCCTGGGCCACTACGCGCCGGGCTCGTACGCCGAGTTCAGCAAGATCGCCACCGTGCCCGACGTGCCGCAGCAGCCGCCCAAGGCCATGGAGATGGTGCGCATCCTGGTCAAGGGCCACGAGACCGTGTCGCGCATCGCACGCGAATTCATCCCGGTGGCCGAGGAAGCCGGCGACGACCCGACGGCCGACATGCTGACGGCGCGCTGCACGGTGCATGACCAGACCGCCTGGATGCTGCGCTCGCTGCTCGAGGAATGACGCTCCGGTGAGCACCGACGCGCTCCAGCCGCCCGCCCCGCGCGGGCGGTTTGCCATCTACCTGGACCTGATCCGATGGAACCGGCCCGCCGGCTGGCTGCTGCTGCTGTGGCCCTCGCTGAGTGCGCTGTGGTTCGCGGCCCGGGGCTTCCCGGGCTGGCATCTGGTGGTGGTGTTCGTGCTGGGCACCATCCTCATGCGCAGCGCGGGCTGCTGCGTCAACGACGTGGCCGACCGCGACTTCGACCGCCACGTCAAGCGCACGGCCAGGCGCCCCGTGACCACCGGCGAGGTGTCGGTGAAGGAGGCACTGGCCCTCGGCGCCGTGCTGGCGCTGGCCGCCTTCGGCCTGGTGCTCACGACCAACGGCCCGACCATCCTGTGGTCCTTCGCGGCGCTGGCCGTGGCCCTGGTGTATCCCTATGCCAAGCGCATCGTCTCGGTGCCGCAGGCGGTGCTGGGCGTGGCCTTCAGCTTCGGCATCCCGATGGCCTTCTCGGCCGTGACGGGCGAGGTGCCCTGGCTGGCGTGGTGGCTGCTGGCCGGCAACCTGTTCTGGGTCCTGGCCTACGACACCGAGTACGCCATGGTCGACCGCGACGACGACCTGAGGATCGGCATGAAGACCTCGGCCATCACCTTCGGCCGCTTCGACGTCGCCGCCGTGATGACGAGCTACGCGCTGTTCATCGCGATGTGGGGCTGGGCGGGCGCGCGGCTGGGCCTCGGGCCGCTGTTTTACGCCGGGCTCGCGGCGGCGGCGGCGCAGGCGCTGTGGCACTGGACCTTGATCCGCCGGCGCACGCGCGAGGGCTGCTTCACCGCCTTCCGGCTCAACCACTGGGTGGGCTTTGCGGTGTTCGCAGGGGTGGTGGCCGACGCGCTGCTGCGTTGAGGCGCGCGCCATCTGCCAACCCCAGGCTCGGCGATTCTCAAGAGAAAAGTGCCTGTGACGCCCGTCCGGCGGGCGTTGGATGCTCCTGAAATGAGAGCAAACCGGATCAGGCCGTGCGGCCGAATTCGGCCGCCAGCTCGCCCGCGCGGCGCTGCGCGGCGTGGATCGCGGCGCGGATGCTGTCCTGCACGCCGGCCGCCTGCATCGAGGTGATCGCCGCGTGCGTGGTGCCGCCCTTGGAGGTGACGCGTTCGCGCAGCACGGTCGGCGACTCGGTCGAGGCCGCCGCCAGCGCCGAGGCGCCGGTGAAGGTCCCCACGGCCAGCCGGTGGGCCTGCTCGGGCGTCAGGCCCATCTCCACGCCGGCCGCGGCCATCGCTTCGAGGAAGAAGAACACATAGGCCGGCCCCGATCCCGACAGGGCCGTCACGGCGTCGAGCGCGCTCTCGGGCTCCACCCACAGCAGCTGGCCGGTGGGCGCGAGCAGCTGCTCCACCTGGGCGCGGCCCGCCGCATCGACCGCGGCGCGCGCGAACAGGCCCGTCATGCCCTGGCCGACCAGCGCCGGCGTGTTGGGCATGGCGCGCACGACACGCTCGGTGCCCAGCCAGGCGGCGATGCTCTGCGAGGGAATACCGGCCGCCACGCTCAGGTGCAGCGCCTCGCCGGTGAAGGGGCGCACGGGCGCCGTCGCCTCGGCGAAGGCCTGCGGCTTTACCGCCCATACGACGAGCCCGCAGCGCGCCAGCGCCGGGCCGGCTTCGGCCGCGGCCGCGATGCCGAAGTCGCGCGCCAGCCGCTCGCGGGCCTCGGCCCAGGGCTCGACCACCTCGAAGTGCGCGGCCGGCAGGCCCGCCTTGCGCAGGCCGCCGAGGATGGCGCTGGCCATGTTGCCGCCGCCAACGAAGGCGACGGGCGGGAGGGAGTCGAAGGAAGCGGTCATGTGCTCAGGTCCTTGAAGGCAAAGGCGGCAAACTGGGTGATCTGCAGCGGATTGAAGTTGTCGTCGCTCACCACCGCCAGCAGGCGGCGGCCGTCAGGCAAGGACGGGCCCCAGCACATGCCCTCGCTGTTGTCCAGGCGCGCGAGACCCAGCGTGGCGAAGTCGGCGACCAGGGTCTTGGGGGCGGGGCGGTGGTTGCCGAGGCGCAGCGCGGGGACGGCCAGCGTGTCGCTCGCCTCGCGCGTGTCGATCGCGTACAGACGCAGCGAGTTGCCGCGGCCGGCCGCGTAGGCTCGCTCGAGCACCAGCATCCGATGGGCGTCGAGCATGAGGATCTCGCTCACCCCGTTGTCGGCATAGGTGCCGGGCACCAGCGGCCGCAGCGGGATGGCGTCGGGCACGTAGGCGATCTGCCGCACGGCGGTGCCGCGGGCGAGGTCGACGCAGGTGAAGCGGCAGGGGCCGCCGGGCGCCTCGAGCGTGGGGCTGGGGCCGTCCTCGATCAGGGCGTTCTCCATCGCGACCCAGGCCTGGCGGGCGTCGGGCGTGAGCGCCAGGCCCTCGAAGCTGAGGTTGTCGCGCGGGCCGCGGCGCCCGGCCGCGTCGGCGTCGAACATCGCCGGCAACCGGAAGGCTCGCAGCAGGCGGCCGTCGCGGCTGCTTTCATACAGCGCGGGGCCGAAGCCGCGCGGCACGTCGCCCTCGCTGGTCCACAGCAGGGTGTCGGTGTCGGGCCGCAGGCGCAGCGCCTCGGGGTCGGGCACGGGCACGCCGGCGAGCGCACGCGCGCGCGGCGGCCAGGGCTGGCCGTCGGCCTGCAGCAGCGTCTGCGCGCGCAGCGGCACTGGCGCCGAACCGTCCGCCGGGCGGTCCCAGCGTGCGGCGTAATAGCGGGCCGGCGCCTTGTCCGAGCGGTCGTCGCTCAGCAGCAGGTATTCACCCCGCCGGCTGTCGTAATCGACGCCCGAGAGCCCGCCGGCCGGGGTGCCGCCCACGTCCAGCCCGTGCGCCCAGCGCGCCTCGGCAATACGGTCCAGAGCGCCGCCGCCCGGTGCGGCCGCCGGACGGCGCGGGCCGCATCCGACGAGGGCGAGCGCGCCCAGGCCCTGCAGCAGGGCGCGGCGGGTGGCATCGGGAGACGGGGCTGCGGAGGGGCGCATGGCGCGGAGTCTAGGCGGGCTGACCGGGTCTGCCGGCTGGCCGGCGCATCGGCGGCGCGGCCGCCTCGCACGTCGCCGATTTGCTGCGCTGGCGAAAAACTGGGCAGAAGGTGTTTGACAACAGACCCGCCGGATGCCACAATCGCGGGCTTCGCTTTCAAAAAGCGAGGACTTCCGCCCAGACGAAGGCGTGCCGATGTGGTTTCGGCGCTCCGACGACGGGCCCAAGACTGACCGGTGCCGCTTTCGCAGTTTCTGCAGGGCGCAACGGTACAAGTTGGGAACTACTAGCAATGATCCAGACTGAATCCCGGCTCGAAGTGGCCGACAACACGGGCGCGAAATCCGTCCTGTGCATCAAGGTGCTCGGTGGCTCCAAGCGTCGCTACGCCAGCGTCGGCGACGTGATCAAGGTCAGCGTCAAGGAAGCCGCACCGCGTGGTCGCGTCAAGAAGGGCGAGATCTACAACGCCGTGGTCGTGCGCACCGCCAAGGGCATCCGTCGTGGCGACGGTTCGCTCGTCAAGTTCGACGGCAATGCCGCCGTGCTGCTCAACGCCAAGCTGGAGCCGATCGGCACCCGCATCTTCGGACCCGTGACGCGTGAACTGCGTACCGAGAAGTTCATGAAGATCGTCTCGCTGGCTCCCGAAGTTCTCTAAGGACAACGCCATGAACAAGATTCGCAAGGGCGACCAGGTCATCGTGTTGGCCGGCCGCGACAAGGGCAAGCGCGGCACCGTGTCGCTGCGCGCCGACGACTCGCATGTCGTCATCGACGGCATCAATCTGGTCAAGAAGCACACCAAGCCGAACCCGATGAAGGGCACGACCGGCGGCATCGTCGAGAAGGCCATGCCGATCCACCAATCCAACGTGGCGATCTTCAATGCGGCGACCGGCAAGGCCGACCGCGTGGGCATCAAGCTCGTGGACGGCAAGCGCGTGCGCGTCTTCAAGTCCAGCGGCGAAGAAATCAAGGTGGCATGACCATGGCACGACTGCAACAACACTACCGCGAGAAGATCGCGAAGGACCTGACCGAAAAGTTCGGCTACAAGTCGCCGATGCAGGTCCCGCGCCTGACCAAGATCACGCTGAACATGGGCGTGAGCGAGGCCGTGGCCGACAAGAAGGTGATGGACAACGCCGTCGCCGACCTGACCAAGATCGCCGGCCAGAAGCCCGTCGTGACGAAGGCCAAGAAGGCCATCGCCGGCTTCAAGATCCGCGAAGG
The DNA here is from genome assembly GCF_003671765.1 of Xenophilus sp. E41. GTDB lineage: Bacteria > Pseudomonadota > Gammaproteobacteria > Burkholderiales > Burkholderiaceae_C > Xenophilus. The sequence continues at coordinate 71,476 of NZ_QPIB01000042.1, read as the reverse complement.
CCAGGCCATCGGCTGCATGGTCACGCTGCGTGGCGTGAAGATGTACGAATTCCTGGACCGCTTCGTCACCGTGGCCCTGCCGCGCGTGCGTGACTTCCGTGGTATCTCCGGTCGCGCGTTCGACGGCCGTGGCAACTACAACATCGGGGTCAAGGAACAGATCATCTTCCCCGAGATCGAGTACGACAAGGTTGATGCCCTGCGCGGCCTCAATATCAGCATCACGACGACGGCCAAGTCGGACGAAGAAGCCAAGGCGCTTCTCGCCGGTTTCCGTTTCCCGTTCAAGAACTGAGGTGGACTTGTGGCTAAAGTAGCTTTGATCGAGCGCGAGCTCAAGCGAGAAAAACTGGTCGCCAAGTACGCCAAGAAGCACGAAGAGCTGAAGGCGATCGCCGGCGACGCGAAGAAGAGCGACGAAGAGCGTGCCGCTGCACGCCTGGCGCTGCAGAAGCTGCCGCGCAACGCGAACCCGACCCGCCAGCGCAACCGCTGCGAAATCACCGGCCGTCCGCGCGGCACCTTCCGTCAGTTCGGTCTGGCCCGCGCCAAGATCCGTGAACTGGCCTTCGCCGGTGACATCCCCGGTGTCACCAAGGCCAGCTGGTAAGCGCAGGCAGGAGCAAGAAACATGAGCATGAGTGATCCCATCGCCGACCTGCTGACGCGCATCCGCAATGCGCAGATGGTCGCGAAGCCCACCGTGTCGGTCCCGTCTTCCAAGGTGAAGGTCGCGATCGCCCAGGTGCTGAAGGACGAGGGCTACATCGACGGCTTCCAGGTCAAGACCGAAGCCGGCAAGAGCAACCTCGAGATCTCGCTGAAGTACTACGCCGGCCGCCCGGTGATCGAGCGCATCGAACGCGTGAGCCGTCCCGGCCTGCGCGTCTACAAGGGTTCGAGCGCGATCCCCCAGGTCCAGAACGGCCTGGGCGTGGCGATCGTCACCACCCCAAAGGGCGTGATGACCGACCGCAAGGCGCGCGCCGATGGCGTTGGCGGCGAAGTGCTGTGCTACGTCGCCTGACCGGAGGTAACTGAACAATGTCCCGAGTCGGAAAAATGCCGGTCGCCATCCCGCAAGGCGTGGATGTGGCGATCAAGGAAGACCAGATCAGCGTCAAGGGCGCGGGTGGTCAGCTGTCGATCCCTGCCAACGCGTTGGTCAAGGTGTCGAACAAGGATGGCAAGCTGAGCTTCGAGCCGGCCGATGAATCGCGTGAAGCCAACGCGATGAGCGGCACGGTGCGCCAGCTGGTCAACAACATGGTCGTCGGCGTGAGCAAGGGTTTCGAGAAGAAGCTCAACCTCGTCGGCGTGGGCTTCAAGGCCCAGGCCCAGGGCGCCAAGCTGAACCTGTCGGTCGGCTTCTCGCACCCGGTCAACAAGGACATGCCTGCGGGCATCACGGTGGCCACGCCGGCCCCGACCGAAATCGTCATCAAGGGTGCCGACCGCCAGCGCGTCGGCCAGGTGGCCGCCGAGATCCGAGCGATTCGTCCGCCCGAGCCCTACAAGGGCAAGGGGATCCGTTATTCGGACGAGAAGATCGTGATCAAAGAGACCAAGAAGAAGTAAGGGGCAGCATGATGTTGACCAAGAAGGAACAGCGCCTGCGCCGTGCCCGCCAGACCCGCATCCGCATTGCCACGCAGGGCGTCGCGCGTCTGATGGTGAACCGCACCAATCTGCACATCTACGCTGCAGTCGTCTCCGGCGACGGCACCAAGGTGCTGGCTTCGGCCTCCACCGCCGAAGCCGAAGTGCGCAGCTCGCTCGGTGGCGCCGGCAAGGGCGGCAATGCCGCTGCCGCGCAGATCATCGGCAAGCGCATCGCCGAGAAGGCCAAGGCGGCCGGTGTCGAGAAGGTGGCTTTCGACCGTGCGGGCTTCGCCTACCACGGCCGCGTGAAGGCCCTCGCCGAAGCGGCCCGCGAAGCCGGTCTGCAGTTCTAAGCGCACGCTGAGTTCAGGAATTCAAGATGGCAAAGATTCAGGCAAGAACGCAGAACGAAGGTCCCGAGGACGGTCTGCGCGAGAAGATGATCTCGATCAACCGCGTCACCAAGGTGGTGAAGGGTGGTCGGATCCTGGGTTTCGCAGCACTGACCGTGGTCGGTGACGGCGATGGCCGCGTCGGAATGGGCAAGGGCAAGTCCAAGGAAGTGCCCGCCGCCGTGCAGAAGGCCATGGAAGAAGCGCGTCGCAACCTCATGAAGGTGTCGATCAAGAATGGGACCCTGCACCACCAGGTGACGGGCCACCACGGCGCCTCCACCGTGATGATGTCGCCGGCCCCCAAGGGCACCGGCATCATCGCCGGCGGCCCGATGCGTGCCGTGTTCGAAGTGATGGGCATCACCGACATCGTGGCCAAGAGCCATGGTTCGTCGAACCCGTACAACATGGTTCGCGCCACGCTCGACGCGCTCAAGAACTCGACCACGCCCGCCGAAGTGGCGGCCAAGCGCGGTCTCACGGTCGAAGAAATCTTCGCCTGATTGCGAGAAACGCTATGACCACCCAACAACAGACCGTCAAGGTCCAACTGGTTCGCAGCCCGATCGGCACGAAGCAGTCGCACCGCGCCACCGTGCGTGGCCTGGGCCTGCGCAAGCTCAACAGCGTGAGCGAGCTGCAGGACACGCCCGCCGTGCGCGGCATGATCAACAAGATCGCCTATCTGGTGAAGGTGCTCTGACATGGAACTCAATGGCATCAAGCCCGCAGCGGGCGCCAAGCACGCCAAGCGTCGCGTCGGCCGTGGCATCGGCTCCGGCCTGGGCAAGACCGCGGGTCGCGGTCACAAGGGCCAGAAGTCGCGCGCCGGCGGTTTCCACAAGGTGGGCTTCGAAGGCGGCCAGATGCCGCTGCAGCGGCGCCTGCCCAAGCGTGGCTTCAAGTCGCAATCGCTGAAGTACAACGCCGAAGTGACGCTGGCCGCGCTGGAAAAGCTCGGCCTGGCCGAAGTCGATGTGCTCGCGCTCAAGCAAGCCGGCCTGGTGGGCCAGCTGGCCAAGGTCGTGAAGGTCGTGAAGTCGGGCGAACTGACCAAGTCGGTCAAGCTCACCGGCATCGGTGCCACCGCAGGTGCCAAGGCTGCCATCGAGGCGGCCGGCGGCAGCGTGGCCTGAGCGGCTGACGGCAACCTCACAGGAAGCACCTGAACGTGGCAACCAACGCGCTGACCAAGCAGCAAGGGCTGGCCAAGACCGGCAAGTTCGGCGACCTGCGTCGCCGGCTCGTCTTCTTGCTGCTCGCGCTCGTGGTCTACCGCATCGGCGCGCACATTCCCGTGCCCGGCATCAACCCGGACCAGCTCGCGCAGCTGTTCCAGGGCCAGCAGGGCGGGATCCTGAGCCTGTTCAACATGTTCTCGGGCGGGGCGCTGTCGCGCTTCACCGTGTTCGCGTTGGGGATCATGCCGTACATCTCGGCGTCGATCATCATCCAGCTCATGACCTACGTGCTGCCGCAGTTCGAGCAGCTGAAGAAGGAAGGCGAAGCCGGACGTCGCAAGATCACCCAGTACACGCGCTACGGCGCGCTGGGCCTGGCGCTGTTCCAGTCCTTCAGCATCGCGGTGGCGCTCGAGTCGTCGCCGGGGCTGGTGGTGTCGCCGGGCTTCGGCTTCCGCATCACGGCCATGATCAGCCTCACGGCCGGCTCGATGTTCCTGATGTGGCTCGGTGAGCAGATCACCGAACGCGGTCTGGGCAACGGCATCTCGATCATCATCTTCGCGGGCATCGCCGCGGGCCTGCCCACCGCCATCGGTGGCCTGCTCGAACTGGTGCGTACCGGTGCGATGAACGTGATCGTGGCGCTGTTCATCGTGGTGGTGGTGGCCCTGGTGACCTGGTTCGTCGTGTTCGTCGAACGCGGCCAGCGCAAGATCCTCGTGAACTATGCGCGGCGCCAGGTGGGCAACAAGGTGTACGGCGGCCAGGCTTCGCACCTGCCGCTCAAGCTGAACATGGCCGGGGTGATTCCGCCGATCTTCGCGTCGTCGATCATCCTGCTGCCGGCCACGATCGTGGGCTGGTTCAGCTCGGGCGACAGCATGCGCTGGCTCAAGGACATCGCCGGTGCGCTGGCGCCAGGCCAGCCGATCTACACCCTGCTGTATGCAGGTGCGATCGTGTTCTTCTGCTTCTTCTACACGGCGCTCGTGTTCAACAGCCGCGAGACTGCCGACAACCTGAAGAAGAGCGGTGCGTTCATCCCCGGGATTCGTCCCGGCGACCAGACGGCCCGCTACATCGACAAGATCCTGGTTCGGCTCACGCTGGCCGGCGCGGTGTACATCACCTTCGTCTGCCTGCTGCCCGAATTCCTGATCCTGAAATACAACGTGCCGTTCTATTTCGGTGGTACGTCGCTGATGATCATCGTGGTGGTGACCATGGACTTCATGGCCCAGGTGCAGAACTACCTGATGTCGCAGCAGTACGAGTCGTTGCTCAAGAAGGCGAATTTCAAGACTTCTTTGAACGGCTGAGCTCCGCGGACCGCGGAGCGAGAAGTCAGCATTGAATCGACGCCCTGCGGTTCGGCCCGGGCGCAACATGTGTTTCGGGCGAAGTAGGTCGCCAAGAGAGAGTTTCAGGAGAAATCAAATGAGAGTTTCGGCTTCGGTCAAAACCATCTGCCGCAATTGCAAGATCATCCGCCGCAAGGGTGTTGTGCGCGTGATCTGCACCGACCCGCGCCACAAGCAGCGCCAGGGTTGATCGAGAGTTCTAGAGGACGCACATGGCACGTATCGCTGGCATCAACATTCCGCCGCACAAGCACGCCGAGATCGGCCTGACGGCGATCTTTGGCATCGGCCGCACCCGCGCTCGCAAGATCTGCGAAGCCTGCGGCATCGACTACGCGAAGAAGGTCAAGGACCTGACCGACGCCGACCTCGAGAAGATCCGCGACCAGATCGCGCAGTTCACGATCGAAGGCGACCTGCGTCGCGAGACGACGATGAACATCAAGCGCCTGATGGACATCGGCTGCTACCGCGGCTTCCGTCATCGCCGCGGCCTGCCGATGCGCGGCCAGCGCACGCGCACCAACGCCCGCACCCGCAAGGGTCCGCGCAAGGCCGCTCAGGCCCTGAAGAAGTAAAGAGAGAACCGCATGGCCAAAGCTCCTGCCAACAACGCTGCACAACGCGTTCGCAAGAAGGTCCGCAAGAACGTTGCGGACGGCATCGCGCACGTGCACGCCTCGTTCAATAACACCATCATCACGATCACCGACCGCCAGGGCAACGCCCTGTCGTGGGCGTCGTCGGGCGGCCAGGGCTTCAAGGGCTCGCGCAAGTCGACCCCCTTCGCCGCCCAGGTGGCGTCGGAAGTCGCCGGCCGTGCCGCGGTGGAACAAGGCATCAAGAACCTCGACGTCGAGATCAAGGGCCCCGGCCCGGGTCGCGAGTCGTCGGTGCGCGCGCTGGCCGCGCTGGGCATCCGCATCACGTCGATCTCCGACGTGACGCCCGTGCCGCACAACGGCTGCCGTCCGCAGAAGCGCCGCCGCATCTAAAGGCGTCGGCGACTGGCGCAGTCCGCCTCCGGGCGGCTGCGCATTTTGCTTTTATCCAAGCCCACCGCCATCGACCGAACGACTGATGGCTCCCGCAGGCGACTGCGGCAGATGACACCAAGGAAAACACCGTGGCACGTTACCTCGGCCCCAAGGCCAAACTTTCCCGCCGTGAAGGCACCGACCTGTTCCTGAAGAGCGCCCGCCGCTCGATCGCGGACAAGGCCAAGTTCGACTCGAAGCCCGGCCAGCACGGCCGCACTTCGGGCCAGCGCACCTCCGATTTCGGCCTGCAGCTGCGCGAGAAGCAGAAGGTCAAGCGCATGTACGGCGTGCTCGAGAAGCAGTTCCGCCGCTACTTCGAGGAAGCCGACCGCCGCCGCGGCAACACCGGCGCCAACCTGCTGTTCATCCTCGAATCGCGCCTGGACAACGTCGTCTACCGCATGGGCTTCGGCTCGACCCGTGCCGAAGCGCGTCAGCTGGTGTCGCACAAGGCGATCACGGTGAACGGCCAGTCGGTGAACATCCCCTCGTACATGGTCAAGACCGGCGACGTGGTGGCCGTGCGCGACAAGTCGAAGAAGCAGAACCGCATCGTCGAAGCGCTGCAACTGGCGCAGCAAGTCGGCATCCCCGCCTGGGTCGAGGTCAACATCGACAAGGCCGAAGGCACCTTCAAGAAGGTGCCGGACCGCGACGAGTTCGGCGCGGACATCAACGAATCGCTGATCGTCGAGCTGTACTCGCGATAAACAGAGGATCCACGAGGCTGCTGCGCAGCCTCGTCCTCTAGTGTTTTGCGCCCCCGTCGAAGGCATTCGACGAGGGCATTCAGCCTTACCGGTGTAACGAGCCGGGGGTATTGAGAGGAAGCCTGCATGCAAACCACCCTGCTGAAACCCAAGACCATCCAGGTCGAGCAACTGGCCACCAACAAGGCCAAGGTGACGCTCGAACCTTTCGAGCGCGGCTATGGCCACACGCTCGGCAACGCGCTGCGCCGCGTTCTGCTGTCGTCGATGGTCGGCTATGCGGCGACCGAAGTGACGATCGCCGGGGTGCTCCATGAGTACTCCTCGATCGACGGCGTTCAGGAAGACGTCGTCAACATCCTGCTCAACCTCAAGGGCGTGGTGTTCAAGCTGCACAACCGCGACGAGGTCACGCTGTCGCTGCGCAAGGACGGTGAAGGCCCGGTCACGGCCGCCGACATCCAGACGCCGCACGACGTCGAGATCATCAACCCCGAGCATGTCATCGCCCACCTGTCGCAAGGCGGCAAGCTCGACATGCAGATCAAGGTCGAGAAGGGCCGCGGTTACGTGCCCGGCACGATGCGTCGCTACGCCGACGAGCCGACCAAGTCGATCGGCCGCATCGTCCTCGACGCCTCGTTCTCGCCCGTCAAGCGCGTGAGCTACACCGTCGAGAGCGCCCGCGTCGAACAGCGCACCGACCTGGACAAGCTGCTGGTCGAGATCGAGACCAACGGTGCCATCACCGCCGAAGACGCGGTGCGTGCGTCGGCCAAGATCCTGGTGGAACAGCTCGCCGTGTTCGCGCAGCTCGAGGGTGGCGAACTCGCCGCGTTCGATGCGCCCGCGCCGCGCAGCGCCCAGCAGTTCGACCCGATCCTGCTGCGCCCCGTGGACGAGCTCGAGCTCACCGTGCGTTCGGCGAACTGCCTGAAGGCCGAGAACATCTACTACATCGGTGACCTGATCCAGCGCACCGAGAACGAGCTGCTCAAGACCCCGAACCTGGGTCGCAAGTCGCTCAACGAAATCAAGGAAGTGCTCGCCTCGCGCGGCCTGACCTTGGGCATGAAGCTCGAAAGCTGGCCGCCGGCCGGCCTCGACAAGCGTTAAACCGCACGGGGCAGTACCTGATACGGCTGCCCTGACAACAAAGTCAAAGGAACCACCATGCGTCACGGACTCGGACTCCGCAAACTCAACCGCACCAGCTCGCACCGCCTCGCGATGCTGCGCAACATGATGAACTCGCTCATCGAGCATGAGGCCATCAAGACCACGGTCCCCAAGGCCAAGGAACTGCGCCGCGTCGTCGAACCGATGATCACGCTGGCCAAGAACCCCACCGTCGCCAACAAGCGCCTGGCCTTCGACCGCCTGCGCGACCGCGACAGCGTCGTGAAGCTCTTCAACGAACTCGGCCCGCGTTACCAGACGCGTCCGGGCGGCTACACCCGCATTCTGAAGATGGGCTTCCGCGTCGGCGACAACGCGCCCATGGCCCTGGTCGAACTGGTGGATCGCCCCGAAATTTCTGACGCCGCCGACGAGCAGAGCGACGCAGAATAAGCTATACTTTCCCTTCTGACGCGCGATGGAGCAGCCTGGTAGCTCGTTGGGCTCATAACCCAAAGGTCGCAAGTTCAAATCTTGCTCGCGCAACCACTCCCATAGAACTCCCGCCAGCGGCTGCAATCAGCAGTTGCTCGGCGGGATTCTTCATTCTGGCCCAGCTCTGGCCGGTGTCAGCGTCACGCAGCAGCGTGATGGAGCCCAGCAGGTCGGCGATGACCTTGCGGGCCTCGCGAACCTCGATGGCGTCGCCGGTCAGCGTCTCCTTCAGGTTCATGATCGACTGGCGGTAGCGCGCCGTCACGTCTGCCACGGTGGTGCCCACCGGCGGCTTGACTTCCATCGTCTCGTGCAGAGCCTTGCGCTCCAGCTCGGCGGCGCGCAGGCGCGTGGCCAGGGCCTCGCTGGCGCCGATGGTGACGATGGCGTCGACGATGCGCTGTATCTCTCGGTCCAGCTCAGCGGAGCGGCGCCGGGCCGCTGCTTGCGCGCGGTCATGGTCGCCGTCAAGCTCTGCCAACAGTGTGCGCACGACGGTCTGCAGCTCGGCCAGAGCGGACGGGCTCAGCAGATCCTCTCTCAGCTCGGCCAGCAGGCGCTGGTCCACATCGGTGCGGCGCCAGGTGACGGCGTTGGGGCAGGCCGTCGGGCCCTTGTCCTTGTGGGCGCTGCATCCGTAGCGGGTGCCGTTGATCGCGATGATCGGGCCGCCGCACGCGTCACAGCGCAGCAGGCCGCCGAACAGGGTGCCGTGGGTGCGATAGCCCGCGTGGCGATGCTGCTGGCGCCTTGCGGGGCGCGTCTGCTCCCACAGCGCCTGTTCGATGATGCGCAGCTCGGGCTGCTCGCGCACCATCCACTCTTCGCGCGGGCGGGCCACCGGCAGGCGCTTGCCGGTGTCGGGGTCTTTCATCCACTGGCGGCGGTTCCACACGACGCGGCCGATGTAGAGCTCATTGTTGAGCAGGCCGTCGCCCATGGTGGCGTTGCCCACCAGCGCGCTCGCGGCCCAGCCATTGCCGCGCGGGCTCGGCACGCCGCGGGCGTTGAGGGTGTGCACGATGCTGCGCAGCGTGGCGCCGGCAGCTACCTGCTCGTAAATCCAGCGCACGTGCTGCGCCTGCTCTTCGTCGATCTCGACCCGGCTCCCGCCTTCCACCGGCACGCTGGTGTAGCCGTAGGTGCGACCGCCGGCGGCCATGCCGCGCTCGAACTGGCCCTGCAGGCCGCGGTGCGTCTTCTTGCGCAGGTCGTCGAGATAGAGCTCGTTCACCAGGCCTCGAGCGATGCGCATCACCTTGCGGCCGGCGGCCTGCGTGTCGTAGCCGTCTGCGGTGCCGATGATCCGGATGCCGCGGTGCTCCAGGCGCTTCACGGTGCGCTCCTGCTCGGCTAGGTCGCGGGTGATCCGGTCGAGGCCTTCGCAGATCAGCACATCGAAGCGATCGGCCAGTGCGTCGGCGAGCAGCGCCTTGCCGCCTTGGCGCAGCGCCACGGGCGTGGCGCCGCTGATGCCTTCGTCGGCATGAACCATCGCGATGGCCCAGCCCTCGCGTGCGGCGCGCTCGCGGCCGGCGCGCAGCTGGTCGGCCACGCTGTTCTGGGACTGGTGGTCAGTGCTGTATCGGGCGTACAGGCAGACTCGCATTGCGCTCCTGAAGGGTCTGATGAACGAGCTGGCGGGCGATGAGCTCGATGAGGCGCGCGCGCGAGGCGGCGCGGTCGGGCGAAGGGTGGATCGTAGGCGCGTAGCGGCCGGTGCTTGCCGCTGGCGGCTCCTCGTCGGCGTTCCGGCGGCTCATAGGGTGCCGTCTTCCGCTCGCGAAGTGGAAAGCGCGTGTGCCGTGTGTCGAGCGTAGGTTGCCACCGCGCGCCAGTAAGCCGCCATCGGTCCTTTGCGTTTGCGCCATGCCTTTTCGGCTTCGATGTTGGCCTGGTCACGCAGGTCGCGCATGACACGCTCGATGCGCCGGCGGTCTTCGGCCGGCAGAGAGGTGAGGGCACGGCCAGCGGGAAGATCGAGCAGAGGGTTGATGTAGCCCATCAGTCCAACTCCCGCGCAAGGATGCGCACGTTCGATGCGCAGAAGCGCTCGACGCGACGGATCAGGCTCATCCAGCCTTCGTCCTGCCAGTGCCGGTGCGTCCATGCCGGGTCTTCCCCCGCCTGCATGGAGCGGTCGAGCTCTTCTTCCTCGTCCACACACATGACGCGCACGCCGCCCGCCGACGGCATGCCGGTGGCGCTGCTCCATTCGTCTACCTCGAAGCACACGCTGCCGCCGCACTCGGGGCAGGCGAATGGTTCGGGCAGGCGATAGTGCTTCCAGCCGATCAGCAGCACGGGCGGCAGGCCGTGCGCGCGGCGCAGGCGTTGGAAGTCGGCCGCGATGGCGGTGCGCGCGCTCTCGGCTTGCTCGTTGATGAAGGCGCCCAGGCGGCGCTGCGCCGCGCTGCACCGACGGTCGACGCTGAACACGGGACGGGCTTTCATTGAAGTTCCCCCTGTGCGTCGCCGGCCGATTCGGCGTGCATGGCCAGGCCATCAGCGTCGGCTTGCAGCTCGATCGCATCGGCCAGCTCGGCGGCGCGTTGGTGCCAGGTGGTCAGCCCAGCACGAGAGGCGGCGAAGAGCGTGATTGCGGCAGTGTCGGTGTCGCCCGCGTCGTACGCGTCAGATGCTCGCTCGATGGCGGCGACGGTTTCGGCCGGCGCGCTGGCCTTGAGGTCGGTGAGGGCTGCGCGTGGTGTCATGCCGTCACCTCTTCCAGGTCGAACAGACTCGGCATGCTCAGCTCGCGCGCCGCGGCTTCGCAGTACATCGCGCCGTCGGCAAAGTAGGTCGGGCTGAGTTCACAGCCGCGGCCGCGGCGCTTGAGCTTCAGGGCGATGTACGGCACGGTCATCAGGCCGCCGAAGGGGTCGTAGACCTCTTCACCTTCCATGGTGAACTGCGTGATGGCCCGCTCGGCGATGTCGAACTGCATCGGGCACAGGTGCATCTCGCGGCCGGCGGCTGACTGGGCGCCGTTGAGGGTGCGCATGCGCGTGATGTCGGTCCACACGTCGTCGCTCCACGACTGCGGCTGCAGCAGCATGAAGCTGGTGGGGAGCATGCCGCGCTCCGACAGCGCCTCGCCGATCTTCACGTCATGCTCGAAGTCGTAGACCTGCGTCAGCGAGTGCTCGCGGAACAACTTGAAGATGACATCGTGCGGCAGGCCTTCGAGCTCTGCCGGCGTCAGCAGCCGATTGCCGCTGGAGCGCATGAAGCCGTGGGCATCGAGCTGCCAGCGCGCGCGGGAGTACTTGGCCTTCGACTTGACGACGGGCACATCGGCATAGCCGCGGGTCGGGTCGGTCGGCGCCTTGCGGAAGAGCAGCAGGTACTCGCTCATGCCGACGCCCTGACGCGACCCGTCCTTGCACTGCTCGCTCCAGCCCAGGCGGTAGGTCTGTGCGTTCTCGCGCACCACGTCGGTGGCGATGGTCTTGCGGCCGATGAAGTGGAAGCCGTGTCGGCGAAAGCGCGCGACGGTGTCGAGGTCGAAGGGGTACTCGGTCTGAAAGCCCAGGCCGGTCATGCCGCCGGGCACCACGCGATTCTTGACATGGATGGCGGCGACCCGTCCCGGCTGCAGCACGCGCAGCAGCTCGGGAATCAGGAAGTCCATCTGCTGGAAGAAGTGGTCGTTGTTGTCGGTGTGGCCGAAGTCGGCGTAGTTGGGCGAGTACTCGTACTGGGTGGAGAACGGAATCGAAGTGAGGATCAGGCCGACGCTGTCGCTGGCCATGCGCCGGGTCTCGAGAACGCAGTCCTCATTGATGAGCGTGTAGCCCTCGCCCATCACCTCGACGCGCTGCACGCCCAGCGCGCGGGTCAGCGTCTGCGCCATCGCGATGCGCGACAGCCCGTATTCCCGGATGATCTCGGCCATTTTTGCCCTCAGCTCTTTGTCTTGTTGCCACTTGCGTTCGAGGTTCCGGCGCACCTCGCGCTCGGCCTCGGTGTAGATCAGGTCGATGCGCACCTGGTGCTTTTGCAGGAAGCGATGCACGCGGTGGATGGCCTGGATGAAGTCCTTGAACTTGTGCCCGATGCCGAGGAACACCTCCCAGCGGCAATGCCGCTGGAAGTTGCAGCCCGAGCCCAGCATCACGGGCTTACCGGCGAGCTCGGCCACCTCGCCGCGCGCGAAGGCCATCACGGCGGCCTCGCGCTCTTCGAGGTCTTGCGAGCCGTAGACCGACACGACGCCCGGCGCGGCCTGCTCGATCGCCCGGCGTTCGTCTTCGAGGTCGTGCCAGATGATCCGGTGCGCCTCGGGGTCTTCGGCCCGAATCTCCAGCAGCTTGGCGACGCGCTGGTGCAAGCTATCGCGCTTCTCGCGCGCCGCGTCGACGACGCCGATCGCCTGGTGCCGGAACATGCGGGCCTGCCCTGACGCGTCGGCGCCGGCGTCGCTGTGGTCGCTCGGGATCTCGTGCCATCGCACGTCGAGCGGCGGCAGCTCGTAGCCCGCGTCCGAGAAGGACGGGTCGAGGTCCGACGGCCGCTGCACGAAGAGGGCCCAGCTCGCCATCCACAGCCAGAACTCGCGTTCCTTGTGCGGGTGAATGGTCAGCTGGTCGGCCTTCTCGCTGTTGCGCTTGAAGAACCGGGTTTTCGCCTGGCCGACGTCGATGATGTCGAGGAAGGCCGCGTAGGCCAGCAGCTCGATGTACTCATTCGGGCTGGGCGTGGCCGTGGCGGCCAGCCGGTAGGGCACGCCGCCGCTGCGCACCCGCTGGTGCATGCTGCGCCGATCGTCGCCGGCGAACATAGCCATGAACTCCCGGAAGGTCTTGCTGCCGCCGAAGCCGCGCAGGCAGTCGGCCTCATCGAGGCTCACCACGATGAAGGCATTCGGATCGAGCTTGCCCTCGCGCACCGTTTCGTAGTTGGTGAGGTAGATGCCCGCGGGGTCGTCGCACTCGGCCATCGAGCGGATGAATTTCAGGCGTGGCACGCGCTCGGGGTGATCGGCCTGCCATTCGCGCAGCTGCTCGCGCTGGGCGTCGGTGAAGGCCGGGTCGTCGCCCGTGGCCAGTTTGTGCGCGTCCTGCATGAACTCCATGCGCACGCCCAGCGGCAGCACGATGAGGCCCATCCCGCCGGCGAGGTTGCACACGATGCGGACGAACTCGATCTGGTCGAAGGTCTTGCCCAGGCCGAAGGCCTTGAAGATCGCGCGCCGGCCGCCGGCGACAGCCCAGCGCACGGTGCAGCGCTGGAAAGGCGCGAGCAGCGGGTTGATGTCGTCGTCTGCGATCTCGAAGCCGATCGACGGCGCGAGCTGCACCTTGGACTGCAGGAACTCGGTGTAGTCGGTCATGCAGCACCCGCCACCGTCATGGCCACAGCCACATTGCGCACCCAGATGGGCGTGCTGCCGAGGGTGAAGGTCTCGCCGCTCCACGCCAGCATCAGCGTGCGCGCCATTTCCTCGGCAATGGCGGTGGCGGCTGCGGGCGGCACCGCGTTGCCGATGCGCTCGCGCCATGCCTGATCGCTCAGACCGTCGAGTTCGAGCTGTTCCTCGGGGTCGACCAGCGACTGCAGGGCGGCGAGCTCCAGCGTGGTGAAGGGCCGATGCCAGGTGCCGTCGAGTGCGCGGATGCGGCAGACCAGCTTGTCCGCCGGCGCGGGCATCGGGCGAGGGTCGGCGACGCTCCAGCGGCCGTTGTCGTGGGCCGCGGAGCCGCTCACGGCGCCGCTCTGGCCGTCCCACGCCACCACGCCGTAGTGGCCGCCGGTGAGGTAGGCGTCGCCGGCGTTGCGCTGCATGCCGGGGCGTGGGTCCGCGACCGCGTACGAACCTTCGCCCGAGGTGCTGCCGCCGATGACCGTGCGGCCGGGCGTGTCCCACGCGGCGCAGTGGTACTTCCCGAAGAGGCGGTCGGCCTGCGGGCCGCGCGGATCGGCGACGGCCTGGCCGGTGCCGTGCGCGCTGGTGACGGCCATCGAGGCTTTGGCCCACTCGACGATGCGGAACTCGTTCGAGTGCTTCGCAGGACCGGCGTGGCGAGGATCGGCCACGCTGTACGCGCCCTGCATCGGACTCTGCTGGCCGGCAATGGCGCCGGTCGTGTCGGTCCAACGCCGCACGCCGGCGGCCTGCCCGTCGTTCCACTTGCTCGACTGGTCGAAGCGCGGGTCGGCGATCGAGAAGGAGCCGTTCTGCGGGCGGCTGGCGCCGGCGACGACGCCGGAAGCCTCGTTCCAGTCGCGCACGCCGAGCGCGCCGTTGTGCATGTCGGGCACGATGAGGTAGTCGCGCAGGACGCCGTCCTCGACTTCGAGCCGGTTCAAGCTGCGCCAGTCGCTGCCGGCCTCGACGAAGGCGAGGCGAACCCAGGTCTTCCACTGCAGGGCGGGCACGCGGTGCATGGGGCCGGCACGCAGGTCGCCGGGAAGCAGCATGCGGTCGAGCACGTCACCCACGGCGCGCAGCTGGCGCTTGGCCGGCTCGTAGAGGAAGGGCGGCACCTTGGCGATGTGGCGCGCCACCAGCAGGAAGCGTTTGCGGCTCTGCGCCAGGCCGGCGAGCTCTCCGCAGTCGTGGGTCGTTTCGGCCACGGCGTAGCCGTAGGCGCGCAGCAGGTCGCCGATCTGGTCGAGCAGGTGCCGGCCGCGGGTGGCGATACGCGGCACGTTCTCGAAGAGCAGCATCTCGACCGGGTCGTCTTTGTAGGCTTCGAGCAGCAGCCAGATGCCGCGCAGCGTGAGGCGGTTGAGCGCCTGGTACTTGTCGGTCTTGCTCTTGCCTTCGGACAGCAGGCCGCTGAAGCCCTTGCACGGCGCCGACAGGAACACGATGTGCGGCCGCTCGTGGTGGAACGCGGCATGGATGTCCGCCGGTGTGGCCTCGGCCCACGTGGCCGGCGGCTCGGCGCCGTGAAACGACGTGTACTGGCTGCGGTCGAACATGTCGAGCACGGTGCCGGCGACGCCTGCCGCGCGGGTGAAGTCGCGGATCGCTGCCGCGTCGCTGTCGACGCCGCCGACGCAGCGGAAGCGCGCGCGCTGCGTACCGAGGGCGGGCCGTGCGGCGTTGAAGCCCTTGGCGCCGCCGCCCAGCCCGCAGAACAGATGGCCGTGCCGGATCTCGATGGTGGTGGGCATCAGCATGCTGCCTTGCCCTCCACGCTCCGGTCGTGTTCGATGGCCTTGTCAGGGTCAGCAGTGCGCCAGTCCGGCCAAACGCGGCGTTCGTTCTTGGCCTGCTTGGCGACTATGGCCTCGATGATCTGGTTCGGCCGCGCGCCCGTGCGCCACGCGCCGTCGAGTGCGAGGATGACGACATCGATCCATTCGGAGAGGTCCGCCGGCGCGGCCTCTACCTCGATCAGCTCTTTGCGGATGTGATCGCAGACGCCCTTGGTGCGGCGGCCTGGGCCGAAGGTGCGTGCGCTGAACGCCGCTTGCCGGGCCAGGTGAGCGGCGAAGTCGAACCCAGGCACCTCCAACTCTTCAAGCAGGTCGGCCAAGTCGCCGCTGTTCACGCAGACGTGCATGTCGCGGCCGGTGGTGCCGAGCGCGGCGTCGCGCATCTGTTGCGCGAGCTCGCGCAGCCGTTCGGGGGAGAGGGTGCTCATTGGGGCAGTCCTTGGGGCGGGTTGGAATAGAGCTCGGCACCGGACACGTCGGAGAGACGCGCGTCGCCGTTGCGGATGCGCGAAGCCAGCCAGTCGGCGCTCTCGATGAGCGTGGCGCCGATGGCGGGGTGGGCGATGAGAAGGTCTTTGGCCTCGGTCGCGGCGCCGCACAGCACGGGCGCCTGGGCGGCTTGCCACGCGCCTTGCTCGCTCATCTGCAGCACGGTGCGCAGGGCGGCGTGCTGCCGCTTGAGCTGCACCAGCGGGCCGACCATGCCGAGCTGCGCGGCGATCTCGGCACCGATGCCCAGCATCCATCCCAGGTGCGCCAGCAGCTCGCGCTCGGGCTCGCCGTCGGCCGCCATGTAGATGGCGATGCTGATGGTGGTCATGTGCTCGGCCATGCGCTTCTTGGCGATGGCAGTCGCCACGGGGTGGGCATGCGCGAGCTGGGTGCGGCGCGCGTGCTGGCGCGCCCGCTTCGGGGCGGTGGTGGCCTTCAAAGCGTGCGCTCCAGTGCAGCGACGCATTCGAGCGTCGACTCGACCAGCTGCTGCAGGCTTCCGTCGTTGACGATGTCCGCGTCGGCCGTGATGCGGTGGTGCTGCTCGCTGGTGTGGCCGGCGGTGTCGGCCGCCAGCGGCGCGCGATCGGGGCGGTGCACGCGCACGACCTTCGCGCCCATCCGGCGCAGCACCGTCTCTTCCACCGGGTCGCGCAGGTCCGAGACGACGATGCGACTCCAGCCGGTGCCGACCTGGCGGACGATCCAGCGGTCGACGATGCGGGCGTAGTAGTCGGGATCGAAGCGGCGTTGATACGTGGCCCAGCGCTGCAGCACCCATCGCGGGCTGCGAGGCTCGTGCAGGCTGTCGCCGCAGTCGACGCACCAATGCAGGAAGCCGGGCACGTTGCACATGCCTGCTGCCAAGCTTGGGCGGGCCAGTTCTTTCGTGGCCCGATCGGTGAGGTTGCGCACGTCGACGCGCCAAGCCTCCGACACCTCGCGGCGCAGCGCATCAGCGAACGCGATCGCGCCGAAGCCGTGCTCCGGCGCGAGGATGCCGGCGATGGTGTCCTTGCCTACGTCGGTGTGGCCGGTGAGGGCGAGGATGAGGGGGCGCGGACCGGGCCGGGTCAGGAACTGCTCGGCGAACGCACTGCGCAGCGTCTCGGTCTTGCCGAACCGACGCGCGTTCATGGTGATGTGGGTGAGGGTCATGGGCTCTCGGTGGGTGGTCAGTCGTCGTCGCGCTCGCCTGCGGCGGCGCGCTTGAGGTCGAGAAAGGGCAGCGGGCGGCGCTGGCGCCGGGGTGCTTGCCAGCCGGGCGCGGCCGCGGGGCGCCGAGCTGGCGTGCCGGCGGCCGTGGGGTGCATCGCCGCTACGCGCACGAGGCGCCTGCGCACGGGGTCTTGCATGACCGTCTCGAACGCGTCCAGCCAGCGGAAGCGCCGCGCCATGCGGGCGCAGGCCTCGCGCAGCTGCTGCTCGGTGGGCTCAGTCGGACGGGGCATGCAGCGTCTCGGGTCAGGCGTGCCAGGCCGGCACGTCGAGGAATCGCGCTTCCGGGCCGCAGCTTCCGAGCGACGACCGGGCGCGCTCGATCGGCTCGGGTGCTGCGGCAGGGCGTGCGCACTGCCGCTGCCCGGCGCGCGTGGCGCCGTGCTCGCACAGGTCGCACGCGCGGAAGCGCTGGACGACGGCGGCAGCGGCGGGCGCGGCGGCGGACAACCAGCGGGGAGCGTGGGCTCGGTCTGCCATATGTCAGCCCTTGCTGGCCGCCGTGGGCGCGGCGGGTGCCGTGGGTTCGGCGAAGTGGGGGGACTGCGCGCGCAAGCCGGCCAGCAGCAGCACCGCGGCGACGATGGCGACGAAGACCACCAAGCCGCGGCGGGGCGTGGTGCCCTGCGCGCCGACCGTGGCGCGCGTGCGCTGCGCCAGCGTGTCGTGGTTTGCGCGCAGGCGCCCGAGGACGCTCTCGCGCGGCAGTTCCGGGTCGGCTCGCAGGGGCGCGTAGCTGGTGCTGACCCACTCGTCGCGCTCGTGCGGGTAGAGGTCGGGGCGGCTCACGACGGTGCACCTTCGGACTTGCTGAGCTCTTCGCGGAGCCGCGCGGCCTCCCGCAGCGTGGCACTGATGAGCTCCCCGCATGCGTAGAGACGTTCCTTCGCGGAGCACGCGGTCGCCAGTCGCGTGCAAGCGTCGTCGATGGTGGGCAACGCCCGCCCCGGCGGCCGAGGCGGCGAAGGTGGGGCGCTCACGACAGAGCTCCGATGACGTTCAGCACGACCAACGCGATCAGGCCAGCAGCGCATCCGGCCAGGGTGAGAACGTCGGCGCGGGTGTTGGCATCGGCCTTGGCCTGACGGCGGGCACGCACGGCCTCGATCGCCAGGATGTCGTGGTGGTTGAGCCGGTGGGCGGTCATGCGGCCCTCCGCTGCACTGCGTCGATGCAGACGACGGTGGGGCCGACGAAGAGGTCGGGCTGCTGGGCGGGCGCCGTGGCCACGGCGCGGACTTTGCGGCGCGAGCTGGCGGACCGGGCGGCCTGGGCGGCGAGCTGCGCCTGCACGCGCTCGATCGTGGCCCGCACGTCGGTCGCGCAGGCGGGCAGGTAGGGCGCCGGGATGCGCACCTTGTGCGCCATCGGCGGCTGGAAGGGCGCGTGCTGTTGCACGAGCGCGAGGGGACGAGGGGCGTTGCGTGACATGCGCTGTTGCTCCGGTGGTGGTGGTTCAGTGGCCCGCCGCGCGCAGCCGCGCCGCGCCGGCTTTGACGCGGGCTGCGAAGGCGGCGAACTCGGGGGGTCGGGGGTCGGTGGGCACGCGGCCGGGCACGTCGGCCGGCACCGGTGCTGCGGCGGGTGCGAAGGCGCCCGGGTTCAGGCGTGCGAGGGCTTCGCGCTCGCGCTGCCAGCGCGCGTCGGCCTCGCGGATCTGCTGCGCGGCCACGGCGATGCCCGGATCGAAGGTGCCGGCGTTCGGAGCGGGGGCGCGGCGGTGCCGCAGCGGGCCTTCGTCATCGTCTCGGTCGGTGTCGTCATCCCATCCGAGGTGCCGTTTCGTGGTCTTGAAGGGCTCCGGCGGCAGGATGAGGGCGGAATCGTGGTCATTCGGCCAGGGGTTGTCGCCGTGCATGAGCTGGCGCAGCGGCTCACGGGTGAGCCGGGCCGTACAGTTATTGAAACGAGTCCAAGGGCGGCCCAGCGCTGCGCGCTGCGCCTTGTCCTGCTCGGCTTCGCCTGCGCAGGGCTTCCATGCCTGGCGGCGGCTGATGAGCCATTTCCCGCTGCGTGTCTCGACGCCGACGGTGACTTTCTTGGTGATGGTTTCGCCGAAGCCGTTTTTGCTGCACTCGGTGGCACGCACGGCGGTGCGCAGCGCCCACTCGCGGCGCTTCTTGCACATCCCGCCCTGCGCGCGCACGTAGCGCTCCCACGAGGCCTGGATACCACCGACCTTGTGCACCGCGAACCACGCGGCGACGGCGGGCCGCTCGCCGAACTGCAGCCGGATCTGCTCGAACTCTTCGGACGTCTTGTGCCGGAAGCGCTGGCGCAGCGTCTCGGTGCTGCCGTCGAGGGTGCGACGGATGGCGTCGATCTGGTCCTGCGTGACGCGGCGCATCTCGCGCCACACCGTCACGCTCGGCTGGCCGATCGCCTGGAACTGGCGGATGCCCCAGGTGCTGGCCCAGGCATCGACGCGTTGCCAGCCCTTGAACTCGCGCGTGTCCATGACGTGCTCGAAGCCGTCGACGGTGTCGGTGTGCTGGCCGACGCCTGCGTCGCCGCCGTCCTCGGCGCCGATGTTCTTGGCCACGTACTTGGCCACATAGCCCGCGGCGCCGCCGCGAGTCATGGCGATGAACTTGCAGCGGTTGCGCACGGCACCG
This sequence comes from Xenophilus sp. E41, assembly GCF_003671765.1. Classification (GTDB taxonomy): domain Bacteria; phylum Pseudomonadota; class Gammaproteobacteria; order Burkholderiales; family Burkholderiaceae_C; genus Xenophilus. The sequence goes on along the minus strand of NZ_QPIB01000042.1, from coordinate 52,075 downwards.
GGTTCGTCGCCGGCGTCGCTCAGCCAGTACCCGCTGATGATCTGCTGTGCCAGCTTGGCCTGCTCGGCGGAGGTGAACCACAGCAGCGCATGCCAGTGCGGGCATCCGTCGTGGTGCGGCTCGGCCACGCGGAAGCCGTAGCCCTGCACGCCCTTGCGGGCCATCTTGGCGCGGGCCTTGGCCCACATGCCGCACAGCCACTTCTGCGCGTCGCGCGGCGAGTCGCCCTCGAACTTGTTGTTCTTCGTGGGCCTGGCCCAGCGCGACCGGCCGCCCGACAGCACCGCGTGGTAGCGGCTCGGGCAGGTCAGCGTCAGGAACACGCCGTGGTGGCCCTGCGCGTCGGCGTACTCCTCGCAACCTCGGATGCGCGTCATCAGCTCGCCGCGGCGGATGTCGCGGTTGCTGGGCGACACCGCGGCCAGCTCGGCCAGGCTGTAGACCTGGCCGGCTTCGTTGCGCATCTTCGTCTTCTTGAGCAGCGCGGCGTTGCGCTGGTTCTGGTCGACGCGGCGGCGGCAGGCTTCGTCGCTGGCGTAGCCGCCATTGCGGTGGTGCACCACGCCCAGCTTGATGGCCGCATGCTCCACGGTGCGCGCCACCTTGCGGCGCAGGGCCCGGCGCCACCATTGTTCGGTGACGGCGCGGGCGACCAGGCCATCCGACGTGAGGGCGTTGGGCACCTCGACGCCGATGCGCTCGCAGTAGTCGAGCACGGTGTCGAGGCGATCCTGCCGGCTCATCGGCATCGAGTGGCCGTTGAGCAGGTCGTCGACCGTGTCCGCGCAGCGCTTGGCGCGCGCGCAGACCTCGTGATCGTCCACCGCCCAGTGCAGGATGTCCTTGTGCGCGTGCTCGAAGTCGCGCATCGCGTCCACGCGGGCCAGATTCCAGCTCAGCCAGTCGCCGCCGACGGCCCGCACGGTGGGCTTGGGCGGCATGATGATGTCGAGGGCCGGCACCCACTGCGGCGGTACCGTGCCGCGCAGCCGTGCGTCCATCAGCCGAGCCACCTGGGCGACGTGCTGTGCCATTGGCAGGTTGGAACGCTGCCGCATCCAGAAGACCGGATCGGGCTTGCTGTGCTGTGCGGTGACGAAACGCATGGTGGCGGCGCCTACAAGGTCAGCGCGTCGAGCGCGTCGAGGGCGCGCAGCCACGCCCGCAAGATGGCGCGCACGGCGACGCGGTCGCCGTCGGGGTATTCGCGCCACCGGCGCTGCAGCGCGCCGTCGGGGTCGTCGAGCCCTGCCTGCGTGAGCAGGTAGAAGCGCAACATGAGCGGCAGGCCACTCCACTCGACTTCTTCGTGAAGCTCGCCGCGCGGCCTGCCGGCAGCGCTCGAGAACTCGTCGCGCAACTCGGCGAGGCGAACCTTGTGGCCGGCGTAGAACGGATTGGGCTGTCCATCGGGGATGCGCGGGGGCGGTCGAGGTGGGCCGTGGTGCTCTTCGTGCTCGGGCTCAGCCTTCATGCGGCTGCGAGGCGCGCGCGGCTGGGGCGGTCGTGGCCGTGCCCCTGCTCAGCGGCGTGCCGGTGTCCGTGGCCGGGTGGCGGCCGGCAGTGGCGGCGGTGATGTGGCCGGCCTCGATCGCGTCGAGCACCCACTGGCGCATGCAGGTCGTTTCGACGGCGCGGTGGCCGTGCATGAAGACGATGCGGTCGCGCACGATCTGCGAGCCGTCGGCGTCGACGTGGACCACCCGCCAGCCGGCCGCGAGCAACGCCGCCGCCACGGCGTTTTGGGTCTTCGGGGTCCGCCAGTCGGAAAAGGTGTCCGATGGCGCGAGCTGCACGGCGTGGACGCTGCGGCCTTCCGCGCTGTAGCGATGGCTCGCGTAGCTCTGGCGCACGTACTGGATGTCGATGTACGCGCCTTCGGCCTGAGCCGCCTGCACGATGGGGTCGAGTGCGGCGAGCTTGTCAGCGACGCGCCGGATGTCGGCCAGCCGGGCCGCGTGGCGTTGGTGCTCTTCAAGCAGCACCCGGTCGAGCAGCGGCAGGCGCTGGGCCTGTTCGCGCGTGATCTGCGGCACCTTGGGCACGTCGATTCGGCGCGGGAGCTTCTCGGTGTAGCGGCGGGCGGTGTGGGACATGACGGCGGTTTCCAAAGGCGTAGGCGTGAGTCGGGCCGCACGCCCTGAAAAGGGCGCGTGGCAGTGGGTTGGGCAGGGGGGCGCCGGAGGGCGCGGTGGGCGTCAGCCCGGCGGGGCGGCGGGCGTGGCGCTGGTGTGTCGGCTGCTGCTCGCGCCCCAGTCGTTGGTGGGCACGTGCAGGCTGGCCAGGTGGGCGGCTTCTTCGTCCGCTAGGTTGTTGTCGTCGCTCAGCTGAAGCGCGAGCTGGCCGCGACGGATGTGGCGCGACAGCGGCAGCGAAACGTCTGCCGCGGGGATGCTCGACAGCACCAGCACGCGCGCGAATTCCAGCGTCGCGACGCCCACGAAGCCGCACTTCCAATTGCGGCAGCGGTAGGTGATTTCGCGCATGGTCTTGCTCAGGGCGCGGCTGTCGCAGGCCACACACCGGGTGCCGCAGTGCGGGCACTCGATGGTGATGCGCATGTAGCGGTTGTTCGCGTCGGCCTGCTCGGCCAGCGCTTCGGGGGCGGCGTTCATTGCTGCTTGCCTCCCGAGGTGGCGAGGCGCGGGCCGCGGCGGCGGCCGGTGACCATGTCCATGTCCTTGCGCAGTCGAACTTTCGTCAGCCATGTGACCGCCTGGGCGATGCTGGTCAGGCCCTGCGCGCGACGCACCCGGTCGAGCATGGCGTGCTCGGCGTCGGTGAGGGTGATGTGGTGATCCGGCATCTTTTCGGCAGACGTTCGGCGGGGTGTTGACTGGCTCCGGGCCGCTTGTTTGGCGGCTCGCTTTACGCCGCTGCGCGGGGCAGACTGCCGTCCTGCAGCGACTCGCGGCTCACGCCCAGCAGCTCTTCGGCTTGGCGCAGCGCCAGGTCGCGGATGAGCGTGGTGGGCTGCTCACCCAGGTACTCGGCCATGGCCTTGAGCAGCTTCTCTTCGTATCCGTCGAACCGCACGGTGAGACGCTTGTTGCGGATGCGCTTGGGATCGGGGTACATCGTCGAAAGTCCTTCGGGCAAAGGAGGGTGGGATGAGTTCAGGCGGTTGCGGCAGCGGCCAGGAAGACAGTGCGCGCGGCTTCCTGGGGATTGGTCGCCGGGCCAAAGACGCGTTGCAAGTGGCCCTTCAAGACGTAGACCGCTTCTGCGTCCGGCCCGGCCGAAGCGGCCTGGCAAGAACAGTTGCTGGTGGGTGTCTGGCGGGCGCCGGTGAGCAGGTACAGCACGTCGACGCCGTGGGTTGCTATCGCCTGCAGGTACTTGGCGTCAGGCGAGCGCGTGCCCTTCTCGTAGCTCAGTTGGGCGTAGTTCGTGAGTGCCGCGAGTCCAGCGAACTCGGTTTGGTTCATCCGCAGACGCTTTCTCTCCTCGCGGAGTCGAGCGCCGAAATGCGCCTCTGGGGAGTTGGTCTGTACCATCGCCGTGCTATTTACTGTGTGTGCGGCGCAATTTATCACTCAATTGAGTGAATGCGCAAGAAGTTTTATCCGAATGAGTGATTTTGCGGCGCGGCTTCGTGAAGAACGCAAGCGGCTCGGCTTGTCGCAAGGCGAGCTCGCGGCCGCCGGCGGCGTGCAGCTGAATGCGCAGTCGAACTACGAAACTGGCAAGCGATCTCCCGACGCTGAGTACCTTGAGGCGATCGCGATGCACGGCGTCGATGTGGCTTACGTGCTCACCGGGCACCGCATGCTGATGCCGCCTGGATCTGTCGTCGTCGAGCATGCTGCTCCGGTTGCGACAGACCACTACCGGCCGAAGCCGAGGGCAGCGGCGCACGTTGCCGACAAGGCGCGGAGCGTCGGAAAGGGAACTGTGCAACGCGAGGTCACGCCCGAAGAGGCGGCCTTGCTCGACAACTACAAGGCGGCCGACGAACAGGGGCGCGCCGCAGCGCGAAGCGTTCTTGATGCGCTCGCGAAACAGAAAGCCGCGTAGCTTCGGGATCTGGTGGCCGTGGCTCAGTACGGCATGGACTGCGCTGAAAGCTTGGCGCGCGAGTCAACGGGATGAGGGGCCGCAGCTGCTGGCCAAAGTCGCCAAAGTGGCGGCGAGTGTGATGGGGAGACTCTAGGAGGGGTCGATGTTTGGGACTGTGATCGGTTGGGCGCTGGTGGTGGCCAGCGGGCTCCTGTTCGTGACCGCAATGGCGGCCTTCGTTCATCCGCCGTGGTTTCGCGATCCGAAGACGGGGAAAGTTCCCCCTCGTTGGAAACTCCTGCTCACCGCATGGATTGCGCCCGTATTCCCGGCTGCGCTTGGTCTGGCATTGCTGCTCTGAGTGCGTACATGCTCGGTGCTGTGTTTGTGGCCGTGTGCCTCACGGTAGGCGTGTCGGATGGCGACACGATCAAGGCCCGCTGCGGCGACCCAGGCGCGTATGAAGAGGTGAAGGTGCGCATCGGTGGCATCGATGCGCCCGAGAAGCGACAGCCGTTCGGTCAGCGCGCCAAGGAGGCGATGTCGGACCTGGTCTACATGAAGTCGGTCAAGCTGGAATGCTCCAAGCTCGATCGGTATGGGCGGCATGTCTGCACTGTGAGCACGGCCGCCGATGGCGATGTTGGCCTTGCGATGGTGCGGGTGGGGTTGGCGTGGTGGTACAGGGACTATGCGCGCGAGCAGACGGCGGCTGCGCGGGGGCTGTACGAGCGCGCTGAGGCCCAGGCCAGCGGCGCGAAGCGCGGGCTGTGGGCGGAGGCTGATGCGCAGGCGCCGTGGGAGTGGCGACGCGCCAGCAGGGCAACAACATCGGAGTGAAGGAGAAGAGTTGAGATGAGCAAAGAGGTTTCGGTCAATCTGTTTGACGTTGAGTGGAGCGAGGACCGCTTCCAGCAGCTCAGCGTCACGTTAGACGAGTACGCGGCGCTCCCCCTGAACGAGCGGTGGCGCGACGACATCCGGCTAGAGCGGGTTGAGCTCCATCAGTCCCAGGGCCAGAACGTCTACCTGCTCGATTTCAGCAAGCGGCGGGACGTGGGCCCCGGCAGGCTCGGCCACGTCGCGCCGATCGCCGCGATTCGCCTTGCCCAAGACGAAGACTTCGGAGAAGAGACGGCGGCGATGTATGTGCCTGCGCGCCGTTGGCTGCTTGTGTTGCACAACCAGTCTGGCGTTGGGCCCAGTCGAATGATGTCCTACTTCAACGCCCTAGACCCTGGCGTCGCCAATCGGCACTTCGACTATGCAGCCCGCCCACGACTGGACCCCGGCGCGCAGCAACGCTTTGGCGGGATGCGAGCGATTTCTACAGTTTCGGTGACGGCTACGCTAGATGCACTGGCAGCTGCTCAGGCAGGTACGGGAACATCGCTGGCTGAGGCGACCCGCTCTGTTGGCGCGAAGCGTGTCAAGGTCGAGCTTCTGGCCAATGAAGCCTACGGGCGCGGCGACAGACTGGCCAACGGTCCTACGCGGAATTTCATTCGAGGCCTCTTGCGACAAGACCCCGCGGAGGTCACACATCTAGAAGTGAAAGGCGAAGTCGATGGGCGAGACCAGCTGATCGACCTGATTGAGCATAAGGTCAGAAGGAAGTACTCTGCAAACGAGTTGGTTGTGGTTCATCATCGATACACCTTGGAGTCAAGATGGAATCTACTGCTCCGCACGCATCGTCACTGGCTCGCCAATCTTTAGCTCTTATGCCCACGCGCCTGCAGATCGAACGATGGGCGCCCACCTTCGTGGGCGCTGCGGTCGCTGTCGGCTGGTGGTTTGCCGATGGGAACATCGGGCAGCACTATGCCAAGGAGCTGATGGCAGCGCTTCTCTCCGCAGCTGCGATTTCTGCTGGGTTCCTCACGACCGCACTTTCGATTCTGCTGCCACTTGCGGCTGCGCCTCTAGGTAAGCGGCTCAAACGAAGCGGGTATTTGCCGCACCTGTTCAGCTATCTGCGTTGGGCGTTGTACAGCTGCTTGGCACTCTCCGGAGCGTGCGTGGTTGCATTCTTTTTTGTGCCGGAGTCCGGGGCGCTCCCGAGGATGGTGTCCACGACCATCATTTTCCTTTCTGCGTTCGCCGCAGCGGCGCTGGTTCGCATCGCGGAGGTGCTCATCAACCTTTTCGAGCTGGCGAGTGTCCCGGAAGACTTGGACGGCTAGATCGCGTCGGACGATCCTTTTCCTGAGTCCAAAGCCCGCATCGCCGGGCTTTTTTCATGCGCGATTGGCAAGCTACTCGTCGCTGCCCGCGCCCTCTTGCCCTTCGACGCCCTCGGCCTGTTCAGTCTCGAGCGTGAGCTGACTGGTGTACCCGCCGCTCGCGTCGAGGGAGTGCCGCACGCGGGCGACAATCCACCGCGTCTCATCGATGCGGTCCTTGAAGCCCGCTACGCGCGCGGGGCGCTGGGGCATGGCGTCCTGCCGGCCGTAGGCGAGGATGATCTCGAAGTCGAAGATGCCGCGCTGGATGCGCATCCACTCGGCGCGCGCGGCGGCCAGGGCGTCGGCCTCGCTGGCGTAGGTGGTGCGCAGTTCCTTCGCGCGGCCGCTGATGCCGGCGAGGACCGACGAGCGGTGCCCGGTCTTGATGTTGTTGAACCACGCCTTCACGCCCGAATACGCATCGCGGTCGGCGCGGCTCCAGCGGTGCTGGTCGCCATCGGTGCGGGTGATCAGCAGCACCGGCAGGGCCTTGCCACTGGCGGTGCGCGCAGCGCGGGCCTGGCTGAACAGGAGCTTGCCGTTCTTCACGGTGCACAGGCAGTCGAAGGTCTTGGCCAGGCGGCGCAGGAAGGACGCGTCGGACTCGCTCAGCTGGTCGGCGTGCTTGACCTTGCGGCCGGCCACTTCCTTGGCCACCGTCGCTTCGAGGTCGTTGCGCTTGGCCACGCTGGTGACGATGGCGCCGACAGTGGTGTCGTGCCAGGACTCGTCGCGCAGGCCGCGCAGGCTGTCGATGAGGTCGGCCGCCCGCGCGCGAATGGTGATCTGGTCGGGCGTTCCGGAGTGCTCCACGGCCTGCACGGTGTACTTGCCCTTGTCGATCATCCCGACGGGGAAGCCTAGTTCCTCGCTGCCGATCTGGCGGTAGGGCGCGGCCATGGGCTCGGCGCGCCAGCCGATGGCCACCTCGATCGTGTCGCCGGTGTCGGGCAGCTGCACGGCGCCGTCGTGGTCGCTGACCACGAGCTCCAGCTCATCGGAGTCGTTCGCCCGGTCTTCGGTGATGTGCAGGCTGACGAAGCGCGGGCGGATGCGATTGGACACGTTCGCGCCGTTGACGGTGATTCGCCAGATGGGCGTGAGGTGCGCCGCCACGCGGCCGCGGCCGATGACGCCGGCGCGCTCTTCGACCTTGGGCAGGCTGCCGGCGATGGTGTCGGTGTCGGACATGCGGGCCTACACCCCGGACACGCCGAGCGATTCGCCCAGGCTGTTGGCGGCGTCCTGCAGCAGCGCCCCGAGGTCGCCCATGCTGTCGGCGAGCATCTGGTCGGCGGCTTCCTGCGCGTCCTGATCGACGCGCTTGAGCGTGACCGTGAACTCGATCCGCCGCGCCTCGCCGTTGGGGTAGAAGAGGCTGCGCGTCTCCTGCAGCTCGGTGATGACGAAGGCGCCGTAGATGGTGCCGGTGCCCTCCACCAGCACCCAGGCCGCGCCCTGGTCGGCCATGAGGCGCAGCACCGACAGGCTGACAGGCTGGCCCGCGAACTCGGGGAGCACCACGCCCGTGAGCGTGATGATGTCGTCGCCCGGCCCCAAGTACTGCGAGGCCGGCCGGGCGCCGACGAGCTGCTGATCGGCGTGGCGCCAGCTGCTGCGGCGCTGGAGTTCCTGATAACTCAGGGTGTCGAGCTGGAAGACGAAGAGGCCGAGGCAGAGCATGGCGGGTCAGTTGTCGTAGTCCATGAACGCGCCGCGGGCCCGGGCGCGCTTGGCGGCGTCGCGGCGGTCGAGCTCGGCGCCCACGGCGCGGGCGAAGTCCTGCGCATCGGCACCGGCCGGTGCGTTGATGTGGATGGTGATGGTGTCGCCCTGTATCACCACGCCGGCACCGGCGCCGCCGGCCGGTGACGACAGTGGCGGGCGGGTGTCGAAGCTGGCAGCCATGGCGGGCATGCCGACGGCTGTGGCGCCGGCCATGCCGAGCGCTGCGGCGCGCAGCATGGGGCGGGTGCGATCGATGCCGAGCGCGGCGCCCTCGACGATGAAGCCGCCGGCTTCCATGAACACGCGCGACGGGGACTTGATGCCGAGCTTTTCCTTGAACCAGCCGATGGTGGCGTTGGCGGCGCCCTCGATGGCGGTCTGCACGAAGCTCAGCCCGCTCATGATGCCGCTGGCCACGCCTTGGATGATGGCCATGCCGAAGGTGGTGAACTTGCTCGGCAGCTCGATGCCGAACCAGCTGAGGACGCCGGCGAAGGCCTGGTAGAACAGGCCCAGCGGGGACCAGTTGATGATGGCCTGCGAGATGGTCGACACCACGCCCATGAACGAGCCGCCGAGCTGGTCCCAGATGGTCTTGAGGCCGCCGACGATGCCTTCCCAGTTGCGATAGATGAGGAAGGCCGCGCCGGCCAGCAGCGCGATGGCGATGCCCAGCGGGTTGGCCAGCAGCATGAGGCCCATGCGGCCCACGGCCATCCCCACGCTCAGGAAGGCCGAGCCGAGCCGGCCGAGCAGGCCGATGCCACCCGACAGCAGCGGGCCGAAGCGGATCATCTGCAGGCCGAACAGGCCCAGGCCGTACCGCACGACGGCGAAGGGGCCGAGCAGAGCGGCGGCGCCCAGGCTGAGCGCTCCGAAGCCGACGGCGAGCAGGCCGACCCACAGGACGGCCTTGCCGAGGAAGGCAGCGAGGGCGGGGTTCTCACGTGCAAACTCGGTGACGCGCTGCAGCGCGCTGGAAGCGGTGTTCATCAGGCTGATGTACGTGGGCAGCAGTGCCTTCCCGGCTTCGCGCATGGTGTCGTGGAAGCGGGCCATCGCCTCGACTTCCTGGCCGCTTACGGTGCTGCGCGCACGGGAGTCGAGTTCGTCGATTCCGAAGGCGCCTGCATTCAGCCCAGCGTTCTTTCGAATCTGGTCTCGCATCATGAACATCTGCGAGAACAGGCTCGACGCGGTGCGGTTGCTGAAGATGCTCCCGATCGCGTCGTTCACCTGGTCGGTAGTGGTGAGGCCCTTCGCGGCGAGCGCCGGCAACAGGATCTTCTCCATCCACTCGAATTGGTTGGTGCGAAAGAGATCCGCGCCCTTCAAGGCGCCCGGGTCGAGGAACGACACCTGTCCCGCCTTGTCGTGCTTGACCTTCGACTCGTCGCCGATGAGCCCGAACTTCTGCAGGTTCGCTGCGGCGCGCTTCGTCGTGCGGCCCTGATACAGGTTCTGGTAGGCGGACATGGTCGCGACGCCGGCGCTCGCGCCGCCCATGATCTGCACGATGGGCTCAAGCTGGTAGTACATGGCCTCGCTCGACAGCGACTTCGCGGCAATGCCGCCGCGCTTGATGAAGTCGAGCCATTGCGTCGAGTCGACGCGGCCGCCGGTGGCCGTGATGACTCGCTGCACCATGTCGGCCTGCTTAGTGAAGTCTTCCTTGCTGTTGAGCCCGTTGCGCGCCTCGATGACCTTGAGCATGTCCATGAACTTGCGTTCGTTCTCGGTGCCCTGCTCTTCACCGAACATCGCCTTGTTGGCGAACTTCATCTTGGCCAGCGTGGGCATCACCATCTCGGCGTGGTGCACGTCGGCAAAGGCGGTGGTCGCGTCCAGCATCAGCCCGAGGTTGTCGTTCACGCTGGTGCCGAAGGTCTTCATCCGCTTCGCGTACTCGATCGCCTTGTCGGACTCGGCTTTGCCCAGGCCCAGCGACTCGATGCGCGCCGTCGTGGTCTCGTACTCGCGCACCTGGTGCAGCGGCTCGGTGACGGCGCGGCGGATGCCGTAGGCGGTGCCCAGGCCTGCCGCCCCGCCCATCGCCAGGTGGCCGGCCGTGGCGCGGGTGCGGCCGTAGGCCTGCCCGAGCTGCGCGCGGCGGGCGTTCATGTCGGCCAGGGCGCCGAGGCGGGCTTTCTGCTGGGCGATGGCGCCGTTGGTCGATTCGATCTCGGCCTTCAGGCGGGCCTGATCGCTCGACAGCTTGCCGATGCCGCTGGCGGTGGCGGCGGTGCGAAGCTGCGCGAGAGCGGCGCGCTGCTTTTCGTAGGCGGCTGTGGCGCGGTCGACCTGCGCCTGCATGGCGCGGGCCTGCTCACTGCTGGCGCCGTAGGAACGTGCGGTGCTGGCCAGGTTGGCCCGCAGCACCTGCAGGCTGGTGCTCTGGCGCCCGAGCTCGCCCTGCAGCTTGCGGATTCCCTCGACCTGCGCGGCCTGGCCGTTGAGCAGCTTGAGGGCGTCGCGCGCCTTCTTCAGGCTCTCGGCGGTGGCCTTGCTCTGGGCGTCGAGCGGCTTGAGTTCGTTGACCGCCTTGGTGGCCCCGGCGAGGATCAGCTTGAGGGTGAGGGGGTTGGTCATGGCAGTCGGTGGGTCAGTCTTCGTCCTTCTTCGGGGCGTAGCGCTTGCGGGCCGCCTCGCGCCAGTCCATCAGCTCGCCCAGCGGCATGGGGTCCATGTCGGCCGGGCGCCAGTGGAAGACGAAGGCGCAGTCCGCCATCGCGTCTTCTACGTGCTCTGCAAGACCGCGTCCCGAATGGACTTCTTGAGCAAAAAACTGATGACGATGCCCCCCGCTTCCGACAGGTCGGCCGGGTCGAGCTGGGCGCACTCGTGGGGCGTCAGGCTCGGCTGGCTGATGCGCGGCAGCAGCTTGAGCAGTTCGTCGGTGTCGGCCGAGTGCAGGCGTTGCAGCGACAGGCCGCGCAGCTCGCCGGCGTTGGGTTTGCGCAGCGTGATCTCGGCGATGGCCGTGGTGCCGCGCTGGATGGGCGTGTCGAGAGTGATGGTATTCGGCAGGCTCGGCGCGGGGGCGGTGTCGGGCTGTTGGGCGTGGTCCATGGTCTGTGCTCAGGTGATGGAGGGATGGGCTGCGGGCGGCGCGGCGGGCGCTGGCGTCAGAGGCTGACGCCCAGGCCGATGGCGAAGCGGATGTCGCTGTACACGTCGACGCCGCCGACCTTGAAGACCATGCCGGGCAGGTCGATCTCGAGCAGGTCCTCGTTCGCGACGGTGACCTTGTAGTAGCTGAGCCCGATCTTGAATTCGTGCTCGTTGTCGTCGCCGGACTTGGCTTCGTTGGGGTTCCACTCCAGCAGGCGGCCGCGGCAGATGACTTCGACGGCCGTCACGAGGCCGGTGCTGTCTTCCTGATAGGCGCCGGCGAAGCGGAACTGGCTGGCGCCGACGGTCTGCGCGCCGAGCATGGCGATGAGCTGCGTTTTCAGGCCGCCGGCCTTGAGCGCGAGCTCCAGCTTTTCGAGGCCGAGCTCGACCTGCACCGGGCCGTGCATTCCGCCGGCGCGATATTCCTCGGTCTTCTTGGTGACGGTCGGCAGGGTGACGCTCGGGATTTCGCCGAGCCAGCTTTCGCCGTCGCCGAACATCGCGAAGTTCTTGAGTTTCTTGGGCAGGCCCATGGTCGTTCTCCTGTGGTCCTATGCGGTGGTGCGGGGTGCTGTCGCTCGATCGCCGTCCGCTCAGGCGGCCTGCACGGCCGCGGCGAAGTTGGCGAGGAAGTCGTCGGTGATCGTCTGCATGAAGCCCAGGTCTTCCAGCGGCGGTACCGGCGTGTAGCGGTAGCTGATGCGCAGGCGGCCCTGCGCGAGCTCTTCCTTGGGGTTCAGGTCGGGATTGAGGAAGGCCTCGAAGCCGATCAGGTAGCCGCCGAGCACGAGCTCGCGGCCCTTGGCGTTGATGCTGGCGAGCATGTCCTTGACGAGGCTCGGGTGCATCGGTTTGTCGACGAAGGTGAAGTGCGCCTCGGCCATCGTGTCGGCCAGCACCTGGGCGGTGCGGGTGTAGTTCTCGAAAAAGAACTTGCCGCCCTGCGCTTCGGTCGTGCGGTTGCCCCAGAAGCGGTAGCCGCTGCGGTTGATGATCGTCGTGACTTCGAGGCTGTTGAGGTAGGTCGTGTCGCTGCTCGGGCTCTGCAGGTCGAAGAACACGTCGGCCGTCATGCCCTGCGGGCCGTTGACGACGATGTTCGACAGGGTCTTGTGCCAGCCGATCTGCTGGTCGAGCTTGGCGCGCAGGCCCAGGGCGTAGGCGGTAGCGGGCACCGGATCGGCCTCGCTGGTGGCGACGTTCCAAGCCAGGAAGTTCGGCCAGATGACCATGAGCTCGCGCTTGCCGAACTTGGCGCGGTACGTCGTGGCCTCTTCCTTGGTCGTGGCCAAGGCCAGGCCGTCGGCCTTGCGGGCGGCGATGTAGGCGAAGCCGCGCAGCTGCTCGGCGACGACACCGATCTCGACGGCGACGGCCTCGGTGTCGAGGCCCGGCGCGCCGATGATGCGCGGCTTCACGCCGAGCTGGCCCTGTGCAGCCAGCAGCGCCTGCAGGCCGGTCTTGAGGCCTCCCGCGGTGGTGGTGCCGATGACGTTGCTGGTGGTGGCCGCGTCGTCGACGCCCGGCTCGACGCGCACGACGATGGTGAGTGCCTGGGCCTGCTGGCTGATCGCCTTGAGCGCCTGCGCCAGCGTGCCGGTGGCGCCGGCCTTGCCGATGCTGCCGCCGGGGTTGGTCAGCAGCACCGGCGTGTTCAGCGGGAAAGCGTCAACGTCGGCCGCTGGGCCCGTGGCCACGATGCCGATGATGGCCGTGCTGACGACGCGAATGGTGGCGCCGCCTTCGTCGACTTCGAAGACGCGTACGCCGTGGTGGTATTCGGTGGACATGGTGGATTGCTCCTGTGTGAGACGAAGGGGTCAGCCTCGGTGGAGGCCAGAGGGGTCGGCGCTGTCGAGCAGCTGCACGCGCAGGGCGAGGGCCCAGCGCTGACGCCAGCCGGTGCCGGTGGTGCTGAGCCGCCAGAGGCGGCCCGATAGCGTCCATTCGCGCGGCCACTCCATGAGCACGAGAGTGCCCAGGATCAGGTGGTAGACGAGGTCGATGAGCAGGCCCTTGGCGAGCACGTAGGTGCCGAAGACACGCTGCCAGCGCGTGAGGGTGCCCTCGTCCCGCAGCATCTTGAGGCGCATGACGGCGACGAAGTGCGTCCACAGCGACAGAGTGCTGTGGGTGAGAAGCGCCAGCACGAGGACGGCGATGATCGGCGCGGTCACAGTTGGCCCGCCTGGATGAAGAGCTCGTCGAGCCGGCCCGGCGTGAGGCCGAGCTGTGCCGCGAGCTGCTGCAGGAACGGGGAGCCGCGTTCGTACGTTGGCGCCTTCCACTCGATCTCGGCGCGCCGGCGCTCAATCGGGTCCGAAATACCGGCGATTAGCGCCTCGGCATCGTCGAGTAGCCCAACTTCCAGCAGTGCCAGGTGGGCTTGACGCTGGCTCACCTGGCTGGGAACCTGCGGCGCGAGCGCCGGACGGACTGTCGCGATCGGGTGCCCTGCAGCGTCGGCAGTGATGAGCTTGCCCGCAGCCTGCTCGCTGAGCAGCGATTCGTAGCGCGCCCGCGTGATCTCGACGGCGTCGGCAGGCATGTGCTCGCCATGGATCGCGTCGTCGTAGAAGCCGCCCGAAGACGAGGCGAAGAACAGAGCCATGTCAGAACCCCAGGATGATTCCGGACACTGCGACCGCCCCAAAGGCCGGTGCGTTGCCGATGTTGATTGCGACGAACGACGGGCCCGGGGCGGTGCCCGTGATCCGCTGGCCGAAATTCGAGGTCGCTTCGTTGACCGGATAGAAGGCCGTCCCGCAGCACAGGTTGGGGAAGGTGGTCGGATACGTGATGCCGATCGTCGCGTCGCCGGACGAGTTGGCGGTGCCCGTGATGTTCCGGACCCACTGGAGGATCAGCCCGCCGGGGAGCTTGATGTACCCGCTCGTGCCGAGGGACAGCGGGAACAGCGAGCGCACGAAGGCAGTATTCGCGAGCCGCTGGCTGTTGTCCGTCGCGGCTTGCGTCGGTGCCGTGGGATTGCCCGTCAGTGCTGGCGAGGCCAGCGGCGCCTTGGTCGCCAGTGCGGCCGTGACGGTGGCCGCGAAGTTCGCGTCATTGCCCAGTGCGGCTGCCAGCTCGGCGAGGGTGTCCAGCGCGGCTGGCGAGCTGTTCACCAACGCCGCGATGGCCGCGGCAATCTTGGCGTTGCCCCGAGGGTCGTTCCAGTACACCGGGTGCGGATCGGCCTTCGCCTCGTGCACCGTGACGGCATCGCCCAGCAGGGCGCCGAGCTCGGCCTCGGTGTACCCCCAGCGCACCCACTTGGCAGGGTCGGTGCCGGGCTGTGTGCCAGCACTGGTGCCGACGCTCTTCCACGTCTGACCGCCATAGCTGACATAGGACTCGCCCGCCGGATAGATGAAGTCCGCGCGCCAGGGCGACACGTTGCGGATGCGCTGGTACCGGCCGCGGCTTGCGAGCTGGCGCGGCGCTAGGTTGTCAATGCCAGCCGGCCCGCCGAGGACCGGGTCGTCCTCTTCGAGCTGGTAGATACCGTCGAACCATTCGTCGGTTTCGTTCAGATTCGCCATCAGGCGCTCCCATGGTTGAAGGCGCCATCGCGACGCGTCGCGCCGTTGTGGCTGTTGGCCACGGCGACATAGCGAAGGCCGACGAGATGGCACCGGGCCGGCGCGACGGCCGGCAGCAGCTTGCGCAGGCGCTCGGCCTGGGCGTTGGTGATGGGTCGATCGTTGAACACGACCTTGTAGGTGGCCCAGGAGGCGCCCAGCGAGGCGTGCGGAAACTCACCGTCGCGGCGGATTTCGCCGTTGTGGGTGCGGCCCCCGACGCGCTCGATGATGGTGACTTCGCCGAAGCCGAGGGCACGGACGAGGAGCTTGATGGCCCAAGGTGTGCCCTTGCGGCGGTGCACCTCGATGCTGGTGAGGATCAGCTGCCGGCGGGCGTCGTCGGACTTGGCTTCCTGCCAGGCTTCGACGGACAGCGTCCACGACAGCCACGGCAAGGCGTCGGCCATGCAGAGCAGGGCGGTCCACAGATGGCGCAGGCTGTCGGTGGACAGCGCGTAGGCCTCAATGCCGGCGAGCGCGGACTCGAGCGGCGTGCGGTTGGGCGGCAGCAGGCGCTGGGAGGCTGTAAGGCTAGTCATCTTCGCCATCCACCACGGTCGTGAGGTTGATGGAGGTGACGCGCACCCACTGCGTGCGATCGCAGAGGATGTCCGCCGCCGGGACGGTGAGGTCCACGCGGTTCATCCCAGCCTGGTGCAGGGCCGCATCGATACCAGACCGGGGCAGGCCGGCGCCGAGGCGTCGGATGTCCGCAAGCCACTTTTCGAGCGCGGCCGATGCGGCTGCGGCGCCGACCTGCCCGGCCGGACCGGGCTTGAGGTGGAGCGTGGCGGTGATGGCCGACTCGATGATCTCGGGGCCCTGGACCGTGACAAGGTCGCACAGCGGTCGCACGTCCTCTTCGCTGAGCGCGGCGCGCACGGAGTCGAGCAGCTGGTCGGTGGGCACTCCGCTGGGGTCTGTAGCCAGCACGGTGACGCGCACGGTGCCGGGCGCCGGGCTGTCGACGCCGACATCGGCCACCAGCGCGCTGGCGCTGAGCGCATGGAAGCGATAGCTCTCGCGCGGGCCGGCGGTCGTGATGCCTTCGAGCGCGAGCTGCGCGCGCTCGCGCAGGCGATCGTCGCTTTCGTACACCGCTGGCACGGGCGGATTGGCGTTCAGGTCTGCCGGAGTGATGAGCAGACGCTGCACGCCGAGGTTGGCCGCCTGGTGGTCGAGGTCAGTGCCGACGGCGTAGGCCAGCATGCAGGCCTTGGCCGCGTCGTTGATGCGCTGGCGCATCAGCATTTCACGGTAGGCGCCGAGCTCCAGCAGCTTGGTGATGGGGTCGGATTCCAGCAGCAGCGAGTAGTCAAGCCCCGCCTCAGCGCACAGGGTCTGGAACTGCGCCTTGTGGTCCTGCAGGATGGCCTCGAAATCCAGCACCTCGATGACCGCTGGCGGCGGCAGCAGCGTCATGTCGAGGCTCATGCCGAGGCCCCCACGGTGACGCTGGATGCGACGGTGTCGACACTGCCAATGTCGCGTCGGCGCAAATGCAGCTGGCACTTGCCCTGTGCATTGAAGGCCACCGTGGCGCTGAGCAGCCGTGTGCGCGGCTCCCACTTCATGATGGCCTGGGCGGTGGCGGCGATCAGGCGCAGGCGGTTGGCGCCGGTGGCGGGATGGTCGACCAGCTGCGGCAAATAGCTGCCGTAGTTGCGACGCATGAGGCGGGTGCCGATCGGCGTGCCGAGGATGTCGGCGATCGACTGGCGAATGTGCTCGCGACGCGCGAGCATGGTGCCGGTGGTGTTGGAGATGCCCGTCATGGCACTGGCCCGTCGCTGATGTCGCTGCCCGACTCGACGCCTGAGGTGCGATGGCTCTGCAGGCTGATGTCGCCCGCGACGATGTCGCCGCCGTCGGTGGTGATGCCGTGTCCGTTGATGAACTCCACGTCGGTGTCGATCTGCACGCCCTTGCCGCCCGGACCGATGCCGCTGCCCATCATTCCCTGCTGGAAGGTCAGAAGGCCCTGCACGACCAGCTGGCCGGTGGCGGTGGTCATAGGAGCGTCGAGCGTGATCTGCGCGGAATGCACGGTCGCGCTTTCGCTCGCCGTCACGTCGGCGGTCTTGCAGGTGACCTTGATGGAGTCGGGCACGTCGACATCGGCCGTGCCGCCCTCGGGCAGCGTGACCTTGAGGGCGTGGGCTTCGTGGTCGTATTCGAAGACGGCGCCGTCGGGGTACTTGGTGACGGTCTTGTTCCGGTCGGAGCTGGGCGTCGGCCGGCTGGTGGTGGGCAGGCCGGCGAGGGCGAAGCCGCCTTCGGTGAGGCCGTTGGGCGACAGCAGCATGACGCACTCGCCGACGGTGGGCGGGTTCCATGTGCCGGTGTCGCCGGCGCGCAGCTCGAAGTAGGGGCGCCAGTCGGTGGTGGCCGAGTCGGTGAGCTGCACCCGCACCAGTGGGGGCGTGCGGGCGTGGTCGACCGCCGCGATGGTTCCGACGCGCAGGATGTTCGCGACCTGGCGTTTCAGGTCGTCGAATTGTTCTGGCGCTTCGGATGGTCCCGGCATGCGCTCACTGTGCCGGCGGGGTCGCGCGAAGGCGAGCAGCGGCGCATGTATGGGTGGCGGGGACTGATACCCGGGCCGGGACTGTGGCGCGTCAGCCCGCGGCGGTGATGTGGTGCAGCAGGATGTCGGTGATGGCGTCTTCGTCGGCCGCCGTGAAGCCCAGCAACTCGCGCCGGGCGTACTGGGTGGTCGGGCTGTTGGGCTTGCGCCAATCGACCTTGTCGCGCAGGCCGTACTGATGCACGCGGGCGATGCGCGCGGTGCGCCCGCCGATGGTGATGGTGGCCGTCTCGGCGGTCGAGGCCTTGCGCATGTACTTGGCCTGTCGCAGCTTCTCGAACATGGTCCGGCGGATGCTGCCCTTCTTGGCGCGCAGCCGCGGCTTGCGGGGCGCGTAGGGCGTGCCGTCGGGGTTGCGCTGGGCGGCAATTCGCTCGGCCTGGCTGCGGCGCAGGTACGTGACCACCTGGGTCATGGCGGCCCGACGGCGCGGCAGCGACAGGCCGGCGAGCAGGGGCGCGGCCCAGGTGGACAGTCGGTCGAGCGCGTCGGCCATGCTCAGGTGCCGTCGATCGGCTCGATGCGCCACTCGGCCGCGAGGTCGACGACGGACTCGGGCGACTCGAAGCCGGCGAGCAGCGGCTCGCCGATGTGGCGTGTGGTCAGGCGGTTGACGCCGCCGACGGTGCCGCCCTGCACCGCGACGGTCTCGGTGAGGTCGAGCTCGATCGCTACGTCGACGGTCTGGTGGTCGATGATTTCGGCCTCGAAGCGGAAGCCTTTGGCCCGACGCTCGGGGTTGTCGAACAGGTCGGGCTGATGGCGCTTGAGCCACGCGACGACCGGGAGCATCAGCACGTCGGTGCTGTCGGCCCAGTCGGTGACGACGATGTTCAGCGTGTAGTGGTAGTCGAAGGACAGCGCCGGCGTGCCGGTGTGCACGATGTTCCCACGCTCGATGAAGATGGTCAGCTTCTCGGGGTTGGTGGCCAGGTCGGGGCAGGCGTTGGCCAGGTGGTCGCGCAGCAGCTGCGGCTTCTTCATGGCTCAGGGCTCGGCGCCGGGGTCGGTGGCGCCGCAGAGGATGCGGTCGGCGCGGATGGTGTCGGCGAGAAGCCGGATGCGGTTGTCTCGGTCGACAAGAGTCGCCCGGAGCTCTTCAGCCAGGAGTCGACCCTCTGCAAGACTGGCGTCGAGTCCGGCCGCATAGCTTGCGAGACGATCGCGCTCAGCTTCGCTGGCCTTGGACATGGCGCGGTATCGATCGGCCCGGCGGTCGGCGTCACGCTGCAGGCGCCGAGCATCAGCGATGCGAGCAGCAGCGTCAGCAGCAGCAGGGGCCTGAGCGGTGACGAAGCGATCGACGGCGGTGGTGGACTGGCTCGCATGGGCGGATGCCTTTTCGCTGTTGGTGATGACCTGGGTGGTGGTGGCCTGGGCGCGGGTGGTCTTGTCCTTGTCCCACGCCTGCTGCACGCGGCCGGCGCCGTAGGTGTCGCCGGCCCAGAAGCCGGAGGCGGCCGAGGCGGCGGCGACCAGCACGCCGGCGGCAGCGGTGATCAGGATCTGCTGCATGGTCAGGCGACGGTGAGCAGTGCGTCGAGCGCGCGGTTGCAGCGCTCCACGCGATCGGCGCGGCCGACCATCGCCGGGTTGATGCGGCTGGTGATGGTGTCGATCTGCCAGCCGTCGGCGAGGGCGTTGAGGCCGTTGGTCTGCCAGTACCAGCCCGAGGCGACGGTACCGCCTTCGGCCTGGGCGGCGATGTCCGGCTTCGCCTCGAAGGGCAGGCCGGTGCCTTTCTCCGCGGCGCGGTAGTTGCCGCGACCGGTGAGCTGGATGAGCCCGCGGCCGCGGTAGGTCCAGCCGTCGCCGGACTCGATACCGCCATTGCCGTTGCGATTCGCATAGACGATGTTGGCCATGGCCTTCGGCTGGCCCACGTACGCCCGTGCCTTCTCGACCTGGCGCAGGGCGCTGAACATCTTCGCGATGCGGGTGGGGTCGGAGTAGTAGAGGTTTTCTTCGAGCCGGGTGAAAGCGCTCGACTCGTGGCTGCACTCGCCGATGAAGGCGGCCATGCGCCGCGGCGTGTTGATGCCGAAGCGATCGGCGGCCGTGAGCAGGTGCGGCAGGAAGACGCGGGCGACGGTGGGCGTGATGCCCGCGGCGATGAGCTGGGTGAGGGTGAGGGTCATTGCGGCGTGCTCGGCGAGGTGGGCGGGTTGGGCACCGACGCGGCAGGGCCGCCGGCGCACTCGCCGTATAGCCGGATCACCTGGGCGGTGTAGTTCTCCAGCTGCTGCCGCGTGGCGCGTTGGGGCGGGTCGGGCAGCAGCTGGCAGCGCGACGCCGGCGCGGCGCAGCCGGAGAGGGCCAGAACGGCAAGCAGGAGGGCTGCGGCGCGCTTCATGGGCGGGCGTCTTTCATGCGCTGATTGGTTTCTCGCACCGCGCGTGTGACCGCTGGCGCTGGGGCGGCAATGGGCTCTGCGGCCTCTCGCGCCGTGGCGGCTGCGGTACCGGCCCGGGCCGCGGCGACGCTGGCCTTGGCGGCCGCGCTGGTGGCCTTGGCCGCGACGGCATCGGCCTTGCTCGCCGCTTCATCAAGGCGTGATGCGGCGCCATCCATGCGGTCGGACACCTGGTCGGCCGTCTGCGCCACCGTGGCCGCAGCCTGCTCGACCTTCGGCGCGATGGTGCCGAGCTTCGTGATGGCCTGGCTGAGCAGGTCCTGCATGCGGGCGATCTCGGCGCTGCGCTCGGCTCGCTCCTGCTGCGCACCCATCCAGTGGCCGACACCCAGCCCGACCACGAGGCCGGCGAGCGTGAAGCACGCGATGGCCGCGAGCATGAGGACGTTCTTGTTTCGATCGATCCAGTGCGCACGGCGCGCCTGCTTTTCGAGGGCAGCAAGGGCGCCGAGCTGGCTATCCGTGAGCGTTGCCATTGATCTGCCCTTTCACCTGTTCGAGCTCCTGCCGCACGCGCGTCAGCTCTGCGGTCATGGCCTGCAGTTGGCCCTTGAGTTCGCCGAGCTGCTGCAACGCGTCGCGCAGCTCGCGTGCGAACTGGTCGGCGCGTGCCTCGGCGGTGACGCGTGCGTCCCGCTCGGCCTTGAGCATTTCCTTGTAGACCGCGAGCGCCTGAATCTGCCCCTCGGTGTCGGCGCCGGACAGGCGCTGCTGGTTGCGAGCGAGCAGCCAGTAGATGCCCGTGCCGACACCCAGGATGAGCAGCACGATGAGGTAGCCGAGGGGACCGAACTTCGAGCCGGCGGCCTCGGCGACGGCGATGGCTGTCGTGGCGTCCATGGCCTCAGTCCCAGAGCTGCACGGTTTCGACGCGCGTGGCCGTGGCCGGCAGGTCGGGGAGGATGACCTTGCGCCCCAGCGGAAGGATGGGCCCGAGCTCGGCGAGGCCTGGATTCATGCGGTAGGCGCCTTCGGTGACGCCGGCGGTCGCCCCGAGGTGGCGCAGGCACAGCAGGTCGACCGTGTCATTTTGCTCGGCGATGACGGTGCGGGGCATGGTCAGATGAGCTCGACGTTGAGGCGCGGCACGCCCAGGATGTCGCGGATGGCCCAGGTGGCATCGCGCCGGTGCTGTTCGGCCTGGTCGGTGCGCGCGTCGTCTTGGTCCTTGCGGCGCTCGCGGCCGGTGGTGTCGTAGTCGCTGTACCGCTCGATGAGGTTGGCCTTGGCGTGGCAGTAGACGGCGCGCCGGAAGCGCTGCACGAGGATGGACTCGTCGTCGATCTTCGGGGCCGGCACGTCTTCGAGCTTTGCGCGGCCTTCGAGCATGCGCGCCTGGGGCCATTCGCCCAGCGCGGCGATGGACGAGGCGACGGCCTCCTGCGTGGCGTGCAGCAGCCGGGCCGGGGTGATGGTGCCATCGAGGCGCATGGCATCGCGCAGGGCCGCGAGATCGATCTCGGGCCACCATTCGCCGGCCGACACCTTCCCCAGCGGGGCCGGGTCGGCGGGCGGCGTGGTGCGCACGAGGGGCGGCGCTGCAGCGATGAGGGTCATGGCGTGGCTCGGTGGCAGGGATAGGTGGGCGGTGGCCGTGGCGCGTTGTGGTGAGGGCTCAGCCTTTCACGTCGCGCCACGGGCCGCCCGGCACGCGGGGGTGCTCGGTTGCGCTACCGGCGGGCCGCGGTCTTGCGCGGCGCGGCCGGTGGCTTCTTGGCTGCGGCGGTCGGCTTGCAGGCCTTCGCCGGCGCCTTGCTGTCGGGGGGCGCTGCGGGCGCAGGCGCCGGGGCGGGCGCGTCGGGCTTGCCGGCCTTGGCAAGTGCGCGTTCGACCCGCTCGATGTCCTTTTTCACGCCGGAGGCGCTGTCGAGTTCGAGGGCGCGCTGCAGATTGGTGAGCGCGTCTCGCAACACGTCGGGGCCGATGCCGCCGAGGTCTGGTTCCTCGGCGGTCTGCACCTTGCCGATGGTGGCGTACGCGATGGCCTTGTGCAGCTTGGCGCGGGCCTGGTCGGGCGCATCCTGCTCGGCGGTGATGGCCTGCGCCCGGGCGAGCGCGAGCGTCGCGTATTCGCGCGCATCCTTCTGCCAGGGGACCAGCGAGCGTGCACCGTCGGCTTCACCGACGATCAGCGGGGCCCAGTTTCCGCGCAGGTAGGCATTGGCCAGCTCGTCGATCACGATGGCGGCCGGACTGCGCTTGTAGTCGTCGGCCATCGGCATCCTGTGCTCGATGACGTACTTGGCGATGCACAGGCCGAGCTGGTAGGCGCCGGCGTCGAAGCACCAGACCATGATGGTGGTCAGCACGTTGTCCTGCGCGCCGGCGCCCTTGGTGGTGGCCGTCTCGATCCAGTCGAAGTACTCGGGCAGCAGCTTCGCCTTCAGCTCGGCGCGGCGCTCGTGCGACTGGATTGCCGAGAGGCGGTTCTTGTCCTGCGACAGCTTGATGCGCATCAGGTCGTAGGCGTTGCCGGCGAGTTCGACGCCGTACGGGCTGGCGGCTTGGACCTGTTCCTGCAGGATGCGCGCGCGGTGGCGCTGGGCTGGGCTGAGTGGGCGCATGGTGGGCTCCGGTGCAGTGGGGATCGACGGCAACGTGCGGCCGCCATTCGTCTGCCAGTGGGCAGACAAATGGCCGGGCGCCTTACGCTTGAATTTCGATGTTCTCGATCAGGGCGGCGAAGCCGTAGTCCTCGACGACATACGCGTCGTTGCTCGACTCGTAGTTCTCGACGCGGTCGCGCTCGGGCACATCCTTGAGGTTGCGCCGGCGGGCGTCGCGCTGCCAGTAGAGCGACAGGTTCTTCAGCGAGGTGACCAGCACCTTGTTGTCGGGGAAGAAGGGCACCGTCACGCCCTGCAGGCCGCCCACCCGCTTCTGGCTGATGATGATGTCGGCCGCCAGCGTGTCCGTGGGCTTGTGGTCCTGGTTCACCAGCGGGAAGTACTTGTCGTGCATCAGCTTGCGGCCGACGATGGCGACGAGGTCTGGCGCCTGCTGGTACCACGGATCGAGCAGCGTGATGGCGTCGAACACTGCGGCGTCGAGGTTCGCGTAGTCGCTGGTTGCCGGGTCGGAGCCGATGATGACCTTGTTGGCCACCTTGTCGCCCTGCTTCATCACGTTCGCCGGCGCGTGCTCGCGCATCTGCTGCAGCCAGCCCTTGTTCACGTCCTGCAGCAGCGGATTCGCGTCGGGGTCGGTCGTCGCGGCCGCGCTGATGCCGTTGAAGCCGATCGTGATGCGGTCCAGCGCCTGACGGCGCAGGATCACGTCACGCACGCGGGCCTGGAAGTCGGGGAAGCCGGCCCAGGCGTCGAGCGTGGCGTAGCGGATGAACGTGTCGAAGTTGGTCTGCTTGCACTCGTAGCGGGTGTCGTCGAGCGCCAGCACGTTGCGCGGCTGGCGGGTGCCGTTGCCCGTCGTGTCGGTGCGGCTGGCGATCGGGCCCGAGACGCCGACGCCGACCTTGTCGCCGACCTGCTCGACCACGCCGATGACGTTGATCGCCTGCAGGAAGGCGCTCGACTCCTGCATCTTCGTTTCGAGCGTCTGCTGCACGCGCGGCGCGACGTTGAATCGCTCGGTGACGCTCGGCACGTCGTTGAGCAGGGCCAGCTGCGAGAGGTAGCCGGTGAAAGCGAGGCGGGTGTCTTTGCGCATGGTGGTGCTGCCTTTGCGTTGCGTGGTGTTGCGATGAGGTGCGGACTGGTCGTGCTGGCGGCTCAGCAATCGGTCTTGACGGCGCCGTTGCCGCCGGTGGCGGCCGGGCGCTGCCGGCCCGCGGGCGTGTTGTCGAGGGCCGAGTACTTGGCCTGCAGGTCGGCGAGTTGGGTCTTGAGCTCGCCGATGGTCTGGTGGGCCGCGCTGAGCTTGGTGGCGGTGTCGGCCGCGTGCTTCTCGAAGGCCTCGCCGATCTGCTGGAAGCCCTCGGCCACGGCGGCGAAGCGCGCGTCGTCGGTGCCCGACTTCGCGCCGAACTTGGCCAGGGCACCGGCGAGCATGGTCTTGAACTTCGTGGCGATGCCGTCTTCGGCCTCGTCCTCGAATTCGAGGGACAGTTCTTCGGCGGCGGTGAACAGATCGTCGGGCTGCTCTTTTCGCGCCGTGAACGGGTTGGCCTCGGGGTTCTTGGCGGCGAACTCCAGCATCTCCGTGCCCAGGCTGGCCGGGTTGTCGGTGACCGCCAAGCCGATCAGATAGGCCTTGTCGGTGTCGGCGAACTTCGGCCGCACTTCGAGCGACGAGTAGACCTTTTTGCGCTTCTTGTTGATGGCGATCAGCTCATCGGTCGGGGAAATCTGGGCGAACAGAGCCAGCTTTTTCGCCCCGCCGATTTCCACCTCTTCGGTCTTGACCGCAAGGACGTCGCCATACGCGCCGAACTCGCTGTTCGGACTCAGGCCACGAATGTGCTCGACGTTGATTCGCGCGCCGTAGACCTTGGGGTCGTAGCTGGCGGCGATCTGTTCGAGCATGGCGCGGTCGATCACGCGACCGTCGCTGGTGGCGCCTTCGACGGCGACGCGGAAGAACTTGGAAACCGGCTTCTTGGCGGTGGTGGACATGGGCGCTCTCGCTGCAGGTTGATGAGGGTTCGCGCTTGCCTCTCGGGGTGAGCAGCGAAGCGTGTTTCGATGACGGCCTATGGTGTCCACGCGGCCGCGCACGCTCAAGCCGCCGCGCATGTGGCAGTGGCGGGCACGGTTAGACGTGGTGGCGACGCTTCGCGCGCGCGGGCAACCTCGGCGGCATGCCCGTGAAAACCGCTGCGCCCGGCCGTGCTGGCCGGGCTGTCTCTGCTGCCCCGAAAGCCGCTGCGCGCAAGCGGTCGAGGGCGAAACGCGCGGTTGCCGCAGTGGCTGCGGCGGCAGTGATCGGCACCGCGCCGAGCACTGAGGCAAGCCAGATTGCCACGTTGACGCCGGAGGCGCAACCCCGCACCGCGGCGCGCTTCCTGTACTGGCAGGGCTGGCGATGCAAGCTCATTGCCGAAAAGCTGGGCGTGCCCGCATCGACGGTCTATGGCTGGAAAGACGCCGAGAAGTGGGACGACGCGCAGCCGCTGGACCGCGTGAACGGCGCGATCGAAGTGCGCATGATCCAGCTGGTCCTGAAGGACGAGAAGACCGGCGGCGACTTCAAGGAGATCGACCTGCTCGGCCGGCAGCTGGAGCGCACGGCGCGGGTGGAAAAGTACCAGCAGACCGGGAAGGAGGGCGATCTCAATCCGAACATCGCGGCGCGCAACGCCGGGCCGAAGCGCAAGGCCAAGCGCAACGAGTTCAGCGAAGAGCAGATCGAGATGCTGGAGTCGAAGCTGCGCGAGTCGAACTTCCCGTTCCATCAGAACTGGTTCGACCAGCAGCTGCAGCGCACGCGCATGCTGCTGAAGTCGCGGCAGATCGGGGCGACGTTCTACTTCGCGCGCGAGGCGCTGCTGTCGGCGGCGAAGGAGGGGCGCAACAAGCTCTTCCTCTCGGCGTCGAAGGCCCAGGCGCACCAGTTCCGCAGCTACATCGTCGACTTCGCCAAGGAGGTCGACGTCGAGCTCAAGGGCGAGAACATCAAGCTGTGGAATAGCGCGGAACTGATCTTCCTCGGCACCAACGCCATGACGGCCCAGAGCTATCACGGCGACTTCTACTTCGACGAATTCTTCTGGGTTCCGCGGTTCCGCACGATCAACAAGCTGGCCAGTGCGATGGCGTCGCACAAGCACTGGCGCAAGACGTATTTCTCGACGCCGTCGGCGATGTCGCACGAGGCCTATGGCTTCTGGACTGGCGACGACCGGAACAAGGGGCGGGCGAAGAAGGACCACATCCACATCGACACGAGCCACAAGGCGCTGCGCGGTGGCCGGCTCGGGCTCGATCGGAAGTGGCGCGACATCGTCACGGTCGAGGATGCGGTGAGCGTGGGCTTCGACCTGTTCGACATCGACGAGCTGCGGGAGGAGTACTCGCTCGAAGAGTTCGCGAACCTCTTCATGTGCCAGTTCATCGATGACAGCCTGTCGCTGTTCTCGCTGGCGCAGATGCAGGCCTGCATGGTCGACAGCTGGGAGGTGTGGGGCGACGTGAAGCCGCTGTGGCTACGCCCCTACGCCCATCACCCGGTGTGGGTGGGCTACGACCCGTCGGACAAGGGCGACGCGGCCGCGCTGGTGGTGGTGGCGCCGCCGCGGGAAGCCGGCGGCAAGTTCCGCATCTTGCACCGCGAGCAGTTCAAGGGCTCCGACTTCGAGGCCCAGGCCGCGGCGATCAAGCGAATCACGGAGCAATACAACGTCGTGCACATCGGCATCGACAAGACCGGCCTCGGCGCCGGCGTGTTCCAGATCGTCGAAAAGTTCTTCCCCCAGGTGAAGGGCTACCAGTACTCGATCGAGGTGAAGCAGCGGCTCGTCCTCAAGGCCCAGCAGGTCATCCACAAGGGCCGCCTCGAGTTCGATGCGGGGTGGACCGATATCGCCGCGTCGTTCATGGCCATCAAGCGGGTGCTGACGGCCAGCGGGCGGAACGTGACCTATGACTCTGGCCGGTCGGAAGAGACGGGCCATGCAGACCTGGCGTGGGCAACGATGCACGCGCTGGACAACGAAACGCTCGCCGGCGACGTGCTCGGCGGCAGCTCTCGCATGGAGATTTTCGGATGAGCAAGTTGATGAAGAAGCACCGGGGCGGGCCTGCTGGCCAGGTGACCCGCGCACTGCCGGCGGCCACGTCGACGGCGCTGATGACGCAGAGCGATGGCAGCGTGGTGGAGGCTTTCACCTTCGGCGACCCGGAGCCGATCAGCCGCGTGCAGCTGCTCGACTACGTCGAGTGCATGTTCAATGGGCGCTGGTACGAGACGCCGCTGCCGTGGGAAGGACTGGCCAGCGCGTTCCGGGCGTCGCCGCACCACGGATCGGCGATCTTCCTGAAGCGCAACATCCTCAAGTCGCTGTTCAAGCCTCACCCGCGGCTGTCGAGTGCCGCCTTTGGGGCGTGGGCGTTGGACTTTCTGGTCTTCGGCAATGCGTATCTGGAGCAGCCGCGGGCTTTCACCGGGCGGCCGCTGGCGATGCAGCACGCGCTGGCCAAGTTCGTGCGACGCGGCGAAGAGCCGGGGCATTACTTCTTCGTGCGCGGCTGGATGCAGGAGCACGAGTTCGAGCCGGGCTCAGTGTTCCACCTCCGGGAGGATGACGTCAATCAGGAGGTGTATGGCCTGCCAGAGTACATCAGCGCGCTGCAGTCGGCCTGGCTGAACGAGGCGGCGACGCTGTTCCGGCGCAAGTACTACGCCAACGGGTCGCACGCGGGGTTCATCCTCTATCTGACCGATGGGCAGATCGACAACGGCGACGCCGACGCGCTTCGGACGGCGTTGAAAGGGGCGAAGGGGCCGGGCAACTTCCGCAATCTGTTCCTGCACATGCCGGGCGGGAAATCCGACGGCCTCAAGCTCATCCCGGTCAGCGAGGTGGCGGCGAAGGACGATTTCGCCGCGATCAAGAACGTGAGCAAGGAGGACGTGCTCGCGGCCCATCGCGTGCCGCCGGGCCTGCTGGGTATCCTGCCGACGAACGCTGGCGGCTTCGGCAACGCGCCCGAGGCGCTGGCGGTCTTCATCGAGAACGAGATTCGGCCACTAATGAACCGCTTCCGCGAGCTCAACGAGTGGGCGGGGGAAGAGCTGGTGCGGTTTTGGGAGCGGCAGGGCTAGTGCCCGTGAAGGTTTAGGCCTGTTGAGCAGCGGAGTATGTCACTCGGCTGGGCTGTTCTTGCTGTGTCTCCAGGCGGCGTCTTGAAGCTCAGATGCCAGCTGTCGCAGGCCGCTGGCCAGCTTGCGTAGGTCTTCGCTGGGCTCAGGCCCTTGCCCGAATGCATGATCTCTTGCAGTCCTGACCAACAGCGATTCGGCCTCGAACGCCAACTGGTTGACGCGGCCCCAAAGCCGGGCCGGGGAAGAGCGGGTTATCGAAGACGGCACAGTCGCCTACGTTAGGGAGCATAGTCGAACGGCCGCCCATCTAGCAGCATGGGGCGGTAGTCCTGCAGGCTGAACACGGTAGCTGGTAGTTGGGCTTTAGGTCGGAAGACCGGCCTCGGCTGCGATAACGGCGTGAACGGCCAGCAGCGCCGCTTCCACTTGCTCCCAATCGCGAAACCGCATCGAGCGTCCGCGTGTGTCGAAGCGCCCGCCGTGCTTTTGCAAGATGTGCACGTGCTGCGAAAACTTTCCCCAGAGCGCTGGATACGCCCGACCTCGACTTGGGTAGTAGGCCGCCGCGATCCACCCGAAGGTGTCCGCCAACGAAGGGATGCGCGAGTCAACCGGCATTGGGCAGACCGGCACCGGACGTCCTGGGCTATACCGTGATGCATTGTGCTGCATAGCTTGATCCCACCGCATGGCTTTGTAGCTGGGACGGAGAGTTTAGGCCGCGTGGTGCGCCGCCTCCGCAGCCCGTTGAACTAGCTGGCATTCAATGCCAAAGCATTCCTACACAGCCCGCCTGCGAGAGGTTCGGCAATGCATCCAAGACTAGGAGAGTGTCGTGATAGCCAGAGACGCCATGTATGTACGCCACCCACTCGGCCCAGAGTTCGCGCGCTGGGTGGAGATGACGGACAACTATCGAACGCATCTGGCGTGCGCAACGCCTGAAAACGTGCCCAACCGCGGCCGCCTGGCCCGACTCGCTCGGCTGGTTCGCGGCCTTGGTCGCGCAGCAGGCGGGTCGGACGCGAACGGTCTTTCCGCACACTAGCCCGTGTTCGCTACCTTCCCGAGCGCATCAGGGCCAAGATGCTCCCTACCGCGAACTTGACTCCTTTCGAGATGGCGATCGTTCTCATCAAGGCGGGCGTGGAAACTCCGCCGTACCCGCGCCCGCTGAAAGACGCCGGCGCCCTTGACTCCCCCATCTTGCTTGCGGCGCACATCCACCAGTGCGACGCATGGGAATTTCACGTCACGTGCCTGTACGAAGCCCGCCGGGAAGAGCTGCCAGGCGCCCTTCGCTCTTGAGCTAGTGCGTCGCCTTAAATGTTCGCCTACTTACAAGGCAGGCAGGCGAGGGCATAACCTCGGTCTGCCGATACAGCGCGGAGACCACCTATGTCAGACGATCCAAAAAAGACCGGCCTCGATCGCAAGCTCATCGCCATAGACGAACCGCACGAAGTCAGCAGCTGGACTGAAAGCCTCTGCGTGACCGCCGATGAACTGCATGAGGCAGTGAAGGCTGTGGGCAACTCTGCTGACGCCGTGCGCGCCTACTTGGCGAAGAAGTGATGCTGGCGCAGAGCTGTCACCGCCCGCCGGTCAACCGCAGCCATGCAAGTTCCGTGTGAACCTTCGCCAGCTCGATGCTCAACTCGACACAGGCAGCATCGTGGGCGGGGTCCCCACCTGATGCCCGCGCGGCCACTCGCGCGTCTGCAAGTTCACTGCTCAGAGCCTCCACCAAATCCCTCAGCTCTTTTTCGGTCTTCATCTCTCGTGTTGCCCCGACTCGTCGGCCTGCCACAAAAGTCGGCGATCCACTCGCGTGCACGGCTCGCGAGCGCGCGCTCTGCGGCCTCTCTCGTGTCGAAATGGCTGTTGAGAGACAGGCGGCAAAGCACCTGTCCACCCCGCGCCACTGACGCAAAGTAGTACCCCGACTCGTTCTTGTCGACGGTCATTGTCCACTCGGAGGATGCAAGCGGCTCATCACTTTCGAGCGGGCGCGAACTGTGGATGTTCATAGCTGCTCCTTGGCGGCGCAAAGTGTGACATAACTCACGTTCGACGAACTGACTCAACGTACGCCACATGTGCACGGGGCGTGCTGGGGGCGGCGCCAGCCGCCCGAGCAGCCCGCGCGCTCAGCCCTATCACCAGGCCGCAGCCACGCGAGCGCAGGCGGCTTGACCGACCGCTGCGCGCTAGCAAGCGAAGGGTTCCCCCTTCAAGTCGCCACCCTAATCCGGACTGAGCGCGAGGCCCGTGCGTCCGGCAACCGCTAAGTCCAGCCCATACGCAGCCTCTGGGGCGTTTTTCCTGCCCCGCCACTCCGCAACCCATCGCCGCCCCGCTAAAGGCTCACCTGCGCCCCGCTGGGGGCCTCGCCGTGGCTGCACGCCTGCCTCAGGCGCCAGCCCACCCCCGACAGCCTGCCCTCGCCCGCCGGCGCGCGGTCTAGCCCCCACCGAGCCCGCACGCTTCGGGTGATTGTTTTTACGAGGTGGTCGGCAAGCCGCCGGGCCGCGCCCGTGCTGGCGCGAGGCTGGGATTGATGTCTGTGGTTTATTACCCGTTTTTACGGATTTGTCGGGCTCATATGCCCGTTTTTGCATGACGCCTCGCGTCAGCGAGCCGGATCAGCGTCGGCGAGCGCTCTTCCACGGGATTGCGACAAGTCTCTCGTGTCCAAATCCCCCTCGCGCAACCAAATTCCAGAAGTTCAAAGGCCCTCGAAAGAGGGCCTTTTCTTTTGTGCGTTTGCACCGTGCGGTGACGACGCTTTGGCCGATTCGGTGACAGGCCACACGGCACGACGCGCGCATCGCTGCCGCCGCGTCGTGCGGCAAGCAGCTCAGTCCGGCACCACCGCCGTGACCTCGATCTCGATCTTGGCGCGGGCCTCGACCAGTGCAGCCACCTGCACGCAGGTCATGGCCGGGAAGTTGCGCCCCATCACCTCGCGGTAGACCGGCCCCAGCTCCGACAGGCGCCGCACGTACTCGTCGCGGTCCGTCACGTACCAGGTCATGCGCACCATGTGCTCCGGCGCCGCGCCACCTTCCTTCAGCACCGCCGCGATGTTGCGCAGGGCCTGGGCCGTCTGCGCGATGAAGTCGTCGCTCTCGAACTGCTGTTCGGCGTTCCAGCCGATCTGGCCGCCGACGAAGATCAGCGTGCCGCGGGCGGCCACGCCGTTGGCATAGCCCTTGGGTGTCGCCCAGCCGGGCGGTTGGATGAGTCGGTTCATGGTGTTGTCGTCGGTGTATCGGTGATCTGGCGCAGCTTGAAGCGCTGCAGCTTGCCGGTTTCGGTGCGCGGGAGTGCCGCCACGAAGGCGATCTCACGCGGGTACTTGTAGGGGGCGATGGTGGCCTTGACGTGGTCCTGCAGCGCCTTGACCAGCGTGTCGTCGCCCGCATGGCCCGGTTTGAGCACGCAGAACGCCTTCACGACCATGCCGCGTTCCTCGTCGGGCTTGCCGACGACGGCGCATTCGGCCACCGCGGGGTGCTGCAGCAGTGCATCCTCGACCTCGGGGCCGCCGATGTTGTAGCCCGCGCTGATGATCATGTCGTCCGCGCGCGACTGGTAGAAGAAGTAGCCGTCGGCGTCCTGCACGAAGGCGTCGCCGGGGTAGTTCCAGCCGTTCTTCACGTAGTTCGCCTGGCGCGCGTCGTCGAGGTAGCGGCAGCCGACCGGCCCGATGATCGCGAGCTTGCCGACCGTGCCGCGTGGCACTTCGCGGCCCTCGTCGTCGACCACGCGCGCGGTGAATCCCGGCACGGCCTTGCCCACCGCGCCGCGGCGGACCTCGTGGCCGGCGGCGGAGATGTAGATGTGGAACACCTCGGTGCCGCCGATGCCGTCCAGCATTTCGATGCCCGTCGCCTCCTTCCACAGTTGCCGCGTCGCGTCGGGCAGCGCCTCGCCGGCGCTCACGCTGATGCGCAGGCTGGGCACGCCCAGGCGCTGCGCGATGGGCGCCATCTGGCGGTAGAAGGTCGGCGCCGTGTAGCTGATCGTGGCGCCCACCTCGCGAATGGCCTGCACCATCGATTCGGGCGTGTAGCCGCGGTCGTGGAAGTACACCGAGGCACCGGCCCACATCGGGAAGATCAGCAGCCCGCCCAGCCCGAAGGTGAAGGCCAGCGGCGGCGAGCCGATGACGATGTCGTCGGGCGTCGCCTTCAGGATGTGTCGCGGCCAGGTCTCGCACATGGCGAGCACGTCGCGGTGCGTCGTCACCGGCGCCTTGGGCTTGCCGGTCGTGCCGGACGTGAAGGCCAGCAGCGCGATGTCGTCGGCCGCGGTGGGGCAGGCCGGCACATGGTCGGGCTTGCCGCGTGCCATCGCCTCCAGCGAATCGGGGGCCTCGGGCGCATGGAACGCGATCACGCGCGCCAGCACGGGCTGGACCTTCTGCGCGGCCAGCAGTTCGTCCAGCAGGCGCGCATCGCACAGCCCGACCGTGGGCTGCGATTTCTCGATGATGTCGCCCAGCTCCTTGGCACGTAGCAGCGGCATCGTCGCCACCGCGATCAGCCCGGCCTTCACCACGGCCAGCCAGGCCAGCGCCATCGACGCCGAGTTGCCGCCGCGCAGCAGCACGCGGTTGCCGGGCACCAGGCCCAGGTCGCCGGTGAGCACCTGGGCGATGCGGCTGACTTCGGCCGCGGCCTCGCGGTAGGTCCAGGTGCGGCCGGCCTCGCGCAGCATCGGCCGGTCGGCCCAGCCCTTGTCGCTCACCGCCTTGTCCAGCAGTTCCTCCACCAGGTTGAGCTGGTCGGGCAACTGCAGTTCGGGCAGGTCGTAGCGGAAGATGGGCAACTGCTCCGGCGGCGGCAGCCGGTCGTGCACGAAGCGGTCGGTCTGGGCGCTCGGGTGGGTCATCCGACGGTCCCTTTCAAGACGGCCTTGCCGATGATGAGCTGCTGCACCTCCGTGGCACCTTCGTAGATGCGCAGCGAGCGGATGTCGCGGTAGAGCGACTCGACCTTGGTGCCGACCTTCACGCCCAGCCCGCCGTGCAACTGCAGCGCCATGTCGATCACGCGCTGGGCGTTTTCCGTGGCGGTCATCTTCGCCATCGCGGCGGCGGCGGAAATCGTAGGCGCTGCCGATGCATCGCCCCGCGCCTCTGCGTCGTCGCGCAGCCATGCGGCGCGGTAGGTCAGCAAGGCGCCGGCGTCCACCAGCGCCGCCATCTCGCCCAGCTTGGCCTGCGTGAGCTGGAAGTCCGCGAGCGTCTGGCCGAACATGCGTCGCGATTGCGCATGCGCCACCGCCTCGGCCAGCGCCCGGCGCGCCATGCCCAGCGCCGCGCCCGCCACCGACGCGCGGAAGATGTCCAGCGTGCGCATCGCCAGCTTGAAGCCACCATTGCGCTCGCCCAGCTGTGCGTCGGCCGGCAGCGTGCAGCCCTCGAAGCGCAGGGTGGCGAGCGGGTGCGGCGCCATCAGCGCGATGTGTTCCGAGGTGTCGAGGCCCGGTGCCCCTGCGTCGACGATGAAGGCCGTGATGCCACGCGCACCGGCGTCGGGCTCGGTCTTGGCAAAGACGCAATAGAAGTCGGCGAGGCCGCCGTTGCTGATCCAGGTCTTTTCGCCGTCGAGCCGCCAGCCGTTGGCTGCGGGCTGTGCGCGCAGCGCCATCGCCGCCACGTCGGAACCGGCCTGCGGTTCGCTCAAGGCGAAGGCGGCGATCTTCTCGCCGCTCGCCACGGCGCGCAGGTAGCGCGACTGCTGCTCGGCCGTACCGGCCAGCGTGATCGCCCCGCTGCCCAGGCCCTGCATGGCGAAGGCGAAGTCGGCCAGTGGGGAGTGAAAGGCCAGCGTCTCGCGCAGCAGCACCAGGGCGCGCGAATCGAGCCGCTCCAGCGCGCCGCCTGCGGCCGCCGGCACGCAGTAGCGCAGCCACCCGCCCGCGCCCAGGCGTTGCACCCAGTCGCGGCAGGCGGCGCGGTCGTCGTGCTCGTCGACCACCTGCGCGGCGGCCCAGGGCAGCAGGTCGCGTGCGAGCGCCTCGTGCTCGTCGCCGAAGAAGGGCAGCGTCAGGTGCGCCGTGGGCGGCACCAGCGTCGTGGGAACGAAGCTCATCGATCAACCTCCGGATGGCGCAGGGGGAAGCGGGAAGCGTGGCGGCCGGCCTGCATGGCTCAGTCGCCGCCGAACTCGGGCTGCCGCTTGGCCGAGAAGGCCTCGTAGGCGCGGCGGAAATCCTCGGTCTGCATGCAGATGGCCTGCGCCTGCGCTTCGGCCTCGATGGCCTGTTCGATGGTCATCGCCCACTCCTGCGACAGCATGGTCTTGGTCATGCCGTGCGCGAAGGTCGGGCCGCGGGCCAGGTCGCGGGCCACCGCGGTGGCGGCCTCGAGCAGCGCGCCGCTTTCGTGCAGCGCATTGAAGAAGCCCCAGGCCAGGCCTTCGTCGGCCTTCATCGCGCGCCCGGTGAAGAGCAGCTCGGACGCGCGGCCCTGGCCGATCACGCGCGGCAGCAGGGCGCACGCGCCCATGTCGGCGCCCGCCAGGCCCACGCGGGTGAAGAGGAAGGCCGTCTTGGTCGCCGGCGTGCCGTAGCGCAGGTCGCAGGCCAGCGCGATCATCGCGCCGGCACCGGCGCACACGCCGTCGATCGCGCCGACGATCGGCTGCGGGCACTGGCGGATCGCCTTCACGAGGTCGCCCGTCATGCGGGTGAACTCCAGCAGCTCGGGCATGCGCATCTGCGTGAGCGGGCCGATGATCTCGTGCACGTCGCCGCCCGAGCAGAAGTTGCCGCCGGCGCCGGTGACCACGATCGCCTTGACGTCGGTGGCATAGACCAGCGCGCGGAACAGGTCGCGCAGCTCGCCGTAGGAGTCGAAGGTCAGCGGGTTCTTCCGCTCGGGCCGGTTGAGCGTGACGGTGCCCACGCCGTCCTCGAAATGCCAGGCGAAGTGCTTCGCCACGTAAGGCGCCTTGGCCTCGAACTGCGCGCGCATGGGGTTGCCTGCGCCGATGTAGTGCTTCATGCGGTCTCCGGGGTGGCCTGCTGGCCGGGGGTGGATGCGGGCTGCTGGCGGCTCTGGACATCGGCCTTCACCTTGCCGAGCAGCTTGTGGAGCTGGGCGATCTCGCGTTCGCTCAATGCGGCGAAGGCATCGACGATCCAGCCTTCGTGCTGTTGCGCCATCTCCTGGAAGGCCTTGCGGCCGCGCACGGTGAGACGCACGCGCCAGGCGCGGCGGTCGCCCTCGACGTCGACGCGCTCGACCAGTCCCTCGGTCACGAGCTGGTCGGTGATGCCGGTGACGTTGCCGCCGGTCACCATCATGCGGCGCGAGAGCTCGCTCATCTTCATGCCCTCGGGCGCGCGCTCGAGCTGCGACATCAGGTCGAAGCGCGGCAGCGTGGTGTCGAAGCGTTCACGCAGGGCGCCGCGCACCTGCTTCTCGATCAGCTGCGTGCAGGTCAGCAGGCGCAGCCAGAGGCGCAGCGCCTCGGGGTGTTCGCTGTGGGCGCGGGCTTCGAGGTCCATCAGCGGCGCGCTCCACGAAAAAGGAACAGGGATTGCATGGTGGGTGTTACTCCTCGTTTGCTATCCTTTTGGTAGCTGCTTGCGAAGTACCGACGGGCGCTGCAGCCACCTTTTGTTTGGAAATCTCGCGGTACATCTGGTCGCGCCCCGCGAGGTACTGCACCGGCCAGTCGACGTCGCGGCTCTCCAGTTGCGCCGCCTGGTGCAGCGTCCAGGCCGGGTCGGCCAGGTGCGGGCGCGCCACCGCGCACAGGTCGGCGCGGCCCGCGGCGATGATGCTGTTGGCCTGGTCGGCGTCGGTGATCGCGCCCACCGCGATGGCCCCGATGGCGACCTCGTTGCGGATGCGGTCGGCAAAGGGCGTCTGGTACATGCGGCCGTACACCGGCCGCGCGTCGCGCGTGGTCTGGCCCGAGGAGACGTCGATGAAGTCGCAGCCCGCGTCCCTGAACAGGCGCGCCATGGCCACCGCGTCGTCGGGCGTGTTGCCGCCCGGTGCCCAGTCGTGCGCCGAGATGCGCACGCTCATCGGCCGTTCGGCCGGCCAGGCCGCGCGCATGGCGGCGAACACCTCGAGCGGGTAGCGGCACCGGTTCTCCAGGCTGCCGCCGAACTCGTCGTTGCGCCGGTTGGTCAGCGGGCTCAGGAAGGACGCCAGCAGGTAGCCGTGCGCGCAGTGCAGTTCGAGCCAGTCGAAGCCGAGCTCGGCCGCACGGCGCGTGGAGGCGACGAACTGCTCGCGCAATTCGTCCATCTGCGTGCGGGTGATGGCCGCGGGCACCTGGTTCTGTTCGCCATACGCCAGGGCGCTGGCGGCCAGCAGCGGCCAGTTGCCGTCGGGCAGCGGCTCGTCCGTGCCCTCCCAGCCCACCCGCGTCGAGCCCTTGGGGCCGCTGTGGCCCAGCTGCAGGCCGATGCGCGCGCTGGTCTGCGTGTGGACGAAGTCGACTATGCGCCGGAAGGCCGCCGCCTGCGCATCGTTGTAGAGCCCCGGGCAGCCGGGCGTGATGCGGCCTTCGGGCGTCGGGCTCGTCATCTCGACGAAGACCAGCGCGGCGCCGCCCAGCGCGCGTGCACCCAGGTGCACGAGGTGGAAGTCCTGCGGCACGCCGTCGACGGCGCTGTAGGTGGCCATGGGCGAGACGACGATGCGGTTCTTCAGCGTGAGCTCGCGCACCTTCAGGGGCATCAGCATGGGCATGCGCGCCTGGCCACCGGCGAGCCACCGCTCGTAGCCGCCGAGCCAAGCCGCGTCGCGCAGGCGCAGGTTCTCGTGGCTGATGCGCTGGCTGCGGGTGAGCAGCGAGTATGCGAACTGCTCGATCTCCATGCCGCTGTAGCGGTGCACGTTCTCGAACCACTCGGTGCTGTTGCGCGCGGCGTTCTGAATCTTGAGCACCTCGACGCTGCGGCGCGCCTCGTAGGCCTGCAGCACCTCGTCGACCGATTCGTCGCGCTCGAATTCGCGGGCCAGGTCGATCGCATCCTCCAGCGCCAGCTTGGTGCCCGAGCCGATCGAGAAGTGCGCGGTGTGGGCCGCGTCGCCCATCAGCACCAACGGCACGGCCCGGCCGTCGATGTCGATGCGGTGCGTCCAGCGGCCGCACACCACGCGCGGGAAGCGGATCCAGATGGCCGAGCCGCGCAGGTGGGCCGCATTGCTGATCAGCGCGTTGCCGTCGAGGTACTTCGCGAACAGCTTCTCGCAGAAGGCGACCGCCTCGGGCTGTTCCATGCGGTCCAGGCCATGGGCGCGCCACACATCCTCCGGCGTCTCGACGATGAAGGTCGAGGTGTCGGCATCGAACTGGTAGGCATGCGCCTGGAACCAGCCGTGCTCGGTCTTTTCGAAGGCGAAGGTGAAAGCGTCGAAGCGCTTCTTCGTGCCCAGCCACACGAAGCGGCACAGGCGCGTGTCGATGTCGGGCTGGAAGGCCTCGGCGTAGCGCTGGCGGATGCGGCTGTTCAGCCCGTCGCTGGCAATGACCAGGTCGGCGCCGTACTCGCGCGCCAGTGCCTGGTCGTCGGTCACGTCGCACTCGAAGACGAGCTTGACGCCCAGCGCCAGGCAGCGCTCCTGCAGGATGTTGAGCAGGCGCTTGCGGCCGATGCCGGAGAAGCCGTGGCCGCCCGAGCGCACGCTGCGGCCCTTGAAGAAGACCTCGATGTCGTCCCAGTGGTGGAAGTCGCGGCCGATCTCGGCGGCGCTCGGCGGGTCGGCCTCGCGCAGGTTGTCCAGCGTCTGGTCCGAAAGCACCACGCCCCAGCCGAAGGTGTCGAAGGGGCGGTTGCGCTCCACCACCGTGATCTCCAGCGCGGGCTGGCGCGCCTTCATCAACAGGGCGAAATACAGGCCGGCGGGTCCCCCGCCGATGCAGAGCACGCGTTTCATGGCAGAGGTCGGGCTGTTCATGGCTCAATAGTTTAGGCTTGAAGTATCGGCTGTCAATGGGCCCGACCCGCGATGCGTCGCGCCCGGGCCGTCGGCCGGCCCGGCGGCCGGGCCCTGCAAAGTCACGCTGCTTGTGCCACCATTCGCAACGTGCCGATGCCGTTGTGAAAATTCATTGCCATGTTGAGCCTGGTCCCCAAGATCGAATCCCAACTCGCCTCGCTTCCGGTTCCCGTCTCCCTCCAGCTGCCCGACGGCGCGCGCATCGACCAGCCCGGTGCGCGCGTGCGGCTGAGCTTCTCGTCGTGGACCTCGCTCGCCAAGCTGGCGTCCCAGCAGGTGGGTGGCATCGGCGAGGACTACGTCGAGGGCCGCGTCGGCATCGAGGGCACCATGCGCGACCTGATGGCGCTGGCCGCCGCGCTGGTGCCGGGCAAACCCATCGAGAGCAACAGCGGCTGGTGGACGCGCCTCCTGCACAACGCCAAGTCGCGCGGCACGCACACGCAGCGCAAGGACGCGGAGCAGATCCAGTTCCACTACGACGTTTCGGACGACTTCTACGCCCTGTGGCTCGACCCGCGGCGCGTCTACTCCTGCGCCTACTTCCGCACGCCCGAGCTCGACCTGACCGCCGCGCAGGAAGCCAAGCTCGACCACATCTGCAGGAAGCTCATGCTGCAGCCGGGCGAGCGCTACCTCGACATCGGCTCCGGCTGGGGCGGCCTGCTGCTGTGGGCGGCGGAGCACTACGGCGTGGATGCGACCGGCATCACACTGTCGAAGAACCAGCACGCGCACGTGACGCGGCTGATCGAAGAAAAAGGCCTCACCGGTCGGGTGCGCGTCAGGTTGATGGATTACCGCGAGCTCAAGGCCGACCAGCCCTTCGACAAGATCTCGTCGGTCGGCATGTTCGAGCACGTGGGCAGCGCGAACATGGGCGAGTACTTCCGCGACGTGCATGCGCTGCTGCGCCCGGGCGGACTCACGCTGCAGCACGGCATCACCTCGGGCCACCTCGACCACAAGCAGATGGGCGCCGGCATGGGGGACTTCATCGAGAAGTACATCTTCCCGGGCGGCGAGATCCTTCACGTCACGCGCATCCTCACGGACACGGCGGCGGCCGGCCTGGAGATGGTCGACACCGAGAACCTGCGGCCGCACTACGCCCGCACGCTGTGGGCCTGGTCCGATGCGCTGGAGGCCCGGCTGGACGAGGCGCGAGCCGTGCTGGAGCGCACCGCGGGCCCCGAGAAGGGCGAGCGCATCCTGCGCGCCTACCGGCTCTATCTCGCCGGCTCGGCCATGAGCTTCGAGCAGGGCTGGATCGCGCTGCACCAGATGCTCTCGGCCCGACCCGACGGTGCGGTGTCGTCCCACTCGATACGCGGGGCCCAGTCGGTGTACCCTTTCGTCCGCGATTACATCTACAAGTAAGAAAGGGGATCGCCCATGCTCTATCGCTTCAAGTCCCAGGCCAGCGCCGACGTCGTCATGCTGGAAACCAACGCGCGGCAACTGCTCGACATCATCGGCAAGACCTCTGGCACCTCCGGCGTCATCACCGTCGACCAGATGCCTGGTGCGATTTCTGCACTCGAGGCCGCTGTGGCGCTCGAGGCGCGCAGCGCCAAGCACAACCACGACGCGCATGCCGCCGAGGACCACGACGCCGGGGCCGAGGCGCAGCACGTGGGCCTGCACCAGCGCGCCACGCCGCTGCTGCACATGCTCAAGGAATCCCTGGGGGAACAGAAGGACATCGTCTGGGGCACCTGAACGGCCCCGCGAGCCGCCAAGACAAAGGCCGCGCCGACCGGGCGCGGCCTTTGTCTTTGTGAGCGCGGGTTCAGTCGACCGTGGCGCCCGAGTCCTTCACCACCTTGGCCCATTTCACGTGCTCGTCGGCGATGAGCCTGGTGAACTGCGCCGGCGTGTTGCCGCTGGGGATGGCGCCCTGCGCCTGCATCTTCTCCTTCACCTCCGGCGTGCCCAGCGACTTGGCCACCGCCTGCTGGATCCTGTTCACGATCTCGGGCGAGGTGCCGGCCGGTGCCAGCAGGCCGAACCACGAGCTCGCCTCGTAGCCCTTGAGGGCAGGGCCGCCGGCCTCTTCGACGGTCGGGACGTCGGGCAGCGCGGCCGATCGCTGCGAACTCGTCACCGCCAGCGCGACCAGCTTGCCGCCCTTGATCTGCTGCATGGACGAGGGCAGGTTGTCGAACATCACGTCGGCGTTGCCCGCCACCATGTCCATGAGGGCCGGGCCGGAGCCCTTGTAGGGCACGTGCGTCATCTGCGTGCCGGTCATGCTCTTGAACAGCTCGCCGGCGAGGTGGATCGAGGTGCCGCTGCCGCTGGAGGCCATGTTCAGCTTGTTCGGGTTCGCCTTGAGGTACTTCACGAAGTCCTGCACATTGGCGATGCCCAGCTGCTTCGCCTTGTCGGCGTTCATCTCCATCACGTTCGGCACGGCCGCCACCAGCGTGATGGGCACGAAGTCCTTGATCGGGTCGAAGGGCAGCGACTTGTACAGCGCGCGGTTGATGCCGTGCGTGCCCACCGTGCCCATGAGCAGCGTGTAGCCGTCGTTGGGCGACTTGGCCACCAGCTCGGCGCCGATGTTGCCGCCGGCGCCGGCGCGGTTGTCGACGATGAACTGCTGGCCGAAGGCCTTCGACAGCTCGGGCGCCACCGCGCGCGCCAGGATGTCGGTGGTGCCGCCGGGCGCGAAGGGCACGACGATCTTCACCGTCTTGCTCGGCCAGGTCTCGGCATTCGCCGGGTTTGCTATCAAAAAAAGAGCTGCCGCCGCAGATGCGGCGAGCGCTGCGCGCCGATTCGGCTTGAAAGTCATCAGGAGGTCTCCTCGGGAATCACGGGCGTCGTTTGTAGCGGCAGGCCGTCGATCCGCCGCGGGTGAAAACCCCGGGGCAGGCGGCCGTCATCGTCCCGGGCACAGCACCTTGAAGGACAGGGCCGTGCCGGTGGAGGCCGGCGACGCGACCATCATGCGCAAGGGCCATGGATCAGTCCGCGCGCATGCGCCGCGCGAAACCCTCGGCCTCGAAGCGCGCCAGCACGAAGTCCACGAACACACGCGTCTTCGCGGGCAGCAGCCTGCGGCTCGGGTAGTAGAGGTACACGCTGCCCACCTCCTGGTACCAGTCCGGAAGCAGGCGCACGAGCTCTCCGCGGGCGATCGAAGCAGCGACGAAGGGCATGGGCAGCAGCGCCACGCCCAGCCCCAGGCGCGCCGCCTCGGCAATGGCTTCCGGGTCGTTGAAGACGGCGCGCGGGCGCGGGCCCTCCATGGTGACCTCGCCCTGCGCGGCGTGGCGCAGGGTCCAGCCGCGCACGCGTCCGGTGGGCGTGGAGCGGCGCATCAGGCCATCGAGCGGCGCGAGCTCGGCGGGTTGGCGGGGCAGCGCACGCCCGGCCAGGTAGCGCGGCGACGCGACCGCGACCACGTGGATCGGCGCCAGCTCGCGCGCCACCAGGCCGGGCGAGAGTTCGAAGCCGCCGCCGATCGCCGCGTCGAAGCCTTCGCCCACCAGGTCCACGGCGCGGTTGTCGAAATGCCAGTCGGGCACGATGGCCGGGTAGCGCGCGAGGAAGTCGGCCAGCAGCGGCAGCACATGTTCGCGGCCGAAGCCCAGGCCGAGGCTGAGCTTGAGCGTGCCCGCGGGCTGGCCGTCGTGCCGGGCCACGTCGTCCACCGCGTCCTGCAAGGCCGCGAGGCCGCCCGACACCTGCTGCAGGAAGCGCTCGCCCGTCTCGGTCAGCGTGAGGCGCCGCGTGCTGCGCTGGAACAGCCGCACGCCCAGCCCCGCTTCCAGGCGCGCCACGTTCTTGCTCACCGCGGCTGGCGTGAGGCCCAGGCGGCGTGCGGCTTCCGAGAAGCTTCCGCCCTCGGCGCTGCGGACGAAGGATTCGAGGTGGCTGAGCGGCTCCATGGCGGCTGATTTTCAACCCGTGGTTGAAATTGATGGCGCCCTTCGGTGGCTACCGGCCGGCGCTGCCCGTGCCCAAACTGGAGCCCAGCCGATGCACATCGCATCGACATCCCCACAGCCAAGGACTCCACCATGACCACCGCTTCCGCTTCTTCGTCGACCCGGCCCCTGGCCGGCCAGGCCGCCTTCGTCACCGGCGGCTCGCGCGGCATCGGCGCCGCCATCGTGCGCCGCCTCGCACGCGACGGTGCCGCCGTCGCCTTCAGCTACAGCGCTGCGCAGGCGCAGGCCGACGAACTGGTGCGCGCCATCCAGGCCGAAGGCGGCCGCGCGCGCGCCCTGCGCATCGACAGCGCCGACGCGGCCGCGCTGCAGGCAGGCATCGACGAGGCCGCGCGCGAGTTCGGCCGCCTCGACATCCTCGTCAACAACGCCGGCGTGCTGCGCCTGGGCAGCGTCGATACCTTCTCGCTCGAGGACCTGGACCGCACCCTGGCCGTGAACGTGCGCGCCGTGTACGTGGGCGCGCAGGCCGCGGCCCGCCACATGGGCACGGGCGGGCGCATCGTCAACATCGGCAGCACGAATGCCGAGCGCATGCCCTTCGCCGGCGGCAGCGCGTATGCGATGAGCAAGTCCGCGCTCAAGGGGCTGGTGCAGGGCATGGCGCGCGACCTCGGCCCG
This sequence comes from Xenophilus sp. E41, assembly GCF_003671765.1. GTDB lineage: Bacteria > Pseudomonadota > Gammaproteobacteria > Burkholderiales > Burkholderiaceae_C > Xenophilus. Next base: position 10,141 of record NZ_QPIB01000042.1, on the reverse strand, counting down.
CGCAGCATCACCATCAACAACGTGCAGCCCGGCCCCATCGACACCGAGATGAACCCGGCCGACGGCGAGATGGCCGAAGGGGTGCGCTCGTTCATGGCGCTGCCGCACTACGGCCACACCGACGACATCGCGGGCATGGTCGCCTACCTCGTCGGCCCCGAGGGCGGCTTCGTGACGGGCGCGAGCCTGAACATCGACGGCGGCTTCGCGGCCTGAGTACATGTCGTCCTGCAGCTGGAGCCAGCTCCAGCTGCGGCCATACCCGCGCGCGCGACTCGGAATGCGCGGCTGATGCACCCTGCATGCCCGTCGTCGTTTTCGACGGCAGCAAGGAGCTCCATCGCATGCGCTACATCCCCCTGGGCCGCACCGGCCTCTTCGTTTCCGAGCTGTGCCTCGGCACCATGACCTTCGGCGGCGGCGACGCCGGCATCTGGGGCCAGATCGGCCGGCTCGACCAGGCCGAGGCCGACGGCCTGGTCGGCCGCGCGCTCGAGGCCGGCATCAACTTCATCGACACGGCCAACGTGTACGCCGACGGCAATTCGGAAGTCATCACCGGCCAGGCGCTGAAGAACCTGAAGGTGCCGCGCGAGAACGTCGTCGTCGCCACCAAGGTGCTGGGCGAGACGGGCACCAAGGGGCCCAACTCGCGCGGCCTCTCGCGCTATCACATCCTCGAAGCCTGCAAGGCCAGCCTGAAGCGGCTGCAGCTGGACCACATCGACCTCTACCAGGTGCACGGATTCGATCCGGCGACGCCGATCGAGGAGACGCTGGAGGCGCTCGACACGCTGGTGCGTCACGGCCACGTGCGCTACATCGGCGTGTCGAACTGGGCGGCCTGGCAGATCGCGAAAGCGCTGGGCACCTCGGAGCGGCTGGGCCTTGCGCGCTTCCAGTCGCTGCAGGCCTACTACACGATCGCCGGCCGCGACCTCGAGCGCGAGCTGGTGCCGATGATGCGCAGCGAAGGCGTGGGCCTGATGGTGTGGAGCCCGCTGGCCGGTGGCCTGCTCAGCGGCAAGTACGGCCGCGCGCAGCAGGCCGAGGCTGGCAGCCGTCGCACCGCCTTCGACTTCCCGCCCGTGAACAAGGACCGCGCCTGGGACTGCGTCGACGCCATGCGCGGCATCGCCGAAGCCAAGGGCGTGTCGGTCGCGCAGATCGCCCTGGCCTGGCTGCTGCACCAGCCGGTGGTCACGTCGGTGATCGTGGGCGCCAAGCGCGTCGACCAGCTCGACGACAACATCGCCGCCACGCAGGTGCGCCTGAGTGCCGAGGAGCTCCAGACGCTCGATGCCGTGAGCGCGCTGCCGCCCGAGTACCCGGGCTGGATGCTGTCGCGCCAGGGTGATGCGCGGCGTGCGCAGATCGCCGCGGGCGCACCGGGCCGTTGAGAGAGGGTCAGTCGCCGGCCCGGCCGTCGGCCGCCACGCTGGCCAGCAGGGTGTCGAGGATGCCGTCGAGCCGGCTCAGGTCGGCCGGCTTGACCTTGGCGAACAGCGCCGCCTCGCGCGCCTGCGCCAGCGCACCCACGGTGTTGCACAGCGTCTTGCCGGTGGCCGTGAGGTAGAGGCGGCTGCGGCGCTGGTCGGCGGGGTCGTCGTGGCGCTGCAGCCGGCGCCGCCGCGACAGGCCCGCGATGGCGCGGCTGGCGCTCATCTTGTCCATGCCCGTCAGCTCGGCCACCTGCGTCGCCGTGAGGCCCGGCTCCGCGCCGAGCAGCGACAGCACGCGCCACTCGTTGAGCGTCAGCTGGTGCTTGCGGCCGATCGATTCCTGGAACGGACGGGCCGTCAGGTTGACCACACGTGCGAGCTTGAAGAAGAGCGGGTCCATGCGCCATTGTGGGCATGCCACCGGCCGAAGGGAAGCGAAATCGCCCAAGTGCAATCGGCCGCCAGCGCCCGCCGGGCGGGCGCTGGCGCCGAATTCGTCACATCCGTGACGAATTCACGCAGCCGCTAATCCGCAGGCCCGGCGGCCGCCTCGGGCGCGAGCCGCGACACCAGCACGCTCCGGATGCGCTGCCCGTCCACGGCCTGCACGCGCAGCTCGATGTCCTCGTGGCGCAGCACCTCGTCGGGCCGCGGCAGCCGGCCGAAGTGCGCCAGCAGCAGGCCGGCCACCGAGCTGTAGCGGTCGTCCTCGCTGACCAGGCCGGTGGTCTCCAGCGTGCGTTCGAGCTGGTGCAGGTCGGCGCTGCCGGCGACCGCCCAGCGGCCGGGTGCCAGCGCCTGGATCTCCAGCCCCTCGTCCTCGTCCGGGAACTCGCCGGCGATGGCTTCCAGCACATCGATGGGCGTGACCACGCCCTTGAGCACGCCGTACTCGTCGTTGACCAGCGCGAGCTGCCCGCGTGCATGGCGCAGCACATCGATCGCGCGCATCACCGGCGTCGCCTCGGGCAGGTGGATCGGCGCGCGCAGGTGCGCGCCGCTGTCGGCGATGCGGCCGTCGGTCATCAGCGCCGCGAGCAGGTCGGTGCCGCGGCCGACGCCGAGCACCGCGTCCAGCGAGCCGCGGCAGACCGGCAGCAGGCTGTGCGGCGTGTCGAGCAACTGCGCCCGCAGGGCGTCGGCGTCGGCCTCGATGTCGATCCACGAGATGTCGGTGCGCGGCGTCATGATCGAGCGCACGCTGCGTTCGGCCAGCGAGAGCACGCCGCTGACCATGTGCCGCTCCTCGGGCGCGAAGGCCGGCGCCTCGGCCGGCGTGTCGACGGCCTCGTGCGGCGCGGCCGATCCGCCATGGCGGCGGCCGCCCAGCAGGCGCAGCACCGTCTCGGCGGTGCGTTCGCGCAGCGGGCGCAGGGCCTGCTGCCTGACCTGGTTGCGCCGCGCCCACTGGTTGAAGAACTCGATCAGGATCGAGAAGCCGATGGCGGCGTAAAGGTAGCCCTTGGGCAGGTGGAAGCCCAGCCCCTCGGCCACCAGGCTCAGGCCGATCATGAGCAGGAAGCTAAGGCACAGCATCACGACCGTGGGATGCGCATTCACGAAGCGCGTGAGCGGCTTGGACGCCAGCAGCATGATGCCGATGGAGATGACGACGGCGGCCATCATCACGGGCAGCTGGTCGACCATGCCGACGGCCGTGATCACGGCGTCGAGCGAGAACACGGCGTCCAGCACCACGATCTGCGCGACCACCAGCGAGAAGCTCGCGTACGCGGTGTTCACCGGGCCGGCCGTCGGCACGCCCTCCAGCCGCTCGTGCAGCTCCGAGGTCGCCTTGTAGAGCAGGAACAGGCCGCCGAAGAGCAGGATCAGGTCGCGCCCCGAGAAGCCGAAGCCGGCCACGGTGAAGAGCGGCGTGGTGAGCGTCACCAGCCACGAGATCACCGACAGCAGCGCCAGCCGCATCAGCAGCGCGAGGCCGAGGCCGATGACGCGCGCCCGGTCGCGCTGGTGCGGCGGCAGCTTCTCGGCCAGGATGGCGATGAAGATCAGGTTGTCGATGCCCAGCACGATCTCGAGCACGACCAGCGTCAGCAGCCCGGCCCAGGCGGCCGGGTCCGTCAGCAGTTCGATCATGCGCGCGCCCTCGCACCGGCTCGGCGGACGGCGGTGATCGCTGATGGGGAGGGGGTGGGGCCGCAGGGCCCGGGATCGCACCGGTGGGTGGAGGGACCGGCGGGGAGGCTGGCGCAGGCCAGCATCCGACTGGGAGGCTCGCAGGAAGGGGAGGACATCGCCGCCCAGTCTAGCGGTGGGCCGTGTCGTGCCCGCGACCGAAACGCCGTCGGGGCGCAGGGTCAATCCGAGGCACCCGCATCACGCGCCGCACAATGCCGCCCGCCGCGTGTGCCGCCCGCCTGCACGCCTCCCTGAAACGCTGCCTTGAAGCCTCTTCTCTCACTCCTCGGCGTCTGCCTGGCCTCGCTGGCCTGCACCGACGGCTACCCCACGCAGGACGCCGTGAGCGTCGGTGCGATGACCCCGGCCGAGCACGTGCGCATGCTCAATTCCTACCTCGGCGACACGGCGCGCGGCGCCGAGCTGCGCATCGCGCTCGACGGCCCGTGTCGCCTGGCCGTGCGCGATGCGGGGGCGCCGCGCCAAGCCCCCCGCACGCCGCTGCCACTGGACGACCTGCAGGTGCGCTTCTCCACCGACCCGGCGACCGGCCGCTACCTCGTCTTCGTGCGCGGCGACGGCCTGGAGGGCCGCCCCTTCGAGGTCGCCAACTGGGTGTCGGCCGTCGCCTTCCGCTCCCATCTGCAGCAGCTGCAGCGCGGCTGCGACGGCCTTCGAGCGAGCTGAGGCACGTTCATCCGACGAGGCGGCGCGCCGCCGTGGCGACCGCCTCGGCCGTGACGCGCGATTGCGCCTCCAGCACCGGCGCGTAGCCGACCGGGATGCGCGGCGCACCCAGGCGCGCGATGCGGCAGCCCGTGGCCTCGGCCGCAGTGGCCGCCACCTCGGCACCGAAGCCCGCGGCCTGCACCGCCTCGTGCACCACCAGCAGCCGGCCCGTGCGGCCACAACTGTCGAGCACGGCCTCGCGGTCCCAGGGCCAGAGCGTGCGCAGGTCGATCAGGTCGACCGCGATGCCTTCCTTCGCCAGTGCTTCGCAGGCGGCGGCGCACACCTGCACCTGCCGGCTCCAGCTCACCATCGTGAGCGCGTCGCCGCTGCGCAGCCGGGCCGCACGCCCCAGCGGCACGGCCAGCGATTCGTCGAGCGGCCCCGTGGTGCCCCAGAGCGCCTTGTGCTCGATGTAGACCACCGGGTCCTCGCAGGCGATGGCTGCGCGCAGCAGGCCGTAGTTGTCCTGCGGCGTCGACGGGCACACCACCACCACGCCCGGCAGGTGCGCGAACCAGGCCTCGAGCGACTGCGAGTGCTGCGCGGCCGAGGCGTCCCAGATGCCGCCGGGCATGCGCGCCACCAGCGGCACGCGGCCCTGGCCGCCGAACATGAAGCGGTTCTTCGCGGCCTGGTTGACCAGCTCGTCCATGCCGCACAGCGCGAAGTCGACCACGCGCATCTCCACCACCGGCTTCAGGCCCGCGAGCGCCATGCCCACGCCGGCCCCCATGATCGCGGCCTCGCTGATCGGCGTGTCGATGATGCGGTCGCTGCCGAAGCGCGGCTGCAGGCCCTTGTACTGCCCGAAGATGCCGCCGCGGCCCACGTCCTCGCCCAGCACCACCACGCGCGGGTCGGCGTCCATCTCGTGCGCGACGGCGCGCACGGCGGCATCGGCATACGTCGTTGCTTGCTTTTCGGTCATTTCCACTGGCCCTCGCCGAGGGTCTGCACGTCGGTGAAGGCGGCGGCGGCCTCCGGCCAGGGCGCGGCGTCCGCGGCGGCCAGCGCGGCGTTGACTTCCGCATGCGCCTCGTTCTCGACCGCGGCCAGCGCCGCCGCATCGACACCGCCGGCCAGCAGGCGGTTGCGCGCGCGTGCGATCGGGTCGGTCTGCAGCGCGGCCTGCAGCTCGGCCGGGTCGCGGTAGGCCGCGGGGTCGACCGAGACATGGCCCTTGACGCGGTAGGTGAGCGCATGCAGCAGGCGCGGGCCCTCGCCGGCACGCACTTCGGCCACCAGGCGCTGCGCGGCTTCGTGCACGGCGAAGACGTCGTTGCCGTCGACCTGCGTGGCCCGAATGTCCAGCGACACGGCGCGCGCGGACGCGCCATCGCCTGCCGTCATCGGGCCACTGGCCGTGGTGGCGCTCCAGCGGTTGTCCTCGCACACGAAGAGCACCGGCAACGCGTAGACGCGCGCCCAATTCAGCGACTCGAGGAAGGGCCCGCGGTTGATGGCCCCGTCGCCGAAGAAGCAGACGGTGATGGCGCTGCGCTTCTGGATCTTCTGCGCATGCGCTGCGCCGACGGCGATCGGCAAGCCCGCCGCCACCACGCCGTTGGCACCCAGCATGCCGACGGAGAAGTCGGCGATGTGCATCGAGCCGCCCTTGCCGCCGTTGAAGCCCGTCGCCTTGCCGAACAGCTCGGCCATCATGCGCCCGAGGTCGGCGCCCTTGGCCAGCGTGTGGCCGTGGCCGCGGTGGGTCGAGGTGAGGTAGTCCCGGGCATGCAGGTGCGCGCACACGCCGGCGGGCACGGCCTCCTGCCCGGTTGACAGGTGCAGCGGCCCGCGCACCTTGGCGGTGCCGGCCGCCTGCTGCCCATAGGCGCTGACGCCGCCCTGGCTGGCCGCCTCGGCGGCGTTCTCGAAGGCGCGGATGCGCACCATCGTGCGGTAAAGATCCAGGGCCTCGAGCCCGGAAAGCGCGGAATGCATCTTGTCTCCAGCGCACGTGCAGCGTGCGTTGCAGCCAAAATCGTAACGAACGTGACTAATTCGGGGCGAGGGGGCTAACCCAGGGGCACGTCGCCTGTGTGACGCGGAAAGCCGCGAGCGCTCAGCTTTCCATGCCGCGCAGACGCCGGTACAGCGTGCCGCGAGAGATTCCAAGCTGCCGCGCGGCGCGCGAAACATTGCCGCCGTGCGCATCGAGCGTTTCGGCGACCAGCTTGCGGCTGTGCTCGCGCAGCGTCTCGGCGCTGCAGGGTGGGTTCATGGGCTCATCGTCGGTGTTCGACTGAGCCGGGTCGTGAGCCGCGGCCGGTGCGCAGGACGTCGGCGCCGCGGCCACCGCATGCCGGAAATCGATGCCGTCGGCCGCACGCAGGCGGGCCTGCATCCACACGCCCAGTCCGCTGGCCAGCCGAATCGGCTGTGCGGCCTCGCGACGGCCCAGGCGCAGCAGGCTGGGCAGGTCGTGGCCGAGCAGTTCGTCCACGCGGCGTTCGCCGGCCTGCGCAGGCAGCCGTCCGATCAGGCGCGCACCGGCATCGTTGAGCCAGGCCACCGTGCCGTCCGCCGCGATGCCGGCCAGCGCCTCCAGCGGCGTGCCCAGCAGCGCGGGGCTGGCCTGGAAGCGCAGGACGAGGTGCGCGCCGGACTGGGCCTGCAGCAGGCGGTTCTCGATCGTCGTGGCGTACAGGCCCACCATCGACCCGGCATCGAAGCCGAAGCGCTGGCCCTCCACCGACAGGTCCAGCACGCCGGCCAGGCGCCCGTGCACGTCCCGGATCGGCGCCGCCGCGCAGTGCACCTCGTGCAGCACCTCGAAGTAATGCTCGGCGCCACTGACCGTGCAGGCCTGCCCGGTGCTGGCGACGATGCCCGGCGCGGTCGTTCCCACCACGTGTTCGGCGATGTTCACGCCCACGCGTGCCGTGCGGTGCAGCACCGGCTGCCGCGGCGCCATGGGGTGGTGGGTCACGTGCAGCATCACCCCGTCGCCATCGGTCAGCAGCACGCGGCAGTCGGTGCCCGCCAGTGCGGCCTCCATCGCCTGCAGGTCGGCCTGTGCCGCGGCCAGCAGTTCGCGGTTGCGGCCGAGCGTCGCGTGCAGGCGGCTCGGCGTGACGGCATCGAAGGCCACGGGGTGTCGCGTGTCGGCATGCGTGCGGCGGCAGCGCATCCACGACTGGATCACCGCTTCGCCCACGAGGCCCGAGGGGCGCAGCCCCTCCTCGAAGAACTGCTGGCGCGCCATCGCCACGCGCTGGGCCGGCGTGGTGCTGAACAGTTGACGCGGCGCGTGGGCACCGCTGCGCAGGGCGTGGGTCATCGGGGAGCTCCGGGCGCCGGAAGGGGGAGGGCCGAATGTGTTCCGCAATGGAACAGGCCCCCACTGGGGAAATCCCGAGGGTGATCGGCGGCGCCCTCCGGCCGATCCTTCGGACCACAACGACAGGAGACATCGCGATGAAAGCTCAATGGCTCGCCGGCCTCGCGCTCGGCGTGGGGATGGTCCTCGGTGTGGGCGGCAGCGCATTCGATGCGCATGCCCAGGGCGATGCCGCCGCCCGTGCGGCGGCAGCCGTGAAGAAGGTGGACGGCAACTTCATCCGCAGCAACGCCGCGAAGACGCCGGACTGGCCCAGCGTCGGCCTGGACTACGCCGAGACGCGCTACAGCCGCCTGAACCAGATCGACACCGGCAACGTGAAGCAGCTCGGGCTGGTCTGGTCGTACAACCTCGAGTCGACGCGCGGCGTGGAGGCCACGCCGCTGGTGGTGGACGGCGTGATGTACGTCACCGCCTCGTGGAGCGTGGTGCACGCGATCGACGCGCGCACCGGGCAGAAGATCTGGACCTTCGACCCGCAGGTGGACAAGGCCAAGGGCTTTCGCGGCTGCTGCGACGTCGTCAACCGCGGCGTGGCGCTGTGGCAGGGCAAGGTGTACGTGGGCGCGTACGACGGCCGCCTGATCGCGCTCGACGCCGCGACCGGCCAGAAGGTCTGGGAGAAGAACACCATCGAAGGCCAGAGCGGCAGCTACACCATCACGGGTGCGCCGCGCGTGTTCAAGGGCAAGGTCATCATCGGCAACGGCGGTGCCGAGTACGGCGTGCGCGGCTACATCACGGCCTACGACGCGGCCACGGGCGAGCAGAAGTGGCGCTGGTTCACCGTGCCGGGCGATCCGTCCAGGCCCTTCGAGGACGCGTCGATGGAAAAGGCCGCCAAGACCTGGGACCCCGATGGCAAGTGGTGGCAGGCCGGCGGCGGCGGCACGGTGTGGGACACCATGGCCTTCGACCCCGAACTCAACACCATGTACATCGGCACCGGCAACGGCTCGCCCTGGTCGCACCGCAAGCGCAGCCCCAAGGGCGGCGACAACCTGTACCTGGCGTCCATCGTCGCGCTCGACCCCGACACCGGCAAGTACAAGTGGCACTACCAGGAGACGCCGGGCGACAACTGGGACTACACCTCGACGCAGCCGATGATCCTGGCCGATGTGAAGATCGGCGGCAAGGCGCGCAAGGTGATCCTGCACGCACCGAAGAACGGCTTCTTCTTCGTCATCGACCGCACCAACGGCCAGTTCATCTCGGCGAAGAACTTCGTCGAGGTCAACTGGGCGAGCGGCTATGACAGCAAGGGCCGGCCGATCGAGATCGCGGCGGCGCGCGACGGCACCAAGCCGGGCGACTCGATTCCCGGGCCCTTCGGCGCGCACAACTGGCACCCCATGTCCTTCAATCCACAGACCGGGCTGGTCTACCTGCCCGCGCAGCACGTGCCGCTGAACCTGATGGACGACAAGGATTGGAAGTTCAACGAGAGCGCGCCGCTGCGCCCGCACTCGGACATGGGCTGGAACACCGCCAAGTTCGTCAACGCCGAGCCCCCCAAGAGCAAGCCCATGGGCCGCCTCGTGGCCTGGGACCCGATCGCGCAGAAAGAGGCCTGGGGCGTGGAGCACTTCTCGCCATGGAACGGCGGAACCTTGACCACCGCGGGCAACCTGGTCTTCCAGGGCACCGCCGACGGGCGCATGGTGGCCTACAACGCCAGGACCGGCGAGAAGCTGTGGGAGACGCCCACCGGCACCGGCGTGGTCGCCGCGCCCGCGACCTACATGGTGGATGGCAAGCAGTACGTGTCGGTGGCCGTGGGCTGGGGCGGTGTCTACGGCCTGGCCCAGCGCGCCACCGAGCGCCAGGGCCCCGGCACCGTCTACACCTTCGCCGTCGGCGGCACGGCCAAGATGCCCGACTTCGTCCAGTACCGCATGGACAAGCTGGTGCAGGGCGTGAAGTACGACCCGGCCAAGGTGGAGAAGGGCACCGGGCTGTATGTGGCGAACTGCGTGTTCTGCCACGGCGTGCCGGGCGTGGACCGGGGCGGGAACATCCCGAACCTGGGCTACATGAACTCGGCCTTCATCGAGAACCTGGACAAGTTCGTGCTCAAGGGGCCGGCGATGGCGCGGGGGATGCCGGACTTCACGGGGAAGTTGTCGATGGAGGACATCGAGGCGATCAAGGCGTTCATTCAGGGGACGGCGGATGCCGTCAGGCCGAAGTAGGTTTTTTTGGACCTTGCAGGTGGGGGGAGGCAGGGGCCGGGATGTGCGCCCGGCGGCGCACCTACTTTCTTTTGCTTCGCCAAAAGAAAGTAGGCAAAGAAAAGGCGACCCTGCTGGCTGCGACCCCTTCGCTTCGCTACGGGGCGACCTGCGCCGCGACGCTGTCGGGGTGCGCTGCAGAACTCGCTACGCGCTTCGCGCTGCGCTCGAACAGCTGCAGCGAGTCAGATCACGAAGCAGCTGTTGCCGCACGCGGCACAGCTGCCACCCCGCCATCGCCACGTCGCAGG
>NZ_QPIB01000041.1 GCF_003671765.1 Xenophilus sp. E41 | reverse complement strand
GCGCTGGGGTTCTTCTGGTGACCACCCATGTTGTCGATGAGCACCAGGCGGTGTTTGCCGTCGCTGTGCTCGAAGAAGTAGTTGATGCCCCATTCCTGGGTCAACCGCTCGAAGAACTGGAGATCGCTCTCGTTGTACTGGGTCTGGTAGTCCCGTGGGGGGTAGGTCTCCACCAGGCGCTTGTCGACGGGGAAACCATAGTCGGCGAGCAGTTCATCCAGGATCTGCACCACGCTTTGGTTCTGGAAGATCCTGCAGTCGGTGGTGAGGCTGGTCAGGTGCAGCCAGGGGCGCAGGACGAGGCGGTACTGGACGTGGCGGCCTTCCTCGCCCCACAAAGCAGCTTCGGTGATGAGGGCATTGATCTCACGCACCCCTGCGCCCACCCGGTCCACGGAGGCGCCGACGGCACCGGGGAGGAATTCGCCCGAGCCGTCCAGCTCGATCAGGCAGCTGATCTCACGGCCGATGAAGGCGTCGAGGTCGAAGTCGGTGGCGCCTGAGGCTCCGAGGTTCAGGGCATCCGGGGTCTTCAGGAGCAGCTCGTACTCGAACAGGCGGTTCAGGCCCTCGCGACCGGACAGGCGGACCGGCTCCAGCGCGGGGGCGCCGAGGTGCAAGGGGACGGCATCGCTGTGGATGCGGAGCGTGCGCAAAGGCACGCCGCGGAGTGCGGACATGGCAAGCCTCCCTGGCTTGAATTGTTGTGATAAGCGCTTGGCCGCCCTCGGCTCGGCACCGCAGGCCATCCTATGGCAATGCCAATGATCCGCCGCCCTGATACCTCCTCGGACGTGTGGAGCATTTCACGCTGCGGCCTGCAGGTAGTGCCCGCCGATCCGCGCGTGGCGCAGCGGCTTCGCGGAGCGACGGCGAGATGCCATGCAATCCATAGCGCCTCGCCCCAAGCCGGCGAGGCGCGCACGCCGCTTCTTTTCTTATGAGCCTCCGGTTGCCGCCCGGTGCCGGTCGATGAAGCGATCGACTGCCGCGGTGTACCCACCTGCCATGCCCAGCTCCGCATTGATCTGCCCATGGCCGAGCTGCAGCGGCAGCACCTCGGCACTCCCACCCACCGCCCGGAACGCCTGCGCGAAGCGCTGCGACTGGCCGCAGGCATCGTCGCGGCGTGGCGCGCTGCACACCAGCAGCATCGGCGGGCCACCGGGCGCGAGGCGTGCGGTGGGCGATATCTGTGCCCACAGCGCCGGGTCCGAGCCGAAGGCGCGGTCGTACAGCGGCAGGTGGCGCCGCTGCATCAGGGCCACGGTATCGAGCGCCGCACTGTCCAGGGCGACGGTGGCCCGCCAGGGCAGGACGCCCTGGGCGCGGGCCAGCTCGGGCGCGGCGCTCAGCAGCGCGACCAGGTGTGCACCCGCGGAGTGCCCCATGAGGACGACCTGCCGCGGGTCGGCGCCCCATGTCGCGGCCTGCGCCTGCACCAGGGCCAGCGCGCGTGCGATGTCCTCGGCCTGCTGCAGCACGCCGACCTGCGGCACCAGGCGGTAGCCGACCGAGACGAAGACGAAGCCCCGTTCGCGCACCCAGTGGTCGATCTTCGCGTCGACGACCGAGGCGGCGGCCCTGTCGCCGTACATCCAGCCGCCGCCATGGACCATGACCAGCACCGGCGCCTGTCGCGCCTGGGCCGGGCGATAGACGTCGAGGCGCTGGGACGGGTCCGGCCCGTAGGGCAGGCCGGCATCGCGCAGCACCCCCGCGGGGACGACAGGTGTGCCGACCTCGAAGGTGCGGCCGCGCCAGCGCGTTGTTCCCTGCGCATGCGGCGCGGCGCACAGCCCGGCGAGCAGCAGGCAGGCCAGCGTTGCGGTGATGCGCAGGGCGCGCATCCGCATGTTCGTGGTCGGGTTCATGGTCCTGCCTCCTCGATGCGAACGGTAGGTGGTGGTGCCGAAGTCCGGCCGCCAGGCGGACCGAAGACCATCGCCAGCCGCGCGCGCCCGCCCTCGGCCTGCCGCAGGTCGCGCGCCAGGTTCACCCACTCGTGCATGGCGATGCGCAAGGGGTTGTGGGTGCGGAGCGGCGTCGTCAGCCCGTAGCGCGGCGGCACGTCGTCGCGCAGGTCCACGAAGGTGCCGAAGAGGCGGTCGAACACGATCAGCACGCCGCCATAGTTGCAGTCCAGGTATTCGGCGTTCGATGCATGGTGCACCTTGTGGTGGGTGGGCGTGTTGAGCACCCATTCGAGCGCGCCCAGGCGCGGCAGCCAGGGCGCATGCAGCCAGAACTGGTAAAGCAGGTTGATGCCCAGGGCCGCGAACACGGCCGCGGGCGAAAAGCCCAGCCATACCAGCGGCGCGAAGAAGAGACCCGTGCCGGTGAGCTTGCCCGTCCATCCGAGCCGCAAAGCCGCGGCCAGGGTCACGAAGGTCTGGACGAGGCCCTCGGCCAGCGCGGCCGTCAGCACCAGCAAGGGCAGGGCGAGCAGCCATGGCGCGAGCTCCGGGCCGAGCGCGTGGCGGAGCGTGTCGAAGGGCATGGTTGCGCTTCTCCTCAGCCGCCGGCGGCGCGGCGGCCGCGCCGGCTGGCGGCGTAGGCCTCGATCTGTTCCATGGTCACGGCGCCGGTGTGCGCGCTGTCGATGGCCTCGAAGTTGCGGTAGACCCAAGGCATCCTGCCCTTCGCTTCGTCGCGCGTCAGGCGGCCGTCGACATTGGCGTCGGCGGCGCCGAATCGCTTGCGCAACTCGGTTCGCATCTGGTCTTGGCGGGCGGGGTCGGGCGCCTGGGCCCGCGCAGGGAGCATTGCGCCAGCCAGCAAGGCAAGCAGGGCGTATCGAAGCAGGAGGAGTCTCATCGGGAGTTCCTCAGCGGCAGGCGATCACGGCACCGGCGGCGTTGTAGCAGGTTGCGCTACGTGTCAGGCCGGTGGCGCTGTCGTACGAGCTGCTGGTCTGCACGCTGTTGCCGGTGACGTTGCTGGTGGCGGTGGTGCTGCGGCTCTGGCTGAGGTTGCCGGCGGCGTCGCGGGTGGCGCTGCCGCTGCTTTGCACGCTGCCCTTGGCGTTGGCGGCGTTCAGGCCGCTCTGGTGGCTGGCCGAGCCGTCGGCGTTGACGCGGGTGCTGCCGGCGCGCGCGCCCATCCCGCCGTTCGGGCCCGTCACGCGGGCGCCGCTGGCGACGATGCCGTGGCCCTGGCCATCGGTGCCGAGGGCACGGCCGCGCACCAGGTTGCCGCCGTTGGCACCCTGGCGGCGCACCATGGCGCCGGAAGACACACCGCCTTCGGCATTCGTGCCGCGGTAGCGCAGGGGACCGGCCTCGGCGCCGGCGGTGACGAAGGAGGCTGCCAGGGCGACGGCACCGAGGGCGGCGCAGCGCAGCATGAGGGGATGAGCTTGAATCGACATGGTCGTGTCCTTGCAGTGGAGGTGGATCGGTGGTGGCACGGCGGGGGCTGCCGTGCCTTGACTGTGGGCGCGAGGTGTGAGCGAACGATGCCGGCGTACGGGCGCTCGATGACGATCCATGACACGGCGCTGCGCCCTGTCATCGTTTGTCATGATTTCGCGCGCCGGGCGGCGGCCGTGCGCCGGGCGCTCGCTACGATCGCGCCATGCCCGAGCCGCTCGCCCGCATCCTCATCGCCGACGACGAGGCCGACTTGCGTGCGCTGCTGGAGCGCTACCTGGGCGACCAGGGCTACGCGGTGCGCACCGTGGAGGGCGCCGCGCCGCTGGACCGGCTGCTGGCGCGCGAGCGCTTCGACGTGCTGGTGCTCGACGTCATGATGCCGGGCGAGGACGGCCTGGCCGTGTGCCGCCGCCTGCGCGCGCAGGGCGAGACCATTCCGATCGTGATGCTCACCGCACGCGGCGACCCGGTGGACCGCATCGTTGGCCTCGAGATGGGTGCCGACGACTACCTGCCCAAGCCCTTCAACCCGCGCGAGCTGCTCGCGCGCATCCAGGCCCTGGTGCGGCGCCAGCGCATGCTGGGCGCCCACGCGGGGCCGATGGCCGAGGACGGCGAGCTGCGCTTCGGCGAGCACGTGCTGCACCTCGCCCGGCGCACGCTGCGCAGGGGCGATGCCGAGGTGCCGCTGACCACGGGCGAGTTCGGCCTGCTCGCGGCGTTCGCGCAGAACGCCGGCCGCCCCCTTGGGCGCGAGCGCCTCATCGAACTGGCGCGCGGGCGCGACCACGAGGCCACCGACCGCAGCATCGACGTGCAGGTCATGCGCCTGCGCAAGCTGATCGAGGCCGACCCGGCGCAACCGCGCCACATCCGCACCGTGTGGGGAGTCGGCTACGTCTTCGTGCCCGAGCCGGAATGAACTGGTGCCCGCGCAGCCTCTTCGGGCGCAACGCGCTCTTCATCGTCGCGCTGATCGTGCTGGGCCAGCTGGGCGGCGCGCTGCTGCTGCGGCAGATGGTGGTCAAGCCGCGCCTGGACCAGGCGGCCGACAGCGTGGCACGCAACGTGGCGGCGATCCGCGCCGGGCTGGTGGCGGTGCCGCCGGGGCAGCGGCAGGCCTTCGTCGATGCCTTCAATGCGCGGGCGCGGGCGACCGATGGGGGTCGGGACGCGTCGGCCCCGGCGGTGCTGCGGCCGCTGCTCACGCCGCTGGAACGCGGCTTCGTGCGGCGGGTGTCGGCACGCCTGGCGGGCCAAGGCGTCGACCTCGTCTGGCGCCGCGACCAGGGGGGCAGCCTGGCCCTGCGCCTGCCGATGGAGGGCGGCGAGCACTGGGTGGTGCTGCCCGGCCTGCTGCCGGAGCGCGAGTTCACCGGCGCCTGGATGGCGGTCAGCGGCGTCAGCGTGGTGCTGGCGATCGTCGGCGCACTGTGGCTGCAGCGGCGACTCGACCGGCCGTTGGCGCGCGTGGTCGCGGCCGCCCGGACGCTGGCCGGCGGGCAGGCGCCCGCGCCCCTGCCGGAAGACGGCCCGACCGAGATCGCCACGGTCAGCCGCAGCTTCAACCAGCTCGTCGCCAGTCTGCAGCAGGCCGAGCGCGAGCGGGCGTTGATGCTGGCAGGTCTGTCGCACGACCTGCGCACGCCGCTCACCAAGCTGCGGCTGGGGGTGGAGATCCTGCACGGCCGCAGCGAGCCCGAGCTGATGGCCAGCATGACGCGCAGCATCGAAGAGCTCGATGCCATCGTCGGGCAGTTCCTGGATTTCGCGCGCAGCGACGACGCAGAGATGCCTGTGCCGGTGGACCTGGATGCGCTCGCGCGGGCCGTGCAGGCCGCGGCGGCCGATCACGGCCGGACGCTGCGCGTCGAGGCGACGGCCGGCCCGCTCCCGGTCGCCGCCCGGCCGAAGGCGCTGCGCCGCGTGCTCGACAACCTGGTCGAGAACGCCTTTCGCCACGGGAGGCCGCCGGTCGTGCTGCGCACCGCGCGCGGGGCCGCGTGGGTGTGGATCGAGGTCGAGGACCGCGGCCCGGGCATCGACCTGGCGCAAGCCGAGCTGATGAAGCAACCCTTCCGGCGCGCTGGCGACGCGCGCAGCGGCGCCGCGGGGGCCGGGCTGGGACTGGCGATCGCGGACCGGATCGTGCGCGGCCACGGGGGCCGCTTCGAGCTGCTGCCGGCGGTGGAGGGGGGCTTGCGGGCGCGCGTCAGCCTGCCGCTCGGCCTGGACGCGCCGCTATCAAAACAATAGCTGCCGGCGCAGGATCGGCGGGCGCCGCAGGCTCAAAACGCTTGAAAGAACCGCGGGGGAAGGGAAGGTCCGCTCAGGCCGGTGCGATGGCCAGCACGCGCCCGTCGCGCGTCACGGTGCACACGGCCTGGGCCCCGTCGTTGCCATCGGTGAGCTGCACCTCGTAGTTGCCGGTGAAGGTCTGGCGCGAACCGCCGAGCACGATGGTCTGCCAGGGGCGCCGGAAAGCCTTGGCGCCGGCACCGATGCAGCCCATGTTGGCCACGGCTGGCGCGGCGCCGGCCGCGCCGGGCACCACGGTGTTCCCCAGCATGGGCGAGGAACCGAACCCGGTGCTGGCGTCGCACGCGGCGAGCGTCAGCGGGATCAGCGTCAGGGCCATCATGCGCAACATGGGCGCAATCTACCCCCGAGGTATGACAGTCCGGGTAGGCACAGACCCCGAACTGTCGTATTTAGGCATCGTTGGTGTGACGCCCTCCTCAGATCAGAGCGCCGCGTTGGACCAGGCCATGCGCCGCAGCATCTCGGCCTGGCGGGCGTTCTCGGCTTCGCGCAGGCTGCGTGCCGCGCGTGCGGCGGTGTAGGCCACGTAGCTCTGCTCCACGCGGTGCTCCCAGTCGCCCAATGGCGCGCCGTCCTGCGGAAGCGCGACGCCAAGGCCCGCCTTGGAGAGGATCTGGGCTTTCTGAGCGATGGTGAGCATGGCGGTGGACCTTCGGGGTGGAGCGCTGGCGGTGGTGGGACTGCCTCGATACGCGATGGGTGCAAGATAGCCCGTGTTTGTGACAAGCGGTATCAGCCAGTCGGCGTACAGGCGGTCAGCGGATGCCTACCAGTTCCGTTTTGCGCCGCTTCGTGCATCTCGGCCGTTCGGGGGGGGCGGTGGCCGAGGCGCGCCCTCGGGATGCATGCACGTTCTATGCTGGACGCATGAGCTCCCTCGATGCGCTGGAGGACTTCGTCCGCCGACACCCCCGTCTTTTCGTCATCACCGGTGCCGGCTGCAGCACCGAATCGGGCATTCCCGACTACCGCGACGCCAACGGCGACTGGAAGCGCCCGTCGCCCGTGACCTACCAGGCCTTCATGGGCGAGGAGGCGACGCGCCGCCGCTACTGGGCGCGCAGCCTGGTCGGCTGGCGCACCATCGGCGAGGCCCATCCGGGCCCCGCGCATGCCGCGCTCGCACGGCTGGAGGCGCAGGGCCGCGTCGGCCTGTTGCTGACGCAGAACGTCGACGGGTTGCATCAGGCCGGCGGCAGCGAGCGCGTCGTCGACCTGCACGGACGCATCGACACCGTGCGCTGCATGGCCTGCGGCCATCGCTCGCCGCGTGCGGCACTGCAGGAGCGGCTGCTGACGCTCAACCCGGCCTGGGCGGCGCTGGAGGCATCGGCTGCGCCCGACGGCGACGCCGACCTGGGCGGGCGCGACTTCTCGGGCTTCGAGGTGCCCACCTGCCTGCTGTGCGGCGGGCTGCTCAAGCCCGACGTGGTGTTCTTCGGCGAAAGCGTGCCACCCGATCGGGTGGCGAGCGCACGCGAGGCCCTCGCGGCCGCCGATGCGGTGCTGGTCGCCGGCTCGTCGCTGATGGTGTATTCGGGCTTTCGCTTCGTGCAGGCGGCGGCCACGGCGGGCCAGCCGATCGCGGCCGTGAACCTGGGCCGCACGCGGGCCGACGAGTTGCTCACGCTCAAGGCCGCGCTGCCGGTGGGCGCTGCGCTCTCGGCCCTGGCCGAGCGGCTGGCCGGCTGAGTTCGTTCAGCGCAGCCGCGCGGTGTCGATGCAGAAGATGTACGGGAAGCGCGTCGCCCAGTGCAGGTACTTGCGGGTGCCCGATTCCGACAGGCCCCACAGCCGGCCCTGCGGGTCGACGGTGAGGTCCTCGAGGCCGGCCACCATCGGGTACTCGGACAGCACCTCGCCCTGGCGGCCCAGCCGGTAGAGCTTGCCCCAGCGGCTGTTGCTGGCCGACACCCACAGCGTGCCATCGCGGTCGAAGGCGGCGCCTTGCGCCTCCAGCGGGACCGGGATGGATTCCTGCGCGCGGTCCTCGGCGATGGTCTGGCCTTCGTGCGTGTCGAAGAGGCGCAGGTCGAGCCGGAACATGCGGGCCTTGGGCTGCTCCTTGGTCCAGGTGCCGATCCACGCATCGCGGCCGTCGAAGGTGGCGTAGCTGCCGCGCAGATCGCCCGCGATTTTCAGCGTGCGCGCCGCGCCCTGCGAGCTGCCTGACGCCAGGGCCCGCGGCAGGTCGATGAGGAACAGCTGCCGCGTGTCGGCCAGCAGCAGCCGGTCCTGGCCCACATAGGCCAGCCCGCCGGAGTGGGTGCAGGTGCCGGGCGGCACGTCGAAGCCGCCGGTGATGCGGCCGGACGCGGCATCGATGCGGAACACCCGGCACGGGCCGGTGTTGGCCTTGAGGTCCGGCGTCGGCCGGTAGCTGCTGACGTAGAGCACGTCACCTGCGCTGGTGAGGCCCTGCGGGACGAAGCTGTCGTCCAGCGCGGGCGCCCAGATGCGGTGCTGCAGCGCAGCGCCGTTGGGCACGTCGAGGGTCGGGCCGTCGGCCAGGTAGGTCGGTGCCTGGCCGCGCACGGCATCGGTGGCCGTCGTGGCACAGCCCGCGAGTGCCACCAGCGAGACGAGCAAGGCGAGATGGATGCGCATCCGGGGATTCTCCCGCCGGCAAGCGCCTAGCCGCCGTCGGACGGCGGCGCCATCGCGCGGGCCCTGGGGGAGGCCTAAGGCTGCATCCAGGACGTCGCCGCCGGGCGCCCGTCCAGATGCAGGGCCGCCGTGGTGGGCGGCGTTTCGGCCAGCAGGCGGCCGCGGCGGAACACCATGAGGCGCGTCGCGCGCAGGCGGATGGCCTCCACGGGGTCGCGCGCCTGCAGCAGCACGAAGCTGGCGTCGGCGCCGGCGTCGATGCCGTAGCGCGGCAGGTGCATCAGCTTCGCAGCATTCGTGGTCACGGCCTCGAAGCAGCGGCGGATGCCGGCCTGGCTGGTCATCTGCGCCACGTGCAGGCCCATGTGCGCCACCTCGAGCATGTCGCCCGAACCCATGCCGTACCACGGGTCCATCACGCAGTCGTGGCCGAAGGCGACGTTCACGCCCTGGTTCATCAGCTCGGGCACGCGGGTCATGCCGCGGCGCTTGGGGTAGGTGTCGTGCCGGCCCTGCAGGGTGATGTTGATGAGCGGGTTGGCGATGACGCTGACGCCGCTCTCGGCGATGAGCGGCAGCAGCTTGCTCACGTAGTAGTTGTCCATGCTGTGCATGGATGTGCAGTGCGAGCCGGTCACGCGGCCCTGCAGGCCCAGGCGCTGGGTCTCGAAGGCCAGGGTCTCGATGTGGCGCGACAGCGGGTCGTCCGATTCGTCGCAGTGCATGTCGACCAGCGTGCCGCGCTCGGCCGCGATCTCGCACAGCAGCTTCACGCTGGCCGCGCCGTCGGCCATGGTGCGCTCGAAATGCGGAATGCCGCCGACGACGTCCACGCCCTTGTCCAGCGCGCGCTTCAGGCTGTCGACGCCGCCCTTCGTGCGCAGCACGCCGTCCTGCGGGAAAGCGACCAGCTGCAGGTCGAGGTAGGGCGCGACACGGCGCTTGACCTCCAGCAGCGCATCCACGGCCAGCAGACTCGGATCGCTGGTGTCCACATGGGTGCGGATCGCCAGCAGGCCCTTGGCCACCGCCCAGTCGCAGTACGCCAGGGCGCGTTCGATCAGCGCGTCGGCCGTCAGCAGCGGCTTGAGCTCGCCCCACAGCGCGATGCCCTCGAGCAGGGTGCCGCTCTCGTTGACGCGCGGCAGGCCGTAGCTCAGCGTGGCGTCCATGTGGAAGTGCGGGTCGCAGAATGGTGGCGACACGAGCAGGCCCTGCGCGTCCAGCGTCTGGTGGGCAGGCGCTCGCAAGCCCGGAGTGACCTCGGCGATGCGGCCGTCCTGAACGGCGATGGACATGCCGGCGCGGCCGTCTGAAAGGGTGGCGTTCGTGACGAGGAGGTCGAGCATGGCGATGGCCGGAAGGTGGTTCGGTTCTGGCGCACGAGCATGCCATAGCAGCAGGCCGTCACCGCCGTGACATGTGCCGCGGACACCATGCACGCCGCATTTCGTCCACACCGTTCCCGATTCCTCCGACCATGACACTACGACATGCCGCCTCGGTCCTGGCGCTCAGCCTGGCGAGTCCCGCCTTCGCCCTGAACATCGTGCTGACCAACGACGACGGGCTGACCAGCAACCTCAAGGCGCTTTACGACGCGCTCAAGGCCGCCGGCCACGACGTGGTGGTCTCGGTGCCGTGCACCGGCCAGAGCGGCCGCGGCGCCGGCATCGTGATGTACAGCACCGACACCATCGTGCCCGACAACGATGCCACGCAGATCAACGCCGAGGGCGGCTGCCACAACGGTGCCGCGGCCGTCGGCGCGCCGGCGGTGGGCCCCTTCACCAAGGCCGGCTACACCAACGGCGACTTCAACTACGTGCACGGCACGCCGGTCATGTCCGCGCTGTACGGGCTGGATGTGGTGGCCAAGCGCCGCTGGGGCAAGGCACCCGACGTGGTCTTGTCCGGTCCCAACGAGGGCCAGAACCTCGGCGCGATCATCAACGCCTCCGGCACCGTGGGCAACGCGCAGATGGCCGGCTCGCGCGGCATTCCCGCGATCGCGCTGAGCGCCGACGCCGACACCACCGACAACGCCGCGCTCGCCAATCCCAAGTCGGCCGTGGTGGCGCAACTGGCCGTTAAGCTGCTGGGCGCCCTGCAGGCCAAGGCCGGCAGCGGCCCGCTGCTGCCGCAGGGTCTGGCGCTGAACGTGAACTTCCCCAAGGCGATCGCGGCGGACACGCCGTTCGCCTTCTCGCGCATCGGCACCTACAACGCCTACAGCCTGGTGTTCAACAACGCGGTGCCCTACGGGCTGGGCATCTCGCTGGCATCGGCCCAGCCGACCGCGGCGCAGGCGGAGGACGAATCGATCGTCTACCGCACGCGCATCGCGGTCTCGGCGATGCAGATCGGCTTCGAGTACCGGCCGGCCGGCCAGGAATGGCTGCATCTGCGTCTGCGCGACGTGTTCGGTCAATGAGGACGCGGGTCGTGAAGCGGCAGCAAGGCATCGCGAGAGCGTTGGCGGGCGCGGCCCTCGCCCTGCTGGCCGCCTGCGGCGGCGGTGGCGGCGGGTATGGACCCGTCTTTCCCGTCACGGGCGGCGGGGGTGGTTCTGGCGGCGCAGGTGGTGCGGGCGGCGGGGGGGCTGGCGGATCGGCTTCCCAGCCGGCGCCGCCGGTCGTGAAGGTCGACGACTTGGCCGCCGGCGTCTATGCCGTGAGTACGGGCGATCCGGATCAGCCGACCCTGGGCCGCTACTACGCTGGCTCCGATGGCAAGCGCCTGCTGGCGCTGGAATCGGCCGGCGAGACGGTGGACCGAATCCTGCGCCGCGCCGACGGCTCGTCGGCCTGGGTCGCGGTGCCGGCGCCCACCGCCGACCTGAACGTGCAGCTGCTGCGCAGCCAACCGAGCGCCAC
This sequence comes from Xenophilus sp. E41, assembly GCF_003671765.1. Taxonomy (GTDB): domain Bacteria; phylum Pseudomonadota; class Gammaproteobacteria; order Burkholderiales; family Burkholderiaceae_C; genus Xenophilus. Next base: position 145,110 of record NZ_QPIB01000041.1, on the reverse strand, counting down.
GGCCGCGACGCCCGCCGCGGCGTCCCTGGCCGGCCGCTATGTGGTGCGCCTGTCCAGCGGTGCCGCGGCAGATTTCCGCATCGACGCGCAGGGCCGCATCGCGGCCGGCACCTTGTCCGGCTGCCAGTTGTCGGGAAGCCTCGCAAGCGGCACCCTGCCCGGGACCCTCGCGCTCAAGCTGGAAAGCCGCAACTGCGCCGGTGTGCCCGCCAGCGCCACCGGCGTGCTGGTGGCGGATCCCTCGGATGCACCCGCCGCCCTGCGCCTGCTGGCCGACGACGGCAAGCAGGCCGTGGATCTGCGCGGCTATGCCGAGACGGTGTGAACCGACCCGTCCTGCCCACACCTTCCGGGCCTGCGGCCCGCTGGCCGCGCCGCCCTCATCGCTCGCCCTTGCGGTAGGGCTTCATCAGCGCCTGCGGATAGGCCGCTTTGCGCGCCACCAGCACCAGCGCCAGGATCGACAGCAGGTAGGGCAGCATCAGGTAGACCTGGTAGGGCAGCAGGGCGTAGCCGGATTGCTGCAGCCGCAGCTGCAGCGCATCGAAGAAGGCGAAGAGCAGGGCGCCCAGCAGCGCCTTGCCGGGCCGCCATGACGCGAACACGACCAGCGCGACGCAGATCCAGCCGCGCCCGTTGACCATGTTGAAGAAGAAGGCGTTGAAGGCCGACAAGGTGAGGAAGCTCCCGGCCACGCCCATCAGCGCCGAGCCGGCCACGATGGCCGCGGTGCGCGTGGCCGCGACCGACACGCCCTGGCCTTCGGCCGCCTGCGGGTTCTCGCCCACCATGCGCACCGCCAGCCCGGCCGGCGTGCGGTAGAGGAACCAGCCCAGCAGCGGCACCAGTGCGAGGGCCAGCAGCGTCATCGGCGTCTGCTGCGACAGGATGGGCACCGGCAGCCAGTCCATCGGCGCGAAGGGGGCGATGGTCGGCGGCGTGTTCACTTTCGGAAAGCTCACGCGGTAGCCGTAGTAGCTCAGGGCCGTGGCCAGCAGCGTGATGCCCAGCCCCGAGACATGCTGCGACAGCGCCAGCCCCACGGTCAGGAAGGCGTGCAGCAGCCCGAACAGCGCGCCGGCCAGCGCCGCCACGCCCACGCCCACCCACAGCGGGGCGCCCGCGTACACCGCCAGCCACCCCGCGAAGGCGCCGGCCACCATGATCCCCTCGATGCCGAGGTTGAGCACCCCCGCGCGCTCGCACAGCAGCACGCCCAGCGTACCCAGGATCAACGGCGTCGCGATGCGCAGCAGCGCCACCCAGAAGGCGGGGTTGGCGAGGATGTCGAGAAGCTCGGTCATGGCCGGGGCAAAGCGGACTTGGCCGGACGCGAAGGCCGCAAAAGCGCGCGAAGGGCGCGAAAGAAAACCATGGAAGTCTGTTTTCGCGTCCTTCGCGAAACCTTCGCGTCCTTCGCGTACGGAAATCCGCGTTCCGCGTTCATTTCCACCGAACCCTGTATTGCGTCAGCAGCGTCGCCACCAGCACCGCGATGAGCGAGGTGGCGACGATCACGTCGGCGATGTAGGTGGGCACGCCCACGGCGCGGCTCATGGTGTCGGCGCCGACCAGCACGCCGGCGACGAAGATGGATGCGGCCAGCACGCCCAGCGGGTGCAGGCCGGCCAGCATCGCGATCACGATGCCGCTGTAGCCGTAGCCGGGCGACATGTCGAGCGTCACATAGCTGGTGCGGCCGGCCACCTCGATCGCGCCGGCCAGCCCCGCGAGCGCGCCCGAGAGCAGGGCTGTGAGCACCACCGTGCGCGTGACGGGCACGCCGGCGAAGGCGGCCGCGCGCGGGTTCGCGCCCAGCGCGCGGATGTCGAAGCCCAGCACCGTGTGGCGGAAGATCGTCCACACGATCACCGCCAGCGACACCGCCCACAGGAGCCCGGTGTGCACCCGCGTCTGCGGGATCAGCTTGGCCAGCTCCAGGTCGGATTGCAGCGCCACGCTCTGCGGCCAGCCCATGGCCGTCGGGTCCTTCATGGCGCCGTCGAGCAGCGCCCCCACGCCCAGCAGCACGATGAAGTTGAAGAGCAGGGTGGTGACGACCTCGTCGACGCCGAGCTTGTTCTTCATGAGCGCCGGTCCCAGCAGCAGCAGCGCGCCGGCCAGCGCAGCGGCCAGCATCATCAGCGGGAAGAGCAGCCACACCGGCCACTCGAAACCCGCGCCGCCGTGCATGCCGCCCACCGCGATGGCGGCCAGCGCGCCGGCGTACAGCTGCCCTTCGGCCCCGATGTTGAACAGGCGCGCCTTGAAGGCCACCGTGGCCGACAGGCCGGTGAGGATCAGCGGGATGGCGCGGGTGAGCGTCTCGCTCCAGGCGAACACCGAGCCGAAGCCGCCCGAGAGCAGCAGCGCATAGGTGCGGCCCACCGGCGCGCCGGCCCACAGCACGAGCAGTGCGCTCACCGCCATCGTGAACAGCACCGCGCCCACCGGGGCGATGGCCAGCGCGGCACGCGAGCTGCGGGGGCGGCGTTCGAGCCTCATGGCGCGTCCTTGCCGGCCGCATGCGTGCCCGCCATCGCCAGGCCGATGCTCTCGCGCGTCCAGGCCTGGGCGGCACGCGGCTCGCTCAGCTGGCCGCCGTGCATCACCGCCACCCGGTCGCCCAGCGCCAGCACCTCGTCCAGGTCGTCGGAAATCACCAGCACCGCGGCACCCGCGTCGCGCGCGGCGATGAGCTGCTGCTGCACATAGGCCACAGCGCCGATGTCCAGGCCCCAGGTCGGCTGGTGCGCGACGATCAGGCGCGGTGCCTTCGATTCGGCGTCGGGCGCCATCAGCGCGCGGCCCAGGATCAGCTTCTGCATGTTGCCGCCCGACAGCGAACGGGCCGGCGCGTCGAGCCCGCCACCCCGCACGTCATATGCTTTCTCGATGCGCTGCGCATGCCGGCGCGCCGCACGCTGGCGCACCCAGCGCAGTCCGGGCAGCAGCGTGCGCGAGAACGCCGGGCTGCGCAGGCGCTCCGACACCGCGTTCTCCCACACCGGCAGATCCCCGACCACGCCGACGGCATGCCGGTCCTCGGGAATGCGGGCCACGCCGCGCGCCACCAGCCGCGCCGGCTGCGGCGGCAAGGCGCGGCCCATGAGCTCGACGGTGCCGGCCGTGGCACGCCGCGTGCCGCACAGCAGTTCGGCCAGCGCGACCTGCCCGTTGCCCGACACGCCGGCGATGGCCGTGATCTCGCCCGCGCGCAGCCGCAGCGACACCTCGCGCAGCCGGTCGTGGCCGCCGCCCTCGGTGCTCACCCGATCGAGCACGCAGACCGCGTCGCCCACGCGCGCCGCCGGGTGCCGGACCGTGCCCTCCACCGCGTGGCCCACCATCCACTGCGCGAGCTGCGCCTGGCTGGTGCCGGCGGTGGCGGCCTGCGCCACCAGCTTGCCGCCGCGCAGCACCGCCACGCGGTGCGACACGCGCAGCACCTCGGGCAGCTTGTGGCTGATGAAGATGATCGACAGGCCCTGCTCCACCATCTGGCCCAGGGTGGCGAACAGGGCCTCGCTCTCCTGCGGCGTGAGCACGGCGGTGGGCTCGTCCAGGATCAGGATGCGGGCGCCGCGGTACAGCGCCTTGAGGATCTCGACGCGCTGTCGCTCGCCGACCGAGAGGCTGCCCACAGTGGCATCGGGCACCACCGGCAGGCCGAAGCGCTGCGACACCTCCAGCAGGCGCGTGCGCGCGGCCGATCGCTGCGAGGAGAGCCGCCAGAACGGCTCGGTGCCCAGCAGCACGTTGTCGAGCACGCTCAGGTTGTCGGCCAGCGTGAAGTGCTGGTGCACCATGCCGATACCCGCCGCCAGCGCCGCACGGGGTTGCCCCGCGGGCAGCGGCCGGCCGAAGACCTCGATCGTTCCCTCGTCGGCGACGTAGTGGCCGAAGAGGATGGACATGAGCGTGGACTTGCCGGCACCGTTCTCGCCCAGCAGGGCCAGCACCTCGCCAGCGGCCAGTTCGAGCGAGATCGCGTCGTTCGCGACCAGCGGCCCGAAGCGCTTGGTGATGCCCTCCAGGCGCAGAACGGGCTGCGGCGCGGCGCTCACGGTTTCCAGCGTGCGAGGAAGGCCAGCAGCACCTTGGCCGAGTTGTCGGCCGCCAGCCGCATGAAGGTGCCCATCTCGTTGGCGCCCTCGCCGCCGCCGGCCAGGTCGCTCAGCGAGCGGAAGGCGATGAAGGGCACGCCGTTGCTGTGCGCCACCATGCCCACAGCGGCGGTCTCCATGTCGAGCACGTTGGCTTGGAAGGTGCGGAAGGTGTATTCGCGAAATGCCGCGTTGTCCATGAAGGCCTGGCCGGACACGCCGTTGCCGCCGACCACGAGCTTCGGCTTGTGCGACAGGCAGGTGGTGCCGCTGCACGCGGCGAGTTCGACGGGCAGGTCGCGCGCCGCGGCCAGCATGGCCGGGTCGGCCTCGAACCAGAACTTCTTCGCCATGCCCGGCTGCGCGGCCGAGCGGAATTCGACCGGGCGCGGGAACATCATCCCGAAGTTGGGCAGCTTCGCGTCGTCGATGAAGGGGGGCACGGCATACCGGCCGGGCGCCGTTTCGCGTGCCATCAGCACCTCCAGGTACTGGCCCCACTGGGCCGGCACCGTCACGTCGCCGATGTGCAGCTGCGGATTCACGCCACCCGCGATGCCGCTGAACACGATGTGGCTCACCTTGAAGCGGTCCAGCGCGAGCTGGGTGTTCATGGTGGCGTTGGTCATGCTGATGCCCGACAGGAACAGCAGCACCGGCCGGCCCTCCAGCGTGCCGGTGATGAATTCCACGCCGTTGATGCGCTGCGACTGCGCACCCTGCAGCCGCTGGCGCAGCAGCACCAGCTCGGGCTCGAAGGCCGAGATGACGGCGATGCGCGGCTGCTGGACTTCGGGCCGGGCGGTGGCGAAGGGCGGCGTGCCGCAGCCCGCCAGCGCGAGGGCGACGAGGGCGGTGGCGAGGAATCGACGGACGAGGTCCATGGTGGATCGGGTGGGAGGGCGGGCGCAGGGCTTCGACAGGCTCAGCCCGAACGGGGAACGGGGAACGGGGAACGGGAACCGGGAACGAGGCCGGGGCAGAGGCGCCGGGCGGGGCGCCTCCCGGGAGGGGACTACTTGCTCGACTTCGGCTGGCCGTCGTCCACCTTCACGGTGAACTTGCCGCCCAGGATCTCGGCCTCGCGGGCCTTGACCTTGGCCACGATGTCGGCCGGCACCTTCTTCTCGAATGTGCCCAGCGGCGCGAGCTCGGAGCCCTTGTACTTCATCATCGAGTAGATGCCGTAGTCCTCGGCCTTGAACTGGCCGTCCTTGACCAGCTTGAGCGCGCGGTCGATGCTCGGCTCCATGTTCCACAGCGCCGAGGCCACCACCGTGTCGGGGTACTTGTCCTGCGTGTTGATCACGTTGCCGATGGCCAGCACCTTGCGCTCCTTGGCCGCGTCGCTGACGCCGAAGCGCTCGGCATAAAGGATGTCGGCGCCCTTGTCGACCATGGCGAAGGCGGCTTCCTTGGCCTTGGGCGGGTCGAACCAGCTGTTGATGAAGCTCACGCTGAACTCGACCTTGGGGTTCACTTCCTTGGCGCCGGCCATGAAGGCGTTCATGAGACGGTTGACCTCCGGGATCGGGAAGCCGCCGACCATGCCGATCTTGTTCGACTTGGTCATGCCGCCGGCGATCATGCCGGTGAGATAGGCCGGCTCCTGGATGTAGTTGTCGAAGACGCTGAAGTTCGGCGCCTGCGGCTTGCCCGAGCTGCCCATGAGGAACATGGTCTTCGGGAAGTCCTTGGCCACCTTGCGCGCCGCCGCCTCGACGGCGAAGGCCTCGCCCACGATGAGCTGGTTGCCGGCGGTGGCGTACTCGCGAAGCACGCGCTCGTAGTCGGCGTTCGCCACGTTCTCTGTGGCCTTGTATTCGATCTCGCCGCGGGCCTCGGCGGCCTTGAGCGCCTTGTGGATGCGGCCCACCCATTGCTGCTCGAAAGGCACCGTGTAGACGGCGGCCACCTTGAGCTTGGCCTGCGCGAACGCGAACTGGGGCAGGCCCAGCGCCAGGGTGGCGGCCGCGGCGGCGGCGCCCAGGACCAGGGGACGGCGACGGATCATCGAATCTCTCCTCGTTTGCTATGAAATGGATAGCTGCTCACGCAGGAAGCGTGCCGGCTGCAGCCCGAAACGGTCACTTGTTCGACGTTCTGGTCGCCGCGGAGCAGGCCGTTCGGGAACATCCGCGGAACCGGCCATGCCGGGCCGCTGGATGTGCCCCCTCGCAGGGGGTTGCCGGAGCGACACGCAGTGCGCGCAGGCTGGGGTGGGGTCATTTCGTGCCGAAGATGCGGTCGCCCGCATCGCCCAGGCCCGGCAGGATGTAGCCGTGCTCGTTGAGCTGGCGGTCGATGGCGGCCGTGTAGATCGGCACGTCGGGGTGCGCTTCCTGCATCGTCTTGATGCCTTCGGGGCAGGTGAGCAGGCACACGAACTTGATCGACTTGGGGCTCAGTTCCTTCAGGCGTTCCACCGCGGCGACGGCCGAGTTGCCGGTGGCCAGCATCGGGTCCACCACCACGATGTCGCGCTCGTGCATGTCGCCGGGCATCTTGAAGTAGTACTCCACGGCGGTGAGCGTCTTCGGGTCGCGGTACAGGCCGATGTGGCCCACGCGTGCACCCGGCACCACGTTGAGCATGCCGTCCAGGATGCCGGTGCCGGCGCGCAGGATGGAGACGAAGACGAGCTTCTTGCCGTCGATGACCTTGCCCTTGGTCATCTCCAGCGGCGTCTCGATGTCGATCTCGGACATCGCGACGTCGCGCGTGACCTCGTAGGCCATCAGGGTGGAGAGCTCGTTGAGCAGCCGGCGGAAGCTGTTGGTGGAGGCGTCCTTGCGGCGCATCAGCGTGAGCTTGTGCTGGACGAGGGGGTGGTCGACGAGGTGGACGTTGCTCATTGGGTGTCGGAGAAAAATCGTTGTTGTGCGAACGCGCGGGCCGAGTGTGCCAGTGCGTCAGAAGACTGTGCCGTCGCTCTCGATCTTCAGCGGTGGCGTGCCCCCACGCAAGCGCTGGGCCAGGGCACGGCCCGCGGCCCAGGTGCCGCCTTCGAGCACGCAGGCCAGGGGCATGTCGGCTTCGTCCCGCTGCAGGTTCTTGCGCACCAGCGGCGCCAGCTCGTCGAGCAGCGCCACGGTGAGCGCGCGCCACTCGACGATGAACTCGTCGCCCACGCGCCAGGTCTTCTCGAGGAAGGCCGGGTCCTGCGGCACGAGCACGCCGCTGTCGAGCAGCAGCCCGCCGTTGCGGTACTCGGGCAGGGCCGTGAGGCGGTCGATGCCGCGCACCTGAACGCCGGCCCATTCGAAGGGCTCGATGAGCGAATAGGTGAGCCACTGCGAGAGCTTGTGGAAGGGCATCCAGCCGTTGGTGAGCCCCGGGCCCTGCACGGCGCTGTGGCGCCAGCAGTCGCCCAGCGCCAGGGCCGGGTCGCCGCCGCCGGGCAGCACGTCGCTGCCGTCCGCGGCCAGGCTGTCGACCCGGTTGGCCGCCGGCCAGATCGAGGACAGCGACATCAGCAACTGCGTGAGGATGCCATGCGCCTCGATGTCGGCCGTGGGCGGAATGGCCGCGCCGTCGGGCGAGACGAGCATGTCGAACAGCCCGCCCGGACGCTGCACCGCGGTGCCGAAGACCTCGGGCTGTTCCGACAGCACCTCGCCCAGTCGCCGCAGCAGGATGGTGCGGCCGGTCAGGCCCACCAGCGGGTTCACCTCGCTGGCCTGGAAGGCCTGCGCCAGCCGGTCGCCCACCAGGGCGCGCAGGCCGGCGGCGTCGGCCTGCAGCGGCCGGTCGGGGTCGGAAGAGAACAGGCCGCTCGTGAAGGCGTGGAAGCTGGCCACGCCCAGCCCTTCGGAGCGCGAGAAGCGCTGGCCGCTGGCGGATTCGGTGTAGTGCCAGTCGGGGCCGGCACCGGCATCGAGCAGGACGCTGACCACCACCAGGTCGATGTGGGCCTTGGCCCGTTCGCGCGGGGTCGCGCCTTCGAGCAGGGCGTCGAGTTGCGCGAGGCGGTCGACGCCGCCGGCCTCGAAATGGCGCCAGCGGCTGTGGTAGGGGATGGGGCCCCAGTCGTAGCGGTCGCGCGTGACCTCGGCCACCTCGCGGGCCGCGTCTTCCAGCGCATTGGCGTCGCCGACGCGGAACCACGTCGACTCTCCACGCCGGGCCCGCGCCAGCAGGGCGGCCGCGCGGGTGCGGATGGCGTCGGTGGTGCGCAGGTAGGCCGCCGCCGCGGCGGGTTGGGTGGCGTCGGGGACGAACTCCACCGCCGGGTCGACATGGCCCTGCGCGTCGGCAGAGCGCACGGCCGGGTTGTGGGTCGGGCGATCGGGGTCGATGCCGTAGATGTCCTGCGTCATTCGTTCAGTCCCCGGCCCTTGGCCTTCTTCAGTTCCTCTGCATCGGGCACCGCGCCGGGCGTGAAGTAGCCGGCTGCGGTCTTCGCGTCCATCTCCACCCGCGCATCGGCGGGGATCAGCTCGTCGGGGATGTTGATGCGCTCGCCCACCTCGATGCCCGAGCCGGTGATGGCGTCGAACTTCATGTTGCTCATCGACACGAGCCGGTGGATCTTCCGAATGCCCAGCCAGTGGAAGACGTCGGGCATCAGCTCCTGGAAGCGCATGTCCTGCACGCCGGCCACGCATTCGGTGCGGGCGAAGTACTGGTCGGCGGTATCGCCGCCCACCTGGCGCTTGCGCGCGTTGTAGACCAGGAACTTGGTCACCTCGCCCAGCGCGCGGCCTTCCTTGCGCGAATAGGCGATCAGGCCCACGCCGCCGCGCTGCGCGCCCGCGATGCACTCCTCGATGGCGTGCGTGAGGTAGGGACGGCAGGTGCAGATGTCGGAGCCGAACACGTCGGAGCCGTTGCACTCGTCGTGGATGCGGGCCGTGAGCTCGACCGAGGGGTCGGCCAGGTCGCGCGGCTTGCCGAAGATGTACAGCGTCTGCCCGCCGATGGGCGGCAGGAAGACCTCGAGGTCGGAGCGCGTGACCAGCTCGGGGTACATGCCGCCGGTCTCCTCGAAAAGCACGCGGCGCAGGTCGGTCTCGGAGCAGCCGAAGCGGCGCGCCACCTCCGGCAGGTACCACACGGGCTCCACGGCGACCTTGGTCACCACGGCCGCGCCGCCTTCGGTGAGGAACTTGCCGTCGGCCTTGAGGCGGCCCTTCTGCAGCGCGTCGATCACCTCGGGCAGGATGACGTGCGCCTTGGTCACGGCGATGGTCGGCCGGATGTCGTAGCCGGCGGCCAGCTCGGCGGCGAAGGCCTCCTGCACCATCGCGCCCCAGGGGTCGAGCGAGACGATGCGGCCCGGGTCGCTCCATTGCGGGTACGGCCCGATCGCGTCGGTGGGCGCGGTGTTGGTCAGGTCGGCCTTGTGCTCGCGCTTCAGGGCGCCGGCGGCGACGGCCAACGCGCGGTACACGCTGTAGCTGCCGCTGTGGGTGCCGATGACGTTGCGGTGCGCACGCTTGGTGGTCGTGCCGACGACCGGCCCGCGCTCGGCCGGGGTGGCCGCGCCCCAGTGGATGGGAATGGCGCCGAGCCCGCCGCTGTGCGAGGTCAGCCGGATGTGGCGCGGGGAGGTGCTGGCGGGGTAGATCGGCGAGATCGACGCAGCGGTCGGTGCCTGGGAAGGCTCGGCGAGGGGGGAGGGTGTGACGGGGGAGGTGGGAGCGTTCGTTGTGCTATCGACGGACATTGCAGGCCCTCAAAAAACACAATGTAGCGAGTGCCCCCGGGGCTGGCAAGCAGGCCGTTTCGCCTTTCGGCGTATGCGGCTTCCGGGCGCCTTGCGGCGCCCGCAGCCGGAAGTGCGATCGGCCCACAGCGCATGCCCGCCGGGCGCTGCGGCCGAATTCGTCACATTCGTTACGATCGGTCGATGCGCAGCAGGCGGTCCACCGACAGCCGCCCGCCGCCGCGGCCCACCAGGTACAGCAGCAAGCCCGCCCACGAGAGGTGGGTCGGCCAGGCGTCGGGATACACGAAGACCTGGATCACCGCCGTCATGCCCAGCAGCGCGAGCGCGGCGAAGCGCGTGAACAGGCCCAGCACCAGCAGGATCGGAAACGCGTGCTCGGCGTACGCGGCGAGATGCGCGCCGATCTCCGGCGGCAGCAGCGGCAGCCGGTATTCGGTGCGGAACAGCTCGATCGCGCCGTCGGTGACGTGCAGCCAGCCGTCGACCTTGGTGCGACCCGAGAGCCAGAAGATGGCGCCGATGGCGACGCGGTCGACCAGCGCCAGCAGGTCGTGCGGCACCAGGGCGCCCAGGCGCCGGGTGACGCGGTCCAAGGCGCCGGAAGGGGCGGTCGTGGTGTGGACGGTGGATTTCATGGTGGGCTCCCGATTGAAGTGGTGAACGCGCGGGCCTGCAGCAGTCGGGCGAGCAGGGCCGCGAGTTCGGTGTCGGGGTGGGTGTCGAGCGCCGCTGCGGCGGCCTCGCCCAGGCTGTCGCCGCGCGCGCAAGCGTCGAGGAAGACGCAGCCGCCGACGGGCAAGGGCTGCCAGATCACTTCGCCGATCGGCCGTGTGAGCAACGTGGCTTCGCCTGCCCACTCCACGGCTTCGAGCGCTGCCAGGGCGGCCGCATCGCCGCTGCGATTGGCCGACCAGATGCTGTGCAGAGGCAAGGTGTCGGACGCGTGCCAGCGCGTTGCGGGGTGCGGTGGCAGGCGCAGGCCCGCCAGCGCTTCCGGCGGCAGCCCGGCCAGTGCATCGGCCGGCAGCACGGGCGCGTCGGCAGCGGTGTGCGATGCGGTCCACAGCCGGTCGAGCGTCGCAACGCCGGGCAGGTAGGGCAGCGTGTCGCCGGCCAGATCGGCCAGCGTGTCGGCGAAGCCTTCGCCGTAGTGCAGCAGGCAGGCGTCGCGCGGCGGATGCTCGCCCAGATGGCGGGCGGCGGCTGCGCGCAACCAGTCGCGGCCCACCAGCCGCGCCACGGCAGGGAAGTTGGCCTCCAGTGCATCGATGCAGCCCTTGTGGACGGTGTTGCGATACACCGCGAAGCCGGGTTGCCGGGCCCAGTCGGGTGCGGCGCCGCCTGCGAACTCGTCGGCGAACAACGAGGCGACGAAAGCCTGCTCGAAGGCGCCCAGGGCGGTCATGCCGGCACCCCTGCAGCGAGGCTGTCGATGATGGCTGCCGCTTGCCCGCGCTCGGCCATGAGTTCGTCGAAGGACGGCACGTTGCCGTCGCGTTCGACCAGCGTCGGCCGCGGCCCGGCGCGCTCGACGAAGTGCGTGTACAGCGACCACACGGCCGGTGCCACCGGTGCATCGTGTGAGTCGATCAGCAGCGCCTCGCCATGCACAGGGTCGGCCGTGTGGCCGGCCAGGTGGATCTCCATCACGGCTTCGGCCGGAAAGCGATCGAGGTAGCGGGCGGCATCGAAGCCGAGGTTGCGCGCCGAGACATGCACGTTGTTGATGTCCAGCAGCAGCCCGCAGCCGCTGCGGCGCGCCAGCTCGCGCAGGAAGTCGGTCTCTTCCCAGTCGTGGCCGGGCAGCTGCAGGTAGTGCGAGGGGTTCTCGATCGCGATGCGGCGGCCGAGGGCCTGCTGCACCTGGTCGACGTGCGCGACCATGCGGCGCAACAGCGCATGCGTGCGCGGGCAGGGCAGCAGGTCGGGCAGATAGCTTCCATCGAAGCGCGACCAGGCCAGGTGCTCCGACACCAGCGCGGGTTCGAGGCGTCGCACCAGGGCCGCGAGCCGCTGCAGTTGCCGCGCATCGGGCGGCGCCTCGCCCGCGAGCGAGAGCGACACGCTGTGCAGCGACAGCGGATGCTGGCGGCGGATCGCCTCCAGCCAGGCCAGGCGCGGTCCGCCCGCCACGCTGTAGTTCTCCGGATGGACCTCGAACCAGAGCCCCGGCGTACGCGCTGCGAGCGCGGCGTCGAAGTGCTCGGGCTTGAGACCCAGGCCGGCGGACAACAGTGCGGACATGGCGGACTCGGGACGATCAGGACTTGATCGGCGTCAGCGAGCCGGTGCCCTTGGGCGTCTTGATGGTGGTGCAGGTGCCGGCGGGCACGTTCTTCCAGGCATTGCCCTGGTAGTCCATCTTCGAGGTGCCGGCGCAGGTGGTGCCGGGGCCGGCCGCGCAGTCGTTCTTGCCGGCCATGGAGACGCCGTAGCACTTCTCCATGCTGGCCATCTTGTCGGCCATGGGCTTGTCTTGTGCCATGGCGGCGCCGCTGGCGAGGGCAGCGAGGGCGAGGGTGGTGATGGCGAGGCTGCGTTGGGTCATGGGAACTCCTTGAGAGGGTGGATAACGAAGGGATCGATGAACCTGCCGGCCGGCGCGGTCCTTCCTAGTTCGGGCCTTCGCGCCGGCCGGGTTACAGCGGCGTGCACAATCGCGCCGAAAAATTCCAGCGCGGCCGCTGTAACCCGTCGGTGCCATGCCACGAACAACACCTACAAGCCAGTCCCCGATGAGCGAGGTCGAGACGCAGTTGCGCGGCCTGTTCGTGCGTGGCCTGCAGGGAGATGCCGCCGCCTACCGCGACTGCCTGCAGCAGTTGGCGCGGCATCTGCGCGCCTTTCTTGCCAGGCGCCTCTTCGGCTGGCCCGATGATGTGGAAGACCTCGTCCAGGAATGCCTGCTCGCCATGCACAACCAGCGCCACACCTACCAGAGCGACCAGCCGCTGACGGCCTGGGCGCATGCGATCGCGCGCTACAAGCTCATCGACCTGCTGCGCGCGAAGTCGGTGCGCGAGGCGCTGCACGAGCCGCTGGATGACGAGATGGAGCTGTTTGCCGACTCGGCCACCGAGGCCAGCGATGCGCGGCGCGACGTGCAGGGCCTGCTGGCCGAACTGCCCGACCGGCACCGGCTGCCGATCGTGCACGTCAAGCTCGAGGGCCTGTCCGTCGCCGAGACCGCGAAGCTCACCGGCATGTCGGAATCGGCGGTCAAGGTCGGCATCCACCGCGGCCTGAAGGCGCTGGCCGCGCGCATGCGCAAGGACACGACGTGAAGACCGACGATTTCGTCGCCATGCTGGCGGCCGGCGCCGAGCCCGTGCCGCGCCGCGCGGTGAGCCGCCGCCTGTGGTGGGCGCTGGGCCTGAGCCTGCCGATGGCGCTGGCCATCATGCAGACCGAGTACGGCGTGCGCCGGGACCTGGTGCAGGCGATGTTCTGGCCCATGTTCTGGGTCAAGGTGCTGATGCCCGCCTGCATCGGCGTGGCCGGCTACGTGATGGTGCAGCGCCTGGCGCGCCCGGGCGTGGCGGTGCGCCGCGCATGGCTCGGCGTGGCGCTGCCGGTCCTCGCGGTCTGGGTGCTGGCGGGCGTGGCGTGGGCGACGATGCCCGAGACGGCGCGCATGCCGGCCCTCATGGGCCGCACCTGGCGCACCTGCGTCTTCAACATCGCCCTGATCTCTTTGCCGATGTTCGTGGCCGCGCTGCTGGCGTTGCGCGGCCTGGCGCCGACGCGGCCGGCCGCTGCCGGCGCGGCAGCCGGCGCGCTGGCCGCGGGGGCGGGCGCGGCCGTGTATGCGCTGCATTGCCCGGAACTGACGGCGCCGTTCCTGGCGGTGTGGTACGTGCTGGGGATGGCGCTGCCGATGCTCGTCGGGGCGCTGATCGGGCCGCGCGTGTTGCGCTGGTAGCCGGCAAGTGGTGCACGGGATGGCTTCCCACAGCTGGCTCGCGGCGCCGAGGCCAGGCTTGCTGCCACTGGTCGCAAACGAGATATGAAACTGCTCATCGTCGTTGCCGTGGCGTCTGGGCTGGCCGCTTGTTCGCCAGCGCCCTCCGAGGCTCCAGGCGCGCCTTCGGCCTCGCCTCCAATCCACACTCCCGCCACCGCGGCGCTGCAGGCACCAGCCGGCTCTCCGCGGGACTGCCAGGCCTACATGGACCGCGTGCAGAGCTGTGTTGCGCGCCAGCGGGGCGCGATTGCAGAGGCGGTGCGTGCCGGTCCCGAACAGACCCAGGTTGCCTGGGCCGGCCTGCCGCGAGCGGAGCGCGCCGAGGCTTGCAAGACCTCGCTCGTGGCCTTTGCCGCCCAGGCGCCGGCGCTGGGATGCTGACGCCGCAGGAGTGCTTGGTGCGGAGGCCCCGGGATCGCCGCCGGCTCAGGAACGTGGAACCGCCTCGGTCCGGCCGCTGCCGCGCTGACGCCACACCACGCTGACGTTGATCCCGTTGCGCAGCAGCAGCGATTGCTCCTCCACCCAAGTCGTGTCGATGCGGATGCGCCCGCGCACCTCGAAGTACTGCGTCGCCACGCCGTGCTGCCCGCTGACGAACTGGGCGCCGGTCTGCTGCACGACCTCGCCCGCCTGGGCGAGGCTGGCGAAATAGCGCCGTTGCCGCTCGGACACCAGGCGGCGGGCACCCGCCATGTCCAACGCGGGCACGCTCGCATACAGCGCTTCCGGGCTCGCGGTGTTGATGTTCAAGGCGGTGGCCATAGGCAGCAGCGTGACGTAGGGCTCGATCGCCGCCAAGGTCGAGGCCTGCAGGCCGAACCACACAAGGTCGCCCACACGCTGGGGCATGAGGGGGGCGCTCCCGCCGCCCGCAGGCGCCGCGAGTTGCGTGACGCTGACGGGGCCGCCTTCGGCCTGCGGGCTGGACAGCGCCGCCGCGTTCGGGCTGGCGCGCCGCAGGCCGTCGACCAGCAGGTTCACCTCCTGCGTGGGCAGGCCCAGCAGTTCGAACAGCCTTTGAAATGCGGCGACGGCGCTTTCGACGGGCTGCCCGCCTTCGACGAGATTGCGCACATTGAGCTTGGCCTGAGCGTCGAGGATCTGGCCGGAGAGAAAGGCGTCGGGCAGGCCTTCCAGCGCGTCGCTGGAGACATTCTTGTCGGCAGCCAGGAAGGTCGTGAGCTTGGCTTCCTCCAGCGGCACGGCCCAGGGTTCGGCCAGGTGGTCGGCACCGGCGGTGCGGCCGTCCTCGCGCAGGATCAGGCGGGACCAGTCCAGCGCCCCCACGAGCACCCAGGCCGACTGCACGCGCGCGCGTTCGGCCGCCTCGACCTCGGTGATGCGCCATTGACGCCACAGCATCGCGGCAGAGAGCGTGGCCACCATGGTGACCACGAGCAGGGCGATGAGGATGGCGGCGCCGCGTTGGGTGTTTGCTGGCGCTAGGCGCTTTGATCTCGCTGCAAGATCCACTGGCGATGGCTTTCGAAGCTAACGAGAGCCCTCATAAGACCGAGGTCTGTGGTGCAAAACTCGCTCGACTGACAGTCGCCTCAATCGGCAACGCCGGGCCAATGGCGTCCTTGTATTTCAATCCTCAGGACTGGCCGCGCTTGGTTCGCGCCGACGAGGTCGAATAGAAGACGATCGCACCAATCGGTCGTCACGATCGACACAATGCCGTCCCGTTTAGTCAAGGCCCTTAAGTCAATCGAAGCATTGCGCAATGAAGGGAGCGGCAGCGCTCCGCAGTCAATTGCGTGCGTCATCCACAAGGAGACAGGCGAGGAATTTGCTGCCACGAGTCTCTCGATGAAGTGGCTGCAACGGTTGGCGTTTGCTTCGGCGGTATCGATCAGTAGAACCTTTGGAGGCTCTCTCACAAGCTCTTTTGTAGCCGCACGGGCAGCATCGGTCTGCTCAAGGCTCCATAGGTCTCGTTCGTGGACCTCTCTGGCAAGCAACGCGCTAAGGTCCGCCAAGTACGGCGTCATGAGCAACTTTTGTCGAGTACGCCTTGCTCGATCGGATGCGTCCGAAGCCATTAGTAGTCCACCTTCGATTTACTATTGTCCAGCGCCGGGCGCCCATAGTTGGTCTGACGTGCCGCGCCTGTTAGTGGATCGGTCTTCACGCGTCCTGCTTCCCAGTGCGACTGACCGGGGTGACTGCGGTCTAATGTCTGCTGTTGAACGGACATCGGTTGGGTGCTGCCGCCTGGAGCGGGTGCCTCATAAGAGTACTCGCGACCTGATGCATTGCGTGATTGAGACAGAGGTTGCTGACTGGTCGGAATTCCTGCATCTCTCATAGCCTGACGACGAGCGGCGTTTGAGGTCGGGAGAGGGCAACTTGCAGGGCTGGGCACACCTCTGGCGGCACTTGCGCCCGATGGCGAGCCACCGACGCTTCCGCCTCGCCCCAAGCCACCACCACCCCCGCCGATAGCGCCACCGCCCCCTGCGCCGCCTTCGAGCAACGCGGCGGGATTTCGGATTCCTTTGACTTGAAGGCCATCAGGATCAATAAGGTGCAGAGGATCTGGGTGCCACCTTCACTCTGGCCGCTGACGCGATTGATGTTGTTGATGGTGGTGGCCGTGGTGAAGGCCACCGCACCGCCCGCGTTCTGGATCTGCTGGCTCACCCGGTTGCCCATGGCGTCCAGGGTGTAGGTGCCCGATTCGCCGCGGTTGTTGCTCCAGCCGGTGAGGCGGTGGGCGCTGTCGTAGGTGTAGCTCAGGGCCAGGCCGGTAGGCAGAGTGAGCGTGGCCAGGGTGCCGGTGGGGTTGTAGGTGAGGGTGGTGGTCTGTGCACCGGTGATGCCGGCACCGACGGTCTGGGTCAGCAGGCGGTCGCGGGCGTCCCAGGTGTAGGCGGTGACCAGGCCGTTGGGCTCGGTCTGGCTGATCAGGCGGTTAGCGCTGTCGTAGGCGTAGCCGGTGACGTGGCCCAGCGCGTTGGTGGCCGTGAGGACGTTGCCCTTGGTGTCGTAGGTGTAGCTGGTGACTGCGCCGTTGGGTGCCTTCTCGGTGGCCACCAGGCCCTGGGCGTTGTACGTCCAGGTCCAGGTCTTGGTGGTGTTGGGCGTGACCAGGGTGTCGGTGATGCTTTTGGTGAGGGTGCGGCCCTGGGCGTCGTACGTGTACGCCGTTGATCGGCCGGCCTCGGTGACCAAGGTCGGCAGCGCCATGCTGGCGTGCCACTGGTACGTGGTGGTGCGAGCGTCAGGAGTGCCCGAGGCTTCGGTGACGGAGGTGGGCAGGCGGCGGGCCACGTCCCACTGGGTGGTGGTGGTCACGCCCTTGAAGTCGGTCTCGCTGGTGATCAGGCCGTTGGCGTCCTGAACGCGCGAGCTGGCGTCGGACTCGCCTTCGCCCGCAGGAAGCGAGCCACCCGTCACGGCCAGCTTGCCCTTGTTGGTGGCGTAGCTGTAGCTGCGGCTGGTGTTCAGGGGATCGATGACGGTGGCCGACGAGGAGGAGGGGTAGCTGACCTGGTACTTGTTGACGCCGCCTGCCAGCTCGGTGCTGATGGCCCGGCCGGAGCTGTCGTAGGCGAAGGTGCCCCAGCGAACGCCGGACTCGTCCAGGATGCCGGTCAAGGCTTGAGGGAACGATGCGTTCTCGTACAGGAACCCTCGGCTCTTGCCGTCGGGGTACAGGACCGTGGCCAAGCGGCCAGAGGTGTCGTAGGTGTAGCCGATGACTCGGCCGTCAGGTGTGGTCACCGTGGCCAGCTTGCCGCCCGCATAGGCAAAGACGAGGGAACGGCCGAAGGGGTTGCTGACCGAGGCCAGGCGGCCCGAGCCGTCGTAGGCATAGGTGTAAGTGAAGCCGCCTCGCTCGGTGCGCGTCTGCAGCTTGCCGTCAGAGGTGAAGGCAAGCACGGCATCGTCGTCAGCACGACGATAGAGCCAGGCGCCGCCCGCCTCGGTGAGCACATCGGCACCGTTGGTGGCTGTCCAGGGCGCGTTCGTATTGACACTGCCGTCGGGGTTCAGCGGACGGGTAAAGCTGTACAGGTACCCTTCCGGCGACGAAATAGAGACAGCGACAGGCGTAGACGAAGTTAGGTTGCTATTCCATAGCGACAGCCGCCAAGCATGGTTGTGGGTCCAGAGCTGACCGAGTTTGGCAGGGCCGTTGGCGTCGACACCGGTATCCATTCTTAGCGCGCTTCGGTATGAGCGAGTCAGTGACAGAGGAGCCGGACCAGCGTCCTTCCAGTCCACCTCAGAACGGTACTTCTCAGCGGTTGCGGGCAGGATGGGATGAGCGACACACATGCCATCTTGTCCAGATGACTTGTCGGGCTCAGGCACAGGGCCCCGCTCACTAACGCCAAGCGAAAGCGACCAGCTTCGAGGCGTCTGATTGGGGTTCCCAATCTCTGTGAACATCCAACTAAGCACGCAAGTGCTAGGGCTAACCAGCGAAGTAGTGATGTTGGAATGAACCACCTCAGGTCGATCGCAGCGTGGGAGCGTCTGCGCGGAGGCCGCGCATGCTGCTTCTCGGGTGGGTGCCCAGGGCTTGGGATCACATACTGCAAATGCGTACTCCGCCGCTTCTTGCGCCGATGCTCCGAAGAACGCGAGGGCCACGCTCAAGCCAACAAACGCAGCGGCACGGCTGCCAACCAGGCCTCTAGGCCATAGAGTCCTACCCATGACTTCCTCCCAAATGTCTTCTTCTCACCTTCATGCAGAGGCTTAGGTGCCTGCCGTCAGTTCCACATGACCATCACGGTCTTCAGGATGTGTTCTCAAGTCCATGAGAACCAAGCGATCCTACCGGCGCCGCACGCCCACCGCACCAGCCGCTCAGCGCTTCTTCGCCCCAAAAATCCCGCCCAGCACCCCGCGCAGGATCTCCTTGCCGACGCTCGTGCCCATGGTGCGCACGGCCGACTTGGCCATGGTCTGCACGAGGCCGTCCTTCTTGCCGCCGCGGGGGCCGGTGGTGCCGAAGAGCAGGTCGTTGAGGAAGCTGCTCTCCTCTTCGGTGCTCTTGCCGCCGGTCGCGACCTTGCCGCCCGCCGGGCTCGCCGGCGGTGCATCGGGTGCGCTGTCGGCGCGGCCCTTGAGCTTCTCGTAGGCCGATTCGCGGTCCACGGCCTTCTCGTACACGCCGGCCACCAGCGACCCGGCGATCAGCGCCTGCCGCTGCTGCGGCGTGATGGGGCCGATCTGGCTGCCGGGCGGCAGCACGTACACGCGCTGGGTGACGCCGGGCCGGCCCTTCTCGTCGAGCAGGCTGACCAGGGCTTCGCCGACGGCCAGTTCGGTGATGGCGGTCTCGATGTCCAGGCCGGGGTTCTGGCGCATGGTGGTGGCCGTGGCCTTCACGGCCTTCTGGTCGCGCGGGGTGAAGGCGCGCAGGGCGTGCTGCACGCGGTTGCCGAGCTGGGCCAGCACCGAGTCGGGAATGTCCAGCGGGTTCTGCGTCACGAAGTACACGCCGACACCCTTGGAACGCACCAGCCGCACCACCAGCTCGATGCGCTCGACCAGTGCCTTGGGCGCCTCGTTGAAGAGCAGGTGGGCCTCGTCGAAGAAGAAGGCCAGCTTGGGCTGGTCCGGGTCGCCGATCTCGGGCAACTGCTCGAACAGCTCCGACAGCATCCACAGCAGGAAGGTGGCGTACAGGCGGGGCGAGTTCATGAGCTTGTCGGCGGCCAACACGTTGACGACACCCTTGCCGTCGACGGTCTGCATGAAGTCGCCGATGTTGAGCATCGGCTCGCCGAAGAACTTGTCGCCGCCCTGCGATTCGATCTGCAGCAGCCCGCGCTGGATGGCGCCTACGCTGGCGGCGCTGATGTTGCCGTACTCGGTGGTGAACTGGCTCGCGTTCTCGCCCACGTGCTGCAGCATCGCGCGCAGGTCCTTGAGGTCGAGCAGCAGCAGGCCGTTGTCGTCGGCGATCTTGAAGACCAGGTTCAGCACGCCGGCCTGGGTCTCGTTGAGGTTGAGCATGCGGCCCAGCAGCAGGGGGCCCATGTCGGAGATGGTGGCGCGCACCGGGTGGCCCTGCTCGCCGAACACGTCCCACAGGGTGACGGGGCAGGCCAGGGGCGTGGGCACGTCGATGCCGCGCTCCTTCAGCGTGGCGGCCATCTTGTCGCCGATCTTCCCCGGCTGGCTGATGCCGGTGAGGTCGCCCTTGACGTCGGCCATGAAGACCGGCACGCCGATGCCCGACAGCTTCTCGGCCAGCGTCTGCAGCGTGACCGTCTTGCCGGTGCCGGTGGCGCCGGTGATCAGGCCGTGGCGGTTCGCCAGTGCGGGCAGGAGGAAGCACTCGGTGGTGCCGTGGCGTGCAAGCAGCAGGGGGTCGGCCATGAGGCGCTCCGGAGGGATGGATACGGGCAGTCTATCCAAGGGTGCCTCCTATAATTTCGGCTCCTTTCGAGAAATAGTTCAACGACCCCGGAGTCCTGAGTGTCAACTGCCGCCAACCCTGCATCCGCTTCCGCCCAATCGCCCCTCGAAGCCGAACTGGCCGCGGTGCTCGTGAACGCGCTGAACCTCGAAATGACGCCGGAGTCGATCGACCCGACCATTCCGCTGTACGGCGACGGCCTGGGCCTGGACTCCATCGACATCCTCGAGGTGGCGCTGGAGATTTCCCGCCGCTACGGCTTCCAGCTGCGCTCCGACGACGAGCGCAACAAGCAGATCTTCGAGTCGCTGCGCAGCCTGGCCGCGCACGTCGAACAGAACCGCACCACGGCCTGAGGCATGACCGGTCGCCATGCACCTCGCGCCGCCGGGCGCGACTGAGATGGCGGGTTGGCGTGTGGCGCTCCTGCTGCTCGCAGGGGTCGCGTATGCAGGTCTGTCGCACTGGATGATGCTGTTCCATGCGGCGCAGCCGTGGGCGGTGGTGGTGCTGCTCGGGCCGCTGTGGCTGTCGGGCCTGGGGCTGGCGGCCGGACGCTTCGGGCGGGCCGGCGCCGTGGCCGTGCTGCTGGCGGCCGCGGTGTTCTGCGTGCTGGTCTGGCGCGGCGAGGCGGGCGACCCGAACCGCCTGTACGTGCTGCAGCATGTCGGCATCAACGCGCTGCTGTGCGGCTGGTTCGGCAGCACGCTGCGGCCCGACCGGCTTTCGCTCATCGGCCAGTTCGCGCAGCGTATCCATCCGTTGACGCCGGCGCACCGTGCCTACACGGCCGCCGTCACGCGCGTCTGGGCGGTGTATTTCGCGGCCGTCTCGCTGCTGTCGCTGGTGGTGTATGCCACGCTGCCCTTCGCGGCCTGGTCGCTGTTCTCGAACGTGCTGACGCCCATCGGCGTCGGCGCGCTCTTCATCGGCGAGTACCTGCTGCGCTACCGGTTGCACCCCGAATTCGAGCGCACGCGCCTGGTCGACGCGGTGCGGGCCTTCTACAACCACGTGCCGGCCGAGCGGCCGGCAGCTCCCAAGCAATGACATCCTTTCCCTTGCTCGGCGAGCGCGACCTCGACGCCCCGCTGGCCTGGCACGAGGGCCGGCCGGTCAGTGCCCGCACCTTCCTGGCCGACGTGGCCCGGCAGGCGGCGGTGCTGCCGGCCGAGGGCCCGGCCGTCAACGTGTGCGGCGACCGCTATGCCTTCGCGGTCTGCCTGGGGGCGGCGCTGCTGCGCGGCCATGCGAGCCTGCTGCCGCCCGACGCGCGTCCCGACACGCTCGCGCGGGTGTGCGCGCCGCATGCCACGCCCTTCATCCTCACCGACCACCCGGCGCTCGACACCCCCGGCCTGCCGCATGTGCCGGTGGTGTGCACGCGCGAGCCGGGCGATGGCGACCCAGCCGTGCCGCGCTTCGACGGCGGGCGGCATGCGGTGAGCCTGCTCACCTCCGGTTCGACCGGCGTGCCGCAGCCGCATGCCAAGCGCTGGGACACCCTGGTCGGCGACGTCGAGGCGGCCGTGCCGCGCCTGTGCGAGCTGCTCGGGCTGGAGTCCCTGCGCGGCCTCACGCTGGTGGCCACCGTGCCGGTGCAGCACAGCTACGGGCTGGAGTCGACCCTGCTGCTGGCGCTGCACGGCGGCGCGGCCTTCGAGAGCGGCCGGCCCTTCTATCCAGCCGACATCGTGCAGGCGCTCGAGTCCGTGCCGCGGCCGCGCGCGCTCGTCACCACGCCGTTCCATCTGAAGACGCTGCTGCAATCGGGCCTGCCTCTGCCGCCGGTCGATCTGCTGCTGTCGGCCACCGCGCCGCTGTCGCCGCAGCTCGCGCAGCAGGCCGAGCAGGCCACCGGGGGTGTGCTGCTCGAGATCTACGGCAGCACCGAGTCGGGCCAGGTGGCCGTGCGCCGCACGACCCGCAGCGAGGTCTGGGAGACCTTCGGCGCCATCGAGGTGCACGCCCGCACCGGCGACGACGGCGTGGAGCGCTTCGTCTTCGAAGGCGATTTCATCCCCGAGCCGACGCCGATGGCCGACGTGCTCGAACTGCTGGACCCGCGGCGCTTCCGCCTCTTCGGCCGGGCCAACGACCTGATCCACGTGGCCGGCCGGCGAAGCTCGCTGGGGCACCTCAACTACCACCTCAACAGCATCGCCGGCGTGCAGGACGGCGCCTTCTGGCTGCCCGACGATGTGGCCGACGGCGTGGTGCGTCCCATCGCCTTCGTGGTGGCGCCGGGCGTCGAGGCGCACGACATCGTCGCCGCGCTGCGCGATCGGATCGAGGGGGTCTTCGTGCCGCGCCGTGTGGTGCACGTGGCGTCGCTGCCGCGGGAGGGCACCGGCAAGCTCACGGTGCGTGCGCTGCGCGAGTTCGCCCTGGCGCAAGTGGCCGCCGAAGGCGCGCCGGTGCGGCTGACGCACGAGGTGCCGCAGGACCACCCCTGTTTCGCGGGCCATTTCCCGGGCCAGCCGCTGATGCCTGGCGCGCTTCTGCTGGCCGAGCTGCAGGAAGCCATGCGGCGCGTGCCGGCGCTGCACCGGCGCCTGGGCGATGCGCCGGTGCTGGCCGCCGCCAAGTTCCTCGCCCCGGTGCGGCCGGGCAGCACGCTGGTCTTCGACCTGCAGCCCGAGGACGGGGCAGGGCGGGGCGTGCGATTCGACATCCGCTGCGGCGACACCGTGGCTGCCACCGGCCGGTGGACCCCCGGCGCCGCCGTCCCATGAGCGTGGTCCGGGAGGAGGTGGAACCGGTGGCGAAGCGCCCGCCCGAGGCGCCGCCGGTCGCCAACGCAGCGGCGCCCGCCGACTGGGCGCAGGCGCCCGAGCGCAGCAACATGGCCGCGCTGCGCTTCATCTGCTGGGTGGCGCTGCGCCTGGGCCGGCCGGTGGCGCGGCTGATCCTGCATCCGATCACACTGTATTTCCTGCTGTTCTCGCCGTCGCAGCGGCGGCACATCCGGCGTTACCTCGAGCGGGCCGTGGGCCCGCATGCCGGCTGGGGCGACGGCTACCGGCTGCTGCACGGCTTTGCCTCGACGGTGCTGGACCGCGTTTATTTCCTGCGCGGCCGGCTCGACCTGTTCGATGTCGACGTGACCGGCGTGCCGGTGATCGAGGACGAGCTGCGCGCCGGCCGCGGCGCCTTCCTTATCGGTGCCCATGTGGGCAGTTTCGAGGCGCTGAGCGCCTGCCGGCAGCTGGGCTCCGGCGAGCTCGACCTGCAACTGGCCATGCTCATGTTCCCGGACAACGCCCGGCGCATCAACGCGGTGCTCGACGCCATCAGCCTGCCTGGGCTCAAGCCGCGGGTGATCGCGCTCGGCCGGCCGAGCGCGATGCTCGAGCTGCGCGACTGGCTCGACGGCGGGCACATGGCGGGCATGCTCGGCGACCGCACCCTCACGCCGCAGGAAGAGGCGGCGGGCCAGCGCGGCGACACGGTCCTGCTGCCTTTCCTCGGCCGCGAGGCGCCTTTCACCGACGGCCCCTTCCGGCTCGCCGCGTTGCTGCGGCGCAAGGTGCTGTTCATGGCCGGCATCTACCACGGCGGCGCACACTACGAGGTGGTGTTCGAGCCGCTGGCGGACTTCTCCGGGCGCATCACCGACCCGGCACAGCGGGAACAACGCATTCGCGCCGCCCTCGAAGCCTATGTGCAGCGGCTCGAGGCCCTGTGCCGTGCCCATCCCCACAACTGGTTCAATTTCCATGATTTCTGGCAGGAAGATGCGCAGTAGCCGCCGCCCACGAACCTGGTGCGCCGCCGCCCTGTTGGCCCTGGCGGCCTGGGTGCCGGCGACCGGCGCCTGGGCCTTCGAGGTCAAGGACCTGATGGGCCTGCTGGCCCAGCAGAAGAACGGCGAGGCGCGCTTCACCGAGCAGCGCTACGTGCGCGGCATCGACGGCCCGCTCGCGTCCAGCGGCACGCTGAGCTTCGTGCCGCCCGACAAGCTGGTGCGACGCACGCTGAGCCCGCGGCCCGAGTCGATGTCGGTCGAAGGCAATGCGCTGGTGCTGCAGCGTGGGGGCCGCACGCGCACCACCACGCTGGACAGCATGCCCGAGCTGGCCGGGCTGGTGGAGGCGATGCGCGGCGCGCTCAGCGGCAATTCCACGCTGCTGCAGCGCTACTTCCGCACCGACCTGAAGGGCGACGCCAAGGACTGGACGCTCGACCTCGCGCCCCTCGATCCCGCGCTCGGGCGCCAGATCCGCAGCCTGCGCCTGAGCGGGCGCGCCGGCGAGCTGCAGGGCGTCGAGATGGAATTCGTCGGCGGTGACCGGTCCGTGATGACCATCGTGCCGGGGCGCGCGGCGCCATGAGCGTGACGGCGGCAGGGCCGCGGCATCGCTGGCTGGCGCTGGGCATCTGGCTGCTCCTGCTGCTGGCGGGCGCCGGCGTGATCGCGCGTTCGCACTTCAGTGCCGACCTCTCGGCCTTTCTGCCGGCCAGTCCCGACGCCAAGCAGCGCATGCTGATCGAGCAGCTGCAAAGCGGCATCGCGTCGCGCACGCTGTTCATCGGCATCGAAGGCGGGCAGGACGCGGCCGACCGGGCCCAGGTCTCGCGCGAGATGGGCCGCAAGCTGCGCGCCAGCGGCCTGTTCGACCAGGTGCAGAACGGCGACACCACCGAGTGGAAGGACGCCGGCACCTGGGTCTTCGACCACCGCTACCAGCTGTCGCCCGACGTCACGCCCGCGCGCTTCACGACCGAGGGCCTGCGCGACGCGATCCTCGACACGCTCTCGCTGCTGGGCACGCCTGCGGGCAACGCCTTCAAACCCTTGCTCGACCGCGACCCGACTGGCGAGGCCGCACGCATCGCCGAGGCGCTGATCCCGCCCACGGCGCCGCGCACCGACGAGGGCGTGTGGGTCGCGCGCGAGGCGCCGCGCGCGCTGCTTCTGGCCAGCACCCGCGCGGCCGGCGGCGACCTCGATGCGCAGGCCGCGGCCATCGCGCGCGTGCACGGCGCCTTCGCCGAGGCCGCCGCCGGCGCGAAGGGGCAGGGCGCCCAGGCGCCGAGGCTGCTGATGAGCGGCACGGCGGTGTTCTCGGTGCAGAGCCGCGACAGCATCAAGTCGGAAGCGATCCACCTCGCCGTCGTCGGCGCCATCGTCATGAGCGGCCTGCTGCTGCTGGCCTTCGCGTCGCTGCGGGCACTGGCGCTGGCGCTGCTGCCGGTGGCGACCGGCGTGGTCGCCGGCACCGCCAGCGTGAGCCTGGTCTTCGGCAACGTGCACGGCCTGACGATGGGCTTCGGCAGCACGCTGATCGGCGAGACGGTCGACTACGCGATCTACTACCTGATCCAGGCGCGGCAGGTCGCGACCGAACGCGCCGGGCTGGCCGGCTGGCAGCGCTGGCGCGACGTGCACTGGCCCACGGTGCGCCTGGGCCTGCTGACCTCGGTGTGCGGCTTCGCGGCGCTGGTCTTCTCGGGCTTCCCGGGCCTGGCGCAGCTGGGCGTGTTCTCCATCGCGGGCCTGGTGGCCGCGGCCCTGGCCACGCGCTACGTGCTGCCGGTGCTGGCGCCCAACGGCGCCACCGGAAAGGGCCTGCGCCGCTACATGGCGCAGGTGGCGGGCGCCATCGTCCACGCGCTGCCCCGTTTGCGCCTGCCGCTCATGGCGCTGGGTGTGGCGGCGGCGGCGTTGGTCGTGTGGCAGGGCCAGGAGCTGTGGCGCGCCAAGCTCAGCTCGATGAGCCCGGTGCCGCGCTCCGCGCAGCTGCTGGACGAGAGCCTGCGCAACGATATCGGTGCCAGCGAAGCCGCGACGCTGGTGGTGGCCTACGGCGACACCGTCGAGGCTGCGCTGCGCAACGCCGAGGCCGCGGGCGCGCGTTTGGACAAGCTGGTCGACAGCGGCGAGCTGCTGGGCTACGACACGGTCACGCGCTTCCTGCCCAGCCAGCAGACCCAGGCGCGCCGGCTGGAGGCGCTGCCCGATGCCGACACGCTGCGCGCTCGTTTGGCCGAAGCCACGACCGACCTGCCGCTGTCGGCGCAGCGCCTGGCACCCTTCGTGGCCGAGATCGAGAAGGCGCGCACGCGCCAGCCGGTCGGCCTGAAGGACATGGCGGCGGGTCCGCTCGATGCGGTGACCAATGCGCTGCTGTTCGAGCGGCCCGGCGGCGGCTGGGCAGCGATGCTGTCGCTGCACACCGGGCCCAGGTTCGAGCATGCGAAGGTGGTGGCCGCATTGGCAGGCCTGCCCGAGGTGACGGTGGCCGACGTCGGCCAGGAGTTGGGCGACCTCTACGACCGCTACCTGCACGACGCCTTCGTCCAGGTGGCCCTGGGCGCGCTCGCCGTGGTGGTGCTGCTGGGTATTTGGCTGCGCTCGGCGCGGCGGCTCTTCGCCGTCTGCCTGCCGCTGGTGGTGGCGGTGGTGCTCACGCTGGGCGCCATGGCGGCAATGCACATGGCCTTGAGCATCCTGCACCTGGTCGGGTTGCTGCTGGTGGTTGCCGTCGGCTCGAACTACGCGCTCTTCTTCGACCAGTTGCAGGTGACCGGCCATGCCGACGAGGACACGCTGGCCTCGCTCATGCTGGCCAACCTCACGACGGTGGTGTCCTTCACCCTGATCGCCATCTCGGCCATCCCGTCGCTGTCGGCGATCGGGCAGGTGGTGGCGCCCGGGGCCTTGCTGGCGCTGCTGCTTTCGGCCGCCTTCGCCCGCACGGGCAGGGCATCGACCAGTGCCGTGAAGGAGGTGGCATGAGCACCGCCGCCCGTCGCCCGGCGCCATGGCGGCTGCCGCCCTTCGTGCGCGCCAGCGCGGTGCTGCACCTGGCGGCGCTGGCGGCGGTGGTGGTTGCGCCGTCGCTGTGGCCGTGGGCGCTCGCGGCGGTCGTGCTCAACCATGTGGCAATTACCGCCATCGGGCTCACGCCGCGCAGCCACTGGTTGGGCGAAAACATCACGCGCCTGCCCGCTGCGGCCGTCGCGCGTCGCCAGGTGGCCCTGACCATCGACGACGGGCCCGAGCCGGCGGTGACGCCCGCGGTGCTCGACCTGCTCGATGCGGCCGGGCACAAAGCCACCTTCTTCTGCATCGCCGAGCGCGTGCAGGCGCACCCGGAACTGGCGCGGGACATCGTGGCGCGCGGCCACAGCATCCAGAACCACACGGCGCGGCACCGGCACGACTTCTCCTTCCTCGGCCCGCGCGGCTACGCCACGGAGATCGAGCGCGCCCAGCAGATGCTGGAGGCGGTCACCGGGCAGCGCCCACGCTGCTTCCGCGCACCGGCCGGCTTGCGCAACCCCTTTCTCGCGCCGGTGCTGCATCGGCTCGGCCTCACACTGGTGAGCTGGACGCGCCGCGGCTTCGACACGCGCGAGGGCGATGCGTCCAAGGTGCTGGCGCGTCTGACCCGCGGGATGGCGGCCGGCGACATCCTGCTGCTGCACGACGGCAACGCCGCACGTACTGCGGCGGGCCGGCCCGTGGTGCTGGAAGTGCTGCCGCCGCTGCTCGCGCGTCTGAGCGCCGAGGGCCTGCGCTCGGTGACGCTGCCCGAGGCGCTGAGAGAAACCCAATGACGACCGCCATCCTCACCCCCGACGCCGCCTGGCGGGAACTGCACGACCAGGCCAGCGCCCCGTACAAGCAGGGCGGCAATTTCGCCTGGCATTTCGCGCGCGGCAAGCTGGGCTACGACCCGGCCTTCCGCGGCATCGTGTCGCGTGGCCTGATCGGCCCCGGGCGGCCGCGCATGCTCGACATCGGCTCGGGCCAGAGCCTGTTCGCCAACCTGCTGCACAGCATGGCCGGCATGCAACGCGCCGGGCGTTGGCCGCAGGGCTGGGCCGCGACGCCGCCGTCGCCGGTCTACACCGGCATCGAGCTCATGCCGCGCGACGTGGCGCGGGCGCAGAAGTCCGTGGGCCACATCCGGCCCTTGCCGACCATCGTGTGCGGCAACATGTGCACGGCCGAGTTCCCGGCCTGCGACGTGGTGGTGATCCTCGACGTGCTGCATTACGTCGACCTGGCCGCGCAGGAGGGCGTGCTGCTGCGCCTGCGCGACGCCTTGCTGCGCGGCGCATCTGAACGAACCGTGCCCGGCCGCCTGCTGCTGAGGGTGGGCGATGCGGCCAGCAAGCGTGGCTTCGCCATCAGCCAGTGGGTCGACCGCACGGTGACGCGCATCCGCGGCCACAAGGTATCGCCGACCTGGGGCCGCACCCTGGACGAATGGATCGCGCTGCTCCAGCGCCTGGGTTTTTCCGTGCAACCCATGCCGATGAGCGAAGGCACGCCCTTCGCCAACGTGCTGCTGGTGGCCGACATCGAGGATTCGACGACATGACCGCTCCCCAGACCCTCGAGCGCGCCGGCATCGCCGCGCGCATCCCGCACAGCGGCGACATGTGCCTGCTCGACCGGCTCGAACGCTGGGACGCCCAGTCCATCCACTGCACGACGGCGCGCCATGCCGACCCGGCCAATCCGCTGCGCACCGCCAGCGGCCTGATGAGCGCCTGCGCCATCGAGTTCGCCGCCCAGGCGATGGCCCTGCACGGCGGCCTGCTCGCCGCCGAGGGCAGCGAGCCCTCGGCCGGTTTCCTGGCCAGTACGCGCAACGTGCGGCTGCACGGCGCCCGCTTCGACGACCGGCCGGCCCCGCTGCACCTGCATGCCGAGCGCCTGTCGGGCGACGTGAACCAGGTGATGTATGCCTTCCGCGTCGAAGACGGCGCGGGCCGCCCCGTGGCCGACGGCCGCGCGGTGGTCGTCCTCAACACGCCGCTGCCCGCGGCATCCTGAACCTGTCCGGACCAGCCCCCATGACCTCACTCCAAGGCAAACGCGCCCTCGTCACCGGTGCCAGCGGCGCCCTCGGCTCGGCCATCGCCGAGCGCCTGGCGCGCGACGGCGCCACCGTGCTGCTGCACGCCAACGGCCGGCGTGACGCCATCGAGGCGCTGGCTGCGCGCATTGCCGCTTCGGGCGGCCAAGCCGAGTGCCATGTCTTCGACCTGACGAGCGACGAGGGCACGGCCCAGGCCTGCGCGCGCATCCTCGAAGCAGGCCCGGTGCAGGTGCTGGTGAACAACGCCGGCGTGCACGACGACGCGGTGATGCCCGGCATGCGCGCCGAGCAGTGGCACAAGGTGATCGACGTGTCGCTGAACGGCTTCTTCCGCGTGACGCAGCCCTTGCTGCTGCCGATGCTGCGCACGCGCTGGGGCCGCATCATCAACATCTCGTCGGTGGCGGCGATCACCGGCAACAAGGGCCAGGTGAACTACGCCGCTGCCAAGGGGGCGCTCAACAGCGCGACCAAGGCCTTGTCGCTCGAGGTGGCGCCGCGCGGCGTGACGGTGAACGCCATCGCGCCGGGGATCATCGCGTCGCCCATGGCCGATGCGGTGTTCGACCCGGCGTTGATCCAGCAGCTGGTGCCGGTCAAGCGCGCGGGCACGCCGGAGGAAGTCGCGGCGCTGGCTGGCTTCCTCGCCGGGCCGGAGGCGGCGTACATCACGGGGCAGGTGATTTCGATCAACGGCGGGATGGTGTAAGGGCTGGCGGCTTGTTGTTGGGCTGTGTTTGATCGGCCGGCACGATGGGCTGGTGCGCTGGCGGCGGCCGCGAAACGGATGGGGCAGGGTCGGCGGCAGAACAGAGCTGCCTGAACCAAGCGCGCCCGCCCCATGCCGGCCGATCGCGCGCCCGGTCCAGGCCGGTGGTGCCGGTGTGCGGGCGCAGGCGCCATTCGCGGCGCCGTGCAGTGCCCAAGGCGCGTCGATGCCAGGCGAGCACATCCGTCGTGCCGCACGACGGTCAGCGCGAGCCTGAGCCGGAGAACGCACACCGGCGCCGCCGTCCGGGTTCAGGCCCACAGCGCCCGAACCCCCTCAAAGCCCACAGAAAAGCAAAAAGCGCAATCGCCCGCCAGCCCAGGCCAGCCGTGCGCTCCAGCCAAACTCGTCACAAACGTGACGATTCCCAAGACAGGCGAATCAGTCCTGGAACGGTGGCTTCTTCAACAGCCGCCGGACCAGCAACCCCGGCAGCCGCAGCACGAACTCGACCATGAGCCGCGTGTGCATCCACGTCAGCAGCACGTTGTCGCGCCCATAGCGGAAGTGCGACACGCCGCCTTCCTCCGCGCTCAGGTACTTCACCGGCGCGTCGATGTTCACGGGCTTCACCCCGCGCCAGGCCAGCCGAACCACGGCCTCGGTGTCGAAGTCGAAGCGGCGCATCCAGGGCTGCTTCTCCATCACCGCCAGCAGCTCGGCGATCGGGTACACGCGAAAACCGTAGAGCGAATCGCCGATGCCCGCGAAGAGCGTCTCCAGCTGCGTCCAGCCGTTGGACACCTTGCGCCCGCGCACCCTCAGCAGCGGCGCGCTGGCGTCGAACACCGGGCGGCCCAGGACCATCGTCTCGGGCCGTGCCGTCGACGCCTGCATAAAGGCCGAGATCAGGTCGGCCGGATGCTGGCCATCCGAGTCCATCGTCAGCGCATGCGTGTAGCCCTCGGCCAGGGCCGTGCGCAGACCATGCATCACGGCCGCACCCTTGCCCTGGTTCTCGGGCAGGCACCACACCCGCAGGCCGGCATCGCCTTCGGCCTGCGCCGCCAGGCGCTCGCCAGTGCCGTCGGTGCTGCCGTCCACCACCACCCACACCGGGCCCCACTGCGCTCGCGCACCGGCGACGGTGGAGAACAGGCGCTCGCCGGTGTTGTAGCTGGGGATCAGGACAAGGTGGGTGCGCGAGAGCTCTGGCATTCGGTGGCGGGCGCACGCCCTGTGCGCGGTTCCGTATGGTGGCGGTAGTAGTTTTCGAGTTGCGCCAGCAGCGCGTCGCTGTCCTGCGAGGGCGCGAAACGCTCGCCCAGCCGCAGGTTGAACACGATCGGCAGCGGCGGCACGCGCCAGATGGGCCAGCCCTTGCCGAGGTAGGGCGAGTCGGTGTCGATGAACACGGTCTGGATCGGCGCCTGCGCCATCTTGGCGATCAGCGTCACGCCGGGCCGGAAAGGGTTGAGCGGGCCGCCTTCGGTGCGCGTGCCCTCGGGAAAGATCACCAGCTGCCCACCGTCGCGCAGATCGGCGACGGCCAGCTTGATCATGGTGCGCGCCGAGTCGTTGCGGATGTAGCGCGCCAGGCGCGCGCCGGCGCCGAGGAACACGTTCTTCATCAGCGACGCCTTCATGATGCAGGCGCTGCGCGGCAGGTGCGCCACCAGCAGCAGCGCGTCGAGCATGGTCGGGTGGTTGGCCACGATCACCAGCCCGGACTCGTCGCGCAGCGGCGCCAGGCAGCGCGCGTCGATGCGCATCATGCCCAGCATCGACGCGATGATCCAGAAGCCGCGGTATCCGTAGGCGATGCCCGCCCGGCCGACCACGCGGCCGCGCGCCGTGGGCAGCACCGGGTAGAGCACCATGGCGACCAGGTTCCAGGCCAGCGACGCCAGGCCCAGGCCGAGCAGCAGCACGTACAGCACTGGCGCGAGGAGGATGGCCTTCAGGAGGCCGAGCGACCGCGTCATGACGCGATCAGGCTCCCGGCCGCCGTGCCGTGCGTCTCGATCTCGACCAGCAGGTCGGCCCGGCAGATGTCGGCTTCGAGGAAGACTGCCTGCCGCATGAAGCGCGAGTCTTCGCCCAGCGCCTGCGCCAGCTGCGCGCGGATGCGCGGCGCATCGGCCGGGTGCCGCACATAGACGACCGGTTCCGTGTCCTGCAGCGCGAAGCGCGCGGTGGTGCGGGCGTTGGCTTCGCCGACCACGGTGTGCAGATTGGTCAGCGTCTCGGCCACCTGGGCTTGCACGTCGCCCACGTGCACCGTCTCGTGGCCGACGATGCTGGCGGTGCCGGAGACGAAGAGCGCGACCTGGCCGTCGCCCAGCGGCGCCAGCGCGGCGCGCGAGAAGGTCGGGGCCCGCGGGCCGTAGCGGTCGGGGTAGCGGTAGGCCGAGACCTGCCGCGGGTTCTCGATCGGCAGCGCTTTCACGCGGCCGGCCAGGAAGCGCACGCACAGGCCACCGTCGCGCAGGCCCAGCGCGCAGGCGGCCGGCGCACCGTCGAAAGCGGCCGCGCCGGCATCCAGGAAGGCCTGCTGCCGGCCGGCGTTGAACTGGCGGTAGCGTTCCAGCCCGCCGCCGTCGGCGTTGATGCGGGGCAGGTAGTTCCAGATGCGCAGCAGCTCGGTGCAGCCGGTCTGGCGCATCGCGTCGAACACGTTGCCGTAGGCGCGCCGTGCGAGCGGTTCCAGGCCGCCGGCCTCGTCGGCCTCGCTGAGGTCGACCACGCCGAGCAGCCAGTCGCCGTCGGTGCGCCAGCGCACCACCCCGGTGGTGCCGGACTGCACGGCCGGCCCGGCCTGCCACACGTCGGCCAGCGGCTCGTGCTCGAGCAGCACATGGGCGGCGACGCCGGTCATCCAGGGTTCGTGGCCGGCGACGCCGTAGGTCAGCGCAGCGAAAGGGGCGTGTGCGTGGTCATGCCCGGCGCTGGCCAGGATCTGGGCCAGCGGCAGGCGCTGCACGCGCAGCGGCGCCGCGGGGCGGGAGGAGGGCGCGGCCGTCACTTGGCGTCGACCACGTTCTCGCCGACCAGCGCGCCCAGGTCGCGGACGTTGCGACGGCGGCGTCGCCAGGCGTTCCAGCTGCGGCGCGGATGCAGGGCGCAGGCGACGAAGTAGAAGCCCTTGAGCGCGCGAAGCGAAATCCACAGCGGCGTCTTGCCGTGGATGTCGCCGGCCAGCAGGCCCATCAGGGCCTCCTTCACGCGCAGCGGATTCTGCGGGTACATGAAGAACTCGCGCATGGTCGGGTTGGTCACGCGGAAGATGAACCACGAGAACTCGCGCGGCCCGAAGCGCATGTACTTCTCGAAGGCCCGGCGGGCGGCCGGGGCCTTGGCGGGCTGGTCCAGGGTGGCGGTGACCACGGCCACGCCCTCGAAGGCGCTGTGCATCGCCAGGTACACGCCCGAGGAGAACACCGGGTCGATGAAGGTGAAGGCGTCGCCCAGCATCAGGTAGCGCTCGCCGCTGCAATGCGTGCTGGTGTAGGAGTAGTTGCCGGTGGCGTAGACCGCGTCGTCGACCAGCTCCGCGTCCTTCAGGCGCTCGACCAGCGCGGGACACAGGGCGATGGTTTCGGCGAAGAAGTCCTTGACCGGCTTGGTGCGCGACTTGAGGTAGTAGGGCCAGCACACGGCGCCGATGCTGGTCGTGCCGTCGGCCAGCGGGATGTACCAGAACCAGCCGTGCTGGAACCAGAAGATGGTGATGTTCCCCTCGAGCTTGCCCTCGCCGCGCTCGGCATTGCGGAAGTGGCCGAACAGGGCCGAACTGTTGTGCCGCGGGTTCTTCTGCTTGGCCTTGAACTTGTTGGCCAGGAAGGTGTCGCGGCCGGAGCAGTCGACCACGAAGCGGGCGCGCCAGCTGCGCTCGGCGCCGTCGTCGAGCGTGGCGCGCACGGTGGCGCCATCGGTGTCGAAGGCGACGTCGCGCACGCGGCAGCCTTCGATGGCCTGGGCGCCGTCGGCCGCGGCACGGCGAAAGAGGATCTCGTCCAGATCCGAGCGCCGCACCTGCCAGGCATGGGTGAGCGACTTGTCCCAACCCTCGGCGAACTCGAGCTGCACGCGGTGCTCGTGGTCGGGCGAGACGAA
This sequence comes from Xenophilus sp. E41, assembly GCF_003671765.1. Lineage (GTDB taxonomy): Bacteria > Pseudomonadota > Gammaproteobacteria > Burkholderiales > Burkholderiaceae_C > Xenophilus. Next base: position 111,316 of record NZ_QPIB01000041.1, on the reverse strand, counting down.
CTCGACGCCCCACTTGGCCATGCCGATCTTCTCGACCTCCTCGCGCACGCCCAGCTTGTCGAACAGGGCCACGTTGGCCGGCAGCAGCGACTCGCCGATGTGGAAGCGCGGGTGATGCGCCTTCTCGGCCAGTACGACCTGGCGCCCCTGGCGCGCGAGCAATGCCGCGATGGTCGCGCCGGCCGGGCCGCCGCCGATGACGAACACGTCGCAGGTCTGGGGCGGGGACGGCTCGGTGGTGGAGGTCGATGTCATCGTGCGAAGAAGCAGCAAAGGCGCCAAGTATGCCCAAGCACCCTGGCGCTTCGGCGCGCGGTGGCGCGTGGCCGCAACGGTTGCGGGTGGCGCGCGATTATCGCGACGCTCTCGCGTGCCGCCCGTCGGACATCGGCGCTTGAACAGCCTGCATCCGGGTAAAATCACGCCCCTTCATCGACAGCAGAGAAACGCGAGCAGACTGCCATGGCCGGACACAGCAAGTGGGCGAACATTCAACACAGAAAGGGCCGGCAGGACGAGAAGCGCGGCAAGATCTGGACGCGCGTCATCCGCGAGATCATGGTGGCGGCCCGCCAGGGCGGCGGTGACCTCAGCGCCAACCCCCGCCTGCGGCTGGCGGTCGACAAGGCCAAGGCCGCGAATATGCCGGCCGACACCATCAAGCGCAACATCGACAAGGCGACCGGCAACCTTGAAGGCGTCACCTACGAGGAAATCCGTTACGAGGGTTACGGCATCGGCGGCGCGGCGATCATCGTCGACACCATGACCGACAACCGCGTGCGCACCGTGGCCGAGGTGCGCCACGCCTTCGCCAAGTACGGCGGCAACATGGGCACCGAGGGCTCGGTGGCCTTCCAGTTCAAGCATTGCGGCCAGATCATCCTGGCGCCCGGCACCAGCGAGGACAAGGTGATGGAAGTCGCCCTCGAGGCGGGCGCCGAGGACGTGGTCACCCACGAGGACGGCGCCATCGAGGTGCTGACCGGCCCGGCGGAGTTCGAGGCCGTGAAGAACGCGCTCGAGGCCGCCGGCCTGAAGCCCGAGCTGGCCGAGGTGACCATGCGGGCCGAGAACAGCATCGAGCTGGCCGGCGAGGACGGCGCAAAGATGCAGAAGCTGCTGGACGTGCTCGAAGACCTGGACGATGTCCAGGAGGTCTTCCACAACGCCGAGATCGCCGAATGAAGGTTCTAGTAGTCGGCGGCGGCGGCCGCGAGCATGCGCTGGCCTGGCGCCTGGCCCAGTCGGAGCGGGTGTCCAAGCTGTACGTGGCGCCGGGCAATGGCGGCACGGCGACCGACAAGCGCTTCATCAACGTGGACCTGAGCGAGCCCGTCGCCCTGCGCGAATGGGCGCAGAAGGAGAAGATCGCGCTCACCGTGGTGGGCCCCGAGGCGCCGCTGGCGGCAGGGGTGGTGGACGAGTTCCGCGCCCACGGCCTGCGCATCTTCGGCCCCACGCAGGCGGCGGCGCAGCTCGAGAGCTCCAAGGCCTTTTCCAAGGCCTTCATGAAGCGCCACAAGATCCCGACGGCCGAATACGAGGCCTTCACCGACCCGGCGGCGGCGCATGCGTACATCGACGCCAAGGGCGCGCCCATCGTCGTCAAGGCCGACGGCCTGGCGGCCGGCAAGGGCGTGGTGGTGGCGACGACGCTGGCCGAAGCGCACGAGGCGGTCGACTTCATGCTGGTCGACAACAAGTTCGGCGTCGCCCACAACGAAGGCGGCGCGCGCGTCGTCATCGAGGAGTTCCTGCAGGGCGAGGAAGCCAGCTTCATCGTCATGTGCGACGGCAAGAACGTCACCGCGCTGGCCACCAGCCAGGACCACAAGCGCCTGCTCGACGGCGACGAAGGCCCCAACACCGGCGGCATGGGCGCGTACTCGCCGGCGCCGGTGGTGACGGCCGAGGTCCATGCCCGCGCCATGCGCGAGATCATCCTGCCGACCATCCGCGGCATGGAGAAGGACGGCATTCCGTACACCGGCTTCCTGTACGCCGGCCTGATGATCGACGCGCAGGGCCACCCCAAGACGCTCGAGTTCAACTGCCGCATGGGCGACCCCGAGACGCAGCCGATCATGATGCGGCTCAAGTCCGACCTGTTCGAGGTGTTCTGGCATGCCACCGACGGCACGCTGGACCAGGTCGATCTGCAGTGGGACCGCCGCGTGGCGCTGGGCGTGGTGCTGGCCGCGCACGGCTACCCGCTGTCGCCGCGCAAGGGCGACGCCATCACCAACATCCCGGCCGAGGCGCCCGACGCGGTGGTGTTCCATGCCGGCACTGCGCTCAAGGACGGGCAGCTCGTCACCAGCGGCGGCCGCGTGCTGTGTGTCACCGTGCTGGCCGACAGCGTCAAGCTCGCGCAGCAGCGCGTGTACGAGGTGGCGGCCCAGGTGCGCTTCGATGGCGTGCAGTACCGCAAGGACATCGGCCACCGCGCCGTGGCGCCGCGCGGGCAGGGCGGCTGAGTGGGGGTGTCGACCGGGCCGCAGGAGGTTGGCGCCTGGCTGCGCGACCTGCAGCAACGTATCGTCGGCGCGGTCGAGTCGGCCGATGGCGGCCGTGCGGTGCGCGACCCCTGGCGCAAGGCGGCCGACGAGCCGCTGCAGGGCGAGGGCCTGACCTGCATCCTCGAGGGCGGCGAACTCTTCGAGCGCGCCGGCTGCGGCTTCTCGCAGGTGCGCGGCCCGAAGCTGCCGCCGTCGGCCACGCAGCACCGGCCCGAGCTGAGCGGCGCACCCTTCGAGGCGATGGGCGTGTCGCTGGTCTTCCATCCTCGCAATCCCTACGTGCCGACCGTGCACATGAACGTGCGCGTGCTGGCCGCGTTGCCGGCCGGCGGCGAGCCGGTGTGCTGGTTCGGGGGCGGCATGGACCTCACGCCTTATTACGGCTTCGAGGAAGACGCCGTGCACTTCCACGCCACCTGCCGCGATGCGCTGGCGCCCTTCGGCGAGGACAAGTACCCGCGCTTCAAGACCTGGTGCGACGAATACTTCTTCCTCAAGCACCGCAACGAGCAGCGCGGCATCGGCGGCATCTTCTTTGACGATTTTTCCGAACTCGGCTTCGAGGGCAGCTTCGGCATGCTGCGGGCCGTGGGCGAGGCCTTCCTGCCCGCCTACCTGCCGATCGTGGAACGCCGTCGCCACATGGCCTGGGGTGAGCGCGAGCGTGCCTTCCAGCTCTACCGGCGCGGCCGCTACGTCGAGTTCAACCTGGTGTGGGACCGCGGCACGCACTTCGGCCTGCAGTCGGGCGGGCGCACCGAATCGATCCTGCTGTCGATGCCGCCCCAGGCCAGCTGGGCCTACCGGCAGCAGGCCGAGCCGGGGACACCCGAGGCGCGGCTGTACACCGATTTCCTGCCGCGGCGCGACTGGGTCTGATGGTGCAAGTGCAATCCCAGGCGGCGCCGGTGCGCCCGCGCATCGGCGTCTTCGGCGGTGCCTTCGACCCGCCGCACCTCACGCACCTCGACCTGGCGCGCGCCGCCCTGACGCGGGCCGGGCTGGCCGAGCTGCGCATCTTCCCGACCGGCCAGGCCTGGCACAAGGCCCGCACGCTGAGCAGCGCGGCCGACCGCCTGGCCATGGCCCGCCTGGCCTTCGCCGAGGTGCCGGGCGCGGTGGTGGATGCGCGCGAGATCGAGCGCGACGGGCCGACCTACACCCTCGACACCCTGCGCGAACTGCAGGCCGAAAGACCCGATGCGCAGCTCGTGCTCATGATGGGCACCGACCAGGCACGCGCGCTGCCCACCTGGCACGGCTGGCAGGAGATTCTCTCGATCGCTATTGTTTTGATAGCTGCCCGCGCAGATCTGGCGGGCGCTGCGGGCCGATTCGACCCTCGAACGCTGCCGGGGCTGCCGCCCGGCGCACGCTTCGAGTTCCTGCACGTGACGCCGGTGGACACGAGCGCCACCGACATCCGTGCGCGCGCCGGCCGGGGCGAGGACATCTCCTCGCTGGTTCCCCTGCCGGTTGCGCGCTATATTGACCAACACCACCTCTACCGACCTGCCTGATGAGTTCTCCCTCCGAAGCCTCCGTCAAGAAAGACACCCAGAAACTCCAGCGAGCCATCGTCGATGGGCTCGAAGACGTCAAGGCGCAGGACATCCAGGTCTTCAACACCGAGCATCTCTCGCCCCTGTTCGAGCGGGTGATCGTGGCCTCGGGCACCTCCAACCGGCAGACCAAGGCGCTGGCCGCCAGCGTGCGCGAGTCGGTGAAGGAGGCGGGCTACGACAAGCCGCGCATGGAAGGCGAGGACAACGGCGAGTGGATCATCGTGGACTGCGGCGCTGCGGTGGTGCACATCATGCAGCCCGCCATCCGCCAGTACTACCACCTCGAGGACATCTGGGGCGAGAAGCCGGTGCGCTTGAAGTTCGGTGCGCCCAAGCCGGCCGCGCCGCCGCCCAAGGAGAAGGCCGCACCGGCGAAGAAGACCGCCGCGGCCAAGAAGCCGGCGGCGCGCAAGCCCGCTGCCAAGGCGGGCGCGGCCGCGAAGTCGGCACCGCGCAAGACGCCGGCGGCCAAGAAATCCGCGCCGGCCGGCAAGACCGCCGCGCGCAAGGCCCCGGCCAAGAAGGCGGCTGCCCGCAAGGCATGAAGCTGCTGGTCGTCGCCGTCGGGCAGCGCATGCCCGACTGGGCGCAGACGGCCTGGGACGACTACGCCAAGCGCTTCCCGCCCGAGCTCAAGCTCGAGCTGCGCGCCGTCAAGACCGAGCCGCGGGGCTCCAAGACCCTTGAGACCGTGTACGCCGCCGAGCGCGAGCGCATCGAGGCGGCGATCGCCAAGGGGGCCGGCAGGAACATCCGCATCGTCGCCCTGGACGAGCGCGGCACCGCACTCACCACCAAGGCCCTGGCCGCGCGCCTGACCGCCTGGCAGGACGAGGGCGACGACGTGGCACTGGTCATCGGCGGGCCCGACGGGCTCGACCCGGCCTTCAAGGCCGCGGCGCACGAGCGCATCCGCCTGTCCGACCTCACCTTGCCGCATGCCATGGCGAGGGTGCTGCTGGTCGAGCAGCTCTACCGCGCCTGGTCGCTCAACGCCGGGCATCCCTACCACCGCGAGTGAGCGCGTCGCGCGCCGCCTCACCATGCCCGATTTCATTTATCTCGCCTCCCAGAGCCCGCGCCGCGCCCAGCTGCTGGGGCAGCTCGGCGTGAAGCATGCGCTGCTGCTGGCCGATGCCGACGAGGACGCCGAGGCGCTGGAGCTCGTGATGCCCCACGAGGCACCGGCGGCCTACGTGCAGCGGGTCACCGCGCTCAAGCTCGATGCGGCAGTGGCACGCCTGCGCCGGCGCAGCCTCGCCGACGCGCCGGTGCTGTGTGCCGACACCACCGTGGCCCTGGGTCGCACGATCCTGGGCAAGCCGGCGGATGCCGACGATGCGGCGCGCATGCTGCGCCTGCTGTCGGGCAGCACGCACCGCGTGCTCACCGCCGTGGCGTTGCAGCAGGGCGAGCAGCGTCATGCGGCGCTCAGCACATCGCGGGTGCGCTTCGCACCGCTGACCGACGCGCAGATCGCGCGCTACGTGGACGGTGGCGAACCCATGGGCAAGGCCGGTGCCTATGCCATCCAGGGGGCAGCGGCGGCCTTCGTCGAGCACCTCAGCGGGTCGTATTCGGGCATCATGGGATTGCCGATGTTCGAGACAGCCGAGCTGCTGCGGGCGATCGGTTTTTCACTCTGACACCATGCAGGACATCCTGATCAATTGGGCGCCGCAGGAGACGCGGGTCGCACTCGTCGAACACGGCGCGGTGCAGGAGCTGCACGTGGAGCGCACGCTCGAGCGCGGCCTGGTGGGCAACGTCTACCTCGGCAAGGTGTCGCGCGTGCTGCCGGGCATGCAGTCGGCCTTCATCGACATCGGCCTGGAGCGCACGGCCTTCCTGCACGTGGCGGACATCGTGGCGCCCTTCGCGCCGGGTTCGCGCGCCGCCTTCCAGCCCGCGGCGGGCAACGGCAACGGCGGCGAGCGCGATTCGCGCAACGCGCCGGCCGTGCCGATCGAGAAGCAGGTCTTCGAAGGGCAGTCCCTGCTGGTGCAGGTCATCAAGGACCCCATCGGCACCAAGGGCGCCCGGCTGTCGACGCAGATCAGCATCGCCGGCCGCATGCTGGTCTTCCTGCCGCAGGACAACCACATCGGCGTGTCGCAGAAGATCCCGGTGGAGCAGCGCGAGGCGCTGCGCACCCGCTTGCTGGCGCTGGCCGAAGCCGCTGCGCAGGGCGAGGGCGGCACCGCGCCCGCGGGCGCGCACGGCGGCTTCATCCTGCGCACCAACGGCGAGGACGCGAGCGACGCGGAGCTGGCCGACGACATCGCCTACCTGCGCAAGACCTGGTCGCGCATCCGCGAGCTGTCGACGCGGTTGCCGGCCGTGTCGCTGCTGCACCAGGACCTGAGCCTGCTGCAGCGCGTGCTGCGCGACCTGACGACCGAGGAAACGACCAGCATCCGCATCGACTCGCGGGAGCAGTACGAGGCGCTGCGCAAGTTCGGGCTGGAGTTCATGCCCCAGGCCGTGGGCAAGCTGCAGCACTACGCGGGCGAGCGGCCGATCTTCGACCTCTACAACATCGACGAGGAGATCGCGCGGGCGCTGGGCCGTCGGGTGGACCTCAAGTCGGGCGGCTACCTCGTCATCGACCAGACCGAGGCGCTGACCACGGTGGACGTGAACACCGGTGGCTACGTCGGCGCGCGCAACTTCGACGACACGGTGTTCAAGACCAACCTGGAGGCCGCGCAGGCCATCGCGCGGCAACTGCGGCTGCGCAACCTGGGCGGCATCATCATCGTGGACTTCATCGACATGGCCCGCGACGAGCACCGCGAGCAGGTGCTGGCCGCCTTCCGCAAGGAACTGGCCCGCGACCGGGTGAAGACCACCGCCGGCGGCTTCTCGCAGCTGGGCCTGGTCGAGATGACGCGCAAGCGCACGCGCGAATCGCTGGCCCACATGCTGTGCGAGCCCTGCGAGGCCTGCGGCGGGCAGGGCATCGTCAAGACGGCGCGAAGCGTGGCCTACGACGTGCTGCGCGAGATCCTGCGCGAGGCGCGGCAGTTCACGCCGCGCGAGATCCGCATCGTCTCCTCGCCGCAGGTGATCGAGCTCTTCCTCGACGAGGAGAGCCAGCACCTGGCCGGTTTGTCGGACTTCATCGGCAAGCGCATCTCGCTGCAGGCGGAGCCGGCGATGGGGCAAGGGCAGTACGACATCGTGTTGATGTGACGCGCGGCGGTCTGCTATCGAAACGATAGCTGGCGGCGCCCGTCCGGCGGGCGCTGCAGGCCTTTTTATTCGAGAACGCTCTTCAGGCGTCGGCCGGCTCGGCCTCGCTGGCCGGCACCGGCGTGTGCGTCTGAAGCCGCGCATAGAGCCCGTCGGCCGCCATCAGCTGCGCATGGCTGCCCTGCTCGACGATGTGGCCATGGTCCATCACGACGATGCGGTCGGCGTGCTGGATGGTCGTGAGCCGGTGCGCCACGATCAGCGTGGTGCGTCCCTGCATCAGGCGCTGCAGCGCTTCCTGCACCAGGCGTTCGGATTCGGTGTCCAGCGCCGAGGTGGCCTCGTCCAGCAGCAGCACCGGCGCATCGCGGTAGAGGGCGCGGGCGATGGCCAGGCGCTGGCGCTGGCCGCCCGACAGCTGCGTCGCGTTGTGGCCCAGCACCGTGTCGATGCCCTGCGGCAGTCCCGCGACGTGCATGGCCAGGTTCGCGGCCTCGACGCAGCGCTGCACGCGCTCGCGGTCGATCGCCTGGCCCAGCGCCACGTTGGCGGCCAGCGTGTCGTTGAGCATCACCACGTCCTGGCTCACCAGCGCGAACTGCGCGCGCAGGGTCGACAGCTTCCAGCCCGCCACGTCCTGCCCGTCGAGCAGCACCTGGCCCGAAGCGGGCAGCACGAAGCGCGGCAGCAGGTTGACCAGCGTGGTCTTGCCCGAGCCCGAGGGGCCGACCAGGGCCACCACCTCGCCGGGGCGCACCATCAGCGTCAGGCCGTCGAGCGCCGGCGCCGCATCCTCGCGGTAGGCCACGCGCACGTTGCGCAGCTCGATGTGGCCGTTGGCGCGCGCGATCTCGAAGGCGCCCTCGGTCTCCGAAGCGGTGTCGTCGATCAGGCCCAGGCCGCGTTCCAAGGCGGCCAGGCCGCGCGTGATCGGGTTGGCCATGTCGGCCAGGCGCCGGATCGGCGCGATGAGCATCAGCATCGCCGTGATGTAGGCGACGAAGCCGCCCACGGTCAGGCCCTGCTCGCCGCTCTGCCAGAGCGCGATCATCACCACGATCGACAGCGCGACCGCAGCGAAGAGCTGCGTGAGCGGCGTCATCGCGGCCGAGGCGATGGTGGACTTTACGGCCAGCCGGTTAAGGCTGTGGCTCAGCCGTTCGAAGCGCTCCGACTGCCCGGCCTGCGCGCCGTGCAGGCGCACCATGCGGTGGGCCAGCACGTTCTCTTCCACGACATACGCCAGCTCGTCGGTCGCCTCCTGGCCCAGGCGCGTGAGCCGGTACAGGCGCTTGGAGAGCACCTTCATGATCCAGGCCGTGCCCGGCACCAACAGCGCCACAACGAGCGTGAGCTTCCAGTTCAGGTACAGCAAATAGAAGAGCAGGGCGATCACAGTGAAGCCGTCGCGCGAGAGGCCCAGCAGCGCCTGCACCAGCAGCACGCCCCCGGTCTGCACCTCGTACACCACGGTGTTCGACAGCGCGCTGGCCGACTGGCGCGAGAAGAGGCCCAGCTCGGCAACCAGCAGCCGGTCGAAGAGCACGCGCCGCAGCCTCTGCATGCCCTCGTTGGCGATGCGCGCCAGCGCGTATTGCGACACGAACTGCGCCATGCCGCGCACCGCGAAGAGCAGGATGATGAAGGCCGGCACCATCCACAGTGCCAGCTGCCCCTGGGTGAAGCCGCGGTCGAGCAGCGGCTTCATCAGGGCAGGCATGAGGGGCTCGGTCAGCGCCGCGACCATCGCGGTGCCGACGCCGATGGCCCACCAGCGCCGCGACCCGCCGAACCAGGCCATGAGCCGCTGGAGCCGGCGCGTCAAGGGTGCTCGCGCGGGCGCGTCGGCGGGGGAAGGCTGCATAGGCGGCGGATTCTACGGTTGCACCTGCTCGGCTCCCGGGGCTTCCACGGCGCGCTGTAGGACTGCATCGAAACGTCGAACAGTTTGTGACGAAGCGTGCAATGCAGTGTGTACCATTCACGTCTTTCCGCTTGACGGAAACTTCCTTCAGGGAAATTTCTCCGAACTGCATGAACAAGCCGTTGCCGCCGACATTTCCTTTCACAGCTTCTTCCCTGGCCCGCCGCAGCCTTCTCGCGGGCATCGCCCTGTCTCCCGCCCTGAGCGCACTGCCGGCGCTGGCGCAGTTCCGCGTCGAGGTGTCGGGCGTCGGCCTGACGCAGTTGCCCATCGCGCTGGTGCCCTTCAAGGGTGAAGAAGCGTCGCCCCAGAAGATCTCCGAGATCGTCAAGGCCGACCTCGAGCGCAGCGGCCAGTTCCGCGGTGTCGATGCCTCCGGCCAGGCCATGGACGAGACCTCGCGACCGGACCTGTCGGTGTGGCGCCAGCGCACGGCCGACTCGCTGGTCGCCGGCAGCGTGACGCGCCTGGCCGACGGCCGCTACGACGTGCGCTTCCGCCTGTGGGACGTGGTGCGCGGCCAGGACCTCGGCGGCCAGAGCTACACCGTGCCCCAGGCCGACCTGCGGCTGGCCTCGCACCGCATCGCCGACTATGTGTACGAAAAGCTGACGGGCGACAAGGGCATCTTCTCGACCCGCATCGCCTACATCACCAAGGCCGGCGGCCGCTACACCCTCTGGGTGGCCGACGCCGACGGCGAGAACGCGCAGGCCGCGCTGGCCAGTCCCGAGCCGATCATCTCGCCCGTGTGGTCGCCCAACGGCGGCCAGCTGGCCTACGTGTCCTTCGAGTCGCGCAAGCCGGTGGTGTACGTGCACTCGGTGGCCAACGGCCAGCGCCGGCTGGTGGCCAACTTCAAGGGGTCCAACAGCGCGCCCGCCTGGTCGCCCGACGGCAACACGCTGGCCGTGACGCTGAGCCGCGACGGCGGCTCGCAGCTGTATTCGATCCCGGCCACGGGCGGCGAGCCGCGTCGCCTCACGCAAAGCAGCGCCATCGACACCGAGCCCACCTATTCGGCCGACGGCAGCACGATCTACTTCACCAGCGATCGCGGCGGCTCGCCGCAGATCTACAAGATGGGCGCGAGCGGCGGTGCGCCGGCCCGCGTGACATTCTCCGGCTCCTACAACATCTCGCCCTCGGTGAGTCCCGACGGACGGTGGTTGGCCTACATCTCGCGCGTCGGTGGCGCGTTCAAACTCCATGTGATGGAGTTGGCCAGTGGCACCGTGACGGCACTGACGGACACCTCCGCCGACGAGAGCCCCAGTTTCGCTCCCAACAGCAAGCTGATCGTCTATGCAACGCAGCTGCAGGGACGCGAAGCCCTGATGACCACCACCCTCGATGGAAAGATCAAGGCGCGGCTGGCGGGGAAGGCGGGGGACATTCGTGAGCCGGACTGGGGTCCATTTCAGAAGCAATGATCATCGGATCAATTTGAGGAGTTCCATATGCTGAGTAGAAGTTCGATTTCGATTGCATCGCTGGCCATCGCCGCGCTGATCGCGGGTTGCTCGTCGGGCACCAAGCTCAACGAGGCGCCTGTCTCCAACGCAGGCGCAGGTGCCGGCGGCACGGGCGGGTCGGCCAGCGGCGTCGCACCGGTCACCATCGACCCCAACGCGCAGACGCGCGAAGGCCCGGTCGGCGTTGCACGCATCGTGTACTTCGATTTCGACAGCTACACGATCAAGCCCGAGTTCCAGTCGCTGATCGACGGCCATGCCCGCTTCCTGAAGGCGAACCCATCGCGCCGCATCTCGATCGAAGGCCACACCGACGATCGCGGCGGTCGCGAATATAACCTGGCACTCGGCCAGAAGCGTTCCGAGGCCGTGCGCCGCGCACTGACCCTGCTGGGTGTGAGCGACGCCCAGATCGAGGCCGTGAGCTTCGGCAAGGAAAAGCCGGCGGTGCAAGGCACGGGTGAAGACGCATGGGCGCAAAACCGTCGCGCCGAGATCGTCTACCGCTGATGAGACTCCAGGCAACCTGGCGACAGGCGGCCTTGGCCGCCTTCGTGCTGTGTGGCGCGGCCAGTTCGCACGCGGCGCTGTTCGAGGATGACGAGGCCCGCCGCGCCATCCTCGACCTGCGTCAGCGCGTCGAGGCGATCCGCACGCAGTCGGAGAACACGACGCAGCGCCTGTCCGACGAGAACGGCCAGCTGCGCCGCAGCCTGGTCGACCTGCAGCAGCAGATCGACAGCCTGCGGGGCGACATGGCCCGCATGACGGGTCAGAACGAGCAGCTGGCCAAGACGCTGAGCGACATGCAGCAGCGCCAGACCGACCTCGACACCAAGCTCAAGCAGAGCGAACCGTCGCAGGTGCAGGTCGATGGCCGCGAATTCACCGCCGATCCCAAGGAGAAGGCGGACTTCGACGCGGCGCTCGGCGTCTTCCGCGCCGGCCAGTTCGCGCAGGCACAGACGGCTTTTGCCGAATTCGTCAAGCGCTATCCGCGCAGCGGCTACAACCCGTCGGCGCTGTTCTGGCTGGGCAATGCGCAGTACGCCACGCGCAACTACACCGAGGCCATCGCGAACTTCCGCTCGATGCTCTCCATGGCGCCCGACCACGTGAAGGCGCCCGAAGCCGTGCTGTCGATCGCCAACTGCCAGATCGAACTCAAGGACACGCGCGCAGCGCGTCGCACCCTCGAGGACCTCGTGAAGGCCTACCCGCAGTCCGAAGCGGCCCAGGCCGGGCGCGAACGCCTCTCGCGCCTGCGTTGAGCGCGTCGGGCTCCATAGCCGAGGGGCGCGCCGCATGACGCAGGCAGCCATGGTGCCGCAGGCCGACGTGGCGCGCCGTTTCGGCGGCCTCGAGCGCCTCTACGGCGTGGCCGGCGCGGCGCGCATCCGCGCTGCGCATGTCCTCGTTGCCGGCATCGGCGGCGTGGGCTCGTGGGCGGTCGAGGCGCTGGCCCGCAGCGGCGTCGGCGCGCTCACGCTCATCGACCTCGACCACATCGCCGAGTCGAACATCAACCGCCAGATCCACGCGCTCGACAGCACCGTGGGGCAGGCCAAGGTCGAGGCCATGCGCGAGCGTGTGCTGCACATCAACCCGGACTGCCGCGTGCTGCCCCTGGACGAGTTCGTCGAGCCCGGCAACTGGGATGCCCTGCGCGCGTCGGCCGAGCGTGCCGCCGGACCCGTCGACGCGGTGATCGATGCCTGCGACCAGATGGCGGCCAAGGTTGCCATGGCCGCCTGGGCGAGGGCGCAACGCGCCGCTGAGTTCATCACCGTCGGCGCCGCGGGCGGCAAGCGGCTCGCCCACCGCGTCGAGATCGACGACGTCGCCCTGGCCACGCACGACCCCTTGCTGGCCCAGTTGCGCCAGCGGCTGCGCAAGCACCATGGCGCGCCCAAGGACGGCCGCAAGGTCGGCGTCGTCGGCGTGTTCAGCCGCGAGAGCGTGGCCCCGCCCGATGCCTCGTGTGCCATCGACGGCGATGGCGATGGCGATGGCTCGCTCAACTGCCATGGCTATGGCTCCGTCGTCAGCGTCACGGCCACCTTCGGCCAGTGCGCTGCGGGGTGGGTGCTCGACCGTCTGGCGCGAGGAAGCTGACGCTATAATCGTGGGCTTTGCCGCATAGGCAAGAGCAGAAGAAATCAAAAGAAAAACAAGACAAGCGCGGTGGCCCGCCCAGGGCGATCGCCAGACATCCGGGGGACGTTAGCTCAGTTGGTAGAGCAGCGGACTTTTAATCCGTTGGTCGCGTGTTCGAGTCACGCACGTCCTACCACCCCTGCAGAGCGCGCTCGCTTTTGGCGAGCGCGCTCTTTTGTTTTGGCCCGGACCACCGCGCTCGAGCGAAGAAGCTCCCATCGCAATGCGACGCGTGCCATGTGCCCATGCGGAGCCGAGGCAGGTCGAATTCCTGCAACACGGCAGGCAGGCCGCGGCTCAGAATGCGGGCCTTCCACACCCAACGATGGAGCCCGCATGGCCGTTCAAGCCCTCTATGCCTACCTGTGCGTGCGCGACGCGCGCGCCGCGATGGACTTCTACACCCGCGCCTTCGGCGCGTCCGAGCTGTTCCGGCTGACCGAGCCCGACGGGCGCGTAGGCCATGCCGAGATGGACCTGGATGGCCACACGCTGATGCTGTCGGAGGAGTATCCCGAGATGGGCGTGCGCAGCCCGGACGGGCTGGGTGCGACGCCGGTGACGCTGCACCTGCATGTCGACGATGCCGATGCGATGGTGGCCCGCGCGGTGTCCGCGGGTGCAACGCTGGAGCGGGCGCCGGAAAACCACTTCTATGGCGAGCGCTCCGGCACCGTGCGCGACCCCTTCGGGCACCGCTGGCTGATCGGCCACGAGATCGAGAAGGTCACCCCCGAGGAGATGCAGCGGCGCTACACCGCGCTGTTCGCCTAGGCGTCGAAGGCGCGACGGCTGCGGGCTCAGCGGACCACGTCGTCGCGTGTGCCTGCCCCGGCCTCGCGAGCACCGGCGGAAACCGAGGCAACCACCCCGTGCGCATGCGCGCGCAACAGCTCTTCACGCAGCGCAGCCTCCAGCTGCATGCGCGCAGTCTGCGGCTTGTCGTGCTGGTATTCGTCGTCGAGTTCGCAGTGCAGGTAGTAATCGACCCAATTCATGAGCCGTTCCACCGACGCTGCAAGTTCTGCGTTGTTCATGCTTCGTTTCTCCCGGATTCCGAAGCGGAAGCCCTGCGCTTTGCTGTCCCGTCCGGCCGGCACGTCGGCGTGTCGGCGGCGGGCCATGTGGATGTCATTCCCCTGAAACACACTATGCCACGCGACGCGCGCCAATCTGAAGACCGATTTCATTCCATCACGTGAAACTGTGTGGCAGCCGACTGTTTTGCCCCCGTCGCGGGGTCGGGCATCGCCACCCTCGGGGTGAGCCGGCATTCAGCGCGCGCTCAACCGGCGCCAGAAGGGCCGAGGGGCGCCCGGAGACAGGGCAGCCGCCTCGGTCCGGCCGTTCGCGCCCACCGGCCCCGGCAGCACCAGTTGTGCGGCCCGCGCGACCTGCACGCAGTCCTTGATGTGCTGCTCCCCCATGGCGCGCAGCGCCGCGTAGCCCAGCGCGGCCGACACGACCTGGCCCGCCAGCGGCACGAAGCGGGCGGCCTGCTTGGCGCTCAGCTTCATGCCGGCGTGGCGCGCCAGCGTCATGAGCAGGTCGCGCGTGACGAGCTTGCCGACCAGCACCGTGCCCAGGCTGCCCGCCATCTGCATCACCCGCTCGCGCTGATGCGGCGACAGGTGCGCAATCTGCGGCGCGGCCAGGCCGAACTCGGCGCTGATCTGCGGCACCAGGCGCGCCAGCAGCGCGGCGTCGGCGGCGAAGTCGATGCCCGGCACCGGCACGGCGCTGGCGGCCGCGGCCATCAGCGCCTTGCGGCCCAGCAGGCGCCGGCTGCGGCGAATGGCGGCGAGGAGGGCGGGGTCGCCCTGGGCGAGTTCGGTGGCGGACGGCATGGGGTCACACCTTCTTTTCAGGCGGCGAGCGCCTCGATCTGTTCGGACAGCGTCATCCAGCGTTCCTCCAGGGCCTCGATCTCGTCGCCCAGCAGTTTGAGCTTGCGGCCGGCGTCGGCGATCTCGGGCGCGGGCAGCGGCTGTGCCAGCCGCGCTTCGAGCGCCGACTTCTCCGCGCCGGCGCTGGCCAGGCGCGCGTCGATGCTCGCCAGCTCCTTGCGCAAGGGGCGGGTCTGCTCGGCGCGCTGCTGGCGCTCCTGCGCGCTGCGCTGGCGCTGCGCGCGGCCGTCGCCGTCGGACGCCTGGCGGGGCGAGGCGGGTGCAGGGGCCGCAGCGGCCGGTGCCGGCGCCGGTGCGGGTGCCGGCGGCTCGGCCGCCTGCTTGGCCAGTTCGCGCTGGCGCTTGGCCTCGTCGAGCAGGTAGCGCTGGTAGTCGTCCAGGTCGCCGTCGAAGTCCTTGACGGCGCCACGGCCCACCAGCCAGAACTCGTCGCACACCGAGCGCAGCAGTGCCCGGTCGTGGCTGACCAGCATCAGCGTGCCCTCGAACTCGTTGAGCGCGACGGCCAGCGCCTCGCGGGTGGCCAGGTCCAGGTGGTTGGTCGGCTCGTCCAGCAGCAGCAGGTTGGGGCGCTGCCAGACCATCATGGCCAGCACCAGCCGGGCCTTCTCGCCGCCGCTCATGGTGCCCACCGGCTGCTTGACCATGTCGCCGCTAAAGTTGAAGCTGCCCAGGAAGCCGCGCAGGTCCTGTTCGGTGCTGCGCTCGCGCGATTGCGGGCCGAGGTCGCGCGCCAGGCGCACCATGTGCTCCAGCGGGTTGCTGCCGGGGTGCAGCACGTCGAGTTCCTGCTGCGCGAAGTAGCCGATGTTCAGGCCCTTGCCCTCGGTCACGGTGCCGGCCAGCGCGCCCATCTCGCGGGCGATGGTCTTGACCAGCGTCGACTTGCCCTGGCCGTTGGCGCCCAGGATGCCGATGCGCTGGCCCGCGAGCACCGAGCGGTTGACGTGGGTGAGGATCACCTTGGGCGGCGCATCCTCCTGCACATAGCCGAAGCTCGCGTCGCTCACGGTGAGCATCGGGTTGGGGATGTTGGCCGGCTCCTTGAACTCGAAGGTGAAGTCGGCCTCGGCCAGCAGCGGCGCCACGCGCTCCATGCGCTCCAGCGCCTTGACGCGGCTTTGCGCCTGCTTGGCCTTGCTGGCCTTGGCCTTGAAGCGGTCGATGAACTTCTGCAGGTGGGCGATCTTTTCCTGCTGCTTGGCGAAGGCGGCCTGCTGCTGTTCCAGCTGCAGCGCGCGCATGTCCTCGAACTTGCTGTAGTTGCCGCCGTAGCGCGTGAGCTTGGCATGCTCGATGTGCAGCGTCACGTCGGTCACGGCGTCGAGGAACTCGCGGTCGTGGCTGATGACGATCATGGTGCCGGCGTAGCGCTGCAGCCAGGCCTCGAGCCAGACCAGCGCGTCCAGGTCCAGGTGGTTGGTGGGTTCGTCGAGCAGCAGCAGGTCGCTCGGGCACATCAGCGCGCGCGCCAGCTGCAGGCGCATGCGCCAGCCGCCCGAGAAGCTGTCGACCGGCTGGTCCAGCTCGTGCACCTTGAAGCCCAGGCCCAGGATGAGCGCTTGGGCACGCGGCACGGCATCGTGCTCTCCAGCATCGGCCAGGTCGGTGTAGGCATGCGCCAGGGCCATGCCGGCGTCCGCATCGTCCGGGTCGGCGGCATGCGCCGTTTCGGCAGCAGCGAGCTGCTCGCGCAGTTCGACCAGGCGCGTGTCGCCCGCCACCACGAAGTCGGTGGCCGACTCGCTGGTCTCGGGCATGTTCTGCGCGACCTGGGCCAGGCGCCATTGCCGGGGCATCGAGAAATCGCCGCCGTCCTCGTGCAGGCCGCCGTTGAGCAGTGCGAACAGGGTGGACTTGCCGGCGCCGTTGCGCCCGACCAGACCGACCTTCTCGCCGGGGTTGATGGTGACGGTCGCGCCGTCGAGCAGCACTTTGGCGCTGCGGCGCAGGATGACGTTCTTGAGAGTGATCATGGACTGGGGTCCGATTATCCCGGCGCGGCCGGGTTCGGGCGCGCCGCGGGGCCCTGCGCGCAGGGCAGGAATTCCGAGGAAAAAGTGGCTGCAGCGCCCATCCGGCGGGTGCTGGCCGCTATGAATTCGATAGCATTTCGGCCGCCCTCAGGGCGGCGTCATGCCGGCGAGTGCCTGCCGGGTGACCAGCAGCACCTGCTCGTCGCCGGCGCTGGTTTCGAGCCAGACCACCTCCAGCGATGCAAAGGCCGCCTCGAAGTGGTCGCGCTCGTTGCCGATCTCCAGCACCAGCACGGCGGCCTCGGTCATGCGCGAGGGCGCATCGGCGAAGAGCTGGCGCACGAAGTCCATGCCGTCCTCGCCGCCGGCCAGCGCGAGCTCGGGCTCGGCCCGGTACTCCGCCGGCAATGCCGCCATGCTCCGCGCATTGACGTAGGGCGGGTTGCACAGGATCAGGTCGTACGGGCCGGACAGGGCGGCCAGACCGTCGCTCTCGCGCAGCGTGATGCGCGCGTCGAGCGCGTGCCGGGCGACGTTGATCGCCGCGACTTCCAGCGCGGGCGGCGAGATGTCGGCGGCGTCGACCCGCACCTCCGGCCAGGCCATGGCGGCGAGCACGGCCAGGCTGCCGTTGCCGGTGCACAGGTCCAATACCGCCTGGGTGCAGTCGCTGAGCCACGGGTCGATGCTGCCGTCGGCGATCAGTTCGGCGATGAAGCTGCGCGGCACGATCGCGCGCTCGTCGACGTAGAAGGACACGCCCTGCAACCATGCCTCCTTGGTGAGGTAGGCGGCCGGTTTGCGGCTGGCGATGCGTTTGTCGACCAGGGCCTCGACCTGCGCCTGCGCGCCCGGCGACACCTCGCGTTCTGCGACGGCGTCCAGGTCATCCAGCGGCAGCCGCAGCCGCCACAGCACCAGCCAAGCCGCCTCGTCGAAGGCGTTCGTCGTGCCGTGGCCATAGCCCACGCCGGCCGCATCGAGGCGGGCGGCGGATTGTTCGATCAGGTGGAGGACGGTGGGCATGGGTGGAAGTCGGACAGCCGTACGCGAAGGGCGCGAAGGTTCCGCGAAGGACGCGAAAAGTATCTGAAAAGGAAGAAAGCCGGGTGGTGAGGCAGGGTGCGCCCGGGTCATTCGCCGAGGCGCAGGCCCATCAAGAAAATCTCGCGTTCTTCGCGAAACCTTCGCGCCCTTCGCGTACGGATGCCCGCATTCAGCGCCCCAACGTTCCCTCCAGCGCCTCGATCGTCCGCCGGTAGATGTTCTTGAGCGTCTCGATCGCGTCCACCTCGATGTGTTCGTCGATCTTGTGGATGCTGGCGTTCACCGGCCCGAGCTCGACGACTTGCGCGCAGACCTTGGCGATGAAGCGGGCGTCGCTCGTGCCGCCGCTGGTGGACAGCTCGGTCTCGATGCCGGTTTCGCTGCGGATCGCGTCCTGCACGGCCGCCACCAGTGCGCCGGGCGGGGTCAGGAAGGGCAGGCCGCCGACGGTCCATGCGAGGTCGTGGTCGACGCCGTGGCGGTCCAGCACCTCCTTCACGCGCGCCTGCAGCGATTCGGGGATCGATTCGGTCGAGAAGCGGAAGTTGAAGTCGATCACCGCGCTGCCGGGGATGACGTTGCTCGCGCCCGTGCCCGCGTGGAAGTTGCTGATCTGCCAGCTGGTGGGCTCGAAGTACTGGTTGCCGGCGTCCCAGCCGCCCGCGGCATTGATGGCCACCAGTTCGGCCAGCGCCGGCGCGAAGGCATGCACCGGGTTCTTCGCCAGGTGCGGGTAGGCGATGTGGCCCTGCACGCCATGCACCGTGAGCTTGCCGCTCATGGTGCCGCGGCGGCCGTTCTTGATCATGTCGCCGCAGCGCTCGACCGAGGTCGGCTCGCCTACGATGCACCAGTCGAGCACTTCGCCCCTTGCCGCCAGCGCGTTGCAGACGACGACCGTGCCGTCGACGCCTGGGCCTTCCTCGTCGCTGGTGAGCAGCAGGGCCAGCGTGATGGCCGGGTCAGGGTTCGCGGCCAGGAACTCCTCGATCGCGACCACGAAAGCCGCCAG
Source organism: Xenophilus sp. E41 (assembly GCF_003671765.1). GTDB lineage: Bacteria > Pseudomonadota > Gammaproteobacteria > Burkholderiales > Burkholderiaceae_C > Xenophilus. The sequence continues at coordinate 92,536 of NZ_QPIB01000041.1, read as the reverse complement.
CGAGGTCTTCATGTCGCAGGCGCCGCGTCCATACAGGCGGCCGTCCCGGTGCGTGGGTGTGAAGGGGTGGCTGGTCCACTGGTCCAGCGGGCCGGTGGGCACCACGTCGGTGTGGCCGGCGAAGACCAGCGTGCGGGTCGCCGGCACGGCATCTGCTATTTTTTCGATAGCTGCCTGCCCAGACGGGGCGGGCGCTGCAGCCCGATTCGACTCTGAAGCTGCTGGGCGCCGCACGGCCCAGAGGTTGGTCACGCGAAAGCTGTCCGGCCCGCTCTCGATGGTCTCGAGAGAGAAGCCCAGCTTCGCGAGCCGCTCGCCGAGGATCTGCTGGCAGCCGGCGTCCTCCGGCGTGACCGAGGGGCGCGAAATGAGTTGTTCGGCGAGCTGGAGCGTGCGGGACATGCTGGGCGTGGCGGCTGGATCAGTGGTGCACGTCCAGCGTGATCTCGGTGAAGGTGGGCGCCTCGACCTGGTCCATCAGCGGGCGGTCGGCGTCGGGCCTGGCGGGTGCGGCGTTGTGGTTCTGCAGGCGCCACATCAGGTTGGTGGGCGAATCGGCGTGCGCGAGACCCTCTTCGCGGCTGATGCGGCCGTCGAGGATGAGCTTGGCGATGGCTTCCTCGAAGGTCTGCGATCCCTCGGCCATGGAGTTGTTCATCGCTTCCTTGACACCCGAGAAGTCGCCCTTCTCGATCAGGTCGGCGACGAGGGCGGTGTTCAGCATCACCTCGACGGCCGGCAGCCGCGAGCCGCGCGGCGTGCGCAGCAGGCGCTGCGCGACCACGGCACGCAGCGCGCCGGCCAGGTCGCCCAGCAGGGTGGGGCGCACCTCGACCGGGTAGAAGCTCAGGATGCGGTTGAGCGCGCGGTAGGCGTTGTTGGCGTGCAGCGTGGCCAGGCACAGGTGGCCCGATTGCGCATAGGCGATGGCGGCGGTCATCGTCTCGCGGTCGCGGATCTCGCCGATCTGGATCACGTCGGGCGCCTGGCGCAGGGCGTTCTTCAGCGCGACCGACAGCGACTGCGTGTCGCTGCCCACGTCGCGCTGGTTGACGACCGACATCTTGTTCACGTAGGTGAACTCGATCGGCTCTTCCACCGTCAGGATGTGGCCCGAGGCGTGCTCGTTGCGGTAGTCGATCATCGAGGCCAGCGTGGTCGTCTTGCCGGCGCCGGTGGCGCCCACCATCAGGATCAGGCCGCGCTTGTCCATGATGAGCGACTTGAGCACCTCGGGCAGGTTCAGCTCGTCGAAGGCCGGGATGATGTTGGCGATGTAGCGCACCACCACCGCATAGGTGCCGCGCTGGCGCATGGCGCTGATGCGGAAATTGCCCACGCCCTCGATGGCCACGGCCATGTTCAGCTCGCCGGTGCGCTCCAGCTCGCCGATGCGCAGCGGGTCCACCACCTCGCGCAGCAGCTCCAGCGGCGCATCGGGCGGCAGGATCTGCGAGTTGATCGGCACGCAGGCACCGTTGATGCGGATCTGCGCCGGCGCATGGGCCGACAGGTACACGTCCGAAGCCTTGCGCTCGGCCATCAGCCGAAGAATGCGGTCCATCGTTCCCATCGGGCCCTCCAGGTGGTGGTGTGTCTCTAGCGAGAAGGCCGCCCGAAGGCGGCCTGATGCCGGCGGCCGAGCGCCGGGCCGCCCCAAGCCGGCCGCGCCTCCCCCTTGGGGGGTGGAGTTACACGCGCGCAGCGCGTGAAAAGCCGGGGGGCAGGCATTTCAGTCGCGCAGCAGGTCGTTGAGGCTGGTCTTCGAGCGCGTCTGCGCATCGACCGTCTTCACGATGATCGCTGCGTAGGTGCTGTAGTCCTGGCCCGACTTGGTCTTCTTGGGCAGGCTGCCGCTGATGACCACGCTGCCCGAGGGCACGCGGCCGTAGCTGATCTCGCCGGTGTCGCGGTTGAAGATCGGCGTGCTCTGGCCGATGTACACGCCCATGCCGAGCACCGAGTTCTCCTCGACGATCACGCCCTCGACCACCTCGGAGCGGGCGCCGATGAAGCAATTGTCCTCGATGATGGTCGGGTTGGCCTGCAGCGGTTCGAGCACGCCGCCCAGGCCCACGCCGCCCGACAGGTGGACGTTGGCGCCGACCTGCGCGCACGAACCCACCGTGGCCCAGGTGTCGACCATGGAGCCTTCGCCCACGTAGGCGCCGATGTTCACGTAGCTGGGCATCAGGATCGCGCCCTTGGCGATGAAGCTGCCGCGGCGCGCCACGGCCGGCGGCACGATGCGCACGCCCGATTCCTTGAGCTCGCCGGCCGACAGGTGCGAGAACTTGGTCGGCACCTTGTCGTAGAAGCCCAGCGAGCCGGCCTGGATCTGCTCGTTGTCCTTGAGGCGGAAGGACAGCAGCACGGCCTTCTTGATCCATTGGTGCACGGTCCACTTGCCGACCGATTCGCGCGTGGCCACGCGCAGGTGGCCGTTGTTCAGTTCGGCGATCACGTGCTCGACCGCATCGACCACCTCCTTGGGCGCCTGCGCGGGCGAGAGGTTGGCGCGGTTCTCCCACGCGGCGTCGATGGTCTGTTGCAGTTGTTGTGTCATGGCAAACGGGTCGGAGGAACAAAGAGGAGCTTCACGCGCCGGGGTTCGACTGGCAGAAGCGGACGATGCGCTGGGCGGCTTCGGTGCACTCGGCCGTGTCGGCCACCAGGGCCATCCGGACGCGGCCGCGGCCGGGGTTCTGGCCCTGCCACTCGCGGGCGAGGTAGCTGCCCGGCAGCACCGTCACATTGTATTGAGCGTACAGGGCGCGGGCGAAGGCAGCGTCGTCACCGCGCCACCCCGGGGGCACGCCGGCCCAGAGGTAGAAGCTGGCGTCGGGCAGCCGCACGTCGAGCACGTCCGCGAGCAGGGGCGTGACGGCGGCGAACTTGGCGCGGTACTGCGCGCGGTTGTCGACCACGTGCGTCTCGTCGCCCCAGGCCGCGATGCTGGCGGCGGCCACGCTGCCGCTCATGGCGCTGCCGTGGTAGGTGCGGTAGAGCAGGAAGCGCTTGATGATCTCGGCGTCGCCCGCCACGAAGCCGCTGCGCAGGCCCGGCACGTTGCTGCGCTTGGACAGCGACGTGAGTGCGATCAGCCGGCGGAAGTCGCGCCCCAGCCTGGACGCGGCCTCCAGCCCCCCCAGGGGCGGCTCGTCGCGGAAGTAGATCTCGCTGTAGCACTCGTCCGAGGCGATGACGAAGCCGTGCTCGTCAGACAGCGCGAAGAGCTTGCGCCACTCCTCCAGCGGCATCACGGCGCCGGTCGGGTTGCCGGGCGAGCAGACGTACACCAGCTGGGTGCGTTGCCACACCTCGGCGGGCACGCTGTCCCAGTCCACCGCGAAGTTGCGGGCCGGATCGCTGGGCGCATACCAGACGTCGGCGCCGGCCAGCAGGGCCGAGCCCTCGTAGATCTGATAGAAGGGATTGGGCGAGACGACGACGGGTCGCGGCGTGCGGCTGCCGTCGACCACGGTCTGTGCGAGCGCGAACAGCGCCTCGCGCGAACCGTTGACCGGCAGCACCTGCGTGGCCGGGTCCAGCGCCAGGCCGTAGCGCTTCTCGAGCCAGTCGGTGAAGGCGGTGCGCAGCTTCAGGTCGCCGGCCGTGGCCGGGTAGCCGGACAGCGAATCCAGCCCCTCGATGAGGGCCTGCTTGATGAAGGGCGGTGTGGGATGCTTGGGTTCGCCGATGCCCAGGCTGATGGGCGAATACGCGGCGTCGGGCGTGACGCCGGCAAAGAGCTGCCGCAGCCGTTCGAAGGGATAGGGCTGCAGCCTGTCGAGCAGGGGATTCATGGGCGCGGATTATCGGCGCAGCCCGTCTCTGGGCGCATCCGACGCACCGAGCCCGCCCGACGCGTCAGGCCAGGCAGGCGCCCTCGGCCATCAACTGGCGCCGCAGCGCCTGGACGTCGATGGCGCGCAGGTCGGCGCCACCGTCCGCGCGCACGGCCATCGCCGCCGCCGTGCCGGCCGCCTGGCCCATCGCCATGCAGATCGTCATCACCCGCACGGCCGCCAGGGCCTCGTGCGTCGCCGAGATGCCGCGGCCGGCCACCAGGGCGTTGTCCAGCCCGCGCGGGATCAGGCTGCGCAGCGGGATGCGGTAGGCGTGCTCCTCGCCCAGCGACCGGTAGCTCAGCCCACCGCCCGCGGCAGGGTGGATGTCGATGGGGTAGGCCCCGGCCGCAATCGCATCGGCGAAGGGCTCGGGCCGCAGCAGCTCCTCGGCCGTGAGCACGTGGTCGCCGGCCACGCGCCGCGTCTCGCGGATGCCGACCTGCGTGCCGAAGTTCAGCAGCCGGCCACGTTCGCAGCCCGGCAGTTCGCGCTGCAGGAAGGCCGCGGCGCGCCAGGCCTGGCGGCGGCCCTCGATCTCGGCCCGGCCCAGGGCCATCGGGTCGGTCGCGTCGATGCCCAGGCGGCTGATGTTGAACCAGCCGTCGTCGGAGAACGGATCGCGCGCCAGGTGCAGCGCTGCGCGGGCCAGCTCCCCCTGCTCGAAGCCGCGGCGGGCGATGGCCTCCTTCTCTTCGCTGCTCAGGGCGTCGAGCCGCGCGAAGTCGATGGGGCCGAAGCGGAACATCATGGTCGCGGGCTGCAGTGCTTCGCCGTCGCCCAGTTCGAGGAAGGTGGCGCCGGCGTGCTTCATGGCGTCCATGTCGCCCGAGCTGTCGATCAGCACCTGGGGTCGAAAGGTGCGCAGGCCACCCTTGGTCAGCACCCGTGCAGAGGCAATGCGCCGGCCCTCGCGCTGCACGTCCAGCAGCGTGGCATGCAGCAGCGGCTGCACGCCGGCTTCGCGCACCAGGTCGTCCAGCACCAGCTTGAGCCGCTCGGGCGCATATTCGACCCGGTCCATCCGGTGGCCGGTGGACATGACGAAGCTGTGGTGCTCGCCCGCGCCGCCGTAGTCGCGCAGGCGGTCCACCACCTCCTGCGCCAGGCCGGCCACCACACGCCGCCCGGCGGCCGTCTGCCAGCTGTTGAACTGCGCGACGGCGCCGGCCGTGGCGTTGCCGCCGAGGAAGCCGTAGCGCTCCATCAGCACGGTGCGGGCGCCCTGGCGAGCGGCCGCCACGGCCGCCACCGTGCCGGCCACGCCGCCGCCGCAGACCAGCACATCGGCCTCGATGGCGGGCAGGGCTTCGGCCAGCTTCGTCGTCGACGTCATCGACTCAGCCCGCCTTGATGCCGCGCGACTTCACGATGTCGGCATAGCGGCGCGTCTCGGCCTGCAGGAAGCGCGCGGTGGCCTGGCGGTCCATCACCACGGGCTCCACATTGAGCATGGCGAACTTGGACTTGACCGTCTCCGACGCCAGCACCTTGGCCAGGGCCGCTTCGAGCCGCGCCAGCCCGGTCGGCGCAATGCTGCCGTGCGGGGCCAGCAGGGCCGCCCAGCCGCGCACCTCCAGTGCCGGATAGCCCAGCGCCTTGACGGTCGGCACGCCCGGCAGGTCCGCCACCGGCTGCGGGGCGGAGACCGCCAGCGCCCGCAGCTTGCCCGCCTTGATGTGCGGCGCCACGCTCGGCAGGTTGAGGAAGCCGAAGCCCAGCAGGCCGCTGATGAGGTCGGGCATCAGCGCGCTTTCGCCCTTGTAGGCCACGGGCACGATCTCGGCGCCCACCTGGCCCGCGAAGATTTCCGAGGCGATGTGGGCCAGCGTGCCGTTGCCGCTGTTGCCGGCGCTCAACTGCCCGGGCCTCGCCTTGGCCTGCGCCACCAGCTCCTGCATCGAGCGGATGGGCGAGCTGGCCGGCACCACGAGCACCAGCGGCTGGTCGGACACCATGCCCACCGCATCGAAGTCGGCGATCGGGTCGTAGCCGATCTGCGGATTGAGCGCGGGGTTGATGACCATGCTGTTGCTGGCCATCAGCAGCGTGTGGCCGTCGCGCGCCTGGGCCGCGGCCATCACGCCGATGGCGCTGCCGGCGCCGGGCTTGTTCTCGACGATCACGGCCTGGCCGAGCAGCGGCGACAGCAGGTCGCCCAGCACGCGTGCCGAGCTGTCGGCACCGCCGCCGGGCGCGAAGGGCACGACGATCCGCACGGCCTTGGTGGGCCATTCGGGCTGCGCCTGGCTGGTGAAGGGGAGGGCGCCCGCGCCGGCGGCGGCGAGCCAGCCGAGCGCAGCCCGGCGGGTGAATCGAAGGGTCATGGAATGCGTGTCTCCGTCTTTCGCTATGGCCGGGATCATGGCCGCTTGCACGCTTGCCGTGAAATACCAAGACGCGCGATCTGCATAACATGCCGTTATGCAAGATCCACCCCTTCGCCGCCCATGAACCTGCGCCAGATCGAAGTCTTCCGTGCCGTGATGCTGGCCGGCTCCATCACCGATGCCGCGCGGCTGCTGCACGTGTCGCAGCCCGGCATCAGCCGCATGCTGTCGCACATCGAGCTGCAGCTGGGCCTCAAGCTCTTCGAGCGCGGCCGGGGCCGGCTGCGGCCCACGCCCGAGGCGCAGGTGCTGTACGAGGAGGTCGAGTCGGTCTACCGCGGCGTGCGCGGCATCGAGACCCGCGCACAGGCCCTGCGGGACGGCAACGGCCTGCGCCTGCGCGTGCTGTGCAGTCCCAGCGCCGGCCTGGAACTGGTGCCGCGGGCCTTGCATGCGCTGTCGCAGCGCTTTCCCGCGGCCCGGCTCTACATGGAGACGCTGCGCGCCCGCGAGATGATGGGCCAGCTGGTGCACCACGAGGCCGACCTCGCCATCTGCACACTGCCGGTGACGCATCCGCTGCTGACGGCGCAGACGCTGGGTAGTTGGTGGATGGGCTGCGTCTTTCCCGCCGGTCACGCCTTCGCGCAGCGGCGCACCGTGCGCATGGCCGACCTGCTGCGCGAACCGCTGATCGCCTTCAGCGAGGACACGCCGCAAGGGCAGTTGATGCGCAAGGCGGCGGAGAAGGCGGGGCAGTTGCCCGCCTCACGGATCGAGGTGCGCTCGGGCCAGGCCGCCTGCGCGCTGGTGGCCAGCGGGGCGGGCGTGGCCTTGGTGGACGACCTGACGGCGCGGGCCTGGCAGAACGAGCGACTGGGATGGCGGCCCATTGCCGCGGCCCAGGCTCAGCCGGTGCTCGCCGTGCGGCATGCGGCGATGCCGCCGTCGAGTCTGGCGCAGGCGCTGGTGGGCTCGGTGCGGGAGCAACTGAGGGGGAAGGACACTTCGCAGCCGTGAACACGACTGGCCCTTCCTCCCAAGGGCACCGGAGGGACGCGGCTCCTCAGGCCTAGCGAACGCCCGCCCAGGTGGCGGCGCCCCAGCTCAGACACGCAAGCGCCATTGCGCCCGTTGCAGCCCAGCCCAGCACCTTCCACTTTTTCGGAAGGACGAACCTGCCCATCAAGGCCCGGTTGGTGGCGGCGAGCATGACCCCGGCCATGATCGGCACGGCCATCACGGAGTTGATGACTGCGGACCAGACCAACGCTTTCATCGGATCGACGCCGGAAAGGCTCAGCGCGACGCCGATCAGCATGGCGGCCCCAAGGATGAGGTAGAAGGCCGGCGCGGCCGCGGGCTTCTTCTCCAGGCCGCGCCGGATCCCCATCAACTCCGCCGTCGCATACGCGGCGGACCCTGCAAGCACCGGGAGCGCCAGCAGCCCGGTTCCCACGATGCCCATTGCGAACAGGGCAAAGGCAGCATCCCCGGCGATCGGCTTCAGCGCTTCGGCGGCCTGGGTCGTACTCTGCACATCGGTCTGGCCGTGCGAATGCAGCGTTGCCGCGGCGGCGAGGACCATGCAGAAGCCGATGAAATTGGAAAAGCCCATGCCGATCCAGGTGTCCAGGCGCAGCCGACGCAATTGCGCGCGCGCCTGCTCCGGCGCATTGCGCAGCGGCCGGTCCTTGCGCACGCGCTCGATTTCTTCGACCTCCTGGGAAGCCTGCCAGAAGAAGAGGTAGGGGCTGATGGTCGTGCCCAGGACCGCAACGACGATCTTGACCGACTCCGCGCTCATCTCGAGGTGCGGCAGAAGAACGCCCTTGGCAGCGGCGCCCCAGTCCACATGCGCGACCAAGGCCACACCCACGTACGAAAACAGGGACAAGGTCAGCCACTTCAGTACGCTGACGTAGCGCCGGTAGGGAATCCACGCCTGCAACAGGAAGGAGACAAGCCCGAATCCGATGGCCCATGCGGAGGCGGAGCCGCCGAGGGCGATGCGGCACACCTCGGCCATGGCACCGAGATCCGCGCCCAGATTGACGACATTGGCAATGAGCAGCAGCATGACCATGAGCGCCACCACCGGCCGTGGCCACATCTTCGCAAAGGCATATGTCAGTCCCTTGCCGGTCGTCCTGCCGATACGGGCGCTGGCCAACTGGATGCCGACCATGAGCGGGTAGGTCACCAACAACACCCAGCCCAAGCCGTAGCCGTAGGCCGCGCCTGCCTGCGTATACGTTGCGATGCCGCTCGGGTCGTCGTCGGCGGCGCCCGTGATGAGCCCCGGTCCCAGCTTGTTCAGCCATCCGTCCCGCTCTGGCCCGCCGTCGTCGTTCGTCTCTCCGCGTTCCCTGCCCATCGAATCCATGGCTGCGTGCTCGAGGTTGAACTGCACCGAAATTGCACGACCGTTTCAGAGTTGGCAATAGGCCTCGATGCACAACGTTCGGGGCGCAAGGCGCCAGTCGCGGGCAGGGGTGGTGAAGCGCGTGCCCCCGCATCCTCTAGGCAGCCCTGGCCTCGCGAGCCAGAAATTCATACACCCGCGCATCATCCGCATACGCCGCATTGAAGCGCATCCATGCCGTCGGCTGCGGCGTCGGACGGAACAGATGTCCCGGCGCCAGCAACAAGCCGGCTGCCACGGCCCGCTGTGCCACGGCCACCGTATCGATGCGCTCCGAAGGCAACCGTGCCCACAGAAAGGGGCCGCCGGCCGGCTGGCCGAACACCTCCAGCCCCGCCTTCGCCAGCCCCGCACACACCGCCGCCTGCGCGTCGGCCAGCCGCTGCGCCAGCCGCGCCACATGGGCGCGGTGCTTGCCCTCGGCCAGCACGGCATGCACCAGCCGTTCGTTCATCTCCGAGCTGGTCAGGCTGTCGCCCATCTTGGCGTGGATGAGCTTGTCCACCATCTCCTCGTTGGCGGTGACGAAGCCCACCCGCAGGCTGGGTGAGACCAGCTTGGAGAAGCCGCCCACGTAGATCACCCGCCGCAGCTGGTCCAGGCTGGCGAGCGAGGTGGCGCCGGGCGGTTCCAGCCCGGCCATGACGTCGTTCTCGACGATGGCGAAGCCCAGCTGCTCGGCCAGGCGCAGCAGCTGGTAGGCCTTGGCCGGCGCGCAGGACGAGCCGGTGGGGTTGTGCAGCTGGGTCTGGATGAAGAAGGCCTTGGGCCGATGGCGCTGGGCCAGGGCCTGCAGGGCCGTAAGGTCGGGGCCGTCCTGCAGGCGGGGCACGCCGACCAGGCGCGCGCCCAGCTGGCGCAGCGTCTCGAAGAGATTGGTGGAACCCGGGTCGTCCACCAGCACCGCGTCGCCGGGCTGCAGCAGGCAGCGGCCGGCCAGGGCAAGGGCCTGCGTGGCGCCGTGGGTCAGGACGACCTGGTGCGGCGGCGCCTGGATGGCCCGCGCGGCCAGTTGCGCCTCGATCTGCTGGCGCAGCGGGAGGTAGCCATGGGGCGAGCCGTAGCGGGCGAGGGCGGGGCCCTGCTTGCGGGCCAGGCCCGACAGCGCGCGGCGCACCGCATCCGACTGCAGCCACTCGGGCGGGATCCAGCCGCAGCCGGCATTCAGCAGCGAGGCGTCGTCCTCGTACACGCGGCGGATCAGCCACAGCGAATCGACCGAGGTGCGGCCGACGAAGGGCCTGCGGCGCGCAGCCTGGGCGGCGGCATCCCCGTGGGCTGCGACGTAGTAGCCGCTCGCCGGGCGGGCCTCCACGTAGCCATCGGCCACCAGCCGCTGATAGGCGTTGGTGGCGGTCATCGTGCTCACGCCCGATTCGCGCGCCAGCTCGCGCACCGAGGGCAGTCGTGCACCGACGGCGAGCGAACCGCGGTCGATCTGCAGGGCCAGGGCGTCGCGGATCTGCCGCACGAGCGGCACGTCGGAGTGGGGGTCGAGCGAAATCATGGACGGTCCGGATGGGGCGAGCGCGGTGGTCGGGGCACTGAATGGGTGCACGTCATGCACCTGTCTGTAATCGTGAACGCGGACTGTTCTAGTGCAGCGTTCGCCAACTGTACATATTCAATTGGACTGATTTTTGTCCCAATCCATCCCCACCGGCAAGCCGGATCTTTCCTGACTTCCCACCGCCTGTTTCTGGACCTTCATGCACACCTCCAACCCTTCCGACGGCCGCCCCGTGAGCCGCCGTGCCCTGTCGAAGTGGGCGGCCTGCGCCGCCATGCTGGCCGTGACGGCCGGCACCGCGCTGCCCGCCGCGGCGCAGAGCAGCACGCTCAAGATCATTCCCACCACCAACATGACGGTGCTGGACCCGATTTGGACCACGGCGTACATCTCGCGCAACTTCGGCTACATGATCTATGACACCCTGTTCGGCACCGACGCCCAGGGCAGGATCCAGCCGCAGATGGTGGGCAAGTGGAGTGCGTCCAAGGACAACAGGACCTGGACCTTCCAGCTGCGCGATGGGCTGGAGTTTCATGACGGCAAGCCGGTGACGAGCGAAGACGTGGTCGCCTCGCTCAAGCGCTGGGCCAGCCGCGACACCTTCGGCGGCCAGCTGGCCAAGGCCGTCGACAGGTACCAGACGCCGGACGCGAAGACCTTCGTCATCCAGCTCAAGGAGCCCTTCGGCCTGGTGACCGAGGCGCTGGGCAAGCCCTCGTCCAACGTGCCCTTCATCATGCCCAAGCGCGTGGCCGACACGCCCGGCGACGTGCAGGTGAAGGAGACGATCGGTTCCGGCCCCTACATCTTCAAGGCCGACGAATTCCGCCCCGGCGAGAAGGCCGTCTTCCTGAAGAACGCCAAGTACAAGCCGCGCGCCGAGGCGCCCTCGGGCACGGCCGGCGGCAAGAACGTGTACGTGGACCGCGTGGAATGGCTCTTCATCCGCGACGCGCAGACGCAGCTCAATGCGCTGCTCAACGGCGAGGCCGACATCCTGGAGCAGCCGGCCTTCGAGCAGTACGCCACGCTGCGCAGCAACCCGGCCATCGAGCTTGTCGATGCCCAGCCGGCGGGCAACCAGTTCATCCTGCGCTTCAACTTCCTGCATGCGCCCTTCGACAACGAGAAGATCCGCCGCGCCGCCATGCTGGCCCTGGGGCAGGAGGCCTTCCTGCGCACGCAGGTGGGCACGCCGGGCCTCACGCGCTACTGCAAGAGCATGTTCCCCTGCGGCACGCTGTACGAGTCGGACAAGACGGGCGAGTACACCGGCATCGCCAACCCGCAGAAGGCCAAGGCCCTGCTGGCCGAGGCCGGCTACAAGGGCGAACCCGTGGTGCTGATGCGCCCCTCCGACAACGGCACCATCGGCAAGCTGCCGCTGGTGGCCAAGCAGCAGCTGGAGCAGGCCGGCTTCAAGGTCGACCTGCAGAACATGGACTGGCAGACCCTGGTGGCCCGCCGCGCCAAGAAGGACGCCCCCGCGGCCGGCGGCTGGAGCATCTTCATGACCTCCTGGACGGCCTCGGACATCCTCAACCCGCTGACCATGGCCATGATGAACGCCACCGGCGACAAGGGCTGGTTCGGCTGGCAGGACGATCCCAAGCTCGAAGCCATCAAGAAGCAGTTCATCGCGGCCACCACCGACGCCGAGAAGAAGAAGCTGGCCGAGGCCGCGCAGCTGCAGGCCTTCCAGAGCGTCACCCACGTGCCGGTGGGCCAGTACAACCAGCCGGCGGCCGTGCGCAAGGGCGTGAGCGGGCTGGTGCCCGCCGGTGCGCAGGTGTACTGGAACATCCGCAAGCAGTGAGGGCAGGTCGGCCATGCTGAGCTTCCTGGGCAAACGCCTGCTCGCCACGCTGCCGGTGATCCTGGTGGTGGCCATCGCGGTCTTCATGATCGTGCGGCTTACCCCCGGCGACCCGGCCGCCATCATCGGCGGCAACAGCGCCACCAACGAGGACCTGGACCGCATCCGCGCCCAGCTGGGCCTGACCCAGCCGCTGTGGACCCAGTTCGCCACCTGGGCCGGCAACGTGCTCCGGGGCGACCTGGGCTTCTCCTTCTTCCTGAACAAGCCGGTGGTGGCGCTGATCGGCCAGCGCATCGAGCCCACGCTCTCGCTGGCCATCGGCACCCTGGTGCTGGCCGTGGCCATCGCGCTGCCGCTGGGCACGCTCGCGGCCTGGCGCATGGGCGGCTGGCTGGACAAGGCCGTGATGGCCTTCTCGGTGGCCGGTTTCTCGGTGCCCGTGTTCGTCATCGGCTACGTGCTGATCTACCTGCTGGCGATGAAGCTGCAGTGGTTCCCGGTGCAGGGCTATCGCCGCATCGGCGACGGCGTGGGCCCCTGGGCGCGGCAACTGGTGCTGCCCTGCCTGACGCTGGCCGTCACCTACGTGGCGCTGCTGGCCCGCGTGACCCGCGCCGCCGTGAGCGAGGCGCTGACCGAGGACTACATCCGCACCGCCCGCGCCAAGGGCATCGGCGAGCGCACGGTGCTCAGCCACCATGCGCTGCGCAATGCCGCGGTGCCGGTGGTGACCGTGATCGGCGTGAGCGCGGCCCTGCTGCTGGGCGGCGTGGTGGTGACCGAGACCGTCTACGCCATTCCGGGCCTGGGCCAGCTCACGGTGGACGCGGTGCTCAATCGCGACTTCCCCGTGCTGCAGGGCGTGGTGCTGTTCTTCGCGCTGATCTACGTGGGCGTGAACCTGCTGGTGGACGTCAGCTACCTCTTCCTCGACCCCCGCATCCGGTACTGAAGCCATGGGCACCCTCCAAAAACTCTGGCGCCATGGCGCCGTGCGCGGCGGCACGCTGGTGCTGCTGGTGCTCACGCTGCTGGGCCTGATGGCGCCCTGGCTGGGCACCTTCGACCCCTCGGCCATGGATGCCAGCTTCATCACCGTGCCCGCGGGCACGGCCGGCCAGGTCACGCTGCCGGATGGCTCGCTGGTGCAGCACACCTTCTGGATGGGCAGCGACAGCGTGGGCCGCGACGTGTGGAGCCGTGTGCTCTACGGCACCCGCACCTCGCTGCTGGTGGGCGTGCTCACGGCCTTCCTGGCCATCGCCCTGGGCTGCACGCTGGGCATGCTGGCCGGCTACTTCCGCGCGGCCGATGCGGTGCTGATGCGCGTGATGGACGGGCTGATGGCCATCCCGGCCGTGCTGCTGGCCATCACGCTGGTGGCCATGCTGGGCGCCAGCCTGCCGACGGTGATCCTGGCCATCGCCGTGCCCGAGGTGCCGCGGGTGACGCGCCTGGTGCGCGCCCTGGTGATCGGCCTGCGCGACGAACCCTTCGTCGAAGCGGCCCGCGCGCTGGCCACCTCCAATGCCGTCATCCTGTGGCGAGACATCCTGCCCAACGCGCTGGCGCCGCTGATCGTGCAGGGGACCTTCATCGCTGCATCCGCCGTGCTGACCGAGGCCATCCTGAGCTTCCTGGGCCTGGGCCTGCCGGCCGAGGTGCCGACTTGGGGAAACATCATGGCCGAGGGCCGGGTGCTGTTCTCGCAGGCGCCGGGCAATGTGCTGTGGCCGGCGCTCTTCCTCGTGCCCACCGTGCTGGCCATCAACCTCCTGGGCGACGGGCTGCGCGATGTGCTCGACCCCAAGTTCTCCAAGCGTGCCTGAGCGAGCCCTGCCGATGAAACCCCACCCCACGCAGATCGCCGCCGGCGAAGCCACGTCCGCGTCTTCCACGCCGGTCCTGGAGGTGCGCGGCCTGCAGGTCGCGCTGCCCGCCGATGCCGACCGCCCGCATGCCATCGAGCGCCTGGACGTGCGCATCGAGGCCGGCCGCACGCTGTGCATCGTGGGCGAGTCCGGCTCCGGCAAGTCGGTGCTGGCCACCACCGTGATGGCGCTGCTGGCCAAGGGCCTCACGATCACGGCCGGCGACGTCGTGCTGGCCGGCGAGCCGCTGCTGAGCAACGGCAAGTACCTGCCCGAGAAACGCCTGCGCGCGCTGCGCGGCCAGGTGATGGGCATGGTCTTCCAGGAGCCGATGACCGCGCTGAACCCGGTGCTCGGCTGCGGCGAGCAGGTCGACGAGCTGCTGCGCAACCACACGGCGCTGACGCCGGCCGAGCGCAAGGCGCGCATCCTGGAGGTGTTCGAGCGCGTGCGCCTGCCCGATCCGCAGCGCATCTTTTCGAGCTACCCGCACCAGCTGTCGGGTGGGCAGCGCCAGCGCATCGTGATCGCGATGGCGATCATCCTCAAGCCGCGCCTGCTGATCTGCGACGAGCCCACCACGGCGCTGGACGTGACGACGCAGGCCGAGATCCTCAAGCTCATCGCCGAGCTGCAGCAGGAGCAGGGCAGTGCGGTGCTGTTCATCACGCACGACATGGGCGTGGTGGCCGAGATCGCCGACGAGGTGATGGTGATGCACCGCGGCACGGTGGTGGAGCAGGGCCCGCGCGAGCAGGTGCTGCGCGCGCCGCGCGAGGACTACACCCGCCTGCTGCTGGCCGCCGTGCCCGGCATGGTGCCGCCACCGCCGCGCGCGCTGCCCGGCGGCCCCGCGCTGCTGGCCGGCCGCGCCGTGGGCAAGACCTACGTGCGCCGCGACTGGCTGGGCCGCGCCAGGCCCAATACCGCGCTGCAGGACGCCAGCGTTGCCGTGCACCGCGGCGAGACGGTGGGCGTGGTGGGCGAATCGGGCTCGGGCAAGTCCACCTTCGCGCGCTGCATGATCCGGCTGATCGACCCGAGCGAAGGCACCGTCACCTGGGGCGACCGCGAGGTGCACTCGCTGTCGGAGTCGCGCCTGCGGCCGTTGCGCTCGCGGGTGCAGGTGGTGTTCCAGGACCCGAACCGTTCGCTGAACCCGCGGCGGACCGTGGGCTCGTCGATGATCGAGGGGGCGGTCAACTTCGGCCTGGACGTGCCCGCGGCGCGCAGGCTGGCCGAGGAGCTCATGGACCGCATCCGACTGCCCCGTGCCGCGCTGTCGCGCTATCCGCACCAGTTCTCGGGCGGGCAGCGCCAGCGCCTGGCCATCGCCCGCGCCGTGGCCTGCCAGCCGCAGGTGCTGGTGGCGGACGAGGCGGTGTCGGCCCTCGACGTGTCGGTGCAGGCGCAGATCCTGGACCTGCTGCGCGAAGTGCAGCGCGACTTCGGGCTCGGCATTTTGTTCATCACGCACGACCTGCGGGTGGCGGCGCAACTGTGCGACCGCGTCATCGTGATGAACCAGGGCCGCATCGTGGAAGAGGGTTTGACGGCCGACGTCTTCGGCGCGCCCGGCCATGCCTACACCCGCAAGCTGCTGGCCGCCGCGCCGCGCACCGAGCTGGGCCTCGCCGCCTGAGCACCGCCGCGCCGGACCGGGCAGAATTTTCGGTTCGACCGAATCCGCACACACAGAAGGACGACACATGACATTGGCAATGAGCTGGGACGAATGGGCCGCGCAGGACGCGACGGCCCTGGCCGAGAAGGTGCGCCAGGGCGAACTGACCGCCGCCGAGCTCGCGCAGCAGGCGGCTGCCGGCATCGCGAAGACCAACCCGACCCTCTCGGCCGTGGTCGAGGTCTTCGAGGACGTGGTCGCCGATCCGCTCAAGGACGGCCTGAACCCCGAGGGCCCCTTCGCCGGCGTGCCCTTCCTCATGAAGGACCTGGGCCCCACGCTCAAGGGCCGCCTGCAGGAGCAGGGTTCGCTCTTCATGCGCGGCAACCGCCCGACCGAGGACGCGTGGCTCACGAAGCAGATGCGCAAGGCCGGCCTCAACCTCATGGGCCGCACCACCACGCCCGAGTTCGGCGTCTGCAGCTCGGCCGAGAACCCGGCCGTGTACGTCACGCGCAATCCCTGGAACACCGACTTCACCACCTGCGGCTCTTCCGCCGGCACCTCGGCCATGGTGGCGGCGGGCGTGGTGCCCATGTCGCACGCGACCGATGGCGGCGGCTCGATCCGTATCCCGGCCGGCTTCAACGGCAACATCGGCCTCAAGCCCTCGCGCGGCGTGTTCAGCATCGGGCCCCACCTCTCGGACATCACCGGCTACGTGTCGGCCCAGGGCTGCCACAGCCGCACGGTGCGCGACACGGCCGCCTTCGTCGATGCCTGCCGCGGCGGCGCGCCCGGCGAGTTCATGCCGTATTGGACGGCGCCCGAGCCCTATACCGAGCTGATCCGCAAGGACCCGGGCCGGCTGCGCATCGCGCTGTCGCACGAGTGGGGCGACTACCGCGCCACGCCCGAGATCGTGGCCGAGCTGGAGAAGGCGGGGCGCTTCCTCGAGGGCCTGGGCCACCATGTCGAGTGGGCGCTGCCGCAGGCCGACCTGCGTGAGGCCTTCCGTGCGCAGACCACCTGCTACATCAGCAACTTCGCGCAGGTCATCAACGGCCTCCTGGCCAAGGCCGGGCTGGAGCGCCCGCCGGCGGACCTCATCGAGCCGATCAACATCCGCATCTGGGAGGCCGGCAAGGACCTGCCCTACGCCGAGCGCCACAGGATGCAGGCCGTCTTCAACAGCACCGCGCGGGCCTTCGGCGCCTTCTTCGAGGACTGGGACATCATCCTCACGCCGATCACGGCGCTGCCCACGCCGCGCATCGGCACCACCGAGTACCTGACGACCAGCGACAACCCGGACGTGCTGGACTGGTTCGACAAGCTCTGGAAGTTCTTCTCGTACACGCCGCTGTCCAACCTGTGCGGCATTCCGGCCATCTCGCTGCCGATGGCGCAGCAGGCCAACGGGCTGCCCTTCGGCATCCACGCCCAGGCCCGCCAGGCCAACGACGGCCTGCTGCTGCAGCTCGCGGCGCAGATCGAGCGCGCCCTGGGCGGCCGCTGGAACGACGGCCGCCGCCCGGGCGTGCACGTCACCGCCGCCTGATCGGCGCGCGGCGCGGGACCCTCACGACATGGCGCTGTTCGGCACGCGATCGCTGCGCTCGCTCTTCACGCACCCCGGCTTCGCCGAGGGCGTGCGGGCCATCGCCGGCCCGGCCCTGGGCACGGTGGCCCTGGGCCTGGTGACCGGCGTGGCCATGGCGCGCAGCGGCCTGCCGATGGGCGCGGTGCTGGCCATGTCGCTCTTGGTCTTCGCCAGCGCCTCGCAGCTGGCCTGCCTGCCGATGATCCTGGCCGGCGCGCCGCTGTGGGTGATCGTGCTGACGGCCCTGATGCTCAACGTGCGCTTCGTGGTCTTCAGCGCCCATTGGCGGCGCTACTTCGGCCTGCTGCCCCGGCCGCAGCGGCTGGGGCTGGCCTACCTGGCGGGCGACCCGGTGTACGTGCGCTTCATGCAGCGCTACCCGCGGCGCTCGCCCGACCAGCTGGCCTACTTCCTGGGCCTGGCGCTGTTCAACTGGGCGGCCTGGCAGGTGGCGTCGCTGGCCGGCATCTTCCTGGCCGACGCCATACCACCGGACTGGGACCTTCGCTTCGTCGGCGTGCTGGCCCTGCTGGGCCTGGCGATGCCGATGATCGCGGACCGGCCGAGCTGGGTGGTCGCCGCGGTGGCCGGCGCCATCGGCTGGATGGGGCAGGGCTGGCCCTTCGGCCTGCAGGTGATCGCGGCCATCGGCGCGGCCATGGCAGCGGGCCACTGGGCCGAACGGCGCCGCCCCCGCATCGCCGCGCCATGACCGACGCGCACCTGTGGATCGCCATCCTCGCGCTGGCGGGAGTGACCGTGCTCACGCGCGGCGTGTTCCTGCTGCCGCGGCGGGAGCCACGCCTGCCGGGCTGGCTGGCCTCGGGTCTGCGGCATGCACCCCTTGCGGCGCTCATGGCGGTCGTGGTGCCGGAAGTGCTGCGTGGTTCGGCAAGCGCCGTGGCCAGCGGCGGCTGGCACGACCCACGGTGGCTGGCCGTGGCCGTCTCCGTCGCCTGGTTCTGCTGGCGGCGCGGCGTCACCGGGCCGGTGGTGGTGGGCACTGCCGCGTTGCTGCTGATGCGCAGCCTGGGCATGGCCGGCTGACCGCCGCAGCGGCGCGGGATGCGTACGTCCTTCGTGACGCGCCGACGCGCGCTTCTCCGACGCACTCCCTCCTTCGTGCGTGCGTTCATGAACCCATGACTGCACTCCAACTTTCTTCCTTCCAGGGACGTGACCGCTTCCACGGCCGCGTCGTCATCGTCACCGGTGCCGGATCGGGCATCGGCGAGGCCGTGGCCCGTCGCTTCTCGGCCGAGGGCGCTCACGTGGTCCTGGCCGGCGACCACGCCGACAAGCTCGAGAAGGTGGCGGCCGAGCTGCCTTCCGAACGCACGCTGGTGCACCAGACCGACGTGGCCGAACTGGCGCAGGTCGAAGCACTGATGCGCGCCACCATCGAGCGCTTCGGCGAACTGCATGTGCTGGTCAGCAACGCCGGCATCGCGCCCGAGGGGGATGCCACCCAGGCCTCGGCCGAGGATTTCCATCGCACGCTGGCGGTGAATGCCGGCGGCGTGTTCAACGGCGCCAAGGCGGCGATGCCGCACCTGGTGCGCAGCCGCGGCTGCATCGTCAACACGGCGTCCGTGTCGGGCCTGGGCGGCGACTGGGGGCTGGTGGCCTACAACGCCTCGAAGGGCGCGGTGGTCAACCTGACCCGCGCACTGGCCCTCGACCACGGCGGGCAGGGCGTGCGCGTGAACGCGGTCTGCCCCAGCCTGACCTTCACGCCCATGACGGCGGACATGCAGGACGATCCGGAGACCATGGCACGCTTCAAGGACCGCATCCCGCTGGGCCGCGGTGCCGATCCCGCCGAGGTGGCGTCGGTCGTGGCCTTCCTGTCCAGCGACGATGCCAGCTTCGTCAACGGCGCCCTGGTGCCGGTGGACGGTGGCCTCACGGCGTCGAACGGCCAACCGCGGATGTGAAAGCGGGCCGCCGAACCGGCTTCATGGCGTAGCCGGCGGCGGCTGCGCCTTCAGCGCAGCTTCTTGACCAGCACCTGGCTCTTGCGGTCCCAGTTGTACTTCTTCTTGCGCGCCTCGGGCAGCCAGTCGGGGTTCACCTGCTGGAAGCCGCGCTTGATGAACCAGTGCATGGTGCGGGTGGTCAGCACGAAGATGCTGTCCAGGCCCGCAGCGCGCGCGCGGTGCTCGATGCGCTTGAGCAGCTTCTCGCCGTCGCCCTGGCCCTGCGACTGCGGCGACACGGTGAGCGCCGCCATCTCCGCCGTCTTGGCCTCGGGGTAGGGGTAGAGGGCGGCGCAGCCGAAGATCACGCCGTCGTGCTCAACCACCGTGTACTGGTGGATGTCGCGCTCGATCTCGGTGCGGCTGCGCTTGACCAGCGTGCCGTCGCGCTCGAAGGGCTCGATCAGCTGCAGGATGCCGCCGATGTCGTCCACCTCGGCCTCGCGCACCGATTCGAGCTTTTCGTCGATGACCATGGTGCCGATGCCGTCATGGACGTAGATCTCGAGCAGCAGCGCGCCATCCACGGCGAAGGGCAGGATGTGGTTGCGCTCCACCCCGGCCTCGCAGGCCTTGACGCAGTGCTGCAGGTAGAAGGCGGTGTCGGTGGGGCGTTGCGCCGGGGCCAGCGTGGTCAGCAGCTGGCGGGCGGTGTCCAGCGGCAGTTCGGTGTCGATGGGGTTGTCCTCGCTCACCGGCTGGTTGACGTCGAGCGGGATGCCCGGAATCTCGGTCAGGAAGAGCAGCTTGTCGGCCTGGATGGAGATGGCCACGCTGGTGGCGACCTCTTCCATCGTCAGGTTGAAGGCCTCGCCGGTCGGCGAGAAGCCGAAGGGCGACATCAGCACCATGGCGCCGAAGTCCAGCGTGCGGCGGATGCCCGCCACGTCGACCTTGCGCACCAGCCCCGAATGCTGGAAGTCCACCCCGTCGACCACGCCCACCGGGCGCGCAGTGATGAAGTTGCCGGAGATCATGCGCACCGTCGAGCCCGCCATCGGCGTGTTGGGCAGGCCCTGGCTGAAGGCGGCCTCGATCTCGTAGCGCAGCTGGCCGGCCGCTTCCTGGGCGCAGTCCAGCGCGACCTCGTCGGTGATGCGGATGCCGTGCGAGTACTTCGCCTCGTGGCCCTTGGCACGCAGCTGCTCGTTCACCTGCGGGCGGAAGCCGTGCACCAGCACGATCTTCACGCCCATGGACTGGATCAGTGCCAGGTCCTGCGCGATCGACGGCAGCTTGCCCGCCGCGATGGCCTCGCCCGCCACCGCCACCACGAAGGTCTTGCCCCGGTGCGTGTGGATGTAGGGCGCCACCGAGCGGAACCAGGGGACGAAGGTGAAATTGAAGACGGCGGACATGAGGGCTGACGAGGCTGGCAGGGACTGGACGGCGGTGCGAAGCGCGGATTGTCCATGAAGCGCCCGGGGCGCGTGGACCGGCCGGGGCACGCGGGCACGACGCGCGGGGCACGCGGGGCGGGCCAAAGATAATCGCCGGTCGACTTGAGGCCGCGCCTGCCGCCCCCACCTGACTCCTTCCCCCCGAATGCCCGCGCTCGACATCCAGTTCCCCGAATCGCTTCCCGTCAGCGCCAGGCGCGACGAGATCGCGGCCGCCATCGCCGCCCACCAGGTGGTGATCGTGTGCGGCGAGACAGGTTCGGGCAAGACGACGCAGTTGCCGAAGATCGCGCTCGCCCTCGGCCGCGGCAAGCTCAATGCCCCCGAAGGACGCGGCCGGCTGATCGGCCACACGCAGCCGCGGCGCATCGCGGCCAGCTCGGTCGCCAAGCGCATCGCCGAGGAACTGAAGACGCCGCTGGGCGAGGTGGTGGGCTACAAGGTCCGCTTCCAGGACCGCCTGTCGCGGGATGCCTCGGTCAAGCTGATGACCGACGGCATCCTGCTGGCCGAGACGCAGACCGACCCGCTGCTCAAGGCCTACGACACGCTGATCATCGACGAGGCGCACGAGCGCTCGTTGAACATCGATTTCCTGCTGGGCTACCTCAAGGAGATCTTGCCGCGCCGGCCCGACCTCAAGGTGATCGTGACCTCCGCCACGATCGATGCGGACCGGTTCTCCGAGCACTTCGCTTCCGCGAAAGGGAAGGCGCCCGTCATCTATGTATCGGGCCGCACCTTCCCGGTCGAAATGCGCTGGCGGCCCTTCGAGGAATCGCGCGATTTCGATCTCAACGATGCCATTGCAGACGGCGTCGACGAGCTGTGGGCGGGTGGCGTGGGGGGCGACATCCTCGTGTTCCTGCCCGGCGAGCGCGAGATCCGCGAGGCGGCCGACCATCTGCGCAAGCACCTCGCGCACAGCCCGGTGCTGCGCAACGCGGAGGTGCTGCCGCTCTTCGCTCGCCTGTCGCAGGCCGAGCAGGACCGGATCTTCGACGGCCACACGGGCCGGCGCATCGTGCTGGCGACCAACGTGGCCGAGACCTCGCTCACGGTGCCGGGCATTCGCTACGTGATCGACGCCGGCACGGCGCGCGTGAAGCGCTACGCCTTCCGCAGCAAGGTCGAGCAGCTGATGGTCGAGCCCATCAGCCAGGCGGCGGCCAACCAGCGTGCCGGGCGCTGCGGCCGGGTGGCGAACGGCATCTGCATCCGCCTGTACGACGAGAAGGACTTCAACAGCCGGCCGCGCTTCACCGACCCGGAGATCCTGCGTTCGTCGCTGGCGGGCGTGATCCTGCGCATGAAGTCGCTGCACCTGGGCGACGTGGGGCGCTTTCCCTTCCTCGAGTCGCCCTCGGGCCGCGCGATCGCCGATGGCTACCAGCTGCTCAACGAGCTGGGCGCGGTGGACGAGGCGAACGAGCTCACGCCCATCGGCGCCGAGCTGGCCAAGCTGCCGCTCGACCCGCGCGTGGGCCGCATGATCCTGGAGGCGCGCAGCCGCGGCGCGCTGCAGGAGGTGCTGGTGATCGCCGCCGCGATGAGCGTGCAGGACGTGCGCGACCGCCCCCTGGAGGCGCAGCAGCAGGCCGACCAGGCGCACGCCAAGTTCGACGATGAGAAGAGCGAGTTCAGTGGCTACCTGACGCTGTGGAAGTGGTTGCACGATGCGCGCGGCGGCGCACCCGTGGCGCAGACGCGGCGCGAGATGCAGGCGAAGGTGCAGGGGCCGAAGAAGGCAAGTGCGGCCGTGCTGCCCGTGGCGCAGCGGCTGGCTGCCGCCGCGCCGGCGCCGGCCCCCGAACTGGCGACGCCCACCCACAAGCTCAGCAACCGTCAGTACGAACAGCTGCTGCGCCAGAACTTCATCAGCGTACGCCGCGTGCGCGAGTGGCGCGACATCCATTCGCAGCTGCTCACCGTCGTGACCGAGCACAAGTGGAAGCTGAACAGCGCGCCGGCGGGTTACGAGGCGGTCCACAAGTCGATGCTGGCCGGCCTGCTGGGCAACATCGGCTGGAAGATGGACGAGGAGGCGGGGGCGTCCTCCGGCGAGTACCTGGGCGCGCGGGGCATCAAGTTCCACCGCCATCCCGGCGCGCACCTGCGCAAGCGGCCGGGCCGTTGGATCGTGTGCGCCGAGCTGGTCGAGACCACGCGCCTCTTCGGTCGCGGCATCGCCAACATCGAGCCGCAATGGATCGAGGAGGTCGCCGGCCACGTGCTGAAGAAGCAGCTGCTCGACCCGCACTGGGAGAAGAAGGACGCGCGCGTGGCCGCCTTCGAACGCGCCACGCTCTACGGCCTCGTGGTCTACAGCGGCCGGCGCGTGGACTTCGCGAAGGTCGACCTGCCGGCGGCGCGCGAGATCTTCCTGCGCGAGGCGCTGGTGGCCGGCGACTGGGAGACCAAGCTGCCCTTCCTGGCCGCCAACCGCAAGCTGGTGCGCGAGGTCGAGGGCCTGGAGCACAAGTCGCGCCGGCAGGACGTGCTGGTGGACGACGCGCTGATCTACGCCTTCTACGACGCGCATGTGCCGGCCGAGCTGGCCAACGGCCAGGCCTTCGAGCAGTGGTACCGCGAGGCGGCGAAAGCCCAGCCGCGCCTGCTGTTCCTGAGCCGCGAGGAGCTGATGCGCCACCAGGCCGCCGGCATCACGACGCAGGCCTTCCCGCCCACCGTCAAGCTCGGCGGGGTGGACTGCGCCGCGACCTACCTGCACGAGCCCGGTGACCCGAAGGACGGGCTCACGGTGACGGTGCCGCTCTTCGTGCTCAACCAGGTGAGCGAGGAGCGCTGCGAATGGCTGGTGCCGGGCATGCTCAAGGACAAGATCCAGGCGCTGCTCAAGAGCCTGCCGCAGCGGCCGCGTTCGCGCTTCGTGCCGCTCCCCGAATCGGCCGCGCGCCTGAACGAGGCGCTGTCGGCGCCCGAGGCTTTCGGCCATGGTTCGCTGACCGACGCGCTGCTGAAGCGGGTGCGCGACGAGACCAGCCTCGACGTCAAACGGGCCGACTTCAAGCTCGACATGCTGCCGCCGCACCTGTTCATGAACCTGCGTGTGGTCGACGAGCACGGCCGGCAGCTCGGCATGGGGCGCAACCTCGGCGCACTGAAGGGCGAACTGGGTGCCCAGGCGCGCGGCGCTTTCCAGGCGCTGGCGGGCCTGCGTGCCCGGGCGCCCGAAACTTCGAAGGAAAAAGTGCCTGAAGCGCCCGTGGGGCGGGCACAGGAAGCTATTAAAAACGCAGCAACCGAAGCGCCCGCGCGGACCACGACCCAACGCCACACCGCCTGGACCTTCGGCGAACTGCCCGAGCTGATGGAGGTCTGGCGCGGCGCGCAGACGCTGATCGGCTTCCCGGCGCTGATCGACGGCGGCGACGCGGTCACGATCGAGGTGTTCGACGAGCCGGAGGTCGCAGCGGCCAAGCACCGCGCCGGCCTGCGCCGGCTGATCGCGCTCCAGCTCAAGGACGCGCTGAAGTACCTCGAGAAGAACATCCCCGAGCTGCAGAAGATGGCGGTGGCCTATCTGCCGCTCGGCACACTCGAAGAACTGCGCGCGCAGATCATCGACGTGGCACTGGACCGCGCCTTCCTGCAGGACCCGCTGCCCGCCGACGCGGCCGCCTTCCAGCGCCGGGTCGATGAAGGTCGCGGCCGCCTGACGCTGATCGCCAACGAGGTGGCGCGCCTGGCCGGGACGATCCTGGCGGAATACGCGGCCGCGGCGCGCAAGATCAAGGACACCAAGGTGCAGCCCGACGCGGTGAAGGACGCGGCCGAGCAGCTGCAGCGGCTCGTGGGCAAGCGCTTCCTGGCCGACACGCCGTGGGCGCAGCTGCAGCACTTCGCGCGCTACCTCAAGGCCATCGTGCTGCGGCTGGACAAGCTGCGTGCGGACCCGGCCCGCGACGCCTCGCGCCTGGCCGAGCTGAAGCCGCAGGAACAGCGCTACTGGCGGCTGGTGGCCGAGCGCAAGGGCGCGACCGACGAGCGCATGCTGGAATTCCGCTGGCTGCTGGAAGAGTTGCGTGTGAGCTTCTTCGCGCAGGAGCTGC
Organism: Xenophilus sp. E41; assembly: GCF_003671765.1. Taxonomy (GTDB): domain Bacteria; phylum Pseudomonadota; class Gammaproteobacteria; order Burkholderiales; family Burkholderiaceae_C; genus Xenophilus. The sequence goes on along the minus strand of NZ_QPIB01000041.1, from coordinate 68,051 downwards.
GCACGCCGCAGCCGGTCAGCCTCAAGCGCCTCGACAAGGCCTGGCTGCAGATCGCGCATTGAGCGCGCAGCGCGGCTGAGGTCTCAGCGCGCCGAGCGTTGCAGCGCGTTGCATTCGGAACGCAGCGTCTCGAGCCGGTCGGCCAGCTCGCGGCCCTGGCGGTCGCAGCGGGCCTGGGCGTCGGACAGGGCATCGGTCAGGGTCTGCTGCTGCCCCGGAAAGCGGCCGCTGGTGCCTTCGCGTCGTGCACGCAGGGCCGACAGTTCCTGCTCGCAGGCCTGACGGTGCGAGGCCAGCGCGGACTGGGCGGCGGGCAACAGCGCGCTTTCCAGCTGCGTCTTGCGCAGCGCCCGGGTGCTGGCTTCCTGGTTGCGCTGGATCTGCTGGGCACGCTGACCATCGTCGGCCCCGTTGACCAGCGGCGGCGGCGCGGGAGCGCCGATCGCCTGTTCCTTGCTGCCCTCGGGGCAGCGCTTGTCCTGGAAGCTGATCGTGCCGTTCGGCGCCTCGCAGCGGTACATGGCGAAGGCAGGGCCGGCAAGCGCGGCGCCGAAGACGAGACAGAGCAGGGGAGCGGACTTCATCGAAACAAGGCGGGCGAAGACGGCAACCCTAACCGATGTCGAGCGGCGCAGGCTCCGCCCCGGCAGAAAAAAGCCCGCCGGGTGGCGGGCTGGCGGCACGGGCTCGCGTTATATGCGGCCCATGAGGAGCAGCACGATCACGACGATGACCACCAGGCCCAGGCCGCCGCTCGGGCCGTAACCCCAACTCTTGCTGTAGCCCCAGCTCGGCAGGGCGCCGATCAGCAACAGGATCAGGACGATCAGGAGGATAGTCGACAACATTTTGCTTCTCCAGCAGTTCGAAGAGGCTTCATGGTGTGCTGCCGGTTGCGCGCAGTCGGCCGGTGCGCGACGACTTCGCGTGTCAGGGCGGTCCTGCGCCGGTGTCAGCGCGCCCGCTGGCCGAAGCAGGAGCGCAGCCGGGGCGCGGCTCAGAGCCGTGCCAGGCGATCGAGCGCGGTCTGCAGCGTTTCGTCCTTCTTGGCGAAGCAGAAGCGCACGACCCGCTGGTCGAAGCCGTCGCCGTAGAAGGCCGACAGCGGGATCGCCGCGACGCCGATCTCGGTGGTGAGCCACTGGCAGAAGTCGGCCTCGCCCAGCTCGCTCACCGCGGAGATGTCGACGCACTGAAAGTAGCTGCCCTCGCTGCGCAGCAGCTTGAAGCGGGTCTTCGCCAGGCCGGCCGCGAAGAGGTCGCGCTTGCGCTGGTAGAAGGCGGGCAGCTGCAGGTAGGGCGCCGGGTCGGCCATGTAGGCGGCCAGGGCGTGCTGCATCGGCGTGTTCACGGTGAACACGTTGAACTGGTGCACCTTGCGGAACTCGGCCATCAGCGGCGCCGGCGCGGCCACGTAGCCGACCTTCCAGCCGGTGACGTGGTAGGTCTTGCCGAAGCTGCTGACGATGAAGCTGCGTGCCGCAAGCCCCGGGAAGCGCGCCACGCTCTCGTGCTGTGCGCCGTCGTACACCATGTGCTCGTAGACCTCGTCGGCGATGACGAAGATGTCGGTGGGGGCGAGCAGCTCTTCCAGCTGGCGCATCTCGGCCGCCGTCCACACCGTCGCACTCGGGTTGTGCGGCGTGTTGACCAGGATGGCGCGGGTCTTGGGCGTGATGGCGGCGGCGATGCGGTCGAAGTCGGGCCGAAAGCTGCCGGGCACCAGCGGAACGCGCACCACGGTGCCGCCGGCGAGGTCGATGTTGGGCACGTAGCTGTCGTAGCAGGGCTCCAGCACGATCACCTCGTCGCCGGGCCGCACGATGGCAAGGATGGCGGTGATGATGGCCTGCGTGGCGCCGGCCGTGACGGTGATCTCGGTCGCCGGGTCGTAGTGGCGGCCGTACATCGCCTCGAGCTTGCCGGCGATGGCATTGCGCAGCGCCGGGATGCCGGGCATCGGCGGGTACTGGTTGTGGCCGGCGGCCATGGCGGCCGTGACGTCGTCGAGCAGCTTGGGGTCGCAGCCGAAGTCAGGGAAGCCCTGGCCGAGGTTCACGGCGTTCTTCTCGGCGGCCAGGGCCGACATGACGGTGAAGATGGTGGTGCCGACGGCGGGCAGCTTGGTGCCGGGCAGGGGGGTGCGGGGAGCGGTCATGGGTCGCAACGGCAATGGAGAGGGATCACAGGTCGTAGTCGTTCGCGTGGCCGGCAAGGGCCTTGGCGATCAGGTTGCGGTCGAGCCGGTCGGACAGCAGCTCGGCGAACTTGAAGACGAAGTTGCGCAGGTAGGCGCTTCGCTTGAAGGCCACGCGTGCGATGTTCTGGCCGAACAGGTGGCCCATGGGGCGCACGACCAGGTCGGCGTTCGAGTCGTCGCGCACCGCCATCTCGGCCACGATGCCAACGCCCAGGCCCAGGCGCACGTAGGTCTTGATGACGTCGGAATCGATCGCCTCCAGCGCGATGCGCGGGGTCAGCTTCTTCTGCGCGAAGGCGTGGTCTATGCGCGTTCGGCCGGTGAAGGAGGGGTGGTAGGTGATGATGGGCTCGTGCGCCAGGTCGTCGAGCGACACGCGCTCCTTGGCGGCCAGCGGATGGTCCTTGGGCAGGACCAGCACGTGCTGCCATTCGTAGCAGGGGAGGGTGACGAGGTCCGCGTAGTCGGCCAGCGATTCGGTCGCGATCCCGATCTCGGCGATCTCGTCGAGCACCATGCGCGCCACCTGGTCGGGCGAGCCCTGGTGGAGACTCACGTTGACCTTGGGGTAGGCCTCGCGCAGCTTCGCCACGGGCACCGGCAGCACATAGCGCGCCTGGGTGTGGGTGGTGGCGATGGAGAGGGTGCCGCTGTCCTGCGCGCTGAACTGCTCGCCGATGCGCTTGAGGTTGCCCACCTCGCGCATGATGAGTTCGATGCTGGCGATGACGTGCTGGCCGGGCTCGGTCACGCGCTTCAGGCGCTTGCCGTGGCGGGCGAAGATCTCGACGCCCAGTTCCTCCTCCAGTTCGATGATGGCCTTGGACACGCCCGGCTGCGAGGTGTGCAGCGCCTTGGCTGCTTCGGTGAGGTTCAGGTTGCGACGGACGGCTTCCTGAACGAACTTGAACTGGTGCAGATTCATAACAAATTCCGTCTTATTCAGGAATTCATTATGCCTTCAATGTCTAAAGATTGTTTGAAATTGAAAGCGGCCGAAGCGCCAGTTCGGCGAGCAGGTTGACGACCTCGGGCGCTTCACCCACGGGGCCGGACACCTCGATGTCCAGGCCGGGATGGCTCAGCCGAGCGGCGTCCACGAGCCTTGGCAGGTCTTCGCGGGCATGCTTGCCCATGCCCAGGAACATCGGTACGACACGCAGGCGCCGCACGCCCGAGTCGGCAAGCTCGCGTGCCGCGGTGGCGAAGTCGGGTTCGGCCAGTTCGAGATAGGCGCAGCGCACGAGCGCTTGCGGCGCGCGCTCCTGCACGGCACGCGCCACGGCCTCGAGGGGCTCGCGCCAGCGCGGGTCCCTCGACCCGTGCGCGAACAGGACGATGCCTTGCTCCATGTCAACGTCGCAGCACGAGCCAGCCGAACGCGCCGAGCGAGAGCAGCGAATAGATCATTCCGGGCGCCGCCGCGGTGATCCAGGGCCACCAGTTGCGCAGGTTGCCGATGTAGCCGAACACGTTGTTCAGCAGGAAGAAGCTGATGCCGATCATCACGCCGCCGAACACGTAGCTGGTGATTCCGCTCTGGCGGAAATGCAGGTAGGCGAAGGGCAGGGCCAGCACGACCATCACCAGGCACGACAGCGGGTAGAAGACCTTGCGCCAGAACTCGATCTCGTAGCGTTGCGACTGCTGGCCATTGGCGTCCAGGTGCCGCGTGTACTCGAACAGGTCCATGGTCCGCATCTTGTCGGGCTTGAGCAGCGCGACCGAGACCATGTCGGCGGTGAGCGTAGATGGCCAGGCGAGCAGGGGCAGGTGCGTGGTCGCGACCTTGGCCGTGCCGTCCGCCTTGCGGGTGGCGAACTCCTGCTTCTCGGCGTTCTGCAGCACCCAGACGCCGTTGGCGATGCGGGCGGACTCCGCGTTCGTCTGCGAGACGAGAAAACCACGCTCGTCGAACTCGAAGATGCGCGGCTGCTTGAGCACGCCGTGCTTGTCGATCGACAGCACGTTGGCGGCATAGGAGTGGTCGTCGCGCTTCTCCTTCAGCCAGCCGCCGGTCAGCCCCGCGGTGGCCAGGTAGCCCTGGTAGCGGGACTTGAGCAACTGGGCGGCGCGGTCCGAAGCCGGCGCGATGTAGTCGCCGATCGCGAAGGTCAGCATCACGAAGGCGAGGCCGAGCAGCAGCAGGGTGCGCAGCGCGCGCCAGGGCCCGAGGCCGCTCGTGCGCAGGATGGTGTATTCAGACGTGCGGGCCAGGTTGGCCATCACGAAGATGGTGCCGATCAGCACCGTGATGGGCAGCAGCTCGTAGAGGTGGCTCGGCACCAGCAGCGTCACGTACAGCAGCGCCTGCGGCAGGCCGTAGCCCAGCGCGTTGGCCTTGCCGACCGATTGCAGCTCGTCGACGAAATCGAAGAAGAAGAACAGGCACAGGAAGCCGAAGGTGACGAAGCCGACGGCCTTGAGCACCTCCAGGTAGATGAGACGGCGGATCGTTTTCACGGTTCAGCGGGCAGCAGGACGCAGAGCGCGGCGCAGCGTCCAGTGGGTGTGGCGCTTGGCCAGCCAGGCCAGCACGAGCACGAGGACGCCGCCATGCAGCGCGAGCAGGAAGGCGCCGACGTTGAAGCGGCCGGCACCCACCCAGTTCTGCCCCAGGTTGAGCAGGTTGTAGTAGAGGACGAAGCAGAACAGCGCGAACAGCAGGTTGCCGCTTCGCCCCACGCGCGGATTGACGCCGGAGACCACCAGGGCCAGCAGCACGAAGTTGACGGCGGCCAGCACCATGCCGAGGCGCCAGCCGAACTCGCCAAGTGCCGGCGGCGACCGGTCGGCCAGCAACTGCAACGTGGACAGGGCCCGCGGCGGTGGCCCGTCGCCGAGCAGCGCGCTGCTGCCGCCTACCCGCGCGCCGTAGGTGTCGAACTCGCTGATCTTCAGGCCTGTCTTGTCGAAGGGGCTCTCCAGCCGCTGGCCGTGCCGCAGCACAAGGTAGCGCGAGCCGTACATCGGTTCGACCGTGCCGCTCTTGGCGGAGGTCACGATCTGCATGTTGCGCTCGAGCGAGGAGATGAAGACGTTGGAGGCCGTCGTGGTGTCGGCCGAGTCCTTGTCGATGTAGAAGACGCGGTTGCGCGCGGCCGACTCCTGGAACTGTCCCGGCGCGACGCGATCGATGTCGCTGCGGCGCTCGTACTGGTCGCGCATGCCCTGGGTCTGCGAATTGGCCCAGGGCCAGCCGACGAAGGCCAGTGCGCCGATCAGGATGAGCACCGGCCAGGCGAACTGGAAGAGCGGCCGCACCAGGTCGGCCAGGCCCCGGCCCGCGGAGAACCAGATCACCATCTCGCTGTCGCGGTACATGCGCGAGAGGGTGCCGACGATGGCGATGAACAGGCTCAGACTCAGGATGGTCGGCATGTAGCCGATCACCGTGTAAGCCATGACCAGGAAGACGTCGGATGGGTTGACGCTGCCCTTGGATGCGAGGCCCAGGGTGCGGATCAGGATGATCGTCATGACGATCGTGACCAGCACCACCAGGGTCGCCCCGAAGCTGCGCGACAGCTCCTTGCGTAGAGAGGAATGGAATAACATCGTCGCGGAAAAAAGCGGATTATGGACTTTCAACTCAAGCCCCTCGGCCTCGTGCAGGCCGCCACCGAAAAGGCCGATGCGCTGGTCGTGCTGGTGCCAGCCACCGGCGCCGACGGCAAGGACCGCATCGCCGCGCTCATCGCCGCCGCGCGCAAGGCGGGCGACCTCGGCGACAAGCCGGGCAAGCAGCTCGTCGCCTACCGACCGGAGGGCATCGCGGCCACGCGTGTCGTGCTGTCGGCGGTCGGGCAGGGCGACGCCGTCGCCGTGCGCAGCGCCGTGCTGGCGGCGGTGCAGGCGCTCAAGGGGTCTGCGCCCAAGCGCATGGTCATCCTGTTCGCCGGCCCGGCGGATGCGGTGGGCGTTTCCGCGGCCGTGTCGGCCGCAGCCGACGCCAGCTACGTCTACACGACCACCAAGTCCAAGCCGGAACCGAGCACGCTGCGCCAGTGCGTGGTCGGCATCGACAAGCCGGCGACGCTGAAGTCGGCCTTCGACACGGCCGTGGCGCTGGTGCATGGCGTCGAGTTCGCGAAGGAGTGGGGCAACCGGCCGGGCAACCATTGCACGCCGACCCAATTGGCCGAGGCCGCGCGTTCGCTGACCAGGCTGCCCCGCGTGAAATGCGAAGTGCTGGGCCCGAAGGAGGTCGCGGCGCTGGGCATGGGGGCGTTCCTGGCGGTCGCGCAGGGGTCGGCCGAGCCGCTGCGCTTCGTCGTGCTGCGCTACCAGGGCGCCGCGAAGGGCGTTGCGCCGCAGGTGCTGGTGGGCAAGGGCATCACCTTCGACACCGGCGGCGTGTCGCTCAAGCCCGCCGCCGAGATGGACGAGATGAAGTTCGACATGTGCGGCGCCGCCAGCGTGCTCGGCGTGTTCCGCGCGCTGGGTGAACTGCAGCCCGCGATCAACGTCGTCGGCCTGATCCCGGCCTGCGAGAACATGAACGACGGCCGGGCGATCAAGCCGGGCGACGTCGTGACGAGCATGAGCGGCCAGACCATCGAGATCCTGAACACGGACGCCGAGGGCCGGCTGATCCTCTGCGACGCGCTGGACTATGCCAAGCGCTTCTCGCCCGAGGCGGTGATCGACATCGCGACGCTGACGGGCGCCTGCGTCATCGCCCTGGGCGGCGTGCGCAGCGGCCTCTTCTCGACCGACGACGCGCTGGCCGAGGCCTTGCATGCGGCCGGCGAGGCCTCGCTGGACCGCTGCTGGCGGCTCCCGCTCGACGACGAGTACGCCGAGGGCCTGAAAACGCAATTCGCCGACGTGGCCAACGTAGCGGGCCGCGCGGGCGGGGCCATCACCGCGGCCAAGTTCCTCCAGCGCTTCACGTCCGAGTTTCCGTGGGCGCACCTCGACATCGCCGGCACGGCCTGGAAGAGCGGTGCAGCCAAGGGCTCGACCGGCCGGCCCGTGCCGTTGCTCGTGACCTACCTGCTGGGACGGCAGGGCGCTGCGGCCAGCCCCGCGACGGCGTCGGGCAAGCGAGCCCGCAAGACCGCGTGACGGAGATCGACGTCCATTTCAATGCACCTGACAAGGTGCATCACGCCTGCCGACTGTTGCGCAAGGCGGTCGTGACGGCGGGCGCGAAAGTTGCCGTCGCCGGTGACAAGGCCACCCTGGACATCCTCGACGCATCGCTCTGGCAGTTCTCTGCTACCGACTTCATTGCGCATTGCCGCGGCGATGCGGAGGAGGAAGTCCTGGTACGTTCGCCGGTCGTGCTGCTCGACGCGCCGTCGCAGGGTGCGCAGGCGCACCGTCAGGTGCTGGTCAACCTCGGTTGCGACTTGCCGGTGGGGTTCGAGCGCTTCGAGCGCCTGATCGACGTGGTCGGCACCGAACAAGCAGAGCGGCAGTCCGGTCGCCAGCGCTGGCGCCACTACGCCGAACGTGGCTACGCCATCACGCGGCACGACGTCGGCGGTCGGCGCTGAGCGCCAGCCGCGGAAGTCCGATCGACTGTCTCCATGAATTCCGGTCCGCGCACACCGCCGCGTTTCGTCCCGACCTTGACGACGGTGGTCGACCTGTCGGCGCCACCGCCGTCGGAGCCGGCGCCCCAGCCGTCCGAGCCGTTCGAGCCGATGCCCGTGATCGAGGCGGAATCGCCACCTGCCCCACCCGAGGCGCAGCCCCTGCCGCCGGTGCCGGCCGAGACGCCGGTGCCGCCTGCTCGACCGGCCTTCGCGGCCCTCACGGACGCCGATGCCTTCCGCATCGAAGAGGACCTGCTGCACCGCGTTCTGCAACGCATCGATCTTTCGCTCGAGGAGCGTCTGACGGAGGCGGTGTCTGCCGCCGTGCAGCAGCAACTCGACGCCATGCTGCCCAGGTTGCGCGACGAAATCGAGACCGTTTTGCGCTCGCTCGTCGTCGAGGCGCTGGCCCGGGAACTTTCGGAAAACACAGGGTCTGCGCCGGGTTCCGGCGCACCAGCCTTGGGCTAAACTGCGCCGCGGGTCGATGGCGCGAGGGTGCTGCGATCGGGGTGCCGGCGCGGTTTTTGCTGAGCTCAAGCACCCGGATTCGAACGACCGGTTTATCAACTCTATTCCTCATGTTCTGGAGGTTCCCCATGCAATTGAAATGGACTGCGGTCGCACTGGCTGCTCTCTCGGTGGTGGCTTGCGGCAAGAAAGAAGAAGCCGCCGCTCCTGCCGCTGCTCCTGCGCCTACCGCCGCCGCACCCGCGCCCGCAGCACCTCCTGCCGCCGACACACTCGTCGTGAAGATCGGCCACGTCGGCCCGACGAGCGGCGCCATCGCCCACCTCGGCAAGGACAACGAGCTGGGTGCCAAGATGGCCATCGAGGACCTCAATGCCAAGCAGCTGAAGATCGGTGACTAGGTCGCCAAGTTCGAGCTGGTGGCCGAAGACGATGCCGGCGATCCGAAGCAGGGCACCGCCGTTGCCCAGAAGCTGGTCGACGAGAAGGTCAACGGCGTGGTCGGTCACCTGAACTCGGGCACGACCATCCCCGCATCGAAGCTGTACAGCGATGCAGGCATCCCGCAGGTTTCGCCCTCGGCCACCAACCCCAAGTACACCCGCCAGGGCTTCAAGACGGCCTTCCGCGTGGTGGCTGACGACACCCAACTGGGCGGCACGCTGGGCAAGTACGCTGTCGAAACCCTGAAGGGAAAGAACATTGCGGTGATCGACGATCGCACGGCCTATGGCCAGGGCGTCGCCGAGGAATTCGAGAAGGCCGCCAAGGCCGCCGGCGGCACGATCGTCGGCCACGAGTTCACGACCGACAAGTCGACGGACTTCAACGCCATCCTGACCAAGCTCAAGGGTGCCAAGCCCGACATCCTGTTCTTCGGCGGCATGGACGCGGTCGGCGGTCCGATGCTCAAGCAGGTCAAGCAACTCGGCCTGAACGTCAAGTTCATGGGCGGCGACGGCCTGTGCACCGGCGAACTGGCCAAGCTGGCTGGCGACGCCATCGGCGAAGACATGGTGGTGTGTGCCGAAGCCGGCGGCGTGGACGGCGACTTCAAGGCGCCGCTCGACAAGTTCAAGGCCGACTTCAAGGCCAAGAATGGCGTCGACGTGCAGATCTACGCGCCGTACGTGTACGACGCGGTCAACGTCCTGGCCGACTCGATGGTGCGCGCGGGCTCGTCCGATCCGGCGAAGTACCTGCCGGAAGTCGGCAAGACCAACTACAAGGGCGTGACCGGTCCCATCGCCTTCGACGAGAAGGGCGACATCAAGAACGGTGCCCTGACGCTGTACACCTACAAGGGCGGCCAGCGCACGCAGATCGCCGTCGTTCGCTGATCGACAGCACGAACGCCTGCAAGGGGACCTCCGGGTCCCCTTTTTTCTTGGCTGCGGCGGGCGGAGGGATGCATGGGAATACCCGCGGAGGGAAAACCCGTTGAATACTTTCGATGAATTGCGCGGGGTCGGGCGCCTTCATATGCTGGTCACAAGATCAACACTCCAGCCGTGCCATGAGAACCGTTCTGTTGCTGTCCAGTGCCCTGTTGTCCATCGGGCTCCTTCTGAGCGTCGGCCCGCTGGGCCTGGTCGCGTGCTTCGCCCTGTGCCTGCTGAGCTTGCTCGTGTCGGTGCAAGGCCCCGCCGTTTCCCGGCATGAAGGCGCGCTGCGCCCGGCCGTCGGGGCGGAAACGCTCTACTGAGAAACCCGGACGCGCACGCGCGGCGCGATCGCAAAAAAAGAAACGGGCCGAAAGGCCCGTTTTTCATGTGTGTCCTGGCGGAGCAGGCGGGATTCGAACCCGCGGTGGGCTATTAACCCACACACGCTTTCCAGGCGTGCGACTTAAACCACTCATCCACCGCTCCAGGTGAGCCCGCTATTCTAGCCTGCCGAAGGGCCTGTCTTGCCGGCCTGCACCATGCGCATGGCCGAAGCGATGAGCGAGGCCGTCTCCGTCATGGTGCTGGGCACGATCAGCGTGGTGGTGGCGTCGGCTGCCACCTTGCCGTAGGCATCCACGGCGCGTTCGGCCACCTTGAGCTGCACCGCCTGTTCGCCTCCCGGCTGGCGGATGGCCGCGGCCACGCGTTCGATGGCGCCGGCCGTCGCCTCGGCCACCGCGGTGATCGCAGCCGCCTCGCCCTGTGCGTTGTTGATGGCGGCCTGCTTCTCGCCCTCGGAGCGCGCGATGAAGGCCTCGCGCTCGCCGGTGGCGATGTTGATCTGTTCCTGCCGACGCCCTTCGGAGGCCGCGATCAGTGCGCGCTTCTCGCGCTCGGCCGTGATCTGCCGCTGCATGGCCTGCAGGATCTCCTTGGGCGGCGTCAGGTCCTTGATCTCGTAGCGCAACACCTTCACGCCCCAGTTGAGCGCAGCCTCGTCGATGGCCGCCACCACCTGGGCGTTGATGATGTCGCGCTCCTCGAAGGTCTTGTCCAGTTCCAGCTTGCCGATCACGCTGCGCAGCGAGGTCTGCGCCAGCTGCGTGACGGCGACGATGTAGTTGGACGAGCCGTAGCTGGCTCGCATCGGGTCCGTGACCTGGAAGTACAGGATGCCGTCGACCTGCAGCTGCGTGTTGTCGCGCGTGATGCAGATCTGGCTGGGCACGTCGAGCGGGATCTCCTTCAGGCTGTGCTTGTAGGCCACCTTGTCGATGAAGGGGATGAGGAAGTTGGGCCCCGGCGTCATGGTGCCGTGGTACTTGCCCAGGCGCTCGCGCACCCAGGCGTTCTGCTGCGGCACGAACTTGATCGACTGCCAGATGAAGATCACCGCGATGACGAGGATGACGGCTGCGACTTCCATGACTCTTCCTTTGCTTTGTTGATTCAGATCTTCTCGACGACGAGGCGGTTGCCCACCACTTCGACGATCCGGTTCAGCCCGGCCACCGGCATGGCACCAGGCCGCACGACCACCGTCCATTGCGCACCGCGGTGCCGCACGGTGGCGGTGCCGTCGGGGTTCCAGGCTTCCACATGGACGCTTTCGCCCACGTCGAGGTTGAGGTCGCGGCTGGCTTCGCTGGGCACGATCGGCGCGCCGCGGTGGGTGAGGTACCACGCCACAACGGCACCCACGCCGACGACGGCCGCCACCACAAGCTGTACCGTGATTGCGAAGCCCAGGTGGGCGGACACCGCCGCCGCCGCGAAGGCGATGCCGATCAGCAGCAGGTAGACGGTGCCCGACAGCAGTTCGAGCGCCACGGCCGCACCAGCCAGCAGCCACCACAGGGTTGAATTCGCCATCTCATCTCCTCTCTCGCGGACGGGCCCCGATTCTGGGGCATCGGCACCATGCCCCGTTCATTTGAATTCCTTACACTTCGCGCCTTTATTCGCACGCCCGACCGGAGCCAGCGCCCATGAAATTCCGCTTTCCCATCGTCATCATCGACGAGGACTTCCGCTCCGAGAACACCTCGGGCCTGGGCATCCGTGCCCTGGCGCAGGCCATCGAGTCGGAAGGGTTCGAGGTCCTGGGCGTGACCAGCTACGGCGACCTGTCGCAGTTCGCCCAGCAGCAGAGCCGGGCCAGCGCCTTCATCCTGTCGATCGACGACGAGGAGTTCAGCGGCGGGCCGGACATGGACCCGGCCGTGCTCAACCTGCGCACCTTCATCGACGAGGTGCGCCGCAAGAACACCGACGTCCCGATCTACATCTACGGCGAGACGAAGACCTCGCGCCACCTGCCCAACGACATCCTGCGCGAACTGCACGGCTTCATCCACATGTTCGAGGACACGCCGGAGTTCGTGGCCCGCCACATCATCCGCGAGGCCAAGAGCTACCTCGAGGGCGTGCAGCCGCCGTTCTTCAAGGCGCTGCTCGACTACGCGGAGGACGGCTCCTATTCCTGGCATTGCCCGGGCCACTCGGGCGGCGTGGCGTTCCTGAAGAGCCCGGTGGGCCAGATGTTCCACCAGTTCTTCGGCGAGAACATGCTGCGCGCCGACGTGTGCAACGCCGTGGAAGAACTCGGGCAGCTGCTCGACCACACCGGCCCGGTGGCCGAGAGCGAGCGCAATGCGGCGCGCATCTTCAATGCCGACCACTGCTTCTTCGTCACCAACGGCACCAGCACCAGCAACAAGATGGTCTGGCACCACACGGTGGCGCCGGGCGACGTGGTGGTCGTGGACCGCAACTGCCACAAGTCCAACCTGCACGCCATCATCATGACCGGCGCGATCCCGGTCTTCCTCAAGCCCACGCGCAACCACTTCGGCATCATCGGGCCCATCCCGCGCCAGGAGTTCGACGTCGAGTCGATCAAGGCGAAGATCCGCGCCAACCCGCTGCTCAAGGGTGTCGACGCCGACACGGTCAAGCCGCGCATCCTGACCCTCACCCAGTCGACCTACGACGGCGTGGTCTACAACACCGAGACGATCAAGAAGGCGGTGGACGGCTACGTCGACACGCTGCACTTCGACGAGGCCTGGCTGCCGCACGCGGCCTTCCATCCCTTCTACGGCCCCTACCACGCCATGGGCAAGAAGCGGGCGCGTCCCCAGGAGACGCTGGTGTTCTCGACCCAGTCGACGCACAAGCTGCTGGCGGGCATCAGCCAGGCCAGCCACGTGCTGGTGCAGGATTCGCAGCATCGCAAGCTGGACCGGCACCTCTTCAACGAGGCCTTCCTGATGCACACCAGCACCTCGCCGCAGTACGCGATCATCGCCAGCTGCGATGTCGCGGCCGCGATGATGGAGCCGCCCGGCGGCACGGCCCTGGTGGAGGAGAGCATCCTGGAAGCGCTGGACTTCCGCCGCGCGATGCGCCAGGTCGAGGCCGAATTCGGCGAGAACGACTGGTGGTTCAAGGTCTGGGGACCCGACAAGCTTGCCGAAGAGGGCATCGGCCGGGCCGACGACTGGGTCATCAAGGGCGACGACCGCGATGCCAAGTGGCACGGTTTCGGCGTGCTGGCGGACGGCTTCAACATGCTCGACCCGATCAAGTCGACCATCGTGACGCCCGGGCTGGACATGGACGGCAACTTCGCCGAGAGCGGCATTCCGGCCAGCATCGTCACCAAGTTCCTGGCCGAGCACGGCGTGATCGTGGAGAAGACGGGCCTGTACAGCTTCTTCATCATGTTCACCATCGGCATCACCAAAGGCCGCTGGAACACGCTGCTCACGGCCTTGCAGCAGTTCAAGGACGACTACGAGCGCAACCAGCCGATGTGGCGCATCCTTCCGGAGTTCTGCCAGCAGCACAAGCGCTACGAGCGCATGGGCCTGCGCGACCTGTGCCAGCACGTGCACAAGATGTACGCCGAGTACGACATCGCCCGCCTGACCACCGAGATGTACCTGTCGGACCTCACGCCCGCGATGAAGCCCAGCGACGCCTATGCGCACATCGCGCACCGCAAGACCGAGCGCGTCGAGATCGACCACCTCGAGGGCCGCATCACGACCAGCCTCATCACGCCGTACCCGCCGGGCATCCCGCTGCTGATCCCGGGCGAGGTGTTCAACAAGAAGATCGTCGACTACCTCAAGTTCTCGCGCGAATTCAACACCAAGTGCCCGGGCTTCGAGACCGACATCCACGGCCTGGTCGAGCTCGAGGACGAGGACGGCAACGTGCGCTACTACGCCGACTGCGTGGCGGCGGGCCGTGGCGAGCAGGACCCGCAACCGCTGGCCAGGGAGGACAACCTGGTGCAGGTCGGCGCCGACGGACCCTTCGGCCGGACGGTCTGAGCGGGGGCCTCAGCCGAAGCGCAGCGCCATCACGCCGGCGACCACCACGCCGGTGCCCAGCGCACGCTGCAGGCCGAAGCGCTCCTTGAGCCACAGCGTGCCGATGAGCGCCGCGAAGAGCACCGAGGTCTCGCGCAGCGCAGCCACCACGGCGACCGGCGCGCGCGTCATGGCCCACAGCGCGATGCCGTAGCTGCCCAGCGAGGCGATCGTGCCGAGGCAGGCGATGCGCCAGCGGCCCCCCATGTAGCGCCACGCGGCGGGGCGCCCGCCGGGCCCGCGGCGCCACAGCACCAGCAGCAGGTAGGGCACGCCGTCGAAGAGGAAGAGCGCCGCCACGTAGGCGGCCGCATCGCCCGAGGCGCGCACGCCCAGCCCGTCGACCAGGGTGTAGACCGCGATGATGGCGGCGTTGCACAGCGCGAAGCGCAGCGCCTTGCCACGGTGCCCGCCGCTCGCGTGCAGGCTGGCGGGCGACAGGCCCAGCAGCACCACGCCGGCGCACACCGCGGCGACGCCCGCCCACGCGATGGGCGAGATGGATTCGCCGATCAGCGCGTGGCTGCTGAGTGCGACCAGCAGCGGCGCGCAGCCGCGCATCACCGGATAGGTCAGCCCGAGTTCGCCATGCCGGTAGGCGCCGGCCAGCGCGACGTAGTAGCCGATGTGCACCCCCATCGAGGCCAGCAGGTAGGGCCAGGACGCCATCGCCGGCAGCCCGGTGAACAGCAGCAGCGGCAAGGCCACGAAGAAGCCGAGGCTGTGGATGAGCGCCGTGTCCAGTTCCTTGTCGGTGGACGACTTGATCAGCGCGTTCCAGCTGGCATGCAGCAGCGCGCCGAAGAGCACCGCGAGCGCGACCGGGCCGGTCAGCGTCACGCCGGCGAGTCCATGCAGCAGCGTCGGGCGCGTGCCAGGTAGTGGCCCAGAGACGGGGTGGGCAGCCCGGCCTGCTTGGCCGCGTCGTCCCACAACCGGACCCGCACCGCCTCCTGCGCATGGGGCCGGTCGAGGAAGGCGCGGGCGTCGGCGGGAGAGAAGACGCCGCCCTGCAAGGCCAGGCTGCGCTTGGAATCATCCGACAGCGAGGCCTCGTAGTCCGGCCGCGACGCGCAGAGGTAGCGCTTGGCATCGACATGCCAGCGGATCGCGTCGAGCACCCGCTCGGAGAACAAGCCACGCAGGAAGGGCAGGGCGTAGAACTGGTGAAGGTCGTCGATGCCGCGCAGGGTCGGCGATTCGCCCTGGTCGTTGAGCAGGTGGCCCAGGTCGTGCAACAGGGCGGCCGTGACCAGCTCGTCGTCCGCGCCGGCCTGCTCGGCGAGCAGGGCGCACTGGAGCGCGTGCTCGAGCTGCGTGACCGGCTCGCCGCTGTATTGCGCCGCGCCCTTGCGCTCGAAGAGCGCCGAGATGTCGTCCAGGGTCAGGGCCACGGCACCGTTCCCTTCAGGCTGCCACCGCGTGCGGCGCGGCGCCGGTGGCCTGGGCGGTCTCCGCCAGCCGGGCGGCGTGGTTGCGCAGCGTGCGCTCCCGGCTGTTCATCACATGCTGGTACATCGCCTGGCCCGCCGCCTCGGCGTCGCCGGCCGCGATGGCCTTCACGATCTGCCGGTGCTCGCGCGAGTACACGGCCATCGATTCGCCCGTGAGGTTCTGGCGCCGGAACAGCGACAGTTCGTTGACCAGCTTGCGGTAGGTGGCCAACAGCTTGGCATTGCCGGCCAGTTCGAGCAGCCGGTCGTGGAACGCCAGGTTGAAGCGGTGGTAGTCGCGCGCATTGCCGGACTTGACGGCCTGGTCCATCGCATCGACCAGCTGGCGCAGCTCGCGCACCTGTGCCGCCGATGCGGACTGCGCCACCTTGCGGCCGACGTACAGGTCCATGGCGGCCCGCACCTCGAAAATCTCCAGCGCCTCCTCGATCGGCACGTCGCGCACGAACACCCCGCGGTTCTTCTCGGTGCGCACCAGGCCGGCTTCCTCGAGCATGCGAAACGCCTCGCGCACCGGGCCCCGCGACACGCCCAGCTGGTCGGCCAGCGTGGACTCGGTCAGCTTGGCGCCCGAGGCCAGCTCGCCGTCCAGGATCATGCGTTCGATTTCGGTCTGCACCACGTTCGCCAGCGAATTGCACTGAAGCTGTGCGATGACGGGGTGTGGCGAGATCTTCTTGGCAGGCATGGTGGAAATGCTAAGGGGCAGAGTGCAGATTGTCTACGATCTGCAAAAGACAATTGACGATCGATGCGAGCAGGCCCCGATTTTGCTTGGCGCATGTGTCACGAGGATGTCTTGTCCCGCCGGCACATTCGCCTTTCATTTTTCGATGAGGAGTTGCTCATGCAGTACGCAAAACACATCGTGGCCGCATTCATCGGCCTGGCTTGCGCAACGTCGGCGCTGGCGCAGAAGACGCAGCTGACGGTCTACACGGCGCTCGAGACCGACCAGCTCAAGGCCTACCAGGAGGCCTTCAACAAGGTGAACCCCACGATCGACATCAAGTGGGTGCGCGACTCCACGGGCGTCATCACCGCCAAGCTGCTGGCCGAGAAGGCCAACCCGCAGGCCGACGTGATCTGGGGCGTGGCCGCCTCGAGCCTGGCGCTGTTCGACAAGAACGGCATGCTGGAACCCTACGCGCCGCTGAACCTCGACGCGATCATGCCGCAGTACCGCGACAAGAAATCGCCGCCGGCCTGGTTCGGCATGGACGTGTTCGGTGCCGTGGTGTGCTTCAACACCGTCGAGGCCAAGAAGAAGAACATCCCCCTGCCCACCACCTGGAAGGACCTGCTCAAGCCCGAGTTCAAGGGCCAGGTCGTAATGCCCAATCCGGCGTCCTCGGGCACCGGCTACTTCGACGTGGCCGCATGGCTGCAGCTCTGGGGCGACGACAACGGCAAGGGCGGCGGCTGGAAGTACATGGACGCGCTGCACGAGAACATCGGCCAGTACACCCATTCCGGTTCCAAGCCCTGCAACATGGCGGCGGCCGGCGAGTACGTGGCCGGCATCTCCTTCGAGTACCGCGGCCACACCAACAAGGCCAAGGGCGCGCCCATCGACCTGGTCTTCCCCAAGGAAGGCCTGGGCTGGGACCTGGAGGGCTTCGCCATCTACAAGGGCACCAAGAAGCTGGATGCGGCGAAGAAGCTGGCCGACTGGGCCTCGTCCAAGGACGCCATGCTGCTCTACGGCAAGAACTTCGCCATCACCGCGCAGCCGGGCGTTGCACCCAAGCTGGCGAACATCCCGGCCGACTACGAATCGCGCCTGATCAAGATGAATTTCGAGCAGTCGGCCGTGAACCGCGAGCGCATCCTCGCCGAATGGTCGAAGCGCTACGACGCCAAGAGCGAGGCGAAGAAGTAATGTGGGCCCGGCGCGGCCACGACGCGATGGACGCCGCAGTCTCCATGCCCGCCGGCCCCACCCCGCAGGATGAGAGCTACCTGCGCCTGCAGGGCGTGGGCAAGCGCTTCGGCAGCTTCACTGCGCTCTCGCAGATCGACCTGGCCATCGCACGCGGCGAGTTCGTGTGCTTCCTCGGGCCCTCGGGCTGCGGCAAGACCACGCTGCTGCGCATCATCGCGGGCCTGGAGACGCAGACCGCCGGTCGCATCCTGCAGGCCGGGCGCGACGTGTCGGTGCTGCCGCCCGCGCAGCGCGACTACGGCATCGTGTTCCAGTCCTATGCGCTGTTCCCCAACCTGAGCATCGCCGACAACGTGGCCTACGGGCTCGTCAACCGCAGGCAGCCGCGCGCCCAGGTTTCCGCGCGGGTCGACGAACTGCTCGCGCTCGTGGGCCTGCCGGGTAGCGGCAGCAAGTACCCGGCGCAGATGTCGGGCGGCCAGCAGCAGCGCGTGGCGCTGGCACGCGCCCTGGCCACTTCGCCGGGCCTGTTGCTGCTGGACGAGCCGCTGTCGGCCCTCGACGCCATCGTGCGGGTGCACCTGCGCAACGAGATCCGGGCACTGCAGCGCCAGCTCGGCGTGACCACCATCATGGTCACGCACGACCAGGAGGAGGCGTTGTCGGTGGCCGACCGCATCGTGGTCATGAATCACGGCGTCATCGAGCAGGTCGGCACGCCGCGCGAGGTGTACCGCGCGCCGGCCTCGCCCTTCGTGGCCGACTTCGTCGGCAAGGTGAACCGCCTGCAGGCCGTGGCCGAGGGCGATCACTGGTTCCGCTGCGGCGAGCTGCGGATGCGCTGCCAGGAGGGGCAGGGCGCCGATTTCCGCCCGGGCCGCCGCGTGATGCTGTACCTGCGGCCCGAGGACCGACTGATGATCGACGTGCCCGACGACCATCCCGGCCGCTGCGAAGGCACGGTGTGCCACGTCGAGTTCCTCGGGGGCAACTGCCTGGCGCAGGTGGAGGTCGAGGCACTCGGCGGCCAGTCGCTGCAGCTGCAGTTCTCGCTCAACCAGATGGACGAGTTCTCGGTGCGCGAGGGCGGCCGCCTGCGCTTCGCCCTGCGCACGGACCGGCTGCGCGTGTTCGCCGCGGGACAGGAATGAACGCCACCGCCGTCCTGTTGCCGCCGCCACTTCGCCAGCGCGTGCCCTGGAGCGACCGCGTCGCGCATGCGGCGCTGCTGGGCATCCTGCTGTTGCTGGTGGTCGGCCTGGCACTGCCCCTGGCCGCCATCCTCTCCCAGGCCGTGCACAACGCGGAGCAGGGCAGCGGCTGGGCCGCCTTCGCCGCCTACCTGAAGTCGCCCGCGCTGCTGCAGAGCCTGTGGAACAGCGTGTGGGTGTCGCTGCTGGTCACGGTGATCGTGATCCCGCTGGCCTTCAGCTTCGCGTATGCGCTCACGCGCAGCTGCATGCCGGCCAAGGGGGTTTTTCGCGGCATCACGCTGCTGCCGCTGCTGGCACCCTCGCTGCTGTCCGCCATCTCGCTCATCTACTGGTTCGGCAACCAGGGGGTGGCCAAGGGGTTCTGGCTGGCGCTGGGCTTCCAGGGCATCTATGGCGCACCGGGCATCGTGCTGGCGGAGTGCTTCGCCACCTTTCCGCATGCGCTGATGATCCTCGTCACCGCGCTGTCGCTGGCCGACGCGCGCCTGTACGAGGCGGCCGACGCAATGGGCACCCGGCGGCTGCGCCGCTTCCTCACCATCACGCTGCCGGGCGCCAAGTACGGACTGATCTCGGCGGCGCTCGTCACCTTCACGCTGGTCATCACCGATTTCGGCATCCCCAAGGTGGTCGGCGGCAATTTCAACGTGCTGGCCACCGACGTCTTCAAGCTGGTCATCGGCCAGCAGGATTTCCAGCGCGGTGCGGTGGTGGCGCTGCTGCTGCTCACGCCGGCGGCGCTCACCTTCGCCATCGACCATGCGGTGCAGCGCAAACAGACGGCGATGCTCACGGCCCGTGCCGTCGCCCTGGTGCCGCAGCCGTCGCGAGGCTTCGACGCGGCCATGACCGCGTACTGCACACTGATCGTGGCGCTGATGCTGGCCATGTTCGGGATGGCCGTGTTCGCCTCCTTCGCCACGCTGTGGCCCTACAACCTGGCACCCAGCCTGAACCACTACGTCGCCGGTCTGGTGGACGCCGAACTGGGCGACGCGCTGGTCAACAGCCTGAAGCTGGCCGCCGGCACGGCGGTGGTCGGCACGGCCGTGGTCTTCGTCGGCGCCTACCTGCTCGAGAAGACGCGCGGGCTCGGCTGGGCGCGGCCGCTGGTGCGGCTGATGGCGATGCTGCCCATGGCGGTGCCGGGACTGGTGCTGGGGCTGGGTTACATCTTCTTCTTCAACGCGCCGGGCAACCCGCTCAACCTGCTCTACCAGAGCATGGCGCTGCTGGTGCTGTGCACGGTGGTGCACTTCTACACCACCGGGCACCTGACGATGGTCACGGCGCTGAAAGCCATCGATGCCGAGTTCGAGTCCGTCTCGGCCTCGCTCAAGGTGCCGTTCTACAAGACCTTCTGGCGCGTCACGCTGCCGATCTGCCTGCCCACGCTCATCGACGTGTCGCGCTACTTCTTCATCAACGCCATGACCACCATCTCGGCCGTGGTGTTCCTGTATTCGCCCGACACCAAGCTCGCGTCCGTCGCCATCCTCAACCTCGACGAGGCCGGCGAGACCGGCGCGGCCGCCGCCATGGCCGTGCTCATCGCCGGCATCTCGGCCGTGGTCACCGTGCTTTACCTGCTGCTGGGCCGCATGGTCGAGCGGCGGACGCAGGCGTGGCGGCGCCGATGAATGCGGGCCTCCGTACGCGAAGGGCGCGAAGGTTTCGCGAAGGACGCGAAAAGGGACAACAAATGAAATAGATGTTTTTCGCGACCTTCGCGTGACTCTGGTTTTCCTTTCGCGTACGGATGTCCGCTCCCGTATTCAATTCGCGCTCCCACTTGGCACCCATGACCTCCAACGACCGCTTTGATCTCATCGTCGTCGGCGCCGGCATCGTCGGCCTGGCGCATGCCTACACGGCCGCGCGACGCGGGCTGCGGGTGTGCGTGGTCGAGAAGGACGCCGCCTGCGTCGGCGCGTCGATCCGCAACTTCGGCTTCATCACCGTC
The DNA here is from genome assembly GCF_003671765.1 of Xenophilus sp. E41. GTDB lineage: Bacteria > Pseudomonadota > Gammaproteobacteria > Burkholderiales > Burkholderiaceae_C > Xenophilus. The sequence continues at coordinate 47,548 of NZ_QPIB01000041.1, read as the reverse complement.
ACGGGCCAGGGCGCCGGCGACACCTGGCGGCGGGCGCGGCGCGCACGCGAGGTGTGGGGCGCCGTGGCGCCGCAGGCCGGCATCCCGGCCGTGCACCACGGGCTGTACCTCACGGCCTTCCGCCCGCAATCGCTGAAGGTGCTGGAGGAATTCATGGCCACCGAGATGGCGGCCGGCTGCGAGCTGCTGTCCACGGGCGAGGCGGCGCGCAGGGCGCCTGCGTTGCGCCTCGAGGGGCCTCACGGTCCGGCCCAGGGCGTGCTCTACAGCCCGCACGAGATGCGCGTCGAATCGCGCACGGCCATCGGCCAGTTGGCGCGCTGGCTGTCGGACGCGCTGGGCGTTCGGTTCCGCTTCGGCGAGGCGGTGCTCGAGGTGGCGACGCCGCGGGTGCGCACCTCGCGCGCCGTGCTGCATGCCGAGCGGGTGGCCGTGTGCACGAACAGCGAGCTCAACGGTCTGTTCGCCGAGCGCCTGTCGCCGCACGGCCTGCGCCTGTGCCAGTTGCACATGATGCGCGTGCGTCCGCAGCCGGGCTTCCGATTGCCCGGCTCCGTCATGGCCGACCTGAGCCTGGTGCGCTACCACGGCTACAGCAAGCTGCCCGCGGCCCAGGTGCTGCGCACGCAGATCGAGGCCGAGGAGGGCGAGTCCCTGGCGCACGGCATCCACCTGATCGTGGTGCAAAGCGCCGACGGCACGCTGGTCGTGGGCGACTCGCACCACTACGGACCGGTGCTCGAACCCTTCGCCGACCAGCGGGTGGACGAACTCATCCTGCGCCACCTGCGCGAGACCCTGCAGCTCACCGAGGCGACGGTGACCGAGCGCTGGGTCGGCACCTACCCCTCCTCGCCGGTGACGGACTGCCTGATCGACGCACCGGACGATGCCACGCGGCTCGTGCTCGTCACCAGCGGCACCGGCGCCAGCACCGCCTTCGGCATCGCCGAGGACGTCTTCGCCGGATGGTGAGCCCCATTCGTGTACCGATCTCTTCCATGAACACTCCCTACCAACTCCAGGCCGTCGTCTTCGACTGGGCCGGCACCATCATCGACTTCGGCTCCTGCGCGCCGATGGGCGCCTTCGTGCGCCTGTTCGAGCGCTTCGGCATCGAGCTGTCCATCGCCGAGGCGCGCGGCCCCATGGGCATGGCCAAGTGGGACCACATCCAGGCTCTCAGCAAGCTGCCGCGCGTTGCCGCGCAGTGGGAGGCGAAGCAGGGCCGCGCCTTCACCGACGCCGACATCGACCACCTGTACGAGGTGTTCACGCCGATGAACGCGGCAGTGGTGCCCGACTTCGCGGACTTCATCCCTGGCGCACTCGACACCGTGGCCGCCGTGCGCGCGCGCGGGCTGAAGGTCGGGTCGACCACCGGCTACAACCGGCCGATCATGGAAGTCGTCACGGCCATCGCGGCCCAAGGCGGCTACGTGCCCGACAACCTCGTGTGTGCCGGCGACCTGGGGGCGGGGCGCCCGTCGCCGCTCATGATGTACCGCAGCTTCGCCGACCTCGGCGTCTGGCCGGCGTGCACCGTGGTGAAGGTGGACGACACGGGCGTCGGCGTGCAGGAGGGCCTGAATGCCGGCACCTGGGCGGTGGGCCTGGCCATCAGCGGCAACGCGGCCGGGCTGACGCTGGCCGAGTGGCGGGCGCTCGACGCCGATGCGCAGGAGGCCGTACGCCAGCGCGCGACGGCCGAACTGAAGGCGGCCGGTGCGCACTACGTGATCGACAGCGTGGCCGACCTGTTGCCGGTGCTGGACGCGATCGGTGCCCGGCTGGCTGCGGGCGAAATGCCCACGTCGTGAGATCGTCACGTTTGTGACGAATTCGGCTGCAGCGCCCGCCCGGCAAGGGCTGTAGGCCGATAGCACTTCCCGTAGAGCGCGTCTCGTTCTTCAGGGTTCCGGCCGTCGCCACAGCCACAGGAGCACGACGGCCATCACGACGATGCCGCCGGCCGCGGCGGCACGCGGCCGCACCAGCCAAAGCAGCATGCCGGCGCATACGGCCATCGCGAGCGCCGCGCTCCACTTGGCGCGCCGGCTCACCCGCCCGCCGGCGCGCCAGTCGCGGATCAGCGGGCCGAAGAGGCGATGCGATTCGAGCCAGGCTGCGAGGCGCGGCGAACTGCGCGCCGCCGCCCAGGCGGCCAGCAGCACGAAGGGTGTGGTCGGCAGACCCGGCAGCAGCACGCCGAGGACGGCAAGCGCGAGGCTCACCACGGCAAGCGCCATGAAGGCCCAGCGCAGCGGGCCGCGCGCGGGAGGCGGCGGGGACGGCAGCGGCGGATCGACCGGCGCTTGCGAATCGGGCGGGTCCGGCGTGCTCAGCCGTCGTCCCGCACGCGCACGAAGCGCGCAAAGCGCGGCACGCCGGTCGCGCTGGTGCCGTTGAAGCGGTAGGTCACGGTGCTGCCGATGGGCGGCGGGTCGGCCCGCTGTGCGTCGGTGAAGCCGCCGCCCAGGCGGAAGGTCAGGCCTTCGGGCGTGCGCACGAGCAGGGCGCCCATGCGGCCTGCATGCCGGCCCTGGCCCGGCAGGTGGGCAACGACCCGCGCCTCGGCATCGTCATGCGGCTTGAGCTTGAGCAGGTCGCCGCTGCGCTCGCCACGGTAGAGCGAGGCGCCCCGGTGCAGCATCAGCCCTTCGCCGCCCAAGCGGATCGTCTTGTCGAGCAGCGCCATGAGTTCGGCGTGCGTGGTCGCAGGCGCCTGTGCCACGGGCACGACCCATGGCGCCTCGGTGATGGGAAGCCGTTTGCGCAGCGCGGCCAGGCGCGCGTCGAAGTCGCCGGGCTGTGCGGGCAGGTCGAAGACCATGAAGCGGATCTCGCGCCAGGCCTTGTCGTCGGGCGTGCGGTTGCGCACGGTGGACACGGCCTGCTCGAAGCGTCCGCGGCCGGCCCACAGCTCGCCATCCATGGGCGTGGCCGGCAGCGGCGCGGTGAACCATGCCGGCGCGGCGATCGGCTCGCCGCCCCGCGTCCACAGGCGCTTGCCGTCCCAGTAGCCGCGCAGGCCGTCGTACTTCTCGCTGACCCACCAGCCGGCCAGCGGCATGCCGGGGCGGTAGCGCTCGGCCAGCATGAGCGCGGGGGCGGCCCAGGTGGCGGCCGGCCACGCCAGCCACGCGGCGGGGGCGATCAGCAGGGCGCGGCGCGCGATCGTCATGCTATGGAATCGATAGCTGCCTGCGCCCGGCTTGCGGGCGCTGCGGGCACTTCTGGCTTGGAAGAATGCAGCTCAGGCCGCGGGCTCGTCGATGCCACCCACGACGTTGCTGAAGCCGCCGTCGACATAGGTGATCTCGGCTGTCACGCCGGCCGCCAGGTCCGACAGCAGGAAGGCCGCGACGTTGCCCACGTCCTCGATCGTGATGTTGCGGCGGATGGGCGAGACCTCGGCCACGGTGCTGAGGATCTTGCCGAAGCCCTTGATGCCGCTGGCAGCCAGCGTCTTGACCGGGCCGGCACTGATGCCGTTGACGCGCATGCCGCGCGGGCCGAGCGAGCCGGCCAGGTAGCGCACCGAGGCCTCGAGGCTGGCCTTGGCCAGGCCCATGGTGTTGTAGTTGGGCAGGGCGCGCACGGCACCCAGGTAGGTCAGCGTGAGAAGGGCCGACTTGTCGTTGAGGTAAGGCAGGGCCGCCTTGGCCATGGCCGGGAAGCTGTAGGCGCTGATGTCGTGCGCGATCTTGAAGCCTTCGCGCGAGAGGCCCTCGAGGAAGTCGCCCGCGATCGCCTCGCGCGGCGCGAAGCCGATGCTGTGCACGAAACCGTCGAACTTGGGCCAGGTCTTCGACAGGTCGGCGAAGAGCTTGTCGATCTGGGCATCGTCGCCCACGTCGCAATCGAACACCAGCTTGGAATCGAAGTCGGCGGCGAACTCGGTGATGCGGTCCTTGAAGCGCTCGCCGACGTAGCTGAAGGCCAGTTCGGCGCCCTGCTGGTGGCAGGCCTTGGCGATGCCGTAGCCGATGGATCGGTTGCTCAACACGCCCGTGATCAACAGTTTCTTGCCGGAGAGAAAGCCCATGAAAATGCCTCGTAGAAATCTTGTGCAGAATTCTCGCATGCGAGGTTGGCTGCTCTGTGCGTTGGCGCTGTCTGGAAATCCGGTGTGGGCGGCGCATGCCTACGCCCAGTTCGGCGACATCAAGTACCCGCCGGGCTTCACGCATTTCGACTATGTGAACCCCGATGCGCCCAAGGGCGGCGAGATCCGCCTCGTGCCGCCCACGCGCCCCACCAACTTCGACAAGTTCAATCCCTTCACGCTCAAGGGCACGGCGCCGGCCGGCCTGGGCACGCTGATGTTCGAGAGCCTGCTCACCGGCAACAGCGAGGAGCCCACCACCGCCTACGGCCTGCTGGCCGAGGACGTCGAGGCGGCGTCCGACGGCCTCTCGGCGACCTTCCGCCTCAACCCCAAGGCCCGCTTCAACGACGGCTCGCCGGTGCTCGCTGCCGACGTGGTGCACTCCTTCGACACGCTCATGAGCAAGGAGGCCGCGCCGCAGTTCCGCACCATCTACGCCGAGGTGAAGAAGGCCACCGCCACCGCCGAGCGCACGGTGCGCTTCGACTTCGCGACGCCGAACCCCGAGCTGCCGCTGGTGGTGGGCGGCATGCCGGTCTTCAGCCGCGCCTGGGGCAAGGGCAAGCCCTTCGACCAGGTGACGACCGAGCTGCCCATCGCGTCGGGCCCCTACAAGCTGCCGAGCGGCCGGCTCGGGCGCGACATCACCTACGTGCGCGATCCGAACTACTGGGGGGCCGATCTTCCTGTGCGCAAGGGCCAGTTCAACTTCGACCGGGTCAGCTACAAGATCTACCTCGACGAGACCAGCCGCTTCGAGGGCCTCAAGGCCGGCGAGTACGACTTCATGCGCGAATTCATCTCGCGCAACTGGGCCCGCCAGTACACCGGCCGCGTGTTCGACCGCGGCGAGGTGGTCAAGCGCGCCTTTCCCAACGGCAATCCGGGCGACTACCAGGGTTGGGTCTTCAACCTGCGCAAGGACAAGTTCAAGGACGTGCGGGTGCGCCAGGCGATCGGCCTGGCCTTCGACTTCGAATGGCTCAACCGGCAGATGTTCTACGGCCTGTACAAGCGGGTCGAGGGCTGGTTCCCCAACAGCGAGTTCCATGCCGAAGGCCTGCCCAGGCCCGACGAGCTCGCGCTGATGGAGCCGCTGCGGGACAAGCTGCGGCCCGAGGTCTTCGGCCCGGCCGTGGTGTCGCCCGTGACCACGCCGCCGCACAGCCTGCGCGAGAACCTGCGCCAGGCGCAGAAGCTGCTGGCCGAGGCGGGCTGGACCTACCGCGACGGCGCCCTTCGCAACGCCAAGGGCGAGCCCTTCACTATCGAGGTGCTGAACGACCAGCCTTCGACGCTGCGGGTGATGGCGCCGATGCAGGGCGCGCTGCGCAAGCTGGGCATCGACATGAGCTTTCGCAGCGTGGACTTCTCGCTTGCGCAGCAGCGCATGGACAACTTCGATTTCGAGATGACCACCGTGCGCCTGCCCGGCAGCACGGCGCCGGGCAGCGAGCTCTTCGAGCGCTTCGGCTCCAAGGCGGCCGAGACCACGGGCTCGTCCAACATCTGGGGCATCGCCGATCCGGCCGTGGATGCGATCGTCGGCAAGGTGGTGTCGGCCCGCACCCGGCCCGAGCTGGTGACCGCCATGCGGGTGCTCGACCGCCTGCTCTCGCACGGCTACTACGGCGTGCCGCAGTATTACGGCGACGCCTTCCTGATCGGCTACCGGCCCGCGCCCTTCGTGCTGCCCCGGACGATCCCGCCGTACTACGACGCCCACGCCTGGGCCATCTCGACCTGGTGGGCATCGCCCGCCAACAAGTAGGCACACGATGGCCAGCTACATCCTCAAGCGCCTGCTGCTGATGATCCCGACCCTGCTCGGGGTGTTGCTCCTGACCTTCACCGTCATCCAGTTCGTGCCGGGCGGACCGGTCGAGCAGATGGCGGCCCAATTGCAGGGCCGCGATTCGGGCGGGGAGGGCGCGGCCTCGCATGGCTCGGGCTACCGCGGCCGCCAGGGCCTGGACCCCAAGCGCATCGAGGAGATCAAGGCCTTCTACGGTTTCGACAAGCCGGCGCACGAGCGCTTCTGGCAGATGCTCAAGTCCTTCGCCAAGCTGGATCTGGGCCAGAGCTTCTACCAGCGCAAGGGCGTGTGGGAGCTGGTCAAGGAGAAGCTGCCGGTCTCGATCAGCCTGGGTCTGTGGACCTTCTTCATCAGCTACCTCATCGCGGTGCCGCTGGGCGTGGCCAAGGCGGTGCGGGCCGGCACCCGCTTCGACTTCGTCACCACGCTCTTCGTGCTGGTGGGCTACGCCATCCCGGGCTTCGTGCTCGGCGTGGCGCTGCTGGTCATCTTCGGCGGGCAACTGCAGTGGTTCCCGCTGCGCGGGCTCACGTCATCGAACTGGGAGCAGCTGTCTTGGGGGGCGCGCATCGTCGACTACCTCTGGCACATCGCGCTGCCGGTCACGGCGATGGTGCTGGGCAGCTTCGCGGTGACGGCCATGCTGACCAAGAACGCCTTCCTCGAGGAGATCCGCAAGCAGTACGTGCTGACCGCGCGCGCCAAGGGGCTAAAGGAGAAGCAGGTGCTGTGGAAGCACGTGTTCCGCAACGCGCTCATCCCCATCATCACCGGCTTCCCGGCCGCCTTCATCGGCGCCTTCTTCGCCGGGTCGCTGCTCATCGAGACACTGTTCTCGCTCGACGGCCTGGGCCTGCTGAGCTACGAGAGCGTGATCCGGCGCGACTACCCCGTGGTGCTGGGCACGCTCTACCTCTTCACGCTCATCGGGCTGGTGACCAAGCTGATCTCCGACCTCTGCTACGTGTGGGTCGATCCGCGCGTGAAGTTCGATTGAAGTGGACATATAAGAAGGATAAGATGTCCATATTCAGTGTCCTTTTCGGGGGTCGACCATGACCTGGAACATCGCCAGCGCCAAGCAGCAGTTCTCCGAAGTCGTGCGCCTCACCGCGCAGGAGCCGCAGGCCATCTACAACCGCGACAAGCCGGTGGCGGTGATGGTCTCGCCGCAGGAGTTCGAGGAGTTCCGTCGCTGGAAGGCCGAGCGGGAGAAGCCGGACCTGATGGAACTGTTCGCCAAGATGCGCGCAGCCCTCATCGAGGAGGGTTTCGAGGACGGCATCGAATTGCCGCCACGCACGGACCGCTTCAACCCGATGGTGGACGACCCCCACTATTGGGACGAGCCGGCATCGGATCGGGCCCCCGACCCCGACGACGCACCACCCAGGCTCCCCTGACCGTGTACCTGCTCGACACCAACATCGTGAGCGAACTGATGCGTCCGGCGCCCGATGGCGCGGTTCTGCAATGGTTCTCTCGTATCGCGTCCCTGGCGCAGCCGCTTTCCGTGTCGGCCATCACCGTCGACGAAGTCGTGTTCGGGCTGGCGCGCAAGCCGCGCAAGGCTGCTGCCATCTTCTTCGACGATTTCGTGGCCAGTGGCCGCGTGATCGATGTCAATGAGACCATCGCCCGCCGTGGCGGCGACTTGCGCGGCCTGCTGGGCAACCGCGGGCGCGTGCGCAGCCAGGCCGACATGCTCATCGCCGCCACCGCCCAGGTCCACGCCCTCACGCTCGTCACGCGCAACGTGCGCGACTTCGACGGGTGCGGCGTCGCCGTGCTCAACCCTTTCGACGCATGAGCACCCGCCCAGCCGCTCCGAAGGGGGCTCGCACCGCAGCGCGCGGCGCAGAGGTTCTCCAATGAGTCCTGCCCCGCCGCTCGAAAACGGGGTTCGCCTCGCAGGCGACGCCGAAGAAGCGCCGCACGTGAGCCCGGCGCGTGTGTCGCCCGGCCGCCGGGCCTGGCGGCGCTTCCGCCGCAATCGGCTGGGCTTCTACAGCCTGGTCCTTTTCGTCGCCTTGGTGGTGCTGAGCCTGTTCGCCGAGCTGCTGTCGACCGACAAGCCGCTGGTGGTGCGCTACCAGGGCCAGACCTACTTCCCGGTGGTCAAGGACTATTCCGAGAAAGCCTTCGGTGGCGACTTCGAGACGCCGGCCGACTACCTCGACCCCTTCATCCGCCAGCGCATCACCGACGGCGGCAACTGGGCCGTCTATGCGCCCAATCCGTACGGCCCGCGCACCCTCAATTACTTCGCGAGCCAGCCCAACCCGGCGGCGCCCTCGCGCGAGAACCTCTTCGGCACCGACGACCGGGGCCGCGACCTGCTGGCTCAGCTCATCTACGGCTTCCGGGTGAGCGTGCTCTTCGCGCTGGCGCTCACCGCCATCGGCGTGGTGCTGGGTGTGATCACCGGCGCGATCCAGGGCTACTTCGGCGGCAAGACCGACCTGGCCTTCCAGCGCTTCATCGAGATCTGGGGATCGATGCCCGAGCTGTACCTGCTCATCATCTTCAGCGCCATCTTCGCGCCCAGCGTGGCGCTGCTGCTCATCCTGCTGTCGCTGTTCGGCTGGATGGGCCTGTCGGACTATGTGCGCGCCGAGTTCCTGCGCAACCGGCAGATGGACTACGTGCGCGCCGCCCGCGCGCTCGGCGTGGGCAACCTGCAGATCATGTGGCGCCACATCCTGCCCAACAGCATGGTGCCGGTCGTCACCTTCCTGCCGTTCCGCATGAGCGCGGCCATCCTCGCGCTGACCTCGCTCGACTTCCTGGGCCTGGGCGTGCCGCCCGGCACGCCGTCGCTGGGCGAACTGCTCAACCAGGGCAAGGCCAACATCGACGCCTGGTGGATCTCCATGTCGACCTTCGGCGTGCTGGTCGTCACGCTGATGCTGCTGACCTTCATGGGCGACGCGCTGCGCGACGCCATGGACCCGAGGAAGGCGGACCGATGAAAAACGGACAGCCGTACGCGAAGGGCGCGAAGGTTTCGCGAAAGACGCGAAAAACATCCAGCAGGAATTTGGCTATTCCTTTCGCGACCTTCGCGCACATTTCGCGACCTTCGCGTACGGCTGCCCGCACCCCATGACCCCACTTCTCCAAGTCCGCAACCTGCGCATCGCCTTCGATGGCAAGGAGGTCGTGCATGGCGTCGACTTCGACATCGCCGCCGGCGAGAAGCTTGCGCTGGTGGGCGAGTCCGGGTCGGGCAAGACCATCACGGCACTGAGCCTGCTGCGGCTGGTGCCCAACGCCGAGCTGTCGGGCGTTGCAAGCCTTTTCGGCCCGGAGGCCCCGCCAGGCGAACGCGACCTGCTATCGATTTCGGAGCGCGAACTGCGCGGCGTGCGGGGCCGCGAGATCGCGATGATCTTCCAGGAGCCGATGACGGCACTCAACCCGCTGTACCCGGTGGGCGACCAGATCGCCGAGGTGCTCGAGCTGCACGAGGCGATGGGCCGGCGCGAGGCGCAGGCCGCGGCGGTGCAACTGCTGGCCGACACCGGTGTGCCCGAGCCGGCACGGCGGGCGCGGTCCTTCCCGCACCAGCTCTCCGGGGGGCAGCGCCAGCGCGCCATGATCGCCATGGCCCTGGCCTGCAAGCCGCGCCTGTTGTTGGCCGACGAGCCCACCACCGCCCTGGACGTGACCCTGCGGGTGCAGATCCTCGACCTGCTCGACAAGCTGCAGCAGCAGTACGGGATGGCGGTGCTGCTCATCACCCACGACCTCAACCTGGTGCGCCGCTTCGCCGACCGCGTGGCGGTGATGGAGCAGGGGCGCCTGGTGGAGGAGGGCGCCGTCGCCGACGTGTTCGACGCGCCCCGGCACCCCTACACCCGCAAGCTGATCGACAGCCGGCCGACGCGCGATGTCGTCGCCGTGCCGGCCGCGGATGCCGGGCGCCCGCCGGTGCTGGCGGCCCGTGGCCTGCGCGTCAGTTACCCCGTGCCGCGCCCCGGCCTTCGCGGCTGGTTCGGCCGCGATTCGTTCGTGGCGGTGCAGGGCGCCGACCTGGCGATCGCGCGCGGCGAGACGCTCGGCGTCGTCGGCGAGTCCGGCTCGGGCAAGTCCACGCTGGCCCTGGCCGCGCTGGGCCTGCTGCCCGCCCAGGGCGAACTGCGCATCGACGGCCGTGGGTGGACGCGCCGCACTGGGGCCGACCGGCCGCTGCGCCGGGTGGTGCAGGTGGTGTTCCAGGACCCGTTCTCGTCGCTGTCGCCGCGCCTCACGGTCGAGGGGATCGTGGGCGAAGGCCTGGCCGTGCACGGGCAGGCGACCGACGCCGCCCGGCGCGAGCGCGTGCTCGCAGCGCTGGCCGACGTCGGACTCACCGAAGCGCAGTTCCCGTCACTGCTGCAGCGCTATCCCCACGAGTTCTCGGGCGGCCAGCGGCAGCGCCTGGCGATCGCGCGGGCGCTGATCGTCGACCCCGAACTGCTGGTGCTGGACGAGCCGACCAGCGCGCTGGACGTGACGATCCAGAAGCAGGTGCTGGGCCTGCTGCAGCGGCTGCAGCGCGAGCGCGGCCTGAGCTACCTGCTGATCACCCACGACGTGGAAGTCATCCGCGCCATGGCGCACCGGGTGCTGGTGATGAAGGACGGCGCGGTCGTGGAACAAGGCACCGTCGAGCAGGTGCTCGATGCCCCGCAGCATCCCTACACACGCCAGCTGGTGGCCGCTGCGCTGGCCGAATAGAACAAATCAGAAACCCCTGGATGTCGAATACCGGATACGAGCCGCGCGGCGGCTGGCGGGCCGCGCTGGCCTGCATGGTGGCCCTGGCCGTGGCGATGGGCCTCGGACGCTTCGCCTTCACCCCCATGCTTCCCGTCATGCTCCACGAGGGCAAGCTGAACCTGGAAGCGGGCGGCCTGCTGGCCTCGCTCAACTACCTCGGCTACTTCGTCGGTGCGCTGTCGTGCGCGGCGATCCGCGTGGCCGCGCCGCGCATGGTGCGCGGCGGCCTGGTCGCCACGGCGCTGCTGCTTCTGGGCATGGGGCTGCTGCACGGCTTCACGGCCTGGGGGGTGTTGCGCACCGCGGCGGGCGTCATGAGCGCCTGGACCTTCGTCTTCGCCTCGGGCTGGGGCCTGCGGCGCCTGGCCGAGACAGGCACACCGACGCTCGGCGGCGTGATCTACACCGGCCCGGGCATCGGCATCGCGGCGACCGGCCTGCTGGGCGGGCTGGCCGGGCGCTGGGGGTCCGACGCCGCGTGGATCGGCTTCGGGCTGGTGGCGCTGCTGCTCATCGCCGTGATCTGGCGCATCTTCGACGACGGCGCGCATGCAGGCACGCCGGGCAGCCCGCCGCCGGTAGTCGCACCGCTGGCGGCGCCGTCGGCCCACGACCGCAGCGACGCACGCGCGCTGGTGCTGCTCTACGGCCTGGCAGGCTTCGGCTACATCATCACGGCGACCTTCCTGCCGGTGATCGCGCGTCAGGCGCTGCCCGGCTCGCCCTGGCCGGACCTGTTCTGGCCGCTCTTCGGGCTGGCCGTGATTCCCGGCGCGCTGATCGGGGCGCGCGCCCCCACGCACTGGGACAACCGGCTGCTCCTGGCCGCGGCCTACGCGCTGCAGGCCCTCGGTGTGCTGCTGTCGGTGGCCTGGCCGACGATCGGCGGCTTCGCGCTGGGCAGCCTGCTGCTGGGCATGCCCTTCACGGCCATCACGTTGTTCGCGGTGCGCGACGCACGGCGGCTGCGCGGCAATGCCGCGGCCGGGCTGATCGGCTACGCCACGGCGTCGTACGGCATCGGTCAGATCGTCGGCCCGCTGTTCGCGGCGCCACTGGCACATCGCACCGGTTCCTTTTCGGTGCCGCTGCTGGTGGCGGCAGCCGCCCTGGCGCTGGGCGCGCTGCTTTTTCTGTGGGTCTGGCGGACGGCCCGGCGTCGCGCCCGCTGATTTTGTGCCGCGGCCGGCTTGACGACGCGACAAATTCCGCACAGCCCGCTATAATCTGAGGCTCACGACCAAACGGGCGGGTACCAACCGCCCGTTTTTTTTGGTCGATCATTTTCCCACCGCCTCGACCTTCATAGTTCTTGTGCCGGGTGAGTCGCACGGGCTTCAGGCCCCGTCCGGCGGCACCCGGTGCGGCACTGGCCTTGGCGGCTACCCGCAAGGACGCGCGCACACCGGTGGCATTGCAGCAGACAGTCGAAACAACCGTGGCCGGACTGGGCTACGACCTGGTCGAGATCGAACGCTCGGCCGGAGGACTGCTGCGCGTCACCATTGATCTGCCGTGGTCCGGCCCCACCTCCGAAGCAGCGCCCGGTGCGCCCGAGCCCTTCGTGACGGTCGAGGACTGCGAGAAGGTCACGCGCCAGCTGCAGTATGCGCTGGAAGTGGACAACGTCGACTACAAGCGGCTCGAGGTGTCCTCGCCGGGCATCGACCGCCCGCTGCGCAACGAACAGGATTTCGAGCGCTTCGCCGGCGAGTCGATCGACATCACGCTCAAGGCGCCCATCGGCGAGGCAGCGGCCGGCCAGGTCAACGCCAACCGCAAGAAGTTCCGCGGCACGCTGGAGCGCACGGAAGGACCGAACGGCGAGCGTGGCTGGCAGATCGTGTGGAGCGAAGAGCCCGCGGCCAAGCCGGGCCAGAAGATCAGCAAGAAGCGCGCGCCGGCCCCGGTCCAGGCGCTCGGCTTCACCCTGGACGAGCTGCGCGAGGCGCGGCTCGCACCCATCGTGGATTTCAAGGGGCGCAAGCCCAAGACCGGCGCGCCCTCGGCGGAATAAGGCCGGAGTCATCGGAAGGAGCCAAGTGGCATGAATCGCGAAATGTTGATGTTGGTGGATGCGATCTCGCGCGAGAAGAACGTCGAGCGCGACGTCGTCTTCGGCGCCGTGGAATCGGCGCTGGCGCAAGCCACCAAGAAGCTGTACGCCGGCGACGTGGACATCCGCGTCGCGATCGATCGCGACAGCGGCGCCTACGAAACCTTCCGCCGCTGGCACGTCGTGCCCGACGAGGCCGGCCTGCAGCTGCCCGACCAGGAAATCCTGCTGTTCGAAGCCAAGGAAGAGGTGCCGGACATCGAGGTCGACGAGTACATCGAGGAACCCGTCGAGTCGCTGCCGATCGGCCGCATCGGCGCCATGGCCGCCAAGCAGGTGATCCTGCAGAAGATCCGCGACGCCGAGCGCGAGATGCTGCTCAACGACTTCATGTCGCGTGGCGAGAAGATCTTCACCGGCACCGTCAAGCGCCTGGACAAGGGCGACATCATCGTGGAAGCGGGGCGCGTCGAAGGGCGCCTGCGCCGCAGCGAGATGATCCCCAAGGAGAACCTGCGCAACGGCGACCGCGTCCGCGCCATGATCATGGAAGTGGACCTGACGCTGCGCGGCGCGCCGATCATCCTCTCGCGCTCGGCGCCTGAGTTCATGATCGAGCTGTTCCGCAACGAGGTGCCCGAGATCGAGCAGGGCCTGCTCGAGATCAAGAGCTGCGCCCGCGACCCCGGCTCGCGCGCCAAGATCGCCGTGCTCAGCCACGACAAGCGGGTCGACCCGATCGGCACCTGCGTCGGCGTGCGCGGCACCCGCGTCAACGCCGTGACCAACGAGCTGGCCGGCGAGCGCGTCGACATCGTGCTGTGGTCGGAGGACCCGGCGCAGTTCGTGATCGGCGCCCTGGCCCCGGCCAACGTCAGCTCCATCGTGGTGGACGAGGAAAAGCACGCCATGGACGTGGTGGTGGACGAGGAGAACCTCGCCATCGCCATCGGCCGCGGCGGCCAGAACGTGCGCCTGGCTTCCGACCTCACCGGCTGGAAGATCAACATCATGGATGCCAACGAATCGGCCCAGAAGCAGGCCGAGGAAACCAGCACCATCCGCCAGCTCTTCATGGAGAAGCTGGACGTCGACGAGGAGATCGCCGACATCCTGATCCACGAAGGCTTCACCAGCCTCGAAGAAGTGGCCTACGTGCCGATCGCCGAAATGCTCGAGATCGAGTCCTTCGACGAAGACACGGTCAACGAGCTGCGCGCCCGAGCCAAGGACGCGCTGCTGACGATGGAAATCGCCAAGGAAGAGAGCGTCGAAAGCGTCTCGCAGGACTTGCGCGATCTCGAGGGGCTGACCCCCGACCTCATTGCCAAGCTGGCTGGCTCGGGTGTGAACACCCGTGACGACCTGGCCGACCTGGCTGTCGACGAACTCACCGAAATCACCGGCCAGAGCGCCGATGAAGCCAAGGCCCTGATCCTCAAGGCACGCGAACACTGGTTCGCGGGCTCGCCAGAGTGATCGCCATGGAGGCACGAACCAGATATGTCCAGCACCACCGTTGCAGAGTTCGCTCAAGAACTCAAGAAGACACCCGAAACGCTGCTTGACCAGCTGCGCAGCGCGGGCGTGACCAAATCGGCTGCGTCCGATGCCCTGACCGAGGGCGACAAGCAGGCCTTGCTCGGCCACCTCAAGGCGAGCCACGGCACGGCTGCGCCCGAGCGCAAGAAGATCACCCTGACCAAGAAGTCCACCAGCGAGATCAAGCAGGCGGACGCGATGGGGCGCGCGCGCACGATCCAGGTGGAAGTGCGCAAGAAGCGCACCTTCATCCAGCGCGACGATGCGCCGGCCGAGGCGCCCGCGCCGGCTCCCGCTGCGCCGGCGGTGCCCCAGATCGACGAGGCCGAACTGGCGCGTCGTGAGGAAGAAGCACGCCGCAACGCCGAGCTGCTGCGCCGCCAGGAAGAAGAGCTGGCCGCCAAGCGCAAGGAGCGCGAGGAGGCCGAGGCGCGCGAACGCGAAGCCGCCGATCGGGAAGAGCAGGCCGACAAGGCCCGCGAAGCCCAGGTCGAGAGGGCCCGCGCCGAAGCGGCCATGCTGAACGCCGCCGCCGAGAAGGCCCGCAACACATCGCCGAGTGCCGAAGCCGCCGCCGCTGCCGCCGCCGCCCAGGCTGCGGCAGACAAGGCCGCAGCCGAGAAGGCGGCCGCCGAGAAGGCCAAGGAAGAAGCGAAGGCGAAGGCCGCCGCGGAATCCAAGGCACGTGCCGACGAAGAAGCCGCCCGGGCCAAGGACCTCGACGAACGCCGTCGCAAGGCCCTGGCCGAGGCCGAAGCCATTCGCGCCATGATGAGTGCCCCGGCGCGCGTGCTGGTGCCGCACAAGGCGCCCGAGAAGGAAGCACCGAAGACCGCCGTCAAGGGGACGCTGCACAAGCCGGCCACCGGGACGGGTACGGCGCGTCCTGCAGCGGGTGCCGCTGCGCCTGCGGCGCCCGGTTCGGGCAAGGAAATCAAGTCCGCGAAGACCTCTTCCGCCTGGGCCGGCGATCCGGCCAAGAAGAAGGAAATCAAGACCCGCGGCGACGCCAGCGGTGGCGTGGGCCGTGGCAACTGGCGCGGGGGTCCGCGTGGCCGCCGCGGCGGCGACCGCGACCGCGACGATTCGCACCAGCAGGCCGCACCGGTCGAGCAGCGCGTGATCGAGGTGCACGTGCCGGAAACCATCACGGTGTCCGAGCTCGCGCACAAGATGTCGATCAAGGCCTCCGAGGTGATCAAGCAGCTGATGAAGCTGGGCCAGATGGCGACCATCAACCAGTCGCTGGACCAGGACACGGCCATGATCCTCGTGGAGGAACTGGGCCACACCGCCGTCGTGGCGGCGCTGGACGATCCGGAAGCCTTCACCGAGGAAGAAGTGCAGGGCCAGCAGGCCGAAGCGCTGCCGCGTGCGCCGGTCGTGACCGTCATGGGCCACGTCGACCACGGCAAGACCTCGCTGCTGGACTACATCCGCCGCGCCAAGGTGGCGGCGGGCGAAGCGGGCGGCATCACGCAGCACATCGGCGCCTACCACGTCGAGACGCCGCGCGGCATGATCACCTTCCTCGACACCCCCGGCCACGAGGCGTTCACCGCCATGCGTGCCCGCGGTGCGCAGGCCACCGACATCGTCATCCTGGTGGTGGCGGCCGACGACGGCGTGATGCCGCAGACCAAGGAAGCCGTCAAGCACGCGAAGGCGGCCGGCGTTCCGATCGTGGTCGCGGTCAACAAGATCGACAAGCCCGATGCCAACCCCGAACGCGTGAAGAGCGAGCTGGTGGCCGAGGAGGTCGTGCCGGAAGAATTCGGCGGCGATTCGCCCTTCGTCGAGGTCTCGGCCAAGACGGGCAAGGGCATCGACGACCTGCTCGAGCAGGTGCTGCTGCAGGCCGAAGTGCTGGAACTGAAGGCGCCGGTGGAAGCCGCCGCCAAGGGCCTGGTCATCGAAGCGCAGCTGGACAAGGGCCGCGGCCCCGTGGCCACGGTGCTGGTGCAGTCGGGCACGCTCAAGGTGGGCGACGTGGTGCTGGCCGGTTCGACCTATGGCCGCGTGCGCGCCATGATCGACGAGGACGGCAAGACCACCAAGTCGGCCGGCCCCTCGATCCCGGTCGAGATCCAGGGCCTGACCGAAGTGCCGCAGGCGGGCGACGAGTTCATGGTGATGGCCGACGAGCGCCGTGCGCGCGAGATCGCCACCTACCGTGCCGGCAAGTTCCGCAACACGAAGCTGGCCAAGCAGCAGGCGGCGAAGCTGCAGAACATGTTCTCGGACATGACGGCCGGCGAGGTCAAGACCCTGCCGATCATCATCAAGGCCGACGTTCAGGGCTCGCAGGAAGCGCTGTCGCAGTCGCTGCTCAAGCTCTCGACCGACGAGGTCAAGGTGCAGGTGGTGTATGCGGGCGTGGGCGGCATCAGCGAATCCGACGTCAACCTGGCGATCGCCGCCAAGGGCATCGTGATCGGCTTCAACGTGCGGGCCGATGCCGGCGCGCGCAAGCTGGCCGAAGGCAACGACGTCGACATCAAGTACTACAGCATCATCTACGACGCCGTGGACGAGCTGAAGACGGCGATGGCCGGCATGCTGGCGCCCGAGAAGCGCGAAGAGATCATCGGCCACGCCGAGATCCGCACCGTGTTCGTGGCGACCAAGATCGGCACGATTGCCGGTTCGTACGTGCTCGACGGCGTGGTCACGCGCAACGCGCACTTCCGCCTGCTGCGCGACAACATCGTGGTCTACACGGGCGAGATCGAGTCGGTCAAGCGCATGAAGGATGACGTGAAGGAAGTCCGCGAAGGCTTCGAGTGCGGTATCAAGCTGCGCAACTACAACGACATCAAGGAAGGCGACCAGCTCGAGATCTTTGAGATCAAGGAGATCGCGCGGACGCTGTAAAACGGACACGAACAGCCGTACGCGAAGGACGCGAAGATCACGCGAAGTACGCGAAAGAGAAAGTCATCTTCTTTCGAGTTCTTCGCGGTCTTCGCGAGACCTTCGCGTATTTCGCGTTCGGTTCCCGCTCCCGCTTTGCACCATGCCCAAGCGCAAGTCCACCGCCCCCAACCGCGGCTTCAAGGTCGCCGATCAGATCCAGCGCGATCTGACGGAGCTGATCGCGCGCGAGCTGAAGGACCCGCGGGTGGGCATGGTCACGCTGCAGGCGGTGGAGGTCACGCCCGATTACGCGCACGCGAAGGTGTTCTTCAGCGTGCTCGTGGGCGATCCGCTGGAAACCCAGGAGGCGCTGAACCAGGCCGCCGGTTTCCTGCGCAACGGCCTCTTCAAGCGCCTGCACATCCACACCGTGCCCACGCTGCACTTCGTGTTCGACCGCACCACCGAGCGCGCGGCCGACATGAACGCCTTGATCGCCAAGGCCGTTTCCTCGCGTTCAAAAGACGACGACACCCCATGAGCCCGCCATCCCGTGTCAGGGTGCAGCGGCGCCCTGTGCATGGGGTGTTGCTGCTCGACAAGCCGCTGGGTCTGTCCAGCAACCAGGCCTTGCAGAAGGCCAAGTGGCTGCTGCGCGCCGAGAAGGCGGGCCACACCGGCACGCTCGATCCACTCGCGACGGGCGTTTTGCCGCTGTGCTTCGGCGCGGCGACCAAGTTCAGCCAGCTGCACCTCGATGCCGACAAGACCTACCGCGCCGTCGCGCACCTGGGTGTGCGCACGTCCACGGGCGACGCGGAGGGCGAGGTGATCGCCGAACGTCCCGTCCAGGTGACTGCGCAGGACCTGGCGCGCGTGCAGGCGCAGTTCACCGGCCGCCTCACGCAGGTGCCGCCGATGCACAGCGCGCTCAAGAAGGACGGCAAGGCGCTGTACGAGTACGCCCGTGAAGGGGTCGAGGTCGAGCGCGCACCGCGCGAGGTCGAGATTTACAGGCTGAAAGTGGCCGCAGCGCCCGCCAGCCCTGCGCAGCCCGCTATCGAAATCGTAGCGACCGTGAGCAAGGGCACGTACATTCGCACGCTCGGCGAGGACATCGGCGAGGCCCTGGGCTGCGGTGCGCACCTCACGGCGCTGCGCCGCACCGCCACCGGCGGCTTCGACGTGTCGCAGTGCGTCACGCTCGAGGCCCTCGAGGCGCTGCCCGAAGACGAGCGCCTGGCGCTGCTGCAGCCGGTCGAGTGCCTGGTGGCCGGCCACACGCGCGTCACGCTCGGCGCCGAGGATGCCGGCCGCTTCCTGTCCGGTGTTCGCCGCCGCGGTGCCTGGCCCGATGCTGACGCCGTCGCGGTGTTCGGCGAGCGGCCGGCGGCCTTCCTGGGCACGGCCCACGTCAGGGCCGGCGAACTGATCCCGGGGCGCTTGCTGAGCCCCCTCGAAATCCAGCAAACCCTTCTTTCGAATCCAGCGCCTCGCGAAGAGGCCCTCACACCATGACTGCAGCCAAGCAAATCCGAAACATCGCCATCATTGCGCACGTCGACCACGGCAAGACCACGATGGTCGACCAGTTGCTGCGCCAGTCCGGCACCTTCGCCGACCACGAGAAGGTGGTCGACACGGTGATGGACAACAACGCCATCGAAAAGGAACGTGGCATCACGATCCTGGCCAAGAACTGCGCCGTGACCTGGCAGGGCACGCACATCAACATCGTCGACACCCCCGGCCACGCGGACTTCGGCGGCGAGGTGGAACGCGCGCTGTCGATGGTCGACGGCGTGGTGCTGCTGATCGACGCCCAGGAAGGCCCGATGCCGCAGACGCGCTTCGTGACCAAGAAGGCGCTGGCCCTGGGCCTGAAGCCGATCCTGGTGGTCAACAAGGTCGACAAGCCGGGCGCCAACCCCGACAAGGTGGTGAACGCGGCCTTCGACCTGTTCGACAAGCTCGGCGCCACCGACGAACAGCTCGACTTCCCGGTGGTGTACGCCTCGGGCATCAACGGCTGGTCCTCGCTGGAAGAGGGCGCACCCGGCGAGCAGTGGGGCCCCGACATGTCGGCCCTGTTCGACACCATCCTGAAGCACGTCCCCTCGCAGAAGGGCGACCCGACGGCGCCGCTGCAGCTGCAGATTTCGGCCCTGGACTTCTCCACCTTCGTGGGCCGCATCGGCGTGGGCCGCATCAGCCAGGGCACCATCAAGCCGATGATGGATGTCATGGTCATGGAAGGCCCGGACGGCAAGGCCTTCAAGGGCCGCGTCAACCAGGTGCTGACCTTCCAGGGCCTAGACCGCGTGCAGGCCACCGAGGCCGGCCCCGGCGAGATCGTGCTGATCAACGGCATCGCCGACATCGGCATCGGCGTGACGGTGACCGACGTCGCCAAGCCGGCACCCCTGCCAATGCTCAAGGTCGACGAGCCGACGCTGACGATGAACTTCTGCGTCAACACCAGCCCGCTGGCCGGCCGCGAAGGCAAGTTCGTGACCAGCCGCCAGATCTGGGACCGCCTGCAGAAGGAGCTCCAGCACAACGTCGCGCTGCGCGTGAACGAGACGGACGAGGAAGGTGTATTCGAAGTGATGGGCCGCGGTGAACTGCACCTCACCATCCTGCTGGAGAACATGCGCCGCGAGGGCTACGAGATGGCCGTGTCCAAGCCGCGCGTGGTGTTCCGCACCATCAACGGCGAGAAGCACGAGCCCATCGAGCTGGTGACGGCCGACATCGAGGAAGGCCACCAGGGTGGCGTGATGCAGGCCCTGGGCGAGCGCAAGGGCGAACTGGTGAACATGGAGCCGGACGGCCGTGGCCGCGTGCGCCTGGAGTACCGCATCCCGGCACGGGGCCTGATCGGCTTCACCAACGAGTTCCTGAACCTCACGCGCGGTTCGGGCCTGATCAGCAACATCTTCGATTCCTACGAGCCGCACAAGGGCGACATCGGCGGCCGCAAGAACGGCGTGCTGATCTCGATGGACGACGGCGAGATCTTCACCTACGCCCTGGGCAAGCTGGACGACCGCGGCCGCATGTTCGTGCGTGCCAACGACCCGGTGTACGAGGGCATGATCGTCGGGATTCACAGCCGCGACAACGACCTGGTCGTCAACGCCACTCGCACCAAGCAGCTGACCAACTTCCGCGTCAGCGGCAAGGAAGACGCGATCAAGATCACGCCGCCCATCGACCTTACGCTGGAGTACGGCGTCGAGTTCATCGAGGACGACGAACTGGTCGAGATCACGCCCAAGAGCGTGCGCCTGCGCAAGCGCTTCCTGAAGGAGCACGAGCGCAAGCGGGCCAGCCGCGAAGCCTGACCTGCCAATGCGCGGCCGCGGCCTGGTTCGTTGGGGAGCAGCGTTGGGCGTCGTCATCGCAGCTGCGTTGCCGCTGGCGGCGCCCGCGCAGGACATGGCGGCGCACGTGGCGGCCGGCCAGGCCTTCGACGCGCTGCGCTCGGCGCATCCCGAACGCCTGCCGCGGCTGGCGGAGCCGGAGGCGGCCGACGCCTTGCACACCCTGGCCGATTCGTCGACCTTCCTGCCGGCGCAGTCCGGCGTCGACCTGCCGACCCTTTCGGACGCCTGCGACCGCGCGCAGTCCGCGGTCGTGGCCTACCAGACCTTCGGTGCGTTGCAGAACGGCCAACTGGTCGCTTCGGTGGTGATCGACAACTCGGCCACCTACCAGGACGAGCTGGCGCTGCTGCAGCCCTTCGTGGCGCGCTGCATCGCCAAGCAGGTGCCGCTGGCCGAAGCCACCCTGCGCCAGATGGATCCGCGCACCGTGGCGCAACTGCGCCTGGGCGGCCTGCGGCGCGGGCAGGCCACCATCCTGCAGCTCTACGCGAGCCTGGCCACTGCGCTGCCGGACGCCCGCATCCGCCCGGTCAACGTCGATGCGCTGCTGGTTGCGCTGGCGGAGACGGTGTCCGTGCACGTGCGGGCCCTGGCGGTGGCGGCACGGGCCGTGCCACGCGACCTGGCCGTTGGCCAGGGACGGGAGGGCGGGCCCCGGCAGGTGAAGTGGCAGCGCATCGCCGCCGCGATGGCCGACACGCGCTGCGAAGCGCTGTGCGAACTGGCGGCACGCAACGGTCGCTGAGCCTGGCCCTGCGGGGTCGATGCAAGGCGCAATGCGGATGCCGCGCGATCGGCGTTGTCCGACAACGGCCGCGCCGCCCACCACGTTGAGCAGCGTGCCCACAACAACAGGAATCCACGATGACTCCCAAGCTGTCCCTCCTCGTGCTGGCCCTGGCCGCCGCCGCGGCGCCCATCGTTGCCAGCGCCCAGGTGTCCGTCAACATCAACGTGCCCGGCGTGGTGACGGTGGCTCCGCCTCCGCCACGCATGGAGCGCATGCCCGGACCGCGCCCCGGGCAGGTCTGGGTCCCGGGCCATTGGCAATGGGCAGGCAACGCCTACGCCTGGCGCGCCGGCTACTGGCAGGCGGCCCGACCGGACTACGACTACGTGCCCGGCCGCTGGGTGGCCGCGGACGGCGGGTGGCGCTGGGTCGAGCCCGACTGGCGTCGCGGGCCGGGTCGCCATGAAGGCCCCCACGATGACGGCCCGCACGGTGGCTACCACTGCCCGCCGGGGCAGGCGAAGAAGGGCCGGTGCTGACAGGCAGCAGGCCGCGATTGCTATCGAAGTGATAGCGATAGGCGCCCGAGTGGCGGGCGTTCTAGCCCGATTTCCTTCGAAAGGCGCGCAAAAAAAAGCCGACCCCGAGGTCGGCTTTTTCCATGGACGCGGCAAGGCGCTCAGGGGCGCGCGACCTTCCAGGCGCCTTGCAGCATGCCGTCACCCGTACGGTCGCCGGCCTTGGCGTCCTTGGCCCAGTAGTACAGCGGCTGGCCCTTGTAGGCCCACTGCTTCTTGCCGTCGTCACGCACCACCACCGAGTAGCCGCCCATGGGCTTGGCCGACTCGGGCGCCATCAGCGGCGGCCAGTTCGTGGCGCACTGCGCATTGCAGACCGACTTGCCGCTGCCGGCGGTGTCGCGCGCGAAGGTGTAGAGCGTCATGCCCGTCGGGCCGATGAGCACGCCGTCGACGGTGCGGGTCGGCGTGTCGGGTGCCGGAGAGCTCGACATGCTGCCGCAGCCGGCAAGCAGGGCGGCGGCGAGGATCGAAGCGCTGAGCAGTTTCATTGGATTTTCTCCTTGGTTGAACAAAGGGCAGGGCAGTGTAGGCCGCCCGCGAAGGCGGCCCCGAGGTCAGAGCTGGCGGTACACCTCGGTGGCGAGCTTCAGCAGGGCCTCGCGCGACAGGGGCGCGCTCAGCGCATAGCCGAAGCCGCGGTCGACCCAGTAGAAGCTGGGCACCGCGCCCGTGGACGCGAAGCTGAAGGCGGTCTCCTGGCTCGCGCGCGCGGACGGCGTGGCCTTGTCGTCGAGCGCACCGAGGTACAGCGTCACGCGCTGGCTCGCTGCGTTCTCGAACATGAACTGTGCCCGCGCACCGTCGTCGCCCGGCAGCAGACGGCCGCCGACAAGCGCGTAGCCCTGAGCCGACAGGTCGGGCAGCTTCAGCGGGCGGTCGAGCCGGCGCGACAGCCATTGCACCAGGTGCTGCTGCTCGCTGGCGGCCACTTCGACGGGGTGCCGCTTCTCGGGGGAATAGACGACGTAGGCCGCGGTCGCGTCGCGCACGAAGCTCTGGGCCGCGGGCGCCCGCGCGAGGGACATCGCAGGGCGCGCCTGCCACTGGGCGTTGGCCACCCAGCCGACGCCGAAGGCCACCAGCACCGCGGCCGCCATGCCGCCCCATGTCGTCCAGCGGGCGCGGCGCTCGACGGCCGCGCGGTGGCGGCCGAGGCGCTCGGCGGCCGCCTGCAAGGCCGGCGGCAGGGGTTCGGAGAGGACCTCGCGGTGCAGGCCCCGCAGCGCCTCGCGCTGGGCGGGCCAGTCCCCGGGTTCGTCCGGTCGATCGGGAGCGATGGGCGGCGTGGGCATGGCGGGAACGGTCACTTCAGGCGCCGCAGGGGCGGGCGGGCCGGCGCCGGGGCGGCATCGGTGGGTGAAACCCCTTCCATCAACTGGCGCAACCGGGACCGGGCACGCGACAGACGCGACATCACGGTGCCCGCCGGCACGCCGAGGATGCGCGCCACGTCGTCGTAGGACAGGTCTTCCAGCGCCACCAGCAGCAGCACGGCGCGCTGCTCGTCCGGCAGCTGGAGCAGGCAGCGCTGCAGGTCGATCCGGCGCTCGGGCGGCGCGTCGGGAGCGGGCAATTGCTCGGCCAGCTCGTCGATGTCCAGGGCCGCGCGCGGCGACGGCGTTCGGCGGGCCTGGCTGGCGAAGAGGTTGTGCATGAGCGTGAAGAGCCAGGCCCGCAGGTCGGTGCCCGCGGTCCACAGGCGCCACTTGTCGCAGGCCCGCTCCAGCGTGTCCTGTACCAGGTCGTCGGCCAGCCAGGCATCGCCCGTCAGCGCGCGCGCATAGCGGCGCAGGCTGGGGATGTGGGCAACGAGGGCGGCCGTGCCGTCGGTCATGCAGGTGGCGAGTGGATCACGACGGCGCGGGAAGCGCGCCTTCTGACTGCATGAACACCGGGGCGGGGCGGTTTATTCCATGCCGCGCCAAAAAAACTTCAGCGCTGGCGGTTCTTCATCGCGCGTTCAACCTCGCGCTTGCCTTCGCGGTCCTTGATGACATCGCGCTTGTCGTGCTCGGCCTTGCCCTTGGCCAGGGCGATGTCGCATTTCACCTTGCCGGCCTTCCAGTGCAGGTTGATCGGCACCAGCGTGTAGCCCTTCTGCTCGACCTTGCCGGTGAGGCGCTTGATCTGTTCCTTGTGCAGGAGCAGCTTCTTGGTGCGCACAGCGTCGGGGTTGACGTGGGTGGAGGCGCTGCGCAGCGGGTTGATCTGGCAGCCGATGATGAACATCTCGCCGTCGCGGATCACGACATAGCCGTCGGTGAGCTGCACCTTGCCTTCGCGCAAAGCCTTCACTTCCCAGCCCTCGAGCACCATGCCGGCCTCGAAGCGTTCCTCGAAGAAGTAGTTGAACGCGGCCTTCTTGTTGTCGGCGATGCGCGCGTTGCCGGGGGTCTCAGGTTTTTTGGTGGCCATGTCTGTCAATGTTGGGGCGCATGGCCTCCCTACAATCGGCAGCCGCACACAGCGGCGATTCTATGAAAAGCGTCCACAAGTCCGTCCTCATCTGGTACAGCGCCGAAGCGATGTACGCGCTGGTCACGGATGTGGCCCGGTATCCGGAGTTCCTGCCCTGGTGCGACCGCGCCCGCGTGATCGAGCAGGACGAAGCCGGCATGACGGCCGAGGTCGGCCTGTCCTTCGGCGGCATCCGCCAGAGCTTCACCACCCGCAACACGCATGTGCCCGGCCGCGAGGTGCAGCTCAAGCTCGTCGACGGGCCGTTCTCCAACCTCGACGGCGTCTGGAAGTTCAACCCCGTCGGCGAAGAGGGCGAGCGTGCCTGCCGCGTCGAGCTCGACCTGCGCTACGGCTTCAGCAACTTCGCGCTGCAGGCGCTCGTGGGGCCGGTGTTCGACAAGATCGCCTCGAGCCTGGTCGAGGCCTTCGTCAAGCGCGCCGAGCAGATCTACGGCCAGCCCGCGTGATCGAGGTCACCCTCTGCTGTGCGCCCGCGCCGCGCGTGGTGTTCGAGCAGGTGCTGCGCCTGCCCGAGGGCTGCACGCTGCGGGAGGCGGTCGAGGCGAGCGCATTGCGTCGCGAACATCCCCAACTCGACTGGGCCGGTTTGCAGCCGGGCGTGTGGGGACGCGCCGCCGCCTGGGACCAGGCGCTTGCCGCGGGCGACCGCGTGGAACTGTGCCGCCCGCTGGCCGTGGACCCCAAGGTGGCGCGCCGCGAGCGCTTCCAGCGCCAGGGCAGCCGCAGGGCCGGCCTGTTCGCACAGCGGCGCCAGGGCGGCAAGGCCGGCTACTGAGCGGCCGGCCCTCGAAGGGGCAGGAATTTCCCCCAATCGCCGGGCGCGAACCGGCCTACTTGCAGTCCGCGCTGATGATCTCCTGCAGCCTGCGCTGCTCGGCCGCGCGGGCCTGGTCGTCCATGATCTCGCGTTCGCCCCTGTCGTTCATGCGCGCGACACGCATGCCGCTGTCCATCGTGGCCTTGCCCTGGCGCGCGCGGTTGCAGTTCTCGGCCTTGGCCTTGGCAACCTTCTGCTCCTCGGCAGCGCGCTTGGCCTTCTCGGCCTCCTCGGCCTTGCGGGCCTTCTCCTCGAGTTCCTTGTCCACACCGGCCGCCTTCGGTGCGGGTGCAGCGGCGGCATCCGCCTTGGGGGCATCCGCGGCGGGCGCCGCAGGGGCCGCCTTGCCGCCCGGGCGCCGCAGCACGTTCTTGTCCGGCACGTCGGCGGGAGGCGGCTGGTCGCTGAAGACCTTCTTGCCCTGGTTGTCGATCCATTGCCATTGGGCGCTTGCGGCCAGGGGCAGGGCGAGCGCACAGGCAAGCACACAGAAAGGAGCGAACTTCATTCCGGCAGTGTAGCCCCGCCTTACGTTTAGCAACACTCGAGGCCGCTCGGCAGGGGAGGCGGGCGCGCGAAACTGCCACCAAATCGCAACGCCGCCTGCCGGACGAAGGCCCGGCCCGACGCGGGAAAACCCGCGGCATCGTTACAATCCGTCTTTTGGAGCCTTACCCATGCGCCTTCTTGGCAAAGCGCTCACCTTCGACGACGTGTTGCTGGTGCCCGCCTTCTCCCAGGTCCTGCCCAAGGACACCTCGCTCGCCACTCCCTTCTCCCGCAACATCTCGCTCAACCTGCCCCTGGTCTCCGCGGCCATGGACACGGTGACGGAAGCGCGCCTGGCCATCGCCATCGCGCAGGAAGGCGGCATCGGGATCGTGCACAAGAACCTCACCGCCCAGCAGCAGGCGGCCGAGGTGGCCAAGGTGAAGCGCTACGAATCCGGCGTGCTGCGCGACCCGGTCGTCATCACGCCCCAGCACACGGTGCTGCAGGTGCTGCAACTGTCGGAAGAGCTGGGCATCTCGGGCTTCCCGGTCATCGATGGCGGCAAGGTGGTGGGCATCGTGACGGGCCGCGACCTGCGCTTCGAGACGCGCTACGACGTGCCGGTCACCGAGATCATGACGCCACGCGCCAAGCTCATCACCGTGCAGGAAGGCACCACCCCGGCCGAGGCCAAGGCGCTGCTCAACAAGCACAAGCTCGAGCGGCTGCTCGTCATCGACGGCGACTGGCGCCTCAAGGGGCTCATCACCGTCAAGGACATCACCAAGCAGACCACCTTCCCGAATGCCGCGCGCGACGCCTCGGGCCGCCTGCGCGTCGGCGCGGCCGTGGGCGTGGGCGAGGGCACCGAGGAACGCGTCGAGGCGCTGGTCAAGGCCGGCGTCGACGCCATCGTGGTCGACACCGCGCACGGCCACAGCAAGGGCGTGATCGACCGCGTGCGCTGGGTGAAGCAGAACTACCCGCAGATCGACGTCGTCGGCGGCAACATCGCCACCGGCGCCGCCGCGCTGGCGCTGGTCGAGGCGGGTGCCGATGCGGTCAAGGTCGGCATCGGCCCGGGCTCCATCTGCACCACCCGCATCGTGGCTGGCGTGGGCGTGCCGCAGATCATGGCGGTGGACAGCGTGGCGACCGCGCTGCAGGGCACGGGCGTGCCCCTCATTTCCGACGGCGGCGTGCGCTATTCGGGCGACATCGCCAAGGCCATCGCGGCCGGTGCCAGCACCGTCATGATGGGCAGCATGTTCGCCGGCACCGAAGAGGCGCCCGGCGAGATCGTGCTGTACCAGGGCCGCAGCTACAAGAGCTACCGCGGCATGGGCTCCATCGGCGCGATGCAGCAGGGCAGTGCCGACCGGTACTTCCAGGAATCGACCACCGGCAACCCCAACACCGACAAGCTGGTGCCCGAGGGCATCGAGGGCCGCGTGCCCTACAAGGGCTCCATCGTCTCGATCATCTACCAGATGGCCGGCGGCGTGCGCGCCAGCATGGGCTACTGCGGCTGCGCCACAATCGACGAGATGAAGAACAAGGCCGAGTTCGTCGAGATCACCTCGGCCGGCATCCGCGAATCGCACGTGCACGACGTGCAGATCACCAAGGAAGCACCCAACTACCGGGCGGAGTGATTCTACTCCGAGGACAGGGCCGGTGCAGTGCACCGGCCTTGTTGTTTCAGCGAAGCATCCATTCCATCGAAGCGCGGTACCCATGACCCACGACAAGATCCTCATCCTCGATTTCGGCTCCCAGGTCACCCAGCTCATCGCGCGCCGCGTGCGCGAGGCGCACGTGCTCAGCGAAGTCCATCCCTGCGACGTGACCGACGAATGGGTGCGCGAATACGCGGCCGACGGCCACCTGCGCGGCGTGATCCTCTCGGGCAGTCATGCCAGCGTGTACGAGGAGACCACCGACAAGTGCCCGCCGGCGGTGTTCGAGCTCGGCGTGCCGGTGCTGGGCATCTGCTACGGCATGCAGACCATGGCGCACCAGCTCGGCGGCAAGGTGGAGGGCGGCCACAAGCGCGAGTTCGGCTTCGCGGCCGTGCGCGCCCACGGCCACACCGCGCTGCTCAAGGACATCGCCGACTTCACCACGCCCGAAGGCCACGGCATGCTCAACGTGTGGATGAGCCATGGCGACAAGGTGACCGAGCTGCCGCCCGGCTTCAAGCTCATGGCCAGCACCGAGAGCTGCCCCATCGCCGGCATGGCCGACGAGGCGCGCCGCTACTACGCCGTGCAGTTCCATCCCGAAGTCACGCACACGGTGCAGGGCAAGGCCATCCTTGAGCGCTTCGTGCTCAACATCTGCGAGGCGAAGCCCGACTGGGTCATGCGCGACCACATCGAGGAGGCGGTGCAGAAGATCCGCGAGCAGGTCGGCGACGAAGAGGTCATCCTGGGCCTGTCGGGCGGCGTCGATTCGTCGGTGGCCGCGGCGCTGATCCACCGCGCCATCGGCGACCAGCTGACCTGCGTCTTCGTCGACCACGGCCTGCTGCGCCTGAACGAGGGCGACATGGTCATGGAGATGTTCGAAGGCAAGCTGCACGCCAAGGTGATCCGCGTCGACGCCAGCGAGCTCTTCCTCGGCAAGCTGGCCGGAGTGAGCGACCCCGAGGCCAAGCGCAAGATCATCGGCGGCGAGTTCGTCACCGTGTTCAAGCAGGAGGCGGCCAAGCTCAAGGCCGGCACGGGCGGCCACAAGGGCGCCACCTTCCTGGCCCAGGGCACCATCTACCCCGACGTGATCGAGTCCGGCGGTGCCAAGAGCAAGAAGGCCGTCACCATCAAGAGCCACCACAACGTCGGCGGCCTGCCCGAGCAGCTCGGTCTGAAGCTGCTCGAGCCGCTGCGGGACCTGTTCAAGGACGAGGTGCGCGAACTCGGCGTGGCGCTGGGCCTGCCGCCCGAGATGGTGTACCGCCACCCGTTCCCCGGCCCCGGCCTGGGCGTGCGCATCCTGGGCGAGGTGAAGAAGGAATACGCCGACCTGCTGCGCCGCGCGGACGACATCTTCATCCAGGAGCTGCGCAACTTCCGCGACGAATCCAGCGGCAAGACCTGGTACGAACTCACCAGCCAGGCCTTCACCGTCTTCCTGCCGGTCAAGAGCGTCGGCGTGATGGGCGACGGCCGCACCTACGACTACGTGGTGGCCCTGCGCGCCGTGCAGACCAGCGACTTCATGACCGCCGACTGGGCCGAGCTGCCCTACGCGCTGCTCAAGAAGGTGTCGGGCCGCATCATCAACGAGGTGCGCGGCATCAACCGCGTGACCTACGACGTGAGTTCCAAGCCGCCGGCGACGATCGAGTGGGAGTGATTTTGCGTCTGGCAGCGGCAAGCAATGGCAGGCAAGAAACCACTTATAAGTCATTGATGTAAATGGATTTTTTGGTTTGCTGTCTGGCAACGGCTGGAAGATTTTGGCATCGCCAAGCACGAATTTTTCATGGTATGGTGCATGGCACTGGCTGAGCCGATGCCATGATCCTGCTTCGATACCATGTCGTCGCTTCACGAGCTGTCATGGTATGGAAATCCGATAGATCGTTGATCTATAAGGAAAAATAGGCGGGATTCCGAGAGTTTGTAAGCATGGTATCGGCGGCCTGAAAAGAAGGGTGCCCATGCTTACTGATACCAAGTTGCGCAATCTCAAGCCGCAGGACAAGCTCTACAAGGTGAACGACCGTGACGGCCTCTATGTGGCCGTCACCCCGGCCGGGGCGATCTCGTTTCGCTACAACTACGCCATCAACGGCAGGCAGGAGACCATCACCTTCGGCCGCTACGGCGTCGGCGGCATCACCCTGTCGGAAGCCCGCGAGCAGTTGGGCGAGGCCAAGAAGCTGATCGCGGTCGGGAAGTCGCCGGCCAAGGAGAAGGCGCGGGACAAGGCCCGCATCAAGGATGCCGAGACCTTCGACGCCTGGGCCGAAAAGTGGCTGCGCGGCTACCAGATGGCCGACTCCACCCGCGACATGCGCCGGGCGGTCTACGAGCGCGAGCTGAAACCCAAGTTCGCCAATCAGAAGCTGGTCGAAATCACCCACGAGGACTTGCGGGCGCTGACCGATGCCATCGTGGAGCGCGGTGCGCCGGCCACGGCCGTGCATGCCCGCGAGGTGGTGCTCCAGGTCTACCGCTGGGCCATCGAGCGCGGCCAGAAGGTCGAGAACCCCGCCGAGCTGGTGCGCCCCACCAGCATCGCCAAGTTCGAGCCGCGCGACCGCGCGCTGACGCCCGACGAAATCGGGCTGATGTACCAGTACATGGAGCGCATCGGCACGACGCCATCCATCCGGGCGGCGGCCAAGCTGCTGTTGCTGACGATGGTGCGCAAAAGCGAGCTGACAAACGCGACGTGGAGCGAGATCAATTTCAGCGAGGCGCTTTGGACGATCCCGAAGGAGCGGATGAAGCGGCGCAATCCGCACCTGGTCTTTCTGTCCAGGCAGGCGCTGGATATCTTCATTGCCCTGAAGACCTTCGCCGGCGGATCGGACTATGTGCTGCCGTCGCGGTACGACTCGGACACGTCGATGAGCAGCGCCACGCTCAACCAGGTGCTGACGCTGACGTACCGTTTGGCGCAGAAGGAAGGAAAGACCCTTGGCAAGTTCGGGCCGCACGACCTGAGACGCACGGCGAGCACGCTGCTGCACGAGGCGGGCTATAACACCGACTGGATCGAGAAGTGCCTGGCGCACGAACAGCGTGGTGTCAGGGCCGTCTACAACAAGGCTGAATACCGCGAGCAACGCACCGCCATGCTGCAAGACTGGGCGGACATGATCGACGGCTGGACAGCCAGGAAGGCGTTTTAGCCGCTAAAAAGCAGCCCGCCGAGGTCGATGGCCGTCACTGTGCTTCGTCGAGATGGAAGTCTTTCGAGATCGTTGCCAGGGCCTTGTAAACGGCCTGGCGACTGATCCCGAGGGCGTCTGCGACTTGTTTTTTACTCTGTCCCGAGGCGATCATCATGATGATCGCCTTCTTTCGGTCGGTCAGCCTCTTGTCGGCCATCAGGCGCGCCTGGTTTCTCAACTCGGCCTTGTCGACGGGCTGCAAGGATTTTTGGGCCACATGGCCTTGGATGTAGCGGTCAACAGCCCGATCCCCTGAGGCCGCACGCAGCTTCTCCGGTTTGGCGCTTTGCTTGCTCAGCCGCAGTAGCTCCTGATCGAAGTGATCCGCCGAACGCATGGCGCGTCGATAGGCTGGATTCTGGGTGCCATCCGGGAGCATTGGCCGATGCTCGGCACAGTAGCGGTGGCTCAAGCGTAGTTTCTCTTGATCCCCCCGAGGCCAATTTCCATGTTCGATGAACGAGGCTAATTCCGTCAACGCTCCGCAGAACCTACAAAAACCTTGACGACGCTGCGCGTTCCCGAAAGGGAGCAAAGGGAGCTGGTGTTCGCCTGGTATCTTGGATCGTGTCGGTCTTTTGCAGGCGCAGTCCCAAATCAGTTCGATTAAGGATTCGATGGTTGCGATAAAGCGCTGATCTCTGGCAGTCCAGTTGTTCTCCGTTTTGATGAAGTTACGCAGCAACCACCGCTGCAATCGAACCATCTCATCAAGCCCCACTTGACGAATGATGGTGCTGAGTCCTGCCCGTGCGCTGGCTCCGGGCACGAAGCCCGAGTAGCGCGCCGGAAGAGTCGCCATGTACGCCGCCACGGCGGGATCGATGCGTTCCTCTACCAGTCGGACGATGGGGTACTGGCGCGAGGACGCGGAGTAGGGTTTCCAGCGCTCTCGGAACTCTTTGATCGCTTGAGAAACGATGGGCGCGCATCCATCCCAGATATGGATGTAGTACCGCCCTAGGCGTTCTCTCGCTTGATCTTCCGTTTCCATGTCAACCAAAGTGTACAACTAAATCGCTGACAGTCAATTGGTGTGACGGCTAGCCTTGTGGTGATCAATTGAAGACCATGAATGCCGGACTCGCTTTTCTCATCACCGGGGCCGCTCCGCTCGCCCCGTGACGAGAAGGACGAGCGCACAGCCGCTGAGCCCACAACACACCTTGCGCCTGACCGTGGCAGGCAGGGCGATTTCTTCACGCTCGGCATCCCCGATGCCGCGCCGAAAGATGACCTCGCCAGCATGGAACATCCGTTGTTCGCATTGAAGGCTGGCGACACTCGCGTGCGTACCTACGAGCGCAACGGCAACACCGTGACGGTGAAGCCCGGCCCGGACGGTTGCGCAACGATCCACGACAAGGATTTGTGGCTCTACTGCGCCGGCCAGCTCGTCGAGGCGAAGAACCGCGGGGCAAGAATCTCGCGCACGGTGCGCCTCACCATGTACGACTTCCTCACGGCCACCAACCGCGACACCAGTGGCCGCGCCTACGAGCGGGCGGGCGAGATGCTTGGGCGGCTCACCGGCACGCGGGTCGAAACCAACATCGAGACAGGCGGGCTGCGCACTCGTGCGTTCTGGGGCCTGGTGGAATCGGCCAAGATCATCGAGAAGTCACCCAACGACGGTCGCATGGTGTCGCTGGAAGTGACCTTACCGGAATGGCTGTTCCGAGCCATCGACGCCGGCGAATTCCTCACGCTCTCGCGCAGCTATTACCGACTGCGCAAACCGCTTGACCGGCGCATCTACGAGCTGGCGCGAAAGCACTGCGGTCGTCAACCAAGCTGGCGCGTGTCGCTGGCCGTCCTACACCAGAAGTGCGGTAGCACCGATGCGCTGCGGAATTTCCGTGCGGCAATGCGCTCGCTGGCCGAATCTGGCGTACTGCCCGACTTTCTCATGGCGTTCGACGGCGGCCGAGACATGGTGACGTTCTACGCCAATGGCCCCAAGGGCCGCATCGCCGAGGCCAAGGACATGCTGGCTGGGAGGCCGCATGCTTCGCTGCTGGCCCACGAGAAGGCCCATACCCGGAAGACCGGGAAGCGATCCGGCTAACACGTGCTTCCACGCAGGGCACGTACTTTTACCTGCACTTGACTTCGGGCTTCCAGGGGTGATCTCTGTGGATTGGCACGTGCGTTCACCTGCGCCATCTGTGGATGGGAGCGTGCCTTTACCTGCACTCGTATCGTGCTTTCACCTGCACCCAACTTCGTGCTTTTACCTGCACGCCCACCCCACAAGGCATTGTCGCGCAAGGGTTTTTGAAACCTGTAACGCGCGCGCGCCTTTAACTGTCTTTTTAACTTAAAGATCTTTAACGTCGGCGGGGCTGTGGACAACTTGACAGTTCGTGCGCTGGCGGCTTCGCCGGGGCACCCCTGCGGGGTTCCCCCACCGCTATGCGGTGGCTCCTCCTCCGACAAATCGTGCCGGCCTCAGGCCGGTGAGCTGAGAGTGGCGCGGCACACGCCGCGCCGAACGCGCCAGAAACGCTTAGGACGAAAAAAACGGCAAGGCGAGGCCGAGAGGGCGCTCCTGCTCCTGAAAACGCTCCTGTGGGCTTCCTGGACGCTGCCAGGCCGGCCAACGGCAGCGCCACGAACAGATTGCCGCGCTGTCGGAACGGTCGCAGGTTGAACGCCAAGAAAAGGGGCGGCGGGTTCAGGCTGACCAGGCCAGACAAACTGGCCAGCATCGCTACTTCCGACGATGGCGGCCGCCAGATGGATTTGGTTCGTTGTAGCGTGTTGTATGTTGTATAGCGCTACAACATACAACGCAAAAGCAGCAGAATTTTGATGTCAACCTAATTGGATAATTAAGTTGCTGAAGATTTAGGATTGTCCGGGCAACATCAGGCACTCGTTCGCAAGTGACTGAATACGCCAGAAGATGCACGCAACAGAAAAACCACGCCAGCCCATTGCCGAGGTGGTGAAGGGCAAGACCCTCATCAATCGCAAGAAGCTGCTGGCGATGATCCCGCTGTCAGACCGCACCATCTACAACATGGAGTTGCGGGGAGAGTTTCCACATCGCATCACCCTCACCAGCCGCAATGTGGCTTGGGACTTGGCCGAGGTCGAGCAGTGGATCGAAGCGCGCAAGTTGTCGGGCGAACTGGCCCGCCGCCCCGGCCCTCTGGCCGTGGGCGAGGATTCCCCTTCGTTGGGTCGTGGGGAGGACTGATGAAGCGGATAACGATTCAAGTCAGCGAAGCCACGGCGGCAAGCCTGCACGAACTCGCCAAGAGGTGCACCGCTGCGAACGCCCGTTTTGACGGCTACACCAGCCATGGCCCCCTCACTGTCGCGTCGCTTCTGGCGATGCTGGCCGAGGATACCGGCATGGTCATCACCCGTCCTGGAAGCTGGGAGGGCGCGAACATGGCGCAGGTCTTCAGCTCGCACGGCTACGAGGTGTGACGCGATGGCCGATGGATCAAAGGCAGGCGGCGAGGTGACGAAGAGCTTTCGGGAAGAGCTGGCCGCCTGGGTTGCGCAGCGCGACCAAGCCGCAAGGCCCAAGCGCAGGGAGGCCCTGGCGGCCTTTCTGGCCGTGCGTGCCGATGTGATCGAAGCGACCGCCGCCGGCTACGCGCTCAAGACCATCTGGGAACACCTGCACGAAGCTGGGCGCGTGTCATTCCGCTACGAGACCTTTCTCAAGCACGTTCGCCGACACATCACGAATCCGTCGGCCGAGCAGAGCAAGCCGGTGCCGGTGAAGCGAAGCAATGAGCGCCCGAACAAGCCGATCCACGAGCCGAGAAAACCAGTCGAGCCCGTTGGAATTCGCAGTTTTCACTACAACCCCAGAATGGAAGATAAGGACTTGATCTAATGACCAAAATTCACATGGTTCTTCAAGGCAAGGGTGGTGTCGGTAAATCGATGATTGCCGCGACTCTTGCTCAGTACAAAGCGAGCAAGGGCGCAAAGCCACTTTGCATCGACACCGATCCGGTCAATTCGACCTTTGAGGGGTACAAAGCCCTGAACGTGCGTCGACTCGACATCATGGATGGCGACGAGATCAATACACGCACCTTCGACGCCTTGGTCGAAATGATCGCGTTGGCGGACGGCGAGGTCATCGTCGACAACGGGGCCAGCTCGTTCGTGCCGCTGTCCAGCTACCTCATCGGGAATCAGGTTCCAGCGATGCTCCAGGACATGGGCCACGAACTCGTGGTGCATACGGTCGTCACCGGCGGCCAGGCATTCAAGGACACGCTGATGGGACTTGCCCAGCTCGCGGCGCAGTTTCCGGCGGAATGCACGTTCGTCGTCTGGCTCAATCCCTATTGGGGGCCGATTGAAAGCGAAGGCAAGGGCTTCGAGAAGATGAAGGCGTACACGGACAACAAGGCTCGCGTGTCGGCCATCATCCAGATTCCGACACTCAAGGCGGAAACCTACGGGCGCGACTTCTCGGAAATGCTCCAGGAGCGCCGCACCTTCGATGAGGCTCTGGCTGATCCGGCGCTCACGATCATGACGCGGCAACGCCTCAAGATCGTGAAGACCCAAATCTTCCAGCAGCTCGACAACGCGGCGGTGCTCTGATGACCGCATTGCATCGCTGTCAGTGTGCAGTCGATGCGCTGCCGATACGCAACCCTATCGCTGTCGCCGCGCTGTTCTTGGCCCTTTCTGGCCATTACCGCACTCTCGGCACGCTGTTCCACGTCGATAGCGCATCAACAGCACATGCACAGCGACAGATTCGAGATGCTTTCCGTGGAGTAATCAACGCCGTGATGCGGGCAGGATGTGTGAAGTAGGCCCACCGCGCAAGCGCAGTGTTCCTCTTCACTTTCCCTTATTCGCGCCTACGGCGCTCAACGGGCATCCTGCTCTGCGAGGCATCCGGCGACCGCCGGCAACGACATGAGGACGCCAAGATGGAGGTCAACGAGAACAAGGTGACGAGGAAGGGCAGCCCGCCCATCAAGGTCTATTGCCTGCCCGAAGAGCGGGCCGAGATCGAGGCGAACGCCAAGAGGGCGGGCGTCAGCGTGGCGCGCTATCTGCGCGACGTGGGCCAGGGCTACCAGATCAAGGGTGTCATGGACTACCGGCACGTGCGCGAGCTGGTGCGCGTCAACGGCGACCTTGGCCGTCTTGGCGGTTTGCTCAAGCTCTGGCTGACGGATGACGCGCGCACGGCCAAGTTCGGCGAGGCCACCATCCTGGCGTTGCTGGGCCGGATCGAATCCACACAGGACGAAATGAGCCGCCTCATGAAATCCGTGGTGCAGCCGAGGGCGGGGGCATGATTTTTTTAGCCGCTAAAACGCTGGCGGGCCGGCCATGATCGCCAAACACGTGCCGATGCGCTCGCTGGGCAAGTCCGACTTCGCCGGCCTAGTGAACTACGTCACCGACGCGCAGAGCAAGGATCACCGGCTGGGCCAGGTGCAGATCACGAACTGCGATGCCGTGTCCGTGCAGGACGCCATCACCGAGGTTCTGGCGACCCAGCACACGAACACGCGGGCCAAGGGCGACAAGACCTATCACCTGATCGTCAGCTTCCGGGCCGGCGAGCAGCCCGGCGCCGACACGCTGCGCGCGATTGAGGAACGCATTTGCGTCGGGCTGGGCTATAGCGAGCATCAGCGCGTCAGTGCCGTCCACAACGACACCGATAACCTGCATATCCACATCGCCATCAACAAGATTCACCCGACGCGGCACACGATGCACGAGCCGTACTACTCGCACCGGGCGCTGGCGGAACTCTGCATGACCTTGGAGCGCGACTACGGCCTGGAGCGCGACAACCACGAGCCGCGCCGGCGCGGTGCGGAGGGGCGGGCCGCCGACATGGAGCGGCATTCCGGCCAAGAAAGCCTGTCCGGCTGGATCAAACGTGAATGCTTGGCCGAGATCAAGAGCGCGGCGAGTTGGGCCGAACTGCACCAGGTCATGCGTGAGAACGGCCTGACGTTGCGCGCCCGAGGCAATGGCTTGGTCATCGAAGCCGGCGACGGCACCACGATCAAGGCCAGCACCGTCGCCCGTGACCTGTCCAAGTCGGCGCTGGAGAAGCGTTTCGGGGTCTTCGAGGCTTCGCCCGAGCATCAGGCCGCGCCGACGCGGCGCGGCTATCAGAAGGGCCAGCCGATGCGCTTGCGTGGTGGGCTGGACACGACTGAGCTTTACGCCCGGTACAAGGACGTACAGCAGGGCCTCACGGCGACCAGGGCCGGCGCACTGGCCGAGGCGAAGCGCCAGAAAGACAAGGCCGTGGAGAACGCCAAGAAGGCGGCGGCGATGAGGCGGGCGGCGATCAAGCACCTGACCGATGGCCGGCTGACCAAGCGACTGCTGTACGGCCAGGCCAGCGCGGCACTGCGCGCCGATCTGGCGGCGATCCACGAGCGCCACAACCAGGAACGGGCAGCTATCTATCTGGCGCACAGCCGGCGCACGTGGGCCGACTGGCTCAAGCAGCAGGCAATCGCCGGCGACGGCCAGGCCATCGATGCCTTGCGCGCCCGTGAGGCAGCTCAGGGCCTCAAGGGGGACACCCTTCAGGGTGAGGGTGTGGTGAAGGCCGGTCGTGCCTTGGTGATCGACAGCATCACGAAGAAGGGCACCATCATCTACCGCGCCGGCAGCTCAGCCGTGCGTGATGACGGCGAGCGCTTGGCCGTGTCCAGTGAGGCCGACCGCGCCGGCGTGTTAGCCGCCTTGCGCATGGCGATGGAGCGTTACGGCGAACGCATCACCGTCAGCGGTAGCGTGGCGTTCAAGGCCACCGCGATCCGGGCGGCCGTGGATGCGCGGCTGCCCATCGTCTTCACCGATCCGATCCTGGAGCGTCGGCGGCTGGTCGAGGCCGCGAAGGCTCAGGCCAGAGTCCGTCCCGGCGCGCCACCTGTCGGCCGGCAACCACCGCCGCATCGTCGGCATGGCCTGCGCACGCTGGGCCAGCTCGGCGGTCTGTACATCGAGGGCGGAGCCCAGCGGCCGACGCAAGCGCCGAGGCCAGCGCCGATGCCAGCCAAGGTACGACCATCAGCACCGTCCGAACTAGCGCAGCGCGAGGCGCGGCTACGGGCGCAGATGGAGGCCAAGAGGGCCAAACGCCAAGAGAACGGCAAGGGGCGTGGTCGATGACGAGCGCTTTCACTACCTGGGAGGTGCAGTGCGAGCTTCACCCCCGTACACCGATGTTCAACAGAAATGGCCGGGCGCTACGGTGTCGCTCAGGTCGGGGTACCGGGACAGCGATACGGCGTGCTGTCTCTGTGATGGCCCAACGCCGCCAGTTGCCGACCAGGCAGCCGGCAGGCGCAGTGCAGCCGCTCATCACATTCCAGGAACTCGACCATGAAACACGTCCGTTTTTTAGCGGCTAAAACCGCGCTTGCCGCCTCCCTCCTTGGCGTCATCGTGACCACGCCGGCCTCGGCCGGCATCCCCGTCATCGACGGCGGCAACCTGGTGCAGAACGTCATGACGGCCATCGAGTCGGTGGCGCAGACGCTCAAGCAAATTGAGCAGTACCAGACCCAATTGCAGCAGTACGAGAACATGCTGCAAAACACGATGGCCCCGGCGGCCTATATTTGGGATCAGGCGCAGTCCACGATCAATGGACTGATGAACGCCGTCAACACGCTGGACTACTACAGGAATCAGCTCGGCAGCGTCGATGCGTACCTGGGCAAGTTCCAGGACGTGGCCTATTACCGTAGTTCGCCGTGCTTTTCGGCCGCCGGGTGCTCGGATGCCGAGCGCGCCGCGATGGAGCAAAACCGCAGTCTGGCGAGCGAGAGCCAGAAGAGGGCGAACGACGCGCTTTTCAAGGGTCTGGAGCAACAGCAGCGCAACCTGACCGCCGATGCTCGCCAGCTCGAACGGCTCCAGTCCGCCGCGCAGGGTGCGAACGGCCAGATGCAGGCCATCGGCTTCGCCAATCAGCTCGCCGCCAACCAGGCAAACCAGCTTCTGCAAATCCGCGGCCTGCTGATCGCGCAGCAGAACGCCGCGACCGCCAGGATGCAGGCCCAGGCTGATCTTGAGGCCCGGCAGCAGGCGGCGCACGCGACAGCGACGGAATCCAGGATCGGCAAAACAGCCAGCCCGAGAAATTGGCTTGAGCTGATCCGCTGATCGGGGGGCAGACACCATGCAAAAAACGCTGCTGATTGCCGCCCTCATGGCGGCCTTGCTGGCTGGCTGCGAGAAGCAGCCACCCGCGCCGGTCATGCCCGAAGTGAGCGACGCCAACTGTCAGCTTCCCAGGATCATGGAGATCAAGGACAAGGCGACGCGAGAAGCCTTTGCCGGGAAGTGCGCACGCCGCTCGCTCACCGGCGGCGGCATTGCACCGACCAAAGACCCGAAGAACTGGCTGGAGCTGATCGACCAGACGACCCCGAAGGGGCAGGAGGCAAAACCATGAAAGTACTGCACAAGGCGGCGCTGATCGGCGTCGCCCTCGCGCTCTACTCCACCGCCGCATCGGCCCAGCTCACCAACCAGGGGATGCTTGACCAGGTAGTGACGGACTTCGCCTCAGCGGCGAGTTCCTGGCAGGTCGCCGTGATGAATGCGGCCATGTTCTTGTTCTGGACGCTGGGCACAATCTCGCTGGTCATCACGTTCGGCTTCATGGCGCTGCGCAAGGCCGACATTGGCGAGTTCTTCGCCGAGTTCATCAGGTTCATCCTGTTCTTCGGCTTCTTCCTCTGGCTGCTGCGCTACGGCCCGACCTTTGCCGGCTCGATCATTCGATCACTGCGCCAGCTCGGGGAACAGGCTTCTGGCGTGTCCTCGGTGACACCCTCGGGCATCGTGGATGTGGGGTTCCTGATCTTGAAACAGGCCCTTGCCAACCTGTCGGCCTTCTCGCCTGTCGATAGCGTCATTGGTGTGGCCTTGAGCCTCGGCATCCTGATCCTGCTGACCATCGTTGCCGTGAATATGTTGCTGCTGCTCGTGTCGAGCTGGATTTTGATGTACGCGGGCATCTTTTTCCTGGGGTTCGGTGGCTCGCGTTGGACGTCCGACATGGCGATCAACTACTACAAGACCGTGCTGGGTGTGGCCGTGCAGATCATGACGATGGTGCTCCTGGTCGGCATCGGGAATGATCTGCTTACCAGCTTCTACGCCAGGATGAACACCGGCACGCTGAACTTTGAAGAGCTGGGCGTTATGCTGGTTTTCTGCGTGGCGCTGCTCATGCTGGTCAATCGTGTGCCCCCTCTGGTCGCCGGCATCATCACCGGCTCGGGTATCGGCGGCGCGGGTGGCATCGGCAACTTCGGCGCAGGTGCTGCCATTGGTGCGGCTATGGGCGCGGCGAGCATGGCCGCCGGTGCGGCAAGCGTGGCCGGCGCGGCCGTGATGGGTGGTGCGGCCTCGGCCGCCGGCGGCATGTCGGCGATCAAGGCAGCGTTCGAGAAAGCAGGGTCTAGCGCAGGCGGTGAATCGGGCGGAATGCCCATGCTCGGCGGTGGCTCCGACTCCGGTAGCGATGCAGGCTCGTTTGCGCAAGCTGCTGGCTTTGGTGGCGGGTCAAGCTCAGGTGCGGGCACCACTACACCACTTGCACAGGCCGCCGGTTTCGGCAGCAGCTCGGGCAGCGGTGCCAGCGGCTCAGGTGGAAGCAATGGGCAGCAGCCCGGTAAATCGGGTGGAGGTTCCAGCTCGAAGGGTGGCGACGAAGCCGGCAGCAAGAAAGCCCAGCAAGGCGGCCAGCAGGCCGCACCAGGCAGCACCGGCCCCGGCTTGCTGGCCTCGGCCGCATCGGCGCTTGGCACGGCGGGCCGCGTGACAGCCGACGCCGGCGCGAACCTGATGCAAGGCGTCGGAGAGGTTGCGAAGGCCAAGGCCGTCAGCATCCGCGACGCCGCCGCCGAGCGCATCGCCGACACCACCGGCGGGAAGATCGCGGCGGCGATCAGGGCGAGCGCGGAGAGCGACCAGGCCGGCGCTGTCGAGGCGGTGCCGACATTCGGTGGCAACAACCTGGCAGGGGCCGATTCGGCCGCTGCCGATCCTGATGATGAAGTGGCCGCGTTCGCCAACCGCGAGCACGGTAAATCGGAGGCGTGACTATGAAACGTAGTGGCTTTTTCGACTGCTTGGCGCTCGACCAGGTGCAGCGGCTGGCAGTGGAGTTTGAGCAGCCTGGCGATCAATCAACCGAGCTTGATGCAGCGGCGGAAGTTTCGGCCTTTGTTGATCGCTCTGCTCCGTCTGCCATCGAGGCCACCAGGCCGGCGGCCAGGTCATCGAGCAACAGCTACAGCGGCAGCAACAGGAACACGCCGCTAGCAGAAGCTGCCGGCTTCTACAGCAGCGGCCAGCGGTAAAGCGCGCCGGCCGGCGTGGGGCCGGCCGACACTTCCACAACCCACCTGATAGAGAGGTGAATCATGGCAACCCTGAATCCTACCAACGCAATCGCAACCCAGGCAGTTCATCATGCGGCCGCGCAACTCGCCGCCCTGGACTGGATCGACCAGGACGCGGCGCGGCAACTCTCACCGATGGCTGAGGCCGTCGCCAATATGTTCATGGTGCTGTACTACCAGGCCGAGACGGGCCGAGCCACGCGGGACGATTTCCGCCAGGCCCTGGATGCGGTGCGGCAGTCACTCGCCGCGTAGGCTCGCGCACCAGGAACAGCAAGGGCGGCCGGTGGCCGCCCTTGTCGTTTTCGGGCCTGCATCGCTGGAAGCGACGATGCGCGCCGGCGTGCTCGAGCATCGTCAGATCGAGCGATGACGGCCGCCCTGCGCCTTCCCCTTGGCGTGGATCTCGCCTCGTCATTTCCGGCGATGAGATCCACCTGCAGCACCGCCAGAAATGGCGATGCTGGCCAGCTTCGCTATTTGATGCCGTGCATGGCCCGCGCACGTGCCGCAACTTCGCGGGCGTGCTCGATATAGGCCGGGTCGGCAGTAGCTTCAGCGTCGACCAGGAACGCGGCTATGGCTTCGACGGTTTGCAAGTCCTCGGGCAGCAGCTCCCGGCCAACGGCCGGGGCATCCACCCATTCGCGCTGCTCCGGCGGCAATGGACACGGGCCGGATGCTTCGGCTTCGGCTTCGGCCTGCAGTTCATCAAGCGTGTAGCGCAGCCGGTCCGCCGAGACGGCGCGGGCCGGGTCGGCTTTCAGCGCGTCATGGGCCGGGCCGGCCTTCTCATGCAGCCAGGTTGCCAGGTTCTTCGGGTCAATCATCGGCCGGCCTCATCGAGCAGCGCCGCCAAGCGTTCCAGGTCATCGACCGAATACCCACGGAAGCGGCCGGCCAGCAGCTCGCCCAGCTCGGCCAGCGTCAATCCAAGAGCCGCCGCCGCTTGGTCGTTCGACAACTGCCGCGCCGTGATGGCCTGGCTGATCTTGGTTACGAGCGTGGCCTTGGCCTGCATTTCGTCGGCGTCAGGGCGGCCCAGGTCGGCATAGACGTTCGTGCTGCCTTCATCAAATTCCGGCGTGTCGTCGGCGTTCAGGTCGGCGAACAGGGCTTCGACGGAATCGAACCGCTTCAAGCCGCCCCGTCGGGCTTCTTCAATTGCTTCCTCGGTTTCCTTCTTGCCCATCGCATACCTCACGCTGATTGTCTTACCTGGCTTATTGAAGCTGTCACATTGAGCTAGGCGCATATAGATTGCACTTTATTAAATGCGCCTGCCGGGCTATAGTGGGCGCACTTAGGTATACCCAAACGCGCCTATCCATGTCCAATGTCATCAAGTTCCCCAAGAAGGTCGAGCAGCCCGCCGCGCCCGAGCCGGTGAAGCCGGCCCCAGCTTCCGTGCCTGGCGTTCAGAAGGTTGATGGTCATGGGCTGCTGGCCGGCCTGGTCAAGTTCGTATGGATGGCGACGGTACTGGTCTGGCCGATCTTCAGATGGATGGTGTCCCTTGAGGTGCTGTTCCAACTCCTGCGGATGTTTTACCACTGGCGCACGCCGGGCGTGCATGCCGGCTGGACGTTCCTGCTGCACTTCGCCGCGCTGACCGCGCTCACCTACTTTGTCTCCGTCTACAAGCCGAAGGGGCTTTGACATGAATGCCAGCCCAATGATGGCGCGGGTCTATCTGCGTGTCAGCACGGACGCGCAGGATTTGGAGCGCCAAGAGGGGATCATCACCGTCGCGAAGGCTGCTGGGTACTACGTCGCCGGCATCTACCGCGAGAAGGCATCCGGCGCGCGCGCCGACCGGCCCGAGCTGCTGCGCATGGTGGCCGATCTGCAATCGGGCGAGGTGATCATTGTCGAGAAGATCGACCGAATCAGCCGCCTGCCGCTGCCCGAGGCCGAGCGCCTGGTGGCCTCGATCCGGGCCAAAGGCGCACGCCTAGCCGTCCCCGGCGTGGTCGATCTATCCGACCTGGCGGCCGAGGCCAAGGGCGTTGCCAAAATCGTTCTGGAGGCCGTCCAGGACATGCTTTTGAAGCTGGCCCTTCAGATGGCCCGTGACGACTACGAAGACAGGCGCGAACGCCAGCGCCAAGGCATCGAGCTGGCGAAGGACGCCGGCAAGTATCGGGGCCGCCGCGCTGACCCGAAGCGCCATGCCCAGGTTGTCGCGCTGCGCAAGTCCGGCCACAGCATCACCCGGACGGCCGAACTGGCCGGGTGCAGCCCATCCCAAGTGAAACGGATATGGGCAGTCGAAGTGAGCCAGGCCGAGGCGGTGCGCATGGGGGCCTTCCGCGAGGACGCATTGACCGAGGCTGACGCGATGGCGGCTGCCGATCAGGAGGGTACGAAGGTATGAGAAACGGACACTACTCCTTGCCACCGCTCCGTCCCGAGCTGCAAGCAGCGTGTGAGGAGATGAACGCCAAGGAAGATTATTTCGCCTATGCCGTGTGCCGCACCCATGACGGCCAAGCGTGGGAGGTGAACTACCGGATGGGCGGCATGTGTTTCGCGCTCGACGGCCAGTATCTCGACCGCGACGAGGCAATGGCCGCCGGCGCGGCCTGGTTGCTGGAGCAGCTCAACCGTGAGCCGACCGACGATGAGATGGCCTACCGGCGACTATGGGAAAGCCAGAAGGCTTTAATGCTCTGATCGACGTCAGATCGTTGTTCATAAAACGGTGGTTTTCTAGACACTCCGTAGTGTGCCGTTTTTGTCATTTTCAGAAGACGACTGCACCAGTTGATTGGGCGTAATGGCTGTTGTGCAGCCAGCTCCTGACAGTTCAATATCAGAAGTGATCTGCACCAATCTCGACTATGCTCAATACTCGTGTGCACCAAAGCGAGGTGAGCATGGCGACGGACACCCCACGGATTCCAGAACAAGGCGTGGCCACTCTGCCTGATGAGGCTTGGGAGCGTGCGCGCCGTCGTGCGGAGATCATCAGTCCGTTGGCGCAGTCGGAGACGGTCGGGCACGAAGCGGCCGATATGGCGGCTCAGGCGCTGGGCTTG
The DNA here is from genome assembly GCF_003671765.1 of Xenophilus sp. E41. Lineage (GTDB taxonomy): Bacteria > Pseudomonadota > Gammaproteobacteria > Burkholderiales > Burkholderiaceae_C > Xenophilus. The sequence continues at coordinate 3,569 of NZ_QPIB01000041.1, read as the reverse complement.
TCTCGGCGCCAGGTATACGTTCTGATCCGGCGTGCCCGGCAAGGCAGCGGCCTCGTGACGGATCTGGTGCCCGGCCAGTCCGGTGGAGGTAAAGGTAAGGGGCGCTTGCCGGAACCGGTCGAGCGCGTCATCCACGAGCTACTGCAAAAGCGGTTCCTGACCAAGCAGAAGCGCAGCCTAGCGGCCTTTCACCGCGAAGTCACTCAGGTGTGCAAGGCTCAAAAACTGCGAGTGCCGGCGCGCAATACCGTGGCCTTACGGATCGCTAGCCTTGACCCGCGCAAGGTCATCCGCCGGCGGGAAGGCCAGGATGCCGCTCGTGACCTACAAGGTGTGGGCGGCGAGCCTCCTGCCGTGACCGCGCCGCTGGAGCAGGTGCAGATAGACCATACGGTCATCGACCTGATCGTGGTCGATGACCGCGACCGGCAACCTATTGGCCGCCCGTACCTGACCCTCGCCATCGACGTGTTCACCCGCTGCGTGCTCGGCATGGTCGTCACGCTGGAAGCGCCGTCTGCCGTTTCGGTTGGCCTGTGCCTCGTGCATGTCGCCTGCGACAAGCGCCCTTGGCTGGAAGGACTGAACGTGGAAATGGATTGGCAGATGAGCGGCAAGCCCTTGCTGCTCTACCTAGACAACGCGGCCGAGTTCAAGAGCGAGGCCCTGCGCCGGGGTTGCGAGCAGCATGGCATCCGGCTGGACTATCGCCCGCTGGGACAGCCGCACTATGGCGGCATCGTGGAACGGATCATCGGCACGGCGATGCAGATGATTCACGACGAACTGCCGGGAACGACCTTCTCCAACCCTGACCAGCGCGGCGACTACGATTCCGAAAACAAGGCCGCCCTGACGCTGCGCGAGCTAGAGCGCTGGCTCACATTGGCGGTCGGCACCTACCACGGTTCGGTGCACAACGGCCTGCTCCAACCGCCGGCCGCGCGCTGGGCCGAGGCCGTGGCGCGTGTCGGCGTACCGGCCGTCGTCACACGCGCTACTTCGTTCCTGGTCGATTTTCTGCCGATCCTCCGGCGCACGCTGACCCGCACCGGCTTTGTCATCGACCACATCCACTACTACGCCGATGCGCTCAAGCCGTGGATTGCGCGGCGTGAACGCTGGCCGTCCTTTCTGATCCGGCGCGATCCGCGCGACATCAGCCGTATCTGGGTCCTGGAACCGGAGGGACAGCATTACCTGGAAATTCCCTACCGTACCTTGTCGCATCCGGCTGTCACCCTCTGGGAACAACGGCAGGCGCTGGCGAAACTGCGGCAGCAAGGGCGCGAACAGGTGGATGAGTCGGCGCTGTTCCGCATGATCGGCCAGATGCGTGAGATTGTGACCAGCGCGCAGAAGGCCACACGCAAGGCGCGGCGTGACGCGGATCGCCGCCAGCACCTCAAGACATCAGCTCGGCCGGACAAGCCCGTTCCGCCGGATACGGATATTGCCGACCCGCAGGCAGACAACTTGCCACCCGCCAAACCGTTCGACCAGATTGAGGAGTGGTAGCCGTGGACGAATATCCCATCATCGACCTGTCCCACCTGCTGCCGGCGGCCCAGGGCTTGGCCCGTCTTCCGGCGGACGAGCGCATCCAGCGCCTTCGCGCCGACCGCTGGATCGGCTATCCGCGCGCAGTCGAGGCGCTGAACCGGCTGGAAGCCCTTTATGCGTGGCCAAACAAGCAACGCATGCCCAACCTGCTGCTGGTTGGCCCGACCAACAATGGCAAGTCGATGATCGTCGAGAAGTTCCGCCGCACCCACCCGGCCAGCTCCGACGCCGACCAGGAGCACATCCCGGTGTTGGTCGTGCAGATGCCGTCCGAGCCGTCCGTGATCCGCTTCTACGTCGCGCTGCTCGCCGCGATGGGCGCGCCGCTGCGCCCACGCCCACGGTTGCCGGAAATGGAGCAACTGGCTCTGGCACTGCTGCGCAAGGTCGGCGTGCGCATGCTGGTGATCGACGAGCTGCACAACGTGCTGGCCGGCAACAGCGTCAACCGCCGGGAATTCCTCAACCTGCTGCGCTTCCTCGGCAACGAACTGCGCATCCCGTTGGTTGGGGTAGGCACGCGCGACGCCTACCTAGCCATCCGCTCCGATGACCAGTTGGAAAATCGCTTCGAGCCGATGATGCTGCCGGTATGGGAGGCCAACGACGATTGCTGCTCACTGCTGGCCAGCTTCGCCGCTTCGCTCCCGCTGCGCCGGCCTTCCCCAATTGCCACGCTGGACATGGCTCGCTACCTGCTCACACGCAGCGAGGGCACCATAGGGGAACTGGCGCACTTGCTGATGGCGGCGGCCATCGTCGCCGTGGAGAGCGGCGAGGAAGCGATCAACCATCGCACACTCAGCATGGCCTGTCGACAACCTCTCGCGCAACCAAGACATCGCGGTCGGACTGCAAGTGATCTTGAAGCCACGGGCCCGTCCCACCCCGACATGGACCTCGATGCCCGAACGGACGTTAGATTTCGAGTTCTAGGCGTTCTGCGATGAAGGTTGGATCCCAGCCGGGATTGAAAGTGTCGACGTGGGTGAATCCGAGCCGCTCGTATAGGCCACGCAGGTTCGGGTGGCAGTCGAGCCGCAGCTTGGCGCACCCCTGCGTTCGCGCGGCATGGCGGCAAGCCTCGATCAGCGCGGAGCTGACACCCCGGCCCGCATGTGTCCGTCGCACCGCGAGCTTGTGCAGATATGCGGCCTCCCCCTTGAGGGCGTCGGGCCAGAACTCGGGATCCTCGGCCGACAAGGTGCAACAGCCGACGATGCCGTCGCTGCAACTCGCGACTAGGAGCTCGGATCTCAGGACGAAGGTCTCCGCGAATGTCCGGTCGATCCGCGCGACGTCCCAGGCGGGCGTTCCCTTGGCGGACATCCACGCCGCAGCGTCGTGCATCAGCCGCACAACCTCGTCGATATCACCCGAGCAGGCGACCCGAACGTTCGGAGGCTCCTCGCTGTCCATTCGCTCCCCTGGCGCGGTATGAACCGCCGCCTCATAGTGCAGTTTGATCCTGACGAGCCCAGCATGTCTGCGCCCACCTTCGCGGAACCTGACCAGGGTCCGCTAGCGGGCGGCCGGAAGGTGAATGCTAGGCATGATCTAACCCTCGGTCTCTGGCGTCGCGACTGCGAAATTTCGCGAGGGTTTCCGAGAAGGTGATTGCGCTTCGCAGATCTCCAGGCGCGTGGGTGCGGACGTAGTCAGCGCCATTGCCGATCGCGTGAAGTTCCGCCGCAAGGCTCGCTGGACCCAGATCCTTTACAGGAAGGCCAACGGTGGCGCCCAAGAAGGATTTCCGCGACACCGAGACCAATAGCGGAAGCCCCAACGCCGACTTCAGCTTTTGAAGGTTCGACAGCACGTGCAGCGATGTTTCCGGTGCGGGGCTCAAGAAAAATCCCATCCCCGGATCGAGGATGAGCCGGTCGGCAGCGACCCCGCTCCGTCGCAAGGCGGAAACCCGCGCCTCGAAGAACCGCACAATCTCGTCGAGCGCGTCTTCGGGTCGAAGGTGACCGGTGCGGGTGGCGATGCCATCCCGCTGCGCT
>NZ_QPIB01000017.1 GCF_003671765.1 Xenophilus sp. E41 | reverse complement strand
GGCCGAGGCTGTGTGGAAACGTCGGCGATGCATCCAGTATGCCGAAGCATCGCGGCTGCAGAGCTCTGACGGCGTGTCAAGCGTTCCGACGGTCTTGTTTCGTGTGTGTGAGGGTTTTGCAGGCATTCGATGCGCTGCACAAGAGCTGATGCGTTGAAGAAGGCTCACACCCCTACCAAGCGCATCGCCTTCATCGTCCTGGCCATCCCCAGAATCCGCATCACCCGCTTGAGGTTGTACGCCAGCACGTGCAGACTCATCTCGGTGCCCACATGCGCCAGCGTCTTCGTCAGGAAGTGCGTCGAGCCCATCCAGTGCTTGAGCGTTCCGAACACGTGCTCCACGGTGCGCCGTCGCAGGGTCATGGCATCGAGCTTCTTGTCCAGTCGCTGCTGCACGCGCTCCAGCACTTCTTCGTGCTCCCAGCGGCGGATGCGCCTGTAGTCGCCTGTCGTGCACTGGCCTTTGATCGGGCATGTGGGGCAGGCACCGGTCCAGTACAAATGCGCGTTCAGCCCGTTCTTCTCCTGCGTGGTGAACCGATAGATGGCGCGTTCGCCGGCCGGACACTGGTATTCGTCGTCCTTGGCGATGTAGATGAAGTCGCTCTTGTCGAACCGCCCCGCGGCCTTGGCCCCGGAAGTCATCGGCCTGGGCACGTAGGTCGTGATGCCCGCTTCCTCGCAGGCCTTGAGCTCGACGCCATTGAAGTAGCCACGATCGGCGAAGGCCTGCAGCTTCCTGGTGCCCATGGCCTCGCGCGCCGCCTTGGCCATCTTGCTCAGCTGTGCCCGGTCGTTGCCGATGTTGGTGACCTCGTGCGCCACGATGAGGTGGTATTTGGCATCGACCGCCGTCTGTACGTTGTAGCCCACCATGCCCGTGCCCTTGGCCTGTGAGTTCATCGACCGGGCATCGGGATCGGTGGTGGAGCGCTGACCGTCGGGCTCGTCCTTCAGTTGTTCCCGGGTCTCGTCCAGTTGACGCATCTGCTCGCGCAGCTTGCGGATCTTGTCCGTCAGTCGCTCGGTCTTGGCTTCAACTTCTGCCGGCTGGGTGCGGTCAGCAGTCTCCAGAGCATCGAGGTAGCGCTGGATGCTCTGCTCGATCTGACGCTGGCGTGCGTCGACCTTGCCCGGGGTGAAGTTGGCGTCGCGGCTGTTGACGGCTTTGAATTTGCTGCCATCGATGGCCACGATGGCCTGAGAGAAGAGCTTCAGGTCACGGCACAGGCCGATGAAGCGCTTGCAGACGTTGCGGATGCCGGCGCCGTTGTAATGGCGGAAGTCGGCGATGGTCTTGAAGTCCGGGGCCAGACGGCCGGTGAGCCACATGAGCTCGACGTTGCGTTGGGCTTCGCGCTCCAGGCGCCGGCTCGACTGAATGCGATTGAGGTACCCGTAGATGTAGAGCTTGAGCAGAACGCCGGGGTGATACGCGGGACGGCCGGTGGCTGCGGGGTCTGCGCCGCGGAAGCCCAGGGCGAGAAGATCGAGCTCCTCGACGAAAGCATCGACGACGCGCACCGGGTTGTCCTGGCCGATATAGTCGTCAAGGCACTCGGGCAGCAAGGTGACTTGCTCGCGGGACTCGCCTTCGATGAATCGCTTCATGGGCACCTCGCTTGAACGGGTGACCTGATCTTATTTTTGAGAGGGCGTATGGGGAAGGGTTTTCACACAGCCTCGGCC
>NZ_QPIB01000040.1 GCF_003671765.1 Xenophilus sp. E41 | reverse complement strand
TCAGCTCTTGTGCAGCGCATCGAATGCCTGCAAAACCCTCACACACACGAAACAAGACCGTCGGAACGCTTGACACGCCGTCAGAGCTCTGCAGCCGCGATGCTTCGGCATACTGGATGCATCGCCGACGTTTCCACACAGCCTCGGCCATTAGCGGACCTAGCGCTATGTCGGCTTCCGATTGCCAGTTTGTAACCTGCAGAGTTCAGATGTCGCAGGGCCCTGCTATCCTGCCCCTATGCGTGTCCTTCTTGGCGTCGTCCTTGCTCTGCTATTCGCTGTTCATACAGCGAACGCGGCAAGCCCGCGCCCGCTCGACTGCTGTGAAGAGATGTGCGTCGACGTTTACTGCGTTGCCACCAGCTGCGCTGCTTGTCCGCCTCTAGCCTTGCCTGCAACGCCGCGCAAGCACCTGTTCTCGGCGCTCGACCATGTCGCGCCTGCACCTTCTTTGATGGTCCTGCCCAGAAGGATCGAGGACATCTGGCGGCCTCCATGGCAACTCGTCTGACTCCTCTTCTTCGTCAATTCAATCAAGGATCAATATGAAAAAGCTACTTGCCATTTTTGCCTTCGTGCTCGCCTCAGGCGCAGCCGTCGCCGCAGCGCCCTGCTGCGATGGCGACGACTGCTGCGACGAGGTGACGATGCCTTGCTGCGAGTAAGCAGCAGGCGAGCCAGCTAGGCTGGTTCACCAAAAGGCTGGCACGGGTGCCAGCCTTTTTTTCGCCATCCGGGAAGTGGAACGGAGCCAGCGTCGCGTGCAGTTTGTAGTGACTTCAGGCTCAGCGGCTACCAATCGGCAAGCCTGCCCCTTTACAATTTCAGCCATGGTCAGCTTTCGCGCGATCCTGCTGTGGCTCATGATGCTTGCGGTGCCCTTTCAGGCATACGCGGCGGCAGCCATGGTGATCTGCGGGCCGGCCCCGAGTGGAGCAGCGGAGGTCAGTGCAACGACTGCCGACGTGGGCCACAGTCACGCCGCTGTGGCTGACGACCATCATCACGATGGTCACTCTGTGTCGAACGCCGACGTTGGGGCAGGTGACCACCATGATGCCGACCACAAATGTGGGAACTGCGCGCCTTGTCATGCCGTCGGCCTCACGCCTTCGATTGCTCTGCTCGATGCACCTGGCCTGCCTCAGGCCGATCTTGTAGAGCCCCTCTACCCGCTGGCGTCCGTCTCGCCCAGCGTTCCTCACAAACCTCCTCGTGCGTAATCGCGCCTGACGCACGACAGCTTGGCTGTCGGCGTGTGGACGCGCATGTTTCGCTTTTGTCTTCGCTCGCCCGAAAGGGCCACGCGGAGGCACTTCGTTCATGAACATCGTGAGGATCCCATGTTCACTTTATCGCCAGTCCATCGGCTGGCAAGCTTGACCGCCTTCGTGGCATTAACAGCTGGCGCGCAAACCGCGCCCGCGCCTGCGTCGACGCCTGTGCCGAACCAACCGGCACCTCCCTACCACTCGGCCATGGAGGGCTATAAAGCGTTTGCTGACGAGAAGCCCGTGCCCTGGGCAGCCGCCAATGCGACCGTCGACCAGCGCGGTGGCTGGCGCGCCTATGCCAAGGAGGCCAGCGGCGACGGCCAGGACGACAGGTCCGTCCCCGCGCATGGCGCAACGCACACGATGCCAGCTGCGTCGGAGAAAAAACCATGAGCGCGTCGCTTCGCATGTCCTTTGTGGCAGCAGCGGCGGCCGTCCTGACGGGCTGCGCTTCGCTGGGAATTGACGACGCGGTCAAGGAGACCAACACCGCCGCCGCCGAATTCACCGGCGGAAAACTCGAGCTCAGCAGGACCAAGGATCAGCGCGATGCACGTGCGGCCGTGTCCGAAGAACTGCTCAGCAAGCCGTTGTCCCAGGATGGCGCCGTCCGCCTAGCCCTGGCCAATAGCCCGGCGCTTCAAGCCCTGATTGCCCAGAGCTGGTCGGAAATCTCTGTAGCCAACCAGGTTGGCAGCATCCCGAACCCGATTTTCAGTTTCGAGCGTCTGCGCCTCGGCGACGAGGTCGAGATCGGGCGGCTGCTGTCTTTCGGTCTGGTCGACGTGCTGCTCCTTCCCAAGCGGGTCTCGATGGCGCGCAGCCAAGCCGCCCAGGCCCAGGTCCAGCTCACCGGCACCGTGGTCGACCAGGTGACCCAGGTTCGCCAGGCCTGGGTGCGTGCTGTTGCGGCCCAGCAATCGGTTCAATACGCAGAGCAGGTTAAGCAGTCCGCCGAGGCGAGCGCCGAACTCGCACGCCGGATGCAGCTGGTGGGCAACTTCAGCAAGCTGCAGCGCGCCCGCCAGCAGGTGTTCTATGCGGATGCGACAACCCAGCTGGCTTCTGCCCGCCATGCCGTTGTCGCCTCACGCGAAGAGCTTGTCCGCGCCCTTGGCCTGGACGACGCCCAGGCCGGCAAGCTCAAGCTGCCCGAGCGCCTTCCCGATCTGCCGAAGACCCCGCGCGACGCCCAGGCGATCGCCCAGGCGGCTGTCTCGCAGCGCCTGGACGTCCAGCAGGCACGCGCCCAGCTGGATCTGGCCGGGAAATCGCAAGGCATCAACCTCGTATCCACGTTCATCGATGTCGAGGCTGGGGTTCGCCGCGACACCGTCTTCGACCGGGCCGAGGGCACGCGCAGCACAGGGCGCGGCTTCGAGCTGGACATCCGCTTGCCGCTCTTCGATTGGGGCACTTCGCAGCGCGAGGCGCTCAACGCCCAGTCGCTGGCTGCGGCCAACCGCTACGACGCCGCCGTGCGGGGCGCGACATCGCAGCTGCGCGAAGGCTACTCGGCTTACCGGACCGCCTACGACATCGCCCGGCACTACCGAGACGAGATCGTTCCTCTGCGCCAGGCGATGGCCGACGAGAACGTGCTTCGCTACAACGGGATGCTGATCGGCGTGTTCGAGCTGCTGGCTGAAGCGCGCGACCAGGTCGCAGGCGTGACCAACGCGATCAACGCTCAGCAGCAGTTCTGGCTGGCCGACGCCGCCTTGGTGTCCACCCTGATGGGCCGTCCCCTCGCCACCACCTCTCCTGTCGCCAGCGCGGGCTCGCAGCCAGCTGCCGACGCAGGCCATTGAGCCTCGGAAAAAACACATGACCAACAGACGCAACTTTCTAAGCGGTGCGGGCGCCATCACCGGCGCCATTGCGGCCGCCACCGTGAGCAAGGTAGCCATGGCCGCCCTGCCGGAGCCGGTGCTTCACACCAAGGCCGACACGATGCCCCCGCTTATGCCTTCCACCGGCCGGCCCTACAACCCCGTCGTCACCCTCAACGGCTGGACCTTGCCCTGGCGCATGAACGCCGGCGTCAAGGAATTCCACCTGGTCGCCGAGCCGGTGGTGCGCGAGATGGCGCCTGGCTTCAAGGCGCATCTATGGGGCTACAACGGCCAGTCGCCCGGCCCGACCATCGAGGTGGTGGAAGGCGATCGGGTGCGCATCTTCGTCACCAACAAGCTGCCCGAGCACACCAGCATCCACTGGCACGGCCAGCGCCTGCCCAACGGCATGGATGGCGTTTCGGGGCTGACGCAGCCCTCGATCAAGCCCGGCAAGACCTTCGTCTACGAGTTCGTCGCCCGCCGCCCGGGCACGTTCATGTACCACCCGCATGCCGACGAAATGACCCAGATGGCGATGGGCATGATGGGCTTTTGGGTTACCCACCCGAAGGGCAAGCACCCGCTCATCGAGGAGGTCGATCGGGACTTCGTGTTCCTGCTCAACGCCTACGACATCGAGCCCGGCAGCGCGACGCCCAAGATCATGACCATGCTGGACTTCAACCTGTGGTCGTGGAACAGCCGAGTTTTCCCGGGCATCGACTCGCTCAACGTCCGGTTGAACGACAAGGTTCGGATCCGCTTTGGCAATCTCACGATGACCAACCACCCCATCCACCTGCATGGGCACGAGTTTTTGGTCACCGGGACCGACGGCGGACCCACTCCAAAGAGCACTCGGTGGCATGAAGTGACCACGGATGTGGCGGTCGGCCAGATGCGCCAGGTGGAATTTCTGGCTGACGAGGAAGGCGACTGGGCCTTCCACTGCCACAAGAGCCACCACACCATGAATGCCATGGGCCACGACGTGCCCACCATGATCGGCGTCGACCACAAGGACGTGGTCAAGCAGATCACCCAGCTCGTGCCCGACTACATGGTCATGGGCGAGCGCGGCATGGCCGACATGGGCGAGATGGAGATGCCGCTGCCGGACAACACCGCCCGGATGATGTCCGGCGAAGGTCCGTTCGGCTCCGTCGAGATGGGCGGCATGTTCAGCGTCGTGAAGGTGCGCAAGGAGCAGAAGCGGGGGGACTATTCCAACCCGGGATGGTTCAAGCATCCCCCGGGTGCCGTGGCTTACGAGTTCGACGGCGCGGCAGCCGAGCCGCCGCGCGCTCGGGGTGCCGGTGCCGCCGCCATGCCGGCGCAGAACATGCCTGCCAAGAACATCGAAGTTCAGGTGCGCAAGCCCGCCGGCGGGCATGCTGGCCACTGACCTAACCCTTTGATCCAACCAGTTTTTCAACAGAGGACAACCATGAAGACTTTTATCATTCGTTCCACGGCCATCGCTGCGCTGACGGCTTTCTCTGCGTTTGCCGCGATGGCGTCCGGCTCTCACGCAGGCGGGCACGGCCACGCGAACGAAGCCATTGGCAAGCCAGGCGTGGCAGCAAAGGTAACGCGCACGATCGACGTCGACATGACGGATGCGATGCGGTTCACCCCGGCCAGCATCGAGGTCAAGCGAAACGAGACAGTTCGCTTTCGCATCACCAACTCCGGAAAGATCAAGCACGAGATGGTCCTAGGCACGGAGAAAGAGCTTAAGGAGCACTACGAGCTCATGAAGAAGAACCCGGAGATGGAGCACGACGATCCCAACATGGTGACGCTGGGCCCGGGCAAGAGCGGCGAGATCGTCTGGCAGTTCACCAAGGCCGGGAAAGTGGACTTCGGCTGCCTGCAGCCGGGCCATTACGACGCCGGCATGAAGGGAGCCGTCAAGGTCGCGGCTGGCAATGCCAAGGGCGCGAGCAAGTAAGACCGCTACCGGGTGGCGCGCCCGTCGCGACCGCTCGACAACACCGTACACACCATCTTTTGGAGCTATAGATGAACCCGTTCAAGAACACTTTGGCAGCCCTGATCGCGACCGCTGCCTTCCTTACTGCTTCCTCCTTCGCTCAGGCACAGCCCGCCTCCAGCGCGACTGCACCTGCCTCTGCCTCTGCGAGCGCAGGCACGGAGCTTGCCGAGGGAGAGATCCGAAAGATCGACAAGGACAACCAGAAGCTAACCATCAAGCACGGCCCCCTCAAGAACCTCGACATGCCAAGCATGACGATGGTGTTCCAGGTCCAGGAGCCGGCAATGCTGGAGAAGGTACAGGTCGGCGACAAGGTGCAGTTCATTGCTGACAAGGTGGACGGCAAGTTCACCGTCATGCGGCTTGAAGCATCGCGCTGACCATGTGTCAGAGCATTTTTTGAGGACGGCAACCCCGTCCAATTCCGCCGGCTAGCCGGCCTTTAGCCTAGGAGACTGCTGATGTCACACGAGAAGTACACCGACTGCATCGAGGCGTGCAACGCCTGCGCCGTGGCCTGCAACCACTGCGCGGCGTCTTGCCTGGCGGAGGAAGACGTGAAGATGATGGCCAAGTGCATTGCCTTGGATATGGACTGCGCGGGGCTTTGCCAACTGGCCGCGGCTGCAATGGCACGAGATAGCGCTCACGCAGGAGCGATTTGCCGCCTGTGCGCCGAGGTTTGCAAGTCCTGCGGCGACGAATGCTCAGGCCATGACGCTCAGCACTGCAGGGACTGCGCCCAGGCGTGCTACCGCTGCGCCGAAGCCTGCCTCGCCATGGCCGACTGAGCATCCCCGCCCAAGCCCCAACCCGCGTCAAATTCAAAGGAAAACATCATGAAGACATCCACCTTGAAGTTCTCTGGCATGGCTTTCGCCCTGGGCGCTGCCCTGTTCCAGCCGGCAGCCTTCGCGCAACCATCGGCACCTCCGCATGCTCACCGCGCAGCTGGTCAGTCGTCCGCCCCGTCATCGATGGGCAGCATGGACATGAAGACGATGATGAAGGACATGAACGAGAAGATGTCCTCGATGCCAATGAGTGGGGATGCGGACGTCGACTTCGCCATGATGATGCGCATTCATCACCAAGGTGCCATCGACATGGCGCAGGCGGAGCTTCGGGACGGCAAAAATCCCCAGATGCGAAAGATGGCCAACGCGATCATCGTTGCGCAAAAAAAGGAGATCGCACAGCTCGACAGGTTCCTGGAAAAGCACCATGGCAGTGCTCCGATGAAGAAGTAGGTCGGCAGCGCAGGGCACCTTTCGGCGAATGCAAGCCGAGGGTGTTCAGCCCGCTTGAGCTTTACCTTCTCATCGTGAGAACGTCTATCTTGTTTGCTTGAAGGGCTTTCCATGACGCAGCCGCGCTCGCAACACGATCACCAGCGCTCCATAGAAACCAAGGGCATGGACGGCATGCTCAATCAAGGGCACGGAGGGCCGCATGCGCCTGCGGCCCATGGGGGCCATGGGGGCCATGAAGGTCACGTTCATGGGGAAGGCGGCCACTCGAATGCTCACAAGCATGTGGCTTCAGGTCGGCTGGTTCCCGCTGGCGCGGAGTACACCTGCCCCATGCATCCCCAGATTCGGCAGGTCGGGCCCGGCGCCTGCCCGATTTGCGGGATGGCGCTCGAACCCGTGGTGATGACCGCCGAGGGCGGTGAAAGCCCCGAGCTTCGTGACATGACCAGGCGTTTCTGGTTCGGCCTGGCGCTGACTCTTCCAGTGTTCATCCTGGAGATGGGCGGGCACCTGGTCAACCTCCACGCGTTCATCGCTCCTCAGGCCTCCAACTGGGTGCAATTGATCCTTGCAACGCCGGTGGCCCTCTGGAGCGGCTGGCCGTTTTTTGTACGGGCGGCGGATTCGATCAAGAACCGCAGCCTCAACATGTTCTCGCTCATCGCGCTCGGGACCGGTATCGCCTGGCTCTACAGCATCGTCGGCACTGTTGCACCGTCCATCTTCCCGGAAGAGTTCCGCGGAATGGACGGATCTGTGGCGGTCTACTTCGAAGCCGCTGCGGTAATCACCGTCCTGGTCCTGCTGGGGCAAGTGCTCGAATTGCGTGCCAGGGAGAAGACATCCGGTGCCATCAAGGCGCTCCTCGGGCTGGCCCCAAAGTCGGCCGTGAAGGTCGGGTCGGGCGGCGCCGATGAGAACGTCGAAGTCGAGGCTATCCAAGTCGGAGATCTGCTGCGCGTGCGCCCTGGCGAAAAAGTCCCCGTCGACGGCGAACTGACTGAGGGCAAAGGGAACGTGGACGAATCCATGGTGACGGGCGAGCCCATCCCTGCCGCCAAGCTCGTGGGCTCCAAGGTCACTGCAGGCACCCTCAACCAGACGGGAGGCTTCGTCATGCGCGCGGAGAAGGTGGGCGCGGACACGCTGCTTTCCCAGATCGTCCACATGGTGGCGTCTGCACAACGTAGCCGCGCACCCATCCAGCGCATGGCCGACCAGGTCGCAGGCTGGTTTGTCCCGGTAGTGATTGCCGTCGCTCTTCTGACCTTCGTTGCGTGGTTGGTATGGGGGCCGAGCCCGGCGTTCTCCTATGCGTTGATCGCCGCAGTTGCGGTGCTCATCATTGCCTGTCCATGCGCGCTGGGCCTGGCAACACCGATGTCCATCATGGTGGGCGTCGGACGTGGTGCCCAGAGTGGCGTCCTTATTCGCGACGCCGAGGCGCTGGAGCGCATGGAGAAGGTCGACACCCTCGTGGTCGACAAGACAGGCACTTTGACGGAGGGGCGGCCCAAGGTGGTCAAGGTGCAGCCGGCGGAAGGATTTGAAGCGGAGGAGGTGCTTCAAAAGCTCGCGAGCGTGGAGCGATCCAGCGAGCATCCGCTCGCCACGGCCATCGTGGCGGACGCGCTCGAGCTCAAGCTGCCGCTGCTTCCCGTGACCGATTTCGACTCCCCCGTGGGGAAGGGCGTGGTTGGGGTAGTCAACGGCGCGCAGGTGGTCTGTGGCAGCGCGAAATTTCTCGCCGAGCACGGCGTTGATGTTGGCGCTGCAGACCAAGAGGCCGAAGCGATGCGCCTGAAGGCTGCCACGGTCATCTTTGTAAGCATTGACGGGCGCCTTGCGGGATTCGTGGGGATCGCCGACCCGATCAAAGCCAGCACCGCGCAGGCGATCGCCACCTTGCGCAAAAACCGCATACGGGTGGTGATGCTGACCGGCGATGGCAACACGACCGCCCAGGCGGTCGGCCGGGAGCTGGGCATCGATGAGGTGGTCGCAGAGGTGCTCCCCGAGGACAAGGCCTCCGTCGTACAGCGTCTCAAGAGCGAGGGGCGCATTGTTGCGATGGCTGGCGACGGCGTGAACGATGCGCCGGCCCTGGCCGCTGCAGACGTGGGCATCGCCATGGGGACGGGTACCGATGTCGCCATGGAAAGCTCCGGCGTCACCCTTTTGCATGGCGACTTGATGGGCATCGTGAAGGCCCGTCAGCTCTCCCAGGCTACCATGGGCAACATCCGGCTGAACCTGTGGTTTGCGTTTGGCTACAACACGCTGGGCATCCCTCTGGCCGCCGGCGTCCTGTATCCCTTCTTCGGCATCCTGCTTTCTCCGGTCGTCGCAGCGGCGGCGATGGCGCTGTCATCGGTGAGCGTGATCGCAAACTCGCTGCGTTTGCGCAGGAGCAAGCTGGGGGACTGAGATGGACGTTGCCATCGGTGTTCCTACTGCTCCTCCCAGCTAGGTTCGCCCTTGCTTTAGGGGATCAAATCAGAATTCGCTCGACCTCATCGAGCGACACCTAGTCCTGCCGCCGATCGTAGAGGCCCGTGGTGCGCGCACCCTCGTAGTTCGCCATTTGCTGGGCCACTTCCAGCTTGCCGCCGTTGCGCAGGTACGTTCGAACGACGGCCCGCTGTATGACCGCGAATGGCTGCTATCGGGTATCTCAGCAAAAGTCTGACTTCCGCTTTGGGCCCGTTGCTGCCTTTTGGACTTTAGAGGCCAACGCCCGGTTGAACTCAAAGCAGACTCTGAAGCGTCCTTAGCATCAGTCGTCGAGGCAGGGGTAGTCGGTGTATCCCACCGCATATCCCTCTGGACTGCTGCCGAAGTAGGTCGCCCGGTCGGCTTGGTTGAACTCGGCGTTGGACCGGAGGCGCTCAATGAAGTCGGGGTTGGCCAGCGTCATCTGGCCATACGACTCCAGGTCGGCCAGCCCGCTGGCCACATCCCTTCCGAAATCCTCGCGCGGTCGTTCGGGCCGGTTCAGGATCAGTGTCCGGCGCCATAGCTTGCGCAGGTCGTGAAGCAAGGGTTCACCGCCGTAGTGCACGATGTGCAGGTACGCGAGTCCGAGACGGTCGAGTTGGCCCACGAGGTACTGGTAGAGATCAGGCCCTTCATGCCCGTGGTCCAGCCCCATGCCAGCAAAGCCGGGCGAGATCCGGATGCCCGTGCGGTCGGCCCCGATTTCGGCGATCACGGCCTGCGCCACTTCGATGGCAAAGCGCGCACGGTTCTGCAGGCTCCCACCATAGCGGTCCGTGCGCCGGTTGGCGCTCAGGGCGAGGAACTGGTGAACGAGGTAGGCCACGCCGTGAATCTCCACGCCGTCGCCGCCGGCCTCAACCACTCGGCGTGCGGCATGACGGTACTCGTCGATCACGGCGGGGATCTCTTCGGTGGCCAGCGCGCGGGGCACAGGGATGTCCTGCATGCCGGCCAACGTGAAGATCTGCTCGCCGGGCGCAATGGCCGACGGCGCCACGCCCTGACGGTGATGCGGCGTGTTGTCCGGGTGGGACATTCGCCCCGCGTGCATGAGCTGGAAGAAGACCTTGGCCCCGCCCGCGTGGATGGCGTCGGTGACCTCCCGCCAGCCCGCGACATGGTCGTCGGTGTAGATGCCCGGGGTCGCCGGGTAGCCCTGCCCGTCATCGGACGGTTGGGTGCCCTCGGTGATGACCAGGCCGACGCTCGCCCGCTGCCCGTAGTACTGCGCTGTCAGCGGCCCCGGCGTGCCGTCGGCGTTGGCGCGCGCCCGGGTCATCGGTGCCATCACGACCCGGTTCTGCAGGCGCAGGCCGCCGAGCGTCGCGGGCGCAAGAAGCTCCGTCATGCGCCCAACTCCATCTTCACGAGGTTGTGCCCGGCCAACGGCCCGCCGGGTGGCTGGAACAGCCGGCTGCCGGTCTCGATATTGCCCGTGTCCACACCGAAGAATCCCAGGCGTTCGATCAGCGCTGCGATCTGCGCCTTGGCCCAGGCATCGTCGCTCGCGTAGAACAGGATGCGCTGGCCGCCCTCCTTCGCAGGCTCGGCGGCAAGGTTCCAGAACGCGTGGTGGTTGAAGGCCTTGACCACGCGCGCGCCAGGGGCCATCTCGGCCACCACCGCTGTCGACGCGCGTCCGCAGATGTCGATGGGCGGCAGTGGCTGCTTCTGCAAGGGGTTGTTCGTGTCCACCACGATGCGCCCACCGAAATCCGGTAGGCCCGAGAGCGCCTCGGTCAGCCGCGTCCAGGGGACTGCGACGAACACGATGTCTTTTGCGGCCGCGTCTTCGCGGGTACCCGCCGTGATCGATGGGCCGAGCTGCGTGACAAGCTCGCCCAGGCTATGCGGCCCGCGGCTGTTGGAGATGGTGGCTTCGATGCCGTGGCGGGCGAGTTGCCGGGCGATGGCGGCGCCGATCTGCCCGGCGCCGATGATGCCGATACTGGTCATGTGAATGGTCTATCCTTCGATCACGCCAGCCGGCAGGCTTCGTCGAAGCTCAGGCGCGGGTCGCGTGGGTAGAGCCTGGCGTCGTCGCCGTGGCCGATGGTGCAGATGAAGTTCGCCTTCCACGAGGTGCCCTCGAAGAAAGCGGTATCCAGAATCTCGTTGTGGAAGCCCGACATGGGGCACACGTCCAGGCCCAGGCCGCGCGCCGCCAGCATGAGGTAGGCGCCGGTGAGCGAGCTGCTGCGAAACGCGATGGACTCGGCAAAGGCCGCATCCGCCTCGAACATCGGCTTGAAGTTAGTGCGCGGAAACAGCCGCGGCGCCTCGTCGAAGAAGCGCGCATCCTGCGCGATGATGGCCGTCACCGGCGCCGCTTTCACCTGCTCGGGGTTGCTGCCCATGCCTTCCAGGGCCGGGTAGAGCTTGCGCCTGCCGTCCTCGGAGCGCACGAAGACGATGCGTGCCGGCTGCAGGTTGCCGCTGGTCGGCCCCCATTTCACAAGCTCGTACAGGGTCCGAAGCTGCTCGTCGGAGACCGCGCGCTCGGTCCAGTGGTGGTGCGATCGCGCGTCGGTGAACAGCTGGGAGAGCGCCGCTGGCGCGAGGGTTCGACGTTCGGGCATGGCGGTGGCCTTCCTGTCACTCTCAGAGCGCACGCGGGCTGAGGCGCCCCTGTGCGACCAGGCGCCGGCCAACCGCCTGGATGTGTGCCTCGCCATCCGCCAGCGCCTGGGGCGAGGTGTGGACCGAGTAGTAGCCCAGCGCCAGGTCGTGCGGATGCGGCACGGCGGAGCCGAGGATGAATTGCGCGTCCGTCAGCGCCTCGAACACGATGGGCGCCTCCGATTCTTCGAAGGCCACCAGTTCTTCGGGATACAGGCGCAGGCCATCCGCGTGCAGACTGCCTTCCACTGGTGACGACCAGAGCACGGTGTGCCCTGGCGGCGGTGTGTACGTCCAGCGCTCGCCCGCCTGAAGCTTCACTGCCAGGAAGTTCATCGGCGAGGGTGCCGGGATCGTGCTGCTGACGCCCCCGTAGCTACCCAGCAGCACGCGTGCTGGCCCGGCGCTGACGATCTGCTCGGTCGACTGGAAGGCAGCGACCGTAGGGCCGAGTTCCAGTGCGGGCGGCAACGCCACCCAGAGCTGGAAGCCGCGCACCCGCCCGTGGTCGCTGTCGCCCACGCTTCCGCCATGCCACATGCCGCGCCCGGCCTGCATCCACTCCACCCCGCCGCTGGGCAGCACCACGGTGTGGCCGTCCGGATCGATCAGATCCATGCGGCCATCGATCAGGTAGGACAGCGTGGCAATGCCCGAGTGCGGATGCAGCGCGCCCACGAACGGCGGCCCCTGGTTGTCGAAGAAGTCCAGGAACACGAAGGGCTTGAGGAGCTGGCCGAAGTCCGACGGACTCATCAGGCGGACGGCCGGTCCGTTGCGACGACCCTTGGTGCGGGCGACGATCTTGCGCGGTGTGACCGCATGGCGTTGCGCGATTGCTTGCATGTGCGTCTACCCCGGTCAGGCGTTTGCGTCGCGTGCGGTCTTGAGCGCATTCGCCCACCACAGCAGGTCATCGATCAGCTTGCCAGCCTGGTCGTCCTGGGCCCTCAGCGCTGCCTCGATCTCGTCGGTCTTGCCCTGGAAGTGCGCAAAGATCGCCCCCACCGGGATGTGCACGGCGTTGCGGATGGGCGCCATCTGCAGTTCGATGGAGGTCTCGCGCAGTTGCTGCACTGCCCGGGCACCGCCCACGCTGCCCCAGCTCACGAAGCCGATCGGCTTGCGCTGCCACTCGGGATAGACCCAGTCCAGGGCATTCTTGAGCACGGCCGGGGCGCCGTGGTTGTATTCGGGCGTGGCGACGATGAAGGCGTCGGAACCGCCGATCTGCTCGGTCCAGCGGCGCACGGCCTCGTTCTCGTACGGCGGGCGTCCCGGAATGCCCGGGAGCATGGCGCTGTCGAAGAACGGCAGGTCGTAGTCGCGCAGGTCCAGAACGCGCGTCGTCAGGCCGGGGCGTTGGTCCAGATGGTTCTTGATCCAGCGCGCGGGCGCTTCGGAGAAGCGGCCTTGGCGGGTGCTGCCGATGATGATGGAAACGGTGGTCATGGTGGGCTCCTGGGTGGGTGACGACGCGAACCTGCGCCGTTGAAGCCAACTTTAGAAATACATCGATGAAAGATAAATGTGGTGCAGTGAGATGCACTCGTTCAATAATCTTCGTAATCAACACTGCATTTCCACTGCCTGGCTTCGATGCATGGCAGTCACCTCATGGACCTGAACGACATCGCACTGTTCGTCAACGTGGTGCGCGCAGGCAGCTTTGCCGAGGCGGGCCGCCGCCTGGGCATGCCTCCCAGCACGGCAAGCCGGCGTGTGCAGACGCTAGAAGCTGCCCTGGGCGCGCGATGCAGCGCACCACCCGGCGCCTGGTGCTGACGGATGCGGGACGCAACTTCTTCGCGCGGTCTGCCGACCAAGTCGATGCACTCCTGCGCGCCGCGGACCAGATCGCCAGCGATGCCGACGAGGTGGCCGGCCGGGTCCGCGTTGGCGCGCTGGCTGACTTTTTCAACTGGTTCCCGGCCGACGCTGTGGCGCGTTTCACCGAAGCGCATCCGAAGGTGCGCCTGGAGTTCGAGCTGAACGACGCGCGCGTGGACCTCCTTGGCGAGGGCATCGATGTCGCCATGCGAGGGGCAGACCACGGCCCGTCGCTGATCGCGCGCAAGCTGGGAACCAGCCGCGCGACTTTGGTGGCCAGTCCTGTCTACCTGGCAGCGCGCGGCCAGCCGGCACTCCCGCGCGACCTCGCGGCGCACGACTGCATCACCGCGCCCGCCCGCGGCGGTCCCAAAACGGTCTGGCGCCTGGCTGGACCGAGGGGCGCCGCGGCTCCGGTCGAGGTGGACGGCCCGTTTCAAGTAAATACAGCATCAGCGCAGCTGGCGGGGGCCCTCGCCGGGCTTGGCATTGCTTTGCTGCCTGCCGGGATGAGTGCGTCCCATCTGGCGGCTGGACGGTTGAAGAAGGTGCTGCCGGACTTCGCGACCGGAGCGATCGGAGTTCGACGCTGCGCCGGGCCCTTGAGATGCTCGCTGAGCAGGCCGCCCGCACACCGCAGGGCCACTGGGTCAAGGCGATTGGTGGCTGGCCTCCGGCGGCCGTTTGTAAGCTGCCTGAAAAATCTCGTTTGGTGGGTCGGGCGCCGGCGACAGCGGCTTCGCGGCGGCCCAGCAGCGCTTCAACCAAGGCGGCACGACCCTGCAACACGGCAGGGAGGCGATGGGGTCGCCAACTTCGCCGACTCGAAAGCCGCGGCGGCAAAACAGATCTTTGCAGAATTCAGCCCGTTCTTGCGCTGAACTCCACATCGATTAGCGCAGCACTCAGCGAAGTCTAAGGATGCGCCGGGCGCCGTTCAGCACCACCAGGGCGATGATGGTCCCAATCACAAGGTCTGGGTACGACGAGCCGGTCCAGGCGACCAGAACACCAGCAGCAATCACGCCGGCATTCGCAATGACATCGTTTGCCGAGAAGATGTAGCTCGCAGTCATGTGAGCGCCGCGGTCTCGCTTCTTTGCAATGAGCACCAGGCACGCAACGTTTGCGACCAGGGCAATCAGGCCCATGCCCATCATGAGAGCTGATTGCGGTTCACTGCCGAAAAGTGTTCGCCGCAGAACTTCGGAAAGTGCAAGGACCGCAAGTACGACCTGAAGCCAACCGGCGACGTGCGCAGCCTTGACCTTGAGCGCGGCAGTTCGTCCGACCGCATAGAGAGCAAGGCCGTACACGGCGGCGTCCGCGAACATGTCAAGCGAATCCGCGATAAGACCTGTCGATTGAGCAATTAAGCCCACCACCAGCTCGAGCAAGAACATCGCGCCATTGATACCCAGCAGTAGCTTGAGGGTCCGAGCTTCCGCTGCGTCACCTTCCACATCCTGGGTGAATGCCTCGACCCGCGCCCCTTTCGTAGTTTCTAGTACGCGTGCGCCTAGGTTCAGTGGGACCAAGCGCGCCAACACCTGCTCGCTGGAGCCCGTGTGAACAACAGTCAGTTCTCGGGCTTTCAGGTCAAACCCGAGACTGTTGATTTCCGAAGCGTCCGCAAAGGCCATTCGGATGAGGTTCTCCTCCGAGGGACAGTCCATCTTGGGCACCGAGAAGCGTGTTTTCGACGCTCCGGCGGAGGGAGCGGACGAACTCCCGAGAAATGATGCCCCTAAATTCAGCGGCTCAAGTTTGGCAGTGATGGGACCTGGCTCCCCAGCATGCGCCACTTCTAGTCGCCGGTTAGCCAGGTCGAAGTTCAGCGCACCGATACCGGGCACGCCGCTCAAGGCCATGCGGATGAGGTTCTCCTCGGAAGGGCAGTCCATCTTAGGGATGGAGTACGTACTCGTGCGTGCGGCCACGTTCGAGGGTGGCGTGTCCGACGAGAGCTGCGACGCGCACGCGCCTGCGCAGCTGTTGCTTTGACATGTGCTCATGGCAGCATTTGAAACCCTCCAGCAGGTGTAGAGTCAAGTGGCAGGAGGTCGATCCGGATGAAGATTGGTGAACTCGCGCTGACAACTGGTTGTTCGGTGCCTACTATTCGGTATTACGAGGCCGAGGGATTGCTACAGGCGCCGGCCCGCACCGCGAGCAACTACCGTGAGTACGGGGCCCAACACGCCGATAGGCTTGCCTTTATTCTTCGATGCCGCTCGCTCGACATGTCACACGAGGAGATTCGAGTGCTGTTGTCCCTCCAGGACGAGCCCGGCAAGCCATGCGACGAGGTCAACGCCCTGCTCGATGCACACGTCCGGCTGGTGGAGCAGCGCATAGTGCAGTTGACAGCTCTGCGTAAGCAGCTCCAAGCCATCCGCAGCACCTGCGCGGGTGGCGTATGCATTGGGGACTGCGGTGCTCTCGAGTCCCTCCGCTCGGCGACGGGAACCAGCCTCCCCGTTTAGACACGAGGAAAGGGGGCTACACCCTCAAGCAGGGTGAGGGTCAAGAAACTTCCTTAGGGCTGCCCAGGCACTGCGACGCGCCGACGAAACTAGAATTGGTCGCATTCTCATTTGCGCAGCTCCTATGTTTTGTCGCCTTCGCGCCCTGCTCGGCGGGCTATTCGCACTAGCTTTCCTTATTGCAACAACCGCCCATGCTGCAGAAGCGGACGTCCGGCGCGTCTGGCAGCTCCTCGACTACTTGGCTGTGGACTATGGGGGAGCGGTCAAAGACGGTGCAGTCGTCAGCGAATCCGAGTACGGGGAGATGCAGGAGTTTGCAAAGACGAGCCAAGAAAAACTGGCAGCACTCGAGCCGCACCCAGAGCGAGCAGCGCTCGTAAGTGAAGCGCAGGCGCTCTCTGGCGCCATCAACGCGAAGAAGAGCCCAGAGGAGGTCGCAGGCTTGGCCAAGTCGCTGGCGAATCATCTGCTTGCGGTTTACCCAGTTCCATCGGCGCCCGCCACGCCGCCGAAGATGGGCGAGGTCGCATCGCTCTACCAAGCACAGTGCGCCGCATGCCACGGAGCAACGGGGAACGGCGATGGACCGGCTGGCCTCCGACTCCAGCCGCGGCCTGTCGCATTCACGGACAAGGAGCGTGCCCGCGAACGAAGCATTTTCGCACTCTATCAGGTGTTGAGCCAGGGCATTGAAGGTACGGCTATGCCCAGCTTCGCGGCCCTTGCTGAAGCCGACCGCTGGGCTCTGGCGTTCTACCTCGGACAGTTTGCCCATGACAAATCGGATGTTGTCTCTGGCGAGAAGGTCTGGCGCGACAATCCTGAGGTTCGGGCCCAACTGACCGGTCTGGATGTTCTCTCGCGTACGGCCGAGGCAGATTTGGCGAAGACCGTGGGCGAAAAGCCAGCACGGCTGGCGATGGCCTACCTCCAGGCTCACCCAGAAGCCGTAGTCGAAAGCCGCGCACTGAGCTTCGAGGTGGCCCGCCAAAAACTCGCCCAAAGCCTCGAAGCCGCGCGCAGTGGAGATGTTGGCCGGGCGAAGGACCTCGCTCTGTCCTCCTATCTGGACGGCGTTGAACCAATCGAGCCGACGCTCGCTGCAAGAGACCGAGACCTTCTTGCCCGCATCGAAACGGCCATGGGCAAGTACCGCTCCTTGATAGCGGCCAAGGCGGCCCAGCCAGAGCTGCAGGCCCAAGCTGAACACATCAACGGGCTCTTTAAAGAGGGTGACACGCTCCTGGGCTCTAGTGCGGATTCGACAGCAGCCTTTGTCGGTAGCTTCACTATTCTGCTTCGGGAGGGCCTGGAATCTTTGCTGGTGGTGGTGGCCATGGTCGCCTTTCTACGCAAAGCGGAGCGGCAGGACATGCTGCGGTATGTCCACACTGGCTGGGTGGGCGCCTTGGCGCTAGGCGTTGTGACCTGGGCAGTTGCGACTTACCTGGTCAGCATCAGCGGAGCCAATCGCGAAGTCACTGAAGGCCTTTCATCCTTGTTCGCTGCCCTTGTACTTCTGAGTGTTGGCATGTGGATGCATCAGAAGAGCATGGCCGGGATGTGGCAGAAGTACATTCACGACAAGCTGTCGGCCGCGCTCAACAAGAAATCGGCCTGGTTCATGTTTGGCCTGTCGTTCATCGCGGTTTACCGTGAAGTGTTTGAAACCATCCTCTTCTACGCCGCGCTCTGGGAGCAAGGAAACCACGGGGCCGTGCTTGGCGGCTTGGTGGTCGGCCTGGTGGTGTTGGTTGCGGTGGCATTCGCACTCCTGAGATTCAGTGCTCGTCTTCCCATCGGCAAGTTCTTCTCGTGGAGCTCCATGTTGGTTGCTGTGCTGGCGGTGGTGTTGACCGGCAAGGGGGTGGCCGCACTCCAAGAGGCAGGTTGGATTGGCGCGCACGCCCTCAATACGCCGCGCATCGACATCCTGGGCGTGTCCCCATCCGCGCAGGCTCTGGGCGCGCAAGTTATGGTCGCCACCATCATCGTTCTTGGATTCGCCATGAACGCGCGAGCGGCCAGACGGACGTCTTAGCGCTTGCTGGCTGGGGCCTGAGACCACTGCCGCCGCCCGCGCGGGAATTGTGTAGGCGGCCGCGAAGTCTTGACATGGCCCGACCTTGACCTTCATCAAGTCCCGACGTCGTTTCCGGCGTATGTTTGGCTTTGCACGTGGCTCGCCCAAACGCGCGCAGATGAACAGCCGCATATTGGGGCCGGAATGCCGCACGTCCGAGTCTTGACGGCGCTCTCAAGCCGACTACGAAGGGAATTGCTATGCGGAGTACAACGGTCCTCGCCACCCCGAATCGACCGGGTACGGCTTCCCTAACTCAACGACAATATTTCGATAGGCCCAGTAACCGAGAACGCAAGAAGTAGTCCGGAAGCGTCTGAGTTGCGCTCGTTTGGATCCTAGAGGGATCACCGTCGTGCGCCGAGCAAGTCCTCCCCGAACCTTTTCTTCACGTGTCGTTGAAATCGGTGGCGTCCCACCGGTGGGATGCCTCCCCCTGCACCGGCTCCTCCAGCGTGCTCTTCCAGTCGCTCACCGTGACGTCCACCGGCCGCACCACCACGCCGTGCTCTCTGACATCGCGCGCGAGCTGCGCCGGCGCATAGAAGCCCATCGGCTGGCTGTTCAGCAGGCCCGCAAGAAGTGCGTCCGGGTGGTGGCGCTTGATCCAGCAGCTCACGTAGGCCAGCAGCCCGAAGCTCGCGGCGTGGCTTTCCGGAAACCCGTAGCTGCCTAAGCCTTCCACCAGCTTGGCGATACGATCCGCGAAGTCCTGCGTGTAGCCCTTGGCCAGCATGCGTTTCACCAGTTTCTGCTGGTGCGGCTCTAGCCCGCCCCGACGCCGCCAGGCGCCCATGGCCCGGCGCAGTTGATCGGCTTCCCCGGCCGTGAAATCCGCCGCTAGCATGGCGATCTGCATCACCTGTTCCTGGAAGAGCGGCACACCCAGGGTGCGCTCGGTGGCGGTCTTGATGTCCTCGCTGGGGTACTCGATCGCTTCTTCGCCGGCGCGCCGGCGTAGCTAGGGGTGGACCATGCGTAGGGAGGCGCATGGCGATCAAGCAACTACCGCAAGGGGTTGCCCCGCCCGGAACTGCACAAACGCAGCGCGGAAGCGAGGGCGATGCTGGAAGCATTGGCCCGTTGAGGACCTTGCGCCCCCTGCATAAACCGGAGCGTGCAGAGCGATCCATTCCAGAAAGGGGGTGCGGTCGACCGAGGCAAAATGTCGAGCCTCAAGCGCTGGCGGGAGGGCTGCCATCTGCGCTTTTGTGGTTGCCGCGCCGCAGGCGCTTCGCTAGAACGATGAGATGACCAACATCACTGACCCGAAGCCGGCGATCCATGCCGAGCTGCAGCGCATCGAGGAAGACTGCATCCACTCCGGCAAGGCGCATTTCAACGCTGGTATTCGCTGGGCGAAGTATCACTACGGCCTTGGCATTCCATCGGTGGTCCTGAGTGCACTAGCCGGCCTTGCGTTCTTCAAGGACTTTCCTGAGGTGGCAGGTGTCATGTCCGGCATTGTTGCGATCCTTACGGCACTGATCACCTTTTTAAAGCCCTCCGAGCGTTCGGCCTCACACAAAAATAGCGGCGACCAATACCTCTCGCTGCGCAATGACGCGCGGGTGTTCCGCGAAATCAAGCTGCCCGCCGCGCTGGATGAGCAGGCAGCTATCGACGGGCTTGATGAGTTCACCAAACGCCGCAACGAGCTGAACCAGGCAAGCGCCCAGTTCTCGCAGGGCGATTTCGAAAAGGCGCGGAAAGGTATTGATGCCGGAGAAGCTGAGCATCGCGTCGACCGGAGCATTCCCTAATGTCCGTCATTTCGTATCTGGACGCTCGTGCTAGCGGTGCAGTCCTGTCAACAGATGAACAGAGCTCGATCAATACATCGATCGCCACGATCAACACGCGCCTGACCAGTTACTTCGGGACGGCACTCAGCGCGCAGCTGAGGTTTGGCTCTTCAACACGCGGAACCATCCTGCCACGGCGGATGGACGCGCACTCCGACATCGACTACATGGTCGTATTCGCGCAAGGCGGCGCGACGCCCCAGACCTATCTTGATCGCCTGCGACGGTTTGCAGAGCAGTATTACTCCACCTCTGATATCAAGCAGTCGTCACCAAGCCTGGTCCTGCAGCTCAACCACATCAAGTTCGATCTGGTCCCGGCCCTGAGCGTCTGGGGAACGACGTACCAGATCCCGAACGGCCCCATCGCCTGGAAGAACACCGATCCGAACGACTTCAACGGTCAGTTGGACGCGCTGAACCAGAAGGAGATGTACAAGATCAAGCCGATGATCCGACTCCTCAAGTACTGGAACGCGGAAGCCGGCTACGTCTACGATGCCTACAGTCTCGAGAAGTACGTCGTCAGCCTCTCGTATTACGGCGTCATCAACATCCGCGACTACCTCTTCACGGCGTTCGACACCCTGTATCTTGGCAGCGAGCAGGCGCAATGGCGCAAGGACAAGTTGCAGCGCGCGAAAGACATCATTGCGGAAGTCCGCTCGCTGGAGCGCGACGGCTACCCCAACCTTGCTGAAGCCGAAGTGAAGAAGCTGATACCAGCCGGCTAGGCCTAAGCTTTGGGTCGTTTGAGTCGACCGCCCTGCGTGTCCATTCGGCGAAGATCTTCGCGAATGCGCAGTACCTCGCCCGCGATTGCCGGTACGTTGAAGCGTTTGCCAAGCAGCTCGAACTCGCCGGTGTCGACAAAGTAGCCGCGAAAAAGATGGAGTGGCACACCGCTTAGTGGCGGCATCGGCCCGACATACTCCGGGATGATCTGACCGACGAGTCCTTCCTCGATGTAGAAGTCGAGTTTCTCGTCGAAGTGTTGGATCGCGTTGCGAAGTTCACGCGGCTTGAGCGCGCTGTCATCACCGATCTCGAACGCGTCTCGCAATTGAGCTCCCCGCCAGTGGTGCTTCTTGTCGACCGGCCAGAAATAGCGCGATAGCCCGCAGCGTGGATGACAAGATTCTGCAGGTGGCCGAGCAGATAGTGCACCGGCAGAGCGCCGGCCGGGTCATCGGGCGAGTTGTCGACGACGACACGCATCACGGCATTGATCTGCTCGATCGAAGCAGCAGCGGCATTGGCGTTGAAGAGCATGCTCTGGATGTAGAACGCCTCATATGGCGGCCATATTTTTTGGTGTTCTGCATTCGATGTCTTCCGTGCTTCGATCCTGACCTCAGCTCAGCTTGCTCGTGGCGCAAGCATCATCCGCTAGCGAGTCTGACCGGCCAATCCCGAAGATTACAAACATGTAATCTGGCCGTTATCTCGGCAGCGGCCTGAGTGCCTACGATGGCGATCGGCAGCCCGTAGGGGTCAGCAGCTCTTCGGCGTTGATCGCCTGTGCCGTGCCAACAGTCCGCCTCACCAAAAAATCTACACACCAACCCATCGTGTCCAGCGGCCATTCACACTCTCACGCTCCGGCAGCCATCCAGCCAGGCAAGGAACGGCCGCTCTGGATCGCGCTGATCCTCACCAGCACCTTTCTAGTTGCCGAAGTAATCGGAGGCGTCGTTACGGGCAGCCTGGCCCTGATCTCTGACGCCGCCCACATGTTCACGGACGCGGCAGCGCTGGCGATCGCGCTGGCAGCGATCCGCGTAGGCAAGCGTCAGGCCGACGCCAAGCGTACGTTTGGATATTACCGCTTCGAGATCATCGCGGCCGCGTTCAACGCGTTGCTCCTCTTTGGTGTCGCAATCTATATCCTGTTCGAGGCGTACCAGCGGATCAAGTCACCGCCGTCCATTGAGTCGACGGGGATGTTGGTGATTGCCACCCTGGGGCTGGTCATCAATCTGATCAGCATGAGGTTGTTGGCAGCCGGTAAGGACGAAAGCCTGAATGTCAAAGGAGCCTACCTAGAAGTCTGGAGCGACATGCTCGGCTCCATCGGCGTCATCGTTGGGGCGATCGTCATTCGCTTCACTGGCTGGACCTGGGTCGACTCCGCGATCGCGGTGCTGATTGGTCTGTGGGTGCTTCCGCGAACGTGGATCCTTCTGCGTGACAGCGTCAACATCCTCCTGGAAGGCGTGCCGGCCGATCTCGACATCGCCGCCATCCGGCGTGCGCTCGGTGGTGTCCCAGGCGTCAGCTCCGTCCATGAATTGCACGTCTGGGCCATGACGAGTGGCAAGGCCAGTCTGAGCGTTCACCTCGTGAGCCCGAGAGGGGACGCGGACAAGCTCACGCGCGCTTGCGCGCATCTGCTCGAGGAAAAGTTCGCGCTGCACCACACGACGATCCAGGTCGAGAAGGTGCCTTGCGAAATGGCAAGCGGCGACCACCGCTACTGAACAGGCTCAGCAGGAACTTCGAAGGATCCCATGCGCCGCATCGTCGCCACGCTACTGCTCGCGCTGCTTTCAATGCAGTGGGGTCTGGCCTTTGCGATGGACTCCGACGGCCGCCAACATACATCCGCAGGCCTCGAGTACCTCGAGCCCGTCACAAGTCCTGACGTCGTGCAGGAACATCGCCAGCCGGGCACGGCCAGTATGGCCGAGCACTGCGCAGACGAAGATGTCCATTGCGCGCATTGCCACGTGCAGGCTGCGCCAACTGGCGTCGTTTCATCGATGCATTCTCACTTGCATGCCACTGCTTGTTACCCGCGCACCAGCGACGCCGTCGCGCTGATCAGCACCCCCTCGCTGATCGAGCGGCCCAAATGGACGCCGATGCGCTGATCCACATGCTCACGCGCTGCGCGTCGTAGCGCTGCTCGCCTTCGGGACGCTCGTTCCGCCCGGCATCTTTCCGACTGGAGTTCTTCAATGTGCAGGTTTCCTGCGCCGATCGCGTTCGCGATCATGGCGCTAGCCGGCGGCGCGTCGCTGGCACAGATATCACAGCCGGCGGCCCCCGTGGTTTTGCCGCAACCGTCGGCGCAGGCTGCCGTGCCGCTGACTTTGTCGGCGGCATTGCGGCAAGCGGAGGAGGGCAACCCTGACTTCGCCGCCGCGCGCAACGAAGTGCTGGCAGCTCAGGGCGGGCGCATCCAGGCAGGCGCGTTTCCCAATCCGACCTTGGACGCTCAGATCGAGGATGAACGCAAGGAAACTCGGACTTCCACAATCACTCTCTCCCAGCCCATCGAGCTCGGTGGAAAGCGATCGGCACGCATTGCCGCAGCCGACCGTGCAGTAGAGATCGCGGAGGTCCAGCGGGAGGCAAGGCGTATCGACATGCGCGCCAATGTGACCTCGGCCTTTTTTGCCGCGCTGGTGGCACAGGAGCGGGTCACGTTGGCACAGGCATCCTTGGATCTGGCGCGGCGAGGCTCCGACGCGGCCAACAAGCGTGTCACCGCGGGCAAGGTTTCGCCAGTCGAAGAGACGAAAGCCAAGGTGGCGGAAGCCGGTGTTCGCCTGGAACTGCTGCAGGCGCAGGGCGAGCAACGCACGAGTCTGGCGCAGCTGCGAGGCGTCATTGGTCCAGGACCCGCCATCGCATTCTTGGACGGCGATGCCTTGCGCACGCCAAGCCTTGTCGCGGTGGATGACATCGCTGCTCACGTGGACAACGCACCAGCGGTGCGGGAGTCGCGACTGGATGTCCGGCGCTTCGAGGCGCTGGCTGACCTCGAGCGCGCGAAGCGCATTCCTGATGTGACAGTCACGATTGGCGCGACCCGCCCCAACGAGCTCGCTCGCAACCAAGCCGTGGTGGGCATCTCCATCCCGCTCCCCATCTTCGACACCAACCGAGGGAATCTGCAGGAAGCCTTGCGCCGCCAGGACAAGGCGCAGGACGTGGCGCAGGCCACGGAACTGCGCGTGCGCACCGAGGCACTGGCTGCCCGACAGCGTATCGAGACCTCGCTGGCCGAAGTGACCACCTTGCGCGACGAAGTCCTGCCTGGTGCCCAAAGCGCCTTTGAGGCGGCCACCAAGGGCTTCGAGCTCGGCAAGTTCAGCTATCTCGAGGCCCTCGACGCCCAACGAACCCTGCTCCAGTCCCGCGCCCAGTACCTGCGTGCCCTCGCCGACGCGCACCGCGCGTCGGCGGACCTGCATCGCCTGCTCGGCCAGGACAACGGCCGCCCCGCCTCGAGCTCCACCTCCCAGATCCAGGATCGCCCATGAACTCCCCCCAACAGTCCCAGCCGCGGCGTGGCCAGAAGCTGCTTATCGCCCTGCTCTTCGCCGCAGGCGTCATCAGTGGCGTGCTCATCATGACGAAATCGGACGGAAAGAAGTCCACAGCGACGGAGAGCCACGCCGGCCACGCCGAAGAGTCCGGCAAGAAGGAGGACGACGGCCACGGGCACGGCGCCGAGGGTGCGGGCGGTCACGCCGAAGAAGCGGCGGCCAAGGGCCCGAACGGTGGGCAGCTATTCGCGGATGGTGACTTTTCGGTCGAGATGCTGCTGTCGGAAGAAGGTGGCGAGCCGCGCTTCAAGGCCTGGACGCTGCTCAAGAACCAGCCCGTCAGCACTCCAGGGACCCGGATGACGGTGTCGCTCACGCGGCCCAACGGCGCCAAGCAGACCGTGAACTTCGCTCTTGCCAACGGCGTCTGGACCAGCGACCAGCCTGTGGCCGAGCCGCACATCTTCGAGGCGACCATCGAAGTGCAGACCCCCCAAGAGGCCTACCTCTTCGCCTTCAGCAAGGACGAGGGCCGGGTGTCCATGACCGATGCACAGGTCCAGTCCGCGGGCATCACGCTGGACGCCAGCGCGCCCGCCAGCATCCGCAGCGGGCTTCAATTCCCCGGCGAGATTCGGTTCAACGAGGACCGGACGGCCCACATCGTGCCGCGTGTCACCGGCGTCGTCGACAGCGTGAGCGCCAATCTCGGGCAACAGGTGAAGAAGGGTCAGGTGCTCGCTGTCATCTCCAGTACGGCGGTGTCAGAAACGCGGTCCGAGCTGCAGTCCGCCCTTCAGCGGCGCCAACTCGCCAAGACCACTTACGACCGGGAGAAAAAGCTCTTCGAGGAGCGAATCTCGCCAGAACAGGACGTGCTTCAGGCTCAGCAAGCGCTTCGCGAAGCAGAGATCGCCGCAGCCAATGCAAATCAGAAGTTGCTGGCACTCGGCGCCACGCCCAGTGCGGGGACGCTGGGCCGGTTCGAGCTGCGTGCGCCGTTCGATGGCATCGTCGTGGAAAAGCACATCGCACTCGGCGAGGCCGTTCGCGAGGACACGCAGGTTTTCATCATTTCCGACCTCTCGTCTGTCTGGGCCGAGATGAGCGTGCCTGCGCGGGATCTGCCGCGTGTGCGGGTCGGCGAGAAGGTGCTCGTGCGCTCGGGCGCCTTCGACGCCACCGCCAACGGCACGGTGGCCTATGTCGGATCGCTCATCGGAGAGCAGACGCGTACAGCGCGTGCGCGGGTGACGCTGCCGAACCCGCAAGGCGCGTGGCGACCAGGCCTTTTTGTGAACGTCGAGGTGGTCGCCGAAGAGGTTGCCGTTCCCGTCACGGTCGCGTCGTCAGCCATCCAGACGATCGATGAAAAGCCGGTGGTGTTCCTCAAGGTGCCGGGAGGCTTCGTGCCGCAACCGGTGCAGCTCGGCCGCACCGACGGCAAGCGGGTGGAGATCGTCGAGGGCCTGAAGACCGGGAGCAGCTATGCCGCCGCCGGAAGCTTTGTCGTCAAGTCCGAGCAAGGCAAGGGCTCTGCCACTCACACCCACTGAGGCGGACCGCACGACCATGTTCGAAAGAATCATCCGTTTTGCCATCGAACAGCGATGGCTGGTCCTGCTCGCCGTGCTCGCCATGGCGGGCCTGGGCGTCTACAACTACCAGAAGCTGCCGATCGATGCTGTTCCGGACATAACGAACGTCCAGGTGCAGATCAACACCGCCGCGCCCGGCTACTCCCCGCTGGAGACCGAGCAGCGCGTCACCTTTCCGATCGAAACCGTGATGGCCGGCCTGCCGGGCCTGCAGGAAACGCGCTCTCTGTCGCGCTACGGCCTGTCGCAGGTCACTGTGATCTTCCGGGACGGCACCGACATCTACTTCGCGCGCCAGCTCGTGAACGAGCGACTCCAGTCCACCACGGGCCAGCTCCCCGACGGAATCCACCCCGTCTCGGGGCCGATTTCGACCGGGCTCGGCGAGATCTACCTATGGACGGTGGAAGCGAAGGACGGCGCCAAGAAGTCGGACGGATCTCCCTACAAGTCCACCGATCTGCGCGAGATCCAGGACTGGATCATCAAGCCGCAGCTGCGCAACGTGCCGGGCGTGACCGAGATAAACACCATCGGCGGGTACGCCAAGCAGTACCAGATCGCGCCGCTGCCTGAGAAGCTCGCTGCCTACGGGCTGTCGCTACCCGACGTCGTGCGCGCACTCGAGCGCAACAACACCAACGTGGGTGCGGGGTACATCGAGCGACGTGGCGAGCAGTACTTGATCCGCGCACCGGGACAGGTCGGGTCAATCGACGACATCAACAATGTGATCCTGAGCAGCGCCGGCAGCACGCCGGTGCGGGTGCGAGACGTGGCGCAGGTCGAGATCGGGCAAGAGTTGCGCACCGGCGCAGCCACCGACAACGGACGTGAGGTCGTCCTCGGCACTGTGTTCATGCTCATCGGAGAGAACAGCCGGACCGTTTCGCAAGCCGTCGCCAAAAAGATGGAGGAGATCAACAAGAACCTCCCGCCCGGAATCGAAGCCGTGACGGTCTATGACCGAACGGTCCTTGTCGACAAAGCCATCGCGACGGTCAAGAAGAACCTTCTGGAGGGCGCGATCCTAGTGATCGCGGTGCTCTTCGCGTTCCTGGGCAACCTGCGCGCGGCGATCATCACGGCGATGGTGATTCCGCTGTCCATGCTGTTCACGTTCACAGGCATGGTCAACCAGAAGGTGAGTGCCAACCTGATGAGCCTGGGCGCCCTCGACTTTGGAATCATCATCGACGGTGCGGTGGTGATCGTTGAGAACTGCGTGCGACGCTTGGCGCACGCGCAGCAGCACCATGGCCGGCCACTCACTCGCAGCGAGCGTTTCCATGAGGTGTTTGCGGCTTCCAAGGAAGCACGTCGTGCGCTGCTCTTCGGGCAACTGATCATCATGATCGTCTATCTGCCCATCTTCGCCCTGACCGGGGTCGAGGGGAAGATGTTCCACCCGATGGCGCTGACCGTGGTCATCGCGCTGCTAGGAGCCATGATCCTGTCCGTGACTTTCATTCCGGCGGCCGTGGCCCTTTTCATCGGCACGAAGGTCACGGAGAAGGAGAACCGATTGATGCAGTGGGCCAAGCGCGGCTACGAGCCGCTGCTGACCCGTGCGCTCAACGCCAAGGCCGTCGTCCTGACCGCAGCCGGCATCGCCATCGTGCTCTGCGGCCTTCTGGCGACTCGCCTGGGCAGCGAGTTCATCCCGAGCCTGAACGAAGGCGACTTCGCGATCCAGGCGCTGCGCATCCCGGGCACGAGTCTCTCGCAGTCGGTCCAGATGCAGCAACGTCTGGAGTCACGGCTGAAAGAAAAATTCCCAGAGATCGAGCGGATCTTCGCTCGCACGGGAACGGCAGAGATCGCCTCTGATGCGATGCCGCCCAACATCTCCGACGGCTACGTCATGCTGAAGCCGGAGAAAGACTGGCCGGCGCCCAGGCGCAGTCGCGCAGAACTGCTCGAGGCGGTGCAGCAAGAGGCCGCAAAGATCCCCGGGAACAGCTACGAGTTCTCTCAGCCCATCCAACTGCGTTTCAATGAGCTGGTTTCCGGCGTGCGCAGCGACGTTGCGGTCAAGGTCTTCGGCGATGACATGGACGTCCTGAACAAGACGGCAGCGGAAATCGAGAAGGTCCTCAACTCGATTTCGGGTGCAGCAGAGGTCAAGGTCGAACAGACAACGGGCCTCCCCATGCTGACGGTGGCCATCGACCGCGACAAGGTCACTCGATACGGACTGAACATTGCCGATGTGCAGGACACGTTGGCGACCGCCGTCGGCGGCCGCGAAGCCGGCACCATGTTCGAAGGCGATCGGCGCTTCGACATCATCGTTCGGCTGCCGGAGAGCGTGCGAGGGAATATCGACGCCATCCGCCGACTCCCGATACCACTACCAGCATCAGCCAATGCTGCCGGCACGCCCCGGGTAAGCTTCATCCCGTTGGCCGAGGTGGCCACCTTGGAGCTCGCGCCTGGCCCGAACCAGGTCAGCCGTGAGAACGGAAAACGCCGGATCGTGGTCAGCGCGAACGTGCGCGGCCGCGATCTGGGCGGCTTCGTCTCCGAAGCGTCCGCCACGCTGCAGGAGCAGGTCAAGATCCCGACCGGCTACTGGACTACTTGGGGCGGTCAGTTCGAGAACCTCCAGTCGGCTACTCAACGCCTCCAGATCGTCGTGCCGGTCGCATTGCTGCTAGTGTTCACCCTGCTGTTTGCCATGTTTGGCAATCTCAAGGATGGGCTGATCGTGTTCACCGGCATCCCCTTTGCCCTGACCGGCGGGATTCTGGCTTTGTGGCTGCGCGACATTCCGCTGTCGATCACTGCGGCCGTCGGGTTCATCGCACTTTCTGGGGTTGCCGTTCTCAACGGCCTCGTGATGATCTCGTTCATCCGCAACCTGCGAGAGCAGGGGGCATCACTGGACAGCGCGATCCACGAAGGTGCCATCACGCGGCTTCGACCGGTCCTCATGACCGCCCTGGTGGCGTCACTCGGCTTTGTGCCCATGGCGATCGCCACGGGTACCGGCGCCGAGGTGCAGCGCCCTCTGGCCACGGTGGTTATCGGGGGAATCCTGTCGTCCACCGCCTTGACCCTGCTCGTCCTTCCCGTGCTCTATCGCCTAGCACATGCAAGAGACGATGAGGAGGAGGTCTTCGATGGGCCGGAGGAGCGAGCGAATCCTGCCGGCGATCCCAGACCTGCATGAGGCAAGTGCCGTGAACCCCTCGCACGGCTGATCAGTCGAGGGGGCCTTCTCCTGCCACTCCATGAACATCAAGCAATTTCTTTCTGTATCCGCACTGGCCTTGGGCACGACCGCCTTTGCAGCAGGTAGCCATGGCGATGAAGCCAAGCCACGCCATGGCGGTGTTGTGACCGTTGTCAAAGACGTGAGCTACGAACTGGTTGCTTCTAAGCAGTCGATGAGCCTTCATGTGAGCGACCACGGCAAGGTCCAGGATCTCAATGGCGCGACGGCCAAGCTCACATTGCTCTCCGGGAGCAGCAAGCAGGAGGTCGACCTGCTTCCGAACGGTTCCGCATTGGCGGCGACAGGCACGTTCTCGGCAGACGCAGGAACCAAGGCGGTCGCCCAGGTCACCCTGAAGGGCAAGCCTGTCCAGTCCGTGCGCTTCACACTGAAGTAATGGCTGCCGAACTGCAAAGCGGCCGGATGCCAGTGGCCACCGAACTGGATGTCAATCTCGAGAGCCCGTAGGAGCCCATCATGAGCTTTCTGGAGCGTATCTTTGGCGGTGATCACAAGGTCGGCCACGGTGAGCGATAGCGGCACGATCGCCATGACACCGACCGTCGTTCGCATGGGAGGCCGACGCCCATTAACAGCGGCATCCTCACATGCCGCAGGTGTGGCACGGCAGCGTCCATTGACTCGCGTTTCTGCCCGCAATGTGGCAGCACCCTCGCGCCAACAACATGCGCTCGATGCGGCGGACAGCTGCAAAGCGGCGCTCGCTTTTGTGGGCAATGTGGCAACGCGGTGACCTGACGACTGCAAAGGCAAGGCCTGACTGCATTACGCTGGGATGACTCAGATGTAATTGAGTTGTGGGCGAACTGGTGGGCTGGGTTTCTAAAGTTGATTGCACGGTCAGGTGACCGGGCAGATCCCACAGGAGACCACCATGTACTTCTCAATTCGCCGCAGCCTCGCAGTCGCGCTTGGCACCGCCGCTGTGCTTTTTGCGCCGGCAGCGTTCGCTGCTGGCGCGTACCACCCGGCGAACGGCGAAGCCGGCGCCACCTTCCACCCTGAACATGCAGCCAGCAAGAGCCGCGACCATGTAGGCAACGAGCTCGCGGCAGCCACTCAGCACCCGGCTTGGCAGACTGCGATAAGCCGTGGCGCGCCCTGGCCGGTTGCCAAGTCTGGCCCTGGCTTGACACGCGAACAGGTCAGCGCCGAACTCCAAGCGGCGATGAAGCATCCCGCATGGGATCGGGTGAGCCGTGGTGGCGCGCCGTGGCCGACCCCAGCACTGGCAGCTGTTCAGTCCTCCGCCAAGTGATCGTCGGCAATGCCCCCGCACGGGCTGCTCGGCGAGACAGACAAAAAAAAAGGGGCATCGAGCCCCTTTTTGTTTGCCTCGCTGTTGCCGGCTGGATCCTTGCGTTCGACAACTTCGCGTTCTGGAGGACGTTCGCGCAAGCACAGCCGGGAACAGCGCTTGACCAGTTCCTTGCAGGTGTCGGCCTGGCCGGCCTTCTGACCCTTGTCCTGGCCGGGCTCGTACGCTCGCTGATCGGCAACGTCGCAGGGCGCGCCATCGTCGGTCTGCTGTTGGTGCTCTCTGCGGCTGTCGCGCATCACATCGACGCCTGGGGGATCGTGGTGGACCGCAACCTGATCCGGAACATCGCCGAAACGGACACGCGCGAGGTGCGGGAGCTCTTCACCTGGCTCGGCCTGGCAGACATCATGCTCCGGGGCATTCTCCCTGCAGTCTTGCTCTTTCTGGTGCCGATCCGGCCCACGTCAGTTCTGCGCGGGGCCGCGCATGTGGGCGTTCTCTTCATCGCTTCCGCTGCGATTGCAGCCGTCCTCGTGACGTGCCTGTATGGCACTCTGGCGACGACTTTCAGGAACCACAGGGAACTGCGGTTCCAACTGATCCCCAGCAACTACATCAACGCTGTCTACGGACACTGGAAGGGCGCGTCGCCAGCGATCGCACTACCCGCGACTGTTGCGCCAGACGCGGCTCGAGCAACGCCGCTCTCAACGCGGCCGAGGGTGCTGGTATTGATGGTGGGGGAGACGGCTCGCGCAGCCAACTTTTCCCTGGGTGGCTACCGTCGACCGACAAATCGCCGCCTGAACGGATCGGAGGCCATCTACTTCCCGCGCGTCAGCTCCTGTGGGACGGACACGGCCACCTCGCTTCCGTGCATGTTCTCGAATCTTGGCGCCGACGGCTTCAGCGTCGCGGCCGCGGCCCAGAGGGAGAACGCACTGGACGTTCTCATGCGGGTAGGTGTACAGGTGACGTGGTTGGAAAACAACTCAGGATGCAAAGGCGTTTGCGCCCGAGTGCCGACGGAGGTCATGCCGGTCGTCGGGCCCTCGGGTCTTTGCAACGACAGCGGATGCCAGGACGAGGTGCTCATCGGCGCGCTACAACGCAAGCTGTCCTCCATCGACACGGATGCGCTTGTTGTACTGCATCTCATGGGCAGCCATGGCCCTTCCTACTTCAAGCGATACCCCGCACCGGGCCCGTTTCAGCCAACTTGCGACACCAACCGGATCCAGACATGTGATCGCGAGGCCCTGATCAACACCTACGACAACACGATCGACTACACGAGCAAGGTCGTCGCCGATGCGATCAGAGTGGCCGCGGATCAAGCTGACAGGCTAGAGACCGCCGTCATCTATCTTTCTGATCATGGCGAAAGCCTTGGCGAGCGCAACATCTACCTTCACGGACTGCCGAAGTCGCTGGCGCCTCGTGAGCAGAGTGAGGTGCCGATGATTGGATGGGTGTCATCCGGCGCAGCTGCGGCATTGGAGGTGAAGCCGACGTGTCTGAGAGACGTGTCGGTCAAGCCTTACTCGCATGACAATCTGTTCCACACGTTGTTGGGCTTCCACGGTGTGAAGACAGCCGCCTATACGCCAAGCCTGGACATCTTCGCGATTGCTCGCGAAGGCCCCGGTTGCGGCACGCGGCCGTGATCAGATCGTGGTGCTCACGCCACTCGCATCGACAGGCCGATCTGCGTGACGCCAGCTTCGCTGCGCGCAAACGTCTGGCCGTCGTGCATCCGTGCGATCGCCGCGACAATCGCCAGTCCGAGTCCGTGGTGGTTTGCAGATCCCGCCCGCGAGGGCTCAGCGCGATAGAAGCGCTCGAAGAGGCGCGGCAACGATTCCTG
Organism: Xenophilus sp. E41; assembly: GCF_003671765.1. Lineage (GTDB taxonomy): Bacteria > Pseudomonadota > Gammaproteobacteria > Burkholderiales > Burkholderiaceae_C > Xenophilus. The sequence goes on along the minus strand of NZ_QPIB01000040.1, from coordinate 84,010 downwards.
TGCGATTGCTGGGCCGCGGTTGTGGACGGTCAAGATCACCTGCTCGCCCGCACGTTCAATCGTGACAAGGATTTCCGTGCTCGCATCCGCGTAACGCTTGGCATTGCTGACCAGATTGGACACGGCCCTACGAACCAAGCCCGTATCCATCGCGAGTAGCTCCTCTCCGTAAACTCTGAGGGTCAGGCCGACATCCTCCAGCGCAGCCTCCTGGAACTCGGCAACGGCCCGTACCTGATCAGCCAAGCTCTCCGGGACGCCGCGGCGAGCCTTAGCACCGCGGTCCGCCTTGGAAAGAAAGAGCATGTCGGACACGATGGTGGTCAGCCGTCTTGCCTCCTCGAGTTGGGAGGCAAGGGCATCTTTCAGCTCCTCTTCAGAGCGGTCTTGACCGAGCTCGACCTCGACCTGTGCAATCATGTTTGACAGCGGGGTCCTCAGTTCATGGGCCACGTCGGCATTGAACGCCTCCAATTGGGCGTACGCGGCCTCGACACGTTCAAGCAGTCCATTGAACTGAAGGATCCACGGGCGTACCTCGCTGGCATAGCCGGCTGGATCGATTCGGTGACCAGGCTGGTCTGGGCCTGCGGCCCCGGTTTCCTCGGCCAAGCGCTTCAGGGGACGCAAACCACGACGTACCAGAAGCATCCCTGTCGAGGCCACCACTGCAGTCCCTAGCCCGGCAGCGCCTACGAGAGTCCAAGCGAGGCGCCACAGGAGGACTTTGTCGCTGCCGATGTCAAGGCTCATCTCCAACTCGACCTGCGCTCCATCGACTGAAGCGCCAGAGAGCAACGAGGTGCGGGTCTGCCAGGTTTCCCCAGTTGGGCGGGCACTGGAAACATAGAGCGTTTCCGCACCCGCGCGCAACGTTACGCCGGCGTCAGAGTGAGACTGAAAGTAGTCGTCCAGTTTGTGACGCAGTGCGTTGCGATTGAGCGGTTCGATGGTCTCCTTTGCCACGCGCTGCACGATATCCACGTGGCGTGCAAACTCCTCTTGCTGCTTGAGCTGAAAGCTCCAGCGTGTCGCGGCATAGACGCCAGCGCATACCAAGCTCAGGCCAATGAACGTCTGTACGGCAAACCAGCGTGAGAGGGTCGTCTGGATCGACATGCGTCAGGCGTCGCTGGCTCGGTGTTCGAGCACATAGCCCATCCCGCGAACCGTGTGCAGCAGCTTGTCGTCGAAGGGGTCATCGATCTTGCTGCGCAAACGCCTGACGGCGACTTCCACGACATTGGTTTCGCTGTCGAAATTCATGCCCCAGACTTGGTCGGCGAGGACGGCGCGGGAAAGCACCTGTCCTTGTCGGCGCAGCAGTAATGAGAGGAGCGCAAACTCTTTGGCGGTTAGGTCCAGGCGCTTTCCTGCGCGCGTGGCGCGTCGAGTTGTCAGGTCGAGTTGCAGGTCTGACAGCGCGTATCGGGTGGCCTCCTGCATCGGGCTGCGCCGCAAAAGCGCTCGCACGCGCGCCAGAAGCTCCGTGAAAGCGAACGGTTTGGCGAGGTAGTCGTCGGCACCCCCTTCCAAGCCTCGTACGCGGTCGGCGACATCGTCCCGCGCAGTGAGCATCAGCACGGGTACCTTGCTGGACTTGCGCAGTTCCTGAAGGACGGCAAAGCCATCCATGCCGGGCAGCATGATGTCCAGCACGATGGCGTCATAGTTCCCGGTCTGGGCGAGAGCCAGCCCGTGAGGCCCCTCTCGGGCCAGTTCTACGTTGAATCCGCTCTCGACAAGGCCCTTGCGAAGGTAGTCACCGAGCTTCTCTTCGTCTTCGACCACTAACAGATGCATGTGTCAATCGTATCGCTCGTCGGGCAAGGGGCCAGATTACATTCCTGTCATCCGGGAGCAAGCGGCGCAACGGCCGCTCGCGAGCATCCTCATTGCGCACGCGGCACGCTCACTTGAGCGGCTTGGCTGGCGCGGATACTGTTGAAGGCCTGCATGGCGCTCTTGTACGCGGGCCCCATGCTGTCCATGCCAACCTCGCCGTAGGCAATTTGCGACATGCCCGAGGCGACCCAAGCCACGGCTTCGGCACTGACCTGTGCGCGGGACTTTTGACCGACCTGAACGCTGGCGCGCGGGTTGCCTTCGGGATATCCCACCGTGAGTGCGGTGGCCATCCACTGACGCGTTTGAGTGGCCACGTCACCAGCGGATGCTTGTGCGGTCAGCGGCTGCGGGCGGGGATCGCCCTCGGCGTAGTTGCCAGCGAACGCAGGCGCGCATGCAAGGGTCGCGGTGGAAGCAAAAATGGCAATGGCCTTGGCGGTGATTTGCATTTGGGGAGTCCTTTCAGTTGGTTGCAAGCGCTATGGATCTAAGCGCCATGACTGAACTTTAGGAAGTTGGACAGCCAAAACTCCGACCGTCGGATTACGAATGCGTCATCTGCGAGGGCATTGGCTGAAAGAGCTGATGCCACGCTGAAGTCGGGGCCGGCGGGCTCGGAACACCGAGCTTTGCAGGTAGGTCGGCTCGTCTTGCCCAGTGGCCAGATCCTCCTTGAGTTCCTGGTAAATGCAGCTGCACACCGACTTCGAAGCGCCCGAATTCATGCATCCCGCCATGAAGTCCTTCTCGGCCTTGCCGCCGCAGCCGCCGAGCAGTAAGAGCGCGCAAGCGCCTAGGACGCCAAGGGCGGTCACTGTCGACCGTGGCGCGCTCATCGCGAGCCTCCGCGAGTGAAAAGCACGATGGCGATCACCACCACGACCATGATCAGCCCGCCGACCGCGACGCCGGCGCTTGGAAAGAGCACGAAAGGCCAGAAGATCGCCCGTCCCAGGTTGTAGGCGAACCCGCGGTAGGCCAGGGCGCCCCAGTTGGCCAGGTAGATCGCGAAGCCCAGGGCGATCACGAAGTACCCGGCGATGAGTCTAGATTTGAGAGTCATGAGTGAATGCAAGTGAAAATGAAGAAAATGGAAGGCGCGAAGCCGGTCCTTCGATCAGGCGCGCTGCGTTCGGCGTTCAGGAGCCTGGCGTCTTCGGGCAGGCCACCTGCTTGACCGAGCGCGCACCGCTCTTGTCCAGAGCGGCGTTGAACACCACATTGGCTTCCGTCTCGGTCTCCAGGGCCACGCAAGCGCCGGCCTTGAGGTCGTGGTCCACGAAGAACTGGTAGACGGCTTCTTCGTCGCCCTGAGCGCCGACCACCAGTCGCCCGCGATGGGTAGCCAGCACCATTTCGGTGCCCTCATTGCGAAAAGCCGGTGCGGCGGTGAGTCGCACCGTCGTCGGCCAGGCGCCGGCGGCGCCAGCGGTGCAGAGAAGCAGCAGCGCTGCCATAGCCCGAAGGCGCTGTCGAATTGAAGTTCGCATGATTCGATGCGCCCAGGCAGGCGCCCTCAAGTTGATGAACAGTGGATCAACAACGGCGCCGTTCAGAACGCCCGGCACATCGTGGCCTTGCGTCCTGCGGGAATGGCTTGCGCCGCGCCCGTGGCCGAGAAAGCCACCGTCTTGCCCGCGAAGCTCACCGTCGCCGGCCCCTTGCGCAGTGCCTCCAGCAGGCTGAAGTAGTTGTCAGCGCCCACACGCGAGCCGCCCTGGACCGGGCCATCCCAGGTCTGTTGCCCTACTTTGACCTTGAACTGCGTCACTTCCCGGCCAGTCGGGATGTCCAACAGGGTGATGGAGGACGCAGCGTCCTCGCTGGTGAGGCACGACACATAGAGCCGTAGATTCCCCTGATCCACGAAGAACTCGTGGTTGCCCTGGCCGAAGCCGTGCGTCCAGCGGCCCTCGGCCGCCTGGACAGGACTCGACGCAAGCCCGGTCAGTGCACACAGCGCGATAAGAAGTGATTTCATGACTCCCTCCTTGGAGTGGTTGGTAAAAGTGAGTGCGCCCACGGGCGGTCAGCAAGACGCTCCGTGCCGTGGAAAACCGCGCCGACACCTCAGCGCGGGATCGGAACGCTCAAAACAAGGATCAGCAGCACCAGGCCCAAGAGCCATCGGCCGGTCGTGGTCTGGGTGACCAGCCAGCCGCCGGCGGCGTAAAAGAGAACGGTCGCCAGGACCCTCATGGAAACTCCTCCTCGAACCAGTGCGCCAGCCGGACTGGGGTGGCGCTACGTCCTGTTCGCAAATGTTAACGGTACTTAAACACCGTGTATTCAAACACGTTGTAAAAAGAGCATGCGCGGATGCCTCGCTCCTCCGCCAAGTCGCTCACCTTGCGTCAGGTCTTCGCGCGCAACGTGCGTCTGGTGCGCGTGAACGCCGGCCGATCCCAGGAGGACGTGGCCGATCAGGCGCAGCTGGACCGCACTTTCATCGGCTCGCTGGAGCGCGGCGAGCGCAACATCTCCATCGACAACATCGAGCGCATTGCCGGGGTGATTGGCGTGCCCGCTTATGAACTGCTGCACCCGGACCTGCCCAAGGCGCGCGGCTTGGATGAGACCCTCACGCGCGCTCCCCGGACGCAGAGGCTGTACACCGCCGCGCCCAAGAAGCGGCTCGGCAAGGGCGGCTAGGCGGGAGCCGGGCGGCGCAGGGCGAAGAAGCCCGTGAGCTGCACGGTTGCGATCTGGCCATCCAAGCCCCGGTAGGTGAGGGCCGAGGTCGAAGCCCCTGTGCGGTGCCTGAGCTGCAGCCGTGCGTTGTGCCCCGTGCCCCAGGGCTCGGGCCATAGGGCGTCCAGCAGGAGCAGGGCGCTCGGCCTGCCATGGCGCTGCGCATCGACGCTCTCGAACTCCCAGCCCACCACCAGGGGCCAGCGCACCGTGCCGAGCCATTGGAGGCCTGCCAGGAAAACCGTGGGCGTCGCCGGAGCGGTTGGAACGATGCCTGCACCGTCCAACCAGATCGCTTCCAGCGACGGTGCCATGGAGCGGACAAGGTTCGACATGGCTGCCGCGTCGACGTGGGAGCCGCCTTGGTCTCGCCATTGGGCAACTGGCGTCGCCGAAGCGCCCAAGAGCGCCGCCGCCGTGGTCAATGCCATCCTGACGGCTGCCAGCTCTCCACGCACCTGCCGAAACCCCAGCCTGCGCCAGCGCGCCCGCGTTCCTTCAGGCGCCCGGACCATCAGCTCCCGCTCGAACCGCAGTCCAGGAATGAACTGGTGCACGAGCCCCTCTGGCGAATCAACCGGTCGGCGCATGGCTGTCCTTCGAGGTGGTGCCGACGAGTCGGTCCATCTTCTCGCGCAGCGACGGTGCCGGCCTGGGGCTTGTCGACGAGTGCGCTGCCTGTGGCGAAGCGGCACCGTCTGTAGATTCTTCCGGATAGAACTCTTCCACCACAGTGGTGCCTTCTTCAGCCGATTCCTCGAAAGCACCGGCCGCAAAGCCCTGCCGCGCCGCTTCATCCAGCGCCGCCTGGTCCAATCCCGCCTCCTTTCGGCTGAGTAGCTCCGCTCGCGCCGCTTCCAAGGCCTGCGCCAGTGTTTGTCTCGCGCGTACCGTCAGGTCCACGTAGTAGATCGGCGCCCGGTGCGATTGGGCCGTGGACTTCCCGCGCAGCCGGAGTTCCAGCGGCAGCGCCGACAGATGCCCGCCTGCGACAGCCTGGAAGTACCGCAGCCGCGCAGCCAGCGTCCGAATGCTGTTGAACCCCGTGGTCCGGAAGATGAACGTCGCCAGCGGATCTCCCGGATCGTCTCCAGCGTCCACCCTCACGTTCAGTCGCCCAAAGGGCTTGCACCCCGCCTTGGCGCCCAGCTCGCACCCTTCGGGCGAAGGGCAGGGCAGGGCCTGCACGCCCGAGGTGGTGGAGCGCTTGCAGGTCTCCCCGTTGCCCACGCACAGCGGCCGGCCCGTCACCCGGTCGAAAACGCTGTAGCTCGCCCGGAGGTTGAGGTCGGGATCGTCGAAGAGCAGGCGCACCGGGATGGCGCGCAGCTTCCTGGCGCCGGCATCGCCGGAGAGCTTCTTGCGCAGCAGATCGTCAACTGGGTGAACGATCCATTGCCCTTGAATCTGCACCTGCGTCGTGAGCGTGAACTCATCGTCCTTCTCGGGGAGGCGCTTGCCGTCCTTGACGACGGTCTTGCCGATGGCGATTCGCCCGAGGATGGGCGGCGTCAGGGCTAATCCTTTGAGCATGGAAATCCTTGATTAGAAAATGACCACGCCCGGAGAGCCAGGCGAAGTCGTGAAGGGATCGAGACTGGCCGACGTGCAGTCGTCTGGCCGGCCCACTCCCTTCAAGCCGCACGGGAGCGGGTGCTGGTGAACCCCGGCGGCACGGGGTAGGGCGCCTCAGCGCCCAGCGGCGATGTCAGACCACGATGCGCCCGGCCGCCAGCGCCGCGCGCGTGTAGGCGCTGAGCGGCCGGTCGGCCGCGAACGCGATGTCGCGCTCGATGCGCAGGCCCCAGGGCCCGCGCAGCCCTTCCAGCTCGCCCAGCGCCACGTACCCCAACTCCGGAAAACCCAGCCCCAGGTCGCACAGCCCGAATGCAATCCGGGTATTGGGGTCGAGTTCGGTGAGCAGCCACACTGCGTGGGCGTCCGGCGTGAACAGCCGCACCACCGGTCGGGGATCGGTGTCGACCGGCTCGTCCTGGGGCCGCTCGGGGAGGGTGGCGCGCCAGTTGGCCACCAGCGCCGCGTGGTCCTCGGCCGTCAAGAGCGGCGAGGGCGATGGCCCGACGGCGCTTATGCCAGTACCCCGTCCAGAGTGGTGTCGTCGCCCAGGATCGAGGCATTGGCCTTGACCGTGAAGCGCCGGGAGCCTGATCGCTGCAGCCCGTACTGGCTGGCGATCTGGGGTTGCTCCCGGCGCAGGCGATCGACGTTGACGCCTTCGCCGTCCCGGGTGCGCTTCCACTTGACCTCCCCGCCATCGAACAGCGCCACAGTGGCTTCGCCCATGCGCTGCTGGATGTGCTGGCGCAAGGACTCTTCCTGTCGGCTGGTCGCCGCCAGCAGTTCACGCACCGCCACCAGGTCCGAGAAACTCCCGGACATCTCCAGGTCGCCCCGGAAATCCACCACCTGCCCGCTGTCATGCGGCCAGAGCGCTTGAAGCGCTAAAGCCGACGACTCCGAGCCGTCCGCGGCCGGGGCCGTGTCCGTCTCGACATGGCGCCAGAAGCGGCCCTCGAGTTCAATCAACTGGGCGATGAGCGCTTCGTCGCGCTCGATGCGGTGGATGCGAAGTTCCTGGCCACAGACGAGCACCGCCACATCCGCCGCCTGCTTGCCGGTGACGGCGAGCTGGTGTTGCACCTGCAGTTGCACGTATTCCGGCACGCCGTCTTCCCACAGTCGAGCGCCGTGGTAGCCGGCCGTCTTGCACTCCAGGATCTGGACCTCGGGCGCGCCGACGACTTCCCGGTCGATGTTGGCCAGCATCCAGGGCACCTGCGGGTGCTGTAGGACGGCGTTGATCCGACGCACACGGTGGCCCGCACGGCGGGTGTAGTGGGCGGCCACGATGGGTTCCAGGAGCGTGCCCCAGTACATGGGGCTGGTCTCGTCGTTAGGGTCGATCTTGGGGAGATCGGCATCCCGGCCGGTCTTCTCCAGCCAGAGCTGCAGGGGAGACTTGTAAGGGTTCAGGCCGATGGCCGCGGCGGAGTCGGAGCTGCCGAGGCCCTGGCGGCGCACGTCGAGCCACTGCTCGCGGCTTAGCGTCTGGGTCTTGACCAGTTTCAAGGCCGGTCGGGATCGTCGCGGCGAGGCCGCGGGATGAGGTTCTGCCATGGGGCGTCCTTGATGTCGGTGTGTTCGGTGTGTCGTCGGGTGTTGAACCCCCGCCCCAAAAAGCAAAGAGCCCGGTCCTGTGAAGGAGCCGGGCTCTATGCCGTCGGGGTGGGGGTATTGGTCTCATGGGCGATTCATAGGGACCTCATGACGCCAACTGCAAGGCGGCATCCAGAGCCCGTTGCTTGAGGGCAGCGCCCCGGCCGAACCAGGCGCTGTCCAGGCGGTACTCCTGGCTGCGGGCCCGGCGCTCGTGGTCGACGAACTCCGTGACGGCGTTCAGGAGGCCCCATGCCGTGCCCTGGGTCGAAGCCAGCTCCGCCCCGCGGCCCTGGCCGTCGTAGAGCGCCTGCACCTTCTTGAGGGCGCGCTCGTTGACTAACCGCACCGAGGGATCGGCCAGCGCGTCGCCCTGGCAGACCACCTTGAGGAAGAAGTTCAATGCCTCATGGGTCCTGACCTTGCGCTCCGACAGGGTCTTCATGCGGTACATGAAACTGTCCCAGCCGGAGACGGCCACGCCGAGCTGCTTCTTGACGGCCTCGGCCTCGAAGGTGGTGCTGTGCGGCACCTTAATGGCGTCGACGGCACCCCGGATCGCCATGGAGAGGGTGTTCTGGCAGACCACCCGGATGGTGGTGGGCGTGGCGGTCGTGGCCAGGGTGCCATCGCTGGAAGTGGCCAGGAGCAGATAGCCGCGCACCAGGTCGCCGCCCTTGAGAGAAGCTTCCTTACCGATGCGAGCGAGCGCCCAGAACTTGCGGCCTGCCTTGAGGACACCGGCCGTCTCCAGCTCATACCCGGAAATCTCCGTCAAGTCCCGGTAGAACTCCAGGACCTCCTTGGGTTGGACGACCTGGTAGCGGTGGCTGACTACGGATAGGGGGGCCTGGGTGTCGGAGCGGTACAGGACCTTCTGGTCTTCGAAAGTGCGGATGGAGCCCAAGGCACCGGCTGTGTCGGTCATGAACCGCACCGGGGCTTCGCGGATAGACCAGTCCATGCCGGCCTCGCGGGCCCAGGTGTCGATGGATTGGCGGGGCGGCAAGGGGTTGCCGAGTTGGTGCCAGGGTGTCTGGCCCTGGTAGGCCAAGGATTGAGCGGCGGCAGGCATGAGAAATCCTCCTGGGATAGAAGAGAAAGAGGGAAGGGGAACGCGAGCTGGAACAAGAGGGAAGAGGGGCTCAGTGCCTAGGCACCGAGTAGGTGTGGCCGCAGCTGAGGCAGCGACGGTTGCGCAGGACGGACTCGTCGACGGCTTCGCCAAGCGCCGCGCCGACCGCGCAGCCGGCGATGCCGCCGGACAGGGCGCCGATGACGGCGCCGGTGACGGTGCCCACTGGCACGCCGGCCGGGCCGGCGAGGGCGCCCATCACAAAGCCGACTTCGGCGCCGGAAGTGGCGCCGGCCAGGACACCTGACGCACCCCCCGCGGCGCCGGCGATTGTTCCGATGGCTGCACCGGTCTTCTTGCCCAGGTCGCGCGGGACGACCTGGGGGGAGTGGCACAGAGGGCACAGGAAGCGGGAGGTGTGGGGGGTAAAGCTGGCGGCCGAGGCCGCACTGGTAGAGGTGCCGCCCGCAGTAGCTGAAGGGTTGAAGCCGCCTTGGCGGCTGTAGCCTGCAGTTGGGTCGTCATCAACATCGTCCGGGTCACGGTCGTGATCACGGTAGGGGTAGGAGGAGCGGGAGGGGTGAAGGGGCATCTGGTTCGAAAGAGGGAAAAGAGGGATGAAAGGAGCTTGGACATGCGTAGGTGCGCTCCAGACGGCATAAAGCCCAGCGAGGCACGGGGCCTGGCTGGGCTTCATGGGACGACTCTTCAGCTATGTCCGAATCAGTGATATAGGGTTGAAAAAATCTGGCATCCGACCACGTCCCCAGCAGCCCGATATCCGGCAGAGGTTGAACCGACCGGCTATGCCGCCGCAAGATCCGAAGACGGCTCGAGACTGGTTGCAGTCGTTCGTTGCAGCGTGGCTGAAGGCTGCCGTTGGGCCGAAACCGTGAGTTCAACCGCGTTCCGGGAACCTGACCCCCGACCGTCGCAGCGGGCGCGATCCGGAGGACCCTCAACTTGATGTGAGACCATCACGGGTATCCTTGGATCATGTCTCGGCGGAACGGGCAATGGCGATAACAACGAAGAAGTCCGCGGCGACGCGCAGGACGGTAACCCCGTGGAAGGCCATGCCGAAGCCCAAGGCGTCGCCCAGACCCAAGAGGAAGGCCAACCCTCGAACGCGGCCGGCGGTAGACACCGTCCGCGCCTCCCGCGACGGCCACGAGTTCCACGAAGCCTGGGTCGCGCGAAAGTGCCTTGGCTTGCTCCTGCCCGGGGCTGAGTTGGTCGGCATCGCCGTAGAAGGTTTCGCCAACGAGGACCAGCGCGGCGTCTCGAATGCAGGCAATGAGATAGCCGACGCGGTCCTGTACTTCGGAGGACGGGCCAACCTGCAGCACGCTAAGCGTGTGGTGGTGGTCCAGGTGAAGTATTCCAAGGCGGCCGAGCACAAGCCGTTTCGGGCGGCGGATGCGAAGAAGACGATCGACAAGTTTGCGCGCGCGTATCGCGCCTGCAAGACGTCGCTTGGGACCGACGAGGCGCGGGCAAAGTTGCGGTTCGAGCTGGTCACCAACCGGCCCATCGAGCCCGTGCTGCTCGAGGCCATCGAAGGCTTGGCGGCGCAAAGCCCGCTCAAGGGCGACGCGAAAACTCAGGCGAAGCAGGTGGCGGACGCCAGCAAGCTGACGGGCAAAGACCTCGCCGAGTTCGCCGCGCGACTAGACATGATCGGCCTGACCGGCGACCTGCGCGAGAACAAGCAGCTGCTCGCACTCACCCTGGTGGACTGGTCAGACGCGCGGGACCACATGGCCCGCCGCCGTCTCGCGGATATCCGGGAGATGGCACGCGACAAGGCCGGTTTGATCAAGCAGCACCGCAACGTCATCGTGCGCACGGACGTGCTGGCTGCGTTGGGCCTGTCCGACGACAAGGATCTGCTCCCGGCGCCAGCGAGCTTTCCGCCGATCGGAAAAGTGGTTGATCGCGTGCAGTTGGACGACACCGTCCACCGCATCCCGCGGCTCACCCGGCCACTGGTCGTGCATGCCGAAGGTGGGTTCGGAAAGACGGTCTTCATGAACTCGCTGGCCGCCCGCTTGGGCCACGAGCACGAGACGATCCTGTTCGACTGCTTCGGCATGGGCCAATACCGTGCCTCCGACGACAGCAGGCACCTACCAAGCCGCGGTCTGGTGCATATCGCCAATGAGCTCGCCTGTCGGGGCTTGTGCGACCCCATGCTTCCCTCGACCAGCAACAGCGAAGACATCCTTCGCGCCTTCCGCGTGCGCCTGGAACAAGCCGTCGCGACTTTGCGTCGCGGCTCGGCGGACCGGCAACTGATCCTGCTGCTCGACGCGATCGACAACGCCAGCGAGATCGCTCGCGATCGCAACCAGGATTCGTTCCCGCGCCTGTTGCTGCAGAGCCTGGAGCATGGCGCAGCGATCCCCGGGCTGCAGGTGGTCGTCAGTGCCCGAACGCACCGGCGGCTCGCCGCAACCGGCGAGATCTCCGCCGAGGAACTCGAACTGGCGCCGTTCGTCGAGCGAGAGACACGTGCGTTCCTGCGCACCCGCGTGAGCAAGGTGACCGAGACGATGGTCCAGGTGGGCCAGGCGCGGTCCAAGGGCAATGCTCGTGTGCTGGAACACTTGGCCGCGGAACCTGGCCTGCTGGCGCCGAGCGAGATCGACAAGCCGATCGCGCTGGACGATCTGATCCAGCACCGCATTGACCAGGCCTTGGTGGAGGCACGCAAGCTCGGCAATGCCGATCGCAGCATCCGCGCTTTCCTGGCGGGTCTGGCCACCTTGCCGCCGCCCGTGCCGCTCAAGGAGTTCGCGCAAGTCAATGGCCTGGCCCAAGGCGCGGTCGTCAGCTTCGCGGCAGACCTGTCGCCGCTGCTGGAGCAGACCAAGCATGGTCTGATGTTCCGCGACGAGCCCACCGAAACCCTCATCCGGCGCAACTACGCCGGCCACGCAGCGCCGCTACGTGAGCTGGCGAAGAACCTGTTCGCCATGCAGGGCGAGTCGGTCTATGCCGCCACAACGCTTCCCGACCTGCTGCTGCAGCTGGAAGATGGCGAGAAGCTCTTCCAGCTGGCCTTCGACGAGCGGCTGCCTGCGAGCATCACCGGCACCGTGGGCCAGCAGACAATTCGCCATGCGCGACTTCGCGCCGCCGTGGCGCACGCCGTTCGAGTCAACGACCTCGACCACCTCGTGCCGTTGCTGGTCGAATTGTCGACCCTCGCCGCGATGGACCAGCGGGGAACAACGTATCTGCTGGACTACCCCGATCTCGTGGTCGCCTCGGCCGATCCGGATTCGCTTCGGCGCATCTTCGAGGCACGAACCCCATGGCCCGGCTCCCGCCACGCCCGCCTGGCGATTGCGCATGGGCTGATGGGCGAGATCGCCGAGGCAATCTGGCACGCCCGGTGGGTCGCTGAGTGGCTGCAGCACTACTTCGACCAGAAGAGCGACGCGCATGACCGCGCGCATCCAACGGTGCTGGACTTGGCGGCGCTCCCGTTCTGCTACCTGCTCAAGGGCGACGGCAAGGCGGCGGCTCGAGACCTGTCGGGTTGGGTCAGCGCCGAGTACGGGTACGACACCGCCAAGGCGATGTTCCAGCTGGCGCGCCGTCCCGAGGCCGCGCCCTTGCTCCCACCCGAGGTGATCCGGGCCTGCGTCGATGCGCTGGCGTCGATCGGAGCGATCGCCGCGGCAATTCGTTACACCGCCGGCAGCCCGGAGCAGCAACGCGCCCAGATCGAGTCGCTCGCGGCCGCATGCGCGGCGAACGGCCCGGTGAAGCTTCGGGATCACTACCGACCCGACGAACGCCCGTTGGTACAGGGCATGGTGGAGGCCGCGGCGAAGGCGGTGCGGTTGGGGATGCCCGCCCAGGCCACCGCGATCCTCGCGGCGCTGCCCTCGGTGCCGCCGGGCCTGCACGTTTTCATGGATTCCTCGTACTGGATCGGCGAGGTCGCCACGTACATCGCGCGGCAGGTCATCACCTGCTGCGCGACCGGCACCCTGATTGGTCCCCGCGACCTGCTGCCACGCGAACTGGCCGAACACGCCGCAGCGTTGCCTCCGCATTTGCTGGACACGGAGTTCGTCACCGCGCTCAAGGAGGCACTCGACGCGGACTACCAGGCGAAAGCCAAGGCCGCCCGAGACGCCAACGAAGATACGTGCCACTACTACAGCCACAATGCGTCGGCCGCGCAGTTCCTCAAGGAGCGATTGCCGCGCTGGCTTGATATCGCGCGTGACTTCGCACAGGCTGTTGTCGATTCCGGTTCCGCGGCACCTACCTTGGCCCCGCTGACGGCCCGATGGATCACGCTTCGCAACACCTCGGATTACCACTCGGGCGGTCGCTCGGCGCAACAGCAGTACAACGCAGTCGGCGAGCGTTTGTTGGCGTTGGCTCTTGCGGCGAACGACGGATTTCCAGCCGGCGAAGTCGCGGCCTACATCGAAGCTGCCAGCGAACCGGAAACCACGTCCGTGTCCCACCTGATCGGGCTCGTCGCCTTACTGGCGTCCCGGCCAGCGTTACATGCAATGGCCGGCGCGCTCGCAATCAAGGCGAGCGCCGCCACCGAAAAGGAACACGATGTCACCGACCGCGCTGCACACTTCGCGCGACTCGGGCAGGCGATTGCTATGGCCAGCCCCGTCGAAGCGGTCGTGTACTTCCGCAAGGGACTCGAGCAAATGGACGCGATCGGCTCGGGCGACTATCGCTTCGTCGAAGGGTTGATGCACTTCGCCGGCGAGTTGACCGGCGAGGGTCTCGGCCAGCGCGAGAGCCACACCTTGTCCAACATCTGCGAGCTCAACTTCGGCGAGGAGCAGAAGTTCGACTGGGGGTCCTACGGCGCCGCGATGAGCCGGGTATCCGGTGTGGCCGGGCTCGCCAGGTTGGCGCGGTGGCAGGACCGCGGGCGAATCTCGTTGGACTACACGCTGTTGCCGTACGTGCGGGCTTTGGTGGAGGACGACAAGCTCGATGCCGAGCTCGCCCTGACGCTCTTGCGACTGTCGAACCCAGCAGAGCTCTACGTGTGCGGGACCAAGCAGCTGGTTGCCACTCTCGAATCCAAGCCACCCGCGCGCGTACCCGGCGTGGCCACCGAGCTCGTCGCGCAATACCTGCAAAACAACCCCGGTTCACTGGGCTCGGAAACGCCGCGGGCACTCGCCCGCTTCGCCGGCGCGGTGCTGGGCCAGGACGCATGGCAGCGCCAGTACTTGGACGCGGCGGCGGATCGGATCGACGTCAAGCGCGATGACCACAACACGCGCGCCAACTGGCGCGCGCCCGGTGCCGATGCGGCGCCTCGAACCTGGGAAGACGAGCAGGCCGCGGCGAAGGCGCATTTCCTGCAGCTCGCAGCGGACACCGATTCGCTCGATGAGGTCGCGGTGGAGCGCGTCCTCGATGCGGCGCGTACGCATCAACGGAACATGCGCTTCACGAGCGATGTCCTCGATACGCTGCGAACGAAGGTGGCTCTCAAGCAATGGCCTGACTATCTCGCGCTGATCGCGCGGCTCGAGATGTTGGATCTGTACGAGAAAGAACGGGAGCTGCGCACCTGCAAGGAGCAATGGGCCGGCTCTTCGCTCGCCGTAGCCGACGCGCTCAAAGCATGCGCACCGGTCATCGCACGGGTAAACGCGCGCGAGTACATTTCCTTCGACTACCTGTCGAGCTCGCACGTCCGTGCCCTCGAGGAGATCTGTGGTCTGGCGCGCCGCGACGTGCTGATGCTGCTCATCCATGAGTTCACCCGTCCCAAGATGGCGGTGCCGGCCTCGGTGTGGCTCAACTTCGCTGCGGAGTTCAACGGGAAGACGACGCATGGCGTAGGCGAGGCAGCACTGACGCGCCTGCTGCAGAGCGGGCCGGCGAAGCTCGCGTCCAACACGGATGACGGCGCGTGGCAGGAAGCGATGACCTTTACCGGTGATGCGGTCGAGGCCATCGCCGGATTGACCTGGTTCCAGCTCGGTTCGCCCATCACCCGGCAGCGGTGGCTCGCCGCCCATAGCCTGCGCACGGCAGTTCACCTGGGACGCGCCGATGTGCTGGACGGGGTCGTTGCGAAGTATCGGCGCCGTGACGCGGTCCCCTTCCAGGCGGTGGAGCTGCCGTTCTTCTACCAGCATGCCCAGCTCTGGTTGCTGATCACGATGGCGCGCATCGCACTGGAGGCGCCCAAGGTCGTCGCTCGGCATGCTGCCTTCCTCGAAGCGATCGCGTTGGACGCTGACGGGCTAGCAATGCGTGGCGCTGGGCGCGTTTGGTGGAAAGAGGGTCGATCCCTTGGCGCACGAGCTTGTGTATCTCCCGCGCTTTGTCGCGAGCCTCGGCCACGCTCGTCTCAGGATAGGGGCCCAGGCCGAGGTCCCGGCGCTGGTCGCCCACCATGATGCGCAGAACCCACCCTCTATGACCGCTGGTGATTCGTAAGTGCAGTCCTGGCGCGCCACCAACAGCATGGCGGCCTTCGCCTTTGAGCGCAGCCACTGCGCGTGCAGATAATTCTGGTGCAACCTTAGGCAAGATGAGGAACTCCGAAGCAGGTCAGTCCCACATTGTGCCCACAAAAAGAATCGGATGTCACCGGACTGAGCCGGAGTCTGCCGGAGTAGAATAAATAAAAAAGTGTAGTGAAATCAATAAGTTACAGCGCGATTCGGACCGCGTCGAAGATTGTCGGACTTGGATTGTGGGGACACCCTCTCCGCCACAAAGTGAAGCGCCATGCGGTTTCGACCCCATGGCGCTTTTTTTCGCCCTTTTGCTACGCCTGGTCTTCGGTCGTGCTGCTTCGACGACCTGGACGTCAGGCCACGAAACAGGGCGCGCGGCAGCGGTCGGGAGCACGTGAGAGAGCCGCAATGTCTTTGCGCGTGTCGCAGGAAGCACTGCCAAGTGTGCGCAAGTGCTCATCATTTCCCAATTTCGACCCGGGCCGCTTTGGATGCGTTATTCGCCCTGTCCCTGACAATCAGCGATGACATGAAATCAGGGGAGCGCTTGAAACCATGAACTCTGAAATGAGGCTGGCGCAGCGCCCAAGCGTCGCCGTACTTTTCGCACTTCTCTTCGTCGCCGTATTGGCAGGGTGTTCTACTTACCGCAGCCGCGGAATCGACGACACCGGGAACGCCACTGAAGTGGTTTTTCCCGACCTTTCGCGCGACGCAACGTTGAACGAGGGCACCTTTCCGAATATCGAAAATTTGCGCTTGGTCGACAGGGGAGCCACCAAGGACCAGCTCTACGGCCTGATCGGTCGACCGCATTTCCGCGAAGGGCTCTTTGGAGTTCGGGAATGGGACTACATCTTCAACTTCCGAAGCGGGGGCGGCATCACGCGCTGCCAATACAAGGTGATATTCGACATCAATCACCAGGCGCAAATTTTTTTGTGGAAGCCGGCTCAATGTCGAGATTTATTGGAGCCAAAAATGATGGAGCAGTTTGCAAGGATGTCTTATTCCAAGTTGCGCGAGCTCGTGCCCAATAATTGCGCTTCACTATGGACGGACAACGGTAAATTGCATATGCCGATTTTGGTGAGGCCTTCGCATGCTGGCCTCACAGATGCATAGCGCGTGAATATTTCTCACTTCCAGTCGATAAGACAATAATTAACTTTTCCGATTCTCTAGAATGGGCCGGTTAAGCCGTGAACGTCGTGAGTCAGGATCAAAAGTTAAAAATCGTTGATGTGCAGCGCACGCACCAGCGCAAGTGGGTGGCTGTATTGCTGACCCACGGCCTTGTCGCCGCAGCGGTGCTCGCCGCTGCACCGTCGTGCTGGGCGCAAGCACAGCCATTCGGTCTGGACGAGGCGCAGCTGCAGCGTGAGGCGGACTACCGGGTGGTGGCAGCGCGCTGCGGCACGCCAGCTTTCGAGACGAAGTTCTTCACGCAGTCACGAAACTTCGTCGCAGCGAGCAACGGCAATCGCCAAGACAGCACGGCGCGCCAGGAAAGAGCGATCGAGTCGCTGCGGCGCAATCCCATCACTTTGATCAGTGCGCAGGCGGACTGCAAGGCTCAGAGTGACGAGCTCAAGCGGCTGCTCAACGAGCGGAGCCGGAGCCACAACGCACATCGCAAGCCTGGCGGGTAGCCATCGCTGCGCTGCCGAAGGCGGATGGCGTCGCGCGCGCCAGCGATGGCCTTCGCCCTGGGCTCAGTCGCTTCCCGACGCGCGGTACTTGGGCAGACCGAAGCCGAAACCGAAGGACGCGGTCGGCTTGCGCCCACCGGCCTGTTCGGCTGGGCCTGTGTCCTTTCTCGGCCCGTCGTCCAGATCCGGCACCATCGCCTGCAGGCGCCGCAGCCCCTCGGCCATGGCCTCGTGGTAGCTGCGGTGACGGCTGCGCCCTTCCTGGACGACCGTCCAGGTGTCATCGGGCGACAACTCCGCCACGGCCCAGCGGAAGGCCGCGTTGTCGTCTTCCATCACGGTGACTGCGAGCTGGCGAAGCGGACCTTTCATGGGGCGTGGGGCCCGTGCGTTGGGCGGCGGGCATCTGGTGACGGATCCTGCGCGCGGCGCAGCGCTGCCGCGTCGGCGATGACTGCCGCTTGCTGTGGGAGACCGGCTCGGGGCGCGGCTGGCGGCTTTATCCGCAGCCCGGCGGACGCGGCGTAGGTCCAGGCCAGCACCCCGACGGCGAAGCGGACAAGGGCTCGGGCGTTTGTCCCGCGACGGCGCGCCGGGGCGCGCAGCAGGCTGAGCGCGGCTGTTGTTGTTCTTCTTCGCTTGCCGCCTTTTTTGTCCGTCTTCCGGTCGCCGCGTCCCATGCGCTCGGCGGCCGTCTCCAGGAGCAAATCCATGTTGGCCATGAACTATCGGGGGCCGTACCGCGTGCGGGCTGCCCACAAAGCCGAACCGGAGATCGAGCATCCCGGCGACGCCATCGTCCGCGTCTCCCGCGCCTGCATCTGCGGGTCGGACCTCCATCTGTACCACGGCCTGGTGCCCGACACCCGGGTGGGCACCACCTTCGGCCACGAATTCACCGGGGTGGTCGAGGCGGTGGGCGAGGACGTGCGGCATCTGAAGCCCGGCGACCACGTCCTCGTGCCTTTCAACATCTTCTGCGGCACCTGCTATTTCTGCCAGAAGGAGCTGTACAGCAACTGCCATTACACCAACCCCGAGGCCACTGCGGTCGGCGGCATTTACGGCTATTCGCATACCACCGGCGGTTACGACGGCGGCCAGGCGGAGTATGTGCGCGTGCCCATGGCCGACGTGGGGCCGACCGTGATCCCGGCCGACATGGACCTGGACGATGCGGTGCTGCTGACCGACGCCCTCCCGACCGGCTACCAGGCGGCCGAGATGGGCGACATCGCCGAGGGCGACACAGTGGTCATCTTCGGCGCGGGGCCGATCGGCATCTTTGCTGCCAAGTCGGCGTGGCTGCTGGGCGCCGGGCGCGTCATCGTGGTCGACCATGTGGAATACCGGCTCGATTTCGTGCGCCGTTATGCGCAGTGCGAGACCCTCGACTTCAAGACCGTGGCCGACATGGCGATCCAGATCAAGAAGATGACCGACGGCCTCGGCGCCGACGTGTGCATCGACTGCGTTGGCTGCGAGGCGGCGGGCAGCTTCGCGCAGACGCTGCTGGGCGTGAAGCTCAAGCTGCAGGGCGGGGCCGCGACAGTGCTGCACTGGTGCATCAATTCCGTCCGCAAGGGCGGCACGGTGTCGATCGTCGGCGTCTACGGGCCCACCTTCAACGCCGTTCCGATCGGCAACGCGGTCAACAAGGGGCTCACCCTGCGGATGAACCAGGCCAGCGTCAAGCGCCACCTGCCGCGGCTGATCGAACACATCCAGGCCGGGCGCATCCGGCCGCGGGACGTGATCACGCACCGCGTTCCGCTGATCGACGTGGGTGACGCCTATCACCTCTTCTCGAGCAAGCTGGACGGCTGCATCAAGACCGTGCTCGTGCCGCCGGGTGCGCCCGGCCTGGCCGCACGTCATCCGGAGGTGTCCCATGTCTGAACACGTCGATCCCGCTGCTGTGCTGTCGGGTGCAGCTCACGCCCACATTCCTGGCTGGGGCGCAGACCTGGACCCGGCCGACCGGCCGGCGTACCCCAAGGAGCGCACGCCGCCACGCCTGGACCCTGCGCCCCGCGCGGCGACGCCGCAGCACGCCACCGTCGAAGTTCTGCACTCCACCGAGCGGCCCGGACTCACCCCCGTGTTCGGGACCACGCTGCCGCCCAAGGGGCTGAGCGGGCACCTGCGCCGCGCCGCGTTTCGCCATTCGGAGAACGACCTGC
Source organism: Xenophilus sp. E41 (assembly GCF_003671765.1). Classification (GTDB taxonomy): domain Bacteria; phylum Pseudomonadota; class Gammaproteobacteria; order Burkholderiales; family Burkholderiaceae_C; genus Xenophilus. The sequence continues at coordinate 64,905 of NZ_QPIB01000040.1, read as the reverse complement.
GTCACTGGATGACCTTGCTGCTCGCCGACCGGGTGGACGTGGTGGAAGGCCTGGTCGACGATCTGCGCCGGGGCCACCTGCCCAACCTTTTCACGGAGATGGGCGGCCGGGCCGAGCTCGCCCACAACCCGGCCGGCGCCGCGCGCAAGGCGGTCGCCGTGCTTGCGGTGGTGGGTCTTGTCGTCGTGGCCCGCCGATGGCGGCATCGCCGCGCTCGGTGAGGCAAGCCTGGGTGCGTCCGGCGGCACAGCCGTGCGGCGTGGGTGACTGCGGCTCTTGCCGCCGGTGGGGCAGGTGCCGGACGCCCGGTTCGGGTGCATTTAGTCCAGCGCTTTCCTCGGCACCGCACTAGGATGTGCGCCCATGAGAGGGAACACGTCGTTCGGAGGGCTCGGCAACTCGTCCTTCGCCAGTCTGGCGCCTGCGCCGGCCTCGGCGGACGAGGCGGAGCCATGGGTCCGCGGGGAGCTCATTCGCAGCCTGATGCGGGCGTCGCGGGGAAGCTACATCTTTTCGGCCGCGCTGATGCCCGCCATGGCGGCCCTCAGCTGGGGCTACCTGCCGACCTGGCAGCTGGTCATCTGGCTGCTGCTGGGCGCCGGGTCGACGCTGGGGCGCATGTGGTTCGAGCGCGTCTACACGCGCCGCTACGCCGGTCGCGACGCGGGGGCGCAGGAGCGCTTCATCCACCGCTACCGCTACCTCTGGAGCGCCAGCGCGCTGACCTGGGGCCTGTCGATCCTCATCTATTTCGAGCGCGCGCCGCTGGTCAACCAGTTCATGAGCTGGCTGATCGTGGCGGGCGCCGCGACCTTCCCGCTGAACAGCCTGGCGCTGCATCCGCCGCTGCTCAAGCGCTACGTCAACACGCTGTTCGGCACCATGGTGGTGTCGGTGCTCTTTCGCATCGTCGAGCTGAACTTCGCGCAACTGCACTTCAACTACGGCTTTCTGCTGCTGCCCCTGTTCCATTGGTGGCTGCTGCTGCGGGCGGGCCGGCGCATCCACGAGACGGCGCGCAACAGCTTCGAGCTGCTCTTCCACAACCACATCCTGATCAACTCGCTCACCCAGCAGCGACAGGCGGCGGTGTCCGCGGTGGCGATGAAGAACCGCTTTCTGGCCAGCGCGGCGCACGACATGCGCCAGCCGGTGCTGGCGCTGTCGCTGTACGCCGACTGGCTGCGCAACGAGCCCGAGCTCGTCCAGGAGATCGCCCCCAAGATCGTGCGCGCCACGCATGCGGTCAACGCGCTCTTCGATTCGCTGTTCGACCTGGCGCGCATCGACTCCGGCCAGGTGCGCCTGCACATCGAGCGGGTCGACGTGGGCCAGCTGCTGCATGACCTCGAGCTGCAATATCGCCCGGTGGCCGAGGCCAAGGGGCTGCGCTTCAAGGTGCGGGTGACGCCGGGCACGGTGCTCACCGACCCGATCCGCGTGCGCCGCATGCTGGGCAACCTGCTGTCCAACGCCATCAAGTACACGGCCGAGGGCGGCGTGCTGCTCACCTCGCGCCAGACCCGCGACGGCCTGCGCGTGGAAGTGTGGGACACCGGCATCGGCATCGCCCGCGAGCATCTGCGCGACGTGTTCCTGGAGTTCTACAAGGTGGCCGACCACGCCGGCACCTCCGACGGCTTCGGCCTCGGCCTGGCCATCGTCGCGCGCCTGTCGCACGCGCTGGGCCACCCGGTCAGCGTGCGATCGCGGCTGGGCAAGGGCAGCGTGTTCCGCGTCGCGCTGCACGACGCCGACGAGGCCCAGGCGCAGACCCGCATCTCCGGCGCGGTCGGCTGAACCCACGCAAAAGAAAAAGCCGGTCCGAGGACCGGCTTTCGTCGTGGGCGAGGGGCTTGCTCAGTTCGGCCCGGTGGACAGCAGCCCGTGGCTGCGCGCATGGTGCAGGGCCTGCGTGCGGCTCTTCACGCCCAGGCGGCGGAACAGGCGCCACAGGTGCACCTTCACCGTGTGCTCGCTGATGTCGAGCTGGGCGGCGATGTCGCGGTTGCTCATGCCCTGGTCGAGCATGGCGATGAGCTGCGTCTGGCGCTTGGAGAGCTTGCCGGGGCTGGCCGGCGCGGCCGTGTCCTCGGTTTCGGCGTCGGCCTGCAGCAGGCCCTTGAGCGCCGCTGCCAGTTCGCCGGAGCCGGCCGACTTCTCGATATAGATGTCGGCGCCGGCCTCGATGCAGGCTTCTTCCATGTCGGCGGCGGGCGAAGCCGAGTACACGGCGATCGGCACATCCGGGTAGCCCTGCTTGAGCGCGATCACGCCGGACACGCCGGTCACGTCGGGCAGCTTCAGGTCCAGGCAGAACAGCTTGGGTTCACCATGCTGCTTGACGCCGCCGGGCAGCTTGTCGAGGCGCTCGAGTTCCACGATGTTCTCGGCTGGGCGCAGACGGCGCAGCACCATGACGATGGCGTCGCGCATCAGGGGATGGTCGTCGATGACGTAGATGCTCATGTTGTAGCTCTGTGCTTTGACTTACATGCGAGCCGGCTGCAGCCTGAGGCTGCCTTGTGATGGTCGATGCCACCGGCCACGCGAAACAATCCCTTATTCTCCACTCGGCTGGGCGAGGTTCTCCAGTGCTTCGATGGCGGCTTGCAAGCCCGCATTGTCGAGCGCTTCGAGCTGCGAGACCAGCGATTCCAGCGCGGCCGCCGGCTGCTGCTGCAGCGCTGCGATGGCGCGACCCGCGTCCTTCGGCGATGCGAAGCCGCGGCTTTGCAGCAGCACTGCGCCCCTGGCGTCCTGCAACTTGAAGTAGAACTGGCCGTCCTTCTCGCGGTACTGCTTGAAGCTCGGCCTTGCGGCCGCCTTCGCGGCCTTGTGCGCCCCCTGGGCCGCCGGCTGGTCGGCCAGGTTGCGCAGGCCCACGGCGTGGCGCAGGCGGCCCATGAAGGGCTGCGACAGGGCGCGTGCCTTCTCGGCACCGGCCCGCAGAATGCGCTCGATCTGCGCCGGGTCGGCCATCAGCGCCTCGTAGCGTTCGCGCAAGGGTGCGATCTCGCGGTCGATGCGTTCGAAGAGCAACTGCTTGGCGTCGCCCCAGCCGATGCCTTCGGCAAATGCCTTGCGCAGCGCGTCGGTCTCGGCCGCATCGGCGAAGGCCTGGTAGATTTGGAACAGGGCCGAGCCCTCGGTGTCCTTGGGCTCGCCGGGCGCGCGCGAATCGGTGGTGATGCTGCCGATGAGTTTCTGCAACTGCGCGCGCGGCGTGAACAGCGGGATCGTGTTGCCGTAGCTCTTGCTCATCTTGCGGCCGTCCAGGCCGGGCAGCAGCGCGACGGCCTCGTCGATCTCGGCCTCGGGGAGCGTGAAGTGCTCGCCGTAGAGGTGGTTGAAGCTGTTGCCCATGTCCCGCGCCATCTCGATGTGCTGGACCTGGTCGCGGCCCACCGGCACCTTGTGCGCGTTGAACATCAGGATGTCCGCGGCCATCAGCGCCGGGTACATGAACAGGCCCACGCTCACGTCGGCATCGGGGTCGTGGCCGGCCGCGCTGTTGCGATCGACCGCGGCCTTGTACGCATGCGCGCGGTTGAGCACGCCCTTGCCGGTCACGCAGCTCAGGAACCAGGTGAGTTCGGGGATCTCGGGGATGTCGGACTGGCGGTAGAAGGTCACGCGCTCCGGGTCGAGCCCGCAGGCCAGCCAGGTGGCGGCGATCTCCAGCGTCGAGCGCTGGATGCGCGCCGGCTCGTCGCACTTGATGAGCGCGTGGTAGTCGGCCAGGAAGTAGTAGCTCTGCACGTCCGGGCGCTGGCTGAAGCGCACCGAATGGCGCACCGAACCGACGTAGTTGCCCAGATGCGGCGTGCCGGTGGTGGTGATGCCGGTGAGGAAGCGGGTGACCGTGGCGGGGGAGGGCATGGGAAGGGACGACCCGGCTCAGCGCAGCAGCGCCGCCAGGGGAGACATCATCAGATTAAGAACAAAGTAGCCAGCGTTCATCAGCGGCCGCAGCCACCAGGTGCCGACGATACCCGCGATCACGAGGCCCATGACGATGAAGAAGCCGAAGGGCTCGATGCGCGCCATGAACTGCTGCGCGCCGCCGCGCGGGAGAAGGCCCGCCAGCACGCGCCCGCCGTCCAGCGGCGGCAGTGGAAAGAGGTTGAAGGCCCACATCACCAGGTTGACCAGCACGCCGGCCTGCGCCATCTCGATGAAGAAGCGTTCCTGCACGCCGAAGCCATGCAGCATGACGAACACCGCGGCCCAGCCGATCGCCTGGACGAAGTTGGACGCCGGCCCCGCCAGCGCCACCCAGATCATGTCGCGCTTGGGATGGCGCAGCTGGCCGAAGTTGACGGGCACCGGCTTCGCATAGCCGAAGAGGAAGGCGCCCGAGGTGGCGAAGTACAGCAGCAGCGGCATCGCGATGGTGCCGATGGGGTCGATGTGCTTGAGCGGGTTGAGCGTGAGGCGGCCCATCATGTAGGCCGTGTCGTCGCCGAAGCGCCGGGCGACGTAGCCGTGTGCTGCCTCGTGCACGGTGATCGCGAAGAGCACCGGCAGCGCATAGATCAGAACCGTCTGGATCAGGTTGGAGAAGTCCACCGCGGGATTGTCTCAGACGGCCGGCGCTCGCCCGGCGCGCAAACGGCGCCCGACGGGTCCGTGCGCGCGTGCGGCGGATGCGGTCAGAGGCCCAGCGGGGCCAGCGGGCCTCGGCCCTTGCGCACCAGCACCGGGTCGTCGCCGCTGCCCATGGGCGTGAGGTCGACCACGGTGGTCGGTTCCGACGGGCAGGCGCCCGAGTCGACGACGCCGCCGATCTGCTTCTCGAAGCGTTCGCGGATCTCGGCCGCGTCGTTCAGCGGCTCGGTCTCGCCGGGCGGAATGAGCGTGGTCGCGAGCAGCGGCTCGCCGTGCAGCATCAGCAGTTCGCCCAAGGCCTTGTGCTCGGGCACGCGCAGGCCGATGGTCTTGCGCTGCGGGTGGCTCGCGCGCCGCGGCACTTCCTTGGTCGCTTCGAGCAGAAAGGTGTAGGGCCCCGGCGTGGCGGCCTTGAGCAGCCGGTACTGGCGGTTGTCGACGCGCGCGTAGTTGGCGAGTTCGCTCAGGTCGCGGCACAGCAGGGTGAGGTGGTGCTTCTCGTCCACCTGCCGGATGCGCCGCAATTGGTCGACCGCGTCCTTGTCGTCGAGGTGGCACACCAGCGCATAGCTCGAGTCGGTCGGAACGGCCAGGATCTCACCCTTGGCCAGCAGCGCGGCCGCCTGCTTGAGCAGCCGGGGTTGCGGGTTGTCAGGATGCACTTCGAAGAACTGGGCCATGAGGGGATTGTCCCGAATGCGGCGTGCGCCTGCTGTAGGAGGCGTGAGGTGATGTTGACGGTGTAAGTGCAATCGGGCTGCAGCCCTTGCTGCTTCTGGGCTGCGAGCGGAATCGTCACGTTCGTTACTTTCTTTGCTGGGCTTGTTTTGGGCTTTTCATGGTGGCTTGTTCTGGCGCTGCGTGTGGATCGGCCGGCACGACGGGCGGGGGCGCTGGCGGCGGCCGCGGGCCTGCGTTCTCCTGCTCAGGCTCGCGCTGACCGGCTTGTCGTGCTGCCTGTGTGCTCGCTGTCCATCGACGTGCTTGAGAGACTGCACGGCGCCGCGAATGGCGCCTGCGCCCGCAGGCCCACGACCACCGCCCTGAGGCGCTGTGCTGCACTGCGCTTTTTTTGTCCGTTCTTGATGGCCCATCACCGTTCGCGCTGAGCCTGTCGAAGCGCTGCGCAGGGTTTCGACAAGCTCAACCCGAACGGGTGGGGGAGGATCAAGGGCAGCGGCAGCAAGGCGCTGCGACTACACCAACGCGCCCGCCTCATGCCGGCCGATCCACCCCACCGTCCAGGCCGGTGGTGCCGGTGTGCGGGCGCAGGCGCCATTCGCGGCGCCGTGCAGTCTCTCAGGCACGTCGATTCCAGGCGAGCACCACCGTCGTGCCGCACGCCAGTCAGCGCGAGCCTGAGCCGGAGAACGCACACCGGCGCCGCCGGCCGGGTTCAGCCCCACAGCGCCCGAACACCCACAACCAAGAAGCAAAAAACCAAGAAGCGCAATCGCCCGCCAGCCCAACCCAGCCGGCCGCTCAAGCCAGACTCGCCACGAACGTGACGATCGTGCGCATGAATGCATCAGGATTCGGTCGGCGCAATCGGCACCCGCCGTTCCCTCACCGTGAGCCACGCCCCCGCCGCACCGCACACCGCGATGAGCCCGATGCCCGCGAGCGACACCGCATCGGGCGTCTGCCCGAACACCAATTGCCCGCCCACGATCGCGAAGGCGATCTGCGCGTAGAGGTAGGGCGTGAGCGTCGAAGCCGGCGCCCGCTGGTACGCCAGGATCAGCATGAAGTGGCCCACGGTCCCCATCAGCCCCATGAGGCACAGCAGCGCCCACCACTGCCAGCCCGGCAGCGCCTGCCAGAAGAAGGGCAGGGCGCAGGCCGCGATCAAGGCGCCCACCCAGCCGGTGTAGAAATGCATCGTCAGCGGGTTCTCGGTCTGCGCCAGCTTGCTCGTCAGCACCTGGAACCACGCATTGCTGATCACCAGCCCGAGCGGCAGCAGCATCACCCAACCGAAGGCCTCGCCACCCGGCCGCAGGATGATCAGCGTGCCCACGAAGCCGCCCGCCACCAGCGACCAGCGCAGCACCGACACGCGCTCCTTCAGCGCGAGCGAGGCGATCAGCGTCACGGCCAGTGGCGTCACCATCACCGTGGCGGTGAACTCGGCCATCGGCATGTAGCGCAGGCTCAGAAAGGAGAACACGCTGCTCGACAGCAGCAGCGCCCCGCGCAGCACGTGGTAGCGCGGGTGCCGCGTGCGCAGCAGCTGGGTGCCATACACCGGCAACAGCAGCGCCGACGTGGCCACCGCCTGGAAGGCATAACGGAACCAGATGCCCATCACCACCGGCACCACCGCCGTCGACACCTTGGTGGCCGTGTCGAGCACCGCGAAGAACGCGGTCGCCAGGATGGTGAGGCCGATGCCGGCCAGGATGCGCTCGGCCTGCCGGTCGCGCACGGGCGTGCCGGGCGGCTTCGAGGGATCGGGCGAGCGCTGGGAGTGCGCGGCGGCGGCCGGGCCGCTCACTGCGCGGGCGCCACGTGCTGGATGCGGTCGGCCAGCAGCTCCCAGACCGGCGTCAGCTGGCCCGGCAGCACCGGCAGCTTGCCCAGGTCGCAGTGGCTTTCGTCGGGGCTGTGGAAGTCGCTGCCGCGGGAGGCGGCCAGGCCGAACTCCAGCGCCTTGTCGGCGTACTCGACGTACTCGGCCGGCGTGTGGCTGCCGGTCACCACCTCCACCGCGCGGCCCCCGTGGGCCTTGAACTCGGTGAAGAGCGCGTATTCCTCGTTGGCGGTGAACTTGTAGCGCCCGGGATGGGCGATCACGGCCATGCCGCCGGCGTCGTTGATCCAGCGGATCGCGTCCTTCAGGCTGGCCCAGCGGTGCGGTACGTAGCCGGGCTTGCCTTCGGTCAGGTACTTGCGGAACACCTCCGAGGTGTCCTTGCAGTAGCCCTGCTCGACCAGGAAGCGGGCGAAGTGCGTGCGCGAGATCAGCTCGGGGTTGCCCACGAACTTCAGCGCCCCTTCGTAGGCACCGCGGATGCCCACCTGCGCCAGCTGCTCGGACATCTCCTGCGCGCGCTTGCCGCGGCCACCGCGCGTGTCGTACAGGCCCTGCGTGATCTCGGCGTTGTCGGCGTCGAAGCCCAGGCCCACGATGTGGACCGTCTCGTTGCAGAAGGTGACCGAGATCTCGGTGCCGGTGAGGTAGGCCATGCCCGCGGCGCGGGCCGCGGCGGCGGCACGGTGCTGGCCGCCGACCTCGTCGTGGTCGGTGAGCGCCCACAGCTCGACGCCGTTGGCCTGGGCGCGGATTGCCAGTTCCTCCGGGGTCATCGTCCCGTCCGACACCACGGAATGGCAATGCAGGTCGGCGTTGAGGAAGGCAGTCACGCCGCGATTTTAAGGACCATGCGATGGCCCTGCTGGCGTCCCCGACTGCCCGCCCCCGCCGCTATGCAATCGATAGCAACCCCGCACCCGACTCGGCGTTGTCACATTTTTTCGGGGGGTGGCTCGCAAGAATCCTGCGGTCCAAAGACTACGTCGGCCGCCGTGCCGACACGAAAGAGAACCGAAAGTGAATGCCATCAAGGAAGCGCGCCGCTTCATCGAGCGCCAGCCCGACCATCCCACCGCACGCGTGCTCTCGCGCCTGGTGCTGGCGCTGGAATCCAGCCACAGCTTCGAGCTGGTGACCCTCTACGAACTCGATTACGACGGCTTCCAGCTCGCGCTGGACATCCTGCGCGAATGGCGCCTGGACCGCTACTACGCCGGCAAGGCCAAGCTCTTCGACCTCTCGATGCAGGTCAACGAACTGGCCCAGGCCCCGGCCGAGGCGACCAGCCCGCCGGCGTCCTGAGCGCGGGCCCTCACGGCTTCTTGCGAAAGGCGAGCCACGCAGCCGCCGCGGTGAAGCTGGCGACGATCGCCACCACGATCCAGAAGCCGTGGCGGCTGTCCGCCAGCGGGATGCCGCCCACGTTCATGCCGAACAGGCCGGCCAGGATGTTGATCGGCAGTGCCAGCACCGTCACCACCGTCAGCACGAACAGGCTGCGGTTGTTGTCCTCCTGCACGTTGGCGGCGATCTCTTCCTGCAGCAGCTTGATGCGTTCCTGCAGGCCGCCCATGTCGCGCAGCACCACCGAGAACTCTTCCGAGGCATCGCGCAGGCCCTGCGCATCGGCCTCGGCCATCCAGCCGGGTGGCTTCTGCAGCAGACGGAACAGGGCGGCCGGCTCCGGCGCCAGCAGCCGCTGCAGCCGCACCAGCACGCGCCGCAGCTCGCCCAGGCGGGTGCGCTGCTGATCGATCCGGCCCGCCAGCAGGTCGTCCTCCACCGCGTCGATGCGGGTCGTGACGCTGCGCACGATGTGCACCAGCACGTCGGCCTGTGCGCGCATGAGGTGCTCGAGCAGCTCGGTGCTGGACTTGGGTGCGTCGCCCGCGCGCACCGCCGTGCGCAGCGCATCGACCGATCGCAGCGGCTTCGCGCGCGCCGTGACCACCAGCCGCGGGCCGACGGCGATCCACAGCGTGGAGATGTCCGAGGGCTCGAAGCTGAAGTCGAAGTGCACGTCGTTGATCACCGCCACCAGCGCGTCGTCGGCACGCTCGACGCGGGTGGAGTGCAGGCCGTCCCGCAGCGCCTCGTAGAAGCTGTCGGGCAGGCCCGCGTGGCGTTCCAGCCAGCGCTGCGCCGGCGCGTGGCTCAGGTTGAAGTGCAGCCAGGCGAATTCGCCGGGCGCGGGTGCGGCCGCCAGCCAGGCCTCGGCCTCCTCGGTCCCCAGTGCGCGGGCGCCGCCGCCGTCCGGCGCGAACAGGTAGCCGCAGATCAGCCCCGTCGCGTCGCCGCCGTAGGCCGGGGTGGGGGAGAAGGAGGGCAGGGGCGTGGACACGGCAGCCGCCGATCTTGTGTCGGCTTCGTGTCGGTGGCGTGACAGCGGCGCCGTCTGTCATGCGCATGTCATGCCCGCCCATGACCATGGCCCGTTCATCGACGCCAAGCCTTGCCATGACGCTGACCCGCGGCCTCCAGGACTCCTTCCAGAATCACGACCAGGACGAGCTGATGCAGCGCATCGCGCGCGACCTCGTCGACAGCTACGACGAGGAGATCGAACTCGAGCTCGAGGACCGCAACCTCGACGAGATCGAGGGCCGCCAGCCCGAGGGCAAGGCCGCGCGCCAGGCGTATTTCCAGACCCTCTTCCGCCTCCAGGGCGAGCTGGTCAAGCTGCAGGACTGGGTGCAGCACACCGGGCAGAAGGTGGTGATCCTCTTCGAGGGCCGCGACGCGGCCGGCAAGGGCGGCGTGATCAAGCGCATCACCCAGCGCCTGAACCCGCGCGTGGCGCGCGTGGCCGCCCTGCCGGCGCCCAACGACCGCGAGCGCACGCAGTGGTACTTCCAGCGCTACGTCTCGCACCTGCCGGCGGCCGGCGAAATGGTCCTGTTCGACCGCAGCTGGTACAACCGCGCCGGCGTCGAGAAGGTGATGGGCTTCTGCTCCGACGAGGACGTGGAGGAGTTCTTCCGCACCGTGCCCGAGTTCGAGAAGATGCTCGTGCGCTCGGGCATCCGCCTCATCAAGTACTGGTTCTCCATCACCGACGACGAGCAGCACCTGCGCTTCCTGGGCCGCATCCACGACCCGCTCAAGCAGTGGAAGCTCAGCCCGATGGACCTGGAGAGCCGCCGCCGCTGGGAGGACTACACCCGCGCCAAGGAGGCGATGCTGGAGCGCACTCACATCCCCGAGGCCCCCTGGTGGGTGGTGCAGGCGGTCGACAAGAAGAAGGCGCGCCTGAACTGCATCGCGCACCTGCTCAGCCAGCTGCCCTACGAAGAGGTGCCGCGCGACACCGTCGTGCTGCCCGCACGCGAGCGCCATGCCGACTACCTGCGCCATCCCGTGCCTGCCGAGATGATGGTGCCCGAGATCTACTGACCATCGGCTTGGCCCGGCCGAATCCGGCTGCGGCGCCCGCATAGCCTGCTCGGGCAGCTATTGTTTTCATAGCATCCGAGGGTGACCGGCCCGAAGCTGCTACCGTGGGCGGCCGCCCATGCCCCGCAAGCTCTCCGCCTCCACCATCCTCACGCGCGCCTACCAGCGGCAGATGAAGGCCTTCACGCGCCAGGTGACGCGGCAGGCCACGAAAGCCGGCAAGCGCGTCGCCAGCCAGGTGCAGCGGGCGGCCGAGGAGCGCACCCGCCCGCCGCCCGGGCCGGGCGACTGGCTCGCCGGCATGGCGCTCGGCCCGGCCGGCGCGCGGGGCTACCACCTGTACCGCCCGCCCGGCCCGCGCCTGACGGGCGAGCGCCTGCCGCTGCTGGTGATGCTGCACGGCTGCGGCCAGACCGGGCGCGACTTCGCCGTCGCCACGCGCATGAACCGCCTGGCCGATAAACACCGCTTCCTCGTGCTTTACCCGGAGCAGGACCGCCTGGCCAATGCGCAGGGCTGCTGGAACTGGTTCGACGCCCGCACCGGCCGTGCCGCCGCCGAGGCCGCCACGGTGCTGGCGGCCGTCGACCAGGTCTGCACGCTCTATGGCGCCGACCCCGCGCGCGTGGCCGTGGCGGGCCTGTCGGCGGGTGCCAGCCTGGCGGCGCTGCTCGCGGCCACGCATCCCTCGCGCTTCGTCGCCGTCGCCATGGCCGCGGGCGTCGGGCCGGGCGCCGCCCACTCCACCGCCACGGGCCTGAGCGCCATGCGCGGCCGCCGACCACCGCACCTGGACCCCGCCGGCCCGCTGCCGCCGCTGCTGGTGCTGCACGGCACGGCCGACACGGTCGTGTCGCTCGCTTGCGGCGAGGCGATCGCGCAAGCCTGGGCCACCGCCTCGCAGGCCATGCCGGGGCCGTTGCAGACCCGGCAGCTCGGCCAGCGGCTGCCGATGGAGCTCGTCGAGTACCGCCGCCGCGGCGCACTGCAGGTGCTGCTGGTGCGCGTGCGGGGCATGGGGCATGCCTGGAGCGGCGGCGCGGCGCGTGCGTACTCCGACCCCAAGGGGCCGGATGCCTCGGCCATGGTCTGGCGCTTCGTGGCGCGCGCCCTGCGCGGCACCGCCTCCGCCTGAAGCCGCACGTGCCCCGGGCACGGCGCGCCGTGTACGCCACCCGGCGTATTTGCGCCATACGTCGTTCAACTGAGACTCCTCTCCACCGTTTCAACACCACCACCCGGAGAAGAGCCCTTATGCAACGTCGATTCACCCTCAAGGCGATCACCGCCAGCGTCGCCCTCGCGGCGATGGGCGCCGCACCTGCCTTCGCGCAGGACACCATCAAGGTCGGCGTGCTGCACTCGCTGTCCGGCACCATGGCCATCTCGGAAACCGTGCTCAAGGACACGGTGCTGATGGCCATCGACGAGATCAACGCCAAGGGCGGCGTGCTCGGCAAGAAGCTCGAGCCCGTGGTGGTCGACCCGGCCTCCAACTGGCCCCTGTTCGCCGAGAAGACCAAGCAGCTGCTGGGCCAGGACAAGGTCTCGGTCATCTTCGGCTGCTGGACCTCGGTGTCGCGCAAGTCGGTGCTGCCGGTCGTCGAGGAAATGAACGGCCTGCTGTTCTACCCCGTGCAGTACGAAGGCGAAGAGCTGTCCAAGAACGTCTTCTACACCGGCGCCGCGCCCAACCAGCAGGCGATTCCCGCCGTCGACTACCTGATGAGCAAGGAAGGCGGCGCCGCCAAGCGCTGGGTGCTGCTGGGCACCGACTACGTGTACCCCCGCACCACCAACAAGATCCTGCGCGCCTACCTCAAGAGCAAGGGCGTGAAGGACTCCGACATCGACGAGAAGTACACCCCCTTCGGCCACAGCGACTACCAGACCATCGTCGCCGACATCAAGAAGTTCAGCCAGGGCGGCAAGACGGCCGTCGTGTCGACCATCAACGGCGACTCCAACGTGCCCTTTTACAAGGAACTGGGCAACGCCGGCCTCAAGGCCAAGGACGTGCCGGTCGTCGCCTTCTCGGTGGGCGAGGAAGAACTGCGCGGCGTCGACACCAAGCCGCTGGTCGGCCACCTGGCCGCCTGGAACTACTTCATGAGCATCAAGAGCCCGGCCAACACCGAGTTCATCAAGAAGTGGTCGGCCTATGCCAAGGCCAAGAACATCGCCGGCCACAAGGACAAGCCGCTGACCAACGACCCGATGGAAGCGACCTACATCGGCATCAACATGTGGAAGCAGGCGGTCGAGAAGGCCAAGAGCACCGACGTCGACAAGGTCATCGCCGCCATGGCCGGCCAGACCTTCAACGCACCCTCGGGCATCGTGAGCAAGATGGACGAGAAGAACCACCACCTGCACAAGTCGGTGTTCATCGGCGAGATCCAGGCCGACGGCCAGTTCAAGGTGGTGTGGAAGACCAAGGAGCCGGTCAAGGCCAAGCCCTGGAGCCCGTACATCGAAGGCAACGACAAGAAGAAGGACGAGCCGGACGGTAAGAGCAAGGTCTGAGCCTTGCATCGGCCCCGCGGCATCCGTTGCGGGGCTGCAGACGACCCGGGGCCCGATCCTCTTGTGGCGGATCGGGCCTTTTTTCTCTCATCGAGGATGCCGTGATTCCAATCCTGCGCCGAACCCTGCGCGCCGCCTGCCTGTTCGCAGTGCTGGCCATGGCGCAAGCCCATGCGCTCACCGCCGACGAGGCCAAGGCCATGGCCTCGGGCGACGCCGACGAGCGCATCGCCGCCATGAACAAGGCCGTGGCCAACGCCGACGCCAAGACCGAGGCCTTCATCCAGGCGCTGGCCGACGAAGCGGTGAAGTACACCGACACGCAGGTCTTCGTCATCAGGGACGACAAGGCTTACGACCCGGTGACCGGCGCCGAGCTGAAGGTGCCCGACAACGCCGAGGACGTGGTCAACAACAACTACATGCGCAGCGCCATCGACGCCGCGCAGGCCGGGCTGCGCCTGTCGAGCAAGGACGAGGCTGTGAGGCTGGCGGCTGCCGACGCCCTGTTCAAGGAGCCCGACGAATCGCGCGTGCCGCTGATCGACAAGGCGCTGGCCGCCGAGACCAGCGCTGCCGTCAAGGCGAAGCTGCAGCTGGTGCAGGCCGCCTCGCTGCTGAGCAGCCAGGACAAGGCCAAGCGCCTGGCCGCCGCCAAGGCCCTGGGCGACAACAAGAACCCCGACACCAAGCTGCTGCTCAACCAGCGCCTGGCCGACGAGACCGATGCCGATGTCAAGGCCGCCATCCAGGCCAGCATCGCCAGCATCGACGGCGCGCTGGTCTGGGGCGACCGGCTGGGCGCCATCTTCAGCGGCATCAGCCTCGGCTCGGTGCTGCTGCTGGCCGCGCTGGGCCTGGCCATCACCTATGGCCTGATGGGCGTCATCAACATGGCGCACGGCGAGCTGATGATGATCGGCGCCTACGCCACCTACGTCATGCAGGGCGTGTTCCAGCGCTTCCTGCCCGAGTCGATGTTCGGCTGGTACCTGGTGGCCGCCATCCCGGTGTCCTTCCTCGCGTCTGCGCTGGTGGGCGCGGTGCTCGAGCGCGGCGTGATCCGCTTCCTCTACGGCCGGCCGCTGGAGACGCTGCTGGCCACCTGGGGCATCAGCCTGATGCTGCAGCAGCTGGTGCGCTCGCTCTTCGGCGCGCAGAACGTGGGCGTCGAGAACCCCTCGTGGATGAGCGGCGGCGTGCAGCTGCTGTCCAACCTCACGCTGCCCTGGAACCGCATCGGCATCATCGTGTTCGCGGCCCTGGTGCTGCTGGCCATGGGCTGGCTCATCGGCCGCACGCGGCTGGGCCTGTTCGTGCGAGGCGTGACGCAGAACCGCCCCATCGCTTCCTGCATGGGCGTGAACACCGCACGCATCGACACCTACGCCTTCGCGCTGGGCTCGGGCATCGCCGGGCTGGCCGGCTGCGCGCTGAGCCAGATCGGCAATGTCGGCCCCGACCTTGGCCAGAGCTACATCGTCGACAGCTTCATGGTCGTGGTGATGGGCGGCGTGGGCCAGCTCGCGGGCACCGTGTACGCGGCGCTGGGCCTGGGCATCCTGAACAAGTTCATCGAAGGCTGGGCCGGCGCGGTGCTGGCCAAGATCGCGGTGCTGGTCTTCATCATCATCTTCATCCAGAAGCGGCCGCAGGGCATCTTCGCGATCAAGGGCCGGAGCGCCGAAGCATGAATGAAGCCGCCCGCAAAGCTACTGCGCGTCCCGATCTGGGGCCTGCGGTGCTCGCCGTACGGGTGTACGGCTCCGCTCCTCAACCCCACCTCGGGCCGCTCGCTACGCTTTTCGGACGACTTCATGGCACGCGTTGAACTCCCCTCCAAGGCGCCGCTGCTCAGCGGCAAGGGCTGGACGGCCTTCTTCGTCGCGCTGATCGTGGTGTGCGCGCTGGCGCCGGTGCTCAACCTCATGGTGCCGGCCGACAGCGCCTTCCACATGAGCGACTACGCGGTGGCGCTGGTCGGCAAGATCATGTGCTACGCCATCTGCGCGCTGGCGATGGACCTGATCTGGGGCTACACCGGCATCCTGTCGCTGGGCCACGGGCTGTTCTTCGCGCTGGGCGGCTACATGATGGGCATGTACCTCATGCGCCAGATCGGCCGCGACGGCAACTACAAGAGCGACCTGCCGGACTTCATGGTCTTCCTCGACTGGAAGACGCTGCCCTGGCACTGGACGCTCAGCGACTCCTTCATCGCCACGCTCTTCCTCATCGTCGCGGTGCCGGGCCTCATCGCCTTCGTGTTCGGCTACTTCGCCTTCCGCTCGCGCATCAAGGGCGTGTACTTCTCGATCATCACGCAGGCCATGACCTTCGCGGCCATGCTGCTGTTCTTCCGCAACGAGACGGGTTTCGGCGGCAACAACGGCTTCACCGACTTCAAGCGCATCCTGGGCATTCCCATCGCCACGCAGGAGATGCGCATGACGCTCTTCGCGCTCACGGGCATCACGCTGCTGGCCTTCTTCCTCTTCGCCAAGTGGCTCATCGGCAGCAAGTTCGGCCGCGTGCTGCAGGCCATTCGCGACGCCGAGTCGCGCACCATGTTCTGCGGCTACAACCCGCTGCCGTACAAGCTCACGATCTGGGTCATCTCCGCCGTCATGTGCGGCGTGGCCGGCGCGCTGTACGTGCCGCAGGTGGGCATCATCAATCCGGGCGAGATGAGCGCCGCCAACTCGATCGAGATCGCGATCTGGGCCGCGGTCGGCGGGCGTGCCACGCTGCTGGGGCCGATCATCGGCGCCTTCATCGTCAACGGCGCCAAGAGCTGGCTCACGGTGGTCGCGCCCGAGTACTGGCTGTACTTCCTCGGCGCGCTCTTCATTGCCGTCACGCTGTTCCTGCCCGACGGCATCGTGGGCCTGGTGCGCAAGTGGCTGCGGCGCGAGAAGGCTGCGCCGACGATCACCGAGGGCCGCCGCGAGGCGCAGCGCTCGCTGGCGGCGGAAGAGGGCGTGGAGCCCGCTGCGCTGCCGCCGCTGGCGGTGGACGTGAAGGGGGCGAAGGCATGAGTCGCCGGGCCGCTCCCAAGACGAATACCGCAGCGCGCAGCGCGGAGGTGACCGAATGACACCCGATCTGATGGAATCCGGCGCCCAGCGCTTTGCGAAGAGCCAGGGCATCGTCCTGGCCGAGCAGACCGAATCGGGCGGCCGCGCGGCGGGCTACGGCCGGCCGAAGGTGGAGGGCGAGGTCGACCTTGCCCACGGCCGCATCCTCTACCTCGAGGACGTGAGCGTCAGCTTCGACGGCTTCAAGGCCATCAACAAGCTGAGCCTGGACATCGCGCCCGGCGAGCTGCGCTGCATCATCGGCCCCAACGGCGCGGGCAAGACCACGATGATGGACATCATCACCGGCAAGACGCGGCCCGACAGCGGCACCGTGTACTTCGGCAGCACCATCGACCTGCTGCGCCACAAGGAAGCCGAGATCGCGCAGCTGGGCATCGGCCGCAAGTTCCAGAAGCCCACGGTCTTCGAGCAGCTCACGGTGTTCGAGAACCTGGAGCTGGCGCTCAAGACCGACAAGGGCGTCAGGCCGTCGATGTTCTTCCAGCTCGACTCGGCCCAGAGCGACCGCCTGGCCGAGGTGCTGCAGACCATCCACCTGGCCGCCAGCGTGAACCGCATGGCGGGCCTGCTGAGCCACGGCCAGAAGCAGTGGCTGGAGATCGGCATGCTGCTCATGCAGGACCCCAAGCTGCTGCTGCTCGACGAGCCCGTCGCCGGCATGACCGACGAGGAGACCGCGCGCACCGCCGAGCTGTTCCTCACCCTCAAGGGCAAGCATTCGCTCATGGTGGTGGAGCACGACATGAGCTTCATCAAGACCATTTCCGAGATCGTCACCGTGCTGTGCGACGGCTCGGTGCTCGCGCAGGGCACGCTCGACGAGGTGCAGGCGGACGAGCGGGTGATCGAGGTGTATCTGGGCCGCTGAGAGGCGGATGCCCGTATTCAGGAGCCTCTCATGCTCACCGTCAAGAACATCCACCAGTACTACGGCGGCTCGCACATCCTGCGGGACGTCAGCTTCGAGGCGCAGCTCGGCAAGGTCACCGTGCTGCTGGGCCGCAACGGCGTGGGCAAGACCACGCTGCTCAAGTCGCTCATGGGCCTGGTGCCCATCAAGAGCGGCAGCATCGAGTTCGACGGCCAGCCCGTGCACAAAAAGACCCCTTACGAGCGCGCGCGCGCCGGCATGGGCTTCGTGCCGCAGGGCCGCGAGATCTTCGCGCGGCTCACCGTCGAGGAGAACCTGCGCATGGGCCTGGCCTATCGCAGCGGCAGCACGCCGATCCCGGCGGAGCTGTTCGAGCTCTTTCCGATCCTCAAGCAGTTCATGCACCGCCGTGGCGGCGACCTCTCGGGCGGGCAGCAGCAGCAGCTGGCCATCGCGCGGGCCCTCGCGCCCGGCCCCAAGCTGCTGATCCTGGACGAGCCCACCGAGGGCATTCAGCCGTCGATCATCAAGGACATCGGCCGCGTGATCCGCATGCTGGCCGACCGCGGCAACATGGCCATCGTGCTGTGCGAGCAGTACTACGACTTCGCGCAGGAGCTGGCCGACAACTACCTCGTGATGGAGCGCGGCGAGGTCATCGCCCGCGGCCTGGGCAAGGACATGGAGGCGCAGGGAGTGCGGCAGCTCGTCGCCATCTGAACGCCAAACGGGCGAACAGGCCGCGGGTGTCCCGGCCTCTTCGCCCGTGTTCTCCTCGGCCTCCCGGCCGCTCAGTCCAGCTGAACGCCCGAGGTCCGGATGACCTTGCCCCAGTGCGCGCTGAGGGCACGTGCCGTGCTGCGGAACTCTTCCGGCGTACCGGGCGCGGGCTCCAGGCCGAGGGTGTCGAAGGCCTTGAGCAGCTCCGGGGACTGCAGGGCCTTGCGCAGTTCGGCATTGAGCCGGTCCACGACCGCCGGTGGCATGTTGGCCGGGCCGATCAAGCCCTGGTAGGCGAAGGCATTCACGTCGGGATACCCGAGCTCGGCGAAGGTCGGCAGGTTGGGCAGGGCCTTGCTGCGCTGGGGGAGCGCGACCGCGAGGGCCCGCACCTTGCCCGAATCCAGGTACGGCCGGCCGGCCGTGAGGTCGAGCATCATCATCGGCACCTGCCCGCCCAGCAGGTCCTGGATGGCCGGGGCGGCGCCCTTGTAGGCGACGTGCGCGATGTCCAGGCCGGCCTTCTGCTTGAAGAGCTCCATCGCCATATGGTGGGGCGAGCCCACGCCTGCGGACCCATAGCTGGCCTTGCCCGGGTTCGCCTTCACGCTGGCAATCAGTTCGGCCAGCGTGCGGGCCGGGTGGTCCTGGCGCACCACCAGCAGGATCGGGATGCGGCCGATGGCGCCGATGTAGCTGAAGTCCGTGGCGGGCTTGTAGGGCAGCTTGGCGAACATGTGCTCGTTGAACAGCAGCGCGGCGTTCTCGGCCTGCATGACGGTGTAGCCGTCGGGCTTGGCCTGCATCAGCGCCGCGACGCCGATGTTGGTCGACGCGCCCGGGCGGTTGTCCACCACGAGCGGCTGGCCCAGCGAGGCCTGCATCGCATTCGTCAATTGCCGTGCGACGGCGTCGGTGCCGCCGCCGGCGGCGTAGGGCACGATCCACTTGATGGGCTGGCTCGGGTAGGCACCTTGTGCCAGTGCGGCGCCGCAGGCGGCGAAGGCGAGGGCAGCGCCGATGCGCTTGAGTCGGTCGAACATGTTGTCTCCTTGGATTGAATTCGGAACAGGGCCGGTTGCCGGCCTCAGTGGCGGTAGCTCGGGTCGTGCTGGTCCAGCATGCGCCGCAGCGCCTGCCAGTCCCGGTTGCGGATGTAGCTGTTGGAGTTTGCGAACTGCTGCGCCGCGTGTTCGCACACCGCTTCGGGCGGGCGCACCAGCGGCGTGCCGGCGGCGGTCGCGTCCAGCTGGATCTGGCAAGCCAGCTCGAGGTAGTACATCTCCTCGAAGGCATCGCGCACGGTCGCCCCGGCGGTGAGCAGGCCGTGGTTGCGCAGGATCAGCACCTTGTGCGGCCCCAGGTCCGCGACGAGCCGGCGCTGCTCGTCGGTGTCGAGCGCGATGCCCTCGTAGTCGTGGTAGCCGACCCGGTTGTGGAAGCGCATCGCATGCTGCGAGATCGGCAGCAGGCCGTCGCGCTGCGCCGACACCGCCACGCCTGCGCGGGTGTGGGTGTGGAACACGCAGTCCACGTCGGGCCGCGCCTTGTGCACGGCCGCATGGATGACGAAACCGGCCGGATTGGCCTCGAGGGTCGTGTCCTCCACCACGCGTCCCTCGATGTCGACTTTGATCAGGTTGGAGGCGCTGACCTCGGAATACAGGAGGCCGAAGGCGTTGATCAGGAACTGGTCATGTCGCCCCGGCACGCGCAGCGAGATGTGGTTGTAGATCATGTCCGTCATGCGGTAGTGCACGCACAGCCGGTAGCAGGCCGCGAGGTCCTCGCGGGCCGCCCACTCCTCGGCGCTGACCTGTTGACGTACGGTGTGGCGACGCTGCTCCAGCGCCTGGGCCCATTCGTGGTCCTGCATGGTGATCGACTCGCTTCCGTGTGGGGTTTGCAACGCAGGCGAGTCTAGGAACGGCAGCCGCGCCGCACCCATGACTTTTGGCGGCCAAGGCATGACCGCCCGGCATGAGGGTTAACCCGCTGCCGTGCGCGGCAGGGCGCGGATTCGCTGCAGCAGGTCGTCGCGCAGCCGCACGGTGGCCGCCGACAGCGTGCCGTGGCGGCGCTGGTAGAGCGCGAAAGTGCGGGCGCCACGCACCCCCTCCACGTCCAGCACATGCAGCCTGGACATGGCGCCCAGGCCGTCTCCGAGCAGCAGGCGCGGCATCCAGCTCAGGAAGCCGCAACGCAGCACCAGGGCGCGGATCGCGTTGATCGACCCCGTCTCGACGGCCACCGGCGGGGCCGTCAGCCCGCGGCTCCAGAACATCTGCTGCCATTCCTCGTGCGGGCCGGTGCGGCGGGGCGGCAGGGCCCAGCGCTGGCCGTCGAGCTGCGCCAGCGTCAGCCGTCCGCGTTCGCGCAGCGGGTGGTCGGCCGCGCACACGATGTGGCAGCCCTCCTGCCACTCGCTTTCCGACACCAGGCTCACCCCTTCGGTCTGCGGCATCGCGAAGCCGATCACCAAGTCGACGTCGCCCTTGGCGAGTTGCACGGCGAGCGTGTCGGCCAGCCCTTCGACGATGTGGACCTGCAGGCCCGGGCGCTCCGCCGTCAGGCGGGCGATGGCCTCGGGCAGGAAGTTCTCGACCGCGCTGGCCACCGTGCCCACGCGCACCACGCCGCGCTCGTGGCCCAGCATCTCGCGCAGTTCACGCGTGGCGTTGAGTGATTCGGCCAGCATCAGGCTCGCGTGGGGTTCGAGTGCGCGGCCGTATTCCGTCAGCGTGGTGCCATGCGCGTGGCGCTCGAACAGGGAGACGCCCAGCTGATGCTCCAGGCGCTTGAGCGTTCGCGTCAGCGCGGGCTGCGTGAGGTTCAGGGCGTCCGCGGCCTTGCCCAGCGAGCCGAGTTCGGCGATCGCCTTGAAGGCTTGGAGTTCTCGCAGGTTGAGGATCATGGGCAGGCAGGGCCATGGAGATGCCTGCCCATTATCCGAGGCGGCCAGTGAGCCAAAGGCTCAGTTCGTCTGCGCCAACTGCTCCAGGATGGCCGGATTCTCCAATGTCGACGTGTCCTGCGTGATCGCCTCGCCCTTGGCGATCGAACGCAGCAGGCGCCGCATGATCTTGCCGCTGCGGGTCTTGGGCAGGTTGTCGCCGAAGCGGATGTCCTTGGGCTTGGCGATGGGGCCGATCTCCTTGGCCACCCAGTTGCGCAGCTCGTTGGCGATGGCCTTGGCTTCCTCGCCGGTGGGGCGCGGGCGCTTCAGCACGACGAAGGCGCAGATGGCCTCGCCGGTGGTGTCGTCGGGGCGGCCCACCACCGCCGCCTCGGCCACGAGGTCCGTCTTGGCGACCAGGGCCGACTCGATCTCCATCGTGCCCATGCGGTGGCCGCTCACGTTGAGCACGTCGTCGATGCGGCCGGTGATGGTGAAGTAGCCGGTCTTCGCGTCGCGGATCGCGCCGTCGCCGGCCAGGTAGTAGCGGCCCTGGAACTCCTCGGGGTAGTAGCCCTTGCGGAAGCGCTCGGGGTTGCCCCAGATGGTGCGGATCATCGAGGGCCACGGCCGCTTGACCACCAGGATGCCGCCCTGGCCCCAGGGCAGCTCGTTGCCCGTCTCGTCGACCACCGCCGCGGCGATGCCCGGGAAGGGC
Organism: Xenophilus sp. E41; assembly: GCF_003671765.1. Lineage (GTDB taxonomy): Bacteria > Pseudomonadota > Gammaproteobacteria > Burkholderiales > Burkholderiaceae_C > Xenophilus. The sequence continues at coordinate 43,533 of NZ_QPIB01000040.1, read as the reverse complement.
AGGGTGCACGAGCCCGGCACCAGCGCCGTCGCGCCGGGCAGCGGCGTGATCATGTGGCCGCCGGTCTCGGTCTGCCAGAAGGTGTCGACGATCGGGCAGCGGCCGCCGCCCACGTGGCGGTGGTACCACTCCCAGGCGGCGGGGTTGATGGGTTCGCCCACCGAGCCGAGGATGCGCAGGCTCGTGAGGTCGTAGCGCGCGGGGTGCACCGCCTCGTTGCCCTCGGCCGCCTTGATGAGCGAGCGGATCGCGGTGGGCGCGGTGTAGAACACCGTCACGCCGTGGTCCTGGATCATCTGCCAGAAGCGGCCGGCGTCCGGGTAGGTGGGCACGCCCTCGAACACGACCTGCGTCGCGCCCAGCGCCAGCGGGCCGTAGGCGATGTAGGTGTGGCCGGTCACCCAGCCGATGTCGGCGGTGCACCAGAACACGTCCTCGGGTTGGAGGTCGAAGGTCCAGGCGCAGGTCAGGGCTGCGTGCAGCAGGTAGCCGCCGGTGGCGTGCTGCACGCCCTTCGGCGTGCCGGTGGAGCCCGAGGTGTAGAGCAGGAAGAGCGGGTGCTCCGCCTCCACCCACTCGGGTTCGCACTGCTCGCTCTGGGCCTCGGTCAGCTCGTGCAGCCACAGGTCGCGCGGCACCTGGAAGGGCACGGCCGCGCCGGTGCGCCGCGCCACCAGCACCTGCCGCACGCTGGCGCATCCGCCCTGGGCCAGCGCCTCGTCGACGATGGCCTTCAGCGGCAGCTGCTTGCCGCCGCGCACCTGCTGGTCGGCGGTGATGACGACACTGGCGCCGGTGTCGGCGATGCGGTCGCGCAGGGCGTGGGCCGAGAAGCCGCCGAACACCACCGAGTGGATGGCGCCGATGCGCGCGCACGCCTGCATGGCGGCCACGCCCTCGATGCCCATGGCCATGTAGATCACCACGCGATCGCCCTTCTTCACGCCCAGCGACTTCAGCGCGTTGGCGATGCGGTTGGTGCGTGCGAGCAGTTCGCGGTAGCTGACGCGGGTCACGGCGCCGTCGTCGGCTTCGAAGACGATGGCGGTCTTCTCGCCCAGACCGCGCTCGATGTTGCGCTCCAGGCAGTTCCAGCTCGCGTTGAGCGTGCCGTCGTTGAACCATTCGTAGAAGGGCGCCTTGCTTTCGTCGAGCACGCGGGTGAAGGGCCTCTTCCAACCCACGAACTCGCGGGCCAGGCGGCCCCAGTAGGCCTCGGGGTCGGCCTCGGCCTCGGCCACCAGCGCGTCGTAGGCGGCGCGGCCCGCCACGCGGGCATGGCGGGCCAGCTCGGCCGGCGGCTCGTACAGGGCGGTGGCGTGGGGGGTGTCGCTCATGGTCGGTCTCCTGGCAGGGGGAAGAAGAGGCAAAAGAGGGGTGGGGCGGTGCTCACTCGATGGCGCGGGCCGACTGCACGCGCTCGCGCAGAACGAACTTCTGGATCTTTCCGGTCGAGGTCTTGGGAAGCTCGCCGAAGACGATGCGCTTGGGCAGCTTGAAGCGCGCCAGCAGCGGCTTGCAGAAGTCGAGCAGCTCGGCCTCGCCCACCTGCACGCCGGGCTTGAGCTCGACGAAGGCGCAGGGCACCTCGCCCCATTTCGCGTCGGGCAGCGCGACCACGGCGGCGGTCATCACGCCGGGGTGGTGGTGGAGCGCGTCCTCCACCTCGATGGAGGAGATGTTCTCGCCTCCCGAGATGATCACGTCCTTGCTGCGGTCGGTGATCTTCACGTAGCCGTCGGGGTGGCACACGCCCAGGTCGCCGGTGTGGAACCAGCCGCCGGCAAAGGCCTCCGCGGTGGCCGAGGGGTTCTTGAGGTAGCCCTTCATCACCGCGTTGCCGCGGAAGAAGATCTCGCCGATGGTCTCGCCGTCGGCCGGCACGGGCTGCAGCGTCTGCGGGTCGAGCACCGTCACGGCCTCCTGCAGCGGGTAGGGCACGCCCTGGCGGCCGTTCATGCGGGCGCGCTCGACGGGCGGCAGGTCCTGCCACTCGGGCTTCTTGGCGCACACGGCCGAGGGGCCGTACACCTCCGTCAGGCCGTAGACGTGGGTGATGGCGATGCCGGCCGCCTCGCAGCCTTCGATGACGGCCGCAGGCGGCGCGGCGCCGGCCACCAGGCCCTGCACCGGGTGACCGATGCCCTCCCTGAGCGCTGGTGGCGCGGCAATCAGCAGGCTGTACACGATCGGTGCGCCGCACAGGTGCGTGACGCGGTGCTCGCGGATCAGTGGAAAGATCACCGCCGGATCGACCCGCCGCAGGCACACGCTGGTGCAGGCCATCAGCGCCGTGGTCCACGGGAAGCACCAGCCGTTGCAGTGGAACATCGGCAGCGTCCACAGGTAGACCGCGCCGTCGGGCAGGTTCCAGGCCAGCGCGTTGCTGGCGGCGTTGAGGTAGGCGCCGCGGTGGTGCGTCACCACGCCCTTGGGGTTGCCGGTGGTGCCGCTGGTGTAGTTGAGCGCGATGGCGTTCCACTCGTCCGACGGCGGCTGCCCCTCGAAGGCCGGGTCGCCTGTGGCCAGAAAGTCCTCGTAGCCGATCTCGCCCAGCCGCGCGCCCTCGGGCGCCGCGTCGTCCTCCACCTCGATCACCAGCGGCCGTTGGCTGCCCAGTGCCGTCAGCGCCTGGCCGACCACGGTGGCGAACTCGCGGTCGGTCAGCAGCACCTTGGCCTCGCCGTGCTGCAGCATGAAGGCGATGGCCTGCGCGTCGAGCCGGGTGTTGAGCGTGTTGAGCACGGCGCCGGTCATCGGCACGCCGAAATGCGCCTCGTACATGGCCGGCACGTTGGGCAGCATGCAGGCGACCGTGTCGCCCGGGCCGACGCCGCGCGCGGCCAGCGCAGCGGCCAGGCGCCGGCAGCGCGCATGCGTCTGGGCCCAGCTCTGGCGCCGCTTGCCGTAGACCAGCGCAGTGCGCTGCGGGTGCACGTGCGCCGCCCGCGCCAGGAAGGACAGCGGGGTCAGCGCCACGAAATTGGCCGGGTTGCGGTCCAGGCCCAGCTCGTACGGGTTGATGTGCGTCAATGTCGTCTCCTGCACCCTTGGGATCACAATGCCTGCGGCCCGGGGGCGGCATCCGCCAGGCTTCCCGGCCGTGCTGGTGCAAGGATGACCCACGAAGATTGCAGGAGACGCGCCGGAATATGACGAATGTTTGCAGGCCCGCCGAAGCGGCGCCCGGCGACGAGGCCGGCGCCCCGGCGCCGCTGGAGCGCTACCTCACCCTGCAGACCGGCCTGGACATGCTGGAGCAGGGCCTGTCGATCTTCGACGCCGACCTGCGCCTGGTGGCCTGGAACCGCGCCTACGTCACGCTGCTGGACTTCCCGCCCGACATGGCACGGCTCGGTGCGCCCTTTCGCAGCTTCATCGAGTACAACGCCCGCCGCGGCGACTACGGCCCCGGCGACCCCGAGCAGCAGGTGGCCGAGCGCATCGCCGCGGCGCGCCTCTTCACGCCGCACGACATCGAGCGCGTGCGGCCCGACGGCACCGTGCTGCGCATCCGCGGCCAGCCGGTGCCGGGGCACGGCTTCGTCACCCTGTATTCCGACGTGACCGAGCGGCGCCGCGCCGAGGCCACCATCCGCCGCCAGAACGCCGAGCTCGAGAGCCGCGTGGCCGCGCGCACCGCCGAGCTGCAGCAGAGCGAGGAGCGCATGCGGCTGGTCATGGACTCCATCCCGGCGCTGGTCGCGTACTTCGATGCGCAACGCGTGTACCGCTACCTCAACCGCGGGTACGCCGACTGGTTCGGCGTCGACACCTCGCGGCCCGAGTCGGTGAGCGCGCGCCGCTTCCTGGGCGAGGCGGTCTACGCCATCGTGCGCCCCCACGTGCGCCGCGCCATGGCCGGCGAGGCGCAGAGCTTCACCTACGAGCTGACGACGCAGCATGGCGAGCGCCGCATCGTGCGCACCTCCTTCGCGCCCGAGATCGCCGAGGACGGCCGCGTCGCCGGCTGCTTCGAACTGACCTTCGACATCACCGAGCAGCGCCGCGCGCAGGCGCTGGTGGCGCGGGCGCAGAAGCTCGAGTCGCTGGGCCACCTGACCGGCGGCCTGGCGCACGACTTCAACAACATCCTCACGGTGGTCATCGGCAACCTCGACGCGCTGGCGCACGCCCGCCCGCAGGACGAGGCCGTGCCCGAGTACGTGCAGCCCGCGCTGGACGCCGCGCGCCGCGGCGCCGAGCTGGTGCGCGCGCTGCTGAGCTTCGCGCGGCGCCAGCCCCTGCAGGCCGCGTCGGTGCACGTCGGCGCGCTCGTCGACACGGTGGCGCGGCTGATGCGCCATTCGCTGCCCGAGACGCTCAAGCTCACGGTCGACCCCGGGCCCGTGCCGCTGTGGACCTGGATCGACGCCACGCTGCTGGAGCAGGCGCTCATCAACCTGGTGCTCAACGCACGCGACGCCACCGGCCCGCTGGGGCGCATCACGCTGCGTGCCCGTGCCGCGCGGCTCGATGCGGCGCACGCCACGCCGCTGCAGATGTCGCCCGGCGCCTGCGTGTGCATCGAGGTGGAGGACGATGGCGCCGGCATGGACGCCGACACCGTGGCGCGCGTGTTCGAGCCCTTCTTCACCACCAAGCAGCCCGGCAGCGGCACCGGGCTGGGCATGGCGGTGGTGTACGGCTTCATCCGCCAGTCCGGCGGCGCCATCGACCTGCGCAGCGCGCCGGGGCAGGGCACCACCGTCACCCTGTGGCTGCCCGCCACCGAGCCGCCGGACGACGAGACGCCGCCCGCGGGCGAGGCGGCGGCGCCCGGCGCACAGCAGGGCTTGGCGCTGCTGGTCGACGACGACGCGCAGGTGCGTCGGGTCATCCGCCGCAGCCTGCTCGAGCTGGGCTACGCCGTGCTGGAGGCCGACGGCGGCGCCGAGGCGCTCACGCTGCTGCGGCACACGCCCGGCATCGCACTGGTGCTGTCCGACGTCGCCATGCCCGGCGCCGTCGACGGCGTGGCCGTGGCCCGTGCGGCGCGCGCTGCGTCGAAGCCGCCGGTGGTGGTGCTGATGAGCGGCAACGCGCCCGACGACATCGCGCGGCCGGCCGGCGTGCCGCTGTTGACCAAGCCCTTCACCGCCGAGCAGCTGGCGCGCGCCATCGAAGAAGGAAGAAGTCCCCGATGAACAGCCATCACCCCCACGCCGCCGTGTCCGGCGGCACCCGGCACCGCGTGGCCGGCGCCGACGACAGCAGCCCGCCGGCGCTGGTCTACGTGGTCGAGGACGACCCGGCGGTGGCGAAGCTGGTGCTCTCGGCGCTGAAGGAGTTCGGCTTTGCCTGCCAGGCCTTCGGCAACGGCGCCGCCGTGCTGCGCCAGCTGCAGCTGGAAAAGCCCGACCTGTGCATCATCGACCTGGGCCTGCCCGACATGGACGGGCTGGACCTCATGCGCCGCATCACCGCCGCCAGCAGCGCGGGCGTGCTCATCCTCACCGGCCGCGGCCACCCCGCCGACCGCGTGATGGGCCTGGAGCTGGGCGGCGACGACTACGTGACCAAGCCCTTCGAGTCGCGCGAACTGGTGGCGCGGGTGCGCAGCATCCTGCGCCGCCGTTCGCTGGCGTCGGGTCAGGCACCGGGCCACCGGCGCTACGCCAGCTTCAACGGATGGCGCATCGACTGCGCCGCCAACCTGCTGCGTGCGCCCGACGGCACCGAGCACCTGCTGGGCACCGCCGAGACGCAGGTGCTGCGCTGCTTCGTCGAGCGTCCGCACCAGATCCTCACGCGCGAGCAGCTCATGGGCGCGCGCGACCTGCTGCCCACCGACCGCAGCATCGACGTGCGCATCTCGCGCCTGCGCAAGAAGATCGAGGCCGACCCGCACGAGCCGGCCGTGATCAAGACGGTGTACGGGGCGGGCTACCTGTTCGCGGCGGACGTGCGCTGGGAGTAGCGCCCGGGCCGAAAACCCCAAAGTGCAACCGGCCTGCAGCCCGCGCCCGGAAAGGGCTGCAGCCGAATTCGTCACATCCGTTACTTTCCCGATGCGTCAGCTTCGCGCAAGCCTTGTTGCGCGTCTGTGAGCGCCTTGTGACGAATGATTGCGCCGCGCCCACGCCCGCGGCGGCGCCCCCAAGAATGCACTCCAGGCTCAATCCAGATGCCAGGAGACAACCCTCATGAGCGACCCTGCCGCAGACACCATCACGCAGCGCATCGGCTCCCACCCGAGGTACATCGCGCTCAAGCGCAAGCGCAACCGTTTCGGCATCGTGCTCACGGTGCTGATGCTGCTCGTGTACTACGGCTACATCGCGCTCATCGCCTTCGACAAGCCCTTCCTCGCGCAACCCATCGGCGCCGGCGTGACCACCCTGGGCATCCCGATCGGGCTGGGCGTGATCGTCTTCACCATCGCCATCACGCTGCTGTACATCCGCCGCGCGAACGGCGAGTTCGACCGCGAGACCGCCGAGATCCTGAAGGAGGCCACGAAATGAACCGCGCCACCTTCGCACGCCTTGCCGTCACCCTGTCGACCCTCGCCGCCGGCCTGGCCCATGCCGCCGGCGGCGACGTCGGCCAGGCCGCCAAGCAGCCGACGAACTGGATCGCCATCGGCATGTTCACCGTCTTCGTGCTGGGCACGCTCTACATCACCAAGTGGGCGGCGGCCCGGACCAAGTCGGCGGCCGACTTCTACACCGCCGGGGGCGGCATCACCGGCTTCCAGAACGGGCTGGCCATCGCGGGCGACTACATGTCGGCCGCTTCGTTCCTCGGCATCTCGGCCGCGGTGATGGCCACCGGCTACGACGGGCTGATCTACTCCATCGGCTTCCTGGTCGGCTGGCCCATCATCACCTTCCTCATGGCCGAGCGGCTGCGCAACCTGGGCAAGTTCACCTTTGCCGACGTGGCCGGCTACCGCTTCAAGCCCGGGCCCATCCGTGCCTTCGCGGCCAGCGGCACCCTGGTGGTGGTGGCCTTCTACCTCATCGCCCAGATGGTCGGCGCGGGCCAGCTCATCAAGCTGCTCTTCGGGCTGGACTACTGGGTGGCGGTGGTCATCGTCGGCGCGCTGATGATGATCTACGTGCTCTTCGGCGGCATGACCGCCACCACCTGGGTGCAGATCATCAAGGCCTGCCTGCTGCTGGCCGGCGTCACCTTCATGGCCATCATGGTGCTCGCGGCCTTCCACTTCAGCCCCGAGGCGCTGTTCGCCAAGTCCGTCGAGGTGCGCACCCAGATCGCGGCCAACGCCGGCAAGAGCCCGGCCGAGGCGCAGGCCGTCGGCCTGTCGATCATGGGCCCCGGCGGCTTCGTGAAGGACCCGATCTCGGCCATCAGCTTCGGCATGGCGCTGATGTTCGGCACGGCAGGCCTGCCGCACATCCTGATGCGCTTCTTCACCGTGCCCGACGCCAAGGAGGCGCGCAAGTCGGTGGGCTGGGCCACGGTGTGGATCGGGTACTTCTATTTGCTCATCTTCATCATCGGCTTCGGCGCCATCACCCTCGTGCTGACGAATCCGGAATTTGCCAACACGGTGACCGGTGTCATCCACGGCGGCGCCGGCGCCACCAACATGGCGGCCGTGCTGGTGGCCAAGTCGGTGGGCGGCAACGTGTTCTACGGCTTCATCTCGGCCGTGGCCTTCGCGACCATCCTCGCGGTGGTGGCCGGCCTGACGCTGTCGGGTGCGTCGGCCGTGTCGCACGACCTGTACGCCACCCTGGTCAAGAAGGGCCAGGCCGACAGCAAGGCCGAGCTCAAGGTCTCACGCATCACCACCATCGCGCTGGGCATCGTCGCCGTGCTGCTGGGCATCGCCTTCGAGAAGCAGAACATCGCCTTCATGGTCAGCCTGGCTTTTGCCGTGGCCGCGTCGGCCAACTTCCCGGTCCTGTTCATGAGCGTGCTGTGGAAGGACTGCACCACCAAGGGCGCCGTCATCGGCGGCGCGCTGGGCCTCATCGCCTCGGTCGGCCTGACCATCGTCTCGCCCTCGGTGTGGGAAGCCACGCTGGGCAATCCCAAGGGCACCGCGCTCTTCCCGTACGCGTCGCCGGCCCTGTTCTCCATGACCATCGGTTTTGTCGGCATCTGGCTGTTCAGCCTGATGGACCGCAGCCGGCAGGCGGCCGCTGAGCGCGCCGCATTCCCGGCGCAGCAGGTGCGGTCGGAGACGGGGTTGGGGGCGGCGGGGGCGTCGGGGCATTGAGGGATTAGAGGCCGCCCATCTTTCGCATGGGATGCGGCGTTCTTCGGAGCCCGATTTTTCCTGAGGGCCGCGGCCGTCATTAAGGCGGCTTGAGACTGGGTGGAGTTGCATCCGCTTTCAATCTACGAGAGCATGCATGACTGCGGGGTGTGCGAGAAAGAGGGTGCCGAATGAGCGTGGCGAGCGTGATCTCAACGGGGGGGGCTGGGGGCGACTTCGAACGGCGGGTTGGCGCCTATTTTCTGGCGCTGCTGCTCACGAAGTCGTTCATGCCAATCTTCTCCGATGCTGCCCCGCAACGGGTGCATTTCCAAGCTCGGCGGCTTGGCTGGCGCATCGACGACTTGGTGGTGGAGGCGCAGTCGGAAGCCGGCCTAACCCACAGGGTGGCCGCGCAGATCAAACGAACCTTCACGCTTAGCCTCAACGACGAGGAATGCAGGGAGACGCTGGCGGCCGCCTGGGCGGACTTCAACAACGCGACGCTATTCCAGCAGGGCCGCGACGCGATCGTCTTGGTCACCTTCTTGGGCACGAATCGGATTCAGCGCGACGTGCGCTGGCTGATTGGTCAAGCCAGAGCCGCGGGCGACGCGGCCGACTTCTTGGCGCGCCGCCAAGGACAAGGAACCCTGAACAAACAGGCCAAGGCCGACTACGAGACGATCAAAGCAATCATCGATCAGGCGAACGGCTCACCGGTGGCCGATGAGAACGTATGGAGGTTCTTGCAGGCCTTCCACGTTCTCAGCTTCGATTTCCAAGATGCAGCGGCGAAGGACGCAGCCGCGATCTTGACGCTCCTCGCCTCGCTGCAGGCCGCTGGCGGGGAAGCTGACGCCGCGTCGAGCACTTGGAGCGAACTGATCGACTTTGCTGGATTGGCTGCTGCTGAGGGCCGCAGCGTCGATTTCGCTTCGCTGCCGGAACGCGCCAAGACCAGGCACAGCCAAGTCCCGTCCTCCAAGCATGGCGAATTGTCAAGACTTCGACAGCACTCCGCGACGACGTTGCGGCGGCTCGCGGCGGCCGGCCCGCAGGAGATCGTGTTCGACCGAATCGAGCTGCGCGCCCAGCTAGAAGCTGCGGTCGCGGAGCAGCAGGTGGTGCTCGTGGTCGGTCCCGCTGGCAGCGGCAAGTCCGTGTTGGGAATCAACTACTTGTCGGGCGCGGCGAGCGCTGACACGAACTTCGCTTTTTCCGCAGAGGAGTTCAAAGCCGCGCACATCGATCAGGTCCTGACCAATGCGAGCCTCAATCTCACGTGGAAAGAGTTAGAGAGCCAGCTGCCCCTCCACCGCAAGACGTTTTTTGTTGATGGCCTCGAGCGATTGCTCGAGGCGAGCGAACGAGCAGCGTTCAAGGACTTGTTGCTGAGCGTCAAGTACGACAGCTCGATTTCGCTCGTAATCACGTGTCGCGACTACTACGCGGAGGTCGTGGAGCGCAGCTTGCTGATGGCGAGCAATGTCACCTTTGCGAAAATCGTGGTCGGCGGCCTCTCCGACGCGGAGCTTTCGCAGGCCGAAGCGGCGGCGCCGACTTTGCAACCCTTACTCGCGAATCAGAGTCTGAGGTCGATCCTCAGGAATCCATTTCTTCTGACGCGCGCATCCCAACTGCGCCTGGCGCAGGACGAATCCATCCCGCAGACTGAGCGCGCATTGCGGCGCAGGATGTGGAGCGAGCTTGTCCGCGACGACGCCTATGTCGCGGATGGCATGCCATCTAAGCGCGAGAAGGTCTTTTTTGACGTCTGCATTGCGAGGGCTCGGGCGCTTCGCCCGTACGTTGAAGTCGCTGACGTTGACGGCGCCCTGCAACGGCTCGGAAACGCCAATCTCGTGGCGAACGATCAGTTTCATCGGTTCGCGGCCGCTCACGACGTGTTCGAGGACTGGGGGCTCATCGAGTGGTTTACGCGCCGATTCGAAGCGCACTCCGGCAGCTCGACGGCAATGGCTGGGGAAGTTGGGGGCCATCCCGCGTTGCGGCGCGCCTATCGCAAGTGGCTAACAGAGCAACTGGACGTCGACAGGACGATAGTAGACCAGTTCATCTCCGAGGTGAGCTCCGAGAAGTCGCTCCCGCCCCACTTCGTCGACGACACCTGGCTCGCTGTCTTTCAGTCGAGCGCAGCGGGCTCGTTCATGACAGCCTTCGCCGGCAAGCTGTTTGCTGATGAAGGCGCGTTGCTCCAACGAGTGCTGCACTTGGTCCGCGTCGGCTGCAAGACCGTTTCGCCTAAAGCGCAGGGGATTCATATTTGGCTTCGATGGCACGTTCCGACGGGAAACGCTTGGCCGATACTGCTCGCGTTCATGGACGAGAACTGGGAGGCGGTGCCCAGGCGAATGGATTCCCTGCTCGTCGCCTTCATGGAGGATTGGTCCGCAAACATTTCTGGCAGCGAACAGCTACCCGAAGGCGCCGATAGCGTTGGCTCTCTTATCGAAAAGTTGCTTGCGCTACCAACGAACGCGCCCGGACGAGTGGTCCCCAGAGAGCGACTCGTCGAAATCTTGATGAAGGCGCCCCGCGCGAACGAGGCGCTCTTTAAGAGCATTGCTAGCAGGGCATCCGCGCCCGGGTCGATCCGTCTCGACGAAGATGCCAGGCACTTCGCCAAGCTCACTTTCGAGCCCTTCAAGGCCATCGCATTTGCCAGCGCATTCCCCCGCGAACTTCAGGCGGTCTGCCTGGGTCGGTGGTTCGCCAGTGATAAAGACGATCGGTGGAGTTCCTCGCGTGAATTGGAGGCGGTGTTTGGGCTGACGCACAGTTACGAGCATCGCTTCTTCCCTCGGTCGTCGATGCAAGGGCCCATGTTGTTCTTGTTGCGCGCCCATCCCTCCGAGGGCGTGCGGTTCATCGTCAATTTCATCAATCAATGCTGCTCCAACTACAAGGCGAACTCGCAGCAGCAGCGGCGCCTGATCGAGCCACCGCACGAAAGTGAGCTAACGCTATCCGACGGCAGGGCGCGGTCCATTCTGGAGAATCAACGGCTGTGGCAGACGTATAGAGGAACCCACGTCATGCCCGCCGTGATGGAGTGCGCCCTGATGGCTCTGGAAGCATGGTTTCTCGACATCGCGGAGGGCGCGACAACGCCCGAGGTTTTCCAGAGTTTTCTGAACTACATCTTGAATAACTCGAACAATGCAGCGTCGTTGGGGGTCGTGGCCAGCGCCTGCCTGGCGCACCCGGATCTAGCCGGCGATTGCTGCGTAAGCATCCTCGGATCTACCGAGCTAATCCGAATGGACGTGGCGCGCATGATGGCGGACAAGACCGCGCTCGCTCCCGGTGGCTTCGACGTCTTCTCTCAAATGTTCCAGCGCGAGCGGCTCGACTCGAAGGCGCTTCCGCATCGAAAACACCATCTCGAAGAACTTGCCATTCAGCTCCAGCTTGGCCCGCAGCGAGCGTCAATGGAAGCGTTGCTAGATCGCTATCTTGCTGCGTTGCCACCCGAGCATGAGCGGACCACAGAACAATCCCAGTGGATGTTGGCGCTGCGGCGAATGGATCTCAGAACATACGATCGCAGGGATGTCGGCGACCGGGTCGAATTCACCATGGGTGAGCTTCCATCAGATGTCCAAGCCATGGTGCAGGATTCGGAGGCCTTCCAAGTCGAGTTCATGAAGCGCATTGAGCTTCAAAACTGGGCTCACCGACACAAAGATGATGGAGTCGCTGCTGGCGATGAGTCGTGGCGTGACAAATTGGCGTTGGCGAAAGAGGTGGAGGGCCAGATCGCAGTTCGTGGCACCCGCGACATCCTCGAAGGAGGGGGGCGGATGGTGGCGGCGGTGATTGCGCGAGATCGCTGGGCCGTCCTCGACCCTGTGGATCGCCAGTGGTGTCTGGAAACCATTGTGGGTTGCCTTGGGGAGATCCCCTCCGAAGACGTCTTCGGAGGCAGCATTCCCGTCGACGGGAAGATGGAGTGCGCGGCAGCGATCGGCGCTCTTGCGCCGCTGGTGAGTCAAGCCGACGCCGAACTGCTGCTCGAAGTTTCGTTGACTCACTGGAACCAGCATGTCCAGCAAGCCGCCGTCCAGAGCTTGGCGCATCAGCGGCTGTGGGATGCTCCGTCTTTGTTGAACTTCGCTTTACACGTGCTGGTTGCCGCCGCGCGTGCGACCCTCGAACAGGACGCCGAGCTGGAAAAACTTCCATGGAATCAACACCCCTCCGCGTCCGAGTTGCGACAACAGCGTCAGGCCCAGTTTGCCGCCATTGACAGGTCGATGTGGGGCAGCGCGCCGCCGCTGCTTGATCCGCACTTGCTGCGGCACGACCATACCCTTGCCCTCTACCTGTTGCTTGTCTTCCGCTCCCGAACCGGGAGTCCGCTTGCCCTTCAGCTTTTTGAATGGATCGGCGACCAGTTCGAGCGGTGGTGGGATCGGATGCATGAAGACCGCGACCAGAACTTCGAGTTGCACATCGCCGCGCAGGAGGCCTTCGCGAACTTCTTGATCGAGTCGGAGGCGTCCGTCGGGGTCGCTCTGCTGCAACGCGTGCTGCCCCAAGTCGCCGGCGAGCCCAACGAATTCGCCAAGTTGCTCGACGACTTGATACGCGCGGCGGATGCCCGTGGGGACGGAACGACCTTTTGGACGCTCTGGGCACTGATTGCCGCAGAAGCGCAAAAGGCTAAGTGGTTTGCAGAACTTCGCGACGACCGGTCGTGGGGCGGTTCGCTGATCCGGTCGTTGTTGCTCAGCAAGGGGTGGAAGGCTGGTGTTCGGGAGTGGAGGTTGCTCGGAGCGGCCAGCCAACGCGTCGACGCCCTCTTCGTGGCTTTGCCTGTCGGCGGCTTGGCCCTGGAGGCTTACGGTGATTACCTGCTCTCGATTGGAAATCCGTCTTTGCCAGCCGCGGTGAGGATTATTCAGTCGCGCATGGGCGAAATGCTCGAAGATGCACTCAAAAGGTCGAGTTCTGCGAGGACTGCGATGGACCAACTCGTGTCTCGCTTGATGTTCGAGGACTTGCCAGGATTGCAGTCGGCGACGCTACGCGCGCCGACGCTCGCGCTGCTGGATGCTCTCGTTCAAGCGGGATCATCGAACGCGTTCCTGCTGCGAGAAGACTTCTTGACGCCTTCCGGCGGCGTCGGGCGATGAGCCCGCTGACCAGTCGTGGGCGGGGCGTTGTTCCCCGGTGCCCACAGTGCGCGCTGACCGCCGGGCGCATCCTCATCTGATCGAGAACGCAGCGCACAACTCTCGATGAAAGGTGGGCACTGATGCGCGCTCGGCCGCGCAACAGACGATCAGACGTGGGTCATCGGCATGGCCTTCTGGTTGAACAGGACGTCCGCTTCCGCTCTCTTTTCGTCGGCCACGCTTCCATAGGGCACGTTGGCTCAGTAGTTGCACTGGAACAGAAGCCGTGAGCTTGGTTTCAGCAGCGACCGATAGCAATCGCTGCGTAGCAGTCGCCTCCGAGCCTCGATCTCCCCGATTGCACGGTGTTTGGATCGACGCGCCAGCTCACGCCTCAAGATTCATTCCACCAATCCCCTCAATTTCAAGAACGCCACCCCCGCCATCACCGCATCATTCAACGCATCGTGCGCCGGCCGCATCGGCAGGCCCAGGTCCTTCATCAGCGTGTCGAAGCGCAGATCGATGGCGGCCTCGCGCTCGTAGCCGGTGCGCTGCCGGTTCTTGAAGTCGTAGTACAGCGCCGAGACCTCGATCTTCGGCTGCGGCAGGCCCATGCCGAGCATGGGAAACAGCACGCGGTCGATCATGGCGACGTCGAATTCCAGGTAGTAGCCGACCAGCGGGCGGCTGCCGATGAAGTGCAGCAGGCGCCGCACGGCCTCTTCCGCCGCGATGCCCTGGGCGACGTCGCGCTCGCGCAGCTGGTGCACGCGCACGGCCTCGGGCGAGACGGCGCGCTTGTCGGGGCGCACCAGCAGCTCCAGTCGATCGCTGGTGAACAGGCGATGGCCCTGGATGCGCACGGCGGCGATGGCAACGATCTCGTCGCGGCGGGTGTCGAGGCCGGTGGTCTCGCAGTCCAGCGCCACCCATTCGTCCTCGGGCGGCGGGTCCCACATGAAGGCATAGCGCGGGTCGCCCAGGTGGTAGAGCATCCACCGGCGCTTCAGGGCCGCGGTCCAGTCGGCAACGGGGGTGCTCATGAGGTGCTGCCGCGCGCGCTCACCGCTCACAGTTCACAGCTGGTCGAGGTGAAAGCGCGACTGGATCAGCCGGCGGAAGCGCTTGACGATGTCGAGCGTGTCCTTGAGCAGGTCGCGTTCCAGGCTGGTGAGGCGCGCGATGTCGACGTTGCCGCTCACCGGCCGGCCGGCGTCGAGTTCGTCCAGGCCGGCCTTCAGGCGCAGCGCCATGAAGAAGTGCAGGCTCTCGATGACGTCGGTGGCCATGGCGCGCTCGAACAGGCCGGCGGCCACCAGGGCGTCGAGCCGGGCGGCGGTCGATGTGGCGTCCAGGTGCGCGCGCAGCGCCAGCGCACGCACGCCGTGCACCAGCGGGAAGAGGCCTTGCTTCTTGATGTCGAGGCCGTGGTCGCCGTGGCCGCGCGCGCTGCCGCCCCCGCCGAACCAGCGCTGCAGCCAGCCGCCGTCGTCGGCCGCGAAGGCGTCGATGGCGGCGGCAAAGCGCGCGAGCATCGCCTCGTTGTCGGTGGCAAAGCGGAACACGCGCTCGCGCACGGCGGCCAGCAGCGCGGCGTCGCCGGCCACCGGGTGCGCGTCGAGAAAGATGGCCAGCGCCATGAGTTTGTCGCCGTCGGGCCGCAGCAGCCAGTCGCTGGCGCGGCCCGCGAATTCGCTCACGCTGCCGCGCCAGGCCGGGTTGCGCAGCATGATGCCGCCGCGGCAGTCCGGATACCCGAAGGCCGCGAGCGCGGCGCCGAAGCGCTCGCACACGGTCTGCAGATCGTCGGGCGGCAGGTAGCCGTCGGCCAGCAGCAGGGCGTTGTCCTGGTCGGTCTTGAGCAACTGTTCGCCGCGGCCTTCGCTGCCCATCACGAGCAGGCAGCTGTGCGCCACCAGTTCGGGCGGGGCGACGAGCTGCCAGGCGCGCTCGAACAGCCGCGCGTTCAAGGCCTGCACCAGCGCGGCGATCTGGGCCACGCGGGTGCCGCCGCGCTGCAGCAGCGCCACCAGCCGGGTGATGTGCGCGCTGGCCGTGGCCAGGTCGTCCAGCGTGTGCGCCTCGGCGATGCGGCGGCTGATCAGGTACGAGTGGTTCGACAGGAAGCTGAACAGGTCCAGCGCCTCGACCAGGCCCAGCACGTCGGCCGCGGCGACCGGGCCGCCGGCCGCCTCGTCGCGCAGCACCACGGCGCGGTGGATGCGGTGGCGCGTCATGACGGTGAGCGCGTCGCCCACCGGGTCGCCGGCCTTCACGGTGTGCAGGCCGAAGCTGGCCACCTCGCGCACCGGCAGGCGCTCCAGCGGCGTGCCATGCAGCACGGCGCGCTGCAGCGCGTTGGCGGTGAAGATGCCCAGGCGCGGCGGCGTTCCTG
This sequence comes from Xenophilus sp. E41, assembly GCF_003671765.1. Taxonomy (GTDB): domain Bacteria; phylum Pseudomonadota; class Gammaproteobacteria; order Burkholderiales; family Burkholderiaceae_C; genus Xenophilus. The sequence continues at coordinate 27,818 of NZ_QPIB01000040.1, read as the reverse complement.
CCGGCGCGTCGGCCGCGTCGTCGCGCACCAGCACGGCGGTGCTGCGCTCGGCCTGGAACAGGCGGACGACGGCGAGCACGTCCAGCGCGCCGTTGACGATGTGCGCGGCCCGCAGGCCCACCGCATCCACGCGCGCCATGGCCAGCGACTGCATCTCGTGCGCGCCGCCGCGGCCGGCGATGGCGCCCAGCTTGTCGGACAGCTCGGCGAAGAGCAGGGCGCCGAAGGTCGCGTTGTGGGCGATCAGGCGGTTGACCACCTCGCGCGGCAGCTCGTAGGCGATGCTCTCCTCGGCCGCCACGAAACGGCCGCTCACCTCGCCGGCCACCAGGCTGCGGCCGTCGAAGGTGTCGTCGGGCCCGTAGCCGGCCACCGGCTCGGTGCCGCCGCTGGCGTACTGCTGCACGAAGCCCTTGATGAGCACGAAGAGGTGCGTCGGCGCGATGCCGGGCTCCAGCAAGGTGTCGCCCTCGCGGAAGTAGGCGATGTCCACGCCCTGCTGCACCCACTGGCGCTCCTCGGCGTCGAGGCAGTCGAAGGGCGAGGCGGCGAAGTTGAAGGCGTGGGGCATGGCCCCCCAATCTAGGCCGCGATCGAGGCGGCTGCGATGCGGTGCGTCAAACCCCGTGCGGGCGCCTTTGCGGGTGAACCCTGGCTTTCGACGCCTCGCGCCGGCGCTCGTCGGCGTCCCGCTACTTCTTTCGTTCGGCTGCAGGGCCGGCGGGCGGCGAAGCCGGGCTTGCCTGCGCCGGGTCCTCGGCGCTGATGTGGTCGAGCAGATCGTCGAGCGTGTCGAAGGACACCGTCTGCACATCCGGATCCCGTGCGTCGACGGCGAGATCCTCGAAGGCGAGCGCCTCGTCGAGCTGGACATGGATCCAGCTGTCGGGGAACTGGCGCGGCGCCTCGAAGCGCAACAGGGTCGCGCTGGCGAACACGACGACGGACTTCAAGCTCAGGTCGGCTCGCAGGGGGGTGCTTTCATTCACCGGCTCGTCGCCGACGGCGGCCTCGATCTCGTCCACCACCTCGTCGACGATCGCGCGCCACTGCCCGGGCGACACATCGAGGATGCGTCGGATGCCGCGCACCAGCACTGCGGGGTCCGGTGCCTCTTCGTCCTCGAGCTCTGGGTCGACATTGACCCAGACATCGGCTTCGGCGGCCCTGACCCGGCCCCGGCCGATCACGATGCCATCGCCCACCTCGATGTCCGAGAGCAAGCCGCTGTTGGCGATCTCGTTGGAAAGTCTGTCGATCATCCTGCCTGCACGCGGTCCTGAGAGCGTCGGATTCTAGGCACGCAGGCCTGGCGCGGCCGGTGCAGCAACTCGTCGCGCCCGAGAGTTCTGTTCAATGGTGATGACAAGCGTCCGCTTGCCCGGCGAATCCGCCGCTGAAAGACTGCGCAGAACGGTTTTCAACAGCGCCCGGACCATCGCCCCATGCCCTCCAATCCCTTTTCCACCCAGCCCCAGGCCACACGCCGCGAACTGATCCTTCGGGCCGCCGCAACAGGTCTGGCCCTGCCGCTGCGTAGCCTCGCCGCCACGCCGCCTGTGGACACCACGTCGCTGGTCTGCGGATTCGCGGCGGGCGGGACGGCGGACATCATGTGCCGCTGGGTGGCTCGCAAGCTCGCGCCGGGCTTCGCGCGGGTGGCGGTCACCGACAACCGCACGGGTGCCGGGGGACAGATCGCCATCAGCTACGTCAAGGGCCGGCCCGCCGACGGCGCCGCGGTCCTGCTGACGCCGACGTCGATGCTCACGATCTATCCCCACATCTACAGGAAGCTTCCCTACGATCCGATCGCCGACTTCACGCCGGTGTCGCTCGCCTGCGTGTTCGAGTACGGCCTCGCGGTCGGGCCGGCCGTGCCCGGCGAGATACGGAACGTGCAGGATTTCATGACCTGGGCCAAGGCGCACCCGGACCGGGCGAACTACGGCAGCCCCGGCGCAGGCACGACCGCCCATTTCGTCGGCACCCTGCTGGGCGACAGTGCCGGCGTACGCTTGCAGCACCTGGCCTACCGTGGCGGCCAGCCAGCGATGCTGGACCTCATCAGCGGGAACATCTCCAGCGTCATTGCGCCGGTCGGGACGCTCAATCTTCACGTTCCCGGCGCCAAGGCGCGCATCCTCGCCGTGGCCTCGGGCACGCGCAGCTCGTTCGCGCCGCAGGTGCCGACCTTCAAGGAGCAGGGCTTCGCAGACCTCGCGCACGACGAATGGTTCGGCTTCTTCCTCCCGGCCAAGGCTCCGAAGGAACTGGTCGCTCGGCTCCATGCCGAGCTGAAATCGGCGCTGGCCGCGCAGGACGTCATCGACGGCGTCGCGGAGCAGGGCCTGAGAGCCATGTCTTCGCCGCCGGAAGAACTGGGCCGCCTGATCGCGGACGACATGGCCAAGTGGGCGCCGATCGTCAGGAAGATCGGTTTCAGCGCGGACAGTTGATTCAGCCGAGGCCGTTGGGCGGGACGGTCATGCCGATGCCTTCGACCTGCATCGCCCGCTTCACGGCGGGCATGGCGGCCAGTTGCTGGGTGAAGGACCACAGTCGCGGGTACTGCATCGTCGGTCGCGGAAGGCTCGCGCCCCAACGGGCGGTGACGAACAGCATGAGGTCTGCCACCGACACATGCTCGCCGATCAAGTAGCCGCCAACGCCGAGCTCGGCCTGCAGCAGGTTCAGGTACCTGTCGATTCGCTGCAGCGCCAATCCCTGGACAGCCGCCTGCGCGGCTTCGTCACCTCCTGCGAAGCGCTCGGTCCGCCTGTAGAGCTGGAAGGCCGCATGCACCGAACTGACCATCATGGAAAGAAGCATGTGCAGCCGATCGCGCTGGGGCGAGTTCGGCGCTGGCGCCAGCCGGCTCTGCGGCGCTTTGTCGGCGACATGCAACAGCGTGGCAAGGCTTTCGGTCAGGACGACGCCTTCTTCCGTCACCAGAGCGGGCACGGTGCCGAGGGGATTGATGCGACGAAAGGGCGGCTCATCGTTCTGTCCTCTCTGGAGCACCACGACCTCGAACCGGCAGAAGTCCGGCCCCGCCGCTTCGGCTGCCATCTCGAGCGCGATGTGGGTGGCCAACGACGTGGCGCCGGGCAACGCGTAGAGTTTCATTCGAAAAATTCTACGGACCCACCTTGCGTTCGAGCATGGCCAGAACCCCAGCAGAATTCATCGACGATGACCGGCAGTCCCGAAGCATCGGGACAACGGACACCACGCCCGATCCACTCCCCGCACTTCGACGACCATGTCAGCACCCAAAGCAGTGACCAAGCGAAGGAGGCTCCTTCTCGATGCGTTGCACACCTTCGAATCGGCGGCACGCAACAGCAGCTTTGCAGGCGCGGCCGCCGAGATGAGCGTGACATCGAGCGCGATCAGCCACCAGATCCGCCGCCTCGAGAAGCACCTCGATGTGGACCTGTTCGACCGATCGGGCAAGTACCCCGTGCTCACCAAGGAAGGCGAACGCCTCGCGTCCAGCCTCGAGCCGCTTTTCGGGCAGATGCACAGCGCGATCGACGAGCTGAAAACGTCGAGCCAGACCGTGCTGACGGTCAGCGTGATGGGGGCATTCGGTGCCACGTGGCTCGCACGCGGCGCGATGCAGTTCGCGAACGCGCATCCGGAGCTGCACCTGCGGGTCCTGACCTCGGACGACCTCGTCGATCTCTATGCCGAGAACGTGGATCTGGGCATTCGCTTCGGCGCGGGCGCCTATCCCGGACTGGTCGTCGAGCTGCTGTCGGCGGTGGACATGGTCCCGGTCTGCAGTCCCGAGTTCCTCGCGCACCATCGCGACGCGCTGCGCGACCCCGGTGATCTGCAGCACACCGTGTTGATCAGGGACGAGAGTGCCTCGCGCGACCCGCGCCTGCCGACGTGGACGGATTGGCTGGAACAGGTCGGCGTCGCGGCGCCACAGGTTCGCTGTGCGCTCACCTTCCAGGATCCGTCCTTCGCGCAGCAGGCTGCATTGGCCGGCCAGGGCGTTGCCCTGGGCATGTCCTGCCTGGTCGACGCGGACATCGCCGCCGGTCGGCTCGTGACTCCCTTCGCACACCGGATCCGCTCCCCTTTCTCGTTCTGGCTGGTGTGCTCGGAAGCGAGGGCGGCGACGCGCAAGGTCGCGAGCTTCAAGGCTTGGCTGCACGCCTTGATGCGCACGCCCGACGGAGCGTGAACGGCTGTCATCGGGCTCGAGAACCATTCAATTGTCCCGCCGGCGGCTCGTTCTTACGATGGCTGCCAACCTGATGACGAGAGACCTCGAGACGACGATGAATGATGAACTGGTGACTGCGATCGACCACGTCGGTCTGCGCGTAACAGACAAGGCGCGTGCGCTGGACTTCTACGAACGACTGGGCTTCCGCGTCGATCCGGACGAGGACGCGCCCGACGCCCGTGCGCTCGGTCTGGTCAACGAGGCGGGCGCGCGGATCCACCTGATCTACAACGCGGTCGATGTCCATCCAGAGGGCAACCTCCTGCTCGACCATGCGACCAAGTGGCCCGGCTACACGCACGCAGCCTTCATCGTGAGCGACATGGATGCGCTGCTGCGCAAGTTCGTGGAATGGGACGTCAACGTGACCGAAGGCCCGCTGGTCGTCGGCAACGGCCGGCGCAGGCTCTGCTTCATCCGCGACCCCGACCTCAACGTGCTCGAGTTCAACGAAATCCTGAGAGCGCACTAGCCCTGTCAGGGCTTTTGCGCTCTCAACAAGGACGATGAGGTGATCACCTGTACTGCCGTCGAGGCGCTGGAGGACAACTACATCTGGATGCTCGACGACGGCGTGCGCGCCGTCGCGGTCGACCCCGGAGACGCGGCTCCGGTGCACGCCTTCCTGTCGCGACGACGGCTGCGTCTGTCGGCGATCCTGCTGACCCATCATCATGCGGACCATGTGGGCGGCGTTGCGCAACTGCTGCAGCGGCGCACCGGCACCATCGAGCCCGTCGCCGTGTACGGGCCGACCGGCAGCGGGATTCCTGGCGTGACTCGACGCGTGTTTGACGGCACTCGCATCGCGCTTGCGCAGCCGGCGCTGAGCTTTCGGGTGGTGGCGACGCCGGGCCATACGCTCGATCATGTCGTCTACGTGCTGGAGCCGCAGTCCGGGGAGAGCGCGCTGCGCATGTTCTGCGGCGACACCCTGTTTTCGTGCGGCTGCGGCCGCGTCTTCGAAGGCACGCCGCACCAGATGGTGGAAGCGATCGACCGCCTCAATCGGCTGCCCGAATCGACGCTGGTGCACTGCGCGCACGAATACACGCTGCGCAACATCGCCTTCGCGCAGAGCGTCGATCCGGACAACCCGATTCTTGCGGCCTGGAGCCGGCGCGCGACCGAGTTGCGTCGCGAGCGCGTTCCGACGGTGCCGACCACGCTCAAGCTCGAGCGGGAGGTCAATCCGTTCCTGAGGATCGACAACTTCGAATTCGCGGACCGGGTGCGTCGGCAATTCCGGCTGCCGGACGGCGACCGCGTCGGTGTGTTCTCCGCCCTGAGGGCGGCGCGAAACACGTTTCGAACGCGGGATGAATAGAGGCAGCCCATGATCGAACTCGAAGAGTCGGCCACCATCGCCGGCGCGTGGTCCGAGGCCGAGCGGATGTTTTTCGATCGGCCCTTCCTGGTGTCTCCGGCCCACGCGGAGCGCGCCTACGACCCGGAAGGCCGCAGCCTGAGCTATGCGGAGGTCGGCGCGGCCGTGCGCGAGCTCGCGATGATCTATCGCAGCAAGGGTTATGGCGTCGGGCATCGCGTCGGCTTGCTGCTCGACAACCGCCTGGACCACCTTCTGCACAAGCTGGCGCTGAACACGATCGGCGCCTGCTGTGTGCCAATCAATCCCGACTATCGAGCGCGCGAGCTCGCTTACCTGATCGACCATTCCGGCATCGACCTGTGCGTGCTGCTGGACGGGCACCTTCCGTTGTGGGCGCGCGGCCAGGCCGACGCAGCCCGGCGCACGCCGCATGTGACGCTGCAGGATGTCCACCACGACCTGCCCGCCGCGAACATCGCCGCCACCGGCGTGTTGCCGACCGCTGAATCGCCGGCGAGCATCCTCTACACCTCGGGCACGACCGGCCAGCCCAAGGGCTGCGTGCTGTCGCATCGTTACGAGCTCGCCGCGGGATTGCGCTACGCGTCGTGTGGCGGTCGGACGACATTCCGTGCGTCTGGCGAACGGATCTACAACCCGCTGCCGCTCTTTCACGTCAACGCTTCGGTGCTGTCGTTCCATGCCGCCATGCTGACCGGCAGTGCGCAGGTGCAGCCGGACCGATTCCAGTCATCGCGATGGTGGTCCGAAGTCCGGCAGAGTGCAGCGACCATCGTCCACTACCTGGGCGTGATCGTCCAGATGCTGAGCGCCCAGACGCGAACCGAGGCCGAGCGCGACCATGCCGTTCGCTTCGGCATGGGCGCGGGCATCGAACCGCAGCTGCACGCTGCCGCGGAGCGACGCTTCGGCTTCCCGTTGCTGGAACTGTGGGGCATGACGGAGAACGTGCGCATCCTGGTCGACAACATCGAGCCGAGGCAAGTCGGCACGCGCGCCTTCGGACGCGCGGTGCCGGGCATCGAAGTGACGATCGTGGATGCCGACGGCCGCGAGGTCCCCGACGGCGTGCCCGGCGAGATGTGCATCCGCCATTCCGCGGAAACACCGCGCAAGGACTTCTTCTCGGGGTACCTGAACGACGCAGCGGCCACCGAGGCCGCGTGGCGCGGCGGGTGGTTCCATACGGGCGACGTCGTGACACGGGATTCCGGCGGAATGCTCCACTTCGTCGAAAGACAGAAGAACATCATCCGCCGCGCTGGAGAAAACATCGCCGCGGCCGAGGTGGAGGCTTGGCTGCAGGCCCATCCCGACGTGCAGGTGGCGGCGGTCATGGCGGTGCCAGACGAATTGCGCGAAGAGGAGGTGCTGGCCTGCGTGGTGCTGAAGTCCGCGCACGCGGGCGCGGCGGGCCCGGCCGATGTCGGGGCTTCCGTGCATTCGCTGTTCGAGCATTGCCGCGCGGGCCTGGCGTATCACAAGCTCCCCGGATGGCTCTGGATCACGCCGCACATTCCGACGACGGGCACACAGAAGATCCAGAAGCACCAGATCTTCGCGCCTGGCGTGGATCCACGCGGCTTGCCGGGGATGCATGACCTGCGAGCGTGGAAAAGGCGTGGCAAGTAGGGTGCGCGCCAGCCCGCCCCGGGCCAGGGCTCGGCTGCTGTTGGCTGGACCTGCGGGCGCGCGCAACCCCGCACGCACATGGGACGAGGGACTGCCGGGATAATCAGGGTTAACCCCCAACTCTCTTCCTGGCGTGGCCTCCTCCCCCCTTCCTTCTCCTGCATCGGCAGCGCCCGATTCGGCTGCCGGCGAGTCCTCCATGCTGCGCGCCATCCTGGCCCTCGGCGTCGGCGGCTTCGCCATCGGTACCGGCGAATTCGTCATCATGGGCCTGCTGCCCGAGGTGGCGAAGGACATCGGTGTCAGCATCCCGCAGGCCGGCCACGTGATCAGCGCCTATGCGCTGGGCGTGGTGATCGGTGCGCCGGTGCTGGCGGTGCTATCGGCCAACTGGGGCCGGCGGGCACTGCTGATGGCACTGATGGCGGTGTTCGCGGCCGGCAACTTCGCCAGCGCGGCGGCGCCGGGCTACGTGTCGCTCAACCTGCTGCGCTTCGCGTCGGGGTTGCCGCATGGCACGTACTTCGGCGTGGCGGCACTGGTGGCGGCCGCGCTGGCGCCGCCGGGGCGGCGGGCGCGGGCGGTGGGGCTGGTGATGCTGGGGCTCACCGGCGCGACGCTGGTGGGCGTGCCCATCGCGGCCTGGCTGGGCCAGCACTTCGGCTGGCGCGCGGCTTTTGTCTTCGTCGGCGTGATCGCGCTCGCGGCGGTGGTGCTGATCCGCCGCGACGTGCCCGACCTGCGGCCCGCGGCCGGCGCCAGCCCGCTGCGCGAACTGGGCGCGCTCGGGCGCAAGCAGGTGTGGCTCACGCTGGGCATCGCGGCGATCGGCTTCGGCGGCATGTTCTCGGTGTTCAGCTACGTGAAGCCGACCCTGACCGAGGTGGCCGGCCTGCGCGTCGAGCACGTGCCCTTCGTGCTGGCGCTGTTCGGCGTGGGCATGGTGGCGGGCAACATCGTGGGCTCGCGCCTGGCCGACAAGGCGCTGATGCGCACCATCGGCGGCGTGATGGTCTACGCGGCCCTGGTGCTTCTGGCCTTCACCTTCACCGCGCACCACTGGCTGCTGGCCTCGCTCAACGTGCTGCTGGTGGGCACCATCGTCGCCATCGGCCCGGCGCTGCAGATCCGGCTGATGGACGTGGCGGGCGACGCGCAGTCGCTGGCGGCGGCGCTCAACCATTCGGCCTTCAACATGGCCAACGCGCTGGGCGCGTGGCTGGGCGGCGTGGCCATCAGCGCCGGCTTGGGCTGGACCTCGACCGGCTGGGTGGGTGCGCTGCTGGCGGTGGCCGGCATGGCCATCTTCGCCTGGGCGCTGGCGGATGCGCGGCGCGGCCGACCGACGCCGGCCGCCGCGGCCTGAGCGCTTTCAGCCCTCGCTGTCGAGCACCTCGCGCACCCGCGCGGCCAGCGCCTCGACGGTGAAGGGCTTGCCCAGGAGCTGCACGCCGGGGTCGAGCACGCCGTTGTGGACCACCGCGTTGCGCGTGTAGCCGGTGGTGAACAGCACCTTCAGCGCGGGCCGGCGCCGCCGCGCTTCGTCGGCGAGCTTGCGGCCGTTGACCTCGGGCATCACCACGTCGGTGAACAGCAGGGCGATTTCGGGGTGCGCGTCGATGAGCCTGAGCGCAGCCGCGGCGCCGTCGGCTTCGAGCACGCAGTAGCCCAGCTCGGTCAGCGCCTCGACCGAGAATTGCCGCACCGCCGCCTCGTCCTCGACCACCAGCACCACCTCCTGCGCGTCGCCCAGCGGCAGGCTGGCCGCCGCTTCCGCCGCGGGGGGCTCTTCGGCGTCGCCGACCAGCCGCGGCAGGTAGACCTTCACGGTGGTGCCCTGGCCGTGCTCGGAGTAGATCTTGACGTGCCCGCCCGACTGCTTGACGAAGCCGTAGACCTGGCTGAGCCCGAGGCCGGTGCCGCGGCCCACCTCCTTGGTGGTGAAGAAGGGGTCGAAGGCCTTGGCCAGCACCTCGGGCGTCATGCCGGCCCCGGTGTCGGTGACGGCGATCATCACGTACTGCCCGGGCGCCAGGCCCAGGTGGGCCGCGGTGTAGTGTTCGTCGAGGTGGCAGTTGGCGGTCTCGATGGTGAGCCGGCCGCCGTCGGGCATGGCGTCGCGCGCGTTGACGGCCAGGTTGAGGATCACGTTCTCCAGCTGGTTCGGGTCGGCGTGGCTGCGCCACAGGCCGCCGGCCTGCACCGTCTCCAGGCGGACCGACGCGCCCAGCGAGTGGCGCAGCAGGTCCGACATGCCCGCCACCAGGCGGTTGGCGTCCACGGCCTCGGGCTTGAGCGGCTGCTGGCGCGAGAAGGCGAGCAGCCGCTGCGTCAGCTGCGCGGCGCGGCGGGCGCCGTCGCGGGCCGACTCGATGTAGCGCACCGCCCGCGGCTCGCTGGCGGCGAAGCGGCGCCCGAGCAGGTCGAGCGAGCCGATCACCACGGCCAGCATGTTGTTGAAGTCGTGCGCGATGCCGCCGGTGAGCTGGCCCACGGCTTCCATCTTCTGCGCCTGGCGCAGCGCCTCCTCGGTACGGCTGCGCTCCGCCACCTCGTCGGCCACGCGGCGCTCCAGCGTCTCGTTGAGCTCGCGTAGTGCCTGCTCGGCGCGGTGGCGCTTCGTCACGTCCTGGAACAGCACGGCCACCTGCCGGCGCTCGGGCGGCTCGACGCGAAAGGCCGCCAGTTCCAGGTAGCGGCCGGTGCGCACCAGCTCGCGCTCGAAGCGCACCGGCTCGCCGGTGAGCAGCACGCGGCGGTAGGTCTCGACCCAGCCGTCGGCCTCCTGCGGCACCATGTCGCGCACCCGCTGGCCGACCACGTCGGCAATGCCGGCGTTGGCGGTGTAGGCGGGGTTGGCGGCCACGTGCACGTAGTCGCTCAGCGGCCCGTGCGGCCCGTCGAGGAACTCGATGACGCAGAAGCCCTCGTCGATGGTCTCGAACAGCGTGCGGAACTGGCGCTCGCTCTCGCGCAGCGCGGCCTCGGCGCGCTGGCGTTCGCTCAGGTCGAGCATGGCGCCGATCATGCGCAGGGGCTGCCCGGCCTCGTCGCGCAGCACCGTGCCGCGGTCGAACACCTCGGCATAGCTGCCGTTGGCACGGCGGAAGCGGTAGCCGTCGGACCAGCTGTTGCCGCCGCCGTCGATCACCGCATGGATGCCGCGCTTGATGCGGCCGCGGTCCTCGGGATGGATGTGGTCGAGCCACCAGGCGGCGTCGGTCTCGGTGTCGGTGTGTCCGAAGAGGGCGCCCAGCGCGCGGTTCCACACCACGTGGCCGTCGGCCAGCTGCCAATCCCACACGGCGTCGTTGGTGGCCAGCACCGCGAGGCGGTAGCGCTCCTCGGTCTCGCGCTTCTGCGCCTCGCGCAGTTCGACCTCGGCCACGCGTCGCTCGAGCGCGCGGTTGGCCTCCTCCAGCGCCTGCTGGGCGCGGACCTTGGCGGTGGTCTCCCACACGGTGCAGGCCAGGCCGAGCACCGCGCCCGCGCCGTCGCGCAGCGGCACGTACGAGAAGGTGAACCAGGTCTGTTCGTCGGTGCCGTTGCGGTTGGCCACCAGGGGCAGGTCCTCCCGGTAGATCGAACGGCCGCCCAGGGTGGTGGCGATCAGCTCGTCCACGTCGGGCCAGACCTCGGCCCACACCCGCTGCAGCGGCGCGCCGAGCGCCTGCGGGTGCTTGCCGCCCAGCAGGGGGATGTAGGCTTCGTTGTAGATCAGGGTCAGCGCGTCGCCCCAGGCCAGCCAGGCAGGCACCGGCGAGTCCAGCATCGCCGACACCGCCGACCGCAGCGGCGCCGGCCAGGTGTCCGGCGTGCCGAGGGCGGAGGCCGCCCAGTCGTGGGCCGCGAGGTGCGGGGCTGGCAGCGGTGCGCCCGCCAGGAAATGCGGGTCGCGGGGCGCCGCCGCGCCGACGTTGTGGTGCATGCCGCTGTCTTTCATGAGCTTGCGGCGCAGCCCCCAGGCCGGTGGCGCACGATGGCCGCGGCGGAGTATCCCACGCGCTTCACGCGCTCTGTGGTGCGGCCAATGGCGCGTGCAGGCGTTCGCCCAGCATCACGTGCAGGGCCTGCCAGCCGTGGCGCAGCGCGTCGGCGTAGGTCGGGTCGCCCTGCGCGGCGCGCGCCAGTTCGGCATAACCGCCAGCGCCACCGCGGTCCTCCAGCAGCACCCAGACGAAGAAGCGGCCGTCCCATTCGACGGCGGCGCCCAGCGCCCGGAAGGCGTTGGAAGGCTGAGGCGCACCCGCCTGCACCATCTGCAGGAAGTGGGCAGGCGTGGGTTGCCAGCGGCGTTCGGCCGCGGACAGCGACTGGATGGCGGCGATGCGTTCTGCGCGGCGGGTCATGGCGTGGCTCGGGCGTCGAAGAGCAGGCGTGACGCGCAGGTGGCGTCATCCCGGTATTGCACTGTGCGATGGCCTCGCGTCGGCCTCGGTCGGCCTGCCTGCTGAGCGCAGGCGCGCCTGCACCTACATGCGGGCGGGCCGGCGCGCGGCCGGCTCGGGCACGCCGCCAAGCAGAGCGGGGTGGAAATGCGAAAGTGCAATCGGCCTGCAGCCCACGACGGGCGGTCGTTGCAGCCGAATTCGTCACGTTCGTGACGATTTGCCTGCCGAGGCCTCGCTGCCCAGCGGCGGCGCGATGTCCTCGAGCGAGCGCCGCTCCGCATTGACCGCGAAGCGCAGCGCCAGCAGCCCGGCCACGACGACCAGCGTGGCGCCGATGGCGTAGCCCACCGTCACGGCGCCGCGGCTGCCGGTCTCGATCAGGCGGCCGAAGAGCCAGGGCGCCACGAAGCCGCCGGCGCCGGTGCCCACGGCGTAGAAGAGCGAAATCGCCAGCGCCCGCATCTCCAACGGGAACACCTCGCTCACCGTGAGGTAGGCGGAGCTGGCCGCCGCCGAGGCGAGAAAGAACACGGCCGACCAGGCCAGCGCCTGCGTGCGCGCGTCGAGCCAGCCGGCCATGAAGGCCCAGCCGGTGAGCGCGAGGCCGATGCCGGCGCCGACGTAGGTCAGCGCGATCATGCGGCGCCGTCCCACGCGGTCGAACAGCGGGCCGAGCAGCAGCGGCCCCAGCACGTTGCCCAGCGCGAACGGGAAGATGTACAGCGCGACGCGGCCTTCGGGCACGCCGTAGTAGCGCGTGAGCACCAGCGCGTAGGTGAAGAAGATCGCGTTGTAGAAGAAGGCCTGCGACAGCATCAGCGCCAGGGCCACGCCGCTGCGCGAGCGGTACCGCGCGAACAGCACCTGCGCCACCTCGCGCATCGACGGGCTCGCGCGGTGCGTGATGCGCAGTTCGCCCACCGCCGGCGGCAGCGCGCCGTGCTGGCCGCGCACCTCGTTCTCGATGTCGCGCACGATGCGCTCGGCCTCGTCGGCGCGGCCGTGCGAGATCAGCCAGCGCGGGCTCTCGGGCACGTGGCGCCGGATCAGCAGGATGGCCACCGCCAGCAGCGCGCCGAGCGCGAAGCCGCCACGCCAGCCCCACACCGGGCCGAGCACACGCGGATCGAGCAGCACCAGGCTCAGCCCCGCACCCAGCGCGGCGCCCAGCCAGAAGCTGCCGTTGATCGCGAGGTTGACGCGGCCGCGCACGCGCGCCGGGATCAGCTCGTCGATCGCCGAGTTGATGGCCGCGTATTCCCCGCCGATGCCCAGGCCGGTGACGAAGCGGCACACCGCGAAGAAGGCGAAGTTCGGCGAGAAGGCCGTGGCGAAGGTGGCCACCGCGTACACCGCCAGCGTGACGAGGAACAGCTTCTTGCGCCCCAGCCGGTCGGTCATGCGCCCGAAGACCAGCGCGCCGATGACCGCCCCGGCCACGTACACCGAGCCGGCCAGGCCGACCTGCGTGGCCGTGAGCGCGAGCGTGTCGCCGCGCTCCAGCACGCCGCCGATGGAGCCGACCAGCGTCACTTCCAGGCCGTCCAGCACCCAGGCGATGCCCAGCGCGATCACCACCCGCCAGTGCCAGCGCGACCAGGGCAGGCGGTCCAGGCGTGCGGGGATGTCGGTGCGAAGCTCGGCGGAGGAAAGCGGGGAGGGTGTGGACATGCGGGCGGCTCGAGCGCACCAGCGTAGGCGCAGACACGCACGCCGCGCCGTCGGTCTGCACCGACACCTGCTGTCGCGCTCTGCCGAGGCTGTGGCTGCGGGACGCGCGCGAAGGTGAGCCATCGACGAACGACGAGAGGTCATCACCCATGAGCACCGACAAGCCCGAATCAGAGCAGAACCCCAAGCCCGCTCCGGCGCACCCGCCGGACGAACCCGAGATCACGCAGGAGGAGTCCGTGCCGGTCGACCGCCGCGACACCGAGGGCGAGCGCCTGATGGACCAACTGGGCCGCGAGCGGCGGCAGAAAGAGGCGGAGGACTGAGCATGCCGCCCCTGTCCGTTCCCCTGCCGCGTCCCGCTGCGGGACCGCCGGCACCAGAGCCGGCGCCGGGCACCGAACCCGCACCGCCGGTGCCGCCGTCGCCGCCGCCGGAACCGCTGCCGGAACAGTTTCCGGTGAGCTGAAGCTCGCTCGCGTCAGGTGGACCAGATGCGCGGCGGCGTGGCCGCGAGGCTCCACAGCTCGCGCCGCCAACCGGCCCACACCGTGCGCAGCAGCTGCATGGCCGGCTCGACCAGCGGCGCCAGCACGCGCAATACCACCACCTGCGCATTGGGCGCGGTCGCACCGGCGCTGTCGGCCAGCGCATGGCCGTCGAGCGCGTCGCGTGCGATCTCGAGCAGGCGTTCGCGGCGCGCGCGCGGCATCGCTTCGCCGACCACGTGGAAGAGCGAGGCCAGGCACTGACGGCCGGCCAGCCCGAGCGGGGAGTCGAGCAGGCGCCTGTCCTCGGCATCGATGCGCCCGCGCTCCAGCCACACGCCCGGCAGCTCGATGTGCTGCTGGTAGCGCCCGGCCACGAAGGGTTGGCCCGCCAGTGGCAGGCCCAGGGCCGTGATGTCCCAGCCGATCAGCTCGCCGCCGGGCGCCACCTGCATCTGCAGCCGGTTCTCGGCCCGGCAGCCGCTGTAGCACAGCGCCTCCAGCGGCAGCCACTCGAGTCGCGCGCCGGCAGCGATGTTCAGGCGCGTGCGCTGCAGGGCCAGCTCGCCGTCGGAGCGGTAGAAGCGCGACGCGCCGGGCGTGGTGATCAGGCCGTGGCTGCCCGCTGCCGCATCGACCGCGATGTCGAGCGTGTCGCCACCCACCAGCCCGCCGGGCGGGTGCACCAGCACGTTGTGGCAGATCGCATCGCCCTCGGGGTAGAGGCTTTGCAGGATGCGCAGCGGACCTTCGTGGCGAAAGCGCGCCAGGCTGCGGCCATGGTCGTGGTGGTAGGCGATGTCGAGTCGGGCGTGCCAGGGCATCGCGGGAGTCTACGTGGGCGACGCGGGCGGTCCTGCACCGGGCTTTGATCCGGCGCAAGGCCGGCAACCCCGGCGGATGGGACAGTCGGCAGCCACACCGGAGATGCCCATGATCCACCGCGCCGCCCAGGTCATCCGCGAGGAGCACGCCGCCATCGCAGCCATGCTGCGCACGCTGTCGCTGCTGCTCGCGCAGCACCGCCGCGACGGGACGCTGCCGCGCTTCGACGCGCTGCGCGCGATGCTCTTCTACGCCGACGAGTTTCCTGCGCGCGAGCACCATCGCAAGGAGACGGAGCTGCTCTTCACCCGACTGCGGGCGCGCACGCCGTTGTCGCGCGAGCAGCTCGACCAGCTCGACAGCGAGCATGGCCGGGGCGAACGCATGATCCGCCAGGTGCAGCACGAGTTGACGGCCTTCGAGATGCTGGGCGAGCCGCGCCGCCAGGGCTTCGAGCAGGCGGCCGAGCGCTACGTGGATTTCTACCTGCAGCACATGGCGATGGAGGAGTGCGACATCCTGCCGCTGGCCGAGCGCGTGCTGACGGCCGAGGACTGGGCCGACCTCGACGCCGCCTTCGCCGACCCCGCGCCTGCGGGCCAGGTGCCCGATGCGGCCTACCGGGCGCTGTTCACGCAGATCGTCAACAAGGTCCCGGCGCCGCTGGGGCTGGGTACGCCCGGGCCATGAGTCCAGGGGCGGGCCGGATGTTATTGAATCGATAGCTGTGTGCGCCCGCTGCACGGGTGCTGCAGGCACTTCTGGCTTGGAGCGCGAGTGCGCGGGCTCAGGGTGGTGTGCGGCGTACCGGGCGGCGCGCAGCGGCTGTGACCGACGCCGGCACCGGCATCGCGGCCTGCAGGAAGTCGCACAGCTGCAGCGCCGCCGCGCCGAGGCCCTCGGTGGGCCGCAGGATGCCGATGGGCGCGAGGCCCGGCGTCGGTCCGGGCAAGGTCAGCGGGACCAGCTGCCCGGTCGACAGCATCGGCCGCGCGAGGTTCAGGGGCAGCAGGGCGAGCAGGTCCTGCCGAAGCAGCAGCCACCACAGCATGGGCGGTGAGCGGGTGACCACCGGGTGCGTGCGCGGCGGCGCGGGAAAGCGGGCAGCCAGGTCGTCGAAGGCGCGGCGCGCGGCCAGTCCGGCCGGCAGCAGCAGCCACACCTGCGCCGCGAGGTCCGCCCAGTTCGGTCGCCGGGCCCTGGCCAGCGGATGGCCGGACCGGCCCACGACGACCAGGCCGTCCGCGCGCAAGGGCTCGAAGCGCCAGCCCTGCGGCACCACGGCCGGCTGGCGGCACACGGCCAGGTCGACCGCGCCGCGCGACACGGCGAGCAACTGGTCCTCGCCCTCCATCTCCTCCAGATGCACCTGGATGGCGGGATGCGCCTGTGCGAAGCCAGGCAGCGCCTCCATCAGCAGGCCGTGGATGGCCGCTGCCGAGCCGATCATGCGCACCGAGCCGGCGCCCTGGTTCTGCCGCGCGGCCAGCACCTCCGCGCCGCTGTGCAGGCCCAGCATGAGCTGGCGCGCCACGGGCAGCAGGTCTGTGCAAGCGGGCGTGGGCCGCACGCCGCGCGCGTGGCGGTCGAACAGGCGGATGTCCAGCAACTGCTCGAGGTAGGCCAGCGTCTGCGTCACCGAAGACTGCGTCATCCCTATGGCCTCGGCCGTGCGCTGCACGCTGCCCAGTTCGGCCAGCTGCAGCAGCACCTGCAGGTGCCGGAACTTGCCGCGTGCGAGCAGGCGGTTGAGGAGGCCGGAGGAGGTGGTCATGAGCTATCGCTAAGTCTAATGTCAGGACAGCACTATTAATTTGTCCGCGATGGCCGCGCGCCCGAAGATCGATGCACGAACAGACCGCCGGCGCCGACGCGCCGGCCACAACAGGAGACACCGTGAACGCTCTTTTCCTACGCCTCGCGGCCGGCGCGGCGCTGGCCGCTGCCGCGGCGGCCCCGGCCGCCGCGCAGACTGCCGACTGGCCCGCCCGCCCCATCCGCATCGTGGTGCCGGCACCGGCGGGCGGCCCCTACGACCGCACGATCCGCCCGGTGGCGCAGCAGATGTCCCAGTTGCTCAAGCAGCCGGTGGTGGTCGACAACCGACCCAGCGCGGGCAACGTGGTGGGCACGCAGGTCGGCGCCAGTGCGGCACCCGACGGCTACACGCTCACCATGACCGGCATGCTCAACACCATCGCGCAGAGCATGTACGACCACCTGCCCTTCGACATCGTCGGCAGCTTCGAGCACATCGGCGCCATCGGCGAAGGCGCGCAGTGGCTGGTGGTGCGCAGCGATGCCGGCATCGGCAGCCTGCAGGCGCTGATCGAGCAGGCGCGCCGCGAGCCGGGAAGGATCAACTACGCCAGCTCGGGCGCGGGCAGCACCGGGCACCTGGTGATGGAGCAGCTGCAGCGCGCGGCGAAGGTCCAGCTCACGCACGTGCCGTACAAGGGGGCCGCGCCCGCGCTGCAGGACGTGCTGGCCGGCGTGGTGCCGGTGATCGTGGTGCCGCCGACCTCGGTGCTGGCGTCCGTGCAGGCCGGCAAGCTCAAGGTGCTGGCCACCTCCAGCGCCGCGCGCAGCGCCAGCGCGCCCGAGGTGCCGACCTTCGCCGAGCTGGGCTACAAGGGGCTCACGGTCACCTCGTGGGTCGGCCTCTCGGCGCCCAAGGGCACGCCGCCCGCCATCGTCGACAAGCTGAACGCGGCCATGAGCACCGCGCTCAAGGACCCGGCGCTGCGCAAGCAGCTCGAGGCCGACGGCATGAGCCCCCTGAGCGCCACGCCGGCCCAGTACGCCCAGCTCGTCAAGTCCGACACCGAGCGCTGGGGCCAGCTCGTGCGCAGCCTGCAGCTCAAGGCCAACTAGGAGCCGACACACCATGCCTTTCGCGGAATCCCGAGGTCGCCGGATCTACTACGAGCGCCATGGCGAAGGCCCGGCCGTGCTGTTCTGCCACGGTGCCGGTTCCAACGCCGCCACGTGGTGGCAGCAGCTGCCGGTGTTCGCGCCGCGGCACACCTGCCTCACGATGGACATCCGCTGCTTCGGCCGCTCGGTCGCGCCGCTCGAGGAGTTCTCGCTCGCGAACTTCGTCGACGACGCCCTGGCCGTGCTGGACCGCGAGGGCATCGGCCAGGCCCGCATCGTCGGCCAGTCGCTGGGCGGGATGATCGGCCTGCAGATGGCGCTGAAGCATCCGCAGCGCGTGGCCGCGCTGGTGGCCTGCGACAGCTCGCTGGCGCTCGACCACCCGGTGCTGCTCGACATCCTGGCGACGCGGCAGATCTCGCAGCGCGCCGCCTCGGTCGAGCAGCGCTCGCTCGGCCGCTGGTTTCTCGAGCACCATCCCGACAAGGCGGCGCTGTACGCGCAGATCAACCACTTCAACCCCAGCACCCACTCCGTACCGCCCGATCGGTGGGGCGCCACGCTGATGGGCCTCATGCAGCCGGGCCGCATGGTGCCCATGGACGCGCTGGACGAGGTCGCGGTGCCGATGCTCATGCTGGTCGGCAGCGAAGACCCGATCGTGCCGGTGGCCGTGGCGCGCGAGGTGGCCGACCGCGTGCCGGGCTGCGAGCTGGCGGTGGTCGAGGCGGCGGGGCACTCGAGCTACTTCGAGAAGCCGGCGGAGTTCAACGCGCAGGTGCTGGACTTCATCGCGCGGCGGGCGCGCGGCTGAGCGCGGCCCTGCACGGCACCGGCGCGATTCGCCCGCCCCGCAGTTGCTATCGAAAAGAGAGCTGCTCGCGCCCGCTGGACGGGCGCTGCCGGCACTTTTTGCCTTGAAACCCCGTCAGGCCTTCCACGCGCCGTCATGCGCGGCGCCGGCCTCGCCGAGCAGCGCGGGGCCGATGCATTCGATCGGGTGCGGCGAGGCGCGGAACACGTCGCGGCAGGACAGCTCGGCATCGCGCTGGTCGCCGCGCTCGCCGCGGAAGGCGCGCAGCCGCTCGGCGTCGATGCCGAAGACCACCCGGCCGATGTTGGCCCAGAAGATGGCACCGGCGCACATCACGCAGGGCTCGGCCGACGAGTAGATCGTCGCCTCGGCCAGTTGCTCGCGTGTGAAGCCGCGGCCGGCCAGCTTGCGCACGGCGTTGGTCTCGGCGTGGCCGGTGACGTCGCCGGTCTCGGTGCTGTTGCAGTAGTCCTCGGCCAGCACCTGGCCGTCGGCCGAGACGATCACGGCGCCGAACGGGCGGTTGCCGCGCCGGCGGCCGGCATGCGACCACGCGATGGCCTTGCGCAGGTAGCGGCCGTCGCGCTCGTCGAGCGGGGTTTCGGGGGGAAGGGAGGGAGAGAAAAGCATGGTGCGCGGCACCGCCGGCGGGCGGCGACCGGAAAGAAAGCGACGGATGCGCAGGATGGTGCCATCCGATGCACGACGCATGCCAGACGGCGCGCCGAGCACGCGCGGGCAGCCGGCACGGGCAGGGCCCGCGTCAGTCGTCGTCCAGCCGAGGGCGCCCGCGGCGCAGCGGCGCCTCGGGCGGCAAGCGCGACTGCCGCAGCACCCGCTCGCCCAGCTCGGTCAGCCCGAACACCACCGCTTCGCCTTCGTCGCTGAAGGCCAAGTTCAGGGTGCCGCGCGGGACCGAGGCGGTGATGAGTTCCGCCGCCTTGAGCAGCCTGACGCTGTCCACCTCGTGCGAATGCCGCACCACCAGCGGGAAGCGGGCCTTTTCGATGCGGGCGAGGTAGTCGAGTGACATGGAAGCTCTCCGGTCGGTGCGGGCCATTGTGCAGATCGAAGCTGAGCGTGGCATGAGGGAGCTGTAACACCCCTGCACGCCATGTGAGAACGAAGGTGGGCCTGGCTGCGCGCGCACGCCGCGCTGCAGCAGGCGGCGCTACCATCGTGCCGCTTCACAGGAGCGACGACATGGCCACCACACGCGGCTTCACCGGCCGGCGCATCGGCACCGAGAGTGCCCGGCGCCTGCCCCCGGGGCAGTACCTCACGCACGACTTCCCGGTGCTCAGCAAGGGGCCGGCGCCGGCCATCGACCTGGCGCACTGGAGCTTCACGATCAGCCATGGGCCGCGCCCGCTGGCCCGCTGGAGCTGGGACGAGTTCCAGGCCCTGCCGCACAGCCGATGGGCCGGCGACATCCATTGCGTGACGCAGTGGAGCAAGCTCGACACCCAGTGGCAGGGCGTTTGGATCGACGACCTGCTCGCCGCTGCCGGCCTCACCCCGCCCACCGGCTTCGCGCTCGCGCTTTCCTACGACGACTACGACACCAACGTGCCGGTGCCCGACCTGCTGGGCGGCCGCGCGATGGTCGCCACGCACTTCGACGGCGCGCCGCTGGCGCCCGAGCACGGCGGGCCGGCACGGCTGCTGGTGCCGCACCTGTACTTCTGGAAAAGCGCCAAGTGGTTGCGCGGCCTGCGCTTCACCGAGCGCGACGAGGCCGGCTTCTGGGAACTGCGCGGCTACCACATGTACGGCGATCCGTGGCGGCAGCAGCGCTACTCGGACGACCCGTGAGCGCGCCGCCGGACACGCTGGCGCCCACGGCGTGGCAGGAGGCCACCCTCGTGCGCATCGACCCGGTCACGCCGCACATGCGCGCCTTCGCCTTCGATGCGCCGCGCATGGCGCCGCACCGCGCCGGTCAGCATGTGGACGTGCGGCTCACCGCGCCCGACGGCTACCAGGCGCAGCGCAGCTACTCGATCACTTCGGCGCCCGGCACCGGCCTGCAGCTGCTGATCGACCGCATCGAGGACGGCGAGGTCTCGCCCTTCTTCCACGACGTGGCCGCCGTGGGCGACCGCATCGAGCTGCGCGGGCCGCTGGGCGGCCACTTCGTGTGGCAGCCGCCCGACGGCGGGCCGCTGCTGCTGGTCGGCGGCGGTTCGGGCCTCGCGCCGCTGGTGGCGATGGCGCGTGCGTGGGCCTTGGCGCCCGAGGTGCCGGTGCTGATGCTGGCCTCGGCCCGCACTTGGGCCGATGTGCCATGGGCCGACGAACTGGCGGAGCTGGAGGCACGCCATGCCGGGCGCTTTCGCTTCGTGGCCGCCATCACCCGCGCGCAGCCCGCGCGCACGCAGGACATCGGCCAGCGATGGGATGCGGCGCTGGTCGGCGCCGAGCTGCAGCGCTGGGGCACGCTGCCGCGCCATGCCTTCGTCTGCGGCGCCAACCCCTTCGTGGAGGCGGTGGCACAGGCGCTGCTCGCCGCCGGCGTGCCGGCACCGGCCGTCCGCACCGAGCGCTACGGCGGCTGAGCCGAGCCCTTCCTTCCCCACCCCCCCCAATCCAGGAGATCCGAATGACCGTCACCGTCCGCCGCAACGGCAGCACCGGCACCGCCCACACGCTGCAGATCCGCGGCCATGCCATCACCGTCGACGCCTCGATCGCCGGCGGCGGCACCGACGCCGGCCCCGAGCCGCACGACCTCTACGACGCCGCGCTGGCCGCCTGCAAGGCGATCACGATGCTGCTGTACGCCCAGCGGCGCGGCATTCCGGTCGAGGACATCCAGGTCGACGTCGACCGCGACGCCAGCCAGGAGCGGCAGGGCAGCTACCGCCTGTCGGCCAGGCTGCAGGTGGGCGGCGCGCTCAGCGATGCCCAGCGCGACGAACTGCTGCGGGTGGCCGGCAAGTGCCCGGTGCACAAGCTCATGACCGAGGTGAAGACCGAGATCGAGACGGGCTGGGCCGGATAGGGGCGCTTCCTAGTCGCGCCCGGCCGCCTCGATGGCGCGCGCCAGCACCGCCGGGTTGCTGAACCACATCTCGTGGCTGCCGTCGCATTCGACGAGGCGGAACAGCCCGAGCCGCTCCGACAGGCGCGGGTG
The DNA here is from genome assembly GCF_003671765.1 of Xenophilus sp. E41. Taxonomy (GTDB): domain Bacteria; phylum Pseudomonadota; class Gammaproteobacteria; order Burkholderiales; family Burkholderiaceae_C; genus Xenophilus. Next base: position 6,387 of record NZ_QPIB01000040.1, on the reverse strand, counting down.
CCAGGGCAGGCCGTGGGGCATGGCCGTGTCCTGGCGGCAGTTGACGTAGGACTTGCCGACCGGCAGCTCGGCCAAGGGGCGCTGCAGGCGGATCGGCTCGGTAAAGGTGCGGTACGGGTGCGGATTCAGCTGCTCGTAGCTGCTGCGGGCGAGCGCGATGTCGGCGTCGTTGATGAAGGCCTCGCGCCAGATCTCGAAGGGCAGCACCACGGCCTGGTTGGAGGCCGCGGCCACGGCGTCGAACAGCGCCACGTAGTGCGGCGGTACGAGGTCGTTGAGGCACTGGCCGTCCAGGGGCACGAAGGCGTTGACGTACACCAGGCGACGGATGCGCGAGGCCGCACGATCGGCGGCGCCCGAGATGACCATGCCGCCGTAGCTGTGGCCCACGAGGCGCACTTCGGTGAGCGACTGCGACTCGAGGAAGCCGACCAATGAATCGATGGCATCCGACAGGCCGATGCGGCTGCGGTCGTCGCCCGGGCGGTTGCCGGCCAATGTGGGGCAGTGCACGGTGTGGCCGGCCGCGCGCAGGTGCGCGGCGGTGGCTTCGAGTTCGGCGCCGGTGTGCCAGGCGCCGTGGACGAGGACGTAGGTGTCGGACATTGCGGGTTCTCCTGTCGATGGGACGACCGCACTCTAGGAAGCCGCGGCGCACGCGGATGGCCGCAGCGCGCCAGCCGGGTGGCCGCGGCCTGCCAGGCGCTTCAGCGGCGGCGGCGCAGTTCGGCCGGCGTGGCGCCCAGCCGTGCGCGGCAGCTGCGCACGAAATGCGAGGCGTCGGCCAGGCCCACGCGGCGCCCGATCTCGGCCACCGTCAGGCGGTCGAAGCGCGGGTCGGCCAGCAGGCGCGCCGCCGCTTCCATTCGGCAGGCCATGAGCTGCTGCGCGAAGGTGTGGCCGCCGCCGGCCAGGGCGCGGTGCAACGTGCGCTCGGACACCTCGAGCGCCGCAGCGATGTCGGCGGCCGTGAGGCCGGCTTCGGCATGTCGCTCGCGCACGAGCGCACCGACGCGTTCGCGCAGCGACGGTGCAACGGGCGCTGCAGGCGCGGCCTGTTGCAGCGCCAGGGCCATCAGCGCGCCCAGCTGGTCTGTGAGCAGTTGCGCGGGCAGCGGCGGCCTGGCCGCCAGTTCGGGCGTGAGCTGGCGCGCGAAGGCCGAGAGCGCGGCTCCCCAGCCGCTTTGCCCATCGATGCGCCGGCCCAGCAGCGCCTGTGCATCCGGCAGCCAGCCTTCGATCCAGCTCGGATGCAGCTGCAGCGACACCGTGTCGGCGCTGTGCGCGAAGTGGAATTCATAGCGCCGACGCGAGTCCACCAGCACCAGGTCCCCGGGCAGCAGGCGGGCGCTGCAATCTTCCTGTCCGGCCGTCCATGTGCTGTCGGACTTGCACAGCAGGTAGTAGAAATTTTCGCGGCTGCGCGCGATGGCGCTGCGCGTGCGGAACACGTCCTGCGCGCTGCCCCGCACGCGGTTGATCGCCACGGGCCCCCATGGCACCGACTCCAGCGTGGAGCGGAAGCCCGGGCCACAGCCGCTGGTGGCGGCCATTTCCAGAAAACCCTCGCAGATCGCGCCGACCCAGTAGTCCAGGCGCTGCGCGGGCGCCACGGCGTCGGTCGACCAGCGCCGCACCGGCGGCGGGACGACATGGGTTGCGGCGGTGGGCATGCCGCGAGTGTGGGCGAGGCGCGTGCGGCCGCGCAAGCGGCGCAACCCCAGGCTCAGTCCTGCGGCAGCGCAGGCGCTTGTATGCCCGCCGGCAAGCCGATGGACGAGACGCGGAAGATGTTGTCCTCGGGGTCGGCCAGCACGGCCTGCCATTGGCCGTAGTAGGTGGCGTAGGGCGCTTTCACGACGCGACCCCCCGCATGCTGCGCGGCCTGCACCGCCGCATCCACCGCGCCGGGGCCATCGAGCATGAGCGTGGCGTAGGCGACGACGGGCACGCGTTCATCGGCTGCGGGCTGCCGATCGGCCAGGCCCAGCAGGCCGTAGGCCGGCGCGGCGTTGAAGCCGAACTGGAAGTCGGGCGTTTCCAGCGCACGGTAGATGGGCGAACGGCTGGCCTTGGCCTCGGGCAGGCCCAGCACGGCGCGGTAGAAGTCGAACTGCGCCTGCATGTCGCGGCACAGCAGGTTGAACCAGAGCTTCATGCCGTCGCCGTCGCCTTCTTCGGCAGGCCATAGGTCTTGCGGTACATCTCCTGCAGGTGCTCGCCGGCCGTGCAGGGCGCGAAGCGCGGCGCCTCGCCGGGCGGCACGGTGCCGGGCACGGCCTCGATGCGGGCGAAGTAGTCGGGCTCGTAGAAGAAGGGGATCGAGTAGCGCGGCGCGCCGCCCGAGTGCAGGTTGCGCACGCGGTGCGGGTTGGAGTGGTAGAGACCGTTGGTCCAGCGCGGGATCATGTCGCCGAGGTTGACGACGAAGCAGCCGGGCATCGGCGTCGCCGCCACCCAGCTGCCGTCGGGCATCTGCACCTCCAGGCCGCCGTGCCCGTCCTGCGCCAGCAACGTGAGCGCGCCCCAGTCGGTGTGCGCGCCGGCACCGAAGGTGCGTTCGTCGGCGCCCTCGGGATGGGGCGGGTAGCGCACCATGCGCAGCGTGACCATGGGGTTGTCGCTGGTGGCGTCGAAGTAGTCCTCGGGCAGGTTCAGCGAGAGTGCCAGCAGCTGCATCAGCTGGCGCGAGAGCGTGAGCAGGGTGCGGATGTAGGCCTCGCACTGCGCCGGCGCCTCGGGCAGCTCGGCGGGCCACTGGTTGTGGCCGTAGGTCTGGTAGCCGGCGAGCACGTACGGGTGGTCGTCGGGCCAGGCCATGCCGCAGTAGAAGCTTTCCTTCAGGTCGGGCCGGGCATCGGCGTCCAGGGTCTGCGCGCCCAGGTTCTCGAAGCCGCGCATGGTGGGCGAGCGGCGCATGTCGAGCGCCTCGCGCGTGGCGACTGGCAGGTCGAGCAGCCGGCGCGCGAGGGCGAACTGCTGCGCCACCTGCTCGGCCGGCACGCCGTGGTGCGCCGCGTAGAAGAAGCCCGAGGCCATCGCGGCCTCGCGCAGTTGCGCGGCGACTTCGGCGCGGCGCGCGCCGCCGGGCGCGAGCGCGTCGCGCAGGTCGATGACGGGGATCGACATGGACGCTCCGACGTTCAGGCCTTGAGCTTGCGGTCGGCCGCCGTGGGCAGGAAGCGGTCGGTCCAGATGTCGGCCACGGCGGGCGTGCTCTTCAGCCCGAAGGCGTCGACGGTTTCGGCGATGGTGGCCTGCAGGCGCTCGGGCGTGGCCGCGCCCCAGCCGTGGCTGCGCGTGCCGGTGGTCTTCATGCTGCCGTCGACGATGAGCTTGAGGCGCTCGAACTCGATCTCCTCGTTGGCCAGCGGCTCGCGTGCCTTGACGGCCGCGGCGCCCGCCTTGGGGTCGGCGATGGCGTCGACCCAGCCGCGCGTGGTGGCCTTGACGAAGGCCTTCATCGCCTCGACCTGCTCCATGCTCTTCGCGTTGGCGACCAGGCCGTTGCCGTAAGACTTCATGCCGTAGTCGGAGAAGCGGAACATGGTGATCTGCTCCGGCCCCATGCCGCGGGCCTTGAGGTTGAGCAGGCCGGTGAAGTAGAAGTAGGCCGAGGCGTCGAAGTCGCCCTTGACGAAGCGCGTGTCGCCGATGTCCGGCGCGACGTTCTCCCACTTGACGCCGGACGCATCGAAGCCCTGCGCCTTGGCAAACACGGGGAAGAGCTTGCGCGAGGCATTGAAGGGCTGGCCGAGGATGGTCTTGCCGGCGAGGTCGGCGGGCTTCTTGATGGGGCCGTCCTTGCGCACCAGGATCGAGTTGGGGTTGAGGTCGTACTGGATCGCGACCGCCGCCAGCTTCGCCTGCGGGTTGTTGACGTTGAACTCGATCATGGTCGCGAGGTCGGCCGAGGCGCAGTCGTAGGCGCCGCTGCCCACCAGGCTGATGGCGGCGGCCGATCCGTTGCCGGTGTCGATGGTGACGTCGACGCCGGCGTCCTTGTAGTAGCCGCGCTGCTGCGCGAGCAGGAAGCCCGCGGCCGTGGCCTCGACCTTCCAGCCGAGGTTGAACTTGAACTTCTGCAGGCTGCCCTGCGCACGGACGAAGGGGGTGGCGGCCAGCAGGGTGGCGGCGCCGGTGGCGCGCAGGAAGGCGCGGCGGGGAAGGGCGGAACGGGACATGGCGAAAGCTCTCCGGGTGGGCAGACTTCGTGCGCCAGCTCGGAGATCTCGAAACACGAAAGCGCGTCTTCGACCCGATGGCGGCGTTGCAAATCCTCGCGATAGCTTCGGCTATCGCTGCGGTTTGCGCCTTGCCCTCGGGCCGAATCCATCACTTTCGTCATGTTTCGAGATCTCCGAGCTGGCGCACTGGGACAACGGGCACGCACCGCGCGGGCGCCGTTGGCGGACGCGTCGGCGCGTCCAAGAGCAATTTCCGGGCGGCTGTGGGGCCGCTGAACGCTTCTACTCCGTGCAGCAAGGCGTGCAGCTTCCGTGCCAATCGCGAACCGCGGACCGCGCGTGCTTGGGCACCGCTGTTGTGCCTCGCTGCGCCGTCGCGGTGCGGCGCGTTCCATGCCGGGGCGGATGCCCCCGCGCTCGCATCGGGCTTGGCAAAAAGCTGGCGCAATGCTCGGCGACAAGGTGAAAATGCACGCAAGAGTAGAAGCGTTCAACCGCTGCATGCATCCCCTAGCTCGCGATGCATCACTGGCCGGGAATTGCTCTTGAGGTCTTCTTTCCCCACGACTTTCAGGAGCATTCACACATGACCGAGGCCACCTACGCCCTCCACGAACTGAGCAAGGAATCGCGCATGGGCGCGATGGGCTCTGAAACGAACGCGCGCGAAGTCCGCCGCATCAGCCTGGCCGACTTCGACAGCCGCAAGGCCGAGATCGCCGACCAGCTCTGGGACGCAGCCATCGACGTCGGCTTCTTCCAGCTGGCCGACCATGGCGTGCCGCTGGCCGATATCCGCGCGGCCTTTGCCGAGGCCGAACGCTTCTTCGCACTGCCGGACACGGTGAAGGCGCAGTACCCGCTGGCCAACAACGCCGGTTGGGAAAGCAAGGCCCAGGTGCGGCCCTCCACCGGCACGGCCGATCAGAAGGAGAGCTACCAGATCACGCTGCCGCTGATGGGCCAGCTCTTCCCGACGGAAGAAGAGCTGCCCGGCTTCAAGGCGGCGATGCTGGCCTTCGAGCAGAAGAGCTGGGAGATCGGCATGAAGGTGCTGTCGTGCTTTGCGCTGAAGATGGGCTTGCCCGAGAGCTTCTTCACCCATGCGCACGACAAGTCCAGCCCCGAGTACCAGAGCACGCTGCGGCTGCTGCACTACTACGCGATTCCCGCGGAGGTGCAGGACAAGCTGGACCTGTGGCGTGCCGGCGCGCACACGGACTTCGACTGCCTGACGCTGCTGTACCAGCGCCAGGGCCAGGGAGGGCTGCAGGTGTGCCCGGGCAAGGAGTTCGAGGCACAGGAGTGGACCTCGATCCCGCCCGAGGAGGACCTGATCACCTGCAACATCGGCGACATGCTGATGCGCTGGAGCGACGACGTGCTGCCTAGCAACTTCCACCGCGTGCGCAACCCGCAGCCCGGAGAGTACATGGGGCCGCGCTACAGCATCGCCTTCTTCTGCCAGGCGAACCGCGACACGCTGATCGAATCGCCCTCGGGCAAGTACCCGTCGATCACGGCGGGCGACTACCTGAAGCAGCGTATTGCGGCGAACTTCGCCAAGAAGTATTGAAAGTGCGATCGGGCTGCGGCGCCTGCTGTACCTGGGCTGCGGCCTGAATCGTCACGGTCGTTACCTTCTTTGCTGTTAGCTTTTTTTGGGGGCTCTTGATGGGGGCCTGTTCCGTCGTTGCTGTGGATCGGCCGGCACGACGGCCTGGGGCGCTGGCGGCGGCCGCGGGCCTGCGTTCTCCGGCTCAGGCTCGCGCTGACCGGCTTGTCGTGCTGCCTGTGTGCTCGCTGTCCATCGACGTGCTTGAGAGACTGCACGGCGCCGCGAATGGCGCCTGCGCCCGCAGGCCCACGACCACCGCCCCGAGGCGCTGTGCTGCACTGCGCTCCTTCCGTCCGCTCTTGATGCCCCATCCCCGTTCGCGCTGAGCCTGTCGAAGCGCTGCGCAGGGTTTCGACAAGCTCAACCCGAACGGGTGGGGGAGGACCAAGGGCAGCGGCAGCAAGGCGCTGCGACTACACCAACGCGCCCGCCTCATGCCGGCCGATCCACCCCACCGTCCAGGCCGGTGGTGCCGGTGTGCGGGCGCAGGCGCCATTCGCGGCGCCGTGCAGTGCCCAAAGCGCGTCGATTCCAGGCGAGCACCTCCGTCGTGCCGCACGACGGTCAGCGCGAGCCTGAGCC
>NZ_QPIB01000039.1 GCF_003671765.1 Xenophilus sp. E41 | reverse complement strand
GGCTGGCCGCGCGGCGCGCGACGCCGCGCCGCCGGCGGCGCGTGCCGCGCGGCCACGCGGCGAGGCCCGGCCACCACGCGCCGCCGCCGCCACACCGACGCGCCCGCTGCGCCCGGCACCGCGATCGGCGGTCGTGCCCTCCGCAAGGGCCCCGGCGGCCGCATCGACGCTGGACTGGCTGCGCAGCGAAGGCGGCCATCTGCTGGCAGCCGACGGCTCGGCGCTGCGGCTGCTGGGGCTGCGGCTACCGCGGGACGCCGACGGGCCCGAACTCGCACTCGCCGACCAGGCGCTCGCGGGCGTTCCGCCTGGCCGGCGCTGCGTGGCGCTGTGCCTGTCGCTGGCGTCCCAGCTGACCCCGCCAGCGCTGGCGCGGCTCGATGCGCGCATCGATGCCTGGGCCGCCCAGGGCATCTACACACTGCTGCGCTTCGACGCCCGGCTGTGGCTGCATGGCCATCACCTGCGCCTGGCACAGCGCCATGCACAGCGGCCCGCGGTGCTGTTCGGCCTGTTGGGCCGGCCCCCGCTGGCGGCCCGACTCCGCGCGGCCGCGCTGGCGCTGCAGTCCCTGCACCCACGCGCGCTGGTGTGGCTGCCCCTCGAGTCCGTGGCCGACCTGCCGCGGTCGCCGATGCAGCCGGGCCTGGGCCTGCTGTGGGACGCCACGCGGCCGCAGGCGCCCCCGGCCGCAGCACTCGCCGGCACCCTGCGGCAGCCCCTGCTGCTCGATGGCTGGGAACCCCTGGCGCAGGCGCCGCTGGCGCATGACCGGCTCATGGCGCTGTGCCTGCAGGGCGGCGTCGGCTGGCTCGCGCACAGCGCGACCGGCTGGTTCGACCGTTCGCGCGGCACCCCGGCGCCGACGCGTGCGCTGCATGCGCTGCGGCGCGCCGTCCATGCCAGCACGCCAGCCGCCGTGTTCGACTGACCGATTGCCCCCGAACCCGAAGGAGAACCCCATGGCCGTAGGACAGGAACTTCTGGACGTCCCCATCGCCGACATGGTGCGCGACCTCGCCGCCGCCGTTGCCGAGGGACAGCTCGCGCTGGACCGCGCGTCGATCGACACGCTCAAATTCCTCGCCAGCGAGGCCAACGCCATCGACCTCATTCCGCAGGTGACGGAGGTCATCTCGCCCGCACCGACCACGCTCGCCGTGGCCGGCAGCAATGTCACGGTGCCCGGCGTGAGCGTGACGCAGCAGCCCGTGGCGCCGGTCAAGACCACGCTGCTGCAGGCCGGACTGCTGCCGACCTTCTACCAGTTCACCGAGGCCCTGATCGAGGTGAAGATGTCGGTGAGCCTCAAGCAGGCCAGCGCCACGCAGACCGAGGGCCGACCGGGCTTCGGCAAGCGCGGCGTCATCGCCTTTGCCGCGCCGGTCAACTTCCGCAACCAGAGCACCTACACGCACACCGCGGAAGGTTCGAGCCTGCTGCGGGTGACGATGAAGCCGGTGCCGCCGCCGATCCGCCTCGCGCCGGACGTGGTCACCATCAACGCGACCGTGACGCCGCCCGTCGTCACGCGCACGGAACGCTGAGGAGATGCCATGGCCACCGACGTGAACATGGACGAAGTGCTGATCTCGCCGCTGTCGAGCATGGTGCGCGAGATCAGTGCCGGCGTGGCAGCCGCGCAGCGCGAGCTGGATGCCGCGGCGCTGGCATCGCAGACGCAGCTCGCGGCCGAGCACCCCGAGTTGCAGGCCCTGGGCTACCAGGTGACCTGGTACCAGATCCCCGAGGCCACGGTCGAGATGCGCATGGCGCTGCATTTCGAGAAGAAGGCACCGCAGGCCGCGCCGCGCATGTACGTGGCGCCCTTCAATACCAAGTACCGCAGCACCTTCGCGTTCAATGCCGAAGGCACCAGCTCGCTGAAGCTGCGCATCGTGCCGGTGCCGCCGCCGGGCACCACCGCCTGAGCGAAGGAGACACCGCCATGGCCACCCGTTTCGTGCCCTTCGACCCCGGCACCATCAACGACACCAGCATCCGCAACGTCGACTTCGTGCGCGGCAAGTTCAACGAGGCCGTGCAGGCGGTGGCGGTGCGCGACGCCGAGATCCAGCGACTGGGCGACACCAACACCGAGCTGCAGAAGCAGCTCGCCACGGCGACCCAGACGGTGGTGAGCCGCGACGCCGAGCTCGGCGGCCTGCGCAAGGAGCTGGCGGCGCAGTCCGAGCGGAACGTGCGTCTGGCGGCCGAGCTGGACCAGTTGAAGAACCAGACCGCGAAGATCGGCATCCAGGACCTCGTGACGCAGGTCAAGTCGGGCATCGATCGCGTCAACACCGAGGTGATCGCGAAGAAGGTGCCGGGCATGCTGGTGGACGGCGTGGAGGTCGAGGTGCGCGGCGGCATCGACGTCAAGGACGGCCTGCAGATCACCCAGCTGCCCGCCTCGGCGCTGGCGGAGCACAGCGTCAGCGTGCTGCGCTTCCAGCTGCGTCCCAGTTCGCCACTGAAGATCGTCGACGAGACCGATGCGCAGGGCTGAGGCCGTGGCAGCCCTGCCGTGCGTGGGGATGAGCTTCCTGCGCACATCGAAGTCCCTAGACTCGGGGACCGGGCCGTCATGGCCCGCATTCCCAGAACCAGGAGACACACGATGAGCTATGTCGACGGATTCGTGGTGCCGGTGCCGAAGGACAAGGTGGAGGCCTATCGCCAGCTGGCCACCACGGCCGGCCAGGTATGGCGCGAGCACGGCGCGCTGGAATACCGCGAGTGCATCGCCGACGACGTCCAGGTCGGCGAACTCACCTCCTTCCCGCGCAGCGTGCAGCTCAAGGACGACGAGGTGGTGGTCTTCGCATGGATCACCTACGAATCGCGCCAGCACCGCGACGTCGTCAATGCCAAGGTCATGGCCGACCCGCGGATTGCGGGCATGGACACCGAAGGCATGCCCTTCGACAGCAAGCGCATGATCTGGGGCGGCTTCGAGACCCTGGTGCAGGCCTGAAGCAGCCGGCGCGCCAGCGACGGCGCCCGGGCATGAGCAAGCGCTAACACCTATGGCTTATCTTGATTCGGTGGGTGAAGCGCAGAAAAATCGGGGTCCTGCGAGGAGAACACGCATGCCTCTGGAACTGCTCCATGCACTGGCCCGCGCGCCGCTGCCGGTGCGCATCACCGACCCGACGGACATCGACAAGCTGCGCGCCCTTCAGGCCGCCGGACAGGTGCGTGCGCAGATCCCGCAGGCGCGGCAGGGCCTGGGCGGGCAGGAGGAACAGCCACCTGCGGTGGTGTTCGAGATCACGCGCCTGGGGATGATGGCGGTCCAGACCTTCCGCCCGCCCACGCACGATCCGGCCGCCTGGGCGCCGGGGATGCCTCTGCCCAACTCGCAGCCTTCCTTCCAGGCCTCCCTGCGTTGAGGCTCGTCCTGGCGGCCACTTCGCGCATCGGCGAATTCGGCTGACAGCCAGGCCCCGATCCGGCGCCCACGATGGCAGCCATGACCCACCCATCCATGCGACTCCAGGTCCAGGAAGCCAGCCCCGGCGCCTTCCTGTGGACCCTGCTGGAAACCGATGCCGACGGCACGCCGACCCAGGTCGCGCGCCGCGCGGAAGACTCCTTCGAGTCCTACGAGGCCGCCCTGGCGGCCGGCACGCGCGCACTCAGCGCGCAGCTGCATCCGCACACTGAAGCTGGCGCCTGAGGCGCAGGCCTTCAGGCGCCGCGGCGGCGCATCTCGCCCGGCGTCATGCCCGTCCACTGGCGAAAGGCCCGCGCGAAGCTCTTCTCGTTGCGAAAGCCCACCGCCAGTGCGATCTGCTTGATCGGCCGCTCGCTCCGGCGCAACTGGTCGACGGCGGCCTCGTGCCGCACTTCGTCCTTCAGCGCCTGCAGCGACAGACCTTCGGCCTGCAGTTGCCGGTGCAGCGTGCGGCTGGAAACATGCAGCGTGGTGGCGATCGCCTCGGCGTTCGTCAGTTCCGTCCCGTGGGTGCGCAGGAGCTCGCGCACGCGCTGCCCCAGCAGCCGGTCGCGCCGGTACTGCAGCACCGTCAAGGGCAGGGCGCGGCGCAGCATGGTCCGCAGTGCGCGCTCGTCGCGCATCATCGGCAGTGCCAGGTAGCGTTCGTCGAAGCTGAAGCTCGCCTGCTCGGCATCGAACTGCACGCGGCCGGTGAACATCAGCGGGTAGGCCTCCGCGTGCGGCGGTGCCGGGTACGGAAAGCATGCGGCGCGCAGCGACACGCGTGAATCGATGGCCCAGCTCGCGTAGCCGTGCAGGAAGCGCAGGCTCGACACCAGACAGAACTCGCGGAAGGCGCCGAGGTCGCGCCGCTCCTCGATGCGGACCGTGGCCTCGCCGTCCGCGACCGAGAGCGACAGGGCGATGTCGTCCACCAGCAACCGGTGGTGGCGGCACCAGCGCCGGATGGCCACGCCCAGGTTCGGCGAAGTGAGCGAGGCCCGGCACAGCATGCCGTAGCTGCCCCAGGGCAGCTTGCGGCCGAACCAGCCCAGCGCCTCGTCGTCGAGTTCCTGCATCGCGTGCTCGTTGAGCGCCTCGAACTGGGCTGCCGTCACGCGCGCACCCGGCCGCCACAGTTCACGCGGCGTGATCTGTGCCGCCCGCAGGGCCGCGCCCGGATCGACGCCATGGCGCGCATACCCCTTGACGATCGCCTGCACGAAGGCCATTGGCGTGGCCGCGCGGGGCGGTTTGACGAGGGTCGATGCGGTCATTCCTAGGCAGCTGGATGTGGCGGGATTTGCAACCATTGTGGCGCCAAATGCGGGCAGGGGCGGCGTAAGCTGCATGCAATCGGACATCCGCACGCGAAGGACGCGAAAACTTCGCGAAGGACGCAAAAGAACAGCCTTTTCTCCTCTGAAGTTCTTTCGCGTCCTTCGCGCAACCTTTGCGCCCTTCGCGTACGGATGTCCGCCCCCGCACCCCTGCCTTCAAGGAGACAACGCATGAGCCAGATCGGCCTGAATTTCGACCTGGGCGAGACCATCGATTCGCTGCGCGACGCGGTGGCCGACTTCTGTGCCCACGAGATCGCGCCGCGCGCCGCCGAGATCGACCGCGACAACCTGTTCCCCCACGACCTCTGGGCCAAGCTCGGATCGCTGGGCCTGCACGGCATGACGGTGAAGGAGGAATACGGCGGTACCGAACTGGGCTACCTCGCGCACATCGTGGCCATGGAGGAGGTGTCGCGTGCGTCGGCCTCCGTCGGCCTGTCGTATGGCGCGCACTCCAACCTGTGCGTGAACCAGATCCACCGCAACGGCAGCGAGGCGCAGAAGAAGAAGTACCTGCCCAAGCTGGTGAGCGGCGAGCACGTCGGCGCGCTGGCCATGAGCGAGCCCAACGCCGGCTCCGACGTGGTGAGCATGAAGCTGCGGGCCGAAAAGAAGGACGGTTACTACGTCCTCAACGGCGGCAAGATGTGGATCACCAACGGCGGCGACGCCGACACCCTGGTCATCTACGCCAAGACCGAGCCCGAAATGGGCGCGCGCGGCATGACGGCCTTCATCGTCGAGAAGGGCTTCAAGGGCTTCTCGGCCGGCACCAAGCTCGACAAGCTGGGCATGCGCGGCAGCAACACGTACCCGCTCTTCCTCGACAACTGCGAAGTGCCCGAAGAGAACATCCTGGGCGGCGAGGGCAACGGTGCCAAGGTGCTGATGAGCGGGCTGGACTACGAGCGTGCCGTGCTTTCGGGCGGGCCGCTGGGCATCATGGCGGCCTGCATGGATGCGGTGATCCCCTTCATCCACGACCGCAAGCAGTTCGGCCAGAGCATCGGCGAGTTCCAGCTGATGCAGGGCAAGATCGCCGACATGTACTCCACCTGGCAGGCCACGCGCGCCTACGTGTACGCCGTGGGCAAGGCCTGCGACCGCAACGACCATGCGCGCACCTTCCGCAAGGACGCCGCCGGCGCCATCCTCTACTCGGCCGAAAAGGCGACCTGGATGGCCGGTGAGGCGATCCAGGCGCTGGGCGGCGTGGGCTACACCAAGGAGTTCCCCGTGGAGCGGTTGTGGCGCGATGCCAAGCTGTACGAGATCGGTGCGGGCACCTCGGAGATCCGGCGCATGCTGATCGGCCGCGAGTTGTTTGCGGAGACGTCCTGAAATCGGACACCCGTACGCGAAGGACGCGAAGGCTTCGCGAAAGACGCAAAAGAAGAAAAACTTTTTGTTTGTCTTTTTCGCGGCCTTCGCGAAACCTTCGCGTCTTTCGCGTTCTGCATCCGTCTTTGGAGACATCACGATGAACGAAGCCCTGAGCTACGCGCGCGGCGCCACCGAGCCGCCGCTGATCGAGCAGACGATCGGCGATTTCTTCGACGCCATGGTGGCGCGCCAGCCCGAGGCGCTGGCGCTGGTGAGCCGCCACGAAGGCGTGCGGCGCAGCTATGCCGAACTGCAGGCCGAGTCGAACCGGCTGGCCAGCGCACTGCTACGCTCCGGCCTGAAGCCGGGCGAGCGCATCGGCATCTGGTCGCACAACAACCTGGCGTGGGTTTTGATGCAGATCGCGACTGCCAAGGCGGGGCTGATCCTCGTCAACATCAACCCCGCGTACCGCACGTCCGAGGTCGAATACGCGCTCAACAAGGTGGGCTGCCAGGCGCTGGTGACCATGCCGCGCTTCAAGACCAGCGAGTACCTGGCGATGCTGCGCGAGCTGGGTGCGGCGAAGCTGCCACAGCTGAGGAGCATCTGGTGGATCGACCGTGCCGGCGATGCCGAGGAAGAGGGCGGCGACATCCCGCTGGCCCGCTTCTCGACCCTGCTGGCCAGCGGTGACCCGGCCGACCCGCGCGTGGCCGAGGTGCAGCGCACGCTGACGGCCACCGAGCCCATCAACATCCAGTTCACCAGCGGCACGACGGGCTTCCCCAAGGGCGCCACGCTCACGCACCGCAACATCCTCAACAACGGCTTCTTCATCGGCGAATGCATGAAGCTCGGCCCCGAGGACCGGCTGTGCATCCCCGTGCCCATGTACCACTGCTTCGGCATGGTGCTGGGCAACCTGGCCTGCCTCACGCACGGCTCGGCCATCGTCTACCCCAACGACGGTTTCGACCCGCTGCTCACGCTCGAGGCGGTGCAGGCCGAACAGTGCACCGCGCTGCACGGCGTGCCGACCATGTTCATCGCCGAGCTGGACCACCCGCGCTTCGCCGAGTTCGACCTCTCGTCGCTGCGCACCGGCATCATGGCCGGCACCGCCTGCCCCATCGAGGTGATGAAGCGCGTGGTCAGCCAGATGCACCTGGGCGAGATCACGATCGCCTACGGCATGACCGAGACCAGCCCCGTGAGCTGCCAGAGCAGCACCGACACCCCGCTGGAACTGCGCGTGTCAACCGTCGGCACGGTGCAGCCGCACCTGGAGGTGAAGATCGTCGACCCAGAATCCGGCGCCACGGTGCCGCGCGGCCAGTCGGGCGAGCTGTGCACGCGGGGCTATTCGGTGATGCACGGCTACTGGGGCGACGAGGCGAAGACCCGCGAGGCCATCGACGCCGAGGGGTACATGCACACCGGCGACCTGGCCACCATGGACGCGCAGGGCTACGTCAACATCGTCGGCCGCATCAAGGACATGGTGATCCGCGGCGGCGAGAACATCTACCCGCGCGAGATCGAGGAGTTCCTGTACCGGCACCCGAAGGTGCAGGACGTGCAGGTCGTCGGCCTGCCCGACCGCAGGTACGGCGAGGAGCTGTGCGCCTGGATCATCCCCAAGCCCGGCCAGCAGCCCACCGAGGACGAGATCCGCGACTTCTGCAAGGGCCAGATCGCGCACTACAAGGTGCCGAAGTACATCCGCTTCGTCACCGAGTTCCCGATGACCGTGACCGGCAAGATCCAGAAGTTCAAGATCCGCGATGTGATGAAGACGGAACTGGGGTTGGCTGAGGAGAAGACGGCATGACAAGCGGACCTCCATACGCGAAGGTCGCGAAGGTTCCGCGAAGAGCGCAAAAGGAAGGCAAAGATTTTTGAAGGCTGTTCTTCGCGACCTTCGCGCAACTTTTGCGACCTTCGCGTACGGATGTCCGTCCCCGAATTTGAGATTTCCATGACCCAACTCGAATCCAGACTCAACCCCCGCAGCGCCGAGTTCCAGGCCAATGCCGCCGCGATGCGCGCGCTGGTCGACGACCTGCGCGGCCAATTCGCGAAGGTGGAGCAGGGCGGCGGCGAAGCCGCGCGGGCCAAGCACACCGCCCGCGGCAAGCTGCTGCCGCGCGAGCGCGTGAACCAGTTGCTCGACCCCGGCACCCCCTTCCTGGAGCTCTCGCCGCTGGCGGCGCACGGCATGTACGACGGGGCAGCCCCGGGGGCGGGCGTCATCACCGGCATCGGGCGCGTGAACGGCGTGGACTGCGTGATCGTGTGCAACGACGCCACGGTCAAAGGCGGCACCTACTACCCGATGACGGTGAAGAAGCACCTGCGCGCGCAGGAGATCGCCGAGCAGAACCGCCTGCCCTGCATCTACCTCGTCGATTCGGGCGGGGCCAACCTGCCGAACCAGGACGAGGTCTTCCCCGACCGCGAACACTTCGGCCGCATCTTCTACAACCAGGCCAACATGAGCGCCCAGGGCATCGCGCAGATCGCCGTGGTCATGGGCTCGTGCACGGCGGGCGGCGCCTACGTGCCGGCGATGAGCGACGAATCCATCATCGTGAAGAACCAGGGCACCATCTTCCTGGGCGGCCCGCCGCTCGTGAAGGCCGCCACCGGCGAGGTGGTCTCGGCCGAGGACCTGGGCGGCGGCGACGTGCACACGCGCCTGTCGGGCGTAGCCGACCACCTGGCGCAGAACGACCTGCATGCGTTGGCGCTGGCGCGCTCGGCGGTCGCCAACCTCAATGCATCACACTCCGTTCACACTGAGCCTGTCGAAGTGCCGCGGACGGCTTCGACAGGCTCAGCCCGAACGGGTAGGGTGGCACCGCCCGCCTTCGACGCACAAGAGCTCTACGGCGTGATCCCGACCGACACCCGCAAGCCCTTCGACGTGCGCGAGATCATCGCCCGCATCGTCGACGGCAGCGAGTTCCACGAGTTCAAGGCGCGCTTCGGCGCCACGCTGGTCTGCGGCTTCGCGTCCATCGAGGGGATGCCGGTGGGCATCGTCGCCAACAACGGCATCCTGTTCAGCGAGTCGGCGCAGAAGGGCGCGCACTTCATCGAGCTGTGCGGCCAGCGCAAGATCCCGCTCGTGTTCCTGCAGAACATCACCGGCTTCATGGTCGGGCGCAAGTACGAGAACGAGGGCATCGCGCGCCACGGCGCCAAGATGGTGACAGCCGTCGCCACGGTGAACGTGCCCAAGTTCACGGTCATCATCGGCGGCAGCTTCGGGGCCGGGAACTACGGCATGTGCGGCCGCGCGTACTCGCCGCGCTTCCTCTGGATGTGGCCCAACGCGCGCATCAGCGTGATGGGCGGCGAACAGGCCGCGAGCGTGCTGGCCACCGTCAAGCGCGACGGCATCGAGGCCAAGGGCGGCAGTTGGTCGGCCGAGGAAGAGGAGGCCTTCAAGGCCCCCATCCGCCGGCAGTACGAGGACCAGGGCCACCCCTACTACGCGACGGCGCGCCTGTGGGATGACGGCATCATCGACCCGGCCGACACGCGCCGCGTGCTCGCGCTGGGCCTGGCCGCCGCGCGGCATGCGCCGATCCCCGAGCCGAAGTTCGGCGTCTTCCGCATGTGAGGCGGGCGCGGTGAAACTCGCGACCTACTTCGCCGCGCTCGCGCGCTACCACGCCTGGGCCACGCACAAGCTGCTGGCCGATCTCGCGCCACTGAGCGACGAGGAGTGGCATCGCGATGCGCGGCTGTTCTTCGGCTCGGTGCACCGCACCGTCAACCACCTCGTGGTGACCGACGACATCTGGTGGGCGCGCTTCGCCGAGGACCGCTCGCCCCGCATCGCGCTGGACGCCGTGCCGCATCCTGGGCGCGAGGCCGTGTGCGAGGCGCTTGCCGGCATCGTCGGTCGGTGGGTGCCGTGGGCCGAGGCCCTCGATGCCACGCGCTTCGACGGCGAGCTCGTCTACACCCGTGGCAACGGCGAGGCGGTGCGCATTCCCTTCGCGCCGGCGCTGGGCCATGTCTTCAACCATGCGACCCACCACCGCGGCCAGGTCACGGCCGCAGTGACCGGACTGGGCTGCCCCGGCCCGTCACTCGACTGGGTCTCCCTTCTGCAAAGCGAAGCGAAAGCGGCCAACCCATGAGCGACTTCACCACCCTCGAACTGCACCTGGACGGCGCCGTCGCGCGCATCTGGCTCAACCGGCCGGAGATGCGCAACGCCATCGACGACGTGTTCATCCGCGAACTGTCGGAGGCCTTCGCGCAGGCCGAGGCGGCGCCCGAGGTGCGCGTGGTCGTGCTCGGCGGCCG
The DNA here is from genome assembly GCF_003671765.1 of Xenophilus sp. E41. Classification (GTDB taxonomy): domain Bacteria; phylum Pseudomonadota; class Gammaproteobacteria; order Burkholderiales; family Burkholderiaceae_C; genus Xenophilus. Next base: position 101,155 of record NZ_QPIB01000039.1, on the reverse strand, counting down.
CGGGCCGGCCTTCTGCGCCGGCGCGAACCTCAACTGGATGAAGAAGGCCGCCGAGTACACGCAGGAACAGAACCTGCAGGACGCCGGCGGCCTGGCGACCATGCTGCGCACCCTGCACCACAGCAGCAAGCCGGTGGTCGCGCGCATCCAGGGCGACGTGTATGCGGGCGGCATGGGCATCGTCTCGGCCTGCGACATCGCCATCTCGGTCGATACCGCGAACTACTGTCTCAGCGAAGTCAAGATCGGACTCATCCCCGCCACGATCAGCCCGTACGTGATCCGCGCGATGGGCGCGCGTGCGGCGCAGCGCTACTTTCTGACGGCCGAGCGCTTCGGCGCGGCCGAGGCGCATCGCATCGGCCTGGTGCACGAGGTGGTCCCGGCCGAGGCGCTCGATGCGAAGGTGGCCGAGATCGTGAAGTCGCTTTCGGGCGCCGCGCCCGCCGCGCTGGGCGAATGCAAGCGCCTGCTGCGCGACGTCACGGGCCAGCCCATCACCGACGAGCTGACGCAGGACACCGTGCGCCGCATCGCCGCCATTCGCGCCACCGACGAGGCGCGCGAGGGGCTGCGGTCCTTCCTCGAGAAGCGCAAGCCGTCGTGGTTGACTCAGTCATGAAAGACGGACAACCGTACGCGAAGGGCGCGAAGGTGGCGCGAAGGACGCAAGAAAGTCCATTCGAATTGGTTTGGTGTTTTTCGCGCCCTCCGCGCCACTTTGGTTTTTCCTTCGCGTACGGATGTCCGGGTTCCAGGGAGGCCGAACAATGAACAGCTTCGACATGTCCCAGCTCGTCGCCCTGGCCGCGGCCCTCGGCTGGGCGAGCGGCGTGCGGCTGTATCTGGTGGTGCTGCTCGTGGGGCTGGCCGGCTACCTGGGTTGGGTGCCGCTGCCGGGCGGACTGCATGTGCTGGCGCACCCGATCGTGCTGGCGGTGAGCGGCTTCCTGGTCTTCGTCGAATTCTTCGCCGACAAGATCCCGGGCCTCGACTCGCTGTGGGACATGGTGCACACCGCCATCCGCATCCCGGCCGGGGCCGCCCTCGCGGCTTCGGTGTTCGGCGCCGACCATGCCGCCATGGCCGTGGTCGCAGCCCTGCTGGGCGGGGGCTTCGCGGCGACGGCGCATGCGGCCAAGGCCACCACGCGGGCCGCGATCAACACCTCGCCCGAGCCCTTCTCCAACATCGGCACCTCGCTGGTGGAAGACGCCGCGGTGCCCACGGGCCTGTGGCTGGCGGTGGCGCATCCGCTCGTCTTCCTCGTGCTCTTCGTGCTGCTGCTGGTGTTCAGCGTGTGGCTCATCCGCAAGAGCTGGCGCTTCCTGCGCGGCCTGGTCGCGCGGCTCACCCGCATCTTCAGCGGCAAGCCCGACCCCGGCGTCGAGCCCGCCTTCCGACTCAAGAAATCCTCCACGGGAGACACCCCGAATGTTTAAGAAGATCCTGATTGCGAACCGGGGCGAGATTGCTTGCCGGGTCGCAGCGACGGCGCGTCGCATGGCCATCCGCACCGTCGCCGTGTATTCCGACGCCGACGCGCATGCCAACCATGTGCGCGCCTGCGACGAGTCGGTGTACCTGGGCGGCAGCGCACCCAAGGACAGCTACCTGCGCTGGGAAAAGATCATCGCGGCGGCCCGGGCCACGGGCGCCGAGGCGATCCACCCCGGCTACGGATTCCTGTCGGAGAACGAGGACTTCGCGCGCGCCTGCGCCGAGGCGGGCTTGGTCTTCATCGGTCCGCCGGCCGAGGCGATCCTGGCGATGGGCCTGAAGGCCGAATCGAAGCGCCTGATGGAACAGGCCGGCGTGCCCCTGGTGCCCGGCTACCACGGCGCCGACCAGGACCCGGCCCTGCTGCAGCGCGAGGCCGACCGCATCGGCTATCCCGCGCTCATCAAGGCCAGCGCCGGCGGCGGCGGCAAGGGCATGCGCATCGTCGAGAGAAGCGAAGACTTCGCCGCTGCGCTCGCGAGTTGCCAGCGTGAGGCGATCAACAGCTTCGGCAGCGACGCGGTGCTGATCGAGAAGTACGTGCAGCGCCCGCGCCACATCGAGATCCAGGTCTTCGGCGACACGCAGGGGAACTGCGTCTATCTCTTCGAGCGCGACTGCTCGGTGCAGCGCCGGCACCAGAAGGTGCTGGAAGAGGCGCCCGCGCCCGGCATGACCGAAGCGATGCGCCGGCAGATGGGCGAGGCGGCCGTCAACGCCGCGCGCGCCGTCAACTATGTCGGTGCGGGAACCGTCGAATTCATCGTCGAGCAGACGGGCGGCTACGACGCGCCGGAGGCCATGAAGTTTTATTTCATGGAGATGAACACGCGCCTGCAGGTCGAGCACCCGGTGACGGAAGCGATCACGGGCCTGGACCTCGTCGAATGGCAGTTGCGCGTCGCCGCCGGCGAGCCGCTGCCGCTGAAGCAGGAGCAACTGCAGATCCACGGCCACGCGATCGAGGCGCGCATCTGCGCCGAGAACCCCGACAACAACTTCCTGCCCGCCACCGGCACCCTGCACGTCTACCGCAAGCCGGCGCAGCACACCGCTTTCCAGCGCGGCCGCGTGCGCGTGGACGACGGCGTGCGCGAGGGCGGCGAGATCTCGCCCTTCTACGATTCGATGATCGCCAAGCTGATCGTGCACGGCGCCACGCGTGCAGAGGCGCTGGCCCGGCTCGATGCGGCGCTGGCCCAGGTGCACATCGTTGGCGTGGCGACCAACGTGCAGTTCCTGCGCGGCGTGCTGGCCACCGAGTCCTTCTCGCAGGCGAAGCTCGACACGGCGCTCATCGAGCGCGAGCGCGCCGTGCTGTTCGACCGCGAGCCGCTGGGGCTGCCGCTGGCGGTGGCCGCGGCCGTCACGCAGCAGATCCTGGGCGAGTGGCCCGGCACGCAGGGCGGGCCGGCCACCGGCTTCGCGCGCCGCGACGGCTGGCGCGCGCTGGGGACGTACACGCGGCCCTTCGAGTTCGAGTTCCGTGGCGAGCCCGTGAGCGCGCAGCTCAGCTACCGGCACGATGGCGGGCTGCACCTCGCGCTCGGCGACACGGCCGGGCCGCTGGCAATCGGCCGCTTCCCCGACGGGCGCATCGAAGTCGAGTTCGACGGCGGCCGCCACACGCTCGACGTGTACCGGCTGCAATCGGTCGCCCACGTCTTCGGCGCCCAGGGCGCGACCCGCATCACCGCGGTCGATCGCCTGGCCCACGCGGGCGACACGCAGGCCGAGGGCGGACGCCTCACGGCGCCGATGCCGGGCAAGGTCGTCTCCTTCGCCGTCCAACCCGGCGACAAGGTGGCCAAGGGCCAGGCGCTGGCGGTGATGGAGGCGATGAAGATGGAGCACACCATCGCCGCACCGGCCGACGGCACCGTGGAGGAATTGCTCTTCGCGCCCGGCGACCAGGTGACCGAGGGCGCGGAGCTGTTGCGCCTGGCCGCCTGATCGCGTACTGGGCGCGTCGCGTTCAGACCTGCGCCATGCCGCCGTCGACGAAGAGCTCGATCCCGTTGACGAAGCTGGCGGCGTCCGAAGCGAGGAACGCCACCGCCTGGCCGACCTCCTGGGGCTCGCCCAGGCGCCCGAGCGGGATCTGCGCGGCCAGGGCGTCGAACAGGCCCTGGCGCGCTTCGTCGGGCACCAGGCCACCCAGGCCGGGCGTGCGGATCGGGCCGGGGCTCACGGCGTTGACGCGGATGCGGCGGTCCTTGAGGTCCAGCGCCCACGAGCGCGCGAAGTTGCGCACCGCGGCCTTGCTGGCGCTGTAGACGCTGAAGGCCGCCGTGCCCTGGATGGCCGCGGTGGACGAGGTCAGGATGACCGAGGCTCCATCGCTCAGCAGCGGCAGCGCCTTCTGCACCGTGAACAGCACGCCGCGCACGTTGGTGCCGAAGATGCGGTCGAAGTGCTCTTCGGTGATCGCGCCCAGCGGCAGCATGTCGCCGCCGCCTGCATTGGCGAACAGGATGTCGAGCCGGCCCGCGCTCTTCGCGATCTGTGCATAGACCGTGTCGAGCTCGGCCAGCACCGACACATCGGCGCGGATGGCCGTCGCGGCGGGGCCGAGCGCCGCCACCGCGGCGTCGAGCTCGGCCTGCCGGCGGCCGGTGATGAAGACGCGCGCGCCCTGACTCACCAGTTCCTGTGCGGCGCCCAGGCCGATGCCGGTGCTGCCACCGGTCACCAGGGCGATCTTTCCGTCAAGGGGCTTGTTCATGGATGTTCCTTTCGTGGATGCGAGGTGGTGCGTGCATCGCCTGCCGGTCCGGCGCGGGCTGCCTGCAGCGCATGGCCATGAATGTAGGCACCGGCCATTCAAAGAAAAATGGCTGGCAATGGAATGACTATCCATGGGTATGGATAATCTGCGCGACGCCAGGAAGGGGCACCGATGGATCAACTGCAGGCCATGCGCGCCTTCACCCGCGTCGTCGAGGTGGGCAGCTTCACGCGCGCCGCCGACTCGCTGGACATGCCCAATGCCACCGTGAGCAAGCTGGTCCAGGACCTCGAGGCTCACCTGGGCGCGCGGCTGCTGCAGCGGACCACGCGCAAGCTCACCGTCACGCGCGAGGGGCACGACTACTACGCCAAGGCACTGCGCGTGCTGCGCGACCTGGACGACATCGACGCCTCCTTCAACCTCGCCCGCGGCAAGCCGCGCGGCCACCTGCGCATCGATGTCGGCGGCTCGACGGCGCGCGACGTGCTCATCCCTCTGCTGCCCGATTTCGTGGCGCGCTACCCGGACATCCGCATCGACCTGGGCGTGTCCGACCGCGCCGTCGACCTAGTCGGCGACAACGTCGACTGCGTGATCCGCGGCGGCCCGCTCGACAGCTCCTCGCTCGTGGCGCGCCCGCTGGGCCAAGCCGTGATGCTCACCTGCGCCGCCCCGCAGTACCTGAAGCAGTACGGGGTGCCGGCCTACCCCGAGGAACTGAGGAACGGCCACCGGCTCGTCAGCTACGTCTCGGCGCTCAACGGGCGGGCCATGCCCTTTCGATTCCTGCATCGCGGCGAGAAGTCCGAGCTCAAGCTCGAGCACCGCTTCGGCGTCAATGAAAGCAATGCGCACCTGGCCGCCGGCCTGGCCGGGCTGGGCATCATCCAGACCTTCGCCTACGCGGCCGGCCCCGCACTGCGCGAGGGCGCGCTGGTGGAGATCCTGCGGCGCTGGCGGCCGTCGCCGTACCCCTTCCACGTCGTGTACCCGCACCACCGGCATGTGACGCACCGGCTGCGCGTGTTCATCGACTGGGTGCTCGAGCGCTTTCCGGCTGCCGTTGGCGGCGGTCTGCCGCCTTGAGGCGCATCTTTGCGGCCGGCTGCGGGCGCCGTCGCCCTGCCCGCAGAATCGGCCCATGACGACCCAAATCACCCTCTGCCTCACCGACACCAAGGCCGCCCCCTGGATCGAGGGCCTGCGCGCGGCGCTGCCCGATGCCGACGTCACCGAGTGGCAACCCGGCGCCCCGCAGGCCGATTTCGCCATCGTGTGGGCGCCGCCGCAGTCCTTCATCGACGCGCAGGCCGCGGGCCTGAAGGCCATGTTCAATATCGGCGCCGGTGTCGACGCCATCCTGGCGCGGCAGCTGCCGCCGGGCCTGAAGGTCGTGCGCCTGGACGATGCCGGCATGTCGGTGCAGATGGCGGAGTACGTGTGCCATGCGCTGATCCGCCACTTCCGCGAGTTCGACGTCTACGAGGCCGAGGCGCGCGAGGGCCGCTGGGTCTACCGCAAGCCGCTGGAACGGGCCGACTTCCCGGTCGGCATCTTGGGCCTGGGCGTGCTGGGCCAGCGCGTGGCGAAGGCCGTGCAGCAGTTCGAGTTTCCCGTGCTGGGCTGGAGCCGCACGCCCAAGGCCATCGAGGGCGTGCGCACCTTCGCGGGCGAGGCGCGCCTGGGCGACTTCCTGGTCGGCACGCGCGTGCTGGTGAACCTGCTGCCGCTGACCGACGCGACGCGCGGCATCCTCAACCGGCAGACGCTCTCGGCACTGCGCCCGGGCGGCTACCTGATCCACATCGCGCGCGGCGGCCACCTGGTCGAGGAAGACCTGATTCCCTTGATCGAGTCCGGCCAGCTCGCCGGCGCCACGCTCGACGTGTTCCAGCAGGAGCCACTGCCCGCCGAGCACCCGTTCTGGCGCCACCCGAAGATCGCCGTGACGCCGCATGCCTCGGCCCGCACGCTGCGGCGCGAGACCATCGCCCAGATCGCCGGCAAGATCGGTGCGCTCTCGCGCGGCGAGCGGATCGCGGGCGTGGTGAACCTCGAGCGCGGGTACTGAGGCGGGCGCAACAAAACCCCTGGCTTGCCGGGGGTCGCCTGCGGTGGGCTGGGCAAGGGGCGCCCGCGCGCACACACTGGCGGCTCCGCCGACACGAGGAGCCGTCGCATGAAGCACCACGATCTTTCCCTGCCGAACCTGTCGCGCCGCCGGGTGGGCATCGCCTGCACCGCCGCCGTCTGCCTGGCCATGGCGCCGCTGGCGCAGGCCCACCATGGCTGGTCCTGGGCCGACAGCGAGCAGATGACGCTCAATGGGCAGATCGAGCGCATCTCGATGGCCCCGCCGCATCCCACGCTGCACGTGAAGGCCGCCGACGGCGTCTGGCAGGTCGACCTGGGCAACCCGTCGCAGACGGAGCGCTCGGGCTTCACCGGCACCACCGCCAAGGTCGGTGACACGATCGTGGTGCTGGGCAACCGCGACAAGGACCGTGAGCAGCGCCACATGAAGGCAGTGCGCATCACGCTCGCTGGCAAGAACTACGACATGTATCCGGAGCGGATCAAGGAGTAGGCCGGCGCGAAGCTCATGCCCGAGGCGTTGCCTTGGCTCGACGTGCTGGCCCGCTGGCCCGGCGCCCAGTGGCTGCAGAGTTCGGGCACGGCCTACCTGGTCGTCAACGCGCTGCACATCCTGGGCATCGGGCTGTTGGTCGGCGCGATCCTGCCGCTGGACCTGCGGCTGGCGGGCTTCTTTCGCCGCGTGCCGCTGGCGCCGCTGGTGGATTTCCTGGCGCGTGCGGCGGCGGTCGGCGTGGTGCTGGCCCTGAGCACGGGCGTGTGGCTCTTCACCGTCAAGCCCGCGGACTACTGGGTCAACACGGCCTTCCGGATCAAGCTGCTGCTGCTCGCGGTGGCGCTGCTGAACGTGGCCTGGCAGCACCGTGGCGGCGCACTCGAAACGATCGCTGCATCGGGCCACGTGCCCACCGGCACGCGGCTGCGTGCGCTGGCCTCCTGCGTGCTGTGGCTGGCGGTGCTGCTGGCAGGGCGCTGGATCGGCTTTCTCTGAGGCTGTGCCGCTGGCAGCATTTGCAACCCACTTGGCAGGCAATGGCAAGGCAATTGGCGTAGGCTCGCTCCCCATGCGCCGACGGCCGTGGCCGCACAGGCGAGCTCCAACGACCCGCGAGACATGTCCATGCCCCTTCCCACCCGCGTCCGCCTCATCGACGTCGGCCCGCGCGACGGCCTGCAGAACGAGAAGCAGCCGGTGCCCGCCGCCATCAAGATCGAACTCGTGCAGCGCCTGCAGGACGCCGGCCTGCGCGAGATCGAGGTCACCAGCTTCGTCAGCCCCAAGTGGGTGCCGCAGATGGGCGACAACGCCGAGGTCATGCACGGCATCCGCCGCCGCGAGGGCGTGCGCTACTCGGTGCTCACGCCCAACATGAAGGGCTTCGAGGCCGCCATCGCCGCGCCGCGCGAGGAATGGCCCGACGAGATCGTCGTTTTCGGCGCCGCCAGCGAAGCCTTCAGCCAGAAGAACATCAACTGCTCGATCGCCGAGAGCATCGAGCGCTTCGCGCCCGTGGTCGAGGCCGCGCGCGCCAAGGGCGTCGCCGTGCGCGGTGCGATGAGCTGCACCGTCGGATGCCCCTACGAGGGCGACATCGCGCCGCAGAAGGTGGGTTACCTCGCAGGCCTCATGAAGGGCATCGGCGTGGCGCGCGTGGACGTGGCCGACACCATCGGCGTCGGCACGCCGCGCAAGGTGCAGGCGGCGCTGGAGGCGACGCTGGCGCATTTCTCCGTCGACGAGGTCTCGGGCCACTTCCACGACACCTATGGCCAGGCGCTGTCGAACACCCTGGCGGCGCTGGAGCTGGGCGTGTGGAACCACCAGTCCTCGGTGGCCGGCCTGGGGGGCTGCCCCTATGCCAAGGGCGCGACGGGCAACGTCGCGACCGAGGACGTGGTCTACATGCTGCACGGCATGGGCATCGACACCGGCATCGACCTCGACGCGCTGATCGACACGGGCGTGTTCATCAGCCAGGCACTGGGCCGCGAGCCCAACTCGCGCGCCTCCAAGGCGATCCGCACCAAGCGCGCCGGCTGACCTTGCGCAGATCGTCACGATCGTGACGAATTCGGCCGCGGCGCCCGTGTGGCGGGCGCTCCAGGCCGATTGCACTTCGCGTTTTCTGACCCCTCAGTGGCCGAAGGCGCGCAGCCCCAGCAGCACGACCACCGCCAGCGCGAGCACCAGCGTGGTCGCCTGCCAGAACGCGACCGGGTGGCGCTGCGCCAGCGGCAGCGGCGCGGTGCGCAGGAAGGCGGCGCCGGGCGCGTGCAGGTCGAAGACGAGTTCCGACACCGCCTCCTGCCGCCGTGCGGGGTCGGGCTGCAGGGCCTTCTGCAGCACGGCGTCCAGCCACGCCGGCAGCTCGGGCCGGAACTGGCGCAACGGCCGGTAGCGCAGCCGGCGTGCATCGGCCGCCGTGCGCAGCCGCGCCGCTTCCAGCCCGTAGGGCAATTGGCCGGTGAGCATCTGGTAGCCGAGCACGGCCAGCGCGAAGAGGTCCGAGCGCTCGCTGCCGCCCGGGCCAACGAAGTACTCCGGCGCGGTGTACTGCACGGTGCCCGCGATGGCGAACGCCCGCGGGTCGCTCGTCGCCTCGGCCAGGCCCGCCACATGCACCGCGCCGAGGTCGATCAGCCGCACCGTGCCCTGGCGGTCGATCATCACGTTCTCGGGCCGCAGGTCCTGGTGCAGCATCTCGCGCCGGTGCAGCGCCTGCAGGCCCTGCGCGATCTGCGCCAGCAGCGCCCGCACCGCGTCCAGCGGCGGGCGCGGGTGGTCCACCATCCACTGCGCCAGCGTCTGGCCCTCGATGTACTCCAGCGCCACGCACAGGTGGCGCCGCGGACGCTCGGGCGTGGCGGCGCGCACCACGTGCGGGCTGTCGATGCGCCGCGCCACCCATTCCTCGAGCGCGAAACGCTCGAGCTGCGCGGGCTGCTCCCGCAGTTCCGACGCCGGCAGCTTGAGCGCCACGGGCCGGCCGGTGGCCTCGTCGGTCGACAGCCAGAGCTGGCTGCGCGCGCTCTGGTGCAGCTCGCGCACCAGCCGGAAGCCCTCGAAGAGCTCGCCCGCGCGCAGCGCGGGCGGCCAGGCCAGGCCCTCGTGGGTGGCGATGTGCAGCGGGGCGTCGGCCGGGGGCAGGGCGTCGATGCGCAGCAGCTGCACGGTGGCGTCGTCGTCGCTGCCGCGCGCGTGCGCCTGCACCACCAGCGCCTGCGCCGCGACGTCGAGGTCCTCGCCCGCGGCCGCAAGGGCGGCGTGCACGGCCGCGGCGTCGAGCCGGGCGTAGGCGCCGTCGGTGGCCAGCAGGTAGAGCTCGCCGGCCTCGGCCTCCCAGCTGCGGTGGTCGATCTCCACATGCGGCCCCACGCCCAGGGCGCGGCCGAGGTAGCTCTCGACCGAGGACAGCTGCACGCGATGGTCGTCGCTGAGCTGCTCCAGCGCCTGCGCATGCACGCGGTACACGCGAGCGTCGCCCACGTGCAGCAGGTGCAGTCGCCGGCCCTTCAGGATCAGTGCGCTGAAGGTGCAGACGTGGCCGCGGTCCCTGTCGAAACGGGCGGTGTCGCTGCGCTGGTTCTGCGCGTGCAGCCACGCGTTGGTGGCGCCCAGCACGCGCTCGGCCGCGCGGCGCGTGGACCAGGCCTCGGAGGTGGCGTAGTAGTCGTCGAGAAAGCTGCGCACCGCGGCGGCACTGGCCACCTGGCTCACCGCGCTGGAGCCGATGCCGTCGGCCAATGCCAGCGCGATGCCCTTGGCGGCCAGCAGGTGGCCGGTCGGCAGCATCGCGCCGTGGAAGTCCTGGTTGGGCCCTTCGCGTCCGGCGGCCGAGTGCTGGCCGATGGCGACGCGAAGGGTGTCCGTCATCGGCCGGCGCTCAGGCGGCGGCGCGCGAGGCGACGCGGCCCGTGTCGCGTGCGGCGGCCGGTGCCGTGGGGGGCACGGCGCGCTTGGGGGCGGTCTTGTAGTGCGTGGAGTACAGGGTGGCGCCGACGAAGGTCAGCCCGCCGACCAGGTTGCCCAGCACCGTGGGGATCTCGTTCCAGATCAGGTAGTCCATGATCGTGAAGTTGCCGCCCAGCAGCAGGCCCGAGGGGAACAGGAACATGTTCACGATCGAGTGCTCGAAGCCCATGTAGAAGAAGACCATCACGGGCATCCACATGCCGATGGCCTTGCCCGACACGCTGGTCGACATCATGGCCGCGACCACGCCGGTCGACACCATCCAGTTGCACATCACGCCGCGGATGAACAGCGTCAGCATGCCGGCCGCGCCGTGGGCCGCATAGCCGACCGTGCGGCCTTCGCCGATGTGGCCGATCTTCTGGCCGATGGCGTTGGGCGCCTCGGACCAGCCGAAGGTGAAGATGATGGCCATGAACACGGCCACGGTGAGCGCGCCGGCGAAGTTGCCGAAGAACACCAGCGTCCAGTTGCGCATCACGCCGCCCCAGGTGGCGCCGGGGCGCTTGTCGAACACCGCGAGCGGCGCCAGCGTGAACACGCCGGTGAGCAGGTCGAAGCCCAGCAGGTACAGCATGATGAAGCCGACCGGGAACAGCATCGCGCCGACCAGCGCGTTGCCGGTGTTGACGGTGACGGTGACCGCGAAGGCGGCCGCGAGCGCGAGGATGGCGCCGGCCATGTAGGAGCGGATCAGCGTGTCGCGGGTGGACATCAGCAGCTTGGATTCGCCGGCGTCGACCATCTTGGTCACGAATTCGGCAGGAGCGAGGTAGGCCATGGTTTTTTCCTGGAAGGGGTGAGGCGGCGGTCCGGCGTTCAGGCGGACGGCGCGAGGGAGACGAAGACGCGGCCGTCGTCGGCACGCACGGCATGGGTGCGCACCGAATGCTCGGCGGCTTCCACGCACTCGCCAGTGGCGAGGTCGAAATGGTTCTTGTACAGAGGCGAGGCGACGACGATGCGCTCGCCCAGGTTGCCGATGAGGCCGCGCGACAGCACGCTGGCGCCGGACTTCGGGTCGACGTTGTCGATGGCGTAGAGCCGGTGGGTGCCGACGCGGAAGACCGCGACGTGGCGGCCCTGCACGAGGGCGCAGACGCCGGTGTCGGGCAGGATGTCGTCGATGCGGCACACGGGCGTCCAGCCTGTGGCGGCCTCGAGGGTCCATTCGGGGGCGGGCATGTTCATGGTGGGTCCTTTCGGGGGCGGGGCTCAGGCCGGCGTGCTTTCGTTGGCGGCGCGCTCCTCGGCGCGGGCGGGGCGGATCTGCCCGCGCTCGTTGACGAACACGATGTGCTCGTCGGGCCTGTCGCTGTTGACGAAGCTGCGGAAGCGCTGGCGCACCTCGGGCGTGGTGACGGCCGTCTTCCATTCGCACTGGTAGGTGTCGGCCACGTGCTGCATCTGCGCTTCGAGTTCGGCGCCCAGGCCCAGGCTGTCGCCGATCAGCACGTCCTTGAGGTAGTCCAGGCCGCCCTCGAGCGATTCGCGCCAGGTGCTGGTGCGCTGCAGCCGGTCGGCGGTGCGCACGTAGAACATCAGGAAGCGGTCGATGAGGCGGATCAGATCGGCCTTGGAGAGGTCCGACGCGATCAGCTCGGCATGGCGCGGCTTCATGCCGCCGTTGCCGCACACGTAGAGGTTCCAGCCCTTGTCGGTGGCGATGATGCCCACGTCCTTGCCCTGCGCTTCGGCGCATTCGCGGGTGCAGCCCGAGACACCGAACTTGATCTTGTGCGGCGCGCGCAGGCCCTTGTAGCGGTTCTCCAGCTCCACCGCGAGGCCGACCGAGTCGTCCACGCCGTAGCGGCACCAGGTGCTGCCCACGCAGCTCTTCACCGTGCGCAGCGACTTGCCGTAGGCGTGGCCCGATTCGAAGCCGGCGGCGATGAGTTCTTCCCAGATCAGCGGCAGCTGCTCCAGCCGCGCACCGAACATGTCGACGCGCGCACCGCCCGTCACCTTGGTGTACAGCCCGTACTTCTTGGCCACGGTGCCCACGGCAATCAGGCCGTCCGGCGTCACCTCGCCGCCGGGCATGCGCGGCACCACCGAGTAGGTGCCGTCCTTCTGGATGTTGCCCAGGAAGTAGTCGTTGCTGTCCTGCAGCTTCGCGAGCTGGGGCTTGAGCACGAAGTCGTTCCAGCACGAGGCGAGCACGCTCGCCGCCGCCGGCTTGCAGATGTCGCAGCCCAGGCCCTGGCCGTGTTTGGCCAGGAGCTCGTCGAAGGTCTTGATCTGCCCCACGCGCACCAGGTGGTACAGCTCCTGGCGCGAGTACGCGAAGTGCTCGCACAGGTGGTTGTTCACCGCCATGCCGCGGCGCGCCATCTCGAACTTCATCACCTGCGTGACCAGCGGCACGCAGCCGCCGCAGGTGGCGCCGGCCTTCGTGCAGGCCTTGAGTTCGGCCACGGTGCAGGCGCCCTCGCCGACGGCGGCGCAGATGGCGCCCTTGCTCACGCTGTTGCACGAGCAGATCTGCGCGCTGTCGGGCAGTGCCTCGACGCCGAGGCCCGGCTTGGCCTTGCCGTCGCTGGACGGCAGGATCAGGAACTCCGGCTCCTCGGGAAGGGCGATGCAGTTGAGCGCCATCTGCAGCAGCGTGCCGTACTCGTCGGCGTTGCCCACCAGCACGGCGCCCAGCAGCTGCTTGCCGTCCTCGCTGACGACGATCTTCTTGTAGACCTGCTTGCGCTCGTCGATGTACTGGAAGGCGCGCGAATGCGGCGTCCTGCCATGGGCGTCGCCGATGCTGGCCACGTCCACACCCATCAGCTTGAGCTTGGTGCTCATGTCGGCGCCGGTGAAGGCCGCGTCGGCCTCGCCGGCGATGTGGCGTGCCGCCACGCGCGCCATGTCGTAGCCCGGGGCGACCAGGCCGAAGACCTGCTCGTTCCACGCCGCGCATTCGCCGATCGCGTACACGTCGTGGTCGCTGGTGCGGCAGTGGCTGTCGATGGCAATGCCGCCGCGCGGGCCGATGGCGAGCTGGGCCTGGCGGGCCAGCGCGTCCTGCGGGCGGATGCCGGCCGAGAACACGATCATGTCGGTCTCCAGCCAGGTGCCGTCGGCGAACACCATGCGGTGGCGCGCGGTGGCGCCGTCGGTGATCTCCACCGTGTTGCGGCTGGTGTGCACCTGCACGCCGAGCTGCTCGATCTTGCTGCGCAGGGTGCGGCCGCCGCCTTCGTCCACCTGCACGGCCATCAGGCGCGGCGCGAACTCGACCACGTGCGTTTCCAGGCCCAGGTCGCGCAGGGCCTTGGCGCATTCCAGGCCCAAGAGGCCGCCGCCGACCACCACGCCGGTCTTGCTGCGGGCGCCGCATTCCTGCATCGCCTCCAGGTCCTCGATGGTGCGGTAGACGAAGCAGTTGGGGCGCTCGCGGCCCGGCACGGCGGGCACGAAGGGCACCGAGCCCGTGGCCAGCACCAGCTTGTCGTAGGGCAGCACCTCGCCCTCGGCCGTGGTGACGGTGTTGTTGCGCCGCTCGATGGCCACGGCGCGCGCCGCCAGGCGCAGCGAGAAGCCGCTGGCCTCGAAGAAGCCGGGTTCGACCAGCGACAGGTCCTGTGCGCTCTTGCCGGCGAAGAATTCGGACAGGTGCACCCGGTCGTAGGCGGGGCGCGGCTCTTCGCACAGCACCGTGACCTGGGCGCCGGGCAGTCCCAGGGCGTGCAGCTGCTCGAGGAACTTGTGGCCCACCATGCCGTGGCCGATGACAACGATCTTCATGTGTCGGATCTCCTGCTCGCGCACGGGCCGGCGGGCGTCCGGCCGCAGGGCGGCGGCCGGGAAGCTCGGGGTGGGTGCGGATGGGCACCCCCGCAGGCACACGAACGCGATTCGTGTTGGAACAACCGGGCTGGCTGCCCTCGACCCTCAGGCCGGGATGGGCGTCAGCTCGCTCGGGGTTCCGCCTTCGTTAGCGGAGGTGCTGAGTCAGGACCGGGGCAACGATGCCCGCGGATCAGCGCCCAAGGTCATGCAAGTTGCATGCCGGGCGTTTCGGGGGCTTCAGGGCCTCGTGTGCTGCGATCGGGTGCATGGCACGGCGTGCGCGCCCGGCCGGCGCCCGCCGATGGCGCAGAGGCGGCCCGCCATGGTGCGGCGGCCCGCCGGGCTTTTGCGTAAGCTCGGGGCCATGTGCGGTTCCGAACTCCATTCCCTGCCCGAGGGCGTCCAGCGCGTCGCCCGCCACCTCCAGGCCAGCGGCCATCCCCATGCGCCGGTCATGCTGGACGACGCGGCGCGCACGGCCCAGCAGGCGGCCGATGCGCTGGGCATCGCGGTGGGGCAGATCGCCAAGAGCATCATCTTCCGCCGCAAGGCCGACGAGGTGGCCGTGCTGGTCGTCACCTCCGGCGACCGGCGGGTGGACGAGAAGAAGGTCGACGCGCTGGTCGGCAAGACCGGCCGCGCCGACGCCGACTTCGTCAAGGCCCGCACCGGCTTCTCGATCGGCGGCGTGTCGCCGGTGGCGCACGCGACGCCGCCGGTGGTGCTGATCGACCGCGAGCTGTTCCGCTTCGACGAGATCTGGGCCGCGGCCGGCCACCCACACGCGGTGTTCAAGCTGCGCCCGGCCGACCTCGAGGCCCTCACGGGGGGCGCCCCGGTCGCCGACGTGGTGCAGCCGCCGGCGGCCTGATGCTATGAATTCGATAGCTGCTCGCGCAGCACTGGTGCGCGCTGCGGTCGAAAAAGGCCTGGAGCCGGTGCCTTCGCCCTGCACCTCGGTGTGCCGCATGGACGCGGCCACCGGCTGGTGCGCGGGCTGCTGGCGCACCCTGGACGAGATCGCGCACTGGAGCGCCATGGACGACCCGCAGCGCCTGGCGGTGTGGGCGCGACTCGAGCAACGCATCCACGACACGGAGACACACGGCCCATGAAGCACATCGACTTCTACCTGGATTTCATCTCGCCCTATGCGTACCTTGCCTTCGAGCACATGCCGCAGGCGCTGGAGGGGCTCAGCTACAGCGTGGCCTACCGGCCGATCCTGCTCGGGGCGGTGCTCAAGCACCACGGCCAGCTCGGCCCGGCCGAGATCCCGGCCAAGCGCACCTGGACCTACCAGCACGTGCTGTGGCTGGGCCATGCGCACGGCATCCCGATCGAGATGCCGGCCACCCATCCCTACAACCCGCTGCCGCATCTGCGCCTGGCCCTGGCCACCACCGAGGACGGCGAGATCAACCGCTACGTGGCCGAGACCATCCTGCACGAGGTCTGGCGTGGCGGCGCAGAGGCGGGCGACCCGGTGCGCTACGAGGCGCTGGCGCAGTGCCTGCCGCTGGTGCGCGAGCTGAACGGCGACGCGGTGAAAGCCCAGTTGCGGGCCGGCACCGATGCCGCCGTGGCCGCGGGCGTGTTCGGCACGCCCAGCTACGTGGTGGACGGCCGCCTGTTCTGGGGCTTCGACGGGCTGGCCATGCTGCGTGCCTACCTGGCCGGCGACGCATGGTTCGACAGCCCGGCCTACCTGCAGGCCGACCAGCGGCCGGGGATGACACGGCCGCGCCCCTGAACGCGCGGCGATCGCCGCGGCTTTCCTGACAGCGTCGCTCGCCCGGGCGCGCCTGCGCAGCGCCTTCTACGGGTCATCCCTGAGCCTGTATCGGGAAGTTTCTGCATCCTGAAAACAGGCGATGGGGTTAGTCCTTAAATCGACAGCAAGACGTCAGTTTGGCGAAAGCCTGTGGTCAGTCGCTCCTCCAAGAATCCCGCACGGCCCGAAAAGGGCCGCCGATCAATTCACGAGGAGACAGCAATGGCAGCCACACTGGATTCACGCGGAGGGCCCTCGGTCGCTCCGCGCCCCATGTCGTCGGAGGAGAAGAAGGTCATCTTCGCGTCCTCCCTCGGCACCGTGTTCGAGTGGTACGACTTCTACCTGTACGGCTCCCTGGCGGCGATCATCGCCAAGCAGTTCTTCAGCGGCCTGGATGCGGGCGCGGCCTTCATCTTCGCGCTGCTGGCCTTTGCCGCCGGCTTCCTCGTGCGGCCCTTCGGCGCCATCGTGTTCGGCCGCCTGGGCGACATGATCGGCCGCAAGTACACCTTCCTGGTCACCATCCTGATCATGGGCCTGTCGACCTTCATCGTCGGCCTGCTGCCCACCTACGCCACCATCGGCGTCGCCGCACCGGTGATCCTCATCGCGCTGCGCATGCTGCAAGGCCTGGCCCTCGGCGGCGAGTACGGCGGCGCCGCCACCTACGTGGCCGAGCACGCGCCGCACGGCAAGCGTGGCGCCTACACCTCGTGGATCCAGACCACCGCGACGCTGGGCCTGTTCCTGTCGCTGCTGGTCATCCTGGGCGTGCGCGTGGGCCTGGGCGAAACGGCCTTCCAGGACTGGGGCTGGCGCATTCCCTTCCTGGTGTCCATCCTGCTGCTGGGCATCTCGGTGTGGATCCGCCTGTCGCTGAACGAGTCGCCCGCCTTCCAGAAGATGAAGGCCGAGGGCAAGACCTCCAAGGCGCCGCTGGCCGAGTCCTTCGGCGAATGGAAGAACCTCAAGATCGTGATCCTGGCACTGGTGGGCCTGACCGCCGGCCAGGCCGTGGTCTGGTACACGGGCCAGTTCTACGCGCTGTTCTTCCTGACGGCGCAGCTCAAGGTCGACGCCAACACCGCCAACCTGCTGATCGCCGCGGCGCTGCTCATCGGCACGCCCTTCTTCGTCGTCTTCGGCACGCTGTCGGACAAGATCGGCCGCAAGCCCATCATCATGGCCGGCTGCCTGCTGGCCGTGCTGACCTACTTCCCGGTCTTCAAGATGCTGACCGAGGCCGCCAACCCCGACCTCGCCGCGGCGCAGGCCAAGGCGCAGGTGACCGTCACGGCCGACCCGAAGACCTGCTCCTTCCAGGGCAACCCGGTGGCGCGCGAGATCGACTTCAAGAGCTCCTGCGACATCGCCAAGCGCTACCTGGTGCAGAACTCGGTGAGCTACGAGAACGTGGCCGGCCCGGCCGGTTCCCCCGCCGTGGTGAAGATCGGCGAGAAGGCCATCACCGCGCCCGAGGGCAACGTCGTCAATCTGAAGTTCGACGAGGCTTCGGCCAAGGCCATCGCCGCCTTCAAGAAGGAACTCGGCGACGACTTCAAGGCGGCCGGCTACCCCGCCAAGGCGGACCCGGCCAAGATGAACAAGCTCATGATGGTCGTGATCCTCGCGTACCTCGTGCTGCTGGTGACCATGGTCTACGGCCCGATCGCCGCCATGCTGGTGGAGCTGTTCCCCACGCGCATCCGCTACACCTCGATGAGCCTGCCGTACCACATCGGCAACGGCTGGTTCGGCGGCCTGCTGCCCACCACCTCGTTCGCGATCGTGGCCTCGACCGGCAACATGTACAACGGCCTGTGGTACCCGATCATCATCGCGGGCATCACGCTGGTGGTCGGCACGCTGTTCATCCGCGAGACCAAGGACGTGGACATCTACGCCAATGACTGAGTAGCAACCCCCAAGCCGCTTCGCGGCTCCCCCTTCTGCTTCGCGAAGGGGGCTGAGCCCGTACTCGAAAGGTCCGGTGGACCTTTCGAGACTGGCGAAGGGCGAGGCCACTGGCCTCGCGCGGTCTGCAAGACCTCCCCAGAGGCCGGGCCAAGCCCGTTCCGTGGGTGCCTTGAGCGCTTCGCTGCGCTCGCCAAGCCGGGCGCGCCCGGCTTGATTTTTTCAAACCGTTGTTTCCCCCAGACCAAGGATTGCTCCCATGTGGAAGATCGCCATCGGCTTCGCCGTGTTCGCCGCCATCGCGCTGTTCGTCATCCTCAAGGCCGGCGACAAGGTCGACATGAGCGGCGAGAAGCACGGCGGCGACGTGCACGCGCCAGCGGCGCCTGCGACCGGCACGGGCAAGTAGTCAGTCGGCCGGGCCGGCCGCGGCGCGTCAGCGCTTGAAGCGGCCTTCGCTGATGATCGACAGGTCGGCGAAGTCGATGCCCGAGTGGTCCTGCGGCGAGTAGCTCACCTCCAGGCCGCCGACGTCGTAGCCTTTCAGCCCGTCCAGCGCGGCCAGCACCTTGGCCCGCGTGGGCTTGGGTCCGGCGCGGCGCAGCGCCTCCACCAAGACCTTGGCCGACGCAAAGCCTTCGAGGGCAGCCGGCGAGAGCTCCATCTGGCCCTTGGCCCTGGCGAGCGTGGTGGCCTCCTTCACCATCGGCTGGCCCATGGCGCGTTCGCTGGGGAAGACCTGCGTCACGATCACGCCGCGGCTGGCGTCGCCCAGCTGCTTGATGAAGCCGGAGGACGCGTTGTTCGACAGCGTGACCACCTGGGCCGCCGAGCCGGCCGCCCGCAGCGCCTTCACGCCTTCGACCACCGCCGTGCCCGAGCCGATCCACAGCACGGCCTGGGCGTTGGATGCCACGATCTTCGGCACGATGGCGGCGTAGTCCGGCTTCTCGCGGTCGGCCTGGATGGTCGCCGCCGGCTCGCCCTTGACCGCCTTGAATCCGTTCATTGCCCCTTCGAGCGCGTCCTGCCCGAAGGAGTCCGTCACGTAGACCACCGCGATGCGGCTCATGCCCACGGTGCTCAGGTGCTGGACGGCCTTCTCGGCCTCGCGCTGGTAGGTGGCGCGCACGTTGAACACGTGCCGCTGCACCGGCTTGTGCAGCGCCATCGCCCCGGTCGACGGGCCGATGAGCGCCACGCCGTGCTTGTCCAGCAGCGGGATGATGGATTGCGAATGCGGCGTCCCGCGCGTCATGAACAGGGCCACGACCTTGCGCTCCTCGATGAGCACGCGGCCGTTCTCCGCCGCGCGCTTGACGTCGAAGCCGTCGTCCATCCGGACCATCTCGATCGGCTCGCCGTGGATGCCGCCCTGCGCATTGGCCGCGTCGATGACCAGCTGCGCGCCGGCGATGGTCTCGTTGACGCTGGCCGCGACCGGCCCGCTCATGCCGGCGGTCTGGCCGATCAGGACCTGCGCCTGCACGGCGGCCTGGGTGGGAAGGGCGAGGCCGAGCGCGATGGCGGCCAGGCGAAAGGGTCGGCGCATGGGCGATGTCTCCAGGGTGGGTGCCGCTCTTCCGGCGACAGTAACAAGAACTGCGTATTTGTTACTTAAAGTGTCTTTTTCGCGATCCGGACAAACCCCTGCGTGGTGGCGGCGCATCGGCGTGCGGGCCGACAGCCGGCCGGACGGTCCTGGAGAATGCTTGCCCCCACCCTTTCCGGCACCCACAAGGCACGCATGACCCAGGGCTCCATCCGCATCCGCGGTGCTCGCCAGCACAACCTCCGCAACCTCGACCTCGACATCCGCACCGGTGAACTGACGGTGGTGACCGGCCCCAGCGGCTCCGGCAAGTCCAGCCTGGTGTTCGACACGCTCTATGCCGAGGGCCAGCGCCGCTATGTGGAGACCTTTTCGGCCTACGCGCGCCAGTTCCTCGACCGCATGGACAAGCCCGCGGTCGACAAGGTGGAAGGCGTGCCGCCGGCCATCGCCATCGACCAGACCAACCCGGTGCGCAGCTCGCGCTCCACGGTCGGCACGATGACGGAGCTCAACGACCACCTGAAGCTGCTCTTCGCGCGCGCGGCCCAGCTCTTCGACCGCAAGACCGCGCTGCCGGTGCGGCACGACACGCCCGACACCATCTATTCAGACCTGCAGCAGCGCGTGGCGAGCTTCGCCGCCGGGCCGCCCCAAGGCGAAGCAGCCCCCTCGGGGGGCAGCGAACCTCGCGAAGCGGGGACCGTGGGGGCACATGCATCGGCGGGGGATCCGCGCCTGGTCGTCACCTTCCCGGTCGAACTGCCGGGCAGCACCACCGAGGCCGAGATCGAGCAATGGCTGTCGGCCAGCGGCTTTACCCGCGTGCAGGCGCAACGTGAAGTGGCGACACCCACCGGGCCGCGCCGGGTGCTCGACGTGGTGGCCGACCGCTTCCGCTTTTCCACCACCGAACGCGCGCGGGTGGTCGAGGCGATCGAGGTGGCGCTCAAGCGAGGCACGGGGCGGGTCACCGTCTATGCGCTGCCGGCGGAAGAGGGCGCCGACGCCCAGGTCTGGCGCTTCTCGACCGGCCTGCACTGCCCCGAGAGCGACATCCGCTACGCCGACCCCATCCCGTCGATGTTCAGCTTCAACTCGGCCGTCGGGGCTTGCGAGGCCTGCCGGGGCTTCGGCCGCGTGATCGGGGTGGACTTCAACCTGGTGGTGCCCAACGACAAGCTCACGCTGCGCGCCGGCGCCATCAAGACCATCCAGACCCCCGCCTGGAAAGAGGCGCAGGACGACCTCATGCGCCATGCCGAGAGCGCCGGCATCCCGCGCGACACGCCCTGGAACAAGCTCACCGACGCGCAGAAGCACTGGGTGATCGAGGGCACGCCGAACTACAAGGAAGGCAACTGGAACAAGCAGTGGTACGGCATCCGCCGCTTCTTCGCCTACCTGGAGAGCAAGGCCTACAAGATGCACATCCGCGTGCTGCTGTCCAAGTACCGCAGCTACACGCCGTGCCCAACCTGTGGCGGCGCGCGCCTCAAGCTCGAGAGCCTGCTGTGGCGCCTGGGCAGCAAGGCCGACGCGGATGCGGTGCTCGACCCGGGCAAGCGCTTCATGCCGGTGGGCGTGGACTGGTCGCGCGAGCAGCTGGAGGCGCTGCCGGGGCTGAGCCTGCACGACCTGATGCTGATGCCCATCGAGCGGCTGCGCAGCTTCTTCGACCGCATGGAGCACACCGACAACGCCGTGCCTGGCGGCGAAGGCGAGGCACAGGCCCTCAAGCTGCTCTTCGAGGAAATCACCACCCGCCTGCGCTACCTGCACGACGTCGGCATCGGCTACCTCACGCTCGACCGCCAGAGCCGCACGCTCAGTGGCGGCGAGGTGCAGCGCATCAACCTCACCACGGCGCTGGGCACCTCGCTGGTCAACACCTTGTTTGTGCTCGACGAGCCCAGCATCGGCCTGCACCCGCGCGACATGGACCGCATCACCGAAGCCATGCAGCGCCTGCGCGATGCGGGCAACACGCTGGTGGTGGTGGAGCACGACCCGGCGGTGATGATCGCGGCCGACCGCGTGATCGACATGGGCCCCGGCCCCGGCGCGCGCGGCGGGCAGGTGGTGTTCGACGGCACCGTGGACGAACTGCGCGGCGCCCACACGCTCACCGGCGAGTACCTGGGCGGGCGCAAACAGATCGGCATGGGCTTCAAGCGCCCGGTGGCCGACAGCACGCCGCGCCTCATCCTCGAAGGCGCGCGCGAACACAACCTCAAGGACGTCACGGTCGAGATCCCGCTGCAGCGCCTGGTGTCCGTCACCGGCGTCAGCGGCTCGGGCAAGTCCACGCTGATCCAGGACGTGCTGGCGCCCGCGCTGATGCGTCACTTCGGCAAGCCCACCGAGGGCGCCGGCGTGCACGACCGCCTGCTGGGCGCGGACCACCTGAGCGACGTGGTGTTCGTCGACCAGTCGCCCATCGGCAAGACCGCGCGCTCCAACCCCGCGAGCTACGTGGGTGCGTGGGATGCCGTGCGCGAGATCTTTGCCGTCGCGCCCTTGTCGAAGCAGCGCGGCTACACGGCCGCCAAGTTCAGCTTCAACTCCGGCGACGGCCGCTGCCCGACCTGCGGCGGCTCCGGCTTCGAGCATGTGGAGATGCAGTTCCTGTCGGACGTGTACCTGCGCTGCCCGGACTGCGACGGGAAACGCTATCGGCCCGAGATCCTCGAGGTGACGATCGAGCGCAAGGGACGCGTGTTCAACGTCTCCGACGTGCTGGAGCTGACCGTGGCCGAGGCCACGGAGCTGTTCGGGGCCGACCGCGAGGTGCAGCGCGTGCTGCAGCCCATCGTCGACGTCGGCCTCGACTACGTGAAGCTCGGCCAGCCGGTGCCCACGCTCTCGGGCGGCGAGGCGCAGCGCCTCAAGCTCGCGGGCTTCCTGGCCGAGGCGGCCAACGGCGCCAGCAAGTCGCGCCAGCCGCTGGCGAAGAAGGGTCAGCTCTTCCTCTTCGACGAGCCCACCACCGGCCTGCACTTCGACGACATCGCGCGCCTGATGCGGGCGCTGCGCAAGCTGCTCGATGCCGGCCATTCCATCGTGGTAATCGAGCACAACCTCGACGTGATCCGCGCCAGCGACTGGGTGATCGACCTGGGGCCGGAAGGCGGGGAGGGCGGCGGGCAGGTCGTGGCCGTGGGCACGCCCGAGCACGTGCGCACGCTCACGGGCACGCACACGGGGGCGGCCCTCGCGGCCTACGAGGCCGCGCTCGGCCCCGCGGCGCTCGTGGCACGCGAGAAGGCCCCGCGTTACGAGGTGGCGCCTGCGCCGGGGCGCCCCGCCGCCGGGCCGCCCCAAGGCGGGGCAGCCCCCTCGGGGGGCAGCGAACCACGCGCAGCGGGGAGCGTGGGGGCCACGAACTCGATCGAGATCGTCAACGCACGGGAGCACAACCTCAAGCACCTGTCGGTCAACATCCCGCGCGGACGCTTCACGGTGGTCACGGGCGTCAGCGGCTCGGGCAAGTCCACGCTGGCATTCGACATCCTCTTCAACGAAGGGCAGCGCCGCTACCTCGAGTCGCTCAACGCCTACGCGCGCAGCATCGTACAGCCGGCCGGCCGGCCCGAGGTGGATGCGGTGTACGGCATCCCGCCCACGGTGGCGATCGAGCAGCGCCTGTCGCGCGGCGGGCGCAAGAGCACGGTGGGCACCACCACCGAGGTGTGGCACTTCCTGCGCCTGCTCTACGTCAAGCTCGGCGTGCAGCACTGCATCTTCGATGGCGCGGCGGTGCAGCCGCAGACGCCCGACAGCATCGCGGCCCAGCTGATCCGCACCTTCAAGGGCCAGCACATCGGCCTGCTCGCGCCGCTGGTGGTCAACCGCAAGGGCGTCTACACCGAGCTGGCCGACTGGGCACGGCCGCGCGGCTACACGCATCTGCGGGTGGACGGCGAGTTCCTGCCCACCACCGGCTTCCCGCGCATCGACCGCTTCAAGGAGCACACCATCGAGCTGCCGGTGGCCAGCCTCGACATCGAGCCTGCGCGCGAGGCCGAGCTGCGCGCGGCGCTGGCCACCGCGCTGGAGCATGGCAAGGGCGTGGTGCACGTGCTGCACGGGCTCACGGGGCTGAAGGCCGCCATGCTCGCCGGCAGTTCCACCGCCGGTATCGGCCGGGTGCAGGTCTTCTCGACCCTGCGCGCCTGCCCGGTGTGCGCCACCTCGTACGCCGAGCTGGACCCGCGCCTCTTCTCGTACAACAGCAAGCACGGCTGGTGCCCCGACTGCGTGGGCACCGGCGTGAAGCTGACGAAGGAGCAGCGCAAGGCGCTGGACGATTCGACGATGGCCGAGGACAACCGCGGCCGCGAGCAGACCTTCGCCGAGCCGGACGTCGAGGACGTGGCCGACGTCGCCTGCCCGACCTGCGAGGGCACCCGCCTCAATGCCACGGCGCGCGCCGTGCGCTTCGCGGGCGTGGGCATCGCCGACATCGCCCACCTGTCGGTCACCGACATCCGCAAATGGGTCGAGACCCTGGCCATGAGCGGCCGCGAGGCCGACATCGCGCGCGACCTGATTCCCGAGATCAGGAGCCGGCTCGAGTTCCTCGAGGAGGTCGGCCTGGGCTACCTTACCCTGGACCGCGGCGCACCGACCCTGAGCGGCGGCGAGGCGCAGCGCATTCGCCTGGCGGCCCAGCTGGGCAGCAACCTGCAGGGCGTGTGCTACGTGCTCGACGAGCCGACCATCGGACTGCACGCGCGCGACAACCAGATCCTGCTCGACGCCCTGCACAAGCTGGGCGACAAGGGCAACACGCTGGTGGTGGTCGAGCACGACGAGGACACCATCCGCCGCGCCGACCATGTGATCGACATCGGCCCCAGCGCCGGCAAGCGCGGCGGTCGCGTCGTCGCGCAGGGCACGGTGGACGAGGTGCAGAAGTCGGAGGAGTCGCTGACCGGCCGCTACCTGCGCGACGCGATCCGCCACCCGCTGCATGCGCGGCGCCTGGTGTCGGAGACGGCCGAGGAGGGCGAGGGCGCGGTGTCGTGGCTCGCCGTGGCGGGCGCGAACCTGCACAACCTGCAGTCGGTGGACGTGAGCATTCCGCTCAACCGCCTGGTGGTGGTCACCGGCGTCAGCGGCTCGGGCAAATCCACGCTGGCGCGCGACGTGCTGCTGGACAACGTGCAGGCCATCGTGCAGCAGCGTTCGACCAAGGCCGGGCGTGACGCCGACGCGGCGGGCAAGCGCCCGCGCTGGGCCGGCTGCACCGGCGTGGCGGGCTACGAGGAGATCGACCGCGTGCTCGAGGTCGACCAGACGCCGATCGGCAAGACGCCGCGCAGCTGCCCCGCCACCTACATCGGCTTCTGGGACACGATCCGCAAGCTCTTCGCCGACACGCTGGAAGCCAAGGCCCGGGGCTACGGGCCGGGGCGCTTTTCCTTCAACACCGGCGAAGGCCGCTGCCCGACCTGCGAAGGCGCGGGCGTGCGCACCATCGAGATGAGCTTCCTGCCCGACGTGAAGGTGCCCTGCGAGAGCTGCCACGGCGCGCGCTTCAACCCCGAGACGCTGGCCGTGACCTGGCGTGGCAAGAGCATCGGCGACGTGCTGCAGATGGAGGTCGACGAGGCCGTCGAGTTCTTCGCCAGCATGCCCGTCATCAGCCACCCGCTGCAGCTGCTCAAGGACGTGGGGCTGGGCTACCTCACGCTGGGCCAGCCCAGCCCGACGCTGAGCGGCGGCGAGGCGCAGCGCATCAAGCTGGTCACCGAGCTCAGCAAGGTGCGCGACGACGTCACCCGCCGCGGCAACAAGGCGCCGCACACGCTCTACGTGCTCGACGAGCCCACGGTGGGTCTGCACATGGCCGACGTGGAGAAGCTCATCCACGTGCTGCACCGCCTGGTCAACGGCGGCCACAGCGTGGTCGTGATCGAGCACGACCTCGACCTCATCGCCGAAGCCGACTGGATCGTGGACCTGGGACCCGAGGGCGGCAGCCAGGGCGGGCGCGTCGTCGCCTCGGCGCCGCCTGACGAGGTGGTGCGCCTGGGCACGCACACGGGGGTGGCGCTGGCGCCGGTGCTGGCGCGCTGAAGCGGCTTTTCGGGATCGTCACGTTCGTGACGAGTTTGGCGCCAGCGCCCACGGGACGGGGGCTGGCGGCCGATTGCACTTTCGTCTTTCAGGCCTCCGGACCAGGGTGAGGTCTCGCGCAGGGCGCGCCCGCGCGCACGCGAGAATGTTTCCGATGACCGACACGCCCCCGCCCGCACCGCCGCCCGCGCAGCCGCGCAACCCGCTGCACGGCCTCACGCTGGAGGCCATCGTCACGGCGCTGGTGGCGCGCTACGGCTGGGCCGAACTGGGTGCGCGCATTCCCATCCGCTGCTTCACCGCCGACCCGAGCATCTCGTCCAGCCTCAAGTTCCTGCGCAAGACGCCGTGGGCGCGCGAGAAGGTCGAGAGCCTGTACCTGTTCATGCTGCGCGACGACCGACGTGCGCGGTCCGCGCGCAACGATACGGCCTGAGCGCGCTGACAGGAGCAACTGCATGCGCACGATCCTCAACGACCGCCACACCCTCCACCAGGGCCGCTTCGAGATGTTCCGCGGCGAGCTGGTGCCCTGCTTCGAGAAGCCCGACCGGGTCGACCACGTGCTGGCCGAGCTGCAGCGCCGCGCGCTCGGGCCGGTCGACGCGCCCGATGCCTTCGACGAGGCGCTGCTGGCGCAGGTGCACGACGCGCGGTACCTCGCCTTCCTGGCCGGTGCGTGGGACGAGTGGGTGGCGCTGGATGCGGCCAACGCGCAGCACGATGTGCTGCCCTCGTACTGGCCCGCGCCGGGCATGCGGCGCGACGTGGTGCCCGAGCGCTTCGCGGCACGCCTGGGCCTGTACTGCTTCGACGCCGGCTCGCCGCTGATGGCCGGCACCTGGGACGCGGCACGCCACGGCGCGGCCTGCGCCTGGACGGCGGCGCAGCGTGTGCTGGCCGGCGAACGCGCCGCCTTTGCGCTCACCCGGCCGCCGGGCCATCACGCGGGCGCGGACTTCTTCGGCGGCTACTGCTTCCTCAACAACGCGGCCGTCGCGGCGCAGGCCTTGCTGGCATCCGGCGGGGGCGGCGCCGCGCGCGTGGCGGTGCTCGACGTCGACTACCACCACGGCAACGGCACGCAGGCGATCTTCTATGCCCGCAGCGACGTGCACGTGGCCAGCCTGCACGGCGACCCGCGCAATGACTACCCCTACTACCTGGGCCATGCCGACGAGCGCGGCGAAGGCGCCGGCCTGGGGTTCAACCACAACCTGCCGCTGCCGCGCGGCACCGGCTTCGACGCGTGGCAGGGCGCGCTGGCCGAGGCGCTCGCTGGCATCGCCACCGCGGGGGCGCAGGCGCTGGTCGTGTCGCTGGGCGTGGACACCTTCGAGGGCGATCCGATCTCGGGCTTTCGCCTCGCCAGCGCCGATTACCTGCGCGTGGGCGAGCAGATCGCACACGCCGGCCTGCCGACGGTGTTCGTGTTCGAGGGCGGCTATGCCGTGGCCGAGATCGGCGTCAACGCGGTGAACGTGCTCGAAGGCTTCGCGCAGGTGGCCTGACGTCGCATGCCCGGTGTGGGCACAGGGGCTTGGGCTTCAAGCCAAATCGGTCTGCAGCGCCCGTGCGGCGGGCACTGGCAGCTATCGAAATGAGAGCATCGCCAACGCGACACGGCCCGGGACTTCACCGATTGCCGCATCGGAGCCGGGCCGGCCCAATGGCGCCTTCGTTCCAACTCCACACACCGGGAGACACCACCCCCATGTTCCGTCGTTCCCTGCTGGGCGCCGCCGCGATGGCCGCCGTCTGCCTCGCCGCACCCCACGCCCACGCCCAGGCCTGGAAGACCTTTCCCGAAAAGCCCATCAAGCTGGTGATCGCCTTCCCCGCTGGCGGGCCCACCGACATCACGATGCGCTCGCTGGCCGACAACGCCGCGCGCGTGCTGGGCCACCCGGTCATCATCGAGAACAAGCCCGGCGCGGGCGGCACGCTGCCGGCGCAACAGCTGCAGACGGCGCCGGCCGACGGCTACACGATCGCGCAGATCCCGCTGGGCGTATTCCGCCTGGGCTACACCACGAAGATCAACTGGGACCCGGTCAAGGACATCAGCTACGTCATCAACGTCACGGGCTACGCCTTCGGCATCGTGGTGCCGACCGACAGCCCGCTCAAGACCTGGGCCGACTTCGTCGCCTACGCCAAGGCCAACCCGGGCAAGCTCAGCTATGGTTCCACCGGCACGCTGACCAGTCCGCACCTCACGACGGAGATCGTGGCGCAGCAGGCCGGCATCGAGCTGCAGCACATCCCCTACAAGGGCAGCGCCGAGCTGATGCAGTCGGTGCTCGCGGGCCATGTGATGGCCGCGGCCGATTCGACCGGCTTCGCGCCGCAGGTGGAGGCCGGCAAGCTGCGCGTGCTCAACACCTGGGGCGACAAGCGCCTGGCCAAGTTCCCCGATGCGCCCACGCTCAAGGAGCTGGGCTACGACATCGTGCAGAACTCGCCCTTCGGCATCGGCGCGCCCAAGGGCACGCCGCCCGAGGTGGTCAAGCGCCTGCACGACGCCTTCAAGAAGGCGATGGAAGACCCCAGCTACGTCGCCACGCTGGCCAAGTACGACATGCAGCCCATCTACATGAACAGCGCCGACTACGCGAAGTTCGCACAGAACACGGTGCAGCGCGAGAAGGCCGTCATCGACAAGCTGGGGCTGGCCAAGCCGCAGTGAGGCGCCGTCACCTCACGCTCCAATGAAAAACGCCGGCCCTGGGGCCGGCGTTTTGCATGGCGCGTGCGCCGCGTGCTCGGTCAGACCCCGACCACCGCCACCGACTTGGTGTTGAGGTACGCCTCCATTGCCTCGGGGCCGCCCTCGGTGCCGTAGCCCGAGTCCTTGATGCCGCCGAAGGGCAGCTCGGCCGAGGGCAGGGCGGGCTGGTTGATCCAGACCATGCCGGCCTCGACCTTGTTGGCCAGCAGCTGCACGTTCTTGAACGACTTGGTGTACGCGTACGAGGCCAGGCCGTAGGGCAGGCGGTTGGCTTCGGCGATGGCGTCCTCCAGGCGGTCGAAGGCGCGGATGCCGGCGATCGGACCGAAGGGCTCGTTGTTGAACAGGTCGGACTCCAGCGGCAGGTTGCTGATGATGGTGGGCGCGAAGAAGTTGCCCGTGTCGCCCACGCGCTCGCCGCCGGTCAGCACCTCGGCGCCGCGCTTGCGCGCGTCTTCCACCACGCCGGCCATGGCCGTCACGCGGCGGGCGTTGGCCAGCGGGCCCAGCGTGGTGCCTTCGGCCAGGCCGTCGCCCAGCTTGAGCTTCTGCGTGTAGGCGACGAAGGCCTTGGTGAATTCCTCCTGGATGCTCGAATGCACCAGGAAGCGCGTCGGCGAGATGCAGACCTGCCCCGCGTTGCGGAATTTGGCGGCACCGGCGGCCTTGACGGCCAGGGACACGTCGGCGTCCTCGGCCACGATGACCGGGGCGTGGCCGCCCAGTTCCATGGTCACGCGCTTCATGTGCTGGCCGGCCAGCGCGGCCAGCTGCTTGCCCACGGCGGTGGAGCCGGTGAAGGTCACCTTGCGGATGATCGGGTGGGGGATCAGGTAGTTGGAGATCTCGGCCGGGTTGCCGAACACCAGGCCCACCACGCCGGGCGGAATGCCGGCGTCGACGAAGCACTTGAGCAGGGCGGCGGGCGAGGCGGGCGTTTCCTCCGGCGCCTTGCACAGGAAGGAGCAGCCGGTGGCCAGCGCGGCGCCGATCTTGCGCACGATCTGGTTGATGGGGAAGTTCCAGGGCGTGAAGGCCGCCACCGGGCCCACGGGCTCCTTGAGCACCATCTGCGTCGCGGCCAGGTTGCGGCCGGGAACGATGCGGCCGTACACGCGGCGGCCCTCGTCGGCGAACCATTCGATGATCTCGGCGCCGGCGTTCACCTCGACCTTGGCTTCGCCCAGGGGCTTGCCCTGTTCCTGCGTCAGCAGGCGGGCGATCTCCTCGGCGCGCTCGCGCAGCAGTGCAGCGGCACGGCGCATGACGGCCGCACGCTCGTACACCGAGGTGTCGCGCCACACCTCGAAGCCCTTCTGTGCCGCGGCCAGCGCGCGGTCCAGGTCGGCGATGGCCGCATGGGCCACGGTGCCGATGGTCTTGCCGGTGGCGGGGTTGAGCACGTCGAGGGTCTTGCCGCCCTGGGCGTCGACCCATTCGTTGGCGATCAGCAGTTGGGTGTTGGGGTAGGTCATGAAGCGTCGTTCCTTGGGTCCGTGAATGTCAGGGAGAAGCGAAAGCGGGACTGCCCCGGGGGCGTGGGCCGCGCGGCGCGGGCCGGCGGGCAGAACTCGCGATCCTACTCCGATGCCGCCGGCCCCGCCGCCCCCGGGGTGCGCGCGGATAATCGCGCTCCCCCGACCGTTTCGTCCCGCCGCTTCCATGCCGTCCCGCCGCGCAGCCGCCGCCTCGCCCCACGATCCGGAGCAGGGCGCCGCACGTGCCGCCATCCTGGAGGCGGCACGTGCGGAGTTCGCCGCCAAGGGCCTGGCCGGCGCGCGCGTGAACGAGATCGCGGCGCGCGCGGGCGTCAACAAGCAGCTCATCTACTACTACTACGGCAGCAAGGAAGACCTCTACCGCACCGCGCTCGAGGTGGTCTACAGCGAGATCCGCTCGCTCGAGCGCGACCTGCACCTGGGCGACATGGCGCCGGCCGAGGCCATGGCGGCGCTGATCGGCTTCTCTTTCGACTACCTGGCGCGGCATCCCGACTTCATCGGCCTGCTGAACCACGAGAACGCGCACGGCGCCGTGCACGTGCGCGACTCGCGCGCCATCCGCGAAACCAACTCGCCATTGATCGAGCTCATCGCTCGAACGCTCGAGCGCGGCATCGCCGCCAAGCTCTTCCGCAAGGGCATCGACCCGGTGGAGCTGTACGTGTCGGTGGCGGGCATGTCGTACTTCTTTTTCTCGAACCGGCTCACGCTCTCGTCCATCTTCGGCCGCGACCTGACCGAGGGCCGCGCGGTCGAGTCGTACCGGCGGCACGTGGTCGACTTCGCCATGGCCGGCCTGCGGCCCTGAGCGGGCGGCCGCTCCAAACCCTCACGCCTTCGGCCGCGCCTCGAAGCGGCAAAGCCAAGCGCTCGCCCTTTTTCAACCAAACGGTTGACACCTGCGCAAGCGCCGCCTAAGCTTGTTCCAACGCACACGATTTCTGGAGTTTCGAGCCATGTCGATCGCCACCGCGCAGCGCCCGCAGAACGCGCCCGTTTCCCTGCTGGACCCGGCGCAGCTCCCGGCGGCCTTCGCGTCGGTCGAGGCGCTCGACGACTTCCTCGCGCGTCCCACGCAGGCTCTCGTCGACGACCTGGCGCAGGTCGAGGGCGACCTGATGATCCTGGGCGTGGCCGGCAAGATGGGCCCCACGCTCGCGCGCCTGGCCAAGAACGCGGCGCCGCACAAGCGCGTGATCGGCGTCGCCCGTTTCAGCGACCCGGCGGTGCGCGAGCGGCTCGAGGGCTGGGGCATCGAGACCATCGCCTGCGACCTGCTCGACCGGGCCGCGCTCGAAGCGCTGCCGCGCGTGCCCAACATCGTCTTCGCCGCCGGCCACAAGTTCGGCGCCAGCGGCAACCAGGCCCTGACCTGGGCCATGAACACGCACGTGCCGGCGCTGGTGGCCGACACCTTTCGCGATGCGCGCATCGTGGCCTTCTCCACCGGTAACGTGTATGCGCTCACGCCCGTAGGGCGGCAGGGCGCGAGCGAGCTCGGCACCCCGGCGCCGATCGGCGAATACGCGCAGTCGTGCATCGGCCGCGAGCGCATGTTCGAGTACTTCGGCGCCAGGCACGGCACGCCGGGGCGGCTGTTCCGCCTGAACTACGCCATCGATATGCGCTACGGCGTGCTCTTCGACATCTGCTCGAAGGTGCACCGCGGCGAGGCGGTCGACCTCACGATGGGGCACGTCAACGTGATCTGGCAGGGCGACGCCAATGCCCAGGTGCTGCGCAGCCTGCGGCATTGCACCGTGCCGCCCACGCCGATCAACTGCACCGGCCCGGAGACGATCTCGGTGCGCTGGCTGGTCGCCGAGTTCGCGCGCCGCCTCGGCGTGGAGCCGAAGGTGACGGGCCAGGAGGCGCCCACTGCGCTGCTGTCGGACACGACGCTGGCCAACCGGCTCTTCGGCTACCCGGTGGTGCCGCTGGGCGCGATGCTCGACTGGGTAACCGACTGGGTGAAGCACGAACGCGAGAGCTTCAACAAGCCCACCAAGTTCGAGGTGCGCGATGGCGCCTTCTGAGGCCGTCGAGGCCGAGGCGCTGCAGTCGGTGTGCCTGGCGGCGGCCGACGTCTTCGCGGGCGTGGGGCTGTCGTCCGCGGCGGGCTGGAACCAGACCACCGACGACTGGGCGCTCTTCATCGCGCAAGGCGAGGCGATCGGCCTGCGCACCGCGCGCAGCGAACTGGTCGCGACCGCGGCGACGCTGCCCTACGAGGGCGGCCATGCCTGGATCTCGATGGTGCTGGTCGACCCGGCCTGGCAGCACCGCGGGCTGGCGACACGGCTGCTTGCGCAGTGCATCGAGTCGCTGCGCGCCCGCCGGATGGTGCCGACGCTGGACGCGACGCCGGCTGGCGAGGCGGTGTACCGCAAGCTCGGCTTCCTGCGCGGCTTCGGCTTCTCGCGCTGGGAGCGCGACGCCGCGGCGAGCACGGCGGCCGAGGCCGTCGATCCGCGCGTGCGCGAGGCCACGCAGGACGAGCTGGCGGACTGCATGGCCCTCGACACGCAGGCCTGCGGCCTGGGCCGCGCGGCGCTGCTGGCCAGCCTGGCGGGGCGGCAAGGCAGCCGCGCCTGGCGCCTCGATGACGCCCGCGGCCTTGCCACCGGCTTCGTCATTGCGCGTGAAGGGCGGCGTGCCGCGCAGATCGGCCCGCTGGTCGCCGCCGGCGACGCGCAGGCGATCGGGTTGTTGCGTGCGGCCCTGGCGGCCACGCCCGGGCCGGTCTTCATCGACGTGCCCGACGCGCGCGAAGCGCTCTCGGGCTGGTTGATCGCGCATGGCTTTCGCCTGCAGCGGTCCTTCATGCGCATGGCGCTGCGTGCGCAGCTGCCGCCCTACCTGGCCGAGGCGCCGTCCTCGCTTTTCGCCGTTGCCGGCCCCGAATTCGGATGAGTGCCTCCATGCCCCCCGACACCTTGCCCTCCCTCGTCGCGCAGACGCGCGCGCTGCTGCAGCGCGGCCTGGCCATTCCCGCGCATCCGCTGGCGCTCGATGCACAGCGCCGGCTCGACGAGCGCCGGCAGCGCGCCCTGACGCGCTATTACCTCGACGCCGGTTCCGGCGGCCTGGCCGTGGGCGTCCACACCACGCAGTTCGCGATCCGCGAGGCGGGGCTGTACGAGCGCGTGTTGTCGCTGGCCGCAGAGACGGCGCGCGACTGGGCGCCCGACCGCGAACTCGCCCTGGTGGCCGGCGCCTGCGGCCGCACCGCGCAGGCGGTGGCCGAGGCACAGACCGCCCGCCGCCTGGGCTACGGCGCCGTGCTGCTGAGCCTGGCCGCGATGAAGGGCGAGAGCGACGACGCGCTGATCGCGCATTGCGAGGCAGTGGCCGAGGTGATGCCGCTGATCGGCTTCTACCTGCAGCCGGCCGTGGGCGGCATGGACCTGGGCGCCGCCTTCTGGGCCCGCTTCGCGGCGATTCCGAACGTGGTGGCGATCAAGGTCGCGCCCTTCCACCGCTACCGCACGCTCGACGTGGTGCGCGGCCTGGTCGCCGCGCGCGCCGAGGAGCGCGTGACGCTCTACACCGGCAACGACGACCACATCGTGCTCGACCTGGCCACGCCCTTTACGGTGATGCGCGACGGCGCGCCGGTCACGGTGCGCTTTCGCGGCGGACTGCTGGGGCATTGGTCGGTGTGGACGTCCAAGGCGGTGCAGCTGCTGGCGCGCTGCCAGCAGGCCGGCGGCGCCCAGGTGCCGGCCGAACTGCTCGCGCTGGACAGCCGCGTCACCGACTGCAACAGCGCCTTCTTCGATGTGGCGAACGACTTCCACGGCTGCATCGCCGGCTGCCACGAGGTGCTGCGCCGCCAGGGGCTGCTCGAAGGCATCTGGTGCCTGGACCCGCACGAGGGCCTGAGTCCCGGCCAGGCCGAGGCGATCGACCGCGTGTGCGCCGAGCATGCGGACCTCGCCGACGACGACTTCGTGGCCGCGAACCTCGCGCGCTGGCTGGCCTGAACCCTGCACACCGAGGCCCATGAGCAAGTTCCGCAAGACCCTGGCGCACTACCTCCCAGCGGTGGGCATCTTCGTCGCCTTCATCGCGCTGTGGCAGCTCGCCGTGACGGTATTCGACATCCGCGAGTACCTGCTGCCCGGCCCCTGGGCGGTGCTGGAGGCGATGGGCAGCCATGAGATTCCCTGGCTCAGCCATGCGTGGATCACCGCGGTGGAGATCGTCGGCGCCTTCGTGCTCGCGGGCGCGGCCGGCGTCTTCCTCGGCATGGTGATCGCGTGGTCGCCGGGGCTGTCGCGTGCGCTCACGCCCTTCCTCGTCTTCGTCAACACGCTGCCCAAGGTCGCGATCGCGCCGCTGTTCCTCATGTGGCTGGGCTACGGCATCCTGCCCAACATGCTGATCGGCGCGCTGATCGGCTTCTTCCCGGTGGTGATCAACACCGCGGTGGGCCTGACGCAGATCGACCAGGACCTGGTGGACCTGGGCCGCGTGTTCAGCGCGCCGAAGTGGAAGGTCTTCGTCAAGATCCGCATCCCGAACGCGTACCCGTACATCCTCAGCGCCCTCAAGGTCACGGCCACCTCGGCCGTGGTGGGCGCCATCGTGGGCGAGTTCGTCGCCTCGCAGAAGGGCCTGGGCTACGTGATCATCACCACGCAGAGCAGCATGAACACGCCGGCCGCCTTCGCGGCGCTGGTGTGGATCTCGCTGCTGGGCCTGCTGCTCTACGGCGCCGTCGCGGGCCTGTCGCGCCTGCTCGCGCCCTGGGCCGAGGACAAGGCCTCGTGAACGCACCGAGTTCTCCATCACCCGTTCCTGCCCCTCCAGCCGAAAGGACGTTCCCATGAGCCTGCGCCCCCTGACCCTGTCCGCCCTCGCCGCCGGTGCGATGGCGCTCGCCCTCGCCGCCGCGCCCGCATCGGCCCAGCAGCCGCGCGAGAAGTTCACGCTGGCCCTGAACTGGTTCGCGGTGGGCGACCATGCCGCCTACTGGGTGGCGCTGGAGAAGGGCTACTACGCGCAGAAGGGCCTGGACGTGAGCATCGAGGCGTCCAAGGGCTCGGGCGATTCGATCGCCAAGGTCGACACCGGCCGCGCCGACGTCGGCCTGGCCGACGCGGTGCCGATCATCTCGGCCACCTCGCGCGGTGCGCGCGTGAAGATCGTCGGCATGGTCTTCGACAAGACGCCGATGACCTTCTTCAGCCGCGCCGATGCGCCGTTGCTCAAGCCCGCAGACCTCGAAGGCAAGACCGTGGGCGCGCCGGCCGGCGACAGCCAGCGCCTGGCCTTCCCGGCCTTCGCGCGCATCAACAAGATCGACCCGCAGAAGGTGACCTGGGTCAACATCGAGCCGACCGCCAAGGTGGCCTCCATCGCCGAGAAGCGCATGGACGGCGTGGCCGATTACACCACCGGCCAGCCCTTCTACGACAAGGCCATGGGCGAAGGCAAGGCGGTGCGACTGGCCTGGGCCGACTACGGCTTCGACCTGTACGCGATGTCGATCATGGCCAGCGACAAGACCATGAAGGACAAACCCAGGCAGCTCAAGGACTTCCTCGAAGCCTCGTACATGGGCTGGCGCGACGTGATGGCCAACCCCGACGAGGCGCTGGCCATCTACAAGAAGCGCGTGCCCGAGATCGACGTCGCCATCATCAAGGCCAACATGCTGCTGGGCTTCGAGCTGATGCGCACGAAGAACTACGCCGACCAGGGCATCGGCTTCATCGACGACAAGAAGATGTGCGGCTCGGTCGATATCGTCAACACCTACATGGGCCTGCCCAGGAAGGTGGAGTGCAAGGACGTCTACGCCAAGGACTTCTTCACCAAGGTGGCGATGCCCCTGCCCGTGAAGTGAGCGCGTCGCCCGAGGAAAGACCCGACATGCCCGCCACGCCCACGCCGAGCGCCCCGCGCGCCTTGATCGAAGTCGACCATGCCGGCATGGTCTACCAGGCCGGGAGCGGCCCGGTGGAGGCGCTGCGCGACATCTCGCTCACGGTGAACGAAGGGGAGTTCGTTGCCCTGGTGGGTCCCAGTGGCTGCGGCAAGTCGACGCTGATGCGTGCCATGGCGGGCCTGCGCCCGGTGACGAGTGGCGAGGTGCGCGTCGATGGCGTGCCCGTGGTCAAGCCGATCCCCGCAGTGGGCATGGTGTTCCAGGCAGCGCTGCTGCTGAAGTGGCGCAGCGTGCTCGACAACGTGCTGCTGCCCGCCGAGCTGGCAGGGCTGGACCGCGAGAAGTACCGCGAACGCGCCCGCGAACTCCTCGAGCTCGTGGGCCTGGGCGACTTCGCCGCCAAGCGGCCGGGCGAGCTGTCCGGCGGCATGCAGCAGCGCGCGTCGCTGTGCCGCGCCCTGGTCCTCGACCCGCCGATCCTGCTCATGGACGAGCCCTTCGGTGCGCTGGACGCGATGACGCGCGACGACATGAACCTCGAGTTGCTGCGCATCTGGGGCGAAGACCAGGCGGCGCACGGCGGCAAGCGCAAGACCATCGTCTTCGTCACGCACTCGATCCCCGAGGCGGTCTTCCTGGCCGACCGCGTGGTGGTGATGTCGCCGCGACCGGGACGCGTCGCCAACATCCACGAGGTGCACATCGAGCGGCCTCGCACCGCGCAGACCCGCGCGTCACAGGAGTTGGGGCGCATGGCTTTCGACATCTACACCGAGCTGTCGGGCAGCGCGGGCCGCGGCGACGAGGGCCGTGCCGGCCCGCACTGGTAGGGCGGAGCGGGGGCGATGGGCAGCAGCGTGGCGCCTCGTGTGCGCGTGGTGGCGGTCGATGGCTTCGAGTCGCCTTACCGGCTGCGCCTGCCCTTCCGCTTCGGTGCGGTCACCATCACCGAGGGCCGGCAGGCCATCGTGCGGGTGCGCGTGCGCTTCGAAGGCGGGGCCGAGGCCGAGGGCTTTGCCGCCGAGGCACTGGCCGCGAAGTGGTTCGACAAGTCGCCCGAGCTGAGCGATGCCCAGAACCTCGACCAGTTGCGCGCCGCGCTGGCGAACGCCCGCGAGGCCTACCTCGGCGCCGGGCCGGCGACGCCCTTCGCGCTCTTCGCCGACCAGTACCGCCCCCTGCAGGGCGCCGGCCTGGCGATCGGCCTGCAGCCGCTGGTGTCGGCCTACGGGCCGGCACTGCTCGACCGCGCGGTCTTCGATGCGCTGTGCCGCCACCACGGACTGAGCTTCTCGCAGGCCATGCGGGCCAACCTGGCGGGCATGGGCGCCCATGCGGTGGCGCCCGATCTGCAGGGCTTCGACCTCGATGCCTTCCTGGCCGCGCTGCAACCCCTGCAGCGGCTGCACGTGCGACACACGGTCGGGCTGCTCGACCCGATCGTCGCGGCCGACCAGGCCCAGGGCGAGCGCGTTGGCGACGGCCTGCCGGAGACGCTGGAGGAGGTGGTGGCGGTGTACGGCAACCGCTACTTCAAGCTCAAGCTCTCCGGCCGTGGCGACGAGGACATGGATCGCCTCTGCCGCATCGCGGCGGTGCTCGACACGGTGCCCGGACTTCAGCTGACGCTGGACGGCAACGAGCAGTTCGCCGATGCACAGGCCGTTGCGGCCTTCTGGCAGCGCATGGCGGCCGAACCGCGGCTGCAGAAGCTGTGCGCGGCGACGCTGTTCATCGAGCAGCCCGTCGCGCGGGCGCGTGCCCTGGCCCAGCCGATCACCGATTCAGCGCTGGACCGGCCCGTCATCATCGACGAGTCCGACGGCTCGCTCGACGCTTTCCCGCTGGCGCGCTCGCTGGGCTACGCCGGCGTGTCGACCAAGGCCTGCAAGGGCTTCTACAAGTCGCTCATCAACCTGGCGCGCTGCCGGCGCTGGAACGACACGACGCCGGGGCGGCCGTACTTCATGTCGGCGGAGGACCTGACCACGCAGCCCGGCACCTCGCTGCAGCAGGATCTGGCGCTGGTCGCGCTGTTGGGCATCGGGCATGTGGAGCGCAACGCCCACCACTTCATCGACGGCTTCGACCGCCGACCGGTGCAGGAGGCCGAGGCCTTCCTGCGCGCGCATCCGGACCTGTACCACCGCATGGACTGGCGCGTGCGGCTGCGGGTGGCCGACGGCCGGATCGCGATCGGCTCGCTGGAGACGCCGGGCTTCGGCTCGCCGGTATCGCCGTGGCTGGACGCGGTGGCGCCCATGCCCGCGGCGCAATGGCCGGCGCCGCCGCCAACGGCCGCGGCGCGAAGGTAACGACTTACTTGTTGTCCTTGGCCGGCGTGACGGTCACCTTGGGCACTTCGATCGTGCGCTCCTCGGTCTTGACCGTCGGGACGTTGACGGTCTTTTCTTCCTTCGTCACCTCGACCTTCGGCGGCGTGACCTCGTACTTCGGCAGCGTGACGTCGCCTTCGCGGGTCTTCTCGAACTTGGGCGTGGTCACGCTCCCTTCCTGGGTCTTCTTCACGTCGCAGCCGGCCAGGCCGGCGCCGAGGGTGAGGGTTGCGATGCTCAGAGCGATGATGGTTTTCATGGTGGGGCACTCCTTGGTTGTCTCGACCTGTCCGGTTCGATGTGTTGCCGACCCGAGGGGGTTCGTTCGCAACGCAGGCAGTGGAGCAAAGGCGGGCCCTGGAGCACGTAGGCGGCGAGCGGACGGCGCCGCCGGCCGCGGGCGAGGGCCGGCGCGCGACGGCGCCCGGTCTGCGGCTTGGTGGCGACCCCGGGTCACTGTCGGCCGTGCCGCTACGACGGGCTGGCCCTTGGCGCCCGCTGCGCCCGGCTCGCGGGCGCTCCGGCCACGCGGGCCGGGTGCCTGGCGCTCAGCGTGCCGCGAGGATGGCGCGCGCGACCTCGACGAAGCCCGCCCCGCGCTCGCTCGGCGTCACATAGCGCGGCAGCTGCGACAGGTGCGGCACGAAGCGCGCGATGTTCGCCACGCCGATGCTGTGCGGGAAGGCCTGGAACATCAGCTGGTCGTTGGTCGAGTCGCCCACGTAGGCCCAGCGGTCGATCTCGTCGTCGAGCCGGCGGCCCCACAGCTCGCGCACGATCCAGCGCGCGCCCTCGAGCTTGTTGTGTTCGCCGTACCAGCCGTTGACGTGGATGCTGCTCACCGTGGCGTGCATGCCCTCGTGGCGCATGGCCAGCACCACCTTGTCGATCTGAGCGTCGCTCAACTGCGTGAACTCGCTGTGGTCGATGGCGATGTCGCATTCGCGCCCGGCCGAATCGGTGGCGCGGCGCGCGCCCGGGATGTCGCGCTCGATCTGCGCCAGCACGGCCTGCATGCGCGCGAAGTTGGCGGCGCGCGTGGCGGCGTCCTGCTGGTAGCGGCGCGCGAGCGTGCCGTCGGCCTCGCGCAGCAGCGCCATCGCGCCGTTCTCCGGCACGATCGCGTCGACCGGCCAGCTGGCGGCGAAGGGCTCGCTCCAGCCCACCGGGCGGCCGGTGATCGGCACCACGTGCAGACCGGTGGCCTTGAGCGCGCCCAGCGCCTGCACCACCTCGGGCGGCACGGCGCCGTCGGTGGTGAGGGTGTCGTCGATGTCGGTGAAGAGGCCCACCAGGCCGCGGCGCGCCTCGGCCGGCCACGCGGCCAGCGGCGCCATGCTGCGTGCACCCATCAGCCGGCCGTCTGCAAGGCCAGCCCGGCGTGTTCGCGCAGCGGGTGGAAGTGGATCTTCGGAAAGCGCTCCTGGGCCAGCCGCACGTCGTAGGGTGAGGTGCACAGGTAGGCCAGCGTGTCGGCCGCGTCCTTGGCCAGGCGCTGCGGGTAGGCGTTCGTGAACTCGCGCAGCTCGGCCGGCGTGTCGGCCGTGATCCAGCGCGCGCCGGTGTACTGGCAGCCCTCCAGCCGCACGTCGGCGTCGTACTCGGTCTTCAGGCGGTGCTGCACGACTTCGAACTGCAGCTGGCCCACGGCGCCCAGCAGCATCGGGCCGCCGACCTCGGGCCGGAAGACCTGGATCGCGCCTTCCTCGCCGAGCTGCGCCAGGCCCTGCTGCAGCTGCTTGGTGCGCAGCGGGTTCTTGAGGATCACCGTCATGAACAGCTCGGGCGCGAAGAAGGGCAGGCCGGTGAACTGCAGGCTCGCGCCGTCGGTGATGGTGTCGCCCAGCTGCACGCCGCCGTGCGTGGTGAAGCCCACGATGTCGCCGGCATAGGCCTCTTCCACGGCCTCGCGGCGCTGGCTCATGAAGGTCACGACGCTGGTGGGGCGCAACTCCTTGCCGGTGCGCTGCACCTTGAGCTTCATGCCCGGCGTGTACTTGCCCGAAGCCATGCGCACGAAGGCGATGCGGTCGCGGTGGTTGGCGTCCATGTTGGCCTGCACCTTGAACACCACGCCCGCGAAGTCCTTGTCGTCGGGCTGGATCTTCTTGGTCACCGGCTGGCGGTTGACCAGCGTGGTGCTGATGCGCGGCTGCGGCGGCGGCGCCAGGTCGACCAGCGCGTCGAGCACCTCCATCACACCGAAGTTGTTCACGCCGGAGCCGAAGAACACGGGGGTCTGCTTGCCGGCGAGGAAGGCCTCCTTGTCCCAGGCCGGCGACGCGCCGGTGGCCAGTTCCATGCTCTCCATGGCCGCGTCGAATTCGGAGCCGAAGCGGGCGCGCAGCGTGTCGCGCTCGGTCAGCGGGATCGTCTCGAAGTCCTGCGGGCGGCGCTCGCTGCCCGATTCGAACACCGTCATCGCCTGCGTGCGCAGGTTGATGATGCCGCCGAAGGACTTGCCCTGGCCCACCGGCCAGGTCATGGGCACGCAGGGCATGCCCAGCTCGCGCTCCACCTCGTCGAGGATGTCCAGCGGCTCGCGCAC
This sequence comes from Xenophilus sp. E41, assembly GCF_003671765.1. Taxonomy (GTDB): domain Bacteria; phylum Pseudomonadota; class Gammaproteobacteria; order Burkholderiales; family Burkholderiaceae_C; genus Xenophilus. The sequence continues at coordinate 60,731 of NZ_QPIB01000039.1, read as the reverse complement.
CTCGCGGTCCATCTTGTTGACGAAGGTGATGATGGGCGTGTCGCGCTGGCGGCAGACCTCGATCAGCCGACGTGTCTGCGCCTCCACGCCGTTGGCCGCGTCGATGACCATCAGTGCCGAGTCGACGGCCGTGAGCACGCGGTAGGTGTCTTCCGAGAAGTCCTTGTGGCCGGGCGTGTCGAGCAGGTTGATGACGTGCTCGCGGTAGCTCATCTGCATCACCGACGAGGCCACCGAAATGCCGCGCTGCTTCTCGATCTCCATCCAGTCGGAGGTCGCGTGCCGCGAAGCCTTGCGCGCCTTGACCGAGCCCGCGATCTGGATCGCGCCCGAGAACAGCAGCAGCTTTTCGGTCAGCGTGGTCTTGCCGGCGTCGGGGTGGGAGATGATGGCGAAGGTGCGGCGGCGGCGGGTTTCGGCGGCGTAGGACATGGAAAAAGGGCCCGTGGCAGGCCAGGGGCTGCGCGCATGCACGCCCGGACAAAGTTCTTGGGAGGAACCCTCAATTATCGCGGCCGGAAGCAGCTTGCGCGCACTTGCGTAAAATGCCGCCTTCCGAGGAGCGTTGCAGCGCCGTCAGGCGTGAGGCTCGGATTTCCATGCAACCACGCTCACCCGCTGTCCCCGCGGTGAGTTTCATATCTCTCCCCCGAACGCAGTGGCATCTTTCAAACCCGTTTTGGAGTCCGCATGAGCGCCGTTCTCAAGTCCCCGTCTTCTTCTGTTTCCGCCGATCAGGCGATCGCCGACATCTCGCTGGCCGCGTGGGGCCGCAAGGAAATCAAGATCGCCGAAACCGAGATGCCCGGCCTGATGGCCATCCGCGACGAGTTCGCGAAGTCGCAGCCGCTGAAGGGCGCGCGCATCACCGGCTCGCTGCACATGACGATCCAGACGGCCGTGCTGATCGAGACGCTGCAGGCGCTGGGCGCCGAAGTGCGCTGGGCCTCGTGCAACATTTTCTCGACGCAGGACCATGCGGCCGCCGCGATCGCCGAGCGCGGCACGCCGGTGTTCGCCATCAAGGGCGAGACGCTCGAGGACTACTGGGACTACACGCACCGCATCTTCGACTTCGGGCCCAAGGGCGCGAAGGGCGAAGGCCCGAACATGATCCTGGACGACGGCGGCGACGCGACGCTGCTGATGCACCTGGGCCAGCGCGCCGAAAAGGACGCATCCCTCGTGGCAGGCAACGGCAGCAGCGAGGAAGAGCGCATCCTCTATGCCGCCATCCGCAAGAAGCTGGCCGAGGACGCCACCTGGTACTCGCGCAAGTCGGCCGAGATCATCGGCGTGACCGAAGAGACGACCACCGGCGTGCACCGCCTCAACGAGATGTCGGCCAAGGGCACGCTGCTGTTCCGCGCCATCAACGTGAACGACTCGGTCACCAAGAGCAAGTTCGACAACCTGTATGGCTGCCGCGAGTCGCTGGTCGACGGCATCAAGCGCGCGACCGACGTGATGATCGCGGGCAAGGTGGCTGTCGTGGCCGGCTACGGCGACGTGGGCAAGGGCTCGGCCCAGGCGCTGCGCGCGCTGTCGGCCCAGGTGTGGGTGACCGAGATCGACCCCATCAACGCGTTGCAGGCCGCCATGGAAGGCTACCGTGTGGTGACGATGGAGTACGCCGCCGACAAGGCCGACATCTTCGTCACGACCACCGGCAACAAGGACGTGATCCGCCACGAGCACATGGCCGCCATGAAGGACCAGGCGATCGTCTGCAACATCGGCCACTTCGACAACGAGATCGACGTCGCCTCGCTCGAGAAGTACGAGTGGGAGGAGATCAAGCCGCAGGTCGACCATGTGATCTTCCCCGACGGCAAGCGCATCATCCTGCTGGCCAAGGGCCGCCTGGTGAACCTGGGCTGCGGCACGGGCCACCCGAGCTACGTGATGTCGTCCTCCTTCGCGAACCAGACGATTGCGCAGATCGAGCTCTTCACCAAGCCCGATGCCTACCAGCCCGGCAAGGTCTACGTGCTGCCCAAGCACCTGGACGAGAAGGTGGCCCGCCTGCAACTGAGCAAGCTGGGCGCGCAACTGACGGTGCTGACCGACGCGCAGGCTGCGTACATCGGCGTCGACAAGAACGGCCCCTACAAGCCGGACACGTACCGCTACTGAAGCGGGTTCAGCGCGGCGCCATGCGCGCAGACCAGTTGCTCGTCGACCGCGGACTCGCGGTCTCCCGTTCGCAGGCGGCCCGGCTCATCGCCGGCGGCCTGCGCTGGCGCCTGCATGCGGGCGAGGCGTGGCGCGCTGTCGCCAAGAACGGCGACGTGGTGCCCGACGGGGCAGAGCTCGATCTGGCCGACGCGGCCGAGGCGCGCTATGTCTCGCGCGGCGGGCTGAAGCTCGAGGGCGCGCTGGATGCCACCGGCCTCGACGTGCGCGGGCGCCTGTGCCTCGATGTCGGTCAGTCCACCGGCGGCTTCACCGACTGCCTGCTGCAGCGCGGCGCCGCGCACGTGGTGGGTGTCGACGTCGGCCACGGCCAGTTGCACGAGCGGCTGCGCGCCGATGCGCGGGTGACGGCCGTCGAGCGCGTGAACGCGCGCACGCTGAATGCTCCTGAATTGATGGCTGCCTGCCCAGGCGGGACGGGCGCCGGAACCCGGTTCGGCTCCGAAGAGGGGCTGCTCTTCGACCTGATCGTCGGCGACCTGTCCTTCATCTCGCTGACGCTCGTGCTGCCTGCGCTGGCGCTGTTGCTGGCGCCGGCGGGCGACCTGCTGATGCTGGTCAAGCCGCAGTTCGAACTGCAGCCTGCGCAGATCGGCAAGGGTGGCATCGTGCGCGATCCGGCGCTGTACGCCGTGGTCGAGGAGCGGCTGCGCACGGCCTGCGAAGGCGCCGGCCTGCGTGTGTTGAAATGGCTGGACAGTCCGATCGCGGGAGGCGACGGCAACCGCGAGTTCTTCGTCCACGCCGCGCGCGCCTGAGACGACACGACGACAACGACAACAAGACACCGAGAGGACCCTGGCGATGGCCACCCCCGAACGTTTGCCCCTGAGTTTCGAGTTCTTCCCGCCCAAGACGCCCGAAGGCGTGGTCAAGCTGCGTGCCGTGCGCCAGCAGCTGTACGCCTGGCGACCCGAGTTCTGCTCGGTCACCTATGGCGCGGGGGGCTCCACGCAGGCCGGCACCTTCGGCGCCGTGCAGGAGATCCTTGCCGAAGGCGTGGATGCGGCGAGCCACTTCTCGTGCATCGGCGCCACGCGCGAAACCGTGCGCACGCAGCTGGCCGAGCTCAAGCGCCTGGGCGTGCGCCGGCTGGTGGCCCTGCGCGGCGACCTGCCCAGCGGCTACGGCATGGGGGGCGAGTTCCACTACGCGAGCGACCTGGTGCGCTTCATCCGCGAGGAGTGCGGCGAGGACTTCCGCATCGAGGTGGCATGCTATCCCGAAGTGCACCCGCAGGCCCGCTCGGCAGAGGCCGACCTGCAGGCCTTTGCCACCAAGGTGAAGGCGGGCGCGCATTCGGCGATCACGCAGTACTTCTTCAGCGCCGAGGCGTATTTCCGCTTCGTCGACGATGCGCGCCGACTGGGCATCGACGTGCCGATCGTGCCGGGCATCATGCCCATCACCAGTTCGACGCAGCTGATGCGCTTCTCCGACGCCTGCGGGGCCGAGATCCCGCGCTGGATCCGGCTGCGATTGCAGGGCTTCGGCGACGACACGGCCTCGATCAAGGCCTTCGGCCTCGAGGTGGTGACGCGGCTGGTGGAGCGGCTGCAGGCGGGCGGTGCCCCCGCCATCCATTTCTACACGATGAACCAGGCTGCGGCGACGCTCGGTGTGCTGCAGGGCCTGGGCTGGCGCGCATGAAGGCACCGCACCGCCTGCTGCATCGACAGGGTCGGTGGCTGGCCTCTGCCGTGCTGGCCCTTGCGCTGGCCGGCTGCACCACGCCGCCCGGCGAATCCGGAGCGGGGACCAGGACCGGTGAGGGCGCGCCATCGGCGTCGCCCCTTCGTCCGCTGGCCAGGCAGGGCGGAGCGCCGGCCGATGCGCCGCGCTCCCGCGTTGCATCGGTGCGTTATGACCTGGCCGTGGGAAGCGAAGGCGATCTGCCGCCGGACGACGGGGTGCCCGGCGATGGCCCGCCGGGCGAGGTGATCCAGCGCGGCGGCGCCTCGTGGTACGGCCTGCAGTTCCACCAGCGCAAGACGGCCAGCGGCGAGCGCTTCGACATGGGCGCCTTCACGGCGGCGCACAAGACCTTGCCTTTCGGTACACGCCTTTGCGTTCGCAGCCTGGTCAATGGCCGCGAGGTGCTGGTGCGCGTGAACGATCGGGGTCCCTACGCGGCGGGCCGCATCATCGACCTGAGCCAGGCGGCCGCGGAGCAACTCCAGATGGTCGGCCTGGGCATCAAGCAGGTGGCGCTGACGCGCATCGATGCCGCCGGCGGGCGCTGCAACGGCGTGGCGGTGGCGCCAGCCGATGACGCGAACGGCTCGGCCCTTGCCGATGCGCCGCGGCCGGACGCGCGACCCAGGAAGACGGCGCAGGCAACGCGACGTCGCCGATAGGCGCAACGCCCTTGCCCCGTGGGGGTGACGCGGCGCGTTGCTGGCGGCGTGGCACCCTCCCTGACGCCCGCTGTGTGACGCGACGGTCTGGGCGTGACGGAATGCGCGAGGGGCCGCTGCGCAGCCTGCGTCAGCCGCCCGTTTCCACGGCGCAGCCGGCGTGGCGGTCCTGGGCGAGCACCTCGGCCAGGCGAGCGAGCGCCGGGCGCAACTGGTCGGCCAGCGTGTAGGGCGGGTTGATGAGGAACATCCCGCTGGCGGGCAGGCCCGGTCGCTGCGTCTCGCCGGCCGCGTTGGTCGTGAGCTTGCTCGACTTGACCGTGAGCGTCGCATGCAGCCAGGGCTTGCCGGCCTTGTTGGCCAGGGTCTTGAGCCGGCGCGGCAGGTCGTGTGCTTCGGGCCGGGGAATGATGGGGTACCACACGGCGTACACACCCGTGGCGAAACGCTTGACCGCTTCGCCGATGAAGGCCGCCGTGCGGGCGTAGTCGGTCTTCAATTCGTAACTCGGATCCACCAGCACCAGCGCGCGTCGCGAGGGTGGCGGCAGGAACTTGGTGGCGCTGCCGAAGCCGTCCTCGCGCAGCACGGCGATCTGCCGGCCGGCGTCGAGCTGGGCGATATTGGCATCCAGCGTGCGCGCGTCCGTCGGGTGAAGCTCGTAGAGCTTGAGCTTGTCCTCGTCGCGCAGCAGGTGATGGGTGATGAAGGGCGAACCCGGGTACACGCGGGCCTGGCCCTCGCGGTTGAAGCTGCGCACCACCTCCAGGTAGCGGGCGAGAGCCGGCGGCAGCGCTTGCGCCCCCGTGTCGCCGGCCGCGGGCCCCAGCAGGCGCAGCACGCCGTCGGCCGCCTCGCCGCTGGTGCCGGCATAGTCGCCGTCGAGCCGGTACAGGCCGGCTCCGGCGTGGGTGTCGATCACCGTGATCGGCGCGGGCTTTTCGAGCAGGTGCTCGAGGGTGGCGATCAGCACCGTGTGTTTGAGCACATCGGCGTGGTTGCCGGCGTGGAAGGCGTGGCGGTAGCTGAACATGGCGGGCTGGATCCTGGGTGAGAGCGCGGTCGGTGCCGTGGCGGGCGCCGCCGCCGCGAACCCCTGATTGTCGGTCGGCTTGGGCGGCCTCGAGCCCCGGCGGCCGCCGGAGATTGCCCCGCCGCGCCGGCCGACCTATAATCGTTGGCTTTGCAGCGATTTCGGGCCCCGCGGCAAAGACGCCTTCGATCCTCTACGGGTGAAGGCATTCCTCCCACCTAAGAGCTTCCCTCCAGAGGAAGACCGACCGTGGAAAAGGGCTCTCAGCAAACCTCCTTTTTTAGGAAAACTCATGTCTACTTTCAGCGCAAAGCCCGCTGAGGTCGTGCACGAGTGGTTTGTGATTGACGCGACCGACAAGGTCCTCGGACGGGTAGCCAGCGAAGTGGCCCTCCGACTGCGCGGCAAGCACAAGGCCATTTACACGCCTCACGTCGACACCGGCGATTTCATCGTCATCGTCAACGCCTCCAAGCTCAAGGTCACCGGCACCAAGTCGCTCGACAAGGTGTACTACCGTCATTCGGGCTTCCCCGGCGGCATCACGGCCACCAACTTCCGCGACATGCAGGCCAAGCACCCCGGCCGTGCACTCGAGAAGGCTGTCAAGGGCATGCTGCCCAAGGGCCCGCTCGGCTACGCGATGATCAAGAAACTCAAGGTGTACGGCGGTGCAGAGCATCCGCACACCGCCCAGCAGCCCAAGGCTCTGGAAATCTAAGGAGCCTTGAGATGATTGGTGATTGGAACAATGGCACCGGCCGTCGCAAGTCCAGCGTCGCCCGCGTGTTTCTCAAGAAGGGCACCGGCAAGATCACGGTGAACGGCAAGACGATCGAAGAATTCTTCGGCCGCCAGACCTCGATCATGATCGCCAAGCAGCCCCTGGTGCTGACCGACAACGTCGAGACCTTCGACATCCAGGTCAACGTCCACGGCGGCGGCGAATCCGGTCAGGCCGGCGCGACCCGCCACGGCATCACCCGTGCCCTGATCGACTACGACGCGAACCTCAAGCCGGTGCTGAGCCAGGCCGGTTTCGTCACCCGTGACGCCCGCGAAGTCGAACGGAAGAAGGTCGGTCTGCACTCCGCACGTCGCCGCAAGCAGTTCTCGAAGCGCTGATCTTCGCTACTGCGGACCTGCATGGCCGCGTTGCGAATCCTCACCGGACGCGAGTCCGGTTCCGGTTCGCGCCTTGCCCTGCAGGCCCTCGCTACGCGAATATCAACACTTCGGCTGTGCGCCGTATCAAGAAAGACCGCCCTCGGGGCGGTTTTTCTTTGTCTGGGGTAGCATTTCCCTCATTGGCCGCCCGCTGTCTTGCGAGTGGCGGTCCCCACGGAGAACCATCCATGAGCGCAGTTGCCGAAACCATCAGCACCCCCAGCCAGATGCCCGAGCCGATCGTCTTCACCGACAGCGCGGCCGCCAAGGTGGCGGACCTGATCGCCGAAGAGGGCAATCCCGACCTGAAGCTGCGCGTATTCGTGCAGGGTGGCGGCTGCTCGGGCTTCCAGTACGGCTTCACCTTCGACGAGATCACGAACGACGACGACACGACGATGACCAAGAATGGCGTGTCGCTGCTGATCGACGCGATGAGCTACCAGTACCTGGTCGGCGCCGAGATCGACTACAAGGAAGACCTGCAAGGCGCCCAGTTCGTGATCAAGAACCCGAACGCCACCAGCACCTGCGGCTGCGGCTCGAGCTTCTCGGCCTGATTCGCATCTTGACCGGGCGGGCGCACACCGACCACCACCCCGCGCCCCACCTGTCACCGGTCCAGCCGCCTTCGGGCGGCTTTTTCGTTCCCGCCGCGTCTGCCGTCGGCCGCGGCGCCCCGCGCCAGAAAGCCAGAACACCATGAGCGCTCCGACGCCCGCCATCCCCGATCCGCCGCCCGATGCCGCCAGCCGCCGCGTGCTGCTGTGGCTGGTGGCGATCGGCTTCTTCATGCAGACGCTGGACGCGACCATCATCAACACGGCGCTGCCGGCGATGGCGGCGAGCCTGGGCGAGAGCCCGCTGCGCATGCAGTCGGTGATCGTGGCCTATTCGCTGACCATGGCGATGCTGATCCCGGCCTCGGGCTGGCTCGCCGACCGCTTCGGCACGCGGCGCGTGTTCATGCTGGCGATCGCGCTGTTCTCGCTCGGCTCCCTGGCCTGTGCGGCCTCGCGCGGTCTGGGCGAGCTGGTGGCGGCGCGCGTGCTGCAGGGGCTGGGCGGCGCGCTGCTGCTGCCTGTGGGGCGCCTGTCGGTGCTGCGCACCTTTCCGCGCGGCGAGTTCCTGCAGGCGATGAGCTTCGTCGCGATTCCCGGCCTCATCGGGCCGCTGCTGGGCCCGACGCTCGGCGGCTGGCTGGTGCAGTACGCCTCGTGGCACTGGATCTTCCTCATCAACCTGCCGGTGGGGCTCATCGGCCTCGTCGCCACGCAGCGCTTCATGCCCGATGCGCGGGCCGAGCAGACCGGCCGCTTCGACCTCTGGGGCTATGCGCTGCTGGCCTTCGGCATGGTCGCCATCTCGCTGGCCATCGAGGGCGGCTCCGACCTGGGCCTGCGCCAGGCCGGCACTCTGGTGCTGGGCGTCTTCGGTTTCGCGGCGCTGGTGGTCTACTGGCTGCATGCGGTGCGGCACCCTCAGCCGCTGTTCTCGACCCAGCTGTTCCGCGTGCGCACGCTGTCGGTGGGGCTGCTGGGCAACCTGTTCTGCCGGCTGGGCAGCGGGGCGATGCCTTTCCTGATCCCGATCTCGCTGCAGATCTCCCTGGGCTATTCGCCCCTGCAGGCGGGGCTGATGATGCTGCCCACGGCACTCGCCGGCATGGCGATGAAGCGGGTCGCGACGCCGCTGATCCTGCGCTTCGGCTATCGCAACGTGCTGGTGGGCAACACCGCGATCATCGGCCTGCTGATGGCCAGCTTCGCCCTGGCCACGCCGGGCGAGCCGATCTGGCTGCGCGTGCTGCAGCTCGCGGCCTTCGGCGCCTTCAACTCGCTGCAGTTCACGGCCATGAACACCATCACGCTGAAGGACCTGGACGGCGCCAGCGCCAGCAGCGGCAACAGCCTGCTGTCGATGGTGCAGATGCTGGCGATGAGCCTGGGCGTGGCCGTGGCCGGCGCGGTGCTGTCGGGCTTCAGCGCGGCCTTCGGCGGCACCGGCACGCCCGGCGCGGCGCTCGAAGCCTTCCAGGCGACCTTCGTGACGGTGGGGCTGATCACGCTCGCCTCGGCGGCCGTGTTCTGGCAGCTGCCCGCCGAGGCCCGGGCGCCGCAGCTCGATGGCCCGGAAGTGTCCGGGCACGGCTGATTGCTATTATTTCGATAGCGATAAGCGCCCATCCCACGGGCGCTGTAGCCTCTTTGGGCTTGAAAACTCAGGCCGGGTAAACGGCGCCCAGCACCCGCGCGCCGCGGGCGCCGGTCACGCTCGCCAAGTTTCCCGGCTCGCGTCGAACGGTGCGCCGCGCCAGCCAGGCGAAGGCCGTGGCTTCCACCTGCTGCGGCGGCAGGCCGCGTGCTTCGGAAGACAGCACCCCCACGCCCGGCAGCAGGGCTGCGAGCCGCGCCATCAGGTGTGCATTGAGCGCGCCGCCGCCGCAGACGATCAGCGTGCGTGCGTCGCTGGCGGCCTCGTGCACGGCCCGGGCGGCACTTTCCGCCGTGAGTTCGGCCAGCGTGGCCTGCACGTCCTGGGCGGCAAGCGGCGCCTCCTTGGCGAGCGCCGCGGCGAGCCACTCGGAATGGAACAGGTCGCGGCCTGTGCTCTTGGGCGCGGGCCGCGCGAAGTAGGGCTCCGCGAGCAGGCGGGACAGCAAGCCGGCATGAACGCGGCCGCTGGCGGCCCAGGCGCCGCCGGCGTCGAAGGGCGCGCCGCGGTGGCGTTGGCACCAGTGGTCCATCAGCGCATTGGCCGGTCCGCAGTCGAAGCCGAGCACCGCGCGGCTTTCAGCCTGGGCAGCCGGCGGCAGCACGCTCAGGTTGGCGATGCCGCCGAGGTTGAGCACCGCCACCGTCTCGTCGGCCCGCCCGAAGAGCGCCGCGTGGAAGGCCGGCACCAGCGGTGCACCCTGCCCACCGGCCGCGAGGTCGCGCGTGCGGAAGTCGGCCACCACGTCGATGTCGGTCAGCTCGGCCAGCAGGGCCGGGTTGTTCAATTGCAGGGTGTAGCCGGTGCCGTCGAACTCGCCGGGGCGGTGGCGCACGGTCTGGCCGTGGGCGCCGATGGCGACGATCTGCGCGGCTTCCTGGGCTGCCTTGGCGAGCAGCATGCGCACGACCTCGGCGTACACGCGGGCGAGCCCGTTGCCGGCGAGTGCCGCGCGGTGCAGTTCGTTGGCGCCGTCGGAGCGGTTGAGCGCGAGCAACTCCTCGCGCAGCGCGACGGGAAAGGGCGCGCTCGCGTGCGCCCGCACGGCGATGCCGCCGCCGGACAGGTCGGTCAGCACACCATCCACGCCGTCGAGCGAGGTGCCGGACATCAGCCCGATGAAGAGTTCTGCGGCCATGGCGGCGAGGTTTCCCAAAGAAAAAGCGCCGCAACAGCGGCGCTTCGGATTGTGACGGCGCGAGCGAGGCGCTCAGTCGGCGCTGGCTTGGACCACCGAGAAGGCGGCGGCCAGCTCGGTGCGCGTGGCCTTGGCGACCTTCTCGAAGGCGGGGCGCGCCGCGGCGGAGATGGGCTGCCCCCCGTCCTGCTGGGCGATCGTCGTCGGGTCGTGGTACTCGCCGTTGATGCGGAACTCGAAGTGCAGGTGCGGCCCGGTGGCCCAGCCGGTGGAGCCCACGGCGCCGATCGACTGGCCCTGGCTCACGGACTGTCCTTCCTTGACGTCGATGCGCGAGAGGTGGGCATAGGCCGTCTGCTGGCCGTTGCGGTGGCCGACGATGACGATGTTGCCGTAGCCGTTCTGCTGGCCGGCGAAATCGACCGTGCCGTCGCCCACGGTGCGCACCGGGGTCCCGGTGGGCGCCGCGAAGTCGACGCCGTTGTGCTGGCGCCAGCTGTTCAGGATGGGGTGCATGCGCATCGCGAAGCCGCTGGACACGCGGGTGAACTCGACCGGCGAGCTCAGGTAGGCCTTGCGCAGGCTGTCGCCGTTGGGGCGGTAGTAGCCGCCCTTCTGGCCGGGCTCCTGGTACCACATGGCCTGCCAGGTCTTGCCGTTGTTCTCGAACTCGGCCGAGAGCACACGGCCCGTGCGCATGGTCTGACCGTCGGCCTCGAAGGTCTCGTAGACCACGGCGAAGCGGTCGCCCTTGCGCAGCTGGCGGAAGTCCACGTCGCCCTGGAAGATGTCGGCCAGCTGGCTGGCGACGGCGTCGGGGATGCGGGCGTCGTCGGTGGCGGCGAAGAGCGAGCTGCGCACGATGCCGCTGGCCAGGCGCGTGGCCGGGGTCAGCGTGTCGGTCTCGGTGCGGGCGACAAAGCCGGCGGGCAGCCGCTCGACCACGAAGCGCTTGAAGCCGCCGTCGCCATCGGGAATCCAGCGCGCCGTGAGCTTGCGCAGGCTGTTGTCCTGCCCGACCTCGGCGTTGATGGTGCGGCCGACGCGGTTGAAGAAGGCGGCGCGGGCGTCGGCGTTGCCGCGCACGAAGGCGGCGGCGGCCGGGTCGCTCACGCCCAGGCGCTTGAGCAGCGCCTCGGCCGTGTCGCTGGAGCGGCTCTGCTCGCTGCGGAACAGCGTGAAGCTGAGCGCATCCAGCACCTCGCTCTGGCTCGCGACCGGCAGCGGGGCCACGGTCTCGAGCACCTGGTGGATGGGCAGGTCGGACGCGTCAGGGCCCAGCGAGGCGACCGCGAAGGCGCCCCCGCCGGCGCATAGCAGCATCGCGGCGATGGCGGCTGTCAGATGACGCGGATAGGTCTTGACGGTGGTGGCGATGCGAGAAGCGACAAGCTCCTCGGCGGCCAGGATGCCGTTGATCAGTTTGGACAACTCAGAAATCCAGCTCGGGTTCGGCGACCGCCTGTGCCAGCAAGTTGCGGGCCAACGAAGGTCTTCAGGCGGGGCGAAAAAGGAGCGGCGCTTAGAATGCAGCGCTCAAGAAACCGGCTGGAGTATAGCTTTCGGCCGTTGCTTTCCCCACAAAAATCCAAATGAATCCCCAGTTTGTTATTGGCCAGCCGCCGTCCGATGGTGTAGGACGGGCGCTAGAAATCTCCCTGCGCGGCGCCGACGAGCTGCTTCCGCAGGACGAATGGGTGAAGAAGCTGCAGCGCGCTGAAGCCACCGGCCAGCCGCTTCGCATCAAGCTCGGACTGGACCCGACGGCGCCGGACATCCACTTCGGCCACACCGTGGTGCTCAACAAGATGCGCCAGCTCCAGGATCTGGGGCACACGGTGATCTTCCTGATCGGCGACTTCACCAGCCTGATCGGCGACCCGTCCGGCCGCAACAGCACCCGGCCGCCGCTGACGGCCGAGCAGATCCGGTCCAACGCCGAAACCTATTTCGCCCAGGCCAAGCTGGTGCTGGACGAATCGAAGACCGAGATCCGCTACAACTCCGAGTGGAGCGACCCGCTGGGCGCGCGCGGGATGATCCAGCTGGCCGCCAAGTACACGGTGGCCCGCATGATGGAGCGCGACGACTTCAACAAGCGCTTCAAGAACGGGCAGTCGATCTCGGTCCACGAATTCCTCTACCCGCTGATGCAGGGCTACGACTCGGTCGCGCTCAAGAGCGACCTCGAACTCGGCGGCACCGACCAGAAGTTCAACCTGCTGGTCGGCCGGCACCTGCAGCAGGAATACGGCCAGGAGCCCCAGTGCATCCTGACCATGCCGCTGCTGGAGGGGCTCGACGGCGTCGAGAAGATGTCGAAGAGCAAGAACAACTACATCGGCATCAGCGAGGACCCGAACACGATGTTCGCCAAGACGCTGTCGATCTCCGACGAGCTGATGTGGAAGTGGTACACGCTGCTGTCCTTCCGCTCGCTGGAAGAGATCGCGGCGCTGAAGGCCGAGGTGGCGGGCGGGCGCAACCCCAAGGACGCGAAGGTGCTGCTGGCCAAGGAGCTGACGGCGCGCTTCCACAGCGCGCAGGCGGCCGAAGCGGCCGAGCAGGACTTCATCCATCGCAGCAAGGGCGGTGTGCCGGACGAGATTCCCGAAGTGACGCTCTCGGGCGCGCCGTTGGGCATCGCCCAATTGCTCAAGCAGGCCAACCTCGCGCCCTCGACCTCGGAGGGCAACCGGCTGATCGACGGCGGCGGCGTGCGCATCGATTCGGCCGTGGTGAGCGACAAGGGGCTCAAGCTCGGCGCCGGCAGTTACGTGGTCCAGGTGGGCAAGCGCAAGTTCGCGCGCGTGCACCTCGCCTGATGCCTGCCGGAACACGCGAGCTGCTCATCTTTTGATAGCTGCTCGTGCAGGCAGGACGGGCGCCGGAGCCCGATTCGGTTCGAAAATCCGCTACGGTGACAAGAATGGGGCCCTCGGGCCCCTTCTGTCGTGCGGCGCGTGCCACAGGCGCCGTCAGCGCACCTCGATCGTCACGCGGCGGTTGCGCGGCTCGTCGACCTCGTCGGCTGTCGGCACGGCCAGGTCGCGTTCGCCGCGGCCCGCCGCCTCGATGCGCTGGCCCGGGAAGCCGCGCTGGATGAGCAGCTGTCGCAGTTCCTCGGCGCGGCGGTGCGACAGCTGATCGTTCTGCGCACCCGTGCCCACCGTGTCGGTGTGGCCGGTGACCACGATGTCCGCCCCCGGCCGGGCCGCGGCGGCGGCCAGCATTTCCTGCACGGTGCGCTGCGAGGCCTCGGTCAGCACCGTGCCGCCGGCGTCGAAGTACACCGTGTAGCGCTGCGGCCCCGGCGGCATCAGCTCGAACAGGGTGGCGTTGTCCTTGCGGACCTGGGCCGGATCGGCCGCGTCGACCAGCGGCGCGCCGGTGGCGCCGAGGGCTGCGGTGGCGCGCTGGAAGGGCTTGTCGAGCGTCTGCTCGCCGCCCTTGGCCCGCACCACCACGGCGGACGGACGGCCGTCCGCCTGCGGCAGCAGGACCACGCGCGTGGCGGGCGTCGAACAGGCGCCCAGCACCACGGCAAGGGCGCAGCCCGTGGCGAGTGCGATGCGGCGGCGAATCGTCATCACGGCTGGGCGTCGGCCGTGACGATGAAGTCCGTGCCGCGGATGCCGATGGTGGCGGTCTGCGTGTCCACGCGCACCGCGTCGGGGTTGGTTTTGCCGATCAGGCCGCTGACCATGCGCAGCGATCCGCGCAGCAGCGAGACGAGCAGCCCGCCGTCCTGCGTGGTCGAGTCGAAATGGAACTGCTTGAGGTCCAGCCGCGAATCGGGGCCCAGGACGAGTGCCGTGCCGTCGCGCAGCACCAGGCTGGCGGCGCTGGCCGGGCCGGTCGAGATGCGATCGATGGGCGAGACGCGGTCGCCCGGCCTGGCCAGACGGGCGTCGCCGCCGGCACTGAGCAGGTGGACGTCGCCCTGCACGGACTTGATGAAGCCGGCGTGCACGTCGGCGGCAGGTGCAGGCCTGGCGACCGCGCGGGGTGCGGTGGCCGCGGCGGGCGCTGTCTGCGCCCCGGCCGCAGCGCTGGCCAGGAACATCGCGCAGGCGGCGAAGCCGGGCAACAGTCGAAAAGGCATGCGGTGTCTCCAGGGGAGCCGAGAGGGGCGCAATGGTACGCGAGGCGCTCCTGGAGGCGTGGCGGGGCCGGATAATCCGCCGCCCGTCCCTCGCCCCCTGCCTGCCGTGCCATCCGTTCCTTCATCCGCCCCGCGCGCCTCCATGAGCCCGAAGGCGCTGCTGCGCCTGTCGGTGGTCGTGGCCCTCGTCACCATCGTGCTCAAGGGCTGGGCCGGCTACATCACGCATTCGATGGGCCTGATCTCCGACGCGATGGAGTCCTTCGTCAACCTGGCGAGCGCGGTATTCGCGCTCGGCATGGTGACCATCGCCACCCGGCCGGCCGACGACGAGCATCCGTATGGCCACCACAAGGCCGAGTACTTCTCGTCCGGCTTCGAGGGCATCCTGATCATCGGCGCCGCGGTCGCGATCGGCTGGGCCGCCATCGACCGCCTGATCCATCCGCACCCGCTGGAGCAACTGGGCTGGGGCCTGGCGCTGTCGGTCGTGAGCTCGGCCTTCAATGCCGGCCTGGCCTTCCTGCTGTTTCGCGCGGCGGAGGAGCATCGCTCGATCGCGCTGGAGGCCGATGGCCGTCACCTGATGGCCGACGTGTGGACTTCGGCCGCCGTGGTCGTCGGTCTGCTGGCCGTGCTGGCCACGGGGTGGCTGTGGCTGGACTCGGTGCTGGCGCTGGGCGTGGCGCTGAACATCGTGCGCGAGGGCGCGCACCTGGTGTGGCGCTCGAGCCAGGGCCTGATGGACCAGGCGCTGGAGCCCGAGGCGCAGGAGGCCCTGCACGCCGCACTGGACCGCTTCGTCGCCCGTGTGCCCGAAGGGCCGCAGCTGCGCTTCGACGACATCATCACGCGCCGGGCCGGGCAGCGCCGCTTCGCCGACCTGCACATGCACGTTCCGGGCGACTGGCCGCTGCAGCGCGCGGCCGCGCTGCGCGACGGCGTGGAGCAGGCGCTGATGGACGCCGTGCCCGGCCTGCGCGTCACCCTGCAGCTGCTGCCGCTGACCATGGAGGCGCGCGCGGTGCAGCTCGACGGCCATGCGCGCACCGAGGCCGATGGCAAAGGTGCGGCATGAAGGCGGTGCTGCAGCGCGTGAGCGAGGCGCGCGTGGAGGTCGGCGGCGAGGTGGTCGGCCGCATCGGCCACGGCCTGCTGGTGCTGGTGTGCGCTGAGCGGGGCGACACCGAGGCCGCTGGCGAACGCCTGCTGGCCAAGATCCTGAAGCTGCGGATCTTCTCGGATGATGCTGTCGCCGCCGGGCCGCCCCCAGGCGGCAGCGCCTCCCGCTCGGGGGGTGGCGAAGCACACGCAGTGGCGAGCCGGGGGGCTGTCAGTTCGGGCAAGATGAACCGCAGCGTGCAGGATGTCGGCGGCGGCCTGCTGCTGGTGAGCCAGTTCACGCTGGCGGCCGACGTGAGCGGCGGCAACCGGCCCAGTTTCACCGGCGCGGCACCGCCCGACGAGGGTCGCCGGCTCTACGACCTGTTCGTGGCGAAGGCCCGCGCCGCGCATCACGAAGTGGCGACGGGCATCTTCGCGGCCGACATGAAAGTGCATCTGGTGAACGACGGGCCGGTCACCATTCCGCTACAGATTTCATAGCTGATTGCCCAGGCACGCCGGGCACTGCAGCCCGATTCCGGCTCAATCGCCGTCACGCGCGAGCACCGCCTCCCACAGCACCTTGGGCAGGCGGTAGCGCATCACCGTGCGTTCCTCGAGGTGATGCCAGCGCCAGCCGCGGGCGAACAACGCTTCGACCTGCGCCCGGTCGAAGAAGCGCTTGTTCCAGCCGTCGACGCGCACGAAGTGCAGGTCCGCCGCGTCGATCGGCGTGCCGGCCTGCGCGCCGTGGTGCAGGTCGTGCACCGAGTTCAGACGGCACACGAGCAGGCCGCCGGGCGCAAGGACGTGGCGGATGCGCGCCACCAGCCGCAGCCCAGTTCGAGCACCGGGGCGCCGGCAGCATGGCGACGCTGGCCTCGAGCAGCGGCAGCCAGCGCGACAGCCAGTCGTCGGGGCGATCGCCCGGGTCGTTGGCCATGGCGTCTCAGCGCTGGCGGTAGGGGTTGCGAACGCCCAGGCCGGCGAGGATCTCGATTTCGCGCGCTTCCATGGCCTCGGCGTCAGCTTCGCCGGTCTCGTGGTCCCAGCCCTGCGCGTGCAGCGTGCCGTGCACCAGCAGGTGGGCGTAGTGGTCGGTCAGCGTGACGCGCAGTTCCCTGGCTTCGCGCGCGACGACGGGCGCGCACAGCACCAGGTCGGCCATGACCATCGGTGACTGCGAATAGTCGAAGGTCAGCACGTTGGTGGCGTAGTCCTTGCCGCGGAACTCGCGGTTCAGGCGCTGGCCTTCGTCGGCGTCGACGATGCGCACGGTCAGCTCGCCGGGCAGCGCCAGCGCATGGCGGATGCAGCGCGCCACCCGGTGGCGCGGCAGCGCGGCGCGGTGCCGGGCGACGCCGTCGAAGCGACCGAACTGCAGCGACAGGGAGAGGTCGGGCAGGGCCACGGTCACAGCGCCTTCGAAGAAAAAAGAGCGGGAGCAGCCGCACTGCCTGCGCGGCCAGCTATCAATTGCATAGCAGTCGCGGCCTCAGGTGCGCTTGCGGGTGGCGTCGTAGGCATCCACGATCCGCGCCACCAGCGGGTGGCGCACCACGTCGCCGCTGTTGAAATGCGTGAACGCCAGGCCCTGCACGCGCTTGAGCACGCGCTCGGCGTCGATCAGGCCGCTC
Organism: Xenophilus sp. E41; assembly: GCF_003671765.1. Taxonomy (GTDB): domain Bacteria; phylum Pseudomonadota; class Gammaproteobacteria; order Burkholderiales; family Burkholderiaceae_C; genus Xenophilus. Next base: position 43,780 of record NZ_QPIB01000039.1, on the reverse strand, counting down.
GTCTGCGTCTTGGGCAGGTCGATCTGGCTCACGTCGCCCGTCACCACGCATTTGCTGCCGAAGCCGATGCGCGTCAAGAACATCTTCATCTGCTCGGGCGTGGTGTTCTGCGCCTCGTCGAGGATCACGAAGGCATTGTTCAGCGTGCGCCCGCGCATGAAGGCCAGCGGCGCGATCTCCAGCGCGTTGCGCTCGAAGGCTTTGGCCACCTTCTCGAAGCCCATCAGGTCGTAGAGCGCGTCGTACAGGGGCCGCAGGTAGGGGTCGACCTTCTGCGTCAGGTCGCCCGGCAGGAAGCCCAGGCGCTCGCCCGCTTCGACGGCCGGCCGGGTGAGCACGATGCGCTGCACCGCCGAGCGCTCCAGCGCGTCGACTGCGCAGGCGACGGCCAGGTAGGTCTTGCCGGTGCCGGCGGGGCCGATCCCGAAGGTGATGTCGTGGTTCGCGATGTTGTCGAGGTAGACGCTCTGGTTGGGCGTGCGCGCGCGCAGGTTGGCGCGCCGCGTGGCCAGCGTCATCGCGCCGTCCTCGTCCTCGGCCATGCTGCTGTCGCCCGCCAGCGTGAGCTGGACCACGGCCGCGTCGATGGGCCGCTGCGCGATCTCGTAGAGCGCCTGCAGTGTCTCCATCGCCCGCTCGGCCTTGGCCTTGGGACCGTCGACCTTGAAGGCCTCGTGCCGGTGGGCGATCTTCACGCCCAGCGCGTCCTCGATCTGACGAAGGTGGGCATCCAGCGGGCCGCACAGGTGGGACAGGCGGGTGTTGTTGGGGGGGGTGAAGGTGTGGCGGAGGAGCAAGGGGCAGGACGACGAGGATTGGAATCCGCATGATAGGCAACCCTGGCCTTGCGCACCGGTGCTCTGCCACGGCCGACGCCGCGACCCCTTCGAGAACAGGGTGTAAGAAGTTGCTTCGTGCAGCACAATCGGCGCCAGCCGATGACTTACCGGGAGTGAAGCATGCGAACAAGCAGGGAGTGGATGGCAGTCGGTCTGGCTGCCGTGCTGGTATTGACGGGCTGCGGCGGTGGATCGGGTGGCGGCGGCGTGTCCGCGCCCGTGGCGGCCCAGTCGTCGGCTTCGACTGAAGCTGCGGCGACCGCATCGTCGGTCGACTCCACGCAGCCGGGGTCTTCGGCCGCCTCGGCGTCAGGCGGCACCGCGACGGTCCCGAGGGCAGGAAGCGAACCGACCCGGTTCATCGAAGGCGGCATCAGCGACGGCGCCGAGAAAGCGGATGTCAGCCCGTTCGTGAGTCGCGATCCCAAGGATGCACCGGCGGCACGCCAGATCCGGCTTGGTGTTCTTTCGGCTGGCGAGGTGTCGGTCGAGAAGATGGCGTCGAGCGCGCCGATTCCGGTCCGCATCGGGCAAGGACGTGCCCTGAACGACACTGCCGACAAGGCGCGCGTGTCGGCCCTGCTCGACTGGAAGCCGTCGCGGCGCGGCGGCAAGGTGGCGGCGTTGCGCTTCCAGTCCGAGGGCGCCTTCGGCGTGCGCGTGGGTCTGCGGGTCTACAGCCTGCCGCTGGGCGGGCTGGTCCGTTTCCATTCGGATGGCAGCCGCGAGGCCTACCAGGTCGCCACCCAGGAAATCCAGTCCACGATCCAGCGCAATCTCGACGCCGGCGACACCGGCGAGGATGCGCACACCTGGTGGTCGCCCAACCTGGGCGGCGACGCGATCACGATCGAGTTCGAAGTGCCGCCTGGCGTCCCGACGGACACGGTCGAGGTGGCGATTCCCGCGTTGTCGCACATCTACCTGGACGCCAAGGACGTCGCCAGCATCCAGAAGGCGGATGGCTCCTGCTCGGTGGACGTCAATTGCACAGGCGAGGCGGGCGGTGCCACGTCGCAGTCGGTGGCACAGCTGAACTTCCTCGTGGGCTCCACCACCTACCTGTGCACCGGTACCTTGCTCAACGACGACAAGTCGTCCGGCACACCCTACCTGCTGACCGCCAACCACTGCATCTCCACCCAGACTTCGGCCAGCAGCTTGGCGACGTATTGGTTCTACCGCTCCGCGAGCTGCAACAGCCCGACGGTTGCCGCAGCCGCGACGCAGACGAAAGCAGGGGCGACACTGCTGTACAACAGCAGCCAGACCGACACCAGCTTCCTGCGGCTCAATGGGATTCCGCCGGCTGGCGTTCGCTATGCCGCTTCGGCACCGGGTGGGCTGTCCGGCACGACATCCGTCTTCAGCATCCATCATCCGGGCGGCGACTACCAGAAGTACAGCGAGGGGGTCTCCACCGGGCCGGCCGCCACCTGTGGCTCGGCCTCGGGACCGAGCAACTGCGCTCTAGTGACGCCCAGCAACTTCCTCAAGGTGAACTGGAGCGTCGGGACGACCTTGAGCGGCAGCAGCGGCGGCGGGCTGTTCATGAAGGTGAATGGAGCCCCGTACCTCGTGGGTCAGCTTTACGGCGGCTACTCGTCCTGCACCGCGCCAAACGACAACGAATACTTCGGCCGCTTTGACGTCGCGTACAACGCCGCGCTGTACAAATGGCTCGGCGGAACGCCGACCACCGTGCCGGCGACGCCCGCGACGCCCGGCTCGCACGTGCCGATCTACCGCTTCTACAACACGAAGACCGGCACCCACTTCTACACGGTGAGCGCGGTCGAGCGCGACAGCGTGCGCGCCAAGTATCCGCAGTACTCTTACGAGGGCATCGGTTTCTATGCCGACGCGTCTCAAAGCGACGGCACGACGCCGGTCTATCGCTTCTACAACACCAAGACCGGTGCCCATTTCTTCACCGTGAGTGCCCAGGAGCGCGATCAGGTACGCGCAAAGTACGCGCAGTTCTCGTACGAGGGCGTGGCGTGGTACGTCAACGGTGCCGCGGGCGGCGGGGCGTCGCCCATGTACCGCTTCTACAACGTGAAGACCGAGACGCACTTCTATACGATCAGCGGCACCGAACGGGCGAGCGTGATCGCCAAGTACCCCCAGTTCCAGGACGAAGGCATCGCTTATTTCGCCTGGACTTCCCCTTGATTCCATGATCGGCAAACTCACCGGCACCCTTTCCGAACGCACCCCGCCCCAGGTGGTGATCGACTGCCATGGCGTGGGCTACGAGGTCGACGTGCCGATGAGCACCTTCTACAACCTGCCGCAGGTGGGCGAGAAGGTGTCGCTGCTCACGCATTTCGTGGTGCGTGAGGACGCGCAGATCCTCTACGGCTTCGGCTCGGCCGACGAGCGGGCGGCGTTCCGCCAGCTCATCAAGATCGCCGGGGTGGGCCCGCGCACGGCGTTGGGCGTGCTCTCGGGCATGAGCGTGAACGAGCTGGCGCAGGCGGTGTCGCTGCAGGAGGCGGGTCGCCTGGTCAAGATCCCCGGCATCGGCAAGAAGACGGCCGAGCGCCTGCTGCTCGAACTCAAAGGGAAGCTGGGCGACGCGCTGGGTGCCGGCGCGGGCGCCGCACAACCGGCGAGCGACGCGCAGGCCGACATCCTGCAGGCGCTCCTGGCGCTCGGATACAGCGACAAGGAAGCCGCGGCCACGCTCAAGACCCTGCCCAAGGATGTGGGCGTGAGCGAGGGCATCAAGCTGGCGCTCAAGGCCTTGGCCAAATAGCGCAGCAGGCGTCTCGACCAAAGAAAAAGCCCGCGCATGCGGGCTTTTTCTTGGGGTATCGAATCGGGCTGGAACGCCCGCCACGCGGGCGTCGGCAGCTATCGATTCCGCAGCATCAGCTGGCCAGCAGCGACTTCGGCTGGGCCAGGCGATCGGCGTGCATCCAGGCGCGGCGCAGCACGGCCGGCGAACGCGACTCTTCCGGAATCAGCAGGAAGTTCGCTTCGCGCATGCTGGTACCGAGGGCGATCTGGCTGGTCACGACGGCCATCGGGATGGCCAGCAGCAGCGGCAGGGCGACGGGCATCAGCCACACCAGGGCGCTGGCGTCGATGAGGGCCACGGCCACACCCAGGGCCGCCACGATGCCGCTCATCGGCAGCAGGCGGGCGGCGGCTTCGCGCCACGGCACGGCGGCGGCTTCCCGCGGGGGCGACTTCCAGTCCAGCTTGATGCCGGTCAGAGCCACGACCACGAACAGCGAGTGGGCCAGCATGCGCACGGGGGCCTGGACGATCGCCATCGCGCTCTCGAGCACGGCGCTCTTGAGCAGGCTGGCCACGCCGCCGTACTGCTTCTGCTCGCCGCGCATCAGCACGGCCGTGATGCCCAGGATGCGGGGCAGGAAGAGCAGGCACAGCGTCCACAGCCACAGGCCGGCCAGTTCCATCGGCATCACCATCCAGTGCTCGACCAGGCTCGAGCCGGTCAGCCACAGGGCGGTGCCCAGGGTCAGGAAGGCCAGCCACAGAGGCGCCGACACGTAGGCCATGGTGCCGGTGACGAACATCGCGCGGTGGACCGGGGCAATGCCGGGTTCGGCCATCAGACGGGCGTTCTGCAGGTTGCCCTGGCACCAGCGGCGGTCACGCTGCAGTTCGGCCAGCAGGTCCGGCGGTTGCTGCTCGTAGCTGCCGACCAGGTCGGACACCAGCCACACGTGATAGCCGGCACGGCGCATCAGCGCGGCCTCGACGAAGTCGTGCGACATGATGCCGCCCGACATGCCGCCGGTGCCCTTGATCGGGGCCAGCGCGCAATGCTTCATGAAGGGCTCGACGCGGATGATCGCGTTGTGGCCCCAGTAGTGCGACTCGCCGAGCTGCCAGAACTGCATGCCCAGGGTGAACAGGCGGCCGGTCACGCGGCTGGCGAACTGCTGGGCGCGGGCGTGCAGCGTCACATGGCCGATGGCCTGCGTGGCGGTCTGGATGATGCCGGCGCTCGGGTTGGCTTCCATCAGCTTGACCATCGACGTCAGGCAGTCGCCGCTCATGACCGAGTCGGCGTCGAGCACGACCATGTAGCGGTAGTCCTTGCCCCAGCGGCGGCAGAAGTCGGCCACGTTGCCGGCCTTGCGGTGCGTGCGGCGGGTGCGCAGGCGGTAGTAGACCTCGACCTGCGGCTGGTTCGGATGCTCGGCCAGCGCGGCGCGCAGCTCTTCCCACGCGGCACGTTCGGCCTTGGCGATCTCGGGGTTGTAGCTGTCCGACAGCACGAACACGTCGAACTGCTGCGCGTGGCCGGTGTTGGCGACGGATTCGCAGGTGGCGCGCAGGCCGGCGAACACCGTGGCGACGTCCTCGTTGCAGATCGGCATGATGATCGCCGTGCGTGCCTCGGGGTTCATCGGGTGGTTCGCGACCTGCTTGGCCGAGAGCGCATGCTTGTCGCCGCGAACGGAGACGTAGAAGCCCATCAGCGCCGTGACGAAGCCGGTCACGACCCAGCCCGACAGCAGGCCGTACAGGCCGATCTGGCCGTACTCGAGCCACAGGTTGTCGTAGTCGGGCTGCACCTGCGCGAAGAGCGTCGAGGCCATCACCGTGCTGAGCACGGCCAGCAGCATGAAGACCGCACGACGCTGCCTGGCGGCGCGCTCCCAGGGCTGCTTCGGAAACTGGGCGACTTCGGGCGCCGCCTGGCGGCCGCCTGCGCCGAGCTTGAGCAGCAGGGCGGTGCCGATGCTGTTCCAGAAGCCGCGCCACGGGCGCGGCGTCATCGAGCCGCGGTTGACGGGCGGGGCCGTGACCGAGTTCGGGTGACGCTCCTCGCGCACCGGGCTGCGGTGCGAGAAGTCGGCCGGGGTCAGGACCTTCAGTTGAGAGAATTCGTTCGGCTTCATGGACGCAGTCCTTCTTACCAACGTTGCTTGGACGAGGGGGTGTCGCCGATGGACGGGAAGCGCTTGAACACGCTGTCCGTGGCGGTGGCGCCGGCCGCGTTCAGCGCGCCGAGGGCCTGGCCGGCGGCGCGGGGCCGCGCGGCGTGAATGTGTTTCTGACGCGCGCCATCGCGCTGCGGACGCAGTGCGAAAGAGGGGCTGGTGAGAGTGCTCATGCCCACAAGGCTGCAAAGCCTGTGCCAGAGCGGTTTTTTATTTTTAAATCAACGACTTAGGTCGATTTTTGAGGCGTTTTTGGCGGCGTTTTCGGCCGAAAGGCCTCAAAGCCCCCGTTTTTGTCGCCAAAGCCCGACAAGGCCGGCACTTGCCACAGCGAAATCCAATGAAATCAAGGACTTAGGCCTGTCGCTACTCGGCGACAGCATCGCTTGGCCCGGCGACACCCTCGGCCTTGAAGTGGCCTGGAGTGAGTTCATGCTTCTGCAGCAGGCGGTAGAACTCCGTGCGGTTGCGGTCCGCCAGCCGCGCGGCATCGGCGACGTTGCCGTCAGTGAGTTTCAACAGGCCGACCAGGTACTCCCGCTCGAAGCGCTGCTTGGCTTCGGCATAGGTCTGCACTTCGACGGACGGCACCCGCAGGGCCCGCTGGACCAGCGCCAGCGGAATCAGCGGCGAGCTCGACAGCGCGCACACCTGCTCGACCACGTTGAACAGCTGTCGCACGTTGCCCGGCCACGGCGCCGTGGTCAGCGCCTTCAGCGCTTCGGGGGCGAAGCCCGACAGCCGCTTGCCGTACTTGCCGGCCAGCCGCTGCAGGAAGTGGTTGGCCAGCAGCGGGATGTCCTCGCGACGTTGGGCCAGCGTCGGCAGCGTGAGGGTGACGACGTTCAGCCGGTAGTACAGGTCCTCGCGGAACTGGCCGCTCTCCATCGCCAGGTCCAGGTCGCGGTGCGTCGCCGAGATGATGCGCACGTCGACCGGGAAGGTCTGCGTCGACCCCACCGGCCGCACGGCCCGCTCTTGCAGCACGCGCAGCAGCTTGACCTGCAGGGCAGGGGGCATGTCGCCGATCTCGTCGAGCAGCAGCGTGCCGCCGTCGGCCTGCTGGAACAGGCCCTTGTGGTTGGCGTGCGCGTCGGTGAAGGCGCCCTTGACGTGGCCGAACAGCTCGGACTCGAGCAGCGCCTCGGGAATGGCGCCGCAGTTGACGGCCACGAAGGGCTTCCTCGCGCGGTCGCTGGCCTTGTGGATGGCGCGCGCGAGCACCTCCTTGCCGGCACCGGAGTCGCCGCGCAGCAGCACGCTGGCGTCGGTCTTGGCCACCATGCGGGCCTCCGCGAGCACCTCCGCCATGCGGCTGGACCGGCTGACGATCTCGCTGCGCCAGCTCTCGTCGCCTGCCGCGGCCGGCGTGGCCGCGGGCGCGCCCAGGGCCAGCGCCTGCTGGATCTTGTCGAGCAGCTCGCGCGCCTCGTAGGGCTTGGTCAGGTAAGTGAACACGCCGCGCGCCGTGGCCTCCACCGCGTCGGGGATCGTGCCGTGCGCGGTGAGCAGGATGACGGGCAGCGTCGGATGGCGCTTGCGGATCTCGTCGAAGAGCTGCAGCCCGTCGCGCCCGGGCAGCTTGACGTCGCTGAGCACGAGGCGCGGGTGCTCGATCTCCAGCTGCGTCAGGGCCGACTCGGCCGAGGTCACGGCCGTGACCTGGTAGCCCGCGCCCTGCAGGCGCAGCGACAGCAGGCGCAGCAGGTCGGCGTCGTCATCGACGACCAGGATGCGGGCGCCGTTGCCGGGCGTTGCGGGCGAATCGGCCATCCGTTCGTCTTTCAGGGCTTGGCGCCGTTGGGCGCCGGTGCGGGCGCCGGCGCCGGTGCCGCCGGGCGGCTGAAGCTGCGCTCGATGGCACGCAGCGCCTCGATGCGGTCGTTGAGCTGGTCGATGCGGCGCTGCGCGTCGCGCAGCTGCTGCACCTGGCGGTCGCGGTCGTCCTCCACGCGGCGCTGCTCCAGGAAGCGCGAGGCGAGCAGCCGGGCCAGCGGCTGCAGGGCCAGGCCATCGGGCGTGCTGTTCGCCGCGACGCGTTGCATGAGGCCCAGCGCGCGCGCGAGGTCCGGCGGCGAACGCGTCTGCGACAACGCCAGGCCGAGCTGCATCTGCAGCGCGGGCGTGTCGCCGGTTTCGCCCAGGCGGTTGATCTCGGCCTGAAGGTCGTTGGAGGACAGCCCGCGGACACGGTCCGCGTAGGCCAGCATGGCGCCGACGGGCCCGGGCGAGGGCGGCACCAGCTGTGTCGCCGGCGCCCTCGGCTCCGCCTCGACGGGGAGGATGGGCGGGGGTGCGGCGGGTGCCGGGGCCGGCGCCGGTGCTGCCGCGGGTGCGGGCGCAGGCGCAGGCGCCGGTGCGGGCGGGGCGGAGGTGGCGCAGCCCACCAGCAGCAGCGGCACGGCCAGTGCCACGGCGGAGGATCTGCGAGCGATCGGATGCAGCATGGTGTGGGGGAAAGGGGGGCTCAGGCGGAGCGCGGCAGTTCGATGCGGAAACGTGCACCGGGGCCATCGGACGCGCTGCTCGGCAGCAGTTCGATCCGTCCGCCATGGGCAGCAATGTACTCCTGCACGATGGACAGGCCGATGCCAGTGCCTTTCACGGCGTGTTCGGGCTGGCGCTCGCCGCGGAAGAAGGGTTCGAAGATGCGGTCGCGGTCGTCGGCGGCGATGCCCGGTCCGGCGTCGGCCACCTCGATGATGGCCAGGTCGACGGTGCTGGACACGGTGAACTGGATGGTGCCGCCGCGCGCGGAGAAACGGATGGCGTTCGACAGCAGGTTGGCCAGCACGGTGCCGATCTTCACCGGGTCCACCACCACCGTCAGCGGCTCGCCCTCGGCGCGCACCGTCAGGCCCTGCGCCTGCCACTGCAGGCGCTGCGCCTCGATCTGCTGCTCGATCAGCGGCAGCAGGGGCGTGCGCTGGCGGCTCAGCTGGCGGGCCTCGAAGGCGGCGGCGTTGAAGCGCAGCAGCGCCTCGATCTGCCCCTGCAGCGCCAGCGTGTTCTGGTTCAGGATCTGCGCCACCTCGCGCTGCGCGGGCGTCAGCGCGCCGGTCACGCCATCCTCCAGCAGCGACACGCCCTCGCGCAATGCGGCCAGCGGGGTCTTGAGTTCATGCGAGACGTGCCGCAGGAAGCGCGCCTTGTCGGCATCGAGTTCCATCAGGCGCAGGCGCAGCCAGTCCAGCTCCTGCGACACGCGTCGCACGTCGGCGGGGCCGCGGATGTCGATGGGATCCTCGAGCCGGTTCTCGCCCAGCCCGTGGATGGCGCGTTCCAGCCGCTTGAAGGGCCGCGCCAGCCAGATGCCGAAGGCCAGCGCCATCGCGATCGCCAGCCCGCTGGCCGCGATCACCTGCTGCATCAGCCGCCGCCGCGCGCGCTCCAGCCGCTCGGCCAGGGCGTTGTTCTGCGTCTCGATCAGGAACTGCGCCTGCTGCGCGATCTGCGTGTTGAGCGTGTCCAGCTCGCGGAACTGGATCGCCATCGAGCCCTCGCGCGACAGGGCGGTGTCCTGCGAGCCGCTCATCAGGCCCTCGATCACGCCCAGCTGCGCGCGCCATTGCTCGGCCGATTGCGGCAGCAGCCCGTTGTCGACCAGCCGCTGCACCACCGCCTGCGCATCGCGCGCCGCATCGTTGAAGCGGCGGCGCAGCACGGCGTCGTTGAGCACCAGCGACTGCCGGCCCGAGCGTTCCATGGCCGCGCTGCGCTCGGCCAGCGTCTGCGCCGCGCCCGACAGCTGCAGCGCGCTGCGTGCGGCGTCGCGGCTCTGCACGATCAGCTTGTCGTACTGCGACACCGCGCGCAGCACCACGCCGAGCAGCAGCGCGGTGATGAGCAGGAACGCGAAGAGCAGCAGTTGCTGGAAGGAGCCGCGCGCGCGGTGACGGGTGGGCATCAGCGGCGAAGCTCCTGACCGAAGGCCGCGAAATCGGGCAGCCGGACGCGAAGGACGCGAAGGTTTCGCAAAGAGCGCGAAAAAAGCATGAAACAGCTTGGAAGGAAGTTCTTTCGCGGCCTTCGCGTAACCTTGGCGTCCTTCGCGTTCGGCTGTCCGCATGTCATGCCACTTCACCCCGCAACGTGTGCGACAGCGAGCGGGTGATCTTCACGTCCACCATCTGACCGACGAGCTGCGCAGGCGCCTCGAAGTTGACGACGCGGAAGCAATCGGTGCGGCCCATCATCTCGGCCGCGTTCTTCTTCGACGGCCCTTCGACCAGGATGCGCTGCGTGGTGCCGACCAGCGCGTCGGACAGACGCCTGACGTTGTCGTCGATGGTCTTCTGCAGGTGCTGCAGGCGCCGCAGCTTGACCTCGTGCGGCGTGTCGTCGTGCAACTGCGCCGCCGGGGTGCCGGGACGCGGGCTGAAGATGAAGCTGAAGCTGGCGTCGAAGCCGACGTCCTCGATCAGCTTCATCATCCGCGCGAAGTCGTCGTCGGTCTCGCCGGGGAAGCCGACGATGAAGTCGCTCGACAGGGCGAGCTGCGGGCGGATGGCGCGCAGCTTGCGGATCGTGCTCTTGTATTCCATGGCCGTGTAGCCGCGCTTCATCGCCATCAGGATGCGGTCGCTGCCGTGCTGCACGGGCAGATGCAGGTGGCTCACCAGCTGCGGCACCTTGGCGTAGGCCTCGATCAGCCGCGGCGTGAACTCGTTCGGGTGGCTGGTCGTGTAGCGGATGCGTTCGATGCCCGGGATCTCGGCGATGTACTCGATGAGCAGCGCGAAGTCGGCAATCTCGGCCGTGTCGCCCATCCGGCCGCGGTACGCGTTGACGTTCTGGCCCAGCAGCGTGATCTCGCGCACGCCCTGGTCGGCCAGGCCCGCGACCTCCACCAGCACGTCGTCCAGCGGGCGGTTGACCTCCTCGCCGCGGGTGTAGGGCACCACGCAATAGCTGCAGTACTTGGAGCAGCCTTCCATGATCGACACGTAGGCCGTCGCGCCCTCGACGCGCGCGGGAGGCAGGTGGTCGAACTTCTCGATCTCGGGGAAGGAGATGTCCACCTGCGGGCGCTTCTCGGCCTCGCGGCGCGCCAGCATCTCCGGCAGGCGGTGCAGCGTCTGCGGGCCGAACACCACGTCGACATAGGGCGCGCGCTGGATGATGGCGTCGCCCTCCTGGCTGGCGACGCAGCCGCCGACGCCGATCTTCACGCCCTTGGCCTTCAGGTGCTGCACGCGGCCCAGGTCGGAGAACACCTTCTCCTGTGCCTTCTCGCGCACCGAGCAGGTGTTGAAGAGGATCAGGTCGGCTTCCTCCACGTCCTGCGTAGGCGTGTAGCCCTCGGCGGCGGCGAGCAGATCGGCCATCTTGTCCGAGTCGTACTCGTTCATCTGGCAGCCGAAGGTCTTGATGAAGACCTTGCGGGACGGGGGGGTGGAGGTGGTCATGGTGCAACTCCCGTTGCTATGGAATCAATAGCTATTCGCGCCCAGCTGGCGGGCGCTGCAGCCACTTTTGGCTTGAAAACGGAAAGGCGGGGCTCAGCGCGCTTCGTTCTCGGCGGCGGAGACGAAGGGCCAGAAGTTCAGGAAGGGCTTGTTGAGCTGCGCGCGCTCGGCGCTGGCCTCGGTCGGCGTGAGGATCCACACGTCGCTCACCAGCCCGGCCGCATCGCGGCGGTAGTTCACCGCCAGGTACTGGCCGGTGATGGTGGCCGGCTGGATGATCATGTTCTGCGTGTTGCGGATGCGAGCGCCGGGCGCCAGGCGCTCGGCGATGCCGTCGAGCTGCACCTCGGGAAAGCCGGTGACCACCATCTTCCCGCGCAGGGTGTTGATCGGGAAGTTGCGACCGCCCAGGGCGGCTTCGTTCTGCGTCTGCGGGATCGGGTTCTGGGCCAGCGCGTTCAAGCCGAAAAGTCCTGCAGCGCCCGCCAGCATTGCGCTGGCAGCTATATTTTTGAGAGCAATCGGGGGCGTGGGGCAGCGGTTCATGGGGTTCATCCAGAGGCTGGCGGGCCGGCAATTCTAGGCGGCCCGCCCTCCTGGCCCGCCGGCCGCGCCGTCCCGGCGCCCCCTCAACCGGCGGCCATGTCGGGCAGCGCGCCCTTGGTCGCGACGACGGGTGCCCGCTGCACGGCTTGCGCCCCCGCGGCCGGCTTCGAGGCCGGCCGGCCGCTGGCCACGCGCCGCACCCACTGGCTCACCTCGTCGAGGAAGGTCTGCTGGCTCTCGAGCGAGGTCAGCGTGTGGTCGATCTCGCCGATGAAGCGGTATTCGAGCTGCTGGGCGAAGGGCTCGGCCGCCACCGGGCCGAGCTGGTCGCGCCCCAGGTCGCGCACGTGCAGCGTGCCCGTGTACATCACGAAAACCGCCACGCCGCGCTCGACCAGCCGCTTCACGGTGGTCGTGAAATAGCGCTGCGTTTCCTCGATCGGCTCGTCGTCGAAGAGCTGCGCCGAGGGCTGCTTGGGGCCCAGCTTGCGCCGCAGCCAGCGCCCCACCTTGCCGTAGACCGAGGCATTGCCCGCCAGCGCAAGCATGCGACGCAGGTTGCGCTCGATGCGCGCACGGCGGCCGGGGAAGGCGTAGCTGTCGAACATGAAGAGCCCGACCACGCGCGGGTCCACCTCGGCCAGCGACAGGCCGCGCCCGCCGCCCGAGCACAGGCCGATGACGATGAAGCGCTGGATGCCCAGCGTCGTCTCCAGCAGCTTCATGGCCGCCTGCAGGTCCAGCACCGCCTGCTGCGTGAAGCGCTCCTGGCCCTTGGGCGCGCTGCTGTCGCCGAGCCCGGACAGGTCCATGCGCAGGCTGCTGATGCCGTGCTGCGCCAGGCGCCGCGCCAGCTTCACGTTGATGCGCCGCGGCCCGATGCGGTAGCCCGCGCCCATGTTGAGCATCAGGCAGGCCACGGGCGCGGTGTCGCCGCTGGCGGGCGTGGTCACCATCCCCATCAGCGGGGCGTTCTCGGGGCCGAACAGGATGGGGAACTCTCTCATGCGTCGAATCCTCGTGGGCTTGGGGTGCGGCGGACGTCGGTCTCAGCCGCGCAGCTCGGCCAGCAGGCGCTGCAGCGCTTCTCCCGGCACCATGGCGTTGTTGGGTTGCGGGTCGGTGGTCCACACCAGCGGATGGCGGAAGGGCGCCAGCGTGACCGGCAGCTCGCGCGCCACCTGCGCCTGCACCCATTGGCGCACGGCCTGGTCGTCGGGGTCGGCGAACACCGTGGTGTCGCTGCCGGCGCTCACCGTGACGTTGACCGGAGCGATCGCGCGGATCTGCTCGCGCAGCCGGGCCGACATCGCGAAGCCCAGCGGGCCGTCGGTGAAGGCGTCCGGGTCGCGCGACAGCTGCTGGCGCAGCGTGCGGTCGGGGATGCAGAAGGACTGCTCGAGCGCGTCCACATGGGCGGCGCGCAGTTCCTCGAGGTAGGCACGGCCATCGACCACCAAGTCCCACAGCACGATGCGCGTCGGGTCGGCGCGCTCGTGCTGCGCCGCCATCAGGGCGATGGTCGCGCCCAGGCGGGCGCCGAACCAGAGGATGGTGCGCGTGTCGGCCAGCCGCCGCAGTTCCTGGTGCGCGGCGCCGATGTCGCGCTGCCAGCCGTCCAGGTCGCCGTCGGTGTCCTCGCCGGGCGAGTCGCCGGTGCCGTGGTAGTCGAAGCGCAGCACCGACAGGCCCGCACGCGCGAGCCGGTCGGCCAGCACGCGGAAGAAGCGCTGGCTGCGCATGGCTTCGTGGCCGTAGGGCGCGCACATCAGCACGGCGGTCTTCGCCGCGCGCTGGCTTTCGGCCGGGTGGTACAGGCCCACCAGCTGGCGGCCGGGAGGGCCGAAGACGAGCGGCGTCATGCGAATGCCTCCGCCGGGCACGGTGCCTCGGGTGCCGCGTGCAGCAGGCGCGTGCTCGCTACCGAGTACAGCAGGTCCGGCGCCAGCCGGCCCGAACGCAGGTGCAGGGCGCGTGCGCCGTGGGTGGGGTCGTCGAGCCATGCGGCGTCGGGCGCATCGGCGCGGGCCGTCTCGAGCTGCCGTGGATCGACGCTCAGGCCGGTGCCGATGGCTTTGAGGCAGGCCTCCTTGCGCGTCCAGGTGCGCAGGAAAGTGCGGGTCCGGGCTTCGCGGGGAGCGCCGTGCAGCGCGCTGCGCTCGGCGTCGGTGAAGTGGGCCTGCGCCATGGCGTCGATGTCGTCCATCGCGCGTTCGATCTCGAGGTCCACGCCGACCGGCCCGCCGGGGTCGATGGCCAGCAGGGCCGCATCGCCGCTGTGGCTCAGGCTGAAATAGCAGCCCGGCGCGTCGGCCAGAGAGGGCTTGCCGAAGGCGTTGTGCACGAAGCGCAGCGTGGACGGTTCGGCCCCTCCGGCCGCCTGGGCGAGCAGCGCACGCATCGCGGCGTGTGCGGCCTGGTAGCGGCGGCGGTCGTCCTCGAAGACGAAGCGCGCCGCGCGTGCGCGCTCCTGCGCATCGAGGCTGGCCAGCTCGGAAGGCGCGGGCGCGATGCCCAGGTCGATGCGCCACAGGGCGCACCCTTCCCAGGGATCGGGCAGACGCTGTGCTGTGGTCACCGTCAACGCCTTCCCAATCCGAACATGCGGCCCAGCAGGCCCTTGCGCTCCGGGGCCGGCCGCTCGGCGGCGGGTGCCGCCGCAGGCGCCGCCGGCAGCGCGAACTCGGCCGAGGCGAGCTGCGCCAGGCTCTCGAACACATAGCGGCTGGCCTCGATGCGGAAGCCCATCACCGGTTCGGCCTGCTGCATCACGCGCATGGCCATCAGCGAGTCGCCGCCCAGATCGAAGAAGTGGTCGTCGGCACGGATGTCGTTCACGTCGATGCCCAGCGCGCTCGACCAGATCTGCGCCAGCTTGGCCTGTTCGGGCAGCAGCAGGCGGGCGGGTGCCGCGTCGCGCAGGGCCGCGGCGGGCTGCTGCCGCGCCTCCTGCTCCTGCGCCTGCGTCCGGCTGGCGAGTGCGCGCAGGTGGGCGGCGCTCGCCGAGCCTTCGCCGGCGAGGATCTCCTCGAGGCGGGCCTGCGGACGCGCCGCGAGCTGGTCCAGCACCTCGACGAAGCGGTCGCGGAAGGCCGTGGCGGTCTCGTGCGTGTAGAGGTCGGCGTTGTAGCCCAGCGGGCCTTCGATGCCCTTGGCCTTGTCGAGCAGCCACAGCGCGAGGTCGTCGGTGACGCCCTTCTGCCGCAGGTGCACCTGCTGGTGGCCCAGGCCGCCGATGTCGACGGGGCGTTCGCGCGCATCCTGGAAGGAGAACAGCGTCTGGTACAGCGCCATGCCCTGCGTGCGTTCCGCGAACTCGGGCTCCATGACCAGGCGCTCGAACGGCACCAGCTGGTAGTTCATGACCGACAGCAGTTCCGACTTCACGTAGCGCAGGAACTGCTGGCCGGTGGCGGCCGGGTCGAAGGAGAAGGACAGCGGCAGCACGTTGTTGAAGAAGCCCATGACGACTTCCAGCTCGGGCTGCTCGCGCGCCCGCACCGGCATCGCGACGACGATGGACCGGTTCGGGTTGATGTCCGCCATGGTCAGCACGTAGGCCGCGAAGGCGAACATGCTCAGCGTGAGGTCCTGGCGCTGTGCGGCTTCGCGCAGCTCGTCGGCGCGTGCGCGCTCGATCTGGACCCACACCGTGCCGCCTTCGCCGCTCATGGCGGCCCGGCGCGGGCGGTCCGAGGGCAGGGGCGTGGGCGCCGCCGCCTTGGCGAAGCGCGACTTCCAGTGGTCGAGCTGGCGCTGGAAGTCCGGCGTCGCCTGCCAGTCCTGGAACCACTGCGCATAGTCGCCATGCGTGACGGCCAGCTCGGGCAGCCCGTGCGGGCGGCCCTCCACCAGGGCGCGATAGATGGTCGACAGCTCGGACTGGAAGACGTCGAAGGACCAGCCGTCCCACACCAGGTGGTGCGGCACGAAGATGAAGGCATGGTCGTCCACGCCCATCTGGTAGAGCGCGAAGCGGAACAGCGGCGCGCGTGCGATGTCGAAGGGCGCATCGGCGGCGGCCTGCAGCAGCAGCATGAGGCGTGCCTCGCGCTCCGCGACCGGCAGGTCGCGCAGGTCGACCACCTCGAGCGCGACCGGCACCTCGGGCAGGATCGACTGCACCGGTTCCCCGGTTTCCGCATCGCGGCCGACGCAGGTGCGCAGGCTGGGCTGCCGGCGCACGATCTCCTTCAGCGCGGCGTGGAAGCGCCCGATGTCCAGCGGCCCGCGGAAGCGGTGGCCCGAGGGCGCGTTGTAGACGGAGCGGCCGGGGTACAGCTCCTCCATGAAGCGGATGCGGTCCTGCGCCACGGTCAGCGGCGCACTGCGCCGGCCGGGAAGGACACGGATCGCGTCGTCGGCGGCGGCCGGTGCGGCCTCCGATTTCAGTCGCGCCACGACCTCCGACAACTTCGCCGCGGTGGGCGCCTCGAACAGCGTGGCCATCGGCAGCTTGATCCCGAAGTGCCGTCCCAGCGTGGTCGTGAGGCGGGCGGCGAGCAGCGAGTGGCCGCCCAGCGCGAAGAAGTCGTCGTGGATGCCGATGCCCGGCAGGCTCAGCACCTTCTCCATCACGCCGACGACCTCGCGTTCCAGGTCGTTGCGCGGCGCCACGGCCTCGCCACGCTCGGGTGCCGCGCCCGCGCCCTGGGGCGCCGGCAGGGCCCTGCGGTCGATCTTGCCGTTGGGCAGCTGCGGCAGCGCGTCGAGCACCACCACGTGCTGCGGGATCATGTACTTGGGCAGCGCGGCCTTCAGGTGCGCATCCAGGCGGGCCAGGTCGATCGTCTGGCCCGGCGTGCGCGCCAGGTAGGCCACCAGGCGCACGTCGCCCGGCCGGTCCTCGCGGGCGAGCAGCACGCTGCGCGCCACGCCGTCGACCTCGTTGCAGCGCGCCTCGATCTCGCCGAGCTCGATGCGGTAGCCGCGCACCTTGACCTGGAAGTCGAAGCGGCCCAGGTGTTCCAGCAGGCCGTCGTTGCGCCAGCGGCCGCGGTCGCCGGTGCGGTACAGCAGTTGCCCGCGGGCGGCGGGGAATTCCGCCTGCACGAAGCGTTCGGCCGTGAGTTCGGGGCGGTCCAGGTAGCCCAGCGTGACGCCGGTGCCGCCGATCCAGATCTCGCCCGGCACGCCGACCGGGCAGGGCTGGCCGTCGGCGCTCACGATCCACACGGTGGTGTTGGCCATCGGCGTGCCGATGGACACGCGGCCCTGTGCGACCACCGCCGGGTCCAGGCGCCAGCAGGTCGACCAGACGGTGGTCTCCGTCGGGCCGTACATGTTCCAGGTCTCGGGGCAGCGCGCGAGCAGCTCGCGGGCCAGGTCGGCCGGCAGCGGCTCGGCACCGACCAGCGCCTTGAAGCCCGCCGGCGGCGTCCACTGCGAATCGAACAGGATGCGCCACATGCCGGGCGTGGCCTGCAGGATGGTGGTGCCGGTGCGCTGCATGTGCTCGGCCAGTGCGTTGCCGTCGGTGGCGACCTCGCGCTGCACGATCTGCACCTCGGCCCCGGCGGCCAGCGGCAGCATCAGTTCGGGTACCGCCATGTCGAAGGACAGCGTGGTGACGGCGGCCCAGCGGTCGGTCGCCACGATGCCGGGCTGCGCGCGCATGCTGTCGAGCAGGTTCGCGGCCGCGCGGTGCGGCACGCACACGCCCTTGGGCTTGCCGGTCGAGCCGGAGGTGTAGATCACGTAGGCGGCGTCGTCCGGTCGCGGGTCCCGCGCCTCGTCGGCGGCCAGGGCCGCGGCGGGCCGCTCGCGCCAGGCGGTGTCGGCATCGACGCGGATGGCGTCGAAGCGGGCGCCGGCGCCCGCGGCGGGGGCGTTGGGCACGCGCGCGCTCGTCAGCAGCAGCGCCAGGCGGGCGTCCTCGGCGTAGTAGTCCAGGCGCGACTGCGGGAAGTCCGGGTCCAGCGGCACATAGGCCGCGCCGGACTTCAGCGTGGCGAACACGGCCACGATCATGTCGGTGCCGCGCGGGATGCAGATGCCCACGCGCTGGCCGCGGCCGATGCCGCGGGCGCGCAGCTCGTGCGCCAGCCGGTTCGAGGCTTCGTCCAGCTGCCGGTAGCTCAGGCGTTCGTCGCCGTCGCTCAATGCCACGCGATCGGCGTGAAGCGCGGCCTGGCGCACGAAGGCCGCGTGCATCAGCGCCGGCTGGCTGGGAGCGGTGGCCGCGGGTTGCAGCGCCTGCAGGCGCGCCAGTTCCGCCGGCGGCAGGAAGTCGAGCTGGCCGACCGCCTGTGCCGGGGCGGCGACGGCGGCGCGCAGCAGGGCCTCGTACAGGCCGAGCCAGCGGCGCACGGTGGCGTCGTCGAAGAGGTCGGCGTTGTACTGCGTCTCCACGCGCAGGCCGTCCGGGCTGGCCACCACGTTGAGGAAGAGCTCGAAGTTCTCGTACAGGCGCGGCAGGCTGCTCTGCTCGATGCTCAGGTCGGGGAAGCAGTCGGGCGGCGGTGCGTCGCGGTCCAGGTTGAAGAGGATGTTGACCAGCGGCAGGCGGCTCGGATCGCGCGGCACCGACAGCTTCTTGAGCAGAGCGCCGTAGGCCATCTGGTGCTCGGTGGCGTCCAGCAGCGTGCCGGCCGCCTGGCGCGCGAGCTGGTCGAAGGGCATCTTGCCCTCCACGGCGAAGCGCAGCGGCAGCACGTTGACGCAATGGCCCACCAGCCCCGGCATGCCGCTGGCGAGCTGGCCGGCGGAGGCGATGCCGACCACCAGGTCTTCCTGCTCCGTCACGCGGTGCACCGTGGCGGCGAAGGCGCCCAGCAGGGTCGAGAACAGGCTCTGCCCGAGGCTGGAACCCAGCTTGCGGACGGCAGCGGCGAGCTCACTGCCGATGGTGTGGTCGATGCGGCGCGCGGTGAAGGTCCGCACCGGGGCACGGGGTCGGTCCACGGGCAGGTCGAGCACCGGCAGGCTGCCCGAGAAGCGCGACTGCCAATAGGCCTCGTGCGCCCGCATGTCGGAGCCCTCGGCCTCCTCGGCTTCCCAGCGGGAGAAGTCGGAGTACTGGGCCTGCGGTGGCGGCAGCGAGGGCCCCAGCCCCAGCTGCTCCGCGTACAGCTCGCCCAGGTCCTGCACGATCACGCCCCACGACCAGCCGTCGCAGACGGCGTGGTGCGCGGTCATCATCAGCACGTGCTCGGTCGGCGACAAGGCGAAGAGCCGGGCGCGGAAGAGCGGGCCGTCGGACAGCGAGAAACGTTCCAGCACCGCCGCTTCGCCTGCCCGGGCAAGCGCCTGGGCCTGGGCGTCGGGCGTCAGCGCGCGCAGGTCGACGGTGGCGAGCGGGAAGGCGCCGGGCGCTGCCACCAGCAGTTGCATGCCGTCCGGCGAAATGGTGGCGCGCAGCGACTCGTGCCGGGCGACGACGGCGGCCATGGCAGCCGCCAGGGCCTCGGTGTCCAGCGGGCCGCGCATGCGCAGCACGGTCGACTCGTTGAAGGCCAGCGAGGCCTCGGCGGCGAGCTGGTCGCCCAGCCACAGTTCACGCTGCGCCTCGGTCGTGGCGACGACGCGTTCGACGGCGCTGCCGGCAAAGGGGTCGAAGTCGTCATCGACGACGGCGCGTTCTTCCATGACGGCGCTCATCCTTCCACCTTCATGAACTTGCCGGGTGCGGCCGGGTCGGGCACGAACCACGCGGGCTGGCCGTCCTTGTCGCGGCCCAGGCGCGCATGAGGCACCGGCGGGTGCGCGGCATCGAACACGGGCTTGGCGGCCGCGCGGCGCGGGATGAACTCCGCCTCCTGCAGCTCGGCCACCGACTCCTTGAAGGCGGACTTGATCACGGCGATGTCCTGCTGCGTGTGGGCCGTGGTCATGAAGCAGGGGAAGTTGTCCAGGATGTGGACGCCACGGCTGCGCATCATGGCGAACAGCAGGTCCTGCAGCGGATGGTCCTCGAGCCAGCTCACGCGCCACAGCGACGCGAAGTAGCGCACCTCGATCGGGGCGCCGACCTCGCGGCAGAAGGCCGTGAGTTCGTCGGCCATGGCCGCCGTGTGCGTGTTGAGCTTCGCCTGCAGCGCCTGGCCCGAACTGGCCAGGTGGTCCAGCGATGCCTTGGCCGCGGCCAGCGCCAGCGGGTGCCGCACGAAGGTGCCTGCGAAGTAGGTCACGCCGACCACCGGGATGGAGTCGTCGCCATAGTTCCAGGCGCCGCCGTCGAGCGCGTCCATGAACGCGCGCTTGCCGGCGATGGCGCCGATGGGCATGCCGCCACCGATGACCTTGCCGTAGGTGGCCAGGTCGGCGCGGATGCCGAACAGCGCCTGCGCGCCGCCCGGATGCGAGCGGAAGCCGGTGATCACCTCGTCGAAGATCAGGCAGGTGCCGCTCTTCTCGGTGATCGCGCGCACCTCGTGCAGGAAGTCCTTGGGCTGGAAGTCGGGGCGGCGGCTCTGCACCGGCTCGACCAGCACGGCGGCCAGGTCGTCGGCGTGTTCGCGGATGAATTCGAGCGATTCGGGCGTGCCGTAGTCGAGCACCCGCACGTCGCCGAACATGCCGCTCATCACGCCCGGGGTGGCAGGGATGCCGCGCGCACCGCGGCCGGCGCGCACCAGCACCTCGTCGAAGGTGCCGTGGTAGGAGCCGCTGAACAGCACGATGGTGCTGCGCCCGGTGCTGGTGCGCGCGATGCGGATCGCGGCCATCACGGCTTCGGAGCCGGTGTTGCACAGCGCGGCGCGGTCGAAGCCGGTCAGCTCGCAGATGCGGCGCGTCACGTCCGCGGCCAGCGGGTGCTGCGGGCCGATCTCGTAGCCCAGGTCGAGCTGGCGACGGACCGCGTCGTTGATGAAGTCCGGCTGCCAGCCGAACATGTTCATGCCGAAGCCGTTGAGCGTGTCGACGTACTCGTTGCCGTCGATGTCCCACACGCGCGACGCCTTGGAGCGGTCGACCACGATCTGGTAGACGATCTCCTTGGTGGCAGGGCGGAAGCCGTTCACCACGCGCGGGTCGGCCATGTGCGGGCGGTTGGCGGCCGTGAACTCCTTGCTCTTGCGCGTGCGGTCGACATAGCGGCGCACGAAGGCGTCCAGGCGCGCCTGCTGGCGGCCGGTGATCTCGCGGTTGGGCGCGGTGTGGATTCGGGCGATGGCGCCGAAGGCCTTCTTGACGTCGTAGCTCACGCCACCGCGCACCGGCTCGTCGGCGGCGGGCTGGGCGGCGGCAGCGGCGGGCGTGGCCGGCGCGGGCTCGGGGGTCGCCGGGGCCGGCGCGGCCTGCACGACGGCCTGGGCCGGCGCGACGGCGGCACCGGCCATCAACGCCAGCTGTTGCTGCATGAGCTGCATCTGCTGGGCGATCAGCTGGTGAAGCGGTGCCGCAGCGCCGGCGGGCACCGCGACGGGCATGGGCGTGGGCACGGTCAGCGCCGCCTGCGCGACGGGTTGCACTGCAGCCTGGGCGGCCGGCGCGGACACGGCAGCCGCTTGTGCGACCGGTGCGACCGGTGCCGGGGCGACCGCCGCGGCCGGCTCGGGCGGCAGGGTGTTGTCCAGGTGCTCGGCCAGCAGGTCGAAGCTGCGGCAGCCTTCCATCAGCTGACGGAAGCTGATGTTGGTCTTGAACTGCTTCTTCACCTGCAGCGCGGCCTGGGTCAGGACCAGCGAGTCGAGGCCGAGGTCGATGAAGGGCGTCGCACCGTCCGCGTCCGCCATGGGCGTGCCGGAAATGTCTTCGAAGACTTCGCGCAGCTTGGCTTGCAGGGTGGCGCGGCGTGCGGGGGCGGTGGGCATGGAAGGCTCCAGGGGAATTTCAACGGAAGGGGTGGGGGCGGCGAGCGGCACCGGCACGGCCGACGCGATGTCGACCCAGTGGCGCTTGCGTTCGAAGGGGGTGGTCGGCAGGCACACGCGGCACTTGCGTTCGCGCGCGTCGAACACGCCGAGGTCGGGCGCCAGGCCGAGGGTCCAGGCACGGCCGAAGGCCAGGCGCAGGGCGACGAGTTCGTCTTCGGCGCTTGCGCCCAGGCTGGGCAGTGCGATGGGCGCCGGCTGGCCGCGCAGCGCGTGCTGGCGTGCCAGCGTGCTCAGCGTGTTGCGCGGGCCCAGCTCCAGCAGCAGCGGCTGGCCCAGCGCAGCCAGGGCCGCGCGCAGGGCGGGCGAGAAGCGCACGGTCTCGCGCAGGTGCCGCGCCCAGTAGGCGGGATCGGTGGCCTGCGCGTCCGACAGGCGTTCGCCGGTCGAGGTCGAATAGATGGCGATGCGCGGCGCGTTCAGCGCGATCCCGCGCACCAGCGCCTCGAAGGGCGCGACGGCCGGCTCCATCATCTGCGAATGGAAGGCGTGCGAGGTCTGCAGCGCGCGCGAGGCGATGCCATCGGCTTCGAGGCGCGCCTGCAGGGCCTCGATGGCCTCGGCGGGGCCAGCGGCCACGCAGGCGTTGGGGGCGTTGTCGGCCGCCAGGGCGAGCGAGGCGCCGAGGTAGGGCAGGAGCCGTTCGGCCGCACAGCGCACCGACAGCATGCGGCCGGCCGGCAGGGCCTGCATCCACTCGCCGCGGCGGGCGACGAGCAGGGCCGCGTCGGCCAGCGACATCACGCCTGCGACGACCGCGGCCGCGAATTCGCCGATGCTGTGGCCGACCAGCGCCTGCGGGGTGATGCGGGCGGCCAGCGCGCGGCGGGCCAGCGCGTACTCGAGCGCGAAGGTGGCGGGCTGCGTGACGGACGTGGGCAGCAGCGCCGCCTCGTCGTCGCTGAACATCTTCTCGCGCAGGTCGTAGGGCAGCAGCGGCGCGAAGGCGGCGAAGCATTCGTCCAGCGCGGCCTGCACCACCTCGTCGTGCACGTACAGCGTCCGGCCCATGCCCGCGTACTGCGCGCCCTGGCCGGGGAAGAGGAAGACGGGCGCGTGGGCGCGCGGCGCGACAGCACCTGCGACTCGGCGCGGCGATGCGGCGTCGCCCAGCGCCTCGGCGGCCTGCGCTGCGCTGTCGGCCACCACGGCCATGCGATGCGGGAAGGCCTTGCGCCCCACGTACAGCGTGTGGGCCACGTCGCCGAGGTTCTCGTCCGGATGGGAGCGCAGATGCTCGGCCAGCCGCGCGGCCGCCTGGTCGAGCGCGGCCGGCGAGCGGGCCGAGAGCACCAGCAGCTGCGGGCCGGCGACAGCTTCCGACGGCTGTGCGGCCGGCGCCTCTTCGAGGATCACATGGGCGTTGGTGCCGCCCACGCCGAAGGAGCTCACGCCGGCACGCCGCGGCGCGTCGGCCGTGCGGGGCCAGGCGCCCAGCTCGCTCTGCACGCGGAAGGGCGTCGACGCGAAATCGATGGCCGGGTTGGGCGATTCGAAGTGCAGCGTGGCCGGCAACTGTTCGGTGTGCAGCGCCAGCGCGGTCTTGATGACGCCGGTCGCACCCGCCGCCATCAGCAGATGGCCCACGTTGCTCTTGACCGACCCCAGGGCGCAGAAGCCCGTGTCGGCGGTCTGCAGCGCATAGCTGCGGGCCAGTGCTTCGACCTCGACCGGGTCGCCCATCGGCGTCGCGGTGCCGTGCGCCTCGACGTAGGAGATGCTCCGTGCGTCGACACCCGCGGAGGCGAGCGCCGCGGAGATGACGGCCACCTGGCCGTCGACGCTGGGCGCGGTGAAGCTGGCCTTGACGGCACCGTCGTTGTTGACGCCGACGCCCCGTACCGTGGCGTAGATGACGTCGCCATCGGCCTGCGCGTCGGACAGGCGCTTGAGCAGCACCACGGCGGCGCCGTCGCTGAAGACGGTGCCGCCGGCCTGCGCGTCGAAGCTGCGCGTGCGGCCGTCCGGCGAGAGCATCGCGCCCTCCTGGTGGACGTAGCCGCTGTTCGGCGGGCAGGTGATGGCGACGCCGCCGGCCAGCGCCATGTCGCACTGGCCCGAGCGCAGGGCATGGAAGGCCTGCGCCAGCGCCACCAGCGAGGTGGAGCAGGCGGTGTTCAGGCTGATCGCCGGGCCGGTCAGGTTCAGGCGGTTGGCCACGCGGGTGGCCAGGTAGTCCTTCTCGTTGCCGAGCATCACCGTGAACTCGCCGACGGCGTCGATGAGCTCGTGGCGCGGCATCAGGTGGCGCTGGAAGTAGGTGCCGTTGTACATGCCGGCGTACACGCCGACCGGCTCGGTCTGCTGGTCGGGCGCATAACCTGCACGCTCCAGGCATTCCCAGCAGATCTCCAGGAAGATGCGCTGCTGCGGGTCCATCAGCGTGGCTTCCTTCGGGTTGATGCCGAAGAAGGCCGCGTCGAAGTCTTCCACGCCATCGATCACGCCGCGGGCGCGCACGTAGGCGGGGTCGTCGCGCAGCGCGGCGCTCACGCCCGCATCGAGCTGCGCGTCGTCGAAGAAGCGGATGCCGTCACGGCACGCGCAGAGGTTGGCCCAGAAGGCGTCGACGTCGGCGGCGCCCGGGAAGCGGCCGGCCATGCCGACGATGGCGATGGGCTCCTGCGAGCCGCTGGTGGCGGACCGTGCGGCACGGGGAGCGGCCTGCACGGCCTGCTCGCCCGACAGCGCGCGCGCGATGGCGGCCGGCGTCGGGTCGCGGAAGAACAGGTTGGTCGACAGCCGGCGGCCGGCGGCGGCCTGCAGCTCGGCGATCACCTTCAGCACGCGCAGCGAATCGCCACCGAGGTCGAAGAAGTTGTCGGCGCGGCCCACGCGGTCCATGCGCAGGGCGCGGGCGAAGGCGGCGCACACCTGCTGTTCGGCCTCGTCGCGCGGCTCCTCGAAGGGCTGGGCGATGTCGGGCCGCTCGGCGGGCGGCGTGGGCAGCGCGCGCCGTTCGATCTTGCCGTTGGGCGACAGCGGCATGGCGTCCAGCACCACGAACTGTCCGGGCACCATGTAGGGCGGCAGCAGCGCCTGCAGATGCTGGCGCAGCACGTCGCGCGAGGGCCCGGTGCCGTGGCCCGAAACATAGGCCACCAGGCGCGCCTCGCCGCCGCCGTCGCGCGGCGCGAGCACCGCCGCCTCGCGCACCGAGGGGTGCTGCAGCAGGGCGCTCTCGATGTCGCCGAGCTCGACGCGGAAGCCGCGCACCTTGACCTGGTGGTCGTTGCGGCCCAGGTATTCGATCTCGCCATCGGCGCGCCAGCGGCCGATGTCGCCGGTCTTGTAGAGCCGGGCGCCTTCGCTGGGGGCGAAGCGGTCGGCCACGAAGCGTTCCTGCGTGAGTTCGGGCCGGTGCAGGTAGCCGCGCGCCACGCCCACACCGCCGATGAAGATCTCGCCGGCCGCCCCGATGGGGAGCTCGCGGCCCTTCGGGTCGAGCACGTGGATGCGGTTGTTGGCGATCGGCGTGCCGATGGTGGGCAGCGGCTCCCAGGCGGCCGGGTCGGCGGCCAGGGTCAGGGCCGTGACCACATGGCTTTCGGTCGGCCCGTACTGGTTGTGCAGGCGGCAGCCGGGCAGGCGCGCGAACAGGGCGCGGATCGCGGGGCTGGCGTGCAGCTGCTCGCCGGCGGTCATCACGTCCTGCAGCGGCGGCAGCGGGTCGCCGGAAGCCGCGGCGTATTCGGCGATGTTCTGCAGCGCGATGAAGGGCAGGAACAGCCGCTCGACGGACTGCTCGCGCATGAGCTGCAGCAGGGCCTGCGGGTCGCGGCGCGTCGCCTCGTCGAGCAGCACCAGGGTGCCGCCCGCCGACAGGGTCGCGAAGATCTCCTGGAAGGCGACGTCGAAGCCGAGCGCGGCGAACTGCAGCGTGCGCTGCGGCGCGGTCACGCGTGGGTGGGTCGCCTGCCAGCGCAGCAGATTGACCAGGCCGCGGTGCGGCATCGCGACGCCCTTGGGCTGGCCGGTCGACCCGGAGGTGAAGATGACGTAGGCGAGCTGGTCCGGCGTCGGCCGCACGGCGGGCGCGGTCGACGCGCCGGGCAGGACACCGGCCTCGTCGCCGTCGAGCACGACGACCGGCGCGTCGCTGGCGGGCAGCTGTGCGCGCAGCGCGGATTGCGTCAGGACCGCCGCAGGGCGTGCCCCCTGAAGGATGAGCAGCGTGCGATCGGGCGGATGGTGCGGGTCGAGCGGCACATAGCAACCGCCGGCCTGGAGCACCGCCAGCAGCGCCACGACCATGTCCAGGCTGCGCTCCACGTAGAGCGCCACCGGCACGTCGGGGCCGACGCCCAGGTGCCGCAGCCGTGTGGCCAGTGCCTGCGCGCGCGCGTCGAGCTCGCCGTAGCTGAGGCGCTGCGCGCCCATCTGCACGGCCGTCGCCTTGGGCTGGTGCCGCACCTGGGTGTCGACCAGCTCGTGAACGAGCGCGTCGCCGCCCAGCTCCTCGGTGGTGGCGTTGAAGCGGTCGAGCAGCGCCCGCTCCGCCGGGCCCGCCAGCGGCAGGTCGCCGACGCGCACCGTCCCGCGGGCGGACAGGCCGGCGAGCGCCTGCGTCACCGCGTCGGCCCAGCGGCCGACGGTGGCGGCGTCGAAACGCGAGGGGTCGAAGGCCAGGACCGCCGAGCCGCTGGCCTCGGGCAGGCGCAGTTCGATCGAGCCGGGCCGGGCCGGCGCGCCGGAAGGCGCTTCGCCCCACGCCAGCACGGCCATCACGCCCTCGGCGGCCGTCTCCGTCGCTTCGGCGCTGGCCGTTTCGGCGTGCTCCAGCGCCTCTCGGCAGCGGGCCAGCCACTGGTCCACCATCGGGTCGTCCTGCAGCGTGGCGAGCAGCGCCAGGGGGGTGCCCGCCCGGCGTCCGTGCACAACGAAGGTGTCCTGGCCCGAGAGGCGCCAGAGCACGAGCGCCCAGGCGCCCAGCCAGAGCGCCACGTCCTGCGTCGGGCCGTATGGGGCCCCTGCGGGCGGCGGTGTAACGAGTTGCGTGGCCGGCCCGGAGGACGCCGGCAAGGCGTTGGGGGAGCGGGGCGGCAGGTCGAGAGCACGGGCGGCGCGTGCAAGCAGGGCCGCGCCGTCCTGGCCCTGCACCGCGTCGTCCGACGTGGCGAACCGGGTCTGCACCTGTGCCGGCGACCCGGTGGGCGAACCTTCCGGCTCTTGCTTGTTCATCCGCTGTGCCCCTTCGCGTCTATCGATCGGCAGGCCAGCCCGCCGATGTCGTCGTTTCTTCCGCCTTTGCCCAATTCAGTAATAACAAAGGACTCATTTCTGAGCGATCTTCGGCTTTTTTGCTTACCTGCGCCATCAGCCAGAGGCCCACAGCGACGGCATATGCCGTTCGAAGACTTTGTCACGCGAAGTCGCAACTGGTTGCGCACTTCGTGTTGACAAGATCACAAATCGCTCCCGTCAGGACACATTGTGCGCCCAAACGTGTAAGAAATGAATACTAAACACTGAGTTTTCTCAACGGAGTGTGGACTTTGGACGCACAAAAAAGCCGCAGACGTTACAAGTCCGGCCATGTTGGATGTTGCGTTGCAGCACCGAGGCCGGAACCGGGTGCCCGCGTGCGCGTCTCAGGCGCTGGTTTCGTCGAGCAGTCCGGCCGCCAGATGCCCCACATCGCCCCAACCCACGAGCGAAAAGCCCTGGGGCGTCCAGAGCAGCCGGTTGATGGCGGCGTTGCCGAGCGCCCAGGTCCGCGGCGCCTGGATGTCCTGGCCGGTGGCCGCGCGGTAGAGGACGTCCATCACACCGCCGTGCGCCACCAGCACCACCAGTTCGCCGGGATGCCGCGCCGCGAGGTCTGCGGCGGCCGTGGTGATGCGTTGTCGGAAGTCGACCAGGTTCTCGCCGCCGGTGGGCGCGAAGTGCGGGTCCCGCTGGCGCCAACGGCGGGCATCGTCGGGGGTTTCGGCTTCGATGGCGGCGAAGGTCCGGCCCTCGAAGCTGCCGAAGGCCCGCTCGCGCAGGCGGGGGTCGGCCACCACCGGCAGGGGCTTCGGCTGCGCGCTGGCGATGGCCTGTGCCGTCTGCCAGGCCCGCTGCAGGTCGCTGGCGTAGATGGCGCCCACCGTCTCTTCGGCCAGTGCCTCGCCCGCGCGCGCCGCCTGCCACAGGCCCGTATCGTTGAGCGGGATGTCAATGTGGCCCTGGATGCGCGTGTCGGCGTTCCAGGCAGTTTCGCCATGGCGCACGGCGATCAGGCGGGTGGCTTCCATCCAGCCCATTCTAGGAAGGCCACCGAAATCATGCTGCGTTGCCGCATGAGGCTCGCGCTCAGCGCGGCGCCGCTGCGGGCGCTGCGGTCTGCGCGCCCCGGGGCGGCAGCGTGATGTCCACCCGGCGCTCGCCCGCCGGCGGCGCCGGAAAACCCTGCATCGCCGCCTGGAACATCACCGGCAGCACCGCTCGGCTGTCGCTGTAGGGTCCGTCGTTGCGGGCCCGGGTTTCGTAGACCACCTGGTTGGACGGCAGCTCGCGCATCACCACGCTGACCTCACGGCCGTACCAGGGGTCGGCCGGCGGGCCGAAGCCGGGACCCCAGCCCCAGCCGCCATACCACGCGGCGCCGCGCCAGCCGCGGCCGTAGCCCAGGCCGCCGCCCCACCCCGGGCCCCAGCCCGGCCCCATCCAGGGGTCGGCCCAGGGCGACAGCTCGGGCGCGACCCGGGCCGTCACCTGGACGGCATAGCGGGCGTGGACGTCGTCCCGCCGCAGGCCGACCGCCGCCAGCGCGGGCGCGGCCATCGCCTCCACCTCGTCCTGCGCCGCGCCGTGAGCCTGCTGCGAGGGCAGGCGATCGAAGCGGTAAGTGGGTCCGGCGGGCAGGGCGCCCAGCTGCGAGAAGCTGCGGACCTGGCTGTCGACGGTCCACGAGGTCGCGCAGCCCGCAAGGGCCAGCGGGATTGCCATCAAGAAAAGAGCACGCAGCGCACGTCGCATAAGGCCTCCAGGCACCAATCGCCTGAAATCCGGCCCTTCGCCGCGGCGGGCGGCAGGCCGGTCAGCTGGAAATCCGCACCACCTGAAGCGCCGGCATCGCGGACGATGGCGCCAGGGGCGGCAACTCCGGTGGGTCGAAGGCCTTGTCGCCTTCTTCGTCGGCCACGCCGGTCGCCTTCAGACCCTTGAAGTCGTGCAGCGTTCCGTCGAGCAGGTGCGAGGGCGCCACGTTCTGCAGCGCGCTGAACATGTTCTCGATGCGGCCGGGGAATTTCTTCTCCCACTCGCGCAGCATCTCGCCGACCTGCTTGCGCTGCAGGTTCTCCTGGCTGCCGCACAGCGTGCACGGAATGATCGGGAACTGGCGGTGCTGCGCCCAGCGGACCAGGTCCTTCTCGGCCACGTAGGCCAGCGGCCGGATGACGACGTGCCGGCCATCGTCGCTCACCAGCTTCGGCGGCATCGACTTGAGCTTGGCCGCGAAGAACATGTTGAGGAAGAAGGTCTGCAGCATGTCGTCGCGGTGATGGCCCAGCGCGACCTTGGTGGCGCCCAGCTCGTCGGCCACGCGGTACAGGATGCCCCGGCGCAGGCGCGAGCACAGGCCGCAGGTCGTCTTGCCCTCGGGGATCACGCGCTTCACGATGCTGTAGGTGTCCTGCTCCTCGATGTGGAAGGGCACGCCCAGCTGCTTCAGGTAGGTGGGCAGCACCTCCTCCGGAAAGCCGGGCTGCTTCTGGTCGAGGTTCACGGCCACCAGGTCGAAGTGGATCGGCGCGCGGGCCTTGAGCTTGAGGAGGATGTCGAGCAGGCCGTAGCTGTCCTTGCCGCCCGAGACGCACACCATGACCTTGTCGCCTTCCTCGATCATGTTGTAGTCGCCGATGGCGCGGCCGACCTCGCGGCACAGGCGCTTTTCGAGCTTGTGCGTCTCGCGCTCGATCTTCGGGTTCGGCGTGGTCGCCAGATCGGCGTCATCGGTCCAGACTGCGCTCATCTCATTTGCTCCCGAAGACTTCGACCCCGACCGCATCGCAGTCGGGGTACACGTCCGGCTTGGCCGTCGACACGCGCGCGGCCTGCACCTTGGGGTGCGCCAGCATCTGCGCCAGCAGGTCGTCGCACAGCGTCTCCTGCAGGTGGATGTGGCCCTTGGACAGGCGCTGCGCCACGGTGCGGCGGATGAAGTCGTAGTCCACCACCTCGTCCAGCTCGTCGGCCTGCGGCGTCGACACGGCCAGCGGCACGTACAGGTCGACGTTGATGATCACGCGCTGCTCGGCGCGCTTCTCGAATTCGTGCACGCCGATGTTGATCCACACCTCGTAGTTGCGCAGGAACACGCGGCGGCAGCTCGTCAGGAGGGGGTCGAGGGCGGTCATGGGGCGGGTGGGGTCCGGAGCAGTTCGTCGACGACGAACATGATGTCGCGCGGCAGCGGCACGAGGTGCTGGCCATTGTCGACGTTCACCGTCGTGCCGGTGAGGCTGGGGGTCTCTGCGAGGAAGACGCAGGTCTTCGCCACGTCGGCCGGGTCGATCGGCCGGCGCAGCAGGTTGGCGCGGGCCGCGCGCTCGAAGTTGGCCTCGCCCTGCGGCCCGCTCACGTACAGGATGCCTGGCGCCACGCCGCACACCCGCACCCGCGGCGCGAGCGACTGCGCCTGCAGCGCCACGGCCCGCTCCAGCGCCAGCTTGGATACGGTGTACGAGAAGTAGTCGGGGTTGAGGTTGTGGACCTTCTGGTCCAGCACGTGGATCGCGCTGCACTCGTGCTGGCCGGGCTGCGCGCCCAGCAAGCGCGCGAAGTCCAGCGGCGCGATCAGGTTGACGCCGATCTGCCGCAGCGCCGCGTCGGCCTCGAAGTCGGCGCCGGTGTCGGGCTCGAAGGACGAGGCGTTGTTGACCACGCAGGCCAGGGGCGCGTCGGCCGTCACCTCGGCCATCAGCGCGCGGCGGCCGGCCTCGTGCGTGATGTCGCCCGCCACCGCCTGCACGGCCAGCCCCTCGGCACGCAGCCGCTCGGCCAGCGCCTGCGCCTCGGCGGCTGAGGCACGGTACTGGCACCACACCTGCCATCCGGCGCGCGCGAAGGCTTCGCAGATCGCGGCGCCCAGGCGGCGCGCCCCACCGGTCACGAGGACGGACGGACGCTGGGAATCGGTGGCGGATTGGGGGGACATGGCGGGCAGGGGAGGGCCGGTCTCGATAATGGCCGCATGACCCAGGAGCCCGGCGCGTCGAGCGCCTTCCCCTCGGCCAGCCCTTCGGACCGGATGGCCCGGATTATCGACGCCGCCCTCGCGCGCGCCGGCGGCTGGCTGCCTTTCGACCGCTTCATGGCGCTGGCCTTGTACGCGCCAGGTGCCGGCTACTACGCCCATGGCAGCCGCAAGTTCGGCCACATGCCCGCCTCGGGCAGCGACTTCGTGACGGCGCCCGAACTCACGCCGCTCTTCGGCCAGACCGTGGCCGAGCCGGTGCGCGAGGCCATGGCCAAGACCGGCACGCAGGAGGTGTGGGAGTTCGGCGCCGGCTCGGGCGCGCTTGCGGCGCAGCTGCTGGAAACGCTGGGCGGCGACCTGCAGCGCTACACCATCGTCGACCTGTCGGGCAGCCTGCGCGCCCGTCAGCAGGAGACGCTGGCCGCCTGGGGCGACCGGGTGCGGTGGGCGGACCAGCTGCCCGAGCGCTTCGAGGGGGTGGTCGTCGGCAACGAGGTGCTCGACGCCATGCCCGTGAAGCTGCTGGTGCGCAAGGACGGCCGCTGGCACGAGCGCGGCGTCTACCGCACGCCCGAAGGTCCGCTGGCCTGGATCGACTGGCCCACCGAGCTGCGCCCGCCGGTCGAGATCGAGAGCGACCACGACTACCTGACCGAGATCCATCCCCAGGCCAGGGCCTGGATCGGCACGCTGGCCGAGCGCCTGCAGCGCGGCGCCGTCTTCCTCTTCGACTACGGCTTTCCCGAGGCGGAGTACTACCACCCGCAGCGCCACATGGGCACCGTGATGTGCCACCAGGGCCACAAGGCCGACAGCGACCCGCTCGCTGCGGTGGGCGACAAGGACATCACCGCGCACGTCGACTTCACCGGCATCGCCCTCGCGGGCCAGGACGCCGGCCTGCACGTGCTGGGCTACACCAGCCAGGCGCGCTTCCTCATCAACGCTGGCCTGCTATCGAAAATGGAGCAGTCGGCGCCCGCCCAGCGGGCGCTGGCGGCCCATTTGATCCATGAACACGAGATGGGCGAGCTGTTCAAGGTGATCGGCTTCGCGGCCGCCGGCAGCGCGCCGTGGGACGCGCTGGGCTTTCGCGAAGGCGACCGCAGCCACACGCTTTGAGCGCATCCCGCCGCGCCCTTTTCTTGCTTCGATCCTCTTCCATGACCGACCTCCTTCGCACCGCCCACGCCCTCGCCGACGCCGCTGCCGCGCAGTCGATGGCGCACTTCCGCCAGCCGCTGGACATCATCACCAAGGCCGACGAGAGCCCCGTCACGCTGGCCGACCGCGCGGCCGAGCAGGCGATGCGCGCGATCCTCGCGGCGCAGCTGCCCGGCGACGGCATCTACGGCGAGGAGCACGGCCAGGAGCGGCTCGACGCCGCGCGCGTGTGGGTGCTCGATCCCATCGACGGCACGCGCAGCTTCATCACCGGCTCGCCGCTGTGGGGCACCCTCATCGGCGTGCTGGAGGGCGGGCGCGTGGTGCTCGGCATGGTCGACATGCCGGTGCTGGGCGAGCGCTGGGTCGGCCAGGGCGGCGTGGCGATGCGCAACGGCCAGTCGGTGCGCGTGCGCGACTGCACGCGGCTGGCCGAGGCGCGCATCTTCACCACCTCGCCCGACATCTTCGGCGCCGCCGACTGGACCGCCTTCGACCGCCTGAGCCGCCAGTGCGCCATGCGCCGCTTCGGCGGCGACTGCTACAGCTACGCGCAACTCGCCGGCGGCAGCATCGACCTGGTGGTCGAGTGCGGGCTGCAGCCGTATGACTACCTGGGCCCGGCCGGCTTGATCGAGGCCGCGGGCGGCGTCATCACCGACTGGGCGGGCCAACCGCTGGGGCTGGAATCCGATGGCCGCGTGGTCGCCGCCGCCACGCCCGAACTGCACCGCCAGGCGCTGGCCGTGCTTGCCGGCTGACACGGCGGCGGCAGGGTGCACCCTAAACTGGCTGCATGCTCCGCTGGCTCATCGTCGTCGTCCTCGCGCTCGTGCTCATGAGCGGGCTCACGGCGTGGCTGCGGCGCTTCGGTTTCGGTCGCCTGCCGGGCGACTTCGAGTTCCGCGCCTTCGGGCGCGAATGGCAACTGCCCATCGCGAGCACGCTGGTGCTCAGCATGATCGCCGCGGCGATCGCACGATGGATCTGATCGAAAGCGTTTCCCGAAGATGAAAGCCTGCGTCGACATCGGCGGCACCAAGGTGGCCGTGAGCCTGGCCGAGGACGGCCGCCAGGAGCTGCTGGCGCGCCAGCATGCACCCACGGCGAAGGAGGGCGCCAACGACGCCGTCGCGCGGCAGGTGATGCGGCTCATCGATGCGGCGTGTGCCGAGCACGGCATCTCGCCCGACGCCATCGACGGCGTGGGCGTGTCGGCGGCCGGGCCCTTCATCCTCGATGCCGGCGGCGCCGTCGAGCTGGCCACGCCCAACATCTGCGGCGGCCTGGCGGGCCCCGCGCGCGGCCTGCCCAACGACTGGACCAGTGCCGTGATCGAGGCGCCGCTGGCTGCGCGCTTTCGCAAGGTGCGGGTCGAGAACGACGCCGTCGCCGCGCTGGAGGCCGAGCGCCGCTGGGGCGCGCTGAAGGGCCTGGACCATTGCGCCTACGTGACCTGGAGCACCGGCGTCGGGGTGGGCCTGTGCGTCGACGGCCACTCGCTGCGCGGCAAGAAGGGCAACGCCGGCCATGCGGGCCACACCTTCGTGGCCGACGACGACAACCACGATGCGCTGTGCGGCTGCGGCAACGTGGGCGACGTCGAGGGCCTGGTGGCGGGCAACGCGATCGCGCGCCGCTTCGGCATGGACGCGGCGCAGCTCTTCACGGCCGTGCAGGCCGGCGACAAGCGCGCGCTCGACATCGCCGAGGGTCTGTGCCGCGTGATGGGCCGGCTGCTCTACAACCTCATCGTCACGCTCGACCTCCAGCGCGTCAGCCTGGGCGGCAGCGTGTTCTGGCACAACCGCGACTGGCTGCTGCCGCGACTTCAGGCGCAGGTCAACGGCAAGCTGCCCGCGCTGACCGACGGCGTGCAGATCGTGGGCGCCGGCCTGGCAGACAAGGTGGGCGATTACGCGGCGCTGGCGCTGGTTGATTGATCTGCTATTGAATTCGTAGCGCTTCGCCCAAGAAGGACGGGCGCTGCAGCCCGATTCGGCTCCGAAGCCGGCGTTCGCGCCGCGATCGCCGACGCGATCTTGCCCAGCCGCCGCAGCCCCGCTTCGATGGCCGGCGACCAGGGCCAGCCGCAGTTGACGCGCAGGCAGTGGTCGAAGCGCGCCGAGTTCGAGAACAGCGTGCCCGGCGCGAACAGGATGTGCTCCCGCAACGCGGCGTCGAACACCGGCACCGAGGACAGCCGCTCGGGCAGCTCCACCCACAGCTGCAGCCCGCCCGGCGGCAGGTTCAGACGCGTGCCGGCCGGGAAGTGCTGCGCGATGGCGTCGGCCGTGCGCTCGCGCTGCACGCGCAGCCGGTCGCGCAGCTGGCGCAGGTGCCGGTCGTAGGCGCCGGTGGCCATGAACTGGCCGGCGGCCCACTGCGAGAGTTCTTCATTGCTGCGCGTCTGCGCGTACTTGAGCATCTCCACCCGCGCATGCCAGCGGCCGGCCGCAATCCAGCCCAGTCGCAGCCCCGGCGCCAGCACCTTGTGCAGCGAGGCGCAATGGATCACGTGGCCGCCGCGGTCGAAGGACTTGACCGCGCGCGGCGGCACGGGGGCGTCGAGCAGTTCGGTGTACGTGTCGTCCTCGATGAGCGGGATGCCATGCTGTTCGCACAGCCGCACCAGCCGCTCCTTGTGCGCGTCGGGCATCACGCTGCCCAGCGGGTTCTGCAGGTGCGGCACCACGATGACGGCCTTGATGTTGCCGTAGGCGCCGATCGCCATCTCCAGCGCCTCCACCGACAGGCCGGTCTGCGGGCTGGTGGGGATCTCCAGCGCGCGCATGCCCAGGCTCTCGAGCACCTGCAGCAGGCCGTAGAAGGTGGGCGATTCCACCGCCACCGTGTCGCCCGGCTGCGCGACCGCGCGCAGTGCGAGGTTCAGCGCCTCGATGCAGCCGTTGGTGGGCAGCACCTCGTCGGGAGACAGCGTCATGCCGGCCTGCAGCGCCCGCTTGGCCACGGCCTCGCGAAAGGGCGTGCGGCTGCGCGAGGGCGCGGCGGTGGTCAGCATCTCGGGCCGCTGGCGCAAGAGGCGCGCCATCGCGGCGCGCAGCGCTTCGCCGGGGTACAGCGCCGGCGCGCCGCGGGCGATCGACAAATCCAGCTGCACCTCGCCGTAGCGCCGGCGCGTGACGAAGTCCGACACCTTCTCGTGGATGCCGACGAACTGCGCCGGGTCGGGCGCGCGGTCGGTGGCCGGCTCGTCCATCGGCGGCGTGGCCAGGCGGCGCGGGCGGCGCACGAAGTAACCCGAGCGGTCGCGTGCCTCGGCCCAGCCTTCGCTCTCGAGCGTGCGGCACAGCTGCAGCGCGGTGGACAGGCTCACGCCGTGGCGCTTCATCAGCTCGCGCAACGAGGGCATGCGGTCGCCCGGCTGCAGCGATCCGGCGCGGATCGCATCGAGGTAGTGCTGGGCCAACTGGCGGTAGCGCGGGGGCGTGTCCATGGGGTGTCCGTGTGCGCCGGGGCGGTGCGGCGCCTGTGCCCCATCGTGCGCCGCGCCGGCGTGCGGCAACAGATGCAGATCGGGCCGAAACGACCATAACAGATGGCTCGGCAGGCCGGCTGCTGCGATGCAGAAAGGCGGCCCGTGTGCCTGTTTTCCGAGGGGGCTGGTTCCTACGATGACCTCACCGACCCACACCGCCGAAAGAAGCTGCCATGCACTGCCCAACCCCGCACTGCTCCTCCTGCGACACCGCCCGGCTGGCACCGGGCCAGAGCCTGCACATCGCCGTCGACGCGGGCACCGCCTTCGTCGTGACGGCGGGCCGCCTGCGCATCGACGAGGCGCCGCGCTGGATCGCCGACGTCTGCGTGCCCGTGGGACGCACGCTCGACGAAGGCGCGCAGCACGTGGTCGAGCGCGCGGGTTGGATCACGCTGAGCGCCCTCCGCGCGCCGGTGGCGTGGCGCCGGCTGCCCTCGCCCTTGCCCACGGCGCGTCCGCGCTGGCCGGCATGGGCCTGGGCGCGCCGCGGCGTGGGCGGCTGATGCCGCGGCTTGCGCTGCGTCAAGGTCGATGCGGCGCGACCGGCCCAGACTGGGGGCTCCATCCACTCCGGAGCTCACCATGTACCAGCGCATTCTTGTCCCCGTCGACGGCAGCGAGACCTCGCGCCGCGGACTCGACGAGGCCCTGCGGCTCGCCGCCGCCGTCGGTGGGCGCGTCCGCGTGCTGCACGCGATCGACGAACTGTCCTTCGCGCTGGCCATGGACGCCTACGCCGGCAACCCCGGCGGCTGGCTGGACACGCTGCGCGAACAGGGCTCGCGTCTGCTCGCGAACGCCGCGACGCAGGCCGCCCAGGCCGGCGTGCCGGCCGACACCGTGCTGCGCGACGAGTTCCGCAGCCCGGTGCACCAGGTCGTCAACGACGAGGCGCGCAACTGGGGCGCCGAGTTGATCGTGCTGGGCACCCATGGTCGGCGCGGCCTGGGCCGCCTGGTGATGGGCAGCAGCGCCGAGCAGATCCTGCGCACGGCCCGCGTGCCGGTGCTGCTGGTGCGCGCCGCCGAGGAGCCCCGAACCGACCAGGCGCCGGCGCCCGAGGAGCGCGTCGTGATCCACCAGCCCACCGGCGCGCTGGCCTTCGAATAGCGCGACGAAGCCGGCGCACCGACGGGGCTTCGGGCGCTCGGTCGTCGCCGGCTGCCCAGTGCTGACGAGCGCTGGCTTGTGAGTGGGTGGACACATGCTCCCTCGTGCGGAGGACGACCGCGTGGCCGCGCAGGCCTACGCTGGAATCCCCACCCCACGCGGAGACCGCCATGCCGATCCAGCTCTCGCACCCCTTCGACGACACCGTCATCAGCACGCAGGAAAAAAGCTTCCTGCGCAACCTGCAGGCCAACATCCTCAAGGGCCACGGCCGTGAACACGTCGCGCTGCTCTTCCTCGAGGTGACCGATGCGCCCAGGGCGCGCGCCTTCCTGCATGCCTTCCCCGTCACCGACGCGCACACTCAGCTGCAGGAGGCGTTGCAGTTCAAGGCCACGCGTTCGCCGGGCGGTGTGGTGCGGCTGGCGTTCCTGAGCCAGACCGGCATGACGAAGTTCGGGCGGCAGGGCGCCTTCCTCGGCTTCGGCGCCTTCGCCGGCGGCATGGCGGCCGACACCCAGGTGCTCGACGACGGCACCACGGCCAACTGGCAGGACGAGCTCAAGCGGCCCCTGGACGTGCTGCTGCTGGTGGCCTACCACCACGAGGTCGATTTCGCACGCATCGTCGGCAAGCTCGCCGCCGACCTGGGCAAGGAAGACAGCGGCTTCGAGATCCGCTTCGTGCAGGAAGGCCGGGCCTACAGGAACGCCGACGGCGAGGGGATCGAGCATTTCGGCTATGTCGACGGCCGCTCGCAGCCGCTGATGCTCCAGAGCGAACTGGCGAAGGAGCCGCGCACCGTGTACGACCCGGCGGCGCCGCTGTCGCAGTTCCTCGTGCCCGATCCGCTCGACGCGGGCGGAGCGTCCAGCCACGGCAGCTTCTTCGTCTTTCGCAAGCTCGAGCAGGACGTCGCCGGCTTCAAGCAGGCCGAGGAGGCGCTGGCCGATGACCTGGGCCTGGTCGATGACGACCGAGAGCGGGCCGGGGCTCAGGTGGTGGGGCGCTTCGAGGACGGTACGCCGCTCACGCTGCAAGATATGGAGGCAGGCGTGCCGGTGGCCAACGACTTCGACTATTCGGCCGATGCCGGCGCCGGCAAGTGCCCCTTCCATGCCCACATCCGCAAGACCAACCCGCGCGGCTCGAGTCCCGGCGGCCTGGCCTTCGACAAGGGCGTGCAGATGGCGCGCCGCGGCATCACCTACGGCGCGCGCCTGCAGGACCCGGACACCAAGGACCTCATCGACCAGCCCAACGATGGCGTGGGGCTGCTGTTCATGAGTTACCAGGCGTCGATCGAGAACCAGTTCCGCTTCATGCAGACCGTGTGGGCCAACAACGAGAACTTCCCCGAGGCCGGCATCGGCATGGACCCGATCATCGGCCAGCGTGGCACGCTGGGGCAGCACTGGCCGCCGATCTACAACTCGACCGCCGGCGCCATCCAGAAGCTGTTCGCCGGCTTCGTCACGCTCAAGGGCGGCGAATACTTCTTCGCGCCCTCGATCGCCGGCCTGCGCAAGCTCTGAACGGCGCGCGGGCCGCTTCAGAGGAACATGCCGCCCGACACTTCCACGCGCTGGCCGGTCATCCAGCCGTTGCCCGGCTGCAGCAGCGCCGCGATCGCGCCGCCGATGTCGTCGGGCAGGCCGACGCGGCCCAGCGCGGTCTGCGATGCGATGGCGGCGTTGAGGTCCTTGTTGTCGCGCACGGCACCGCCGCCGAAGTCGGTCTCGATGGCGCCGGGCGCGATCACGTTCACGGCGATGCCGCGCGCACCGAGTTCCTTGGCCTGGTAGCGCGTGAGCACCTCGATGCCGCCCTTCATGGCCGCGTAGGCGCCGTAGCCCGGCAGCGCGAAGCGCGCGAGGCCGCTCGAGACGTTCAGGATGCGGCCACCGTCGGCGAGCAGCGGCAGCAGCACTTGCGTGAGGAAGAACGGGCCCTTCAGGTGCACGGCCACGAGCTCGTCGAATTGCGCCTCGGTGGTCTGGGCGAAGGGGGCGTTGACGCCGATGCCGGCGTTGTTCACGAGGTAGTCGAAGCGTTCGCGCTGCCAGGTGCTGGCCAGCGCCTGCTTCAGCGTGGCAGCGAAGTCGCCGAAGGACTTCGATTGCGAGACGTCCAGCGGCAGCGCCACGGCGCGTCGGCCGAGCGCCTCGATCTCCTGCACCACGGCCTGCGCTTCGCCGGCGCTGCTGCGGTAGGTGAGTACGACGTCGACGCCGGCCCGCGCGAGGTGCAGGGCGGCGTTGCGGCCGAGGCCGCGGCTGCCGCCGGTGATGAGGGCGATGGGGGTGGAAGCGTTCGAGGGTGTGGTCATGTCGGTCCTTTCAATCAGGGGGTTGGCGATGGACTGAACTGTATGGGCCGACAATCGATGAATAAAGTCGCTGAAAATCGCTTCACTGTTCATCAGGAATTGACAATAGGCCTTCCATGGACCTCGACGCCCTGCGCATCTACCTGCTGGTGGCCGAAACCGCCAGCTTCACCCGTGCGGCCGAGCGGCTGGGCCTGACGCGGGCGCGCGTGTCGGCCGTCGTGCAGCAGCTGGAGGCCGAACTGGGCACGCGCCTTTTGCAGCGCACGACGCGCAGCGTGCGCGTCACGCCCGACGGGCAGCTCTTTGCCGAGCGCGCGCAGGCGCTGGTGGGCGAGGCCGACGACCTGCAGGCGCTGTTCCAGCGGCAGCCGGCGGCCCTGCGCGGGCGGCTGCGCGTCGACATGCCGGGCCAGCTGTCGAGCCAGGTGCTGATCCCCAGGCTGCCGGAGTTCTTCGCCGCCCATCCGCAGATCGAGCTCGAGCTCAGCAGCACCGACCGCCGCGTCGACCTGGTGCACGAGGGCTTCGACTGCGTGATCCGTGCCGGCGCCTTGCGCGAGTCGGGCCTGGTGGCGCGGCCCCTGGGCCTGCTGCCGCAGATCAACGTGGCCAGCCCGGCCTACCTTGCGGCCTTCGGCACGCCGCGCACGCTGGACGAGCTCGCGCAGCATCGCCTGGTGCGCTATTCATCGACGCTCGGCGGCGCCGCGCCCGGCTGGGAATACACCGAGAACGGCGAGCCGCGCATGCTGTCGATGGCCGCGGTGCTCACGGTGAACAACACCTTCGCCTACGAGTCGGCCTGCCTCGCGGGCCTGGGCATCATCCAGGCGCCCGCCCTGGGCCTGCGCGAGTGGATCGACAGCGGCCGGCTGGTGGAAGTGCTGCCCGCGTACCGTGCCGACCCGCTGCCGGTGACGCTGCTCTACGCCCACCGCCGCCAGGTTGCGCGGCGCGTGCAGGCCTTCATGGACTGGGTGGCCGCGGTGATGGCCGAGGTGCTCGCGCCGGCGCCCGATCTGCTATCGAAAGAATAGCTGCTTGCGCCCGACCGACGCGGGGTTCAGCCCGATTCGGCTTGAAATGTCGTGGCCTGTAGCGCGGGTACGAGACCTGCTCAGCGGCGGTCGCCGCCCGCGCTGTTCAACGCATCCAGGAAGGTCTTGCGCCACCAGTGCACGTCCTGCTCGCGGATGCGCTGCAAGAGGCGCTGGTGGCGTGCGCGGCGCTCCTCCAGCGGCATCTGCAGGGCCTGCTGCACCGTCTCGGCGGTGCCATGCGTGTCGTAGGGATTGACCAGAAGCGCTTCCTTCAGCTGCTCGGCCGCGCCGGCGAAGCGCGAGAGCACC
This sequence comes from Xenophilus sp. E41, assembly GCF_003671765.1. Taxonomy (GTDB): domain Bacteria; phylum Pseudomonadota; class Gammaproteobacteria; order Burkholderiales; family Burkholderiaceae_C; genus Xenophilus. The sequence goes on along the minus strand of NZ_QPIB01000039.1, from coordinate 3,603 downwards.
AGCACGCCCGGGTCGTCCGGGTCCTGCGCCACCACGTACTCCTTGGCGACCAGGTTCATGCCGTCGCGCAGCGGCGTAACCAGGCCGACGGCCGCCGCGCGGGCCAGCCCCGGCACGCGCTTGCGCGCCACCATGCGGTGGATGTAGCGCACCGGCATCCAGTCAAGTTCGCCGTAGTCGCCGTTGATGGCGCCGCACAGCGACTCGAGCTCGCGCCGGATGTCGCCGTAGGCGTTCACGTCCTCGCGCGTGGGCGACGCGATCTGGATCAGCGTCGCGCTGCGCCGGTTCTCGGGATAGTGCGCGAGCAGTTCGCGAAACGCGCGCACCCGCTGCGGGATGCCCTTGGAGTAGTCCAGCCGGTCGATGCCCAGCAGCAGGCGGCGCTTGCTGTACTCGTCCTTCATGGTCGTGTACATGTCGCGCGCGTCCTTGGCCTGGGTCAGCGCCTCGAACTCGTCGACGTCGATGCCGATCGGGAAGGCGCTGGCGCGCACCGTGTTGCCCCAGGCGCGGAACATGTCGTCGCCCAGCGATTCGCCGTGCGCCTCGTTGAGCACGTAGCGCTCGAAGTGCTGCACGTCCTGGTTGGCCTGGAAGCCGATCACGTCGTAGGCGAAGAGCGAGCGCATCAGCCACTCGTGCTGCGGGATCGCCGCCATGATGATCTGCGGCGGCAGCGGGATGTGCAGGAAGAAGCCGATGCGCTGCCTGCAGCCCATGGCGCGCAGCTCGGCCGCCAGCGGGATCAGGTGGTAGTCGTGCACCCAGAGGATGTCGTCGTCCTTGAGCAGCGGCAGCAGCTTGCGCGCGAAGAGCTGGTTCACGCGCCGGTAGCCGCCGATGTAGCCGGCCTCGAAGTTGGCCAGGTCGAGTCGGTCGTGGAACACCGGCCACAGCACGTTGTTGCTGTAGCCGAGGTAGTAGGCGTCGTGGTCCTCGCGGCTCAGGTCGAGGGTGGCCAGCATCACCTTGCCGGCCTGGTGCTTGTGCAGTTCGCCTTCGCCCGTGGGCCCGTCCTCGACGATGGTGCCGCTCCAGCCGAACCACAGGCCGCCGCTTTGCTGCAGCGATTCGCCCACCGCCACCGCCAAGCCGCCGGCGGCGGGCTTGCGGGGGTCGGCGACGCGGTTGGAGATGACGACGAGACGGGGCATGCGGTAGGTCCAGGGTGCGGCAGCGGGCGGGGCGGATCAGGAATGCACGAGCATGTCGCGCAAGGTCTGCAGCCAGGCGTGCACGGCCTGCGGGCCCTCCAGGCGCTGCGCCGCGCGCGTGCTGCCGGGCCCGATCTTGATCCCCATGCCGCCGGGGCGCGACTGCACCACGGCAAAGCCGGTCTCGTCGGTGGTGTCATCGCCGGCGAAGACCGGGTGGCGCCCCTCGAAGGGCGCTTCCTTGAGAAAGGCGTCGATCGCGATGCCCTTGTTCACGCCGGCCGGCTTGATCTCGACCACGCACTTGCCGTGCAGCAGCTCGAACTGCGGCTGCGTGCCGACCACCTCGGCCATCGTGTCCAGGCACAGCTGCTCGAGCGCCGGCGCCAGCCGGTAGTGCAGCGCGATGGCGGCGTGCTTGCGTTCCACCAGCAGACCGGCGTGGCGCGAGGCCAGGGCGTTGGCGGCCTCGAGCACGCCGGTGAGGTCGGGCGCGGCGGCTTCCTGCATGCGGCCTTCGGCGTCGCGGCGCTGCACGCCGTGTTCACCGGCGGCCGGCAGGCGCAGCGGGGCGAGGAAGCGGTCGAGCACATCGATGGGGCGGCCCGACACGACGGCCAGCGCACCGCCCAGGAGCTCGTGCAGTTCGATCAGCAGCGGCACCAGGCCGGGGGGCACTTCGACGGCTTCGGGGGTTTCGGCGATCGCGACGAGCGTGCCGTCGAAGTCGAGGAACAGGGCCGCATCGCGGCCCGGGAGTGGCGGGGTCGTCTGCATCGTTCGAGAACTTAGCACGCGTCGCGGCGGCCGCGCGTCGGCCAAAGCCGGCAGTTCCCGCCGGCCTGTGCGGCCCCGCGCCGGGGTCAGGGTGCGGCCGCTGCCACGGCCGCCACCCGCGCTGCATGGATCGCCTGCCCGATCTGCGGCCCCTTGGCGCCGCGGGCCGCCGCCTCGCGCGCGATGCCTTCGGTGGCCACCGACTGCGCCGCCTCCAGGGCGCGCAGCAGGCGCGGCCGCTGGGGGTAGGGCGCGTCCTCCAGGCCCAGGCGCCCCCGCGCATCGCACTCGCAGGCCAGCAGTGCCGCGTCGAAGCGCTGGGGCTTGCGAAAGGCGTCGCAGCGTTCCAGCAGCCGCACCAGCGCGGCGGCCTCGAAGCCCTCGCTGCGGTGGATGTTGCCGTGCTCGCGCGCCACCACCTCGGCCAGTTCGCGCACCTCGGTCGGCACGCGCCAGCGCTCGCACACGCCCGCCAGCAGACGCGCGCTGCGCTGCTCGTGGCCAATATGGCGCGGCAGCACCTCGGCCGGCGTGGTGGCCTTGCCCAGGTCGTGCGTGAGGCAGGCGAAGCGCACCGGCAAGGGCGCCGCCAGGCGGGCACTCATGTCCAGCACCATCATCAGGTGCACGCCGGTGTCGACCTCGGGGTGGTGCTGCGGCGGCTGCGGCACGCCCCAGAGCGCGTCCACCTCCGGCAGCAGCACCTCCAGGGCGCCGCAGGCGCGCAGCACCTCGAACATGCGCGAGGGCTTCGCTTCCATGAGGCCGCGCGCGAGCTCCTGCCACACGCGCTCGGGCACCAGGGCATCGACCTCGCCGTCGGCCACCATCTCGCGCATCAGCGCCATCGTCTCGGGCGCCACGGTGAAGTCGTGGAAGCGGGCCGCGAAGCGCGCCAGCCGCAGGATGCGCACCGGGTCTTCGCGAAAGGCCTCGGTCACGTGGCGCAGCACCTTCTGCCGCAGGTCGCGCCGGCCGTGGTAAGGGTCGACCAGTGCCGGCGTGTCGGGGTCGAAATCGCCTGCAGCGCCCGCCACGCCTGCGGGGACAGCGATGGAATTGATCGTGAGGTCGCGCCGCGCGAGATCCTGCTCCAGCGTCACGTCCGGGGCCGTGTGCACGGTGAAGCCGCGGTAGCCGGGGCCGCTCTTGCGCTCGGTGCGGGCCAGCGCGTGCTCCTCGTGCGTCAGAGGGTGAAGGAACACCGGGAAGTCGCGCCCCACCGGCACGAAGCCTTGCGCGACCATGTCATCGGGCGTGGCGCCCACGACCACCCAGTCCCGGTCGGACACGGGCAGGCCGAGCAGGCGGTCGCGCACGGCGCCGCCGACGAGGTAGATCTCCATGGAGACAGTTTAGGTGTGGAGAAAGTATCGTTTTGAGCGCTTTCCAGCCCGCGGCCTCCCTCATCCTGGACAGATGCAACGACTGAGACCCGCGTGGCCGAACTACCATGGTTGCAAGGGCCGCACGCCGAGAGCCGTGGCTGCAGGCCAAGCCAAGAAGTTCAGGGAGAGGCTATGCAGGCACTGTCACACGCGCTGCGCGTTCGAAGCGCAGCCATTCCCATGCACCTGGGGCGGCCCGCGCTGGAGCCGGTCCGCCTGTCCGGTCGCGAGGGCCTGAACCGCCTGTTCGAGTACGAGCTGCTCCTGAAGACCCCGGATGC
>NZ_QPIB01000038.1 GCF_003671765.1 Xenophilus sp. E41 | reverse complement strand
TCACCCGGCAACCTTGGGCAGCAGCGAAGTCGAGGCATTTCTGTCCTGGCTGGCGAACGAGCGCAAGGTTTCGGTCTCCACGCATCGTCAGGCATTGGCGGCCTTGCTGTTCTTCTACGGCAAGGTGCTGTGCACGGATCTGCCCTGGCTTCAGGAGATCGGAAGACCTCGGCCGTCGCGGCGCTTGCCGGTGGTGCTGACCCCGGATGAAGTGGTTCGCATCCTCGGTTTTCTGGAAGGCGAGCATCGTTTGTTCGCCCAGCTTCTGTATGGAACGGGCATGCGGATCAGTGAGGGTTTGCAACTGCGGGTCAAGGATCTGGATTTCGATCACGGCACGATCATCGTGCGGGAGGGCAAGGGCTCCAAGGATCGGGCCTTGATGTTACCCGAGAGCTTGGCACCCAGCCTGCGCGAGCAGCTGTCGCGTGCACGGGCATGGTGGCTGAAGGACCAGGCCGAGGGCCGCAGCGGCGTTGCGCTTCCCGACGCCCTTGAGCGGAAGTATCCGCGCGCCGGGCATTCCTGGCCGTGGTTCTGGGTTTTTGCGCAGCACACGCATTCGACCGATCCACGGAGCGGTGTCGTGCGTCGCCATCACATGTATGACCAGACCTTTCAGCGCGCCTTCAAACGTGCCGTAGAACAAGCAGGCATCACGAAGCCCGCCACACCGCACACCCTCCGCCACTCGTTCGCGACGGCCTTGCTCCGCAGCGGTTACGACATTCGAACCGTGCAGGATCTGCTCGGCCATTCCGACGTCTCTACGACGATGATTTACACGCATGTGCTGAAAGTTGGCGGTGCCGGAGTGCGCTCACCGCTTGATGCGCTGCCGCCCCTCACTAGTGAGAGGTAGGGCAGCGCAAGTCAATCCTGGCGGATTCACTACCCCTGCGCGAAGGCCATCGGTGCCGCATCGAACGGCCGGTTGCGGAAAGTCCTCCCTGCGTCCGCTGATGGCCGGCAGCAGCCCGTCGTTGCCTGATGGATCCAACCCCTCCGCTGCTATAGTGCAGTCGGCTTCTGACGTTCAGTGCAGCCGTCTTCTGAAAACGACAGTTTTCGGATCGCCAAAGTCGTCGATGAATGTTAATATACCCGTCAAGTTTTCAATGTCCTGATTGCGTCAATGAATCAACGTATAGGGTACGCCCGCGTATCGACCGATGACCAGCATTTGGACCTGCAGCGCGACGCGCTCACGCGGGCAGGGTGCAGCGCGATCTACGAGGAAGCGGCCAGCGGTAAGAGCGCAGCCCGCCCGGAGCTTGAACAGTGCCGAAAGGCTCTGCGGGCTGGGGACACCCTTGTCGTCTGGCGGCTGGATCGGCTTGGCCGCAGTTTGCCCGACTTGGTGCAGATCGTGGCCGATCTTGAGCGGCAAGGCGTGGGCTTTGAGAGTTTGACGGAGAGGATCGAGACGGGCAGCGCGGCGGGTAGGTTGGTTTTCCACGTGTTCGCGGCATTGGCCGAGTTCGAGCGCGGCTTGATTCGGGAGCGCACGCAGGCCGGGCTTGCTGCCGCTCGCGCAAGAGGCCGGGCCGGTGGTCGGAGACCGAAACTGGACGAACAGCAGGTGCGTGAAATCAAGGTGTTGTTGCGCGACCCTGGCATTCAGGTGGCCGACGTTGCTCGTCGTTATGGCGTGTCTCGAACAACCTTGTATAAGCACGTGGGCGTCGTCGCTCCCAGGTAATGAGGACACAGGATGCCTACAATGGAAACCTGCACGGCACTGGTGGAGGAATGAGTATCTACAGCGCAGCACAACTTTCCGCCTTGACTCGGCTGTTCTCCGCCACAGTTTTCCGTGAAATGGCGAAGAAGGGACGGTCCGGCTTGTTCCGTCGATTGCTCGGGCAAACTGATTTGATCGAGCGTGTTGGGCCGTGCGCGACTGTCGGTGATACTTTCGATTCCGCGTTCAATATTCTGAAAATCGCGGGGCATCGTGACGAATATATCTATCGAGCAGCGATCAGTCAGAAAGTGCTGATGGGAACACATTCGCTCCGCACTGCCTCAATGCTTAATGAGTTTCGCGTTGGTAGCTGCAAAGCTGATCTCGTCATCTTGAACGGTACTGCGACCGTCTATGAGATCAAGTCGGAGCGGGATTCTCTTGCGCGGCTTGTCAACCAGGTCGAGAACTACAAGCGGGTTTTCGCCAAAGTGAATGTAATCGCGAGCGAAAGCCATATCGACGGTGTACTGAATACGATTCCTGACGATGTAGGAGTGATGTGTCTTTCCAAGCGCTACCGGATTACATCAGTGCGCGAAGCAGCAGACCGTCCGGAGCGAATCTGTCCGGTGACTGTGTTCGAGTCGTTACGTATGGCCGAAGGTATCTCAATTTTGCGGGCGATGGGTGTTGCGGTACCGGAGGTTCCCAATACACGGAAGCATACGGCGATGCGTGACCTCTTTGCCATGCTTGACCCAATTGCGGTACATGCGGAGATGGTGCGGACGCTCAAGCGGACGCGTGACCTTGCACCACTCGGCGGCTTTGTCGACCGATTGCCTAAATCCTTACTGGCTGCGGCGTTGTCGGTATCGGTACCTCGTTCTGATCATTCGAGGCTGATTGACGCTACAGCCACCCCGTTGCGCGTGGCCATGACTTGGAGCTGACCCACGTATGTACCATCCCTATTTTCGCGGAAAACAATTCGAGCTCATCACGATTCGCGAAATGGCCGAGTTGCTCGCCAAGAAAAATTTCGTGCCCGTGATTGAACCTGTCCGCGAGTCGCTCGGCGGGCTTAAGAAGACGTTAAAGACGGTATGCGACGCTGGTGGACGTGCAATTGTTATCGTGAATCCCTACCACGGCGATCATCAGGAGGACGGGGCGAGCATCACCGGTCTCCTACAAGAAGATTTCAAGAGCGGTGGCAATATTTTAGCTGGCATCCTACTGCGTAGTGACATGACAGTTGACGAAGTCATGACGTGCTATCACCAACATGCTGATCATCACCCTGTTCTAATCCACGCAGGCTTCACCGATCCCAAGGCCTTGGCGGCAAAGCTGGAAGACGGCATGCCCGGTCTCACTAACGTTTTCATCGAAGATCATGCCAAGCTTCTTTACCGGAAACACTATGACCAGAGCACCCGCATTCTAGTGCGTGACGGATTTAAACGACTGCGCAATGCCGATTACCCTCCAATGGAGGAATTTTCTGATCTCCACGTTACCTATGGTGATCTCGGCATGGTGGGTTTTGGGGATTTCCTGATCGTTGGCGACGTCTATAGCGAGGGTGGAGGTCCTGCCTATGCTGTCGCAATTCACCTGACTTTCATTGATCCTGACAAGGACGATGTCATGTATGTCTATCACTTTGTCTCGGACACGAGGGACACGCCGACTGACCCTGCCGGCAAGTTCGCGCAGGCGTTGGCGAAGTTGATAGCAAAGTTGGACAGTGGAACCTCTCACATTCTTGAGACCGAAGCGATCAAGGAGTTTCGGGAATTCCACGCCAAAGGTCATTTCCCTGGTCTTGGTTACGTCAAAAAGCTCTCGATGAAACATCACATCGAGACGCTTGCTGCTTATGTCGACTGAGCCAGTTGCATGGCAAAGCGTTTTTGTTGCCCGGAATGCTTCGACGATCACGCCTTGCGTGATCAACTTTTTCCTTCGCTTAATCCTGGTCATGGGGTATGCGACTTCTGTGGGACCACGGATACCCAACTCGTTGAGCCAAGCAGGCTTGCCAACTATTTCGAGCTACTAGTCAATGTCTATGAACCGAGTGAAGATGGGAAGCTGCTGGTCGAATGGATGAAAGATGACTGGCAGCTTTTCAGTCATCAGCGCATGGACATCGCCCATGCGAAAGAGCTTCTCGGCGAGATACTTGACGATGGTGAAATTGTTCGGCGCAACTTTGTACCGTCGGCGAGCTATATCAGTGAAGGTCTCGCGCAATGGGATATGTTGCGCGACGAGATGATGTATGGCAACCGCTGGTTTCTCGATGTTGCTATTGACTTAGATCGTCTCCGCCAACTGCTCGACATGCTGCTTGGCCAGAAGTTACCGCAGCAGTGGTATCGCGCTCGAATTCGCACCGACGACGATGTTTTCCCAATCGAACAAATGGGGGCGCCGCCGAAGCGGCGTTCCTCACATGGTAGGGCCAATCCGGCCGGTATTCCTTACCTTTACCTAGGGTCGCTTCCAGATACGGCTGTGGCTGAGATTAGGCCACATACTGGCGAGTTTGCTTGTGTCGCCGATTTCAGGGTTCCAGAAGTCAAAGCTGTGGATTTACGCAATCCACGTAAGCTCGTGTCTCCATTTATCTTGACCGACGCGAGCGAGATAGGCCAGTTGCGTGCCGATTTGCCTTTTCTTGAGCGTTTAGGTGAGGAGCTGACGCGTCCAGTTCAGCCGGCAGGGGCAGCGATTGACTATATTCCAAGTCAGTATCTCTGCGAGTTCATCAAGAAGAGCGGCTTCGATGGTGTCGTTTATCGAAGTTCGGTGAGTGACGGCATCAATCTCGCCTTATTTAACCCTGAGCAAGCGGTAGGTGGTTGCGTTGAGCTATACAGCGTGGCCAAGGTGTCGGTCCAGGTTGCTGCCTCCAAATGAGGTTTCATTCAGAATCGCTTGGCGGACCAAAATCGCCGCACAGAATCAGTGGATAACAGGGGCTAGAAATGAGCGAACGTGATGACCTGCTCGCTTCCGTCGCGAACGAGATCAGGACCTACCGAAAAGGGGACCTCCCCGAGCCGACGCCGGAGCACGTCGATCGTTGGCTTCATCAGTTCACGCCCGCTCAGCAGTTGCCGTTCCTGCGCGAGTTCGAGCACGTCATCAAACAGACCTTCTTCACGCGAAAGAACGTGAAGGACTTCCTACGCGCCCTCGTTACCAACCAGAAATTGGCCGGGGACGACCCTTCGGCGTACTGGTCGTCAGCGAACTTCCTGAACATCCAGCAGAACGGGCAGAGCCAGAAGGAGATGCTTAAGCTCTTCTCGAAGTGCCTTGCAGATGAATGTAGCCTCGACCTGGATAACTGCGGAGAGGCTGGCGGCGACTTCATCTATCTCGACGACGTCATGTTCAGCGGCAACCGCGTGGGCAATGACCTCGAGCCGTGGATCGTCAACGATGCACCTCAATCGGCCACGGTCCATGTCATCGTTGCTGCCCTTCACTCGGGAGGCTCGTACCTAGTCGATAAGAGGCTCAAGGCCGTGATCGCGCAGTCGAGGAAGAAGATCGCTGTCAAGTATTGGCGTGCCCTCGAGATTGAGAACCGCAAGTGGTACAAGAACAGTTCGGGAGTGCTCTGGCCCACGGCGGCTCCAAACGTGGCCGAGGTTCAGGCATACATGGCCCTGCCGGCGAAGTTTCCCTTCGAGCCTCGGCAGCCGAGCGCAGCAGCGATCCAACCGTTCTCCTCGGAAGCGGGCCGCCAGGTCTTGGAGAGTGAGTTCCTTATCGCCGGCGCCCAGATCAGGGCGATGAGCGAGAACCCGAAGCAGTCCATGCGCCCTCTAGGCTTCAGCCCGTTCGGCGTGGGCTTTGGCTCGATGATCGTCACCTACCGGAACTGCCCGAACAACTGCCCGCTTGCAATGTGGTGGGGAGATCCGGAGGCGACCTCGGGCGCCCTGCACTGGTATCCGCTGCTACAGCGTGAGGGCTATTCCTCCGCGAGGAACATCTTCGATGACCTCACGCTCTAGCACCGATCAACCTGAGAACAACCTCCTGCGGACCTATGTCCGCAGCGAGGTCGTTGTCGTCTACAAGACGAAGGAGGACTTCGGCGGCCTGTCCAACATGGCCTCGGGGTACCCCTTACAGATCAACGGCGTCCGTATCCTGACGACGGAGGCTCTTTATCAGGCATGCCGCTTTCCCCACATGCCGGAAGTCCAGCGGGAAATCATCGGGCAGCATAGCCCGATGACCGCCAAGATGAAGAGCAAGCCGCATCGCAAGGACTCAAGGTCGGATTGGGACGAGGTCAGATACAAGGTTATGCGTTGGTGTCTCCGTGTGAAGCTTGCGCAGAATTACGCAGAGTTCGGTCGGCTTCTGCTGGCCACGCGCGATCGGCCGATCGTCGAGCAGTCACGCAAGGACGACTATTGGGGGGCCAAGTTGGCGGATGAGGCCGGTGACACCCTAATTGGGCAGAACGTCCTAGGCAGGCTTCTGATGGAGTTGCGGGAGAAGCTTAAAGACGACACGGATGGCATGCTGAAGACCGTGCCGCCTCTCGGTATCCCGGACTTCCTGCTGCTGGGCAAACCAATCGAGACCGTCTCGGCCAGGAGCTCAGGCAATGGGCAGAAACCGCAACCCGCATTGTTTTAGCTGACAAGGTATGAAGGCCGATAGCCAGGACGCACGCCGGAGGACATGAGATGACAAAACTGCACCAGGACAATCAAGCTGAGCCGTTCTTCATTACTGAGGACGTGGAGGCGGAGTTGACCGCCGCCGGTTACGAGTTCGAAATGCCGGGCCATGCGCGAACGGCGAGCATCCGCGAGTTGTTTGGGTGGCGGCCCGGCGAGACGTTGGCCGAGGCCGTCAACCGCCTCCAGGCCAAGCCATGTTCACTCTCATGACCTGCACGTGGTATTTAACATGGCATCAATCGTCACGCAATCCATAACTATTTGATTTTAAAGTTGTTTTTGTGATTGTTGATGATAGAGTGGGAGTGATCCGAGCGATCCACCGACGCTGCGGCGTCTGAGCGTTTCCGGCCTGGAACGCCCGTCCTGCGGGCGTGAGTAGCTATCGAATCGATAGCACCCCTGCTTCGGCACAATGCGCGCCATGGAACACGGTTGGCGATCGCGAAGTGCCTGGTGGCTGGCGTGGGCGCTGCTCACGTCCGCCGGCGGCGTGTGGCTGGCGCGGGCCGAGCTCGCCCGGCTGCACGAGGATTTCGACACCGACGGCCGCATCGTCCACCGGCTGCTGAGCCAGCAGGTGGTGCAGTACGACGCGGTGCTCGCGACGCTGGCGCTGCTCGCACCACCCGCGGACGGCCCGCGGCCCGAGCAGCGCTTGCCCGCCATCAACCCGGCCATCCTGAGCGTTCTGCGGCGCGACGGTGAGCAGCCCTGGCCCGAGGGCCCGCACGCCGACGCGCTCGCGCAGGCCGAGGCGCGTTCACGCACCTTGCGCCGGGCCGAAGTGGCGGCGCCCGATCTGCCGGCCGGCCGCTACCTGCTCGTGCTGGCCGCGCAGCCCGCGAGCTTTGCGCTCGCCATCGACCTGGCCGGCACCATCCCCTGGCGCGACTGGCCCATGGACCCGCGCCACAGCCCGGTCCGCGTGCGGGTGGTGCAGGGCGATCGCGCCTACACGGTGCAAGCTGGCCGCGCCGGCGACGGGCCGTGGACCTTCGGCTTTCGCAAGACGCTGGCGGCGCAAAGCCAGCCCTTCGACGTGGTGGCCGAGCGAAGCGTGGGATGGGGCGAACTGCCCTGGATACGCATCACAGGATGGAGCCTCGCCGTCGCACTGGGGCTCGCGGCACTGCACGCCTGGCTGCGCCAACGCACGGCCCGTCGGCGCGCGGAGGAGCTGCTGCGCCTCGGCCAGGCGGCACGCCTGAACACGCTGGGCGAACTCGGCGCGGGCCTCGCGCACGAGCTCAACCAGCCGCTGACGGCGGTGCTGGCCAATGCCCAGGCCGCGCGCCGCCTGCTCGACGACGAGCCGCCCGAACTCGAGGCCGCGCGCGACGCCATGACGCAGGCCGCGGCGCAGGCCCGGCGCGCGGCCGAGGTCGTGGGCCGCCTGCGTCGCCTGGTCGACCAGCCGCGCGGCCCGGCCGACCTGCAACCGGTCGCGCTGCAGGAGCTGGTGCGCGGCGCGCTCTACCTGCTGGAGCCCGAACGCCGGCGGCTCGGCGTGGCGGTGCAGGACGCGGAAGCCGCCGCGCCCGTGAAGGTGCGGGCGGACCCGGTCGCGCTGGAGCAGATCGTGCACAACCTGCTGGTGAATGCATTGCAGGCGCTGGAGGCGGTGCCGGCCGACCGCCGCCGCCTCGCGGTCACGACCGGCAGCGACGGCACGAACGGCTGGCTGGCGGTGGAGGACAGCGGGCCGGGCATCCCGGCCGAAGCGCTGCCGCGCGTGTTCGATCCCTTCTTCAGCACGCGCGAGGGCGGGCTCGGCCTGGGCCTGAGCCTGTGCGAGTCGCTGGCCGGGCAGATGGGCGGCACGCTCGCGGCGGGCCGCAGCAGTGCGCAGGGCGGCGCACGCTTCGAGCTGCGCCTGCCGCTGGCGGCCGGGAGCGCGGCATGAACGCGCCGCAATCGCCGGTGATCCACCTCGTCGACGACGACGAGGCGGTGCGCGACAGCCTGGCGCTGCTGATCGGCACCATCGGCCTGCGCGTGCAGCCCTGGGCGCAGCCGCAGGCCTTTCTCGCCGACTTCGACCGCCAGGCCGTGGGCGCCATCGTGATGGACGTGCGCATGCCGGGCATCGGCGGCCTCGCGGTGCTGGAGCAGCTGGTGGCGCAGGGGGTGGACCTGCCGGTCATCATGCTCACCGGCCACGGCACCGTCGAGATGTGCCGGCGCGCCTTCAAGGCCGGCGCGGCCGAATTCCTGGAGAAGCCGGTCGACGACGAGCAACTGCTCGAGGCGGTGCAGCAGGCGGTGCGCCAGCACGTGGCCTCGCGCGAGCGGCAGCAGGCCGACCAGGCGGCGCGCGAGCGCTTCGCCCAGCTCTCCGAACGCGAGCGCGAGGTGCTGTCGCACATCGCCCGCGGCCTCACCAACAAGGAGATCGCGCGCGTGCTGGCCCTGTCGCCGCGCACGGTCGAGACGCACCGCGCCAACCTCTTCGCCAAGCTGGGCTGCGAGTCGCTGGTGCAGTTGATCCGCCGCTATGCGGCGCTGGCGGAGGAGGGGACCGCTCCGTAGCACTACGGAGCCGGCGGCGTAGGCGTACGAATGGCGACGCACAGGGGCGCTCCCTAAAGTTCACTGCGTGCCGGCAAGGGCCGGCGCCATGAACAACACCAGGAGCTTCTCTTCCATGAACCACCGTCTTTCGCTCGCCGCCGCCTCGCTTGCGCTCGCCGCCTGCAGCAGCTTCGCCCAGAGCCCGGCCGGCGCCGTGCTGGCGCAACGCAACATCTCGCTCGACCTGGCCAACCAGATCGCCGCCGGTGCCGTGGCCGCCTGCGCCGCCAACGGCTACGCCGTCGCCGCCACCGTGGTGGACCGCGCAGGCACCGTGCGTGCCGTGCAGCGCGCCGACAACGCCGGCCCGCACACGCTGGGCTCGAGCGAGCGCAAGGCCTGGACCTCGGCGTCGGCCAAGAACACCACGCTGGCCATGATGGAAGGCGCGCAGAAGAACCCCGCCGGCGCCAACCTGGTCTACCTGCCGGGCGTGCTGCTGCTGGGTGGCGGCGTGCCGATCAAGGCCGGCAACGAGGTGATCGGCGCCGTCGGCGTCGGCGGCGCGCCGGGCGGCCACCTCGACGAGCAATGCGCGAACGCCGGCATCGAGAAGGTGCGGGCCGCGCTGGGGGCCTGATGCGCGGCGCGACGCTGCGTGGCGCCCTCGGTGCGGCCGCGCTGGCCGGTGCCGCGCTGCTGGCCGCCACACCCGCCGCGGCGCAGACCGCGCCGTCCGCGGCCGAGGTGGCGGCCTACCGCGGCCTGCACGCTGCGGCGCAGCGCGGCGACGCGGCCGAGATCGCACGCCTGGCCGCAACGGGCGCCAGCCTGGATGCGCGCGATCCGCAGGGCCGCACGCCGCTGCACGTCGCGACCTTCGCGCGCCAGCGGACCGCTGTGCGTGCGCTGGCGCAGGCAGGCGCCAGGCTCGACCTGCTCGAGAACGAGCGCTACGACGCCGTGACCATCGCGGCCGTGGCCGACGACCCCGAGACGCTGGCCCTGCTGCTGTCGCTGGGCGCGAGCGCGAAGCAGGTGACCAGCCGCTACGACGGCACCGCGCTGATCGCCGCCGCGCACCTGGGCCACGACGAGGTCGTGCGGCAACTGATCGCCGCCGGCGCGCCGCTGGACCACGTCAACAACCTGCACTGGACGGCGGTCATCGAAGCCATCGTGCTGGGCGACGGCGGGCTGCGGCACCAGCGCACGCTCGACGCGCTGGTGCGCGCCGGTGCCAACCTTCAACTGGCCGACCGCGAAGGCCGCACGCCCCTGGCGCTGGCCCGCGCGCGCGGCTACACGACGATGACGCAGCAGTTGCTCCAGGCTGGCGCGCGCTGAGGCGGGGCGCCGGATTCTTCAAGCCGAATCGGCCTGTGGCGCCCGGGCTGCCTGGGCATGCAGCTATTAAATTCGTAGCAAATGCCCGGCTTCGACGATCATGCCCTGGCACTGCTCGCGCTCGATCAAGTTCAGCGGCACGCACCCATAATCTGGGGCGCTCGACGCCGCCCTTGAAACTGGAGGCCTGCCATGACACCTGTGCCGCGCTATGCCGCTTCGTCCCGCTGGCTGCATTGGCTGACTGCACTGCTGCTGCTCTTCATCATTCCGCTGGGGCTGTGGATCGCCTACTTCGAGCCGGCCGACGAAGGCTTCAAACTGCGGCTCTACAACCTGCACGAGAGCCTGGGCGTGCTGGTGTTCGTGCTGGTGCTGGCCCGCATCGTCAATCGCTTCGTGAACCCGCCGCCGCCGTTGCCGCCCGACATGCCGGCCTGGATGCGGCTCGCCGCCCATGCGAACCACCTCGGCCTGTACCTGCTGCTCTTGCTGATGCCGTTGACGGGCTTCCTGGCCACCAATGCCTGGGGCTTTCCGCTCGCGGTCTTCGATGTGCTGCCGATCCCCTCGCCGGTGGGCAAGGACGAGGCGCTCGCCAAGGTCCTGTCCTTCCTGCACGGGTGCGGCGCGATCGCGATCGGTCTCCTGATCGTCGGCCATCTGGCGGGTGTCGTTCACCACACCTTCGTACGCCGCGACGGCTTGTTGCGCCGCATGCTGTGAGCGCACCGTTGCCGCAGCAGCCCTTGCATGGGGACGCCGGCCTGCGCTGGCGCCGCATCGGCTTCGCCATCGCCGTCGCTGCCACGGTGCTCGGCCTGATCGGCCTGATGGCCGCCACGCTCTTCGTCGCCGAGGTCGACGCGCTCGGGCTCGCGATGCTGTTGGCGTTCGCCGTGACGCTGCCATGGACGGCCATCGGTTTCTGGAACGCGGCCATCGGCCTGGCGCTCATGGTCTGCAGCCGCGATGCGGCCCGCCTGGTGGCGCCGCATGTCTCGGCTGCCGACATGCACGGGCGCATCGACACGTCCACCGCGCTGCTGGCCTGCATCCGCAACGAGGACACGGACCGGCTGTCGCACAACCTGGGCTGGATGCTCGAGGGCCTCGTCGCGAGCGGGCAGGGCGGCGCCTTCCATCTCTACGTGCTGAGCGACAGCGACGATCCGGAGGTCGCCGCCGCCGAGGCCCGCATGATGGTCCACCTCCAGGCACGCTTCGGCGGCGACATCGCCCTGCGCCACCGGCGGCGGGAGGGGGGCGAGGGCTTCAAGGCCGGCAACATCCGCGACTTCTGCGAGCGCTGGGGGGCCGGGCACGACTTCGCCATCGTTCTCGACGCCGACAGCCTCATGACGGCGCCGGCGATGCTTCGGCTGGTGCGCGTGATGCAGGCGCGGCCTTCCATCGGCATCCTGCAGACCCTGGTGACCGGCCTGCCCAGCGGCAGCGCGTTCACGCGGATGTTCCAGTTCGGCATGCGGCTGGGCATGCGTTCGTACACGCTGGGCGCGGCCAGCTGGCAGGGCGACTGTGGCCCGTACTGGGGCCACAACGCCATCCTGCGCCTGCAGCCCTTCATCGCGCACTGCGAGCTACCGGCGCTGCCGGGTTCGCCGCCGCTGGGCGGCCCGGTGCTCAGCCACGACCAGCTCGAGGCGGTGCTGATGCGGCGCGCCGGCTACGAAGTGCGTGTGTTGCCCGACGAGCTCGGCAGCTGGGAAGAGAACCCGCCCAATCTGCTCGAGTTCATCCGCCGCGACCTGCGCTGGTGCCAGGGCAACATGCAGTACCTGCAACTGCTGCGCATGCCCGGCCTGCTGCCGGTCAGCCGCTGCCAACTGCTGCTCGCGATCGCGATGTACGTGGGCGCACCGGCCTGGCTGGCGTTCATGCTGCTCGGGATGTGGCGCGAGCAGCCTGTGCGGCCCGAGCTTGGTCTCGTGCTGCTCGTGGCGGTCGTCGGCATGAGCCTGGCGCCCAAGCTGGCCACCCTCGCGGCGGTGCTGCTGCGCAGCGCGTCGCGCCGGGCCTGGGGCGGCGTGCCGCGCATCGTCGGCAGCGCCTTGCTGGAGTTCGCTTTCTGGCTGCTCACGGCGCCGGTGATGGCAGTGGCCGTGAGCGCGTTCCTGCTGGGCCTGCCCTTCGGTCGCCGCGTGGGCTGGGCCGCGCAGCAGCGCGACGTGCAGCGCATCGGCTGGCAGGTCGCTGTGCGCGGCCTGTGGCTGCAGACCGCGCTGGGGCTGCTGCTGGCCGGCGTGGTGTGGTGGCGGATGCCGGGCGCGTTCTGGCTCTTCTCGCCGGTGCTGGCCGGCCTGGTCGGATCGATCCCCTTCGCCTGGCTCAGTGCGCACCCGGCCGTCGGCCGCTGCTTCGTTCGCTGGGGGCTGTGTCGCATCCCGGAGGAGGCACCGGCGGCCGCCGGGGCCTCGCCGTTGCGCGGCTCGCCGGCACGCGGCTGACAGCGCTCACTTGACCTGCTGCTTGCCCAGCTTGCGCGCCAGCGTGCGGCGGTGCATGCCCAGGCGCCGCGCGGTCTCGGAGATGTTGAAGCCGGTCTCGGCCAGCACCTGGTGGATGCGCTCCCACTCCAGGGTCTTGATTGAGGTCGAGCGGTTCGTCAGTTCGACTTCCGTTGTGCCCTCGGCGCGGCCGAAGGCGGCCTCGATGTCGTCGGTGTTGGAGGGCTTGGCCAGGTAGTGGCAGGCGCCGAGCTTGATCGCCTCCACGGCGGTCGCGATGCTGGCGAAGCCGGTCAGCACGACGATGAGCATGTCCTCGTCGTGCGCATGCAGCGCCTGCACGCACGCCAGGCCCGAGGCCTCGCCCTGCAGCTTGAGGTCGACCACCGCGTACCCGGGCGAGAAGGCGGGCAGCAGCGCCGTGACGTCCTCCAGGCTCGCCGCGACCTGCACCGCATAGCCGCGCCGCTCGAAGGAGCGCGCGAGGGTGCGCGCGAAGGCCGCGTCGTCCTCGACGATGAGCAGGCTGCGGGCGTCGTCGGTGGTGTCCTCAGGCGGCATCGGCATCTTCTTCCTCGGCCAGCGCGATGGCGGCCAGCGGCAGGGTGATCTTCACTTCGGCGCCACCCTCCTGCCGGTTGCGGGCCGTGACGGTGCCGCCCACGGTGCGCGCCACGTTCACCACCAGGAACAGGCCCAGTCCGCCGCCCGGCCGCCCCTTGCTCGAGCGGTAGGGCTTGCCCAGCTGGTCGAGCATGCCGGGCAGGAAGCCCGGTCCCTGGTCGGTGACGGTCAGCACCAGCGCGTCGCCCTCGCGGGCGGCATCGAAGTGCAGGCCCTGGGGCGAGGCCTCGAGCGCGTTGTCCAGCACGTTGCCCACCATCTGCTTGAGCGCGGAGTCGGACACGGCCGGCATGTCCTGCCCGAAACGGTTGCTGTAGGTGAAGGCGGCACCGGCCGAGGGGCGGCGCCGGCGCCAGTCCTCCACCAGCTCGTCGAGGAAGGTGCAGATGGTGGTCTCCTCGGACGACTCGCCGCGCGCCTCGCCGGCCGACAGCAGGATGCCGCTGACGATCGCCTTGCAGCGCTGCACCTGCGCTTCCATCTCCGTGACCTCTTCGGCCAGCTCGGGGTCGGAGGTGAAGTGCGGCAGGTGCTGCCAGTCGCCCAGGATCACGGCCAGGGTGGACAGCGGCGTGCCCAGCTCGTGCGCCGCCCCGGAGGCCAGCAGGCCCATGCGCACAATGTGCTCCTCTTCCGCTGCGCGCTGCTGCAGGCGCGCCAGGTTGGCGTCGCGCGCACGCAGGTTGCCCGTGATGCGGCTGATGAAGGTCACGAGCAGCGCCGCGTTGAGCGCGAAGCACACCAGCATGCCGAGCATGTAGGGGCTGGCCAGGCCACGGTAGTGGTCCAGCGGCAGCGGCAGCGGCTGGCCGAAGAGCGCCAGCCCGGCGAAGCACAGCACGGTGACGCCCACCACCGTCCAGGTCGACCAGGGCTGCAGCAGCACGGCGCCCAGGATCACCTGCAGCAAGTACAGGAAGACGAAGGGGTTCGTCGCGCCGCCGCTGAGGTACAGCTGCGCGGTGAGCATGCCGATGTCCACCAGCAGCGCCACCATCAGCTCGGTGTTGGTCACCTCACGCCGGGTGCGCCAGCGCAGCAGGCTCAGGATGTTGAAGGCCACCAGGCAGCCCAGCACGACCAGCATCTGCTCGATCGGAATCGGGATGCGGAAGCCGTAGTGGACGACCTCGATCGTGAAGATCTGGCCGAAGACGGCGATCCAGCGCAGCTGGATGAGCTGCTGCAGGTTCTTCAGGCCCGCGGCCTTCTCGAGGCCGACGCTCGCGCCGGGGCCCAGCCGCGCCGGGATGGCGCCGGCGAGCGGGTCAGGCGCGGCAGAGGTCATGGGTGCGGGTCGGGCGGGTCGGAAGGCCCATTGTCGCCAGCAGCGTGCCCGGCCCGGTCGGTGCGGCGCACATACCAGCCCGCGGCGGCGGCCATCAGCGCCAGGCCGTACCAGGTGATCGCGTAGACGAGGTGGTTGTCGGTGAAGCGGATGACCGTGAGGCCGGGCACCGGCGAGGCATCGGCCGGGTTGCCGGGCGCCGCCTCGGCATCGACGAAGTAGGGCGCCACGCGCTCCGCGGGCAAACCGCGGGAGGCTGCGATGGCGGCGACGTCGCGCGAGTGCCAGCGGTCGGCGGCGGGGTCGTTGTGGCGCAGGAAGCCGCCGCCGGGCTCGGTGAGCCGCAGCAGCCCCTGCACATGGACCTGGCCCGCCGGCGTTGGGGATCGGCGGGCCGGGTCGCGCCGCTCGGGCGGGACGAAGCCGCGGTTGACGAGCACGAAGCTGCCGTCGGCACGCTGCAGGGGGGTCAGCACCCAGAAGCCGGCGCCGCGCTCCGTGCTGGCCTGAACCAGCGCTTCCTTGTCGTGCAGGAAGCGGCCGTCGAGCGCGACGCGCAGGTACTCGTCGGCCTCGCGGTTGATCGCCGGCCATCGGGGCAGGGCAGGGGCCGCGACGGGCGCGGCATGCACCCGCGCATCCACCCGCGCGATGAGATCGTGCTTCCAGCCCAGCCGCTGGACCTGCCAGGTGCCCAGCGCGACGAAGAGAGCAAAGAAGAAGGCCGCCCCGGCCAGCATCGCCCACCTGGCGGCGCGGCTGCGGCGGGGGCGGCCCGTGGGTCCGGGGCCCTGCGGGGCGACCGGGACGGCCGGCGGCACCGTCAGCTGCCCATGCCCGAGGCCGGGTGCATCGGCATCATGTTCGTGTTCATGTGGAACATCACCCACAACGTGCCGGCGATGGCGATGGCCACGAACACGACCGTGAAGATGGTGGAGAGCATGGTCCAGCCGCCCTCGACCTTGCCGTTCATGTGCAGGAAGAAGACCATGTGCACGAGGATCTGCACCACCGCGAAGGCGCCCAGCACCAGCACCGCCACCGTGCGGTCGGCGATGACGTTGTTCATCACCAGCCAGAAGGGGATGGCCGTGAGCACGATCGACAGCACGAAGCCGATCATGTAGCCGGAGAAGGTGCTGTGCGGGCCGTCGTCGTGGCCGTGGTGGTCGTCGTGGTGGCCGGCGTCGGCAGCGTGCGTGGGGTGGGCGCTCATCACAGCACTCCCATGAGGTAGACGAAGGTGAAGACGCCGATCCACACGACGTCCAGGAAGTGCCAGAACATCGACAGGCACATCAGGCGCCGCTTGTTCTCGTGGATCAGGCCGTGCTTGGCGATCTGGATCATCAGCACCACCAGCCAGATGGTGCCGAAGGTCACGTGCAGGCCGTGCGTGCCGACCAGGGCGAAGAAGGCCGACAGGAAGGCGCTGCTCTGCGGCGTGGCGCCTTCCTTGATGAGGTGGTGGAACTCGTACAGCTCCAGCCCCAGGAAGCACAGGCCGAACAGGCCCGTGATCACCAGCCAGCCCAGCGTGCCGCCGACCTTGTTCTGCTGCTTCTGCAGCATCGCGAAGCCGAAGGTGATGGACGACAGCAGCAGGAAGGCCGTGTTGATGGCCACCAGCTTCAGGTCGAACAGTTCGGCGCCGCCCGGGCCACCGGCATAGTTGCGGCCGAGCACGCCATAGGTCGCGAAGAGCGCCGCGAAGATCAGGCAGTCGCTCATCAGGTAGAGCCAGAAGCCCAGCGCGGTGCCGTTCTCCGGATGCGGCTCGTCGGCGAGGTGGTAGGCGCGCACGGCGGCGCCGTCGGCGGTGGATGCGAGGTCAGACATGGCTTGCCAGGAGCTGGGAGCGCGCGTTCTCGGTGGCGACCACTTCCGACGCCGGGATGTAGAAGTCGCGCTTGTAGTTGAAGGTGTGGACGATAGCGGCCAGGATGGTGGCAACGAACGAGGCCGCGGCCAGGGGCCACATGTGCCAGATCAGCGCGAAGCCGCAGGTCATCGACAGCACCGAGATCACCACGCCCGAGGCGGTGTTCTTCGGCATGTGGATCGACTTGAAGCCGTCCAGCGGACGCTTGTAGCCGTTGCCCTTCATGTCCCACCACGCGTCGAGGTCGTGCACCACGGGCGTGAAGGCGAAGTTGTACTGCGGCGGCGGCGAGGAGGTCGCCCATTCCAGCGTGCGGCCGTTCCACGGGTCGCCCGTGGTGTCGCGCAGCTGGTCACGGCGGCGGAAGCTCACGTACAGCTGGACCAGGAAGCTGCCGATGCCCAGCGCCACCAGCACGGCGCCGACGGCCGCGATCTGGAACCAGATCTGCAGGGACGGGTCCTCGAAGTGGTTGGCGCGGCGCGTGACGCCCATGAGGCCCAGCACGTACAGCGGCGTGAACGCGACCCAGAAGCCCACCAGCCAGAACCAGAACGAGCACTTGCCCCAGAACTCGTCGAGCCTGTAGCCGAAGGCCTTGGGGAACCAGTAGTTGATGCCGGCGAACATGGCGAACACCACGCCGCCGATGATCACGTTATGGAAGTGCGCGATCAGGAACAGGCTGTTGTGCAGCACGAAGTCGGCCGGCGGCACGGCCAGCAGCACGCCCGTCATGCCGCCGATGGCGAAGGTGCACATGAAGCCCACCGTCCACAGCATCGGCACCGTGAAGCGGATGCGGCCGCGGTACATGGTGAAGAGCCAGTTGAAGATCTTCGCGCCGGTCGGGATCGAGATGATCATCGTCGTGATCCCGAAGAAGGAGTTCACGCTGGCGCCCGATCCCATGGTGAAGAAGTGGTGCAGCCACACCAGGTACGACAGGATGGTGATACACACCGTCGCGTACACCATCGAGGTGTAGCCGAAGAGGCGCTTGCCGCTGAAGGTGGCCACGACCTCCGAGAACACGCCGAAGGCCGGCAGCACCAGGATGTAGACCTCGGGGTGGCCCCAGATCCAGATCAGGTTCACGTACAGCATCGGGTTGCCGCCCAGATGGTTCGTGAAGAAGTTGGTGCCCAGGTAGCGGTCCAGCGACATGAAGACCAGCGCCGCCGTGAGGATCGGGAACGAGGCCACGATCAGGGCGTTGGTGCACAGCGAGGTCCAGGTGAAGATGGGCATCTTCATCAGGTCCATGCCCGGTGCGCGCATCTTCACGATGGTCACCAGCAGGTTGATGCCCGAGAGCGTGGTGCCCACCCCCGCGATCTGCAGCGCCCAGATGTAGTAATCGAGCCCGACCCCCGGGTTCTGGTTGCCCAGCATGGAGAGCGCCAGCCAGCCGGCCGTGGAGAACTCGCCCAGGAACAGCGACATCATCACCAGCACGGCGCCGGCGGTGGTCATCCAGAAGCTGAAGTTGTTCAGGAAGGGGAAGGCCACGTCGCGCGCGCCGATCTGCAGCGGCACGAGGTAGTTCATGAGGCCCGTCACCAGCGGCATGGCGACGAAGAAGATCATGATCACGCCGTGGGCGGTGAAGATCTGGTCGTAATGGTGCGGAGGCAGGTAGCCCATGTTGTCGCCGAAGGCCATGGCCTGCTGCAGGCGCATCATGATGGCGTCGGAGAAGCCGCGCAGCAGCATCACGATGCCCAGCACCATGTACATGATGCCGATCTTCTTGTGGTCGATGCTGCAGAACCAGTCGCGCCACAGCGGGCCCCAGAGACGGAACTTGGTGATCGCGGCCAGCAGGACCAGGCCGCCCAGCACGACGGCGATGAAGGTGTACAGCACGATCGGCTCGTGCGCCATCGGGATCGAGTCCCAGGTGATGCGCCCCAGGAGCCAGTGGGCGGGCGCGGCGGGCCCAGACGATTGTTCAGACATGACGGTTCACTCTTTCGGCGATGCGGGTGCCAGGGGCACCGGTCTCTTCCGACGACAAAGAAGGTCGACTACTTGGCGGCCGCGGCGGGCATCGAATGCCCGCCGTGGGCTTTCTCGGGCTGGGCGTCGCGCACCTGCTCGGGCGTGCGGCCGGACACGGCCGCCTTGTTGCCCTGGCGCGCGGAATCCTGCGCCATGGTGGCGTGCATGCACGGCTTGCCCTCCTCGACGCACATGTTCAGCACGCGCTCGTACAGGCCGGGCTCGACGGAGGCGAAGCGCGCCACCGGGTTCCGCTCGCTGGGCTTGGCCAGCTCGAGGTAACTGGCGCGCGTGAGGGCCTTGCCTTCGGACTTGTTCTGGGCCACCCACTTGGCGAAATCGTCGTTGCTCAGCCCGTGGAACTTGAAGGTCATCCCCGAGAAGCCCGAGCCGCTGTAGTGCGACGACATACCGTGGTACACGCCGGGCTTGTTGATGACCGCGTTGAGCTCCGTCTGCATGCCGGGCATGGTGTAGATCATGCCGGCCAGGTCGGGCACATAGAATGCGTTCATCGTCGTGCTCGAGGTGAGCTTGAAGCGGATCGGCCGGTCGACCGGCGCCGCCAGCTCGTTGACGGTGGCGATGCCCTGCTCGGGGTAGAAGAAGAGCCACTTCCAGTCCAGCGACACGACTTCCACTTCCAGCGGCTTGACGCCCTCGGGCACCGGCTTGCCAGCGGCGATGCGGTCCAGCGGCCGGTACGGATCGAGCAGGTGGGTGCCGATCCAGGTGAGGGCGCCCAGCGCGATGATGATGACCAGCGGCGCGGCCCAGATGACGAGTTCGAGCTGGGTGGAGTGGTCCCAGTCGGGCTGGTAGTCGGCGTCCTTGTTGGACGCGCGATAGCGCCAGGCGAAGAACAGGGTCAGCGCGATCACCGGGACGATGATCAGCAGCATCAGCACGGTGGAGGCGACCACGAGGCGGCCCTGCTGGGCCGCGACGTCGCCGGCGGGATTCAGCACCACGGCGTTGCAGCCCGCCAGCAAGGTGGCAAGCGCAAGAAGGGGCGCGGCTCGGAGGCTCTTCGGGAAAGGCATGCGGAGCGATCAGGGATGTGGTCCCGCCAAGGGAAAGCGCGGGTTGCCGGAAGGCGCAAAATGTATGCCGAATGCCGACTTCCGGCGATTGGACGTTTTGTCCTATGGCGTCCAGGGCCCGAAGGTGCGACTCTCCGGTGTTCGAATGCCCGCAATCTAGACCTGACTCACGCAAGATGTCCAGCATCAGCCACGCCATCACCGATTCTCCGGCGAAGCCCACCAACCAGCATGGTGACCACCATGTCGCGCCAGGGGAGATCGCCGTCGGCGTCGTCATCGGGCGTGCGTCCGAGTACTTCGACTTCTTCGTCTACGGCATCGCTTCGGTGCTGGTGTTCCCGGCGCTGTTCTTTCCCTTCGAGCAGCGGCTGGACGGCACGCTGTACGCCTTCGCGATCTTCGCGCTGGCGTTCATCGCGCGGCCCTTCGGCACCGTCATCTCCATGGCCGTGCAGCGCCGCTGGGGGATGGCCACCAAGCTGACGATCGCGCTCTTCCTGCTCGGCACCTCGACCGTCGGCATCGCCTTCCTGCCCAGCTACGAGTCGATCGGCGTCACGGCCATCGTGCTGCTGTCGATCTTCCGCATCGGCCAGGGCCTGGCGCTCGGCGGCTCCTGGGACGGGCTGCCTTCTTTGCTGGCCCTGAGCGCTCCCGAGGGCCGCCGCGGCTGGTACGCCATGCTGGGGCAGCTCGGCGCACCGGTGGGCTTCATTCTGGCAAGCGCGCTGTTCACCTTCCTGTATGGCAGCCTGTCGCTGGAGGACTTCCTGTCCTGGGGCTGGCGCTATCCCTTCTTCTGCGCCTTCGCGATCAACGTGGTGGCGTTGTTCGCGCGCCTGCGCCTGGTGGTCACGCCCGAGTACCAGGAACTGCTCACCGAGCGCGAGCTGGTGCCCGTGGGCGTGGGCGAGCTGGTGCGCACGCGCGGTTTCAGCTTGGTGATCGGCGCCTTCGCCGCCCTGGCCAGCTATGCGCTGTTCCACCTGATCACGGTGTTCCCGCTGTCGTGGATCCGCCTGTACTCGGAACAGTCGATCACCGCCTTCCTGGGCATCCAGATCATCGGCGGCTTCCTCGTCGCCGGCGGCATCGTGGCTTCGGGCTGGATCGCCGACAAGTACGGGCGCCGCTACACGCTGGGCTCGCTGGCGGCGCTGATCGCCGTGTTCAGCGGCTTCGCGCCCACGCTGCTCAACGGCGGCACGCTCGGGCAGGACGTGTTCATCCTGCTGGGTTCGGTGGTGCTGGGCCTGTCCTACGGGCAGGCCGCGGGTGCCGTGACCTCCAACTTCGGCTCGCGCTACCGCTACACCGGCGCGGCCCTCACGGCGGACTTCGCGTGGCTCATCGGTGCGGCCTTCGCGCCGTTGGTCGCGCTGGGCCTGTCGGCGCACTTCGGGCTGGGCTACCTCAGCCTGTACCTGCTGTCGGGCGCGGCCTGCACGCTGGGCGCGCTGCGTCTGAACAAGGCGCTCGAGGCTCGCGACTGAGGTCGGCGGGCACCGTTCAAGGCAGTCGCGCGCGCACCGCCTCGGCCAGCGCCACGACGCTCAGCGGCGCCGATCCTTCGGCCTTGTTGTTGATCGTCACATAGGCGGGCTGGGCGGCGCCGACCGTGCCGGCGATCACGCGGGCCAGCGCCTCGCGCGTGTCCACGTCCGGATCGACCAGGCGATCGAAGGGCTCGTACAGGCCCTTGGCCTCTTCGTAGCCGAAGGCGCCGTGCTTGCGGTTCAGGTTCCAGCGGCACACCAGCGGGCCGGGCCACAGCGCCCGCAGCAGCGGAATCTGCTCGCCGATGGGCGGCAGCTTGGGATGCAAGCCCAGGCAGTAGGTCGCACCGGCATCGCGCAGCACGGCGACGAAGTCGGGCGTCAGCCATTCGGGATTGCGCACTTCCACCGCCACCACGCCGTCGGGCGCCGCGGGCTTGAGCCGGGGCAGGGCGCGCAGCATGACCGACAGGCGGTCCAGCAGTTCCGGCATGCGGGCGAGGAAGGCGGCGGGCAGCGGGCTCAGCTGGAACACCAGTGCGCCGATGCGCGTTCCCAGCCCTTCGATGGCCGGGGCGACGAACTGCTCGATGGCCAGGGTGGGGTCGAGAAAGGCGGGATTCGGCTGCATGCCCCGCCCATCCTCGCCCCGCACCAGCGCGTCGGCGACCAGGTTCGGCGCCTTGACCACGAAGCGGAAGTCGTCCGGCACCTGGGCGGCATAGCTCGCGAACTGGCTGGCGCTCAGCGGCCGGTAGAAGCTGCGATCCAGGCTCACGCCGCGCAGCAAGGGGTGGCGCGCGTAGGCGGCCAGGCCATGGCGCGACAGCACGGGCTGGGCGTACTCGCGCTCCCAGACCAGGCCGGCCCAGCCGGGAAAGTGCCAGGAGGAGGTGCCCAGGTGCAGGGCGCGGGGCAGGGTGGCGGCAAGGGCATGCAGCGACCCGTCGACGGTGGCCGGTTGCACGCGCTCGGGCGTGGCTGTGGGGCGTTTCCGGGCTCCGGCTGGCGGCG
The DNA here is from genome assembly GCF_003671765.1 of Xenophilus sp. E41. Classification (GTDB taxonomy): domain Bacteria; phylum Pseudomonadota; class Gammaproteobacteria; order Burkholderiales; family Burkholderiaceae_C; genus Xenophilus. Next base: position 82,042 of record NZ_QPIB01000038.1, on the reverse strand, counting down.
CGTCGGCGTCCGCGTGAGGAGAGGGCGTCGGCGCGTCGTCGAAGAGGGAGTCCTGGAGGCCGGGCATGGAGCCGCATTCTCATCCACGAACGAAAAGCGGTCTCGGCGCCCGTCGGCCGGGCGCATCCTGCTATCGATTTCGGAGTAAACACCGGACGCCTGCTGGAGGACAATGGCGGCCCGCCCCTTCGCCGCCAACGCTCAGCCATGCAGATGCCACCGCCGCTCGATTCGCCACCGCGCGCCTGCCGCCGTTGCGGGGCCTGATCGCATGCGCACGCTCGGTCTCATCGGCCTGATGCTGGCCCTGGCCATCGTCGGCTTCAGCATGAAGAAGCAGCTCGCCGCCGTGGCGCCGGCTCCCGGCATCACCGCACCCGCTGGCGACGGCTCGGCGCCCAACGTGCGGGCACAGAGCCAGCAGATCCAGCAACAGATCAAGCAGCAGCTGGACGCCACCATGAGCCAGCCGCGACCGATGCCGGACGACAATTGACGGATCGCAAGCCCGATCGAGCTGCAGCGCCCGCAGCTCCTGCGCAGGCAGCTATCGAAAGCATAGCGCCTGCGCCGCCCGAGGCGGACGACGCGCGCTGGATGGGCATGGCGCTCGCCCAGGCGCGCGAGGCCGCGGCGGCCGGCGAAGTGCCAGTGGGTGCCGTGGTCGTCAAGGACGGCATGCTGCTCGCGACCGGCCGCAACAGCCCCGTCGCCACGCACGACCCCAGCGCGCACGCCGAGGTCAACGCGCTGCGTGCCGCGGCGACGGCGCTCGGCAACTACCGCCTGGACGGCTGCACCCTCTACGTGACGCTCGAACCCTGCGCGATGTGCAGCGGCGCGATACTGCACGCCCGGCTGGCACGGGTCGTCTACGGTGCTGTGGATCCGCGCACCGGGGCAGCCGGCTCGGTGGTCGACCTGTTCGCCCAGCCGCTGCTGAACCACCACACCCACGTCACCGCCGGCGTGGCCGCCGACGCCTGCGGGGCGTTGCTGCAGGACTTCTTTCGCGGGCGCCGGCAGGCTGCCCGCGAGACGGCGCAGCCGCTGCGCGACGACGCCTTGCGCACACCCGAGGCGCGTTTCGATGCGTGGCGCGAGGCGATGCCGCCGGCGGCCACGCTGGCCGACCTGCCCAGTCTGGCCGGCTGGCGCATGGCCTACGTCGACACGCGCCCCGACTCGCCTGCGGCACCCGTGCTGCTGGCACTCCACGGCTGGGGCGAGTGGGGCCTTCTCTTCAGGCATCTGTGGCCGCTGCTGCCGGGCTGGCGCGTGCTGGTGCCCGACCTCATCGGCTTCGGCCGCAGCGACAAGCCCAAACGCGGATCGATCCACACGCCGGCCTGGCACGCGCAGGTGATGAGCGAATGGCTGCAGCAGTTGGGCGTGCGCCATCTGACGATCGTCCACCACCCCGACAGCGGCGCGCTGGTGCAGGCGCTGCGGCAGAACGGGGCAGTGCGAGTGACGACGGCGTGGCCCATCGATGTCGGCCATGCCGATGCCGACATGCAGCGCGCGTGGCAGGCGCCCTTTCCCGACCGCGGGCACGAGGCGGCACGGCGGGCGCTGGGCGCGCGAGGGGTGTCGAAGGACGACCTCGACCCCGCCGCGGCAGCTCGGCTGGCGGCGCGGCTCGTCCAGTCGAGCTCGGGCCCGATGGGATACTCCGGCGCGTGACCCGAAGCATCTACATCTACTCTCCCTCGAGCGCGGTGCGCGACAAGGCGGCCTTCCGCCGCGGCGTCGCCCGGCTCAAGGCCCTCGGCCACACGGTCGAAGTCGACGAGGCGGCGCTGGCGAGTTCGCAGCGCTTCGCCGGCGACGACGCGACGCGGCTGGCCGCCATCTCCCGCGCGGCGGCGAGCGGCGCCGACGTCGCACTCATCTCGCGCGGGGGCTACGGGCTCACCCGCATCCTCGACAAGCTGCCCTACAAGGCCGTGGCCAAGGCCATCGAGCGCGGCACGGCCTTCGTGGGTCTGAGCGACTTCACTGCCTTCCAACTGGCGCTGCTGGCCAAGACCGGCGCAGTGAGCTGGCAGGGGCCGGCACTGGGCGAGGACTTCGGCACGGAAGGCCTGCCCGACGAGATCATGGAGGCCTGCTTCGACGACCTGCTCAACGGCCAGGGCGAAGGCACCGGCTGGCGACTGCCGGCGCGCGATGCACAGGCCGTGTCGCTGCGCCCCGTGCACGGCGCCATTCTGTGGGGCGGCAACCTGTGCGTGCTCACCAGCCTGCTGGGCACGCCCTACTTTCCGTCGATCGACAAGGGCATGCTCTTCCTCGAGGACGTGAGCGAGCATCCCTACCGCATCGAACGCATGCTCGAGCAGTTGCGCCATGCCGGCGTGCTGGGGCGGCAGAAGGCCATCGTGCTGGGCCAGTTCACCAACTACCGCACCGTGCCGCACGATCGAGGCTTCAAGCTGCAGACGGTGATCGACCGCCTGCGCAGCCAGCTGAAAGTGCCCGTGCTGACGGGCCTGCCCTTCGGGCATGTGCCGACGAAGGTGCTTCTTCCGGTGGGGGCCCGCGTCGAGATGGCGATGGCCGAACGCGACGTCTTCCTGGTCTGGGGCCATGCGCAGGGCGGGGCGCGCTTGCCCGCCGGACACGACCACGGCGCACCGGGTCACGTCCACTGAACAAAAAAACGCCGCATCAGCGGCGTCTTTCATGGGCGAGTCAGGGGCCTCAGCTTGCGAACCTGTGGTGTGGCCGCGCCACCATTGCCTGGGGCAGGAGCCCCTTGAACAGCTCGTTGATCTGACGCATTTCGACGCGCGCCTGCGCTTCGCCGTGGACCTCGCTCAGGGCCGCAAGCATGTCCTGGCGCAGGTACCAGAGGCATTCCATCTCGTAGGCGTACCGGATCCGCTGGGCCACGCGGTGGAAGCTCTGGCCCTCATGCTTTTGCAGCAGCTCGAGCATCGCCTCGCGCACGTGCTGGATCTTGCGCTCGCTCGGGCGCCCCGGTGGGCGTGCCGAGAAAGACAGAAGACGAAGCAGACTGCTGGGAGACACCATGGACGCTGAGCCGTGCGCAAATGAGCAAGTGACGCCACGGTACGCACGCGGGGTCGCCCAATCAAGCGGGAAACACTTATTCATGTTTAAAAACAACAATATTTCTCACTTTGATGCAGTGAAGTCGGAAGAACTGGAACCAAAGTTCTATGGCAAAGTAATACTCCCAAGCGCTGGGATGGTGTGTCCGGCAAGATCGGTGTCGAAGTGCTAATTTCGATTTAGATCGTTCGCGCGGACGCCCGGGAGAGGCGAGGAGCCGCGAATGGAGCGCATCGCCATAATCAACGAGAACACACGGAACCACACCATGGCCACCACCGTCGTCTTTGCGGACCTGACCGGAAGTACGCGGGCATTCGAGGTCATGGGCAATGTCCGCGCCACCGAGACGGTCACGCGGCTCACCCAGTGGATCGGCAGCGTCTGCGAGGTCCACGAGGGCAGGGTGGTCAAGAAGCTCGGCGATGGCCTTCTGGCCATCTTTGCCGACGGGGTGTCGGCGACGAGCGCCGTCCTCGAGCTGCAGCGCGGACACCAGAAACGGCTGCAGAACTGGCCGGCCGCCCTGCGCATGGAACTGCAGATCGGCGTGGCCAGCGGCGAGGTGGTCGAAGTCGACGGCGACAGCTACGGTGACGCGGTGAACGTTGCGTCGCGGCTGAGCGATCTGGCCGGCCCGGGCCAGGTGTGGGCCACCGAGTCGGTGGTCGTCCAGCTCGGGGATGCGGACGTCCGGCACCGGAACCTCGGCCCCATCCACATCCGCGGACGCAACGAAATGCCGGTCGTCTACCGCATCGACTGGCAGGAGGAGGTCACCGAACTGCTGACGATGCCGTCCCCGCTGGTGCAGCCGGCCAAGGGCGCGGACTCCACCTTCGGGCAGATCGAGCTGAGCTGGCTGGACGTGCGATCGATGTTCTCGGTGGACCAGCTTCCAATCCACCTGGGCCGTGTCGACGAGGCGGAGTTCGTGGTCAACGACCCGCGGGTCTCACGCCTTCATGCGCGCCTCGAGTCGCGCAACGGCAGCTGCGTGCTGATCGACATCAGCACCTATGGCACCTGGGTGCGCTTCCATGGCCGCATCGGTGCGAGCAGCGAGATCGCTCTGCGCCGCGAGGAATGCGTTCTCCACGGCAGCGGCGAGATCGGCCTGGGCGCGCCGCTGAGCGATTTCAGCGCGCCGACCATCTCCTTCAACACGGTCGGCGGCAGTCTGCTGCTGGCAGCGCGGCGGCCGCAAAGCTGAGAGAAGGGGGGAAGGCGGGGCTTCTCACGGAGCGCCGCAAAAGCTGCCCTCGTTAATGTCTTTGTGATTTGACATAATACCTATTGTATTTCTAAGAGACGTCGGCAACGAGGCGGGCCATGGGCCCAGCCTCATGGGATCACCACTTGCCGTCGCTGGCCGGCCGAGGCGCTTTCGCGGCCGCCGCCGTCAGCATCTGGATCGCATCCGGCCGATTGCCGCGCTTGGCAAAGTCGAGCGCAGTCATGCCTTGCTCGTTCTTCATCGCGATGTCGGCGCCTTCGTCCAGCAGCAGCTTCACGGCTTCGGGACTGCCGTACATCGCCGCCATCATCAGCGGCGTGGTGCCGTTGGGCGACTGCGCGTCGATGAAGGCGCTGGCCTCCAGCAACTGCTTCATGATCGTGATCTGCCCGGACGTGGCGGCGTAATGCAGCGGCGCCCAACCGGTCTTGTTCACCGCGGCATCGCGCGCCAGCAGCATCGTGACGAACTCCTGCTGCCCCTTGAGCGCGGCCATCATGAGCGGCGATTCGTCGCTGCCGTTGACGGCGCTGACGTCGGTCTTGGGCGATTCGATGAGCACCTTGGCCACCTTCGGCGAGGGTTCGCGCAGGGCCAGGATGAGGCCGGTCTGCTTCTTCTCGTTGACCGTGTTGGGGTCGAAGCCGCGCTCGATCAGCGAGCGCACGGTGCCAGGGTTGTCGCTGATGACGGCACGAAAGAAATCGTCGTACGAACCCGCTGTCGTCGCACAAGAAATTGCAAACAGCGCAACGAGATAAGCCAGTTTTCTCATGTAGTTTCTCAAGCAAGAACCTCCTTGAAGAGCGTTTCGAAATTGCGGCTCGTAGCCTCGGCGATGGCTTCCACCGGCAGCTGGCGCAGCGTCGCGATCTGCTGCGCGACGTAGGGCACGTACGCCGGGCTGTTGGTCTTTCCTCGGAACGGCACTGGGGCCAGGTAGGGGCTGTCGGTCTCGATCAGCATGCGGTCCAGGGGCACGAAGGCGGCGACTTCGCGCAGTTCCTCGGCCTTCTTGAAGGTCAGGATGCCCGAGAACGAGACGTAGAAACCCAGGTCCAGGGCTGCGCGCGCCACCTCGGCGGTCTCGGTGAAGCAGTGGAACACGCCCCCTGCCGCCCTTCCCGTCCCGTCCTCGCCCTCCTCCCGCAGGATCGCCAGCGTGTCGGCCGATGCGTCCCGCGTATGGATGACCAGCGGCTTTCGCACTCGCTGGGCCGCCCGGATATGGACGCGGAAGCGCTCGCGCTGCCAGTCGAGATCGGCCACCGTGCGGCCGCCCTTGCGCTCGTCCATCTGGTAGTAGTCGAGTCCGGTCTCGCCGATGGCGACCACCTTGGGCCGCGCCGAAAGCCGCACCAGATCGTCCACGGAGGGCTCCTGGACGTTCTCGTTGTCCGGATGGACGCCTACGGAGGCCCAGAAGTTGTCGTAATCGGACGCAAGGCCCTGCACCGCCTCGAATTCCTCCAGCGTGGTGCAGATGCACAAGGCGCGGTCGACCCGGGCGGCCGCCATGGCGGCGCGGACATCCGGCATGCGCGACAGCAGTTCCGGATCGGTCAGATGGCAATGGGAGTCGGTGAACATCGGAAAAAAGCAAACGGCGGTGGAGCGCACCGCCGTGGAAGCAGGCCGCGCGACTGCGCAAGCCGGAACAAAACAATCAGATCGTCTGCGTCGGCCGGTCGGACGCCATGGTGCCGCCCAGCGCCTCCTCGATGCGCGCCTTGAGCTGGCGCGACTTCTCGTCGGACGGGAAGCGGACCCCGACGCCTGGCGAGCGCGTGCCGGCGGCACGCTGCGGCGTGATCCAGGCGACTTTGCCGGCCACCGGGTAGCGTTGCGGGTCGTCCGGGAGGGTCAGCAGCACGTACACATCGTCGCCCAGCCGGTACTCGCGCGTGGTCGGGATGAACACGCCGCCCTCGGCAAAGAGCGGGATGTAGGCCGCATAGAGCGCGCCCTTTTCCTTGATCGCCAGCTGGATGACGCTGGGACGGGGCGTGGCGGGGGCGGCGGGTGTGTTCATGGGCGGCGTGCAGCGGCCGAGTTTAGGGTGCTTTGCGCCTCGCTCACAAGCGCCTCCAGCATGAGTCCGGCGTTGAACGGGTGCTCGGCCGTGCGCGCCGCCTTCATGAGGGACTGCGCCCAGCGCGCGAGCGGCATGGCCGGCGGAGCGGGCGGCAGGTCCTGCGCGTCGAAGAAGCGCGGCGCTGCGCCGCTGCGCACGGCCATCAGGTCGTGGCAGAGTTTCTGCAGCGCCTCGATGGCGGCCGGCGGCGCCTGGTCGGCCAGCGCACTCACGTCGCCGCGCTGCATGGCCTTGGGCAGCAGGCCCCAGGCCTTGGGCGATGGGCCGTTGCGGGCCAGGCGCAGGGCGGCGTCGGGGCGGCCGCCCGCCGCGCGCAGCAGCACCGCGGCCTCGGTCTCGGCGATGCCCTGCGCCACCAGCCATGCCTGGGCTTCGTCCAGGGGCGGCCACGGCAGCGCATGGCCGAGGCAGCGGCTGCGGATGGTGGGCAGCAGCTGCCAGGCGGCTTCGCTGGCGAGCACGAAGCGCACGTCGCCGGCGGGCTCCTCCAGCGTCTTGAGCAGGGCATTGGCCGAGATCGCGTTCATGCGTTCGGCCGGGTAGACCAGCACCACCTTGCCGCGGCCGCGGGCGCTGGTGCGCTGGGCAAAGCCCACGGCGTCGCGCATCGCCTCGACGCGGATCTCGCGGCTGGGTTTGCGCTTCTTGTCGTCGATCTCGGACTGGGCCTTCTCGTCCAGCGGCCAGCCCAGTTCGTGCATCGCCACCTCGGGCATCAGCACGCACAGATCGGCATGCGTGCGCACCCTGATCGCGTGGCAGCTGGCGCAGTGGCCGCAGGCGCCCTGCGGGCCCGGCTGCTCGCACAGCCAGGCGCTGGCCAGCGCAAGCGCCAGCTCGTACTGCCCCAGGCCCGACGGCCCCTGCAGCAGCCAGGCATGGCCGCGCTGGCGCAGCAGCGCATCGCGCGCCCGTGCAAGCCAGGGGGCCAAGGGCGGGGCCTGATCGCCGGGTCCGCTCACAGCAGGCCCCTGCGACGCACAGCCGCCTCGACCTGTGCCCACACGGTTTCGCGCGTGGCGTCGGCGTCGATGCGCTCGAAGCGGCCGGCGTCGGTGCCGGCCCGGCGCGCATAGCCCTCGGCCACCCGGCGGAAGAAGTCGACCGGCTGCGCCTCGAAGCGATCGGGCAGCCGCGCACCGGCGAGGCGCTCGGCGGCCGTCTCCGGCGCCAGGTCGAACCACAGCGTGAGCGCGGGCTGCAGCAGGTCGGACGCCCCGCCCTGCCCGCCCTGGACCCAGCGCTCGAGCGTGCCGAGCACGCCCGGATCGAAGCCGCGCCCGCCGCCCTGGTAGGCGAAGGTGGCGTCGGTGAAGCGGTCGCACAGCACCACGGCGCCGCGTTCCAGCGCCGGCGCGATCACGTTCACGACGTGGTCGCGCCGCGCCGCGAAGACGAGCAGCGACTCGGTCAGCGGATCCATCGCCTCGCCCAGCACAAGGCCGCGCAGGGTTTCGGCCAGCGGCGTGCCGCCCGGCTCGCGCGTGCGCACCACCTCGCGGCCGGCGGCGCGGAATAGCGCTTCCAGCGCGTCGACGTGGCTGGACTTGCCGGCACCGTCGATGCCCTCGAGCGTGATGAACAGACCCTGGCGCTGCGTCATGGCGTGCGGCTCACTGGCCCCGCTGGTACTTGTTGACGGCGCGGTTGTGCGCGTCGAGCGATTCGCTGAACTGGCTGGTGCCGTCGCCACGCGCCACGAAATACAGCGAACGGCTGCGCGCCGGCTGCACGGCGGCCAGCAGCGCCGCCTTGCCCGGCATGGCGATCGGGGTGGGCGGCAGGCCGGGGCGCGTGTAGGTGTTCCAGGGCGTGTCGGCCTGGAGGTCGCGCTTGCGCAGGTTGCCGTCGAAGGCCGCGCCCAGGCCGTAGATCACCGTCGGATCGGTCTGCAGCGGCATGCCGATGCGCAGCCGGTTGACGAACACGGCCGCCACCTCGGCCCGGTCGTTGGCCTTGCCGGTCTCCTTCTCGACGATGCTGGCCAGGATGAGCGCCTCGTCGGCCGACTTGAGCGGAAGGTCGCTGGCGCGTGCGGCCCAGGCGGCCTCGAGCTTCTTGTCCATCGCCCGCATGGCCCGCTGCAGCAGCGCGACGTCGCTGGAGTTCTTCGAATAGGTGTACGTGTCCGGAAAGAAGCGCCCTTCCGGATGCACGCCGGGCCGGCCGATGCGCTCCATGAACTGCTCGTCGCTGAGGCCGGCGGTGTCGGGCTTGAGCATGTCGGCCTTGGCCAGCGCGGCGCGCACCTGGCGGATGTTCCATCCCTCGACCAGCACCACGCTGCGGGTGGCCTCCTCGCCGCGCACCAGCACGGCCAGCAGCGTGCGCGGCGTCAGGCCCCGGTCGAGCTCGTAGCTGCCGGCGCGGATCTGCCGGTCCTGGCCCGAGAAGCGGAACCACCAGTACAGCAGCTGCGGGTTCACGGCCGTGCCGGTGTCCGCCACGGCCTGCGCCACGCCGCGTGGCGTGGTACCGGGCTCGACCGAGAGGTCGACGCTTGGCGCCGGCAGCTTCAGCGGCTGGTGCAGCCACCACAAGGCAGCGGCGCCGGCGCCGAGCACGCACAGCGCGGCGAGCAGGAAGATCGTGAGGAAGAAGCGGCGCACGGCGGCAGGAGTGTCGGGCGGGCAAAAAAGCGGGGTCTCCGGCAGCGGGACGGGAAGCCCTGCGGGGCCTGGGGACCGGAGCGGCCCATGATAATTCAGCGATGACTGCGCCCCTTCCAAGTCCCCTGTTGCAGGGCGTGACGCCCGCCCTCGACACGCTCGGCGTGATCCGCGCCGAAGGCCCCGATGCCGCGGCCTTCCTGCATGGCCAGCTGACCCAGGATTTCGTGCTGATGGGCGCCCACGAGGCCCGCCTCGCGGCGCTGTGCACGCCCAAGGGCCGAATGATCGCCAGCTTCATCGGACTGCGGGCCGCGCCCGAGGTGATCCTGCTCGTCTGCAGCCGCGACCTGCTGGCCGCCACGCTCAAGCGCCTGTCGATGTACGTGCTGCGTGCCAAGGTCAAGCTCGGCGATGCCAGCGCCGAGATCGCCGTGCGCGGCCTGGCCGGTGCGGCCCTGTCGGCCAACGACGTCGATGCCGGCGCCCCGCCCTGGCGCTGCACCACTGTGGGCGAGGCGCACGCCGTCACGCTCTACCCGGCCGATGGCGTGCCGCGCGCGCTGTGGACCGGCCCGGCTGCGGCACCGGCACCCGAAGGCGAGCTGCTCGATGCCGCGACCTGGGCCTGGAGCGAGGTGCGCAGCGGGGTCGTCACCCTCGGCACGCCGGTGGTCGACGCCTTCGTGCCGCAGATGCTGAACTACGAATCGGTCGACGGCGTGAACTTCAAGAAGGGCTGCTACCCCGGCCAGGAGGTGGTGGCGCGCAGCCAATTCCGCGGCACGCTCAAGCGCCGCGCGTACCTGGTGAAGGCCGGTGCGCCGCTGACCGCCGGCCAGGAAGTGTTCGCGGCCGGCGATGCCGAGCAGCCCGTGGGCACCGTCGCACAGGCGGCGCCTGCACCGGGCGGCGGCTGGGCGGCGATGGTGTCGATGCAGATCGCTGCGCTCGAAGCCGGCAGCCTGCATGCCGGCACGGCCGATGGCCCGGCGCTGACGGTGGAACCCCTGCCCTACCCGCTGCGCGACGACATCTGAGCCAAAAAAGGCTGCAGCGCCCGCCCCGCCTGCGCAACCCGCTATCGATTTCATAGCAAGCGAAATTTCTGCTCGCCCCTGACCCCGTTCCGGCAGCTGCCCCGTAGAACGCGCATCGACCACTCGATGCAAGAGGACAGGACCATGAATCGCAGATCCCTCGCCGCCGCCGCGGCGGCCGCATGCCTCGGCCTGGCGGCCCTGGCCACCACCACCGCCGGTGCGCGCACCGTGCCGCCCCCCGACGGCCGGCTCGGCGCCCTGATGCAGGTCAGCATTGTCGACCGCAGCACCGGCCGCGAGTTGCCCGTGTACCGCCACCGCGGCGAGTACTGGGTGGCCGGCACGCCGGGCGCGCGCTACGCCATCCGCGTGCGCAACACGCAGGGCGAGCGCCTGATGGCCGTGATGTCGGTCGACGGCGTGAACGTGGTGAGCGGCGAAACCGCCGCGCTGGAGCAGAACGGCTACGTGATCGATGCCGGCGAGCGCGCCGACATCACCGGCTGGCGCAAGAGCGACGCGCAGGTCGCGGCCTTCGAGTTCACCGCGCAGGCGAATGCCTACGCGAGCCGCACCGGCCGGCCGGACGACGTGGGCGTGATCGGCGTCGCGGTGTTCCGTGAGCGTGTGGCGCCGGTGCCGCAGTGGGCGCCGCCGGTGGCGCGCCGGTCCGAGTCCGCCAACGGTGCCGGCACCGAGCGCGAGCGACGTGCCGAGGCCGCCCCGCCGGCGGCCGAGTCGTCGGCGCCCATGGGATCGGCCGACGCGGCCGCCAAGTCGATGGCGCCCGCCGCGCCCGCGCCCAGCCTGGGCACCGGCCATGGCCGGCGCGAGACCTCCCACGTGGGCCACACGCGCTTCGAGCGCGCCAGCCGGTCGCCGCAGGAGCTGATCCGCATCCGCTACGACAGCCGCGAGAACCTGGTGGCGGCCGGCGTCATTCCTTCGCCGCCGCCCCGCTGGCCGTCGGGTACGCCCTCGCCATTCCCGGGCTCCAGCCTGGGCTACGTGCCGGATCCACCGGCCCATGACTGAGCAGCCGATTGCAGGCCAGGTCGGCCCTGCAGCGCCCGTCCGGCGGCCGCGGGCCGTGATCGAAAAAGGAGCGCCCTCAGCGCAGCGCGCGCTCCATCTCGATGTGCGGGATGCCCGCTTCATCGAAGGGCTCGCCCACCGGCGCATAACCCAGCCGGGCGTAGAAGCGCTCGGCGCTGCGCTGGGCATGCAAGCCCACCGCGCGGTCGCCGCGCGCGCGGGCCACGTTCTCCAGCGCACGCAGCACCGCCTCGCCATGGCCTTCGCCACGCAGCACGCGGTGCACGGCCATGCGGCCGATGCGGGCCACGCCGCCCTCGCCCGGCAGCAGGCGACCAGTGGCGACGACCTGGCCGAGCCGGTTGCGGGCGACGGCGTGGGTGACGACGGCATCGTGCTCGTCCCACTCCAGTTCCTTGGGGATCTGCTGCTCCTCGATGAAGACTTTCCGGCGCAGCGCGCTGGCGCCCTCGCCCAGCGCGTCCCAGCTGCCGGTCACGACTTCGGTCATGGTCTCGCCGGCCTCGTAACCCAGCAGGATGTCGCGCAGCGCCTGCGGCACCGGGCGCGAGGTCTGTGTCGCCGGGTCGGCGAACACGTAGACCAGTTCGCAGCCGACCAGGAACTCGTTCTGGCGGAACAGCCCGCCCGTGAAGGCCATCGACGAGTTGCCGATGCGCGTGCACTTCATGCCCACGTCGAGCAGGTCGTCGATTCGCGCCGAGGCCTGGAAATCGATCGTCGCCTTGCGCACGTAGAGATCGCCTTCGAGCGCGTGCATGGCCTCTTCGTAGGGCAGCGCCAGCGCACGCCAGTAGTCGGCGATCGCGGTGTCGAAGTACATGAGGTAGTGGGCGTTGAAGACGATCTTCTGCATGTCCACCTCGGCCCAGCGCACGCGCAGGCGATGGAAGAAGCGGAAGTCGGAACGTTGCATGGCGGGCCTTTCTGGCGTCTTGTCTCGGGTTGGAAGGAAAGCCGGGCGAGGATAGCCCGCGTGCAGCACGGGGGTTGGCGCGTGTGCGTCAGCCCGCGCCGCGCGCGGGTATTGCTGCCACTTATGCCGGATCGGCCTGAAACGCGCGCCGGATGGACGCAGGATGCTATGCAAATGAGAGCGAGCGGCCGCCGCTCATCGGCCGAGCGCTTCGTGCAGCGCCCGCGCCGCGTCGGCCTGCGCCGTGCGCGCCTCGGGGATCGCGCGGCCCATCTTGAGAAACTCGTGCACGACGCCCCGGTAGATCTCCAGATCGACCGGCACGCCGGCCAGGCGCAGCTTGTCGGCGTAGGCCAGGCCATCGTCGACGGCCGGGTCGCACTCCGCGAGGCCGATCCAGGCCGGCGCGACGCCCTCCACGTCCTCGGCGTTGAGCGGCGCGAAGCGCCAGTCCTCGCGGTCGGCGTCGTCGATGTAGTGCGAGAAGAACCAGCGCACCAGCGAGGCCGTGAGCACCGGGCCATCGGCGAAGCGGCGGTACGAATCGGTGTCCTGCCATGCGCCGGTGCCGGGATAGAACAGCAGCTGCAGCGCGACCGGAAGGTCCGCATCGCGCGCGAGGATCGCGCACACGGCCGCCAGCGTGCCGCCCGCGCTGTCTCCGCCCAATGCGAGGCGGCCGGCGTCGATGCCGAAGCGCGGCGCACCCTCGCGCCGGAGGAACTGCACGGCATCCCAGGCATCGTGCACGGCCGTGGGAAAGCGGTGCGCGGGCGCCAGCCGGTAGTCCAGCGAGACGACCGCGCAGCCGGCCTCGGACGCCAGCACGCGGCACAGCGTGTCGTGGGTGGCGATGCTGCCGACCGTGAAGCCCCCGCCATGGAAGTACAGCAGCACCGGCAGCTCGGCGTGCGACGGGGCATACAGCCGTGCGGCCAGCCTGGCGCCATCCCGCGCGGGGATGGCGAAATCCTCGACCCGTTCCAGCGCGGGCTTGGGCAGCTCGAGCACGCCGGCGCCCTTCTCGTAGGCCGCCTTCGCCGCCTCGGGCGTGAGCGTGTCCAGCGCCGGCTGCCGGGCCCGTGCCATGCGCTCGACGACGCCGGCCATGCGAGGCGTCAGGCCGGTCTGTGGCGCCATGCAAGGTTTCTCGGGATGGGCACGGCGTTCTCCTCTTTGTTAGGCTCCCCGGATCCTATCGCTGCCCTCCCCTGCTCCATGGCCCTCATCCAATACCTCACGCAGATCCAGTTCGATTTCGGCGCCGTGCGCCTGCTGGCCGACGAGTGCGTGCGCATCGGCATCACGCGGCCGCTCGTCGTCACCGACAAGGGCGTGCGCGCGGCCGGCATCCTGCAGAAGGCGCTCGACGCGCTCGGCGACCTCGAGTGCACGGTGTTCGACGACACGCCCTCCAACCCGACCGAGGCCGCCGTGCGCGCGGCCGTCGCGCTGTACCGCAGCGGCCACTGCAACGGACTCATCGCCGTTGGCGGCGGTTCCGCCATCGACTGCGCCAAGGGCGTGGCCATCGCCGCCACGCACGAGGGGCCGCTCAAGACCTACGCCACCATCGAAGGCGGCTCGCCGAAGATCACCGACGCCGTCGCGCCGCTGATCGCCGTGCCCACCACCGCCGGCACGGGCAGCGAGGTCGCGCGCGGCGCCATCGTCATCGTCGACGACCACCGCAAGCTCGGCTTCCACAGCTGGTTCCTGATGCCCAAGGCCGCGATCTGCGACCCCGAACTCACCCTGGGCCTGCCGCCCAGGCTCACGGCCGCCACCGGCATGGACGCCATCGCGCACTGCATGGAGACCTTCATGTCGGCCGCCTTCAATCCGCCGGCGGACGGCATCGCGCTCGACGGCCTGGAGCGCGCCTGGGGGCACATCGAACGCGCCACCACCGATGGCAGCGACCGCGAGGCGCGGCTGAACCTCATGAGCGCCAGCATGCAGGGCGCGATGGCCTTCCAGAAGGGCCTGGGCTGCGTGCACAGCCTGAGCCACAGCCTGGGCGGCGTCGATCCGCGCCTGCACCACGGCACGCTCAACGCCCTCTTCCTGCCGGCGGTGGTGCGCTTCAACGCCGGCGCCGAGTCGGTGCAGAAGGACCTGCGCCTGCAGCGCATGGCCCGTGCGATGCACCTGGACCAGCCGGGCGATATCGGCGAGGCGATTCGCGACATGAATGCCCGCCTGGGCCTGCCCAAGGGCCTGGCCGAAGTGGGCGTGACGCCCGCGATGTTCGACAGCATCATCGACGGCGCGATGGCCGACCACTGCCACAAGACGAATCCGCGGCTGGCGACCCGCGACGACTACCGCGAGATGCTCGACGTCTCGATGTGAGGCGCAGCCGGCGCCCGGAGCGCCGGCTCAGTCGTCGTCCGCGTCGACGCCCGCAGGCTCGGCCCGTGCATCGGCGGGCACCAGCGCCGCATTGCTGATGGCGGTGGAAATGCGCCGCACCTGGTGGTGCATCTCGCGGGCGATCTCCTCGCGCCGCGCGGCCTCGAGCCGGCCCGAGATCGCCGCCACGCTGATGGCCGCCACCGGGTTGTCCACCGGGAAGGCCACGCCCATCGCCGCCGTCCCGGGCGTCACCACGCTGTCGAGGAAGGAATAGCCCTGGCGCCGGCCCGCGGCCACGGCCTCGCGCAGGAAGTCGGCGCTGAAGGAGGCGAACTTCTCGTAGCGGTGCCCGTTGGCCTGGATCACGGCCTCGGCCTGCGCGTCCGGCATGGCGCACAGCATCGCGAGGCCCCCGGCGCCGACCCCCAGCGGCCGGCGGATGCCGATGTCCAGCGGCAGCGCCTTGATCGGGAAGTCGCCCAGCGCTCGGTTGGTGCACACGGCCTCGAGGCCGCTGCGTTCGCTGAGGTAGATCGTGTCCTGGGTGATCTCGGCCAGGCGGTGCAGCGCGCCGTCGCACAACTCGCTCAGGCGGTAGCGCGGGCGCGCGAGCAGCCCCAGTTCGTGCAGCAGCGGCCCCAGAAAGTACTTGCGCGTGCGCGCATCACGGTCCACCAGGCCCTCGATCTCCAGCCGCTGGAGCATGCGGAAGCACGTCGACTGCGGCAGCCCGCTGGTCGCCGCCACCTCGCCGATGCGCATGCCGTGCCGCCCCCGGGACGCCACAACGCGGAGCATGTTGACCACCCGCTCGATGCTCTGCGTGCCGGTCCTGAGAGTTCCACCTTGTGGCGATTCATTTGTCGCCACGGCGACTTCTTCTCTTCTTTCGCTCATAGCGGCTTTCTAATTGCATCCACATAGTGGGCAACATAGGGTTTACCTCCTCCGGTGGCCGGTGCGCGACACCTTGTAATCGATCCATGCCGCGGTGCAGCAACCGCCGCATTGTGGATATTGAGACAAGGAGCTGCGATGCCCCACACGATGACCGAAAAGATCCTGGCCCGCGCGGCCGGGCTGCCCGCCGTGAAAGCCGGCGACGAGATCCTGGCGCGGCCCGATTTCGTGATCGCCTACGACTTCCCCGGCTACACCGACGTCTTCTTCAAGGAAGCGCGCGAGGAGTTCGGCGTCGACAAGGTCACGAGTCCCGAGCGCTTCGTGCTCTTCATCGACCACATGGTCCCCGCCACCGCGCCCAAGGAAGAGGAACTGCACAAGGTCACGCGCGCCTGGGGCGCCGCGCAGGGCGTGCCGGTGCACGAGCGTGAAGGCATCGGCCACCAGGTGTCGGCCGAACTGGGCTATGCCACGCCCGGCGCCTTCGCCGTGCACTTCGACGGCCACGTGAGCCAGCTGGGCGCCTTCGGCACCTTCGCCTTCGGTGCGCGCAAGGGGGTGCTGGAAACCTTCGTGACCGAGAAGATGGCCCTGACGGTGCCGGCCACCGTCCGCATCGAGCTGACCGGCACCCTGCAGCCCGGCGTCATGGCGCGCGACGTCTTCCATCACATGGTGCGTGTGCTCGGCCCGGCCTCGTGCCGCTTCAAGGTGGTGGAGCTGTGCGGCCCGGTGATCGACGCCATGAGCATCGAGGGCCGCCAGACCATTTGCGGCCAGGCGATGTTCCTGGGCGCGACGACCATGCTGATCGCACCCGACGAGAAGACGCTGGCCTACACCCGCGACATCGCCAAGATCCAGCTCGACCCGATCTACCCGGACGCCGACGCGGTCTACGCACGCGAGGTGAGCATCGACGTCAGCGATCTGACCCCCATCGTGGTCGCGCCGCCCAGTCCGTCGAACACCCGCGACCTCACCGAATACGCCGGGCTCGAGGTGCACACGGGCTACCTCGGCTCCTGCGCCAGCGGGCGCCTGGAAGACCTGCGCGCTGCCGCCCAGGTGCTGCAGGGCAGGCGCATCAAGCCGGGCTTCCAGCTGCACGTGGTGCCGACCTCCCAGGCCATCATGTCGCAGGCCGCCAAGGAAGGGCTGATCGCCACGCTCGTGGACGCCGGCGCGTTCATCAGCTCGTCCAGTTGCGACTACTGCTACGGCCGCATCGCCACCATGACCGACGGCCAGCGCGCCGTCTCCACCGGCACGCTCAACACCCCGGGCCGCATGGGCAGCGCCGATTCCGAGATCTTCATCTGCAACGCCGCGGTCGTGGCCGCTTCGGCGCTGGAAGGCCGCATCGCCGACCCGCGCCCCTACCTGGCCGAAGGGAGCCCGGCATGAGCCTGCCCAACCTGCATGGCCGCGCGGCCTGGATCTTCACCGAGGACGACTTCGACATCGACCTCATCGTCGGAATCAAGAACATCAAGATCACCGACATCCACGAGCTGGCGGCCGTCACGATGTCCAGCTACGACCCCGACTTCGCCCGGTCGGTGAAGAAGGGCGACCTGCTGGTCGGCGGCCACAACTTCGGCTACGGGCACCCGCATTACCCGGCCATGCGTGCCATGCGCCACCTGGGTGTGGCGGGCGTGATCGCCGAATCGTTCTCGCCGGGTTTCTTCCGCGGCGAGATCAGCATGGGCTTCCCGCTCATGACCTGCCCTGGCATCCGCGAGGCCACCGAGCGCTGGGACGAGCTGCGCGTGGACTGGGCGGCGAGCACCGTCGCCAACCTCACCCGTGGCACGGTCCTGCCCTTCGAGCCCTTGTCCTCGGTGGAGCGCGGCACGCTGGAGGCCGGCGGCTTCATCCCCTACCTGAAGGCCCGGCTCGGTCGCGAGTCGGCCCCGGCGGCGAGCTGAGGCGCCCATGCTGCAGATGATCGTCAGCGGCGTCGCCCTGGGCGCCATCTACGGGCTCATCGCCCTGGGCATCGTGATGGTGTTCAAGGCGACGGGCATCCTCAACTTCGCGCACGGCGAGGCGGCCATGCTCTCGGCCTTCATGGCCTGCACCCTGCTGCGCGTGGGACTGCCCATGTGGGCGGTGGTGCCGCTGGTGCTGGTCTTCGGCGCGGTGCTCGGCATGCTGATCGAGCGCTTCATCATCCGGCGCTTCATCGGCAAGGCGCTGCTGTCCTCGGCCATCTGCACGCTGGGCCTGTTCCTGATCTTCGGCGACCTCGCCATCTGGATCTGGGGCAAGGACACGCAGGAGCTGCCCAGCATCTTCCCGAGCGCCCCCCTGGACATCGGCGGCGTCGTGGTGTCGGGCATCGACCTGGGCATCGTCGGCGTGTGCGCCACGCTGGCCGCGGTGCTGTTCGCCTTCTTCCGCTTCACGCGCCTGGGCATCGCCATGCAGGCGACGATGGAGAACCCGGTGGCGGCGCGCCTCATGGGCATCCCGATCAAACGCATCTACGCACTGGCCTGGGCGCTGTCGCATGTGATCGCGGCCGCCGCCGGCCTGCTGATCGCGCCGCTGACCTTCGTGCACTTCTCGATGATGCAGCACGCCCTGCACTTCGCCTTCGCGGCGGCGGTGCTCGGCGGCATCGGCAGCATGCCCGGTGCCCTGCTGGGCGGCGTGATCATCGGCGTGAGCTCCAACCTCACCGGCGCCTACCTGTCCTCGGCCTGGAAAGACGCGGTGCCCTTCATCGTGATGCTGGCCATCCTGATCCTGCGGCCGCACGGCCTGCTGGCCCGCAAGCAGGTCAAGAAAGTCTGAAGGCCCCCGCATGACCCGAGTCTTCGATTCCCGCCCCTGGCTGGCGCCGCTGGTCTTCGTGCTGCTGTTCGTGCTGGCCCCGCTGCTGCCGGGCGGCTACGTCCTGTACATCGTCACGCTGGTGCTGATCTACACCCTGGCCTCCTTCGGCACCAACATCCTCACCGGCTACACCAACCTCATCTCGATGGCGGGCGCCGTGTTCTTCGGCATCGGCGCCTACGGCACCGCCATCCTCACCAGCCACTTCGGCGTTCCGCTGGTGCTGGCCATGGTCATCGCCGCCTCCATCGCCACCGTCGTCGGTCTGGTGCTGGCGCTGCCGGTGCTGCGACTCGAGGAGGTGTTCCTGGCCATCGCGACGCTGGGCTTCGTGATGATCTCGGTGGAGATCGCCAAGTCGGGCGGCGAGCTGTCCGGCGGCGAGAACGGCATGGGCGCGCCCGGGCCGGCCCTCTTCGGCGTCGCGCTGGACGAGCGTGCGTACCACCTCTTCGTGGCGGCGGTGCTGGGCATCGCGCTCTGGCTGGCGCACAACCTGTCGCAAAGCCGCTTCGGCCGCGGCTTCCTGGCCGTCAAGGGCAGCGAGACGGCGGCCCGCGCGCTGGGCCTGAACACGACAGGGCTAAAGCTCGTCGCCTTCGGCGTCTGCGCCTTCTACACCGGTCTGTCGGGCGCGCTTTATGCGCCGCTGGTGCGCTTCATCGATCCGTCGCTGTTCAACATCATGGTGTCGATCAGCTTCGTGTCGATGGTGATCGTGGGCGGCCTGGGCTCGATCATGGGCTCGGTGCTGGGCGCGATCTTCGTGATCGGCGCTCCGCAGTTCCTCACCTACATCGGCTTCGACCAGTTCCAGCGTGCGCTCTACGGCGTGGCGATGATCCTGGCGCTGATGTTCCTGCCCGACGGGCTGGCCAGCCTGCTCAAGCGCAAGGCGGTGCCCGGCGCCGACGCGCCGCGCCGGGAGGGCCTGTGATGCGGGTGCTCGAACAGGCCAGCCCCGGCACCACCACTGCACGCACCGTGCCGGCCGGCGCACCGCTGCTGTCGGTCGCCAACGTGCGCATGAGCTTCGGCGGCATCGTGGCCGTGCAGGACGTCGGCTTCGACGTCATGCCCGGCACCGTGCATGCGCTCATCGGCCCCAACGGCGCCGGCAAGACGACGATGCTCAACTGCATCAGCCGCTTCTACACGCCGCAGCAAGGCCGCATGGTGCTGCGCAATGCGTCGGGCGAGCACGACCTGCTGCGGCTGAAGGCGCACCAGATCTCGCGCCTGGGCATCGCGCGCACCTTCCAGAACCTGGAGCTCTTCTCTGAACTCACGGTGTTCGACAACGTGCTCATCGCCCGCTCGCTGGCGATGCGCGCCACACTGGCCGAGGCGCTGCTGCGCCTGCCGCGCCAGCGGCGCGAGGAGCGCACCGAGCGCGAGCGCACCGCCTCCATCCTCGAAAGCCTGCGCCTGGATGCGCACGCCCACACGCTGGTGCGCGACCTGCCCTACGGCACGCAGAAGCTGGTCGAACTGGCGCGAGCCATGGCGCTCGAGCCGGTGCTGATGCTGCTGGACGAGCCGGCCGCCGGCATGAACAACCGCGAGATCGACGCGCTGGGCGAGACGCTGCGGCAGCTGCAGGCGAGCACCGGCGCGACGCTGCTGCTCATCGAGCACAGCATGCCGCTGGTGATGTCGATCTCCGACACCATCACCGTCATGCACAACGGCGCCTTCCTCGCGCAGGGCACGCCGCGCGAGATCGAATCGCACCCCGCCGTCGTCGAGGCATACCTGGGAGGAGGCAAGAGTGGCCAACGTCGCTGACACGCCCGCGCTGCTGCGCGTCGACCGGCTGGGCGCCGGCTACGGCAAGATCCGCGCCCTGCATGGCGTGAGCCTGGAGGTCCGCGCGGCCAGCATCGTCTGCGTGCTGGGCGCCAACGGCGCAGGCAAGACCACCCTGATGCGCGCGCTCTCCGGCCTGTTGCCGGTGAGCGAGGGCACCGCCGTTTTCGACGGCCAGTCGATCGCCAACGTACCGGCCGAGGCGCTGGTGCGGCGCGGCATCGTGCACGTGCCGCAGGGCCGCATGGTGTTCGCCCAGCTGTCGGTGCGCGAGAACCTGATGCTCGGCGGCTACACCCGCCCGGCCGGCGAGGTGCGCGAGCACATGGACCACGTGCTGGGCTACTTCCCGCGCCTGAAGGAGCGCATCGGCTCGCGCGCCGGCACGCTGTCCGGCGGCGAGCAGCAGATGCTCGCCATTGCCCGCGGCCTGCTCGCCAAGCCGCGCCTGCTGATGCTCGACGAACCCTCGATGGGCGTCGCGCCGATCCTGAAGGACGCGATCTTCTCCACGCTGCGCGACATCCGCGACCGCGAACGACTCACGCTGCTCATCGTCGAGCAGGACGCGGACATCGCGCTCGACATCTCGGACGAGGGCTACGTCATCGAGACCGGCCGCGTCGTGATGCAGGGCCAGGCCGCCGAGCTGGCCGGCAACGAGGACGTGCGCCGTGCCTACCTGGGCGGTTGAGCCGCCCTTCCCCGCTTTTCAACCCAACCACGAACGGAGACACCCATGAGCCTGATCCATCGCCGTACCGTCCTGGCCAGTGCCGCACTCGCACTGGCAGCCAGCGCGCTGCCCGCCGCCGCCTTCGAGAACAAGGCCGAGGGCGTGCTCGAAAAGGAAATCGTGCTCGGCTCGTCGCAACCGATGTCGGGCACGCTGGCCTACATGGGCAAGGCCGCCGACGAAGGCATCCGCACCTACTTCGACATGGTCAACGAGAAGGGCGGCGTAAACGGCCGCAAGCTCAAGCTCATCACCTACGACGACGAGCTCAAGCCCGCGAAGTCGGTGGCCAACGCCAAGCTGCTGGTCGAGCGCGACAACGTGCTGGCCATGGTCGGCAACATCGGCCACGCGACGAACATCAGCGCCTACGAGTACAGCTCGACCAAGAACGTGCCGACCATCGGCGCGCTAAGCATCTCGGACCTCACCAGCACGCCGCCGCGCGAGCTGCTGTACGTGCTGCCCTCGCCGCAGTCGACCGAGACCGCGTCATACATCGACTACGCCGTCAACACGCTCAAGGCCAAGAAGGTGGCGATGCTCTACCAGAACGACGGCTGGGGCAAACCGGCCTACGACGTGGCCGTCAAGCAGCTGGAGAAGCACGGCATGAAGCTGGTCGAGGCGCAGAGCTTCGAGCGCTTCGCGACCGATCTCACCTCGCAGGTCTTCAAGCTCAAGCAGTCCGAACCCGACGTGGTGATCGTCTACGCCCTGGGCCAGGAGGCGGTGCAGTTCTTCCGCGGCGCCGAGAAGCTGGGCTGGAAGCCCACGGTATTCGGCGCCGGCGGGCTGAATGACCCGAAGTTCGTCGAGCTGCTCGGCAAGACCCAGTCGAAGCTGTACGTGGCCTCGTACTACGACGCCGTGGAGGGCGACAACCCCGCGATCCAGTCCTTCTTCCAGCGCTACACCAAGCTGTACCCCAAGTCGGCGCCGTCCTCGATGGCGCTGATGGGCTACTCGGCCGCGGCCGTCACCGTCGAGGCACTGCAGCGCGCCGGCGCCGAGCCTTCGCGCGCCAAGGTCGCCGCGGCGCTGGACGGCATGAAGGACTTCGACCAGAAGATCGGCCCCAAGATCACCTTCCAGCCCGTCAATGCCGGGCCCTACGCGCGCCGCGGCCAGACCGGCATCGCGCTGATGGAACTCCAGGGCCAGAAATTCGTGGCGCTCGGCGGCTACATCGACCCCGTCAAGCGCTGAACACGTCCATCGACCAGGAGCCACCCCATGCCCACCTTGCGCCAGACCCTTCGCCAACGCATCACCGACGGCCCCACCTTCTGGATGGCCGGCGTGCAGGACGCCCTCTCGGCCCTGCTGGTCGACCAGTCGGATTTCGACGGCATCTTCACCACCGGCTTCGGCATCTCGGCCTCGCTGCTCGGCCAGCCCGACATGGAGGTCTACACGCTGACCGAGAACGTCGCCGTGGTGAACCGCATCGCCAACATCGTGAAGAAGCCGATCTTCGCGGACGCCGACACGGGTTACGGCAACGTCATCAACGTGGCCCGCACCGTGCGCGAGTTCGAGAAGACCGGCGTCGCCGCCATCTCGATCGAGGACCAGATCAGCCCCAAGCGCTGCCCCGCGGCGGCCTCGGTGATGCCGGTGGTGCCGCTCAAGGACGCGGTGGCGCGCATCAAGGCCGCCGTCGATGCACGGCAGGACCCGGACTTTCTGATCGTGGCGCGCACCGACGTGCTCGACCCGTCGGAGGCGCTGGACCGCGCGGCCCGCTACGCCGAGGCCGGCGCCGACCTGATCCAGCCCATCTCGCGCACCTTCCAGGGCTACGACGACCTGGTCAGGCTGCGCGAGGTGTCGGGCCGGCGACTGTCGCTGCAACTGATGCAGGGCCTGTGGATGGCCAAGCTCAGCCGCGAGCAGATCGAATCGGTGGCCGCCTTCGCGACCTACCCGATCGTCACGCTGATGAGCACGGTGCACGCACTGCAGGCCAACCTGGCGACCCTCGCGGCGCGCCGCACGGGCGACGTCGACGGTCTGCCCGCGGGGCAGGTCACGATGCCCGAGTTCAAGGACGTGATCGGCTGGAAGGCCTTCGAGGAACGCCAGGCGCACTACGAGCTGGCGGACTGACACCGGCCGGCTCTCAGATCAAAATGGCTGCCAGCGCCCGTCCCACGGGCGCCGGCAGCTATTTTTTGATAGCAACACAGCGATCGCACGAAGGCGGAGATCGGGCGGGCTACGATGCCGCCCGCCGCTTTTGCCCTTGCGCCCCCGCTCACCGCCATGCTCGACCACGTCTTCCTTCTGCCTGCCTGGGCGCAATTGCTCGTCTGCGCCGCCTATGGCCTCGTGATGTTCGCCGCTTCGGCCGGGGTGCTGCAACTGCTGCATCGCCGGCATCTGCAGAACGCCCGGCTGCTGCCCGTGGGGCCGGCGTTCCAGATCGTCACGGTGCTGTTCGCGCTGCTGCTCGGGTTCCTGGCCGCGGACCTCTGGGCACAGCAGCGCCAGGCGGTGGACGCGGCCTTCAAGGAAGCCCTCGCCTTCAATCGGCTCGCGGTGCTCGCCGAATCCGCGGCCCCGCAGCAGCCCGCCGCGGCAACCCTGCTGCAGGACTACCGCGCCGCGGTGGCCGACGCCGAATGGGGCCGCGACGCCAACCAGGTCGCCGACCCGCGCGCGACAGCCGCCCTGAAGGCGATGCGGGTGATGGGCGTGGCAGACGGCGCCATGAGGCCGGCCCTGGCCGCCGAGTGGATGCGCGCCACCGGCGAACTGCAGGAGGCCCGCGATCGCCGGCTGCTGATCGGGACGGACACGACGGACAACAGCCAATGGACGCTCGTGCTCATGCTGGCGTTCTTCGCGGCCGTGGCGCTGGCGGTCTGTCACATGGACCGGCCGCCTGCCGGACGGCTCATCCTCGCCGTGTTCGCCCTGGCACTGACCCTGGTGTTCTGGCAGCTGGCGCGCCACACCAACCCCTACGCCGGCGGCGACCTGCGCATTCCCGTGCCGCTGGCGTTGAAGTCCTAGAACGCTTACAGGGGCAGCACCGCCTTCGGGTCGGGCCGGCGCAGCCACTCGGCCCACTCGTCGGCCAGCCGCCCCGCCTCGCCCACCGCCCTGGTCCAGGCAGCGATGCGCGCGTCGCTGTCGCCGGCATAGCCGGTGAAGTCGGTGCGGTCGGGCAGCTTGCCGCGCGGCAGGGTGCGCACCCAATCGGGGTCGGGCGCGAGGACCACCATGCGGTCGAGAAACGGCGTGGCGCGGTGCCGCCACTTCAGGCCCTTGTCGAGCCAGCCGGGCACCACCGCCTGCTGGAAGTGCGGGTACAGCACGATGCCGTCCGGGTTGCTGTATTTCAGGTGCAGGTGGTAGTCGGTGATGCCGCCGTCCCAGTAGGCGCCGGGCGGGCCGCCGGGAATGTCGTGCACCGCCTGCAGCACGAAAGGGATCGAGCACGAGGCCTGCAGCGCCGGCTGGAAGTTGCCCTCCGCCAGCTCGACGCGGCGCGTGCGGAAGTCCAGGGTGTCGAAGGGCAAGGACGAACCCGGCGTGGAGAACACGCAGCGCTCCAGCCACGCGCCGAGGCTGCGGCGGCTCAGGCTGTTGCTGGCGAAGGCGCCGAGGTAGCCGGCCACCGTGCGCGCCCTGCCCTCGCGGCCCAGGATGTGGCGCCCGCGGGCGGTCACGATGTGGAGCCGGTAGCGCGGATGCGCCAGCACCTCGCCGGCGCGGCCGCCGAAGAAGCCCTGCAGGCTCTGCGAGAAATTGGCGCTGACCTCCGCCGCGCCCATGCGCCTTCCGCCCCTGGGCGTGTCGAAGCGCTGCTGCACGTAGTCGCGCTCGAAGCGGGCGAAGGCCTCGGCGGGATCATTCAGGCAGGCCGTGGCCAGGCGCCACGCGCCGATCGACGCGCCGACGAAGTCCACCGGCTGGCTCGACTGCGGCAGCCATTCGCCGAAGAGAAAGCGGTCGAGCGGGCCGAGGATCAGCCCCTTGGGACCGCCGGCCGCGCCGGGGACCACCCGCACGTCGGCGGGCGACAGGCCGTGGTCGGCGATGTGGGCGCGGGCGGCGGGGCCGGCGTAGAGGCGCAGGGCTTTCATGCGGGTGGGGATTGTGCAAGAGCAGTGCCCGCCGTGCCGCGGGCCGGCCTCATGCCCTGTCCCGCAGGCGCGTCAGCGCGGCCGCGTGCTCCGCGCATACGGCGCGAAAGCCATCGCCGATGCGCGCGTCGCCGGCGGCCTCCTGCCAGAAGCCGAGGGCCGCCGTGCACGCCTCCAGCCAGGCCGCGCGCTGGGCCGGTGCGGGCAGCGCCAGTTCGACCTCGCGCGCGGGCAATTCGCCGCCAGGCAGCGGGGCATGGCGCATGGGCAGCATGTCGTAGGCCGGCGCCAGCTGCAGCCGACCGGCGACGGGCACGAAGGCCAGGTTGCCTGTGTGCATGTCGGTGTTGGCGATCAGGCGGCCGAACCACCACAGACGCTGCACGGCCGCCTGCGTGTCGTCGTCGACGAGGCCGAGGGCGCCCAGGCGCGCCAGCAGCAGGGGCCAGTCGGCGCTCGGGCTGCCGATGAAGGCGGCGTTGACCACGTCCAGCGCCACCAGCGGGCTACGGCCGGCCTCACCGTGGCGATCGAAGCGCTCGACCTCGAGGAAGGTGCGCCCGCCCGCCGCCAGCACCCGGCTGTGCGCCGCACGCAAGCCGGGCAACGCGCCCGCATGGGCGAGCGCCAGATGCTCGCAGACCAGCAGGTCGGACCAGCGCCGCACCGTGGCGGAATCCTCCGCACCGGAAAACTTGACGATCACGTGCGGCGTCGCCGCGCCATCGAGTGCGCGCCGGGCGGTGAACTTGGGGAACTCGCCCGCCGCACTCGACCCGGTCGCGCCGGCCGACACCGCGAGCTCGGCCTGCGCCAGATAGTGCGCTGGCAGATCGCCCGGCGGCACCGGCTCGACGCCTGCCGCGCGCTCGGTCAGCCACAGCTCGGTGGCGGCCTCGCCGACGATGAGGTTGCCGCTGAGGTCGCTGCCGGCCTGGCTCATCGCGAAGAGCGCGTCGTCGTCGCTCCATTGGGCCACGTCGGCGGGCACCTGCAGCCGTCGATGCTCGGCGCGCGCGAACTGCCGCCCCATGTAGCCCTGCGGGCGCATCTGCTGCAGCGGGTACGGCAGGCCGGGCCACCAGCCATCGGCCGCCACTGCGGGCACCGGCCATTCCGTGCCGGACAAGTCCAGCCAATGGCCTTCGGGCCGCAGCGGCTTCAGCGCGCTCAAGGCATGAAGCCGCCCGTGTGCGTCGACCGCGTGGAGGGGCAGGTTGGACGACCTGCCGCGCAGGGCCCGCGACAGGCCGTAGCGTGTGCGGCGTGCGCGGCCGGCCGTGACCAGTTCGCCCGGCGCCAGCCGTGCCAGCAGGCGATGCACGGTCGGCACGCTGATGCCCAGCGCTGACGCCAGCTCGCCTGCGCCAACGGGCGCCTGGAAGCCCAGCCGCTGGCGAAGCATGTCGACGGAGACGGAAGCGGCCGGCACGTGGTTGAAAAGAATGTTGAGAAGATATTTCTCTCAATTCCCTTTGTGATCAACTACTTGCCGATGACCATCAAAATTTCTTGAAAGGATAAATCGCCAGATTTTCCGTCTGCCTGAACGCACCTACTTGCGCAGTCCTTGCAGCTTCGCAAACGCACTCGCCATCTGCCCCGCCGGCTGCGGCGAACTGTCGCGACGCGAGCCGTAGCCCTGCTGGCCGCGCCCTGCCCCTTCGAAGCGGTTCTCGCGCGGGCCGTCGCGCCGGGCCGGTGCGGCGTCCAGCTTCATCGACAGGCCGATGCGCTTGCGCGCCACGTCGACCTCCATCACCTTCACCTTAACGATGTCGCCCGTCTTGACGACCTCGCGCGCATCGTTGACGAACTTGTGGCTGAGCTGGCTCACGTGGACCAGGCCGTCCTGGTGCACGCCGAGGTCGACGAAGGCGCCGAACTGCGCGACGTTGCTCACCGTGCCCTCGAGGATCATGCCTTCCTGCAGGTCGGCGATGTCCTCCACGCCCTCGTTGAAGCGCGCCACCTTGAAGTCCGGACGCGGGTCGCGGCCGGGCTTCTCGAGTTCGCCCAGGATGTCCTTGACGGTGATGACGCCGAATTTCTCGTTGGCGAAGAGTTCGGGCTTGAGCGTCTTGAGCATCTCGGCGCGGCCCATCAGCTCGGCCACCGGCTTGCCGGTGGTCTGGATGATCTTCTCGACCAGCGGATAGGTCTCGGGGTGCACGCCGGTCATGTCCAGCGGGTCGGCGCCGCCGCGGATGCGAAGAAAACCCGCGCTCTGCTCGAAGGCCTTGGGGCCGAAGCCGCTCACTTCCAGCAACTGCTTGCGGGTGGCGAAGGCGCCATTGGCCTCGCGCCAGCGCACCACGGCCTTGGCCACGCTGGGCGTGAGGCCCGAGACGCGCGACAGCAGCGGCACGCTGGCGGTGTTGAGGTCCACCCCCACCGAGTTCACGCAGTCCTCGACCACGGCGCCCAGCGTGCGGGCCAGCTCGCTCTGGTTCACGTCGTGCTGGTACTGGCCCACGCCGATGCTCTTCGGGTCGATCTTCACCAGCTCGGCCAGCGGATCCTGCAGGCGGCGCGCGATGCTGGCGGCGCCGCGCAGGCTCACGTCCACGTCGGGCATCTCCTGGCTGGCGAACTCGCTGGCCGAGTAGACCGACGCGCCGGCCTCGCTCACCACCACTTTCTCGACCTTCATCTCGGGAGCGCCGGCCTGTGCAGCCATCTTGGCCAGCAGCTTGATGAGGTCGGCCGCCAGCTTGTCGGTCTCGCGGCTGGCAGTGCCGTTGCCGATGGCGATCAGGTTCACGCCGTGCTTGGCGCACAGCTTGCCCAGCGTGTGCAGCGAGCCTTCCCAGTCCTTGCGCGGCTCGTGCGGGAAGACCGTGGCGGTCTCGACCAGCTTGCCGGTCGCGTCGACCACCGCCACCTTCACGCCGGTGCGGATGCCCGGGTCCAGGCCCATCACCACGCGCGGGCCGGCCGGCGCGGCCAGCAGCAGGTCGCGCAGGTTGTCGGCAAAGACCTTGATGGCGACCTTCTCGGCCTCCTCGCGCAGCCGCGTGAACAGGTCGCGCTCGCTCGACAGGCTGAGCTTCACGCGCCAGGTCCAGGCGATGCACTTGCGGATCAGGTCGTCGGCCTTGCGGCCGGCGTGGCTCCAGCCCAGGTGCAGCGCGATGCGGCCCTCGGCGACCGTGGGCTTGCCCGGTTCCGGCTCCACCGGAAGCACCAGCTTCGCATCGAGGATCTCCAGCTGCCGTCCACGGAACACGGCCAGCGCCCGGTGCGAAGGCACGCGGCCGATCGGCTCGTCGTAGTCGAAGTAGTCGCGGAACTTGGCGACGTCGGGGTTGTTCTCGTCCTTGCCGGCCACCAGCGAGGACTTGAGCAGGCCCTCGGCCCACAGCCATTCGCGCAGCGACTGCACCAGCGCCGGATCTTCGGCCCAGCGTTCGGAGAGGATGTCGCGCACGCCGTCGAGCACGGCCGGCACGGTCGAGAAGTCCGGGCCAGGCTTGCCGTCGTCGAGCGTGGTCGCGGGCTTCAGGAAGGCCTGCGCCTCCACGGCCGGGTCCAGCGTGGGGTCGGCCAGCAACTTGTCGGCCAGCGGCTCGATGCCGAATTCCCGGGCGATCTGGCCCTTGGTGCGCCGCTTCTGCTTGAAGGGCAGGTAGATGTCTTCCAGCTCCTGCTTGGTCGGCGCCGTGGCGATCGCGATGCGCAGGGCGTCGGTCAGCTTGCCCTGCTCGTCGATGGCCTTGAGCACCGCGCCGCGGCGGTCTTCCAGTTCGCGCAGGTAGGTCAGGCGCACTTCCAGTTCGCGCAGCTGCGCGTCGTCCAGCCCGCCTGTCGCTTCCTTGCGGTAGCGCGCGATGAAGGGCACCGTGGCGCCGCCGTCGAGCAGGTCCGTCGCGGCCTGCACCTGGTGCTCGCCCACCTTCAGTTCGGTGGCGATCTGGCGAATGATCTTCTGCATGCTTTCTTCGGGTCTGCCCTGGGGAAAAGCGCGGAAGTTTGCCATAGGGCACCGGCGCGCCCGGCGGTTAGGCTCGGCCCATGAAACGTCTGCTGCGCGCCATCGGCACGGCCCTGCTGGTGCCGCTGCTCCTGTTCGAGGAATGGGGCTGGGAGCCGCTCGCCGCGCTGGTCGGGCGACTCGCCCGGCTGCCGCTGTGGGCGCGGCTGGAGCGTTGGCTGCAGACGCTGCCGCCGTGGGCCGCGCTGCTCGCCTTCGGCGTGCCGATGCTGGCGCTGATCCCGGTCAAGCTGCTGGCGCTCGCGCTCTTCGGGCGCGGCCATGTGCTCACGGGACTGCTGCTGCTCGGCGGCGCCAAGCTGCTGGGCACCGCCGTGCTGGCGCGGCTGTTCCAGCTGGTGCAGCCGACGCTCATGCGCCTGGCCTGGTTCGCCCGCTGGTATCCGCGCTGGAAGGGCTGGAAGGACGCCGTGCTGGCCCGGGTGCGCGAGAGCGCGCCGTGGCGGCGCGTGCGGGCCTGGCGCCTGGGCGTGCGCCGCTGGTGGCGGCGCACGGGCTGACGATTGCTACGAAATCGATAGCGCCCCGCGCACGCCCCGTGGGCGCCGCAGGCCCTTTTCGTTCAAATCCTGCAGTCGGCCAGGGTGCCGGCCTGCGCGGCCGCCACATGCCGCGCGATGGCCTCCGAGGCCTTCGCCGTGAGCCGCTGCGCGGCCTGGGCCAGCGCATCGATGCCTGCGCCGGCGGGCTCGCTGGCCGACCACTGGCACGCCGCGCTGCGGTCGCCGTCGGTGCGCCGCAGCGTCCAGCTCAGCGCCGCGTCGACGCGCGTGCCGTCGATGGCATCGAACTGGCGCACTTGCACCGCGATGCGCCAAGCGGGCTGGCCGGTCTGGCGGCCGCCGCGGGTCGAGTCCGCGGCGCCCAGGCGCGCAGCGACCCCACTGGCCAGGGCGTCGCGCAACTCGCTCTCGAAGGACGAGGACCAGCGGTGCTGCTCCAGCACATCGACTTCGGTGCTCGCCGCATCGGCCCTGCGCACCACCATCTGTGGCCGCGCCAGCCGCTCGGGCAAGGCCAGGGGCGCGAGTTCGATGAACAGCGGTGTGGCGTTGCGTGGCGCGCTCACCGCGGAGGGGTCGGCCAGGGTGTAGTAGCGGGTGACGGGCGTCGAGCAGGCGGACAGCAGCGCGGCCACGGCCCAGCCGGCGATGAGGAAAAGCTTCATTTCTTTTTGTCGTCCGGTTTGCCGCGCAACAGCGACTCGGGGTGACGTTCGAGGTAGTCGGTCAGCACGCGGATCGACCCGGCGGTGCGCGTCAGCTCCTGCAAGGTCTGCCGCAGGTCCTGCTGCAGCGGCGAATCCTCGGCCAGCGTGCGGTCGGCGGTGTTGATGGTCTTGCGCGCGTCCTTCATGGCCGCGGCGATCTCGGGCGTCACGTCGTTGTTGATGCGGGTGACGGTGCTTTCGGCCGCGGTGAGGGTCTTGTCGAGCGTGCGCAGGGTCTTGCGCAGGTCGGCCGAGATCTCCTCGAAGGGGATCTTGTTGATCTTGGCCGCGATCTCCTGCACCTGCGACTGGATCTCGTCCAGGCTGTTCTGGACCGTGGGCAGCTGGATCGGGTTCGCGCTCGGGTCGAACTTGACCGGCTTTTCCTTGGGGAAGAAGTCCAGCGCGACGTACACCTGGCCGGTCAGCAGGTTGCCCGTGCGCAACTGCGCGCGCAGCCCCTTGCCGATCAGGAAGCGCAGCCGTTCTTCCTGCGTGTACTTCGACTCCGCCGGCGCCTGCCCGCTGGCCACGGCCGCGCGGCGCAGGCGATCGGGATACACGGTGATGAGCACCGGCATGAGGAATTCGCGCTCGGAGCGGTCGAACTGCACGCCGATCGATTTCACCTCGCCCAGCACGATGCCGCGGAAGTCCACCGGTGCACCGGGCGACAGGCCGCGCAGCGACTGGTTGAAGTACATCAGCATGGTCTGCGAGGGGCCGTCGGGCTCCTTCATGGCCGTGGTTTCGTCGTCGGCCAGCGCATAGGCCGTGTTCTCCTGCGCCACCGGCCCCATCGCGTCGTCGGGCGCCGCGAAGGCGACGCCGCCCAGCAGGATGGTCGCCAGCGACTGCGTGCGCACGGTCAGGCCGCTCGCGCCCAGCTGCACGTTGAGCCCGCTGGCGTGCCAGAAGCGCGTGTTCGCGCCGACGAACTTGTCGTAGGGCGCATTGACGAAGATGCGCATCGTCACGCCGCGGCCGTCGCCGTCGAGGTCGAAGGACGACACCTGCCCCACCTTGATGCGGCGGAAGTACACCGGCGAGCCGATGTCCAGCGAGCCGATGTCGCGCGCCCGCAGCGTGTACTGCCGCCCGCTCAGGTCGCGCGTGACGATGGGCGGCAGCTCCAGGCCCTCGAACTCGTCCGTGGTCTCGTCGACGGTGCCGGCGTCGGCGCCGATGTAGGCCCCCGACAGCAGCGTGGTCAGGCCCGAGATGCCCGAGGTGTCCAGGCGCGGGCGCACCACCCAGTAGCGCGCGTCCTTGGCGGTGAAGCCGTCGGCGGCCTCCTTGTTGAGCTGCACCTGCACGCGCACGTGCGAGCGGTCGCGCGACAGGCGGATCGCCTGCACGGTGCCGATCTGCACGTCCTTGTACTTCACCGCGGTCTTGCCGGCCTCCAGGCCCTCGGCGGTCTTGAAGCTCAGCACGATCTCGGGCCCGCGGTTCCACAGGATCTTGGCCACCAGCGTGATGCCGACCAGCGCCGCCACGATCGGGATCAGCCAGATCAGCGAGGGCACCCAGTCGCGCCGGCGCTCCACGCGGGGCGCGGCCGGCTGGGGTCCCGCGGGCGGGGGAACTTCTTCGTTCATGCGATGGACTCTCGTGCAGCGATCGGCGCATCCGGCGCCGCGGTCTCGGGTGAAGGGGCGGGCTCGGTGTCCCAGGTCAGGCGCGGGTCGAAGCTCAGCGAGGCCAGCATCGTCAGGACCACCACCGCGGCGAAGGCGCCGATGCCCACACCTGCGGTGATGACCGCGAATCCCTTGATCTGCACCAGCCCGGCCAGCAGCGACACCACGAACACGTCGAGCATCGACCAGCGGCCGATGAACTCCAGCCCGTGGTAGAGGCGCGCCCTCTCGCGCTGGCGCCAGGTGCTGCGCCGCTGCGCCAGCACCACCAGCACGAACAGTGCCGCCAGCTTGAACAGCGGCACCAGGAAGCTGGCCGTGAAGATCAGCGCCGCCAGGCCGTAGGAACCCGAGACCCAGAAATAGATGACGCCGCTCAGGATGGTGTCCTGCTGCGTGCCGAACAGGCTCTTGGTGATCATCACCGGCAGCAGATTGGCGGGCAGGTACATGATGGCCGCCGAAATGAGCAGCGCCCAGGTGCGGCGGATGCTGTCGGTCTTGCGGTGGCGCAGCCGGGCGCCGCAGCGCTCGCAGTGCTCGCCGTCCTGCGCGTCCTGCCACACGGCGCCGCAGCGGTGGCATTCGCACAGCCCCAGCTGCCGGGCGGTGGCGACCTCGCCCTCGCCGTCGTGCACGCAGGTGTGTGGCGTGGCGCGCGCGGCCAGCGCCGCGGCGCGTGCCCGCAGCGCGCTCTGCCTGCGCGCGGAGGCGCCCGAACCGTCTGCCGCGCTCATCCAGCCGGCTCCGGCGCCTCGTCGAAGCTCAGTTCCCACAGCGCCTTCGGGTCGAAGGACACGACGACCGTCAGCAGCACGGTGAGCCCGACGAAGGCCCACAGCGCCGGCCCCGCGACGACGGTGGCCATGCCCGAGAGCTTGATCACCGCCACCAGCACGCCGAGCAGGAAAACCTCCACCATGCCCCAGGGGCGCAGCGACTGCAGCAGCCGTACCAGGCCCTGGAAGCCGCGCGGACGGCGGCCGGAGCGCCGGGGGCCCAGCAGGTACAGCAGGATCAGCAATTGCGTCAGCGGGAACAGCAGCGTGGTTGCCAGCACCAGCATCGCCACCAGCGACATGCCCTCCCCGCTCAGCGCGATCACGGCACCGACCAGCGTGGTCTGGCTGGTCAGGCCCTGCAGTTCGATCTCGACGATGGGAAAGAGGTTGGCGATGGCGAAGAGGATCAGGCAGGCCACGGTGAGCGGCACCATGCGCCGTTCCTGGGCACCGCGGTGGCGGGCCAGTTCGGTGCCGCAGCGCAGGCATCGGGCCACCTCGCGCGAGCGCAGTTCCGGCCTGCGGTAGACCGCGTCGCAACCCTCGCACACGACCAGGCCGGTGAGCTGCTTCATCCCTTCAGTCGGCCACGATGAAAAACGCCGCCCCGGGGGCGGCAGGCGAGCACAAGCGCGCAACGAAGGAAGCAGCGAACATTGCGCCGATTCTGCCCAAAGCCGCGCGCGGCGCTGTCGGACGGCATCGCCGCTATGGAATTCATAGCTGGTGGCGCCCGCCCCATGGGCGCAGGGCACCGATTTGGCGCAGAAGAATTGCAATTTTCACCCGGGTGTATTGCAATACTCATTTAAGCCCGGGTAGAATTTTCACCATGACCTCCGACCCTCCTCCTGCCCCGACCCTGATCGCGTTCCTGGCACACCGTCGCATCGCCCGCGGGCATCGCGACGACGTGCTCGCCGCCCTGCGCGCGCACGAGGGCGGCGCGGGGGCCGTGGTGTTCGACGCCGAGACCGGCGAACGGGTCGAGCTCGACCTGCGCTCCGATGCCGGGTCCGCGGCCAGCGTCGAGGACGCGCCGGCCCGCGGCGTCGGCCGCCCCAAGCTGGGCGTGGTCGCACGCGAGGTCACGCTGCTGCCGCGGCACTGGGACTGGCTCAGCCGCCAGCCCGGTGGCGCGTCGGTCGCGCTGCGTCGCCTGATCGACGAGGCCCGACGCACCTACGCCGAACGCGACCAAGTGCGTGCCGCGCGCGAGGCGGCCTACGGCGCAATGAGCGTCCTGGGCAGCGAGTTGCCCGGCTTCGAGGAGGCGGCCCGTTCGCTTTTCGCGGGCGAGCGCGCGCGCTTCAACAGCTACGTGAGCGACTGGCCGGCCGACGTGGCCGAATTCGTCCGCGGCCTGGCGGCCCCCGCATGGAATGCGCCGGCACCCGGCGCCGATGCCTGAATCTTCCAATTTTCCGATGAGCATCTTTCATCCGATCCGCGGCCCCTGGCGGGCCGGCAGACCCCTGCCTGCCGTGCAACGCGCACGCGCCGCCACCGCGCCGGCGGTGCCCGCATGAGCGCCGCGCAACCGCTGGTCCCGCAACCCGAAGCCGCACGCGTGGCGGGCGAGACCGTGGCGCCGCCCGCCGCCGTTGCCGACCCGGTGCCGCCGCCTGCGACCGCCCCCGTTTCCACGCGCGGGCGGCCGGTCGCCATCGCCGGCAACAAGCCGCTGTGGCAGACCTTCCTGTTCTTCCTGGCGCCGATGCTGCTGTCGAACATCCTGCAGTCGCTGTCGGGCACGCTCAACAACGTCTACATCGGCCAGATGATCGGCGTGCAGGCGCTGGCGGCGGTGTCGGGCTTCTTCCCGGTGATGTTCTTCTTCATCGCCTTCACCATCGGCCTGGGCGGCGGCGCCTCGGTGCTCATCGGCCAGGCCTGGGGCGCGCAGGACCGCGAGAAGGCGCGCGCCGTGGCCGGCACCGCGCTCACGGTGGTGGTGCTGTTCGGCCTGCTGGTGGCGCTCTTCGGCGGCACCTTCACGCAGCCCATGCTGCACGCGCTGGGCACGCCGGCCGACATCCTGCCCGACGCCACGCGCTACGCGCGCATCATCCTGATCGCGATGCCGGGCCTGTTCGTGTTCCTGCTCTCCACGGCCATGCTGCGCGGCGTGGGCGACACGGTCACGCCGCTGTTCACGCTGCTCATTTCCACCGCCGTGGGCCTGGTGCTCACGCCCGCGCTCATCCGCGGCTGGGGCGGGCTGCCGCAGATGGGCGTGGCCAGCGGCGCCTGCGCGACCGTGGTCGCCTTCGTGGTCGCCACGCTGTGGCTGGGCTGGTACCTGCGGCGCAAGAAGAGCCCGCTGGCGCCGGACGCCGACTTCGTGCGGCACCTGCGCGTGCGGCCGCATCTGCTCAAGGCCATCCTCAAGGTGGGCGTGCCCACCGGCGTGCAGATGATCGTGGTGGCGCTTGCCGAGCTGGTGCTGCTGGGCCTGGTCAACGGCTTCGGCTCGCATGCCACGGCGGCGTACGGCGCGGTCAACCAGGTGGTCGCCTACGTGCAGTTCCCGGCGATCTCGATCGCGATCACGGCCTCGATCCTCGGCGCACAGGCCATCGGCGCGGGCCGAGTCGACCGGCTGGGCGCCATCACGCGCACGGCACTGATGATGAACCTGGTGCTCACCGGCTCGCTGGTGCTGCTCGGCTACCTGTTCTCGCGGCCGCTGATGGGCTGGTTCATCACCGACCCGGCGGTCATCGAGGTGGCGCAGCAGCTGCTGCACATCATGCTGTGGAGCCTGGTGGTCTTCGGCATGGCCTCGGCGCTGTCGGGGATCATGCGGGCCAGCGGCACGGTGCTGGTGCCCACCGCCATCTCGATCTTCTGCGTGCTGTGCGTGTCGGTGCCGGTGGGCTGGTTCATGAGCCAGCGCATCGGCCTGTCGGGCGTGTGGATCGCGTACCCCGCGTCCTTCGGCAGCATGCTGCTGCTGCAGGCAGCGTACTACCGCTTCGTGTGGCGCAAGAAGGCGATCCGGCGACTGGTGTGAGCGCCCTGCCGGTGCTGTATTCCTTCCGGCGCTGCCCCTATGCGATGCGGGCGCGGCTGGCGCTCGCCGTGAGTGGGCAGCACTGCGAGCTGCGCGAGGTGGTGCTGCGCGACAAGCCGCCCGAATTGCTGGCCGCATCGCCCAAGGCCACCGTGCCGGTGCTGGTGCTGCCCGGCGGTGACGTGATCGACCAGAGCCTGGACGTCATGCGCTGGGCACTCGCGCGGCACGACCCCGAAACCTGGCTGAATGGCGACGCGGACGCGACGCAGGCGCTCATGGCGCAGTGCGACGGGCCCTTCAAGCGAGCGCTGGACGCGTACAAGTACCCCGAGCGTCACGCCGACCGACCGGCCGGCGCCGCGCAGGCCGAAGCGGCCACGATCCTCGATGAACTCGAGGCGCGCCTGCGCACCCGCGCCTTCCTGTGCGACGACCAGCCGCGCCTCGCCGATGCCGCGTGGATGCCCTTCGTGCGCCAGTTCGCGCAGGTCGATGCGGCATGGTTCGCCGCCCGGCCCTGGCCACGGCTGCAGGCCTGGCTCGACGGCTGGCTGCAAGGGCCGCTGTGGCCGCGCGTGATGCACAAGTACCCGCGCTGGCAGGCGCCGCAGCGCGGCGTCGACTTTCCGCCCGCCGCCTGAACGCGCGCCGCGACGCCCGTGTCACGCCGCGTTGCAGGCCCGGCACCGCCGGTCCGCATAATCGCCGCCTCCTCGTTCGTCGAACTTCACCATGCCCATCAGCCAGCTCTCGGTCTATTTCTTCCTCCAGGCGGCCGTGATTCTGCTGGTGTGCCGTCTGGTCGGCAAGCTGGCGCAGCGCGTCGGCCAGCCCCAGGTGGTGGGCGAGATGATCGCGGGCGTGGCGCTCGGCCCCTCGCTCTTCGGGCTGTTCCTGCCCGAGCTGCAGCAGGCGCTCTTCCCCAAGCCCACGCTGGGCATGCTGTACGTCTGCGGCCAGCTGGGCGTGGGCATGTACATGTTCCTGGTCGGCACCGAGTTCAATGCCGATCACTTCAGGAGCCGTGCCCGCAGCGCCGTGTCGGTGTCGGTGGCGGGCATCGCGGTGCCCTTTGCGCTGGCCTTCCTGCTCGTGCCCTGGCTGCACGAGGTGCCGGGCCTCTTCTCGGCCAAGGCCAAGGAACTCGAGGCCTCGCTCTTCCTCGGCGCGGCCATCGCCATCACCGCCTTCCCGATGCTGGCGCGCATCATCCACGAGCGCGGCATCGCCGGCACCTCGCTGGGCACCCTGGCGCTCACGGCGGGCGCGGTGGACGACGCGGCCGCCTGGTGCATCCTGGCCGTGGTGCTGGCCAGCTTCGGCGGCAGCTGGACGGGCGCGTGGCTCGCCGTCGGCGGCGGCATCGGCTATGCGCTGTTCATGCTGCTCGTGGGCCGGCGCCTGCTGGCGCGCCTGGCGGACCACGCGAAACCGGGCGAGCCGCTGAGCCCGACGCTGCTGGCCATCGTGCTCGCCCTCTTCTGCCTGAGCGCCTGGGCCATGGACGCGATCGGCATCCATGCCGTGTTCGGCGGCTTCATCCTCGGCGCCTGCCTGCCGCGTGGCGAGTTCACCGCCAGGCTGCGCGCGCAGCTGCAGCCCTTCGTAGTCGTCTTCCTGCTGCCCATGTTCTTCACCTACTCGGGCCTGAACACGCAGCTCAACATGGTCATGCAGCCTGCCCTGCTGCTGGCAGCGCTGGCCATCCTGGCGGCGTCCTTCGCCGGCAAGGGCATCGCGTGCTGGGCCGCGGCGCGACTCACGGGCGAGAACAACCGCGACGCGATGGCGATCGGCGCGCTGATGAACGCCCGCGGCCTGATGGAGCTGATCATCATCAACATCGGCCTGCAGGCCGGCGTGATCGAGCCGGGCCTGTTCGCGATCCTGGTGCTCATGGCCATCGTCACCACGCTGATGGCGACGCCGCTGTTCAACCGGGTGGTGCGCGCGGGTGGCAACGAGCTGCGGGGCGCTGCCCTCGGGCGGCCGGTCTGACGCGCGGCCCCGGGGCACGGTCTGGAACAGTTTGTTGCCTAACCCCCGGCCCTGTTGCTCACATTCGCGGCGCTCGTTCGTTATCCTCGACCCACGGTCTGGAGGAGAAGAATGTGCTGAGTTTGAGAGACATGGCGCTCACCGTGGAGGAACGCGGCGAAGGCCAGTTCTACTGGGTGGTGCTGGAGGCTTCGGAGCCCGACGAGGGCGAGGTGATGATCTACCGGCGGATCGAATCCGCGGCCCGCGCGCAACCCACCTACTCGAACGCGTTGGCGATGGGTGTCGACGTCGTGCGTCGACTGGCCGATTGATGCGGCCCGCCCGCCGCTATTGAATTCATAG
Organism: Xenophilus sp. E41; assembly: GCF_003671765.1. Lineage (GTDB taxonomy): Bacteria > Pseudomonadota > Gammaproteobacteria > Burkholderiales > Burkholderiaceae_C > Xenophilus. Next base: position 44,264 of record NZ_QPIB01000038.1, on the reverse strand, counting down.
CGCGCCGCGCCCGTCCCGCGGGCACTCCCCTCATCTTTTCTTTGAACGCCGCGTGCTCAGTGCGCCGCGCCGGCCGCGCGCACGCGCAGCGTGCTGCACACACCGGCCACAGCCGCGCACACCGCCGCCAGCGTCAACGCGATGACCGGCCCGCGCCCGTCGTGCGGGCTCCACACGCTGAAGATCCCGGCCAGCAGGACGGCTGCCAGCGTCTGCCCCGTGAGGCGCGCGGTGCCCAGCATGCCGCTGGCGGCGCCGCTGCGGTGCGGCGGCGGCGAGGTCACGATGGTGTGGTTGTTGGGCGACTGGAACAGCCCGAAGCCCAGCCCGCACACCGCCATGCGCCAGGCGATGTCGGCGTTCGAGGGCTGCGCGGGCAGCGCGGCCAGCAGCGCCAGCCCGGTCGCCAGCAGGCCCAGGCCGATGCCGCCGAGCAGCCCGTCCGGCACGCGCCCGATCAGCCGCCCCACGATCGGCCCCATCGCCACGATGGCCAGCGGCCAGGCGGTGATGAGCAGGCCCGCCTGCAGGTGGCTGCGGCCGTAGGTGTCGAGCAGCAGGAAGGGCAGCGCGATGTACGCCAGCATCTGCGCGCAGAAGGCCGTCACCGAGGTGCCCATCGACAGCGCGAACACCGGGATGCGCAGCAGGTCGACCGGGAACAGCGGCGCCACCCGCGTGCGCTGGCGGCGCACGTACAGCACGCCGATCAGCACGCCCGCGCCCAGCATCGCGAAGGCGTCCAGCGACACCGCGCCGGTGCCGCCCTCGCGCACGCCCAGCCGGTCGGCGCCGACGAACACGAGTGCGAACATCAGGATGTTGAGCAGCACGTCCAGCGGCGAGATGCGCGCGCCGGCCGTCGGGCCCGAGGCGTTGCGCGGCAGCGCATACCAGCCCAGCGCCAGCACCACCGCGCCCAGCGGCAGGTTGAGCGCGAAGAGCCACGGCCACGAAGCCACCGACAGGATCGCCGCCGCCACCGATGGCCCCGCCACCGAGGCCGTGGCCACCACCATCGAGTTGGTCGCCATGCCGCGCCCGAGCTGCGCGCGCGGGAAGATCAGCCGCACCAGCGCCGCATTGACGGCCATGATGCCCGCCGCGCCCAGGCCCTGCACCGCGCGCGCCGCGATCAGCGCGCCGAGCGTGGGCGCCAGCATGGCGCCCAGCGACGCCACCGCGAAGAGCGCCATGCCCACCAGGTACACGCGCCGGTAGCCGACCAGGTCGCCCAGCGTGGCCAGCGGCAGCAGCATCACCAGCGTGGCGATCTGGTAGGCGTTGATGACCCAGATGGCCTGTGATGCGGTGGCGTCGAGCTCGCGTGCGATGCCCGGCAAGGCGAGGTTCATGATCGTGCCGTCGAGCACCGCCACGGCGATGCCGAGGATGATGACGAGCATGGCGCGCCGGCGCTGGGGCGGCGGCAGGCCGTCGTGCACCACGAGGTCGGACGCCGCGGTCGCCGAGGGCGTGGAGAGCACGCTGCTCATGCGCCCCGCCCCGTGCGGCGCGCCGGCGCGGGACTGGACACGGCGATGCCGACGGAAAGACGCGGAAGCAGGGGCATCGGACGATTGTCGTCAGCCGCGGCGCAGCGCGCGCGGGGCCTGCGCGATGCCCCCGTCGGCGGTGGGTCGGCTGGCCGTCAGGCGCTGCCCGCTCCGGGGTCGCCGTCGGCCGGCAACTCGAGTTCGGCCGCTTCCAGGTGCCCCCGCAGCTCGTCGCTGGCGGCGGCCAGGCGCCGCAGCGCGCTCGCCATTGCGCCCCCCGAGGCGTCGTCGCGCGCCTGGGCCGGCGCCACCCGCGCCAGCCGCTCGGCGCGGACCACGACCGCTTCGAGCGTCTTCAGCGCGCGGTCGAGTTCGCCCTGGCCGGCGACCAGCTTGGTGCCGATGGAGCGCGTGAGGGACTCGGTCTGCTGCGCCGAGTCGCCGACGCTGATGGCGTCGCCCCGGTCCCAGTCGTGGACCACGTCGAGCATCGCCAGCAACTGGAGGCTGGAGGCAGCAAGCTGCCCCGCCGCTTCCACGGCGGCGGCGCTGCTGTCCGACGGTCCCGACGATGCTTGATCCATTCCCTTTGCGTCCGTGACGGGCGCCACGGGCCTTGCTTTTTCGATGGATGGATTGTGATGCGGCCTCCCCCCGACGGAGGAGCCGGGCGCGTCATGAGGCCTTAAGAATTAATAGTCTGTGACAAATATCCATCATTTGTGAACACGTTCAGTGCGCGCTCGAGGCCGTCGGCGCGGGCATCGATTCGGATGCCCGCTGCAGCAGGTGGCCTGCCATCGGGTAGAACCGGGCCATTTCCACCCGTCGCCGCCGAGGAGGGCGAGGCGTCATGGTTCTTTTCGAAAGTGCGCTGATCCTGATCACGGTGGCGATCGTGCTGCTGCACCTCACGCGCCGACTGTCCATTCCCTACCCCACCGTGCTCGCGCTGGCCGGGGTCGCCGTCGCCGCCCTGCCCGGCGCGCCGGCCATCGGCATCGACCCGTCGCTGGCCCTGGCGCTGTTCATCGCCCCGGCGGTGTTCGACGCGGCCTTCGACTTCCCGCCACGCGACGTGCGGCGCTACTGGCTGCCGCTGCTGTCGCTGGCCGCGATCGCCGTCGTCGTGACGACCGCGGTGGTGGCCGGGGTGGGCGTGGCGCTGGCCGGCATGCCACTGGCCGCCGCCATCGCGCTGGGTGCCATCGTGGCGCCGCCCGATGCGGCGGCGGCCACCGCGGTGCTGGGGCGCTTCTCGCAGCTGCCGCGCAGCACCGTGACCGTGCTCAAGGGCGAGAGCCTGCTCAACGACGCGGTAGCGCTGCTGATCTTCAGCGCTGCGGTGGGCGTGATGCTGCACCCTGCCTCGCTGGGCTCGCTTGCGCCGCGGCTGGCGGTGGCCGCGCCCGGCGGGCTGCTGGTCGGCTGCCTCATGGGCCGGCTCGCCACCTGGGTCATGCCCCTGCTCTACGGCCGGCTGAGCGGTGCCGTGGCGAGCTTCGTGCTGGCATTCGGCACCTGGATCGTGGCCGAGCGACTGGAGCTCTCGGCCGTGCTGGCGATGGTCGCCTGCGGCATGGTCGTCGCGCGCTACGCCCCGGCGCACACGCCCGCGCGCGACCGCATCCATGTCTACTCGGTGTGGAACACGGCGGTCTTCCTGCTCAACGTGCTGGCCTTCCTGCTGCTGGGCTTGCAGGCGCGCGCCGTGGTGCAGCGCCTGGCGCCCGAGGCGCTGGGCGAGGCGCTGCGCTTCGCCGGCGCGGTGCTGGTCGCGGTGATCGTCACGCGCATCGTGTGGGTGATGCTGCACAACGTCGTGCTGCGCTGGCTGTACAGGCGGCGTGGCAAGCGCGTGCCCTCGGTGGCGCAGGGCGTGCTCGCGAGCTGGTGCGGCATGCGCGGGCTGGTCACCCTCGCCACCGCGCTGGCGCTGCCGGAGGGTTTCCCGCAGCGCGACCTGATCGTGCTGAGCGCGCTGGCCGTGGTGCTGGGCACGCTCGTCCTGCAGGGCCTGACGCTCGGCCCGCTGATCCGCGTGCTGCGCTTTCCGCCCGACGACTCGCTGTCGCGCGAGGTCGCCCATGCCCGCGCCGAGCTCATCGATGCCGGGCTGGTCCGCATCGCCGAGCGCAGCGACGAGCCGGCCGTGCGCCTGCGCGAGCTCTACGCCGCCGAACGGGCTGCCGCGCTGCAGGGCCACCGCCCGCGCAGCACGCAGCCCATCGACGCGCTCAAGCGCGAGGTCCTGATCGGCAAGCGCGCCCGGCTGGCCGAGCTGCGGGCCGCCGGCGCGATCGACGACGACGTGTTCCACACGCTCGAGCACGAGCTGGACTGGGCCGACCTGGCGATGTCGCCGCCCGAGCGCTTCGAGATGGACGAGGCCTGAGCGGTCACCGACGTCGGCCTGCTACCAAAACGATAGCTGCTCGCGCCCGCCCCACGGGCGCCGCAGCCACTTTTCTTTTGGAATCCGCGCCGCTCAGCCGGCCCCGCAGTCCACCACGCGGAAGTCGACCCGGCGGTCGGCCGCGTCGACCACGTCGTCGGTGCCGGTGCCGACGATGTTCTCCTTCGAACCCAGGCCGAGCACGCGCAGCCGGGGCTCGAGCGCCGGCGACAGCGCCGCCAGTCGGCCGCGGATGGTGGCCGCGCGGCGCGTCGACAGCGCCTCGTTGAAGGACTCGGTGCCGGTGGCGCTGGTGTGGCCCTGCACGCGCACGCACAGCGACGAGCGCGCCAGCTGCGCCGCGATCTGGCGCATCCACATCGCATAGGCGGCGGTGACCTTCGGGTCGGGCCAGAACTCGGTGCTGCCGGGCGCGAAGAGGAACTTGACGCTCACGCTGTTGGTCGACAGGCCCAGCGCCACGAGCTGGCCGAAGGCCTCCTCGGCCTCGGCCGGCGTGCCCGCCTTCACGGCCGACAGGTAGATGCCTGTCAGCACCCGGATCTGGTCGCCGCCGCGCACGGCCGCCGCGCGGTAGGCGGCCAGCGCTTCGCGAAAGCGCCCCGCGGTGTACAGCGCCATCGCGTCCTGCGCCTGGGCCGCGCTGGCGAGGCGGTCGAGGTAGGCCGCGTCCGCCGGCTGCTTGGGCGGGGTCGAGGCCGTCTTCACGTAGCCGTCGAAGCCGCGGTCGCGCGGCAGCACCGGGCTGTCGCGGAACATGGCCAGCGGCGTCATGTCCACCCCGGCCGCCGAGGCGCGGGCGGACGACTGCGCGACCACGGTGCGGCTGCCCAGGTCGACCAGCGCCAGGTTCAGCTGGTAGGCCTTCTCGGCGCGCGTCATCGTGCCGACGATCAGGTGCGTCGCCTTGCCCACGCCCTGGGCGTCGAAGCGCAGCGCGTCCGAACCGCGCTCGCGCACGCGCTGGGCGACGATGCGGTCCAGCACCTGCGTGGCGGCGGTCTGCTGGCCGGTGAGGCCGTCGATGGTGGGGTCGAGCACCAGCACCTTGGGCTTGGCGCCGAACAGGCCCGCGCTCTCGTCGCCCTGGCGCAGCAGCCCGTCGACCGCGGCCTGCGCTGCCTGCTCGAACGGCATCACCTGCGCCTGCACCACCGGCTGCGGCGCCACGCAGGCGGCCAGCGGCAGCACGGCCAGCACCAGGGCCAGGAGCCATCCGCAGCGTCGGGCACCGCGGGTCGTCGTCATCGTCATTTGCATTGTTCGCGCAGGTAGGCAAGGTCCTGCTTGCCCAGGGGTTGCAGGGAGGACTGCAGCATCAGGTCGCTGCAGCGCGCGCCGCGCGGCGCGGGCCGGGCGGCGGAGGTGTCGGGCACGGCGGTGTCGGCCTGCGCAAGCGCCGTGGGGGCGGCGCGCGGGCGCTCGCGTGCGCTGCGGTCGGTCGCCGCGCGGGAGCGCTCGGTGCTGCTGCGCACGGCGGCCGTGGGCGCGCTGCGGGTCGGCGGCGAGTCGGCGATGGCAGCCCGTGGCGCCACGGGTTCCGGCGCGGGTGTGCTCGGTGTCAGGCTGGCAGGCACGAGGGCGGCGGCCGGTGGCGACTCGGGCGTCGGCACGTAGGCTGCCGTTGTCGCGGCCGGTGCCGAAGCGGGCGCCGCCACGGCGGGCGCAGCCGCGGATGCGGCCGCAGGCACGGGCGCCGGCCGGTCGGCCATGGTCCAGAACAGTGCCGCCGCCACGACGGCGACGACGCCTGCGCCGGCCGGCCACAGCCAGCGGGAACCGGCGCGGCGCGCAGGCGGCGCGGCGGGCGCCGCGGCAGCCAGCGACGACAACCGCGAGGCCGGCACCGGCACCGGTTCGGCCGAGACGGCGGCGGGCCGCGCCACGGCTTTCTCGGCCGCCTGCGGCGCAGAGGCAACGGGCCCTGTCACGACGGGCGCCGGCGCTTCGATCGGCTCTGCCGCCGCGGGCGCGGCGCCAACATGCGCCGTCGCCGCTTTCTTCGCCGGCAGGCCGGCCATGCCCAGACGCCGCCGAAAGTCCGCCACCGAGGCCGGCCGCGCATCGGGCAGCACCGCCAGGGCGGCGTCCACCGTGCCCAGCAGTTCGGCGCTGTACGCCGCCCGCAAGGCCGGCTGGGCGCTCAGCGGCAGCCAGGGGTCGTTGAGCACGCGCACGGTGGCCGGTGGCGCCGCGCGGCCGGTGAGCGCGTAGTGCACCACGCCGGCCAGGGCATACAGGTCGGTCCACGGCCCCTGGGCGCCGGTCGATCCGTACTGCTCGATGGGTGCGAAGCTGGGCTTGAGCAGCGTCGTCAGCACCTGCGTGCGGTCGGCGATCACGCGCCGCGCGGCGCCGAAGTCCAGCAGCACCGGGCCGTCCGCCGTGAGCAGGATGTTGTCGGGCGCGATGTCGCGGTGGTAGCAGTCCGCCGCGTGCAGGATCTCCAGCGCGTCGAGCAGCGGCGCCAGCCACTTGCGCACCAGCCGCTCCGAGGGCGGGCGGCGCAGGTAGTCCAGCGCCGTCTTCAGCGTCGGCCCGCGGTAGAAAGGCATCGCCATGTACGCGGTGCCGTTGGCTTCCCAGAAGCGGAACACCTTGACCAGGGCGCGGTGGTCGAAGCGCGCCAGCAGCCGCGCCTCGTTCACGAAGCTCGACAGGCCCACCCCGAAAGCCTGCGTCGCCTCGCCCGGCCGCACCGTGAGTTGCAGCGAATCGGTGGCGCGCGTCACCAGCGCGGCCGGCAGGTATTCCTTGATCGCGACGTGCCGCTCGAGCGCCACGTCCCAGGCCCGGTAGACGATGCCGAAACCGCCCTGCCCCAGCACCTCCTCGATGTCGAAGCCCGCGATGTGGTGGCCGACCGGCAGTGCCAGCCGGTCCAGCGGCAGGGCCGGGGGCGCGTGGCCCGCGGCGTCGTGTACCGTCGCGGCGAAGGCATCGGCCGAGCGCTGCGGCAGCGGCGCCACGCAGCTGCGGCAGAAGGTGGCGGCGGCGCGGTTCTCGGCCCTGCACTGCGGGCAGGTGATGGTGGCCAGCACGGTCGGTGCCGTGCCGGGCATCGGCAGGGTGCGTTCGCCGGGCAGCCCGCCGTCCGCAGGCATCGCAGCCGTGCGGTGCACCGTCCTCACACCGGTGCCGACTTGCGGTCGGCCAGGATCGAGGCCGCGCGGTAGGCGCTGCGGCCGGCCGTCTTGGCGTAGGTGTGCAGCGTCTTCCACTGCACCTCGCGCTGCGCCGGGGTGGCCTCGGCGGGCCGCGCCATCAGCGCCTGGCTGACCTCGACCAGTGCGATGGCGGCGGTGATGCAGAAGTGGATCGCCGTTTCCTCCGGCGCCGCCTCGTAGGCCGCGCGCTCGGCCTGCGCCGCCCGCGCCTGGTCCAGCTCGTTCATCGACGACAGCAGGGTCGGCCCGAAAAAGGGCACCCCGCCACGCTGAGCCGCGGTGCCGAGAAAGCGGTCCAACTGCTCCAGCGCAGCATCCAGCCTGTGGGAATCGGCGAATCGAGTGCTCACGACATTTGATTAACAACTGTAACCAATTGAGTCTATGTGAGACCGAGTAAGTCTTCTGTAGGACACGGACGACGCGCAAGGTCGGCGTGAACTAGTTCCGGCCGTTTTATGCAAATGCTTGTCGCGGCTTGGAAAAGGTGGCCGCAAACCAACGTATTCGTCTGGCCGGCGCCGGCCCGGCATGTGCGCCGGCGGCCCGCCGCTGTCGGCCGGCGCCGCACAGGGATCGCCGCCGTCTGCCTGCACCGGCGTCGCGTCGCCATGCGTCTCATGCATGCCATGGAAACAAGTGTCCGGTCTCTTCTTACACCGGTGGTCCGTTGAGTCGCAGGGAGCCTTCGTCGCCAGGCGCGCAGCCGGCAGAGGCTGCCGCGGCCGTGCGTCGCTGGAGTGGCAAGGACACCGGGCCGCTCGGCCCGCCGAGCCTCGTGCGCTCGCAATGGCAGGCGCTGGTCGAATTGCGCGCGGGTCACCTGATCGCGCGCACGGGCTTGCGGGGCCTGTCGGCCGACGACGCCCGGCACTTCCGCACCTATTCGGCGCCGACGATCACCGCGCTGCTGCGCTACGGCTTCATCCGCGAGGTCGATGGCGCTTACGACATCACCGACCACGGGCTGCACGCGCTCGAGGTGCTGCCCCGACGCTGATGAGGCACGGGCGCACCGAAGGCGCCCCTTGCTCACATTCCCTCGTCGTTGGCATCACGACGATGCGTTTCACCCGCCACCGCAGCAATTCCGGCAGCAGATGTGCCCTGTGGCACGATGCCGCCCGTGTCCGCCCGCGCCCTCGCCCTGCCCACCCGTCGCACGCCTTACCGCACCTGGCCGGGCACGCTGGCGATCGGACTGGCCATCGCGCTCTACGTGGGCGGCCTGCAGCTGTGGGACCGCCACACGCCCGCCATGCGGCCGCTGCCCGCGGGCAAGACCTGGCGTGTCGGCCCGGCGCGTTTCGAGCCGCCCGCCGGCTGGCAGATGGACATCGCCCGCTCGCGCCCCGGCCAGTCGCTGGTGCTGGTGCGCGGCGCGCACGAGATCTCGGTGCGCACCGACCGGTGGGTGGGCGGCCCCGAAGGCCCGCTCGCGCGGCAGCAACGCCTGCTGGAGCGCGGTGAAGGCCAGCAGATCGACGGCCGCGTGTCGGACTTCCTCACCCCCTGGGGCCTGCAGGGCGTCAGCTTCGCGTACAGCGGCCGGCACGGCAGCGGCCGGCTCTGGCAACTGGTCGACACGGGGCGCAAGTCGGTGGTGATGGTCGACGTCTTCGGCCCGGCCGAGGGACTGGCCGACGTGCTCGCGCAGGGCCGCGCGCTGGTCGATTCGATGGACCTGGGCGCCTGATGCACGCGCCGACCCTGGACCCGCCCGGCGCCGCACTGGCGGATGACTCCATCGGCACCGACCACTTCTTCCAGCCGCGCCGCGCCGCCTTCTGGTTGCTGGTCGTGCTCCTGGCGCACGGGCTGGTCTTCACGGCGCAGCTCTTCGCCGCGGGCGCGCGCGTGGTGCCGCTCACCTTCGGCCTGGGCCTGCTCGTGTGGACCTTGTTCACCCTCGCCTTCTGGGCCGTCTTCCGGCTCATGGAACTGAGCGAGCAGCAGCCCGTCGATGCCTTCATCCTGGCCTTCGCCTGGGGCGCACTGGCCGCGGTGAGCCTGGCGGTGCCGGCCAATGCCGCCATCCTGAGCCTGCTGGCCAAGCTGGGATCGCCCGAGTTCGCGGCCACCTGGGGCGCGGCGATGGCCGGGCCCGTGACCGAGGAGTTCCTCAAGCTCATGGGCGTGCTGCTGCTTATCCTGGTGGCACGCAGCCAGTTCCCCACCGAGCTGTCGGTGCTGGTGGTGGGCGCCGCCGTGGGCCTGGGCTTTCAGGTGGTCGAGAACCTGCACGCCACGGTCACGGCCGCGCTGCGCTACCCGGTCGAGAGCCAGGTGCTGCCCGTGCTGCAGAACCTCGTCACGCGCGGACTGCTCAGCGGCCTGTGGACCCACGCTGCCTACACCACCGTCGCGAGCTACGGCGTGGCCTGGTACCTGCGCCACGTCGAGCGATCACGCGCCGTGCGCATCGCCGTCGCCGTGGCCGGCTTCGCGCTCGCGTGGGCCATGCACTTCGTGTGGAACTCGCCTTGGCTGGAGGACCATTTCAACGACAGCCGCTGGGGCCTGGCGCTGCTGCTCGTCGTCAAGGGCGTGCCGGTGGCCGCCGCGGCGGCCCTGCTCTGGCGCGCCGCCCTGCGCGAAGAAGGCGCGCACCTGCAGATGCTGGCCGAGCACTTCGTGCCCGAGCGCGACCTCCTGAGCGAAGACGAGCGCGCACGCCTGGGTGCGCCGCTGGAGCGCCTGCGCGTGCGGCGAGCGCTGGGGCGGCAATACGGGCGGCCGGCACGGCGCCTCAAGGCGAAGCTGCAGCGCGAGCAGTTGCGCCTGGTGATGAAGGCGGGGGTCTACGGGCGGGGGCCGCGCACGGTGCGGCACGAGGCGTCGATCCGCCGGACCCGTGCACGGCTCGATGCGCTGACGGCCACTGCCTGACGCACGGCCGCGATCCGCCGCCCGCTGGCGCCGCCCGCTGGCGCCGCACGGCCGCCGTTCGGCCGAACGGCCAGCACCGTTCGCCCTATCGACGGCCAGTTGACGCTTATTTACGATCTGCGCCCCCAGAACTTTCTGACCTGCGTCTGACCGACCGATGACTTCCGCTGTTTCTCCCGCGTTCTTGCCCGCCCGCACGGGCACCTCGTCGGCCGCCGTGTGGACCGGCCGCGTCCTCAGCGCGCTGGTCGTGCTCGTGCTGCTGGCCGATGCGGCCGTCAACCTGTTCGCGCCCGAAGAGCTCGCCGAGCCCATGGCCGCCACCGGCTTCACCGCCGCGCTGTCGCCGCAGCTGGGCATCCTCATGCTGGTGTGCGCCGTGCTGTACGCGATTCCGCGGACCAGCGTGCTCGGCGCGATCCTTGTCACCGGCTTTTTGGGCGGCGCCATTTGCGCCCACTTCCGCATCGGGGAGATGGGGTCGGGGTCTCAGGTCGTGTGTTTGGTGATTGGTGTTGCGGCCTGGCTGGGGCTGTATCTGCGGATGCCGGCGTTGAGGGCGCTGCTGCCGCTTAGCCGAAGCTGAGTGGCCGTCGTCGTCGCCGATGACTTTTCAAAGTTCAGCACTGTTGCATTCCGACCGACGAACGGCCTCCTGCAACGCTTTTTAGCTATTTCCGTATACAAAGCGGGCGTTGCGATTGCTCCGGCGAAACCGAGGTTCTGCTGCTAAAGCGTCTTGCATAAAGTCGTCTCGCCCGCGGATTCAGGGTCCGAGCACTCTGAATCGTTCATTGGATCGAGCTCGCAAAGCTTCGATCAACTCCTCACCCGCGGAAAAAGCGCGCCCCATCGCATCGACACACAAGACAATACGAGCTTGCAATTCGTCGGCCGTCATTTCGGAGTGCTTGGAATGGATCAACACCAGGGCCGAACGAAACGCATCTAGATTGGCGTAGACGTAAATGATCCACTCACAGAGTTGGGGCCCCAGCAAGCCCAACTTGTCCACTACCTTAGGAAAGTAGCGGTCTTGTGGCTTCTCAAAGTCTCTGAAATTTAGGCTACTCATATTGCCAAGTGCTACCTGCTCTTGCGCAGTCCGCAAACTCACTCCGAGCAGCGGAACTGCGTCCGAATACGAAGCCAATTCGCCGGCAGTGCCGGCAGCCAACGCGGCTCCGTCTTTGAAGCGCCTGTAACGCTCCGCCAAGAACTGCGTGACAAAGGCGGTAATCAATGTGACCGAAGCTGCGATGACCGCAGAGACAGCCGACGACATCACTTCGTGCCCTTTCGCAGCTATTTAAAACAGGGACTTCTGCCCACCCGGCCGCGCCCCCTCCATCCCCAACATCCTTAACTTGAGCATCGGCCCGCCCGCCGCCGAAAACCCACCTTGCCACCCCTTGGCGCCCAGCACCCGATGGCACGGCACCACGGGCGCAAAGGGGTTGGCCCCCAGCGCCTGGCCGACGGCGCGGGCCAGGGTCTTGTCGCCCAACTCTTCCGCGATCTCGCCATAGGTCTTTGTCTCGCCGGGCGGAATGCGGCGGGCGATGTCGTACACGCGGCGGTGGAACGGTGGCACGCCCTCCTCGTCCAGCACGATGGCCCGCACTGCGGCGTCCACGCCCGCGGGGTCGGTGGCGCTGCGCTCGGACAGCAAGGCCACGATAGCGTCGATGGCGGCGCGCACGGCCGGCGGGCGCTGCGGCTCGGGCACCTCGGCCAGCCGCGGAAAGTCGCGCGCCATGCGGGCACGCTTGGCCTCGGCGCTGCCGTCCACCTCGGGCAGTTGCACGCCGACGATGCCTCGCGAGCCCCAGGCCAGGCTGCAGTGGCCGATGGCGGTGTCGAAGATGGCGATGCCGGTAGCGGCGGGAGCGGCAACAACAACAGGCTCGGTCATCGCGATCATCTGCTCACTCTTTGATAGCTGCCCGCGCCCGTGGGGCGGGCGCTATAGGCCGATTTGGTTTGAAATTCGCCCAATCCTCGTCCACCGGCGAAAGCTTGACGTGCTCGACCAGGAAGTCCAGCACGGCGCGGATGCGCGCGGGCAGGCGGCCCGACTTGCCCAGGTACACCGCGTGGATGGGTTCGGTGTCGCCGGGGTTGAACGCTTCCATCACCGGCACCAGGGTGCCGGCCTGCAGGTCGGCATGGATGTGATAGACCGACAGCCGCGCCAGGCCCACGCCCTCCAGCGCCAGGCGGCGCAGGGTCTCGCCGTCGGCGGCGCGCACGTTGCCGACGATGGGCAGGTCGATGGCCTTGCCGTCTTCGTCTCTCAGTGGCCAGTCGGGGGTGAGGCGGCGGTAGTTGGTGCCCAGGCGGTTGTGCCGCTCGAGCTCGTCGCGCGTGGTGGGCGTGCCGTGGCGCTGGAGGTACTCGGGCGAGCCGACGATGACCTGCCGCGTGTGGCCCAGCAGGCGCGCCACCAGGTCGGACGACTGCAGCCGGCCCCAGCGGATGGCGATGTCGGCGCGCTCGTCCATGAGGTCGACGACGCGGTCGGTCAGGCCCAGGTCCAGCGTCAGCTCGGGGTACCTGGCCACCAGGCGCGGCAGCAGCGGCACCAGCACGACGTGGCCGAAGCTCACGCTGGCGCTGATGCCCACGCGCCCGCGCGGCGCGGCGGCCGCGGCGGCGCAGCGCTCGGCCTCGTCCAGGTCGGCCAGCACGCGCACGCTGCGCTCGTAAAAGGTCTGGCCCTCGGGCGTGAGCTGCAGTTTGCGGGTGGAGCGGTGCACCAGTTGCGTGGCGAGGCGCGCCTCGAGCCGGGCGACCAGCTTGCTCACGGCCGAGGGCGTCATGCCCAGCGCGCGCGCCGCGGCCGAGAAGCCGCCACGGTCGACGACCTGCACGAAGGCTTCCATTTCGCCGGAGCGGTTGATGTCGAGGCGGGGCATGGCGACCGATGAACGGGTTCAGTCCGGGCCGGTGATGATGCGCAGGCCCTGCAGCCGCGAGAAGTCGCGGTCGTGCGTGACCAGCGCTACAGCGCCCAGTTCGATGGCGGTGGCGGCATGTATCGCGTCCGGCAGACGCAGTCCGCCCAGCGTGCGCAGCCGCGCCGCTGCGACGGCGATGGCCTGCGTGACGGGTTGAACTTCGAACCCGCTGAGTTCCGTCTCGTAACGCATAGCCAGCACGTCCTGACCCTGCTTGAACGGCCCGGCCAGGACCTCGGCCGTCGCGATGGAAGAAATGGCGATCTGCACGACGCCGTCCCTGTGCAGCTCGAACAAGCCTTCGAAGCGCGGCGCGAACTCGGGGTGGTCCTCCAGCAGATAGATCAGCGGCGCGGTGTCGACGACAACGAGATCGCCTTCCGACAGATGCCCCCATACTGCAGGCGCCGCACGTCGTTGTCCGCGCGACGCCACTTTGGGCGCCGAGCGAGTTCCGCGGGTGCTCAACGGTCTCCCCATTCGTCGCGCAGATCGGCGACGTAGCGCGCGGGTGACTTGCCCCACAGTCCCTTGCCTGTGCCCCGCAGGCTCAGGAATCCAGACGGGCGGCGCGTCGCCTTGGCCAGCAACTCGGGAGACACGATGGCAGCGTAAGGCTTGCCATGGCGTGTCAGCAGACTGGCCTCTCCGGCATGCGCGCGAGACGCCAGCTCGGGCAGCTTGTTGCGGCCCTGTTCAAGGCCAACGGTACGAAGTGACATGGACGACCTCCTGATCCGTACAGACCGTACAGCTTTCGGATTCTCCTTCATGTCGACGGCATTCGCCACCTTGGAATTGAATTCACCAATCTCTTTCCAGCGAGCCGTCTAGTCACGATCAGGGATAACCCTCACAGTTCATCCCATCATGCCCATCGCACTTCTTGCCCTCACCGCCGGCGCCTTCGGCATCGGCACCACCGAGTTCGTCATCATGGGCCTGCTGCTGCAGGTCTCGGCGGATCTTCATGTCTCCATCGCGGCCGCGGGCCTGCTGATCTCGGGCTACGCCATCGGCGTGGCGGTCGGCGCGCCGGTGCTCACCATCGCCACGCGGCGCCTGCCGCGCAAGACGGTGCTGCTGGCGCTGATGGCGATCTTCACGCTCGGCAACATCGCCTGTGCCGTGGCGCCGAGCTACGAGGCGCTGATGGCCGCCCGGGTGATCACCTCGCTGGCGCACGGCACCTTCTTCGGCGTGGGCTCGGTGGTGGCCACCGGGCTGGTGCCGCCCGAGAAGCGCGCCTCGGCCATCGCGATCATGTTCACGGGCCTCACGGCCGCGACGCTGCTCGGCGTGCCGGCGGGCGCCTGGCTGGGCCTGCACTTCGGCTGGCGCGCGACCTTCTGGGCCGTGGCCGTGATCGGTGTCGTCGCACTGGCGGTGCTGGCGCGTTATGTGCCGCGCGACGCTGCCAAGGTCGAGCCCGCGCCGCTGCGCGACGAGCTGGCCGTGCTGGCCCGCCCGCAGGTGTGGCTGGGACTGGCGATGACGGTGCTGGGTTTTGCCGGCGTGTTCGCCTTCTACACCTACGTGCAGCCGGTGCTGACCCGGGTGACGGGCCTGTCGGACGCGGCGGTGTCGCCGGTGCTGCTGCTCTTCGGCGGCGGGCTGGCCATCGGCAACCTGCTGGGCGGCAAGCTGGCCGACAAGGCGCCGATGCGCGCGGTGATCCGCACGCTGATCGCGCTGGCCGCGGTGCTGGCGGTGGCCCGCTGGGCGATGCCGCACGCGGTGGCGGCCGTCGTGTTCGTCGGGCTGCTGGGCATCGTCGCTTTCGCCACCGTGGCGCCGCTGCAGGTGCGGGTGCTGGAGAAGGCGGCCGGCGCGGGGCAGAACCTCGCGTCGAGCCTGAACATCGCGGCCTTCAACCTCGGCAACGCGCTGGGCGCGTGGGTCGGCGGCGTGGTGATCGAGCGCGGCGCCGGCACGCAGGGCCTGCAGAACCTGGGCATGGCCGCGGCGGCGCTCACGGTCGCCGGGCTACTGCTGGCGCTGTGGAGCCATGCGCTGGACCGGCGGCAGGTGCCGGCGGAGTGCGCGACGGCGGGGGCTTGAGCCTGCAGCTTCCACCCGATCACCGGTGACTCCCCCGCCCGTTCAGCCTGGGCCTGTCGAAGGCCGGCGCAAGGCTTCGACAGGCTCAGCCCGAACGGTTGCGGGGCGAGTCGCCAGCCCTCTCCCGGTCGGAGAGGGAGTGAATACCGAAACCCTTGAAAGGAGTCCCTCGATGGAACAACGACTGCTCGGCCGCTCCGGCCTGCGTGTGCCCGCCCTCGGCTTCGGTGCCGGCACTTTCGGCGGACAAGGCCCGCTCTTCAGCGCCTGGGGCCAGACCGACGTGGCCGGCGCCCGGCGCCTGGTCGACATCTGCCTCGATGCGGGCGTGAACCTCTTCGACACGGCCGACGTGTATTCGTCGGGCGCGTCGGAGGAGATCCTCGGCGCGGCGCTGGAAGGCCGGCGCAACGCGGCGCTCATCTCGACCAAGGTCACGCTGCGCACGGGCGATGGCCCCAACGACGCCGGCTGGTCGCGCCACCACCTGCTCGAGAGCACGCACGCCGCGCTCAGGCGCCTGAAGACGGAACACATCGACATCCTGCAGCTGCACGCCTTCGACGCCCACACGCCGGTCGAGCAGATGCTGCGCACGCTCGACGACCTGGTGCGCGCCGGCAAGGTGCGCGCGATCGGCGCCTCGAACTTCGCAGGCTGGCAGCTGATGAAGGCGCTGGCCGCGGCCGACCGCCTGGGCACCGAGCGCTTCGTCGCCAACCAGACCTACTACTCGCTCGTCGGCCGCGACTACGAATGGGAGCTGATGCCGCTGGGCATCGACCAGGGCGTGGGTGCGCTGGTGTGGAGCCCGCTCGGCTGGGGCCGCCTCACCGGCAAGATCCGGCGCGGTGCGCCGCTGCCCGAAGGCAGCCGCCTGCACGAGACGGCCGGCTTCGCGCCGCCGGTGGCCGACGAGCACCTGTACCGCGTGGTCGATGCGCTGCTCCAGGTGGCGGAGGAAACCGGCAAGACGGTGCCGCAGGTCGCCATCAACTGGCTGCTGCAGCGGCCCACGGTGACCAGCGTGCTGATCGGCGCGCGCGACGAGGCGCAGCTGGTGCAGAACCTCGGCGCCGTGGGCTGGAGCCTCACGCCCACGCAGATGGCGGCGCTCGATGCCGCGAGCGCCGTGATGCCGCCCTATCCCCACTACCCCTACTGGAACGGCCAGTTCACCGAGCTGGCGCCGCCGGCGGTGCCGCGTTGATCGACGGCGCCGCGCCCGTATCGTCGTCGCGCACCAGCCGGATGCCCACCAGCGTGTAGCGCGTGTCGGGCGCGTTCCAGTTGCGGTACGACGCACGCGCGTAGAAAGGCCAGGTGTGCCACGAGCCGCCGCGGCGCACGCGCACGTCGCCGTCGGCGGGGCCCTGCGGATCGTCGACCGATGAGCGCGCGTAGTAGTCGTCGGCGTGCCAGTCGGCCACCCATTCCCACGCGTTGCCGTGCATGTCGTACAGGCCCCAGGCGTTGGGTGCGAAGCTGCCGACGGGGGCGGTGAAGGGATGGCCGTCGTCGGTCGGCAGCGCCATCGCCTGCCACTTCGGCCAGTAGCGCGCGCTGCTGGCATCGAAGACATTGGCGACGCGCGCGAGCGATGCGGGGTCGTCGCCCGAGCTGTAGCGCGTGCGGGTGCCGGCGCGGCAGGCGTATTCCCATTCGGCCTCGGTGGGCAGGCGGTAGCGCTTGCCTTCGGTGCGGCTGAGCCAGGCCGCCAGCGCCTGGGCGTCGTTCCAGGTCACGTTCACGACCGGGTGGTCGTCGCCCTGCGCGAAGCCGGGGTTGCGCCAGGAATAGCGCACGTCGCGGCCTTCGAAGGCATCGCCGCGCTTCGTCGTCGCCGGGTCGTAGTCGGCCCGCCAGCCGTAGCCGCCCGTGCCGTCGGCCACCGATTCGGGCACGTAGCCGGAGCGTTCGAGAAAGCGCCTGAACTGGCCCACCGTGACCTCGTGCTGCCCCATCCAGAAGGCATGCGTGATGCGCACGCGGTGCACCGGCTTCTCGTCGTCCAGTTGCGCGAAGCGTTCGGGCGGCATCTGCGGATAGGCGCGGGCCAGTGCCTCGGGCGACTCGTCGCTGCCCATGAGGAACTCGCCGGCAGGCAGCTTCACGAAGGCCATGCCCAGGCTGTTGCGCTCGATCTGCTGCGCGTGCGCGCTGCCCAGCGCGACGACGAAGAAGAAGACCAGTGCCGATGTCCATGCGCGTGAAGCCACGGTGCTCGCCTTTCCTGTGCTGTGGGACACGGGAGTGTGGCGGCAAGCGCGACTTAGGGCATGCTTAATCGCGCCGGGCGTGGAGAACTTGCACGCCGCCGCGAGGTCCGACGCACAAGGCGGCGCGCTGCCGCCCCTCCCTGTCACGAAACGTCACGAAAGGCCCCCATGACCCCCCAGGAAACCCAATGGCTCGACGACCTGCTGCAGCGCCTCGCCGCGGTACAGGGTGTGCAGAAGGACCCGCAGGCGGTCGCGATGATCCGCGAGCGCCTGGCCGGCCAACCTGACGCGGTCTACCTGCTGGTGCAGCGCGCGCTGCTGCTCGAGCACGCGCTGGCCGACGCGCAGCAGCAGATCGCCCAGCTCTCGCAGGCGCAGCAGCAGCCGGCCGGCGGCAGCTTCCTCGGTGGCGCGCCCGGCATCGACTGGGGCCGCGCGCCGCAGCTGCAACCGCAGCCCTACGCGTCCCAGCCGACGCCGGCGGCCGGCGGCTACGACGGGTCCGAGCGCTACGCGCCGGGGGCACCTCCCGCGCGCGCGGCCGCGCCGAGCTGGCGTGAACGCGTCTTCGGTGCACCGGCGGCGGCTGCGGCGCCGGCGGCATCGAACGGGCCGGGCCTGCTGGGCACCGCGGCGTCGGCCGCGGCGGGCGTGGCCGGCGGCATGTTCCTGTTCAACGGCATCGAGCACCTGCTCGGCGGCCGTGGCGGCAGCGGTGGCGGCGGCCTGTTCGGCGGCAATCAAGGCGGCACTCCGACGGTGACGGAGAACGTCACGCAGAACTTCTTCGGCGACGATGGCGGCGGCCGCTCCGGCGCGGCCGACAGCACGCTGGCGCGCGACGCAGGCGCCGACTGGGACGGCTTCGACGACGGGGGCAGCTTCGACGACGGCGACAACTCGATCGTCTGAAGGCCAGAGGGCGCGCAGGCGGGCGCGCCGCGGCGCGCTCAGCCGCCCACCCCCATCCATCGCAGCAGCAGGCCGGCCACTGCGCACAGGCCCAGCACCGGCATCACGCCGAGCTTCAATCGAAACAGCGCCACGCCGGCCGCCACCGCGATGACGGCTGCCGCGATGTCGAAGCGCCCGCCGAAGCCATCGGGCCACAGCACGTGCCAGGCGAAGAACAGGGCCAGGTTGACGATCACGCCCACCACCGCCGCCGTGATGGCCGCCAGCGGCGCCGTGAAGCCGAGGCGCCCGTGCGTGGCCTCGATCAGCGGGCCGCCGGCCAGGATGAAGAGGAAGGACGGCAGGAAGGTGAAGAAGGTGACGACCACCGCCGCCAGCGCGCCGCCGAGGAAGGGCGCGCCGGCGCCCGCAACCTGCTGCAGCCAGCCGCCCACGAAGCCGACGAAGGCCACCACCATGATCAGCGGGCCGGGCGTGGTTTCGCCCAGGGCCAGGCCGTCCATCATCTGCGGCGCGCTGAGCCAGTGGAAATGGTCCACCGCGCCCTGGTAGACGTAGGGCAGCACGGCATACGCGCCGCCGAAGGTCAGCAGCGCCGCCTTGCTGAAGAACCAGGCCATCTGGGCCAGCGTGCCCTGCCAGCCGCCATCGGCCACCAGCAGGCCCATCGGCACCAGCCACAGTAGCGCGCCCACCGCCAGCACGCGTGCCAGGCCGGCGCGCGAGAAGCGTGCATGCGCCGGCGTCGGCGTGTCGTCGTCGATGAGCGCGCGCCCGGCCGAACGTTGCGCGGCGCCGTGGCCGGCCGGCGAGAAAAGCTGCGGCCGCCAGCGCGCGCCCAGCCATCCCAGCAGCGCTGCCACCGCGACGATGGCCGGGAACGGCACCTGTCCCCAAAAGATGGCGATGAACGCGGCCACCGCGAGCCCGAGCTTCCACCGGTTGCGAATCGCCCGGCTGCCGATGCGGTGCGCCGCGTGCAGCACGATTGCCGTGATCGCGGGCTTCAGCCCGTAGAAGATGCCCGCCACCACCGTGAGGTGCCCATAGGCCATGTAGATCCACGACAGCGCGATGAGGATCGCCAGCGAAGGCAGCACGAACAGCGCGCCGGCGACGATGCCGCCCGCCGTGCGGTGCATCAGCCAGCCGATGTACGTGGCGAGCTGTTGCGCTTCGGGGCCGGGCAGCAGCATGCAGTAGTTGAGCGCGTGCAGGAA
Organism: Xenophilus sp. E41; assembly: GCF_003671765.1. GTDB lineage: Bacteria > Pseudomonadota > Gammaproteobacteria > Burkholderiales > Burkholderiaceae_C > Xenophilus. The sequence goes on along the minus strand of NZ_QPIB01000038.1, from coordinate 24,918 downwards.
GCGCCCTTCCGACAGCCAGCGCCGCCGCTCCACCAGTTCGGTGTGCATGATCGCGATCTGCCCGGCCGGCCCGCCGAAGCTGATGAAGCCGAGCTTGAGCCAGAAGCGCAGGGCTTCGAGGAAAGGCACCGCCGCGGGCGGGGCCGCGTCGTCGGAAGAGGGAACAGCGGAAGAAGTCATGCGGAGCGTGGGCTGGCGGCCATCTCGCCGCCCCGCGAGTGTGCCCCGCTCAGGCTACGGCTGTCTGACCGGGCCCAGCGCGCCGAGCGCTTTCGTCATGGCCGCTGCGCCAAGCGCCATCATGGCGCCGATGGGACCGCCGGCCTCGTGCGGCAACACGTCGGTGATCCACACGAATCTCGTGCGCCCGTCGGGTTCGGCCAGCACCTGCGCGCTGGCATGGTGGTGCGCCGCCTTGCCGCCCACCACGGTGTAGGCCAGGCGGCGCGCCTGCTCGTCGATGCCGACCAGGCGCTCGCGCACGTCGTAGCCGTTGGCGAAAGTGATGTGCCGCACCTCGCCGCCCTGCTCCATTTCGCAGGCCGTGACGAAGCCCGGCGCCAGGCGCGTGTGCACGGCGCCGAAGTCGCGCAGCGCGTCCCACACGAGCGCAGGCGCGGCGTCGACGACGAATTCGTGGCGCAGCGTGGCCATGGCGCCCTCGCCGGCTTCAAGCCGCGCGCAGCTGCTCGCGCAGCTTGGCGCCGATGGCGGGCGCTTCCAGGAACGGGTCGGCCGGGTTCTTCATCGCCACGATGTTCTCCATGCGGCTGGTGATGTTGCCCAGGGCCTTCGGGCTTTCGTGGCTGAAGACGTAGAACTGGTTGTCGCTGATGGCCTTGAACACCTTGTGCGCGACTTCGCCGGCCGTGATCTTGCCGCTGCTCACCGCCTTGTTGCTCATGGCCTGGCCGATGAGCTGGCTCTTGGTGAGCTCGGTTTCCTTGGGCGCGTTGGGGCGGTTGCGCTCGCTGCTGGTGATGCCGGTGGGCACGAAGTACGGGCACAGCAGGCTGGCGCCGATCTGGTCGGTCACCAGCTTCAGGTCCTGGTACATGGTCTCGGTCAGGCTCACCACCGCCGCCTTGGCGGCGTTGTAGATGCCCATGTTGGGCGGCGTGAGCAGCCCGGCCATGCTGGCGGTGTTGGTCACGTGGCCGCGGTACGACGGGTCCTTGGCGGCGGCCTCGAGCATCATGGGCACGAACAGGCGCACGCCGTGCACCACGCCCCACAGGTCGACGCCGAGCACCCATTCCCAGTCGGCCACGGTGTTCTCCCACACCAGGCCGCCGGCGCCGACGCCCGCGTTGTTGAAGACGAAATGCGGCGCGCCGAAGCGCTCCTTCACGGCCGCGGCCAGCGCTTCCATCTCCTTGGCACTCGACACGTCGACCTTCATCGCCAGCACCTGCGCGCCAGCGGCTTCCATCTCGGCCCGGGCCTTGTCCAGCGCGTCCTGCTGCACGTCGACCAGCACGAGGTTCATGCCGCGCGCGGCGCCGATGCGTGCGCATTCGAGGCCGAAGCCGGAGCCGGCGCCGGTGAGCACTGCCGTCTTGCCGTGGAAGTCCTGGATCATGGAAGGGAGCCTTTCGCTTGTCTCGTCATGGGCCGCTCGGCCCGGAAGGTGAGCCTGCGATTGGAACGGGAAGGCGGCGCGCTGTCTGTCCGGCGTGCGACCGCGCCACCAGCTCTCACGCGCTGCGCAGCGGCAGCGTCTGCAAGACCGCGTCGACCAGGTCCTCCATGAAACGCCGGCTCGCCGGCTGGCGCATCACGAAGTAACGGAAGTAGAGCGGCCCGACCACGCGCTCGATCACCGCGCCGGTGTCCACGCGCGCGTCGATCTCGCCCCGCGCGATGGCGCGCTCGAACATCGGCCACTGCAACTCGACGCGCTGCTGCCAGAAGGCCGCCTGCGTCTGCTGGATCTCGGGCGAGTCGTTGCTGCTGAACGCCAGGGCGATCATGGCCCGGCTGCTGCTGTTGCCGAAGGTCGCAGCCACCTCGACCAGGACCCGCACGAGGTCGTCGCGCAGCGAGCCGCAATCGGGGAAAGGAATGCCCTGCTGCGCCGTGCGCCCGCCGGCGAAGGCGATCAGCGCCGCCTTGTTCGCCCAGCGCCGGTAGAGCGACGAGCTGCTGATCCCCGCGCGGCTCGCCACACGCGGGATCGAGAAGTCCTCGATGCCGAACTCCTTGAGCTCGTCGATCACGGCGCGTTCCACCGCCTCGAGTACGCGTGCGCTGCGACCCCCCGTGCGGCGACGCGGCACGACCGGATCGGGCACGGCGGCCTCCGGGTTAGTCCCAGTTAATGCAGTAGTTTTTGCGTTAAGAATGCGATCCATTAAAGCAATTATCTATGCGTTAAGCGCGTCACGGAGACAACATGGCCCAGTTCGATCGCACATTCGATTCCCTCGGCCGCCAGCGGCGGCAATGGCTGAAGGCATTGGCGCTGGCGCCTGCGTCGGCCATCCTAAGCCAGGCCGCGAGAGCGCAGAGCTCGCCGCAGGTGGTGCGCCTGGTGGTGCCGTTTCCGGGGGGCAACCCGGTCGACGGGATCGCCCGGGCGCTGGCGGAGGCGCTGCGCCAGACCACCTCGCGCACGTACGTGGTCGACAACCGGCCGGGCGCCTCGGGCGTCATCGGCTCGGGCGACGTGGCGCGTGCCAGGCCCGATGGCGCCACGCTGCTCTTCACCACCGGTGGACACCTGGCCAACGCCGTGCTGCATTCGAAGATGCCCTACGACGTGACGCGCGACTTCACGCCGATCACGCAACTGCAGGTGTCGCCCGGCTTCGTGATGATGGTGCGCCCGGATTCGCGCTTCAAGAGCGTGGCCGACGTCATTCGCGAGGCGAAGGCCAGGCCGGGCACGATCAGCTACGGCTCGTGGGGGGCGGGCAACCCGACCCACGTGGTCGGCGCCATGTTCGCGCGGGCGGCAGGCATCGACCTGCTGCACGTGCCCTACAAGGGCTCGCCTCTGCAGGATTTCCTCGGCGGCCATGTCGACATCACCTGGTTCAGCACGCTGCTGAGCCTGCCGATGATCCAGGAGGGCAAGGCGCGCGCCCTGGCGGTGGGTTACGAACAGCGTGTGCCGGAACTGCCCGATGTGCCCACCCTGGCCGAACTGGGCATCCGCAACGCGGAGCTGTCGGCCTGGAGTGCGCTGTACGGTCCCCCCGGCATGCCCGGCGCACTGGTGCAGGCGATCTATTCGGAGGTGGTGGCCGCGTCGCGCCAGCCCTCCTACCTCGCGGCCATGAAGTACGTCGGCTCCGTGGTCAACATGCCCCCGGCGCAGTTCGCACGCTTCAACGAGGAAGAGCTGGCTCGCTACCGGCGCGACCTCACGCCGCTGGGCATCTCGGTCGATTGATGTCCGCTCTCCGCCCTTCTCCTTCTCCTCGATTCCTCCTCGACTCACCAAGCACCATGTCCTCCTCGACTGACTCCCCCTCATCCGTTCCGGTCTTCGTGGTCGGCGGCGGCCCCGTGGGCCTGGCCCTGGCGCTGCTGCTGGACCGCTTCGAGATCCCCTTCGTCGTCGTCGAGCGCAGCCCGTCGACCACCGTCCATCCCAAGTCGCGCGGCTGCTGGCCGCGCACGATGGAGCTGTTCCGGCTCTGGGGCATCGAGGAGCAGGTGCGCGCACGCGGACTGGGCGACGGCGCCGACGTCTTCGCCTTCGTCGAGAGCATGGCCGGCCGGGAGATCGGCCGCACCATGCCCGAGCCCGACGTGTCTCACCACACGCCGGCGCGCAAGTCCTTCGTGGCGCAGGACGCCGTGGAGGAAGAGCTGTACGCCGTCGCGCGCCATTCGCGGCACGGGCGGATCCTGTTCTCGACCGAGTGCACCGGCTTCGAACTGATGGACGAGGGCGTGATCGTCGACACGCGCAATGTCGAGACCGGTGCCACGCAGCAGTGGCGGGCCAGCTACCTGCTGGCCGCCGACGGCGCAGGCAGTTCGGTGCGGCGGCAGCTCGGAATCGAGTTCGACGGCCCGTCGACCATCGCGATCATGGCCAACGACTACTGGCGCGCCGACCTGTCGCGGCTGCCGGTGGCGCGCCAGGCCGCGATGATCCGGATCCTGCCGACCGACCCGGCCGTGCCGCCGGCCACCATCCTCAACACCAACGGCCGCGACCGGTGGCTCACGGTGAGCCAGATCGGCCACACCGAGGACGAGCGCGACCACCCGTGGACCGACCAGGAGGTGATCGAGATCGCGCGGGCGCACACCGGCATCGCCGACCTGGACGTGCAGATCATCAACCGGTCGACCTGGCGCGTGAGCCGGCAGGTGGCACGCCAGTTCCGGCGTGGCCGCGCGTTCCTGGTGGGCGATGCGGCGCACCGCTTCCCGCCGACCGGCGGCTTCGGCCTCAATTCGGGGGTGCAGGATGCGCACAACCTGGTGTGGAAGCTCGCGCTGGTGCTGCAGGGCCGGGCGACCGACGCGTTGCTGGACACCTACGAGGCCGAGCGGCGCCCGGTCGCGGTGTCGAACGCAGACTTCAGCTTCCTCAACCGCAAGCGCTTCGATCTGCTGGCCGATGCCGTCGAATCGGGCAACGAGGACCGCTGCGCGTTCTGGATCACCGACACCGACAACCACCTTCACAGCATCGGCCAGTCCCTGGGCTTCAGCTACGAGAGCGCCGCGATCGTGCCCGACGGCACCGTGGCCAAGCCGTTGAACCCGCGCGTGTACGAGCCTGCGGACCGCCCCGGCGGGCGCTTTCCCCATGCGTGGCTCGACGCGGCGCGCAGGCATTCGACGCTGGACTGGTTCGACCGCCGCTTCGTGCTGGTGGCCGGCCCGCTGGGACAGGCCTGGGAGGCGGCCGCCGCACGGGCCGCCGACGCGGCGGGCGTCCCGATCGACTTTCGCCAGCTGCCCAGCATCGACCCGGCCAGCGGCATCCGCATGGGCATGCGGGGCGCCGCCCTGGTCCGGCCCGATGGCCATGTCTGCTACCGCGCCGCCTGGACGCCCGACGACCCGGCGGCCGAACTCACGGCGGTGATGGCACAGGTGCTCGGGAAGGCGCGCGCATCGTGAGCGCCGCTCCCGCCACCGGGCCCGCGCTGCTCGGCCTCCACCACTTCACCATCCGTTGTGCGCCAGCCGCGCTCGACGCCGTGCGCGCCTTCTACTGCGAGGTGCTCGGCATGGCGACCGGGCCTCGGCCGGACTTTCCCTTCGACGGACACTGGCTCTACGTCGGCGAGACCGCCGTCGTGCACCTGGCGGCGGTCCTGGACGAGACCGCACCGCGCGAGCCGGCCGCGCCGGGACCCGGCTTCGACCATGTGTCGCTGCGGGCGACCGGGCTGGAGCACACGCGCCGATGGCTTCGGCAACAGGCGATTCCCTTCGAGGAGCTGCCCGTCCCGGGCTGGCCGCTGCAACAGATCTTCCTGCGCGACCCGGCGGGCGCGAAGATCGAACTCACCTTCGAGTTGCCCGAATGAGCGCGCCGGATGCGGACGAGGGCTTTGCCGGCCGAGGCGAGGTGCGCAGCTTTTATCGCCGCGGAGGCAGCGGCCCGCTCCTGCTGCTGATCCATGGCGCCGAAGCCGACCATGGCATGTTCGACGCACTGGTCGAGCTGCTTGCGCCTCGGTTCACGGTGGTGGCCTATGACCAGCGCGATTCAGGCAGGACCACCAACGGCGACGCGCCCTACGGCCTCGAAGCGCTCGCGGACGACGCGGCCGATCTGATCGAGGCCGTCGGCGGATCGCCCACGGCCCGCGCCCACGTCTACGGCACGTCCTTCGGCGGTCAGATCGCCCAGGTGCTGGCGCTGCGGCATCCGGACCGAGTGGAGCGCCTGGTGCTCGGCAGCACCTGGCGCGTGGGCCGCGCGATCGCCGACTTCAATGCCCCGGTGTTCGCCGACCTGATGCGCCTGCGTGCCGACCCGGCGGCCCATGCTCCTGCCATCGCGTCCTATTTCCTCCATGACGCCTACCTGGCGGCGCATCCGGAGGCCATGGACATCTTTCGAGGCACGGGCCGCAACGATGCGCAGAAACAGCGGCGCGCCGCCATGATGCAGTCGCCTCCCCCGGCGATGGACTGGGCAGCGCTGCAGGCGCCGGTGCTGCTGATGGCGGGCTCCGCCGACCGGCTCATCCCGCCCGAAGCGACCTTCGAACTGGCCGAGCACCTCCGGGGCGCGGAACGTGTGCTGCTCGAGGGAGTGCCGCACATCGGGGCGCTGGCCGCACCCGAACGCGTGGCGCTCGCGGTTCGCGAGTTCCTCGACCCGAATCGCTAGCAGGCCGGCGTCGGCCCTCGAGCGCCTTCGGCACCCAGCCGGTGCGGGGGACATGCAGGTGCACGCCAGGTACCGCCGGGCGCCCCCAACTCGGCCGCTTGGCCGCACGGCCAGTCCGTTCGACCGATGGTCGGGCCGCGGCGCGAACGCCAGAATCGCCGAATTTCCACCGCACACGTCCGCCCCCACCCATGGCTGCACCCCGCTTCACATCCCTCGACGAGGCCGCGTTCGCCGTCCTCGACAAGATCCTCGTGACCTCGGTGAACAGCCGCATCGAATACGGCGGCATGCTCTATTCCCTGGGAGGGCTGATCTACGCGCAGGATCCCGTCACCCAGTACGAGCGCACCACGGTCAACGTCGGCCACCGGGCGCCCAACTGCGGCTGCCCGCCGGGGAGCATTCCGATGGCCTACTACCACACGCACCCGATCTACTCGATCGGCAAGCTCAAGGGCGAATACAACGTGTTCAGCGACGATGACATCGAAGTCGCGAAGTCCGTGTCCATCGACGCCTATGTCGGCACGCTCGACGGCACCTTCCTGCACTACGACCGTGTGAAGGACAAGGTGTTCACCATGGCGCGCCGGCTGCGCAACAGCGAGTGAGCGGCGCGGCTCAGCCCTCGACCGCCTTGAGCACGTAGCCGATGCGCGGGAAGTGCACGTGCACCGCGCCGGTGGCCTCGCTCTCGCGCGCCAGCGTGTAGTGGGTGCGGGTGGCGGCGACCAGCGTGCCGGGCGTTTCCTCCAGCCCGAAGCTCTCGGCGCGAATGGTCACGGCGCTGCCCAGCGGAATGCCGTGCTCGTCCTGGAAGGTGCTGTCGGTGAGCACGGTCTTGGGCGTTGCCGCCTTGGCTTCGGCGATGGCATCGGCGGCGGTGATCTTCTCGAAGCTGCCGTGGCCGATGGCCTTCATGCGGTCCATCCAGTCGACCACCGCGGGCGTGAGCTCGAGGATCCCCTTCACCGCATGGATGCGAGTGGTGTACCAGAGCGGGTGGTAGGCCGAGAAGTCGGCGATGCAGGGCACTTCGCCCAGCAGGAAGGGCTTGTCGTCCAGCATGTCCGACAGGCGCCGCAGGTACGACTTGTACGCCGCCGCCGCATCGCCGGGGCGCAGGCGGGCCATGTTGCCGGTGCTCATCTTCGCGCGGTCCTCGCCGAAGGCCTTGGCGGCCTCGGGCGGCAGCGTGGCGAACAGTTCCGCGGCGCCCTTGGGCTGCAGGTTGTAGGCCATCGCGGCCCAGAAGAGCGAGCTGTCGGCCCACTGCGCGAGGATGCGCGACAGGCCCTTCTCCGGCTCCGGGTAGAGCGTCGGTTCGGGCTGCAGATGCTCCAGCACGTCGGCGATGAGGGCGGTGTCGCAGTAGATGTCGGCCCCGAGCTGCAGCACCGGCGTGCGGCGGTAGCCGCCGGTCAGCGCCACCACGTCGGGCTTGGGCATGACGGCCGGGATGATGACCGACTTCCAGGCCAGCTTCTTGTGGCCCAGCAGAAGGCGCGTCTTCTCGGAAAAGGGCGAGGCGGCATAGTGGTGCAGGATCAGGTCGGGCATGGGGCGTCGGTGTTGGCAGGAAAGAAGTCGAACCCGCACCCTACCTGCGCGCGGCGCGCTTGTCCAAGCCCGTGCGACAGCCCGCGCGACGCCGGCCTGTCAGCCGTAGGCGAGCTTGGGGTACCAGTCGCTGCCGCGACCGGCGGGCGTGAGGTCGAGGATGTTCCACAGCAGCGTCGGGTCGGGCGCGCCGCGCGGGTCCTGGCCGGGGTCCTGCGTGCCGCCGAGTTCGGAGGCCCAGAAGTGGCGCACCGTGCCGTCCGGCGCCTTCGTCCACACGTCCAGCGCGGGCCACTCGCTGCCGTCCGGCGCCAGGCCGCGGTAGTCGCGCGCGAAGTCGTCGCCGACGGTCTGGAAGAAGCGCAGATTCCGCCAGCCGCGCTCGCGCGCGAAGGCCAGCTGGCGCGCCACGGGCGAGCGCCCCAGCACGGCGAAGGCCACGCGCTGCGAAATGTCGACCACCGGGATGTCCAGGGCCCCGAGGAAGGCGGTGCACATCGGGCAGGGGCGTTCGCGCTGCGGGCCGTACATCCAGAAGTAGCTCACCAGCGTGTCGTGCCGCCCGAACAGGTCGGCCAGGCCCAGGTCGCGGCCCTGCTCGTCGAGGAAGCGGTAATCCTGCCCCGGCTCCCCGCCCGGCGGCAAGGCGCGGCGCATGGCGGCCACGCGCTCGATGCGGCGGCGCAGCTCGATCTCTTCGGCCAGCAGCGCCACGCGGGCCGCGCGGTAGGCGGGGCTGTCGTTGGGGTACGGCCGGGCGGCTTCGGCGGCCAGCGTGGCAGCGTCTTTCAGGGGTTCGGTCATGGGCGTCTCCGTCGGATGAGCGGAGCATGCTGACGGGCCGACAGCCGCAGGACAAGGGCTCGGACACCTGTCCACATCGGCGTGGCGGCAAAGTGCAATCGGGCTGCAGCGCCCGCCAGCCGGGCGTTGTGGCCCAACTCGTCACAAACGTGACGATCTCGCCCGGCAGCGCGATGGGCGCTCGCGCCCGACGTCAGGCGACGGGCATGGCCCGCTGCACGATGGCGTCGAAGTCCACGCCGGCGCCCAGCGTGCCGAAGGCGTGGCCCCAATCGCCGCCCAGGCGAGAGGCGCAAAACGCTGCATGCACGGCCGCCGGCGCGGTCTGCACCAGCAGCGCGGCCTGCACCGCCAGCGCCACGTCCTGGGCGAGCCGGCGTGCCTCCATCTCGGTGGCCATGGCCTCGACCCGCGCAGGCAGCGCATCCACCAGGCGATCCAGCGCCGCATGCTGGCCGCGCGCGGGCGCCAGCTCCTGCGCCAGCGCCGCGGCCGCATCGCCCTTGCGCAGGCCGCGCAGCAGGTCGAGCGCCATGATGTTGCCGGCGCCTTCCCAGATGGAATTGAGCGGCATCTCGCGGTAGACGCGGGCCATCACGCCCTCGCCACCCTCCTCCACATAGCCGTTGCCGCCCAGGCACTCCATCGCCTCCTGCGCCAGGTGGCTGCCGCGCTTGCAGATCCAGAACTTGGCGACCGGCGTGAGCAGACGGGCCATCAGCCGTTCGTGCGCGTTGTCCTGCCGGTCGAAGGCACGCGCCAGGCGGATCGCGAGCGCGGTCGCCGCCTCGCTCTCCAGCGCGATGTCGGCCAGCACGTTCTTCATCAGCGGCTGGTCGATCAGCAGCTTGCCGAAGGCGCTGCGCTGCGCCGTGTGGTTCAGCGCCAGCGCCAACGCCTGGCGCATGAGGCCGCTGGTGCCGAGCGCGCAGTCGAGCCGCGTCATGGTGCCCATCTCGAGGATCTGCGGCACGCCGCGGCCCTCCTCGCCCACCAGCCAGGCGCTGGCACCGTGGAACTCGACCTCGGAGCTCGCGTTGGCCTTGTTGCCCAGCTTGTCCTTCAGGCGCTGGATGCGGATGGCGTTGAGCGTGCCGTCGGGCAACACCCGTGGGAGGAAGAAGCATGTGAGGCCTGCCGGCGCCTGCGCCAGCACCAGGAAGGCATCGCACATCGGTGCCGAGAAGAACCACTTGTGGCCGGTGAGGGCGTAGCGCTCGCCCCAGGCATCGCTGCCGTCGCGCACCGCCTGCGTGGTGTTCGCACGCACGTCGGAGCCGCCCTGCTTCTCGGTCATGCCCATGCCCATGGTGACGCCCGGCTTGTCGCGGTAGACCGTGAGCCGCGGGTCGTAAACGCGGCTTTGCAGCAGCGGCGCCCATTCGCCGTACACGGCCGCGTTGCCGCGCAGCCCGGGCGTGACCGCATAGGTCATCGAGATCGGGCACAGGATCGAGGGCTCGAGTTCCGTGAAGAGCATGAAGCCTGCCGCGCGTTGTACGTGCGGCGACGCGCCCTCGCCGGCCCACGGCAGGCCATGCAGGCCCGCGCCCACCGCAGCCGACATCAGCGCGTGATAACTCGGGTGGAATTCCACCTGGTCGATGCGGCGGCCGAAGCGGTCGTGCGTGTGCAGCTCGGGCGTGTGGACGTTGGCCAGGCGCGCGTGGGCCTGCATGTCGGCCGTGCCCAGAGCCGCGCCCAGCGTGTGCAGCGGCGCGGTGTCCAGCTGCGGGGCATTGAAGCGCAACGCATCGCGCAGCGCATGGTTCGTGTCGAAGAGGTTGTAGCCGGCCAGCGGGGCGGGCTGGTTGAAGACTTCGTGGGTCGTGATGTTCGGGGTGCTCATGGTTTCATGTCTCCGGTCAAGGCGGGCCAATGACCATTGTGCGAGAGTCGTGCCCACCCATGGGGCGTTCATCGGACCTTCAGCGGCGAAGGCGATGCTGCAGCCCTTCCCGAAACCGCACGATCACGAGTTCCCGCGCCATGCACCTGCCCACCTCTCCCGTCCTTCCCCGCACGCGTTCGACGCAGCGCCCGGCATGAAGACCCGCACGGGCTACAGCGGTCTGCAGATCCTGCTGCACTGGGCGACCGCCGTGCTGGTGGTCTTCAACTGGTTCTACAGCGACGGCATGGGGCGGGCCCTGCGCGCGCACCTGGGTGACGCGGCGTCGAGCCGCCCGCCGTCCATGAATCCCGACATCCACGTCTGGACCGGGGTGGTCGTGCTGGGACTGGTGCTGTTGCGACTGGCGTTGCGCGCCGTGCAGGGCACGCCGCGTGCCGTGAGCGACGGCTGGGTGGGCCGCGCCGCCGTCTGGGGGCATCGCCTGCTCTACGTCCTGCTGCTGGCGACGCCGCTCCTGGGCATTGCGGCCTGGTTCGGCGGCGTGAAGGCACTGGGCGACCCGCACGAACTCGCGGCCGACGCCTTGCTGTGGGTGGCCGGCGCGCACGCCATCGTGGCCCTGTGGCATCACCATGTTCTGCACGACCGGGTGCTGCTGCGGATGGTGCGGCCCGAATGAGCCCTCCCGTCGTCACCCACCCGCGCTCGGCGGGCATCGACCTGCAGGCCGAGCAGGCCGTGAGTTCCGACCGCCTGAACTGGCTGCGTGCCGGCGTGCTGGGCGCCAACGACGGCATCGTCTCCACCGCGGGCCTGGTGGTCGGTGTGGCCGGCGCGACGCCCGATTTCAAGGCCCTGCTCACGGCCTGCGTGGCCGGTCTGGTGGCGGGCGCGCTGTCGATGGCGGTCGGCGAATACGTGTCGGTGAGTGCACAGCGCGACACCGAGCTGGCGGCAGTGCGCAGCGAGAGCGCCGCGCTCGACGCGATGCCGGAACCCGAATTGCGCGAGCTGGAAGACCTGCTGAAGTCCAAGGGGCTGAGCAGCGCCACGGCGCACCAGGCCGCGATCGAACTCACCCGGCACAACGCGCTGGCGGCGCATGCCGAGATCGAGCTCGGCATCGAGCTGGGCCGCTACACCAACCCCTGGAGCGCTGCCGCCGCCTCGGCGCTGGCCTTCTCGCTGGGTGCGCTGGTGCCCGCGCTGGCGGTGCTGCTCGCGCCGCTGTCGGCCGCGGTGCCCGTCACGGTGGTCGCCGTGGTGCTTGCGCTCGTGGGCACCGGCCTCGCCTCGGCGCGGCTGGGCGGTGCACCGCCCTGGCGGGCCGTGCTGCGCAACGTGGCCGGCGGCCTGCTGGCGATGGGCGCGACCTACGGCATCGGCCGCGCGCTGGGCGCGCAGCTCTGCGCCGCGCGGCGCGCGATCAGATCAGCTTGACCAGCTGCTTGCCGAAGTTCCTGCCCTTGAGCAGGCCCAGGAAGGCCTCGGGCGCGGCCTCGAGGCCCTGGGCGATCGACTCGCGCGGCTTGAGCTTGCCGGTGGCGACCAGGGTGCCCAGTTCCTTGAGCGCCTCGGGCCAGACTTCCATGTGCTCGCTGACGATGAAGCCTTCGACCTTCAGCCGGCTGATGAGGATCAGCGAGGGGTTCGCCAGCGGCAGCGGCTGGCCGTCGTAGCCGGCGATCATGCCGCACAGGGCGATGCGCCCGAAGGCGTTCATGCGCGAGAGCACGGCGTCGAAGATGTACCCGCCGACGTTCTCGAAGTAGCCGTCGATGCCCTTCGGGCAGGCTTCCTTCAGGGCGGCGCTCATGCTCTTGGCGTCGGCGTGCTGGCGGTAGTCGATGCAGGCGTCGAAGCCGAGCTCGTCGGTGACGTACTTGCACTTGTCTGGGCCCCCGGCAATGCCCACCACGCGGCAGCCGCGCGCCATGGCCAGCGCACCGAAGGCGCTGCCGACCGCGCCCGAGGCCGCGGTGATGACGACGGTGTCGCCTTCCTTCGGCGCAATGATCTTCACCAGGCCGTACCAGGCCGTGACGCCGGGCATGCCCACGGCGCCGAGGTAGTGCGACAGCGGCACGTGCGTGGTGTCGACCTTGCGCAGCGCGCCGGGCTGCGTGGCGTCGACCACCGAGTATTCCTGCCAGCCGCCGAAACCGACCACCTTGTCACCCACGGCGTACTTCTCGTTCCTGCTCTCGACGACCTCGCCCACCGTGCCGCCCTGGAAGACCTGGTTCAGCGGCTGCGGCTGCGCGTAGCTCTTGGACTCGTTCATGCGGCCGCGCATGTAGGGGTCCAGGCTCATGTAGTGGTGGCGCACCAGCACCTGGCCGTCGGCCAGCGGCGGCGTCTCGCCGGTCACGAGCTTGAAGTTGGACAGCTGGGCCTCGCCCTCGGGGCGGCTGGCCAGGTGGATCTGCTTGTTGGCGGGCATGGAAAACTCCGGATAGCTATGGTTCGATAGCTGCTCGCGCCCGGCTGGCGGGCGCTGCAGGCCGATTTGCTTAAAAAATCAGTCGGTTGAGACCGGCTTGAGGTCGTGAATGGTCCTGCCGTCAACCGGCAGCCGCTTGACGTACTTGAAGGTGCCGGTCGCGTGCGTGCAGGCGCGGCCCTCGGCGTCGTAGATGGTCGCCTCGGTGAAGGCCATGGTCGCCGTGCGGTGCATCAGGCGGCCCTTGCCCACCAGCGGCCCCTTGGCGGGCTGCATGAAGCTGGTCTTCATCTCGATCGTGACCACGCCCATCTCGGGCTGCACGCTGCGCGCCGCCGCGGCCATGGTCACATCCATCAGCGTCATGCAGGCCCCGCCGTGGGTGACGAAGAAGCTGTTCAAGTGCTCTGGCTGCGCCGTGTAGTGCAGCTCCGACTCACCGCCCTCGAAACGCTCCAGGGTGAAGCCGAGGTGCGTGACGAAGGGGATCTCGACGCCGAAGGAAATGCTCATGAAAAGTCCTCAACCTCCGTCCGCGAAGGGCGCGAAGGTCTCGCGAAGAGCGCGAAAGGAATCAGAGAACATTCATGAATTCCTTTTGCGACCTTCGCGGACCCTTCGCGTCCTTCGCGTATGGATGTCCGATTTCAGGCCGCCCCGAGCACCACGCTCACCCCGCCGTCCACCGCCAGCCACTGGCCGGTGATGTGCTTGCCGGCGTCGCTGGCGTACAGCAGCGTGATGCCCTTGAGGTCTTCCTCGTCGCCCAGGCGGCGCAGGGGCGCGGCGGCGGCCATCTTGCCTTCGCCGAGCTGGTCGATCAGGCCCGAGGCCATCTTGGTGCGGAAGAACCCCGGGCAGATGGCGTTGACGTTGATGCCGTACTTGCCCCACTCGGCGGCGAGCGTCTGGGTGAAGCCGATCACCGCGGTCTTGGAGGTGTTGTAGGCCAGGGTCTTCATGTCCGGCGGATTGCCGTTCAGGCCCGCGATGGACGCGATGTTGATGATGCGCCCGGCCTTCTTCGGGATCATGTAGCGGTTGGCCACCTGCTGCGCGAGGATGAAGTACCCGCGCACGTTGAGGTTCATCACCTTGTCCCACGCGGCCACGGGGTGCTCCTCGGCCGCGGCGCCCCAGCTCGCGCCGGCGTTGTTGACCAGGATGTCGATGGCGCCCATGCGCTCCAGCGTCTCGTCGGCCAGGCGGCGCGTGTCCTCTTCCTTGCTGCAGTCGGCAGCGATCCAGCGCGCGTCGATGCCGGCGGCCTGCAGCTCGGCGGCAGCCTGTTCCAGGTCGTCGGCCTTGCGCGAGCTGAGCATGATCTTCGCGCCGGCCTCGCCCAGCGCGTGGGCCATCTGCAGGCCCAGGCCGCGCGAGCCGCCGGTGACGAGGGCGACCTTGCCGCTCAGGTCGAAGAGTTTCTGGGTGGTGCGTGGGGTCATGGTGTCTCCTTGATCAAGCGGGATGCGATGCGGCTCAGGGTTTCATGCGCGAACGCACGTAGATCAGCACGACGCCGATGGCGGCAGCCACGCCGCCCGGCACGGCGATGGCCCAGCCCGTGGCCGAGTCGCTGCGGGCCGTGGCGATGCCCAGCACCATCGTCAGCAGGCCGCCGTAGATCAGCACCCAGGTGAGGTTCTCGATCCAGTGGCGCTTCTTCTTCGAGGCCGTCGGGACCGGAATGGGCTCGGTCATCAGAATGCGTCCTCCGGCAGTTGGGCGCACACCGGGTCGCGGCTCTCGACGACGTTGAGCCAGGCGCCGATCTTCGGCAGCTCGTAATGGAAGAAATAGGTCATGGCGCCGATTTTGCCGGCGGCCGTGGCGCTGCCCTTCTGCAAGGCGCACAGCGCCACGTCCAGCCACATCCAGGCGATGACCGTGTGGCCGAAGGCCTGCATGTAGGGGACGGCGTTGGCGAGTGCCTCGGCCGGGTTGCCGGTGGACCAGGCGGCGCGCGTGGCGGTGCCCACGCGTTCCAGCGCCGCACCCAGCGCCTTCGCATGCGGCGCGAGCTCGGGCACCGCCGCGGCGCGGCCGATGGTGGCGGCGACGCGGTCGCCCAGCAGCTTCAGGCCGCGGCCGCCTTCCATCAGCACCTTGCGGCCCAGCAGGTCGGCCGCCTGGATGCCGTGGGTGCCCTCGTGGATCATGTTGAGGCGGTTGTCGCGCCAGTACTGCTCCACCGGGAAGTCGCGCGTGTAGCCATAGCCGCCGTGGATCTGGATGGCGAGCGAATTCGCTTCGAGGCACCACTCGCTGGGGAAGCTCTTGGCGATGGGGGTGAGCACCTCCAGCAGCAGGCGCGCGTCGTCGGCGGCCTGCGGCTCGCCGGTCTTCTGTTCGTCCACCAGCTTGGCGCAGTACAGCTCCAGTGCCAGCGCGCCCTCGCAATACGCCTTCTGTGCCAGCAGCATGCGGCGCACGTCGGCGTGTTCGATGATGCGCACCTGCGGCTTGGCGGAGTCCTTCGCGACCGAACCGCCGGCCGCGTTGAGCGGCAAGCGCCCCTGCGGCCGGTTCTTCGCGTATTCCAGCGAGGCGTAGTAGCCTGCCAGGCCCAGCATGACGGCGGCGGTGCCCACGCCGATGCGGGCCTCGTTCATCATGTGGAACATGCAGTGCAGGCCCTTGCCGGGCTCGCCCACCAGGTAGCCCACGGCGCCCGCCTTGCCGCCGACCGGGTACTTGCCTTCGCCGAAGTTCAGCAGCGTGTTGGTGGTGCCGCGCCAGCCCAGCTTGTGGTTCAGGCCGGCCAGCGCCACGTCGTTGCGCTCGCCGGTCAGATGACCTTCGGTGTCGACCATGCGCTTGGGGACGATGAAGAGCGAGATGCCCTTGGTGCCCGGCACCAGCCTGCCTTCGGCATCGGGGATCTTGGCCAGCACGATGTGCACGATGTTCTCGGTCAGCTCGTGGTCGCCCGACGAGATCCACATCTTGTTGCCGGTGAGGCGGTAGCGCGGGCCGAGCGGGTCGCTCTCGAAATCGGGGCCGTCGGGCACGGCGCGCGTGGCCACGTCGGACAGCGAGGAACCGGCCTGCGGCTCCGACAGGCACATGGTGCCGGCCCAGCGACCGGAGAACTCGTTGAGCGCGAACACCTCCTTCTGCTTCTCGGTGCCGTGCACCATGAGCAGATTGGCGTTGCCGCTGGTGAGCATGTTGGAGCCGATGCTCACCGACGCGAGGCCGAAGAAGGCGTTGGCCGCGGCCTGCACCGTGTAGGGCAGCTGCATGCCGCCGATGTCGTAGTCCTGTGCGGCGGCCATCATGCCGCTCTCGACGAAGGCCGCGTGCGCGTCGTGCGTGGCCTGCGGCAGGATCACCTTCTCGCCGTCGAAATGCGGCTCCTGCGTGTCGACCAGGCGGTTGAAGGGCGCGTACTTCTCGCGCGCGATGCGCTCGCAGGTGTCGAGCACGGCGTCGAAGGTCTCGCGCGAATGGTCGGCGAAGCGTTCGCGGTCACTCAGTGTCTCGGCCGCGAGCCAGTCGTAGAGCAGGAAGTCGAGGGTGGGACGAAGCGACATGGCCAGGGCTTGCTGCGATGAGGGACAAGCCGGCCAATGTAATCCAATCAATGGGCCCGCTCTGACTCCTTGACGACACGCGCGGTGTCGATCGGGCGCTCGCCGAAACGGCTCTGGTACTGGGCCGCGAAATGGCCCGCGTGGAAGAAGCCGTAGCGCTGGGCGATCTGCGTCACCGGGGCCGGTGCGCCCTGCCCCGCCGCCTCGCGCAGGGCCTGGCGCACAAGATCCAGCCGCAGCCCGCGCCAATGGGCCATGGGGCTCTCGCCGGTGGCCTGCAGGAAGGCCTGCTGCAGGCTGCGCGCGCTGACGCCCAGGTGGCTGCACAGATCGACCAGGGTGCCCGGCGTGCCGGCATGGGCCCGCATGAAATCCTGCGCGCGGCGCACCGTGCGCGGCATCAGCGCGCGCCGCGCCGAGGCCTCGAGCGTGGGGCGGTGGCTGTGCGGCAGCTGCATCAGGAAGGTCGACAGCAGGTAGCTCTCGGCCTGGCGCGCGAGCGGCGAGCCGGAGAAGCCGGGGTCGGCATCGAGCGTCTGGCGCAAGCAGTGGATGAAGGCGACGGCCGGCGCCACCTCGGGCTGCTGCAGGCGCACCGCGGGGTCGAAGACGGGCGGGCCATGCACCTCGTGCTGCGCCAGTTGCTCGAGCTGCGCCATCACGGCCGACTGGGAGAAGCGCACGATCAGGTGCGGGCTGTCGGCGGCCCAGCGCATGCGCAGCGATTCGGTGGGCGACGGCAGCGAGGCCGTCTCGCGGTCGGCCAGCACCTCCCGGCCGCCGCACCAGACGGCGGCACCGCCGCGCAGCGGGATCTGCAGCAGGTAGAAGGTGCCGAGGTGGCCGGGGTCGATGTCGACCGCCGGGCCGTACTGCACGTAGTTGAGGCTGATGTCGGCGCCCAGCGGTGCACTGTGGTGGCGCGCGTCGAGCCGGTCGCGGGCCTGGCAGGTGTTGAGCACGTGCGGGCAGAAGATGCGCGCCACGCGCTCGCGCGCCTGGTCCACGTCCCGGGTGTGGAACAGGCTGAAGCGCGACAGGGGCAGCGACGGGGCCAGGGTCGGCATGGTGGAACCAATCTAGCAAATGCCGGGCCCGTAAGCATCGGGGAAGGCCAGAGGAGGCGCGCCGGCGCCACCCCGCCGCGCAAGCAAGGCGCACAAAGCTGCGCATCCGGGATGGGGCCTGCGTTTGCGGGATGCCGCGCGGCCACCACGCTGACTATCTTTCGGACCATTCCCACCCCACAGGAGTGACAGCATGTTCAAGGGCCTGGCCGGCAAGGCCGCCATCGTGACCGGCGGCGCGACGATCATCGGCGCCGCCGTGGTGCGCGCACTGCAGGAGGCAGGGGTACGCGTGACCCTGGCCGACATCGACGCCGAGGGCGGCGCGCAGGTCGCCGCTGCCTGCGGCGGCGAAGGAACGGTGTGGTTCCGCCGCACCGACATTACCGACGACGCCCAGGTGCGCGCCTGCGCCGACGAGACCGCCGAGCGCTTCGGTCGCCTGGACTTCCTCGTCAACCTCGCATGCAGCTACGTGGACAACGGCCTGGCCTCCACACGCGCCGAGTGGCTCACCACGCTCGACGTCAACGTAGCCAGTGCCGCGATGCTGCTGCAGGCGGCGCTGCCGCACATGAAGCGCCAGGGCGGCGGCGCGGTCGTGAACTTCACCAGCATCTCGTCGGGCGTCGCGCAGACCGGGCGCTGGCTGTACCCGGTGAGCAAGGCGGCGCTGGTGCAGCTCACCCGCAACATGGCGATGGACCTGGCGCCGGACAACGTGCGCGTCAACAGCGTGTCGCCGGGCTGGACCTGGTCCAACATCATGAACCAGCTCACCAACGGCGATCGCGCCAGGACCGACCGCGTCGCCGCGCCCTTCCACCTGCTGCGGCGCGTGGGCAACCCGGAGGAAGTGGCGCAGGTGGTGCTCTTCCTGTGCTCCGAGCACGCGAGCTTCGTCACCGGCGCCGACTACGCGGTCGACGGCGGCTACTCGGCCATGGGCCCCGAGTCCTTCGAGCCGGCCATCCCGAAGCTGATGGCCTGAGACGAAACCCCCTTCATCCCTCCAGAGGAGACTTCCATGCGCAAGATTCTCATCGTCGGCGGCGGCCAATCCGGCCTGCAACTCGCCCTGGGCCTGCAGGCCAGGGGCTACGAGGTCGGTGTCGCGTCCAACCGCACGCCGGACGACATCCGGGACGGCAAGGTCATGTCCAGCCAGTGCATGTTCCACGACAGCCTGCAGCTCGAGCGCGACCGCGGCCTCGCCTTCTGGGAGCAGGACTGCCCGCCGGTGGAGGGGATCTCCTTCGCCGTGCCGCACCCCGAGCAGCCCGGCGTGAAGGCGCTGGCCTGGAGCCATCGGCTCGACCGCATCGCGCAGTCGGTGGACCAGCGCGTGAAGGTGCCGGGCTGGATGGCGGAGTTCGAGCGGCGCGGTGGCCGCATCCTCTTCAAGGACGCGGAGATCGAGGACCTGGAGCAGTGGTCGCAGCAGCACGACCTCGTCATCGTCGCCGCCGGCAAGGGCGCGATCGCGAAGATGTTCGAGCGCGACGCGACCCGCAGCCCCTACGACCGGCCGCAGCGCGCGCTGGCCCTGACCTACGTGCACGGCATGCGCCCGCGCGAGGAGCACAGCGCCGTCAACTTCAACCTGATCCCGGGCGTGGGCGAGTATTTCGTCTTCCCGGCGCTCACCACCAGCGGGCCGTGCGAGATCATGGTGTTCGAAGGCATTCCCAGTGGCCCCATGGATGGCTGGGCCAACGTCCGCACGCCGGCCGAGCACCTGGCGCGATCGCTGGAGATCCTGCGCACCTTCCTGCCCTGGGAGGCCGAGCGCTGCACGCAGGTCGAGCTCACCGACGCCAACGGCATCCTCAGCGGCGCCTTCCCGCCCACGGTGCGGCGCCCGGTCGGCCGGCTGCCCAGCGGGCGGGCGGTGATGGGCATGGCCGATGCGGTGATGCTCAACGACCCGATCACCGGCCAGGGATCGAACAACGCGGCCAAGTTCGCCGACGCGGTGGAGCGCGCCATCGTGGCGCACGGCGACGCGCCTTTCGACGCCGCCTTCATGCGGGCGACCTTCGAAGGCTTCTGGGAGCGCTACGGCACCCATGTGTGCGGCTGGACCAACGCCATGCTCGCGCCCCCGCCACCGCACGTCATGCAACTGCTCGGCACGGCGGCCGCGGTGCCGGCCGTGGCGCGGCGCATCGTCAACGGCTTCAACGACCCGACCGACTTCAGCCGCTTCTTCATGAGCCCGGAGCGCAGCGAGGCCTATCTGGCCGAGGTCATGCCGGCCCAGGTGGAGGCCGCATGATGGCCGTGGAGGCGGTCGCTCCCGCCCTGCCCCCGCTGCAGGCCTTGCGCCGCGCGGCCTGCCTGCCGCCGGCGGACTTCCGGCTGGCGATGCGCCGCCTGGCGGGCGCCGTGTGCATCGTCGGCACCACCGACGGGCAGCGGCCCACCGGGCTCACGGCCACCGCGGTCACGGCGCTGTCGGCGGAGCCGGCGCGGCTGCTCGCCTGCATCAACCTCAAGGGCAGCACCTTCCGCAGCATCGCCGACAGCCGCCGCATGAGCGTGAACCTGCTGGCCCTGCACCACGCGGACCTGGCGACGCGTTTCGGCGGTGCCGGCCCGGGCGCCGGCGAGCTCTTCGAGCCCGGCCGTTGGGATACCCTCACCACCGGCGCCCCCATCCTGCGCGACGCGCTGGTCAGCTTCGACTGCGTCGTGGACGAGATGATGGTCGCCCACAGCCATGCGGTGATGATCGGCGAGATCAAGTCGGTGCAGATGCACCCCGGGCGGCATGCGCCGCTGCTCTACGCCGACGGCCGCTACACCACCCTGCATCCCCAAGGAGAAACGACCCCATGAGCTCCACCCCATCGCAACGCCCACGGCGCGTGCGCATCCAGGCCGCCGACGGCAGCGGCGCGTTCGACGGCTACCTCGCGCTGCCTGCCTCGGGCAAGGGACCCGGCATCGTGATCGCGCAGGAAATCTTCGGCGTGAACAAAACGATGCGCGAGCTGGCCGACTACTACGCCGAGGAAGGCTACGTCGCCCTGGTGCCCGACCTGTTCTGGCGCCAGGAGCCGGGCATCGACATCGACGAGTCGCAGTTCGACCGTGCACTGGCGCTCTACCAGGGCTTCGACGAGGCCAAGGGCGTCGAGGACATCCAGGCCGCGCTGGACGCCCTGCGTGCACTCCCGGAGTTCGCCGGGCGTGCGGGCGTGCTGGGCTTCTGCCTCGGCGGCAAGCTGGCCTACCTGGCCGCCTGCCGCACCGATTGCGAGGTTGCCGTGTCGTACTACGGCGTCGGCATCGAGCAGGCGCTGGGCGAGGCCGACCGGCTGGGCGGCAAGCCGCTGGTGCTGCACATCGCCGAGCAGGACGGCTTCTGCCCGCCCGAGGCGCGCAACGCCATCCTCCAGGCGCTGCAGGGGCGCCCCGGCGTCGAGCTGTACGTCTACCCCGGCGCGGACCATGCCTTCGCACGCACCGGCAGCAGCCACTACCACAAGCCCTCGGCGCTGATGGCCCACCAGCGCAGCATCGCCGCCTTCCGCGGCGCGCTGGGGCCGCACTACGACTTCTCGGCGCTGTGGGACAAGCACTGCGAGTACGAGTTCGCGACGCGCGACGTCGACGCGACCATGGCCACCATGGTGAGCGAGCCCTACGTCAACCACATCCCGACCATGACCGGCGGCGTGGGCCACGCGATGCTGGCGCGCTTCTATCGCCACCACTTCGTCAATGCGAACCCGCCCGACACCACGCTGATTCCCATCTCGCGCACGGTGGGCACGAGCCAGATCGTGGACGAGATGCTGTTCTGCTTCACCCACACCTGCGAGATCGACTGGATGCTGCCCGGCATCGCACCGACGGGAAAGCGCGTGGAGATACCCCTGGTCGCGATCGTGAAGTTCCGCGGCGACAAGCTCTACCACGAGCACATCTACTGGGACCAGGCCAGCGTGCTGGTGCAGATCGGCAAGCTGGACCCGAAGGGGCTGCCCGTGGCGGGCGCGGAAACGGCGCGCAAGCTGCTGGACGAGCACCTGCCGTCGAACACGCTGATGGCGAACTGGGCGAGTTCCGAAGGCCGCTGAGACCTTCGTTCGCAACACGCCCCGTTGCGCCGGGCGCGTGCAAAGAAAAAGGCCCTGCATCGCAGGGCCTTCTCGTTCGTGCAGCAGGTGCTGTGCGATCAGAGCACTTCGAACACGCCCGCCGCGCCCATGCCGCCGCCGATGCACATCGTGACGACGACCTTCTTGGCGCCGCGGCGCTTGCCTTCGATCAGGGCGTGGCCCGTGAGGCGCTGGCCGCTCACGCCGTAGGGATGGCCCACGGCGATGGCGCCGCCGTTGACGTTCAGGCGGTCGTCGGGCAGGCCCAGCTTGTCGCGGCAGTAGAGCACCTGCACGGCGAAGGCCTCGTTCAGCTCCCACAGGTCGATGTCGCCCACCGTGAGGCCCAGCTTCTTGAGCACCTTGGGGATCGCGAAGACGGGGCCGATGCCCATCTCGTCGGGCTCGCAGCCGGCCACCGAGAAGCCCAGGAAGCGGCCCAGGGGCTTGAGGCCCTTGCGCTCGGCGTACTGTTCGCTCACGACCACGCAGGCGCCGCCGCCGTCGGAGAACTGGCTGGCGTTGCCGGCCGAGATCAGGCCGCCGGGGATGGCCGGGCGGATGCCGCTGATGCCTTCCTTGGTGGTGCCGGGACGGATGCCCTCGTCGTTCTCGACGGTGACTTCCTTGGTGATCAGGCCCAGCTGGCCGTCGGCCACGCCGGCCAGCACGGTGATGGGGGCGATCTCGTCCTTGAACTTGCCGGCTTCCAGCGCGGCGGTGGCGCGCTGCTGGCTGCGCGCGCCGTACTCGTCCATCGCGTCGCGGCCGATGTTGTAGCGCTTGGCGACCTGCTCGGCCGTCTGCAGCATGTTCCAGTAGATCTCGGGCTTGTGCTTGACCAGCCAGGGGTCGGTCATCATGTGCTTGTTCATCTCGTTCTGCACGCACGAGATGCTCTCCACGCCGCCGGCCACGTACACGTCGCCCTCGCCCGCGATGATGCGCTGCGAGGCGGTGGCGATGGTCTGCAGGCCCGAGGAGCAGAAGCGGTTGATGGTCATGCCCGAGGTGGTGATGGGCAGGCCGGCGCGCAGCGCGATCTGGCGCGCGATGTTGGCGCCGGTGGCGCCTTCGGGGTTGGCGCAGCCCATGATGACGTCGTCGACCTCGGCACCGTCGATGCCGGCACGCTGCACGGCGTGCTGCACCGCGTGGCCGCCCAGGGTGGCGCCGTGCGTCATGTTGAAGGCACCCTTCCAGCTCTTGGCGAGCGGGGTACGGGCGGTGGAAACGATCACGGCGCTGGTCATGGTGTCTTCCTTTGAAATGAAGCGAAAAGCGGGTTACTGGGGCTGCGCGGTGTTGCGCAGCAGCTGGTGGTAGAAGCGGATCATGTCGCCATAGCCGGCGATCGACAGTCGCTCGTTTGTCCCGTGGAAGCGCGGCAGGTCCCCGCCGGTCACGCGGATGGGAGAGAAGCGGTAGACCGCATCGCTCACGAGGCTGAAGTGGCGCGAGTCGGTGGCAGCGGTCATGAGGCCCGGCGCGACCACCGCCTCGGGGAACACCTGGCGCACCGTGTGTTCGATCGAGCGGTAGCCCGCGCCGTCCGTCGGCGACACCGGCGAAGGCTCCGAGTTGCCCGGGTAGCGCTTGACCTGGATCGCGTCGTTGCCCAGCGCCTTCTTGAGGTGCGCCTCGACGCTGTCGAGGGTGTCGCCCGGCAGGACACGGAAGTTCACGGCGGCCTCGGCGCGGCCGGGCAGCACGTTGTCCTTGTTGCCGGCGCGCACGATGGTCAGCGCCGTGGTGGTGCGCAGCATGGCGTTGCTGCTGGGGCTCTTCTCGAGCTGGCCCTGCACCAGCGGGCCGGTGAGCCAGAGGTTGGACAGCATCACGCGGTTGAAGCCGGTCATCTCGGGCGCGAGCGTGCCGAACATGTCGCCGGCAATGCCCTGGATGCCGCCGGGCATCGGCGTGGCCTCCAGGCGCGCGAGCGCCGCGCTCATCTGGCCGATCGCGCTCTTCTGCGGCGGCATCGACGAATGGCCGGGCGCGGTGTCCAGCGAGAGGAAGAAGGTCCCGTAGCCCTTCTCGGCCAGGCCGATCAGCGCCGCAGGCTTGGTGAGGCCGGGCAATACGCCGTCGAGCACCAGCAGGCCTTCGTCGAGCACCCAGTCGAGCTTGACGCCACGCGACTTGAGCAGTTCGGCGACGGGCAGCGCGCCGCGCAGGCCGCTCACCTCCTCGTCGTCGCCCATCACGAAGTAGATGGTCTGCTTCGGCTGGAAACCCTGGCCGACGAGCAGTTCCACGGCCTCCATCTGCGCCAGCAGATTGCCCTTGTTGTCGAGCGTGCCGCGGCCCCAGATGTAGCCGTCCTTGATGTCACCGCCGAAGGGGTCGACGGACCAGCCCTTCTCGGTGCCCGGGGCAATGGGCACCATGTCCTGGTGCGCCATCAGCGCGACCGGCCTGGCCCCCGGGTCGCTGCCCTGCCAGGTGTAGAGCAAGGCGTGCTGCCCGACCACCTCGCGCTTGAGCGTGGCGTGAAGCTTCGGAAAATTCTGCTGCAGGTAGGCGTGCAGCTTGTCGAACTCGCTGCTGTTGGCCGCCGGATCGTCCAGCGCCGACACGGTGCGGATGCGGATCGCGCCGGCCAGCCGTTGCGCGGCGGCCTGCGTGTCCAGCTGCAGCGGCGGCGCGGGGGCCACCGCCACCTGCCGCGACGGGTGGCGCCACGTGTTCACGGCCACGGCCGCAGCCAGCGCGAGCAGCACCAGCAGCAGACCGAGGAACAGGCGTTTGATCACGTGACGCGAAGCCGGTCGATCAGGCGAACGATTTGCCTTCCGCCACCAGCTTCTGGATCAGCGGTGCCGGCTGCCAGAAGGCCGCATCGTCGCGCGGGTTCTTGGCAAAGCGCTTCATCGTCTCGGCCACGTTGTACAGGCCCACCTGGCTGGCGTAGTGCATCGGCCCGCCACGGTGCATCGGGAAACCGTAGCCCGTGAGGTACACCATGTCGATGTCGCCGGACTTGCTCGCAATGCCGTCTTCCAGGATGTGCGCGCCTTCGTTGACCAGCGCATACACCAGGCGCTGCACGATCTCCTCGTCGCTGATCTTGCGCGGGGTGATGCCCAGCTCCTTGCGGTGGTCCTCGATCATCTTGTTGACCAGCTCGCTCGGGATCGCGTCGCGCTTGCCCGCCTGGTAGTCGTACCACCCTGCCCCGGTCTTCTGGCCGAAGCGGCCCAGCTCGCACAGCTTGTCGGCCGT
>NZ_QPIB01000037.1 GCF_003671765.1 Xenophilus sp. E41 | reverse complement strand
GTTCTGCAGCGCACCCCGCCAGCGTCGCGTCGCAGGTCGCCCGTAGCGAAGCGAAGGGTCGCAGCCAGCAGGGTCGCCTTTTCTTTGCCTACTTTCTTTTGGCGAAGCAAAAGAAAGTAGGTGCGCCGCCGGGCGCACATCCCGGCTCCTGCGCATCAACCCCAAGCAGCGCCAAAAAAGAAAGCTAGCGCTTCCACCCCCTCATCACCCCCCACTGCACCGTCCCACACACCACCACCAACACCGCATAGGTCCCGATCCGCCCATCCCTCCCCGCGACCACCAACCCGCCCATCAGCACCACCACCCCAGCTACGAAATTGATAGCTACCTGCGCCCACAGCCCGGGCGCCCCCGCGCCTTTCTTCATCAGAACCCGCGCACCGAGCGCAAGCACGACCGCCAGCGCCAGCGCAGGCAGCACGAAATTGAAGAGGTGGTTGAGGAGTTGGAAGGCGGACATGGCGCAAGCGAGAGGTCCGCGCGCCGCCTGCCGCAGCGACGGCCCAGGGGCATGCTGCAGCGCACAGACCCATCGCGGCGGCGAATTTTATAATCGCAGGCTATGGCAGTCTGGGCCCTCGGCTTGAACCACACGACCGCGCCGCTCGATCTGCGCGGTCGTTTCGCGTTCGCCCTCGACCAGATCGCCCCCACGCTGCAAAGCCTGCGC
Source organism: Xenophilus sp. E41 (assembly GCF_003671765.1). Lineage (GTDB taxonomy): Bacteria > Pseudomonadota > Gammaproteobacteria > Burkholderiales > Burkholderiaceae_C > Xenophilus. Next base: position 99,381 of record NZ_QPIB01000037.1, on the reverse strand, counting down.
CGCTCGGTCGGCGCCGCGCACCACCCCGAGGTGGAAGCGGCCATCCTCTCGACCTGCAACCGCACCGAGATCTACTGCGCCGCCGAGCACGCCGCGCTGGACCACACCGTGGGCTGGCTGGCCGAGAGCGGCGGCGTGTCGCCCGCGCTGTTGCGCTCGCATGCCTACACGCTGACGGGCGATCAGGCGGCGCGCCACGCCTTCCGCGTCGCCAGCGGGCTCGACTCGATGGTGCTGGGCGAGGCGCAGATCCTCGGCCAGATGAAGGACGCGGTGCGCGCCGCCGAGACCGCCGGGGCACTGGGCAGCACGCTCAACCAGCTGTTCCAGCGCTCCTTCTCGGTGGCCAAGGAAGTGCGCACCGCCACCGAGATCGGGGCGCACTCCATCAGCATGGCGGCCGCGGCGGTGCGCCTGGCCGGCCAGCTCTTCGAAGACCTCAAGGCCACGCGCGTCCTCTTCGTCGGTGCCGGCGAGATGATCGACCTGGCCGCCACCCACTTCGCAGCGCGGCAACCCGCCAAGATCGTCATCGCCAACCGCACGCTGGAGCGCGGCGAGAAGCTGGCCACGCGCTTCGGCGCCGAGGCGATGCGCCTCGCGGACCTGCCCGCGCGCCTGGCCGAGTTCGACATCGTCGTCAGCTGCACCGCCAGCACGCTGCCGCTGATCGGCCTGGGCGCGGTGGAACGCGCCCTCAAGACCCGCAAGCACCGCCCGATGTTCATGGTCGACCTGGCCGTGCCGCGCGACATCGAGCCCGAGGTCAAGGCGCTCGAAGACGTGTACCTCTACACCGTCGACGACCTGGCCCACGTGGTGCGCCAGGGCGAGGCCAGCCGCCAGGCGGCCGTGGCCCAGGCCGAGACGATCATCGACGCCGGCGTGCAGAGCTTCATGCACTGGCTGGACCAGCGTGGCACCGTGCCGCTGATCCAGCAGCTCAACGCCCAGGCCGAGGACTGGCGCAACGCCGAACTGGCGCGCGCCCGCAAGCTGCTGGCCAAAGGCGAATCCGTCGACGCCGTGCTCGAAGCCCTGGCGCGCGGCCTCACGCAGAAGATGCTGCACGGCACCCTGGCCGAGCTGCATGCCGGCGACGCCGAAGCGCGCCAGCAGACGGCGCAGGCCGTCTCGCGCCTCTTCCTGCGCAAAGAGCGTTAGCGACGCGGGCACGAAGCCGGCACGAAGCCGGACTTTCGTACGCGAAGGGCGCGAAGGTTTCGCGAAAGTCGCGAAAGGAAGACCTGAAATCCGTATTGCAAGGCTTTCTTTTTCGCGTCCTTCGCGAAACCTTCGCGCACTTCGCGTGCTGTTCCCGATCCCGATACCGATCCCGATGAAACCCTTCCTCCGCCACCAGCTCGCCCGCCACGCCCAGCGCCTCGAGGAACTCGACTTCCTGCTGTCGCGCGAGGACGTGATGGGCGACATGGCCAAGTACCGGCCGCTGGCCAAGGAGCATGCGGAAGTCACGGCCGTGGCCGGCCGCTGGGCCCGTTATCAGCAGCGCGAGGCCGACCTGGCCGGCGCGCGCGAGATGCTGGAAGACGCCGACATGGCCGAGATGGCGCGCGAGGAGATCGCCGCCGCCGAGGCCGAGCTGCTGCAACTCGAAGACGAACTGCAACGCCTGCTGCTGCCCAAGGACCCGGACGACGCACGCAACGCCTTCGTCGAGATCCGCGCCGGCACGGGCGGCGACGAATCCGCCCTGTTCGCGGGCGACCTCACGCGCATGTACACGCGCCACGCCGCCAACCGGGGCTGGAAGGTGGAGGTGATGAGCGAGTCGCCCAACGAGATCGGCGGCTACAAGGAGATCGTGCTGCGCGTCGAGGGCGAGGACGTGTACGGCGCGCTGCGTTTCGAATCGGGCGGCCACCGTGTGCAGCGCGTGCCGGCCACCGAGACGCAGGGCCGCATCCACACCAGCGCCTGCACCGTGGCCGTGATGCCCGAGCCCGACGAGGCGCAGGCCATCACGCTGAACCCGGCCGACCTGCGCATCGACACCTTCCGCGCCAGCGGCGCCGGCGGCCAGCACATCAACAAGACCGACTCGGCCGTGCGCGTGGTGCACCTGCCCACCGGCATCGTGGCCGAATGCCAGGACGGGCGCAGCCAGCACGCCAACAAGGCCCAGGCGCTGCGCGTGCTGCAGGCCCGGCTGCAGGACAAGGAGCGCAGCGAGCGCGCCGCCAAGGAGGCGGCCACCCGCAAGGGCCTGATCGGCAGCGGCGACCGCAGCGACCGCATCCGCACCTACAACTTCCCGCAGGGGCGGCTCACCGACCACCGCATCAACCTCACGCTCTACAAGCTGGCCGCCATCATGGAAGGCGACCTGACGGAGGTGCTGGCCGCCCTGCGCGCCGCGCGCGAGGCCGAGCAGCTGGCGGAACTGGAAGAGGCGACGGCCTGATGGCGGATTCGGCAGACTTCCAAGCCCAATCGGCCTCCGGCGCCCACGGGACGGGCGCAAGCAGCTATGAAAACAATAGCAACGGCGTGATGTTGGCACAGGCCCTGCGCGGCGCTGCGTCACGCGGCCTGGACCGGCTCGACGCCCAGATCCTGCTGCTGCACGCCCTGGGCCGCCCGGCCCACGAACGCGCTTGGCTGCTGGCGCACGACACGGACCCCCTGCCCGAGGGCGCCGCGGCGACGTTCGCAGCGCTGTGCCAACGCCGCGCGGCCGGCGAGCCGGTCGCGTACCTGCTGGGCGAGAAAGAGTTCCACGGCCTGCCGCTGACCGTCGATGCCCGCGTGCTGGTGCCGCGGCCCGACACCGAAACCCTGGTCGACTGGGCGCTCCAGTGTCTGAAGGACGTGGCGGCGCCCGCCGTGCTCGACCTGGGCACCGGCAGCGGTGCCATCGCCCTGGCGCTGCAGCAGGCGCGGCCCGACGCACAGGTCGACGCCGTGGACGCCAGCGCCGACGCGCTGGCCGTGGCGCGCGCCAACGCTGAACGCCTGGGCCTGCCGGTGCGCTTCCGGCAGGCCGACTGGCTGGACGGCGCCGGCACTGCCCGGCCCGACGGCTACGCGCTCATCGCCACCAACCCGCCCTACATCGCCGAGGGCGACCCCCACCTGGCCGCCCTGCGCCACGAGCCGGCCGGTGCGCTGGTGAGCGGCCCCGACGGGCTGCGCGACATCCGCCGCATCGTGGCCGACGCGCCCGCTCACCTGGCCCACGGTGGCTGGCTGCTGCTGGAACACGGGCACGACCAGGCGTCGGCGGTGCGTGCGCTGCTGGCCGATCGGGGCTTCACCGAGGTGCAAAGCCGCGACGACCTGGCCGGCATCGCCCGTTGCTCCGGCGGGGTCTGGCGCACGGTGAAATAATCCGCTCCAGTCTTTCAACCCGCCATTCCAGCCCCACTTCCACGACGAAGGAACCCACCATGAGCGACGTTCAGCAACGCATCGACGACCTCGTCAAGACCAACGAAGTCCTGCTCTTCATGAAGGGCACGGCCAGCTTCCCGATGTGCGGCTTCTCCGGCCGCGCGATCCAGATCCTCAAGGCCTGCGGCGTCGACCCCAAGGCCGTGAAGACCGTCAACGTGCTGGAAGACCCCGAGATCCGCGCCGGCATCAAGGACTACAGCCAGTGGCCCACGATCCCGCAGCTGTACGTCAAGGGCGAGTTCATCGGCGGCTCGGACATCATGATGGAGATGTACGAGTCGGGCGAGCTGCAGCAGGTGCTCGCGCAACCCGCCTAAGGCCGCCGCAGGCATGGCGCACGATCACCCCCACGATCACGACGACCATGCCGAGCCGGCGTGGAAGCGCGACGGCGTCCGGGTCATCCCCGGCAACCAGCTCGACACGAACACGGCCCAGACGCCAGGCATGAACAGGGCCGCGGCGATCAACTTCGCCCGCGTGGGCGCCCAGAAGCTCTGGGCCGGCACCGTGACCATCCATGCCAACGCCAAGACCGGCGCCCACCACCACGGGCACCTGGAGTCGGTCATCTACGTGGTGCGCGGCAAGGCGCGCATGCGCTGGGGCGAGCAGCTCGAGTTCACGGCCGAGGCCGGCCCGGGCGACTTCATCTACGTGCCGCCCTACGTGCCGCACCAGGAGATCAACGCCAGCGCCACCGAGCCGCTCGAGTGCGTGCTGTGCCGCAGCGACGGCGAGGCGGTGGCGGTGAACATCGACATCGAACCGGTCGAGAAGCCCGAGACGGTGCTGTGGGTCGACCCCACGCACCCGACCGGCGGCGTCTGAAGCGCTGGGCGGTTCTCCCCGCCACGCCCCCTGGCGGCTCCCGCCGATTGACCACCCGGCACGGCTTATGCTGTGATCGTCCGGTGTTCGATTCGGAGGTGTCCATGGATTCCCGCAGTCTCGTCCCGGCCGATGTTGCCTTCCAGCTGCCCGTCGCGCAGCTGCGCAGCGTCTACCAGACCCACGAGGTGGAGCGCAAGCTGGCCAAGCTGCCCGAGCGCGAACACGAGCACCTGCGCACCACCTACGAGCGCATGCTCGAACGCGGGCCCGAGCGCTTCCAGGTCAAGCCCAGCGGCGTGCCGGACATGGCCTCGCTGTACGACGAACTGCCCAATTTCACCGATGCGCTGGACGACGTGCGCCGCCACGTCGCCCTGGCCCAGGACTGCCGCGACGGCCTCGAGGTGACGCCCATGCTTCTGCTGGGCCCGCCGGGCATCGGCAAGACGCACTTCGCGCGCCGGCTGGCGGAGTTGCTGGGCACCGGCATGTCGCTGGTGCCGATGAGTTCGATGACGGCCGGTTGGCTGCTCTCGGGCGCGTCCTCGCAATGGAAGGGGTCGCGGCCGGGCAAGGTCTTCGAGGCGCTGGTGGACGGCCAGTACGCCAACCCGGTGATCGTGGTGGACGAGATCGACAAGGCCAGCGCCGACGCGCAGTACGACCCGCTGGGCGCGCTCTATTCGCTGCTGGAACACGACACGGCGCACAGCTTCGTGGACGAGTTCGCCGAGGTGGCCATCGACGCCAGCCAGGTGATCTGGGTGAGCACGGCCAACGACGAGCGCTCGGTGCCCGAGCCGATCCTCAACCGCATGAACGTGTTCGAGGTGGAGGCGCCTTCCCTCGAGCAGGCGCGGCGGATCGCAGGCAAGCTGTACCGCTCGATCCGCGGCGAGCACGACTGGGGCCGCCATCTGTCGCCCGAGCCGACCGACGACGTGCTCGACGCCCTGGCGGCCCTGGCCCCGCGCGAGATGCGGCGTGCGCTGATGACCGGCTTCGGCAACGCCCGGCTGGCCAAGCGCGACACGGTCCGCATCGAGGACCTGCCGCGCAGCACGGCAAGCGCGCGCAGCCGCATCGGCTTCGTGCAGTAGAGGGCGCTATCCTTCCGGGCATGCGCGGCCGATCGGGCCGCGCCGCCCGTACCGATGCCCCTGACCCAAAGCCTGCTGATCATCGTCGTCCTCATCGCGACCAGCGCCTTCTTCTCGCTGGCCGAGATTTCGCTCGCGGCCTCGCGCCGCCTGCGGCTGCGCCAGATGGCGGACGAGGGCGAGGCGCGCGCCGAGAAGGTGCTGCGTTTCCAGGAACAGCCGGGGCGCTACTTCACCGTCGTGCAGATCGGCCTCAACGCCGTCGCCATCCTGGGCGGCGTGGTCGGCGAAGGCGCGCTCACGCCGTACTTCGCGCAGGCCTTCGAACTCGCCTTCAGCGTCGACACGGCACAGCGCCTGGCCTTCGCGGCGTCCTTCGTGAGCATCATCGCGATCTTCCTGGTGTTCGCCGACCTCTTCCCCAAGCGCCTGGGCATGAACGAGCCCGAGCGCCTGGCGATCCGGCTGGCGCCGGCGATGCAGTTCTTCATCACGCTGCTGGGGCCCGTGGTGTGGCTCTTCATGCGCTGTACCGACCTGCTCTTCAAGCTGCTGGGCCTGCCCAGCCAGCGCGACGACAAGATCACCTCGGCCGACATCCTGGCCATGACCGAGGCCGGCGCACAGGCCGGCGTGCTGGCGGTGCGCGAGCAGCAGGTGATCGCCAACGTGTTCGAGCTCGACACCCGCCTGGTCAGCAGCGTGATGACCAGCCGCGACCGCATCGTCTGGCTGCACAAGGACGACACCGAGACCGTGCTGCGCGCGCGCATCGTGGCCGAGCCCTTTTCGGCCTACCCGGTGTGCGAAGGCGACATCGACCACGTGCTGGGCTATGTCGATGCCAAGGACATGTTCCACCGCGTTCTGTCGGGCGAACCCTTGCATTTCGACAAGGGCCTGCCGCTGCACAAGGCGCTGGTGATCCCCGACCGCCTGACGCTGACCGAGGTGCTGGAGCAGTTCCGCCAGGCCGGCGAGGACTTCGCGATCGTGGTCAACGAGTACAGCCTGGTGGTCGGCGTGATCACGCTCAACGACGTGATGAGCACGGTGATGGGCGACCTGGTGCCGCCATCGGACGAGGAGCCGCAGATCGTGCGGCGCGACGACAACTCCTGGCTGATCGACGGCGTGACGCCGATCCAGGACGTGCAGCGCGCGCTCGACATCGACGAGCTGCCGCATGCCGACGAGTACGAGACGCTGGCCGGCTTCCTGATGGTGATGCTGCGCCGCGTGCCCAAGCGCACCGACTGCGTCAGCTGGGGCGGCTTCACCTTCGAGGTGATGGACGTGGACAGCCACCGCATCGACCAGGTGATGGTCACGCGCGGCGGCCCCGCGACGGCCAAGGCGGCGGCCTGAGTTCTTGTCAGGGATTTGGGTCTGCAACGCCCACGGGACGGGCGCCGGCAGCTATCGATTCAGGAGCAGATCAGGCCGGCGCCACCGCGGTCGGTGCACGGTCGTCGAAGACGTAGTTGCGCTGGTTGGCGAACACCGCATTGGGGTACGGCGCGCGGCCGCGGCTGCCGTTGTAGCGGCCCAGCGTCATGAACAGGTCGCCACGCTCGCGGTCGAGGTAGTGGCGCAGGATCACGCAGCCGAAGCGCAGGTTGGTCTGCATGTGGAACAGCTTGCCCGCGTCGCCGTCGCCGATCACGCGCGTCCAGAAGGGCATCACCTGCATCAGCCCGCGCGCGCCGGCACTGGAGACGGCGAACTTGCGGAAGTTGCTCTCGACCTGGATCAGGCCGAGCACCATGCTCACTTCCAGCCCGGAGCGACGCGCCTCGTACCAGATGGTCTGCAGCAGCTCGATCCGCTCCTGCCGGTCGGGCACCTTGCGGCGGATCCGGTCGCCCATGGCGCCCAGCCAGCGCAGGTAGCGCAGGCGCGACTCCGTGTCGTTGAACTCCGGCACCGGCGGCGCCGTGTTGTGGATCGCGGCCGAGAGCGCGGTGCGCGCCGAGTCGATCAGCGGCTCCTCGATCTGCGCGCCGGCCCAGGCGGCGCCGGGCCAGGCCACTGCAGCGGGCGCGCCGGCCGCGGCCAGCAGCAGGCCCCGGCGCGACAGGCCCGGCGTCACGCCCATCGGAGTACCTTCGGCTTTGCCTGCGGTGCGAGCCCCTTCGGAGCGGCCGGGCGGGGGCTCATGCCGCCAGACGGCCTTTCAGGAAGGCGAAGGCCTCGGCCACGGGCACCTTCGTCGCTGCGGCGTCGCGGCGGTGCTGGTACTCGACCATGCCGTCCTTCAGGCCCTTGTCGCCGATCGTGAGGCGGTGCGGCACGCCGATCAGTTCCCAGTCGGCGAACATGGCACCGGGGCGCTCGTTGCGGTCGTCGAGGACCACGTCCACGCCGGCGGCCAGCAACTCGGCATACAGGCGTTCGGCCTCGGCCTTGACGGCCTCGCTGCGGTCCATGCCGATCGGGCACAGCACGACGGTGAAGGGCGCGATGGCGTCGGGCCAGATGATGCCGCGCTCGTCATGGTTCTGCTCGATGGCGGCAGCCGGCAGGCGCGTGATGCCTATGCCGTAGCAGCCCATCTCCAGGAAGCGCGGCTTGCCGTCCTCCTCCAGGAAGGTGGCGTTCATGGCCTGGCTGTACTTGGTGCCGAGCACGAAGACGTGGCCCACCTCGATGCCGCGCTCGATGGCCAGGGCGCCCTTGCCGTCGGGCGAGGGATCGCCGGCGACGACGTTGCGCAGGTCGGCCACGAGTTCGGGTTCGGGCAGGTCGCGGCCCCAGTTGACGCCGGTCATGTGGAAGTCGATCTCGTTCGCGCCGCAGATCCAGTCGGCCATGACGGCCACCTCGCGGTCGGCCACCACCTTGACGGGCTGCTTCAGGTTCAGCGGACCGAGGTAGCCAGGCTTGCAGCCGAAGTGGGCCTCGATCTCGGCCAGCGTCGCGAAGCGGAAGCCAGCGTTCAGGCCCGGCAGCTTGCTGACCTTGATCTCGTTCATGTCGTGGTCGCCGCGCAGCAGCAGCAGCCAGACCTGGGCGCCCTTCACCTGGCCGGCCTCGTCAAGCACGTCGGTGGCCAGCACCAGCGACTTGACGGTGGTGGACAGGGGCACGCCCAGCAGTTCGGCGACCTCGGCGCAGGTGGCCTTTCCGGGCGTGGGCGTCTTCGTCAACGGCTTGGCGGCGGCCGGGCGCGGGCCGGCGGGCGCGAGCGCCTCGGCCTTCTCCATGTTGGCGGCGTAGTCGCTCTCGGGGCAGTAGACGATGGCGTCCTCGCCGGTGGCGGCGATGACCTGGAACTCTTCCGACAGGTCGCCGCCGATGGCGCCGCTGTCGGCCGCCACGGCCCGGTAGCGCAGGCCGAAGCGGTCGAAGATGCGGCGGTAGGCGTCGGCCATTGCGCGGTAGCTGGCCTTGGCGCCGTCGAGGTTGCGGTCGAAGCTGTAGGCGTCCTTCATGATGAACTCGCGGCCGCGCATGAGGCCGAAGCGCGGGCGCCGCTCGTCGCGGAACTTGGTCTGGATCTGGTAGAAGTTGCGCGGCAGCTGCTTGTAGCTGCGGATCTCCTGGCGGGCGATGTCGGTCACCACCTCTTCGCTGGTAGGCTGCACGACGAAGTCGCGCTCGTGGCGGTCCTGGATGCGCAGCAGCTCGGGGCCCATCTTGTCGAAGCGGCCGCTCTCCTGCCACAGCTCGGCGGGCTGCACGACGGGCATGGTCAGCTCCACGGCACCGGCCCGGTCCATCTCCTCGCGCACGATGGCCTCGACCTTGCGGATCACGCGCAGGCCCATGGGCATGTAGGTGTAGATGCCCGCGCCGAGCTTCTTGATCATGCCGGCCCGGGTCATCAGCCGGTGGCTGGCCACCTCGGCATCGGCCGGGGCTTCCTTGAGGGTGGAGACGAGGAATCGGGAGGCTTTCATCGGTGCGGCGGAGTCCGGAGCAAGGCGCAAATACAAAGGGCCGCATGCACGGCCCTGGCTGGTCGACGCGGGGTGCGCCCCCTCATGCATCTATGCATAATCGAACCAGTTCAAAAATTGGGGTTTGATTATGCTTGACCGGGACGGCTTCAGGCCCAACGTCGGCATCGTCCTGCTCAACCAGAAGAACCAGGTTTTTTGGGGCAAGCGCATCCGCACCCATTCCTGGCAATTTCCGCAGGGCGGGATCGATCGGGGCGAGACACCCGAACAGGCCATGTTCAGGGAACTGCACGAGGAGGTCGGCCTCCTGCCCGAGCATGTCCGCATCGTCGCCCGCACGCGCGACTGGCTGCGCTACGAGGTGCCTGACCGCTTCATCCGCCGCGACGCCCGCGGCCACTACAAGGGCCAGAAACAGATCTGGTACCTGCTCCAGCTGGTGGGCCACGACTGGGACCTGAACCTGCGTGCCACCGACCATCCCGAGTTCGACGCCTGGCGCTGGCACGACTACTGGGTCCCCCTGGACGTGGTGGTCGAGTTCAAGCGCGGCGTCTACGAGATGGCCCTGACCGAGCTGGCGCGCTTCCTGCCGCGACTGGACACGCGCAACCGCTTCCTGCGCAATGGCATGCGCGGCCGCGAGGCCGATCGCCACACCGCACCCATCGCCGGCGCCGAGCCGGCCTTCGAACTTCCGCCGGGGGCGACCTTCGACCCCGACCCCAACGCCCCGCCCTCTTCACATGCCGCATCGCCTTCCTCTTCTTCCCCGCCTTCCGCACCCGACGGGGTGCATGCGCCTCGCTAGCCTGGCGCTCGCGCTGGCCGCCGGGCTGGCGGCCGGGCCGGCCCTTGCCGAAGACCCGGTGCGCATCATCGAGCGCGGTGGCGATCTGCATCACCGGGACTACGAGCCCGAGCAATGGAAGGAAACCGAGGCGCCGCCGCCACCGGCCTTCGACATGAAGCGGCTGGTGCCCCTGGCCATGCCGCCGTACATGAGCCTCAAGTTCGGCGTCGATCCGCAGACCATGACCGTCACGCCGGATGGCGTGGTGCGCTACGTGGTCGTTGCGTACCGCGAGGCCGGCAACGCGACCAATGCCTTCTACGAGGCCGTGCGCTGCTCCACCGACGAGTACAAGACTTACGCGCGCTACGCCGGCGACGGGTGGTCGCAGGTGGCGACCGCGGAGTGGAAGAAGATCGACGACCGCAACTCGATCTACACCTCGGAGCTCGCCAAGCAGTCGCTGTGCCGCGGACGGGCGCCCCGCGCCTCGGTATCGGACATGATCCGCGAGCTCAAGCGGCCCGAGGACTACCTGCGCTAGCCGGCGGCGCTCAGCCTGCGGTGCGCGTGAGCACCAGGTTGTCGCGGTGGACCATCTCGGGCTCTGCCGCATAGCCCAGCAGGCGCTCGAACTCGGACGAGGGCTTGCGGCACAGCAGCCGCGCCTCGGCGCTCGAGTAGTTGGCCAGGCCGCGGGCCAGCTCGAGGCCCTGCGGATCGCGGATGGCGATCACGTCGCCGCGCGAGAAGTCGCCCTCCACCGCGGTCATGCCGATCGGCAGCAGGCTCTTGCCCTCGCCACGCACCTTGGCGGCCGCGCCCGCATCGACCGTGACCGAGCCGCGCATCTGCAGGTGGTCGGCCATCCAGCGCTTGCGGGCCTGGTGCTTGGCGGTCTGCGCGACCAGCAGCGTGCCGATGGATTCGCCCGCCGCCAGGCGCAGCAGCGCATCCGGCTCGCGGCCCCAGGCGATGACCGTCGACGCGCCCGAAGCGGCGGCGCGCTTGGCGGCGAGGATCTTGGTGATCATGCCGCCGCGGCCGATGCTCGAACCCGCACCGCCGGCCATGGCCTCGAGCGCCGGGTCGCCGGCCTGGGCCTCGTGCACGAAGGTGGCCGCCGGGTCCTTGCGCGGGTCGGCGGTGTACAGGCCCTTCTGGTCCGTGAGGATCACCAGCGCATCGGCCTCGACGAGGTTGGCCACCAGGGCACCCAGCGTGTCGTTGTCGCCGAACTTGATCTCGTCGTTGACGACCGTGTCGTTCTCGTTGATCACGGGCAGCACGCCCAGGCCCAGCAGGGTGAGCAGGGTCGAGCGGCCGTTGAGGTAGCGCTCGCGGTCCGCCAGGTCGGCGTGGGTGAGCAGCACCTGGGCGCTGCCCAGGCCGTTCTCGCGCAGCTTGGTCTCGTAGATCTGTGCCAGGCCCATCTGGCCCACGGCGGCGGCGGCCTGCAGCTCGTTGACTTCCTTGGGGCGGCTCGTCCAGCCCAGGCGCTTCATGCCCTCGGCGATGGCGCCGCTGGACACCATCACCACCTCGCGGCCGTCGCGCACCAGCGCCGCCAGCTGCCGGCACCATTCACCGATGGCCTGCTCGTCGAGCCCGCGGCCTTCGTTGGTGACCAGGCTGGAGCCCACCTTGACCACGATGCGACGCGCATCGCGCAGGACGGTGGAGGTGAAGGAGTTCGAAGTCATACGGGCCGAAAACGGGCGTGGATGGGGCGCGGATAGCTATCGATTCGATAGCAAACGAATCGGCTACTCGGCCGAGGGCGTGAAGCGGGGATCGACCTCGGCGGGCGGCTGCTCGGCCTGCTGCTGCGTGCGCACCTGCTGGTAGACGGCCTGCACCAGCGGCTCGCAGCCCTCGCGCGTGAGGGCCGAGATCTCGAACACCGGTCCCTTGAAGCGCAGACGCTTCACGAAATCCTGGACGCGCGCCTCGCGCTCGTCGGCCGGCACCATGTCCAGCTTGTTGAGCACCAGCCAGCGCGGCTTCTTGTACAGCCCTTCGTCGTATTTCTTCAGTTCGCCCACGATCGCCTTGGCCTGCGCCACGGGATCGACGCTGTCGTCGAAGGGCGCCATGTCGATCACATGCAGCAGCAGGCGCGTGCGCTGCAGATGCCGCAGGAAGAGGTGGCCCAGGCCCGCACCTTCGGAGGCGCCTTCGATCAGCCCCGGCAGGTCGGCAACGACGAAGCTCTGCTCCGGCCCGACGCGCACCACGCCCAGGTTGGGGTGCAGGGTGGTGAAGGGATAGTCGGCGATGCGCGGCCGCGCGTTGGAGATCGCACTGATCAGCGTCGACTTGCCGGCGTTGGGCATGCCCAGCAGGCCGACGTCGGCCAGCACCTTGAGTTCGAGCTTGAGGCTCTTGCGTTCGCCGGGCCAGCCGGGCGTCTTCTGGCGCGGTGCCCGGTTGATGGAGGACTTGAAGCGCAGGTTGCCGAAGCCGCCGTCGCCGCCCTTGGCGATGGTGATCACCTCCCCGGGCGTCAGCAGTTCGTACAACACCTCGCCGGTCTCGGCGTCGCTGATGATCGTGCCGACCGGCATGCGCAGGGTCACGTCCTGGCCGGCGGCACCGAACATGTCGGAGCCCATGCCGTGCTGGCCGCGCTTGGCCTCGTGGCGGCGCGAGAAGCGGAAGTCGACCAGCGTGTTCAGGTTGACGTCGGCCACGGCCAGCACGTGGCCGCCGCGCCCGCCGTCGCCGCCGTCGGGACCGCCGAACTCCTTGTACTTCTCATGCCGGAACGACACGCAGCCGTTGCCGCCGTCGCCGGCGGCGACATCGATGAAGGCTTCGTCGACGAACTTCATGGGAGTGGGAGTTTACAAACGCGGCACCGTCGGCGCGGCTCGAGCAGGAAGAAGGTCACGCGTGCGTGACCCGGAAATGACGAAGCCCCGACAGGGCGGGGCTTCGGAGGTGGGCTGGACTTCCGAGGAAGTTCAGACCGGGGTGACGCTGACCGTGTGCTTGTTCAGCGCACCCTTGGTGCCGAAGGAGATGCGGCCATCGACCAGTGCGAACAGCGTGTGGTCCTTGCCGACGCCGACGTTCACGCCGGCGTGCATGCGGGTGCCGCGCTGGCGCACGATGATCGAACCGGCGCTGACGACCTGGCCGCCGAAGGCCTTCACGCCGAGCATCTTGGGCTTGGAATCGCGCCCGTTTCGCGTAGAGCCGCCGCCTTTTTTCTGTGCCATGGTGTCTGCTCCAGTTAGCCGGCGATCGCGCCGATCTGCAGTTCGGTGAACTGCTGGCGATGGCCTTGACGTTTCTGATAGTGCTTGCGACGGCGCATCTTGAAGATGCGAACCTTGTCGTGCTTGCCGTGCGCCACGACCGTGGCCGTGACGGTTGCGCCGGACACCAGGGGGGTGCCGACCTTGATTTCAGCGCCGTTGCCGACGGCCAGAACCTGGTCGATCACGATTTCCTGGCCAACGTCCGCAGCAATCTGTTCTACTTTAATTTTTTCGCCGGAAGCAACGCGATACTGCTTGCCACCGGTTTTTATGACCGCGTACATAGGGACCCTTCTTGGTATTCCAGGAACAGGTTCCCGGAAGATGGCTCCGCAGCGAATTCTGCGAAGCCTTCCACTATACCATGCGAACGGCCTGCGCGCCAGACATGCGCCCACGCCGGCGGCTCACCGGAGGCGGCTCCCTATAATCCGCGCCTTTCCTCGAACCCCTCGCGCCCCGGCGCCGCTGCCCTTGTCCGCCCCTACCCCCTCCGCCAGTTCTGCCGCCCTGGACCTCATCGCCGGCGACATGGCCGAGGTGGACAAGGTCATCTCCGCCCGGCTGGACACCGGCGTGCCGCTGGTCAGCCAAGTCTCGAGGTACATCATCGCCGCCGGCGGCAAGCGCCTTCGCCCTGCCTTGTTGCTGCTGATGTGCGGCGCCCTGGGGTACACCGGCAGCCAGCGCTTCAACCTGGCAGCCGTGGTCGAGTTCATCCACACCGCCACCCTGCTGCACGACGACGTCGTCGACGAGTCGACGATGCGGCGCGGACGGCCCACGGCCAACGAGTCCTTCGGCAATGCCGCCAGCGTTCTGGTCGGCGACTTCCTGTACTCGCGCGCCTTCCAGATGATGCTGGACTCGCGCGACATGCGCGTGATGGAGATCCTGGCCGATGCGACCAACGTGATCGCCGAAGGCGAAGTGCTCCAGCTGATGAACATGGGGGACGCCTCGCTGGACGAAGCGGCGTACCTGCATGTCATCCGGTCCAAGACCGCCAAGCTGTTCGAGGCCAGCACCCAGCTCGCCGCGGTGCTGGCGGGCGCATCGCCCGATGTCGAGGCGGCCTGCGCCCGTTACGGGCAGGCACTCGGGACGGCGTTCCAGGTGGTCGACGACGTGCTCGACTACGCGGGCGATGCCGCCGAAACGGGCAAGAACGTGGGCGACGACCTGCGTGAAGGCAAGACCACCCTGCCCCTGATCTTCGCCATGCAGCGCGGCCGCCCCGAGCAGGCCGAATTGGTCCGCAGCGCGATCCAGCAGGGCGACGTGAGTCGGTTGCCCCAGCTCATCGCGGTGGTGAAGGAGACCGGTGCCCTCGACGCCACGCGCGCCGCGGCGGCGGCCGAGGCACAACGCGCGATCGACGCGTTGGCGATGCTGCCGCCCAATTCCTTCACAGAAGGTTTGCTACAATTGGCGGCTCAGTTGCTTGAACGCCGAGCCTAAGTCACCAACGAAGGTCGAGTTTCAAATCTGGCACATCGGGGTGTAGCTTAGCCTGGTAGAGCGCTACGTTCGGGACGTAGAGGCCGGAGGTTCGAATCCTCTCACCCCGACCAGTCTTGGTCATGTAATGCGAAATGCTGCGCACAACTGTTGCGGGCTTGCGATTTACAGTACCAGGTCGATCAGCGATGATCGTGAATCAAATTTTCACGTCTGTTACATCTGCTGAATGGCTGCCGCCGATCCCCTTGCCAAAGAAAGTGCCTCCGTCGCCCTGCCGGGGCTGGCCCGCGCACTGATCTCGGCCGGCAAGCTGCAGGCCAAGGCGGCCGAAGAGATCTACCAGAAGTCGCGCACCTCGCGCAGCAGCTTCATTGCCGAACTGACCGGTAGCGGCGCGGTTTCGGCCTCCGATCTCGCCCACACCCTCTCCAGCGCCTTCGGCGCCCCGCTGCTCGATCTGGACGCGATCGACCCGCAGCGCCTGCCCAAGGACCTGCTGGACGCCAAGCTCTGCCAGTCCTACCGCATCGTCGTCCTCGGCAAGCGCAACAACCGCCTCATCGTCGCCACGGCCGATCCGTCCGACCAGCAGGCGGTGGAGAAGATCAAGTTCGCCTCCCAGATGGGCGTGGACTGGGTCATCGCCGAGTACGACAAGCTGTCGCGCATGGTCGAGGCGGCGGCGGTCAGTGCAGCCGAGACCATCGACAACATCATCGGTGGCGAGTTCGAGTTCGACGAAGCGGCGAGCGAATCTTCTGACGCGCCGGACCAGGCCGCTGCGGAGGTCGAGGATGCGCCCGTCGTGCGCTTCCTGCACAAGATGCTGCTGGACGCATTCAGCATGCGCGCCTCGGACATCCACTTCGAGCCCTACGAGCACAACTACCGGGTGCGCTTCCGCGTCGACGGGGAACTGCGGGAGGTCGCGAGCCCGCCGGTGGTGATTAAGGACAAGCTGTCCTCCCGCATCAAGGTCATCTCGAAGCTGGACATCTCCGAGAAGCGCGTGCCGCAGGACGGCCGCATGAAGCTCAAGGTCGGCCCTGACCGGGTCATCGACTTCCGCGTGAGCACCTTGCCGACCCTGTTCGGCGAGAAGATCGTGATCCGTATCCTCGACCCCAGCAGTGCCCGCCTGGGCATCGACGCGCTGGGCTACGACCCCGAGGAGAAGCAGCGCCTGATGGACGCCATCAGCCGCCCGTACGGCATGATCCTGGTGACCGGCCCCACCGGTTCGGGCAAGACGGTGTCGCTGTACACCTGCCTGAACCTGCTCAACAAGCCGGGCGTCAACATCGCGACGGCCGAAGACCCGTCGGAAATCAACCTGCCCGGCGTCAACCAGGTCAACGTCAACGAACGCGCCGGCCTCACCTTCGCCGCGGCGCTGCGTGCCTTTCTGCGCCAGGATCCCGACATCATCATGGTCGGCGAAATCCGCGACCTCGAAACCGCCGACATCTCCATCAAGGCGGCGCAGACGGGCCACCTGGTGCTGTCGACGCTGCACACCAACGACGCGCCGACCACGCTCACGCGCATGCGCAACATGGGCATCGCGCCCTTCAACATCGCGTCCAGCGTGATCCTGATCACCGCGCAGCGCCTGGCACGACGCCTGTGCGCCAACTGCAAGGCGCCGGCGCCGGAGATCCCCCGCCAGGCGCTGCTCGACGCGGGCTTCAAGGAAGCCGAACTCGACGGCTCCTGGAAGCCCTACAAGCCGGTCGGCTGTTCAGCGTGCAACGGCGGCTACAAGGGCCGGGTCGGCATCTACCAGGTGATGCCGATCAGCGAGGAGATCCAGAAGATCATCCTGCGCGACGGCAGCGCGCTGGACATCGCCGCCCAGGCGGAACGCGAAGGCGTGCGCTCCCTGCGCCGTTCTGGCCTGCAGAAGGTCATGCAGGGGCTGACCTCGCTCGAGGAAGTGGTCGGCGTCACCAACGAGTGACGCGACATTGGAGATTCGCATGGCAACCGCCGTCCAAACCAGCAGAAACGCCAAGGAAACCGTCTACGAATGGGAGGGACGGGACCGCAACGGCAAGGTCGTGCGCGGCGAGATGCGTGCCGCAGGCGAGAACCAGGTGCAGGCCAGCCTGCGCCGCCAGGGCGTGCTGGCATCGAAGATCAAGAAGCGCCGCATGCGCTCCGGCAAGGCCATCAAGCCGAAGGACATCGCGATCTTCACCCGACAGCTCGCCACCATGATGAAGGCCGGCGTGCCGCTGCTTCAGGCCTTCGACATCGTCGGGCGCGGCAATGCCAACGCCAACGTCACCCGGCTGCTCAACGACATCCGGACCGACGTGGAGACCGGCACCTCGCTGTCGTCGGCCTTCCGCAAGTTCCCGAAGTACTTCGACAACCTGTACTGCAACCTGGTCGAGGCCGGCGAAGCGGCCGGTATCCTGGAAGACTTGCTGGACCGTCTCGCCACGTACATGGAGAAGACGGAAGCCATCAAGTCGAAGATCAAGTCGGCCCTGATGTACCCCACCGCCGTGATCGTGGTGGCCTTCGTGGTGGTCGCGATCATCATGATCTTCGTGATCCCGGCCTTCAAGCAGGTGTTCACGTCCTTCGGTGCCGACCTGCCCGCGCCGACGCTGTTCGTGATGGCGGTCAGCGAGTTCTTCGTCGCCTACTGGTGGCTGATCTTCGGCGTGATCGGCGGCGGGCTGTACTTCTTCATCCAGGCCTGGAAGCGCAACGAGCGGGTGCAGCGCTTCATGGACCGGCTGCTGCTCAAGCTGCCGATCTTCGGCGCGCTGATCGACAAGTCCTGCGTGGCGCGCTGGACGCGCACGCTGGCCACCATGTTCGCGGCCGGCGTGCCGCTGGTCGAGGCCCTCGATTCCGTCGGCGGCGCCTCGGGCAACACGGTGTATGGCGACGCGACGGTCAAGATCCAGCAGGAGGTGTCGACCGGCACCAGCCTGACCACGGCCATGACGAACGCCAACCTCTTTCCCTCGATGGTGCTGCAGATGACGGCCATCGGCGAGGAGTCCGGCTCCATCGACCACATGCTGGGCAAGGCCGCCGATTTCTACGAATCCGAAGTCGACGACATGGTGGCCGGCCTGTCGAGCCTGATGGAACCCATCATCATCGTGATCCTCGGCACCATCATCGGCGGCATCGTGGTGTCGATGTACCTGCCCATCTTCAAGCTCGGCCAAGTCGTCTGATGCGGGAGATGGTGCTTGTCGACGCCGTCGTCGGCGGCGTCCTGGGCCTGCTCATCGGCAGCTTCCTCAACGTCGTCATCCACCGCCTGCCGAAGATGCTCTACCGGGGCTGGCTGACGGATGCGGTGGCCAACCTCTCGTCGAGCCAGCAGGCGCCCAGCCTGTGGCAACTGGTGTTCGGCACGGCGTCCGCGGCGCCTGCGCCTCTGGTGGCGCATGCCGACGAGGCGCTCCAGCAGATCGACGCATTGCCACCGCTGGGGCTGGCGCGGCCGGCATCGCGCTGCGGGCACTGCGGCCATCGCATCCGCTGGTACGAGAACATCCCGGTCCTGAGCTTCCTGGTGCTGCGCGCCCGATGCTCGGCCTGCGGCACCTCGATCGGCTGGCGCTACCCGGCAGTCGAACTGGCGACGGGTGCCCTCTTCGCTCTCTGCGCCTGGCGCTTCGGCCTCACGTTCACCGGCGCCGCGTGGGCCGCGTTCTGTGCCCTGCTCGTGTGCCAGTTCATGATCGATCTCGACACGCAGCTGCTGCCCGATTCGCTCAATTACCTGCTGCTCTGGCTTGGCCTCATCGCCTCGGCCTGTGGGCTCACCGGCGTTCCGCTGCCCAGCGCCGTCTGGGGCGCCGTCGCGGGCTACCTCAGCCTGTGGCTGATCTTTCACCTCTACCGACTGGCGACGGGCAAGGAAGGCATGGGCTTCGGCGACTTCAAGCTCCTGGCGGCCCTGGGCGCATGGCTCGGCGCCGACTACCTGATCGCCATCGTCCTGGTCTCCTCGCTGGTGGGCGCCGTGCTCGGTGGGCTGCTGCTCGTGGCCGGCCGGCTGGCGCACAAGGACATCCCGATCTCCTTCGGCCCCTTCCTGGCCGGTGCCGGCCTGGTCTGCCTGGCCATCGGCCCCGAGACGGTGCGGGCCTGGGTGCCCTTCGCCTTCCCGTTCAAGGCGCTGATCGCCTGACGGAACCCGACATGCGGCGCATCGGCCTCACGGGGGGCATCGGGAGCGGCAAGAGCACCGTCTCTGCCCTGTGGCAGGCGCTGGGCGCCGCCATCGTCGACACCGACGCCATTGCCCGCTCCCTGACCGTGGCCGGTGGGCCTGCCATGCCCGCACTCGTCCGGGCCTTCGGTGCGGACATCGCCGACGCGACCGGCGCCCTGGATCGCGCCCGCATGCGGGAGCGGGTCTTCGCCGACACGGGAGCCAAGCGGGTGCTCGAGGGCATCCTGCACCCGCTCATCGGGGCCGAGTGCGAGCGTCAGGCCGGGCTGGCCAAGGCCCCGGCAGTCATCTTCGACGTCCCGCTGCTGGTCGAATCGGGGCGCTGGCGCGGCCTGGTCGACAAGGTGCTGGTCGTCGACACCAGCACGCAGACACAGCGCGAACGGGTGATGGCCCGCTCCGGCTGGAGCGACGACACGGTACGGACCGTGATCGCGCAGCAGGCGACGCGCGCCGCGCGCCGGGCCGCGGCCGATGCGGTGCTCTTCAACGACGGCGTCACGGTCCAGGAACTCGCTGGCCAGGTGCAGAGTCTGTGGAACCGGTGGCTGGGCGCCGCCTTGCGATAATCGCGCGTTCGCCGCACGCGCACCGCCACCTCCGGCGGCCCCCGCCAACAAGAAGACAGCGCAGGCACGCCGACCCCGCGACTCGCGCTTCCCAAGATGCTGTTCAACTCCTACGCGTTCATCTTCGTCTACTTTCCGATCGTCGTGATCGGCTTCTTCCTGATCGGATGGCGCAACACGCGGGCAGCGGCCGGCTTCCTCGCACTGGCATCGCTCTTCTTCTACGGCTGGTGGAGCGTCAAGGCGCTGCCCCTGCTCATCGGCTCGATCTGCATCAACTACTGGTTCGGCCTGCGGCTCACGCCCCAGCCCGAACGCTCCGACGCTGGCCGCAAGCGGATGCTGGTGATCGCGCTGACGGTCAACCTCGTCGTGCTGGGGATCTTCAAGTACGCCGACTTCTTCGTGGCGAACGTCAACGACGGGCTGGTCGCGGCGGGCATCGCGCCCCTGCCCCTGCTGCACGTCGCCCTGCCCATCGGCATCTCGTTCTACACCTTCACCCAGATCGCCTTCCTGGTCGACTGCTGGCAGGGCAAGGTGCGCGAGCGCAGCTTCGTGCACTACGTGCTCTTCGTCACCTACTTCCCGCACCTGATCGCGGGGCCGGTGCTGCACCACGCGCAGATGATGCCGCAGTTCGCCAACCCGGCGACCTACCGCATCGACGGCAACAAGTTCGCGCTCGGCCTGGCGATCTTCACCTTCGGCCTGGCCAAGAAGCTGCTGATCGCCGACAAGATGGGCCAGTACGCCGACATGGTGTTCCACGGCGTGCAGGGCGGCACCGTGCCCGGCCTCGGCAGCTCCTGGTTCGGCGTGCTTGCTTACACGCTGCAGATCTACTTCGACTTCTCGGGCTATTCCGACATGGCCGTGGGCCTGTCGCTGTGCCTGGGGGTGCACCTGCCGCTGAACTTCAATTCACCGTACAAGTCGACCAGCATCATCGACTTCTGGCGGCGCTGGCACATCTCGCTGTCGACCTTCCTGCGTGACTACCTCTACATCCCGCTGGGCGGCAACCGGCTGGGCGAGGCGCGCCGCTACCTCAACCTCTTCCTCACCATGCTGCTGGGCGGCCTGTGGCACGGCGCGGCCTGGACCTTCGTGATCTGGGGCGCGCTGCACGGCGCCTTCCTCGTCGTCAACCACCTGTGGAACGCCAAGGTGCGCAAGGGCCGTCCCCCGAGCCGATGGAGCATGCCGCTGCGCTGGCTGCTCACCTTCCTGTGCGTGATGGTGGCATGGGTGGTGTTCCGCGCCGACAGCATGACCACCGCCATGCACCTCTACAAGGGCATGCTGGGCCTCAACGGCACGGAGCTGACGGCGTTCACTGAATTCAACATCCCCTACCGCAAGCCCGAGTTCTTCCAGACGCTGCTGGTGGGCCTCTTCATCTGCCTGGCGCTTCCGCCCACGATCACGCTGCAGCGCTGGGTGCCGCAAGTCCAGCGCCTGGTGCAACGGCCACAGCTGTCCCGCGTCGCCACCGTGGCCATCGCCTTGTTCTGCGTGGTGCTCCTGGGCCTCTCGATTTCCAAACTGGGGACGTACAGCCCCTTCCTGTACTTCCAGTTTTGAGATGAAGCACCCCCCAAGCCGCTTCGCGACTCCCCCCTCACTGGCGCCTTCGGCTTGGAGGGGGGCGCACCCAGAGGCGTGGCGAAGCCAGTTCCTCGGGTGCCTTGAGGGCGTCGCTTCGCTCGCCGGCTGCAGCCGGCGCGTTTCCGTGCGGCAGCCAAGGTGCTGCCTCTGACCTCCGACATGCGTCCTGCAAGGCTTTGGTTGAGCATATTTGCGGCGGGCTTCGCCGTGATCGTGGCGATGATGATCGTCACGCTCTTCACGCGCATCCCCGCGGGCGCGCTGACGCGCATCGGCCAGGTCTCGGAGTACCACTTCGAGCCGCTGCGCGTGCCGCCTCCGATCGACTTCTCGCTGATCCGGCAGGCGCCCGTCGATCAGGCCGACGTGTTTGTCATCGGCGACAGCTTCAGCCACTACTTCGCCTGGCAGAGCGTCCTGGTCGCCGCCGGCTACAAGGTCGCGACCGTCCACTGGGACAAGGTGCCGACGCCCTGCGGCGACATCGGTGCCTGGCTCCAGAGCGCCGGTTTTCGCGGGCGGCTGGTGCTCATCGAGAGCATCGAGTTCCTGCTGCCCGAGCGCCTGGAGGCCATGCGCAGCTGCAAGCCCATGGGCCGCCAGCCCTTTGCGCCCAGCCCGACGCCGACCACCAACCCTTCGCACCCGCCGGCGGGCTTCGCGCTCAACACCGCTGCCAAGCTGACCAGCGGACTGGTCACCTACCTGCACACCCGCGAGGTGCTGAAGACCAACGACCTGGTGACCTTCGAGGCCGGACGCTGGGGCAGCACCGTGTTCGCCAGTCCGGTCCAGGACGGCTGCCGGCAGTTCAGCAGCCGCGTCTGCGACAAGAGCCTGTTCCTGGAGATCGAGCGCACCACGCCCGAACTGACCACGGCCGACGCTGACTTCATGGCGCGCTTTGCCGACCAGGCCCGTCCGCTGACGGTGCGGTGGATGGTGATCCCCAACAAGACCACGGTCTACCTCGACACCCAGCGCAACGCGGCCTTCAGCGCGCGCGCACAGGCGCTGGGCATCGGGCCGGACCTCTTCGCCCCGGCGCAGCTTGCGCGCCGGGACATCCAGGACCTCTACTGGCCCAACGACAACCACTGGTCGATGGCAGGTCAGCTCTACTTCGGTCGCCGCATGCTGGACGATGTGCGCGCAGCGATCGGGGAGCCGCACACGGATGCGCCGAAATGACACAACCCCCACGCTCCCCCGCTTCGCGCGGTCCGCTGCCCCCCGAGGGGGCGCATCAGTCGCTTCGGGCGGCCGGGCGCGACTGATATGACACAGCCCCCACGCTCCCCCGCTTCGCGCGGTCCGCTGCCCCCCGAGGGGGCGCATCAGTCGCTTCGGGCGGCCGGGCGCGACTGATATGAAGAAAGTCGCCTCGCTCTGGCTCGCCACCTTCGGGGTGGGCTTCGCCATCATCTCGGCGCTCCTGGTCTGGACGCTGTTCACACCGGCGCCCTATGGCGACCTCACCCGCATCGGCAGGCTGTCCGAAACGCAGTTCGGCTGGCGGCACGACCCGCCGGTCCTCGATCCCGCCCACCTGCGCGCCGTGCCGCTCGACCAGGCCGACATCCTGGTGCTGGGCGACAGCTTCTCGATGACCTACCGCTGGCAGGCGTCTCTGGTGCAGGCTGGCTACAAGGTGAGCACCACCTACTGGGGCCAGGTCGGCTACATGTGCGGCGACTTCACCGACTGGGTCCGCCGGCAGGGCTTCAAGGGCCGGATGGTGATCGCGGAAAGCGTGGAACGCGCCTTCGACGAACGCATGCGACGCAGCGAACAGTGCAGCCACATGGTCGAGCGCCGGCTCGAGCTGAAGACCGAGCCCTTTCTCGGCCCGCTGACGCAGAAGCCGCCGCCGGGCCTGAACTGGGCCGCCAAGCTCACGACCGGCCCCATCACCTGGCTCAACACCCGTAAGGCGATGCGCGCGCAGGGCGACACCCAGCACGGGGATGAGACCCTGGTGCGGCTGGTCCCGGACGGCTGCAAGCAGTTTTCCCACCTCGCCTGCGACCGCGTGCCCTTCTTCAAGGAAGACATCGACAACGGCCCACTGACGGCGCAGACCTTCGAGCGCATGCAGCGTCTCACCGCCGCCAACCCATCGCTGGACCTGCTGTGGATGATCATCCCCAACAAGACCACGGTGTACCTCGACCCGCAGCACTCTTCGCCCTTCGTCGACCTGTTGAAGGCGCACCCGGCGCTGGGCCCCGATCTCTTCACGTGGGCCCAGCAGGCCCGCTTCGCGACGCAGGACTTCTACTTCCCCAACGACACGCACCTGTCCATGCTGGGACAGGTCTCGCTGGGAAAAGCCATGCTGCAAGAGGTCAGGAAGCGCCTGGACTGACACGACCGGACGGGCTCATGAGGCTATCATGGCCCGTCGAAGCGGTTGTTCCAACCTCGCCAGCGACGTGATCCTTTACGAATACCCCTTCAACGAGCGCATTCGCACTTACCTGCGGCTGGAGCACCTCTTTCGCCGCCTCGGCGAGCTGGTCGCGGCCGACTCGGCGCTGAGCCACCACTACGCGGTGGTCACCATCTTCGAGATCATGGACGTCGCGGCGCGTGCCGACCTCAAGGCCGACGTGCTGCGCGACCTCGACAAGCACAAGGCCGCGTTCAACGGCTACCGCGGCAACCCGGCGATCCAGGAGTCGGTGCTCGACCAGGTCATCGGCCAGCTCGAACGCAACTTCGCGGCCCTCAACGCGATGCCGGGCAAGGCCGGGCAGGCGCTGACCGAGAACGAATGGCTCATGGGCGTGCGCAGCCGCGTCGGCATTCCCGCCGGCACCTGCGAATTCGACCTGCCCGCCTACTACGCCTGGCAGCACCGCAGCAGCGCCAGCCGCCGCCAGGACCTGGAACGTTGGGCCTCCACGCTGGCGCCGCTGGCCGAGGCGGTCTTCCTGCTGCTCAAGCTGCTGCGCGACGCCGACGTGCCCTACAAGGTCATGGCCGCAGGGGGCCAGTTCCAGCAGACCCTGCCGCAGGGCCGCAGCTTCCAGCTGCTGCGCCTGCGCATCGACCCGGCCCTGGGCCTGGTGCCCGAGATCAGCGGCAACCGCCTCATGGTGTCGGTGCGCCTGATGCGCCACGAGGCCGACGACAAGCTGCATCCGAGCACCAAGGATGCGCCCTTCGAGCTGACGCTGTGCGCATGAGCAGCGGCCGCAAGAGCCCGACGCCCGGTGCCGTGCGCACCGTCCCCTGCCCGGCCTGCGGCGAGGACGCCCGCTACGCCGCCGACAACCCCTACCGCCCCTTCTGCAGCGCGCGCTGCAAGGGCATCGACCTGGGCGCCTGGGCCAGCGAACAGTTCCGCATGCCGACCGAGGCACCGCCGGAAGACAGCCCGTTCGGCGACCCCAAGGCGCAGTAGGCCGGCCGCCCAGGCCCAGAGCAAGATCGGCCGCCAGCGCCCGCCCAATCTGCGCGAGGCGCTACCAATTCGATAGCACCTCGCATGCCCTGGCTCAGGGCGAGCGACGGACTAGCAACTCGTCGTAGCCGGTGGCGGCATCGGGGCCGCGCCCCAGCACCCAGCCGGCCGGCCGGCACAGCAGCACCTCGGCCGTGGTGCGCACCCGGTTGCCGTGCACCAGATGGCCGCCCACCACCTGGCCCTGCGCACCCGAGAGCGCGATGTGCAGGTGTGCGCCGTCGCGCGTGAGCGTGCCGGCCAGGCTGAGGATCTCCCACGGGCCGCCGAATCGCCTCGTGGCATCGAGGCCGGCCGGGCGCAGCTGGGCATCCTGCAGGCTGCCGATGCCGCTCACGACGAAGCAGCCCTCGGGCGCGAAGCCGGCCGCCGCCTCCTCCAGCGCGCGGCGCAGGTCGGCACCCGGCGGCAGGCGCAGCGGCAGGAAGGCGGTGTCGGGCGTCATGGACGACCCGGTGGGCGGTGGGTGCATCGATGGTTCTTTCGCGATATCAGAACTGCATCGTCACCGCATCGCACACCCGGTAGGCCTCGTCGACGACCGGCATCCAGTGCCACTTGTCGAAGGTGGTGCAGGGGTGCGAGATGCCCAGGCCGATGCGCTCGCCCGCCACCGGTGCCTGCGCCGCGAGCGCCGCATCGCCGGCCTCCCAGCGCAGGTACGCATGCTGGTCGTTGAGCGCATCGATGCGCCAGCCGGCCGGCACGGGCTGCGCGCTGGATTGCCCGGCCGCCGCGCGTGCGATGGGCACCGGCATCCCCATGTCGAAGGACAGGTCGCGCTTGCCGGCACCGACGATGGCCAGGCCCGGCTCGGGGCAGGACTGCACCAGCGCCCACACCTCGAGCGCGGGCCGCAGCATGTCGGCGACATCGCAACCGGTTGGGCAGCCCAGGCGCGGCGCCATCGCCTCCATCATGCGGGTGTAGGTGCCGTGGTCGTGCGTGACGTAGCAGCCCGAACGCAGCAGTCCGCGCACCGGGCGGCCCAGCGCCGGCCTGAGCCGCGCCGCCACGAGGTCGAACACGGCCGAGCCGCCGGCCGAGACGATGAACTCCTCGCCCTCGAACAGGCCCGCGCGCACGCACTCGGCCGCCACCGCGTCGACCCGGTCCATCAGCGTGTCGACCCAGGCGCGGTCGGCGCCGCTCTCGCCCTTGGCCCACAGGCCCTCGTAGCACTCGATGCCGGCGAAGCGCACCGCCGGGCTGGCGTGCAGCGCCTGCGCCAGGGCCAGCGCCTCGGCCTCGCTGCGCACGCCGGTGCGCCCGCCACCGAAGCCGATCTCAAGCAGCACCTCGAAGGGGGGCACCGCCTCTTCCTGCCGCGCCTGCCAGGCCTCGATCAGCGCGAGCTGGGCCTTCGAATCGACGAGGAAGATCACGCGCAGGTCCGCATGCCGGCGACGCAGCGCGGCCAGGTGCGCCAGGTCGGACGCGTCCATCACCTCGTTGGCGATCAGCGCGCGTCGCACGCCCGCCGCCACGCCCACGGCCACCTGCATCACGGTGGCGAAGGTGATGCCCCAGGCGCCCGCCTCCAGCTGGCGACGGAAGAGTTGCGGCGACATGGTGGTCTTGCCGTGCGGCACCAGCTCCACGCCCCAGGCACGCGTGCGCTCGGCCATCCAGGCGATGTTGTGGGCCAGCGCTTCGCGCTTGAGCACGGCAACCGGCAGCGGCAGGTCGCCGGCCAGCAGGTTCCAGCCCTGGTCACCGACCCGGGAGGCGGCGAGCGCAGGGCCGTCGTGCGGCCAGCCCTTGAGTGGCGGGGCGAGGACGGGGTCGTGGACCGCAGAGGCGGGAATCGCGATCGAGGGAGCAGAAGGCTTCGAAGACATCGGCCCATCGTAGTGCGCCAGCGCCGGTCGGCCCTCGGTGCCACGTTCGACCGGCGCTCAGCCGGCCAGCCGCCCCTCGACCAGCCGCAGTTGCCGGTCGCAGCGCGCCGCCAGCGCATCGTCG
This sequence comes from Xenophilus sp. E41, assembly GCF_003671765.1. Classification (GTDB taxonomy): domain Bacteria; phylum Pseudomonadota; class Gammaproteobacteria; order Burkholderiales; family Burkholderiaceae_C; genus Xenophilus. The sequence goes on along the minus strand of NZ_QPIB01000037.1, from coordinate 72,775 downwards.
TGCGTGACCATGACGAAGGCGGTGCCGCGCTCGCGGGCCAGCTGCAGCATCAGCGCGAAGACGCCGTCGGCCGTCGCGCGGTCCAGGTTGCCGGTCGGCTCGTCGGCCAGCACGCAGGCCGGCTGCGTGACCAGCGCGCGTGCGATGGCCACCCGCTGGCGCTCGCCGCCCGACAGTTCGGCCGGGCGGTGCTGCACGCGCTGGCCCAGGCCCACGGCGGTCAGGATCGCCCGGGCCGCCTCGTGCGCCTCGTGCGCGGTCTGGCGGCGGATGCGCAGCGGCATGGCGACGTTGTCCAGCGCACTGAACTCCGGCAGCAGGTGATGGAACTGGTAGACGAAGCCCAGATGCTGGTTGCGCAGCCGGCCCTGCGCGGCCGGGTCGAGCCGCGCGAAGGCCTGGCCCATGAGCGTCAGGCTGCCGGCGCTGGGCGCATCCAGCCCGCCCATGAGGTGCAGCAGCGTGCTCTTGCCCGAGCCCGAGGCGCCGACGATGGCCAGCGTCTCGCCCGCCCGCACGTCCAGGTCGACGCCGTGCAACACCGTGAGGTCGATGCGGCCTTCGTGGAAGCGCTTGGTGAGGCCCCTCGCCTCCAGAACCACCTGACGTGCGGGATCACTCATAACGGAGTGCCTCAGCGGGATTCACCCGGCTGGCGCGCCAGCTCGGGTACAGCGTGGCCGCGAAAGCGAGCACGAGCGAAATGACGGTGATGGGCATGATGTCGCCGCGCTGCGGGTCGCTGGGCATGCGGCTGATGAGATAGATGTCCTGGGGCAGGAAGCTGGTGTGCAGCAGCCGCTCGATGAAGGGCACGATCACGTCGATGTTGTAGGCGATGAGCAGCCCCAGGCCGAGCCCGCCCAGCGTGCCGATCACGCCCACCATCGCGCCCTGCACCACGAACACGCCCATGATGCTTTTCGGGCTGGCGCCCAGGGTGCGCAGGATGGCGATGTCGGCGCGCTTGTCGGTCACCGTCATCACCAGCGTCGACACCAGGTTGAAGGCCGCCACCGCGACGATGAGCGTGAGGATGATGAACATCATCCGCTTCTCGACCTGCACGGCCGCGAACCAGGTCTTGTTCTGGCGTGTCCAGTCGCGGATGAGGAACTGGCCCGGCAGCGTCGTCGCCAGCTGGTCGGCCACCTCGCGCGCGATGTTCAAATCCTTGAGCTTCAGGCGGATGCCGGTCGGTCCCTCCAGGCGGAACACCTTGGCCGCGTCCTGCTCGTGGATCATCGCCAGCGCCGAGTCGTACTCGTAGTGGCCCGATTCGAAGGTGCCCACCACCGTGAACTGCTTCAGCCGCGGCACGACGCCGGCCGGCGTGACCTGCCCGCCCGGCGCGATCAGCGTCACCTGGTCGCCCGGCCGCACGAAGAGCGAGCGCGCCAGCTCGCCGCCCAGCACGATGCCGAACTCGCCCGGCACCAGCTTGTCGAGCGCGCCGTTGGTGGCCGAGTTGCTGAACTCGGTGACCTCGGGCTCCAGCTTCGGCTCGATGCCGCGCACCAGCACGCCCTTCATGTCCTCGCCGCGCGCCACCAGGGCCTGCGAGGCGATGTAGGGCGCCGCGCCCACCACCTCGGGGTTCTTGCGCGCGGCGGCCATGATCGCGTCCAGGTCCTGCAAGGCCTGGCCGTCGCGCGAGAAGATCTCGATGTGCGAGACCACGCCCAGCATGCGGTCGCGCACTTCCTTCTGGAAGCCGTTCATGACCGACAGCACGATGATCAGCGCCGCCACCCCGAGCGCGATGCCCAGCATCGACACGCCCGAGATGAAGGAGATGAAGCCGTTGCGCCGCGTCGCCCGGCCGGCCCGGGTGTAGCGCCAGCCGAGCTGGAGTTCGTAGGGGAGTTGCATGTCGTTGGGATCCGGGCGGGCCGCAACGCCCGCCGGCCACCGCAGTGGAGGTGGCGGGGATTGTGGCATCGCCCCCTGGTGTCCCCATGGCGGGCGCGACAATAGGGGCATGTCCCTTGCCCCCGGTGACGCGAGCCCGCCCCACGCCCTGATCGTTCCCTTCGCCGGCCGCCTGACGCTGGCCTGCCGCGCCACGCTGCCCACGCTGCAGCTGCCGCAGCTCGAAGCCCTGCTGGCCCGCCTGGCGGTGCAGGACCAGGACGCGCAGGACGACGAGACCCTCTCCCCCCCGCACGAGCGCGCGCTGGCGCGCGCATGGGGCCTGCAGGCCGGCGACGGCATGCTGCCCTGGGCCGCGCTGGAGGCGCAGCGCGCCGACCTGCCCGGGGCGCGGGACGCGGCCTGGGGCCAGGTGACGCTGTGCCACTGGCAGGTCGGCATGAGCGAGGTGGTGCTGGGCGACCCTGCGCGCATGGCCATCGAAGCGGCCGAATCCGACGCCCTGCTGGCCGCCGCGCGCCCCTTCTTCGAGGAGGACGGCATCGCGCTCTTCGCCACCGCGCGGCCCGGCCACTGGCTGGCGCGCAGCGCGCTGTTCGACGGCCTGGCCACCGCCTCGCCGGACCGCGCCATCGGCCAGCCCCTCGCGCAGTGGCTGCCCATGTCCGACGCGGCACGGCCGCTGCGGCGGCTGCAGAACGAGATGCAGATGCTGCTGTACACCACGCGGGTGAACGACGAGCGCACCGCGCGCGGCCTGCTGCCGATCAATTCCTTCTGGCTGAGCGGCACCGGCCGGCTGCCCTCTGCCCCGCCGGCCCTCGCCGTGGCTTCGACCATCGACGGATCGCTGCGCGATGCCGCCCTGCAGGACGACGGCGAAGCCTGGGCGCGCGCCTGGCAGGCCCTGGACGCCGGCCCCATCGCCGAGCTGCTGGCCCGCAGCCGGCGCGGTGAGGCCGTCGTCCTCACGCTCTGCGGCGACCGCGTCGCGCAGCGCTGGGCCCCCGTGCAACGCGGCCTGGTGCAGCGTTTTCTGAGCCGTTTCGGCCGCCAGCGCCCGTCCAGCGTGCTCGAGCAGCTATGAAAATCGTAGCAAGAGAGATCCCGCCCCGCAGCGCCTGGGCGCTGGAGCAGGCCGGCGTGCACCCGCTGCTGGCGCGCCTGTATGCGGCGCGCGGCGTGCTGTCGGCTGCCGACCTCGACGACGGCTTGGCACGCCTGCTGCCGCCCGCCACCATGAAGGGCACGCGCGAGGCTGCCGTGCTGCTGGCCGATGCGATTCGCGCCGGCCGGCGCCTGTGCGTGGTGGCCGATTACGACTGCGACGGCGCCACTGCCTGCGCGGTCGCCGTGCGCGGCCTGCGCCTGCTGGGCGCGCGCCATGTGAACTACCTGGTGCCCGATCGCGTGGTCGACGGCTACGGCCTCACGCCGCCGATCGCCGAGCGCGTGGCCGCCACCGGCGCCGAGGTGCTCATCACCGTGGACAACGGCATCGCCAGCGTGGACGGCGTGGCCAGGGCCAAGGCGCTCGGGCTCACGGTGCTCGTCACCGACCATCACCTGCCCGGGCCCGTGCTTCCAGAGGCGGACGTGCTGGTGAACCCCAACCAGCCCGGCTGCGAGTTCGAGAGCAAGAGCATCGCCGGCGTGGGCGTGATGTTCTATGTGCTGATGGCGCTGCGGGCAGAGCTGCGGGCGCGTGGGGCGTTTCCGGACGGCGCGCAGCCCAAGCTCGACACCCTGCTCCCCCTCGTCGCCCTGGGCACCGTCGCCGACGTGGTGAAGCTCGACGCCAACAACCGTCGCCTGGTCGCCCAGGGCCTCAAGCGCATCCGCGCCGGGGCGCTGCCGCACGGCGTGGCGGCCCTCTTCCAGGCGGCGGGCCGCAAGGCCGAGGCGGCGACCACCTTCGACTTCGGCTTCGCCCTCGGCCCGCGCATCAATGCCGCCGGCCGCCTGGCCGACATGACTTTGGGCATCGAGTGCCTGCTCAGCGACGACCCCGGTCGCTGCGCCGAACTGGCGCGCATGCTCGACGGCATCAACCGCGAGCGGCGCGACATCGAGGGCGGCATGCGCGAGCAGGCGCTGCTGCTGGCCGAGTCGCTGTTCGATGACAACGAGACACCACCCTCCGCGATCAGCGTGTTCGACGTGGACTTCCACGAAGGCGTGGTCGGCATCGTCGCCTCGCGCATCAAGGACCTGCACCATCGCCCGACCTTCGTCTTCGCCGCCAGTGCGGCCGACGGCAAGTCGCACGAGCTGAAGGGCTCGGGCCGCTCCATCCCCGGCTTCCACCTGCGCGATGCGCTCGACCTGGTGGCCAAGCGCCACCCCGGCGTGCTGCTGCGCTTCGGCGGCCACGCGATGGCGGCCGGCTGCACCGTGGCACGCGACCAGTTCGAGACCTTCGAGCGCGCCTTCGCCCAGGTGGCGCACGAATGGCTGGACGCCGCCACGCTCACCCGCCGGCTCGACACCGACGGCCCGCTGGCGCGCGAGTACCTGCGCATCGACCTGGTCGACACGCTGCACCGCGAGGTCTGGGGCCAGGGCTTCGCGCCGCCGACCTTCAGCGACGAGGTCGAGGTCGTCTCGCAGCGCCTGGTCGGCGAAAAGCATCTGGCGCTCAAGCTGCGTCTGCAGGGCCAGCCCATCGACGGCATCTGGTTCGGCCACACCGAGCCGCTGCCCGCACGCGTGAAGCTGGCTTTCCGGCTCGATGCCGACGAGTGGCAAGGCACACGGCGATTGCGGCTCATGGTGGAAGGCATGGAAATGGAGCCCCCACGCTCCCCCGCTGCGCGTGGTCCGCTGGACGAGACGTCGCCTGAGGCGCCGTCCCTTCGCGCTGTCCCGCGTCGCGCAGGCGACGCAAGAGCCGCAGCGCTCAGCCCCGACGGGGCGCTCGCCGCCTTGGGGCGGCCCGGCGGCGGCGAGGACGACCGATGAGCGCACCGCCCAGCGCCATGTGGCGCTGCCTGGTGATCGAGGACGACGAGGCCAACGCCCGCTACATCGCCGACGGCTTCCGTGGCATGGGGCACGTGGCGGTCGTGTGCCGCGACGGGGCCGATGCGCTGGCGCGCGCCACGGGCGAGGCCTGGGACCTGGTCATCCTCGACCGCATGCTGCCCAACGGCGTGGACGGCCTGTCGATCCTCTCGACGCTGCGCAACCTGGGCCTGCGCACCCCCGTGCTGGTGCTCAGCGCGCTGAGCGCGCTCGACGAGCGCGTGCGCGGCCTCAAGGCCGGCGGCGACGACTACCTCGCCAAGCCCTTCGCCTTTTCCGAGCTGGCCGCGCGCGCCGAGGCGCTGGTGCGCCGCTCGCGCACCGGCCCCGAGCTGCGCGTGCTGCAGGTGGCCGACCTGCGGCTGGATCTGGGCAGCCGCAAGGTCGAGCGCGCGGGCCGCGCCATCGCGCTGCAGCCGCGCGAGTTCCGCCTGCTGGCCTGCCTGATGCTCAACGCCGGGCAGGTGATGACGCGCACCATGCTGCTCGAGGCCGTGTGGGACTACCAGTTCGACCCGCAGACCAACGTGATCGACGTGCAGATCAGCCGCCTGCGCACCAAGCTCGATGCAGCGGGCGGGCCCTCGCTCATCCACACCGAGCGGGGCGTGGGCTACCGCCTGGCCGCGCCCGACGCGCCCGACCCGCCGCCGGCCTGATGGGCACTCTGCGCCGCCTGTGGGCCTCGGCGGGCTTCCGGCTCGCTTTCCAGTACGCCGTGCTGGTGGCCATCACCATGATGGCGGCGCTGGCCATCGTCTACCTGCAGACGGTGGGCGTGCTGCACCAGCGCATCGCGCGCCAGGTGGGGGTCACCGTGCAGCAGCTGGTCGCGCGCTTCGACGGTGAAGGCGCCGCCGGCGTCGTGCAGGCGATCGATGCGGCGCTGGCCGACGGCCGACAGTCCGACGAGGAGATGTACCTGCTGGCCGCACCCGACGGCCGGCGCCTGGCCGGCAACCTCGACGCGCTGCCCGAGGGCATGGGCGACAGCGACGGCCAGCGCCGCGCCCTGCGCCGCGGCGAGCCCGTCACCGGCTACCTGGCGCAGCGGCGGCTGGCCGACGGCCATGTGCTGGTGGTGGGCCACGACCTGCGCGACCAGGAGACGCTGGAGTCGCTGGTCGTCAGCGCCAGCGCCGCGGCCGGCGTGGTCGCGCTGCTGCTGCTGGTGGGCGGCGTCTTCGTGTTCCGCCAGGAGCTGGACCGGGCCGTGGGTGCGGTGCGCCACACCGCCACGCGCATCGCCGACGGCGACCTGCGCGAGCGCGTGGTGGTGGAGGCGCAGGACGACGAGTTCGCCCGCCTTGGGCAGGACATCAACGCGATGCTCGACCGCATCGAGTCGCTGATGGCCGGCGTGCGGCACGTGTCCGACACCATCGCCCACAACCTGCGCACCCCCCTCACGCGCGTGCTGCTGGGCCTGCGCGCGGCCCAGGCCGAGGGCGTGCCGCCGAGCGAGCGCGAGCAGGCCGTCGCCACCGCCATCGCCGAACTCGAGGCGCTCGGCCTGGTGTTCGAGAAGCTGCTGCAGATCGCCGAAGCCGAGGCCGGCGCGCGCCGCCGCGACTTCGCGCCCGTGGCGCTGCACACCATCGTGGACGACGTGCTGGAGCTATACGACGCGGTGGCCGAGGCCCAGGGCGCCACGCTGCAGCGGGAGGCGGCCGACGAGGAGGTCGTGGTGCCCGGCGACCGCGACCTGCTGGCCGGCGTGGTGGCCAACCTGGTGGACAACGCGCTCAAGTACGGCGGCACGGGCTGCACCGTGACGGCCGGCGCGCACTGGGACGACGGCCGCGCGGTGCTCACGGTGCGCGACGACGGCCCCGGCGTGCCGCCGGCCGAGCGCGAGCGCATCGGCACGCGCTTCGTGCGCCTCAGGCCCGAGCTGCCCGGCCAGGGCCTGGGCCTGGCCAGCGTGCATGCGGTGGTCGCACTGCACGGCGGGCAGGTGCACTACGCCGACGCCGCGCCGGGCCTGCAGGTGCGCATCGAGCTGCCGCGCCACGGCTGACCGCCCCCTCACCGCAGCGCCCACATTGCCGAATGGCAATGTTTCCGTCATCCACGGCGGCAGCGGCTCTTCCTACGATCGCCCTCGCACTTCCCGTGCCCTTCACGGCGGGCGTCTGCGCCCGTGCGATCCGCAAACGATACGAGGAGACTTCCAGGGTGAAGATCAAGAGTCAGAGAGACTTCTTTTCCGGCGCGCTGTTCTGCGCCTTCGGCGTGGCCTTCGCCTGGGGCGCCACCACCTACAACGTCGGCACCGGCGCCCGCATGGGGCCGGGCTACTTCCCGCTGATTGTCGGAATCCTGATCGCGGTCATGGGCGTGCTCATCACGGCCAAATCGATGATCGTCGAGACCTCGGACGGCGAGCCCGTGGGCCGCATCGCCTGGAAGCCGCTGGTCTTCATCATCGGCGCCAACATCATGTTCGGCGTGCTGCTGGGCGGCCTGCCGAGCATCGGGCTGCCGCCGATGGGGCTGATCGTCGCCATCTACGCCCTGACCTTCATCGCCGGCCTGGCCGGCGACAAGTTCAGCCTCAAGGGCTCGGCCGTGCTGGCGACCATCCTCGCCATCGGCAGCTACCTGGCCTTCGTCGTCGCGCTCAAGCTGCAGTTCCCCGTGTGGCCCACCTTCGTCGCCTGACACCCACCTACAACGAGACATCCGCTCCGGCCCCATGGAACTCTTCGACAACCTGGCGATTGGCTTCGGCGTCGCCTTCACTTTCCAGAACCTCGTCTACGCCTTCGTCGGCTGCCTGCTGGGCACGCTGATCGGCGTGCTGCCGGGCATCGGCCCGGTCGCGACGATCGCGATGCTGCTGCCGGCCACCTACGCGCTGCCGCCGGTGTCGGCGCTCATCATGCTGGCCGGCATCTACTACGGCGCGCAGTACGGCGGGTCGACCACCGCCATCCTGGTCAACCTGCCGGGCGAGTCCTCCTCGGTGGTCACCGTGATCGACGGCTACCAGATGGCGCGCAAGGGCCGCGCCGGGCCAGCGCTCGCCGCGGCCGGCCTGGGTTCCTTCTTCGCCGGCTGCGTGGGCACCATCATCCTGGCCGCCTTCGCACCGCCGCTGACTGAACTGGCCTTCAAGTTCGGCCCGGCCGAGTACTTCTCGCTGATGATCCTGGGCCTGATCGGTGCCGTGGTGCTGGCCTCGGGCTCGCTGCTCAAGGCGATCACGATGATCCTGCTGGGCCTCGCGCTCGGCCTGGTCGGCACCGACGTGAACTCCGGCGTCGCACGCTACTCCTTCGACATTCCCGAACTGACCGACGGCATCGGCTTCATCGCCATCGCCATGGGCGTGTTCGGCTACGGCGAGATCATCGGCAACCTGTCGCAGCCCGAGGAGAGCCGCGAGGTCTTCACCTCGAAGGTCAAAGGCCTGTGGCCGACCAAGGAGGACTTCAAGCGCATGACACCCGCGGTGCTGCGCGGCACGGCCCTGGGCTCCGCCCTGGGCATCCTGCCCGGCGGTGGCGCGCTGCTGTCGTCCTTCGCGTCGTACACGATCGAGAAGAAGATCAAGCGCAAGCCCGGCGAGGAAGCCTTCGGCAAGGGCAACATCCGCGGCGTGGCGGGCCCCGAGTCGGCCAACAACGCCGGCGCCCAGACCTCCTTCATCCCGCTGCTGACGCTGGGCATTCCGCCCAACCCGGTGATGGCGCTGATGGTGGGCGCGATGACCATCCACAACATCCAGCCCGGCCCGCAGGTGATGACCAGCAACCCCGAACTCTTCTGGGGCCTGATCGCCTCGATGTGGATCGGCAACCTGATGCTCATCATCCTGAACCTGCCGATGATCGGCATCTGGATCAAGCTGCTGACCATTCCCTACAAGTGGCTCTTCCCCGCGATCGTGCTGTTCTGCGCCGTGGGCGTCTATTCGGAGAACAACAACACCTTCGACGTGTGGATGGTGGCGATCTTCGGCATCGTCGGCTACGCCTTCCTCAAGCTCAAGTGCGAGCCCGCGCCGCTGCTGCTGGGCTTCATCCTGGGGCCGATGATGGAAGAGAACCTGCGCCGCGCCCTGCTGCTCTCGCGCGGCGACTGGTCGGTGCTGGTCACGCGGCCGATCTCGGCCGGCCTGCTGATCGTGGCGGCGGCGCTGCTGGTGATTGTGCTGCTGCCGGCCGTGAAGGCCAAGCGCGAAGAGGCCTTCGTCGAGGAGTGACGGGCCTGTCGGGCCCCAGCTGCGTCGGCGCCTTCGGGCGCCGTTCTTTTTTGTCCCGCAGGAGACCGGCGCGGCGGAACCGGCGCGTGCGGGTCCTATCCTTGCTCCATCGCACCCGGCCCGTTGCCGCCCTCTCATGCCCACGCCCAAGCTCCTCTTTCCCACCGTCGACGGCCCGGTGACGCGCGAGCGCCTGCACGACGGCAGCCTGCTGGCCGCGCTGCGCGCCAGCGCGCCGCCGGGCATGGTGCTGCGCAGCGACGAGGAACTGGCCGCCTCGCTGGACGAGACGCTGGCCACGCATCCGGCCGACGAGCCGCTGTGGCTCTTCGGCTACGGCTCGCTGATGTGGAACCCGGCCTTCCACTACCTCGACGCCCTGCCCGCCACCGTGCGCGGCTGGTCGCGCCGCTTATGCCTGTGGCTCTACACCGCCCGCGGCACGCCCGAGGAGCCCGGCCTGATGCTGGCGCTGGACCGGGGCGGCGGCTGCCGCGGCATCGGCTTTCGCATCGCGCCCGAGCAGGTGCGCACCGAGCTGACGCTGCTGTGGCGCCGCGAGATGCTCGGCGGCACCTACGACGCGCGCTGGGTGCAGGCCGACATCGGCGGCCAGCGCAGCCGCGCCCTCACCTTCGTGGCCAACCGGCGCCACCCGCGTTACGCCGGCGCCCTGCGACCCGAGGAGGCGGTGCGCCACATCGCCACCGCCGCCGGCAGCCTGGGCTCCTGCCGTGCGTATTTCGAACAGACCGTCGAGACCCTGACGCGCCTGGGCATCCGCGACGCCGCGATCGAGCGGCTGCGCGCAGCGCTGGCGCAACTGCCCCCGGCGCCACCGGCTGCCATTGCCACGCGCGAGGGCGTGCAGGCCATGCCGGGCGCGGCGGCCTCCACGCCTTCCGTGCTATCGAATCCATAGCTGCTTGCGCAGGCGGGACGGGCGCGGGAGCCCGATCGGGCTTGAGAAGCGAGGCCGGGCCAGCTCAGCGCCCGAACTCGTGGCTCAGTCCCACCGTGTAGACCGCGCCGCCGGGCCGCACCTTGGCGGCGCTGAGGTCCAGCGTCAGCAGCGGCGTGAGGCCGAAGCGCAGGCCACCTCGCGTGGTCCATGCGCCCTGGGCGCGGTTGCGTTCAAGGATGAACGACACCTTCTCGTCCACGGCCCACTCGGCGGCCGCGCCGACGCGACGCGTGCGGACGCCGGTGCCCGCGGCCCAGTCGGCGCCGAGGTTGGCATGCAGTTGCAGGCTCGGCAGCGGCTGCCAGGTCACGGGCAGCAGCCACTGGCGGCTGGGGCTGCCGTGGTTGCGCAGGTCCCAGGAGGCGGCGAACTCGAGCGCGGCGCGCAGCGGCTCGTCGGGCCCGCCGTACCAGGTCCACTTGACGGCCGGGCCCACGCTGCGGCTGCGGGCGTCCGGCGACGCCGAGCGGTCGAGGTTCAAGCCCAGTTCGACCGGCCCGACGCGGCAGGCCGGGCCGATGTGCTGGAAGCCGGTCGCCGTGGCGTCGGCGCGCCCGGCCCAGAGCTCGACCTGGCAGCGACCGGGGGCCAGCGTGTCGGCATCGTCGACGTCGAAGTGGCCGCCCGCGCCGGCGCCGCCCGCCGCGAGTGCCAGGGCGGCGTACGACAGGAAGCGCGGGATGCGAACGCGAGGCGTCATGGGCGCGCAGCATAGCCGCCCCGCATGGCGCCTTCGCTACACCTCGAAATGCGGCTGGATCATGCGGATGCGCTTGAGGGCCACACCCGCCGCCGCGGTGCGCGTCTCCACGCCGAGCTTGACGAACACGCGCTCGAGGTGCTTCTTGGCGGTGGCCGGGCTGCTGCCGAGGATGTCGCCGATGTCCTTGTTGGTCTTGCCCTTGACCACCCAGTACAGCACCTCGGCCTCGCGCGCCGTGAGCTTGAGTGCCAGGCTCATGGCCTCGATCACGCTGGCGTCGGACACCTCGCGGATGATGAGCAGCCAGTCGCCGGCCCAGCCCGGCAGGTTCTGCCCGGGCTCGTCCCGGTCTCCCGTCTGCTGGTGCACGCGCAGCTGCAGGTGGCGCGCGCCCTGCTCGATGGTCAGCGGCGGCGGCTCCACACCGCCTGCCGTGGTAGGCAGGTGCTGGTGCAGCCAGTCGAGCACGGCTGCGGGCGTCTGCGGCGCGGTGGTGCCGCAATAGCGCAGCAGCAGGTCGCGCGCCAGCGATGTCTGCCAGATGAGTCGCCCCTCGGGCATGCGCACCGTGATGCTGGCATAGCCGAAGGCATCGAGCGCATTGCGCGCCTGGCCGGCCTGCTGGGCCTGCTGGCGCGCGGCGCGGGCGCCCTGCAGGTGCACGTTCATGCGCGCCAGCACTTCCTTGGGCTTGATCGGCTTGGTCACGTAGTCCACGCCGCCGGCGTCCAGCGCGGCCACCAGGTGCTCGGTCTCGGTCAGCCCGGTCATGAACACGATGGGAATGTGCGCCGTGGCCACATCGGCCTTGAGCCGGCGCGCGACCTCGAAGCCGTCCATCCCCGGCATCATGGCGTCGAGCAGCACGATGTCGGGCTGCGCCTGGGCGGCGCGGACCAGTGCGGCCTCGCCGCTGGTCGCCACCAGCACCGTGTAGCCCGACTCGTCCAGCGCGTCGTGCAGCACGGCGAGGTTGTCGGGCACGTCGTCGACGATGAGCACCAGGTCGCCGCGCGCGGTCTCCTCGCGCAGGCTGGCGGCCAGGGGCGACGGCGGCGGCTTCATGCCACGGACTCCGGCGCCGCGCCGGCGCGGCGGATGGCCTCGGCCATCGCTTCGAACTGGAACTGCCGCGCGCGCGTGCGCTGCTGCGCGGTCCAGGCGGCACAGGCCGGCTGCGCCGCGTCGATCTCGTCGAGCTGCTTCATGATGCCGCGAAGGTAACCGAGCTGGACGGCCTCTTCCAGGGCACGCAGGCGTTCGGGCGACGGGGCCACGGGCGCCTCGGCTGCGGGCGGCTGCGCCGCCGTCGCGGGCGTGTCGGTCCAGCGCAGTTGCAGCCGGCGCTCCAACCAGTCCAGCAGCTCGCTGTGGCGCACCGGCTTGACGAAGAAGTCCTCGGGCGTGATGCCGACGTCGTTCTCCAGCCGCTTGTCGAAGGCATTGGCCGAGACGATGGCGGTTGCTGGCCCCCACGCTCGGCACTGCGTGTCCTCGCTGCCCCCCGAGGGGGCCGCGTCCGGCTTGGGGCGGCCCGGCGCCGGCCGGCCCCCGCCGTCGCCTGCCTCCCAGAAGGCCCGCGCCCGGCGCAGCGTTTCCCACCCGTCGATGCCCGGCATCGCAAGGTCGACGAACATGGCGTGGGGACGGAAGCCGGCGGCCAGCAGGTCGAGCGCGTCGTGGCCGCTGGCGGCGGTGCGCAGCTCGAAGCCCAGCGGCGCCAGCAGATGCACGAGCAGTTCGCGGTCGGTCTCCTCGTTGTCGACCACCAGCAGGCGGCGGCGCTCGCCTTCGTAGCCACGGCGGGGGCGTGCCGCCACGGCAGGCGACGGGGCCGTGTTCGCCGCCCGCGCCGGCGCGTCGTGCACCCGCGGCAGGAAAAGACGCACCCGGAACACCGAGCCCTGCCCGGGCGTGCTCTGCACCTTCATCTCGCCGCCCATGAGGTCGGTGAGCATCTTGGCCATGGTCAGGCCCAGGCCGGCGCCCGGTGTGGCCGCCGTGCCGGGCGACTCGACGCGCACGAAGGGCTCGAAGATGCGCGCCAGCGCCTGCGCGTCCATGCCGGGGCCGGTGTCCTCGATCTCGAGGGTGGCGAACTCGCGCGCATAGGCCACGCGCAGGCCCACCTCGCCGCGGGCGGTGAACTTGATGGCATTGCCCAGCAGGTTGATGAGGATCTGGCGCACGCGCTTCTCGTCGGCGCGCACCACCTCGGGCAGGGCGCCCGTGGGCTCGAAGCGAAAGCGCAGGCCCTTGTCGGCGGCCTGCGGCTCGAACATCTCGGCCAGCTCGCGCAGCATGTCGACGAAGCGCAGCGGCCGCGCCTGCAACGTCAGCTTGCCCGACTCGATGTGGGCCAGGTCCAGCGTGCCCTCGATGAGCGACAGCAGGTGCTCGCCGCCGCGCTTGATGACCGCCACGGCCTGCTGGCGGTGCGGCGGCACGGAGGCGTCCTCGCCCATGAGCTGGGCGTAGCCGAGGATCGAGTTGAGCGGCGTGCGCAGTTCGTGGCTGATGGCGCTGATGTAGCGGCTCTTGGCCTGGTTGGCGGCATCGGCCGTCTGCTTGGCCTCCTGCAGGGCGCGGTCGGTCTCGCGGTGCAGTTCGATCTCGCGCATGAGCAGGTGGGTCTGGCGGTTCGACTCCTCCTGCGCCACCTTGCGGCTCTGGTGCGCCAGCACCAGCCACCAGGCGACGATGCCCGCGATGAGCAGCAGCGCCATGTAGGCCTTGAAGAAGCCGCCGCGCAGTGCGCTGCCCACCTCGGCGCCCACCGCCTTGCCCACGCCCGGGGCCGCGGCGGTGCCCGCCTGCACCCATTCGCCGACGCCGCGCAGCTCCTGCTGGTAGAGCACGCCGAACACCGCCGCCAGCAGCGGCACGACGATCAGCATGAGCATGATGAAGTGGCCCAGGCCGGTGTCGAGGTAGGGCCACACGCGCCGCGGCAGCAGCCAGCGCAGGGTGGCCGACCACTGCGCCGAAAGCGAGGCCTGCGGCTTGCACAGGTCGCCGCAGCGGGCGTCGAGGGTGCAGCACAGCGAACAGATGGCGCCCTGGTACGCGGGGCAATGCGCCATGTCGGGGCCTTCGTACTCCCGTTCGCAGATCACGCAGCGCTGGGTGACCAGCGCTGCCGACGCGGCTTGCTCGACCTTTGCCCAACGGATTTTTCTCCCCTTCTCCCGTTGGCGGACGGGAGCGGAGTCACGCGCAAGGTAATAGCGCCCCTTCGTCGCCCACGCGATCAGCGGCGCCGTCACGAAGGCCGTGCCCAGCGCGATCACGGCCGAGAAGGACTGCGCCAGCGGCCCGAACACGCCCAGGTGCGCCGTGATCGACAGGGCCGAGGCCAGCACCATCGCGCCGACGCCGACCGGGTTGATGTCCCACAGGTGGGCGCGCTTGAACTCGATGCCCGGCGGCGACAGGCCCAGCGGCTTGTTGACCACCAGGTCGGCGACCACCGCCATCATCCAGGCGATGGCGATGTTGGCGTACAGGCCCAGCACGTCGCCCAGGGCCTCGAACACGTTCATCTCCATCAGCATGAAGGCGATGAGCGCGTTGAACACCACCCACACCACGCGCCCCGGGTGGCTGTGCGTGACGCGCGAGAAGAAGTTGCTCCAGGCCAGCGAGCCCGCGTAGGCGTTGGTCACGTTGATCTTGAGCTGCGAGATCACGACGAAGAGCGCCGTCGCCGCCACCGCCCAGCCGTAGTGCGGGAAGACGTACTCGTAGGCCGCGAGGTACATCTGGTTCGGGTCCACGGCGCGTTCGGTCGGCACCATGTGGGTGATCGCCAGGTAGGCCAGCAGCGCGCCGCCCAGCATCTTGACCACGCCCAGCACCACCCAGCCCGGCCCGCCCGCCATCACGCCCAGCCACCAGCGGCCACGGTTGGCGCGGGTGCGCGCGGGCATGAAACGCAGGTAGTCGGCCTGCTCGCCCATCTGGGTGATGAGGGCGATGCCCACCGTCAACGCGGCACCGAAAAGGTGCAGACTGAAGCCCGCCGAACCTCTGCGATCCCCGGCGTAGTGCGTGATGCCGGCAAACGCACCAGGATCGCGCATCAGCACGAAGCCGAAGGGCACCACCAGCATGAGCAGCCAGATCGGCTGCGTCCACAGCTGCAGGCGGCTGATGGCCGAGACGCCGTGCGTGACCAGCGGGATGACGACCAGCGCACACACCAGGTAGCCCCAGGCCGGCGGGACGCCCAGGGCCAGTTCCAGCGCGTAGGCCATCACGGCCGCCTCGAGCGCGAAGAAGATGAAGGTGAAGCTGGCGTAGATCAGCGAAGTGATGGTCGAGCCGATGTAGCCGAAGCCCGCGCCACGCGTGAGCAGGTCCATGTCGACGCCGTAGCGCGCCGCGTAGACGCTGATCGGCCAGCCGGCCAGGAAGATGATGAGTCCCGTCGCCAGGATGGCCCAGAAGGCGTTCGCGAAGCCGTACTGCACCAGCAGCGTGGCGCCCACGGCTTCCAGGATCAGGAAGGACGCCGCCCCGAAGGCGGTGTTGGCCACGCGCCATTCCGACCACTTGCGAAAGCGCTGCGGCGTGAAGCGCAGCGCGTAGTCCTCCAGCGTCTCGCTGCCGACCCAGCTGTTGTAGTCGCGCCGGACCTTGACGATGCGCTGGGGCGCGTCCTCGCGGTCGGCGTCGGACGGTTCGATGGCGGAGGCGGAGTCAGGGGGCACACCATTGCGGTGCACATTCCATGCCGAAGCCGGCCCGCGGCACGACTGTTGCAAGGATGCGTCGTTGCCCATAATGCTTCGCGACCACAGCGAAGCAACATCGAGCCCAGCGATATGGAATTGACTCCCAGAGAGAAAGACAAGCTCCTGATCTTCACCGCCGCCCTGCTGGCGGAGCGGCGCAAGGCCCGCGGGCTGAAGCTGAACTATCCCGAGGCGGTGGCCCTGATCTCAGCCGCCGTCATGGAAGGTGCGCGCGACGGCAAGACGGTCGCCGCGCTGATGAGCGAGGGCCGTTCCGTCCTGACGCGCGACGACGTGATGGAAGGGGTGCCGGAGATGATTCCCGACATCCAGGTCGAAGCAACCTTTCCCGACGGCACGAAGCTCGTGACCGTGCACCAGCCGATTGCCTGATTTCCCCGGAGACCGCCCCCATGTCCTTCACCCGCCCTGCCCGCGTCGCCGCCGTTGCGCTCGCCAGCCTGACCGCCCTGCCCGCCCTCGCCCACACGGGCGCCGATGCCGGCCTGCACCACGGCCTGGCCGCGGGCTTCATGCACCCGCTGACCGGTCTGGACCACCTGGCCGCCATGGTGGCGGTGGGCCTGTGGAGCGCCCTGGTGGCGCGCCGCGGTACCGACCTGCTGTGGGCGCCGCTGGGCTTCGTCGCCATGCTGCTGGTGGGTGCACTGATGGGCCTGGCCGGCCTGCACCTGCCCGCGGTGGAACCGATGATCGCGGCCTCGCTGCTGGTGCTGGGCCTGCTGGTGCTCACGCAGAAGCGTCTCCCGGCAATGGCCGCCGCGGCGCTGGTCGGTGTGTTCGCGATCTTCCATGGCATCGCGCATGGCCACGAACTGGCCGGCGAGCCGGATGCGGCGCTCACCCTGGCCGGCATGGTCGCGGCCACCGCGCTGCTGCACGTGGCCGGCATCGGCCTGGGTTACGCGCTGCGCCATGCCAACCGCTGGATGCCGCGCATCGCCGGCGCGGCCGTGGCGCTGCTGGGCGCCGCGCTGCTCGGCGGACTCGCCTGAACGGAGCGCGGCGATGACGATCCCTGGTGAACTGCTGATCGACGCGGGCGACCACGACCTGAATCCGGGCCGCCGCACGCTGACGGTGGTGGTGAAGAACACCGCCGACCGGCCCATCCAGGTCGGCTCGCACTACCACTTCGCCGAAACCAACGGCGCGCTCGACTTCGACCGCAACGCCGCGCGCGGCATGCGGCTGAACATCGCCTCGGGCACGGCCGTGCGCTTCGAGCCGGGGCAGCAGCGCACGGTGGAGCTGGTCGACTATGCGGGCGCCCGCACCGTGTACGGCTTTCGCGGGCTGGTGCAAGGGCCGCTCTGAAAACCGAACGCGGACAGCCGAACGCAAGAGGGCGCAGAGATTTCGCAGAACACGCAGGAAAGACAAAGCAAATTGCGGTATTTCTTCTGCGCCCTTCGCGTCACCTCTGCGCCCGCCGCGTTCGGCTGTCCGACTTTTTGAACCTCCCACCCAGGACAACGCTGTGGCCACCATCTCTCGCCGCGCCTATGCAGAAATTTTCGGCCCCACCGTGGGCGACCGCGTCCGCCTGGCCGACACGGGCCTGGTGATCGAGGTCGAGGAGGACTACACCCTGCGCGCCGGCGGCTACGGCGAAGAAGTCAAGTTCGGCGGCGGCAAGACGATCCGCGACGGCATGGCGCAGAGCCAGCGCACGCGCGCGCAGGGCAGCGTCGACACGGTGCTGACCAATGCGCTCATCCTCGATCACTGGGGCATCGTCAAGGCCGACATCGGCCTCAAGGACGGCCGCATCGCCGCCATCGGCAAGGCCGGCAACCCCGACACGCAGCCCGGCGTGGACATCGTCATCGGCCCCGGCACCGAAGTCATCAGCTGCGAGGGCAATATCGTCACGGCCGGCGGCATCGACAGCCACATCCACTTCATCTGCCCGCAGCAGATCGAGGAGGCGCTGGCCAGCGGCGTGACCACCATGCTTGGCGGAGGCACCGGGCCGGCCACCGGCACCTTCGCCACCACCTGCACGCCCGGCCCCTGGCACATCGAGCGCATGCTGCAGGCGGCCGATGCCTTCCCGATGAACCTCGGCTTCCTGGGCAAGGGCAACGCGAGCCGGCCGGAGGCCCTGCACGAGCAGATCGAGGCCGGCGTGATCGGCCTGAAGCTGCACGAGGACTGGGGCACCACGCCCTCGGCCATCGACCACTGCCTGGACGTGGCCGAGGCCACCGACACGCAGGTGGCGATCCATTCCGACACGCTGAACGAGTCGGGCTTCGTCGAGGACACCATCGCGGCCACCAAGGGCCGGTCGCTGTGTGCGTTCCATACCGAGGGCGCGGGCGGCGGCCACGCGCCGGACATCCTGCGCGTGGTGGGCGAGGCGAACTTCCTGCCCTCCTCCACCAACCCCACGATGCCCTACACCGTGAACACGCTCGACGAACACGTCGACATGCTCATGGTGTGCCACCACCTCGACGCCGCCATCGCCGAAGACCTCGCCTTCGCCGAGTCGCGCATCCGCAAGGAGACCATCGCGGCCGAGGACATCCTGCACGACCTGGGCGCCATCAGCATGATGAGCAGCGATTCGCAGGCCATGGGCCGCGTGGGCGAGGTCATCATCCGCACCTGGCAGACGGCGAGCAAGATGAAGGCACAGCGTGGCGCGCTGCCCGAGGACAGCGAGCGCGCCGACAACTTCCGCGCCAGGCGCTACATCGCCAAGTACACGATCAACCCCGCCATCTCGCACGGCATCGCGCACGAGGTGGGCAGCCTCGAAGTGGGCAAGTGGGCCGACATCGTCGTGTGGAAGCCGGCCTTCTTCGGCGTCAAGCCTTTCTGCATCCTCAAGGGCGGGAGCATCGCCATGGCAGCGATGGGCGACCCCAACGCCAGCATCCCCACGCCGCAGCCGGTGCACTACCGGCCGATGTTCGGCGCCTTCGGCGGTTCGCTGGCGAAGAGCTCGCTGACCTTCGTGTCGCAGGCCGGCCTGGCGGCAGGCGTGAAGGAACGCTACGGCCTCGCCAAGAACGTGAGCGCGGTGAAGAACATCCGCGGCGTGCGCAAGGAGCACCTGATCCACAACGGCTATGCGCCGAAGATGGAGATCGACCACCAGACCTACGCCGTGCGTGCCGACGGCGTGCTGCTGACCTGCGAGCCGGCCAAAGTGCTGCCGATGACGCAGCGCTATTTCCTCTTCTGACCGATGGCGGTGGCGCTGCACATTCGCCTGGACGACCTGCGCGACCCTCGCATCGCCGCCTTCCTGGAAGAGCATCTGGCGGACATGCGCCGCGTGTCGCCGCCCGAAAGCGTGCATGCGCTGGACCTGGAGGGCCTGCGCCGACCCGGGATCCGGTTCTGGAGCGCCTGGACGGCCGATGCGACCGGCGAGGCGCTGGCGGGCACCGTGGCATTGAAACGGCTGGACGACGGCCATTCGGAACTCAAGTCCATGCGCACCGCCGCGCACTTGCGCGGCCAGGGCATCGCGGCGCAGTTGCTGACCCACGCACTGGCCGAGGCCCGCGCCGCAGGACACACCCGCATGAGCCTGGAGACGGGAAGCCAACCCTTCTTCGCGCCGGCACGGGCGCTCTACGCCCGGCACGGCTTCGAAGCCTGTGCGCCGTTCTCGGACTACACGAACGACCCGGCGAGCCACTTCATGACGCGGATGCTCTAGGGCGCCGCACCCACAGGGCCATGGTGTCGCGGGACAATGGCGCCCTGCCCTGCCTCACTGCCTGCCAACAGACGCCACACACCATGCTCACCGCCAACAAAATCATGCCCCAGGGCCGCGGTCTCGCGCCCGTGCTGCTCAAGCGCGCCGCCACGGTCGAACTCGACTGGGACGTGCGCCAGAAGAGCCGCTTCGACGCCACCGATTCACAGGGCCGGCAGGTCGGCGTCTTCCTGCCGCGCGGCACGGCCGTGCGCGGCGGCGACGTGCTGGTGCTGGAAGACGGGTCGCTGCTGCGCGTGGTCGCCGCGAAGCAGCCGGTGCTGCGCATCACGCACTGCCCGGCCCACGGCACGCCCTTCGACCTCACGCGCGCCGCCTATCACCTGGGCAACCGCCACGTGCCGATCGAGCTGCAGCCCGACCACCTGAAGATCGAACCCGACCATGTGCTGGCCGACATGCTGCGCGCCATGCACCTGATCGTGGTGGCGGTGGACGACGCCTTCGAGCCCGAAGGGGGCGCGTATGGCGGACACGGTGGACACAGCCATGGCCACGACCACGACGCGCATGGCCACCCGCACGAACACGCCCATGGGCAGCCTCCGCTGGTCCTCGCACCCGAGCATGTGCACGGCGATCATCACGGACATGGGCATGTCCACGGCCCCGGCTGCAATCACTCGCACTGAAGCCCATCGAGCCCATGCACGCGCCCGCGACCGCGCCACGCGACACCATCGACGCCAGCAGCCTGCTGCAGCTGATCTGGCTCGCCTCGCCTGCACTTCCGGTGGGCGGCTTCTCGTACTCCGAGGGGCTCGAGGCGGCGGTGGAATGGGCCGGCGTGAAGGATGAGGCCACGGCAGCCGACTGGCTGGTCGACCAACTACACCTCGCCCTCGCGCGCGGCGACCTGGCCGTGGTCGCGTCGGCGATCGAGGCATGGCGCCGCGCCGACAGCGCGCGCGTGCAGGCGCTGAACGCCTGGGTGCTGGCCACCCGCGAGTCCGCCGAGTTCCTGCTGCAGACCGAACAGATGGGCCGCTCCTTCCTCGAATGGCTCAAGCTGCACCACGAGGACGCGGCCGAGGCCTTCGCCGGCCTGCCCGTCACCTACCCGGTGGCCTTCGCCTTCGCCGCTGCCCGCAGCGGTGCCGCGGTGCGCGACGGCTGCCTGGCCTTCGCCTTCGGCTGGGCCGAGAACATGACCGCCGCGGCAGTCAAGGCCGTGCCGCTGGGCCAGAGCGCGGGCCAGCGCATGCTGGCGCGCCTCGCGCGCGAAATGCCCACCGCCGTCGAGGCGGCCATGCGTCTCGACGACGACAGCCGCCAGGCTTTTTCACCCATGCTCGCGGTGCTGTCCGCCCGGCATGAAACCCAGTACTCCAGACTCTTCCGAAGCTGAGCCAAGCCCATGAGCGCCCTGCACCACATCCCCAATCGCACCAAGAAGCTGCCGCCCCTGCGCGTGGGCATCGGCGGGCCCGTCGGCTCCGGCAAGACCACGCTGCTGGAGATGCTGTGCAAGACGATGCGCGCGCAGTACGACCTCGTCGCCATCACCAACGACATCTACACGAAGGAAGACCAGCGCCTGCTCACCGTCGCCGGCGCCCTGCCGGCCGAGCGCATCATGGGCGTGGAGACGGGCGGCTGCCCGCACACCGCTATCCGCGAGGACGCGTCGATCAACCTCGAGGCCATCGACCGCATGCTGGAAGACTTTCCGGACGCCGACGTGGTCTTCGTCGAAAGCGGTGGCGACAACCTGGCCGCCACCTTCAGCCCCGAGCTGTCGGACCTCACGATCTACGTGATCGACGTCGCCGCCGGCGAGAAGATTCCGCGCAAGGGTGGCCCCGGCATCACGAAGAGCGACCTCTTCGTCATCAACAAGACCGACCTGGCGCCCTACGTGGGCGCGGACCTGGGCGTGATGGAGCAGGACACGCAGCGCATGCGCAAGGCCAAGCCTTATGTGATGACCAACCTGAAGACGCAGGACGGCGTGGCGCAGGTGGTGCGCTTCATCGAGGAGCGCGGCATGCTGCGCGCCGCCTGAGCACGCGGCGCAACGCCGTCAACGTCCGCCGCCTGCGCGGTGTGCCAGCAAGGCCTTGGCGGCTTCGACTCGCAAGGCGAGCGGCACGCGCTCGTCGCTCATCACCTGTCGAAGAAAAAGAAGCGGATCGTCGGTCGGGATCATGCGCGGCGTGGGAGCCGCCGCGGGCGCGGGCGCTTCGCTGTCCGGCCGATCCGCAGCGATGGGGTCGGAAGTCAAGGATGCCTCGTCGCCCAGAAGTGCTGCCGCCGCATCGAATACCGCCCGCGGGATGGATTCGAGCGCGGCCAGCAGCGCCGCCTGGCCGTCGTCGCTGGGCGGAATGTCCAGCCAGGGCGTGTCGCCGAACACCGGCGCCAGGTCGGGCGCCACGAACGCTGACCAATCGCCACTCGGCGCCTGCCTTTGTGGCACGGGGCGCACGTGTTCGGATGCAGCGCTCGGCCACAACCGCAGCCGGCGGATCGGCACGTCGGGAAGAAAACGCCGGCGCAGCGCGTGGAGGAAGGCATGGCCTTCCTGCGCCGTCACGGCATTCGCTAGCGAGAACCAGAGCTGGAGTCCGTCGACGCCCGACACGGCGATGGCGGGAGCAGGAAAGCCCAGTTCGGTCTGCACGCCCTGCCAGACCGGTCGCAGGCTGTCCCAGGACGGTGGCGCGGTGAGCTCCATCACCAGCGCCCGCACCTCGCCACCGGGCCCGACCAGCGCCGTGTCGGACGTGTCGCCGCCGGGGAGAGGCGCATAGAGACGGTGGAATTCGGGGGCCAGGCGTGTCATCGAGGCGAAAGGATAGCAACGCCCACGGCGCGCGTCGGACTACCGCCACCGACCGGGTCGATCCCGCGCCCGCCGGCACCTCAGGAGCGCTTGCTCGCGGCCGCGTCCCAGATGCCCATGGCGTCGATCACGGTCTTCTCGATCACGCTCTGGCGCAACTTGTCGCGCGCGAGGACGGACATCCCGTGGAAGAAGCTGTCGAACGCCAGTGCGAGCGAGGCCGGATCGGTGGACCGTCGCAACTCTCCGCTCTTGATTCCACGCTCCACGCACGAGCGAAAGCCATCCCGGGTGCGTGTACGCGAGTCGCGCAGCAATTGGGTGACCGCCTCGCTCGCACTCGGCTGAAAGGTCATGCTGCCCAAGGTGACCATGCAGCCCTTCGGGTGACCAGTCCCGGCTTGCATCCTCGCAGACCGGTCCAGCGCCAGGAACACGGCCTCCCGCGGCGCAAGCGACGGATCATGAAGACTCCGCGTCAGGTCGTAGGTCTTCAGGTACAGCTCCAGGGCTTCCCTGTAGAGCGCCTCCTTGGACTCGAAGGCCGCGTAGAAGCTCGGCGCGGAGATGCCGGTGCCCATCGCCGCTTTCAGCTGCGACAGAGAGGTGGATTCGAAGCCGTGCTCCCAGAACAGGTGCATGGCTGAAGTAAGCGCCACGTCGCGGTCGAAGGTGCGTGGCCGTCCTCGCTGACTCATGAGCCGTTCCTGTCGATGAAATTTAAATACTACTCGATACAGAATTCTCGCACGCCAGGGGCGGCAGCTCGCGTCTGTCTGAAAGGCTCCGTTGACAGGACCGCCGTGCGCACATATATTTGTACCGACCGATACGTAATTCGTTAGCCAAGTTCCCTGGGACGCACACAGGCAACTCGGCGCCGGCGGCCCGCTCGAATCGAACAGGGCCTGTTCCATGACGACACCAAGTCGTTTTTCTTCGACTATTTTTGTACCGGTCGATACATTTTCCACGCAAACATCTCGCTGCGAGTCACGCCCGACAAAAGAAGGCATCCCATGTCCACCCGTCTCGAATCCCCTATCGAAGCGATCGAAGTTCGCTCTGCCACCGCAAGACCCGGCCGCTTCGGGCGTCCCGCGTGATGGCGCCGCGGCAGCGCCTCGCCACGCAGACGACGACGCCAGCGATGCGCCGGTGGTGGGCATTCGCGGTGTTGCTCGTGGGGGCCTTCCTGCCTCCGCTGGACTTCTTCATCGTCAATGTCGCGATCCCGTCGATCAGGGGGAGCCTGCACACGACCGCCGCCGAACTGCAGTTGGTGATCTCCGGCTATGCGGCCGCGTACGCCGTGTTCCTCATCACCGGTGGCCGGCTCGGCGACCTGTTCGGCCGCAAGCGGATATTCCTGATCGGCATGTGCGGCTTCGGCCTGACGTCGCTGCTCTGCGGGCTCGCACCGACGCCTGCGGTCCTGGTCGTCGGCCGCATCCTGCAGGGCCTGAGCGCTGCAGCGATGGCGCCCCAAGGCCTCGCCTCGGTCCAGGCGCTGTTCTCCGTCGAAGAGCGCTCGCGGGCACTCGGTCTCTACGGCGCGACGGTGGGGCTGGCGGCGGTCGTCGCGCAGGCGCTCGGGGGTGCACTGATCGCCGCCAACATCCTGCACCTCGAATGGCGCGTCATCTTTCTCATCAACCTGCCCATCGTGGCCGCGGTCCTGATCGGCGGCGCGAAGCTGCTGCCCGATGTCCGTGCTGAGACCCCGGCGCCCCTCGACAAGGCCGGCGTCGCGCTGTGCGCGATCACGCTCGCACTGCTGATCGTGCCGCTGGTCGAAGGACGCGAAGCGGGCTGGCCCGGGTGGGCGGTGGGCATGCTGATCCTCTGCCCCGCCGCCGCCTTCTGCTTCTGGCGCTTCGAGACCTCGCTCGCGCGGCGCGGTGGCGTTCCCCTGGTGAGGGCGGACCTGCTGCGCACGCCCGGGCTGGCGAGCGGCCTGGCCGCGATCCTGTTCTTCTACGTGGTCTCCGCTTTCTTCCTGACCTTCTCGGTCTATCTGCAGTCCGGCCTGGGCCTGGATCCATTGGCGACGGGGCTGGTGTTCCTGCCTTTCGGGGTCGGATTCTTCGTCGGGCCTTTGACCACCCCATGGGCCGTGCGGGTGTTCGGCCGCTGGGTGCCCGCGATCGGCATGCTCCTGGAAGTGGCGGGCTGCGTGTATCTCGCCGCGATCGTCGCCCGGGCGCCGGCACGCATGCCTGAAGCGTTCCCCCTGATCGTTGCCATCGGCCTGCTGGGTTTCGGCCAAGGCTGGGCACTGCCGACGCTGGTGCGCTCGGTCATCGACCGTGCGCCGGCCAACGGCTCCGGCATGATCGCCGGCGTCGCGAACTCGGCTCTGCAGATCAGCGCGTCGCTGGGCGTCGCCGTCTTCGGTGGCGTCTTCTTCGGCATCGCAGGGTCCAGCCCGCACGCCGAATCGATGGCCCACGCACTGGTCGTCACCATGCTGTGCATCGGAGCGAGCCTCGGCGTGGCGGTCCTGCTCTCGGTCATCGGCTTCGGCGCCCTCGCCTCACCCACCCGCTTGAACCTGAAGGAACCGACATGAAGAAGACATGGCTCATCACCGGCTGCTCGAGCGGCCTGGGAAGGCAGCTCGCGGAGGCGGTCGCTGCGCGTGGCGACAAGCTGGTCGCGACGGCGCGCTCGGTTCAGACGCTGAACGACCTGCAGGCACGGTACCCCCGCACGGTCCGCGTCGCGACGCTCGACGTCACGGCGCCAGGCGACGCGGCCCGTGCAGTGGCCGTGGCCGAAGACGCGTTCGGCGGCTTGAACGTGCTGGTCAACAACGCGGGATTCGGATTCATCGGTGCGATCGAAGAGGCCGAGCCGCACGAATATCGACCCATGTTCGAGACCAACGTCTTCGGGCTCATCGAAACCACCCGCGCCGCCCTCCCCCTGCTTCGCCGCACCGCAGGGGCGTGCGTGGTCAACCTGTCATCCGGAGCGGGTATCGCCGGATCGGCGGGGTCGGGCTACTACAACGCGACGAAGTTCGCCGTCGAGGGGCTCTCCGAGGCATTGGCACAAGAGCTTCGCCCGCTCGGGCTGAACGTGATCATCGTGGAGCCGGGACCGTTTCGCACCGACTTCCTGGGCCGCTCCATCGCGAGCGCCGGTCGTCGAATCGAGGCCTATGCGCAAAGCGCGCACGCACGCCGCCTGTATCGAGAAAGCAACGACGGCAAACAGGCTGGCGATCCGATGAAGGCGGTCGCCGTCATGCTCCAGGCGATCGATGCCGAGCATCCACCGCTGCATCTGCCGCTGGGGCCGGCGGCCCACCGCATCGCGGAGCAGAAGCTGGCGGCATTGCGCGCCGACATCGATGCGTGGCGCGACCGGTCGATCGCGACCGATTTCGACGCCTAGAGCGTCGGCGCACCGGACAGCGCCCGGGTCAGGCCGGATCGCGCTGGGCGAACTCAGGCCGTCGCAGGCGCCCGGAACGCGTCGAGCATGGCGCGCCAGTTGGCCGTCGACATGGAGGCCATGTACTCGGCCTGCATCTCGGGCGTCATGAACTCCATCATCTGCCGTCCCTCGATCCACATTTCAACGACGCCGAACATCCCGCCGCGCATGCGGTACTTCGCCGGCCAGCCTTCGCGGGCCGCGATGGCCATCACCTGATCTTGCGTCAAAGGCGTGCCGATCGCACCGTGCGTGGCGGTGTAGCCCACGTGTCCCGTGGACTCGCCGTACGCGTCCGCATCGCCGTCGGCTTCGCGCAGCACGGTATCGATGGGGTAGACCTCGATCGCGCTGCGCCGCTCGTCGCCGGCCAGGACGATCCAGCCGTCGTCGGACACGGGCGGGAACAGCAGGGCATCGCCACCCCACAGTTCGGCGATGACTCCCGCGACATGGCGGGGACGGTGGGCGGCGATGGAGAAGTGGTAGATCACGGGGTGCTCACAGGTCGTGGTGCCAATGGGAAGCCCGAATCGTCGGTTGTGACACAATAAGTGTCAATATCTTTTGGCACTTCTTGTGCCATATTGACAACCAGAGAGGTTTCAGCATGGAAGAGGTGGCGGGCCAACGCGAGCGCAACAAGGAAGCGGCACGGACCCGCATCCTGGATGCGGTCATCGAGCTGATGACCGAGGGCCGGGCTGACCTGAGCCACGACGCGGTGGCAGAACGCACCGGAATCAGCCGCCGAACGATCTACCGGTACTTCGTCGATCGCGAGGCCCTGCTCGGTGCGGCGAGCGCCCGGGTCCGGGAACTGGCAGGCGCACGCGTTTCCTTTCCGAAGAGCGAGAGCGACCTGCTGGACACGCAGTCCATCTACCAGGGCCTGGATCGCATCGCACCGATCGTCACCCTGGTTCGCTCCACGCCTCAAGGCCGCGCCATGCGTCTCGCCCAGAAGAAGGAACGACAGGAGAGCTACACCCGGGTGACGGCCGATGCGGTGAAGGACCTGCCCAAGGACGACCAGTTGCTCGCCACGGCGATGCTGCAGGTGCTGCACACGACGCCCTGGCTCGAGATGCGCGATCACTGGGACCTCAGCGGCGAGCAGATCGCGAAGGCCACCGGCTGGGCGATCCGCACCTTGCTTGCCGATCTGCGCGCGCGCAAAGGCGCGCCGCTCTGAGGCAGGCCGACCCGCGGCTGCCGCCGGGGCTAGGCCGGGTCCTCGGTCTGCTCTTCCGTCTTGAAGAGGCCCCTGATGTTGAGAATGGCCAGTCCGACCTGCAGCGCGATCAGCGCCCAGGCCGAGGTGCTGATCCCCCAGACGATCCACAGCACGTTGGACGCCAGGAAGACCCAGAAGCCGTAATTGCGGCGCCGGCTGCTCTTCGACCCGACCAGCCAGGCCGCGACAAGCGAAGCGGCGAACGCCGGCCATTGGATCAATCCGATGAGATCACTCATGGTCGCGGCACGAGATGGATGGCATGGGGCCTCTGCTGGGGTTGAATGAGCAGCCAACTTAGGTCGCGCCCCGCGACCGCCGCGCCGGCGAACCCAGCTTGCGCTTGTCGGACAGGAAGCGAGCGACCCGCTCCGTCTCATCCGCCACGCCCGGGCCGTGCGGTCCGACCGAGTCGATGACAATGGCCCGATGAGCCAGACCGCACAGGGCGCGAGCATCGCCACACTCACTCTGGGCCAGCGCGAGGAGCAGCTGCGGCTTGCCATCGACGCTGCAGAGGTCGGGCTCTGGGACGTCGATGTGGCCACCAACACGCTGTACTGGCCGGCGCGGGTGAAGGCCATGTTCGGCATTTCGCCCGACGCCACCGCCACGCTCGACGACTTCGAGGCCTGCCTCCACCCGCAGGACGCCGGGCACGTGCTGCGTGCCTTCGCGGACTGCCAGAACCCGGACCTGCGAACGGTCTACGACGTCGAGTACCGAACCATCGGCAAGGAAGACGGGGTCATGCGGTGGGTCGCTGCCAAGGGACGCGGTCTTTTCAACGACCAGGGCGAATGCGTGCGGGCGATCGGCACCGTGATCGACATCACCGCAAGAAAGCATGCCGAGGCCTCGGCGGAGCGCGGCCGCCGACGGCTGGAGCTGCTCAATCGCATCGAACGCGCCACGCGGCCCTTGAACAGTGCCCAGGACGTGATGGAGGTGACGACCCGGCTCCTGGGCGAGCACCTGGAGGCGACGCGCTGCGCCTACGCGGACGTCGAGGCCGACAACAACCGATTCACCATCCGTGCCGATTGGTCGCCCAGCGTGCCTTCCAGCGTCGACGTCTATTCGCTGGAACTCTTCGGACCGCGGGCGACGTCCAACCTTCGCATGGGGCGCCACCTGGTGGTGGACGATGTCGACCGCGATCTCGGCGACGAGGGCGGGGCGAAGATGTTCAACGCGATCGGCATCAAGGCCATCGTCTGCGCCGGCCTGGTCAAGCGCGGGCTGCTGGTGGCGATGATGGCGGTTCATCAAGCCGAACCACGCCAGTGGAACGCCGAGGATCTGGAAGTCATCACCGAAGTGGTGGACCGGTGCTGGGCGCACATCGAACGCGTGCGCGATGCGGCGGCACTGCGCCTGCAGGACCGGCGCAAGGACGAGTTTCTCGCCACGCTGGCGCATGAACTGCGCAACCCGATCGCGCCGATGCTCTACGCGATCGCGTTGATGAAGCGCGAGAAGGACCCCGCGCGGCTGCTGAGCCGCACGGAAGTCATCGAACGCCAGACGAGCCACCTCGTGCGGCTCGTCGACGATCTGCTCGACGTGTCGCGCATCAGCCGCGGCGTGGTCGAGCTCAAGCGCGAGGTCCTGGATCTGTCTGCCTTGCTGGTGCAGGCCGTCGAAGCGGCGCAGCCAGGGGTGAACGCCGCGCGCCACCGCCTGACGCTCAGCCTGCCCGATACGCCGGCGCCCATCCTCGCGGACCCATCGCGCATCGTGCAGATCGTCACCAACCTGCTGAACAACGCGGTCAAGTACACCCCCGACGGCGGCGAGCTTTCGCTGTCATGCACGGTCGAGGCGAACCGCGCGCTGATCGAGGTCTCGGACAACGGGCTGGGCATACCGGCAGCGGACCAGTCCAGGCTCTTCGATCTCTTCACCCAGTTGCCCCACACGGGCGCCAAGGCGCACGGTGGACTCGGCATCGGCTTGTCGATCGTCAAGAGCCTGGTGGAGATGCACGGCGGTGCGGTGGAGGTCCAGAGCGCCGGCCTGAATCAGGGCAGCACCTTCCGAGTCTCGTTGCCACTCGAGACGGCTCCCGTGGAACCGGCGGCGCGCGCCGTGCCGCCGGCGACGCCCGCACGGCGGGGACGCGTCCTCGTCGTCGAGGACAACCCGGACGGACGAAGCACGCTGGTGGAACTGCTCAGGGCGCAAGGGCACGAGGTGATCGGCGCGGCCGATGGCCCGTCCGCGCTGGAGACCGCACGGCACATGCATCCCGAGGTCGTGCTGCTCGATCTGGGATTGCCGGCCATGGACGGCTTCGAGATCGCCGAGCGCCTTCGCTCGGAAGCCGGCGTTCCGCAGCCACGGATCGTGGCCTTGACCGGCTGGGGTTCTGCGCGAGACCGGGAGCGCACGGCGGCCGCCGGCTTCGACGCCCACGTGACCAAACCGGTGTCGCCCGAGGACCTGTTGAAGACCGTCGATCACTGGATCGGCAACCCGCGCTGAGCCTGCGGCGCATTCACCCCCAAGGCCGCGCTCCTGCCGACGGATGTCGCCCGCGGTCAGCCTGCGTCAGGGCCGATCTGCTGCGCCCGCGCGAGGCGGCCGAGGTCGCCCTGCTCGAGAATGCGCAGGCTGCGCCCCTCCCGGGCGATCAGCCGCTGCGACACCAGTTGCGACAGCACGCGCGACACGGTTTCCATTTGCAGCCCCAGGTGGCTGCCCATCTCTTCCAGGGTGAGGGCCAGGACGAAATCGGATGGGCTGCCGCTGCCGTGC
Organism: Xenophilus sp. E41; assembly: GCF_003671765.1. Taxonomy (GTDB): domain Bacteria; phylum Pseudomonadota; class Gammaproteobacteria; order Burkholderiales; family Burkholderiaceae_C; genus Xenophilus. The sequence continues at coordinate 43,274 of NZ_QPIB01000037.1, read as the reverse complement.
GACTGCGCGGCTGCGAAGCGCAGCAGGAAGTCGGCGACCCGCTGGGCGGCCGTGAGACGGGCCAAGGGCAGCAGGGCCATGCAGCTGCGACCGATCTCCTTCGACAGCAATCGATGCAGATGACGCTGTGCCTGCGAGGACCGCGCGGCCCAGGCCTCCAGGCGTCCGAACGGGATGACGCAGACTTCGGCGTCGGTGACCGACAGCAGGCCGGTCGGATGCCGATCCATCGCGATGCCGTCCAGTCCCGCCACGTCCCCTGGAAAGAAGAACCCGGTGACCACGCCGCTGGACGCGCCGGTCCCGAGCACGCCCTTGAGCAGGCCGCGGCGCACGCCGTACACCGCAACAAATCGGTCTCCCTGAGCGAGCAGCGGCTCGCGGCGCTGCAGCAGCAGGCGGTTCGATATCAGCCGCACGGGCTTGCCCTCGCTCGGCACGGCCAGCGCCGGCATGCACACGCCCAGGTGGGGGCAGCCGCGGCAGGACAACGCCTCCTGCGTCGCCACCGCCGCGGCGCTCACAGGTGCGCCGCCCGGTCCCATGCTGCTTGGCACACAGCGCACCGGGCCGTCGCGGGCACAACGCCGAGGTCGATCTCCCGCGGCCGACTGCATGCGCGCCGCGCTTGCACCCGTCTCGACGAATCAGATATAGGCATCCCACCCTTTCATGCCGCCACGATGCGGGCGACACCGTTCGAGCATAGGAACCCCGCGCTCGCCCGGGCTTGCGGCACGTCAAGGCGACCGCACCAAGCCGGCCGGGTTGCGTGGCAGACGGCTTGGACCCGTTCAGCGCAATTGCACGGACACGTACGCCATGCGTCGCTGACGGACCACCAGCAGCGCGACGGCGGGGCGTCCGGCTGCCTTGGCCAGGGCTCGCTGGAACTCGTCGATGCCCGATACCTTCTCGGCATTCACGCCGACGATCACGTCCCCGCGTTGGACACCATCGCGCCGCGCGGCGCCCTCGACCTCTCGCACAAGCACGCCGGTCTCCGTTCCGGTCTGCGCGCGCAGCCGAGTCGACAGCTCGGCCAGGCTCAGACCGATGCCGTCGCGCCAGGGCGTGTCGGCTGGCTTGAACTCGAGAGGCGCATCCGCCAGCCTGGGCCCCGGCACGACGCGCAGGGCAAGCGCTCGACCTGCACGAAATACCTGCAGTTGCAGCGGCGCTCGTTCCGGCTGCCCGTTGACGATGTTCACGAGATCCATCGGCTGGTGAATCGCTGCGCCATTCGCGGCGACGACCACGTCTCCCGGCATCAGTCCGCCGCGCTGGGCCGCGCTGCCCGCACTCACCCGCACCACCAGAGCACCTTCGGGACGTGGAAGCTGGAAGGCATCGGCCAGCGCGGGCGTCAGGGTCTGCGTCGCCAGACCCAACTGCGGACGCCGCACCATGCCCTCGCGTTCCAGCTGTCCGGCGACACGCATCGCCAGATCGATCGGCACCGCGAACGACAGGCCCATGTAGCCCCCGTTCGCGCTGTAGATCAGGGAATTGATGCCCACGACTTCGCCTCGCACGTTGAACAGCGGGCTGCCCGAGCTGCCAGGGTTGATGGCGACGTCGGTCTGGATGAACGGGATCTCGCCCGCCCCGTTGAGGAAGCGACCCACGGCACTGACGACGCCGGCGGTCACGCTCGAATGGAATCCGAACGGCGAACTGATCGCTGCCACCCAGTCCCCCGCCCGGGTGGTGGCCGGATCGCCCAGGGCCGCCACTGGCAGGCCCTTCGTCTCGATCTTCAGCAGACCGACATCCGAGCGCCGGTCCGCCCCGAGCACGCGCGCGGTGAACCGGCGCCCGTCGTCGAGCTGGACCTGGACGTCGTCGACGCCCGCCACCACGTGCGCACTCGTGAGGATGAGTCCATCCTCGCGTATCACGAGCCCCGATGCGAGATCCCGGACCTGGCTCACCTGCACCTGCGTGGCCAGCGGCTGCGCCAGCCGATCCGCGAAGTCGAAGTCGGGCGAGAGATCGGGGTTCTGGTCGTCGGCGGCTTCGTCGCGGCCGATGCGCAAGGTGCGGATATCGACCACCGAATGCGCGAGCTGCCCGACGAGCGCCGAAAAGCCGGGCGCATCCGACCGGATGGCGACCGGGGACCCGGCCGCCCCGACCTCCGCCCGGCCGACCGCCGCGCAGCCCGCGAGCATCGCGCCCGCGAGGACGGCGCCGGCGAGGCGCGTCCCGCGTGCTGCGCGACGTGCTTGCACCATCGCGCCCGTCGACCTAGACGGCCTGCGTGGAGAGCTCGGCAGCGCGCACCGGCGCTGCCGGGCCCAGCGCGCCCTGGATCGCGGTGCCGAAGGACTGCAACAGGCCCGCACAACTGCCGTCGTCCGCCTCGCGCTGGGTCACGGCGGCGGCGAGCAGCGGCGTCGATCCGCAGAGCGCGGCGATCTCGGCGGCGGCATTGGGCGCGCCCTGCCCGCCCATGACCGACAGGACGGCCACGCGGCGCAGCGCCCGCCCGGAACGCCCGACGAAGCTGCGCATGGGGCCAGCCATGCGCAGCAGCCAGATCGGAGCGACGAGAACCACGAGGTCGAAGTCCTCGGGCGGCGGCCCGTCGTAGCGCACCGGCGGCCTGCGCCGCAGCAGCGAATCGAGGACGCAGCGCAAATTGCCCTCGACGCCCCGGCGCGGTCGGATCTCGGCCACTGTGCCCAGCGGCCAGCCCTGCTGACTGGACAGCAGTTCGGCCACGCGCCGCGACGTACCGGTGTACGAATACACAACGACCAACACCTTGCTCATAGGCCATCTCCAACGGACATCCCAATGTAGGCGGCCCCTGGCACGCGGCCTTGCGCCAGATCAAGCGATGCGCTCCCCTGACCGGGGCATTGGCACGGCTGTCCGACGGATGTTTAATCATCAGGAAGGACACGTACGCCATGAAAACCGGCTTCCACGTTGCGATCCTGGACGACGAGGCGGAAATCACCGTGCTGTTGGAGCAGTACCTGCGCAGCCACGGCTTCCGGGTGTCGAGCCACCAGGACGGCGGTTCGCTGCTGAGCACCATGAAGGCCGATCCGGCGGACCTGGTGCTGCTGGACCTCGGCCTGCCGGGCGAGGACGGTTTCTCCATCGCACGCAGCCTGCGGGAACACCACAGCTGCGGGCTGATCATCGTCACGGGTCGGGGCGACGCGGTGGACCGGGTGGTGGGCCTGGAGGTCGGCGCCGACGACTACGTCACCAAGCCGTTCGACCTGCGCGAACTCGTGGCCCGAATCAAGGCCGTGCTGCGACGAACCGTCCCGCGCGCGGACGCCGCGGCACCTGCCCCGACGCAGCATGCCGGCCTGCTGCGGTTCGCCGGCTGGACGCTCGACATGGCGGCGCGCAGCCTGCGCAGCCCGGCGAGCGAGGACGTGGCACTGACGCGGGGCGAATTCGAGCTGCTGCAGGCCTTCGCCCGCCACCCGGGACGCGTGCTGTCGCGCGACTTCCTGCTCGGCTGTACCCGAGGGCGCGACGCGGCGCCCTTCGACCGCACGATCGACGTGCAGGTCGGACGCCTGCGCCGCAAGATCGAGGCGAACCCGGACGACCCGCAGCTGATCAAGTCGGTTCGCGGTGCCGGATACATCTTCATCGGGCCGGTGACGGATGGCTGAATCCGGTGCGCGCACCCCGCCCCCCGAGGACTCGGCGTCGACCGGCCCTCTGGCCGCTCCGGGCGTGGACGTGCAGGTCCTCCAGTCCATCTTCGAGGCCCATCCCGACGCCCTGCTGGTGGTCGGGCCCGACGGGTCGATCGCGGCCGCGAACCCGGCGGCTGCCGCGCTCCTGCAATACACCACCGGCGAGCTTGCGGGGATGCCGATCGAGCACCTGGTCCCCGAGGCAAGCCGCGCACGCCACGCCGGTTACCGGGCGGCCTATGCGCGGGCCCCGCAGCGAAGGCCCATGGGCACCCGCACGGAGCTGGCCGCGTGTCGCAAGGACGGCTCCGAGGTCATCGTCGAGATCGCACTCAGTCCACTGGAGCGGCCCGGGTCGCACTTCGTCCTGGCCGCCATCCGCGACATCGCGGACTATCCACGCGTCAAGCAGGCCCTGAAGCGTGCACGGTACAGCGAGCACCTCGCCCAGCTGGCTCGACTGACCGTCGAAAGTCGCGACCTGGCGCAGATCGTCCAGCGGGTGCCGGAGATCGTCGCCTCGGCGCAGGAGGTGGAGGTGGCGATTGCCTGGCTGCTCGACCGCCCGGGCAACGTCTTTCGCCTGGTCGGGGGGATCGGCATGCCGACGGGCGAATATGTCGGGCTGCAGGTGGGAAGCCGGCCGGACTCCCTGCCCAGCCTCGTCGCCCGGCAGCTGTCCGCGGTGCGGGTGGGCGACCTGCGCGAAGAGACGCGCTTCGCGGTGCCGCAGGCCTGGCACGACGCCGGTCTGCGGAGCGCTCTTGCCGTGCCCCTGGCCGACCGGGGGCAGATCATCGGCATCCTGTCGGTCAGGAGCCGGCTGCCCCATCGCTTCGGCGAAGACGAACTGCACTTCCTCGAGTCGGCCGCCAATCTGCTCGCGACCACCCACCAGCGTCTGCGATCCGAGGAACAGCTCGACCACGCCCGGCGGCTGGAGAGCATCGGCCAGCTCACCGGCGGCGTGGCCCACGACTTCAACAACCTGCTGACCATCGTGCAGGGCAACCTGCAGGTCCTGGAGGACCTGCCCGCCGTCGCGCACGACCCCGAGGCCGTGCGACTTCTGCAAGCCGCGTTGCGCGCCGCAGGCGGCGGCGCCGCGCTGACGCGCAAACTGCTGGCGTTCTCGCGCCGCCAGCGCCTCCAGACGGAACGTGTCGACCTGGGGGCGCTGCTGGAGTCGCTGTGCGACATGCTGGGCCGGACCCTGGACCGGCGCATCCGCGTGGACCTGCATGTCGCCCCGGGTTGCCCGACCGCCTGGGTCGACGCCGGCCAGCTGGAGTCCGCCCTCCTGAACCTGGCCATCAACGCCCGTGACGCGATGCCCGGCGGCGGGACGCTGAGCTTCAGAGCCTACCCCTTGCCCGAAGCGGCCGGGCCGGACGCCGGGCGCCATCCGATGGTGGCGATTTCCGTTGCCGACACCGGGGCTGGCATGGACGAACAGACGAAAAAGCGCGCGTTCGAGCCTTTCTTCACCACCAAGCCACCGGGAAAAGGAACCGGCCTGGGACTGAGCACGGTCTACGGGTTCGCTTCGCAGTCGCGCGGCCATGTCGAGGTGGAGTCCCAGCCCGGCGCAGGCACCACCGTGACGCTGTCCCTCCCGGTCCGTGACGAGCATGCCGTCCCGCGCGAGGCACATGCGGCGCCGGCCGCACTCGCGCGCCGTGCCGGTGGGCAAGCCTTGCTGGTCGAGGACGATGCCGAGGTGCGCAAGGTCGCCAGCCGCCTCCTGCGCTCACTGGACTACAAGGTCGAGGAAGCGGCCAGCGGCGAGGAGGCACTGGCGCTGCTGCAGACCGGGTCGCCCCGCTTCGACCTGCTCCTGAGCGACGTCTCCTTGGGCCCGGGCATGCAGGGCACGACACTGGCCGTGCAGGCCCTGCAGGCGACACCCGGCATTTCCATCGTCCTCATGTCGGGCTACTCCGCCGAGCTGATGGAGGCGGACCGCCAGCTCCCCGCCGGTTGCGAGCTGCTGCAGAAGCCGTTTTCGCGGACCGAGCTGATCGACGTACTGGCCCGGGTGGCCCCCCGCGGCTGAACCGCACGCCGTGGAGGATGCGCGCCGGCTACTGCAACGTCGCCGGAGCAGGCACCAGGTAGCGCTGAACGAAACGTCCGAGTGCGTCGACGTCCGGAATCTGCAGGTCGCGGCGCCCCTTGCTGCAGAAGTCGATGACGCCGGCGCGCACCAGCTTCGACAGCGCTCGGCTGACGCTCTCCAGCGTCATGCCGAGGTAGTTGCCGATCTCGGCCCGGGTCAGCCGCAAGGCGATCTCATCCGTGCGCATGCCGCGGATCGCCAGGCTTTCCGCCCAGTAACGCAGGAAATCCGCCACGCGCGCGTCGGCCGGCAGGGTGCACAGCGCCATCATCGAGTCGCGGTCGTGGACGATCTCCCGGCTCATGGCAGCGTGAAGTTCGCCCAGCAAGCCCGGTTGCTCCGCCGAGCGGACCATCAGTTGTTCGTAGGGCAGGACCCAGACCTCGCTGGTGTCCATGGCCACCGCATCGCTCTTGTGACGGGCCTCGGCAATGCCGTCGAAGCCGATCCAGTCACCCCGGAACTTGAAGCCGACGACCTGCTCCCTGCCGTCGGCGGAGATGTTGATCATCTTGAACAGGCCGGCATGGACGACGTAGAGACTTGCAAAGCGCTCGCCTGCCTGGAAGATCGCCTCCCCCGCGTGCACGACCCGGCGCACGGGATTCATCTGCTCACGCAAGCTGCGCAGACGCGCGCCGATCGGATCGATGGCGACCGCAGCTGACGCGGCACCCGTGGACTTCAGGAAAGAGGCGGCGCGCGCAAGAGGCGCTTCGGCGTGGGCTGGGTTCATGATGGGTGTGGGAAGGATGGCTTGCTGGAAGGCATTGATCCTGCGCCGTGCAAGCAACACCCACGACAACGTTGGATGTCATCGAGTAACGCTCGGTGAACGAACGATGTCGAACGCGTCAGCGGCCGAGATCGTGCAATAGTTGGCAGAGCGGGACGGCCGGCATTGACATTCCTCAAGCGGGCATCAGGTGGCCGCGGTCTAGGCTTGAACATCCACGCATCGTGCAAGCCATGAGTCCCGAGCCATCATTCGCACGTGTCATCGACGATCCCCTGGCCACGGAGCACGCCACCGGGGACATCCTCGTCCGCGCGCGGCAGCTGTGGGATGCGCGGCAGGAAGGGCGCTCACCGCAGCCGCTGCAGGCGCGGCACCTGGGGCTGGTCTATGGCATCGCATCCCAACGCGCCCAATCCCTGTTCTGCGATGCTGCCCGCGCGCTGGGCGCGCAGGTGGCCGTCATGCCGCTGCGCAGGCGACCCGACGATCCGACCGACCGGATGTCGAGCCTGGCGCGCATGCTCGGACAGCTCTACGAAGCGATCGAGTGCCAGGGCGTCGAGCCGGGACTCGTGCAGCGCATCGCGCACCACGCCGCCATCCCCGTCCTCAGCAACGCGGCGGTGCGCGTCGCGGCGCTGGACCTGCTGGCTCGGCGCATGCAGCTCGACCTTCCTGCACGCGAGGGCCGGCGACTGGTCCTGCAGGGATTGATCCTTCACGCGCTGGCCTGAGGAGCCGCCCGGCTTGACGGCGCGCAAGGTCCCACATCTGGAGCGTGCCTACAGTGGGCGTTCCACAGGCCATCGAATCCGCCATGCAACCCAGGCTGCCGTCCATGCGATCCACTTGCATCACCCCGCCCGTCCCAAACGCGCAGGTGTCGGCCATCCTGCCAGGTCCTGGCTCACGACCGCGGTCCGAATGGACTCGGGGCTTGGCTTGCGCCTTCCTGCTCGCACTTGCGCCCCTCGGTGCCGCCCGGGCGGCCGATCCGCCAGGGCTCCTCAGCCCGCCGCCGGACCCGGCCGTCGAGGCAGCGAGAGACGCCGCCAGGGAAGCCAGGACAGCGGCAGCAGCCACCGCCCGCTCTGCCCGGGAGGCGGCGGCCGCCGCCGATGTCGAGGCAGGCCGGCTGTCGCGCGCGATGGTCGAAGCGATTCGAAAAGCCAGCCGGGAGGCCGCACAGTCCGCCACGCGCCTGCGCGAAGCGGCCGAGCGATCGGCCGCCCTGGCGCGCGAAGAAGGCCGCGATGCCGCACGCGCGGCTGCAGACGCCAGCACGGAAGCAGCCCAAGCCTCCCGCGACGCCATGGAGCGGGCTGAATCGCTCGCAACCCGCTACCGCGACCTCGGCACGGCGCAGGCCCGCGAGGCCCTCGCGGCCACCCAGCGGTCCTTGCGGCGCGCCGAGCAGGCCGCGGCCGCCGCCGCGCGCGCCCTGGACCGGGCGGCCGCGCGAGCAGGCAGGCGGCAGGACGAGACCCGCCCGCCCGAGCCCCAGGACGCACCGAAGTAGGCATCCACGGGCTCGATCCGCGCTGCCGTCGACCGGACTTCGTATGACTCAGCGCCGCACCTCACGCCTGTCCCCGCCATACGCCGGCGCTGATGCTGCGCCCACCGGGCGCAGCAGAGGCGGCCGTCAGGCGAAGAAAACCTCCGCGGCCCAACCCTCGACGAGCCTGTGGCGTGCGCAGGCCCCTCGGGAAACCGATGTTCTCGCCCAGGTGTCGCGGTTGCCGCTGATCGCCCCGTCGCCGCAACCCGGCTCGAGGAGATGAGCGTGCATTGATCAACCGCAAGTGCCGGGCGGCCTTCCACGCCGACGATGGCCGCCGGTGGGTTGCAAGCCGTGACTCCCGAGGATCCATTGCATGGAAAGGAAGAAGAGATGAAGACAGATGCACAGCTCAAAGCCGACGTGGAAGCCGAACTGGCATGGGACCCGTCCATCAACGCCAACCATGTGGGCATCACGGTCACGGAGGGCGTGGTCACGCTGTCCGGCCACCTGGGCACCTATGCGGAGAAGTTCGCCATCGAGCGGGCGGTCCAGCATGTGCGCGGCGTGCGGGCCATCGCCATCGAACTCGACGTCCGGCTCGCGCCGGGCCACAAGCGCAGCGACACGGAGATCGCGGAGGCGGCCGACCGGGCGCTGGCCTGGCAATCCGAGCTGCCCGCAGACACCGTGAAGGTGCGCGTCGAGAGCGGCTGGATCACACTCAGCGGCCAGGTGGACTGGGACTTCCAGCGCCGCGTGGCCTTGCGCGCCGTTCGCTCGCTGACCGGCGTCCTGGGCGTGTCGAACAACCTGACGCTCAAGCCCGCGGCGACGCCGGCGGAGGTGTCGGGCCTGATCCGCAAGGCTCTGGAGCGCCAGGCGCTCGACGAGGCCAACAAGATCCGCGTGGCGGTGACCGGCAACAAGGCCACCTTGTCCGGGTCGGTGCATTCCTGGGCGCAGCGGGCGGTGGCCGAGCGTGCGGCCTGGTCCGCTCCTGGCGTGACCAGCGTCCAGGACGACCTGAATGTGGCGCCGCTGTGAGCGAGCAAGATTCCTCCTCGCCACCCGGGCGGCGCTCCGGCTCGCCGCCTGCCGTCCAGTGGCCACCGGGCGACATGGCGCCCCTGCTCGCCACGGCGGCCATGCCGGCGCTGACCTTCGTGCATCAGTGGGTGGCGTTCTGGGCCGCATGGCACCGCGGCTGCACACAGGCACAACGCGAGTTGCTGGACCAGTGGATCGCCCGCTTCGGCGGCGGTGTCCCGCTGGACGGGTGACCGCCATTTGCCGTCATGCGTCACGACACCCCCGCGATCGCCGGCGTCGGCAGCGACATGGACCTGTCCAGTGCCCAGTCGCTGGCCACGCTGTCGCACGAATTCAGGAATGCGATCTCTCCGGTACTTTCGGCCCTTCGACTGGCCGAAACCTGCGGGCCCGGGTCCCAGCGCGACAAGGCCATCGCCGTCGCATCACGGGCCGCACGGCACCTTTCGCGGCTGATTGCGGACCTGGCGGACATCGACGGCATCCGGCGCTGCCAGTTGAGCGTGGTGCGCAAGGACTTCGATCTGCGTGAAGCGATCGAAAGCGCCATCGACCTGGCTCGTCCCGACCTGGAGGGGCGCCAACACCGCTTCGAATGCCGTCTTCCCGCCGCGCCGGTGCCCGTGTCGGGTGACTCCATCCGCCTTGCGCAGGCTGTCGACAACCTGTTGCTGAACGCCGCGAAGTTCACGCCGCCGGGCGGCCTCGTCGCTCTGACGGTGGAGCAGCCGTGCCCCGACCGCGTCTGCGTCAGAGTTCGCGACAACGGACGCGGCCTCGACGCCTGCGATTCCGACCGGATCTTCGGGATGTTCCAGCGCGTACAGCCCGACCCGGAAGTGCCAGGACAGGGAATCGGGCTGGCGCTCGTGCGCCGGATCGTGAACGAACACGGTGGCAGCATCCATGCCGAAAGCCCCGGCCCTGGCCCCGGCAGCACTTTCGTGGTGACCTTGCCGGTGGCACGAGCGATGGCGTCGCCGACGACGCACTAGCTTGCCTGCCTGTGCACGTTGCGCTGGCGGTCACAGCGGCACGGGGCCACGCTCGGGGCAGCGCACGGCGCCATGCATGCCTCGGCGGGAGCGATGTCAGCTCGCCATGAGCAAGGGCACGGTGGTGGACGCAAGCAGGGTGCGCGTCACACCGCCGAACATCCACTCCCGGGCCCTGCTGTGGCCATAGCAGCCCATCGCGAGCAGGCCCGCATCCACGTCCGCCGCCAGCGAGAGAAGACGTTCGCCCGCGTCGGTCTCGTCGACGCCGCCGTCGTGGACCGTGGCCGACACGCCATGGGCCGACATGAGCGCCTGCAAACGGCCGAGCGCCTGTGCCGCACCGTCTCCATAGCTCACGGCATGGACCGACGCGGCCCGGGTCAGCCAAGGCCAGGCGGCGGCCAGGGCACGGGCGGCCTCGGCCGTCTCTTTCCATGCCACGAGCACGGTCCGTCCGATGTCGGGGCGCGGGCCGGCGACGTAGGGAAGGACGAGCGCCGGCCTGCCGCTGTCCATCAGCACACTGCTCAGGAAATCCGCGGGCAGCCGGCCATCCAGGGGTTCGTCGGGATCGGGTTGCCCGAGGACCAGGAGGTCGGCGTAGAACGCCCGCCGGATGAACCCCCAGGGGCCCTGCCCCACCAGGTGCTCCCATGCCATGCACGCGGCGCCGGCCGCCGCCTTCTCGAAGGTCCTGCGCGCCCTGTCCGCCGTCTCCCGATCGACATCCTCAAGCACCGACAAGGTGTCGCCCAGGGCCACCAGCGAATAGGGATACTGCATCAGCGCCGTCGTCATGCAGGGCACGCCGACCGCCGTGGCGCCGAAGCGCTCGGCGATCGCGCGGGCCGTTTGCACGCGGGCAGCACATGGTGCCGAGTTGTCGGCTTGGACAAGGATGCGACGCAGCGTCATGACTTGCCCCTCCTCAAGCCTTGTCCGCACGTTTTTCCTTCACGCGCTCGCGGTCCGGTTTGTGCAGCAGGTGCTTCTTGACCTTCTTGGCATTGCGGTCGCGGGCGTAGCTGACCACGCGGTAGGCGTCGTTCGCGGCGTTGCTGCGGCCCAGGCTGCAGATCACCTCGTCGGAGTCACCGTCGAAATCCGGGATCCTCTCGCTGAAGCGATCGTGGTTCTCGATCAGGGTCTCGATGCGGCAGGCCGGGTCCAATTCAACGCCGATGCCGCGGAGGAACTCGCGCGGACGCCCCAGGAAGGCCTTGTATTCGCTCGGTGTGCATTCCCAGAAATGCGCACTGAACGGTTCGTTCCGAAGTACCTCGGAGCGTGCCGACAGATCGACGATGTGGGTGGCCATCTGGAAGCTTCCTTTCTTCTCGCGGATTGCGATTGCAGCGTGGGCAGTCTCCGCGCACGCGCGATGAACCCGCTTGACAAATCGCAAGCTTCCTGCGGGGCCTGCCCGCAGCCGTGAAATCTGACGCTACGCTTTTCGCCAACAAGGGGCGAACGCCGGAAAAACGAAAGGTCTGCCATGCTGTCAAATGGATATCTGGCCTATGGCGCGCTCGTGATCGTCGGCCTGCTGGTCTGGACGGTCGCGCGCGACGACGACGACATCTCGATGCAATGGGAATGGGCGCTGATGTGCGTCGTGTGCGCCTTCCTGTCGTTCGACCTCGTGTCCGCCCGAGTTTCCTCTGCCGTCCCCGTTCCGACGGGGCCCGAATCGGCTGCACAGGGTTCTTCTTCGCCCGGCGCCGTGCACGTGGCGCAGCGCTGAACGCACGCATGGCCCGCGGCCCCGCCCGACGAGTGACCACCGATCCGGCCGCAAGCCGGACCGAGCCGCCGCTTCCGAAGGGAGACCTGCGCGCCCTGAGCATCTTCGCCGCGCTGTACAGCGAGCTGCAGGTGACACGCGCTGCGCAGAAGCTCGGCGTCACCCAGTCGGCCGTGAGCCACTCGCTGAAGGCGCTGCGTCAGCGCTTCATCGATCCGCTGTTCGAGCGGGGCGCGGCCCGGCTTCGTCCCACCCGGCTGGCGAGGTCGCTCGCTCCGCGGATCCTTCCCGCCGTCCAGGCCGCGGAAGCGGTCTTCGAGCACTTTGCGGACGGCCCCTCGGCGCTGTCGCGCAGCCTCGCGATAGGCATGACGCCCAGCAGCCGGGCCGCGCTTCTGCCTGGCTTCTGCCGGGCAATGACGGCCGAAGCGAGCCAGGCGATGCTACGCATCACATCGATTCGCGGCGATGCCGAAGCCATCCGGGCCGTCGACGGCCGGGCGCTCGACCTGGCAGTGGGTGACTTCGGCGCCACCGCCTCGTCACGGATGAAGCGCACCCCGCTCTATCAAGACCCGTTCGTCACCGTGGCGTGGCTCGGGAACACGCAGCTGCCGACCCGCACGCTGGCGCTGGACGCCTTTCTCGATCTTCCGCACCTGCGTGTGGGGGAGGACGACGACAGGGACGACGCCGTCGACGAGCAACTGGCTGCGCGCGGCCTGCATCGGCGCGTCGAGGTGATCGAGCCCTCTTTCATGCAAGCTGCGGAACTGCTAGTCGGCACGCGATTGCTCCTCACGGTGCCTTCGAGCGTCGCGCACGCACGCGAGGATCTCGTCGGGCACCTTCGCTTCTTCAAGCCCCCGCTGCCCTTGCGCAAGTCCGAGGTCGTCGCCGTCACGCCTGCGCGGCCCACGGGCGATCCGCTCCTGCAGGCGGCTTGTCAGGCGTTGGTGCGCCTCGGTCGGCAGGTCGCCGCAGCGTCACGCGCTCCGGAACGGGGCCAAGCCCACCCCTCCTAGCCCGGGTGCGGCCGCTCGTCGCTAGCGATGCGCCAGGCGCTCTGCTGCAGCACGACCCTGTAGCCATCCGGATCCTCGAAGGTCTGTCCGTGCTCATCCCAGAACGGCAAGGCGGACTTCACCGCCGCAGCGCCCGACGCGCGCATGCTGTCGACCGCCGCCTGCCAGTCCTCGCGCTCGGGGAGATAGAAGACGAGCAGGTGCTCCTGTTGCGCGGAGATCGCCAGCCTGCGGTGGCGCTGGCGAACGAACTCGAGGTGGTAGGGCGTGTCCTTTCGTCCCAGGACCATGCCGTCGAAGCCGCCGTGATCGTCGAACACACCAAGGATCTGCATGCCCAGCCCGTCACGGTAGAAGGGAAGCAGGGCACGAAGGTCGTTGGTCGGCCGGACGATGCGGAGCTTGGAGAAGGGCATGGACACGAAGATCGGTGGGACGGGTGAGCCGGCCAGGGCCGGGCGTGGGGCGAGACCATAGGCGCGGGCGCACCAAATTGGAAGTTCTATGAGCCATGCTCAACATGAAAGCTGCGGTGCTCATGCCGCGCCGGCACCGCAGGCCTGATCGCACCTGCGATGGCTTGCGCTTTCTCAACGCCGCCCGGTGCGAGCGGGCGCACGATGAAGGCCTTTGCAGGAGCCCCCGCGATGCCATTCCTCCAAATCAACGTCGGACACCTGGACCGCGCCTTGCGGATCGTGGTGGGCCTCCTGCTCGTCGCGCTCGCGGTGAAGGGCACGGTGGGCCTCTGGGGCTACCTGGGCGCCGTGCCCCTGCTCACCGGTGTCGTGGGCACATGTCCCCTGTACTCGCTCTTCGGACTGAGCACGCGAACGAAGCCGGCTCAGGCACCGGCATCGCGCTCGTCGACCTGAAAGGCAGGCGCGGCGATGCAACGGCTGCTGGTGATCGCCCTGTGCACGGCGCTGGCACTCGGGAGCGGCTGGCTCCTGTTGCTCATGTTCGTGCGGTGGGTCACGCTCGACTGAGCCACGGACGGCCGCTGCAAGGCGGCTCCGACGCACGACCGCCGGCGCATCAGGCCAGGGCCGACGCGCAGCGCGCCGCCACCCATTCCTCGTTGGTCGGTTCGACCCCGACATCGACGCGGCCCTCCGCCGTGCCGATGCACACGGCATCGGCACGGTTGGCGGCCTCGTCGACCTCCACGCCCAGCCAGCCGAGCGCAGCGCACACGCGCGCGCGGATCGCCGCGTTGTGCTCGCCCACCCCTGCGGTAAACACCAGCCGGTCGAGACCGCCCAGCACCGCCGCCATGGCGCCGATCTCGCGCACGATGCGCCGGACGTACAGCTCGAGGGCCGCCCGGCAGCGCTCGCCGATCTCGCCGTCCTCGCCCTCGCGGGCCAGCAGCACGCGCGGGTCGCTCGACAGGCCCGAGATGCCGAGCAGGCCGGACCCGTGGTACAGCGCATGGCCCACCTGTTCCAGGCTCAGCTTCTCGATCTCCATCAGGTACAGCACGGCGCCGGGGTCCATAGCGCCGGTGCGCGTGCCCATCATCAGGCCGTCCAGTGCCGAGAAGCCCATGGTGGTCGCCACGCTCTCGAGGCTCTGCATCGCGCACAGGCTGGCGCCGCTGCCCAGGTGGGCGACGACGGTACGGGCGCGTTCGGCCTGCTCGCGGCCGTGGCGCTCGGCCAGCGCGGTGGCGATGTACGCGTAGCTCAGGCCATGGAAGCCGTAGCGCCGCAACCCGCGCTCCCAGGCCGACCACGACAGCGGCAGCATCTGCTCGACCCGTGGCAGGGTGTGGTGGAAGGCGGTGTCGAAGCAGGCCACCTGCGGCAGGTCGGGCCGCTCGGCCAGCAGGATCTCGATCGCCTCCAGCGCGAAGGGCTGGTGCAGCGGCGCCAGCGGGATGTAGCCCTTCAGGTCGGCCAGCACGCGCCCGTCGACCCGTACCGGCTCGAAGTACTTGCTGCCGCCGTGCACCACGCGGTGCGCGACCGCTGCCAGCGGCCGGCCGTCCAGCCAGCGCAGCGTGTGCCGGCGGATGAGCTCGAGCGCGTCGCGGTACGGCTGCGCCGGGTCCAGCGTCACCGGCCTCACGGCCACGTCGCGCGCACCGAAGTCGGCGTCCGGGCCCCCGATGCCCTGCACCTTGCCGTTCCATGCCGGCTGGCGCGCGGGCTCGGCGGCGCCGGCCTCGAAGAGCGCGAACTTGATGCTCGACGAGCCGCAGT
Source organism: Xenophilus sp. E41 (assembly GCF_003671765.1). Taxonomy (GTDB): domain Bacteria; phylum Pseudomonadota; class Gammaproteobacteria; order Burkholderiales; family Burkholderiaceae_C; genus Xenophilus. The sequence goes on along the minus strand of NZ_QPIB01000037.1, from coordinate 28,211 downwards.
TGAGGACGAGGATGAAGGATTCGCTCATGGCGTCCGAGCCCGCTTCCCCGCTCACGGCGGGCTGGTGCGCCAGCGATGCGCGAGCAGCACGGCGATGGCGCAGGAGGCCATGCGCGTGTCGCGCGCGTCGGCGCGGCTGGTCAGCACGATCGGCACCCGCGCGCCCAGCACGATGCCGGCAGTGGCGGCGTCGCCCATGTACTCGAGCTGCTTGGCCAGCATGTTGCCGCTTTCCAGGTCGGGCACCACCAGCACATCGGCCTGCCCCGCCACGGGCGACTCGATGCCCTTGACGCGCGCGGCCGCAGCCGACACGGCGTTGTCGAAGGCCAGCGGGCCGTCGAGCACGCCCCCGGAGATCTGGCCGCGCTCGGCCATCTTGCACAGCGCGGCGGCATCCAGCGTGGCAGGCATGCGGGGGTTCACGGTTTCCACCGCCGCCAGGATCGCAACGCGCGGCTGCGCCACGCCGATCGCATGCGCGAGTTCGATCGCGTTGCGCACGATGTCGGCCTTCTCCTCCAGCGTGGGCGCGATGTTGATGGCTGCGTCGGTGATGATGAAGGAGCGCGGATAGGCCGGCGTCTGCATCAGGAAGCAATGCGACAGGCGCCGCTTGGTCCGCAGATTGGCACCGGCCTGCAGCACGGCACTCATCAGTTCGTCGGTGTGCAGGCTGCCCTTCATCAACGCCTCCACCCGGCCCTGGCCGGCCAGCTCGGCCGCGCGGGCCGCGGCGGCATGGCTGTGCGGCACGTCCTCCAGGGCGACACCGGCCAGGTCCAGCCCGGCCGCCGCCGCAGCGGACTCGACCCTGGCGCGCGGGCCGACCAGCACCGGTTCGATCAGGCCGGCGGCGCGCGCGTCCAGCGCACCGCCCAGGCTGAGCGCATCGCAGGGGTGCACCACCGCGACACGGATCGCTCCCATGGGCTGCACGTGCGCCAGCAAGCGCGGCAGGCCGTCGCCGTCCGCATTCATGCGCACTTCGGGCAGCGTGGCGGCGGGCCGTTCGATCCGTTCGGTGGGTGCCAGCACGCTGGCCTCGCCCTCGATCACCGCTTCTGCGGCCTGGTTGACGCATGCACAGGCAAGGGTCAGGCGCTTCTTGGTTTCGTCGCGCGCGACCACGGTGACGGTGACGGTGAGCGTGTCGCCCACCCGCACGGGGCGCAGGAACTTCAGCGACTGACCCAGGTACACGGTGCCAGGCCCCGGCAGGCGGGTGCCCAGCACCGCGGAGATGAGCGCACCGCCCCACATGCCGTGCGCGATGACGCCATGGAAGCGCGTGGACGCGGCGAACTCCGCATCCAGGTGCTGCGGATTGACGTCGCCCGAAAGCACCGCGAAGAGCTGGATGTCCTGCGCGGTGAGCGTGCGCTGGATGCTCGCGCTGTCGCCGACGGCGATCTCGTCGAAGGTGCGGTTGCGGATCAGGCCGAGGCTGGTCGGCGCCGGGCCATCGTGGGGACTCATCGGCTGGATCTCCTGGGTCGGATGGTGAGGGGAGTGTCGCAGGGCTGCGGCGGTTCAGGCCATCTGGCCGATGGTCCTGCGAAAGCGCGCCAGCGATACCGCGAAGAGCACGCTGCCGATCGCCAGCAGCCAGACGAAGGGCTTCCAGACCACCTCCAGGCCGGCACCGCGATAGAGGATGGCCTGGCCCAGCTCCACGAAGTGGGTGGTGGGCGCCGCGAGCATGACGGTCTGCACCAGGGCGGGCATGCTTTCCCGGGGCGTCAGCGCGCCCGAGAGCATCTGCAGCGGCAGGATGGTCAGCACCATCAGCATGCCGAATTGCGGCATGTCGCGCGCCACGGTCGCCAGGAAGATGCCCATGGCCGTGGTGGCGAACAGCGCCAGCGCGGCACCGGCGAGGAACAGCGGCACCGAGCCGCCGATGGGCACGCCCATGACGCCCTGCACCACCAGCGCGAGCGAGGTGCCGGCCGCCAGCAGCACCACCATGCCCATCGACCAGACCTTGGCCAGCATGATCTCGGTGGGGGTCACGGGCATCACCAGCAGGTGCTCCAGCGTCCCGTGCTCGCGCTCGCGGATGAGCGCGGCACCCGTGAGGATGAGCGAGAGCAGCGTCACGTTGTTGATGATCTGCATCAGCGCGCCGAACCAGGCCTTCTCCAGGGCGGGGTTGAAGCGAGCCCGCAAGGCCAGTTCCACCGGCTGCGGGGCGCTGCCGCGGTAGCGCTGCACGAACTCGTTGACCTCGGCCAGCACGATCTGCTGCACGTAGCCGCTTCCCGAGAAGGCCTGGTTCATGCGCGTGGCATCCACGTTCAGCTGCATTGCGGGTGCGCGGCCGGCGAGCACGTCGCGCTGGAAGCCCGGCGGCACGACCAGCACGAAGGTGGTGCGGCCGGCGTCCATCGCCGGGTCCACCTCCGGCAGCGAGACCATCGCCGGGCGCGTGAAGTGCGGCGGGTAGAAGGCCGAGGCGATGCGCGCGGACAGCGGCGAAGCGTCTTCGTCGACGATGGCGATGGGTGCGTTGTGCAGCGTCTCGGGCAAGGCGCGGGCCGCGGTGTAGACCGAGGCCGTGAAGGTGTAGACGATCAGCACCAGCATCACCGGGTCGCGCCAGAGGCTCCACAGCTCCTTGACGCCCAGGCGCAGGACGTTGGCGAGATGTCGGCGCCAGACGTGCCTCATCGGTCCTGCTTCCTCAGCAGCAGGATGGCGATGCCCAGGATCACCGGCACCGAGGCGGCCAGCGGCAGCAGCGCCCGGTGCAGCTCGGCCAGGCCCAGCGCCTTGCTGAAGACACCGCGGCTGATGACGAACATGTGGGTGGCCGGATAGATCTCCCCGATCCAGCGGCCGGCGCCCTCCAGCGAGGAGACCGGGTCGGTCAGCCCGGCGAACTGCTGGGCCGGGATGATGGTGCCGATCATGGCGAAGAACATGGCCGCGATCTGGCTGCGCGTGACCGCCGAGGCCAGCAGCCCCATGCCGGTGGAAGCCATGCATAACAGCAGCGCCGCCAGCGCCAGGGCGGCGAAGCTGCCCGTCATCGGCACGCCGAAGGCGGTGACGGCCAGCGCGCACATCAACGCGAAGTTGAACATCGCCAGCAACACGTAGGGCAGTTGCTTGCCCAGCAGGAACTCGGTGCGCGTGACCGGCGTGACATACAGGTTGACGATGGAACCCAGCTCCTTCTCCCGCACCACCGCCAGCGCCGTGAGCATGGCCGGCAGCATCAGCAGCAGCATCGGGATCACGGCCGGCACCATGGCGGGCAGGCTCCGCACGTCGGGGTTGTACCGAAAGCGCGTCTCCACCGTGACGGCGGCGGCACCGGCCAGGCCGCGCTCACCGGCCTGCCCGGACAGCCACTGCTGGTGGATGCCCTGCACGTAGCCCTGCACGGTTTCCGCGCGCTGCGGCATCGCGCCGTCGATCCAGGCGCCGACCTGCACCTGCCGCCCGCGCAGCAGGTCGCGGCCGAAGCCCGGAGGAATCTCGAGCGCCAGCGCCAGCTCGCCGCTGCGCATGCGGCGGTCCAGGTCGTCGTAGCCGGCGATCGGCGGCCGCTGCGCGAAGTACCGGGAGCCCGCGAGGTTGAGCGCGTAGTTCTGGCTGAGCGTGCTCTGGTCGCGATCCAGCACGGCGTAGCGCAGGCTTTCCACGTCCATGCTGAGGCCGAAGCCCATCACGAACATGAGCACCATCGAGCCGGCCAGCGCGAGCGTGGCGCGCACCGGGTCGCGCTGCAGCTCCAGCGCCTCGCGCCACAGGTAGCTCGACAGGCGCTGCAGGCTGAACGGACGGTGCCGCGTCGGCGCAGGAGGGAGCTCGTGCGCCGGAGCGGGCCCCGCCGAGGCCGGCGCATCGGCATCGCGGGTCGTGCCTGCGCCTGCCTCCACCAGGTAGCCGATGAAGGCCTCCTCCAGCGAAGCGGCCCCGCGCTTTTGCACCAGCGCCGCCGGGCGGTCGCTGTCGAGCACGCGACCGGCATGCATCATCGACATGCGGTCGCAGCGCTCGGCCTCGTTCATGAAGTGGGTGGAGACGAAGATGGTCACGCGGTCGCGCCGCGACAGTTCCGCCAGAAGCCGCCAGAAGCCGTCGCGCGCGATCGGGTCGACGCCCGAGGTCGGCTCGTCCAGGATCAGCAGCTCGGGCCGATGCACCATGGCCACGGCCAGCGACAGGCGCTGGCGCATGCCCAGCGGCAGGTTCTCCGGCAGCCGGTGCTGCGCTTCGGCCAGGCCGAAGCGCTCCAGCATCTCGCGCACGCGCGCCGGCTGCTCCGCCACCGGCAGATGGAACAGTCGTGCATGCAGTTGCAGGTTCTGCAGCACGGTCAGCTCGCCGTAGAGCGAGAAGGCCTGCGACATGTAGCCCACGCGGCGGCGGGTGTCGAGGTCGCGGGGGTCCACCGGGCGGCCGAAGAGCCAGGCCTGGCCTTCGGTCGCGGGCAGCAGTCCGGTGAGCATCTTCATCGTGGTGGACTTCCCGCAGCCGTTGCTGCCCAGGAAGCCGAAGATCTCGCCGCGCCGGATGCGGAAGCTGACGTGATCCACCGCGGTGAAGTCGCCGAAGCGCACGGTCAGGTCGCGGGCCTCGATGGCGATGTCCTGGTCCGCCGTCGCCAGCGGCGCGATCTCGACCGGTGCCCAGCCGCGCCGCTTGGCCTCGGGCAGCAGGTGGATGAAAGCCTGCTCCAGCTGCGCACTGCCGGTGCGCGCCAGGAGCTCGGCGGGCGTACCGGTGGCCAGCACCTGGCCCTCGTCCATCGCCACCAGCCATTCGAAGCGCCGGGCCTCGTCCATGTACGCGGTGGACACCATCACGCTCATCGAGGGACGCTGCGCGCGGATGCGGTCGATCAGGTCCCAGAACTGGGCCCGCGCCAGGGGGTCCACGCCGGTGGTGGGCTCGTCGAGGATCAGCAGGTCGGGGTCGTGGACGAGCGCGCAGCACAGGCCCAGCTTCTGCTTCATGCCGCCCGACAGCTTGCCCGCCGGCCGCGCCAGGAAGGGCGACAGCCCGGTGCTGCGGGTGAGCGCGTCGATGCGCCGGCGCCGCTCGGCCGCGCCGTGGCCGAACAGGCGGGCGAAGAACTGCAGGTTCTCTTCCACCGACAAGGTGGGGTAGAGATTCCTGCCCAGGCCCTGCGGCATGTAGGCGATGCGCGGGCACACGGCCTGCCGGTGGCGCCGGTCCGCCATGTCGCCGCCGAGCACCTCGACCCGCCCCTGCTGGACGCGGCGTGCCCCCGCCACCAACGACAGCAGGCTCGACTTGCCCACGCCGTCGGGCCCGATCAGCCCGACCATCCGACCGGCGGGCACCTCCAGTGCGACGCCGCGCAGGGCCTCGGTGCGGCCATAGCGCAGCTGCAGCGACTGCAGGCGCACGACGGGCGAGGCGGCGGCGTTCATGCGAGGGAGGCGCTACTGCGGCAACTTCACGGCCAGCTGCGACGGCCACGGCGCCTGGGGATCGACGCGCACCCAGGCCACGCCCGGCAGGCCGGTCTTGACCTGTGCCAGGTGCCTGTGCAACAGCTCGCGGTCGATCTGCGCCTTGACACGGAACATGAGCTTCTGCCGCTCGCTGGCGGTCTCCACGGTCTTGGGCGTGAACTGCGCGGTGGCGGCCACGAAGGAGATGCGGGCCGGGACGACGAACTGCGGCGCGGCGTCCAGCACGATGCGCGCCTCGCTGCCCAAGGCCACCCGCCCGGCCACCGTCTCGGGCAGGAAGAAGGTCATGTAGACGTCCGACAGGTCCACCAGGTTGAGCACCCGGCCCCCAGCCGCCAGCACCTCACCCGGCTGCGCCACGCGAAACTGCACGCGGCCGTCGCGCGGCGCCGTCAGCTGGCTGTCGGCGATGTCGGCCTCCACCCGGGCCAACGTGGCCTGCGCCGCCGTGACCGCCGATCGCGCGCCCACCAGCTGCGCCCGGGCCGCTTCCACGGCCGCCTGGGCGGCCGCCACCTGCGCCCGTGCGGCACCGGCGGCCGCCTGCATGTTGCGCACCCGCGCGCGGTCGTCGTCGGTTTCCTGCACAGAGGCCGCGCCTTCGGTCGACAGCAGCTCCGAGCGGCGCAGGCGGCGCTGGGCGGCATCGACATCGCTGTCGCGCTGCACCACGACCGCCTGCGCGGCCTGGCGGTCGCTCTCGCGCATCGCCACCTGCGCGGCGCTGGCGGCCACGTTGGTGTGCGCCTGCTGCAGCCGGGCCTGCGCTTCCGCGCGCTGGGCCTCGAGCGCATCGACCTGCATGGTCGCGAGCAGTTCACCCGCCTGGACGAAAGCCCCCTCTTCGGCCCGGATGTCCTGCACGCGGCCGCCCAGCTTGGTGGCCACGTCGACCTCGGTGGCCTCGATGCGGCCGTTGCCGCTGGCCAGGCCCTCGCCCGGCTCCTGCGGCTGCAGCCGCTGCCACATCGCCGTGCCCCCGGCGGCCAGCGCCAGCAGCGCCAGCACGGCCAGCCATCTCTTCTTCGGGTTCATCGCAACGGCCTCGTGGATCGATCAGGGATGTGGAAGCGCTGCCGACACGGACTGCACGCGCGATCCGCCGCCCAGTGCGATGTACAGCGCCACCTGCGACGACAGCAGCGCACGCTGCGTCTGCACGCGCTGCTGCTCGGCCGCCAGCAGGTCGCGCTGCGCGTCCAGCACCTCCAGGAAGGTGGCCGAGCCGGCGTCGTAGCGCAGCCGCGCCAGCCGCGCGCGCTCGGCCTGCGCGGCCAGGGCCGCGCGCTGCACCACCAGCTGGTCGGCCAGCCAGCGTCGGGCGCCCAGCGCATCGGCCACGTCCCGGAAGGCGGACTGGATGGCTTTCTCGTAGGCGGCCACTGCCATGTCGCGGCGCAGCTCGGCCACGTCCAGGCTGCCGCGCAGGCGGCCCGCGGTGAAGAGGGGCAGCGACACGCTCGGGGCGAAAGACAAGGCACGGCTGCCGGCGTGGAACAGGTGGTCCAGCTCGGCGCTGGCCGTGCCCAGGCTGCCGGTCAGCGTGATGCGCGGGAAGAAGGCGGCGCGTGCGGCACCGATGCTGGCATTGGCCGCCCGCAGCTGGTGCTCGGCCGCGGCGATGTCCGGCCGGTCGGCCAGCAGGCTCGAAGGCAGGCCGGTGGCGACCGGCAACACCACCCGCTCGGGCAGACGGGGCGCCGGTGGAGCCTCGGCGATCCCGGTCGGCACCGGCGCGCCCGCCAGCAGCGCCAGCACATTCGCCTGCTGAGCCCGCTGCTGGGCCAGCTGTGTGCCCAGCGCACGCGCCTGCTCTGCCAGCACGCGCACCTGGGCCAGATCCAGACGGGAGGTGGCCCCCACCTCGACACGGCGCGTGAAGATACGCAGCGACTCGTCGCGGCTGTCGATGGCCGCGCGCGCGAGCAGCAGACGCTCGTCCAGCTCCCGCAGGGCCAGCCACCCCTGCGCCACCTGGCCGACGAGCGACAGCGAGGCCGCGCGCCATGCGTCGGCACTGGCCATCTCGCTCTGCAGGGCAGCGTCATCCAGGCTGCGCACGCGACCCCAGAAGTCCAGCTCCCAGTCGGCCAGGCCCACGCCGAAACGGTATTGGCTGCTCACGATCGGCTCGCCGCTCACGTTCAGGTCGCCGGGCACGCGCGCGCGCTGCGCGTCCATCGACGCGCCCACCGTGGGCCAGGCCTCCGCGCCCTGGATGCGGCGCTGCGCCTGCGCCTCCTGCACCCGCAGGGCCGCGGCACGCAGGTCCCGGTTGTTGGCCAGCGACAGCGCGATCAGTGCCTGCAGCTGCGGGTCGGGGAAGGCATCGCTCCAGGCGAGCCCGGCCGCCGCCGCCGCGGGCTCCGTCGCCGCATCGGCGAGCGGAAACTGCGCCGCCACCGGCGGCTCGGGCAGCGCCAGCGGCGGCGCCATCGATGCGCAGCCGGCGAGCATCAGCACCGGCCCCAGCAGGCCGACCGCTCGCGAGGACGTGCGGGGCCGCACGGGCTCATCCCAGGATATGGAAGCCCGCATCCACATACAGGGTGTTGCCCGTGATGGCGCGCGACGCATCGCTGGCCAGGAAGGCGCACAGGGCACCGACCTCGTCGATGTCCACCAGCCGCCGCAGGGGTGCGCGCTGGCGTGCGCCCTCGAGCAGCGCGTCGAAGTTCGGGATGCCCGAAGCTGCGCGCGTGGCCAGCGGGCCGGGCGACACCGCGTTGACGCGGATGCCGCGGGGGCCCAGTTCCGCCGCCAGGTACCGCGTGCTGGCCTCCAGTGCAGCCTTCACCGGGCCCATGAGCCCGTAGTCGGGAATGACTTCCTCCGCGCCCACGTAGCTCATGGTCATCAGGCTGCCGCCAGCGTTCATCAGCGGTTCGGCCAGGTGTGCCATGCGCGCGAAGGAATGGCAGGAGATGTCCATGGCCCGCGCGAAGCCCTCGCGCGAGGAATCGACCACGCGGCCGTGCAGGTCGCTCCTGGGCGCGAAAGCGATGGAGTGCAGCGCGAAGTCCAGCCGGCCCCATTGCGCGGTGATGGCGTCGAACAGTGCCTCCAGCTGGCCGGGTTGCTCCACGTCCAGCGGCAGGGTGATCGGACAGTCCAGCTGCCGTGCCAGCGGTTCGACGTAGGGGCGCGCCTTGTCGTTGAACCAGGTGACGGCGAGCTCGGCGCCCGCAGCATGAAAGGCGCGCGCGCAGCCCCAGGCGATGCTGTGTTCGTTGGCGATGCCGATCACCAGGCCCTTGCGGCCGGACAGGGAATACGGGTCCACGTCACTTCTCCAGCACATACTGGCCCGGCGCATCGGCGAGGGCCGGACCCATGCGCGGCGGCTTCACCCGCGCGCCGGAGTGCGCCGCCAGCCACTGCTGCCAGGCCGGCCACCATGAACCCGCATGTTCGGGCGCCTGTGCGAGCCATTCGTCGGGCGCCAGGTACGGACCGTCGGCGGGACGCGTGAGCAGGCGATAGCGGCGGTGCGATTCGGGCCCCGGCGGGTTGACGATCCCGGCGTTGTGCCCGCCGCTGGTCAGCGCGAAGGTGATCTCGGCCGGGCTCAGGAAGTGCAGCTTGTGCACCGAGCGCCAGGGCGCCACGTGGTCCGTCAGCGTGCCCACCATGAAGGTCGGCAGGCGCAGGCTGCCCAGCGTGACGGGACGGCCGCCGACCGGAAAGCGGCCCTCGCTCAGATCGTCGTCGAGGAACAGGCGGCGCAGGTACTCCGAGTGCATGCGCGCCGGCATGCGGGTGGCGTCGGCGTTCCAGGCCATCAGGTCGTTCAGCGGCGCACGCTCACCCAGCAGGTATTCGCCGACCATGCGCGACCACAGCAGGTCGTAGCTGCGCAGCATGCTGAAGGCGCCGGCCATCTGCTGCGCGGTGAGGTAGCCGGTCTCGTGCATCTGCGCTTCCAGCAGGCTGAGCTGGCTCTCGTCGATGAACAGGCCCAGTTCGCCCGGCTCTGAGAAGTCGGTCTGCGCCGCGAAGTAGGTGGTGGTCGCCAGCCGGGCGTCGCCGTCGCGCGCCATGGCCGCCGCGCCGATCGCCAGCAGCGTGCCGCCCAGGCAGTAGCCCGCGGCGTGCACCTTGCGGCTGGGGCACAGGGCGTTCACCGCGTCGAGCGCCGCGTGCAGACCAAGCGTGAGGTAGTCCTCCATGCCCATGTTGCGTTCGGCGCCGCCCGGGTTCTTCCACGAGATGCAGAACACGGTGTGGCCCTGCTCGACGAGGTACCTCACCAGCGAGTTCCGCGCGGACAGGTCGAGGATGTAGTACTTCATGATCCAGGCCGGAACGATGAGCACCGGCTCCGGGTACACGGTGGCCGTGGCCGGCGCGTACTGGATCAGTTCGACGAGCGCATTGCGCAGCACCACCTTGCCCGGGGTGACGGCCAGCGTCTGGCCGACGCGGTAGGCCTCGCTGCCCACAGGCGCCGCCTCGCTGGCCAGGTGATGCAGGTCCTCGGCCCAATGCCACAGGCCACGCCACAGGTTGGCGCCGCCCTCCTGCGCCGTGCGTGCCACCACCCGGGGGTTGGTCCAGGGCAGGTTGCCGGGCGAGAACATGTCGAGCCACTGGCGGGCGCCGAAGGCCACCAGGTCCTGATGGTGCTTCTCCACGCCGAACACGTCGTGGGTGGCGGCGTCCCACCAGCGCTCGGTCGCCAGGAAGCTTCGCTGCCAAAGGCAGAAGGGCCACCGCTGCCACTCGGGCGCCGCGAAGCGCCGGTCATCCGGCGGCGGGGGCGCGGCGCTGCCGGGCGCAAACAGCCGCGCCGCGGCGTCGTACGCCAGCTGCCGCTGCAGGCGCAGCGCCAGTTGCGCCAGCTGCAGGCGCTTGCCCGGCGACACGGCCAGGTGCACCGCCCAGTCGACCGCGGCCAGCAGCGCGGCCGCTGGCGACAGCCCGCCGGTGGCCCGGGCCAGCGCGGCACGCACCTCCAGGTCGTAGGGCGTGGTATGCGACAGGTCCGGTGGGCAGGCGCCGTGCGTCATGGCTGGATCGACGAAAGAACAGGGATGAGCGACCAGCGGCAACGATAGGTGGTGATCGGGCAGGTCGCGACGTCGGGCCCGGACCAACCATTGATCTGCGTCAAGGGCGGTCCACTGCGCCAGTTGCCTCGCAGGCGCAGGCATCTGCGGCGCACGGCGCCAGGATCAGGCGTCCTGCGCCATCCGCATCACGACGCGGCCGTCGATGTTTCCTGTGCGCATCCGGTCGAAGATGCCGTTGATGTCCTCCAGACGGCCTTCGGAGCAAGTCGCGCGAACCTTGCCTTCGCCTGCGAAATCGAGTGCCTCGCGCAGGTCCTGGCGCGTCCCGACGATGGAGCCGCGCACGGTCTTCGCATTGAGGACGACGTCGAAGATCGGAAGGTCGAAATCACCGGGAGGCAGGCCGACCATGGACATGATGCCGCGCTTGCGAAGCATGCCCAGCGCCTGTGAGAAGGCTTGGCGCGACACGGCGGTCACCAGCACGCCATGGGCCCCGCCCACGGTCCTGTGCAGCTCAGCTGCCGGGTCCTGTCGGCCGTCGATGACCAGGTCGGCGCCCATCTCCCTGGCCAGGCGCAGCTTGGCCTGATCGACATCGATCGCCGCGACGTGGTATCCCATGGCCTTCGCGTACTGGATCGCCAGATGGCCCAGGCCGCCGATGCCCGAGATCGCGACCCAGTCGCCGGCCTTGCGCTCCAGGACCTTGAGCCCCTTGTACACGGTCACGCCGGCACAGAGGATAGGAGCGATGTCGACGAACCCGATCTGTGCGGGCAGCAGGCCCACGTAGCGGGGGTCGGCCAGCACGTATTCGGCATAGCTGCCGTTGACCGTGTAGCCGGTCATCTGCTGGTGGTCGCACAGCGTCTCCCAGCCCGTCAGGCAATGTTCGCAGCCTCCGCAGGCCGTGTGCAGCCATGGCACGCCGACGCGGTCGCCTTCGCGGACGCCCTCGACCCCGGCCCCGACGGCTGCGACGTGCCCCACACCTTCGTGGCCGGGAACGAAGGGGAGCTGTGGTTTCACCGGCCAGTCGCCGTTCGCGGCGTGAAGGTCGGTGTGGCAGACGCCGCAGGCGGCGACCTTGACCAGGATCTGCCCGCGGCCGACGTCCGGCACAGGCATTTCCTCGATGCTCAGAGGGTGTCCGAACTGGCGGACGACAGCGGCTTTCATGGTGGGCATGGTGTGCTCCTCGGAAGGGAATCAGGCAGGGGGACCGACCCGGCGCGAGCTCCGAAGAGGCGCTGGACCGTCACAGTATTTGCCCGTGCCCCCGGCTGCCGATTGACGCAGCGCAAGTTCGGGGGGCGCGCGCGCGGGTGGGGGCGGCTCGCCGCGTCGAGTGCTCATTTGCGCCAGCGCAAGCGCGCCACCATCCGCCGGGCGTGCAATCGCCACATGCCCTGGACGCCCGAACGCTACCCGGCCTCGATGCGCAACCTGCCCGAACCCGTGCTTCGGAAGGCGATCGAGATCGCGAACGCGTTGCTGCGCCAGGGGATCGAAGAAGGCAAGGCCATCCGCATCGCGACTGCGGGCGCTCGCCGCTGGTCTCGCGCCGCCAAGGCCCGGAGGCTTGACGGCCAACGCAGCGATGTCCTCTTCGCGTCGATACAAGGGCCAACCCCGCCGGCCGCCGCAGGGGCGACGGCCAGCCGCCGACGGCCATGACGGAGACAAGGAGCCGACCATGCAGATGAGCAGTGAGCAACTCGGGAGTGCGTATCGAGCGATGTCCACGATCCGCGAGTTCGAGGAGCGCGTTCACCAGGAGTTCGCGACCGGCCAGATCCCGGGCTTCGTACACCTGTATGCGGGCGAAGAAGCCTCGGCGGTCGGCGTCTGCCTGCAATTGACGGAGCGCGACTTCATTGCCAGCACGCACCGCGGGCACGGGCATGCCATCGCCAAGGGATGCGATGTGACGGGAATGATGAAAGAGATCTTCGGGCGCCAGGGCGGCCTGTGCAAGGGCAAGGGTGGCTCGATGCACATTGCCGATATTTCCAAGGGCATGCTCGGCGCCAACGGCATCGTCGGCGGCGGGCCGCCACTGGTCTGCGGCGCGGCGCTCGCTGCGAAGGTCAGGCGTACCCATGACGTCGCGGTGGCGTTCTTCGGCGACGGCGGCTTCAACCAGGGCACGACGCTCGAGTCCATGAACCTTGCGGCCGTCTATTCGCTGCCGGTGTTCTTCGTGCTCGAGGACAACGGCTATGCCGAAAGCACTGCCAGCGCATGGTCGATCGGGGGACACAACCCGGTCCGACGGGCAGAAGGCTTCGGAATCCCTGGCAACCGCGTCGACGGACACGACTTCTTTGCCGTCTACCGCGCGGCCAAGGAAGCCGTGGACCGCATGCGCGCCGGCGGCGGCCCGCAGTTCCTGCATGTCGAGTTCACGCGCTACTACGGGCACTTCGAAGGCGATCAGATGACCTACCGCCCGCCCGGTGAGGTCGCCGAGGAGCGCAACTTCCTGGACTGCCTGAAGTTCATGCGCGCCCGGCTGATCAGTTCGGGGCTCGTGCCCGCAGCCGACCTCGACGAAATCGAGGCCGAGGTGCACGGCGCGATCGAGACGGCGCTGCGCGACGCCAAGAGCGCGCCTTCGCCAGACGCCGCGGACCTGCTGACCGACGTGTACAAGACCTACTGAAGGAGACGGCCATGAGCAAGAAGTCCTTCCGCACGGCGCTCAATGAGGCGATGCGCCAGGAGATGGAACGCGACCCCACGGTCATTGCGCTCGGTGAAGACATCGCCGGCGGCATGGGCGCCAAGGGACAACAGGACGCCTGGGGCGACGTACTGGGCGCCAGCAAGGGCCTGCTGGGCGAGTTCGGTCGCGAACGCATCTTCGACACGCCGATCAGCGAGAGCGCCTTCATCGGGGCGGCAGCCGGCGCGGCAGTGGCCGGCCTGAGGCCGATCGCCCAGTTGATGTTCGTCGACTTCTTCGGTGTCTGCGGCGACCAGATCATCAACCAGATGGCCAAGTTCCGCTACATGTTCGGTGGCAAGGCGACGACGCCGGTGACGATACGGACGCTGTACGGCGCGGGGCTGCGCGCGGCCAGCCAGCACAGCCAGTGCCTGTACCCGGTCTTCACGCACGTGCCGGGGCTGAAGGTCGTCATCCCCTCCTCGCCCTACGAGGCCAAGGGCCTCATGATCCAGTCGATCCGCGACGACGACCCGGTGATCTTCTTCGAACACAAGGCGCTGTACGAGGACACCGAGGAGGTGCCGGACGAGCCCTATGCGATCCCGCTCGGCCAGGCGCGGGTGGCGCGCGAGGGCCGCGACGCCAGCATCGTCGCCTGCGGGCGCATGGTGAAGCACGCGCTGCATGCAGCCCAGGCCCTGGCGGGCCGCGGCGTGGACTGTGAGGTGCTCGATCTGCGGACGACGTCGCCCTTGGACACCGGCGCCATCCTCGCCAGCGTGGAGAAGACCGGCAGACTGGTCCTGGTCGATGAGGCCAACCCACGCTGCAACATCGCCACCGACATCTCGGCACTGGTCGCCGAGGCGGCATTCGGTCGGCTGAAGGCGCCGATCAGAATGGTCTGCCCGCCGCATACACCCGTGCCCTTCTCGCCGGGCCTGGAAGACGCCTACATCCCGAGCCCGGCGCGCATCGAGGAGACCGTGCGCAACACCGTGGGCTGGACGCCATGAGCGATCGCGTCGTGGCACTCACCATGCCCCAGCTCGGCCTGACGATGAAGGAAGGCACGGTGGCCGCCTGGCATGCAGCGCCAGGCGTGGCGTTGCGCGCCGGCGACCCGGTGTTCGACGTCGAGACCGAGAAGGTGACCAGCGAATGCGCCGCACCGTGCCCAGGCGTCCTGCGCAGACAGGTGGTTCCCGTCGGCACCACCCTGGCCGTGGGCGAGCTGGTCGGCGTCATAGCGCCGCCCGACGCGGACGACGCCCAGATCGACCGCTTCGTGGCCGATTTCAAGCCGGAGCTGCGCGTCTGAAGCGGCTCCTTCCACCCGTTCGGAGTTCATCATGACCCTCAAGGCCGCATTCATCTTCCTGGCACCGGGTGCCGACCCGGACGCCCATCGCGCCGTGCTGCACACCCCGGAGGTCGAGCTCACCGTCCTGGGCGCACCGGACTACGCCCGGGCCGAGGCGTGCGCAAAGGCACTGGCGGACGCCGGCGTCTCGGCAATCGAGCTGTGCGGCGGCTTCGGCATCGATGGCACGGCGCGCGTCGCGCGCGCCGCAGGCGGACGTGCCACCGTGGGCGTGGTCCGCTTTGACGCCCATCCCGGCCTGGGCGGCAAGAGCGGGGACCAGGTCTTCGCAGGCCGGTCCTGACGCCATGGCTGCCGCCACCGACGGGTCGCCCGCGCGACCGGGCGTCGAGACCTACGACTACGCGCTGTTCGGTCCCGTCGAGGTCCGTCCGATGGGGCGCATCCGCGAGGTCATCGCGCGCCGCTTGCAGGCCAGCTGGAGCGACGTGCCGCACGTCGCGCAGTTCGACGAGGTCGACGTCACCGCGCTGCTGGCGCTGCGCGGGCAAGCTTCGCAGGGCGAAACGTCCCGCAGGAAGCCAACGCTGCTGAGCTTCGTGATGCGCGCCTGTGCGCGTGCGCTCGGGGAGTTTCCCGAAGTCAACGCCTCGCTGGACGCGAGCGGCAGGAACCTGGTGCTCAAGCGCTATTGCCATATCGCCTTCGCCGCCGAGACGCCCATCGGCCTGCTCGCACCCGTGCTGCGCGATGTCGATCGCAAAGGACTTCAGGAGATCGCGCAGGACATCGATGCACTGGCGGCCAAGGCCAGGGCCGGCAAGCTGGAGCTGAGCGACGCGGAGGGCGCCTGCTTCACGGTCTCGAACCTCGGCAGCCTCGGGGGAACCGGCTTCATTCCGATCATCAATGCGCCGGAATTGGCGATCCTCGGCATGGCACGTGCGGCCCCCAAGGTGGTCGACGTCGAAGGTCGCCTGATTGCGCGACCCATGCTGCCCCTGACCTTGGTATACGACCACCGCGTGATCGATGGGGCGGTCGGTGCGCGCTTCCTGGCTTCGGTCAAGCGGCAGCTCGAGACGCCGGGCGGATTGCTCGCCTGAATCCGCGCTGCAGCGGCCGGGCGGCGCGCTGGCCGGGCCCTAGGACGCGCTGCGGACCAGAAGAACCGGGATGGAACTGCTGCGCAACACGTTCTCCGCGTCGCTTCCCAGGGCAACGCGGCTGACGCCGCGACGCCCGTGCGTTCCCATGACGATCAGTTCACAGCCTGCCTTGGCGGCCTCGTCGACGATCACGTCGGACACGCGCTCGCCCACGACTTCGCGCACACTGCTGCCGCTCGACACGCCCGACTCCGCGGCTCGCTTGACGGCATCCGCGAGCACCTTCTCGCCGTAGCTTCTCATCTCCCTCAAGGCCGCCTCGAAACTTGTCAGCGCCGACATTTCCATCATCGAAGGAAAGTCGTCGATGACATGCAGGAGGTGCAGGTCGCTCTTGAGCTCGCGTGCCAGGCGAACGGCTTCTTCGAAGCCACGCTGCGCCGTCTTGCTGCCGTCGATCGGAACCAGAATTCTCGAGTACATGGTTTTCTCCTTGGGTCGGATCAAGTCGTCCGTCTGCAGTCCGCCGACAACGGGGGCGGCGATACGGGCCCGAGGCTTCGAAGCGACGCCTTGCCGTCGGCGGGGTCGAAGCCGTAGTAGCGATGGTTCAGGTAGCGAGCAACTGCCACGATGTCGTCGTCCCGCCAGCCGAGCGATGCAACGTCCTGCCAGCGCCGCACCTGCTCGGTGAGGGAGTTCCAGTCGCGCACGAGCTTTCGATCGCGCCAATGCACCTGCTCGGTGTGACAGGCGATGCAGTTGGTCGTGTACAGCAGCTCCCCGCGCGACTGCGCCCAGGCGGGTGCCAGGTTCAAGCTCGCCATCGCGATGGCCAGTGATGCCGCGAAGCGGCTCGGCAGGCGGGCACCGCGGCAGCGGGTCCTTCCTTCGAGCGCTGGACGCATGACGACTGCATGTCGGACACCTGCGGCCGCCTCCTGCTCGTGCCGGCTCGTGCCGGCGGAGGTCGCGTTCCGCTGCAAACACCACGGCCGTGCCGGGGCGTCGATTTCATGCATGCACGAGGGGATGGCATCGACAGTCATGGCTCTCTCCGCAATGCCTCCATTAGCTCCCGATCCGCCGGCGGGACCCTTGCGCTCGCGCAAGGTTGCCGCAAGGTGCCCATGGACCCCGAAGCCCTGGCCCGAGCACGTCGCGGCAGTGCTTCTTCGCAGGGGCGACGCGAGGACGAACAGCAGGTTCGCACCCCCGGCCGACCCGAGCGCCACCGGCTTGACACAGCGCAACCGAACTGCCGATCCGAGTCCCTAGATTGGAGGGCCCTTCAACTCATTCGAGGAGCAATGACCATGACCACCGCCCTGTCTCGCCTGGACCGAGTCGAGAACTTCCTGCCGGAGATGCTTCGACGCTGGGCCCGACCATTGCAACTGCTCGACGAGACCGAGTTGCCGGCCGACATCCGCGTGGACATCTCGGAGAACGACAAGGAATATCTCGTCACGGCCGAGATTCCCGGCGCCAAGAAGGAGGATGTCCGCGTGTCGATCGACGGCAGCTACGTGTCGATCGCAGCGGAGATCAACAAGGACGAAGAGCGCAAGTCCGGCCGGTCGATCGTCAGGGAGACCTTCCGCGGCAGCGTCTCGAGGGGATTCTCACTGGCCAGCGAGGTCGATGACAAGAACGCCGTAGCGAAGCTGGAGGACGGCATCCTGCGGCTGACGCTGCCCAAGCGGGAAGGCGCCAGCCAGAAGCTGCTGAAGATCCAGTGAGCGCTGCGGCATACGGTGCGCTGCGTGCAGATCCGGAAACCCATGCCCGAAGCCCTGGTCTGCCACGCATCGGCCATGCGCGCCATGGTCCTGAACGCGCCGCGGACGCCACTGGAACTGCAATGGCGCACGGTCCCCAGCCCCGGGCCTGGAGAGTTGCGACTTCGCGTGCTCGCGTGCGCCGTGTGCCGCACCGACCTTCACATCGTCGACGGAGAACTCCCCTTGCCGGTGCTGCCGATCGTGCCGGGGCACGAGATCGTGGGCATCGTGGAAGAAGCCGGCTCCGTCGGCACCGGATTCGCGGTGGGTGATCTGGTCGGCGTTCCGTGGCTGGGCCACACCTGCAAGGTCTGCGAGTTCTGCAAGAACGGGCGAGAGAACCTCTGCGATGCGCCGCGATTCACCGGCTACCACCGGGATGGCGGCTTTGCGAGCCACGTCATTGCCGAGGCCGCCTTCTGCCTGCCGCTGTCGATGCTCGGCGCCGATGCCGTCCATCTCGCGCCGTTGCTGTGTGCGGGCCTGATCGGCTGGCGGTGCCTGAGGGCGGCCGGCGACGGCGCGCAGCGGCTGGGGCTGTATGGCTTCGGCGCGGCGGCGCATCTTGTGGCGCAGGTCGCCACGGCGCAGAGGCGCCAGGTATTCGCGTTCACCCGGCCCGGCGACCTTGCCACACAGGACTTTGCGCGGCGCCTGGGCGCGGCCTGGGCCGGCGGATCGGACGAGCGCCCACCCGCGTCACTGGACGCCGCCATTGTGTTCGCGCCCGTGGGCGAACTGGTGCCGGCCGCGCTTCGTGCGGTGCGAAAGGGCGGCCGCGTGGTATGCGGCGGCATCCACATGAGCGACATACCGGCCTTTCCCTATCGGCTGCTGTGGGAAGAACGCAGCCTGAGCTCGGTCGCCAACCTCACGCGCGGCGACGCCCGGGATTTCCTGGCTTTCGCGCAGGCCCATCCTCCCCAGGTCCACGCGGCGACCTATCCGCTCGAACAGGCAGACCAGGCACTGGCCGACCTGCGCAACGGCCGCATCGAAGGTGCAGCGGTGCTGGTGCCCTGAGCAAGACTCACTCATGCACACCGGCCGGCGGCGCACCAGGCCGCTTCGATCGACGGAATGTCCACCGGCCCTTGCGTGTCCACTTCGATGGCGCAGGCGCGCTCGTCGGCCAGCAGAGCTTCGTGATGTGCCAACTGGTGCTCCAGCACCGTCGGGCCGGCTTCGGAAGGGTCCAGCCCTGCGGCCGCGCGTGCCACGACCCGCCGGCGCAGGGTTTGCGGGTCGGCCCGGCAATCCAGAATGGTGAAGGGCACCCGCAGTTCGCTGGCCAAGGCACGGAACTGCAGGCGCTCGGCACGACGAAGGAAGCTCGCGTCCACGATCACCGGGTAGCCCGCGAGCAGCGCCTCTCGCGCGCAGACGCGCAGGCGCTCGAAGGTCCGGGCCGTCACTTGTTCACCATAGATGTCGAGCCCGTGTTCGGCCGACCGGGCGAGCGGGCCAAGGCCGTGAAGGCGCTTGCGTTCAGCGTCGGACCGAACCCGGACCGCTCCCAGGGCACCGAGCAATCGAGAGGCGACGCTCGACTTGCCCGCACCGGAGAAGCCGTGCGTGATCATCAGCCGCGCCCCGACGCGGTGCTGCCGGCTCAGTTGCCAGGCACAGGCCACGTAATCGGGGGTCGCCCGCCCCTGTGCACTCTTTGGCGCCAGTTGCGCGGCCATGGCGCGTATCAGCGCCCGGTACACCTCGTAGAAGCGCCATACCCTGAGCCCCTCATAGTCGCCGCTGTGCTGCAGCCAGACATCCCGGAAGCGGAATGCAAGATCCTCGTAGCCCCGGGCCTGCAGGTCCATCGTGAGGAAGGCGACATCGCTGATCACGTCGATCCATCGCAGCGCCGGGTCGAACTCGATGCAGTCGAAGGGCACAAGCTCCCCATCCAGCAGGACGACATTGCCGGCATGCAGGTCGCCATGGCATTCACGCACCGCTGCGCTTTGCTGGCGTGTGATCCAAGCCATGCGCAGTGCGCGTTCCTGGTCGCGCATCCAGGCACCGAGGGTGGCCAGCCGCTCGTCGTGGTGCGTCGGCAACCCCGCCAGCACCTTCGCCACCGCGCCGGCGATTCGTTCCGGACTGCCGAATCCGGAATCCGGGGCGGCGCGCTCCGCGCCGGCGTGCAGGGCATGCAGCCGCTGTGCCAGGCCATCGATCCGGGCAGGATCGAGTCGACCGGTTCCCAGCAGATCGGACAACAGGGATGACGGCGGAAACCGCCTCATGTGCACAAGATGGTCGATCGGCGCACCCGCACCGCCGATCCGCGGCGACGCCGGGCTGCCGCACACCGGCAAGACGTCAAGGTACAGCGCAGGAGCGACGCGCCGATTGAGCCGAAGTTCCTCGTCGCAGAAGTGCTTGCGCGCCGCGACGCTGCTGAAGTCGACGAAGGGCAGGCGCACCGGCTTCTTGAGCTTGAACGCGTCGGTGCTGGTCAGAAGCACCCAGGAAATGTGTGTCTCCACCTGCTCGACCGGCTCGCCATGCTCCTGCCGGAGCGCTTCGCGCAATGCCTCGACCAGCGTGGTGTCCATGGATTCGGGCTCCCTGGTCAAGGCTGCCGCGCGCCGGCGACGAGGTGCCGCAGGGCCCAGGCTGCCGGCAGCACCACCCACAGCGCCCACGGCGAAGGACGGCCCGGCAGCCCGAACACACTGCCGACGCCCGGCACCGCCGTGAGCAGGATCCAGACCACGCACACACCGATGAGCAGCGCATAGAAGGTCGTGTTGCCATGCGTCGGCCGCCGGCCGGTGCCTCGGAAGCTCTGCAACAGCAGCAGGTTGCCCAGCACGATCGAACCCAGGCTGGCCATGCGGAGTTCCTCGTGCGAGGCCCCTGCGGTTCTGCATGCCCACTGCACGGCGGCCACGCCGGCGAACACAAGCGCACCCATCGCGAACGCACGAGCAGCCGAAGCGAGCGAAAAGAGCGCATCGTCACGCCGGCGCGGCGGCACCGACATGCTGTCGTCGTCCGCCGGCTCGGCCTCGAACACGAGCGAACAGGCCGGGTCGATCAGCAATTCGAGCAACACGACGTGCAAGGGCAAGAGCAGCACGGGCCCGCCCATTGCCACCGGGATCAGCGCCACACCGACGATCGGCACATGCACGGCGAAGAGGTATCCCAGCGCCTTGCGCAGGTTGGTGAAGATGCGCCGGCCCGCTCGCACGGCCTCCACCAGCGAGGCGAAGTTGTCGTCCAGCAGCACCAGCGACGCCGCCTCGCGAGCGACGTCGGTGCCGCGCTGGCCCATGGCCACGCCGATGTCGGCCGCCTTGAGCGCGGGCGCGTCGTTCACACCGTCACCCGTCATCGCCACCACGTCTCCCTGCCGCTGCAGGGCGCGCACGATGCGCAGCTTCTGAGCGGCGTCGACTCGCGCGAAGACGTGCACATCCCGGGCGCGCCGACGCAATGCCTCATCGTCCATCCCGGCCAGCGCCCTGCCGGTCAGCACCTTCGCTTCGCCGCCATCGACCAGGCCGGCCTGCCGGGCGATCGATTGCGCCGTAAGAGCTGCGTCACCAGTGATCATGACCACGCGGACTCCAGCGCGACGGCAGGCTTCAATGGCGCCGGGTACCTGTTCGCGCAAGGGATCCAGGAAGCCCAGCAGGCCCAGCGCCGAGAGCTTCATCCCCGGCGGCAGCCCGGCGTCCATCTCCGCTCGGCCGCCCGGCGGAACCTGGCCCTCGGCCACGGCGAGCACGCGAAGGCCGGCGGCGCCCCACCGCTCGGCGGCTTCGCGCAGGCGCTGGATGCGTTCCGTATCGCCGTCGCACAGCGCGAGCACGGCCTCTGCAGCCCCCTTCACCGCCACGGTGGAGCCGGCCGCATCCGCCGCCTGCCACCAATGCACCACGTAGGGCGCACCATCGCGGATGCCGCGATGCGGTCCGGGAACCCAGCCCGACGCTTCTGCGCCGTCCCATCCTGCCGCCTGTGCGGCAGCTCGCACCGCGCGGTCCATGGGCTCGGCCCCGCGCGTGCCGCTCGCGCGCAAGGCACAGGACATCAGGGCATGAAAGCGCGACGCCGGACGCCCCGCATCGAGCCGGCACTGCGCGTCACCGTCGTGCAGCGCCGTCAACGTCATGCGGTTGTGCGTCAGCGTTCCTGTCTTGTCGACGCACAGGACCGTCGTGGTGCCCAGTGCCTCGATGGCCTGCGGCTGACGGGTCAGGACGTTCGACCTGGCGAGCCGCCAGCTACCCAGCGCCAGCATCACGCTCCAGACGACCGCAAACTCTTCGGGAATCAGCGACATCGCGAGTGTCAGCCCCACCAGCAGGCCCTGCGTCCACGACCCCTCCCGCAGCGCGAATACCGCAGCCGCGACGAGGCAGGTGCCCGCCGCGAGCAAGGCGACACGGCGCACCAGCCGGTGCAGCTCTGCCTGCAACCGGCTCGGGCGCGGGGCAAGCTGGACGATGACGCGGTGGATGTCGCCAAGCGCCGTGTGTGCCCCTGTGGCGGTGACCTCGGCCACGCCATCGCCGCGCACGACCAGGCTGCCGGCGAACAGTCGTCCGCTGTCGCCGTCTCCCGCGGCACGCTTGTCCTGCGGAATCGACTCTCCGGTGCGAAGCGACTCGTCGACCTGCAGACCGACCGCTTCGAGCAGCTGTGCATCGGCGGACAATCGGTCGCCCTCGCTCACCATCAGCCGGTCGCCGCGCACCAGTTCGCGACTCGCGATGTGCAAGGTCCTGCCGGAACGCACGACCGTGCAGCGTGGGCTGGACAGATCCTTCAATGCCTCGAGCACGCGCTCCGTGCGCTGCTCCTGGTAGATCGACAGCCCTCCGACGACCAGGACGGAAGCGGCGAGCATGCCGGCGTCGCCAAGGTCGCCGAGCATCGCGTACACACTGGCAGTGGCCAGCAGCAGCAGGAACATCGGTTGCGTCAGCGCATTGAGGGCGATGCGAAGAACACCTCTGTGCGAACCGGAGGGCAGAACGTTCGGCCCGTCGCGGTCCAGGCGCCGAGCGGCCTCCTCGTCGGTCAGGCCGGTGGGTGGGCGCTCCGGCATGTTCGATCCTCCGGGACGCAGGTCATTGCCTTGGCTCATGGCCGCCGAGACCGTGCGGCGCGCAGCCGTCGCGCTGGACGGGCTCGCGACCGGGAAGGCTGCCCGCGACACGGCGACGCCCTACCTGCCTTGAATCCGCCAGCTGCCGTCGGCCTGCCGGCATGCGCTTGCGTCGATGCTGTCCGGGCGGCCGCCGACCGTCACTTCGATCCTGAAAGCCCGACATCTCGCGCCACCCCGGGTGAAACTGCTCACCGGCATGAACATGAAGCGATCTCCGGTTTCACGATTGCGCCAGATCGAAGGCGCGCCGTCCGGTGAGCCTTCCAGGGACGCCGCCGCGTGGCGTCGGTCACTGTCGTCCATGGCCCTGGCCGCCACACTGCCCAACGCGACGCTGGCCAGTGAGCCAGTCAACTTCCTTTCGGCCGGTGCCGATGTGCCGAACTGGCCGCAGCCCAAGACCGGCAGCCACAGCAGCGCCGCGAGAACAAGCGACATCTGCCTCGTCGGCCTCGCCGTAGTGGCCTCTTGAACCATGTGCGTCATTCTGCGCAGCACGCCCCGCCGGACCTTGATTGCGGTCAACGCGCGCGCTCAGGCACCTTCGGCGCAGGCGATCACGCGCCGCGTCTTTCCGCTCCGGCCGCAAGCCGCGGCAGTTCCGCTCCGGCAATGAATCGCGACGTTCGCAACACCCTGGGCCTTGAGAAAGGCCGCCAGCACGATGCGCGCCCTGTGCAGCGTGCGCGCCGCCGCGGGGCCATGCTCGCCCGTGCGCAGCAGCAGCTCTCGCGGCCCGCGCTGGAGCAGCTGGAAGTCGAACAATCCCGCCTCCTCCTCCAGGACCGTGCTCACCGCCAACGGCACGATGTAGACCGGGCGCCTGTCCGTCACTCCCGCAAGGCACAGCATGTCGTCGTCGCGCCCGTTCACCTCGACGACCGGATGGGGTGAGCCGCATCGGCACGGCACCTCGTGCATGACGACCCGATCTCCCAGGTCGTAGCGAATCAGTGGCTGCACGTGGTTGGCCAGGTTGGTGAGCAGCGTCGTTGCACCCGCCCGCCCCGGTGGCACAGCCCTTCCCTGCGCGTCGACCGGCTCCAGGATCGCCCAGTCGCTGTTGAGATGCATGGCGCCCTCGGTGCATTCGAAAGCCAGCGACAGGAATTCGGACGCGCCGTAGCTGTTGGCCAACGGGCAACCGAAGGCCTCGCGCACGAAGTTCCGGCTCGCCATCGACAGGTTCTCGCCCCCGGTCCAGATCTCGCGCGGGAAGGCCTTCAACCGGCCTGCACGCCTCTCCTGCGCGAGCAGCACGGCTGCACTGGGGTAGGTCGCAATCACCGTGGGCTGGAATGCATCAAGTTCTGCGCAGAGCCTCGGGAGCGGCTGCAGGAACGACATGCCGACCAGGCGCGTCGCAAGCCCCGGTTGAAGGCGCCGCAGGCGCTCGACCGAGACGGTACTCGCGAAGTGCCCGTCGATCGCGCCCACGAATGCCATGCGTTCCGTCAGGCTCCACGGGTCCAGAAGTCGCTCGAGCGGTCGCAGCTGTGGGCGGCGCAGCGCCTCCAACGCGTCGTACACCGCCATGGCCTGCGCGTCCTGCACGAAGACTGCGGGTTCGCCGGTGCTGCCCGAGCTCTCCCACACCGTGTAGCGGCCGAGGAAGTCCTTCCCGATGTTTGCGCTATCGGCAACGAAGCGGCGCAGCATCGACAGCGAGATGGCCGGGTCGGCCAGCCAGCCGTCGAAGTCGCGCATGAGTTCGGCCTTGCGCGCGATGGGCAGGTCCTGGAGCTTCTGCGTCGCGGGATTGCAGCCGGCCAGGACATGCCGGTAGCGCGGAGAGTTTGCGCGGGCCGCTGCGAGCAACGCCGCAAGGCGCTGCGCCCGGCAGGCAGCGAGCACCGCCGCGCTGGCTCGCGTGGCCGTCGCCACCTCGGCCGCCGCCAGGAATGCGCGCCATGGCTCGAAGGACGGCGGCATCGCGACGACCATGGACCGCCGATGCTCGTGAATCAGGCCTCGACCAGGATGTCGTTGACGACGCGGGTCACCCCCGGTGCCGACCAGGCAGCGCCCTGCGCGGCTTGGCGCTCGGCCAGCGTGTGCACCTTGCCGCGGAGGGTCACTGCAGTTCCGGCCACGCCCACCTCGATCCTTCTCGCCTCCCGGTCCGCCCGGCGCTCCAGCGCCTCGCGAATCCTTCCCTCGATGGCGTCGGCCTTGACGCGCGGCTTCAGGGTGATGAGGTTGGTGACGCCGGTGACGCCCAGGAGGTTGCGTACGGCGCCCTCGGCTGCGCGCCTCACCCCGACCACGCGCTGCACCGTAAGCTCGGCGGCATACTCTTCCGCGAAGCTGGACAGGTGGCCTGTCAGGGTCACGTTTCCGGCCTTCACGATGACGCCGACATCGGTCTCGTTGACGGCCGGATCCCACCGCAACTCGGCGAGGACATCATCTCGGATCTGGGTACCGGACTTCATGGGCTTTCCTCTCGTGCTTGGGTTGACAGCCGTGGAGCTACGCGACGCCAGCGCATGGGTGGCGGCCATTCACTCTAAGCGCGTCCCGCACACCGCCTTTGCGCCGCATCAACTCCGGCGGCTGCGCATCCGGGTCGAGATGCTTCAGGCACGCAAAGGCGATCGCGTATGTCCTGTTTCGAGCAGCGCTTTTCCCGCGGCAGCCTAGAGAAATGGGGTCAAGGGTGCCCAGATGCCTGCGGCGATCTCCAGGCATTGCGCCGACAGACCGTTGATCACTTCGGGCGCAGATGCCAGCCGGCCTTGCGCGTAGGATTCGCCAAAGGCCGCGTTACACAGAGCTCATGAACCCGTTTTCCGGGCGGTGGATCATCCCGACCTTGAGGCGGCGGAAAGCGATCAATGCCCTCGAGGTCTTGGAGCGGGCTGACTTCCTTTCGCCGGACCGAAGCTGTGAGTCGGCACTGCGCGAACGCTGAAGTGGCGGAGAGTGTGGCCGCATCATCCTAACTGCAACAACGCCCAACAGCAATCATCCACGTCAAAAAGTTGTGTTCCATCAACCACTTAGCGCCAGACACCGGTGCAGCACGGTGCAACCAACGCCAACGCAGCACAAAATAAATGGTGGGCAAAAGGTGGGGTAAAATGCGGCGTCACAGCCACTGCTGCATCGAACTGTGACCCGCCACAACTTGCTCAATGACGCCAAGGCGCGTGCCAAAAACATGGCGCCTAACTACTACCTCGACGGGCGGGGCCTGTACTTACAGGTGGCGGCCGGGGGCAGTAAGTCTTGGGTGCTGCGTTACTCGGTCGACGGGCGCAAGCGCGAAATGGGGCTGGGGTCCCTCGAGGACTTTGGCGTGGCGGACGCGCGGGAGCGTGCCAAGAAGGTGCGGCTCCTTCTGGCAGATGGCATCGACCCCATCGAGCACCGACGTCAGCAACGCATAGAGCGCTTGGCCGAAACGAAGGCGGCAGCGGTCCAGGCACGTACGTTCGAGGAATGCGCCAGGGAATTTCATAAGTCTCAGGACAATGAGTGGCGCAATGCCAAGCACGCAGCGCAGTGGATCAACACCCTCCAGAGCTACGTGTTCCCGAAATACGGCGATCTACCGCTAGCGGAGTTCGACAAGGCAGCAGTCGTGCAGGCGCTAAGCCCGATCTGGAAGTCCAAAGCAGAAACGGCCAGCCGTGTGCTGCAGCGCATCCGTAAGGTGCTGAACTACGCGGCGGCCAAGGACTACTGCCCTGGCAAGGATGCCGAATTTTGGGCGCAGGTGAAGCTGGCACTTGGCAAAAACGACCGGGCGCGCAAGGTGGAACACCATCCATCCTGCCCGCATGCGGAAGTAGGTGTGCTGCTCCGGACGATCGATGCCAGCACGGCTACGCCGATGGTGAAGTTGGCGTTCAAATTCACTGTGCTGACGGCGGCGCGCTCGGGAGAGGTGCGCGGGGCGACCTGGTCAGAACTCGACGACGCGCTGACCACGTGGACGGTGCCAGAGGAGCGGATGAAAGCCGGGCGGGAACATCGGGTGCCGCTCAGCGAACGAGCTCAGCAGATCCTAAGGGATGCCAAAGCGCTGCAGGTCCAACACTGCTGGACCGGCGAACACAATCCTCTGGGACTGGTGTTTCCTACGCCTCGAGGCAAGGAGCACAGCGATATGACTTTCACACAGCTGTTGAGGCGGCTGAAATTGCCGTTCACTATGCACGGCTTCCGTTCGAGCTTCAGAACCTGGGGCCAGGAAGAAACGGACTACCCACACGAGATGCTCGAGATGGCGCTTGCCCATTCCGTGGGCGACCAGACTGTGCGCGCGTATGCCCGCAGCGACATGGCTGCCAAGCGGCGGCAGCTGATGGTGGATTGGGCACGGTACATCGACGACGAATTCTGAGGACATTCTGGATGAACGAACCGGACAGTATTGCGGGTGTGCATTACCAGCGGCAAGCTATGCACGACCATCCTGACTCCAGCGGCGAGCCAAGCATCGCCTAGCTTTGATAGCGAGCTATTGCCGCCAGCTTAGATTTAGCCTTGGCCAAGACAGGCACCGACTCGCGCGGCCTCTGACTGCCGCCTGCAGTCCGCATCTGTCGCCGTGGCACTCGGCCAGTTGGAAATTTGAACGGAACACAACCGCCACCAGCGCTACGCATGGTTCGAGCGAGTAAGGCGGAATACCTGGCACTTCGCTGTGACGCTGCCTGGTCCGACAGCTGAGAGCTATCCCACGCCGGTCGACCCACACGACGCGCGTTTGGTTGGACGCTGTCGCACGTGCCTAATTTTATATAAGTGTGCGCTTGCACACTTCAATGCGACCCCTGCATTCCGTACGCAAGGATGTGAGACGCGTTGCCCTGCAAGTGAATTCATGGCGACTTCGGTTGTTCAGGAACCTGGCCTGTCGGAGAGTCTCTAGGCCAGCGATTGGCTGGCGACTAAATGACCGACCATGAACAAAACATCTCCGATCCAAGCGTCCCCCACGATTGGCCGCGTGCAGCCTGTCCTCGCCGCGGCCACTCCAACTGCAGAATTGCCTGCGCGACTTAAAGCCGCACAAGACAAGCGATGGAAGTACTTCATGGGCCGCCGCGTCCTCCGACTTTACGAAGTGGC
The DNA here is from genome assembly GCF_003671765.1 of Xenophilus sp. E41. Classification (GTDB taxonomy): domain Bacteria; phylum Pseudomonadota; class Gammaproteobacteria; order Burkholderiales; family Burkholderiaceae_C; genus Xenophilus. Next base: position 636 of record NZ_QPIB01000037.1, on the reverse strand, counting down.
GCAGATCAGTCTCGGCATCCCACCCAGCAGCAAGCTGCCGACAGCCCAAATCAACGAAGAACTTGCAGAGCGCATCACTGACCTCTGCGCATGGATGGCGCCAGCGTTTAGCGTCGACGGCAATGTTCTCGTAGTCGAACATCCCAACAACGATCTTGAAGACAGCATGCGCGACCAGTACGTCGACGCCTGGGTCGGCTTGCAACTAATCAAAGAGAAATATGGGAGCCTGACCGCATCGACTGAGGCCTTCGAGGCATCCATCACATCAAGCCCTTTAGGCAGCGATTCGGGAGTCGCAAACCCGGCTGCAGGACTTGACAAAGGCGGCGACGATCAGAGCCCGACCATGCAGCAAAAGATGCTTGCCACCGCGGCCAAGCTGCTGGTAGTCCTTGTCGACCAACAGATCGGCCAGGTGCGTTCAAAAAGCGTCCAGCGACTCGCCGATGCGCTGGTTGAACAAGTCGACAGCAGCCGCTACGCAGTGAGCGTCCAGTCCACCCATCTTGAAAGCCTGCCCGGGGCATAGGAGTCTCGTGTCCACCTCAATTCTTGGTGGACTCGTGAACACTATCTCCGATCAACAAGCCGGTCCGCGTCGTCGGCGTCGCCTGCACAGCGATGAGTTCAAAG
>NZ_QPIB01000016.1 GCF_003671765.1 Xenophilus sp. E41 | reverse complement strand
GATGGCTGGCGGCCGGTCCGACATCCACGACGTCTGATCCGACTCGCAGCATTTCGATCGCCGCGGTGACAGCGCCGGCGGGGTCTAGCCGCCGGCTCTCATCGAAGAAGGAGTCCTCGGTGAGATTCAGAATGCCGAACACCGTCACCATGGCGTCGGCCTCCGCAGCGACTTCCACGATGGGGATCGGGCGAGCAAAAAGGCAGCAATTATGAGCCCCATACCTACAAAGCCCCACGCATCAAGCTTTTGCCCATGAAGCAACCAGGCAATGGCTGTAATTATGACGACGCCGAGTCCCGACCAGACTGCATAAGCAACACCGACAGGGATGGATTTCAGAACCAGAGAAAGAAAATAAAATGCGATGCCATAACCGATTATGACAACGGCGGAAGGGGCAAGCTTAGTAAAGCCCTCGCTAGATTTTAATGCGGATGTTGCGATTACTTCGCCAACTATTGCGATAACAAGAAAAAGCCAGCCTTTCATGATATATCTCCCAATTTGTGTAGGGCTTATTATGCACGCTTAAAAATAATAAAAGCAGACTTGACCTGATAGTTTGGCTGTGAGCAATTATGTGCTTAGTGCATCTAACGCCGGAGTTAAGCCGCCGCGCGTAGCGCGGTCGGCTTGAACGAATTGTTAGACATCATTTACCAACTGACTTGATGATCTCGCCTTTCACAAAGCGAATAAATTCTTCCAAGTGATCTGCGCGTGAGGCCAAGTGATCTTCTTTTTGTCCCAGATAAGCTTGCTTAGCTTCAAGTAAGACGGGCTGATACTGGGCAGGTAGGCGTTTTATTGCCCAGTCGGCAGCGACATCCTTCGGCGCGATTTTGCCGGTTATTGCGCTGTACCAAATGCGGGACAACGTAAGCACTACATTTCGCTCATCGCCGGCCCAGTCGGGCTGCGAGTTCCATAGCTTCAAGGTTTCCCTCAGCGCCTCGAATAGATCCTGTTCAGGAACCGGGTCAAAGAATTCCTCCGCTGCCGGACCTACCAAGGCAACGCTATGTTCTCTTGCTTTTGTAAGCAGGATAGCTAGATCAATGTCGATCATGGCTGGCTCGAAGATACCCGCAAGAATGTCATTGCGCTGCCATTCTCCAAATTGCAGCTCGCGCTTAGCCGGATAACGCCACGGGATGATGTCGTCATGCACGACAAGGGTGACTTCTATAGCGCGGAGCGTCTCGCTCTCGCCAGGGAAAGCCGAAGCCTCCATAAGGTCATTGAGCAATGCTCGCCGCGTCGTTTCATCAAGCTTTACGGCCACAGTAACCAACAAATCAATATCGCTGTATGGCTTCAGGCCGCCATCCACTGCGGAGCCGTACAAATGCACGGCCAGCAACGTTGATTCCAGATGGCGCTCAATGACGCTTAGCACCTCTGATAGTTGGTTCGAAATTTCGATGGTCACCGCTACCCTCATGATGTCTAACTTTGTTTTAGGGCGACTGCCCTGCTGCGTAACATCGTTGCTGCTCCATAACATCAAACATCGACCCACGGCGTAACGCGCTTGCTGCTTGGATGCCCGAGGCATAGACTGTACAAAAAAACAGTCATAACAAGCCATGAAAACCGCCACTGCGCCGTTACCACCGCT
>NZ_QPIB01000036.1 GCF_003671765.1 Xenophilus sp. E41 | reverse complement strand
GCGGTTCAGGGCGGTGGTCGTGGGCCTGCGGGCGCAGGCGCCATTCGCGGCGCCGTGCAGTCTCTCAAGCACGTCGATGGACAGCGAGCACACAGGCAGCGCAACAAGTCGGTCAGCGCGAGCCTGAGCCGGAGAACGCAGGCCCGCGGCCGCCGCCAGCGCCCCAGCCCCGTCGTGCCGGCCGATCCGCCAACAGCGCCAAAGATCAGCGCCCAAACAGCCAAGACATGAAAGTAACGAACGTGACGATTCAGGCCACAACGCACACTCACCAAACGCCACAGCCCGATCGCACTTGCCCTTCCCAAAGCCCGCGCGACAGTGCAGGCGCCCCCCTTCCGCCAGAATGCGCCTTTGCGTCTCCCTCGACCCTCTTGCCCGTGACCCCTCCCCGCCGCGCACAGGCGCCCTCCTTCTCGACCGCGGAGTTCCGCGCGGCACTGGGCATGTTCGCCACCGGCGTGACCATCGTGACCGCACGCAGCGCCGACGGCACGCGCATCGGGCTCACCGCCAACTCCTTCAACTCGGTGTCGCTCGAGCCACCGCTCGTGCTCTGGAGCCTGGCGCGCGCCTCGGGCTCCATGCCTACGCTGGGCACCGGCTCGCACTACGCCATCAACGTGCTGGCCGCCGACCAGAAGGAACTGGCCGAACGCTTCGCGCGCCGCTCGGCCGATCGCTTCCAGGGCGTGGACTTCACCGACGGCGTGGCCGGCGCGCCGCTGCTCGCCGGCGCGGTGGCGGTGTTCGAATGCTTCAACCGCAGCCGCTACGAGGAAGGCGACCACGTCATCTTCGTCGGCGAGGTGGAGCGCTGCACCCACCGTGTCGGCGTGCCGCCGCTGCTCTTCCACGGCGGGCATTTCTACACCGAGCATCCGCTCTGACCCCATGAGCGATCCAGCCGCCCTGCCCCCGCTCCACACGCTGGCGCACGACGTGGCGGCGCTGCTCAAGGCTCGCCGCGAAACCGTCGCCGTGGCCGAATCGTCGGCCGGCGGACTCGTCTCGGCGGCGCTGCTGGCGGTGCCCGGTGCGTCGGCCTACTTCCTGGGCGGCGCCGTGGTCTATTCGCGCCGCGCGGGCAAGGCGCTCATGGGCCTCACGGCCGCCGACATGGAAGGCATGCGCGCCGAGACCGAGCCCTACGCCCGCATGATGGCCGCGCGCGTGCGCGACATGCACCGCGCGACCTGGGGCCTGTGCGAAAGCGGCGCGGCCGGCCCCTCGGGCAGCCCCTACGGCGATGCGCCCGGCCATGTGTGCGTGGCCGTGGCAGGTGGCCCCGAAGGCGGCATCGTGCACAGCCGCACGCTGGCCACGGGGCTGCCGGACCGCCCCGCCAACATGGACCTGTTCGCGCGCGAGCTGCTGCGGCAGTTCGACGAGCTGCTGCGCAGCCTGGCCGCGGCCCCCTGACAGGGCATCGGACCCACAGCGCCGCTACGGCGCGAAGGCCCGCACGTGCGCCACCAGCGCCCGGAGCTTGCGCGGCGGGTTGCGGCGGTTCGGGAAGTACAGGAAGAAGCCGGGGAAGTGCGGCAGGTAGCCGTCCAGCACCGACACCAGCTCACCGCGGTCGAGGTACGGCCTGAAGGTCTCTTCCATGCCGATGGTGATGCCGCCACCGGCCAGCGCCGTGCGGATCATCAGCAGCATGTCGTTGGTCGTGACGCGCGGCGCCACCGTCAGGTCGAAGTCGCGCCCCTCCTCGCGGAATTCCCATCGATAGGGCGCAGCCTCGGGCGCGGGCCGCCAGCCGATGCAGCAGTGCGACAGCAGATCGCGCGGATGCTTCGGCGTGCCGTGCTGCGCCAGGTAATCGGGCGTGGCCACCACCACCTGCCGCTGCGGCCCGGTCAGCGGGATGGCGACCATGTCCTGTTCGATCACCTCGCCCAGCCGCACGCCCGCATCGAAGCCCTGCGCCACGATGTCCGATTCGTCGTCCGTCACCGTCACGTCCAGCGTGACGCCCGGATGGGCCTGCACGAAGGAGGCGATCAGCGGCCCCGACAGGAAGCGTTCCGCGATCGAGGTGGCGGCCACCCGCAGCAGCCCACGCGCGGGGCCTTCGGCACCGGCTTCCTCCAGCGCGGCACCGACCGTGGAAAGCGGGCCGGCGATCTGCCGGTGCAGCTGTTCGCCCGCTTCGGTCAGCCGCACGTGGCGCGTGGTGCGCTGCACCAGCGCGATCCCCAGGCCGTCTTCCAGCCGCCGGATGCCCTGGCTCACGGCCGAGCGCGTCACGCCCAGGTGGTCCGCGGCGGCGCGAAAGTTCTGCTCCTTCGCGACCGCGATGAAGAAGCGCAGCAGGTTGAGGTCGGCGTCCATTGGAAAGCAATGCTAACCAACGCAGTCACTCCAGAAGGAGTTCTCTGGACGGCCCCGCTTTCCTAGAGTCCAGGCATGACTTCACGAACCCCCTCCTCCGATGCCACGCGGCGGCTGCCGCCCCCTTCGCAAACACTGCTTCCGCAGCCCGCGCGCCGGGCCGTTACCGGGCTGGTGACGCTGTGCGCGGCGCTGTCCGCCAGTGCCGAGGCGCAGCCGTGCGCGTCCGCGCCGCAGCCGCCCCGCACGCTCCCGGCGTCCTCTGCCGCCGCCGAGCACCCCTACCTGGGCCTGTGGGTGACCGACGACGGCCATGTGCGCCACCAGCTGCTGCCGGGCGGCCGCTATGACGAGGCGCGCGGCACCCGCGAAAGCGCGTACCGCGGCCGCTACGTCGTCACCGGCACGCACATCGACTACGTCGACGACACGGGCTTCACCGCCGACGGCGACTTCATCGACGGCGTGCTCCATCACGGCGGCATGGTGCTGCGGCGCGTGCCGCCCGCCGCACAGGCACGGCCGCGCAGTCCGAATGCGCCGGCTTCGTGCTGAGTCCCTTCCTTCTTTCCATTCCAGGAGTTCCTTCATGACCCACTCCCTTTCCAAAGTCGTCCTCGTCACCGGCGCCAGCAGCGGCATCGGTGAAGCCACGGCACGCCTGCTCGCCCACAGCGGCGCCACGGTGCTGCTGGGCGCGCGCCGCGTCGAGCGGCTGGAGCGCATCGTCGCGGACATCGTGGCGGCAGGCGGCGTCGCCGAAGCGCGCGCCCTCGACGTGACGCGCCGCGAGGACGTGCAGGCCTTCGCGGACCACGCCGTCGCACGCTTCGGCCGCATCGACGTGCTGGTCAACAACGCCGGCGTCATGCCGCTGTCGCCCCTCGCCGCCCTGCGGGTCGACGAGTGGGACCGCATGATCGACGTGAACATCCGCGGCGTGCTGCATGGCATCGCCGCCGTGCTGCCGACGATGCAGGCGCAGGGCGGCGGCCAGGTGGTGAACGTGGCGTCCATCGGCGCCCATGCGGTGTCGCCCACCGCGGCCGTCTACTGCGCCACCAAGTACGCCGTCTGGGCGCTTTCCGAAGGGCTGCGGCAGGAGCATTCGGACATCCGCGTCACCACCATCAGCCCGGGCGTGACGGAATCCGAGCTGGCGGAGACCATTTCCGACGCGCAGGGCCGCGAAGAGATGAAGGCCTTCCGGGCCGTGGCCATCGGCGCGGACGCCATCGCACGCGCGATCCGCTTCGCCATCGAGCAGCCCGCGGACGTGGACACGAGCGAGATCATCATGCGGCCCACGGCCAGCCCGCACTGAAAAGCGCGCGGCCCGACGCGCCCGTCAGCCCGCCTTGCCGTAGGTCGCGTCGAAGCGCGACTGCAGGTAGGCCTGCGTGGTGATGGGCGCGTGGCGCGGCGCCTCGCCGGGCGGCACGCAGCTCGGGATCGCGCTGACCAGCGCATCGGGGTTCGGGTCGAGGAAGAGCGCGATCGAATAGCGCTCGCGTGCGGGCCGCAGCACGCGGTGCGGCGTCGACAGGTACACGTCGTTGGTCCAGCGCATGAGGCAGTCGCCGATGTTGCAGACGAAGGCGCCGGGCAGCGGCGGCACGTCGATCCACGCGTCGCGCCCGCGGCCCTGCACCTGCAGGCCCGAGACGCCGTCGGTGGCCAGCAGCGTGACGTTGCCGTAGTCGGTGTGGGCCCCCGCGCCGATGCCGTCGTCGTGCGCCGCATCCGCGCTGGCCGGGTAGTGCAGCAGGCGCAGCGTGGCCAGGGGCCGGTCGATCTTGTCGTCGAAGAAATCCTCGGCCAGCCCGAGGTCGAGCGCGAAGGCGTGGTGCAGCCGGCGCGCTGCCGCCAACGTGGCATCGAAATACGCCTGCACCTGCTCGCGCCAGCCGGGCAGCGCGGGCCAGGCATTGGGCGGGCGCGTGGCCTCGTCGGTCCAGATGAGGTTGAAGGCCTCCTTCTGGTCGGCGCCGCGGTGCTCGTCCAGCGCCTCGACGCCGGTGCCCACATAGCCGCGGTTGTGGCTCAGGCTCGCATACGCAAGCGCCTGCTTGGCCGCCATCGGCTGGGCGAAGAAGGCAGCGCTGGCCGCGAAGGTGCCGTCCACGACGGCGGCCGGCACGCCATGGCCGGTGATGGCGAAGAAGCCGATGCCGCGGCAGGCGGCGCCGACCTCGGCCGCGACGGCGCGGCGGGCGGCGGCATCGTCGCCCGCGAGGGGCGACACGTCGATGACGGGAATGGAGGTGCTGCTCATGGGTGGATGGCGTGTCGGTTCAACGTTGCAGGGCCAGGCGGTAGCGGAAGGTGTCGGCGCGGTACACCGCCGTCTCGACATGCACCGGCTCGCCGGAATCGCTGTAGACGATGCGCTGCACTTCCAGCACCGGCGCGCCGGGCTCGATCTGCAGCAGCTTCGCATCGGCGGGCCGGGCCACGCCGGCGCCGATCTCGAGTTCGGCGCGGCCGATGGCCAGGCCGCCCTCGTGCTCGAAGACCTCGATCAGGTCGCGGCGCGAGAAGTCCACGCGGCCCAGCTTCTCGCCCAGGGCCGGGCGCAGCCACGAGGTGTTGACCGAGAGCGGCTCGCGCTCCAGGTAGCGCAGCGTCTGCAACTGGAAGACCGGCTCGCCGGTGCGCAGCTGGAGCTGGGCGGCGACAGCGGCAGTCGCCTTGAGCTGCCGCCAGGCGAGGCGGCGGTTGCTCACCGACCCGCCCTCGCCGCCCAGCGCCTCATGCAGGCCCTGCAGCCGGTTCAGGCTCTGCGACGCCTTGGAATGGGACACGAACGCCCCTTTTCCGTGCAGCTTGACGATCAGCCCGTCGGCCTGCAACGCAGCCAAGGCCTGCCGCACGGTGATGCGGCTGACGCCGTGCTCGGCCTGCATCTCGGATTCGGACGCCAGCTTGTCCCCTGGGCGCAGGCGCCCTTCGAGGATGTCGGCACGCAATGCGTCGCGCAGCCGCGCATGCAGCGATTGCGGCAGATCAGCCATGCGCAGGCCCCTCGGCCACGCTGGCACGGCCTTTGCGTAGCTTGTTATAACTTGTCATAACGAGTAGATTCTCGCACCGTCCGGGTGCTTCCTTCTTTGTCCGTCCGTCCAACCGTTCGAGGAACCTGCCATGCCCCGCTTCCATCTTCTTCTGCCTTCGTCGTCGCGCCGCGCCTTCGCCGCCGCGCTCGGTGCCAGCTTCGCGCTGGGTATCGCCGCGCCGGCTGCCATCGCGCAGTCGTACCCGGCCAAGCCCATCACTTTGATTGTGCCGTTCGCGGCCGGCGGCGGCGTCGACGCCACTGCGCGCCTGGTCAACACGAAGCTGGGCGAGGTGCTCAAGCAGTCGGTGGTGATCGACAACGTGGCGGGCGCGGCCGGCACCATCGGCACGCAGAAGGCGGCGCGCGCGCCGGCCGACGGCTACACGCTGCTCTTCGCCGTGGCCAGCCCGCTCAACGTGGCGCCGCTGGTCGCGCCCGCGGCCGTGCGCTACGACACCTTCAAGGACTTCGCGCCCATCGCCACCGTCGGCGTCTCGCCCTTCGTGCTGATCGGCAAGAGCAGCCTGCCGGCCGCCAACATGGCCGAGCTGATCCAGCTCGCCAAGAAGGAGCCGGGCAAGCTCAACTTCGGCACCGACGGCGTGGGCACCTCGCTGCACGTCACGGCCGAGCTCATCAAGCAGCGCGCCGCGATGGACATCGTGCACGTGCCCTACAAGTCCGGCCCGCAGGTGCTGACCGACGTGGCCGGCGGCCAGCTCGACCTGGCGGTGCTGCCGCTGTCGCTGGCCCAGCCCTTCATCAAGGACGGCAAGGTCAAGGCCTTCGGCGTGACCTCGAAGCAGCGCGCCGCCATCGCGCCCAACGTGCCGGCGCTGGCCGAGACCGCGGCGCTCAAGGACTTCGAGGTCGACTCCTGGCTCGGCATCCTGGCGCCCGCCGGCGTGCCCGCCCCGGTCGCGCAGCAACTCATGCAGGCCGTCGAAACGACCATGAAGGACCCCGAGGTCGTGCGCCGCCTGGGCGAGATCGCGGTGCGCCCCGTGGTGATGACCGGCCCCGCCTTCGCCGACTACCTGGCCAAGGAACGCCGCACCGTCCAGGACGTGGTGACCAAGGCGAACATCAAGGCCGAGTAAGGCCGCCTGACCCGACGTGCCGATGACCCTGCTCGCCCACGCCTGGATCCTGCTGCCCGCGGTGCTGCTCGCGGGTGGGCTGATCGGCGCGACCGGCATCGGCGGCGTGCTGCTGGTGCCCGTGCTCACCCGCTTCGGCGAGGTGCCGGCGCCGCAGGCCATCGCCGCCGCCTCGCTGGCCTTCGCGCTGCCGGCGCTGGTCGCGCTGCGGCCGCTGGCGCGCGAGCCGGCGCTGGCGCGGCGCACCGTGCCGCTGCTGGCCGGTGCGCTGGCCGGCGCGGCGGGCGGTGCGCTGCTGGTGCAGGCACTGCCTGCGCGCGTGCTGCTCGGCGGGGTGACGGCCCTGGTGCTCTTCGCCGGGGTGCGCGGCTTGATGGCGCAGGACCGGCATGCCGACGCCGCGCCACTGCTGTCGGCACCGGTGCTCGCGGGCCTGGGCCTGCTGGTGGGCGTCGGCTCCGCGCTCACCGGCACCGGCGGCCCGGTGCTGCTGCTGCCGCTGCTGATGCTGTGCCGCCAGCGCGTGGACTTCGCGGTGATCGCGGCGCAGGCCGTGCAGCTGCCCGTGGCGCTGACCAGCAGCGCCGTGCACGCGGCCGCGCACCGGCTCGACTGGGGCCTGGCCGCCGTCTGTGGCGTGCTGATGCTGCTGGGCTCGCTGGCCGGCCAGCGCCTGGCGCGCGGGCTGGACCGTCAGCGGCTGCAGCGCTTCGTGAGCGGGCTGCTGCTGCTCGTCGGCGCCTGGTTCGTCTACCTGCTTTTTGCCTAGGGTGTCTCCCATGCTTTCACCGTCCGACCTGAGGCCCGCCGACGGCGGCCCGCTGCTGCTGGCACCCGAATGGCTCATGCGCCCCGACGGTGCGCAGCGCGGTTGGGCCGCGGCCGTGCAGAACGGGCGCTTCACGCATGTCGGCCCGCGCGACGAGGTGCAGGCTTCGCACCCGGGCCGCACGGTTGTCGAACTGCCGCAGCACCTGCTGATGCCCGGCCTGGTCGACACCCACACCCACCTGACGCAGGCCTTCGGCAAGTCGCTGGCCTTCGGCGAGCCGTCGGAGATCTTCAAGCGCATCTGGGTGCCGATGGAAGGCGTGCTGGACACCCATGCGGCGTATCTCTCGGCCAAGCTCGCGGCCTGGGAATCGCTGCGCGGCGGCTTCACCGCGGTGGTCGACGCCGGCACGCGCTCCGAGGAAGGCCTGGCCGGCGTGGCGCAGGCCGCGCGCGACACCGGCATCCGCTGCGTGCTGGGGTTGATCTGCAACGACGCAGGCAACACCGACGGCGAGGCCGGCGCGCGCCGCATCCTCGACCGTGCGGCCGGCTTCCTGGCCGAGTACGAGCACGACCCGCTGGTGCACCCCTCGCTCGCCATCTCGATCCCCGAGGCCGCCAGCGACCGCATGCTGCACGACGTGGCCGCGCTCACGCGCGAGGCCGGGCGGCGCTTCCAGACCCATGTGAACGAGCACCTCGCGGCCGTGGAGCGGTCGCTGGTGGCGCGCGGCCTGCGGCCCATCGAGCTGCTGCATGCGGTGGGCGCGCTCAACGACAGCGCCCTGCTCGCGCATGCGACGCTGCTCACGCACCGCGAGTTCGGCCTGCTGCGGGACAGCGGCGCCGCCGTCGCCTACAACCCGGTCGCCAGCGCCTGGAAGGGCAACGCGGTGCTCGACGCCGGCATGCTGCAGTTGCTGGGCGTGCCCTTCGGCCTGGGCACCGACGGCACGCGCGCCGACGGCCTGCGACTGATGGACGCGGCCGAGACCGCGCAGCGCCTCACGCACGGCCTCGCGAACGGCGACTCGTCCTGCGGCGGCGGCTGGACCTGGGTGGACCACGGCACGCACCGCGGTGCCGAGGCCGCCGGCCTGGGCGCATTCACCGGCCGCATCGAATCGGGCTTCGCGGCCGACTTCCTGCTGCTGGACCTGGACGTGCCCGAGCTCCTGCCCAGCTGGGACCTGAGCTGGGAGCTGGTGCGCTTCGGCAACCGCGACCAGATCCGCGCCGTGTTCGTGAACGGCGCATTGCGCCTGTGGCAGGGCTGGCCGGTGGGCTGGGACGCGCGCGCGCTGATGCGCGAGGTGGCCGAGGTGGCGCGGCGCGACGTTGCGCGCGCGCCGCTGCAGCGCGTGCATGCCACCGCCGACGCACACCGCGCCCGCGCGTTGGCTACGACCGACAACGGCCGGGCACGAGGCTGACAGCCCCGCTGCGGCTTCACCGATGCCCGTGCGCATCCGGCGCGCCATGCTGTCTGCATGGCCGCCAAGGAGTCGCACATGCACGAACACCGCCGAACGAACTTCGCGCCGCACCCGGATACCGGCGCCGCACTGTCGCAGCGCCTGCGCGTCGGCGCCATCGCCTTCGCGCTGGGCATGGCCGCGCTGGGCACGGCCTGGGAGGCCCGCGCGCAGGTGCCGGACGACAAGGGCCGAGGCAACGAGACGCTGCGCGGTGGCGTGCGCGACAGCGACCGCGTGTTCATCCGCGCGGCGGCCGGCCAGATCATCCGCGAACGGCAGCTGGGCGCGCTGATTCGCAAGCAGGCGTCGGTGGCACCGCTGCGCGGGCTCGGCAACAAGCTGAGCGAGCAGTCGAACCGCCTGTATGGCGAACTGCGCGACATCGCCAAGCGCGAGAAGACCGAGATCCCGCTCGACATGGTCGACGAGTCGCACAGCCGGCTGCAGCGGCTCGCCGCGCGCCGCGGGGCGGACTTCGATCGTGCGGCGCGCGAGATGGCGATCGAGTCGCTCGCGCAGGAAGTCAAGGCGCTCGAACGCGCCGGCGACAAGACGGACAACGGCTTCTTGCGCAACTGGACGGCGAAGGCTCTGGGCGAACGCCGGGCGCTCTTGGACGAGTTCAATCGCGCCAGCCCGCGCTGAGGCTGAGGCTGCCTTAGGCCGGTGCTCGCGTGCCGACCAGCACGGGCTGGTAGAACGCGCCGTCGATCCGCCGCGTGCGCACGAAACCGGCCTCGGCCATCAGCGCCAGCAGGCGATCGGTCGTGATCGCGTAGTAGCGCGAACGCATGACGCGCGTGCTCACCGCCTGCGTCTCGAGGTCCTCCTCCACCGCGAAGAAGCTGAAGTCGTAGTGCGTCGCGTCGGGGCCGTCGAAGTCCCAGACCTGGAACAGCACGTGGCGCCGTCGGCCCTCGATGCGCGCGCCGTAGTGCTTGACGAGGTGGCGCCCGCGCGGCTCCTGCGCATAGTCGCGCACCCTGAGCACGCAGCCGCCGCCGGGGCGCAGGCACAGCCACATCTGGCGCAGCGCTGCCAGGATGTCTGAATCATTCAGCAGGTGGGGCACGGAGTTGTCGGCCGACAGCACGAGGTCGAAGCCGCCGCCGTGCAGCGCATGGGCGTCGCGCATGTCGCCCACCACCGCGTCGATGGACAGGCCGCGCGCCTGCGCCTCCTGGCGCGCGCGGGCCACCGCGCCGGGCGAAAGGTCCGAGGCCCGCACGGCGTAGCCGCGCTGCGCGAGGCCCAGCGCCTGGGTGCCGATGCCGCAGCTCAGGTCGAGCACGCGCGCCGCACCGGGCCACTCGTCCTGCAGCAGGGCATCGAGCTGCGTGCCCTGCAGCACCACACTGGCCGGCCAGTCGGGGTAGATCAGGTGGTACAGCGGGGCGAGCTGGTCGTAGAAGTCCATGGCGTGTCGAGGTCGAAGGCCGGCCAGGCACTGTAGCCCGGCGTCGCTACGATCCGATGATGCGCGCCGCCTTTCTCGCCATGATGCTGCCGGGCCTGCTGTCGGCCGGCGCAGGAGCGGCGGCCGAGCCCAAGCGCAACTGGTTCGACGACCCCTTCGTCCAGGTTGCCGCGGGCCTGCCGTCCTGCCCGGTGCCCGAGGGGCCGCTCTACACCGAGGCCGAACGCCGGCAGCAGATGCACTCGCGCCTGGAACGCGGCACTAGCTGCTGGCTCGCGGGTCGATGCGCCGACAGCAACGCCTACCGCTACGACAAGGCCATCGCGCCGAAGGTGCAGGCCGCGCTGGCCCGCGTCCCCGGTGTGCGCCGCGCCAGCGTGTGGATCACGGTGCAGCGGCGCTGGGTGTACCTGCAGGGCTGCGTGCCCTCGGCGGGGCTGGCACGGCGGCTCGAGCGCGCGGCCAGGGCCGTGCCCGACGTCGAGCTGGTCGTGCCCGACCTGATGCAGGGCACGCGCGGCCGGCCGCCCTACCCGGTGCTGGCGCCACCGTGACATCGCCGTATCAGCAAAGCTGATCGACGGCCTCAGAATTCCCGATTTCCGCGATGCCCGTGCAGGCGGCACCATCGCCGCCGGCCGGTGCGCAGCTGCGGCGCCGGCCCTTCCGTTCCTGATCCCCCAATGACCGACCGCCACGACCACCTCGACACCCGCGCCATCGCCATCCTCGTTGCCTGCTGCGCGTTCTGGGGGTTGCAGCAGATCCTCATCAAGACCACCGTCGTCGAAGTGCCGCCGATGTGGCAGGCCAGCCTGCGCATGGCCGGCGCGGTGCTGCTGCTGTGGGGCTGGTGCCTGTGGCGTGGCGTGCCGCTCTTCGGACGCGACGGCACCCTGGGCGGCGGCCTGCTCGCGGGCCTGCTCTTCGCCGGCGAGTTCGTCTGCATCTACACCGGGCTGCAGCACACCAGCGCGTCGCGCCTGACGGTGTTCCTCTACACCTCGCCCTTCGTGGTGGCGCTGCTGGTGCCGCGCATCGTGCCTTCGGAACGGCTGCGCGGCGTGCAGTGGGTGGGTCTGGCCATCGCCTTCGCGGCCGTGGTGCTGGCCTTCAGCGAGAGCCTGGGCCACGGCAGCCGTTCGCAGCTCCTGGGCGACGCGCTGGCCCTGCTGGCCGGCGCGCTGTGGGGCCTGACGACGCTGGTGATCCGCAGCACGAAGCTGGCGACGGCCAGCGCCGAGAAGACCTTGTTCTATCAGATCGCCGTCACCGCCGCGATCACGCCGCTGCTGTCGCTGGCCAAGGGTGAAACCTGGGGCCTGACGTACTCCGGCTACGCGTGGTTCTCGATCGCGCTGCAGACCGTGATCGGCGCCTTCGTCAGCTACCTGGCCTGGATGTGGCTGCTGCGGCACTACCCGGCCACGCGCATCTCGTCCTTCACCTTCCTCACGCCGCTGTTCGCGCTGGTCTTCGGCGTGCTGCTGCTGGGCGAGCCGCTGACGCTGCAGCTCGTGCTCGCGCTCAGCGGCGTCGCGCTCGGCATCGTGCTGGTGAACCGGCGGCGGCCGGTGGCGGCCGGCTGATTTGCTATTGAATTCATAGCTGCTCGCGCCCGCTGCACGAGCGCCGCGGCCACTTTCGGCTTCAAAGACAATGGCGGGCCGCACCGACCGCCCCGCGCCCATGGACTTCCAGCCCCTGCTCGACGAGATCGCCCACCGCCTGGCCCGTGAGGCCGGCCGCGAAGGCGCGGTGGCCAGCTACATCCCGGCCCTGGCACGCGTGAGCGGTGCGCACTTCGGCATCGCCCTGCGCACCTGCGACGGCGTGGAAGCCGCGGCCGGCGACGGCCGCATGCCCTTTTCCATCCAGAGCATCTCCAAGCTCTTCACCCTCACGCTGGCCATGCGCCGCATGAGCGAGGACGCGCTGTGGGCGCGCATCGGCCGCGAGCCTTCGGGCAACCCCTTCAACTCGCTGGTCCAGCTGGAGAGCGAGCAGGGCAAGCCGCGCAACCCCTTCATCAATGCCGGCGCCATCGCGGTGGCCGACCGCATCGTCGGCCTGTACGGCGCCGACGCGAAGAGCGAGCTGCTCGCCTTCATGAGCCACCTCGCGGGCGAGGCGATCGGCTTCGACCAGGAGGTCGCCGCGTCGGAAGCGGCCACGGGCTATCGCAACTACGCGCTGGCCAACTTCATGAAGAGCTTCGGCAAGCTCGACCACGACGTCGACACGGTGCTGGACTTCTACTTCCATCAGTGCGCGCTGTCGATGAGCGGGCTGCAGCTGGCGCGCGCCGCCGGTTACCTCTGCCGCGACGGTGCGCACCCCTGCCGCGAAGGCCAGCAGGTCGTGACCGAACGGCAGGCCCGGCGCATCAACGCGCTGATGCTGACCTGCGGCACCTACGACGCCGCGGGCGACGTCGCCTTCCACATCGGCCTGCCCTGCAAGAGCGGCGTGGGCGGCGGCATCGTGGCGGTGGTGCCCGACCGGCTCACCCTGGCCGTGTGGTCGCCCGCGCTCGACGCGACGGGCAATTCGCTGCTGGGCATGCGCGCGCTCGAGATGTTCGCGCAGCGCACGGGGATGTCGATCTTCTAGCGCTGCGTGGGGGGTGTGCCGGGCCTGTGCAAGACTGCGGGCCTGATGACCGATATCGACACCTATTCCGAAGACAGCGCCGACGGCGCCGACATCCAGCAGCCCCGCCTCTGGCGCGACGGCGTATGGACCGCGCGCGTGATCAAGAACGAGGACGACGACGGCTGGGCCGTGTCGATGACCCGCCTGGGCGAGTCCGAACCCGCGCTGGTCGGCCCCTGGACCATGGGCCGCGACAAGAAAAACCCCAAACCGCTCGACGCCCCGGCCTTCCACACGCTGGTGAAGACCGCGTCCGAGGTGCTGCGCCGGCACGAGCAGCAGCTGCATGCGCAACTGAACAAGCAGGTGAGCGTGGGTGCCGGCTCGGAACGCATCCGCGTGGCGCTGCAGATCGTGCCCGACGAAGAGCATCCCCACGGGGTGCTGACGGCGCAGGACGAGTCCGGAACGGCGCTGGGCGAAGCGCGCGTGGCCGCCGGCTTCAAGCTCAGCCAGTCCAGCGCCCAGGCCTGGATCGACAGCGGTTACGCGGCGCGGCCGCGCTAGGCCCCATCAGGCCGCCGCCATCGGCCAGCCGCTGCGCGCAGCGCGGTCGAGCGCCGAGCGCACCACGCGCCGGTGGATCGGCGCAATCAGGCGGATGTAGCTGCGGCCCAGCAGGTTGTGGCAATGCACGACGGTGACGGCCGTGAGCCGGCCTTCGCCACGCCGCACCGACAGACGGAAATCGAGGTGCGCATCGTCCTCGCCGAGCACGACCTCGGACGCATGCGCCTCGTAGATGCGGAAGATGCCGACGCGCGGCGCACCGGTGGAGCCCTCGGCGCGCAGCGCCTTCGCGGTCTTCAGGCCGAACAGCGACACGAGGACGTCTCGCAGGCGCATCAGCCCCTCGACCCAGGGTGCCTGCCGCTCGAGCGCGAAGCGGGCCAGCGCCAGAGCGTCCTGCGTGGTGCCCGCGGGCAGCTCGATCGAGAAGGCATCGGCGAGAAAGGCGCCGGGGTACAGCGCGGCCACACGCACGTCGGTGGGCAGGGAGACGGCGTGGGCGCGGGGCATGGACAAGACTCCGGGGGCGGGCAGTGGGGACGATTCTGCGCCTGGCGCCACTCGTGTAGCATCCGCCCCCCGTTTTCCAGGCCACCCATGCCCCAGATCGTCGTCGACCAGCTGCGCAAGACCTACCGCATCCACGAGCGCGACCCCGGCGTGGGCGGTGCGCTGCGCGCGCTGCTGCGGCCGCGCCACCGCACGGTGGAGGCGCTGGCGGGCGTGTCCTTCACGCTGGAGCGCGGCGAGCTGCTGGGCTTCATCGGCCCCAACGGCGCCGGCAAGTCGACCACCGTCAAGCTGCTCGCGGGCATCCTGCGGCCCGACGGCGGGCGCGTGGCAATCGACGGGCGCGACCCCTTCGTCGACCGCGAGCGGCATGTGGCCCGCATCGGCGTCGTCTTCGGCCAGCGCACGCAGCTGTGGTGGGACCTGCCGGTGGCCGACGGCTTCGCGCTGCTGCGCGACATCTACCGCGTCGACCCGGCGCGCTTCGCCCGCACGCGCGACGAACTGGTGGCGCTGCTGCACCTGGAACGCCTGCTCGACCAGCCGGTGCGCCAGCTCTCGCTGGGCCAGCGCATGCGCGCCGAGATCGCGGCGGCGCTGCTGCACGAGCCGGAGATCCTCTTCCTCGACGAGCCGACCATCGGCCTCGATGCGCCGTCCAAGCTGGCGGTGCGCGACTTCGTGAAGCGCGCCAACCGCGAGCGCGGCACCACGGTGCTGCTGACCACGCACGACATGCACGACATCGAGGCCCTGGCGCGCCGCGTGATCGTGATCGGCCATGGCCGCGTGCTGGCCGACAGCCCAGTGGACGACCTGCGCGCGCAGGTGATGGCGGCACGGCGCCTGGACGAGGGCCTGCCCGCGGATGCGGAGGACGAGGGCATGACCATCGAGGCCGTGATCGCACGCTTCTACGCGATGCACGGGGCGGCCGAAGCATGAGCCCCCGCCCGGCCGCTCCGAAGGGGGCTCGCACCGCAGTGCGAAGCACGGAGGTCATCCAATGACCTTGCAGCAACGGCTGCGCCCCTACCGCGCCGCCTTCGCCTCGCGCTTCCTGCAGATGCTGCAGTACCGCACCGCGGCCTGGGCCGGCTTCGCCACGCAGTGCTGGTGGGGCGGCATCAAGGTGATGGTGCTGGCCGCCTTCTACGGCGGCGTGGACGGCGCATCGGCCCCCGGTGCGCCGATGACGCTGGCGCAGGCCGTCACCTACGTCTGGCTCGCGCAGGGCCTGCTCGCGCTGCTGCCCTGGCTGGGCGACCCCGAGGTGGCGCAGGCCGTGCGCAGCGGCAGCGTGGCCTACGACCGGCTGCGGCCGGTGGAGGCGTACGCGCTGTGGTACGTGCGCTCGGCCGGCTGGATCGCGGCGCGGGTGCTGCCGCGCGTGGCGCTGATGGCGGCCTTCGCAGGCGTGCTGCTGCCGCTCGCGGGCCTGGCGGACTGGGCCTGGCAGCCGCCGGCCGGCATTGCGGCGGGCGCGGCCTTCGCGGCATCGGCCGTGCTGGCCCTGCTGCTCTCGACCTCGATGGTCATGCTGCTGAACATCGCTGCCGCCGCCTCGCTCAACGAGCGCGGCATCAACGCGCTGGCGGCGCCGGTGGTGATCGTGTTCTCGGGGAACCTGTTGCCGCTGGCCCTGCTGCCCGACGCGTGGCAGGCGCTGCTGTTGCTGCAGCCGCTGGCGGGCGTGACCGACATCCCGGCGCGCATCTGGTTCGGCCAGCTGGCCGGCCCGCAGGCGCTCCAGGGCCTGGCGCTGCAGGTGCTCTGGACCGTGGCGCTGGTGGCCGCCGGCCGCGCCGCGATGGCGCGCACCCTGCGCCGGCTCGAGGTGCAGGGCGGATGAGGCACGACGGCGCGATGGGATCGCTGCGGCTCTTCGGCCGCCTGGTCGCGGCCTCGCTCGCCGGCCAGGCGCGCTACCCCGGCTCGGCCCTGATGCTCACGATCGGCCAGTTCCTCGCCACGGGCGTGGAGGCGATCGCGGTGTGGGCGCTGTTCCACCGCTTCGGCGAGGTGCAGGGCTGGCGCCTGGGCGAGGTGGCGGTCTTCTACGGCCTGGTGAACTGCATGTTCGCCATCGCCGACGCGCTGGGCCGCGGCTTCGACGTGCTGGGCACGGAGTACCTGCGCACCGGCGCCTTCGACCGCCTGCTGCTGCGCCCGCGGCCGCTGGCGCTGCAGCTCATGGGGCACGACGTGCGCATCAGCCGGCTCGGGCGCCTGCTGCAGGGCCTGGGCGTGCTGGCCTTCGGCACGGTGCAGGCCGGCGTGGCCTGGACGCCGCAGGCGGTGGCCATCGCGCTCTTCGCGCTGGCCGGCGGCGTGGCGCTGTTCCTCGGCATCCTGGTGCTGCAGGGCACGCTGTCCTTCTGGACGGTGGAGAGCCTGGAGGTGGCCAACATCCTCACCTACGGCGGCGTCCAGGCGGCGCAGTTCCCGCTGGCGCTGTACGCGCGCTGGTTCCGGCGCGTGCTGACCTTCGCGGTGCCGCTGGCCTGCGTCGCCTACTACCCGGTGCTCGCGGTTCTGGGCAAGCCCGATCCGCTCGGCGCGCCGGCGTGGCTGGGCACGGTGTCGCCGCTGGCGGGCTTCGCATTTGTGGCGCTCGCCTTCGGGGCCTGGCGCCTGGGTCTCAGACGCTACGCATCGACCGGCAGCTGAGATCGTCACGGATGTGACGAATTCGGGCACAGCCCCCGCCGCACGGGCGCTGCAGGCCGATTGCACCTTCCGCTTTCGTGCCCGTCAGGCCGGTTGCGGCTCGGCCGGCGCGCGGGTGTTGCCCGGCGCCGGCCCCACATAGAGCGACTGCGGCCGGATCAGCCGGCCCGTGCGCGCCTGCTCGCGCGCATGCGCGATCCAGCCGCCGACGCGGCCCATCGCGAAAACGGCGGTGAAGGCCTCGCGCGGCAGGCCCAGCGCCTCGAGCAGCAGCGCGGTGTAGAACTCCACGTTGGTCTCCAGCACGCGCCCGGGCTTGCGCGCCTGCAGCGAGGCCAGCGCGGCGCGCTCCACCGCCTCGGCCAGCGCGAGGCGCCCGGCACCGACACCGCCGGACGCCGCCAGCTGCCGCAGCGCACCCTTGAGCGCGTCGGCCCGCGGGTCGCGCACGCGGTAGATGCGGTGGCCGAAGCCCATGAGGCGCTCGCCGCGGTCGAGCGCGGCCTGCAGCCAGTCGTCGGCCGCGTCGGCGCTGCCGATGGCGTCGAGCATGTCCAGCACCGGGCCGGGCGCGCCGCCGTGCAGCGGGCCCTTGAGCGCGCTCAGCCCCGCCAGCACGGCCGAGGCCAGGCCGGCGCCAGTGGACGCGACCACGCGCGCCGCGAAGGTCGAGGCATTGAGGCCATGGTCGGCCACGGTGACCAGGTAGGTGTCGAGCGCCGCCGCCTGCTGCGCCGTGGGCGCGCGGCCCTGGGCAAGGCGCAGCACGTCGGCCGCGTGCGGCGCATCCGGCTGCGGCGCGAGCGCGGACGCCCCGGCCCGCCAGCGCAGCACCGCGGCCGTGAACACGCCCGTCGCCGCCACCAGTTGCAGGGCGGCGGGCAGGTCGTTGCCGTCCGGCACGCGGGCCAGCAGCGCCCGCACTGCGTCGACCGGTGGCAGCGCAGTCAACGCCTGCGGGTCCTCGGGCCGCAGCAGCGCGGCCGCCTCGACGCGTGCGCGGCCCAGCGCCGGCAACATCGCGTGCGCCTGGACCGGCAGCTCGAAGAAGCCGTCCCACAGCAACGCCAGCACCTGCTCGAAACGCCAGCGGCCGGCCAGCGCGTCGAGCGACTGCCCGCGCAGCACCAGGCGGCCGGCGGCGCCGTCCACGTCCGACAGCACCGTGCGTGCCGCCACCACCCCTTCGAGGCCTTCATTCATGTCGCATGTCCTTCGCCGCGCTTGACGGCCGTGTCGATGCCCCCCATTCTTGGCACCGGCACATTGACGTCAATCTTGATCCTTTCCATCAACATGACCGACACCCCGGCGCGACTTCCCCTGTGGCTGCCTGCGGCCGACGCGCTGGCGCTGCTCAAGGTGCAACCGCAGACGCTGTACGCCAATGTGAGCCGCGGCCGCATCCGCACGCGGGCCGATCGCAGCGACCCGCGGCGCAGCCTCTACCACCGCGACGACGTGCAGCGCCTGGCCACGCGGCGGCAGGGCCGGCGCAGCAGCGCGGTGCTGGCCGGCGAGGCGATCCAGTGGGGCGAGCCGGTGCTGGCCTCGGGCATCTCCACGGTGCTCGACGGGCGGCTGTTCTACCGTGGCCAGGACGCCTGCGCGCTCGCGGAGCACGCGACGCTGGAGGAGGTCGCCGCGCTGCTGTGGGACGGGCCGGTCGACGGCTTTGCCGCCACCGCCACCGTCGGCGCCGCGCCGCCGGCCGGCGGGCCGCTGGCCGCCGCGCTCCAGGCGCTGGCTGCGCGGGCCGCCGTCGACCTGCCGGCGCGTGGGCGTGGGCGCGCCGCGCTGCTGGACGAGGCGCGTTCGCTGCTGGGCACGCTGGCCGTCGCGATGGCCGGGCCGGCCACCGGCGAGCACCTGCATCAGCGCCTGGCCGCCGCCTGGGGCCGGCCGCGCTCGGCCGACCTGCTGCGCCGCGCGCTGGTGCTGATGGCCGACCACGAACTCAACGCCTCGACCTTCGCCGCGCGCGTCACGGCGTCCACCGGCGCCTCGCTGGCGGCCTGCCTGCTCAGCGGGCTGGCCACGCTCAGCGGCCCGCTGCATGGCGGCGCCGCCGCCGCCGTGCGCGCGCTGGTGCAGGCCTCGGCCCGCGAGGGCGCCGACGCGGCGCTGCGCGAGTGGCTCGCGCTCGGCCGTTCGCCGGCCGCCTTCGGCCATCCGCTGTATCCGCAAGGCGACGTGCGTGGGCAGGCGCTGCTCGCGCAATTCGAGCCTCCTGCTGCCTTCGTGACGCTGCGCGAGGCCGGCGAACGGCTGCTGGGCGAGCCGCCGAACATCGATTTCGCACTTGCGGCAATGGCCGATGCACGCCGGCTGCCGGCCGAGGCGCCCTTCGTGCTCTTCGCGCTCGGCCGCGCCGTTGGCTGGATGGCGCACGCGCTGGAGCAGCAGGCCACGGGCACGCTGATCCGGCCGCGGGCGCGCTATGTCGGCCCGCCAACGACTGCGGGTTGATGCGCAGGTGCGCCATGCTTTGTCCGCACACATGTGCCCGGCCCGCCGAAGGGCCGCGGTCCACCCGAACCGCATGCCCTCCCACAACCTGAAGCCCAGCCGGCAAGCGCAGCGAAGCCCCCAGGGCACCCGAGGAACTGGCTTTGCCAGGCCTCTGGGGAGGTCTTGCAGGCCGCGCGAGGCCAGTGGCCTCGCCCTTCGCCAGTCACGAAATGTCCACTGGACATTCCGTGTACGGGCTCAGCCCCCCTCCAAGCCGAAGGCGTCAGAGAGGGGGGAGCCGCGAAGCGGCTTGGGGGGTGGCTCATCTCACGCCGGCCCGGCCCAGGCGCGCGAGAACTCCAGCAGCACCTCCGCCACGCGGGCCACGGCGCCCTCGCGCGATTCGGTCGCGCGCTGGCCGATGACCAGCTTGCGCACCAGCCGCGGGCTGAGCGGCACGACGCGCACGCGCGGGTTGGCGTAGGCCTTGTCGCCGGGCGCCACCGGCAGCAGCGCGGCGCCGTAGCCCGCCTCGACCAGGCCACGCATGGCCGTGTCGTAGTTGTGCTCGATGCGCGGGCGCGGCGCATAGCCGGCGCGTGCGAACCACTCCATGGTGAGCGTCTGCATGCGGCTGCCCGGCTCGTTCATGACCAGGGGCCGCTCGGCCAGCCAGGCCGGCGTCGCACGCTTGACCGCCGGCCACTGGGCCGGCACGAGTGCACGCATCTCGTTGGTCATCCACGGCGTGAAGCGCACGCCCGGCAGCGCGGGCTGCGGCAGCGACACCAGCGCCAGGTCCACCGTGCCGGCCTGCAGCCCGGCGACCGAGCCTTCGGAGCCGATGAACATGGGCGCGATCTCGATGCCGGGATGGCGCTTGGCGAGCGCCTCGAACACCGGCGGCAGCAGGTCGACCACGATGCCGGTGGTGCTCACGCCCACGCGCACCCGCCCTTCCAGCCCCGCGTGGCGGCGCTGCGCCGCGTCGATGGCCTCGTCCACGTCGCGCAGCAGGCGCCGGCCGCGCTCCACCAGTTCGGCGCCAGCAGGCGTGGGCTGCACGCGGCGCGCAGCGCGCACCAGCAGCGGCACGCCCAGGCGGGATTCGAGTTCGCTCACATGCAGGCTCACCGTGGGCTGCGCCAGGTGCAAGGACTGCGCGGCCGCCGAGAAGCTGCCCAGGTCGGCGATGGCGATGAGGGTGCGAAGCTGGTCGAGGTTGAGATGACGCATCAGTAATTCTGATCACAGCTCTCAGAAATCTCAACTTCTCCAATCGGTGGCCCCGACGCATGATCGCCCCATTCCCACTCACAGCCCTGTTGCCGAACGCCTTGGAGCCCGATCATGAACGCCGTCCTGCGCCCTGCCGTCCCGTCCCTTCTGCCGCTGCGCGGCCTGCAGCAATGGTGGCACCGCGCCGCCCTGGTGCGGCGCCAGAAGGCGGAGGCACGCGCGCTGATGGCGCTGGGGCAGCACGAGCTCAACGACCTGGGCGTCGGCCGCAGCGAACTGCCTGCGCTGGTGCGCGAGGCAGACTGAGCACGAGCCTTCCGTTCAGGCCCCGGCGGCCCAGCCTGCAACGATGCGCGACGCGGCCGCGATGACGTCGTCGCGCGGCTTCGCGTCCTGCGCCTCGAGCCGCGTGTAGACCGCGAGCACCAGCGGTGCCGCCTGCGGCCGCCACACCACCGCGATGTCGCTGGCCGCGCCGTGGGCGCCGGTGCCCGTCTTGTCGCCTACCGTCCACGCCGCCGGCATGCCGGCGCGGATGCGCGCGCCGCCGGTGGTGTTGCCGCGCAGCCAGTCCTGCAGGCGCGCACGCTGCGCGCTGGGCAGGCCGTCGTCCACGGCCAGGGTGCGCAGCAGGCGGGCCATGGCTTCGGGCGTGGAGGTGTCGCGCGGATCGTCGGCCAGCGCGCTGTTGAGCGCCGTTTCCCAGCGGTCGAGGCGGAAGGTGCTGTCGCCCCAGGCGCGGGCCTGCTTCGTGAGCGCCTCGGGACCGCCGATGCGCCGCAGCAGCAGGTTGGCCGCGGCGTTGTCGCTGTACTGCACGGTGGCGGCACACAGTTCGGCCACGGTCATGCCGCGTGCCAGCTCGCGCCCGGTGATGGGCGAATGGGCGATCAGGTCGGCCTTCGTGTAGCGCACGCGTTCGTCGAGCAGGCCCGGCTCGCGCCAGCTCCGCGCCAGCACGGCGCCGGCGAGGATGGCCTTGAAGGTGCTGCACATCGGAAAGCGCTCGCTCGCGCGGTGGCCGAGCGTGGCGCCGCTCGCGGTGTCGATGGCGAAGACGCCGAGGCGGCCGTCGAGCCCGTCCTCGAGGCGGGCCAGCGCGGCGGCAGGGTCGCGCGAGGCGCCGCGCGGCGTGGCCGAGCAGGCGGCCAGCGGTGCCAGCGAGGCGGCCATCAGGAGATGGCGGCGGGTGAACGCGGTGGCCAGTGGGGCCGAGGGGAAGGGCATTCGAGGTCTCCGGACGATGCGGTGCGCCGACAATGCGGCGCCGGTGGAATGGATGAATGGATGTCGCGACGCTTCGCATCGTAGGGAGCCATGTCGCCGCGACCAACCCCGTCGTCCCCTTCGCCGCACACCGCTGTAACGCCTGTCACATGGCCCTGCCGCCCCTCACCGTCGAACTCACGTCGCCACAGTCCGTCGACGGCCGGCCCGCGCCCTACCAGTCGCTGTGGCTGCTGGTGCGGCTGCACCGCGCCGGCCTCGACGGCGCACCGCTGCGCCTGGACGACCTGCGCGGCCAGGTGTCCTCGGCCGCGACGCTGCGCATGGTGGTGAGCCGCGCCTTTCGCGACTTCAAGGCCTGGGGCGTGGCCGTGGGCTGGGGCGCGGACACCTCGCGCGACCCGCGCTTTCTCAACGCCGAGGGCCGCAGCCAGGGGCCCTTCTGGCTGCCGCCGGCGCAGGCGACGCGGCTGCGGCTGCAGGTCGAAGGGCAAACAGCCACGGCGGACGAGATCGCCTCCTTCCTGGGCCTGGACCTCGCGCCCGCCACGACGCCGCTCGCACCGGCCGGGGTGCAGCTGCGCGACGCGCGCTTCTGGCAGCAGCTTGCCGCGGCCCAGCAGGCGATGCGCCAGGGCCGATGGGCGACGCCGGTGGTCGGGCCGCGCGGCGCGCCGGCACCCACCAACGCACTGGAGGCCATGCGACAGGCCGGCGCCCTCGCGCATGGCGATTTCCAGCGCGCACTGGTCACGCTCAACGAGGCGTTGCTGTGGCGCCGCCTGGGCGACGAGGCGCAGGCGCGGCGCCGGGTGCAGGCGCTGCAGCGGCAGCGGCTGGCACAGCACGTCGCCGGCCACGAGTACCTGGGCGCGATGGCCGGCATCGTCTCGGCCTGGTGCGCCTACACGGCGCGCGACCTGGCGGCGGCGCAGGCGCAGCTGTCGGCACTGGCTGCCGACCCGGCGCACGCGCCGCTGCTGCGCCACCACCCGCAGGTGCGCTTCGAGTGGAGCAACCTGTGGGCGCTGGCCTGCCGCTCGCGTGCGCTGGCGACGGCCGCGCACGACGCGCCCGCCGCCACCGTGCAGGCGCAGGAGGCGATGCAGCATTTCGGCCGCGCGCTGGCGGCGGCCTTCGAGTCGCATGCCTTCGACGCGGCCCAGCACGTGGCCGCGAACCTCGGCATGGCGGTGTGGCTGTTCGACCGCGTGGGCCTGGCGCTGCCGGCCGCCGAAAGCGCCGGCGGCGAGGACGCCGTGGCGCAGGCGGTGCAGTGGATCGCCTTCAGCGAATGGCTCAGCGGCCTGGTGGACGTGCAGGGCCGCTCGGCCTGGAACGCGATCTACCTGATGCGCATCGCGCGCGGCGCCTGCCGGCCAAAGCCAGGCGGCACGCTGCGCGCCTTCCGCGCCCTGCAGCCGCTGGCACCTGCCGCGCTCGCGGCGCAGGCGGGCTCGCTGGCCGAGCCCTTCGCAGCCGCGGTCTGGCCCGCGCGCTGGGTGGACGCGGCCCGGCTGCGGCTCGACGAGCATCGCCAGGGCCAGCGCCGCTACCCCGGCCTGCAGCACGCCAGCCTGCTGTTCGAACACGCGTGGTACGCAGCGCACGCCGGCGACCTGCGCGCCGCGGCACACTCGCTGGGTGCGCTGCGCGAGGCCCTGCCCCAGCTGGTGGCCAGCGACCGCGCCTACTTCCGCGAGGTGTGGAACGACGAGTTGCCGGCCGAGCTGCTGGCGCTGGAGCCCCCGCCCCGGCGTGCCGCCGCGCGCCGCAGCGCCTGACCCCCGCCCGATCCGACACATAGAACCGAGACCCATGAACGCCCTCGCCTACGCCACGCTCCTCTTCCTGCACGTCGCCAGCGCCGCCTTCTGGGTCGGCGGCATGGCAGCGATGCACTTCGCCGCGCGGCCGGCGGCGGTCGCCACGCTGGCGCCGCCGCAGCGCCTGCCCTTCATGGCGGCGGCGCTGGGCCGCTTCTTCCGCGGCGTGGACATCGCGCTCACGCTGCTGTGGGCCAGCGGCCTCGCGATGTTCGCCACGCTGGGCGGCTTTGCGGGTTCGCACTGGCGCGTGCACGCGATGTTCACGCTGGCGCTGGTGATGACCGGCGTGTACGTGTGGCTGCGCGCCCGCGGCCTGCCCGCGCTGCGTCGTGCCGTGGCCGCCGCCCAGTGGCCCGAGGGCGGCGAGCGGCTGGCCACGATCCGGCGCCTGGTGGCGACCAACCTCGCGCTCGGCACGGCCGTGTTCGCGGTGGCGCTGGTGGGCCGCGCCGCTTGAGCGCGCCACCTGCCTGCTATTGATTCCATAGCTGCTCGCGCCCGTCGCGCGGGCGCTGCAGCCTCTTTTTGTTCAAGACCCCGGCGAACGATCTTCCATGCTCCTCCACGGAACCCTGCGCGGCATCGCCGCCATGCTGCTGGCCTGCGCCTTCTTCGCCTGCATGGACGCCTTGCTCAAGCAGCTCGCCGGCCACTACCCGCCGCTGCAGGTGATGGCACTGCGCGGGCTCACCGCCCTGCCGCTGGTGTGCGTGTGGATCGCGTGGCGGCGCGAGGCGGGCGCGCTGGTGCATCGCCGGCTGCGCTGGGGCCTGCACCTGCTGCGCGCGGCGCTCAACATGACGATGCTGGTGCTCTTCGTGTACGGCCTGCAGACGCTGGGCCTGGCCGAGGCCTACACGCTGAGCTTCATCGCGCCGCTGCTGATGGTGCTGATCGCGGTGCCGCTGCTGGGCGAGTCGGTGCTGCCGCGGCACTGGCTCGCGATCGGGCTGGGCTTCGCGGGCGTGGTGATCGCGCTGCGGCCCGAGCAGGGCGACTTCCTCTCGTCCGGTGCGCTGGCCGTGCTGGGGGCCGCCGCCTGCTATGCGCTGTCGAACATGCTGGGCCGGCTCATCAGCCGCACCGAGTCGAGTTCGGCCCTGGTCTTCTGGACCACGGCGGCGATGGCGGTGGGCGGCAGCCTGCTGGCGGCGTCGCAGTGGGTGCCGATCCAGCCCGGGCACGGCTGGCTGCTGGCCGGGCTGGCGGTCTTCGGCTTCCTGGGACAGGTCACGATCGCCGAGGCCTTCCGGCACGGACAGGCCGCGGCCATCGCGCCCTTCGAGTACAGCGCGCTGGCCTGGGGCATCGCACTGGACTGGCTGTTCTGGCAGGCCGTGCCCGACGCGTGGACGCTGGGCGGCGCCGGCATCATCATCGCCAGCGGCGTCTACCTGGTGCGCGGCGAGGCAAGGCCCCGGCTCCAGCCGCGCGAGGAGGTCTCGACGGAACGCTCGGGCTGAGCGGCCCGGCGCGACGGCGCGGCAACCTACGCCCGGCCCGCCCGGCCGACGACAGGCCCCGCCCTGGGCCGGCGCGACAGTGCCGCATCGCCCATCCCTGCCACGCCTTCCCATGGCCACTTCCTCCCGCAGCGCCCGCGCGCACGCCGACGCCGACGCGAAGACCGACGACGTGCTCAGCGACTTCAAGGCTGCCGTCAACATGACGCCTTCCCAGTTGGAGCGCTGGCTGCAGACGGAGGAATCGCGCACCGTCGGCTTCAAGGGCGCGCCAGGCAAGGAATCGGTGGGCCATGCGTCGGGCCGGCGAATCGTGCGGCTGCTGGGCAAGGACCGCGAGGCCCTCACCACGGGCGACCTGGCCCACATGCGCAAGGTGGTGGGCTACGTGCACCGCCACCTGGCGCAACGGCCCGCGGGGAACGTGCGCGACACGCCCTGGCGCCAGTCGCTGATGAACTGGGGCCATGACCCGCTCAAGCGCAGCTGACGTGCAGCGCGCGCTGGCAGGTATCGCACGCGGTCCGTCCCCATGAAGCTCTGGCACCACTGGTTCCGTTTCGCCATCGCCGGCTGCCTGGCGATGCCCCTGGGCGCCGCGGCGGCCGGTGCCGAAGGCACCAACCCGCTGGTCGCCGAACGCTGGAAGACCCGCCCCATCGTGGTCGTCGTGCCGCATGCGGACCACCCGCTGCTGCGGCGGGTGGAAGCGACGCTGGCCGAAACGGCCGGGCGCGAGGCGTTTCGCGACCGCGAGATGGTGCTCTACACCGTGGTGGCCGGCCAGGGGAGGCGCGACGGTCGGCTCCTGGCCGCCCCGCGCACTGCGGCGCTGCTGCGCGCCATCGACGTGGAGGCGGGCGGCGCACCGGCGTTCGTGCTGGTGGGCAAGGACGGCGGCGTGAAGATGCGCGAAGGGGCCGATGTCGATCTGCAGTCGGTCTTCGAGGAGATCGACCGCATGCCGATGCGGCGCAAGCGCTGAACAACGCAGCCTTGCGGCCGGCCGGCACCGCCGCCGCTCAGAGGGCGCCTGCGGTGCGCAGCGCGTCGATCTCCGCCGCCGACAACCCCATCTCGCGCAGCACCTCGTCGGTGTGCTGACCCAGCGCGGGCGGTGCGCGGCGCAGCACGGGCGGGGTGGCCCCAAGGCGCAGCGGACTGGCCACGCCGGTGATGGCCGCAATGCCGTCGCCCGCATCACGCGGCAGCGAGACGGCCAGGCCGCGCGCCTTCACCTGCGCGTCGTCGAAGGCGGCGCCGATGTCGTTGATCGGGCCGCAGGGCACGGCCTTGTCCTCCAGCAGCGTGACCCACTCGGCGGTGGTGCGCGTGCGGGTGACCGCCTCCATGGCGGGGATCAGCACGTCGCGGTGCTTCACGCGCAGCGTGTTGCTGGCGAAGCGCGCGTCGGCCGCCCACCCGGCCTGGCCCGCCGCCTCGCAGAAGCGCGCGAACTGGCCGTTGTTGCCGATGGCCAGCAGCATGGCGCCGTCCTTCGTCGGGAAGTCCTGGTAGGGCGCAAGGCTGGGGTGCGTGTTGCCCTGGCGCTGTGGCGCCTTGCCGGTGTTGAGGAAGGCGCTGGCCTGGTTGGCGAGGATCGCCATGCCGACATCGAGCAGCGCCATGTCGATGTGCTGGCCCTGCCCCGTCTGTTCGCGCACGCGCAGCGCGGCGAGGATGGCCGTGCTGGCGTAGCAGCCGGTGAAGAGGTCGGTGAGCGCCACGCCCACACGCAGCGGCCCGCCGCCGGGCTCGCCGTCGGGCCGGCCGGTGATGCTCATCATGCCGCTCATGGCCTGGATCATGAGGTCGTAGCCGGCGCGTTCGGCATACGGGCCGTCGTGGCCGAAACCGGTGACGCTGCAATACACGAGCCGCGGATTGGCGGCGCGCAGCGTCTCGTGATCGAGCCCGTACTGCTTGAGCCCGCCGGTCTTGAAGTTCTCGACCACCACGTCGGCCTGCGCCGCCATGCGCTGCAGCAGGGCCTGCCCCTCGGGCGTCGCCATGTCGATGGTGACCGACCGCTTGTTGCGGTTGCAGGCGGTGAAGTAGGTGGACTGCGTCGTGTCCTGGCCCGCCTCGTCCTTGAGGAAGGGCGGCCCCCAGGTGCGCGTGTCGTCGCCCATGCCGGGGCGTTCGATCTTGACCACGTCGGCCCCCAGGTCCGCCAGGATCTGGGTGCACCACGGGCCGGCGAGCACGCGCGAAAGGTCGAGGACCTGGATACCGTCGAGGGCTGCTGGGGTCATGGAAATTCGGGTACCGGAACGCGAAGGGCGCGAAAGTTACGCGAAGGGCGCGAAAGAAACATCCAAGATTTTCTTGTTCTTGCTTTCGCGTCTTTCGCGAAATCTTCGCGCCCTTCGCGTACGGATGTCCGCTTTCAGTTCGAGAACGCCGCGATCCCCGTGATCGCACGGCCGAGGATGAGGGCGTGCACATCGTGCGTGCCCTCGTAGGTGTTGACCACCTCGAGGTTGACCAGGTGGCGTGCCACGCCGAACTCGTCGCTGATGCCGTTGCCGCCCATCATGTCGCGCGCCATGCGGGCGATGTCGAGCGACTTGCCGCAGTTGTTGCGCTTCATGATGGAGGTGATCTCCACCGCGGCGATGCCCTCGTCCTTCATGCGGCCCAGGCGCAGGCTGCCCTGCAGGCCCAGCGTGATCTCGGTCTGCATGTCGGCCAGCTTCTTCTGGATCAGCTGGTTGGCGGCCAGCGGGCGGCCGAACTGCTTGCGGTCCAGCACGTACTGGCGGGCACGGTGCCAGCAGTCCTCGGCGGCGCCGATCGCGCCCCAGCTGATGCCGTAGCGCGCGCTGTTCAGGCAGGTGAAGGGGCCCTTGAGGCCCTGCACCTCGGGGAAGGCGTTCTCTTCGGGCACGAAGACGTCGTCCATGACGATCTCGCCGGTGATGGACGCGCGCAGGCCCACCTTGCCGTGGATGGCCGGCGCCGAGAGGCCCTTCATGCCCTTCTCGAGCACGAAGCCACGGATCGGGCCGACGGCGCCGCCTTCGCTCACTTCCTTGGCCCAGACGACGAAGACGTCGGCCACCGGCGAGTTGGTGATCCACATCTTGTTGCCCTTGAGGCGGTAGCCGCCGTCGGTCTTGTAGGCGCGGGTGGCCATGCTGCCGGGGTCGGAACCGTGGTCGGGCTCGGTCAGGCCGAAGCAGCCGATCCACTCGCCGCTGGCCAGCTTGGGCAGGTACTTCTGCTTCTGCGCCTCGGAGCCGAATTCGTAGATCGGCACCATCACCAGAGACGACTGCACGCTGGCCATGGAGCGGTAGCCGGAATCGACGCGCTCCACTTCACGGGCGATGAGGCCGTAGCAGACGTAGTTGAGGCCGGGGCCGCCGTACTGCTCGGGGATGGTCGGGCCCAGCAGGCCCAGCTCGCCCATCTCGCGGAAGATCGTGAGGTCGGTCTTCTCGCCGCGGAACATCTCCAGCACGCGCGGCGCCAGCTTGTCCTGGCAGTAGGCGTTGGCGGCATCGCGCACGGCGCGCTCGTCGTCGGTGAGCTGCTGCTCGAGCAGGAAGGGGTCGTCCCAATGGAAGGCGGCTTTGGTGGCCATGTGTGCGGTCTCCGACAGGCTGTGCGCGATGCGCGGCGATGGACAAGGGGGAAAGGCTGCCATCGTACGACCGCCGCCGCGCCACGGGCAAACGAGAATTCCACATCCAGATATGCTGTTCGCTCATGTCTTGGAGCGGGTGTCCGCCCTGCAAACCCCACATCGCTCACGGTCCAACTATGTAGCCGCCGAATACCATGCGCCGAAAAATCCCCTCGACCCAGTCCCTCGCCTGCTTCGAGGCCGCCGCGCGGCACGAGAGCTACACGCGCGCCGCGCAGGAACTGGCGCTCACGCAGAGCGCCGTGTCGCGCCAGATCGGCGCGCTCGAGGAATTCATGGGCCTGGCCCTGTTCCGCCGCACGCGCCACGGCGTGCAACTCACGGCCGCCGGCGCCGACTACGCGCGCCAGATCTCGCGCCAGCTCGACGCCATGGAGCGCGACACGCTGGACGCCATGGCGCGCCAGGGCAGCGGCGGCGCGCTGCAGCTCGCGGCGGTGCCCACCTTCGCCACGCGCTGGCTGATCCCGCGGCTGCCGGCCTTTGCGCAGGAGCATCCCGACGTCACGGTCCACATCGAAACGCGCACGCGGCCCTTCCTCTTTGCCGACTCGCCTTTCGACGCGGCCCTGTACGCGGGCACGGCCGAGCAGGCGGCCAACTGGGCCGGCACCCGTTCCACCGTGCTGATGCACGAGGACGTGGTGCCGGTGTGCAGCCCCGCGCTCATCGCGCCGAAGCGGCAGCTCACGCCCGCGGCCGTGGCGCGCCTGCCGCTGCTGCAGCAGAGCACGCGGCCCGAGGGCTGGCGGCAGTGGTTCGATGCCCAGGGCGTGGAGGCGCCGCGCGCGCGCAGCGGGCCGCGCTACGAGCTGTTCTCGATGCTGGCCGTGGCGGCCGCGCACGGGCTCGGGGTCGCGCTGATGCCGCTGCTGCTGATCGAGGCCGAACTCGCCCGCGGCGAGCTGGTGGTGGCCTGCCCGCGGCCGCTGCGCGGCGAACGCAGCTATTTCTTCGTCACCCCCGCACGGCCCGACGAACGCGGCGTCGTGGCACAGATGCGGCGCTGGCTGCTCGCGCAGATCGGCTGACGCCGCGCACCCGGTTCAGGGCGGTGCGTCATCCGTTTCAGGAAAAAAGTGTGTCGTATTCGCCATGCATTGTTATTTGATTGTTTCCTGAGCGCCCGAGGGGGAAGACGAAACGAATGTGTCCACGCATGATGCCGGTCCCGGCTCGCCGGCCTGCCGGGACCGTTGCGATTGTTCATGTCCGCCACCGCTCCTGCCCGCTCCCCTCGCCTGCGTCGCTTTCGCGTCGATGTCGGCACCATCATCACGATGGTGGTGCTGTTCCAGTCCCTGCTGCTGGTGGCGATCGGCTACTGGGGATCGCAGCGCCTGGTGTCGACCATCGGCGAGTCGGCCCACCGCGCCGACCACCTGCGCATCGAGGACAAGGTCAACGCCTTCCTGGCCAAGGCCGCCTCGGTGGTGGATGCGGTGGGTGCGGCACCGAGCCTGCGCCCGGCGGGTGAAGGCGCCGTGCCCACGGCCGAACTGCTGTGGGTGCTGCTGCAGCAGTCGCACGAGCTCGACAGCCTGTACGTCGCCAACGACGCCGGGCGCATGCTCATGGTGCAGCGCTATCCCGAGGTCGCGGTGCGCCACATCGTGCGCGAGCGCGATTTCACCGTCGAGACCTGGGAGTACAAGCCCGCCGCCGACGAAGGCAAGGACACCCAGCAGCGCTACCTGACCGAACGCATCTCCGCCTTCCGCACCCAGTACGAGCCGCGTGCGCGCAGCTGGTACGTGCAGGCGACGCAGAAGGGCGTGCCGGTCTGGACGGCGCCCTACGTCTTCGCCGCATCGCAGGAACTGGGCGTGACCTACGCCGTCCCCGGCCAGCGCCGCGACCGCGACGGGGCGCAGGTGCTGGTGGCCTCGGGCGACGTCACGCTGGGCCGCCTGTCGGACTTCGTGCGCCTGTTCAGCCGTGCCGGCTACGGCGACAGCGCGCTGCTCAGCGCCGAGCACCAGGTGCTGGCGCGCAGCGACCAGCCCGGCCGCATCCAGGCCCTGGCGCTGCCCGGCAACGGCGTGCTGGGCGCCATCCACGCCCGCATGCTGGCCGACGGCAGCGCGCGCGGCACGGTGAGCACGGCCTTCCCGATCGACTTCGACGGCCAGCGCTACCTGGTGCAGACCTCGCGCATCCCGGCCACCAGCTGGCGCCTGATCAGCTGGGTGCCCGAGGACAAGCTGCTGGGCGGCCTGCGGCGCGCGGTGCTGTGGTCGATGCTGCTGGTGGTGGCCTTCCTGGTGCTCATCGTCGGTGTCTCGCTGCGCCTGGCCCAGCGCGTGACGGCGCCGGTGGAGAGCCTGTCGTCGATCGCGCGGCGCATCGGCCGGCTCGAGCTGGACGGCCTGCCGCGCGTGGAAAGCCGGGTGCTGGAGATCCAGCACCTCGACCAGGCGCTGGACGACTCGGCGCGCGGCCTCAAGGCCTTCCGCAAGTTCGTGCCGGTCGACGTGGTCACGCAACTGGTGGAGAGCGGCCACACGCTCGGCCCGAGCGGCGAACCGCGCCGGATCACGGTGATGTTCACCGACGTGGCGGGCTTCACCCGCATCGCCGAGGCCACGCCCACCGAGGTGCTGGTGCGGCAGATGACGCGCTACTTCAACCTCGCGGCGGCCGTGTTCACGCGCCACGGGGGCACCATCGACAAGTACATCGGCGACGGCACGATGGTGTTCTGGGGCGCGCTCGGCGACGTGCCGCACGCCGAGGAGAGCGCCTGCCGTGCCGCGCTGGAGCTGCAGGCCGAACTGGACGTGCTCAACGCCGAATGGCGCGCCAGCGGGCTGGCGGAGTTCCAGACCCGCATCGGCATCCACACCGGGCCGGCGATCACGGGCGTGCTGGGCTCGAAGGACCGCCTCGCCTACACGGCCGTGGGCGACACGGTGAACGTCGCCAGCCGCATCGAGGGCATCAACAAGGAACTGGGCACCCGCGTGCTGATCTCCGAGACCACCTTCGACGGCCTCGCCGGCCGCCTGCCTACCCGCCGCATCGACGCCATGACCATCCGCGGCCGGCAGAAGCCGCTCCTGGTCTACGAGCTGCTGGAGCCCGCCCCGCCCGCCGCCGCGCCGGCGGCCTGAGCACTGGTCGCCCAGGCGCGTTTCGACGCAAAAGCGACGGCGAAACGCCGGAAAGCGAGACGTAAGCAAAAGTTTCGGCTAGATTCGATGCCTCGCCGACCGTGGCGGAGGGAATACACAGATGAAGAAGTGGATGGGCATCGCCTGCGCCCTGGCAATCCTGGCGGGCTGCGCCGGCCGGCCCCCGACCGGCCCGGGTTCCGGCTACGGCGCCGACTACGTGCCCGTGGTGCTGCCGAACAACGTGCCCGCCGCCACCTACGAGGCCGACGTCGCCGCCTGCCAGAAGACGGCCCGCAGCTACACCTTCGCCACCCCCGACGAGCACCGCGACGCGCTGTTCTTCCTCAACGCGGTCACCCTCGGGGCCGCCGTGGCCATGCCGTCGGGCTGGGCACCGACGCTGGCCACCACCGGCACCACCTGGGGCCTCAACAACGGCTTCGAGTACGGCGTGTACTCGCCGCAGCGCGCCGCCTTTTATGCCCGCCAGGAAAGCGCGATCGCCAACTGCATGGCGCGCAAGGGCTACCTGAACGCCGACCCGAGCGTCGTCGTCACCTGGACGCCGACGCCGGCCGCCGCGGTGAAGGGCCTGCGCCGCACGGGCGTCGACACCTACAACGCCGAGCAGGTGGCCAAGGCCAGCCGCTGCACCGCCACGCCCTTCGCCAACCTGGTGGGCAAGGGCCCGGGCTACGAGAACTACACGGTGCCCTGCGACGGCGGCCGCATCCTCGCGGTGCGCTGCACCTTCGGCAACTGCCGGCCGAGCAGCTGACACCCGCGGCCGGCACGCGCCGGCCGGTCGGATGGAACCCACGGGGCGGCCCATCGGCCGCCCCGTGGCGTTTCCGGTGCCGACGGATTCGCGGCGAATCGGCTCGCAGCCCGCGCCAGGCGGGCGCGAAGCGCTGTCGAGCCCGGAGCGACAGCACGATCCCCGCCGGCGCGGCACACTCGGCAGGGCGCGGCGGCCCCGCATGCCGCGCCTGGCCGACAAGGACCCCCATGGAGACAACGCCCCCCCGCCCGGCGCGCCTGCCGGATTCGCGCTATGCCGTGATGCGCCTCATCGTCACGCTGCTCATCATGACCGTGGGCAGCAGCGGCATGTACGTCGTGTCCGTCGTGCTGCCGGCCGTGCAGGCCGACTTCGGAGTGGCGCGCGCCGAGGCCTCGCTGCCCTACACGCTGCTGATGGTGGGCTTCGGCCTGGGCGGCGTGGTGATGGGCAAGCTGGCCGACCGTTATGGCGTGATGTGGCCGCTGCTGCTGGGCGCCGTGGGCGTGGGCACGGGCTTCGTGGCCAGCAGCTTCACCGGCGGCATCCTCGGCTTCTCGCTGGTGCAGGCGCTCTTCATCGGGCTGGGCAGCGGTGCGGTGTTCGCGCCGCTGGTGGCCGACACCTCGCTGTGGTTCGTCAAGCGGCGCGGCATGGCGGTGGCGGTGTGCGCCAGCGGCAACTACGTGGCCGGCGCGGTGTGGCCGCCGATCGTGCAGCACTTCGTCGAGGTGGCCGGCTGGCGCCCGACCTATGTGGGCCTGGGCATCGTCTGCGGCGTGGCCATGGCCGCCCTGGCGCTGTGCCTGCGCGAGCGGCCGCCGGCGCTGGCCGCGGCGCCCGGGGCCCGGCAGACGGGGGCGTCGCCGGCGGTGGCCGCCGGCATGCGGGCCTTCGGCCTCAGCCTGGGCATGGCGCAGGGGCTGCTGTGCGTGGCGGGCACCGCCTGCTGCGTCGCCATGGCCATGCCGCAGGTGCACATCGTGGCCTACTGCACCGACCTGGGCTACGGCGCCGCGCGCGGGGCGCAGATGCTGTCGCTGATGCTGGCCTGCGGCATCGTGAGCCGGCTGGTCTCGGGCGCCATCTGCGACCGCATCGGCGGCCTGCGCACGCTGCTGCTGGGCTCGGTGCTGCAGGGCCTGGCGCTGCTGATGTTCCTGCCTTTCGACGGGCTGGTGCCGCTGTTCGTGGTGTCGGCGCTGTTCGGGCTGTTCCAGGGTGGGATCGTTCCCTCCTACGCCATCATCGTGCGCGAGCATTTCCCGCCCGCCGAGGCCAGCGCGCGCGTGGGCACCATCATCGGCTGCACGCTGCTGGGCATGGCGCTGGGCGGCTGGATGTCGGGCAAGGTGTTCGACCTCACCGGCAGCTACCACGCGGCCTTCGTCAACGGCATTGCCTGGAACCTGCTGAACATGGCGATCGCCCTCACGCTGCTGCTGCGCACGCGCGGGCGCCTGCGGGGAGCGCCCGGCACGTTTGCACTCGGCAACACGCCGGCCCGGGCGCGGGACTAGACTGGTCGGCCTGCCTTGTCGGCCCGCCCGCCAGCGAGCCCTTCCTGCCCATGAAGTCCCTGTTGTCGCTGCTGCTGTCCCTTGCCGGCCTGCTCGTGGCCACCACCCCGGCCGCGCACGCGGCCACCGGCTGCGAGCAGCTGCGTTCGGAGGTGGAAGGCAAGATCGCCGCGGGTGGCGTCACCCGCTTCAGCGTCACGGTGGTCGACGCCAATGCGCCGGTCACCAGCGGCAAGGTGGTCGGCAGTTGCGAGCTCGGCAGCAAGAAGCTGGTCTACGAGACGACGCCCGCAGCGCCCGGCACGCCCACGGCGGCCGCGCCCGCGGCCAGGAGCCCGGGCAGTGAGCGCATCCTCACGGAGTGCCGCGACGGCACGGTGTCGATGGGCGGTGCCTGCAAGCCCTGAGGGCGCGGGCCCGTCACGCCCCGGTCAGCGGCAGACCTGGGTCGAGTTGATCTGGCGGCAGGTCCTGCCGTCGCCGTTCTGGTAGCGGTCGATCTGCCCCTTGCGGTTGGTGTGGTTGCCCAAGGTGTCGGTGCAGCCGTTGGCGTCGCAGTTGCGGATCGTCGGGCGCATGTCGCGCGGCGGCGGTGCCGGCCGGCCGTGGTAGCCGCCGCCATAGGGGTACCAGGTGTCGGCCACGACGCCCGGCTCGCCGCGGTCGCTGTAGCGCGGATCGGGCGCTGCCTCGCGCGCATTGCCGCCGCGGCCGTCGATGATCGCCGCGCCCGCCGGTGGCTGGACGGGCCGGCTGGCCCCGTCGACCGCCTCCTGCTGCAGCTGACGGGCGCGGTTCACGCTGTCGAGCTGATCCTGGGCCGCACGCTCGCTCGCCGCATAGCCGGGCGGGGCCGCCTCGGGCACCGGCACGTTGCCGGTCGGTTTCGAGCCCGCGGGGCAGGCGGCCTGGTCGGTGTAGCTGACCTTGCCCGCCGCATCGGTGCAGCGCAGCACGTCGGCGTGCACACCCGCCGTCGCAGCGAGGAGGACGAAGCAGAAGGCAAGGCGTCGCATGGCGCGATTGTGGCGCGTCGAGCCGCCATACGCACTCGAGGCCTGCAGCGTCAGGCCGGGCCCTTGCCGTCGGGCTCGGCCAGCTTGCGGTGCTGCTCGGCGAGGGTCTCGTTCGGCGTGACGTGCGACAGCGCGACCTGCAGCTTGTTCTTCCAGCCCGCCACGACCTCCGCCTCGCCCTTCATCATGGCGTCGAAACCGATGCGCGCCACCTCGGCCGGATCGGCCTTGTCGTCCTGGCGGCCGACCGGCGTGTCCAGCATGCCCGCGCGGGCGAAGAAGCGGGTGTCGGTCACGCCGGGCTGCAGGCAGGTCACGCTCACGCCGGTGCCCTGCAGCTCGTTGCGCAGCGCGACGACGAAGGAATCGATGAAGGCCTTGGTGCCGTTGTAGACCGCCTGGAAGCTGCCGGGCTGGAAGCCGGCGATCGAGCCCGTCACGAGGATGCGCCCGCGGCCCCGCTCGCACATGCCACGCGCCACGCGCTGCACGAGGTCCACGGTGCCGGTGATGTTGGTGTCGATGAGGTGGCGGATCTGCTCGAAATCCTGTTGCAGGACGCCGTGTCCGAGCCCGTGCCCTGCGTTCGCGAACAGCGCCTCCACCGGCCGCCCCGCGGTCAGTGCGAGCAGTGCGTCGACGCCTTCGCGCGTGGCGAGGTCGACCTCGACGCCGTCGGCCTGGGCGCCCAGCGCGCGCAGGCTGGCCAGGGTGTCGGCGAGCGGCTCGTCGGCAGCCACCGCCACGTCGTAGCCATGCGTGGCCGCGAGGCGGGCCAGCTGGTGGCCGATGCCGGACGATGCGCCGGTGACGATGGCCAGGGGACGCAATTCGGTGCTCTGCATGGTCGGGACCTCGTAGGGGGTGGGTGGAAGGTGCCGCGAGCGCCATGCGCCGCAACGTCCTGCCTCACCCTACGCGCGCCGCCGGCACCGCGTGTCGGACAGCGACGGCCGTCCTGTAGTGGAAGGATGACGGGCGTGGGCCTGCGCTGCGCGAGGCAGGCGCACCGGCCAGCGCCACGTACCGCCGCTCAGGCCGCGGCGGTCTGCTCTTCCATGAGGTCGACCTTGCGCAGGCGCAGCAGTTCGCCCAGGCTCACCAGGTCGACACCACTGTCGCGGGCCTGCGGGAACAGCTCGTTGCGCTCCTCCTTCACGTGGTGGTCGATGTACTCGCCCAGCACCTTCACGCGGGCGTCGAACATGTCGTCGACCTCGGAGGCCTGCTCAATCTGGGCGATGAGGTCCTTGGCACTCTGGTGCTCGACGTTCGCCTCGTCCAGCAGGTCCTCGTCGCGGATCTGGCCGCGCAGCGCGGGGTAGAAGATCTCTTCCTCGATCTGCGTATGCACGGTCAGTTCGAGGCAGATGTGGCGCGCCAGCTCGAGCTTGCGGCTATGCACGTCCTGCGCCTTGGACGAGTTCAGGGACTCGTAGGTCTCGAACATCTTCTTGACGTTCTTGTGGTCGTTGTCCAGCAGGGTGCAGGCATCGGCGGGGATGTTGGGCATGGGTGACTCCTTCGTCGTGGGTGGTTGGTGTGCCCAAAATTGCGCCGCGGCCGGGGCCGGGTGAGTAGGAATGCAGCGCATGCGGCTGCCGAACGGACCGACATGGCGCGCATCGGTCGCGGCCGGCACGCCTCAGCTTCGAGTTCCCGGTTCTGCCGGTTTGTTGAACAGCTTTCTCAGCGCACGCTTGGCGGCCTCGAGCCGGCGCAGCCGGGTGGGCGACAGGTTGTGGCCGGCGCGATTGATGTAGAAGGTCAGCATCGACATGGCCGAGCGGTAGGGCTCGCTCTTGCGGCGCCGGCTGCGTTCGGCCGAACGCTTGAGCGAGCGCGCGATGGCCTGCGCACTGCCGAGCTTGAAGACGCCCGGATCGAGGTCCATCGCGTCGCTGGTCTCGGTGACACGCTGCGACCAGCGCGCGCCCGTGGCACGGTGAGCGGGGTGTGTGGCGGCTTGGGACATGGGTGATCTCCTTTGCAGGCCCATGCTCCTGCCCCGATCCGCCGCGCGCGTAGGCGATCGCTTGCGGCCCGTGTCGGCTGCCTGCGGTGTGCACCTCGCCCGCGCGAGGCCGCCGATATGATCGGCCGCATGCTCGCCAACCTCGTGCCCTTCCTCATCCACTGGGCCATCACCGCCGTATCGCTCTGGGTCGCGAGCCACATCTTCCGCGGCCTGAAGTTCGACAGCACCGGCGCGCTGATCGTGGCGGCCCTGCTGCTGGGCTTCGCCAATGCCATCGTCAAGCCGCTCTTGATCGTGCTGACCTTGCCGCTCACGCTGCTGACCTTCGGCCTGTTCCTGCTGGTCATCAATGCGCTCATGATCCTGCTGGTCGCGGCGCTGGTGAAGGGCTTCCGCGTCTCGGGCTTCTGGACCGCCCTGTTCGCCAGCCTGTTCGTGTCGATCCTCAGCATCCTGATCGGCTCGCTGCTCGGCGGCAGCGACCCAGCCACCACCATTCAGATGCCCCAGGGCACGGGCAACTGGCTCTGACGCCAGGCTCCAGGACACCTCGAAACAAAAAAGGCCCGCAGCGCCCGCCAGCTGGGCGCGGCCAGCTCCTGATTTCATAGCAACGGCCAGGACGACGTTCGCCGTCGGCGCCGTCTCACACGGCCTTCGCCCCTGCGTGCCCACAGTGGGTCGATCGCACCGCGCAGCGCGCGGCCCCTGGACGAACGGAGCATTGACCCCATGAGCACCGACCCCCTCCTCGGCGGCAGCCGAGCCCCCGCCCAAGCCCCCGGCAAGGACATCGACGCCCTCGGCCCGAGCGACACCAGCGACAGCGGCAGCGACGTGCAGACCGACCTGCGCCGCACGTCCCTCGACGAAGGCTCGGAAGGCGCGCTGCCCATCGCGCACGACAGCACCAGCGACTCGGCCGGTACCGGCGAGAGCGCCTCCGCCGACCCGGCACCGCCGGAGATCGATGCGGACGTGCTCCCCGACCGCACCGGTCAGCTGCCCGGCGAAGACAGCGACGACATCGATGTCGCCACGGCGGACAGCTTGGCCGACGACGAGGACGACAGCGCGGCCTAGGACCGGCCGTCCACGAGCGTCGGGCGCGGGCTGAACACGTAGGGCAGCAGGCCCGCGAGCACGAGCGCGGCCGCACAGCCGAAGATGGCGCCGTAGCTGGCCGCCGGCGCCCATTGATGGCGCTGGCCCGCTTCGGCGATCAGGCCGAAGGCCCAGGCGGCCAGCGCGGAACCGAGGAACACGAAGCTGTTGAGCAGCCCCAGCCCGCGCCCGCGCAGGGCGGGCGGCACGAGGCCGCGGCCATGCGCCATGACGAGTGGATGCAGCATGCCCACCGTGCCCAGCAGCGTGAGCAGCGCCAGGTCGGGCCCCAGCCCCGCGGCCGGCCAGGCCGCCAGCGCCAGGGCGGCCAGGAAGGACAGCATCGACCAGCCGAGCACCGCGCGCCGGATCGAAGCGCGCCGCACCAGCCAGGGCAGGAACAGCGCGGTGAAGAAGCCGCCGAGGCTCAGCACCGTCAACGCCATCCCCCGCGCCCCGGCCTGCAGCCCGAACACGTTGGCCAGGTAGGGCCCGCCCCAGGCATTGCGAAAGGCCGTGCCGGCCGCCATGGCCACGCACAGCGGGATCAGGGTCCACATCGCCGGCAGCGCGAGCAGCCGCGCGCTGGCCGCCACCATGGCGGCGGGCGTCTCGGCCTTCGCGTCGGCATGGCCGTGGTCGT
The DNA here is from genome assembly GCF_003671765.1 of Xenophilus sp. E41. GTDB lineage: Bacteria > Pseudomonadota > Gammaproteobacteria > Burkholderiales > Burkholderiaceae_C > Xenophilus. The sequence continues at coordinate 47,568 of NZ_QPIB01000036.1, read as the reverse complement.
GCACCCGCCGCCACACGCCGACGCATGCACCGAGCATGCACAGTGCGGCCAGCGCGATGGGCAGTCGCCACCCCACCGCGTGCACGGCCCAGCCCAGGGGGGCCGTCGCCAGCAGCGCGCCGACCATGCCCAGCGCATTGGTGCGGCCGATGAACGCGACATAGCGCTGCGGCGGCAAGGTGGCCGAGGCGTGATGCATCAGCCCCATGAACACCGGCGCGCAGGCCAGGCCCAGGCCCAGCTGCGCCACCATCGCCGTGCCGCCGCCCGGCGCTGCCACGAAGAGCAGCGCAGACACCACGCCCAGCGCCAGCAGCACGCGTGTGGGCGCACCCACGCCGTAGCGGTCGAAGGCCACGCCCACCGGCACCTGCGCGAGCGCGAAGGAGAAGAAGAAGCAGGACGACAGCGCGCCGAAGCCTGCGGGCGACAGCGACAGGTCCTGCTGCAGCTCGGGCGCCATGACGGCCAGGCAGGTGCGGAAGAACTGGCTGAGCGCGAAGGCGACGGTGAGCGCGCGCAGGCCGCGCGTGGTGGCAGGGCTGACCATGGAAAAGAACTCGACGGCGGCTCGCGCGCGCGGGGATGCGCGGGAGCTGGGCCCGCATTAGAACCGCGAGCCGCCGGCGGCCCTGTCGCACGCCGGATCGAGGGGGCGCGGACGTTCAGCGCTCGGCGTCGATGCGCTTGGCTTCCTCGTCCTGCCAGGCGTCGTTGGGGATGTCGGGCGTGCCGGGGTAGCCCTGCTGCTTGAGCTTTTCGCGACCCATGCGGCTGCCCTCCTCGGGCGGGTCCTGGCCGATGGCGCGGCTTTGCTGCAGGTTGACGCCGGACTGCTCGCCGCGGTCGCCGGCGAGGGCTTCGCCGGGTTCGGAGTGGGTGGTAACGGGCTTGGTATGGCGTGGATCGGTCATGGAAATCTCCTGGAGATGCACCATGTCGCCACGCCCGGCGCGGCGTGGGCGCCGTCCCCCGCGCCCAATGCCTGTGGGAAGTGCCTCACACCACGCCGGTGTGCGCGCACCGCGGCAGGCGAGCGCAGTCGCTCAGGCCGCCGCCTGCGCCCGCCGCTCGGCCAGCGCGACGTACCAGTCCAGGCTGCCGGGGTTGGCCATGGCCTCGCGGTTCACCACGCGCTCGAGGGGCTGGCCCAGGAGTAGCTTCTTGATCGGCAGTTCCTGCTTCTTGCCCGACAGGGTGCGCGGGATCTCGGCCACCTGGAAGATGTCGTCGGGCAGGAAGCGCGGCGACAGCGCGGTGCGGATGGCATCGTTGAGCTTCCTGCGCATGGCGTCGTCGAGCGCAACGCCGGGGCGCAGCACGACGAACAGCGGCATGTAGCTGTCGCGGCCGAGGTACTCGAGGTCGACCACCATCGAGTCCATCACCTCGGGCAGGGCCTCGACGGCGTTGTAGATCTCGCTGGTGCCCATGCGCAGGCCCTGGCGGTTGATGGTCGCGTCGCTGCGGCCGTAGATGACGCAGCCGCCGTCCTCGCCGATCCGGATCCAGTCGCCATGCCGCCACACGCCGGGGTAGGTGTCGAAATAGCTCGACAGGTAACGTGCGTTGCCGGGGTCGTTCCAGAAGTACAGCGGCATCGACGGGATGGGCCGGCTGCACACCAGCTCGCCGACCTCGCCGATCACCGGTTGGCCGCTCTCGTTCCAGGCCTCGACGCTGGCACCGAGCTGGCGGCATTGCATCTGGCCCGGCACCTCGGGCAGCTCGCGGTTGCCACCGACGAAGGCGCCGCAGAAGTCGGTGCCGCCCGAGATGTTGCACCACCACGGGTCGGGCGAGCCGGCGGCCTTGAGCTGCGCCGTGCCCCAGCGCTGCACGTCCTCGGCCAGCGGCGAACCGGTGCTGCCCAGCACCCGCACGCGCGACAGGTCGCCGCAGTCCTTGGCCACCACGCCGGCCTTCATGCAGTTGGTGAAGTAGGCCGCGCCGGCGCCGAAGAAGGTGACCCGGTGCCGCGCGACGAAGCGCCACAGCACGGTCCAGTCGGGCTTGTCCTTGCTGCCGCCGGGGTGGCCGTCGTAAATGCAGATGGTGGCGCCGAAGGCCAGGCCCGAGAGCTGCGAATTCCACATCACCCAGCCGGTGGAGCTGAACCAGTGGTAGCGCTCGCCGCGGTTGTTGTCGCCATAGCTCGCGCCCACGTCGTTGTGCAGCCCGCAGGCGTACATGTTGACGATGATGCCGCCCTGTCCGTGCACGATGGGCTTGGGCAGGCCCGTGGTGCCGCTGGAGTAGACGACCCAGATCGGGTGGTCGAAGGGCAGCCATTCGGGCTCGAAGGCCGCCACCTCGGCATCGTTTCGGGCCGTGGCGCCTGCCCAGTCGCCGTCGTGCGCAATCGATCTCGTCGCGTGCGGGCTCTTCAGCAGCAGCAGCTTGCGCACCGAGGGCAGCGCATCGCGCAGCTCCTGCACGATGCCGCTGCGGTCCACCGGCTTGCCGCCGTAGTGCACGCCATCGGCCGCGATGAGCACCTTGGGCTCGATCTGCTTGAAGCGGTCGGCCACGGCCGCGGTGCCCATGTCGGGCGCGCACACGCTCCACACGGCGCCGATGCTGGAGCACGCGAGGAAGGCCACCATCGTCTCGGGCACGTTCGGCAGGTAGGCCGCGACGCGGTCGCCGCGCTGCACGCCCAGCGACCTGAGCGTGAGCGCGACCGACGCGACCTGGCGCTTCAGCTCGGGCCAGGACATCTCGCGCACTTCGCCCAGTTCGTTGTCGCTCACGATGGCGGGGCAGCCCGCGGCATGCGCGGCGTCGGCATGGCGCAGCACCTCGCGCGCGTAGTTGACCTGCGCGCCGGGGAACCACACGGCGCCGGGCATGCGGTCCTCGGCCAGCACGGCCGTGTGCGGCGTGGGCGAGTGCATGCCGCTGTAGTCCCAGATGCTCTGCCAGAAGGCATTGAGGTCGGTGACCGACCACTGCCACAGGTCGGCGTAGGAATCGAAGGCGAGGCCGCGCGTCTCGCGCAGCCAGTTCTGGTAGAGGCGGATCTGGGGAATGTTGGGAGCGGTCATGGCCGCCAGCGTAGTGCGGCGGGCGCGTCGGCTCCATACGGATTGGCCCGGGCGCGGTCATCTGCGCGACTTGGGGTTTGTACGTGTGTACAAGAAATTTGTACGGCCGTTCAATGCGCCGCATGAGTGCCCGGCCGTCCGCCCTTCCCAAGCCGCCGCGCGCCGCGCGTACGGCGGCCGCGGCAGACGCCCGGCCCGACCGTCGGCAGGCGATCCTGCTGGCGGCCGAAAGGCTGTTCGCGCGCTTCGGCTACCACGCGGTGAGCATCCGCCAGATCGCCGACGAGGCGGGCGTGCCGCTGGCGCTGGTGGGCTACTACTTCGGGCCCAAGAACGCGCTGTTCGAGGCCATCTTCGCGCACTGGAACCCCACCATCGAGCGCCGCCTGGCCGCGCTGGCGGCGGTGCCCATCGACGCGGCCGACGCGCGCACGCTGCCGCGCATCATCGACGCCTTCACCGCGCCGGTGCTGGCGCTGCGCGCGAGCAACGAGGGCGAGTACTACGCTCTGCTGGTGGCGCGCGAGCTGTCGCACGCCACCGAGGAGGCCGACCGCGTGCTGCGCCACTACTTCGACCCGCTGGCCAACGCCTTCATCGACGCGCTGCAGCGCGCGCTGCCGCACGCCACGCGCGCGCAGGTGGCCTGGGGCTACCAGTTCGCGCTGGGTGCGCTGCTGCACCACCTGACGGACACGCGCGTGGAGCGCCTGTCGGGCGGCGAGGCCCAGGCCAACGATGCCGCCGGCGGCGCGTTGCTGGTCACCTTCATTGCCGGCGGCCTGCGCGCCGCCATGCCGCGCCCGCGCGCGGCACGCGCGGCCATGCCCCCTTCGAAGAAAAACACCCCACGGAGACAAGCCTGATGAAAAGACGCACCGCACTCTCGGCGCTGGGCGCCGCCACCCTCGCCGCAGCCGCCCTGCCCGCCCGCGCGCAGGCCGGCACGAAGATCGTGTTCGGCTTCACCGCCGTGACCGACTTCGCCTCAGTCTTCGTGGCCAGGGAAGAGGGCTACTTCACGAAGCGCGCGCTGGACGTGGAACCCAAGTTCATCCCGCTCAACTCCACCATCCCGGCCGCGCTGCAGTCCGATTCGCTCACCATCGGCGGGCCGACGCCCTCGGTCTTCCTGCAGGCCGTGGACGGCGGGCTGGATCTGGTGCTGGTGGCCGGCGGCGGCCTCACGTCCAAGGGCATCACCGGCTTCGGCCTGGTGGCACGCGCCGGCAGCGGCATCAAGACGGCGCAGGATTGCGTGGGCAAGAAGGTCGGCGTGCCGGGCCTGGGGGCTTTCCTGCACGTGACCTTCCGCGCCTGGCTCAAGGACCAGGGCGTGGACCACCGCAAGGTCAACTTCGTCGAGGCGGCCTTCCCGCAGCATGCGGACCTGCTGCGCGGCGGCTCGGTGGACGCGGTGGTGTCGGCCGACCCCTTCATGAGCCGCATCACCGAATCGGGCGCGGGATACGTGGCCAGCTACTACTCCACCTTCCTACCCGAGGGCAACCAGACCATCGTGCACGCCGCGCGGCGCGACTGGGCCGAAAAGAACCCGCAGGCCGTGCGCGCCTTCCGCGAGTCGCTGGTCGAGGCCGCCGCCTTCATGGGCCAGCCCAGGAACGACGCGCGGGTGCGCGCGGCCATCGGCAAGTACATCAAGCTGCCGCCGGAGGTGCTGGCCAAGGTGCAGATCTCGCCGCCGGGCCCGGTCGTGACAGACAAGCAGCTGGCCTACTGGGTGGGGCTGATGAAAGAGCAGGACATGCTCAAGACAATGCCCGACGTGGCGCGCCTGGTCGCCCGCTGAAGCGCGGCTGCCGGCCATGGGTGCTCCTGATTTCATAGCCGCCCGCGCCCGTCCCATGGGCGCTGTTGGCACTTTTTCCTCTAAGGACGCGGCGCCGCCGCTGCTGCGCTTCGACGCCGTGGGCATCCGCCTGGGCGGGCGCGAGATCCTCTCGCCCACCAGCTTCGAGGTGGCGCGTGGCGAGTTCGTGTGCATCGTCGGCGCCAGCGGCTGCGGCAAGACCACGCTGCTGCGCACCGCGAGCGCGCTGGTCGCGCCCACCACCGGCCGCGTGCTGCGGCACGGCCAGGCCATCACCGCGCCGGTGCGCGAGATCGCCTTCGTGTTCCAGGACTACGGCCGCGCGCTGCTGCCCTGGCGCACGGTCGAAGGCAACGTGCGCCTGGCGCTCGAGGCCGCGCACGTGCCCGCGGCCGAGCATGCGGCGCGCGCCGCCGAGGTGCTGGCCAAGGTGGGCCTGGCCGCGCACGCGCAGAAGTTCCCGCTGCAGCTCTCGGGCGGCATGCAGCAGCGCGTGCAGATCGCGCGCTGCCTGGCGCAGCGGCCCGAGCTGATGCTCATGGACGAGCCCTTCGGCGCGCTCGACGCGATGACGCGCCAGGGCCTGCAGGACGAGCTGGCACGGCTGGTGCGCGAGGACGGCCTCACCGTCGTCTTCGTCACCCACGACCTGGAAGAAGCGATCTACCTGGCCGACCGCGTGATCGCGCTGCAGGCCAACCCCGGCCCCGGGCGGCCCAGCCTGGCCCGCATGATCGACGTGCCGATCCCGCGCCCGCGCGACCAGCTCACGACGCGCGAGCACCCCGAGTTCGTGCGGCTGCGGCGCGAGCTCTTCACCTTCATCGAGCACGGCCATGGCTGAGCGCGCACGCGGGCTGCTGCTGCGCCTGCGGCCCTGGGCGATCCCGGCACTGCTGCTGGCCGCCTTCGAGCTCTACGCGCGCCGCGCCTCTGCCCTGGGCAGCGACAGCCTGGCGCCCGTCAGCGCCGCGCTGCGGGCCTTCGTCGGCGCGGCGATGGACGGCTCGCTCTGGCAGGCCACCGCCTTCACGCTCGGCACCGCGGCGCTGGGCCTGCTCCTGGGCGGCCTGCTGGCGCTGGCCGGCGGCATCGCGCTGGGGCTGTCGGCGCGCGCGGCGCGCATGGGCTTCATGACGACCGAGCTGCTGCGCACCGTGCCCTCGGTCGCGCTGATCCCGCTGGCCATGCTGATGTTCGGCTTCGGCGTGCGCATGGAACTGGCCATCGTCGCCTTCGCCACCTTCTGGCCGCTGATGCTGCTGGTGCAGGCGGCCGTGCGGCAGGTGGAGCCGCGCCTGCTGGAGGTGAGCCGCGTGCTGGGCCTGTCGGCGCGCGAGCGGGCCTTCAAGATCGTGCTGCCGGCCATCGCGGCGCGCCTGTTCGTCGCGCTGCGCCTGGGCGTGGCGATCGCGCTGGTGGTGGCGGTGACGGTGGAGATCGCCGCCAACCCGCACGGCATGGGCTACGCGATGATGATCGCGCAGCAGAGCTTCGACCCGGCGCTGATGCTGGCCTGGCTGGGCTGGATCGGCGTGGTGGGCTATGCGGTCAACGCCGCCATGCTGCGGCTGCAGCGGCATGTCGCCCGCCGGATGGGGGCCGCATGAACGACCGCCCGACTTCGGCGAGCTGGCTGGGCTCCGCCGTGGTGCTCGGCGCGGTGATCGCGCTGTGGTGGGCGGCCAGCAACCTGGGCTGGGTGAGCCGCGTCTTCCTGCCCACGCCGCAGGCCACCTGGGGCGCGCTGGCCGAAGGCTTCAACCTGCGCGGCAACGGCCAGGGCGAGCTGGCCGCCTGGACCGTGGACACCGTCGGCCGCATGCTGCAGGGCTGGCTCCTGGCCTCGCTGGCCGGCGTGGCGCTGGGCGTGCTGATCGGCGCCTCGGCCACGGCGCGCGACTGGCTGCAGCCGATGCTGGAGTTCGTCCGTCCGCTGCCCGCGTCGGCGGTGCTGCCGCTGGCCATCGCGATCTTCGGACTGAGCCCGCGCATGGTGCTGGCGGTGGTGGCCTTCGGTGCCATGTGGCCGGTGCTGCTGGCCACCGTGCACGGACTGGCCACCGTCGATGCACGGCTGGCCGAGGTGACGCGCTGCCTGCAGCTGTCGCGCACCGCCTTCATCTTCAAGATCGGCCTGCCGCATGCGCTGCCCGACATCCTGGCCGGCATGCGCCTTGCCCTCACCGTTGCGCTGATCGTGGCGGTGGTGGGCGAGATGATCGCCTCGCAGGGCGGCCTGGGCCAGGCCATCCTGCTGGCGGCCCGCGCCTTCCGCGCCAGCGAGCTCTTCGCCGGCATCGTGCTGCTGGGCCTGATCGGCTTCGTCAGCAACGGCCTGCTGGCCTGGGCCGAACACCGCCTGCTGCGCTGGCAGCGGCCTTGAATCCATCCCCACGAACACCCCAAGGAGACCTGCCATGCCCCGCCGATTCGTCGACCTGTCCATCTACCTCGAGAACGACGTGCTGAGCGACCCGCCGCCCTTCGCGCCCAAGATCCAGTACTTCACGCACGAGAACACCGTCGAGCAGATCACGCCCTTCTTCCCCGGCCTGCAGAAGGCCGACCTGCCCGACGGCGAGGGCTGGGCGGTGGAGCAGGTGCAGCTGTCCACCCACAACGGCACGCACCTCGATGCGCCCTACCACTTCCACTCCACCATGGACAAGGCGCTGGGCGAGAAGAAGCCCGCCATCGCCATCGACCAGGTGCCGCTGGAGTGGTGCTTCCAGCCGGGCGTGAAGCTGGACTTCCGCCATTTCGCCGACGGCTACGTGGTCACGGCCGCCGACGTGGAGGCCGAGCTCGCGCGCGTCGGCCACACGCTCAAGCCGCTGGAGATCGTGGTGGTCAACACCCGCGCCGGCGAGCGCTACGGGCAGCCCGACTACGTCTCCAGCGGCTGCGGCATGGGCTACGAGGCCACCATGTACCTGCTGGAGCGCGGCGTGCGCCTCACCGGCACCGACGGCTGGAGCTGGGACGCACCTTTCGTGCACACCGCGAAGAAATACGGCGAGACGCAGGACGCCGGCCTGATCTGGGAAGGCCACAAGGCCGGCCGCGACATCGGCTACTGCCACCTCGAGAAGCTGCACAACCTCGAGGCGCTGCCGCCGCATGGCTTCTTCATCAGCTGCTTCCCGCACAAGATCCGGGGTGCATCGGCCGGCTGGACGCGCGCCGTGGCGATCTTCGACGACGCCTTGATGGCCTCGGCCTGAGGGGACGGCCTCGATGACGCTCGATCGCACCCACGATGCGCACGCGCGCAGCTGGCTCGCTTCGGCCAACGTGGCCGACGGCGACTTCCCGGTCCAGAACCTGCCCTTCGGCGTGTTCCGCCGCGCCGGCAGCCAGGAGGCCTTCCGCGGCGGCGTGGCCCTGGGCGACCAGGTGATCGACCTGCAGGCGGCTGCGCAGGTCGGCGCCTTCACCGGCCTTGCGGGCCAGGCGCTGCAGGCCGCGTCGCAGCCCACGCTCAACGCGCTGATGGCGATGGGCCCCGAGGCCTGGCATGCGCTGCGGCTCGCGCTCTTCGACGCCCTGGTCGACGGTGCCACGGGCCCGGCCACCGAGGCGTTGCGCGCCGCGCTCGTGCCGCAGGCGCAGGCCGAGCTCGGCCTGCCCAGCCGCATCGGCGACTACACCGACTTCTACACCTCGGTGCACCATGCCGTGAACGTGGGCCGGGTGCTCAAGCCCGACGACCCGCTCACGCCCAACTTCCGCTGGCTGCCCATCGCCTACCACGGCCGCGCATCCAGCGTGGTGCCCAGCGGCACGCCCTTCCACCGCCCGATGGGCCAGGCGATGGCGCCGGGTGCGGCCGCGCCGCAGTACGGCCCCTGCCGCCGGCTGGACTACGAGCTGGAGATGGGCTTCTACGTCGGCCCGGGCAACGCGCAGGGCCGGCCCATCGGCATCGGCGAGGCCGAGTCGCATATCTTCGGCATGTGCCTGCTCAACGACTGGTCGGCACGCGACCACCAGTTCTGGGAGATGGCGCCGCTCGGGCCCTTCCTGGGCAAGAACTTCTGCACCAGCGTCTCGCCCTGGATCGTGACGATGGAGGCGCTGGCACCCTATCGCGTGCCCTTCGAGCGGCCGGCCGACGAGCCGCAGCCGCTGGCATATCTCGACAGCCCGGCCAACCGCGCACACGGCGGCGTGGACGTGCAGCTCGAGGTGCGGCTGCAGAGCCCGCGCCACCGCGCCGCCGGCCATGCAGGCGACCGCCTGTCCGCCACGAGCTTCCGGCACCAGTACTGGACGCTGGCGCAGATGGTGGCGCAGCACACGGTGGGCGGCTGCAACCTGCAGCCGGGCGACCTGCTGGGCACGGGCACCATCTCCGGCCCGACGCCGGGCGAGGCCGGCGCCATCGTCGAGCTCTCGCGGGGCGGCACGCAGGCGATCGCGCTGCCCGCCACGGGCGAGACGCGCACCTTCCTCGAGGACGGCGACACGGTGGTCCTGCGCGGCTGGTGCGCGCGCGAGGGCCAGGCGCGCATCGGCTTCGGCGCATGCCGGGGCGAGGTGCTGCCGGCCGTCGGCTGAGCCGGCCTCGCCGCGCCTCAGCGCAGCCGGAACAGGCTGGTCACCATCGCGTCGAGCACCTCGGCCTGGTGCTGGTTGAAGAGCTGCCAGCGCCAGCGCAGGATGCCCAGGCGCGCGCGCGTGTCGGAGCGGCGCGCCTCGATCACCTCGGCGCGCAGCCGCAGCGCATCGCCGGGGCGCACCGGCCGTGCCCAGCGGATGTGGTCGATGCCCGGCGAGGCGAAGGACTCCGACCCCTCGAGCGCGGCCTGCACCGCCAGCCGCATGGCGATGCTGCAGGTGTGCCAGCCGCTGGCGATCAGGCCGCCGAACACGCCGTCGGCCGCGGCCTGCGCGTCCGTGTGGAACCACTGCGGGTCCCACTGGCGGGCGAAGCCGACCACCTCGTCTTCCGTGATGGCGTGCGGCCCGGCCTCGATGACCTGCCCGGCGAAGAAGTCGGCGAACTTCACGTCGCGTTCTTGCGCGCGACCCAGTAGGTCGCGCCCTCGTCGCCGTAGCGCTCGTCGTGGGGCACGTCGGCATCGAGCGTGAAGCGGTCGCCCGCGTGCAGCTCGCGCGTCGCGCCTTCGCAGCCCAGCCACAGCGTGCCCTGCACGACCAGCGCCGAGACGCCGAAGGGATGGCGGTGCGTGTCGAGCACGGCGCCCGGTGGCCAGACGCGTTCGAGCACCTCGTCGAATCCGGCGGCCAGGGACTCGGCTTCGAACTCGAGGAAGGTGGGCAGGGGGGTCGTGGGCATGAGTGGCACCTTGCTGCGGTCGACGCATCCTACGCGCGAGACGCGTTGCGCAGGGCTTCGACCCGTCGACAGGCGCAGGACAGGCAAGCTCCGCCCGAACGGGCGGGAAGCGTGTTCCGGATCAGTAGGTTTCGAGGTGCAGGCGCCCTTCGCGCTTGAGTTGCGCGGCGACCGCCTCCCAGTCGAGCCCGCCCTCGTTGGCCACGTCGCGCAGCGCCATGACCACGCCCTCTTCCATGCTCTTGAGGCCGCAGACGTAGAAGTGGCTGGCCCCGTCCTTGAGCAGCGCGACCAGGTCGGCCGCACGCTCGCGCAGGCGGTCCTGCACGTAGGTCTTGGGCTGGCCCGGCGTGCGCGAGAAGGCGAGGTTGATGTCGATGAAGTCCTTGGGCAGCGACTGCAGCGGGCCGAAGTACGGCAGCTCCTGCTGGGTGCGCGCGCCGAAGAAGAGCATCAGCTTGCCGCCCTCGAACTTGCCGCTCTTCCTCAGACGCCGGCGCCATTCCGTCATGGCCCGCATCGGCGCGCTGCCGGTGCCGGTGCAGATCATCACGATGTGCGACTTCGGGTGGTTGGGCATCAGGAAGCTGCTGCCGAAGGGGCCGACCACCTGCACCGTGTCGCCGACCTTGAGGTCGCACACGTAGTTGGAGCAGATGCCGCGCACGGGCTGGCCCTGGTGGTCCTCGGTCACGCGCTTCACGGTGAGCGACACGTTGTTGTAGCCCGGCCGCTCGCCGTTGCGGGCGCTGGCCACCGAGTACTGGCGCGGCTGGTGCGCGCGGCCCAGCGCGTCGGTGCCCGGCGGGATGATGCCGATGGACTGGCCCTCGAGCACCGGAAAGGGCATGGCCCCGAAGTCGAGCACGACGTGGTGCGTCTCGCTGTCGAAGCCCGCCTCGGTGCAATTGAAGTTGCCGGTCACGGTGGCGGTGACGGGGCTCTTGGGCGAATGCAGGTTGGTGTACGCATGCGCGGCCGACCAGGGCGGGCGCGTGGCGCCGTAGCTCGCGGAATTGAAAGGCACGGTGCCGGGCTCGGCCTCGGCCACGGGCGCCGGCGCGGCGGCAGGCGGTGCGGCTTCGGCGTCGGCCGGTACGCCCGCCTCGGCGAGCTGCTCGGGCGTGAGTTCGGCGGGCAGCTCGTCCCAGGTGAGCTGCTCCTCGATCGAATAGGCGCGTGCCCTGGGCATCGTGCGCCAGTTGTCGATCGAACCCGTCGGGCAGGGCGAGATGCAGGCCATGCAGCCGTTGCACACGTCGGCCTTGACGACGTAGTTGCGGTCGTCGTGCGTGATGGCCCCGATCGGGCAGGTGGCCTCGCAGGTGTTGCAGCGGATGCAGATCTCGGGGTCGATCAGGTGCTGCTGGATGACCGCCCCTTCGCTGGCGACGTTCACGGCCATGTCCATCGTGTCTCTCCTTGCTATCTTTTCGATAGCTGGTCGCGCCCGTGGATCGGGCGCTGCAGGCCTATTCTGTTCAAAAACCGGATCAGCCGAAACGCACGTACTCGAAATCCACCGGCTGGCGGTTGATGCCCATCACCGGCGGCGCGATCCAGTTGGCGAACTTGCCGGGCTCGACGACGCGGCCCATGAGCGAGGCCACGAAGGCGCGGTCCTCGTCGGTGGGCAGCCATTCGCCCTTCTTCGCGTTCCATTCGGCCTCGTTGACCACGCGCCCTTCGGGCGACATGCGGATGCCGGCCAGCGCGCCGATCTGGCGGTTGAAGGCCTTGTGCGGCACCGTGAGGCGGAACGGGATGCCCGCCTTCTCGATCACCTTGTTCCAGCGGCCGACGCCGGCCACCGAGTCCTTGATGAAGTCGTCGCGCAGCACCTCGTTCAGGGCGTTGAGCATCGGCACTTCCTTCTCGACCAGCTGGCCGTCGCGCACTTCCAGCACCCTGTAGGTCTGGCCCTTGAGCACGTGGTCGTCGGTGCGCTTGCCCTCTTCGTAGCGGCCCTTGAGGCCCGAGCTGTAGAAGGTGGCGGCGTTGCTCGACTGGTCGGCACCGAAGAGGTCGATGGTGACCGAGTAGTGGAAGTTCAGGTAGCGCTGTACCGTCTCCAGGTCGATCGCGCCAGCGGCGCGGATCTTGGCCGGGTCGTCGGTCTTCAGTTCGTTCATCACCTGGCAGGTGCGGGCCACCACGCGGCTCACGCCCGACTCGCCCACGAACATGTGGTGCGCCTCTTCGGTCAGCATGAACTTGGTCGTGCGCGCCAGCGGGTCGAAGGCCGATTCGGCCAGCGCCGAGAGCTGGAACTTGCCGTCGCGGTCGGTGAAGTAGGTGAACATGAAGAAGCTCAGCCAGTCCGGCGTCTTCTCGTTGAACGCGCCCAGGATGCGCGGGTTGTTCTCGTCGCCGCTCTGGCGTTCGAGCAGCGCCTCGGCTTCTTCACGTCCGTCGCGGCCGAAGTGCTTGTGCAGCAGGTAGACCATGGCCCACAGGTGGCGGCCTTCCTCGACGTTGATCTGGAACAGGTTGCGCAGGTCGTACATCGACGGCGCCGTCAGGCCCAGGTGGCGCTGCTGCTCGACCGAGGCCGGCTCGGTGTCGCCCTGCGTGACGATGATGCGGCGCAGGTTGGCGCGGTGCTCGCCGGGCACGTCCTGCCAGGCCTTCTCGCCCAGGTGGTCGCCGAAGTGGATCTTGCGTTCGGCGTCGCCCGGGTTCAGGAAGATGCCCCAGCGGTAGTCGCGCATCTTCACGTGGCCGAACTGCGCCCAGCCCTGCGGGTCGACGCTCACCGCCGTGCGCAGGTAGACGTCGTAGTTCGTCGAGCCTTCGGGGCCCACGTCGTCCCACCAGTTGATGAAGTTCGGCTGCCAGCCCTCGAGCGCGCGCTGCAGCGTGCGGTCCTCGGCCAGGTTGACGTTGTTCGGGATCTTCTCGCTGTAGTTGATGCTGCTCATGGAACGGTCCTCTCGAAGGTGGGGGAGCGAAGACGGGTACGGGTCCAGTGCCCGCTTTCAGACGCGGTTGAGGTCGAAGCCAGCCTTCTGGCCCGTGCCGTAGACCTTGAGCGCGCCCTTGTCGCCGACGGCGTTGGGACGCTGGAAGATCCAGTTCTGCCAGGCGGTGAGGCGGCCGAAGATGCGGGTGAACATGTTCTCCTGGCTGGCGAAGCGCAGGTTGGCTTCCAGGCCGGTCAGGGCGTCGGGCGACATGGCGGCGCGCTCCTCGATGGCGATGCGCAGCTCGTCGTCCCAGTCGATGTCGTCGGGGGCCATGGTCACCAGGCCCAGCTTCACGGCCTCGTCGGCGTCGACCGGCTTCCCGGCGGCGGCGCGTGCGGCTTCCATCGGCGCGGTCTCTTCATAGAAGCGGCGCTGCAGGCGGCTCTGGCCATTGACCATGGGCAGCAGTCCGAAGCTGAATTCGTCCAGCACGAGCTTGGGCGCCTTCTCCGGCGCGTCGGGCAGGGCCAGCATGTAGGTGCGATCGGCGGCGAAGGCGAGCTCGGCAAAAAGGCCCGCGAAGCAGGAGCCTTCGTCGACCAGCGCGAACAGGCTGCGCGAGGAGACATCCAGCCGCGCGAAGCTGCGGCGCAGGGCCCCGAGGGTTTCGCGCACGAACCAATGGTCCTGGTGGGCCAGCAGCAGCGCATCGGCCGCCAGCACGGCCTGTGCGTCGCCGCGCGTCTTGAGCAGCCAGGTGCCGATGTCCAGCTCGTTGGTGCGCAGGTGCAGGATCGCGTCGTCGAGCTGGCGCGCCAGCGCGAGCGGCCACCAGGCGGCGCCCGCGGCCTCGATGCCCGCGATGTCGGTCGGCTGCGCGCCTTGGGGCGCCTTCAGCGTCAACGTGGCGGTGCGCTTGGCGCGGTCGATGGCCACGTCGAGGTGCGCATAGCGCAGGCCATCGGCGCTGTCCTCGCGCTCGATGCGGGTCAGCGCGACGCCCTTCGCGTCGGCCGGGCGGTCGCTGCCTTCGGCGAGCTTCAGAGCGCGCTCCTGCACGGCGGCGGCGAACTGCGCCGGCTTGGCGATCGCGTCGACCAGGCGCCATTCCACCGCACGCTGGCCGCGCACGCCTTCGACGCTGGTGCAGAAGATGTCGGCCAGGTCGTGGCGCACGTGGCGCTTGTCGGTCACGCGCGTCAGGCCGCCGGTGCCGGGCAGCACGCCCAGGAGCGGCACCTCGGGCAGCGAGACGGAGGAGGAGCGGTCGTCCACCAGCATGATCTCGTCGCAGGCCAGCGCCAGTTCGTAGCCGCCACCGGCGCAGGCGCCGTTCACGGCGGCGAGGAACTTCAGGCCCGAGTGCTTGGACGAGTCCTCGATGCCGTTGCGCGTCTCGTTGGTGAACTTGCAGAAGTTCACCTTCCAGGCGTGGCTGGAGACGCCCAGCATGAAGATGTTGGCGCCCGAACAGAAGATGCGGTCCTTGGCGCTGGTGACGATGACCGAGCGCACCTGCGGGTGCTCGAAGCGGATGCGGTTGAGCGCGTCGTTGAGCTCGATGTCCACGCCCAGGTCGTAGCTGTTGAGCTTGAGCTTGTAGCCCGGGCGGATGCCGCCGTCCTCGGCGATGTCCAGCGACAGGCGGGCCACGGGGCCTTCGACGCTGATCGACCAGTGGCGGTACTGGGTCGGGTCGGTGCGGTAGTCGACGGCCGGGCCGGTCGTCTGGGCGGTGTCGCTCATGGAGTCTCCTGTGGGGGCCTGAACCGGAAGCAAAATGCACTTTGCTTCATCCGTGACATGCATCATCATGCATGTTTGCGGGTGCGTCAACCCCCGCACCGGAATTTGTGTGACGGTGGGTTGCCGCGCCCGTCAGCGCGCGGCTTCGGCGTCCATGGCCGTCCGGACGGTCGTGCGCAGCGCCTCGAAGGCCTGCTGCAGGGTCTTGCCGCTGGTGTCCACGCGCAGGTCGGCCTTCGAATAGAAGGCGGCGCGGCCGTCGAGGATGCGGCGCAGGTCGTCCATCGCCTCGCGGCTGGCGGCCATGGGGCGGGTGTCGCCCTGGGCGGCCACGCGGCCCATGTGCTCCTCGGGGGCGGCCTGCAGCCACACGGTGGTGCAGTGCGCGAGCAGCTCGTTGAAGGTGGCCGGGTCGGAGACGATGCCGCCCGGTGTGGCGATGACCACCTCGCCGTAGATCTGTACCGCCTCCTCGAGCGCGCGGCGCTCGTAGCGACGGTAGGCGTTGGTGCCGTACAGGTCGTGGATCTCGCGCACGCTGCAGCCCGCGAACTTCTCGATCTCGCGGCTGAGCTCGATGAAGGGCAGCTCCAGGTCGTCTGCCAGCATCTGCCCCAGCGTGGATTTGCCCGCACCGCGCAGGCCCACGAGCGCGATGCGCCGGTGGCGCAGCGGGTCGACGGCGGCGGTGCCCAGCAGCTCGCCGATGGCGATGCGCACGCGGCGCAGGTCGGCCTCGGAGCGGTGCTCCAGCAGCTCGCGGATCAGCAGCCATTCGGGCGAACTGGTGGTGACGTCGCCCACCAGTTCGGCCAGCGAGCAGTGCAGCGCGCCGGCCACCTGCTGCAGCACCAGGATGGAGGCGTTGCCGATGCCGTACTCGAGGTTGGCCAGGTGCCGCTCCGACACGCCGGCCGCCAGTGCCACCGCCTTGCGGGTCAGCCCGCGGCGCGCGCGCAGGCTGCGCACGCGCTCGCCCAGCGCCGCCAGCAAGGCATCACGGCCCTCCTCCGATTCGTTGGCTGCGGTGGCGCCCTCCTCCGGCGCGTTCAGCAGCGCCTCGTTGCGCTCAGTCATGGGTGTCCTTGTCACGGCCGCCGATTCTCGTGCGGCTCAGGGTTAACACCTGATATGCACTATATTGCTTGACACGCATTTTGACGGCATCTATGGTTCGTCCGCAAGCAAGATACTGCACATCGCTGGCCGCCACAAGCCGGCGCCGTCAACGGACGAGGACACCACGATGGCCAAGGAAGACTTTCATGCGCTGGTCGCCACGCTGACTCGCGATCTGGCCGGCCGCCCGCTCGACCGCGAGCTCGACGCCTGGCTCAACCGAGAGCACGGCCCCGGCACCACCACCTACGCCTGCCTGAAGTCCGCCTGCGAGCAGGGCGTGGCCGAGGGCTGGCTGTGCGAGCGCGAAGGCGGCGGCATCCGCTACGGCCGCGTGTTCAAGGCCGAGGACGCGCTGCACCGCTTCTCGGTCGACGTGGTCGACATGCAGGACATCGCCGGCCCGCACCACACGCATCCCGGCGGCGAGATCGACCTGATCATGCCGATGGGCGGCGACGCGACCTTCGACGGCCGCCCGGCCGGCTGGTGCGTGTACCCGCCGGGCAGCGCGCACCGGCCCACCGTGGCGCAGGGCCGGGCGCTGGTGCTGTACCTGTTGCCCGAGGGCCGCATCGACTTCACACGGGCAGCCTGAACTGCACACGACGGCGCCCCGCCCCAACGGCGCCGCGAACGACCGGAGACACCCCATGAGCCTGCCCGCCCGCTTCAACTTCGCCGACCACCTGTTCACGCTCAACCGCGGGCGCGCCGACCGCATCGCCTACGTCGACGACCGCGGGCCGCTGCGCTACGGCGAACTCGAGGAGCGCGCGCGCCGCCTGGCCGGTGCGCTGCACGCCGCCGGCGTGCGGCGCGAGGAGCGCGTGCTGCTGCTGATGCACGACTCGCACGACTGGCCGGTGAGCTTCCTCGGCTGCCTGTACGCCGGCGTGGTGCCAGTCGCGGTGAACACGCTGCTCATGTCCGAGGACTACGCCTACATGCTCGAGCACGCGCGCGCGCAGGCCGCGCTGGTGTCGGGCGCGCTGCTGCCGGTGCTGCAGAGCGCCATGGAGAAGGCGCCACACGAGCTGGCGACGGTGCTGGTTTCGCAGCCCGCCGGCGAGCTGCCCGCGGGCATGGTCGAGTTCGAGGCTGCCCTGGCCGCGGCCACGCCGCGTGCCGCGCCGGCCCCCACCACGCCCGACGACCCGGGCTTCTGGCTGTATTCCTCCGGCTCCACCGGCAAGCCCAAGGGCACGGTGCACACCCACGGCAACCTGTGGTGGACCGCCGAGCTCTACGGCAAGGCCGTGCTGCAGCTCACCGAGGACGACGTCTGCTTCTCGGCCGCCAAGCTGTACTTCGCCTACGGCCTGGGCAACGCGCTGACCTTCCCGCTGTCGGTCGGTGCCAGCGTGGTGCTGATGGCCGAGCGCCCCACGCCCGACGCGGTGTTCAAGCGCTGGACCGCCGCCGAGCGCAAGCCGACGGTGTTCTTCGGCGCACCGACGGGCTACGCGGGCATGCTCGCCTCGCCGAAGCTGCCGGCGCGCGAGCAGGTGGCACTGCGCATGGGCTCCTCGGCGGGCGAGGCGTTGCCGGCCGAGATCGCGCAGCGCTTCAAGGCGCATTTCGGCTGCGACATCATCGACGGCATCGGTTCCACCGAGATGCTGCACGTCTTCATCTCCAACCGCCCGGGCGACGTGCGCTACGGCAGCACCGGCAAGCCGGTCGAGGGCTACGAGGTCGAGCTGCGCGGCGAGGACGGCCGCCCGGTGGCCGACGGCGAGGTGGGCGACCTCTACATCAAGGGGCCGAGCAGCGCGCTCATGTACTGGGGCAACCGAGAGAAGTCGCGCGACACCTTCCTGGGCGGCTGGACCAAAAGCGGCGACAAGTACATCCGGGACGCCGAGGGCTACTACACCTACGCCGGCCGCAGCGACGACATGCTCAAGGTGAGCGGCATCTACGTCTCGCCCTTCGAGGTCGAATCGACATTGCAGCAGCACCCGGCCGTGCTGGAGGCCGCGGTGATCGGCATTCCCGATGCCGAGGGCCTGACCAAGACCAAGGCCTTCGTGGTGCTCAAGGACGGCCAGCAGGCGGACGAGGCGGCCTTGAAGGCCTTCGTGAAGGAGCGCCTTGCGCCCTACAAGTACCCGCGCCTGATCGAGTTCATCGACGAACTCCCCAAGACGGCCACGGGCAAGATCCAGCGCTTCCGGCTGCGCGAAAAAGAGCGGGCATGAGCCCACGCCCGGCCCATCCGAAGGTGCCCCGATGACCGTGGAATTCGCGTCCATCGACTGGCGCGGCCGGCCGGTGCGCATCGAGCACCGGTGGATCGGCGCCCGCCAGGGCGACGCGCCGCTGGTCGCCTTCCTGCACGAGGGCCTGGGCTCGGTGGCGATGTGGAAGGATTTCCCCGACCGGCTGTGCGCCGAGGCCGGCGTGCGCGGCCTGGTGTTCTCGCGCCCCGGCTACGGCCGCTCGACGCCGCGCGCCGAGGGCGAGGCGTGGGACGTCGACTTCATGCACCGCCAGGCGCACGAAGTGCTGCCTGCCTTCTTCGACGCCATCGGCCTCGACGAGAAGCCCTGGCTCTTCGGCCACAGCGACGGCGGATCGATCGCGCTGCTGTACGCGTCGCGCTTTTCCGATCGGGTGCAGGGCCTCGTGCTGCTGGCGCCGCACATCTTCGTGGAGGACGTGACCGTGGCCAACATCGAGCTCGCACGCCAAGCCTACCGGTCGACCGACCTGCGCGCGCGCCTGGCCCGCTACCACGACGACGTGGACTCGGCCTTCGAAGGCTGGAACGGCATCTGGCTGCACCCGCCCTTTCGCGACTGGAACATCGAGAGCGAACTCGAGGCCATCCGCTGCCCGGTCCTGGCGATCCAGGGCATCGATGACGAGTACGGCACGCTGGCCCAGATCCGCGGCATCGCGGCGCTGGTGCCCGGCACGCGGCTGCTGGAAATCCCCGCATGCGGACATTCCCCACATAGGGATCAACCCGAACAGGTGATCGCCGCCACCGCGGGCATGGTGTCGGCCTCGACGCGAGACGCCCCCGGACTGCGGGGAAACACGCGTTTTAGTTCTGAATAGTTTACGGTTAAAGTATTTTCACCACCCCCGAGAGGAGACAGACATGCGCATCCGCTTCGC
Organism: Xenophilus sp. E41; assembly: GCF_003671765.1. Taxonomy (GTDB): domain Bacteria; phylum Pseudomonadota; class Gammaproteobacteria; order Burkholderiales; family Burkholderiaceae_C; genus Xenophilus. Next base: position 28,485 of record NZ_QPIB01000036.1, on the reverse strand, counting down.
CCGCACCGCCCTGGCCACGCTGGCCTTCGCCGGCCTTGCCGCCACCGCCGCCGCCCAGGGCACAGGCAAGATCAAGGTGGGCCTGATGCTTCCCTACAGCGGCACCTACACCGCGCTGGGCGTGGCCATCGAGAACGGCTTCAAGCTCTACGTCGAGGAGCAGGGCGGCAAGCTCGGCGGTCGCGAGATCGAGTACTTCAAGGTGGACGACGAGTCCGACCCCGCCAAGGCGACCGACAACGTCAACAAGCTGATCAAGCGCGACAACGTCGACGTGATCGTCGGCACCGTGCATTCGGGCGTGGCGATGGCGATGGCCAAGGCCGCCAAGGAAAGCGGCACCATGCTGATCGTGCCCAACGCCGGTGCCGACGCCGTGACCGGCCCGATGTGCGCACCCAACATCTTCCGCAGCTCCTTCAGCAACTGGCAGCCGGCCTACGCGATGGGCGAAGTGGCCGCCAAGCAGGGCAAGAAGACCGCGATCACCCTGACCTGGAAGTACGCGGCCGGCGACGAGTCGGTGGCGGGCTTCAAGGAAGGCTTCGAGAAAGGTGGCGGCAAGGTGGTCAAGAACCTGACGCTGCCTTTCCCCAACGTCGAGTTCCAGGCGCTGCTGACCGAGATCGCCGCGGCCAAGCCCGATGCGGTGTATTCCTTCTTCGCTGGCGGCGGCGCGGTGAAGTTCGTCAAGGACTATGCCGGCGCGGGCCTGAACAAGTCGATCCCGCTGTACGGCCCCGGCTTCCTGACCGACGGCACGCTGGACGCGCAGGGCGATGCCGCCCAGGGCATGCTCACCACGCTGCACTACGCCGACGGCCTGAACACGCCCAAGGACAACGCCTTCCGCACCGCCTACGCCAAGGCCTTCAAGCTGCAGCCCGACGTGTACGCGGTGCAGGGCTACGACGCGGCGCAAATGCTGGGCGCGGGCCTCGCCGCCACCAAGGGCGACTTCTCCAAGAAGGCCGAGATCGCCGCCGCCATCGAGAAGGCCAAGATCGACAGCCCGCGCGGCACCTTCACCGTGGGCAAGTCGCACAACCCGGTGCAGGACATCTACCTGCGCAAGGTCGAGGGCAAGGAGAACAAGCTGGTGAACGTGGCGATCAAGGGCCTGGCCGATCCCGCGCGCGGCTGTCGCATGTAACCACCCCCGACTCTCGCCCACTTCGTGTAGCTCGCATCCCCCTGAAAGGGGGCGCACCCAGCGGCCCGGCAAAGCCGGTTCCGCGGGTGCACTGAGTCATCGCGGCGCTTCGCGCCTGCTCTTTTCATCAAAGGCCACCACCCTTGGATCTCGGCACCTTCCTCGTCCAGTGCCTGAACTCGGTTCAGTACGGGCTGCTGCTGTTCCTGCTGGCCTCGGGCCTCACGCTGATCTTCGGGATCATGGGCGTGATCAACCTGGCGCACGGCAGCTTCTACATGATCGGCGCGTACATGGCCTTCGCGCTGTCGCCGCTCTTCGGCGACCAGTTCCTGGTCATGCTGGTGGCCGGCGTGGTGCTGGCCGCGATCTTCGGCTATGTGCTGGAGTGGGTGTTCTTCAGCTACCTCTACCAGCGCGACCACCTGCAGCAGGTGCTGATGACCTATGGCCTGATCCTCGTCTTCGAGGAACTGCGCTCCATCCTGCTGGGCAACGACGTGCACGGCGTGAAGGTGCCGCCCTGGCTGGACGGCAGCTTCGCGCTGGGCAGCGTGATGAGCTACCCCTGGTACCGCCTCTTCGCGTCGGCCGCCTGCATCGTGCTGGCGGTGGCGCTGTACTGGGTGGTCAACCGCACGCGCCTGGGCATGATGATCCGCGCCGGCGCGAGCAACCGCGACATGGTGCGCGGGCTGGGCATCGACATCCGCCGGCTGTACCGCATCGTCTTCGCCGGCGGCGTGGCGCTGGCGGCGCTGGCCGGCATGATCTCGGCGCCCATGTCCTCGGTGTACCCCAACATGGGCGCGAGCGTGCTCATCATCTGCTTCGTGGTGGTGGTGATCGGCGGCATCGGCTCCATCACCGGCGCGCTCATCGCCTCGCTGCTGGTGGGCTTCGTCGACACCTTCGGCAAGGTCTTCTTCGCCGAGATCAGCGGCATCGGCGTCTACGTGCTGATGGCCGCCGTCCTCATCTGGCGGCCCGAGGGACTGATGGGGAGGCGCACGTGAAAACGGGAACGGGAGCGGAAACCGTACGCGAAGGGCGCGAAAGTCGCGCGAAGGACGCGAAAGAAATCTTCGATCTTCTGTTTTCCTTTCGCGTTCTTCGCGAAATCTTCGCGTCCTTCGCGTACGGCTGCCCGCATTCATGAACCGCCTTTCCGTCCTGCTGCCGCTGCTGTGCGCCGTGGCCCTCGCCATCGCCGGCCCCCTGCTCGGCGGCTACCTGTCCGACCTGGTCGTCAAGGTGATGATCCTGTCGATCTTCGCGCTCAGCCTCGAGCTGCTGGTGGGCATGACCGGCCTCGTGAGCCTGGGCCATGCGGCCTTCTACGGCATCGGCGCCTATGCGACGGTGCTGGCCTCGGGCAAGGACGGCGGCAACCTGCTGGTGGTGCTGGCTCTGTCCATGGGGGCGGCGGCGCTGTATGCGCTGGTCACGGGTGCGCTCAGCCTGCGCACCAAGGGCGTGTACTTCATCATGGTCACGCTGGCCTTCGCGCAGATGGCCTTCTTCGTCTTCCACGACACGCCCGTGGGCGGCGGCAGCGACGGCATCTACATGTACGTGCGCCCGGCCATCGGCGCACTGGACCTGGAGAACCGCACCATGCTGTTCTACGTCGTGCTGGCGGCGCTGGTCGCCACCTACGGCTTGCTGGCGCTCATCCGCCGCTCGCGCTTCGGCGCCGCGCTGGCGGGCATCCGCGTCAACGAGCAGCGCATGCGCGCGATGGGCTTTCCCACCTACGCCTACAAGCTCGCGGCCTTCGTCATCGCCGGTGCGCTCGCGGGGCTGGCGGGCTGCCTGGTCGCCTCGCGCGACGGCGTGGTCAATCCCGAGCTGCTGGCCTGGCACAACTCGGGCGAGGTGCTGCTCATGATCATCCTCGGTGGCCTGGGCCACCTGCGCGGCGCGGTGCTGGGTGCGGTGGCCTTCACCCTGCTCAAGGAACTGCTGTCCACGCACGCGCTGGTGGGGCCGCTGGCCGACCACTGGCAGCTCAGCTTGGGGCTGGTCATCATCGTCTTCGTCGCCCTGCTGCCCAAGGGGCTGATCGGGATCGCGCAGCGCCTGTCGCCGCAGGGAGCCGCGCGATGAGCCGCTTCCTCCAGGTCGAGGGCCTCACGCGCCGCTTCGGCGGGCTGGTGGCCGTGAACGCCGTCACGCTCGACCTGCACGTGGGCGAGGTGCATGCCGTCATCGGCACCAACGGCGCGGGCAAGTCCACGCTGATCAACATGCTCTCGGGCGAGATCGCCGCCTCGGCCGGGCGCATCACGCTCGAGGGCGAGGACATCACCGCGCGCAGCCAGCCACGCCGGGCGCTCGACGGCGTGGGCCGCAGCTACCAGCGCACGACCATCTTCCCCGAGTTCACGGTGCTGGAGAACTGCCGCCTCGCGGCGCAAGCGGCGCATCCGCGGCCGTGGGCGCTGTGGGAGTCGAGCCGCGGCTGCGCCACCAGCAACGCCGCCGCGCGCTCCGCACTCGAAGCGACGGGCCTGGCCGCCGAGGCCGATCGCATCGCCGGCACGCTGAGCCACGGTGCCAAGCGCCAGCTGGAGGTCGCGATGTGCCTGGCCACGCGCCCGCGCGTGCTGCTGCTGGACGAGCCGCTGGCCGGCATGGGCGCCGAGGAGACCGACCGCATGCTGGGCCTGCTGGCACAGCTCAAGGCCTCGCACGCGATCCTGCTGGTGGAGCACGACATGGACGCGGTGTTCCGCATCGCCGACCGCATCACGGTGATGGTCAACGGCGCCGTGATCGCGACTGGCGACCCGGCGGCGATCCGCACCAATCCGGATGTGCGCACGGCGTACCTGGGTGAGGAGCATTGAGATGACGCCAGAACAGTCGATCGCAGAAGCCTTGAAAACGGCTCTTGACAAGCTCAACAGGTCTTCTCTGCGTCCTCTGCGCGACCTTTGCGACCTCTGCGTTCGGCTGTCCGATTTCGCATTGGCGGGCAACACGTTCAAGCCCTGACATGCTCTCCATCCGCGACCTCAACACCTACTACGGCGACAGCCACATCCTGCGCGGCGTCGACGCCGACGTGCCCGCCGCGACTTCCGTCGGCCTGCTGGGCCGCAACGGCATGGGCAAGACCACGCTCATCCGCAGCGTGATGGGCTACGTGCGGCCGGCCTCGGGCCAGGTGCAGTGCGACGGCCGCCCCGTCACCGGCTGGGCGCCCGAGAAGATGGCGCGGCTGGGCATCGGCTACGTGCCCGAGGGCCGCGGCATCTTCCCCAACCTCACGGTGCGCGAGAACCTGGTCATGGCCGCGCGGCCCGGCACCGACGGCCGGCGCGACTGGACCTTCGAGCGCGTCATGACCACCTTCCCGCGCCTGGCGGAGCGGCTCTCGCACGGCGGCCAGCAGCTGTCGGGCGGCGAGCAGCAGATGCTCTCCATCGGCCGCGCGCTCATGACCAACCCGCGCCTCATGATCCTCGACGAAGCCACCGAAGGCCTCGCGCCGCTGGTCGTCGCCGAGATCTGGCGCGTGATCGCCGAGATCCGCGGCACCGGCATCGCCACCCTCATCGTGGACCGCGACTGGCACAAGGTGCTGCACCACACCGATCAGGCGGTGGTGATGGAAAAGGGCCGCATCGTGCTGGCCGGCGCGTCGGCCGAGCTGCTGGCGCAGCCGCAGGCGCTGGCGGAGCGGCTGGGGGTCTAGTCCGCCCCCGAAAAGCCGAAAGCGCAGTCGGCCTGCAGCGCCCGCCAGCCGGGCGCTGGCGCCCAACCCGTCACATTCGTGACGACCTCGCGGCGCAGCGCGTTCAGTCCGCGACGCGCTCGCGCAGCCGCGCCAGGTCGACCACGGTGATGCCGCCGTACTCGATCTCGATCAGCCCCGCGTCCGCCAGCCGGCGCAGCGCCGCGTTGCAGCGCTGGCGCGACAGGCCCGACAGATTCGCGATCTCTTCCTGAGACACCTGCAGGTGCGGGTCGCTGCCCGGATGCAGCCAGGGATGGAACAGGCCGACGAGCGCACGCGCCACCTGGCTGTCGGTGTCGAGCAGGTGGTGCGCCGCGAAGTTGCCGAGGAACCAGTGCATGCGCTCGTTGATCTGGCGCAGCAGGAAGTCGGCGAACCCGGGCTCGTGCCCGCGCAGCCACTCGAAGACCTCCGCCGGCATCAGCGCCACGCGGCTGTCGCGCAGCGCGATCACGTCGGCCGTGCGGGCCACGCCACGCAGCACCGTGCCTTCGCCGAACCAGCTGCCGACCGACAGGCCGCCCAGCGTGACCGAGCGGCCGTCGGCACTGCTGACCGACCACTTGAGCAGCCCTTCGATGGCGCCGTACCAATGCAGCGGCGCGTCGCCCATGCGGCACAGCGCGGCGCCGGCGGGCAGCTCGACCTCACGCATCTCCTCGCGCACGCGGGCCTGCGCCGGCGCGCCGAGCGCGGGGAACCAGGCCGAGCGCTCGAGCAGGCCGTCGAGCGTGGGGCGTGGCGCGGCGGCACGGTCGTGGCGGGTGATGGCGGTCTCCTTGTTGGGTACTTACCCCGAGCGCAAATGTCATCGCAACGACTGAGTGGCGCCCGGGGCAAAAAAATAATAGCCGCGCCCCACCACCAAGACATCCGGAGACGCCATGAGCAAGCGCAAGGTGATCGTGACCATCGCCCCCACCGGCGGCATGGCCCACAAATCGCAGAACCCCCACCTGCCCACGCAGCCCGACGAGATCGCCGAGGACGTCGTGCGCTGCTGGAACGCCGGCGCCAGCGTGGCCGCGATCCATGCGCGCCGGCCCGACGACGGCGCCACCTGCAACCCCACGATCTACCGCGACATCAACACGCGCATCCGCAACGCCGGTTGCGACATCGTGATCAACAACTCCACCGGCGGCGGGGTGCACGGCGACATGATCCGCGCGCTGCCGAACGACCGCTGGGAGATCGCCTGGGAGGAGCGCATCAAGGGCATGGACGCCGGCGCCGAGATGTGCACGCTGGACGCCACCACGCTCAACCTGAGTTTCGGCGGCCGCGAGATCCTCATGGACACGCCCCTGTCCAAAGGCCGCGAGCTGGCGGCCGGCATGAAGGCTCGCGGCATCAAGCCCGAGTGGGAGGTCTTCGCGCACACGCACATCATCCAGGACGTGACCACGCTGATCGAGGAAGGCCACGACGAGGCGCCGCACTTCATCAACCTGGTGATGAACGTGCACCGCAACTTCCAGAACGCGATGCCGTTTTCGCCACGCTACCTGCAGCAGATGGTCGACGTGCTGCCGGCGAACAGCATCTTCTGCGTGAGCGGCATCGGCCCGTCGCAGCTGGAGGCCAACGTCGCGGCGCTGCTGTTGGGCGGGCATGCGCGCGTGGGGCTGGAGGACAACCTCTACTACCGCCACGGCGAGCTGGCCACCAACCTGCAGCTCACCGAGCGCATCGTGCGGCTGATCCGCGAACTGGACATGGAACCGGCCACGCCCGAGGAGGCGCGGCAGATCATGGGGCTGCCGCGCACCGGCACGCCGCTGCCGGAGTTCGCGCCCGGGGCGCTGGCCGTGCAGGCCTGACGGCCCCAAAGACCCATGCAATGCGGACAGCCGAACGCAGAGGCCGCAAAAGTGACGCGGAAGTCGCAGAAGAAGACCTCGAATTTTTTGACTTCTTTTGCGCCCTTTGCGCAATCTTCGCGACCTCTGCGTTCGGCTGTCCGCATTCCGGCTGCCCCTGTTCCTTCCCACCACCACGAGGAGACAAGAATGAACTTCGCACGCGCCACCCTGGCCGCGGCCGCACTGGCCGGGGCGACCGCCGCCTCGGCCCAGATCTCGAATGACGTGATCCGCATCGGCTTCATCAGCGACATGTCGGGCGTGTACCGCGACTACGACGGCCCCGCGGGCACCGAGGCCATCCGCATGGCCATCGCCGACATGGGCGGCACGGTCCACGGCAAGAAGATCGAACTGGTCGCGGCCGACCACCAGAACAAGCCCGACATCGCCGCCGCCAAGGCGCGCGAATGGTTCGACGTCGACAAGGTCGACATGCTGATCGGCGGCGTGAACTCCGGCGCCGCCATCGCCATGGCGGGCGTGGCGCGCGACAAGGGCAAGCCGTACTTCGTCGTCGGCTCGGGCGCGTCGAGCCTCACCAACGAGCACTGCTCGCCCTACACCGTGATGTACGCCTACGACACGGTGGCCATGGCCCGCGGCACCGCCAGCGCGGTGCTCAAGACCGGCGGCAAGCGCTGGTTCTTCGTCACCGCCGACTACGCCTTCGGCAACGCGCTGCAGACCGACGCCACCCAGGTGCTGGAGAAAGGCGGCGGTGCCGTCGCGGGCGCCGTGAAGCACCCGCTGGGTGCCAGCGACTTCTCGTCGTACATGCTGCAGGCGACCAACGCCAGGCCCGACGTGCTGGCGCTGGCCAACGCGGGCGGCGACACGGTCAACGCCATCAAGTCGGCGGCCGAGTTCGGCCTGGCGCAGAAGATGAAGCTGGCCGGCATGATCATCACCATCCAGGACGTGCACGCGCTGGGCCTGAAGACTGCGCAGGGCATGTATCTCACCGACAGCTGGTACTGGAACCAGGGCCCCGAAGCGCGCACCTGGGCGCGGCGCTTCTTCGACAAGTACAAGCGCATGCCCACGTCCTTCCATGCCGGCGACTATTCGGCCGCGCTGCAGTACCTCAAGGCCGTGCAGGCCGCCGGCACCGACGATGGCGCGAAGGTGATGGCGCAGCTGAAGAAGACCAAGTTCAACGACATGTTCGTCAAGGACGGCTGGCTGCGCGACGACGGCCTGATGGTGCACGACATGCACCTCATGCAGGTGAAGACGCCCGCCGAGTCGAAAGAGCCCTGGGACTACTACAAGGTCGTCGAGTCGATCCGCGGCGAGGCCGCCTGGACCACGCGCGCCGAGTCGAAGTGCGCGCGCTGGAAGCAGCCGTGAGCGAGCCCGCGATCCGCCGCGTCGGCGTCGTCGGCACCGGCGTCATCGGTGCCAGCTGGGCCGCGTTCTTCCTCGCGCGCGGCCTGGACGTCACGGCCACCGACCCCGCGCCCGGTGCCGAACAGCGCCTGCGCGACGCGGTGCGGCGCCACTGGCCGACGATGCAGCGCATGGGCCTGGCCGAGGGTGCCTCGCCCGAGCGGCTGCGCTTCGAGCCCGAGCTGGAACGCGCGCTGCAGGGGTGCGACTTCGTGCAGGAGAGCGGCCCCGAGCGCGCCGACTTCAAGGCCGAGCTGTATGCGCGCATGGACGCCGCCACGCCGCCGCACGTGCTGTTGGCCAGCAGCAGCTCGGGCCTGCCCGTGAGCGGCATGCAGGTGCGCTGCGAGGCACCCGGGCGCGTGGTGCTGGGCCATCCCTTCAACCCGCCGCACCTGATCCCGCTGGTGGAAGTGGGCGGCGGCGAGGCGACCTCGCCGGAGAGCATCCGCCGCGCGATGGACTTCTATGCCTCGCTGGGCAAGCGGCCGATCCACGTGCGGCGCGAGATCCTCGGCCACATCGCCAACCGGCTGCAGGCCGCGCTGTGGCGCGAGGCTTTCCACCTGGTCGACCAGGGCGTGGCCAGCGTGGCCGACATCGACACCGCCATCGCGCACGGACCGGGCCTGCGCTGGGCGCTGATGGGACCGTTCATGAACCTGCACCTGTCGGGCGGCGACGGCGGCATGGCGCACCTGCTCGACCACCTGGGTGGCCCGATCGAGAGCTGGTGGCACGACCTCGGCGACCCGTCGATGACCGAGGCGCTGAAGGCGCGCGTGGTGCAGGGCGTGGCCGAGGAACGCGGTGCGCGCAGGGAAGAAGCGCTGGAGCGCACGCGCGACGACCTGCTGATCGACCTGATTCGCGCCAAGGCCGCGGGCGGTACGCTTCCCTGAGCCCGAAGACGCCATGCCCACCCCGCTCATCGATTTCCTCGCCGACCCTACGCAGGTCGCCCCGCCGCGCACCGTGCGCATCGACTTCGACGACGGCAGTTTCTCTCTGCGCTCGCCCGTCGCCCTCGAGCCCTATGCCCGCTGCATCGGCGAGTGGCTCGAGCGCTGGGCGCGCGAGACGCCCGACGCGCTGGCCCTCGCCGAACGCACGCCCGACGGCAACGCGTGGCGGCGCCTGAGCTACGGCGCGCTGCGCGAGGCCGTCGGCCGCGTCGCGCAGGGCCTGCTCGACCGCGACCTGCCGCCCGGCCCGATCGTCGTCCTGTCGGACAACGCGATCGACCATGCGGTGCTGATGCTGGCCGCGATGCACATCGGTCGCACGGCCTGCTCGCTGTCGAGCGCGTACTCGCGCATGGCGAAGGACTTCACGCGCCTGCGCCAGATGCTGCAGGCCCTGCGGCCGGCACTGGTCCATGCGTCGGACGCTGCGGTGTACGGCCCCGCGCTCGCGGCCTGCGACCTGGACGTGCCCTGCGTGTTCAGCGCGAACGCCGACGCCTGGCCGCACGGCATCGCCTTCGCATCGCTGGCGGCCGCGCCCGAGACGCCGGCCGTGCGTGCCGCCTTCGAGGCCATCGGCCCCGACGACCACGCCAAGTACCTGCTGACCTCGGGCTCCACCGGCACGCCCAAGGTCGTCATCAACACGCACCGCATGCTGTGCGCCAACCAGCAGCAGATGGCCCAGGTGTGGCCCTTCCTGCAACACGAGAAACCCGTGCTCGTCGACTGGCTGCCCTGGAGCCACACCTTCGGCGCCAACCACAACCTGCACATGGTGCTGGCGCACGGCGGGGCGCTCTACATCGACGAGGGCCGGCCGGCGCCGGGGCTGGTCGAGAAGACCGTGCGCAACCTGCGCGAGGTGCAGCCCACGCTGTGGTTCAACGTGCCGCGCGGCTTCGACATGGTGCTGCCCGCGCTGGAGGCGGACGACGCGCTCGCGCGCGACGTGCTGCAGCGCTTGAGGCTCGCCTTCTACGCCGCCGCGGCGCTCGCGCCGTCGACCTGGCGGCGCCTGCAGGCCGTGGCCGAGCGCGTGCGCCCGGGCCGGCCGCTGTGGCTCACCACCTCCTGGGGCTGCACCGAGACCTCGCCCGCCATCACCTCGGCCCACTGGCAGCTCGACGGCGCCGGCTGCATCGGCGGGCCGCTGCCGGGCCTGGAGCTGAAGTTCGTGCCCAACGGCGACAAGCTGGAGATGCGCGTCAAGGGCGTGTCGGTGTTCCCCGGGTACCGCGACGCCCCGCGCGAAAGCGCCGCCGCCTTCGACGACGAGGGCTACTACCGCATCGGCGATGCCGGCTTCCTCGTCGATGCGCAGCGGCCCGAGCGCGGCGTCATGTTCAACGGCCGCGTGGCCGAGGACTTCAAGCTCTCCAGCGGCACATGGGTGTCGGTGGGCACCCTGCGCGTGGACCTCGTGTCGCGCCTCGCGCCGCTGGTGCAGGACCTCGTCATCACCGGCCACGACCGCGATGCGATCGGGCTGCTGGTCTTTGCTTCGCCCGCCGGCGCGGCCGATGCCGGTGCGCTGCGCGAGCGCCTGCGGGCACTGATGGCGGAATTGCGCGACGCCGGCGCGGGCTCGTCGCGATGCCCGGCCTGCGCGCTGGTGCTGGACGCGCCGCCCGATGCCGAGGCGGGCGAGATCACGGACAAGGGCTACATCAACCAGCGGGCGGTGTTGATTCGGCGGGCGGAGGCGGTGGCGCGGCTCTATGACGAGAGCGATGCGGCGGTGATCCGCTGAGCAAACGGCGCGCCTTCCCGCGGCGCCCGCACAATCGCCGTCTTTCGTGGAGCCGCCATGATGCCGACGCCCTTCACCGCCGTCTTCCGCCTGGCCTTCGGCCTGCTCGTGCTCGTCGCCATCGGCTGGCAGCTGTGGCTGCACATCGGCCTGCAGCTGAGCGTGCCCAACTTCTTCAGCTTCTTCACCAATTTGTCGAACCTGCTCGCGGCCGGTGTGCTGATCGCCGCCGCGCTGCGCCAGTGGGCCGGTGCGCCGCCCTCGGCCGCCTTCGAGACGCTGCGTGCACTGACGGCGACCTTCATGCTCGTGGTGGGCGTGGTGTTTGCCGTGCTGCTGCGCGACGTGGACCTCGGCGCGCTGCGCCCGTGGGTGAACTCGGTGCTGCACCACGTGATGCCCGTGGTGGTGGTGCTCGACTGGCTGCTGTGGCCGCCGCGCCCCGCCGTCGGCTTCCGCCCCCTGCGCTGGGTGCTGGCGCTGGGCACGTTGTACCTCGCGTACACGATGGCGCGCGGCGCGATGGTGGGCTGGTACCCCTACCCCTTCCTCAACCCGGCGAATGTGGGCGGGTACGGCGGCGTGGCGGTGTATGCCGCCGGCGTCGCGCTCACCTTCGTGCTTGGCGGGTGGGTGCTGATGGCCTGGGCGAATCGGCGCGTGCGTTCGGCGACCTAGGCTCCTGGCTCCGCCAGTTGCCATCGGCCTGCAGCGCCCGCCACCTGCGCGGTGCTCCCGAGTGGTTCACGGCAGCGAAGGCCTCTTCGCTTGCCGGCGAACAGCAGTGCGCGCGACGCAGGGCCGCGCTACTGTCAGCCAGGCTTGTGGCAGACGGCTTCGACGTTGTGCCCGTCCGGGTCGAGCACGAAGGCCCCGTAGTAGTTCGCGTGGTAGTGCGGCCGGATGCCCGGGGCGCCGTTGTCCTTGCCGCCCGCCGCGAGTGCGGCCCTGTAAAAGGCGTCGACTTGCTCGCGCGTGTCGGCCACGAAGGCCAGGTGCAGGTGGGCGGGCCGCCCCTTGGTTTCGGAGAGCCACAGCGAGGGTTTGTGCTTGCGCCCCAGCCCCACGCCGTAGGGGCCTTCCATCGCGACCTCGACGCCCAGCGGTTGCAGCGCCTGGAGGTAGAACGCCTTGCTCTCGGCCAGGTTCGTGACGCCGAAACCGATGTGGTCGAACATGGGCAAGTCCTCGGATCGTTGTGGTGGGGTGATTGTGGCGTGGGCTCTGTGGCAGGAGCCGTGTGGCAGATCAACTTCAGCGGCACCGGTCCCGATGCTTGATGCCAACCGGGTCCGAGCGTGCGGAGCCGGAGCGTCAGGCGCTGTTATGGAGGGGTGGCAGTGGATAGCGAGCGAGTTCGTTGAGCAAGTGACCGGCAGTTTTCCAGCGTGCCGTAGGCGCGCCTTGCGGCGCATTGCGGGTGCATGTCCGTGTCGAATGACATGTCAGCCCGCACCGAGACCCTTTCCATCGAAGGTTGGTTCCGTACGCGGATCGCTGAGTATCTCGCTGTCGGTCGCTCCCTCAGCGACTGCGCGCCTCCCAGCTTCCAACTGTTCTTCGTATGAAAGCGAAGGAAGATCGGGGAAGGCCACTCGCAGGTCTGCGATCAGTTCGCCTGCAACGCTGGCGTCCAATTTCTCGGGGTACTTGGCCAAGTACCAAAGCTGAAATACTTGAAGTTGAACGGGCGACCGCTTATACAGCCGGATGTAGTCCTCGACTGCGAGGTACAGCAGACCTTCCACATGAGTAGCTGTCAGCGGCGGCAACTCCGCGTCTGCATCACGATCCGCATGCTTAAAGAAGTTCCTGTAAGGCGCATTGATGTAGTCCCACTTCAGGTCCTTACCCGAAGGAACGTTCTGCCGAGCCTGGACTGACATGCTTGAGACGCCTGTCTTGACGCATAGGACATCAATGACTTCCCACGCATTCGCTCCGAGCGAATACACGGAGACCTCGTCAGCGCCAGCAAAGTACAAGTCAATCGCGGTCGCAAGCTGCCGACGTGCCACAGCGGACTTGGTCAGACGCGCTCGCATTGTGTGCGGCCTAACGTCGGAATTGACCGGCGCGCGCCGGCAGTGCGCCTACGGCGTATGGCTTGTCCACACGCCCTGCGGCGCGCTGCTGGCGGGTGTCCGCGTCGAACGACCTGTTAGAGCGCTGGCGCACACCCTCCATGAATGCGATCACGCACCCCCCTTCTCAGGCTTGAAAAGGTCCTGGTACTTCTTCGCGAACCGCGCCTCCATCTTCTTCACTTCCTCAGGGCGCTCGGCGTAACGCGTCATCACCTTCTCTCCAGCCGGCTTCTCGTATGGCTCATTCTCTGTGATCCTCTCGCCGTCGTAGAACATCCAAGTCCACTGGAGCATGGCCTTGATGAAGGGCGGATGGTCTGCAACGAGAATGTGGTGATTCGCGATTGCCTTGAGGATTGCGCCGAGCGCCGAAATGTCTGGATCTAGAGTGACTTCGTCGGGACCACCTTCGTCCATGTGCTTCAGATCATTGATATTCAGCTTATCGTTGATGTGCTTTGCATACTTCGCTTTAGCAGGCGTCGTGCCTGAGAGTGCTTCTCGAACTCCCATTGCGTAGTCGGCGAACGGCTTTCTTCCTGCTTTTAGTACAAGCCCGTGGAGGATGCCGTCGGCGGCACCTGCGAGTGAGATTGCGGAGATGCGGTCCTTGCGGCTGATGAAAAGCCCAATCGCAGTTTCAAGCTGCTGCTGCGCGAGTGCTAGCTTCTTGTGCGTCGATTCAGCCACGGTCGTCTCCTGCGCTCCAACTTGGTTCTAGGGAGAAAGGGTTGCCGCGTAACCCTTCCTAGTATCTCCCTAATACAGCCCAACCAAACATCCCGAAACCCGCATGACTGCTGGCGTCGTGCTGGATCGTGGGTGTGTGCACCTATTACTAGAAGCCCGCGAAAAGCGGCTCCTTCCGTGCGGGGTCGAAATGCCGCGCCCTGGACTGCGGTGCAATGCATCGGTTCGACGGAGCGGATACCTAGGGCGAATCCGCTCCCATGATCAGACACCGGGCTGACTTGCCCGGTCGGCACCCCGTCTTTCAGTGCGACCGGATCAGATGGGCAAAAGACCTCGACCGTCAAGCAGATGCCAAGCCATCCGGCGCGCCTCCGAATGGCCCCACGCCACAATGCCCCATCCCCCACCCAAGGACCACACCCCCATGCCCACCCTCTCCGACTTCCCCATCACCAAGAAATGGCCCGCCGCCCACCCCGAGCGCATCCAGCTGTATTCGCTGCCCACGCCCAACGGCGTGAAGGCGTCGATCATGCTGGAGGAGTGCGGGCTGCCTTACGAGGTGCACCGCGTGGACTTCGGCAAGAACGACCAGCTCTCGCCGGAGTTCCTCTCGCTCAACCCCAACAACAAGATCCCGGCCATGATCGACCCCGATGGGCCGGGCGGCGAGCCGCTGGCGTTGTTTGAGTCGGGCGCGATGCTGATGTACCTGGCGGACAAGACGGGCCGCTTCATTCCGGCCGACGCGGCCGGGCGCTGGCACACGCTGCAGTGGGTGATGTTCCAGATGGGCGGCATCGGGCCGATGTTCGGGCAGCTGGGCTTCTTCCATAAGTTCGCCGGCAAGGACTACGAGGACAAGCGTCCGCGCGACCGCTACGTGAACGAGAGCAAGCGCCTGCTGGGTGTGCTCGACAAGCATCTGGCGGGCCGCGACTGGATCATGGGCACCGAGTACACGGTGGCCGACATCGCGACCTTTCCGTGGATCCGCAACCTGATCGGCTTCTACGAAGCGCGCGAGCTGGTGGGCTTCGACGATTTCAAGAACGTGGCGCGCGTGCTTGCCGCCTTCGTGGCACGGCCGGCGGTGGAGCGGGGGTTGCAGATTCCGGCGGCGCCGAAGTAGTCATAGCGAAGGGTCGAGGGCGGGGGCGCTGCCCCCTCACCCGGCCTCTCCCCAGGGGGGCAGAGGAGCAAGACCAGAAGCAGCGCCGGGCAACAACGATTGCGGGGTCGGCCCGATGCGCACGCGCGGCATGCGGCGCACACTGGCACATCCCCGCCCCGCTTCAGGAGCCCCCGTGGCCGTTGCCCCTCGCGCCCGCCCGCAGGATTTTTTTACCGATGCCCAGTGGCAGCAGCTGACGACGCGCTCGTCGTGGCGTGGCCTGTGGTTGATTGCGCACTGCTGGGGCGTGATCGCCCTGGCCATCGCGATGGGCGTGCTGTGGCCGGGGACGATTCCGCTCGCGGTGCTCGTCGTCGGCGCGCGGCAGCTGGGCCTGTTCATCCTGATGCACGACGCGGCGCATGCGGTGCTGCACCGCGACCGGCGCGTCAACGACTGGGTGGGCGAATGGCTGTGCTCGCCGACGATCACGGCCTACCGCCCCTACCACCTGCAGCACCACCGCTTCGTGCAGCAGACCGAGGACCCGGACCTGGTGCTGTCGGCGCCCTTCCCCATCACGCGCGCGTCGCTGTGGCGCAAGGTGGCGCGCGACCTGACGGGCCAGACCTTCTGGAAGCAGCGCTTCGGCCACTACGGCGAGGCGCTGCGCGCACGGCCCGCCGGCACGCCGTGGGCGCCGGTGCTGTGGGCCGAGCTGCGCAAGGACCGGCGCTTCCTCGTCGCCAACGGCCTGGGCCTCGCGGCCTTCACCCTCGCCGGGCTGTGGTGGGCCTGGGTGCTGATGTGGCTGCTGCCGATGGCGACCTGGCTGCCGCTGGTGAGCCGCGTGCGCAACATCGCCGAGCACGCGCTCATCGCGCAGAACGAAGCCGACCCGCTGCGCCAGGCGCGCACCACGCATGCCGGCTGGCTCGAACGCGCACTGGTCGCACCCTACTGGGTCAACTACCACTGCGAGCACCACATGTTCACGGCGATCCCGTGCTGGAACCTGCCGAAGGCGCACCGGCTTTTGCGTGAGCGTGGCGTGCTGCCCCGCATGGCGACGGAGCCGGGCTATACGTCGCTGCTGCGGCGTGCGGCGCCGGCCTGAGCGCCCAGGCCCCCAAAACCCCGAAAGTGCAATCGGGCTGCAGCGCCCGCCTGGCGGACGCTTCGGCCAAAGTCGTCACATCCGTGACCAATTGCAGGGTGCATTCCTGCGTGCTTCATCGCCTGCTTACAGCGGCAAGAGCGATGAGATCGCCTCAGGCCGCGGCCGCCTTGGGCCGGCGCACGGCCCGCACGCGGCCGCTGCCGCCACCGCCGCAATAGAAGAGGTCGGCGCCGTCGGATTCGAGGCCGCTGACGCCCGCGCCGGCGGGCATCTGCAGGCGCTCGAGCACGCGGCCGTCGGTGGCGTCGACATGGCGCAGCTCGCTTTCCTCGCCCTCCCAGGTGCCGTGCCAAAGGGCGCCGTCGACCCAGGTGACCCCGGTGACGAAGCGGTTCGATTCGATGGTGCGCTGCACCTCGCCGCTGGCGGGGTCGATGCGGTGGATGCGGCGGCCCTGGTAGTCGCCCACCCAGAGGCTGCCCTCGGCCCAGGTGAGGCCCGAGTTGCAGCCCTCGGGGTTGGGCGTCGGGATGGACGCGAGCACGCGGCCGCTGGCGGGGTCGATCTTGTCGATGCGCGCACCGGCGATCTGCCAGAAGTGCCGGCCGTCGAAGGCGGTGCCGGCGTCGCAGCGCACGGCCAGCGAATCGGCGGCCTCGCCGCTGGCCGGGTCGAAGCCGACCAGGCGCGTGCCGGTGGCGGCCCACACGCGGCGGCCGTCGTGCGTCACGCCGTGGATGGCGGTGGCATCGCCGAAGGGGCCGTATTCGCGCACCACCTCGGCGGGCTGAGCGGCGGGCGTGCCGGGCGGGTGCGGGAGGTACTCGGCGGTGGGAAGGGTCTGCGGCATGGAAGAAGGCTCCAGAAGTTCGGCACGCGGACATCGCGTCGCCATGGACCGCAATCTAGCCAGCCGGCAGCACGGCGGGGAGTAACAAGATCGTCGTGAAAGCCGTGAGCGGCGGCGCCACCCAGCGCCGCGCGCGTGCGTTGCCGACCGCGCGCGCGCGGCCTTCGGCCTCCAGCTCGGCCAGGGCGCGCTGCACGGTGCGCTGGCTCGCGTCGAGCGCCAGCGCGAGCGCCGAGGTGGACCACGCGGCGCCATCGGCCAGCAGCGCCTGCAGCGCGGCCTGCTCGCCGTCGATGGGCGGCAGCAGCAGCACGCAGGGCGCGTCGCCGGCCGGGTGCAGCGCGAAGCCGCGCGGCGTGGCCTCGATGCGCGCCAGGCCGCGCAGCAACGCGCGCAGGCGGCCCATCTCGACACGCAGGCGGGCGCGGTGCGTCTCGTCGGGGTCGCGGGTGCGGAACACCTCGAAGATGAGCGCTTCGCGCGACACGTCGTTCGGCCAGGCCTCGCCCAGCGCGCGCAAGAGGGCGAAGAGCACGGGCCGGCGCGCCAGCGCCAGCGCCCGCTCGCCCGCGTGCACGGCTCGGCGGCAGGCATCGACCACCAGCGCGCCCGAGGCCCGCAGCGCCTCGACCTCGTGCAGGCGCAGCGGCGCGTCATGACCGGCGCTGCGGCGGCGTGCGGCGGGACGGTGGAGCAAAGCCTGCGCATCGGCCACCTCGGCCGCGAGCGCGGGAATGGCGGCACGCTGCGCCGCGGCGTGAGCCTGCGCCAGCGCGGCGGCGGCTGCCCCGGTGCGCAGCGAGCGCAGCGCCAGTTCGGCGCGGCTCAGCGCCGCCAGCGCGGCCAGAGGCGGCGCGAGCGGCTGCGAGGGATCGATGGCGTCGAGCGCCACCTGCGCCTCGACGAGCCGGCCCAGCAGCAGGGCGCGCCGCGCGATCGTCAGCTGCGCCTGCACGGCGTTGCCGCGATCGCCGTGCGCCGCCAGCGTGGCCGCGGCGGCCGACAGCGTGCGCGGGCTGCCGCCCAGGTGACGCAGGGCCAGCGCAACCTCGGCCTCGGCCACCACGCAGCGCGCGCGGGCCACCGCCTCGTGCGCCCCGAAACGCCGCGCGGCCTGGCGCAGCAGCTCGCGCGCCCGCGGGTGTTCGCCCAGCTGCGCCATGGCGATGCCGCGCAGGGCCAGGGCGGGCGGGTCGTCGCGCAGCGCGATGCGGCCGAGGGCGCCCAGCGCGTCGCCCCGGGCGAGGTCGCGGGCCGAGGCGGCGAGGAGCGGGTCCATGGGCGACATGGCTACACGCCGGGCTGCGCCGCGCTCATGCCGGCCGCATGCGGCGTCGTCCTGCAGGGTGGATGCAAGGCGTCTGCTGTGCGGCGGGTGCTGCGCGCGCAAGGCTGGTGCCGTTGCCAACAAAGGAAAGGAGTCCAACCATGGCCGATGACCTGAGCAATGCCGGCGCGCAGGACCGCAGCCGGATCAATGTGAACGAGCCGCACGAGGTGCGCTACTGGACGCAGCGCTTCGGCGTGACCGAGCAGGCGCTGCGCATGGCCGTGGAGCAGGTCGGCGTGTCGGTGGACGCCGTCGCCAGCCACCTCGGCAAGCGCTGAGCCCCGGCGCTGCGGCGCGTGGTGGTCACACGGTGAGCGCGCCGCGAAAGCCGCGCGCCGCGTAGTACGACTGCACGCCGTTGTGGTACGTGAAGACCTGGCCGTAGCGCCGGTCGCAGAAGAGCGCGCCGCCGAGCTTGCGCATGGCCGGCGGCGTGGCGATCCAGCTCGAGGTCTTGAGGTCGAACTCGCCGAGCTGCTGCAGCTGGCGGTACTGCGCTTCGACGAGCAGCTCGATGCCGAGCTCGGCCGCCATCTCGAGGGCGCTGCTGGCCGGCGCGTGCTCCTTGCGCGACTCGCGCGCGGCGCGGTCGTAGCACAGGCTTCGGCGGCCGGCCGGGCTCTCGGCCGCGCAGTCGCAGAACACGAATCCCTCCGCCTCCGGATGGCGGCCGATCACGTCCGGCTCGCCGCCGCTGGCTTCCATCGCCTGCAGGGCTTTCAGCGCCTTCGGGTTGGATTCGATTCGGGCCTGGACCTCGGGCCAGGCGATGCCGGCGTGGCGTTGCGGATGCTTGTCGAAGCGGGCCTTCAAGGTGTGCAGCAGGGTGTCTCGTTCGTTGGAAGTCATGGGTCGTCGTGGCGGGAATGAAGCGGTAGTGATTCAGGGACTGAGCGCGATCAGGCTCCACACGATCGCGACCAGCTGCGCGAGGTTGATGAGGATGGCCCACACGTGCAGCTTGCGAAAGCCGGGGATCGCGTCCATGAAGTCGCCCTGGATGCGCGAGCCCAGCGCGTCCATGCTGGGGATCACGCGACGGCGCAGCAGCAGCGCGATCAGCGCCAGCGCGGCCGCGCCGCAGGCCACGCCGGGCCGCCCGGCAATGGCGTAGCTCAGCGCCGTGGCGCTGGCCGTGATGAACGCGGCGCGATAGTAGACGTTGAAGAAGCCGCGCACGAAGCGCGCATCGAGCGGCGTGTCGTGTCGCAGGATGAGCAGCGGGATCGCGCCCATGATGAAGTAGGCGGTGGTGACGAGCAGCGCCACCGTGAAGAACAGCGCGGCAATGATGGCGGCGGACATGGACGGCACCCCCGGTTCGGCCCGCGGCGGCGGGGCCGACAGTCTATGCGGCGGCGACGCGGGCGGCCAGCCGGACGCCGGCCGCGATTCAGCCGATCGTCATGAGGTGCGCATTGCCGCCGGCCGCGGCGGTGTTGACGCTGAGGCTGCGCTCCAGCAGCAGCCTGTCGAGCACGATGGCCGTGCCGCCGGGCGCCAAGCCCTGCACGCCCACGATGGCGCCGGGCCGCGCGGCCACTGCCTCGCCCACCGCGCGCAAGGCCTCGGGGCTGCCGTGGTGCAGCACGGCGTCGAAAGCCGCTGGGTCGCTGCCGCGCCAGTCGGGCGTGAAGGCGATCTGCTGCTGCACCTCGGCCGGCAGCGCGGCATGGAGCGTGCGGGCCTCGGGCGATTCGGGCCACAGCGCGCGTGAACCGACGGCCAGCACGGCCGCGAGCTGCGCGAGACGGTCGTCTTCGTTTTCGTCGTCCACCAGGCAGAGCACGGCATGGCGGCCGTCCAGCCGATAGACGTTGCGCTCGCCGGTCGGCCCGGGCAGCACCCGCTGCATGCCGGCAACCGAGGTGCCGGCGAAGCGCTCGCACAGCGCCCCGTCACCGCGCTGCTGTGCGCGGCACCAGGCCGCCAGCGCCTGCAGCGCCGGCCGTGGGCGTGGCGCGTCCTCGTCGTCCGCCGCGTCGCCCGGTGGCGGCAGCGGCGTGGCGAGGGGCCGCTGCGCGAGCAGTCGGTACAGGTACAGCGGCCCGCCGGCCTTGGGGCCGGTGCCCGACAGGCCTTCGCCGCCGAAGGGCTGCACCCCGACCACCGCGCCGACCATGTTGCGGTTGACGTAAAGGTTGCCCACCTGCGCCCGCGCAGCGACGCGCTCGATGGTCTCGTCGATGCGCGAATGCACGCCCATCGTGAGGCCGTAGCCGGTGGCGTTGATGCGGCCGAGCAGCGCGTCGAGTTCGCTGCGGGCAAAGCGCAGCACATGCAGCACGGGGCCGAAAACTTCCTTCTCGAGCCGCTCGATGCCGTCGATCTCGATGAGCGTGGGCGGCACGAAGGTGCCGTGGGCGGCATCGGCGCCCGCTTCGCGCGCCGCCTGGAACACGGGGAGGCCGGCCGCACGCATCGCGCCCATGTGCGCGAGCAAGGCCTGCTGCGCCTCGGCGTCGATGACCGGGCCGACGTCGGTCGCGAGCCGGTCGGGCGCACCCAGGGTGAGCTCGGCCATCGCGCCGCGCAGCATGGCCAGCAGGCGCTCGGCGACGTCCTCCTGCACGCACAGCACGCGCAGCGCCGAGCAGCGCTGGCCCGCGCTGTCGAAGGCTGACACCACCACGTCGGACACCACCTGCTCGACCAGCGCGGAGGAGTCGACCACCATCGCGTTCTGGCCGCCTGTCTCGGCGATCAGCGGCACGGGCTGGCCATGGTCGCCGAGGCGGCCTGCGAGCGCGTGCTGCAGCAGCCGCGCGACCTGCGTCGAGCCGGTGAAGAGCACGCCCTGCACGCGCGCGTCGGCCACCAGCGCGGCGCCCACCGTCTCGCCCGGGCCGGGCAGCAGCTGCAGTGCGCCGGGAGGCACGCCCGCTGCATGCAGCAGGCGCACCGCCTCGGCCGCGACCAGCGGCGTCTGCTCGGCCGGCTTGGCCAGCACGGTGTT
This sequence comes from Xenophilus sp. E41, assembly GCF_003671765.1. Taxonomy (GTDB): domain Bacteria; phylum Pseudomonadota; class Gammaproteobacteria; order Burkholderiales; family Burkholderiaceae_C; genus Xenophilus. The sequence goes on along the minus strand of NZ_QPIB01000036.1, from coordinate 7,462 downwards.
GCCCGCGGCGAGGGCCGCCGCGACCTGGCCGGTGAAGATGGCCAGCGGGAAGTTCCACGGGCTGATGCACACCACAGGGCCGAGCGGCCGGTGCGTGGCGTTGTCGAAGCCGGCGCGCAGCTGCGCCGCGTCGTAGCGCAGGAAGTCGACCGCCTCGCGCACCTCGGCCACGGCGTTGGCGAGCGTCTTGCCGGCTTCGCGCACGAGCAGGTCCAGCAGGCGCGGCATGGCGGCCTCGAAGGCGTCGGCGGCGCGTTCGAGGATGGCGGCGCGCTCCGCGGGCGGCGCGGCGCGCCAGTCGGCGAAGGTGGAGTGCGCGGCGGCGACGGCGGGCGGTACGTGCTCGGCCGTGGCCTCCTCCACCTGGCCCACGACGTCGTCGTGTTCTGCGGGGTTGCGCACCGGGCGCGCCGCGTGCGCAGCGATGGGCACGGCGAGCAGGGGCGCCGCATGCGCGGATTGTGCGGCGCTCTCGCGCAGCGCGGCGGCCAACTCGGCCAGTACGGGTTCGCTCGCGAGGTCCAGGCCCTGCGAATTGGCGCGGTCCGGGTAGAGCGCGCGCGGCAGCGGGATGCGCGGGTGCGGCAGGCCCAAGGCGCCCTCATCGCGCGCCTGGGCCAGGGCGGCCTGCACCGGGTCGACGATCAGCGCGTCGATCGGCAGGCTGTGGTCGGCCACGCGGTTGACGAAGGAGGTGTTGGCGCCGTTCTCCAGCAGGCGCCGCACCAGGTAAGCGAGCAGCGTCTCATGCGTGCCCACCGGCGCATAGATGCGGCACGGGCGGTTGAGTCCCTGCGCCCCCACGACCTGCTCGTAGAGCGGCTCGCCCATGCCGTGCAGGCACTGGAATTCGTAGCGGCCCTCGTGGAAGTCCGGGCCGGCGATCTGCACGATGGCCGCCAGCGTGTGGGCGTTGTGCGTGGCGAACTGCGGAAACACCGCATCGGGCGCCGCGAGCAGCTTGCGCGCGCAGGCGATGTAGGCCAGGTCGGTGTGCACCTTGCGCGTGTAGACCGGGTAGCCGGCCAGGCCGTCGACCTGGGCGCGCTTGATCTCGCTGTCCCAGTACGCGCCCTTGACCAGCCGCACCATGAGCCGGTGGCCGCTGCGGCGGCCCAGGTCGACGAGCCAGTCGATCACCTGCGGGCAGCGCTTCTGGTAGGCCTGGATGACGAAGCCGATGCCGTGCCAGCCGGCCAGCGCTGGCTCGTGGCACAGGCGCTCGAGCAGGTCGAGCGAGAGCTCCAGCCGGTCGGCCTCCTCGGCGTCGATGTTCAGGCCGATGTCGTGGCTGCGCGCGCGTTCGGCCAGCGCGCGCAGGCGCGGGTAGAGCGCGTCCATCACGCGCTCGCGCTGCGCCCGGCTGTAGCGCGGGTGCAGGGCCGAGAGCTTGATGGAGATGCCCGGCCCGCCGATCACGCCCGCCCCGGCCGAGGCGGCGCCGATGGCGTCGATGGCCGCCTCGTAGGCCGCGAGATAGTGCTGCGCATCGGCATCGGTGAGCGCCGCCTCGCCCAGCATGTCGTACGAATAGCGAAAGCCCCGCGCCTCCTGCCGCCGGGCGTTGGCGAGCGCCTCGCCGATGGTTTCGCCGGTGACGAACTGCTCGCCCATGAGGCGCATGGCCATGTCCACGCCCTTGCGGATCAGCGGCTCGCCGCCGCGCGCCAGCACCCGGCCCAACGCACCCCCGAGCGCGCCTTCATGGTGCGTAGCGACCAGCTTGCCCGTGAGCATGAGGCCCCAGGTCGCGGCATTGACGAAGAGCGAGGGGCTGCGGCCCACGTGCGCCTGCCAGTCGCCGGGGCCCAGCTTGTCGCGGATGAGCGCGTCGCGCGTGGCGCGGTCGGGGATGCGCAGCAGCGCCTCCGCCAGGCACATCAGCGCCACGCCTTCCTGCGACGACAGCGAGTACGCCTGCAGCAGTCCCTGAACCAGGCCGGCCTTGCCGACCTGCGGATGCGCGCGCAGACCCTCCGCGAGGCGCCGGGCGAGGGAGCGGGCGGCCTCGGCCTGCTCGGGCGCCAGGCGCGCTTCGGGCAGGAGCGCGGCGACCTGCTCGGGCTCGGGGCGGCGGCAGGCGGCGGAGATGGCGGCACGCAGCGGGCCTTGGGTCTGCAGCTGAAGGTCGAAGGGGGCGGCGTGCAGAGGAGCGGGGTCGGCGGTCATGGCGGCGAGGCGATCGGTGTGGATTGCTCGATGATTCCGCATATCGCACCGAATTTCCGATCGAAAATCGGCCACTGCACCGAACGAATCATTATCAACAATGGCCGACCTCGACCGCCTCGATCTGCGCATCCTCGCTGCCCTGCAGGCCGACGGCCGGCTGCCGAACGTGAAGCTGGCCGAGGCGGTGGGACTGTCGCCTACAGCGGCACTGGCGCGGGTGCAGCGGCTCACGCACGAGGGCTACATCCTCGGCTACGAGGCGCGGCTCAACCCCGCCAAACTGGGCGCGGGCATGCTGGTGTTCGTCGAGGTCTTGCTGGACCGCACCACGCCCAACGTGTTCGACCAGTTCAAGGCCGCGGTGCAGACGCGGCCCGAGATCCTGGAATGCCACATGGTGGCCGGCGGCTTCGACTACCTGCTCAAGACGCGCAGTGCCGACATGGACGATTACCGCCGCTTTGCCGGCACGGTGCTGTGGCAGCTGCCGGGCGTGCGCGAGACGCGCACCTACGCGGTGATGGAGGAGGTGAAGACCTCCTCGCGCCTGCATCTGCCCGGGGTGTGAAGGCCGCCTGTTGCTCAGCGCAGCCCGAAGCGCGCCAGCCGGCGGCGCGGCGAATGGCTGCGCTGCCAAGCGCCGTAGGCCCACCACGCCACCGCGCCGAGGCCGATGACGGCCGACGAGGCCAGCGCCACCGGTGCCGGCCAGCGCCAGGCGGCACGGTCCTCCACACCGGCCTTGGGCGCCCTGGTGCGCGGCGCGGGGCTGGGCGGTTCGGTCACGGTGACAGACACCGGGTCGCTGGCCGGGAAGGACTCGGCGATGCCCTGGTCGAGGGTGTCGTCGTCGGGCTGCGGCACGCGGGCGCTGGTGACTTTCTCGGCCTGTTCAGGGCGCTCCGAAGTGGGAAAAACGAAGGCGTCGGGGGACCGCTCGGTCATGGCGGGAACTCCTTTTCAATCCGATCGATGCTGTGGGTTGGGTCAGGCTGCACCCGCCGCTGTGCGAGGGCTGTGGGAGGAGCCTGGGATGCGGGTAGGAGCGGGCGCACGTGGGTGGTAGCGCTTGTTTCGCTGGACTGGTCGAGCAGTTTGGGCGCTGCGGTGAATCGGCCGGCACGACGGACTGGGGCGCTGGCGGCGGCCGCGGGCCTGCGTTCTCCGGCTCAGGCTCGCGCTGACCGGCTTGTTGTGGATGCTGTGTGCTCGCTGTCCATCGACGTGCTTGGGGCACTGCACGGCGCCGCGAATGGCGCCTGCGCCCGCAGGCCCACGACCACCGCCCTGAGGCGCTGTGCTGCACTTTCCTGCTCTTGCGCACCTCATCGCCGTTCGCGCTGAGCTTGTCGAAGCGCTGCGCAGGGTTTCGACAAGCTCAACCCGAACGGGTGGGGGCGGGGCAGGGCCAGAGAGGAACTGCGACCAACCCAAACGCGCCCGCCCCATGCCGGCCGATCGCGCGCCCGGTCCAGGCCGGTGGTGCCGGTGTGCGGGCGCAGGCGCCATTCGCGGCGCCGTGCAGTGCCCAAAGCACGTCGATTCCAGGCGAGCACCTCCGTCGTGCCGCACGACGGTCAGCGCGAGCCTGAGCCGGAGAACGCACACCGGCGCCGCCGGCCGGGTTCAGGCCCACAGCGCTCGTGCCGACCAGCCAAGGAGCCCATCGGACCACCAATAAGGACGAGAAGAGCGAAAGTGCAATCGTCCGCCAGCCCAAGCCAGCCGTCCGCTCCAGCCAAATTCGTCACAAACGTGACGATCTCGAACCCAAGCCTAGCGCGAGTTCGACCGATTGCGCCGCGCCGCCTTCTTGGCCGGCGCGTCCTCGCTGCCGAACATCCGCTCCAGCCTCTGCCCGATGCGCGCACCGATGGCGGTGCCCACGCCCGGCAACACGGCGCTGCCGGCCGCCGCGCCCGCCAGCGCGCCGCCGGTCAGAGACAGCTCGGGCTTGTCCAGCGTGCCGCCGAGCTTGAGCGGGAAACCCACCACGCCGTCGACGATGTCCACCGCCACGTCACCCTGCATCCGTCGGTTGAGCACCCGCACGTCGCCGCTCGCCGTCAGCACGCCCGAGCGCGCGCGCAGGTCGATGTAGTGCAGCGCGATCCCGTCCCCGGTGTTCCGCGTGTCCAGCGTGCCGGTGAGCTCGTCCAGCACCGTCTGGCCCTCGCGCTGCAGGCCCGCCGTCGTCACCGTGCGGGCCAGGTCGAAGCGCCGCAGCGTGGCAGGGTGCACCTTGAAACGCGTGCGCGTGTGCAGGCTGCGCACCAGCTCGCCCGGGTGCTCGCCGGTCGCATCCAGCGTGGTCTCGCCCGACATGCGCCCGGCGACGGCCGAGTGGCGGCCGAAGGCGCCGGTGAGGGCCTCCAGGTCGATGTTCTCGGGTTTCAGTTGGGCCGTGAGACGCATGCGGCCGTCGGGCTGAGTCGCCAGCGTGGCGTCGCCGTCCCAGCTGCCGCCCCCCACCTCGACCGCGACGCGCCAGCGCTCGGTGCCCACGTCTCCCCGGCCGGCGCTGTCGTCGATCACCTCGCCGTCGCGCACGATGTGCGCGCGCGCCGGCGGCGACACGCCGGGCCGCTGCACCGTCACCTCGCGCGGGCGCCAGCGGCTGCCGAATTCGACCTCGCCGTCGTAGGCGAGGCCGATGCCGCGGCGGTCGATCCACGACACGTCGCTGAAGCGCACCGTGTGCACCGGGATGTCGGCCAGCGTCCAGCTGGACGAGGCGGGCGGATCGTCCGCCTGCTTCTCGCGCCCGCGGAAGGCCCGCACCGAGGCGCGCGGAAGCACCAAGCTCTCGACCTCGAGACGCGAGATCTCGATACGGCGCTGCAGCAGCGAGCGCCACTGCGGGTACACCGCGACGCGACGCAGCGTGATCGGCTGCGCCTGCTGCGTCGCGACGTCCCGGAACTCGATGACGGGCACCGGGCGCAAGGCCCAGCGCGCGTTGCCGATGGTCAGCGCGATGCCGAAGCGGCGCTCGAATTCCTGCGCCGTGCGCTGCGCCACCTCCTCGTCGTCGGGCAGCCAGGCGAACAGCGCCAGCGCCGCCACGACCACGACGCCGAGCAGGCCCAGACCGCCCCAGGCCAGCCAGCGAGCGGGGCGGCGTCTGCGGGCCGGCGGGGGCGCGGCGGGGGCATCCATGCGGCGCAGCTTAGACGCTGGCGCGACGCCCGCCTGTCAGTCGCCGTCGCTATAGTTCCGGGCCGCCGGCGCCGCGCCGGCCATTCCCCCCTGGAGACCCGCATGCGCATCTGGAAGAAAGACGTGTCCGTCGAAGAACTCACCCGCAGCCACGCGAAGACCGCGGTCGACCGCCTGGGCATCGAGTTCCTGGAGGTCGGCGACGACTTCATCCGTGCCCGCGTGCCGGTGGACGAGCGCACGGTGCAGCCCTTTCGCATCCTGCACGGCGGCGTGTCGGTGGTGCTGGCCGAAACGCTGGGCTCCTGCGGCGCCCACTACTCGGCCCCCGAGGGCCACCGCGCCGTGGGCCTGGACATCAACGCGAACCACATCCGCTCGGCCAGCAGCGGCTGGGTGACCGGCACCGCCCGCGCCATCCACATCGGCCGCACCACCCAGGTCTGGCAGATCGACATGACTAACGACGCCGGCCAGCTGACCTGCGTGTCGCGCATCACGATGGCGGTGCTGCAGGGCTGAAGCCGGACATCCGTCCGCGCAGGACGCGAAGATGCCGCGAAGGTCGCGAAAGAAACCAGACAAATACTTCTGGGATTTCTTTCGCGACCTTCGCGCAACTTTCGCGCCCTTCGCGTACGGATGTTCTCCCCTTTCCGAACACAACAGCAGGAGACATCCATGAGCATGTTCAGCTGGCGCGAAGTCGCCATGACACCCGGCGCCGTCGTGGCGCCCGACGAGCGGCTGCCGTGGCCGCAGACAGCGGCGATGGGCGTGCAGCACGTCATCGCGATGTTCGGCGCCACGGTGCTGGCGCCGATCCTGATGGGCTTCAACCCCAACATCGCGATCCTGATGAGCGGCATCGGCACGCTCATCTTCTTCCTCGTCACCGGCGGGCGCGTGCCGAGCTACCTGGGCTCGAGCTTCGCCTTCATCGGCGTGGTGATCGCGGCCAGCGGCTACGCCGGCAAGGGGCCGAACGGCAACCTCGCGGTGGCGCTGGGCGGCATCGTGGCCTGCGGTGTTGTCTACATCCTCATCGGCGCCATCGTGCAGGCCATCGGCACCGGCTGGATCGAGCGCTTCATGCCGCCGGTGGTGACGGGCGCGGTGGTGGCGGTGATCGGCCTGAACCTCGCGCAGGTGCCGATCAAGAACATGGCGCCGACGAATTTCGATGCATGGATGCAGGCCGTGACCTTCCTGTGCGTCGGGCTGGTGGCGGTGTTCACGCGCGGCATGGTGCAGCGCCTGTTGATCCTCATCGGGCTGATCCTCGCGAGCATCATCTACGCGGTGCTGACCAACGGCCTGGGCCTGGGCAAGCCGATGGACTTCTCGGGCATCGCCGCGGCCGCGTGGTTCGGCACGCCGACCTTCACCACGCCGGTGTTCGAGGGCAGCGCCATGCTGCTGATCGCTCCGGTGGCCGTCATCCTGGTGGCCGAGAACCTGGGGCACCTCAAGGCCGTCACTGCCATGACCGGCCGCAACCTCGACCCCTTGATCGGCCGCGCCTTCATCGGCGACGGCATCGCCACGGTGGTGAGCGGCTCCGCCGGCGGCACGGGCGTGACGACCTACGCCGAGAACATCGGCGTGATGGCCGCGACGCGCATCTACTCGACGGCGGTCTTCGTCGTGGCCGCGCTGATCGCGCTGCTGCTGGGCTTCAGCCCCAAGTTCGGCGCGCTGATCCAGGCCATCCCGCTGCCGGTGATGGGCGGCGTGAGCATCGTGGTGTTCGGCCTCATCGCGGTGGCGGGCGCCAAGATCTGGGTCGACAACAAGGTCGACTTCTCGCAGAACCGCAACCTCATCGTGGCCGCCATCACGCTGATCCTGGGCACCGGCGACTTCACCCTCAAGTTCGGCCAGTTCGCGCTGGGCGGCATCGGCACCGCGACCTTCGGGGCGATCATTTTGTGGGCGCTGCTGGGAAGGTCGAAGAACGCCTAGTTGCCAACGTCGGCGCTTGACCTCACGGCCGATGAACGCGTCAAGGTCGAAGTCGGTGGCGCCTGAGGCCCCGAGGTTCAGGGCATCCGGGGTCTTCAGGAGCAGCTCGTACTCGAACAGGCGGTTCAGGCCCTCGCGACCGGACAGGCGGACCGGCTCCAGCGCG
>NZ_QPIB01000013.1 GCF_003671765.1 Xenophilus sp. E41 | reverse complement strand
TTGATCAGGTTGATGATGCCGTACACCATGGTGTAGCCCAAGGCTATCAAGGCGTACATGCTGCCGAGAACCAGACCGTTGATGATCTGCTGCAGCAAGATTTCCATAAGAAAGAGTCCCTCTGTTGTGCACCCTGTGAAGGTGCGCGCCTGCGCAAGCGCCGCACGGGGTTGGCTATTCGCCAAGATTCAAGTTGCTTGAGGCGCTGCTCAGAAATGGGGTCGTACAAGTAGCGCCATAGGCGAACTAATAGCAATCTTCGTCGCCTGTGGGCGCCTCAGCAGCGGCGCTGAGAGCCGGTAGAGAGCAGCCCAATGAGCCAGACGTCTAGAACCAACGCAATGAGCACACGCTGTACCCTGCCATCAATCGTGGCGTCGCAACACTGCAGCCCGATCCATGCACCGGAACTGCGCCGACCAACAGGACAGCGCATGACAGAAGTCGAAGCAACTTGCGGTGTATTCCTCGCCCCAACGATCTGATCTTCCATTGTCCTACTCTGTCCGGTCCAGCCATATCAGCCAAGTGTGGGGTATTTGATCGCGATTCATTCACACGATCCAAAGTGTGGAGGGCGCTTCTCATTCAATGCCACAAATCTTCCAGCGCGTCCTTGCCGCCAGACCCGATCCCCTCCAGCGCGAACGGATGCTCGAATGCGGGCCAAGCTATGCGGAGCCGATGATTCAAAGAGCGCTTTGTGAATGCCAGCGCTGGTGAACTCCCCTCAGCCAGCCTGGGAGCAATGGCGTGCACGGCATCTTCGATGTAGTTAGACCGGGCTTCTTCCACTATCAGGACGGCACGCTTGCTGGCGCAGAAGTTGAACAATTCGTCCGGGACCAGCGGATACACAGCGATCATGACGTAGGTTTGACTTGCCTCCGACAATTCGAAGCTTGTCTCAACAGCGTTAACGATCGAAGTGAGGTTTGGCCGCGGATCCATCAGCCAGATCTGGGACTTCATGGCAAACGCATGGGTGCGTTCCTGAATGATGCTGGACCCCTCACCGTAGT